>NZ_LMDF01000012.1:307-185554 GCF_001425745.1 Caulobacter sp. Root343 | reverse complement strand
AGAACAGCCTGGCGGAGCGGACGACGAACCGAAACGCACACAAACACCCACGGTCATCCGGGTTCGCCCGGCCGCTCCGTCGCCTCCCCACCAACTTCAGCGGCGAGCCGCGTGAAGCGGCGAAGCCGTGCGACTATTCCATCTCTCCTCCCCCAGAGGGGGAGGAGATTCTCCCAGGCCGACCCGCGCGCATTGACTCCCCCGCCCGCCCCCGTATTTTCCGCGCGTTCGCGTGACTGGCGTTGAAGGTGGGAAACCACCGGGGAGCGCGAACCTCATAAGCCGCGCGCCTGGGCTCCGTTTTCCGATCACGAAACCACAGGAGTCCGCCGTGCCCGCCGCCCCCGACTATCCGTCCGCCCCCGATCTCGTCGCCCCCAAGCGGGCCCTGCTGTCAGTCTCCGACAAGACCGGTCTCGTCGAGGCCGCCCAGGTGCTGCACGCCGCCGGCGTCGAGCTGGTCTCGACCGGCGGCACCAAGGCGGCGATCGCCGCGGCCGGCATCCCCGTCAAGGACGTCTCGGACCTGACGGGCTTCCCCGAGATGATGGACGGCCGGGTCAAGACCCTGCACCCGGTGGTGCACGGCGGCCTGCTGGGCGTCCGCGACGCGCCGGACCATGCCCAAGCCATGGCCGACCACGGCATCGGCGGCATCGATATCCTGTACGTGAACCTCTATCCGTTCGAGGCGACCGTCGCGAAGGGCGGCAGCTACGCCGAGTGCGTCGAGAACATCGACATCGGCGGCCCGGCCATGATCCGCTCGGCGGCCAAGAACCACGGCTATGTCGCCGTCTGCACCGACCCCGCCGACCTTTCCGAAGTGCTGGAGGCCCTGAAGGCCGGCGGGACGACGCTCGAACTGCGCCAGACCCTGGCGGCCCGCGCCTATGCCCGCACGGCGGCCTATGACGCGGCGATCTCGGCCTGGTTCGCCCAGGCGCTCGGCCAGGACTTCCCGGCCCGCAAGGCGATCGCCGGCGAGCTGCGCCAGACCATGCGCTATGGCGAGAACCCGCACCAGAAGGCGGCCTTCTACGCCTTCCAGAACCCGCGGGTCGGCGTGGCCACGGCGACCCAGCTGCAGGGCAAGGAACTCAGCTACAACAACATCAACGACACCGACGCGGCCTTCGAGCTGATCGCCGAGTTCGACCCGGCGGCCGGCCCGGCGGTGGCGATCATCAAGCACGCCAACCCGTGCGGCGTGGCGGTCGGCGGCAGCCAGCGCGAGGCCTATGAGCGGGCCCTGGCCTGCGACCCGACCTCGGCCTTCGGCGGCATCGTGGCGGTGAATTCGCGCCTGACCAAGGACGCCGCGTTGCAGATGGTCGAGATCTTCACCGAGGTGGTCATCGCCCCCGAGGCCGACGACGACGCCGTCGCCGTGTTCGCGGCCAAGAAGAACCTGCGCCTGCTGGTGACCGGCGGCCTGCCCGATCCGCTGTCGACCGGCGACACCTTCAAGAGCGTGGCCGGCGGCTTCCTGGTCCAGTCCCGCGACGACGCCCGGATCAAGGCCTCCGACCTGAAGATCGTCACCCAGCGTCAGCCGACGGAAGACGAGATCCGCGACATGCTGTTCGCCTTCACGGTCGGCAAGCACGTCAAGTCCAACGCCATCGTCTACGCCCGCGCCGGCCAGACCCTTGGTGTCGGGGCCGGCCAGATGAACCGCAAGGACTCGGCCCGGATCGCAGCTCTTCGCGCCGCTGATTTCGGCTTGGACCTCACGGGCTGCGCCTGCGCCTCGGAAGCCTTCTTCCCGTTCGCCGACGGCCTGATCCAGGCGGCGGAAGCGGGCGCCACGGCGATCATCCAGCCGGGCGGCTCGATGCGCGACCCCGAAGTGATCGAGGCGGCCGACAAGCTTGGCCTCACAATGGCCTTCACCGGGGTGAGAGTGTTCCGGCACTAGTCATCCAATGAGGGCATGATGGACAGCGCCGCCTGGGGCGAACAGGTCGCCCGGCACTCTCGGGTCTTCAAGCCGGCGGGCCTGGGGCCCTTCCCGGTGGCGCTGATCCTGCACGGCTGCGGCGGCAAGACGCCGTTCCTCGAGGACTATGCCCGCGCCGCCGTCCAGGCCGGCTGGGCGGCGGTGGTCGTCGATTCGCTGAAGCCGCGCGGCCTGTCGACCCTGGACGGCAAGCTCTTGGTCTGCACGGGCCTGACCTTGGGCGGCCTGAAGCGCTCGGCCGACGTCTTTGCCATGACCCATTGGCTGGAGGGCCAGGCCTGGGCGGATCCCAAGCGGATCTTCCTGGCCGGCTGGAGCCATGGCGGCTGGACGATCATGGACGGCTACGCAGTGGGGGTGAACGCCGCCCGGGCCACCGGCCTGGTCGACGCCGATCCGGTCAAGCTGCGCGAGCGGGTCAAGGGCGCGCTGCTGGTCTACCCCTATGCCGGCTATCCCTCCCTGACCTCGGCCCGGGGCTGGGGAGAGTGGGGGCCGCGCGTCTGGTCGGTGCTGGGCGGCAAGGACCAGGTGGTCGGCTGGAAGGCGCCGGCCAAGGCGCTGGACCGGCTGGCCCGCGACGGCCTGCCGGTCGACAGGGTGTTCTACGCCGACGCCACCCACGCCTTCGACGACGACAAGGCCAACGACCCCCGGGCCCGTTACCGGCCCGACCTGTTCCAGGAGGTGCGAACCTATTTCACCGGCGCGCTTGAGGCCTGTTTCTAGGCGGGCCTCTAGGCGATGACGGGCTCGAGCTTGGGCCGGCGGATCGGCGTCGGACCGCGATAGAGCCGGCGCCAGACCCACTCCAGCGGCCCCATCTCGAACCGGTCCATCCACCAGCGCGACCACAGGATCTGCGCGACCCAGATGGTCACGACGATCGCCGCCAGACCCGGCCGGTCGACCTGGCCATGCAGCGACAGACCCCGACCGCCGTAGAAGATCACGGTCATGATCAGCGACTGGCTCAGATAGTTGGTGAACGCCATCTGGCCGACCGGCGCCAAGGCCTTCGGGATCGCGCTCCAGGCCTTGGACCGGGCGGCGAAGACCATCAGGGCGACGTAGGCCAGCGTCGTCAGCGGGGCCAGCATCCACTGCAGGCCCAGGCTGACCAGGCCCAGCGCGCGAGGCAGGCCGAGGGCGACCTGGGCGACGAACAGCCCGCCGATCAGGACCGAGGCGGAAAGGCCCAGGACGAGCAGGCGGCGATACAGGCGATCCGAGGCCTCGCCCGTCAGCACCCCGGCCTTGAAGCAGCCCAGGCCGATCAGCATCAGGCTGGAGGTCATCACGAAGATGATCGGCTCGGCGGTCAGGAAGCCCAGGCGATCCTTGGCGTTCTGGACCAGCGACTGAACAAAGGTCCCGCCATACTGGGCCTCGGCGGCCTTGCCCTTGGCGACCTCCTTGGCCGCTTCCAGCACGGCCTGGGCGGGCTCGTGCGGCATGAAGGCGGCGATGCTCATGCCGACCAGCATCAGCCCGGTGAAGGCCGCCCAGATCGTCACCCCGGTCCGGATCAGCCTTCGCGGCGCCCAGGAGCGGGCCAGCAGCACCGCGAAGCCAGCCAGGGCGTAGCTCAACAGCACGTCGCCGAACCAGACCGCGAAGCCGTGCAGCAGGCCGAAGACCACCATCCAGGACAGGCGCTTGCGCAGGATCGCACCGCGCTCCAGGTCCGACCGCTCGCCCCCGACCAGGAAGATCGAGACGCCGAACAGCATGGCGAACAGGGTCACGAACTTGCGCTGGAACAGCCACTGGGTGACGACCCAGACGCCCAGGGTCGCCGGACCGGTCCCGTGCGGCCAGTTCGCCGCCGACTCCGAGAGCGGCGGCGGCACGGCGAAGTCCGGCGCGTTGCACAGCAGGATGCCCAGCACGCCGAGCCCCCGCAGCGAGTCCAGCAGAACGATCCGATCCTTGGTCATGGAGCTTCCCCTCGAAGGAGGAGCCTGCCCTGTTCCGCCTCAGCCGACAACCGGGGCGCGACGCGGGGCTGTCGCCAAGACCAACGCCCCCAGCGCCATGAACGCCGCCGAGACGACGACAGCGATGCGCTGGTCGCCGGCCAGGCGGGTGCCGATCGCGATCACCAGCGGGGCCATGAAGGCCGTGGCCTTGCCCGACAGGGCGTAGAGCCCGAACCACCGCCCGGTCTCGCCCGCCGGGGCCAGCTCGGCCATCCAGGCGCGCAAGCTGGACTGGGCGGGCCCGAAGGTCAGGCCGACGAACAGGCTGAAGAACAGGAACATCCGCTCGGGCGTGCTCGAAAACAGCGCCCCGCCGGGCTGGGCTGGGACGACCGGGATCAGGAAGAAGATCGTGTCCTTGCCGACCATACCTACGCCCGCCGCGCCGAACAGGACAACGCCGGTGGCGATCAAGACGGTCAGCTTCGAACCAAGTTTCTGGTCGATCCGACCGCCGATGAACGTCCCAATCCCCGCCGCCACGGACAGGAGGATGGCGTACAGGCCAAGCTGCGTCGTCGTCCAGCCGAACAGACCAGCGGCCAGCACGCCGCCGAATGCAATGAAGCTGGAAATACCGTCGCCCAGCAGCATGCGGCCGATCAGGAACTTCAGCATGTGCGGACGACTGGGCAGGCTGCGGATCGTCTCCCACAGCTCGGCCAGCGGCTTGGCTCCACCTGCCGCCGGAGGCTGCGGCGCCAGCAGCATCAGCGGCCAGGCGAACAGCATGAACCAGACCGCCACCATCGGCCCGACGATCCGGTCGGGCTCGTGCAGCGCCTTCGACAGGCCCAGCATCGGGACCTTGGGCAGCGAAAAGCAGAAGAGGACGATGAACAGCGAAATCAGCGCCCCGACATAGGCCAGGGCCCAGGCTGTGCCGGACAGGCGCCCCACCTGCCCCGGCTTGGCGACCACCGGCAGCAGGGCGTTCATCACGGTCACGCTCAACTCGGCCGCGACGCCGGCGACGACCAGGCAGGCCAGGATCAGCGGGATGCGCGAGACCTCGCCCGGCGCGGCCCACCAGAGGGCGGCGCTGGCGATCACGAACGGAAAGCCCAGGCCGATCAGCCAGGCGCGCGGCTTGCGCCGAGCATCGACACTGGCCCCCACCATCGGACTGAGAATGGCGATGGCCAGACCCGAGATCGCGCCGGCGTAGCCGAGCAGGCTCTGCCCTCGGGCCGCATCACCGACGAAGCCCGCTGCGAAATAGGGCGTGAAGATGAAGGTCGCGATCAACGCCCAATAGGGCTGCTGCGCCCACTCATAGGCGGCCCAAGCCACGCGTCGACGATCGCCCTGGTCCATTTCCACGCTCCCTACCGCCTCCCCCTCGTAAGGGAGAGGCGGCGAAGGGGCCAGCGCTTAAGCGGCCGTGGACAGCTCGCGCAGCGCCGCGTTGGCGATCGTCAGCTTGGCGAAGGTCCAGCCGCCGCCGGCCTGTTCGATGTCCTCGATCGTGCGCTTGACCGCCCGGGGACGATCACCACGAAGGGCGGCCCAGGACGAGATGGCGGACTTGGCCGCGCCCTCGTCCTCGCCCGCCTGGGCGTTGGCGGCGAACTTAAGGACCGCCTGGGTGATCGTGGTCTGCTCGGTCAGCATGTCCTCGATCAGGCGACGCACCGCCAACCGTTCGAAGCTGTCGCCGCCCACGAACGAACCGGCCGCGCCGCGCAGGCGGTCGAAGCCGAAGGCCGCGCCGACCTGGTGATACAGGCGGGCGACGTTCTCGACGCTCCAGCTGGAAGCATTGGCCAGATCGACGAGGTCGGCGGCCGTGGTCAGGGGCTGCAGAGCCGCCACCGCCTGGGCCAGGGTCTCCGGCGCGCCATCGGCGACATAGGCCTTCACGCGCTTGGCGACGGTCTTCTGCTCGAACGGCGACAGGATGGCCGGGGCCAAGGCCCGTAGCGCCGCCACCGCCGGGCCATAGGCCTCGACCAACGCCTTGACCGTGGCCTTGTCGCGCACGGCGCGGCGGGCCAGCCAGAAGCTGAGGCTGCGCAGGGCGTAGGCCAGCGCCTTGTAGAGCGCGGTCTGGCCGTTGGCCGAGGCCTTGTTGTCCAGGGCGCCGACCTGGTCCCACAATCCATCGACGCCGAGGATCTCGCGAGCGGCCGTGAAACCGACCACCACAGCGCCGACGTCGGCGCCGGCGGCGGCCTTCAGGCGGCTGACGAAGGTCGGGCCGCACATGTTGACCATCTGGTTGCCGACCACGGTGGCGATGATCTCGCGCTTCAGCCGGTGCTTCTGCATGGCGTCGGCATAGCGATCGAGCGCTTTCGGGAAGTACCCGCGCAGAGTGGCCTCGAACCACGGATCGTCCGGCGCCTGGCTGGCGACGATCTCGTCGAACAGGTCGAGCTTGCCATAGGCCAGCAGCACGGCGAGTTCGGGCCGGGTGAGGCCCTTGTTCGACGCCTTGCGCTCCAGCAGCGTCGTGTTGGTCGGCAAGCCCTCGACGCGACGGTCCAAACGGCCACGCTGTTCGAGATCGACCATGTAGCGGATCTGGGCGTCGACCTCGGAGGCGGCGTCGCTCTCCAGCAAGGTCAGGGCCAGGGTCTGATCGTAGTTGTGCTCCAGCACGTGATGACCGACGTCATTGGTCATCGAGGCCAGCAGCGTGTTGCGGTCAGGACGGGTGAGTTCGCCCGACCGCTCCAGGATCCCCGTCAGGATCTTGATGTTGACCTCGTGGTCGGAGCTGTCGACGCCGGCCGAATTGTCGATGGCGTCCGTATTGATGTGGCCGCCCGCTTGAGCGAATTCGATGCGGCCCGCCTGGGTCAGGCCCAGATTGGCGCCCTCGCCCACCACCTTGACCCGCAGGTCCGAGCCGTTGATGCGAATGGCGTCATTGGCCTTGTCGCCGGCGTCGGCGTTGGTCTCGCCCCTGGCCTTCACATAGGTGCCGATGCCGCCGAGATAGAGCAGCTCGGCCTTGGACTTCAGGATCGCGGTCATCAGCTCGGCCGGGGAGACGGCCTCGGCCTTGATCTCGAACAGGTCGCGCACCTCCTTCGAGAGCGGGATGCTCTTCAGGCTGCGGGCGAAGACGCCGCCGCCCGACGAGATCTTCGCCTTGTCGTAATCGTCCCACGACGAGCGCGGCAGCTTGAACATCCGGTCACGTTCTTCCCACGACGCCGCCACGTCCGGGTTCGGGTCGAGGAAGATGTGACGGTGGTCGAAGGCGGCCAGCAGCTTGGTCTGCTTGGACAGCAGCATGCCGTTGCCGAACACGTCGCCCGACATGTCGCCGACCCCGACGACGGTGAACGGCTCGCTCTGGATGTCCTTGCCCAGCTCACGAAAGTGACGCTTGACCGCCTCCCAGGCGCCGCGGGCGGTGATGCCCATCACCTTGTGATCATAGCCGACCGAACCGCCGGAGGCGAAAGCGTCACCCAGCCAGAAGCCGTAGTCCTCGGCCACGCCATTGGCGATGTCGGAGAAGGTCGCCGTGCCCTTGTCGGCGGCGACGACCAGATACGGATCCTCGCCGTCATGGACGACGACCGAGGTCGGCGGCACGACGTTGTTGTCGGGATCGATGTTGTCGGTCAGGTCCAGCAGGCCCGACAGGAAGGTCTTGTAGGCGCGGATCGCCTCGGTTTGGATCGCGTCGCGGTCGCCGCCACGCGGCAGTTGCTTCGGATAGAAGCCGCCTTTTGAACCGACCGGCACGATCACCGCGTTCTTGACCTGCTGGGCCTTCACCAAGCCCAGCACCTCGGTGCGGAAGTCGTCGCGGCGGTCCGACCAGCGCAGGCCGCCCCGGGCGACCGGGCCGAAGCGCAGATGCACGCCTTCGACATGCGGGGCCGAGACATAGATCTCGCGGTACGGCTTGGGGGCCGGAAGGTCTTCGAGCTCACGCGAGGCGATCTTGAAGCTGATGTACGGCTTGGGACCGCCGTCGGCGGCCGGCTGATAGAAATTGGTGCGCTGGATCGCGCCGACCAGGGCGGCCAGGCGGCGAAGGACACGGTCGGCGTCCAGGCTTTCGACGGCCTGCAAGGCCTCGACGATCTTGGCTTCGACGGCCTTGGCCTGGTCCTCGCGGGCCCTGAGGTCAGCCTTCACCGCCGGGTCGAACTTGGTCTGGAACAGATCCAGGATCAGCCGCGCGACGCCGGGGTGATCCGACAGCGCCTGCTCCTGCACGCCTTGGCTCGGATCCAGGCCCGACTGCTGGCGGTAGCGGGCCAGAGCGCGGATCAGGGCCGCCTCGCGCCAGCCGATGCCCAGCTCCAGCACCAGGCGGTTGAAGCCGTCGCTCTCGGCGCGACCCGTCCAGATGGCGACGAAGGCGGCCTCGAAGGCCTGCTTCACGTCGCCGAACACCAGGTGCTCGCCGGCCTCGTCGCGCAGGACGAATTCGTGGATCCAGACCGGCTGGCCGTCGGGGGAAACCTTGAAGCCGTCCTCGATCAGGGCCTTCAGGCCCATGTGCTCCAGGATCGGCAACACGTCGGCCAACGGCGCCGCCGCGCCGGGGCGATACAGCTTGAACCGGAAGGTCACCGCGCTGTCGTCCGGACGGCGGAAGGCGCGGACGCGAACGGCCTCGCCTTCCGCCAGGTCGTCGATGACTTGGATATCGGCCAAAGCCTCAACAGCGTCGTACTGGTCGCGATAGCCGGGCGGGAAGGCGCCGGCGTAGCGGGCCAGCAGGTGGGCGACGCGGCCGGTCGAGCTCTCGCGGATCGCGGCCTCGAAGCGGTCGTCCCAGGTGCGGGCGGTCTCGGCGATGGCGGCCTCGACGGCGGCCAGGTCCGGATCGGCGTGGTCGCCGGGCGTCACGCCCAGGATGTAGTGCACCCGCGCCAGCGGCGCGTCGGAGAAGCTGGGATAATAGGCCGACACCCGGCCCCGGAACGCCTCGGCCAGAATCGCGCCGGCCCGGGCGCGGACGCCGGAGTCGTAGCGGTCGCGCGGCACGAACAGCAGCACCGAGATGAAGCGGTCGAACGGGTCGCGGCGGGCGAACAGCTTCACCCGCGGCCGGTCATAGAGGTGCAGCACGCCCATGGCCGTCGACAGCAGTTGCGCCTCGTCGGTCTGGAACAGCTCGTCACGCGGCCAGGTCTCGAGAATGTTGCGCAGGCGCTTGCCGTTGTGGCTCTCGGGATCCTTGCCAGCGCGATCCAGGACGTGGGCCACCTTGCGGCGGACCAACGGGACCGTGTGGGCGGGCGTCTCATAGGCCTCGGCGGTGAACAGACCCACGAAGCGGACTTCACCGGCGGCCTTGCCGTCGGCGCCGTAGCGGCGGACGCCGACATAATCCATGTAGCCGCGGCGATGGACGCGCGAGCGCAGGTTCGACTTGGCCACCACGATCGGATCGCCGATGTCGATATGGGTGCGGACCTGCGCCGACAGGATGGCCGGCTCACTGCCCCGACGCAGCACGGTGCGGGCCTGGTCGCGCAGCACGCCGAGGCTGCCTTCGGGCTGATACAGCGGCTCCTCGGCCGCGTAGCCGCCGTCGGCGGTGCGCGGATACTCATAAACGCGAGCGCCCAGGAACACGAAATGGTCGCCTTCCAGCCAATCGAGGAAGGCCAGGTCCTCGGCCTTTTCCTCGGCCGACACAGGTGTCTGCGCGCCTTTCAGCTCGTCGATCGTGCGGCGCATCAGGGCGCGCATGGCGTCGAAGTCCTGGACCGCCAGGCCGACGTCGGAGAGCGCCTCGCGGACGCCCTGGACCAAGGCCGCCTCGCGGTCCTCACCGACGGGGGCCAGCCAGACCTGGATCATGGACCGGCGGACGCCGCCGCAATCGGCGACGGGGTGGAACATGGCGCGGACCGAGAAGCCGGCCTCGGTCACCTCGCCCATGATGCTGTCGACGAGGAAGGGACGGTCGGGCTGAACGATCTCAAGCAGGTCGGAAGGGGTCTCGCCGCCCTCGGCGCGGCGGATGCGGATGGCCGGTTCGGACAGGTCCTTGGCGCTCTCGCCGAACCGCCAGAAGTCGGCCAGGGCCCGGGCCACGTCGGCGATGTCCAGGCCAGGCAGCTCCTCGGCCGACCAGTCGTCCTGGGCCTGGGCGGCGAAGCCGCGCGCCGCGGGCGAAAGCGCCTCGACGGAGGAGCCCAGGGCCTGGGCGAAAGCGCTTACCAGCGGGCCGATCGGAGCCTCAGCGGACTTGAGGTCATTTTTTTCACCGATCATGGGATTTCCTCGTGAATTTTTGGCCGCAACCTAGCCCTTTTGGGCGTCACTTCAACCGCTACGTCGGAAATCGGAAAGAATTCGTGCTGGTCTCGTTCCGTCCGCCAGAAACGGAAGCGCCGCCGGCTGGGGGGAAGCCGACGGCGCAGGCCCGCTGGGGGTGAGCGGGCGTTTTCCGCTTCGATGGCGGCGGCCTTGCCGGCCGCGATCGGCGGGGTGTCCGGGTGGGGGGAGCCGGACAGAGCATAGATAGGGACCACCGCCTGGAGTTTAAGAGGCGCGCTCATTTCTTTCGCGCGCCCTCCGCTTTTCGCGCCGGAGAGTCGTCTGGAGCCGGCCCATGGCCCTTGCCCGACAAGATCCGCTCACCCTGCGGGTCGCCATCCTCGGACAGCAGGATGGCGATCCAGCGCGAGCCCTCGAACTGGGCCAAGACCAGCATCGTGGCCACGGTCAGGGGCGTGGACAGGAACATGCCGGGCACCCCCCAAAGCGCGCCCCACAAGGCCAGGGACAACAGCACCACCGTCGGGTCCATGTTCAGGCTATCGCCCTGCATGCGTGGATAGATCACGTTGCCGACCACGAAGAAGATCGACTGCAGGGCGGCGAACAAGATGATGGCCGGCCAGAGGCTGTCCGGGAACTGGATCAAGGCGAACAGCGGCGGCAGGAAGCAGCCGATGGCCCCGCCCAGGATCGGGATGTAGGCGGCCAGGAAGATTAGGAACGCCCAGAAGAAGGCGTTGTCCAACCGCACCAGCATCATCACCACCCAGGCGGCGACAGCGATCATCAGGCCGGTGACGGTCTGGATCCAAAGATATTGCTCCACCCCGTCACGGATGCGCTGGAACAGCTTCATGTTCTGGTCCCGCTCGGGATGATGCGGGAACAGCGCGACGATCTTGCGGGCGAAGCCCTTTCGCGACGCCAGGATGAAGCCGAGATAGATCAGCACCAGCACGGCGCTGGTGGCGAAGCTGTTGAAGGACTGCGCCACATCCCCGACGTAGCGCTGCGGGTTCCATTGCTTGACCAGGTCGCCGATGGTCGGCGCGACCGTCAGCTCCAGTCCCGGCGCCAGCCTGGCCACGATCGGCGCGAACTTGGCGATCAGGGCGTTGAGGCTGGCCACGTATTCCGAGGAATGGTCGAAGAACTCCTTGCCGTTGTCGACGACGATCCAGATCGAAACGCCAAATAGCAGCAGCGACAGCACCACCGCGGTGGGCAAGGCCAGCGCCTTGGGGAATTTCGGCGCGCGGGCCGTCAGGACGCGCGAGAAGCTGTCGATCATCACCGCCAGAAACAGCGCCAAGGCCAAGGGCGTGAGGATGTCCTGCATCCACTTCAGCGTCACCCCGCCGGCGATGACGGCCAGGAACACCACCGCGTTGCGCGTGGTGACGGAAGGCGGGGCGGGCGCGGGCATTTGTAAAATATCTCCGGAAACACGAGTGACATTGCCCGTCCCGATTGGCGCGGCGCAAGGCCCCGGTTAGGGTCGAACGACCATCCAAGGAGTTTGTGCCCCATGCCGCTGTCGATTGGCGAGAACGAGATCCTGGTCGGACTCGGCGAAGGGCCCGTGACCCAACGGCTCGACCGGTCAAACCGGCACGGCGTGGTGGCCGGCGCGACCGGCACCGGCAAGACCGTCACCCTGCAGGTCATGGCCCAGGCCTTCTCCGACGCCGGCGTGCCGGTGTTCGCCGCCGACGTGAAGGGCGACCTCTCGGGCGTGGCCATGCCCGGGACGCCGAACGAGAAGATGATGGCTCGCGCCGAGGCCATGGAACTGGCCCTGTCGCCGGCCGCGCCGCCGGTGATGTTCTGGGACCTGTTCGGCCTGAAGGGCCATCCGATCCGCACCACCATCTCCGAGATGGGCCCGCTTCTGCTGTCGCGCCTGCTGGAGCTGAACGACGTGCAGGAAGGCGTGCTGAACATAGTCTTCCACGTCGCGGATCAGGACGGCCTGTTGTTGCTGGATCTCAAGGACCTGCAGGCGGCCCTGAAGTATGTGGCCGACCACGCCGACGAGATCGGCACCCAGTACGGCAACGTCTCGGCCGCCACAGTGGGGGCGATTCAGCGCAAGCTGCTGACTCTGCAGACGCAGGGCGCCGAACACTTCTTCGGCGAGCCGGCCCTGAACCTGTCCGACCTGATGCGCACCGACGCGGCGGGGCGCGGCTACGTCAACCTGCTGGCCGCCGACCGCCTGATCCAGTCACCCAAGCTCTATTCGACCTTCCTGCTGTGGCTGCTGTCGGAACTGTTCGAAGTGCTGCCCGAGGTGGGCGATCCGGAGAAGCCCAAGCTGGTGTTCTTCTTTGACGAAGCCCACCTGCTGTTCAACGACGCGCCCAAGCCCCTGCTCGAAAAGATCGAGCAGGTCGTGCGCCTGATCCGCTCCAAGGGTGTCGGGGTCTATTTCGTCACCCAGAACCCGGCCGACATTCCCGACGCGGTGCTGGGCCAGCTCGGCGCTCGGGTGCAGCACGCCCTGCGCGCCTACACGCCCGCCGACCAGAAGGGCCTGAAGGCCGCCGCCCAGTCGTTCCGGATCAATCCGAACTTCGACACCGCGGAGACCATCCAAGCCCTCGGCGTCGGCGAGGCTTTGGTCTCGACCCTGGACGAGCGCGGTGCGCCCAAGGTCGTGCAGAAGACACTGATCCGTCCGCCGGCCTCGCGGCTGGGGCCGATCACGCCGGAGGAGCGCGCCGCCTTGCAGGCCAAGAGCCCGGTCGCCGGTGTCTACGACCAGACCCGGGACCGCGATTCCGCTTATGAGATTTTGCAGGGGCGCGCCCAGCAGGCCCAGCACCAGGCGGACGCGGCCCGCGAGGAGGCCGAAGAGGACAAGCGCGAAGCCGCCGAGGCCAAGATCCGCGAGCGTGAGGACGCCCGCGAGGTCCGCGCCAGCCGCCCCCGCGCCTCGAATCGGCAATCGGTGGCCGAAGCCTTCGCCGTCACCCTGGTGCGCACCGTGGCGTCGCAAGCCGGGCGCGAGCTGATGCGCGGGCTCCTCGGCGGCCTCACGCGCCGGCGGCGCTGACACCGCGCTTGCGGGAAGGGACGCGTTTCTTCTTTGGCGCCGGGCGGTGGCGATCCGCGAGCAGCGTCCAGGCGATCTCGGCCAACTGTTCTACCTGGAACGGCTTGCGCAACACCGGCCAGGGCAGATCGGCGGGCGCGACGTCAACCCGATCGCCGGCATAGCCAGTGGTCAGCAGCACCGCCATGTCCGGGCGGTTGGCCGACGCCGAGCGCGCCAGATCCACGCCGCTGATTCCTCCGGGCATGACGATGTCCGACATCAACAGATCGAAGGCCACGCCCTCCTCCAGCGCCTCCAGGGCCGAGGCCCCGTTCTCGGCGGTGGTCACGTCGCAGCCGAGGTCGCGCAGCAGACCGTCGGCGATCTCGCGCACGGCCGCGTCGTCCTCGACCAGCAGCACCCGAACACCTTTCAGCCGATCGGCGGAGGGCGGCTTGGCTTTTACCGCCGGCGCGGCCAACTCACCCGTTGAGGGCAAATAGAGGCCGACCGTCGTGCCGCGCCCCTCGACACTGTCGATGCTGACCCCGCCGCCGCACTGGCGCAGGAAGCCATAGACCTGAGCCAGGCCCAGACCGGTGCCCTTGCCGACCTCCTTTGTGGTGAAGAACGGCTCGAACACTCGGGCCAGGACCTCGGGCGGCATGCCCGTGCCGGTGTCACTGACCGCCACCCTGACGTAGTCCCCGGGCGCGGCGTCGGCCACCTGGCCGTCGGTCAGGGTTGCCGGTTCGACCTCGATGGTGATCGCTCCGCCGGTCGAGGTGGCGTCGGCGGCGTTGACCACCAGGTTCAGCAGCGCCGCCTCCAGCTGCGCGGCGTCGACCCGCGAACCGACCGGTCTGGCGTCGCGCCGGATGGTCAGGGCCATCGCCTCGCCCACGGCCCGCCGCAGCAACGGTTCGGCCTGGTCCAGAAGGGCGCCGACGTCGACGACCTCCAGCTTAAGCTCCTGGTTGCGGGAGAAGGCCAGCAGTTGCCGAGTCAGCCGCTCGCCCCGCTGACCGGCCGCCAGGGCGGCTTCGGCCAGCCGCGTGACCCGCGCCGTGTCGTCCGGCCGCCGCAGGATCATGTCCAAACCGCCGACGATGACGGTCAGCAGATTGTTGAAGTCATGGGCCACGCCACCGGTCAGCCGCCCCACCGTCTCGAGACGCTGCGCTTGAGCCAGGGCCGCCTGGGCTTGGGCGGTTTCGGCCATGCTGGCCTTCAGGGCCGCGGTGCGCTCGGCGACACGGTCCTCGAGATCCTTGCGCGCCTCGACCGTCTCGGTGAAGTCGAAGCAGCTGCCGATATAGCCGCGATAGACCCCCGCCTCGTCGAAGCGCGGCGCGCCGACGCTGTTGATCCACCGCCAGGCGCCGTCGGCGCGACGCAAGCGGAAGGCGACATTGAACGGCTCGCGCTTCTCGACGGCCGCATCGGCCGCATCCAGGCTGGCCTGCCGATCCTCGGGATGCACGCCGCTGAACCAGCCATCCCCCAGCTCCTCCGCGAGAGTCCTTCCCCGGAAGTTCAGCCAGGCCTGGTTGAACCAGTCGGCCCGTCCCCGAGCGGTCGTCGCCCAGATCATCACCGGAGCGGAATTGGCCATGCCCCGGAACAGCTCCTCGCTGCTGCGCAGAGCCGCGGCCGCGCGACGTTCCTGGGTGACGTCCCGGAAAGTCACCGCCAGATCGCGGCCCAGGCGGACGCCGCTGGACCGAACCCACCGCTCCTCGCCGTCGATCACGCGTCGCACGTCGATGTCGTCGGGGCCGCCGGACGCCAGCAGGCGGTTCATGCGCTCGACCATCTCGCGACCGGTCTCGTCGGGGAAGACGTCCAGAATCCGACGGCCCAACAGGGTCGAGGGCCCGGAGGGCCGCATCGAGTCGGCCTTGGGATTGGCGTAGGTCCAGCGGAAGTCGATGACTCGGCCGCCCTCGCGCACCGGCTCCAGAATGACGAAGGCGTCCAGCGACGCCTCTTGGGCCGAGCGGAAGCGCTGCTCGGCGGCCAGACCGGCGCGCACGGCGATGCGCAGCGCCTCGACCAGGACGACGATCAGACCACCGCAGAGCAGGAACATGACCAGCTGCACGGCTTCGCGCGTATGCAGCGTCCATGCGCCATCGACAGACATCCAAAAGCGCCACGCGATCGTCGCGCTGAGCCCCAGGGCCAGGAATCCCGGGCCAAGACCTCCAACCATCGCCGCAACCAGGACGGCGACGAAAAAGGTGGGGAAGTTGGACGGGACGTCGGTGACGAGGACGGCGGCGGTCCGGGCCGCCAGGGCCACGAGGACGGCAAGCACCGCGAAGCCGTAGCGCAACTCGCGCCGGTCGGCTGCTGTCACGAACCTGATAGCTGTCCGTCCCAGCACGCGCGATATCCTCAATGACACGCCATGGAGCTTTAAGACTCTGCTTGGCCTACGCCGAACGCGTCATGGAACACCAACTTCCCGGCGTCGCCAACGTCCGATCTCGGCGAGAGGATCAGGCCGAGCGTTTGGCCCCACGACGCGATTCGATCGCGGGTTCGGCCGGAACGGTTTCGGCCGGGACGCCGGCGGTCGTGGTCCACGCGTCCAGAGTGTCGACCGGCGCCGGCCGGCCGATGGCGTAGCCTTGCAACTCGGTGCAGTTCTCGCCGCGGAGGAAGGCGATCTGTTCCTCGGTCTCCACGCCCTCGGCCACGACCGGGATCTCCAGGCTGCGGCCCAGGCCCAGCACGGCGCGCACGATGACGGTGGCGCGGTCGTGGCGGTGGATGTTCTCGACGAAGCTCTTGTCGATCTTGATCTTGTCGAACGGGAACGACTGCAGGGTCGACAGCGACGAGAAGCCGGTGCCGAAGTCGTCCATGGCGATCCGCACGCCCAAGGCCTTCAGGCGGCGCAGGTTATCCAGCGCGCGCTGATAGTCCTTGAACAGGGCGCTCTCGGTGATCTCCAGTTCCAAACGCGAGGGCGACAGTCCGGTCGTGATCAGCACCTCGTGCACCAGGCTGGGCAGGGCGGGGTTGTGCAGCTGGATCGGCGAGAGGTTGACCGCGATGCGCAGCGGCTTCTCCCATGAGGCGGCGTCGGCGCAGGCGCGGCGCAGGACCCAGTCGCCGAGCGCCCCGATCAGACCGTTTTCCTCGGCGACCGGAATGAAATCCAGCGGCGGAATCATGCCACGCGTGGGGTGTTGCCAGCGAACCAGGGCCTCGAAGCCGCAGACCTCGCCATCGGTCGCGCGAGCCAGGGGCTGGTAGTGGACGACCAGTTCCTCGTCGGCGATGCCCTGGCGCAGGTCGCGCGCCAGGCTGCGACGC
The DNA here is from genome assembly GCF_001425745.1 of Caulobacter sp. Root343. Classification (GTDB taxonomy): domain Bacteria; phylum Pseudomonadota; class Alphaproteobacteria; order Caulobacterales; family Caulobacteraceae; genus Caulobacter. Next base: position 169,032 of record NZ_LMDF01000012.1, on the reverse strand, counting down.
TCGCGGATGGTGTCGTCCATCTCGCGCTTGAAGAAACGATAGACGCCGCGGCCGCTTTCCTTGGCGCGGTACAGGGCCATGTCGGCGTTGGCCATCAGGGCCTCGGTCGTACGCCCGTCATCGGGGTAGAGACTGACACCCAGGCTGGCGCCCAGGGTCAGCTCCTGCTCCTCGTGGGATACGGGGGTCGAGAGCATCTCGATCAAGCGGCCCGATAGCTCGGCCGCCGCCGTCGGCTGGTCTCCGCCAGCCACCTGAACCACGATGAACTCGTCGCCACCCAGGCGCGCGGCGAAGGACGGGGCCTGAACCGACGACTGCAGGCGACGGGCGGTCTCGACCAGGATGGCGTCGCCGGCCAAGTGGCCGTGCTGGTCATTGGCTTCCTTGAAGTGGTCGAGGTCGATGCAGATGACCGACAGGCTCTCGCCCGAAGCCTCGACCCGGTCGAGGGCGGCGGCTAGACGATGCTGCAGCGAATTGCGGTTAGGCAATCCGGTCAGGCCGTCATGCTCGGCGAGGTAGCGGATCTTCTCCTCGGCCGCGCGACGTTCGCGCAAGTCGCGGACGGCCAGAACCGTGAGGCCCGAAGTCTCCATGCGCGCGCCATCGTCCATCAGGCGCGAGAAGACTTCGACGGGGATCTCGCGACCACCGGCCAGCGGCTGGATCTTGCCTTCGCGGCGAACGCCTTCGCGATCGGGAGCCGTGTCGTCGAGCGACAGGATGGAGCCCAGCAGCGGGCGACCGACCAGTTCCTGCAGGTCCGCGCCGACCAGTTCGCAGAAGGCGGCGTTGGCGTCGTTGATGCGGCCCGACTGGACCACCACCAGGCCTTCATAGGCGGCGTTGGCCAGACGGCGGATGCGTTCGAGCGCCGAGCGCGACGTCTGGGATTCAATGGCGACGGCGCCGAGGCCGCCGAGAATGATCATGCTGGTGATCGACACCACCGCCAGGGTCAGCATGCCGCCTGACAGCAGCTGGTCAGGCACCGCGACCGAGGCGTCGGGGACGATGGTGATCGCCGACATGCCGGTGAAATGCAGCGCCACGATGCCCAAGCACAGCAGGCCGCCACCCATCACTTGGCGCTTCATCGTCCGGGCCGCGCCGGCCACGACCAGAGCGGCGGTCGCGCCGGAGACGCCGAGAATGGCGGAAAGGCCGACGGTCGCATGCTCCCAGATCAACTGGCCCTGGGTCACGAAGGCCGTCATGCCGGTGTAGTGCATGGCCGCTACGCCGAGCCCCAGCAGGACGCCGCCAGCGAAGTCGTTGGTGGTCGAACGCTGGGCCGAGGCGACCGCGAAGCCGCTGGCCATGAACAAGGCCGCGATCATCAGCGACAGCAGGGTGCCGGTCGGGCTGTAGCCGGTCTTGAGACCGGGCGTGTAGGCGACCATGGCGATGAAATGGGTGGCCCAGACGCTGGACCCGGCGACCAGGCCGGTCAGCAGCAGCCAGGCGGCGCGGACGACGCCACGAGCGCCGCGCATCCGCGAGTAAAGACGAAACGTGGTGAAGCAACCCGCAAGGCAGACGAGGCCGGCGACAAGCACCAGCCGCAGGTCATGCTGCGTCGTCAGGCAGGTCAGAAACTTGAACACGCACGTCCCCCAGGAGTCACATCCCCTTAGAGCTACAGCGAGAGTTGCAAATAAACCGTTTCGCCGACGGGGATCGCGACATCACACCCAAGGCGAGGGTTATCGCGGGAATATTCTTCCCCGCTACACCTGAAGTTCAGCGGCCGACGGCGGCTTGGGCCTGATGCCAACGCCAGGCGCTGGACAGGATGGCGTCGAGGTCGCGCGACGGCTTCCAACCTAGCTCGGCGCGGGCCTTGGCGTTGTCGCCGACCAGCACCGGCGCGTCGCCCAGGCGCCGCGCCGCCATCTGGACCGCGAGCGGTTTGCCGACCGCTCGACCAACGCCGTCGACGAGCTCGCGCACCGTGGTCCCTGTGCCCGTACCCAGGTTGAACGACTCCGACGATCCTCCGGCCAGCAGCCGCCGGAGCGCCGAGACGTGGGCGTCGGCCAGATCCAGCACGTGGACATAGTCGCGCACCGCCGTGCCGTCGCGGGTGTCATAGTCATCGCCGAAGATCGTGAAATGCGACCGCTGGCCGAGGGCCACCTGGATCGCCAGCGGAATGGCGTGGGTCTCGGGCTCGTGCCACTCGCCGATCCGCCCCTCCGGATCGGCGCCGGCGGCGTTGAAGTAGCGCATCACCGCGCTCCTGAAGCCCAGATAGCGGTCGTAGTCCGCCAGGGCCTGTTCGACCATCAGCTTGCTGCGGCCATAGGGATTGAGCGGCGCCTGGGGATGGGTCTCGTTCATCGGCAGGTTCACGGGATCCCCGAAGGTGGCGCAGGTCGAGGAGAAGACCAGGGCGTTGACCCCGGCCCGCCGCGCCGCCTCGATCAGGGTGATCGTCCCGCCGACATTGTTGTCGAAGAAGACGCCAGGATTCTTGACCGACTCGCCGACCTCGATCCGGGCGGCGAAATGCAGGACGGCCACCGGGCGGTGGGCCGCGAAGACGGCGTCCAGGCGCGCCGCGTCGCGGATGTCGCCAACTTCTAGCGGGCCCCACTGCACGTGTTCGCGATGGCCGTTGGACAGGTCGTCGAAGACCACCGGCCGAAAGCCGGCCTCGGCCAAGGCCAGGCAGGTGTGCGAGCCAACATAGCCAGCGCCGCCGGCCACCAGAACGGTCTGCATCGAGATCCCCCACGCGACGATCGTTCTCGCTAACGAGTTTGCGCGAAGGTTGAAAGTCCAAGATCACGGAAGCGGCGCTTTCGTCATCACCATGTCATTGCCGCAAGCGCTTTAGCGGCGCGACTTGCTTCGGCGGGCCGATTGCTGGATTAGGCAGGTGCGTCGCGTGTGGGACGGCGCTGACCGAGATCAGGATGCTTCGATGCGCGTAGCGATGATTGGCACTGGGTATGTGGGCCTGGTGTCGGGGGCGTGTTTCGCCGACTTCGGCCATGTGGTGACTTGCATCGACAAGGACGCCAGCAAGATCGAGCGGCTGGAGAAGGGCGAAATCCCGATCTTCGAGCCCGGGCTCGACGATCTGGTGGCCCGCAACGTCCGCGAAGGCCGCCTGTTCTTCACCCTGGACGGCGCCCAGGCGATCAAGGACGCCGAGGCGGTGTTCATCGCCGTGGGCACGCCCACGCGCCGGGGCGACGGCCATGCCGACCTGTCCTACGTCTACGCCGCGGCGGAGGAGATCGCCGGCCTGATCGACGGCTTCACGGTCATTGTCACCAAGTCGACCGTGCCGGTCGGCACCGGTGACGAGGTCGAGGCGATCATCAAGAAGGCCCGCCCCGACGCCCAGTTCGCCGTGGTCTCCAACCCGGAATTCCTGCGCGAAGGCGCGGCGATCGAGGACTTCAAGCGTCCCGACCGTGTCGTGGTGGGCTCCGAGGACGAGCGCGCCCAGGCGGTGATGCGCGACCTTTATCGTCCGCTGTCGCTGAACGAGACTCCCATCGTCTTCACGGGCCGCCGCACCAGCGAGTTGATCAAGTACGCCGCCAATGCGTTCCTGGCGATGAAGATCACCTTCATCAACGAGATGGCCGATCTCTGCGAGAAGGTCGGCGCGGACGTGCAGCAGGTGGCCAAGGGCATCGGCCTGGACAAGCGGATCGGCGGCAAGTTCCTGAACGCCGGGCCCGGCTACGGCGGCAGCTGCTTCCCGAAGGACACCATCGCCCTGGTCAAGACCGCCCAGGATTACGGCGCGCCCACGCGGCTGATCGAGACCACGGTCCAGATCAACGACGACCGCAAGAAGGCGATGGCGGGCAAGGTCGCCGCCGCGATCGGCTCGGAAGATCTGGCCGGCAAGACGATCGGCGTGCTGGGCCTGACCTTCAAGCCCAACACCGACGACATGCGCGACGCGCCTAGCCTCGACATCATCCCCGCCCTGCAGGCTCTCGGCGCCAGCGTCCAGGCCTTCGACCCGGAAGGCCGCCATGAGGCCGAGAAGCTGCTGAAGGACGTCGACTTCAAGGCCGGCGCCTACGAGACCGCCGAGCACGCGGACGCCCTGGTGATCTTGACCGAGTGGGACCAGTTCCGCGCCTTGGACCTGGACCGCCTGAAGCTGCTGATGAAGACGCCGGTCGTGGTCGATCTGCGCAATGTCTACAAGCCCAGCGAGATGGTTCGCCACGGCTTCACCTACGCCAGCATCGGCCGAGGCTGACGAATGGCGACCCCGGCCATCGTCTCTCCGGTCGTGGTGACGGGCGCGGCGGGCTTCATCGGCCTGCACGTGGCCGAGCGCCTGCTGGATCGCGGCGAGACGGTGATCGGGGTCGACGTCTTCAACGACTATTACGATCCCGCCCTGAAGGCGGCGCGGGCCGCCCGGCTGGAAGGCCGCCCGGGCTTCACGATGGTCCGCATGGACATCGCCGAGCACGAGGCCTTCGCGGCTCTGGTGAAGACCTCAGGCGCCAGGCGAGTGGTCCATCTGGCCGCCCAGGCCGGGGTCCGTTACTCGATCGAAAACCCGTTCGCCTACGAGCGCAGCAACCTGGCCGGCCATCTGGCGGTGCTGGAGGCCTGCCGCCATGCCGGAGTCGAGCACCTCGTCTACGCCTCCTCTTCCAGCGTCTATGGCGACCGGCCGCTGAACGGCGACGGGTTCCGCGAGACCGACCCGGCCGACATGCCCGTCTCGCTGTACGCCGCCACCAAGCGCTCCTGCGAGATGCTGAGCCAGAGCTATGCCCGCCTCTACGGCTTCCCGCAGTCGGGTCTGCGGTTCTTCACCGTCTATGGGCCCTGGGGCCGGCCGGACATGGCCTACTACGGCTTCACCGAGAGCATGCTGAAAGGCGAGCCGATCGAGGTCTATGGCGAGGGCCGGATGGCTCGCGACTTCACCTATATCGACGACATCGTCGACGGGATCATCGGTGTGCTTGACCATCCCCCAGCCAGCGGCGCGCACGAAATCTACAACATCGGCGACAACGATCCGATCGGGCTGATGGAGATGATCACCACGCTGGAGACCGCCCTCGGGATCGAGGCCAAGAAGGTCTTCCGCCCCATGCAGCAGGGCGACGTCACCGCAACCTTCGCCAATATCGACAAGCTGCGCGCGCTTTGCGGCTACAGCCCCAAGGTCAAGCTGGCGGAGGGTCTGTCCCGCTTCGTGGAATGGCGCAGGACCTACGCCGGCTGAGCCGTCCGCTGAGCCGACTGGTGCTCGCGCCAGGAGATGAACAGGGTCGAGACCACCACGATGATCGCCCCGAAGATCGTCGCCCGACGCGGAACCTCGTGGAACAGCAGCAGACCAGCCCCGACGGCGAAGACAAGCCGCGTATAGTCGATCGGCGCCATGACCGCCGCCTCGCCGGCCTCCATGCCCTTGATATAGGCCCCTTGGGTGAGGGTGCCGATCACGCCCATGGCGGCCAGAAGACCAAGGTCCGGCCAGGTCGGCCAGCGCCAGACGAACAGGGCTGGCGGAAGGGCGAAGATCAGACCCAGCACGGCCGCGTAGACCAGCAGCACGAACGGCCTGTGGTCGCGGGTCATGACCTTCATGCCCGTAATGGTCAAGGCGAACAGGAAAGCCGAAATCAGGGCGCAGGCCTGCGGCCAGCCGATCCAGGCGCCCATGCCTCCCGCGCCCGGCCGCAGCATGATCAAGACGCCCAGGAAGCCGACCAGGGCCGCGCCGATCCGCAAGGGCCCGATCGGCTCGCGCAGTACGAAGGCCGCTAGCGGCACCAGCCAGAGCGTTCGTGTGAACGACAGGGCGTTGGCGTCGGCCAGCGGCAGCTTCTGATAGGCGTAGAAGCCCATGATCAGGGCCAGGACGCCCGCGCTGGAGCGAAAGATCAGGATGCCCGGCCGGGTCGTTCGGAACGCACCTCGCCAGTCACGAGCGATCAGGGGCAACAGCACGAGCACGCCCGCCAACTGCCGATAGAAGGTTTGCAGAGCCGCCGGATAGCCTGGTCCGAGGAACTTGATCAGGGTGGTCATCGCCGTGAAGCCGACCGCCGAGGCCAGCATCCACAGCGCGCCGCGCAGATTCGGCGTGAGAGTCACCCCGCCGCGCCGGAGGCGATCAGGTTGGCCCGCATCTGTTCGGCCTGTTCGGATGTAATGCCCATAGCCGCCAGGATCGGCGAGGGCGTGTTCCTGTCCCAGGCGCTGCGCGGGCCCACCGTGATGCCGCCGTCGACCACGATGTGGGTCCCTGTCACGAAGGCGGAGTCATCGCTGGCCAGGTAGAGGGCGGCGGCGGCGATGTCCTCGGGCAGGCCTGACTTGGGGATCGGCTGGATCTTGGGACCGATCGACGCGATCTGCGCGGCCATCTGGTCGGCGACCTCGCGCGCCAGGCCCATGGACGCGCCGAAGATCGAGGTGGCGATCAGGCCGGGGCAGATGGCGTTGACCCGGATCTTCAGCGGCGACAGCTCGGCCGCCGCGCACCGGCTCATATGGATCACCGCCGACTTGGCCGCCGAATAGGCCAGGGGCCCAAAGCCCGCCTGCAGGCCGGCGATCGAGGCGGTGTTGATGATCGAGCCGCCGCCACGCTTCAGCATCAACGGCAAGGCGTGCTTCATGCCGATGGCCGGGCCGCGCACCAGCAGGGCGAAGGTCTTGTCCCAGCCCTCGACCGTCAGTTCCGGCACCGCGGCGGGGGTGCCGCCGTGTCCGGCGTTGTTGAACAGGATGTCGAGACCGCCGAACGCGCCGTCGGCCAAGGCCATGGTCCTGATCAGATCGTCTTCCGAGGTGACGTCGCAACGCGAGAAGCGGACCCGGTCGGCAAAGCGCCTCTCGAGCATCTCACCCTTCTCGGCCTGCAGGTCGGCGGCGATCACGCACGCGCCCTCGGCCACGAAGAGTTCGACCGTTCCGAGCCCGATGCCCGAACAGCCCCCGGTGACGACGGCGACCTTGCCGTCCAGACGTCCGACCATGGCGTTTCCTCCGCATCCCTGACCTCTCTCGGGTCAGTGATCAGCGATCATACTCGCGGAGCAAACAACTGTTGGCTAGAGGGTCTTCAAGGCCCCCTGAACCGGATCAGGCCGGGCGACGGACCAGCGGCTGAAGCCGATGGCTCAAGTGACTGACAGCCAACCACAGCATGCATGGCAGCAGCAGCACCGCCCACGCCAGGCCGAGGCCGACCAGCCCCATGCCCGCGACGGCGCGGTGCGTAAAGCCGGAGCGCTCGTTGGCCTCCAGCGTCATGATACGAATATCCAGGCTCATCGGCCCCCCAGCCCCCTATTCCAGGTCGCGAACCTCGCGACCTCGCCGCAAGCGGCCCCCATCTCGAACGTCATAGTCTAGCGCGCCGCTTCATTACGGGCGCGCATTTGCTCCCAATGGGCGGCCTCGGCCGCGCGCAAGTCGCCTTCCGTCAGGCGCCGCGACAGCGCCCGCGACACATCGCGACAGGCGGGTCCGACCAGCGACCAGGGCTCGATGCAGTAGCGCGAGAAGAGGCGCTGCGGATCGGCCATCAAGCGGTACAGCCACTCCATGCCCATGGGCCCCATCCAGCGCGGCGCGGCCTTCTGGACGCCGGCTTCGTAGTCGAAGGCGCCGCCCACGGTGAAGGTCACGGCCGGGCCGTAGGCCTTGTGGTTCTCCAGCGTCCAGATTTCCTGCCGCGGCATGCCCATGCCGACCAGCACGATGTCCGGTGCATAGTCGCGGATGGCCTCGACGACGGACGTGTTCTCGGCGGAGCCCTGCGTGACGTCGAAATAGCCGTGACGGCTGGCGACTTGGACGCTCGGCCAGTCCTGCTTGATCCGATCGATCGCCTGTTCGGCCACGCCGGGGGCGCCGCCGACGAAGAAGACCTTCCAGTTCTTCTCAGTCGCCAAGGCCCAGAAATCGTCGCGCCAGTCCAGATACGTGCAGCGGTGGAAGCGTCGGCTGGCTCGGCCAACCAAGCGCGCCCAGAAGATCAACGGCACGGAATCGACCTCGATCAGGTCGGCTTCCTTATAAAACTCGCCGATCTGGTGATCCTGGCCGACCAAATAGAGGCTGTGGAGGTTGTGGTTGGCGACGATGGCGCTCTGGCGCGCGTCCAGCTTTCCCAAGACGAAGTGGAACACTTCCTCGGGGCGCACCAGGTCCATGGTCCCCCCAAGCACCCGCACGCGCTCTTCCGGGCGCCGCGTCAGGCGGTATGGACGGCGTGGAGCGGCCGGAGCCGCATCGCCGCTCTGCACTTGTTGGACGAACATCGTCGCAGAGTCTCCTAGTCTCGGAGGCACTCTGCGCAAATGTCCTGTTTGTTTTGCTAAAAAGAATACTTAGCGAGATTTAACCACGTGGCGGTAACCTTCTCAATCAACCGTGATCACGACCTTGCCCATAGCCTTGCGGCTGGACAGATGGGCGATGGCCTCGCCAGCCCGAGCAAGCGGGAAACGCTCCGAGACATACGGTCGAATCTTGCCGACGGCGTAGAGATCCATCAGCTCGCGAAGGTTCTGGGCGTGACCGGCGGGATCGCGCGCCGCGGCCGCGCCCCAGAACACGCCAACGATGTCACAGGACTTCAAAAGCGTGAGATTCAAGGGGATTTTCGGAATCCCCGACGGGAAGCCGACGACCAGAAAGCGGCCATTCCAGCCGGCGGCGCGGATGGTCGCTTCGGAATAGTCGCCGCCGACGGCGTCATAGGCCATGTCCCAGCCGCCGGGTCCGCAGGCGCTCTTGAACAGTTCCGCGAGGGCCTTCTGGCCGTCCTTGTCGAACGGTCCGCGCGGATAGACGACGCCGCTGTCGGCGCCGTGCTTGATCGCCAGATCGACCTTCTCCTGGCTGGAGGCTGCGGCGATAACGCGCACCCCCATCGCCTTGCCCAGCTCGACCGCCGCCAGACCAACCCCTCCAGCCGCGCCCAGAACCAGCAGGGTCTCGCCGGGCTTCGCCTGACCGCGATCTTTCAGGGCGTAGTAGGACGTGCCGTAGGTCAGAACGAAGGCGGCCGCCTCGTCGAAGGGCATGTTGTCCGGAATGGGGGTGCAGCGCGCTTCCTCGAGCGCCAGTTTCTCGGCGTAGCCGCCCCAGCCGGTCGAGGCCAACACGCGATCGCCGATCTTGAAGCGGGTGACGCCGTCCCCTACCGCCGAGATCACGCCCGAGACCTCGCCGCCCGGCGCGAACGGCCGCGGCGGCTTGAACTGGTACTTGTCCTCGATGATCAGAACGTCGGGATAGTTCACCCCGCAGGCCTTGACGTCGATCCGCACCTGACCGGGACCGGCGACGGGATCGGGCAGCTCCTCCAGCACCAGGGTCTCGGGTCCGCCGACTTCCTTGCTGAGCACCGCCTTCATGTCGCCTCTCCCACGGTTCTTCGTTATGACGCGCCGGACGCTAGCGCAGGGCGTCCGAGCGGGGAAGAAGAATGTCAAACAAATGTTTTAGTCTTGCCCTGCACGGCGGCGCCGGGGCCAAGCGCGGCCATGACTACGCCGTCGAGATCGCGCACATGCGCGGACTGATCGAAACGGCCCGCGACCGTCTGGCCGCTGGCGCGAGCGCCCTGGACGTCGCCGTCGAGACGGTGGTCGGGCTGGAAGCCAGCGGCCTCTACATCGCCGGCAAAGGCGCCTCGCCCAATGCCGACGGCGCGTACGAGCTGGACGCCAGCCTGATGGACGGAACCACCCTGCGCGCCGGCTCGGTCGCCGCCCTGCAAGGTTTCAAAAGCCCGATCCTCGCCGCCCGTGCCGTGATGGAGCGGACACCGCACGTGATGCTGGCCGGCCAAGGCGCCACCGACTTCGCTCGCGAGCAGGGCCTGGAGGTGGTCGAGGATCCCGAGGCGTGGTTCACCCGCGCCGGCGCTTTCGAGGACAATCACCCGCCCGACGCCCTGCCTACCGGCACAGTCGGCTGCGTGGTGCGCGATGCCGAAGGCCGCCTGGCCGCCGCCACCTCGACGGCCGGCGTGTTCGGCAAGCGGCCCGGCCGGGTCGGCGACAGTCCGATCATCGGGGCCGGCGCCTGGGCGGACACGCACGCGGCGGTCTCATGTACGGGCCAGGGCGAATACTTCATCCGCACCGCCGTCGCGGCCCAGATCGCCCATCGAGTCCGCTTCGGCGGTGAGCGGCTGGAAGACGCCGCGCGAGCGGCGATCCAGGAGGTCGCCGACCTGGGCGGCCATGGAGGACTGGTGGCCGTGGATCGCTCCGGCGAAATCGCCATGCCGTTCGCCTCGAGCGGGCTCAAGCGAGCGGCGCTGCTGCCGGACGGCTCGATCGTCAGCGAGGCGTTCTAGCCGCCCGCTATTTCTGCTCGGCGGCCATGGTGCGGACCAGATCCAAGATCTGCCGCCGCACCCGCCCGCTGGCGACCCGGGGGAAGATCTCGGCCAGTTCGACACCCTCCGAGGTCTGCAGGAAGGCCTGCATGACTTCCTGAATGTGGGCCACGGCGCCATCCGGTTCCGCGCCCTCGATGGGATCGGGAAGGCCGTCGAAGAAATAGGCGACGTCGATGTTCAGGATCTCGGCGATCCGGAACAGCTTGCTGGCGCTGATCCGGTTTGCCCCGCGCTCGTATTTCTGGACCTGCTGGAACGTGAGGCCCAGGCTGTCGGCCAGTTGGTCCTGGCTGACGCCGAGCAACTTGCGCCGCATGCGGACGCGTTCGCCGACGTGCGCATCGACGGCGTTGGAGCGCCGCCCCTCAGTGGTCTCGTAGGTCACTTCGCCTTCGCCTTCTCGCGATCCATCGACGTCACCGTCAACGGCATGAATTCGTCCTAAGGTTACAAAATTCCACGAAACATTCCATGGTGTATTACCGAATCCCAACGAGCACGCGCATCCGTCATACTATCGGTCGGCGTCCGCCATGGCCGTCGCGCCCTAGCTCTCAAGCCTTACACCGTTTATACGCCCGCGCATGTTTGAAGGCCTCTCCCCCCTCGCCCGCGATGCTCGCTCCTGGCCGTTTGAGCAAGCCCGCGCCACGATCGCCCGCCTCCTGCGCGTTCGCCTGTCCGATCAAGCCGATCGCGACGCGGCCAAAACGCTGATCGACGCTAGCAAGACAGACGAGGCCGTCAAAGCCTATCCTGCCTTGGCCAGGGCCGTGATCTTCGAAACCGGTTATGGCCCGTCCGGCCTGCCGCACTTGGGCACGTTCGGCGAAGTGGCGCGCACGACCATGGTCCGCGCGGCGTTCCGCGCGCTCACCGACGACGTCATCCCAACGCGCCTGATCGCCTTCAGCGACGACATGGACGGCCTGCGCAAGGTTCCCGAAAACATCGAGAACAAGCAGCCGCTGATCGAGGACCTGGGCAAGCCGCTGACGGTCGTCCGCGATCCGTTCGGCACCCACGACAGCTTCGGCGCTCACAACAACGCCCGCCTACGGGCCTTTCTGGACGGCTTCGGCTTCGAGTACGAATTCGTCTCGTCGACCGACTGCTATAAGAGCGGCCTGTTCGACGCGACCCTGCTGACCGCCCTGGAGCGCTTTGACGCCATCCAGAAGGTCATGCTCCCCACCTTGGGCGAGGAGCGCCGATCGACCTATTCGCCGTTCCTGCCCGTCAGCCCGACCACCGGCAGGGTGCTGCAGGTTCCGACCCTGGAGCGCAACGTCGAGAAGGGTACGATCGTCTTCGAGGACGAGGACGGCTCCAAGGTCGAGGTCCCGGTCACTGGCGGCCACGTGAAGATGCAGTGGAAGCCCGACTGGGCCATGCGCTGGACGGCGTTGGGCGTCGACTACGAAATGTCCGGCAAGGACCTGATCGACTCGGTCAAGGCTTCGGGCGCGATCTGCAGGGCGCTGGGCGGCGTTCCGCCGGAAGGTTTCAACTACGAGCTCTTCCTGGACGAGAACAACCAGAAGATCTCCAAGTCCAAGGGCAACGGCCTGTCCATGGAGGACTGGCTGCGGTACGGCGCGCCCGAGAGCCTCTCGTACTACATGTTCCAAAGCCCCAAGTCGGCCAAGAAGCTCTATTTCGACGTGATTCCGAAGGCCACGGACGAGTATCTTCAGCAACTGGACGCGTTCGGGCGTCAGGAACCGGCCAAGCAGCTGGACAATCCGGTCTGGCATATCCATTCGGGCAAGCCGCCCGAGCAGGGCTCGCCGGTGTCGTTCAGCCTGATGCTGAACCTGGTTTCAGCCGCCGACGCCTCGACCAAGGAAATCCTCTGGGGCTTCCTGTCGCGCTACATCCCGGGCGCTTCGCCGGAAAGCCAGCCATTGTTGGATCGCTTGGCGGGCTATGCGATCAACTACTACGAGGACTTCGTGAAGCCCACGAAGACCTTCCGCGCGCCTACCGATCAGGAGCGCGCGGCGATGCTGGAGCTGCTCGCCAAGCTGAAGGCCATGCCCGCCAACGCCGCCGACGCCGAGCTGATCCAGAACGAGGTGTTCGAGGTCGGCAAGACCCACGGTTTCGACCCGCTGCGCGCCTGGTTCCAGGCCTTGTACGAAGTGTTGTTGGGCCAGAGCCAAGGGCCTCGCTTCGGTTCGTTCGCGGCGATTTTCGGCATCGACCGGACGATCGCGCTGATCGAAGAAAAACTCGCCTGATCTTCCCGCCGCCCCGCGCCGCGTGCGTGGGGCGGCAACCCGGCGTCCGCTCCCGCGCTAGGCGGCCTTACAGCCACGCTTACCCGCAGAGGATGAATCCTCGCGACGTGCGACACCATGTCCTCGCAAATGAACGAAGTCTGAATTGCGTATTAAGGGTCTGCGCACATTTCGGAGTCTAAGCTCGGACCATCAGAACCAAGATTAGTCATCAAGGTTAGTCCAATGGCTTCGTTTACTCTTCGCCCTACCGACCGCCAGGAATTCGATTCCTTGCTCGGCGGAATCGTCCAGCAGTTCCCCGACGCGCATGTCGAGGCCGCGCACAATGACACCTGGGCGTCCTATCGCCTGGACGTGTCGTGCTCGGATCCGGCGGCCGGCCCGCTGATCGCCTGGCTGCTCGACACCCACGCCAGCTGCCCGCGCACGTAGGCGCCGATCGGGTCGGCCTATTGGCTGACCCAGACGATCCGCGCGATCCAGGCCACCTCGTCCCGCGACAGCAGACGATCATCGTCCGCGCCGCCAAGAGCGACCAGTTCGATCGTCCGTGCGGTCACGCGACCCAGCTCCCGCACAAGCATCTCGCCGGCGCTCGTTCTCGCCACCACCCGGTCGCCCTTGCGCGGCTCGACCGTGGGCGCGACCAATAGGCGGTCGCCGTCGCGATAGATCGGCGCCAGGACGGCGCCCGACACCTCCAGCGCGAACAGGCCTTCGCCAAGATCCGGCGTGGCGACCTCATCCCAGTCCGCCCCGGCGGGCATCCCCCCCTCGTCGAAGACGCCGTCCTTCCCAGCTTCGGCCAGGGCGATCAGAGGCGCGCCGCGTCCACGCGCCGCCCGCACCGGCGCCTGTTCGGTCAGGGCCGCGAACTCCGAGAAATTGACACCGGTCGCCTCCAAAAGCTTGGCCAAGCTTTCGGTCGAAGGCCACCGCGGACGACTGTCGAGGTCGGCCGAACCGCGCTTTGACCGATTGAAGCTCGTGGGATCCAGACCCGCCATCCGCGCCATGGCCGAGGGCGTCATGTCGAAACGTTCGGCCAGGGCGTCGATGGCCCGCCAGATTTCGCCGTGGGAAAGGGTCGCCATCCGGCGTCTCCTCCTGCAGTCGGCCTTCGAAAAGGAAAATACGCCTTCCGGTCTAGGAAAGTAAACCTATCAACCGCTTTGAAGTTGACGTTTACGTAAGCGTTGACGCTCGACCGATATCGGGTTTAGGGTGATCGCCGATAACCAAAGCGGCCCGGCCGCAGTAGCCAGGCCCTCTTTCCGGGAGGTTTCCATCCATGGCCGACCTGCGACGTCCCGAGCGGACCTTCACGATTCGCCAGCTCTGCAACGAGTTCAAAGCCACGCCACGCGCCCTGCGCTTCTATGAAGACAAGGGCCTGCTGAATCCGGCCCGTGAGGGCCTGAACCGCGTCTATTCCCATAAGGACCGCGTTCGCCTGCAGCTGATCTTGCGCGGCAAGCGCGTGGGCCTGTCGCTGTCGGAAATCCGCGAGCTGCTCGATCTCTATGATGAGAACGACGAAGGCGCGGCGCAGATGGCCCGCTCGCTGAAGAAGTTCCGCGAACGCGCGAACGCGCTCGAGCAACAGCGCGAGGACATCGACAACGCCCTGATCGAACTGCGCGAGGCCTGCAACCGTCTCGAAAAGCGTCTCGCCGAAATCCGTCCCGACCTGCTGCCCCGCGCGGCCGATTACGAGCAAGTGCTGCGCGCCCGTCTCGACGGTCACGCGGAAGCGACGCTGGGCAAGTAAGACCGCTCACGACGCCGGCGTCCGACAAGACACGCCCTACTCGGCGCCCGCCTATCCGTTCCTCCCCCCGATCCTAACCAGGACCGCTTCATGACCTATCAGCCGCCCGTTCGCGATCACGCCTTCATCCTGCGCGACGTGCTCAACATCGATCAGCACGGCGACCTGCCCGGCTTCTCGGACGCGCCGTTCGAGACCGTGGAGCAGATCCTCGAGGCCGCCGCCCAGTTCACCGGCGAGGTTCTGGCCCCGCTGAACGCGGTCGGCGACAAGGCCGGCTGCAAGCTGGATCCCGCGACCAACGTCGTCACCACGCCGCCGGGTTTCAAGGACGCCTACAAGCAGCTGTGCGAAGGCGGCTGGACCGGCCTCGGCTCGGACCCCGTCTATGGCGGCCAGGGCCTGCCGCACGTCGTCAACCTGGCCTTCAGCGAGATGTCGAGCTCGGCCAACATGGCCTTCTCGATGTATCCGGGCCTGGCCCACGGCGCCTATTCGGCCATCCACACCGGCGGGACCGACGAGCAGAAGCAAACCTATCTGCCCAAGATGGTCACCGGCGAATGGACCGGCACCATGAACCTGACCGAGCCGCATTGCGGCACGGACCTGGGCCTGCTGCGCACCAAGGCGGTCCCGCAGGCCGACGGCAGCTATCGCATCACCGGCCAGAAGATCTGGATCTCGGCCGGCGAGCACGACATGGCGGACAACATCATCCACCTGGTGCTGGCCCGCATCGAAGGCGCCCCGGCCGGCGTGAAGGGCATCAGTCTGTTCATCGTGCCCAAGTTCTTCCCCAAGGAAGACGGCTCGGTCGGCGACCGCAATCAGGGCGTCAAGTGCGTTGGCCTGGAAGAGAAGATGGGCATCCACGGCAACGCCACCTGCGTCATGCAGTATGACGACGCCGAGGGCTACCTGATCGGCGAGGAGAACGCCGGCCTGAAGATCATGTTCGTCATGATGAACGAGGCCCGCCTGGGCGTCGGCATGCAGGGCGTGGCCCAGGGCGAGGCCGCCTACCAGGCCGCCGCCGCCTTCGCCAAGGATCGCCTGCAAGGCCGCTCGCTGACTGGCCCGAAGAACGCCGACGGCCCGGCCGACCCGATCATCGTCCACCCCGACGTCCGTCGCATGCTGCTGGAGAGCAAGGCTTTCATCGAGGGCGGTCGCGCCTTCCTGTTCTGGACCGCCCTGCACGGCGACCTGTCGCACGTCCATCCGGACGAGGCCGTTCGCGAGAAGTCGGCCGACTACATGGGCCTGATGACGCCGGTGCTGAAGGGCTACCTGACCGACAAGGGCTTCCAGGTCTGTTCGAACGCGGTGCAGGTGCACGGCGGCAGCGGCTTCACCGAGCACTTCCCGGTCAGCCAATTCATGCGCGACTGCCGCATCGCCCTGATCTACGAAGGCACCAACGGCGTCCAGGCCCTGGATCTGGTCGGCCGCAAGCTGGCCTCCAAGGGCGGCCGCGCGGTCATGACCTTCTTCCAGGAGATCGACCAGTTCATCGGCGAGAACGACGGTGACGAAGCGCTGAAGCCCTTCATCGAAGCCCTGGCAGGCGTGAAGGCCCAGCTGCAGGACGGCACGATGTGGCTGATGCAGAACGGCCTGCAGAATCCGGACAACGCCGGCGCGGCCTCGACCGACTACATGCACCTCTTCGGCCTGACTGGCCTGGCGTACATGTGGGCGCTGATGGCCAAGGCGGCCAACGCCAAGATCGCCGCCGGCTCGTCCGATCCGTTCTTCACCACCAAGCTGACCACCGGCCGCTATTTCATCGAGCGCATCCTGCCGGACGCCGGGGCCCACCTGGCGAAGCTGAAGACCGGCTCGGCGACCCTGATGGCCCTGCCCGCCGAGGCGTTCTGATCATGAGCGTGCTCGCCGTCGAGAAGCCCGCCTTCATGGCCGAGGAAGACATCGCGATCTTCGAGGACGCGGTAGGCAAGTTCTTCGACGAGCACGCCCCTGAATCCACCGTCGCGACCTGGCGCAAGAACCACTGCGTCGACCGCGACATGTGGACCAAGGCGGGAGCGGCCGGCTTGCTTGGCCTCTCCACGCCTGAGGAATACGGCGGAGCCGGGGGCGACTATCGGCACGAGGTCGTGCTGATGGACCAGTTGGGCAAGAAGGGCGTCGATGGCTTTGGCGCCAGCCTGCACAACGCCATCGTCATGCCCTACATCGTCCACTACGGCACGGAAGAGCAGAAGCGGCGCTGGCTGCCGCGCCTGGCCACCGGCGAGCTGGTCGGCGCCATCGCCATGACCGAGCCGGGCGCCGGTTCGGATCTGCAAGGCGTCAAGACCACCGCCAAGAAGACCGGCAACCAATACGTCCTGAACGGCTCCAAGACCTTCATCACCAACGGCCAGACGGCCAACCTGATCATCGTGGTCGCCAAGACCGATGCGACTCTCGGGGCGCGTGGTGTGTCGTTGCTGATTGTCGAGACCGACGGTACCGAAGGCTTCGAGCGCGGTCGCAACCTCGACAAGCTGGGTCACGAGGCCCAGGACACCTCGGAACTGTTCTTCAACGACGTGAAGATCCCGACCGAGAACCTGCTGGGCGTCGACGAAGGCCAGGGCTTCTTCCAGCTCATGGGCCAGCTGCCGCAGGAGCGGCTGAACATCGCCGTCCAAGGCATGGCGACGATCGAGCGGGCTCTGGAGCTGACCATCGCCTACGTCAAGGAGCGTCAGGCGTTCGGTAAGGCGATCATCGACTTCCAGAACACCCAGTTCGTCCTGGCCGAATGCAAGACCGAGGCGACCGTGGCCAAGGTCTTCGTCAACCACTGCATCGGCCAGCACCTGGACGGCAAGCTGGACGCCGCCACCGCCTCGATGGCCAAGTACTGGGTCACGGACCTGGAGAACAAGATCGTCGACCGCTGCCTGCAGCTGTTCGGCGGCTATGGCTTCATGAACGAGTATCCGATCGCGCGCATGTACAAGGACAGCCGCGTCCAGCGCATCTACGGCGGCACGAACGAGATCATGAAACTTCTGATCGCGAGGACGCTGTGATCCTACTTCCGCTCATCGCTCTGTTGGCCGGTCCCGCCGCCGCTCAGCCGCCGGCGCAAGACGCCCGATCAGCCGTGGTCTGCGTGCGCGCCGCTCCAGGTCCGCGCACGCTGACCTTCTCCGGCGAGCTGGTCGGAAAACGGCTGCAACCGGGCGCCTTCAAGCTTCCGCTGCAGCCGCCGGGGAAGGACGTCTGCCAGACCCTGCTGCGCTCCAAGATCGCCGAGTGGAAGCTGGAGGTCACGACCTCGGGCTTCACCGCCTGCTCGCTGCCGCCGGCCGAGTTCGGTTCGCGCCTCTACTACCGCGCCAAGGCCTCGGCCCGCGGCTTGGCGTGCGAGCCCATCGGCAAGTACCCGATCGGCAACTGGAAACCATAACGGCGCGCCGGCTTTCCCGGCCGCCGATCAACAATACGAACAACGCTTCGCAGGAAGGAGCCAGTCCATGGCTGACGCTTACATCTACGACACCGTGCGCACGCCGCGCGGCAAGGGCAAGAAGGACGGCTCTCTGCACGAGATCACCGCCCTGTCGCTGGCTACCCAGGTGCTGGAAGCCCTGCGCGACCGCAACGGCCTGGACACCAGCAAGGTCGACGACGTCGTCCTGGGCTGCGTGGCCCCGGTCGGCGAGCAAGGCAGCGATATCGCCCGCACCGCCGTCCTGACCGCCGACTACGCCGAGAGCGTCGCCGGCGTGCAGATCAACCGCTTCTGCGCCTCGGGCCTGGAGGCGGTGAACATGGCCGCGGCCAAGGTCGCCTCGGGCGAGGCCCAGATGGCGATCGGCGGCGGCGTCGAGAGCATGAGCCGCGTGCCGATGGGCAGCGACGGCGGCGCCTGGCCGACCGACCCCTCCTCCGCCTTCAAGACCTATTTCGCTCCGCAAGGCGTCTCGGCCGACCTGATCGCCACCCTCTACGGCTTCAGTCGCGACGACGTCGACGCCTATGCCGTCGAGAGCCAGAAGCGCGCCGCGGCCTCGTGGGCCGACGGGCGCTTCAAGAAGTCGGTCGTGCCGGTGAAGGACCAGCTGGGCCTGACCATCCTGGACCACGACGAGACCGTGCGCGGTTCGACCACCATGCAAACCCTGGCCTCGCTGAACGCCTCGTTCACCGGCATGGGCGAGATGGCCTTCGACGCGGTGGTCACCCAGCGCTACCCGCAGGTGGAGAAGGTCAACCACGTCCACCACGCCGGCAACAGCTCGGGCATCGTCGACGGCGCCGCCGGCGTGCTGATCGGCTCCAAGGAGATGGGCGAAGCCCTGGGCCTGAAGCCCCGCGCCCGCATCAAGGGCGCGGCCTCGATCGGCTCGGAACCCTCGATCATGCTGACCGGCCCCTCGCTGGTCACCGAGAAGCTGCTCAAGCGGCTCGGCATGGAGGTCAAGGACATCGACCTCTACGAGCTGAACGAAGCCTTCGCCGCCGTCGTGCTGCGGATGATGCAGGCGCTGGACATCCCGCATGACAAGATGAACGTGAACGGCGGCGCCATCGCCATGGGCCACCCACTGGGCGCCACCGGCGCGATGATCCTGGGCACCGTCCTCGACGAGCTGGAGCGCTCGAACAAGGAAACCGCCCTGATCACCCTGTGCGTCGGCGCCGGCATGGGCACCGCCACGGTCATCGAACGCGTCTAAGACCTCAAGGAACTGACACCATGGAAAACTTCAAGATCGAGGTCGATTCCGACGGCGTGGCCCTGGTCACCTTCGACGTGCCCGGCCGTTCGATGAACACCCTGACCGCTTCGGTCATCAAGGAAATCGGCGAACTGGTCGAGACCATCAAGTCGGACGCGGCCATCAAGGGCGCGGTGATCACCTCGGGCAAGACCACCGGCTTCTGCGCCGGCGCCGACCTGGGCGAACTGGGCGGGGCCGAGGGCGGCCCAAATGGCCTTGGGGGGGGCGGCGACCTGAAGGCGGCCTTCGACGCCGGCTTCGCGCTGAACAAGGCCTTCCGCGCCCTGGAGACCTGCGGCAAGCCGGTCGCCGCGGCGATCAACGGCCTGGCGATGGGCGGTGGCCTCGAGATGACGCTCGCCTGCCACTATCGCGTCGTGGCCGACAATCCGAAGATCCAGCTCGCTTTGCCGGAGGCCAAGGTCGGCCTGCTGCCCGGCGCCGGCGGCACCCAGCGCCTGCCGCGCCTGATGGGCGTGATGGCCGCCGCGCCGTACCTGCTGGAAGGCAAGTCGATGAAGCCGGCCGAGGCCCTGGGCTTCAAGGTCGTCCATGAGGTCGTCCCAGCCGGGACCGAGGTCGAGGCCGCCAAGACCTGGGTCAAGACCAAGGGCGACGCCGTCGCGCCGTGGGACAAGAAGGACTTCAAGCTGCCCGGCGGCGGTCCCTACACCCCGACCGGCAGCCAGGTCTTCATCATGGGCAACGCCATGCTGCGCAAGCAGACCTACGGCAACTATCCCGCCCAGCTGAACATCATGAAGGCGGTCTATGAGGGCCTGCAGGTGCCGTTCGACGCGGCTATCCGCATCGAGACCCGCTACTTCCTGAAAACGATGATGTCGCCCCAAGCCAAGGGCATGATCCGCACCCTGTTCCTGTCCCTGCAGGAGCTGGGCAAGGGTTCGGGCCGTCCGGCCGGCGTGCCGCACTACGACGTCAAGAAGGTCGCCGTCCTGGGGGCCGGCATGATGGGCGCGGGCATCGCTTACGTCCAGGCCATGGCCGGCATCGAGACCGTTCTGATCGACCAGTCGCAGGAAGCCGCCGACAAGGGCAAGGGCTATGCCGAGAGCCTGGTCAAGAAGGCCGTCTCGCGCGGCAAGCTGACCCAGGAGAAGGGTAACGCCATTCTCGCCTTGATCCACCCGACCGCCGACTACGATCAGGTCAAGGGCAGCGACCTCGTCATCGAGGCCGTGTTCGAGAACCGCGACGTCAAGGCCGAGGTGACCAAGAAGGCCGAGGCCCAGCTGGCCGAGACCGCCATCTTCGGCTCCAACACCTCGACCCTGCCGATCACCGGCCTGGCCAAGGCTTCGATCCGCCCGGCCTCGTTCATCGGCATCCACTTCTTCTCGCCGGTCGACAAGATGGGCCTGGTCGAGATCATCATGGGCGAACAGACCGGCCAGGAAGCCCTGGCCAAGTCGATCGACTACGTCCTGAAGATCAAGAAGACCCCAATCGTCGTCAACGACAGCCGCGGCTTCTACACGTCGCGTTGCTTCGGCACCTTCGTGCAGGAGGGCATGGAGCTGCTGGCCGACGGCTACGCCCCGGCCATCATCGACAATGTCGGCCGCGCCACCGGCATGCCGCGTGGTCCGCTGGAGATGCACGACGACGTCGCCCTAGACCTCTCCTACAAGATCGCCCAGCAGACCAAGAAGGACCTCGGCGACAAGTACGAGGAGCGCCCGTTCACCACGATCATCGAGAAGATGGTCGAGGGCGAGGGCCGCTATGGTCGCAAGAACGGCAAGGGCTTCTACGACTATCCGGAAAACGGCCCCAAGACGCTGTGGCCGGGCTTGGCCCAGCTGGCGCCGGTCAAGATCGCCGACGTCGATCAGGCCGGCATCCAAGAGATCCGCACGCGCTTGCTCTACCGCCAGGCCGTCGAAGCCGCCCGCTGCTTCGAGGAAGGCGTCATTGTCGATCCGCGCGAGGCCGATGTCGGCGCCATCCTGGGCTGGGGCTTCGCGCCCTGGACCGGCGGCCCGATCAGCCTGATCGACGGCCTCGGTGCGAAGGTCTTTGTCGAGACCTGCGATCGCCTGGCCCAGCAGTACGGCACGCGCTTCGCGCCGCCGGCCCTGCTGCGCGAGATGGCCGAGAAGGGCGAGACCTTCTATGGCCGCTTCGGCGTCAAGGAGAAGGCGGCGGCGTAAGCCCCGACTTCTCCGCCGAAACAAGGACAGGGCCTGGCGGCGACGCCGGGCCCTTTTCTCATCCGAGATGGCCACGCTTGCGCCGCATCCTCCGGCTACCGACAACTCGGCGCTGGGCGCCCCGGAGGCAGTATGAGTACGGCGATCGCCAGCGGAACTTGGCGACGGCCCCCAAGGCGCGATCTTGGGCGGGATCTGGCGATCCTGGCCCTGGCCACGACCGCCCACGTCGTGGTGCTGCTGGCCCTGGTCTCTGGAGCGCACTGGATGCCTCAACTGGCGGAGCCGCCGGTCATCGAGGCCGAGCTGCTGGATGCGCCTACGAAACGGGCCGCCGCGCCAGCGCCCGCTCCGGTCGCGAGCCCCCGAAATCTCCGTGCGCCGCCGACGTCATCGCCTCCCATCACCGTTCCGGCTTCGCCCGTCGCGAAGTCGAGCGGCCCACCGGCCATCGTCGCCCCGCCCGGCTTCACCGCGCGGAAACTGGTCGAAGAGAGCGACGCCACCCGCGAAAGCCTGCGCGGCAGCCTGGGCTGTCGGCACGAGAAGGTCGCGGCCCTGACCAAGGCCGAGAAGGCCGCCTGCGCCGAGGCCGACGGCCTGCGCTCGCGCACCGCCCCGATGTACGCCGCCATCGACCCGGACAAGAAGGCCGCCTTCGACGGCGACTGCGCCAAGGACGACGACTGGTGCCTCTATCGTGTCGGCAAGGGCCCCTATCCGGGCATCTTCGCCCTGGGCAAGAAGAAGAAGCGCAAGGGTTGGGACGACTAAGCGCGGGTTAGGACTTGCTCACGTCCATGCCCAGGGTCGGGCCGATGCCGTCGGGATGGTCGCCGAAATATTTGCCATCGGCATGCCGCCGCGCGACCGCCTCCAGGCGCTTGCGCAGACCCTCGTCGAGCTGAAGCGTCGGCCCGTCCTCCGGATCCTCGCTCTCGTCCAACGGAATCGAGGCGGCGATCACCTGCCGCAACCGCTCCGCGAATCGCGCGTCGGCGGCCGAGCCCGGCTCCGGCGGCGCGTCCAGGAAGCGCATCACTTCCTCAAGCGCCGTTTCGTCGTCGACCATGCCGCGCCTCCCGCTCTAGGCTTGGAGAACGGAAGGCCAGGGCGCCAGTTCCGAAAGGAAGGGCCCGCGCCGGAGCGCGGGCCGCCTGATTTAGGGATTGGCGGGCAGGTTGCCCGCGGAGACGCCATTCGGCAGGGACGTCGTCGGTCCGGAGAACGGCGTCGGATTGGTCCGCATGTCGTTGCCTGAGATGACGATGTCGTTGCCACTCCAGACCAGGCCGAAGACCTGGGTATTGGTCTCGTTCACACCTCGAACGTTGCTGATCTTCTGGCCCGAGCACGAGCTCAGATAGATGGCGTTCTTATAGTCGGTCGTGGCCGTGCCGGCGTTCGGGTTGTTCAGGCCGTTGTTCGAGACCTGACCACCGTCGACGTCGATGCGGATCACGTTGTCGGCCCAGATGCCGTTGCCGAGACAGCCATTCACATAGTTGGGCCGCACCAGCACGTTGCGGGCGTTGGCCACCTTGATGCCCGTCCCGATGGCCGGATTGTTGCTGACCGAATCGCCAGCATTGAAGCCGGTCTTGCGGTTCACCCCGCCGTTGACCATAACACCGGCCCGGTTCTTGTAGGCGCCGGAATAGCCCTGGCCCGCCAGCTCGACGAAGGTGGGCGCGATCACGTGGTTGTTGCCGAACTGACCACCGTAGATATCGATGCAGTTGCCGCCGTCCTCGCCGAAGAAGCCGCCGATCACGCGCACGCTGTAGAGCGACATGTTGCTGGGAACCTCGCCCTTCAGCCCGCCCAGAGTGTTGGCGAAGGTGGTCAGGTTGGTGTAGGTGCCGAGCGAGACGCCGCTGGAAATGCTGGTCCCGTTGGGCGCGGGCACATAGGCGTTGGAGTGGACGTAGAATCCGTAGCCCGACGCGAAGATCGAGCTGACGTTGTCCATCGACCACTGCATCGGCTTGGCGATTCTCGTATCGTATTCGAGCTCGAAGGCGCTCCCCTTCACGTGCAGCGAAGCGACGTCCTTCAGCAGGCCGCCGTTGGTGTTGCGACCATAGAACGACCGGTAGTGGTTGCTGAGCTGCATGCGGGCGATCGTCACGTTCTCGCTGGCGCCGGCGCATTGAATGCCGTCGCCCTTGGTTCCGGTGGCGTCACCGGCCTTGGTCCAAACACGGGTGATCGTGAAGTCCTGGAAGCCCACGTTCTCGGCGTCAGCGACGATCTGGAAGGCCGGCTTGGAAGGCGTGTCCATGATGACCTCGGTCGCCCCGCGACCGCTGCCGATCAGTTGCTTGTTCGTGCCGACCAAGATCGTGTCGTTGATGAAGTATTGGCGATCCAGGAGCTGGACGAGATTGTTGCTGGTCAGAGCCCGGCCGAACGCGGCGGTATCGTCCAGGTCACCGGCATGGATATAGCTGTCGACAGTTGCGACCATTGTAATGTCTCCGGTTTTTATCAAAACCGCCGAGGTCCAGGCACAAAAAAACCCCGGGGCGCGGGAGGCGCCTCGAGGTCGGTGGCCGAAGGACATACGATCGGCAGTGAAACCTTTTTAGCGAATGCCGTTCCGAACGTCAAGAACAAACAGGGAACACTGGCGATGTGGAAAATTAGCGATGGCCCACGCCATCGTCACCGGTGATTTGATCTTCAGGAAGGGAAGTGGTGCCGCCTAGGTGACTCGAACACCTGACCTACGCATTACGAATGCGTCGCTCTACCGGCTGAGCTAAGGCGGCCCACGGACGCTTCGGATCAGGACCCGGAGCGGAGGGAGCGCCTATTTAGCGGCGCGCGAGCCACTTGCCAAGCGCCGTCTTGCACCAGAATTGCGGCGCGGCGCCGGACCACCCTCGGGCGGGTCCGGAATCGGTGGCGCATCGAACACGCCCGGGTCGTCGGGAATGGGCATCATGGCCCCGCCGGTCTCGGCGGCTCTAATGAACGGCGTCGATTCCGCATAAGCCGAAGGCAGCTCCGGCAGGTCGTTCATCGTCCGCTCGCGGCGTTCGTGGCGCGGGTGGATCAGCTGGCCGGTCTCCGCGTAGCTGACGGCCAAGCGCGCCCAGTCCTCGCGTTGATAGGCGAAAGCGCGGCCCTCCGGGTCCAGATCCGTCCAGTCCGGCTCCTGTGGCGCATCCACGCCGCGCGCGATCCAGGCTCGAGCCTCGTCGCCTTCGCCATTGGCGGCGGCGACACGGGCCATCAAGCCGGCGAAGCGCGCCGTCGGGGCCTCCGCGTCGAGCAGACGAGCCGCGGCGCGGGCGGCGATCGGGTCGCCGCCGACCAGGGCGCTTTCGACCCGCAGCATGCGGCTCTCCCGGGCCTCCGGCTTCATGGCGGCCAAGGCGGCCAGACGTTGAGCGCGGGCTTTGGGCGTCTCGTTGGTCTTGAGGTCGCGATAGGCCAGCCAGAGGGCCGGATGCGGCTCGGCCTTCCAAGCGGCCTCGATCAGCTGGCCGGCCTTGGCGACCTTGCCGTCATCGGCCAGCAGGCGAGCAGCCATGACCACACCAGGGGCGAAGTCGGGCTTCAACTTCACGGACTGGGTCGCGAAGTCCAGCGCCTGAGTGCGGGCCTTGGGCTCCGAGGACTCCTCGAGACTCGCCGCCGAAGCGGCCAAAAGCGCCGCGCGGCTGCGCTCGGCCACGGCCGGCGAGACGATCTTGCGCTCCAGGGCGCCTTGAACGAGGTCCAGCGCCGCGGCCCAGTCGCCGACCTCCAACCTGGCCTCCAGCAAGGCGCTCCACGCCCAACGCGCGGTGCGCGCCAGGCCGTAGGCGGTCTCGGCATGGCGAACGGCGGCGGTCTTGTCGCCCTCGGCCTGGGCCGCATGCATCAGGCCGCGCAAGCCCGCCAGGCGCATCTCGGGGAAACCGAGCATGGCGTTATAGGCGCTCTTGGCCGCGCCACGGTCGCCGGCGGCTTCGGCGGCCTGGGCCGCGAGCACCCGGACCAGGGCCGGCGCGTCCTCGGCCAATTCCGCCGACTTCTGGGCCAGGCGACGAGCCTCGGACCCATCGCCCGCCGCGACTGCCAGAAAACCGCGCGAAAGAGCTTCTATCGCTTGCTTGCGCTTGGACTCGGCCCGGGCGCGAGCGGCGCGACGGGGCGCCTCGACGATCCAGATCACGCCGCGCCACAGCAGGGTGAACAGCAGGGCCGAGAACAGGGTCAGCAGCGCCGCCGTGGCGGCGGTCATCTCGATGCGCCAGCCCATCCACTCCAGCGCGGCGCGGCCTGGCTCGCCGGCCAGGGCCAGGACGCCGACCGCGACGGCGGCCACCAGGAACAGGGCGAAGGCGACGCGCGTCATGGGACGGTCCGAGGGGCGACCTGGGGAGCGGTCCGCGACACCCGCGACAGGTCCGCGAGAGCATCGGCGCGCACGGCCGCGACGTGGCGGTCGATCTCGATCCGCCGGTTGGCGGCGTTGATCCAGGGCGCCAGCACGTCGCGGGCCGGATCGGGAATGGCGTCCAGCGCCTGGACCGAGCCCTCGACATCGCCTTCGTCGAGCAGGTTCTGAGCCCGGGCCAGCATGGCGTCGGGGGTCGTCCCCTTGGTCGAGCCGACATGGCGGATCGAGACGATGCTGGAGAGGGCGTAGCGGATCCGCGAGAACAGGTCCGCGTCCGCGCCGGGATTGCGCGCGGCGCTGGCGGCGCGGCCAGCCAGGTTCCCGAACTGCACGGCGAGGCCGGCGCGGGTGGGAGCGCCGAGACGGGCCAAGGGCTCCAAGGCGCGCAGGTCGGGCGAGGAGGGCAGAACGCGCTCGAGGCCGGCCAGCTCTTCGCCGAACGGCCGCGAGGTTCCGGCGGCCTCGGCCAGGGTGGAGACGGCCAGAGCGGCCGCGGCGGCGTCCGCCACGCTCTTCTGGCTGGTCTCCAGAGCGGTGATTCGGTCGTCGAGGCGATCGACGTCGGCGGCGGGCGGAGCAAGAGCGGTCTGCCCGCTCTCGACCGGCAGGGCCGAGCCGGGGGTGACGCGATCGGCGATCGGGCGCGGGCTGGGCGTGACCGAGACCGCGCCGTCCGCGGATCGGTTCTTGGAAGGGAATATCGTCGGACCGAAACGGGCGATGCTGGCTCCCAGAGCCGCGCAGAGCACGCAGAGCACCAGCCAGATCCAGACGCTGGGACCCATGACCCGTCGACGGGCATAGAGCGCCGGATCGCTAGGCGCGACGATTTCAGCGGGATCGGGAGCGGCGTTCATGCGCCATTCGTGCCCCACGCCGCCGCGCTTCGCAACGTCGCGCTTAAGCTGAGAGCATATCCAAGAGCGCGGATTCGTCCGGACGCGGCGCGAAGGCCACGGACCCGAGTTCTTTCAAACCCACCAGCGGCGCGGCTACGGCTTCGGACAGGCACAAGGCGCGGAGGCCCGGGGCGGGCCGTTCGCGCAGGATCGTCGCCAACGCCCGAGCAGCGCGCGGCGAATGGAGAAGCGCCGTCAACGGACCGTCGAGATGGGCCAAGGTCCCCGCCGATGGCGCGCGCTCGGTTGTTTCATAGACGGCGACATCCCTAGCCATCACGCCATGGCCACGCAGCAGGCCGACAAGGTCGCCGGCTGGCTCCTTGGCGCCGGCCCAGACGACCAGGCCCGAGGCGGAACTCGCGATCAATCGGCCAAGGTCCTCGACGTCGCCATCGGCGCTGACGACCGATGCGAAACCCGCCGCCTCGGCGGCCTTGGCCGTCGCACGGCCGACCGCGAAGACCGGGAGGCCGCGCACATCCGACAGGCGAGCGAAGGCCTCGACACCGTTGAGGCTGGTGAAGGCCAGGGCGGCGACGTGGGAAAGGTCGAATTCAACGTCCAGCGCCTCGACCGTCAGCAGGGGATCGACCAGCGGCGTAAAGCCCAAGGCCGCCACCCGATCGGCGGTGGCCAGGGCGCCGGGCCGGGCGCGGGTGATCCAAACCGGCGCGCCCTCGCCCATCGCCTATTCCGGCAGCAGAAGGGCGTCGCCGCCCTCGGCGCGAACCTGGGCCCCCAGGTCCAAGCCCAAGGCGCGAGCCTCGGCGACATCGTCGGCGCCGGTGAGGGTGATTGCGCCATGGCGGCGGAAGCGCCGCGAACCATCGGGGGTCAGGGCTTCGACGATCATGGTCAGGCGCACGCCGTCCAGCACGGCGCGGGCGCCGATAGCGGTACGACACGAGCCTTCGAGGGCGTAGAGGGCGCCGCGCTCGGCGGCGACGGCGATTGTTGTCTCGCGGCAGCGGAGAGCGTCCAGCCAGGCGGCTTTGACGTCCTCGGCCCGGGTCTCGATGACCAGGGCTCCCTGACCGGGCGCGGGCGGGCAAGCATCGGGATCCAGCCAGCTCCTGGCGACGTGACCCAGACCGAGGCGGTTCAGGCCCGACTGGGCCAGCAGGATGGCGTCGGCTTCGCCGCGCTCCAGCTTGGCCAGCCGGGTGTCGACATTGCCACGCAGCATGACGATCTCGAGGTCGGGCCGCACGTGCAGGGCCTGGGCCTGGCGGCGCAGCGACGCGGTGCCCAGGCGCGCGCCCTTGGGCAGGTCTTCCAGCCGTTCGCAAACATGGCTGATGAAGGCGTCGCGCGGGTCCTCGCGCTCCGGCGTCGCGGCCAGGACCAGGCCCGGCGGCAGCTCGGCCGGCATGTCCTTCAGCGAATGGACGGCGCAGTCGATGCGACCGTCCAGCAGGGCCTCCTCGATCTCCTTGGTGAACAGGCCCTTGCCGCCGATCTCCATCAGGCGGCGGTCCTGGATGCGGTCGCCGGTGGTGACAATCGGGATCAGCGGGGCGGCGGCCTCGATTTCAGCCTTTGAAGCGCCCGCCGGGACGCCGAGCGCGGCGGCGATGCGAGCCTGCATCAGGCCTGATTGCGCCAGCGAGAGCTTGGAGCCGCGCGCGCCGATGCGGATGGGAGGTTGCCGGGACACGGTCGGAACGTTACCTGCGAGGACGAAATTTCATCTTCGCTGCTACAGGAGCGGCGGGAAGCCCGCAACCGAATGACCCTCCTTACGGATTCTGGCCCCGCGCCCGCCGGGCTCACCATGCTCGGCCTGGAGACCAGCTGCGACGAGACCGCGGCCTCGGTGGTGCGCCGGGCCGAGGACGGGACGGTCACGGTGCTCTCCTCGATCGTCGGGACCCAGTTCGAGCAGCACGCGCCGTTCGGCGGCGTGGTGCCCGAGATCGCCGCCCGCGCCCACGTGGAGTCGATCGATACGATCGTCGCCGAAGCCATGCGCGCGGCGGGCCTTGGCTTTGAAGACCTCGACGGTGTCGCGGCCACGGCGGGTCCCGGCCTGGTTGGCGGCGTGATGGTGGGCCTGGCGTTCGGCAAGGCCGTCTCGCTGGCGCGCGGCGTGCCGCTGGTCGCCGTCAACCATCTGGAAGGCCATGCGGTCTCGGCCCGCCTGGGCGCCGACATCGCCTATCCTTTCCTGTTGCTCCTGGTGTCCGGCGGCCACTGTCAGCTTCTAGAAGTGGCGGGCGTCGGGGCCTGCAAGCGCCTGGGCACCACGATCGACGACGCGGCCGGCGAGGCCTTCGACAAGATCGCCAAGAGCCTGGGCCTGCCCTATCCGGGGGGGCCTGCCCTGGAGAAGCTGGCGATCGGCGGCGATGCGACCCGCTACCCGCTGCCGCGCGCCCTGCTGGGCCGCAAGGATTGCGACTTCTCGTTCTCGGGTCTGAAGACCGCCGCCGCCCGGATCGCCGAGACGCTCACCACCGACGGCGAGCGCCGCGACTTGGCCGCTGGCGTCCAGGCCGCCATCGCTCGCCAGCTGTCGGAACGGGTGGACCGGGCGATGAAGCTCTACAAGGAAAGCCACACGGACCAGGACCTGCGCTTCGTCGTCGCCGGCGGCGTGGCCGCCAATGGCGCGGTGCGCGCGGCCTTGCTGGCCGACTGCGAGAAGAACGGTTTTGGGTTCGCCGCGCCGCCGCTGGCCTATTGCACCGACAACGCCGCCATGATCGCCCTGGCCGGGGCCGAGCGGCTCGCCCTGGGGATTTCGGACGACCTCGACGCCGTCGCCCGGCCACGTTGGCCGCTGGACGAAGCGGCGGCGCTGGCCAACCCCGCCAACGCATACGGCCGCAAGGGAGCCAAGGCATGAGCTACAAGCAAGCGGGTGTCATCGGCGCCGGGGCTTGGGGCACCGCCCTGGCCCAGGTCTGCGCGCGGGCCGGTCTCGACGTCACTCTACAGGCCCGCGAAGCCGAGGTCGTCGCCTCGGTCAACACCACGCACGAAAATGCTCTGTTCCTGCCCGGGATCGCCCTGGAGCCGGCGATCAAGGCGGTGTCCGACATGGCCGGCCTGGCCCAGTGCGACCTGATCCTCGCCGTCGCTCCCGCCCAACACCTGCGGTCGGCCCTGAAGGCTCTGGCGCCGCATCTCAAGCCCGGCGTCCCCGTGGTGCTCTGCGCCAAGGGCGTCGAGCAAGGCTCGCTGAAGCTGATGACCGAGGTGGCCGAAGAGACCATCCCCGGGGCGCCCGTCGCGGTGCTGTCGGGTCCGAGCTTCGCCGGCGAGGTGGCCCGCAGCCTGCCCACCGCCGTGACCCTGGCTTGCGAGGACGAGGCCCTGGGCCGCGCCATCGCCGAGGCCATCGCCACCCCGACCTTCCGCCCCTACATCGCCGGCGACCTGATCGGAGCCGAGGCCGGTGGCGCGGTGAAGAACGTCCTGGCCATCGCCTGCGGCATCGTCGAGGGCAAGGGCCTGGGCCGCAGCGCCCACGCCTCGGTGATCACCCGAGGCTTCGCCGAACTGACCCGCTTGGCCGTCGCCCTGGGAGGTAAGATCGAGACCGTCGCCGGCCTATGTGGCCTGGGGGACTTGGTGCTGACCTGCTCCAGCCCCCAATCGCGCAACATGAGCGTCGGCCTGGCCCTGGGCCAAGGCATGACCCTGCAGGAGGCCCTGGCCGGCAAGCTGTCGGTCGCCGAGGGCGTCGCTTCGGCCCCCGCCGTCCGCGCCCTGGCCCGCAAGCTGGGCGTCGAAGTCCCGATCTGCGAAGCCGTCGCCGGCATTCTGGCCGGCGAAATCGCCGTCGACGCCGCCATCGTCGGGCTGCTGTCGCGTCCCCTGAAATCCGAAGCTTAGAGAGAAGGACCCGCATGGCCCTCTTCGTCATCGTCTGCAAGGACAAGCCCGGCGCGCTCGAGACGCGTCTGGCGACCCGCCCGACACACTTGGACTATCTGAATGGATCCAAGCTGGTGAAGGCCGCCGGCCCTCTGCTGGACGACGCCGGCAGCCCGATCGGCTCGCTGCTGATCATCGAGGCCGAGGACAAGGCCGCCGTCCAGACCCTGCTCGACAACGATCCCTATACCGCCGCAGGCGTCTTCGAGAGCGCCGAGGTCCATCCGTGGCGCGTGGGCGTCGGCTCGCTCTGAGCCGTTGCGAACCGATCCCGACAATCCCGCTCGCCCCCGGGCCGGTACGGTGCTCTGCGCGCTGGACGAGATCCCCTCGCCTGGCTCGAAGGGCTTCCGCTGGCGCGAGGGCGACGCGATGTTCGCCGGCTTCGTGGTGCGCAGGGACGAGGTCGTGGTCGGCTATGTCGACAGCTGTCCGCACGCCGGCTGGCCCTTGGCGGGCTTCGCCGGCCGCTACCTCAGCCGCGAGAACGACCTGATCCTGTGCGCCGGTCACGCGGCCCTGTTCCGAATCGAGGACGGGGCTTGCGTCGCGGGCCCGTGTCCAGGCGACAAGCTCTTTGCCTGGCCGGTCGAGGTTCGCGGCGGCCAGATCGTCGTCGCGTGAGGATCTGACCCTTCCTTAAGACCTTTGGCCTAGCGTCCGCGCAACCGATTGTAGGAGCGGAACCATGGCCGACGGGACCGATGTGAATTTCGACGCCGAGACGGTGACGCACCGGGGCGGCCTGGCCAAGCTGCGCTCGCTGACCAAGGTCAATCCGCGCTTGGCCACGACCCTCGCCAAGACCATGCTGGGCGGCCAGCGCGACCACGCAGTGGTCGACGCCTTCAACGCCCACGCCGAACAGGCCGGCTTCGAGTTCACCTCGACCTGGGCCAGCAACAACATCCCGTTCGTGGCGCCGCTGTTGCGCGACTTCGCGGCCAAGCGTCCCGCGGGCGAAACGATCCGCTACATGGAGATCGGCGCTTATGAAGGCCGCAACCTGGCCTTCATGGACTGGCTGCTGCCCGAGCGCCTGGCGGTCACCGTGATCGATCCGTGGTTCGACGAAGCGCTGAATCCGGAAGAGAAGTACCACGCCGTCGAGCCGCGCTTCCGCCGCAACATGGCCAAGTGCGGGTTC
This sequence comes from Caulobacter sp. Root343, assembly GCF_001425745.1. Taxonomy (GTDB): domain Bacteria; phylum Pseudomonadota; class Alphaproteobacteria; order Caulobacterales; family Caulobacteraceae; genus Caulobacter. The sequence continues at coordinate 137,385 of NZ_LMDF01000012.1, read as the reverse complement.
AGGAGCCTGGACACGCACAAGGGCTTCTCGACCTACGTCCTGCCCCAGATGCTGGAGCGCGGCGAGCAGTTCGACCTGATCTATGTCGACGGCAGCCACACGGCCCTGGCCGTGCTGATCGACCTGTGCTTCTGCGCCAGCCTGCTCAGCGTCGGCGGCATGATGGTGTTGGATGATTATTGGCACGACATCAGCGAGATCGGCGGGCCGGGCGTGAAGCAGGCAGTCGACCAGTTCCACGCCGCCTTCGGCCGGTATTTCGAGATCGCGGCTGTCTATCGCCAGGTCGCCCTGGTCAAGACCGCCGAGATCCCGCGCTAGACCGTCCGCCGCCCACCACGCGACGTTTTGCCGCCAGCCCGAGACGCCTAGGGTTAAGACCCGTTAGAGAGCTCCCCTGGCATCTTCCTCCCGATTTTGCGGCGCGCCCGCGGGGAGAAGATCGACATGGCGTCCTTGGGTCAGAAGGTGATGGGTGCGGCCGCCGGCGCGGCGCTGCTGTGCGCGGCCACGGCCGGAACTGGCCTTTGGGTGGCCGTGAGTCTCGACTCGGCGCTCTCTCGCGCGGAGGTCTCGGCCAAGATCCTCCGCCTGCACATGCACGCCGATATGATGCACGACGCGCTCCGCGCCGACGTCATGGGCGCGATCATGTCCTCCGATCCGGCGCTCGGCGTCGATCTGAAAACGGTCCGCGCCGATCTGGCCGAACATACCCAGGCCTTCAAGGACGACGTCACCGCCAGTGGCAAGCTGGCCGAGGATCCTTCGGTCAAATCCGCCTTGGCGGAAGTGGAAGCTCCCCTGGCTACCTATATCGCGGCGGCTGAGGAGTTCGGTGCGATCGCCGACACCGACGCCGCGGGCGCCCGCGCCAAACTGCCGGGCTTCGCGCTCCAGTTCTCGGCGCTCGAAGACAAGATGGGCGCCGCGTCGACCAAGATCGAGACGGTGGCCACGCGGGACACCGACGCCGCCAAATCGCTGGGCTTCCTCGGCCAAGTGGTGATGGGCGCCTTGCTGCTGACCGCCGCGGCCTTCGCCGCCATCCTGATGGTCGCCGCCAAGCGTGGCCTGGTTTCGCCGCTAATCGAGATCACGCGCTGCCTGCGCCGCTTGTCGGACGGCGACCTTTCGGTCGTCCTGCCCAAGAAGCGCGGCGAGGACGAGATCGGCCAGATGACCGACGCCCTGCGGACCTTCCACGACACCGTCGAAGCGCGCCGCAAGGAATTGGAAGCCGCCGACGTGCGCGACACCCTGGAGGTCGAGCGCCGCGAGGCCGAAACGCGTCGTAGCGAGGCCGAAGCGACTCAGAAAGCCGTCGTCGAGAGCTTGGGCCTGGCGCTGAAGCATATGTCCGAGGGCGACCTCTCGCATCGCATCGCTCAATCCTTCCCGGCGGGCTACGAGAAGCTTCGCGTCGACTTCAACGCCGCGGTCGAGAAGCTGTCGGGCGTCATCGCCGCCTCGCTGAACGCCGTGAGCGCCATCCATGGCGGAGCCGCCGAGATCACCGAGGCCGCCGACGATCTGTCCGGCCGCACCGAGCGCCAGGCCGCCAGCCTGGAAGAGGCCGTCGCCGCCTTGGACGAGATCACCAGCACCGTGCGCCTGACGGCCGAAGGCGCCACTCGCGCTCGGAAGGTGGTCCAGCGGGCGCGCAGCGCCGCCGACGCCAGCGGCTCGATCGTCGATCAGGCCGTCGAGGCCATGGGCGCGATCGAGAAGTCCTCGGCCCAGATCGGCCAGATCATCGGCGTGATCGAGCCGGGGTCGAGGCGGCGCGGGCGGGTGAAGCCGGTCGCGGCTTCGCCGTCGTCGCCCAGGAAGTCCGGGCCCTGGCCCAGCGTTCAGCCGACGCCGCGCGGGAAATCAAGACCCTGATCAGCGCCAGCACGGCCGAGGTCGGACAGGGCGTGGAATATGTCGGCAAGGCCGGCGAGGCCCTTCGCGCCATCGCCGACGAGGTCGATCAGATCGACAACCTGGTCGGCGAGATGGCCGCCTCGACCCAGGAACAGGCCCGGGGTCTGGCCGAGGTCAACACGACCATGAACCAGATGGACCAGGTCACCCAGCGCAACGCCGCCATGGTCGAGGAGACCACCGCCGCCAGCCACGCCCTGGCCCAGGAAGCCACGCGCCTGGCCCAGCGGATGGGCGAGCTGCGGATCGGCGAACAGGCGGATCGGCGCCGGGCGGCCTAACGCTCGGCGACCCAATCCCCGGACTTGCCGCCGGTCTTCTCCAGAAGGCGCACGGCCTCGATGACCATGCCCTTCTCGGCCGCCTTGAGCATGTCGTAGATCGTCAGGCAGGTGACCGAAGCGGCGGTCAGGGCCTCCATCTCGACGCCCGTCGGACCCGTGGTCTTGACCCGCGCGGTCACGGCCAGCCCGCCTTCGGCCGGCTCGACCTCGACGACGACCTTCGACAGCGCCAGCGGATGGCACAGCGGGATCAGGTCGGAGGTCTTCTTGGCGGCCATGACGCCGGCCAACTCGGCCACGGCGCGAACGTCGCCCTTGCGGCCCGAGCCCGACACCGCCAGGGCCAAAGTTTCTGGGCTCATCCGCACGAAGCCGCTCGCCACCGCCTCGCGCGCCGTCGCCGGCTTGTCCGAGACGTCAACCATGCGAGCCCGACCCTCGCTGTCGATGTGGGTGAGCTTGCTCACTGCTCCAGAAGCCTCGGCATGAGCTCGACCATGTTGCAGGGCTTGTGGCGGCTGTCGAGCTGGGCGCTGATGACCTTGTCCCAGCCGTCCTTGACCGCCCCGTTGCTGCCCGGCAGGCAGAAGACGAAGACGCCGCCGATCAGTCCGGCCGTGGCCCGCGACTGCAAGGTCGAGAGGCCGACGGTGGCGTAGGACACCAGGTGGAAGATCACCGAGAAGCCGTCGATCTTCTTGTCGAACAGCGGCTCCAGCGCCTGGACCGTGACGTCGCGGCCGGTCAGGCCCGTGCCGCCCGTGCTGATGATCGCATCCACGGCCTTGCTGTCGATCCAGTCGCGGACCTGGGCGCGGATCTGTTCGATGTCGTCACGGATCACGGCCCGGCCGGCCAGGTCGTGGCCGGCTTCCTTGACCCGGTCGATCAGGATCTGGCCGGAGGTGTCCGTCGTCTCGTCGCGGGTGTCCGAGACCGTCAGGATCGCCACGCGCACTGGCTTGAAGGGAAGCTCCGGCTTGATCCCGCCGCCCGGTTTCAGCACTGCGTCGGACATCCCGTCTCTCCCCGTCAATCCCAGCGTTCGGCGTCGGTCCTATCGCGGTCCGTCGGTTCGATCCAGCGCGCCCCGCCCAGGCCGTGCTCCTTCTTCCAGAAGGGCGCTCGGCTCTTCAGGTAGTCCATCAGGAAATCGCAGGCCTCGAAGGCCTCGCGACGGTGGCCGGCGGCGGTCGCCACGAAGACAATCGCCTCACCGGGCGCGATACGGCCGACCCGATGGACAACCTGGACGTCATGCAGCTGAAACCGCGTGACGGCGCCCTGAACGATTTCGCCGATCGCGGCGTCGGTGAAGCCCGGATAGGCCTCCAGCTCCAGCGCGACCGCCTGGCCTTTCTCAGCCCGGGCCAGGCCCACGAACGTGGCCACCGCTCCGGTCTCCTCTCGGCCCACGCAGAAGGCGGTGACGAGCGCGCCCGGCTCGAACGGCTGGTCGGTCAGGGTGACGGTCATCCGCCGCTCATCGGCGGCAGGAAGGCGACCTCGGTGAACGGCGAGAGCGTAGCCTCGCCCCGGACGATGGCCTTGTCGACCGCGACCTGGACGCCCGGCGCCGCGAGCGCCTCGCCCAAGCCCGGATCGGCGGCCGCCAGCGCGCCGCGCAGACTGGAGAGGTCGAGAGCATCGACGACGCGATCTCGCCAGCCGGCCTGGTCGGCCAGGCGCCCGAACAGGAGGACCCGCGCCATGTCAGCCGCCGGTGGTCGACATGTGCCGCGACACGGCGGGGCGGGCGGCGGCGATCTGGAAGTCATGGCCCTGGGGCTTGGCTCCAATGGCCGCGAAGATCGCGTCCGTCAGCTGGGCGTTATCGGCGCCGCCGCGGATTACCGCCCGCAGGTCGCTGGCGTCATCCCGGCCCAGGCACGTATGCAGCGTCCCGGTGCAGGTCAGGCGCACTCGGTTGCAGGTGTCGCAGAAATTGTGGCTCAGCGGCGTGATGAAGCCGAGGCGCCCGCCCGTTTCGGTCACGCGGACATAGCGGGCCGGACCGCCGGTCGTGTGATGGATGTCTTCCAGCGTCCAGAACGAGGCCAGCTCGCGGCGGACATCCTTCAGCGACAGGAATTGGTCGGTGCGGTCCTGGTCGACCTCGCCGAGGGGCATGGTTTCGATCAGTGTCATGTCGCAGCCGCGCGCGTGCGCCCATTGGATCAGATCGGGCAGCTCGGCGGCGTTGTCGTTCTTCAGCGCCACGGCGTTGATCTTGACCGCGATATCCGCGTCCAGGGCGGCGTCGATCCCGGCGATCACCCGCGCCAGATCGCCACCGCGCGTCAGCGTCCGGAAGAGGTCGGGCTTCAGCGTGTCCAGCGAGACGTTGATCCGCCGCACCCCATGACGGGCCAGGTCGGCGGCGTAGCGCTCCAGCTGGGTGCCGTTGGTGGTCAGGGTCAGCTCGTCCAGCGCGCCCGAGCGCAGGTGCCGCGACAGGCTTCCCACCAGCTCCATGAACCCCTTGCGCACCAGCGGCTCGCCGCCGGTCAAGCGCAGCTTACGCACGCCCAGGCCGATGAAGGTCGAGGCCAGGCGGTCCAGTTCCTCCAGCGTCAGCACTTCGGCCTTCGGTAGGAAGGTCATGTGCTCGGACATGCAATAGAGGCAGCGCAGGTCGCAGCGGTCGGTCACCGAAACCCGCAGATAGGTCACCGCGCGACCGAAGCCGTCGATCAAAACCGGGCTCGGCGGGCGGGGCGCGCTGGTAACCGCTTGCGCGGGGCTGTCGTCATAGGGCGTCATGTCTGACGGTTAGAATAGGCGCTAGAACCCATGACGCAAAGCGATACGACGTCGCTGGAGGCGATCGTGCTGGCCGCCGGGCGCGGCGTCCGGTTCGGCGGCGGCAAGCTTGTCGCGCCATTCAACGGCGCGCCGCTGGTCGCCAGCGCCTTGCTGACGGCGTTTTTGGCTCCTGTCCGGCGGGTTTTCGTGGCGATCGGGCCCGATCCGGCCGTTCGCAAGGCGGTGGAGACGACGGCGACGCGGCTGGTCGCCTCCGAGCGCCTGGTCTTGGTTTCCGTCGAGCACCCCGAAGAGGGCGTCGGCGCCTCGTTGCGGACCGCCGTTCAAGCCCTGCCGGACGATGCGACGGGCGCATTCGTTTTCCTCGGCGACATGCCGGCGATCGACCCAGCAACGCCCAGGAGGCTGGCGCGGGCGTTGAGCGGCCCAGAAGGTGTCGTCGCCCCGACCTTCCTGGGTCGGCGCGGCCATCCCGTCCTGTTCGGCGTGGCCTGGTTCCCGGCCTTGAGCGCGCTGTCCGGAGACGAAGGCGCCCGCGCCCTCGTGGAGAGCGCGGGCGCCCGGCTGGCGCGGATCCCCGTCGAGGATCCGGGGATCCATCTCGATGTGGATCGACCCGAAGACCTCGCCCGCGCCATCGAAGGCCGCTGAAGGGCCGACATCTCTCCGGATGTCCGGCCACCGGCCTTCGCCCGACCTTTAGTGCAAGGGCCCTTCACCCCCGGTCACGATACGTTTGATCTCCGCGATCAGGCTGAGGGCGGTGGCGGAATCGCCACGCTCCTGTAGCGCCACCAGCTTCGGGATCAGGATCATCAGGATTCGACGATTGTCCTCGCCGACCGCCGCGAAGCCACGCCGGAATTCGGCGAGATCCTCCTCGTCCGCGATCGCATCGACATCAGGATCGAACAGCGCCCTCATTGGCCCGTCTCCGGGCGCGAACGGTCAGCCATGTCGCCACGAGCAAGACCACGAGCTGCAGAATGGTCACGACGTTGTAGGAGGCGGCTCGACTGTAGTTGTCTATGCCGGGGTCGACCGAGGCCACCAGCCGAATGGCGACACAAACGATCGTCAAGGCCGCGAGCACGGCGCCCCATAGCCGCCGCCACCGCATGGAAAGCCAGACGAAGATCAGCGCGGTGACTATGTCGACGAAGGTCACCGGAAGGTTCAGGCCATGCGCGTCCAAACGAACGATCATGGGCGTGAACGCCCAACTGACGATCATGACCGTAGCCGCGGATCGCAGTGGACGATCGCCTTTCCAGCACACCAGCCCGGTGACCGTCACAGCCAAGAGATAGACGATGTAGACAATCATCGGGATCGGTCAGCCAAGGTCTCGACGCACGCGATGACGCGTTCGCGCCAAAACGCGGATCAGGGGTGAACAGCGTCCTCATCGGCCCGTCTCCGGGCGCGGACGGTCAGCCAGATGGCCACGCAAAGGACCACCAGTTGCAGGTTGGCCACGATGTTGTTGGCCGCATAGTAATTGTATTTGTGAATGCCGCGATCCACCAAGCATATGATCGGCAGGATGACGCCGATGATCATCAAGGCCGCGAGTACGGCGCACCATAGCCGCCGCCACCGCAGCGAGATCCAAACGAAGATCACGGCGGCGCTCATGTCGATGATCGTCACCGGATAGTCCAGGCGGGTCTTGCCTTCCAGGCTGACCAGAGGCGTGAGTATCCAGCCGATGATCAGGACCAAGGCCGCCAACCGCAGTGGACGATCCCCCTTCCGAAGCGCCACGCCGCAGATCACCAAGGCGAACAGGTAGGCGATGAAGGGGATGAGCTCTTCGTATTGGAGCAGCGATTCCAAGCTTCGACCTCGATACGCATGCTGGCTCGCCGCCCAAGGCGTTGAGATTAGGCTCGAACAGCGTCCTCATCGGCCCGCCTCCGGGTGCGGGCAGTCAGCCAGATGGCCACGCAAAAGACCACCAGTTGCACCCATGCCACGAGGTCGTAGGCCGCGTAGTAATTGTATTTGTGAATGTTGCGATCCAATAGGCAGACGATCGGGATGATGACGCTGATGATCGTCAAGGCCGCGAATACAGCGCACCATAGCCGTCGCCACCGCATGGAAATCCAGATGAAGATCAGGGCGGTGTTCGTGTCGATGATCACCACGGGATAGTCCAGGCGAGCCCTGCCTCCCAGGCTGACCAGAGGCGTGAGCGTCCAGGCGATGATCACGACCAAGGCGGCTAACCGCAGTGGGCGGTCCCCCGTCCGAAGCGCCACGCCGCAGATCACCAAGGCGATCAGGTACGTGACGAAGGGCTGCAGCAATTCGAATAGGGTCAGTGATACCAAGCTTCGACCTCGATGCGCGGGCTGGCTCGCCGCCCAGGGCGCCAAGACTAGGATCGAACGGCGCCCTCATCGGCCCGTCTCCGGGCCCGAACGGTCAGCCCGATGGCCACCCAAAGGACCACCAGCTGCAGGCAGGTCACGACGTTGTTGGCCGCAAAGCGGGTGTATTTGTGAATCTGAGGATCCACCACGTATACGATTGGGATGATGACGATGACGATCGTCAAGGCCGCGAGCATGGCGCACCATAGCCGGCGCCACCGCATGGAAATCCAGACGAAGATCAGGGCGCAATTGGTATCGATGATCGTCACGGGATAGTTCAGGCGGACCTTGCCTCCCAGGCTGACCAGCGGCGTGATCGCCCAGCCGATGATCAGAACCAAGGCCGCCAACCGCAGCGGAAGATCCCCCTTCCGAAAGGCCACGCCGCATATCACCAAGGCGAACAGGTAACCGACGAAGGGAACCAGCAGTTCGTATTGGAGCAGTGATTCCAAGCCCAAACCTCGATGCGAGCAACGGCTTGCCTGGCGAATAGAACAGATTGCGCCCAGCGATCGCACGCCCTCTCGACGATGTAGCGCGCGGTCTTTCGATGCAAAGGAAATACGGCCGCAGGGCCGTCGCCCCGCGCGGCTTCCGCGCGGCGTCGGCGGCGCGGCTAGGCTCGAGCAGCGCCCTCATCGGCCCGTCTCCGGGCGCGAACGGTTAGCCAGATTCCCGCCAGCATGACCGCGAGCTGGAGAGCGGACACGATCGTATTGGCGAGCCAATGATTGTAGATGTGGATCCCGCGATCCACCTCCGCGACGAGCGGGATGACGACGACAATGATCGTCAAGGCGGCGAGCACGCCGCACCAGATCCGCCGCCACCGCATCGAAATCCATACGAAGATCAGCGCGACGTTCGTGTCGAGAATTGTCACGGGGTAGTCCAGGCCGTGCCTGTGCCCCTCGGTGATGAGCGGCGAGAGAGCCCAAGCAGCGATCAAGACCGCGGCCGCCAAGCGCAGGGGGCGATCCCCTTTCCAAAAGGCCAGGCAGCAGATCAGCGCGGCGGTGAGATAGCCGACGTAAGGAAATAATACCAAGCTTGAGCCCCGATGCGAGCCACGGCCAGCGTGGCGCGTACCCGCTAGCGGCGACCTTTCCCAACGAAGTAACGCACGATCTTTTCATGGCACAAGAAAACCCGTCGCGCGGCAGACGCCGCCCGTTGATGAAGTACTGAGAGGATACCGGTGGTCTGTCGGCGCTAGCCGGTCAGCGATGCGTGATGCGCTGGACCGCCATGATGAACTCGTGCACGCCGATCGCGATGGCCGCCAAGAGGACGGCGGTCAGCGCCGTGATGCCGAGCACGAGGCCCAGCCACTGAAGGTTGCTCAGCTCATGGCGCCAATCCCGCCGGCCCCTTGAGCGATCGTCAGAAACGCCGGCGCCGCCAGGATCCGTGACAAGGTCCTGGAGGACGGCTCGCCACTGGCTGGCGCCGTCCCCGAGGCCGACACCTTGTCGGACGCCCTGTCCCGCTCCAGGGTCTCGGCTAGCGACGTCGGGCCCTCCTCCGAACACCGGCCCGTCACGAAGAAGGCGGGTCTCGCTGGTCTGCCGAACGCCAGGTCCGTCGAGTGATGTTTGTTCATGGCCGCTCCCGATCTCCCGATCAGAAAGCGGCGGGTCCGGAAACGCTGCCAGATCGCTTGGTCGCTTACGGTAGTCATTACCGGGGTCGTCGCCCTCCCAGGCCACGAACGCCAAGGCCGCGTCGCGCCGGCTCATGCCCGACAGGCGACGACGCGCGCTGAGCACGTGCATCTCGACGGTCTTGGGCGAAAGGCCCAGGGCCCGGGCGATCTCCTTGGACTGGAGATGAGCCGCGATGAGCCGGAGGATCTCCCGCTCGCGAGGGGTGAGCTTTTCGAAAGCGGTACTGACGCGATCCACCATGTGCTCAAAATGATCGGCCGTGATGTTCCCGTCTAGCGAGCAGAACGGGTAATCTGAAACAATCAGGTTTCCGAGCGCACGAACGGCAGTCGTGTGGTCGGTGTCTTGTTCAGGGCGAACAGGGCGTTGGCCACCGCCGGACCGATCACCGGCGTGCCCGGTTCACCGACCCCGCTGGGCGGGTTGCCGGACGGCACGATGTTGGTCTCGACGGTCGGCGCCTCGTTGATCCGCAGCACGCGGTAGCGGTCGAAATTGCTCTGGTCGACCTTGCCGTCGGTCAGGGTGACCTCGCCGAACAGGACGCCCGAGAGGCCGTAGCAGGTGCCGCCTTCCATCTGGGCCGCGATCTGGTCGGGCGAGACGGCGACGCCGCAATCGACGGCGGTCACTACCCGGCCGACCCGAGGAACGCCGTCCTCCAGCTTGACCTCGGCGACCTGGGCCACGACCGAGCCGAAGCTCTCGTGCACGGCCACGCCGCGCGTCCAGCCCGCCGTCGCCGTGGGTCCGGCCTTTTCGACCGCCAGGTTCAGGGCGGCCAGGTGCCGATCGGCGCCGGCCTTGGTGTAGAGCGTCCGGCGATACTCGACCGGATCCTTGCCGGTCTTGGCGGCCAGCTGGTCGATCGTGTGCTCCATGACGAAGGCGGTGTGGGTCGCGCCCACCGAGCGCCACCACAGCACCGGCACCCCGACGTCCGGCAGCGCCACTTGGGCGTCGACGATCGGCGTGGCCTTCAGATAGGGCGAACCCGCCGTGCCCTCGATGGCCGTCTGGTCGGGACCCTTGCCGGCCGGCATGGGCGAACCCTTCATGATCGACTGGGTGACGACCCGGTGGCGCCAAGCGGCCGGGTAACCGTCCTTGTCCAGCTGGACCTTCACGGCGTGGACCACGATCGGCCGGAAATAGCCGGCCTGCGTGTCGTCCTCGCGGGTCCAGACCAGTTTGACGGGGCGGCCCTTGCCGATCTTCTTGGCGATGTGGACGCACTCGGCGACGTAGTCCGACTGGAAGTTGGCGCGGCGACCGAACGAGCCGCCGGCGAACAGCGTCTCGATCTCCACCGAGCCCGGCAGGCAGCCGACGATCTTGGCCGCCGCCAGCTGGTCCAGAGTCTGGCCCTGCGACCCGAAGGTCAGCTTGACCTTGTTACCGTCCACGGCCGCCACGCAGTTCATCGGCTCCATGGTGGCGTGGGCCAGATAGGGAAATTCGTAGGTGGTCTCGAACACCCGCTCACCCTTGGCCGAGGCCAGGGATGCGGTATCGCCGCGTTGATCGAAAGGCTCCCATTTGGCCGACGTGTCCTTGCCGGACGCGATGTCCTTGAAGGCTTGGGTGATCGCGGCCGAGCCGCGCTTCTCGGCCTTGTCCTCGTCCCATTCCAGCTTCAGCGCCTCACGACCCATGCGGGCGGCGAAGGTGTTCTGGGCGACGACGGCGACGCCGGTCGGAATCTCGAAGACATCGATGACGCCCGGGACCTTCTTGGCCTCGGCGGCGTCGACGCTCTTCACCTTGGCGCCGAACCGCGGGCCGTGGGCGACCACCGCCGTCAGCATGTCGGGCAGGCGGACGTCTTGGGTATAACGCGCCGTACCATCGCTCTTGGCCTGGGCGTCCTTGCGGCGAACCCGGTCGGTGCCGATCAGGGTGAAGGTCTTGGGATCCTTCAGCTTGACGTCGGTCGGGGGTGGGACCTTGGCGGCGTCGGCCAGCAATTCGCCGAAGCCGGCGGTCTTGCCGGACCTATGGGTCAGGACGCTGTCCTTGACCGTGATCTCGCCGACCGGGACGTTCCACTTGTTGGCGGCGGCCTGGACGAACATGGCGCGCGCTCCCGCGCCGGCCTTGCGCAGCTGCTCCCAGGAATTGGAGATCGCCGACGAGCCGCCGGTCAGTTGCGCGCCCATGACGCCATTGGCGTAGAGCTTGGCGTTGGCCGGCGCCTGCTCGACCATCACCTTGGTCCAGTCGGCGTCCAGTTCCTCGGCGACGATGGCCGCGAGGCCGGCGTGGTTGCCCTGGCCCATCTCCAGATGCTTGGAGATCACCGTGACCACGCCATCCGGCGCGATCTTGATGAAGGGCCCGAAGGCGCCGACCTCGACCTTGGAGCCCGCGCTCATGAGGTCCGCCGGCGAGCAGCCCACCAGCAGGGCGCCGCCGACCAGGGTCGAGGCGACGATGAGGTCGCGACGCGTCGGCGTCGCGCCGTTCGTCGGGGTGAAAGGCGCGTTCATCGGCCAGCTCCCCGGTGCGTCGCGCCGGAGCCGGCGACGATGGCCTCGTCGATGTCGGCGTGCGGTTCGCCGGTCGGCGGGCCAAGGGCGGCCGCATCCTTGATCGCGGCGCGAATGCGCTGATAAGCGCCGCAGCGGCAGATGTTCCCGGCCATGGCGTTGTCGATGTCCTCGTCGGACGGTGATTTCTTCTGCTCCAGCAGAGCCACCGCCGACATGATCTGGCCCGACTGGCAGTAGCCGCACTGGGGCACGTCGTGACGCACCCAGGCCTGCTGGACCGGGTGCTGGCCGCCCAGGCTCTCGATGGTGGTCACCTTGGCCGTCCCCACCGCCGCGATCGGCGTCACGCACGAGCGGATCGGCTGACCGTCGAGATGGACGGTGCAGGCCCCGCATTGGGCCATGCCACAGCCGAACTTCGTGCCGGTCATGCCCAGTTCGTCGCGCAGGACCCACAGCAGCGGGGTCTCCGGCGCGGCCTGGACGGCGACCGGCTTGCCATTGATGTCGAGCGTCACGGCCATGCGTTTTCGTCTCCCAACGAAAGCGGTGGCGGCGCAACAGGGCCGCCGATGGGCAAACCTAACACCGTTCAGTCGCGGCTTGGCCAGAGGATTTTGAACGGCGGTTCGAACAAGGATCGCCCAGCGGGCGAAAATCGCTTCCACGGAGGCGAAGCCAGGCGGGCGCCGTGTTCGAAACCCGCTATGCTCGCGCTCGACATCGTCCGGAGGTCCTCGTCTTGCGCCGCGTCATCGTCTCCTTCGCCGTGCTGGCCACGACCCTGGCCGGTTGCGCCACGGTCGCTCCGATGGACTCCACGGACGCGCCGATCCGCTACAGCTGCAAGGCCGGCAAGCGGTTCACCGCCGCCTACGCCTTGCATGGCAAGCGGGTCGTGGTGACCGCCGGCGGCGCGACCAAGACCCTGAGCCTGGCCCGTTCGGCCTCCGGCGCGCGCTATGCCGCTGGCGACGCCGAGATCTGGAGCAAGGGTCCGGACGCCATGCTCAAGGGCTTCCCCGGCGGTCCGTACGCCGACTGCCGCTCGCAATAGATTCCCGCGATAGATTCAGGCGCAGCTTTCGAGGTTTCGTGTTGGACTCCTTCCCCGCCTATTTTCCCCTGGCCGGCCGCAAGGTGGTGATCGCCGGCTCCGGCGACGCGGCCGAGGCCAAGGCCCGGCTGTTCGAGGGCTCGCCGGCCACGATGATCCGGCTGGACGGGCACGCGGCCTATCTGCCCGGCTCGTACAGTGGCGCGACCCTGGCCTTCATCGCCAGTCCGGACGAGGTCTTCGTCCAGGCCGCCGCCAGCGCGGCCCGCGCGGCCCGGGTGCTGGTCAATGTCGTCGACCGCCCCGAACTCTGCGACTTCAACACGCCTGCCGTCATCGACCGCGGCGAGGTGGTGGCGGCTGTCGGCACCGGCGGCTCGGCCCCGGTTCTGGCGACCATGCTGCGCAACGACATCGAGGTTCAGGTGCCCGAGGGCACGGGCCGGGTCGCCGCCCTGCTGTCGAAGTTCCAGGGCGAAGTGCGCAAGACCCTGCCGGCCTTGCACGAGCGCCGGGCCTTCCTGCGCGACGCCGTGATGGGCGAGGCCGCCGAGGCCGCGCGGGCCGGCGACATGGACCGCGCCGGGCAGCTGTTTCGCGAGGCCCTGGCCAAGGGCTCGGCCCGCAGAGGGACCGTGCGCTTCATCGCCGGCAAGGGCCCGGCCGACCTGCTGACCCTGCGCGCCGTGCGCGCCCTGGGCGCCGCCGACGTATTGGTGCTGGACGGCGACGCCGAGCCCGAGGTGGTGAAGATGGCTCGCCGCGACGTCGAGCGTGTCGATGCGGCCGGAGCCGATGCGGAACATCTGGTCCAACTGGCTCGCGAGGGTCGCCAGATCGTCCGCCTGATTACCCAAGCGGTCGATCCGGCCCTGATTCATGCCCTGACCCAGGCCGAGGTGTCCGTCGAGGTCCTGCCCGTCGCGACAGCCTAGTTCAGCGACCGCTCCTTGGTCTCCGGCAGCAGGAAGGCCGTGGTCAGCACGCTGATCAGGGTGAAGGCGACTGGGTACCAGAGGCCGGCATAGATGTTGCCGACCGCCGTCACGATGGCGAAGGCGAAGAACGGCACGAAGCCGCCCACCCAGCCCGTGCCGATGTGGTAGGGCAGCGATAGCGCCGTGTAGCGCACGCGGGTCGGGAACAGCTCGACCAGGCAGGCGGCCAGCGGGCCGAACAGGGCCGTGGCGGCGATCACGAAGACGAATAGCACAAGCAGCATCAGCGGCTTGTTCATCCGCGCCGGATCCGCCTTGGCGGGATAGCCCGCCTTGACCAGGGCCGTCTTGATCTGGGCCTCAACGCCGGCCTTCACCGTCTTGACCTCGGCCTTGGGCAGGCCCGCGGCGCTCTTGGACGTCACCTCGACGCCGCCGACCTTCACCACCGCCACCGTTCCGGCCGGAGCCTTCTGGTTGGCGTAGGAGACCCCGGCATTGGCCAAGGCGCCCTTGACGATGTCGCACGAGGTGACGAAGGCGGCCTTGCCCACGGGGTCGAACTGCAGCGAGCAGTCGCCAGGATCGGCGATGACGACCACCGGCGCCTTGGCCGTGGCTTCGGCGAGGGCCGGGTTGGCGGCCTTTTCCAGCAGGTGGAAGCCCGGGAAGTAGAACAGCAGCGCCAAGGTCATGCCGCCCAGCATCACCGGCTTGCGGCCGATCTTGTCCGACAGCCAGCCGAACACGACGTAGAAGACGGCGCTGATCGCCGTGGCGGTCATCATGAGACCGTTGATGGTCACGGGATCGACCTTCAGGAATTTCTCCATGAAGGTCTGGATGTAGAAGAAGCTGGTGTACCAGACCGCCCCCTGGGCGCACATCATCGACAGGAAGGCCAGGATCACCAGCTTCAGGTTCTTCCACTGGCCGAACGCCTCGGCATAGGGCGCCTTGGAGGCCTGGCCCTCTTCCTTCATGGCGGCGAAGGCCGGGCTCTCGGTCAGCTTCAGCCGCATCCAGACCGAGACGCCCAGCAGGCCGATCGAGACCGCGAACGGAATCCGCCAGCCCCAGGCGTCGAAGGCCTCGGGGCCGACATGCTTGCCCAGGGCCCAGCGGGTGGCCAGGATCACCAGCAAGGCGCCGAACAGGCCGAAGGCGGCCGAGGTCTGCACCCACGAGGTCGACCAGCCACGCTTGTTGGCCGGCGAGTGCTCGGCGACATAGATCGCCGCCCCGCCGTATTCGCCGCCCAGGGCGAAGCCTTGCACGCAGCGCATCAGGATCAGCAGGATCGGCGAGGCGATCCCGACCTGCTTGTAGGTCGGCAGGAAGGCGATGGCGAAGGTCGCGCCGCCCATCAGCAGCACCGTGGCCAGAAACGCGCCCTTGCGTCCGGCCTGGTCGCCGATCTTGCCGAAAACCAGCGCGCCCAGCGGGCGGAACGCGAAGCCCACCCCGAACAGGGCCAAGGCGGCGATATAACCGGCCGTATCGTTGAGGCCCGCGAAGAAGGTCTTGGAGATGACCTGGGTCAGGCTGCCGAAGATGAAGAAGTCGTACCATTCGAAGGCCGTGCCGGCGGATGACGCCGCCACCACCGTGCGCATCGATGCGCGTTCCTGGACCCCTTCGGCCATGTCGTTTTCTTCCCCGTACTTTGGTCCTGCTTAGCGTGGTTCAGAGCCCAGGGGGAAGAGGGTTCGAAAACCGCGTCAGGCCACCGCGTCCCGCACGACGGCGTCGTCCCGCGACAGGCGGACGATCTCGGCGACCAGGGCGGCGGGGGCGATCGGCTTGGCGGCCACCCCGTCCATGCCCGCCGCGCGATAGGAGGCCCGTTGATGGGCCATGACATTGGCGGTCAGGGCGATGATCGGCGCGCGGCTGGCGGGCCCCGGCAGGGCGCGGATGCGGCGCGCGGCTTCCAGGCCGTCCATGCCCGGCATCTGGACGTCCATCAGGATAAGGTCGAACGCCCCGTCGCGGGCCGCGGCCACGCCGGCCGCGCCGTCGTCGGCGACCCGCACCGAGGCGCCCAGCTGCTCCAGGATGCGGCGGGCGACCAACTGGTTGGTCGGATTGTCCTCGACGACCAGCACCTTGAGGCCCGCCAGCAGGTCCTCGGCCGGCGCGGTCACCGCGTCCGGCGCCGCCACCGGCGGCGCGGAGATGGTCAGGGTGAAGGTCGAGCCCTCGCCCGGCGTCGAGCGGAACGAGACCTCGCCGCCCAGCATCTGGGCCAGCTTGCGGGTGATGGCCAGACCCAGGCCCGAACCGCCGAACCGGCGGGTGGTGCTGGCGTCGGCCTGCTGGAAGCGCTCGAACAGCCTGGCCTGGGCCTCCAGCGGCACTCCGACGCCGGTGTCGATGACGTCGAAGACCAGCCGCGGACCGGAGGCGTCGACGCCCCTCCTCGCCCGCACCGTCACCGAGCCCTTCAGGGTGAACTTCACGGCGTTGCCGATCAGGTTGAACAGGGCCTGTCGCACGCGGGTCGGATCGGTCTCGATCCAGCCGAGATCGTCGGCGAGATCCAGCCCCAGCCGCAGGCCCTTGTGGTTGGCTTGGCCCGCCAGCAGCCGCACCACGCCGCGCGTCAGTTCGCGCGGATCGACGGCCTCGTGGTTCAAGTCGAGCCGTCCGGCCTCGATGCGGGAGATGTCGATCACGTCGTCCAGCAAGGTCGACAGCATCTGGCCCGCGGCCAGGGCCTCGCCCAGCAGCTCGGCGCTGTCGCCGGCCGGCAGCTCGCGCTTGAGCACGTGCAGGACACCGAGCACCCCGTTCATCGGCGTGCGGATCTCGTGGCTCATATTGGCCAGGAACTGGGCCTTGGCCTCGTTGGCGGCCTGGGCCGCGCGCTCGGCGGCGACCAGGGCCAGCTCGGCCTTCTTCTTCTCGTCGATGTCCAGGATCAGGCCGAACGCCTTGCGGGTCTTGCCATGGGCGTCGCGGCGGATGTCGTGGAACACCCGCACCCAGCGCGGCGCGCCGCCGGGCGAGACCAGGCGCAGGTCGTATTCGTGCGCGCCCCAAGCGCCGGTCCGCCGCCACTCGGCCGCGGCGGCGTAGAGCTGCTGGCGATCCTCGGGGTGGATCATTGGCCAGACCGCCTCGCGGACGTCCTCGTAGCCCACCCGCCGGCCCATCATGCGATGGAATTCGGGTGATCCCCAGAAGCTCTGGCTCTCGTGGTCGATCTCGTAGACGCCGGCCCGCGCCGCGCCCAGCGCCACCTTCAGCCGGCGGGCGTTGATCCGGGCCTCGCGCCGGACCGCCGTCAGGGCGGTGACGTCGTCCATGTAGGTGATGACGCCAACGATCTCGCCGGCCACGTCCAGCCACGGCCGCGCCGACCAGCGGAACGCCCGCTCCACGCCCTCGGCGTCGTAGAGGCGGTCCTCGCGCCGGTTGACGATCTCGCCCGACAGCGCCCGGGCCACCCCGGCCACGAAGCGGCGGCGTCCGCCGTGGGTCAGTTCGGACAGGGTCTTGCCGATGACCTGGGCCTCGGTCGACTTGAAGATCTCCAGGAAGCGCGGGCTGACCAGGCGCAGCCGCATGTCCAGGTCGTAGACCGCCACGGCGAACGGGGCGTCCTCGACCAGGCGGCGGGCGCGGCGCTCGCTCCAGATGGCCTTGTCGCGGCTGCGGGCCACGTCGGTGATGTTCTGCGAAATGCCCTTGAGCGCGAACAGCGGGCCCGGCCGCGCCTCGGCGCGATAGGTGCTGCGGAAGGTCTGCCAGCGGCCGTCGTCGCCACGGAGGCGGAACTCGATCGCGCCGCCCTCTCCTGTGCAGGTGGCGTGGCGGAAGGCCTCGCGCACCGTCTCGCGCTGATCGTCGGGAAGGCGGGCGAAAAACTGTTCAGCCGTGGCGACGTCCGACGGCGCCAGGCCCAGCAGGGCCAGGGCGTCCGGCGACCAGTCGATCCGCTCGCCCTCGGGCTCATAGCTCCAGATGCCGACCCCGGCGGCCTCGGCCAGAATCTCACGGGTGCGGCGGGCGGCGGCCAGTTCGGCGCGGCCTTCGACCTCGGACGAGATGTCGTGCATCAGCCCGATCATTTCGCCATTGGGGCCCCGGCGCGAGCGGCCCTGCAGCCAGACCCAACGGCCGTCCCTGCAGCGGACCTTGATCTCGTGGACCACCGCGCCGGTCTCGCGAATCCGCCGGCCGGCGTCGGCCAGGTCGGCCTGGCTGTCGGGATGGGCGAACTTGATCGTGGGCTGGCCGATCAGCTCCTCGGCCGACCAGCCCGTCAGGGCGGTCCAGGCCGGATTGACCGAAACAAAGCGCCCTTCGGGCGAGACCACGGCGAACAGGTCGTTGGCGTTGTCGAAGAACCAGCGCGCGGCCTCGGCCTCGCCGAAGGGCGAGGACGCTTGCGAGCTCTTGTTGATCGACGCCTGGGACATCCGGTCTCCGCCAAGTTGGGCGGATCCTGGAGCGCAACCGTAAACTTATGGTTCGCGTGGAATAGCGACGTTCTGCGAAATTAGGTTCAGACCTCGGCCCATTGGCGCAACAGGTTATGATAGACGCCGGTCAGCGACAGGATCCCCTCGTCGTCCGGCTCGACCTTGCGGGTCAGACGCTGGATGGCGACGTCCATCTCCAGCAGCAGGGTGCGCTTGGCGTCGTCGCGGATCAGGCTCTGGATCCAGAAGAAGCTGGCCGTGCGCACGCCCCGGGTGACCGGCGTGACGTGGTGCAGGCTGGCGCTGGGATAGAGGATCATGTCCCCCGCCTCCAGCTTGACGACGTGGTCGCCGTAGAGATCGTTCACGACCAGCTCACCGCCGTCGTAGTCGTCGGGCTCGCTCAGGAACAGGGTCGCCGACAGGTCGGTGCGCAGCCGCCGGCCGCTAACCGGGTCGCGGCGGATGGCGTTGTCGACATGGTCCTTGAAGCCCATGCCCTCGCCGTAGCGGTTGAACATCGGCGGCAGGATGACCTGGGGCAGGGCCGCCGAGACGAACACCGGGTTGGCCTCCACGGCCTGGAGGATCGTCTCGCCGACAGCCCGGGCCGCCTCGCAGTCCTGCGGCAGCTGCTCGTTGGTCTTGGCCCGCGCCGCCTGGAAGCCCGAGGTCAGGTTGCCGTCGACCCAGGGACCGGCGTCCAGGACCGTCCGGGCCTGCGCCACCTGCGCCTTGGTCAGCACCTGCGGGATCTGCAGCATCATCGGGACCGCTCCTTGGTCAGCGCCATCCTCCCCTTTGATCCGGATCAGGCCCGAGGCTCAAGGCCCGAAAGAGGAGCGCCCGCCCGACGGCGTTGTCGGGCGGGCGCGGCGTGAAGTTCTTCTCCGGGCTGGGATCAGTACTTCACGTTGAAGGTCAGGATCGCCTGACGACCCGGCGCCGGGTCGGCGTGGTGCACGCCGTTGGTGCGGGCGATGTAGCGTTCGTCGGTCAGGTTCTGGACGTTCAGCTGCAGATCGACCTTGTCGCTGACGGCCCACGAGGCGAACGCGTCGAAGCGCGTATAGGACGGCGCGTAGATCTTGTTGGCCCCGCCGCCAGCCCCGCCCTGATTTCCGCCGAAGCTCTTCGACACGTAGTAAGCGCCGCCGCCCAGCGAGATCTTCCGGGTCACGCGATAGGTCGTGAAGCTGGAAAAGCTGTGCTTGGGCGTGTTGGCCAGCGGGTCGCCCTGGTTGACGTTGGTATAGGCGCCGCGGACCAGTTCGCTGTCCATGTAGGTGTAGCCACCGAACACCTGCCACTTCGGGGTGACATTGCCCGAGAAGCCGAGCTCGAAACCCTTGACCTCGACCTCGCCGACCTGGGCGTAGGTGTTGGCGTCGATCTGGATCTGGGCGTTCTTGCGCGTGGTCTGGAAGACGGCGGCCGACAGGGCCAGGGTGTCGTGGAAGACATTGGCCTTGGCGCCGGCCTCGAAGCTTTCGCTGTCCTCAGGCTCCAGCTGGACGGTGGAGAGGTTGCCGGTCCCGGTCGAGGTGTTGCTGTTCTGGTCGCCGCCCGAAATGCCCGGCGGGGTCGAGGACGTGGCGTAGGAGACGTAGAGGCTGGAGCTGGCCGTCGGCTTGTAGACCAGGCCGGCCTGATAGTTGGTGAAGTCCCACGAGCCGTTACGCGGCGTGTAGGTCACCGAGGTGAAGACGCCGTTGGCCTGGGTGGTGGCGACGTCGACGCCGTCGCTGTCATAGCTGTCGTGGCGCAGGCCCAGGTTCAGCAGCCACTTGTCGCCGAACTTGATGGTGTCGAAGCCGTAGATCGCGGCGGTCTTGGCCACGTTGCGGGCGGCCGGGGCGCGGTTGATCACGCCCGTCCAGGCGTCCTTGTCGTTCGGGGCGTAGACCCGGGTGCAGTCGCCGGCCCCCAGGCTGGTCAGGGTCGCGGCCGCGATCGTGAAGCCGGTCGGGCAGGCCGCGCCCGAGGTGGTGAAGGTCGAATAGGCGGCGTTGAGGTTTTCCTCGCGGCTCAGCTCGACGCCGACGTCGAAGCTGTGCTCCAGGCCGCCGAACATCGTCTTGCCGTGCAGGTCGGTGACGGCCGCCACCGTCTCGGTCGGGTTCCAGCGGGTCTTGGTGCCGCGCTTCATCCACCATTGGCCCTGGACGAACTGGGCCGCGCCGCCGTCGCCGGGATTGGTGACGATGTAGTCGTTCAGCGACTTCGAATAGCGGACCACCTGGCGGACGTTGAGGTCGTCGTTGATCTTGTGGTCGATGGCGAAGGTGGCGATGTCGGACTTGGTCTTCTGGTAGTCGCGCGATTCGATGCCGTAGAAGCTGCGGCGATCGACCGCCAGAATGCCCGAGGCCGTGCGCGGCTCGGTGGTCTTGGTGGTCAGCGGGATGCCGTAGTCGGGCGTCTGGTCGGTGTCGAGATGGTAGTAGCTGACGGTCAGCTGGGTGTCGCCGTTGAGGCCGACGGCCAGCGACGGGGCCACGCCCCAGCGGCTGAAGTCGACGTTCTTGCGGCCCGGCGTATCGCCTTGGGTTCCCAAGATATTCAAGCGGACGGCGACATTGTCGTTGAAGGCGTAGTTCAGGTCCGCCGTGGCGCGGACGTATTCGTCGGTCCCGACGCCGACCGAACCCCGCGCGAAGGTGTCAGCCTTGGGGCTCTTGGACGACAGGTTGACGCTGCCGCCGCCCGAGCCGCGGCCGCCATAGGCGCTGTCGGGGCCTTTGACGACCTCGACCTGCTCGAGGTTGAAGATCTCGCGGGTCTGGCCGCCGGTGTCGCGGACGCCGTCGACGAAGATGTTGTTGGCCGAGCTCTGGCCGCGGATGAACGGGCGGTCGGCCAGCGGCTGGCCGCCTTCGCCGGCCCCGAAGGTGATGCCCGGCGAGGTGCGCAGGATGTCGGTCAGCGAGGTGGCGGCGGTCTGCTCGATGATCCGCGACGGGATCACCGTCACCGACTTGGGCGTGTCGACCAGCGGGGCGGTGAACTTGCTCGACGACGGGTCGGCCACGCGCTTGGCGTCAATCTTGACGGTCGAGACCTCGGTGCTGTCTGCGGCCGGGGCGGTGGCGACCGGCGCCGCGGCGTCGATTTCAGCGGCGGCGGCGACCTGGGCCAGGCCCAGGCCGGCCAAGCCGGCGACGGCGGCGACGCCCAGGGCGCGACGGGGCCGGCTTACGACGCCGGCGGAGTTCGGATTACGCATATTGGTTCTGTCCCCAAGGCGCGCCGTCGAGGGCGCTCCTCCTGAAATTGCGAAGCGTTCTTAGCGATGTTGCAAAGCAGTCGCAATGATAATCGCTCGCAATTGCGGGAAGCGGCGCGGAAAAGTGACGCTTGAGCGAGGCGCGCCCGATTCTGATCCTCCCCGCTGGGGGAGGATTTGGGACGCACGGCTCCGCCGCCTCACGCGGCTTGCCGCTGAAGGGATGGAAAGGGACGCGGAGCGCCGGGCGCCGCCCGGAGTGTGAGTAGTTTGATACCGTTTCGACGAAGCCAGACGCTCCGCGCGACCGTTATNCTGAAGGGATGGAAAGGGACGCGGAGCGCCGGGCGCCGCCCGGAGTGTGAGTAGTTTGATACCGTTTCGACGAAGCCAGACGCTCCGCGCGACCGTTATTCGCCAGCGTCCCGTCAGGTGGCCCTGTTCAGGCCTTACCGGGATCCGGGCTCTTCCGTTTCCGGAAACGCCCTGAGGTCGAAGAGAG
This sequence comes from Caulobacter sp. Root343, assembly GCF_001425745.1. Lineage (GTDB taxonomy): Bacteria > Pseudomonadota > Alphaproteobacteria > Caulobacterales > Caulobacteraceae > Caulobacter. The sequence goes on along the minus strand of NZ_LMDF01000012.1, from coordinate 115,707 downwards.
CGAGCCAATACAGGCTAAGACACACCCTTTTACCTTCAACCACGCCAGCGGCGGGCGGGCCTGGCAGCGAAACCAGGTCCCCGGACCGTCCGAGTATCCCCCTCGGACCTTCGCCGCTCGATCGCCCCCCGCCGCCGCAATCGGTCGCTGGCCATGCGCCCTTTCCTCGCGACGAGGTGANAAGACACACCCTTTTACCTTCAACCACGCCGACGGCGGGCGGGTTCAGCCAGCACGCTGAAGCCCCGGACCGTCCGAGTATCCCCCTCGGACCTTCGCCGCTCGATCGCCCCCCGCCGCCGCAATCGGTCGCTGGCCATGCGCCCTTTCCTCGCGACGAGGTGAAGTGAGCATACGGCGGGTTCTGGAGGGGAGGATGAAAAGGCCTGAACGCTCGTGAGTTACTTCATCCCTCTCTCTGAGAGAGAGGGAGGGGCCCATGCGCAGCATGGGAGGGTGAGTGGTTACACCGTCCGCCGATAAATCCTGAAACTCAGCGAGATGCGCGAAATCCCCCACCGGCTTCGCCTAACCTCTCACCCTCCCACGCCTGCGGCGCGGGCCCCTCCCTCTCTCAAAGAGAGAGGGGCCCACCGGCTTCGCCTAACCTCTCACCCTCCCACGCCTGCGGCGCGGGCCCCTCCCTCTCTCAAAGAGAGAGGGGTTCTATGCCCGCGCTCCGACGGGATTTCACCCTGTCCCGCCCCATGCTACAGCTCCGCCGTTCGCGCGACTGGCGTTCGGAGGGAAGTGACCCTCGGGAAGCGCGGACCGCACCGCTGGTGCGAGAAAGCCGTTCGCCTGGGCGTCCAACCTCGATCGCGGAGCCACGCCCATGCCCGAAGCCAAGACCTGGATCGCCTTCACGCTCGTCTGCCTGGGCATGGCCCTGACCCCCGGGCCGAACATGCTGTACGTCGTCAGCCGCTCGATCTCGCAAGGCCGCCTGGCCGGGATCGTGTCGTTGATCGGCACGGCGGCGGGCTTCGTCGTCTATCTGGTCTGCGCCTCGCTGGGCATCACCGCCCTGCTGATGGCCGCGCCGATCGCCTATGACATCCTGCGCTTCGGCGGGGCGCTCTATCTGGGCTGGCTGGCCTGGCAGGCGATCCGGCCGGGCGGCGCCTCGCCGTTCCAGGTGCGCGACCTGCCCAAGGACAGCCCGGCCAAGCTGATCAGCATGGGCTTCGTCACCAATATCCTGAACCCCAAGGCCGCGATGCTGTACCTGTCGCTGCTGCCGCAATTCATCAAACCCGAGCACGGCGGGGTGTTCACCCAGTCGCTGGTGCTGGGCCTGTCGCAGATCACCGTCAGCATGGTCGTCAACGGCACGATCTGCTTCACGGCCGGCACGATCGCGGCCTTCCTGTCCACCCGTCCCAGCTTCGCCCTGATCCAGCGCTGGCTGATGGCCACGGTGCTGGGCGGCCTGGCGGTGCGGATGGCTACCGAAGCCCGCCGCTGAGCCTTGCTTGACGCCGGACGCGGCGCGGGTCCCTATCCGCGCCGCAGTTTGGAGTTGTTGATGAAGACCGCCCTCGCCGCCGCCGCCGTCCTGGCGCTCGCAAGCGCCGCCCAGGCCTCAAGCCTGAAGACCTGCGCGGTTCCGCCGACGGTGACGCCGGCCGCGGCCGAGATCCCGCCGGCCAACGAGATCCATACCGACGTCCCGACCGCCGCCTATCTGCTGGCCCTGTTCTGGTCGCCCGAGGCCTGCCGCGCCGGCATCCCGGAGTCGGACAAGACCATCCAGTGCCGCGACAACCGCTTCGGCTTCACGGTCCATGGCCTGTGGCCCAACGGCCCGGACCGGGTGCATCCGCGCTACTGCAAGCCCAGCCCGCCGATGAGCCCGGCGACGGTGAAGGCCAATCTGTGCATGACCCCCTCGCCGTGGCTGCTGCAGCACGAGTGGCAGGCGCACGGGACTTGCCAGTGGGATACGCCCGAGGCTTATTTCAAGAAGGCCCGCCAGGTCCGCAAGGGTCTTAACGTCCCCGAGCTGAAGCCCGGCCCCGGCGAGACGATGACCGCCGGCGAAATCCGCCACGCCTTCCTCAAGCGCAACCGCGGCATGACCGCCGATGGCCTCAATGTCCGCGTCAAGGAAGGCCGCCTGACCGAGGTCTGGGTCTGCATGGACCTGAAGTTCAAGCTCACCGCCTGCCGCGGCGGCAACGGCGCGCCGGACACGGCGGTGGTGCGGGTGACGCCGAAGGGGTGATCACCAGACCCTAGCCAAGCACCCAGTCGTACCGCTGGGCCGGCTGGTAGCCGAGGGTCGGGCTGGCGCGGACGATCTCTCGCAGGGTCTCGTCGAGGTCGCGCATGACGATGTCGATCAAGGCGCTCCTCGCCGTGCGGATCGCCTCGTCCTTGGGCGCGGTCCTGGCGCAGGCGGGACAGCGTACGACCTCGCCATTCCCGTTCCGCACCACCTGGACATCGACGCGGCAGCCGCCGCATTGCACGACATGGTCGGCCATCGCCTGCTCTCCATTCCACAACCCATGATGGAACAAAAAGGGAACTTCGGCAAGCCCAAACGCAAAACGGGCGGTCCCTTTCGGAACCGCCCGCTCGCTAACCTCTCACTTCGGAGAGCCGTTCACCCTCAGGTGTTGACGGCGTCTTCCGGTGCCAGTTCGGCCTTCTTCGACAGGTCTTCGCCAGTTTCCTGGTCGACGACCTTCATCGACAGCTTGGTCTTGCCGCGGTCGTCGAAGCCCAGGAGCTTGACCTTCACGGCTTGGCCTTCCTTCAGCACGTCCGACGGCTTGGCGACGCGTTCGTTGCTGATCTGGCTGACGTGGACGAGGCCGTCCTTGGCGCCGAAGAAGTTCACGAAGGCGCCGAAATCGACGACCTTCACGACCTTGCCGTCGTAGATCTTGCCCACTTCGGCTTCGTCGGTGATCGACTTGATCCAGTCGATCGCGGCCTTGATCTTGGCGCCGTCCGAGGCCGAGACCTTCACGGTGCCTTCGTCGTTGATGTCGACCTTGGCGCCGGTGGTGGCGACGATCTCGCGGATCACCTTGCCGCCCGAGCCGATCACTTCACGGATCTTGTCGGTCGGGATGGTGATGGTCTCGATCTTCGGGGCGTAGTCGCCGACGTCTTCACGCGGGGCGTCCATGGCCTTGTTCATCTCGCCCAGGATGTGGGCGCGACCTTCGTGAGCCTGGGCCAGGGCCTGCTTCATGATCTCCGGGGTGATGCCGGCGATCTTGATGTCCATCTGCAGCGAGGTCAGGCCTTCGCTGGTGCCGGCCACCTTGAAGTCCATGTCGCCCAGGTGATCTTCGTCGCCCAGGATGTCCGACAGAACCGCGAAGCCGTCCTTTTCCAGGATCAGGCCCATGGCGATGCCCGAGACCGGACGGATCAGCGGCACGCCGGCGTCCATCATGGCCAGCGACGAACCGCAGACCGTGGCCATCGAGGACGAACCGTTCGACTCGGTGATCTCCGAGACCAGGCGGATCGTGTAGGGGAAGTCTTCCTTGGCCGGCAGCATCGGGCGCAGGGCGCGCCAGGCCAGCTTGCCGTGGCCGATTTCGCGGCGGCCCGGGCTGCCCATACGGCCGGTTTCACCGACGCTGTAGGGAGGGAAGTTGTAGTGCAGCAGGAAGGATTCCTTGTAGGTGCCTTCCAGGGCGTCGATGAACTGCTCGTCATCGCCGGTGCCCAGGGTGGCGACCACGATCGCCTGGGTCTCGCCGCGGGTGAACAGGGCCGAGCCGTGGGTGCGCGGCAGGATGCCGACTTCACCCAGGATCGGACGGACCTTGTCGACGGTGCGGCCGTCGATGCGGATGCCGGTGTCGAGGATCGAGCGACGGACGATGTCCGCTTCCAGTTCCTTGAAGACCGAGACCAGCTTCAGCGGGTCGATGCCGGCCGGGTTGGTGTCGCTCTTGGCGAAGGTCTCGATGGCCTTGGTCTTGGCGGCGCCGAGGGCGGCGACGCGGTCGGCCTTGCCTTGGATCTTGTAGGCGTTGGCCAGATCCTTGCCGACGGCCTTCTTCACTTCGGCCTTCAGGGCGTCGGTGTCTTCCGGCTGGAAGTCGAACGGCTCCTTGGCGGCGTGCTCGGCCAGGTCGATGATCGCGTCGATCACCGTCTGCATTTCCTTGTGGGCGAAGTTGACGCCGCCCAGCACGATCTCTTCCGAGAGCTCTTGGATTTCGCTCTCGACCATCATCACGGCGTCGGCGGTGCCGGCCACGACCAGGTCCATCTTGCTTTCCTTCAGCTCGTCGAGCGTCGGGTTCAGCACGTAGCCGCCATCGATGTAGCCGACGCGCGCGGCGCCGATCGGGCCCATGAACGGGGCGCCCGACAGGACCAGGGCCGCCGAGGCGGCGACCATGCCCAGGATGTCGGGATCGTTCTCGAGGTCGTGCTGCAGCACGGTGACGACGACCTGGACTTCGTTCTTGAAGCCCTTGACGAACAGCGGGCGGATCGGACGGTCGATCAGGCGGGAGACCAGGGTCTCCTTTTCCGACGGACGGCCTTCACGCTTGAAGAAGCCGCCGGGGATCTTGCCGGCCGCGAAGGTCTTTTCTTGATAGTTGACCGTCAGCGGGAAGAAGTCTTGGCCGGGCTTGGCCTTCTTGGCGAACACGGCGGTGGCCAGGACGACGGTTTCGCCCATGGTGGCCAGGACGGCGCCGTCGGCTTGACGGGCGATGCGCCCGGTTTCGAGGACCAGCGTCTTGCCGCCCCACTCGATCGTCTTGCGCTTGATATCGAACATTTTTCTTCTTTCGGTTCCCGCGGGCGGATTCCCATCGGGGCGGACAGGGGCGGACGGCCTAGCTTGAAGAGCTGTTTGGAGCCGGCCCGATGATCCTCATCCAGTTCGACAGGCGGGTTTGAGGACGTGAACCCTCGGACGGACGAACGGTTCGCCTGAAAAGATCAGGGCGAGCCGCTTTTGAACCTTCGCGACGCCCCGGCCTGTCGCGGGACGTCTGGTTCCAAATATGCGATCCGCCGCCCTGCTTGCGCGGAGCGGCGGATCTTATGCCTTAGCGACGCAGGCCCAGCTTTTCGATCAGGGACTGGTAACGGGCGACGTCGGACTTCTTCAGGTGGTCGAGGAGCCGGCGACGCTGGGAAACCAGCTTCAGCAGGCCACGACGGCTGTGGTTGTCCTTCTTGTGCGTCTTGAAGTGCTCGGTCAGGTTCGAGATGCGTTCCGAGAGGATCGCGACCTGGACTTCAGCGCTGCCGGTGTCGCCTTGCGTGCGGGCGTGTTCGGCGATGAGCGCGGATTTGCGCTCGATGGTGATCGACATCGGGTTGTCTCCGCTCAGGTGAGTTGGAAGACCCGCACCGGATTGAGCTTTCCGGCGCGCATCTCGCACAGGGCCACCAACCTGTCTCCGGACATGGCGGAAACGGTGCGATCGCCGGGCGTGAGCTCGGCTTTCAGCGTTTCAACCTGCCTTGGAAGCAGGACGATGGCGCGTCCCTGTGCAAGCCGGAAGGCGTCTTCGTCGGTCACGGCCAACGCCGGGATGTCGTCCAGCGCGGTCTCGACCGGAAGCAACGCCTCCGACAGCCGGGCCTCATAGCTCAAATTCTCGAGGGTTTCCAGCGATATCGCCGACGCCTCGTCAAAGCCGCCCACCCGCGTCCGGCGCAGCTCGGCGACGTGGCCACAGGTTCCGAGCGTCTTGGCGAGATCCCGGACCACGGCCCGGACATAGGTGCCCTTGCCGCATTCCATCTCCAGGGTGACGTGGTCGGCGTCAGGGGCCTCGGTCACACGCAGCGCATGGATATTGACCTTGCGGGTCGGCAGCTCGAACTCGACCCCGTCGCGGGCCAGGTCATAGGCGCGCTCGCCGTCGACCTTGATGGCCGAGAAGTTCGGCGGGATCTGGTCGACCTCGCCGATGAAGCCCGACAGGATAGCCTCGACCTGCTCGCGGGTCGGCCGCACGTTCGAGGTCGCGGTCGTCTCGCCCTCGCGGTCCAGGGTGGTGGTGTCGCGGCCCCAGGCGATGGTGAAGCGATAGGCCTTGTCGGCGTCCATCAGGAACGGGACGGTCTTGGTCGCCTCGCCCAGGGCGATCGGCAGGATGCCGGTGGCCAGCGGGTCCAGCGTGCCGGCGTGGCCGCCCTTCTGGGCGTTGAACGCCCGGCGCACGCGGCTGACGGCCGTGGTCGAGGTCAGGTCATAGGGCTTGTCCAGGCACAGCCAGCCGGAGACCGCGTCGCCCTTCTTGCGGCGGGCCATGCCTTAGGCCTCGTCCCCAAGATCGTCATCTTCGCCAAGAACGTCGGACAGGCGGCCGGTGTCCTGCTGGACGCGCGGATCGTCGAACAGGCGATCCATATGGGCCGCGGCGCCGAAGCTCTCGTCGTGGATGAACTTCAGGTCGGGCGTGAACTTCATGTCGATTACTTTGCCCAGGCGCCCGCGCAGGAAGCTCGCCCCCCGGTTCAGAGCCTTGATGACCTCGGCGATGTCCTCGTCCTTGCGGCCGGCCTCGCCCCTCAGGCCGGAGCCCAGCGGTTCAACGAAGCAGACGGCGTGGCGCAGGTCCGGGCTCATCCGCACTTCGGAAACCGTGATCGAGACGTTGACCAACACCGGATCGGCCAGGCCTTCCTCGCGGAAGACATCGACCAGGGCGTGGCGGATCAGTTCGCCGGCGCGAAGCTGGCGTTGCGAAGGCCCTGTCGGGGCGCTCTTCTTGGTCTCGGTATTGCGCTTCATGGCGCGGTATCCTTGCGGCCCGGCCGGCGGATCGAACGCCGGTGCGCGGGGAAAATTCGGAAGGCGGGGTGTCTAGGCCTCCAAACAGTAGAAGTCCAGTCCGGTATCCTTCTCCCCTTGCGGGAGAAGGTGGCCCGAAGGGCCGGATGAGGGGTCGATCATCCTGTCGGCTGGGCGCCCTGTCTATCCGCTGTCGCGGCGGACCTCGCCTTCAACCCCTCCCCCGACCGCCTTCGGCGGCCACCCTCTCCCGCAAGGGGAGAGGGACGCTAGGCTCCGACCCTTCCCCGAAAGAACGCGATCACCTTGTCGCGCGCCTTCATGCTGCCGCTGTCCGGGACCGAGCGATGCAGGTGCAGTGTCAGCACGGAGTGCGGGGACATCGGCACGCCCGGCGCGGCGTCCTCGTCGTCCAGTTCGACAACCTCGACCCTGTCGCCGAACTCGGCCCTCAGCCGCGCGATGCGGGCATGGGGCACCAGCTTGTCGGAGGTGAAACGCAGGGCTAGCAGCGACAGGTCCTCGTCCTTGAACCGCCGCTTAGCGCAGGCCAGTTCCGAGGCCGAGCAGTCCAGCCCCTGGCCCTTGTTCAACGGCAGCGAAGGCTGGGATAGCACCGGGGCCACCACGGCCGGCTCGGTCATCATCGCCAGGGCGAAGCCGCCGGTGAAACACATGCCCACCGCGCCGACCCCCTTGCCGCCGCACTCGGCGTGGACCTGGCGGGCCAGGGCGCGCAGCCAATCGACGATCGGGCTGGAACGGCCGCCGTTCCAGACGCTGAACTCGCGCCGCACGCAGATGTTCTTGAGGATCTCGCCCACCGCATAGCCGCGGGTCACCGCCTTGCCGGGCTTGCCGAACAGGCTGGGGCAAAAAGCGGTCATGCCAGCCGCCGCCAGGTCGCGGGCGAACTCCAGCACGCCCGGATGCAGGCCGGGAACCTCGTGGATGACGATCACCGCCGGTCCTGAACCGATGCGGAAGACCTCGCGGCGCCAGCGCCCGTCGTCGAACTCGAAGCGCGTGAACCCCGCCAGCGGATCGTCGGTCATGGTCGCCCCCTCATCCGGCCGCATGGTTGCATGAAAGGCAAGCGATGGCCTATCCAACAAGCTCAACCTTGGGAAAGGGTCGTCGATGATTTGGTGGACCGGTCGCGGCTTCATGGGTCTGCTGACCCTGATCGGGGTGTTCGGGGTGTTCGGCGCCGTGCTGACGGCGGCGTTCGGAGAACAGCTCTTCGAGCGTGCGCCTTGGCTATGGGCCGTTGGCGCGGCGATCGCCGCCGTGGTCAATTGGATCGTCGGCAGCAAGCTCAACCGCCGACCTATCAAACTGCCGCCACCGCGCCTCTGGAAATTCCGCTTCACCTACCGCCCGCCCAATCGGTTGATGTCGCTGCCGCTGGAAGTGTGGTCTGCGCCGATGATGGTGTTCGCGATCTTCCTGCTGGTCCGAGGCCTGCTGCTCTGAGGCCGAGCTAGAACGCCATCGCCCGCTCCCAGACGGGGCGGGGCTTGCCTCGGGTCGGGCGCTCGCCGATGTCGTCCGGCGCGATCAGCAGGCGGATCTCGATCTCGGCCGCGCCGTCGCGCGGCGCGGGGCAGCGGCGCACCCAGGCGGCGGCGTCCTCGCGGGAATCGACGTCGAACACCCAGAAGCCGGCGACGGTCCGGCCGTCGGTCGGGGCCTCGGCCGTCATCCGCGCGCCCCGCGCCGAGAGCTTGGCCCGGTCGGCCACCCCGGCGCGCGACAGTTCGACATCATAGGCCCGCACGGCCTCGGTCGGTTCCGGACCGCCGTCCGCCTCGACCTTCAACAGCACCATGAACCGCATCGCGCGTCTCCCGTCGGCCACGTTCGGTTCGAACGCGGCTACATCTCTAGGACGCGCGAGACCCTTCCGTTGCGACACGGCGGCTCAAAAATAATGACGGGAAATTTCAGGATCCCGGATTTCAGTTCGTCGTGTCGGGGTGCTGGGGGCTGTCGGTCCAGTCCGACATCGGGTCGGGCGCGCGGCCTTTCGGCAGTCGCCACTCGCCGCGATACGAGAAGTCCAGCGTGCCGCAGAGGCGGGCCTTCCCTCCACCCTTGGGATCCTGCGCCTTCGGGTCGTCGCCGAACGCCTGGATCCGCAGGTCGCGGCGGATGGCGATGGTGCTGAACGACAGCCACAGCCGGCTCGAGCCCGGGCAGAAGGCGCGAACATAGATCTTGCCCTGGGCCAGCTTGTTGTCGACCTCGTACAGCGAGACGTTGGTGTCGACGCCATCCATGGCCGCCAGGCCGCCGGGACCGAGATCCTTCTGACGGCCGTCCTTCAGCCGCGCCTCGGCCGGCACGCCGGTGGCCAGCACCTTGATCGGCTGGCCGGGGCCCAGCAGGCCCTGACTGAACAGGATCGTCACGCCCGCGCCGGTCAGCCGCTTGGCGTCCGGCGAGATCGGGTCGTACGAGAACATCCGCGTCTCGGCCCGGGCGGCGGAGGCCGCCAACGGAGACAGGGCGACGCTCGTCGCCAACAGGGCCGCGCCCCCCCAGACGGCTGTCTTCATCGCTTCAGGTGCAGGTTCGCGGCTTGAGGATCGAAGCCCGACAGCCGCCAGCGGTCGCCTTCGCGCGAGAAGGTCAGCAGGCACGGGCCGTCGCGCTTGGCCGCGCAGACCCGGCCGTCGCCGACCGGACGCAGCGTGCTGGCGATCGCCACCCGGCCCGGGATCGGACGATCGGGGCTGTAGCCATAGTAGTTGGCGGCGGCGTGGAAGGTCTCGGGACGGATCAGGGCCTCGCCGGCCACGTCGGCCAGCGGTCCCGCCGCCAGGGCGGCCAGGGCCATCACGCCGTTGCTCGAGCCGCCGCGCTGGCGCGCCTCGTCCATCAGCCGCGCCTCGACCTGCGCCTTCAGGGCGCGGCGGTCGACATGGGCGTCGAAGGTGGCGCGGTCGTTGTCGCGGATGGCGACCAGCAGGTCGTGCACGTCGCCGGCGGCGTCCAGACGGGTCGCCGTCGCGCAGGCGCTCAAGCTGGCGGCGACGGCGGTCAGGGCGAGGAGAGCTTTGATACGCATGGGAAATGGGTAGCGCTGGATTGGGGCGATTTCCAGTCTGGTGACGTCAGGCCGCCGCGGCGGCCGCCTTCGGGCTCCGCGCCCGCGCCTCAGGCGACATTTTCTCGAGGCAGGCGCGAAGGAACGCGGCCTCGGCGGCCAGATCGGCGAAGAACCGGCGCGGCAGGAAGTAGGCCGAACCCATGCCCACGAAGAGCCAATAGTCTCGGCCTGGGATGATTTCCGAGATCGACCCCCAGGTCAGCCGGGTCTCGGTCGTGGGTCCCACGATGGCCAGCGCCTGGTCTTCGATGCGGTAGACGAGGTCCATGTGAGCCGGCACGCCCCGCGCCCGCCAGGCGCTCTGGGCCATGCTCGGCGCTACGCGAAGCAGAATGACGATCCCGATCGCCGCGGCGGCCAGGCTCGCCACGAAGCCCCAGGTCGGCGCGACAAGCTCAAGCAGAGCGTTGCCGATGAGGCCGCTGACGATCATCCCCGCCACCACGTACCACTGAAAATGCCGTCGCCAGCCCAGCACATGCTTGCTGAGCGGGGCGCAGGCCCTTCGGCCTTCGAACGTCTCGATCGTTCCTCGGATTTCCATGCCGCCACCAAGACGCAAGAAAGGCGCGAGCTCACGCCCGCGCCTCCCTTTAAGCTGAGTTTCGATCAAGCAGCTAGTCGAGCTGGCGCTTGATCTCCTCGACGGTGAAGCACTCGATCACGTCGCCGACCTTGATGTCCTGGAAGCCCGCGAACATCATGCCGCACTCCTGACCGACGGGGACTTCGTTGACCTCGTCCTTGAAGCGTTTGAGCGTCTGCAGGGTGCCCAGTTCCAGGACCACGATGTCCTGACGGACGATCCGGACCTTCGCGCCCTTGCGGACCACGCCCTCGGTGACCTTACAGCCGGCGACCCGGCCGATCTTCGAGATGTCGAAGGCCTGCAGGACCTCGGCGTTGCCAAGGAAGGTTTCGCGCTGGATCGGGGCCAGCATGCCCGAGAGCACGCCTTTGATGTCGTCCAGCAGGTCGTAGATGATCGCGTAGTAGCGGATCTCGACCCCTTCGCGCTCGGCAAGGGCTCGCGCCTGGGCGGAAGCCCGGACGTTGAAGCCGATGACCGGCGCGCCAGCGCCCTTGGCCAGCATGACGTCGCTTTCGCTGATCGCGCCGGCGCCCGACAGGATGATCCGCGCGCGGACCTCGTCGGTCGACATCTTGTCCAGCGAACCCAGGATCGCTTCGGCCGAACCCTGCACGTCGGACTTGATGACCAGCGGCAGTTCTTTCAGCTTCTTGTCCTGAAGCTTGGCCATCATCTCGGCCATCGAAGCGCCGGCGCCCACCGGGGCCATCGACTTCTCGCGCTTCTGGCGGATGCGGTACTCGGTCAGCTCGCGAGCGCGGGCCTCGTTCTCGACCACGGCGAAGGCTTCGCCCGGCGAGGGCACGCCGTCCAGGCCGAGGATCTCGACCGGGGTGGCCGGACCGGCTTCGGTCAGCTGCTCGTTGCGCTCGTTCAGCAGGGCGCGAACCCGGCCGAACTGGCTGCCGGCGACGACGATGTCGCCGCGCTTCAGCGTGCCGCGATTGACCAGCACGGTCGAAACCGCGCCGCGACCCTTGTCCAGCTTGGCCTCGATCACCACGCCGTCGGCGGTGCGGTCGGGGTTGGCCTTCAGGTCCAGCACTTCGGCCTGCAGCAGGATGCCTTCCAGCAGCTCGTCCAGGCCGGTGCGGGCCTTGGCCGAGACCTCGATCAGCTGGGTGTCGCCACCCAGGCTTTCGACGACGATCTCGTGCTGCAGCAGCTCGTTGACCACGCGGGTCGAGTCCGAGCCCGGCTTGTCCATCTTGTTGACGGCGACGATGATCGGCACGTCGGCGGCCTTGGCGTGTTTGATCGCCTCGATCGTCTGGGGCATGACGCCGTCGTCGCCAGCCACCACCAGCACCACGATGTCGGTGATGTTGGCGCCGCGGGCGCGCATCGACGAGAACGCGGCGTGGCCGGGCGTGTCGAGGAACGTCACGCGCTGGCCGTCCTTCAGGCGAACCTGATAGGCGCCGATGTGCTGGGTGATGCCGCCGTGTTCGCCAGCGGCCACGTCGGTGGCGCGCAGGGCGTCGAGCAGGCTGGTCTTGCCGTGGTCGACGTGGCCCATGATCGTGACGACCGGGGGCCGGGGCTCCAGGTGATCGTCGTGATCGTCGGCGCCGATGAAGCCTTCTTCGACGTCGGCTTCCGACACGCGCTTGACGGTGTGGCCGAATTCGGTGGCCACCAGCTCGGCGGTGTCGTTGTCGATGACGTCGTTGATCTTCAGCATCACGCCCTGACGCATCAGGAACTTGATGATGTCGACGCCGCGCACGGCCATCCGGTTGGACAGCTCCTGCACGGTGATGACGTCGGGAATGACGACTTCACGGCTGACCTTGACGACCTCGGCGGGACCGCCGCGACGCTTTTCCTTTTCGCGTTCACGGGCCCGGCGAACCGAGGCCAGCGAGCGCATGCGGTCGGCGGAGTCTCCGTCACCGGCCACGGCCTGAATGGTCAGGCGACCTTCGCGGCGGACCGGAGCGCCCTTGGCGCGCGACACGGCCTTGCCGGGGGCGGCGGCCTTACGGCGATCGTCCTCGTCGTCGGGACGACGGCTGACTTCGCCGCCGGGACGCGGCGCCGAGCGCATGGCGCGTTGGACTTCCGGGGTCGCCGGAGCGGCGGCCGGAACGCCAGGACGCGGACCGCGCGGACCACCGGGGCCGCCAGGGCCCCGCGGGCCGCCGGGCGCCGGACGCGGCGCGAGGGCCGAGTAGCGCACGGTCTGCTGCGGACGATCGCCTTGCGGGCGGTCACCCTGCGGACGATCGCCGCGATAGCCGCCGCGATCCCCCTGGGGACGGTCGCCTTGCGGACGATCGCCCTCGGGACGCGGACCACGCGGGCGGTCGCCTTCGGGGCGCGGGGCGCGCTGGCCGAAATTGGCGCCGGCGTCGGGACGCGGCGAACGTTGATTGAACGGGCTTTGCGGGGCCGGGCGATAGGTCGTCGTGGTCGGACGATCGTCGCGGCGCTCGCGGCTGGGCTCGTAGGTGCGGGTCTGGCCGGCGCCGGTCTGAGCCGCGCCGGTCTGACGCGACGCGTCATGACGGGGAGCTTCCTGGCGCGGCGCTTCCTGACGCGGGGCCTCGGCGCGCGGGGCGGCCGGAGCTTGCGCCGCGGGCTGGACCGGAGCCGCCGGCGGCGGGGTCACGGGTGCGGCTGGCGCCGGAGCGGAAGCCGCCGGGGCCTGGGCGACCGGGGCTTGAGCGACGGGGGCCTGGACCGGAGCCGGAGCCGAGGCGGCGCGTTCGGCCGAGGCCTTGGCGGCGACTTCACGCTGGGCGGCGTCCTGAGCGGCGCGAGCGCGAGCCTCGGCGGCGGCCTGGTCGGCCGCCTGACGGGCTTGGGTCTCGCGAGCGGACTCGATGGCGCGTTGACGGGCGCGGAGCTCTTCCTGCGACAGGCCGCCTGCCGAACCACCGCCGCCGGACGAGGCGTTGCCGCCGCCGTGCGATTGCTGCGGGCGCTGAGGCGGGGCGTCGTGACGGCGCTCGGCCGAGGACGGCGCGGCCAGGTTGCCGCTCGCCGGCGCATGCGACCGCGTGCGCTTGGTTTCGACCACCACCGTCTTGGTCCGGCCGTGGCTGAAGCTCTGCTTCACGACCCCGGCGCTCACCGAGCCCTGGCGGGGCTTCAGCGTGATCGGGGCTCGTCCGCCGGGTCGGCCGTTTTCGTTCTCGTCGCTCATGCGCTCGCTTGTACTTCCGCCAGGCGGTACCCGGCTAAAAAAACCGCTCGTTCCATGTGAGAAAGGGGCCTGGACGTACCCCCACAAGATGGAGGCGCGTTTCCCGACCCTTCACTCACGAGCACGACCCGGACGGCCGTACTCCCTCAAAGATTCTAGAGCTTTTCGATCGCATCGACCGCTCGGTGCGATCGAAAAACTCTAGAGCCTGTCCTTGGCCGGCGAACCGACCGGGGGCGAACAGGCTCGCCCCCTATTCCTCCGGAAACCCGATGGGCTTCTGGTGGTCCTCGCGTCCGTTCGCCGACCATTCGGGCGGCAAAAGCGGGCGGAAGCCTGACAAACGCTCGACGTCTAAGGTCCAGCGATCGACACCGCGCCCGGCGAGGAGCGCCGTGTGTATCACATTCTCCCCGCCCAAGGCCAAACCCAATTCGTCCGAACTGAACGCGCCCAGAAAACGGGGCGGCGTCGAGGCCTTGCGGGCGGCGGATAAAATCTTTCGGCGACCATCTTCGGCGCTGTCGGACGCCTCGATCAGCCAGGCCACCTTGCCCGTTCCCAGGGCGGCGACCACCTTCTCGTATCCCGAGATAATGCTCCCGGCCTTCCGCGCAAGGCCCAGGCCGTCCAGAACCCGACGGGCCAGCAGCGCCTCGACTTGGTCGGCCAGGTCGGCCGGCGCGATCAGCTTGGTCTTGGCCGCCCGCGAGAACAGGCCCTTCTTAGCGGCGGCCGCGATCGAGTCCCGGTCGGCGCCGACCCAGATCCCCCGGCCCGGCAGCTTGCGCGCGACGTCGGGAACCACGACCCCGTCCGGGCCCGCCACGAACCGGACCAGACGCGCCTCGTCCGTCGCCTCGCCCAGGACGATGTCCTTGCGCAGGCGATTGGCTTCGGCGTGGGTCTTGGGCGCGGCGGTTTCGGTCATGAATCCTTCTAGGTCAGGCCTTGTCGAACGAACGGCCCCGCGGATCGCTCCGCGAGGCCGTCACGCATCGCTCGAAGGCGCTTAGGCTTCTTCTTCCGGAGCGGCGTCTTCGACGACGGCCTCTTCGGCGGCGGTCTCTTCGCCGGCGGCTTCGTCGGCGACGACTTCGCCCTCGACTTCGCCTTCGACGTCACCTTCGTATTCGGCTTCCGGCTCGTATTCCGGCTCCGGCGGCGCCTCGACCCAGCCCATGGCGACGCGAGCACGCATGATCAGCGCCTCGGCGTCTTCCGGCGACAGGTTGAAGCTTTCCAGGATGCCCGGTTCACGCACGCGCTCGCCGTTCTTGGTCTCGAACCAGCCGCGCATGTCGTCGGGCACCAGGCCGGCGAGATCCTCGACGGTCTTCACATCGCCTTCGCCCAGGGCCACGGCCATGGCCAGGGTCACGCCCTCGACGGCCAGGACCTCGTCCTGCACGCCCAGCTCCACGCGCTTGGCGTCCAGGGCGGCGGCTTCCTTGTCGAGGAATTCGCGGGCGCGAGCCTGCAGCTCCTCGGCGGTCTCCTCGTCGAAGCCCTCGATCGAGGCGATCTCGTGCGGCTCGACATAGGCGACGTCCTCCACCGCGGCGAAGCCTTCGGTGACCAGCAGCTGGGCGATGACCTCGTCGACGTCCAGGGCTTCCTGGAACAGGGCCGTGGTCTCGGTGAACTGCTTCTGACGGCGCTCGCTCTCCTGGCTCTCGGTCATGATGTCGATCTGCCAGCCGGTCAGCTGCGAGGCGAGGCGGACGTTCTGGCCGCGACGGCCGATGGCCAGCGACAGCTGCTCATCGGGCACCACGACTTCGACGCGCTCGTCTTCCTCGTCCATGACGACCTTGGAGACTTCGGCCGGGGCCAGGGCGTTGACGATGAAGGTGGCTTCGTCTTCCGACCACTGGATGATGTCGATCTTCTCGCCCTGCAGCTCGGCCACGACCGCCTGCACGCGCGAGCCGCGCATGCCGACGCAGGCGCCGACCGGGTCGATCGAGCTGTCGTTCGAGATGACGGCCATCTTGGCGCGCGAACCCGGGTCGCGGGCCACGGCGCGGATCTCGATGACGCCGTCGTAGACTTCCGGCACTTCCTGGGCGAACAGCTTGGCCATGAAGCCGCCGTGCGCGCGGCTCAGCATGATCTGCGGGCCCTTGGTCTCGCGACGGACGTCGTAGATGTAGGCGCGGATGCGGTCGCCAACGTTGAAGTTCTCGCGCGGGATCGACTGGTCGCGGCGCATGATGCCTTCGCCGCGGCCCAGGTCGACGATGACGTTGCCGTATTCGACGCGCTTGACGCTGCCGTTGACGATCTCGCCGACGCGATCCTTGTACTCGTCGTACTGACGCTCGCGCTCGGCCTCGCGGACCTTATGCATGACGACCTGGCGGGCCATCTGGGTCTGGACGCGGCCGATCTCGAACGGCGGCAGAACTTCTTCGTAGACCTTGCCGATCTCGGCGTCGCGCCAGGTGCGCTTGGCGATCGACAGCTGCATCTTGCCGATCTCGCCTTCCAGCTCGGTATCGTCGGCCACGACCTCGATCACGCGCTTCTGCGTCATTTCGCCCGTACGCGGGTCGATCTTGACGCGGATGTCGTGCTCGGCGCCGTAGCGAGCGCGGGCGGCTTTCTGGAGGGCGTCCTCGATGGCCTCGATGACGACTTCCTTCTCGATACTCTTTTCGCGCGCGACCGCGTCGGCGATCTGCAGGAGTTCGAGCCGGTTGGCGGAGATGCCGATGGCCATGGTCAGTCCTCTTCACTTTCGGACAGGTCGTCGTTGTCGGATTGGATGCGAGCGGCGCGCTGTTCGGCGCCCCGCTTCATCAGGGTGTCGGTCATGACGAGCTTGGCGTCGATGATCCAGGCGAAGGGGAAGTAGACGGTGACGTCGTCCTCGCCCTCGATGTTCAGGCCCACCTGGTCGTCCTCGATCCCGGCCAGCTCGCCTTTGAAGCGCTTGCGGCCCTCGGCCACGCGGTCGAGTTCGATACGGGCCTCCAGGCCGGCATAGTCGTCGAAGTCCTTCAGGCGGGTCAGCGGCCGGTCGATGCCGGGGCTGGAGACCTCAAGCGTATACTCGCCGGTGATCGGATCGGCGGCGTCCAGGATCTCGGAGACGGCGCGCGACAGGCGGGCGCAGTCCTCGACGTTCATGTCGCCGCCGCTGCCGTCTTCCTGCAGCGGGCGTTCGGCCATGATCTGCAGGCGACGCTGCTCGGCCCCGCCCATCAGGCGCAAGCGGACGATTTCGTAGCCGACGGTCTCGGCCACGGGATCGAGCATCTCGATCAGATCACGGTCTTCCTGCGTCTTGCCGCGCAACGTGTTTCTCAACTCGGTCAAGGCCGCCGGCGAACCCGCCGAGCGACCAAAGAAAAAGCGGCAGCCTTTCGGGCCGCCGCTCGAAAGCGCCATCTAGCGCTAACGGACGATGTGGAGCGCTTTATAGGCGAATTGGAAAACCTTGTCGACTCCGTCGACGCTCGCCCCTTCCGCGCCGCAGCATTTTTGGCCTATAAGCCCGTCCGCGCAGGCCGCCTCCCCGCGGACCTCATAAGACGAAGAGTCACAATGGACCTCTCCAAGATTCCGACCGGGGTGAACCCGCCTTACGATCTGAACGCCATCATCGAGATCCCGCAGGGCGGCGAGCCGGTGAAGTACGAGATCGACAAGGAAAGCGGCGCCCTGATGGTCGATCGCTTCCTGCACACGGCGATGTTCTATCCGGCCAATTACGGCTTCATCCCGCACACCCTGGCCGACGACGGCGATCCCGCCGACATCATGGTCGTGGGCCCGACCCCGGTGGTGCCGGGCGCGATCATCCGCTGCCGCCCGATCGGCACCCTGATGATGGTCGACGAGGCCGGTTCGGACGAGAAGATCCTGGCCGTGCCGGTCGACAAGCTGCACCCGTTCTACACCGGCGTGACCAGCTGGCGTGACCTGCCGACCATCCTGACCGAGCAGATCGCCCACTTCTTCCAGCACTACAAGGACCTGGAAAAGGGCAAGTCGACCAAGATCAGCGGCTGGGCCGATCCGGACGAGACCGCCGACATCATCCGCACGGCGATCAAGCGCTACAACGAGACCTACTAAGGCTGGGAAATGGCCAGGATCGATCTCACCTTGCGGATCATCCTGGCCGACCCGCCGCCTGGCGTGGTGTTTTCCAAGCAGGACGCCAAGAGCCGGCCGGTCGATCCGGTCCGCGCCGAGACCGGCGACCTGTCCTTCGACATCCCGATCACCCTGACGCCTACGCCGGACGGTCTTCGCCCCGGCGGCGGCTTCGTGCGCAACGACGATCGCGGGCGGTTCGTCTACATCGCCTCGGGCCGGCAGGCCGGCGACTGCCGGACGGAATGGTCGCGGCGGATCAAGGTCTATCTGCACGATCTGCCGGCCGCCGAAACGGGCGCCGTCCTGGAAGCGACGATCGCCGGGCGCGCGGCTGACGGCGGCCCCGCCTGCGCCACCGTGCCGCTGCTGTCCGGCTGGCGGCCAATCAAGCCCTAGAGCTCAAACCCTGAAGCTCAGATCCGGACGAAGTCCAGGAACACCGGGGCGCAGTCGCCCAGCTTCTTTTCCTCGTAGCGGGTGGTGACGTGGTCGGCCGGGATCGCGTTACGGTCGGCCGTCTCTTCGGCGAAGCGGAAGTTCGGATCGGCCAGCACCCGCTCGGTGGTCCACTCGCCGTAGTCGGCCCAGTCGGTCGCGAAGCGCAGGGCCGCGCCCGGTTTCATCACCCGCGCCAGCTTGGCGACGAATTCTGGCTGGATCAGGCGGCGCTTGTTGTGACGCGCCTTGTGCCAAGGATCGGGGAACATGATGAAGACCCGGTCCAGGCAGGCGTCGGGCAGCCAGTCGACGACGTCGCGGGCGTCGCCCTCGTGCACACGGACGTTCTTCAGCGCCTGCTCTTCGACGTGCCGCACGGCGCTGGCCACGCCATTCACGAACGGCTCGGCGCCGATGACCAGGGCCTCGGGATGACGTCCGGCCTGGGTGGCCATGTGCTCGCCGCCGCCGAAGCCGATCTCCAGCCACACGGCCTTCGCGTCCGGCATCAGCTCCAGCGGCTGGAACGGGCCGTTCGGGACGCTGATCTCGGGCAGCAGGGTGTCGAGCAGGGCCTGCTGGCGCGGCTTCACCGGGCGCGACTTGATCCGGCCGAACGAGCGCAGCGGTCCGTGGGGAATGGGAGCGGAGGTCATGGGCGGCGTCTTAGTGCGTTGAGCGTGAAATGAAAACGGGCTCCGATCCGGTTGGATCGGAGCCCGCTTCGTAGTTCGGAGGGTGAGGCTTACGCCAGGCCCTTCAGTTCGCTGACCAGGTCGGTCTTCTCCCACGAGAAGCCGCCCTCGTTGTCCGGCGTGCGGCCGAAGTGGCCGTAGGCGGCCGTGCGGGCGTAGACCGGACGGTTCAGCTGCAGGTGTTCGCGGATCGAGCGCGGCGTGGCCCCGCCGATCAGCTGCGGCAGCAGCTTTTCCAACACGGCCGGATCGACCTTGCCCGTACCGTGCAAATCGACGTGGAACGAGACCGGCTGGGCCACGCCGATGGCGTAGGCGATCTGGATGGTGCAGCGGTCGGCCAGGCCCGCGGCCACGACGTTCTTGGCCAGGTAGCGGCACGCATAGGCGGCCGAGCGGTCGACCTTGGTCGGATCCTTACCCGAGAACGCGCCGCCGCCGTGCGGCGCGGCGCCGCCGTAGGTGTCGACGATGATCTTGCGGCCGGTGACGCCGGCGTCGCCGTCGGGGCCGCCGATCTCGAAGCGGCCGGTCGGGTTGACCAGCCACTGGGTCTTCTTGGTGATCAGGCCGTCCGGGAACACCGGCAGGATGTGCGGCTTGATCAGGTCCAGCACGCGCTTGGAGGTCGCGGCCTTGCCGTCGATCTTCTTCTTGTGCTGGTGCGACACGACGATCGAGACGACGCGGACCGGGCGGCCATTGCCGTCGTATTCCAGAGTCACCTGGCTCTTGGCGTCGGGCTCCAGCTCGGAGAGCTCGCCGCTATGACGCAGCTCGGCCAGGCGCTTCAGGACGTTGTGGCTGTACTGCAGGGTGGCCGGCATCAGCTCCGGGGTCTCGGTGCTGGCGTAGCCGAACATGATGCCCTGGTCGCCGGCCCCCTCGTCCTTCTTCTCGGTGGCGTCCACGCCCTGGGCGATGTGCGCCGACTGGCCGTGCAGATAGTTGGCGAACTTCGCCTTCTGCCAGTGGAAGCCCTTCTGCTCGTAGCCGATGTCCTTGATCGCCGCGCGAACCTTGGGCTCGAGCGAGGCGAGGATGTCCTTGGTGAGCTGCTTGTTGGCTTTCTTGTCGCCATCCGGCTTGCCGGCGCGAACTTCACCGGCCAGCACGACGCGGTTGGTCGTCACCAGGGTTTCGCAAGCTACGCGGGCTTCGGGATCAACCGCCAGGAAGGCGTCGACGACGGTGTCGCTGATGCGGTCGGCGACCTTGTCGGGATGGCCCTCGGAGACGCTCTCGCTGGTGAAGATGTAGGACGAACGGTTCAAGAGACAGCTCCGGCCTTGGAAATACGCGCGCGGGCATGCGCCCGCTTCGGCGTCCAGTTAGACCGGAACCATATAAAGATATGTTTATGCGAGCAAGGCGAGGTTAGCTATCAGCCGTTTCAGTCGGTCTCGGCGGTCGCGATTTCTTCCTCGGCCATTGAGCGGACCAGCTCCAGGATCCGCCGGCGGACCTTGGGACGGGTGATCCTCGGAAACAATCCCGCCAGCTCCAGGCCTTCCGACGTCATCAGGAAGTCGTGCACGAACGGTTCGCCGCCCTCGGCCATGCCCTCACGGGTGGTGTCCGCCAGGCCCTCGAAGAAATAGCCGACCGACGACTGCAGACTCTTGGCGATCTCATAGAGCTTGCTGGCGCTGACCCGATTGGCCCCCCGCTCGTACTTCTGGATCTGCTGGAAGGTCAGGCCCAGGTCCTCGGCGAGCCGCTCCTGACTGACGCCCAGGATCTTGCGGCGCATACGGATGCGGGCGCCAACGTGCAGGTCGACGGGATTGGGGTGGCGTTCGGTGTCCGACGGCTCGCTCATACCCACGCTTGATAGCTGAAATTGCGGTTTTAATTCAGCCTAAGTCTTTCAAGCGCGCAATAGAGGATTAGGTTTTACCTGCCCGCGGGCGAGCTGACGCAACCGCAGATATCAGTAGAAGCCCGAGAAACGCGAAGTCACCGAAGTTGTCGAAAGGTGTAACCTCACCCTTCCCCGGTATAACCGCGTCGATGACTCCAGCTTGTCCTAGATCCAGCCGGGCTCCGGGGACGATTCGACCACGCGCATCAATGACAGCGCTGACACCGGTGGGCGTGGCGCGCAGGATCGGTTTGGCGCTTTCGATGGCGCGATAGCTGGCCAGGTTCAGATGCTGCAGCGGTCCCGAGGTGACGCCGAACCAGGCGTCGTTCGAGACATTGATCAGGACGCGGACGTCCTTGTTCCGCCGGGCCAGGCCCGGGAACAGGCTCTCGTAGCAGATCAGCGGCTGGACCAGCAGGTCGGGCGAAATCCGCAGCGGCGCGGGCCGCGGACCGGTGGCGAAACCGTCACCGAGATGGGCCAGGCTCTTGAACCCGATCCGGGTCAGGAGCGCCTCGGCCGGCAGGTATTCGCCGAACGGCACCAGCCGGTGCTTGTCATAAACCCCGACGACCTGGAGATCGCTGGCCGTGCGGCGCAGGGCGATCAGGCTGTTGTAGTAGGTCGGCTTGTCGATCGGGCCTTCATAGCGATAGCCGCCGATCAGCAGGGTCTGGCCGGGCTTAAGGCTGTCGAGGATCGCGTGCCGGACCCAGGTTCCCTGCGCGAGATAGTCGTCGATCGCCGCCGGCAGGGCGCCTTCGGGCCAGATCACCAAGTCGGCCGGTTTGCCGGCATAAGGCTTGGCGGTCAGTGAGACATAGGCCTGGACGATCTGGGCGAAGCGCGTGGCGTCCCACTTGGCGTCCTGCTGGATGTCGGCTTGGACGATGCGCACCGAGGTCGGCGGCCCCTTGGCCAGCGGCCGCGACTGGACCACCGCGCCATAGGCGTAGAGGGCGACGAGGCCGGCGACGGCCGCGCCGATCGCGATCTGTCCGCCCTTGCCCTCACGCCACACGGCGGGCGCGGCGGCGATCGCCAGGGTGATCCAGGTCAGGCCATAGGCGCCGACCAGGGCGGCGGTTTGCGATGGGAAGGACCCCGCCCGCCAGGTCTCACCCGGCAGGTTCCAGGGAAAGCCGGTCAGGACATGGCCGCGTGTCCACTCCAGCGCCGCGAAGGTTCCGGCGAAGGCCAGGACGCGCCAGGCGCTCGCGGGGCGAACCAGGCGATAGAGCAGGCCCGCGAGCCCCCAGAACAGCGCCAGGCCCGCCGCCATGGCCGCGACGGCGAACGGGGCCATCCAGCCCTGGTTGGCGGCGTCGACCAGGAAGGCCTCACCGATCCACCAAGTGCCGAGCCCGAAATAGGCGAGACCCGCCAGCCAGCCGCGCCAGAAGGCCGAGCGTAGCGGCTTGGCCTCGTTCGCGTCGTCCAGCAGATGCAGCAGCAGGGCGTAGCCCAGCAGGCCCGGCAGCAGGCCGAACGGCGGATGGGCCAAGGCGGCGGCGAGGCCGGCGACCAGCGCCAGGACCGGACCGCTCCAGGCGCGCTCGCGGAAACGGATCCAGGCGTTCACGAGGCGTCGATGTCCCCGAGTGCGCTCTCTGGAGTGGCCTGGTGCGTCAGCGGCCGCGAGGGACCGCCGCGCACCCGCACCCGGCGGACCCGGCGCGGATCGGCCTCGACCACCTCGAACTCGTAGCCGTCAGGATGGGCGATCAGCTCGCCCCGCTGCGGCACGCGGCCGGCCAAGGCCACGACCAGGCCGGCGACGGTGTCGATGTCCTCTTCCATGTCCGAGGGCGCCAGCTCACGGCCCAGGACGGCCTCCAGCTCTTCCAGCGGCGCGCGGGCGTCGGCGTCGAACATGCCGCCCGGACGCGCCACGATCGAGGCCGAGGCCGCGTCGTCGTGCTCGTCGTCGATCTCGCCGACCACCGCCTCGATCAGGTCCTCCATCGACACCAGGCCGTCGGTGCCGCCGAACTCGTCGATGACCAGCGCCATGTGGATCCGGCTGGTGCGCATGCGCAGCAGCAGGTCGGCGGCCTTCATCGAAGCGGGGACGTAAAGCGCGTCGCGGCGCAGCTTGTGCAGAACAAGGTCGTCGGCGGCGGGGCGCTTGGCCTCGTCCGACAGCAGGCGGAAGACGTCCTTGATGTGGATGACCCCGACGGGATCGTCGAGCGTCTCGCGATAGATCGGCATCCGCGAGTGCTCGGCCTCGGCGAACTGGGCGACCACCGCCTCGAACGGCGTGGAGAGCTCGACGGCCACGATGTCGGCGCGCGGGGTCATCACGTCGGCGACCCGCAGGGTCTGGAAGGCCTCGGCCTGGTCGACGATGTCGACGGCGCCGCCGGGGGCTGGCGGTTCGGGCGGACGCGCGGGCTGGCCGCCGCCGGCCGTCAGCCGCTTGCGCATATGGCGAAGGAACGCCCGCACGCCCCGGCTCCGACGAGCTGGAACGGCGGGCTGTTGACTAGGCTCGTCGCTGGGCATGGCCCTGTTCAGCGTCCCTCTTCATCGCCGGCATGGGGATCTGGCCCATATGGGTCTGGAATATCCAGTCCCGCCAGGATCTCGCGTTCGAGCGCCTCCATGGCTTCCGCCTCGTCGTCGCCCTCGTGGTCGTATCCTAGGAGATGAAGCACGCCATGCGCCACCAGATGTTGCAGGTGGTGATCCAGCGACTTGCCCTGCTCGGCCGCCTCGCGGGCGCAGACACCGTAGGCCAGAGCGATGTCGCCGATCTGGCCCTCGGGGTTTGGGGGCGAAGGAAAGGACAGGACGTTGGTCGCATAGTCCTTCTGGCGGAAGTCGCGGTTCAGCGCCTGGACGCTGTCGTCGTCGGCCAGCAGGATCACGATCCCGTGGCCTTCGATGTCCTCATGGGCGTCCAGCACGGCCTGGGCCGCGCGCCACACCAGGGCCTCGGCGTCCGGCGCGGCCGCCGTCCAGGCGTCGTCCTCGATCTCGATGTCGACGGTGATGCTCATCGGCCTATCGCGGGGTGCTTTGCGCCGCGTCGGCGTCGTAGGCCTTGACGATGCGCTCGACCAGCGGGTGACGCACGACGTCGGCCGAGGTGAAGCGCGAGACCGCGACCCCCTCGACCCCTTCCAGGATCGAGACGGCGTGGGCCAGGCCCGAGTCGCGCGGATTGAGCAAATCGACCTGGGTCGGGTCTCCGGTCACCACCATCCGCGCGCCCTCGCCGAGGCGGGTCAGGACCATCTTCATCTGCAGGCGCGAGCAGTTCTGCGCCTCGTCGACGATGACGAAGGCGTGGCTGAGCGTGCGACCGCGCATGAAGGCGATCGGGGCGACCTCGATCTCCAGCTTCTCGCGGCGACGACGCAGCTGGTCGGCGCCCATGATGTCGGTCAGGGCTTCCCAGACCGGGGCCATGTAGGGGTCGACCTTCTCGTTCAGGTCGCCTGGCAGGAAGCCCAGCTTTTCGCCCGCCTCGACCGCTGGGCGGGTGACGATCAGACGATCGACCTCGCCGCGCAGCAGCATGCCGGCCCCGTGGGCCACGGCCAGGAAGGTCTTGCCGGTGCCGGCGGGGCCCAGGCCGAAGCTCAGCGGGTGGCTGGCCATGGCCTCCATGTAGCGGGCCTGGCCCTTGGTCTTGGGCGAGACATTGCCCTTGCGGACGGCGCGGGGCGAGGCCTGGCCGCCGGTCTCGTGGGCCGAGCCGATGGCGATGCGGGCGTCGGCCTCGACGACTTCCTCGCCGGCGTCGGCGCGGTCGGCCAGGGACTGAATGACGCGCTTGGCGCCGGTGCGCCCACGGGCGTCGCCGGTGATGGTGACGCCGCCGCCCGGCGTCTCGATCAGCACCTTGAAGGCGTCCTCGATCAGGGCGGCGTGACGGCCGCTGGGACCGGAAACGGCGTGGACCGCGTCATCCGACAGCGGCAGGAACTCAGGGGTGCGGCTCAAGCGGTCTCCAGAACAGCCGTGGTTTCGAGCTTGCCGGCCAGGCTCATCTTGGCCGCGCTCTCGATACGGACCGGAACGATCGTCCCGATCAAATGTTCGCCGCCTTCACAGTGGACGGCTTGCAGATATGGGCTGCGACCCACGATCTGGCCAGGGTGGCGGCCGGCCTTCTCGAACAGCACCGGCAGCACCTTGCCGACCTGGCTGGCGTTGAAGGCGCGCTGCTGCTCGTCCAGCAGCTGGTTCAGGCGCTCGAGACGCTCGGCCTTGACCGCTTCGTCGACCTGGCCGGGCATGGCCGAGGCCGGGGTGCCTGGGCGGCGAGAATATTTGAACGAGAAGGCGCTGGCGAAGCCGACCTCGCGGACCAGTTCCAGCGTCTTCTCGAAATCGCCGTCGCGCTCGCCGGGAAAACCAACGATGAAGTCGCCGCTCATGGCGATGTCCGGGCGCGCTGCGCGGATCTTCTCGATCAGCTTCACATAGCTCTCGGCCGTGTGGTCGCGGTTCATGGCCTTGAGGATCTTGTCCGATCCCGCCTGCACCGGCAGGTGTAGGTAGGGCATCAGCTCGGGCAGCTCGCCGTGGGCCTCGATCAAATCGTCGCCCATGTCACGCGGGTGGCTGGTCGTGTAGCGGATGCGGTCCAGGCCATCGATGGCCGCCAGCCGACGAACCAGCTTCGCCAAGGTCGAGCCGTCGCCGTCGTAGGCGTTGACGTTCTGGCCCAGCAGGGTGACCTCTCGCACGCCCTGGTCGGCCAGGCGCTTGGCCTCGTCGACGATGTCGTTGACCGGCCGCGACCACTCGCCGCCGCGCGTATAGGGCACGACGCAGAAGGTGCAGAACTTGTCACAGCCCTCCTGCACGGTCAGGAACGCGGTGACCCCGGTCACGTGGCGCTCAGCCGGCAGGGCGTCGAACTTCTCTTCCGGTGCGAAGTCGGCGGCCAGACGCTCGCCGGTCGCCCGGTGGGCGCGGGCGATAAGTTCGGGCAGCTGGTGATAGGCCTGCGGTCCGACCACCAGATCGACCGCCTTCTGGCGATGCATGATTTCCTTGCCCTCGGCCTGGGCGACGCAGCCGGCCACGGCGATGGTCATGCGACCGCCCGCCTCGGCCTTCCGATCCTTCATCTGCTTGATGTAGCCGAGCTCGGAATAGACCTTCTCGGTCGCCTTCTCGCGGATGTGGCAGGTGTTCAGCACCACCAGGTCCGCGCCCTCCGGGTCGTCGACCACGCCATAGCCCAGCGGGCGCAGGACATCGGCCATGCGCTCGCTGTCATAGACGTTCATCTGACAGCCGTAGGTCTTGATAAAGAGGCGCTTTTGCGGGGTCTCGCTCATCCGGCGAGGTTATGGGGTCGCCGCCCCCGCTGTGCAAGGGTGACAAGATCACACTTGCCCCCTCCGCGCTTCGCGCTCCTCCCCCGGAGGGGGGAAGAAGGCCCCCCTTCCGCCCCCTCCGGGGGCGGACGACCGCGGAGTGGTCAGGTGGGGGCAAGTCGCCCTAATCCTCCAGCGGCACGCCGTAGAGCTCGAGCCGGTGATCCACCAGCTTGTAGCCCAGCTTGCGGGCGATGGCGTTCTGCAGGGCTTCGATCTCTTCGTCCACGAACTCGACGACCTTGCCCGACTTCATGTCGATCAGGTGATCGTGATGGTGGGTCGGAGTCTCTTCGTAGCGCGAGCGGCCGTCGCGGAAGTCGTGGCGCTCGATGATGCCGCTTTCCTCGAACAGGCGGACGGTGCGGTAGACCGTGGCGATCGAGATGTGCGGGTCGATGGCGTGGGCGCGACGGTGCAGCTCTTCCACGTCCGGATGATCTTCGGCCGACGACAGCACGCGCGCGATCACGCGGCGCTGGTCCGTCATGCGCATGCCCTTTTCGATACAGGCCTTTTCGAGTCGATCCACGGCGGACCCTCCGTCTGAGTCGCGGGCAAGATAGGCGGTCGGCCCCTAGGTGTTAAGCGCCCGCCGCATGACAAGCGCGTCCTTGGCGCCATCTGGGTGGGGATAATAGCCCTTGCGCAGCCCGACCTTGGCGAAACCGGTCGATTGATAGAGGGCGATCGCCGCCTGGTTGTCGGCGGCGACCTCCAGGAACATCGCCTCGGACTCGGTCTCGGCGGCGATCCCGGCGGCGATCTCGACCAGGGCGGCGCCCCAGCCGCGCCGACGGGCGGCGGGGTCGACGGCGATGGTCAGGATCTCAGCCTCGCCGGCGATCGAGCGGCACAGAATGAAACCCTTGGCCTCGGCGGGCTCGCCCGCTTCGCCCAGGATCGCGAAGGCGCCGGGCGATTTCAGCAGTTCGTCGAACTCCAGCGCCGTCCAGGGCCGGTCGAAGGCCTTGTCGTGGATATCGGCGAGATCGAACGCGGCCTCGGGCCCAACGGGACGCAGGTTCATGCCGCGGGCAGGGTCGCGTAGGGCGCGCGCAGATAGAGCGGCCGGGGCGAATGGCTCGGGGTCGGTTTGGCCGCGGCGAGGCGGGCGACCGCGACCGGATCAGCCGAGACCGAGGTCAGCACGCTCGCGCTCGGCAAGGCGTCGGCCAACAAGGGCGCGCCCGAGCCGATCAGGGTCGCGGGGCCGCCGGAATAGAGCTCGGCCAGCCGCGCGGCGGCCTCGCCCAGGCCTAAAGCGTCCGGAGCCATAAGCGAAACGCCGTCGGCGAACACCTGGAGATAGACCTGGCTCATCCGGGCGTCGATGATGGCGGCGGCGAAGCCCTTGGTTCCGAACGCCAGGCTCTCCAGCGTGTTGACGCCGACGCAGGGGATCGACAGCGCCGTGGCCAGCCCCTTGGCGAAGGCCAGGCCGACGCGCAGGCCGGTGAACGAGCCCGGGCCGACCGTGACGCCGATCCTCGACAGGTCGGCGAAGGCGATACCCGCCTCGGCGGCGGTTTCACGGGCCAGAACGCCGATGCGCTCCTGGTGGCCGCGCGTCATCGGCTCGCTCCGCGCGGCCAGAACGCGCTCGCCGTCCAGCACGGCGACCGAGCTGGCCCCGAGGCAGGTGTCGATGGACAGGATCATGGATCAGGCGGCGCCGACGACCGCGCCCTCGGCGGGACGCCAGACTAGCTCGTTCAGCTGGCCCTTGGCCTTCAGGCTCGCCTCGGGCGGAAGGCCCTTGCCCGCCCAGCCGGGAACCCCGAACACGTAGGAGACGGTCGGGGCCTCGGGACGGACGCAGATCGTCTGGTTGATCTCGCGCCCCTCGCCGGCCCGGCACTGGGCGAGCGTGAAGCCGAGGTCGGCCCACTTGGCCAGCAACTGCTCGTCCTTGGGACCGCGCACGTCGCCGGCGGCGGCGCGGACATAGGCGATCTGGCCCTCGTCGCCCTTGCCGATCTCCAGCAGCGGGACGTTGTCCTGCTCGACATTGATGATCGGCAGGGCCGGGCCCTGGCCGGCATGCAGGAAGGCGCCCTCGACCTTGGCCTTGGGGAACAGCGCCTTCAGGGTGGCGAGGTCGAAGGCGGTCGAGCCGTTGATCGGACCGACGCCGTCCTTGCCGATCTTCAGCGGACCGCCGGCATAGGGCGCGATGGCGACGGTGACGGGAGGCTTGGCTGCGGCCTCGGCGCTCGGCGGCGCGGAAGCCTCGTCCTTCTTGGCCGGCCCGCAGGCGGCCAACAGCACGAGCGGCAGGGCGAGGAAGGTGTGGCGGAGCGTCATGGGCGCGTTTTAGCCCAATGTGCATCCTATGCACAAAGCCTTGTCATCCCGGCCAAGCGCGAAGCGCGCCGAGCCGGGATGACAAGATTGAAGTTGGCTACAGAATCTTCGCCGCCTCGTCGAACGCCAGGCGCGGGTTGCGCGGGAACAGGTTTTCGTCCGTCCCGTGGCCAATCGAGACGATGAAGTTGCTCTTGATGTTCGTGCCCGCGAAGAACTCCGCGTCGACGGCGGCGTTGTCGAAGCCCGACATCGGCCCGACGTCCAGGCCCAGCGCCCGCGCGGCCATGATCAGATAGCCGCCCTGCAGCGAGCTGTTGCGCAGCGCGCCCCACTCCTTGGCCACGGGGTCGGGGAACCAGTCCTTGGCGCCCGGCGCGTGCGGGAACAGTCTCGGCAGGGTCTGCGGGAAGTCGAGGTCGTAGCCGACGATCACGGTGCAAGGCGACTGCCGGATCTTGGGTGCGTTCGATCCCGACGAATGCTTGGCCAGGCGGTCCTTGGCCTCGGCCGAGGTCAGGAAATAGAAGCGGGCCGGAGTCGAATTGGCTGCGGTCGGGCCGAACTTCACCAGCTCGTACAGCTCGTGCAGCACGCTCTCCGGCAGCGGCTCCGGATTCCAGCCGTTGCGGGTCCGAGCCTCGGTGAACAGTTGAGCGAGCGTCGACGCTTCGAGCTTGGCCATGGGCGATCCTTATAAGGGCTATTCGCAACTCTTGTAGTTACAGTATAGCCTCAGGAGCGCGGCGGGCAACACCCCGCTCACACAAAAGCCGATGATCAGAGCGTCTGCTCGACCCGCGTCACTTCCGGCACATAATGCTTGAGCATGTTCTCGACGCCGGCCTTCAGGGTCGCCGACGAGGACGGGCAGCCCGAACAGGCGCCGCGCATGTGCAGCCAGACCACGCCGGTCTGCGGCTCGAACTTCGAGAAGACGATGTCGCCGCCGTCCTGGGCCACGGCCGGGCGGATGCGGGTGTCGAGCAGTTCCTTGATCTCGGCGACGATCTGGCTGGCCTCTTCGTCGTAGACGCCGTCGTCGTCATGACCCCCTGCGCCCGGTTCGGCGTCCAGCAGCAGCGGACGGCCGCTGGTGAAGTGATCCATGATCGCCGCCAGGATCGGCGCCTTCAGGTGCGGCCACTGGGCGTCCTCGCCCTTGGTCACCGTCAGGAAGTCGGGGCCGAAGAACACCCGCGTCACGTCGCCCAGGTCGAACAGCGCCTTGGCCAGGGGCGAGACCTCGCCCTCCTCGGCCGTGCGAAACTCGCGGGCGCCCTCCACCAGCACTTCGCGGCCGGGCAGGAACTTCAGAACCTCGGGGTTCGGGGTGGTTTCGGTCTGAATGAACATGGGCTTGAAATGGACCTCGCGAGGCCGCGACGCAAGACCGGCCGAATGCCGCACAAAGAAAGTGACACAGGCGTCATTTTCTGGCGTGATGGCCACAGAACAACGATCCGCGGGAGGATCCCATGAGCGATGGTAGTGTTGACCTGAAAGAGGCCGCGCGCGCCACGGCCTATTCCATCCCCCTCGAGGACTACCACGTCGCCAACCCGGCCCTGTTCCAGGCCGACGCCATGTGGCCCTATTTCGAGCGGCTGCGGAAAGAGGACCCCGTCCACTACTCGAAGGGCGACGAGGACACCGGGCCCTATTGGTCGATCACCCGCTACAACGACATCATGACCGTCGACACGACCCACCAGGTCTTCTCGTCGGACGCGCACCTGGGCGGCATCACGATCCGCAACTTCGACGAGGACTTCGTCCTGCCGATGTTCATCGCCATGGACCCGCCCAAGCACGACATCCAGCGCAAGACGGTCAGCCCGATCGTCTCGCCGCAGAACCTGGCCCGCCTCGAAGGGATCATCCGCGAGCGGGCCGGCCAGATCCTGGACGCCCTGCCGATCGACGAGCCGTTCGACTGGGTCGACCGGGTCTCGATCGAGCTGACCACCCAGATGCTGGCCACCTTGTTCGACTTCCCCTGGGAGGAGCGCCGCAAGCTGACCCGCTGGTCGGACGTCGCCACCGCCTCGCCCGAGAGCGGCATCGTCGAGAGCGAGGACGCCCGCCGGGCCGAGCTGCTGGAGTGCCTGGGCTACTTCACCAACCTGTGGAACGAGCGGGTCAACCAGACCGAGCCGGGCAGCGACCTGATCTCGATGCTGGCCCACGGCGAGGCCACCCGCGACATGCCGCCGATGGAATATCTGGGCAATGTCATCCTGCTGATCGTCGGCGGCAACGACACCACCCGCAACTCGATCACCGGCGGCCTCTACGCCCTGTCGAAGAACCCGGCCGAAGAGGCCAAGCTGCGCGCCGACCACAGCCTGATCCCGAACATGGTCTCGGAGATCATCCGCTGGCAGACCCCGCTGGCCCACATGCGCCGCACGGCGCTGGAGGACTACGAGCTGGCCGGCAAGACCATCAAGAAGGGCGACAAGGTGGTCATGTGGTACGTCTCGGGCAACCGCGACGACACGGTGATCGAGGACGCCGACGCCTTCATCATCGACCGCCCGCAAGCCCGCCGCCACCTGTCGTTCGGCTTCGGCATCCACCGCTGCGTCGGCAACCGCCTGGCCGAGATGCAGCTGAAGATCGTCTGGGAAGAGGTGCTGAAGCGCTTCCCCCGCATCGAGGTGCTGGAAGAGCCCAAGCGGGTCTTCTCGACCTTCGTGAAGGGCTACGAGCGGATGATGGTGCGGATCCCGGAGCGCAATTGAAACTGTCATCCCGGACAAGCGCGTAGCGCGCAGATCCGGGACCGCCGGAAGCGCCGAGCCTATGGCGGTCCCGGCTCTTCGCTTCGCTACGGCCGGGATGACAGGGTTTAAGCCAGCTCCTCGATCTCCGCATCGGTTAGGTCGCCCGGCACCACCGTCACCGGCAGCTTGCGACCCGAGAACCCGACGCCTTCCTTGGCGATGGCCGAGATCAACGGGCCCGGGCCCCGCCCGGCCGTAGAGGTCGCCAGGATCAGGATCTTGATGGTCGGGTCGGCCGCGACCACCTGTTTTAGAGCCGTGCGGACGCCGTCGGCGTGCTTGATGATGAACTCGGGCGGCAGGCCGGTCTCGGCGACGACGCGATCGGCCAGGCTCTGCAGCAGGGCCTCGGCCTCTTCGCGTTCCTGCCGCTCGATCTCCTCGCGCACCCCGCTCCAGTGCTCGAACTCGGCGGGGACGATCACCTTCAGCATCGCCACGCAGCCGCCGGTCGAAGCCGCTCGGCGGCAGGCGTATTTCAGCGCCGCCGCGAACTCCGGACTGTCGTCGGCGACGACCAGAAACTTGCGGCGACTTTCGGAAGCGGCGTCAGTCATCGCGCGAGATGACGCCGCTTCAAGCCGAAGCTCAAGCCCCCCAGAAACCGACCAGCTTCTTGACCTCGGCCAGGGTCGGGGCGGCGGCCTCGGAGGCCTTGGCCGCGCCCTTGGCCAGGATCCGGTCCAGCTCGGCCGGATCGGCCAGCAAGGCGCGCATCCGGTCCCCGACCGGGGCCAGCTTCTCGACCGCCAGCTCGGCCAGGGCCGGCTTGAAGGTCCCGAAGCCCTTGCCAGCGTATTCGGCCAGCACCTCGGCCTTGGTCCGGCCGGCCAGGGCCGCGAAGATGCCGACCAGGTTGTCGGCCTCGGCGCGGGCGCTCAGCTCGTCCAGGGTCTCGGGCAGCGGCTCCGGATCGGTGCGGGCCTTCTTGACCTTGGTGGCGATGGTGTCGGCGTCGTCGGTCAGGTTGATGCGCGAATAATCCGACGGGTCGGACTTGCTCATCTTGGCCGAGCCGTCGCGCAAGGACATGACCCGCGCGCCCGGCCCCTGGATCAGCGGCTCCGGCTGCGGGAAGAAGGCTGGAACGCCGCCGGGCGCCCCGAAGTCGTGGTTGAACTTGCCGGCGATGTCGCGGGTCAGTTCCAGATGCTGTTTCTGGTCCTCGCCGACCGGCACGTGGGTGGCCTTGTAGACCAGGATGTCGGCCGCCTGCAGCACCGGATAGGTGTAGAGGCCCACCGAGCTGCGCTCCTTGTGCTTGCCGCTCTTCTCCTTGAACTGGGTCATGCGGTCCAGCCAGCCGAGGCGGGCGACGCATTGGAAGATCCAGGTCAGCTCGGCGTGCTCGCGCACCGCCGACTGCGGAAAGATCGTCGCCTTGTCCGGGTCGAGGCCCGAAGCGATGTAGGCCGCCGCGATCTCGCGGGTCTGCTGGGCCAGGGCCGCCGGCTCCTGCCACACGGTGATGGCGTGCAGGTCGGCCACGAAGATGAAGGTGTCGATCTCGTGCTGCAGGCGGGTGAACTTCACCAGCGCGCCGAGATAGTTGCCCAGGTGCAGGGCGCCGGAGGGCTGGACGCCCGAGAGCACGCGGGCGGGGCCCGTATAGGCTACGGGACCTGGGGCGGCGGGAGCTTGGTCGGTCATGGCCCGCTGGTTAGCGCCGCCACCCGGCGAGAGCAAGGCTACATCAAGCCTTGCCGCGCCGCAGGGCCGCCTTCAGCTCGGCCGGCTTGACCCCGCCGAACAGGAACAGCAGCGGGGGATACAGCGCCGCGCCGGCCAGGCAGGTCAGAGCCAGGGCGAACTCCTTGGCGCCGATCGTGTGGCCGGTCAGGCCCAGCCCGCGCAGCGGCGCCTCGATCAGATCGCGCCAGTGCGAGGCGGCGACCAGCAGCAGGCCCATGCCCAGGCTGGCCAGGCTGATGCGGATCAGGCGCGACCAGGTCTGGCCCGATGGGCCGTAGTGACCTTGGCGCGACAAGGCCCAGGCCATCTGGCCGACATTGGCCCAGGACGCCACGGCGGTGGCGGCGGCGATGCCCTTCACGCCCACCAGGTTGAACAGCAGCACGCCCAGGACGATGTTCACCACCACCGAGACGATGGCGAAGCGCATCGGGCTCTTGGTGTCGCCCCGCGCGAAGAAGGCCCGCGAATAGAGCTGCTGCAGCACGAAGGCGGGGGTGCCGAGGCCGTAGAAGAACAAGGCCGACGCCGTCTGGCTGGCGTCGAAAGCGGTGAACTGGCCGCGGGTGTAGAGACCGTCCGACAGGAAGCCCGGCATGGCGATCAGGGCCGCGGCGGCCGGCAGGGTGAAGGCCATGGCCAGGGTTATGGCCTGGTCCATGGCGCTCTGAGCGTCGTCGCGGTCGCCCGAATGCACCGCGCGCGACAAGCGCGGCAGCAGCGCGACACCGATCGCCACGCCCACCAGGCCCAGCGGCAGCTGGTAGAGCCGGTCGGCGGTGGCCAGCCACGAGCGGCCGCCCGGCACATGGCTGGCCAGGTTGCCGGAGATGAAGATGTTGACCTGGGTGGCGCTGGCCGCCAGGGCGCCGGGAATGGCCTTGCCGATCAGCTCGCGCACTTCCGGCGTCAGGCGGGGCATACGCCAGTGGACCTTGGCCCCCGACTTGTTGACGCCCCAGGTCAGCAGGGCCGCCTGGGCCACCCCGGCCACGACCACGCCGGCCGAGCCCCACTGGGCGGCGCCGATGGCGCTGGTCTGCGGCAGGATGAACGCCAGGGTGAAGATGTTCAGCAGGATCGGCGCGCCGGCCGACAGGATGAAGCGGTCGCGGGCGTTCAGCACGCCCGACAGGTGCGCGACGATGGCCATGCACGGCAGGTAGGGCATGGTGATCTGGGTCAGCAGCACCGCCAGTTTGTACTTCTCGGTGCCCCAGCCGAAGCCGGGGCTGATCAGCATCATCAGCCAGGGCATGGCCAGCTGGCAGATCACGGTGATGACGATGGTCGAGGCCGCCAGGGTCGCCATGGCGTCGGCCGCCAGGATGTCGGCCGTCTCTTCGCCGTCGCGCTGCAGCGACTTGGCGTAGGCCGGCACGAAGGCGGCCGCGAAGGCGCCCTCGGCGAAGAACCGGCGGAACAGGTTCGGGAAGGCCAGGGCCGCGTTGTAGGCGTCGGCGGCCGGGGTGGCGCTGGCCCCCATCCGGTACGACACCGCCAGGTCCCGCGCGAAGCCCATGAACCGGCTGATCAAGGTCAGGCCGGAATAGATCATCGACGACTTGAGCAGCCCTCCGGCCTTCTTCGGCGCGGGCTGGATCTCTTCGACGGGAGCGGGGGGGACGGTGTCGGTCACGCTGGGCTTCTGGGGGTTCCGCGCGGGAGCGTCAAGGGCGGCGCACGCCCCGTTGCGCTTTCGCCGTCAGCCATGGAGGCTCCTCTCTAGCGCTTGGCGAATGAACGACCCGATCGAGCCGAAAGAAAGCAAATCCAGTTTTCTTCTCAGCCGCCCAGATGGTAACGCCTCCAGTATAGGGAGAAGCGACCATGCCCCATGCGACAGGCCGCCATTCACGCGATACGCAGAATGATCGCGCCAGCCTGTCGGGCACCAATATCGAGCGTGCGGGCGACTACAATCAGCGGGTGGCGTTGCAGTCGATCCGCGTGGGTTTGGCCAAGACCAAGCTGGAGGTCGCCGCCTATACCGGCCTCACCGTCCCCGCCGTCACCAACATCACCAACCGCCTGCTCGAGGATGGGCTGATCGTCCAGGCGGGCAAGCTGCACGGAAACCGTGGCCAGCCCGCCATGACCTTCGCCGTCAATCCCGACGGCTGCTACTCGATCGGGCTGAACATCGATCGCGACCATGTCACGATCGTCCTGCTCGACCTGGCCGGCCGGGTGCGGGCGCGGGCGACACGGGACGTCGCGTTCCTCGGTCCCGCGGACGTGGCGGCGTTCTTCGACCAGCACTGCAAGACCTTCCACAAGCTCAGGGGCGTCGCGGCCGATCGCATCGTCGGGGTCGGCGTGGCCCTGCCCGACGACTTGGCCAAGGCCGACCTGCCCCACCGCCCGGCCGCCTACGACGCCTGGAACGCCGTCGACGTCCGCGCCCTGCTCTCGCGGTCGCACGACTGGCCGGTGATGCTGGAGAACGATGCGGCGGCGGCGGCCCTGGGCGAGCTGCATTTCGGCCATGGCATGCGCGCCAGCAGCTTCTTCTACATGCTGATCAGCTCGGGCCTGGGCGGCGGCCTGGTGATCGACGGCGAATACTTCCGCGGGGCCCACGGTCGCAGCGGCGAGCTGGGCTTCCTGCCGGTCTCCCCCGACGGCGCGACGACCTTGGAAGACTTCGTCTCGCTCTCGGCCTTGAACGAGCATCTAGGCGCCTTGGCGCCGGCTGATCCCGCCGACCTTGCCGGCCTGCCGCCCCAAGGCCGCGCCCGGATCGACGCCTGGCTGGACGTGGCCGCCGAGCGTCTTTGCGACCCGCTGGTGTCGATCAGCTGCCTGATCGACCCGCAGGCGGTGTTCATCGGCGGCCGCCTGCCCGAGGCCTTGATCGACCGACTGGCCGAGGCGGTGAACGCCAAGCTCGCCGACCGTCGCCTGGCACTGACCATGGCGCGCGCCCGCCGCGCGGCTTTATCCGCCGACGCGCCGGCCATGGGCGCGGCGATCCTGCCGATCATCGCCCGCCATCTGCCCTCGCGCTCGGCCCTGTGGAAGACCGATCAGGTCTAGGACGA
The DNA here is from genome assembly GCF_001425745.1 of Caulobacter sp. Root343. Lineage (GTDB taxonomy): Bacteria > Pseudomonadota > Alphaproteobacteria > Caulobacterales > Caulobacteraceae > Caulobacter. Next base: position 79,823 of record NZ_LMDF01000012.1, on the reverse strand, counting down.
CGCGGCTAAGGCCTGACCGTGACCATCACCACCCCGTGCGACGGCGCGGTGGCGGCGAAGCGTTCCTTCATCGGCCCCAGGTCCTTGCCAGCCCACAGGTCGCGAACCCTGGCCCTCAGGCCGGCCGGATAGCCTAGCTCGGTCCAGTCGACGGCGATCGACTTGGCCTCGGCGCCGCGATTGAACAGGATCACCGCCCGGCCGCCGTCGGCCAGCGGCTTGGACCACACCTCCAGATCACCGTCGTCGCGGACGCGCCGGCCCTGGACGCCGAGCTTGTCCTGATTGATGGCGATGACCTCCTTGTTGAGCAGGATGTCGCGCGTGGCCTGGTCCATGTTGGCGACGTCGTTGCCGGCGATCAGCGGCGCGGCCATCAGCGACCAGAGGCTGAAGTGGGCGCGGTACTCGGTGGTCGTCAGCCCGCCATTGCCGACCTCCAGCATGTCCGGATCGTTCCAGTGGCCGGGGCCGGCGAACGGATGCAGCGGCTCGTTGGCGTCCAGGATCGGCAGGATGCCCAGCGCGTAGTCGTGCTTGCCGTCCCATTTGTCGGTGATGTCGCCAGTCGTGCGCCACACGTTGCCGACCTTGCTGGCCCACAGCCACGGCTTGGCCGTACCCCACTCGCACATGGAAAAGACGATGTCGCGGCCGGTCTCGCGCAGCGCGTCGGCCATCAGGGTGTAGGCTTCCTCGGCGTTGCGCGTGCCCGTCGCGCACCAGTCGTATTTCAGATAGTCGACGCCCCAATCGGCATAGGTCTTGGCGTCCTGGAACTCGTGGCCCTGGCTGCCGGGGCGGCCGCCGCAGGTCTGCCGGCCGGCGTCCGAATAGATGCCGAACTTCAGCCCCTTGGCGTGCACGTAGTCGGACAGCGCCTTGATGCCGCTCGGGAACCGCTTGGCGTCATAGGTGATGAAGCCGCCGGCGTCGCGCGGGCCGTGCCAGCAGTCGTCGATCACCACATACTGGTAGCCGGCCTCCTTCATGCCGTTCGAGGCCATGGCGTCGGCGACGCGGCGGACGGTGGCCTCGTCGATGTTGCAGGCGAACTTGTTCCAGCTGTTCCAGCCCATCGGCGGCGTCTGGGCCAAGCCGTTGGGCACGCGCGGCGGCGGATCCTTGTCGGCGGCCAAGGCCCCGGCCGGGACCCCGAGGGCCAAGGCGAGCGCGGCCAGCAGGGCGACGAGGCGCTCAGGCGATTTCGACATCGGATTTTCCTTTCGCGCCATCGGCGGCGGTGAAGCGCCCGAGCACTTGGGCATGGGTGGGCATGCGCTCGACGGCCTTCAGGCAGGCGATGCGCACCTGCTGCAGGCGCTCGGCCATCAATCGCTCGTCCATCAGGTTGGCCAGCGGGTCGTAGCCCTCGGGCTCGCCCTGCTGGCCCATCATGATCGCCAGCCAGTTCGGCTCCTGGAAGATGGTCTGGTTGGGGAAGATCGTGGCGCCGCGCGTGCGGAACAGCTCCATCTTCTCACGCAGGGAGTCGGGCACGGTCATGTGGCGCAGGCGGTCCCACAGCGGTTCGCCGACCCGGCGGTTGGCGTGGTAGTGATAGATCAGGAAGTCTCGGATCTGCTCCATCTCCTCGCCCATGATCCGATTGTAGATCCCCGCCGCGGCCGGATCGTTCTTGGCCAGCGGGAAGCTGCCGGCCAGCTTGATCAGGCCGTGCTGGATCAGGTGGATCGAGGTCGATTCCAGGGGCTCCAGAAACCCGCTCGACAGGCCGATGGCCGCGCAGTTCTTGACCCGCGACTGCTTGCGCCGGCCGGTGGTGAACCGCAGGAAGCGTGGGTCGGCCAGGGCCTTGTTGTCTGGATGCTCGCGCGCCAGGCTGGCCAGCAGGACGTCGGCCGCCGCGTCGTCGCCGATATGGTCGCTGACATAGACATAGCCGTTGCCGGTGCGGTGCTGCAGCGGGATGCGCCAGCGCCAGCCGGCCGTATCGGCGATGGCGCGCGTATAGGGGATCGGATCCTCGAACCGCGCCGAGGGGACCGCCACCGCGCGGTCTGCCGGCAGGAACCGGGACCAGTCATCGTAGCCGACCTTCAGCGCATCGCCGATCAGCAGCCCCCGGAAGCCCGAACAGTCGATGAAGAAGTCGCCGGCCAGCGCCTCGCCATCGTCGAGGGCCAGCGAGGCGATCGTGCCATCCAGCGGGTCCAGGTCGACGCCGCGAATGGTGCGTTCGACCCGCCGAACCCCCCGCGCCTCGGCGACCTCGCGCAGGAGCTTGGCGTAGAGCGAGGCGTCGAAGTGATAGGCGTGGGCCATGGCCGCGCGCGGATCGTGGGGATCGTCGACGCGCCAGTCGAACCGGCCGGCCTTGGCCGCCAGGCAACTGAGCGAGAACTCGGCGAGATCGGCCTTGTAACCCAGCCGTCGCGCGCGCAGCCAATAGGCATGGAAGGACACCCCCTCCATCGGCGCGCCGTAATAGCCGAACGGGTGTAGGTAGCGTCCCGCCGGATCGCCCCAGCCGACGAACTCGATCCCAAGCTTGAACGAGCCTTGGGTGGCCGCCAGCATCCGGCCTTCGTCGACCCCCACTACCTTGTTGAAGAAGGTGATCGGCGGAATGGTCGCCTCGCCGACCCCGACGGTGCCGATCTCGGCCGACTCCACCAGGGTGATCCGCATCTGCTGGGGCGTGAAGACCTTGGAGAAGAAGGCGGCCGACATCCATCCGGCCGTGCCACCGCCGACGATCACGAGGTGGGAGATCTTTCCCGTATTGTCCATGCCGCCCTCTTTCGGGAATCGCCGCGCGCAAGCCCCGCCGACAGAAGCCGGCGAGGCCCTTGGTCTTGAACTCTAGCAGCGCTAAGCGCCGTTAGAACGACCCGCGGATGATGAACGAGACGCGGCGGTCGCTGACGCTCCAGCTGTGGGTGCGGACCAGAGACTTCGAGAAGTTTCCTTGCGTGCCCAGGTACCAGGAGTCCCGCTGATCCATCTCCAGCTCGTTGCGGGTGTTCAGCAGGTTCACCGCCTGCACCCCGATCTTCACCTGCTGCGACAGCGCGTACAGCACCGACCCGTCCAGCTGGCCGTACGACTTGGAATATACCGGCACCATCAGGTTCGAGGCCGAGGCGCTCATCAGGTAACGCGAGCGCCAGTTATAGGCCAGGCGGGCGTCGATGCCGTATTTGCTGTAGAGAAGCGTCGCATTGTAGGTGTAGCGCGACAGCTGCTCCAGCGGCAGGTCCAGCTTCGAGGCGTTGATCTGCGAGGCGTCGGTGGTGCTGCTGGACACGTTCGCCGTGCCCTTGCTTTCCAGCACCGTCGCGTTGAGTTCCGTGCCCAGGCCGCCAAGGGCGCCGGGCAGGAAGTCGTAATATTGCTGATATTGGAACTCCAGGCCGTAGATCTTACCGTGGCCCATGTTCTGCGGGATGGTGCCGACCGCCTGGACCGACTTGCCGTCGGCCTTGGTGATCGTCGCCAGGGTCTGCACCGACTGGATGTAGTCGTAGACGTCCTTGTGGAACGCGCCGACCGCCAGCATGCCGCCCTTGAAGTACCACTCGCCCGACAGGTCGAACGAATTGGAGCGCATCGGCTTCAGGTTCGGATTGCCCGAGTAGAAGCCGAAGGCGACGTCCGTGTGGTACTTGACCGCCGAGCCGCCGGCCGCGGCGGTGTCGAGCTGGGCTTGGGTGTAAGGCGCGCCCGTCACGGGATTGATGACGCCGTCGGCGACCGCGGCGTTGCGCGACTGCAGCGTGGCCGACATGTTGACCGACGGGTCCAGCTGGTAGAAGTCCGGCCGGACGATGTTCTTGGACGCCGCGAAGCGCAGGAACAGATTCTCCTTGGCCTTCAGGCGCAGGTTCAGGCTGGGCAGAATGTCAGTGTAGTTGGTCCCGCCGACCGAGGCGAAGGGCTTGCCGTCGGCGAAGGTGATCTTGGCGGCGGCGGTCGGTGAGGCGAAACGCGCCTGGCTCGGGTCGATGAAGCCGACGGTCCCGAAGCCCTGGCCATCGGTCGACGACTTGACGACGCGCAGGCCGATATTGCCGTCCCAGCTCATCGTCTGGTCGCCCCAGTGGAACGGCAGGTCGTCGCCGAAGCGGACCTTGGCGTAGACCGCGGCGGTCTTTTCCCACTGGCGGTTGACGCCTCGGCCGCCGGAGCTGGCGAAGCTGGTGTTCACGTCGCCGAGGGGCTGCCAGTAGCTGATGCTGCCGGTCGGAGCGGCCCAGATGGGCATGTAGCTCATCATGGTGCCCTGGGTGAACGGGCTGTAGGTTCCCCCGGCCGGCGACCAGGACGGGATCGTGCCGTTGGCGCCGCCCGGCGGATAATAGCCGTACTCACCGTCGTTGTAGGCCGGACCACCGCCCGGGATCGGACCGTTCCACACTGTCTGCTTCAGATACGAGTAGAGCGCCTGCGGGTTCTTCGCCAGGTCGAACGACGGCAGGATCAGGCCGGGAACCGACAGGTCGCCCTTGAAGAAGTTGTCGAACGACACCTTGTCCTGGTGCTGGGTGTATTTGTCCGCCGTGGCGGTCACCCGCGTGGCCCAGGGCGCGGAGATCAGGTTCCAGTTGTAGCCCGCGTCGCGCGAGGTGGCGTCGCGCGAGGTGGCGCGCACCCCGAGCTTGATGTCCTTCAGCCAGCTGTCGTCATCGAACGCATAGGTCGCGTCGAACTTGCCCGAATATTCCCGGGCGTCGTTGTCGTCGAGGTGGTCCATCGCCGCGTAGAGATTGAAGGCCGACGGCGTGCTGGTCGTGTTGGCCATGGTGATCTTGGGCAGTTCGCCGGTTAGATCCAGGCCAAAGCCGCCCGCCAGGGTGACGGTGTTGTAGACCGTCAGGTCCGTGCCTTCGCGGTGCGAATAGACGTACTGCAGGTCGCCGGTCACCAGCCAGCGGTCGTTCGACCACCGGAAGCCGGCCGAGACGTCGTTGGTGTTGTCCTTGACCACGCCATAGCGGGTGCCGAGGTTCAGCAGGAACGAGTTGGCCACGCCGTTGCCGCCGCCGCCGCCGTCCACCAGCTGGCCCTTGAGGAAGTTTCCGTCCGCGTCGTACGTGAACGACGTACCGGTCGCCGGCCCCACCACGAACGACTGGTTGTTGGTCGCCGAGCAGCAGGCCGAGGTCTGGGCGAAGCGGTCCTGAAAGGTCTGCTTGGCTTCGGTGCGGAACAGGGTGGTGTAGAGCTCCAGATTGTCGCTCGGCCGCCATTGGAACGCGCCATAGAAGCCCGTGCGGTTCCGGTCCTGATGATTGTTGCGATACTGGACGCCGACCGGCACGAACACGCGGCTCTTCGGCTGGCCGGCGATGGCGTTGTCGCCGTTGAAGTTGAAGGTCGCGCCGCCGTCGTAGGACGACTGAACGCCCAGGCCGTGGGCGTTGTAGGGGTCGACGGCGATGGTGTTGACGGCGGTCTTCAGCTTCGAGTTCGACAGGCTGACCAGCATGCCGAACTCGCCGAGATTGGTGTCGAAGCGGTCGCTGAGCAGGACGCTGCCCGACGGCGAGCCGGCCTTGCGCAAATCCCCGCGCGTATAGTCGGCGGAGAAGGCCATCTGGTGGCCTTTCTGGTCGAACGGCATGCGCGTGCGCAGGTTCACCGTGCCGCCCAGGCCGCCTTCGACGATGTCGGCCGAGGGATTCTTGTAGACGTCGACGCCGGCGAACAGCTCGGGCGTGACGTCTTCCCACGAGATGGCCCGGCCGCCGCGCGCGGAGAAGATGTCGCGGCCGTTCAGCTCGGACCGCACCCAGGTCAGGCCGCGGATCTGGACGCCCGAGCCTTCGGCGTTCAGGCGATCGACGTCGCGGGGCTGGGTCGTGCGGCCGATCGTGACGCCCGGCACGCGCTGCAGCGCCTCGGTCACCGACCGGTCCGGCAGGCCGCCGATGTCGACGGCGGTGATCGAGTCGACGATCTCCTCGGAGTTCTTCTTCAGCTCCTGCGCCGACTGGATCGCGCGGCGCTGCCCGACCACGACGACTTCGGTCACCGAATCGACAGCGCTGTCTTTGTCGCCAGAAGTTGATTGCGCCTGCGCCGTCGCGGCCCAGGCGCTGGACGCCGCCACCATGGCCGCCGACGCCAGCCACACACTTTTCCTGTTGAGAGCCTTCACGTTTCCATCCCCGTTTTTGACCGGGGCCAAGTCGGCCGACGGTCTCGCCGTGCGAGCCGTCTCCGACTTTGCGTCGGTAGGCGGGCTCACCGGCCTGTTTTATTTAATATGCTTTATTTAACCGGGGCGCATTTATCGTACAAGCCGCATTTTCAATCCCACAGCTCGAAGACGAGTGGGGCCCTGCGGCGCTGAGGCGTCCGGAACGCTATCGCTTCGGAGTCAGATCCGGTCGAGACGCGAGAAAGGCCGCGCGCTCTTCATCCGTCAGCACCTTGGCCGTCTTGCGCCGGGCCATCTTCGGCGTGGGGCGCGCATAGGTGTCGGCGGCGGCGGACGCCGGCTTGAGATCGCCCAGACGTTTGATCGGCGGCCGCATGTCTTTTCCCCCAAGGACCGTGAAACGGCTTCTAACGCGCCACGCTGGCTCGAGCCCGACGCAGACCCGCTCGCGCGGCCGGAGCCGTGGCCTCGTTCTGCTCCAGGGCCGCCAGCAGGTCGGCCTTCAAGGCGTTGACCTTGCGCGTGTCGGTGATCTTCCCGCCTTCGGCCGTCTGGACATAGAAGGCGTCGACCGCCCGCTCGCCGTAGCCGTCGATATGCGCTGACTGGATCGACAGGCCGCTCTCGGCCAGGGTCTTGGCCAAGGCGTGCAGCAGGCCCGGCCGGTCGCGGCCCGAGGCCTCGACCACGGTGGCGTCATTGGAGGCCTCGTTGTCGACGGTGACGGACGGCGCGATGGCGAAGGCGGCGGCGCGCGACTGCTCGGCGCCTCGGCGCGGCTCCATCGTCAGGGCGTCGCCCTTGCCGGCGGCCTCGAGAGCGTCGGCCAGGCGGCGCAGAGCCCGGGGGTTCTCGCAGCCCAGCGGCGCGCCGGTCACGTCCTGCACATAGAAGACGTCCAGGGCCTGGCCTTGGCGCGACGTGAAGACCCGCGCGCCGACGACATTGCCGCCTAGCGACGAGATGGTCAGGGCCAGATCGGCGAACAGGCCGCGCCGGTCCTTGGCCGCCACGACGATCTCGGCGGCGTTCTGGCCGGGACGCACCCGCCCCTCGGCCGCGGCCCCGCCCTGGATCGCCGCCCGGCGCGCCAGGACGGCGTGCTCGAGCAGGTCCTCCTGCGGGAAGGCGCTGAAATAGGCGTTCTCCATCGCCGCGACCCAGCCCATGGCGGCCGGATCGGTCTCCAGCAGGACGGCGCGAGCGTTCTCGGCGACGTTCTCCTGGTGGCGCAGGACATTGGCGGCGGCGTCGCTGCCGCGCCCGCCCCGGAATACCGCCTCGGTCGCGTTGTAGAGCTCGCGCAGCAGCTGACCCTTCCAGCCGTTCCAGACGCCCGGACCCACAGCGCGGATGTCGGCGACGGTGATGACCAGCAGCAGGCGCAGGCGCTCGGGGTTCTCGACGATGCGCGCGAAGGCGGCCACCGTCCCCGGGTCGGAGACGTCGCGCTTCTGGGCGAAATCGCTCATGACCAGGTGGTTCTCGACCAGCCAAGCGACCAGCTCGACCTTGGTGCGGTCGACGCCCAGCCGCTCGCAGGCGCTGCGGGCCGAGCGGGCCCCGGCCTTCTCCTGGCCGCCGACTCCGCCCTTGCCGGTGTCGTGCAGCAGCATGGCCAGGAACAGGGCCTCGCGGTCCTCGATCAGCGGCATGATCGACACGGCCAGCGGATGGTCGTCGACCATGCGGCCGGCGGCGATGTCGCCGATCACGCCCACCGCGCGCAGCGTGTGCTCGTCCACCGTGTACGAGTGGTACATGTTGAACTGCATCTGGGCGACGATCCGGCCGAACTCCGGCACGAAGCGGCCCAGCACCCCGGCGTCGTTCATCAGGGTCAGGGTGCGATAGCTGCGCTTGCCCCGCGCTAGTAGGTCCAAGAAGGCCCGGCAGGCGTCGGGATCGCGGCGCACGCGCGAGGTGATCAGCTGCAGGCTGCGAGTCACCTCCGTGAAGGCGTCCGGATGCAGGTCGAGGTCGCGCTCGTCGGCGATCTTGAACAGGCGGATCAGATTGACCGGATCGGCCTCGAAGATCTCCTGGCCTTCGATGTTCAGGCGGCCGCCGTCCTCGTAGAAGCCCTCGACGTCCAGCGCCTTGCGCTTGGGTCGCCCGCCCGGCAGGAAGCGCGAAATGCCCTTGGGCTCGTTCTTGAAGTGCTCGGCTTCCAGCTTGGCCGAGAAGGCGCGGGTCAGGGCCCCGACCTCCTTGGCGATCAGGAAGTACCGGCGCATGAACCGCTCGACCGCCGGCGCGTCGCCGCGGTCGCCATAGCCCATGCGTCGGGCGATTTCGGGTTGCAGGTCGAAGGTCAGGCGCTCTTCGGGCCGGCCGGTCGTGAAATGCAGGTGGGCCCGCACGGCGTGCAGGAAGTCGAAGGCGCGGATGAAGGCCTTGGTCTCGCGGCTCGAGAACACCTCCATCTTGAAGACGTCCTCCGGCCGGTCGACCGGGTGCAGATATTCGGCGATCCACATCAGGGTGTGGAGGTCGCGCAGGCCGCCCTTCCCTTCCTTGACGTTGGGCTCGACCATGTAGCGGCTGGCGCCAGCCCGGGCCTGGCGGTCGTCGCGCTCCTTCAGCTTGGCGGCGACGAACTGGGCGCCGGTGCCCTTCATCACGTCGTCGCGGAAGCGCTTCTTCAGGTCGGCGGCCAGGCGCTCGTCGCCGGTCAGGCGGCGGCCCTCCAGGATCGAGGTGCGGATCGTGAAGTCTTCCTTCGACAGCCGCACGCACTCCTCGATCGTCCGCGAGGCGTGGCCGACCTTGAAGCCCAGGTCCCACAGCGCATAGAGCATGAACTCGATCACGCTCTCGGCGTGCGGCGTCTGCTTGTAGGGCCGCAGGAACAGCAGATCGATGTCGCTGAACGGGGCCAGGGTCGCCCGGCCATAGCCGCCGACGGCCAGCAGGCACAGGCGCTCGCCCTCGGTCGGATTGCGGGCCCGGAACACGTGGACCGTGGTGAAGTCGTAGAGGGCGGTGATCACCTCGTCGGTGACGCCCGACAGCAGCCGCGCCGTCTCGACGCCGCTGGCCCCGTTCTCCAGCCGTTCCTTGGCGATCATCCGGCCGCGAAACAGCGCCTGCTTGAGGATCTCGATGGCGCGCGAGCGCTGCTCGGCCTCGTTGCCGATCGAATCGAGTGCGGCGGCGGACAGGCGGGCCCGCAGGACGTGACCGTCGACGACGTGTTCCAGGCGGGTGGGGCGAAGGCGACGGGGCATGATGGAGATATGGCGTACCTGAGCGTGGCGTCCAAACGGGGAATCGGTTCGGCCGACCGTCGCGCTCCCACTAAAGGCCCTAGGTCTTGAGCAGACCCTTAAGACGATAGAGGGCCTCCAAGGCCTCGCGGGGGCTCATGCCGTCAACATCGAGGTCGGCCAGCGAGTCCTCGACGACGCTCGGCGTCGCTTTGGCGGGCGCCGCGACGGCCGCCTGAGCCTGGCTGACGGCGAACAGCGGCAGGTCGTCCAGCTTGGCCGGCGACTGATCCTTGCTCTCCAGGCGGTCCAGCACCTCGCGGGCGCGGGCGACCACCGGACCGGGCACCCCGGCCAGCTTGGCCACCTGGACGCCGTACGAGCGGTCGGCCGGACCCGGCGCGGCCTCGTGCAGGAAGACCAGATCGCCGTTCCACTCCTTGGCCCGCAGGCTGAGGTTGGAGACGAAGCTCATCCGCTCCTCCAGGGTCGCCAGCTCGTGATAGTGGGTGGCGAACAGGGCGCGGCAGCGGTTGGTGTCGTGCAAGGCCTCGGCGCAGGCCCAGGCGATGGCCAGGCCGTCATAGGTGGCCGTGCCCCGGCCGATCTCGTCCAGGATCACCAGGCTGCGCGGGCCGGCCTGGGTGAGGATGGCGGCGGTCTCGACCATTTCCATCATGAAGGTCGAGCGGCCACGGGCCAGGTCGTCGCCAGCCCCGACGCGGCTGAACAGGCGATCGACCACGCCCAGGCGGAAATGGGCGGCCGGCACGTAGCAGCCCGACTGGGCCAGGATCGCCAGCAGGGCGTTCTGGCGCAGGAAGGTCGACTTACCGGCCATGTTCGGGCCGGTGACGATCGACAGGCGCGGCCCGCCCTCGCCCGAGGCGTCCAGGCAGCAGTCGTTGGGGGTGTAGGGGTCGCCGGCCCGCTTGACGGCGGCCTCGACCACGGGGTGGCGGGCGCCCTTGGCGTCGAAGGCGTAGGACTTGTCGACGATCGGCCGCACCGCGTCGGCGTCCTCGGCCCATTCGGCCAGGGCGGAGGCGACGTCCAGGCGGGCCAGGGCCTCGGCGGCGATCTGGATGGCGTCGGCCAGGCCCCTTGCCTGCTCGCGCCAGTCCTCGAACGCGGCGACCTCCATGGCCAGGGCCCGTTCGGCGGCCTGGGCGATGCGGGCGTCCAGGTCGGCCAGCTCCACCGTGGTGAAGCGCACCTGGTTGGCCAGGGTCTGGCGGTGGATGAAGGTGGCGTTCAGCGGCGGCTGAAACAGCGGGTCGGCCTTGCCGGCCGTGGCCTCGACGAAATAGCCGAGCACGCCGTTGTGGCGGATCTTCAGCGGCACGCCGCTTTCCAGGGCCAGCTGGGATTCCAGGGCGGCGATGACCTTGCGGCTGTCGTCGCGCAGGCCGCGGGCCTGGTCCAGCTCTGGCCGAACGCCCGGAGCGACGAAGCCGCCGTCGCGGGCCAGGGCCGGCAGGTCGGGGCCCAGACCGTGCTCCAGCGTGTTGAGGAACTGGGAGAGCCCCTCGTGCAGCGACGGGGTCAGGGCCTTGAAGGCGTGTTCCAACTCGTACGGCGGCGGCGACAGCGGGTCGGGCGAACCACCTGCCATGCCGGCCAGACGCTCGCCACACTTCAGGGTGTCGCGCAGGCAGCCGAGATCGCGCGGGCCGCCCCGGCCCAGGGCCAGGCGCGACAGGGCGCGGGCCATGTCGCCGGAGCCTTTCAGCACCTCGCGCAGGCGCTGGCGCAGCGGGCGGTGCTCGACGAACCACTCGACCGCGTCCAGGCGCTGGTCGATGGCGGCGACGTCCAGCAGCGGCCGGGCCAGGCGTGAGGCCAGCATCCGAGCCCCGCCCGCCGTCACCGTTCGGTCGATGCAGGCCAGCAGCGAGCCGTTGCGGTCGCCGGTCTGGGTGCGGTCGATCTCCAGGCTGCCGCGCGTGGCCGGGTCGATGGCCATCACATCCGCATCAGCGGCGCGGCGCGGCGCGCGCAGGGCGGGCAGCCTGCCGGCCTGGGTCATTTCCAGGTGGGCGGCGATCAGGCCCAGGGCCCCGATCTCGGCCGGCGACAAGCCGCCAAAGCCGTCCAGGGTGTCGACGCCGTACAGGCGCTTGACCCGCGCCTCCGAGGCCTGCGGCTCCGACAGGGCCGAGGGCATCGGCTGCACCAGGCCGCCGCAGATCTTCAGGGTCTGGGACAGGGCGTCATCCGACAGCAGGCGATCCGAGACCAGGGTCTCGGATGGGGCCAGGGCCGCCAGGATAGGGGCCACGGCTTCCTTGGCCACGGCGAAGACCTCGACCTCGCCGGTCGACAGTTCGACCGAGGCCACCGCCGCCTGGCCCGCGCGCATGGCCACGGCCGCCAGGCGGTTGGCGCCGCGGGCGTCCAGCAGGCCGTCCTCGGTCAGGGTGCCGGGCGTCACCACGCGGACGATGTCGCGACGGACCACCGACTTGGAGCCGCGCTTCTTGGCCTCGGCCGGATCTTCCATCTGCTCGCAGACGGCGACCTTAAAGCCCAGGCGGATCAGCTTGGACAGATAGGCCTCGGCCGCGTGCTGCGGCACGCCCGCCATCGGGATCGGCTGGCCGTTGTGCGTGCCCCGAAACGTCTGGCTGATACCCAGCGCCGCGGCGGCCCGGTAGGCGTCGTCGAAGAACAGCTCGTAGAAGTCGCCCATGCGGAAGAAGATCAACGCATCGGGCTGCCGCGCCTTCATCTCGAAGAACTGCTGCATCACCGGCGTCGCGCCAGTGGGGTCGAGCAGGTGGGCGGGCGTAGGCGTGGCGTGGGCGTTCATGACGCCCGAAACTACAGAGCGTCGCGACTCCCGTTAAGGGGCGGCGTTAAGGAAATCGGGGGATGAAAGCCCCGAATATGGGGGCGTCGACGGGAAAGGTTAATTCCCCGTGACCTCTTCCCAGAAGCGCTTGGCCTTGCCGACGAAGTTGGCCGACTTGGGGTTCTGCTTTTCGCCGCACAGGCCGGCCAGTTCGCGCATCAGTTCCTTCTGGCGCACGGACAGGTGGGTCGGGGTTTCGACGAACAGCTCGACCACCAGGTCGCCGCGCTGGCGGCTGCGCAGGGACGGCATGCCCTTGCCCTTGAGGCGGACGGTCTTGCCGGTCTGGGCGCCTTCCGGCACCGCGACGCTGATCTTGCAATTGCCGTCGCAGTTCTCGCCGCCCAGCAGGCAGGGGGCCTCGATCTCGCCGCCCAGGGCCGCCGTGGTCATCGGCACCGGCACGGTGCAGAGCAGATCAAGGCCGTCGCGCTCGAACAGCTCGTGCGGGGTCACCGACAGGAAGATGTAGAGGTCGCCGCGCGGACCACCGCGCGCGCCCGCGTCGCCCTCGCCCGCCAGGCGGATCCGGGCGCCGTCGTCGACGCCGGCCGGGATGCGGACCGACAGGATGCGCTCGCGGCGCACCTGGCCATGGCCGTTGCAGTTCTGGCAGGGATCCAGCACCAGGCGGCCCGAACCGCCACAGCGCGGGCAGCCGCGCTCGACCGCGAAGAAGCCTTGGGTGGCGCGGACCCGGCCGGCGCCGCCGCAGGTGCCGCAGACGGTGGGATTGGTGCCGGGCTTGGCGCCAGAGCCCTCGCAGACCTCGCAAGTCATGGCGGCCGGCACCTTGATCTCGACCTCGGCGCCCGCATAGGCCTGCTCGAGGCTGATCTCCAGGTCGTAGCGCAGGTCCTGACCGCGCTGGGGACCGTTCGACTGGCGACGGCCGCCGAACATTTCGCCGAACACGTCCCCGAAGACGTCGTTGAAGATGTCGCTGGCGTCGAAGCCCTGGCCGCCGAAGCCGCCCGGTCCGCCTTGCTGGCCGTTGACGCCGGCATGGCCGAAGCGGTCATAGGCCGCGCGCTTCTGCGGATCGGAGAGGACCGAATAGGCCTCGTTGATTTCCTTGAACCGACCGGTCGCGTTCTCGCAGCCGCCGTTGCGGTCGGGGTGGTGTTCCATCGCCAGTTTGCGGAACGCGGACTTCAGACCAGCATCGTCGATGGTCCGGGTCACGCCGAGAATTTCGTAATAGTCGCGCATTGTCAGCGTCTGGCGCCCAAAAGGCCCACGAAAGTGGCGTTGATACGGGAAGAGGTGGGATAGCACGCGGCCCGGCGCAAGGCGTCCTCGGGCGGCGAGACAAGACGTCGCGGCCGGGGAACAGACTTCTGGAGAATGTTCCCCGGCGCGCGCATGGCGGTCTTAGGCCGCCGGCTTGTTGTCGTCGACTTCCTCGAACTCGGCGTCCACGACGCCGTCGTCCGCGGCTTCGGCGTCGTCAGCGCCATCGGCCGAACCTTGCTGGGCGGCGTACATAGCCTCGCCCAGCTTCATCGAGGCCTGGATCAGCGCCTGGGTCTTGGCCTGGATGGCCTCGACGTCCTCGCCTTCCAGAGCGGCCTTCAGCTCGGTGATCCCGGTCTCGATCGCGGTTTTTTCAGGCGCGCCGACCTTGTCGCCGTGCTCGGCCAAAGCCTTCTCGGTCGAGTGCAGGATCGCCTCGCCCTGATTCTTGGCCTCGACCAGCTGTTTCTTCTTCTCGTCCGACGCCTTGTTGGCTTCGGCTTCCTTGACCATCCGCTCGATATCGCTGTCCGAGAGGCCGCCGTTGGCCTGGATGCGGATCGAGTGCTCCTTGTTGGTCGCCTTGTCCTTGGCGTGGACCTGGACGATGCCGTTGGCGTCGATGTCGAAGGTGACCTCGACCTGCGGCACGCCGCGCGGCGCCGGCGGGATGCCGACCAGGTCGAACTGGCCCAGCATCTTGTTGTCCTGCGCCATCGGGCGTTCGCCCTGGAACACGCGGATCGTCACGGCCGACTGGTTGTCGTCGGCGGTCGAGAAGGTCTGCGAGCGCTTGGTCGGGATCGTGGTGTTGCGTTCGATCAGCGGGGTGAACACACCGCCCAGGGTCTCGATGCCCAGGGTCAGCGGGGTCACGTCCAGCAGCAGCACGTCCTTGACGTCGCCTTGCAGCACGCCGGCCTGGACGGCCGCGCCCAGCGCCACGACTTCGTCGGGGTTCACACCCTTGTGCGGTTCGCGACCGAAGAAGTCCTGCACCGCCTGCTGGACCTTGGGCATGCGGCTCATGCCGCCGACCAGGATCACTTCGTCGATGTCGCTCTTCTTCAGGCCGGCGTCCTTGAGGGCCTGTTCGCACGGACCGATGGTGCGGGAGATCAGGTCATCGACCAGGGCTTCCAGCTTGGCGCGCGACAGCTTGATGTTCAGGTGCAGCGGACCCGAGGCGTTCATGCTGATGAACGGCAGGTTCACTTCGTATTGAGCGGTGCTGGACAGTTCCTTCTTGGCCTTTTCGGCCTCTTCACGAAGGCGCTGCAGGGCCAGCTTGTCCTTGCGCAGGTCGACGCCCTGCTCCTTCTTGAACTCGTCGGCCAGGTAGTCGACGATCCGAAGGTCGAAGTCCTCGCCGCCCAGGAAGGTGTCGCCGTTCGTCGACTTAACCTCGAAGACGCCGTCGCCGATTTCCAGGATCGACACGTCGAAGGTGCCGCCGCCCAGGTCGTAGACGGCGATCTTCTTGTTGTTGTCCTTGTCCAGGCCGTAGGCCAGGGCCGCGGCGGTCGGCTCGTTGATGATGCGCAGGACTTCCAGGCCGGCGATCTTGCCGGCGTCCTTGGTGGCCTGACGCTGGGCGTCGTTGAAATAGGCCGGAACCGTGATGACCGCCTTGGTCACCGGTTCGCCCAGGTGAGCCTCCGCGGCTTCCTTCATCTTCTGCAGGATGAAGGCCGAGACTTCCTGCGGGCTGTAGTCCTTGCCGTGCGCCCGGACCCAGGCGTCGCCGGTCGGGCCCTTGACGATCTCGTAGGGCACCATGCCCTTGTCCTTCTCGACCACGGGATCGCTGGCGGTGCGGCCAATCAGGCGCTTGATCGCGAACAGCGTGTTGGTCGGGTTGGTCACGGCCTGGCGCTTCGCCGGCTGACCGATCAGGCGCTCGCCGTCTTCTTGGAAGGCGACGACCGACGGGGTGGTGCGAGCGCCCTCGGCGTTCTCGATCACCTTCGGGTTCTTGCCGTCCATGATGGCGACGCACGAGTTCGTGGTGCCAAGGTCGATGCCGATAATCTTGCTCATTCTAGTACCTGTTCGCTCCTTTTAGGCGGACGGCGGTGACGAGGGCCTTCTCGGAAGCGCCCCGGTTTTTCTCGTTCCGTCCCCGGTGGGTTCGCACGCTCTACTGTTGGTTTCCACACTCTGCTCGCCGACAAAAGTCGAGCGGGCGAAATGCGTTGTTCGAAGTTGACGAACCCGTCAACCCCGCTTCGCAGCGGATATGGGGGATGGTGGTCAGCGCGCAAGCCCATAACCCCATGCGACAAGGGGGAATCTCATAGCCCGACCCAGAAAAAAGGCCGCACCCTTTCGAGCGCGGCCTAAAAAGATATCGTGTTATCCGAGATTTAGCCGGCTTTGGCGACCCAGGCGGTGATCGCCGGCAGGCGCAGCTGGCGGATCTTGGCGCGGTTCACCACCGCCGCGGCGGCCTTGTCGGCTTCCTTGCGCGAACCCTCGGCCAGGTTGGCCGCGGCATAGGCCATGATCTTGTCGGCCGTGGCCGGGTCCGACGAGGCGGCCCCCAGGCCGGGGATGAACTTGGTGCGCGAGCTGGAGTCGACCTTGTTGTTGACCGCGTCCTTGTTGGCCACGGCCCAGTCGAAGGTCATGTCCGGATGGTTCTGGGCGACCTTCGAGATCATGGTGCTGGACAGGGTCTCGCCCGGCTCGGTCGTCAGGGCCAGCGCCAAGGCCTTCTTGGCCAGGCCCTCGTCCTCGGCCGACGCCAGCAGCGTGTACAGCTGGTTGCGGATCAGCGGCGTCTTCTCGGCCTGGGCTTGGGCGTGGATCGTATCCCAGGTCGCGGCGTCGGCGTGCTTGGCCACGACGCCCAGGATGGTCTTGCGCAACGGGCCCGGAATGGCGCTGGGATCGGTCTTGTCGGCGGCGAAGCGACGCGTGGCCTCGGCCACCACCTCGGCGTCGCCCAGGCCGCCCAGCGTTCCGATCAGGTCGGCGCGCAGGATGGCGACATTATCGGGCTCGCCGGCCTTGGCGGTCCAGCCCACCTTGGCCAGCAGCGGCTTCAGCTGGGCGATGGCCAGCTTGCGGAACGCGGCGCGCTCGGCGGCCTGGCCTTCGTAGTAGCCGTCGATGGCCGAGAACGTGGCGGCGACCTTGGACAGCACCTGCGGGTCGGTGTCGGCCGGCGTGGCCTTGGCCAGCTCCAGGAAGTCGGTGGCCGGCTGGTAACCGGCCAGGCCCATCGACCAGACGTCGGACATCACGCCCAACTGATCGATCGACGGCAGCTTGGCGAAGTTCTGGACGATGCCGGTGAAACGCTCGGGACCGTACAGGACGCGGTAGTAGCCGCTCTGGCCGGCGTTGACGACGATCGGGCCGCAGCCCGCGACCGTGACCGAGCCCTTGCCGCCCGTGACCAGGGTCTTGGCCTCGCCGCCGCCCAGGGCCTTGACCGTGACGGGAACGCGCCAGGTCAGCGGCTTCTTGTCGGGCAGGTCCTTGCTGAACTCGCCCTGGGTCAGGGCCAGGGTGGTCTTGCCGGCCGCGCAGGTCGCGCTGTCGACGGTGATCAGCGGCACGCCCGGCTGCAGGGTGAAGTCGTGGGCGATGGCGGTGATCGGCTTCTTGGCGGCCGCCTCGACCGCTTTCCACAGGTCGTCGCTGACCGTGTTGCCGTGGTTGTGCGCCTTCATGTAGGCGCGCACGCCGTCGCGCCAGGCGTCGTGGCCCACATAGCTTTCCAGCATGCGGATCACGGCCTCGCCCTTCTGGTAGGTGATGCCGTCGAAGGCCTGACTGGCCTGCTCGACGGTCTCGACGTGCTGGACCACCGGGTGGGTGGTCGCCAGCGCGTCCAGGCCCATGGCGTATTCACGCCCGCCGACGGCGGTCAGGGCCGCGTTCCACTCGGGGTGGAAATGCTCGGTCGCCCGGCCTTCCATCCACGAGGCGAAGCCCTCGTTCAGCCACAGGTCGTCCCACCAGGCCATGGTGACCAGGTCGCCGAACCACTGGTGGGCCATCTCGTGAGCCACAGTGGTGAAGACGTTCTGCTTGTCGGTCTCGGTCGAGATCTTCGGGTCCAGCAGCAGGGCGTATTCGAAGTAGAAGATCGCGCCCCAGTTCTCCATGGCGCTGAAAAACTGGCTGCGGCCCGGGGCGGCGATGTTGTCCAGCACCGGCAGCGGATAGGGCGTGCCGAAATAGTCGTTGTACCAGGGCAGGATGTCGGCGGCCGCCTTCAGGGCGAACTGCGCCTTGGGGATGTCGCCCTTCTTGGTCACCACGCCGACGTCGGCGCCCGCCGCCTTGACCGAGGCGCGATCGAACTCGCCCAGGCCGAAGAACAGCAGATAGGTCGACATCTTCGGCGAGGTCGCGAACCTGACCACGGTCTTGCCGCCGCCGAGATCCTTGGACGAGGCGATCGGCATGTTGCCCAGCGCCATCTGGCCGGTCGGGATCGTCGCCTCGACGCTGTAGGTGGCCTTGTAGAACGGCTCGTCCCACGAGGGGATGAAGCGGCGGGCGTCGGAGTTCTCGAACTGGGTGTAGATCGCCCGCTTCTTGCCGGCCTCGGTCTCGTAGTCGAGGGCGAACAGGCCGGCCGCCTGCTTGTAGATCTTGCCCGCATAATCGATCGACAGGACGTACTTGCCCTTGGCCAGCGGCTTGGCGAACGTGAAGGCGGCGGTCTGGGCGTCTTCGTCCACCTTGATCTTCGCCGCACCGACACCCGCGATCTCCGCCTTGGCGAAGGTCAGGTCCGCGGCCTGCAAGGTCACGGTGGCGGTCGGCTCGATCACCTCGATGGCGATCTTGACCTTGGCGGTGAAGGTCAGCTTGTCGGCGTCGGGCGTGAACGCCAGATCATAGTGCGAAGGCCGGACATTGCGCGGCAGCTGGCTCGTCACGGTCGCGAAGGTCGCGCCCTTGGAGCCCATCGAAGCGGTGGTCGCCGGCTTCGACTTGGCCTTGGCGGCCGGGGCGGCGGAAACGCTCCCGGCGGCCAACAAAATCACGGCCATGGCCGCGGAGGACATAAGACGACGCATGTTCGGTCCTAATATGGAAAAATTGTCCGGCCCCCTCAGCCGGCGGCGCAAACCAACACCTTTCGTCCCTATGCCGCGCGTTAAATTTCAGCAATGTTTCAATCACTGACCGTTGTTCCCGGTTTCGACCTCTGGCCTGGGTTTCTGGACCCCGCAGCCCAGACGGCTTTGGTCGACGCCGTCATGGCCGCCGCCGACGCCGCGCCCTTCGCCCACTACGGCACGGCCTATGGCAAGGCGATGAGCGTGGCCATGACCGCTTTCGGCCCTTTGGGCTGGACCAGCGATCCAACCGGCTACCGCTACGCCGATCGCCATCCGGGCACGGGCGCGGCCTGGCCGGCGATGCCGCCCGCGCTGCTGGACCTGTGGGCCAAGCTCGGCGATCCGGAGACACCGCCGGACTCGTGCCTGATCAACCTCTATCGCGGCGACGCGCGCATGGGCCTGCACCAGGACCGCGACGAGGCCGACCCGGCCTTTCCGGTGCTGTCGATCTCGCTGGGCGACACGGCGATGTTCCGGATCGGCGGGACTGGCCGCAAGGACCCGACGCGGAGCTTGAAACTGAGCTCGGGGGACGTGTGCCGGCTCTCGGGACCCGCGCGGCTGGCTTTCCATGGCGTGGACCGGATCCTGGCCGGGTCGTCGGGGCTGGTTCCAGGCGGAGGGCGGATCAATCTGACGCTGCGGCGAGCGCGGCCGGCTTGAATTTCGGCGCCCTACACTTGTCATCAGGGCGGCGTAGCCGACCCGGGAACCCAAGGGCCAAGCCCCGTGCGGTTGCCCTGGGTCCCGGCTCTCCGCGCTAACGCGCTACGGCCGGGATGACATGGATTTGAGACATATGAAAAAGGGCCGCCCTTTCGAGCAGCCCCCTTCCAATTCAACCTAGGAAACCGGTGTCCCGGCCTCGCCCAAGCTAGCCGCGCAGCTTGCGCGTGATGACTTCCAGGTCGTGGTTCAGGGCGCTGTCCTCGGCGCGCAGGGCCTCGATCCGGCGCACGGCGTGCAGGACGGTGGTGTGGTCGCGGCCCCCGAAGCGGCGGCCGATGTCCGGCAGCGATCGGGTGGTCAATTGCTTGGCCAGCCACATGGCGGCCTGGCGCGGACGAGCCACGGCGCGGTTGCGGCGCTCGCTGAGTAGGTCGGCCTGCTTCATGCCGTAGTGCTCGGACGTGGCCTTCTGGATGTCGTCGATGGTGATGCGCTTCTCGCCCGACCGCAGGTGCGGCCGCAGGATCGCCTGGACCTCATCGAGGGTCATGCGCGACAGGCCTTCGCCGGCGCGGGCCGACAGGGTGTTCAGCGCGCCTTCCAGCTCGCGGACGCTGTCGGTGAAGCGGTCGGCCAGGAACTGCAGCACGTCCGGACGCATGGTCGGCTCGAAGCCGTGGGCGGCCGACAGGGTCTGGATTTTGCGCTCCAGGATGCCCAGGCGCAGCGAGCGGTCGGCCGGTTCCAGGCCGCAGACCAGGCCCGCCGACAGGTGCGAGCGCAGGTGGGCGTCCATCTCGGTCATGGCCGACGGCGGACGGTCCGACGAGAACACGACCCGGCGGCCTTCCTCGACCAGAGCGGTGAGCGTGTGGAACAGCTCTTCCTGGGTCGACTGCTTGCCGGCGATGAAGTGGACGTCGTCGATGATCAGCAGATCGGCGGCGCGCAGCTCTTCCTTGAAGGCCGCCGTCTGGCGATCCATCAGGGCGCGCACGAAGGTCGACAGGAAGCGCTCGGCGGTCAGATAGACCACGCGCTTTTCCGGCGCGTTGCGCATGGCTTCCCACGCCAGGGCGTTCAGCAGGTGGGTTTTGCCGAAGCCGTAGGGGCCGTGGAACAGCACGGGATTGAAGTGGCCGTCGGCCCAGTTGGCGATCCGGCGCGCCACGGCATGGGCGAATTCGTTGGCGGGACCCGGGACGAAGGTCTCGAAGGTGAAGCGTTCCTGCAGGCCCTGGGTGCGCGGCGACTTGGCGCTCGGCGCCGGCGCGTCGCTGGATACGGGCAGGACGATCTCGATCGGCTCGGCGGCGGCCTTGGGGGCGTCGACATAGGCGACGCCGGAACCGACCTGCGCGGCCTCGAACTCCAGGCGCGACTTCAGGTCGATGCGACGGCCGGTCGGATCGTTGGCCGACCACAGCTCGCCGATACGGCGCCAGGCGCTGCGGCGGACCCAGTCACGGGCGATGCCCGTCGGCGTCACCAGCACGACGTCGCCGGTCGCGGCCTCACGCAGCATCGCCGGTGCGATCCACGACCCAAAGGCCGCGTCGCCCAACTCGCGTTTCAACGCCACGCACACCTTCGACCACACGATCGCGGCCGGCTCGCAAGCCGCCGTCGAAATCGCCGCCGAGAAGTCCTGGCTGGCCACCCCGCCCTTCATCGTCATTCGTCCACCGCCTCGTACAAAACAACCGCCGCAACCAATCAGCCGCCCACCCCCCATGGCGTACGGCCGTCTTCTCAGCACACACAGGTTCTTACCCGGCGACCGCAATGGGTCCGCCGCCGCCTTGTTTCGTTCAAGACTGGAGAAGCGCTGAGACGCTTAAACTAGCCAGCGGACCCCGCCGGTCAAACGGAAAACTTGCGTCCGATCGCGGATATTTCTGTTGACTCGCGAGACCCCCTCGCCTGGCAAGGGAATAGTGAAGCCAACCCCTCAGATCACAGATTGCAACGTGAGGAACAGAACGTTGGATTCAAAGCAAAAGCCGGCCAGGCGAACCTGACCGGCTTCTGTAAATACTTGAATTCCCTAGACGAACGCCGTTCGTCCGAATTCTGGACTAGGCCGCGGCCTTATCCAGCTTCTTCAGGCGAGCGGCCAGGCGCGAGACCTTGCGCGAGCCCGTGTTCGGGTGAACGACGCCCTTGGAAACCGCGCGCATCAGCTCCGATTGAGCCTCGACGAAAGCGGCCTTGGCGACGGCGACGTCACCCTTGGCGATCGCGTCTTCGAACTTGCGCAGGAAGGTGCGCACGCGCGAGCGACGAGCGGTGTTCACTTCGGTGCGGCGAGCGATCTTGCGGATCGCTTTCTTGGCGCCGGGATTATTGGCCATAGGTCGGACCTTCAATGCGGACAGCCGCGCGGGCAGCCGCGAAGCAGAGGAAATCGAGCGCGCGGATATACGGGAAGCGCTGGCCGTGGTCAACGGTCCACAGGCGAAATCCCGCGGACCATCGTGACGCAATCGATTAGCGGCGGATCACGTCCCCTTGAACGCCGGCTTCCGCTTCTCGACGAAGGCCGACATGCCTTCCTTCTGGTCGTCGAACGCGAACAGCGAATGGAACAGCCGGCGCTCCAGGGCGATCCCGGTCGTCAGGGTCGTCTCGTAGGCGGCCTCGACCAGCTCCTTGTTCATCGCCACCGCCAGCGGCGACTGGCCGGCGATCTTGGCGGCGACAGCCAAGGCCTCGTCGATCAGGGCGTCGGCCGGGAAGATCCGCGACACCAGGCCTGAACGCTCGGCCTCGGCGGCGTCCATCATCCGGCCCGTCAGGATCATGTCCATGGCCTTGGACTTGCCGACGAAGCGGGTCAGGCGCTGAGTGCCGCCGATGCCGGGGGCGACGCCCAGATTGATCTCCGGCTGGCCGAACTTGGCCGTGTCGGCGGCCAGGATGAAGTCGCACATCATGGCCAGCTCGCAGCCGCCGCCCAAGGCGTAGCCGGAGACGGCGGCGATGATCGGCTTGCGGCATTGCTCGATCGCCCGCGCGCCGGCGGTGAAGAAGTCGGCCTTGAACATCTGGGCGTAGGTCTTGTCCGACATCTCCTTGATGTCGGCGCCGGCGGCGAAGGCCTTGGCCGAGCCCGTCAGCACGATGCACCCGACGCCATCGTCGGCTTCCGCCGCCGCCAGGACCTGGGCCAGCTCGCCGAGCAATTGGGTATTGAGGGCGTTCAGCGCCTCAGGCCGGTTCAGGCGGATCAGGGTCACGCCGGGCGCGGCCTCGGGCGCCTCGACGATCAGGGTCTGGTAGTCGGCCATCGGCGGGTCTCCTGCTTCAGCGTCGCCTTTATAGAGAGGCGCGCGCCGTTGGGGAGCCCTCGGGCTATCGGCGATCCGGCCTCAGCGCTTCTTGCCGAGTTCGGCGGCGATGTCCTTGGTCATCCGGCCGACCTTCCGGTGGGCGGCGGTGATCTGGTCGCGGGTCACGCCCCAGCGCTTCATCCAGTATTCGACGGCCTGGCGCTCGGAGAGGTCCAGCCGGTCCTTGTCGATGAAGCCGCGCTTGTCCTTGAGGCCAGCCATCAGCGTTGCCCCCAAGGTCTGGAATTGCCGGTGGCGACGCGGCTGGCCTGCTGGCGCTGGAAGCGGCCGCCTCGCGGCGCCTTCGGCCGAGCGTCGAGCGCCGCCTGCTTCAGGCGCAGGGCTCGCTGCATCGGGGTTTCGTCGTCGTGATCCTGGGCGGGACCAGGTGCGATGTCGTTCGGGTCGCTCATACGGAGAGCCTAACTCAGACCTGGCAAACGGGACAGAAGAAGGTCGAGCGTCCGGCCTGGACCTCGCGGGCGATCACGCCCTTGCAGCCCGGCGTCGGGCAGGGCTCGCCTTCCCGGTCATAGACACGGAAGCGGTGCTGGAAATAGCCCAGGGCCCCGTCGGCGGCGGCGAAGTCCTTCAGGGTCGAGCCGCCCACCTCGACGGCCTCGGCCAGGACCTCCTTGATCGCCGTGGTCAGCGGACTCAAGCGCTTCTTGGCGATCTCGCCCGAGGGCTTGAACGGCGAGATGTGGGCCCGGTGCAGGGCTTCGCACACATATATATTGCCGAGCCCCGCCACGGTGCGCTGGTCCAGCAGCAGGGTCTTGGGTCCTTGCTTGCGGTTCGCGAAGGCCTTTTCCAAGGTCTTGACGTCGAAGCCGTCGCCCAGCGGCTCGGGGCCCATGGCCGCGAACCAGGGATGGCGGTCGACCCGGTCGGTGGCGATCAGGTCCATGAATCCGAACCGGCGGGGGTCGTAATAGGTGATGGTCGCGCCCGCTTCGGTCTCGAAGACCACGTGGGCGTGCTTGTCGTCGGGCTTGACCTCGCGCGCGAACTCCCCCGGACGGACCGTTCCCTCGGGCGCGGCGATCTCGAAGCGACCGGTCATCCCCAGGTGCATGACCAGGGTGTCGCCCCGGTCCAGCGGGGCCAGGATATATTTGGCTCGGCGGTCCAGGCGCAGGATCTTCGCGCCCGCCAGCCGCTGGACGAACCCCTCGGGCAACGGGAAGCGCAGGTCGGGGCGATTGGCGCGGACGCGCGACAGGCGGGCGCCGGCCAGCACCGGCTCCAGGCCCCGGCGGACCGTCTCGACTTCGGGCAATTCGGGCAAGGGTGTTCCTTCGGCGGGGGACGCGGGCTAATAGCGAACGTTCATATAGAGAGCGCGGCCGAAAGACGTCATGAGCAACACCTCCGCCAGCTTCGGTTTCAAGGATGTCGACGCCTCTCAGAAGGCCGGCCTGGTGCGCGGCGTGTTCGACCGCGTCGCCAAGAACTACGACATCATGAACGACCTGATGAGCGGTGGCGTGCACCGCCTGTGGAAGGACGCCGTCGCCGCGCGCCTGAACCCGCAGCCGGGCGAGGTGATCATCGACTGCGCCGGCGGCACCGGCGACATGGCCCGGCGCTTCGCCAAGATGGCGCGCGGCGCCCAGCAACGTCGCGGCGGTCCGGACGCGACCATCAACATCATCGACTACAACGCCGAGATGATCGCCGCCGGCATCGAGCGCGGCGGCGAGCCCGAGATCACCTGGACGGTCGGCGACGCCCAACGCCTGCCCCTGCCGGACAACTACGCCAACGCCTATGTGATCTCGTTCGGCATCCGCAACGTCACCGACATCGACGCGGCCCTGCGCGAGGCGCGTCGCGTCTTGAAGCCCGGCGGCCGCTTCCTGTGCCTGGAGTTCTCACGGCCGGTGACCGAAGCCCTGGCCAAGGCCTACGACGCCTACAGCTTCAAGGTCATTCCGCAGGTCGGCGAATGGGTCGCCAAAGACCGCGAGGCCTATCAGTACCTGGTCGAGAGCATCCGCCGGTTCCCCGACCAGCGGACCTTCGCCGGCATGATGGAGACGGCCGGCTTCAAGCGGGTCAGCTTCACCAATTTCACGGGCGGCGTGGCGGCCCTGCACCAGGGCTGGGCGCTCTAAACCGGTGACCAGCCTGTCCGCCTTCTGGCGCCTGACCGGCGCGGGCTGGGCCCTGGTCCGGGCCGACGCCCTGGTCCCGCGCGAGGTCGAGCCGCAGTTGCCGCCGACGGCCAAGCTGGCCGGGCGGCTGCTGCGCCTGTTCGCCGGCTCGGCGGCGAGGCGGGGACGGCCGGGCGAGCGCCTGGCTCGCGTGCTGGAGAAGCAGGGGCCGGCCGCCATCAAGATGGGCCAGTTCTTGTCGACGCGAGCCGACATCTTCGGGACCGCCTTCGCCGAGGATCTCTCGCATCTGAAGGACCGACTGGCGCCGTTCCCGCTGGCCGAGGCCAAGGCCGAGATCGTCCGTAACCTCGGCAAGCCGCTGGACGCGATCTATGCGCGGATCGACGAGTCGATCGCCGCCGCCTCCCTGGCCCAGGCCCATCCGGCGGTGCTGCTGGACGGCCGCAAGGCGGCGGTGAAGGTGCTGCGCCCCGGCATCGAGCGCCAGGTGGCCCAGGACAGCGCCGTGCTGCGCCTGGCCGCGCGCCTGGCCGAGAAGCTCGCCCCCGCCGCCCGCCGGCTGCGGCCGACCGAGTTCGTCGAGGTGGTGATCCGGTCGCTGGATCTCGAGATGGACCTGCGCTTCGAGGCCGCCGGCTGCGCCGAGTTGGGCGAGGCCATGGCGACTGATTCCTATATGCGCGCCCCGCTGGTCTGCTGGGAGGGCGTCGGCAAGCGGGTCTTGACCCTGACCTGGGCGGAGGGCGTGCCGCTGTCGGACCCGGCCGCGCTGACGCTGCCGGGCCTGGACCGCAAGGCCCTGGCCGAGAACGTCACGCGCGGTTTCCTGGCCCAGGCCCTGGACCACGGCCTGTTTCACGCCGATCTGCACGAGGGCAACCTGTTCGTCGCCGCGCCGTCGGCGGTCGTGGCCGTCGACTACGGCATCGTCGGCCGCCTCGGCCCCGGCGAGCGACGCTACCTGGCCGAGATCCTGTACGGCTTCCTGAACCGCGACTACGCGCGGGTCGCCAAGGTCCATTTTGACGCCGGCTATGTCCCCGCCCACCAGGATGTCGACGCCTTCGCCCAGGCCCTGCGCGCTGTCGGCGAGCCGGTGTTCGGCCGCAACGCCCGCGACGTCTCGATGGGTCGCCTGCTGGCCCAGCTGTTCGAGATCACCGCCCTGTTCGACATGGCCCTGCGGCCGGAACTGGTCCTGCTGCAGAAGACCATGGTCACGGTCGAGGGCGTAGCCCGCCGCATCGACCCCACCCACGACCTGTGGGCCGCCGCCGACCCGGTGGTGCGCCGCTGGATCGGCCGCGAACTGTCGCCCGCCGCCAAGGCCAAGGACTTCGCCGACGAGGCCCTACGCGCGATCCGGGCCTTGGCCCGTCTCGCCGACGCCCCGCCGGCGTCGCCCCCGGTGGTGTTCGAGCGCGACCACACATGGCCGCTGCTGTGGTTCCTGGTCGGCGCGGCCACGGCGGGCGCGGCCTTCGTCACTGGCCTGCTGCTGGCCAGATAAGCTTAGCCGTTCTCGGCCAGCTCGCGGTCGCGCTTCTTGGACGCCGAGGCCCGGCGCGCCTCGCGGGTCTTCTGTTCGTCCCAATAGGCCGCGCCCTCGTCCGGCTTGAACATCGTGCGCGGCGCGCCTTCGCGCGACACCACCGCGAAGACATTGGCCTTGGGATCGTAGATCAACAGATCGCCGTTGGATCGTTTCAGCGTCTCGGCGCCCTTGGGCGGATCGCTGATGAAGGCGTGGACCTTGGCCACATAGTCGTCGGCCGACTTGGCCTCGAACGTCGCGCCGTTTCGCTCGAATGAGCGCTGGGCGTTCTCCTCGGCCGAGCGGGTCCGGTTGGCCGCCCAGTAGGGCTTGCCCGCCACCAGCTTGACCGGGGCGTCGCGCGGATCGCTCCGCCGGCCGCTGTCGCCACCGCCCGTGTCCGTCGCCGGCGGACTCCCCTCGACGCTGGCGCGTTCGCCCGCCTTGGGCGCCTTCACGGCCGAGGCGCCGCTGTCGCAAGCCGATAGTCCGGCCGCCAGCAGGACCGTCATGGCGGCCCCGAAAAGAGGCCGCCGTAAGAGATGTCGCGCAATCTTCATGATCGTGTTCGCCCCATTGCTCTACCTTTACGTTTATTGAACGAAAGCGGAACACGAGTCGAGTCCCTATCTTCGGGCTGGCGCTTTGTTCCGCGGATGGGCATGTGCTGGGGCGAACGACACGCCAGAAGCGGAGCGCGACGTGGACGACAAGACCTGGGGCGAGAAGCGGGTTCTTCTGATCGTCGGCGGCGGCGTGGCGGCCTACAAGGCGCTGCTGCTGACCCGGCTGCTGCGCAAGGCGGGCGTCGGCGTGCGGCCGATCCTGACCAAGGCCGGGGCGGAGTTCGTCACGCCGCTGTCCCTGGCCGCCCTGGCAGAGGACAAGGTCTATGACGACCTGTTCTCGCTGACCGACGAGGCCGAGATGGGCCATATCGAGCTGTCGCGCTCGGCCGACCTGATCGTGGTCGCCCCGGCGACGGCTGATCTGATCGCCAAGGCCGCGAACGGCCTGGCCGGCGACCTGGCCTCCACCACCCTCTTGGCCACTGACAAGCCGGTGTTGATGGCGCCGGCCATGAACGTGCGGATGTGGCTGCACCCGGCCACCCAGCGCAATATCGCCACCCTGAAGGCGGATGGCGTCAGCTTCGTGGGGCCTGACGAGGGGGCCATGGCCTGCGGTGAGTTCGGACCCGGCCGCCTGGCGGAGCCGGAAGAGATCTTCGCGGCGATCGTCGCCATGCTTAAAGGTCCCGCTGGCCGACCGCTGGTCGGCAAGCGCGCCCTGGTCACCGCCGGCCCGACGTTTGAGCCGATCGATCCGGTGCGCGGGATCACCAACCGCTCCAGCGGCAAGCAGGGCTTCGCCATCGCCGAGGCCCTCGCCAAGCTGGGCGCAGAGGTCACCCTGATCGCCGGCCCCGTCGCCCTGCCGACCCCGGTCGGCGTCAAGCGCATCGACGTCGAGACCGCTCGCCAGATGCTGGCCGCCAGCCAGGCCGCCCTGCCCGCCGACGTCGGCGTCTTCGTGGCCGCCGTCGCCGACTGGCGGGTGGACGAGGCGTTCGGGACCAAGCTGAAGAAGGAAAAGGGCGGCCCGCCGGCCCTGACCTTCGTCGAGAACCCCGATATCCTGGCCACGCTGTCGGCCACCGGACCGCGACGGCCCAAGCTGGTCGTCGGCTTCGCGGCCGAGACCGACCATGTCGAGGACCACGCCCGCGCCAAGCTGGCCCGCAAGGGCTGCGACTGGATCATCGCCAATGACGTCACCGAACCTGGCGTGATGGGCGGCGGCGAGAACGCCGTGCTGCTAGTCACCAAGGACAAGACCGAGCGCTGGGACCGCGCCGCCAAGGACGTGGTCGCCGCCCAGATCGCGCAGAGGATCGCCGAGGCGCTGGCTTAGCCCCCTGGCCTGAGGCCCGGCAAATCAGCTATGGCCGGGCGGTCTTCCAGCTCCAGGAACCACCCGCATGTCCGCCATTCCCGCCGGCCTCGCCATCCGCTTCAAGCGCTGGGAAGGCAATGCCGACCTGCCGGTTCCGACCTACGCCACCGCCGGGGCGGCGGGCTTCGACCTGCGGGCTTCCGTTCCCGAGCACGAGCCGATCGTACTGAAGCCTGGGTCGCGCTGCATGGCTCCGACCGGCTTCTCGGTGGCGGTCCCCGATGGCTTTGAGATGCAGGTGCGCCCGCGCTCGGGCCTGGCCTTCAAGAACGGCGTCACCGTGGTCAACGCGCCCGGCACCGTCGACAGCGACTATCGCGGCCAGGTCTGCGTGTTGCTGATCAATCTGGGCGAAGAAGACTTCACGATCCGCCGGGGCGACCGCATCGCTCAAGGCGTCATCGCCGCGGCTCCGCAATGGCCGCTGGTCGAGGTCGAGAATCTGGACGCGACCGACCGCGGCGCCGGCGGCTTCGGTTCGACCGGAGTCTAGCCCCCGGCGTGCACGGCCCGTAGGCCCAACACCAGATAGCCGCCGAAGCCGGCCGCGAAGGCGGCCGCCGCCATCCAGAGCACCGGACGGATCATGTCGAGCGGCGACTGGCCGATCGGGGGGTGGGACTTCATCGGAACCTCCTGCGACCGTGAGCGGGGCCGGCGGAAACGCGCCGGAGGAGATACGCGCTCCGGGCCGCATGGTTGCGTTGGGGGAGCGGCTTTTACTGTGCCGTGATTCCGGCGCAAGCGGAAATCGTGATTGGCGATTCCAGGACCTTCAGCACTCCAAGCCAGGCCCCTCGTCGCCTCGCGCAGGGTCGCCGGAAGTCGCGCCGTGTCTAGAGGAACGGCCCCGTCACCAAACCTTCGCCGAAAACTTCTCCAGTCGCCGTTGAATTTTGGACGACTGCGTCCATTTATCCCTTGAAGCGCGCGCCGGAGGGGACTATCCGGCGCGCTTGAAGCCGTTCGACAAGGGTCTGGGTCATGGCGTCGCCTGATAATACCGCTGGCGTAAAATCCGCGGGTCGCAAGAAGCTGGTTCCGATGGTCGTGGGCGGGGTCGTCCTGATCGGCGTGATCGTCGGCGGGACCCTGTGGTTCCTCGACAAGCAGCGCTACGAGGCCACCGACAACGCATTCGTCCAGGCCGACACCGTGCAGGTCAGCCCGCAGGTCTCCGGCTATGTCGCCGAGGTGCTGGTGGCCGACAACCAGCGCGTCGAGGCCGGCCAGGTGCTGGCCAAGATCGACCCCTCGACCTTCCAGGCTCGTCTCGATCAGGCGATCGCCAACGCCGGCGCCGCCGACGCGGCCATCCGCGCCATCGACGACAAGTCGAGCCTCGAGCAGGCGATGATCGCCCAGAAGGCCGCCGGCGTGACCAGCGCCCAGGCCGACGCCGGCCGCGCCAAGGCCGACCTCGACCGCTACGACGCCCTGGCCAAGCAAGGCTGGGTCTCGCAACAGAAGGTCCAGACCGAGCGCGCCGGCGCCACCCAGACCGCCGCCGGCGTCGCCAGCGCCCAGGCCGCTCTGGAAGCCGAACGCCGCGCCGCCCAGTCGTTGGGCTCGGCCAAGGCCCAGACCATCGCCCAAGCCGCCGCCGCCCACGCGGCCGTGCAGCAGGCCAAGCTCGACCTGGAGCGCACCGTGATCCGCGCACCGGTCGGCGGCGTGGTCGGCGCCCGCTCGGTCCGTCCGGGCCAGCTGGTCCAGCCGGGTATCGCCCTGATGTCGGTGGTGCCGCTGGGCCAAGCCTATATCGTCGCCAACTTCAAGGAGACCCAGGTCTCGCGCATCCGCGTGGGCCAGCCGGTCGAGATCAAGGCCGACGCTTTCGGCAAGCAGAAGATCGTCGGCAAGGTCGACAGCTTCGCGCCCGCCACCGGCCAGGAGTTCGCCCTGATCCCGGTGGAGAACGCGGTCGGCAACTTCACCAAGATCACCCAGCGCCTGCCGGTGAAGATCGTGGTTGACCGCAGCCAGCTGGGCGCGGCCCTGCGTCCCGGCCTGTCGGTCGAGATCAAGGTCGATGTCCGCGACCGCTCGGGCCTCTCGTTCGCCGAGGCTGGCCAGGCCATGCCGCAGGTCGCCCGCCAGGGCGTGGACCGCTAGAGGCGGACGCGTCATGACCGACGCCGTCGTCCCCGCGTCTTCGGCGCCCGCCACGCCCCAGATCAACTGGACCAAGCTGTTCCTTGGCTTCGGGGCCATGGTCATCGGCCAGTTCATGGCCATCCTCGACATCCAGATCGTGGCGGCCTCGCTGCCACAGATCCAGGCCGGCGTCGGGGCCAGCACCGACCAGATCAGCTGGATCCAGACCGCCTATCTGATCCCGGAAGTCGTGATGATCCCGCTGTCGGGATATCTGTCGCGGCTGTGGGGCACCCAGCGCCTCTATCTGATCTCGTGCACCGGCTTCATCATCATGAGCGTGCTGACGGGCCTCAGCTCGTCGATCGACATGATGATCCTGACCCGCGCCCTGCAGGGCTTCATCGGCGGGGCGATGATCCCGACGGTGTTCGCCGTGGCCTTCACCGCCTTCCCGCCCGAGCGGCGCATCACCGCCAGCGTGATCATGGGCCTGATCGTCACCTTGGCCCCGACCGTCGGCCCGACCCTGGGCGGCCATCTGACCGAGGCGCTGTCCTGGCGCTGGCTGTTCTTCATCAACGTGCCGACCGGCCTGATCGTGCTGTTCGGCGTCTATCGCTGGGCCGATTTCGACAAGGGCGATCCCAGCCTGGCCAAGGGTTTCGACTGGTTCGGCCTGGCGGTGATGGCGATTTTCCTGATGAGCATGCAGTACGTGCTGGAGGAAGGCGCCAAGGACGACTGGTTCGACGACACCGCCATCCTGTGGCTGACCGTCGTGGCCGCGATCGGCGGCGCGCTGTTCATCTGGCGACAGCTGACCTACCGCAACCCGATCGTCGAGCTGCGCGCCTTCGCCAACCGCAACTTCACGGTCGGCGTGCTGATGACCGCCGTCTCGGGCGCCAGCCTGTTCGGCGGCACCTTCCTACTGCCGCAGTTCCTGGGCCGCGTGCGCCACTATTCTGCGTCGGAGGTCGGCACGACGATGGTCGTCTCGGGCCTGTCGATGTTCCTCACCGGCCCGATCGCCGGCCGCCTGGTGCGCAAGACCGATCCGCGCGTGCCGATGTTCATCGGCTTCCTTCTGGCCGGCTGGGGCATGTACATGGCCCACGCGGTGACCAAGGACTGGGGTTTCTGGGAGTTCGCCGGCGTCCAGGCTTGCCGCGGCGTTGGAGTCATGATCGCCATGATCGCCACCCAGCAGATCACGATGAGCACCCTGCCGCCGCACATGGTCAAGAACGCCTCGGGCCTGGTGAACCTGTCGCGCAACACCGGCGGGGCGATCGGCCTCGCCCTGCTGGCCACCTCGATCACCCAGCAGACCGCGCTGTACTACGACGACATGTCGTCGAAGCTGACCACCGGCAGCGCCGGAGCCGCCGCGATGATGGCGGGCCTGGCCCAGCGGATGGCCCAGCTGGGCGTTTCCGACCCCGACGGCGCGGCGCGAAAGGCCTTTTCGGGCTTCCTGCAGCAGCAGGCCACGGTGATGGCGTTCGGCGACAGCTTCACCCTGCTGGCCTTCGGCTGTTTCGTCGCCGCCGGCGTCTCGCTGTTGGCCCGCCCCGCGGCCAACGCCCCGCCGCCCCCTTCGGACGCCCACTGATATGCCGCGCGTTCCCGGACAGATCGACGTCGCCAAGACCGAGGCCATCCTCGACGCCGCCGTCGAGGTGATCGGCGAGCGCGGCCTCGCCGCGCCGATGGAGGCGATCGCCCGTCGGGCGGGGGTCTCCAAACAGACGGTCTACAACCACTACGGCTCCAAGGCCGAGCTGATGCGGGCGCTGATGCAGCGCCGGGTCGAGGCCATCACCGCCTCGCTGCGCGAGCCAGGCGCGGTGGACAATCCGACCGCCGCCCTGGAGGCCTATGCCCGCTCGGTGCTGGAGACGGTGATCACCGGCAAGAAGTATTCGATGCTGCGGGTGATCATCCTGGGCTCGGGCGACCTGCCCGACGTCGCCCGCGAGATCTTCGAGGCCGGCCCCCTCGCCGCGCGCCGGCAACTGGCGGCCTTCCTGAAGACGGAAACCGAGCTCGGCCGCATGAAGGTCGAGGACTTCGAACAGGCGGCGGAGTTCTTCTCCGGCATGGTCATGGGCCAGAGCCAGCTGCGGTCGCTGCTGCGCCTGCCGGCCGACAAGACCCCGGAAGAGTACGGCCGCCTCGCGCGGGAGGCGGCCGTACGTTTCATGCGGGCCTACGCGCCGTAAAATCAGGCCTCTTCGGCGTCCGGCATGCCCATCATGTGGAAGCCGGCGTCGACGTGGACGACTTCGCCCGTGGTCGACTTGCCCAGATCCGACGCCAGCCACAGCGCGCAGCCGGCGACGCCCTCCATCGAGGTGTCTTCCTTCATGGCGCTGAACGCCCGGCCCTGGGCGATCATGCCGCGGCCGCCGGCGATGCCGGCCAGGGCCAGGGTGCGCATGGCCCCGGCCGAGATGGCGTTGGCGCGGATGCCCTTGGGCCCCAGGTCGCGAGCGATGTAGCGGGTGGAGGCTTCCAGCGCCGCCTTGGCCACGCCCATGGTGTTGTAGTTCGGGATCGTCCGCTCCGACCCCAGATAGGTCATGGTGATCAGCGAACCGCCGTTGGGCATGATCTTCGAGGCGCGCTTGGCCACGTCCACGAAGCTGAAGGCCGAGATGTTCATGGCCAGCAGGAAGCCCTCGCGGCTGGTGTTCTCCACGAACGAGCCCTTCAGCTCGTTCTTGTTGGCGAACGCCACCGAGTGGACGACGAAGTCCAGCGTGCCGAACGCCTTCTCGATTTCGGCGAAGGCCGCGTCCATCGAGGCGTCGTCGGTGACGTCACAGGGGATCATCGTCTTGACGCCGATGCTTTCGGCCAGCGGCCGCACGCGGCGCTCCAGTTCCTCGCCCTGGTAGGTGAAGGCCATCTCGGCGCCTTGGGCGGCCAGCTGGCTGGCGATGCCCCAGGCGATCGAGTTGTGGTTGGCCACGCCCATGACGAGGCCCTTCTTGCCCCGCATCAGCTCGCCCTTGGGGAACGCGTAATCGTCGGCCATGTGTCGGGCCCTCTTTCGCAAATCGTTGACCGTGGTTAGCAGGGGCTCGCGCCGGGCGGAACCCTTTCCGGTCGGCTCAGCGCGTGGCCATACCGGCGAAGGCGGCTTCCAGCGACCGGGTGAAGACGGTCGGATCGAAGACGCCGGAAGTCTCCAAGGCCTTGCCCAAACGCGCTTTGAACACCGCAAGCGCCGTTCGATCGGCCGCCAATCCGACGGCCTTGGCGACGTAGGCGGCCCTGTCCACGGCAATTAGCTCCGGTACGTCGAGCGCGGTTAGCAGGCTGGCGCCGACCCGGCTGGCGAAGCTCGCGCCCGGCAAGGTCAGGAGCGGGACGCCCATCCGCAACGCGTCGCTGGCGGTGGTGTGGGCCCCGTAGGGCCAGGTGTCCAGCACCAGGTCCGCCAGGGCGTGGCGGGCCAGATGCTCGGCATGGGAGACGGGCTCGGCGAAGATCAGGCGATCCGGCGCGATCCCCGCCGCGGCCGCATGGGCCCGCAGGTTGTCGGCCGCCCCCGGCGCGCCGGCATAGAGCCACAGCACGCTCTCCGGCGCCGCCTTCAGGATCGCCATCCAGGCGTCGAAGGTTTCCGGCGTAATCTTGGAAGGGTTGTTGAAGCAGCAGAAGACGAAGGCGTCGTTCGGTAGGCCCGCCCGAGTTCTACTCGGCGGCGGTAGAACCGCGCCCAAAGCGTCGTTGGGTTGGTAGAGCGGCAGGCGGACCACCGCCTCGGACCAATCGGACTCGGCGCCTGGCGGGAGGGTCACGGCATCGGCGATCACGACGTCGGCATGGGCGCCCAGCGTGCCCGGATAGCCCAGCCAGCTGACCTGAACCGGCGCGGCGCGATGGGCCAGGATCCCCGGGCGACCGTCCTGAGTGTAGCCCTTCAGGTCGACGGCGATGTCAACGCCAGCGTCACGGCACAAGGCGGCGGTCGCCGCGTCGCTCAGGCCGCGCGCCTCGATCCAGTGTTCGCAGGCCGCCTTCAATCTGGCCTGCATCGGGCCGCCGGTCTCCGGGCCGTACGAGACAGCGAAGATTTCGAACCGCGATCGGTCATGCGCCTCGAGCACTCCGGCCAGGAGGCGGGCGGTAGCGTGCTCATGCAGGTCCGAGGACAGATAGGCGATGCGGATCCGCTGGCCCGCCGGTCGGACCGGCCATACCGGCGGCGTAACCGCCGGCGGCGCGCTCAGCTGGGCGCAACGGCGATGCAGGACCGGGATGTCGAAGATCGCCAGGGCCGCGAACGGCGCGATGGAAGGCCGGCCGAGCTTCAGGTCCGCCTTGACCAGCATGTCCAGCGCCGCGTCCTCGCTCCAGTCGCAGATCTGGCGGCGCGCCCACATCAGGTCGCCCGCGACGCGGGGATAGAGGGGGTCGAGCTCCAGCACGCCTTCCAGGTCGCGCGCGGCCTCGGCCGGGCGGTTCAGCAGCGACAGCAGGGCCGCGCGGTTAGCCAGGGCCCTCGCTTCACGCGGCGCGGCGCGGACGGCCAGGTCGTGGGCCGCCAGGGCGTCCTCGAACCGGCCCAGGTCGGTGAGCGCGATCCCACGATTGCAGAGGACGTCGACGAAGTCGGGCTCGATGGCCAGGGCCGCATCATAAGCGACGAGAGCCTCGCCGGGTCGCCCGAGGCGTCGGAGGGAGACGCCCAAGGCGTTGAGAACCGGGGAATTTTCGGGATCGACGACCAGAGCCGCTCGCGCCGCGACCACCGCCTCCTCGTCCCGCGTCAAGGCGGTCAGGGCCAAGGTCCGCGCGGATAGTAAGCCAGGTCGCTTAGTATCCAGCGCCAAGCCGGCGTCCAGCGCGGTCAGCGCCGCCTGGGCCTGGTTCAACCCAAGCCGCGCGACGCCCAGCAGATGCCAGGCCTCGACGCTGGGCGTCTCGACCACCAGCCGCTCGCACAGAGCGGCGGCCTCGGCCATCCGGCCGGCTTGGTAGAGGGCGAAGGCCTCGCGGGCGGTCGCCAACGGCGTCCTAGTCGACGCGGCTGAAGATCAGCGTGCCATTGGTGCCGCCGAAGCCGAAGCTGTTGGACATCACCGTTTCCAGCGCCTTGTCGGCCCGCTTGCGCAGGATCGGCAGGTCGGCGAATTCGGGATCCAGTTCCTCGATATGGGCGCTCTCGGCCGCGAAGCCGTTGTTGAGCATCAGGATCGAGTAGATGGCCTCCTGCGCGCCGGCCGCGCCCAGACTGTGGCCGGTCAGGGACTTGGTCGAGGAGATCATCGGCGGCTTGTCGCCGAACACCTCGCGCACCGCGCCCATCTCCTTGCTATCGCCGACCGGCGTCGAGGTGCCGTGCGGGTTCAGATAGTCGATGGTCCGGCCGCCAGCCTCGGCCATGGCCAGCTTCATGCAGCGCGCCGCGCCCTCGCCCGACGGGGCGACCATGTCGTAGCCGTCGGAATTGGCCGCGTAGCCGACCAGTTCGCCGTAGATCTTGGCCCCGCGCGCCTTAGCGTGCTCGTATTCTTCCAGCACCACGACGCCGGCGCCGCCGGCGATCACGAAGCCGTCGCGGGCCTTGTCATAGGCGCGGCTGGCCACGGCCGGGCGGTCGTTGAAGTTGCTGCTCATGGCGCCCATGGCGTCGAACAGGTTCGACAGGGTCCAGTCCAGCTCCTCGCAGCCGCCGGCGAAGACGATGTCCTGCTTGCCCAGCTGGATCTGCTCGGCGCCCGCGCCGATACAGTGAGCGCTGGTCGCGCAGGCCGAGCTGATCGAATAGTTGATGCCGCGGATCTTGAACCAGGTCGACAGCACCGCCGACGGGCCCGAGCTCATGGCCTTGGGCACGGCGAACGGACCGATCCGCTTGGGACCCTTTTCCTTCGTGGTGGCGGCGGCCTGGACAATGATGCTGGTCGAGGGGCCGCCCGAACCGACGATCAGGCCGGTGCGCTCGTTCGAGACCTCGGTCTCGCCAAGACCAGAGTCGGCGATCGCCTGTTCCATGGCGATGTGGGCGTAGGCCAGGCCGGGCGACAGGAAACGGGCCGCGCGGCGATCCACCAGCGGCTCCCATTCGATCTGGGGCGCGGCGTGAACCTGGCAGCGGAAGCCCAGCTCGGCGTATTCGGGGGCGGCGACCACCCCCGACTTGGCCTCGCGCAGCGACGCCAGGACTTCATTGGCGTTGTTGCCGATGGACGAGACGATTCCCAGTCCGGTGACGACGACGCGACGCATGTCTCTAATCCTCTTCTCCCCCCAACCATCAGGGGGCCGGCTCTCGAACGGCCGGTCTCGTCCAATGGATCTTTGTCTTCTAACCGATCAAGACGCCATCTGCTCGGCCGTGAACAGGCCGACCTTCAGGTCCTTGGTCTCGTAGATCACCTTACCATCGGCTTCCAGAACGCCTTCGCCGATTCCCATGACCAGCTTACGCATGATCACCCGCTTGAGGTCGATCTTGTAGACGACTTTCTTGACGTCCGGCGTCACTTGGCCGGTGAACTTGACCTCGCCGACGCCCAGGGCGCGGCCACGGCCGGGCGCGCCCGACCAGCCCAGGAAGAAGCCGACCAGCTGCCACATGGCGTCGAGGCCCAGACAGCCCGGCATGACCGGGTCGCCGATGAAATGGCAGCCGAAGAACCAGAGGTCCGGATTGATGTCGAACTCGGCCTCGACATAGCCCTTGCCGTACTTGCCGCCGTCGGACTCGATCCGCACGATCCGGTCGAACATCAGCATCGGCGGGGCCGGCAGCTGGGCGTTTCCGGGGCCGAACAGCTCGCCGCGGCCGCAGGCCAGAAGTTCTTCGAAGGTATAGGCGTTCTTCTGCATGGGGACGCCCTAGCACGGCGGCGGGTCAGGCCTCAACGTTTCCCTGTCGAAGGGCGTTCCTAGCCCTTGCGGCACTGGACCGCCGGATCCGCGCCCCAGATGTCGCTTTCCCGCGCCCAGCCGGACGAGCCGTCAGCGCGCAGCCGGCACCAGCCCTTCTCGCATTTGTCGAGGCTGGCGATGGATCGGCCCTTAAGATAGGCGCTGATCTTGGCCCCCGCCTTGGGGGCGCTAAGCAAAGGCGCGTTCGTGGGCTGCACGCGCATGGCCGAGCGCCGGCCGTCGGTGGTGCGCTTGTGCACCCAGGCCACGCCGCCCTCCGGATCGCAGATCCGCCGCCACTCGCGCGTTTCGGCGATCACCTGCACGGGCAGGCCCTTGGCATGATAGATCCACAGCAGCTGATGGGCCTCGTCCGGGCCGTTGCGCGCATTGACCTCGGCATATTTCAGCGAGACGTAGCGCGGCACGTCCAGGCCCGACGGGGTGATCTTCGGACCCTCCGCGGCCGCCGGCCCCGCCAGGGCGGACACAATTCCGACCACGGCCAGGGCGAAACCGGCTCCAAGTGGCGTGCGAGACGAACGTTGTTCTGTTTTCGACGGCATGTTGCTTGGCCCCTTCGGGCCCCTTTGCTACAGCTTTCAAACGCCCGTCAGTGAGAGCTTTTCAAACCGCCCATGGCCGCCCGCAAGCTCAAAGTCATCGTCACCCGCAAACTCCCCGATCCGGTGGAGACGCGGATGTGCGAACTGTTCGACACCGAACTGAACGTCTCCGACAAACCCTTGACGGCGGATGAACTGGTCGACGCCATGAGCCGGGCCGACGTGCTGGTGCCGACGATCACCGATCGTATCGACTCCCGCCTTCTGTCGCGATCCGGCGATCGGCTCAAGCTGATCGCGAATTTCGGGGCCGGCGTCGACAATATCGACGTCGCCACCGCCAACGCCCGCGGCATCATCGTCACCAATACGCCCGGCGTTCTCACCGAAGACACCGCCGACCTGACCATGACCCTGATCATGGCCGCCTCGCGCCGGATCGTCGAAGGCGCGGAAGTGGTCAAGGCGGGCGGCTTCCACGGCTGGTCGCCGACCTGGATGCTGGGCCGCCGCCTGTGGGGCAAGCGCCTGGGCGTCATCGGCATGGGCCGGATCGGCCAGGCCGTGGCCCGTCGCGCCAAGGCCTTCGGCATGCAGGTGCACTACCACAACCGCAAGCCGGTCAGCCCGCGCATCGCCGAGGAGCTGGGCTGCACCTACTGGGAAAGCCTGGACCAGATGCTGGCCCGGATGGACTTCGTTTCGGTCAACTGCCCGCACACCCCGGCCACCTATCACCTGCTGTCGGCCCGCCGACTGAAACTGCTGCGGCCGCACGCCATCGTCGTCAACACCGCCCGCGGCGAGGTGATCGACGAGGGGGCCCTGGCCAACATGCTGGCGCGCGGCGAGATCGCCGGCGCCGGCCTGGACGTCTACGAGCACGAGCCCGCGATCAATCCCAAGCTGCTGAAGCTGCCCAATGTCGTGCTGCTGCCGCACATGGGCTCGGCCACCGTCGAGGGCCGGATAGACATGGGCGAGAAGGTCATCGTCAACGTAAAGACCTTCATGGACGGCCACCGGCCGCCGGACCGGGTCATTCCGTCGATGCTTTAAGGCTCGGCCGGCGCCGGATGCGCCGCCAGCCAGGCCTTCAGATCGTCCGCCGATCGCTGCGGGATCTGCTCCATCGGCAGGTGGCCGACGCCCGGATAGAGGATCAGGGTCGCGGCCGGTATGGCCTTGTGGAACTGCTCGCCGTCGGCGGCCGGGATCAGCCGGTCGTCCTGACCGAACATGATCAAGGTCGCGACGTGGATGCGCGCCAGATCCGCGGCCGTGGCCGCGCGGCGCGGCCGCTGACCCAGCAGGATGTCGCGATGACCTGGCCCGCGCGCCAGGTCGACATAGCGCTCGACCAGGGCCGGCGTGACCAGTTTCGGATCCACATAGGCCGAGCGCAGGGCCTGGGCCATCAGGGGGCGGATCTCGATGTCCTTCAGCACCCGGCGGCCGACCGGATTGCCGAGGAACTTGAAGATCATGCCGCCGCCTCGGCCGGGCGTCGGCCAGCCGGCGGCGTCGACGAGGATCAGGCGCTCCACCCGGTCGGAATGGTCCAGGGCATAGGTCCAGGCGACCTCGCCGCCCATGGAATTACCGCCGAGCGTGAACCTTGAAAGGCCGAGCCGCCGGGTAAGATCGTCGACCACCGCCTCGTAGCCATCCGGACGCGCGACATAGGCCGCGCCGGTCCGTGTCAGGCCATGGCCCGGCAGGTCTAGAACCACCACCCGATAGTCCGTCGACAGCGCCTTGACCCACTCATCCCAAGCGTGGGTCGAGGCGGCGAAGCCATGAATCAGCACGATCGCCGGCGCTTCGCGTGGGCCGACGTCGCGATAGTGGGCTCGCACACCGCCGGGCAGGTCCACATACTGCGAGTCCGCATAGCCATACCGCGCCTCCAGCGCGGCGTAGGGTATGTCGGGCCGTTGCAGCAGCAGCCAGCCGATCGCCGCCAGCACGACAATCAGCGCCAGGGCGGTCGCGAGACCGCGCACCAGGGTCTTCATGCCGCCCTCCCCGCGATATGGACGCCCTTGTCGGATCTGAGCGAACGATGTTCTGTCAAATTCGTCAAGCGCCACAGGCTGTGCAATGGGGATCAGCCCCGATCCGCACCGTGCGGGTCTCGGCCGCCAGGGCGTCATAGATCAGCAGCTTGCCGGACAGGGGCTCGCCCGCGCCGGCGATCAGCTTGACCGCCTCCAGCGCCATCATCGAGCCGATCACCCCGGCCAGGGCCCCGACCACACCGACCAGGGCGCAGGTCTCGGCGTCCGGCGGAACCTCCGGCACCAGGCAACGGTAGCAGGGCCGGCCGTGGAACACCCCGACCTGGCCGGTCCAACGGCCCAGGGCCCCGCTGACCAAAGGCTTGCCGTGGGCGAGGCAGGCGTCGCTGACCGCGAAGCGGGTGGCGAAGTCGTCGGTGCCGTCGAGCACGAGGTCATACCGCGCCACCAGGTCGCCGGCGTTGGTCGCGTCCAGCCATACCGGATGGGTCTCGACCGTTGTATGCGGGTTCAAGGCTGACAGGCGCTCGACCGCGGCCTCGACCTTGGGCCGGCCGACGTCGGCGGTGGCGTACAGCACCTGGCGCTGCAGGTTCGACAGCGACACCGCGTCCGGATCGACCAGGCCGATCGTCCCGACCCCGGCGGCGGCCAGGTACAGCGCCGCCGGCGCGCCCAGCCCCCCGGCCCCGATCACCAGCACCCGGGCGGCCTTGAGCTTCTGCTGGCCGGGACCGCCGACTTCGCGCAGCACCAGATGGCGGGCGTAGCGCTCGACCTCGACGTCCGAGAAGCTCATCGGGAAAAACTCATGGCGCTTGACCCTCCGGCCCGGCCTCGCCACATGCGAAGCCATGCAAAGCTCGACTTCCTTCCCAGACTGGCACGGCACGACCATTCTGGCGGTGCGCAAGAACGGACAGACCGTGATCGCCGGTGACGGACAGGTCTCCATGGGCCAGACCGTCGTCAAGGGCAACGCCCGCAAGGTGCGGCGACTGGCCGGCGGCAAGGTGGTGGCGGGCTTCGCCGGCGCCACCGCCGACGCCTTCACCCTGATCGAGCGCCTCGAGGCCAAGCTGGAGCAGTATCCCGACCAGCTGGCCCGCGCCTGTGTCGACCTGGCCAAGGACTGGCGCACCGACCGCTATCTGCGCCGGCTGGAGGCCATGCTGCTGGTGGCCGACAACACCGCCATCTACACCGTCACCGGCGTCGGCGACGTGCTGGAGCCCGGTGAAAGCCCCGGCGGCGCGGCGGTGGCGGCGATCGGTTCGGGCGGCAACTACGCCCTGGCAGCCGGCAAGGCTTTGATCGACCAGGACCTTTCGGCCGAAGAGATCGCCCGCAAGGCGATGGCCATCGCCGCTGAGATCTGCGTCTACACCAACGGCAACCTGACCGTCGAAGCCCTGTAGGCTTTCGTCGCAAACGGCATGCGCGACGGATTTCCCCGGCCCAGGGTCGGGTCAGGGGAGATCCTTCATGCTCAAGACCATGCTCAAGCCCGTTCTGGCCGCCGGCGTCGCGCTGACCTTGGCCCATGCCGCTCAAGCCGCTCCCAAATCGCCTGCCCGACAGGTCGAAGCCGCCGAACGCGCCTTCGCCGCCGACGGCTTGGCCTTGGGCATCCGGAGCTCGTTCCTGAAGCACATGGCCGACGACGCGATTGTCTTCGGCCCCGCCCCCGTCAGCGCCAAGGCGCTCTATGGCGGGCGCTCCGGAGAAGGCGAGCCGAAGCTGGAATGGTGGCCGGCCTGGGTGGTGGCGGCCCGGTCGGGGGACCTGGGCCTGTCCATCGGGCCTTCGGCGATCAACGGCAAGCGCGGCGGCTGGTACGCCAGCATCTGGCGCAAGGACGCCGACGGCCGGTGGCGCTGGATCTACGACGGCGGCGGACCGGCCGACGCGATCTCGGCCCAGGGGCCCGAGACACCCGCCATGGTCGGCCCTGTCGCCCAGTCCGGCGAGGCTTCGCCCGCTAAGGCCTTCGACGCCGTGCGGGCGCGCGAAGCCGCTCTTGCCGAAGCCGCCGGCCAAGACGTCGCCGAGGCCTACAAGGCCGTGCTGGCCCAGGACGGCCATATCCTGGGCCCACGCGGCACGCGGGCCCTCGCCCCGAACGCCGTCGAGGCGCGGCTGGCCCTGCGCCCGGCCACCATGGCCCTGACCCTGCGCGGCGGCGGCGCGTCCAAGGCCGGTGACTTCGTCTGGACGCACGGCGAAGCGCAATGGCGTGAAGCGGGTCAAAATTCCGTCGCGGGCCACTATATGCATGTCTGGCAGAAGCGCCCCGATGGGTGGCGCCTGATCTTCGAGGCCCTGATCAACGACCGATGACTGAGTTTTCCCCCCGCGAGATCGTTTCCGAACTGGACCGCTATATCGTCGGCCA
This sequence comes from Caulobacter sp. Root343, assembly GCF_001425745.1. Classification (GTDB taxonomy): domain Bacteria; phylum Pseudomonadota; class Alphaproteobacteria; order Caulobacterales; family Caulobacteraceae; genus Caulobacter. The sequence goes on along the minus strand of NZ_LMDF01000012.1, from coordinate 37,720 downwards.
CAACGAGGCCAAGAAGGCCGTCGCCGTGGCCCTGCGCAATCGCTGGCGCCGCCGCCGGGTTCCCGCCGACCTCCGTGACGAGGTGACGCCCAAGAACATCCTGCTGATCGGCCCTACAGGCGTGGGCAAGACCGAGATCGCCCGCCGCCTGGCCAAGCTGGCCCAGGCCCCGTTCCTGAAGGTCGAGGCCACCAAGTTCACCGAGGTCGGCTATGTCGGTCGCGACGTCGACCAGATCGTCCGCGATCTGGTGGAGAGCGCGCTCGGCATGGTCCGCGACAAGCGCCGCGCCGCCGTCAAGGCCAAGGCCGAGGCGGCCGCCGAGGAGCGGATCCTGGACGCCATGACCGGCCCCGGCTCGACCGCCGCCCGCGACAGCTTCCGCCGGAAGCTGCGGGCCGGCGAGCTGGACGACAAGGAGGTCGAGCTGCAGCTGGCCGACACCGGCGGCCAAAGCTTCGAGATCCCCGGCCAGCCGGGCGCGGCGGTGCTGAACCTGTCGGAAATGATGAAGTCGTTCGGCGGCGGCCGCACCAAGACCCACAAGACCACCGTCTCCGCCGCCTGGGCTCCTCTGATCGCCGAGGAAAGCGACAAGCTGCTGGACCAGGAAGCCCTGACCCAGGAGGCCCTGGAGCTGGCCGAGAACCACGGCATCGTCTTCCTGGACGAGATCGACAAGGTCGCCAGCTCGTCACAGCGCTCGGGCGCGGACGTCTCCCGCGAGGGCGTGCAGCGCGACCTGCTGCCGCTGATCGAGGGCACGACGGTCTCGACCAAGTACGGGCCGGTCAAGACCGACCACATCCTGTTCATCGCCTCGGGCGCCTTCCACGTGGCCAAGCCCAGCGACCTGCTGCCCGAGTTGCAAGGCCGCCTGCCGATCCGCGTCGAGCTGAAGGGCCTGTCGCGTGACGACATGCGCCGGATCCTGACCGAGCCGGAAGCCAACCTGATCCGCCAGCACCAGGCCCTGATGCTGACCGAGGGCGTGACCCTGACCTTCACCGACGAGGCGATCGACGCCGTGGCCGACGCGGCGGTGGCTGTGAACGGTTCGGTCGAGAACATCGGCGCGCGGCGATTGCAGACGATCATGGAAAAGGTGGTCGAGGAGATCAGCTTCTCGGCGGCGGATCGCAGCGGCGAAACGGTCGCCATCGACGCGGCCTATGTGCAGGAGCGTATCGGCGCGCTGGCGGCGAACGCGGATCTCAGTCGCTTTATCCTGTGACGCCGCAGGCCCCCACCTGATCGCTTCGCGATCGTCCGCCCCCAGCGGGGGCGGAAGGTGGGATCCTTCTTCCCCCTCCGGGGAGGAACGCGAAGCGCGGAGGGGGCCAGTATCAGCCCGCCTTGGCCACCGCCTCCATCCCCAGCATCGCCGCCTTGCGCGCCAGGCCCCAGTGGTAGCCGGTCAGCCGGCCGCTCTTGGCGATGGCGCGGTGGCAAGGGATCAGCAGCGAGATCGGATTGGCCCCGATGGCCCCGCCCGTGGCCTGGAATGCCTTGGGCTTACCGGCCCAGCAGGCGACCTGGCCGTAAGTGGCCGTTTCGCCGGCCGGGATCTGCAGCAAGGCCTTCCAGACCTGGACATGGTAGGGCGAGCCGATCAGCACGATCGGCAGCGGCCCCTCCCCGCCCGTGAAGGCGTGGACGGCCGTGGCCAGGGCGGCCTCATCGTCGCGGGTCCAGTCGGCGGCCGGGAAACGGCGGTGCATGTCGGCGAACACCCTCTCGTCTTCGCCGTCCGAAAAGGCCAAGCCGGCCAGGCCGCGATCGGCCATCACGAACAGGCCCTTGCCGAACGGCGTCGGGGCCCAGCCCCAGCGCAGCCGCATGCCCGCGCCGCGCCGACGGACCTCGCCCGGCGTCGCCGCCTCCTGGGCGATGAACAGGTCGTGCAGCCGCGAGGGCCCGGACAAGCCGGCGTCGAACGCAGCGTCCAGCACCGTGCCACCGGCCTCCAGCGAGCGTCGGGCCTCGGCGTGGGCGATGGCCGAGACGAAGCTCTTGGGGCTGACCCCGGCCCAGCGGGTGAAGATGCGCTGGAAGTGGAACGGCGACAGGCCCACGGCCTGGGCCGCCTCGTCCAGCGAAGGGTGATCGGACCACCGCTCGGCCAGCCAATCGAGCGCCTTGGCCATGCGATGGTAGTCGACCGAGCGTTCCGCCAGACGGACCAGCTCCTGGCTGGCCGTCTCGGAAATCGCCGCCGACAGCGGGTTTTCTGAGGAGGAAGCGTCGTATGCCATGCTCATAAGATACGACCCTCGGATAACGGCGTCCGCCCGGTTCTTGCGGTCATGACCAGCGCTCGAGGCGCGCGGCGCGGATCGCCTCCCGCAAAGCGTTGGCGAAGCTCATTCGCTCTTCCGGGCTCAGCGACCGCGCCAGGGTCAGGCGCTTGCGGTAAATCATCAGTCGCACCCGAGTCTCGTGTTCGCCCGGCTGGTCGACGTCGACGCGGGTGAAGGCGGTCGGCGAGGTCCAGACCGTGCGCGCGCCCTTTTCATCCTCGCGGCTGACCGTGACCGCCTCGGCGGTGACCTGGACCCGCTCCACCCTGCGGGCGGCGCGATCGCTGGCGCGCAGCGCCAGCCACAGCGCCAGAACGTCCAGGCCCAGGAACGGCAGAACCGGCGGCGCGCCCAGCACCAGCAGGAAGATCGCCACCAGCACGTTGAACGCCATCACCACGCCCAGCAGCACGGCCGCGCCCTGTGGGCTCAGCGAGCGATGCGGCGCGATCACGCGGTCCATGTAGATCGGCGAAGCCATGAAGGGACTTGGGGCCATGCCTCGAATTTAGGAGCCTCCCACGCGCTTGGCGAGCGGCGCGCATCACGGCATGGTCCGCTCGATGGCCAAAGCCCCCGCTCCAAAGAAGAAGAAGCCCGCGCAGAAGCGGATCAGCCCCGCCGAGCGCGAACGAGTCGAAGTGCTGTTCCAGCGCTTCGAGAGCCTGGAGCTGCGGCCCAAGACCGAGCTGAACTACGCCAATCCCTATGAGCTGGTCACCGCCGTCGCCTTGTCGGCCCAAGCCACCGACGTCAGCGTCAACAAGGCCACCGACAAGCTGTTCAAGGTGGCCAACACGCCGGAGCAGATGCTGGAGCTCGGCGAGGCGGGCCTGATCCCCTACATCGCCTCGATCGGCCTCTACCGCACCAAGGCCAAGAACGTCATCGCCACGGCCAACATCCTGGTGAACCAGTACGGCGGCCAGGTTCCGTTGACCCGGGAGGCGCTGGAAAGCCTGCCCGGCGTCGGCCGCAAGACCGCCAGCGTGGTGTTGAACGAGCTGGACATCGAGCCGGCGATCGCCGTCGACACCCACGTCTTCCGCGTCTCGCACCGGCTGAAGCTGTCGACCGGCAAGACGCCGGACGCGGTCGAACAGGACCTGATGCGGATCGTACCGCCGCCCTACCAGACCCGCGCGCACCACTGGCTGATCCTGCACGGCCGCTATGTCTGCGTGGCGCGTCGGCCCAAGTGCGAGATCTGCAAGATCAGCGATCTGTGCCCATCGCGGGAGCTGTTCCTGGGGGCTTAGCCCAGCGCCCGCGTCACCGCCGCCGCGAAGGCCGCGCCCTTGTCGTGCGCGTGCTCCAGGAACAGGTCGGGCTCGATGGCCTCCAGCTCCATCAGCTGCGGCGTATGGTCGAGGCCCCGGATCAGGTCGACGCGGGCATAGGTCAGCGGCGCGCCGGCCGCCGCCAGCACCATCTCGGCCGCGCGCAGGGCTTCGGGCTCCGGCGCGATCTCGCTGACCCGGCCGCCGAACTGCGGCTGAACGCGGAAATCACCGCCGACCGCCACCTTGGTCACCGCGTGGCTGAAAACGCCGTCAAAATAGAACAGCGACAGCTCGCCTTCCTCGCCGACCGCCGGCAGGAACGGCTGGATCAGGGCCGGACCGGTCGGGCCGCCCTCCAGCGAACCGTGACGCTTGACCCGGATGGTCTCGTGCGAACCGGCCGAGACCTGCGGCTTGACCACCACCTCGTCGACCCCGAACGCGTCGAAGGCGGCCTGGACGGCCTCGGGAGTCAGCTGATCGTGGGCGTGCGTCGGCACGACCGGCGCGCCCTTGCCAGCCAGCTCGACCAGATAGGTCTTGGTCGAGTTCCAGCGCAGCACCGCTGGCGGATTGGCGACGCGAACCCCGGCCGCCTCCAGCGCGTCGAGCTTGGCGAACCATTCGGGCTGGCGGCCGTGATAGCCCCAGGCCAGCGACGGCATGACCAGCCGCGCTTGGTCCTTCTCGATCGCGTCGGTCCAGGGCTGGGCGGCGACGGCCAGGCCGTGGGCGCGCAGCGGCGCGGCCAGACGCTCGAACAGCTTCGCCCAGGCGTCGCCATAGCGGTGCTCGTCGCGAGCGGGGACCAGGAGCAGGACGTCGACCATCGGTTTACCCAGGCTTGGTAGGAAGGTCGCAGCTAGGATGTCGGGACGCCCGGAACAAGGCTCGCGTTGCCTTGCGGTCCCACTTCCTTTAATCGCCAAGTGTTTTCGGCCGCTTGGCCATGTTCTTTCAAAGGTTTGCTTCGCCCCATGACCGCGCTCTACGACGTCGCCGCCATCGGCAACGCCATTGTCGATGTCATCGCCCAATGCGACGACGCCTTCCTCGCGCGTGAGGGTCTGGTGAAGGGCTCGATGGCCCTGATCGACCCGGCCCGGGCGGCCAGCCTGTACGACGTCATGGCCGCGGCGATCGAAGCCTCGGGCGGCAGCGCCGCCAACACCGTGGCCGGCGTCGCCAGCTTCGGCGGCCGCGGCGCGTTTATCGGCAAGGTCGCCGACGACCAGCTGGGCTCGGTCTTCCGCCACGACATGAAGGCCATCGGCTGCGTCTTCACCACGCCCTCCCTGGCCGAGGGCCCCGCCACGGCGCAAAGCCTGATCAACGTCACCCCCGACGCCCAGCGCACCATGTCGACCTATCTGGGCGCCTGCGTCGAGCTGACCCCGGCCGACGTCGACCCGGCGATCATCGAAGCCGCCCAGTATTCTTATCTGGAAGGCTATCTGTTCGATCCGCCCGAAGCCCGCCGCGCCTTCGCCAAGGCCGCCGCGCTGAGCCACGGCGCGGGCCGCAAGATCTCGATGACCCTGTCCGACAGCTTCATGGTCGACCGCCACCGCGGCGCCCTGCTGGGCTTCATCGAAACCCAGTGCGACATCGTCTTCGCCAATGAGGACGAGGTCTGCTCGTTGTTCAAGACCACCGACTTCGACGCCGCCGTGAAGGCCCTGGCCGCGCGCAGCGAGATCGCCGCCGTCACCCGGGGCGAAAAGGGCTCGGTGGTGGCCGCCGGCGGGCAGCTGCATGAAATCTCGGCCTACCCCGTCGAAAAAGTCGTGGACACGACCGGCGCGGGGGACCAATACGCGGCCGGTTTCCTCTACGGCCTCTCGCAGGGTCGCCCGCTGCCGGTCTGCGGCCAGCTGGGCAGCCTGGCCGCCGCCGAGGTGATCAACCACTACGGTCCGCGTCCGCAGGTCAGCCTGCGCGAGTTGGCCGCCCAAAACGGCCTCTAAGGCAAGAACGGACTGTAGGATTCAATGGCCCGCACCGCTGAAGTGGTCCGCGAGACGAAGGAGACCCAGATCCGGGTCTGGATCGATCTCGACGGGACCGGCGCCTCGACGATCTCCACCGGCATCGGTTTCTACGACCACATGCTGGAGAGCTTCGCGCGTCACGGCGGCTTCGACCTGAAGGTCGAGACCAAGGGCGATCTGCACATCGACATGCACCACACGGTCGAGGACACGGGCATCGTGCTGGGCCAGGCGATCAACAAGGCGCTGGACGGCTTCAAGGGCATCCGCCGCTTCGGCCACGCCTATATCCCGATGGACGAGACCCTGACGCGCTGCGCCATCGACCTGTCCAATCGGCCGTACCTGATCTGGAAGGTCGACTTCAAGCGGCCCAAGGTCGGCGAGATGGACACCGAACTCTTCAAGGAGTTCCACCACGCGTTCGCGATGAACGTCGGGGCGTGCGTCCATCTGGAGACCCTGTACGGCGACAACACCCACCACGTCGCCGAGAGCGGCTTCAAGGCCCTGGCCCGGGCGCTGCGTCAGGCGGTCGAGATCGACCCCAAGACTGGCGGCCAGGCTCCGTCCACCAAGGGCGTGCTGTAGGAACCTGATTTCATGCAGACCGTCGCCCTGATCGATTACGGGTCGGGCAACCTGCGTTCGGCCGAAAAGGCCCTGCGCGAGGCGGCCCGCCGCTCCGCGATCGACGCCGACATCGTTGTCACCGCCGATCCCGACCTTGTCGCCAAGGCCGATCGCGTCTTCCTGCCCGGCGTCGGGGCCTTCGCCTCATGCCGCGCGGGCCTCGACGCGTCCGGCGTCTACGACGCGATGAACACCGCCGTGCACGGCCGGGGCGTTCCGTTCCTGGGCATCTGCGTCGGCCACCAGCTGCTGGCCAGCGAAGGCCTGGAGTTCGGCGTCACCCCCGGCCTCGACTGGATCGCCGGCCAGGTGAAGAAGCTGGAGCCCGCCGACCCGGCCCTGACCATCCCGCACATGGGCTGGAACGCCGTGACCCTGGTCCGCGACCATCCCCTGTTCGCCGGCGTCGAAAGCGGCGCCCACATGTACTTCGCCAACTCGTTCGCCCTGACGGTCGCCGACCCGGCCGACCTGGTCGCGATCACCGATCATGGCGGTTCGTTCACGGCGGCTGTGGCCAAGGGCAATGTCGCCGGCGTACAGTTCCACCCCGAAAAATCACAAGCTTCAGGGCTCGCCCTGCTCGCCAACTTCCTGGAATGGCGCCCATGATCCTCTATCCCGCCATCGACCTGAAGGACGGCCAGTGCGTACGCCTGCTGCACGGCGACATGGAAAAGGCCACGGTCTTCAACACCTCGCCCGCCGACCAGGCCCAACGCTTCGTCAAGGACGGCTTCTCGTGGCTGCACGTCGTCGACCTGAACGGCGCCATCCAGGGCAAGTCGGTCAACACCACGGCCGTGGAATCCATCCTGGAGTCGATCTCCATCCCGGTGCAGCTGGGCGGCGGCATTCGCACGCTTGAAGGCGTCGAAAGCTGGATCGAGGCCGGCGTGTCGCGGGTCATCCTCGGCACCGTGGCCGTGCACGATCCCGAGCTGGTCAAGAAGGCCGCCCGCCTGTGGCCCGAGCAGATCGCCGTGGCGGTCGACGTCCGTGACGGCAAGGTCGCCGTCGACGGCTGGACCGGCCTTTCGGACCTGTCGGCGATCGACCTGTCGCGCCGCTTCGAGGACGCCGGGGTCGCAGCCCTGATCATCACCGACATCAGCCGCGACGGGGCCCTGACCGGCGTCAATGTCGAGGGCGTGGGCGAGCTGGCCGACGCCGTCTCGATCCCGGTTATCGCCTCGGGCGGTGTCGCCTCGGTGGCCGACATCGAGCGGCTGAAGGCCCGCAAGGGCGTCGAGATCGCTGGCGCCATCCTGGGCCGTTCGCTCTACGCCGGCACCATCAAGCCATCCGAAGCCCTGATCGCGGCGGTCGCCTGATGCTGAAGACCCGGATCATTCCCTGCCTCGACGTGAAGGACGGGCGGGTGGTCAAGGGCGTCAACTTCGTCTCCCTGCGCGACGCCGGCGACCCGGTGGAGCAGGCCCGCGCCTATGACGCCGCCGGCGCCGACGAACTGATGTTCCTGGATATCACCGCGTCCAGTGAAGGCCGCGGCCTGATCCTGGATGTCATCTCGCGCACGGCCGAGGTCTGTTTCATGCCGGTCTCGGTGGGCGGCGGCGTGCGGCAAGTGTCGGACATGCGCCGCCTGCTGCTGGCCGGCGCCGACAAGGTCTCGGTCAACACCGCCGCGGTCGAGAACCCCGACCTGATCGCCGGCGGCGCCGACGCCTTCGGGGCCCAGTGCGTGGTCGTCGCCATCGACGCCAAGGCGCGCGAAGACGGCTCGGGTTGGAACGTCTGGACCTATGGCGGCCGCAGAGACACCGGGATCGACGTGGTCGAATGGGCCGCCAAGGTGGTCGAGCGCGGCGCGGGCGAGATCCTGCTGACCTCGATGGACCGCGACGGGGCCAAGATCGGCTACGATATTCCGCTGCTGAAGGCGGTGACCGGCGCGGTGACCGTCCCGGTGATCGCCTCGGGCGGCGCGGGCAAGACCGAACACCTGGTGGAAGCCGCCCGCGACGGTCACGCCGCCGCCGTGCTGGCCGCCTCGATCTTCCACTTCGGTGAGATCAGCATCGGCGAGGCCAAGCAGGCCATGGCCGACGCGGGCATTCCCGTGCGCCTGGATGCGCTGAAGGGGGCCGCATGAGCGCCCGCCTGACCGCTGTCCTGGAGCGCCTGGCCGCGACCATCGAAAGCCGCAAGGGCGGCGACCCGACCGCGTCCTACACCGCCAAGCTGCTGAACGATCCGGCCCTGGCCGCCAAGAAGCTGGGCGAGGAAGCGGTGGAGACGGTGATCGCCGCCGTGGCGCTCAAGTCGCAAGAAGGGGGCCCCGACGCCCTGGCGGCCGAAAGCGCCGACCTGCTGTACCACTGGCTGGCCCTGATGGCGGCTTCGGGCGTGTCGCTGGACGCGGTGGCCGAGAAGCTGGAGGCCCGCGAAGGGACTTCCGGGATCGCCGAAAAGGCGTCGCGCGGGACCTAGCTCAGCAGCTTGCTCAGCAAGGTCGAATGCAGGCTCCAGCCCAGGAACCCCGCCAGGCCCATCACGACCCCTATCGCGCCGAAAACCCAGGCCGCCCAAAGCGCCGCGGGCGTCTCGGTCAGGGCTGCCACCGCCGCGATCGAGACGGCGATGGAGATCAGGGCGTCCGACGCGTCGAACTGGTCGTCATGAACATTGAGCGCGTCATACTGCGTCTGGAAGCCCTCGGCCTTGGTCTTCAGGGTGGGAGCCTCGGCCTTGTACTTGGCGATCTCCGTCTCCAGCCGCGCCGTCTCGGCTCCGACAGCCGCCGCCGCGCGAGCGTCGCCCGCCAACGCCAACAGCCGCACCTGGGCCAGGGCCGTCTCATCGACATGCAGCTTGGACTTGGTGGCCTGGTATTCGTTCCAGGCGTCGACATTGCTGGATTGCGCCTGCTGCATGGCCTGAACGATGTTGCCGTCTTTGACGCCCGCCAGTCCCATGAAGATCGACAGACCGACGACGGTGATCGCCACCCGCTGGTTCAGCCGCTTGTCCTTGGCCTCGGCCCCGATTTCGATGTCCATGCGCGCTCCAGGTCTCCAATCCGCAGCTTGGCCACGATCATGGCGAGGACGGGGCGGTCTAGAGCTTTCGTTTCAGCGCCACGTACAGCGCGCCCTCGCCGCCGTGCCGCTGGTCGGCCGTCGACACCCCGGCGATCATTTCCCGAACGCCGGGTCCGGCCAGCCATTCGGGGGTCCGCTGCTTCAGCACCCCGTGCCCGATCTTGCCCTTGCCGGTGATGACCAGAACGGCGCGGTGGCCGTCGTCATAGGCCCGACGGATGAAGGCCTCGAGCGTGGCGCGGGCCTGGTCCTGGTCGAGGCCGTGCATGTCGAGCCGCGCGCCGATCGGGTCATGCGCCTTGACGATGCGGCGCTTGCGGTTGGGCTCGATACCCTCCGCCGGGCCCTTGGGGATCTTCGGCGCGGCCGGCTTCAGCTCTTCCGGACTCACCCGCAGCGGCGCGATCGACGCCAGGTGGGTCGGCGGGTCCAGCGGGATGGCCGTGGCGGTCTTCACCGGCCGGATCCGGGCCTTGCTGCGCATCTTCTCGGGCTTCTCGGCGACGCGCGGCGTCACGGTCGAGGCGACCAGCTTCCAGAGGCGGCGGTCATCCTCGGGTCCGGGCTCGGGTCCGGGCGGCGGCTTCCTGGCCACGCTACGATTGCGGGTTCGGCACGAGCCGGTAGAGGCGCAGGGCGTGGCGCACCCGGCCGGCCTCGGCGCCGGCGGCCGAGCCGGTGCCCATGTAGAGGTCGGCCCGGACGTCACCCTTGATCGCCCCGCCGGTGTCCAGCGCCACGGCCAGGCGGCGATAGGTGGGGAAGGCGCCCGAGAGCTTCGGGGCGGCGGCGTCCAGCCAGTAGAGGCCGCCCATCGCGTGGCGGCTCGGATCGACGGCGATGGCCCGGCCGGCCGGCAGCGGCACGCCGGCGGCGCCCACGGGCTCCTTGCCGTCATCGGCGGCCATCTTGAAGAACACATAGCGCGGATTCAGCTGCATGATCGCATCGGCATCGGGACCTCGATGGGCCGCTAGCCAAGCGCGGATCGCGTCGCCCGAGGTGTTGTTGTCGGGCAGCAAACCTCGGTCGCGCATGGCGTTGGCGATGCCAACGAATGGCTTGCCGTTCGAACCGGCGAAAGCGGCCCGCACCCGGCGGCCATCGGGCAGGACCAGCACGCCCGAGCCCTGAATCTGCAGGAAGAACAGCTCCTCGGGCCGCATCCAGGCCAGCGGCTTGTCGGTCGGAACCGCCTCGATGGCGGCGCGGTCGGGATAGGGCACGAAGGTCGGGCCCTCGACGTGGCCGGTGATCTTCTTGCCGACGAAGGCGGGCTCGAACGCGCCGAGGTCCAGCACCACCAGGTCGGCCGGCAGGCCCCGCACCGGTACGCTGAACTCGTCGTTGCGCGACATCCGCGCGTCGTATTGCGGGGCGAAATAGGCGGTCAGCAGGCCTTCGTCACCCACCGGTTCGGGCCGGAAATTGGCCTCGAGGAACAGGCGCGCGCCCTGTTCGTCCTGGATCCCGCTGCCCCGCGCCAAGCCGCAGGTCCGGGCCATGGCCGGTTCCTTGGCTACGCCGCAGCCGGCGCGAAAGGCGTTCAGGGCGGCCAGATGGTCCTCTTCGCCCCAGCCTGCCAGGCTGGAGAACGACAGCGCCGTCGGCGGTATGGTCGAAACCGGCGGCGGAACGGTCGTCGGGAACGACGGCCCGGGTCCGGTCGCCACCGGCGGACGCGGCGTCACCGAGCTGGCGCAGGCGCTGACCAGCAGCGCCGCGGCGAGAGCCAGCGGCGCGAAGACGGACGAGGTCGAAACGCGGACCATCACGCCTCGGCGGCGGCCACGAACGAGAGGAACCAGTTCGGATTGGCGCTCTTGACCTCGCGTTCGAAGGTCCAGAGCTCGGCCGTGCGACGGTCGTCGACGCCTTCACCGCGCTCGTCCTTGGTGCGGGTCCGCACCTCGGCCAGGATCCGCACGACCGCCTTGGCGATGTCGCCGACCACGTCGATCTTCTCGAGATCCAGGCGCGGCGCGGTCAGGAACTCGACCTTCTCGCTGCGACCGGCGGCTTCACGCGCCGCCATGGCCTGCTCGAAATTGCTCATCACCTCGGGCGCCAGCAGCGGCTTCAGCGTCTCACGGTCGCCTTCGGCATAGGCCTTGACGATCTGCTCGTACGCCGAGCGGGCTCCGGCCAGGAACTTGGTCGGGTCGAAGTCCGGCTGCTTGGACTTCAGCACCGCCACGCCTTCCGTCCGCAGGGCCGGGTGGGCGTCGACCGGCGCGCTCCCGCCGCCCGGCTGCGCCGTCGCGGGCGCGTCCTCGGGCTGGCGACCGACGCGGCGGCCGAGCGTGGCGTAGAGCTGATACAGAACGACCGCGGCGACCGCGGCGAGAAACAGGATCTGGAGCACTTCGAGGTCCGTCAGCGGGCTTTGGGGCCCAGGATATCATGTCTATATAGGCGAGACGCGCTCTCTCGTCAGGCGCCTGACATTGCGCCAGACAGGCCCTCATGGTAGCAGCGCCCACCTTTCTTCAGGCGTTCTAGCCGCCGATTACGGATTTTATCCTAATGACCGACACCACCGCCCCCGAGGCGACTTCGGAAGAGACCGCGGGGCAATCGGGCATCCGCATCCTGGCCCAGTTCGTTCGTGACTTCTCGTTCGAGAATCCGCTGGCCCCCGACAGCCTGCGCGCCGGCGCGGCCCAGCCCGCCATCGACATGGGCGTCGAGATGAACGCCCGCGGTCGTCCTGACGGTCTGTTCGAAGTCGACCTGAAGCTCTCCGCCCGCGCCCTGCGCGACGAGCAAGCGGTGTTCCACGTCGAAGTCGTCTATGGCGGCCTGTTCCACATCGAAGGCGTCAGCGAGGCCGATCTCGAGCCGGTGCTGCTGATCGAGTGCCCGCGCTTCCTGTTCCCGTACGCCCGTCGCCTGATCTCGGACGTGACGGCCGAGGGCGGTTTCCCGCCGTTCCTGATCGACCCGATCGATTTCGCCGGCGTCTACGCGGCGCGCAAGGCTCAAGCCGAAGGCCAAGTGGTCGGCAACGCCTAATCCAGGCGCGCCGCAGAAATGAAGAGGCCCGGTCAGTGATGACCGGGCCTCTTTTCTTTACGGCTGCAGCCGATAGCCGCCCATCTCGGTGATCAGAATCCGCGCCACAGCGGGATCCGGCTCGATCTTCTGGCGCAGGCGGTAGACGTGGGTTTCCAGGGTGTGGGTCGTTACCCCGGCGTTGTAGCCCCAGACCTCGGTCAGCAGCTCCTCGCGCGATACCGGCTTGGAGCCGGCGCGATAGAGGTACTTCAGGATATTGGTTTCCTTCTCGGTCAACCGCACCTTCTTCTGCTTCTCGTCGACCAGCAGCTTGGCGGACGGGCGGAACTCGTACGGACCGATGCGGAACAGCGCGTCTTCCGAAGCTTCGTAGCTGCGCAGCTGGGCGCGGATGCGGGCCAGCAGCACGCCGAAGCGGAAGGGCTTGGTGACATAGTCGTTAGCGCCGGACTCCAGGCCCAGGATCGTGTCGCTGTCGCTGGCCGCCGCCGTCAGCATGATCACCGGGGCGGTTACCCCGTTCTTGCGCATCAGCCGGCAGGCCTCACGGCCGTCCATGTCGGGCAGGTCGACGTCCAGCAGGATCAGATCGGGCTTGATCTCGCGCGACATTCGCACGCCCTCGCCGGCGCTCGCAGCCTCGGCGACCGCGAATTCCTCGTGCAGGGCCAGCTGCTCGGCCAAGGCGCCGCGCAGGTCGTCGTCGTCGTCGATCAGCAGAAGGGTCTTGCGTTGCGCCATAAGGCGAAACATGCACCGCTGCGGCCCCCGGGGACAACCCCGAGCGAGGCCTTAAGTCCGAGGAGTCGTCCTTCGATGCTGTTCCGCGCCCATGTCGATGGCCACTTCGAACTGGATGGACGCATCTTGCGCTGCGCGATCGGCAAGACGGGCGCGATCGCGGCGGCCGACAAGCGCGAGGGCGACAGCAAGAGCCCGCTCGGAACCTGGCCCATGCGCGAGGTGTGGTATCGGCCAGACGTCTATCCGAACGGCCCGACCACCGCCCTGCCCCTTCGCGCCACCCGGCCCGAGGACGGCTGGTGCGACGCTCCCGACGATCCGAACTACAACCGGCCCGTCACCCTGCCCTATGCCGCCAGCGCCGAGCGGATGTGGCGCGACGACCCCGTCTACGACCTGGTGGTGATCCTCGGCCACAACGACGACCCGCCGATCCCGGACATGGGCTCGGCGATCTTCATGCACCTGGCGCGGGAGGGCTATCCAGGGACGGAAGGGTGCGTGGCGTTGGCGCGGGCGGACTTGGAAGCGGTGTTGGCGGCGGCGAAGCCTGGAGACGCGGTCGAGATCGTCGCCGACTAGGCGTAATCGCGGCGTCCAAAGATCGCCGAGCCCACCCGCACCGAGGTCGCGCCCTGGGCGATCGCCGTCTCGAAGTCGTCGCTCATGCCCATCGACAACTTCTCGATCCCATTGCGCGCGGCGATGGTCCGCAACAGTGCGAAATGTGGCGCGGGGTCGGCGTCGACGGGCGGGATGCACATCAAGCCTTCGATCGCCAGACCATAGGTCGTCCGGAAAGCGGCGATGAAGGCGTCGGCGTCAGCGGGCGTGACCCCGGCCTTCTGCGGCTCCTCGCCGGTATTGACCTGGACATAGAGGCGCGGCGCCTTGCCGACCCTTTCGATCTCGTCGGCCAGGGCCCTGGCCAGTTTCTCGCGGTCGAGCGTCTCGATCACATCGAAAAGGCCGACGGCCTCGCGAACCTTGTTGGTCTGCAGCGGGCCGATCAGGCGCAGCTCAAGCCCTTCGCGGCGGTCCCCCCAGCGTTCCATCGCTTCCTGGACGCGGTTCTCGCCGAACACTTTCTGTCCCGCCGCCAGTACGGGCGCGATATGCTCCCAGGGCTGGGTCTTGGAAACGGCCACCAGCGTCGTCGATCCCGCCGGCCGGCCGGCGCGGGTCTCGGCGGCGGCGATGCGGTCGCGGATCTCGGCGAGGGCTTGCGACTGGGCGAGCGACATGGGGGAACGGCCTTGCACGACGTGAGCGAACTGGAAGTCCTGTCTAGTGCGGCCGCGACCTTCCCGCCAAGGACCGCGCGCGGCGTGACCTTGCCGAACCTGCTGTTCTTCACCGATCCAGCCCGGGTTCCGGACCCCACGACCGTGGCCGAGCGCCTGCCGCGCGGGGCCGGGATCGTGTTCCGGGCCTTCGGCGCGCCGGACGCGGTCGAGCAGGGCCGCCGCCTGCGGACGATCGCCACCGAACGCGGCCTGCTGCTGCTGGTCGGGGCTCACGCCAACCTGGCCGAAGGCATCGGCGCCGACGGCCTCCACATGCCCGAGCGCCTGGCGGCCGACATTCCCCGCCTGCGGGCCGAGCACGCCCGCTACCTGATCACGGTCGCCGCGCATGACGAGCGCGCCGTGCGGGCGGCGGAACGGGCCGGAGCGGATGCGGTCGTCGTTTCGCCGGTCTTTCCCAGCAACAGCCCGTCAGCGGGAGACCCGCTGGGTGTCGAGGCCGTAAAGGATCTGGTTTCGATTACCACCCTGCCCGTCTACGCCCTGGGCGGCGTGCGAGCGCGTACGGTCACGCAGCTGATCGGCGGCGGACTTGTCGGGATCGCGGCGGTGGAAGCCCTGGCGGGCTAGCCGAACCTAGAACTTGAAGGCGGTTTCCAGGCGGACACGCGGCGCGGGGTCGGGCTGCTGGGCCTTGCGGGCGGCCAGGGCCGGGTTGTTCTCGCCCAGGCTGACGGCGCCGCCGACGCGGATCGACGGGGTCACCTTGAAATAGGCGCCGGCCTGCACGTCCTGCAGTTCCATTTCGCGGCTGGTCGGCTGGTCGAGGTCGAGCTTCAGGCCCCAGCGGCCCTTCTTGGCGTCCCAACGCAGGGTGCGCTTGTCATCCTGCGGGTATTGGACGCCGGCGGCGGCGCTGGTGAAGTCGTTCTTCACACTGAAATCGGGCGCAACAGCGTGCGGTTTGGCCTGGGCGAACGCGCTCGCCGCCGATCCCGTCAGGATCAGCGCGGCAGCCCCGGCCAAGAAGAAACGCGTCGCGACCATCGCTACTCGCCGCCCATACTCTGTTGTCCCCACCCATCCCATATAGGAACGAGCCCTTACATTGCGATTAAAGGCTTGGCCGGAACGCGGTCAACCGGCCATTGGTCGCACTTCGGGCTGAATTGGGCGATTCAATCGACTCCTGTGGCGACGAGGTCACGCGATTCCTGTTTTGAGGCGGCGTAGCCATGCTATAGACCGGCTCCCGGCCGCGGGGGCGCGCCAGGATGCGCGAAGCCGCGTCGGCGAGACATTGGAGCGAGGTACTATGGCGTTTGAGCGTGGGTCTGTGATGCGCGGCGTCGCCGCGGGCGTCCTGGCTCTGTCCCTGCTGGGCGTGTCGGCCTGCAGCAGCAACAAGCCCCCGAAGACGTTCTCGACGCAAAGCGACGAACCGGGCCTGAACCCGTTCAAGCGCTTCGGCGGCGGCAACAAGGCTCCGGCCTCCGAGGGTTCGATCGGCGTCAATGGGTATCTGTGGCGCGCCAGCCTGGACACCCTGGCCTTCATGCCCCTGGCCTCGGCCGACCCGTACGGCGGCGTGATCGTCACCGACTGGTACGTGAACCCCGAGACCCCCGCCGAGCGCTTCAAGGCCACGGTTTACATTCTCGACACCCGCCTGCGCGCCGACGGCCTGAACGTTACGGTGTTCAAGCAGTCGAAGGATATCAACGGCGCCTGGGTCGATGCTCCGGTCGCCGACCAGACCGCCACCGACATCGAAAACGCGATCCTGACCCGCGCGCGTCAGCTTCGTCTTTCGAACATCAAGGGCTAAGGCCCCAGGGGTCCTCTTCCAGGCGAAGAGGACCCTGACGCCCTATTTTCTCAGCGCGCTCCAGCCGCGAAACCGCATAACTTGTCGCGGACGCGCTTCTTGAGCGCGCTTCTCCGTATCAAGATCCTGGTTTCCGATGGCCCGCTACAATCCCAAAGACACCGAGCCCAAATGGCGTGACGCCTGGGCCAAGGCCGACGTCTTCAAGACCGGCGAAATCAACGACGGCCGTCCGAAATACTACGTGCTCGAGATGTTCCCGTATCCGTCGGGCCGCATCCACATGGGCCACGTCCGCAACTACGCCATGGGCGACGTGGTGGCCCGCTACAAGCGCGCCCAAGGCTTCAACGTCCTGCACCCGATGGGCTGGGACGCGTTCGGCATGCCGGCCGAGAACGCCGCCATGGAGCGCGGCGTCCATCCCAAGGGCTGGACCTACGACAACATCGCCGCCATGCGCGAGCAGCTGAAATCGCTGGGCATTTCGGTCGATTGGTCGCGCGAGTTCGCCACCTGCGACCCGGAATATTACGGCAAACAGCAGGCCTGGTTCCTGCGCCTGTTGAAGCGCGGCCTGGTCTATCGCAAGGAAGCCTCGGTCAACTGGGACCCGGTCGACATGACCGTCCTGGCCAACGAACAGGTCATCGACGGCAAGGGCTGGCGCTCGGGCGCGACGGTCGAGAAGCGCAAGCTGACCCAGTGGTTCCTGCGGATTACGGACTATGCCGACGCCCTGATCGACGGCCTGAAGACCCTGGACCGCTGGCCCGACAAGGTTCGCCTGATGCAGGAGAACTGGATCGGCCGCTCCAAGGGCCTGCGCTTCAAGTTCCAGTTTGAGGGCGAAGCGCCCGACGGCATGGCCGAAGGGCTGGAGGTCTACACCACCCGTCCCGACACCCTGTTCGGCGCCAGCTTCGTCGGCATTGCCCCCGAGCATCCGCTGGCCGAACGCCTGGCGATCGAGAACCCCGAGATCCAGCAGTTCGTCGCCGACTGCCGCAAGGGCGGCACCTCGGAGGCCGAGATCGAGAGCGCCGAGAAGCTGGGATATGACACCGGCCTGCGGGTCAAGCACCCGCTGGATCCGTCGATCACCCTGCCCGTCTGGATCGCCAACTTCATCCTGATGGACTACGGGACCGGCGCGATCTTCGCCTGCCCGGCCCACGACCAGCGCGACCTGGATTTCGCCCGCAAGTACGACCTGCCGGTGCTGCCGGTGGTGCTGCCGACCGGCGAGGACCCCGCGACCTTCCAGGTCGGCAAGGAGGCCTATGTCGGCCCCGGCAAGATCTTCAATTCGGAATTCCTGGACGGCATGGACGTCGAGGCCGCCAAGGCCGAGGCTGTCGCCCGCATCGAGAAGGCCGGCCAGGGCCAGGGCGCGACCGTCTACCGCCTGCGCGACTGGGGCATTTCGCGCCAGCGCTATTGGGGCTGCCCGATCCCGGTCATCCACTGCGAGGCCTGCGGCGTCGTGCCCGTGCCGGAAGACCAGCTGCCGGTCGCCCTGCCCGAGGACGTCACCTTCGACAAGCCGGGCAACCCTTTGCTGCGCCACCCGACCTGGCGGCACACCACCTGTCCCTCGTGCGGCGGCAAGGCCGAGCGTGAGACCGACACTCTGGACACCTTCATCGACTCCAGCTGGTACTTCGCCCGCTTCGCCGACACCCATGCGGCCGAGCCAGTCGGCAAGGCCGCGGCCGATTATTGGCTGGCGGTCGACCAGTATATCGGCGGCGTCGAGCACGCGATCCTGCACCTGCTGTACGCCCGCTTCATTACCCGCGCCCTGAAGGACGAGGACCTGCTGTCGGTCGAGGAACCGTTCGCGGGCCTGTTCACCCAGGGCATGGTCACCCACGAGGCCTACAAGAACGAGGCCGGCGACTGGGTTGAGCCGTCGGAGGTGGTGATCACCGCCGAGGGCGCCAGCCGCACCGCCAAGCACGCCAAGACCGGCGCGCCGATCGTCATCGGCGACATCGAGAAGATGTCGAAGTCCAAGAAGAACGTCGTCGCGCCGGAAGACATCTTCGAGGCCTATGGCGTCGACTCCGCGCGTCTGTTCGTGATGAGCGACAGTCCGCCCGAGCGCGACGTCCAATGGACGAACTCGGGCGTCGAGGGCTCCTGGCGCTTCACCCACCGCCTGTGGAACGAGTTCGACAGCCAACCGGCCGGCGATTTCGCCCAGGACGAGACCGACGAAGCGGCCCTGGCCCTGCGCAAGGCGGCCCACAAGCTGATCGGCTTCGTCACCGACAGCATCGAGGGCTTCCGCTTCAACAGCGGCGTGGCGCGCCTGTACGAATTCCTGAACGCGCTGAAGGCCGCGCCCGCTGAAGGCGCATCGAACGGCGTCCTGGCCGCTCGCGCCGAGGCCCTGAACATCCTGGCCCGCCTGGTCGCACCGTTCACGCCGCACCTAGCCGAGGAAGCCTGGGCCAAGATCGGCGGCGAAGGCATGGTCGTCAACGCGCCCTGGCCCAAGGCCGATCCGGCTCTGGCCACCGACGACGAGCGCGTCCTGCCGATCCAGATCAACGGGAAGCGTCGGGGCGAGATCAAGGTCAAGGCCGGCGCCTCGGACGACGAGGTTCAGAAAATCGCTCTGGCGGATCCGAACGTCCTGGCCCACCTTGAGGGTGTCACGGTCCGCAAGGTGATCGTGGTCAAGGACCGTATCGTCAACATCGTGGCCAATTGAGACCGATGAAACGCAACCTGCTGATTGTCGCCCGAACCTTCGCGATCGCGGCGCTGTCGATGACGGTCCTGTCGGCCTGCGCCGGCTTCACGCCCCTGTATGGCCGTCCCGGCGTCGAGGGCGGCCTTGCCAGCATCGAGACCATCGCGGCCGAGGGCCGAGGCGGCTATCTGCTGCGCGAACAGCTAGATGACGCCCTGGCTCACCGCCAGGGCGACCCTGTCGCCTACAAGCTGGCGTTCGGCGTCAACGAGCAGCGCTTCGCCCGCGGCGTGCGCTTGGATAATGTCGCCAATCGTTATGAACTGCGGATGTCGGTCACCTGGCGCCTGCTCGACGCCCGCACCGGCGCCGAAGCGCACAAGGGTCTGACCGAGGTCTCGGTGACCTACGACTCCGCCGACCAGCCCTACGCCGCCATCGCGGCCCAGCAAGATGGCCAGGAGCGGGCCGCGACCGAGGCCGCGCGCAAGATCCAGCTGGACCTCGCCACCTGGCTGGCGGGCAAGAAGCCGGCCTAGGCTATGATTCTCTCCAAGCGTCCGGATGTCGAACGCTTCCTCAAGGAGCCGACCCCGGACATCCGGGCCGTGGTGCTGTACGGCAAGGACCGGGGCGTGGTGCGCGATCGCGCCAATGCCTTGGCCAAGCGCGTGGTCGAGCGCCCCGACGATCCCTTCGACACCGCCCAGCTGACCGACGGCGACCTCGACAGCGATCCGGCCAAGCTGGAAGACGAGCTGTCGGCCCAGTCGATGATGGGCGGCCGCCGCCTGGTGCGCCTGCGCCTGTCCGGCGAGAAGGCCGGTCCGGACAGGCAGGCCGCCGAGGCCCTGACCCGCCACGTCGAGGGTCAGCTCAATCCCGACGCCTTCTTCCTGGTCGAGGCCGGGGCCCTGGGCCGCGAGTCCCAGCTGCGCAAGGTCGCCGAGAAGGCCAACGGCTGCGCGGTCATCCCCTGCTACGAAGACGAGGCCGGCGATCTGGCCCGGCTGACGCGCGACACACTGGCCAACGACAAGGTCAGCCTGAACGGCGAGGCGCTGGACCTGTTCGTTTCACGCCTGCCCAAGGAGCGCGGCGTCGCCCGCGCCGAGATCGAGCGCCTGGCGCTCTATCTGGGTCCGAACAGCGGCGTCAACGCCACCGCCGCCGACCTCACCGACTTCCTGGGCGTCGAGCCCGAAGCCTCGCTCAGCGACGCGGCCGCCGACGCGTTCGGCGGCAAGGCGGGCGCGGCCCAGACCGCCCTGCGCCGCGCCGCGGCCGAGGGCGAAGGCGGTCCAGCCGCCGTTCGGGCCATGGGCTACTATCTGGGCCGCCTGCGCCGCGTGCTGACCTTGCACAAGAACGGCGTCGACCTGCAGGCCGCCGCCAAGGCCGCCGGCGTCTTCTGGAAACAGGAGCGCGAGTTCCTGCGCCAGGCCCGGGCCTGGAACCTGGAAGCCATCCTCGACATCCAGGGCGAGGTCCTGACCGCCGACCGCGCCTGCAAGACTTCCGGCTCGCCCGATCAGCTGATCGCCGAGCGTCTGGCGTTAATGATCGCCGGTCGCGCGCGGCGACTGGGGCTGTAGCCCGAAAAGGCCCAAAACAGGCCCTTTGCGCGCCTGTGGACAGCTTTCAAGAAACCCTTACGCGACAAGTGCTTGCGTCAAAAAACACTGTGAACCGCCCTCGCCTCACGAAAACGACGCCTCCCGGGCTACGGAAAGGCGCCGTTCTGTGCGCCACAGAGGCGATTTTGCCGGAGCATTTTGAGCCCCGAAATCCGCTCCCTTGCACGCTTTTAGGTGCGTCCGATCAGACCCCTCGGGTCAGGCGGTTGCAGAGGTCGTCGAGCTGCTCGAGCGTCGCATAGGTGATGGTCAGGGTTCCGGTCGAGCCACGATGGTCGATCGACACGTCGAGACCCAGGACCGACGACAGGTCGGCCTCCAGGGCCTGGGTGTCGGTGTCCTTGACCCGCGGCGGACGGCCGCCCTTGTTCTTGGCCGGACGCGGATCCGGCGCCTTGCGGGCCAGGGCCTCGGTCTCGCGAACCGACAGGCCGCCGTCGATGATCTGCTTGGCGAGGCCCGCCGGATCGGCCGAGGCGGCGATGGCGCGGGCATGACCGGCCGACAGCTCGCCGCTGACCAGGTAGGACTGCACCTCGTCCGGTAGGGCCAGCAGACGCATGGTGTTGGCCACGTGGCTGCGACTCTTGCCGATGGTCTGGGCGATGTTCTCCTGGGTGCGGTCGAACTTCTCCATCAGCACCTTGTAGGAGAGCGCCTCTTCCAGAATGTTCAGGTCGGCGCGCTGGACGTTCTCGATGATGCCGATTTCCAGCACCGCCAGGTCATCCAGCTCGCGGATCATGATCGGCACGGCGCGCAGGCCGGCGCGCTGGGCCGCACGCCAGCGACGTTCGCCGGCGACGATCTGGTATTCGCCCGGCGCGTCGGGGGCCGGCCGCACCAGGATTGGCTGCAGCACGCCCTTTTCGCGGATCGAATTGGCCAAATCCTCGAGATCGTCTTCTTTGAATGTGCGGCGCGGCTGATCCGGATTGCGCTTCAGCAGTTCGATCGGCGCGTCCCTCGACCCGCCGGCGTGATCGCCCGGCGCCTGGGCCGGCGCGGCGTCGACCTCGCCCAGCAGGGCGGACAGCCCGCGTCCCAGACCACGACGCCCTTCGGCCATACCCGGCTCTCCCACCACGACGGACTCCATCATATTCTCAGTCAAGCTTAGGTTCGGTACTCAGAACTTCAGGTCAGGCCGCCTTGGCCTGACGGTCGCGCTCGCGGCTGATCACCTCGCGAGCCAGCTTCAGATAGGCTTGGCTGCCGGCGCACTTCAGGTCGTACAGTAGCACCGGCTTGCCGAAGGACGGGGCCTCCGAGACGCGGACGTTACGCGGAATGACCGCGTCATAGACCTTGTCGCCGAAGTGGGTCCGCACGTCCTTGGCCACCTGTTCCGACAGGCTGTTGCGGCGGTCGTACATGGTCAGCACCACGCCCTGGATCTCCAGGTGCGGATTGAGGCTGCCGCGCACCCGCTCGATGGTCCGCATCAGCTGGGTCAGGCCCTCCAGGGCAAAGAACTCGCACTGCAGGGGCACGAACACCGCGTCGGCGGCGGTCATGGCGTTGACGGTCAGCACGTTCAGCGACGGCGGGCAGTCGATCAGCACATAGGTGTAGGGCCCGTTGGCGCGCAGAGGCTCCAGGGCGTCGCGCAAGCGGTAGGACCGGCGTGCGGTCTGACCCAGTTCGATCTCGATGCCCGACAGGTCGGCGTCGGCCGGTATGACCTCCAGGCCCGGGAGCTCGGTCTTGACGGCGGCGTCGACCACGGGGGACTCGCCCATCAGCACGTCATAAAGGGTGGTGCGGCGCGCCGTGCGGCCGATGCCGAGGCCCGTCGAACAGTTGCCTTGCGGGTCGGCGTCGATCAGCAGCACACGTTCCCCGCAAGCCGCGAGGGCGGTGCCCAGATTGATCGCGGTCGTGGTCTTGCCCACCCCACCCTTCTGGTTGGCGATGGCGAGCACGCGGAGAGGATTAGCGGACACGGGAAAGCCTCTTCACTTGAACGATGCGGCCGCGAGGGTCGCTTTGGCTAGGTCGTAGCTCACTGGCGAACTTCCAAGCGCGAGAGGCTTCGGAAAGCTCGGCCGCGACATCCTGTCCCTTCAGGAACAGGCCGATCGCGCCACGGTACAGATAGGGTTCGGCGAAGCCGAGAAGCTTGGTCATCGGCGCGCAGGCCCGCGCGGTGACGACATCGACCTTCAGCTTCAGCGACTCGGCGCGGACATTGTGGATCTCGACCGGCAGATCCAGCGCGGTGGCGGCCACCTCGAGGAAGCGGCAGCGCTTGGCCATGCTCTCCACCAGATGAACCTTGGCGCCCTCCCTGCCCTTCAGCAGTATGGCCAGCACGACTCCGGGCAGACCCGCACCCGCGCCGAGGTCGGCCCAGGTCAGGGCCTCCGGCGCCAGGTCGAGAAGCTGGGAGCTGTCCAGGGCGTGGCGAGTCCAGTAGGTGGCGATGGTCAGCGGCCCGACCAGGTTCATGACCGCGTTCCATTCGGCCAGCAGCTCCTGGTAGCGGGCCAGATCGGCGAGCTGGGCGTCGCTGACCCCGGTCAGGGCCTGATAGCCCACCGCGTCCAGGACAGGTTCGGGGGCGAGTCCGACTTCACCCTCGGAGACGTCAGGCTGCACGGCTGCGTCGCACGTGGGCCAGCAGCGCGGTCAGCGCGCCAGGTGTCACGCCCTCGATACGAGCCGCCTGGCCCAGGGTCAGCGGCCGCACGCGCTTCAGCTTCTCGCGGACCTCGTTCGACAGGCTGCCGACATTGGCATAGTCGAGGTCGGCCGGCAGGCGCAGATCCTCGTCCTTGCGGAGCGACTCGGCGTCAGCGCGCTGACGGTCGAGGTAGCCGGCATAGGCCGCCTCGATCTCGATCTGCTCGCGGACATCGGTGTTCCACGTGAAAACTTCGGGCCAGACACGGCCGAGGTCGTCCAGCGAGACGTCCGGATAGGCCAGCATGGCGAACAGGTCACGGCGGACGCCATCGCTGTTGACCTTGAACCCCGCCTTCACTGCCTCGTTCGGCGTCAGGCTGACGGACCGCGCGAAGGTGCGCGCCGCTTCCAGGCGCGCCCGCTTCTCGGCCCAGGCCTTGGCGCGAACCTCGCCCACGACACCGAGTTCGATCCCGCGGTCGGTCAGGCGCTGATCGGCGTTGTCGGCGCGCAGGGTCAGGCGGAACTCTGCCCGACTGGTAAACATCCGATAGGGTTCCGTGACGCCCCGGGTGACCAGGTCGTCGATCATCACGCCGATATAGGCTTCATCCCGCGCGAACACAGCCGGCTCCCTGCCCTGCACGGCCAGGGCCGCGTTCAGACCAGCGACCAGGCCTTGGGCCCCTGCTTCTTCGTAGCCCGTCGTGCCGTTGATTTGGCCGGCCAGGTACAGGCCCGGCAGGCGCTTGGTTTCCAGCGTGGCGTAGAGCTCGCGCGGATCGACATAGTCATATTCGATCGCATAGCCATAGCGCTTGACCTCCACGGCCTCGAGGCCGGGGATGGTGCGCAGGAACAGCAGCTGGGTCTCTTCCGAGACGGAGGTCGAGATCCCGTTCGGATAGACTGTGGTGTCGTCCAGGCCCTCGGGCTCCAGGAACACCTGATGGCTGGCCTTGTCGGCGAAGCGGACAACCTTGTCCTCAATCGACGGGCAATAGCGTGGCCCGATGCCCGTGGCGCGGCCGCCATAGACAGCGGACTCGCCCAGACGATCGGCGATGATCTGGTGGGTCTCGGCGGTCGTGAAGGTGATGCCGCAGGCGATCTGCGGCGTCTCGATACGGTCGTTCAGGAACGAGAACGGCACGGGCTGGTCGTCACCCGGCTGCATCTCCAGCCGGTCCCAGGCGATGGTCGCGCCGTCGAGACGCGCGGGCGTACCGGTCTTCAGCCGGCCCATGTGGAAATCCAGGCCATAAAGACGGTCCGACAGGCCGATCGACGGCTGGTCACCGACACGGCCGGCGGGGGTGCGGGTCTCGCCCAGATGGATCAGGCCCTTCAGGAAGGTGCCGGTCGTCAGGATTACACGTGAAGCGCGGTACGACCGCCCTTCCCCGTCGATCGCGCCGGCGACCTTGCCATCTTCGACAATGAGGTCCTCGGCGGCGGCGGCGATGATGTCGAGGTTTTCCGTGGCGGCCAGCTCGGCCTGCATCGCTTCGCGATAGAGCTTGCGATCGATCTGAGCGCGTGGCCCGCGAACGGCCGGGCCCTTCGAGCGGTTCAGCATCCTGAACTGGATGCCGGCCTTGTCGGCCATACGGCCCATGAGGCCGTCTAGAGCGTCGATCTCGCGGACCAAGTGGCCCTTGCCCAGGCCGCCAATGGCCGGGTTGCAGGACATTTCGCCGATGGTTTCCAGCTTGTGGGTCAGCAGCAGGGTGCGGGCGCCGGCACGCGCCGAGGCGGCCGCCGCCTCGCAGCCGGCGTGACCGCCGCCGATGACAATGACATCCCAGGTGTTGGACAACGAACTCGCCTCAATGCGAACGCCCCCGGATTTGGAGCGGGGGCGCTGGACTCGATCTATACGCCAATCACGCGAGCGGGTCGATGCGACTCCTCGGCGTTTCACGTGAAACACCCCCGCCACAGCTGTGAGCGCTCTGTGGACAACATGGGGACCATTTTACGTGGGACATCACTTGCCGATGCAGAAGGTCGAGAAAACCCGGCCCAACACATCCTCCGGGTCGACCCGCCCGGTAATCTTTTCCAGGGCGCGGGCGGCCAAGCGAACGTCCTCGGCGGCCAGTTCCACCTCCAAGCCGACATCGGACAGCGCGCGGGCGAGATAGCCCCGAGCCTCGCTTAGTCGTTCAGCGTGTCTAAGGCGGGTAGCGGCCGGAAACTCCGCCCCGGACAAGGCGTCCGCGATATGAGCGGCCAGGGCGGTGCGAAGAAGGCCGACGCCATCTTCGGAGCGCGCTGAAAGACGGGTTACAGAGAGCCCCTTTCCGCGCCAGAAAACCTCGGAGGTTTCCAGTTCGGCGGGCTCAGCGATGTCGGCCTTGTTCAGGATCAGCCAGTCGCCCGGCCGAATAGCCTCTTCAAGCTTCACTGTATGTTTCACGTGAAACCCATCGATCACCCAAAGCCTTAGGTCAGCATCCTCAGCCCAGGCCCGAGCCCGACGAACGCCCTCCGCCTCGATCACGTCCGCGGTTTCGCGGAGCCCCGCCGTGTCCGCGACCAGCACCTTGTAGCCGCCGAGCACCAGCGGAACCTCGATGACATCCCGGGTCGTACCCGGCGTGTCGGTGACGATGGCCGCGTCGCGCTCGACCAGGCCGTTCAGTAAGGTGCTCTTCCCCGCGTTCGGCGCGCCGACCAGCGCGATCCGATAGCCGTCCCGCACGCGGCGGCCGCGCGCGACGTCATCGAGCGCCGCGTCGAGTTCGGCCCCGAGGATCCGCAGGCCGGGCCGGGCGCGCTCGGCCACTTCTTCCGGCAGATCCTCGTCGGGGAAATCGACCGCCGCTTCCAGCATGGCTAGGGACTGGACCAGCAGATCGCGCCAGCGCGCGTATCGCTGGCTCAGCGCGCCGCCCACCTGGCCCAGCGCCTGGCTGCGCTGCGCCTCGGTCTCGGCGTCGATCAAGTCGGCGACTCCCTCGGCCTGGGCCAGATCCAGCTTGCCGTTCTCGAAGGCTCGGCGCGTGAACTCCCCCGGCTCGGCTAGGCGCGCCCCTAAGGCCGACAGCGCTGATAGCAGCGCCTCGACCACGGCCCGACCGCCGTGCACGTGAAACTCGGCGCTATCCTCGCCGGTATAGCTGGCGGGGCCCTCGAAGCGCAGGATCAGGGCCTCATCCAGCTCGACCCCCTGGTGGCGGAGTCTGCGCAGCGCCGCCATCCTCGGCGCGGGCGCCCTGCCTACCAGAGCCTCGACGACCGACAGGGTCGCCGGACCCGAGACGCGCACCACGGCCACCGCCGCTCGCCCGGCCGCCGTGGCCAGGGCGAAGATCGTATCCGTCATCGTGTCAGTCGCGCTTGCCGACCGCCGCGCCGGCCGCCGCCGTCATCAGCTTGCGGAACTGCTCCTGAGCGCCCGTGCCGAACGCCATCCAGTTCTTCATCAGCTCTTCCGGCGCCAGCATGGCCATGTTGGCGTCCATCCGCGCCTGCATCTCCTTGACCAGGTGCTCGTTCAAAGCGCTGACATCCGGCAGGCCTAAAAAGCTCCGCGCTTCGACGGGCGTGCAGTCGATCTCGATCGTCATCTTCATCAGGAAGTTCCCTTCGGTCAGGGCACGATATTGTTATGGGCGTGGCCCGTCGGCGCAGGTTAGAGCGCTTTGGTCGAAAGTCACATTGGTCCCGCATCTGGGGGCCTGGACAGACGGAGAGCCCCGATGAGCGAGACCCTCACGATCACAACGCCCGACGGCGCGTTCGCGGCCTATGTGGCGCGGCCGCAAGCAGACAAGGCTCCGGCCATCGTGGTGATCCAGGAGATCTTCGGCGTCAACAAGGTGATGCGCGACATCTGCGACGGCCTGGCTTCCCAGGGCTTCGTCGCCATCTGTCCCGACCTCTTCTGGCGCATCGAGCCCGGTATCGACATCACCGACCAGAGCGACGCGGAATGGAAGCGCGCTTTCGAGCTGTTCAATGCGTTCGACGTGGACGCCGGGATCAGCGACATCGCCGCGACGATCACCGCGGCCCGCAAGCTTGACGGCGTCGACGGCAAGGTCGGCGCGGTCGGCTACTGCCTCGGCGGCCTGCTGGCCTTCCTGACCGCGACCCGCACCGACGTCGACGCCAGCGTCTCCTATTACGGCGTCGGCCTCGAGAAGCGGGTCGGCGAGGCCGAGAAGCTGAACAAGCCGCTGCTGATGCACATCGCGGAGAAGGACCAGTTCGTTCCGCCGGAGGCTCAGCAGGTCATCCTCAACGCGCTGAAGGATCATCCGCAGATCGAGATCCATACCTATGCCGGCCGCGACCACGCGTTCGCACGGGAGGGCGGCGCGCACTACGACGCGACTGATGCGGCCAAGGCCAACGGCCGCAGCCTGACCTTCTTCCGAAAGGTGCTCGGCCAAGGAGAGCAAGCCTGATGCTGGCGATCCAAGCCGTTCGCGCCGGCGGCCCCGAAGTGCTCGAGGCTGTCGACCTGCCGCTTCCCTCGCCCGCCGCCGGCCAGATCCTGGTTCGGCATCAGGCCGTCGGGTTGAACTACATCGACACCTATCACCGGTCGGGCCTCTACCCGCTGAAGATGCCAGCCGTCATCGGTCTGGAAGCAGCGGGAACCGTCGAGGCGGTCGGCGACGGGGTCAATCGATTCCAAGTCGGCGACCGCGTCGCCTATAACGGAACCATGGGCGCTTATGCCGAGGCCGCCGTCGTTCCCGCGGACCGGGCTGTGAAGGTTCCTGCAGACGTCCCGCTGGAGATCGCGGCGGCGGCCCTACTCAAGGGCATGACCGCCGAGTTCCTGGTCCGTCGGTGTTTCCACGTGAAACATGGCCATACCGTTCTGATCCACGCCGCCGCCGGCGGGGTCGGCCAGATCCTGGTCCAGTGGTGCAAGGCCTTGGGCGCGACCGTCATCGCCACCGTGGGATCCGACGCCAAGGCGGCGATCGCCCGCGACCTCGGGGCCGACCATGTCATCGACTACAGCCAGGAGGATGTGCCGTCCCGGATCGCCGAAATCACCGGCGGCCAGGGCGTGGCCGTGGTCTATGACGGCGTCGGCAAGGACACCTGGGACGCCAGCATGAAGAGCCTGGCCAAACGCGCCACGCTGGTCACCTTCGGCAACGCTTCGGGACCCGTCCCGCCGTTCGCGCCTCTGGAGCTGGGGGCCAAGTCGGCCTACGTCACCCGCCCTCGCCTGTTCGACTACATCGCCACGACGCAGGAATTGGATGAGAGCGCCGAGGCCCTGTTCGCGATGATCGGCTCGGGCGCGGTAAAGATCGACATCGGCCAGACCTTCCCGCTCGCCGAAACCCGCGCCGCCCATGAGGCGCTGGAGGGTCGGCGTACGACTGGCGCGACCCTGCTGATCCCGTAGGGCCAACGCGGTACGGCCAACAAAAAAAGGCGCCGGGTAGCACCGGCGCCTTTCTCGTATCCGGTTGAGTCCGTCTGGACTCAGGTGTTCATCGACTGGAAGAAGTCGCCGTTCGTCTTCGACTGGCGCAGCTTGTCCAGCAGGAACTCGATCGCGTCCGAGGCGCCCATCGGGTTGAGGATGCGGCGCAAGACGTAGGTCTTCTGCAGCTGGTCGCGCGGCGTAATGAGCTCTTCCTTGCGGGTGCCCGACTTCAGCACGTCGATGGCCGGGAAGATGCGCTTGTCAGCCACCTTACGATCAAGGACGATTTCCGAGTTACCGGTGCCCTTGAACTCTTCGAAGATCACTTCGTCCATGCGGCTGCCGGTATCGATCAGGGCCGTGGCGATGATCGACAGCGAACCGCCCTCTTCCACGTTCCGCGCCGCGCCGAAGAAGCGCTTCGGGCGCTGCAGGGCGTTGGCGTCGACGCCGCCGGTCAGCACCTTGCCCGACGACGGGACGGTGGTGTTGTAGGCGCGGCCCAGACGGGTGACCGAGTCCAGCAGGATGACGACGTCGCGCTTGTGCTCGACCAGGCGCTTGGCCTTTTCGATGACCATCTCGGCGACTTGCACGTGGCGCGTCGCCGGCTCGTCGAAGGTCGAGGCGATGACCTCGCCCTTCACCGTGCGCTGCATGTCGGTGACTTCTTCCGGGCGCTCGTCGATCAGCAGGACGATCAGGTAGCACTCGGGGTGGTTGGTCTCGATCGACTTGGCGATGTTCTGCAGCATGACCGTCTTACCCACCCGCGGCGGGGCGACGATCAGGCAGCGCTGGCCCTTGCCGAGCGGGGCGACGATGTCGATGACGCGGCCCGAGCGATCCTTGATGGTCGGATCGGGCAGCTCCATGTTCAAACGCTCTTCGGGATAGAGCGGGGTCAGGTTGTCGAAGTGGATCTTGTGCTTGACGTTGTCAGGCGCTTCGAAATTGATCTTGGCCACGCTGGTCAGGGCGAAGTAGCGCTCACCTTCGCGCGGCGAACGGATGGCGCCGTCGACGCTGTCGCCGGTGCGCAGGCCATACTTCCGGATCTGCGACGGCGAGACGTAGATGTCGTCCGGGCCCGGCAGGTAGTTGGCTTCCGGCGAGCGCAGGAAGCCGAAGCCGTCCTGCAGCACTTCCATGGTGCCCGACCCCGAGATCTCCACGCCTTCCTCAGCGAGGGTCTTCAGGATCGCGAACATCATGTCCTGCTTGCGCATGGAGTTGGCGTTCTCGACCTCGAAGGTCTCGGCGAACGCCAGCAGGTCGGCCGGGGATTTCTCCTTCAGCTCCTGCAGGGACATGGACTTCAGGCCCAGGGCCGCGACGGCCGCGGCGATGTCGGAGCCCTCGTCGTCGCCTTCGGCTTCAGTCGTGTTATCGGAACTCGCGTCGGCGGTCGTATCGACGACGTCCTCCGCGCTCTCTTCGATGGTCGCTTCTTCGGCGGCCGGGATGTCGTTTTCGGTTTCTTCGGTCATGACAAGACTCAAGTCAGGGCGCGGACCCCACGACGGAGTCCGGCCGGTAGAATTTCAAGGATCACGCCCGGCCACCCCATCGGAGCGGACCAGGCGAGCGCGTCGGTTGACGATGACGCGGATCGTTCGGGGGACGGACCTTGGAGCGGAACCGCTCGCGGGGCGCGCCAGGACGGGCGCCGGTCCGTGAAGAGAGGTACGGAATTTCCGAACCTCTTGGATGCAAACCACGCGGGGACCGGCGGGTCAAGCGCCGCCAGCCACACCTAGTGATTAAGGAACTTCGTCGTCACCGAGATGACGATGATGATCGCCAGCACGAACGGGATCTCGTTGGTCGCCCGCCAGAACTTTTCCGAGCGGGTGTTCTGGCCATTTTCGAACTTGCGGCGCGAGGCCGACAAGAAGCCGTGCCAGCCATAGAGGCCGACCAGGGCGACCAGCTTGGTGATCATCCAGGGCTGAGCCAGGAAGCTCCAACCGCGGATGGCGCTGTCGGCCAGGATCAGCAACAGGCCGAACAGCGCGGTCGCGATCGAGGCCGGGTTGATGATCAGCTTCAGGAGCTTGCGCTCCATGACCTTGAAGGTCTCGTCCATCTCCGAGCCGGGCGTGGCGCGCACGTGATAGACGAACAGCCGCGGCAGATAGAGCATCCCGGCCATGAAGGCGATGACCGAGAGGATGTGCAGCCCGCGCACCAGGTTGAAGTGCGCCACCAGGAAATCGATCACGCGCTAGCTCCTTCTCCGCACGGGCAGTTGGACAATTCCGGCCCGCAACGCCAGCCGCAGGCGGGCGCCACAGACCCTGTCTTCGCGATCGCCTCGGCCACGGACTTGGCCAGGCCGCCGATGAATTCCGGCGCGGCGCCCAGGGCGGGCACGCGGAGATAGGGCGCGACCCCAACCTCTCGAGCCAGCTCGGCGTATTCGTGATCCAGCTCGACCAGGGTCTCGACGTGCTCGGAGACGAAGGCGATCGGCGTGACGATCACGCCCTTCCCGTCCGCGCCGGCCCGGCGGATCTCGTCGTCGGTCGAGGGTCCGATCCACTTCATCGGCCCGACCCGGCTCTGATAGCAGACCGTCCAATCCAAGTCGGCCGGCAGCCGGGCGGCGACCGCCGCGGCCGTGGCCTCGATCTGCTTCTGGTAAGGGTCGCCGGCCAGAATGACCTTCTCCGGCAGGCCGTGGGCCGAGAACAGCAGACGGACGTTGGCCGGCGATCCGGCCTTCTCCCAGGTCTCGCGGATCAGCCGGACGTGGGCCGCGATCAGACCGTCTTCCGTTGGATAGCAGCAGACCGTCGTCTGGCGGCCGCCGCCCGAATAGGTCTCGCGCCAAGCTTTCAGGGACGAGCCCGTCGTGGTCGCCGAATACTGCGGATAGAGCGGCAGCAGGACGACCTCGTCCGGACCAAACGCTTTGACCGCCTTGGCTGTCTCACCGGTCAGCGGGTTCCAGTAGCGCATGGCGATGAAGCATTTGGCTTCGACACCAGGCAGGGTCCGCGCCAGCTCCGTTTCCAGCGTCCTCGCCTGTTTTTCCGTCTCCGGCAGCAGCGGCGAGCCGCCGCCCATGATCGCGTAGTTGGCCTTGGCGGTCTTCTCTCGCGTGGTGGCGATCAGGGCCGCGACCGGGTAGCGGGCGATCGCCGGCAGGCCGATGATGGCGGGATCGCGGAACAGGTTGAACAAGAACGGCCGCACCGCGCGCGGACCATCGGGCCCGCCGAGATTGAACAGGACGACGGCGAGCTTCCTGCTCACCGCGAAACGACCTTTTGACCGGTCACCCGCTCCAGCACCGCCTCGACGTGGGCGATCGGGGTGTCGGGCAGGATGCCGTGGCCCAGGTTGAAGATGTAGGGACCTTGGTTCCACTGTTCCAGCAGCTCGTCGACGCGCTTCAGCAGGGCGTCGCCGCCGGCCCTCAGCAGCAGCGGATCCAGTGCGCCTTGGATGGTCTTGGTTTTCTGGACCGATTGGCCGAGCTTGGCGCTGGCCTGGGTGTCGAGCGCGACGCCCTGGACCGGGGTCTGCGCGGCGTAGGTCTCGACCAGAGTCCCGGCCCCGCGCGGGAAGCCGATGATCGGCACGGTGACGCCGCGCGCCCGCAGCCCTTCGACGATCTTCGTATGCGGCTTGGTCACGAGGCGATCGAACAGCGGCTCGGACAGTCCCTCGGCCCAGCTCTCGAACAGCTTCAGGGCCTGGGCTCCGGCGTCGACCTGCATGGCCAGATAATCAATCGTCGACTCGACCAGAACCTGGATCAGAGCGTCCAGCTTGGCGGCGTTCTGGTAGGCGTAGGTCCGCGCGCCGCTGCGATCGCTGGAGCCGCCCTCGATCATGTAGGTCGCCACGGTCCAGGGCGCGCCGGCGAACCCGATCAGGGCCTTTTCAGGATCGAGCGCCGAACGAACCCGGGTCAGCGTCTCCCCGACGAGCGAAAGGGCCTTACCCGCCTCCCCGGCCTTTTCGGCCATGGACTCGATCGACGGCATTTCGCCCAGCTTCGGGCCTTCGCCGGCCTCGAACCAGACCTTCTGGCCCAGAGCTCCGGGGATCAGCAGGATGTCGGCGAAGACGATGGCGGCGTCGTAGGGAAACCGCCGCATCGGCTGCAAGGTGACCTCGGCCGCCTTCTCCGGATCGAAGCAGAAGCTGATGAAATCCGGGGCCGTGGCCCGCACCGCCCGGTACTCGGGCAGATACCGTCCCGCCTGACGCATGAACCAGATCGGAGGGTTCGTGTGCCGCTCGCCGGAAAGCGCGGAGAGAAACTTTGGGGTCTGGGCGGGAGACGTCATGGCTCGGGTTAAAGCCCGGCCCGAGCTTCGGCTCAAGTCCGTAAGACTCCTATCATTTCTTAATAAGAAATTAAGATTGAAGGAGGCTGTTGGAGGGCAACTGCATAGTGGGGAAAACCCCTGACAGGCGAGTGACTCCCACACCCGATCCGCCTTTGCTCCCAAGCCTTTCCCACATGTGGTTAAGGCTTTGTTAATCATGTGGACGCCTTGGCAGGCCGTTGAAGACCTTAATGAAATCTTAATGCGAAACGGCGCGCGAAAGTGTCGTCGCGAGACTCGTCCCCGGTCTTTGGACAGCCGGGATTCAGACTTCGGGGGATGCGGGGCGCGCCTGGGGATGATACGCGAGCAATGCGACCGTTGATCACAGCGGCGCCATGTCACGACGCCGCCGAGGCCCTTTGGCGCCCGGGCGTCCCCAGAGGCAGGGCAAGTGGTTAAGCAACCGTTAACGGATGATCCACAGGAGAGTCTGGGGCAGGGGGAAGCCGAACGGCTGCCGCCGCGCTTCGCCACGTACTTCCATATCCACCTGGTTTCGGATTCCACGGGCGAGACGCTCAACGCCATGGCGCGCGCGGTCTGCGCCCGGTTCACCGACATCCTACCCATCGAACACATCTACGCCCTGGTCCGTTCCACCCGGCAGCTGGACCGGGCGCTGGAAGAGATCTCCGGCGCGCCGGGCGTGGTCATGCATACGATCGTCGATCCGGGCCTGCGCGCCGCGCTCGAGGAAGGCTGCCGGCGGCTGGAAATGCCCTGCATCGCCGCCCTCGATCCGGTGATCAGCGCCATGTCGCGCTATCTGGGCGCGCGGATCTCGACCCGGGTCGGGGCCCAGCACGCCCTGACCAACGACTATTTCGACCGGATCGAGGCCCTGGACTACGCCATCGCCCATGACGACGGCCAAGGCGGCCAGGACCTGACCCAGGCCGACGTGATCCTGGTGGGCGTGTCGCGGACGTCCAAGACCCCGACCTGCATCTATCTGGCCCATCGGGGCGTGCGCGCCGCCAATGTGCCGCTGGTCCCGGGCCGGCCGCCGCCGCCAGAGCTGTTCGAGCTGAAGAACACCCTGATCGTCGGCCTGATCACTTCGCCCGACCGGCTGATCCAGATCCGCCGCAACCGCCTGCTCTCCCTGAAGGAGAACCGCGAGAGCGACTATGTCGACGGCGACGCCGTGCGCCAGGAGATCATCGCCGCCCGCCGGCTGTTCGAGCGGATGAACTGGCCGGTCATCGACATCACCCGCCGCTCGGTCGAGGAGACGGCGGCGGCGATCATCAACCTGCTGTCGGGCGGCCGCGGCAAGGTCGAGGTCCTCGGATGAGTTCATCGGTTCCGGTCACCCTGGCGTCGAAGAGCGCGGCCCGTCAGATGATCCTGAAGAACGCCGGCGTCGCCTTCGAGGCGGTTAGCCCTGGCGTCGACGAGGACGCCGCCAAGGCGTCGTTGCTGGCCGAGGACGTGACGCCGCGCGACGTCGCCGACGCCCTGGCCGAGATGAAGGCGGTCAAGGTCTCGGCCCGGCGGCCCGGCCTGGTGATCGGCGCCGACCAGACGCTGGACCTTAAAGGCCGGCTGATCGACAAGGCCGAAAGCCTGACGGAAGCCCGCGAACGCCTGCTGGAGCTGCGCAGTCAGGTCCACAAGCTGCACTCGGCCGTGGTCGTGGCCCGCGACGGCCAGCCGATCTGGCGGATCGTCGAGAGCGCCAAGCTGACGGTGCGCCCATTCAGCGACGCCTGGCTCGACGCCTATATAGAGCGTCGCGGCGAGGCCCTGCTGTGGTCGGTCGGCTGCTACGAGCTGGAGAGCGAAGGCGTGCAGCTGTTCAGCCAAGTCGACGGCGACTATTTCACCATCCTGGGCCTGCCGCTGATCGGCCTGCTGGATTTCCTGCGTCTTCACGGAGCCCTCGCGGCATGAGTTCGAATATTTCGGGCGCCGCCATCGTCGGCGGTGTCTGCGGCGCGCCGATCCGCCACTCGATGAGCCCGCTGATCCACAACGCCTGGATCCAGGTCGCCGGGCTCGACGCCGCCTATGTGCCGTTCGCCCCGCGTCTCGAGGACTTCGAGACCTTCGTGGGTGGTTTCCGGGGCGCGGCCATTCGCGGCCTCAACGTCACGATCCCCTTCAAGGAAAGAGCGTTGGCGGCCGCCGACCACGCCAGCGACCTGGCCAGGATGGCGGGCGCGGCCAACCTGCTGATCTTCGAGGCCGACGGCTCGATCCATGCCGACAACACCGACGGCCCCGGCCTGCTGGGCGCGATCGCCGAGCAGGCGCCGGGCTTTTCGGTGTCGGCCGCCCCGGTCGTTATCCTCGGGGCCGGCGGCGCGGCGCGGGGCGCCACCGCCGCCCTGCTGCTGGCCGGCGCGCCCCAGGTGAGGATCGTCAACCGCACCGTCGCCCGCGCTCAGGAACTGGCCGACGCGTTCGGCGACAAGGTCGTGGCGGCCGGCGAGGCGGATCTGCCCCGCCTGCTGGCCGACGCCGGCCTGGTGATCAACGCCACCTCGCTTGGCCTCGGCGGCGGCGAGGGTCCGGCGGCCGACCTGGCCCTGACGCCGGAGACGGCCGTGGTCATGGACATGGTCTACAAGCCGCTGCGCACCGAATTTCTGCGCCGGGCCGAAACCGCCGGCCGCCGCACGGTGGACGGTCTGGAGATGCTGCTGCGTCAGGCGGTCCCCACGTTCCAACGAATGTTTGGCGTGGCCCCGCCGGCCGAGGTCGACGCGCGGGGCCTGTTGCTGCGCATTCTCGGCGAGGCCTGAACCATGCTGGTTCTCGGCCTGACCGGCTCGATCGGCATGGGCAAGTCGACGACCTCGGCGATGTTCCAGGCCGAAGGCGTGCCGGTCTACGATTCCGACGCCGCCGTCCACGCGCTCTACGCCAGCGGCGGCGCGGCCGTGGCCCCGGTCGAGGCGGCGTTTCGCGGCGTGGTGGTCGACGGCGCGATCGACCGGGCCAGGCTCAGCGCGGCGGTGGTCGGCAATTCCGAGGCCCTGGCCCAGCTGGAGGCGATCGTCCACCCGCTGGTCGGCGCCCACCGGATCGGTTTTTTCGAAAAGGCCGAGGCCGAAGGCCGTGACATCGTCGTGCTCGACATCCCCTTGCTTTACGAGACCGGCGGCGAGAAGAAGGTCGACAAGGTGGTGGTGGTCTCGGCCCCGGCCGACGTCCAGCGCCAGCGGGTTCTGGCCCGGCCCGACATGACGCCGGCGAAGTTCGAGGCCATCCTGGCCCGCCAGACGCCCGATGCCGAAAAGCGCGCCCGCGCCGACTTCGTCATCGATACGGGCCAAGGGCTGGACCATGCGCGGGACCAGGTCCGCGACCTTCTGACTCTGTTGAGAACTTCCCGCTCCGCTTGAAGCGGCCCTCGAAGCGGGCCATTGAAGGGCATGGCCCGGGAAATCATCCTCGACACCGAAACCACCGGCTTCGATCCTAAGACGGGCGACCGCCTGGTCGAGATCGGCTGCATCGAGGTGGTCGACTTCATGCCGACCGGCCGCTCGTTCCACGAATATTGCGACCCGCTGCGCGACATGCCGGCCGAGGCCGAGAAGGTCCACGGCCTGTCCGGCGCCTTCCTGGCCGGCAAGCCGAAATTCCACGAGATCGCCGACAAGTTCATCGACTTCGTCGGCGACAGCGTCGTCGTCGCCCACAACGCCGCCTTCGACCGTTCGTTCGTCAATTTCGAGCTGGAGAAATGCGGCCGCGCCCCGATCGCCGAAGAGCGCTGGATCGACACCCTGGCCATGGCCAAGAAGCGCTTTCCGGGCATGTACAACTCGCTCGACGCGCTGTGTAAGCGGTTCAAGATCAGCCTGGAAAGCCGCGACAAGCACGGGGCCCTGATCGACGCCCACCTGCTGGCCGAGGTCTATCTGGAACTGCAGGGCGGCAAGGAACGCGCCCTGGAACTGACCCACGCCGTTTCCGCCATGGCGATCTCGGCCGCGGTGCAGGGCTCGTATGGGTCTCGCCCCCGACCGCTCGCGCCCCGCTCGACCGACAGCGAGCGCGAGGTTCACGCCGCCTGGATCCGCAAGAACTTCAAGGACAAGGCGCTGTGGTTCGAGTTCGGGGTCGTCGCGGCCGAGGGCTAAGGGTTTTCGCCATGCGCGCTCGGCTTCACGCGGCTCGCCGCTGAAGTTGGTGGGGAGGCGACGGAGCGGCCGGGCGAACCCGGAGACCGTGATGGTTTGTGTGTTTCGGCTCGGACGACCGCTCCGCCAGGCTGTTCTCTGCCGTGAGGACGGCGGGCGTGAGCGTTGTCTGCTCGGGCCTCCGCTACCCCCGGACGGGCGTGGACCAACTGGATCGGCTACGTCTCCAGCTCGGCGATCCACGATAGGCGGCTTGTACGATCACCGCCCTGTCGTTTCGCCGCTCGGCCTTGTCCCGACAAGTCCGCCACCCACGTGCGCTCCTAAAGAGTAAGCCACGCGACCTGACGAGCCAGCCGGGGACCCAACGGCGCCCCCGCTCAGCCTATCCCCATCGCCGCTTCGGGCCGGATCCAAGCGCCCTCCCCTTGCGACGGGGACAGCGATGATTGTGCRGGGGTTTTGAACGCGGATCATTCAGA
>NZ_LMDF01000012.1:0-281 GCF_001425745.1 Caulobacter sp. Root343 | reverse complement strand
CCTATCCCCATCGCCGCTTCGGGCCGGATCCAAGCGCCCTCCCCTTGCGACGGGGACAGCGATGATTGTGCAGGGGTTTTGAACGCGGATCATTCAGACGCGCGTAAAAGGGAGAAGCGGTTGATTTCGCTGGGTTCGATCTCGCGAACGCCGGGGATACAGCGCGTCCAATCCCCGTGAATCCCTTCTCCCCTTGCGGGAGAAGGTGTCGCCGGAGGCGACGGATGAGGGGTCGATAGTCCTGTCGGCCTGGCGCCCAGCATCCACCGCTTCAGCAGCGT
>NZ_LMDF01000011.1 GCF_001425745.1 Caulobacter sp. Root343 | reverse complement strand
CAACGCGGATCATTCAGAAGGCTGTAAAAGTGAGAAGCGGTTGATTTCGCTGACTTCGATCTCGTGAACGCCGGGGATACAGGCGCTTCAATTCCCGTACTTGCCCCCTCCGCGCCTGCGGCGCTCCTCCCCCGGAGGGGGAAGAAGGTAATCCCCTTCCGCCCCCTTCCGGGGGCGGACGACCACGCCACGCGTGGTCAGGTGGGGGCCCTGCGGCGGGGGCCGTATTGCTCTCCCAAAAATAGCTGACTAAAGTCAGCTAATGTCTGATCCCGACCTCCGGCAAATCCGCGCCTTCAACCGCCTGGTCACCCAGCGGATCGGGGTGCTGCAGGCCAGCTATCTTGGCCAGGGGCGGCCGTTCGGCGAGGCGCGGGTGCTGTTCGAGGTCGGTCGCGATGGCGCCGACGTTCGTGACCTGCGCCAGCGGCTGGAGCTGGATTCCGGCTATCTCAGCCG
Organism: Caulobacter sp. Root343; assembly: GCF_001425745.1. GTDB lineage: Bacteria > Pseudomonadota > Alphaproteobacteria > Caulobacterales > Caulobacteraceae > Caulobacter. The sequence goes on along the minus strand of NZ_LMDF01000011.1, from coordinate 321,286 downwards.
CCTGCTGCGAGCCCTCGAACGCCAGGAGCTGGTCGTGGTCGAGAAGTCGGCCGCCGACGGCCGGGCGCGGCTGGCGCGGCTGACCGACCGGGGGCAGGCCGAGGTCGACGCCTATGACGTGCAGTCGAATCGGCTGGCTCAGTCCCTGATCGATCCGCTGGACGAGCGCCAGCGCCGCCGGCTGGTCGAGGCCATGGGCGAGGTCGAACGCCTGCTGCGGGCCTCGGCCGTGGCGGTCGAGGTCGTGTCGCCGGGCTCGGCCGACGCCCGCTGGTGCCTGGACCGCTATTTCGCCGAACTCGCCCAGCGTTTCGACAGCGGCTACGACCCGGCCCAGGCCGCGCCGGCTCCCGAGGATCAGTTCGCGCCGCCCAAGGGCTGGTTCGTGGTCGCCCGGCTGGAGGGGCGGCCGGTGGCCTGCGGCGCCCTCAAGCGGGTCGACGCCGAGACTGGCGAGATCAAGCGGCTATGGACCGACCCGACCTCGCGCGGCCTGGGCCTGGGCCGCAAGGTGCTGACGACCCTGGAGGCCCTGGGGTGCGAAGCCGGGCTCCGGCGCGTCCGCCTCGACAGCAACGCCGCCCTGACCGAAGCGATCGGCCTCTACGCCAAGGCCGGCTACGAAGAGGTCGAACGGTTCAACGACGACCCCTACGCCCAGATGTGGTTCGGGAAGGCGCTGGGGTGAGTTCGGCGCCCTCGCCGTTGCGAACTTGTTTCCCTCTCGCCTTGCGGGAGAGGGTGGCCCGAAGGGCCGGGTGAGGGGTCGAAGACTGGATCCGCCGCGACAGCGGATCGGCTGGACGCCAAGCCGACAGGACTATCGACCCCTCATCCGTCAGCTTCGCTGACACCTTCTCCCGCAAGGGGAGAAAGAGCCGGAAGGGCCGCCGGCTACCGTCGTGGCGCGCCGACCGGCAGCGTCAAGGTCGCCGACTTCAGTCCCGGCGCGCTGGCTTGCACCGTCATCGCGCGCCCAGAGCCTTCTCCCCGCACGAACGCCGTGGCCTGGCCGCGCCAGGCCTGGCGGGTGGGCGAGGCGAACGGGGTATGGTCGGTCGGGGCGGCGTTGTCGGCGGCGACCAGGCGGCCGGAACCGCTGACCGAGAAGGTGATCGCCGCGTCGGACGCGGGCGCGACCACGCCCTTGGCGTCGACCACCTGGGCGCGGACGATGGCCAGGTCGTCGAATGTCGAACCCGCGACCTTGTCATCGGTGACCAGAATCAGCCGAGCCGGCGCCCCCGCCGTGCGCAGCGTATCGCGTGGCCCTGAGCCGCCGCAGGTCGCCACCACCTCGCCGGGGGCGAAGCTCACGGCCCACTGGCGCGGCGCGCCGTCAGCCGGCAAGGCCTTCGCGCCCAGGCTCTTGCCGTTCAGCGACACCTCCACCGACGGGCAGTTGCTGTAGACCTCGATCGTCTCCGGATGCGGCGCCGGGTCGGCGGGCGTCCAGTCGTCGAGGATCTGGGCCTTGGGGGCCGGGGTGGCGACGGCGATCATGGTCGGCAGGGCCGGGGCCGGGCCCGCGCCGTCATTGGGCGGCGGCGGGGCGGCCGGGGCGGCGTTGCGCGTCACGTGGATGACTGGCTGCTCGGCCCACCAGCCGGCCCGCTGCATGCCCGAGACCTTCACGTTTCCCGTGCGGTCCAGCAGGCCGGCGGGGTTGTCGATATTGGGCCAGCCGCTGCGGTCGGCCTCGCCCAGATAGTCGACGCCGGTCCACAGGAACATGCCGGCATAGGGGCCGTAGTCGCGGACGGCGATCCACGAGCCCCGCGCGTGGGTGTTCTCGGTCCCGACGATCTTGCGCGTCGGCTTGGCGTCGTGGGCGGCCTTCAGCTCGTTCTCGCGATAGTTCTGCCCGACCACGTCCAGCATGTCGGCCAGGCCGTTGGCGTAGTCGCCGGTCACGTTGGGGCGGAACAGGCCCATGGTCACCGGCCGGGTCGGGTCGGCGGCGTGCATCACGGTCAGCAGGCTCTTCAGCGCCGCCTTGGCCTGGACGGGATAGGCGGTGTCGTGGATTTCGTTGCCGGCGCTCCAGATCACGACGCTGGGATGGTTGCGGTCGCGGCGCAGCATGTCGCGGGCGTCGCGCTTGTGCCAGTCGCCGAAGAACAGGTGATAGTCGCCGGGCGTCTTGGCGACGTTCCACTGGTCGAACAGCTCGTCCATGACCACGAAGCCCATCTGGTCGGCCAGGTCGAGGAACTCGGGCGAGGGCGGGTTGTGGGCGGTGCGGATGGCGTTGACGCCCAGGGCCTTCAGCGCCGCGAAGCGCTGGCGCCAGACCGCCAGGGGCACGGCCGCCCCGACCGCCCCGCCGTCGGCGTGCAGGGCCACGCCCTTCAGCTTGAGGTTCTTGCCGTTCAGCCAGAAGCCGGTGTCGGCCTCGAATCTGGCTTCGCGGATCCCGAACGGGACGGCTTCACTGTCGGATGGCTGGCCGTCGGCGCCGATCACCCGGACGGCGGCCTTGTAGAGGTTCGGGCTGGCCAGGTCCCACAGGCGCGGCGCGGGGATGGAAAGCTCGGCGGTCAGGGTTTCGGTGCGGGCCGGATCGACGGCGACGGGTGTGACAGACTGGCGGGCCACCACCTTTCCGTCCGGATCGGTGACGACGATCTCCAGCCCGGCCGAGGACGAGGCCCGGCCGTCGTTGGTGAGCTCCACCGCGATCTTGGCCGTGGCGCGGTCGGCGCCGATCACCGGCGTGCTGACGAACACGCCGCCTTGCTCGACATGAACATCGCCGGTCTCGATCAGGCGGACGCCGCGATAGATCCCCGAGCCGGCGTACCAGCGCGACGAAGGCGCGAACGAGGTGTCGGCGCGGACGGCCAGCAGGTTGGGGCCGTCGGTCTTCAGGAAATCGGTGACGTCATAACGCAGGCCGACATAGCCGTTGGGGCGATGGCCCAGATGGTGGCCGTTGATCCAGACGCCGCTGCGCTCCATCACGCCGTCGAGCTCGACGAAGAACCGCCGGCCCGGCGTCGGCCGGACGTCCAGGGTCTTGCGGTACCAGGCAATGCCGGTCGGGAAGAAGCCGCCGGCGCCGCCGGCTCGGGCCTTGATGTCGATGGGGCCGGCGATGGCCCAGTCGTGCGGGACCGAGACGGTCGCCCAACGGGAATCGTCGAGATTGGCGGTCTCTGCGCCTTCGGGATCGCCCTGGACGAAACGCCAGCCGCCGGTCAGCGGGGTGACATGGCGCTCGGCGGCCTGGGCCGCGGGAGTCAGCAGGGCCAGGGCCAGAAGTCCGGCCTTGAGCGCGCGGACGCGGCGCGGCGCGGCGGCGCCGGGGTTGCCGGTGACCATGGAGTCCTCCCAGACCAGCTCATCCGGGGCCCGGCCTCGCGCCGGGACTCCCACAAAATGAGATATTATTCCATTTTCTGAAAATCTAATGTCAAAGGCCTCGGGAGGCAACGGGGCGACCCGAGAGGCGGATGGCGCCGCGTCCGCTAGGCCAGCTTCAGGAACAGCACGCGCGCCGCGCCATACTCGCGCGTGTCCAGCAGCTCGAAGCCGTCCAGCACTGGATCCGCCTCGCCCCGGCCGCGCTCGAACATCAGGATCGCGCCGGGGGCCAGCCAGCCGCCGGCCTTCAGTTCGGCGACGGCCTTCTCGCCCAGGCCCTTGGCGTAGGGCGGGTCGAGGAAGGCCAGGTCGAACGGCGCGCCGGCGCTGGCGGGGCGCAGGCCCAGGTCGGTGGCGTCGCGGCGGTGGACCCGAGTGACGCCGAACAGCTGCATGGCGTCGATGTTCTCGCGGATCGCCCCGCGCGCGGCGTCGTCGGTCTCGACGAACAGGCAGAAGGCCGCGCCGCGCGACAGGGCCTCCAGCCCCAGCGCGCCCGAGCCGGCGAATACGTCGATGACCCGCGCGCCGTGCAGCTCCGGGGCCCAGGCGGCGTGCTCGAGGATGTTGAACACCGCCTGGCGGGCCCGGTCGGAGGTGGGGCGAGTGGCCTCGCCCGGCGGAGCGACGATGGCCTTGCCGCGATACTGGCCCGAGACGATGCGCATCAGGCGGCGGCCTCCTCGGCGGCCAGGTGGTATTTGCGCTCGATCCAGGCGCCGGCCCGGGCCAGCACGACCGTCAGGGCCGCCATGACCGCCCAGCCCCACGCATTGGCGATGCTGAAGAATGCCAGGGCGCACATCATGCCCGGCAACAGGGCGACGCGGACCAGCACGAACAGCGCCTCGGGCAGGGCGATCGGCTTGGCCAGCTTGCCGACGAAGACCGCATAGGCCCACAGCACGGCCAGGGCGAAGCCGATCAGCGCCACGTGGGTCAGATAGACGGGGAAGGCCTGGCCGCCCTCCTGCCGCCACAGCAGCTCGGTGCCCAGCGGCAGCAGGCCGATCAGGCCCAGCACGACGAAGTTCAGCGCGTCCAGCACGCCGTTGGCCGAGGCCAGGCGCGAGAAGATCCGCCGATGGCTGACCCAATAGATGCCGATCACGCCGAAGCTGACCGCATAGGTGATCAGGTGCGGGGCCATCTGGCGGAACAGGTCCGGGACGCCATGCCAGTGGTGGGGCGGATGGATCTCGATGGCCAGCAGGGTGATGGCGATGGCGAACACCGCGTCCGAGAACAGGATCAGCCGATGCAGGTGCCCCGCGCCCGTGTCGCCATTGCCCAGATCCTTGTCGCTCATAGATGTCCCCTTACAACCCGTAACCGGATGTGTGCCGTCCTCCGCGCGCGGCGGCAAGCGCGCGCTTTACAAGATCGCGGTCGCCCCCTCTTAGTCGCGCCGAAGGGGAAGAGGCGATCGGACGATGCGTATGGGCGAAATCCTGGAGGCGGCGAAGCGCTCGCGCTTTCTGGCCGACCTGACGCCCTACGACCGCGACCCGTGGCGGACCGTGTTCGCCGTGCCGGTCGGCGTGCTGGCCGGCGCCGTCGCCGCCTTGCTGGGCGGGGCCTCGGCCATCCTGATCGCCCTGGTGATCGTCAGCGGGCTGGACGGCGCGCCCGCCGCCGGCGAGCTGTTCGCGGTGTTCTCCGATCCGAACCTGGCCGAGCCCACGGGCCGCCAGTCGCTGTTCATCCTGGCGGTGCTGGCCGGGATCAATCTGGGCGCAGCGGTCGGCTTCGTGTTCGCCGCCGGCGCCATCCACCACCGCCGAATCACCGACTACGTCAACCGCAGCGAGCCGGTGCGCTGGCGCCTGCTGCTGGGCGGGCTGGTCCTGGTCGGCGTCGTGATGATCGCGATCACCGCCATCGCCGCCCTGGCCGGCGAGGCGATCGATCCGCCGCTGTGGAAGGTCTCGCCCAACCTGGTGGGCCGCAGCCTCTACGCCATCCTGTCCGTCGGCCTGCTGGTCCTGGCCGCCGCCGCCGAGGAGCTGGTGTTCCGGGGCTGGCTGCTCAAGCAGAGCGCCGCCTATGTCCGCGATCCGGTGGTGCTGATGGCCCTGAACGGCCTGCTGTTCGCCGCCATCCACCTGGACCCCAATATCGACGCCTTCCTGGTCCGCGCGGCCATGGGCGCGGGCCTGACCTGGATGGCGCTGCGGCTGGGCGGCATCGAGCTGGGCATCGGCGCCCACGCGGCCAACAACGCCGTGATCCTGCTGCTGCTACGGCCGATGACCACCCGCCCCGACGCGCCGCACGAGTTCAAGGCCGGGCTGATCGCCAGCGCCCTGGTGGTGCTGGCCGGCTTCATCGGCGTGGCCGAGCTGGCGGTCCGCTGGCCGGCCCTGCGCCGCTGGACCGGCGTCCGGACGCCGGCGACGGCCTAGACGGCGCTCCTACCGCTTGGGGCCGCCACGCGGGGCGTTTCCGCGCGGCGCCGGACCCTTGGGACCCGGTCGTGGCGCGGCCTTGCCCGGCTTTTCCGAAACCCGTCGCGCCGCGCCCTCCGCCGGGCGGGCTGGTGGCTTGCCGCGCGCGACGGGTTTGCGGTCGTCGATGAACTTGGTCTCCATCGACTTGGGCGCGCGCTTGGCCTTGGGCTGAGCGATGCCCTTGCTGGCCCCCTTGGCCGGTGCGTGCGGCGAGACCTTCTTCTTCGGCTTGGCCCAGCCGGCCTTGTAGACCGGCTTCTCGGACTTTTCCGGCGTGTCGGGCTTGATGATGTCGCGGTCGGCGCGCGGAACGCCCCGGCGCTGGAGGTCGCCGCCGCCCGCCGTGCCCGGCGCCTTCACGGCGTTGGCGATCCCGCCGAACTTCGGGCGGTCGCCGGTCGGCATGTTCTCGGGCGAGACGATGCCTTCCATCAGCTCGCGGATCACCCGGGGGCCAATCTCCTCGATCTGGCCGGCCTCCAAGGCCCCAAGGGCGAACGGGCCGTAGGACAGGCGGATCAGGCGATTGACCTTCAGGCCCAGCGCTTCCAGCACCCGCCGGACCTCGCGGTTCTTGCCCTCGGACAGCGAGACGGTGATCCAGATGTTCTTGCCGCCGCCCGCCTTGTCGTGGGCCTTGTCGATCTTCGCCTCGATGGCCCCGTACTTGACGCCCTCGACGGTGATCCCGTCCTTGAGCGTGTCGAGCTTGGCCTGGGTGGTGTCGCCAAAGGCGCGGGCGCGATAGCGGCGGACCCAGGCGTTGCTGGGCGTCTCCAGGGCGCGCGACACCTCGCCGTCATTGGTCAGCAGCAGCAGGCCTTCGGAGTTCAAGTCCAGACGCCCGATCGAGATCAGGCGCGGCAGCTCCTTGGGCAGCGACTGGAACACCGTCGGCCGACCCTTGGGGTCGTTGTGGGTGGTCATCAAGCCGGTCGGCTTGTGATAGCGGAACATCCGCGTCGGCTCGCGCTCAGCCACCAACTGGCCGTCGACGGTGAGGAAATCACCGGCCTGGACCTTCACCGCCGGCGTGGTCAGCACCTTGCCGTTGATCGCCACGCGACCGGCCTCGATCAGCCGCTCGACCTCGCGCCGCGAGGCCACGCCCGCTCGCGCCAGGGCCTTGGCGACCCGTTCGCCGGGACCGCCGTCGAGCTCGCCGTCTTGACCGTCGAGTTCAGGCTCGTACAGGGGATCGTGGGGTTTGGTCACTTCAAGCGTCCTTCTTGGGCTGGGCGCATCTCACGATGGGCTCTGGAGCATTTCTCGAAATGCTCCCTCTTTCAACTTGGAGCCCCTCTAGGGCTATAGGAGCTGAATGCGCACCGATCTTCCCGAGGATCAAGACCAGCTGATGATGCGCCTCGCCCTCGACGCCGCCCGAGCGGCGGCCGAGGCCGGCGAGACGCCGGTCGGCGCGGTGATCCTCGACCCCAAGACCGGCGAGGTGCTGGCCGTGGCCGGCAACGGTCCGATCGGCGCGCACGACCCGACCGCCCACGCCGAGATCGCCGCGATGCGCGCGGCGGCGGCCAAGCTGGAGAACTACCGCCTCACCGACCTGACCCTGGTCGTCACCCTGGAGCCCTGCGCCATGTGCGCCGGCGCGATCAGTCACGCGCGGATCGGTCGGGTGGTGTTCGGCGCCGAGGACCCCAAGGGCGGCGCCGTGATCCATGGCCCCCGCTTCTTCGCCCAACCCACTTGCCACTGGCGGCCGGAAGTGACGGGCGGTGTTCTGGCCGACGAAAGCGCCGAGCTGCTGCGCGGGTTCTTCCGGGCGCGACGGAAATCGAAGTCCTGACCCGCTCATCCCGCGAAGGCCGGGGACCAAAGCCAAACCATCAAAACATTCTGCCTTCCTAGGCCTTGTGCCTAGGACCCATGGCGCGGCTTGGTCGGGCTTGAGGAATCGCGAACCGGGAGGGTGGGCGTGCGCTGGTTGGAAGTCTGAGCGCCGGAACGCTGGGTGCTAGGCACAAGGCCTAGGAAGGCGAACTTTTCTAATCGGCTCTCAAAAGGCCGGCTCCGCTTGGGTTCCAGCGTTAGCGCGGTTGCCTAGCTGAGCAGGGCCGAGCCCAGCAGGACCTTGGAGCCGGGCTTGCCCAGCACCTGGTCGGCGGCCTTTTGCAGTTCGCGGGCGACGTAGTCGATGTCCGGCGCCGCCCCGCCGCGCAGGCCGGCGGCGTAGATCATCAGCACCTGGGCGAAGGCGGCCCTCAGGCGCGGGGTCGAGGCCTGGGCCCGCTTCATCAGCACGGGATCGCGGACCTCCAGGCCCGTCTCCACGGTCATCACGCCGCGGCGGCCGTCGCGGCGCAGCACGATCGCATTAATCGGATCCATCGCGAAATAGGTAGGCGGGGCCTTGTTCTCCTCGCCGCCGCCATGTCCGGCGAGGGCGACGGTCGGCGCGGCCAGCGAGCCGCCGGCCAGGGCGGCGATCAGGGCGAGCGGCAGGAGGCGAGAGCGGCGCATGACGCCTTGCTACCGCAACGTGGTTGACGTCCTCTTTACGCCTGCGGGCGCAGTAAGGGGCGTTAACCACGATTCGTCGCCGGCTCCCTTTGGCCCGCGGACGTCGCAGGAGGCTGAACTTGGGTCGTTTTTCCCCCAAATCCCTCGATCTGGACGGCAAGGTGATCCTGATCACCGGCGGCACCGGCTCGTTCGGTCGGCGATTCATCGAGACCGTGCTGCGCCGCTACGCCCCGCGGAAGGTCATCGTCTATTCCCGCGACGAATTGAAGCAGAGCGACATGCAGATGGAGCTGCGCGAGCAGTTCGACGACGCGACCTACGCCAAACTTCGTTTTTTCCTCGGCGACGTCCGCGACCGCGAGCGCCTGACCCTGGCTTTGCGCGGGGTCGACATCGTGGTCCACGCCGCGGCCCTGAAGCAGGTGCCGGCGGCCGAGTACAATCCGTCCGAGTGCATCCACACCAACGTGCTGGGCGCCGAGAACGTGGTCTGGGCCAGCCTGACCAACCATGTGAAGCAGGTGATCGCCCTGTCGACCGACAAGGCCTGCAACCCGACCAACCTCTACGGCGCGACCAAGCTGGCCTCGGACAAGACCTTCGTGGCGGCCAACAACCTGTCGGGCGACATCGGCACGCGCTTCTGCGTCGTGCGCTACGGCAATGTGGTGGGCTCGCGCGGCAGCGTGGTGCCTTTGTATCGCCGCCTGCTGAGCCAGGGCGCGACCGAGCTGCCGGTCACCGACCCGCGCATGACCCGCTTCTGGATCACGCTGAACGAAGGCGTCGACTTCGTGCTGTCGTCGCTGACCATGATGCGCGGCGGCGAGATCTTCGTGCCGAAGATCCCGTCCATGGCCATGCCCGACCTGGTCAAGGCCATGTCGCCGGACGCCGGCATGAAGGTGGTCGGCATCCGTCCCGGCGAGAAGCTGCACGAGATCATGATCAGCGCCGACGACGCCCGCTCGACCGTCGAGTTCGAGGACCGCTACGCCATCGAGCCCAACTTCGCCGAGTTCGGCCGCACGCCGTATGGCGCGGCGGACGGCGCCAAGCCGGTGGCCGAGGAGTTCTCGTACAGCAGCGACAACAACCACGACTGGCTCAGCCCCGAAGGCCTGCTGGCCATGCTGGAGGAAAAGGCCGCGCGATGAGCGGCGCCTTCCTCCCCTACGGTCGCCAGACGATCGAGGACGACGACATCGCCGCGGTGGCGCAGGCCTTGCGCGGCGACTACCTGACCACCGGTCCGGCCGTCGAGGCGTTCGAGACCGCCTTCGCCGAGAAGGTCGGCGCCCGCCACGCCGTCGCCGTCTCGAACGGCACGGCCACCCTGCACCTGGCGATGATGGCTCTCGGGATCGGCGAAGGGGACGTCTGCGTCGCCCCGTCAATCACCTTCCTGGCCACCGCCAACTGCGCCCGCTACGTCGGGGCCGAGGTGGTGTTCGCCGACGTCGATCCCGACAGCGGGCTGATGACTCCGGACACCCTGGCCAAGGCCCTGAACGGGGCCCGCGACAAACGCATCAGGGCCGTGCTGCCCGTGCACCTGCGCGGCGACGTCTGCGACCTGCCGGCCATGAAGGCCATGGCCAGCGCCTCGGACGCGGTGCTGGTCGAGGACGCCCCGCACGCCCTAGGCTCGACCGGGACCTTCGGCGGCGTCGCCCATCCGGTCGGCGACGGGGCCTATTCCAGCTTCGCCAGCTTCTCGTTCCACCCGGTCAAGACCCTGGCCACCGGCGAAGGCGGCATGCTGACCACCAACGACGCCGACCTCGCGGCCAAGGCCCGCCTGCTGCGCTCGCACGGCATGGTGCGCCCGGCCGGCGGCGATCCCTGGTGGTACGAGATGCCCGAGCTGGGCTTCAACTACCGCATCCCGGACGTGCTGTGCGCCCTGGGCCTGTCGCAGCTGAACAAGCTGGACCGCTTCGTGGCCCGCCGCCGCCAGCTGACGGCGCTGTACGCCAAGCTGCTGGCCGAGCGCACGCCCCGAGTTCGGCTGGCCGCCAGCCCCGCCCATTCCGATCCCGCCCTGCACCTGCTGACCGTGCTGATCGACTTCGAGGCCGAGGGCCTGTCGCGCCGCACCGTGGTCGAGAGCCTGAAGGCGCAGGGGATCGGGACCCAGGTCCACTACATCCCGGTCCATCGGCAGCCCTATTACGTCAAACGCCAGGGGCTGGCCGACCTTCCCGGCGCCGACGCCTGGTATGCCCGCTGCCTGACCCTGCCGCTGTATCCGACCATGACCGACGGCGACGTCGCGCGGGTGGTGGACGGGCTGGCGGGGATTCTGGGGTAGCGGCCCCTCAGCCGGCCTCGGCCGGGGCCAGGGCGATATCGACCATGATCTCGGCCGAGATCGCCTCCAGCGCCGCCTGGACGGTGTCGGCCCGCAGCGTTGGCGGTAGGCGCAGGCGCGCGTCCATGTGGAACAGCGGCGCGCCGGAGTGGGGCTCGATGCCGAGCCGGGTGTCGAAGGCCTCGATATTGGCGCCGAGGCTGGTCAGGACGCCCGTCACCTGGTGCACGATGCCCGGCTGGTCCTGGCCGACCAGGCTGAAGCGGACCACCTCACCCGAAGCGCTAGCGCTCTCGACCGCCGGCGCGATGCGGACCTCCAGGCCCTGGGCGTCCACCTCGCCGACGGCCGCGCGCAGGCGTTCGACGTCGCCGGGGCCCAGCTCGACCAGCACCGAACCCACATAGAGTCCGCCAAGCCGGCTGAGATGGCTCTCCAACCAGTTGCCGCCGGCCGAAAACACCGCCCGCGCCAGCGCCTGGGTCAGGCCGGGCCGGTCACTGCCGACGACGCTCAGGATCAGGGTGGCCATGGGGAACTCTCGGACACGGGTTTTTGGTGGCGGTGAACGAGCCATGGAGGATCGGCGGCGTCAATGCGGGAGGGGGCTGGATCCCTCTCTCTATGAGAGAGGGGTTTCGCGTGCGACCCGACGAACCCGCCCCTAGGCCGCCTTGCCGACCAGCGTCTTGATCAGGTCCATGGTCTGCGGCGATCCCGCCAGCTGTTCGCGCGAGCTCGGATCGCGCGCCAGTTTCAGCGCCTCGGCCCGGGCCTTGTCGGCCACGGGGCCGGTCGGGCCGGATTCGCCCATGGCCAGCTTGGCCAGCAGCTGCAGGCGATGCGGCAGCGGGGCCGGGGCGCGGACCAGCATGGCCAGCAGGCGTGAGTCGGACTCGATCAAGGCCCCGATGTCGCCGAGCTTGGCGCACAGGGGCTCGTAGTCCTCGCGCACCAGGCCCGAACGGGTCACCGACCTTTGCAGGCCGGCCAGCTGGCTGAGCTTGGCGACCGGCGAGTCCGGGCCTTGGCGCAATTCCTTCTCGAAGCGCATGGCGCTGATGTTGGCGTTCAGCCAGCGGCCGGCGTTGCGCTTGTTGACCGCGCCCATGACGTTCTCGGCCAGGCGGATCAGCATCTTGATCTCTTCGTGGGCCGAACGGTCGCGGCCCAGCAGCGCTTCGATGAAGTCGCCGTTCAGCAGGGTCTTGGAGCGGGTCGTGAAGGCGGCCTGGATGTCCTCGGCCTGCAGGATGCGGCCGGCGGCGGCCGTCAGGCTCATGGCCAGGGCGCGCAGGAATTCGATCTCGGCCTCGGCGTCCTGCGGCTTCAGGCGGCGCACGCCGTTCAGCTCAGTCAGCACGCGCTCGGCGATGGCCTTGCGGACGGTCGGGAAATCGTCGCCGGCCAGCCAGACGCTGAGGCGGCGGGCGGTGCCCGACAGTTCCGGCATGCAGCTGCGGACGCCGCTCTCGATCCTGATCAGAGCCTCGACCGCGTTGCCGCCGGTCATGCGGGTCATGGCCGCCAGGGTCGAGCCCAGGTCGTCCTTGGTTTCGAGCAGGTCGGCCATGCCGGCCCGCGAGCCGATGATCTCGGCCAGAGGCTGTTCGATCGCGCCGAGGGCGGCGGCGCGGGCGCGCGGATCGTCCGGCGCGGCGTCGGCCAGGTCCAGCAGGCGGGCGATCTTCTCCGACCAGCTGGTGGCGGGGGCGATCGAGGCGGCGACGCCGGCCCCCAGCAGGAAGTGGCGGTCGGGATCGGCGACCAGGCGCTCGGCGGCCTTGGCGAAGCCTTCCTTGTCGAGATCCGGCAGGGCCCCCTTCTTGAAGGCCTTCATCAGGTTGGCGACGGTGCGCTCGACCAGGCCCTGGAAGTGGCGGATGATCTCGTGCACGGACTGGCCGCGCGCTTCGGCCTCCGGAATGGCGATCTTCTGCAGGGCGTGCTGCAGGTCGGTGCCGGACGCCTCCAGCTGTTCGACCAGGTCGGGGCGGTGCAGCAGTTCGAACGGGGTGGCCTTGTGCCGCGCCAGCCAGCCTTCCAGCAGGCGGCCGATGCGGTCACGGGCGTGGGCGGTATAGAGGTCGGCGGGCTGGATGCAGAGCGGATCGCGCTCCTCGACATCCTTCTTCGGCTTGCCGCCGTCGACCATCCCCTTGGTGAAGATGGCGATCGACTTGTACTCGCCGGTGTCGGTGTCGAGCGTTTCCTTGCTGACGCGCACGGCCACGGCGCGGCCCTGCTCCAGCACGTCCTCGGCCGTCTGCAACGCGTGCGCGCGGTTTTCCGAGGCGATCTCGAGCGTCCACTGCGCGCCGACTTTCCGCCGGACAAAAAGCTCGTAATGGACTTGGCTCATGCCCGACCCGCTCCAGGAGCATCGACTATGGGATATAAGACCTTAAGGTGAGGTTGAGGCGGCGGGCGCCGACAGTGTGCTGATACGTATCTGGGACCAAGACGCCCCAAAGGCGCCTTCCTGGGGCCGTAAAGCGCGATGAGAACCAGGGAAAGCTTTACCGCGCCGCGCGTTGAAGCTGCGTCGACGGATCGATAGGATCCGCTGATCTCGAAGGCGAAGGACAAGATCGAATAGATGGCCGCCATCACGCTCATTGACGATGACGAGAACATCGTCGCCTCGGTCTCGCTGGCGCTGGAAAGCCACGGCCACGCGGTGAAGGCCTATTACGACGGCGCTTCGGGTCTCGAGGCCGTCGAGGCCAGCCCGCCGGACCTGGTCATCCTCGACGTGAAGATGCCCCGCATGGACGGCATGGAAGTGCTGCGCCGCCTGCGCCAGACGTCCGAGATCCCGGTGATCATGCTGACGTCCAAGGACGACGAGATCGACGAGATCCTCGGCTTCAACCTCGGCGCCGACGATTATATGCACAAGCCCTTCAGCCAGCGTCTGCTGCTGGAGCGGGTCAAGGCCGTGCTGCGCCGGGCCCGTCCGGATGACGAGGACCTGGCGCCGATGGCCGGCTCGGCCGCCGCGGCGGCGGGCTCCAAGGTCATGAAGCGTGGCAAGCTGACCCTCGACCCGGCCCGCCACGACAGCCTGTGGGACGGCCGGCCGGTGCGCCTGACCGTCACCGAGTTCCTGCTGCTGCAGGCCCTGGCCCAGCGCCCCGGCTTCGTGAAGAGCCGCGACAACCTGATGGACGCGGCCTACGACGATCAGGTCTATGTCGACGACCGCACGATCGACAGCCACATCAAGCGCATGCGCAAGAAGTTCCGTCAGGTCGACCCGGAATTCGACTCCATCGAGACCCTGTACGGCGTTGGCTACCGTTACCGCGAGTCCTGATCATCCACCGCAGTGGCGGCTGCGCTGGCCACGCGGTTCGCGGCTCGGGCGGCTGATCATCATCCTGAACGTGCTGGCCCTGGCGATCGTGATCGTCGGGGCCCTCGTGCTGAACGAGCTGCGCAGCGGCCTGGTCAATGCGCGGATCGACAGCCTGACCACCCAGGGCGAGCTGATCGCCAACGTCATCGACCAGTCGGCGACGGTGGGCGAGCCCGAACCGGCCCTGGACCCCTACACCGCCAGCCAGATCTTGCAGGTGCTGTTCATTCCGCGCTCGCAGCGGGCGCGGCTGTTCGACGCCCGCGGCAAGGCGCTGGCTGACTCGTTCGTGGTCGCCGACCGGGTCGACTGGAAGGTGCTCCCCCCGGCGCGTAAGCCGGGCCAGACCGACGGGCCGCGGAAGACCCCGCGCGAAGTGGCCCAGGCCGAGCGCGCCCGCAAGGCCCTGGCCGACGAGATCGCCCGCGCCATGAAGGGCCGCGCCGTGGCCGGCACGCGCATCGCCGAGGACGGCGAGCGGGTGGTGTCGGTGTCGATCCCGATCCAGCATGTCCGGGCCGTCCTGGGCGTTCTGACCCTGGAGGCCGGCGACGTCGACGAAATCATCTCGGCCGAGCGCAAGGCCCTGCTGCCGTTCATCGTCGTGGCCATGACCGCGATCCTGATCTCCAGCGTGCTGCTGCACCGCCTGATCGCCGTGCCCGTCCAGCGCCTGGCCCGGGCCGCCGACCATGTGCGCCTGCAAGGCGCGCGCGCCATCTCCCTGCCTGACCTGGCGCGGCGCCGGGACGAGCTGGGCGACCTGTCGCGCTCGCTGGAGGACATGACCCATTCGCTGTCCGAGCGCATGGACGCCATCGAGCGCTTCGCCGCCGACGTGGCCCATGAGATCAAGAACCCGCTGACCTCGATCCGCTCGGCGATCGAGACCCTGGACATCGTCACCGAACCCGCCGCCCGGGCCCGGCTGCTGGCCATCCTGCAGCAGGACGTCAACCGGCTGGACCGCCTGGTCACTGACATCTCCAACGCCTCGCGCCTGGACGCCGAGCTGTCGCGCGAGCACCCCAAGGCCCTGGACCTGGGCCGCCTGCTGGCCGAGGTGGTCAGCCTGTATGAGGCCCAGCTGCGCCCGGGCGACGCGCCGGGCAGCGTACGGGTCTCGCTGCATGTCGCCGACCCGGCTCATCCGGCGGTGGTCCTGGCCCGCGAGACGCCGATCGGCCAGGTGTTCCGCAACCTGGTCGACAACGCCCGCTCGTTCAGCCCCGCCGACGGCGAGGTGCGCATCAGCCTGGCCCGCGTCCGTGGCCGCCTGATCGCCACCGTCGAGGACGACGGCCCCGGTATTCCGCCCGACAATCTCGAGACCATCTTCGAACGTTTCTATACCTCGCGCCCCAAGGGCCGGGCGTTCGGGAGCAATTCGGGCCTGGGCCTGTCGAT
This sequence comes from Caulobacter sp. Root343, assembly GCF_001425745.1. Classification (GTDB taxonomy): domain Bacteria; phylum Pseudomonadota; class Alphaproteobacteria; order Caulobacterales; family Caulobacteraceae; genus Caulobacter. Next base: position 305,904 of record NZ_LMDF01000011.1, on the reverse strand, counting down.
CGCCCGCCAGATCGTCGAGGCGCACGGCGGCCTGATTCGCGCCGAAAATCGCAAGGATGGAGGGGGCGCGGTGATCGGCGCCCGCTTCGTCGTCGACCTGCCGGACGCCCACGCATGAGCGAGTCGAACATCCGTCATGCCGGCCTGATCGCCTTGCGCCACGCCGGCGTCTGGCGCGGGGTCCTGATCGAAGGGCCGTCGGGCGCGGGCAAGAGCGACCTGGCCCTGCGCGCCCTCGACGCCGGTTTCCGCCTGGTGGCCGACGACCACACTGTGGTGTTCGTCTCCGGCGGGCGCCTCTGGGGCAAGGCGCCCGAGCCGCTGGCGGGCTTGATCGAGGTGCGGGGCCTGGGCGTGGTCGCCGCCGACGCCCTGCCGTTCGCCGAGATCGTCATGCTTGTCCGCTGCGTCGAGCGCCCGGACGCGGTCGAACGCATGCCCGACCCGCGCGTCGAAACGATCGCCGACATTTCCGTTCCGGTTTTCGACCTGTGGCCGCGAGAACCCGCCGCGCCGGCGAAAATCCGACGCATGATGCAGTCTCTTGGAGTCGCATCCTAACGGGCGTATCAAGGCCGCCCGCGCGACGCTCTCCCGGTCGCGATGGGTATGGGGATCCCGTTTGAGACAACAGGCATGATCGGGCTCGTGATCGTGACGCACGGGCGTCTGGCGGAAGAATTTGTCTCCGCCATGGAGCATGTCGTGGGCCCGCAGGCCGCCGTGAAGGCGATCTGCATCGGCCCGGAAGACGACATGGAACGTCGCCGTTCGGACATTCTGAAGGCCTGCGCGGCCGTCGACGAGAGCGGCGACGGCGTCATCCTGCTGACCGACATGTTCGGCGGCACGCCCAGCAACCTGGCCATCTCGGTGATGGAGCAGACCAAGGCCGAGGTCATCGCCGGCCTCAACCTGCCGATGCTGATCAAGCTGGCCAGCGTGCGCCAGCGCGAGACCCTGCAGGCTTGCGTCGCCCACGCCCAGGAGGCTGGACGCAAGTACATCTCCGTGGCCTCCTACGTGCTCGCCGGAGAAAAGTAACGGGCATGGCTTCACGCACGGTCGAGATCGTCAACGAGCGGGGATTGCACGCCCGGGCCTCGGCCAAGTTCGTGAAGATGGCGTCCGGTTTCGACGCCGAGGTGACGGTCAGCCGGGACGGCGCGTCCGTCGACGCCCGCTCGATCATGGGCCTGATGATGCTGGCCGCCGGCATCGGCTCGACCATCGACATCTCCGCCGAGGGCCCCGAAGCCGGCCCCGCCGTCGAGGCGCTGTGCGAGCTGGTGGCCAACCGGTTCGACGAAGAGCGCTAGAGCCGCTCGACATATACTGAGAGGCTAATTTACCCGCCTTCCTGGGCCCAGGACCCAGGGTTCAGCTTCAACAGAATCGGGGCTGAGTTCACGGTCTTTCGGCCGCGCGAACCCGAAGAGTCCACACCTGCCTCGAACATGGGTCTGGGCACAGGGCCCAGGAAGGCAGTGGGATCTGGACCTGCACAGGTGAAGGTCGATTGGCTTTAGGCCGCGCCGAAAGCCTCTGATCATCGCGAAAGCGGACAACGCCAATCGGGCCCCGGGGCCGGCGCGAGGCCAGCCCCGAGTACGAAGGTCACCACGCCTTCGCCCCCACACGGTTGTCGAGCTGGGCGCGCAGGTTGCCCAGGCCCAGCCGGGTGATCCGGTAGGGCCCGCCGTCCTGGCTGGCGATCAGCCGCTTGCGCTTCAGTGATTGGAAGACGCCGATCGTGCAGTCGGTGAGCCGCCAGCCGTCGCGGGTGACGCATTCGGCCGAGGTGATCCGGCCCTTTCCGTCGCGTTCGAGTTCGATATGGCCGCCCTGGGCCAGGGCGTGCAGCGTCCGTTGCTGCGGTTTGGGAATGTTCAAGGGAGTGTCCGAGAGATCGAGGCGCGTGAACGCGCGTCTCCGGGGCCTCCTCAAGACCCTCAAGTCCGGACGTGACTCATCACACCCAGAGCGGAGCGCGCGGGCGGAACGGGCCTGGCGACTTTCGAACCGAGGTTCGGAGCCTGTTAGGCCCGGACCTCGCGCACAATCTCGGACATGAACCACACAAGAGAGGTTGGTGCGGGGAGGATGGGGGAAGTGAGCGCGGAGCTCAAGGGGGTCGGAATTCCCTCTCCCCTTGCGGGAGAGGGTGGCCCGCGAAGCGGGTCGGGTGAGGGGTTGAAGAGCAGGACCGCCGCTGCGGCGGTAGGCTGGGCGCGGGCTGACTGGATGATCAACCCCTCATCCGTCGGCTCCGCCGACACCTTCTCCCGCAAGGGGAGAAGGGGGAGGAGAACGTCCATCACGGTTAAGCATTTTTGGAAATCATTAACCGCGAACCTTGGCAGTTCCTTAGTTCGCACCTGCGAGAACGTCCCCATCAAGTTGGTTCGCCAAAACAAGGAACGGGTGGGCATGAAATTCTCGATCGCGATCGCCGCGGGTATCGCCGGCAGCTTCTTCGTCGCTCAGGCCGCGTCGGCCGCCGGCGGTTTCGAAGACCAGATGGGCCGCTGCCTGCAGCAGTTCGCCAACACCCGCGACGCCGCTCAGGTGATGCTGGAATGCACCGCCGACGCCGGCAAGCTGTCGGACTGCAAGGTCGTCGACAACAGCGCCGCTGGTAAGGGCCGGCGCCGTGAAGGTCCCCTTCCGCTTCCCGGGCGGCGCGTAAGTCTTACGCGACAGCTTCTCGAAGCAAGCCCCCGCCGGTTCCGCCGGCGGGGGCTTTCGCGTTTCTAGAGCCTGTCCGTTTCTGATGGAAACATCAGAAACGGATAAACAGGCTCTATCAATACTTAGAGCGTGGCGGGCGCCGAAACCGCTCACACTTTCGGCTGCCACGCTCTAGAGCAGGATTCGCTGGGCCGGCTCGATGAGCTCGGGTTCGCCGAGCAGGCCTCGCCGGCGCAGTTCGGTCTCGGCGCTGAAGCGGATGTTGACGTCGCGGTCCTGGGCCAGCGCCCGCAGCGCCTCCGGACCGAGCCGATCCCAGGCCTTGCCGCGCTCTGGCCCGGCCGGCACGCGCGGCAGCAGCCCCGGCTCGCGGCTCCAGGCCAATAATTGCTCCAGCGACGCGGCGTTCAGCATGTCGCGCAGGTGGTGGGCGGTGACATAGGCGTCGGGCAGGGCCCGATGCGCCGGCAGGCCCAGTTCGCGCACCAGACCCTCGGGATTTCGCTGATAGCGCAGCATCTGGTTGGAAAAGCTCGCCAGATGCGGCCAGAGCCGCAGGGCGCATTTCCACGTGCAGATCCAGGGCGCGCCGCCGGTGAAGCGGGGCGTGCAATAGCGCTGCTCGAACGCCGCGCGATGGGCGGCCAGGGCTTGGACGCCATCGTCGGGGCGCAGCACGTCGGGCGCGACGGTCTTCCAGAACGGCGCGCTGGCGACGTCCGCGTCGATGATGTGGTGGATCGCCATGGTCTCGGGCGAGATCGGCCGACCGGGATTGACCAGCAGGGCGCCGCGCGCCTCGGCGACGCTCCAGCGGCCGTCGGGATTCTGGACGACGTCCTGCCAGCCGATCTCGCAGACCTCGTGCGGACCATTGCCGGCGGTCTCTAGGTCGATGACGCGGATGCGGGGCGGAGACATGGAAGACATATGGTCGTCGGCGGCCTCGGGTCCAAACGGCCCGGATGACCGCTACTTCTTCGGCTTGGCCGGGGTGGTCTGGGCCACCTTCACCGGCGCGCCCTGCTGACGGGCGTCGCTGACCAGGCCGGCGCAGTCGGCGTCCTTGGCCTCGCCGGCGGTGATGAAGGGCAGCAAGGCGGCCAGCGGGTTGATGATCGAGCCCAGGGCCGCGGCGATGCCGCCCTGGCCGACGGCCTTGCTGGGATCAAGGCCGATCTTCGGGGCCATGAACGGACCCTTGATGGTGATCGGGATGAACAGCCGCACCAGGCGCGGCTTCTTGCTGTCGCCCTCGATGCGGAAGTCCATCCGCTCGGTCTCCAGATTGATCGTGCCGCGGCCCCGCGCCAGCACCACGCCGGTGTCGGCCACCAGGTGGTTGGTGGTCATCACGCCGTTCTTGACGTCGAAGTCGGCCACGACGCAGCGCACCGGTGTTTCCTTCTCGCTCTTGGACAGCAGCAGCAGCAGGCCCTTGGAGGCGTTGACGCCCAGCAGCTCGGCGAAGGCCTGGCGGATCTGGCCGCGCGGCGCGACCAGGGTCATCGAGCCGTCGGCGCTGGAAGCGGCGCGGTGGACGCTGTTGCCGAAGCCGGACAGCTTGGCTCGGGCCATGACCGGCCCCTCGATGGCGGGCTTGCCGCCGCTCTGAATCGGGATGAAATCCTCCAGCCGGGCGTTGGTCAGGCGCAGGTCGACGTCGGTGCGCGGAACCTTGGGCCGGGCGTCCAGCCGCACCTTCCCCTTCAGATCGCCGCGCGAGAAGGTGAAGGCCAGCGGGTCCATGGTCAGCACGCCCTCGTTCAGGGCCAGTTCCAGGCTGACCTTGCGCAGCGGCAGGTTCGGGGCGTTCACCGTGTCGGCGCGGTAGCTGACCTTGGCGTCCATGGCCCGGACGCGTTCGACCTGCAGGGTGGCGTCGGGCAGCAGGCGCTGGGTGGCGTCGCGCTGGGCGGCCTCGACCTTCTGGCCCGCCGAGGCGGTCTCGCCACGACCGGTGGCCGGGGCGGCGCCGACCAGGCTGCCCAGGTCGTCGAAGTCCAGGCGGCGCGAGCGCAGGTCAGCCTCCAGATACGGCCGCTCGCGCCCGGTCAGCACGAACAGGTCGCCGGCGATGTCGCTGTCGCCGACCCGGCCGGTCATCTTCTCGAAGTCATAGCGCAGGCCCTTGCGGACCAGGTGGCCTGACACCCGGTAGGGCGGGGTGTTGGGCAGGGTCAGGCCGGTCAGGTCGTGCAGGCGGTTCAGGTCGGCGCCCGAAACGGTCAGCTGGGTCTCCAGCCGGCCCAGGTCGAACGGCTTGTTGACCTGGCCCTCGGCGGTGATGCGGGTCGAGCCGGCGCGAACCTCGGCGTCGAACGGATAGGGGCGGTCGGGCGAGATGTTCAGCAGCGGGCCGCCGGTGACCTGGGCGACGAAGGCGGACCGGTTCAGGCTGCCCTTGCCCTCCAGCACGAAGCGGCCGCCACGCTCGCCGGCCCGCTCCTGGGCGTTGACGGTGCCGACGAACAGCGCGCCGCGCTGGCGATCGTCGACCCGCAGGGCGCCGTCATTGATCACGAAGCGCTGGATGGCCGGTAGCTTCAGCGGCTGGTCGGTCTTGCGGGCCCCGAACGTCCAGTTGGCCTTGCCGTCCTGCGCGCGCAGCAGGCGCACGTCGGCCCGGTCGATGGCCAGGAACGGCAGGATCATCTGGCCGCGCAGCAGCGGCAGGATCTTGATTTGGAAGGCGATCCGCTGGACGCGGGCCATCGGCGACGGGTCGGGATCGACCGTCTTGGCCCAGGCCGGCTGGCCGATACGGACGCCATAGGCCTCGACCTTGGGCGAGAACGACCAGGGATGGACCCGCAGGTCGCCGGTGATCGCCACCTCGCGCTGCATCTGGGCCGAGGCGTAGCGGCCGACCGGGCCGCGCAGCCAGTTCCAGTCGAAGATCACCAGGAACGCCACCACGGCCGCGACCAGGGCCAGGGCCGCGCCGATCCCGATCAGGGCGCGGCGCGACGGCCTACGGAAGGGCTTCCGAGGCGGTCTGGGCTCGAGGATGGCGTCGGCGGTCGACAGGATCGTGGCTCCGGTTGATCCCTCGTAACGCGCGAGGCCGGCAGTCCCGTTCCAATTTGGCGCTAGTTGGCGGTCTTCAGGACCGCGTCAGTACACCAGCCCGATGCTGCTGACGGCGGCCGCGGCCACCACGAAGATGGCGATGGCCACCAGTTCATAGATCTTGAAGAGCGGTCGGCTCGGCGTACGCATGATGATAGTTCCCCCTGTCCCATTTTGGTGCGTGTCTCCACGTCCGGCGCAAGGGCGGCGCCACCCGGATCGGGTTAAGGCCTCTTTCCGGGCCAGATCAGGTAACCGGCTTCGTCGCGGCCCGCGGCGACGTAACCGTACGCATAGGACGACGCATAGCTGTCGACCGGGCCCCCACGACCCTGGTCATAGCCGTCGCCATATGCGCGGACTCTCTCGTGTTCGTATTCCTCGACCCGCTGTTCGTAGCGGGCGTCGTGCTGCCGGCGCTCGCCATAGCGGTCGCCGGCGTCAGAATTGTAACGGGGCGGGCCGCCGAGCAGCCCCTCGTCGCGGCGCGTCTCGACGTCGAGACGGTCCCGGCCATAGCCCCATTGATCGTACTGAGCCCAGCCGCGATCGGGATCGCATTCGATGCGGTCCCAGCGATAGGCGCCGCCCGGGCCGGTCACGCGCCGTGTGACGCAGTCGCCGGGTCCCGAATTGGCCGGCAGCAGTTCCGGATCTAGCGGCAGGCCGACGCCGCCCTGGCGCGAGCCGGCGGCAGCGGGCGCGGCCGCCAGGCTGGCGGCGGCGAGGGCGAGGACGGTAAGCGGGCGAAGAAACGACATGGGCGGCTCCGGAGAGCGTTAACAAAACACTAACGGCGCGGAGGTGAGCATGGTTTCGCCCATCGCGCGAGCGTCACCATGGACTTGCCGCTTTCCCTTGCCGTCCCGCCCGGCTAGCTTTCGGTCAAACAAGTGTTCGGGGGGGCGGCGATGGCGATCGAGGCGGTGATCTGGGACTTCGGCGGCGTGTTCACCACCTCGCCGTTCGAGGCCTTCCGCCGCTACGAGATCGCGCGCGGCCTGCCCGAGAACTTCATCCGCGCGGTCAACGCCGCCGATCCGGACGCCAACGCCTGGGTCCGGTTCGAGCGAGCCGAGATCGACGCCGCCGCCTTCGACACCCTGTTCCTCGAAGAGGCCACGCGGCGGGGCCACGCCGTGCGCGGGGTCGAGGTGCTGCCGCTGCTGTACGGCGATCTTCGGCCCAGGGTCGTGGACGCGCTGAGGGCCTGCAAGGCGCGGTTCAAGGTCGGCTGCATCACCAACAACGTCCCGACCGGCCACGGGCCGGGCATGGCCCAGAACGCCGACAAGGCCGTGGCGGTCGGCGAGATCATGGCCCTGTTCGACGCGGTGATCGAAAGCTCCAAGGCCGGGGTCCGCAAGCCCGACCCGCGCATCTACCAGATGATGTGCGAGCTGTTGGGCGTCGCGCCCGAGGCCTGCGTCTATCTCGACGACCTGGGGATCAACTGCAAGCCGGCGGCGGCCCTGGGCATGACCGCCATCAAGGTCTCCAGCGAAGCCCAGCTGCTCGCCGACCTTGCCGAAGCGACGAGATTGGCGTTCTGAGGGAGAAACGGATTCCCTCGGAGGAAACATGTCCCGCCCCAGGATCGGCGCCGCCGCCGCGATCGCCCAGCTCACCGGCTGGAGCGCCGCGCCGGATCACGCGGACGCCATCGCCAAGACTTATCTGTTCACCGATTTCAACGAAGCCTTCGGCTTCATGACCCGCGTGGCCCTGATGGCCGAGAAGCTCGACCATCATCCGGAATGGTTCAACGTCTACAACCGCGTCGAGGTGCTGCTGACCACGCACGACGCCGACGGCGTGACGGAGCTGGACGTGGCGCTGGCCAAGTTCATGGACGCGGCGGCGGGCTGATCTCTCCTCTCCATTAGGGGGAGGTGGATCGATGCGAATACGCATCGAGACGGAGGGGGTCCGCGAAGCGGTGGTGAACTCGCCACCTCACAGGGCCCCTCCACCGGCGTTCGCCGGTCCCCCTCCCCCAGAGGAGGAGGAGAGATTTGTCTTCCCCTTCGTGTGCGCCCGGTTCAAACTATCGTTTGAAAAACAATCGGGAGGACGCCGCAAATGGCGCAGAGCACGGGCCGGGTCGCCGGCAAGAAGGCCTTCATCACCGGTGGGGCCCAGGGCCTGGGCGCGGCGGCGGGCCGGATGCTGGCCAAGGAGGGCGCCAAGGTGGCGCTGGCCGACCTGAACCTCGCCGGGGCCCAGGCCGTGGCCGACGAGATCAACGCCGCGCACGGAGCAGGCACGGCCTTCGCCTATGAGCTGGACGTCACCCAGGAAGACCAGTGGATCGAGGTCCTGGAAAAGGCCGCCGGGGACATGGGCGGCCTGTCGGTGCTGGTCAACAATGCCGGCATCGGCGGCGACGGGCCCATCGAAAGCCTGGATTTCGGCCTTTGGAAGAAGGTGATGTCGGTCAATGTCGACTCGGTCTTCCTGGGCGCCAAACACGCCCTGACCCACATGCGGGCTCACCAGCCCGGCTCGATCATCAATCTGAGCTCGATCGCCGGCCTGATCGCCAATGGCAACTCGCCGGCCTACAACGCCTCCAAGGCGGCGGTCTGGCTGCTCAGCAAGAACATCGCGCTGTACTGCGCCAAGATGAAGCTCGACATCCGCTCGAACTCCATCCACCCGACCTTCATCGACACGCCGATCCTGGACGGCTTTTCGGCGCGGTTCGGCAAGGAAGAGGCCTTCGCCAAGCTGGCGCGGCAGGTGCCGCTGGGCCGCATCGGCGAGCCGAACGACATCGCCAATGCGGTGCTCTACCTGGCCAGCGACGAGAGCAAGTTCATGACCGGCGCGGAGATCAAGGTCGACGGCGGCATTTCGGCGATGTGATCGCGAATTCCCTTCTCCCCTTGCGGGAGAAGGTGTCGGCAAAGCCGACGGATGAGGGGTTGAAGAACGAAGACGCCGCGACAAGCCTTTCGGCCGTCGCGGCGTTTCTGTCTGTGCGACCCCTCACCCGACCCGCAGCGCGGGCCACCCTCTCCCGCAAGGGGAGAGGGAAGTGGGATCAGCGCGGCGCGCGCTTCGCCAGGATCCGCTGCAGCGTGCGTCGGTGCATGTTCAGCCGGCGCGCCGTTTCCGAGACGTTGTGACCGCACATCTCGTAGACGCGCTGGATGTGCTCCCACCGCACGCGGTCGGCGCTCATCGGGTTTTCCGGCGGGGTCGGGGCCGCATCCTTGGCGGCCAGCAGGGCGCGGGCCACGTCGTCGGCGTCGGCGGGCTTGGACAGGTAGTCGACCACCCCCGCCTTCACGGCCGCCACGGCGGTGGCGATATTGCCATAGCCGGTCAGCATGATGACCTTGGCGTCGGGCCGCGCATCACGCACGGCCTCGACCACTTTCAGGCCGGAACCGTCCTCCAGCCGCATGTCCAGCACGGCGTGGGCCGGCGCGGCCCCGCGCAGGATGGTCAGGGCCTCGGCGACGGAAGCGGCCAGCGTCACCTCGAAGCCACGCTGCTCCAGCGCGCGTCCGAGCCGGGTCCGCAGGGGTCCGTCATCGTCCAACAGCAGCAGTGTCTTGTCCGGCAGCGCCGAAACCAGCTCGCCAATATCCGCCATGAAGTCAGCCCCTCCCCGGGCCAATACTCAGCAGGCCAATAACAACCTATACTTTCGTGCTTGCGGACAAGACTCAAGCCCCCTCTTGCGCGCGAACAAAATCAGGCCCCCGTATAGCCGGGCGCTTCGAGCGCCGGCCGAGGCCAGCGCGCCGAAACAACCGCGCCGCCACGGCGTCCATTACGGAAATCCACGGTCGCCCCGGTTCGTTCCAGAAGAGTCTTGGCGATGAAGAAGCCAAGGCCCATGCCGATATGGCCGGTGCGTGACCCTTCCGCCCCCGGACGGGTGGTCACATAGGGTTCGCCCAGCTTGGCCAGCACTTCCGGTGAGAAGCCAGGGCCGTCGTCGCGGGCCTCGATGACGATGTAGCGGGCGTCGAAGCGGGCGATGACGATCACCTCGCCACGGGCGAAATCGACCGCATTCTCGACGATCGAGGTCATGGCGTGGATGATCTCGGGGCGACGCCAGATGTCGGGCGCGGTCTCGCCCGACGGGCCGTTGACCACGGCCTCGACCCGGATGCCGTGCACCATGTGCGGCTCGATCACGTCCTGGACCAGCTGGACCAGGCTCATGCGCTCGTGCACCGCGTCGGTGGCCTCGGGCATTTCGGTCAGGCGCTGCAGGATTTCTCGGCAACGGGCCGCCTGGCCGATCAGCAGTTCGGCGTCCTCGCGGACCTCCTCGCTAGTGGCGTTGCGGGCCATTTCGCGGGAAACGACCGAGATGGTGGCCAGCGGCGTGCCCAGTTCGTGGGCGGCGGCGGCGGCCAAGGCGCCCAGGGCCGACAGCCGCTGCTCGCGGGCCAGGACGGTCTCGGTGACGTTCAGGGCCAGCTCCATCCGCGCGGACTCGCTGGCGGCCTGCCAAGCGTAGGCGGCGGTGATGACGATGCCGAAGATCCGGGCGGCGACGATGCTCCACAGCATCAGCGAGCTGGGCATGAGCGGCGCGGCGGCGCCGGCCAGGGTCGGCAACGGCATGTGGAACAAGGCCAGCATCACCGACGACAGGATGGCCAGCAGGCCCAGGCCCAGGGCGTAACGCGCCGGCAGGGTGGCCGCCGCCAGGGTGACCGGGGCGATCAGCAGCAGCGAGAACGGGTTCAGCGCCCCGCCGGTCAGGTACAGCAGGCCCGACAGCTGCAGGATGTCGAAGGCGATCTGGGCGGTGGCCTCGCCGTCGCGGGCCAGGCGCTGACCGCTGGAGGCCAGGCCCAGCAGCACATTCAGCCAGGCCGCCAGGGCGATCAGGGTGAAGCACAGCGCCCATGGGACTTGCAGTTTCAGAGCGAGGCCGGCGATCAGCAGGACGGCCGTCTGGCCCACCACCGAGACCCAGCGCTGGGCCAGCAGGGTGCGAACCCTTAAGCGTCCACGGCGAAGCCCAGGCGCGGTCCAGGACCAGGCGTCGTCTTGCGCCGGTTCTTCGCCCGGCTTATCGAGCCCCTTGTGACGTTGATCATCGGGCGCTCTAGCGAACGAAACGTCAGCCATGTCCGCAAGATTGTCCATATTCTCGCGCGTGGCGAGAGTAAAAGATCGGGCGACAGTAAAAGGATGAAATGCACATGCCGCGTCACCGCCTTGTCCTGATCCTGGCCTGCGTGGTCGGCCTCGCGGTTACGGCGGGGCTGGCGTGGAATGCGGGCGTCTTCAAGTCGCAACCGACGGCCGCCGTCGGCGGGCCGTTCCAACTGGTCGACCAGAACGGCGCGCCGGCCACCGAGAAGGTGCTGAAGGGGAAATGGAGCGCGGTGTTCTTTGGTTTCACCTACTGCCCCGACGTCTGCCCCGGCACGCTGCAGGGCCTGGCGGCGGCCACCGACCAGTTGGGCCCCAAGGCCAAGGACTTCCAGATCGTCTTCATTTCGATCGACCCGGGCCGCGACACCGCCGCCCAGATGAAGACCTACCTGTCGGCCGACTATGTCCCGAAATCGACGATCGGCCTGACGGGAACGCCGGAGCAGGTCGCGGCCGCGGCCAAGGCCTACAAGGTCTATTACGCCAAGGTCGGCGACGGGCCCGGCTACACCATGGACCACTCGACCGCGATCTACCTGATGGACCCCAAGGGCCGCTTCAAGACGGTGATCCCCTACAACCTGCCGCCCGACGAGATCGCCCGCCGCGTCAAGGACGCGATGCGCGAGGGGTGAGACCCGGCCGCGGCCGGCTGGGGCCAAATCGACATTACATCTGGGGCAAATCCCACTGCCTTCCTGGGGCCTGTGCCCAGGAGCCGTGCTTGAGGCCGGTGTGGACTTTGGGTCCGCGCGGCCGAAAGACCGTGAACTCAGCCGAAGTTCAGTTGAAGCTGAACCCTGGGCCCTGGGCACAAGGCTCAGGAAGGCGGGTAAATTCTATTCGCAGTGAATGTCGACCGGCCCCGAGCGCTCACCCCCGCAGGATCTTCGCCATCGCCTTGCCTTTGGCCAGTTCGTCGATGAGCTTGTCGAGGTAGCGGATCTCGCGCATCAGCGGATCGGCGACGTCTTCGACACGGACGCCGCAGACCACGCCCGTGATCAGGGCGCGCGCGGGGTTCAAGGCGGGGGCCCTGGCGAAGAAAGTCTGGAAGTCGGTCTGGTCGGCGAGGTGCGCCTGGAAGGCCTCCGGGGTGAAGCCGGTCAGCCATAGGATGATCTGGTCGACCTCGGCTCGGGTGCGGCCCTTCCGCTCCGCCTTGGCGACGTAAAGCGGATAAACGCTGGCGAAGCTGGTGGCATAGATCCGGTGGGTCATCGCGATCGATCCGCTGGGGCCTGCTTTCACCGTTAGCACCGCCCACCTCGACCGCGAAGACGGGAGCGCTACCAGCGCCGCGCACGGCGACGCTGTGACGCGCCGCAAAAAGTCGTGAAAGAGTGGACTTCCTTAGGCTTCGACGTGCTATGTTGCGATGCAACATAGCGAGTGCGCCATGCTCTACGCCCTACATGAGGCGGCCTATTACGCCTCGACTCCCATGCGCCGGATGGCGCTGGCGGCCCGGGACTTCTGGGGATCGCCGCTGAATCCGGCCGGGGACACGGCCCTGGGCCGGCGAATGCACGCCGGCGCGGACCTGTTCGCCAATATCACCCGGCGCTACGGCAAGCCGCGCTGGAACATCGACTCGATCAAGGTCGGCCAGGTCGACGTCCGCGTGCGTCCGACCGTGGTCTGGGAAAGCCCCTGGGCGCGGGTCATCCAGTTCGACCGCGACATGGCCGACATGCGCCGGGCCGGCAAGTTCTCGCTGGATCCGGCCGTGCTGATTGTGGCCCCGCTGTCGGGCCACTACGCCACCCTGCTGCGCGGCACGGTCGAGGCGTTCCTGCCCGACCACGCCGTGTTCATCGTCGACTGGGTCAACGCCCGCGACGTGTCGGTGCTGGAAGGCCGCTTCGACTTCCACGACTATATCGACCACATCATCCAGATGCTGTCGGTTCTGGGGCCGCGCCCGAACGTGGTGGCCGTCTGCCAGCCCGGGCCGCCGGTGCTGGCCGCCGCCGCCCTGATGGCCGAGCAGAACCACCCTTCGCGCCCGGCCAGCATGACCTTCATGGGCTCGCCGATCGACGCGCGCCTGTCGCCGACCGTGACCAACCAGCTGGCCGAGGAAAAGCCGTTCACCTGGTTCCAGTCGAACATGATCTACACGGTGCCGCCGCCCTATCCGGGCGCGGGCCGGCGCGTCTATCCGGGCTTCGTCCAGCTGGCCAGCTTCATGAGCATGAACGCCGAGCGCCACCAGGAGGCTCACCGCCGCTACTTCAACGACCTGGTGAAGGGCGACGGCGACAGCGCCGACAAGCATCTCGAGTTCTACGACGAGTACCTGTCGGTCCTGGACCTGACCGAGGAGTTCTACCTCCAGACCATCGACATCGTCTTCCAGCAGTATCTGCTGCCCAAGGGCGAACTGATGCATCGCGGCGAGCGGGTGAAGCCCGAGGCGATCACCGACATCGGCCTGATGACCGTCGAGGGCGAGAACGACGACATCTCCGGCATCGGCCAGACCCAGGCCGCCCACGGCCTGTGCGCGAACATCCCCGAGGATCTGAAGCTGGACTATGTGCAGCCCGACGTCGGCCACTACGGCGTGTTCAACGGCCGCCGGTTCCGCGAGGAGATCTATCCGCGCGTGCGGGCCTTCATCCGCAAATGCGACCCGAACTTCGAAGAAGAGGCTTGAGGCTAGGCGTCACGGTCGCCTGCGGCCGGCCCCGGCCGTTGGTCGGGGTCTTCCAAGTAAGAAAAAGGCCGGCTTGCGGCCGGCCCCGGCGCGCACGATCTTAGGGCCCGATGTTCGCGCTCAAGGCCCAACGTTTTTCCGACGGTGATCGACTGGAGATCGGCGGCTGGCCCGTTCGCCTGCGGGTGGACGGCCGGGCGCGGCGCGTGTCGCTGCGCGTCGACCGCGCCAAGTCCGAGATCGTCGCCCTGGCCCCCACGCCCCGCCGCCTGAACGAGGCTGTCGCCTTCGCCCAGGAAAAATCCGGCTGGATCGCCAAGCAGCTGGCCGCCCTGCCCGAGCGGATGAGCCTGGCCCCGGGCGGGATCCTGCGCCTCTACGGCCAGCCCTACCGGCTGGAGGTCGGTCCCGGCCGGGCCCGCATCGACGGTGACCGCATCATCGCGCCCGATGACGCCAACTGGGGCCTGAAGGTCATCCGCCTGGCCAAGCGCCAGGCCCTGACGGTGCTGACCGAGCGCACCGCCGTCCATGCCGCGGCCCTGAACCGGCCGATGCCCTCGGTGGCGATCGCCGATCCCAAGGCGCGCTGGGGCTCGTGCCGGCCGGCCACGCCGCGGGCGCCGGCGGCGATCCGCTACAGCTGGCGGCTGATCCTGGCCCCGGCGGCGGTGGCCGACTATGTCGTCGCCCACGAGTGCGCCCACCTGATCGAGGCCAATCACGGACCACGCTTCTGGGCCCTATGCCACCAGCTGGTCGGCGATCCCGCGCCCCACCGCGCGTGGCTGCGCGCCCACGCGGCGGAGCTGCACGCGATTTCCGCCTAGTAAGGCAACTGATCGGCCGGCGGCGGCGCGCCTTGCGGGGTTTCGGCGGCCGGGCCTTCCGGCGTCGGGGCCGGATCGATCAGATCGCCGATCGGATCGGTCGGGGCGATCGGCGGAGGCTCGACCACGCCGCCGGGGATCGGGGTGGCCTTCAGGCGGGGCAGGGCGGCGGCCATGAAGGTGCGCCAGACCTCGGCGGGAGCGCCGCCGCCGGTGACCCGCTTCATCGGGGTGTTGTCGTCCTTACCGGTCCAGACGGCGGTGACGAAGCCGCCGGTATAGCCGACGAACCAGGCGTCCTTGTAGTCGCTGGTCGTGCCGGTCTTGCCGGCGATGTCGTAGCCGGCGACCTTGGCGCGCGTGCCGGTGCCCGCGGCCACGACCTGGCGCATCATCTGGTTCATGTACTGCAGGGCCGGCGAGCCGATCACGGCCGAGCGGGCCTGCTTCTCGACGCTGTGATCGTACAGCACCTTGCCGCTGGCGGTGCGGATGCGTTCGATGCCGTAGCCCTTGGCCAGGAAGCCGCCGTTCGAGAATGGGGCGTAGGCCTGGGCCATCTCCATCGGCGAGACCTCGACCGCGCCCAGGGCCATCGACGGGTCCAGCTGGATCTTGCTGGTGATGCCGAGCCGGCGGGCGGTGGCGGCGACGTTGCTGGTGCCGACCTCGTTGGCCAGGCGCGCGGCGACCGTGTTGATCGACTGGGACAGGGCCGTCTGCAGGGTCATCGGACCCAGGTACTTGTTGGTGTAGTTCTTCGGCTCCCAATTGCCGATCTTGACCGGCTCGTCGACGACCATCACCGACGGGGTGCGGCCCTGCTCCATGGCGGTCAGGTAGACGAACGGCTTGAAGGCCGAACCGGCCTGGCGGCGGGCGGTGGTGGCGCGGTCGAACTGGCTGTCGGCATAGTCGGCCCCGCCGACATAGGCGCGGATGCGGCCTTCGCCGTCGATGGCCACCAGGGCCGCCTGCTGCACGCCTTGCGCCCCGTGGCCCTCGACGCCCAGCTTCACGGCGCGTTCGGCCGAGACCTGGATCGGCAGGTCCAGCGTGGTCTCGACCACCAGGTCCTCGGTCGGTTCGCCGACCAGCGAGCGAACCTGGGCGTCGATGAAGTCGGTGAAATACTGGGCGCGCTGGTTGGCCAGGGTGGCCGAGACCTGCACCGGGGTGCGGAAGGCCTCGTCGCGTTCCTCGGCCGTGATGGCCTTGATGCGCACCATCTCGTCGAGGACGATCGTGGCGCGGCGGGCGGCGCGCTCCTTGGCCGAGACCGGCGAATAGCGGGCCGGGCCCTTCATCATGCCGGCCAGCAGAGCGGCTTCGCCGATGGTCAGCTGGTCGGCGGGCTTGTTGAAATAGCGTTGCGAGGCGGCCTCGATGCCGTAGGCGCCGGCCCCGAAATAGACCCGGTTCATGTACAGGGCCAGGATCTGCTTCTTGGAGAACTTCATCTCCAGCCAGACGGCCAGGATCAGCTCCTGGGCCTTGCGCCGGTAGTTCTGGGCCGGGCTCAGGAACAGGTTGCGGGCCAGCTGCTGGGTGATGGTCGAGCCGCCGCGCTGGGGACCGTCATGGGTGGCGTTCCACGCCAGCGACCGCATGATGCCCCAGGGGTTGAAGCCGAAGTGATGGTAGAACTGGCGGTCCTCGATCGCCACGAAGGCGGCCGGCACGTATTTCGGCAGGGCGTCGATATCGACCGGCGGCGCGTACTGGCTGCCGCGCACGGCCAACAGGGCGCCCGAGCGGTCCAGATAGTTGATCGAGGGCTGGCGCTTGACGTCGTAGAGCTTGGACGTATCCGGCAGGTCGCTGGCGAACACCGCGAAGAAGGCGACGACGAAGATCAGGCCCCAGACGCCCAGGACCGTCCCCCAATAGACCAGGGCCTGGAGCGGGGTGCGCTGCGGCTTGGCCGCCTTGTTCCCGCCAAAAGGTCCGTTCGCCATGGTCGTCCTGTATCCTGCGCGCCTTGTGAAGCGCGTTCGGTTTAGCCCAAGCCCACACAACGCGCGACAAGATTGACGAGAAGTGAACGAAGCTTAAGGCGCGCTTGTGGCGGCGGTCTCTTGGCGCCATGTTGCCACCTATAATTGAGGAAACAAACAGCGAACGATCATGACGGTCTTGGCCTCGTCACAAGCGGTCTCCGAAGTCGTCCCGTCCGGCTTGGCCTCGCCGTCCGAGGCTGCCAAAAGAACCCCCGTGTATGTTCCTCCCGATTCTCCAGAGCTAGACCACGCCCGCGACGTCCTGCGGCGCACTTTTGGCCATGCCGACTTCCGAGGCATGCAGGCCGGGGTGATCAGCGAGATCTTGGCCGGCCACAGCGCCATGGCCGTGCTGCCGACCGGCGGCGGCAAGAGCCTGTGCTACCAGATCCCGTCGCTGATCCGGCCGGGCCTGGGCCTGGTGATCTCGCCGCTGATCGCCCTGATGGCCGACCAGGTCCAGGGCCTGCGCCAGGCGGGCGTGGCGGCCGAGCGGCTGGACAGCAACGTCTCGATGGACGAGCGCGCCGACATCTGGCGGCGCATCGACGCCGGCGAGGTGGACATGCTCTACCTGTCGCCGGAAGGCCTGATGCAGCCGTGGATGCTGGATCGGCTGTCCCGCACGCCGCTGGCCCTGGTCGCGGTCGACGAGGCTCACTGCGTCAGCCAGTGGGGCCACGACTTCCGGCCCGAATACCGGATGATGGGGCGGCTGGCCGAGCTGTTCCCGAACGTTCCACGCCTGGCGGTCACCGCCACCGCCGACGCTCGCACCCGTGACGACATCCGCGCCGAGCTGCGCCTGCAGGGCGCGGCGGAGTTCGTCGACAGCTTCGCGCGTCCAGAGCTGGCCCTGTTCGCCGAGCGCAAGCGCGGCAAGGGCCATGACCGGGTGGTCGAGCTGGTCCTGGAGCGGCCCGGCCGGGCCGGGGTGGTCTATGCCGGCAGCCGCGACTCCACCGAGAAACTGGCCGAGAAGCTGAACGCCGAGGGCGTGCCGGCCGTGGCCTACCACGCCGGCCTCGACAAGGCCGTCCGCGCCCGCCGGCTGGAGGACTTCCTGGAGGCCGACGCGGCGGTGATGGTGGCGACCATTGCGTTCGGCATGGGCGTCGACAAGCCCGACGTCCGCTTCGTGATCCACGCCGACCCGCCGGCCGCCATCGAGGCCTATTGGCAGGAGGTCGGCCGCGCCGGCCGCGACGGCCAGCCGGCCGAGGGCATCACCCTGTACGGCTCGGCCGACATGGCGTGGGCCGGCCGTCGGATCGAGACCAAGGACGCCCCCGACGAGGTCAAGCAGGCCCAAGCGAGGAAGCTGCGCCAGTTCTATGCGATGCTTGAGGGCGTCACCTGCCGCGCCGCCGCTGTCCGCCGCTATTTCGGCGAGGAGGGCGTGGACCGCTGCGGGGTTTGCGACATCTGCGTCTCGCCGCCGACCGGGATCGACGCCACCGAGGCGGCGCAGAAGGCCCTGTCGGCCGTCCACCGCATGGGCGGCCGCTTCGGGCGCGGGCGGCTGATCGAACACCTGCTGGGCAAGACCAAGGACGTCACGCCCCAGGAAGCCCAGCTGCCGACCTTCGGCATTGGCCGCGAACTCAGCCAGCCGGCCTGGCGCGACCTGTTCGACACCCTGATCTTCGAAGGCCTGCTGCGCGAGGATCCCAACGACGGCCGTCCGCTGATCGGTCTGGGCGACGTCGAGGGCGTGCGTCAGGTCTATCGCAGCGAGCGGCGGGTGGCCCTGCGGCAGATGGTCGAGGCCGCCGAGACCGGCGGCCGGGCTGGCGGGGCCGTGCGCAAGCGCCGCGAGGGCAAGGCCCTGACCATTCCGGCCGAGAACCAGGTGCTGTTCGAGGCGCTGCGGTCGTGGCGCAAGGAACAGGCCCAGGCCCAGCACGTGCCGCCCTATGTCATCTTCCACGACGCCACCCTGGCCGAGATCGCCGCCGCGCGCCCGGCCACCCTGGCGGCCCTGGGCAAGGCCGGCGGCGTGGGCCAGGGCAAGCTGGATCGCTACGGCGAAGCGGTTTTGAAGGTGGTGCGGGAGAACTAAACCGGCCGCCGGGTGTTGGTAGCGGGTCAAGCCGAGGAGCTTCCCCCATGACTGACCTCACCAGCCCCTACCCGACGGACACCTCGTCGGCCGCCGCCGCCGCCGATGGCGTCAAGACCGCGGCCGCCGAAAAGACCAAGCGCGCCAAGGAAGCGGTCAGCAAGGCCGTGAAGTCCGCGCGCGAGACCGCCACCGAGGTGGCCCAGCAGACCCGCACCTTCGCGGCCGAGAAGGCCAAGGTCGGCGCGGCCTGGACCAGCGAGAAGGCCAAGGTGGCCCACACCGCCGCCGAGGAGCACCCGATCGGCGTGGCTGTCGGCGCGTTCGCGATCGGGCTGGGCATCGGTTTCCTGATCGCCCGCAATCTCGACTAACTGAACTACAAGCTTAGGCGCTCGGCCTGCACGCCCGCCGCCCGCAAGGCGGCGAGGCGCGCGAACGCCAAGGTCAGGGCCTTGCGACGCGCCGGCGCCAGGGGCGTGAGCGGCGCCTCGCGCACGACCGCGCCGCCGAAGCCGTCGGCGACCACCAGGCCGGGCTCTTCGGGCAGGACGCCCTCGGGAAAATGCGGCGCGACGGCGAAGTAGAAAGCGTCGCAATAGGGCGCGTATTCGCCCCACTTCCGGTCGACCCGGAAATCCTCCAGCCCCGACTTCACCTCGACGATCAGGATGTCGCCCTTGGGCCCCAGCGCCATCAGGTCGGCCCGCCGCCCATTGGGCAGGGTGACCTCGGCCAGCGGCGCATAGCCCAGGTCGATCAGCAGCCGCGCGGCGCCCCGGGTCACGGCCAGGGTGGTCTCCGGGCGGCTCTGAAGTTGGATGATCACGTCCATCGGCCGGATCATGTTCCAGCTTTGTTCGCGGATCAAGACCGTCACACCGCCGGGTGCTCCGGATATTCCAGCTTCTCGTAGCCCAGCGCCTTCACCCGCTCGATCGCCACCGCCTTGGTGGCGGCGGGCATGTCGGGCTTGCGGGAGATCAGCCACACATAGTTGCCGCCCGGCGTGGCCATGATCGCCCAGCTGTGATCGTTGGCGCAGTCGAGGACCCAGTATTCCTGTTTCCTCAGTCCCCCCAGGAAGCTCATCGTGAAGCGGGTGTTCTGGCTGCCGTCGATGATCCGGCCGGTGGTGGTGAAGACCTTTTCAGTCCCGTGAGGCCCGCCACGACGGCAGGTTTGGAGGACCTTGAAGCTGGCGCCGTCCTTTGCACTGGAGTCTGGCGCGGTGAAGTCGGTGGTCGGAGCCTCGCAGTCGCGCTGGCCGAAGTTGGGCGTGCGGGCGATCTCGTACCAGCGTCCGGAATAGAAGTCGGCGGTGACCGGTTTGGCGGGCGGCGGAGCGCCGGCCAGCGCCGCGCTCGCGGCGAGGGCCAGGGCCATAACGGCGAGGACGGTGGTCTTGATCCGGCGCATGAGCCCACCTTGCTACAGGTTGGCCCAAACGCGAACCGCCCCGTCGGCGTTCCCGGCGGGGCGGTCGATAAAGCGAGCCTCGAGGCCTATTCGGCCGCGATGCTGACCCCATTCGCGGGTCGGTTCTTGAAGTTGATGGCCTGCAGGTGGCGGATGCCCTCCTCGGCGATGTCGTCGCCGACCATCCGGTCGCCCTCGGCCTTCAGCTCGTCGACGTCGACGTACATGGCGTAGAAGGCGCGGGTGCGGTCGGTGATGATGCCGGCGTTGAGCAGGGTCTTGACCAGCACCCGGAAGATGTTGGTCTGCTCCTTCATGTTCTCCCGACGCAGGTCGTCGGTCATGATCTTCCCGTACTCCTCGACCACCTTGTCGGGGTCCAGGCCGAATTCGGCATAGAGGTCCAGCTGCTGGTGCGGCGAGACCAGGTTGAACAGCAGGGTCTGGAAGCAGTGGGCCGCCCAGTCCTCGATGATGGCGTGCTCTTCGGGTGTCAGCTTGGGCACCGTGCGGTCGGCCCAGATCTTCCCGAACTTGTGGTGGAAGGCCTCGTCGGTCATCACCAGCTGCAGCAGGCGTTTGCCGACCGGATCGTGGATCTGGTTGTAGAAGGTGGCGAAGGCGCCCATGGCCAGGCCCTCGACCAGCATCTGCATGCCGATGATCTTCTTGTAGACCTCGGGCGCGCCGATGATCTCGACCAGCAGGGTCTGCAGGGCCGGGCCGCACGCGACCGGCTTGCCCCAGCGGGCCTTTATATACTTGGCGAAGGCCGTGACGTGGCGGGCTTCCTCGCGAGTCTGGTTGGCGGCGTATTCCTGCGCGCCCTGGTCCTTCAGCACGTGGCACAGGCTGGCCGACAGGTTCAGCGCGCCCTGCTCGCCGTGCAGGATCGACGAGAAGCTGCGCAGCACCGACTGGTTGATGAAGCGGATGCGCTGCTTGGGATCGGACAGGTGGTCGGAGACGTAGTCGGTCGACAGGGCGATCACGAGATCCTCGGGCACCAGGGCCTGGTTCTCCATGTCGAACGGCTCGTCGAAGTCGATATAGGCCTTGTCCAGCGGATCCCAGAAATGGTCGTGGGTGGCCGAGATGATCTTGTCGAAGGCGCTGGAACGATTGCCGTAGCGGTCGAGTTCGAGCATCGCCTCGAAGTCGTCCGGCGCCACCGCGTCGTACATGGCGTCTTTTGTAATGTTCTTGTCGGTCATGTCGGCGCTCCCTATCGGCCGGGTGACGTCCATGGGCCGGGTCCGTCTTGCGCGGATCCTCGACCTATCTGAACACTGTCAACTCAAGTGAGCGAGCGGGTCAAATGAAAAGTGACGGCAGCGTCAAGTTCGCTCGAGGCGTGAGTTGGTGAAGAGAATGAAGATCTTCGTGCTGACCGGGGCCGGCGTCTCGGCCGAAAGCGGCCTGGGCACGTTCCGCGACAAGGACGGGGTGTGGACGAAGTACGACCTCAGCGAGGTCGCCACCCCCGAGGGCTTCGCCCGCGACCCGGCCAAGGTCCGCGACTTCTACAACGCCCGCCGCGCCAACCTGGCCGGCGCCGCGCCGAACGCGGCCCACCTCGCCCTGGCCCGGCTGGAGACCGAGCTGACCGCGCGCGGCGGCGCGCTCTATCTGTGCACCCAGAACGTCGATGACCTGCACGAGAAGGCCGGCTCGCGGCGGGTGATCCACATGCACGGCGAGCTGGCTGTCACTCGCTGCCATCACTGCGAGGCCACATGGCCCGACACGGCGCCGCTGACCGCCGAGACCGTGTGCGAGGCGTGCGGTCGCGCCGGCGGCGCCCGGCCGCACGTCGTCTGGTTCGGCGAAACGCCGCTGTTCATGGACGAGATCGAGGACGCGCTATCCGAAGCCGACCTGTTCGTCTCGATCGGCACCTCCGGCTCGGTCTATCCAGCGGCGGGCTTCGTCACCGAGGCGCGGGCGATGGGGATCGCCACCTGCGAGATCAACCTGGAGCCCTCGGCCAACGCCTATGTGTTCGACCAGAAGCTCTATGGCCCGGCCAGCGAGGTCGTGCCGGCGTGGGTGGAGCAGGTGTTGGCTAGCCTCTAGGCCGGCCGCGCCACGCCCTGTTCGCACCAACCCAGCGGCCGGGGCGTCTTGTCCATGTAGAAGCGCCGCGCCTCGTCCAGCCGAAAGCCGGCCGCCTCGATCGCCGCCGTAACGGGCCGAGTCAGATGACAGCCGCCCGCCAAACGCTTCCAGAGCGGCTCCAGCCCCCGCTGCCATCGCGCCGTGCCGGGATCGGGCGAGAGCCCGTGCTCGCAGAACAGGAACCGGCCGCCGGGACGCAGCACCCGGCGCGTCTCGGCCAATACGGCGGCGGGCGAGCGGACCGAACACAGGGTGAAGGTGCACAGCACGGTGTCGAAGCTGGCGTCGGCGAACGGCAGGGTCTCGGCCTCGCCGGCCGCGATCTCGACCTGGAGGCCGTCGGGACGTGGGGCGGCCTCGGCGATCGCCCGCAGCTCGGCGGAGGGGTCGACGCCGGTCACGCGGCTCACCCGCGCGGGGTCGTAGAAGGCGAGATTCAGGCCGCCGCCGATCCCCAGTTCCAGCACCTGGCCGTGAGCCTGGGGCACGATCCGGGTCCGCTGCTCGCGGAAAGCCGGCGCGCCGCAGGCGCAACACAGCAGTTTCGGCAAAATGTAGCGCTCGTATAGCGACGCCATGGCTGGTCCTCCCGACCGATGAACAAAACCCAGGCCCGTCTCGCCGGGTCAAGAGAGGCTCCTGACAGGAACTGTCACCATGCGCTTTATTCGAAACGGATTGTCGCCGGAGTTCCGCCATGCCCAAGCCGCTGAAGCCACCCGCCGAGGAAGCCGAGGGCCAGTGCGCATGCGGCGCGGTTCGCCTGGCGATCGGCGTCCCGGCGCGCTGGGCGTACCACGACCACTCGGAAGCCAGCCGCCGCGCCCAGGGCTGCGCCTACGCCACCTATGTCGGCAGCTATCGCAGCCGGTTTCGCTGGCTGGACGGCGAGGACTTCGTGACCCGCTACGAGCACGAGGGGACCACGCGCGGTTTCTGCGCCCGCTGTGGGACGCCGCTGTTCATGGAGCGCAAGCGGGCTCCGACCATGATCAACCTGCCGCGCGCCCTGTTCACGACCCGCACCGGCCGCGAGGCGCGCTATCATACCTCGCTCGATCAGGCGCCCGACTGGGCCTTTGCCGGCGGCAAGCTGGTCCCGCTGAAGGGCTATCCCGGCGTGATGTGGGAGCGGCCCAAGCCGAAGAAGAAGCGCGCGGCGATCGACGACTTTCTCTAGCGGTCTTCCAGCGCGGCCAGCACGGTCGGCTGCACCCGGGCCAGCTCGACTAGCCGCTCGACCAGGGCTTCGCGGCTGTCCAGGGCCAGGCCGTCGCGCAGGCGGGACATGCGCTCGCGGACCTTGGACAGGTCGGCGGCATTGGCGGCGGTGACGACGGCCGCTTGGTGCTTGCACGCTCCGAACTTCTCGAAGCCGGGACAGGTGCACGCGCCCTCGCCGGCCGGGGCGCGCAGTTCGACGACATAGAGGGCGCCGGCGCTGCCGGTGACGTGGGCGGTGACCTTCTCGTCCTCGATCGCCACCAGGTCGACGTCGCCCTTCTCGGCCATGGCCGCGCCGCTCTCGAACCAGCGCTCGTCCATGCGCTCGCGCCAGGCGTCCAGATCGAAAAGGCTCATTCCTCGTCCTCGATGCGGTGGTGTCGTCGTTCCACGCGGTGTGGGGCGCATCCAATACCGTCGTTCGTGCCGCCCACCCAGGCCTTTCGAACCTTCGCTGGCCGGCGCGGGCCCCTAGTCGCGAGGCTCGCCATTCTCCCAGAAGTAGGCCTCGCGCAACGGGTCGTAATAATAGAAGCGGCCCAGCCGCCGGTCGAAGAACTGGCGGCGCCCGGGCGTGTAGGGATTGGCGGCGGCGGGGGGCGGCGCCTCGGCGCGGTCCGTGACGACGTCGCTGTTTTCGTCGGCGGGGCCGGCGGCGCGATCGACCGTATGGGCCGGGGCTTCGTAGAAGACCGTCCCGCCGGTCTCGCCCGGCGCGGTGGCGGCGAAGCGCGAGGTGTCGGCGCCGACCAGGGTGATCAGCTTGGAGAACCGGTTGGGGCCGTATTTCTCGTCCTCGGCCACGTCGAAGTCGAGGTGCAGCTGCACCTCGCAGAGCAGGCCGTTGGGCCGCACCTCCTGGGTGATGCGGGCGACGCCGGCTAGACGGTCGTGGACCTCCTCGCGGCAGGCGGCGTTGTCGGGCCACAGATAATAGTAGCGCCCCACCAGGTCGTAGTTGGCGTTGGATTCGTTGCGCCGCTTCAGATCGTAGATCGCGACCACGTCCCGCCCGCAGGGATCGGCGGCCTGGGGCGTCATGCGCTGCACGCCGCGATACGACGCTTTGAAGGCGACGGAGTCGGCGAACCGCCGCGCCTGCTCGCAATCGCCCCGAAAGGCGTTCTGGGCGTGGGCTTGGCTCGCGCCCGACAGCAGGGCGACGGCGACCGCCGCCACGAGGGATCGCGTCGCTCGGATCATGGTCTGGCTCCTTGGCAGGTGGCGACGGCGCGCACCTGGCAGTAGTTGACGCCGTTGGGGCAGAGAGTGTCGCCGGCGCGGACCGACAGGGTCTCGCCGCCTTCGCTGTCGCAGGCGGCCCGGCCGGCCAGCTCCACCGCGGAAGAGAAGTTCGCCGTCGGATCGACCTTCACGAAGGTCGAGGCGGTCCAGGTGCGCAGGGCCGGCGCCGGCGTTGGTGTCGGCGCACGCACGGGCGCGACGGGGCGGCGAGGCGGGAGGGGCGCGGGCTTCGGCGGGGCGGGAACAACGGGCGCGGCCCGCTTGGGTGGTTCGATCTTCGGGGCGGGCGGCTTCGCGACGGCCTTGACGGGCGACGGCTTGGCCTTGGGCGGGATAGGCTTCCGCGCCGGAGCCGGCTTTTGCACGGGCTTTTCGTCGATCGGCGGCTTGGGTCGCGCCTCGACTTCGACCGGCGGCGGCTTGGCGACCGCGTCGATGCGGGCGAGGCCGCGTTCGCCCTCGCGCTGCAGGATCGAACCGTCGCCGAGCTGGGCCACCCGGGCATAGAGGCCGCGCGCCTCGGCCAGTCGATCGGCATCGCCGCCGGCCTGGGATTCCAGGAGCTGGCCGAGCGCGAGCACGGCGTCGGCCCGGCTGCCGGCCGCGGCCTGGCGAAGGCGCGCTTCGGCGGCGGCGGGGTCCGGGGCGCGGCCGCCCTCGCCGTGGGCCAGCATCTGGCCGAGCGCCAGGGCCGCGTCGTCGCGCGCCCGCGCCGTGTCGGGTCGACCGTCGTCGGCAGCGCCAGCGGCGCGCTGCAGCCAGCCCAGCGCCTGATAGGCATAGGCGCCGCGGTCGGGATTGGCCGTCTCGCCGGCCCGCAGGCGATAGAAGGCGCCCAGCCGCTCCATGGCCGCTGGCTCGCCCGCCGCGGCGCGCGCCGTCGTCTGGGCGTCGAACCGTTCGGGCAAGCGCAGGCCTTGGGCCGGCGCGTCCGGGCAGCGCAGCCGCCAGCCATCGGCGGCCGAAAGCCACTGGCAGCCCGTCGGCGCGGCGGGGGCGACGGCTTCGGGCGCCTCGGCGCGGGAAGGCGGACGTGGATTGAGCTTGGGGCCGACAAGGGCGGCGGCCACGGCAACGGCGACCACCGCGAGGCTGACGGCGCCGGTCCACAGGCCCAGCCGGCGACGGGCCGGCGTGTCGCGGGCGAGCGTCAGCGGGGCTTCGGCGACGGCCGGCGCCGGTGCGGACGGATCAGCCTCGGCCTCGACCGCCGGCGGAGGCGGCACGACGAACGGATCGGTCTCCGGTTCCGGCTCCGGCGACGGAGGGGCTGGCGGCGCCTTCGCCAAGCCGTCGAACCAGGGGCTCTCCTCGGGCTCGGGGCCGAGATCCAGGCCGGCCAACCACGCCGCCGCGCTGGCGGGACGATCCGCCGCGACCGGCGCCAAGCCCGCCTCGATCCCGACGCGCAAGCCGGCGGACATCACGACGCCGCTCGGCCAGACGTTGTCGCCGGCCACACGGGCGGCGAGGTTGGCGGCCGGCGGCGCGTTGCCGGTCAGCAGACGCTGGAGCAGGGCGCTGGCGGCGTAGAGATCCGCGGCCGGGCCGATGGGATGGCGCAGGGCGCCGTCGTGGGCTTCCGGCGGCGCATAGCCGGACTCGACCAGGCCTTGCTGGCCGCGCAGCACGCGGAAGAACGGGCGGCGATCGATCATGAAACCGGTCAGGCGAACCTCGCCGTCATCGATCAGCACGGCTCGAGGCGACAGATCCCCGTGGACAACGCCGGCCGCGTGCAGCTCGCCGAGGGCCTCGGCCAAGCGGCGGGCGAAGGCGGCGACGACAGGCTCGGCCACGGGGCCGGGATGGCCGGCCAACCACATCTCGAGGGACGGGCCGGGCGGGGGCTGCAGCCAGAAGCAGCCGCTCGCCGCCCGGACGACGTCCTCGACGGGCAGGGCGGCGCGAGGCGCGACGGCCCGCAGCCGCCGGCCGAGCGCCTCGAAAGCGTCCTGCGCCGCCGCGTAGAGGTCGGCCACGTCAGGGAGGGCCGTCAGCCGGCCGCCGACGTCGCGCACGACGCCAGTCGGGGCGAAGCGCACAGCCTCCAGCGTCTCGCCCTCGACCGCGAACGTCTCCAAAGCGCCTTCGCGGCGCAACGGCCGCAGGCGCAGCGGCTTGCGGAAGCCGTCGACCTTTAGACGGAGCGGCGTCTCGGTCCGGAGGACCGTCATGGCGTGTCTCCACAATCGGCGACGGCTCGGGTCGCCGCCTCTATGATCCGATCGGCCTCGTCCGCCGCCGGGGTCTCGAGGGGGACGAGGGCCACGCGGATCGGCGTGTCCGAACCGTCTCGACGCCAAACGCTTTCCGAGCCTCCACCGTTGAGTCCGAGGGTGGCGCGCATCAGGACGGGATCGCCGGCAAGGCCGGAGCAGGCGAAGAAGTGCGGCCAGTCGCGCGCGGCGGGGCTGTCGGCCGCGACGTCCACGGTAAGCCAGCGCGGCGCCGTGGCGTCGACACGCGGCGCCGGCGAAGGCCGGGCCATCCCGGCGCCAAGGCCGATGGCGGCGAGCCACAGCACGGCGACGCCGAGGCGCGGGACCCAGGGCTTCATGTCCCGCCTCCGGCGATCCAGGCATGGGCGGCGGGCGAGCGCAGGATGGCCGCCGCCACCGCCAGGGCGGGTGTCTCGGCCTGGCGCTTGTCCTGCAGATTGACGACGATGGTCAGGCCTCGCACGGGCCGCCCGCCCTCCTGACGCACGGCGACGACGGCGATGGCGTGCCCGTCGAGCAACGGAGGCTCGACCGGACGCAGCGGGAGGGTGACGACGCGGCCGTCCGGCTCGGGCTCGAAATCCCCCGGCTGACAGTTGCGGTAGCCGCAGGCGTAGCGCTGCATCTCCGCCGCCGCCTGGTCGGCGAGATCGCGCCGGCTCGCGACGCGCACCCGGCAGCGGGTCTCCTTGAGGCCCAGGATCTGCCGCGCCGCCTCGGCCCGGTCGCGCGGCGCGACGAAGCCGAACTTGAGCACGCCGGCCGCGGCGTCCCATCGCAAGCCGCAGTCGCTGCGCGCAAGTTGCCGCAGCAGGATCGCGCCTGGTTCGCTGGGCGCCTCGCCGGCGACCTTCATGGTGCCGGTCTTGCCGAACAGCGCGACGTCCGGGCCGTAGCCCATGCCGGCGAACTCGCGGCCGAGCCAGGCGGCGGTGCCGCTCTTCACCACGCGCGACAGGCCGTCGAGCACCGTGGCGCGGACGCCAGGGCTGCGCATCGGCAGGTCGGCGGCTGGCGGATCGGCGGCGGGGGTGAGGCGGGCTCGCACCTGGCGGCCGGTGACGATCCGCGAATAGACCTCGGCCATCTTGATGGCGCTCCAGGTCGAGCGGCTGCCGCCGAGCACGGCCATCAGATAGTCGTTGCGGAAGGAGGCGACGGCGTCGAACCCGAGGTGCTCGCGCTCCGGCGCGGCGCCGGCCAAGGGCGAGGCGCAGGGCGGCGTCGCCCCGGCCAGGCCCCGCCAGACGCCGACATCGTAATGACAGCCTCCGCCCTGGCCTGCGTCGAGGTCGAACAGCCGGGCCAGGCGATCGGTCCAGGCCGGGCCGCGTCCGGGCGGCGGGCGCAGGACCCATCCGAACGGCCCCGGCGCCGTCGCCTCGCCGAACACTGGCAAGGGCGGGGTGTCGGTGCGGCTTCGCCCTTCCAGCGACCAGGCCTCAACCGGCGGCGGCTGGGCGCGCGCCGGTGCGGACGGCGCGGCCGGATCGCGATAGGCCAGCATCATCAGCGCCAGGGCGTAGCGGTTGTTGGAATGCTCCAGGAAGGTCGGGAAATCGGTCATGCCGAGCCCGTGGTTGTCGAACCCGCCCTTGCCGAGATCCATGCCCAGCACAGTGCGGACGCGGCCGGTGGCGCCGCCTTGGATCTTCAACGTCGCCAAGCCCGGATCGGCGTCGAGGATCGCCAGGGAGAACGGCCCCTTGGCCATCGAGCCGACAGGCAGGCGCTCGAAATTGTGGTTCTGGTCGATCAGGTTCTGGCCACGGCGCATGCGGCGCTGAGCGGGCGCGAGATCGTTCTCGATCAGCGGCCAGGAGGCGACGGCCAACACCTGGCCGCTGGTCGTGTCCATCACCGTGACAGCGGCCTTGAAGGCGTCGCCGGGGTCTGGCTTGGCGTCTGGCGACGGGCTGGCGCGCACCGTGGCGACACCGGCGGACAGGGCGTCCTGGGCTTCCTGTTGCAGGCGCGCGTCGAGCGACAGCCGCAGGGGCTTGGGCGGTCGACCGGCCATGGCGCGTTCGACCGGCTGCGCCAGGGGCTGTAGCGCCGGGAAGTAGGCGCGGGCGCCCGATGGTTCGCCGTGGGCGATATCGGTCGGCCCGCCGTCGAGGCGCAGGCGCAGCACCGACTGGCCGGTCCGCAAGGTCAGGGTCTCGCCTCGTGGGAGGGGCGTCAGGGTTACCTCGCCGTCGGCGCGCGGCCGCGCGTCTCGGCCGCCGACGCGGATTTCCAGGATCGACGGGGTCTGCACCCGGACGACGGCCTGGTCTCCGATCAGGATCACCGAGCCGACGGCGTGCGGCGGGGCGTCGCCATCCTTCAGGCAGATCGAGAGGGCCCGGCGCGGCCCGGGCGCGCTCGCGCGGCGCGTCGGCATAAGGATGTCGCAAGCGGCGGCGGGCGCGCCCCGCGGTTCCAGAACGATGGGGGGCGGGAGCGGCTCGCCCAGCGGCTGCAGGCGCGGACCCGGCGAGGGGCCGGCGCGGAACAGGATCGGCCCGTTCCAGGCGCCGCCGCCCGAGAACGGCCGATCGATCTGGTGGGCGTAGGGATCGATGCCCTCGACCCATTGGCCGTCGTCGCTGAGCCGCCAGACCGCCGGGTCCTGGAGATCGTTGCGCAGATAGGACTCGTTGACGAAGGCGCGCAGACGCCGGTCGTCGCCGACCGGGCCGTCGCGCAGGGCGATCCGCGGCTCGCCGTGGGCGTCGTAGCGCACCGACAGCCATTGCCGCTGGGCGATGGCGTCGACCAGGCGATCATAGCCGCTGGCGACACCCTGGCCCGACGGCCGTCCGAGGGCGGCGAGCACCGCCGGAGCGCCGGCGACAAGGGCGACGACGGCGGCCAACGGCGCGGCGATGGTCAGGACGCGGGTCCAGCTCGCGGAGCGTTTCGGCCGGCGGCTCATCGCTTCGCCTCCGAAGCGCGCTCGGCCAGGCCCCAGACGGCGAGGGCGACCAGGATCGCCCCCTCCAGCAGGTCGCCCCCAGAGGTCGGGGCCAGGAGATAGGCGTTGCGGCCGGTAAAGGGGACCAGCTGCAGGTTGGCCAGGGTCATGTAGGTGGCGGCGCCGAACAGGCACCACAGGGCCAGAAGGCCCGTGGCGCGACGCGCGTCGAGACCGATCGTGCGTGTCATGAACTGGACGGCGATGGCTGCGGCCGCCAGCAGGGCCAGGAGCAGGCCAGTCGCCAGGCGTCCGAACGGCGACATCAGGTGGATGGCGGTCAGGTTGTCGGTGGCCTGCACCGGCTTGAGAGCCGTGAGATTGGCCGGCGACAGGTAGCCGCGACCGAACAGCGAGCCCGTATAGTCCGAAAGCTGGGCCGACCAGATCTTCAGGGCTTCGGCCTCGGTCGAGGCGTCCGCGCCCAACGCCT
Source organism: Caulobacter sp. Root343 (assembly GCF_001425745.1). Taxonomy (GTDB): domain Bacteria; phylum Pseudomonadota; class Alphaproteobacteria; order Caulobacterales; family Caulobacteraceae; genus Caulobacter. Next base: position 275,831 of record NZ_LMDF01000011.1, on the reverse strand, counting down.
CGGGGGCGGCGATCAGGTAGAGCCGCAGCAGGTTCTGGCTGGCCTTGGCCTGACGGTCCAGCGACGCCAAGGCCTGCTCGTCGCTCAGGCCGCGCGACATCTGGGCGGTCTGGCCCAGGCGATCGGCGCGGGCGGCGCCGACGGCGCCCAGGATGGGCAGGACGAGTAGCACGGCCATCGCCGCCGCCGCCGGCGCTGTCCACGGGAGGCGCGCGACCCGCCGACGCCAGGCCAGGCCGGCGGCGACTCCGGCGATCGGCAGGAACATCAGGGCGTAGCCGCTGTCGCGCACCGTGAACGGGACGACGAAGGTCGCCAGGGCCAGCAGCGTCCAGAAGACGCCCGGACGAAGCCATCCGGTCGGCCGGGTTTCGCTGGCGGCCAGGACGCGACCGAAACCGATCAGGATCAGGGGCGTGTAGACGACGCTGATCGCCAGCACCGTGACCCCGAGGTCGATGCGCTCCTTCCAGCCGACAGCCCCGACCGCGAGGCGGGCCACCAGGACGATGACGAGCAGCAGGACGCCGGACAGCCATCGTGGTTGGGAGGAGGGCGGCTGTCGCCAGCGCGCGGCGAGACGACCGAGGGTCGAAGGGGCGGCGCCCTTGGCCGGCGGCGTGTTCGCGGCGCGCCAGAGCACGGCGAGACCCCAGGCGCCGATCAGCAACAGGGCCAGGACGCTGAGGTGATGGGTCCAGGCCAGCACGGCGGTGGCGGTCAGCGGCGGGGCGAGATCCAGCGTCAGGTCGCCGGACTGGCGCGGCTCGCCGGCCCGCGCCCAGGCGAGCAGGGCGGCCGGAACGGCGACATAGGCGACGGCGGCGTCGCCGAGGATCTCGCGCCAGTCCAGCGTCGGATCAGCCTCGGCGGCGGCCAGGCCGATCAGCAGCCGCAGGGCCAGCAGCAGATGCAGCAGGCTGAGGATCGTCCACAAGGCGGGGCGACGATGGAATAGGTCGCGGCCGGCGACGAGGACGCTGACGGTCCAGGCCAGGATGATCAGCACCGCCGGCCAGGGCGCCGCCAGCCGATCCAGCGCGAGATGCGCGGTGCGCAGGGCGGGGCCGGCGGCGGGCGCGTCCAGCCTGGCGTGGGTGAAGCTGGCGCAGGCTGGTCCCTGGGGCGCGACCGGCGCCGCACGAAGCGCGTCGGCCGTGAGCCCGCCGACAATGGCCGCCTCGAGCCCCAAGCGTCGCGGCGTCCCACTTGGCTCGCAACGGCCGACCACCTCGGTCGGCGGCGTCCTGAAGGCGATTTCGGCGAGGCCGTCACGCTCGGCGAAGGTCAGGCCGCGGCGCAGCTGCAGGCGACCTCGGCGCGCGTCCGGCTGATCGAGATCGCCATCGACGAAGCGTGGTTCGAAGATCTCCACCGTGATTCCCGTTCCGAGCGGGATGGCCACGGGCGGAGCGTAGGGAACGACCCGGCCGCCTCGCGCGATGCGCGCGCCCGGGTCGGCGAGAATGATCGACCAGGCCGAGCCGCCGAACCCGCCTTGCTGAAACAGGAAGCTGCGGGCCGGAGCGCGGGTTCCGGCCTTGCCGACGCAGAGCCAGCGATCGCAGTCGGCTAGCAGGCCGCCGGAGTCGGGGGCGCCGCGACGAGGAAAGAAATCGCGCAACGGATGGATCGCCTGAACCGGGGTCCAATCGTTGACGCCGCCGAAGGCCAGCAGGGTCTTGCGCGCCGGCATGGTCGGACCGGCGCCGGCGCCGGGCCGCGCCACGACCTCGCCGTCGCGCCAGTTCGCGGGGATCAGCACCCGCCCGCGCAGCACGGCCCAGGCGGCGCCGGCCTTCTCGCAGGGCGCCTGGACACAGACGGCGTCCCCGTCGGCGAAGGCCAGGGCGGTGGGCCAGGCGAGGCGTCGGCCCTGGCGCAGGCCGATCACGGTCTGTGGCGGCGCGGCGTCGGTGCCGGCGATGACCAGCGCCAGCGGCGGGGCCTCGCCGCCACGCGAAAGATCGGGCTCGACCGTGGCGAAGCCGGCGGGCAGCCGGGGAACGACGAGGTCGTCACGGCTGGCGTCGCCGCCGAGACGCAGCGGGAATTGGCGGACCTCGGCCGTCAGCCGAACCAAGGACAGGCGAAGCTCGCCTGTCCTGCCCTGGAGCGTCGCCGTCAACAGGCATCCCACGACCAGCACGGCCGGCGCCGCAACGCCCACGGCGAGGGCCGCGATGCGCGAGGCCGAAGGTTTGCGTCGCGCGGATCCGCCGTCCGTCGCCACACGCCAGAACGCCAGACCGAGCGCCAGGCAGGTCACACCCAGCAGGACGCCGCTCATCCGCTGCCCGCCCTCCGCGCGGCCCCGAAGGTGGATCGGCCCAGCAGCCGCCAGCGGTCGAGCGCCCGCTTCAGGGCCAGGAGCCGCCACAGCGCCAGGCCCACGCCCGCGATCGCCGCCGCGACCAGGCATGGCCAGCCGAGGCGCGGGCCGAGGGTCACGATCACCGGCGAGACCGCCGCCACGTGCTCGATGGGTGCTGGACAAAGCTCGGCGTCGTTGCGCACCAGGGCCCGCCGCGCCTCGCGGAAGGCCGGATCGGTGTCCATGCCGGCGCCCTGGCAGAGGTCTCGCTTCAGCGCCGCGCCATGCGGCGTGTCGCCCAGGGCCGCGAGGCGCTCGGCAAAGGCCGGCGTCGGCGACGACCAGGGCTCGAGCTGCGACAGGCCCAGACGCTCGATCCACGTCCCCCCGCCCCGGGTGGGGGCAGCGCCGACCGTCGAGGTCCCGAGGTGCGGCGTCAGGCCGAAAGCCCAGGCGAGCCCGACCATGGCCAGCATGGCCAGGAGACCGCTGGCGACCAACGGCGCAGCGCCGCCGCGCCGGTTCACGGGGCCGGCTCCGCCAGCGGCGCCTCGGCCGGCTGACGCCGACGGAACAGGCTGGCCACCCCGTCCCAGGCGCGCCGCTTCTCGGTGTGTTCCTTCAAGCGCAGCAGGGCGCGGATCAGCTCGGTGACCCCGACATGGCCCAGCCGGTAATTGATGGTCGTCGAGCCGCGCGCCACGCCTTCGAAGGCGGTGGCGAACTGGAAGCTGGCGAGGGCGAACCATTCGTCGATCTGGCGCGCGACCCCCGGCCGCAAGGCGTTGAGGGTCGCGAAGGCGTCGGCCTTGCGCGGCTCGCGCCGGAGAACGCGCAGCAGATGGGCCGCGCGCGGATGGCCCTGCAGTAGCCGGCGGATCGGCAATTGCACCGCGTCGGAGCGGTGGGTGAGGTCGTCGCTCTTGGAGAGGACGATGAACATCGGCTTGGTCGGCTTCTTGCGCTCGGCGTCGCGGCTGCGGTCGAACACGGCGTAGGCGTCGATCGACGGGTCCAGGTCGGGGCCGCCGCGCTCCTCCATCACCACCATCAGCTGGGCCATGAGGCCGACGCCGCTGATATATTCGCCGAGCTCCTCGTGCTTGGAGGCCAGGCGCTGCAGCGCCTGTTCGACGCCGCCCTCCAACAGGCGCCTGCGCTCGCGGACCAGGGCCTTGAGCTTGGCCTGAGCCTTGCCGTCGCCGGCCTCCGTCGCCTTGCGCGCCTGGGAGATCATCCGCTTCAGCGTGTCGACCCGGTCGATCAGCGCCTGGGGCGGCGGCAGGCCGGCCGGATCGACCGCCGCGGTCCCGCCAGCGGCGGCGCGACGCCACAGCACGTCGTGGGCCAGCTCCGACAGCAGGGTCTCGTCGGCCGGCAGCAGGGTCAGGAAGGCCTGGCCGGTATGGATCACGTGCCGCATCAGGGTGTTGGACTCACCGAGGAACGAGCCCTCCACGGCGCGCAGGAAACGCTCGCCCGGAATGTCGATGACGTAGAAGTCGTTGGCCCCCTTGCGGAAGCGGTGGGCCGTGAACTGCACGGTGTTCTCCACGTCGCCCGGCGGCGCGCGGCGCGGATAGCAGGCATAGGCGTCGCCCTCCTGCAGTTCATACTTCAGCCGGTTCAGAAACCAGGTCTTGCCGGCCGTCGGAAAGCCCAGCAGCACCACGGTGAACACGCCGGACTCGCGGATGCGGCGCAGGGTCTCGATGTCCAGCTCGCGGGCGGCCTGGCCGACGATGGGGCCGTTGGCGGCGGGCTCGGCCTCGGTCGGCTCGGACGCGAAGGTCGGCGCTTCCGACGCCGCGGCGGCGGCCTGGTCGACCTTCTGCTCGACCAGTGCGCGCAGGCTTTCGCTCAGGCCCTCGGGCGGCTGCGGCTCGGATGTCGGCGGCGCCTGAGGCTTGGCTTCGGGCGGCGTCATGCGGCGCAGGGTGTCGATCACCTCGCCCATGGTCACACCGGGCGTGGGGGTGGGCGCGTCGGAGGCGCGAACCGCGGGCGTGGCCGCGCGGCCCTCGGCCAGGGCGCAGTGCGGGCAGTCGGCGAAGTCTTCGCCGGAGAACGCGTTGGTGCACACTTCACAATAGATCATCGCGCCGCCCTCTCCGCGCCGGCCGCGGCGACCAGGGCCCAGGCGGCGCGGGTGAACTCGGCCGGATGGCGCGCTTGGCGCAGGCCGGCGGGGATGGCCCGAGCCGCCAGCGTGGCCGACAGTTCGGGGGCGAAGGCCTTGGCGACCTCCAGCACCTTCGGGTCGGCGAGGGCGGCGTCGGCGCTGGTCGGCGGCGCGGCGAGCAAGGCCGAAAGGGCGATGCGAAGGCGAGCGCCCTCCACCGCTCCGCGCGCGCATCGCAGGCGCAACAAGGTTCCGGCCAGCCACCGCGTGTCCTCGTCGTCGAGACGGGCCAGGGCGGCGTCGAGCGTGGCGTCGAGGAAGGCGGCCCCGACCGGCGCGATGGCCTCGGCGAAGGCGGGGTCGGCCGCGAGCCGCGTCGCCCACAGACGGACGACGCCGGTGAGGTCCAGGCGATGGACGATGTCGCCCAGCCAGGCCGCGACGGCGGGGCGGGCCATCACCTCGTCCAGGCCCGGCAAGGCCGTCAGGGCGACGGGATCAGCGCCGTCGACCAGGCCGCGCACATAGAAGGCGGCCCCCTCCGCGTCGGCGACCGCGACCACGGCGTTGAACGTCTCGGACACGCCCTCCCGCAGCGCCGCGCTGACCGCGTCGGCGCCGCCGGCATGGCGTATCACCGCGCGCAGCAGCGCGATCATCGCCGCGGGGGTCAGAGCGGCGCAGGCCGAGGCGATCTCCTCGAACATCACGTCGTCGGCGGGCAGGCGGGCCTTGTCCTGCGACCACCGGGCCGAGCGCAGGGCGGCGGCGGCCGGCTCTCGCTCCGCGATCGCGGCCAGCTTCAGCCAGGCCTTCCAGGCCAGGGACGGTTCGGCGAGCGCCCTGAGCGACAGCAGCTCATGCGTGGCCTGGAAAGCCGCCGGGCTCTCGGCCGAGGCGTAGGTCACGAGCTTGAAGGCGCGGGCCGGATCGAGATCGCCAGCCGGCGCGACCAGGCTGGTGCTGGCCCATCCGGTGAGGCGCGCCCGCCGGGTCGAGGACTCGACGCCCTCGACCAGGGCGCAGAGCACTGTTTCAGGATCCTCGTCGCCGACGTCGACAGCGACGTCGGCCCAGCCCACGCGCGATGCGGTCAGCGGCCGGGCGACGGCGCAGGTCAGGTCGCCGGGCGAGACCGTGATCGGCTCGAGGCCGAAGGCGGCGTCTTCCGGTTCGGGCAACAGACGCAACAGGCGGGGCGAAGCCCAGTCGAGCGCTTCGAGCAAGTCGGCGTCGACGACGAGCAGATGGGCGACGGCCACCGGGCCAAGTTCGCCCTCGCCCAGGTGACGCGCCCGCGCCACGGCGAAGCGTGAACCGTCGCCGGCGAGCGGCAGCATGGCGACGAAACGACGCCGTCGCAGCATGGCCCACCCGGCCAGGGAGAGGGCGAAGTCGGCGAGACCCGCCTGGCTTTCGGAGGTCAGGCGCGGACCGGCGTAGCGACGCAGGCCGTAGTTGCGGCCCTGGGCCTTCGGGCCGATGACGGCGGTTGGGACCAAGACGGTCATTGGGGCGTCGCCGGTGTCGGAGCGGCTGGCGGCGTCGTAGCGGCGCCGACCGGCTGGGCTGAATGCGCCGAGGCGTCGCCGCTGGCCGTGGCCGGCCGTCCCAGGGTGCGTGGCGGCGTCCTTGCGGCTGGCTTGGCGGGGACCGGGGCGGCGCGCTGAGCAGAGTGAGGCCGCTCGGCCGTGGGGCGGGGCGGAGCCTGCGCCGGCGCGTCGGGTTCCGGGACAAGCGGTGCGATTGGCGCGGCGACCGACGCGGCCGGCGGCGGCGCCGCCGCCAGGGCGCCTTCGGTTCTGCCCGTCCGCACCCCGAGGAGGAAGGCGGCGGCCAGCAGCGCGATCGCGGCGACGGCGATGAGGCCGAGGCCCCAAGGGGACGCGACCCGAAGAAGGCCGCCGCTCTTGCCGCGGCGTTCGAGCGCCTCGGCGATCCGATCGGCGGCGTCGGCGGTCAGGATCCGGTGCTGCTCGGCGACGGCGCCACGGGCGGCTTCGCTCACGGCGCGGGTCAGGGCGATCGACATCGCGCCGTCCGGGTCGTCCTTCACCGCCTTCCCGGCCCATTCGAGGATCAGGACCGCGAGTTCGCGCCGCAGAAGTTCGACGTCTGGAAAATGGCCGTCCGCCATTGCTCGGTCCTCGTCGCCGGTGGGCAGGCGCAGACGATCGCGAGCCCGTCGGGGCCTGCCGTCTGCGCGGGCCGAAGCATCTCCCTTCCAAGATGAAGCGCGCCTGAACGAGCTTGACCGTGGAAGCGGTCAAACCGTCGCGGACGCCAGCGCCGGTTTCGCGTGTTGTTCTAGCGCCAAGAGCCGGGGCTTGGCCGATCGGTAGCGATCGGCTGCAGGTGAAACTCTAAAGGCTGGGCGGGCTGGAGCCTTCGGCCGCTAACCCTCGGCGCGTTCGATGTCCGCGTCGCTGTACCCGAAGTGGTGGGCGACCTCGTGTACGAAGACGTGCTCGATCAGCGAGGCGATGCCGGTGTCGGAATCGAACCATTCGTCCAGGATCGGGCGTCGGAAGAGGCGGATGGTCGAGGGCATGGGCACGAGGTCGAGGACGCTGCGCTGGGTGAGGTCGACGCCTTCGTACACGCCGGTCAGTTCGAACGGATCCTCGATGTCCAAGGACGCCAGCAGGGCTTCGTTGGCGAAATCCTCGACGATCACACGCGTTTCGCCGACCGCCGACCGGATCGCGGGCGGAAGGCCTGTATGCGTCTGGTTCGCGATCTCCGCGAAATAGGCGGAGGACGGCGCCTTGAGGCCGAGCAACCCTTCGATGGGGGACGCGGCTCCGATGACACGCGCATCCCCGCCCAGTTCTTCGACTAGCACCTGGCTGATCAGGTCGCCGAGCGAGACGTCGCCGCGCTCGGCCCATTCATCGAGGATGGGGCGGCGGAAGAGCAACACCGCCGGGTCGGCGTTCTGGTAGAGGCCCGTCAGCGCGAACGGATCCTCGATCCCTTGGTCGTCCAGCATCGCCTCGGACGGGAAATCCTCGACGCGCACCGCCACCTGGCCCGCCACCCTGCCAGATCGGGCGCGGAAGTTGGCGGGCAGGGCGTCGAGCACCTGTTTGGCCAGGGCGGCGAAGTCGTCGAGCGACGGGGCGAGGCGGTCGGACCAGGTCATGACCCTCCAAATAGAGCGATTGAAGGCGAGCGCCATCCGGTCCTTCGGCGAAATAGCGACAGACCGTCACGTGCGGCCTTGATCGCGCTCTGGTCATGGCCGGACTAATCTGGGATTCTGATTCGACGACCCGCTGGGGTAAGCGACGCGCCTGATGACTTCGAATGACCTGATCCTCGCGGCGGCGGCCGGCGCGGTCTGCCTCGCCATTTGCGCCACCCTGTGGTCGCTGGGGCAGCGCCGGAGCTTCGAGGCCCGCATCGCCGCGCTCAAGGCGCGCCTGGCCCGGCAGGAGGGCGGGGCGTCCGGCGCCCAGGCGTGGGCCGAGGCCTTCGACACGGCCGTGATCGAGGTCGAGGGCGGCCAGGCCGGCCTGGTCTCGGGCGTCGAGAGCCTGTCGGCCTGCGCCCAGGCGCTGGGTGTCGGCCATGACGTCAATGCGGTGGTCGCGGCTTTGGGTCAGGCCGATCCCGACCACGCCCACAAGCTTTCGGCCCTGTTCGAGCGCGGCGAAGCCTGCGCCTTCGAGGTCCGAGGTCCGAGCGGTTCGGTGTCGGTCGAGGGCCGCGCGGCCGGGGCCCTGGCCTGGCTGCGGATGTCGGCGGTCACCGGCGCGGATTCCGGCCTGCCGTCGGCGGCCCGCTTCGCCGCCTTCGTCGACAGCGTCGCCGAACCGGCCTGGGTGGCTGGATCTGACGGCCAGGCGGTCTGGGGCAACGAGGCTTTTGTCCGCGCCGTCGGAGCAACCTCGGCCGCCGCGCCGGCCCTGGTCGGCAAGACCTTCGACCGCGCCGCCGACGCCCTGGTCATCGAGGCCGCCGAGAAGGGCGAACGCCGCGAAGCCCTGCGCTGGATCAATCTGGAGGGCCGCCGCCGCGCGTTCCGCCTGTCGGCCCAGCCGCTGGACGGCGGCGGGGTGGGCGTGTTCTGCGCCGACGTCACCGAGATCGAGGACGTCCGCGACGCTTTCAAGAAGCACGTCGAGGCCCACGACGAGACCTTGAACCACATCGCCGAGGCGGTGGCGATCTTCAGCCAGACGCGACGCCTGTCGTACCACAACACCGCCTTCGCCGAGCTGTGGGGCCTGGAGCGGGCCTGGCTGGACGAGCGGCCGACCCACGGCGAGGTGCTGGACCGCCTGCGCCAGCGCCGCCGTCTGCCCGAGACCATCGACTACGCCAGCTGGAAGGCGGCCGAACTGGCCCGCTACGAGGACCTGGGGCCCCAGGCCGACGACCTCTGGCACCTGCCCGACGGCCGGACCCTGAAGGTCGTGCGCCAGCCGCACCCGCTGGGCGGCATGCTGCTGATCTATTCCGACATCACCGGTGAGCTGAAGCTGCGGGCCCAATACAACGCCCTGATCCAGGTGCAGCAGGCCACGCTGGACAAGCTGAACGACGCGGTCGCGGTGTTCGGCTCGGACGGCCGCCTGCGCCTGCACAACGAGGCGTTCGAGACGTTCTGGAACGTCACCCCGCACGCCCTGGAGGCGGCCGGCGACTTCGAGGGCGTGGTCGAGCTGTGCGTGCCGCGCCTGCACGACCTGGCCTTCTGGCGCGACCTGAAGGGGCGAGTGGCCGATCCCGACCCGCAGATGCGCGCCCCCACCTCGGGCGAGGTGCGGACCTCGGACGATCGCATCGTCGTCTATCAGAGCCGGCCGCTGCCCGATGGCGCGACCCTGATCGCCTTCGCCGACGTCACCGACACCCGCGACCTGCAAAGCGCTCTTGCTGACCGCTCAGCGGCCTTGGCCGAGGCCGAACGGCTGAAGCGCGACTTCGTCGGCAACGTCTCGTACGAGCTGCGCACGCCGCTGACCACGATCATCGGCTATTCCGAGCTGCTGGAGCGGGCCGACGGCATTTCCGAGCGGGGCCGCAACCACGTCGCCGCCGTCCGCGCCGCCGCCACCCAACTGGCCCGCTCGATCGACGACGTGCTGGACATGGCCCAGATCGACGCCGGCGAGATGGCGCTGGAGATCGAGGACATCCGCGTCGCCGACCTGCTGCTGAACGCCCAGGAGCGCGCCCTGAAGGACGCCCAACTGGGTGGGGTGACGCTCGCGGTGGAGTGCGAGGAGGACGTCGGCTTGATCCGCGGCGACGCCAAGCGCCTGACCCAGACCCTGGACCATCTGGTCGAGAATGCCCTGCGCCAGACCCCGCCCGGCGGCCGGGTCACCCTGCAGGCTCGCCGAGCCCTGGGCGAGGTGCGGCTGGACGTTTCCGACACCGGCCGGGGCGTGCCGTTCCACGTCCAGGCCCACATCTTCGACCGCTTCGTCGGCCGCGACCGGGGCGGTCCGGGCCTGGGCCTGGCCCTGGTCAAGGCGCTGGTCGAGCTGCACGGCGGCTGGGTGGCGCTGGAAAGCGAACCGGGGGCCGGATCGACCTTCACCTGTCACCTGCCCGAGACCCAGCAGCCGGGGGCGATGCAGCCCGAGCTGGGCTTCTAGGATGATCCGGCTGGTGGTCCCGACGCCGGCCCCATGGGCCGTACTGTGCGCCGTCCTCCTGCTGGCTGGGCCGGCCGCCGCCCGCGACAAGCTGGAGATCAAGGACTGGTGGGGCGCCTGCGACAATGTCCGGGCCTGCACGGCCTACGGCTTTTCGTCGGATGATGTCGACGGCGTGGCCCTGCGCGTCCGCCGCGACGCCGGACGGAACGCTCCACCCCTGTTCGACCTGGTGCTGGGACCCGAGCAGGGCCGAGGCGTCGCGGGGGCCCTGGACCTGTTCATCGACGGCAAGGCCGTGGCGCGAACCGACGCTCCGGAAGGCGGCAACGAGGACTTCCGCACCTGGGCCGTGGCGGACGGCGCGGCGCTTTCGGCGGCGATCGCGCGGGGCGCCGGGCTAGAGCTGAGAGCCGGCAAGAAAGCCGTGGCGACGGTGTCGCTGTCCGGCGCTTCGGCCGTCCTGCGCTGGATCGACGACCGGCAAAAGCGAGTGGGCGGCGTCACCGCCCTGGTCGCCAAGGGGGCCGCGCCCGCCGCCGCCGTTCCCGCGCCGCCGCCGGCCCCGGTCATCCGCGCCGCTCGAGCCGTCAGCCAGAAGGGCCTGACCGACAAGCTCCCGGCCTTGGTGCGCAAGCGCATCGCGGGCCTGGACTGCACGTCCGACAATCCGGCGCTGGAGGCTCCGGAGTCGAGCCGACTGGGGCCGGGCCTGGTGCTGTGGGTGATCCCCTGCTGGGTGGGCGCCTACCAGACCGCCTCGGCCCTGGTGCTGGCCGACGAGGCGGGCGGCCATGCGCGTCTCGCCGACCTGGGCGATGGGGAAGGGGGCGGTCCGCGCGCCGCCGACGAACGGGCCATGGCCACCAACGCCAACTACGACGCCGACCAGCAGAAGCTCTACAGCTACGCCAAGGGCCGGGGCGTCGCCGACTGCGGGATCACCGAGACCCGTGTCTGGACCGGCAAGGCCTTCGTCCTGGCCGATCGCAGCGAACTTTCGGTTTGCCGAGGCCTGCCCGAAGAGTTCTGGGTCGAGACCTATCGCAGCCGTTAGCGACGGCTCGCGACCCGCACCACCCACATCGCATAAGGATATCTTTATGCGTTAATTGCTCGGAAGGGCTCGGGGCTGTATAAGCCCCGCCCAAGACACTTCATTCTCACGACTTCCGCAGGAGCCGACCGTGGCCGACTATATCGTCAAGGACATCTCGCTCGCCGATTACGGCCGCAAGGAAATCGCCATCGCCGAGACCGAGATGCCGGGCCTGATGGCCACGCGCGCCGAGTACGGCCCGGCCCAGGTCCTGAAGGGCGCCCGCATCGCCGGCAGCCTGCACATGACCATCCAGACCGCCGTCCTGATCGAGACCCTCACCGCGCTTGGCGCCGAGGTCCGCTGGGCGTCGTGCAACATCTTCTCGACCCAGGACCACGCCGCGGCCGCCATCGCCGCCGCCAACATCCCGGTCTTCGCCTTCAAGGGCGAGAACCTGGTCGAGTACTGGGAATACGCCCACAAGATCTTCGAGTGGCACGACGGCGGCTACCCGAACCTGATCCTCGACGACGGCGGCGACGCCACCCTGCTCTGCGTGCTGGGCCCCAAGGCCGAGAAGGATCCCTCGATCCTGAACAACCCGCAGAACGAGGAAGAAGAAGCCCTCTATGCCGTGATGAAGAAGTACCTGGCCGAAAAGCCGGGCTTCTATTCGGCCATCCGCAGCGCCATCACCGGCGTCTCGGAAGAGACCACCACGGGCGTCCACCGCCTGTACCAGATGGCCGCCAAGGGCGAGCTGCCGTTCCCGGCCATCAACGTCAACGACAGCGTCACCAAGAGCAAGTTCGACAACCTCTACGGCTGCCGTGAATCGCTGGTCGACGCGATCCGTCGCGGCACCGACGTCATGCTGTCGGGCAAGGTCGCGGTGGTCTGTGGCTACGGCGACGTGGGCAAGGGTTCGGCGGCCTCGCTGCGCCAAGGCGGCGCCCGCGTGATCGTCACCGAAGTCGACCCGATCTGCGCCCTGCAGGCGGCGATGGAAGGCTACGAGGTCCAGACCCTGACCGACGTCGCCGACAAGGCCGACATCTTCGTCACGGCGACCGGCAACAAGGACGTCATTACGGTCGAGGACATGCGCCGGATGAAGAACAACGCCATCGTCTGCAACATCGGCCACTTCGACTCGGAGATCCAGGTCGCCGGCCTGAAGAACTTCAAGTGGGACGAGATCAAGCCGCAGGTCCACCACGTGGAATTCCCGGACGGCAAGAAGCTGATCCTGCTGTCGGAAGGCCGTCTGGTGAACCTGGGCAACGCGACGGGTCACCCCTCGTTCGTGATGTCGGCCTCGTTCACCAACCAGACCCTGGCCCAGATCGAGCTGTGGACCAACAAGGCCAAGTACGAGAACCAGGTCTACACCCTGCCCAAGCACCTGGACGAGAAGGTCGCCTTCCTGCACCTGGAAAAGCTGGGCGCGAAGCTGACCACCCTGCGCAAGGATCAGGCCGACTATATCGGCGTGCCGGAAGCCGGCCCGTTCAAGCCGGACCACTACCGGTACTAGGCCTGGGGACCAGGAGGCTTGTCGCTATAAAGAGCGACGTTTCCGCTACGGAAATTGCCTGATTTTCCAAAGGGAAGGCCCGCTGGCGACGGCGGGCCTTTCTCTTTTGGCCTCCCCCGCGCAACCGCCCTATTCAAGTCCTCAATGCTCCGCTAATCGCTTTGCCATGCCGCTAGCCTTGATCATCTCCAGCCATGTCGCCGGCAGCCAGGTGGGCGCGACGGCGCAAGCCACCGCCCTGGCCCAGTTCCGGATCGACTCGATGGTCGTGCCGACGGTGCTGTACGGCCGGCATCCCGGCTGGGGCTTGCCCGGCGGAGCCCCGGTGCCGATCGAGGTGTTCGAGGGCATGCTGGACGGCATCGAGGCCAACGGCCTGTTCGGCCTGGTGGACGTGGTCATCACCGGCTACTTCGCCACCTCCGCCCAGGCCCGGTCCGCTGCGCGCGTGATCGACGCGGTGCGCGCGAGCCCGCGCCAGGGCGCGGCCACCCGCAAGCCGGTCGTCATCGTCGATCCGACCATGGGCGACGCCGGCAAGGGCCTCTACATCCCGGCCGAGACCGCCGACGAGATCATCGCCGACCTGATCCCGCGCGCCGACGTCGTGGCCTGCAATTCCTGGGAGCTGAAGAAGCTGACCGGAACCGACGCCCGCGACCCGGTCTCGGCCATGAAGGCCGCCCGGCTGCTGGGCAAGACGACCCTGGTCTCCTCGGTCCAGCGCGGAGCCGAGATCGGCGTCGTGCTGGCCGACAAGAAGGAGGCCTGGCTGGCCGCCCACGCCAAGGCCGAGCGCTCGCCCAACGGCACCGGCGACCTGCTGACCGCCCTCTACGCCGCCTCGATCCTGGAGGGCCAGACCTTCTCGTACGGCCTGGCCCGCGCCGTCGGCGGGGTGGCCGAGACGGTCACCGCCGCCAACATCTGGAACGCCCCCGAGCTGCCGATCGTGGCCATGGGCGCGCGGATCAAGCAGACCTCGCCGACCGTGCGCATCGAGCGGCTTGCATGACCGAGATCACCGGCCTCTGCCCCGACCGCTTCGCCCGCGTCCGCGACGCCTTCGAGGCCAATTTCGCCAATAGTGGCGAGCTGGGCGCGCGCTTCGCCTTCGCCATCGACGGCGAGATCGTCGTCGACCTGATGGGCGGCTTCGCCGACCGCAAGCGGGAGGTCCCGTTCGGTCCCGACACCCTGACGGCCCTGTTCTCGACCACCAAGGCGATCGCCGCCCTGCTGGTCGCCCGCCTGGTCGATGAGGGCCGCCTGGCCTACGACCAGCCCGTCGCCGACGTCTGGCCCGAGTTCGCCCAGAACGGCAAGCAGGCGGTCACGATCGAGCAGGCGCTGTCGCACCAGGCCGGCCTCTCCGGCTTCCCCGACGAGACCGACCCGGCCCTGTGGTTCGACTGGGACGCCACCTGCGCCAAGCTGGCGGCCATGGCCCCGTTGTTCCCGATCGGCTCGGCCAGCGGCTATCACCCTGTCACCTTCGGCTACCTCGCCGGCGAGATCTTCCGCCGCGTCGACGGCCGCACCATGGGCACGGCGCTGCGCGAGGACATCGCGGTTCCGCTGGGCCTGGACCTGTGGATCGGCCTGCCCGACAGCGAGCACGGCCGTGTCGCCGAGTTGATGCGGCCGACCGCCCTGCCCAAGTTCGGCGAGCTCAACGCCGCCGTGACGGCCGCCTTCCTGAAGCCGTGGTCCTCGCCCGGCGGCAGGGGCGCGGCCGAGTGGCGGCGGGTCGAGATCCCGTCCGCCAACGGCCACGCCACCGCCGCGGCCCTGGCCCGGCTGATGGGCGCCCTGGCCAGCGGCGGCAGCCTGGATGGCCGTTCGCTGATCACCCCGGCCGGGATCAAGGCCGCCACGGTCCAGCGCATCGTCGGTCAGGACCTCGTCCTGCCCTATGTGATCAGCTGGGGCGCGGGCTTCATGCGCAACGAGCCCAACATGTTCTACGGCCCAACGGCCGAGGCGTTCGGCCATTCGGGCTGGGGCGGCTCGTGCGCCTTCGCCGACCCGACGCGTGGGGTGTCGGGCTCGTATGTGATGAACAAGCAGGGCAATGCGCTGATCGGCGACCCGCGCGCCGTGCGCCTGATCGAGGCCGCCTACGCCTCGCTTTAGCGGCCGTCGCGGCCTAGCTTATGGCGTTGCTTGTCGTGTTTCCGGGCGAAGGAGAGAGCATGGCCCCGATCCGCATCGCCTCGCTGGCGCTCACCGCTCTTGTGCTGGCTGGCGCGGCCGACGCCCAGGACCGTGACTTCTGCGCCGACCGGCCCGGCAAAGGCTCGCCGCCTTGCGTGCTGGACGCGGGGCGCTTCCAGGCCGAGCTGGGCGGGGTCGACGCGGTCTTCAGCCGCGGCGGCGGGACCTCGGTCGACGACGTTTCCTACGGCGGCCTCGAATTGCGCCTCGGCCTGGCCTCAACGCTCGAGGGTCAGCTGAGCTGGACCGCCCGCGAGCGGGTGCGGACCAAGACCGGCGGCGCGACCTCGACCGTCTCAGGCGCCGGCGACCTGGGCCTGGCCCTGCGGTGGTCGCTGCGGAACCCGGCCGGCGACGGCGTCTCGGTCGCGGTCCAGCCCTTCGTCGTCGCCCCGACGGGCGCGGAGGGGATCGGCGCCGACGCTTGGCAAGGCGGCGTCATCGTCCCCGTCTCGATCCCGCTGAACGCCGACTGGTCGCTGAGCCTGGCGCCCGAGCTGGACGCGCGGGTCAACGCCAGCGGCTCCGGGCGTCACGCGGGCTATGCCCTGGCCGGCGGCGTGGGCCGCGCGGTCGGGCCGGTCAACTTGGGCGCGGAGCTGTGGGTCGATGTCGACGACGATCCTTCGGGGCGGATCACCCAGGCCAGCTTCGACCTGACCGCCGCCTGGACGCCCAAGGCCTGGCCCGACGTCCAGCTGGACGCCTCGGCCTATGCCGGTCTCAATCGCCGGACTCCGGACCTGGAGCTGGTGATCGGTCTCGCTCACCGCTTCTAGGCGCATCGGTTCTGATCGTGGCCGCACCGACGAGACCCGCCACGATCGCCGCCACGGCGCTGATCCCCATCACCCACGGATAGCCTCCGCCGCCGGGGGCGAAATAGACGAGGCCCAGGACCGCCACGGCCAGCAGGCCCGCGACCCGGGCGACGGCGTTGTTGATGCCCGAGGCGACGCCGGCATGGCTGGACGGGACCGCCGCCATCACCGTGCTGGTCAGCGGCGCGACGCTGATCGTCATGCCCAGGGCCAGCACCAGCAGGCCGGGCAGCACCCCGGTCCAGAAGCCGCTTCCCAGCCAGGGCGCGGCCAGCAGGGCGAAGCCGAGGCCGGCGACGATCGGACCCACGGTCAGCATGGCCCGCGCCCCGACCTTGTTGGCCATCCGACCGGCGAACCCCGACAGCGTCCCCATCACCGCCGAGATCGGCAGCAGGGTCGCCCCGGCCCCGGCGGCGCTGTAGCCGTGCTTGGCGATCAGTTCGTAGGGCAGGAAGAACATCGCCCCGGTCAGACCGAAATACAGCGCCAGGGTCAGCAGGTTGGCGCCGCTGAACGTGGTCGAGCGATAGAGGGTCAGCGGCATCATCGGGTGCTTCTCGCGACCCTGCAGCACGACGAAGCCGACCAGGATCGCCGCGCCGGCCGCGAGGGCGCTCCACACGGTCAGGCTCTGCCAGCCGCGGGCGCCGGCGGCCGTCAGGCCCCAGGTCAGGGCGCCCAGGCCCGAGGCGGCGAGGACGGCGCCGCGCCAGTCCAGGTGCTCGACGTCCGGGTCGCGGCTCTCGGGCACGGCCTTCAGGGTCAGCCAGACGGTGGCGGCGGCGATCGGCAGGTTGATCAGGAAGATGGCCCGCCAGGAGACGGCGTCGACCAGCCAGCCGCCCAGCACCGGTCCGAACGCCCCGGTCACCGCCCCGAAGCCGGCCCAGGCTCCGATCATCGGGCCGCGCGCCTTCTCGTCGAACGCGGCGCCCAGGATGGCCAGGCTGGCCGGCACGACCATCGCCGCGGCGATCCCCTGCAGGGCGCGGGCGGCGATCAGGAAGGCGATGCTCGGCGAGAGCGCGCAGCCCAGGGAGGCGAGGGCGAACAGGGTGACGCCGATGACGAACACCTTGCGCCGGCCCCAGCGGTCGCCGGCCGAGCCGCCGATCAGGACCAGCGAGCCCAGCAGCAGCAGGTAGGCGTTGACGATCCACTGGATCTGCTCGGGCCGCGCGTTCAGCGCCTGGCGGATGGCGGGCAGGGCGACATTGACGACCGAGCCGTCGATGAAGGCCAGGCTGGAGCCCAGCACGGTGGCCGCCAGGATCAGGCGGCCGCGCGCGGGCGAGATCGTCTCGTCGGGGGAGGTCTGCTCTCTGGTCATGGCCGTGACGATGACCCGGCGCGCGGCAGCTGGCTAGAACGCTTCGATCAGAAGACTCGCCAACCGCTCTTCCTGGCGGGTCAACATCGAGCGGCCCTTGTTGGTCTTCAGCGGCGCGGCCTGGCCGGTGATCAGATAGGCGATCCCGCGTCCGGACCTCGGATCGACCCAGAGGCCCGAGGTGAGGCCATAGGCGTCGCCGGCGTGGCCGAACCAGCTCGCGCAGCCGTCGAAGACGTTGTCGCCCGTTCCGCCGGTCAGGGTCTGGACGCCCAGGCTGTAGGCGGCGATCAGGCCGCCATAGCCCTCGCCGTTCGGATGTTTGGGATCGAAGCGCCAGGCCGGGGCGGTCATTCGGACGAAGGTCGCGGGCTTCAGGATCGGCGCGCCCTTGGCCAACAGGACGCGACCAATGACGGCCAGGTCCATGACCGAGGCGCGCAGGCCGCCCTGCGGACCGAACACGAAGCCGTTTTCACCGGGGCGATAGCTGTCGAGGCTTCGTCCGGCAGCCTCGGGGGCGGTGCGGACGGCGGGCTCCGGCGCGGGCGGGACGGCGGCGTCCAACTGGGCGATCCACGGGCCCTTGGCGTCCCATGGCCCGTCGTCGGACGGGGCCTTGCGATAGAGGACGGCGCGGCGGTCGCGAACGTCTTGCGGAACGCCGCTCCAGTTGTAGCCGCAGGACAGGCCCAGCGGCGCGAAGACCACGCGCGCCATGAAGCGGTCGAACCGCTCACCGCTGACCGCCTCGATCAGCTGAGCGACCAGGGCGTAGTTGACGTCGGCATAGGCGAACCAGTCGCCCGGCGACTCGGTGGCGGGGCCGAACCAGGCTCCGTCGTCCCACTGGACGCCGCCGGGCGCCAGCGCCGCGCTTAGCGGGCGGCCGAAGGCGACCGGATAGCTGGGCCCATTGCGCAGGCCGCTGGTGTGCGAGAGCAGCTGTCGGGGCGTGATCCGCGCGGCCGGGAAACGCGGGTGGCGGAGGGGAAAGCCCAGGATCTCGCCGGCGTCGTCGTCCAGCCCGACCTTGCCGGCCTCTACGAGCGTCATGAAGCCAAGCGCCGCGACCAGCTTGGAGATCGAGGCGATGCGGGCCGGCGAGGTAGGCGTCATGGCCCGGCCGTTGGTCACGTCGGCCAGGCCGCGCGCCAGACGGAACCGGTCGCCGCCCCGGTCGAACGCGCAGCCGGCCAGGGCGGGCAGGGCCGCATTCGGATCGCCGTCGCCGGTCAGCAGCGCGTTGTAGGGATCGAGCGCGGCGGCGCCGGCGAACAAGGGAAGCGCGAGAGAGCCGCCGGCGGCGAGGACGAAGCGTCGGGTCGTCATTCCGCAGCCTAGATCGCTTCAGGCCGCCGGCGCCAGCGCCCGCGTTTTCTTCCACGCGCCATAGGCGAAGGTGGCCACGCCCAGCCAGATGAACACAAACGACAGGGCCCGCAGCGGCGTGAACGGCTCGCCGAACGCCACGCCCAACAGGAACTGCAGGGTCGGGGCGATGAACTGCAGGAAGCCGACCGCCGACAGCGGCAGGCGGCGAGCCGACCAGGCGAACAGGGCCAGCGGAACCACGGTGGCCGGCCCAGCCAGGGCCAGCAGGCCGGTGACGCCGGCCCCGGCGCCGAAATGGCTCTGGCCCGTCGACTGCAGGTGCAGGACGTAGAAGAGGCCGGGCAAGGCCAGATAGGCGCACTCGACGAACAGGCCGGTTTGGGCGTCGGCCTTCACCTGCTTACGCAGGATGGCGTAGGCGCAGAATGTCAGGGCCAGGCCCAGCGAGACGATCGGCAGGTGACCCAGGGCGATGGTCTGGATCGCCACCCCGACGGCGGCGAAGCCGATGGCGATCTTGCCCTCGGTCGACATGCGCTCGCGGAACAGCAGGGCGCCGGCCGCCATGTTCATCAGCGGATTGATGTAGTAGCCGAGGCTGGCTTCGATCACGTGGCCGGCGTTGACCGCGAAGACGTAGATCGTCCAGTTGCTGAAGATCGCCAGGGTCGACAGCGCCAGCACGCCGAGGGTCTTGGGCTGGCGCAGCACCGCCGCGACCTGGCCGCCCTGCCTGGCGATCAGCACCAGGCCGCCGGCCCACAGGACCGACCAAAGTGAGCGGTGGGCGATCATTTCCCACGACGAGACGCCCAGGTTCGACAGCAGGTGGAAATACAGGGGCAGGAAGCCCCACAGGACGTAGCAGCCGACGCCGGCGGCGTAGGCGGAGCGGCTTTCGGCCTCGGTCTCGTTCACGCTCGCCGACATGGCGTCGTCCTTCATGATCAGAAATGAAAAAGGGCTCCCGGGAGGTCTGCCCCGGGAGCCCTGATTTCCACCCGCTTGTTGCGGAGAGTGGTCTTTAGGCCGGGAGCTTCTGCTTGATCAGGCCCTTGTCGTGGAGGAGCTGGGCGATCTGCACGGCGTTCAGCGCCGCGCCCTTGCGCAGGTTGTCGGCGACGCACCACAGCGCGATGCCGTTCTCGACGGTGGGGTCGGTGCGGATGCGCGAGACATAGACCGGGAACTCGCCGGCGCTTTCCTTCGGCGTCATGTAGCCGCCGTCCTCGCGCTTATCGATGACTTCCACGCCATCGGCGTCGCGCAGGATCTCGCGGACGTCGTCCTCGTCCAGCGGGCTCTCGAACTCGATGTTCACGGATTCGGCGTGGCCGACCATGACCGGCACGCGCACGCAGGTGGCGGTCAGCTTGATCGACGGATCCAGGATCTTCTTGGTCTCCGCCATCATCTTCCACTCTTCCTTGGTGAAGCCGTCTTCCATGAAGACGTCGATGTGCGGAATGACGTTGAAGGCGATCTGCTTGGTGAACTTCTTGGGCGGCGGAGCGCCCAGGACGAACACGCCCTTGGTCTGCTCCCACAGCTCGTCCATGCCTTCCTTGCCCGCGCCCGACACCGACTGGTAGGTCGAGACGACGACGCGCTTGATCTTGGCTTCGGCGTGCAGGGGCGCGAGCACCACCACCAGCTGGGCAGTCGAGCAGTTGGGGTTGGCGATGATGTTCTTCGGCAGCGTGTTGACCGCCTCGGGGTTCACTTCCGGCACGACCAGCGGCACGTCCGGGTCCATCCGGAAGTGGCTGGAATTGTCGATCACGATCGGACCGGCCGCGCCGATCTTCTCGCCCCAGGCCTTGGAGATCGCGCCGCCGGCGCTCATCAGCACGATGTCAACCTTCGAGAAGTCGAACTGCTCGAGGTCCTGGCAGCGCAGGATCTCGTTGCCGAACGAAACCTCGACGCCAATGGATTTGCGGCTGGCGATGGCGTGCATCTTGTCGACGGGGAATTTGACTTCCTCGAGGATGTTGAACATCTCGCGGCCCACATTGCCCGTGGCGCCGACCACCGCGACCCGGTAACCCATCGCGCTCTCCTGAATACTACCAAAAACGGCTGATGTTCCGCGACAGATCGCGGAGCCGGGTTCCGTTACGCCTCATGCCCTCCGGGCGCAAGGCGAGGAAAGCTGGCGGTCCAATCAGTCCGGCTTTGACGACGACGAAGGTTTGGCCGGCTCCGCCGGCGGGGCGTCGTCCTCGAACGTGAACTGGATCGGGATGGTGATGACCAAGCCGTCGACCGTGTCGCCTTCCTTGGTCCACGGGTTCATGCGCATCACCGAGACCGCCTTGATCGCCGCCGCGCCGAAGTCGAGGCCGGCGGGCTGCTCGCGGACGGCCTGGCAGGCGGTAAGTTCGCCCGTCGCGGTGACGGTGCAGGAGACCACGCCCAGGCCCGACTTGATCCCGGCTTTGATAGCCGCCTGCGGATAGACCTCGGCCATGCCCTCGGCGGTCAGGGTGCGGATCCAGCGCGGCTTGGTCAGCTTGCGGCCATCGGGCGTGGCCGGGTCACGGAAGCGGAATGGCAGGTCGACCTGATAGTCCCTGACCGTCTTGGCCTCACTGGGGTTCACGGGGATCTGGAACAGCTTCGACAGCTCTAGCGCGGCCTTGCCGAAGCCCTTGCCGCGCGGGTTCTCGGAGATGACGTCGCAGGACCGAAGCTGGCCAGTCTTCACGAGGTCGCAGCGCAGGGCCGCTTGGCCCGAGGGCGCGCCCGCCGCGGCCTTGGGCCAGGCGGCGTTGATCTCGGCCTGGGTCGGGACTCGGTTCCACGGCGGATCCAGCACGACCGGCGTGCTGGTGATCGTCGCGATCCCGCGTGGGGGTTCCCAATTGATCGGGATGGTGACTTGGCCGCCCGGCACGGCGTGGCCGCCGCGGATCTTCGGCGACATGCGGAACTGAGGGGCCAGCTGCAGGCCGGCGCCGCCGAAGTCCAGGCCCGCGGGCGATTCGAAGACAACCTTGCACGCGTCGAGGAAGCCTTCGACCGTGACCCGGCACTGGATCGTGGCGCGGCCGCCGACATGCTTGTCCAGCGCCTTCTTCGGGAAGACGTTGGCCAGGTCGCGCCCGTCGGGCTTGCGCACCCAGTCAGGATTGGCGTCACCGGGCGCCAGGAACTCGAAGCTGGTGCGGACGGGCCGGCCTTCCACCGAGGCCCCCGTTCCGTCTTTCGGGGCGATCCGTTCGTAGCCGACAACCGACAGCGCCGCTTCGCCGAAGCCCTGACCGACGGGGTCCTCGCGCACCACCTTGCAGTCGCTCAGTCGCCCGTCCTTGGCCGCGACGCAGCCGAGCACGGCCTTGCCGGTCATCGTCGCGCCCTTCGGGAATGCGGCCTTCATCTTCGAGGGCGGGACATGGACGACGAAGTTCGGCCGCCAACCTTTCGGCGCTTCGTCGTCATCATCGTTTTGTGCAAGGACGGCGGTGGAGAGGCTGGCCGCCAGCAAGGCCAGCAGAAGCTTACGCGAGAGCACGATAGAACCCCGAGCCAAGTCGGCGCGCGACCCCTTCGGCGCTCGACCCTAGGTGGAGGTTATGTGATCCTGTGGCGGCCCGCCAGAGGGTTCCTCCAAAGGTTTTTCCAGAGGGTTTTCGGGGCGGGTCGCGCCCCCTATGTTGCCGGCCATGACCGACGTCGCCGCGCCCCCCCTTCCGAACGTTTCCGAGCTGACCCAGGACGGCCCCGCCGTCCGGCTGTTCCTGGTGGACGGCTCGGCCTATCTGTTCCGCGCCTACCACGCCCTGCCGCCGTTGACCCGCAAGAGCGACGGCCTGCCGGTGGGCGCCGTCCAAGGCTTCTGCAACATGCTGTGGAAGCTGATGCGCGACATGCAGGGCGACACGCCCACCCATCTGGCGGTGATCTGGGACCACTCCGAAAAGACGTTCCGCAACAATCTCTACGACAAGTACAAGGCCCACCGGCCCCCGCCGCCCGAGGACCTGATCCCGCAGTTCCCGCTGGTGCGTGAGGCGACCCTGGCCTTCGGCGTGCCGGCCATCGAGCTGCCGGGCTACGAGGCCGACGACCTGATCGCCGCCTATGCCTGCAAGGCTCGCGACGTCGGCGGCGAGGCGATCATCGTCTCGTCCGACAAGGACCTGATGCAGCTGGTCGGCGACGGCGTCTCGATGTTCGACCCGATGAAGGGCGTGCGGATCGAGCGCGAGCAGGTGTTCGAGAAGTTCGGCGTCTATCCGGACAAGGTCGTCGACGTTCAGGCCCTGTGCGGCGACAGCGTCGACAACGTGCCGGGCGCCCCCGGCATCGGCATCAAGACCGCCGCCCAGCTGATCACCGAATACGGCGACCTCGACACGCTGCTGGCCCGGGCCGGCGAGATCAAGCAGCCCAAGCGCCGCGAGACCCTGATCGAGTTCGCGGACCAGATCCGCCTGTCGCGAGCCCTGGTGAAGCTGGACTGCGACACGCCGCTGCCCCAGCCGCTGGACGAGCTGAAGGTGCGTGAGCCCGACAAGGAGGTCCTGGCCGCCTTCCTGGAGCAGATGGAGTTCCGCACCCTGGCCCGCCGGGTCGGCGACGGCTCGGCCGCGGCGACGCCCGGTACGCTCGATCGCGCTCCCGCCCAGCCCAAGGCTCCGGTCACCAGTGTCTCGTACATGGGAGCCGCCGCGCGCGCCGCCGCCAATCCGGTGGCCGAGCCGATCAGCATCGACCACGCCACCTATGTCCGGATCCAGGATCTCGACACCCTGAAGGCCTGGGTCGCCAAGGCGACGGCCAAGGGCCTGGTGGCGTTCGACACCGAGACCGACGCCCTGTCCTCGGCCACGGCCGGCCTGTGCGGCGTATCGCTGGCCATCAATCCGGGCGAGGCCTGCTACATCCCGGTCGGCCACTGCGAGAAGGACGGCCTGGCGCTGGAAGCCGCCGCCGACCT
Source organism: Caulobacter sp. Root343 (assembly GCF_001425745.1). Taxonomy (GTDB): domain Bacteria; phylum Pseudomonadota; class Alphaproteobacteria; order Caulobacterales; family Caulobacteraceae; genus Caulobacter. The sequence continues at coordinate 252,553 of NZ_LMDF01000011.1, read as the reverse complement.
GGTGCAGATCCCGCTGGACGAGGCGATGGCCGCCCTGAAGCCGCTGCTGGAAGATCCGGCGGTGCTGAAGGTGGCCCAGAACGCCAAGTACGACATCGCCGTGCTCTCGCGATACGGGATCCAGGTCGCGCCGATCGAGGACACCATGCTGATCAGCTACGTGCTGGAGGCGGGCCTGCACGGCCACGGCATGGACGAGCTGTCGGAGCTGTGGCTGGGCCACAAGCCGATTCCGTTCAAGCAGGTGGCCGGGACCGGCAAGGGCCAGATCAGCTTCAAGCACGTGGGCCTGACCGAGGCCACCGCCTACGCCGCCGAGGACGCCGACGTCACCCTGCGGCTCTATCAGACCCTGAAGCCGCGCCTGGCGCGCGAGGGCCTGTCGACCGTCTACGAGACGCTGGAGCGGCCGCTGCCGGCGGTGCTGGCGATGATGGAGAACAACGGGGTCAAGGTGGATCCCGAGGCGCTGCGCCTGCTCTCCAACGAGTTCTCGATGCGCATGGCCAAGTACGAGGAGCGGGCCCAGGAGATCGTCGGCCGGCCCTTCAACCTGGGCAGCCCCAAGCAGATCGGCGACGTGCTGTTCGGCGAGATGCAGATGAAGGGCGGCAAGAAGACCGCCACCGGCCAGTGGTCGACCGACAGCGACGTGCTGGAGAGCCTGGCCCTGGAGCACGAGCTGCCGCGCGTCCTGCTGGACTGGCGCCAGCTGTCGAAGCTGAAGGGCACCTATACCGAGAACCTGATCGCCGCCATCGCGCCGGGCACCGGCCGGGTCCACACCTCCTACGCCCTGGCCGCCACGACCACGGGCCGGCTGTCGTCGTCGGATCCCAACCTACAGAACATCCCGGTCCGCACCGAGGAGGGTCGCAAGATCCGCAAGGCGTTCATCGCCGACAAGGGCAGGGTGCTGATCAGCGCCGACTACAGCCAGATCGAGCTGCGCCTGCTGGCCCACATCGGCGACATCCCGCAGCTGAAGCGCGCCTTCCAGGAAGGCCTCGACATCCACGCCATGACGGCCTCGGAGATGTTCGATACGCCGATCGAGGGCATGGACCCAATGATCCGCCGCCGGGCCAAGGCGATCAATTTCGGCATCGTCTACGGGATCAGCGCCTTCGGTCTCGCCAACCAGCTGGGCATCGGCCAGGGCGAGGCCGGGGCCTATATCAAGACCTACTTCGAGCGCTTCCCGGGCATCCAGGCCTATATGGACGCGACCAAGGCCTTCGTGCGCGAGCACGGCTATGTCACCACCATCTTCGGGCGGAAGATCAACATCCCCGACATCCAGGCCAAGTCGGCCGCCCACCGGCAGTTCGCCGAGCGGGCGGCGATCAACGCCCCGATCCAGGGCGCGGCCGCAGACGTCATGCGCCGGGCCATGATCCGCATGCCCGCCGCCCTCGAGGCCGCCGGCCTGGAGTCGCGGATGCTGCTGCAGGTGCACGACGAACTGGTCTTCGAGACCCCCGAGGCCGAGGCCGACCGCGCCTGCGCCGTGATCCGCGAGGTCATGGAGAAGGCCGCCGATCCGGCGGTGGCGCTGTCGGTGCCGCTGACCGTGGAGGCCCGCGCCGCGCTCAACTGGGACGAAGCGCACTAAATCAATCCGTGTCCGGAGGGTTGCAGCAGTCTTCGCCGCCCTCTCCGGTCAGCAGCGCGCACGTGTCGAGAGTGCTTCTGCAACCAGAGGCAAGTGCTTGAGATCGCGACAGATTCTCAATGTCGAACTCTGCGACATTGCGCCACAGTAGAGTTAACAGCCCAGCAACCTTGCGCGGCCCAAACATGGAGCCGTGCTCGGTTGCGGAAGCGCCGTCGTGGCGAATCCGCCTGCCGAGCCTGCCCAAGAACCTTGGAGGCTGCGGTGAAGTTCGGCAATTTCAGGATCCCCACGAAGCTGCTGGTCGTGTTCGGCGTGCTGCTGGCGACCATCGCGACCATGGGCCTGGCGCTGTTCGTCAACTCCATGGTGCTGGAGAAGTCGGTCGCGCGGTCCGAGCGCGCCTATCAGGTGATGCAGGCGGCCGACACGGCCACCTATCGCCTGACCCGGCAGGAAAACTCGCTGCGCGGCTACCTGCTCTCGGGCGACGACTATTACGTCAAGCGCATCGAGACCGTGCACAAGGTCAAGTTCTTCGGCGCCCTGGACAAGCTGGACACGCTGGGCGCCGACCATGCCCAGGTGCAGGCGATCCGCGACGCCTATGCCGGCTACCGCAAGGAAGCCATCGACCCGGCCCTGCGCCTGGGCGCTGATCCGGCGACCCGTCCGCAGGCCGTGGAACTGGTCCGTAACGACGGCGTCGCCGACAAGGCCGTGGTGCCGGTCGAGGACGCCCTGGACGCCATCCAGGCCTCGGCCCAGGGGCGCATCGAAGCCGAAGCCCTGGCTCAGAAGAAGGCCCAGGCCATCTCGAACCTGGTGCTGATGGCCGGCATCCTGCTGAGCGGCGCCATCGCCCTGGGCGGCGGCCTGCTGCTGTCCAGCTCGATCGCCAAGCCGGTGGCCGCCATGACCGCGGCCATGCGCCGCCTGGCCTCGGGCGACAACGCCATCGAGATTCCCGCTGTCGACCGCGCCGACGAGGTTGGCCAGATGGCCGCCGCCGTGGTCCACTTCAAGGAAGCGGCCATCGCCAAGATCCGTATCGAGAGCGAAGCCGAACAGACTCGCACCGCCGCCGAGCGCGACCGCGCCGCCAATGACGACGAGCGCCGGGCCACCGCCGCCGAGCAGGCCCAGGTGGTCGAGGCCCTGGCCTCGAGCCTGTCGCGCCTGGCCGATGGCGACCTGACCTGCCGCATCGACGCGCCGTTCGCCGGCCGCTATCAGCAGCTGCGCGACGACTTCAACAAGGCCGTCCTGAAGCTGGAAGACGCCATGAAGGCGATCGTCGCGGCCACCGGCGGCGTCAACGCCGGCGCGGACGAGATCGCCTCGGCCTCCGACAACCTGTCGCGCCGCACCGAACAACAGGCCGCCAGCCTGGAAGAGACCGCCGCCGCCCTCGACGAGATCACCGCCACGGTTCGCAAGACCGCCTCGGGCGCTCAGGAAGCCTCGCAGGTCGTGGCCGCCGCCCGCTCCGACGCCGAGCGCTCGGGCCGGATTGTCAGCCAGGCCGTCTCGGCGATGACCGAGATCGAGACCTCGTCCACCCAGGTCAGCCAGATCATCGGCGTCATCGACGAGATCGCTTTCCAGACCAACCTGCTGGCCCTGAACGCCGGGGTCGAGGCGGCGCGGGCGGGTGAAGCCGGTCGCGGCTTCGCCGTCGTCGCCCAGGAAGTCCGGGCCCTGGCCCAGCGTTCCCTGATCTCGACCTCGACCCAGCAGGTCGGGGCCGGCGTGGACCTGGTCGGCCAGACCGGCGAGGCGCTGAGCCGCATCGTCGAGCAGGTCGCCTCGATCGACGCGCTGATGAAGGAGATCTCGGCCTCGACCACCGAACAGGCCACCGGCCTGAACGAGGTCAATTCGGCCGTGAACCAGATGGACCAGGTCGTTCAGCAGAACGCCGCCATGGTCGAGGAAGCCACCGCCGCCACCCATTCGCTGAAGAACGAAGCCGGCAATCTGGCTGAACTGGTCTCGCGCTTCCGCGTGGCTGGCGCGGCGCCGAGAGCCGCCGCTGCTCCGTCGCGTCCCACCGCGGCCGCGCGTCCGGCCTCGCGGCCGATGTCGCGCCCCTCCGCGCCCGTCTCGCGGGGCTCGGCCGCCGTGGCGGTCAACGAGGATTGGCAAGAGTTCTGATCGCGTCCTGATCGATGAGGATCAGCGGGCTCTCCGGGCGACCGGGGAGCCCGTTTCGCATTCAGCCGCGCTTCAGGTGCACGGTTTCGAATGCCGACTGGGTCGGCTGCGTCCGGTTCGCGTTGGGCGCCGGCAGCACGAGGCCGATCGCGACGGAAACGAAGAGGGCGGCGGTGAAGGAGGCCTTGATGGCCATGGCTCTTTCTCGGGTCTGGCGCCTTGGAGCGATCATCGCGGACGCTGACGGAGGCTCAGATGGCCCCGTCCGCGCCACGTTCAAGGTCCCACCGAACGAGGGTTTCTCGCAGGGCTTGAAGGTGTCCTGATCGAACAAAGAAGGCCGGAAACCGCCCAGGCGGTTTCCGGCCTTCTTACGCGTCTCGAGGGCGCGAAATCAGAAGATTTCGAACAGACCAGCGGCGCCACGCTGAGATCGCGAAAGCGATCTCAGCCACTTTTCGTTGATGGGCGCCGTCCTCCGTCCTGATCGAAATCAGAAGATTTCGAACAGGCCGGCGGCGCCCATCCCACCGCCGATGCACATGGTGACCACGCCCAGTTTGGCCTTGCGGCGCTTACCTTCCAGCAGCAGGTGGCCGGCGCAGCGGGCGCCGGTCATGCCGAACGGGTGGCCGATGGCGATCGAGCCGCCGTTGACGTTGTACTTCTCCGGATCGATGCCCAGGCGATCGCGGCTGTAGAGGCACTGACTGGCGAAGGCCTCGTTCAGCTCCCACAGGTCGATGTCCTCGACCTTCAGGCCGTGGCGTTCCAACAGGCGCGGCACGGCGAAGACCGGACCGATGCCCATCTCGTCGGGTTCGCAACCGGCGATGGCGAAGCCCCTGAACAGGCCCAGAGGCTCTAGGTTGCGGCGGGCGGCCTCCTTGGCCTCCATCACCACCACGGCGGCCGCGCCGTCCGACAGCTGGCTGGCGTTGCCGGCGGTGACGAAGTTGCCCGGGCCCTTGACCGGCTCCAGCTTGGCCAGGCCTTCCAGCGTCGTTTCGGGACGATTGCACTCGTCCTTGGTGACGACGTAGTCGACCAGGCTCTCTTCCTTGGTCTCCTTGTTGACCACCTTCATCTTGGTGGCCATCGGCACGATTTCCTGGTCGAACAAGCCGCTGGCTTGGGCCGCGGCGATGCGCTGCTGGCTGCGCAGCGAATATTCGTCCTGGTACTCCCGGCTGACACCGTAGCGCTTGGCGACGATGTCGGCGGTGTCGATCATCGCCATCCACAGGGCCGGCTTTTCCTTCATCAGCTTGTCTTCGGTGATGTGGAAGCGGTTCATGTGACCGCCGCCCTGAACCAGCGAGATCGACTCCACGCCGCCGCCGATCGCGACCGGGGCGCCGTCGTTGCGGACATAGTTGGCGGCCGTGGCGATCGCCTGCAGGCCCGAGGAGCAGAAGCGGTTGACGGTCTGGCCCGAGGTGGTGACCGGCAGGCCGGCCCAGATGGCGGCGTTGCGGGCCACGTTCATGCCGGTGGCGCCTTCGGGGCCGCCGCAGCCCAGGACCACGTCCTCGACCTCGGCGCCGTCCAGGCCCGCGCGGCTCACCGCATGCTGGATCGCGTGACCGGCCATGGCCGCGCCATGGGTGTTGTTGAACCCGCCGCGGTTGGACTTGGCCAAGCCCGTGCGGGCGTAAGAGACGATGACCGCTTCGCGCATGAGGGCGCACTCCCCGTTAAACGTTAGTTTGAATTGGGCCCACCCTAGACCGGCTTTTTCCGGTGCGAAAGGTCACGCGTGCGTAAAGGGAAATGGGACCGGTAACCGTACGGCTTTTTCGAAGGCGCGGGACACCGGTGTCTAAAATACTGATTTCTCTCAAGCTTCGTTTCGCGTTGACTTTCCCCGATTCGGGTATGAACGCTGGAGTTGCGCTCCGAGCTCGACCTCGCGGCGCGAAAAAACCAAGTCCGGGAGGTACCCATGACCATCGCTACACCGCGCCGCCGGGCGCGTCGGACGCTGCTGGGCGCCAGCGCGCTCTCGACGATCGTCGGAGCGGCCGTCCTGGCCGTTCCGACCCTGGCCGCCGCTCGACAGCAGGCCGACCAGAACGCCATCGAGGAGATCATCGTCACCGCCACCAAGCGCGACGCGACGATCCAGGACATCCCCTTCTCGATCAACGCCCAGACGGAAAAGGACATCCAGCGCTCCGGGGCGGTGACCCTTGAGGACCTGTCGCGCAACGTCGCCGGCCTGACGATCCAGAACCTCGGCCCGGGCCAGAGCCAGGTGTCGGTGCGCGGCGTCTCGGCCGGCCAGGTGGTTCGCGACCAGCCCGGCGTCAAGGAGCAGGTCGGGGTCTATCTCGACGAATCCGTGATCTCGCTGTCGCTGTTCACGCCGGACATCGACCTGTTCGACCTGAACCGGGTCGAGACCCTGCGCGGCCCTCAGGGCACGCTGTTCGGCTCGGGCTCGGTGGGCGGCACGATCCGCTACATCACTAACCAGCCCAAACTGGGCGTGTCCCAAGGCACGTTCGAGGCCAACGCCAACCTGGTCGGCGGCGACAGCTTCGGCGGCCACGTGAAGGGCGCGGTCAACGTCCCGATCTCCGACAAGGTCGCCATGCGGGCGGTCGGCTACCTGACGCGCTACGGCGGTTTCGTCGATGCTCGCAAGGAAGGCGGCAAGGTCGACAAGAACGTCAACGACGGCACGCGGCGCGGCGGGCGGATCGCGTTCCTGATCCAGCCGAACGAGACGTTCAGCTTCACCCCACGCGTAGTTTATCAGGAGATCCGGGCGCACGGCTTCAACCGCCAGGAATCGTTCAACCTGTTCGCCAACAACAACACCACGACCCGGCCGAAAATCCAGCTGGGCAAGCGCGAGCAGTACCTGCTGCTGGACGAGAGCTTCGCCGACGACACCCTGCTGGCCGACCTGACCGCCAATGTGAACCTCGGCGGCGCGACCCTGACCTCGGTGACCAGCTACATCAACCGCGACATCGCCGTGAACCGCGACGCCAGCGCTCTTTCGGGCAGCGTCTCGGTCGATCTCGGCTTCCCGGCCGCGGCGGTGCTGCTGCCGTCCAAGCTGGTCGACACCACCGACCTCGAGCAGTTCACCCAGGAGCTGCGCCTGGCCTCGACCGGCGACGGGCCGTTCCAGTGGGTGATCGGCGGCTTCTATTCGAAGGTCGACCGCGTCTACAACCAGCGCCTGCCGACCCCCGGCTACGACGCCTATACCGACGCCGTCCTGGGCGCCGGCACCTCGGCGGCGGTGGCCAACGGCTTCGAGGCCAACTCGCCCTACGACGCCTACCTGCCCTACGACATCAAGCAGAAGGCGGTGTTCGGCGAGGTCAACTACACCCTGGGCAAGCTGACCGCGACGGCCGGCGGCCGCTACTACGACTTCAGCGAGACGCGGCAGTTCAAGTCGGGCGGCCTGTTCGCCAACGGCGACAACCGCACCGACAAGACCTCGTCCGACGGCTTCACCCCGCGCTTCCTGCTCAGCTACGAGGCGGCCGACCACGTCACCTTCAACGCCCAGGCCTCGAAGGGCTTCCGCCTCGGCGGTGTCAACGACCCGCTGAACCTGCCGCTGTGCTCGGCCCAGGACGCGGCGATCTTCGGCGGCTATCAGAACTATGACGACGAGACGCTGTGGAACTACGAGGGCGGCGTGAAGTCGCGCTTCGGCGGCGTCACCTTCAACGGCGCGGTGTTCTACACCGACATCAAGAACCTGCAGACGACCCTGGACGCCGGTTCGTGTTCCTCGCGCGTGGTGTTCAACGTGCCCAAGGCCCACACCAAGGGCATCGAGGGCGAGCTGACCGCGCGCCTGGCTTCGGGCCTCGACATCGGCCTGTCGGGCAGTCTGCTCGAAGCCGAGTTCGACTCGACCGTGAAGGACGGCACGGGGGCGGTGATCGGCGGCATCCGCGAGGGCAACCGCCTGCCGTCGGTGCCGAAGTTCCAGGTCTCGTTCGACGTCACCTACAGCCGCGAGGTGCGCGACGGCGTCAACGGCTATCTGAAGGCCTCGGTCCAGCACGTCGGCAGCCGCTTCACCCAGGCCAGCGACCAGGAGAACAACCCGCGCTCGTTCATCTCCAACCTGCCGTTCGGCGGCGCGACGGGCCTGGTTCCGACCGTCGTCGACCTGAAGCTGCCGAGCTACGAGATCGTCAATCTCAGCGCCGGGCTGGAGATGGCCGACGGGGTCGACCTGACCCTCTACGTCAACAACCTGTTCGACGAGAACGCCCTGCTGTCGTTCGACCGGGAACGCGGCGGCCGGGCGCGCCTGGGCTACTCGATCGGCCAGCCGCGCACGGCCGGCGTGACGGTGCGCAAGTCGTTCTAGACCCGAAAGGCGGTCGTCCCGCGCGGCCGCCTTTTTCTAGCCCGCCTTTTCCTCGGCCTTTTCCTTGGCCAGGGGATCGGCGTGGCGATGGATCAGCTTCCAGGCGCCGTCCTCGCGTCGGAAGAGTTCGGTGATCCGCAGGTGCATCTCGATCGCCTCGTCGTGGCCAACCAGCCGCACCTTGGCGTGCTGCAGGCCGGTCCAATAGGCGAGGTCGCCGTCGGCGTCGCTGTGCAGGATCTCCAAGGTCGTCTCGCCGCCCTCGGCGAACGCGCCGGCGTCGTGCGCATAGACATCGGCCACCCGATAGGCCCCTTCCTCGCGCCCGCCGCCCGGGGGGAAGAAGGTGGCCGGGCAGGCCGTGGCGACCATCTGATCCAGCGGGCCGGCCTTGCCGTTCACATAGGCCTGGGCCGCCTGTCGGCGGATCTCCAGGAAGGCGTCGAAATCGGACATGGCGCTCTCCGCGGTCGTCACAAGAGGAAGCGCGCGAGCCCGCGTCCGTATCCTTTCGGCGTCTCGCGCAGGCTAGCGTTTCGGCAGGACGGTCAGCCCGTCCGGCAGTTCGTTGCGGTCGTCGCCGCGCGGCGGGACATGGGCGGCCAGGATGGCGCCGGTGCGGGCCACGGCGGCGACGAAGCCGTCGGCGGCCTTGCCGGCCCTCAGCCCGCCGACCAGGTCGGCCGCCACCTCGTCCCACACCGTGTTCGGCGCGGCCTTGTATATGCCCTCGTCGGCGATGACCTCGACCCGATGTTCGGCCAGGGCGGCGAAGATCAGCACGCCGGTGCGGTCGCGGGTGAGATGGAGGCCGTGGCTCAGGAACTGCTCCATCGCCGCGCGCCTGACCCGGGCGGTCTTCAGCGAACCAGGCGTCAGGGCGCGCCGGACCGCCGGGATCGAGACGGCCAGGGCCGCGACGACGAACACCACCAACTGCAGGGCGATATAGGTCGACAGGGCCGACAGGATGGCGCCGTCCAGGGCCGCGGCGTGGCCGATGCTCCAGCCGCCGAACAGCCGGGTCAGCATCTCGGGCCGGAAACCCGCGAACAGGGCCGCGGCCGGCAGAACCAGGGCCGCGGCCGCCGCCCAGACCAGCGGGGTTTCGCGATAGTCCGAAACCTCCGGCGCCAGGACGCAGAAGATCTCGCCGGCGGTGGTCTTCTCGGCCTGCGCCACCGCGCCGGCGATGCGGTCGAGGTCCTGAGGGGTCATGCGTATCGCCATCTCACCAGCTCCCCGAACTGCCGCCGCCGCCGAACGAGCCGCCGCCGCCGGAGAAACCTCCCCCGCCGCCGCCCCAGCTGCTTCCGCCACCGCCGCTCCAGCCGCCGCCTCGGCCGCCGTTGTTCAGCGCGCCCAGGATGATCCACGGCAGGGCCGAGCCCAGGCCGCTGCGCCCGCGTCGACCTCGGAACAGGCTGGAGAACAGGATGATCAGGAACAGGCCGATCATCAGGCCGACCAGAGGCGAGCCCTTGGCCTTGTGGCGTTCAGGCCGGCTGGCCTCGGCGATGCGGACCTTGGCCTGGTCGGCGGGTAGGCTGAGCTGCTCGACCAGGGCGTCCGTCCCGGCCACGACGCCGCCCGGCAGGTCGCCGTCGCGGAACTTGGGCAGGATGGCGCTTTGGATGATGACGCTGGACAGGGCGTCGGTCAGCACCGGCTCCAGGCCGTAGCCGACCTCGATCCGCACCTTGCGATCATTGGGCGCCACCAGCAGGATCGCGCCGGTGTTCTTGTCCTTCTCGCCGATGCCCCAGGTCCGGCCCAACTGGTAGCCGAAGTCTTCGATCGGATAGCCCTGCAGGCTGGGCACGGTGGCGACCACCAGCTGGCGACCGGTCGTGGCCTCCAGGTTTTCCAGCTTGTCGGTCAGGTCGCGCTCGACGTCGGGCGACAGCACCTGGGCCTCGTCGACCACCCGCCCGGTCAGGGGCGGGAACTTAGGTTCGGCGAAGGCGGGGAAGGCGAAAACGATCACCGCCAGCGCCAGGAGGCAGGCCCTCAGCCAGGCGGTCGAGGGCGCCTCCCCCGCGTGACGGGAGACGACGAAGGCGGCCATCGTCACAGCCCTACTGCACCTTCGGCGGCGTCGCCGTCGGCGGGGCGCTGAAGTCCACGGTCGGGGCGCTCTGCGCCGCCGCCGAGGCCTGGAACAGCTGGGCCGGCTTCTGGCCGCTGTACATCGTCTTGGCCCAGAACACGCTGGGGAAGGTGCGCAGGGTGGTGTTGTATTTCTGGGCCGTCGAATTGTAGTCGCGGCGCGCGATCGTGATGCGGTTTTCGGTGCCTTCCAACTGGCTCTGCAGGGCCAGGAAGTTCTGGTTCGACTTCAGCTCCGGATACTGTTCCTGAATGACCATCAGCCGGCCCAGCACGCCCGACAACTGGTCCTGGGCGGCGGCGAATTTCTGGAACTGGGCCGGGTCGGTGATGGTCGAGGCGTCGACCTTGACCTGGGTGGCGCTGGCGCGGGCCTGGGTGACGGCGGTCAGCACGTCCTTTTCCTGGGCCGCGTAGCCCTTCACCGTGGCGACCAGGTTCGGCACCAGGTCGGCCCGGCGCTGGTACTGGTTCTGCACCTCGGCCCAGGCGGCCTTGGTCGCCTCGTCCTGGGTCGGGATGGTGTTGATTCCGCAGCCAGCCAGAGTCGCCGGAACAGCGACGATCACGGCGACGCGGGCGGCGTTACGGACGAGACGGTTCATCAAGTATCCCTCCATGCGAACATGTATGCTCGCGTATCGCTGTTAGATAGCGCGTCCCTTGATACACGTCAGGTCGCGACGGATTAAACCTTGTCCATGAGCAAACGCGGCATCCCCGTTCGGGTTGAGGTCGGGGAAGAAAAGGCGCGAGTTTGCGCGAAAGTCTCATCGAGATAGGCCGAGAGGGACGGCGCGCGTGCGCGAGGCGCTCTTCCACGGAAGACTAGGCGCGACGAGTAGCCGCGGCCAGCCATGTCCTTGCGAAACAAGACCTTAACCCGCTCTTGACCAGGCCGGGCGTAGATTTCCGGCATGATTATCATGGCCGCCTTCGCGATCCTCGGCGCTGCGCTCGGACTTCTGGTCCGGCCGCGGATGCTGGGCGTCGCCCTGCCAGTCATGCTGGCGGCCATCGTCCAGGGCGGCGTCTTCTGGACGGTTGGGGTGATGGCGAAGCAGCCGAACCGCGAACTGCTGGTCGAGCGCCTGCAGTCGATCTTCGGCGAAGGCTGGATCGGCGCGATGGGGCCGGTGATCGCCGCCCTGATCGGCGCGCTGATGGCCGCCGTGATGAGCGCCTTCACCGATCCGACCAAGGTCGAGCCGCTGCTGACCGCCGACGGCATCCGCCGCCACGCGGGCAAGGACGGCCGCTATTCGCGTGTCCAGGGCATGGTCGAGGACCGCGCCATCCACGCCAAGGCCGAAAGCCGGATCGACCAGATCCTGGGGCTGTAGGCTGCGCTCCTCAAGAAACCCGGCCCTTCCTAGGCTTCATGCCTAGGCCCAGCGTTCAGCTTGCAATGTCTTGAGCCGAACGCACCCGCGCTGGCGGCGTTCACCGCTCATCTCCCGAGCCTAGCCGCGCCCTGGATCCTCGCCACGAGGGCGAGGAAGGCGGTTTTGGAGGTGGCGCGAGCCGGAGTGGGGCGCCGCACCCTCGCCGTTTCCGCTTAGCCCTCGCCGCGTTTCCTCAGGAATCCCCGTTTTCCGAAAAATCGACGCGCCCGCGAAATTCCGCTTGCGCAATTTCTTATCACTGATATCTAAGCGATGCTTAGTTCGGATCCGAAGCACCGGTGGGGATACCGGCGCTCCTAGTCCCCGGGTCCGGGCGGCCAGTACCGCTTTTCGCCGATCATCGATCTGACCGCAACTTCCCCAACACCGGAGGGCTTTCTGATGAAGCTCCGTTCCCTGACGGCCGTGGCCGCCATCGCCTTCTCCATGTTCGCCGGTTCGGCCTTCGCCGACGGCCGCATCGCCGCCGCCCTGGACGCGCCGGTCGCCGCCAAGACCAAGGTCGTCGCCGGCGGCGCCGTCTTCGTCTGCGAAGGCGCCGAGTGCGTCTCGACCCAAGCCCCTTCGCGGGCCCTCACCGCGGTGGCCTGCAAAGCCCTCGCCAAGGAAGTGGGCCGCGTCGCGGCTTTCGGCGGCGAAACCAAGTCGCTGGACGCCGACGACCTGACCCGCTGCAACGCCTCGGCCAAGGGCGGTTCCGCCCTGGCTTCGGCTAAGTAAGAACACGTATCGCTTTGCCTTAAGTACCGGACGCTTAGGGGCCGTCGTTTCTCCGGCCTCGTCTGGCTGTTTCCTCGAGCATTCGCCTGAACGGGGCGGCGGGTCCTTCCCGCCGCCTCTTTTCTTTTTCGGGTCAGGGATTAGTTGAAGGCCATGGACACGAGCCTCGCCGCCCAGCTGGAATCCGTTCTGCGCAAGGCCGCGGGCGAAGGAACAGCCTTGGCGTCGATGACCGTCGACTACGGAAGCGAGAGCCCGGCCGACGATCTGGAGCCGAAGGCTTGGGTCGAGCGGGCCACCCGCAGCCTGGTGTTCACACAAGGCGAGCTGCGTCGTCCCGACGGCGCGCTGGCGGCTTCGGCCTCGGCCGTGTTCCGCCGCGCCGGAGACTGAACGCGCCGGCTTGGTTGCGACTGCGAAAGGCCCGTGTTATCAGGCGCGCGGCTTCGGACGGGGCGGCGCGGCAGCGCCGGCCGTCCATGTGCTTTTCGCGAGCGCGCTCAAGCCTTTAAAGCCGCGACAGGGGTTAAACGTCTTGTCGGCGGCCATTTACAACGCACCGGGCGGATACCAAGTGGCGGACGAAACCAAGGCGACGGATGCGGGTCAGCGCTATGCGCAGTCCCTGTTCGAACTGACGATCGAGAGCGGCTCCCTGACCAAGGTCGAGGCCGATCTGAAGAGCCTGAAGGCGATGTATGCCGACAGCGCCGACCTGCGCCGCCTGATCGCCTCGCCCGCCTTCTCCGCCGAGGAGAAGGGCAAGGGCCTGGCCGCCGTCGCCACCAAGGCCGGCTTCCAGCCGCTGACCACCAAGTTCCTCGGCCTCGTGGCCGCCAACGGTCGCTCGGCCGACCTGATGGGCGCCATCACGGCCTTCGCCGAACTGTCGGCCAAGCACCGCGGCGTCGTCACCGCCGAGGTCGTCTCGGCCTCCGCCCTGTCGCCGGCCCAGCTGAAGGGCGTGCAAGCCGCTCTCGCCCAGGCCCTGGGCAAGACCCCCGAAGTTTCCACGCGCGTCGATCCGTCCCTGCTGGGCGGTCTGAAGGTGCGCGTCGGTTCGCGTCTCTTCGACGCTTCGCTCCGTTCGAAGCTCGATTCCCTGAAATTCGCCCTGAAGCGCGCCTAAGCCTTTTAATAAGCGCGCCCAAAAAGATTAGATCGCAGAGAGCCCAGAAGACCATGGACATCCGCGCCGCCGAGATTTCGGCCATCCTCAAGTCGCAGATCGCCAACTTCGGCGAAGAAGCCGCCGTTTCGGACGTCGGCCAGGTGCTGTCCGTCGGTGACGGCATCGCCCGCATCTACGGCCTGGACAACGTCCAAGCCGGCGAAATGCTGGAATTCCCGAAGGCCGGCGTGAAGGGCATGGCCCTGAACCTCGAGCGCGACAATGTCGGCGCCGTGATCTTCGGCGCCGACGCCGAGATCAAGGAAGGCGACGAAGTCCGTCGCCTGGGCGAGATCGTCGACGTGCCGGTCGGCCGTGGCCTGCTGGGCCGCGTCGTCAACCCGCTGGGCGAGCCGATCGACGGCAAGGGCCCGATCCAATACACCGAGCGTCGCCGCGTCGACGTCAAGGCGCCGGGCATCATCCCCCGCAAGTCGGTGCACGAGCCCGTGCAGACCGGCCTGAAGTCGATCGACACCCTGATCCCGGTCGGCCGCGGCCAGCGCGAGCTGATCATCGGTGACCGTCAGACCGGCAAGACCGCCGTCGCCATCGACACCATCCTGAACCAGAAGGCCGTCAACGCCGGCAAGGACGAGAGCGCCAAGCTCTACTGCGTCTATGTCGCCATCGGCCAGAAGCGCTCGACCGTCGCCCAGATCGTCAAGACCCTGGAAGAGCACGGCGCCCTGGAATACACGATCGTCGTCGTCGCCTCGGCCTCGGAGCCGGCCCCGCTGCAGTACCTGGCCCCGTTCTCGGGCTGCGCCATGGGCGAATGGTTCCGCGACAACGGCCTGCACGGCCTGATCATCTATGACGACCTGTCCAAGCAAGCCGTCGCCTACCGCCAGATGTCGCTGCTGCTGCGCCGCCCGCCGGGCCGCGAAGCTTATCCCGGCGACGTGTTCTATCTGCACTCGCGCCTGCTGGAACGCGCCGCGAAGCTGAACGAGGACAACGGTTCGGGCTCTCTGACGGCCCTGCCGATCATCGAAACCCAGGCCAACGACGTGTCGGCCTACATCCCGACCAACGTGATTTCGATCACCGACGGCCAGATCTTCCTGGAAACCGACCTGTTCTATCAGGGCATCCGCCCGGCCGTGAACGTCGGCATCTCGGTGTCGCGCGTTGGCTCGTCGGCCCAGATCAAGGCGATGAAGCAGGTCGCCGGCCCCATCAAGGGCGAGCTGGCCCAGTATCGTGAAATGGCCGCCTTCGCGAAGTTCGGCTCGGACCTGGACGCCTCGACCCAGAAGATGCTGGCGCGCGGCGAACGCCTGACCGAGCTGCTGAAGCAGCCCCAGTACGCCCCGCAGTCGGTCGAAGAGCAGGTCTGCGTGATCTACGCCGGCACCCGCGGCTATCTGGACAAGATCCCGACCTCGTCGGTTCGCCGGTTCGAGAGCGAGCTCCTGGCCCGTCTGCACAGCGCCCACAAGGACCTGCTGGACGGCATCCGCACCAAGAAGGCCCTCGACAAGGATCTGGAAGCGTCGCTGAAGAGCGCGCTCGACAGCTTCTCGTCGACCTTCGCCTAAGCCCCCTCGGAACGCTCGGAGAGAGTAGCGCCGAATGGCCAGCTTGAAGGAAATGCGCAATCGGATCTCGAGCGTCAAGGCGACGCAGAAGATCACGAAAGCGATGCAGATGGTGGCGGCGGCCAAGCTGCGCCGGAGCCAGGACGCGGCGGAATCCGCCCGTCCTTACGCTCGGCGCCTGGCCACTGTCATCGCCAACCTCGCCGCCGGCGTGTCCGGTGACGGCGCGCCGAAGCTCCTGGCCGGGACGGGCCGCGACGACCGCCATCTGGTGGTGGTCGCCGCCGCCGATCGTGGCCTGGCGGGCGGCTTCACCTCGTCGATCGTCCGCGCCGCGCGGGTCCACATCGACGGGCTGATCGCCCAGGGCAAGACGGTGCAGGTGATCTGCGTCGGCAAGAAGGTGACGGCGCAGCTCGCCCGTCCCTACGCCGGCAAGGTCGTCGAGACGTTCGACCTCTCGGCCTACCGCCAGTTCACGCTGTCGGTGGCCCAGCCGATCGCAGACGCGGTCACGCGCCTGTATGAAGCCGGCGAGACCGACGTGGTCACCCTGTTCTACAGCCGCTTCAAGTCGGTGGTGCAGCAGATCCCGACGGGCCTGCAGCTGATCCCCGCCACGGTCGAGGGCGTCGAAGCGCCTTCGGGCCCGACGGCGGTCTACGAGTACGAGCCCTCGGAAGAGGCCATCCTCGAGACCCTGCTGCCGCGCAACCTGACGGTCCAGATCCTGTCGGCCCTGCTGGACAACATGGCCGGCTTCTACGCCAGCCAGATGACCGCCATGGACAACGCCACGCGCAACGCCGGCGACATGATCAAGCGCTACACCCTCGAGTACAATCGTTCCCGCCAGGCCCAGATCACCAAGGAGCTGATCGAGATCATCTCCGGCGCCGAAGCCGTCTGATCCAAGCCTAACGACACAAGCACGCAGAGACCGAAAGACCGCACGCCATGGCCAAGACCCCCGCTAAGGCCCCCGCCGCCGCTGAAAAGCCGGCGACCGCCGCCAAGAAGCCCGCCGCTCCCAAGGCCGCCGCCGCGCCGAAGGCCGCTGTCGCGAAGGCTCCGGCCGCCGCGAAGGCCCCCGCCGCCAAGAAGACGGCCGCTTCGACCCCGGCCAACGCCGCCCTGAACCTGGACGGCGCCACCGGCCGCCTGGTGCAGATCATCGGCGCCGTCGTCGACATCGAGTTCGTCGGCGAGCTGCCGGCGATCCTGAACGCCGTCGAGACCGTCAACACCGCCACCGGCCAGCGCCTGGTGTTCGAAGTCGCCCAGCACCTGGGCCAGAACACCGTCCGCGCCATCGCGATGGACGCCACCGAGGGCCTGGTCCGCGGTCAGCCCGTGCGCGACACCGGCGAAGCCATCCGCGTGCCGGTCGGTCCGGGCACCCTGGGCCGCATCATGAACGTCATCGGCGAGCCGATCGACGAGCAGGGCCCGATCCGTTCGGACATCACCCGCACGATCCACCGCGACGCCCCGACCTTCGCCGAGCAGACCAACACCGCTGAGGTGCTGGTCACGGGCATCAAGGTCATCGACCTGATGTGCCCTTACACCAAGGGCGGCAAGATCGGCCTGTTCGGCGGCGCCGGCGTCGGCAAGACCGTGACGATGCAGGAACTGATCAACAACATCGCCAAGGCCTACGGCGGTTATTCGGTTCTGGCCGGCGTGGGTGAACGCACCCGCGAAGGCAACGACCTCTATCACGAGATGATCGAGTCCAACGTCAACACCGACCCGAAGGCCAACAACGGCTCGACCGAAGGCAGCCGTTGCGCCCTGGTCTACGGCCAGATGAACGAACCCCCGGGCGCCCGCGCCCGCGTCGCCCTGACCGGCCTGTCGATCGCGGAATACTTCCGTGACGAAGAAGGCAAGGACGTGCTGCTGTTCGTCGACAACATCTTCCGCTTCACCCAAGCCGGCGCCGAAGTCTCGGCTCTGCTGGGCCGCATCCCCTCGGCCGTGGGCTATCAGCCCACCCTGGCCACCGAGATGGGCAATCTGCAAGAGCGCATCACCTCGACGAACAAGGGCTCGATCACCTCAGTCCAGGCCATCTACGTCCCCGCCGACGACTTGACCGACCCGGCCCCGGCCACCTCGTTCGCCCACTTGGACGCCACCACCGTTCTGTCGCGCGACATCGCCGCCCAGGCCATCTTCCCGGCCGTCGATCCGCTGGACTCGACCTCGCGGATCATGGACCCGCTGGTCATCGGCGAGGAGCACTACACGGTCGCTCGCCGCGTCCAGGAAGTCCTGCAGCAGTACAAGTCGCTGAAGGACATCATCGCCATCCTGGGCATGGACGAGCTGTCGGAAGACGACAAGCTGGTCGTGTCGCGCGCCCGCAAGATCTCGCGCTTCCTGAGCCAGCCGTTCCACGTCGCCGAGCAGTTCACCAACACGCCGGGCGCCTTCGTCCAGCTGAAGGACACGATCCGCTCGTTCAAGGGCATCGTGGACGGCGAATACGACCACCTGCCGGAAGGCGCCTTCTACATGGTCGGCGCGATCGAGGAAGCCGTGGCCAAGGCCGAAAAGATGGCGGCGGAAGCTTGATGACCGAAGACGCCGATCTCGGCCATTTCTGCTGCGAGGAGCTGGCCGAAGCGGTGTCTCCGGACCCCGCCGCCAGCCTCATCGAGCATGACAGCGGCCTGATCCTGCTGAATCTCGGCGAACGGGAAGAAGAGGGCGAGACCGGCCTGGTGCTGGCCACGATTCGCTTCTGCCCGTTCTGCGGGACCGAGATCCAGACCGACGAGGACATCGAAGCCGCGCTTGGCGGCGTCGAGGAGACTTTCAACTGATGGCCAAGCTGCACTTTTCCCTTGTGGCTCCGGAACGGGAACTGTTCTCCGGCGACGTGGACCTGGTCCAGGCTCCGGGGACGGAAGGCGATTTCGGCGTCCTGGCCGGCCACGCCCCGTTCATGACCACCCTGCGCGAAGGCAAGGTGACCGTGAAGGACGGCGCGACGACCAAGGTGTTCGACATCCAGGGCGGCTTCGCCGACGTCGGCCCCGACGGCCTGACGATCCTGGCCGAGCACGCCGTCGAAGCGGCCTGATCCGTCCTGTCGTGACTTTTGAAACGCCCTTGGTCCTGCCGGATCGAGGGCGTTTTCGCGTCAAGCGCGAACCTTTCCGCCCGGGCCATAAGAAAATTACACCTGTGGCCCAATCTTGGTCTCAATCGGTAGCCATAAGGGTTGCGAGGGATCGTCTGTCGGTTTTAATGCCGACCTCTCGTCTTGTTGGGGATATCCAGCCTATGCGCCTTGCGCTCGTCAGCCTGATCGCCATCGGCGCGGTCTCGACCACCGCCCTTGCCCAGGAGCAAACCGCTCCGGCGCCCGCCCAGGCTCCCGCCGCCGCTCCGGCTCCGGCCGATCAGAGCGCTCCGGCTCAAACGACGCCGGCCGCGCCGGCCGACCAGACCGCGCCCCCGGTCGCCGCGCCGGCCGCCGGCCAGGCCCCGGCCGACAGCTATGTCGCGCCGACCCGCGGTCCGCGCACCACCGACCCGCTGTCGGTGCGCCTGATGGACGTGCTGGACAAGGTCTGCAAGCCGTCGGTCGCCGGCGGTGACTTCACCCAGCTGGTCAAGGACTACGGCTTCAAGAAGAAGAAGGAGCAGTGGGTCCTCGCCCTCGAGAAGCCGTACAACATCACCCTGGACAACCCGGGCTCGAACAAGAACGTCTGCACGGTCACCATCGACTATTCGCAGACCCCCGAGCAGGCCCAGGAACTGGCCAACGCCCTGCACGATTGGGCGACCTGGGAAAACAGCCCGCAGCTGCGCCTGATCCGCAACGACCAGACGGTCGGCAGCGACTTCCGTCGCTTCACCGTCTCGTGGGACGACGCCTGGGCCGGCGGCCACGCGGGCCTGGTCTATATGCGCCTGAAGAAGCTGGACGAAACCTCGGTCGGCAAGAACTTCGAGCGCGCCCAGATCCTGTACAGCACCACCAGCCGCTAACCCGGTTGCTCCGCCTTCGGGCGGACCTATCTGACGAAGGCGCGGGGACGACCCCGCGCCTTTTTCTATCCGGGGACGACCCCGCCTTTTAAGGAAAGGGCTCGTCGTGGCCTGGATCATCCTTCTCATCGCGGGCGTGTTCGAAGTGGGCTGGGCCGTGGGCCTGAAGTTCACCGAAGGCTTCACCAAGCCGATCCCGATCGCCCTGACGGCGATCAGCCTCGTGTTGTCCATGGGCCTGCTGGGCTGGGCCGTGAAGACCCTGCCGCTGGGTACGGCCTACGCGGTCTGGACCGGCGTCGGCGCGGTCGGCACGGCCATCGTCGGCATCATGCTGTTCAAGGAGCCGGCCACGGCCGCCCGGCTGGTCTGCCTGGGCCTGATCGTGGCGGGGATCCTGGGGCTGAAGGTGTTTTCGCCGGCGGCGTGAGATGACCGGCTAAATCTAGAAAACCGATCTCCCCGGCGAAGGCCGGGGCCCAGATTCATCCGGAGAGGCTCGCGCGTTCGCGCCACGGGTCTGAGCCAAGACCCGAACGGGCCATGGCTCGATCTGGACCCCGGCCTTCGCCGGGGAGGTCGGTTGAGGAGAGGGCTACTAAGCCGCCGCCCGGTCTTCCGCCGTGATGAACTCGAGGCAGCGCGCGGCCACCGCCTCCCAGCCAGGCTCGCCCGGCAGCCAATGGCTCATTTCGGGGAAGACTTCGACGCTGCCGCCCAGGCGCGCGGCCGTCTGGCGGACGGTGGCGGGCGGGTGGATGACGTCCTGGCCGCCGGCGACGGCCAGCACCGGGCAGCCGGGTGACGAGACTGAGGTGGTCATGAACGGGTCCAGCCACCAGTTCAGGGTCTCCCACAACGCCCGGCCGCTCTCGGCCGTCATGCGGGCGAAGATGGCCTTGCGTTCGGGGCGAGCCAGCCGGTCGACGCTGTAGCGGCGCACGACGCCATAGTCCGGGGCGACGGCCTGCAGCCAGTAGGGGCCCAGGGCGTAGAGGCTGACGGCCGAGACCGCCTCCTCCAGGGTCGCGCCCGAGACGCCCCAGGGGGCGGACGGGGCCAGCAGGATCAGTTTGGAGACCTTGGCGCGGCTGGCGGCCATCTGGGCGACCAGGCCGCCCATCGAGTGGCCGATCAGGATGGGCGGCGTCTCGCAGGCCTCGGCCAGGCGGGCGATCTGGCGGGCGTAGTCGCTCATCGACACGCCGGCCGCGCTGCTCTGGCCGTCGTGGCCGATCAGGTCGGGTGTAAGGACGTGATGGCCGGCCGCCTCGAAAGGGGTACGGAACACGTCGAAGGTCCAGCCGCCGCAAAAGGCGCCGTGGACCATGATCACCGGTGCGCGCATGGACGCCCTAAGCAAACCCCGCCGGCGAAGCAGCCGGCGGAGATCAGCCTACACTTACTTCTTGGCCTTGGGCGAGGTTTTGGCGGGCGCCTTTGTCGCAGGCTTGGCTGGAGCCTTGGCGGCCGCCTTGGGCGCGGCCGCGGCCTTGGCCGGAGCCTTGGCGACGGGCGCCTTGGCGGCGGCTTCGGCCTTCGGCTTGGCCGGCGCTTTCGCGGCCGGCTTCGGGGTGGCGGTCTTGGCCGGGGCCTTGGCCGGCGCGGCCGCCTTCGGAGCCGGCTTGGCGGCCACGGGCTTCGCCGCCGCCTTGGGCGCGGGAGCGGCCTTGGCTTTAGCAGCCGGGGCGGCTTTCGGAGCGGGCGGGGCCTTGGCGGCCGGCTTGGCCGTGGCCTTCGGCGTGGCGGCCTTCTCGGCGGCCGGCGCGGCGGGCTTGGCCGGAGCCTTGGCGGCCGGAACGGCCTTGGCGGGGGCGGCCTTCGGAGCCGCCGCCTTCGGGGCTGGCTTGGCGGCCGCGGGCTTCGCCGCCGCCTTGGGGGCGGGCGCGGCCTTGGCTTCCGTCTTCGGCTTGGCGGCGGCCTTGGCGGCCGGAGCCTTCTTCGGCGCAGGCGCGGGTTTGGCGGCCGGCGTCGCGGCGGCCGGGGCCGGCTCAGCGGCCTTCACCGGGGCAGGCGCCGGCGCCGGTTCAGGCGCCTTCACGGGCTCCGCCTTGGACGCTTCGGCCTTCGGGGCTTCGGCCTTGGGCGCTTCGGGTTTCGGCGCGGGCTCGGCGGCCGGCGTCAGTTTCTTGCCCGTCAACCAGGCGATCACGTCGTCGAGGATCTTCATCGTGTTTGGCTCGTCTATCAGGTAGTGGGCGTTGTTGGGATATTCGTTGTAGTCGGCATTCGCGTACTTCTTGCCGACCAGGCGGGTGTCCGAGGTCGGGGTCGTGCGGTCGAGAGCGCCGGCCAGCACCAGCACGGGCACGGTCACCTTGGCGGCGTCGACATGGGCGGTCTTGTGGGGATCCTTGGCGGGCCAGGCCAGATCGGCCAGCACCTGACCGCTGTCATAGACCATTGTCGCGTAAAGGTCGTCGTGGCGTGCGATCGGCACCGCGTTGACGACGCCGTACTTGAAGCCAGCCTTCCACATCTTGCCCGCCCGGGTCTCCGGCTTGCTCTGCAAGGCCAGGTTCAGGAAGGTGAAGACCGGCGAGAGCTTCGGCTTGCCGCGCGCGTCGGCGGGCGAGGCCGGGGCGAACAGAACCAGGCCCGCGGCGTGGCCGGCCTCGGCGATCTTCTGAGCGATCAGACCGCCCATCGAGTGGCCGACGACCAGCGGTTTCTTGCCGGTCTCCTTGGCCAGGGTCTGGGCCAGGGCGCTCATCTCGGCGACATAGTCGGCCAAGGTCAGGCCCGCCAGGCCGGCCCTGGGACCTTCGACGGTGCGCACCGCCGACCGGATGGTCGGGGCCACGACCCGATAGCCTTCGGCCTTCAGCCGCGCGGCGACAGGACCCCAGACGTCCCCCGCGCAGCCGTAGCCGTGAATCAACAGAACCGTTTCCGCCATTCCGTCTCCCCAGCGCGACGGGACCAGGATCAGCCCCTCCGCGCGAACCCCTGGAACGCGGCGACCACCGCTTCGTAGACCCCGCGCTTGAAGGGTACGATCAGTTCGGGCGTTTCGTCGAGCCTGCCCCACTTCCAGGCGTCGAACTCGACGTGCTCGTCCGCTTCCAGGTCGATCTCGGACTCCTCGCCGGTGAAGCGATAGGCGAACCAGACCTGCTTCTGGCCAAGCCAGCCGCGCGAGCGTTTTTCGTTGGCCAGGACCTCGGGCGGGAAGTCGTACGTAACCCAGCCTTCGGTGCGGCCCAGCAGTTCGACGGAAGTGACGCCGGTCTCCTCGGCCAGCTCGCGACGGGCGGCGGCCTCGAGGTCCTCGCCGTCGTCGACCCCGCCTTGCGGGAACTGCCAGTTGTAGGGCGGCGGCTGCTTGTTCCGGCGACCCAGCCAGACGCGGCCGTCCGGATGGAACAGGACGACGCCGACGTTCGGGCGATGCTGCGGATAGTCTAGCTCGGTCATGCCGAGCTCTTATCTCAGGAGACTTGCCGCTACGCCAGCCTAGCGGTGTGCGAGGGCCGAAGCGGGGGCCAGTTGCAGGCCGCGCGCCTGGAGGCCAGCGGCCCAGACGCCCACCTGGCTGATCGTCACCGGATAGGCGAAGCCCGAGCCCAGCGACTGGCCGCGACCGGCCGCGCCGTTCTCCAGCGCCCGCAGCTGAGCGTCGATGGCGCTGGCCGACAGCTCGTCGTCGATCACCCGGTCGGCCGAGGCGCGCGGGATCGGACCGCCGCGGCGCGACGCCAGCCCGTCGTCGACGAAGGCCAGGCCTCGCGCCTTCAGCACGGCGTTGAAGGTGTTCATCGCCTGGTCGTTCTCGACGAAGCGGGCGCCCAGATAGTTCGACAGGCCGAAATAGCCGGTGGCGCGCGACATCAGCCATTCCAGCTTGCGCACGGTGTCTTCCGGCCGGTTGGCGGCGATCAGGGTGTAGGGGCCCGGATCATTGGCCGGATAGTCGGCCGGCTCCATCGGCGTCTCCAGCAGGACCTCGTGGCCGTGGGCGCGAGCCAGGTCGATCCAGCCCTGCAGGCCGTCGGCATAGGGCGCGAACGACAGGGTGATCTCGCCCGGCAGGGTCTCGATCGCCGCGCGGGTGGTCTGGGCGTTGAGGCCCAGGCCGCCGATGACCACCGACACCTTGGGGCGGCCATTGGGCGTGAAAGGACGGGCATAGGCCTCGGCGGCCGTCCGGCCGTCGGCGGCGATGATCGGCAGTGGGCCGCCGCCGGGACCGGGGGCGGTCAGGTCGGCGATCGGCGCCTGGGCCAGGCCCGGACCCTGTTGGATCGGCGGCAGGACCTGCAGGCCGTCCATCGGCGGCGTCTCGCCTCCAATGCCGGTGGTCGAGGGGGCGAACGGATGGCTCGACAGGTCCAGCTGCCCCGGGACCAGGCTGGCCTCGTGCGCGCTCTCGGCGCCCAGCGCCTCGCGCCAGCCGTCGGGGATGTTCTTGGTGGCGCCGATCTTGGTCAGCGGCAGGCGAATCACCGGCGAGCCGGCGTGCGGGTCGCTGGTGATCAAGACGAGCGTCGCCAGCGAAGCCAGGAACAGGCAGGCCGCGCCGCTGGCGCTGATATAGGGATTGGCCACCGCCGCCATCAGCTTGGCGCGCAGCTCGCCCGACCCGCCCGAAGCGGGCGCGGCGGCGGCGTAGGCGGGCTTGCGCGAGAAGGTGACGGCCATGACCGCGAGGCTAGCGGATCAGGGCCGAACATATGGTTAACAAGACGTGTCGCGCGCCGCGTGGCGGTGCGGCGCGGCGACGCGGTCAGGCCTGCTCGCGCACCGCCTGGGCCAGACGGCGGATCGCCTCGTCGATCCGCATGGCCTCGACCTGGCCGAAGCCCAGGACCAGGCCCGGCGGCGAGGCCGCCCCGGCGGCGTAGACGTCCAGACCATCGACCGCCACTCCCAGGGCCGAGGCCCGCTGGACCACGCCGCGTGCGTCGATCGGCGGCCGCAGCAAGGCCGTGATGTGCAGGCCGGCCAGGGCGGGGATGGGCTCCAGCAGGTCTTCGGCGTGCGCGGTCAGGGCGGCCAGCAGCACGACCCGGCGCTCGGCGTAGATCCGCCGCATCTTGCGCACGTGACGGGCCAGGTGACCCTCGGCGATAAAGGCGGCCAGGGTGGCGTGCTCGATGGCCGGACCGTGCCAGTCGCTGCGCTCGCGGGCCGCTGTCAGGGTGGCGCGGGCCCGTTCCGGCGCGACGACGAAGCCGATGCGCAGGGCCGGCAGCAGGCTCTGGGAGAAGGTGCCGACATAGACCACCCGGCCGTCACGATCCTGGGCGCGCAGGGTCGGCTGCGGCGGACCCTCGAAGCGGAACTCGCCGCCATAGTCGTCCTCGACGATCAGGGTCTCGTTTCGCGCGGCATAGGCCAGCAGCGCCTCGCGACGAGCCGGCGAGAGCGGGGCGCCCAGCGGGTACTGCTGCGAGGGGGTGACGCAAACCAGGGCCGAGCCTTCCGGCAGGGCCTCGACGACCAGGCCCTCGCGGTCGACCGGGACGGCGACCACCCTGGCCCCGGCGGCC
Organism: Caulobacter sp. Root343; assembly: GCF_001425745.1. GTDB lineage: Bacteria > Pseudomonadota > Alphaproteobacteria > Caulobacterales > Caulobacteraceae > Caulobacter. The sequence goes on along the minus strand of NZ_LMDF01000011.1, from coordinate 227,974 downwards.
GCGAAGGCCTCGCGCGCGGCGGGATAGCCGGGATCCTCGACCACCACGGTCCGGCCGGCCGCGACCAGGGTGCGGGCGACCAGGTCGAAGGCCTGCTGGGCGCCGACCGTGACGACGATGTCCTCGGGCGTACAGGCCAGGGCGCGGGCGAAGGACAGGTGGCCGGCTATGGCCTCGCGCAGCGCGGGATGGCCGGCGGGCTCGCGGTAGTTCGTCGTCGTGCGGCTGAAGCGGCGCAGCGCGCGGCCCGTGAGCCGCCCCCAGATGTCGAACGGAAAGCTGGCGGTGTCGGGCCGCCCGGGGCGCAGGTTGAACAGCGCCTCCGCCCGCGGGCTCGCGCAAGGTTCCGGAGACGGCTTCGGCGCCGCGCCAGCCACGAAGGTCCCCGCGCCGGGCCGCGAGACGATGTGGCCCTCGCTCAGCAGCAGGTCGTAGACCGCCATGGCGGTGTTGCGCGAGACGCCCAGCTGCTCGGCCAGGGCCCGGCTGGCGGGCAGCTGGACGCCGGCGGCCAGGCGACCGTCCAGGATCGCCGCCTTCAGCTGGGCGTGCAGCCGCTGGCGCACGTCGCGCGATCCGGCGGGCGGCAGTTGCAGCGCGAGTTCCAGCACGACGCTCATCGCCGCCTTTGTGCGCGCGGGCGCGCGCCAGCTCAAGTCACGCCCCAATGGCGCCCCGAGGTTCGCCGGGATTGGCTCTCGTCCGCATTGCCCGGCGGTCGCAGAACCGTGGCGGCAGAGGAGGAACCTCATGAAGCGATCGATCGTAATGGGCCTGCTGGCCGCCGTGGCGCTGGCCGCGCCGGCCCGGGCCGACCAGGACAACGTCAAGCTCAAGGCCGGCCAGGACCTCTCCGGCCTGCACGCCTTCGACCTGCGGGTCGGCAAGTGGACCGCCACGCACCGTCGCCTGAAGGAGCGCCTGGTGGGCGACACCCGCTGGGAGACGTTCACCGGCGAGCAGGTCTGGTGGAAGACGCTGAACGGCCAGGGCAACGCCGACGACAATCTGCTGCGCCTGCCGGACGGCGACTATTGGGGCTTCACCACGCGAGCCTATGACCCGGCGACGGGCGAGTGGGCGATCTGGTGGTTGGACGCCCGCCGGCCGGGCGTGATCGACGTTCCGGTCAAGGGCAAGTTCGTCAACGGCGTCGGGACCTTCTACGCCGACGACACCCTGCGCGGAAAGCCGATCAAGATGCGGTTCACCTGGTCGGGCATCACCGCGACCACGGCCCACTGGGAGCAGGCCTTCTCGCCCGACGGCGGCAAGACCTGGGAGGTCAACTGGTACACCGACTTCCAGAAGGCCGATTGAGCATGAGCCTGGACCTCTGTCGGCGGGACCTGCTGGGTCTCGCCTTGACCACACCGGCCCTGATCGCCGCCCGCGAAGCCTTCGCGGCCGAGACGCCGCCGTCGAGCGCGCGCGGCTCGATCCACGATTTCGACTTCTTCCTCGGCGCGTGGACTGTTCGTCACCGCCGGCTGCGCAAGCGGCTGGCGGGGGACGCCGACTGGGAAGAGTTCAGCGGGATGACAAGATGCCAGAGCCTCCTGGGCGGCGTCGTGAACCTCAACGAGAGCCTGGCCCGCCGCGAGACCGGGCCCACCGCTGGCCTCGGCCTGCGGGCTTATGACGCCAGGACCGACACCTGGGCCGACTGGTATCTGAGCGCCGCCAATCCGCACACGATCGACACGCCCGGCATCGGACGGTTCGTGGGCGGCGTGGGGACCTTCCTGTCCGACGATAGCTTCGAGGGACGGCCGATCAAGGTGCGCGGCCAGTTCCGCTCGCTGTCGCCGATGGAGGCCCAATGGGAGCAGGCCTTTTCGCCGGACGGCGGGGCGACCTGGGAGACCAACTGGATCATGCGCTACAGCAAGGTGGCCGGATGATCGTGCATCGCGCCCTGCCGGCCGACCTCGACTTGGTCGCGCCGCTGTTCGACCGCTATCGCCAGTTCTACGGCAAGCCGTCCGACCTCGAGCGCGCCCGCCGCTTCCTGGGCGAGCGTCTGCGGAACGGCGAGTCGGTGGTGTTCCTGGCCGTCGAGGGGGAGACGGCGATCGGTTTCGTCCAACTCTATCCCGGCTTCTCGTCGATCGGGACCTCGCGGACCTTCGTCCTGAACGACCTCTATGTGGAGGCCGACCACCGACGGACCGGCGCGGGACGGGCCCTGGTCGAGGCGGCGGTCGCCCACGCCCGCCGGGTCGGCGCGGCCGGGCTGTCGCTGGTCACCGGGGTCGAGAACCGATCGGCCCAGGCGCTCTACGAAGGGCTTGGCTGGACCCGCGAGACGGCCTTCGTCGAGTACGGCCTGGCGCTGGCCTCAGCGGCTGGGAACGGGGACCTCGAAGATGTCCATCCGACCCAGGCCCAGGGCCGGGCAATAGGCTGAGTAGAAGAAGACTTCGGGCCGGCGCGGATCGATCGCCGGCCCGTTGTTGATCTCGGCCGAGCAGTTGACCGGCGCGGCCAGGGCCCGCCGGCCCGTGAACCTCCCGTCGGCGCCGCGCCGGGCGACGTGCAGCAGCACGCCGGTCTCGGCCTTCAGGTCGCCCGAGGCGAAGACCAGACTTTTCCCGCCAGCCAGCAGGGCGGCGTCGAAGTCGTCCTTGGGGCCGTTGACGCCGGGGCCGAGGTTGCGGACCGGCGCGTCTCCGGCCAGGTCGCCCTCGAACAGGTCCTGGCCGCCAGCCCCGCCGTGGCCGTTCGAGGAGAAGATCAGCTTGCCGTCGTTGGTGGGACTCGGCGCCCACTCGTCGCCGGCGGTGTTGAAGCGCGGACCGAGATTTCGTGGCGTCCCGAAGGCCAGGGTTCCGGGATCCCGTTCGACCGCCCACAGGTCGTCGCCGCCCGCGCCGCCGGGCCGGTTGGAGAAGAAGTAGACGGTGCGGCCGTCCGGTGAGAAGGCGGGGTCGAACTCGTTGGCGGGCGTGTCGAACGCTACCGGCGCGGGCTTGGACCATCCTTCACTTTCCCGACACGTCTGCAGGATCTTCCAGTCGCCCTGGGTGGTGATCGACCCCCACAGGATGCAGCGCCCGTCGGGGCTGAAGGCGGGGCGGACCTCGGTGGCCGGGGTGTCGACGATCCCGGGTAGCAACGGTTTGGGGGCGGTCGCGGCCAGGGCGAGGGCGGCGAGAATGGACAGGGACATGCGCTCTCCCGGAACGGTGTTCGGGGACCATAGCGGTGAAGCCGCCGCCGGCCAGGACAGAATTGCGGACATGAAAAACGCCGCCCCGGTTTCCCGGAGCGGCGCTGATCTTCAGTCAGGCGAGACGCCCTACTTGGTCTCGGTGACCGGCGTCTTGTTGGCCGCCGCGGCCGCCTTGGCGGTGACCTCGGCGATCTTGGCGGCGGGCTTGGGCAGCTTCGGCGTGGCGGCGACCGAACCGGCCTTCAGCACGGCGATGGCCCGCTGCAGCTGGAAGTCGTCCTTCTTGTCGTCGAAACCGGTCGGCGGCGCCTCGGCCGGGGTGTGGACGCCCAGGCGGGTCTTGCCCTCGTCGGCATTCAGCGCGTTCTTGAAGCTGGCTTCGCTGAACCAGACGCGGTTAGCGATGTCCTGGGCCTGGTCGCGGGTCTGGGCGACCTCGAGGTCCGGGGCGATGCCGGTCTTCTGGATCGAGCGGCCCGACGGCGTGAAGTAGCGGGCCGTGGTCAGCTTCAGAGCGCCGTCGGCCCCGCCGCGCAGCGGGATCACGGTCTGGACCGAACCCTTGCCGAAGCTGGTCAGGCCGACCAGTTCGGCGCGATGGCGATCCTGCAGCGCGCCGGCGACGATTTCCGCCGCCGAGGCCGAGCCCTGGTTGATCAGCACGACCAACTTCATGCCGTTCAGCAGGTCGCCGGGGCGGGCGTTGTAGCGCTGGATGTTGCGCGGGTCGCGGCCGCGCTGGCTGACCACCTCGCCGCCGTCCAGGAACACGTCGGCCACGCCGACCGCCTGGTCCAGCAGGCCGCCGGGATTGTTGCGCAGGTCGAGGATCAGGCCCTTCATCTGCGGGTTCTTGGTCTTCAGCTCGTTGATCGAGCTGACCAGGGCGTCGGTGGCCTTCTCGTTGAAACCGGGCAGGCGGACATAGCCGTAGTCGCCTTCCATCTTGGCGATGGCGGCCTTGGGCTTGATGACTTCGCGGACCAGTTTCACGTCGAACGGATCGGTCTTGTCGCGGGCGATGGTCAGGGTGACCGCTTCGCCGGCCACGCCGCGCATCTGCTTGACGGCTTCGGTGACGGTCAGGCCCAGGACGCTCTGGCCGTTGACGGCGGTGATGTAGTCGCCGGCCTGGATGCCCGCGCGCGAGGCCGGGGTGCCGTCCATCGGCGAGATCACCTTGACCACGCCGTCCTCGCTGGTGACCTCGATGCCGAGGCCGCCATATTCACCGCGGGTGGTGTCCTGCATGTCCTCGTAGCTGTCGGGCGACAGGTAGCCCGAGTGCGGGTCGAGGCTGGTCAGCATGCCGTCCAGCGCCGCCTCGATCAGCTTCTTGTCGTCGACCTCGGTGACGTACTGGTCCTCGACCGTGCCCAGCACGTCGCCGAAGAGCTCCAGCATCTTGTAGGTCTTGGTCTTGGGGGCGTTGTTCGCCTGGGCGATGGGACTGACATAGGCCATGGCCCCCGCGCCGAGGACGAAGGCCGAAACTCCGATGAGCAGATACTTGCGCATTAAGGCCCAGAAGGCTCCCTGGCGGCGCGTGGCGCCGCTTTCGATTGTTTAGCCCCGTCCAACCCCAGAGCGCGTTGAACGCGCTCCAACTTTGGATCTAGAGCCTGTTGATCGGGTTCAGATGGAAACATCAGAACCCGACAGGCTCTAGCAGTAGCCGTTGGTATAATTACGGCCACCATTACCGAAAAAGTCGTCTACCGCGACTCCTGTTTGAGCCAGCGTTCCGGGTCCGCCGGCGCGCCGTTCTCACGGACCTCGAGATAGAGTTCCGGATCAGAAGATACATGATCCGGCATCTTCCCGATGGGGGCGCCGGCCGCGACAGATTGTCCGGGTGAGGCGGTGATCTGATCCAGGCCGGCCAGGACCACGTGATAGGCGCCTTGTGACCGCAGGATGAGCACCGCGCCCCAGCCGTTCAGCGCGCCGGCATATTCGACGATTCCGGCGGCGGGGGCGTTGACCGTGAGGCCCTTGCCGGTGCGCAGGGTCAGGCCGGGCGACCGGCCGCCGGCCGGCATCTCCTGGCCGAAGCGGCGGACGATGGCCCCGACCGCCGGCGCGCGGAGGGTGAGAGGGCCGGTCGGCTCGACCCGGCCATCCCCGTGCGTGTTCAGGCCGTCGGTCAGGGCGCCCAGGGTGCGCAGTTCGTTATCCTGGGTCAGGGCTTCCTGGGCGTAGGCGCGTTCCAGCTGGGTCTTCTCGATGATCAGCCGCTCGATCTCGCCCTTGCGGTCGGCGACCACGCTCTCGGCGGTGAACAGCTCGGCCGAGGCGGCGGCGGCCTCGCGGCGCAGGGTTCCGACGGCCGTGGCTTGGCGAGCATAGGCGTCGGCGCGATGTTGCAGCTCCGGGGTCATGGCGCGGATCAGGATCGCCGCCCGCACCGCGTCGCGGGCGTTGGCGGGCGAGACCAGCAGGGCCGGCGGCGGATCGCGGCGGAACAGCTGCAGGGCCGACAGCAGCAGCGACAGCCGCTGCCGGTTGCGGCCCAGCTCGGCCAGGATCGAGCGCTCGCGGGCGTTCAGGGCCTCCAGCCGGGCGCGCTTGGCGCCGACGTCCGTCCCGGCGGAGATGCGGGCATGGTCCAGGCGGTCCAGCTCGGCCCGCAGGTCCTGGATCTCGCGGCGGGTGTCGGCGGCGGTCTGGCGGTCCCTCGCGCGCTGGGCTTCGATCGCCCGATCGGCGCGCTGCCAGCCGACCACGGCCGTGGGAACGGCGAGGGCGGCGACGAGAAGGCCAATGACCAGGGGGCGGCGAAGCATCGCGACCTTATTGCCCTAGTCGCGGTGGTAGGGCGAGCCCGAGAGGATGGTGGCGGCGCGATAGATCTGTTCGGCCAGCATCGCCCGGGCCAGGGCGTGCGGCCAGGTCTGCGGCCCGAAGGCCATGCTCTCGTTGGCAGTGGACAGGATTGAAGGATCCAGGCCGTCGGCCCCGCCGATCAGGAAGACGACTCGTCGCGTCCCGTCGTCGCGCAGCTTGGCGAGATGATCGGCGAAGACGCGGCTCTTGTGGACCTTGCCGTGCTCGTCGCAGGCGATGACGTGGGCGCCCTCCAGGTGCGGGCGGAGCACCTCGGCCTCGGCGGCCTTGCCGGGCTTGCGGGCCTCGACCTCCAGGATCTCGACCGGCCCGAGCGCCAGGGCGCGGCCCGAGGCGGTGGCGCGGGACGCGTAGTCGAGCGCCAGCTGCGCCTCGACCATGCGGCCCAGCTTCCCAACGGTGAGGACGGTGATTTTCATGGGCAAGCGTGGCAGCCGAAAGTGTGAGCGGTTTTGGCGCCCGCCACGCGCCAGGTCTCAAAAGCGCTCAAGGCCGCCGACCCTTTCAGGACGGCGGCCGAGCACGAGAGATCAGTTCGCCGCGGTGCGGTGCGGGGCGTCGACCGCCCAGATCTTCTCGATGTTGTAGAAGCTGCGCACCTCGGGGCGGAACAGGTGGATGACGACGTCGCCGGCGTCGATCAGCACCCAGTCGCAGTGCGGCAGGCCTTCGACCCGCGCCTTGCCGTAGCCGTTTTCCTTCAGCGCCCGCAGCAGGTGATCGGCCAAAGCGCCGACGTGACGGTGCGAACGGCCGGACGCCACGATTAGGCTGTCGGCGACCGAGCTCTTGTCCGTCAGGTCGATGTGGACGATGTCCTGCGCCTTGTCGTCGTCCAGGCGGGTCAGGATAAGGCGCTCCAGCGCCTTGATGTCGAGGGCCGGACTCAGGCCCGGCGTTTCAATCGAGGACTCGGCGCCGGCCGGTCCCTCGTGCGCACTGTGCGCGATGTCGCTACGCAGCGTCATGCTCCTTATGGGGTCGCTGTGGATAACCTCCATAGCATGGAATTGAGGAAAAGGTGAGGGGGCGCGCCAGAAAGGGCGCCGGCGCGTCGATTCGACCGAGCGCTTGAGGCGTTCGGGCAACGCTGAAAAGCTTGGCTTTTAGCCTTTTTGCCTCGATCGCATGGCGGTGGAGGACGCGAAATTCAGCGGTCCGGTCAGATAGACCCAGGCCGGCGCGGTGGCGTCCGGCAGCTTGGCGGCGGCGCTGGCGGGCCAGCGGGCGAAGGCGAAACGGCGGGCGGCGGGCGAGGTGCGGGCCTTCAGCGCCGCCCACGGCCGCGAGATCACCGCCACCGGGACCTCGCGCATGATCTGGGTCCAGCCGCGCCAGCGGTGGAAGGTGGCCAGGCTGTCGGCGCCCATCACCCAGACGAACTTCACGCCCGGAAAACGCGCCCGCAGCACCCGCAGGGTGTCGATCGTATATTGCGAGCCCAGGCGGGTCTCGGCGTCGGAGACGATCATCCCCGAGCCGCGCGCCCAGCGACGGGCCTCGGCCAGGCGCTCGGCCAGCGGGCGGGTCTCGTGGGCGGACTTCAGCGGGTTCTGCGGCGACACCAGCCAGAGGACGCGGTCCAGCTCCAGCCGGCGCATGGCCGTCTCGGCGACGTGGGCGTGGCCCTCGTGCGCCGGGTTGAAGCTGCCGCCGAACAGGCCGACGCGCATCCCGGGCTCCAGGTGGAACCCGAGGCGCTGGGCGTTGGGCCGACCGGCCTCAGGGACGAGTCTGGCCGGTCCCGCGAACCACATATTTGAACGTCGTCAGTTGCTCGGCCCCGACCGGGCCGCGGGCATGAAGCTTGTCTGTGGCGATGCCGATCTCGGCCCCGAAGCCGAACTCGCCGCCGTCGGCGAACTGGGTCGAGGCGTTGACCAGCACGATGGCGCTGTCGACCTCGCTCACGAAGGCGTCGGCGGCGGCCGCGTCCTCGGTGACGATGGCGTCGGTGTGGCCCGAGCCGTAGGCGGCGATGTGCGCCGCCGCGCCGGCCACGCCGTCGACCACGGCCACGGCCAGGATCGGGGCCAGATATTCGGTGGTCCAGTCCTGCGCCGTCGCCTTCCTCATGGTCGGCTCGATGGCCCGGGCCGTCGCGTCGCCGCGCAGCTCGCAGCCGGCCTTGATCAGGGCGTCGGCGATCGGCGGCAGCAGGCGCTCGGCGGCGGCCTTGTCGACCAGCAGGGTCTCTGCCGCGCCACAGACCGACACCCGGCGCAGCTTGGCGTTGACGACGATGTCCACGGCTTTCTTCGGATCGGCGGCCGCGTGGACGAACACGTGGTTCAGGCCCTCGAGGTGGCCCAGCACCGGGGCGCGGGCCTCGGCCTGGACGCGGGCGACCAGGCTCTTGCCGCCGCGCGGGATGATCAGGTCGATGGCCTTGTCGAGGCCCGAGAGGATCGCGCCGACGGCGGCGCGGTCGGACGTCTTCACCGCCTGGACGGCGGCGGCGGGCAGGCCGGCGCTCTTGAGGCCGCGCTCGATCGCCGCGTGGATGGCGAGGTTGGAGTGGATGCACTCCGAGCCGCCGCGCAGGATCACCGCATTGCCCGAGCGCACGCACAGCGCCGCCGCGTCGGCGGTCACGTTCGGGCGGCTCTCATAGATCATGGCGATCACGCCGATCGGGGTGCGGACGCGGCTGATGTCCAGACCGTTGGGCCGGGTCCAGCGCGCGGTGGCCACGCCGATCGGGTCGGCAATGGCGGCCACGGCCTCGACGCCGGCGGCGACGCCCTCCAGGCGCGCCTCGTCCAGCAGCAGGCGCTCCTGCATCGGCGCGGTCAGGCCGTTGGCGCCGGCGCGGGCCAGGTCCTTGGCGTTGGCGGCCAGGATCGCGGCGGCGTCCTCGCGGATCGCGGCGGCCATGGCCCGGATGGCGGCGGTGCGCTGCTCTGGCGTGGCCAGGCGCAGAGCGCGCGCGCCCTCGCGGGCCGTCCGGCCCATCCCCGCCATCGTCGCCTGGAGGCTCGCGCCCGCGTCGTCCATCTTCCTGGTCCCTGGTAAGTTATGCTCAGGTTGAGGCTTACCTAGGCGCTTTCAGGGCCGGATGAAACGGCTTTCGTCTGAAAGCGGAGGGAGTTTGCCTGGGGTTGGGTCAACCGCGACCATGGCTTCGCCGCTTCACGCGGCTTGCCGCTGAAGGTGTGTGGGGAGGCGACGGAGCGGCCGGGCGAACCCGGATGACCGTGGGTGTTTGTGTGTTTCGGCTCGCTTACCGCTCCGCCAGGCTGTTCTCTGCCGTGAGGACGGCGGGCGTGAGCGTTGTCTGCTCGGGCCTCCGCTACCCCCGGACGGGCGTGGACCAACTGGATCGGCTACTCCGTCTCCAGCTCGGCGATCCACGATAGGCGGCTTGTACGATCACCGCCCTGTCGTTTCGCCGCTCGGCCTTGTCCCGACAAGTCCGTCACCCACGTGCGCTCCTAAAGAGTAAGCCACGTGGCCTGACGAGCCAGCCGGGGACCTAACGGCGACCCCGCTCAGCCTATCCCCATCGCCGCTTCGGGCCGGATCCAAGCGCCCTCCCCTTGCGACGGGGACAGCGATGATTGTGCNCCTGACGAGCCAGCCGGGGACCTAACGGCGACCCCGCTCAGCCTATCCCCATCGCCGCTTCGGGCCGGATCCAAGCGCCCTCCCCTTGCGACGGGGACAGCGATGATTGTGGGGTGGTTTTGAACGCGGATCATTCAGGAGCGCGTAAAAGTTGGAAGTCTTTGATTTCGCTGGGTTCGATCTCACGAACGCCGGGGATACAGCGCGCCCAATCCCCGTACTTCCTTCTCCCCTTGCGGGAGAAGGTGTCGCCGGAGGCGACGGATGAGGGGTCGATAGTCCTGTCGGCCTGGCGCCCAGCATCCACCGCTTCAGCAGCGTCTCCGTCCATCAACCCCTCACCCGACCCGCTTCGCGGGCCACCCTCTCCCGCAAGGGGAGAGGGAATTGTGCGGGGAGAAGGAGCCCTCCTTACATCTCACGGCGAGACGATCGCAGGGCTGATCAGGTCACTCAAGGACCGCCTCCGGCGGCCGCGCGCGGCGACGCGAAGCGTCGTCCTTGACTGACCTGATCAGCCCTGCACGCTGCAGCCTCCAAGAGATGTAAGGATCGCACCCGACCCGGGAGGTCGGCTTGCGACCCTAGTCGGACCTCACCGCCATGGCCTAACTTGATCTCATGTCCGATCTCCACCGATCAGAGCACCGGCTCTTCGAAGCGCTCATTCAAGCCGATGGCGCGTTGAAAGCCACGGTTGAAGAGAACCGCGATGACGCCGGTGAGCTTCTTGAGTACCCGTATCTCGGTGACGTGGCGTCTTACGTGGCCGGCCTCGCAAATTCCGCCGAAGGGCAGGGATCGTTGAACGCGATCCTAGCGGCATTGGAAGATGCCTTGGATGGCGACGAACACGTCACAAATCTCGTCTGCGTAGGCTTTCTAGAGATGCTGAAGGCTAACGGCGGCCTAGCGACGGTGCGCGCGAGGTTCGGGCCAAGGCTGGGGTTTTGGGCCGATACGGTCTGACCCGACTTGGACCGCTCCCCACCCTGAGCGGCCGTTCCCAACGCCCACTTCACCACCACGGACCTGGCCAACCGGACAACGGCCGCGCTTGAGCTGAATGATCGCCGTCAGCTCAATCCGAGCGTCTGGTTCATCGAGCGCCACTTTACGCGCGCCGGGATCGCGTCGTGTTGAAGGAACGCGACGACGGTCGTCGAGCCGTTGATCCAGCGAAGCTAACGGGCGCAAGGTCCCCTTCCCACCCGTTGCTGACTTCGAGCGGACCGGCTTCCGGCCACTCCATTGACCGGATCAGGTCGGATCTCGATCTTCGAGTTCACCCAGCTGGCGTTGATGCTCCAGGGAGATTCGGCGCGCACCAATCATGTTTCGTAGCCGCTCAGGGGTGAGCTGATAGTAGCCTTCCAGTGAGGTCCAGACTTGTCCTTCAGAAACTTCGAAGGCTCTGTATCGGCACTCAAGCGCCTCCATCTCCGCCAGCGCTTCCGCAAAGATCTCCGCAAACGGCGGGGTCTGCCGATCAAACAGATTGCGCGTCACCACGGGCTGGCCGTGCTCGATTGATCTTCGCACCTCGAGGAGGCTCAACGAGAAGCGCTTTGAGAGAACGCTAAGACACCTTGCTCGGTGCGGGCCCAGGTCGTCGACCAATAAGACTGCTATTGGCATAGTCGCCGCTCGCTACCGTAAGGCCCGAGCCTAACAGATGACCTGGCCGCCGCCTGCCAATATCCGCAACCCACTCGTTGCTGACCTAGCGCCCCGTCCCCTTACGCCTCATCCCAGGCGTACGCCTTGTCCAGCCAGTCCCCCAGCCGCCCGTCCGGCCGCGCCAGGCCGTGGATGCGGGTCATCTCCTCGTCCGTCAGGCTGAAGTCGAGGATGTCGAAGTTCTCCGCGATCCGGGCCGGGTTGCTGGTGCGCGGGATGGCGATGACGCCCTGCTGGACCAGCCAGCGCAGAGTGACCTGGCCGGGGGTCTTGCCGTGGGCGCGGCCGATCTCGATCAGGGTCGGGTCCTGGGCGACCTTGCCCTGGGCCAGGGGCGACCAGGCGGTGATCGAGGTTCCCAAGGCGTGGGCCTTGGCGATCAGGGTCTTCAGCGACAGGTAGGGATGGTACTCGACCTGGTCGGTGGCGATCGGGGCCTCCGACAGTTGGGCGGTCTCTTCCAGCAGCGCCGAGGGGAAGTTCGACAGGCCGATGGCGCGGGTCAGGCCGCGCGAACGCACCTCGTTCAGGGCCTTCAGGGTCTGGGCCAGCGGCACGTCGGGCTTGGGCCAGTGGAGCAGCAGCAGGTCGACATGGTCGACGCCCAGCTTTTCCAGGCTCTTCTCGGCCGAGCGCTGCAGGTCCCCGTCCGCGAAATGGTCGATCCAGACCTTGGTGGTCAGGAAGATCTCGTCGCGCTTGATCCCGCTGTTCCGGATCGCCGCCCCGACGTCGCGCTCGTTGCGATAGATCTGGGCGGTGTCGATATGGCGGTAGCCGACCTCCAGGGCCTTCTCGACCAGGGGGACGGCGGTCCCGTTGTCCAGCTGCCAGGTGCCGAAGCCCAGGGCGGGCATCAGGACGTCGCCCGAACGGACGGCGGGAACGAGCTTGGACATGGGCGACTCCGAGAAAGCGGTCAGGCCGATATAGGCGCTGGGCGAACCAGCGCCACCTTGGCCCGAACGCGCGAGAGGGCGACGAAGACCAACGCGACAGCCGCGAAGGCCAGACTCATCTCGATCATGGTCAGCACCACGGCCGGATAGCCGCGCTTGGTGACGTTCATGAACGGGTACGGATAGAAGCCCGACAGCGCGCCGTGCACCAGGGTCCAGGCGCCGAACAGGGCCGGGAAGGCCATGGCCTTGGCCGCCGCGATCCACCGCGCCTCGCCCTGGCCGCCGCGCAGGGCCAGGTCGATCAGGAAGGCGATCGGCGTGATCGTGTGCAGGATGGTGTTGGACACCACCCGCAGGCCTTCCAGCTTCCACAGGCCTTCCAGCAGCAGGTGGTAGACCACCGCGGTGATGGTCAGATAGGTGGCGATCGCGGCGCGGGGGCCGCTCTGCTCGGCCCAGATCGCGAAACGACTGGCCGGCGCGACCAGGGGCGCGGTCAGGGCGGCGGCGGCCAGCATGTTCGACAGCACGGTGAAGTAGCTGAAGAACTCGACCGACTTCACGGCCGCCGAGACCAGCGTCTCGTCATAGACCATCAGGCCGTACTGCAGGACGGGGCCGAGGCACGCGATGGCGGCGATCAGGATGCGCCAAGCTTTCATGGGGTCTCCGTCGGATGGGTCTCGTCCCAGGCTCTCAGCACCTTCTTCGGCGCCGTGGCCCGCCACTGGCGGGTAATGAGCCGCTCGACCGTGCCGGCATGGGCGCGGGGCAGGCGGACCAGGACATAGGGATAGTTCTTGAAGTGGTCGGTGAAGTGGAAGGTCTCCGGCTCGGCCTCGACCAGCATCTCGCGCTCGTCGAACGGCACGCCGGGACAGACCAAGCTTTCGCCGTCCTCGAACAGGCGGGTCAGGAACTTGCCGTGCGCCTTCAGGCAGGGGCGGCCATAGGCGGTCCCGTCCTCGACGCCGGGCAGGCGAAAGGCGAAGGCGCGGACGTCTTCGTAGGTCATCGGCGGGCGCCATGGGCAAGAGCTTCGCAGCGGGACTATATGAGCAGGATGGACTCCGACAACACCCTGAAGACTCCCGTCCTGGTGCTGGGCGCCACCAGCCTGATCGGCCGCCACCTGCTGGAGCGGCTGAAGGCCGAGGACCTCGACCCGTTCGCCATCAGCCGCCGGCCGCCGGCGGGCGAGGCCTGCTGGCTGGACGGCGACCTCAAGGACCCGCATCTGGCCGACCACCTGCCGGCCGTGGCCACGGTGTTCTCGCTGTCGCCGATCTGGCTGCTGCCCGCCGCCCTGCCGGCCCTGAAGGCCCGGGGCATGGTCCGGCTGATCGCCTTTTCCTCGACCAGCCGCTTCACCAAGGCCGACTCTCCGGACGCTGGCGAGCGGTCGGTGGCGCTGGAGCTGGCGGGGGCGGAAAAGGCGGTCGAGACCTGGTGCGTCGAGCACGGCGTCGCCTGGACCCTCCTGCGGCCGACCCTGATCTATGACGAGGGCCATGACGGCAATGTCAGCCGCATCGCCCGCCTGGTGCAGCGCTTCCACGTCATGCCGCTGTCGGGGCGAGGCGAGGGCCTGCGCCAGCCGGTCCACGCCGCCGACCTCGCCGCCGGCGCCCTGGCCGCGGCTCACGCGCCGGCCACGAAGAACCGGGCCTACGACCTGGTGGGCGGCGAAACGGTGACCTATCGCGTGATGGTCGATCGGATCTTCGAAGGCCTGGGCAAGCGGCCGCGCAGCCTGCCGATGCCGGCCTGGCTGTTCGCCCTGATCATGCGCCTGGCCAAGCCGTTCTATCCCGGCGCGACCACGGCCATGGGGACGCGGATGGGCCAGGACCTGACGTTCGATTCAGCGGAGGCGGTCAGGGATTTCGGGTGGTCGCCGCGGGATTTTCATCCTCGCTTCTGACCCCTCTCCCCTTGCGGGAGAGGGTGGCCCGCGCAGCGGGTCGGGTGAGGGGTTGATGGACGGGGACGCTGCTGAGGCGGTGACGCCGGGCGCCAAGCCGATAGGGCTATCGGCCCCTCATCCGTCGGCTGCGCCGCCACCTTCTCCCGCAAGGGGAGAAGGGAGATCACTCTACATCCGCCAGCACCATGGCGAACGGCGTCAGCGCCCCGTCCTGTTCGACATAGCCGCTGACCAGCTTGCGGTCGGGCGACAGGGCGCCCAGGTCGATCTCCTCGCTGGGGAACACCACGATGCGGCGGTCGCCGACGCAGACCACCAGCTCGTAGCCGTCGAACGACCGGCGCGACATCGCCTTGATGTATGAATAGTAGGGCTCGCGGCGCCAGGCGGCTGGCTTGCCGGGGTCGACGACCAAGTTCAGCCGCTTGCCGTCGCGGTCCGAGTACATCACGAAGCCGGCCTTGTCGGGCCGCCAGTCGTCGCCGAGCTTCTCGGACGTCAGCCACAGGCAGTGGAAGCCCCGGCAGGCGGCCGGCCGGTGTTCGTAGAAACCGCAGCCGCCGCCCTTCTTGAAGTGCGAGCACCAGACGCCGTCGGCCTTGTCCAAGGCCTCGATCGCCAGCACCTTGCAGCACAGGCCGCAGGAGCCGCAGGCCTTGCCGGGGGCAGGAGCGGGCGGGAGTTCGAGCACGGTCTCGCTCATCATGCGGCCCCCCGCACCAAACCGAGGTCGATGTCACGGTCGGCGCGGACCTCGAAGGCGCGCTGGCCGACCAGCACGTTCAGGGTCAGGCCGTCGACGGCGCCGCGCGCGGCCCAGGCGCGCAGGGTGGCGTGATAGGGCGCCTTGCGCCAGGCGTCGGGGCTGGCCGGATCGACCTCGACCACCATGCGGCGGCCCTGGTCCTCGCGGTGCAGGACGAACCGCGCCCGGTCGGGCCGCCAGTCCTCGCCCAGGCCCTCGCTCTTCAGCCAGTAGCAGGCGAAGTCGGCGCAGGCTCGGGGGCGGTCAACGTAGATGGCGCAGCCCGCGCCCTTGCGGAAATGACCGCACCAGGCGTGGGGCGGCTTGGCCAGCGCCTCCACGCCCATCAGCTTGCAGCACAGGCCGCAATCGCCGCAGCTCTTCTCGCCCATGTCCCGCCCCGTCGGGTTCGATCGTCAGGAGGCGGACATTAGCGAGGGTATGTGACGGTTTGACGGGGCCCCCCTCCGCCCTTCGGGAGAAGGAAGGCTACTCGACCCCCGTCGCGCTCCACACGCCCAGCTCGTTGCCGGACGGGTCGGTGAAGTGGAACCGTCGGCCGCCCGGGAAGCTGAAGATCGGGGCGGTGATCACGCCGCCGGCCTTCGTCACCTTGTCCAGCATGGCTTCCAGGTCGTGGGCGTAGAGGATGACCAGCGGCCGGTCGGTCGCGCCCTCCTGCGGCTTGGTGAAGCCGCCGTCGGCGCCCTGGCCCTCGAAGGCGGCATAGTCGGGACCGTAGTCGACGAAGCTCCAGCCGAAGGCGGCGGAATAGAAGCTCTTGGTGGCCGGCAGGTCGCCGCCGGGCCATTCGATATAGTCGATCTTGCCGTCTTCGCGCATGGCGGTCTCCGTAAACTATGTTCTTGAAATGTTCTAGTTTGGCGCTAGGGCAGAGTCCAGACGCTGGTGCGCTTGACGGCGAAATCCTCGAGCTCGCGGGTGGTCTCGACCTGGTATTCGGCCAGCTTCAGCAGGTCGTCCTTGCGGAAATAGGTGCGACCCGGATCGCCGATCAGCACGCTAGAGCCGCTGGCGCGGCCTTGTCTCAGCCAATCCATCACCGCCTCGGCCATGGGCTTCTCGTAGCAGATGTCGCCGGCCAGCAGCACGTCGGCCTGCGGTGGCGGCGCGTCCAGCAGATTGACCTCGGTGAAGCCGACCACGACGCCGTTGGCTTCGGCGTTCAGCCCGACCGCGGCCTCGCAGAAGACGTCGATGTCGGCGGCCAGCACGCTCGCCGCGCCGGCCTTCATGGCGGCGATGGCGACCAGGCCCGAGCCGGTGGCGAAGTCGATCACTCGCTTGCCGGCGACGATCTCGGGGTGGTCGAGGATGTAGCGCGCCAGAGCCTGGCCGCCCGCCCAGGCGAAGGCCCAGAACGGCGGCGGGAGGCCGATCTCCTGCAGCGCCTCCTCGGTCAGCGTCCAGATCGGGGTGATCTCGTCGGCCAGGTGCAGCGACAGTTCCGGCGTGTGCGGCGGCGGTTGCAGGCGGGTGTTGTCGCGGATGAAGGCCCGACGGCCTTCCAGGGTCTGGACGATCATGCGGGCGCTTAGAGCACGGCGGGTCGGCCGCGTCAGGCGTGAACGGTCTCGGGCCGCGCGGACGCCGCCTTCAGCACCGCCACATAGCCGGGCGCCGTCAACATCCCACCCGTCAGGCCCTTTTGCGCCAGCAGCCGGTGAGCCAGCGGCAGGTTCCAGCACGGGGTGTGCATGAACAGGTGGTGCTCGGCGTGGAAGTTGACGTGGTAGGGCGCGATCAGGGCGCGCTCGAGCCAGTTGGCGCGGGTGGTGCGGGCGTGGCGGAACGGGTCGGGCTCGTCCTTGGCCACCAGGGCGTGCTCGGCGATGTTGCGCAGGCGGGTGACCAGCGGGAACCAGGTGGCCATCGGCACGATCCACAGCGCCAGCCACGCCCACCACAGACCCATGGCCGACAGCGCCACCAGGATGCCGAGGTTCCACAGCAGGAACGGCTTCTGCCGGGCGACCTCGCCGGCGAAGATGGCGCCCTTGGGCTGCCCGATGGAATTCGAGCCCTTCATCTTGCCCAGCAGCGGTCCGAAGCGCTGCTTGAAGAAGGTCTGGCCGGTCAGGTCGCGGACGATCTTGCGACGCAGCGAGGCGCGGGTCGTCGGGAACGGGGCGGACAGGATCAGGTCGGGATCTTCGGCTTGCTGGGCGAACTTGTGGTGGGTCAGGTGATAGGGGCGGTACTTGGCCAGCGAGGCGCCGGTCGGGGCGGCGCACAGCCACTCGCCCAGCCAGTCGTTGACCTTCAGGTTCGGGTGCAGCCCGCCGTGTGCGGCCTCGTGCATCAGGATGGCTAGGCCCAGCTGCCGCGCGCCGATCAGCATCACGGCCAGGACATAGGTCAGCGGGTTGGGGAACAGGACGAACAGCGCGCCGGCGGCGATGATCACCGCCCAGGCGTGGGCGACCAGGACGATCCCGCGCCAGGACGAGCGCGCGGAAATCCGCGTCCATTCGTCGGGCGTGAACAGGTCCTGGGGTTTGACGCGCGCTGCGACGGCCATGGAACGATCATCGCACATTCAGCTTAGGGCTGACAGGATGACCCGACGTCACATTCTCCGGAGTTGCCGATGCGCCGCCTGATCCCCGCTCTCGTTCTGACCGCTGTCTGCGCCGCTGGCGCAGCGCCCGCCACCGCCGCTAGCTTCGATTGCCGCAAGGCCCGCACGGCCGACGAGAAGGCGATCTGCGCCGAGCGGTCCCTGAACGACAAGGATGTGCGGATGGACGTGCTGTACGGGATCAACCGCCACACCCTGGCCATGGGCGGGCGCGGCGCGCTGATCGACCGGCAGCAGGAATGGTTGCGCAATCGACGCGCGTGCGGTTCCAGCAAGGCGTGCCTGAACCGCGCCTACGACCAGCGGCTGGGCGAGCTGGAGAACAGCATGCAGCGCATCTACCAGCAGGGGCCGTTCTAGCTAAAACCGCACGCCCGGCTTCCACAGCCCCGCGACCAGCCCCGCCACGACCAGCAGGCCGGCCACGGCGTTGGACTTGAACAGCTTCAGCGCCGCCGGGCCGTCGTCGATCCGGACGGCGGCGGCCTGGCGCGACAGGTGCAGGGCGAACAGGGCGGCCAGCGGCAGGAACAGCGGCCCGACGTTGCCGACCCAGCCGGCCAGCATCACGAACACGAACGAGGCCAGGTAGAAGCCGGCCACGCCGATTTGGACGCGATCGCCCAGCCGCCGGGTCGACGACTTGATCCCGGCCAGGGCGTCGTCCTCGATGTCCTGGATGGCGTAGATCGTGTCGTAGCCCAGGGTCCAGAAGATCCCCGAGGCGTAGAGCAGGGCGGCCGACCACGACAGGTGGCCGACGGCGGCGGCGTAGCCCAGCAGGGCGCCCCAGTTGAAGGTCAGGCCCAGCCAGGCCTGCGGCCACCAGGTGATCCGCTTCATGAACGGATAGGCCGCGACCAGGCCCAGCGACAGCACGCCCAGCCCGATCGCCACCCAGCCCAGGCACAGCAGGATCAGGAAGCTGATCAGACTGCAGCCGACCAGGAACATCCAGGCTTGCTTGACGGTGATCTGCCCGGCGGGGATCGGGCGCATCGCAGTTCGGGCGACCTGGGCGTCGAAGTCGCGGTCGACGATGTCGTTGAAGGCGCAGCCGGCCGCCCGCATCAGGGCCGCGCCGACGAACACGGCCAGCAGCAGCAGCGGATTAGGCCAGCGGCCCTGCTCGGCGGCGGCCAGGGCGATGCCCTGCCAGCCGGGCAGCATCAACAGCCAGATGCCCGCCGGCCGGTCGAACCGTCCCAGCTTCAGCCACGGCCGCAGGCGTTCGGGCGCGTGGCGATCGACCCAGTTGGTGGCGACGGCGTCGGGCAGGATGGTGGTGGACGTCATGGGCGAGGCTTAACCCGCAATCGCGGGCGTGGAAAAGGCCGTGTTCGCGCGGGGCTCGCCTCTCCATAGGAAAATCCAATCGCGCCGAGAGGAACGATCAATTGGATTTATCGGGAGCGGACAGCGAAGGTCGCCTCACGAGATCAGCCGCAGGAGCCCGCCATGACCACCGCCATTCGCCTGTCCGGCTGGAGCCTGCTGCTGGCCGGGGTCGGGGCCGGGATCGTCCTGCCGCATCCGGTGACCACCGCCTTCTGGACCGCCTCGGCCAGGCTGTTCGCCCGCGCCGGCGACCACGGCATGGTCGCGCGCCTGACCGCGGCGACCAAGTTCGGCCCGAAGGTCCGGCGCAGCCTGAACCGCCGTCCCGCCCGCCGCGTCGGCGGCGTGGCGGAGGCGTTCTGAGGCTTCCGGCCGCCGCGACGGCGCGGTAGCGTTCGCCCATGAGCCTCGAGCCCCGTCGCAAGCCGCGTCGCCCCCTGACCCGCGCCGAGCGCTGGGCCCTGGACGGTCTGGGCGGCGCCTTGCTGGCCACCGGCGCGGTCGGCATCGTCACGCCCGGCCTGCCGACCACGGTGTTCTGGATCGGCGCGGTCCTGTGCTTCCTGAAGACACGGCCCCACGCCGTGCGCCCGATGCTGCGCGTGCCGGTCGTCGGTCCGGCGATCCGAGGCTTCCTGCGCTGGCGGCCGTTCGGCGGCGGGCGGCGCAAGCGGCGCGGGATGACGGCGAACCGCTAAAGCACTATCTCCCCGCCATGACCGACGCTTTCGAGGACGAAGACGAGATCGGCGCCCGCAAGCGCGCGCTGTCCAACCGCCAGGTGCTGGGCTTCGTGGCCCGCTTCTGGAAGCGGCGGCCGGTGCTGTTCGGCTTCGGGGTCGGCCTGACCCTGGTGGCGATCGCCTTCGACCTGGCCTTGCCCTACGCCTCTGGCCACCTGGTCGACACCGTCACCAGCAAGCCGCGCGGCGACGCCGGCGCCTGGTCGGCCCTGGCGATGTTCATCGGCGTCTATTTCGCCTTCGCGGTGGTGCGCAACATCGCCCACCGGTTCTGGATCCCGCTGGCGGCCCGGAACATGGAGGAGATGACCAACGAGGGCTTCGCCAAGGTCCAGGCCTTCTCGTCCGACTGGCACGCCGACAGCTTCGCCGGCG
Organism: Caulobacter sp. Root343; assembly: GCF_001425745.1. Taxonomy (GTDB): domain Bacteria; phylum Pseudomonadota; class Alphaproteobacteria; order Caulobacterales; family Caulobacteraceae; genus Caulobacter. Next base: position 208,073 of record NZ_LMDF01000011.1, on the reverse strand, counting down.
CGACCGTGCGCAAGCTGACCCGGGCCATGTGGGGCTATGACAGCGTCACCGACGCGGTGACCATCTGGCTGGGGCCGGGGATCATCGTGCTGTTGGGCCTGTCGATCGCCATGCTGCTGCGCCAGCCCCTGGCCGGCAGCGTGTCGCTGGCCGTGGTGATCGCCTATCTGTCGGTCAACCTGTGGATCACCGAGCGCTATGTCCGGCCCAGCAACCTGCGCTCCAACGCCCTGGACTCCCAGATCGGCGGCGCCCTGGCCGACGCGGTGACCTCGAACCCCACCGTCAAGAGCTTCGGGGCCGAGCAGCGCGAGGCAGCGCGGCTGGCCGAGGTCACCGCCGCCTGGCGCGACGCTGTCATGGTCACCTGGACCCGCTTCACCGACGTCTGGCTGGGCCAGAACCTGCTGCTGGTGGTGCTGCAGGCGGGCCTGACCGGCTCGATGGTCTGGGGCTGGGCCCAGGGCACGGCCACGCCCGGCGACGTCGCCTTCGCCATCACCGCCTTCATGCTGATGAGCGGCTATCTGCGGAACCTGGGCGAGAACATCCGCATGCTGCAGAAGGGCATCGACGACACCGAGGACGTCGCCGCCTGGACACGGCTCGAGCCGCAGATCGCCGACGCCCCCGGCGCGCCCGACTTCCAGCCCGGGGCCGGGGCCATCGAATTCCGCGACGTGACCTTCCGCTACAAGGCGGCCGGCGCGCCGCTGTACGACCGCTTCAGCCTGAAGATCGCGCCCGGCGAGCGGGTGGCGCTGGTCGGGCCGACGGGCTCGGGCAAGTCGACCTTCGTCAAGCTGGTCCAGCGCCTGCACGACCTGCAGGACGGGGAGATCATCATCGACGGTCAGGATGTCTCGAAGGTGACCCAGACCAGCTTGCGCCGCGCCATCGCGGTGGTGCCGCAGGATCCGGCCCTGTTCCACCGCTCGCTGTTCGAGAACATCGCCTACGCCAAGCCGGACGCCACCCGCGAGGAGGTCGAGGCGGCCGCGACCAGGGCCCGGGCCCACGACTTCATCCTGCGCCTGCCCAAGGGCTACGACACCCTGGTCGGCGAGCGGGGCGTCAAGCTGTCGGGCGGCGAGCGCCAGCGGGTGGCCATCGCCCGCGCCTTCCTGGCCGACGCGCCGATCCTGGTGCTGGACGAGGCGACCTCGTCGCTGGACGTCGAGACCGAGGGCCTGGTCCAGGCCGCCGCCGAGGCGCTGATGGAGGGCCGGACCACGATCGTCATCGCCCACCGCCTGTCGACCGTGCGCGGCGCCGACCGGATCCTGGTCTTCCAGAAGGGCCGCGTCGTCGAGGAAGGCCGCCACGCCGAACTGACGGCCAGGGGCGGGGTCTACGCCCGGCTCAACGCGATCAGCGCCGGGGTGGTCTGACCTACTGCCTTTCGAGGGGCGCCAATCCGTCCTTCAGTGGCGGCGCGAGCGCCGGTCGCGAGGCGCAGGCCGATCCCGAAGGCGTCAGGACGTAACGATGGTCGCCGACCAAGAGGTCGCGCCGCTCCGTCGGGGCGTCGAGGCGCACGTCGCTGGCGGCCTTGTCGTCCGGGAAGGCGGCGGCGCCGCAGGCGGCCTTGGCTTCCGCGACCTTCTTCCAGGATCCGCCGCCGGACTTGAACACGTCCATCGTTTCGCCGTTCACCAGCAGCACCTCGTCGACGCCGTCGCCGTCGACATCGAACACAAGCGCGGGACACTGCATTCCGACAATGGTGCAGCTCGAAGCGGGCTCGGACCGGTTCCAATCCTGCTCGCGGAAGTCGCGCGGCAGGGTTTTTCCGGCCGGATAGACCTTCATCTTGTCGAAGTCCGGTCCGCGCTTGCCTTGCGCATAGGTCCTTTCCTTGTGGGCGATCGCCTCGCGAGCGCGGTTGGCGACCTCGGCGTTGCGGTCGGCCTCGAGCCTGTCCAGGCCCTCCCGCCCATAGCGCCCACTGTCGAAGCGCAGGAACTGAAAGTCGAACTTGTCGGGCGCGACCTTGCCGCTTTCCAGCCGCTTCACCTGACTGGCCACCGACAATCGCGCCGGGTCGGCGATCGGCGTGAACAGGGCGATCAGAAGCAGCACCGACACCGCCGCCATGATCAGGTTGGTCGGCTCCAAAGGCTTCATCCACGGACCCGGCCGCACGGCGGCGACGGCGTAGCCGACGGTAAAGCCGATCGCGACCACCAGATAGGCCGTGGCGAGCACCCGGTCCGGCGTCAGGCCGTACTGGTCGATCCGCAGCCACAGGGCATAGGCGGCCAGCACGACGATGGGGATCAGCAGCAGGCCGGCGATCCGCGCCGCCCATTGGGGGACGGCGTGGGGTGGCTCGACGCCGTCCTGGTAGGCGGCGTTGACCAGGATGATCAGGGCCGCGGCGGCGGCCAGCAGCAGGGCTGTGGCGGCCTTGGTGCCCCACAGCGGGGCCAGGCCCGTGAAGGGCAGGGTCGCCAGGAAGCCGGCGGCGATCACCACCATTAGCGGCGACAGCCAGGCCAGCAGGGTCAGGCCCACCGTTCGAACGCCGCGCACAAGGCCGGCCCGCGCCTCGGTCAGCTGCACGGCCATGTGGACGGCGGCGGCGAACATCAGGCCGGTGGCCGGGAAGGCGAAGGCGGTCTCGCCGATCAGCTTCTGGATCGCCTCGATCCCGATCAGCTTGAACAGCGCGCCGGCCAGGACCAGCAGCAGCCAGAACGCGCCGGTGAAGGCCAGCGACAGGAACAGCCGGATCAGGTTGGTGAAGGCCAGGTCGAAATAGTCGGCATAGGGCGCGACGGGCTTGCGCGCGGCGTCGGCGGGCTGGATCAGGTGATGGGCGATGAACAGCAGGGCCGCCGCGGCGATGAAGATCGGCGGCGACAGCGGTCCCGCGCCCAGCCGATCGGGCGCGGCGCCCGTCCAGGCGGCGTGGACCGCCAGGATCGCCGCCAGGACGGCCGCGACCAGGCTCCAGGCGATCAGCGACGTCCGGCGCATGGCCGACAGGGCGGCCAGCGGGATCAGCGGGACCATCAGGGCGCAGACCAGCAGCGGGGCGTAGAGCATCGGCTGGGTCGCGGGCCAGGCCTTGGACTCGTCGGCCTTCTGCAGCAGGAACAGGGCGATGCCCTGGATCAGCCCGATGGCCAGCCGGGTCAGGGCGGTTGCTCGAACCGTCCTAGCGTCCATGGCGTCCATTCCGGCGTCTCCCCTTCGCGTCCGGGCACAGCACCACGGCGGGACAAGATTGTGAAGTTGAACGGTTGGATGGTGTCGGGGCGGAGCCCTTTCGCCCGTCCTTGCTTGCGGCCAGATGACCGCCTGCCGGAGACCCTGACGATGATGAAGCCGCCCGCCGCCTCGATCGACGACTATCTGAGCAAGTTGCCGTCCGACCAGCGCGCCGCCCTGGAAACCCTGCGCGGCCAAATTCGCGCCCTGGCGCCCGAGGCGGAGGAAACGATCAGCTACGGCCTGCCGACCTTCAAGCTGAAGGGCAACCTGGTGCATTTCGGCGCGGCCGCGAAGCACTGCGCCTTCTATCCGGGCGGGGTGGTCGACCGCTTCGCTGACCGGCTGAAAGGCTTCGAGACCGGCAAGGGCACGATCCGGTTCCAGCCCGATGCGCCGCTGCCGCCCGACCTGATCCGCGACATCGTCGAGCATCGCGTGGCCGAGAACGAACGGATCGCGGCGGAGAGGGCGGCGCGGAAGAAGCGCTAGCGCGCCAGCCGCCCGTCCTCCAGCGCCGCCGGTTCGAACGAGAAGATGACGCCGGGGTCCGGCTTGGCCACGCCCTTGACCAGCTTCTTGTCGCCGGCCGCGTGCAGCAGCCAGCGGATGACGTTGAGCCGCGCGGCCTTCTTGTGGTCGGCGCGGACGCAGATCCACGGGGCGACGTCGCTGTGGGTGCGCATGAACATCTCGTCGCGCGCCTTGGTGTAATCGTCCCACTTGTCCTGCGCGACCTTGTCGAGGTCGCTGGTCTTGAAGGCCTTCAGCGGGTCCTCGCGGCGGGCCTTCAGGCGCTCGGCCTGCTCCTCGCGGCCGATGTCCAGCCAGAACTTGACGTAGCGCAGGCCGTTCTCGACCAGCATCCGCTCGAAGGCCGGCACGTCGCGGAGGAACTGCTCCTGCTGCTCCGGCGTCGAGAAGCCCATGACCCGCTCGACCCCGGCCCGATTGTACCAGGAGCGGTTGAAGATCACCGCCTCGCCGCAGGCCGGCAGGTAGTCGACATAGCGCTGGAAGTACCACTCGCTGCGCTCGCGCTCGGTCGGCTTGGGCAGGGCGACGATCGTGGTGGCGCGCTTTGAGAGGTGCTCGGTGACCCGCGCGATCGTGCCGTCCTTGCCGGCGGAATCGCGGCCCTCGAAGACGACCAGCAGCTTCCAGCTGTCCTTGATCGCCTTCTTCTGCATCTCGATCAGGGCCAGCTGCAGTTGGCGGAGTTCGTTGTCGTAATCGTCGGACTTGCTCATGAGCCGAGCCTACCCCCGCGAAGCGTTGTTGCGCTAGAAGGACGCCATGATCCGCCTTTTCGTTCCCAATGACCTCTCAGTCGGCGCCGGCGTCGCGCCCACCGTCGACCAATCGCGCTACCTGACCTCGGTCATGCGCCTGGTCGTCGGCGACGAGGTTCTGCTGTTCAACGGCCGCGACGGCGAGTGGCGCGCCAGCCTGGTCGAGGCCGGCAAGCGCGGCTGCCTGCTGAAGGCCGAGGAACAGACCCGGCCGATGGAGCTCGGCCCCGACCTCGACCTGATCGTGGCCATGGTCAAGCGCGGCCGGGTCGAGACCATCGTCGAGAAGGCCGCCGAGCTGGGCGCGCGTAGAGTGCGGCTAACGGTGACCCGACGGACGAATGTCGACTTCGTCAAGCTGGGCCGCCTGGACGCCATCGCCATGGAAGCCGCCGAGCAGACCGGCCGCCTGGACGTGCCGGAGATCGCCGACCCCGAGAAGCTGGACAAGATCCTGGACGGCTGGGACCCGGCTCGGCGCCTGGTGTTCTGCGATGAAGGCGGCGACGCCAGGCCGGCCATCGAGGCGCTGGCGGGAACGGGCGCGCCGGCCGCCATCCTGATCGGTCCCGAGGGCGGCTTCGCCCCCGAGGAACGCGAGCGCCTGCGGGGCCTTTCCTTCGTCACGCCGGTGTCGCTGGGCCCTCGCATCCTGCGCGCCGACACCGCCGCGATCGCTGCCATGACGCTGTGGCAAGCGGCGGCGGGGGACTGGCGTTAGAATTTAAGGCGAAGGTCGCCCCTTGAGGTTCGGAAAGAAAACGCCCAACTGGGCGTGACTGAGTTCGCCGTCGGCGGAGAGAATGGGCCCTCTCCACCCTCAGCATCGCAACCCTGGGGAGGGACGGCTTGCATGGCCGACACCACTAGCGTCCAAGAGCGTCCGCTGACGCTCGCCGATCTGACCGACTATTTCGCCCAAGGGTCCAAGCCCAAGGAACGCTTCCGCGTGGGCGCCGAGCACGAGAAGTTCGGCTTCTATCTCGGCTCGCACGAACCCGTGCCCTACGAGGGCGACAAGGGCGTCCACGCCCTGCTGACCGGCCTGCAGCGCTTCGGCTGGAAGCCGGTCATGGAAGGCCCGACCATCATCGGCCTGGAACGCAACGGGGCCAATGTCAGCCTCGAGCCCGGCGGCCAGTTCGAGCTCAGCGGCGCGCCGCTGGCGACCATGCACGACATCTGCGACGAGACCGGCCAGCACCTGGACGAGGTCAAGACGGTCGCCGACGAGCTGGGCCTGGGCTTCTTAGGGTTGGGCTTCTCGCCGCTGTGGACGCGCGAGCAGGTGCCGGTCATGCCCAAGGGCCGCTACGTGATCATGCGCAACTACATGCCCAAGGTCGGCGGCCTGGGTCTCGACATGATGCTGCGCACCTGCACGGTGCAGGCCAATCTCGACTTCTCCAGCGAAGCCGACATGGTCGCCAAGTTCCGCATGAGCCTGGCCCTGCAGCCGATCGCCACGGCCCTGTTCGCCAATTCGCCGTTCACCGAAGGCAAGCCCAACGGCTTCCTGTCGTCCCGCGCCAATGTCTGGACCGACACCGACCCCAACCGTACGGGCCTGCTGTCGTTCGTGTTCGAGGACGGCTTCGATTTCGAGCGCTACGCCCGCTGGGCGCTGGACGTGCCGATGTACTTCGTCAAGCGCGGCGACAAATATATCGACGTCGCCGGCCGCAGCTTCCGCGATTTCATCGAGGGCAAGCTGCCCGAGCTGCCGGGCGAGATCGCCACGATGAAGGACTGGGCCGACCACACCACGACCGCCTTCCCCGAAGTGCGGCTGAAGACCTATCTGGAAATGCGCGGCGCCGACGCGGGCCCCTGGAGCCGTCTCTGCGCGCTGCCGGCCCTATGGACGGGCGTGTTCTACGACGACGCGGCCCTGGCCGCGGCCTGGGACCTCTGCAAGGACTGGACGATCGAGGATCGCGAGGGCCTGCGCCGCGACGTGCCGAAACTGGGCCTGAAGGCCAAGGTCGCCGGCCGCACCGCCCAGGACGTGGCCAAGGACTTCGTGGCCATCGCCCGCTCGGGCCTGAAGAACCGCGCCCAGTTGAACGGCGGCTTCCTGGACGAGACGATCTATCTGGGCGAGCTGGAGCAGATCGCCGATAGCGGGATCACGCCGGCCGAACGCCTGCTCTCGCTGTACGAGGGCGAATGGAAAGGCGACATCAGCCGGGTCTTCACCGACTGCGCCTACTGACGGCCGGGGCGGTCCTTAGAGGATCGCCCGCACGCCCGCGATAATTCCGACCCATAGGCTCACGGCCGCGGCCAGGGCGAACAGGCGGCCCCAGGCCACGCGGCGCTGGGGTAGGGTGGTGGTCGTCGCGTGAACAGCGGACGTCCGATGGTACGAGACGTAGGCCATGGTTTCCTCCGCGCCCCTCTGATGGGAGCTGGACCTTATGGTCACGCTCCCAGCGGTTAACGCGGGCTTAAGCCCGGCGGGACCCTACAGCGACCCAATGCCGCGGTAGGGCTGGTCGACGTCGCGCTCGACTCGGTCTGGGTCGGGCATGTCGACATTGGGCGGCCAGCGCTCGGCCTGGCTGGCGCCGGAACCGCTGTCGGTGTGACGGACCACGTCGTCGACGTTCAGCGCTTCGGTCTGGGCCGCCGTCAGGTCGCCGAGCTCGAATTCGACATGCTCCGGATAGAACGCCACCCGGTTGCCGATCTGGCCCACGGCCGGGAACGGGTCCTCGTAGGACCAGACCGCGTTCTCGATGATCTGCCGGTCGCGATAGATCGTGAAGTACGAGGCGTCGCCCTTATAGGGGCAGTGGGTCACCTTGTCGGTCCGGCGCAGGAACGCCATCCGCACGTCGTCGCGCGGGAAATAGAACACGGGCGGATAGTTCGCCTCCTGCAGCACCAGCACGTCGCCGCTGTCGGCGATCTCGTGGCCCTCGAACAGGACCCGCACCGCGTTGGGTGCGCGGGTGATGGTGATGGGGTGGCTCTCGTCGGGGATCTTCATGGGCGGGCTCCCGCGTGAAAAGGTTCACTAGTCAGAACGCGCGAGGCGACCGCCAAGCTTCAACCCAAAGATTGGAAGGCCACAGCCGCCCGGCAAGGCGTTGCTTGTGAAACGCCGGCCCGCGTGATCTTCTCCCCGCCAATTGGGGCCGGCGAGGGCGATTTGACCGGGGGTGGTCAAGGCCCAGCCACTCGTCACGTTCAAGGCTAGTGTATGAATATCGTTATCGCCGCGGGCATTCTGGTCACGCTGGTGACCGGAATTCCCGTCGTCATTCAGCTCCTGAAGGGCCACCCGCGCGGCCTGATCATCTGTTTCCTGGCCGAGATGTGGGAGCGCTTTTCCTACTACGGCATGCGGGGCCTGCTGATCTTCTATCTGACCCAGCACTTCCTGTTCGACCCGAAGGTCGCCAGCGGCCACTACGGCTCCTACACCTCGCTGGTTTATATCGTGCCGTTGCTGGGCGGCTTCCTGGCCGACCGCTACCTGGGCACCCGCAAGGCCGTCGCGTTCGGCGCGATCCTGCTGGTGGCCGGCCACCTGGCCATGGCGGTCGAAGGCAAGCCGGCGGTGCAGACCCTGACCTATGCCGGCCAGACCTATGAGTTCCAGGCCCAGGGCCGCGGCGACGAGCGCCTGGCCCGGATGATCGTGGCCGGCAAGCCTTATGCGGTCACCGCCAGCGAGGCGGGCGATTTCGAGATCAAGGGCCTGCCCGCCGACGCGGCCGTCCCCGCCGTCCTGCCCAAGGGTCAGTACAAGCTGGACGTGAAGGACCGCGACCCGCTGTACCTGAACATCTTCTGGCTGGCCCTGTCGCTGATCATCGTCGGCGTCGGCTTCATGAAGGCCAATGTCGCCACCCTGGTCGGCCAGCTCTATCCGCAGGGCGATCCGCGCCGCGATCCGGGCTTCACCCTCTATTATTACGGCATCAATCTAGGCTCGTTCTGGGCCGCCATCCTGTGCGGCGTGCTGGGTGTCAATGTCGGCTGGTGGGCCGGCTTCGGCGCGGCGGGCATCGGCATGCTGGTCGGCTTCGTGATCTTCGTGCTGGGCAAGCCCTGGCTGCTGGGTCATGGCGAGCCGCCGGAAGGCGCCAAGCTGAAGGAAAAGGTCGTCGGCCCGATCAGCCGCGAGCTGGTGATCTACGGGGTCTCTGCGCTGGCGGTGGGAGCGGTGTTCCTGCTGGTGCAGCACACGCCGGTCGTAAGCGCCACCCTGCTGGCCGGCATGTTCGGTTCGCTGGGCTATATCCTGTGGTTCGCCTTCGCCAAGTGCGAGAAGGTCGAGCGCGAGCGCCTGCTGCTGGCCACGGTGCTGGTGCTAGGCGCGGTGGTGTTCTGGACCCTGTTCGAACAGGCCGGCTCGTCGCTGAACCTGTTCGCGGCCACCAATGTGAACCTCAAGCTGCTGTCCAAGCCGGTCGAATGGTTTGGCGGGGCGGTGGTGCTGGGCTCGCCCGAACAGCTGACCACGGCCGGGATCTCCACCACGGGCAAACTGTGGGTCAACACGGCCTTCAACGCCGCCCAGACCCAGGCCATCAACGCCGGTTGGATCCTGATCTTCGCTCCCGTCTTCGCCGCCCTGTGGACGGTGCTGACGGCGCGCGGGGTCAATCCCAACCCGATGGTCAAGTTCGGCCTGTCGCTGATCCAGGTCGGGGCCGGCTTCCTGATCCTGCTGATCGGGGCGCAGTTCGCCGACGGCGCCTTCAGGATGCCGCTGATCTTCCTGGTGCTGATGTACATGCTCCACACCAGCGGCGAGATGTTCATGTCGCCGGTCGGCCTGTCGCAGATGACCAAGCTGTCGCCGGTCCAGATCGTCTCGTTCGTGATGGCCGTCTGGTACATGGCCCTGGCCATGGCCAACCTGTTCGGCGGCTGGATCGCCGCCATCGCCTCGACCGAGACCATCGGCGGCCAGGTCCTGAACCCCGCCGCCGCCATGACCCAGTCGCTGCTGGTGTTCAAGATCATCGGCCTGGTGGCGATCGGGATCGGGGTGCTTTTCCTGGTCCTGGCGCCCTTCCTGAAGAAGTGGTCGCACGGCTCGGACGACACCAGCGCCGCGCCGATCGCGGATTCTACCGTCTCCGGTCAGGCTTGACCTGACCAGAGGAACGAAGGGCCCCAGCGCAAACTGGGGCCCTTCTCCAAGGCGTGGAGGGGCCACGCCTTCCCTCGGGTGGGAACGGCCTTCGCGGTGGCTCAAACCACGAAGGCCGCTTTCCGCTCCTACCCGAAGCTCTTTCGCACCTTGATGAACAGGTAGGGCTCGAACGGGAGTTCGCGCTGTTCGGTCTGCGCGACGATTCCCGAAGCCCGGTTGCCCGCGTACATCACTCGGGTGCGGGTTTTGTGACGGCTGGTCCAGTTGGCCAGCTCGGTGCGGATAGTCAGGTCCTGGCGCGGCCGCCATTCGACGAAGCCTTCCAGCCATTGCTCGAACTTGAAGGTGCGCACCTCGCCGACGCGGTAGTAGCGCTCCTCGTTCTGGCAGTTGGTGATGGCGCCCCAGCTCCACCGGCCGCCCGGCATGTCGCGCGTGAAGCTGATGTTGCAGGTGAACGGCGTCTGGCCCGAGATGCGGCGCTTGACCCGGGTGACCGGGTCGGTGACCTGGCTCTGCGCCCACGAGAGCCGCGCCTTCAGTTGGCCGCCGCTGACGCCCAGCCTGTCGGTCGGCAGGGTCAGGTTGGCCTGGTAGAAGTCGCTCTTGCCGTCGCCGATATTGCCCGGGGCCTCGAAAGTGGTGTTGATCGGGATGACGTCGACGACGTCCTTGATCTCGGCGTGGCGGTACAGCAGCACCAGGGCGCCGCCGCCCCAGAAGCGCTTTTCCCAGGCGGTCTCGATCGTCCAGCGGCGGTCCGGCTCGAGGTCGGGATTGCCGGCGTCGACCGTGCCGGTCTCGGTGCCCGCCGACGAGACGAAGTCGTCGAAATCCAGCTGGCCGACCTCGCGCTCGATCCGCACCCGCAGCTGGTCGGTCGTGGTCGGCGACCAGGTCGCGAGCAGGCGGGGTTTGGGATAGAAGAACGACTTCGAGAGGTCGGTGTCGCCGCTCTGGCTGATGCGCGAGACCTCCATGCGGGCCCCGGCCTCGAGGTTCAGCTTCGGGCTGGCCCGCCAGATCGCCTTGCCCGACAGCTCGCCGCGCAGCTCCTCGACCTTGACCTGGGCGGCCGGCAAGCGGATCGCGACGCGGTTCTCGGAATAGCGGGTGTCGCCGTCCAGGAAGTTGTAGGCGCCCTCGACCCCGGCCTCGAACGACAGGCTGTCCGAGCGCCGGTGCTTCAGCTCCGAGCGCAGGATGGTTTCGCCGGTGTCGGTCTTGGACGCGTAGTCGACGAACAGGCTGGGGGTCTCGAACGTCGAGCCGTAATTCTCACGCTTCAGGTTCTGCAGCAGAACCAGCTGCAGGTCCGAGCGCGGCGACAGGCTCCGGTCGTAGCGGGCCCCGAATTCGCCGGAGAGGTTCTCCCGCGTCTCGCCGTTCAGCTCGCGGGCCGGGGCCGGAAAGACGCGGGTGGCGGTCACGTCGCGGTCGAAGCTGAAATACTCCAGCTTGCCGTTGACCCGAGCCTTGCCGCCCAGCACCGGCCGCTGGACGGCCCCGCGCAGGATGTAGTTCTCGAAGATGTCGTAGCCCTTCAGGGCGTCCTTCGAGATCGGAACGCCGGCCCCGTTGACGCGCAGGCGTGACGCCCCGTCAAAGGTGTTGTCGGTGCGGTCGCGGGTGGCCTTCAGCGAGCCTTCCAAGGCGTTGTCGCCCTCGCGGCGCGAGCCTTCCAGTTCCAGGACCGGGCCGAAGAAGCCGTCCGGATAGACGTAGGTCTGCAGGTTGACGACCTTCTGGACCTGGACGGTGCGCTTCAGGACGATGTTGGCCATCACCGTGCGGCCCTGCATATCGATGCCCGGCGCGCCGCCGCGGATCAGGTCGATGCGCTCGACCGTGGGCGCCGCGATCCGCCGCAGCATGTCCTCCAGGGACTCGTTCTTGCTGGTGGGGCGTTCGCCGTTGATCAGGAAGTTGCCGGACGTCCCGGCGAAGCCGCGGGCGCTGTCGCCCTGCTCCAGCGAAAAGCCGGGCAGGCGGGTGATCATGTCCAGCGCGGTGCGGGGCTGGGCGGCGGCGAAGAACGCGGGCGGGTAGGCGATGACGCCACGCTGGGCCGGATCGACCTCCTGCGGCGCGGCGGCGGCCGGGGGCGAGGACGGCTCGGCCGTGCTCACGGCCTGGTCCTCGTCGAGGGGCGCGACGCCCGCCAAGGCGATCAGCAGCGCGGTCGCAAGCATTGGCGTTCGTCCCCCAAAAGCGGCCCTCCCCTGGGCCGGGCGAAATGTGGGGGCACGGTGGCGTTGGCCGTGGCGCGAAGAAAGTTACATCCGTGAAATGTGGATTAAACCTTTGAAAGGTTGCCGCTGATCACCCAACGCGGCGGCTTGCGGGGCGAGGCTCGGGGCCATAGGTGCGGGCGTGATGGGGAGCTTGAGATGACCGACACCGTGGCGCCGCTGACGGCGCAGGACCTGGCGGGCGCCGACGGCGCGGCGCTGCTGGCGCTGAACAACGCCCATGCGGTCGAGCTGTCGTGGCTGGAGCCGGAGCGGCTGGCGCATCTGGTCGCCGAGGCGTTCGTGGCCCGGCGGGTCGGCGTGGCCGACGCCCTGCTGCTGACCTTCGATCAGGCCGCCGACTACGACAGCCCCAACTTCCTGTGGTTCCGCGAGCGCTACGACGCCTTCGTCTATGTCGACCGGGTGGTGGTGGCCGACGGCGCGCGGGGCAGGGGCCTGGCGCGGCGGCTCTATGACGACTTGTTCGCGGCCGCCAAGGCGGCGGGCCACGAACGGATCGTCTGTGAGGTCAATGCCGATCCGCCCAATCCGGCCTCGGACGCGTTCCACGCGGCGCTGGGGTTCGTCCCGGTGGGGACGGCCCAGATCCACGGCGGGAAGAAGACGGTGACGTATCTGGAACGGGTGATTTAGGGCGGTCCTAAACCGCCGTACCGCCCACCGTCAGCCCCGTGATCTTCAGCGACGGCTGGCCGACGCCGACCGGCACGCCCTGGCCCGACTTGCCGCAGACGCCGATGCCGGGGTCGAAGTCGAAGTCGTTGCCGATCATGGTCACCCGGGTCAGGGCGCTGGGGCCGTCGCCGATCAGGGTCGCGCCCTTGACCGGCGCGGTGATCTTGCCGTCCTCGACCAGATAGGCCTCGGTGCACTGGAAGACGAACTTGCCGTTGGTGATGTCGACCTGGCCGCCGCCAAAATTGGCGCAGTAGAGGCCGCGCTTCAGCGAGGCGATCATCTCCTGAGGATCGTCGTTGCCCGCCAGCATGCCGGTGTTGGTCATGCGCGGCATCGGCATGTGGGCGTAGGACTGGCGGCGGCCGTTGCCGGTGGCCTTCATGCCCATCAGCCGCGCGCTCATCCGGTCGTGCATGTAGCCTACCAGAATGCCGTCCTCGATCAGGATGGTGCGCTCGGTGGGCGTGCCTTCGTCGTCGACGGTCAGCGAGCCGCGGCGGCCCGGGATCGAGCCGTCGTCGAACACCGTGACGCCCTTGGCGGCGACGCGCTCGCCCAGGCGGCCCGAAAAGGCGCTGATGCCCTTGCGGTTGAAGTCGCCTTCCAGGCCGTGGCCGACGGCCTCGTGCAGCAGCACGCCGTTCCAGCCCGGGCCGAGCACCACGTCCATCTCGCCGGCCGGGCAGGCCACGGCGTCGAGATTGACCAGGGCCATGCGCAGGGCCTCGTCGACCTGCTCCTGCCACTTGTCGGGCGAGATCCAGGCCGCGAAGCCGGCGCGGCCGCCGGCCCCGGCGCTGCCGGTCTCGCGGCGGCCGTCCTTCTCGACAGTGACCTGGACATTGACCCGCACCAGCGGGCGCACGTCGCGGATCAGCTTGCCGTCGGCGCGCAGGATCTCGACCACCCGCCGCTCGCCGGCCATCGAGGCCATCACCTGCACGACACGCGGGTCGCGGTCGCGGGCGAAGGCGTCGATCTCCTGAAGCAGGGAAACCTTGTCGGAGAAGTCGGGCGCGGAAACCGGGTTGTCCTCGCCATAGAGCTTTTCGTTGGTCGAACGCGGGCTCTCGGCGGAAACGCCGGCGTGGCCGCGCTTGGCCAGGCTGGCCGAATCGGCGGCGCGGCGGATGGCGGCCTCGCTGATCTCGGCGGCGTGGGCGTAGCCCGCCGTCTCGCCGGCCACGACGCGCAGGCCGAAGCCCTCGCCGCTGTCGTAGGAGGCGCTCTTCAGGCGTCCGTCGTCGAAGACGAAGGCCTCGCTCTCGGAGCGTTCGAGGAACAGTTCGCCGTCGTCGGCCCCAGCCAGGGCCTCGCCCAGGATGGTCCGGGCGCGTTCGGGATCGACGCCGGCGGCGTCCAGGAGGGAGGGGCCCAGAAGGGAAGAGGCGGAGAGCGGTGCGTTCATGAGCCTACAGGTAGGCGTTCCGAAGGCGTCCGTCACCCCGCCCCTATTGTCGCAAGGGCCTTCTGTGTCCTGATCAGTACTCGCGGCGGATCTCGCCGGAGCCACTGATCTCGCTGCTGACGAGCTTGGGCTCGGTGCGCAGCTCGACGTCGCCGCTGCCGGAGATGTCGATCTTGGCCTTGTTGGTCGCGAACAGCGCGCCGCCGCCGCTGCCCGAGGTGTCGAACACCGCGTCCTTGGCCTTCAGGTCGGTCAGGTTCACCCAGCCCGAGCCCGAATTGTCCACGGCGACGGTCTCGGTTCGGCCGGCGGCCTGGACGTCGCCGCTGCCGCTGACCGTCACGGCCAGGGCCGGGTGGTCGTAGCGGCGGATCTCCAGGTCGCCCGAGCCTCGAACGTCGAACTTGGTGATGTCCGGGGCGATGACCGTGATCTTCACGCGGTCGGAGTCGCTCTGAACCCGAACGCCGTGATGGTCGATGGTCAGGGTGTCGTGGTCGACGTCGTCGCCCTCGTCCAGGCCGATGTGGCCGCCGTCGACGCGCAGGCGGTCGAGGTAGCTCTTCGGTCCCGAAGCCACGATCTTGGCCTCGGCGCCTTGGACGAACACCACGTCGACCGGCAGGTCGATGATCAGCTGGTCCTTGCCGCTCCAGGCGAAGGTGCGGTCGACGGACGGCGAGGGCCGCTCGCCGGCGACGGTGACCTTCCGGGTCGTGCGGATCACCTTGCCATTCTCACGGACGACGATGGTGTCGCGGTCGTCGAAGGGCAGGGTCCAGCCGTTCTTCATGATCTCGGGGCCGGCGATGGCCGCGACCCCGGCGAAACAGGCGATGGCGAGCGCGAAGCTTGCGGCGCCGACAATGAGTGTGTTGCGGATTAGCATAGTGTCCCCTCCTCTTCGCCGCTCAGGCTTGGTCCATGGCCGGCTTCAGGAGCCGGAAGTGCAGGCGGCCGTACCAGACGACCGCGTTGACGACGCCGACCGTGACGACGGTCAGCAGGGCCCCCAGGAAGGTGGCCGTGGCCATCAGGCCGACGCCCGCCAGGAAGGCGGTGATCGGTCCGCCCGGAGGCGCGGCCAGCGGCCCCATGGCGAAGACGAAGCCGCCGACCACGAACAGGGTGACGACCGCGACCAGCACGCCGAACAGCGCGCCCAGCACGCCCATCAGCAGGGGCAGCAGGAACATCAGGTCCAGCGCCCCCAGGCCCAGCAGGGCGATGACGGCGGCCATGGCGTTGGAGGGATTCTTCTTCTCCTCCCACTGCTTGAGGCCAGCCTCGGCGCGCAGCTCGCGGGCCAGGCGGTCGGGATCGCCGAGCGCGGCGGCCACTTCGGCTTCACTGCGGCCGGCGGCCTGAGCGTCGGCGAAGTGGGCCTCATGGTCGGCGACGATGTCGGCGATGGTGGTCACCGGCAGGCCGGCCAGGCCACGGCGCAGGCGGGTCATGAACTCGGCCTGGGTCATGCGGAGGCTCCCACGATGTCGTTCACCGCGTTGGCGAACGTGGTCCACTCGGCCTTCTGCTGGGCCAGGCTCTGACGGCCGGCGGCGGTCAGGCGGTAGTACTTGCGCGGCGGACCGCTCTGGCTTTCCACCAGATAGGTCTCGACCAGCCCATCCGACTGCATGCGGCGCATCAGCGGATAGATCGTCCCTTCCCCCATATCGATGTCCCTCGTGAGCCTGCTGGCGATCTCGTAGGCGTAGCTGTCGGCGTGCGAGAGCAGGGCCAGCACGCACAGCGCCAGCACGCCTTTCTTCAACTGTATTTCAATGGCTTCCGGCACGATGTCCTCGCCTCCTTGGATGCTGCCTTCTATCGCACGGTACTGAGTGGTGCAAGGTACCTACTGATGAACGATACGTAATGATGCGGAAGCCCTTTTGGCGGCCGAGGAAACGGATTCCCGGCCATAGCGCCTCATGCCGGGGGCAACCGGGCAATCCCATGCCGCGTGCGTGGTCTCTGGCGCTTGGCAACCGCTGGCGATGCGCGTATGCAGCCTCGGACCGACCATCGGGCGGACTGGACGTCGACGCGCGACTCACTATGAGCGACGTCGACGGCGGGCGCTGGATCGAGGGTCTCGTAAATACAAGTCGGCGCGGCGCGGCCTTGGATAGAGGTCAACTCGCCGCCGAAACGGGCCGTGAGGGATATGAAGGCGCAATTTTCGGGGATTCGGCGGATCATGACGGGCGCGTCCGCCCTCGCCGCCAGCATCGTGTTCTCTGGGATGTTCGCGGGGAACGCCCTCGCCGAGGATCTGATGGGCCAGCCCACGCCGGGGGCCATCGATCTCCAGCCGGCCGCATCGGAGCTGAAGCACCACGCGATCTGGTTCCACAACATCGTCCTGATGCCGATCGTGACGGGCATCACCCTGCTGGTGCTGGGCCTGCTGATCTGGATCGTGGTGCGCTACAATAAGAAGGCGAACCCGATCCCGGCCAAGTTCAGCCACAACACCTCGGTCGAGATCGCCTGGACCTTGATTCCGGTCCTGATCCTGATGGTCATCGCCATCTTCTCGTTCCGCCTGCTGTTCCACTACAACGACATGCCCAAGCCCTACATGACCGTGAAGGCCACGGGCTATCAGTGGTACTGGGGCTACGAATATCCCGACCAGAAGATCAGCGAGATCGTGTCGCTGCCGCTCACCAAGGAGCAGGCCGACGCCAAGAAGGTCCCGTACCTGCTGGCCGCCGACAAGGCGATGGTCGTTCCCGTGAACCAGGTCGTCCGCGTCCAGGTCACCGGCGCCGACGTGATCCATGCCTTCGCCCTGCCGGCCTTCGGCCTGAAGATCGACGCCATCCCGGGCCGCCTGAACGAAACCTGGTTCAAGGCCGAGCGGACCGGCGTGTTCTACGGCCAGTGCTCGGAACTCTGCGGCGTCGACCACTCGAACATGCCGATCGAGATCCACGTGGTCTCGCAAGGCGAGTTCGACGCCTGGGTCAAGGAGAAGGTCGCGCCGCCGGCCGCCGCTCCGGCTCCGGCCGCCGCTGGCGCCGCCGCGACCCCCGCCTCGGCTCCGGCCGCCGCCCCCGCTTCCGCTCCGGCCGCGGCTCCCGCCGCGCCGGCGGCCTAAGAATACGATCGTAGGATAGAAGTCCGATGGCTCACGCCGCAGACACTCACGGCCACGACGGTCACGACGACGCCGACCACAAGCCGCCCTTCTTCGCCCGCTGGTTCTTCTCCACGAACCACAAGGACATCGGCACCCTCTACATCCTGTTCGCCATCATGGCGGGCCTGGTTGGCGGCGCCCTGTCGGGCCTGATCCGCTGGGAACTGATGGAGCCGGGCATCCAGGTGTTCTCGGACACCGGCCTGCTGGCCCAGCTGGGCGTCTTCAAGGGCAAGCACGGCTATAACGCCGTCGTCACCGCCCACGCCCTGATCATGATCTTCTTCATGGTCATGCCGGCCATGATCGGCGGCTTCGGCAACTGGTTCGTCCCGATCATGATCGGCGCGCCGGACATGGCCTTCCCGCGGATGAACAACATCTCGTTCTGGCTGCTGGTCGCCGCCTGGTGCCTGCTCTGCACGTCGATGTTCGTCGACGGCGGCCCGGGTCACGGCTTCGGCGGCGGCTGGACGATCTATCCGCCGCTGTCGACCATCGGCCACAAGGGTCCGGCCATGGACCTGGCGATCCTGTCGCTCCACTTGGCCGGCGCTTCGTCGATCCTGGGCGCGATCAACTTCATCACCACGATCTTCAACATGCGCGCGCCGGGCATGACCCTGCACCGCATGCCGCTGTTCGCCTGGTCGGTGCTGATCACCGCCTTCCTGCTGCTGCTGTCGCTGCCCGTCCTGGCCGGCGCCATCACCATGCTGCTGACCGACCGTAACTTCGGCACGCATTTCTTCGACCCGTCGGCCGGCGGCGACCCCGTCATGTTCCAGCACCTGTTCTGGTTCTTCGGCCACCCGGAAGTGTACATCCTGATCCTGCCGGGCTTCGGCATCATCAGCCACATCGTCTCGACCTTCTCCAAGAAGCCGGTGTTCGGCTACCTGGCGATGGCCTACGCGATGGTCGCCATCGGCTTCGTCGGCTTCGTCGTGTGGGCGCACCACATGTACACGGTCGGCATGAGCATCAACCTGCGCGCCTATTTCGTGGCCGCGACGATGATCATCGCCGTCCCGACGGGCGTGAAGATCTTCAGCTGGATCGCCACGATGTGGGGCGGTTCGCTGGACTTCAAGACGCCGCTGCTGTGGGCGATCGGCTTCATCTTCCTGTTCACCGTCGGCGGCGTCACGGGCGTCGTCCTGTCGAACGCCGGCATCGACTACAGCCTGCACGACACCTATTACGTGGTCGCGCACTTCCACTACGTGCTGTCGCTCGGCGCGGTGTTCGCGATCTTCGCCGGCTTCTTCTACTGGTTCGAGAAGATGTGGGGCGTGAAGTACAACGAAGCCCTGGGCTGCCTGCAGTTCTGGATCATGTTCGTCGGCGTGAACCTGGTGTTCTTCCCGCAGCACTTCCTGGGCCTGCAAGGCATGCCGCGTCGCTACGTCGACTATCCGGAAGCCTTCGCCAAGTGGAACTACGTCTCGTCGGTCGGCTACATGATCACCGCCGTCGGCGTGGTCGTGTTCCTGGTCCTGCTGCTGGAAGCCGCGATCCGTCGCCGTCCGGCCGTCGCCAACCCGTGGGGCGAAGGCGCCACGACGCTGGAATGGACCCTGTCCTCGCCGCCGCCGTTCCACCAGTTCAGCGAACCGCCGGTGATCAAGGAAGACAGCCACCACTAAGCTGTCGTCCTAACTGGACCTAGAAAGCGGGGCGCGGTCGGGATCCTTAAGGGTCCAGGCCGCGCCCTTCGCCCATTGAAGACCGATATATTCCTCTCGATGTCGAAGACCCTCGCCATGACCCCGGAGACGGCCCAGCCGGACACGACAGAGACCGCGCGCTGGCAGGACTATTTCCAGCTGATGAAGCCGCGCGTCATGTCGCTGGTCGTGTTCACCGGCCTGACCGGCCTGCTGGCGGCCCGCGCGCCGATCCATCCGGTGCTGGGCGCGATCGCGGTGCTGTGCATCGCCGTCGGGGCCGGCGCCTCGGGCGCGCTGAACATGTGGTACGACGCCGACATCGACCGGCAGATGCGCCGCACGCGCGGCCGTCCGGTCCCGGCCGGCAAGGTCAAGGGCGAGGAGGCCGCCTCGCTGGGCGTCGTGCTCTCCCTGCTGTCGGTGATGTTCCTCGGCTTCGCGATCAACTGGTTCGCCGCCGGCCTGCTGGCCTTCACCATCGTCTTCTACGCCGTCGTCTACACGATGTGGCTCAAGCGCTGGACGGCGCAGAACATCGTCATCGGCGGCCTGGCCGGCGCCCTGCCGCCCGCCATCGGCTGGGCCGCGGCCACGGGCTCGGCTCCGCTGAACGCCTGGCTGATGGTGGCGATCATCTTCTTCTGGACCCCGCCGCACTTCTGGGCCCTGTCGCTGTACGTCACCACCGACTACGCCAAGGCCGGGGTGCCGATGCTGCCGGTGGTCAAGGGCGCCAAGGAGACCCGCAAGCAGATCCTGATCTACAGCCTGCTGCTGGTTCCGCTATGCCTGACACCGGTGCTGACCGGCCTGGGCGGCCCGATCTACCTGGCCGTGGCCGCGCTGGGCGGGACGGTGTTCCTGATCCTGGCCTGGCGCGTGTTCGCCAGCAGGGCCGGCGACGCGGCCGACCCGCGCGTGGCCGACCGGGCTCTCTACGACGTCACCGAGGACGAGAAGGCCGCCGGCTCGAAGGCCGCGCGCAACCTGTTCGCCTTCTCGATCCTGTATCTTTTCGCCCTGTTCGCCGCCCTGCTGGGCGAGGCCGTGGCGGGCGTGCACGCCCTGGAGCTGCTCAAGTGAACCAACCGGCAGACAGTCAAGCGGCCCGCGACGCGGCCAGGAAGGCCCGCAACGGGCGCAACATCGCGCTGGGCCTGGGCCTCGTGGCCTTCGTCGTCATGGTCTTCGTCGTCACCCTCGTGAGGCTCGGCGCCAATGTCGCCCACCCCCATCCGTAAGGGACGCACCCCCAAGCCGGCCCCGACCGCGCAGGAGCGCCGCAACGGCAAGGTGGCCCTGATCTGCGCGGCGGCCTTCTTCGGCATGGTCGGGGCGGCCTATGCCGCCGTGCCGCTGTACAAGCTGTTCTGCCAGGCCACGGGCTTCGACGGCACGGTCCGCAAGGCCGTGGCCAAGCCGACCCGGATCCTGGACCGCAAGGTCAAGGTCCGTTTCGACGCCAACATCCGCGACCTGCCGTGGCAGTTCCAGACGCTGCAGGCCAGCCAGGACGTGCGCATCGGCGACACGGGCCTGGCCTTCTTCAAGGTCACCAATCCCACCGACAAGCCGCAGACCGGCCGGGCGCTCTACAACGTGGTGCCCGAATCGGCGGGGCCGTATTTCCAGAAGCTGGAGTGCTTCTGCTTCACCAGCCAGACGATCCAGCCCCACCAGACGGTGGAGTTCCCGGTCGTCTATTTCGTGGATCCCCAGTTCGCGGACGATCCCGAAACCAAGGGCAAGAACGAGATCACGCTCTCGTACACGTTCTTCCCCGCCGTCGATGACGGCAAAGCTGGGAAAGTCGCCGCATCGGCGACGCCTCGTATCGTCGAACCCCTTGGCGGCGCACCGTCGAGAGGGCTATAGCGTTTCAGAACGACCACGGCGCGGGGGGACCAGCGACCGTGCTCAGAGGGATATAAGGGTTAGCAGCAACATGGCCGGCGCCGTCAAACACGACTACCACATCCTTCCGCCCAGCCCGTGGCCCTTCGTGGGTTCGGTCGCCGCGACCGTCATGGCCATCGGCCTTATCGGTTGGATCAAGGGCGGCGTGTTCGGCATCGAGAAGGGCAACTGGGCCATCTTCGCCGCCGGCGTCGCGGGCGTGCTCTACACCATGTTCGGCTGGTGGTCGGACGTGGCCAAGGAAGCCAAGGCCGGCGACCACACCCCGGTGGTCTCGATCGGCCTGCGCTATGGCATGATCCTGTTCATCGCCTCGGAAATCATGTTCTTCGTGGCGTGGTTCTGGATGTTCTTCGAGATGGCGCTGTTCCATCACCACCGCACCCTGTCGGCGATCGAGGAAGTCCGCACCGCCTGGGCCACCTGGCCGCCCGCCGGCGTCGAGACCGTCTCGCCCTGGCACCTGCCGCTGGTCAACACCCTGACCCTGCTGCTCTCGGGCACCACGGTCACCTGGGCGCACCACGCGCTGCAGGTCGGCGACCGCAAGGGCGCCAAGTGGGGCCTGATCCTGACCATCCTGCTGGGCGCGCTGTTCACCTGCATCCAGGTCTACGAGTACAGCCACATCAACCACGAGCAGCTGTTCTATTCGGAAGCCGCCGTGAACTCGGGCCTCTATGGCTCGACCTTCTTCCTGGCCACCGGCTTCCACGGCTTCCACGTGTTCGTCGGCACCCTGTTCCTGATCGTCTGCCTGATCCGCCTGCTGAACGGGGCCTTCACGCCCAAGCAGCACTTCGGCTTCGAGGCGGCCGCCTGGTACTGGCACTTCGTGGACGTGGTCTGGCTGTTCCTGTTCGCGTTCATCTACGTGATCTTCGGGGCCTCGGCCCACTAGAGCCTTCATTAGAAGGCTCCAGCTCACAAAGATGAGCGCGGCGTCGCGCTCGGATCGGAAGATCCCGAGGGGCCCGGAACGCAGACCAGCGTTCCGGGCCTTTTTCGTTTCAAGGCTTAGTCAGCATGACCAAGACCAATCCCTACGCCGCCGGCGCCCGCGGCCTGTGCCCCCACTGCGGCGAGGGCTATCTGTTCGAGGGCTTCCTGAAGGTGGCGCCGCGCTGCGAGGCGTGCGGCTTCGAGCTGGGCAAGTACGAGACCGGCGACGGCGCGGCGACCTTCGTGATCCTGATCGCGGGATCCGTCTGCGCGTTCGGGGCGCTGTTCTCGATGTTCGCCTGGAACTGGCCGGTCTGGCTGCTGCTGCTGGTCTGGCTGCCGGCGGTGCTGGTCATCACCCTGGGGCTGATGCGGCCGGCCAAGGGCCTGATGGTCGCCGCCCAGGTGGCGCAGAAGGCCTCCGAGGCGGGGCGAAGCGATGTCTGAGGCCCCGCCGGCCAGGCCCGGCTTCCCGATCGGCCTGACGGTCGCCACGGGGATCGCCTTCGCCATCCTCTGCGGCCTGGGGGCCTGGCAGGTCCAGCGCCTGCACTGGAAGCAGGACCTGCTGGCCAGGATCGAAACCCTGAAGACCGCCCCGGCCGTCCCGCTGGCCAGCGTGCTGACCGCCGAGACCAAGCCCGAGGCCCTGGCCTGGACCCGCGTCAGCATCGACTGCGCTCCGGTGACCGGCGCGCCGCTGCCGCTCGTTTACGGCGTCCGCGACGGCGACATGGTCTGGCGGGCCCAGGCGCCGTGCGGGATCTCCGCCGCCCGCTACGACATGGTCCTGGTCGATCGCGGCGTCGTCACCGGCCTGACCGGCCAGGTCAGCGCGCCGGACAAGGCTTTCGACGCGCCGCGCCAGGTCACGGGCGTGCTGATGCCCATCGGCCAGCTGGGCGGCGACCGCGCCAAGATCCTGAGCCGCTTCCCGGGCCGCAAGCCCGCGCCGCTGGTGCTGATGGCCGAGCGCGAGACGCCCGCGCCGGCCGGAATCGCGCCCGCGCCGCTGCCGGCAGAAATTTCCAATCGGCACCTGGAATACGCCCTGACGTGGTTCGGTCTTGCCGTAACCCTGCTGTTTATCTATGCCGCCATGCTCTGGCGGAGATTGAGACCCTGATGCGCTACGTGTCGACCCGCGGCCAGTCCGCGTCCATCGGCTTCCTGGATGCGGTGCTGGCCGGCCTGGCCCCCGACGGCGGCCTGTACGTGCCCTCCGAGTGGCCCAGCTTCTCGGCCAAGGAGATCGCGAGCTTCAGGGGCAAGCCCTACGCCCAGGTGGCCGCCGCCGTGGTCGGCAAGTTCGTCGGCGACGACATCCCGGCCGACGACCTGGCCCACATGTGCGAGGAGGCCTATGCCAGCTTCGCCCACACGGCCGTCGTTCCGCTGAAGCAGCTGGGTCCCAACCGCTACCTGCTGGAGCTGTTCCACGGCCCGACCCTGGCGTTCAAGGACGTGGCCATGCAGCTGCTGGGCCGTCTCTACGACTATGTGCTGGAACGCCAGTCGCGGAAGATGACCATCATCTGCGCCACTTCGGGCGACACCGGCGGCGCGGCCGTCGAGGCGTTCCGGGGCCGCAAGAACGCCCGCATCGTCGCGCTCTTCCCGGAAGGCCGCATCAGCGAGGTGCAGCGCCGGTTCATGACCACGGCGACCGACGGCAACGTCGCCTGCATCTCGATCCTGGGCTCGTTCGACGACTGCCAGCACATCGTCAAGTCGGCGTTCCAGGACGACCAGTTCCGCCACGCCGTCGACCTATCGGGCGTCAACTCGATCAACTGGGCGCGGATCGCGGCCCAGAGCGTCTACTACTTCACCGCCGCCGTGGCGCTCGGCGCCCCGGAACGCGAAGTGGCCTTCGTGGTGCCGACCGGCAATTTCGGCGACGCCTACGCCGCCTTCGTGGCCAAGAAGTTGGGCCTGCCGATCCATTCGGTGACCGCCGCCACCAACTCCAACGACATCCTGGCTCGCGCCTTCGAGGACGGCCGCTACGCGCGCGGCGCGGTGGCCGCCACCCAGAGCCCGGCCATGGACATCCAGGTCGCGTCCAACTTCGAGCGTCTGTATTTCGAGGGGGTCCGCCGCGACGGGGTCGAGACCGGCCGCGCCTTCCGCGCCTTCGCCGACACCGGCCTGCTGGACATCCCGCCCGGCGCGCACGCATGGATGCGTGAGCTGTTCCGCGGCGTCTCGGTCAGCGAGGCCGACACCGCCAAGACCATGCTGGCGACGCTGAACGAAACCGGCGAGGTCGTCGACCCGCACACGGCCGTCGGCCTGGCCGCCGCCGCGGGCGTCCGCGTCGATCCGTCGATCCCGGTGGTGGTGCTGTCGACCGCCCATCCGGCCAAGTTCCCCGAGGCCGTCCAGGCGGCCACCGGCCTGCTGCCCTCGACCCCGCGCGCCACGCCGGACCTCTCCAAGAAGCCGGAGAAGTTCGAGCGCCTGCCCGCCGACGGCTCGTCGGTGAAGGCGTTCGTGCGGACCTTCGTGGCCAATACTTGAGCGAAAGCTGGCGTCTAGGCGCGCGAGCGCCTAGATACCGCGGCTCATGACAGCTTCCTTCCGCACCCTCCCCAATGGCGTCCGTGTCGTCTGCGACCCGATGCCGGGCCTCGAAACCCTGGCCCTGACCGTGGTGGCGGGACGTGGAGCGGCCTACGAGGACCCGGCCCGGTCGGGCTGGTCGCACCTGCTGGAGCACATGGTGTTCAAGGGCGCGGGTTCGCGCTCGGCCCGCGACATCGTCGAGGTGATCGAAAGCGAGGGCGGCTCGATCAACGCCGCCACGGGCTATGAGCGCACCAGCTTCCAGGTCCGGGCGCTGAAGGGCGGCCTGGATCTGGGCATGGACGTCATCGCCGACCTGGTGCGCCGTCCGACCCTGGATCCCGCCGACCTGACCCGCGAGAAGCAGGTCGTCGCCCAGGAGATCGCCGAGGCCGCCGACGCGCCCGACGACTACGTCTTCGACCTGATCCAGCGCGCGGCCTGGGGCGACCATCCGGTCGGCCGGCCGATCCTGGGTAGCGACGCGACCGTCGAGGCCGCCACGGTCGAGGCCCTGTCCGATTGGCGCGCGGCACTCTACGCCGCCGACCGCCTGGTGGTCAGCGCCACCGGCGCGGTCGACGAGGCCGAGCTGATGGCCGCCGCCGAGCGCGCCTTCGGCGACCTGCCCGCCACGCCCGGCGCCAGCGTTCCCGCGCCGGCCGCCTTCGTCGGCGGACCCGAGGCCGAGGTCCGCAAGCTGGAGCAGGCGCACCTGGTGTTCATGCTGCCGGCCTGCGGCTCGCGCGAGGACGACTATTTCGCCCTGCGGATCTTCGCCGAGTGCCTGGGCGGCGGCATGTCCTCGCGCCTGTTCCAGGAAGCCCGCGAGAAGCGCGGCCTCGCCTACAACATCGACGCCTATGCCGACACCTATGCCGACCACGGGACGCTGGGCATCTATGCCGGCTGCGCGGCCGGCGACGCGGTCGAGACCGCCAAGGTCTGCGCGGCCGAGGTCGCCAAGCTGATCGAGCGGATCGACGACGCCGAGCTGGCCCGCGCCAAGGCCCAGCTGAAGGCCCACACCTTCATGGCCCGCGAGCAGCCGCTGTCGCGCGCCGAGCAGGGCGCGGGCCAGGTGCTGCTGTTCGATCGCCTCTATCCGGCCGCCGAATTGGCCGCCGAGGTCGACGCGGTGACGCCCGCCGACGTCGCTCGGCTTGGCCAGCGCCTGCTGGCCAAGGGTCGCGCCGCCACGGCCGTGCTCGGGGCCAAGTCGGCGCTCAAGGCCGGCGAAGCGTTCGACAAGGCGTTGTTCTCCGCCGCCTGACCATGGAATGGTGGCGCGAGTGACCGATCCAGAGCTTCGTCCTTGTCCGCCCTTCTGCCGTTCCTGAAAGCCCGACCCCGCCTGAAGCTGGAAGGCCGCGCCGTCTATCTGCGGCCGCCGCGTCCGCACGACCATCGCGCCTGGGCCGCGCTGCGCGCCAGGTCGCGGGGCTTTCTCGAGCCGTGGGAGCCGAGCTGGCCCGAACACGACCTGACCCGGGCGGCCTTCCGCGCGCGCCTGTCGGCCTATGCCCGCGAATTGGAGCTGGGCGAGGCCTATCCGTTCTTCATTTTCCGCCGCGCCGACGACGCCCTGATCGGGGCGGTGCGGCTTTTCCACGTGCGGCGTGGTGTCGCCCAGACCGGATCGATCGGCTACTGGATCGGCCAGCCCTATGTCCGGCAAGGTCACATGGCCGACGCCGTCGAAACTTTAATCCGGTTTGCTTTCAAAGGCCTGGGCCTTCACAGACTTGAAGCCGCCTGCATGCCGGAGAACCACGCCTCGGCCGCGCTTTTACAGAAATGCGGGTTTTTGGAGGAAGGATACGCCCCCGCTTATTTGAAAATTAACGGCGGTTGGAGAGATCATCGTCTGTTCGGCATGGTTGCGCCCGATTGAGCGCAGGGGATCATGTCGGCAATTCGGGATGGGTATGTCTTTTCGGACCAGTGAGCGACGGATCTGGGACACCACCGCCACGCTTGAAGCGTTGGGCGGGGCCGACGTCGCCTTGTGGATCTGGGAGCCGGAAGCCGACCGCCTGCGCCTGAACGGCGCGGCGCGCGCCCTGGGCCTGGGTCCGCTGGCCCCCGAATGCTCGTCCGCCGCCTTCCGCGCTCTGGCCCTGCCGCAGGACCGCGCCCAGGCCGAGGAAGTGCTCAAGACCCGCGCGCCCGGCTCGGAGGTCATCGCTCGCTTCCGCGTGCGCGGCGGCGAGATCTGCCTCTGGCGGGGCGTCTGGCTGGAGGAGGGCGTCCGCGCCGCCGGCGTCGTCGCGCCCGAAACGAAATTCACCGCCTCCGAACGTTGCGAACTCACGGGCCTGCTGGACCGCCGCAGCTTCGTGGCCCGCGCCCGCGAGCGCCTGGGCCAGGAGGGCGTCCACGAACTGGTCGTCGCCGACCTGGACCGTCTGCGCCGCCTGAACGAGGCCCTGGGCCACGAGCGCGCCGACCTCGTCCTGGCCGCCCTGGGCTCGCGCCTGGCCGCCGCCTTCCCGGCCGACGCCCTGCTGGGCCGCATCGGCGAGGACGAGTTCGCCGTGCTGTGCGAACCCAAGGGCTACGAGCCGGCCGAGATGCTGCGCACCGCGCTGGAGCAGCCGCTGCGCATCGCCGGCTTCGACATCCACCCGACCCTGTCGGTCGGCGCGGTCTCGGCCGAGGGCGGCCTGGACGCGCCGGACGCCTGCGAACTGCTGCGCCGCGCCGAGCTGGCCGTCGAGGCGGCGTCCTCCGCCGGTCGCGGCGGCGCGGCCGCCTATGGCCGCTCGATGGAGACCGACGGCCTGTCGCGCCTGGCCCTGGAGGCCGACCTGCGGGGCGCCATCGGCCGCGGCGAGATCACCCCCTACTTCCAGCCCGTCGTGCGCCTGTCGACCGGCGCGCTGTCGGGCTTCGAGGCCCTGGCCCGCTGGATCCACCCGCGCCGGGGCATGCTGCCGCCCGACGAGTTCCTGCCGCTGATCGAAGAGATGGGGCTGATGAGCGAGCTGGGGGCGCACATGATGCACACCGCCGCCAAGCAGCTGGCCGCCTGGCGCGACGCGCACCCGGCGATGGGCGCCCTGACCGTCAGCGTCAATCTGTCGACCGGCGAGATCGACCGGCCCGGCCTGGTGGCCGACGTCGCCGAGACCCTGCGCGTCAACCGCCTGCCGCGCGGCGCCCTGAAGCTGGAAGTCACCGAGAGCGACATCATGCGCGACCCCGAGCGGGCCGCCATGATCCTCAAGACCTTGCGCGAAGCCGGCGCCGGCCTGGCGCTGGACGATTTTGGCACCGGTTTCTCGTCGCTGTCGTACCTGACGCGCCTGCCGTTCGACACGCTGAAGATCGATCGCTACTTCGTCCGCACCATGGGCGGCAACGCCGGCT
The DNA here is from genome assembly GCF_001425745.1 of Caulobacter sp. Root343. Classification (GTDB taxonomy): domain Bacteria; phylum Pseudomonadota; class Alphaproteobacteria; order Caulobacterales; family Caulobacteraceae; genus Caulobacter. The sequence continues at coordinate 180,485 of NZ_LMDF01000011.1, read as the reverse complement.
CGGCCAAGATCGTTCGCTCGGTCGTCAAGCTGGGCCAGGACCTCGACCTTGAGGTCGTGGCCGAGGGCGTCGAGAACGCCGAGATGGCGCGGGCGCTTCAGTCGCTGGGCTGCGACTACGGCCAAGGCTTCGGCTACGCGCCGGCCCTGTCGCCGCAGGAGGCCGAGGTCTATCTGAACGAAGCCTATGTCGACGGCGCCGCGCCGGTGAAGGCGCGGGGGTAGGCGGCCCGGCCCCCTCCGGCCCTGTCGGGCCAGCTCCCCCATAAAGGGGGAGGAGATGTCCGGTTACTGCTTCCCCTTTATGGGGGAGCTGTCGGCGAAAGCCGACTGAGGGGGCGGCGCAGACCTAAGCCCGCCCCGCCTGCGCCGACAGATGGTCCGCCGAGATCCCCAGCTTGGCCAGGGCCCGGGTCCATTTGTGCTCGTGGTCCTCGTCGAACAGGATTCCTTCGTCGGCGTCGCAGATCAGCCAGATGTTGTCGCGCAGCTCCTGCTCCAGCTGGCCGGGGCCCCAGCCGGCATAGCCTAGGGCCAGGATCGCCTTGCGCGGGCGGCGCATGCGGCTGGCCATGGCGTCCAGCACGTCACGGGTGGCGGTGAGGCCCAGGCCGTCGGCCACCGGCAGGGTCGAGTCCGGCGAGACGAAGTCGTCGGTGTGCAGGACGAAGCCCCGCTCGCGCTCGATCGGCCCGCCCAGCAGGACGAGGTCGCTCGGCGCCTGGATGTCGGACTTCACGCCCAGGCGCTCCAGCAGCTCGTACACGGTCAGGCCGTCGACCGGCCGATTCACCGCCAGGCCCATGGCCTGGTCCTCGTCATGGGCGCACAGATAGAGCACCGTGCGCTCGAAGCGCGGGTCCTCGATGCCGGGCATGGCCACCAGCAGCCGCCCGGTCAGGAACTCGCCGTCTTCGCCATTCGGATCGTCTTGGTCGATGAAGCTGGCCATCAGGACAGCATTGGCTTTCGGTGTGACGGTTTCAAGTCGAACACGTTATGAAAGCGCGCTTGGCGGCCGCCTCGGCGAGGGATATTCGAGGCGACGCTACCCACCCACACAGAGGAACACGGCCCATGGCGATCAAGGTTGGCGACACGCTTCCCGCGGCGACTTTCATGACCAGCACGGCCGAAGGGCCGGCGCCGATCACCACCGACGACATCTTCAAGGGCAAGACCGTCGCCCTGTTCGCCGTGCCCGGCGCCTTCACCCCGACCTGCTCGGCCAAGCACCTGCCGGGCTTCAAGGAGAAGGCCGACGAACTGAAGGCGAAGGGCGTCGACACGATCGCCTGCATCTCGGTCAACGACGTCTTCGTGATGAAGGCCTGGGGCAAGGACCAGGGCATCAGCGACGAAGTCCTGCTGCTGGCCGACGGCAACGGCGACTTCACCCGCGCGGTCGGCCTGGACTTCGACGGCAGCAAGTTCGGCATGGGCCCGCGCTCGCAGCGCTACTCGCTGATCGCCAAGGACGGCGTCGTCACCCAGCTGCACGTCGAGGAAGCCGGCCAGTTCAAGGTCTCGTCGGCCGAGTACCTGCTGGAGCAGCTGTAAGGCTGTGACTCACCTCCCCCGCGTTGCGGGGGAGGTGGCCCGGAGGGTCGGAGGGGGCTAATGCGGCCTAGGTCCAGCTGGCCCCCTCAGTCGCTCCGCGACAGCTCCCCCTACCCCTTCACGATCTCCGACCGCAGCGCCTGGATCCGCGCGTTCAGCGCGCCCAGCGCCTCGCCGTCCATGCCCGAGCGCTCCATCAAAAGGTCGCCCAGGCAGCCCGAGCGGTCCAGCAGCGCCTGGCCGGCCTTTGTCATCGTCACCTCGACCTTGCGCTCGTCCTCGACGCCGCGTCGTCGCGCCACCAGGCCGGCGGCCTCCAGGCGCTTGACCAGGGGCGTCACCGTGCTGGATTCCAGGTCCAGCCGCGCGGCGACGCCCCCGATGGTCAAGTTGTTGTTTTCGCCCAGCACGCTGAGCACCAGATACTGCGGATAGGTCAGGCCCAGCTCGTCGAGCAGGGGCTTGTAGGCCCGGGTGATCGCCATGCTGGTGGCGTACAGGGTGAAGCAGATCTGCTCATTCAGCGGGCGCGTCATTGGCGTCTCCGATCGTCATGAATTCTTTTTATCACGAACAATGATATCGCGATAAAGAAATTTATGGACACGGCCTCGGTTCGGGTTTAGACCGCATATAGTTATCGCGATAATGATTGTCGCGAGAAAGAGATGAGGGATGATCATGAGCCAGTCGAACCAAGCTTCCCGCCGCGGCGTGATGACCGCCGGCCTGGGTCTCGCCGCCGCCGCCGCCGCTTCGCTGGGCGAAGCCGCGCAAGCCGCGCCGAAGACCGCCGCCGCTTCCGCTGACCGCGCCGAGAGCGGTTTCGTCACCACCAAGGATGGCGTCCAGATCTTCTACAAGGACTGGGGCCCCAAGACCGCCCAGCCGATCGTGTTCCACCACGGCTGGCCGCTCAGCGCCGACGACTGGGACGCCCAGATGATGTTCTTCCGCCTGAAGGGCTTCCGGGTCATCGCCCATGACCGCCGCGGCCACGGCCGCTCGACCCAGACCGACACCGGCAACGAGATGGACACCTACGCCGCCGACGTCGCGGCCGTGACCGACTTCCTCGACCTGAAGAACGCCATCCATGTCGGTCACTCGACCGGCGGCGGCGAGGTCGCCCACTATGTCGCCCGCGCCAAGCCGGGCCGCGTGGCCAAGGCGGTGCTGATCGGCGCCGTGCCGCCGATCATGCTGAAGACGCCCGCCAATCCGGGCGGCCTGCCAATCGAGGTGTTCGACAACTTCCGCGCCGCCCTGGTCGCCAACCGCGCCCAGTTCTTCCGCGACATCCCCGAGGGGCCGTTCTTCGGCTTCAACCGTCCGGGCGCCAAGGTCAGCCAGGGCCTGATCGACAACTGGTGGCGGCAGGGCATGGCCGGCGGCGCCAAGGCCCACTACGACTGCATCAAGGCCTTCTCGGAAACCGACTTCACCGACGACCTGAAGAAGATCGACGTGCCGGTGCTGATCCTGCACGGCGAGGACGACCAGATCGTCCCGATCGCCGACAGCGCCCACTTGGCCATCAAGTTGCTGAAGAAGGGGACGCTGAAGACCTATCCGGGCTTGCCGCACGGCATGGCGTCCACGCACCCCGAGGTGATCAACGCGGATCTGCTGGCGTTCTTCAAGGCGTAGTCCGCCTTCACTGTCATCCCGGCCGTAGCGCAGCGGAGAGCCGGGACCGCAGGAAGCTCAGCGCTTCCGGCGGTCCCGGATAGCCTCTGTGAGGCTTCCGGGATGACAATCTATTGTGGGTGCTTAAGCCCCCAGCACTTCCGGCGTCATCGCCTCCAGGTCCGCCGCGCCCAGCATCACGCCCGCCGCCGCGCCCGGAACCTGGGCCAGCACAGCCTCGGCGAACACCCGCGCCAGGCCGCGCTTGCTCTCGGCCCAGGCCGTGTCGGCCTCGTCCGAGGCCGCCAGGGCGCCCTTGGCCAGCATCCAGCCGCCGACCACGTCGCCGAGCAGCTTCTGATAGGCCGTGGCCCCCGACAGGGCGTCCGGCATCGACTTGGTCCGACGCTCGATCAGCCAGGCGGTGGCGCTGGCGGCGGCGTCGAGGGCCGCTTCCAGGCGCAGGCCGACGGCCTTGAGGTCGCCGGCGACCAGGATCTCGATGGTGTCGCGGATGTCGTCCATCAGGTCGCCGACCGCCTGGCCTTCGCCCAGCATCAGCTTGCGGCCGACCAGGTCGATGGCCTGGATGCCGTTGGTCCCCTCGTAGATCGGGGCGATGCGGGCGTCGCGGTAGTGCTGGGCCGCGCCGGTCTCCTCGATGAAGCCCATGCCGCCGTGGACCTGCAGTCCTTGCGAGGCGACCCAGACGCCGACGTCGGTCGACCAGGCCTTGGCGATCGGGGTCAAGAGCTCCTCGCGCAGCTTGGCGGCCGTGCGGGTCGCTTCGTCGGCGGCGGCGCGCGACAGGTCGGCGGCGACGGCGGTCGACAGGCAGATACCGCGCGCCGCCTCGATGTGGGCCTTCATCAGCACCAGCGTGCGGCGCACGTCCGGATGGTCGAACAGGCGCGAGGGATAGGCCCCGGTCCAGGCCGAGCGGCCCTGGGCGCGCTCCTGGCTGAAGGCCAGCGCCTGCTGATAGGCGCGCTCGGCGATCGCCACGCCTTGGGTCCCGACCTGCAGGCGGGCGGCGTTCATCATCGTGAACATGTTGGGCAGGCCCTGGCCCAGACCGCCGACCAGCTCGGCCTTGGCGTCTTCGAACAGCATCACGCAGGTGGGCGAGCCGTGGATGCCCAGCTTGTGCTCAAGCCCGCCGACCCGGACGCCGTTGGCCTCGCCCAGAGCGCCGTCCTCGCCGACCAGCACCTTGGGGGCCAGGAACAGCGAGATCCCCTTCACGCCGGACGGGGCGTCGGGCGTGCGGGCCAGGACCAGGTGGACGATGTTGTCGGCCGCGTCGTGGTCGCCCCAGGTGATGAAGATCTTCTGGCCGGTGATCCGCCAGCCGCCGTCGCCATCCGGCGCCGCGACCGTCGTTAGCGCGGCCAGATCTGAACCTGCGTGCGGTTCAGTGAGATTCATAGTGCCGGTCCATTCGCCGGACACCAGTTTCGGAAGATAGAGATGCTTCTGACGATCCGACCCGTGATGCTCCAGGGCCTCGATGGCGCCCAGGCTCAGCATGGGGCACAGGCCGAAGGCCATGTTGGCGGCCTGGACCATTTCCAGCACGCAGACCTCCAGGGTCTTGGGCAGGCCCTGGCCGCCGTGCTCGGGCGGGGCCGCGAGGCTGGCCCAACCGCCTTGGGCGAACTGCTGGTAGGCGTCGACGAAGCCGGGCGCACAGCGGACCGCGCCGTTCTCCAGCTTGGCGCCGACCAGGTCGCCCTGGCGGTTCAGCGGGGCCAGCACGTCGGCCGCGAAGGCCCCGGCCGCCTCCAGAACCGCCGCCACCGTATCCGTATCCGCCTCGGGGAAGGCGTCGGCCAGCCGTCCGAAGTCCGCCGCGTGGCGCAGCGAAAAGGCGAGGTCGCGGACGGGGGCGCGATAGGTCATGGTCGGCCGAGCTCCAGGTTATCGGCGATCTGTTTAGGCGGCCCGACCGCGCGCGCCAAGCGCGGCGCGTCCCGATGCGCCACCGCCGCAAGTCCGCCATTGTCGAGGTTCACCACAGCTATGAGCAGCGGATCACGGGCTCGTGATCGCCAGCCCCTTCCATCGCACGGTGGAGTTCCTAATTCCGTGAAACGGTAACTGCTGCTGTTTTAATTCCTGGAGTCTTCCCCGATGTCTCGTCCCCTCGCTTACCTCGCCCTGACGGCGGTCCTGTTCACGGCCCCCGCCGCCCTGGCCGCGCCGGGCGTGTCGTCGGTCAAGCCGGCCGACCTGCCCGCCGGCCACTATGTGCTCGACAAGAGCCACGCGACCCTGACCGCCAAGCTCAAGCACATGGGCTTTTCGAACTACACCCTGCGCTTCACCAAGCTGGACGCCGACTTCCAGTACGATCCGAAGTCGCCCGCGACGACCAAGCTGAACGTCACCGTCGACCCGGCCTCGCTGGACACCGCCACCGGCGCCGACGCGTTCGGCCTGAAGTTCAACAAGGAACTGACCGGCGACGGCTGGCTGGAGGCGGCCAAGTACCCGACCATCACCTTCGTCTCGACCGCGATCGACATCGGCGACGGCCAGCACGGCTCGGTGACCGGCGACCTGACCTTCCACGGCGTGACCAAGCCGGTGGTGCTGGACGTCACCTTCAACGGCGTCGGCTCGGGCATGATCCCGCTTCAGACCCGGACCGGATTCTCGGCGACGACCACGATCAAACGCTCGGAATATGGCGTCGGCAAGTACGCGCCGTTGATCGGCGACGACGTGACCTTGAACATCGAGGTCGAGTTCGAAAAGAAGTAAGCGTTACCGAACCGGGATCTGGGAGAAGTCCATGGCCGCAAGCCGTACGCGCTACACGACAGTGGCGATCGTCATTCACTGGCTGATCGCCGCGGCCATCTTCTTCCAGATCATCCTGGGCTGGCGGATGGACGACGGGCCCAAGGGCCCGACGACCTACGCCCTGTTCCAGCTGCACAAGTCGATCGGCATCACCATCCTGCTGCTCAGCCTGCTGCGGCTGGGCTGGCGGCTGGTCAATCCCGTGCCGCTGGCCCCGGCCGACCAGCCCCGCTGGGAGCGGGTCGCGGCCAAGCTGGTCCATGTCGGCTTCTACGTGATCATGATCGGCCTGCCGCTGACGGGCTGGATCATGGTCTCGGCCAGCAAGGTGAATATCCCGACCCTGCTATATGGGACCGTACCGTGGCCGCACCTGCCGCTAGTGCCGGAACTGGCGGCGGGCCCCAAACACCTTTGGTACAAGACCGGTGAGACCAGCCACCACGCGCTGGTCTGGCTGGTCTATGGACTGCTGGCCCTGCACCTGGGCGCGGTGGCCAAGCACCAGCTGCTCGACCGCGACGCGGTGTTCGGCCACATGGCCCCCGGCGCCCGTCCCGGCTGGAAAGAGCCGCGCGCCTGGCTGGCCGCTGTCGCGGTCGTCGCCGTGATCGCCGCCGGCTTCCTCTACAGGCCCGCCCTCAAGGCCGCCCCCGCCGCGCCGCCCGTCGAAGCCGCTCCGGTGGAGACGCCCGCCGCCGCGCCGCCGCCGGCCTTGGCCGGGCCGCCCGCCGCCGAGGCCGTCGCGCCGGTCTCCGAGCTCAAGGACCCGGTCGCCTGGTCCGTCCAGAAGGGCTCCAGCCTGACCTTCACCGCCGCCTGGTCGGGCAGCGCCATCGAGGGTCGGTTCAAGACCTGGACCGCCGACATCCTGTTCTCGCCCGAAGCCCTGGACCGCTCGAAGCTGACCGTGAACGTCGACATGGGCTCGGCCGCCACCGGCGACGACCAGCGCGACCAGAGCCTGCCCAGCGGCGACTTCTTCGACACCGCCGAGCACCCGAAGGCCACCTTCACCGCCAGCAAGTTCCGCAAGACCGGCGAGGGCAAGTTCGTCGCCGACGGGACCCTGGACCTGCGCGGCGTGAAAAAGCCGCTCAGCCTGCCGTTCTCGCTGAAGATCGACGGCGACACGGCGACCGCGCGCGGTGTAACCACCCTCGACCGGACCACGTTCGGGGTTGGACAGGGCGAATGGGCGTCGACGGACGAAATCGCGGCGAAGGTGAAGGTCAGCTTCGCGCTGACCGCCAAGCGGAAATAGTCGCCGCCGCCGACGCGCTGCGCGCCGGCGGCCTCGTCCTGCTGCCGACCGAAACCGTCTATGGCCTCGGCGCCGACGCGGCCAATCCGGCGGCGGTGGCGGCGATCTTCGAGGCCAAGGGCCGGCCGCGCTTCAACCCGCTGATCGCCCACGTCGCCGATCTGGCGACGGCCGCGCGGATCGCCGATCTGGACGACCGCGCATACGCTCTGGCCCGCGAATTCTGGCCAGGGCCGCTGACCATCGTCGCGCCGATCCGGGACACGTCGGCCGTCTGCGACCTGGCCCGCGCCGGACTCGACACCGTGGCCATCCGCGTGCCGGGCCATCCGATTTCGCACGCGGTGCTCGAGGCGTTTGGCGGCGCGGTGGTCGCGCCCTCGGCCAATCGCTCGGGCCGGCCCAGCCCCACCACCTTCGCCGACGCCATGGCCGAGACCGGCGACAAGGCCGCCGCCGTCCTGGATGGCGGGCCGTGCGCGGTCGGCCTGGAGTCCACGGTCGTCTCGGTGCTGGACGGCCAGGCCCGCCTGCTGCGCCCCGGCGCCGTGACCCGCGTCCAGCTGCAGCAGATCGTCGGCCCGCTGGCCGAGGCCGAGGACGACGCCCGGCGCTCGCCCGGCCGCCTGGCCCTGCATTACGCCCCCGACGCCCCGGTGCGGATCAACGCCAAGGCGCCCGAGGCCGGCGAGGCGTTCCTGGCCTTTGGCGCGTGGCCGCCAGGGCCGGGTGTCTTCAATCTCAGCCCGACGGGCGCGTTGAGCGAGGCGGCGGCGAACCTTTTCGCGTTCCTGCGCGCTGCGGATAGGACACGGCCCACGGCGATCGCCGTGGCGGCCATACCGCAAGAAGGCTTGGGCGAAGCGATCAATGACCGGCTGCGTCGCGCCGCCGGCTTCGTAGGATAGACCGATGAAATCCCGGATCATGTATGTCGAGGACAAGTCCAAGGGGGTGAACGGGCCGGCGCGGATCGGGCGGGTAGGATCGTCCAAGAGCGGCGAGACCCTGCACTATGCCGGCCAGTCGTTCACGGCGCTGCGTCACTCGGGCCTGAAGGCCAATTTCCAGGACAGCGTGACGGGCCATCCGTACTGGATCGCCCGGGCGCGCAAGGACGGCGCCGACCGGCTGTTCAAGGGCGCGGGCGCTCCGCCCGTGATCGACGACGACGTGCGCGAGGAATATTGGCGCGACATCCGAGGCCTGCCTGATCCGACCCTGGGCTAGTTCCGCCGCAGATACTGACATCGACACCGCCGGAGGCGTATCTTCCCGCCATGACCAAGCCCGTTCCCGCTGATGTCGTCTCCCGCCTGAAGGCCGTGCTCGGCGAAGGTGGCTGGAGCCAGGATCCCGACGTGATCGCGCCCAAGCTGGTCGAGTGGCGCGGCCGCTGGAAGGGCGAGACGCCGCTGCTGGTCACGCCGCGCTCGACCGCCGAGGTCGCCGCCGTGGTCGGCATCTGCGCGGCCGAGGGCGTGGCGATCACCCCCCAGGGCGGCAACACCGGCCTGGTCGCCGGCCAGATCCCGCACGGCGAGATCCTGCTGACCACCGAGAAGCTGAAGGCGATCCGCGACGTCGATCCGATCGACGACGCCATGGTGCTGGAGGCCGGCGTCACCCTCTACGAAGCCCACCAGCAGGCGGCCAAGGTCGGTCGCCGCTTCACCGTGGGTGTGGCCTCGGAAGGCTCGTGCACGATCGGCGGCCTGATCTCGACCAACGCCGGCGGCACGGCCGTGCTGCGCTATGGCATGATGCGCGAGCAGGTGCTGGGGATCGAGGCGGTGCTGCCCAATGGCGAGATCTGGAACGGCCTCAAGCGCCTGCGCAAGGACAACACCGGCTACGACCTCAAGCAGCTCTTGATCGGGGCCGAGGGCACGCTGGGCGTGGTCACGGCGGCCAGCCTGAAGCTGCACGCCCTGCTGGCCTCGCGGGCCGTGGCCATCGTCGGCCTGGCCTCGCCGGCCGACGCCATCCGGCTGCTGGCCCGGGCCAAGGACGAGACCGGCGGCGCGGTCGAGGCCTTCGAGCTGATGGGCCGCCTGGGCTTCGAACTGACCGTCCGCAACGTACCGGGCCTGCGCGATCCGCTGCCCGAGGTTTATCCCTGGTACGTGCTGATCGAGGTCGCCAGCGGCGAGCCCGGCGCGGCCGAGGCGGCGTTGGAACGGCTGCTGGCCGGCGCTCTGGAAGGCGGCCTGATCGCCGATGCGGCGGTGGCCCAGACCGAAGCCCAGATGAAGGCCTTCTGGCATATTCGCGAAGGCCACTCCGCAGGCCAGAAACCCGAAGGCGCGGTGTGGAAGCACGACGTCTCGGTGCCGGTCTCGAAGATCCCGGACTTCATCGGCCAGGCCAACGCCGCGATCGAGAAGGCCTTTCCGGGGACCCGCATCGTCGCCTTCGGCCATGTCGGCGACGGCAATGTCCATTACGACGTGCTGCGGCCGGTCGGCGACGACGACGACGCCCACGACGCCCTGCGCGAGGCGGGGGCCAAGATCGTCCACGACATCACCGCGACCTTCTCGGGCTCGATCAGCGCCGAGCACGGCCTGGGGACGATGAAGACGCTGGAGGCCCTGACCTACAAGGACCCGATCGAGGTTGCCGCCCTGCGCGCCATCCGGGGAGCGCTGGACCCGAAGCGGATCATGAACCCCCGGGTTCTGTTCTAGGCGGCCGCCTTCAGAGCCCGGAGCTTTCGGGCGCGCAGCCAGAGCAGGGTCAGGACGACGATCGCGCCGGCGGGGATCGTCGCCTTGTAGAAGCCCGGCTGCGAGCCCGGACCCAGCAGGTTGAACGCCATGGGGACGAAACCCCACTGGCCCGTGCCCCGCTGCATCCAGAACGCCCCGACGCCGGCGAAGCAGACGACGGCCCAGACGACGCGGAACTTCAGCGTCCGGTCGCGGGCCACCAGAAACAGGGCGGCGATCATCGGGATCGGCCAGGCGAGGGCGGCGGCGAGGCCTAGTGCGTTCGACATCCCGGCTGGATAGCGGGGTCGAGGCCGACGGTCGAGGTCGCGCCGCCGCGAACCGACGCCGCTATTTGAGCGGCAGGAACAGCTCCAGGACCACCTCGTGCGCCGACGCTTCCGGGATCAGAGACAGCCGGCGCTGGCTGTAGATCGGGAAGTCGCGCGCCTCCTCGCCGCTGGCCGGCAGCCAGTCGCGATAGAGGTACAGCGCCGCCGGCTCGAGGTTGTTGGTGTTGCCGGGATAGCGCAGCACCGCGCAGCGTCCGCCGGGGATCACGCCGGGCTTCATCTGCTGGTCGTTCGGTTCGACCGGTCCGTCCGTCCCGGCGCACAGGTCCATGCTGTAGTCGGCCGGGTTGGCGGGCAGCCTTTCGGACCGGAAGACCATGAAGGTCGAGCTCGTCTCGGGCGACAGGCCGGCGGCCTTGCGCCAGGTGATGAACCGCTCCCGGGTTTCGCCGAGCTTGGCCCGGTCGCCCCGATGCTCCAGGACCGCCACCGGGATCGGGGGCACATCGCGGATCTGCACGTCGTCGGGGGTGAAGATAATCTGCATCAGCTTGCTCCTCGCATGGTCCAGGGGCCCGAAGGCCGCGAGCCACGGATCCCAGTCGGGGGACTTGCGGAACGACGAAGGCGACTGCCCCAACCGGCGCCGAAAGGCGCGGGCGAAGGCGTCCGGCGCGTCATAGCCGGCGTCCATCGCGATGTCGGTGACGCTCTGGGCGTTCTCGGCGACCAGCCGGTGCGAAGCCCGCTTCATGCGGGCCAGCTGGACATAGCGATGCACGGACATCTCGAAGATGGCCGTGAACTGGCGGTGGAAATGGAACTTCGAGAAGGCCGCGACGCGGCTCATCGTGTCCAAGTCGAGATCACCGTCAAGGTGCTGGTCGATATAGTCCAGCACCCGCTGCATCCGGGCATGGTAGGTTTTCGGCGCCGCCTGCATCGTTCCTTCTTTCCGTGACGACGCCAGCTAGCCGCCCGCGGCCCTGTCGCGCTCGACCGATCTTGCGGTTTAGCGCGGAAGGCGGACGCTCTCGACATCGCTGGAGAAGTCGGCAGTCTTCGGTCATGAGCAAGCTCTTCCGGTTTCCAGGCGCCGTGCGGCGCGATCCGGACGTCCAGGCGTGGTTCGCCGGCGGCGACGCCGCGATGCGCCAGCTGGCGCGGACCTAGTTCGAACGGATACGCGCGTGCGGCCCCGATATCCGCGAGCTGCGGCACGACGGCCATCCGACCGCGTGCGTCGACGACGCCGCCTTCGCCTATGTCGACGCCTTCGGCGCTCATGTGAACGTCGGATTCTTCGAGGCCGCGTCGCTGGACGATCCTGCCGGCCTGCTCGAAGGCGCCGGCAAGCGGATGCGGCACGTGAAGCTGCACTGGGGGCGGCCTGTCGATGAGGCCGCGCTCGGCGCTCTCATCCTGGCGGCCTATCGGGACATGCAAGGGCGTGTCGACGCCGAGGCGTGAAGCAGCCCGCTAGCGAAGCCTCGCCGAACCCTCTATCTCCCCGCCCATGCTGATGGTCATCTCGCCCGCCAAGTCGCTGAACTTCACCGCCCCCGAGGCGGTGCTGCCGCTCACGACGCCCGAGCTCAAAACCCAGATCGCCGAGCTGGCCAAGGTCACCCGCAAGCTGACGGCGCCCGACCTGAAGCGGCTGATGCACATCTCCGACGCCCTGGCCAAGCTGAACCGCGAGCGGTTCCAGGCCTTCGACGCCGCCGTCGAGGATGGCTTGCAGGCGGTGATCGCCTTCAACGGCGACGTCTATGGCGGCCTGGCGGCGCGCGAACTGGACCGGCCGGCGCTGGAATGGGCCCAGGACCACCTGCGGATCCTGTCGGGCCTATACGGCGTGCTGCGCCCGTTCGACGCCCTGCAGCCCTATCGCCTGGAGATGGGCACGCGGCTGAAGACCAAGCGCGGGCATAATCTCTACGACTTCTGGGGCGAGACCATCTCCAAGACCCTCAACGCCGCCGCCGAGGGCCACAACGACCCGACCCTGGTCAATCTGGCCAGCCAGGAATATTTCGGCGCCGTCGACGCCAAGGCCCTGAAGCTGCCGGTCGTCACCTGCCACTTCAAGGAAGAGAAGAACGGCGAGCTGCGGGTGCTGGGCTTCTTCGCCAAGAAGGCGCGCGGCCGCATGGCCCGCTACATCATCGACAACCGCATCGACCGGTCCGAGGCGCTGAAGGGCTTCGACCTGGACGGCTATCGGTTCAAGCCGGCGCTGTCGACGCCGGCCGATTGGGTTTTCGCTCGCCCGCAGCCATGAATTCATCTAGTGATGAATTTAATAAGCACTCGCCTCTCGCATCGGCGAGCTATATGCTGCATTGCAATATTCTAGAGCAGCATCATTAGGGCGTCAGCCAGGAGCGCGTAGATGGCCGTCGATTTCGGTTTGCAAGGGCAGGTCGCCATCGTCACCGGCTCGACCAGCGGCATCGGTCATGCCCTGGCCGACGGTTTGGCGGCCCAGGGCTGCAACATCGTCATGAACGGCCTGGGCGAGATGAACGCCATCGAGCGGGCCCGGGCCGAGATGGCCGAACGGCACGGCGTCGAGGTGCTGTATCACGGCGCCGACATGACCAAGCCGATCGAGATCGCCGACATGGTGCGCGGCGCCAAGGCCGAGTTCGGCGAGCTGGACATCCTGGTCAACAACGCCGGCGTCCAGCACGTGGCCCCGATCGAGGACTTCCCGGACGACAAGTGGGACCTGATCATCGCGATCAACCTGACCTCGGCCTTCCACGCCACCAAGGCGGCGGTGCCGATCATGAAGGAGCAGGGGCGCGGGCGGATCGTCAACATCGCCTCGGCCCACGGCCTGGTCGCCTCGCCGTTCAAGGCCGCCTACGTGGCCGCCAAGCACGGCATCCTGGGCCTGACCAAGACCGTCGCCCTCGAGGTCGCCACCCACGGCATCACCTGCAACGCCATCTGCCCGGGCTTCGTGAAGACCCCGCTGGTCGAGGCCCAGATCGTCGACCAGGCCAAGGCGCGGGGCATCTCGGAAGAGGCGGTGATGAAGGACGTGATCCTGGCCGCCCAGCCGACCAAGCAGTTCGTCACCTTCGACCAACTGACGGGCATGCTGCTGTACCTGGTCTCCGACGCCGGGGCCTCGGCCAATGGCGCGGCGTTCCAGATCGACGGCGGCTGGGTCGCGCAATAGTCGACGCCGGACGTCGACCGGAGGAAGCGCGCTTGCCGAAGGGCTCCCTTCAGGAGAGCTTCGTCCCATGCCGATCCCGCCTTTCACCAAGAAGAAGTCCGGGCCCAAGGGCCTGAGCCTGGCCCTGCAGGGCGGCGGCGCCCATGGGGCGTTCGAGTGGGGCATCCTCGACCGCCTGCTCGAGGCGGATGATCTCGAGATCCGCGCGGTGACCGCCGCCTCGGCCGGGGCGATGAACGCCGTCTGCCTGGCGCAAGGCCTGATTGACGGCGGCCGCGAGGGCGCTCGCCAGCGGCTTGACTCGTTCTGGCGGCAGGTCAACCGCCAGGGCGGCCGCAACGTCTTCGGCGACACCTCGATCTGGACCAGCGCGTTCGGCGGCGGGGCCGACTGGATCAAGAACACCCCCGGCTGGCGGATGGCCGAGACCCTGGCCCTGTCCTTCAGCCCGTACGAGTTCAACCCGTTCAACCTGAACCCGCTGCACGACACGCTGGAAGCCGAGATCACCTTCAGCCAGATCCGCGAGAAGAGCCCGATCAAGCTGTTCATCGCCGCCACGGCGATCCGGACAAGCAAGGCCAAGGTCTTCCGCGAGACCGAGCTGACCGCCCGCCACATCATGGCCAGCGCCTGCCTGCCGCAGCTGTTTCAGGCCGTGGAGATCGACGGCGAGCCCTATTGGGACGGCGGCTTTCTCGCCAATCCGCCGCTGTGGCCGCTGTTCTACGACGACACGCCCGACGACATCCTGGTGATCACCCTCAACCCGTTCGTCCGCGACGAGACGCCCAAGTCGCCGGGCGAGATCATGGACCGGCTGAACGAGATCACCTTCAACGCCTCACTGGCCTCGGAACTGCGGGCCATCGGCTTCGTGCAGAAGCTGCTGGACGAGGGGCTGCTGAAGGACACCGCCCGGGGCCGCTACCGCCGGATGCTGGTCCACGCCATCACCGCCGACAAGCCGCTGGCGGACCTGTCGCTGTCCACCAAGTTCAACACCGAATGGAGCTTCCTCCTGGACCTCAAGGAGCGGGGCCGGACCGCGGCGGAGGCCTGGCTGGCCGAGTGCGGGACCTGTATCGGGGTCAAGTCCAGCGTCGATCTGAAGGTCGGTTTTCCGTGAGCAACCATCCCGTACCGACCGTCGGCGTCGTCTGCCTGAGGGGCGCCGAGGTTCTGCTGATCCGCCGGGGGACGCCGCCTCGCCTGAACCAGTGGAGCCTGCCGGGCGGCCGCTTGGAATGGGGCGAGACGCTGGAGGTCGCCGCTCTGCGCGAGCTGAGGGAAGAAACCGGCGTCGAGGCCGAGCTGCTGGGCCTGATCGACGTGGTCGACGGGGTCTTTCCGGCAAGACCCTCTCAGGATGGGCTGGGCGGCGAGATCACCCGCCACTACGTGCTGATCGACTACGCCGCTCGCTGGATCGCCGGCGAGCCCGTGGCCGGCGACGACGCGGCCGAGGCGCGGTTCGTCTCCCGGGAAGAGGCGATGGCGCTGGTCGAATGGGACGAGACGCGGCGAGTGATCGCAGAGACGTACGCGCGGTTTGGGGGCTAGCGCGGCTCGTCCCGCCATGGTCAATCCCGCCCATGACCGTCGTCGAAACCCGCGCCCCGCGCAGCCCGATCAGCCCCAACGCCCTGATCCTGATCGCCGCCTGCGTCGCCCTCGGCTGGGCGGTGGCGGCGGAGCTGCCGCCGGTCGGCGTGCTGACCTTCGCCTTCGTCGCCGCGACCTGGGTGCTCAGCGTCGGGGTCCACGAGTTCGGCCACGCCTTCGTCGCCCACAAGGCCGGCGACACGACCATCGTCGAGAAGGGCTATCTGACCCTCGATCCGCTGAAATATTCGGATCTGGTCACCACGATCCTCTTTCCGCTGCTGGCCCTGGCCCTGGGCGGCATCGGTTTTCCGGGCGGGGCGGTCTATCTGCGCGAGGACCTGATGCGCAACAAGGGCTGGCGATCGCTGGCCTCGCTGGCCGGACCGCTGGGGACGCTGCTGGTGCTGATCGCCTTGGCCCTGGCCCTGCCGTTCGTGGCGTCGGCCCCGTTGCGCGACGCCCTGTCGATGCTGGCCTTCCTGCAGGCCAGCGCCCTGGTCCTCAACCTGCTGCCGATCCCCGGCCTGGACGGCTACGGCGTGATCCGGCCGTTCCTGCCCGACGGCGTGCGGGCTAGGATGGTCAAGGTCGAGCGCGTCGGCTTTCTGCTGCTGTTCGCCTTGATCTTCTGGGTCCCTGGCGCCAGCCGCCTGATCTTCGCCGCGGCCCTGTTCGTCACCGACCTGCTGGGCGTCTCGCGCTCCGCGATCGGCGCGGGCTGGGAGACCTTCCACTTCTGGGGCGCTTGACCTCCCGCGGCGTCCTCGGCGGCGGCGGTGGATACCCGATCTTCTAACGGTGCGTTTCCTGGACTCTGAAGTCCAATAAAAACCCATTTAAAACAGCCTCTTGCGGAACCGCTTTGGGGGTGAGAAGCTTTTCCTTACGGCAGTCCGGACATCAGATCCGGGCGCCGACGAGGAAACAAACAGATGACGCCACAAGACGTTGTCAGCCTGGCCCCGCCCCGCGGCTTCATGATGCTGGTCGCCCTGGTCCTGACGGCCATGGCCAGCTGCTTCTGGACCTGCGAAGCGGACGTCGAGGCCGAGCTGGCGAAGCACCGCTAAGCTCGACTGACCTCGCGGCAGGCTTGCGGGCCTGAACGCGCGCCCGGCATCCTTCCGGAAACGAGGAGGAAGGGCCATGGGGCTGCGCACGCCGCTCTGCGATCTTCTGCATATCGAGCACCCGATCCTGCTGGCCGGCATGGGCGGAGTGTCCTACGCGCCGCTGGCGGCGGCGGTGTCCAAGGCCGGCGGCTACGGCGTGCTGGGCATGGCCGGAACCTCGCCGGACTTCATCCGCGCCCAGATGCGCGAGGTCAAAAGCCTGACCGACCAGCCGTTCGGGGTCGACCTGCTGGCCGCCACGCCCGACGCCCTGACCGCCAGCGTCGAGGTCATCATCGCCGAGGGCGCCTCGGCCTTCGTCGCCGGCCTGGGCGTGCCGCTGTCGATCATCGAACGGCTCAAGGCGGCGGGCCTGAAGGTCATGGTTGTCTGCGGGGCGGTGAAGCACGCGGTCAAGGCCGAACAGGCCGGCTGCGACGCGGTGATCTGCCAGGGCGGCGAGGGCGGCGGCCATACGGGCCTGGTCGGCACCCTGCCCCTGGTGGCCCAGGCCGTGGAGGCGGTGCGCATCCCGGTCATCGCGGCTGGCGGCCTGTACGACGGTCGTGGCCTGGCGGCGGCCTTGGCGCTGGGCGCCCAGGGCGTCTGGATGGGCACCCGCTTCATCGCCAGCTTTGAGGCCCACGCGGGCGAGCCCTATCGCCAGGCGGTGATCGAGGCCGCCGACGAGGACACCGTCCGCACCCGCTGCTATTCGGGCAAGCCGATGCGGGTGCGCAAGAACGCCTATGTCGACGACTGGGAAGCCCGGCCGGCCGACATCCAGCCGTTCCCCGGGCAAGCCTTGGTCTCGATCCAGGCCGGGGCCATGGGCGGCATCGGCGGCCAGGTCGAGGGGCTGGATCCGGCCAGATCCTGCTTCGCCATGGGCCAGAGCGCCGGCGGCGTCCGCGAGATCCTGCCGGCCGGCGAGATCGTCGCGCGGCTGGTGGCCGAGGCGGAGGGGGCGCTGGCCAGGGCCAACGCCTACCGTCTCTAGTCGGCGACCTTCGGCAGCACCTTGCGGAAGTGGGCCTCGACCGCTTCGTGGCACTCGCAGGCCCGTTTCTCCAGGCCGGGACGGTCCAGCACCGTCACCCGGCCGCGGCCGATATGGATGATGCCGGCGTCCTGCAGGGCGCGGGCCACGGCGCTGATCGTGGTGCGCTGCACGCCCAGCATCTGGGCCAGGGTTTCCTGGGTCAGGCGGATCGGCTCGTCGCCCGAGCGGTCGTGGGCGAACAGCAGCCAGCGGCAGGCGCGCTGCTCGATCGGATGCAGGGCGTTGCAGGCGGTCACCTGCATCATCTGGGCGATGAACACGTCGGCGGCGCGATCGAACAGGTCGCCCACGGCGGTGTGGCGGGTCTTGACCTCCTCCAGCCGGCTCGTGGCGATGCAGTAGGCGCGCCCGGGCACGCGCACCACGGCGCGGCCGTAGGCGGGCTTGAAGCCGGCGCTGACCACACCGCCGATCGCGCCCTCGAAGCCGATGCTGGCGGCCTCGATCTCCTGGCCGTCCGAGGTGACGACCAGCAGCGAGGCCTGGGTCGGGCCGCAGGGCAGGTAGGTGTGTTCGACATCGTCGCCGGCGTCGAACAGCACCGCGTCCTGGGGCAGGTCGACCAAAACGAGGTGGGGCGAGAGTTCGGCCAGGGCGTCCGGGCGCAGCGCGGCCAGCAGGCGGTTGGCCGAATAGGACGGCGCGCCCTCGCCTTCGGCGGCGCCGCGGACGATGCGGGCGAAGACGGTCATGCGTATCTCCCGTGAAGCTCGTGTGTCTAAGCGCGCGGCGCACGGCTTAGTTTCCCGTGGACGGCGAGAGTCTTCCGAAGCACCCTCAAAACGAAGGGGAGATCGGCGATGATCGCGAGACGGCATCTGCGGCGGCGGCTCAGCCAGTATGGCGCGCTCTGGCTGGGCGGGTTCGTCGTGACCCTGGCGGTCATGTCGCTGGCGGTGTTCGCCGCCCGCCTGCCTCTGGCCGACACCGCCGACCTGGCCCTGCCGGCCGCCTTCGCCCTGCTGGGCCTGGCGGTGGTGGCGGGCGTCGGGATCACGGCGACCAAGGACGTCGGCCTGTCGACCAAGTCGCTGGTCACCGCCCTGGCCCTGCTACTGATCCTGCCGCTGCTGTGGGCCCCGGTCCTGGCGGTGGTGGTCATGGCCGCCCTGGCCGGCGCGTCGGTCGAATACTCCCGCGCCTATGCCGAGTTCCGCATCGCGGTCAGCAACCTGATCTATCCGCTGGTCGCCATGCTGGGTGAGGATCCGCTGGTCAGCTTCGTCTGGCAGGCGTTCCAGGTCGTCGCCTCGATCGTCGGCGCGGTCGCCTCGGTGCTGCAGGTGTGGCGGGTGGTCAAGCCGTGGCTGTACGGCCCCGACGAGCTCGAGGAGGCGGGCTGAGCCTCAGCTGAGCGCGATCGGACGGGGCAGCACCCAGTCGTCTTGCTGTTCGTGCAGCATCACCGACAGGCCCAAGCCAGCCGGATGTTCGGCCAGGCGGCGGGCCGCCGCGCGCGCTTCGCCGCGCGTCTCGTAGGCGCCGAAGCGCAGGTTGTCGCCGATGATGGACCAGCGATCACCGACGCGCACAACGCCGTAATGCACCTCAGTCATGAGCAGACCTCCTTGCAGTATCCACAGGGAACGCCCGATCCGTGGTGATCGCAAGGCCTTTATCGTCCACGCTTTTTTGACACCGGGAGACATTTTATCCCCAAGCTTCCAGCGCCGCCGCTCGCCCGTTGGGCGCGGGGCCGTGACAGGGCGGCGGGCTTTGGCGATAACAGCGCCATGTCGCGTCCGTTCCCCATCGGCGTCGCCCTGGCCGCCCTCGTCGCCTCTTCCGTCCTGGTCTCTGTGGCTTGGGCCCCCGTGGCCTTGGCCCAGGAGCGGGACGCCGGCGAGCGCCAGCGCCTGCTGGACCTCGCCTATACGCTGGGCGAGAGCCATGCCCTGCGCCAGGCCTGCGAAGGCGAGGGCGACCAGTACTGGCGCGCCCGCATGGTGCGGCTGACCGAGGTCGAACAGGCCGACCAGGCCTTCGACGTCCAGCTGCGCGAGCGGTTCAACACCGGCTTCGCCGCCCGCCGCAGCGAATATCCGATCTGTGACGAGTCCAGCCACAAGGCCGAGCAGCAGGCCGCGCGCAAGGGCCAGGCCCTGGCCCGGAAGCTGTCGCAGTCGATGCGTCCGGCCCGCCATGCCGATCCGGCGCCGGATTCCGTGGCGGAAGGCGAAGGGGCGCGCTAACCTCAACCACAAGGTTTGTGAGGGGAGGGCGTCTTGGGTACGTCGATCGTCGTTCTGGTGCTGCTGATCCTGGCCTTCGTGCTGGTGATCAGTGTGATCAAGATCGTGCCTCAGGGGCGCGAATTCACCGTCGAGCGGTTCGGCCGCTACACCCGGACCCTGAAGCCCGGCATCAGCATCCTGACCCCGTTCGTCGAGACGATCGGCCGGCGGGTCAACATGATGGAACAGGTGCTGGACGTCCCGCAGCAGGAGGTCATCACCAAGGACAACGTGTCGGTGAAGGTCGACGCGATCGTCTTCATCCAGGTGATGGACGCCGCCGCGGCCGCCTATCGCGTCGACAACCTGATCTACGCCATCACCCAGCTGGCCCAGACCAACCTGCGCACCGTCGTGGGCTCGATGGAGCTGGACGAGGTGCTGAGCCAGCGGGACGCCATCAACACCCGGCTGCTGTCGACCATCGACCACGCCACCGGCCCCTGGGGCGTGAAGGTGGCGCGGATCGAGATCAAGGACCTGACGCCGCCGCCGGACATCACCAACGCCATGGCCCGTCAGATGAAGGCCGAGCGCGAGAAGCGCGCGGTGGTCACCGAGGCCGAGGGCGAGAAGCAGTCGCAGATCGCCCGCGCCGAGGGCCAGAAGCAGTCGGCCATCCTGCAGGCCGAGGGCCGCCGCGAGGCCGCCTTCCGCGACGCCGAGGCCCGCGAGCGGGAAGCCGAGGCCGAGGCCAAGGCGACCGCCTTCGTCTCGGAGGCCATTTCGAAGGGCGACGTCAACGCGATCAACTACTTCATCGCCCAGAAATACGTCGAGGCGTTTGGCGAGCTGGCCCGCAGCCCGCAGCAGAAGACCGTGATCGTGCCCGCCGACTTCGCCGGCCTGACCGGA
This sequence comes from Caulobacter sp. Root343, assembly GCF_001425745.1. Lineage (GTDB taxonomy): Bacteria > Pseudomonadota > Alphaproteobacteria > Caulobacterales > Caulobacteraceae > Caulobacter. The sequence continues at coordinate 160,156 of NZ_LMDF01000011.1, read as the reverse complement.
ACGGTCGCCGGCGTCAGCGAGCTGATCAAGAGCCTCGGCTCTGACACGCAGCGCGCCGCGACAACCAGCACGCCGACCGGCGGCAAGCGCGGAGCCTGATCCATGGACGCCCTGGGAGGCTTCTACGCGATGCATCCGCTCTGGCTGTGGCTGGCGGTCGCGGCCCTGTTTCTGGCCATCGAGGTCGGCACGGGCAGCGGCTGGCTGCTATGGCCGGCCGCCAGCGCCTTCATCGTCGCCCTGGTCGCCCAGGCGCTGCATCCGGGCCTGGTGATCGAGCTAGGCCTGTTCGCGGTCCTGACCATCGCCACCACCTATCTGGCGCGGCGCTTCCTGCGGCCGGTGCTGGAGCCGAACAGTCCCGATCTCAACGATCCGCTTCAGCGCCTGATCGGCCAGCGCGGCCAGGTGCTCTCGACCTTCGAGCAGGGCCGGGGCCGGGTGTTCGTCGACGGCAAGGACTGGGCCGCCGAGACCGAGGAGCCGATCCCGGCGATCAGCCAGGAGGTGGTCGTGATCGGGGTCGACGGCGCGGTGCTGAAGGTGCGCAAGGTCCCCACCTGACGGCCCTCTGCTGACAAGTTCGCGCCACGCCCCTGTTATCCCGGCTGAACCACACCATTTGAGGCGCGAATAAGCCATGTTTCTGCAGAGGACGCGCGATGCCTCGACATCGCGCCTAGGGGAGAGCGCGTGACCTCCATCATTTCGGTGAAGGGTCTGACCAAGACCTATGCGTCGGGCCACCAGGCCCTGAAGACGATCGACCTCGACATCAAGCAGGGCGAGATCTTCGCGTTGCTGGGCCCGAACGGGGCGGGCAAGACCACGCTGATCAGCATCATCTGCGGCATCGTCAATCCTAGCCAGGGCACGATCCTGGCCGACGGCCACGACGTGGTGCGCGACTATCGCGCCGCCCGGACCAAGATCGGCTTGGTGCCGCAGGAGCTGCACACCGACGCCTTCGAGACCGTCTGGGCCACGGTGCGCTTCTCGCGCGGCCTGTTCGGCAAGCCGGCCAACGACGCCCTGATCGAGAAGATCCTTCGCGACCTGTCCTTGTGGGACAAGAAGGACAGCAAGATCATGGCCCTGTCCGGCGGCATGAAGCGCCGGGTGATGATCGCCAAGGCCCTGAGCCACGAGCCGACCATCCTCTTCCTGGACGAGCCGACCGCCGGCGTCGACGTCGAGCTGCGCCGCGACATGTGGGAGATGGTCCGCCAGCTCCGCGCGAACGGCGTCACCATCATCCTGACCACCCACTATATCGAGGAGGCCGAGGAGATGGCCGACCGGATCGGGGTGATCAACAAGGGCGAGATCATCCTGGTCGAGGACAAGTCGGTCCTGATGCGCAAGCTGGGCAAGAAGCAGCTGACCGTGCACCTGCGCGAGCCGCTGACGGCCCTGCCGGCCGGCCTGAACCAGCCGTCGCTGAGCCTGGCCAATGACGGCGCCGACCTCGTCTACACCTTCGACGCCCAGGCCGAGGACACCGGCATCGCCGACCTCCTCAAGCGCCTCGCCGAGCACGGCGTCGAATTCAAGGACCTGAAGACCGACCAGAGCTCGCTGGAGGACATCTTCGTCAGCCTGGTGAGGGCCCCGCAATGAACCTGTTCGCGATCAAGGCCATCTACCGCTTCGAGATGGCGCGCTGGTTCCGCACCCTGGCCCAGAGCGTCGTCTCGCCGGTGCTGTCGACCAGCCTCTATTTCGTGGTGTTCGGCTCGGCGATCGGCTCGCGCATGCAGGCCATCGACGGGGTCAGCTACGGCGCCTTCATCGTGCCGGGCCTGATCATGCTGTCGCTGCTGGGCGAGAGCATCTCCAACGCCTCGTTCGGCATCTACATGCCCAAGTGGGCCGGCACGATCTACGAGCTGCTCTCGGCCCCCGTGGCCTGGATCGAGGCGGTGACCGGCTATGTCGGGGCGGCGGCGACCAAGTCGATCTGCCTGGGCCTGCTGATCCTGGCCACGGCCCGGATCTTCGTGCCGTTCGAGATCGCCCATCCGTTCGTGATGCTGCTGTTCCTGGTTTTGACCTCGATCACCTTCAGCCTGTTCGGCTTCATCATCGGGGTCTGGGCCGACGACTTCCAGAAGCTGCAGATCGTCCCCCTGCTGGTGGTGACGCCGCTGACCTTCCTGGGCGGCAGCTTCTACTCGATCAAGATGCTGCCGCCGATCTGGCAGAAGATCACCCTGTTCAACCCGGTGGTCTATCTGATCAGCGGCTTCCGCTGGAGCTTCTACGGCCGCTCCGACGTGGGCGTCGGCGTCAGCCTGGGCATGACCGCCGTGTTCCTGGCCGTCTGCCTGACCGCCGTCGCGTGGATCTTCAAGACGGGCTACCGGCTGAAGGTCTAGTCGTCCTCCGAGGACGGCGGCGCGTCGGGTTCCGGCGTCGCCGCCGCCTTCAGCCCTTGCAGGCCGCCGCCTCGGACGCCGTTGGCGACCAGCGACGCCTCGGCCGCCCGGACCAGGGCCCGTTCGCCGTTGAAGCTGGCCAGCGTCTGGCAGGCCTCGAAGAAGGCGGCGTCGGCGCGGGTGTCGATCTCCGGCTGGGCCACCACCAGATGCAGGCCGCGCGCCTTTAGTCCCCGCGCTACCTCCAGCAGGTCGACCATCGTGCCCGCCAGGGCGTGCAGGCTGAGCACGGCCAGGGTCCCGCCGTCCTCCAGCGCGGCCAAGGCGCGATCCAGGCCCGGCCGGACCACGCCGGCCGGCAGGCAGCGGTCGCTGAACACCTCCTGGCAGCCCATCAGCAGCAGGCGCTCCTCCTGGGCGGGGCTGAAGAAGACGCCGCGCACCGGGGGCACGCGATAATAGCCGACGAGGTTCATCCCCGGTGCTTGGCAAAGCCGGGCGGGCTTGGCGAGAGGGTTTCTCCCGCCGCCCACAGCTTCGTCGCGCTTAGGTCGCGGCCTTCAGCGCCGCCGCCACCACCGTCGACAGCGGCGCGGTCGGGCGACCGATCAGGGTCGACAGCTGGCGGCCGTCGTCGAACAGCGCGCCGCGGGCGGCGGAGGCGTCCGACTGGGCGATAATCGCCGCGTACGGACCGGGCAGGCCGAAGCTCTCCAGGATCCGCGCGTATTCGGCCTCGGGCAGGTCGTTATAGGGCAGGGTCTCGCCGGCCTGGCGCGACACCTCGGCGGCCAGGTCCGCGCCGGTGAAGGCCGTGTCGCCGGCCAGTTCGTAGATCCGGTTCTCCTGGTCCGGCGTGGCCAACACGACGGCGGCGGCCTCGGCGTAGTCCTCGCGCGTCGCGGCGGAGATCCGGCCCTGGCCGGAGGCGCCGATCAGCGCGCCCGCCGCGATCGCGCCCGGCAGGGCGCCGGTGTAGTTCTCGGTGTACCAGCCGTTGCGCAGGAAGGCGTAGGTCAGGCCCGAGGCCTCGATCAGTTCCTCGGTGGCCTTGTGCTCCTCGGCGAGCGCCAGGGGCGAGGTGTCGGCGCGCAGGACGCTGGTATAGACGATGCGCTTGACGCCGGCGGCCTTGGCGGCCTCGATCACGTTGCGATGCTGCGGGACACGCTGGCCGACCGCGTTGCCCGAGATCAGCAACAGCGTGTCGACGCCGCGCAACGCGGCCGCCAGGGTATCGGGATCGCCGTAGTCGGCCGTTCGAACCGTGACGCCCAGGTCGGCCGCCTTGGCCGGATCGCGCGCCAGGGCGATGATCTCGCCGGCGGGGACGCGAGCCTTCAGCTTCTCGATGACGAGGCGGCCCAACTGGCCGGTCGCGCCCGTGATGGCGATGGTCATGATCGTTCTCCGTGATGACGGATGCGATCTAGGGCTCTTGCTTACTTTTCGTAAGTACGTACATGAATGTAAGTATGGAAGAAGATCTCGAAATCGCCGCCGCGCCGCCGATCGCGCTTTCCGAACGGGTGGAGCGCGGCGACCTGATGGCCGCCGGCTGTCCGTCACGCCAGGTGCTCAACCACGTCACCAGCCGCTGGGGCGTGCTGGTGCTGATGGCGCTGGAGACGCGAACCTGCCGGTTCAGCGCCTTGCGACGACGTATCGGCGGCGTCAGCGAGCGGATGCTGGCCCAGACCCTGCAGCAGCTGGAGGGCGACGGTTTCGTCAAGCGCGTGGCGTTCCAGGTCGTGCCGCCGCACGTGGAATACAGCCTTACGCCGACAGGCGTGGAGGTGGCCGAGCGGGTGCGCGGCCTGGCCGACTGGATCGAGCTCAATCTCGACCGGATCCTGCCGCACTGGAGTGAAGCGGATCGGGCGGCCTATTCGCTTATCCCCTAGCCGCGCGAGAACTTGGCGCGATAGGCGCCGGGCGTGGTCGAGAACTGGCGGCGGAAGTGATGCCGCAGGGCCGGCGCGCCCAGGCCCACCGCCTCGGCCACCTGGGCGATTCCGGCCGTCGAGGTCTCCAGCAGGTCCCGCGCCCGGTTCAGCCGCTCGGCCAGCAGCCAGCGGGCCGGGGTGTCGCCGGTGGCGGCCTCGAACCGCCGCAGGAAGGTCCGCTCGCTCATGCCGGCCGTGTCGGCCAGAGCCTTGATCGTGTGGGCGCCCGACAGGTCAGCACGCATTCGGTCGAGGATCGGCCCCAGCCGCGAGGCTTCGTGGATGACAGGCACCGGCCGCTGAACGAACTGGGCCTGACCGCCGTCGCGGTGTGGCGGCGTCACCAGGCGGCGGGCGACGCTGTTGGCCGCTTCTGGCCCGAAGTCGCGGCGGATCAGGTGCAGGCCCAGGTCGATGCCGGCCGCGCTGCCGGCCGAGGTCATCACATCCCCTTCGTCGATATACAGCAGGTCCGGCTCGACGGTGATCGCCGGATGCCGTGCGCGCAGGGCGTCGGCATGGCGCCAGTGGGTGGTGGCCCGGCGGCCGTCCAACAGGCCGGTGGCGGCCAGGACGAAGACGCCCGAGCAGATCGACATCAGCTGCGCGCCGCGGGCGTTGGCCGCCAGCAGGGCCTCGACCAGGGGCGGCGGCACGGGCGCGTCCGGGCCACGCCAGCCCGGCGCGACGATGATGCTGGCCTGCTCCAGAAGCTCCAACCCGCCGTCGCCGACGACCCGCACGCCGCCCAAGCCCCTCAGCTCGCCCGGCTCCACGGCGGCGGTGGCGAAGCGGTACCAGTCCGGTCCCATCTCCGGCCGGGGCAGGGCGAACAGCTCCACCGCCACCCCGTATTCGAAGGTGCAGAGGCCGTCATAGGCCAGGGCGACGACGAGGCGGCCCTTGGGTGGAGGGTTTGGCATGATCTTTACGGTCGCTGTCGGTCTGGCCTGCTAACGCGGGCAGGCCCCGTGGGGCAAGTCTGCCGCCGTCATCCACGGAGGCCGTCATGAGCTTTGTATCCGAAATCCCCGCCGCGTCCGCCCAAGTCGCCGCCGCCCACTTCGCCGCGCGCCTGTCGCTGGAGACCGACTGCGCCGACGTCGCCGCGGCCCTGCGGGCGGGCGAGGTCGACTTCGTGCTGCTGCACGTCGTCGGCCAGCCCGAAGCCTATGCCCGCCGGCACGTGCCCGGCGCCATCCACCTGCGCCACGCCGAGATCAATGCCGAGCGCCTGGCGCAATGGCCGGCCGACACCCTGTTCGTCGTCTATTGCGCAGGCCCGCACTGCAACGGCGCCGACCGCGCGGCGCTGAAGCTGGCCCAGCTGGGGCGGCCGGTGAAGCTGATGATCGGCGGGATCACGGGCTGGCACTCCGAAGGCCTGCCGTTCGCGACGGGCGACCAGCCTGGAAGTTTGGTGGCGTCGGCCTCGGCGGCTTAGGCGTCAACAATGTCATCCCGGCCGTAGCGCAGCGGAGAGCCGGGACCGCAGCAAGCTCAGAGCTTCCGGCGGTCCCGGATCGACCCTCCGGGTCGTCCGGGATGACAGTCGAATGTTAGCCGAAGCGCGGATTGGCCTTGCGCAGGCCTTCGTTGGCCAGGGCGTCGGCCCGTTCGTTCAGCGGATGGCCGGCGTGGCCCTTGACCCAGCGCCAGTCGACGTCGTGCCGATCGCGCGCGGCGTCGAGCCGCCTCCAGAGGTCGTCGTTCTTGACCGGGCTCTTGTCGGCCGTCTTCCAGCCGCGCGCCTTCCAGCCCCGGATCCACTCCTGGATGCCCTTCATCACGTACTGGCTGTCGGTGTGCAGCTCGATCTTGCAGGGGCGGTTCAGCAGCTCCAAGGCCTGGATGGCGGCCATCAACTCCATGCGGTTGTTGGTGGTCGCCGGCTCGCCGCCGCAGATTTCCTTCTTCTTGTCGCCGTAGAACAGGATGGCGCCCCAGCCGCCCGGGCCCGGGTTACCCTTGCAGGCGCCGTCGGTGTAGATGGTGACCTTGGGCGTCATGCGAACAGCACGAGCCCTTCGCGGTGGACGGCCAGCTTGCGCTCGTACTCCAGCGGATCCTTGGGCCGGACCAGGGCGCCGGGCGGGGTCGAGCCCCAGTCGGCCAGGCGGGTCAGGAAGAAACGCATGGCCGCGCCGCGCGCCAGGATCGGCAGGGCCTGCTTCTCGGCCGGACTCAGCGGCCGGCGGCGCTCGTAGCCGTTCAGCAGGGCCTTGGCGGCGGTGATGTTGAAGCTGCCGTCGGGCTCGAAGCACCAGGCGTTCAAGGTGACGGCCACGTCGTAGGCGTAGGCGTCGTCGCAGGCGAAATAGAAGTCGATCGCCGCGGCGAACTTGCCGTTCGACTGGAAGAAGACGTTGTCCGGAAAATAGTCGGCGTGGATGACGCCGGCCGGCAGATTTCGCGGCCACATCAGGGCCAGCTGCGCCAGGTCGTTGTCGATGGTCGCCGACAGGCCCGGCTTCAGGTCCTCGGCGGCCTTGCGGTGCTTGGCGAACAGCGGCGACCAGGCCTGTTGGCCCAGGTCGTTGGCGCGGCGGCCGGGATAGCCCTCGCCGGCCAGGTGTAGCCAGGCCAGGCCCTCGCCGGCCTCGCGGCAATGGGCGACGGTCGGCTTGCGCACCGACAGGCCGGGTAGGAACTCGACGAGCGCCGCCGGCTTGCCGCGCAGGCTGGACAGGGTCGCGCCCTTGCGGTCCGGGATCGGCCGGGCGCTGGGAAAGCCCTTGTCGGCCAGCCAGGTCAACATGTTGAGGAAATAGGGCAGGTCCTGCGCCTTCACCCGACGCTCGTAGACCGTGAGGATGTAGCGGCCGCTCTCCGTCTCCAGCAGGAAGTTGGAGTTCTCCACGCCCTCGGCGATGCCCTTGAACGCCAGCGGCGCCCCCAGGTCGTAGCCTTCCAGGAAGGTCGCGAGTTCTTGGTCGGTGATGTCGGTATAGACGGCCATGACGCCGGGATGCGGGAGCCGGCGCTGGCGGTCAAGGGGGAGCTTCGTCTTCGACGTGCCATGGCCGCGCGGAAGGAGTTCCGGCATGGACGAGCCTGAAAACGAGCCGACATCCGTGCTAGCGAATCCGGAAGCGAACGCTGATGTCTTCCGGCGGTGTGCTCCCGCTGCTGAGGCCGCCTCGAGACCTATGGTCGCCATTGCCCACTCAGCCTAAAGTCGTCGGATGGGAGCTGTCGTCCTATTCCTGCTGCTTGCGTTCGTGGCCATCGCCTCGGCTACGCTATGGCCTGCCCTCTATGCGGCGGCAATTCGCGAACGCTTTAGGACCTGGCCTGAGGCCAGAGACGCCTTTGTGGGTAGTGGTTCTTGGATTTCTTTTTCGCGGCGATTTGGAAGAGCATATGCCCTGGGGGCGTTCGCCCTTGCGTTTGCCTGGATATTCGCCGGGGCGCACAGCGTTCCTGACACGACAGTTGGCGCATGGCTTCTCTTCGGCCCTGCGATCCTGTTGATTGCCGTCAGTGTTGTCTTAGCAGCGCTCGCCGTATGCCGTTGGGTAGTGGACGAATGAAGCGCATGGCGAACGGCCGGTCACCACGCTAAGCCGTCAGCAGCCTCGGCAGCTTGAAGGTGATGGTCTCCCGCGCCTCGACCAGTTCCTCGACGGTGGTGTCGAAGCGGGCCGAGATGGCGTCGATGACGCCCTGCACCAGGTCTTCCGGGGCCGAGGCCCCGGCGGTGAGGCCCACGCGCTGCACGCCTTCGAACCAGGTCCAGTCGACGCCATTGGCGTCGTCGATCAGATAGGCGGCGGTGGCGCCGGCCTTCAGGCCGACCTCCATCAGGCGCACCGAGTTGGACGAGTTCTTCGAGCCCACCACCAGAACCAGCTCGCTCTGCTCGGCCAGGTGCTTGACCGCGTCCTGGCGGTTGGTGGTGGCGTAGCAGATGTCTTCCTTGTGCGGGGCGGCGATGCCCGGGAAGCGCTCGCGCAGCAGCGCCACCATGTCGGCGGTATCGTCGACCGACAGGGTGGTCTGGGTCAGGAAGGCGACGTTGGCGGCGTCCTTGGGAACCCAGGCGGCGGCGTCGTTGATGTCCTCGATCAGGGTGACCGCGCCCTCGGGCAGCTGGCCCATGGTGCCGATAACCTCGGGATGGCCGGCATGGCCGATCAGCACGATCTCGCGGCCGGCGTCGAAGTGCTTCTGAGCCTCGACATGGACCTTGGAGACCAGCGGGCAGGTGGCGTCCAGATAGATCATCTGCCGCGACTTGGCCTCGGCCGGCACCGACTTGGGTACACCGTGGGCCGAGAACACCACGGGGCGGTCGTCGGGGGCCTCGGACAGCTCCTCGATGAACACCGCGCCCAGCGCCTTCAGCCGATCGACCACGTGGCGGTTGTGCACGATCTCGTGACGCACATAGACCGGGGCGCCGAACTTCTCGACGGCGCGCTCGACGATCTGGATGGCGCGATCGACGCCAGCGCAGAAGCCGCGCGGGCTGGCTAGCACGAGCGAGATCGGGCGACGGACTGGCGTATGGGCGTTCATGGCGCGGAAACTAGTCTCTCGAAGCCCTCGGCGCCAGGAGTCTGCGGCGTTGCGACGTCACGCATATGCCTTTATCAGGCTGCATGACGCCGACGGGGCGCTGTGGTCCCGCTTGGCTCTTTCTTTCTCGGACCGGACGTTTCATGCGCCGCACTCTTTCGTTCGCTCTCAGCGCCCTGATGGCCGTCTCGATCGCCGCGACGGCGACGACTGTTTACGCCCAGGGGCCCGGCCGCGGCGACCAGGGCGGCGACGACGACCAGGGCGCCAAGAAGAAGAAGCGCGACGAGGAGTGGAACCAGCCCAAGGCTCCGCTGCAGCAACTTCGCAACGCCGGCCCGTGCCCGTATGTGAAGGTGCTGTACGACGCCAGCCGCTATGTCGAGTTCAAGGAGGCCAAGGAATCGGCCGCCCAGGCCGGCTTCACCGGCGAGATCCAGAGCATCGCCTCGGGCTGCGCCTACAAGGGCGACGAGCCGATCAAGATCCGTATCGAGGCGCTGTTCCAGCTGGGACGCGGCCCCAAGGCCGAGGGCGACAAGCACGTCTACCGCTACTGGGTGGCCGTCACCGAGCGGAACCAGGCCGTGATCGCCAAGGAATATTTCGACCTGCCGGTGAGCTTCGCCGCCGGCCAGGATCGCGTCTATACGCGTGAGACCATCGAGCAGATCACCATTCCGCGCGCCGACTCCAAGGTCAGCGGCGGCAATTTCGAAGTGCTGCTCGGCTTCGACGTGACGCCGGAAATGGCCGCCTTCAACCGCGAGGGCAAGCGCTTCCGGGTCAATGCGGGCCAGACGGCCCAAGCCCAGCCGAGCCAAGCCCCAGCAGGGACGCCTACCAAGCAATGAACGATTTGAAGCGGTCCCTGAGTGAAGCGGCCGCGGCCGCTTTCCAGGCCGCCGGACTTCCTCCCGAATTCGGACGCGTCACCGCCTCCGACCGACCCGACCTGGCCGATTTCCAGTGCAACGGCGCCCTCGCGGCGGCCAAGAGCGCCAAGCGCAATCCGCGCGAGATCGCCGTGCAGGTCGTCGACATCCTGAAGGGCGACCCGCGCCTGGCCTCGGTGGAGATCGCCGGGGTCGGCTTCATCAACCTGCGCGTCAGCGACGAGGCCCTGTCGGCCCGCGCCCGCGAGATCGCGTCCGACGACCGCACCGGCGCCCAGCTGCTGGAAAGCCCGCGCCGGGTGCTGATCGACTACGCCGGTCCCAACGTCGCCAAGCCGATGCACGTGGGCCATCTGCGCGCCTCGATCATCGGCGAGTCGGTCAAGCGCCTGTACCGCTTCCGCGGCGACGACGTGGTGGGCGACGCCCACTTCGGCGACTGGGGCTTCCAGATGGGCCTGCTGATCAGCGCCATCATGGACGAGGACGCCTTCATCAACGCCCTGATGGAGAAGCTGCCGGAAGCGCCGCGCGGCTTCTCGGCGGCCGACGAGGCCAAGGTGATGGCCGAGTTCGAGAGCCGGATCAGCCTGGCCGACCTCGACCGCATCTATCCGGCCGCCTCGGTGCGTCAGAAGGAAGACCCGGCGTTCAAGGAGCGGGCCCGCAAGGCCACCGCCGAGCTGCAGAACGGCCGCTTCGGCTACCGTCTGCTGTGGCGCCACTTCGTCAAGGTCAGCCGCGTCGCCCTGGAGCGCGAGTTCCACGCCCTGGGCGTCGACTTCGACCTCTGGAAGGGCGAGAGCGACGTCAACGACCTGATCGAGCCGATGGTCCGCCAGCTGGAGGACAAGGGCCTGCTGGTCGAGGACCAGGGCGCCCGCATCGTCCGCGTCGCCCGTGAGGGCGACAAGCAGGACGTGCCGCCGCTGCTGGTGGTCTCGTCGGAAGGTTCGGCCATGTACGGCACGACCGACCTGGCGACGATCCTGGACCGCCGCAAGTCGTTCGACCCGCACCTGATCCTCTACTGCGTCGACCAGCGCCAGGCCCTGCACTTCGAGACCGTGTTCCGCGCCGCCTACCTGGCCGGCTACGCGGCCGACGGCTCGCTGGAGCATATCGGCTTCGGCACCATGAACGGCGCCGACGGCAAGCCCTTCAAGACCCGGGCCGGCGGCGTGCTGAAGCTGCACGACCTGATCGAGATGGCCCGTGAAAAGGCCCGCGAGCGCCTGCACGAGGCCGGCCTCGGCGCCGAGCTCTCCGAAGAGCAGTTCGAGGACACCGCCCACAAGGTCGGCGTCGCGGCCCTGAAGTTCGCCGACCTGCAGAACTTCCGCGGCACCTCGTACGTGTTCGACCTCGACCGCTTCACCAGCTTCGAGGGCAAGACCGGCCCGTACCTGCTGTACCAGTCGGTGCGCATCAAGAGCGTGCTGCGCAAGGCCGCCGAGGCCGGCGCGACCGCCGGCCGGATCGTGATCCACGAGGCGGCCGAGCGCGATCTGGCCATGCTGCTGGACGCCTTCGAGGGCGCCCTGCAGGAGGCCTACGACAAGAAGGCCCCCAACTTCGTGGCCGAGCACGCCTACAAGCTGGCCCAGACCTTCTCGAAGTTCTACGCCGCCTGCCCGATCGTCAGCGCCGAAAGCGAAGACCTGCGCGGCTCGCGCCTGGCCCTGGCCGAGACGACCTTGCGCCAGCTGGTGCTGACGCTGGATCTGTTGGGCATCGAAGCGCCGGAGCGGATGTAAATCTCTAGCCCCTTCCCCCTCGCGGGGAAGGGGTTGGGGATGGGGGCGCCGGCTGCGCGTCTGCTCGTTTCGCGTGCACACCCCCACCCCCGGCCCCTCCCCGCAAGGGGTAGGGGAGTCGCCCGTTGCAATCGCCTCCGACCCGCCCGACAGTCGCGGCTCATTCGGGTCGGGGTAGCGTATGAGCAAGTCGAAGATCGCCATGCTGATGGCCAGCGCCTGCCTGAGCGCGGTCGCCGCGCCGGCGTTCGCCGAGAAGGCCAAGGTCCCGGCCAAGGACAAGTTCGCCGAGGCGATCGTCGGCCTCGAACGCAAGGACGGCCTGGTTCCGGTCTTCGTCGACAGGAAGGACGGCAAGATCCTGCTGCTGCTGCCCAAGCCGGGCGCGGACGGGATCGCTGGGCGCTACCTCTACCAGACCTATCTGCGGGCCGGCCTCGGCTCGAACCCGACGGGCCTGGACCGTTCGGCCCCGGGCGACACCCAGATCGTCGCCTTCCGCCGGGTGGGCGGCAAGGTGATCGCCCAGTTCGAGAACTGGGGCTTCTCGGCCGCGCGCGGCTCGCTGGACGAGCAGAAGGCGGTGGCCGACTCGTTCCCGGTCTCCAGCGTCTGGTCGAACACGGTCGAGGCCGAGGCGCCCGACGGCGGCCTGCTGGTCGACGTGACCTCGTTCCTGGTCCGTGACGCGCAAGGGATCGCCAAGAGCCTCAAGCGCAGCAAGCAGGGCGATTTCCGCCTGAACGACGGCCTGTCCTACGCCGACACCGGGGAGGTCAACGTGTTCCCGCTGAATGTCGAGCTGGAGGCGGTCGAGACCTTCGTTGGCGACGATCCGGGTTCCGAGGTGCGCGGCATCGTCCCCGATCCGCGCAACGTCACCCTGGCCCTGCACCACTCGTTCGTGGCCCTGCCCGAACCCGGCTACCAGCCACGCCAGAACGATCCGCGCGTCGGCGTCATCGACCACACGGTGGCCGACTATTCCGCCCCGCTGAACGAGCCGCTGGTCTACCGCCTGGTCCATCGCTTCCGGCTGGAGAAGACCGATCCGACCGCCGCCCGCTCGCCGGTCAAGAAGCCGATCGTCTTCTATGTCGACCGCGCCGCGCCCGAGCCGGTGCGCTCGGCCCTGATCGAGGGCGGTCGCTGGTGGAACCAGGCGTTCGAGGCGGCGGGCTTCATCGACGCCTTCCGGGTCGAGGTGCTGCCCGAGGGGGTGAGCCCGCTGGACGCCCGCTACAACGTCGTCAACTGGGTGCACCGCCAGACGCGCGGCTGGTCGTACGGCCACGCGGTGGTCGATCCGCGCACCGGCGAGATCGTCAAGGGCGACGTCCTGCTGGGCTCGCAGCGCATTCGCCAGGACCGGCTGATCTTCGAGGGGCTGGAGGGCGCCGACAAGACCGGCAAGGGCGGCCCCAACGACCCGATCGAGATCGCCCTGGCCCGCCTGCGCCAGCTAGCCACCCACGAGATCGGCCACTCGATCGGGCTGCAGCACAATTTCGCCGCCAGCACCTATGGCGGCCGGGCTTCGGTCATGGACTATCCGGCTCCGAAGATCGCCATCAAGGACGGTGGGCTCGACTTCGCCGACGCCTATGGCCGCGGCGTCGGGGCCTGGGACAAGTTCGTGATCGACTGGCTGTACGGCCCCGCCCCGGCCGGAACCGATGACAAGGCCTGGCAGAAGGCCAAGGCCGACAAGAGTCAGGTCGACGGTCTGCGCTACGTCTCCGACGAGGACGCCCGCGCGGCCGACACGCCGCATCCGCTGGGGGCGGTGTGGGACAACGGCTCCGATCCGGTCGCCGAGCTCGACCACCTGATGGCGGTGCGCAAGATCGCGCTCGATCGCTTCGGTCTCGGCAATCTGCCCAAGGGGGCCTCGGTCGCCGACCTGCGCCGCGTCATCGCGCCGATCTACATCTTCCAGCGCTATCAGGTCGACGCGACCGCCAAGCTGGTTGGCGGGATCGACTTCACCTATGGCGCGGAAGGCGACGGCAAGGAGGCCAGCAAGCTCGTGCCGGCCGATCGCCAGGCCGCCGCCATCGACGCCCTGCTGCGCACCATCACGCCGGCGGCGCTGGACCTCTCCGACAAGGCGCTCGACGTCCTGACCTCGGGCCAGTCACAGGGGAGCGACCACGCCTACGAGATCGAGACCTTCGGCCAGGGCCCGGTCTTCGACCTGCCCGCCACGGCGGAAGTCGCTGCCGATCTGGTCTGGGCCGATCTGTTCGCGCCGGCCCGGCTGAACCGGCTGGTCGAGGCCAAGCGCCGCGATCCGGCCCAACCCGGCGTCGAGGGCCTGTTGGACAAGGCGCTGGCGTTCGCCGCCTTCGACGGCAAGACGACGGGGCGCCAAGCCGAGCTGGCCCGTCGCGCGCGCCAGCGGATGGTGACGAACCTGGCTCAGGCGCTCGACGACAAGAGCCTGTCGCCGACCGCCGCCGCCGTGATCCGGGCCCGGCTGGCCGACTGGGGCAAGGGCCTCAAGACGGCGGCCGGCGACCCCGCCGATCGGGCCCAGGCCCGCGCCTTGGCCGGGATCGTCGCCGACGAGAGCGGCGGTCGCCTGGCGGCGCTGGTCGCTGATGGAAAGAGCAAGATCGTGGTCCCGCCTGGTCCGCCGATCGGCGAGGACGACTGGTTTGGCGATCTGGCCCTCTAACCCGGCGGGCCGCCCTTGACTCCACGTCGCCCCTCCCGCATCACCCCAGCGACCCTCGCGGGAGACATCGGGATTCGCTCCCGAGGCCGAAGGCGCAACCGCCCCGGAAACGCTCAGGCAAAAGGACCGCGCGGGTTTAGAAACGCTGGAAAGTAGTCTCCCGAAAGGGCGGCTCGCCGAAGGAGCAAGGCCGACCCCAAACAGCAGAGGGGGAAGGCCGGAATCTCTCAGGTCCAAGGGACAGCGGGGGCGCGACCACCCGGCGAGAGCCGGTCGTCTCGCCGACCCCGCTTGGAGCCTGTGCAGTGTCCGATCAAGATCTCAAGAAGACTCCCTTGTACGACGCCCACGTGGCGCTGGGCGCGCGCATGGTGCCGTTCGCGGGCTACCACATGCCGGTGCAGTACAAGGATGGGGTGCTGAAGGAGCACCTGTGGACCCGTGAGCACGCCGGCCTGTTCGACGTCTCGCACATGGGCCAGGCCCGGATCCGCGGCGCCAACCCCGCCAAGAGCTTCGAGAAGGTGGTTTCGGCCGACTATCAGGGCCTGAAGTCCGGCAAGCAGCGCTATGGCGTGCTGCTGAACGCCGATGGCGGGATCATCGACGACCTGATGACCGCGCGTCCCGACGACGACGGCCTGTTCGTGGTGGTCAACGGCGCCTGCAAGGACAACGACTACGAGATCATCGCTCAGGCGCTGACCGGCGAGGCGACCGTGACGCGCCTCGAGAACCGCGCGCTGCTGGCGCTGCAGGGCCCCGAGGCCGCCGCCGTCCTGGCCGCCCATGTGCCCGAAGCGGCCGGCATGGTGTTCATGGACACCCTGGCCCTGACCGCCTTCGGCGTCGACGCCGTCCTTTCGCGCTCGGGCTATACCGGCGAGGACGGCTACGAGATCTCGGTTCCGGCCGACGCCGCCGAGCGGGTGTGGAATACGCTGCTGACCGACGAACGCGTCAAGCCGATCGGCCTGGGCGCCCGCGACAGCCTGCGTCTGGAGGCCGGCCTGCCGCTCTACGGCCACGACCTGGACGAGACCGTCTCGCCGATCGAGGCCGGCCTGAACTTCGCGGTCGGCAAGTCGCGCCGCGAGGCCGGCGACTATCTGGGCGCGTCCCGCATCGGCAAGGAACTGGCTGGCGAGCTGTCGCGCGTCAGGGTGAACCTGAAGGTGCTGGAAGGCGCTCCGGCCCGCGAAGGCGCCGAGATCGCCGACGAGGCGGGCGCCGTAGTCGGCAAGGTCACCAGCGGCGGCTTCGCCCCCAGCCTGGGCTACCCCATCGCCATCGGTTTCGTCTCGCCGGCCCATGCCGCGATCGGGACGAAGTTGAAAGTCATCGTGCGAGGGAAGCAGGCGGCCGCCGAAGTCGTCGCCACCCCCTTCGTGCCGAACCGTTACGTCCGCAAGATCTGAAAGAGGGCCAGACCAATGCGTTTCACCAAAGATCATGAGTGGGTCATCGTCCAGGGCGACGTGGCCACCGTCGGCATCAGCGCCTATGCCGCCGAGCAGCTGGGCGACGTCGTGTTCGTCGAGGTTCCGGAAGTCGGCAAGACCGTGAAGCAGGGCGAGAACCTGGCCGTGGTCGAAAGCGTCAAGGCCGCCTCGGACGTCTACGCCCCGGTGTCGGGCGAGGTGGTCGAGGGCAATGCCGAGCTCGGCGACACGCCCGAAACCGTCAACGCCCTGCCGGAAAGCGGCGGCTGGTTCGCCAAGATCAAGCTGTCGAACCCGGCCGAGGTCGACGCCCTGATGGACCGCGACGCGTACGAAGCGTTCCTCGCGACTCTCTAACTTTATCTGTCATCCCGGACGGCCGAAGGCCGATCCGGGACCGCCGGAAGCGCCGCGCTTCCCGAGGTCCCGGCTCTCCGCTGCGCTCCGGCCGGGATGACACGCAATTTTCAATAGGCGCCCTCCCCATGCGTTACCTCCCCCTGACCCCCGAAGACCGCGTCGAGATGCTCGGCGCGATCGGCGTGAAGTCGATCGACGACCTGTTCGTCGACGTGCCGGCCTCGGCCCAGCGCGCTGGAACCGTCGACCTGCCGCTGCACGCCGGCGAGATCGAGGTCGAGCGCGAGATGGCCGCCCTGGCCCGGCGCAACCGCTCGGCGGGGGAGGGCGCGTTCTTCTGCGGGGCCGGCGCCTATCGCCACCATGTCCCGGCCACGGTCGACCACATCATCCAGCGGTCGGAGTTCCTGACCAGCTACACGCCCTATCAGCCGGAAATCGCCCAGGGCACCCTGCAGGTCCTGTTCGAGTTCCAGACCCAGGTCGCGGCCCTGACCGGCATGGAGGTGGCCAACGCCTCGCTCTATGACGGCTCGACCGGCGCGGCCGAGGCCGTGATGATGGCCCAGCGCGTCACCCGCCGGAACAAGGCGGTGATGTCGGGCGGCGTCCACCCGCACTATGTCGAGACCATCGAGACCCTGGCCCACGCGGCCGGCGTCACGACCCAGGCCATGGCCCCGGCCATCGACGCCGAGGACGCGGTGATCGCCGCCATCGACGCCGACACCGCCTGCGTCGTCGTCCAGACCCCCAACGTGTTCGGTACGGTCACCGACGTCACCAGGATCGCCGAAGCCGCCCACGCGGCCGGCGCCCTGCTGATCGTGGTCACCACCGAGGCCGTCTCGTACGGCCTGCTGAAGTCGCCCGGCGAGATGGGCGCGGACATCGCCGTGGCCGAGGGCCAGTCGATCGGCAACGGCCTGAACTTCGGCGGTCCCTATGTCGGCCTGTTCGCCTGCAAGGAAAAGTTCGTCCGCCAGATGCCGGGCCGTCTGTGCGGCGAGACGGTGGACGCGGACGGCCGGCGCGGCTTCGTCCTGACCCTGTCGACCCGCGAGCAGCACATCCGCCGCGACAAGGCCACCTCGAACATCTGCACCAACAGCGGCCTTTGCGCCCTGGCCTTCTCGATCCACATGAGCCTGCTGGGCGAGACGGGCCTGCGTCAGCTGGCGGCCCTGAACCACCAGAAGGCCCGCGCCTTGCGCGACGCCCTGGCGGCGGTCCCCGGCGTCGAGATCCTCACCCCCCGCTTCTTCAACGAATTCGCGATCAAGGTTCCGGGCAAGGCCGACGCGATCGTCGAGACCCTGGCCGGCCACGGCGTCATCGCCGGCGTGCCGTTCTCGCGTCTCGACGCCGACGCGGGCCTGGACGACGTGCTGCTGGTCGCGGCCACCGAGACCACGCTCGATGTCGACATCACTTTCTTCGCCAAGCTGCTGACCAAGATGGTGGCCCAATGAGCATGAACAACGTCGGCCGCCCCACGCGCCCGGAAGCCGCCGCCAATGATGGCTCGACCGGTCACGAGACCCTGACCGGCGGCCGTGGCCTGCTGCAGGACGAGGCTCTGATCTTCGAACTGGATTGCTGGAACAAGACCGGCGTCGACCTGCCGCCAGCCGGTCCGCCCTCGGACGATCTGGCCGGCCTGCTGCGCGACGCCCCGATCGGCCTGCCGGGCCTGTCGGAGCCGGAAGCGGTCCGCCACTATGTGCGCCTCAGCCAAAAGAACCACGCCATCGACCTGGCGCTGTATCCGCTGGGCTCGTGCACGATGAAGCACAATCCGCGCCTGAACGAGAAGATGGCGCGCCTGCCGGGCTTCTCCGACATCCACCCGCTGCAGCCGCAATCGACCGTGCAGGGCGCCCTGCAGCTGATGGACCGCCTGGCTCACTGGCTGAAGACCCTGACCGGCATGCCCGCCGTGGCCCTGTCGCCCAAGGCCGGCGCCCACGGCGAGCTGTGCGGCCTGCTGGCCATCCGCGCCGCCCACGAGGCGGCCGGCAACGGCCACCGCAAGACCGTCCTGGCCCCGACCAGCGCCCACGGCACCAACCCGGCCACGGCCGCCTTCGTCGGCTACACCGTCGTCGAGATCGCCCAGACCGACGACGGCCGCGTCGACCTGGCGGACCTGGAGTCCAAGCTCGGCGACCACGTGGCGGCCATCATGGTCACCAATCCCAACACCTGCGGCCTGTTCGAGCGCGACGTCGTCGAGATCGCTCGCCTGACCCACGCCGCCGGCGCCTACTTCTACTGCGACGGCGCCAACTTCAACGCCATCGTCGGCCGGGTGCGCCCGGGCGACCTGGGCGTCGACGCCATGCACATCAATCTGCACAAGACCTTCTCGACGCCCCACGGCGGCGGTGGCCCGGGCGCGGGTCCGGTGGTGCTGAGCCAGGCCTTGGCGCCGTTCGCCCCGACGCCGTGGCTGGTTCACGACGACGACGGCTTCAGCATGGTCGAGCACGCCGGCGAGGAGGGGGCCAAGACCGCCTTCGGCCGCATGAGCGCCTTCCACGGCCAGATGGGCATGTACGTCCGCGCCTATGCCTACATGCTGAGCCACGGGGCCGACGGCCTGCGGCAGGTGGCCGAGGACGCCGTCCTCAACGCCAACTACATCAAGGCCCGCCTCAAGGACGTGATGAGCCCGGCCTTCCCCGACGGCCCATGCATGCACGAGGCCCTGTTCGACGACGCCTGGCTGGAAGGCACCGGGGTCACCACGCTCGACTTCGCCAAGGCGATGATCGACGAGGGCTTCCACCCGATGACCATGTACTTCCCGCTGGTCGTCCATGGCGCGATGCTGATCGAGCCGACCGAAACCGAGTCCAAGCAGGAGCTGGATCGTTTCATCGAAGCGCTCCGCGCCCTGGCGGGCGCCGCCCAAAATCTGAAGGGGGGGGCGGGCGAGACGGAACGCTTCAAGGGCGCCCCGTTCCACGCCCCGCTCCGGCGGCTGGACGAGACCTTAGCGGCCCGCAAGCCCCGGTTGAGGTGGAAACCTGTGGCTACGGCGCCACTGGCGGCTGAATAGCATTCTCCATACCCCTGTTGCGACGGAAGGGCGCCTTTACGGCGCCCTCATCCCTCCACATATCGGAGGGGCGCGTCGGGGCTAGCTGGCTTTTCCAGGGAGCAGGCGCCGCGCAAGCTCGTTTGTTCCTCCCATGACTGCTCTCGCCCTCGCCATGTCGCGCGCCCACCGCCCCGCCGATGACCTCGCCCGTGAGTTCATCGCGCGATTCCTGCGCGTGTTTCTCGTGGCGCTGGGCGTGGTGCTGATCGCGGCCGGCGCGCTGATCGCGCCGCTGCCGGGTCCGCTGGGCCTGCCGCTGACGGTGGTCGGCCTGATGCTGGTGCTGCGCAACTCGTTCAAGGCGCGCAAGCAGTTCGTCCGCTTCCAGCACGCCCATCCCAAGCTGATCTTCCCGCTGCGCCGCCTGCTGCGTCGCGAGCCCGAGGTCGTGCTGGTCGCCTGGCAACAGGCCCTGCGCGTCGAGCGCCTGATCATCCCGCGCAAGTGGCGGGTCGCCGTTCGCTGGCGCAAGTCGCTCAAGCAGCGCTCGTCGAAGCAAGCCGGGCGGTGAACGCGATCGCCGCCACCATCGACGTCAAGCACAGGGTCCGCCGCCGCGCGCGGCTGGCCCTGTTGCTGCGCGAATCCGCCGCTCGAGCGTTCCGCTGGATCGCCATCGGCTTCGGCTCGCTGGTGATCGTCGCCGGCGCGGTGCTGACGCCGCTGCCGGGGCACGTGGGCCTGCCGCTGCTGGTCATCGGCCTGATGATCGTGCTGCGCTACTCGTTCCAGGCCCGCAAGACCTTCATCCGCTGGCAGAAGCGCCATCCCAAGCTGGTCTTTCCGATCCGCCGGCTGATGCGCCGCGAGCCGGAGGTGCTGCTGGTCGTCTGGCAGCAGATGCTCCGCACCGAGAAGATGGTCCTGCGCCGGGCCCGCTGGCGGCTGCTGAAGAAGACCCGCAAGCGCGTGAAGCGCTACATCGCGCGGAAGAGGGCGGAGAAGGCCTAGCTCGGGCTCGCGCCGACCAGGGCCGCGATATACGCCTCCAGCGTTGTCGGGCCCTTCTCCGTCTCGCGCTCCGGAACCATCTCGCCGTCCAGGGTCGCGCCGGTCATGCGGGCGTAGCTGTGCGCCGCCGCCGGCGAGAAGCCGAGGGCCCGGAAGGCCTGCTCCCACTGCTCGCGCGGCGTGACGACGGCGCGCACCGGGCGACCCAGCGGGTCGGCGAAGGCCCTGGCCACATCATTCATCGTATAGCGCGCCGGCCCTTCCACATTGCGCAGGCCGACATCGTCCAGGCCGGACGTCAGACGCCGGGCGGCCGCCTGTCCCAGGTCGCGCGGGGCGACCATCGGCAGCTTGAAATCGGCCGGGAACATGGTCGGGACGACGCCGTCCTTGCGCGCGCCCTCCAGGGCCATGTCCCAGTTGGACATGTAGTAGGCGGCGCGGTTCCAGGCGGCGGGGATGGGCTGGGCTTTCAGCCCTTGCTCTAGTTCGTACAGCACGTTGAGGTCGCCGAGCCGTTCGCCGGGCTGGGCGCCCATGGTGCTCTCGGCCACCACCTTCTCCAGCCCCGAGCCGTCCAGGGCCGCCAGGATGGCCGTGACCGTGGCGCGTTCGCCGACGTCGGTGTCGCCGCTGACGGCGGCCGGCGGATTGAGCAGGAAGGCGCGGCGGGCCTGTTTCAAGATCCCGCGTAGGGCGTCGACATCCCGCACGTCGACGACGGCGACCTCGGCGCCCTTGCGCCGGAGATCATCGCCATGCTCGGCGCTGTGGGTGAGGGCCAGGACGGGCTCGCCCGCCTCCAGCAGGGCGTCGACGACGGCGGACCCGACGTGCCCGGTGGCTCCCATGATCGCGTACACGGCGCTCTCCGATCGGTTGTCGAAGAGACTAGAAGGGCCGGTCGCGGAGCTCGGTTCCGGGCGCGACGGCCAAAAGAAAAGGGCGCGGACCTTGCGATCCGCGCCCTCTCTGTCTTGTCCGAAGGAGCCTTGCCGCTATTGCAGCTTGGCGCCCATCTGACCGATCGCGATGTCGACCAGAGGATCGTTCTTGGCGCCGGCTAGGCGGGCGGCCAGGACGGTCTCGGCGGCCTGGGCGGCGAGATCGACCGCGGCGGCCTTCACGTCGGCGGCGGCCTGGGCCTCGGCCTGGGCGATCTTGCGTTCGGCCATTTCGGCGCGGCGCTTGATCTGCTCCTCGAGCTTTTCCTTGGCTTCCTCGGCCAGACGCTTGGCGTCGGCCTTGGCGGCTTCCAGCATGCCCGTCGCCTGGCGCTCGGCTTCCTCGCGCTGGGCCTTCACGTCCGCGAGCAGGGCCTGGGCCTCTTCACGCAGTTGCTGGGCTTCGTCGAGCTCGGCCTTGATCTTGGCGGCGTAGCCGTCGAGCGCGCCGAACAGCGCGCCCGGCAGGACCTTCAGAACGACCAGCAGGCCGAAGAACAGCACCAGGCCGACCAGAACCCAGAACTCCGGGTTGGCGAGGCTGAACAGGGATTCGTGTTCCATCTTCAGCGCTCCTTAGGCCAGGGCCGACTTGAGCTCGGCGGCGGTGGCCGCTTTGCCGGTCAGCTTCTCGACGATCGCGGCGGCGGTTTCCTGGGCCACGGCGGCGACGTGGCCCATGGCCTCGTCGCGAGCGGCTTGGATACCGGCCTCGGCCACCGTCAGCTTTTCAGCCAGGATGGCCTCTTCCTTGGCCTGACGCTCGGCGGCTTCGGCCGAAGCCTTGGCCTTGGCGTCCGCCGCGGTCTTCTGGGCCTTGGCGCGCGCCTCGGCCACTTCAGCGGCCGCGGCGCGAGCCTGGGCTTCAGCCTCGTCCTTTAGACGACGGGCGTCGGCGATGTCGCCGGCGATCTTGGCGCCGCGCTCGTCGATCGCGCCGCTGACGCGGGGCAGCAGCCCCTTGGCCAGCACCGTGTAGAGCACGGCGAAGATGAGCAGCAGCCAAACGATCTGGCCGCCCCAGTGCTGGAATTGCAGCTGCGGAAGACCGCCGCTGCTTTCCTCGCCATGAGGCGTACCGGTCGTCTCGACCGTGCCTTGATGAACCGTCGCCATGGGCGAAGAGCCCTCTTACTTACCGTTGAGGATCAGGATGGCGACGACCAGGGCGAAGATGCCCAGGGCTTCCGTCAGAGCCATGCCCAGGAACAGCATCGGGCGCTCTTGAGCGGCGGCCGTCGGGTTGCGCAGGGCGCCTTGGAAGTAGTTGCCGAACATCACGCCCAGGCCAATGCCCGCGCCGATCATGCCGAGCATAGCCAGGCCGGCGCCGATGAACTTAGCGGCGGAAGCGTCCATGATTGAGACTCCTTGAAAGACGTATTGGTTGAAAGACTAGAGATTGATCAGTGGCTGTCGAGGTGCACGACGTCGTTGAGATAGACGCAGGTGAGCACCGCGAACACGAAGGCCTGCAGGAAGGCCACCATGAACTCGAGGGCCGTCAGAGCGACGACCGAACCCATCGCCAGAACGGCGCCGGGGAACCCGATGAGGCCCATGCCGCCCAGGGCGATCACGAAGCCAGCGAAGATCTTCAGCACCACGTGGCCGCCCAGCATGTTGCCGAACAGACGAAGGGCCAGGGTGACGGGGCGGATGACGAACGACAGGATCTCGATCGGCACCAGCAGGAAGTACAGCGGCCACGGCACGCCCGACGGGGCGAAGAGCTTGAAGAACTTGAAGCCGTTCTTGATCACGCCGACGGCGACCACGGTCAGGATGACCAGGAAGCCCAGGGTCAGGGTGACGGCCAGTTGCGACGTGGCCGTGAACACCAGGAACATGCCTTGCAGGTTCATGAACAGCACGAAGGCGAACAGGGTGAAGACGAAGGGCATGAACTTCTTGCCCTCGTGACCCATGATCGAGTCCGCGAGACCGTCCACCAGATTGTAGAGAAGTTCGCCCACCGCCTGCAGGCGGCCCGGCACCACGGCGCGCTTGGCCGACGCGAAGCTGTAGAAGACCGTCAGCAGCGTCGCGGCCAGCAGCATGGCGGCCACGGAATTGGTGATCGACAGGTCGATCGGCATGCCGAAGACGGTCACGGTCGGCAGTTCCACGATCTTCTGGATCTGGAACTGGTGCATCGGATCGGCCATCGGCCCTAGTCTCTCTTCTGCTTGGGGACGGTAGGCCCGTCTCCCGTGTCTTCGCCGCCGGTCCCTTGCGAGGAAGCCGCCGACGCCTGCGCGCTCATGGTCGTCGCCTTGCGGACGACGGAGAAAATCGCGACTCCCAGACCGATCAGCAGGCCGCCGATCATGCCCCAGGGCGCCGTGTGAACGTAGCGGTCGAGGAGCCAGCCGAAGCCGAGACCCACCAGTACGCCCCCGATCAGGTCCGCCAGGAGGCGGTAGCCGTCCTGACTGGCCTTTTCGGACTCCGCTTTCGCGGGCTTTTCCGCCGCCTTCTTCGCCTCAAATGCGTCGAGCCGAGCGTCGAGGCTGTTGAAGGCCTTGTCGTTCGGTTCGTCGGCCTTGGGCATGGGAAGCGGCAGGTCCGAAAGCGCCGCCGACGCGCCAAAACAAGGCGCTTTTCCGGCCGGCTTGATCGGCGCGGAACCTATAGACCTCGCTGCGGTGCGTCAAGGTGAGCGCATCGCCCGTCAAGTAGCGGGAATACTTAAGGATTTCGCCTTCGACTTCGCGGAGAGGCAAAACCGTCCCCATTCTCGACGGGAAAGACGTCGGCCGACCCCTACCGGATCGGCGAAGGCTCCCTACATAGACCGTGCTCTGGCGACATCACCTCCCATAGGCAAGGGGTGATGAAGCCCGATGACGCATTGATTTTTGCGCCGATCTGGGCTTTAGAGCCGCCGCCTCCAAATAACACGAAGATTCATGTCGCACCTGAAGAACACCGGATTCGCCGATCGTCTTACCGCCCAGCAGGAAGCCAAGAAGGCGATGCTGGCCAAGTTCAAGGCCAAGCCCGCCGTCCAGGACCCCGATTTCGACAAGCGCGAGGAACTGCGCGCCGCCGAACTCGAAGCTGTCCGCGCCGCCCGCGCTGAAGCCAAGGAAAAGGCCCGCCTCGAGGCCCTGGCTCGCGAAGAAGAAGTCGCCGCCGCCCGCCGCGCCGAACGCAAGGAGCGCAAGGCGCTCGAAGCCGCCGAGATGCGCGTCCGCAAGGAAGAGAAGGCCAAGGGGCGCGACGAGCTTCGCGCCCTGGGCAAGACCAGCAACAGCAAGGCGTCCCGCGCCCACGCTTGGGGCAACCTCCTGGGCTGATGAAGACGAGGGGTCCTTCGGGGCCCCTTTTTCTTTGCGCTGATGCGAGAACGGCGCGATGAGCCGGCCATGGGCCAGGTTCATCTCGACGTCATCGCCACCCTGTTCGCGGTCGCCGCCCTCGCTGGGGCCATCGACGCCATCGCTGGCGGCGGCGGCCTGCTGACTCTGCCCGCCCTGCTGCTGGCCGGCCTGTCGCCGGTCCAGGCCCTGGGCACCAGCAAGCTGCAGAGCTCCCTGGGCTCGATCTCCTCGACCAGCGCCTTCGCCCGCCGGGGCCTGATCGACTGGAAGACCGCCTTGCCCGTCGCCGCCGGGGCCGCGGTCGCCGGCCTGTGCGGCGCCCTGTGCGCCAGCCTGCTGTCGCCGCAGCTGCTGCGGGCCGTCGTGCCGCTGCTGCTGATCGCCATCGCCCTCTATTTCGGCTTCTCGCGCGCTCTCAAGACCGAGGACGTCGCGCCGCGCATGGCGTTGATACCGTTCGCCTGTTTCGTGGCGCCCGTGATCGGCTTCTACGACGGCATTTTCGGCCCGGGCGCGGGAGCCTTCTACATGATCGCGATCGTCACCCTGCTGGGCTACGGCGCGCTGAAGGCCACGGCCCATACCAAGCTGGCCAACGCCGCCAGCAATCTGGGCAGCCTGGCCCTGTTCATCTCCAAGGGCGTGGTCATCTGGCCGATCGGCCTGGCCATGGCGGTCGGCGCATTCCTCGGCGCCCAGGTGGGATCGAGGCTGGCCATGCGCTTCGGGCCCAAGCTGATCCGGCCGCTGCTGGTGGCGATCTCGTGCGTCATGGCGGTGAAGTTGCTGGCGAATCCGGCCAATCCGCTGCGGATGGTGATCGGGTTCTAGATCCCCCCACCTGACCCGCTGCGCGGGTCGTCCGCCCCCAAAGGCGGGCGGAAGGAAGTGCGCGATCCTTCTTCCCCCTCCGGGGGAGGAGCGCCGCAGGCGCCGAGAGGGCAAGCCGCCGCCTAGGCCGCGACCAGCTTCTCCGCCGTGCTCAGGTCCACGCTGACCAGCTGGCTCACCCCACGTTCGGCCATGGTCACGCCGAACAGCCGGTCCATCCGGCTCATGGTCACCGGATTGTGGGTGATGGCGATGAAGCGCGTCTGGGTGCGCCGGCGCATCTCGTCCAGCATGTTGCAGTAGCGGTCGACATTGGCGTCATCCAGCGGCGCGTCGACTTCGTCCAGCACGCAGATCGGGGCCGGATTGGCCAGGAAGACGCCGAAGATCAGGGCGCTGGCCGTCAAGGCCTGCTCGCCGCCGCTCATCAGGCTCATGCTGGCCATCCGCTTGCCGGGCGGGCAGGCGAAGATCTCCAGGCCGGCTTCCAGCGGATCCTCGCTCTCGATCAGCTTCAGCTCGGCCTGACCGCCGCCGAACAGGGCCTGGAAGAGCGTCTGGAAGTTGGCGTTGATCACGTCGAACGCGGCCAGCAGGCGCTCGCGCCCCTCGGCGTTCAGCTCCTCGATGCCGGCCCGCAGCTTGGTCACCGCGCCGGAGAGGTCTGCCCGTTCGGTGCGCATGGTCTCCAGCCGGCCGGCATACTCCTGGGCCTCCTCGTCGGCGCGAAGGTTCACCGGGCCGATGGCGTCCCGCTCGCGTTCCAGGGCGAACAGGTGAGCCTCCACGCCGGCGGCGTCCTTCGGCACGGCCACCGCCTCGCCCGCGACGTGGCGGCCCAACTCCTCGGGCTCCATGCGGGCCTGCTCGCGGATGGCCGAGGCGACCTCGGCGAAGCGCTGGCGGGCGCCGTCCAGGTGGGCGACCAGGGCCGCGCGCTTTTCGCGGGCCTCGCCGGCGGCCTGCTCGGCGGCGCGCGCGGCGCGGTCGGCGTTGATCCGCGTGGTCTCGGCGGTCTCCAGGGCGTCGCTGGCCTTGGCGCGACGCGCCTCGGCGGCGGCGAACTCGTCCAGCAGGACGAGCAGCCGTTCCTTCAGCACGGCCGGCGCCTCGCGGGCGGCCTCCAGAGCGGCGGCGGCCTTGACGCGATCGCCTTCCAGAGACTCCGTGCGCTTGGCGGCGGCCTCGGCCCGTTTGGCCCAGTCTGCGCGGTCGCGCTCCAGGCTTTCCAGCCGGCGTTGGCGGCCGGCCCGTTCGCGGGTCTCGACGTCCAGGGCGGTGCGGGCGGCGCTGGCCGCCTCACGGGCCTGGGCCGAGGCCTGGCGGGCTTGCGCCAACTGCGGCTGCAGGTCGCCCGAGGTCTGGGCGGCGGCATGGGCTTGCTGGGCCTGATCCAGCGCCGCGTCGGCCTCGGCCTTCTCGGCCTCGAAGCGGGCGATGGTGTCGTCCAGCGACTGGGCCCGCGCCGCGCGCAAGGCTTGCTCGCGCTCGAACTTGGCGACGGCCTCGCGAGCTCCGCTCAGCAGGCGCTCGGCGTCGGGCGGGCCGCGCCGCTTGTCGCGCAGCAGATCCTCGGCGGCGCGCAGGCGGTCGGCGGCGGTCTTCAGGGCGGCGGCGGTGGCCTCGGCGCGCGGGGCCATCAGGTCGATCTCGGCCTCGACCTCGGCCAGTCGGGTGCGCTGCTCGAGCCGCACGGCGGCGGGCCGGGGCGCGTCGGCGCGGGCCACGAAGCCGTCCCAGCGCCAGAGGTCGCCTTCCTTGGAGACCAGCCGCATGCCCGGCTTCAGCGCCGCTTGCAGCCGATCGCCATCGGCGCGGGCGACCACGGCCACGTGCGAGAGGCGGGCGGCCAGCGCGGGAGGCGCCTTGACCAGCGGGGCCAGCGGCTGGGCGCCCTCGGGCCAGGTCGGCGCGGGCGCTTCGGCTCCGCCCCAGTAGGACGGCGCCTTGGCGTCGAGCGCGGCGTCCAGGTCGTCGCCCAGCGCCGCCGCCAGGGCCGCGCCAAAGCCCTTGTCGGGCGCGACGCTGTCCAGGGCGGGAGCGTGGCCGCTCTTGGAACGGGGCGCGGTCAGCTGGGCCAGGCCCCGGGCTTCCGTGCGCAGGCGGCCCAGCTGGTCTTCGACATTGCGGGCCAACTGGCGAGCCTGGGCCTCCTGCTCGGCGGCCTTGACCCGCTCGGCCTCGGCTTCCTCGAGCGCCGCGCGGGCGGCGGCCAGGGCGGCCTCGGCGTTGGCGAAGCGCTGGCGGGCGTCGGCGGCGGCCGGATCGACCTCGGGACCGACGGCGGCGCGCTCAGCCTTGGCCTGGTCGAGGGCGCGGTTGGTGCGGTTGGCGCGGGCCTCGGCCTCGGCGAGGCGCGTGGCGGCGGCGCGGAACTGGGCCTCCTCGGCGGCGACCCGGGCGGCCAGCTGCTCGACGGCGGTCTCCGCGGCGGCGCGCGCGGCTTCGGCGGCCTTGGCGGCCTCGGCCAGCTCAGGCCCACGCTCCGGCGCGGCGGCGACCAGGGCGCGGACCTCGTCGAGCTCGGCGTCGATACGGGCCAGGGCGGCGGCGGCGTCGTCCTTGGCCTGGCTCTCGCGGGTCCGGTCGTCGTCGATGCGGGCCAGGTCGCCCGCCAGGCGTTCGAACTCGGCGGCGGCGGCCTCGGCCTCGCGCTCGGCGCGGTCCTTCTGGATGGCCAGCTGGCCCAGGATCGCCTGGGCGATGGTCGCCTCCTCGCGCAGCGGCGGCATGGCGGTCTCGGCGTCGGTGATCGCCACCTGGGCGGCGGCGCTGGCGCGGGCGGTCTCTTCGACGAGTCGCGCGGCCTCGGTGGCGTCCTTCTGGGTGCGCTCCAGCGTGTCGCGGGCCTCGGTCCAGCGGGCGTAGAGCACGGCCCCCTGCACGGCGCGGATCTCGGACGACAGGCGCTTGTACTTCTCGGCCTGCCTGGCCTCGCGCCGAAGCCGGTTCAGCGCTGTCTCCAGCTCGCGGGCCACGTCCTCGAGGCGGGCCAGGTTGCTCTCGGCCGCCCGCAGACGCAGCTCGGCTTCGTGACGGCGGGTATGCAGGCCCGAGACCCCGGCCGCCTCTTCCAGGATACGGCGGCGGTTCTGCGGCTTGGCGCCGATCAGCTCGCTGATCTGGCCCTGGCGGACCAGGGCCGGCGAATTGGCCCCGGTCGAGGCGTCGGCGAACAGCAGCTGGACGTCACGGGCCCGCACTTCGCGGCCGTTGATCTTATAGGTCGAGCCTTCGCCGCGATCGATGCGGCGGACGACCTCCAGCACCGGCTCGTCGTTGAACTGGGCCGGGGCCGTGCGGTCGGCGTTGTCGATGGTCAGGGTGACGTCGGCGTGGTTGCGCGGCGGCCGCGCCCCGCTGCCGGCGAAGATCACGTCGTCCATGCCGCCGGCCCGCATGGCCTTGGCCGAGTTGGCCCCCATCACCCAGCGCAGGGCTTCCAGCAGGTTGGACTTGCCGCAGCCGTTCGGGCCGACGACGCCCGTCAGCCCGGGCTCGATCCGGAACTCGGTCGGCTCGACGAAGGACTTGAAGCCCGAAAGGCGGAGGCGCTGGAACTGCACGAGGCGGTCCCTTCCGGGCTAGCCCTTCGCCGCGGCGGCGAAGGCCTTGGACAGCGCGGCGAGGTTGGCCTCGCCTGTGATGGGCGCGCCGTTGACGAAGAAGGTCGGGGTGACCTCGATATTGTCCTCGTTGATCGCCTTGAAGAAGCGGTCGTTGACCGCCTTCAGCGCCGCCGTATCGCTGAGCGCGGCCTTGAACTGCGTCTCGGTCAGCCCGTACTGCTTGCCGATCGCCTCGAGGCCCTCGAACAGCTGCTCGCTCTGATAGATGGCTTCCTGCTTCTGGAAGATCGTGGTCAGCACGTCGAAATACTTGCCCGGGATCCGGCGGGCCAGGATGAAGGCCGCGGCGGCGAACTCCTCGGGCGGAGTCAGGAACTCGCGGAAGACCAGCCGCACCTTGCCGGTGTCGATGAAAGCCTTGCGGACCCCCGGCAGCTCCGTCGTCCACCAGTGCGCGCAGTGCGGGCAGCTGGCCGAGGCGTAGACCACGAACTGGACTGGCGCCTTGGCCGAACCCAGCACCATCTCGCCAGGGACCGGCGGCAGCGGCTTGGCGCGCGCGACAGCGGGGCTCGCAGCTATGGCGAGGCCCGAGACGATCAGCGCGCGCCGGTCCAGGCTCATTACTTGGAGGCTTCCGCGATGGCCGCGTCCAGCTCGGCCAGGGTGCGCTCGCCGCCCTCTTCGCTGCCGACCTTCTTGCCGTTGACGATGAAGGTGGGCGTGCCCTCGATCTTGTCGGCCTTCATCAGCTTGTCGATGCGTTCGGCCGACTTGGCGGCGTTCTCGTCGCTGAGGCAGCTGTTGAACTGGTCTTCGTTCATGCCGGCGGCCTGGGCGATGGTCAGCAGCTCGCCGCGGATGTCGCCGGTTTGGAAGATGCTGGCCTGGGCGTGATAGATGGCGTCGGTCACCTGGAAGTACTTATCCTTGCCGGCGCAGCGGGCCAGCATGGCGCCGGCGTTGGCCAGGCGCGGCTCGCCGGTCAGGGCCTCGCGCGACACGTAATGGACCTTGCCGGTGTCGATGTACTTGGCCTTGAAGGCCGGGAAGACGTCCTCGTTCCACCGGGCGCAGTGCGGGCAGGCCACCGAGGCGTATTCGATCACCGTCACCTTGGCGTTCGGATTGCCCAGGGTCATGTCGTCGGCGGTGACCTTGGCCCCCTTGGGACCGCAGGCGGCGAGGCTCGCCGCGAGGGCGATGACGAGGGTGACGCGGGTGAGCAGCGAACGCATGAAATGGCCCTTCGGCGGTCGATTGGGAAGTTAAGCCCGATTCTCGTTAGGGAGCGAAAAAGGCGCAACCAAGACTGGCTCAAAGGCTTGAGCGGAGCCCTGTTGTCAATGGCTCAGCGGTCGGCGTTCAGCACGCCGCGCCCCAGCTTCAGCAGGGCCTGTTTGAGGCCGCCCTCGGGCTGCTCGGCCAGGCTGTCGGCGAGCTGCTTTTCCAGGGCCGCGTCCAGCGGCGGCTTGCGGCGCGGACGCTGGGCCGGCGCGGCGGCGGCCTTGACCGGGCCCTGGACGATGCGAAGCCGGGTGACGACGCCCTTGCCCAGCAGCATGTCGAGGCGCGCGGTGATCTGCGGGGCCTGGTGCTGGATCAGCGAGGCCACCGGGCCATCGACGCGCAGCTCCAGCGCGCCGCCTTCGCCGTTGCGGCCCTTGATGATGCGGACCGGCTCCGTCCGACGCGCGAGCGTGTCGCCGACGATCTCGCGCCAGCGGGTCTGCAGGGCGGCGGGACCTTGGCCGAAGCGGGTCTCCAGGTCCTTCAGCAGCGGCGCCAGGCTCTTGCCGGCGGGCGGCGGCGGGCGGCGCTGCGGCTTCGTGCGCTTGCTGCGCAGGATCGCGAGGGCTTCTTCCGGCGAGGGCAGGGGGCGGCGGGCCATGTCGAAACCCTAGCACGGCGCCCGTTCTTCGCGGTAGGCGAGGGACGATGAAAGACCGTGACGCTCTCCGCTCCAACCTGCTGGCCTGGTACGACCGCCAGGCCCGCGACCTGGCCTGGCGCGTGGGTCCGGCCGAGCGTCGAGCCGGCGTCTGCTCCGACCCCTACCGCGTCTGGCTGTCGGAGGTGATGCTGCAGCAGACCACCGTGCCGCACGCCACGCCGTACTTCCTGAGCTTTACCCAGCGCTGGCCGACGGTCTCGGACCTGGCGGCGGTGGAGGACGGCGACCTGATGGCCGCCTGGGCGGGCCTCGGCTACTATGCCCGGGCGCGCAACCTGCTGGCCTGCGCCCGGGCCGTGGCCGCCGAGCATGGCGGGGTGTTCCCCAATACCGAAGAAGGGCTGCGAGCCCTGCCTGGCGTCGGGGCCTACACCGCCGCCGCGGTCGCCGCGATCGCCTTCGACCGGCCGGCCAACGTGGTCGACGGCAATGTCGAGCGGGTGGCGGCGCGGCTGTTCGCCGTCGAGACGCCGCTGCCGGACGCCAAGCCCGAGCTGAAGGCCCTGGCCGGGGAGCTGGCCACCGACGAGCGTCCCGGCGACTGGGCCCAGGCGCTGATGGATCTGGGCGCCACGATCTGCAAGCCCAAGGCCCCGCTCTGCGATCGCTGCCCGGTCTCGACCTGGTGCGACGCCTACAAGACCGGCGCGCCGGAGACCTATCCGCGCAAGACCAAGAAGGCCGACCGCCCACGCCGCCATGGCGTGGCCTATGTCCTGACGCGGGGGGACGAGGTCGCCCTGGTCCGCCGGCCGCCGAAGGGTCTGCTGGGCGGGATGCTGGGCCTGCCGACCAGCGACTGGCGGGCCAGCCCCTACGCCGACGCCGAGGCGGTGGCCGCCGCGCCGGTTCCCGCCGCCTGGCGCGACCTGGGCGCGGTCGAGCACGTCTTCACCCACTTCTCCCTGACCCTGCGGGTGTTCGCGGCCGAGGGCGGGGAGGGCGATTTCGTCTGGACGCCGCGCGCGGGGCTCTCGGCCCTGCCCAGCGTGTTCCTGAAAGCGGCGCGGGCGGCCGAACGGCTGCTCTGATATCGAGAATATTTCTCTGGAACAACTCAGAGCTTTACTGGCAAGCTGAGGCTGTCGCGGCGGGGGCCGACAGTTCGCCCAGGGTCGCGCGCGTGCGTCATTCTCAAGCCGAGGAGCGCCCCATGGCCGCTACGATCACCAACGCCGTCGCCGACCTCTCGCACCACAACACCAAGCCCGACTTCGCCAAGGCCGCCGCCGACGGCCTGATCGGCGTGATCCACAAGGCCACCCAGGGCCAGTCGGGCGTCGACGCCACCTACGCCGCGCGCCGTCCGAAGGCCGAGGCCGCCGGCCTGCTCTGGGGCGCTTATCATTTCGGGACCGGCAGCGACGGGGTGAAACAGGCCGAGCACTTCCTGAAGACGGTCGGGCCCAACCACGGTTCGATGCTGCTGGTCCTGGACCTGGAGGGCAATCCGACCGGGCCGAGCATGACCCTGGAGGAGGCCCGCGCCTTCGTCACCCATGTCCACGCCGCGACCGGACGGTGGCCCGGCCTCTATTCGGGCCACTACGTCAAGGAGCTGCTCCACGCCCAGAAAGATCCGGTGCTGGGCCAGTGCTGGTTCTGGCTGGCCCAGTACGGATCCACGGCCGTGGTGCCGCCCAACTGGGCCAAGTGGACCTTCTGGCAATATACCGACGGTTCGATCGGGCCGGCCCCCCACGAGGTCGCCGGCATCGGGCGCTGCGACCGCGACAAGTTCAACGGCGACGCCGCGGTCCTGAAGACGTTCTGGAAGAAGGGCGGGGTCTAGGGCCTGTCAACAGTCACCGCGAGTAGAATTTGCCCGCCTTCCTGGGCCTTGTGCCCAGGACCCAGGGCTCAGATCCAACAGAATAGGGGTTGAGTTCACGGTCTTTCGGCCGCGCGGACCCAAAGAGTCCACGCCGGCCTCGAACATGGGTCCTGGGCACAAGGCCCAGGAAGGCGGTGGATTTGTACCGCCCCAGATGAATGTCGATTGACCTCTAGTTCATCCCCGCCCGCACCTGGGCGCGCAGCACGTCGATCGGGGCCAGGCCGGCGTCGGTCTTGAAATGCCAGTAGGTCCAGCCGTTACAGGCCGGGGCCGACTGCACCAGGGCGCCGATCTTGTGGATCGAGCCCGACAGGTCGCCGACCGTGATCGAGCCGTCGGGGCGCACCTTGGCGGCGTGGGCGCCCTTCGAGCAGTAGAGGGTGTCGCCCGGCGACAGCAGGCCAGCCTCGACGATCGTGCCGAACGGCACGCGCGGCTCGGACCGCTTGGAGCCCATCACGTCCAGGTCTTCCGGGGCGATTGGCACGACCTTGGCGATGCGGGCCTTGGCGTGTTGCAGATATTCGGCCTCGCGCTCGATGCCGATGAACTTGCGGCCCAGGCGCTTGGCGGCCGCGCCGGTGGTGCCGACCCCGAAGAACGGGTCCAGGATCACGTCGCCCGGCTTGGTCGTCGACAGGATCACCCGATAGAGCAGCGCTTCCGGCTTCTGGGTCGGGTGGGCCTTGTTCCCGTCGGCGCCCTTGATGCGCTCCTCGCCGGTGCACAGCGGGATGGTCCAGTCCGAGCGCATCTGCACCTCGTCATTGGCCATCTTCAGGGCGTCGTAGTTGAAGGTGTAGCGCTTGGCGTTCTGGCTCTTGGAGGCCCAGATCAGGGTCTCGTGGGCGTTGGCGAAGCGGGTGCCCTTGAAGTTGGGCATCGGGTTGGACTTGCGCCAGACGATGTCGTTGAGGATCCAGAAGCCCAGGTCCTGCACGGCCACGCCGACGCGGAAGATGTTGTGATAGCTGCCGATCACCCAGATCGCGCCATCGTCCTTCAGCACGCGGCGGGCGGCCTTCAGCCACTCGCGGGTGAACTTGTCGTAGGCCGCGAAGCTCTCGAACTGGTCCCAGTGGTCGTCGACCGCGTCGACCTTGGAATTGTCGGGACGCAGCAGGTCGCCGCCCAGCTGCAGATTGTAGGGCGGATCGGCGAAGATCAGGTCGACCGACTTCTCCGGCAGGGCGTTCATCTGCTCGATGCAGTCGCCCTGGATGATGGTTTCCGGCCCGAACTTCATGGTCCACGTCCCTAAGAAAGAGAACGGAATCATGAGTCTCGCTGGTAAACGCGAGGTGTGGAGACGTGGTTAGCGGAAGGTAAACGGCCTACTCAGCCTATTCGCCGAGGGGCGCATCCTCGAACGGCAGGTCGAGGGTCAGCTCGCCCGCCAGAGCGGCCTTGACCGGCGCCCAGCCCAGGCGGTGGATCGGTGAAGGACCCAGCCGGATCAGGCCTTCGACGTGGACCCGGGCATGATAGCCCTTGTGGCCGGCGAAGCCGTAGCCGGGATAGACGGCGTCCATCTCGACCATGATCCGGTCGCGGGCCTCCTTGGCCAGTATGGAGGCGGCGGCGATCGAGCACGACAGGCTGTCGCCCTTGACCACCGTCTTGATCGGGCAGGGCAGCTTGAAGGCGTAGTTGCCGTCCACGAGAGCGATGGCCGGCGTCACCGACAGGCCCTCGATGGCCCGGCACATGGCCAGGCCGGCGGCGTGCAGGATGTTGAGCTCGGCGATCTCGTCGATCGAGGCCATGCCGACCGACCACGAAAGGGCGACGGCCTTGATCTCTTCCTCCAGGGCCGCGCGGGCCTTGGCGGTCAGCTTCTTGGAGTCGTTGAGGCCCTTGGGCACCCGGTCGGGATCCAGGATCACCGCGCCGGCGCTGACCGGTCCGGCCCAAGGACCGCGCCCAGCCTCGTCCACCCCGCAGACCGGTCCCGGTCCGCAGGCCAGCTCCAGCATCATGTCGGGTCCGGACGGCATGGAGCGGTGTTTAGGCCGGTTCGGCGACGTCGGAAAGAAGATTACGCCCGTAATAATAGCGCTTGACCAAGGCGCGCTCGGCCGCTCATCTGATTACGCGTGTAATTCTGAAGGGCGGGCGATGAGCGGCGAGGCAGGCTATCGGCGGGATATCGACGGACTGCGGGCCGTGGCGGCAGCCGCCATCGTCTTCCACCACGCCTTCCCGGCCCTGCTGCCGGGCGGCTTCGTCGGGGTGGACGTCTTCTTCGTGATCTCGGGCTACCTGATCACGCGGCTGATCGCCCAGGCGCGCGACACCGGCACGTTCTCGTGGGGCGGCTTCTACCTGCGCCGGGCGCGTCGGATCGCGCCGGCCTATGTCGTGGTGGTGATGGCGACCGTGGCGCTGGCGGCCTGGGTCGAGATGCCCCGGCTTCTGGCCCAGACCGGCGCGGCGACGGCGGCCTCCGGCCTGTTCGTGACGAACCTCCTGCTGCTCCAGACCCCCGGCTATTTTTCGCCCGGAGCCCAGCAGAACCCGCTGCTGCACCTGTGGTCGCTGGGCGTGGAGGAGCAGTTCTACCTGGTCTGGCCGCTGGTCGTGGCCGGGCTGTCCCTGCGGCTGGTCCGAGGCGCGCGGGCGGGGTTGGCGGCGGCCCTGCTGGTCGGCTCGCTGGTCCTGGCCCAGGCCCTGGTGGCGACCGGCGCGACGACCCTGGCCTTCGCCGCCCTGCCGGCGCGCGCCTGGGAGTTCCTGGCCGGCGGGGTCCTGGCCCTAGGTCTCGTCCGACCGCCCGGCGACCGCAACACCGCCAACCTGGCCGCGATCATCGGCGGTCTGATGATCGCCGGCAGCCTCGCCCTGCTAAACGAGACCAGCGCCTTTCCCGGCCTCTCGGCGGTCCCCGCCTGCCTGGGCGCGGCGCTACTGATCTGGAGCGGATCGGGCGCGGCGCCGGGCGCGGCCCTGCTGCGGCTGGCGCCTGTCGTCGGCCTGGGGCGGGTGTCCTATTCGTTCTATCTCTGGCACTGGCCGTTGCTGGTCCTGGCCGCCGACGTCGCCCAACAGCCGCTGAGCGCGGCATGGCGGCTGGCCTTGATGGGTATGGCCCTGATCCTGGCGGTCCTGACCTGGCGCTTCGTCGAGCAGCCCTTCCGGCGCGGTTCGCTGGAGCGGCCATGGCGTCGCCTGGGCCTGATGCTTCTGCCGCTGCTGGCGCCGGTCGCGGCGGGGGCGCTGCTGTTCGTCACCCACGGCCTGCCGGGCCGACTGTCGCCGGCCGCGCGCGCCCTGGCCGACCTCGAAGAGACCGACGTCAATCCGGCGCGCGCGACCTGCCTGGAGGGCCAGGACAAGGCTGGTCCCGACGCCTGCCGGTTCGGGGCCGCCCCCGGCGCGGTAGGCGACGAGGTCCTCGTCTGGGGCGACTCGCACGCCGACGCCCTTACGCCTGGCGTGGTGGAATGGGCCCGGCGGCGTGGCTGGAGCGTGCGCGAGGCCGCCCGCAGCGGCTGTCCGCCGATGGTGGGGCTGAAGATCCGGCTCAGCGCCAGCTTCGCGCTCGACTGCGCCCCGACCGCTGAGGCGGCCCTGGAGCGGATCGGATCGGACAAGCGGCTGAAGCTGGTGGTGCTCTCCGGCCGCTGGCCGCTCTATCGTGGCGCGCCGCCCTTCTACGACGTCAACTCGCCGCGCGTGAGCGTCGAGGCGGTCGGAAAGCCCGGCTTCAAGCCCTCGATGACGGCTTCGTTGAGGGCCACGCTCGAGGCGATCGTCCGCCGCAATCCGAATGTCCGGGTGCTGATCGTCGGACCCTTCCCGGAGCTGACCCTGGGTGCGCCCGAGTGCCTGGCCCAGGTCAAGCAGCTTGGCGGACGGGCGGAGGTCTGCGCCGACGTCGACGCCGAACTGCCCCTCTCGCGCGCCGGTCCGGCCGAGGACGAGATCCGCGCCGCCATCCAGGATCGCGGCGGCGTGGCGGCGGTCTTCCCGTCCGAGACGCTCTGTCGAGGCGGTCGTTGCCTGGCGATGATGGACGGCCGGCCGATCTATTTCGACGACGACCACCTCTCCGCCTCCGGCGCGCGACGGCTGGCGCCCGGTTGGCTGGACGCCGGATGGGCCGCGCTGGAGACACCTCACCCCTGAGCTTGGCGAATCCCGATCCGGCCCTTCTACTGGGGCGAGCTCATCGACCGGGAGACCGCCCATGACCGCGAAAGCCAGGACGATCGGCGCCATGGCCGGCCTTGCCCTCATGCTGGCCTGCAACGGCGCGGCCAGGGCCGACGGCTGGACGCTGGTCTGGTCGGACGAGTTCGACGGCGATCGGCTGGACGAGACCAAGTGGACCTATGCGGCCGACTGCGGCGGCGGAGGCAATGACGAGCGGCAATGCTACGTCGTCAGCCCCGAGACGGTCGCGGTCGCCGGCGGCGTCCTGAAGCTGACGGCGATCAAGCGCAAGACCCGGGGCCTGGCCAACCCCTGGGCCGGCCCGACCGGGCCGATGAAGACCGGCGACTACGCCTCGGGCAAGATCCTGACCCAGGGCAAGGCCAGCTGGCGCTATGGCCGCTTCGAGGTGCGGGCGCGGGTCCCGGGCGGCCAGGGCGTCTGGCCGGCGATCTGGATGATGCCCGAGCTGGCGACCTACGGCGGTTGGCCCAGGTCGGGTGAGATCGACATCCTGGAGACCGTCAACCTGGGCGCGCCTTGCCCGCCGACGGGCGAGGCCTGCCAGGACGGGCGGGAAAACCGGATCTTCGGCACGATCCATTTCGCGGCGGACGCCAGCGGCGCGCATCGCCAGCACGGCGCATCGACGCCGATGCCGGCCTCGGCCGACGGCTTTCACGTCTACGCGGTCGAGTGGACGCCCGAGGCGATCACCTGGTTCGTCGACGACCGCCAGTACGCGCAGGCCAAGGCGGCCGACTGGAAGCGCGACGATGGCGACGTGGGCGCGGCGCCCTTCGACCAGCCGTTCCACCTGATCCTCAACCTCGCCTTCGGCGGCCGCTGGCCCGAGGGCGCCAACGCCAAGGGCGTCGACGAGGCCGCCCTGCCGGCGACGATGGAGGTGGATTGGGTGCGGGTCAGCCAGCGGCCTTAGAGGAGAGCGACTGCAAAGCTATCCGCTCCAAATCCTACCTCCCAAGCCTCTATGCCTAGGACCCAGGACTCAACCGACTGTGCATCGGACGGAGATCGCCCAACCCGACGGCGACCACTGACCACCGGCGAGCCAAGCCGCACCATGGGTCCCAGGCGCAGGGCCTGGGAAGGCGGTGTTTTCCGGAGAGCGGTGATCGCTTGAAAGCAGGGCTTGGAAAGTCCGGCCCCGCTGATCTAGATGCGCTCGCGGCTGAGCGGTCGCGAGGGGACTTCCGATGAACTGGCTGACCAACGCCGTGCCGCTGCTGTGGCTGCTGGCCTCCGGCGCGGCGTTCTTCTTCGTGTTCAAGCCCAGCCCGCGGTGGCCGGTGGTCGGCACGCCGGCGCGGGCGCTGCTGGTGTTCGTGGCGGTGTTCCTGGGCGGAGCGGCCCTGATGGCGGCGACGCGGCGCGAGGCGCCGCCGCCGCTCCCGCCAAAGCCTGTCCGTTCCGCCCCGCGCGCCGCCTGGCCCGACCCCGCCCTGGTCCGCGCCCATCCGGAGCGATACCTGGCCCTGTACCGCGTGAGGGCCGACAGGAACCAGGCCGGGGCCGTGCTGCTGACCGGCGCGGCGATCAACACCTCGGGCCTGCCGATCCGCGAACCACGCCTGACCTGCCGGATGTCCCGTGGCGAGGTCGCGGCGGGAACCGTCACGACCGTCGTTCACGAGACGGTTCCGGCCGGCGGCAGACTGATCTTCGCGGCCATCAACCTTGGCCTGGCCGACGGGGTCTGGGACCGTTGGGCCTGCGCGGTCGTCGAGGCGAAGGCGGCAGGTTAGGCGCGTACGGCTTGTGGCGGACTTGGAAAACGCGGTGAACTTCTTCTAGATGCGGTCGCGCCGCGACGGCGCCGGGGGGCCGCGATGAAGTTCTTGACCTATGCCTTGCTGATCCTGTGGCTGCCCGCCTGCCTCACGGCGCTGGTGTTCCTTGTGCGCCCGAGCAGACGCTGGCCGGTTTTCGGGACGCGCCCGCGCGCGCTGTTGATGCTGGTGGCGTTCGTCTTCGGCGTCCCGGTGGTGGCCGCCCTGATCGCGCCCGAGAGCATGCGGGCCAAACCCGGCGAGGCGACGGCCGGCGCGCCGCCAGCGACCGCGACCTCCCCAACGCAAACGTCCCCAACGCAGACTGCCCCCACGCAGACGGCCGCGGCGGAGAGCGGCGACGAGGTTGTCTCGCATCCGGAGTACTATCTGGAACTCAGCCAGGCGAAGGCCGTCAAGGCCAAGGGCGGAAGGGTGATCCTGGGCGGCAAGATCACCAACGCCGCCGCCCGGCCGATCCGGAACCCACGTGTGGAATGCTACCTCTCGAAGGGAAAGCAGAGCGCCGGGACAGTCGCGGGTTCGGTGCGCAAGACGATCCCCGCCGGCGGAGAGGTCGCGTTCGCGGCCGTCGATCTGGGCGCCGCTGAGGGCGCCTGGGATCACCAGATCTGCAAGATCACGGGGGCGGAGGTCGCAGGCTGAGACCGCGACGGCGAACGGCCAGTCCGGCTTGCGCCTCGCTCGACGCCCCTTATGGTGACGGTTCTGATCCGGGGATGTTTGATCGATGCGTAGTTTCAAGATCGCGGCCGTCGCCTTGATGGCGCTCAGCCTGGCCGCCTGCGGCAAGTCCAAGTCGTTCGAGGCGCTGCCCGACGACATGGACCTGGGCTCCAAGGACGCCAAGATCACCGTGGTCGAATACGCCTCGGTCGGCTGCCCGATCTGCGCCAAGTGGCAGAAGGAGGTCTTCCCGGCCTTCAAGGCCAAGTATGTCGACACCGGCAAGGTCCACTACGTGTTCCGCGAGATGCTGGTGGGCGGAACCGAGGAGGTGACCGTCGCCTCGGCCGGCTTCCTGGTGGCGCGCTGCGCCGGCAAGGACAAGTATTTCGCCGTCAACGACGCGATCTTCGCCAGCCAGCCCGGGGTGTTCTATTCGCCGCGCGAGACGCTGTCGGACATCGCCAAGTCGGTCGGGATGAGCGAGGAGCAGTTCAACAGGTGCGTCTCCGACGAGGCGGCGATCACGGCGCTGAACAAGCGCGTCGAGAACAACGCCAAGGCCCACGACATCGACGCCACGCCGACCTTCGAGATCAACGGCCACAAGATGGAGCCCGGCTACCACGCCCTGGCCGAGATCGACGCGGCGATCGCCGCGGCCGGGAAGTAGCTCACCCCACCCCCGCCAGTCGCCGGGTCAGGTCGGCGGCGGGCATCGGCTGGGCCAGGCGAAAGCCCTGGCCGGCCCACAGCGGGCTGAAGTCGCCGCGCCCGGCCGCCTCGGCCGCCTTGCGCAGCGGGGCCACCGCCGCGCCGGCCGTCGGGAAGGCGGGGACCAGGTCCGACAGCGGCCCGAGCTCGGCCATCAGCCGATTGACGATCCCGCGCGCCGGGCGGCCGGTGAACAGGTTGGTGACCGCCGTGACTTCCTCGGCCGAGGCCAAGGCCTGGCGATAGACGGCCGAGATGCTGGCTTCCGGGGTCAGCAGATAGGCGGTGCCGACCTGGGCGGCCTGGGCCCCCAGGGCGAAGGCGGCTTCCACGCCGCGCCGGTCGGTGATCCCGCCCGCCGCGATCACCGGGACCGAGACCGCGTCGACGATCCGAGGGACCAGCGCGAAGGTCCCGACTTGGCTGTTCATGTCGTGGTCGAGAAAGTTGCCGCGATGGCCGCCGGCCTCGAAGCCCATCGCGATCACCGCGTCGACGCCGCGCGCCTCCAGCCACCGGGCCTCGGCCACGGTGGTCGCCGAGGACAGCAGCTTGGCCCCGGTCCGCTTGACCCGATCGACCAGGGCCGGGGCGGGCAGGCCGAAGTGGAAGCTGACCACCTCGGGCCGATAGTCCTCGACCACGCCGGCGAAGGCCTCGTCGAATGGCGCGCGGCCGGCGCCGCTAATCGGCTGGTCCGGGTCCAGGCCGGCCTCGACATAGTAGGGGGCCAGGGCTCGACGCCAGGTCGCCTGGCGGGCGGGATCTTCGGGCGGGGGCTCGTGGCTGACGAAGTTGACGTTGATCGGCCGCGACGTGCCGGCCCGCACCGCATCCAGCGCCGCCCGCAGCTCGGCTTCGGAATAGAGCGAGCTGGGC
Source organism: Caulobacter sp. Root343 (assembly GCF_001425745.1). Taxonomy (GTDB): domain Bacteria; phylum Pseudomonadota; class Alphaproteobacteria; order Caulobacterales; family Caulobacteraceae; genus Caulobacter. The sequence goes on along the minus strand of NZ_LMDF01000011.1, from coordinate 119,433 downwards.
AGCGAGCCCAGGCCGCCGGCGTTGCTGACCGCGATCACCATCTGGGGCGAGGTTGCGCCGGCCATCGGGGCCTGGATGATCGGCAGCTCGACGCCGAGCAGGTCAAGCAGGCGGTGGGAAGAAACCATGACTGACCTCCTGTGGCGCGGATCCGGGCCGTCCTGACGTGGGCGGCCCATCTCCTGTTGTGAAGACCCGGGCCGCTGGGGCGGCCCGGATAGGGGTATCAAGTCTGGCCGGCGGCCAGGCGTCGGCGGTATTCGGGCACGGGCAGGCCGCCCCAGCCCCAGTTTTCCAGCTCGACCTCCTCGATGACGACGAAGGTGGAGTCCAGCGGCTTGTGCAGCACGTCCAGCAGCAGCTGGCTGACGCCGGCGATCAGCTTGGCCTTCTCGTCGGCGGTGACGGCCGAGCGGCCGGGGCCGGAGCCTTCGCGGGTGACTTGGATGGTGACCATGGGCATCGGAGTCTCTCCTGTCGGCTGAAGCCTAGTGACCGGCGCTCTGGCCGCCGTCGACGTGCAGGATCTCGCCCGTCACGAAGCCGGCGCTCTCCAGATAGAGCACGGCCTCGACCACGTCGCGGATCTCGCCCAGGCGGCCGACCGGATGCAGGGCGGCCAGGAAGGCGTGGGTTTCGGGCGCGTGCATCGGGGTCTTGATTACCCCCGGCGAGACGGCGTTGACCCGCACGCCCTTGTCGGCGAACTCGATGGCCAGCGACTTGGTCGCCGAGTTGATGCCGCCCTTGGTCAGGTTGGCCAGGGCTGCAGGCACGTCGGCCAGGGCATGGTCGGTCAGGCTGGTGGTGATGCTGACGATATGGCCCGAGCCCTGCTTCAGCATCTGGGCGGCGGCGCGCTGGGTGATGTGGAAGAAGCCGGCCAGGTTGGTCGAGACCTTGGCGGCGAAGTCGTCGGCCGTATAGGCGGTGAACGGCTTGGCCTGGAAGATCCCGGCGTTGTTGACCAGGGTGTCGATCCGGCCGAACCGGGCCAGGGCCTTGGCGACGATCCGATCGGCGGTGGCCGGGTCGCCGATGTCGCCGGCGACGGCCAGGATGTCGGGATCGGCGCCCTGCTTGATCGAGCGCGACGTGGCCACCACCCGATAGTCGCGGTCGCGATAGGCCTTGACCAGTTCGGCGCCGATGCCTTGCGACGCGCCGGTGACGATGGCGACCTTCCGTTCGTTGCTCATGACTTGCCTCATTCGTTTGGTCCGATGCGGAGATCGCCATCGGATGAGAGGCAATGTCGGTTCGATCGCGAAACAACTGAATGGACGCCGTCCGGCAGGCATCCTTCCGTGTGGCGGTTGAATGCAGCGCTACGACGTCAGCGCCTCGGCGTCGGCCGACAGTCCGGCGAACGCGGCCTTCAGCCGGGGCGCGGCGAAGTCGAGGAAGGCGCGGACCTTCGGCGTCGCGGTCCGGCCCTGGGGCGTGATCAGGTGGACGGGCAGGGGCGGCGGCTCGGCGTCGCGCAGCACGATCCGCAAGCTCCCATCCAGCACGCGCGGGGCCACGTGATAGGTGTAGAGCCGCGTCACCCCCAGGCCCTCGACGGCCGAGGCTAGGGCGGCGCGGACGCTGTTGACCACCAGCCGCGGCTTGAAATGCACCGACCGGGCGATCGTCGCGCCCGGGGCCGGCGGGAACACCCAGGTGTCATGGCCGAAATGGGTGGTGGTGACGATCTGGTGCTTGGCCAGGTCGGCCGGCTCTTCGATGCGGGGGTGAGTGTCCAGGTAGCGGGGCGAGGCGGCGATCACCCGCTTGACGTCGCCGCCGACCCGCACGGCGATCAGCGAGGAGTCCGGCAGCTGGCCGACCCGCAGGGCGACGTCGATGCCCTCCTCGACCAGGTTGGTGTGACGGTCCAGCAGCACCAGGTTCACGCAGACGGCCGGGTAGGCCCGCAGATAGGCGTCGATGACGGGGCGCAGGATCTCTTCGCCGCTGATCGGCGGGGCGGAAATGGTCAGGGTCCCGCGCGGGGCCGAGCGCTCGCCCAGGGCCGACAGGTCGGCCTCCTCCAGGTCGACCAGGATGCGCCGGCAGGCGGCGGCGTAGCGCTCGCCGGCCTCGCTGAGCCGCAGGCTGCGGGTCGTGCGGTGCAGCAGCTCGGCCCCGACACGGTGCTCCAGGAAGGCGATCGCCCGGCTGACGGCGGCCGGCGAGCGGTTCAACCGACGCCCGGCCCCGGCCAGGCTGCCCTCGTCCAGCGCGGCGACGAACACCCGCATCGCCTCGATACGATCCATCCGGTCTTCCGCGTTCCGCAAGGGTGGAGGTCAGACGGCCAGGATAGCGCCGCTTGGGGGAAGGATCCACTCGCCGCGGGCCTTGCCGGGGAGGCCTGTGTTGGAGCGCCTCACACCATCCGCCGGTACACCAGAAAACCGGACTTCTCCGCCACCTGGTCGTACAGCCGCATCGCCGTTTCGTTGGTCTCGTGGGTCTGCCAATAGACCCTAGGGACGCCGGCCTGGCGCGCCGCTTCGTAGACCGCCTCGATCAGCGCCCGGCCCACGCCCCGCCCGCGCGCCTCGGCCGTCGTGAACAGGTCCTGCAGGTAGCAGCTGGGCGCTATGGCCGTGGTGCTGCGGTGGAACAGGTAGTGGGTCAGGCCCAGCAGCCGTCCTTCCCGCTCGGCCACTAGGGCGTGGACCGGCTCATAGGCGTCGAAGAACCGTTCCCAGGTCGTGGCGGTGACCGCCGGATCCAAGGCGGTGTCGCCCTCCCGGCCATAGAAGGCGTTGTAGCCGTCCCACAGGGGCAGCCACTGGCCGTGGTCGGAACGGGCGATCGGGCGAACGAGGACGGGGTCGGACATGGCCATGCTGTGCCTCGGGCTCTCCCCCATGACCAATCACACAAAGATACCGAAGATTTCGAGCGACAATCCCCGCCTTCCTAGGCCTTGTGCCTAGGATCCATCGTTCCGTTCGCGCTGCGAATTCCAGGTGCGCGGCCACGCGACGGAACGCTCCCGAAATCTCCAAGCCTGGCGCCGCCATGGGTCCTAGGCACAAGGCCTAGGAAGGCAACGGGGTAGACTGAGCCCTACCCCCTCGCCAACTCCGCCTCGACCTGGCCCAGGCGTTCCTTGCCGAAGAACATCTCGTCGCCGACGAAGAAGGTCGGGATGCCGAACGTTCCGCGCGCCACGGCCGCTTCGGTATTGGCCATCAGCCCCGCCTTGACCTCGGGATCGGCCGTCGCCGCCAGCAGGGCCGCGCCGTCCAGGCCGGCCGCGTCGGCCGCGGCCACGAACACGTCCGGATCGTCCAGCTTCAGCCCGTCCTCCCACATGCCCTTCAGCATCGCGTCGAGATAGGCCTCGCCGATGCCCATGCGCTGGGCCGCGATCATGCCGCGCATCAGCAGCAGGGTGTTGACCGGGAAGTGCGGATTGAAGCGGAACGCCGCCAGGTCATGCGCGGCGATAAAGCGGCGCATCTCCAGCATCTCGTAGTCCATCTTGCCCTTCACGCCGCTGAAGGCGATGGCCGGGGCCTGGTTGCCGGTCGCCTTGAAGATCCCGCCCAGCAGGCACGGCAGCAGGTTGACGGTCGCGCCGTGGCGGGCGGCGATCGCCGGCAGCACCTTCCAGGCCAAGTAGGCGTTGGGGCTGCCGAAGTCGAAGATGAAGTCGATGGCTTTGGTCATCTCGCGCCCTCCGCTCACCAGGTCTCTCCCCAGGGCCGCAGGTCGACCTCGTGGGTCCAGGCCGAGCGCGGCTGGCGGTGCAGCCAGACATAGTTCGCGGCGATGTCGTCGGGCTTGAGGATCTCGTCGCGGGCCAGCAGCCCTTCGACGTCGTCGCGGATCGAGCGCGTGAAGACCCCGTCGATCGCGCCGTCGACCACCACATGGGCCACGTGGATCCCCTTGGGCCCGACCTCGCGCGCCAGGCTTTGGGCCATGGCCCTCAGACCGGCCTTGGCCGAGGCGAAGGCCGAGAAGCCGTCCTTGCCGCGCAAGGAGGCGCTGGCCCCGGTGAACAGGATCGTGCCCCGGCCGCGCGGCAGCATGACCCGCGCCGCCTCGCGTCCGGTCAGAAAGCCGGCGAAGCAGGCCATCTCCCAGACCTTGGAAAACACCTGGGCGGTGGTCTCGACGACGCCGAACCGCACGTTCGCGCCGATGTTGAAGACCACCACCTCCAGCGGTCCGACCTCGGCCTCGATGCGGTCGACCAGGGCGACCATCTCGGCCTCCTGCCGGGCGTCGACGCCATAGGCGCGGGCGTCGCCGCCGTTCTGACGGATCTCGACAGCCAGCGCTTCCAGCTGGTCGAGGTGACGCGGCCGGCGGGTCATGCAGACCGTGTAGCCCTCGCCCGCGAAGGCCCGGGCGATCGCCCCGCCCACACCATCGCCGACGCCCACCACCAGGCACGCGCCCCTGGATGCTTCGACCATTGGGGGTTTCCTCCGTTGTCCGAGAGGCAGGTTCGTTCTTAATCGCTACGGAGTCAAAGCGGGCGATCCCCTATCGCCGTTTCAGCTTCCGCAAGGCCGCCTGCATCGCCAGGGCCTGGGCCGCCGGCGGCTTGATCTCGGCCTCGAGCTCACGCTCGGCGGCCGCGATCAGCGGCGCGGTGGCGGCGGCCGGCCGGAGCAAGGGCTTCTCGGGTTTGGGCGGCGGGAGCAGGGCGACGACCTTGCGGGCCTCGGCCGCCATCTGGCCGCACAGCCTGGCCTTGTCGCGGGCCCGGGCGATCACGGTCGGGTCGTCGCTCTTCTCGGCCAAGGCCCAGGCCGCGTCGAGGGCGGCCATCAGCTTGACCTGCAGGTCGGCGCACCATTGGCTGGGCGAGGGGGTTTGGATCTGGCTCATGGGAATAAGCATGAGGCCGGAAAAAGTAGCGGGGACAGGAAACGTGCGTTTTCGTATAAGTGGTTGTCGGAAAACAGAAACGCGTATTTTTTAGCGGGGATATCCACGGGAATTTCCCTCTCCCCTTGCGGGAGAGGGTGGCCGCCGGAGGCGGTCGGGTGAGGGGTTGAAGATGGGATCCGCCGCGGCGGCGATTGATGCTAGGCGCCAAGCCGACAGGTCTATCAATCCCTCATCCGGCCCTTCGGGCCACCTTCTCCCGCAAGGGGAGAAGGGAGTCGCCCCTGTGGATAACTTCACCCCACCGCGCCGACGCCCACAACGCAAAAGCCCCGCGCCGTTGCCGGCGCGGGGCTTTCGAAAGCTTCAGTTCGAGCGAAGGATCAGGCGATCTTTTCGACCTGGCTGTATTCCAGCTCGACCGGGGTGGCGCGGCCGAAGATCGAGACGGTGACCCGCAGGCGGGCCTTCTCCTCGTCGACATATTCGACCGAGCCGTTGAAGCTGGCGAACGGGCCGTCGGTGACGCGGACGTTCTCGCCCACTTCGTACAGCACCACGGCCTTCGGGGCGGCGACGCCTTCCTCGATGGCGCCGACGATGCGCTGGACTTCCTTTTCGGAGACCGGCATCGGCTTGGAGCCGCTGCCCAGGAAGCCCGTCACCTTCGGGGTGTTCTTGATCAGGTGATAGGCCTCGTCCGAGAGGTTCATCTTCACCAGGACGTAGCCCGGGAAGAACTTGCGCTCGGCGTTGACCTTACGGCCGCGGCGGATCTCGACGACCTCTTCGGTCGGCACCAGGATCTCGGAGAAGTTCTCCTCCAGGCCCTGGTTCTTGGCCTGCTCGCGGATGCTCTCGGCCACCTTCTTCTCGAAATTCGAGTAGGCGTGGACGATGTACCACTTGTGGTTCGGGTTCGAGGCGGTTTCGGTGCTCATCGCTCTATCTTATCCCGAGGTGGCCAGCTTCAGAAGCTGGTTCACGGCGAAGCCCAGACCGCCGTCGACGGCGAGGAAGAACAGCGACGCCATCACCACCATGATGAAGACCATCACCGAGGTGATCCAGGTCTCCTTGCGGGTGGTCCAGGTGATCTTGCGGGTCTCGGCGCGGACCTCGCGGAAGAACTGCACCGGGCTGGTGCGCTTCTTCGGGGCGGCGGGGGCGGCGCTCGTCGCGGCTGCGCCAGCGGGCGCCATCGCCGCGGCCGTCTTGGCGGCGCGGGACTTGATCGCGGACGGGCTGGATCCCGGTTTCCTGGCCATGCTTTAGAGGCTCACGACTTTCAAATGTGACGAGGCCGGAAGCCGACCCGTCGCAAACATATAGTGGCAGGAGTGGGGGGACTCGAACCCACGACTTTCGGTTTTGGAGACCGACGCTCTACCAGCTGAGCTACACTCCTGCAGACCGACCGCCCTTTCGGGCTGACGGACACCCGGAGACAGACAGCGCGCCAGAGGGCTTTGCAGCCTCGACGCGCCACGTCCAGTCGCCAGAGCCGCGCCATTTAGCAGGGTCGCACCCGGCGGGCAAGCGGCGCGCTGAGGTTTGGCGGGTTCGCGGCGTTTCAGGCCAATGGGCCGCGTTGGCGGCCGGGTTGTAGGCGGCGTTCGTGGACGGGGTTCCGGGCCGATCTCGCACGAGATTCGCGACAGGATCGAAGGCTCGGATCGGGCGTTACCCTTCCATGCCGACGATCTCCAGCCAGCCCTCACAGCCTTCTTCCTCCGGCCGCCCGTCGAATCGGGAGGTCGAGCACGAGAACCAGCGGTCCGCGCCTCGGGAAGGACAGCCTCCCCGGCCGGCCACCGAGCCGCGGGGCGCGGCCGACAGCGTCCGTTCGCCGAAGACCCGGACCGATCCGGGCTCCGGCGAGGGTTGAGGTCATCCGGAAGGCGGCTAGATCAGCCGGCCTTCTCGGTCTTGGTCTTGGCCGCCTTGTCCTTATCGGCGTCCGTGGACGCACTGGCCGGCAAGGTCGCGCCACACTGAATGCCCAGGTAGCTGAACTTGATGTTCGTCAGCTCACGTCCGCACTGAGTGTTCTTGCCGCTGTCCGTGCCGCGCAGCGACACCGCCACGCCCTTGGACAGGTCGGGCGCTGGACTGGCGGAGCTGATGTCATAATAGCCGCCGCCGCGACCCTTCACGACGAGGCAATTGGTCTTTTCGACGGGCCGCACGCAGCCCGACGCCGTGATAGGTGTTCCTTCGACGACAACTTGATTGGCTTGCGCGACTTTCGTCTTCGCGCCGCCGTCGCTGCAACCAGCCAACCCAAACGCTAACAGACCGGCCGCCGCGGCGGCCCCTACGAACCATACCCGCATACGTTCCTCCGTATCGTTGGCTCCGCGAACGAAGCAAAACGAAGTCTGCGCCTCGTTTGGAGACCCGGCAATCACATTTTTGACGTTTTCGAAAAAGCGGTGCGGCGGTTTCGCGGTTTGGGAAAAAGATTGTCCTTAACCGGACGACAGGCGCACGGGGTTTCAGAACTCTGGCGCGAACCGCGCAATCTCTTGCCGACCTCAGATGACACTCTTTCTCATCTGAACGACTGTTCGCGGACCGAGACGGTGCTTTCTGTTCCACTCGAATACTCGCGTGATCTTACGACTTCCCGACACAGCGGTTTCGCGCCGCCGGCGCGTCCAGATTTTCCGAAGTCCGCTTTAGACAACCCGCGTTGACATCAAGACGGCCATGCTCACATGAGACAGGCGCCGCCAGAGGGCCAAGGCGGCTTCATCCGCGCCGCCCCCTTGAGTTTCAACGAGGGCTGGCGCTTCTTCCGCGCCGAGCGCGCGCACAGGACACAAGAGTTCAGATGACGGCCACCGCGACCGTTCCCACGCCCCCCGTGAAGGAAGCCCCGCACCACGTCGAGAAGGTGCTGTGGGTCAAGCACTGGACCGACCGGCTGTTCAGCTTCGCGATCACCCGTCCGGCCAGCTTACGCTTCCGCTCGGGCGAGTTCGTGATGATCGGCCTGCCGCCGCGCGAGGAACTGGGCGAGAAGAAGCCGATCCTGCGCGCCTATTCGGTGGCCTCGCCGCACTTCGCCGAGGAGCTGGAATTCTTCTCGATCAAGGTCCCCGACGGCCCGCTGACCTCGCGCCTGCAGCTGATCCAGGAAGGCGACGAGGTCCTGTTGGGCAAGAAGCCGACCGGCACCCTGGTTTTGGACGCCGTCCGCCCGGGCAAGCGCCTGTTCCTGTTCGGCACCGGCACGGGCCTGGCGCCTTGGCTGTCGGTGGCTCGCGACCCCGACGCCTACGCCCGTTTCGAGCGGGTGATCGTCGCCCACGGCGTGCGCGAGGTGCAGGAACTGGCCTATCGCGACCTGTTCACGGCCGAGATCCACGACGACCCGCTGGTCGGCGACGAGGCCAAGGCCCAGCTGACCTACTATCCGACCGTGACCCGCGAGCCGTTCGAGCGCCAGGGCCGCTTCACCGACCTGATCACCTCCGGCCAGATCTTCCGCGACCTCGGCCTGGACCAGGTGAAGTTCGACCCCGAGCACGACCGCGCCATGCTGTGCGGCTCGATGGCCATGATCAAGGACACCGCCGCCCTGCTCGAGGCCCATGGCCTGAAGGAAGGCTCCAACGCCGACCCGGGCGACTTCGTGATCGAGCGGGCGTTCGTGGGGTAAGTAAAAACCCTCTCTCATGGAGAGAGGGAGGGGTCCACGCCCCTGGCGTGGGAGGGTGAGAGGGTACGCCCTCTCAGAACGAAACTCCGGCGAAGACGAACGAAGCTAGGAACCTGGTACGCAAGATCCAGGATTTCGCGGCAGCGGTGTAACCTCTCACCCTCCCACCGCTTCGCGGCGGGCCCCTCCCTCTCTCTCAGAGAGAGGGATCTGTTACGAAGGGGACGCATGGCTGATCCCACCAACCTCAAGAACCTCACCGTCGAGGACGCCCGCGCCCGGATGCTGGACGGCGTCGCGCGCCTGGGCGTCGAGACCGTCACCATCGCCGACAGCCTGGGCCGCGTGCTGGCCGAACCCGTCGTCGCCTCGCGCCCTCAGCCGCCGTTCGACGCCTCGGCCATGGACGGCTGGGCGATCCGTCGCGCGGATTACACGTCCGGCAAGGCTTTCGCGATCGCCGGCGAGAGCGCGGCGGGCAAGGCCTTCGCGCGAGCCGTCGAGGCCGGCGAGGCGGTTCGCATCTTCACCGGCGCCCCGGTCCCGGCCGGCGCTGACCTGGTGATCATCCAGGAAGAGGCCGTCCGCGAGGGCGACGCCGTCCGCTTCGAAGCCGGCGAGGATCCCAAGTCCAACATCCGCCCCGCCGGCGGCGACTTCAAAGCCGGCGACGCCTTGCTGGCGCCCGGCCAGGTCATCGATCCCTGGCGGCTGGGCCTGGTCGCCTCGGCCGGCCTGGCAAGGGTTCCGGTCGCCCGCCGGCCGCGCGTGGCGATCCTGGCCACCGGCGACGAGCTGGTCCCGCCCGGCGGAGCGCCCCGTCCCGACCAGATCTTCGAGAGCGGCTCGTTCAGCCTCGTGGCCCTGATCCAGGCCTGGGGCGGCGAGGCCGTCCGCCTGACCGCTGCGGCCGACGACGCTGAGGCGATCGCCGCTGCCGTGGCGCCGGTGGACGCCGACCTGATCGTCACCATCGGCGGCGCCTCGGTCGGCGACCACGACCTGGTCAAGCCGGCCCTGCGCACTCTGGGCCTGGAGCTCGCCGTCGAGACGGTCGCGGTCCGCCCGGGCAAGCCGACCTGGTTCGGACGGCTCTCCGATAGCCGCCGGGTTCTGGGCCTGCCCGGCAACCCAGCCTCGGCCATGGTCTGCGCCGAGCTGTTCCTGCGGCCGCTGCTGGCGTCCCTGTCGGGCGCCGACGCCGAGCCGCGCCTGGTCGCCGCCCGGCTGGCCGAGCCCCTGCCCGCCACCGGCCCGCGCGAGCACTGGATGCGGGCGGTCCTGTCGGTCGACGCCGAGGGCCGAACGGTCGCCAAAGCCTTCCCGGATCAGGATTCCTCGCTGGTCGGCGTGTTCTCGCGGGCCGACGCCCTGTTGCGCCGGCGGGCCGGCGCGCCGGCCGTTTCGGCGAACGACGTCGTGGAAGTTCTGCCCCTCCGTCGCGGCTGAAACCGCGACGACGGCGAATTGGCGTGCTACTTCGGGACCGACTCTCCCCCGGGGCGCGCCCCGGCCTTCAGGCTCAAGAGGTTCGTTTCATGGGGCATGCAGGCAAGATCGCGACCCACGTCCTGCTGGCCTTCCTGGCCCTGCTGGTCGGGCGCTACCTCGTCATCGACATGCCGTTCACGCGGGACACGCTGCTGCAGGCGGGCGGCTACGCCCTGTCGGCGCTGATCGTCGAGCTGCTGTTCCGCGTCGAGCGCGCGCCCTGGCGTTTCGTGTCGGCCAGCGACCACCTGCGCCTGTTCCGCTCGGCCGTGCTGACGGCGGCGACCTTCATGGTCCTGACCCGCCTGTTCCATCCCGGCATCGATGGCGGCCTGCGCACCGTGGCCGGGGCCGCGCTGATCCAGGGCACCTTCCTGTCGGCCTTGCGCGTGATCCGCCGCAGCCTGCACGAGCGCCTGCTGCTCGACTCGGTGCTGCGCCTGGGTCCCGCCTCGATGCACCCGGCCCTGCCGCGCCTGCTGATCGTCGGCTCGGCGTCCGAGGCCGAAGCCTTCCTGCGCGCGCCCGCCGGCCTGGGCGAACGCTACGCCCCGATCGGCGTCGTCTCGCCGCTGGACCGCGAGACCGGCGACGAGCTGCGCGGCGTCTGCGTGCTGGGCGCGATCGCCGACTTCGACCGGGTGCTGGCCCGCCTGCGCGACAGCGGCCTGTCGCCGTCGGCCATCCTGTTCCTGACCGACAGCGCCATGAGCACCTTCGGGGCCGAGCGCCTGGGCCGGCTGAAGACCGAGGGCGTGCGCCTGCTGCGCCGCCATGGCGTGGTCGAGATGGGCGCTGGCGCCCCGCCCGGACCGGTCCTGCGCGAGATCAGCCTGGAAGAGCTGCTGAGCCGTCCGCCGGTGCGCCTGGATCCCGAGCCGGTCCGCGCCCTGGTCTCGGGCCGCCGCGTGGTGGTCACCGGAGCCGGCGGCAGCATCGGCTCGGAGCTGTGCCGCCAGATCGCCGCCAGCGGCTGTTCCCACCTGACCATGGTCGACGCCTCGGAATACAACCTGTTCCACATCGACCGCGAGATCGCCGAGAGCCACCCGGCCCTACATCGCCGCGAGATCCTCTGCGACGTGCGCGACGCCGCCCGGGTCCATCGCGTCTTCGCCGAGCAGAAGCCGGACATCATCTTCCACGCCGCGGCGCTGAAGCACGTCACCCTGGTCGAGAACCATCCGTGCGAGGGCGTGCGCACCAACGTGCTGGGCACCCGCAACGTCGCGATCGCCGCCAAGGCCTGCGGCGCGGCGCACCTGGCCTTGATCTCCACCGACAAGGCCGTGGCCCCGACCAGCGTGATGGGCGCGGCCAAGCGCGTGGCCGAGGCCGTGGCTCGCCAGTACGGCGGCGGCGGCGACATGCGCGTCAGCATCGTCCGGTTCGGCAACGTGCTGGGCTCGGCCGGCTCGGTGGTGCCGATCTTCCAGAGCCAGATCGCCCGCGGCGGCCCGATCACCCTGACCGACGCCGAGGTCGAGCGCTACTTCATGACCATCCCCGAGGCCGTGCAGCTGGTGTTGCGGGCCGTGGCCCTGTCGATGATCGCCTCCGAGCCCGAGGCCGGGGTCCTGACCCTGGAGATGGGCGAGCCGGTCAAGATCATCGACCTGGCCAAGCGGATGATCGAGCTGCAGGGTCTGGTCCCCGGCCGCGACATCGAGATCCAGATCACCGGCCTGCGTCCCGGCGAGAAGCTGACCGAGACCCTGGTCGACGTGAACGAGGTCGCCCGGCCCAAGGCCCCCGGCATCATGGAGGCCCTGCGCCTCTCGCCCGCCCCGACCATCGAGGACGCGCGCCTGGAGACCCTCGACGCCCTGGCCGAGGACGGCGACGAAGCGGCCGTCCGCGCCCAGCTGTTCGACCTGGTCGAGGACCTGCGCCAGGTCGGGCCGTCGAAGGTGGTGAAGATCCGGGCCTCCTAGGGCGCGGCGGGCTCCAGGCCCCGTCCCGCGAACGAGGTCCGACCTAGGGCCACTTCACGATCGGCGGCATCGAGCTGAGGATCGACTCGACATTGCCGCCGGTCTTGAGGCCGAACATGGTCCCGCGATCGTAGAGCAGGTTGAACTCGACATAGCGCCCGCGCTGCGCCAGCTGCTGCTCGCGCTCGTCGGCCGTCCAGGCCTCGCGCATGCGGCGGCGGACGAGGTCCGGATAGATCTCGAGGAACGCCCGGCCGACGTCCTGGGTGAAGGCGAAGTCCCGCTCCCAGTCGCCGCTGTCGTGATGGTCGTAGAAGATGCCGCCGATCCCGCGCGGCTCGTTGCGGTGGGGCAGGAAGAAGTACTCGTCGCACCAGGCCTTGTACTTGGCGTGCCAGGCCGGATCGTACTTGTCGCAGGCCCGCTGGTAGGCGGCGTGGAAGTCGACGGCGTCCGGGAAGTCCTGCTGGCGCTGGTAGCCGAGCAAGGGGGTCAGGTCGCCGCCGCCGCCGAACCAGCTCTTGGTCGTGGCGATGAAGCGGGTGTTCATGTGCACGGCCGGCACGCGCGGGCTGGTCATGTGGGCGATCAGGCTGATCCCCGTGGCGTAGAAGCGGGGGTCCTCGGCCGCGCCGGGCACGCTGGCCGCCATCTCGGGCGTGAAGGTCCCGTGCACCGTCGAGACGTGGACGCCGACCTTCTCGAACAGGCGGCCATGCATCATGCCCATGACGCCGCCGCCGCCGGCCGCGCGCTCCCAGGGCTTCTTCTCGAACCGGCCGGGTTCGCCGGGATAGAGGTCCGCGGGCGCCTCGTCCTCCAGCTGCTCGAAGGCGGCGCAGATCTGGTCGCGCAGGCTTTCGAACCACGCCTTGGCGCGCGCCTTCTTGGTGTCGAGGTCTTGATCGGTGCTCATGCCAGCCGATTAAGCCTCCGCGCGCCCGCGTGCAAATAGGGGCGCGCGCCTAAGGGGCCGACCGGACGCCGAAGTTGCGGCAGGTCATGGCGACATTCGACAAGAAGGAATGGGCGACCCCATATAGGGCCAAGGTTTCCGCGCCCCGGAGTTCACGCCCATGCCCGCCGCCAAATCGTCCGTTTCGAAGGCCACCAACGTCTGGTTGGCCGCCGGTGTCCGCACGCCGTTCGCCAAGGTCGATGGTCCTCTGGCCTCTTACGATGCGATCGAGCTGTCCGTGCCCGTCGTGAAGGCGATGCTGACGAAAGGCGCGCGGCCCGACTTCGCCGTCTGGGGCACGGTCATTCCGAACCTGACCTGGAGCAACATCGCCCGCGAGGTGCTGCTGGACGCCGGCGCCGACCCGACCATCCCCGCCTTTTCGACGGTGATGGCCTGCTCGACCAGCATGATCGGCGCGATCCAGGCCGCGGGCATGATCGACGGGCGCGGCCGCGATCTGGCCCTGGTCGGCGGCGTCGAAAGCATGAGCCGGGTGCAGATCGGCCTGTCGGTCGCCCTCTCCGACTGGATCCGCAGGTTCCAGGGCGCCCGGACCGGCCAGCAACGGCTCCAAGCCCTCGGCGCTCTGAACCTCAAGGACGTCCGCCTCTTCATCCCCAAGGTCGCCAACCGGGTGACCGGCCTTTCCATGGGCGAGCACACCGAGATCACCGCCAAGGACTGGAACCTGTCCCGCGCCGACCAGGACGCCATCGCGCTCGCCAGCCACCTCGACGCGGTGAAGGGCTGGGAGAGCGGTTTCTTCGACGACCTGGTCATCCCGATCGGCGGCGCCAAGCGCGACACCATCCCGCGCAAGGACACCTCGCTGGAGAAGCTGGCCAAGCTGGGCCCCGCCTTCGACAAGACCAGCGGCAAGGGCACGCTGACGGCGGGCAATTCCTCGCCCTTGACCGACGGGGCGGCGGCGATCTGGGTCGGCTCGGAGATCGGCATGGGCCGGCTGCCGGGCGAGACGCCGAAGGTCAGGATCATCGACCACGAGGTCACCTCGATCGACCTGCGCCACGAGGGCCTGCTGATGGCCCCGGCCTACGGCGTGCCACGCCTGCTGGCCCGCAACGGCATGACCTATGCCGACGTCTCGCTGTGGGAGATCCACGAGGCCTTCGCGGCCCAGGTGCTGTCGCACATCGCCGCCTGGGAGAGCGCCAAGTTCCTGTCGGACAAGGCGGGCGTGACGGCGGCGCTGGGCCAATTCCCGCGCGACCGCATGAACCCGCATGGCGGCAGTCTCGCCCTGGGTCACCCGTTCGGGGCCACCGGCGCGCGGATCCTCAGTCAGGCGGTGAAGGAGCTGGCCGCCCGCCCGAAGGGCGAACGCGCCATCGTCAGCATCTGCGCCGACGGCGGCCAGGGCACGATGATGCTGCTGGAATCAGCGTGAGCTAGGTCAGCGCCGTGAAGATCAAGGCCACGATGGCGACGTCGAAGATGCGGATGGCGACGGACAGCATGGAGGGCTCGCGGCGTTGAGGTCACCGACGATCAAGCAAGACTGGCGCCAAGCAGGCGGTCGCCGCTGATGGCCCTGTTCTTCGACGCCCCCTGGTACGATGCGCGTCTGGCCGAGCGCGGCCTGACCCGCGCCGTCCTGGCCGCCGCGGCGGGTCTGGCCGAGGCCGAACTGGACCTGGCCTTCAAGGATCAGCGCGAGCTGTCGATGCGGGAAGTGTCTGCTTTCGCCGAGCTTCTGGGCGTGACGACGGCCGAGGCCGCCTCGCGGGCTGGCGTCAGACCGCCGCCGCCGAGCGACAGCCAGCGGATCGCGGCGCTGGAGGCGCGTATCGCCGCTCTGGAGGCCGAGCTGGCCGCCTTGAAGCGCCGATGAAGCTTTAGATGTTGGTCTTCTTCAGCAGGCCCGCCTTGGGACGGCGGTCGGCCTCGCCGGAATATTCCGTCCCGAGATAGGTCGATCTGGCCGTGTCGAGCACTTCCTGCCCACCGCGCAGGCCGCGCTTCTGTCCGGACTGGCCCATGACGTGGGCGGCGAAGGCGGCGAAGCCTTCGCGACGCGGCGGCCGGGGCGGGGGCGGCGTCTCGTCCTCGACGACGAACACCGTCTCCTCGTCGGTCTCATGACGACCGCTGTCGCGCGGCGCCGGCAGGGCGCGGCGCGCGGGACCAGAGCGTCGAATGGGATCGATCGGGTCGTTCATGGCCAGGACCTTAGGGCCAGGACGGTTAAGAACGACTGGATCGGTTTGGTTAAGGCTTGTTCGCCAACTTGGCGAGCTGCTCCTGCATCGCCTCCATCTGGCGCTTGAGATCGGCCAGGGAATCGTCGCTGGACGGGGCGGCCGCGGGGGCCGGCGCCGGCTCGGCCTGGGCGGCCGCCGCGGCGTCCTCCGGGCGGACATAGGCGAACGGCGAGAACATCTTCATGGCCCGGTCGAACAGCGCCATGTTCTGGCGGATCTGCTCTTCGTAGACGCCCATGCCGGGGATCTTGCCGGGCGCCATGCCCGCGAACTGGCCGCGCATGCGCTCCTGCTGCTTGGAGAAGCTCTCCAGCGACATCTCGAGGTACGAGGGCAGGAAGGCCTGCATCGAATTGCCGTAGAAGCCGATCAGCTGGCGCAGGAACTGGATCGGCAGCAGGTTCTGGCCGCCGCCGCGGTTCTCTTCCTCGAAGATGATCTGGGTCAGGACCGAGCGCGTGATGTCGTCGTTGGTCTTGGCGTCATAGACCACGAAATCGACGCCCTCCTTCACCATGTCCGACAGGTGTTCGAGGGTGACGTACGAGGAAGACGCTGTGTTGTAGAGGCGACGGTTGGCGTATTTCTTGATGATCACGCGTTGACCGGCCGATTTCTCGGCTCCGGCGGCCGTTTCGCCTTTTTCAGGGTTCTCGGACATTTCGTTCCCTAGGACAGCGGTTACGTCCGCTTCTCGCACCGCAGTATCGCGGATGCAAAGGCATGGCGCCAGTGGTCTGATGACTTGGAGCCGTCGCCAAGGCGTGAAAATGTGCTCGTGACGAACGCGGTTCGGATGTGCATGCTGATGCTGCACTGCAAAAGAACGGACGCCGCAACCGCGCAAGCGTCACGTCAGAACGTCACGGGAGCTATCGCATGAGCGACATCGTCATCGTCTCCGCCGCCCGCACGCCGGTCGGCTCGTTCAACGGGGCGCTCGCCAGCCTGCCAGCCTCCGACCTCGGCAAGCTCGCGATCCAGGCCGCCGTCTCCCGCGCCGGCCTGACGCCGGCCGACATCGACGAGGTGATCCTGGGCCAGGTGCTGCAGGCCGCCGCCGGCCAGGGTCCCGCCCGCCAAGCGTCCGTGAAGGCCGGCATCCCGCTGGAGAGCCCGGCCTGGAGCCTGAACCAGCTGTGCGGCTCGGGCCTGCGCGCCGTGGCCTTGGGCGCTCAGCAGATCGCGGACGGCTCGGCCAAGATCGTCGTGGCCGGCGGCCAGGAGAGCATGAGCCAGGCCCCTCACGCCCAGAACCTGCGCGGCGGCCAGAAGATGGGCGACCTCAGCTTCGTCGACACCATGATCAAGGACGGCCTGTGGGACGCCTTCCACGGCTACCACATGGGCCAGACGGCCGAGAACATCGCCAACCGCTGGCAGATCACCCGCGAGGACCAGGACAAGTTCGCCGTCGCCAGCCAGAACAAGGCCGAGGCGGCCCAGAAGGGCGGCAAGTTCGACGAGGAGATCGTCCCGGTCACCATCAAGGGCCGCAAGGGCGACACCATCGTCGACAAGGACGAGTTCATCCGCCACGGCGCGACGCTGGAAAGCGTCGCCGGCCTGAAGCCCGTGTTCAACAAGGAAGGCTCGGTCACCGCCGCCAACGCCTCGGGCCTCAATGACGGCGCCGCCGCCCTGGTGCTGATGAGCGCCGACGAAGCCGCCAAGCGCGGCCTCAAGCCTCTGGCCCGCATCGCCTCGTGGGCCAATGCCGGCGTCGATCCCGAGATCATGGGCACCGGCCCGATCCCGGCCTCGAAGAAGGCGCTGGAGAAGGCCGGCTGGAGCGTGTCCGACCTCGACCTGATCGAGAGCAACGAGGCCTTCGCCGCCCAGTCGCTGTGCGTGGTCCGCGAGCTGGGCCTCGACCCGGCCAAGGTCAATGTCAACGGCGGCGCCATCGCCATCGGCCACCCGATCGGCGCCTCGGGCGCTCGGATCCTGACCACCCTGCTGCACGAGATGAAGCGTTCCGGCGCCAAGAAGGGCCTGGCCACCTTGTGCGTCGGCGGCGGCATGGGCGTGGCCATGTGCGTCGAGGCCATCTGAGCGCCTAAAGCCTTCAAGGCGGCGCAACCTTAACCGTGGCCGCGCGCTTCCTCTCCTTGCGGGGGCGCGCGGATCACGTGCAACCATAAGAATCTGCGATCGGGAGAGACAAGATGACGAGAGTTGCGTTCGTGACCGGCGGCACGCGCGGGATTGGCCGAGCGATCTGCGAACGACTGGTGGCCGACGGCATGAGGGTCGCGGCCGGCTATTCCGGCAACGAGGAAGCGGCCGCCGCCTGCGCCAAGGAGCTGGGCGTGATGGTCGTCAAAGGCAATGTCGGCTCGTTCGACGACTGCGCCGCCGCCGTGAAGAAGGTCGAGGCCGAACTGGGTCCGATCGACGTGCTGGTCAACAACGCCGGCATCACTCGCGACGGCATGCTGCACAAGATGACCTACGAGCAGTGGTCGGAAGTGATCCGGGTCAACATGGACTCGGCCTTCAACATGACCCGCCCGGTGATCGAAGGCATGCGCGAGCGCAACTGGGGCCGGATCGTCAACATCAGCTCGATCAACGGCCAGAAGGGCCAGATGGGCCAGACCAACTATTCGGCCGCCAAGGCCGGCCTGATCGGCTTCACCAAGGCCCTGGCCCTGGAGAACGCCAAGAAGGGCGTGACGGTCAACGTGATCTGCCCCGGCTACATCGACACCGAGATGGTGGCGGCGGTGCCGGAAAACGTGCTGGCCAGCATCATCGGCGGCATCCCGGTCGGCCGCCTGGGCAAGGGCGAGGAGATCGCCGACATGGTCTCGTTCCTGGCCGGCGAGCGCGCGGGCTTCGTGACCGGCGCCACGCTCAGCCTGAACGGCGGCCAGTACATGGCTTGACCTGAGCCTCACGGCCTCCCCGAAGCCAGGACTTGACGGCCACTGTTGCTGTTTGGCCTCATGTGCGTGACTTCGGGGAGCGGACGTTAACGCGTCCAAGATTCGCCCCAGTCGGCGGGCAGTACGGATCGCATGAAATTCTGTAAGGCGGAGTTGGGCGACTGGGGCGCTAGAGCGACCCTGACGATCGCGGCTCTGATGCTCATGGCGGCGTCGGCGAACGCCCAGCAACTTCCGCATTCGCTGCGGGACGCCCTGCTCGGCCACAAGGGTCCGGCCGAGGCTCGCCGGGTCGCAGCCCCGCCCGTGGCGCGCTACGTCTCCGAATCCGGCGGCGCCTTCGTCTTCGACCAGGCCGCCCCCCAGCCGCTGATCAAGTTCGACAACAGCACCGAGGTCTGGGTTCTGTCGGCCCAGCCGGCCTCGCGCGGCGACGTCATCTATCGCAACGACCTGGGCGAGCCCATGTTGCGGATCACCAAGCTGGGCGGCGTCATCCTGTTCACGGACGACGCCCCGATGGGGGCGGCGGCCGCCGTATCCGGCCGGGCGTCGTCGATTCAGCCGCCGGCGATCATCTCGTTCAACGTCTTCGTGCAGCGCGTCAGCATCGCCTCCGCCCGCGCCACGCGCGCGGCTCAGCACCTGGTCGAGTTCTCGACGGTCCAGGACGTGCGGCCCGAGACCTCGGTCCTGGCGGCCGACTCCGCCACCGTGGTGGCCGAGGCTTTCGAACGCATGGCCCGCAAAGGCGACCGCTCGCTGATCTCGCGGATCGTCCGGGTGCTGCTGGCCGAGGGCCGCAAGCCCTCCGCGGCCTTGAAGGACGGGGCCCTGACCATCACCTACTCGCCGGACCAGGGCCTGGCCGGACGCCCGTCGTCGAAGCGCATCATCAAGGTGCTGAACCGCTGACGGGCCGGGCTTTGCAAATCTTGCAAGCGTAACCATAAGCCCTCAGCCGGCGTTTACCCCGCTGGAATATCGCTGTTCGCCAACACGGCCTCGTGGCGTCGCCCCCAGCGCACAACCGCGCATATTGCGACGCCGTCGAGGCTTTTCGCGCGTCCGCAAGGTTCTATTGTCTCGTCATGGATAACCCCGACATCGTGGAGGCGCCCGAACGCGGGCGCCTGAAGATGGCCGATATCGCCCGGATGGCGGGCGTATCGATCTCGACGGTGTCGCGCGCTCTCGCGGGCAACCCGCTTATCCCCAAGGCTCTGCGCGACCAGATCGTCGAGATCGCCCAGACCCACGGCTATGTCGTCAATCAGTCGGCGCGCAATCTGCGCCTGCGCAAGACCGACACCATCGGCGTCGTCATCCCCGTGGCCCACGAGGCCGGGCAGCTGATCTCGGACCCGTTCTTCCTGGAGATGATCGGCCGCCTGGCGGACGAGATCACCCGCCGCGACTATTCGGTCCTGCTGAACAAGGTAGTCGTCACCGAGGCGGGCTGGCTGGAGCGGATCATCCAGTCGCACCGCGCCGACGGCCTGGTGCTGATTGGCCAGAGCACCCAGCACGCGGCGCTGAACGCGGTCGCCGACGTCTACAAGCCGATGGTGGTCTGGGGCGCTCGACTGCCGGGCCAGCGCTACTGCGCGGTCGGCAGCGACAATGTCGAAGGCGGCCGCCTGGCCGTGGCGCATCTGGTCGGCGCCGGTCGCGCGCGCATCGCTTTCCTCGGCCCGGTCGACGCGCCCGAGGCTGCCCAGCGCTTCGAAGGCTACAAAAAGGGCCTGGCCGAGGCGGGGATCGCCTTTGATCCCGCCCTGGCGGTCCCGACGCCCTACACGCTGGAAGAGGCGCAGCGGACGGTGGCGGCCTTCCTGTCCGCCGGCGTCGCCTTCGACGCCGTGTTCGCCTTTTCGGACGTCGTCGCCCTGGCCGCGATCGGCGCGCTGACCGAGGCGGGCAGGATTGTTCCCGGCGACGTGGCGGTGGTCGGCTTCGACGACATCGTCCTGGCCCGCCACAGCGCGCCGCCCCTGACCACGGTGCGCCAGGACCTGGCGTTCGGCGCGCGGGCGATGGTCGACCTGCTGTTCCGCCGCATGGCCGGCGAGGACGCGGCCTCGACCCTCGCGCCCGTCGAGCTCGTGGTCCGAGGCAGCAGCGTCTAGGCGAACTAGGCCGCCTCGACGCCGATCGTCTTCAATTCCTTGAGGAAGCGGGTCAGGCTGACGTGCGACCGTTTCAGGCCGTGCAGGACCTCGGGCTTGGACAGGGCCGACTGCGGGACGATGAAGCCCTCGCGGCCGATGCGCTGGGCCATGCCCTTTTCCAGCATCTCGACGAAGCGCCGGCGGACGGTTTCGTACGGCAGGCCCAGGGAGTCGGCGACTTGGCGGACGGTCAGCGGCCGGCGTTCGTTGTCCGGCGGAATGTCGTTGACCTCGGAATAGACGCCGCCGCCTCGGATGTGCGAGCAATTGCCCGCCCACAGGGTGGTGAAGACGAGGGCGTAAAGCAGGTCCGAACCGTGGACCTCGTTGGCGATTTCGACCCAGCGTAAAATGTAATCCGTCGCGTAGCGGGTAGCCGCGCGAGCGTTGACGTACTCATCGGACATAGGTGACTCGGTTCCCCTGGTCGCGCGAACAGCGTGACCTGAAAAGGATTGCATGGCTCATCGAACGACGCCATGCGACCAAGTTGCCCACTATGGGTACCCCAATCGGGGAGCTGCGGCAGGTTGACGCGGCTGCCAGATCAGCCGCGCGAGGGGCTCCAGTCGCGCGGCGCCATCTCGAACCCCTCGAACCGGAAGCCCGGCGCCACGGTGCAGCCGACCAGGGTCCAGGCGCCCAGGCCGACGGCGGTCTGCCACCACAGGGTCGGGACGACCACCTGGGGCCGGCAGCCGGCGCGGAGGTCGGGGCTGAGGACATAGCCGGTCGCGCCCGCGCCATCGGGCGGCGACAGGGTCAGCGAAAGCGGCGCGCCGGCGTACCAGTGCCAGGTCTCGACCGCGTCGACCCGGTGCCAGGCCGACATCTGTTCGGCCTCCAGCAGATAGTAGATGCAGGTCGAGGCCGGGCGGCCGTCGGCTCCGGGCGCGTCCTGAAAAGTCTGGCGATACCAGCCGCCCTCGGGATGCGGCTGAAGATCCAGCATCCGGACAATTTCCTTGGCGCCCAGGTCGCCGGCGATACCGTTCACGCTGCTCATCCCTTGAAGCTGTCCTTGGCGGCCCGGATCTCGGCGAAGGCCAGGGCGGGCGAGGCGGCGCCGGGCCGCAGCAGCGGCGCGCGCAAGAACGGATTGGTGGCCTTCTCGGCCGCGATGGTGGTCGGCACGGTCGGCTCGCCGCGCGCGCGGGCCGCGAACACCGCCTCGGCCCGCGCTTGCAGGGCCGGGTCGTCGTCGACCGACAGGGCGAAACGGGCATTCGAGGCCGTATATTCGTGGGCGCAATAGACGGTGGTGTCGTCCGGCAGGTCCGTGACCCGCGCCAGCGAGTCCCACATCTGCTCGGGCGTGCCCTCGAACAGTCGCCCGCAGCCCAGGGCGAACAGGGTGTCGCCGACGAAGGCGATGTGGTCGGCCGCGTCGTGATAGGCGATGTGGCCCAGGGTGTGGCCGCCGACGTCGATCACCGCGAACCGCGTCTCGCCCAGCATCACCATGTCACCGCCGCGCACGACCCGATCGAGGGGCGCGATGCGGGTCACTTCGGCCGGGCCGGTGATCGTCGCACCCGTGGTTTTCTTCAGCGCCTCGTTGCCGCCCGCATGGTCCGGGTGCCAGTGGGTGTTGAGGATCAGGTCCAGGCTCCAGCCCAGCTTGGCCAGCTGCGCGAGGATGGCGTCGGCGTCAGGGGTGTCGATGGTCGCGACCTTGCCGGTGGCTTCGTCGCGCGCGAGGAAGCCGTAGTTGTCGGACAGGCACGGGAACTGATGAACGGTCAGGGCCATGGGCGCTTGCTCTATCGCGCCGACGCCGACGCGAATACAAGGATGGCCTCTGCGCCCGGGAGACTCAATGCGCCGCGACGTGCTGGACTTGAGAGCCTTCTACGCCGCCCCCTTGGGCCGCGCGGCGAGGACCATGCTGACCCGCAAGGTCGAGGAGGCCTGGGGCGACACCCGGGGGCTCGACGTGCTGGGTGTCGGCTACGCCACGCCCTTCCTCGATGCGGCCCGGACCAACGCCCGACGCGTCGTGGCCGCCATGCCCGCCCAGCAGGGGGTGGAGGTCTGGCCGCACGGCGGCCGCAACCAGGCCTGCCTGGTCGAGGAGACGGCCCTGCCTCTGCCGAACGCCATGTTCGACCGTGTCCTGGCCGTCCATGCCCTGGAAGAAGCCGACGATCCCGCCGCCCTGCTGGCCGAGATTGGCCGGGTGATGGCCCCCACCGGCCGGCTGATCGTGGCGGCTTCTTCGCGCGACGGGGTCTGGACCGGGGCGGAGCGTACGCCGTTCGGCCACGGCCGCCCCTATAGCCGCAGCCAGCTGGAGAGCCTGATCCGCGAGGCGGGCCTGGAGCCGGCCGGCTGGACCCGCGCCCTCTATGTCCCGCCCGTCGGAGCCATGGCCAGCTGGGCCGAAGGGTTCGAACAGGTCGGGGCGCGCCTGTGGCCGCGCTTCGCCGGAATCATCCTGATGGAGGCGATCAAGCAGACCTTCGCGGTCAAGCCGCGCGGCCATCGGGCCCGGGCGCGGGTGTTCGCGCCAGGCGTTCTGCTGCCCAGTCCCGCGGGTCCGACCCCTGCGCGCCACACCGGCGGGCGGCCTATTCCCGTTCAAAAGGCGCCCGTTCCTCAGGCGCCGAGCGGTCGAGACCGCTGATCTGACTTGGAGCGAAGCGTTTCGACGCCTAGCTTGGAGTCGCAACAACCGTTCGCTCCTGGGAGCCGCGCCATGAAGATGATCGTCGCCGTGATTAAGCCGAGCCGCCTCGACGCGGTGCTCGAAGCGGTCACCGAGGCGGGGGCGTCAGGGTTGACGGTCACCGAGGTCCGCGGCTACGGCCGCCAGAAGGGCAAGACCGAGGTCTATCGCGGCGCCGAGTACGAGGTGAAGCTGCTGCCGAAGGTCAAGCTGGAGATCGCCGTGCCGACCGACGTGCTCGAGCCCGTCATCGAGGCCCTGCAGCGCACCGCCAACACCGGCAAGATCGGCGACGGCAAGGTCTTCGTCCTGGACCTGGAACAGGCCCTGCGGATCCGCACCGGCGAACGCGACGCCGCGGCGATCGCGGGCTGACCTCAGAAACTGTCATCCCGGCCAAGCGCGAAGCGCGCAGAGCCGGGACCGCAGAAAACGCCCGCGCTTGCCGCGATCCCGGGTCTTCGCCCGGGAAGACAACTATTTTTCGAGTTCCCGCAGATCCCGTCCGCGCGTCTCGGCGCCGAAGCGCGCCGTCAGCAGCGCGGCGATGGCCAGCGGGATGATGATCACCAGCGCGGCCACCTTCAGGGCCGGCACCGCGCCCAGGATGCCGAGCAGCTGGGCGATCAGGCCGCCGGACTTGCTGCAGGCGGCGATCCAGCCGGTGGCCCGGCCCCGGACCCGCAGCGGATAACTCTCGGCGGCGTAGGGCAGCAGGATGGCCAGCAGGCCGTTGGTGCCGATGATCATCAGGGCCACCGGCAGGATCGGGCTGGCGCCGTTCTCGATGGTCAGCACGCCCGCCACGCCGATGGCGCTGACCACCATCGTGCCGACCAGCGACCACTTCGTGCTCCAGCGGCTGTAGAGGAAGGCGCAGACGAACACCGTCGGGAAGGCGATCAGGGCCGACTTGGCCAGCAGCTGGCTGGAGACGCCCATGCTGTAGCCCTTGGACACCAGCTCGGCCGGCAGCCACAGCAGCAGGCCGAAGTTCACCAGCCCCCAGGCGACCGCCGCGATGCTCAGCGCCGTGGTCATGCCGGCGAACCGCCGCTCGATCGGCGGGGCGGTCAGGACGTGGTGGTGATGGTCGGCGGCTTCGGCCGGGGTCTCGTCGCGCTCGCGCACCACCGAGCCGAACCGCTTCATGATCGCGTGGGCGGCGTCGATCCGGCCGATGGTCAACAGGAACTTGGCCGACTCGGGGATCGCGCCGGACAGGGCGATCAGGATCAGGCCGGTCGGCAGGTTCAGGAACCACATGATCCGCCAGCCGAACTCGGGCTGCAGCAGCGCCGAGAGGCCCGACGAGGCCAGATAGCCGCCCACCGCGCCCAGGCCGCCGACCAGCACCAGGCTCCAGCCGCGATGCTTGGACGGCATGGTCTCGGCCAGCAGGGCGTAGACCACGGGCAGCAGGCCGCCGGCGGCCGCGCCCATCATGAAGCACATGCCGACGTTCCACCAGAAATCGGGCATGGCCCCGCAGATCGAGGTGCCGACGAACATCACCGCCGACAGCAGGATGGAGGCCCGGCGGCCGAAGATGTCGGCCAGAATCCCCCAGATGATCGAGCCGGTCACCGTGCCCGTCAGGGCCGCGAACGGCAGCCAGGCGACCATGGCCTTGGAGACTTCGTATTCCTTGATCATGCCCGGCACCACGAAACCCAGGCTGGCCGGCTTCATGATGTCGATGATCAGGGCCACCACCAGGGTGACCATCAGGCCCCAGTGGGCGCGCGACAGCGGCGCGTCCTCGGGTGGGGTGACATCCACCGTGTGGTGGTCATGGCTATGGTCGTGCCCGCGACGAGGCAGCAGGCCCCAGCCGGCCAGGGCGCAACCGGGCGGGATGATCAGCATGCCGATCGTCATCCCCAGGTCCATCGGCATGCCCGCCAGCCGGTAGCCGATGTCGGCGCCCATCAGGTACATCGGCAGGTGCAGCAGCACGCCGGCCGTGACCACCAGACAGCCCAGCCAGAACGCCCACAGCCTCTGTCGGTCGGACAGGACGTGCGGCGCTTTTGACGGATCGATCGCGGTCATGGCTGTTAGGCTCTTGTTTCTAGGGACGTGACCCCGAAGCGGAGCCATAACACGGGTCCGCGCGTTGTCGCATCTCACGGCTTTGGGGTGACATGAGTCCGAATTCTTCCGTCTTTCAACCAGGCTACAACTGCTGGCGGGTCGAGCCCGCGGACCGCGTGGCCCTGTTCATCGACAACGACGAGGCGTTCGACGCGCTGAAGCCCCTGATCCTGGCCGCCAAGAAGTCGATCTGGATCCTGGCCTGGGTGTTCGACCCGCTGACCCGGCTCGACCCCGACCGGGTGAGGAAGAGCCGCGACCCCACCCATGCCGACCGCATCGGCCTGATCCTGCGGCGCCAGGCGGCGCTGAACCCGGCGCTGGACGTGCGGGTGCTGACCTGGGACATGCCCTTTCCCATTGCTGCTTCGCAGCTTTTCGGGCCCCACCGCGGCGCGGCCTTCTTCGCCGGCTCGCGGGTCAAGTACCGGCTGGACGCCACCTTGCCGGCCAGCGCCTGCCATCATCAGAAGGCGGTGATCATCGACGGTGTCAGCGCCTTCGTCAGCGGCGGCGACATCGGCGTCGACCGTTGGGACGACACCCGGCACCTGGACAACAATCCGCTGCGCCGCCTGCCGACCGGCCGTCACTATCCGCCCCGGCACGAGGTCTCGATGCTGGTCGACGGCCGGGCGGGCGAGGCCATGGCCGACCTCTTCGTCGACCGCTGGCGGGCCTCGGGCGGCGATCCGATCGAGCGTCCGGAACGCCCCGAGGAAACGCCTTGGCCGGAGGACCTGCTGCCGGACCTGCGCCGCACGCCGATCGCCATCGCCCGCACCTCGGCCGAATGGCAGGGGCGGCCCGAGATCACCGAATGCATGCTGCTGCACCTGTCGGCCATCCAGCAGGCGCGACGGCTGATCTATCTGGAGAACCAGTACCTGACTTCGCCGATTATCGTCGAAGCCCTGGCCGAACGCCTGGCCGAGCCCGACGGTCCCGAGGTGGTGACGATCGGCCCGGCCCGCAGTCCCAGCTATTTCGACCAGATGACCATGGACAGCGCCCGCACGGCGGCGATCAACCGCCTGCGCGAGGTCGACCTCTACAAGCGCTTCGCCGCCTTCTCAGCCCATACGCCCAAGGGCGCGCCGATCATCGTCCACTCCAAGGTGGCGATCATGGACGACTGGCTGCTGCGGATCGGCTCGGCCAATCTGAACAACCGCTCGATCGGCCTCGACAGCGAGTGCGACCTGGCCTTTGAGGGCCATTCGGACCTCGAGCGCGAGACGATCCGCGCCTTCCTGGGCCGGCTGGTCGGTCACTTCCTGGATCGCTCGACCGCCGACGTGCTCGAGGCGATGGAACGAGAGGGCGGCCTCGCCGCGGCGATCAACGCCCTGGACGTGCGGGGCGGTCCGCCGCGCCGGCTGCAGCCGGTGCCGACGCGCAAGCTGACCGGGGTTCAGCAGTTCATCGCCGACTGGAGCCTCGGCGACGCCATCGCGCCGGACGACGCCTGGCGACCCTGGGGCCGCCGAACCCGCCTGCGACGCGACATCGCCCGGCTCACCGCGCCGCCGCCGACGCCTCCGGAGCGGTTTCAGCCGTGATCTCCAGGTCTACGACCAGCGGCAGATGGTCCGAGGCGACGCGGGCTCGCCCGTCATAGGGCGAGCTGACGCCGCGCGTCTCCAGGCCCTTGGTCAGGAAGACGTGGTCGATCCGCATGAACGGGAAGCTGGACGGGAAGGTCGCCGTCGCCGGGCGCGGCCAGGTCGGGCTGGGGGCCTGGGCGTCGCGCAGGGCCGTGCGCAGCATCCTGTAGGTCGCCGAATAGGGCGTGGCGTTGAAGTCGCCCAGCACCACGCCCGGCGCCAGCCAGCCGTCGGCGCCCATCCAGTCGGGGCCCAGCAGGGCCGCGGCCTGGCGCTTCTGCTCCTGGGGCACCAGGCCCAGGTGGGTGTTGATGATCTGGACCTTGGTCCCGCCGACCTCGACCTCGACCCACAGGGCGCCGCGCGGCTCTAGGCCGGGCACCCGGCGATACAACGGCAGGCCCTTGGCCTTGATGCGTCGTTCGGGCAGCGCCGTCAGGATGGCGTCGCCATAGAGTTCCTCTTCCACCGTCATGGCCGGATGGAAGTGGAAGCTCATCTTCAGCAGCTCGGCGAGGCGGTGGGCCTGGTCGACGCCCTTGGTCCGGGCCCGGCGGACGTCCAGTTCCTGCAGGGCCACGACGTCCGGCCGTTCGGCCGCGATGACCTCCGCCACACGCTCGACATCGAGCCTGCGGTCCGTGCCCACGCAACGGTGGACGTTGTAGGTCATCAGACGAAGTGTCTTCATCCGTCGAAGAGATCGCCCGAGCCGGGCGGAAGTTCCCCCCCGCCAAGTTTTTGGGTTGGCGCCAGACCGTTGCGGCTGAGCATGAACAGGCAGCTTTCTGCGCGCCAATTCTCCAGCGTGCTGGCCGGATTCATCGACCGCGCCGGACCCTGGCCGGCGAAGGCGGCGCAGGCGTCGACGCGCAGATTGAGGTCGGCCGTCAGGGCCAGGAAATCGGCCAGGGTGCAGAGGTGGATGTTCGGAGTCGACCACCACGGCATCGGCAGGGCCTTGGTCTCGGGCATCCGGCCGCGGCTGAGCAGCGACCAGCGCACCCGCCAGTGGCCGAAGTTCGGGAACGAGACGATGGCCCGGTCGGCGATGCGCAGCAGCTCGTCCAGCACGTGGCGCGGATTGCGCGTCGCCTGCAGGGTCTGGGACAGCACCGCGTAGTCGAACGAGCGGTCGGGGAAGTGGTCGAGGTCCTGGTCGGCGTCGCCCTGCACCACCGACAGGCCGCGCGCCATGCAGGCGGCGACGCCGCTGGCGCTGATCTCCAGCCCTCGGCCGTCGACCTGCTTTTCATGTCCCAGCAGGTCCAGCAGCGCACCCTCGCCGCAGCCGACATCCAGCACGCGCGAGCCGGGCCGCACCAGGCGCAGGATCTCGCGGAAGTCCTCGCGGATGGTCGCGTTCGTCACGTCAGTCCCCGGTCGCGCTCGGCCGAGCTCAGGAAGCCGGCCAGGGCCGAGTCCATCACCGGCTCGTCCAGCAGGAAGGCGTCGTGGCCCTTGTCGCTCTCGATCTCGGCGAAGGCCGCGCGGGCCCCGGCGGCGGTCAGGGCGCGGACCAGGTGGCGGCCTTCGGCGGTGGGATACAGCCAGTCGCTGGTGAAGCTGAGCACGCAGAAGCGCACGTCGCGCGCCCCGGTGAAGGCCTTGGCCAGCACCCCGCCATGGCCGGCGGCGATGTCGAAATAGTCGGTGGCCCGGGTGATGTAGAGATAGCTGTTGGCGTCGAACCGGTCGACGAAGCTGGCCCCCTGGTGGCGCAGATAGCTTTCGACCTGGAAGTCGGCGTCGAAGCCCCACGACAGACCGTCGCGCTTCAGCTCGCGGCCGAACTTCCGCTGCAGGGCCGGTTCCGACAGATAGGTGATGTGAGCGGCCATCCGCGCCACGGCCAGACCCTTTTCGGGCCGCACGCCATGGTCGGCATAGGCGCCGCCGCGCCAGTCCGGGTCGGCCATGATCGCCTGGCGGCCTACCTCGTGGAACGCGATGTTCTGGGCCGAGTGGCGCGAGGCCGAGGCCAGGATCACGGCGCTGAACAGGCGCTCGGGATAGTCCACCGCCCATTGCTGGGCCTGCATGCCGCCCATCGAGCCGCCGATCACGGCGAACAGGGTCTCGATGCCCAGCGCCTTCACCAGCATGGCCTGGGCGCGGACCATGTCGGGAATGGTGATCACCGGGAACGACAGGCCGTAGGGCTTGCCGGTGATCGGATTGGTCGAGGCCGGGCCGGTCGAGCCCATGCAGCCGCCGATCACGTTCGAGCAGATGATGAAGTGCCGCTCGGGATCCAGCGGCTTGCCGGGGCCGATCATCCGCAGCCACCAGCCGGGCTTGCCCGTCGTCGGGTGCGGCGAGGCGACATATTGGTCGCCGGTCAGGGCATGGCAGATTAGGACGGCGTTGGACTTGTCGGCGTTCAGGGTCCCGTAGGTCTGATAGCCGATCTCCAGGCCCTCGATCACACCGCCGGAATCGAGCCGCAGGGGTTCGTTGGCGGGAAATCGCCAGGTTCCCCCACCGATGGGCGTGTCGGCGAGCGTGAGCAAATCGAGCGCAGCCATGCCGCCTTGGAGCGCTTGGCGAAGAAGGTGTCAACCGCCCGCTTCCTGACAAGGCGACGGACGGCTATGGAGGACGCCATGGAGCGACTGATCCTGATGCGCCACGGCAAGGCCGAGCGGCACGCCGCCAGCGGCGGCGACTTCGAGCGCGCCCTAGCCGACAGCGGCCGGGCGGACGCCGCCGTCATGGGCAAGATGCTGGCCGGCCTGGGCCTGATCCCCGACCTGATGCTGGCCTCCTCGGCCCGGCGCACCCGCGAAACGGCCGAGCAGGCCGCCGCCAGCTTCCCCAAGGCGCGGGTCGAGCTCTCGCGCGACCTCTATCACGCCGATCCGGAAGAGATCGTCCAGGCGCTGGAGGACGAGGGCGACGCGGCCGCGACGGTCATGGTGGTCGGTCACAATCCCGGCATGCACGAGCTGGCCCTGCGTCTGGCCGTCCAGGGCGGCGCCTCGCCGATCCAGACCAACAAGCTGCGCGCCCGCTTCCCGACCGCGACGGTGGTGGTGTTCCGCTGGGGCGGCGGCGGCCCCCCGGTGCTGGAACATCTGTGCTACGCCAACGAGAACGGCGGAGCCGGCGGCGAATGACCCTGATCTACAAGATCCTGTCCCGCGCCGAGTGGGAGGCCGCCAAGGCCGCCGGCCAGTTCGAGGGCTCGGCCGTCGATCTTCAGGACGGCTTCATCCACCTGTCGGCCGCCGACCAGGCCCAGGAGACCGCCGCCAAGTGGTTCAAGGGCCAGACCGGACTCGTCCTGCTGGGCGTCGAGGCCGAGAGCCTGGGCCAGGACCTCAAGTGGGAAGCCTCGCGCGGCGGCGCGCTGTTCCCGCATCTCTATCGTCCGCTGCTGGTCGGCGAAGTGTTGAGCCAGGCCGATCTCGAACTGGACGCCGACGGCGTGCCGCAGCTGGGCGTTCTTTCCATATGAGCCTTCACGATCTCGCCGCCCGTGC
The DNA here is from genome assembly GCF_001425745.1 of Caulobacter sp. Root343. Taxonomy (GTDB): domain Bacteria; phylum Pseudomonadota; class Alphaproteobacteria; order Caulobacterales; family Caulobacteraceae; genus Caulobacter. Next base: position 89,394 of record NZ_LMDF01000011.1, on the reverse strand, counting down.
GCTGCACGCCTTCGATCCCGAGGACGCGCACGGCCTGGCCATCCGGGGCTTGAAGCTGGGCCTGGGTCCCCGCGACGGCGGTCCGGACGATCCGATCCTGGCTGTGAGGCTCGCGGGCCTTGATTTGCCCAACTGCGTGGGCTTGGCCGCCGGCTTCGACAAGAACGCCGAGGTCCCGGACGCCATGCTGGACGCCGGCTTCGGCTTCGTCGAGGCGGGCACGGTCACGCCCCTGGCCCAGGCCGGCAATCCGCGTCCGCGCCTGTTCCGCCTGACCCAGGACCAGGCGGTGATCAACCGCATGGGCTTCAACAATGGCGGCCTGGATCCCTTCGCCCGACGCCTGGCGACGCGCCAGGGCAAGGGCGGCGTCGTCGGCGCCAATATCGGGGCCAACAAGGACGCCGGCGACCGGATCGAGGACTACGTGGTCGGCCTGACCCGGCTGTGGGGCCTGTCGGACTATTTTACCGCCAACATCTCCTCGCCCAACACGCCCGGCCTGCGGGCCCTGCAGACCAAGGCCGCGCTGGAAGAGCTGCTGGGCCGGCTGTCCGAGGCCCGCGCGGCGATGAAGGTCTCCACCGGCCGCGACTATCCGATCTTCCTGAAGGTGGCGCCGGATCTCGAGGACGGCGAGGTCGAGGCGATCGTCGAGACCGTGGTCGGTGCGGGCCTGGACGCCATCATCGTCAGCAACACCACCATCGCTCGTCCCGAGAGCCTGAAATCGGGTCAGGCGCGCGAGAGCGGCGGCCTGTCGGGCGCGCCGCTGCTGGCGCCGTCGACGGTGGTGCTGAGCCGCTTCCACGCCGCCGCCGCCGGCCGCGTGGCCCTGGTCGGGGCCGGCGGGATCGCCAGCGGCGCGGACGCCTACGCCAAGATCCGCGCCGGCGCGCGGGCGGTGCAGCTCTATTCGGCCCTGGTCTATGGCGGCCCGGGCCTGGTGACCCGGATCAAGCGCGACCTGGCCGCGCGCCTGCGGGCCGACGGCTTCACCGCGGTCGAGGACGCGGTCGGCGCGCCATGACCCGTGAGCGCGTCCTGACGCTGCTGCGCCGTTTCGGGCCGCTGGCGGTCATCGTCATCCTGTTCGTGGCCGCCTTGGCCAGCGGCGTGGCCGACCACATCTCGCTGGAGGAGCTGCGCGCGCGGGGCAGCCAGCTACAGAGGTTCGCCCACAACCGTCCGCTGCTGTGCGCGGCGATCTACTTGGCGATCTATGTCGGCACGGTCGCCGTCTCGCTGCCAGGCGCGCTGATCCTGTCCCTGACCGGCGGCTTCCTGTTCGGCCCGATCGGCGGCGGGTTCGCGGCCGTGACCGGCGCCACCGGCGGCTCCACCGTGATCTATCTGGTCTTCCGCACCGCGTTCGGGGACATCCTGCGCCGCAAGCCGGGCGCCTTCCTGGCCAGGGTCGAGGAAGGCTTCAAGGGCGACGCCTTCAACTACCTGCTGACCCTGCGCCTGATCCCCGCCTTTCCGCTGCTGATCGTCAATGTCGCGGCCGGGCTGATGAACATTCGCGTTCGCACCTTCGTGCTCGCCTCGTTGCTGGGCATGATCCCGAGCTCTTTCGTCTATGCCGGGATCGGCGCGGGACTTGGCCATATCTTCGCGCAAGGTGGGCCGGTGACGCTGGAAACCCTCTTCTCGCCGCGAATCTATCTTCCCATCATCGGCATGGGCGTTCTGGCCTTTCTGCCGCCGTTGTGGCGCCATTGGCGCAAAGGGCGCGGAGCCGCGCCGCTGGACGAGAAGTAGCCGCCCCGAATGGTCGAAACGGTTTCGCCGTCGGAGACTGAGCCCGCCCCGCCCCGGAAGCGATTTCCGTGGCCCGGCGGCCTGTCGGCGCGCCTGCTGCTGTTCACCGCCATCGTCGTCACCCTGGGCGGCCTGCTGGTCTTGCCGCCGACCTTGGCCGACTACGAGCGGCAGTGGCTGCTGGACCGGGTGCGCGCGGGCGAGCTGGCCTCGACCATCGCCGAGTCCGATCCGAACCTGCGGGTCAGCGACGCGGTCGCCAACCAGATGTTCGACCAGGCCGGGGCCGTCACGGTCGCGGTGCAGGCCGAGGGGGCGCGGCGCCTCGTTCTGCCGCCCAAGCAGCCGTTCGAGACGCCCTATCTGGTCGACCTGCGCCGCCAGAATCCGGGCTCGTGGCTGGCCGCCCCCTACTTCACCCTGACCAGCCCCAAGGGCAGCATGGTCCGGGTGATGGCCGAGCCGCGCTTCCGGAAGGCCGAGTTCGTCGAGGTCGTGCTGCCCGACGCTCCTCTGAAGGCGTTGCTGGTCACCTATTTCTGGCGGCTCACCGGGATCACCGTCTTCGTCGCGGCCCTGGCCGGCCTGTTCGTCTACGCCTTCCTGAACATCTTCCTGGTCCGCCCGATGCAGCGGATCACCCGGGCCATGGAGGCCTTCCGGGGCGACCCCGACGACCCGGCCGCCCGCATCACCGTATCCAAGCGTCGCGACGAGATCGGCCGCGCCGAGCTTGAGCTGGACCGGATGCAGACCGATCTGCTGACCGCCCTGGCCTCCAAGGCCCGCCTGGCCGCCCTGGGCGAGGCGGTGGCCAAGATCAATCACGACCTGCGCAACATGCTGACCAGCGCCCAGATGGCCTCGGACCGCCTGGCGGCCCTGGGCGACCCCAAGGTGGCCCAGGCCTTGCCGCGCCTCGAGCGAGCCCTCGACCGGGCCATCACCCTGGCCTCGGACGTCATGGCCTACGGCAAGTCAAAGGAGCCGGAGCCCGTCGTGCGGCCGATGTCGCTACGCCCCGCCCTGGACATGGCCGCCGAGGACGCCGGCCTGACGCCGCAGGGCGTGGGCCTGGAGACGGTGATCGACCCGCGCGAGCAGGTGCTGGCCGATCCAGACCAACTGCACCGCATCCTCACCAACCTGCTGCGCAACGCCCGCGAGGCGATCGAGGGCGCGCCCGACCGAGGCGGCAAGGGCAAGGTGTTCGTCGAGCTGCGCCGCGCCGACGGCATGAGCATCCTGCGCCTGTCCGACGACGGTCCCGGCGTGCCGGAACGGGCCCGCGCCAACCTGTTCCAGCCGTTCGTCGGCTCGGTGCGGCGCGGCGGCACGGGCCTGGGCCTGGCCATCGCCCGCGAGCTGGCCCAAGGTCACGGCGGCGATCTGGCCCTGGTGGAAACCGGTCCGGGGGGCTCGGTGTTCGATCTGACGCTGGCGGGCGTTCCGGATCCGCTGCCGGACCCGGACGACCGGACCGGCGCGTCCGCAGCCTAGGAGATAGTCCGATGACGACGACCTGGACCATCGCGGTGAAGATCGGCGCGTCTCCGAACAGCGCTCCGATCCACGAGATCACCGTCGAGGCGGTCGACGCGCCCACCGCCCTGCGCCGCGTGGCGGCGATGGTCGCGGTGCAGGAGGCGGCCGACGCTGAACTGCTGATCGACGGCCAGGAGGAGGTCTTCTCCCGCGCCGAGGTCGAGGCGGGCCTGGAAGAGCACCAAGCCCGAACCTAGAGCGCGAAGACCCTAGAGCCCCTTGGCCACGCCCTCGCGGCGCGGATCGGCGCCGCCTTCCAGCATGCCGCCCGGACGCACGATCACGCCCTGCAGGCCCGAGGTCTCCAACTGGCCGACCTTGACCGGCACGCCGTGCGCGTTCAGCGCCGCCAGCATTGCCGGGCCGAACAGGTCGGCGTCGCCCGAGAACATGTCGCCCCGCGCCACGATGTTGGGCAGCGACACGGCCTGCTGCACGTTGAGGCCCCAGTAGAACAGCCCGACCATGGCCTTCAGATTGTAGGACAGGATGGCGTTGCCGCCCGGCGAGCCGACGGCGGCGACGAACTTGCCCTTCTTGTCGAGCACGATGGTCGGAGCCATCGACGAACGGGGGCGCTTGCCCCCGGCCACGGCGTTGGCCGCCGGCGCGCCGTCCTTCTCCTTCGGCGAGAACGAGAAGTCCGTCATCTGATTGTTCAGGAAGAAGCCGCCGACCATGCGGCCCGAGCCGAAGATGCTCTCGACCGTGGTGGTCATCGAGACGACATTGCCCTGCGGGTCGACGACGACCAGGTGGGTGGTGCCGCCGGGCTCCTTGGTCATGTCGACGCCGGCCTTGGGCGCGCCCGGCGGACGGCCGAACGGCGGGGCCGCGCCGGCGGTCGGGGTGATCAGCTTGGCGCGCCGGGCGACGTATTTCGGGTCCAGCAGGCCCTTCACCGGCACCGTCACGTATGACGGATCGCCCACATAGCGGTCGCGGTCGGCGTACATGACCCGTTCGGCCTGGGCCAGCAGGGTCCAGGCGACCGGATCGGTCGGGCCGCGCTTGCCGATGTCGGTGTGCTCCAGCATCTGCAGCGCCTGGATCACCGCCAGACCGCTGGACTGCGGGTTGGGCACGCAGACGCTGTAGACCTTCCAAGGACGGCACAGGGCGGCGGCCGAGCGCGGCCGGTAGGTCTTGAGGTCCTGCAGGGACATGGCGCCGGCCAGTTCGCCCTCGTGCACGCGATCGACGATCGCCTGGGCCAGCGGGCCTTCGTACAGGGCCGACGGGCCCTCGGCGGCGATCCGGCGCACTGTCTCGGCATAGGCCGGGTTCTTCAGCACGTCGCCGGCCTGGTAGCGGCCGCCGTCCGGCTTGGTGAAGTACTTCACCGCGTCGGGCGCGGACGCCTGCGGCGCGCGGCTGGCGATCATGCCGGCCAGGCGCGGGCTGACCACGAAGCCGTCGGCGGCCAGCTTTTCGGCGTCGCTGAACAGGGCGCTCCAGGCGATCTTGCCGTGTTCCTTCTGGGCCTGGGCCAGCATGGCCACCGCGCCCGGCACGCCGGTGGCGCGGCCGGATAGCACCGCCCGCACGAAGGGCAAGGGCTTGCCGTCGGGGGCCAGGAACATGTCCGGTCCCGCGCCGGCGGGCGCCGTCTCGCGGCCGTCATAGGCCGTCACCTTGCCGGTCTTGGCGTCGTAGAACACCAGGAACGCGCCGCCGCCCAGCCCCGAGCTCTGCGGCTCCACCAGGCCCAGCACCGCCTGGATGGCCACGGCGGCGTCGACCGCGCCGCCGCCCTCGCGCAACACGCGCAAGCCCGCCTCGACCGCCAATGGATTGGCGGCGGCGACCATGCCCTTCGCCTGGGGGGAGGTGGTCGGCGCCTTGGGCGTGGGCATGCCCAGCGGAATCGACTCGGCCCGGATCGACTCGGCTTGGGCGGCGACCGGAGACAGCGTCAGTTGCAGCGCGGCGGACAAGGCGAGCAGGGAAACGAAACGACGCATACGGATCCTCATGACGAACGCTGGCGCGTGACGGACAGGCTCCAAGCGCGGCCTGCCCGCCGTCTCGGAAGCCTTCATGGACACCAATAGAGCGGCGCTGTCACGCCTGGATAGACCGCGAAAAGCGCGATCGATCCCGTTGAACCTTCACCAGGCGCCAGCGCGCGCGAGATTGCGCGCGAGGCTGAACGCCGTTGCGCGAAACTTTTCGAGATTATCCGGCGAACCGGGCTTGCGTCCCCGGAATGAACCGGCTATCTCCCCCGCCTCGCCGCAAGGCAGTGCGCGCCCGTAGCTCAGCTGGATAGAGCATCAGACTACGAATCTGAGGGTCGGACGTTCGAATCGTTCCGGGCGCGCCATTTTCTTCAATCACTTAGCCGAATTCGGCTTCGCCGATCTCCGTTCCAGGACGGTGTTTTGGATGATGGTCGCGGTTTTTCTCGCGCCAAGCCGCGGGCTCGTGCGTCCGGAAAATCGAGCGAGCGCTAGTCGCCTGCCAATCGCCATTCGCCCGCGGGAGCTGCTCCGGCGGCGGGGCGGACGAGGGTTAGGCGTTCACCCCTTCGTGTGAACGCGCCATGGCGCGCTTATAGGCGTCGCGGCCCATGGTGCGGGCGAGGTAGGCCTGTTCGACGTCGCCGAGGGTGATGCCGCAGTTCCGTTGGCCCAGGTTCAGGGCGTAGGTCACCGAGATGTCGGCGGCGGTGAAAGCCTCGCCGGCGAGATAGGGCGAGCGGGCAAGCCGTTGGCTGACCAGCTTCAGCCGTTTCTGGAACGACCGCAGACACCAGCTCGCGCCCCAGTTCTCCCGCTCGGCCTCGGGCGCGATGAAGCGGCTGACGACGACGGGCATCATCAGGGTGGCGAGGCCGGCTTCGCCCAGGTGCAGAAACTGCTGATAGGCGGGAAAGGTCGGATCGTTCGGCGCGGGCGCCAGCGGCGTCGGCCCGTAGCGGGCCATCAGGTACTCCATGATCGCGATCGACTCGACCATGACCACGTCGCCGTCCTCGATCGCCGGGATGTAGTCGGCGGGGTTGATCGCCAGGAACTCGGGGTCCTGCTCGGCGGCCAGCATGTCCACCTGCCGCACGCGGTAGGGCAGGCCCATCTCTTCCAGCACCCAGACGACCCGGATCGATCGCGAGGTCTGTCCGCCCCACACGGTAATCATGCGCCGGCCCTTTCCTGGCGTGACCGAGGATCGACCGTAGCGAACCTCATATGACCCTGGCGCTCCAGGCATAGGCGAAACCTAGCTTCAGTCAGGTTCGCTTTCCACCCTTTGCCGCCGGTCGTTTGGCTCGCTAAATCGCCGGCGGCCGCCAATTTTCCAAATCGCGTTGAAGAGGCTCCGTCCCACGAACGGAGCCCCATGAATTCAGACATCTCATTCTTCGAGAATCCTGGATGTCGATCCGACCTGGGGGCTACAGCCGCATCGACAGCTCGACGTCCTCGCCGAACGGGACCGACAAATAGCCCGCGTCCGTTGAGCGCACGCGCGCCAGGTATTCGGGCGCATAGTCGGCGTTGTCGGCGACGATCAGCGCGCCGGGCCGCAGGCGGCTCTCCAGCAGGGCCAGGATCTCGGGATAGAGCGCCTTGGCGCCGTCCAGCAGGACAAGGTCGATCGTCTCGGGCAGGTCGACGGCCAGGGTCTGCAGCGCGTCACCCAGGCGGATCTCGACCAGGTCCGACACGCCGCCGGCCATCAGGTGCTCCTGGGCGCGTTCGGCCTTGGACGGCTCGAACTCCGTCGTGATCAGATGGCCGCCGCCATTGTCGCGCAGGGCCGCGGCCAGGTGCAGGGTCGAGATGCCGAACGAGGTCCCGAACTCGACGATCGTCCGTGCGCCACAGCCGCGCGCCAGCATGTAGAGCAGCGCGCCGGTCTCGCGCGACACCGCCAGCGGGAACTCCTTCAGGTGGCCATAAAGGTCGAGGTATTCGGTCTTGCTGCGCATCAGGCGATCGCGTTCGGCGGCGGGAACGCCGGAGAAGACGGGGCGGGCCGTGTCGCTGAGCGTGAACAGGCGGTCCAGCAGCGGCGCCAGCTTTGTCAGGGTAGTCATCAGGGTCTCCAAGACGCGTCATTGCGCCCGGCTCAGAAATGCGACTAATTCGTCAGGTTTCCTATTCGCATTGCCCCAAACGTCGATGACCAACGAGCCAAGCCCCCGGATTTCCTCGCGAAAGCAGCCGCGTCAGGCCCGCTCGACCGAGCTTGTCGCGGCGATTCTCGAGGCGGCGGTTCAGGTTTTGGCCAAGGAGGGCGCCCAGCGGTTCACCACCGCGCGGGTGGCCGAGAAGGCCGGGGTCAGCGTCGGCTCGGTCTATCAGTACTTCCCCAACAAGGCGGCGATCCTGTTCCGGCTGCAGAGCGACGAGTGGCGCCAGACCACCGGCATGCTGCGCGGCATTCTCGAGGATCTCGACACGCCGCCGCTGGAGCGGCTGCGCGCCCTGGTCCACGCCTTCGTCCATTCGGAGTGTGAGGAGGCGCAGATGCGCACGGCGCTGAGCGACGCCGCCCCGCTCTATCGCGACGCGCCCGAGGCGCGGGAAGCCAAGGCCGCGGGAAGCGACATCGTGCTGAAATTCATGCGCGAAGTCCTGCCGAAGGTCCCGGAAGCAACGCGCGCCCAGGCCGGCGAGCTGATCAAGATGACGCTCAGCCAGGTCGGCAAGGCCTTTTCCGACAGTCCTCGGACCGCCGCCGAGATCGCCGCCTATGCCGACGCCATGGCCGACATGTTCAGCGCCTATCTGGAGAGCCTCAGGCCTTCGGGCACTTAGCGCCGGTGTCGATCCACGCCTTGATCAGCTCGCCGAACTGGGCCTGCGTGCCGGGGGCCGGGACGCGGCCCGCGCCAGGGTTCCACCCCCAGCCGACCAGGTGGTCCTCGGCCATGTGATGATGGATCTCGGCCAGGGAGCGGCCGCCGTTGGTGGCGGGGTTCTTGATCTGGCCGCAGATCGCGCCCAGCGACTTGCCCTGCCAGGCCATCTCGGCCGGGGCGAGACCCCATTTCGGATCGCCGGGGATGCTCTTGATGTCCTGGCCCCAGGTCGGGACGTTGGCCTGGGTGTGGCACGAGAAGCAGGGCATGCCGGCCGGGCCGTGGCCGCTGTCGCCCGCGATCATCGGCGGGTTGTGCGGGTGCAGGTCGTCACCCTGGGTCGGGGCGCGCTGGACCGGGTGGCAGTTCAGGCAGCGCGGGCTCTGGATCACCTTGCCGGCCTCGGTGAACAGCGCGATCGACCGCGCGGCCGGGTCCTTGATCGACTGGAAGCTGGCGGCGGTCTTCAGCCCGACGGGATTGGACGCCGGCGCGGCGGGCGTGTTCGCCGCCCCGTTGGCCATCACGGCGCCGGCGGCGGCCAGCGCCCCGGCCAGGATCACGACAGTGGCGGCGCGCATGGCGTTTCTCCGGGAAGGTCCCCGACAGGAACGCTCCAGCTTAGGCGCCGGTTTCCTTGCCGGTTTTTTGGGCGAGGAAACGACCGATCCACGCCGCCATCCGATCCCTGTCGTTCTCGGCGCTCAGACTGGCGATCGCCGCGTCGGCCTGCTCGTCGGTGAAGCGGGTCCCGCGCCGCGCCTCGATCAGGGCCTTGGCGTAGTCGGGCGAGAACTCGGGATGGAACTGCATCGAGATCGCCTTGGCGTCGTCATAGGCCAGCACCCCATAGGGCGTGAAGGCGCTGCCCGCCAGCACCCGCGCGCCGGGCGGCGGCTCGACCACCTGGTCCTGGTGTGAGCCGGGCACGGCGACGTGACGGGCGTCATCCATCCAAGGCTCGTGCTCGGCGACTTCGTAGGTCTGCAAGCCCACGCCCCAGCCCTTGTCGGATTTCACGACCTTGCCGCCGAACGCCTCGGCCATGATCTGGTGACCGAAGCACACCCCGACCATCGCCGCCTCGCCCTTGGCCTCGCGCAGGAACGCTTTCAGCGGCCCGATCCAGGGCAGGGGGTCATAGACCCCGGCCGACGAGCCGGTGATCACGTAGGCGTCGTTCTCGGCCGGTTCGGCCGGCAGCTCGCCCTTCTGGACATCGTAGACGCGGTAGCTGTGCTCGGGGCCCAGCAGCGCCTCGAACATCGACGCGTAGCTGCCGTATTTTTCCATGAGGTCGCCCGGCGGTTCGCCGGTCTCGAGCAGGCCGATCTTCAAGACACGCCTCCGACGGGTGGAGCTAGTAGACCATCCCTTGCGCGACGGCCTTCAGACGTTCGATAGCGCTGAACTTGTCCTCGATGAAGTCCTGGTCGATCCACCAGAGCTCGATCTCGCGCATCACCTCGCCGACGAGCGGTCCCTTGGGCACCCCGGCCTTCATCACCTCCTCGCCCGACAGCGGGAAGGCCGGCGGCGTCCAGGTCTCGGCCAGGGCCAGCAGCGCGCGCCATTGCGGGGCGGTCGAGTCGCGGCCGGAGCCGGCCCAGGCCAGCTTGACCCGGTCGCAGAAGGTGCGCTGGCCCAGGCCGTAGACGGCGCGGCGCGCTTCGCGCGGGCTCATCCACGAGACGATGCGCGGGCTCCTGCCGACCGCATCGACGATGCGGTCGCGGACGTTGTTGGGCAGGCGCAGGCGCTCGGCCAGCTCTCCGGCGACCTTGGGCTCGTCGGGGATCAAGGCTGCCAGGCGTAGGTCGGGATCGTTCTCGAACAGCTGCTCGGTTTCGATGGCGACCAGGGCCTCGAAGCGGGCCAGGGACTTCACCGTGGGCAGGATCGAGGACAGCACGCTGGTGGCGGCCATCAGGCGGAAGGCCGGACGCGGATCCTCCGCGGCCAGCATCTTCATCAGTTCCTTCTGGGTGCGCTCGGCGGCGCGGCCCGAGACCATGCCCTTCAGGGCCTTGCAGGCGGCCAGGGCCTTCTGGTCGGCCTCGCCCTTGCCGTACCAGGCCTGGAACCGGAAGAAGCGCAGGATGCGCAGATAGTCCTCGCGGATGCGGGTCATCGGATCGCCGACGAACACCACCTTGCCGTCGCGGGCGTCGTTCAGCCCTTCGCCGGTCGGGTCGTAGACGCGGCCTTCGGGATCGGCATAGAGGGCGTTGAAGCGGAAGTCGCGGCGCTCGGCGTCCTGGCCCCAGTCCTGGGTGAAGGCCACCACCGCCCGGCGGCCGTCGGTCGAGACGTCCTTGCGCAGGGTGGTGATCTCGTAGGGCCGTCCGCCGGACAGGGCCGTGATCGTGCCGTGGTCGACGCCGGTCGGGATGGCGCGCAGGCCGGCCTGCTCCAGGGCGTCGATGATCAAGTCGGGCGTCAGGGTGGTGGCGATGTCGATGTCGTCGACCGGCTTGCCCATCACGGTGTTGCGCACGCAGCCGCCGACGAACCGCGCGCAGCCGTGATAGCCGCGCGCCTCCAGGGCGGCGATCACCGCCTTGGTCTCCGGCAGCGCCAGCCACGGCGCCGCGCCGATCGATACACTACTCAAAAAACGAACTCCCCACGCTCGCGCCTCGTCCCCCCCCGGGCGAGGCGACATAGTTAGGCCAGGAGTCCCCGTCTCCGCCAGACGCCAACGGCCCTATTCGGAGAATTGACGACCGTTTTCGTCGTAAAGCGCCTCGTACAGCGATCGAAGCATGCCCGCCGTCGCGCCCCAGATGAACCGATCGTTCCACGGCATGGCGTAGAAGTTGCGGCGCTCGCCGGTCGGCGTCTCGCGGTGCTGGCGTTGGTGGTTGGCCGGATCCATCAGGAACTCGAACGGCGTCTCGAAGACGTCGGCTACTTCCTCGGGACTGGCTGTGAAGGTCGCCTTCGGATCGATGAAGCCGACCACCGGCGTCACGTGAAAGCCCGTCACCGTCTGGTAGCCGTGCAGCAAGCCCGCCAGGGTGACGAAGGAAGGGTCCAGGGCGACCTCTTCCTGGGCCTCGCGCAGGGCCGTGACCCAGGGGGTCTCGCCTGGATCGCAGCGGCCGCCGGGAAAGGCGATCTGGCCGGTGTGGCTGCGCAGGGTGTCGGACCGGCGGGTCAGCAGCACGGTCATGCCGTCCTCGTGCTCGACCAGCCCGACCAGCACCGCGGCGGGGCGCAGGGCGTGCGGATTGTCGACCTTCAGCCCCGGATTGAGGTCGAAGTCCGACTTCTGGGGATTGGCCAGGCTCGGATCATAGTCCGCGATCGGATGCAGCCGACTGGTGATCCACGCCCGGCGCTCTTCGCGCGTCATGCGAGGGCCGATCCGGGCGGCGCGATCGGGAAGAAGGCTCCGTTGGAGGTCACGCCCCACAGGTCGCCCTTGGGCGAGGCCATCTCGGCCAGTTCGTAGAACACCGGCCGGGCGATCAGCGCCTCCAGGCCCCGGCGCACGTGCACATAGGGCCGCGGTTCGCCGGTCTCGGGATCGATCTCGACGCGGATCGCGTTCTCGGGTCCCGCCTCGACCGTGTCGCCGACATTGGTCTGGAAGACCAGGCACTCGCCCACCCGGTCGACGCGGGTGGCGATGAACGGCGCGTCCTCGACGGTGATCTTCATCTTCTCGACCGGCGTGACCAGGTGATAGCCGTCCGGGTCGAGGCGCAGCACGGTCGAGAACAGCCGCACCAGGGCCTCGCGGCCGATCGGCGTGCCTTCGTGGAACCAGACGCCGTCCTTGCGGATGCGGATGTCGATCTCGCCGCAGTGGGCCGGGTTCCACAGATGCACCGGCGGCAGGCCGCGTTCGCCAGCGGCCTGCGCGTTCTGGGCGGCCTTGGCGACGCCCTCTAGCCCGGCCTTGGCGGGTGCGTCGGTCATCGCTGATCAGTTAGGCCGTCCGGCCCGCCGGCTCAAGCGCCGATGGACCGGACGCGCCGGCGACTCAAGCGCGCGGATCGATCACGACCGGACCCGAGAGACCCTCGTCGCCGCCCGGCCGCAGCGGCAGGAGCAGCACGCGGCGCTGGTCCACCGGACCCGGCATGACGACGCCGGCCGTGTGGGCGTTGGTAAAGCCGACCCGGCCGAAATAGGGGCCATCCCCGACCAGCAGCACGGCGCGCCAGCCGGCGGCGCGGGCCGCCTCGACGGCCGCCTCGACCAGGGCCTGGCCCAGGCCGGCGCTGCGCTCGTCGGGATCGACGGCCAGGGGACCAAGGAAGGCCACGGGCTCGCCGCCGATCGTCACCGGCCACAGGCGCACGCAGCCCACGGGCGCGCCGTCGCGGACGGCGACGAACGAGCAGTCCAGCAGCGGGGTGTTGCCCTCGCGCAGACGCTCGGACGACTTGGCGAAGCGGCCGGGGCCGAACACCCGGTCGATCAGATGGATGACGGCCGTCTCCATCGCCGGGATCTCGTGGACCAGCGGCGGATACGACGGGGCAGGGGAAACGGTCTTTTGAACGGAGGTCATCGGCCTTCGGGAAATGCGAAAGGGCGTCGGGGGCTCCCGACGCGAAGGCGCGCGGGAGGGCTTCAGATCGTGGCGCGTTCGCGCGGCATTCGTCGAAGGCGTCGCATCGCCTAGAACCTCCAAAGGAGCGCGCGCTGTAGGGCCAAGCCTTTCTCAGGTCAATAACGTTGCGGCGCGGCGGCGGAGCCCTATGTTGCGAGCCGATGTCCGACCCAGCTTCCCCAGAGGCGCCCGCCTCCGCGTCCGCGCCCGACACCTCTACCCGCGCCCTGTTGCGGGAACGTGACTTCCTCTTCTTCTGGGCGGCGCGGTTCGTCTCCACCCTAGGGGTGCAGATCCAGTCGGTGGCCCTGGGCTGGCAGGTCTACGCCATCGCCCGCCTGACCAAGTCGGTCGGAGAGTCGGCCTTCCTGGTCAGCATGATCGGCCTGGCCCAGTTCCTGCCGCTGTTCCTGCTGACCCTGATCGCCGGCGAGACCGCCGACCGTCGGACGCGCAAGCTGATCGTCGCCACGACCCTGGCCCTGGACGCGGTCAGCGCCGCCGTCCTGCTGACCCTGGCGCTGATGGGATCGCACCAGCTGTGGCCGATCTTCGCCATCTCGGTGTTGTTCGGCGCCAGCCGCGCCTTCCTGTCGCCCGCCAGCAGCGCCATGGGTCCGATGCTGGTGCCCAGATCGCTGCTGCCCCGCGCCATCGCCTGGAACTCCCTGGCCTGGCAAAGCGCGTCGATCGCCGGCCCGGCCCTGGGCGGCCTGCTGCTGATCCATTCCCCGGCCGCGGCGTTCGGGACGTCGTTCGGCCTCTACCTGACAGCCGCCCTGCTGGCCCTGGCGATCCGCAAGTCGACCAAGCCCGAGACCCAGCCCGGCTCGCGCGTCGAGCTGATCAAGGAAGGCCTGGCCTATGTCTGGAACAACAAGATCGTCTTCGGCTCGATCTCGCTGGACCTGTTCGCGGTGATCCTGGGCGGGGCCACGGCCTTGTTGCCAGTGTTCGCCAAGGACGTGCTGCACATCGGCCCGGGCGGCTTCGGCCTGCTGCGCGCCGCGCCGGCGATCGGGGCGACCGTGGTCGGCGTCTATCTGGCCAGCACGCCGATCCGCCGCCACGCCGGCCGCATCATGTTCGCCGGCGTCGCCGTCTTCGGCCTGGCCACGGCGGTGTTCGGCCTGTCGAAGCTGGTCTGGCTGTCGGTAGTCGCCCTGGCCGTCCTGGGCGGGGCCGACATGCTGTCGGTCTATGTCCGCCAGACCCTGGTGCAGATCGTCACGCCCGACGCCATGCGCGGCCGCGTCGCCGCCGTCTCCGGCGTGTTCATCAGCGCCTCCAACGAACTGGGCGAGGTCGAGAGCGGCGCGGCGGCCTGGCTGCTCGGGCCCGTCGGCGCGGCGGTGTTCGGCGGCGTCGGGGCCATGGCTGTCACCGCGCTGTGGGCCTTCCTGTTCCCCGACCTGCGCAAGGCCGATCGGCTGGAATAGTCGCTACAACCCCGCCAGCCTCCGCAGCGGCTCGCCGGTCAGGCGGCGGATGATCCACTCGTCCATCGCCGCCGCGCCCAGGCTGTCATAGAAGGCGATCGACGGCGCGTTCCAGTCCAGCACCGACCATTCGAAGCGGCCGAGGTTCTCCTCGACGCAACGGCGGGCCAGGTTGACCAGCAGCGCCTTGCCCGCCCCGGAGCCCCGCGCCGAAGGCCGCACGAACAGGTCCTCCAGCCAGATTCCATGCCGGCCGACGAAGGTCGAATAGTTGTAGAACCACAGGGCGAAGCCGACCGGCTCGCCGTCCAGCTCGGCGATGTCGGCGAAGGCGCGCGGGTTGTCGCCGAACAGGGCGCCGGCCACGTCGGTTTCGGTCGCTTCCACGGTGTCGAGCAGATTTTCATACTCGGCCAGGTCGCGGATGAACTGGTAGACCAGAGCGGCGTCGGCAGGCGTGGCAGGACGGATGGAAACGGGCATGGCGGTCTCTGCGGACTATCGGGACTTCGTTCTGGAGCAACTGGCGCCCCTGGGCCAGATCACCGCGCGCCGGATGTTCGGCGGAGTCGGCATCTATGCGAACGGCTTGTTCTTCGCCGTGATCGACGACGACGTCCTGTACCTGAAGAGCGATGACGCCCTGAAGCTCGAGTTCGAGGCGGCGGGCTCGCACGGCTTCGATCCGTTCGGCGACGGCAAGCCGATGGCCTACTGGTCCGCCCCCGCCGAGGCGCTGGACGACCAGGACCTCCTGATCGAGTGGTCGCGAAAGTCGCTCGAGGTGGCGGCGCGGAAGGCGAGCAAGAAGAAGCGCTAGCCGATCTTCACGCCCGGCGGCGGAACACTGCTCTCCGGCACGAAGAAGTCCGGCATCAGGGCCGCGGCGGGATCGACCTTGTACTGATCGAAGTCGCGCACGCCTTCGCCGTACAGGAACGTGTCGTCGATCAGGAAATTGCCGCTGAAATCCCGCGACGGCTTCAAGAAGATCGCATGCGCCGCGTCGGCCATGATCTCGACCGTCCGGCAGTGGCGCAGGCCCTCCTCGCCAGCCAGGGCGAACTGGATGGCGGCGGTGGCGATGCCGGTGCGCGGCCACAGGGCGTTGAAGGCGATCCCGTCGCCCTTGAACTCCTCGGCCATGCCCAGAACGCACATCGACATGCCGAACTTGGCCATGGTGTAGGCCACGTGCGGCCCGAACCAGCGCGGCGACATGTCCAGCGGCGGCGACAGCATCAGCACGTGCGGGTTCTCCGCCTTCTTCAGATGCGGGATGCAGGCCTTGGAGGTCAGGAACGTGCCGCGCGTATTGATCTGGTGCATCAGGTCGTAGCGCTTCATGTCGGTCGACAGGGTCCCGGTCAGCGAGATGGCCGAGGCGTTGTTCACGCAGATGTCGATACCGCCGAACTGGGCGACGGCCTTCTCGACCGCCTCCTGGACGCTGGCCTCCTCGCGGACGTCGACCACCAGGGGCAGGGCCTGACCGCCGGCCGCCTCGATCTCCTTGGCGGCGGTGTAGATGGTGCCCGGCAGCTTCGGGTGCGCCTCGGCCGTCTTGGCGGCGATGACGATATTGGCCCCGTCACGCGCCGCCCGCAGGGCGATGGCCAGGCCGATGCCGCGCGAGGCGCCGGTGACGAACAGGGTCTTGCCCTTTAAGCTCATGCGGGTTCTCCACGCGTTTTGATCAGGCCGACGCCGGCCGCGACGAAGCCGAGGATGAAGCTCATCTTCGCCACGTGCGCGACGGGACCGTGATCCTTCAGAAGCAGGCCGGCAAGGCCGATGACCAGCGCCGCGATCCAGAGACCGGCGGCGAGGCGGAACACCTTGGCCCGCAGCAGATCGACCGCCCAGATGACCATGCCGATCGACCAGAGGCTGGAGGCGATCATGTACGAGGCCTCGCCGAAGATCCTGGCCGATGACGTCCGCACCAGCATGACGCCCAGCAGGGCCAGGACGAATCCAGCCAGGGCCAGCGCGCCGGTCGACCGAGCGGTGGCCGACCGCACGCCCAGCATGCCGAAGAGCAGCAGCAGGTCGATGGTCGCATAGACCAGGTGCGGCTGCGGCTCGACCAGGCGCGGATAGATGACGAACGGCGCGATGATGTCGATGGCCGCGCCGGCCAGGGTCGCGGCGCCGGCGAGGCGCAGAACCGAACGCCGCTCCATCAGGCGCCGACGCCGGTGGTCTTCACCGACAAGTCCCACAGCCGGTCGGCCGCCTCGGGATCCAGCGCATGCGGCATGACCCCGTTCCAGGGGCGTTCTTGGCTCCACGGGACGGCCTGTTTGCAGTCCTCCAGATAGAGCCCGCCCACGCCTTCCAGTTCGTCGCCGACGGCGGCCCAGACGCTGGTCGCCGCGCCCTGCTCGGTGGTCTTGAAGCCCTCGCGCGGCTTGTCGTTCTCGTCCAGCCAGCCCAGGGCCCGCTGCTCGTCCAGGGTCATGTGCCGCTGCAGCGGGGTCATGATCCCGCCGGGCATGACGGCGTTGGCGCGCACGCCCTGGTCCTTGAACCGCTCGTCGAAGCCGACCGCGAACAGGCTGTTGGCGGTCTTGGCCTGACCATAGGCCTCCCATTTGTCGTAGGGCCGGGTCTCGTAGTTCGGATCGTCGAAATGAATGGGCGAGCGCCGGTGGCCGATCGAGGACAGCGACACCAGTCGCGAAGCTTTGCCGCTGGCCTTTGCCCCCGCGACCAGGTTCGGGGCCAGCAGCACCGACAGCAGGAAATGGCCGAAATGGTTGGTGCCGATCTGCATCTCCAATCCGTCGGCGGTGCGCGACAGGGGGCAGGCCATGACGCCGGCGTTGTTGATTAGGATGTTGATCGGCCGGTCGCCCCACAGATGGGCGAAGTGGCGGATCGACTCGAAGCTGGAGAGATCCAGCATGGCGAAGCTGGCGCGCTTTACGCCCACGCCGAGATTGATCGCGTTGGCGACCTCTTCGCCGAGTTCCGGCTTGCGAGCGGCGATGATCACCTCCGCGCCCGCCTCGGCCAGGGCCCTGGCCGTCTCGACGCCGATGCCGGTGGCCGCGCCGGTGACGATGGCGACCTTGCCCGACAGGTCGTGGCCGGCGACGACCTCGCGCGCCGTCGACTTCGCGCCGAAGGGCGAGGTGATGCGATCGCTCATGATGTTTCTCCCTAGGCCTTGGCCTTCTGGCCGCGGCTCTTGTCTTGTTTGGAACGCTACAGCTGGATGGCGCAAATCCCCAGGGCGATGGCCAGGCATAGCGGGCCGTAGGCGCGACGGTTCAGCCGCGAGAACGGGGTGCCTTCGGCATAGCGGAAGACCGATGGAACATACGTCGCCACGCCCCGGCCCGCGAACACGGCGAACAGGATCCAGCGCGCGGTTTGCAGCCACGACTCGAACGGGGGCGGCGGAAAGATCGTCGCCAGCACCAGGCCGCCGCCGGTCGCCAGGGCCAGGGCGACCGCAGCGCTGGCCAGCAAGCCCGGCGCCTTCATGCCGCGCGTGCGGCCGACGACATGCTCGACCATCGAGGCCTCGTCATGGCCCGGCCAGCGCCCGCCAGAACCCCAGTAGAGGTGGATGGCCGCCAGCAGGAACAGGATCCCCGCGACCAGCAGGGCCAGCAGCACGGCCTAGCCGACGTGGCTGAAGTCGGGGGCTCGGCGCTCGGCGAAGGCCATGAAGGCCTCACGCGCCTCGGCGGTCTGCAGGCGGGCGGCGAACTCGGCGCCTTCGGTGTCCATCAGGGCGGCGATCTTCTCGGCGTCGCGCATCAGGCGCTTGGTCACGGTCAGGGCGCCCAGCGGACGCTTGGCCAGCTGGTCGGCGGCGGCGCGGGCGCGGGCCCGCAGGTCGCCGAGCTCAGCCGCGCCATTGGCGATGCCCCAGGCTACCGCCGTGCCGCCGTCGATCGCCTCGCCCAGCGCGAACATGGCGTAGGCGCGGGCGTGGCCGATCCGGGCGGGCAGCAGCCAGCTGGACGCCGCCTCCGGCACCAGGGCCAGGTTGACGAACGGCGTGGTCAGGCGCGCGTCCGGCGTCACGAACACCAGGTCGCAATGCAGCAGCATGGTCGTGCCGACGCCCACAGCCTGGCCCTGGACCGCGGCGACCAGCGGCCGGGTGGCGTTGGCCAGGGCCTTCAGGAAGCGGATCACGTGGCGTTCGCCCGTGAAGGCGCCGGTGGCCTGGGCCGCGAAGTCCTGCAGATCGTTGCCGGCCGTGAAGCTGTCGCCGTCGGCCTGGAGGATCACGACGCGCACCGCCGGATCCCGCTCGGCGGCCTCCAGGCTGTCGGCCAGCACGCCGTACATGGCGTTGGACAGGGCGTTCTTCTTTTCCGGACGCGCCAGGGTGAGGGTCATCACGCCGGCGTCGATCTCGACCTTAACTTGGTCGGTCATCACGAATCTCCCTTGGGGAACTTGGTCTGCAGGCTGGAGAGCCAGCGCGCGACCACGCCGATCTCTTCGTCGGTGAAGCCCTCGGTCAGGTGGGCGTTGATCCCGTCGAGACCGGCCTTGGCCGCTTCACGGGCGGTGCGGCCCTTGTCGGTCAGGTACAGGCGCATGGCCCGGCCATCCTTGGGATCGGCGCGGCGCTCGACCAGCTCGGCGCGGGTCATGCGGTCGATCAGGCCGGTCATGGCCGAGGGGGCCAGGTCGAGCGCGTCGGCCGCCTCGCCGATCAGGGCTCCGTTCTGGTCGCCCAGGAAGAACAGCACTCCCGACTGGGCGGCGGTCAGGCCACCCTTGGCGGCCATCTTGCCCTCGATCCAGCGCTGGACGCGCCGTTGGCCGGCGTTGAGCAGGAAGATGAGGCGGCGATCGGGAGGCACGGACATGTCGCCAGACTATGTTTCGCGTGCGAAATGTCAAACGACCGTTTCTTGCCTTGGCTTGAAATCAGCCCGGGCTCGATTCCGCGACGTACCAGGCGACGCCGTCGGCATCGACCTCACGCCGGATGCGGCCTCGGCCGATCAGACAGTTGAGGTGCGCCAGCGCCTCTCCCGTGGCCATGCCCAGCAGATCCGGGCCGATCGGCCGGGCGAACAGGGCGCCAAAAGTGTCGACCGCCCGCTTGGGCTCGGCCAGCTTCTTTTCCAGGCGCGAGAGGCCGCGCTCGTGGCCGGCGATCAGGGCGTCGATCCGGGTGTGCAGGCCCTCGAACGGATCGTTGTGGGCAGGCAGGACAATGACTTCGTCGGGCACGGTCGCCTTCACCTTGGCCAGGGACCGCAGCCAGTCGCTCAGCGGATCGGCGTCGGGCTCGGTCGGGAAGACGGAGACGTTCGACGAGATGCGCGGCAGCACCTGGTCGCCCGAGATCAGCAGGTTCAGCGCGGGTGACCAGAGACAGGCATGGTCGGGCGAGTGGCCCTGTCCGGTCACCACCCGCCAGGTCTCGCCGCCGATCTCGAAGTCCTCGCCGTCCGACAGCCGGCGGTAGCTGTCGGGCAGGGCGTAGATCGCTTTGCCGAAGCCGCCGAAGCGGGCCTTGTAGTTCTCGATCGCGTCCTCGTCCCAACCGGCGGCGCGGAAGAACTTCACCCCGTCCTCGGGGGCTTCGCGCCCGGTGTCGGCGACCAGCATCCGGCACTGGAAATATTCCAGCCGGGTCATCCACAGCCGGCAGTCGAACTTGCGGGTCATCCAGCCGGCCAGGCCGACATGGTCGGGATGCAGGTGCGTGCAGATCACCCGCGTGATCGGCTTGCCGCCCAGCGCGCCGGCGAAGGCGTCGCGCCAGGCCTGACTGGTCTCGCGGGTCTGGACGCCGGTATCGACGACGGCCCAGCCTTCGCCGTCGGCGATGGCCCAGACATTGATGAACTGCAGCGAGCCGCCCAGCGGCATCCGCAGCCACAGGACGCCGGGCCCGACCTCGACCGCCTGGCCCGAACCGGGCTCCGGCGCCGTCTCGAACGGATAGACCAGGCGCGCCTTGCGCGGCGGCTCGGCCTCTTCATCCTCGATCCCGTCGCGCATTCCGTCCCCTCCGGAGGCCGTTCAACCGGCGCTTGTCGTTGATCCGACCCATTTTTTGGCCTGAAGGCCAGTCATCATCCCGCCTAGGTCGGACGGTATCTTGACCCCTGATACAAGCACGCGCTTATGTCCGCGCGAGGAATCCACCCAGGAGACATTTCCCATGAAGCGTTTCGCGATCGGCCTGACGGCCGCCCTCGCGGTCGCCATTCTCGTGCCGGCCGCCGTCATTTCGGCGCCGAAGGAAGAGAAGGGCAAGCCCGCCATCGACGCCAAGGCGCGCGAGGCGGGCATGAAGGAAGCCCCGGCTATCATTCAAGCCAGCGGCGCCGGCTGCACGGTTTCGGACGCCCGCTTCATCGGCGAGGACAAGAAGGCCGGCGCGAAATATTACGAAGTCGCCTGTAACGAGGGCATGGGCTTCGCGATGATCGCCAAGAAGGACGTGGCCCCGCAGGTCTATACCTGCCTCGAGTCGAGCCAGCCGGGTCCTGACGGCAAGGTCGGCGGCTTGGCCTGCGTTCTGCCCGGCAACGCCAACCCTGGCGCGGGCCTGGCCCCGTACGTCAAGAAGGGCGGCGTGACCTGCGATATCGAGAACACCCGCGCCATCGGCTCGGGCGCCAAGAACTCGTACTTCGAAGTCGCCTGTAAGGGTGGCGCGGGTTACGTGGTCCAGACTGTCTCGCCGCTGAACATCAGCGGCGAAGTCACCGTCAACAGCTGCCTGCTCTATGAGGAAGGCGGCAATGTGAGCTGCAAGCTGACCAACCGTCAGACCCAGCTCGCCATCGTGGACACCCTGAACGGCGCCGCCAAGGCCGCTGGCACGGCCTGCGACATCAAGGACAAGCGCTACATCCTGAGCACCAAGGTCGACAACTATTACGAAGTCGCCTGCCAGGACGGTAAGGGCTACGTGTTCCAGCAGACGGCGGCCACCGGCGCCTTCGCCCGCGCCATCCCCTGCGCCCAGGCCGGCTTCGTCGGCGGCGGCTGCACGCTGACCGACGCCGTCGCCGCCCTGACCGAGCAGGCCGGCTTCTACGGCAAGCTGTCGGCCAAGGCTGGTTTCCCCTGCGACGTCGAGAAGTACGGCATGCTGCCGACCAACGACCCGAAGAAGGAAATCGTCGAGCTGAAGTGCAAGGGCAGCGACGCCGGCGCCATCGCGGTGTTCACCGCCACCGGCGGCACGATCTATGACTGCGTCACGGCCGAGCTGAACGGCTTCCGCTGCAGCTTCACCAAGAAAGACCCGCAGTACGCGCGCCTGACCAAGGACCTGGTCGGCTTCAACAAGGCCTCCTGCCAAGTCTCGGACGCCCGCATCATCGGCGCCACCGACACCGAGGGCTTCGTCGAAGTGGCCTGCTCGGACGGCCTGCCCGGCTGGGTGCTGGGCTATCCGATCGGTGTCAGCAAGCCGGCGGCCAAGGAGTTCCTCTCCTGCGCCCAGGCCAAGGGCATCGGCGGCGGCTGCAAGCTGCCGACCAACAAGGTCAAGGGCTGATCCAGCCCTCGGCCGTAAGGTCCTGAAGGACGAGGCCCGCCGGAGCGATCCGGCGGGCCTTTTCTTTAGCCCATCGCCGCCTCGATCAGGCGCGGCCCCGGCGTCGCCATGGCCCGGGCGAAGGCGTCGTCGAAGGCCTCGGCGGTCTCGACCCGCTCGGCGGCCACGCCCATGCCCCGGGCGATCGCCACCCAGTCCAGTCGCGGATCGCCCAGGTCCAGCAGCCGGGAAGCCGCCGGGCCGGGATTGCCGGCCCCGGTGCGGCCCAGCTCGATGCTCAGGATGCGGTAGGCGTGGTTGGCGAAGACCACGACCGTCACGTCCAGCCTCTCCCGCGCCATCGTCCAGAGGCCCTGCGCCGTGTACATGCCCGCCCCGTCGCCGGTCAGGGCCAGGACCTTGCGGTCGGGGCAGGCCACCGCCGCGCCGATCGCCAGCGGAATCCCCTGGCCGATCGCGCCGCCGGTCAGGGACAGCCAATCGTGGGCGCGGGCGGCGCGGGTCTGGGTGAAGATCGGCAGGCCAGCGGTCACCGCGTCATCCGAGATCACTGTCTCCGCCGGCATGTGCCGCGCCAGCGAAGCGCCGATCGCCCAGGCGTCCAGGCGGCCGACGGGCGCCTCGGGCGGGGCGTAGGCCTCGAGCGGACCGCTCGCCGGCGCGCCGATCGCGTCGGCCAGGGCGTTCAGGGCCGCGGCGGCGTCGACCTCGCGGCCGCACAGGGTCTCGACCGAGCAGCCTTCCGGCACCAGCACGCTGGGTCGGTCGGGATAGGCGAAGAAGGCGACCGGGCGCTGGGTCGAGACCAGCACCATCAGGTCGACGCCCTCCAGCGCCTTCAGGGCCTGCTCGGCGAAATAGGGCAGCTTGTCGGGGCGGAAGCGGCCCTCGCCGCGCGCCTGGCGAGCGGTGAAGGTGTCGGTCAGCACCCGCACGCCGTGGGCGGCGAGGCGTCCGGCCGCGGCCAAGGCGGCCTCGCCACAAGCGCCCGAGCCCAGCAGCAGCACCGGCGTCTTGGCGAAGGCCAGGGCCCGGGCGACACTCTCGACGGCGGCCTTGTCGGGCTGGGCGAAGGCCGGCGGCGTGACGACCGGTCCCTTTACCGTCGCCTCGTTCCAGGCGCTGTCGGCCGGCAAGACCAGACAGGCATTGCCGCCCGGCGTCCCGTAGCTGGCGACGATGGCTTCGGCGGTCAGCGGGCCGACGCTGTCGGCGCACTCGGCCGACTTGACCCAGACCGAGTTGGGCGCGGCCAGGGCGGCGATGTCGCTGTTCAGCGGGGCGTCGAAGCCGCGGTGATAGGTGGCGTGGTCGCCGATGACGTTGACGATGGGGGTGTACGCCCTCCGGGCGTTGTGCAGATTGGCCGCGCCGTTGGCGTAGCCGGGCCCCAGGTGCAGCAGGGTGCAGGCAGGCTTGCCGGCCATGCGGCCGTAGCCGTCGGCGGCCCCGGTCGCCACACCCTCGAACAGGCAGAGCACGCTGCGCATGCGCGGCTCGCGGTCCAGGGCGGCGACGAATTGCATCTCGCTGGTGCCCGGATTGGCGAAGCACGCCGTGACGCCGTTGTCGGCCAGGGTGGTGATCAGGGCGTCGGCGCCGTTCATGGTGTTCTCTTTCCTTTGTCATCCCGGCGAAAGCCGGGACCGCCGGATACGCCGGCGCTCGCCGCGGTCCCGGGTCTTCGCCCGGGATGACAGCGCTCACAGCACGATAATTTCCCCGTCCGGCGTCTCCGCGAACAGCCGCGCCAGCTCCGCCGGCCGCCGCTCGCGCGCCAGGGCCTGGTTGATATAGCCCTTGTCGGTCAGCTCGCCGCTGGCCGCGTCGGGCGCGCCGTCCAGGATCAGGGCCCGGACCACCTTGCCGCCGCCGCCCTTGGCCGAGGCGTTCAGCCGCGCCAACCCCCCGGCGATCGCCGCCCGCACGGCCGACCGGTCGCCCAGGCGTTCGCAAGCCTTCGCGTCGAGGAACAGCATCAGGCCGACGCCCTCTTGGCCCTCGCCGCAGACCACCGCGTCCGAGACGGATCCGCCGATCGCCGACACCGCCGCCACCCGCAGGGCCCCTGCGGCCACGAAGGTCCCGCTAGCCAGCTTGAAGTTCTCGACCAGCCGCCCGTCGAACACCAGGCCCGCCGCCGGCTCTTCCGGATCGGCCAGCCGCGCGGCGTCGCCCAGGCGGTAGAAGCCGTCCTCGTCGAAGGCCTGGGCCGTCGCTTCCGGCTGGTCCAGATACCCCGGCGAGACCTGCGGCCCCTTCACCCGAATCTCGAACTTGCCGCCGTCGCCGGCGGGAACCAGCTTCACCGAGGTGCCTGGCGTCGGCAGGCCGACCATGCCCGAGCGGGCGTTCAGCCAGTGGATGTTGCAGGCGGTCGGGCCGGTCTCGGTGGCGCCATAGCCGGCGGCGAAGGTGATCCGCTCTCCGATCGTCCGCACCGCCACGGCCTGGACGCGGTCGAGGATCGACTGGGCCATGGACGCGCCGCCGTACTGCAGCACCCGGACCTTCTCGAAGAACCTGGCCGCCAGGACTGCGTCGCGCTCCAGCTCGCCGACCAGCATGCCCCAACCAGCCGGGACCATGTTGTGATAGGTCGTGACGACCTCGCGCAGGTTGCGCAGCGTCTCCGAAAAGCGGCCGGGCGTGGGCTGGCCGGCGTCGATGTACAGGGTTCCGCCCCGGTGCAGCACCATGTGCAGGATGGCGTTGGCCCCCAGGCTGTGGCTCCAGGGCGCGGAATTGACCAGCACCGGCGGCTCGGGATCGGCGTAGCAGGCCTCGATCTGGGCGGCGTTCAGGGCGATGTTGGCGTGGGTGCAGACCACGGCCTTCGGACGTCCCGTGGAGCCGGAGGTCAGCAGCAGCTTGGCGATGTCATCCGGCCGGGCGATGGGCGACAGGGGGGCGCTAGTCAGCAGGTCTTCGAACGCGACGTCGCCGGGCCGCGCATGGCGGCTGGCGACCACGGGCAGGCCTGCCAGGAACGGCGCGGCCAGGGCGTCGCCGAACGCCTCGGCGTCGTCGGCATAGACGGCGGCGGGCTTCAGCCGCTCGACCGCATGGGCGAGGCGGGTCAGGTCGGCCCCCTTCAAGCCGTACTGTGGCGAGACCGGCGCGGCGGGCGCGCCCAGGCTCATGGCCGCATAGGCGATCAGGGCGTGGTCGATACCGTTGCGGGCCAGGATCAGCAGCGGCTGGCCACGCGACAGGCCCAGGCTCGCGAGGCCGCCGGTCAGGGCCTCCACGCGGGTCTTGGCTTCGGCGTAGGTCACTGTCCGCCAAGCCTCGCCATCCCTCTCGGCCAGCCAGACCCGATCCGGCGCCTCGACCGCCCAGCGCGCCAGCGGCGCGGTGGTCGTTCGCACCGCGTCCGAATAGGGCATGGGATTGCGCAGGATCAGCGTCTCGCCGTGACGCTCTACCTCCAGCGCGCGAGGTGCGTAACGGGCGTCGCGGAAAGGCGCGGTGCTGGGGGTCGATCCGTCCATGGCGTCCTTTATGTCGCGCCTCATACGACTGTTCAATCACTTGCCCCCTCCGCGCTGGCGCGCTCCTCCCCCGGAGGGGGAAGAAGGAACGCGAACCTTCCGCCCCCTCCGGGGGCGGACGGCCGCGAAGCGGCCAGGTGGGGGCAAGTGACATGGTCCCACGCGGTCGCCCGCTGAGAGGATGAACGGGGCTCGACGGCGTTTCTGCCCCTCGACATTTTTCCCCGCCCACTGTCGAATCCGCCAGAGCCGGCGCGTCTCAGAGATCGAAGCGCCGCGATGGTCGCGGGCTCACGGGAGACATCGCCATGCAATACGCCCTGCTGATCTACGAAAACGAAGAGCTCTATCGCGGCGCCAACGGTCGTTCCTTCGAGGCGATCATCGCCGCCCACCGCGCCCTGGCCGGCGAACTGGCGACCCAGGGAATTCTCAAGGGCGGTTCGGGCCTGAAGACCGCCGACACCGCCACCACCGTGCGCAAGGCCGGCGGCGAGCACGCCCTGCACGATGGCCCCTATGCCGAGGCGCGCGAGCAGCTGGGCGGCTTCTATCTGGTCGACGTGCCCGACCTGGACGCGGCCTTGGCCATCGCCAAACGGATCCCGTTCGCCGGCGACGGCGCCATCGAGGTTCGGCCGGTGATCGAGGAAGGTTGAAAACCCTAGACCAGACTGCGCGGGAGGCCGGCGGGCGCATTGTCGCCGC
This sequence comes from Caulobacter sp. Root343, assembly GCF_001425745.1. Taxonomy (GTDB): domain Bacteria; phylum Pseudomonadota; class Alphaproteobacteria; order Caulobacterales; family Caulobacteraceae; genus Caulobacter. The sequence continues at coordinate 63,563 of NZ_LMDF01000011.1, read as the reverse complement.
CCTGGCCGCGGCCTTCCGCGACCTCGACCTGGCCGAGGAGGCCTTCGCCGAGGCCTGCGCGCGGGCGGCGGCCGTCTGGCCGGCCGCCCCACCGCTGGACCCGGCCGCCTGGCTCTACGCCACGGCGCGCCGGCGCGCGCTGGACATGATCCGCAGACGGAGTGTCCGCCAGCGCCTGACGCCCGACGACCCCGAGCCGGAGCCCTCGGCCGAGGACCTGCTGACTTCCGACACCCGCCTGATCCCCGATGAGCGGCTGCGGCTGATCTTCGTCTGCTGCCACCCGGCCGTCGCGCCCGAGGCCCGCGCCGCCCTGACCCTGCGCCTGGTTTGCGGCCTGTCGGTGCAGGAGATCGCTCGCGCCTTCCTGGCCGCCGAGCCGGCCATGTTCCAGCGCCTGACCCGGGCCAAGAAGAAGATCGCCGAGGCCGGCGTGTCGTTCGAGGTCCCCGGCCCCGAGGCCTGGCCCGAGCGCCTGGCCGCGGTGCTCTCGACCCTGGAGGTCGCCTACGCCCGGGCCCATGAGGATGCGGCCGGGGCCGGGACCCACGCCGGCTATGCCCGCGAGATGCTGGACCTGACCGCCGTGCTGGCCGAGCTGCTGCCGAACGAGCCGGAATGCCTGGCCTTCGCCGCCACGGTCCGCTTCGCCGAGGCCCGCCGGCCGGCGCGGCTGGACGCCGAGGGGGCGATGGTCCCGCTGTCGGAACAGGACCCAGCGCGGTGGAGCCGGCCGCTGATCCTGGAGGCCGACGCCCTGTTACGCCGCGCGGCGCGGCTGAACGCCTCCGGCCCTCGCCAGCTGCGCGCCGCCCTGCACGGGGCCTGGAGCCTGCGCCGCTCGCTGGCCGAGCCACCGCCGTGGTCGGCGATCCTGGCGTTGTACGACCTGCTGCTGGCCTGGCGCGAGGACCCGTTCGTGCGCATCAACCGCACGGTCGCCCTGGCGGAGGTGGCCGGCCCGGCCGTGGCCCTGGCCGAGGTCGAAGGGCTGGACGCGGCGCGGCTAGCCGACTTCCTGCCGTTCCATGCCGTGCGGGCCGACCTGCTGACGCGGCTGGGCCGGCGGGAGGAGGCGCTGGCGGCCTATGACCGCGCGCTGGACCTAGGGCCGCAGGCGGCGGAGCGGCTGTGGTTGATGCAGCGGCGCGGGGAAGTCGCACAAGCGCTCTAGACCCTGTCATCCCGGACGGTCCGAAGGGCCGATCCGGGACCGCCGGAAACGCGGTGCTTTCCGAGGTCCCGGCTCTCCGCGTCGCTGCGGCCGGGATGACAGGAAAATGGAACCGCCTACCCCGCCAACGTCTCCAGGAACCGCACCGGCTCCCCACGGCCCTCGGCCACGATCTCGTCGTCCCGCATCACCACCACCCCGCGCACGATCGTCGCCTTCGGCCAGGCCTTGGCCTCGAAGCCGTCGAACGGGGTCCAGCCCGAGCGGGTGGCCATCCAGTCGTGGGTGATGGTCCGGCGCGCCTTCATGTCGACGATGGTGAAGTCGGCGTCGAAGCCCTCGGCGATACGGCCCTTGTCGGCGAGGCCGAACACGCGGTTGACGCCATGGCTGGTCAGGTCGACGAAGCGCTCCAGGCTCAGCCGGCCGTCCACCACATGGGTCAGCATGATCGGAACGAGCGTCTGGACGCCCGGCATGCCCGAGGGCGAGGCCGGATAGGGCCGGGCCTTCTCCTCGCGGGTGTGGGGGGCGTGATCGCTGCCCAGCACGTCGGCGATGCCCGCCTCGATGCCGCGCCAGACGCCGGCCACGTGGTCGGCCGAGCGGATCGGCGGGTTCATCTGGGCGAAGCCCTTCAGGCGCTCATAGGCCTCGGGCGCGACCAGGGTCAGGTGCTGGGGCGTGACCTCGACGGAGGCGACGTCCTTGTTCTGGGCCAGGAAGTCGATCTCTTCCTTGGTGGTCACGTGCAGGACGTGGATGCGCTTGCCCAGGCGCTTGGCGATACGGACCAGGCGGTGGGTCGACTGCAGGGCCGCCTGGGCGTCGCGCACCTCGGGGTGGCTGGTCCAGTCGCCGGGACGGGCCAGGCTGCGGCGCTCGGCCAGGCGGTACTCGTCCTCGGAGTGGAACGCCGCGCGACGGTTCACATGCCGCAGCACGTTCTCGACGCCCTCGTCGTCTTGCACCAGCAGCGAGCCGGTCGAGGCGCCCATGAACACCTTGATGCCGCAGCAGCCCGGCAGCCGCTCCAGCTCGCCCAGGAAATTGGCGTTCTCGTGGGTGCCGCCGACATAGAAGGCGTGGTCGGTATGCATCCGGTTCTTGGCGCGGGCGAGCTTGTCGGCCAGGGCCTCGGGGTCGGTGGTGGTCGGCTCGGTGTTGGGCATCTCGAACACGGCGACCACGCCGCCCAGGGCCGCGCCGCGCGAGCCGCTCTCGAGGTCTTCCTTCCACTCCAGGCCGGGTTCGCGGAAGTGGACCTGGCTGTCGATCACGCCGGGCAGCACGGTCAGGCCGGTGGCGTCGAACACCTCGCCGGCGCTGGCCCGGGACAGGTCGCCGATGGCGACGATCTTGCCGCCGCGCACGCCGATGTCGGTGAAGCCGCGGCCCGCGTGATTGACCACCTCGCCGCCGCGCACGATCAGGTCGAAGGTCTGGGTCATCGGACGGCTCCTGGGTGGGTTGAGGGCGGTCTAGGACCGCCTCTCGAAACAGGCAACCGAGAAATCCCTTCAGCTTGGGTCGCGCTCGGGCACGCGTTCCTCGGCCAGGGCCTCCTGGACCACTTCTTCCTGCGGCGAGACCTCTTCAGTGATCTCCACCACCGGCTCGACAGCGTCAGTCGACGGCGGAGCCTCCTCGGCGCCGACCGCTTCGTCGGCGATCGTCTCGACGACCGCCGCTTCTTCCGGCGAGACCTCGGCGCTAGGCTCGGTGCGGGTCAGCAGGGCCTTGGCGGCCTTGACCACGGTGGCCACCGGCAGGTCGCTCATGTGGCGGATGGCCTGGGTCAGGTCGGGGTCGATGGCCAGGAACTGGTCGAAGCTGCGGGGTCCGCGCACCGCCACGGCCTTGTCGCCCCACGGCGCGTAGCGGCGCTCGTCCGAGGGCCCGAACAGGCCGATGGTCGGGGCGCCGGCAGCGGCGGCGATATGCATCAGGCCCGAGTCGTTGCCGATGAACAGCCGCGCCCGCCGCAGGCAGGCATAGGCGGTCAGCAGGTCGACCTTGCCGGTCAGGTCGATGGTCCGGCCGCGCGCCGAGGCCATGCGCAGCTCCTCGACCATGCGGGTGTCCTCGGGACCGCCCAGGATCAAGAGGCGCCCGCCGGCCATCGGGCCGTCCTTGCCCAATAGCTGGGCGGCCGTCTGGGTGAAGCGCTCGATCGGCCAGACCTTGCCGACCCAGTTCGAGGCCGGGCCCATGGCCAGGATCGGCCCGCCTTCCCCCAGCAGCTCGTCGGCCAGGGCCTGGACCTCCGGCGTGATGTAGAGATGCGGCGCGGGCGGATCGCCTTCCAGCTTCAGGGTGCGGGCGGCGTCGACCACCTTGTGCACGACCTCGCCGGGCAGCTTCTTCCAGATCGCCCGCTTCTCGCGGCGCAGAAAGAGGGCCGTGGCGCTGCCACGCAGGTCGACGATCAGGCTCCACTTCTTGTGGCGCACCTGGCGCCAGAGCTTGAACCAGTGGCCCTTGCCCTTGCCCTTCTCCATCACGATGACCCGGTCCAGCCCCGGCACGTGGGCGAACAGCGGCGCGGCCAGGGGGCCGGAGACGATCGTGAAGCGCGCGTTGGGGATCTGGTCGGCCAGCATCCTGATCAGGCCGGACGACAGCACCGCGTCACCGATGCGCGTCGCCGTGATGAAGAGAATCGGGAAGGCCCGCTGTGTCATCGGTCCATCTATAGGCCGGTCGGTGAGTCGGCGCATCCCACGTTAACAGTTGAGCTTTCGCCTTTTGGGGGACTGGTGTGGACGCCTTGTCGGCGCCACATCTGCGGGCATGAGCGCCCCAACCATCGCCCACCTCGCGTCCCGCGCCGTCATCACCGTCTCCGGACCGGACTGGCGAAGCTTCCTGCAGGGCCTGCTGACCCAGGACGTCGAGACCCTCGCGCCCGGCGATCTGCGGTTCGCGGGCCTGCTGACCCCGCAGGGCAAGCTGCTCTACGACCTGTTCGTGGCTGGAACACCAAAAGGAGTAGAGGGGGACGGCGCCCTGCTCGACGTGGCGGCCGAGCACCGGGCCGCGATCCTGACGCGCCTGACCATGTACCGCCTGCGGGCCAAGGCGGAGCTGATGGCCAGCGACACGCCGGTCTTCGCCGTGTTTGGCGGCGGCGACCTCGCGGGCGAGGGCCTCTATGCCGATCCGCGCCTGCCGGCCTTGGGCGCGCGGGCTTATGGCGCGCGCGCGGCGACGGCGGACGAGGACGCCTATGAGGCCCATCGCCTGGCTCTGGGCGTGCCCGGGCCCGCCGACTGGGGCAGCGAGACGACCTATCCGATCGAGGCCGACTTCGACCTGCTGGCGGGCATCGACTTCAAGAAGGGCTGCTTCGTCGGCCAGGAGACGACCAGCCGCATGAAGCGGCGCGGGACGATCAAGACCCGCATGCTGCCGATCGTCTTCGAGGGGCCGCCGCCGGCGTTCGGGGCCGAGGTGCTGGCCGGAACCCTGCGGGCCGGAGAGGTGCTGAGCGGTCGCGACGGCCGGGCCATGGCCCTGCTGCGCCTCGACCGCATCGAGGGCGCGGCCCTGACGGTCGACGGCCGCGCGGTTCGGGTAGAGCCTCCGGACTGGCTGCCGAAAACCTGAGATTGCGGTCCGCTTCGAAGCGGAGCACACCCTTGGCAAAACGGTGGCCTCCGACAGGGTGGCCGGCCAGAGCTTAGGGGCAATCCAAATGAACCGTCGTGAGATCCTGGGCGCGGGCGCCGCGCTGACCGCCGCCGCTATCGCAGGGCCCGTCCTGGCCGCCGAAGCCGACCGCTTCACCGTCGAGGTCCAGGGCCAGGGTCCGGACGTGATCCTGATCCCCGGCCTGTCGTCGTCGCGCGAAATCTGGGCGCCGACCGCCAAGGCCCTGGAGGGCCGCTACCGCGTGCACGTCGTCCAGGTCGCGGGCTTCGCGGGCGCGCCGACCGCCGGCAACGCGGAGGGCAAGGTCGCCGCGGGCGTGGCCGAGGGTCTGGCGGGCTACATCCAAGCCAAAGGCCTTAAGAAACCGGCGGTGATCGGCCACTCGATGGGTGGTTCGATAGGCATGATGCTGGCCGCGCGCCATCCCGACCTGGTCGGCAAGCTGATGGTCGTCGACATGTTCCCGAACCTGGCCGTGGCCTTCTTCGGCCCGACCGCGACGCCCGAAACCATCACCAAGAACGCGGCCATGTTCCGCCAGCGGATCGAGGGCGCGCCGCAGGAGCAATTCGTCGCCCAGCAGACCCAAACCATCGCGACCATGGTGCTGACCGAGAGCGCCCGTCCGGCCATCGTCGGCCATGCCCTGGCCAGCGACCGCCAGGTGGCGGGCCGGTCGATGGAGGAGCTGCTGACCACCGACCTCTCGCCGGAACTGCCGAAGATCACCGCCCCGACCACGGTGCTGTGGGCCTGGAACAAGGCCAGCCCGGCCCCGGCCGCCGTGTTCGGCGGGTGGTACCAGGCCGCCTACACGCCGCTGAAGGGCGCCAAGGTCGTCCGCATCGACGACAGCGCCCATTTCATCATGGTGGATCAGCCGGCCAAGTTCATGGCCGAGGTCGAGACCTTCCTGGCCGGCTGAGGCTAAGGGTCAGCTAGCGGCAGCTGCCGAAGCGGTCCGGGGACGCCCCCGGGCCGCCGCGCCAGCCGGGCGGATTCTCCCAGTTGGTGCCGGGGCCGCCGCGCGGGCCGGGCGGGTTGTCGTCGCGATCGAACCAGCACTTGGCCCGCTGGTTCCACCAGCCGTAGCGCGGGTGGTAATAGCCGTAGGCGCGGTTGTAGTAGTAGCCGTCGCGATAGCGGAACTCGACCCGCTTGCCATGCCAGCGGTAGTAGCGGCGGTCGGGCGAGGCGCCGGGACCCCCACGCCAGCCGGGCGGGTTCTCCCAGTTGGTGCCGGGTCCGCCGCGCGGGCCGGGCGGGTTGTTGTCGCGGTCGTAATGGCGCTGGGCCAGGACCGGCGTCGCGGTCACGGCGGCCGTGGCCAGGGCCAACACGGCCAGGGTTCTGAGGCGCTTCATCCGCGTCTCCTTCGGTTGTTCTGTCCCTCTGGCCTATCAACGCCCGAGACGGCGATTCCCGTCGGGAGATGATGTATGTTCTCGAAAAGTTCTGGCCTTGCGAAGCGACTCTGCTAGCGTCGCCGCATGACCGAGATCACCCGCTGCACCTGGAAAGGCATGAACGGCGACCCGTTCTACGAGGCCTATCACGACCACGAATGGGGCGTGCCCGAATGGGAGTCCCGCGCGCTCTGGGAAAAGCTCGTCTTGGACGGTTTCCAGGCCGGGCTGTCGTGGATCACGATCCTGCGCAAGCGCGAGGCCTTCCGCGCCGCCTTCGCCGATTTCGATCCGGAAAAGGTCGCCCGCTTCGACGAGACCGACCGCGCTCGGCTGATGGCCGACGCCGGCATCATCCGCTCGAACGGCAAGATCGACGCGGCGATCTCGGGCGCGCGGATCTATCTGGACATGCGCGAGCGCGGCGAGGATTTCGGGACGTTCCTGTGGGACATGGTCGGCGGCGCGCCGATCCAGAACCAGTGGCGGGCCGGCGAGGTCCCGGCCGAAACGCCGCTGGCGGTCCAGATGTCCAAGGCCCTGAAGGCTAAGGGCTTCAAGTTCTGCGGCCCGGTGATCGTCTACGCCTTCATGCAGGCCACCGGCCTGGTCAACGACCACCTGGTGACCTGCTTCCGCCATGAGGAATGCAAGGCGATGGCGAAGCGGACGGGTTGACCGCGCGCGTGACCCTGGCGCGCCGCTAGAGGCCCGAGGGGAACATGTCGTCTTCGCCGCTTCCCGACCGGGCGGCCGTCGAGGCGACGGCGCGGGTTTCGTCGAACCAGACATAGGCGTCGAACTGCCGAGGCAGAGAGCAGGCCGAATAGTGGCTCCAGCGTTCGGTCTCCGGGCGATAGATCACGCCGATGAACCGTTCGAGCCGGGGCTCCAGGAGCCGATAGCGCAGGTCGGGGCGGCGGCCCTCGCGCAGGTCGAGCAGGAACCGGCTCACGCCGCTGTCGTGCGCCAGCCGCTCGTAGCTGTCGGGAAGGGCCGGGCGGACGCGCTTTTCCTCCAGCGGCCCGTCCCAGTCGCTGGCGCAGGCCACCGTGCCTGTATTGGTGCCGAAGCCGATCAGGGCGGCCGCGTCGCCGAACCGCTCGCGGCACAGCTGGCCAATGTTGAGCTCGCCGCGCGACAGGCCCATGTCGGTCTTGGAAGCGTCGCCGACGTGGGAATTGTGCGCCCAGACCACGGCCTTGGCGTTGGGTCCCCTGGCTTCAAGGACCGCCTCCAGCGTCTCGAACATGTGCGTGTCGCGCAGGTTCCAGCTGTCGGCCGCGCCATAGTACATCGCCCGATAATAGGCCTCGGCGTTCTTGACCAGCCGGGCGTTGGCGGCGGCGTCGAGGAAGTCGTCGCCGTCGTGGGCCGCGTAGTCGAGCCGTCGGCGCAGCAGGTCGACCAGGGTCTTGACCACGGCGGCCTCGCACCGCCCATAGCCCGCGCTGCGCGCCATGCGGCCATAGGCCTGGGGCTCGTGCGCCCACGGCGTCAAGCAGCCATAGCGCTCGCGGGCGATCGCCGCGGCGGTAGGGTCGACGCGATCGAGATAGTCCAGCACCGCGCGAAGCGAGGCCGACAGGTTGTAGAGGTCCAGGCCATGGATCCCGACCCGGTCAGGCTCCGGCAGGCCGGCGTTCCACAAGGCCAGCCAGGCGGTGAAGTCCTCGAACTCCCGATTGCGCCACATCCAGGTCGGGAAACGTTGAAAGGGCGGCTCGGCGTCGAGGCGCGCCGGCCGGTCGCGCACCTGCCGGTCCAGCACGGCGACGTCGGGCCAGTCGGCCTCCAGCGCCACGATCGAAAAGCCATGGGCCTCGACCAGTCGCCGGGTGATCGCCGCGCGGGCGCGATAGAACTCCGACGTGCCGTGGCTGGCCTCGCCCAGCAGCACCACGCGCTTTTGGGCGAAACGGTCGAACAGGGCGCCGAAGGCGGGATCGTCCAGGTCGGGCAGCGGCTCGGCCGCCTCGGCGATCAGGCTGGCCGTGGTCCTGCCCGGCCCGACGGGTCGGAAGCTGCGCGCCTCGACAGGGCGGCCTTCGGTCTCGGCGTCGCTCCAGCCATGTTCGCCGATCAGCGGGACGAAGGTGACGGCGCCGAGATCGTCCTCCTCGAAGTGGTTGGCGCTGGTGCGGGTGATCTTGATCAGCCGCTGCCCGCCCTGGCGCTCGCCGACCGGCATGACCAGGCGGCCGCCCAGGTCCAGCTGATCCTTCAGCGCCTGCGGAATGGCCGGACCGCCGGCGGCGACGAGAATGGCGTCGTAGGGGGCGGCGTCGGGCCAGCCGTGCGTGCCGTCGCCCAGATGCACCTCGACATTGGCCAGTTGGGCCAGGCGTTCGCGCGCGGTCTTCGCCAAGGTCTCGTGACGCTCGATCGTGTGAACCTGGTTGGCCAGGCGCGCCAGCACGGCGGCGGCGTAGCCCGACCCCGTTCCGATCTCAAGCACCCGGTCGCCGGGCTGGATCATCGCGGCGGCGGCCATCAGGCCGACGATATAGGGCTGCGAGATCGTCTGACCGGCCTCGATCGGCAGGGGCGAGTCGTCATAGGCGAACTCGCGCAGGCCCTCGGGCACGAACAGCTCGCGCGGCGTCTCGCGCAGGGCCTCCAGCACCCGTTTGTCGCGCACGCCGCGCCGGGCCACCTGCCGCTGCACCATCCGTTCGCGGGCGTCTTCCAGGTCGATCATGGTTCTAGCCGGGCTGGGCGGCGCGGCGTCCGAGGCTCGTCCTCGATATGGGACATGGCCGCCTCCTGAGACGAGGGCGGCGAGGCCGCCGACACCTCCCGGAAACGCCGTCGATCAGCCTGTGTTCCTCATTGTGCGGCGACGGCGCAGCTGTGAACTTCGAGGCGTCCAGACGGTTTTCATGAGGGGGAGGACGGGCGCCGAGCCTGCCAGACCGGCGCCAAGCTGGAAAGGAGACCCTCATGGACGCGATATCTCCCCACGACCTGATCATGGCCGATCGGGTCACCGACACGCCGGTGTTCAACCGCGCCGGCGAGCGCATCGGCCGTATCGACAACCTGTCGATCGACAAGGTGTCCGGCGAGGTCGTCTATGCCCTGCTGTCGTTCGGCGGCTTTCTCGGTATCGGCGACAAGCTGCATCCGCTGCCCTGGGCCCGGCTCGAATACGATGTCGAGAAGGGCGGCTATGTCGTTCCGCTGAGCAAGGAACAGCTGCAAGCCGCTCCGGCTTTGGATCGCGAGGACCTAGAAGATCTCGGCGCGGGCGCCAGCTGGCGCGACGGCGTCGGCGCCTATTACGGCTCGCTTGGTCCGTACTGAATCGAGAGGCCTTCGAACCGCGCGACGTGGGCGAGGGTCACCCGTTGTCTCGGGCCTCGTCTACGCCCACATTCGGCGACCTTCGGACGACCGCCCAGGATCGCGCATGACAGAGATCGACGACCGCACCGCCGCCGCCGCATTCCGCCGGCTGGTCGAGCACCTGCGCCTGCGGACCGACGTTCAGAACGTCGACCTGATGGGCCAGGCCGGGTTCTGCCGCAACTGTCTCGGCGATTGGCTCAGCGAGGCGTCGGAGGGCGCGCTCGGCAAGGACGCGGCGCGCGAGGCGGTCTACGGCATGCCTCAGGTCGAATGGAAGGCGCGCCACCAGGTCCCGGCCACGCCCGAGCAACTGGCCCGCATGGAGGCCAGCGTAGCCCTGAACGAAAACCTCAGGGCCGCTCGCGACGCCTAAGCCTATTTGGTCGGCTTCGGCCGCACCTCGACGATTGAGCCGTCGGCCGCGTAGGTCAGCGGCTCGATGGCGATCGAGCGGCGGTGGTCGCCGCCGCCGGGCAGCAGGTTGTCGTGATAGAAGAACCAGGTCTTGCCCTTGGCCTCGATGATCGCCTGGTGGTTGGTCGAGATCTTCAGATAGTCGAGGATCACGCCGCGATAGGCGTAGGGGCCCATCGGGCTCTTGGCGGTGGCGTAGACGATCTGGCCCGGCCAGCCGGTCGAGAAGCTGAAATAGTAGAGGCCCTTGCGCTTGTGCAGGAACGGGGCCTCGCCGTACTTCTTCTTCGGGTCCTGCGCGGGGAAGCCGGTGACGACCAGATCCTGGATCGGACCGGTCAGGCTCTTCATGTCCGCGCCCAGCTTGACGATCTTGGGCACGCGGGTGCCGAAGACCACGTAGGCTTGGCCGTCGTCGTCGATCAGCACTTGCGGGTCGATCGGCTCGGCCCCGGCGTTGGCGTCGCGAGCCTTGTCGACCAGCGGCGCGCCGATGGCGTCGGTGAACGGCCCCTCGGGCTTGTCGGCCACGGCCACGCCGATCTTGTCGCCGCCGACGGGGGCGTAGAAGTAGTACTTGCCGTTCCGATAGGCCGCCTCGGGGGCCCAAGCCTTGGCGTCGGGCTTGGCCCATTTGAACACCGACACGCCCAGGAAGGCGCCAGCGTCCTTCCAGGTCTTCAGGTCCTTGGAGGTGTAGAGCCGCCAGGTGGTCGAGTCCCAGTACTTGCCGGAGTTCGAGGCGTCGTCGGTGGCGTAGAGGTAATAGCCGCCCTTGAAGGCGTGCGGCGACGGGTCGGCGTTGAAACGTGGGCTGATCGGCTCACCGGCCAGGGCGGGGCCCGCGAGCAGGGCCGCCACGAGCAGCGGAGCGGCGAGACGGAGGGCTAAGGGCTTCAAGTCTGAACTCCTACTGCGGCGGCGTCGCCTGGGCGGGGCGGGCCTTGTCGGGCGTCGTGCCCTCGCCGGTGAACGGCTCCAGGCGGAAGCTGACGCGGGTCGGCGCCAAGGTCGTACGGTACTTCATATGCGGCAGGCCGAACGTGTTCCAGGCGGTGTCGCCGCCGACGCCCCACTGGGCGGCGTCGATCAGCAGGGTTCCGTCGCCGTGCGGGACGACGTCGGTGGATTTCCAGGTCCCCGGCTCCCGGCGATAGAGATCCTCGTACGGGAAGGCGAGGGCGGTCATCATCAGCGGCCGCTCGCCGGTGACCCGCACGCCGCGGCCCTCGCCGCTCAGCTCCATCCAGCGGACGTCGACCTTGTTGCCGGTGTCCTGGGGGCGGATGTAGTCGTGGTCCTGGTCGGCCACCGCGCCGCGCCACAGGCCGATCGACGCGCTGGTCTTGCGGTCGACATAGCTCTCGTGCGGACCGCGTCCGTACCACTCGACCGTCTTCAGAGCCGAGGGAACGGTGAACCACAGCCCGACCCGAATCGGCGGCGGCAGGTCGTCCTTCAGCGGCGTCGGGTCGCCGGTGACAGCGACCGTTCCGTCGCCGGCCATGACGTAGGTGGTGACGAAGCGCGCCGCGCCCGCGCCCAGGGCGTGCTCGACGACGATCCGCCCATCGCCGGCGCTGACGGAGCGCACCTGGCGCTGCTTGGTCATGGCCTGCCAAGCGCGTTGCTGGGTCGAGAGGCCGGTGCCGGCGTCGTTGTCGGTCTCGGCCCGGAAGAAGTTCGGCTGGCCGCCGCGCGCCAGCACCACGCCGTCCTTGACGTAGCTTTCGACCAGGCCGGTGGCGCGGTCGATCCTGAGCACGGCGCCGGCCGCCGATAGGGTCACCGCGTCCTTGCCGTCCGTCGTCGCCACGGAACCGGCGCGGGCCGGCGCGGCCTTGGGCGCCGACTTCAACGCAAACTGCTCCCAGCCGACCACATAGCCCTCTGGCGTCAGGGGCACAGCGCCAGCCTTGGCTCTAGCGCGGATCGTGACGAAGTACTCGGCGCCCGGCTTGCGCGGCGTGGCGCCCAGCGGCAGGACGATCGTCTGGCGCTCGCGGGCCTTGGTCGCCAAGTCGGGCAGGGCGCCCGAGGCGACGGGGACGCCGTCCTCTTCCAGCACCCAGTCAAAAGCAAAGCCCGACAGGTCGCGGAAGTCGTGACGGTTGACCACGCTCACCCGGCCGTCGGCCTCGTCGAAGGCCTCGAACTGGATCGGCGAGAGCACCTTCTGGGCTTCGTAGACCTGGGGGTTGGGCGTGCGGTCCGACTGGATCAGGCCATCGCCGAACTCGATCTCGCCGCCGGGGTTCGGACCATACTCGCCGCCGTCGCCCCAGTAGCGGCGACCGTCCTTGGCGTAGCGGTACATTGACTGGTCGACCCAGTCCCAGATGAAGCCGCCCTGCAGCTTGTCGTACTTGTAGATGGTGTCCCAGTAGTCTTTCAGATTGCCGCCGGAATTGCCCTGCATGTGGGCGTATTCGCACTGGATCATCGGCTGGGTGCGGGTCGGATCGGTCGCCCAGTCCACCATCTTGGTCACGTCGTCGTACATCGGCGCATAGATGTCGACATAGCCGTTGGGCACGTGCTCCCAGGGCCGCGCGCCCCAGCCCAGATAGGAAATCAGCCTGCCCGGGTCTCGTTTCCTGGCGGCGGCCGCAGCCTTTTCGAAGTTCTGGCCGATGCCGGCCTCGTTGCCCAGAGACCAGAAGATCACCGACGGGTGGTTCTTGTCGCGTTCCACCATGTTCAGCACGCGGCTGACATGGGCCCCTTCCCAGGCCGGATCGAAGCCAATCTGGCGCTTGTCGCGCTGGGACGGGTCGGCGTTGCCGTAGCCCATATAGGCGTGGCTCTCGATGTCGGCCTCGTCCATGACATAGAGGCCGTACTCGTCGGCCAGGGCGTACCAGAGCTCGGCGTTGGGATAGTGCGAGGTGCGCACGGCGGCGCTTCATCAGCTCGATGTCGCGGCGCATCGAGGCTTCGGAGATGACGTGGAAGGTCTCCGGGTCGTGCTCGTGGCGATTGACGCCGCGGATGACGATCGGCTTGCCGTTGACGGCGACGCGGCCGTCCTTGATTTCCACGGTGCGGAAGCCGATGCGCTGCGGCGTGGCCTGGATGATCTGGCCCTTCGCATCGAGGACCTCGACCAGCAGGGTGTAGAGGTTGGGGGTCTCGGCGGTCCACTGGCGCACGCCGGGAACGGACGCCGACAGGGTCTCGGTCCTGGCCGCGCCGGCGGCGACCTTGGCCTCCTTCGTCAGCACCGCCTTGTCGCCGTCGAGCAGGGTCATGCGGACGGTCACTGGCTGAGTGCGCGCCGTCAGGGCCACGTCGGTCGACAGCACNGGCCTCCTTCGTCAGCACCGCCTTGTCGCCGTCGAGCAGGGTCATGCGGACGGTCACTGGCTGAGTGCGCGCCGTCAGGGCCACGTCGGTCGACAGCACGCCGTCGCGATAGGCCTTGTCGAGGCCGGCATGAACGAACAGGTCGGTCAGCCGGGCCTTGGGGGCGGCCTTCAGATAGACCGAGCGCTCGATGCCCGAGACCCGCCAGAAGTCCTGGTCCTCCAGGTAGGAGCCATCCGACCAGCGGTGGATCTGGATAGCCACCACGTTCTTCTGGCCGGCTTTCAAGAGCTTGGTGACGTCGAACTCGCTGGGCAGCTTGGAGTCTTCGGAATAGCCGGCCTCNGGATCTGGATAGCCACCACGTTCTTCTGGCCGGCTTTCAAGAGCTTGGTGACGTCGAACTCGCTGGGCAGCTTGGAGTCTTCGGAATAGCCGGCCTCCACGCCATTGACCCACACTCGATAGGCCGAACCGGCCGCGCCGATGTGCAGGATGATGTCCTGGCCCGACCAGCTCGCCGGGACCTCGAAGGTCCGGCGGTACGAGCCGACCGGATTGGTGGCGTGCGGGATCAGCGGGCGGTTGGCCGGAAACGGATAGGTGATGTTGTTGTAGCGCGGCTGGTCGTAGCCTTCGGTCTGCCACATCGCCGGGACCTTGATGGTCTTCNATCAGCGGGCGGTTGGCCGGAAACGGATAGGTGATGTTGTTGTAGCGCGGCTGGTCGTAGCCTTCGGTCTGCCACATCGCCGGGACCTTGATGGTCTTCCAGCCGCTGACGTCATAGTCGGGCTTCTCGAAGCCGTCGGGAACCGCGTCCGACGACGGCGAGAAGCTGAACGACCACTGGCCGTCCAGGGTCTGGTAGCGGCTCGACTGGGCCGGGTCGCCGGCCAGGGCCGCCGCGCGGCTCTCGAACGGGAAGTGCGTCGCGCTGGCCGCCAGCTTGCCCCGCGCATACACCGCCGGGTTCTCCCAGTCCGGACGCGAGGCGTCCACCTGNGCGCGGCTCTCGAACGGGAAGTGCGTCGCGCTGGCCGCCAGCTTGCCCCGCGCATACACCGCCGGGTTCTCCCAGTCCGGACGCGAGGCGTCCACCTGGACCGGCTGGACCTGGATTTCCTCCGCTTGAGCGGCAAGGGCGATCCCCAACCAGGCGGCGCCCGCCATCAAACCCCGCGTCATTCGGTCGTCTCCCCGTTTCCGGCCTTGGCCATTATGCATTCGTTCTCGTGCAACAGCGCCGCTAAGGCAGGGCGGCGAATCCGATTGCGACGTTTCCGTACAGCGATCCGAAAGCCGCACGCCTCCTCGCGGAGGCCGCTCGCCCAAACCTGGGCGCGAGCGTTGAGCGGATATCGCAATTCTTGGTTGATAATTTGGCCTGACCACTTCGCATAGTCGAAATATTTTTTCTAACGTAAGATTGCGAAAAAATATGCCAATTAAACCGAAGTGGCTCCGAAAATCTTATTAAATCAGTGAGTTGTTTCCATTGTTGCATAATGGCAGCACGGTTCAGCTGTCGTCAACGACAATCGTCAGACAAATTGAAGGGGGGCTCATGACCTGTTATCGCTAAAGAGGTCAGGCCAATAAGTCGCCAGCAAGGCGCCAAGAAACACAACGAGGAGGAGGGACTATCGTGAGCACCAACAACACCCGGGGGCGGGTCCTCAAGATCGCGCTGCTATCGGCCACCGTCATCACGGGCTTGCCGACGTTCGCCGCGGCGCAAACCGCCGCCGCGCCCCAAGCCGCCGCGGCGAGCGAGACGCTCGACGCGGTCGTGGTCACCGGCTTCAAGCAGAGCTACGCCAACGCGGTTCGCGCCAAGAAGACCGCCATCGA
Organism: Caulobacter sp. Root343; assembly: GCF_001425745.1. GTDB lineage: Bacteria > Pseudomonadota > Alphaproteobacteria > Caulobacterales > Caulobacteraceae > Caulobacter. The sequence continues at coordinate 48,404 of NZ_LMDF01000011.1, read as the reverse complement.
AATCACCGACGGCATTTCGTCGGACGGCCTGGGCCGCTTTCCGGACCTGAACGTCGGCGAGGCGCTGCAGCGCATCCCGGGCGTGCATGAACGGCCAGTCGTTCGCCTATCCGCCGCTGCTGCGCGACAATCAGGGCACGCCGCTGGGCGCGTTCAACTCGGATATCTTCTCGGCCTTCGTGATCCAGAAGTCGCCGATGGCCAACACCGTGTCGGGCGGCCTCAGCGGCAATGTCGACATGCAGATCGCCCCGGCGCTGTCGCGCAAGGATGGCGGCTCCATGAAGGTGTCGTTCGAGCACAACACCCTGGGAGACCTGAACGCCCCGGCCGCCACCATCGGCTACAACAAGCACCTGTCGGACACGCTCGCCGTGTTTGGGACGCTGGCCTACAAGAAGGAAAACTTCCGCCGCGATACGGTCCGTCTCAACAGCTACGACTATCTGACGTCGGCGATGACGGGCTTGACGCCCACCCAGTTCAACGCCGCCTACGGTCAGTACTTCTCGGCGACGGCGTGCCCGACCAGCGCGACCTCGTACTGCCGCTCGCTGGGCCAGGCCCTGGGCCTGTCGCAGACGGCGGCGACGCCGTTCATCACCAGCAACACGGGTTCGACGGCGACCAACGGCGTCTGGGCCAATAGCCAGATCCGCCAGTACACGCGCATGAACGTCGGCAAGGTCTGGTCGGGATCGGGCGGCATCGAGTGGAAGCCGAACGACAACACCAAGATCGGCCTGATCGGGTTCAAGACCGATCGCAACCTGCCCGACACGACCCAGTACTTCCTGATCAACACCGTCCTGCCGTCGGCCACGGCCGGCGCGGGCACGGTGATCACGCCGACGGGCACGCCGATCAAGACCAACGACGGACGCTATCTGTACCAAAGCTACTCGTTCACCAACATGAACGCGCTGTCGTCGACCCGTCTCTACTCGCAGCGCCAGAAGTCGGACGGCCTGATCGGCAATATCGATTGGAGCAACGATGATTGGCGCGTCGCCGGCGTCCTGACCGCGTCATCGGGCTACAACGCCTCGGTCGAGACCGAGGTCGACGTCGCCAACTACACCCGCGCGGGCGGCAACGGCATCGGCGGCTCGCTGACCACCGGCCTCGATGACATCGGCGCCTTCCAGTACACGACCACCCCGTCGCCGCAGAACTCGATCACGAACGGCCAGACCTGGACCTGGGGCGGCGCCGGCGATCCGACGGCGTTCTACAACAACGGGACCAAGGCCAACTCGACCAACCAGATCCAGATCCAGGGCACCGAGAGCTTCGCCAAGAGCGACGTAAAGACCGCCTCCCTCGACGTCGAGCGCTTCGTCAAGTTGGGCCCGATCAAGAGCATCCAGGGCGGTGCGCGCCTCGAGCGCGAGAAGTTCGTGTCGACCGGCTACCGGGTCTATGCCTACGGCGCCCAGATGCAGAACATAACGTCGAGCATGATGGTCACGGCGCCGTTCGTCGATGACTTCATGGGCGGCTCGGCTGGCAACTACAACCGCAACTGGCAAGTGCTGAACGTCCGCGACTTCCTGAATGCGGTCCGTCCGGTCACGGTCTATCAAAGCGGTGGCCTGTCGACCCAAGGCTTCAACATCCAGTATGCCGACGCCGGCTATTACGATAAGAACTTCACCAACGAGAACGACGTCAATCAGTTCTACGTCCAGGCGAAGTACGACACCGAGATCTTCGGTCACGGCCTGCGCGGCAACTTCGGTGGCCGCTACGAAGACACCAAGAACACCATCACCACCCTGGACCGCACGACCCCGCCGACCGACTCGGTCGGCTCGTCCACGGCGTTCAAGACCGACGAATATAAGAACAAGTACCACTACTTCCTGCCGTCGGCGATTTTCGTGGCCGACGTCACCGACGACCTGATCCTGCGCGGCGCCTACTACAAGACCTATGTCCGCCCGCACCCGCGTCAGTATTCGCCGTCGACCAAGGTCAGCCCGGCCCAGATCCTCAACAACAGCCTGAGCTCGGGCTCGGTCGGCGTCTATGACGTCACGGTCGCGATCGGGAACACCAAGCTGAAACCCTATCTGGCGGAGTCCTTCGACCTGTCGCTGGAGTGGTACAACCGTCCCAACGGCCTGGTCTCCCTGGCCTATTTCCACAAGAACATCACCGGCCGTATCGCCACCACCACCGACCCGTCGATCATCTGCCCGTCGGACGGTTCGACCTGGGGCTTCGGCGCCCTGGCCTGGGACGGCACCTACTGCAACGCCACCAGCCTGAGCAACGCCACCAAGCAGGTCCACGTCAACGCCAGCGGCNTCGACCTGGGGCTTCGGCGCCCTGGCCTGGGACGGCACCTACTGCAACGCCACCAGCCTGAGCAACGCCACCAAGCAGGTCCACGTCAACGCCAGCGGCGCCTATAACCTCGACAAGCCGACCACCGTCGAGGGCGTCGAGTTCAACATCCAGCAGAACTTGGACTTCCTGCCGGGCTTCTGGAAGAACTTCGGCGGCAGCTTCAACTACGCCTANGCCGACCACCGTCGAGGGCGTCGAGTTCAACATCCAGCAGAACTTGGACTTCCTGCCGGGCTTCTGGAAGAACTTCGGCGGCAGCTTCAACTACGCCTACACGACGTCGAAGAGCCCGGCGATCGCCCCGTTCCCGGGCATCTCCAAGCACAATGTCAACGTCATCGGCTACTACGAGACGCCGAAGTACGGCATCCGCGCGGTGTACAACTATCGCTCGGACTACGCGCTGAACGCCAACGGCACCTACACCGGCGCTGCCCGTTCGGTGAGGGCGCGCGGCCAGCTGGACATGTCGGCCTCCTACAACGTCAACGACAACCTCACCGTGTCGCTGGACGCCTATAACCTGACGGACTCGAAGCGCTTCGAGTACGAGAACGACACCAAGGTGTCGCGTTGGGTCGATTACGATGGCCGCACCTTCACCCTGACGGCGCGCGCCACCTTCTAACCTTCACTCCCCGTGAAGCCACTTGATAGCCGGTCCATTCGTGGACCGGCTATGTTTTCTCGGCGAGGATCGCTGCTCACTCGCCAGGCCTGTAAGTCGGATCAGTAAGAGGGTTTTCCATGCCGGGATTTCGCGCGACGCCCCTGCTGGTTTTAGCCGCCCTGGCGGCCGGCCCGATCGCCCAGGCCGCGCCCGACCCGTCCCTGTACAAGCTTCCCGCCCTCACCGTCGGCCTCGGCAACGACAACGAAGGCGACACCATTCCAGGGCCCACGCGGCCTAACGGCTCCATTCATCCTTCGCCCGAGACCCCCAATCCCAGCAACGCCGGCTACAACGCCGCCGAGCCGATCAGCGGCTTCGCCCAGTTGCATTCCCAAGGGTCGGGCGGGGTCACCACCTACGGCACGTTTCTGCTGTCGCCCCAGGTCGGCCAAGCCCAGTTCGACGAGGCCGCCCACCTGTCGCCCAAGGCCGACGAGGTCCTGGCCGCCGACGCCTATTCGGTGCGCCTGTCGCGCTACGACACCCGGGTCGAGGTCACGCCGGCTCACTATTCGGCCCTTTACCGCCTGACCTATCCGGCCACGGATCAAGCCCAGCTGGTCTTCGACGTCACCCGCAAGGTCGGCGGGCTGGTCGCCTCGGACCAGGCCGACGTGAAGCTGTTCCCCGCCGACGGCAAGATCGTCGGCCACGTCAAGGCCAAGGGTTATTGGAACCCGGCCCTGATCGACATCTGGTTCGTCGCCAAGTTCGACCAGAAGCCCACCGCCTGGGGCGTGTTCAACCAGCAGGACCGCCTGGCCGGCGCCACCGAGGGCAAGACCGGGCCGGACGCGCGCCTGGGGGCCTGGACGACCTTCAAGACCAACCCGGGCAAGCCGCTGCTGGTCAAGATCGCGGTGTCCTTCACCAGCGCCGAGACCGCCGAGGCCCTGCTGGACCGCGAGATCCCCGACTGGAGCTTCGACCGTGTCCGCCAGGAGAGCCAGGCCGCCTGGAACGACCGCCTGGGCGAGATCGAGGTCTCGGGCTTGTCGCAGGCCCAGACCCGCCGGTTCTACACGGCGTTCTACCACGCCTCGACCCACCCGCGGGACCGCACCCTGGACCAGCCGGCCAAGGAGCTGGGGCGGCCGAACTGGGACGACCACTATACGCTGTGGGACACCTACCGGACGCTGTTCCCGCTGATGTCGGTGCTGCGGCCCAGCGAATACGCGGCCAACCTGAACTCGCTGATCCATACCTTCGACAAGTTCGGCGCCGCCGACACCGCCATCATCGGCGGCCAGAACTATCATGTCGGCCAGGGTGGCGACGAGGTCGACAACGTGCTGGGCGAGGCCGCCCTGCGCGGCGCCCAGGGCGTCAACTGGACCGACGCCTGGCGCGTGACCCACTTCAACGCCTTCGAGCGCCGCCGGCCGCGCTATCTGGAGAGCGGCTATTTCGGGGTCGGCGACCTCAGCCCCGAGCCCAACAACCAGCGCGCCAAGTCGGGGTCGTCGACCCTGGGCTTCGCGCTGAACGACTATTTCGCCGCCCAGGTCGCCGCCAAGGCGAGTCATGCCGACGAGGCCGCCGCCCTGACGCAGCGCGCCCAGAACTGGCGCAAGATCTGGAACCCTGAAACCGCGAGCGACGGTTTCAATGGCTTCCTGATGCCGCGCTATCCGGACGGCAAGTTCCAGGACGTCGACCCGAAGCAGGGCTGGGACGGCAAGGTTCACAACAATGTCGGCTACTATGAGGGCACGGCCTGGATCTATTCCTACGGCGTGCTGCACGACCTGCCGGGCCTGGTCGAGGCCATGGGCGGGCGGGTGCGGTTCAACGAGCGCCTGAACCACGCCCTGGACGCCGGCCTGATCGACATCACCAACGAGCCGTCGTTCGCCACGCCCTGGCTGTTCCACAATCTGGGTCGCGCCGACCTGTCGTCCTATTGGTCGGGTGAGGTGTTCAAGCACTTCACCGACACCGCCTATCCGGGCGACGAGGACGCCGGGGCGATGAGCTCCAACTATGTCTTCAACCGCCTGGGCCTGTTCCCGAAGCTGGGCAGCGACCTGTTCTACCTGCACGGGCCGCGTCATCCGCGCAGCGTCATCCATCTGGAAGGCGGCAAGACGCTGGAGATCCTGGCCGCGGACGCCGGGGCCGATCACCCGTACATCGCCGCCGCCACCCTGAACGGCAAGCCGCTATCCGGCCCGTTCGTCTCGCAGGCGCAACTGTTGGCCGGCGGCGTGCTGAGCTTCACGATGAGCGCGACACCCGGCCAGTGGGCCTATGACAGCGCGGTGCTGAAGGCGGAGACCGACGTTCCGGTCCTGACCGACGGCAAGACCTCGACCGTCTGGACCGCCTCGGCCGGCCAGTCGGCGGTGTTCACCCGTCCGGCCGCCACGTGCCTGAAGGCCTACACGGTCAGTGTCGGCCCCGCCGCCGCCGATCCGACCGCCTGGCGCCTCGGCGGCTTCGATGGCAAGCGCTGGGTCAAGCTGGACGCGCGGCGCGGCGAGCGCTTCGAGCACCGCCATGCGACCCGGACCTTCGCCCTGACCGCCAAGGCCTACGCCCGCTACCGGTTCGAGGTGACCAAGGGCAAGGCCGTGCAAGTCGCGGAAATCGAGCTGATCGCGGCGGACCAGTCGGCGTGCCGTTGATCTGAGCTCAAGGTCGATTAGAGCGTGGCAGCCGAAAGTGTGAGCGGTTTCGGCGCCCGCCACGCTCTAACTATTAGAGATAGAGCCTGTTTATCCGTTTCTGATGTTTCCATCAGAAACGGACAGGCTCTAGTGTGGCCGGCGAGCTATTTGTCTGAGGAATATCGATGCAGTGGGTTCGATCCGCGACCGCGGGAGTCTGGGCGCTCGTCCTGTGCCTTGGCGTGACGACAGGGGCCATTGCGGCCCAGCCCACGCGGACCGCGGCCGAGGCCGAACCGATCTTCAGCGACAGCCTCGCACGCGGCGGTTTCGTGCTGGTCGAGGCCGGCAAGGCGCCGACGATCGTGATCGATCCCGCCGACGCGGCCGTCGTCCGCCACGCGGCCGATGATCTCGCTGACGACCTCAAGACCGTCACGGGCCAGTCGGTCGCCGTCGCGGCCGCGCCCGCCGGCAAGACCGCGATCCTGGTCGGCACGCTGGGCCACGGCAAGCTGATCGACCAGCTGGTCGCCGCAAGGAAGGTCGACGTCTCGCGCCTGACCGGAGCTTGGGAAAGCTTCGTCATTGCCTCCGTCGACCGCCCGCTGCCCGGCGTCGACAAGGCCCTGGTGGTGATCGGCAGCGACCGGCGCGGGACCGCCTTCGGGATCTACGAGGTCGCCCAGGCCATGGGGGTCTCCCCCTGGGCCTGGTGGGCCGACGTGACGCCGCAGCATCGCGACAAGCTGTTCGTCCGCGCCGGCGTCCACCGCTTCGGTCCGCCGTCGGTCCGCTATCGGGGCGTGTTCGTCAATGACGAGGACTGGGGGCTCTATCCGTGGGCCGCCAAGACCTTCGATCCCGAGCGCGGCGACATCGGGCCCAAGACCTACCGCCGGATCTTCACCCTGCTGCTGCGCCTGAAGGCCAACACCCTGTGGCCGGCCATGCACCACACGACCGCGCCGTTCAACTCCGACCCAGCCAACGCCAAGCTGGCCGAGGAGTACGGCATCGTCATGGGCTCGTCCCACGCCGAGGCCATGCTGCGCAACAATGTCGGCGAGTGGAAGGACGCGCCCGACAAGTTCAACTACGCGACCAATCCGGACGGCGTGAAGGCCTACTGGGAAGAGCGCGCCAAGACCAACGCCGGCTATGAGAGCCTGTGGACCGTGGGCATGCGCGGCATCCACGACAGCGGCATGGTCGGGCCCAAGACCATCCAGGAGAAGGTCGCCCTGCTGGACAAGATCATCGCCGACCAGCGCGAGATCCTCAGCAAGAACGTCTCGCCGGACCTGGCCAAGGTTCCGCAGATATTCGTTCCGTACAAAGAGGTGCTGGAGATCTACCGGGCTGGCGTGAAGGTCCCGGACGACGTGACCATCGTCTGGCCCGACGACAATTTCGGCTACATCCGCCAGTTCGCCAGCGCCGAGGAGGCCAACCGCAAGGGCGGGGCGGGGGTCTATTACCACCTGTCCTACCTGGGCTATCCGCTGTCCTACCTGTGGCTGGGCACGACGCCGCCGGCCCTGGTCCAGGAAGAGATGATCCATGCCTGGGACAAGGGCGCGCGCAACGTCTGGGTCGCCAATGTCGGCGACATCAAGCCGGCCGAGATCGGCGCCAGCCATTTCCTGGAAATGGCCTGGGACATCGATCGCTGGCGCGGCAAGAGCCAGCGGCAGTTCCTGGAGGACTGGAGCGGCCGCGCCTTCGGCTCCGCCTTGGCCGGCAAGACCGCCGACCTGCTCGACACCTATTACCGGCTGAACTTCGAGCGCCGGCCCGAGCACATGGAGTGGCAGCCCAAGGCCGAGAGCCGGCACCTGTCCAGCTTTACGGCCGACGAGGTCAATGACCGCCTCCGCGCCTTCCGCAAGCTGGTGGACGCGACCAAGGCGGCGGGGACCCAGGTGTCGCCGCAGCAGGCCGACGCCTGGTTCGAGCTGGTCGAGTTCCCGATCCGTGTCTCGGCGGCGGCCAACATGCGGTTCTTCGCCGCCGAGCGTTACAACGAGCTGATCGACGACGACCAAGTCATGGCCCGCTCGGCGGGCGCCGCCGCTGTCGACGCCCAGAGCGAGATCACCGCCCTGACCGACCGCTTCAACACCAAGATCGCCGGCGGCAAGTGGCGCTGGCTGATGCCCGAGGAGCCGGCCGACAGCCAGTGGCGCATCTACCGCGCCCGCCCCGTGCCGATGCCCGGCGGCGGCCTGATCTCGGATCCGGCCAAGTTCCTGGCCGTGGTCGACGGCAATGCGCCCGCCGGCTCGCCGATCGTCGAGGCCGAGACGTATCTGACCAATACCGGCTGGCGTCTGGTCGAGGGCGTGGGCCGGGGGCGTGGGGTGATGATCGCCGACGCGCCTGGCGCGACCCTGACCTTCAATGTCGAGGTCGGCGCGGCGGGCCGCAGCGTGCAGGTCGGCGTGCTGCCGATCTTCCCGGACGGCCAGGCCAAGGAGATCGAGCTGGACGTCAGCGTCGACGGCGCCGCGCCCCAGCGCGTCAGCTGGCCGCGCAATGTCGGCTCGCCGGCCTGGGCCCAGGGGGTGCTGGACAACCTGCTGAAGGCCACGGCCGGCCCCGTGCTGTCGCCGGGCCGCCACACGGTCACCGTCGTCTCGCGCGCCGGCCGTGTCGGGCTGGACCAGCTGCGCCTGGTCACGCCCGAGGTGATCCCGACCCACGAAAACCACTAGAGGCGTTCCCGATGAGCACGATGAAGCTGAGCCGTCGCGGGCTGCTGGGCGCGTCCGCGGCGCTGGGCGCTCTGCCCGCCGCCGCCGCGACCAAGCCGGCCGCCAAGAAGACGCCGCTGCTGGCCCCGACGCCGCCGATGGGCTGGAACAGCTGGAACAGCTTCGCCACCACGATCACCGAGGCCCAGACCTTGGAGCAGGCGGGGATCATGGCCCGCGAGTTGCTGCCCGCCGGCTACGACATCCTGACCGTCGACATCCAGTGGTACGAGCCGGGCGCCAGCAGCTACGAATACGCCGCCAAGCCAGTCCCGACCCTGGACGACCACGGCCGGCTGCTGCCGGCCCCGAACCGCTTCCCGTCCAGCGCCGGCGGCAAGGGCTTCAAGCCGTTGGCCGACCGCTGCCGGGCCCTGGGCCTACGCTTCGGCGTTCACCTGATGCGCGGCGCCCCGCGCTTGGCGGTCGAGCGCGGCCTGAAGGTGCTGGGGACCAATATTCCGATCGTCGACATCGTCGACAAGCGCAGCGTCTGCTCGTGGAACCCCGACATGTACGGGGTCGACATGAGCAAGCCGGGCGCCCAGGCCTATTACGATAGTGTCTTTTCGCTGCTGGCCTCATGGGGCGTGGACTTCGTCAAGGTCGACGACCTCAGCCGGCCCTATGACGCCCACGCCGCCGAGATCGAGGCCATCCATCGCGCCATCGGCCGCTCGGGCCGGCCGATGATCCTGTCGATGTCGCCGGGCGAGACCCCGGTGGTGCGCGGCGCCCATGCCAAGCAGCACGCCCAGATGTGGCGGATCTCGGACGACTTCTGGGACGACTGGAAGATGCTGGACGCCCAGTTTACACGGCTGGAGAACTGGTCGCCCTATAGCGGCGACGGCGGCTGGCCCGACGCCGACATGCTGCCGCTGGGCCGCCTGGCCCTGGGCGAGCGCGACACCAAGTTCACGGTCGACGAACAGCGCACCCTGATGACCCTGTGGTCGATCGCCCGCTCGCCGCTGATCATGGGCGGCGATCTGCGCCACCTGGACGGCCCGACCAAGGCCCTGCTGACCAATCCCGAGGTGATCGCGGTCAACCAGGCCTCGCGCGGCAACCAGCCTCATTTTGTCGAGGACGGGATCCGCGTCTGGACGGCGAAGGCGACGAACGGCGACACCTACCTGGCTCTATTCAACACCGGCGGCAAAGCGCGCGAGGTCGGCGTCGACTTCAAGGCCGTGGGCCTGCCCGGGACGGTTGCGGCGCGGGACCTCTGGTCACGGAGCGATCTGGGCAAGATCGCCGGCCGGTTCGCCGTTCAGCTGCCGTCGCATGGATCGGGGCTGTATCGGCTGGCAGGGCGCTGAACTGTTGGAATCCCTCTCTCTATGAGAGAGGGATTTATCCTCACTGTCCGTTGGGCGGGGCCACGAACGTCGTTGCCCAGGCCGATGGCTTCGAGCCCATCGTCAGCGTCAGCACCCCGCCCTTGGCGAGTTCGTCATGGGTGATCCAGGCGCGGTCCAGCGGCTTGCCGTTCAGGCTCGCGGCCGTGACGTAGCGGTTGGCGTCGGAGGTCGCCGGCGCCTCGACGACGAAGCTCTTGCCGCCTTCCAGCGCGATGACGCCGCGCGCGAACACCGGCGAGGCGATGTAGTAGTAGGGCTGGCCCGCGTTCGGATAGAGGCCGAGCGCGTTCCAGACGTACCAGCTGGACATCGCGCCGGCGTCGTCATTGCCCGGCAGGCCCGTGCGGGTCGCGTGGTAATGCTTGGCCATCAGCTGGCGGACGATCTCGTCGGTGCGGTCGGGCCGGCCGGCGTGGATGTAGAGGTACGGCGCCAGGATGTCGGGCTCGTTGCCCTGCGAGTAGTGGCCGTCGAACAGCTGGTCCAGCCAGGCGACGAAGCCCTCGCGGCCACCCGCCTTCGCCATCAGTCCGGCCACGTCCTGCGGCACATAGGTGGAGTACTGCAGGGAATTGCCCTCGTAGAACGGTGCGTCCCACCACGGCCCCGAGCGGTCCGGATACTCATAGGTGCAGCTGTAGTTCTCGACCCATTCGCCGTTCGGGTAACGCGGGCGGACGCAGCCCAGCTTATCGTCCCAGAGGTTCTTCCAGTTGCCGGCGCGCGCGAGGTAGCGCTTGGCGTCGTCGGTCTTGCCCAGGGCCTTGGCCACCACGCCGATGGCGTAGTCGTCATAGGCGTATTCCAGGGTGCGCGAGGCGGACCGCGTCTCGGTAAAGGGCACATAGCCCAGCTTCAGATAGTCCTTCAGCACCCGGCCCTGCAGGAAGGGTTGGTCGGTGTCGACCTCGCCGTTCTTGCGGATCGCCTCATAGGCCAGGGCCTGGTCGAAGCCGCCTAACTTCTTGACGACGGCGTCGGCGACCAGGACGTCGCCGTTGGAGCCGCCCTGGGTCATGCCGTTGGCCCCGGCGATGCGCGCGTCGGGCATCCAGCCGGTATGCTTGTAGGTGTCGATCAGCGAGCGGAGCATGTCGCGCTGCCGTTGCGGCTGGATCACGGTCAGCAGCGGGTGCAGCGTCCGGAACGTGTCCCACAGGGTGTAGAAGTCCTCGTAGTGGGGCTCGTCGGATGTCCACCAGACGTTCTCGCCGCTGAGGTCGTGCGGCATGGTGTGAGCGCGGTAGAGGGCCGAGTAAAAGATCCGCTGCTGCTCGTCCGTGCCGCCCTCGACCTGGATCTTGGCCAGGGCGTCCGCCCATTGAGCCCGCGCCGCCTGGCGATAGCCGTCGAAGTCCCAGCCGGGCATTTCCTCGGCCAGGTTGGCGCGGGCCTTGGCGGCGCTGACGAACGACACGGCCAGCTTCATCTGGACCTGGCGCCGGGTGGTGGTGTCGAAGGTCAGATAGGCGCCGAGGCGATTTGAGAACTCGCGCTCGGTGTCGTACTCAATCATCAGGCCCTGGCGGTTGGCCGGGCTCTTGACCTGCGAACCGCCTTCCGAGCGGCCGACGCCGGGCTTGGCCTCGAATGCGCCCTGGCCCGCCTTCCAGGCCCCGAAGGCCTTGGCCGGCCGGTCGACGACGGCGTGGAAATAGAGAGTGTAGGGCGCGGGGTTCCAACCGCCCTCGACCGTGACCTCGCCAGCCAGGGTGTGGTCGTCGATCAGCTCGACCTTGGCCAGCCGCACCCGCTGGCCCCGCCCGCGCATGGCGACCACTGAGCTGACGTCGAAGATCAGCTGGCTGTCGGCGACGGCGGGGTAGGTCAGGCGCTGGAAGCCAACCCGTCGCGAGGCGGTCAGCTCGACCTGGATCCGCTCGGCGTCGCTGTTGCCCAGGCCGACGGAATAGTAGCCCGGCGAGGCCCGCTCGCCGGTCTTGCCGAAGTGCAGGTGGTTCAATTTCAGCGGGCCGACGGTCGGCGTGACCCGGAAGTTGCCGTACTTGCCCGAGCCGCCGGTGCCGCTGACGTGGGTGTAGCTGAAGCCCATGATCGGGCTCTTGGAATCATAGCCGTTGGTGTCGGCGTTGGTGGTGTCGGGGCTCAGCGACACGAAGCCGAACGGCACGCCGGCGCCGGGCACGGTGTTACCGCCGGTGACCCCGCCGCCGTCGACGCCGACGAACGGGTCGGCTTTTTGCGTCAGATCAGGCGCGGCGGTTTGGGCCAATGCCGCGAGCGGCAGCACCGCCAGGGCGGCGCCGAGGAGAAGACCGCTCAGGAGGCGCATCGGGATCAGGCCTTGTGGGTGCGGGCGTAGTGGTCGAAGGCGACCGCGGCGACGATGATCAGGCCGATCACCACCTGCTGGAAGTACGAGGTGACGTGCATGATCACCAGGCCGTTCGACAGTACGCCGATCAGCAGGGCGCCCAGGATGGTGCCGCCGACGCCGCCGGAGCCGCCGGTCAGGCTGGCCCCGCCGATCACCACCGAGGCGATGACCCGCAGCTCGTAGCCCGTGCCAGCCACCGCCTCGGCGGAGCCCAGGCGGGCCGACAGCAGGAAGCCCGACAGGCCGGCCAGGGCGCCGATCACGGCGTAGACGCTGGTGACGATGAAGTCGACATTGACCCCCGACAGGCGCGCGGCCTCGGCGTTGCCGCCGACGGCGTAGACCTGGCGGCCGTAGCGCGTGTAGCGCAGCACCACGTGGCCGACGATCGCCACCAGGGCGAAAACCGCCACCGGGACCGGCACGAACAGGATGTCGCCCGTGCCCCACCAGCGATAGGCCGCGTCGAAGCCCGAGATAGGACCGCCGTCATTGAGGATCAGGGTCGCGCCGCGCCAGACGGTCATGCCGCCCAGGGTGACGATGAAGGCGGGAACGTGCAGCCAGGTCACCGCCTTGCCATGGATGTAGCCGCCGACCAGGCCGACGACGCTGGAAAGGGTCAGTGCGATCAGCCAACTGACCGGCGACTCGCCGACCACCGTGGTGATCACATAGGCGGCCGCCAGCGAGGCGAAGGCCAGCAGCGAGCCGACCGCCACGTCGATGCCGCCGATCAGGATCACATAGGTCATGCCGACCGCGATGATGCCGTAGATCGACACCTCGCTGAGGATGTTCAGCGCGTTGCGGATCGTCAGGAAGCGTTCGTTGACGATCCCGAACGCGGCGATCAGCAGCAGCAGGAACAGGATCGTCCGATGCTTACGCGCGAAGGCCAGAAGGTCGAAGCGGCGCCCAGGCGGCGGCGCGGGTTGGGGCGGCGCGGCCTGCTGGACTGTCGGTTCCGGGGAAAGCGTCGGGGAAGCGGTCATTGGGGACGGAGTTCCATTCCTGACGGCGAGGGCCGGCCGGCGCCGGTCGCCATATAGGCCATCAGGCCTTCTTCTGTGGCCGCGTCGGCCTCGAGGTCGGCGACGATCGCGCCTTCGCGGAAGACGATGATCCGGTCACTGACGGCCATGACCTCGGCCAGTTCCGAGGAGATGACGACGATTGCCACGCCCTGGGCCGCCAGGTCGGACAGCACCTGGTGGACCTCGGCCTTGGCGCCGATGTCGATGCCACGTGTGGGTTCGTCGACGATCAGCACGCGCGGGGCCAGCGCCATCGAGCGGCCCAGCAGCACCTTCTGCTGGTTGCCGCCGGACAGCTTGCCGATCGGGGTTTCCTGGTCGGCCATCTTGATCCGCAGCTTCTGGCGATAGGTCTCGACCAGGTCGCGCTCGGCGCGCTCGTCGACCCACTGGCCGAAGCGGCTCAGCGGCCCCAGGCTGGGCAGGCTGAGATTGTGGCGGATCGAGTGGTCGAGGAAACAGCCCTGCTGCTTGCGGTCCTCGGGCACCAGCATGACGCCCGCCCGGATCGCGTCACGCGGCGACCTCAGCTTCAGCGGCTTGTCGTCCAGATGGATCGAGCCCGACGCGATGGCGTCGGCCCCGAAGATCAGCCGAGCCAGGTCCGTGCGGCCGGCCCCGACCAGACCGGCCAAGCCGACGATCTCGCCGGCTCGGACCTCCAGGCGGATGTCCTTCAGATAGCCCGGCGTGGAGAGACGCGGCCGGCGCGGGGTCACGCTCTCGACCTTCAGCACCACGCGGCCGGGCGGACCCGAGCGGACGCGGCGAACGAACTCGACGTGGCGGCCGACCATCAGCCGGACCATGTCGGCGACCTCGACCTCGGCGACGTCGCCGCTGGCCACCCAGCGGCCGTCGCGCATCACCGTATAGCGGTCGCACATGGCCTTCACCTCGGCCAGGCGGTGCGAGACGTAGATGACGCTGACGCCGCGCGCCTTGAGGCCCGCGATGATGGCGTGCAGGCCGTCGACCTCGCGGCTGCTCAAGGCGGCCGTCGGCTCGTCCATGATGATCAGCCGGGCGTTCAGGGTCATCGCCTTGGCGATCTCGACCATCTGCTGCTCGGCCACGGTCAGGCGGCGGACCGGCTCGTCCGGATCCAGCGGCAGGCCCAACGCTTCGAGCAGGGCGCGGGCGTCGGCGCGCAGTCGCCTCCAGTCGATCAGGCCCAGCCGTTTGGGCTCGCGGCCCAGATACATGTTCTCGGCGACGCTGAGTTCCGGGAACAGGTTGAATTCCTGGTAGATCGTGGCGATGCCCAGCTGCTGGCGGCGCAGCGGCGTGTCGCGCGGGTCCAGCGGCTGGCCGTCGAACGTCACGGTCCCCTCGTCGGCCGCGTGGGCCGCCGACAGGATCTTGATCAGGGTCGACTTGCCCGCGCCGTTCTCGCCCAGCAGGGCGTGGACCTCGCCCTGTCCCCCTTTGGGTCCGACTTGCAGCCGGACCTGATCGAGGGCCAGCACGCCGGGAAAGCGCTTGCTGACCTGGCTGACGTCCAGAAGAGCCATGGCGTCGTCTACTTCACCTCGGCGATGCGCGAGGCCTCGGCGAGGTTGGCGCTGGTGATCAGCACGGGGATCAGGCTGACGCTCTTGGGCGCGGCGCCGGTCTTGATCTTGGCCACGGCCTGGCGAAGGGCGGTGCGGATCTGCTGGCCGGGGTTCTGCTCGACCGAGGCGACCATCTCGCCGGCCTTGATGCGGGCCAGGGCCTCGGGAATGGCGTCGAAGCCCAGCACCTTGACCTTGTCGGACGTGAAGCCGGCGGCGCGGACGGCCTCCAGCGCGCCCATGGCCATGTCGTCGTTCAGGCACAGGATCACGTCCGGCGGCGTGTCGTGCATCGAGGTCAGCACGTTCTGGGTGACCGTCAGGGCCTGGTCGCGCTTGGAGTTGGCGGTCTGCTCGGTGACGATCTTGAACGCCGGACCGCCGGACGCGAGTCCGTCGTGGACGCCCTTGACCCGCTCGATCGAACTGGAGCTACCGGGATCGTTGGTGATCACCACCACGCGCGCGCCGCCCGGATAGGTCTTGACCACCCAGTCGGCCATGGCGCGGCCGCCGGCCACGTTGTCGGCGCCGACGTGCGGCACCGGCGTCTTGCCGCCGACGATGTTGCGGTCGACCGAGATCACCGTCACGCCTTGCTCGGCCAGCTCGTCGGTGGCGGTGGCCAGGGCCTTGGAGTCGGTGGGGGCCACGATCACCACCTTGGCGCCTTGCACGGCGGCGGCCTCGAGGTCGGCGATCTGCTTGGCGGAATTGTTCTGGGCGTCCAGCACCTGGACCTTGACGCCCAGCTTGCCGGCCTCGTCCTCGAGTTCGCGGCGCATGGCCACGAAGAAAGGTTGGGAGAGGTCGTTGAAGCTGACCACGACCTCGGAAGCGTCCTGGCCGCCGCGCGAACAGGCGCCCAACAGGCCGGCCGTCAGCCCCATGCCTGACACCAGGCCCAGTCCGGACACCAGGCCGAAGAAGCGTCGGCGCGACGGCAGAGGGCGGGTCATGGGGTTTCTCTTCCTAATGTCTGATTATTGGATGCTGGGCATCACTCTGAGTTTGGGACAGGTGTATGGAAGGCATATTCCATGTCAAGCAAACTAAGAAATTGTGTTTCAAATCCGGCCTGATCGGGCTCCCCGGCTCGCGCCGCGCGCACGGGCCGCTACAGGCGCCTCGAGCGTCAGCATACTCGGATCCGCGCGGCGCTTTCACCCCCGTTCGACGGCTCCGGTCCAATTGTCGGAGATATAGCGCATAAAATGCGCGGGCGGGATCGACGCGCCGAGCGGTCCCAAGGGCGGGACTAAAGTTTTTACGCAACAGGTCGGGCGCGAGTTGGGAAACCCGCGCTCGCTAGCCGTCCAAAGCATTGTCGGGCGGCTCGGCGCTCTGTAAGCAGGCGCCTTACTGACCGCCGTGAGGCGTTGAGGAAGGATCCGCATGCCGAGTCCCTTGATGGCGGCGCTGAAGGACGTGGGAGACGGCATTCGCCTCGCCCCCCTGTGGTGGCGGCTCGGCCTGGACCAGACGGCGTCGCGCTTCCAGCGCTCGATCCTGGGTCCGTTCTGGATGGCCTGCAACCTGCTGGTCGTCGCCTTCGCCTTGGCGTTCCTAGTCAGCGCCATGATGGGCGTGAACCTGATGGGCACCTTTCCGCAGGTGGTGGCCGGCTTGCTGGCCTGGTCGCTGGTCGGGACCACGATCGCCGACGCCCAGGCGATCTTCCTCTACAATGCCGGCCTGATGCAGAGCCAGCGCCTGCCGCTGACCTTCTATGTCTTCCTGCACGCCCAAAAGGCGGCGACGAACTTCCTTTTCCAGCTGATCGCGTTTTGGGCCGTGTTGCTGGTCATCGGCCGTTTCGCCGTGCCGCACTGGACGCTGATCCCGGCGGTCGCGCTGATGCTGTTTGTCGTGTGTTTCCAGGGTTTCATCATCGCCATCCCGTCGACCCGCTTCCGCGACGTGGCGTACATGATGAGCTATGTCGTGCAGTTGCTGTTCTACGTGACGCCCGTGTTCTGGATGACCGCCAATGTCAGCGCCAAGCACCGCTGGGTGGTCGAAATGAACCCGCTGGCGCATCAGGTCGAGCTGCTGCGCGCGGCGCTGACCGGTCATGCGCCCGCGGCGATCGACTGGTGGTGGACGTTGGGAACGGCTGGCGTTCTGGCGATAATCGCCTTCGCGCTGCTGGCCATGTTCCGCAAGCGCGTGGTCTTCTGGCTTTAGGAGACGGCGATGACGCACCGGATCAAGCTGACGAACGTCGATCTCGACTACTTCGTCTACAGCCTGCGCTCGCAGTCGCTGCGCAGCGCCGTGTTCAACCTCGCCGTGGGCGGCAAGATGTACAAGGCGGCCGGCGACGTCGCCGCGGTCAAGGCGCTGTCGGACATCAATCTCGAGATCGTCGAGGGCGACCGCATCGCGCTCGTCGGACATAACGGCTCGGGCAAGACCACCCTGCTGAAGGTGATCGCCGGCATCTATTCGCCGACCCGCGGCGAGCTAGAGATCGATGGCGACATCACCTCGATGATCGCCCTCAACGCCGGCATCGACATGGAGGCGACGGGCCTTCGCAACATCCACAAGCTGGGCCTGATGCGGCGCCTGTCGCGCAAGGTGATCGACAGTCGCGTAGACGCCATCGCCGAGTTCTCGGGGCTGGGCGACTTCCTGCACCTGCCGGTCCGCACCTATTCGGCCGGCATGCTGGCGCGCCTGATGTTCTCGGTCGCCACCGAGTTCGAGGCCGATATCCTGGTGCTGGACGAGTGGCTCAGCGCCGGCGACGCCGCCTTCGTGCAGAAGGCCGCTCAGCGCATGCACCGCATGGTCGAGGACGCCAAGATCATGGTCATGGCCACGCATGACCACGACCTTGTCTGTCGCGTCTGCAACCGCGTCTGTGAGCTGCAGGCCGGCCGCATCGTCTTCCTCGGCCCGACCGAAGAGTGGCTGGCCTACCGGGAAGCCCAGGTCGCATGACGGTCTCCGCCCGCCTTCTCGCCCACGAAGACATCCGGGGCGAAGGTCCAAGCGCCTGGATCGCGCGCCTGAAGCGCTCGGTCGCCGAGCGCGCCCAGGATGGCTTGGTGTTCCCCGACTTTCCGTCGGCCGAGATCCAGAGGCAGTTCGTCGGCTCGGCCTACGAGGACGCCCTTGAGGAGGCCGGGCGATTCTACGACTTCGCGCAGGAGAGCATGGGCGACCGCGCCTACAAGCGGTCCGGCGCCGGGGGCTATCTGGACTTCGGCTGCGGCTGGGGGCGGATCGGGCGCTTCTTCTTGCGCGACTTCAAGGCCGAGGACATGGTCGGGGTCGACATCGATCCCGACATGGTCGCCTTCTGCGCCGGCGCGAACCTGCCCGGCCGGTTCGAGACCATCGCCAACGGCCAGCCGCTGCCGTTCGCCGACGGGTCGTTCCGCCTGATCACCGCCTATTCGGTCTTCACCCATCTGCCGCCGCACCTGTTCCGCGCCTGGCTGGCCGAGCTGCTGCGGGTGCTGGCGCCTGGCGGCCAGCTAGTGTTCACGGTCGAGCCGCCACGCTTCCTAGACATGCTGGAAGCCACGGACGCCGACTCCTCGAATGCCTGGATGGCGGCGCTATCCGTCTATAAGGACCGCCTCCCGCAACTGCGCGCGGACCTCGCGGGCGAAGGCATCGCCTATCTGCCATCGGGCGGCGGCGACTATCGCGAACCGGACGTCTATGGCGAAACGGCCGTGACGGCCAAGTTCGTGGCCAAGCAAGCCGCGCCGTACGGCGGCGAGGTGGTGCGCTACATCGACGATCCGGCCCGCTTCTGGCAGGCGGCCGTGGTCATCCGCAAGCGCGACCCCAACGCGCCGCGGGGCTTCTTCGCGCGGCTGCTGGCCCGCCTTTCGGGCAAGGCATGAGCCGCCCGCCGCCCAAGCCGGTGTTCGGCGGCCTGAAGCCCGGCCGCGACGTCGCGGTCCAGGGCCTCGACGCCCAGGGGCGGACCGTCTTGGCGGCGGCCAGAGGCGACCCTCAGATGGTCTGGACCGCGACCCGCGCCGAGCGCGCCGCCCTGCGCGCGGCCAAGGCGGTGCGGATCGACGTCAAGCTCGAGGCGGTCGAAGGGCAGTTGGTCGGTCCGGCGCTCTACGCCGACTGGGGCGACGGCTTTTCGGAAGATTCCTACACCCGCCTGAAGGCTGGCCCCGACGGCTGGTTCGCCTCGCTGCCGGCCCGCAGCTGGCAGCTGAACGGCGTGCGGCTGGATCCGTCGGAAGGCGCCTGCGCGTTCGTCGTGGCTGACTTCAAGGTCTCGCGCGTCGGCGATCTGGGCAAGGATCCGCGTGGCCTGAAGGGCGCGGCGATCCAGGCGATCAAGCCGCTGCTGGGACCCCTGCGCAAACCGGCGGGCGCGGCCTGGCGGCGAGGGCGGGCGATGCTGGACCGGGCGCGGGCGAGCCGTCCCGCCGCCGGCGGCGACTCGGGGCCGGTGCGGGCGACCTACACCCACGCGATCCGGGTCGCGAAGAACCTGCGCAGCCCCCACTACGCCGCCCCGATCGCCGCGCCGATCGCCCTGCCGGCCGACGCGCCGAAGGTGGTGGCCTTCTACCTGCCGCAGTTTCATCCGTTCCCGGAGAACGACGCCTGGTGGGGCAAGGGCTTCACCGAGTGGACCAATGTCTCCAAGGCCCAGCCGCAGTTCCTGGGCCACTACCAGCCGCGCTTGCCGGCCGACCTGGGCTTCTACGACCTGCGCCAGCGCGAGGTGATCGCCCAGCAGATCGATCTGGCCAAGGGCGCTGGTGTCCACGCCTTCTGCTTCCACTACTATTGGTTCGCCGGAAAGCGGCTGCTGGAGCGGCCGATCGAGTTGTTCCTGGCCGACTCGACCCTGGACCTGCCGTTCGCTCTCTGCTGGGCCAACGAGAACTGGACGCGGCGCTGGGACGGCGACGAGAGCGACATCCTGATGGGCCAGGATCACTCGCCCGAGGACGACGAGGCCGTATTCGAGGACATGGCCCGCTACATCCGCGATCCTCGCTACCTGAAGGTCGGCGGCAAGCCGGTTCTGGTGCTGTATCGCCCCGAGATCCTGCCGGACTCCAAGGCCACCACCGACCGCTGGCGGTCGCGGGCGCGGGCGATGGGGATCGGCGAACTGCACCTGCTGTGCACCACGGCCTTCGGCTTCCAGGACCACGCCGGCCATGGCTTCGACGGGATCATCGACTTCCCGCCGCACGCCATCGTCGAGGGCGAGATCACCAAGTCGGTGACGCCGCTGCATCCGAACTTCACCGGCAAGGTCTACGACTATCCAACGGTCGTGCAGCACAAGCTGGACGAACTGGAACAGGCCGACGCCGCCTTCGTGCCGGGCGTGATGCCGGGCTGGGACAACCAGGCGCGCAAGCCCTGGGCCGGCCACGCCTTCCACAACGCCGACCCGGAGAGCTATCTGCGCTGGCTGTCGGGCGCCTTGAAGCATGCGGAGACCAAGCACCCGAAAGGGCAGGGCCTGGCCTTCGTCAACGCCTGGAACGAGTGGGGCGAGGGGGCCTATCTGGAGCCTGACCGCTGGTTCGGCCACGGCTATCTGCATGCCACCCGCGCCGCGCTCGGCGCCTACCTGCCGCGCCTGACCGACGACCATCCATTGGTCGCTGAAGCTCAGCGGGGCTTCGTCAAGCGCGCCGAGGCGGTGACCCTGCTGCATCTGTTCTATCCGGAACTGATCGACTGGTTCGCCGAGCGCCTGGCCGCCACGGCCGGCGTGCTGGACCTGATGATCACCGTGCCGGAAGCCTGGGGCGAGGCCGACCTGGCCAAGGTCCGTGCGGCCTTCCCGCGCGCCCACCTGGCCATCGCCGAGAACCGTGGCCGCGACATCCGGCCGTTCGTCGAGACCCTGCGCCGAGCCCGGGCGCTCGGCTATTCGGTGTTCTGCAAGCTTCACTCCAAGCGCTCGCCACACCAGCCCAAGGGCGACCAGTGGCGGGCCGCGCTGGTCGATGGCCTGCTGGGCGGCGAGGCGACCGCCCTGGCCCTGCGCGCCTTCGCCCAGGATCCGAAACTGGGCCTGCTGGCCTCGTCGGAGGCCCGCATGCGGATGGGCGATCCCGACGTGATGGACAACAACCGTCCGGACGTCGAGCGGCTCTCCGCGCGCATGGGCCTGAAGCCGCGACCCGAGACGCCGTTCGCGGCCGGCTCGATGTTCTGGGGACGGACGGAAGCGTTCGCTCCGCTGACCGACCTGACCGACGCCGAGCTTGGTTTCGGGCCGGAGCTCGGCCGCGTCGACGGCACGACGGCCCACGCGATCGAACGGCTGACCGCCGCCATCGTCTCCCGCGCCGGCTACCGGGCGAGTTTCGAGCTGTGAGACGGGTGCTACGCGCCGCGCGCCGGGTGGCCAAGGGCGCGACGAGCCGACTGAAGGCCCTGGTTCCCGAGCGCCCGCGGGGCCCAGGTCTGCCGCTGACGATCGTCAGTGAGGCGGCGGTTCTGCCCCGCGTCGCCAACGTTCTGGACGGTGGCGTTCCCGCCGCGCCGGGCCTTATCGCGGAGCTGACGTCCGAGAGCGTGGAGGCGGAAGAAAAGACGCGCCTGCGGCTGGCCGGCCGGGTCGGCGGTGTCGATGCGCCAGCATGGGCCACAGGAGCCGGCGGCGTTCGTCGCGCGCCCGTCGACCTCGTCCGAGTGACGGGCGTCTGGCACGCCCCGGCCTTCGGCGCGGTGTTCAACGACCAGGGGCAGGTGTTCCAGAAAACGGTCCAGGAGGCTCTGTATCTGACGCCCTCGCTGGGCCTGTTGCCGGGGGTTCGCGTCGAAGAGGACCGAGCCGTGTTTCGCCCGCCGGGCAAGGTCCCGCGGCTGGAGCGCGCCACGGTCTTCATGGCGTGGGGAGGGCTGCACAACTATGGCTGCTTCCTGATCGAGTGCCTGCCGGCTCTGGTCGCGGCGATCGAGACCGGCGCGACCCAGCGCTTCCCGGCGATCGCGCCGCCCCTGCTGCCCTGGCATCGCGATCTCCTTGCCCTGTTGCTGGGCTCGGCGCCCCAACCCCGCGTGATCGAAGCCCCGCTGGCGCGGATCGAGGACGCGATCTACGCCTCGACCCTGGATCACTTCCTGCACGCGCCCAACGCGCCGCTAGATCGCGTCCGCGAGCGGATCTTGGCGGCGGCGGCCGTCGATCCCGCGGTCGGGCCGCGGCGCATCTATGTCAGCCGCCGCGACTCGGTCGACCGTGTGCTGCTCAACGAGCTGGACCTGGAGACGGCCCTGGCGGCGCGCGGCTTCACGATCGTCAGGCCCGCCACCCTATCGGTCCGCGAGCAGGTGGCGTTGTTCCACGGGGCCGACGTCGTTGTCGCCGCCCCCGGCGCGGCCCTGGCCAATATCCTGTTCTGCCGACCAGGGACCAAGGTGGTCGAATTGCAGCCGACCCACTTCACCGCCGCATGGCCGCGCAACCTCGCCCTGTTCGCCGATCTGGACTGGCGCGCCTTCTTCTCGCCCTCGCCGGTCAGTCAGGTCGAGATGATGCTGGAGGACTGGCGTCGTCCGGACGCGGCGTTTAGCTGGCGGCTGGACCTGCCGGCCTTCCTCGGCTTCCTCGACGTGGGGCTCTAGGGGCGATGGTCCAATCCGTCGACATCACCGCGTGCGACCTCGTTCCGCTGACCACGGCCTTGGCCGGCGGCGGCCGCGCCGTCCGCGCGCGCCTGATGGGCGACAGCGGCTATGTCCTGGCGCGCCCGATGCCGTGGCCGTGCGAAGGCGAGCAGATGAACGCCGACCACCGGTACGATTGGCCGACGCCGGCCATCGATCTCTATGTCGCGCGCGACGTGCGGGTGGGCGGCCTGGGCGGGCACCTGACCTTGGACGGCCAGCTCGTCTATGCGGCCGGTCCCTATCCCAGCTACGTCAAGCACTGGTGGGACAACGACATCACGCCCCAGCGCTGGGCGTTCTCCGCGCCCGCCAAGCGCCGGCTCGAGCGGGCGTTCGTGATCACCCATTTCAATTTCGTCTGGGGTCACTGGCTGACCGAGATGTATCCCAAGCTGTTCCTGATCCAGGCCTTGGCGGCGAGCGGGGTCACCGCCCCCGTGGTGCTGCCGGCCAGCGCCCCCGGCTACGTGTCGCGGATTGTCCGCGAGATGCTTCCGGGGCACGAGATCGTCACCTACGACCCGGCCCGCGAGGCGCTCCACGTCGACGTGGCCCTGCTGCCGCACATGCTGCACAAGGATTACATCTTCCACGACTTCCTCCGGTGGAAGCTGGAGGAACAGGCGCTGGCCTGGCCGCGCGGCGCCGGTTTCGACAAGGTGTTCGTCAGCCGCGCGGGACTTCGCGCGCCCGGGGTCTTCCGCGAGATGGTCAATGAACCCGAGATCGAGGGCATAGCACGCGACCTGGGCCTGACCGTGCTGCGGCCCGAAACCCTCTCGTGGACGGAGCAGGCCCGGATCTTCTCGCGCGCTCGCGTGGTGGCCGGCGAGTTCGGCTCGGGCCTGCACAACACGCTCCTGTCGCCGCCGGGCTGCCAAGTGGTGGCGCTGAACTGGCTGGTCGAGGTGCAGTCGCGGATCGGCAATTTCCGTCGCCACGACGTCGGCTACATCCTGCCGTCCGACGGTCGCCCGCGCCTGCATACGATCGAGGCCCAGAGCCAGCCCTTCACGATCGATCCCGCCGAGTTTCGCCGCAAGCTGACCGTGGCCATCGAACGCGCCGAGGCCACCTCCGCCATGGCCGGCTGGGACGACGGTCCGCTTCTCGCGCCGGCGTCGCGGCTTTGAAGGCGCTGGTCCTCGCCGCGCTGCTCGCAGTGACGCCGGCGGCGGCGAAAGACCGGCTGTCGCTGATCAAGGCCTGCGAGACGCCCAAGGGGATCGTCTTCGAAGGCGGCGGCTACGGCGGGATCTCCGGCATCGACTACGATCCACGTTCGGGGCTCTGGGCGTTCATCAGCGACGACAAGTCCGAGCACGGACCGTCGCATGTCTTCCTGGGCCGCCTCGACCTGCGTCCCGGCCAGCCCTGCGCGCCGACGCTGGAGAAGATGATCCCGCTGCGCCGCGAGGACGGCGCGACCTTCCCGGACCGCAAGGCCGGGACCGAGGCGGCGGACGGGGAGGCGATCCGCTTCGATCCGCTGAGCCACGACCTGATCTGGGCCACCGAAGGCGACTTCGACCACGGCTACCCGCCGGCGGTGCGGCGGATCAAGTCCGACGGGACGCCGGTCAGTCGGATGGTGGTCCCCGAGATGCTGACGTTTCATGCGGGCGGCGAGACCGGTGCGCGCAAGAACGCCACCACCGAGGGCGCGTCGTGGTCCGTTGACGGACGATCGATGTGGCTGTCGATGGAATGGCCGCTGGCGCAGGACGGTCCCGTTCCTTCGGTGGCCCAAGGCGGCTTGACCCGCCTGAGTCGCCTGGATCGTTCGGGGCGGCTGTTGGCGCAGTACGCCTATCCGCTGGACCCGGTGCAGGCCGCCTCGCCGGTGGGCGTGAACGACAATGGCGTCAGCGAGATCCTGACCCTGGACGACCATCGCCTGCTGGTGCTGGAGCGCTCGGCGGCCAAGGGCGCGGACGGGCGCTACGGCTATCACATCCGCCTGTACCTGGCCGACCTTGCCAAGGCCCAGGATGTTTCGAAGGTCGAGAGCCTGGCGAAGACCCCGGTCCGGCCCGTCGAGAAGCGGTTGTTGCTGAACTTCGATCGCCTGGGCGTCCGGATCGACAACCTGGAGGCCATGGCCTGGGGGCCGCGCCTGAAGGACGGGGCCCGCGCGCTGGTCCTGGCTTCGGACGACAATTACGACGCCAACCAGATCAACCAGATCCTGGTCCTGCGGTTCGGACGGTAGGACAGGCGCGGCGACGGAGGACGGGCTGGACCTGAATCGTCGATGAGCCGATCATCGCGGTTCTCGTGCATCAGTGAGCAAGGTTCAGTAATGCGGCCCATCGCCCCCGCGGATCTGGCCAGCTTCCTGGCCATCGCCCGCCACAAGAGCTTCCGCCGCGCCGCCGACGAGCTGGGCTGCACGCCGTCAGCCCTCAGCCACGCCCTGCGGGGGATCGAGGAGCGGCTGGACCTGCGCCTGGTCAACCGCACCACCCGCAGCGTCGCCCTGACCGAGGCCGGCGAGCGGCTGTTCGCCCGCGTGTCCCCGGCGTTCCGCGACATCGACGACGCCCTCGACGATCTCAACAATTTCCGCGACCGGCCAATGGGAACGCTGCGCTTCAACGCCTCGCGCGGCGCCGCCGAGCTGGTGCTGCTGCCGGCCGTGAACCGCTTCATGGCCCGCCAGCCCGGGGTGAAGGTCGAGATCATCGTCGATGGCGCCCTGGTCGACATGGTGGCCGAGGGCTGCGACGCCGGCGTGCGCTTCGGCGAAACCATCGCCCAGGACATGGTCGCCGTGCCGATCGGCCCGCGCCAGCGCACCGCCATCGTCGCCGCGCCGGCCTTCTTCGCGCGCCATCCCAAGCCGACCGCGCCCGAGCAGCTGAAGGACCTGCCGTGCATCCGCTTCCGCTTCGCCAGCGGCCGATTTTATCACTGGGAGTTCGAGCGCGACGGGGTCGAGCTGAACATCGAGGTCGACGGGCCCCTGACCCTGGGCGACCAGGGCCTGATGATCCAGGCCGCCCTGGACGGCGTCGGCGTGGCCTTCGCCTTCGAGGATCAGGTCGCCGACCTGATCGCGGCCGGCAAGCTGGTTCGCGTGTTGGAGGACTGGTGCCCCTACTACGGAGGCTTCTATCTCTACTATCCCAGCCGGAGGCGCGCGCCGGCGCCGCTGCGGGCCTTCATCGACTTCCTGCGCGAGGAAGGGTGAGGCCGTTCTATCCGGCTCGAAACTTGTCGATCGCCTGGCGCAACGCCCCGACATTGATCGGCTTGGCCAGCACCTCGACGTTTTCGAAACCTCGGCGGGGGAGGTCGCCGTAGCCGGTGGCGAAGACGAACGGCACACCTTGCTCGCGCAGCGCCTCGGCGACCGGAAACACCATCTCGCCGCCGATATTGACGTCCAGCACCGCGCCGTCGGGCGCGGGCTGGCCGCTGTCCAGCCAGGCCAGGGCGTCGTCGACCGCGCCGAACGAGCCGGCGACCTCGCATCCCAGGTCGCCGAGCATGTCCTCGACCATCATGGCCACCAGCGCCTCGTCCTCGACGATCATCACCTTGCTGGGCGGCTTCATGCGGCGAGATTCATCCTTGTCACCCGATCGCTATCGGACCTTGGGGCGTCCCGAGGCGCTAGACTCAACATCGCTCCAACTTCGCACGTCGGTTGTATTTGAAACCCTAACATGCGGACGGCGCCGGACAGCTTTGCCCGCCATGGCGGGATGCGCGCTCGCCCGTCCCGGGATCAGGCGACGGCCGGTTCGACCGGCGCGGTTTCGCCGCGCAGGACGCGCGTCAAACGATCTCGGTCCAGAGCGCCTTCCCATCGCGCGACCACCAGGGTGGCCACGCCATTGCCGACCAGGTTGGTCAGGGCCCGGCACTCGCTCATGAAGCGGTCGACGCCGACCAGCACGGCCAGGGCCGCGATCGGGATGTCCGGCACCACCGCCAGGGTCGCGGCCAGGGTGATGAAGCCCGCCCCGGTGACCCCGCTCGCGCCCTTCGAGGTCAGCATGGCCACGCCCAGCAAGGCCAGTTCCTGCCCCAGCGAGATGTGGGTGTTGGTCGCCTGGGCCAGGAACAGGGTGGCCAAGGTCATGTAGATGTTGGTGCCGTCCAGGTTGAAGCTGTAGCCGGTCGGGATCACCAGACCCACGACCGAACGCCGCGCGCCGGCGTTCTCCAGCTTTTCCATCATCTGCGGCAGCACCGACTCCGACGAGCTGGTGCCCAGCACGATCAGCAGCTCCTCGCGGATATAGGCCAGGAAGCGCAGGATCGAGAAGCCGCTGGCCCAGGCGATCGCGCCCAGCACCACCAGCACGAACAGCAGCGAGGTGACGTAGAAGGTCGCCACCAGCGCCCCCAGCTGCACCAGCGCCCCGATCCCGTACTTGCCGATCGTGAAGCCCATGGCTCCGAACGCGCCCAGCGGGGCCAGTCGCACCACCACATGGATGACGCCAAAGAACAGCTTGGCCGCGTCCTCCAGCACATTGGCGACCTTGTCGCCGAAGTCGCCCAGCCGCGTGCAGGCGAAGCCCGTCAGGATGGCGACGACCAGCACCTGCAGAAGGTTGCCCTCGGCGAAGGCGCTGAAGAAGGTGTCGGGGATCAGGTGCAGCAGATAGGCGACCAGGCCCTCGCCGTGCTGGGCCTTGGCCAGGTAGCCGGCCGCGATCGACGGGTCGAGCGCCTTGGGATCGATATTGAACCCCGCGCCCGGCTTCAGGGTGCGTCCCACCACCAGGCCCAGGATCAGGGCCAGGGTCGAGACCGCTTCGAAATAGAGCAGCGCCTTGATCCCTACCCGGCCGAACGCCTTGATGTCGCCCATCCGGGCTATGCCGCCGGCCACGGTGCAGAAGATCACCGGGGCGATCACCAGCTTGATCAGCTTGATGAAGCCGTCGCCGAGCGGCTTCACCGCCACCCCGATCTTGGGCCACAGCGCCCCGACCAGCACCCCCAGGGCGATGGCGATCAGGACCTGGACATAGATGGATTTCAGATGCCGCATCGTGTTCGCCCCCGAGCGTCGTCAACGGGGTTCGCACGCCCGCCTTCTTGCGCTATTGACCCAAACCCGCGCGAAACGCGGCCCGGTAGCTCAGCAGGATAGAGCAGCGCTTTCCTAAAGCGAAGGTCAGGGGTTCGAGTCCCTTCCGGGCCGCCAGGGAATTTGTTGTCGTTGGACACTGGCGGGCGGCGACAATTCATTCTCGGGCCAGTGCGTCCACCGGATCCAGCGCGGCCGCGTTGCGGGCTGGCAGCCATCCGAAAACGAGACCGACAAGCGTCGATATCCCAAGCGCCAGCAGGACGGACCAAGCGGAGTAGACGAGCTGGAACGTCTTCACCAACAGGCTGAAGATCGCCGCAATCATGAACGAAAGGCCGATACCCAGCGCGCCGCCGATCAGGCAGACAAGCACCGCCTCGATCATGAACTGGCTCATGATATCACTCCGCCGCGCCCCGACGGCTGTCCGCACCCCGATCTCTCGGGTCCGCTCGCTGACGGAAACCAGCATGATGTTCATCACGCCGATCCCTCCCACGAAGAGGGAAATGCCGCCTATCGAGCCCAGCAGGAGCGAAAAGATCAGGGTGATCTGACCGAGTTGCTTGCGCATGCTGTCGCTGGATCTGAGGAAGAAGTCCTGTTTGCCGTGTTCGGTGATGAGGGCGTTTGTAATGGCCGTCTCCGCGGCGGGGGTGGACACCCCGTCGGCGAGGCGCACCGAAATCTGCGAGACATCGGGCTGCCGCACCATCCGGGCCATCACGGTCGTGTAGGGCGCCCAGACCTGGAGCTTTGAGCCCTGGAAGATGACGTTCATGCCTTCGGCCTTGGCTGTCACCCCGACCACCCGCAGCGGCACATTGCCCAGCAGAATAGTCTGACCAAGCGGATCGCGGTTCTCGAACAGTTTCTTCGCCGCCTTGTCGTCAATGACCGCTTCCTGCGCGGCGGCCGTCACGGCGGCGGCGTCGAACATCCGGCCTTGGGCGAGCTTGGTGTTCTGGACGCGGAAATACTGCTCTCCGACCCCATTGATGGTTCCGTTTCCGGACGCCGATCCGGCGCGGACCAAGCGGCTCGTAACGATGGTCGGGCTAACGCTGTCGATGTAGGGCTGCCCCGCCAGCACGGAAAGATCCGATGGCCGGAGGCCGCGGGTTTGCGCGACGCGCGTATCGCCGGCGCTGGCGCCGGCCAGGATGTTCACGGTGTCCGAGCCCATCGACCCGACGCTCGTCATGATGCTTTTCTGAGCCCCGCCGACGATGGCGAGAATGGAGACCACCGATGCGATGCCGATGATGACGCCGAGCATCGTCAGAACGGTGCGCAGACGGTGAGCGTTCATGGCCAGCAACGCCATGTGGAAGGCGTCGCCGAGGCGGGCGACCAACGCGGTCAATCTTTCCTTGTCAGCGAACTTCAGGGTTTCGCCGGGCCTTTTGACCGAGTGCGCCGGGCCGTTCCGCCGATCGGACAGGATTTCTCCGTCGCTGATCTCGATGATCCGGCGGGCGTTCTCCGCGACCTTGGGGTCGTGGGTCACGAGGATGATGGTGTGCCCCTCGGCATTCAGCTCCTGGAGGATCTTCATGATCTCGCCGCCGCTCTTCGTGTCGAGCGCGCCCGTCGGTTCGTCGGCCAGAATGACCTCGCCGCCGTTCATGAGAGCGCGCGCCACGCTGACCCGCTGCTGCTGCCCCCCCGAAAGTTGTGACGGGCGGTGGTTTAGCCGGTCGGCGAGGCCAAGCCGGGTCAGAAGCGCCACGGCTCGGTCGCGGCGAGACCGCGCCGGCGCGCCGGCATAGATCGCCGGCGCCTCGACATTGCCTTGCGCATCGAGATCTGGAAGCAGGTGGTAGCGCTGGAAAATGAATCCGAAATGCTGCCGGCGCAAAGCCGCCAGATCGTCCGGAGTCATCTCCAGCACGGCGCGTCCGGCGATCTTGTAGGATCCGCGACTCGGGCGGTCGAGACAGCCGAGGATGTTCATCAGGGTCGACTTGCCCGAGCCTGACTGGCCGATGATCGCCACCATCTCGCCGGCCTCGATGCTCAGGCTGACATCCTTGAGGGCGTCGATGGGCTGGTCACCGGCGGGATAGCTGCGCCATACGCCGGTCAGTTGCAGAAGAGGGGGGCGGGAATCGGCGGACATCGATCGGTCTATTTTTCGCCAGGCTTGCGGCCGTGGGCGGCGGATCTGTTCAACGCGTCGCCGACAACGACATTTTCGCCGCGCTTCAATCCATCGAGGATTTCGGCGTTCGCGCTGTCGGAGACGCCGACTCTGACCCGCCGGTCCGTCGTCTTGCCGTCCGGACCGAGCACCTTGACGAGATAACGACCATCCGCGCCCCTCTTGCCAAGTGCGCCCGATGGCGCGGTGAGGACGCCCTTGGCCTGCGCCAGGACGACGCTCACCTGCGCCGTCATGGACGAGCGAAGACGGCCATCGGCATTCGGCACGTCGAAGAGGGCGTTGTAGTAGACGGCCGCGCTGGCCGGCGCGGTCAGGGTGTCGTCGGCGTTGTCGGGGGCCGGCTCCACGGTGCGCAGCCTGCCGTAATATCGTCGGGAGGGATCGCCGAGGATCGTGAAATAGGCGACCGAACCGGGGTGAACCCGGACGACGTCCGCCTCCGAGATCTGCGCCTTCACCGTCATGACGTCCATCTTGGCCAGCCTCAAGAGGGTCGGTGACATCTGGACAGCGTTCACGCTCTGACCTTCGCGGACGAGGATCGAGGCCACGACGCCATCGATCGGCGCGATGACGTTCGTCCGCCCCAGATCAACCTGAGCCTTTTCGACCAGAATGCGGGCCTGGGTGACCTGCGCGGAGGTCGTCCGGACGCTGGCCCGCGCCAAGGCGACCTGCGCCGCCGCCTGGTCATACGCCGCGGGCGAAGCGTATCCCTTGTCGAGGAGCGCCTTCTGCCGGTTCAGGTCGATCAGGCTCTTTTCCAGCTGCGCCTGTTGCTGCGCGTTCTGTCCTTGCTGCACCGCCAGGGCCGCCTCGGCGTTGCGAAGGGTATTCCGTTGGATCGCGGGATCAATGACCCCCAGGAGTTGGCCGCGCTTCACCACATCGCCAAGCTTTACCTCCAGTGACTGGATCTGGCCGGTCGCCTGGGCGCCGACATTGACCACGACGAAAGGCTGCAGAGTGCCGGTGCTCAGCACGGTCCTCTCGACGTCGCCCGTCTCCACGTCGGCCGTGAGATATCTGCCGGCGTTGTCGCCTCTCCCCTCGGAGCAGCCTGTGGCGCAGACGAACAGGCCGGCGATCAAGGCGCCGACGATCAATCTTTTACTCATTTTGCGCGCAACGCTTCCCCGTGCCACCCGTGCGTGTAGGGGTATGCCGAGTTGTTGTCCTTGTCACGAGCGGAATGGGCCGATGGGGGCAGCCTCCGGCGCTCGATCAGGCAGGCTCACCTTAGCTTGACAGCGCCTGTCCGATGCGTCTCTAGCGTTGAGCATGGGGACCTGCACGCGCCAAGATGGCGGGCGTCACATGTAAAGATTTCTTGGGGGGATTGCGTTGCCCGGAGCCGATGTGAGGGACGAGCAGGAGAACTTGTGGGAGCGCCTGTTCTCGTCAAAGCGGTTGCGGCTCGTCAACCAAAGCGAAGCCGCCGAATGTGGTCTGGCCTGTCTCTGCATGATCGCCGCCTACCACGGCGTGAACTATTCCATGTCGGAGCTGAGACGCGGTTCCAGCATCTCAACGCGGGGCGCCAGCCTCGGGGGCTTGATGCGCATATCGGAGAAGCTGGGCTTCACGGCCAGGCCCCTGCAGCTCAGTCTCGATGAGCTTTCCAAGCTGGCCACGCCGTGCATTTTGCATTGGGAATTCAACCACTACGTGGTGTTGACCCGCGTCGCGGCAAGCTACGTGGAAATCTATGATCCCGCGTCTGGTCGGCGACGGCTTTCGCATGCGCGGGTAAGCGAGTCGTTCACTGGCGTCGCGATGGAGCTGACGCGTACGGCGGCGCTTCGCGGAGCGGCCCAGATACGCCGGGTCCGCATGAGCGATCTTTGGGGCTCGGTAGTGGGCCTGCGGAGCTACCTCCTGCAGCTCTGCTTGCTGGCGGTCCTCACCCAGGCGCTGGCCATGATCAGCCCGATCATCACCCAGGTCGTGACCGATCGGGCCATCATGCGTGGAGAGGCCGATCTGATCACCGTGCTCTCGATAGGCGCGGTCGCGGTCTTGCTGATCCAGGTCGGCGTTTCATTCCTGCAAGGCATGATCGGCCTGCATTTGGGCACGCAATTGTCGCTCCAAATGAAGACCGGCCTTTTGAGGCATGCGCTTAATCTACCCCTGGCGTGGTTCGAGAAGCGGCATATGGGGGACATACTGGCGAGGTTCTCATCGCTCGACGTCGTTCAACGCTTCATCACGAACTCGCCGTCGACCTTGCTGATGAGCAGCACCATGGGACTGGCGTCCCTTGTGTTCATGTTCCTCTATTCGGCGCCGCTCGCGGGCTTGGTCCTGTTGCTGTTCGCCGCCGCTTTCGGGCTGCGTTCGGCCTATTTTCCGGCGCTCCGCCAGCGCATGGATGACAGCATCACGTACGGCGCTCGAGCCCATACGGTGTTGATGGAGACGATCCGCGGCGCCCGCACCTTCAAGCAGTACAATAGGGAGCAGGAACGCGTCGCCGTCTGGCAGAACCAGCAGATTCACGGGCTGAATTCCAACGTGGCCGTGGCCAGGATGAGCATGCTCGGCGGGTCGGGCCTCAGGTTGATCAACGGCCTTCAAGTCGTGCTGGTTTGGTCGGTTGGCGCGCACGCCGTCGCGCAAGGCCGTCTCACCCTCGGCATGCTCCTGGCGTTTCAAAGTTTCGCCATGCAATTCACGGGGGCGGTCTCCAGTCTGGCTTCGGTCCACTTCGAGTGGAAGACCCTTGGCCTTCACTTGGAGCGCCTGGCCGATATCGTGCATGAAGACGAGGATCCGGCCGCCATCGCGAACTCGCCTGAAGGCGGACGGCCGCTGATGGGGCGCGTTACACTTCGGAATGCGTCCTTCCGGTTCTCGTCTCACGATCCGTACGTGTTCAACAACGTGACCCTGGATATCGAACCCGGGGAATTCATCGCCATCCTCGGGCGCACCGGAGGCGGCAAGACCACGCTTCTGAAGGCGCTCGCCGGATTGGTCCCGCTGACCGAGGGGCAGTTTCAGATTGACGGGCTCCCGGCGGCCGGCTTCGGGCTTCGCAACTATCGCGAACAGATCGGCGTCGTCCTTCAGGACGACCGACTTTTCCAAGGCTCGATCGCCGAAAACGTCGCCTTCTTCGATTCCGAGATCGTCCTGGACAAGGTGAAGGATGCTCTGAAGACGGCTTGCTTCTACGAAGAGGCCATGGCGATGCCGATGCAGCTCGAAACCATGGTGGGGGACATGGGCGCGGCTTTGTCCGCGGGGCAGATCCAGCGTGTGCTGATCGCTCGAGCGCTCTACCGGTCGCCGAAGATCCTCTTCCTGGACGAGGGCACTTCCAATCTTGATCCGGCCACGGAAGCGGCCTTGGCGCGCGGGCTGAAGAACTTGCGGATCACGCGCATCCACGTCTCTCACCGCGAGCGCGCGGCCGAGGGAGCGGACCGCCTGATCCGAATGGAAGATGGCGCCACCCAGGAGGCGGGGGCGACCATAAGTGTCGCTTGAGGCGCCCTGGTCCTATCGTCGAGCGGGTTTCATGCGGGAGTCCAGAAGCAGGCGCAGGATGTTGGAAGGCGGCAGGACGATGGCCGCGTCGAGCCTCCGTCCATGGCGCAACGCCTCCATGACCTCCTGATCCTGATCGGGGCGGGGGGCCAAGGCGACCCGCAGCGTATCGCCCTGGCCGGCCGGCGATCCGGCGGGCGCGGCGTCACTCGCGACCACGGTGGTGGCGATGGAATGCTCGGCGGCGAACTGGGCGCCTCTAACACGGAGGCGGATCTGGCTTTGCGCCGACAGCGCGGCTGGGAACGCGGTCCTTGCCTGAACCAGCCATGCCGCCTCAGTCGGACCGGCGCCGCCGGACTTGGCGACTGGGGGCGAGCCTGGAATCAGCGCCACTTCGTCGAGCGGAATTTTTTCGGTGTAGGGCGTTGCCCACGCTAAGGCCAGCAGGACCGGGATCGCGCCGATCGCGGCGCAGAGATAGATCCTGTAGGTATTTGACTGCCATAGTCGGACGCTGCCGTAAAATTTTCGGCGTCTAGATTCCATGGATTCAGGTCTGAAAAGACTACTCATGATATGCCTTAGAAGTATAAATAGAAGTATGTTTATCTATCTATGATGGTGATGTCGAATGCTTCAACATCGTTTTCGCTTTTCCGCCAGTACCGCATTGGCGGCCTTGCCGGCTCGCTCGACGCTAAACACATCGAAGTGTGAGGTGTAGGCGCCGCGCATCGGACGGCGGGATGCTTTTACGTTGAATGGCCGGTTCTTGACAACGTTGCGGCGAGTCGGTGAAGTGTCCAGGTTGGAAACGCAACCGGGGGTTAAAAATCATGCGAGAAATTAGCGATGCTGAGTTGGCTGGCGTGTCGGGCGCCGGCGCGTGCACCAATTGGGAATACTTTCTGATCGGCGCCTGTGAGGTCAAGTGCGAGGTTCTCCACCCTGCGCCGGGGTTCCTCGAAGAGTGCAGAGACGACTGCCATGAGAACGCCGACTGCGACTGGTAAGATAAAGGGCGGTTAGCGTTTATTAGCGCTAAGCGTTCGTAACTATGCATAGGAAGTGAAGGCGCTGGGCGATACTCAAAATACGTATCTGCCTTGCGATGCTGTAAGTCGCGGGCCGCTTAGTGGTCACGCGCCTTCGATTTCCAGCCTATTATCCAAAAATACATATTCGGAAATTCATTACGATTAAGGTGCTGCCGTTGCCGGGCTTGTTTCACGCCAGAGCATGGGAATAGTTTCCTTGGCGATCGCCTTGGAAAGCGTCAGGTAACGCTAACCTGATCAATGTGGTTATCTCTGCGCTGGCGTATTTTCGTCAGGCAAAAAATTGGACGTGTTGGCTAAATTGTTTGGGGTGTTGTGTATACCCCGAGCCCGTCAGATTAAGCTCAAATACTCCAGATCTCTATTGTTGCTATGTTATCTCGCTGTCGCTGGAACGCTCCCAGCGCATTGGACGCTCGGCGCCATGGCAATTGAGCGAGTCCCTGAGGTTGATCGATATGTTGTTGACAACATTAAGGGGAGTTGCTGAGGTGGCTGGGTTAGAAAGCGCAACTTGGGGTTAAATCATGAGAGAGCTTAGCGATGCTGAATTGGCTGGCGTTACAGGCGCCGGAGACTGCAACGCCTGGGAAGCTATGCAGATCATAGCTTGTCAGCTCGGGTGCATCATACTCCACCCGGCGACAGAGGATGCATGTCAAATTGACTGCATCGCAGATCAGGGGTGTTCATTCACCTGATACTATACACGCCATCGCCATTCAAAATTCAGTATTGAAATCGAATTTCGAGCGGAGGTGAGGATAATTAAGAATAACTTGCTGCGCTTATTCTTGAGCGTTGTTCAAGATAATTATTGTATCGGCGGCGTTTTTGGTGCTGGCCAGTATTGACATGGCCATGATGATGTCGCCATCGCTGGGATGGGTTATGATCTAATCGTTTAGAGCGTACCCATCGCTCGTCCCGGCGATCTTTCGGAATTTAAGCCCATTACCCTGGACGGTTTGTTCCTTGTGTTCAGCCCGGCGTCGCACGTTATCCGCCGGATAAATAGCTCGGACATGATGGTTGGGCGCGCCGTTGCGTCGGCGCCGAGGCTGGGGAAAGCGCGAACGGGGGCGCCCATAGCGCCCATCGCGTCGGATCGACAGGCGCCTCGCTATCGACAGCCGGATCAGCGCTCTCAATAGGAACGAACGAGATCCACCGTCGCCAAGCTCACAAGATGTCCTTGGTCGCCGAAGGCGCCGTCGAGCCCAGGATGCGGTTCAATGTGAACGCCAGGCGCACGCCAGCCCGCTTCAATTGAAGCGCGGTCGCCGCTCGGGCCGCCGCGTCATAGCCTTTTGGCAAGAACACCGGGGCGGAGTCGGAAGCACAAGCTTGCTCGGAACCGATCGCGTAGGCGGTCGTCCTGGCGACGTCGAAGCTTTCCAGCGCCCACTCCTCGAGATGACCCGACTCCCAGGCCGCGCGGTCGGCTGGCGTGATCTCGGCGGACAGGCGGCTCGCCAATTTCGCGGCGTCCGGTTCGATCGTCTCGACCGCGATGGTGTCCCAGTACTTCAGCAGGTCGACAGTCCCGGCGCGCCCATAGGCCACGCGCACGCAGCTCCCGCTGAGATCCTGGTTGTCGGCTGTGTGCAGCGGCTGATGCAGGTCTCCGATCAGGTGCAACACGAACTTGAACGCGACCAAGCGCGCGGCTGGGGTCGTGCCGGGGTCGGCCAGTTCGCGCTCGAACGTTTCCAGGCGGCGCACCAGGCAATTCTGTTTAGGCGCGTCCGCGACCGGCATCTGGCCGCCGCATGCCGCGTCCACATCCGGATCATCCAGCTGGATGTCGACGAAATGCCACTGCGCGGTCTCGGGGCGGGCGCTCACCAAGGCGTCGGCCCATGAGGCGCGCGCGATGAAATCCTTGGCCGTCAGGTCATCATCGTCGACGGCCAGCAGCGCATCGACGGCGGCCGCGGCCTTGGGATTTAGATAGGTCAAAGCAATCTGCGCGACCGCGGCGTGCCCGGTCCGTCCCCAGGCGCAAGCCAAGTCGGGCGCGGCGACGGCGGCGGAGAAGAGGAAGGCGAAGGCTAGGGCGCGGCGCATGTTCAATTGATCCGGACGAGAAGGGATCGACTCGGGGACGCCTATCGCCCCGCGAAGCCTCGGTTTCAGTCATACGGCAATATCTTAGGTTGCAGGTCAATCATGTTCGCGCACGTTAAGGCTAGCGATCGCGTTCTACGCACGGAATAGGTGTTCTCTGCCGGCGCGACTACGAGACCATGCGTGGCGAGCCCTTGGCGCAACCTCATATTGACGAGGGTGAACGGAGTCGGTGAAGTTGAGCGGGCGGGCAGGGCCTGGCGGCGAGTGTCGCTGAGGTCTCAAGCTGGCTGGGGGCATATCGGGCGGGCATGGAGCTTCTCAGACAACGCGGCTCGCGGCGCGCGCGCGGAGATTACGATCTCGCGGTCATGGCCATATTTCGGAACGAGGCCCATGTGCTGGCCGAATGGCTTGACCACTATGTCCAGTTTGGCGTCGAGCACTTCTATCTGATCAACAACCGCAGCGACGACCACTTCGAGAGCGTGCTGGCGCCGTACCAGACCGCGGGCTTGGTGGATCTGTTCGATTGCGACGAGGAGGGACGGCAGAACGGGGCCTATGCCGCCTTGTTGCCCCTTCTGGCGCGCGAAACGCGATGGATAGGGGTCTTCGACCTCGATGAATTCATCTATCCGCCGGCGGGAGGTGCGATCGGCGATGTCCTGGCGCGCTGTTCGGCCTACGACGCGGTTCTATGCCCGTGGTTGAGCTTTGGCTCCAACGGCCACCTGGACCAGCCGCCGAGCGTCGTCGACGGGTTCACGCGGCGTGGGCGCGCCGGGGTCAGTCGAGCCTTTCTCAAGGCGATATCGAAACCAGCGAGCATCCAGGAAATCTCCCAGCACAACCCCATCACTCGCGGACCCAAGGTTCTGTCGTCTGGCGACAGGCATGGAGACGAGCTGTTCTTGAACCTGCGGGAACGCGACCTGACGCGGTTCTCGCTCGTCAACAACCACTATCGTCTTCAGAGCCGCAGCTATTTTCGAGCGGTGAAGACCGGCCGGCCCGAGGTCAACGAAGCCGTGGCGGGCGCGTGCAAGGCGATGAAGTTCTTCGACGAGAACGACGCGGGCTGGAACGAGGTGGTCGACACTCGGCTGGCCGATCTACGCCGCGCGCACCTGACTCGGGACATGGCCATCCCGGAACCGTGGCGGGGGAAGGCATGACGGCGGCGAAGCCATTGAGATGCGCAGCGATCACGCGCCACAATCTGTCCGTGAGGGGCGATGTCGGATTCCGCTGAGTTGGCCGTGGCGCGCGTCGATGTTCAATTGGGCGCGATCGTGAAGGTGCTCCTGGCCACGCCGCGCAAGGCGTTCCGGATCGGCGCCCTGGAGCCTCAAGTGCTGCCTGCGCTGAACGTCGATCAGGCTGTAGTGCTCCGCGATCAGCGCGGCGCGGTCCAAGGCTACGCGCTGTGGGCCTTTGTCACCGACACGGTCTTGCACGAACTGCTCACCGACCCGATGCGGCTGCTGCATCGGAGCGAGTGGAACGAGGGCCTGAACCTGGTGATCATGGATTTCGTGGCCCTGCCAGGGGCCACGAGGGCTCTGGCGCGCAGGCTACGAACGCGCGAACTGCGAGGTTTCGAGAAGGCCTGCGGCATTCGGCGGACCGAGCAGGAGGCCGCTCGACTGATGACATTCATGCGTCGGCGCGGCGAAATCCTCGATCCCCCTGACATGTCGATGCGGCGGGCCTAACCCTCTGGCCTCCCACGGGGCGCTCGCCGCCTCGCGGCTACCAGTCAGGATTGATCGGACACTCGGTCGCGGAGAAGCGCGCCTTGATGCCCATGTCGCACCCGCAGGAACTGCAGGTGATGGTGTTGTCCTTCTTTATCGACAGAGCGCAGGTCCCGCAGGCCTCCAGCCTTGCTTGAAAGGCCGGTTTGGCGAGCAGCGCGAAGCCGCTCTTGGCGACCTTCGCCGCCGTCTTCAGGAAGGCGCCCTTCGGCGCCTCATCGTCCAAGATTTCTTCCAAGAAAACCCCCCATAAAAGCGGCGATAGAACAGATCTGCGCGCCTTAGGCGTCACAGCTGTCGATGATTTCGGTCAGGCTTCGTACTTTGGTGTCGAAGTCTTCACGGCCAAAGAACCCGATCCATCGGCGCTTTCGCTCGCCTCCGACGAAGTAAAGGAGCTGGGGGAATTTGCCGGCAAGGTACTCATTCAGGAAGGCGCTCGTGTCTTCGTCGGGATCAGCGAGATGAAACATCAGCAGATCGGGCTCGGAACGCTCCTTGAAGGTGATGGCGAGCGCTTCCTTCATGGCCGTACAGGCCTTGCAGTTGGATAGTCCCACGAAGACGAAGCTTCGGTCCAACTGCGCGAACCGCCAAAGATCCGAACCGTCGCTGCTTTCCACAAGCATACTGATTATCCCCCCTCGCGAGACTCGCCAAATGCGTCCCACGCCCTAGAGCACAATCCCACATTGCGCGAAGGCTGCAAGCCTATAGAAAGGAGAAAAGCGGTTTGGCGGTGCGGCCGGGCCGCCAAAACGGGCGGGGGAATCGCGGGTGGATCGTTGCGTCGACGACTGGCTGGACACCTCCGCGCTGGAGGGCGGCTTCTCGTCGTTGACGCTTCACGACCTCGGCTCCAGCCTCTTCGCGCCGCTCTCAGCACGGCCGTTGGCCAGCGCGCGCGTGCTCTGGATCAACGCGCGCTGGTTCGCGCAACAGGGCGTCGATTTGAGTTGCCGGGCGACGGCCGAAGCCGTTCGACACCGCCTTCTTGACGCCTTCGCGGTCGAGGCTCTGGCGGGTGACCCCCCCTTGGGAAACGACAGTCGCGAACACGCCGTTCTTTGGGCCGATCGCTACGGCGGATCGACCGGGGGCGCCCAGGGAGGCAGCGGACGTTGCGCCGTCCGCGGCGCGTTCAACATCAAGGGGGTGGGGCGGACCCCGCTCGCATCGGCTGACGTCGATTGGGACCACCGACACGGCTGGCTTTGGCTGCCCGAGGCGCTCCGTGAAGCGATCTGCTCGGAAATCGCGCGAGCGGAGCTGCCTTGGGGAGGGGCTCCCAGCATCGCCATCATCGACGTCGGCGAAACCGTTGAGGATCCCGCTGACCCGAAGCCTGATCTCTTTCGGCGGCGCGCCCTGATTGTCCGGCCGAACTTCGTGCGTCCGGCTCACTTTGAACGCAGCATCTATTTTGGATCGGCCGGAACACGCACCTCCGACCAGTTCCTCGACGCCGAGCGCACGCGAGAGGCCTTTGAGGCCGCTCTCGGGATCGCGGGAGGATCCGCCGAGTTGTTCGCCGCCGTGGACGAGATGTTCCTACGCTTCGCTGACCAACTGGGCGCGGCTCGCGCCAATAAACTCTGGTCCGGGCGGTTCATGTCGGCCAACACGACCATCGCGGGCGAGTTGGCCGATTTCGGCATTTTTCGAGCCGTGCCCAATTGGCGGAAGCTGACGGGGATCCCGGGGGAGCGGCTGGGCGAGGATATGCCCCACCTCGCGACTGCGGTCCGCTCGATCTACTATTATGCCCGCAAGTACGCCCACGCTGGCGTGGACGCCGGACGCGGCGAGGAAGCCCTGATCCAGGCCGTGGAGGCCGGCGTCGAACGCGCCTTCATTCGGACGTTGCTTGGGGGGCTGGGCCTCGACGAAGTCGCGCACGCCGACCTGCGCGATCGGCTGACGCCGCTGTTGAGACGCTTCTACGACCTGCAGCAGCGTCACGTCATGCGGGCCAATAGTCCGGAGGCCGAGGCTTCGCTCTGCCTCCACGATTTCCTGCTCCACGACCTGGCCGAGCCTTCGGCGCTGGCTGAAGTCGCCCGGTCGATCGTCCAGGCGATCAGCGAGCATAATGCGGTGTCGGAGACACAGATGGTCAGCCTGGCCAACCTCCGCCGCTGGTTGGCGCCGCGCCCGAGCCTGTACTACGTCGCGTTGACGGAGGCCGTTGAGACGGTCGCGAGAGACGTCGTCGCGGCCGGTCAGGAGGGCGAGGCGGTCACCACCGAGTTCATCGATCGCATGATCGCGCTCTCACGCCGCACTTGGTCTCTGCTGCCCGCCGGCTTCGAGATCGATGGCGTGGGCTATCGCGCGGGATCGGCCGTCCTCTACGTCAGGCGCCCGGAAACGGGCCAGCCCGGCGTCTGGATCGAGTGCGCCGCCGCCAAGGGCGTGGTCTACCCCTTCGGGCGGCCGGTCGCCGCCGATGCCGGGCTTGGCGAAGTGATCCACGGTGAGCGGCGGGCGCTGCTCTATGCGCCGCTGAGCGGGGAAGGAACTCCTGAAAGCGCTACGATCGGCGGCGAGCATTTCACCCTTCCCGCGCCCATGCTCTAGGCCGGATCGACGGCATTGATCTTGGCGTAGCCCTGCATGTGGGCGTGATAGCTATCGTGCTCGGGACTGCCTGGCGTCAGCAGCGACGGATTGCGGATCCAACGGACGCCCTTGCGTGTCACGCGAGCCGGGTTGCCGGCGATGACGACGTGTTCCTCCGCGAACTGGCCCGTCACCACGCTGAAGGCGCCGACAATGATCTCGCTGGCGATTTCGGCTCGCTTGGTGACGTAAACCCCTTCGCCCATCCAGACGTGATCGCCGACGACGGTGCGTGATGAAGTGTCGAGATATCGGCCGGTTTCGAGATCGAACAGAAGATGGGGAGACTCGCCGCACCGGATGACGATGCTGTTGGAAAACATGCAGTTCGCGCCAATGGTCAGGGTGTTCCCGGAGTTTGGAAGGAGGAACTGCGTATTCCACTCGACGGAGAAGCCGTCCGCTATGGTGAGTCTTGTCGCGTCCGCGGCGACGTGGGTGCCGACCCGGATCCTGAGCCCCTTGAGTTGGACGCTGTTTCCGATGCGGATGCGGTTGCCGTCGCCCCTGATGCTGAGGGTCAGGGCGCTGTCTTCCTGCGCGTCGCCGATTTCGACGACGTTGTCGTCGCCGACGATCTCCCCTTCGACCCGAACGTTCGCTCCGGTCCGAACCTGATTGTCCGCGCCCGTGATATCCATGATCACTCGTTGCCCATATCGACCGAAGACGGCACGGCGCCGCCGCTAAGGATCAAACGTCGCCGCGAAGCTCGCTCGATCAAGACTGCTCCCCGCGATCAATAGCCTTGCGGAGGACGCGAATAGAGGCGTCGGGCATTTCGCAAACGGCCGACAGCGCTTTGCCAAGCCGCGCGCACAGGCCGGGAATGCGGCCGGCGCCAAAACGGACATAGGCCGATAGCCGATCCTCATCGACCCGGAGCACCAGATAGTAGCAGTCCCGTGGTCTTGTCACCGCGCGCGTCGGCTGCGGAACCTTGAGGCCTGGATAGCGCGCGCTGCCCGGCGCGCCACGCCCGCCGATGAAGTTGAGCGCCGGGAGGTCCCGCGGAAGGCTGGCCTCCCACAGGTCGTACTGCACGAACTCGTCGCGGACGAACGCGTGTGCGCGGGCCTCGGTAAGCGCTCGGGTGGTCGCCTCGAAGACGTCGTGGAAGGTCGAAGCCTGGCGCAGATCGCTGATGACGTAGAAGCGGTCGGCCAGATTGCCGACCGTATGGAGCAGGCCGCTGCTATCGCGGCCGGTCGTCACGATACGCGTCGCCACCCGGCCATCGCCGGCGTAGTCGAGAAGGCACAGGTTGTGGACCGACAGGAACAGCGTGAAGGGCGTGGTTTTCAGGCGCCGAGCGAGCAGGCTGAGGTCCGACCAGGAGGGAGATGAAAAGGTGACGTGCTCGGGCTCGGATATCTCCGAGCGTGGAAAGGTGAGCACCGGAAGATCAGATAGGCGGGCGAACGCGGCCTTCCGGGCCGAGGCGCCTTGGGGTGTCGACATCCAGTCGGCGATCGCACGCAGGTAATCGCCGTAGGCGACGCCCTTCGGAAATGCGGGAGGCGGTTTCCCGTCGCGGGCAGCTTCATACAAGCCGAGGAATTCTCGCCTCAGGATGGCGACCGAAGCGTCGTCGCAAACGAAGTGGTGGACGACGAAGCCGACCGCGCTCAGGGTTTCATCGATCCGAACGACATAGAAGCGGCTGAGCGGACCCGCGTGAACGTCGATCGCCTCCCAAACCAAGGCGCCGATCGCCTCCCGTCCCGCCTGTTCGCGGGCATGGGGTGGAAAGTCGCGTAAATCCAATGTCTTGATCGACAAGCCGCTAGCTTCGCCAGGCACGAGCCATGGCGCGCCTTCGCGTTCCTCGATTCGGCCCATGATGAACGGGTGTCGGTTCGCGATCCCTTCGAACGCCGCGAGAGCGGCGGCCGGATCGAGATGCTCGATGAAGATCAGGTCATTCGTGCCGTTGCTGGTGTCGGATTTCGCACCGCCTGTCACCAGACCCTGCCAGGCGCCGTGGTGATAGCTGCGCACCGGGCCATGCTGCGCGCCGATGTCGAAGCGAAGGCCAGAAACGTCCTCGGGGATCGCGTTTATCACCGCGCCACGCTTTCGAGCGTCACATCCACGACGGGGCGATCCCGTTCCGTCGCCGCCGCCGTCGCGGCGAGATAGGCCGAGAAGCTCGAGGGAGTCGGATGCTCGATAAGGCCGGTAACGTTGAGATCGCGCTCCACGGAGGACGCGACCAGGAATACGGCGTTCAGGGCCGCCAGGGAGTCGCCGCCCGCGCCGAAGAAATCCTCGTCGAGCCCGAGAGGCTCGCGTCCCAGCACCTGACCCCACATCTCCGCGATCGTCTCCGCCAGCCGCGCGCTTCGCTCCACGCTGGTCGTCGGGGAGCGCGGCGCCGGAGCCAGCGCGGATAGCGCCGAGCGATCGACCTTGCCGCTTGTCGTGAGCGGCAAGGTCTTCATCCAAACGAAGACCGAGGGGATCATGGATTCGGGAAACCAATCGCCCAGATGCGCGCGGAGCTCGGCGTCGGTGGGCGCATCGGCGACACATTGCGCGACCAGAAACGCCGCCAGACTCTTCCGGTCCTGATCGTCCACCCGCACGGCCACGGCCGCTTGGCTTACGCCGCGCGTCGCCAGTAGACGCGCTTCAATCTCCCCCGGTTCGATGCGTACGCCGCGAAACTTGATCTGCGCGTCAGCGCGGCGCAGGAAGACCAGCGCTCCGTCGGTCCGGCGGTAGCCGATGTCGCCGGTGCGATAGAGACGCTCGCCCAAGCCGGGGTAGGATTGAAACCTGTCGGCGTCGAGGTCGGGCCTGTCCAGATAGCCGCGAGCCAGTCCTTGTCCGCCGATCAGGATCTCGCCCGGAGTGTCGGCAGCGGCGGGCGCGCCGAAACTATCCACGACGTGCGTCACGGTGTTGCTGAGCGGGACGCCGATCGGGATCGCGGCCGCTTCGAAATCCTGCCGCGTCACCCTGTGCATGGTGGCCCAGATCGTCGCCTCGGTTGGGCCATAGGCGTTCCAGACCGTCGCGACCCGCATGCTCAGCCCCCTGGCCAGGTCCGGGTCGAGCACCTCGCCGCCAGCGATGGCCTGGACGTGCTGGCCGCGCCATCGCGTCTGGAGGAGCGCTCGCCACATCGACGGCGTTCCTTGCACCACGGTGGCGGGTCGAGCGTCGAGCGCCTCGCACAGGCGAACGGCGTCCCGCGTCACGCCCTCATCCAGGAGATACGCCGTTCCGCCGGAAATCAGCGGAAGGAACAGCTCGAGCGCGGAGATGTCGAAGCTCAGGCTCGAGGTGGCGGCGAAGACATCGCTCGCGGAGAAGCCGATCGTGTCGCGGACGCTTCGCAGCAGGCTGCACAACGCGGCGTGATCGACGATGACGCCCTTGGGCGCTCCGCTCGAACCCGATGTGAAGATGATGTAGGCCGCGCCCGGCTCCGTGGACGTAGTCTTGACGCATGCATCGCCCTCTCGCGCAGGGCGAGACACATCGATGCGCCCGGCCGGGGTCGCAAGGTTAGGCAGCCTTCGCAGCGCGCTGGCGTAGAGGATCGCCGCGGGACGGCACTGGTCTAGCGCCATCTGGACCCGCGCCACCGGGCTCGCCAGGTCGAGCGGCACATAGGTCGCGCCGATCTTCCACACCGCCAGGCACGCCACCAGCATGTCCAGCGACCTGGGGATATACAGGGCCACACGATCCGCGGGCGCGACACCGGCGGTCGCAAGGCGCCGCGCCAGGTCGGATACCGCCTCGTCCAACTGAACGTAGGTGTAGGCGCGCTCGTCCCATATCACCGCGATCGCATTCGGCGTCGAGCGTGCCTGGGTCTGGAAGAGGTCGTAGACGGACACGCTCGGCGTCTCGGCTTCGAACTGCCGAGCGGCCTCATGGTCGTCTCCACCGTCTCTCATTGGATCCCCTGTCACACGGTCCTCGACATGCGGGCACCGGCAATCTCATTTCTGGCAGTTCCGCTTACGCTTGGGTAGCG
This sequence comes from Caulobacter sp. Root343, assembly GCF_001425745.1. Classification (GTDB taxonomy): domain Bacteria; phylum Pseudomonadota; class Alphaproteobacteria; order Caulobacterales; family Caulobacteraceae; genus Caulobacter. The sequence goes on along the minus strand of NZ_LMDF01000011.1, from coordinate 3,853 downwards.
TGACTGGCTGACGCTCGTCTAGGGCGTGGGCGCGGGCGGCTCTAAAGAGTCCGTCACGCAGGCAAGCATCCTCACTTTCGGTTGAATGGTTCGGGCAACGGTCGCTAAGCTTGCGTTCCCTATTTCGCCGGTTATGGTTGGCTTCGGGGGAAGCGAACATGCATCAGGAATCCGACCAGACGTCGCTGGACGGCCGTCGTTCGTGGCGTCTTTTCGCTCGCCTCTATCGAGAATCGATGAGCCGGCATTGGCGGCCTCTGATCCTGGCGCTGCTCTGCATGGTCGCGGTCGCCATCGCCAGTTCAACCCAGACCTATTTGATGGGTCCCCTGATCGACAAGGTGTTCATCGCTCGCGATGGGACGCTGCTCTGGCTCATGGCCGGCGGCGTCTTGGCGATCTTCGCCGTGCGCAGTTTGGCGCGCTACCTGCAGGAAGTGCTGCTGGTCATGGTCGGCCAGAAGATCGTCGCCGAAACCCAGGACCGCCTCTTCCATAAATTGCTGCGCCATGGCGTCGACCCGGGGGAGGGCCAGCCCTTCGGGGCGCTAGCGGCCACGTTCGTCTATGACGTCAACATGATGCGCCTGGCCGTCTGCGACGTCTTCCTGATCGCCGGCAAGGACACCCTGACCATCCTCACGATGATTGGGCTGATGGTCTACACGAACTGGAAGCTGGCGTTGGTGTGCCTGGTGCTACCGGTGCTGTCGATCCTGCCGATGAAATACATCGGTCGCAGCATGCGAAACATTTCGCTGCGCACCCAAGCCGAGGTCGGAGCGCTCTCGCAGTCGCTCACGACGGCCTTCCAGGGCGCGCGCACGGTCAAGGCCTACGGCCTCGAGCCCATGTTGCAGGCCGAGGGCTCAAAACAGATGTCCCGGGTCGCCCGGCTGGTGATCCGCGGGGCATGGATCGGCGGCGCCATTCTGCCGATCGTCGACGGCTTGGGCGGGATCGCGATCGGCATCGTCATCCTTTTCGGCGGCTGGCAGGTGATCGCCGGCGCCATCACGCCAGGGAACTTGTTTGTTTTTGTCGGCGCGGTCGTGGGCGCCTATGCGCCGATCCCTTCGCTTTCCAAGGTCAACAGCACCCTCCAGACGGGTCTTGCGGCGGCGGAGCGTGTGTTTGAGCTGATGGATCGCGAGCCGTCGGTGCGGGTTTCGGCTTCGGCGACGGCGGTGCCGCGGGNCTGGTTTTCGTGGGCGCCGTCTATGGCGCCTATCAGCCGCTGCGTTCGTTGGCCCGGGTCAATGTCGACCTCCAGACGGGTCTTGCGGCGGCGGAGCGTGTGTTTGAGCTGATGGATCGCGAGCCGTCGGTGCGGGTTTCGGCTTCGGCGACGGCGGTGCCGCGGGTTTCGGGCGCGGTGCAGTTCGAGGACGTGCGGTTCCAGTATGGCGCTGACGGCGAAACGGCCCTGGAAGGGGTGAGCTTCGTGGCTCCGGCTGGGCAGGTCACGGCGCTGGTGGGGGCGACCGGCGCGGGCAAGAGCACGATCTTCAATCTGATCGCCCGCTTCTACGATCCGGACCAGGGCCGGGTGCTGGTCAACGGGGTCGATCTACGGACCGCCGATCCTGGCGCGCTACGCGACAACATCGCCCTGGTCAGCCAGGAGATCACGCTGTTGGACGACACCATCGCGGGCAATRTCCGCCATGGACGGCTGGACGCCACGGACGCCGAGGTCGAAGCCGCCGCCCTGGCCGCCGGCGTTCAGGATTTCCTGGCCCAGACGCCCTTGGGTTTGCGAACGCGCGTGGGCGAGAACGGCCTGCGGCTGTCGGGCGGACAGCGTCAACGCATCGCCATCGCCCGGGCGCTGCTGCGCGACGCGCCGATCCTGTTGCTCGACGAAGCCACCAGCGCCCAGGATCCGGTCTCGGAACGGCAGATCCAGCACGCCATCGAACAGTTGACGCGCGGCCGCACCACCATCGTCATCGCTCACCGCCTGGCGACCATCCGCGACGTCGATCACATCCACGTCCTCGACCGGGGNGCCATCGAACAGTTGACGCGCGGCCGCACCACCATCGTCATCGCTCACCGCCTGGCGACCATCCGCGACGTCGATCACATCCACGTCCTCGACCGGGGRCGGATCGTGGAGTCCGGCTTCCACCAGGACCTCCTCGACAAGGCCGGGCTCTACGCACAGCTCAGCGGCATGCAAAATCCCAGGGGACGCGGCGATGGCCCAGCGTTGGCGCGGCGCGCCAAGACCCTTTCTCCCCTCAATTGAGAAGGCGCGATGATGTCGTTGGATCCGACCTGGGGACCTGCTCGTGAACGGACCAATTCGTGGCGGCTGATCCGCAGGCTCTATAATGAATCCCTGCGCCTTCACCTGGGGCCGCTGATCCTGTCTTTCGCCTGCATGGCGCTCATCGCCGGTATGGCCTCGGCTTACACCTACTTGATGGGGCCACTTGTCGATCGCGTGTTCATCGCGAGGGACGCGAGCCTGCTCTGGCTGATTGGCGCGGCCGTGGTGGCCGTCTTCGTCGTGCGCAGCGCGGCAAGCTATGTCCAGGGCGGTTTGTTGACGATGCTGGGTCAGAGCATCGTTCTTGACCTGCAAAAGCGCCTCTGGGCGCGGTTGTTGCGCCAGGATCTCGCCGCCCTTCAGGCTCAACCGTCCGGCGCCCTGGTCGGCGTCTTCACCTACGACGCCAATCTGTTGCGCGTGACCGTCTGCAACTTCTTTCTGCGGATCGGCAAGGACTGCATGACGATCAGCAGCATGATCGGCCTGATGTTCTATACCGACTGGAAGATGGCGCTGTTCAGCATCGTGGCCGCACCGCTGTCGATCTTTCCCATGCTCTATCTAGGGCGGCGGCTGCGCGAAGTCTCGTTGAGGGCCCAGGAGACGATCGGCGGTCTGAGCGCGAGTCTCACCCAGGCCTTCGAATGCGCGCGGCTGATCCACGCCTATCGGCTGGAATCGGTGGTGGAGGCGAAGGTTCGTCAGCAGGCCAACGGGGCGGCGGACCTGTTGATCACCACCACCAAGGTCCAGGCGGCGATCCTTCCCGTCTTCGACGGTCTGGGCGGCCTGGCGATCGCCGCCATGATCATCTACGGCGGCGGCCTGGTGGTCGGACAGGCGATGACCCCGGGAAACTTCCTGGTTTTCGTGGGCGCCGTCTATGGCGCCTATCAGCCGCTGCGTTCGTTGGCCCGGGTCAATGTCGACCTCCAGACGGGTCTTGCGGCGGCGGAGCGTGTGTTTGAGCTGATGGATCGCGAGCCGTCGGTGCGGGTTTCGGCTTCGGCGACGGCGGTGCCGCGGGTTTCGGGCGCGGTGCAGTTCGAGGACGTGCGGTTCCAGTATGGCGCTGACGGCGAAACGGCCCTGGAAGGGGTGAGCTTCGTGGCTCCGGCTGGGCAGGTCACGGCCCTGGTGGGGGCGACCGGCGCGGGCAAGAGCACGATCTTCAATCTGATCGCCCGCTTCTACGACCCGGACCAGGGCCGGGTGCTGGTCAACGGGGTCGATCTACGGACCGCCGATCCTGGCGCGCTACGCGACAACATCGCCCTGGTCAGCCAGGAGATCACGCTGTTGGACGACACCATCGCGGGCAATRTCCGCCATGGACGGCTGGACGCCACGGACGCCGAGGTCGAAGCCGCCGCCCTGGCCGCCGGCGTTCAGGATTTCCTGGCCCAGACGCCCTTGGGTTTGCGAACGCGCGTGGGCGAGAACGGCCTGCGGCTGTCGGGCGGACAGCGTCAGCGCATCGCCATCGCCCGGGCGCTGCTGCGCGACGCGCCGATCCTGTTGCTCGACGAAGCCACCAGCGCCCAGGATCCGGTCTCGGAACGGCAGATCCAG
>NZ_LMDF01000010.1 GCF_001425745.1 Caulobacter sp. Root343 | reverse complement strand
ACGCGATCGAGCTTGGCATCAAAACCCAAATGTTCGACCGCCGGCTGACCTTCAACGCCGACGTGTTCCATCAGAAGTTCGATGGGTTCCTTGGGCGCACGACCGGCATCTACTTCGATGCTGACCGCGCCACCGGAAAGCAAGACGGGGTGGCGGACGCCCAGTTCGACTTCAACTTCAACGGCGACGCTGAGGTGAACGGCGTCGAGGCTCAGTTGCAGGGTCGCCTGGCTCGCGGCTGGTCGTTCTCGACGAGCGCGGCCTACGTCGACGCCAAGTACAAGAACGCCATGGGGCCGTGCAACGACTTCAACGGCGACGGCAAACCCGATTCCGTCGGAACGCCGAGAGTCTTCACGCCCGCCGGCCAGCCGCTGCGCCCTGTGAGCCTTTGTGCGACCAACGATCGGATCGCCGAGGTTCCCAAGTTCAGTCTGACGGCGAACTCGGAGTATGCTTTCTCGTGGGGCAATCTGGAGCCGTTCGTTCGCGGCCTGTTCAGCTACCGCCCCGGGTTCAACTCGGTGCAGGCCAGCTACAACTATCAGAGCCGCGAACTGCTCAATCTCTATGCGGGCGTGCGCGGGCCGGAAGGGCGTTGGGAGATCACCGCCTTCGCCAAGGACGTGTTCAACCAGCGGCGGGTCACCTTCATCACCCAGGGTGAAGCGCAGACCGCCACCACGTCGACGGCCGGCGGAACGGGCGCTCCGTTCAACTCCGGCTATCGACTCGTCAATGTCAGTTCGCCGCGGGAGTTTGGCCTGTCGGCGACGATCAATTTCTAAAGAGTCCTCGTCGGGCCCAGGGTTGTCGCCCTGGGTCCGCTCGACGGCACGGCCGCGTCGCTCGGCAAACAACCAGGAAGCTTAACGTGATGCATCTTTCCAGGCGCGCCTTGCTCGGAACCGCGGCTAGCCTTTTGGCCGCGCCGGCGGCCCTGGCCGCAACACCGCTTTATCGCGACGCCAAGGCGCCGACGGTGATGCGCGTGCGCGACCTCCTTGGAAGAATGACGCTGGAGGAGAAGGCAGCCCAGCTCTGCTGCCTTTGGTACTCCAAGAGCAAGATTCTCGATGTGGCGAGCGGGGCGTTCTCTCCCGAGAAGGCCGCAGCAGGAATTCCCAACGGTATCGGTCATGTCGCCCGCCCGTCGGACACCGCTGGCGCCAAGATCTATTTTACCGAGTCTTTCCGCACACCGGAAGACACGGTCGCGTTCACCAACGCCGTGCAACGCTACGCCGTCGAGAGCACGCGGTTGGGAGTGCCGATCCTCTTCCACGAGGAGACCGCGCATGGGTTGGCCACAAGTGGCGCGACCAGTTTTCCAATCCCTACCGCGCTTGCCAGCAGCTGGGACCCCGAACTCCTAGAGGAGTGCTTCACCCTCGTGGCGCGACAGGCGCGGGCGCGCGGGGTCGGCGTCGGGCTGAGCCCGGTGCTTGACCTTATTCGCGACCCGCGTTGGGGGCGAAGCGAAGAGTTCTTTGGCGAGGATACGTTCCTGGCCGGGGAAATGGCGACAGCCTCGGTGCGAGGTCTGCAGGGCCGCGCACGTCCAATCGCCAAGGACCGCATCTTCGCCACGCTCAAGCATTTCGTACATGGCACGCCGCTGGGTGGGGTCAACCTTGGCCCGGCCGAGTTTTCAGAGCGGACACTGCGCGAAACCTATTTGCCGCCCTTCCAGAAGGCCATCAGCGAGGGCGGCGCGGCGGTGATAATGCCGTCCTACAACGAGGTTGCCGGCATCCCCGCTCACGCCAACAGAGCGCTTCTGCAGCAGACCGGCCGTGAACTGCTGGGCTTCAAGGGAGCCTATTTCAGCGACTACGGCGCCATCGATCAGCTGGTGACGCTGCACCGCGTGGCCGCCGATCGCAAGGAAGCCGCGACGCTGGCGATGCGCGCGGGAGTGGACGTCGATTATCCAGAGGGTGATTGCTACGCCCACCTGCCCGATCTCGTCCGCGAGGGGCGCGTTTCCATCGCAAGCATTGATGCGGCCGTCGCGCGAGTTCTCGCGTTGAAGTTCGAACTGGGTCTGTTCGAGAATCCTTACGTCGAGGCGGGCAAGGCCGCACGCGCCCTGAGCGATCCGACTGGCCCCGCCTTGGCGCGCAAGGCGGCTCAGCGTTCGATCGTCCTTCTCAAGAATGACGGCTTGCTCCCTCTGAGGGGCGACAAGCCGCTCAAGGTGGCCGTCGTCGGCCCCAACAGCGTCCAAGCCATGCTGGGCGGCTATTCTGGCCGTCCGACAGCGCCGGTCGGCTTGCTTGAAGGCCTCAAAGCCGCTGCGGGCGCTGGTGTTGTTATCGAGCAGGCCGACGGTGTGTGGATCACAAAACCCCTCAAGCCGAATGCGCGGCCTGAAACCGGAACGATCCGGATCGTCCCGCCCGAGGAGAACGCCGCTCGCATTGTCGAGGCTGTCGCCTTGGCGCAACGTTCAGATGTCGTGATCCTGGCGGTTGGCGATAACGAACAGGTGACGCGCGAAACCGTCGCGGCGGGATTTCCCGGCGATCGCAACAGCCTGGGACTATTTGGCGATCAGGACGCGCTCGTCGAGGCGATCCTTGCGACCAAGAAGCCCGTTGTCGGCGTGCTGATCAATGGTCGACCGCTGACCGTCACGAGCCTGGCGCAATCGGCCAACGCTCTGGTCGAGGCCTGGTACCTGGGCGAGCAAGGCGGGCATGCCCTAGCCGATGTCATTTTTGGCAAGGTCAATCCAGGCGGAAAGCTGACCGTGTCGTTCCCCCGCTCGGTCGGCGAGTTGCCAGCATACTACAATCGCCACCCCTCGGCCGATACCTATCCTTACGTTGAGGGGAAGCGCCGGCCACTGTTTCCCTTCGGCCATGGTCTAAGCTTCACCACCTTTGAGTTCTCCGAACCCGTCCTCGACCGCAACGAGATCCGGAGGGGCCAAAGCGTGCGCGTTTCGGTGGACATCACCAATACCGGCGCGCGGGAAGGGGACGAGGTGGTCCAGCTTTATATCACAGACCAGGTCAGTTCGGCGCCTCGTCCCAACCTGGAACTGAAAGGCTTCCAGCGGGTCAGCCTCAAGCAAGGCGAACGCAAGACGGTCTTTTTCGATCTTGGATCGGACGCGTTGTCACTCTGGGATATCGATATGAAATGGACCGTGGAACCCGGCGTGTTCACCATCTCGACTGGACCGAGTTCTGCGCAGCTCAAACGCATCAAACTCACCGTCGCGGCGTAGATCGCATCGAACGCAAGTTTAAGCGAGCGCGACGTTCTAATCCTTTGAACGGCCAGGCGAAGACACTACGATCCCGCGTCTGTCTCCTGGTGTGTCGTGCTCAAGCTTAAGGTTGTTGATGGCGAAGAAATTACAGGACCTGCACGATAGTCAGCCGAGGCGGCCGATTGGACGGCCGAAGGCCGAAAACGCTGCAAGTCTCGAGACGTTGCTGATTGACGTGGCGCGCAAAGCCTTCTTCGAGCACGGCTATGGCGCCACGACTATGGATTCGATCCGTCTCGCTGCCAGGTGTTCGAAGGTCACCCTTTACAAGCGCTTTCCGTCAAAAGAGTCTCTGTTCCGCGCCATCGTCAACGACGCGATGTCCAAATGGGAGAAAGAGCCGGCCTTCACACCGCCTGACGACGCCAATACGCTCGAGGCATCGTTGCGATGGCTGGCTGACCTTTCAATCCGTGCTGCGCTGAGCGAGGATTTTTCACAGTTGAACCGACTTTTGTTCAGCGAGTCGCGGCGCTTTCCAGAACTGGCGGAGGCGCTTTCAAGAGCGTTCAGCTCCGGCCTCGAAAACGTCAAACGCATAATCATTGAGTTTGCCGAGCGCGATCAATATCCCTGCCGCAATCCTGACCGAGCGGCTGAGTATTTCCTGACCTCGATCGCGGGCTGGACCGATATTCAGGTGGTCACCAACAGTAGGCCGACCCCCGAGCAGCGCAAGGCCTGGGTGGACGAGTTTGTTCGACTCTTCCTCGCTAGCCGTTCTGCCTGGTGAAAAAACGACCCGCGGGATCACCGCGGGTCGAAGTCGGGGGGCGTCGAGACGCGCGATCACTTGCGACATCGCGGCCCGGACGCAATCGCCGTCGGCAACACGATATAGTACGATATTGTATCTTTACTCGTCAATTCCCCGGCCGCCTAGTCTCGTTCGCTCTGCGATGCTTTGAGCGTAACGGGGCAGGGGTATGATGACGCGCCCTCTTTCAGTCGCCAATGCTGGCGCACCATTCGGATCGCCGTCGGAAGTCTACAAGACCACCTTGGCGAACAGGTGGTCGGGATGGCCGGGAAAGACATAGTCCATCTCGAGCACAAGCGGTCCGCCGAGCGGTCCGGCGGTGAACAGGTCGGACTCGACAAAGGCCTGGATGGCGTGACGGCCGTAGGGATGGCGGGTGACGTCGGCGAACACCGGCGAGGCGTCCATCCGCGCATCTATCTCGGCCACGCCGGGCTGGGCCCGATTGAGGGTGACCTTCAGACGACCGGCGAAGGCCGGATCGGATTTCTCCAGGTCCCGCAGGCGCGCGATCGTATCTTCGACCTGCTCGAGCGATCGGAACAGCATGCCGACATGGAAGGTGTATTCGGGATCCTGGCCCTGGCCCTGCTGGAACGCCGCCACGGCCGGGTGCTCGCCCTCCTGCCCAACCTTCAGGGCCTCATGGATGGCCTCGACAAGGGCGCGCTGGGCCGGGGGCGAGGCCGACAGATAGACAATGCCGTCGCCCAGACCGCTGACCGCCGGATCGACGATGAAATGATAGAAGGTCCCGCCGGTGGGCAGGGGAAACGCCTGCTCGCGTCGCAGGCCGAAGGCCTCGAGGAACCGCGCGGCGGTCTCCCCGTCCTCCAGCCGCCCGTAGTGGAGCGCCAGGTGGCCCAATGAAATATCGGCCGAGCCCTGGTTGGCCGTGGCGACTGCGGACATGGCGATCTCCCTGTTTCGCCTTGTGATGGCGATTATTAGTAAGTTCTCACAAATGCGATGCGGATCAAGCCGTCGCGTGCGGCGGATGGGCGTTCAAAGCCTCGTCGCGCAGGGCGTTACGCAGGACCTTGCCGGCGGCGTTTCGCGGCAGGTCGGCGACGATCGCGACGAACCGCGGCGCCTTGTAGTTGGCCATCTCGGTGCGCGCCCAGGCGATCAAGGCCTCAGGGGTGAGTTGCGCGCCGGGCTTTGGCACCACGAAGGCCTTGCCGACCTCGCCCATGCGTTCGTCCGGCACGCCGACCACGGCGGCCATCGCCACGCCGGGATGCTCGCAGAGCCGGTGCTCGATCTCGGCCGGGTAGCAGTTGAAGCCGCCGCAGATGTACATGTCCTTCTTGCGGTCGGTGATGCGCAGGGTGGCGTCGGGCGCCAGCACGCCGATGTCGCCGGTGCGCAGCCAGCCCTCGGCGTCGATCGTCTCGGCGGTGGCGACCGGATCATCCAGATAGCCGACCATGACGCCGTAACCGCGCACCAGGATCTCGCCATCGCGGCCAGGCTCGACATCGACGCCGGCGTCATCGACCAGTCGCAGCTCCAGGCCCGGCAGAACGCGGCCGCAGGTCAGCGCCACGCTTTCGGCATCTTGGTCGGGGCGGCTCATGGCGATCACCCCGCACTCGGTCATGCCGTAGCCGGTGACCACGCGCTGGAAGCCCAGTTCGCTGCCCATCCGGCGCACCAGCGACGGGGGCACATTGGCCGCCCCGGTCACCGCCACCCGCAGGCTCGAAAGGTCCAGGTTCTCGCGCGGGGCGGACAGCAAGGACTGGAAAAGGGTCGGCGGGCCGGGCACGAAGCTGACGCCGCCCTGGTCGATCAGGGCCAGGGTCTGGTCGACGTCGAACTGGGCGGTCGGGACCATGGTCGCCCCGACGATCAGGCAGGCCAGCCAACCGGCCTTGTAGCCGAAGGTGTGGAAGAACGGATTGACGATCAGCATCCGGTCTTCCTCGCGCAGGTCGACGATCCTGGCCCACTCGGCGAAGAGCGCGATCACCTGGCCATGGGCGCTGATCACCCCCTTGGGGGCGCCGGTGGTGCCGGAGGTGAAGAGGATGTCGCTGACATCGGTTTCGGACAGAGCCGCGATCGATCGATCGACGGCGGGGGCGCCGGACCCGGCCCCCGAGGCCATGAACGCTGTCCAGGTCTCGGCGCCATCGCCCGGCAGCCGCACGATGGTGCGCAGCTGCGGCAGGTCCTCGCCGGCGATCATCGCCGGGTAGTCGACTCCCAGGAAGGTCTCGACCGTGACCAGAAGGCAGGCCCTGGTCCGGCGCAGAATGTCGCCGGCCTCACGGCCTTTCAGCCGGGTGTTGATCGGCACGACTGCGGCCCCGGCCATTTGCGCGCCGAGGGCGGCCAAAATCCATTCGGGACTGTTGGGGGCCCAGATGGCCACGCGGTCGCCGGGGCCGACGCCCTGGGTCAGGAACGCCGAGGCCGCGCTGCGCGCCGCGTCCAGCAGGCCGGAGAAGCTGATGACCCGCGCGCCGTCGATCAGGGCCGGGCGATCGCCAAACCGCGTCGCCGCCTCGGCGAGCACGGCGGGGATGGTGGAGGGGAGGGTCATTAGCCGCGCGCCTCGCGAGGAAGGCCAAGGCCGCGCTCGGCGATCAGATTGCGCTGGATCTCATTGGTCCCGGCGTAGATCGTGTCGGCGCGCGACATCAAGAACATGTGGGTCAGAGGGGAGAAGCCGCCGCCCGCGACCGCCAGCTCGGCCTCTCGACCGCCGACCGCCATGGCCAGCTCGCCTAGGTCGCGCCGCCAGTTGGACCAGAAGAGCTTGTAGGTCAGGGCTTCTGGACCCAGCGCCCCAGGCTCGCCCGAAAGCATCCGCAGGGCGTGCAGGCGCATGACCTTCAGGCCGGTATCGGCTGTGACCAGGCGCTGGCGGATCAGGGCGTCGCGCGCCGCGCCATTGGCCTTGGCCAGGGCGATGATCTCGTCCAGCTCCGTGCGAAAGCGCATCTGCTGGCCAAGGGTGGAGACCCCGCGCTCGAAGGCCAACAAGCCCATCGCCACGCGCCAGCCGTCACCCTCGGCGCCCACGCGATCGTCCGCCTGGGCGATCGCGCCGTCGAAGAACACCTCGCAGAACTCCGACTCGCCGGTCATCTGGCGGATCGGGCGGACGGTCACACCGGGCTGGTCCATGCGCACGAGCAGGAACGACAGGCCCTTGGGTCCGACGGAGCCAGGCTCGGTGCGGCACAGGACAAAGCACCAGTCGGCGATGGCCCCCATCGAGGTCCAGATCTTCTGGCCCTCGATCCGATAGGTTTCCCCTTCGCGCCAGGCCCGCGTGCGCACGGCCGCCAGGTCCGAGCCGGCATTGGGTTCCGAATAACCCTGGCACCAGATGGACCGGCCCGCGGCGATGTCGGGCAGGAGCCGCGCCTTCTGGTCGGCGTCGCCGAAGGCCAGCAGGGTGGGACCGGCCAGCTCGACGCCGATGTGGCCGATCCGTTCAGGACCGCCGGCGCGGGCGTATTCCTCGGCGAAGATCACCTGCTCGGCGATGCTGGCGTCACGCCCCCCGAACGCGGCCGGCCAGCCGACGCACGACCAGCCAGCTTGCCCGAGCGCGGCTTCCCAGGCGCGGCGCTCGGGGATCTGAGTGACGTGGTCGGACACGCCGCGCAGGTGCGCGAACGATCCTGACAATTGGCTGTGGAGCCAACCGGCCGCTTCGGCGCGATAGGCTTCCAGCTCGGGGGCGTAGGTCAGCTCCATCGGCGCCTCAGAAGATCTCGAACAGGCCGGCCGCGCCCATGCCGCCGCCCACGCACATGGTCACCACGCCCAGGCGGGACTTGCGCCGCTGGCCCTCGACGAGAAGGTGGCCGGCCGTGCGCGCCCCGGTCATGCCGAACGGGTGGCCCAGGGCGATCGCGCCGCCATTGACGTTCATGCGGGTGGGATCGATGCCCAGATGGTCGCGGCAATAGAGCGCCTGGCAGGCGAAGGCCTCGTTGAGTTCCCACAGATCGATGTCGTCGACGGTGAGGCCGTGGCGCTGGAGCAGCTTGGGGACGGCATAGATCGGGCCGATGCCCATCTCTTCGGGCGCGCAGCCGGCGACGGCCAGGCCCTTGAAGGCGCCCAGCGGCGACAGACCGGCCGCCTCGGCGGCCTTGGCCTCCATGACCACCAGGGCGGCGGCCCCGTCCGACAGCTGCGAGGCGTTGCCGGCGGTGACATGGGCGCCCTGGGCGATCAGCTCGCCGTTCTTGAATACCGGGGCCAGGGACTGCAGGCCCTCCAGCGTGGTGTCGGCGCGCGGACCCTCGTCCTTGGTCAGGCGCACGTCCTCGCTGCGGGTCTCGCCCGAAGCCTTGTCGGTGACGACCTTGCGGGTGGCGAGCGGCACGATCTCGGCGTCGAACCGGCCCTCGGCCTGGGCGCGGGCCGTGCGCTGCTGGCTCTCCAGGGCGAAGGTGTCCTGGGCCTCACGGGTCACGCCGTAACGTTCGGCAATCACCTCGGCGGTCTCGATCATCGACATCCACATGTGCGGGGCGCGGTCGAGCACGCTCTGGGAGCGGGTGCGGTAATTGCCCTTATGCTGGGTCTGGGTGAGGCTGATGCTCTCCACCCCGGCGGCCACCACCACGTCCATCTGGTCGAACATCACCTGGCGCGCGGCGATCGACAGGGCCGTCAGGCCGCTGGCGCATTGGCGGTCGATGGTCATGCCGGCGACCTCGAGCGGCAGGCCTGAGGACGCGACGGTCAGGCGGCCCAGGTTGTAGCCCTGGTTGCCCTGCTGGGAGGCGCAGCCCAGCACCAGATCCTCGACGCTGGACGGGTCGACGCGGGCGCGCTCGACGGCATGGGCCACCGCGTGTCCCGACAGGGCGGCCGCGTCGGTGTCGTTGAAAGCTCCGCGATAGGCCTTGGCGATCGGGGTTCTGGCGTAGGAGACAATAACGGCTTGGCGCATCGCGGCGGTCCCTAGAGATAATAGCGGCTGATGGTGTCGACGACGCAGGCGGGCTTGTCCTCGCCCTCGATCTCGACGGTGACGCGGACGGTCGACTGGACCGATCCGCCCTTGGCGGGGACGGCGCCGATCAGGCGGCCCACGCCGCGCAGGCGCGAACCGACCCGCACGGGAGCCAGGAACCGCAGGCTGTCGGCCCCGACATTGACGCCGTGGGTAAAGCCGCGGACCTCGATGATCTGCGGCAGGAAGAGGTTGACCAGGGCCAGGGTCAGGTAGCCGTGGGCGATGGTGGTCCCGAAGGGCCCATCCTTGGCGCGCTCCGGATCGACATGGATCCATTGCAGATCGCCGGTGACGGCCCCGAAGCCATCGATGCGGGCCTGGTCGATCAAGAGCCAGTCGCTGGCGTCCAGCGGATGGTCGCTCAGGTCGAGCAAGGCCTGGGGCGTTTCAAAGACGACGGCCATGTCAGGCGCGCTGGCTGGAGACCGAGATGGTCTCGCCGGTCATGTAGCTGGAGAGGTCCGAGGCCAGGAAGATCATCACATTGGCCACTTCCCAAACCTCGGCCGGGCGGCCGAAGGCTTCCTGGGCGACCAGACGCTGCAGAGCCACTTCGGCCGTGACCTTGGCCAGGAACGGGTGCATGGCCAGGGACGGAGCGACGGCGTTGATGCGCACGCCGTGCGGGGCGGCCTCGATGGCCGCGCAGCGCGTGAACGCCATGACCCCGGCCTTGGCGGCGGCGTAATGGGCCTGGCCGGCCTGGGCGCGCCAGCCGAGCACGGAGGCGTTGTTGACCATCACCCCGGCGCCGCGCGCGTACATGGCCGGCAGGAAGGCGCGCGACATCCGAAAGACGCTGGTCAGGGTGACGTCCAGGACCCGCGACCACTGGTCGTCGGTCATGTCGACGATGCTGGCCTCGCCGCCCAGGCCGGCGTTGTTGATGAGGACGTCGAGCGCGCCGAACTCGGCCAAGGCCGCGTCCCGCAAGGCCTCGACCTCGTCCTGGCGGGTGACGTCGCAGAGGCGCGCGGCGGGCCGGTGACCGGTGGCGGCGGCGATGGCCTCGACCGCCTCGCTCAGGCGCCGTTCATGGACATCGCTGATCATTACCCGCGCGCCTTCCTCGGCGGCGCGCTTGGCCGCCGAGAAGCCGATGCCCACGCCGGCGGCGGCGGTGACCAGCACCGTCTTGTCGGTCAGGAGGCCGCGGGCGGGCGGATAGGCGGGCTTTGAGGGGCTCATCAATGAGGCTCCGAGCTGGGGGCGGTCGCATCCAGGCCCATCCGGGCGGCGACGTGTTCGCGGTGGCGTTCGGGCGCGCCGAGGAAGGTCGCGTTCGACCAGGCGCGCTTGAAATAGAGATGGGCCAGGTGTTCCCAGGTGAATCCGACCCCGCCGTGCAGCTGGATGGCCTGTCCCGCGCAGCGCTTGGCGGCGTCCAGGCACCAGGCCAGGCTGGCGGAGGCTGCGGCTGACGCGTCGGGGCCGCCTTGGTCGATCGCCAGGACCCCGTAGAGCGCCGCCGAGCGCGCCGCCTCGATGTCGGCGACCATGTCGGCCAAGGCGTGCTTGACGGCTTGGAACGAGCCGATCGTCCGCCCAAACTGCTTGCGCTCCTGGACATAGGCCAAGGTCATGTCGAGGCAGGCCTGGGCGACGCCGACGGCTTCCGCCGCCAGCAGGGCCGCGGCTGTCGCCAGCACATCGTGCAGGGCTTTGCGGGCCTGGCCGGCGGCGCCGACAATATCGTCGGCGGAAACCTCAACGGCGTCGAAGGCCAATTCGCCCATGGGCCGGGTCGGGTCCAGGCTCGGGACGGAAAGAGCGGTGACGCCGGCGGCGGGCAAGGGCAGGGCCAAGAGGCTCAAGCCCTCGTCCGGGTGACGGGCCACGACCAGGACCAGGTCGCTGGCGGGCAGGCCACTGACGAAGCGGCTACGGCCATCGAGGCGCCAGCCGGTCGGGGTCGTCGTCAGCTGCGCCTCGAGCGCGTCGAGATCGGGACGACCCTGGGCGTCAGCGAAGGCCAGGCAGGCGCGGCGTTCGCCGGCGACGAGCGGGGCGGCCCATCGCTCGACCTGGTCAGGTCGGGCAAGCGCCAGGAGGGCCGGTAGGGCCAGGACCGCCGTCTCGAAGAACGGGGCCGGCGCCAGGCGCTCGCCGAGCGCCTCCAAGACGAGGGCCATGTCGCGTGCGCCCAGGCCCGCGCCCCCCAGCGCTTCGGGCGCCATCAGCCCGACCAGGCCCAGGTCCTGGGTGAGGCCGCGCCAGAGAGACGGGGCGAAGGCTTGCCCGTCCTCGACGGCCTTGCGCAGCTGCTCGGGGCCGGCGTGTTCGGCCAGGTAGCCGCGCACGCTCTCGCCGATCAGGCGTTGGTCTTCGCTCAGGGAGACGTCCACGCCGGCGACTCCTAGGCCGCGCCGTAGACGGGCTTGGCCGGGGCGCGGCCTTGCACGAGCTGCTCGATGACGGGACCAAGCTCGTCGGCGCTCCACCGCGCGCCCTTGTCGATGGCCGGGCCGTCGGTCCAGCCCTGGGACAGGAACAAACGCCCGCCCTTCAGCTCGAAGACCTGGCCGGTCACGGCCGTCGAGGCGGCGCTGCAGAGCCAGGCGACCAGGGGCGCGGTGTTCTCCGGGGCGTAGATGTCGAAGCCGTTCTCCAGCCGGTTCATCTCCTCGGCGAAGGCGCCTTCGGTCATGCGCGTACGGGCGTTGGGGGCCAGGGCGTTGACGGTGATCCCGTAGCGCGCCAGTTCGGCGGCCTGGACCAAGGTCAGGCCAGCAATGCCGGCCTTGGCGGCCGAATAGGCGCTCTGGCCGACGCTGCCCTGCAGGCCCGCGCCCGAGGTGGTGTTGAGAATCCGCACGTCGACCCGTTCGCCGGCCTTCTGCTGGGCGCGCCAGTAGTCGACCGCGTGGCGGCTGGTGCAGAAGTGGCCGCGCAAGTGTACGCGCAGCACCGCGTCCCACTCATCCGGCGTCGCCGAGACGAACATCCTGTCTCGAACGAAACCGGCGTTGTTGACCACGGCGTGCAGGTCGCCGAACGCGGTCAAGGCCGTTTCGACGATACGCCGGCCGCCGTCCCAGTCGGCGACGTCGTCGGTGTTGGCGACGGCCAGGCCGCCGGCGGCGATGATCTCGTCGACGACGCCCTGGGCCGCGCCGACCGTCTCGCCGCCTTCGCCTTGGCGGCCGACGCCCAGGTCGTTGACCACGACCTTGCCGCCTTGGGCGGCCAGTTCGAGGGCGTAGGCGCGGCCAAGGCCCGTGCCCGCGCCGGTGACGATGACGACGCGGTCCTGGCACAGACCGGCGGTGTGGGTGTTGGACATGTCAGAGCCGCTCGATGATGGTGACATTGGCCTGGCCGCCGCCTTCGCACATGGTTTGCAGGCCGAGGCGGCCGCCGGTGCGTTCCAGGGCGCCCAGGAGGGTGGTCATCAGGCGCGCGCCGGTCGCGCCCAACGGATGGCCCAGGGCGATGGCGCCGCCGCAGACATTGACCTTGGTCGGATCGACGCCGAGGTCCTTGATCCAGGCCAGAACCACGGGCGCGAAGGCTTCATTGCACTCGAAGAGGTCGATGTCGGCCAGGGTCAGTCCCGCCTTGGCCAGGGCGTGGCGGGTGGCCTCGATCGGCGCGGTCAGCATCCAGACCGGATCATCGCCGCGCACCGACATGTGGCGGATGCGAGCGCGCGGTATCAGGCCGTGGGCCTTGACCGCCCTTTCCGAGGCGATCAGCAGCGCGGCCGAGGCGTCGGCGTTCTGGCTGGAGACGGCGGCCGTGACCCGGCCGCCCTCGGTCAGCGGCGCTAGCGTGGCCATGCGCTCCAGGCTGGTGTCGCGACGGGGCGTCTCATCGCGGGCGAAGTCGCCGACCGGCGCGATCTCGGCATCGAAATGACCCGCGTCGATGGCGGCCAGGGCCTTCTGGTGGCTGCCCAGGGCGAAGCTCTCCATGTCTTCGCGGGAGATCTCCCAGCGCTCGGCGATCATCTCGGCCGAGCGGAACTGGCTAACCTCCTGGTCGCCGTAGCGGGCGCGCCAGCCGGGCGAGGTCGAGAAGGGATCGGGAAAGCCGAACTGCCGGCCCACCATCATCGCCGCCGAGATCGGGATCTGGTTTAGGTTCTGGACGCCACCGGCGACGACCAGGTCCTGCACGCCGCTCATCACGCCCATGGCCGCGAAATGCACCGCCTGCTGGGCCGAGCCGCATTGGCGGTCGACCGTCACGCCCGGAACGTGCTCGGGCAGGCCCGCGGTCAGCCAGCAGGTGCGGGCGATATCGCCGGCCTGGCCGCCGATGGTTTCGGTGCAGCCCAGGATCACGTCCTCGACCAAGCCCGGATCAATCCGGGTGCGGTCCATCAGGGCTTTCAGCGCGTGAGCGCCCAGGTCGGCGGGATGCAACTGGGCCAGCGAGCCTTTCTTGCGGCCGACCGGCGTGCGCACGGCGTCGATGATGTAGGCCTCAGCCATGGGCGGCTCCTTGCGCGAAGGTCTGGTCGGGGCCGAGCGGCGCGCTCAGCATGCGGCGCGTGACGCGGGCCCGGTGGAAGTCGGGGCCGCCCCAGGCGTGGCTGAGGGCCAGCCCGCGCTTGAGGAAGAAGTGGACGTCGACCTCCCAGGAAAAGCCCATGGCGCCGTGGATCTGCACGGCGGTGCGGGCGGCCAGGTCGCAGGCGGCGTCGGCCGCGAGCTTGGCGTGAGAGATGCGCGCCTTGGCGTGGAGGTCGCCACGTCCGGCATGGGCGGCGGCAGCCTGCAGCACCGGTCGGGCAAACTCGATCCGAACCTGGACGTTGGCCAGCAGGTGCTTGATGGCCTGGTTGGTCCCGATGGGCTTGCCAAACTGCTGGCGCTCCTTGGCGTAGGCCACGGAAAGGTCGACGCATTTCTGGGCCAGGCCCAGCATCTGGGCGGCAGCGAACAGCGCCCCGCGATCGAGCGCCTGGTCCCAGGCCGATGCGCCCTCGGCCGCCACAAGCAGGCGGGTGTCAGCCGAGGGCGTCCAACCGACCCGGAAGAGTCGGCGGAAGGGGTCGACGCTGTCCTGGCGGATCAATTGCGCCTGATCGGCGCGGACGAGATGAACCTCGCCCTCATGCTCCAGCAAGAGCGCCGCAGCGGTGTCGGCGTCGGCGACGAACGGATTGATCGGATGACCGATGGCCAGGGACGCCTGTCCGCTGAGCGCCTGGTCCAGAAGGTCCGCAGGGCCGCCGGCTCGCGCCAGGAGCGGCGTGGCCAAGCCGGCGTGCTCGACCAGCGGTTCGGGCAGACCCGCGTGTCCGCAGGCCTGGGCCACGCCGAGGAAGTCGATCTCGGCCAGGCCAAGGCCGCCAAGGTCCTCGGCAACCAGGACGCCGGCCGCGCCGGTGTCGGAAAGCGCGCCCCAGCGGCTCGGGTCGCGCGCTTGGCCAGACGCCATCAGGCGGCGCAGGGCCGCGCCGTTGCAGTGATCGTCGAGCACCTGGGCGACGACCTCGCCGAACAGGATCTGTTCCGGAGTGAGGGTGAAGTCCACGGCGTCCTCAGCGAGGCAGGCCGAGCAGGCGCTCGGCGATGATGTTGCGCTGGATCTCGTTGGACCCGGCGTAGATCGGGCCGGCGAGGGCGAAGAGGTAGTCGTCGAGCCAGTCGCCGACCGGGCCGGCGTCGGGCGCGGTGGGGCGCAGCTCGGCCCGGGCGCCCAAGAGCGACAGCGCCGCCTGGTGCAGGGCCACGTCCAATTCCGACCAGAAGATCTTGTTGGTGCTGGTCTCGGGGCCGATGTCGCCGCCGGCGATCAGGCGGCTGGCGGTGGCGTAGATCGACAGGGCGTAGGCCTCGGCGTCCATCCAGGCCTGGCTGACGGCCTGCAGGGCCAGGGCGTCGTCGGCGCGGCCAGTGGTCTTGAGCAGGTCGACCAGCTTGGCGGCGGCGACCTGATAGCGGGCCGGGCTGCGCAGCATCAAGCCCCGCTCGAAACCGGCGGTAGCCATGCAGATCGACCAGCCCTGGCCATCCTCGCCCAGGCGCTGGCTGGCGGGCACGCGCACCTCGTCGAGGAAGATCTCGGCGAACCCGACCTTGCCGTCGAGACGGGCGATCGGGTTGACCGTCACCCCGGGGGTGTCGAGCTTGAAGAAGATCAGCGACAGCCCCTTGTGGCGCTCGCTGCCGGCCTGGCTACGGAACAGGCCAAAGGCCCAGTCGGCGAAGGCCGCGCGCGAGGACCAGATCTTGTGGCCCGACAGGATGTAGTCATCGCCATCGCGGGTTGCCGTGGCTCGCACGCCGGCCAGGTCGCTGCCGGCCTGGGGTTCGGACCAGGCCTGGGCCCAGATTTCCTCGCCCGAGGCCATGGGCGGCAGGAAGCGGGCCTTCTGCTCAGGCGTGCCGAACTCCATCAGGGTGGGGCCCAGCAGGAAGATGCCGTTCTGATTGACCCGCCCGGGCGCGCCGGCGCGGTAGTATTCTTCCTCGAAGATCAGCCATTCGATCAGGTCGACGCCCCGACCGCCGTATTCGACGGGCCAGGTGACCATGCCCCAGCGGCCTTCCGCCAAGGTGGCCTCCCAGGCCCGGTGAGCCTCGAAGCCTTCGCGGGTTGCGTCGAAGGAGGGCAGGGGAGCGGCCGGGACGTGGCGCGACAGCCAGTCGCGGATCTCGGCGCGGAAGGCCTCTTGGGCCGGCGTGTAGGAGAGGTCCATGGTCGGCTCAGAACTTGGCCGCGGCCTTGCCGTCGACGAAGGCGTCGCGGGCGGCCTGACTGTCGGGATGCATGTACATCTCGAGGGTGAAGCCCTGCTCGAACCGGTAGCCGAGGTTGGGGTCGGTGGCTTCCAGGCCGTTGAGGGCCTGCTTGGCTAGGACCAGGGCTGTGCGGCTCTTGCTGGCGATGACCGCGCAGTAGTCGCGCGCGACGCGGGCCAGGTCGGCCGTCGGCACAACCTGCTCGACCGCGCCCAGGCGATGGGCTTCCTCCACGGTGACTTTGCCGCCGGTGAAGAAGGCCGCGCGCACCTTGTGCAGGGGCAGCATGCGCATCATGAACGCGGCCCCGCCCATCGCGCCGCGGTCGATCTCGGGCAGCGAGAAGTAGGCGCCTTCGGCGGCCAGTAGCACGTCGGAGGCGCCGGCGATGTTGACGCCCCCGCCGATGGCGAAGCCGTGGATGGCGCTGACGACCGGCACCGGACAATGGCGGATGGCCAGGAAGGTGCGGTGATTGTCGCGGTTGAGCTGGACGATCCGCTCGGGATGAGCGGCCATCTCCTTGATATCGACCCCGCCGCAGAAGCCGCGGCCCTCGGCGCGCAGCAGGACGCAGCGCACGTCCTCGCGCGAACCGGCCTGGGTGATCAGGTCCGGGAGCGCCGCCCATTGGGCGGTGTCGAAGGCGTTGACGGGCGGATGGTCGAAGACGATCTCGGCGACCTTGTCGGTGACGCTGACGGTGACGGGCATGAGCAGGGCCTTTTAGGCGGCTGGGCGGGCCTGATCGGACGTGGCCGACAGGCTTTGCAGGCGTTGCCGGGCCTCACGAGCGATCCGCTCGACGAGGTCGCGACAGGTGGGGATTTCAGTGATGGCGCCGCCGACCACGCCGGAGGCCATCACCCCTTCGTCGGGGCGGCCTTCGACGACGGCGCGCTGAATGAGATGCGGCGCGGCCGCGGCCATCAGGGCCGGGGCCAGGCCTTGTTGCTTGGACAACTCGCTGGCGGCCGAGAGCATCTGGCCCCAGGTCGCGCCGGTGCGCTGCTTCATCGCCATGCCGGCCTGGGCGGCCCGCAACCACATGGCCAACGGCCCGGCGCGCTCGATGCGATCCAGGAGCGGCGTGCGGACCATGCGCTGGGGCAAGCCGTCGAGCTTGGTGGTCAGGACGATATCGTCAGTGCCGGCGGTGAGATAGCGGGCCTTGGTGGCGTCGGGCACCGGGCTTTCGGCGGTCAGCAGGAAACGGGTGCCCATGGCCATGCCGACCGCGCCGAAGGCCAGGGCGGCGGCCAGGCCTCGGCCGTTCGAGAAGCCCCCGCAGGCGATGACGGGCACATCGACGGCGTCGAGCACCTGGGGCAGCAGGACCGTGGTCGGGGTCGAGCCGGTGTGCCCGCCGCCTTCACCGCCCTGGACGGTGACCATGTCCACGCCCAGCTCGACCATCTTGCGGGCGTGCTTGAGCGCGCCGACGGTTGGTACGCAGAGGATGCCGGCGGTCTTGAACCGGCCGATCATCTTGGCGTCGGGACCGCGGCCGAAACTGACGGCGCGGACCTGGTCGCGATTGGCGATGATCGTGTCGACGATCTCCGACGCGCCGGGCTGGAACATGTGGAAGTTGACGCCGAAGGGTTTCGTGGTCAGGGCCCGGACCTTGGCGATCTTGTCGGCCGCCTCGGCCGGGGTCATCACCGCCGCGCCCAGGAAACCGAAGGCGCCGGCCTCGCAGGAGGCGGCCACCAGGATCGGTTCAGCCACCCAGCCCATGGCGGTCTGGATGATCGGGTACTCGCAGCCGAGCCGTTCGGTCAGGACCGTGCGCAAGGGATCGCCGGCCATCAGCCTTCCCCGGCCTGGCTCTTGTTGGCCGCGGCCATGGACTTGGCGTCCAGGCCGCCGAGGCTGTTGGTCGAGACCAGATCGTTCTGGGCGTGAGCGAAGTGGTGCATGTGGAACACCGCGTCCATCGCCGTGCGCTTGCCGCGTAGATCCTCGACGTGGTTGAGCGCCTGCTTGGTCAGCCAGTTGCCCAGGCGCGGGCGGCTGGCCAGCTCCAGGGCGATGGCCCGTACGCTGACCTCCAGCTCGTCGCGATCGACCAGGCGGTTGACCATGCCGAAGTTGTAGGCGCGCTCGGCGGGCATGCGCTCGCCCAGCAGGATGAATTCCTTGGCGATACGCGGCGGCAGCTCGAAGCCGTGGGCGAAATACTCGACGCCCGGAATGCCCATGCGGCCGACCGGGTCCTGGAAGAAGGCGTCATGGGAAGCGACGATCAGGTCGCAGACCCACGCCAGCATCAGGCCGCCGGCAATGCAGGCGCCCTGGACCATGGCGATGGTCGGTTTGGGGATGTCGCGCCACCGGCGGCACATGCCCAGATAGACCTCTTGCTCGCGGGTATAGAGCAGTTCGGCGGCCGGCTTATTGGTGTGGTCGGCCAGCAGGAGCTTGCGGTCGAACGGGCTGTGGAGGTCACGCCCCGGGGTGCCGATGTCGTGGCCCGCCGAGAAGTGCTTGCCCTCGCCGCGCAGCACGATGACCCGCACCTCCTCGTCGTCGACGGCGCGCTTGAACGCCGCGTCCAGCGCGTAGGTCATCTGCGAGTTCTGGGCGTTGTTGAACTTGGGCCGGTCCATGACCACCCAAGCGATCGACCCCTCGCGCTCGTAGCGGACCGGCGTGTCGGTCTCATAGACGGCGGTCGGAGTCTTGGGTTCGACGAGATCGGACATGGCTTTGCTCCCTAGGCCTGACGGCGGTCGCCGGGCGGGTCGCCCTTGAAGGCGGTCTTGCGCGCGCCTTGCGGATCGAGCGCGGCGATCAGGGCCAGTTGCTCGGCGGTCGGAGCAGCCGTGGTGGGGATGTGGTCGGGGCGCACCAGACCGAAGCCGGTGTTGTCCTGCACCTCGTCGAAGCCGACGCCAGGATGCAGCGAGCGCACGCGGATGGCGTGGAACGGGCCCTGGAAGTCGAGCACGGCCAGGTTCGTGACGATAATCCGCAGATCCAGACCCGCAGGCTTGCGGCCGTCCAGGTAGCGGGCCGGGTTGTAGCCGGCCATGCAGACGTAATCGACTTCGCCGGCGACGAAGGCGCGGCTGTTATGGGCCGGGAAGAAGAAGCTGTTGGGGTGGTGGATCGAGTTGCCGGGGAAGCCGCGCACCCCGAGCATCGCCACCTTCGGCGCGGCCTTCGGACCGATCAGGTTGATGTTGGCCTGGCCGAAGCGGTCGATCTGCACCGGTCCGACCATGGCGTGGCGACGACCGCCCCAGAGGGTGGAGAAGGTGCGGTCATAGGGCGCCCAGCCCTCGGCCTGGGCACGATCGGCGACGCGGCCGGGCGGGGTCGGCGGATCGGTATACAGGCACTCGCCGTCGGTCAGCATCAGGGCCGGGTTGGTCGTGGCCTTGGCCAGGCTCGCGCCCAGACGGGGCAGGACCCCGATGCCGGTGGCCATGACCTCGCCGTCGTTGGTCCAGGCCTGCGCGGCCGCCGTGATCAGCAGTTCGGCCAGGGAGTAGTCGGACATGGGCGAACCTCTCTAGTAGGCCGGAGCGGAGAGGGCGCGCAGGCGAGCCTCGCCGCCGACGGCGGCGAGATAGGCCTTGGCGTCCACCTCGACGAAGGCGGCGCGATAGTCGTCCAGGGCCTGGGCGTCGGCAGCGCTGGCGGCATAGGTCTTCAGGTGGTCCAGATCGAGCTGGTAGTCGGGCGCGGCGCTGGTCGGATGGGCCCCGAACGGCGCCTCGACCACGCCGGTCACCAGGGCGCGCTCGAAAAGGTTGAAGCGGGTGTTGGCCGCCATATCGAGCTGCGCGGTCGGCACGACCTGTTCGGCGGTGACGAAGACCTTGTCGGCGGCCCGGGCCATCAACTCGTCGAAGAACGGATCAGGGCTGAGCGTCAGGGTCGCCCCCTGCTGGTCGGCGCGGTGGACGTGCAGCAACGCCGCGTCCAGGCGCAGGGCCGGCACGGCCAAAAGGGTCTCGCCATCGTCGAACGGGCTTTTGACCGTCTTCAATTCCGGCTGGTCGACGAGGTCGGTGCCAATGCCCACGCGGGTCGGCAGGAACGGCAGGCGCATGGCCGCCGCGCGCAGGCCCCAGTGGAACATGCCCTCGTCCAGTTCGAAGACCGGCAGGCCCGCCTGACGCGCGGCCTTGAAGTGCGGCTCGATCGGGATCTGGTCCAACGAAACGAAGGCGAAGATCAGCTTGCGGATCTTGCCGGTGGCGGCCAGCAGGCCGACGTCGGGACCGCCGTAGGCGGCGATGGTCAGGTCCTTCAGGCGCGAGCGGGCCAGGGCCCGCACCAGGGCCATGGGCTTGCGACGGGTCGCCCAGCCGCCGATGCCGATGGTCATGCCGTCCTGCAGCTGGTCGACGACGTCGTCGAGGGTCATGCGTTTGTCGAGCATGGGCCTAGCCCTCCTGCTGATGGGACCAGGCGTGACCCCAGTCGCTGACGGCCAAGCTGGTGGTCGCCACCCAGGTGGCCGGGTCGATGATCAGGCCCTCGCAGCCGAACTCCAGGTCGAAGCCGCCGGGCGTCTTGACGTAGAAGGAGACCATCTTGTCGTTAACGTGCCGGCCCAGCGTCGCCGACACCGGAGTCTTGCTGGCCAGGACGCGGTCATAGGCGCGGCCGACGTCGTTGAGCGTCGCCGCCTCCAGCATGATGTGCACCGCGCCGCTGTCGAAGGTCGGCATTTCGCCGAGCGCCAGGCTGTGGTGGCGGCCGTTGCGGGCGTGCAGGAAGGCAAAGCCCACCCCGGGATCGTCCGGGCCGCCGCCGGCCAGGTAGAAGCGGCCCAGGTCGGTGTCGGCGAAACCCAGCAAGCTCTTATAGAAGGCGTGGGTCTCCTCGAAGTTGGGGGCCGACAGCACCACGTGCCCCATGCCCAACTCGCCGCCCGCGCCGGTGACGAAGCCGCTGATCCCGGCCGGGGACGCGAACGGTGCGTAGTCCAGGAAGCGCCCGTAATAGAGCTCGATGGCGTTGCCGGCCGGGTCCGAGGACAGGGCCGCGGCATAGACGCGGCGGGTTCGGGCCTGGGCCTGGGGCAGGCGCTCGACCGGCCGGCCGGCCTTGGCCACGGCCGCCAGGGCCGCTTCGAAGGCCTCGGCGTCGGCGAACTCCCAGGCCGGCCGCACGAAGGCCTCGCGCTCGCTCTTCTGGATCCACAGCCGGAACGGACGGTCGTCCATCCGCAGCCACAGGGTGTCGGCGTCCGGGCCCGGCGTGACCATCAGGCCCAGGATTTCGGCGGCGAACTTGCGCCAGGCCTCCAGGTCCCTCGTCTCGATGACGACATAGCCCAATGACGTCACGCCCATGGGTTCCGCTCCCTCGCCGTTCAACGGCTACGAATGTTGTTGGTCATCAGCGATAAGGCGCGTGTAATGCGTGGTCAAGTAGCTATACAACTACGCAAACAAAAGTTCAGAGCGCCCTTCATCGCTGAAATTCGCAGTCAGGCCACGCCACGGGCGACCAGGTCCAGGAATAAGGGCCGTTCGCCGCCGCCGTCGACGGTGAGCGCCGCCCCGGAGATCCAGCTGGCGGCCGGAGAGGCTAGAAAGCGGATCGCGCCGGCCACGTCCTGGCCGGCCCCGAACCGGCCGAGCGGAATACTGGTGGCGATGGCCGCCTGGGTCGAAGGCGGTCCATAGGTGCCCTCGCCGTCGTCGGTCTGCATCAGGCCCAGCACCAGGGTGTTGACCCGGATATGCGGCGCCCATTCCTGGGCAAGGCTTTGGGTCAGGCTGATCACGCCGGCCTTGGCCGCGCCGTAGATCGCCGTGCCAGGCGAAGGGCGTTGGCCCGAGACGCTTGCGATGTTGACGATGCAGCCGCCGCCCGCCTGGGCCATCCACCGATGGGCGGCCTGGGCCATGTGTAGCGGCGCCAGCAGGTTCAGCGCCACGATGGCTTCGGAAAACCGGGGTGAGGCGGTGGCGGCGTCGGCCTGGGGAGAGCCGCCGGCATTGTTGACCAGGAGATCGAGACGCCCGGCCTGCTCGGCCACGCCGTCGACGAAGGCGCGGGCCGCGCCCGCGTCGCGCACGTCGCAGGCGGTGAAGACCGCTGAGTGTCCGCCGGTGCTGGGCAGGGCGTCAGGCTCGCGCCGGCCGCAGATGTGCACGTCATAGCCATCTTCCAGGAGGGCCAGGGTGATGGCGCGGCCAAGCCCGCGCGCGCCTCCGGTGACGATGGCGACCGGCGCCGAAGCCTCTGACATGCGAACCCTCCTTTGCGCGCCCGTCGCGCCATGTAAGGCGCGAACCGTTGTTGAGAATCCTCTTGCATCAGCGATTTGCGTAATTCAATCTGCTTTCAACTACGAATATGAACGATAACGGGCGCCGCCAAGCGAGCGCGCCCTCGTCATGGGAGGTCCGCATGAGCGTTACCGGCATCCTGGCCAAGGCCGAGGCGGTCGCCGTCACGCCCGAACCGGCCGAGTTGCTGGCGCGGGCCAGAGCGCTTGCGCCGGCCCTGCGCGAGCGGGCCGCCAAGGCTTGCGCCGAGCGCCGGCTCCCTGCAGAGACGATCGCGGACCTGCAGGCGGCGGGGCTGTTTCGGATCCTGCAGCCGCGGCGCTGGGGGGGCTACGAGATGCACCCGAACGTCTTCTACGACGTCCAGCAGATCCTGGCCGAGGCCTGCATGTCGACCGGCTGGGTCTATGGCGTGGTCGGCGGTCACCCCTATGAGCTGGCGCTGTTTCCCGACGCGGCCCAGCAGGAAGTCTGGGGTGAGGATGACAGCGTCCTGGTCTCCTCGTCCTATCAGCCGGTCGGCAAGGTCGAGCGGGTCGAGGGCGGCTTCAGGCTCAGCGGCCAGTGGGGCTTTTCCAGCGGGTCGCACCATTGCCGCTGGGTGCTGCTGGGGGCGATGATCCCACCGGCGGAGCCGGGCGGTCCGCCGGACATGCGCACCTTCCTGGTGCCGCGCGCCGACTACGAGATCATCGAGAACTGGGACGTCTTCGGCCTGCAGGGCACCGGCAGCCACGACATCAAGGTCGACGGGGCCTTCGTTCCTGAGCACCGCACCCACAAAGCCGTCGACGGCTTCCTGTGCCAGAACCCCGGCCAGGCCGAAAACGACGGGCCGCTGTACGCGCTGCCGTGGGCGCAGATCTTCCTTCGCCTGGTCTCGACGGCGGCCTTGGGCGGGGCGCGCGGCGCCATCGCCGGCGCCGTGGAGATCACCAAGTCGCGGATCTCCACCAACACCGGCAAGGCCTCAAAGGCCGACCCGATCCTGCTCAACACCATCGCCAAGGCCCATGCCCAGGTCGAGGAAATGTCGGCGGTCCTGCGTCGCAACTTCGACGACATGCTCGGCGAGCGGGCCACGCCGTTGACCCTCGAGAAGCGGGCGCTCTATCGTTACCAGTCGGCCAGCGTGGTGCGCCGCTGCGCGGATCTGGTTGACGATCTGATGCCGCTGCTGGGCGGGCGGGCAATCTACAGGTCCAGCCCAGTGGTCCAGGTCTGGCTCGACCTGAACGCGGCCCGCGCCCACGTGGCCAACGACTCCAACAATTTCGGGCCCGACCTGTTCGGCAGCCTGGTCGGCGATCCGCCAAGCTTCATGTTCCTGTGAGCACACCGATGAGCGATATCGTCACCCGCCGTCACAAAGTGCGCGACGGCCATGAAATCTGCGTCAACGAGACCGGATCGGGGCCGGCCGTGGTCTTCATCCATGGCAGCGGCCCGGGGGCCAGCGGCGTCTCCAACTTCCGCCTCAACATCGAGGCCTTCGTAGCCGCCGGCTATCGGATCATCCTGCCCGACCTGATCGGCTATGGCGCCTCGTCCAAGCCCGAGGGGATCGACTACACGCTCGACCTCTTCGCCGACACCTTGATGGACGCGCTCAAGGCCCACGGCGTGGACCGCGCCACCCTGGTGGGCAACTCGCTGGGCGGCGGCATCGCCCTGCAGATCGCCCTGGATGCGCCGAGCTTCGTCGATCGCCTGATCCTGATGTCGCCCGGCTGCATCGAAGAGCGCGAGATCTACTTCGCCATGCCCGGCATCGCGCGGATGGTCAGCGACTTCGGCGGTCCCGACTTCTCGATCGAGGACCAAAAGCGCTTGGTCTCCAACCTTGTCTACGACCCCAGCCAGATCAGCGACGCGCTGATCGCCGAGCGCTTCGCTGTCGCCCGCACCCAGCCCAAGGACGTGCTGGCGCGCATGCGCACGCCCAACCTGGCCCCGCGCCTGGCCGAGCTTGCCATGCCGATCCTGGGCTTCTGGGGGCTACAGGACCAGTTCCTGCCGGCCAGTGGGGCCAACCGCTTCCTGGAGGCCTGCGTCGACGCGCGGTTCATGACCTTCAACAAGGTTGGCCACTGGGTCCAGGTCGAGCGGGCGGTCGAGTTCAACCGCTACAGCGTGGAGTTCCTGCGTGGGTGAGACGGCGCGCCGCTACGGCGGGATCCTCTATGATGCGCTGCGCGGGCGCACTGTCGTGGCGCCGCTGATCGAGACCGATCCGTCGCTGACGATCGACGACGCCTATGCGATCTCGCTCGACACCCTGGCCCGGCGGATCGCCGATGGCGAGACGGTGGTGGGCAAGAAGATCGGCGTCACGTCCAAGGCGGTGCAGGACATGCTGGGCGTGCACCAGCCCGACTTCGGGTTCCTGACCGACCGGATGTGGGTGCGCGGCGAGACCATCGACATCGCCGCCCACGGGCTGATCCAGCCGCGTGCGGAGGCCGAGATCGCCTTCCTGCTGGACAAGGATCTCAACGGACCGGGCGTCACCGCCCAGGATGTGCTGGCGGCCACCGCCGCCATCGCCCCGTGCTTCGAGATCGTCGACAGCCGCATCGAGGGCTGGCGGATCGGCATCGTCGACACCGTCGCCGACAACGCCTCCTGCGGCGTCTTCGTCCTGGGCGAGGCCCGAGCCGATCCGCGCGATCACGACCTGCCGGCGCTGAAGGTCGAAGTGACCAAGAACGGCGCGCCGCTGTCGGAGGGCTACGGCCGGGCCGTGCAGGGCTCGCCGCTCGAGGCGGTGGCCTGGCTGGCCAACACCCTGGGCGCCTATGGCGAACCGCTGAAGGCGGGGGATGTGATCCTGTCGGGGAGCCTTGTGCCCCTGGAGCCGGCCCGGCCCGGCGACGTCTTCGAAATGAACCTTTTGGGAGTGGGCGCGTGCGCGGCCCGCTTCGTCTGACGGAGGACCTGCGGTGACCAAGGTCAAGGCCGCCATCATCGGCTCGGGCAATATCGGCTCGGATCTGATGATCAAGATGCTCAACAATCCCCAGAACATGGAACTGGCCGCCGTCGTCGGCATCGACGCCCAGTCCGAGGGCCTGGCCCTGGCGCGGGCCCGCGGCGTGGTGACCACGGCCGAGGGGCTGGACGGGCTGCGCGCCCTGCCAGGCTATGGTGAGATCGATATCGTCTTCGACGCCACCTCCGCCTACGCCCACAAGGTCCATGACGCGGCGCTGCGAGCCGACGGCAAGCGGGTGGTCGACCTGACGCCGGCCGCGCTGGGCCCGTTCACCGTGCCGACGGTCAATCTGGAGGCCCATCTCGACGCGGCCAACGTCAACATGGTCACCTGCGGCGGCCAGGCGACGATCCCGATCGTCGCGGCGGTCAGTCGAGTGGCCAAGGTTCGCTACGCCGAGATCGTCGCCTCGGTGTCCTCGCGCTCGGCCGGACCCGGCACCCGGGCCAATATCGACGAGTTCACCCGCACCACGGCCCGCGCCATCGAGACTGTCGGCGGGGCCGAGCGCGGCAAGGCGATCATCATCCTCAATCCGGCCGAGCCGCCGATGATCATGCGCGACACGGTGTTCACCCTCAGCGACCCGGCCGACGAGGGCGCGGTGCGCGCTTCGGTCGAGGCCATGGTGGCGGCCGTCCAGGCCTACGTGCCCGGCTACCGCCTCAAGCAAGAGGTGCAGTTCGAGCGTTACGGCTCCAACAATCGCCTGAAGATCCCCGGTCAGGGCGAGTTCGAAGGCCTCAAGACCGCCGTCTATCTCGAAGTCGAAGGGGCGGGCGACTACCTGCCCAGCTATTCGGGCAATCTCGACATCATGACCGCCGCGGCTAAGGCCACCGGCGAGAAGCTCGCCCAGCGTATCGCCGCCCGGAGGGCCGCCGCATGATCTTCGATCCTTCCCGCGACAAGCTCTACATCCAGGACGTGACCCTGCGCGACGGCATGCATGCCATTCGCCACATGTACGGCCTGGACCATGTGCGGGCGATCGCCGCGGCCCTCGACAAGGCCGGCGTCGACGCCATCGAGGTCGCCCATGGCGATGGTCTGAGCGGCGCCAGCTTCAACTACGGCTTTGGCGCCCACACCGACTGGGAGTGGCTGGAAGCCGTGGCCGAGGTCTTGGACCGGGCGATCCTGACCACTCTGATCCTGCCGGGCGTGGGCACTGTGGAGGAGCTGCGCCGGGCCCACGCCTTGGGCGTCCGGTCGGTTCGGGTGGCCACCCACTGCACCGAGGCCGACGTCTCGCGCCAGCATATCGGCATGGCCCGGGACCTGGGCATGGACGTGGCCGGCTTCCTGATGATGAGCCACATGATCGACGCCGACGCCCTGGCGGCCCAGGCGGCGCTGATGGAATCCTATGGCGCGCAATGCGTCTACGTCACCGACAGCGGCGGGGCGCTGGACATGGATGGGGTGCGCGAGCGCTTGCAGGCCTATGACCGTGTGCTCAAGCCCGAGACCCAGCGCGGCATGCACGCCCACCACAATCTCGCGCTCGGCGTGGCCAACTCGATCGTCGCGGCCCAGACCGGGGCGGTGCGCATCGACGCCAGTCTGGCGGGTATGGGGGCAGGGGCGGGCAACGCGCCGCTGGAAGTCTTCATCGCCGCGGTCGATCGCAAGGGCTGGAACCACGGTTGCGACGTGATGACCCTGATGGACGCGGCCGAGGACCTGGTGCGTCCGCTGCAGGACCGCCCGGTCCGGGTGGACCGCGAAACCCTGAGCCTGGGCTATGCGGGGGTCTATTCCTCGTTCCTGCGCCATGCGGAAAAGGCGGCGGGGGACTACGGGCTCGACACCCGCGAGATCCTGGTCGAACTGGGCCGTCGGCGCATGGTCGGCGGGCAGGAGGACATGATCGTCGACGTGGCGCTCGATCTCCTGAAGGCCAAATCGGCGGCGTGAGTGCGATGCGGCGGCTGGCGCTCGATCACCTGACGGCCGTCGACGCCGGCCCGCTGGAGTTGATGGACCTGGCGGCCAGCGCCGGCTGCCAGGCGGTGAGCCTATTCCTGCATCCGTTGTCGGTCTTGCCGCAGATGCCCGTGTTCGATCTGGTGGCCGATAGCGCGGCTCGGGCGCAATGCGTGGCGCGGCGGGACGCGCTGGGCCTGCAGATCGACTTGGCCTACCCCTTCACCCTGGCCGGGGCGACCGATCCGGAAGGGTTCGTGCCGGCGCTGGCGGCGGCGGCGGCCCTGGGCGCCTTCGGGATCAACGTCCTCGTCTACGACCGAGACCTCGACCGGCGCGTGGGCCGACTGACCCGCCTGGCGCAGCTGGCGCGCGATCACGGCCTGGTCACGGCGGTCGAGTTCTTTCCCGCCTCTCAGGTGCGCTCGCTGTCAGACGCTCTGACGTTGGTCGAGGCGGTCGATGCGCCGGGCCTCGGCGTCAATGTCGATCTTCTCCATTTGGTGCGTTGCGGAGAGGGCGTGGCGGCCTTGGGCAAGGCCTCGGCGGGGCGGCTTGTCTACGGCCAGCTCTGCGATGGGCCCCTGGATTGCCCGGCCGAGGCGCGCGACCGCGAAGCCGCGTTCGAGCGTCTGGCCCCGGGCGAGGGGCAACTGGACGTGGCGGGCTTTCTGGCGGCCATGCCGTCCGTGGCGCGGCTCAGTGTGGAGTCGCCGCTCGGCCAAGCCCTTGAGGCGGGCGTGTCGCGGACCGACCGCGTGGCGCGCGCGGTGGCCGGCGCACGCAAGGCCTTATCGTACGAAGTCGTCTAAATACGGACAAATTTGGTCGCTTGGCCGCGCAAATCTCTTTAGCGTCGAGGCTTGAGGCTGAAAATGCGGAGAAAGACCCCGGCGCGATGCAGATTAGACGTGGCAAACGGTCGGGCGCCCCGACCCTGGACGAGGTCGACGCCGGCATCATCGACATCCTGAGGCAGAACGGTCGCGCCACCAATCAGGAGATCGCCGAACGCATGGGCGTCACGCCGAGCACGGTCTCGGCGCGTCTCAAGCGCCTGGACGAGAGCAAGGCCATGCGCGTGGTCGCCGTCTCCGACTTCGCAGCCCACGACTACAACATCCTGATCGCCGTGGGGGTGAAGGTGCATGGCCGCGACTCCAAAGCTGTGGCCGAAGACCTTGCGGCCTTGCCGGAGGTGTTCAGCGTCAGCCTGATGAGCGGGCCCTACGATCTCGAAATGCTCGTGGTCCTTCGCGAATTCGATGAGATCCGCCTGTTTCTCATTGATCATGTCGCGGCCATCCCAGGCGTGAGCGCTCTAAATCCGGGCATCGCGGCCGATATCGTCAAATTCGAATTCAACGTGGCGCCCCTATGATCGCCCCCCGTCTCGATGACTTGGATCGCAAGATCGTCGCCGCGCTCGGCTTGGACGCGCGCGTTTCCAACCGCCAGATCGCCGCCGACCTCGGGGTCACCGAAGGCACGATCCGCACGCGCCTCAAGCGTCTGCAGCAGGAAGGCCTGGTCCAGTTCACGGTCGTCACCGACTTCCGCATGGCCGGATCGCCCAACCTGGTAATGATGGGCATTCATGCCGATCCTGGCCGGGTATCGGCCCTGGCCGAGGACCTGTCGGCGATCGAAGAGATCGGTTGCGTGATCGTCCTACTGGGACGCTACAATCTGATGGCCATGGGGCTGTTCAAGAGCGTCGAGCAGGTCGATGATCTGATCCGCGCGCGCATCAAGACCCTGCCGGGCGTGCGCGACGTGGAAGTCTCGACCGCGATCCACAGCTTCAAATACGACGTGCGCATGGCGCGCATCACCAGGCCCAAGCCGCTCGACGACTAGGCCCTGACGGCGTTCGGTCCGAGCGGCCGGACGTCGGCTCATTCGTAGCGCTAACCTTCCTGATCGCCGGGCCGTCTGCGACCGTTGGTGTTCGCGGCGCGCGCCTGCCGCGATCCGCTTCAGTCGGCGCTCCGAACCCGCGATCACCCCTTGTTTTAATAGTACACTATTGTACCGTTGCGCGAAGCTTCGCCCCGCACTCGGCCGCGCGCCCGACGATGCGTCGAAAAATGCTCTACGAACTACGCAAACAAATATAATTGGTCCGTATATTACTCCTTTCGCGGAGTAACGGCGGCGTGGTATCACGAGCCTATCAGGCGGGACGCGAGATCCCGGCGGAGGACAACGTGGCGCAAACGCAGGACTATGATCTGGGTCCAAACACCTTCCCCAGAGGGTGGTTCATGGTCGCCGATGCGGCGAGCGTGACCAGCATGCCGCGCGCGGAGCGCTTCTTCGGCCAGGACCTGGTTCTTTATCGCGGCCAGAGCGGGACGGCCTACATGGTCGACGCCTACTGCCCGCACATGGGCACGCACCTGGCCAAGAACACCACGTCGTACGTGATCCAGGACAAGATCCACGTGGAGGGCGACTCCATCCGCTGTCCCTATCACGCCTGGCGTTTCGGCCCTGACGGGCGCTGCGACCAGATCCCCTATTTCAACGGACCGATCCCAGCGGCGGCCAGGATCAAGTCCTGGACGGTGGTCGAGCGCTACGGCGCGATCTTCGCCTGGCACGACGCCGAGGGCGGCGAGCCGGATTTCGACCTGCCCACGCTGCCGGAGTGGGACGACCCTTCCTATGTCCGCTGGATCTTCGACGAGCTTGGCGTGCTGCCCTGCCACCAGAAGGAGATCGTCGACAATATCGCCGACGTCGCCCATCTGGGCCCCACGCACGGCGGGCCGTGCGAGTACTTCCACAACGAGATCGACGGGGTGGTGGCGCGGCAAAAGCAGGGCGCGCCCCATCGCAGCCTCGCGCCCGGCCAGATGCTGGAGACCGACACCTGGTACACCGGGCCGGGAGTTCTGGTGTCCTATTTCAACGACGGCGACTCGGTGATGTTCATCACCCACACGCCGGTCGAGGATGGCTCGGTGCGGGCCTGGCACGGCCTGTTGTGGCGCTCGCCCAATGCGGTGGCTACGCCCCAGGACGCTGAGACCGCCCGCCTCTATCAGGCGGGAAGCCTGGCGGCACTGGCCCAGGACTTTGAGATCTGGGCCAACAAGCGCGCCTGCGTCAGCCCGCTGGTGGTGCCTGGCGACGGCGCCTTCGGCAAGGTCCGCATCTGGTACCAGCAGTTCTTCCACCCGCGCGCCCTGGCCGGCGAGTTCCAGGCCAAGGCCAACGGTTTCCACGCCGTGCGGGGCATGCCGCCGCACAATCAGCGCGTCGCCTAAGACCCGCGCCACTAGCCATCACGCCCTCGACGGAGTTCTCATGACCGACAAGGTTCTGCTGCCCAAGACCGACCTTCGGGTCAGCCGCCTGTGTCTGGGCTCCAACATGTTCGGCACGGCCCTGGACCAGGGCCGTGTCGATGCGGTGCTCGATCGCTTCGTGGCCCTGGGCGGCAACTTCATCGACACCGCCCGGTCCTATGGCGACTGGATCCCTGGCGCGCCGGCCGGGGCCAGCGAGCGCGCCATCGGCGCCTGGTTGAAGAGCCAGCGTCGCCAGGACGTGGTGGTCGCCACCAAGGGCGGCTTCTTCGACCTGCGGGTCGGCGACTATCGCTCGCGCGCCAATCCCGCTGACGTCGCCAAGGATCTGGCTGAAAGCCTGGAGCACCTGCAGGTCGACGCGATCGACCTCTACTGGCTGCATGCGGACGATCCGTCGGTGCCGGTCGGCGAACTCATTGACGCCCTGATCGCCGAGCAGTCGGCGGGGAAAATCCGCGCCTTCGGCGCCTCCAACTGGAGCCCTGAGCGTCTTGTCGAGGCCCAGGCCTATGCCGCAGGCAAGGGGCATGCCGGTTTTGCCGCCTTCCAGCCGTTCTGGGGCCTTGCCACGCCGAACGCCGAGGCTGCGGCCGCCCAGGGCTATGGTCGCTACTATGACGCCGCCTTCGCCGACGTCGACCTGCCGGTCATTCCCTATGCCGGCCAGAGCCGCGGCGTGTTCAGCAAGTTGGCCGATGGCGGAGAGGCGGGGCTGCCGGAGGGACTGGCGGCCATGTACCTCAATGACGCCAATCGCGCCCGCCTGCCGCGCGTGCAGGCCAAGGCCAAGGCGCTGGGCGCCTCGGTCAACGCCGTGGTCCTGGCCTGGCTGATCAACCAGTCGCGCCTGACCATTCCGATCATCGGCGCCAGCCGTCCCGATCAACTCGACGACGCCTTCTCGGCCCTATCGCTGAACCTGTCCGCCGAGGCCGTGGCCGAGTTGGCCGCCTGATCTTGGCCTCATGACCGGTCGTCCGCAGGCCTACCGTCGGGCGACCGGGTCTTCCTGGTCGATAATGCGCTGCAGCCTGCGGCGGATCGGCGTCAGATAGTCGGGTTGCGGGAAGAGCCAGAAACCCGCGGTCGGAAGCGCCTCGAACGTGCGCCGAGCCAGGGCCTGGGCCGACAGGGCCGACGGGCCGGCCATCCGCTCACGCATCGTCTGGGCCATCGCGCCCTCATGATCGGCCAAGCCGGTGGCCACCGCGCCCGGGCAGAGCAGGGTCACCTCGACCGACGCGGCGAGCGCGCGCAGGTCGCGCTGATAGGACTCGCACAGGGCCCATAGCGCGTGCTTGCTGGCGCTGTAGACGCCCAGTTCCGGCGCGGCCGTCAGGGCGCCCACCGAAGCGGTGACCACGACGCGCGACCCTTGGGACTGGGCCAGTAGGCGCGGCGTCACCGTCGCCAGGGTGTTGATCGCGCCCTTCAGATTGACGTCCAGCACCAGGTCGACCTCGGCGGCGGGCATCATCCAGAGCGGGCCGGCTCGCAAGACGCCCGCATTGACGAAAACCAGAGCCACCGAGCCATCTTGCAGCAACTGACCGCAAGCCGCTTCCAGAGCGCCGCGGTCCCTGACGTCAGCTTGCGCCTGGCGCACGGTGGCGCCTTTCGACCTCGCCAGACGCGCGGTCTCGACAAGTCCCGCGTCGTCGAAATCGATCAGCGCTAGGTGATGACCCTCGTTGGCCGCCTCCAGGGCCAGGGCGCGGCCAATGCCCGACGCTGCGCCGGTGACCAGGGCCCATTGCGCGTTGAGCGGGTTGCCTGAAGGCATCGCCTTGCCTTTGCGTTGACGAAGATCAAAAATGCTGCGCAAACTTCGACTGTAATAAACATCAAGTGACTGAGTGCGGCAAGCTCTGGGCTAATCGCAACGCATATCATGATCCTCCGCCCTCGGGCGTTGGGTCGGCGCAGCGATCGCGAGTCTCCAAAGTGCCGGGCTCAGCCACCGCAAAAAGAAGTCAATTGGGAGGGATATCGTGATCAATCACCAAGGCGCGCGTCTGCGCGCGTTGCTCGGCGGCGTGGCCGCCATGGCGCTGGCTCAGGCCGCGCATGCTCAACAAGCCAAGCCGGCCGACAGCGTCTCGGTCGAGGAGATCGTCGTCACTGCGACGCGCAGCAGTGAATTGCTGAAGGACGTGGCGATGTCCGTTGACGTTGCCACGGGCGAGCAGATCAAGAAGCTGAACATCTTCGATTTCAAGGACGTCGCTCAACTGGCGCCGGGCTTGGTGCTGAGCAATAACGATGGACGGTCCAATACCGCCACCCTGCGCGGCATCGCATTTGATCCGGATTCAGGTGCCGCGCCGGCCGTCGACACCTACTTCAACGAAATGCCAATCGACGCCCAGGTCGCTTTTTCGGCGGTCTATGACGTAGGCCAGATCGAAGTGCTGCGCGGGCCCCAGGGCCTGCTGCGCGGGCGTACTTCGCCTGCTGGGGCGATCACGTTGACCACCAAGCCGGCGTCGCTCAACAGCTTTGAAGGCTACGCCCAGGCCACCCTTTCAGACCGAAGCGCCCGCAACCTGCAAGGCGCGGTTTCGGTGCCGCTCGTCGAGGGCAAGCTGGCCCTGCGCTTGTCTGGGCTGTCGGATCGCAACGACCTTAATCAGGTCCGCAACGTCACCCGAGGCGACAAGTCCAAGAGCCGCACCAAGAGCGGTCGACTGACCATCGCGGCCCAACCGACTGACACGCTGAGTATCAATCTCGTCTATCAGCACCTCGAGGCGACCAACGATCAGTATCCGCAGGTGGTTGGCTCCGGCGCACGTCTAGCTGCGGGCCCCTTGCCCTCGGCGAGCCTTATCCCCAACGGCCCAAGCGCCACGATCAGAGACAGGATTTCCGTTGTCGATGGTGTCGAGCGGTTCAAGTCGAGGGCCGATACGCTGACGCTTCAAGGCAGTCTCGACTTGGGGTGGTCGAACCTCTCACTGAACTTGGGTCGCCAGAAGGCCAAGCTCGATCAATCGCGGGACCAGGATATCGGCAACGCGATCCCTAACTACGCCGACCAACAGCATGTCGTCGCACCCTATGACACGTACAACTACGAACTGCGGCTGAACTCGAAGGGCGAGGGGCGACTGAACTACATGGTCGGCGCGAACCTTTATCGCGTCTGGTCGCCGACTACCGTGTCCCAGCCGCGAGATCAGTTCATCACCGCGGTGCCCGCGGCGCTTCTCGGCCTGCCGCCAGCTTTGGGCACGATCTCGACGTTCCCGCTCTACACCTTGAGTCCTGTCTCGGTTGGAATTGAGATCCCCAACCGCGCCAAGACGAAATCAGTGTTCGGCAGTGTCTCGTACGATCTCACCGACAGGCTCAAGATCGAAGCCGGGTTGCGCTACACGCACTACCACACGCTGGCGCAAAGCTATTTGACGGTCACCGCAGCGGGTACGACGGTGCTCAAGAACTTCGCCACGCTGCCCCAGGTCGATGCCGACAAGACCTATTCGGCGACGACCGGCGGCGCCAACATTTCCTACAAGCTTAGCGATGACCTGACGACCTACGTCTCCTATGGTCGCTCGTTCCGCGGCGGAGTGGCGGCGGTGGGCAATACAGCGCCCCTCGAACCCAGTCTTGTGGTGACGAGGCCCGAAAAGTCCGATGCGATCGAATGGGGCATCAAGGGCGACCTCTTCGACCGTAAGGTGAGCATCGGGGCTGACATTTTCTACCAAAAGTTCGACGGCTACATCGCTCGGACGGCTGAGGGGATCAACACAGCGAGCGGTCGCAATGGCCTGATCGATTCAACGCTGAACCTGAACTACAACGGGGATGCAGTCGCCAAAGGCGTCGAGGTCCAGGTGTCGGCGCGGCCGGTGTACAACTGGGACCTTTCTGCAAGCGCCAGCTACACCGACGCTCATTTCAAGAATGTGCGTAGACCTTGCAACACGTACACGAACTCGGGCGCTCCGGTGGTCCCGACCGGGCAGCAGGTCAACTTCTGCAACACCGACGGGAAGATCGCCGAGGCCGCGCCGTTTAGCGCCACCCTCTCATCCGAGTACCGGTTCGCAGGGGGGCGGTTTGAGCCGTTCATCCGCGGCCTGTTCACCTACAGCCCAGGCTTCGATTCCGATGTGGTCGCATACCATTACGACGACATGCCGATCATGAACCTGTTCGCCGGCGTCCGCGGGCCGGGTGGCGCGTGGGACCTT
This sequence comes from Caulobacter sp. Root343, assembly GCF_001425745.1. Taxonomy (GTDB): domain Bacteria; phylum Pseudomonadota; class Alphaproteobacteria; order Caulobacterales; family Caulobacteraceae; genus Caulobacter. The sequence goes on along the minus strand of NZ_LMDF01000010.1, from coordinate 151,076 downwards.
ACGGTTTTCGCGCGTAACCTGTTCAACGTTGAGCGCATCCGCAGCATCGCGGGGCAGACAGCTCAGCGGCAAACCAGCACTCTGAACTCAGATTTCTCGATGAGCGCTGGGCCAAGCTTTGAGTCCGGTTATCGAGGCTTGATCCTCAATTCGCCGCGCGAGGTTGGCGTCACGCTCAGAACCAACTTCTAGCTCGAAGCCAGCGGCGGGAGCCCGAAATGACGGGCTCCATCGCGTCCTATAGAAAAGGCCCGGCGTCTATGACGCCGGGCCTTTTTGCTTTCCAATCAGGCTACAGATCAACTGATCTGCAACGCGCTTGGATCAGGGCTGCGCGTCCACGTCCAATAGTCCACCAGACGCCAGGGAAAGGATAGGAAGACCCGCCCTTTCTTGTTGTTGTAGTAGCTGTTGGCCTTGGGATGGGTCCAGATCATCTGGCGCATGCGCGCGTCGATCCGTTCGTTCCAGGCGGTGAACGCCGCCTTGGTCGGCTCGATGGCCTCTCCGCCCTGAGCGCGCATTAGATCCAGGCACTCGATGATGTAGTGGATCTGGGTCTCGGAGATCAGGTTCTGGCCGGCGGCGTGGTTGGGCGCGCTGTTGGGGCCCACGGTCAGGAAGAAGTTGGGATAGCCGGGGACTGTGACCCCCAGATAGGCGCGGGGGTCGTCCTCGCCCCATTCTTCGCCCAGGCTGCGCCCGTCGCGACCGACAATCTCCAGCGAACCGACCATCTTGGCCACGTCAAAGCCGGTGGCGCAGACGATCACGTCGGCCTCGACCCGGCGGCCGTCCTTCAGCACCAGACCGTTGGCGTCGATATGGTCGATGGTCTCGACCTCCAGGTCGACATTGTCCCGCCGCAGGGCCTGGAACCAGCCGGCGTCCAGGACGATGCGCTTGGAGAAGATCGGAAAGTCCGGGGTGAGCTTCTCGATCAAGTCCGGGCGATCGGCGAAGACGGTGTTGAGATAGCCGAGGGCCCACTGCCGGGTTCCCTCGTTGAGAGCCGAGACGGAGGTTTCGCTGGCGGGCCACTCTGGATCCTTCAGGACGTTGGGGAACAGGCCATCGCCCGCGGCCCAGTAGGTCTTGAACCGGAACCATTCGGCGTAGTGGGGAATATGGCGCATGGCCCATTTGACGGCCTCGGGCACAGTGGACCCATGGTCGGCCGGCGGGATCACCCAGTGGCGGCTACGCATCATCACCGTCAGGCGGCCGGCCTGCTCGGCGATCGCCGGCACCAGCTGTGCGGCGCTGGCCCCCGTGCCCACGACCACGACATTCTTGCCCGTCAGGTCGACCCCGTGGTCCCAGGCGGCGGTGTGGAGCCTTGCGCCGGTGAAGCTGTCGAACCCCGGGATCTTGGGCCAGGACCAGCGATTGACGGGGCCGTGGGCGTTGATGACCGCATTGACCTCCAGGCTCTCGCGCGAGCCGTCGGGCCGTAGCAGGGCCACGCGCCAGCGGCGGCGGGTATCGTCCCAGCGGCAAGAGGTGACCTTGGTCTCGAACAGGATGTTGCGACGCAGGTCGTACTGGTCGGCGATACGCAGGAAGTAGGCCTGCATGTCTCGGCCGCGCGGATAGTAGTGGTTCCACTCGGCGTTCAGCGCGAACGAGTAGGAGTAGAAGTGGCTGGGGGTATCGACGCCCACGCCGGGATAGGTGTTTTCGTACCAGGTGCCGCCGACTTCAGGGTTCTTCTCGACGATAACATAGTCGTAGCCGGCCTCATCCAGCTTGATGCCGGCGGCCAGGCCCGTCAGGCCCGCGCCGATCACCAGGACCCGGAAGTCGCTGCTGGGCGCGGGGCGTTCGGCGCGGTGCTTGCGAGGAACGGGACGCTCCAGGCCCATCTGGTCGAGCAGGAGTGGGATGAACTCCTCATCAACCGGCTGGCCGACACCAACGCTCATGATCTTCTGCAGCAGGGCGCGCGGCGGCAGTTCGTCGTGCCGGGGGCGTTCGGCCAAGGCCTTCTCCAGCTTGGCGCGCAGGTCGGCCAGTAGCTCGTCGGAGGGCGGCGGCGGGGGTGGCGCGAAGGCCTGGCCGATGTGGGGCGCGAAGCGATCGAGCATCGCCTCGTCGCGGGTCAGCTCGACATAGGTCATCAGCAGGGTGGGGACGTCGGCCTGAGCCAAGGCCGCCGCCAAGGCCGCGGCGTCGGCCAGCGGGTCGGGCGCGGTAGGCGCAGCGGATTGCAACTGGACGTCCAGGGCCATGACGGATCCTCCGTAACGCCGCTCGACGGCGCTCTTTTAAATTTGTGAGTACACACTAATATAGCGACTGGCGCTGTCAATCGCGTGGCCGGCGACATGCGTAGTGGTCCTAAGGGGCGGCTGCGCAAACGGAGGCCGTGCGTGCGATTGAGCGCTTCAGAGACAACAACAAGGGAGGAGGCGGCATGAGCACGCCCCAGATCAGCTTCAACTTCACCAAACTCGTCGTGGCCGACCTGGACGCCAGCGCCGCCTTCTACGGCAAGGTGTTCGGCTTTCAGGAATTGATGCGCGTCGACGCCGAGATCGAAGGGCGCCCCATTCGGGAGGTGCTCTATGCCCCTACCCAGGAGGGCGGCGCGACGTTCGTGCTGCTGACCTTCCTGGAGGGCCCGCGCCCCGCGCCGGGCGAGGTCATTCTCGGCTTCACCACCACCGACCTCGAGGCCCTGGTCGCCGCCGCGACCGCGGCGGGCGCCAAGGTCGTCGATCCGATCCGCACCATGGCCGAGATGCACCTGAAGGTGGCGTTCCTGCGCGACCCCGAAGGCCGCCTGATCGAAGCGGTTCAGATGCTAGGATGATCGAAATGCGTAGTGATCTATTGCAATTACTACGCATAATGATATCCAAGACCAATCAGCAACCGGAGTTTCGGTCGTGGAGCCTGTCGCCCCGTCCGCCGAGGAAGTCAAAGGCGCCCTGCGCCGTCTGGCCAGCTCGGTGGCGATCATCACCTCGCACTGGAACAGCCGGCCGATGGCCATGGCGGCGACCGCCGTCAACGGCCTCAGCCTATCGCCGCCCTCGCTTTTGGTCTGCGTCAACCAAGCCGCCGCCCTCTACGGGGCGCTGAACGACCGGGCGCGCTTCTGCGTCAACATCCTGGGCCAGGACCATCTGGAGCTGGCCCAGCGATGTGGCGGCCAGGTCGCCGGCGCCGAGCGCTTCTCGACCGGCGCCTGGGGCGAGGATGCCGACGGGGTGCCCTTCCTGGAGGACGCCCAGGCCAGCCTCAGCTGCGTCTGCGACGACAGTCTGGTCTACGGCACCCATGGGGTCTTCGTCGGCAAGATCACGTCGGTGCGGATGCACGGCGAGATCGCGCCGCTCATCTATGCCGACGCGCGATACTGCGGGGCCAGCCAAACCCTGTAGCTCTGAGCCAAGGAAGCCCCGCCCCGGGGCGCCAACGACAAGAGCAACGAAGAGAAAGAGGGCGGAGACATGACCCACGGGTCCAGGTTCAAAGGCAAGCGCATCATCGTCACCGGCGGCGGCTCTGGCATTGGTCAGGCAGTCGTGCTGCGACTGGCGGCCGAAGGTGGGGTGGTGCTGGCCGTTGACGTTAACGGCGCGGGTCTGGACGAGACCCTCCGCCTGGCCCAGGCAGCCGCGGGCCATGGCGGCCGCGCCTTGGCCTTGAGCGCTTCGGTGGCCGACGAAGCCGCCGTCAAGGCGATGGTGGCCAACTTCGTCGCCGCCGAGGGCGGGCTCGACACCCTGGTGAACATGGCCGGCATCCTGCGCTCGAGCCACACCACGGAGACCTCCCTGGAGGCCTTCAATGAAATCCTGGCAATCAATCTGGGCAGCACCTTCCTATGCTGCCGCGAAGCCCTGCCTCACCTCGAGGCTAGCGGCGGCTCGATCGTCAACGCCGCCTCGACCTCGGCCTTCTTCGGCCACCCCTATATGAGCGCCTACTCGGCCAGCAAGGGCGCGATCGCGGCCCTGACCTATGCCCTGTCCTGGGAGTACGCCAAGCGCGGGGTCCGGGTGAACGCCGTCGCCCCCGGCGGCATCGGCACGGCCATGACCGCCTCAGCGGCGGCCAATTTTCCCGAGGGCGTGGACATGAGCCTATTCATGCACCTGGCCCGCGGCGACTACCAGTTTGGCCAGCCCGAGCAGGTGGCCGGCGTGGTGGCGATGCTGGCCAGCGCGGACGGCGCCTTCATGAGCGGCGAGATCGTCCGCATCGACGGCGGCGTCCACGCCTGAAGAACCCCGGCGCGCCTTCAGTCTCCCAGGCGCGCTGGCTCCAGACGCTCTCCCGAGCGTCCTAGCGGGGGCCGTTCGAACGAGCATCCGAGCGGTCCCCGCGTTCTTTTCCGTTTCTTTCTCAAAGGCCAACATGCTCAAGATCACCTTCGTCCAGCTCGACGGCGCGCGGCGCGATGTCGAGGCCAGCGCCGGGATTTCGGTGATGCAGGCGGCCACTCGCAACGGCGTCGCGGGGATCGACGCAGAGTGCGGCGGCGCCTGCGCCTGCGCCACCTGCCACGTCTATGTCGACGAGGCCTGGCGCGAGCGCGTGGGTCCGCCGCAAGGCGGAGAGGCCGACATGCTGGAATTTGCGTTGGAAGTGGACCCGGACCGCTCGCGCCTGTCCTGCCAGATCACCATCAGCGAGGCGCTGGACGGCCTGGTCGTCCATCTGCCCGCCGCTCAGCAATAGAACCGAAGAGACAAGAGAGGGCCAAGCCCATGGGGTTGGAAGCTGCCACTGACACCGACTGGTCGCCGGTCGCCCGGACGCCGCCGCACCGAGCGTCGATTGCCGCCGTGCGCACCAGCTTAGGCATTACCTACCGAGCAATCCGTCACTACGAGGAACTGGGCCTGGTTGACTGTGGCCGCGACGCGCGGGGCCAGCGGTGGCTGGACGAGGCGGCGGTGGCGCGGCTGACGGTGATCCGCGACCTTCGCCAGGCCGGAGTGTCGGTCCGGCGGGCCGCTCAAATCGTTTTGGGAGCGGATGAGATCGGGCCCGCCGTTGTCGCCGAATTGCGGATCCAAGCTCGTGCAGCCCAAGCCCAGCAGGACAAGATCCGCGCCCTTATCGCCGACTGGGCCGCACCCATGACAAGCGCCTGACCTGAGTTTTATGGCTGATAATAAATAGTACGATATCGTACGAAAATACTTGCCTCCTTGTCCGCGCGACGGCATGGTTGAGTTGTGAGCCGGACGGCTCTGCCCATCCGGTGGGTGTTCCTCCCAATTCTCGCGGGGCTCGGTGTGTTCAACACCGAGCCCTTCTTTTTGCCATCTGACGGCGTTGCGCATGAAGGGCGACGTCTTTCTGGATGCGGAGTGAAAGAGTGGCCCGCCAAGGCGCGCCGCCCGGTCTTCGCCTCGCAAGCTCGGGCCTTGGCCGGTGGCGGACGCTTCTTGTCAGGGGCGGCGATATTGCCTTGAAAGCCTCGTTACGCCCTTGAGCAACGGCTCGGCCGAGGAGGCCCCGATCTCGATGCGGTAGACGCCGCCCGGAATAACCCACCGTCCGGCCTTGGCGTCGTAGTCGCCTAGCACACGCGGGTCGGCGGACACCGTGACCTCCTGGCTCTGACCCGGCTGCAAGGATGGTTTGGCCCACCCGATCAGCCGCTTGGCCTTGCCTTGGCGCATCACATAGACCTGTGGGACGTCCGCGCCTGCGCGCGAGCCTGTGTTGGTGACCTTGAACCGGGCAGTCAGGCCTTTGCCGCCAGTGACCACCAGGTCCGAATACTGGAATTGGGTGTAGGACAGCCCGTGGCCAAAGGCATAGAGCGGCTTAAGGCCCTTCTTGGCGAACCAGCGATAGCCGGCGTCCGAGCCTTCTGGATATAGGATGTTGAAGGGCTTGAGCGCCGCTTGCAGGCCATACAGCGCCCGTGTCCCCTTGTCGGCCGGCGGCGCATCCGAGCCTGCCAAAATCGGATTGGGCAGCTGTTCGACACTCGCAGGGAAGGTGATGGGGAGGCGGCCGGCGGGGTTGAATGCGCCCGACAGGACATCGGCAATCGCGTCGCCGCCGCGTTGTCCTGGATACCAAGCCGCCAGGATGGCGGGGACGCTGTCGCGCCAGGGCATGGTGACCGCGCTACCGGTCTCGAGCACCACGACCGTACGTGGGTTCGCAGCGACGACTGCCTCGATCAGGGCGTCCTGGCCATCTCCTAGCGACAGATCCAGCGCGTCCTCGGCCTCTGTTGAGAACTTTTCACCGATCACGATAGCTACATCGGCGACCCTAGCGGCTGCCGCAGCGACCGCCGGGTCCTTGCCATCGACATAGGAGACCAAGCTGTTGGGGAAGGCCTTGCGAAGGCCATCGATCGGCGGGGAGCCGCCGTAGGCGCGCTTGACCCAGGCCGCCGCCGCACCGCCGCCAGCCGGACTGATTTTCTTGAACCCGCCAACCGGTGTGACATGGCTTGAGCCGCCCCCGCTCAGCACGCCAAACTCCGCGTTGCCGCCAATGACCACGATCGAGACGGTGGTCGGCGGGAGCGGCAGCATCCCACCTTCATTGCGTAGAAGCACCATGCCGTCTCGAGCCGCCTTGAGCGCCACCTCGCCGCTGGCATTGATGTCGATGCGGCCGCCGGGGGCCACAGGATGATCGGCCAGGCCTTGGGCATAGATGGTTCGAAGAATGCGCATGGCGGAAGTGTCGATCGCGGCCTGGGGGACGCGGCCCTCGGCCAGGGCGTGCACCATCATCTGGGAGAAGTACTTCTTTCCATCGAGTTGTTCGCCCGACTGTTGGTCCAGGCCCTTGTTGATCGCCTCACTGGAATGAACCGCGCCCCAGTCGGACATCACAAATCCCTTGAAGGCCCAGTCCCTGCGTAGGACCTGGTTGAGGAGGAAGTCGTGCTCGCAGGCAAATACGCCGCCGACCCGATTGTAGCCGCACATCACCGAGCCGGGCTGGCCCCTTTCAATACCGATCTGGAAAGCCAGCAAATCACTCTCGCGCATGGCCGCCTCGTCCAGTTCGACTGAAGCGACGTTGCGACCGGTTTCCTGGTCGTTGAGAGCGTAGTGCTTGATTGTACCGATGATGTTGTTGGACTGGACGCCGGCGATCTGAGCCCCGACCAGAATGCCGGCCAAGAGGGGATCTTCCCCCAGATACTCGAACGTGCGGCCGCCGCGCGGGTCACGCACGAGATTGGCGCCACCGACCAGCATGACGTTGAAGCCCTTTGCGCGGGCCTCGCGTCCGATCATCGCACCGCCCTGACGAGCCAAGTCGGGATCCCAACTCGCGGCTAGGGATATGGAGGCGGGAAGGGCGGTGGCTTCGTCACCTGGGCGTAGGTTGTTGAGGTTGGAAACGCCGAGCGAAGCGTCGGTCTCGACCAGCGCGGGAACGCCCAGTCGCTCGATCCCGGCAATGTAGCCGGCGCCCACGGCGATACCCGCTGGCCGACGACTGGGGGGAAGCATGCCAGTCATGGGTCCGTGAAGCAGGCGGACCTTCTCATCCAGGGTCATCTGGTTGAACGTGGCTTTGGCTCGTGCGTCCGGAGCGCTCACGGGCGCGGGAGTATGCGCCGCAGCGTTCGTCGCCAGCGCCGCTGCGCCAATCAGCCATAGATGTTGGAGCATTCACCTTCGTCCTTCGCATCGCTGGGCTGGAGGCGATCGCCAGGGCCGGGTCGACGCCGCGCGGTGGGCCGAAGGGGCTTGGCGCGTTTCTTAGGCGCCCGAATTTCCGCCCCCACGGCGCCGGTGGTTGTGGCGCTCGTTCCTTTGTTTCAATAATGGTACGATATTGTACTGTTGTGGGGAGGGCAAGGCGATGTACCCGCCAGATTGGCCGTCGAGCTCATCCGCGAGGTCGACTTGCGACTTCCGCACACCGCTAGAGCCTTGAAGGCGATACGATCCATGAAACTGCTCCGCTACGGCTCCAAGGGCTCTGAGAAGCCCGGTCTCCTCGACGCCGAGGGCAAGATCCGCGACCTGTCGGGTCACGTGGCCGACATCACCGGCGCCCAGCTGTCGCCGGCCAGCCTGAAGGCCCTGGCCGCCATCGATCCGGCGACCTTGCCGGTGGTCGAGGGCTCGCCGCGCTACGGCGTGCCGGTCAATGGCGTCAGCAAGTTCATCGCCGTGGGCCTGAACTTCGCCGACCACGCTGCCGAGTCGAACCTGCCGATCCCGGCCGAACCGGTCCTCTTCACCAAGGCCGTCAGTTGCCTGACCGGTCCGAACGACCCGGTGATGATCCCGCGCGGTTCGGAAAAGACCGACTGGGAAGTCGAGCTGGGCGTCGTCATCGGTACGCGCGCTTCGTATGTGACCGAGGCCCAGGCCCTGGACCACGTCGCCGGCTATGTGCTGATCAACGACGTCTCGGAACGCGCCTTCCAGATCGAGCGCGGCGGGACCTGGGACAAGGGCAAGGGCTGCGACACCTTCGGCCCCGTGGGCCCGTGGATGGTCACCTCGGACGAGGTGGGCGACCCGCAGGATCTCGGCATGTGGCTCGACGTCAACGGCGAGCGCAAGCAGGACGGCTCGTCCAAGACCATGATCTTCCCGATCAGCAAGCTGGTCTCGTACATCAGCGAGTTCATGACGCTGGAGCCTGGTGATCTCATCACCACCGGCACGCCGCCGGGCGTCGGCATGGGCCAGAAGCCGCAGCCCGTCTACCTAAAGGCCGGCGACGAGATCCGCCTGGGTATCGAGAAGCTGGGCGAGCAGCGCCAGATCGTCGTGGCCTGGTCGAAGGACGGCGTGTCGTGATCAACCCCTACGCCAACCGGTTCAAGGGGCGCACCGCCGTAATCACCGGTGGCGCGTCCGGGCTGGGAAGGGCCGTGGCCGAGCGTATCATCGCAGAGAGCGGCCAAGTGTCGCTTTGGGACGTCAATGTCGACCAGCTCAAGCCGGTGGCGATGGCGATCGGAGCGGCCCACTGTCTCGCCCTGGACATCTCCAGACCCGCAGCGGTTGCGCAGGCTGCATTGGCCAGTGTGGCGGCGCTCGGCAAGATCGATATCTTGGTCAACTCGGCAGGCATCACCGGCGCGACGGTTCCGCTGCATGAGTTCCCGATCGACCGCTGGCAGCGGGTAATCGACGTCAATCTCAACGGTGTCTTCTACTGCTGTCGCGAAGTCGTCCCGTTCATGCTGGCGGCCGGTTACGGCCGGATCGTCAACGTCGCCTCGGTGGCGGGCAAGGAAGGCAATCCCAACGCCAGCGCCTATTCGGCGTCGAAGGCGGCGGTGATCGGCCTGACCAAGTCGCTGGGCAAGGAGCTGGCCACCAAGGGCGTCATCGTCAACAGCCTGACCCCGGCCACCTTCGAGAGTCCGATCCTGGAGCAGCTGCCCCAGAGCCAGGTCGACTACACGCGCGGCAAGATCCCGATGGGTCGCCTTGGCGAAATCCACGAGAGCGCCGCCATGGTCTGCTTCATGGCGTCGGAGGAGTGCAGCTTCACCACGGCCGCGACCTTCGACACCTCCGGCGGCCGGACCACGTTCTAGGCCGCGAACTATCGCCTCTGATTTGAAACCGACGACAGGCCGACCGGCGGCGGGAGAGCACGCCGTGGCGATCACCCACAACACCAACAAGGACTCGAAAGGGCGACCATGACCCCCAACCCATTGCTGGGCGTGCTGTTTCACTGGCTGGGCGGCCTGGCGTCGGCCAGCTTCTACGTGCCCTATCGTGGGGTTCGTCGATGGTCCTGGGAAATCTTCTGGCTGACCGGAGGCCTGTTCTCGTGGCTCCTGGCGCCTTGGCTCTTCGCGGGTCTCCAGACCGAGAATCTGATCGGCGTCATGGCCCAGGTCCCGGCCGAAATCGTCGGACTCTGCGTGCTGTTCGGTGTGCTGTGGGGTTTTGGCGGGCTGACCTACGGCCTGACCATGCGCTATCTAGGCCTGTCGTTGGGCATGGCCGTCGTACTCGGTCTTTGCACCGTGTTCGGCACCCTCATCCCGCCGATCGTACAGGGCGACTTCGCCGACAAACTGCTGGTCACTGTGTCGGGCAGGATCATCCTCATGGGCTTGGTTGTCACCCTGGCGGGTATCGTTGTTGTCGCCCTAGCCGGGGCGCGGAAAGATGCGGCCTTGTCCGAGGAGGCCAAGAAGGCCGCGATCGCCGAGTTTGACTTCAAGAAAGGGATCGCCGTAGCGGTCTTCTCTGGTGTGATGTCGGCCTGCTTTGCCTTCGGCTTGGCGGCTGGCGAGCCGGTCAAGGCGCTGTCGGCTGCGGCCGGCACCGGGCCGCTTTGGACCGGACTTCCGGTCCTGTGCTTGGTGATGTTTGGTGGTTTGCTGACCAATGGCGCCTGGTGCGCCTATTTGATCGTCAGGAACCGGAGCGCGGGCGAATGGATCGGGCGGGTGAATGCGCCCGCTGGCCAGGCGAGCGGGCCTGCCCAGGCCGCCGGCCAGGAGCCGGCCCGTATGGGTGACGTCGTGGCCACGCCAGGAGGGGCGCCGCTTCTGGCGAACTACCTGCTGTGCGCCCTGGCCGGCACCGCCTGGTACTTCCAGTTCTTTTTCTACACGATGGGCGAGAGCCAGATGGGCAAGTTCGGCTTCTCCAGCTGGACCCTGCACATGGCGTCGATCATCATCTTCGGCACCCTGTGGGGCTTCGCCTTCAAGGAGTGGAAGGACGCCCGCCCCGCCGTGCGCAACATGGTCTGGAGCGGCGTGGCCCTACTCATCATTGCCACGATGATCATCGGCTATGGCAACATGATCGCCCGTTGACTTCGAGTTGATTGGAGCGTGGCGCGTGCTTCCTTGCGCCGCTCTTCACCTCACTGCCTGCTGGCGTGATCCCTTCAATCGCGATATGGTACGATATCGTACCGTTTTTCGGCGTGTAGGCCTCGATGAATCTTCACGTCCCCACGCCGGAAGCGCCAATCAACGGCAGCCAGACGCTAATGCGGGGCCTAGACATCGTCGAGGCCGTCGGCGACGGGTCTGTAAGTCTGGCCGAGTTGAGTGAACGGTTGGGTCTGACCCGGGCCACCGCTTATCGCCTGGCCGGAGCCTTGGTCGCTCGCGACTACTTGAGCTTCACGCCTCGGCGGGGCTACGCGCCCGGTCCCAAGCTGCTCAAACTCGGCTTTCAGGCCCAGCAGGCCTCCAACCTTATTCAATTGGCCCTGCCGGCCATGGATCGTTTGGCGGAAGCGACATTGGATGCGGTCAATCTCGGCATCATGGACGCCGGCATGGTGCTTTATCTGCGCCAAAGTCCGAGCCGCCGTCGGGTCGTGCTCCGTCACGAGCCAGGCATTCGCAACCCTGTGCGGCACACAGCGCTGGGAAAATCCCTGGTCTTCGCGAAGGGGCCTGAGGCCTGGCGGGCCTTGTTCGACATTCCCGTCGAAGCAGACGCCTACGGCGCCTGGGAAGCGGAGATGGCCAAAGCCATGGCGGACGGCTTCACAACGCACGTCGAGACCGAGGGCGAGCGGGTACGCTGTATTGCCGCACCGGTGATCGACGCCGGCGGCTGCGCCATTGCCGCTATAAGCCTCTCGACGCTCCCGCAATATGTCGAAGACAGCGAGCTTGCTGGGCTAGGTCCGCTCATGGTCGCAGCGGCCACCGAGATCAGCCGGTCAATTGGTCGGGATTGATGCTCGTCGGAGCCTTGGCGGGCTTGGCCTTGCCGGCCAGGAAGGATAATCGCGTAGCCGACCGTTTGTGCACGCTTTTGACGTCAACCCCGGGTCAGACGGGCGCCTTGAGCGTGAAGGATGCTAGCACCCGCACCGCTTGCGTCCGCGGGCGCGTGACGTCTAAGCAGGGGCGTTGGTCCCGCGCAACTCCGCGCGAAGGGGTGAAGGCGAGCTGATGTCCCTGGCTACACGTCCGACGGTCAAGCCCGGTCGACCAACGATGAGCCAGGCAGCAGCGCTCGGTGACCACATTGTCGCGGTCGCTCGCAATCACTTCTTCGCCAATGGTTATGGCAGCACGACGATGGACAACATCGCCATGGATGCGGGCATTTCCAAAACCACGCTCTACCGGCGCTATAAAACCAAAGCAGACCTCTTCACCGCGTTTCTGCTCGATCAGAACCTGCGATGGAGCGCGCACAATCCGCATTTGAACGCGCCGGCTTCGAAGGATCTTCGCAAGGCCCTCGTCGATCGTGTGGAGGCCTTCATGCTGGCCGGGCTGACTGAGGCGTCGGTCAATCTCGCACGGTTGATCTACGCCGAATCCGGTCGTTTCCCAGAACTGGCGCAGATTTTCCATGACAACAGCTTCGCCTCTGCGGTCAACATAATCGCCACTGACCTGGCGATCGCCGCGGGGCATGACCAAGCTGTTGAAGAGTTCGTGCCTGCCGCAAGCCTGCTGCAAGACATCATCGGCGGCTACGCCTATCGCCTGATCCTTCAGGGGCGGGCCGACAAAATCTCCACGGCCGAGATCCGTTCTTGGGCCGAGCAAACGGTCGCCGTGTTTCTAGACGGCTATGTCCCACCTCGCGCCTAGGCCCGATCTCTCCTCGTAACCTCAACGCTCGCGGCCGCGTCATGGCCGAGCCAAGCGCTGGTCTGGCGGAACTGGGCGCGCAGCGGCGAGCGGCGAACGCCACACCCTGTTGGGCGGCCGTGTTCGCTTGGCCGACGCCCCTGAAATAGTTCTTCGCAGAAGCATGGGGTCTGCGCGAACTCCTGTGTCTTTTCGACGCCATCGACCGACAATGTCGGTCCGGCGACGCCGCGAAGCTTGGCGACATGCAATGGGTCCGATAATAGTACGATATCGTACGAATAAGGACGCGTAGATGAGTCGGGGAAGGCGAGCGGTGGTGTTCACCGTCATGATAGCGGCGGCCAGTGGTCTGGCCGGGTGCGCGGCGCACCTGCGCGCGGCCGATGTCGCCCTGCCTGCGGCCTATTCCGCGCCGTCAGGGGCGCTCGGCGCCGGCGCCGGCCGCGAGGCGTCGATCGAGCGCTGGTGGGTCGCGTTTCGGGATCCCCAACTCGACGCCCTGATCGACGAGGCCCTTCGCGCGAGCCCGGACACGCAAGCGGCCTTGGCGGCGTTGCGCCAGGCGAGAGCCGTGCGGCAAGGCGCTTTGACCGGATTTGGCCCGCAAGGGACGCCGTCGGTCAGGGCGGCGCGCCAATGGGCTCGGCCAGGGGAGGGCGATGTCGACAGCCGAACCGCTAGCTTTGACGTTAGTTGGGAGATCGATCTTCTAGGACGGCGCGGCGCGGCCCGAACGAGCGCCGATGCGGCGCTCGCATCTGCGGCCTTCGACTTCGAAGCCACGCGCGTCAGCCTAGCGGCCAACGTCGCTCAGGCGCTTTTCCAGGCGCGCGCCCTGGAAGCCCAATCGCGCGAGGCCGGGGAAACCGCCCGTATCGCCGGGGACTTGGTCAGGGTGGCTGATCTGAAGGCCGGGCGGGGCATCCTCAGCCAAGCCGACGCAGCCAGCTTTCGGGCCGAGCTTGCCAACGCGCGGGCCCAGGCCGCCGCGCTTCGCGCTCAAGCTCAGGTCCAGCGTCGCATTCTGCTCGTCCTGCTCGGACGCGCGCGCGCCGGATTGGAGACGCTTTCGCTTGAGCATCCCGACTTGGATCCGCCCCTGCCGCCGCTCAGCGCGCCGGGCGAGTTGCTAATCCGGCGTCCCGACCTGCAACGCGCCAAGGCCAATGTCGACGCCGCCGCCGGTCGCTTGGTGTCGGCCCGCCTGGCGCAGCTACCGACCCTTTCTCTAGTTCCCTCACTGACCGCCAGCCGTCTGCCGGCTGGTGCGAACGCAAGCGTCTGGACGCTGGGTGCAAACCTAGCCGCGCCGGTGCTCGACCTCCCACGCCTGCGGGCTGAGTCGAGACTACGGACCGCCGAGGCCGAAGCGGCGGTATTGGCCTATGAGCGAGCTATCGGACAAGCCTATGCCGAGACCGAGAACGCTCTCCTCACCCTGGCCGCCGATCGTGACCGCCTGGCCGATCTCGTGGTTGCCGACGCGCAGGCGAAGGCCGCTTTCGACGCCCAGGAGCAGGGTTTCCGCGCCGGTTATATTGAGGCGGTCACCCTCCTGCAGACTGAGCGGACCTGGCGCCAGGCGCGGACCGCCTTGGTGGCCGTTCGCGCCGCGACCCTCGGCGACGCAGTCCAGGCCTTCAAATCCCTCGGTGGCGGGTGGTCGCCGGTCGAGGCCCAGCAGCTTGCATCTGAGACGTCCCATGACCGCTGATCTCCGTTCGTACGCCGGCCTGGCCAGTGTTCTATCGCTATTGGCCTTGCAGGCGTGCTCCAAGCCTGAACCCGCCCAGAGGCCGGTCGTCGAACATGCCGCTCGCGTAGCCCTGGTCGACACACGCGCTCTGGCCGATCCACTGCGCCTCTCCGGCGCCTTGGTGGCGCGCGAGGAAGCGGCGGTTTCTACCGAGCTCAATGGCTACCGTGTGGCCAGGGTGCTGGCCGATCTGGGTGACCGCGTGCGTTCGGGCCAGCCCTTGGCCGTGCTCGATGATGCGCTGCTGCGCGGTCAGATCGCCCAGCAGATCGCGGTCGTGGAACAACAGGCCGTGGCGGCTGAGCGCGCTGAGCAGGAGGCCGCGCGGGTCGCGGGTCTGGACAAGCTTGGCGCGCTGTCGCCCGAGAGTGTGGCGGAGCGCGCGCTGCAGGCCCGCAGCGCCAAGGCTGCGCTCGCCCAGGCGCAAGCGGTGCTGGCTGACCTTCGCTTGCGTCAGTCGATGATGGTCGTACGCGCGCCGGTGTCGGGACGAATCCTGTCGCGGTCGGTGCGTCCCGGTGAAGTCGCCGCCGCTGGCCAGGTCATGTTCCGCCTGGCCCGGGACGGTCTTGTCGAACTGGACGCCGAGGCGGCGGAGACGCGCTTGGCGGGTCTAGCTCCGGGCGCGCGCGCCAGCGTTCGCCTGCCCGATGGCCAGACTTTGTCAGGCGTTGTGCGTCTGGTGTCGCCGGAGGTCGATCCGCAGACGAAGCTCGGCCGTGTTCGCGTGCAGTTGCCTCTCTCCCAGGCCCTTCACCCCGGCGGTTTCGCTGAAGCCATGATCAACACCCGGCCGCGCCAGGCGATAACCGCGCCGCAGAGTGCGGTCCTCTACGATGGCGACGGCGCCAGCCTCCTGGTCGTGGTCCAGGGCGAGCGCGTTCGCAAGGTCCCGGTCAAGACCGGCCTGCTGATCGGCGATCGCGTCGAAATCGTTCAGGGCGTTCGCGGCGGCGAGCGGGTCGTGCTGTCGGGTGGGGCGTTGCTGCTGCCTGGAGACAAGGTCAAGGCCACCAACGTCGAGATCGCTGACGCCGCCGGTAAGGGGGCGGCCCGATGAGCTTGCGCATCTCGGCCTGGTCCATCCGCAATCCGATCCCGGTCGTGGTCCTGTTCGCCGGCCTGCTGATCGCCGGTGCGGCCGCCTTTCTGCAACTGCCCATCAAGCTTCTGCCCAATACCGCGGTTCCGGTGGTCAGCGTCACTGTCACCCAAAACGGCGCGGCGCCCTCCGAAATTGAAAAGCAGATCACGCGGCCGATCGAAGGCGGCCTGGCCAGCGTCGCGGGCGTGCGGCACGTCAGTTCCACCGTCACACAAGGGGTGTCGTCCACCGTCGTCGAGTTCGAGCTTGGCGTGGATCTGCAGAAGGCGGTCGACGACGTGCGTTCGGTCGTTGACCGCACGCGGGTCGAACTGCCGCCAGGTATCGACCCGCCGACTATCGAGCGGGTGGATATCGATGGCGCGCCGGTGCTGACCTACGTGGTCAGTGGTGGCGGACTGTCGATCGCCGAACTGTCCTGGTTCATCGACGACACCGTTTCGCGCGCTCTGCAGGGTGGCAAAAGCGTCGCCCAAGTCAGCCGGGTCGGCGGCGTCGAGCAGGAAGTGAATGTCATTCTTGATCCGGACCGGATGGCCGCCCTCGGCGTCACCGCGCCTCAGATCAACAACGCACTCTTCCAGGCCAGCCTCGATGACACCGGGGGGCGCGCCGCTCTGGGCGGCGGCGAGCAGACCATCCGCGTCCTAGCCTCGGCCGAAAAGGCCGCCGAGATCCGCGACCTGACCGTCCCCCTGGCGGGCGGCCGTTACGTAGCCCTGACAGATGTGGCCGAGGTGGCTCAAGGCGCTGCCGAGGAGCGCAGCTTTGCCAGGCTCGACGGTCGACCTGTCGTCGGCTTTCAGGTGCAGAAGACCCGCCAAGGCAGTGACGTCACCGCTGAGCGCTCTGTCCAAGAGGCGGTAGTCAAGCTGCGTAAAGCTCATCCCGACATGGCCTTCACCGAGGTGCTATCGACGGCCAAACAGACCCGTGAAAGCTTCACCTCGACCTTGCATGTTCTAATTGAAGGCATGGTCTTGGCCGCGCTGGTCGTCTTCCTGTTCCTCAAGGATTGGCGCGCCACGGCCATCGCGGCCGCGGCCATGCCGCTCTCGTTGATCCCAACCTTCGCGGTCATGCAACTGCTGGGCTTCTCGCTCAACGGCTTGACCCTTCTGGCCCTGACCCTAGTGATCGGGATCCTCGTCGACGACGCCATTGTCGAGATTGAAAACATCGAGAAGCGGATCGAGGCAGGCCTCAGCCCCTATCGCGCGTCGCTGCTCGGCGCCGATGCGATCGGCCTGGCGGTCGTTGCTACAACCGCCACCATTGTCGCGGTGTTTCTGCCGGTGTCGTTCATGGGCGGCATCATCGGGCAGTTCTTCCGCGAATTCGGCATGACGGTGGCGATTTCGGTGAGCTTCTCGCTGTTGGTCGCGCGCTTGGTCACGCCGGTGATGGCGGCCTATTTCCTCAAGCCCAAGCCACCCGGGCATGCGGTGGTGGAGCGCATGCCGGCCTTCTATCGACGCACGCTGGATTGGGCGCTGAAGAACCGCTGGAAGACGGCCGGCATCGGCGCCCTGGCCGCGATCGCCTCGCTCGGTCTAGCCGCGACCCGACCGATCGGCTTCCAACCGACCCAGGATGCCGGCTTCTTCTACGTCACGCTGACCGGGCCGCCCGGCGCCAGCGCGGCGACCATGGAGCAGTCGGTGGCAGAGGCCACAAGCAGACTGATCGCCCAGCCGGAGACTCGCCACGTGATGGCTGTGGTCGGCGACGGCAAGGAACTCTCTCAGGCCACGCTTACGGTGGTGCTGACGGATCACCGCGCCCGCGACACCGACACCTTCATTCGCCAGATCCGGCCACTTCTGCGCCAGATCCCAGACGTACGGGTGGCCACTCAGACGGGCTTTGCCGCCGCCGACGTCGTCATTACCCTGACGGGCGACGATCCGGCGCTGCTGACCCGTACCCAAGAGCAGGTCATGCGCGAAATGGCGGGCCTCAAGCAGATTTCCGGCGTACGTCCGGCGCCCGCGCCGCAGGGCAAGGAGTTGGTGGTTAGACCCCGGCTCAACGAGGTCGCGCGTCTGGGTGTCGACGCTCGAGCCCTGGCGGCGGTGCTGCGGGTGGCCACGATTGGGGACATCGACGCAAACGTCGCCAAGATCTCGCAGGGCGAGCGACGTACGCCAATCCGCGTACGGCTTCCGCGTGAGGCGCGGCAGGATCCTCAGGTGCTCGGGGCCTTGCGGGTGCCCACGCTCGACGGCAAATCGACCCCGCTGTCGGCGATCGCTGACCTCAGCTTCGAGGCCGGACCTGGACAAATCGTCCGGCAGGATCGCCGCCGCCGCGCTTCGATCGAAGCCGACCTCGAAGGCGTGACGACAGGCCAGGCTTTCGCCGCCATCCACGCTTTGCCGACCATGCGCAAGCTCCCGCCGGGGATCACCCAGGTCGCCGCTGGCGACATGGAGCAGACCCAGGAAGCCTTCGGTGGCTTTGTCTGGGCCCTGGGAGCGGGCGTTTTCCTCATCTACGGGGTTATGTGCCTGCTGTTTCACAGCCTCTTCAAGCCGATCACGATCCTATCGGCCCTGCCGCTGGTGGCGCTGGGCGCCTTTGCGGGTCTGGCTCTGGCCGGACTGCCCATTACTTTGCCGGTGCTGATCGGCCTTCTGATGCTGCTGGGCCTGGCGGGCAAGAATTCAATCCTGCTGGTCGAGTTCGTGATCGAGGCCGAGAAGGCGGGCATGGACCGATGGACCGCGCTACACGAGGCCTGTCGCGAACGTGGGCGCCCGATCGTTATGACCACCCTGGCGATGATCGCCGGCATGGTGCCTACAGCCCTAGGCCTGGGCGAGGGAGCGGCATTCCGCAAGCCGATGTCGATCGCGGTGATCGGAGGCCTGATCAGTTCCACGGTGCTGTCGTTGGTTCTGGTGCCGGCCGCTTATGAGCTCATTGACGACGTCGAGCGTTGGTTGAAGGCGCGACTGTCGGGCCTGGTTACCCGTCGCGCGCCGGGCGACGACGCTCCGATCGACCCGCCGGCGCCGGAGCGGGCCTGATGGAGAGGGCGATGGCGCTGGCACGACGGGTCGCCGCCGTCGCCCAGCTCAACGATGAGCATCGGGCCTATCCTGGGCCAGGCTGGGTCTTGAGCGCTGGAGTGGAGGCCTTGGGGGCAGAACGACGCGCGGCGATCACCCTGGCGATCAAGGCCTATGATGCCTTCGGCGTCGATGCTGACCCTATCGGCGAGCGGTCGTTTGGGGCCTTTGAGGCGGCCGGGCGCCGGCTGGTATGGGTCATCGAATACTACGACCTCAACTACCAGCATGGGTCTCCAAATCCAGGCGATCCGCGCGTCACGCGCAGGCTGCTCAAGGTGATGCTGGCTGAGGAGTATCGCACGGGCGTTCGCCGTTGAGCCCCGAACACTGGATGGTGAGGGATTTAGACGGCCTGGGACCTTGGCAGGCGTTGCTCAACGGTGGCTTGGCCCTAGGGCCGAAGCCGTTGTGCAGGTTCGCCTGTTGGTCCTGGCGCCCCGAGGCCTGAAGCGACGGCCGCCCCCTTGTGGTCTCAGCGTCGTCTTGTCGGGAGGCGCGGCGTCGATCGCGGCTAGCCCCTCAAATCGCTCCAGACCTGCGCGAAGAAGGGGTTGCGCTTTGCTTCCTGACTATCGGCGTCCGTATCCCCGACCCGAACAGGACCCCAGTGGCCGCCCTTTAGGTAGAGGCGCGGCGTCCTCTCGAAAATCTGACCGTCTGAGGCGCGCCAGGACACCGCCTGATCGGGGCCATCGTAGGCTTGAGCCAAACAGGCTCCACCGCGGAACTCGGCCGCTTGGCGAAGATCGTCTAGCCGCAAGTCCTCAATGGCCCGGGTCTCGTCATAGCCGTGGTCGAGCAGGGTGGGAGCGTTCGAGGGCTTGGCAAACTCGAACTTGTCCCAATCGCGCGGGATGGCTTCCCAGGCCTCCCGCGATCCGAAGTAAGCACGGATCTTGTCGGTCTCATTTGCCTCGAACCAATGGAGGGAGCCGCCCGGAGCCTTTGCGAGGGTTTCAATGCGCTTGCGCACCGCGCCCGGAAAGAGCTTTGGAAACTGGCGCACGACCCACGGGGTGTGTTTCGGCGCCGCCTTGAAATAGTCGTCCAGCGACTGCTGACGAAAGGGCACGAGCGCTTCGAGCTTGTCGGAATCGGCGTACCATTGGCCGTGAAAGTTACGCGTGGCGAACCAGTGCGGCTGCAAGATTGATTGATACTGCGGCATGGTTCGGGCCATGAACTGGTGGTTAACAACCCGGGAAGCCGCGCCGCCCCCAATATTGTAGAAGCCCCTCCAAAATTCGGCGGGGACATCATCACCGCACACCGCCGCCATCAGACGCCCGCTGTCGTGCGCCGTCGACCACTCGAAAACGCCATTGAGCGGATTGTGGAACATGATTGGGTCGAAGATCTTCCACATCTCATAGTGCGCCATGCCGCTCTGACGTAGCGACGCCCAATATTTAAGACCGCTTTCGGCGACGATCGCTTCGCCAAGGGTCTTTGAAACGGCATAGTGACAGAAGGCCGTCAGCTTGATCGGATCGCCTGTACGGCCCCAGTGGACCGGTGCGTTGCGGCTGCCGGTCTCAGCGACCGTACCGATGTAGATCAAGCGGGTGCGCTGGGCGCCGCCGTCCGCGTGAATCGCGTCCACGACGTTCTGTGTCCCACCAACATTGACGCGGTGCACCACATCGGGCGGGAGGCGGTCGGCGAGCGGTGAGACCAGGGCGCCCATGTGCAGAACGACGTCGGCGCCGGCCACGCCCGCGCGCACAGAGGCCGCGTCGGTCAAGTCGCCCCAGAAGATAGTCGCCAGGCCGCGACGCTGGATGTCGCGCACGACAGGATGACTTTTTTCTTCCGGCCTGACCAACACGCGGAGGTCCAGGTCCTGGCGCTTGGCGGCTATGGCTTTGACGGCCTCGCGCCCCATGGCCCCTGTTGCGCCGGTTAGGAACACCACCTTGCGACTGCCGCCCATTTCGTTTCCGCCTTTTGTGCTGCGAACTGGCTGCCCGCAATCGTACGATATCGTCCTATTAGAGCGGAAGCAGAACGCCGCGTCGACCCCGCGTGCGTCAGCGGATGAAACGATCTCTCGTCCGCTGTTTCAGAGCCGCGTGGGCGGACAGAAACACGGCTCGGCCTTTCACTTGATCGAAGTCCACTCGCGGGGGCTTGCTCGGGCCGGCGCTCGGCTGCATTGGCCTTAACCGTCGATGGTGGCGGAAGTCAGCACGCCGAATGGAGAGCTGCTAAGCTGCAGCTCACTGTTTTTCGAGTTCGTCGTCCGAGGCGCATCGCCACGATTGCACTGTTCGGCACTGCTATGGCTGCGCATAGTCAGACCAAATGCAGAGGCATAGGAGCCGTCATGAACGTCACGCGAAAGATCAGCGCGATCCTGACAGCTAAGCCCGGACGGGCTGGCGACCTCGAAGCACTTCTTACGGCATTGGCAGCCTCAAGCCGCGCCGAGCCCGGAAACCTTCGCTGGGACATCTGGAAAAGCTGCGATGATGCGAATGTCTTTGTGCTCGACGAGCTCTACGAGGACGAGAGCGCGGTCCTGACGCACCGCGCGACGGCGCACTTCAAGGACTATCTCTCCAAGATCTCTGACCTCGCTGACCGGGTTGCGATCGTATCGAAACCCTTGGACGCGACGAGCAGCGTCCTGGGTTAAGCAGCGTTTGGCAGGTCTGGACTTGGCACAGGCATAGGTTAGGGGCCGGCGAGAGTTAGCGCTCAGCCCGGTTGCGTCTAACTAAGATTATCGGAAATAATGTTGGATGATGATTATTAGCCGGAACTTATTGTCACGCCTCACATTTGATGACCCCGTTAGTTGCTGTCCCAAAATCCGGCAGAATTGTCGTCCATCGGGCGTCAGAGCTGTTGTCCAGTGAGCGCACCCGCTCCGCGACGATCGCCAAGGCAGGCCTCGTTGAGCAGCAACTCGAGGCGCAACAATCGCCCGCCGACGCCGCCAATCCTGCCGAACAGTTGCAGGCTCCTTGCGATATCCGAGCGCCGAAATCGAGCTGGACCGCTCAGCCGCTTGTGAGATGCCGAACCGGTGAATGAAGAGCGCTGGCGGCGGGGAGTCGGTGGCGCGGATCAGGCGCGCTGTGACATAGCCGTGGCGAGCGTGCAGCCGGCGCAGGTGGTCGAGAAGTTCGTCGTCAGAGTACTGGCCATCCACGCTCGGCCACCTGGGAACGGTTACTCTCCGAGGCGGCAAGCCAGCCCGCTGGGCCGACGTCCGGGCCATGCCGCGTCGCTTGAACTCGACGTAGTCATACGGCACGCCCGCCAGCCGATAGGCGTTTGAGAGGTTTCCGAAGTGGTACCGGTAAAGGAAAGCGGACGGTAAAGAGGGATCGGCGTTGAGCATGGCTTCGCTTAAGTGACCCTCTCGCTCGTACACCGCGCGGAGAACCGCCAGCATTTCTTCTTTGGCGACCAGCCCTTCCATCCTCGGACGGCGCCGCCAACGCTCATTCTGGTATCCGAGGGCGTCGTATGCAGCCTGGAGCGACCCTCGGATCGGTCGGCGGCGTGATGCGGTCGATGAAGTAGATATAGCCCGGGTCGCGTTGAACGCCGCATGCCTTGGCTGCGTCGCGCTTGGCCTTGTCGAAGAACAGGGTCTTGCTGTCGACCTCGATCTTGGCGAAGTAGGCGACGTGCTGAGCGTCGGTCGAGCGAAAGCAGTAGGCCCGCTCGGGCAGTTGGATCGACCCATTTCCCAGGCGTTCGCCCTCGCCCGAGAAATAAGAGAACGCGCGGTCAGTCTCGTAGCGGCCGTCCTCGTCGTAGAACGACACGGCGTAGGGGACGCGCTCACCGTCTCCCAGGCTGAAGACGTGCGGCAGGATTCTGTAGGCGTAGATACCTCCGCCGTTGCCCCTGCGGTCGGGTACAACCGTGAAGCCCATGCGTCGCCAGAAGGGCTCAGCGCTCTCGGGGGCGATCTCGATCTCCACGACCGAGCGTCCCAGATTGAAGGCCGTGGCGATCATGAATTCAGCAAGGGTCCGGCCGTAACCGCGGCCGCGCAGGTCCGGCCTGATCTCCAGAATGTCCGTGCCGTCCAGGAACCCGACGACCTCGCCATCGACCACCAAGATATCGACACGGGCGGAGCCTTCACGCCAGGTGCGCTTGACGCTGTCCCAATTGCAGCGAAAGCCCCGCACGGGCGGATCGCCGTCGTAGCCCTCCGCGATCCACGCGGCGTGCCCGGGCCTATAGAGCGCCTCCTCCGCGTCGAGCCAGGCTTCGACCTCGGCCATGGTCGCTTCGGTCGCGGGGAGGATGGTTTGGGTCATGGGGACACCCTAGCATCGCCCCTCCGGGGGGCCACCCTTCCCTATCGATCCGAAGGTCTCTGTCGCGGGCGGGCTCACGCCACTAGCGGAACTTGGCACGGCTCCAGGAAGGCGACGTTCAGCACCCCCTCAACGCGCGTCTCGCCCTACGGACCAAAGCCATAGTACCGCCGAACCTCCGGATCGCGCTGCGGTCCTGGTTCGAACACCTCGAGCAGAACCCCATCCGGGGCCTCAAGCATGAAGTAACCGCTGCCGCCGCTGCGCCGAACTGGATTGCGGATGGGTACGCCGGCAGCGACCATGCGGTCGTGGAGATCATCCAGGCCGACGACCTGCATGCCCAGGTGATGCACGGCGTTGCGGCCCAGGTCGCGCGGCGCCTGGTCGTAGAGGTGCATCGCCCCGATGCCGATCTTCATGAACACATTGCGCGCGCCGGCGTAGTCGCCGTCCCAAGTCACCTCCGCGTCGAACCAGGTCCGATAGAAGGCGATGGTGCGTTCGATGTCGGAGGCGAAGAGGTGGATGTGCTGGAGATGGTAGCGCTGGGCCGAGCCGTAGGGGTAGTTCCAGTCGCCGACGTCCTTCTCCAGGGCTTCGGCGCTCGTCATGCCGACCGCCGCCCTTCGATCTCGGCCTGAATGGCCGTGACCCGTTCGGGCGTGAAGACGCCGCTGGCCAGGAGGTCGAGGATCGACAGCACGCCGCCGCGCGAGCCCCAGGAACCCTCGTCGATCACGCGGAACATCACCCACCAGGCCGGCGCCGGCGCGCTCAGCCCGCAGGCCTCGGCCATGGACGCCAGAATGTTGCGGATCACCTGCTCACGTACCGGCTGGGGCCAGGCCGCGTCCATGACCGCCACGTCGATGGACATGACATCGACCGGCTGATCGACCAGCAGCTTGCCGCCGATGGCCATGGCGTCCGGCTCCAGCTCGACGAAGCGAACCTGGAACCCCACCCGGGCTGGTGGGGCGGGCTGGCCGACCTCCGGCACGAGCACAGCGTCGGTCAGGGTTTCGGCCAGACGGCGGCGTTGGTCGAGGTCGAGACGGCCCTTGGGCGCGGTCACGGTGACGATGGTCATGGCTCTATTTCCCGGTGAAGACGGCGGGACGCCGCTCGATGAATGACATGACGCCTTCCATGGCGTCGGCGCTGGCCAGGACCCGCTCGCGGATCTTCGGCGTATAGGCGATTGCCGCCGCTTCGCCGCCTTCGAGGAACGTCAGGGCCGCCTGCTTGGTGACCTGGATCCCCAGCGGCGCGTTCTCGGTGATGCGCTGCGCCAAGGCCATGGCCCGGTCGACCTGCTGGCCAGCCGGCACCACTTCCTGGACGAGACCGATCTTGAAGGCCCGCTCGGCGTCGAACTCGTCGCAGAGCAGCAGATGGTACATGGCGTCGCCCCAGCCGGCGCGGGTCAGGTAGCGGAAGTGAGCCCCGCCCAACGGCGCGATGCCGCGCTTGGCCTCCAGCTGGGCGAAACGGCTGGTGTCGGCGGCCACCACGATGTCGCCGGCCAGCATCAACTCGACGCCCACCGTATAGACCAGCCCCTGGACGGCGGTGACGATCGGCTTGCGGCAGCGCTTCTTCAGGCCCAGCGGGTCTATCGCGTCGTCGGGGATCGCCTTGGGCGAGGCGCCCGGCCCGAAGAACTTGGGCATGTCGAGCCCGGCCGTGAAGTGGTCGCCGGCCGCGCAGACCACCCCGGCCCACAGCGCGTCGTCCTCATCGAGCTCGGTGAGCGCCGTCGAAAGCTGCAGCATCATCTCCGGCGAGAACGCGTTGCGCTTGGCGACATTGTCGATGGTGATCTTCAGCACCCGGCCGTGGCGCTCGAGACGGACATGGCCTTCGGGAACGGTCGTCATGCTCTCTCCCTTGCGCGCGTTCTTTGACGCGGACTCTTTCAGCATGATAAGTATCATGCAGCTTAAATCACCATGATGGTCATCATACAGACTGTCAACTGCGGAGCAGCACATGGGACATTCGCGCGCCGAGAAGGCCGAGAGCCGTGAGCGCATCCTGGGGATCGCTGCCCGCCAGATCCGCGAGGGCGGCCTCGACAGCGTCAGCATTGCCGACGTGATGAAGGCCGCGAACCTGACCCATGGCGGTTTCTACGGTCACTTCCCCTCGCGCACGGCCCTGATCGCCGCCGCCCTGGAACGCGCGCTCCTCGACGGCGAGGCCGCCTCGCTGGCCGCGTCCGGCGCCAAGGGCGCGCCGACCTTGAAGTCGATCGCCAACAGCTATCTGAGTCCTGTGCATCGCGATCACGTCGGGGAAGGCTGCGCGATCTCGGCGCTCGCCGGCGACGCCGGCCGGGCCGAACCCGAGGTCCGCGACGTCATGCGCGAGCGGCTGGAGGACTATTTCAGCCGGACGACGGCAGTGATCGGAGACGTTCCCGACGCCGAGGCCCTGGCCATATCCAGCTGGTGCACGATGATCGGCGCGATGATGCTGTCGCGGGTCTACAAGGACGACCCGCGCTCGGACGAGATCCTGCGCCTGGCCCGGCGGACGGTCCTCGACCTGGAAGCCCGCGCGCGCGAAACGGCGCAAACCTAGACGGCGGCGCCAAGCTCGGCGTTCAGGCGGGCGAACGCCGCCTGGAGATGTTCGGTGAGCGGCCTTCGGCCCTCTTCATTGACCCAGGCGTCGAGCGAAAGCCGCATCGCCCCCAGGCCGACCATCGCCGCTAGGCGCAGTCCGTCTCGTCGCGCCTCGTCAGGCCAAAGCGCGCACAACGCCTCGAAAGCCGCCTGCTCCATGTTCAGAAACTTGACCTGATTGCCGGCGCGCAGCTGCTCGGACGAGCGCACGATCTTGCTGATCGTGATCGCCACGTCCGGACGCATGTCCGCCGCCAAGGCGGTCACCGCCGACTGGACGGCGGCGAGTGGCGACACAGCCGACCCCTGCTCCAGCACGGCCGCGCGCACCCTGTCGGGCAGCGCGCCCTGCCAGGCCAGGATGATCTCTTCCTTTGACTTGAAGTAGTGGAAGAAGGTGCGGCGGGCGATCCCCGAGGCCTCGGCGATCGCGTCCAGGGTCGTGGCTTCGTAGCCGTTGGCGATGAAGAGCTTCAGGCCCGTCTCGGTGATGCGTTGACGGGTTTCGCGGCGCTTGCGCTCACGCAAGCCGCCCTGACCCTCTGAGATCGGTTCCATGCCCCAGCCATGCCATGGACCGGCCTTCTTGTAAATTTGCACCTAGTGCAGTATTGATTCTGCACCGAGTGCAATTTTGAACCTTGCGCTCCCATTCCCCCTCCATTTCGGAAGCTAAGCATGAGAGCCGTACGCATCCACCGTTTCAACGACACGCCCCGCATCGAGGACGCGCCGACGCCCGACGTCGAAACCGGCGAGGTGCTGGTGCGCGTGCAGGCCGCCGCGCTCAACCCGCTCGACGCGCTGGTCGTGTCGGGGTTCGCCCAGCACTTCTTCGACATCAGGCTGCCGATCACCCTGGCCACCGACTTCGCCGGCGTCATTGAGCGGGTCGGCTCGGGCGTCACCCAATGGAAGGCCGGCGACCAGGTGATCGCCTGGGCCGACGCGGGGGTCAGCGGCGGCCTGGCCGATTTCGCGGTCGTGCCAGCCAGCGCCTGCGTGGCGTTGCCCGACGCCCTGTCGGCGGCGCAAGGCAGCGCAATCCCGACCGCGGGGATCACCGCTTGGCACGCCCTGTTCTCCAGCGCCAAGCTGAAGGCCGGCGAGACCGTCCTGATCCACGGTGCGGCGGGCGGTGTCGGCGGCTTCGCCGTTCAGTTCGCCCACATGGCCGGGGCGCGGGTAATCGCCACCGCCTCGGGCGACGGCCTCGCCCTGGCGCGCGACCTGGGGGCCGATGAGGTGATCGACTACCAGGCGCGGGACTTCACTACGGCGGTGTCGGGCGTCGACGTCGTGCTCGATCTGGTCGGCGGCGAAACGCAGAGCCGCTCCTACTCGGTCCTGCGCCCAGGCGGCCGGCTGGTCTCCACCGCCATGCCGCCCGACGAGGCCATGGCCAAGGCCCATGGCGTCGAGGCCAGCATCTTCTACGCCAAACCCTACGCCGATCGCCTGGGCGACCTCGTCGCGATGATCGTCGGCAACGGGCTGAAGGTCGTCATCGACCGCCAGGTCTCGATCGACGCCTTCGACGAGGCCTGGGCCCGCCAGACCTCCGGTCGGGCGCGCGGCAAGATCGTCGTCTCGCTGTCCTGACTTCCGCCACCAACCCACGGAAACTCCCGATGAGCACCTCTTCCCTTGGCGGCGCGTTCACCCTTCCCGGCACGTCGCTGAGCCTCAAGCGCATGGGTTACGGCGCCATGCAGTTGCCCGGCCCGCACGTCTGGGGCCCGCCCCGCGACAAGGCCGCCGCCCTGGCCGTCCTGCGCGACGTCGTCGCCCTGGGCGCCAACCACATCGACACGGCCGAATTCTACGGTCCCGGCGTCGCCAACTCGCTGATCCGCGAAGCGCTCGCGCCCTATCCCAGAGGCCTGACGATCATCACCAAGGTCGGCTTCGTCCGCGGCCCGGAGGGATCCTGGGCGCCCGACCATACGCCCGAGGGCCTCACCCGCGCGGTGCACGAGAACCTCTCCAGCCTCGATCTGGAGGCGCTGGACGTCGTCAATCTGAGGCTGGGCGGCCCTCATGGCCCCGACGAGCGATCCGTGGCCGAGCCGTTGGGCGTGCTGGTCGAGCTCCAGCGTCAGGGCCTGATCCGCCACATCGGCCTGAGCAGCGTCTCGCCGGCCCAGTTCGCTGAAGCTAGGGCGATCGCCGACATCGTTTGCGTCCAGAACCAGTACAATCTGGCGCAGCGCGGCGACGATGAGTTCATCGACGCGCTGGCCGCCGAGGGCGTGGCCTACGTGCCCTTCTTCCCCCTGGGCGGCTTTTCGCCTCTGCAATCGTCGCGGCTCTCCGAGGTGGCGGCCGAGCTGGGCGCCAGCCCCAAGCAGGTCGCGCTGGCCTGGCTGCTGCAGCGCTCGCCGAACATCCTGGTGATCGCGGGCACCTCTTCGCAGGCGCACCTGCGGGAGAACTTCGCCTCGGCGGACCTGGCGCTCTCGCCAGCGCAGGTCACCGCGCTCGACGGGATCGGCGGCGGAGAGTGAAAGGTCGAGCCATCGCCGCGCCCGCCTTGCACTTTCGACCTATAATGATATCGATATCAAAGATCGCGACAAACAGCGGCGTCGAGGAGGAAACGTGAGGCTTAGGAACAGGTGGCTCGCGCGCGCTACGACTTTGCTAGCCTCTTCCCTGCTGCTGGGCGGCGCGGCGCTCGCCGACACCCTGCGGACCTATTCCGTTCCGCCCGCCCTGCTCTACTCGGCCCATAACGATGACTTCACCGTGCGCGTGCGCACGCCGGGCGGCGAATGGCGCGACGTCTACGAGTATCGCGTGCAGGTCGACACCGACACCAAGCAGAACGCCTCGATGGTCTATTTCGACTTCGAGGGAAGCGTCGAGCTGGAGGTGTTGAAGAACAACGGCAGGTTCGACCAGGTCTTGGTCGCGCCGCTGTCCAGCAAGGTCCGGCCTCAACGCGTGGGCGCCGTCGTGCGCATGACCTTGACGAGGCCGGAGCGCTTTTCGCTGCAGTTCGACGACGACCGGCTGCACAACCTGCACATCATCGCCGGAAAGCCCCCTGCCCCGCGCCCGGCTGGGGACGACGTCGTCTACTTCGAGCCCGGCGTCCACACCCCGCCGCCGGGGCTGGACTATTTTCCGGTCAAGTCGGGGCAGCGCGTCTATCTCGAAGGCGGCGCGGTCCTGAAGGGGGCCTTCGACCTGAACGGCGTCACCGACGTGAAGATCTCCGGACGCGGCCTGCTCTGGGATCCCGGGCGCGGGATCGACCTGGACAAGGCCAGCAACATCGAGATCTCAGACCTGATCCTCGTCAACAGCGACCGCAAGGACGCCGCGCGGGTGATGAACATCCGCAACTCGCAAGACGTCAGCGTCCATGACCTGACCGGCTTCACCTCCGGCAAGTGGTCGGACGGCATCAACATCTCGACGTCGCGCCGGGTGAAGATCCAGGACTGCTACCTGCGCGTGTCCGACGACGCGGTCGTGGTCTATGCCGTCGCCGACTGCCCGATCTGTCGCCAGAAGGCGGCCCAGACCGGAATTCCAGACCCCAACCCGCCGGGCGACACCGCCGACATCGAGGTTCGAAACATGCGCCTCTGGGTCGATGTCGCCCACGCCCTCTATGTCGGCCATTTCGGCGACAACGCCGATCCGCGCACGATCAGGAACATCACCTTCGACAACATCGACGTCGCCAACCTCGACGAGGACGATCCGGACTGGGAGGGCGTGATGGCGATCTATTCGGGCGACGGCACGCTGATCCGCGACGTGACCTTCAGCGACATCCGCGTCGACCGCATCGAGGAAGGCAAGCTGATCAACATCGTGGCCGGGAACAACCCGCGCTACAACAAGGCCCCTGGTCGCGGGATCGACGGCGTCACCCTGCGCGACGTCACCTTCACGGGCGAAGGCCTACCGAGCGCATCGATCATCAAGGGCCTCTCGCCCCAGACAGCCGTCAAGAACGTCACCATCGAGAACCTGCGCATCGGCGGAAAGCCGATCAAGGAGCCGAAGGATGGCGACATCGCCATCGGCAGTGATGTCGTGGGTCTGACGATCCGCTAGCTAGCGTCGCCGTCGCCACGGCTCGCGCCAGAAGCTGACGGTGGCTCCTCTCCAGGAGCCGGACGTTGAGCATCCAGCCGCGAAAACCGTCGCCGGCCTTCTGGACCCATTCACGTCGAAACTCAGAAGCGGTCCTTGCGCGCCAATGCAATTCGCATTTTGGGTTTCTGGCAGATTTGCCCGTCGGCGACTATGGAGGCCCCCCAGCGGCAGGGTGATAGTGACCAAACCCAAGGCTGTCAGAGGCGATCTACTCGCCACAATTGCGACAAGCTGCACCGCAATCCTCGCCGCGAGTTGGGGGTGATGATCGTGCGTCTTGTCGCGTGCCTGCTGTCGTTGTCAGTCATCGTCGGAGACGCCTCGGCGGCGGCGGCGCCTCATGTGGTGCCCATGGCGTCGAGCGTGCCTGGATCCGGCGCCGAGGCCGCGCGCCCCTTGAGCAAGCGCGGCGCGGACAATCTCGCCGCCTTCGCCCGGGCCTACGGATACGTGCGCTTCTTCTATCCGGGCGAGACGGCGGCGAGCACCGATTGGAACGCCGTCGCCCTCAGAGGCGTCCGAGAGGTCGAGAGTGCGACCTCGCCGACCGATCTTGCCGAGCGGCTCGAGAGGGTGCTGCGCCCGCTCGCGCCGGAGTTCCAAGCCTGGCCTACAACAGGCAAGGCGCCCAAGGCCGAGCCGATCCTGCCAGGCCCAGGCCAGCGCTGGCGACATCAGGGCATGGGCGTTGGCAAGTCGGGTATTTATACGAGCACGCGCGTTCCCGCCGAGGCCGGAGCGGCAGCCGATCTGTTCGGCGCCAGCCTGCCGGGCGGCGTCAGCGTGCGTCTTCCCCTGGTGACGCCGACCACCGGTGCGATCACTGAACAGCATCCGGACAATCTCGCGGGTCCCTCGTCGACAGAGATCGACCGAACCACCAGGCTGGCCAATGTGGTCATCGCCTGGAATGTGTTCCAGCACTTCTATCCCAATTTCGACGTGGTCGGCGTCGACTGGTCCAGCCAGCTGCGGCCAGCGCTGATGGGGGCGGCCACCGCCTCCGACGCGGTGGCCTTTCGCGCCGTGTTGAGCCGTCTGATCGCCGCCCTCGCCGATGGACACGGCGTTATCGCCTACCGCGCTTCGAGCGAGATGTTGCCCGTCGCCTGGGAATGGATCGAGGACCGGCTCGTGGTTCTGGCGGCGGCTCCAGGCACGGGCTTGTCGGTCGGCGACGTGGTGACCGCCATCGACGGTCGCGAAGTCGCCGGTCTTCTCGCCGAAGAAGAGACATTGATCTCGGGCGCGACGCCGCAGTGGAAGCGCTGGCGATCCAGCCAAGCCTTGAAAGCAGGACCCGTGGGCTCCAGAGCCGTCCTCACCGGCCAGCGGTCGGACGGCGCGGCCTTGAACATCACCGTGCAGCGGGTTCCGGTCGCCGAAGCCAGGGCCGTGCGGCCCACCCGGCCCGAGCCGCTAGCCGAGCTCGCGCCGGGGATCCTTTACATCGATCTGGACCGGGTGGGGGATGCGGATCTGAACGACGTCTGGCCCCTGCTTGCAAAGGTCAAAGGAATGATCTTCGACATGCGAGGATATCCAGCGGGCATGACACAAGAATTTCTGGCCCACTTCAGCGACCAGACGATCTATTCAGCCAGTTGGAACACTCCCGTGGCGCTGCGCCCCGATCGTCAGGCGGTGACCTGGAGCACCTCGCAATGGGTCATAAGGCCTTTAGCTCCCCGCGTGGCGGGAAGGGCCGTATTCCTCACCGACGGCCGAGCGATCAGTAGGGCCGAAGCCTTCCTGGGCGTCGTCGAAGGCGCCAAACTCGCGCCGATTGTCGGCGAAACGACGGCTGGGACCAACGGCAACGCCAATACCCTGCGTTTGCCAGGTGACTACACCGTGACTTGGACGGGGATGCGCGTGGTCAAGCAGGATGGCACGCCTCACCACGGCGTCGGAATCAAGCCCACCGTCGAGGTTCACCGCACCATCGCGGGGGTGCGCGCGGGCCGTGACGAGCAGCTCGAGACCGCCCTGGCGATCGCCCAGGGAACAGCACTGCCCCCCTAGCCGCCATGCCCGCTTCCGCCCAACGGACACCTTCAGCTGCAATAATCGAGGAGGCACAAGATAATGTTGCGCGCGGTTGCCCTGGCTATCTGTCTGACCTCGACGATGGCGAAGGCCGCCACGGCTCCCTTGCCGTTGGACGGCCAATGGCAGGTCACGGCCAGGTTTCACTCCGGCAGCGCCGCCAGCACCATGACGCTCGGCATCGAAGCCGAGCACGTCACGGGCGCGAGCGGGCCGCTCGACCAGGCTGGCCTGTTTCCCCTGACGGTCCAGGGCGAACTGAAGGACGGTCGCGCCAAGCTTCTGTTTCTGTTCCGCGATCAGGTCGTCGGCGAGGGCGTTCTCTCTCCTGCGAAAGGTAAGCTGTCGGGGCAAGGGACGCTCTATGGCGCGCGCGTCGATTTCGAGGCCGTTCGCCCGCCGACGCCTCCGGTCCAGCCTCGCACGCACGAGTACAAGCCGTCCCGCTACCAGGTCAGCTATGGGCCTGACGCGGCGCCCGTCCTAGCGATCGCGCCGGGCGACACCGTCCGGACCTCGACACTGGACAACCAGGGGCGCGACCAGGCGCTGCAGTGGCGCGGCATGCCCGGCAACACGCTGACCGGCCCGTTCTACGTCGAAGGGGCCATGCCCGGCGACACCCTGGTGGTCCACCTCGTCAAGGTCGCGCTCAACCGCGACAGCGCCGACATGTTCAGCGGCCGCCTCAGCACCAGGGCGGTGCAGCCGACTCCGGCACAGGTGCCAACCAAGGGTTGGAACAATCGCTGGTCCCTGGACAGGGACAAGGGCGTTGCAAGGCCAGCGACGCCGAGCGAACGGCTGGCCAGGTTCGAAGTCGCGCTCAAGCCGATGGTCGGATCGATCGGCGTCGCGCCGCCCGGAAGCCAGACGCTTGCAGCCGGCGACCTCGGGTTCCATGGCGGCAATCTCGACTATCCGCGACTGGTCGCTGGAAGCACGATCTATTTCCCGGTCTTCCGCCAGGGCGCGCTCCTGTCGCTGGGCGACGGCCATGCGCTTCAGGGCGACGGTGAGATCACGGGCCAGGGGCTGGAGACCTCGCTGGATGTCGAATTCAGGGTCGAGCTGGTCAAGGGCGACAACCTTGGCCAGGTTTGGTCGGAAGATGCTGACGCGGTGATGGTCTCCGGTATCGACAACACGCTCGACACCGCCCTTCAGATGGCCACCTCGGGCCTCGCCCGTTGGCTGAAGAAACACTACGGCCTTGATGATTCCGAGGTCGCGACCGTCTTGGGAACCACCGTGACCTACGAGATCGCCGAGGTGGTGGACCCGCGCCCGCACGTGGTGGCGAAACTCTCCAAGTCCACCTTAGCAATGCTTGAGCGCCGATAGGCCGCGAGGCGGACGGGGCGCTCAACGGCAGCTCACCACCTGCCGCGGAGTGTTCCCCCTTCCCTGCCGGTCCGAACGTTCGAGTTGCCGGCCGGGCTGCGCCAATAGCGGCCCTTGAGCCAGCTCCAAACTCCGGACCTTCAGCAGCATGCACCAATATCACAACAGGTCCGCCCCACGTGGTCGCACTCGCGTTGCGAGGCGGAGCGAAGCATCAAACGTCACCCACCTGACGGACAAATTCGCCTGCGAAGATCCGTGTTGGTCATTGGGAGCTCCAGCGCTAGTTTCCTCCCATGTCAGCCCTGCAGCGAAATAACGTAACCGTACGAGGCAGCGGCGAGCGTTCCATGGTGTTCGCCCACGGCTTTGGCTGCGACCAGAACATGTGGCGCTTGGTGGCCCCGGCGTTTGAGACGCAATTTCGAACGGTGCTCTTCGATCACGTCGGTGCGGGCCATTCGGACCTGACCGCATATGACTACGTGAAATACAGCGACCTCTCCGGCTATGCCGACGACCTGGTCGAGATCGGCCGGGAACTTGGCCTGACCAAGGCGGTGTTCGTCGGACACTCGGTCAGCGGCATGATCGGCGTCCTGGCCGCCAACAAGGCTCCGGACCTGTTTGAGAAGCTGGTCCTAGTCGGCCCCTCCCCGCGCTACATCGACGATGACGGCTATGTCGGGGGCTTCGAGCCGCAACAGATCGAAGAGCTCCTGGAGTTTCTAGCCGACAATCACCTGGGATGGTCGGCGACCATGGCGCCGGCGATCATGGGCAATTCAGACCGTCCCGAGCTGGGCGAGGAACTGGCCGCCAGCTTCTGCACGACCGATCCCAAGATCGCGGCGCACTTCGCCAGGGTGACGTTCACCAGCGACAACCGTGACGACTTGGCGGCCTGCACGATCCCATGCCTGATCCTCCAGTGCAGCGACGACATCATCGCCCCGCTCGCGGTCGGCGACTATCTCCAAGAGCGCCTGGCCGGAAGCACCTTGAAGGTCATGAAGGCCACTGGTCATTGTCCCAACCTCAGCGCGCCCGCCGAGGTGGTCGAGGCTATGCGAAGCTTTGTCTGAGCCAGCCCAGGACAATGACCTCAAGGACCTCTTCGAGAACGCGCCGTGCGGCTACCTCTCGCTTGGTCCCAACGGACGCGTCGTCAAGGCGAACAAGACCCTCGGCGGGTGGCTTGGGCGCGATCCTGCGTCGGTCCTCGACAAGCCGTTCTATGACCTGCTGCCGATCGCTGGCCGCATGTACTTCGAAACCCACCTCAAGCCGCAGCTGGCGATGCAGGGCTTCTTCAACGAGGTTGCCCTGGAGCTGATCCAAGCGAGCGGCGAGCGACTTCCCGTCATCGCCAATGGGCTCGAGCGCCGTGACGCAGAGGGTCAGGCTCAATTCACTCGCATCACCCTATTTGTGGCCGTCGAGCGTCGGCGTTACGAACGCAATCTTCTGGCCGCCCAGGTGCAGGCCGAAAGCACTGGAGAGCAGATCCGCTCGCGGCTGGAGGAGGAACAGGAGACCTCGCAGCTGCGCGAACAGTTCATCGCGGTGCTCGGCCACGATCTGCGCAATCCCCTGGCCGCGATCATGGGCGCGGCTCGCCTGCTGCGCCGTGAACCGCTCAGCGACAAGGGCGCGCACATCCTGTCGCTGATGAACGACAGCGTCACACGGATGAGCGGCCTTGTGGACAACGTGCTCGATTTCGCGCGCGGACGGCTGGGCGGTGGCCTGACCCTGTCACGCGACGCCGTCGCACCCCTCGGCCCCGTGCTTGAGCAGGTGGTCGCCGAGCTGAGGGCCGGGCCTTCAGGCCAGACGATCGAGACCCACTTCGACCTGGTCGAGCCGATCGACTGCGACCGCTCGCGGATCGGTCAGCTCGTCTCGAACCTCTTGGGCAACGCCATTATTCACGGCGCACCCGACCAGCCGGTGCGGGTCTATGCGACCAATGTCGGCGGCAGACTTGAGATTTCAGTCGCCAACGGCGGCGAACCGATCGCGGAAGCCGCTCGTCAGCGGCTGTTCCAGCCGTTCTTCCGCGGCGAGGTCCGCCCCAGCCAACAAGGGCTGGGCCTGGGACTGCACATCGCCTCTGAGATCGCCAAGGCGCACGGTGGCCAGATCGTCGTGACCTCCGACGCCGAAGAAACCCGGTTTACGTTCACCATGCCGTTGCCGGGCCACGCCGCCTGATCCGACGAGCCGTGCGCCGCGCGCCTTAGGAGCCAGGCCCAACATCCCGCTCGGCTGATTGCGGATTCCTGCATTGCAAAAGGGCGGCGGATGTCCCGCCGCCCCTTTCAGAATCAAAGCTGCGTGTGCTCGGAGCGTCAGTGCGCCGCGAGCGTCGTGCCTTCGAAGGTCGGCGTCTCGGGAACGGGCAGGCCGCTGGCTTTGTAGGTCGCGATCAGCTGCTTCTTCTCGGCGGCCATTTGTTCGCCCAAGGCGTCCATGTCGAGGCCAGCTTTGCGGGCCTGGCTGAACATACCTTCCACCCGGGCTTCCTCTTCGCCGACGTGGTGCTCGATCATCTCCGACAACACCTTGACCTTGGCGTCATAGAATTCGTCGTCCGGGCCTCCGGCCTCGATCTCGGCGATCAGCACCTTCGCGCCGTCGTGCTCGACATAGGCTTCCTTCAAGAGGTCCTCCTCCACCTTGCCTTCGCAGGCCGGATAGAAGATGTCCTCCTCGATCTTGGTGTGGACAGTCAGCTCCATGCAGATCTGCTCGGCCAAGGCCTTCTTCTT
This sequence comes from Caulobacter sp. Root343, assembly GCF_001425745.1. Lineage (GTDB taxonomy): Bacteria > Pseudomonadota > Alphaproteobacteria > Caulobacterales > Caulobacteraceae > Caulobacter. Next base: position 115,419 of record NZ_LMDF01000010.1, on the reverse strand, counting down.
GCCGTCGCCCTTGGCGGCTTCGAATTGGGCAAACAGCTCTTCGACCTTACGGTGATCGGCCTTAAGCAACGCGACAGCGTCAAGCTTGGGGGTGGCGGTAGCCATGATGTCATCTCCTGAACAGCCAGGGTGACTGTCCCAGGCGCAATGGCTGAGCCATCTTCGTTGTTCCGTCTATTCAACCGCTTGCGAGACGTTCGCGACAAGCAGACCGGCTCTACGATTGTCGCCCCTGCGCCAATAGCCGACCTTGGCTTGCCGCCGATAACCAGACATTCGCGCCGTGGCCCTCGCCCGAGCTGGACCTACAGTGGCAGCAACAAAACCGCCGGCTATGTCGACTGTCGGATCGTCGAGCGCAACACGTGCGACGTAACGTTCCCATGGAGAATATTCGCCGTTGGCCATGCGCTCGCGAGAGCCGCGAGGCTTTCGGCGGCCGACCTGTGATGGATGAAGACCCCGCGGGCCTCCTCCCACAGATGCCGATGCTTGAGCGTGTCATCGATGAGGACATCGCCGGGCTGACAATGGGCCCGCTTGTTGACCGCCATGCAGGTGATGATCGGCACGCCGGGGAAGTTGCGCCTGGCCCAGCTCTCTTTTTGCGCCTCTGCCCAGCCGCCGCGCGGACAGCCTGTGAGGATTGTTGGGTCTAGGTGAGCCACGGCCTCGTGTAGAACCCGCGCGTCTAACATCAGTGGCAGCTCGCCATAGAAGTTGTCGGCCTTGGCCAGGCGCCGCCAGAAGGTGGACGCGCCGTATCGCGCCTCGAAGACTCTCGACGGCATGCCCAGGAGGGCGGTCGCGGCGGCCTCGAAGTCGGCGAGCACACCATCGCAGTCTAGGAAGAGACGGGCTTGCATTGAAGCGAACGGACCACGGCTAGAGATAAATCGCTAGGCCGATGTCGGCGATCGCTTCGCCTTCCTCCAGGATGCGCACCGAGTCTCGGGCGATTCCGCCCTCGGCCATGAGACGGTCGCGCAACATCTGTCCACCTGGCTCGGCGAGATTCTCCGGCGACAAGGTCGACAAGACCTGCAGGCCGAGCCGTTGGCAGGTCTCGAAGCCCGCCTTCTCTCGATCGTCGATCAGCGCCGCGACCCCCTCCACGCCCGCGAGGCGTTCAAGCGCGGGCGCGGCAAAGATCGGCGAGCCGATGCGCGTGGAGGCGGCGATCAACACCGTCCGAAGGGCCCAAAAGAATCGTTGGCGCGCCGCGAGATTGGGCCCCCAGTCATTCTCGAGCAGAAGGCGCATCACGCGCGCGCCCAGTGCTCGCTCGTCGTGGTAGGACGCCTTGAGTTGGAACAGGCCGCGCAAATGAGCGATGAAACCGTCCGGATCGTCCAGCGCGATCCCCTCAAAAGCTACGTGATACGAAAAGAGCGTGCCGGCGCGGGCGCTCTTTTCAAGCCAGCCCTTGGGATAACGATGGAGGCTCACGCCATGAGTGGTGGTCGGCGGTTGAAGGTCCTCGCCCTCGAGCGCCAGGAGCAGATCGATGTCGGATCCGGGGCGAGCGTCGCCGCGAGCCTTGCTGCCGTATAGAAGAAGAACAGGGCCTATCATCGGGTACGCGAGAGCTTCGAGATCAAGGTGGAAAAGAAAACGGTATATAGCGCCACGGCAAAAAGCCCGTGAATCTCCTGCACGACGCTCAACGGCCAGGGAGCGGTCCCGTGATTGGTGAAGCCGATCAGCAAGGTGATGTCGAAGCTCTTTTGCCAGGGATGGTCGACCGACGGCGAGAAGGGCGAAAAGGCGTAGACCGCGCCGAAGATCACATAGATGGCGGCGAACAGCACGCTCGGCCGACTCACCGACTCGCCCCAGCTGTTGGTCAAACCGAAGATCCACATCAAAGCTAGGTTCAAGGCATGGAAGGGCGCTCCACGGATTGCCTTCCAGCGTCTCGAACCAGTCTTGTATCGGATATTGTACCAATCCTCCCCCAGCCGCGCGAGATTACGTTGAAGCTCGTGCAGTCCGACCGTTCGATAGTAGACGTGTTCATCGCCCACGTTGGCGTGACTTAGCATGATGTTGCGAAGGACATGCGCGCGCGTCCCAGCCAGGCGATACCATTGATAGCACGCGTGGTCCTTGCTCGAACCCTTGCTGGGGTCCTGGCCGCTATACATCGCGGCGATCATCGCCTTAGGGTTTTCTATGAAGGTCCGGACAAAATCGGTCTTGTTGCCCGAAACGCCAATGCGTTCCCATGTGCATCCCCGGAACTCGCACTTCTCGAACGTTGCCATGGCCAGGGACGTGCCGATGAAGCCGCAATTCTTGAAATGGGCACTAGTCCATTCGGAATAGGCAAAGTCGCAGCCGATGAACCGGCAATTGTCGAAAACAACGATCGCGGTGGCGTTGAAGGGGCCCTGGAAGTCACACTCCTTGAACGTGACGTCCTTTATCTTCAGCGTTTCGCCAGCCTCGACCTTCTTAGTCAATAACCCGCCCTGGCAGAACCGTCGGGTCGGACCTGAATCGCGACCGACGTCCCAGTCATAGGGTTCCTCGGCCATCTGGACCTCGGGCCCAAAGATCGGCTCCCAGAAGTTCGTCGCCCGACGGTCACCCAAGTGACCAGCAATTTTAGTCGGCGGCACCAGCGCGGCGACGGGATCGTTGGTCCTCGTGACGGCCGGAGCCCGATCGAGCAGGCGATCCAGAAATCGGCGCAACATTACCGCCCTCCCCTGCGCGTGACCAATGTTCGTCTTAGTCCGGAAACAATCAGTGGTCGAGCTTGGTTACTCAGGCGGACGATCGACCAGTGATAAGGCTACGGGTGGCCGAACACGGAATATAAGATCAGGGTCATGGAGCGGTGGAGGTTCCCAGCGCATCGCGCAACCGCCACCTTAGCGCCGCCGTTTCGCCCCTGACGAGCCCCCTGGCGGATGAGCCTCAGCGCCTGCGCGCAGCCAACCACCTCGCCCGGCCAATCCTCAGGTCAGGACCGCCGGCGCGGCAGCGCCAGAAACGGAGGTTGGCTTTCGGACTGGAAACGGACATCGCTTACTGCTGTAGCCTTGGGCAATATATTCCAACCATCAGAGGATCGACGTAGGTGATCGCACGCCTTTCCCACGGTCGGTCAGAGCATGCCTCCACCGGAGACCGAGGCGCTCATGCGCCCGGATTGCTACGCCGCTGCGCCTGTCAACCGATCAAATCCGGCCGGAAGGACCAAACCGACGAGATGCGTCAAAAGATCTGCGGTCGCCCGCGCGTCGCCCAACGCCGTATGCCGCAAATCGTCGGATATATGCACACCGAAGTAAGAAAAGGCTTCAGAGGACGCGATGGCTGAAGCTGGGACAAACCCCGCCAGGGACAGAAAGCGGAGCACGCTAGCGGTGTCTAATATGCGGTGGGAGAATTCGACGGGGAAGGCTGCCCCTGCAAGCCGGCAGAGACGCCTCAGAAAGCTGACGTCGAAGGCGACGTTGTGGCCCACCAGCACGATCTGCTCTCTGGCCGCGAGCTCCGGCCGGAAATGTTCGGCAACGAACGCGAGCAGTTGCGACAGGGCGTCGACCGGGGGAACGGCCCGGAGCGCGTGTTCTACGAGATCGATCCGATTGATTTCGAGCGCCCGCGCGGTGACGGTCAGCTCGGCCTCACCAACAAGGATCTCGATCTCGCCGGCGACGCGGCCATCGTCCCAGACGACAGCCGCAATGGAGAGCAGGCTGTGGCGGTCTGGATCGAGACCGCCGGTTTCTGTGTCGATGACGAGCAGCTTGGTCATTTGGTCCCTCCGTGGAGCCTGAACCTCACAGCGAATCGCAGCGGCCGTGGCTGAGCGTAGTCCCACCGGCATCAGCCGCCATCGGAAAAGGCCTTGGCCCAACACAGGGTATTGACCAGCTTCATCTGCTCAACCGTCGAGCAATCGATCTCGAGCAGCCGCGGCGACGCGAAGACCACCGCTAGGCAGCGCGCCCGGCTGATGGCGACGTTGAGACGGCTGCGGCTGTAGAGAAACTCGATCTGGCGCGGCAGGTCCTCGCCGGACGAGGTTGCCATCGAGATCAGCACCGCCGCCGCCTCTTGGCCCTGGAACTTGTCGACGGTGCCGACACGCGCGCCGGCCGGCAGAACTGACTGCAGCAGGTTCACCTGCATGTTGTAGGGGCTGACCACCAGGATATCGTCGGGGCCGATCACCCGCTCGGTGCCGGCGCGGTCGCGCCACCGCTGGCCGAGCAAAGCCGTGTAGGTCTGCTTCAACCGCTCGGCCTCGGCAGGACACTTCTGCGCACAGCCGCGGTGCACGACATCGACGAACCTTAGACCGGCCGCGACCAGGGCCTCGGCGTCGAGCGTGGGATCGGCCAACAGGGCTTGGCGACCAGCCCCCTCGTCCGAAACCAGGCGCCCGTCGTAGACAGCCTCCGAGATGAACCGGCAAAGTGCCGGGTGCATGCGACGGCTTACCGGGAGGAAGATGCCCTGGTCTGGCGGCACCGTGGCGTGGTCGCCCATCAGGTGCTGCAGGGCCGAGAGCCCTGAGGCGCCCGGGTGGTCGCCCTGGATCGGCTGGGCGAGCTGCATCTGGTCGCCGATTAGCACGATGTTCCGCGCGCTCACCCCCATAGCGATGGTGTTGGCCAGGCTGACCTGTCCCGCCTCGTCAACGAACAGATAGTCCAGCCGACCGTCGAACTCCGGGCGGGCGAAGAGAAAGGCGGTGCCCGCGATCAACTGGAAGCCGCCGTCCGCCACGTCCTTGTTGTCCAGGGTGTTCACTATAAAGCGCGGCGCGGCCAGCATCTGATCGTCCTGTGACGACTTCTTCACGCCGCTGAAGGACTGCCCCTGCTCTCCGGCAACCGTTTCGATCGCTGACAGGAGGGTGTTGATCGCCTTGTGGGAATTGGAGGCGACACCGACGGTCTTGCCGGCCTTCAGCAAAGCCACGATCGCGTGAGAGGCCGTGTAGGTCTTCCCGGCCCCCGGCGGCCCCTGGACGAGGAGATAGCTCTGGTCCAGCGACTCCAGGGCGTCCACGGCGGCAGAGGTCAGCTCCGCGCCGTCGGCAATGATCGGCTGACCGGGCGCGCGGCCTGAGAGGCGCGGCGGCGCCCGTTTCAGAATATGCGCCAGCGCCTGGTAACGTCCATCGTCGGCGACGACCGACTGCGCGAACCGATAGACCGCGTCGCGAAGCACCTTGTCACCGATTGGACCTGGCGGGATCAAGGAGGGAGCCGGCCCCAGCGGACTGCGCGACGGCCCGAGCTTCAGCGAAATGGTCCGGGCGTCCTCGTCGAGGGCGACGATTTCGCCCGCGGCTTCGAGCGAACCCGACCGCACCGGCTGATGGCCGACCCGCATCTTAAAATCCTGCGGCGGGAAGGTGAACCCGAACACCTGGGACTTCTTGTCGGGACGCGGCGGCTGTCCGTCGGTTCGCAGGCCGCCGATACACTCGGCGTCGTCGATCAGGTCTTCCTCGCTCATCTCACCGCGGGCGAACTGCGCCCACCACGCCGGCTTGGCCTCTCGGCGATGGAATTCAAGCAGGTGCGCGACGAGCTCGCGCCAGGTCCGTTCGTGCGGGGCGCAGTCGAGCAAGGCCGTCGTCATCGCCTCGGTGAGCGCTGCGGCCTCCGCACGCTTGGCGTCGCGGACCGGATCATCCACCGCGATGGCCGGCCCAGTGAACCAGGCCGCAGCATCGGGCCGAAGGCCGAGCAACCAGTCGCGGCAGGCCAGGGTCGAGCGGCAATCGATCTCGTTGTAGGCCCGGATTTCCTCCAGAATGGCGGCGTCGCCAAGCCGGCGCCATCGCTCGTACATGACAATGCTGTCGCCGGCCGTAGTTACCTCGCCCGAACGCTTTCGGTCGAAGTAGTAGGCTTCCAAGTTCTTGATCGAGTAGCGCGGCTCGCCCACACGAACCGCCTCGCGCACCACCTTATAGAGGTCGACCAGCCGACCGCCGCGCAGGAGGTCGTCGACGGCACCTTCCCGCGTCCCGTGGAACATGGCTAGACGCTTCAGCGCCGTCTCTTCGTAGGAGCCGTAGTGGTAGATATGCGCGGACGGGTGGTCACGCAGCCGCTCCATGATGAAGTCGACGGTGGCCTCGAAAGCTTGCTTCTCGGCGGTTCGGTCATGGCCCCACCAGCCATGGAAGGACGCCGGGCCGTCTGTGACCGTAACTACGACGCCGAAGAGATACTCGAGGCCGTCTTCGAAGAGCGGATCGCCTTCCATGTCGAAGAACATGTCCCCCGCGTCCGCCTGGGGCAGCCGCTGGAATCCGCGATGCGCGGCAAGCGGCAGGATCTCGACGGTGTCGTCAGCCCTATCGCGCCGGGCGATCTGCAGGCGGGCCTGCGCACGCAGGGCGTCGAAGCTGGTGGCCCTGAGGTCGGCGGGCGCGTTCGTGGCCGCCGCAAGGTCTCGCATCGAGCCGATGCCGGCCGCCCGCAGAAGCTCGCGCTGCGCCCCGGAAATCCCCGCAACTAGGCTCAGATGTTCCGTCGCCTCCCACTCACCCTGGCAGGCCGTGTTCCAGCGACAGAAGGTGCAATGGCCGCAGGGTTCGGCCGCCGTGGCATGGCCCGTGGCGCCCGCGAAGGTTTCAAACCGCTGCCGGGCGATTGCGCCATAGTACCGGACATCATCGGTGCGCACCGTGGCGACGACGCCCGTCCCCAGGGCGACATGCAGCCCGGGCGGCGGCACGCCCTGCTCAAGTTCCAGAAGCTCCGCGTAGATGCAGAGCTGGATGACATGCTTGGGCTTGGCGGTCCGGGCCAGCTTGGTGTCGGCCACGTCATAGGCGTAGTCGCCGAGGCGGGAAGCAACACCAGGGACCTTCAGGAGAAAGTCTGAAAAGCCGTGCCAGGGCTGGCCGTAGAGCGCGCCCTGATAGATGACATCGGGCCCCGCCTTGAGTGCCGCGCGGGTCAGTGCCACCCGCGTCTCCAGCGCGCCCTCGGCCGGAATGTCGGCGATCGTGCGGCCCTCGCCCCTCAGCCGTTCCAAATAGGCCCGCTCGTGCTCGATGCCCTTCTCCTGCAGGAGCACGGCCTGTTCGCCATCGGGCGGCAGGTCGACAGGTGTTCGCAATTGTCGAATATCCAGCGCTGTCGCATGGCCGCAGCCCAGGAAATTGACTAGGTCCGAGGCGGAATAGAGCCGGGTGCCGTCGATCTCCCGCATCAGGCCGCCGCCCGTTTGGTCAGGGCGGAAAACAGCGTCTGCCGGTCCATCGCTTCATCAGTCGAAAAGTTGCCAACCTTCTGCACGACCTCGCCGTTCCAGACGAACTTGAAGTGATCCGACTGCACCGCTCGTCCGAGCGCCGTGCGATCGAACACCGCTACGGCGCGGACGCCGGGAAGATCGGGCCGGTGGAAGACGATCCCCTGGACGTCCGTCTCGTAGAGCGTCGCCCCGAGCTTCCAGCGCCCGGCCGCATCCGCGTCGAAGGGAAGGCCCCTGAGATCGGCGAAGCGACCCTTCACGGGATGCACCAGCGCGCGCATGTCGATGTCGATCGGCAGCTCCCCACTGCCGCCGAGGAAAGCCTCACGGCGCTCGACGGCAACGACGAGCGCCGGCATCAATCCCTCGACGAGCTCGAGCACTTTGTACTTGGGACTCAGGAAGGTCGTGCCTTCGGGGTTCGGATAGGCGAACGGCGCGAGATTCCAGTTCTGCGCCCCGCTCGTCTTGACGGCGTCGGGGCCCTCCTGAGCGAGCAGCTCCATAGCCTGGAGCCTCGGATTGGTGATCGCTTCGACGGCCTGCGCAGCCTCCTGAATCTCGGTTGAGCCGAGTCGCGCATAGAGCGGCACAGGCGGGAACCGGGATGGAATCAGCCGGTGAAATTCACCTTCGATGTCACAGGTCGGATACGACACGATCAGCCTCCGCGTTGGGCGTCCAGGTAGTCCCGAACCAGAATTATTCCCTCAAGCCCGCCGCCCAGCATGACCTCGAGGGCCGGCTTGGCGCCGAAGAAGCGGTGGGGACGCTCAATCCAGGCGTCGGCCCGTTCGGCCTGGGGAAACAGCACCTGCAGGGCCTTGTAGATCGAGACCAAGTGGGAAATCCGCTCCGCAGTGTCGGGCGACAGAACACCACCGTCCTTCTTCCATTTGAAAAAGGTCGAGCGGCCCGGACTGCCGAGCAGGGTGATCTGCTGGTCCGTCGTCAGCTTCCAGACGTCGGCGAGGGCGAAGAAGGCCGAAAGCCCGTCGGCGGCGGGCGGCGAAGCGCGCGTGGATTCGATGTTTGTCGCATCTGGCATAGACCCTCCAGTGATTGTGCACATTTGGACTTGAAAAGCCAACCTAGTCCAACTATGTACTTGTCCATAAACGGACCGATGAGTTGTTTTAGTCCACTTTGCGATTGCGTCAACCCCACCCCAGGCCGCCGGAGGGTCCGTTCCGGCCGCCGCTTTAAAGAAGGTTTCCTCCCATGGAGACGTTGGATACCGCGGCGGCCCCGGCGAACGCCGACCGCCTCAAGACCGAGACGATCCGCATCGAAGTGGTCCATGGCGGATCGACCGAGGCGGTGGTTCTCGAACTGCCGCCTGGAGAAGATCTGCTGGCGGCGCTTCGTCTGGCGCTCGCGCTGGAGGAAGACATCCTCCTGTTCGAGCGCGATCAGGATGCGCACCTGACCTGCCTGCCGCCGGGTCGCAAGGCGCTGCGGCTGGTTACTCACAAGGCCCACCTGATCGAGGTCGAGGTCCGCTACGAGCACCGTACCGAGAAGAAGGCGTTCGCGCCGTCGAAGTCGGTGTTCAAGGTTCTGCAGTGGGCGGTCGGCAAGCACGGCTTCAAGCTCGATCCGGTCTCGGGCGCCCGCGCCAACCTGATCCTGCCGGGCGCCAGCGATCCCCTCCCCCGCGAGGAGGCGATCGGCAGCTTCGTCCCGCGCGGGCACCATGTCCTGGTGGTCGACCTGACGCTGAAGGACTTCACCAATGGCTGAGTCTAACCTGCAGCCCGACGCGCTGACCCTCGTGGGCCAGCTGAATGGCGTCGCCTTCCAGGCCGGAGTCGAGGAGGGCCGCTGGTCGGTCCTCCTCTATGCCTTTCCGGAACTGGTCGTCCAGGTGATCGGGCGCGACTTCGCCGGCGAGCTTGCCGTTCCCATGACCTTTCGCCTGGTCTGCGACGGCTTCCCGGCCCAGCCCCCTTTTGTCGAGGCCTGGGACCCGGTGGCCGGCTCCCGTCCGGCCGCACCGCAGGCGCACGAAGGGCCGCCCGGGGTAGTCGACGCACTGAAGATCTGGAACCGCGACAACACCGTGGAATACGGCGGCATCTATCGGGCTTGGCAGCGTCACGCCGCACCGCACGGCGAATGGGCCGCCAAGCGACCCGACGAGGCCTGGCGGCGCGACCGCGACATCACCTTCATCATGGAGAAACTCTATGGCCTCGCCTCTGACCAGGCTGCTTGGCTGGCTGTTCGGGCCGCCGCCTAGGCTTCGCTGCCGCCGGTCGATCTGGGCCGACGGCGTTCGTCAGCTGGAACGCCGCACGCGAGGCGGCCGCCAGGAGAGCGGCGCCTATCTGCTGGGGACGGAACTGCCCGATGGCGGCCGCCGGATCCTGGAGTTCGTGTACTACGACGACATCGATCCGCGCGCCCTGGAGACCGGCGAAGTCACGATCCGCCAGACGGCGCTACCGCGGCTCTGGGAACATTGCCGCATGCGGGGCTACGGCGTCGTCGCGGACGTCCATGTTCATCCGGGAAGCTGCCGCCAGAGCCCGTCCGACATGGCCAGCCCGGTGATGCCTAGGGCCGGACACATCGCGATGATCCTGCCCGACTTCGCGACCGGCGCGCCCGAGCCGGGTGCGATCGGAATCTACGAGTTTCTCGGCGGGGGCCGGTGGGCGGACCACTCGGCGGCCGGCCGGCGCTTCGTCAAACTGGAGGACGGCGCATGACCGTGCATCTCCGACGCTCCCGCGTCACCAAGGCCCTCACCGATTCCGGGCTCGCCGCGTCGTTCTCAGAAGCCGAGGCGCGGCTGGACGCCGTGGACGTCTGCATCCTGCTGGGTGAACGCCAAGCGGGCACGACCGCCGGCCAAGCCGCGGTCCTCACGGCAATCGCCACGGCCTTCAAATGTTTCGGGCGGGTGACCCTGGCGACCCGCGACGCCCGCGCGCCGCTGCGGCTGGCCTTCCCGCTTGGCGCGACCTTGGTCGACGCCGCCGTGGCGCTGGGCGCAACCGTCGTCGAAAATCCGCCGAGCGAAGCCACCCATGTGATCGCCATCGGCGCGGCCCTGCCAGGCCGGCGGTGGGAAGTCGCCTGCTGGTGGGACCGCTGGCTGTCTGGACTCCGGACGGAGGACGCCGCGTGCGGCGATTCCCGGCTGGGCCTTGCCGGCGTGTTCGCTGGCGCCCTCGCCGTCCGCCAGGTTTTCGCCAGCATCATCGTCGGATCCGCGCATGCGCCCGGGCCGGTCACATTGTCGCTCTGGGAGCCCTGGACCGACACGCCCACCGACCTGGGCCCTGTGCGCTTCACGGCGCCGAACGCCCTGTGGCTGGTAGGTCTCGGGCATCTGGGTCAGGCGTTCGTCTGGACCTTGCTCACCCTTCCCTACGCTGGGCCACGCCGCGCGGTGCTGCAGGATGATCAGCACATCAGCATCGAGAACGAGCCCACCAGCATCCTGGTGGTCGGCGACGCCGAGCGCCGCCGCAAGGTCCGGCTGGCTGCGAGCTGGCTGGATCCCGCAGGCTGGGAGACAGGCCTTATTGAGCGTCGCCATCGGGGCGATATTCAGAAGACGGCCGACGACCCGCCGTTCCTGCTGTGCGGCTTGGATGACGTTCAGCCTCGGCGCACTCTAGCGGCGCATGGCTTCGACTACATGATCGACGCCGGCATCGGCCGCGGTCCAAAGGACTTCGATGGACTGCAGATCCGCACGATCCCCAAGGGCGCAGCGACAGGAGCGCTTTGGAACGCGCCAGAGCCCAAGCGGTCGGCGGACGATCTGCTCGGCAAGGCGGCCTATCGCGCGCTTGAATCGCAGGCCCAGGGCTGTGGGGCTTACACGCTGGCCGACGGCAGCGTCGCCGTGCCGTTCGTCGGGGCGGCGACCGGTGCCCTGACCATCGCCCAGGTCATTCGGCTGGCGTCCATGAAGCCAGCGGGCGCCTTGATCCAGATCGGCCTGTCGGCTCCGGAGATGCAGATCGACGGCGGCGAGTCGCCGGCAATCCCCGCCTTCCTAGGCGGTGAGATGATCGACCTGGATACCGTCGCCGGGACGTCCGAATGATCTCCTGCGCCTAGAAGTCGATCCGGAGCTCGCTGGAATAGTCGAACTAGCAGTCGACGCGCGCCGTTTCATCGGTACTGCAAATGCCGCTCCTGGTGGGGCGGGCCGAACGTCCTGGGGCGAAAGGCGCCGATGCAGGCACCGGCGGCACGCCTGACACTGGATAGGCGACGCCGTTCGCGCCGGCGTCACGTTTCAACCGCCCGAAGGCGCGGCCGGCGCGAAAATGCGCGCCTGCTCATCGGCCGGGACCGCGTGGATGTCTTCGAAGTCTTCGGCGACCTCGCCCACCAGGACCCGCAGTCCTCCATTCGGACCTGATTCCCGGCGTCGCGCGCGAAGGTCTCGAAATGGGTTGGGCCACGACCTCACTTGCGGTTCCGTCGCTCACACATTTCGAGGAACCCGCCGCCGAACGTCCAGCTCGCGTGGAATCCATGCGGGCCGTTCCATCCAACACCCAGCAAATCAACCATCCGCGTGCCATAGGCTCTCATGAGCAGGAGGTATTTGGCCCAAAGGTCTATTGGAAGCGACGCTGCCGTTCGGGTGTCAGCCGCCGTCAAGCCACAGGGATAGCGCGACCAGGATTCGAGCCCGTCCTCGAACGCACGCAGCACGTTCAAGTGACGCATCTTGTAGGGGACTAGGCGTGACTTGGACTGAAGCTCTCTGAGGCTGTGGGATCGAAGGGTACGGGCGAGCATCCCATTCGAAACCCAGGCAGGGTTCTCATAGACTAGAAAGGCCTTGATCGCGTTCTCGAGAGCGAACCCCGCAAGCAGAAACGCCGGCCGGTCAACCACATCGCGGGACACTGCGCCGGCCTTGCTGGTCAGGGTGATCTGCTCACGTCCCCTTCGACCGTAGAGGCTGACAGCCTCCCTATGAAGGTCGTCAGCGGAGAGCAGCCAAGCATGTGGATTCGCGGCGAGCAGGAAGTCGTCGTAGGGGGAGGTCATCTCTCAGAGTATCAGGCGCTCTACCAAGCATGCATACACCGTGTGGCGATTATGGCGGCATAGAGAACCGTGCCGTTGAGGCGCTGACATGGTCGTCATCCTGCCTCTTCCTCTGCCTCATACTCGAGGGAACGCCAGTAGCCGACGTACGTCGCGTCCTGGCCTTCGATAGATCGGCGGGCGAAAGCCCCGGGTCGGAACGCTGAGCGCGGTCCTAGAGCTTGGACGCCAATGTCGAGGCCATCGACGAACCCCAGCTCTTCATCGCTCAGTCCCAACAGAGCCGCGCTCACCGCGCCGTCCTCTGGATCGACGCTGAGGGTCATAAATGGTTGGAAACCCTCCGGGTCGCAGCGGCCTGACTGTAGATGCCCTCCTACTGTGGGTTCCATACCGGAGCGGATGAAACTCTCGACGCTTTCCACGATTGTCCGCCACCGGCCCCGTCGCGACTGAGCGAAGGTCATGTAGGCGCTGGCGCCCGATCCCAACGCCCACAGACCGCGTCGTGTCCGGTCCAATTCGAGCGACGTAATCGTAAGCTGCCCATCCAGGATTCGAGCTGTAACGCTGTAAGCGATTGGCTCACCACCATCGTCGGCAGGCCCCACGATGAAGCAATCGAAGAGCGAGTGGACTTCGCGGATATATCGCTCGCCCAATCGAGCAAAGAGATCAACGACGGCCGCTACAGAGGGAACGCGCGGAGCTTCAGGCGTCACAAGGGTTTGCAGGCAGGTAGTCGCTAAGGCGTACGTGCTCATCGCCGCAAGCGTTGAACCCGAATAGGCGAAGCCAAAGGTGGCGCGCACGGTCGGTTCGGGCATTTCTGAACCATGCGCCGTGACTACGGGCACGCTCATAATCTTAGGCCCCATATCCGTAAGCGCACCAAGACCGCCGGAGATGCGCGTGTCAGCCAACAAGGTCACCATGCCGGCATCGCGATGGCAGACGAGAAGGGTCATGGACGCAGACCCTGCGCCTGGTGACGAGCTAGCGCCGCCTGTCCAAATCGATGCAGGTCGAAGTCCGTGCGACCATAGAGCCGCACAAGGCCACCTTCGGTCATGTCGAGACCGACATCGGCCGCCTCGGCAATCTCCAAGACCCCATCTGCAATGGTGCGCGGGAGGAACATGACCACGAGCGGAAAGCGCTCCACGTGGTGACCGCCGAAGCCCCCGGCGTTGCAACTGCTCACTGTCACAGCGCCCAGGGCGGACAGCGCCATCACCGCGCTAATGACGCCGATGTCGAGACCCCAAAAGTCTTCCTCGGGAAAGACGGCCATCTCGATCTCTTCGATATAGCGCTCGGCCTCATCATCGACGTCCTCCGCCGCGGCGAAGCGTTCGAAGAGCGCCTTTTCCCGGGCCAGCGCCTCAGCCACGAAATCCCAGCCGATGGAACGGATATCACGGTACTGCTGATTGCCTTCCAGACCGTTGTCCTCGCCAGCGTCAGCGTCTTCGTCGCTGATCTCGGCAAGCCGATCGATGTCGAGTTGGCGCACAATCGGCTGCCCATAGAGGTGCTGACTCGCCATGATCCCTCCCTGCGCGGTGCTTCTTGACTTCGCGCGAAGAAAGAACAAAAAGGAAACACTCGACGCGGCGCCGCTGTGGCGCCAGTGTGGCGCCATGATTAGCGATTCGAAAACCGCCAGTATCCGCACCCTCGACCGCATCAACCTGCGGCTGCCCGGGGAAACCTTCGACGCTATCGACGCAGCGCGGGGCGAGCGCCCCGGGATGGTGTCTCGTAACACTTGGATAACCGAAGCCATTCAAGAAAAGCTCGCGCGCGCGCGCGCGGAAAACGGCCTTGGGGAGGGCCAGCGTCGCAATGGCTAAGTTCTATGAGTTCTTCGCCGGGGGCGGCATGGCCCGGGCGGGCCTGGGTCCGGATTGGACTTGCCTGTTCGCCAACGATTTCGACGGTAAGAAGGGCCTGACCTACCAGGACAACTGGGGGACGGGCGGCGAGCTCCACGTTGGCGACGTTCGCAAGGTGAAGACTTCACAGCTCCCCGACCAAGCCGACCTGATATGGGGGTCGTTCCCGTGTCAGGATCTGTCGCTGGCCGGCGGCGGCGCTGGCTTGAAAGGCGAGCGCTCGGGTACTTTTTATCCGTTCTGGGACATCGTGAAGGCGCTGATCGCCGAAGGTCGCGGCCCCAAGATGGTCGCCTTGGAAAACGTCTGTGGGACGCTGACGTCGCATAACGGCAGCGACTTCGAGGCGATCTGCAAGACCTTCGCAGACGCCGGCTACCGCTATGGCGCCTTGGTCATCAACGCCCAACTGTTCGTGCCGCAGTCGCGGCCGCGCCTCTTCGTCATCGGCGTGCGGGCCGATGTGGAGATTGATCCGTCGCTGCTGTCGTCCGGCCCGATCGAGCCTTTCCACACCGCGGCCCTGCAGCGCGCCTTTGAGCGCGTAGGCAAGGCGGCGCTAAAGAAGATGGTTTGGTGGAACGTCCCCACACCGCCTCGCCGCAACGACACCTTCGCCGACCTAATCGAGGAGAAGCCGACTAGCGTCTCCTGGCACACCGAGACCGAGACCAAGCAGCTGCTGGCGATGATGTCGCCGATCAACCTCGACAAGGTCAAAGCCGCCAAACGGGCGGGCCGGCGCATGGTCGGCGGTGTCTACAAGCGCACCCGTGTCGATGAGAAGGGCTTCAAGGTCCAGCGGGCGGAAATCCGGTTCGACGATGTCGCCGGATGCCTGCGGACCCCCGCCGGCGGTTCGAGCCGCCAGGTCATTGTGGTGGTCGACGGCGAGAAGGTCCGTAGCCGGCTGATCTCGGCTCGCGAAACCGCCAGCCTGATGGGCCTTGGTAAGGACTACAAGCTGCCGAAGAACTACAATGAGGCCTATCATCTCACCGGGGACGGCGTGGCCGTGCCCGTCGTGCGGCACCTAGCAGAGCATATCTTCGAACCCTTGCTGGGCGTCGGTGCGAAGGCCAAGGAGGCGGCTGCATGAACGTGATCCCCTGCGAACAGGATGCTCGGCTTCGCGCCGAGATCGATCGGTTTGCGGGCGCGCTGAAGACCCAGGCCCACAAGCTGGGCGACCATGGGCTGAACGAGACGGACTTCTATAATTCGCCAATCTTTCGGGGCGCGATCGAGAAGCTGCGTGGCGAGTTCTCCGCCACCCTACGGGGCAAACGGGAATTCGTGCAGCATGTGCTGAACCACATGCAGGACGGCGGCTTTATCGCCGACTGGGACCGGGCCAAGGGCGGGGCGCGGAACGATTACTACGTGCGGCTTAACAGCGGCCGGCTGGCGGTGATCGACCAGAAAGGGTGCCTGGACGGGGCCAACACCAACATTTTCGAGCGCCCGCCCGAAGCCGACGAATTCGTCACGTGGAGCCTTTGCACCAACAGCGGGGCCGACCCGCGCCGCAACGCCTGGTCTGGGATCCATACCCGCCTCAGCGCCGAGATGATTAGCCGCAACCAGCGTGTCGACGGCCTGGTAATCTGGGACATGATTTGCGGGACCATGGGGCGGCCATGTCCGAAGCTGGCGGCATTGGCTTCTTCGAATCGAACCACGACGCTTGGGCCGTTCACGACACCGCCGCCGTGCGTCTACGTGCTTCCGGGACAGATTCCATCGGTCAACCACCCGTACGCCCCGGCTCAGGACCTCTACGGCGTGGAGTTGTTGTCGGCCTTCCACCACGCCTTCGGCGGCACGGACGACGAGGTCACCTATGTCGACTTCGAGCTGGGTGAACAGGGCGAGGAACTTTTCCGGCGCACGACGATCCGGCGGGCAGGCTTGATACAGCACGCGTCGGAGATGACGGCGATCCGCCGTGTTTAACGCGGGTCCCGCTCTCTTCGGGATCAACCCCGACTTCATCAAGCGGCCCCCGTTCGAGACTGACGATCTGCGGGCCTGTCTGACCAAGTTCCTTGACACCCCGTTCGAGCACGATCCGTCGGGCGCAAAGCCCCTCGTGGGTCACTACCGCTGGGGCGTTTATGCCTTCTTCGATTATGACGGCGAGCCGATCTATGTCGGCCAGACCAACGAGCAGCTGCGTACCCGCATCCGCCGTCACTTAACCAACCAGCGCACTGACGCCGTTGCCATGTCGGTCCTCGATCCGTTCGAGGTCTTCGAGATCGAGGTCTGGCCGCTCCCGCAGTTCCAGATAGTCAATCCCAAGGACAAGGAACTGGCCCCGCCGGCTCGCGCGCATCTCGACGCGCTTGAGCGGTTGATTACGGCCAAGGCTGTCACCGACTCCCAGTTCAAAGCGATCCTCAATGAGAAGGACCCACCGCCCGGTGGTCTTCTTGTTGAGGCGCCGCCGTCCTTCCGCGGCCGCATCGTTTCCGAGCGTGTTCTGGAGCTACGCGGCCACCCCGACTTCCGGATCGCACGACGGGCGCTGATCATTTCGCGGCTGGCCCAGGTGATCTCAGAACGACAGGTGAAGGGCGGGCTTCGCCGCGTGATGCTCACCCAGGCCAAGCGCTTGCAATGGCTGGCTGCACGACGTTTCGAAGCCACCGGAGGGGCGATGTCGGTGCCGAAGGAGGGTGAGGGCGACGAGGATTCATGAAGAAGCACCACGCCCTTGCCCAGGTCGCTGGGAGGCCGCAGTAGATGGAGGGCGCGCAAGAGCAGATCGCAGCCCGTCTACAGGCCCTGGGCGAGGCCGAGCTGGCGGACGTGGTTGCGTTTGTTGGCCAGCACCCCGACTGGTCATGTGGGGCCCTGCTGATCGAAGCGTGCCGAGCGCTCGACCATATGCAGGTCATGCAGAACCTGGGTCGGCCACCAGGCGAGTACATTCACCTGGCCGATTTCGACCTCATCGTGCGGGGTTGGAACATCCTGCTTAGCCTGCTCCTGCCGCAGGTCGGGCGCTTCAGCGGCATCCCGGCAGCCGCGAGCACCGAGGAAACACGTCATATCGTGCTCAACCTGATGCACGCGTGCGGCCGCTACGTGATGCTGACGGATACCGCCGAGCGCATCCGTCACGGCATGGTAAATGGTCGCATGTCGGGGGACGACATCGAGCTATCTCTATCCGAAGCGGTCCAGACCGATTTCTTCCATGATCAGGTCGATCGGGCGCGGGTTCTGGACTTGAAGATGAAGTTCGCCGCCGGCCGGCTGGCGACGGACTCGGACATCGGCCCTGCGCTCCGCGCGGAAATGGCGACGCAGGTTTTCCCTTGGAAGCTACCGCAGGGAACGATGGTGGGCTACACGTCCAGCCGCGACGTCGACAGCGCCTTCCTAAAGTTCTTGACCGACACGGTGCTCGAATGGCGCGGCGACGCCGGCCTCCACCCCGACGCGCAGTTGGGGGCGTGTACCGGCGCCGACATGGTGACGACGGTGCATATGCTGTTAGGCCGTTACCTCGCGCACATCGTCTACATTGAAGAAGCGCGGAAGATCTTTCCAGACGTCAACTTCGCCATGAGCCTTTGCATCTGGAAGACCAGGCCAGAGCTCATCGCGGAACTTGTGATCATCGGCACGCCGGAACCACTCGCGGCGGCCGTCGTGGATCTCGTGACCGTCCGCGCCGACGATGCTCCGTTTTTCTTCAAGGAGCACACGCCCAGCTTCCCCATGCTGATCGAAATCGCCGACGGCTACTTGCTGATGCCGATCAGCGCCGTCTTCCGCAATCCTCTCAGTCACATCCGCGCGCTCCGTGAATCGACAACTCCGGCTCTGCTGAATGCCGTTCGGTCTCACCACGAAGCCTGGATGGCGGATGACCTCTGCGCGTTGTTCCAAGGGGATCGCTACCAGTGCGTCTCCACCCAGACGAAACTGAGATCCGCTGGTCGCGTGGTCACCGACGTGGATGCAGCGATCCTGGACTACATCACCGGCGAACTCGTCCTGTTCCAGCTCAAATGGCAGGACTTCGATTCCAGCAACCTGAAGACACAGCGGAGCAAGGCCAAGAACTTTGTGGACAAGGTCGAAACATGGGGCGCGACCGTATCAGACTGGATCGATGAACACGGGGTTGAACGCCTCTGCCAGGTACTGAAGCTCAAGCTTCCCTTGGGAAGGCTGCCTATCATGATCCGGCTATGGGGGCTCGGCCGGTCTAACGCCCGGTTCCGAGGCCTTGGTTACGCCCCGGGCGCGACCGTGGTGGTATTCACTTGGCCCCAGCTGATCCGCCTTCGCCATGAGATCGGTCCCGGAGCGGCCGTCTTCGCCGAGATCGCATGCCGGGTGCAGGAAGAGGCCGCGAAGCCTGTAAGGCGCACCCCTATCCCCTATACGATGCAGTCGCGCGGCCAACGGATTTTCATTCAAGACTTGTGGAACAGTTTCGACGACGGCATCAGCGTATCTGCGACTGTCGATAGAGGACCTAACGCCAGCGAGACCAAGAGCTAAGGACGTACCACTCCCTCCAAGCACAGCGCCGCCTACAGGGCGCTGAAATAGGGTCCTCGGGTCCTGGCTCAACCGCGGTCAACTGACGGAGAGCGGACGTTCCTGACTGCTGCTAAGAGTCAGGTTTTCCCCTTTATGGCTCCTCGCGCTGAAGTCGGCGATACACGGTCGCGCGGCCGCACCCGATCAATTTTGCAACCACTGCCGGGCTTATTTCTCCGGACCTTAGGAGCGGCCCGTAGTGGGCCCACTGCTCCAAGGTTAGGCTATCGCCGCCGTTGCCAGGTGCGGTGAGCAGCACGCCGGCCTTGATCCGCGGCTCAAGCACGTTGACGTCCTGGGCCGCCGGATCCTTCGGGTCGGTGAGCCGCGCGCCCAGCAACATACCGGCGGTTTGACCGCCCATGGAATGGCCGACAACCGCGACCTTGGCGCGATCCAGCCGCCCCTTGAAGGCCGGCGCCGCTGCCTCGATCTCGTCGAGACGATCCAGGATCAGGCTCATGTCCTCGACGCGCGAGCGCCAGAACAGCGGCCCTCCGGCCGCGCCTGCGGGGAGCCCCGCGACCTTGGAGTTCAGGTGCGTGGGCTGGATCACGACAAAGCCGCGCTCGGCGTAGAAGTTGACCAGGGGACCATAGCCATCCTTCGAGGGGATGTAGTTCGACGGTCCGTGGCCGTGTGATAGGAGCACGATGGGCAAGGCCTCGCCCGCGGCAGGCCCGGTGATGCGCAGCTCGAGCGGCAAGCGCCGGTCGGGCGCGGCCAGGGTGATCGGGCTGAACGACACCGTGGTCCCGGTGTCGCCGACCGGAATACGACGCGCGTCTTTGATGAGGTTGTTCATGACTGCCTTCTCCGGAGTCAGGACGCCTCGACGATCATGGCGATCGCCGGCGCCGATGACTGGAAGTTAGGCCGGCAGAGAATTTGGACATTCACCAAGCGCGCCAATTGGCTGACGAAAGGCGCCAACTCATTCCCTTGTTCAGCATGACGCGCTGGCTTTGGGCGCGCCACGCGATGGCGCTAGGTCAAGTTCAGCGAGTCGGATCTAGGCTTAGGGCTTTTCGGCATCACAACGACAGGGCCTCGCCAGATGATCAATCCGACCGAGCGCGTAAAGTATAAAGCCCAGGTCTACGACGCAGCGCTGAACGCCTTCTTCAAGCTCAGAGGATTTGACGCCAAAGCCTTGGGACTGGAGCCCTCGGAAGTCGGCTGGGACATCGCCGAAGCCCTCGTCGCGGCGGCTGTCAGCGGGGTCACCTACAAGTCCGCCAACCGCGAGCGCCGTTTCGAGGCCGCCCAGTTGCTTCGGACCCTAGCCGACCAGGTTGAGGAGGATGGTTTGGCCGGCGTTGAGTGGGGCTATAAGGGGCGGCTCGACGCCCGCCACGCTTGGCGACCGGACATCCGATCGGCCGAGGGACTGGCTGAACTCGACGAGCGCACCGATGCAATCATCGAGTCGATGATGGCGCCGCTTCGGGCCCTGACCGTTCCCGACCGACGCGCGATCGTCTGCCTTTCCTTCGTGCGTATGGCGCTCGCCCATGTCGGCGACCTAGTGGTGCAGACACAGGACGGTACGCCTGTCCGCGAAACGGTGCTGGCGGTGTTGCGGGCCCATCTCGACAACGCGGCGGCCGACGGATCGATCGCCGCCATGGCGAACGGACCTGACGATCCGAACCTGCGGCCAGCCGGATAGTCCAGCGGGGCCGCAGATCTCCTCCCTGGCTCTGGCAGACCGGTTCCGGCGTCGAACGCGCCGAGACCGTCAGGGCTTGCCGTAGCCTTCGTTGAATCCGCGCACCCCGCCCACCGCGGCGGCGTCTTCGGTCAGGGTAATCATGAGTTCTACCATCGGCAGGTGGATGGCCCGGATCAGGATCGGGATGACACCGGCCTTGATATGCAGCGCCCAGTTCGCGCGATGATAGCCGCCCGCCAGGCAGAGGCCGTCTAGACCGGCATCCCAATGGATGAGGGGCGGGCTGACCTTGCCGCCACGCTCCAGGTGGGCGATCAGCCGCCGGGTCTTATCTCGATAGGCTTCGTCGAACGGCGAGCTCGCGCGCTTTGCGGTGCTGGCCAGAGCGCTCACGAGGTCTTCGACCTCGACCCAGTACAGGCCGACCTCCCCGAAGTCCTGGGCGAAGGCTTCGGCTGAGTGGATGTCCATGGACCGGTGGAAGTTTGCCGCATCCAGGTCCCAGTCCAAGTCGGGCGTGGGCCATTTGTCATGGCTGATCCGCTGGAGCCGCGCCTCGGCGGCGTCGAGCGCGCATCGCTCGACCACTTCGGCCTCGGTCGACCTGCCCGAAATCACCGCCTGGATTTGGTGGAGCGTCCAGTCTGGATATCGCGCCTGCAGGTCGGCGAGCATCTCTGGCGCCGAGGCCGTATCGGTCATGGAGAGGGTCCTTGAGTGAAGGGAAAAGCCAGCGCGCGATGCGCTGTCGGATGGTGGTAGGCGCTAGGGAAGTTGCGGGGCCAGAGCGGCAGCTTCCTCATACAGCCGCGCCATCCTGTTGAGCGGCAACGCCACGCCCAGCAGCAGCAGCGCTCCAAAGCAGACCCCGAGCGCCGCCCCCGCGGGCAAGAATTGATAGGCCTGGTAGCCGGCCACCCAGATGTGGCTGTCGCCCCAGGCTTTCATCAAGGGTCCCGACTGGGTCGCCGCGACGCCGAAGATGCCCACCGCTCCAGCCATCCGTTCCAGCGCCTGCGCCCAGAGCTTGGCGTAGCGTCCCCGGCGCGCCAGGTCGCGGGCATCGTGCACGCCCAAGGCCGGGATCAACGGGGCCTCTTTTTCGTAAATCTGGTCCAGGCGATGGAGCCGAAGTTCAAGGCCGCGGATCAGGAGGCGCACCGCGAACAGGCACCCGCCCAAGAACAGGATCGCCAGCCCTCCCAGGCCACCCCAGACCAGGGTCACGCCGGCCCACCCTGGCACGCCACCCGCGGCGGCCCCGAGCTTGCGGGCCAGCACCATCAAGCCCAGACCGACCAGCACGGCCACGATGCTGGCGGCGTAAAAGAGCGAAACAGCCTTGGCCGGGCCAAAGGCGATCGCCGGCGTTGGCAGGCGCTTGGCCAGGTCTGTCAGGGTCAAGGCGACGGGCGTCGCTTCAGTCGGCGGGTTTTGGTTCAAGCTCATCACGACTCTCGCGGACTCGCGCTTGCAGCGCATTCCGGCTTCTGCACGCTTGAGCTTAACTGTTGGTGACCACCGTCTTGCGCGGGTGCGACAGGCTCGGTCGTAGGGACTTGTGTCCCCTCTGGCGCCTGGGCGCGACGCGGCGCAGGATTTCGCCGTGGCGGGCCTCGACAAAGATCATAGCCCTTGGCGGCGGGGAACGGTGCGCCTGGCGTTTGGCCAGACGGCCGAGGGGCGCATCGTCCCCATCCGTGACGTGGTCAGCGGTCGGGCCTGTGGCTGCGTGTGTCCGGCTTGCGGAGGAGCTTTGATCGCCCGCAAGTTCGGGTCGAGACCAAGGCCGCGGGCCGACCACTTTGCCCATGCGCGCGACGGGGCCTGTGTCGGCGCCCTGGAACCGCCCTCCACAAACTGGCCAAGCAGATCCTCACCGATGCGCTGGGTCTGACCCTGCCGGCCATAGCCGCAGAGCGCGAGGGCGTGCGCCGTCAAAGCCATGGCGCCAAGCATCAGGCGTTCGAGTCCGCGGCGGCGGAAGTGGCTTTCCCCGGTGTCATCGCCGATGTCGTCCTGCGCCGGGGCGAGCGCGCGCTGATCGTCGAGATCCTGGTCACCCATGCCTCGGACGCCGAAAAGGTCGCAAGGATCCGCGGGCTGGAGACCTCGGCTATCGAGATCGATCTTTCGGAGCTGTCGCGGCGCGCCGATCCCGAAAAGGTGTCGGAGGCGGTGCTCGTCAGCGCCCCGCGCAAATGGCTGTTCAACCCCGCCCAGGACGCTGTCGAGGCCGAGGTGGACCAAGTCCTGGCCGAACGCGCCGAGGTCGCTCGGCAGAAGCTCCTGCGGCAGGCCCAGACCCTGGTTGGTCACTGGGCCGCCCTTCCCGGTCCCAAGGATGGGACCGATCTGCCGGCTGTCAGCAGCGCGCTCGTCCAGATCGAGGCCCTGGGCTTCTCGGCTCACGTCAGCGTCCTGATCGCCAGGGGCGAGAAGGCCCTCAACGTCTCGCCCAGGGCCTGGCAGGCCATTGTTCTGAAGATGCTGGTGGTCGACCAGCAACCGTGGTTTGGGCGTCCTGGTCTGTCGATCGCGGCCTTGCGCGACCGTCTCGAGGGCCAGGGCTTCCTGCCGCCTCTGTTCAAGGTTTCGCGCGGGGCTGAGTTGATCGGCGCGGCTCGCGCGCTGGAGCCGGACTTCAACACCCCCACCGGCTTGATCAAAGCCTATGTCGAGGAGCTGCAAAAGGCGGGGTTGGTCGAGTGCGACGACGACCTGTGGCGCGCGCCGATGACGGTGCGCCGGCAGATCGCCCAGTTGGTCAGGGAGACGCGCGAGCGCCAGGATCGAATTGACGACTTGCGGACGCGCGTGGACGACATCCTCAAACGCGCCGGGCCCGAGGGCGATGGTTTTGACCGTGAGGCGTGGCTCGGCAGAGCTGGCCGGGCCAGGCCCCCTCCCCTCTCGGTAGCGGCCAATGGCGGCCCGGCCTGGAGCGAGCTCAAATCAGCCTTCTCCCGGATCGCCGACGCCTTCTGGACCTACGACGCCGTCGTGGACCTGATGGGCTTGCCGCTGCGGCCCGCGTTGGAGCGCGCCGAACAGGCTCGAACGGACGCGGCTGAGCGGCGACGCCTGGCGGCCGAGGCCGCGGCGCTGGCGGCGGCGGACGATCGAGAAGCTCGGTTTCGAGCCGCGGCCCTGGCAGCTCACGGCGCGGATGCGGAGGCGTGGATGACGGGCCTGGCGCCGCCCGCGAACCTTTCGACCCGGCTGGCGCTGGTGCGGTCCAGTTCGACCCACTTGCAGGCGGCGCTGGAAGCGCTGGACCGCCGAGTGGCCCAGCAGCGCCGCGATGAGGCCCAGAGGGTCATGGCTCAGGAGGCGCTTGCGGCGTTGTGGGACGCGGCCTGCGAAGAACACGGCGAGGCTTGGGCCAAGGCCTTCGTCAGCAACCCCGATCCGCGGCTGGGCGGCCGCCGTCCGCGCGAGGTGTGCGTTGATCCGGCCAGCCTGAAGATGTGCCTGAACCTGGTGCGGCCCAAACTCGCCAGCCGCCGGGGGCGGTAATTCCGCTCATCGCTGAGCTCAAACGAACGACCGAACGCGCGTCATCGACGGTTAGGCCTGGTCGATGCGGCGCGGCCCTCCCTGCGAGGTCCGAGGCGCCTTTTCGACGGCGCCGGGCTCGCTCAGTCCAGATATTCAGCGGATCGTCGGCAGGTCCCGAAGGCAGAGTGTGACGCCTGAAAGATATCGGCTCACGATGGTGTCGACGGCGAGGTGTTCGACAACGTCTCGGTAGGCGCCATCGTCCAGGCCGTGATGGACCGTGACCGACGGGTTCCTGGCATTGACCAGCCAATACTCGCGCACGCCCTGTTGGGCGTAGAGGTCGGCCTTGAACCCAAGATCGCGCGAGAGTGTAGCGTCGGCGACTTCGATCACGAGGCCTACGGCGCGGCCGTCCAGGCTCTCGAGCGCCAGGGCCGCGTCATAGAGGAAAATATCGGGATAGGCCGCTGTGCCTGGCCCCAAGGTCAGGTGAGCGCCGACGACCAACTGAACCTGATCGTTCGCCTGCTGGTAGAGGCCTTTGACCAGACGCATGCGAAGGCGTCCATGCTCTGGGCCCTCGACCGGCATGGTCACCGGCACGCCGTCTATCAGTTCCAGGCGTTCATCGCCGAGAATACCAGCTTGGGTCATAGCCTGCAGGTCCTGCAGCGTAAAGCGGTGAGGCTTGGCCGTTTCCAGCGCGCGCAGGAGGGTGTTCATCGCGGAGTTGATCCGATGCCACGGTCCGATCTCGGCGCCGCCAAGACCTTCAGGCTAACATGGGTCGGGTTGGTGGCCCAGTGAGCGACAAGACACCACGAGTGTCTCGCGAAGAAATAGAGCTCCTCGGGCCATGCCGCGGTCATGGTTCGGCGTGGGGCAATGGCCCGGATCGAGAAGGAAGCAATGATCGAGACGACCGACCAGCAAAGACGCGAGGCTGCCTACGCGATCCTGGATTTCATCGAACCGTCGAGCCCGGACGCCCTTGCCAAGGCGCTGGAGGCGCTGCGTATCGCGCCCGAACTGAGCGAGGCCCACGCCGCCGCCGCCGCGGCCATGCGTCAGGACTCCGTCGAAGCGGCGATCGCCTGGTCCGCGGCGCGGGAAATCGCGCGCCGGGACCTGGGCGCTCGGATCGAAACCGACGCCGGCGATCTCTGGTTTGTGTCTTTCGGTCGAGAGTTCCTTCGGGCGGGCTTTGGCTATGCGTTCTGTTGCCTGGCCAGGCGTGAGCACGGCGAGGCCGTGGCGCAGCTGACGAGGCTGCTGGCTCTCGATCCGGCTGACCATCTTGGCGCGCGCTATGTCCTGGGGCCCGCGCTGCTTGGCGGCGGACGTCTGACGGAGTTCGAGGGCTTTCGTCAGGGCATGGCCGACGAGGAGCGGGCCGACTGGCTCTATGCCGACGCCCTTCACGCGATCGTCGCCAAGACGCCCGCCGCCGAGCGAAAACGCCGGCTGTCGCGCGCGGTCCACAGCAACGGGCATGTGCTGAACTTCCTGCTCTCCGCGGCGCCGCTGAATCCTCACCTGATTACGTATTCCGCCGCCGGCAGCGTGGAGGAGGCCTACGCTCTGGCCGCTTCGCCCCTGGGCGCGCTGTGGATCGGCAATGGCGCGGCCTTGCGCCAACTCGCCCGCCTTGGGGCTTGAGCCCTAGGTTGGCGTCGCGCCGCGCAGCAGCTTCACTGCGTCTTTCGTCAGATAGCGATCGGCGGCGTAGTAGGCCTTCAGATGCGCTGGATCGTTCTGGCTTGGATCGGTCAGCCAGCGCGTATGCCAGGTCATGAACCACAGCCAGTCCGCCTGCGGACCAAGCAAGGCCGGATCCGGAATGGGGCCGTTTTCGTGCAGGCAGATGGGCACGGTGTCGCCGACAACGGCCCTCACCTGTTGGAACATCGGGGCCATGGCGCCGTGGTCATCGGCGTAGAGATCCGCGCCCGCGATGTCGACACGCTCGCGTCCCGGATACCAGTCCGGATCGACGTTCTGGCCGGCCCAGCCGGCCACCCAGATCAGGTTGTCGAGGCCGCGGCGATGGGTGAAGTCATCGTACATCAGCGCCCATAGGGCCTTGAAGGTCTTGGGACCGTGCTTGCCCCACCAGAACCAGTCGCCGCCGAACTCGTGCAGCGGTCGCCAGAGCACGAGCACCTTGCGATCGCGCAGAACGGCCAAGAGATCGGCGACCTGGGTCAGATCACGGGTCATGGCGCGGTTCTGGGGCGTGCCGGACTGCAGCGCGGCGACCAGGTCGAAGTCCTTTTTGGCGTTCTCGTAGCCGGGGCCGATGTCGGGCGCTCCCCAGTGCCAGCAGAGGGTGACGACGCCGCCGGACCGGGACCAGGCGGTCGCCCGGTCGTTGACGGCCGTGTTGTCGTGGGGCGCAATGTAGTCGAGGCCCAGGATCGCCGGCAGTTGGCCGGTCTTGGCCTGGATGTAGGCAAGTTCGGCGTCGGGGTGGGCCACGCCCTCCTGCTGGCCGGTCATGGTCTTGCGGCCGTACTGGCTCCAGAGAAAGGCGTACAGCGCTCGGGCTTCGGCCGAGGGATTGGGATTGCTCAGGCGGCGGGTGGGCGTGGCGAGGGCCGGGTTGGCGGCCGCGGCCAAGGCCAGGCCGCCGGCCAGGGCCGTGCGGCGCGTCGCCAGCAGCGTCGAGGCCGACACCCTAGGCTCCGAACGCTTGAGCGTAAGCGTCCTCGATGCGGGCGACTTCCTCGTCGGTCAAGGTCGAGAACTCCCGCTCGCGACCGCGCTGCGACAGGCGCCCCCCATTCTGCTCGAGGAACTTATGCAGCAGTTCGAACTGGGCCATCGGCATGTCGATCACCTGCTGTACGGCCTGGCCGAAGGCGTCGAAGGCCTGCAGGAACCGCACTTCCTCGGGCAGGTCATGCTCGATGGTCTGCTCGACGCAGTCGTACAGGAAGGCTGCATGGGCCGTGGCGTCGAAATATCGATAATAGTCGGCGGTGTCGTTGAGCACTTCGACATTGCCGCCGTCGGTGGCGCGCCAGTCGATCAGCGGCAGCAAGGGCGCAGAGTAGGATTCCAGAACCGCACGGTACCGCTCGATGTGGCGCAGGATCACCGCGCTGACGGGGAAAACCAGACCCGGCGGGCTGAAGGCGGCGCGGGCCAAGGCGTGATGGATCAACCAACGGTGCAGGCGGCCGTTCCCGTCGACATAGGGGTGGATGTAGACGAATCCGAAGGCCAGGCTGGCGGCCGCCACCACCGGGTCCATGTTGCCTTGAGCGGCGCGATCGGCGAACGCCGCCAGGCCCTCGATCAAGCTGGTCAGATCCTGCGGCCGGGCGCTGATATGGTCCGGGATCGGCAGGTTGGTGTCGCGGTCGTGCACGCCCACGAAGCCGCCTTCGTCGCGCAGCCCAAGCCGCACGAACCGTGCGTCGCCGATGACGATGGCCTGCAGGCGGTTCAGTTCGGAGACATCGAGCGAACGGGCGCCGGCCTGCGCGATCGCCTGTCCCCAGCGGGCCGCTCGCTGGCCCGATGGGCGCTCGCCTTCGATGGCGAAGGAGGACTTGGAGTCGTTGAGCAACAGGAAGGCGGCCGCGCGAGCCATCAGATCGGCGCGCACCCGGCCCATAGCCGCGCGAGCCTGATCGCCCAGCGCCCTGCCGGAAAAGGCGGCCAGCGTCGTCGTCCGGCGCGCCAGGGGGCAGAAGGCGCGGGTTCCGGGCAGGTTGTTGAGAACCTTGTGGCGGGACGAGGCCTCGCCCCGCTGGAGGGCGTATTGCTGATCCGGATCCAGAACCGGGACCAGACGCACCTTGCCAGGATCGGGAAGGTCCAGCCGGCGCTCGGTCAGCCATTCGTAGAGGAACCAGAGACGGCGGGCGAAGGCGCCCGTCGGCGCGGCCCGGACGATCGCCGCGATCTCTTCGCCGGCGACCGCCTGAAACAGGCGCGACAGAACCTGCAGGTCGATCCCTTCGTAGCGGAAGGCGAAGCTAAGCTGGTGGCCAAGATCGGCCTGAGGCTGATGGCGTGGGGTCAGCATCAGCCAATCGTCGGTCGACGCCGGATGATGGCGATCGGCGATGGCGACCAGGCGCGGCGGCGGCGGGAGGACTAGATCGTAGCGAGCAATCAGGGCGGCGTAGCCAGCCGGCCTTCCGCGCTCCGGCAGCGGCCGGCCGCGAAAATCCATCACCGACTGCGCAGGCCAATCACCCACTTGGCGCTCCGTGAAATGTGTTCACCCGACCATGGTCGGTTTGCGGAAATTGTTCACGCGGTGCGAAAACCTATCACGGACATCCAATTTTGTGAATTCTGATCTCCTGACGTGTCGAACATGACGACGCTTGGGAAGTGCGCGCCGGCACAGGCTGGTGCGGATCGTTCTGACCGCCCACAGAAACTAGCTGCCTTCACCGCTCTTACTGTCCTTCAGAAGCCTGGCCGCGAGGGCTCTGGCCGCCTCGGGATCGGCGCGAAGCGCCTCCAACTCGGCCAGCCGCTCATAGGACAGCCGGCCCATCCAGTGCTCGTCGCGGACGTCATAGCCGAAGTGGAGTTCGACGGCGTGGCCGCTCTCGCGGACGTGCTGGTGGGCCCAGGCGCGGGCGTCGTCGAAGTGCTTAAGGTCGCAGGTCTTGCAGTAGGCCTTGCCGAACACCTCCTCCTCGACAGGATTGAAGTTAGTCGGCAGGAAGCTGGAGGCATCGCTCATCTGTCGGTCTTTCTTGCCGGCCGACGGTGGGGTGGACTCAGCCGCAGGGTCAAGGACCGGCCCTACGCGTCCGGCCGGTCCCGCGCTTGGGCGAAGGCGCGCTCGCGGGCCAGATTGCCAAAGCGGGTGGTGTCGCTGGAAAAGGCCAGGCGCACCGTGCCGATCGGCCCGTGCCGCTGCTTGGCGATGATCACCTCGGCCAGGCCCTCCACCTGATCCATGCGCTCGCGCCAGGTCAGGTGATCGGACGTGCCTTCGCGCGGCTCGGCGCGGCCCAGATAGTATTCTTCCCGATAGACGAACCAGACCATGTCGGCGTCCTGCTCGATCGAGCCGGATTCCCGCAGGTCCGAGAGCTGGGGGCGCTTGTCCTCGCGTTCCTCGGTCTTGCGGCTGAGCTGCGAGAGGGCGATGACGGGGCAGGCCAGCTCCTTGGCCAGGGCCTTGAGGCCCATGGTGATCTGCGAGACTTCCTGCACGCGGTTGGCGTTGGCGCCGAGATCCGAGCCCGTGACCAGTTGCAGGTAGTCGACCACGATCAGGTCAAGGCCGACCTGGCGCTTCAGCCGGCGGGCCCGGGCGGTCAGCTTGGCGATCGAGATCCCGCCCGTGGCGTCTATATAAAGTGGAGCCTGTTGTAGCTCCATGGCCGCGTCGCGCACGCGGCCAAACTCGCTGGCGTCGATCTCGCCCTTGCGGAGGCGGTCGCCCGAGACGCCCGAGGCGTCGGCCAGCATTCGAAGAGCGAGTTGCTCGGCGCTCATTTCAAGCGAGTAGAAGGCCACCACGCCGCCCTGGACGGTCTTCTTGGTCCCGTCGGGCTGGATCTCGTAGGCGTACTTCTTGGCGATGTTGAAGGCGATGTTAGTCGCCAGGGCAGTCTCTTGACCATCGACGGACGGCCGGCGAGGACTACGAGGTCGGACGGGTGGAGGCCGCCGACCTTCTGGTCGAGGTCGACCAGGTCGGTGGCCACTCCGGACATACCGCCGTCGCGGCCATAGGCCTCGGCGGTCATTTCGACGGCGCCGCGCAGGGCGTCGCCAAACGACACGAAGCCCGACGAGGCCGCACCGTTTTCGGCCAGGCTGTAGAGCTGCTGTTCGGCCGCCTCGATCTGGTCGCGGGCGGGCAGCGGCAGGTTCTCCTTGCCGCCAGCGTGGGCCGTGGTGGCGATCTCGCCGCCGATGCGGACGAGCTCGCGGCGCAGGGACAGATCGAAAATCGCCCGGGCGTAGTCACTGGCATTGGCCGCCGGCGGGGCGCGATCGACGAGGTCTGCCAGATAGCGCAGGCCGCCCAGTTCATCGAACGCGAGGTCGGCCTTGAATTCGTCCGCCAGCAGGATCGGCTCGGCCAATTGGCCCTTGCGGATATGGCTCTCGATCGAGCCGAACAGCCGCTGGTGAAAGGGCTCGTAGAAGCAGCGGGACTGAAGACTATCGGTCAGACGCTCATAGGCGGCGTTGTCGTAGAGCAGGATGCCCAGGAGCGCCTGCTCGGCCTCAAGATTGTAGGGAGCGACCTTGACCACGGTCTCGGACGGTGGTCCCGAGCCGGGTTCGCAGACGACGGCACGCGCAGCAGCATTCATCGACAACCTCATGACGCTTCAAGTCGAGGTGTCCAGGACTGTGGATGGATTCGGCTAACGGCGTCATCCAAGCCTGAGGAGGCGTCCCCCGCCTGGCGATCGCGCCGGTCGGTCGCGGCAGCGTTGCGCAGGATGGCGACGCATTCCAAGGTCGCCCGACGATCGGAGCGCCATCATGACCTTCAGTATCAAGGATCATCCGTTCTATGCGCGGATGAAGCAGTTGCCGCCGCAGGAGGTGGCCGCCTGGGTGCTGGGCGAACCGCCGATGGAGAAGGCCGAGGCCAAGCTTCGTAAGGCGTTCCGCCGGGTGGCCAAGCACATCACCGCGGGAAAGGCCGAACGGAGCAAGCACGGCTTCAACTCCGACACCAACGGCGAGATCGCCCGGGCGATGGAGTGGGCGTTCCAGGCCGGCCTCAAGGCGGCAATGAAAACCTAGGTTGCCGGTACGGCGTTCAATTGGGCTTCGAGGGCGACGATGCTGGCCAGCACCTCTTCGAAGGCCGGCGGCGTACCGAAGATCATCAAGGCCATCTGGACGTAGTCACGACGCAGGTCGTCGTACATCGCGCCGTCCGGCGACAAAGCGAATGTCGGGGCCACGGCGCTGGCCAGGTCGAAGTCTGGCCGGTTGAAGAACATTCGTGCGTGGGCGATCGCGTCAGTCCCCAGCGCTTGGTCGGCTAGCGCTCCGCCGGCCACCTCCGTCTGCATCAGCTGGTGGACGTCATAATAGTGGCGCGACACGCGCTGGCCGCCGCCGCGCAGTTCCTGGCGAATGTCGAACCAGCGCCGCAGGCCGTGCAGGATGATGATCTTGTCCCAGAAGGTGCGGGTCGCATCGACCACCACCACGCCGTTCACCGACAGGTCCAGGTCCGGCGTGTCGTCGTCGACATAGGGCTTGATGATCCGCACCGAGCTGGGGTCGAGAGCGGACTTGGCGCCGGATTCGATCTTCACCGTGTTGAGCACGTAGCCGTCCGGCGGGGTGACCGTCGGGTATGTCAGCAGCAGGGTTTGGGCCTCGTTCGGATCAGGATCCAGCCCAAAGTCGGCCAGGGTCGCTCCCGTCCGCCGGGCCATTTCGGTCACGAGCGCCCAAAGCTCCTGGCGGAGGTCCCCCTGAATATAGGCGGCGCCGGCCGTGGCGATCCGATCAAGCATCAGTCCACGTTGGCGGCCGCTCATCGCCTGCAGGTCCTGGACGCTGGCGGGCACGCCTAGATCGTCACGGAACACGGTGACGTCGATGTCCTCGGAAAACCGGCGGATCAGTCCAAAGCCTTTGGAAAGCGATGTGCCGCCCTTGAAGAGGAGACGCGGCGCGCCGGCCGGAAGGCCGTTGAACAGCGCATCCAGCGTCCAGCACACCCAGAAGTCTTTCTCGACGTTGCGCGGTGTCGTCCCCAGCCGCTGGGCGGTGGCGGCGAAGAGGCCCGCGCGCGTCTGCGCATCCGCGGTGATGACGGTGTCGAACGCGAGGTTCATGCGGTGGCGCCGAAGTCGCGGGCGAGCGGGCCGGTGGCCGGCTCGAGAAGATGATCGGTCAAGTGCGGCCTGAGCAGGTCCTGCATCCAGGCGGGTAGCGCGGCGAAGCTTTTGGCCAGGTCGGCGCGGATGGCTGAACCATGCCGCGGGTCCCCGAGGATGACGGCGACACGGCGGGCGATGTCCTGATAGCTGTCGCCCTGGCCATGGGTGTCGCGCAGCCAGTGCAGCGCCTGGACCAGGCGCATGGCGGGCCGTCCGGCCCAGGTCAGCTTGCTCGCCGCCGTCGGCTTGAAGGCGATCGTCATCTGACCCAATTGGATCGGCCGCAGGCGCGCGTCGGTGTGGACCACGATCTTGGCGGGCACGGCATTGGTGAAACCCAGATCATTGGCCGCAGTCATGCCATCGATCAGCAACCGCAACTGATCGCGACGCGCGACCGCGTCGATCACCGCCTTCGGGTCGGGCGCACTGGGGCGACGGGTCAGAGCGTTCACGCTGGGACGATCATAGAGGCCTCGGTCGATCCGCCGAAGTCCCCCCTGCCCCACCCTGCGCTGCAAGGCCTTGTCGACGGCGTCGCGGCCGCCAAGGTCCAGAAAGTCCGATGGCGTCCAGACGTAGTGACCCGGCGCCGCAGCGATACGGGTATCGATGGTGCTGTTAAGCGGAGTGAGGGCTCGGGTCATGTCCGAAATATGCATACAAACTTCGGACATAACAAGTGTGAATGTCCGAAAAGTGCACACAAATTTCGGACATATTCCAAGCGCGACACCGCCCCACAATCCGAAAATCTTAGAAAACCAGCGGGGCGATCCAATCAACGACGAAGTCTACGCCTGCAAGGCGTAGACGGACGCTCGGCTGGGCCCAGGCGACGTGAGCCGCAGCCCGCGCCGCCGAAGATCGATCTGGATCAGTGAAGCCCAACCAGGACGGCCACAGCTCTTTCGTCAGGTCGCGCGGCCGCGGCGTCACGCGGCTACCGCCGAGGTCTTGTCACTCGGAATCTCCATCGGGAGACCCAGGAATAGGTCGTTGACGGACGACCTCACGGCTCCGGCTCATGGATAGCCAGCCACGGCGCCCAACCGCGCAGCGTGCAACAGCAAAAGATGCAAAATCGTACGAATTCGTACTTTTGCTGTTGCCGTGCACGACGGGATCGATAGGGTCTGGTTCTAGTTGAAGTTGAGCCGAGTCCGCTTCTGGGTGGAGGTTGGCGTGCAACGCCGCTTGAGAACGGCTTTGTTTGGAGTGCCGTCTCTGAGCTGAGCAGACCGGTCGGTTCGAGCCGCCGGAGTAACAGTTTGTCTCGTCGTTACCTTCTTACGCCGCGTCAGCGTGAATGCTTGTCCGAAGCCCAAAAAGGAAGGACCGCTATCCAGATCGCCCACAAGCTCGGCATCTCCGAGCATACGGTGAACAGCTACTTCTCCGAGGCCTACCGCCGGTTGGGGGCGCGCAATCGCGCCCACGCCGTGGCCCTGGCCGTCAGTCTCGGCGAAATCTGAACCAGTGGGGTTTGGCTTGGCCGCTCGTTTTTTCTGAGGTCACCACCTGCGCCCTCGTCAAGCTTGCTGGCCGGCCCATGCCGACGGCTGGACGTAGCGGACCCTGAGCCAGGAAGATGACGACCAGGACCGGCGCCGCGATCGCCACGACGGCGGGTGCGACGGCGTCGCTAAGGGCATGGGACAATTCCAGGCCAAGCTTGGCCAGGCGCAGGGCGTCAACTTCCAGCAGATCCAGAAAATACGAATGCGGTCCAACCAATTGACCACAGCCAAGCTCTGGGCGCTGCCTGGGGTCTTGGGCGTGCCGATCGATGACTTCTTCCAGGGCATAGACGAGAACGGCGTTCGCCCGGTTTCGCCGCTGTGGCGGAGGCCGACAGGCCGCAGACCTTCCTGGCCTGCGCCGACGCCGGCGACTGGATCCGCGCCGTGGGCGTGCTCCAGACCCTGCTCCTGCGGCGCTAGCGTCTCCAATTGACCGAGCATTGACGGCCGAGGACTGAGCGCGGCTAGAGGCTTTGTTACGCTCAAGTCCCGTGGGTTCTCACTAGTGAATTCTGCTGAATTGCGACGCAAACTCAGGCTGTGCACGGTCAGGTCGTCAACCGCGAGGACCGGCCATGCCCATGCCCACTACCCCGTCGCGTCCCTCCCCTCGCCTCGTACGCCTTCTGACCCTGACGGCCGTGCTCGTCCTGGCCGCCGGCCCGGCCCTGGCCTCGGGCGGCGGCGGCGCGGCCATGCCGTGGGACGACAAGCTCAGCGCCGTGGCCGACTCCATCACCGGCCCGGTCGCCAAGGCCATCGGTGTGATCGCCATCGCCCTGACCGGCCTGGGCGTGGCCTTTTCGGAGGGCGGGTCCTGGGTCCGGCGGGGCCTCAGCGTGATCTTCGGCCTGTCGATCGCCTTCACCGCCTCTTCCTTCGCCCTGTCGTTCTTCAACTTCACCGGCGGGGCGGGGTTCTAGATGGAGCGCGTCGAGGGCTTCGAGATCGATTTCCATGGTTCGCTGGCCGAGCCCATCACCCTGGGCGGGGTGCCGCGCGGCTTGGCCGTGCTCATCGGCACCCTGACGGCGGTCCTCACGCTGGGGCTCCAGGCGCCGCTGATCGGCGTTCCGCTCGGCCTGGCGCTCTGGGGCGGCGCCTACGCGCTGGCGCGCCAGGACCCGTACGTCTTCGACATTCTTCGCCGGCACGTGCGCCAGCCGGCCTGGCTCGACGGTTAGGACCAGGCCGATGCTGTTCCTGGGCGAGTACCGCAGAAAATCCAGCCGCCTGTTCGACCACCTGCCCTGGGCGCTGTTGATCGCGCCGGGCGTGGTGCTCAATAAGGACGGCGCCTTCCAGCAGACCTTGGCCTTCCGGGGTCCGGACCTGGCCAGCGCCACAGACATCGGCCTGGTGGCCGCGCGCGCCCAGATCAACAACGCCCTGCGACGTCTGGGCTCGCGCTGGTGCGTCCATGTCGAGGCCGTTCGCCGGCCCTCACGCGCCTACCCGGCCGCGGCCTATCCCGATCCGGTCAGCCACCTCGTCGACGAGGAACGGCGTCTGGATTTCGAGGCCGAGGGCGTCCACTTCGAGAGCCGCTATTTCCTGACCCTGTGTTTCCTGCCGCCCGAAGACGCCGTGGGCGCGGCCCGCAGCCTCCTGGTGGAAAACCTGCCAGACGGCAAGGGCGCCGACGCGCTCTACCGGGCGGCGCTCGAAGAGTTCCGGGCCGCTGTCGCCAGCCTGCGCGACATCCTCGCCGGCGTCCTGCCGATGGTGGCCCCGCTCGACGACGCGGCGACCCTCACCTATCTGCACGCCTGCGTCTCGACCAAGACCCATCCGATCGCGCCGCCGCCGGCGCCGGCCTATCTCGACGCCTTCCTCACCGACGACGACCTTCAGGGTGGTCTCTATCCGCGACTGGGCGGTCACTACCTGCGCACCCTGTCGGTGCGCGCCTATCCGGCCGCGTCCTGGCCGGGGATCCTCGACCAGCTCAACGGCCTGGGCCTTTCCTATCGCTGGGTCACCCGTTTCCTGCCGCTCGACAAGGAGGACGCGCGCAAGGCCGTCACCACCTTGCGCAAGCGCTGGTTCGCCAAGCGCAAGGGCATACTTGCGCTTCTGAAGGAGGCGATCACCAAGGAGCCGTCGGTCCTGGAGGATCCCGACGCGGCCCAGAAGGCCCATGACGCCGACGCGGCCCTGGCCGTGCTCGGCGACGACCTGGCCGCCCTCGGTTACGTCACCCCCACCATCACCCTGACCCACCCCGACCCCGACGTGCTGGCCGCCCAGGTCCGCCAGGTCGAGAGCGTGGTCAATCGCGCCGGCTTCGTGGCGAAGGTGGAAGACCTCAACGCCGTGGAGGCGTGGTTGGGGAGCCTGCCTGGCCAGGCCTATGCCGACCAGCGTCGGCCATTGGTCAGTACGCTCAATCTCTGCGACATGCTGCCGGTCTCGGCGATCTGGCCCGGTCCCGACCGCAATGGCCATCTGACGGCCGAGTGCGCCAAACGCGGCGAGCCTGGTCCCCAGCCGCCCTTGATGCATGCTCTGACGGGCGAGGCCACGCCTTTCCGGCTCGACCTCTTCCAAGGCGATGTCGGTCACGCTCTGGTCGGCGGGCCCACGGGCGGGGGCAAGTCGGTGCTGCTCAACACCCTGGCCCTGCAATGGCGTCGCTATCCGCAGGCTCAGGTGCGCATCTTCGACAAGGGCTTCAGCGCCCGCGCCCCTGCCCTGCTGGTCGGCGGCGATTGGTACGATCTATCCGGCGGCTCGGACCTGGCCTTCCAGCCATTGGCCGAGATCGACGACCCGGAAGAGCGGATCTGGGCCCAGGGCTGGATCGAGGACCTGCTGGTCGCGGGCGGGGTCGTCCTGGACCCGGCCGTGCGCGAGAGCGTCTGGACGGCGCTGGCCAGCGTCGCGGCCGGACCGCGCGAGCAGCGTACATTGACCATGCTGGCGGCCACGCTGCAGGACCGCGGGCTGAAGGCGGCGCTGGCGCCCTTTACCCTGGCGGGACCTTATGGCCGCCTGCTCGACGCCTCCGGGGCGAGCCTCAAGGCCAGTCCCTGGCAGGTCTTCGAGATGGGCGAACTCCTGGCCAGCCGCACGGCTGCCGGTCCTGTCCTGACCTATCTCTTTCATCTCCTGGCCAAGGACTTCGATGGCCGGCCGACCCTGCTGGTGCTCGAGGAGGCCTTCCTGCTCCTGGAGTCGACGGCCTTCGCCGCCAAGATCCGCGAGTGGCTGCTGACCCTGCGCAAGCGCAACGTGGCGGTGATCTTCGTCACGCCCAGCCTGAAGGCGGTGCTGGACTCGTCGATCGCCGGGGCGCTGCTGGAAGGATGCCCGACCCGGATCTTCCTGCCCAATCCGGACGCCCGCGCGCCCGAAATGGCCAAGCTCTATGCCGCCTTCGGCCTCAACGGCCGGCAGGTGTCGATCATCGCCGCCGCCAGTCCCAAGCGCGAATACTACTACCAGAGCGCAGCCGGAAACCGCCTGTTCGAACTGGGTCTGGGTCCAGTGGCGCTGGCGGCGGCCGGGTCGGCCTCGCCCGGCGACCAGGCCCTTATCAGCCGCCTCCTGGCCGAGCACGGTCGCGCCGGCTTCCCCGCGGCCTTCTACCGGGCCAAGGGCCTGCCCGAGGTCGCCGAGTTTCTGGCGCAGGTCCGCCATGCGGCCTGATCCGCGCCTTGGGCTCTGGGGGCGGCTACCCGCCGCGTGGACGGCGAGCCCGCGTCGGCGGCGCCTGGCCTTTGTGGCCCTGGTCGCGCCCGGCGCGGTGATGGCGGTCGCCGGCGCCCAGATCCTGGTCAGTCCGCCGCTCCTGGCCACCGGCGTCGTCTGGCTGGCCGCGGCGCTCGCCGTGCGCTGGGCGTCCGAGCCTCGTTTCCTGGCCCTCGAGGCACAGGACCTGCCTACGCCCGATGAGGAGAGGGTCTCATGATCGTTTGTCGCCGTCGCGCGCTGCGCCTGGCGTTGGCCCCGGTGCTGGCCCCGCTTCTGGCGGGAGCCTTAGTCGGGACCGCCCGCGCCCAAGTCACCGTCTATGATCCCGCCGCGGTCGCCCAGATGCTCAAGCAGGTCAGCCAGGGCCTGCAGCAGATCGAGACCCTGCGGGCCCAACTGACCAATTCCCAGCGCATGCTCCAGACCCTAGGCCTGGACGTCACCGGACCGCTGCGCGACATCGCCGGCCAGGCCACGGCCCTGCTGCGCCAGGCCCAGGGTCTGGGCTATTCGGCCGCCGACATCAGTCGTGATTTTTCCACACTCTATTCCGGGGATCTGGCCGGCCTGACCCCAGCGGCCCTGGCCGACAAGTTGAAGGCCTGGAGCCAGGCCAGCCGCCAGACGCTGCAGGAGGCGCTGCAAGTCCAAAACCAGATCGTCCAGGCCCAGGGGGCGACGGCCGGCGCGGTGGGGGCGGCGGTGGACGCCTCCCAGGCTGCGGCCGGGCAGACCGCCGCGGTCCAGGCCACCAACCAATTGCTGGCGGCGCTCTCGACCCAGCTCACCCAGCTGCAGACCCTGCTGATCACCCAAGGACGGCAGGCCCAGACCTATGAGGCCGAGCGCCGCGCGCTCGTCAGTAAAGGCGAGGCCGACCGGCAGCGGGCGTCGGTCCTCCCCGTCCCGCCGCCCCGCAACACCCGGACAGCATTCTGATGCGCGCTTCGATCCTCATCCCCGTTCTCCTCGCCCTGGCCGCCGCCCTGGCCGCCTGCGAGCCCGAAACCCCGTCCAAGTCCAGCGTCGCCGGCTGCACGGCCGAGGAGATGCGCACCCGCAAGGCGCTCACTCCGGCCTGCGAAGCTGAGTTCAAGGCCCTGCTCGACCAGGCCGAGGCCGACCGGCGGCGCAATGCACAGATCCCGTCTTCGGCGCCGGCGCCGACCCGTGATCGGTTCTGAGGGCGGCGATGACGACCGCCTCGCCCGCCGCCATCGACGAACTGCTCGACCGCTACACCACCCAGGTCGGCTCGGGGTTCGGGCTGATCCAGGGCGACGTGCAGACGACGTTCGGCATTCTCATGATCATCAGCCTGGGGCTGTCGGCGCTGCTGTGGGCGCTGGACGAGCATCAGAACGTGCCCGCCGCCCTGGTGCGCAAGATCCTACTGTTTGGCTTCTTCGCCTGGCTGATCTCGGGCTGGAAGGCGCTGACCCTGACGGTGATCAACGGCTTCGCGGCCCTGGGCCTGAAGGCTGGCGGGGGGGCGCTGACGGTCGGGGACCTGATGCAGCCCTCCAAGGTGGCCATCGACGGGATGAAGGTCGCGTTCGATCTGCTCAAATATATTGGCCGGCTGGCCAGCGAGGGCATGGGGGTGGGGTTCTTCACCCACATCGACGCCATCCTGATCACCGCGGTCGCGGCCATCGGCGTGATCCTGGCCTTCATGGTGCTGGCCGTGGAAATCGCCGTCACCATCGTCGAGTTCTACATCGTCACCCTGATCGGCTTCGTCACCGTGCCGTTCGGCATCCTGACCCAGACCGCCTTCATGTCCGAGCGCGCCATCGGCTACGTCGTGGCGGTCGGGGCCAAGGTGATGGCCCTGGCCCTGGTGGTCTCGATCGGCGAGCAGATCTTCGCCAGCTACACGGTCTCGGCCGAACCGACCTGGGCGGAGTCCTGCGGACTGCTGCTGGCCGCCCTGCTGATCGTCATGCTGGCCTTCAAGATTCCGGCCATCGCCGCGGCCCAGATCACCGGTGGGCCCCAACTCAGCGCCGGCTCGGCCGCGGCCGGGGCCGTGGGCCTGGCGGCCACGATCGGCGGGGCGGCCCTGGTCGGTCGCTGGGCCATGGGCGCGGGCGCGGCGGCCGGCTCGGCGTCATCGGCCCGGTCGGCCTCGCGCCTGCCGGCGGGCGGCGGGGCTCGGGGCGGTCCGGGCGGCGGTCCTGCGGGCGGTTCGGGCGGCGGCGCGAGCGGCGGTGCGGGCGCGGGCCCCGTGGCCGGAGCCCGCAAGGCCGCCGCCACCAGCGCTGTCGTCGGACGGGCGCGCGCCGCCTATCCGCCGCCCGCTGCGGCCACGCGCGCGTCGTTCGACGATCCGCCGCCCGAACCCCCGGCCGGCGAGCCCACGCCGCCCGACGAGTGGGAGCCCGATCCGCCCCGTCCGCCCAAACCCTGAAGGAGCCGCGATGT
Organism: Caulobacter sp. Root343; assembly: GCF_001425745.1. Classification (GTDB taxonomy): domain Bacteria; phylum Pseudomonadota; class Alphaproteobacteria; order Caulobacterales; family Caulobacteraceae; genus Caulobacter. The sequence goes on along the minus strand of NZ_LMDF01000010.1, from coordinate 76,013 downwards.
CGTCCAACGCCTTCAAGCGCCCGCAGGACCGCTACGGCGAGTCCACGCCAGCCGAGACACCCTATCATCGCGCCGCCCAGGTCTGGGACGAGCGCATCGGTTCGGCCAGGGTTCAGGCCCGGAGCTGGCGGATGATGGCCTTCGGCTGCCTGGCCCTGGCGGGCCTCAGCACGGGCGCCTTTCTCTATGTGCAACTGAAGCGCCCGATCGCCACCTACGCCATTCCGTTCGACCGCTACGGCCAGCCCGGTCGCGTCGAGCTGGTCGACCGCGCCTACAGGCCGGACGATGCGATCAAGGCCAGCTTCGTGCGCGAGTTCGTGGAGCGCGTGCGGTCCAAGAGCACCGACCCGGTGGTGCTGCGCGACAACTGGACCCGGGCCACGCGGATGACCAACCAGGCCGCGCGCGCCAGCCTAGTCCAGTACGGCCAGGACCACGACCCGGCCGCGCGGCTTGGGCAGGAGGCGATCGCCGTCGAGATCGCCTCGGTGCTTCCCCGCAGTCCGACCACCTTCCAGGTCCAGTGGCGCGAGACGATCTATCTGCAAGGCGTGGCCGGCCCGCCGGTGCGCTGGACGGGACTCTTCACCCTGGGGCCGCGGCCGCCGAAGACCGAGGCCGAGCTCTTCGGCAATCCCCGCGGCCTGGAAATCACCAGCTTCCAATGGAGCCGCGACCTATGAGCTTGCGCCACAATCGGCCGGCCCGCGCCCTGGCCCTGATCGCCGCGCTGTCCTGCGCGCCCCTGGCGGCGGCTTCGTCCCAGACGCCCTCCCCGGCGGCTCCGGCGCCTTCGGTCATCCGCCCCGCCGTTCTGCCGCCGGTCCATGCGGCGCCAAGCGCGCGCGGTCTTGAAGCACCAGGCGCCGGGCGCGCTGCGTCCGCGGCCACGGCGAGGACCTCGGCGACACCGCCCTTGCCAAGGACGCCAACGGTTCACGCCGTCGGCAGTGGCGACCGCCGTCCGCCATCGCGGCGGCGCGCTGCTCTCGGCCCGGCCCTGGCGCGACCCCTGGCGGCCCTGCAGCGGGCCAACGCCGAGGCGCGTGACGGTCCGGCCAGCGGCGTGTTCGACAATTCGGCGCTCTATCATGCGTTCGAGCCGGGCCGCCTCTATGCGATCCACACCAGCCCCAGGTTCCTGACCACCATCGCCTTGCGACCCGGCGAGAAACTGATCGCCAAGGCCGCCGGCGACACCGTGCGCTGGGTGCTGGGTGAGACCGAGTCCGGCGCCGGCGAGGCCCAGCAGGTGATCGTCCTGGTCAAGCCGATGCGCGCGGGCCTGCGCACCAATCTGGTGCTGACCACCGACCAGAGGACCTATCTGATCGACGCGCTCTCCACCGACAGCGGCGCCTATACCAGCGTCCTGTCCTGGACCTATCCGCAGGAAGAGGCGCGGGCCCGGGCGGCGGAGGCCGCGCGCCGGGCGGCGGCCGCCGACCAGACGACGGCGGTCCAGTCCGCCGTGCCCGTCGAGCGCCTGGACTTTCGCTACGTGATCACGCCGCTGAAGGGCCGTGCGCCGAGCTGGACCCCGGTGCGGGTCTTCGACGACGGCGCCAAGACCTATATCGAGTTCCCGCCCGATCTTGCGGTGCGCGAGGCGCCGCCCGTTTTCCTGCTCGACGCCGATGATCAGGGCCAACTGGTCAATTCGCGGCTTGCGGGCCGCTATCTGGTGGTCGACCGCATCATTGATCGGGCCGAACTGCGCCTTGGCGACAAGAAGCCGGTGATCGTGCGGCTGACCCGACAGGGAGACCGGCGGTGAGTGTCGAGCCGCCTGTCGCCGAGTTGGGCGCGCCGGACGCCGCGCCCAGTCGTCAACCCCCCAAGTCCCCGGCCGAAGGCGTGCTCGTCGCGCCGCGCCGGCCCATCACCCGTTATCGGCCGACGGTGATCGCCGCCATGGCCGGCGCCGTGGTCCTGGTGATCGGGGCCGGGTTCATGCTCGGCATGGGTCAGACCTCGGCGCGCCGCGCCGCGGCGCCGGAGCCGCCCGGCCAAGGGCCCGAAGGACCAAGCCCGGTCGAGGAGCGCCTGCCGGCGCGCTACGATGACGCCGCCGCCCTCCCCCCGCCAACGGGGGCAGTCGTCCCGGGCGCGGGCGCGCCCGGTCTCGAGCCGTCCGCGACGCCCGCGTCCCAGGCCCCGCCGCCGGTGTCGCCCGAGGTCCAGCGGGCCCGTCAGGAAACCCTGGCCGCGCGCGCCTCGGCGCCGTTCTTCGGCGGAGCGAGTGGCGGCTCGAGCTTGCGGGCCACGACCGAGGTCGCGCCCCCGGCCACCCCGGCGTCTTTCGCGCCCTCGCCGGCGCCCAGCGCGGCGTCTCCCAAGGAGCAGTTCATCGCCGCGGCCGCCGCCCGCGGGCCGCAGGCCCCGATCCTGCCTCGGCCGCCCCTGTCGCCCTTTGAGGTCAAGGCCGGGTCGCTGATTCCGGCCGCTCTGGTCACTGGCATCAATTCAGACCTGCCCGGCCCGGTGATCGCCCAGGTCACCGAGCCGGTCTTCGATCATCGTACCGGTCGTGTCGTCCTGATCCCGCAGGGCGCGCGGCTGATCGGCCGTTACGACAGCCAGGTGGGCTATGGTCAGGAGCGGGTGCTGGTCGTCTGGACCCAGATCGTCTTTCCAAGCGGCCGCAGCGTGGATCTGGGCGCCATGGTCGGGCTCGACGCGGCCGGGATGAGCGGCCTGACCGGAAAGACCGATCGCCATCTACCGGTGCTGGCGCGCGCCATCGGACTCTCCACCCTGATCTCAATCGGCGGGTCCGCCGCCCAGAACAGCGCAGGCCGACAGGGCGGCCAGGTGGTGCTGCAGGATGCGGCCGGCGGGGTCGCCGCCGCGGCCAGCCAGACCGGTCAGCGCCTGGTCGAGCGCGATCTGCAGAGGGCGCCGACCTTGCGCATCGCGCCGGGGCAGCTGGTCCGCGTGCTGATCGATCGCGACCTCGTCCTGCCGCCGGAAGGCGCGTCATCCCCTTGAATGGCCAAGCAATGGGGCGCGCCCCGATTCCCAGGCAAATCAAGGGTCTTTATTCGCTCGTCGCGGGTGTTTCGCCGTTCACCTTTATTAGTTGGGCGTCTGGAATCGCGATCTTATCGGCCGCGCCATGAAGACCGCTCAGGATCTTGCGTATCAGGCCGAATACCAGAAGCGCCTTCGCGCCGCCGCTCGGGCGGCCGGCAAGGCGCAGCTGAACGGCATGGTGCTCAAGCGCTTCATCGACAGGCTCGATGAGATGAGGGCCGAGCGCGGCTTCGCCAATCGGATGGACGCCCTCGAGCATGTGTTCGAGGTCTATTTCGATGGGGGCGACGATGAAAGGAAACACGCCGTGAGCGCATAGAAAAACCCGGCTCGCTGTAACGCGCCGGGTTCTCCAGGTCATTCGCTAGACGGGACGGCAATCCCGACCGAGCTCTGCTTCCTGCTCTTTCTAACCGAATCACCGACATCGCTGCAATCCAAAAACGCGCGTTCGCGCGACGGGAACCTGTGTGCCTGCGGCCTCTCCAAGGAGGAGCAGAAAATGCAAACCGTCTCGAACGGGGTAGGAGATGTGCGCCGTCTGGCGGACGCCCAATGGGCGGCCGCGCGGCTCGCCGACACCTACCAGGGCCTGCCGGAGAGTATCTCCAAGGCCATGCTGCTTGACCGGTTCGAGCGCGCCGCGCCCCGCCTGGGGTACGGCGACGGGCTCGTGCGCCTGATCCGCGCCCTGGTGCGGGTGACGGCCGAACAGGACTGGACGGGGCGGACTCATCCCCTGGCCTGGCCGTCCAACGATGCGCTCTGCGAGGAGCTGCAGCGCTCGCGCAGCTGCGTCCAGGGCCTGATCCGCTTGGCCGTGCGCGCGGGTCTGGTCCACATGAAGGACAGCGGCAACGGCAAGCGTTGGGGCTATCGCGACGAGCGCGGCTTCATCGTCGAGGCCTTTGGCTTTGATCTGGCGCCGATGGCCGCGCGCTGGGACGAGTTCTCGGACCTGGCCGCCGCCCGCAGCCTGGAGCAGGCCCAGCGCCGGTACTTCAAGCGCAAGCTCGGCGAGATCCGCCGCGAGATCCGCACCGTGTGCGCCGACGCCGTGCATCGTGGTTATACGACCTACGACTGGACCGGCGCCGTCGACCAGGCGCTCGGCCGCCTGCCGCGCACCCCCAGTCTCGGAGAGCTTGAGGCGCTGCATGAGACATTCCAGGCGCTGTTGGCGGCGGTGGACGCGGCGTGGGTCAAGGCTCGTAAATTCGATCAAACTGAGCCCAGGGGCGTCATGGATGAAGCCCACAAAGAACCTACAACCCAGCCTAGATCCGAAGGAACAACGTATTCTTCTCCCCGAAAGGAGGTAGTCGAGCCCACGGCGCGATCCCTCGATCGGTCCGTGCGAGACGGGTCGTCCGAGGTGGAGGCGGCGATCAGCGAGGAGGTGATCCCGCTGTCGCTGGTGCTCGAGGCCGTGCCCGAACTGAACGACTTCCTGAGCGATCCCACATCGGCCCAGTGGGAGGACCTGGTCGACGCCGTTGGCCGGGCCGCGCCCCTGATGGGGATCAATTTCTCGGCCCTGCGCGAAGCCCGCGACGCCATGGGCAAGAACCGGGCGGCCATCGCCTTGGCCACGGTGCTGGCGCGCTGGAAGGACGGGGAGATCCGGTCTTCGGCCGGCGGCTATCTGCGCGCCATGTGCGAGCGTGAGCGGTTCGGCGGCCTGAAGCTGCTGCCCAGCCTCTATGGCCTGAAGGAGCGCGCCGCCCCGCCGCGGGCGCGCTCCTTCAGGCGCACGGACGGGGGCGAGTAGAGCGATGGCCCGCGCTGTGCGCGACAGCGCCGATTTTGGCTTTGCCGAGGATCGGGACCGGGGCCGGAGACCCGGGCGGGGCAGCGGGCGGGGCCAGGTATCGGGCCGTTCTGAGAGCGGGAGGCAGGGACCGCGGGGGCGGCCGCGTTTCGGCGGCCCGGGAGTCTTCCGGCCATGTCCCTGCGCGCCATCGTCCGCCGCCTGGGCGGCGACCTCTATGACGGAGGTCGCCGCGCCAACATCCCCGCGCCCGGCCACAGTCGTCGCGACCGCTCGGTCTCGCTGCTCGAACGCGACGGCCGGGTGCTCGTCCACACCTTCGGCGACAGCGATTGGCGGGCCGTGCGCGACCACCTGCGCGCCCTGGGCCTGCTCGGGTCGTCCGGCGGTGCGGCCAGGTCCGCGCCCGTCACCGGGGCCGAGGCCGCGCCTGACCGGGGACGGGCGGCCCGGCGCGAGACGGCCCAGCGGATATGGGGCCAGGGCCGGGCCATCGTCGGCACGCTGTCGGAACGCCATTGTCGCGGACGCGGCGTCGTCGGCGAGTTGCCCGGTCCCCAGGCGCTGCGCCATCACCCAGCCGCGCCGCTTTCGGTCTATCGCCCGACGAAGGCCACGCGTCCGGCCCTGATGGCCGGCGTGGTCGACGCCGACGGCATGCTCACCGCCGTCGAGGTCACCTATCTCAACCCGGGCGGGCGAGCGGCCTTCGACCTGGCTCTGCCGCGCAAGACCGTCGGCCTGATCCCGGCCGGCAGCGCCGTGCGGCTCGATAGGGCCGGGCCGCAGTTGCTGGTCGCCGAAGGGGTGTTCACCACCCTGGCGGCCCGGCGACGGTTCGCACTTCCGGCCTGGGCGCTGCTGTCGACCTCGAACCTGCGGCGCTGGCGCCCGCCACCCGGGGTCGGCTTCGTGCTGATCGCGGCCGATCGAGGTCCTGACGGTGAGGCCTCCGCACGGCATCTGGCGCAGGAATTGAGCCGTGGGGGCACCAGGTCCGAGATTGCCCTGCCGCCGCCCGCCTTCGGCGACTGGGATGAGGCGGCCGACTCGGGAAACTGAAAGGGAAAGGTAGGGCCGGCGCGGGCGCGCCGAGGATCAGGATGGACCTGGCCCGGCGCGGGAGCCACGACCATGACCATGACCAAGACCCGCACCGCCTCGATCACCACGGGCAAGGGCGCCCCGGGCGTCTCCGGACCCGACGCCGCTCCGTCCGCCAAGCTCAAGGATTTCCAGACGATCCGGGTTCGTCTCGGGGACCTCGGCCTGGCGCCTGAGAACCTCCGCTTCGACGAGCCGGTCGACGAGGACATCCCGCAACTGGCTGACACCATCGGCGCGGCCGGCGTGCTGATCGCCCCGATCGTGCGGCCCGGCCGCAAGAACGAAGCGCTCTTCATGGCGCTGGACGGCCGCCGGCGCCGCATGGCCCTTTTGCTGCGCCGCGATCGCGGCGAGATCGACGACGATCATCTCGTCACCTGCCAGGTGGTGGTGAGCAAGGCCGCCGAGGCCGCGGCCCTGGTCCTGCCTAACACCGAACGCGCGCCGATCCACACCGCCGCGGTGATCCTGGCCATCGGCAAGTTCCGCAGGGCGCGGATGGACACGGCCGCCATCGCTAAGGCCCTGGGCTATGACGTCGTCGAGATCCGCCGTCTGGAAGCCCTGGCTGGCGTCCACGCCAAGGTGCTGGACGCCTTCCGCCAAGGGCGACTGACCCTCAAGCAGGTCAAGCTCATGGCGCGCATCGACGACAAGGCCCAGCAGGGCCAGTTGGCCCAGGCCGCGCTCGACGGCCACCTTCAGGATTACCAACTGCGGGCCCGCGTCGAAGGGGGACGGGTGACGGTCGAGGATCCGCGCATGGCCCTGGTGGGCATGAGCCGCTACGCGGCGGCCGGTGGTGGGTCCAGCAGCGATCTCTTCGGCGAGATGCCCGACGCTATCCACGATCCGGACCTGCTGCAACACTTGTGGCAAGAGCGGATCGACGGTCTGGGTAAGAAGCTGGCGCCGCTGGACCTTGCGGTATTCACCGGCCCAGACGGCGGCGTGGCCGCGCCCGACGGCTTCGAGAGCCTGCCGTACGTTTATCATGGCGATCTGACCGACACGCAGAAGACCGCCCGCGCCACCGCGCGCGAGGTCATCGACGCGGCGAGCGCGCGATTGAAGGCCCTGGCGTTCGACGGCGACGCGGCCATCGAGGTTATGGTCGAGGTGATCATCGCGCGGGCGGCGCTGGCAACCGCCGGCCTGGGCCAGGGCGAGCTGGGCGCCGTCCTGCTCTCGCCGGGCGCCGATCTCGGCTTCGAGGCCCGCTTCTTCCGCAAGGCGATCGACGAAGAGGCGGACGACGACGAGGCAGAGGATGACGATGCGACGGTCGGTCGTGTCGTCGTCTCGGCCAGTCCCCCCGACATCGCCGTGGCCAAGGTTACCGTCGAGTTGGACGGCGCGGGCCACAGCCTGCACGAAACCCGCACCGACATCGCCACCCGAGGCCTGATCCGCGACCTGGCCGACAACCCCGCCGCGGCGCTGACCGCCCTCTTGGCCCAGCTCTTCAAGCTCCTGGCCCTGAAAGGGATCAATCGCGTCAACGAGTCGGCCCTGACCGTGGAGGCCAGCGCCTATGCGCGCAGCGGCGCGCCGCCGATGCCGGACCTGGACGGTGAGGTCTTCGAGCGACTGGCGGCCCGGCGCGAGGCCTATCTCGCCTCGAACCTGCGTCCGATCGGCTTCGTCGATGGTCTGCCGCACGGCGAGAAGATGGCGCTGCTGGCCGAGCTGGTCGCTGTGTCCCTGGACCTGAAGGAGGTGCGCAACACCATGATCCGCCACAGCGCCCGGGCCGAGGCCGTCGAGATCGCCGCGCTCTGCGACGCCGACCTGTCGGTCCACTGGTGCGCCGACACCCCGTTCCTGGCCCTGCACTCGAAGAAGCAGCTCCTGGCGATGCTGGCGGCGATGGAGGTGGAGGACGACCGAGCCGCCAGCCTGAAGAAGGACGATCTCGTCACGCTGGTCGGCGACGCGGCCGCCGAACGACGCTGGGCCCCCGGCGCGCTGTCCTGGACCTCGGCGGCGCTGGAGGTCGAGCCAGATGCCGAACCGGAGGGCGAAGGCGGGACCGACGCGGCGGCCGAGCATGACGGCGTCGAAGGCGTGCCGGACAAGGGCGCGGAGGCCGGGGAACTGGACGCTGAGGATGGGGACACGGTGGCGCCAGCCATCGCGGCCTGACGGCGCGAGCCCCCGCCGAAATGGCGGGGGCTCTTGGTCTGCTGCAGCCGTTGAGCGCCGCGCCGCGAGGAAGAGGGAGGACTGGGACCGGGCGAGCCCGCCGGATCTGGGAGGAGGAGCCTTCCGCGGCGGGTGAGCAAGGCACCGCCCATGTCCGCCTCGTCCGTTTCGCGCCTGTCGCTGTTCGCCGACGACACGTCCGACACTGTCGCCAATCTGCTGGCCGCCGCCCGCGCCCTGGTCCCCCACCTCAGCCGATCGCGGCGCCTGGACCGCAAGCTGCTGGCCTCGGTGATGACCCTGGTCTTCGGGGCCAGCGACGCCGAGGGCGCCTGGTCGTGGCGCGACGCCTACGATGCCTGCGAAGCGGCGCTGGTTCTGCAGGTGCGACGACTGGCGGCCCAGGTCGCCCGATTGGAGGACGCGCCCGCCGAGATCTGCGGGCTTTTGGCCAGCCTGGACGCGCTCTGTCCCACCCAGACCCGCCGCGACGACGAGCAGGTGGCGCTGGACCAGTTCTCAACCCCGCCGCAGCTTGGGGCGCTGGCCGCCCTGGCCGGCCAGGTGCGGGCCGGCGACAAGGTGCTGGAACCCTCGGCCGGCACCGGCCTGCTGGCCGTCCTGGCCGAAGTCCGCGGCGCGAGCCTGACCCTCAACGAGCTGTCGCCGCAGCGCGCGGGCTTGCTGGACGGCCTTTTTGCGACCGCGTCTCGGTCGCGGCACGACGCGGTCGAACTGAAGGACCGCCTGCCGGGCGCGGGCGGGTTCGACGTGGTGCTGTGCAATCCGCCGTTCGGACCGCTCGAGCAGCATCTGCATGCCGCGCTCGACACCCTGGCCGAGGGCGGGCGCCTGGTGGCCATCGTGCCGCGGCGCCTGCTGGAGGCGGAGGCGCGACTAAACTCACTGGCCGCGCGCGGGACCCTGGCCGGCCGCATCGCCCTGCCGGCGCGCGCCTTCGCCGGCCAGGGAACCTCGGTGGAAACCGGGCTTCTGGTGATCGATCGCGGCGCGGCCGGACCCATCGCGTCTTTGGTGTCGTGCGAGGATCTGGCCCAGGCGGCCGGCCATGTCGCCGTCCTGCCCGCCCGGCCCGGCGCCAAGCCGCGGGTTTTTCGCACGGTCGTCCAGCCGGCGGCCTTCGTCGGACGCGAGCGCGGGCCCGCCGGACCCGGCCGCCGCCTGGCGCTGCTGGCCCAGACCCGAGCCCTCGACTACGCGGTGATCGACTGGCGCGGCGAAGGCCACGACGTGGGTCTCTATCAGGCCTATCGCCTGGGCCGCATCGCCATCGCCGGCGCCGCGCCCCATCCCTCGGCCCTGGTGGAGTCCGGGCCGATGGCCTCGGTCGCCCCGCCCGCCCCCACCTATCGGCCCGTCCTGCCCACCGGCCTGATCGACGACCAGCGCCTGTCGGACGCCCAGCTGGAGACCATCGTCTATGCCGGGGAGGCTCACGCCCAGACCCTGCCGGGCTGCTGGCGGATCGGCGAGGCCGCTCACCAAGCCGTCTGCGTCGGGGCGGATGCGGAAGACGCCGTCAGCTTCCGGCGCGGCTTCTTTCTGGGCGACGGCACCGGCTGCGGCAAGGGCCGGCAGATCGCCGGCATCATCGCCGACAACATGGCCCAAGGCCGCCTTCGCGCCGTCTGGCTCTCCAAGAACGACGCCCTGCTCGAGGACGCCCGACGCGACTGGGGCGCGATCGGCGGCCAGGGCCACGACATCGTCCCGCAGAGCGGTTGGAAACAGGGCGAGGCCATCCGCCTGGAGCGTGGCGTGCTCTATTCGACCTATGCGACCCTGCGCCAGCCGGCCCGGGGCGATCGTCCGTCGCGCCTGGACCAGATCGTCGCCTGGCTGGGCGCGGACTTTGACGGGGTGATCGTCTTCGACGAGGCTCACGCCATGGCCAACGCCGCCGGCGGGGCCAAGGGCGGGCGCGGTCCCAAGAAGGCCTCGATGCAGGGCCAGGCGGGGCTAGCCCTGCAGAACCGTCTCCCCAGCGCCCGGATCCTCTATGTCTCGGCCACCGGGGCGACGACGCCGGAGAACCTGGCCTATGCCGGGCGCCTTGGCCTGTGGGGCGGGACCGAGGCGCCGTTCACCACGCGCGACGCGTTCCTGGAAGCCGTCGAGGCAGGCGGGGTGGCGGTCATGGAGCTGATCGCGCGCGAGCTGAAGGCGCTGGGCCTCTATATCGCCCGCTCCCTGTCGTTCGACGGCGTCGAGTACGAGGCCCTGCCCCATGCCCTATCGCCAGACGACATCGTCATCTGGGACCGCTGGGCCGACGCCTATCAACTGATCCATCGCAATCTTCGCCATGCCCTCAAGGCCACCGGCGTGCTCGGCGAGAACGGCTCGGCCCGAAGCGGCCAGGCGGCCTCGGCGGTGATGTCGGCGTTCGAGGGGACCAAGCTTCGGTTCTTCGGCCACCTGCTGGCGGGGCTCAAGGCTCCCAGCCTGATCGCGTCCATTCGGCAGGACCTGGCCGCCGGCCGCTCCAGCGTCGTCCAGGTGGTCAGCACCAACGAGGCGGTGATGGAGCGGCGCCTGGCGCAGATCCCGGCCGAGGAGTGGAACAACCTCACCATCGACCTGACGCCCAAGGACCAGGTGCTCGACTACCTGATGGCCGCCTTCCCGATCCAGGCGATGAGCGCCATCGACAATGACGACGGCTCGGTGACCCTCGTGCCGATGCTGGAGGATGGGCGGCCCGTCTATAGCCAGGAGGCCCTGGCGCTGCGCGATCAACTGGTGACCGAACTGGCCTGCCTGCCGGCCGCGCCCGGCGTGCTCGACGCGGTGCTTGACGCCCTGGGCCCCGACCTTGTCGCCGAGGTCACCGGCCGGGGCCGGCGGATCGTGCGACGCGAGGATCGTCGCGTCGTCGAGCGGCGCAGCGCCTCGGCCGCCAAGGCCGAGACCGACGCCTTCATGTCGGGCCCGAAGCGGGTCCTGGTGTTCTCCGACGCTGGCGGCACGGGGCGCAGCTATCACGCCGATCTCTCCGTCGCCAACCAGCAGCGACGGGTCCACTACCTGGTCGAGCCGGGCTGGCGGGCCGATGCGGCGATCCAGGGCTTGGGGCGTTCACACCGCACCAACCAGGCCAGCGCTCCGCTCTTTCGGCCGGTGACGACCGACATCCATGGCGAAAAGCGCTTCCTGTCGACGATCGCCCGCCGGCTGGACAGCTTGGGGGCCCTAACCCGGGGCGAGCGGCGCACCGCCGGCGCGGGCCTCTTCCGGACCGAGGACAATCTGGAAAGCCCATGGGCCCATCGCGCCCTGCAGGCCTTCTACGTCGCCCTGCACCACGGCGAGGTGAAGGCCATGGACCGGGCCGGCTTCGAGGCCAAGACAGGCCTCTCACTCCTCGACAGCGACGGAAATCTTCGCGCCGCCGACGACCTGCCGCCGATGAACACCTTCCTCAATCGGCTGCTGGCCCTGCGGATCGCCGACCAGAACGGGCTCTTCGTCGCCTTCGACGCCATCCTCTCCGGGATCCTCGAACGGGCCGCCGCGTCCGGGGCGCTGGACCGGGGCGTGGAGGACATCGTCGCCGACGAGCTGGTGGTGCTGGGCGAGGAGACCATCCGCACCGACGTGATGACTGGGGCTCAGACCCGGCTGACGCGGTTCTCGCTACGCACGCGCCGCCATCTGGCCACCGTCGAGGAGGCGCTGTCGGGCCAGGACCCGGCCGCCCTGCTTTATTACGTCAATCGCAAGTCCGGCCGCGCCGCCCTGGTGGTTCAGGGCCTGACCACCACGGACGATGACGACCGTCTGACCCCGGCGGTTCGGCTGGTGCGGCCCGACAAGCGCGCCACCACCCCGGTGAAGGCTTTCGAGGAGTCGGCCTGGGAAGGCGTCGACGAGGCGACCTGGTCGGTGGCCTGGCGCGCGGAGCTGGAAGCGGCCGACCCGTTCACGACCCGGGAGATCGTCCTGGTGACGGGCCTTTTGTTGCCGGTCTGGTCGAGCCTGCCCAGCCGCCAGGCCAGCGTGCGCCGCATCAAGGCGCCGGACGGGCGGCGATGGCTGGGCCGGGTGCTGGACCCGCTGCAGGTCCCGCCGCTGAAGCTGGCCTTGGGGCTGGGCGATGCGGCCCAGACCATCGGCGAGCCGGCGTTCGCGCAGCGCTCGGTGCTGCAGGACGGGGCCTCCCTGGCCCTGGCCGGCGGTCTGTGGTTGCGGCGGGCTCGGGTCATGGACCGCTGGCGCATCGAGGTGGTTGGGGCCGCGACCCAGCGCCAGGTCTTCGTCAATCTCGGCTGCTTTGTGGAGATCATCGCCTACACGCCAAGGGTCTTCGTGCCCGTCGACAAGCCGGCGGTGCTGCAGGCGGTGCTGGCCCGCTGGCCGGCCCAGAGCCTGCTCTCGCACTGAGAGACCCTGTTTGGAGAAGCCGAACGGCAATATCGCTGTCAGGCGAGAGAAGGACGTTCTGGACGAGATTCAAATGCTGAATTAGTACGATATTGTACACTTATGGCTTCGCCGCTACAGATTGGCCGACAAGCACAGTTTGGGAGGCGAGGATGAAGGTCGGATTTGTCGCGGCGGCGCTTGCCTGCGGACTCGCGAGTGCTGGGCCCAGCTTGGCGTCGGAGGCTTCCAAACCCTCGGTCACGCCCCATCAGACCGTCGTTTCCGATAAGGCGATCAAGGCCCGGGTCGAAGCGTTGCTGGTGCAGATGACCCCGGAAGAAAAAGCGGGACAACTGTTCATCGCCTTCCATCTGTCGCCGCCGCCCAAGCTGGAGCCCTTTGTCGAGAAAGGCATAGCCGAAGGGCGTATCGGCAATGTGCTTTTCGTCTCGGACCCGGCCCACGCCAACGCCCTGCAACGCGTCGCGCTCGAACAGAGCCGGTTGAAGATCCCGTTGATGTTCGGCTTCGACGTCATACACGGGCTGCGCACCATATTCCCTGTCCCGATCGGCCTGGCGGCGAGCTGGGATCCGAAAATGGTCGAGGACGTGCAGGCTTCCGCCGCTGGCGAGGCCCGTGCGGTCGGCATCCAGTGGTCTTTCGCGCCAAACGTCGACATCGCGCGCGATCCGCGTTGGGGGCGCATGGTCGAGGGCGCGGGCGAGGACCCCTACCTTGGATCGGTCATGGCCGCAGCGCAGGTGCGTGGCTTCCAGGGACCCGCCATGGGAACGCCGAACCGGATCATCGCCGGGGTCAAGCATTTCGCCGCGTACGGCGCCGCGCTCGGCGGCCGCGACTACGACGAGGTGAACGTCTCCGATAGTGAGCTTTGGAACGTCTATCTACCGCCGTTCAAGGCCGCGATCGACGCGGGGGCTTACAATGTCATGTCCGCCTACATGCCGCTGAACGGCGTGCCTGCGACAGCGAACTCTTGGCTCCTCACCGACGTGCTGCGCGATACGTGGAGGTTCAAGGGCTTCGTGGTCAGCGACGCTGGCGCCGTCGGCAATCTCGTCACGCACGGTCTGGCCACCGATCGCGCCGATGCCGCCGTGAAGGCGCTCAACGCGGGCGTGACGATGGAGATGGACAACAATATCAACGTCTTTTCCGAGCTTCCTAAGGCCCTTGCGCAGGGGGCGATCAGCCAGGTTCAACTCGACGACGCGGTCCGCAAGGTGCTTGAGACCAAGGTTCGGCTCGGACTCTTTGAGAACCCGTACGCCGATGTGCGCAAAGCCGCCGAGGCGATCGCCGATCCAGAGCGGCGAAGGCTCGCGCGGGTCGCAGCGGAGCGCTCGGCAGTCCTGCTGCGCAACGAAGGGGCCGTCCTGCCTTTGGACCGCAAGACGCTAAGGTCGGTCGCGGTGATCGGCCCGTTGGCCGATTCCGCCCGCGACACCGAAGGACCCTGGGTCTTCAAGCCGCAGGCCGATGGCGTCACGATCTTGGCCGGCTTGCGCGAAAAGCTTGGGCCCACGGTGCGGATAGACCATGTCGTGGGTGTGGGCATGCCGCGACGGCTCAACGGGTCCTTCATTGATCCCGAGCCGAAGGCCGTCACGCCGCCGATCGACGACACGGCGGGCATCGCTCAGGCCGTCGCCGCCGCGCGCAACGCCGATGTCGCGATTCTCGTGCTTGGCGAAAAGCGCGAAATGATCGGTGAAAACGCGTCGCGGGCTTCGCTTGACCTCCCTGGAAAGCAGCAGGACCTCCTCGAGGCAGTGGTGGCGACGGGTAAGCCTGTTGTCCTGGTGCTGATGAGCGGTCGGCCGCTCGATTTGAAATCGGCGAATCCTGCTGCGATCCTGGAGGCCTGGTACCCAGGCTCCGAAGGTGGTCGCGCAGTCGCAAACCTGCTGATGGGTGATACTGTGCCTGGCGGCAAGCTGCCATTCAGTTGGCCACGCAATGTCGGACAGGTTCCGCTGGTCTATTCCCGGCTGAGCTCGCACGCGCCCTACCAGGCTTCTCTTCGTTACTGGGATCAACGCGGCGCCCCCGTGTGGCCGTTCGGATTTGGCCTCAGCTACACGCGCTTCGACTACGAGGCCCCATCGGTCGAACGGACAACCATCGCCAAGGGCGAGCGCGTCGGGGTCTCGGTCACCGTGCGCAATGTTGGGACGCGCGTCGGCGATGAGACCGTTCAGCTCTATGTTCATCAGCGCTCCGGCGCAGCGCGCCCAGTCCGGGAGCTGAAAGGCTTCCGGCGCGTCACCTTGCAACCGGGCGAGACCAAGGTCGTGCGCTTCGAGCTTGGCCCTGACGAGTTGAGCTACTGGAGCAGTGAAGCCCGCGCCTTCGTCCAGGACGCCAGCGCGTTCGATGTCTGGCTAGGCGGAGACTCCACGGCTTCGGCGCGATCCCGGTTTGCTGTCGTTGACGCCGCACAGGACGGCGGCAAGCCCGTGGCGCCTTAGGGTCGAAACCCAATCAAGATGTTGATTGATATGCTCTGGCTGTGATTCACTTCCGCTAGCGGAGGAAGACAATGGCTGGAGAGTTCTGGTTGTCGGACCGGCAGTGGGCGGTGATCGAGCCGCTTTTGCCAAAGAACCAGCCTGGCGCGCATCGGGTAGACGACCGGCGTGTGATCAGCGGCATTGTCCATGTGTTGAAGGCGGGCTGTCGCTGGCAAGACTGCCCAGCGGTCTATGGCCCGCCGACAACCATCTATAATCGCTTCCGGCGATGGACGATCAAGGGCGTGTGGCGACGCCTGTTCGCGGCCCTGGTCGCGCTTAGTCCCGACGATGTTCATATGATCGACTCCACCAGCGCCAAAGCCCATCGATCAGCAGGCGGCGGAAAAGGGGGGCCGAAATCCAGGCGATCGGTCGTTCGCGCGGCGGTCGCACCACCAAGATCCACGCCGTCGTCGACGGCCAAGGACGCCTGATCGCCTTCGAAATCACAGCCGGGCAACGCGGCGACGCCCCCTTCGCCCGGTCGCTGCTGGAGCAACTGCCCCATGCGCGCCTCTGCTTGGCCGACACCGCCTACGATGCTGACAAGCTACGCAAATTCCTGATCGAACGAGGCACCACCCCCGTCATCCCCAACAATCCGACCCGAAAGCGCATCCAGCCCTTCGACCCGCAGGCCTACAAGCAGCGCAACCTTGTCGAGCGGATGTTCTGCAGGCTCAAGGATTGGCGACGCGTGGCAACACGATACGACAAACTCGCCGCCATCTTCGCCAGCGCCGTATGCATCGCCGCCATCATCATCTGGTGGGCTCAATGAGTCTGGAGCCTAGGGCGGCCGAGAACCCGAATACTGAGAAGGACGGGGCTCGACGAGGATGACCGTTGGGTCGGCGGCGGGCCCACGGGTGGTGGCCACGGTCAGGAAAAACCGGCCGGACCGGTGGCTAAAGGAGAAAGCAAGGGCCGGCGCGGTCGAGCGATCCGGACATTGGGGTCCGGCGCCGCCAGATCGGAGGACGCCATGTCCGCCTCCCCTGCCCTCACCGCCTCGGCTCCCATCGTTCCCAGCAGCGACCCTGTCGCGGCGGGTTCTGCCTGCGCTGTAAAAGAGGCGGCCGCCACGGAGGCCTTCCAGTCCGCTTCGGCGGGACGACGGGCGCGCTCGCGCGAACGAATCCTCGATCTTGCGGAACGCTTCGGCGTCGACGTCATGCAGGACGCCGAGATCGTCCACCTGCAGTTGGACGGCGACGACCGCATCGAAAGCTTCGAATTGGCCGAGCGTCTGATCGAGCGGTTCGGTGGCCTGGCCGGCGTCCTGAGCGCCGACCGCGTCGAACTGCGCCGCTATGTGGGTGAGGCGACCATCCTCAACTTCAAGATCCTGCGCGAGGCGGCCGGCCGGGTCAGCCTGGCGGCCATGGCGGCCAGGCCGGTGATGTCCTCGTTCGGGGCCGTCGCCGACTTCTTCCGCGCCAAGCTGCGCGGTCTGCCGCGCGAGGAGTTTTGGGTGGCCTTTCTCGACAAGAAGAACCAGTTGATCCTGGTCGAAGCGATGGGCGTGGGCACGGTCGACCACGCGCCGGTCTATCCGCGCGAGGTGCTGCGCCGGGCCCTGGAGGTGGGCGCCACCGCCCTGGTCTTGGCTCACAACCACCCGTCCGGCGACCCCGAGCCCTCCCGTCCCGACATCGGCATGACCAAGGTCATTGTCGAGGCGGGCAAGGTTCTGGGGGTCCTCGTCCACGATCATCTGATCGTCGGTTCGCAGAAGATCGAGAGCTTCCGGGCTCTTGGCCTGCTTTAGGTCAGCGAAAAGCTATCCCCCAAAATTCACGGGTGAATTTCGGGGAGGTGCCAGCACCGATCCTTGCTTCCATCCTCTCGCCCCTTTGGCGGGCCCCGGACGACAGGACCTGGCGCGACAGGTCCCGGCGCCGGCGGCCTGCCTTTCGGCGTGCTGCGTTGCGTGGCGACCAGGGAGTGAGCCTGATGATCGATCGGCCCGGTACCGGTGAACGCGTCTACCTCTCGATCAAGACCTTCCTGCTGTCCGAAGGCGCGCTGCGGCCCGGCGAGCGCATCGACGTCTCCGACCTGGCCCGACGGTTCGGGGCCAGCGCCACGCCGGTGCGCGCGGCGCTGCACCGCCTGGTCGGCGAGCGGCTGCTGACCGCCCTGCCCGGCGAAGGCTTCCTGGTCCCGCGGATGAACGAACCGGACCTGTCGGACCTCTACCAGTGGAACGCCGCCCTGCTGGTCAACGCCGCCCGGGCCGCCAGCGGCGAGCCGACCATCCCCATCGAGCCGCCGGCCGGGGACGGGCCGATCGCCGCCCTCGAAGACCTCTTCGCTCGCCTGGCCGCGCGCAGCGCCAATGTCGAGATGGAATGGGCCGTGGCCGGGGCCAGCGACCGGTTGCATCGTCCTCGCTGCGCCGAACTCGACGTGATCCCCGAGTTTCTGGAAGAGTCGCGGGAACTGCGGCGCCTAGCGGCCATCGGGTCGGCGGGCGCGCTGCGCCAAGCCATCGTCACCTATCATCGCAGACGGCTGCGCCTGGTGCCGGCGCTCGTGCGCAGCCTCCATGGCCTCGGCGATCGCGACCCGCGCCGGCCGGCGGAATAATCGGAATATTCTGGCGTTATTTCCTGGGAGTTCTCCACCTCCGGTCGCACCGTACAACCGTCACGGTGGGCGTGACTTAGAGAAGGAGACCGTCATGGAACGGATCGAAGACCACATCGAAGACGCCCTGATCGACCTGGGCGCCGTCACCGTCGAGACCCAGGGTCCCGACGGCACCGAGATCGAAGGCTTCGTCCTGCAGCCGCGCGCCGGCATCAGCGACGAATAGGTCGATCGATGCCCGTCCGCGTGGAGGGGCATCCCCCCGTTGTCTGGAGAGCATCCATGGAAAAGCACGACGAAGATCTGGTCGACCTGATCGACCTTGGCGCGGTGACCGAGGTGACCAAGGGCATGATGGGCGTCGACATCGAAGGCTTCGACCTTCAGCCGCACGCCGGCCTGTCCGACGATTAGTTTTCCATCCGGCGTCCCTTCGGGGACGCCCCGCCGGAGCGAGCCATGGAGTTCGTGGTCCCCGATCACATCGCCTACTGCTTCAGCGCCGGCAGACCCATCTTTCTGGACGTCGCGCGCAACCGATACTTCACCGTCTCCGCCCGACTGGCGGAAGCGTTCGACGCTTTCGTACGCGGCGAGCGCGCGCCGGAACTGCAGGATGCGCTCGATGCGCTCGCGGGTCAGGGGCTGCTGGTGCGCTCGAGCGCCCGACCGACGCCGCGCACCCCTATCGAGGCGGCGCGGCGTGACCTGACGATCCAGAAGGAGGCGCCGTTTCGTCTTGGAGACGGGTTGGCCGTGACCAGGCACGTGTGGCGCACCTATCGCCGGCTGAGACACGATGCGCTGACCCTGATCATCGCCGATCTCAAGCGGCGGCGAAGCGGGGCGACCACGGCGGATCCTAACCGAACCGCCGATCTTCACGCGCGATTCCTTCGCCATAGGCCCTATGTGCCGATCAAGGCCAATTGTCTTCTCGATTCGATCGCCCTGCTCGACTTCCTGGGTCGCCACGGCGACGACGCCAACCTGGTTTTCGGGGTGACGCCAAGTCCGTTCTCGGCGCACTGCTGGCTTCAACGGGGTGATCAAGTTCTCAACGACGTGCTAGACCGAGTGTCGCCCCGCCTGCCGATCATGGTCGTGTGATGGCCTTGGATCTCGTCGTCGCCAGCTCCGGGTCGCCCGAGACGCTCGTCGAAATCGAGGCCAAGCTGGCTCGCCAAACCGAACTGCGATGCCAGATGCGCGGCGACGGCTTCATTGTGGTGGCGAACACCGCACCTCGAGTTCGACTTGGAGAAGGACGGGGCGGCGTCTTCGGCGATCTCTTCGCGCGGCGAGACCACCATCGGATCGCCAGCATGACCGACGCCGATGGCGAAGCGATCGTCCGCTCGAAGGGCGAGCGGCTTGTTCGAGAGTATTGGGGAGACTACCTCGGCGTCATTGCTGGCGAAGGTGGGCTCGTACGCCTTGTCCGAGCCCCTTTTGCGGCGCTCACCATCTATCTGGTCGACCTCGGCGACACATGGATCGCCGCGACCGATGTCGGTCTTTTGATCGACGCCGGCTTGTTGTCGCCGCGCATCGACTGGTCCTTCGTCGCTCACTTCCTGGCCTATCCCTTCCACCGGTCGAGGCGGACGGGCTTCCTGGGCGTGACCGAGGTCACGTCCGGTGCGCGGCTGACCCTCCGCCCTGGGCGGCGGCCGGTCGAGGAGAGCCTGTGGTCGCCGTGGGACTACGTGCGCCCTATGGTCCCGAACGACGCGGCCGCCATGCTTGAACGCGAGGTGCGGGCCTGTGTCAGGACCTGCGTCGAAGGAAGGCGGCAGGTCCTCCTCGAGCTGTCGGGCGGTCTGGATTCGTCGATCCTCGCCGCGTCGTTGTGGGACACGCCCACCCAGGTGATTTGCGTCAACATGATCTCGCCGTCGCCCGATGGCGACGAGCGGCTGTTCGCGCGCGCCGTGACCGAGCGCCTGGGCCTTCCCCTGCAGGAGATCGCGCTCTCCCCGCGCGACCTTGACCTGGTCGCGCCGCCCAAGCTCCGGCGACCCAGGCCGAGCGCTCATGCCCTGCTCGGCGCTTGGGACGAGGCCCTGACGGTGCAGGCCAGCGAGCTCGGCGTCGACGCGTTCGTGTCCGGCGGTGGCGGCGACAATGTCTTCTTCAACACCCATGGCTCGGGTCCCGCCGCCGATGCACTGCGTGGCGGCGCCATTGGAACCTGGTCCACGGCGGTCAAGGATCTCGCGCGCTTGCATGGCTGCAGCGTCTGGAAGGCCGCGAGGCTATCGATTCGCCGCGCGCTGACGCCGGCGACGCTGACCTGGAGATCGGACACGCGATTTTTGGCGGGACCGGCGACGGCGATCTTGCTTGAGGACCACCCGTGGCTGGATCCGCCAGCCGGGGTCCTTCCCGGGAAGATCGATCATGTCCGCGGGCTCATGGCGGTGCAGAACTATCTCGATGGCTTTCCGCGCGCGTCTCAGGCGCCGATCCTGACCCCGCTCCTCTCGCTGCCGATCGTCGAGCTTTGCCTATCGATCCCGAGTTGGACGTGGATTGGCGGCGGCCAGGATCGCGCGGTCGCGCGCCAAGCCTTCAAGGCGCGCCTCCCGGCCATCGTCATCGATCGACGAGCGAAGGGAAACCTGTCGGGCTTCGCGGGTCCAGCGTTCGAGGCCGCCAGGCCCAAGCTGGCCGAGCATCTTCTTGGCGGCCGGCTCGACCAAGCCGGGCTGATCGATACCGCGAGCATTCGGCGGGCGCTCGAGGAGACGGGCCCGCCGAAAGGGTCGGATTTCTTCCGTGTCCTCCAGATCGCGGACGTCGAGTCCTGGGCGCGCAGCTGGTCCTAGCGGGCAGTGTCCGCCCGCACGCGCATCGCTTCCCAGCGCGCGTATTGGTCCGTCTTGGCGGGATCGGGATCTTCTCGACCCTGCAACCAGAAGCGAAACCAATCGAGATTCCGCTGGTAGACGGCCAACTTGTGGCGCGGCTGGATCTTGATGTGCGGTTCGTGCGCGAAGACGTAGGCCTCGAAGGGGGTGGCGCTGTTGGAGAGCCGGGCCAGCAGCTCCGGGCCGATGCCATATTCCTGTTCCGACATCTGCATGAGCACGGCGGCGTGGATCCGATCGGTCTTCAGGGCTGGCGACACCAGCTTCCAACGTTCGGCTGTCTGCGCCGGATCGCCCAGCCCCCACGCGATCTTCAGGGGCTCGTGGTTGTGTCGCCCGGCGACACCGTGGATCCAGTAATAGGCCGGCTCAAGCTGTGGGGTGCTGATCGAGACCGCTCGGAGAAGATCGGACTCGGTGGCCACCCACATCGCCACCTCGCTCCCGAAGCTCAGTCCGCCCATGCCGATGCGCGTCCGATCCACACGGCCCGCGTCGGCGAGACGGCCAACGATCGTGCGAATGCCCGACAGCGCCACGTTGTAGTTGGCGACGGAGTCCTGCTTCTCGGCGGGCGCGCCCGTCTTGTTGACACAGAGACTCGCGATCCCAGACGCGGCCAAGGCGCGAAGCGGCCACTCGTCGCCTGTGCCGCCAAGCACGAACCCTTGGCAAAGATAGTAGGTTAAAAAGAGGGGCGGTCGATTGTCATGACCGTTGGCCTGGGCGGGAAAGAAGACGCCCGTGAACGCGTGGCCGTCGGCGTCGGTCCAGGCGAGCGGCTCGGGTGTGATGTCCTCGCCGAGCCGCAGCCCGGTGTTGGGAGCCGCGACGATCGTGCGACCCCCGGTGTCCAGATCGATCGACTCGAGACGCGGCGGCGTCGTCGGCGACGCCACGACGCAAAAGGCGCGTGAGCGGGTCAGGGCGCAGGGCGCGGTCTCGGTAAGTCCGCCGCCCAACAGACCCTGGCTTCCCGTGAGTTCGCGGAAGCGCCCATGTGCGACGTCCCATGTCAGCAGCGCTTGCCGATAACCGGGTTCCTGGCGCGTGAGCACCACGACATCGGATCCAGGCCGCCACATGCCCGCGACGATCTTTCCCGAACAGAGTCGATGCTGACAGGCGATCGGCTCCGCGCCGGAAGGGCGCAGGACCTCCACCGTCGCGTCGCCGTCCCTGGAGCGTCGTATGGAAAGCCGGCCCGTCGGAGAGGTCGCGCCGACGTCTGGCGGCCCCGAGAATAGCGCCGGCGGCACGTTGGCGGCGGGCAGCCCCTTGGCCTTGGCGTCAGGGGCCGCGAGCGGCTCGACCGATCGCCCGTCGAGCGCCGCATTGAAGAACCTTGGCGCGGGGCCGAGCACGCTCCGTCGCGCGAACCACTGGCCAGCCAGCCGTTGGGCGGCGAAACGGCCGTTGACGTCGACCGCGTCGAACAGGTTCTGGGACGGATCGACCGCGCCGTCGATCCGCACGCCACGATCGTACTCGTCGCGCTCGGCCTCCAGAATGGCCTGGCGGGTGGGACCAACACGCCAGGCGATATCGGTCTTGCCGACGATGAAGGCCTCGATGTCGGCGGCGTCGCGCGTGACCTGCTCGACCTGACCGTCGTCGGGGCTGGCGCGCCAGAGCTGGGCGCCGTTATCGGTGACGGCCCGGAAGTAGAACCAGCGCCCGTCCGACGTCCATTGCGGGATCTCGGGGGTCGCGGGACCCGCGTCGGTCCAGATCGGCGCGCCGCCGTCGGCGATCTTGCGCGCCGGTCGAGACCCATCCGTTGGCGCGGCCCACCACGACAGGCGCCGCCTGTTTTCGGCGACCGACCCGTCTTCCTGTCGATAGACGACCCAGCGCTCGTCCGACGAAACAGACACGCTCGACAACACACGCATCTCCACCATGTCGCGGAGCGAGGGCGAGGGCGAGGGCGAGGGCGGCGACGCCGCGATGGCCAGGCCTATAAGAAGGCCGGTCACCATGGCTTGATCACCGTCACCGCCACGACGCGACCTATGGCCGAGGCGTTGTCGGTGTCGAAGCCGATCGCGCTTGAGGGCGTCACGCTCTCGACGAAGGGCGGATCCTTGTCGAACAGGTTGCTGGCCGAAAGCGTCAGTCGCACGCCTGACCAGAGGCCGTCTTGCTCGGGAAGCCGGTAGCTGACGTTCAGGTCGACGGTCGTCCAGCTTGAGACCGATCGCGCGGGCGATACGGTCTGGTTCGTGTAGCCGCCAGCGACGTTGACGGCGGCGGCCAGGTCCCATGGACCGTGCGACCACGACCCGCGTCCCCGCACCCGTAGCTTCAAGGGATTGCCCACGGTGTCGACCTGGTCCGTGGATGGGGAGCCGGCCGTGAAGCGCTTGTCGACGCGGAAGGTGTAGCTGCCCGAGACACCGAGACCCACAGGATCGCCGCGCAGGCGGCCTTGCCACGCCAAATCGAGGTCGATGCCGTCCTGAACCAGCGAGGACAGGTTCTGGGTGCGGGCGTTGGCGATCGCCTTGATGTCGGCGGCGGCGATGCCCGAGGTGTTCGAAAGATAGGGTGAGGCGTAGTAGCCGGCGATCTCGCCGGCGCTGGGCGTCTCGTTCAACTGGCCGCGATATAGGTCGCGATTGATCAGCATGTTGAGGGCGCCGGCGTTGGGCGCGCCGATGCGATCGCTGTACTCCACGCGGAAATAGCCGGCGTTCAGTCGAAGGCCCTGCGCGGCGGGCGGTCGCCACTCCAAGCCCGCCGTCCAGGTCTTGGCGCGCTCGGGCTGGATCCCCGGCGTATTGCCGAGCAGGAAGAGGACGTTCGTCTTCCCCGTCGGCGACTTGGGGTCGATGACCGCGAACGGGAAGTATTGGATCAGGCCAGGACCGAGACGCTGATCCTGGAAGCTCGGCGCCCGGAATGAGGTCCCATAGGCTCCCTTCAGCGTGAGACCCGCGATGGTCTCAAGATTGACGCCGATCTTGGGGTTCGAGGTGCGCCCGAAGTCGCTGTAGTCCTCGATACGACCGGCCAGCGACAGATCCAGGCGATGGACGCCTGGTATGGCCTGGCCCTCGCCGATCAGGGGCGCGCGCAACTCGCCATAGACCGCCTCGATGCGCCGCACGCCCGGATAGTCCACCGGCGAGACCCGCTGGTCGGCGGTCGTCTGGTAGGTGATCGAGGTGTTCCGATAGCGCTCGCTGCGATGCTCGTACCCGACCGCGAGCTTCAAGGGGCCGGCCGGCAGGTCGAAGAGTTCGCCATCGCCTTTCAGGCCGGCCGTCCACACCGTGTAGAGGCCCCGGCCCTTGGTCCAGCCCCGGATCGCATCGATCGTGGAAGGATGGGTGGACCGTGGACCGCCGAAGAGATTGTAGGCGGTGGCGGGATTGGTGTCGGCGAGGGCCAGGTTCAGGCGATAGGTGTTGACGATGTTGCGGCCGCCGGTCACGTCCTCCTCGCGGCCGTAACCCGCGGACCCGGTCACCGACCAGGTCCCGATCCGCCGCGTCAGGTCCGCGCCGCCGTTGACCGCGCTGATGTGGCCTCGGCTGCGTTCGGCGCCGAGGTCGTCGGCGAAGCGGTACTGAACCCGCACCGGCTGTCGTGCGCCGAGCGGGTCGACGTAGAACGGGTTGCTGACAGGCACGGTGACCTGGCTGGCCCAGGTCGGCGTTCGGCGAAGATCGTAGCGGCGATCGGCGCCCAGGATACGCGCCGACAGCGTCGTCGAGGCGTCCAGATCGACACCGCCCGAGAGATAGATCGACTGCCGTGTCTGGCGCGGAAGGATGTCGGCGCCCAGCCGCGCGTCGGTGCGGTTGACCTGATCGGCGCCGAGCCGCGCGGCGGTCAGGCCGACGCCGTTTTGGCCGGCGGGAATCGCGAAGTTGCGGCCACCCGCCACGATCGTTCCGGGACTGGCGTAGCCCGTACGTCGATCAAGGCCTCCGAACGGGCGGAGGTCTTCGCGAGCGAACGCGCGATCATCGGCCGCCAGCCGGCCGCGGCGCAGATATTCATAGGCGAACGTCAGGTAGCCGCGCTCCCAGACCCTCCCGCGCATCACCGAGGCCTGCACTTCGCTGAAGTCGCCGTCCGCGGTGCCATATCGCATCCGGGCCTCTCCGCCGTCGAGGCGGTCGCGCAGGACGATGTTGACCACGCCGGCGACGGCGTCGGATCCGTAGAGAGCCGAGGCCCCATCGGCCAGCGCCTCGATGTGGTCGATCGCCGTCGAGGGGATCAGCGACAGATCGGCGAAGCTGCCGGCGACGCCCCCCATCGCCGGCCGATCGCCGTTGATCAGGACGAGGGTGGAGGTGTTGCCCAGGCCGCGAAGATTGACCCCGGTGCCGAAGCCGCCGTTGAACGCCGCGCCATTGCGCGAACTCAGGGACGCCGCGCCCTCGGAGGCCCCCCCGGCGTAGTTCTGCGGCAGGGCCTGCAGCAGTTCCTGGGTCGAGGCGTAACCGCTGGCGTCGATATCCTTGCGCGTGATCGAGATCAGCGTCGAACCGACGGGGGCCTCGCCCCGAATGCGGGTGCCGGTGACGACGAGTTCGGAAAGGACTTCAGCGTCGCCGGCCTGGGGCTCCCCCGTCGCGGGTGTGTCCCCGCGCAGCGGCTGGACGACCAGGGTCGCTCCGACCGGGGTGATCTTCAGGCCCGAGCCGGAAAGCAGGGCCGCATAGGCCTCGTCGGCGGTGTAGCGGCCCTGCAGCGCCGGCGCGGTCTTGCCGCGCACCAGGCTCGAGGAGACCACCACTTGGCGGCCGCTGACACGGGCCACTTCCGACAGGGCCTTGGCCAGGGGCTGGCTTTTGAGATCGTAGGCCCTGGAGGCCTCGGACGGGACGAGCGGCGCGGCGAGGGCCGGGACCGCCGCGGACAGGACGAGACAGGCGGCCGTGGCCATCAGGCCGCGGCGGAGACGATAGGTGTTGCGATGCATTTGGGGCCCCAAACCCGATGGGCCGCGCGGTTCGCGGCTTGTCGTGGGGCTCTGACGAGGTCCGCGGCGCCGACCTCACAAAAAACTTTCACAAGAGCGACGCCGAAGCGTCAGGCGGCGCTTCGGCTCAGAACCAGGTCGCCGCCGGGGCCGGTTTCGACATTGAGGCCGAGCGCCGCGGCCAGGGCTCGCGCCAGGCCGTCGGGATCGGTGACCTTGAGCCCGCCGCTGACCTGCAGGCGCCCAAGGCCCGTGTCCGCCAATCGGATCTTGCGGCCGCCGTAGCGATCGGCCTCGGCCAGGACCTGGGTGAGCGGCGTGTCGTCGAAGATCAGCATGCCGGTGGGCCACTGGCGGTCGCGCGACGGCGCCGGCATGGGCGCGCTTTTCCGTCCGCTCGTCAGGATCAGGCACTGGCCGGCGTCGATCCGGGTGCGACCGCGCTGGAGCAGTCCACCGACTTGGGCCTGGACCTCGCCCCGCAAGATCGAGACCTCGACGCTCTTGTCGCCCTTGTCGCCCTTGTCGCCCTGCCGGCGCAGGTCGAAGGCTGCGCGTTCGGCGACCACCTGCGCCCCGTCGGCCTCGATCTCCAGCGGGCGGCCGGACTCGACGCGGACCCGTCCGCGTTCCAGCACCAGATGCGGCCGGTCCCCTCTCGTGGAGGCGGCAAGAACCGTGTCGGTGTCGAGCACGACGGTCAGGTCGCGAGCCAGGACGATGGTTCGGATCTGGCCGGGCGCGGAGACGTAGCGCGCCTGCGGCTGGGCGCCGGCGCTCGGCGCCCAGGGCGCCTGCGAGATCGCGATGGCGCCGAGGACGAGGCCGGCGGCGAGCGCCGTCCACCACACCGCGGGTGGCGGGCCGCGGCGGTCGGCGCTGGTGCGCAGGCGCAGGTCCGAAAGCCGTGAATGGCCCAGGATCGCCGACTCCTCGAAGCGCTGGACCAGGCGGTCATAGGCGTCCTGGCGCCCGGGGCCGGCGCGCCAGGCGTCGAACTCGGCGCGCGCGGCGTCGGCGCCGGGCCCGCGCATGCGCGCGAACCAGGCGGCCGCCTCGCGGCGCAGGTGCTCTTCGTCCCCCGGGGTCATGTGGCGATCCTAGGGCCGGCCGAGGCTGCGGTCGACGGCGGCGATAGCCTTCATCATGTGCTTTTCCACAGCACTGACGCCAATCCCGAGGGCGGCGGCGATCTCGGCGTAGGTTTGACCGTCGAGGCGGTGGCGCAGATAGACCTCGCGGGTCTTGGGCTTGAGCTTGAGGACGGCGGCCTCGTGGCGTTCAAGCAACTGGCGCGCCTCCAGCATGAGATGCGGGTCGCCGTCATTGGCCGCGTGCAGTTCCGGCTCCAGGACCGCGTGAGTGCGCTCGCGATGGCCCGAGACGCTCTTGGCCCGGTCGCGCAGCAGGTTGCGGGCGATGCGGGCGAGATAGGCCTCGGGCTTTTGCAGCATCTTGCGCCCGGCCGCGTCGGTCAGGCGCAAGAAGGCCTCCTGGGCCAGGTCCTGGGCTTCCTCGCGGCTCGTGCGCCGGGACAGGAACCGCACAAGCGCGGGGGCCTGGCGACGGAAGAGCGCGTCGAGCTGGCGATGCGTGTCGCTCTCTGCTTCGGCCAGGACGGGGTCGACCGTGTCCATGGTCATCGGCGCGAGATCCCGCGCCGAGGGTCAGTGTTTCGAAGTCTGGTCTCTGCTCGCCTAGCCACGTCCGCCTCCAGGAGAGGCGTCGGCTCCGGCGGGGCCGGATCCTTGAGACCGAGCTTGAGTGTGGAGCGGCCGTCATCGACGGCGCCGCCGGCGCAGCACACCGGTCGCGCCGGGGCGGAGCCGAACGCGAAGCGGTTGGTTCAAGCGAGGTTCTCACGCCTCGACGCCGCGCTTTCAGCGGCGTGCGATGAGTCTAGAACGCGGTTCGGCCAAATGGCAAGCCGCTGCCACTGGGCGCGGGTGTCATTGCCGAACGGCGCGGCGCCGGCGGCATGTGGCGACCTCAGGCTAGGCGGGTGAAGGCGCTTTTGCTGTTGCGGGCCTTGGCGGCGGCCTGGGCCAGGACCGGCTTCAGGTGCTCGGCCTGGGCCAGCGCCAGCCGCACGCAGGTCACGCCTCGAGCCCCGGCCCCGCCTGCCTGGGGCGAGAACACGCCGGGCGCCGCGGCCAAGGCGGCCGCCTGATCCTCGGGCGAAAGGCGCAGCACAGCGAAGGCCGCCGGTGACGTCGTCGCCGTTCCAGCGGTAGCCGCGAGCCTTGAGTTTGTCCTTCTGCTCGAACGGCGAGCGGTCGGCGACGATGCGCCAGGAGGGTTGGCGGGCCGTTTCCAGCATGTGGGCCAGGGCGGGCCGGCCGTCCCGCAGAGGGCGGGTCAGGACCTCCAGTCCGGCCAGGCAGTCGTTCTCGGCCCGGTGGCCGTCGAAGAAGAAACCACACCAACTGGCCAGCACCGAGAGCTTGGTCCCTTCGGCCCCCTCCCCCTTCCAGTCGACCTGGCTCATCGAGCAGGCCCAGCCCTTGAGCTTGAAGGCTTCGGTGAGGCGCTCGGCGAAGGGGCGGTCGAAGGCGGCGTTGTGGGCCACGACGATCACCGCCGAGGCGACGAAGGCGGCGACCAGGGCCGGATCGATGTGATGGCCTTCGACCATGGCGTCGGTGATGCCGGTGATCTGGGTCACCTCGGCCGGGATCGGCTTGCTGGGCTGGTTCAGGGCCACGAACGGGTCGTGGACGGCGCAGAGGCGGCCGTCGGGGTCGTAGTCGAAGGGGATCATCGCCAGTTCGATGATCTCGTCGCGGAGGGTGTCGGTCCCCGTGGTCTCGGTGTCCAGGAAGATCCCGCGCTTGAGGGTGGCCGGGTCGGCGCCGGTATGCAAGGTGCAGCCCTCGAACCGACGCAGCAGACGATAGCGACCGCTGGCCTCCAGTTGGGCGGCCATGGCCTCCAGGGCGGCGAGATCGGGCGATGCGGAGGCGTCGTCGGGCATGTGGGCTCCGGGAATCGTCGAGGCCATCCTGCCATACAATGACGGGATGGCCTCTCGGACTGCGGTCAGCTTGCCCACCACACCGCGCAGGTCAGGCTGACATTGGCGCGCACCAGCCAGGTCCGACGGTCGAGGGTCAGGATTTCCCGGTTGCTCCAGTGGTTGCAGCCCTTGCAGAAGGGGGCGATGTACCAGCCGGTCAGGTCGACGGGCTTGACGTGGGCGCCGACCTCGGCCGGACCCGAGCAGCCGACGACCGCGCAGGTGAAGCGTCCGCCGCCCGAGCCGCACCGCCAATGCTCGATCCAGCTTCCACACCAGCACAGGTGACGGGAGGTGCCTTGAAGGTTCCGGACTTGGAGAGGGCCGCGGTCGTCCGCGCGCATCAGGAGGGGCTTCATATCGTTCTCCATCTTGCGGTGGAGAGGACATGCGCCACCGCTCGCTGTTGCGAAGCTGGTGGTCTGCCGCAGATCGGCAGTATCGGCTCGGGGGCGGATGTCTCCCGGCCCGGCGTCCACGTGGAGGGGCGTGCATAGCGCCCCGGGACCCATGACCGGATATGGGGCGAGCTTGGCCGTCGACAAGGGGGCGGCCTGCGGGGCCTTGGCGGAACTAAAGCACCCGCCCGCAGTTGATGCGGGGTCTTCTTCGGAAGACCGCGGCCCGGCCCATACGCCCCCCCGACGACAGGCGCCGGGCCGCCTCTCATCCCCCTACCCTCGCCCGAAGGATCGGATCGGCGGCTCGGCCAAAGCGGGTGCGATCGCCGACAGGATGCGACCAACTTGGGGTCGTGGGCTGTTGACTCTTCGGCGCTCTGGAATGAGAACATTTCAGGAACACGGAGATTGTCATGTCCACCCAACGCGCCGGCCAGCGCGCGAGCCCGCACGCGCCCACGGCCGAACGGATCCTCACCCGCACGACCGTCAAGCTGCGGCGCGTGCGCCAGTATGGCGGCGCCGACCATGACCGGACGCTGATGTTCACCTTCGAGGGCGGCACGCGGCGCGCCCAGCGCAGCCGGTGCAGTTTCATCGACAAGGAGCGCGTGCCCGCGTTCGAGGGCGAGGAGGCCTGGTTCGAGGTCGAGGAGGTCAGCGCCAAGCCCTGGCCCTTCTGGCGGGCCGTGCGCCAGGTGGCGGGGCCGGGCGATGCCTGAGCTTTCCGACCAGCAGCGGCGCAAGATGGCCGAGCTGGAGCCGCGGTTCGCCGCGCTGCGACTGGTCGACGCCCTGGAGCGGAAGATGGAGATCGTCTTTCGATGCACGGCCTGCGGGACCTCGCGCAGCTGGCGGCGCGACGTGATGCTGGGCCGGGCCCGGCGTCTGCTGGGGATGACCATGGCGGATATTCAGCGGCGCACCCCCTGTCCGCGCTGCGGCTACCGGATGCCGGCCATGGCGCCCAGCGGCGGGGTGCTGGATCCGGGGGACCTGGCCGAGCGGTTTCGGTGGGAGGTGATCACCGCCCTGTCCGAGGCGGGCCTCAATCCAGTCGACTACGGCTATGGCTGGCGGCCGCCGGCGACGGGACGGTGAGGCTTGGCCGACATGGACCCCAGGACCGGCAAGCTGGCCTGGCTGACCATCACCTGCGTCTGCGGCCATCGGGTTCACTGGACCCGGGCGGTGATCATCGCCCGGGCCGGCGAGTGGATGCGGCCGGCGCAATTGCGCGCGGCCCTGCGCTGCACGGTCTGCGGCGCCAGGGGCGCGGGGATCAGCCTGGACGGCCGCCGGGCTTGAGCCGGGGGCGTCCGCCGCGTCCGAACGGTCAAGCCCGGGCCCCTTTTCACACCCACACCCATCGCTTAGCGTTTCAGCGACCTCGGGATGGGGAGCGCCCATGTGCAACATCGAAGAGCTCTATTACGACATCTTCGGCTGGGCCCGGGCCCACGAGGACCTGCTGCGCCGCAGTCTCAGCCTGCCCGGCGGCGTGGCGTTCGACGCGGCCAATATCGACCTGGGCTACAGGCAGTTCACCTACCCCAACTACAGCAAGCCTACCGTGCGGCTGGGCCCTGAGGGCGGCCATGAGGTCGCCTTCGCCCGCTGGGGCATGCCCTCGTCGAAAAAGCGGATGACCGAGCTCGTCGACAAGCGGATCGCGCGGCTGACCGCCCAGGGCAAGCCGCACGACGATGTCGAGACGATGCTGAAGCGCGAGCCCGACCCCGGCGTCACCAACATCCGCGACCTGGACAACCCGCACTGGCGGCGCTGGCAGGCCGTGGAGAACCGCTGCCTGGTGCCCGTCACCGCCTTTTGCGAGCCCGACCAGGATTTCACGCGGTCGGGCAAGGAGGTGTGGTTCGCGCAGAACGACAACCGACCTCTGGGCTATTTCGCCGGGATCTGGACGCCGCACGCCTGCGTCAAGACCCTCAAGGCCGGCTGGGAGGAAATGGAGGTCTATGCCTTCCTGACCACGGACGCCAACGACGTGGTCGCTCCCTATCACAAGAAGGCCATGCCGGTGTTCCTGCGCACGCCCGACGAGGTGGAGACCTGGCTGAGGGCGCCGTGGGCCGAGGCGCGCCAACTTCAGCGTCCGCTGCCGAGCGATCAGCTCAAGCAGATCGAGCGACCGGCCAGGCGCGACGGGGATGCCGCCTGAGCGGTGCGCCGTAGTCTGGGCGCGGGTGAGACCATACCCGCGGGCTTTCGAGGCCGTCAGCTATGTGGGTCCAGGGGCGGAGGTGTAGTGGGCGGTTCGGCCAGCATCGCGTCGAGCAGACGTTGCGAGAGGGTGTCGTAGAGGGCGCGGGCGGCGGGCTTCCGGCGGCTCCAGTCGAAGAACCCGGTGATGTCGGCGTTGGAGACCGGGACCTTCCAGAGGATGCGCAGCCAGGCGACCGCCTCGTCCAGGTCGGTCTTGTCGGGTTGGGCGTCAGGCGAGAGGGTGGCCATCGGGACCTCCATCCGGGCGTTGAGATCACGCTTGAACCGTGCGCTGGCGCCTTTAGCGAAAGCCTGGACATCCGCGCCAGCCGCCCGGACGGCGGTGCGGGCCAAGGCTCGGCCGCGCCTGGACTTTAAGTCGCATGGGCGGGCTGTTCAATCAGTGGTGTTGGTGGTCGGTGATAGCGATTTTGGCGTAGGTGGCGTTAATTTAATTTAGTAATATCAATAAGTTGTATGGGTGTCCCAGGCTTTCGCAAGGCTGGCGAAGGATTTGGGCGTCGCCGCCTGTGGCGGCCGGGCTCTAGGCGGCCGGGCCGCCCCGAGCCCCCTCCCCTCCCCTTTTCGGGCCGGGTCGCGGTCTCGGCCCTGGCGGGTTGCGATCCCTGACGCGGGGCTGGGTCAGGCGCCCTGCCCGGCTTCATGGGCCAGTTGGGCGAGGCGCTCGTCGCAGACGGTGCGGACCTGGACGATCAACTGCTCAACCGTGGCCTTCAGGTGCGCCAGCTCGTCCAAGGTGATCTCATAGGTGTCCTGGTTGTAGCGGGCGTCGACATAGGCGCGCTTGAGCTTCTGGAAGGGCTTGCGCAGGGCCCGGGTCTCGCGCGGCCACACCGCCGCCAGGGACGGGGCCTTGCTCTCGGCCAGGGTGCGCAGGAACTTGATGTTGTGCGAGCGCGGCGCATAGAATCCGGTCAGCAGCAGCACGGCGATATAGGCCGCCTCGGTGGCCTGGTGCAGGTTGAAGGCGGCCTTGTGCAGCCAGTCGTTCGCTACGTTATCCAGGCTGTACTCCGCGATTTGGAGTTCAGCCGTCTTTATCGACGTCCGGATGGTGGCGAAGATCTTGGTGTAGTGCCGCTGGCCCAGCGCCAGGGCCGCCTGGGCGGTCAGGGGCTTGAGCGGACTGAAGGCGTGGCCGGGGATCTCGTAGAGCACGATCCCTTGGTCGATGACCTCGCGGAAGAAGTAGAGGCCGGCGTCCAGGCTCTGGTTGATGTCGTCGAGGTCGTTGACCATCAGGTTGACGATGCGGCCGATGGTCGGGTCGTGCTCGATGCGCTGCTCGGTCTCGAACCAGTAGTCGGCGATGTCGGTCAGCTTCTCGTCGCTGACCACCACCAGGATGTCGAAGTCCGACAGGTAGCCGGTCTCGGGGGCGTCGACGAAGTCGCCGCGCGCATAGCTGCCAAACAGGATGATCTTGTAGATCTTGGCGCCTCGGCGCCACGGCTGCGTGCCGCCGGCCAGGGCCGCGTCGAAGCCGCGCAGCAGGTGGCCGGTGATGGCCTCCAGCTCGGCTTGCTGGCGATCGGGCAGGTGGTCGAGATTCGATTTCATCACGTCCGAGTCTCGCCGAGCCGGCCTTGCGGAACAAGGCTTTTGACGGTGTCCGGTTGGGGCGTCGGCGTCAGGAAGCCGGGCGTTGAGAACGCGTGAACCACGCGCGTCGGCGCCTTTAGCCCGAAGGCTTGGACATAGCGCCGACCACCCGGCAGGGCCGTCTTGGGGCCGTCGCTTGGGCGACGGCGGGTTCTGGGGGCGCCGAACTGGCGTGGCGCGTCCTCGAACGGATGCGACGCTAGGTTGCGTTTGACGTTGGCGCAATACCCGAATTTTAGGGGGTTGGAAAAGGAGGAGCCAGGGACGCGGCGGGCGCGCCGATCGGGCGCGCTGAGGTGAGCGGCGACCATGTCCTCTTCTGTGATTCCGTCTGTGTACGAACAGGTTTCCGGCCGTGCTGGCGGCTGGTCCGAGGCGCGTGTGGAGCGCCTGAAAGCGCTCTTGGCCCAGGGGCAGAGCGCCAGCCAGATCGCCAAGGCCTTGGGATCGGTGAGCCGCAATGCGGTGATCGGCAAGATCCATCGCCTGGGCTTGGCCGGCCGCAAGCCGCCCTCGGGCCCGGGGCGACGGGCAGCCACACCGGTGCGGTCCGCGCCACGGCGCTTGGCGCCCTCCCCGCCCCCGACGCGGCCGGCCGGCGGTCCGCCGGCGATGTCGGCCGCGGCGCTGCGGCGGCCGCGGCCCGCGCCGGTCGATGCGATCGGGACGGTGCGGGATCTGGCCGCCCTGCCCCGCCATGCCTGCCGCTGGCCGATCGGCGATCCCAAGGACCCTGCCTTCAGCTGGTGCGGACGGTCCGCGCCCATGACCCCGACGGGAAGGTCGCCGTACTGCGAGGGCCACAGGGACCGCGCCTATCGGTCGACTGCGGGCCGAGGACCGTATCCCGGAGCGGGCGGACCGGACCGGCGGGCGGCCTGACGGGCCTGGTCAGGGGCTGGGCGGAGACGGCCCTGCGGCTCGGGCGACCTCGCCACCGTCCGCGGGACCGCCGCAAGGGACGCTGCGCTCAAAGCCCCTGCGGCGGCCCGGGGCCGGCGGCGCGGAGGGCGGTCGCGAGCCGAAGGGCTCGTTCCGTCCTCAACCCCTCGGGAGTCTTCCCATGACCTTTCATCCCCCTCCCCTCACCGGTCCGCTCAGCCCGCTCGAGGCCCAGGCGCTCGACCTGGACGATCCGCGGCCCCATCCGCCCGAGGACGCCTTGGTCCAACTGGGTCAGGTGCTGATGACCGAGTTGCTCGACCTGATCGGCGAGACCGCCCTGGAGGACTTCCAGGGCGTGTTCTGCGAGGCGCTGATCGGAGCCTTCCACTCGGCCTCCCTGCGCATCGACCGCGAGGCCGATCGCGGCCGTGACGAGATCAACCGCCTGCTGCGCGACTTCGACGCTTCCGAAGTGGCCGACACCGACCTGCAAGCGGCCACGGCCCGGACCCGCGCGGCCGACGTGGCGGTGCTGGCCGCCGACCTGGTGCGCGACGCCGCCGCCGAGGCCTACCGGGTGGCGACCGGGGAGGTCTGGACGCCCTGGCGCGGCAGCGTGCGCGGCTCGCGCGTCACCGCCGCTCAGGTCGAGGCCCGCGAGGCCGTGCGGGCGATGAAGGCCCGTCGCCAGCAGGCCGTCGATCCGGGCTGCGCGGTGATCGCGTTCCGGGCCGCGCCGGGCGCCGACACGGCGCTGGACGGCGGTCGGATCTTCGACGCCCTCAACTGGGCCCACCAGACCTGGCCGGACATGGCCCTGGCCACCTGCGGCGCCCGGGGCGGCGAGACGCTGGCCATCAGCTGGGCCAAGCAGAAGCGGGTCAAGCTCGTCCTGGCCAAGCCCGACTTCGACGGCGTGGGCCGGGCCGCGCCGTTCAAGGCCAATGACGCCATGCTCGACCTGGAGCCGGTTTGCGTCCTGACCCTGGCGGCCAGCCTGCAACCACACCTTGGGGAGGCGGCTCGGCCCTTCGGTCCGGCCCTGAACCTGGCGCAGAAGGCGGCCGAGCGCGGTATCCGCTGCGTGCCGATCCGCCCCGCCAAATAGGGCTTCGGCGGCGCGGTGTTCATCGCCGCGCCGTCTTTGCTGTCTGGCCCGTTGGAATGAACCCGGAACGGCGACCCAGATCTAGCGGTCGCCGGCCTTAGCGCCACGACGCCTTGGGGTTGGCGATTCGTTCGCCGTGAACGCTTGGGCGAGGCCGACGACGGCCTGGGAGAGGGGCTCCGGCCGCCTTGGCCGCGCGCGTGCGGATTGACCTCGACAGGACCTTCGCCTGGCCAAGGCCCCTGCCCGGCAACTTCGGCCCGGGCCCGCTGGAGACCCGGTCACGGCGGCGCGGGGCCTGCCCTCGTCCGGCCTTGGCGCGGTGGCGGCGACCCGGACTGAGCGTCCGTCCGGCCCCTTGGGCGGAACTTGCTGGCCGGCGTCGGCGGCGCCGGCCGCGCCTTGGGATCAGCAGGTCTTTGGCGTCTCCCCGGTGCGGGGCCTGGAGGTCGCGCGAGCCCTCGCCGCGATCGATCACGTCGTCCCTAGGGCGGGGCGGGCCGGGTCCAAGCCGACCTGGCGGGGCCAGGCGCTCTGGCCGGAGCCTCCGGCCTTCCTGCGCTGCGCTCCGTGCAGGCCGGCGTCCAGCCGCCGCGGGCTTGGGCCCGACCCTCTTCCCCGCCCTGGCAGGGCCCGTGATCGCGGCGAGGGCCGCGGACCGCCGGGACTTCTCCCGGCGGGAGACGGAGAAAGACCATGCTGAACAAGGCGCAACTGATCGGCTTCACCGGCGCGGACAGCGAGATCCGCACCACCCTCAAGGGCAAGAAGTACGCGGTGCTGCGGGTGGCCACCAGCCGCTACACCAAGAAGGACAACGAGCGTCAGGACTTCACCACCTGGCACCAGGTCGAGGTCTGGAGCCCGGGCACGGTGAAGTGGCTGGAGGGCCGGGGTCTGGCCAAGGGCTCGAAGGTCTATGTCGAGGGCGAGATCCGCAACGAGCGCTACACCGACAAGGACGGCAAGGAGCACTACTTCACCAAGATCGTCGTGGCCGGCCCTGGCCATGAGCTCAAGTCGCTCGACCGTCCCGAGGCCAATGCCGAGTCCGAGCCGGGCGAAGAAGGCTGATCCGGCCGGCCCGCCCCGATCCGCGGGGCGGGCCGCTGCGGTCACTGATCCCCCGTGGATTGCCGGCACGTCAGGCGGTCGGCGGCGACAGCGCGCCGCTCTCGTCCTGGGCGTCTTGGGCGTCGTCGGGATCATCGGCCAGGTGCTCGGCGCAGAGCTTGCGGACGAGCGCGGTGGCGGCCGCGGCCTCGAGGCGTCGCTTGTCCTGGAGCTCCGCGGCGAAGGCGGCGACGACGTCCCAGATCTTGCCTTCGAGCGTGAGGGCGATGTCGGCCTCGTATTCGGCGAGCTGACGATCGTCGACCTCGGCGCTGATCTCCGCCAGCACCTGGCGGGCGAGCTGGTAGTCGACCTGGGTCGCGGCCCGAGTTTCGCGCGGCGTGAGGGGGATGTTCCAGAGCTTGGCGGCGTGGGTCTCGGCCACGCCGCCGGCGACGAAGGACCAGATCAGCGTCTGACGGGCCTGGACACGGCCGGGATCGGTCAGGGTTCCGAGACGGACCGTGTCGAGCCCGATGGCCGCCGCGCCGAAGCCGCGGCCGGCGAGGGTGACCGCGCCCGCCAGGATGATCGGCTGGTCCTCGTCGCCGAGCGCGAACACCGCGTGAGCGGCCTCGTGGACGGCGGCGAGGCGGTCGTCTTCGTCTGGGGTGCGTGGACGCGGCATATCGGCTCCTGGCGTGGCGGGCCGGCCTCTAGCGGCCGCTCGCGCGCCAGGCAAGAGCGCGCCTTGGTCACTGATCCACCGACAAAAGATGGAAGTTGCCACATGGCAACTTTCCGGTCGGCGGCCGCGCCGTCGTCAGAGGCAGGGCGTTCGGCCCGGAGTTGCCACGTGGCAACTCGGGCGCGTCCCGCTTCGGCCAGGCCAAGAACAGGGGCTAGGGCAGGGCGGGCTTTTGCCTCGGCCGGGCCGGGGGCGCACAATGGGGCCAGCCATGTCCAAGCGCGCGATTCGTAATCAAGAGTTCGATCTCTTCATCCCCCAGGTCGCCGATCTCGCCTGGAAGGACCAGCGCGAGCTGATGGAGCGGCCGTTCTTCTCGCTGGGCAAGCGCAAGCGCCTCAAGCCCATCGAGTACGTCTCGCCCGACGGCGACGTCCACGTGCGGGTTAGCGCCAATCCCCAGTTCGGCATCGCCACCATCTGGGACGCCGACATCCTGATCTGGGCGACCTCGCACCTGAACAAGCTGCGCGACCGGGGCGACAACGACATCCCGCGCACCATCCACACGACCTCTTACGACCTCTTGAAGGCCATCCACCGCGACACTGGCGGCACGGCCTATCGCGAACTGCAGGCGGCTCTGGAGCGGCTGCAGTCGACGACCATCGAGACCAGCCTGCGCGCGCCCAAGCGCAACAAGCGCGCCCAGTTTGGCTGGCTCGACGAGTGGACGCTGGACTCCGACCCGGTCACCGGCGCGCCGCGCGGCCTGACCCTGACCCTCTCCAACTGGGTCTATGAAGGGCTGATGCGCGACCGGGCCCTGCTGACCCTGCACCCCGACTACTTCCTGCTGACCGGCGGCCTGGAGCGGGCCATCTACCGCATCGCCCGCAAGCACGCCGGCGACCAGGCCGACGGCTGGACCTGCCGGGTCAGCGTCCTCTACGACAAGTCCGGCAGCGAGGGGCCGCTCAAGCAGTTCACCTACCTGCTCAAGAAGATCATCGCCGCCGACAGCCTACCCGACTACGCGCTCACCCACGCCACGACGCGCGACGGCGCCGCGGCCATCCACTTCATCCGCCGCGACGCGGCCGAGCGCGCCCGAATCAAGGCCGAGCTCGAGGCGATGGCGGCGGCCGATTCGCGCCGGGCCCTTGAGGACGCCCGCGCCGCGACGCTGGACGCGCGGATGGAGGGCCGGCGACGGCCGTCGGGGGATCAGTGACCTTTTCCTCGGGGGATCGGTGACCGGTCCATCGGGGGATCAGTGACCCCGGTGACGGGGGATCGGTGACCGGTCGGTTTGGCGACCCCTTGTGGGGCTTGGCTTTGAGGGCCGTCGCACGCTGCTTAACCCTTCTAACTTTCGTCAATAACGATCTCTTCTAACGGGGCGAGGGGAGTCGTTGCGAGCGCGACGCGCCTCGAGCCTTTGGGGGCTCGACGCGACGCTTGGCGTTAAGGTTTTGTTCACGCTCTCGAACGACAACTTTGCAAAGATCGTCTAGTCTCGTCGAAATTTGCAAAGTGGAGGGGGTGATGACCGCGACCGCCTTGGCGCCCGAGCAAGCCACCGGACCGGTGCTGCTCGACGCCCTGAACAATCTGACCAACCGCGCCGACGACGTCATCGCCCGGCTGCGCGCCACGGTGTTCGCGCCCGGCGTCGAGAAGATCGTCGACACGCGCTTTCCGATCAGCAAGGCCGCCGAAATGGTCGGTAGGACCCCCGAAGCCATTCGCCAGGCGGAGGCTGACGGAAAACTACCGACGCCGCGTATGACCGAAGCGGGCCGTCGGGAAGGGTATAGCCTGGCCGAGGTCAACGCCATGCGCGACCACTTCGGCACCCGGCCGCGGCGGGCCGAGGGCGACCCGCCGATCGTCCTGGCCGTGCAGAACTTCAAGGGCGGCGTGGGCAAGTCGACCCTGACCTGCCACATCGCTCAGTTTCTGGCCCTAAAGGGTTATCGCGTCGCGATTATCGACTGCGACAGCCAGGCGTCCTCGACCACGGTGTTCGGGTTCAATCCCGACATCGACATCAACGACGACGACACCCTGCTGCCGTTCTTCCGGCACGGCGACGAGCCCAATCTCGACTATGCGGTCCGGCCGACCGGCTGGGCGGGCATCGACCTGATCCCGGCCAATCTCGGGCTCTACCAGGCCGAATACGAGGCCGCCGCGCGCATGCGCGGTAATCCCGCCGTGCTCGACCGCCTGCGGGCCGGTATCGCCGGTATGGCCGATCGGTATGACGTGGTCCTGCTCGATCCGCCGCCGGCGCTGGGCATGATCTCGCTGGCGGTGCTGCGGGCGGCCAACGCCCTCCTGATCCCCACGCCGCCCTCGACGGTCGATTTCGCGTCCACGGCCCACTTCCTGCGGATGATCGTCGACACCCTTGGAGTCCTTGACCAGTACGGCCTGGGCAAGAGCGGCTACGAGTTCCTGCGGGTGGTCGCCACCAAGGTCGATGAGGGCAAGAGCGCCCACATTTCGATCCGCGAGATGATGGCCGCCGTGTTCGGCGCGGACATGCTGACCAACTCGCTGCTCGACTCGGCCGAGATCGACAACGCCAACGTCCAACTGCGCACGGTCTACGAGGTCTCCAGCGGGGGCCGCGTCCACGAGCGCTGCCGCAACAATCTCGACCGTCTCAACGGCGAGATCGAGATCCTGATCCGCAAGGCCTGGCCGAGCCATCGCGCCGACCTGCGGCGTCTGGGCGTCGCCTAGGAAGAGGGGAGGGGACCATGGCGTCCACCACGGGCAAGAACCGCAGCATCCTGGCTGGCCTGGTCGGCGAGGCGCCGTCGCCGGCGGTCACCAATCCCCCGACCACGCCCGCCTCGGCGGGCGGCGCGGAAGGCGCGCCCGCGTCGGCCTCCATACCGCCGCGAGTCAGCGACCGCATGCTGGGCCTGGCCCGGGTGACCTCGGGCGACTACCAGGAAAAGACCCTCAAGCTCGTCGACCCGGCCCGCTGCCGGATGTGGGCGCGGCATAACCGCAAATACGACCTGCTGACGCCGGAGAACACCGCCGAGTTGCTGGAAGGCCTGCGGGCCCAGGGCAAGCAGGAGTTCCCGGCCATCGTGCGCCGGGTCACCGATGATCCCAACTTCGACTATGAGGTCATCGCCGGCGCCCGCCGCCACTGGGCGGTGAGCTATCTTCGCGCGGTCGAGCACCGCGAGATCAAGTATCTGATCGAGGAGCGCGAGCTCTCCGACGAGCAGGCGTTCCGCCTGGCCGACATCGAAAACCGCGCCCGCAAGGATCTCTCCGACTACGAGCGGGCGGTCGACTATCTGAGCGCCATCGACCTCTACTACGGCGGCGTGGCCTCGCGTATGGCCGAGCGCCTGGACCGGCCCAAGGCCTGGCTGTCGCGGTTCCTGGACCTGGGCCGACTGCCGACCGAGGTGGTCGACGCCTTCGGCGATCACCTGCAGGTCCTGGAAAAGCACGCCCGCGACCTGAAGCCCGTCCTGGCCCAGAACCCCGAGCGCGGCCGGGTGATCGCCGCGGCCAAGAAGCTCGCCGAGCAGCAGGCCCGGCGGCGCGAGACCGGCGAGGCCTATGTCGAGCCGGCCAAGGTCATCGCGGCCTTGCGCAATGCGGGGCTGGGCAAGGCCGAGGCTCCGGCGGCGGCCGGGGAGATCCGAGTGATCAAGGCCGGCGCGGTGACCCTGTTCACCGTCAAGCCCAAGGGACCGACCAAGGCGGTCCTGGAGTTGGCCCTGGACGCGGGCGTCTCCAACGCCGACTTCATCGCCGCTCTCGAGGCCGAACTGGCCCGGCTGCGGCCGAGCGCCTGAAGCGCGGTCCATCACCGATCATGAGAACCCCGCCGCTCCGCCGGCGGGGTTTTTCGTTGATCGCGTCCGGAGTTGCCACGTGGCAACTTTCACGGTGGATCGGTGACCGCACGCGTACACGCGGCTCGGCCAGGCCTCCACGCCCGTCGCCGCCGTGGCGCGACGGCCGCGCCCCGCCCGACCCCTGACCTGGTCCCAGTTTCCCCCGGGCGCCTTTTTGGCGACTTTCACGGTGGATCAGTGACCGGCCTCGACGCCTACCGCCCCTGGGACCCCCGAATTCTGAGGGATTGCGCCTGCGGCGCGCGGTGGAGGAGGCTCACGCCATGCGCGTCTCCGGTGCTCTCGTCCTGGCCGCCCTGATCCCCGCGGCCCTGGCGCTGGGGGCGGCCCTGCTCGACGCGCCGCTCGTCCTGCTCAACACCACGCCCAGCGAACCGGTCGGGCTCTATCGGCGCGTCGCCGCCGAGCCGCGGCCGGGCGCCCTGATCGCCTTTCGGCCGCCGCCGGCCGCCCAGCCCTACCTGCGCGTCGCCCAGCCGGGGCGGGCGCGCGGCAGCATCCTGAAGAGCGTGGCGGCGGGGCAGGGGGCGCGGGTCTGCGCGGACGCATTCCTTTCGGTCGACGGACACCGCCTTGGACCGATCGCCGTTCGCGATCGAGGCGGGCGGGCCCTGCCGCGCTGGCGCGGGTGCAAGCGCCTGGAGGCGGGCGAATATCTGGTCTTCTCGGGCCGCATCCCCAACAGTTTTGACAGCCGATACTACGGGGCTGTCCGAAGGTCGGAAATTCTCGGCGTCTACGCCCCCCTTTGGACCTGGGGCGCGTGAGGGCGCGCCCGGCGCTTTGCGGCCTCCTGGGCCTCCTCCTGAGCCTCCAGGGCGGTTTCGCACGCGGTGAGGACCTGCCGGGCGTCGCCCGCGCCGATCTCGTGGCCGCCCTGACCGCGCCAGGGGCGCGCGAAGCCATCGCCCGGGTCGCAGTGGCCGAGGCGGCCAGTCAGGGTGACAGCGGGCTCCTGGCGGTCGTCTACACGATCTTCAACCGGCTTTCCGACGGGCGCTGGGGAACGAGCCTGGATCAGGTGCTCAACGCCCGCGCCCAGTTCGAACCGGTGCTGCGCGCCGGCGGCGACTGGCGCGCCTTGCCGGCGGCCAGTCCGGTCCAGCGGGCGCGGGTCAACACCCTGATCAATCTGGCGCTGGAGGGGCGCGCCCCCGATCCCACCGGTGGAGCGCTGTGGTTCCAGAACCCGCGTATTGTCGCCGCGCGCGCCGCCGCCGGCCAGGTCTCGGCGCGCCTGGTCCATTTTGGCGGTCGCACGCCCAGCGCGGTGATCGGCGACCACGCGTTCTATCCGGCTGCCCCCGTCGCCGGGACCCGTCCGACGATCCCGCTCCCGGCCCAGGCCCCGGCCGAGCCAGAGCCGATCTTCGTGCCCAGGACCGCCTTGGAGCCGCCGGCGCCGCCGGCGTCAGGGGCGCGCGGCCTTTTCGTATCGCGGGATGGCTCCTTGCGCTGATCGGGGACCGGGCGAGCGCGCGGTCGCCGAGGCGACAGCCGGCGCGCTGACCCTACGGCCGACGCCTTGTTCGCCGTCCTCCCGGCCGCTGCCGGCTTGCGCCGGGCGCGTCCGTCGGCCGGGCGTCCATGGGATGGGACCGGCCGGGCTGACGCGATCGCCACGCGATCCCGCCGCCGTCGTCTGGCGACGGCGTAGCCCGTCCTACTGACCCTGGGGGCGACGTTATCCCATCGTGTCACGGACGACCCGAAGTCAACGGCTGCGCCGTTCCCCTGCGCGCCCGCCGGGCGGGCGCTGCGGTGACTGCGGGACCCCGTCCGTGGCCCTCGGGGCCAACGTCGCTCACGAGGAGCGGCGGCTTGGAGGTTTCACGATGTTCAACCTGTTCACCGCTTTCAATGCCCGCATCGCGCGGCTCGCTCCGCTGGCGTCGTGCGCGGCCGAACCTGTCCTTGGCCAGGACGACTTCGACGAGCATGTCTGGACGCGGCAAGCGCACCTGTCGGAGCTCGAACGCGCCGAGCACTTGGCCGAGGCGGCCAAGCGTCAGAGCGAGCAGGCCCGCATCCAGGCGATCTGGGACGCCCTGGAGGACGAGGGGCGCTGGACCATCCTCGAGACCCTGGACAGGTTGAACGCGCGCGGCGGGCTCGAGGACCACATGTTCTTCGACCAGTGGCTGGCCAGCCGCATGGACGGCTACGTCGGCGACTGACCCGGGGGGCCTTGGCCCCCCTTTTGTCGCCGACGGCGATCAGCGCCGTGCTCGCTCCCGGCGCCCGGCGGTCGGGGCCTATCGGCTCCCCCGACCCGCTGGGCGCGGTCGCGTCGTCCTCGGCTTGAGCGACGCTGTCGCTGGGCCTGGTCGAGGCCAGGCCGCCGCCGGTCCGGGCGGACCGGCGCTCGGTGCGCCGGCGTGGCCGGCGCGGGCGGTTCTTGGCGGCGCCCGATGGGACGCGCGCTGACGGAGCCGGCGAAGACGCAAAGAGGAGCGTCTGCGGCGTTGTCCCATCCTGCCACGGTGACCCTGCCGTCAACGGCTGCGCCGTTCCCCGCCGCGGCCTGACGGCCGCTCTGGTGACCGCAGGGACCCCACCGGGACCGGTTCGGTCGGCGCCGCTCGCTGGGAGCGGCGATGCGGAGATCAGGCATGGCGAAGGT
Source organism: Caulobacter sp. Root343 (assembly GCF_001425745.1). Lineage (GTDB taxonomy): Bacteria > Pseudomonadota > Alphaproteobacteria > Caulobacterales > Caulobacteraceae > Caulobacter. The sequence goes on along the minus strand of NZ_LMDF01000010.1, from coordinate 33,090 downwards.
GTTCAATATGCGGTTCGGCGCGCCCGTCGGCGCGGTGTACTGCGGTCGCGGGAGCAAATGGGGCAACCCGTTCAGGATCGGCGTGGACGGCGACCGCGACGCGGTCATCGCCAAACACGAGCGGTGGCTGGCCAGCCAGCCTGGGCTGCTGGGTTCGTTGGACGACCTGCGCGGCAAGGATCTGCTGTGCTACTGCGCGCCGCAGCGATGTCATGCGGACCTGCTGCTGGAACTGGCCAACGACTCACGTCGGGCGCGCATTGCCTGGTGGCGCCGGGCGCGAGGCCAGACCTGATCCGGGCCGGGCGGCTTCGCGGTCGAGCGGGCCGGGGGCGGCCTTCGGCGCGCCCCTACCGCCAAGCCTGGGGCTCGCTTGCCTCCCGGGGACCGCCGCTGCGCGCACGATCCCCGTCGGCGCGCGTCCGACCGTAGGCCCGCCTCGCTGGCGAGCGCCTTTAAGGGCGCTCGTCGCCGTCGACTTGCGACGGCGCGGCTTCGGCTACTGAGCCTGGGGGCGCCTCTTCCAAGGATATCCTGTCACCCAGCCCGTCAACCCGCTGGCGCGGGTTCCCCTCCGGACGCGCTGCGCGCGCCTGCGGTGACGGGCCGGGGCCCGACAGGAGGGGAGGGACAAGGCGCTCAAGGGAGCGTCGATCCAGCCGGAGTTGTCCCATGTCCTCGACCGAAATCAGCCACGATGTCCGTGAGATCATCGCCGACCACATCGCCAGCGGCCAGCCGCGCTACAGCAACACGTTCTACTTCCCCGGCGGGTTCATCCGCCGCTGGACCGATGACGAAGCCGTCGCCAAGGCCCAACTGGAGATCGACGCGGCCGACCCGAACCTGAAGTGGACCATCGCGTTCGACCACATGACGGTGCGGGACCTGGGCGTCGTCTTTCCGCCGCACGGCAAGACGGCCGAGCAGCTGAAGGCCGAGTGCGACGAAGCCCTCGATCAGATGTGGGCGCGTTGGGAAGCGGCTGAACGCTACCGTCATGGAGGGGGGCGCTAGGCCTCCTTTTTGCGCCGTCGGGGCTTCGCGGCGGCGCCCGTCTTGGCGTCCTCGTCCAGCCTTGTGGCGGCCATGGCGTCGAAGTCGGGCAGGGCGGGGACCGCCCGCGCCTTCACCGGGGCGATGGCCAGGCCCAGGGTCTCGGCGATCGCCAGCCGATCGCGGGGGCGATGGACGCGGGCGTCGACGATGGCCAGGAGCCGCGCCAGCAGCGGGTCGTCGGGGTCCTCGGCGGCCTCGGCCAGCAGGGTGGTCCCCAGCACGATCTTGGCCCGGGTCTCGCGCTTGCGCTCGGTCTGGTCGAGCAGGGCCTCCAGGCGTTCGACCCGCGCGCGCCAGACCGCCAGGCGCTGCTCGTCGTCCTCGATCCTGGCCAGCGGCGTCACATGACCTCGGTTGCGGGGCAGCGAGCCGCGCACGCCCGACAAGGCCTCGCGGGCCCGATGCTCGCGGTCTGCCAGAGCGACTTCCAGGGCTTGCAGGCGGCGCTGGCGAGCGGCCGGACTCTCGGGGCGGCGAGGGGGACGCGGCGCGGGAACGGCGGGGTCGGTGGACATGGCGGCGAGCCGGTTGAAGGGGAGGGGCGATGGTCGGCGACTTGATTTCGGACGAGGGGGAGCGTACCCCTAACCCGTCGTTGGTGACAAGGGCGCAGTTATGCATTGCGAGCAATGCCTGCGGCCGACGTCATCAGGATGACGCCGACAGCCAAGGGGCCAGCCCCTTAGCGATCCCCGCGCCGAGGCGCGATCAAGACCAGGAGAGGCGGTGGCGCAGTTCCGGCTCGAGGTGCAGGCGATCAAGCGCGCGGACGGCCGATCGGCCGTGGCCGCCGCGGCCTATCGCGCCGCGACCAGCCTGCACGACAAGCGCCTGGAGATGACCTTCGACTACACCGCCAAGGGCGGGGTGGCGTTCTGCGGGATCGTGGCGCCCGAGACCGCGCCGGCGGCCTTCGGCGACCGCGAAACCTTGTGGAACGCCGCCGAGGCGGCGGACAAGCGGGCGGACTCGCGCACCGCCCGCGAAGTATTGATCTCCCTGCCGCACGAGCTTTCCGACGACCAGCGCCATGCCCTGGTTCGCGCCTTCGTCCAGGACAGCCTGGTGGCGCGCGGCATGATCGCCGATTACGCCATTCACGACCCCGACGCCCATGGCGACAAGCGCAATCACCACGCCCACATCCTGATCACCACCCGGCGCGTGACCCCCGAGGGATTCGCGCTGAAGGGCCGCGAGTGGGACAATCCCGACGCGGTCAAGGCGCTGCGGCTGGAATGGTGCGAAATCCAGAACCAGCATCTTCGCCAGCACCTGGGTCCCGAGGCACCTCAACTCACGCACCACAGCCTGGCCGACCAGGGCGAAGAGCGCGAGCCGACCATCCATCTGGGGCCCTCGGCCTCGGGCATGGAGCGACGCGGCGAGGCCTCCGACCGCGGCGACATCAACCGCCGGGTCCGCGAGCGCAACCAGGCCCGCAAGGACGGGCCGGTCAAGCTGCGCGACCTGGAGGATCGCATGGCCGCGGGCCTGGAACGGGGCCCCTATCCGATCGGCGCGGTGATCCGCGAATTCGAGACGATCCACGCCACCATGGTCGCAGAGCGCGACGGCTGGGCGCGTGATCTGGTCCGCCTGCAGCGACCGGCCGCTCCCCGGGCCAGCGACATCGTCCGCGAAGTCCTGGCCGAATCCGGCGCGGCGCGGGCGCTGGCCAAGGGACGCCTGCTGGCCACCGAACGGCGCGTCGCCCGCGGACGGGCCAAGCGCGCCGGCCTGGTGTGCTGGGTGCGCAACCCGGCCCGGATGATCTGGGCGGCCCATGCCGAACTCAACGCCCTGGCCCGCGCGAAGCAGGCCGCGCGCCTGGCGGAGATCCGCTATGCGGTGCGGCGCGACTGGCTGCGCGGTCCCGAGGGGAGGGCCTTCCTGGCCGCCCGGCTGGATCCGGAAAAGCAGGCTGTCGAAGCCGCTCGCCGCGAAGGACGGATCCTGGAGCGCAAGATCAAGCGAGCCGACAAGCGCATCGAGGCGGTGGCCCGCACCCGCACGCGGTTGATGGTCGCCCGGGGGCTGGGCGAGGAGACCCTGGTGGCGCCCTCGCAGATGGGTCTCGGTGTCGGCCAGGCCGTTCGCGAGGTCGACCGGCGCGTGGTCGAAGCGATCTCGCGCCACCCCGCGGCCGCCCAGCAAAAGAGCCTGGACAAGGTGCTGGGCCTGGTCAGCGGCAAGGGCCTGCTGCCCGGGCGCGAGCGCTCTGGCCCCGACCGCTAGGCCTCACCCCCAGTCTTCGCCGAAATCGTCTTTCAGGGCCTCCAGGGCGGGGGGCAGACTCTGGCCGCTGCTGGTCAGGCCCAGATAGGTCGCCGCGCGGGTCGCGCCGACATAGAGGTATTTGTCGAAGAGGTCCGGGTGGGCGCGGGCCAGGTCGTCGACGCCGACGAAGAACACCGCCTCGAACTCCAGGCCCACGAGGATCGCGCGATGGGGCGCTGATCACGCGGGCGCCCCCTAGAATTGACGGATTGAAACCCTCGTCCGCGCTTGCTCGACTACCGTCCCGGGGGCTTGGAGGCGGTGATGGCCAAGGGGCCCAAGGCGCTGGCGATCCTGATCCTCGGCCTGGCCGGCATGGTGGTGGGAACCTGGGCGGCCGGGCAGTCGGCTGCACAGCAGTTCGGCTATCCCGCCGCGTTCGGCAGGGGCTTGGCGGAGGTCGGCGCCGTCCGGCTCTACGCACCCTGGGCCTTCCTGGCCTGGTACGGCCGCTGGGCCGGGACCTATCCGCAGATCTTCGACCAGGCCGTCCTGACCGGGTTGGCGGTGTTCCTGTGGCCGCTGTTGGTGGTCATCGGGTTGACGCGGCGGTTCGTGGCGAGACCGCGTCCGTTCGGCAAGGCCGCCTGGGGTGATCTTTCGGACGCGCGGCGGGCGGGCCTGGTCGCCGGATCCAGGCTGCGGGGTCGGGTGCTGGGCCGGCTAAAGGGCCATCTGCTGACGATCACGATGCTGGTCCATTGCGTGATTGTGGGCGCCTCGCGCTCGGGCAAGGGCGCGGGGCACGTGGTGCCATCGTTGACCGCCTGGGGTGAGAGCAGCTTCACCTACGACCGCAAGGGCGAGCTGTGGCACATCACCGCCGACCATCGCCGCACCTTCTCTCATACCTTCTATTTCGCCCCGACCGATCCCAACACCGCGCGGTGGAACCCGTTGTTCGAGGTGCGCATGGGGGCCATGGAGATCGCCGACATCCAGAACATCGTCGGCATCCTGGTCGATCCGATCGGGTTGAAGGGCGGCAATCTGGACTTCTTCGACCAGAGCGCGGCCAACTTCTTCACCGGGGTGATCCTGCACTGCCTCTACGCCGAGCCCGACGAGCAGAAGACCCTGGCCCATGTTCGCCGGCTTTTGATCGACATCGAGGCCACGCTCGACGCGATGCTGGCCACCCAGCACCGCTGGCGGCCCGATCCGGCGACCCCCGACGGCTTGGCGCGTGGCGACGACGGCGAGCCCATCGCCGAGATCCATCCGGAGGTCTGGCTTGGCGCGACGGCCTTCCGGTCGATGGAGCCGCGCGTCCGCTCTAGTGTCCTGGCCACGGCCCAGAAGTCCTTGGCCCTGTGGGCGGACCCGTTGGTCTGCCACGCCACCAGCGCCTCGGACTTCTGCATCGGCGACCTGGTATGCTCGCCGTCGCCGGTCAGCCTCTATCTGATCACCCCACAAGCCCACGCCGACCGGCTGGCCTTCATGGTCCGGGTGATGCTGCGCCAGAGTCTCAACAGCCTGATGGAGACGGTGGACGCCGACAGTCGCGGGCGGGCCAAGCGTCACAAGCTGCTTATGATGCTGGACGAGTTCCCCAAGCTTGGCCCGCTGCCGTTCTTGGAGAACGCCCTGGGGGAGATGGCGGGCTACGGCATCGTCGCCCACCTGATCTGCCAGTCCTTCAACGACGTTTTCAAGTACTACGGCGTCCACACCTCGATCTTCGACAACTGCCATGTCACCGCCGCTTTCGCGACGTCCGAGCCGACCAGCATCGAGCGGGTGGTCAGGCGGGCGGGGCGGGCCCTAGAGATGCGCGAGAGCTTCAGCGACCCGCGGCTGGCGTTCGGCAAGGGCCACCGCAGCCGAAACCAGGCCGAGGTCGAGCGCTACATCCTGGCCGAACAGGACGTCCGGGGTTTGCCGGCGGACCAACAGTTCCTGTTCGTCAACAACGCCAAGCCGTTCGTGACCGAGAAGATCCGCTATTACGAAGTTCCGGCGATCGCGGCGGTGACCCGCAACTTCTTCGTCGGGGAACGGGCGCTCTTCGTCCAGACCCCCGAGACGCTCGACACCCCCGGCCCGCCGCCCAACGACTGGCTGGGCGTGCGCGCGGCAAGGCCGTCGGGCCCGCCCCTCCAGGCCGCCCCGTCGCGGACGGCGACGACGCCTGCCGGCCCGCCGCCGGCGATCCTCAGCGTCGCCGACCTGACCTTCGATTTCGAGGACTGACCATGAGTGCTCACTCTCCCGAGACCCAGGCGCGCAAGGCCGAGGCGCTGGCCCACGCCCTGGGCGCGACGATCGCCCAGGCCCTGGCCGCGGCCGACGTCGTGGACGTAATGGTCAATGCCGACGGCGCGATCTGGATTGAGCGGGTCGGTTCGGGGCGGGCGCGGAGCGCGCAGACGCTGTCGCGGGCCGACGCTGAACGGGTGCTGCGGCTGGTCGCCGACCTCGCCGGCGAGGTGGTCAATCACGACAACCCCCTGCCCAGCGCCACCTTGCCGGGCGGTGAGCGCATCCAGGGCGTCTATTCGCCGGTCTCCACCGGTCCCGGCTTCGTTATCCGCAAGCGACCCGACAAGATCTTCACGCTGGACGACTATGTGACCCAGGGGGTGATGAGTGTTCAGCAGGCGCGGGTCCTGGAAGTGGCGGCCGAGGCCCGCGAGAACATCCTGATCGCGGGCGGCACGGGCACGGGCAAGACGACCCTGGCCAACGCCATCCTGGCCCTGCCCGCCTTCGCCCAGGACCGTGTCATCCTGATCGAGGACACCGGCGAGCTGCAATGCGCCGCGCCTGACCAGTTGGCCCTCCAGACGCGTCGGGCCGAGCCGGTGATCAGCATGGCTGATCTGGTGCGCACCTCGCTACGGCTGCGCCCGGACCGGATCATCATCGGCGAGGTGCGCGACGGCAGTGCGCTGGACCTGCTCAAGGCCTGGAACACCGGCCATCCGGGCGGCCTGGCCACCCTGCACGCCAACAGCGCCGCCGAGGCCCTCGACCGCCTGGAGGACCTGATCGGCGAAGTCAGTCACACGGTGCCCCACCGGGCGATCGGTCAGGCCATTGGGCTGATCGCCTATCTGCGGCGCGCGCCGGGCGGCCGGCGGCTGGAGAGCCTGATGCGGGTGGAGGGCTGGAGCGCGGGCGAAGGCTACCGACTGCGAGAGGCCTGAGGCTCAGTCCTGGGCGAACAGCAGTCCGATCATCGCCTCGAGCCGGCCGGTGAGCGCCTGGCCATCGACCTCGGGACGCCGCACGGCCAGGGTCTGCAGACCGTCGAACATCAGGCCGACCATTTCCAGGCGCGCCTGGAACGCCTCGTCGCTCCACTCGGGACGCCGCAGGCGGGCCATCAGTTGCGCCGATAGGGCCGTCTCCCGGGCGTCGGCCTCGCGCACGGTCTCGGCGACGGCGGGGTTGCGGGCCGCCTCGGCAAGGATCTCCAGGCGCAGGGCCGTGCGTCCAGGCTCCAGGCAGCGGTCGATCTCCTCGGGGAGGTGGGCGGTGATCGTGTCCAGCAGTGGGCCGGGTGAGCGATCGATCCGTGACAGCGCCTCACGAGTCGAGGCCGCCTCGCGGGCGACCAAGGCGGCGATGATCTCTTCCTTGTTCTCGAAGTAGCGGTAGATCTGGCCCACGCTCAGGCCTGCGGCCTTTGCAATCTGCGCCATGCTGGCGGCGTGGAAGCCGGCGGTGCGGGCGCACTCGACGGCGGCGGTAAGGACTTGGTCGCGCCGCGCCTGGACCTTGCTCGCCCGCTCGTCAGGAACGCCGTTTGCTGGATCGGGACGCCGGAGCGGCGAGGCGTTCATGGGCGGACCTGATGGCGAAAGCGAAAGGCCTGAGGCGGGGCCACGGCACGCGTCAACCTAAAAGAACGGTACTGTACGATTGTCGTGGATCCATGGATGGCCGTACGACGCCGACAGTTCAGTGGTGCGAGACAGCCCAGAGCCGGACTAGGACGAGAGCCGGGGCGAGCAGGGCGGCGGCCACGGTGGCGGCGGCGCAGAAGCACTCGCTCCAATGCGGCCAGGCCTTGCAACTGGACAGCCAGCCTTGCGCCGGCCGGTTCGGCAGAACCTGCGTCATGATCTGGGCCTCCCTGGGCGCATACTTCGACATGCTTGCCCGTGAAGCTGTTAGATGCGTAGCAAATCGTCAAGAAAAATCCGCAAAAGAGGCGTTCGGGCTCTAGTGTTTCTCCGAGTTCGTGACGTTGCGCCCGCTCCAATAGGCGCGCATTCGGGCGCCCGGGTCGGTGGCTTGGCGGTAGAAATCCAGGATCGCCGACTAGCCGACGATCGGCGACGCCCCGACCGGGTCCTCGATGACGGCGTCCACTGCGAACAGGGCCGCGATCGCCGCTACGTCGCCGCCCGCGAAGGCGGCGAGATAGGCTTCGACGGCGACGACCTTGGCCTCGTCGGCCACGCGCGGTCAGGTCGCCGGCAGGCGCGGGGTCCGCACCCCGGCCAGGTCGCAGGCGTGCTCGAGCAAGGCCGAATAGTCTTTGCCCGCTAGGGCTCCGGCGCGGGCCGCCCCGAAGACGGCGTGGGCGGCCGCGCCGACCGGTAGGCCGATGCGCTGGTCGGCCGCGGCGTTCATCGCCAGGCTCATGTCCTTGAAGGCCAGATCGATGGTGAAGCCCGGCGCGGTGTCGCCCGTCAGGACCTTGGTGGCGAAGGCGATCTGGAATTGACCGTTGTTGGCCGTGGTGGCGCCGGTAACGGCCTTCATGATCTCAATGTCCAGGCCAAGCTTGGTTCCCAGGGCCACGGACTCGGCGACGATCTGGGCGGTCGATAGCAGCATGAAGTTGTTGATCAGCTTCATGCGCGATCCAGACCCGGGAGGACCGCAACGATGGATCGCCGTTCCCATGGCGTTGAGCAGCGGCTCGACACGCGCGAAGACGGCGTCGTCGGCTCCGACCATGAACAGAGATTCCCCGCGCTCGGCATGGGAGACCAGCCGGCCGACCGGGCAGTCGGTGAAGCCGTTGCCGCGCTCGGCGCAGGCGACGGCCACCTTGTCGGTGGCCTTGGCGTCGATCGTGCTCATGTCCATTAGCACCGCGCCGGCCTCGATGTGGGCCAGGACGCCGTCGGGGCCCAGAACCACGCTCTCGACGTGGGCGGTGGCCGGAAGCATGGTCACCACCAGGGTGGCGCCGGCGACGGCTTGGGCGATGGAGTCGACGGCGACGGCGCCCAGGGCGGCGAGCTTGGCGGCCTTGGCCGGGTCGATGTCGTACGCGCGCAGTGAAAAGCCCTTGCGGGCGAGGTTGGAGGCCATGGGCAGACCCATGGCCCCCAGGCCGATGAAGGCGATCACTTCGGACATGTTCCCTCTCCCAGAGTCTTAGGCCACGCCGTGTCGGACGTAGGTGGTTTTCATTTCAGTGAAGAAGTCGGCCGCGGCCGAGCCCTGCTCGCGGCCGCCATATCCGGACGGGGCGCGACCGCCGAACGGGACGTGGTATTCCACGCCTGCGGTCGGCGTGTTGACCATCACCATCCCGGCCGGCGAGGCGCGGCGGAAACGTTCGACCGCCGACAGGTTTTGGGTGCAGATCCCGGACGACAGCGCCAACTCGCAGTCGCGCGCGACGGCGATGGCCTCGTCCAAGTCCTCGACGGCGATCACCCCGGCGACCGGCCCGAAGACCTCGTGGCGGTTGAGCGGCTGGTCGTTGCGCGAGCCGACGAAGAGCGCGGGAGACAGATAGCGACCCCGGTGGGCCAGGTGGAGAACCTCGCCGCCCGCGACCAACTCGGCGCCGTCGGCCTTGGCGCCGGCGATGAAGTCGAGGTTCTTGGCCATCTGGGCGTCTGTGGCCACGGGGCCGATCTCAGTCGCCGCGTCCAGGGCGTGGCCGACGCGCAAGGCCGCGGTCTTGCGCGCCAGGGCCTGGACGAACGCATCGTGGATCTTGCGGGTGACGATCAGTCGACTGCTGCCGGTGCAGCGCTGGCCGGTCTGACCGAATGTGCCGTGCAGAGCGACCTCAACCGCCAGGTCCAGGTCGGCGTCGTCAAGCACGACCAGCGGATTCTTGCCGCCGAGCTCCAACTGCACCTTGGTCATGGTCGCGGCGGCCTGGACGAGTATGGCCTGGCCGGTCGGTGTCGCGCCGGTGAAGCTGACGGCGTCGGCGCCGCCGATCAGGGCCGGACCCAACTGGCGGCCATCGCCGTGGACAAGATTGAGCACGCCTGCCGGCAGGCCGGCGTTGCTGAGGATCTCGACCAGGCGCACCGCGCAGCCTGGCGCGAATTCTGATGGCTTGAGCACGCAGGTGTTGCCATAGGCCAGGGCCGCGGCGACCTTCCAGGCCGGGATGGCGATGGGGAAGTTCCACGGCGTGATCAGAGCGCAGACGCCGACCGGCTCGTGATCGACGCGGACGTCATGGCCATCGCGCAGGCTGGGCAGAACCTGGCCGGGATGGCGCACCACCTCGCCGGCGAAATAGTGAAACACCTGGGCGGCGCGCACCGTCTCGCCGATCGCCTCGCGCAGGACCTTGCCTTCCTCGCGCGCCAGCAGCGCGCCGATCTCCTCGGCCTGGGCGAGCAGGGCGTCGCCGGCCTTACGCAGGATGTCGAAGCGAGCCTGGGTGTTGAAGCCGCGCCAGGCGGGCAGGGCGGCGCGAGCCGCGCCGATGGCGGCCTCGGCGTCCCGCGCCGACGCCGCGCCATAGACCGCGACCGTTTCGTCCAGGTCGGAAGGATTGCGGGTTTCGAAGGTCTCGCTCGCGCTGATCCAGCGCCCGTCGATAAAGGCTGCGTTCATGGCCGATGTTCCTCCGCGATGACCCCGGCGACGATCAGGTCGTCAAGCGCCTGGGCTGACAGGCCAAGCTGGTCCTCCAGCACCGAGCGGGTGTCCTCGCCGACCCGCGGCGGCGCCAGGCGATAGGTGGCCGGGCTCTTGGAAAGCTTGGCAGGGAAACCGATGACGTCGACGGCCTGGCCGTCGCTGCGCTGCAGGCGCTGGACGACCTGTCGCGCGCGCGCCTGCGGGTCGGCGAGGGCCTGGGGCACGCTGTTGACCGGCCCGCCGGGCAGGCCGGCCGCGTCCATGACAGCCAAGAGGTCGGCAGAGCGCCAGGTGACGAAGGCGGGACGCAAACGCGCCTGCAGATCGGCGCGATGGACGCTGCGGCCGGCGTTGTCCACGAAGCGTGGATCGGCCGCCAGGTCCTCCAGGCCGACGAGCGCACAGAGGGCGCGGAACTGTCGGTCGTTGCCCAGGGCCACCAGCACGCGGCCGTCGGCGGTCTGGAAGTCCTGGTAGGGCACGACGTTGGGATGCTCGTTGCCCAGGCGGCGCGGTTCGACCCCGCCATTGAGATAGTTGGAGGCCTGATTGACCAGGACGGCCAACTGGCTGTCGAACAGGGCGCAGTCGATGTGCTGGCCCTGGCCGGTGCGGTGGCGATGATTGAGGGCGGCGAGGATCGAGATGGCGGCGTACAGGCCGGTGAAGAGATCTGATACCGGCACGCCCACCTTGGTCGGGGCGCCGCCCTCTTGGTCGGGGAAGCCGGTCAGGCTCATCAGCCCGCTCAGGCCCTGGATCAGGAAGTCGTAGCCGCCGCGATCGCGGTAGGGGCCGTCCTGGCCAAAGCCGGTGATCGAGCAGTAGATCAGGCCGGGGTTTTCCGCGCTCAGGCTGGCGTAGTCCAGGCCGTAGCGGGCCAGGGCCCCGACCTTGAAGTTCTCCACGACGATGTCGCTCTGGGCGGCCAGCCGCCGGATCAGGTCCGCGCCCTCGGGCTTGGCTAGATCCACCGCGATCGAGCGCTTGTTGCGGTTGCAGGCCAGGTAGTAGGCCGAGTCCTTTGAGCCGTCGGGCAGGAAGGGCGGGCCCCAGCGACGGGTGTCGTCGCCCTGGCCCGGTTGTTCGACCTTGATGATGTCCGCGCCCAGGTCCCCCAGCGCCTGGGAGGCCCATGGGCCGGCCAGGACCCGCGACAGGTCCAGAACCTTGAGGCCGGCGAGGGGACCGGAGGGCGCGGGGCTCATTTGGCGCGCTGGTTGAAGCGCCGGCCGACCAGGGCCGAGGCGATGTTGACCTTCTGGATGTCGATGGAGCCGCCAGCGATGCCCCAGCCCCAGGCGTCGCGGAAGCGCTGCTCGGCCGGGTACTCCTTGGAGTAGCCGTAGCCGCCCATCAGCTGCATGGCCTTGCCAGTGACGTCGCGCACCATCTCGTTGGCGAAGCACTTGGCCATGGAACTGTCGAGGACGGTGGGGAAGCCGCCGCCGATGCCGGCCACGGCGCGGTGGATCAGCAGGCGCGAGGCCTCCACCTGCATGGCCATCTCGGCCAGCTTGATCTGCACGGCCTGGAAATCGACCAGGGGCTTTCCGAAGGCCTGGCGTTCCTGGACGTAGTCGACGGTGTCCTCGACGGCCGCCGCGGCGATGGCCATCGACATGGTGGCGTTGCCGCAGCGCTCCAGGCAGAAGGCGCCCATCAGGTCGCCGAAACCGCCGGCCGGGGCGACCAGGTGCTCGATCGGCGCCTCGACGTCCTCCAGGATGATGTCGGCGCTATAGACGCCGCGGAAGCCCATCAGCATCTCGCGCGAACCGAACGAGAGACCCGGGGTGTCCTTGTCGATGTAGACGGCGCCGATGCCCTTGGCGCCGGGCGCGTCGCTCAGCTTGCAGTAGACGAGGTAGCCGTCCGAGTATCCGCCGCCGCTCGACCAGCGTTTGACGCCGTTGAGCACGATCTTGTCGCCGCGGATCTCGCCCCGGGTGGTCAGATCGGTCAGGGCCGTGCCGGCGTCAGGTTCGGACATGGCGATGGCGATCACGTGTTCGCCGCGACAGACGGCCGGCAGAATGCGCGCCTTCAGGGTCTCGTGCCCCAGGTGCTCGATCGCCTTGACCGGACCAACGCAGCTTTCAAAGATCGGGAAGGCCATGCCCGAATGGATCTTGGCGAACTCTTCCAGGACCAGCAGGGCTTCGAGGGCGCCCAGACCCATGCCGCCGTACTCGGCGGAGATGTTGACGCCCATGAAGCCCAGTTCGCCGAGGCGCTTTTTCCAGTCCTTGGACAAGGGCTCGTTGCTGGCTTCGATCTGGCGGCCCACGGCCGTCATTTCATTGCGGGCAAACTCGCGCGCGGCGTCGCGCAATGCAGCCTGATCGGCCGTCAGGTGAAAATCCATGCGGCGCCCTCCCTGGGGGTTCGTAAGTTTGTGACTTGGTACTCACAAACTTACGGGCGCGCTATGGCAAATCGACGATTCGCGTTTCTGACTGCGTAATCGAGTCCGCAAAACCGAAATGAACGGGCGTATCTAGGCTGACTTTGCGGCCTTTTCGGCCTGTGGTGGGGGCGCATAGCAGCGCTCCAGGGCCGCTTCGGTCAGGCCCAAGCCGCGACCGGCGAACCAGACAAGTTGGCGCAGGAGATCGGCGTCCTCGCCGGCATAGGCGATGATCGGCTTGTCGGGGCCGCGCGACAACACCAGCATCGAACCGATATGTTCCAGAAAAGCGATGAGGTTCTCGGGCGCGATCGACTGACCTTGCAGATCGCCGCGCTCGCGCGCGCGCTCCAGCGCCGTCTTCAGGGTCTTGAGGCTCAGGCGGATGGCGCGTTTGTAGGTCAGGCGGGCGTGATCGCCATCGCCGGCCAGGCTGGTGAACAGAATCCGGATGCCCTGGGCGTTGGGCGCGCTGGAACCCAGCAGGCAAGTCTGAAAGTAGGCCGTCAGCATGGCCACCAGGCCCTCGGTATCGGGCGTAGCCAGGCCGATCGCCTTGAACGAGGCGTCTTGCTCTTCGATCAGGGTGCGCAGCACCGCCTTGTAGAGTCCGCGCTTTGAGCTGAAGTGGGCGAAGATCAGGGCGTCGGAGACCTTGGCCGCGGCGGCCACCAACTGAGTGGGCGCGCTTGGGCCATGCTCGGCGAACACCTTGATCGCCGCCTGGAGGATTAGCGCGCGGCGGTCCGCGCCCTTGAGGCGTTTGACGGTCATGGCCTGCACTTAGCGGGTTTCTGAGCCGTCACAAAGCGGTTCGGCGTCGCCGGGGCCGTCACACCGCTGGCCAAGCACCGTCCGGATCCAGGGATCGTTGTGACTTTACGTTGCGCGTGCGCGCAACGTCTACGCAAGCAGCCGACCATGACCTTGATCTCCAACCCGATTGCGCATGGCGAGCGCCTTGATCGTCGGGCCTCTTCGGGTGTAAGTGACTTCTCACAAATAAATCAATACGGAGGAAACCAGGATGTCTAACGACCTGGCGAATACGCTGCGGCCGGTGTCCGAGCCCGTCGTGCTGGATGGCGTCTACAGTGACGATCAACATCGTCGTCTCCTGGAGACGGTGCGCCGCGAGGGGCCCTGGCCGCTGATCCTGGCCCAGACCTTCAAGTCGCCCGAAGAGGTCATCGCCACGATGTCGGGCATGCTGCCCCCGGGCGTCACCCCGACCATGGACATGTTCCTGACGCCGTGCTTCCGGGGCTTTCTGGCCCAGGGCGGAGCCTGCCTCTACGACGGGCTCGAGGACACCTTCCACAATGTCGGCTTCCTGCAGAAGGCCAAGGCCTACTGGAACGCGCAGTACGCGACCCCGACCATGATGCTGTTCAACATCCAGGGGCCGTGCGGCAGCCAGGACCCAGGTCATCTGGACGGGGTCTCGTTCCGGGGTCTGACCTATCAGAACACGCCGGTCTGGCTGCTCAACATGATGGGCAAGTCTGGCCTGTTCAAACCCTGGCTCAAGAAGATGGCCCAAGTCATCACCTGGTATTACGACAATCCCCAGGGCGGCGGCTTCACCTACTGGCCGGACGGTCCGTTGGGACAGCCCAAGCGCCTGGCCACGCCGATGTGGAACCGCGGCGTCGTGGTCCAGAACGAGATGATGTATCACCGCGGCGAGCCCAACGGCCCGGCCGAGCAACGGCACCCCCAGGGTCTGGCGCTGCACTCGCTATTCGGCGCGGACCCGGAGGTCGAGGACGGCTGGCGGATCACGACCGACGGCGCGGAGATCCAGAAGGTGGCCGCCTCGGAGATGCGCTTCCTGGTGCATTGGAACGCCGAGGTCTTCGCCGACATGGCCGAGCTGAAGGCGGTGATGGATCACACCGATGATCTGACGGTCGAGCGGGTGGTCGACACCTTCCTGAAGGATCTGCGGAGCCGGGGCGTCGAAGTCGCCACCCCAAGCGATCCACTGCGCGACCTGACGTTCATCCAGACCCTGACGGCGAACTATGACATCGGCACGCCGCGGATTTATCCGGCCGAGGCGCCGGGCCCGCACCAACTGGCGGCCTGAAAAAAGGCGGCGCGGTCATCGTCGACCGCGCCGCCTGTTTTTAAGAGCCGGCGCTGCGCGCCGACTTTAGGGGTCTAATGGAACAGGCCCGGGCCAAATTGGGTCAGGCAGCGGATGGCCAGATAGCCCAGCGCGCCCCAGGCGACCGCACCGGTGGCGAAGATCAGGATCATGCTGGCTAGGCTCGTATCGTCGCCCTTGAGGGCCCGCCGCACGCCTTGTTGATTGACGATTTGCATGTTGTTTCCTCCGTTATGTTGCGCAATCTGGCGAGCGCTAACCGGTTGATGGTCCCACTTGCGCACTCAAAGTCAAATTAAATTGCGCGAACTGGCGAAAGGGTCGCGACGGGGCGGAGTTGCTGGGGTTGTCTCGCGGCAATGGTTCGCACTGACCCAGGATTTCCGCTTGTGAGTTATGAAATGCGTAGAATAGGCTTACAAAAAAAGCGCAAAGCGCTAAACGGGGAGTGAGGCGTATGGAATCCCGTGCAGTTGAAGACTGTGATGTGCTGGTCGTCGGCAGTGGCGCGGGCGCGCTGACCGCCGCCGCGCGCGCGCACGATCAAGGCTTTTCGGTCTCGATCATCGAAAAGGCGCCCCTTTGGGGCGGCACCTCGGCCATTTCCGGCGGCGCATTGTGGGTCGCCAACAGTGGCCGGCTCGGTGATTGCGACAGCCGTGAAAAGGCGCTGGCCTATCTTCGAGCCTGCACCGAGGGGGAGGTGCCCGAGGCGCGGTTGGAGGCCTATGTCGACCAGGCGCCCCTGGCCTTGGACTATCTCGAGAAGATCGGCGTGCGGCTGGAAGCCAATCCGGAATATCCGGACTACCGCCAGGACCTGCCCGGGGCGCTGCCGGCCGGCCGGACCATAGATCCTCAGCCCTATGACGGGGCCAAGCTGGGCGAGCACTTCTTCACGCTGCGCGACCAACTGTCCTTCATGAAGGTGCTGGGCCGTATCTCGCTTTCCAACACCGAGGGGCGGGCGTTGTCCAAGCGCCGCAAGGGCTGGATGACGCTGCTGATGCGGATGATGGCGGAGTACTGGCTCGACTTTGGCTGGCGCGCCAAGACCACGCGCGGCCGTCGCCTGACCATGGGCCTGTCGCTGGTCGCCCCGCTGGGCCAGGCGGTGTTCGATCGCAAGATCCCACTGCATCTAGGCGTGCGTCTGCTATCGCTGACCAAGCACCCCGACGGCGGCTTCGTGGCCACGGTGAGCCGCGGTGACATCCAGGTCGAAGTGCGCGCGCGCAAAGGCGTGGTCCTGGGCGCTGGCGGTTTCGAGCACAACGCCGAGCTTCGGGCGCTTCATCTGGCGCCCGGCGCGACAACAGATCACAGCCCCACCCCTAAAGGTCAAAATGTCGGCGACGGGCTGAAGGCCGGCGAGGCGATTGGCGCGGCGACCGAGGCGATGGGCAACGCCTGGTGGGCGCCGGCGATGTATGGTCCGATGGGCGACGACCCCGACGCGGTCTATGTCCTGTTCATGGAGAGGGCCTTCCCTGGCGGCGTCGTGCTCAACGCCCATGGCCGCCGGTTCGGCAACGAGGCCCAGTCCTACAACGACTTCGGCGCGCTGATGATCGACCAAGCCAAGGTCACCGGCACGTCGGACTGCTGGCTCTTCTTCGACGCGGGCTTCCGCAAGCGCTACATGGTCGGACCGATGATGGCCGGGGCGCTGACCCCCGATCACAAGCTGCCCGCCGACTGGCTGGGAAAGGTCTATCACCGCGCCGACAGCCTGGCGGCCCTGGCCTCGCAGATCGGTCTGGATCCAGGCGCGGTGGAGAGCTCGATCGCCCGGTTCAACGAGCAGGCGGACAAGGGCGTGGATGCCGACTTTGGTCGCGGCGGCGACACCTATGACCACTATTTTGGCGACGAGACCTTCCCCAATCCCAATCTCGCGCCGCTTCGCCAAAGCCCGTTTTACGCCGTGCGCATCGTGCTGGGGGATCTTGGCACCAAGGGCGGCCTCAAGGTCGATGTCAACGCCAACGTCCTGGACGTGAACGGCGCGCCCATCGACGGTCTCTACGCGATCGGCAACACGGCCAGCTCGATGATGGGCCGCTCCTATCCTGGCGCCGGCGGCACGCTGGGCCCGGCCGTCACCTTCGGTTTCGCTGCGGCCAATCATCTGGCCCGCGGCCGCAATACCCCGGCCCTGCCGGCCGCCCAGACCCTTGACGCCTAGGCGCGACCAGGAGAACGACATCATGACGATGGATCCGCAGATCGCCGCGCTTCTGGCCCATGCGCCGCCCTACCCAGGCGCGCGGGTCATCCCCTTGGATGTCCTGCGCGGCGTGGTGCGCGACTTCGCCGCCGCTTCGCCCAAGTCTGGAGAAGGGCTAGCCGAGGTGAAGGATCTAAGCGTCGCCCGATGCGACGGCTCGACGCTCGCGCTGCGCCTCTATCGACCTGACGGCGTAACGGCGCCAGCGCCCGTGCTGATGTTCTTCCACGGCGGTGGCTTCCTGCTGGGCGACCTAGACAGCGATGATGGCGTCGCGCGCGCCTTCTGCCGCTCGACCCGCAGCCTGGTGGTCTCGGTCGATTATCGGCTCGCGCCTGAGCATCCGTATCCGGCTGCCTTGGACGATGCGGTGCTCGCGCTCGCGTGGGCGGCCAAACACGCTAGCGACCATGGCGGCGATCCCGAGCGTCTGGCGCTCGCGGGCACGAGCGCCGGGGCCGTGCTGGCCGCGACCCTAGCGCTGAAGACGCGCGATGCGGGCGGGCCGGCGTTGCGTGCGCAATTGCTGTTCTACGGCTCGGGCGGCGCCCCGGGTCCGTTGACGGAGTCGTTGGCGGCGTTCGGCGACGGACCGATCCTGACGTCAGACGACATGGATTACTTCTGGAGCCTCTATCTGGCCGGCGCCGACGCGGGCCAGCCCTATGCCTCGCCGCGCGCGGCCGCTTCACACGCGGGTTTGCCGCCCGCCTTCGTGGCCACTGCGGAACTGGACCCCAGCCGCGATGATGGAGAGGACTACGCCCATCGCCTGGAAGCCGCCGGCGTTGCGGTGCGACTGACGCGCCGCAAGGGCATGGTGCATGGCTTCCTGTCCTGGATGGGGATGGTCGATGAGGCAAAGGCCGCCCTGGACGAGGCAGCCGCCTGGCTGGACCGCCAATGGACCCGAGCCTGATGTTTACCGAAGAGGACAAGACGATGTGCCAGGACCGTTCGGTCTTTGAGGGTGGCGTGGCGGTGATCACCGGCGCGGGCGCTGGACTGGGAGAGGGCTTGGCCCGCCGGGCGGCGGAACTGGGCATGGCGCTGGTGCTGGCCGATATCGACCAAGGTCGCGTCGATAGGCTCGCCGAGGCGCTCCGGGCCGGCGGAACCGAGGTGCTTGCGCTTGCCGTTGACGTTTCCCGGCCCGAAGCGCTCGACGGCCTGGCCGCGGCGACGCACGAACGCTTCGGCGACGTGAGGCTGCTAATCAACAACGCCGGTATCGAGACGATCGGCAATAGCTGGGAACTGAGCGCGGCGCAGTGGGACCGCACTCTGGACATCAACATCCACGGCGTGGTGCACGGCGTCCGAGCGTTCGCGCCTCGCATGCTGGCGGCCGGGAAGCCGGCCTATATCGCCAACCTCGCCTCCGTGGGCGCCTTCGGGCAGATGCCCCTGCAGACGGCGTACATGGTGACCAAGCACGCGGTGCAGGCCTTCAGCGAGTGCCTCTATCTGGAGATGGAACTGCAAGGGAAACCGATCCACGTCAGTTCGGTGATCCCCGGTATGGTCAAGACACAGATCTTCGCCGACGCCACCCCGTCGGGCGAGGACCTTGCTTCCAAGCATCGTGAGGTCATGCGCCAGACCATGGCCGCGTACGGCATGGAGTTGGACGCGGCCTGCAAGGTGATCCTCGAGCAGATCGCCGCTGGGGAGTTCTGGGTCTCCACGCAGCCGGAGATGACCCAAAACCTGGCCCAAAACCGCGCTGTCTTCCTTCGAGACCAATCCAGGCCCGCCCTGACGCCCGAAACCCGCGCCCTGCTGGAAGCCTGACCTATGCCTGAACAGACCAAGACGGGTTGGCCCGCGCGTATCGAACCCCCGGTTCGTCTCAACACCCACCAGGCTGCAACTTGGGACGAGACCTTCGATGTGGTGGTCGTCGGCTATGGCGGGGCCGGGGTCTGCGCCGCGTTGGAGGCGCGATCCGAGGGGGCCTCGGTTCTCGCCCTCGACCGCTTTGGCGGTGGCGGAGCAACCCGAGTCAACGGCGGCGTCGTTTATGCCGGCGGCGGCACCCATATTCAGCAATCGGCGGGCGTCGACGATTCCGTCGAAGCGATGATCGCCTACTTGCGCCTCGAAACCCAAGGGATCGTATCGGACGCCACGCTGGCGCGGTTCTGTGCCGGGAGCGCGGAGGATCTACGCTGGCTGGAAGGTCATGGCGTGCCGTTCAACGCCCGGCTCTATGCGGGCAAAACATCCTATCCTCCTTCGGACTACTACCTTTACCATTCCGACAGCTCTCTCAGCGCTCGCTATGCATCAGCCGCCAAGCCTGCCGCGCGCGGGCATCGGGTGTTCATGCCCGCGGCGCCGCGCGCCGACGGTTACGGCGCGGGAATCTACGATCCGTTGCGCGACAGCGCCCGCCGCGCCGGCGTGGTCGATTGGGACCACGCTGATGTTCGCGCGCTTGTGGTCGACGCCAAGAACACGGTCGTCGGCGTCAAGGTCGTGCGGGTTCCGCCTGAACATCCCCTTGCGGGACGCCATCGCGCGCTGCTGGCCGCCAGCCAGAAGTGGCTTGCTTTCCTGCCGGGCACTTTTCCGGGCGCGGGTCTGGCTGCGGCCCATGGCGCGCGCCTGGCCAAGCGCGCGGCGGCGATCGAGGGGCGGCACGGCGAGACCCTGTTGATCCGTGCGCGCCGGGGTGTGGTGCTGAGCGCGGGGGGCTTTATCTTCAATCGCGAACTGATCGCACGCCATGCGCCGGGTTATCTAAAGGGCATGCCGCTGGGCGCGCCTGGCGACGATGGGGCCGGGGTGGCCTTGGGCGTCGGCGCCGGTGGAGCGACCCGTGGTCTGGACCGGGTCAGCGCCTGGCGGTTCATCAATCCGCCGTCGGCCTGGTCGCGTGGCGCGCTCGTCAACGCAGCCGGCGAGCGGTTCATCGACGAAACGCTTTACGGCGCGGCCATCGGGGCGGCGATGTGCGACGGCCAGAACGGCAAGGCTTGGCTGATCCTCGACCAGAACTTGATGGACCAAGCCCGCCGAGATCTGTCCGTTGCCGGGGTCCTGCCATTCCAGAAGTATCCAGCCCTGTTGGCCATGGCCCTGGGGCGGCGAAAAGCTGCGTCTCTTGATGATCTTGCCGCCCGTTGCGGTTTCGCGCCTGAGGTTCTGCGCAAGACGCTGGAGGCCTACCAGGCCGTCGCACGTGGCGAGCGCGCCGATCCTTTCGGTAAGCGCGGGGCGGATGCAGCACCGCTGGAGCGGGGGCCATACTACGCATTGGACATGTCGATCGACGCGCCTTTGGCGCCGCTGCCGACGCTGACGCTTGGCGGACTGGCGGTCGATGAAACCAGCGGTCAGGTCCTAGCGCCGAGCGGCGCGCCGGTGGCGGGGCTCTTCGCCGCTGGGCGGACTGCGGTCGGTGTTTGCTCGAACCTGTACGTCAGCGGGCTGGCCATGGCCGACTGTGTTTTCTCCGGCCGTCGGGCCGGGCGCGCGGCGGCCAAGTTCGCCACGCGAGCGGTTCGCGACCCTGTGGCTTAACCCGCTAGTCAAGCGTGGCGGAATCAGGGGTGTGGCTCACCCGCGGCGTCGGCAGCGGGCGCTTCCACGATTGGGAGCGCCCCGCCAAAACCAGCACCCGGGGTCATCGACCCAACAGGCGCACGGGTCCGATCAGCCCGGCAGGTTGAGGGCGCACATGCTTGCGAGCTGGATTGGCAGGCTCGACCATGGCGTTGTTGGGCGTATTGCGGACCGTGATCTCGATCAGATTGTCGCCAGCCTTGAGGGCCTTGCCAATCTTCACGCGGTACGGGCCGATCAGGGGTGCGAACGACATTCCGTTGATACGAACCGTGGCCATGTCATGCACCTGGCCCAGGTCAAGCCAATGCTCGCCCTTGGGCTTGGTGTCCAATCTCAGGGTGCGCGTATAGGTCGCTTGGCCAGAAAAGCGGGAGAGAGCCTCCACGCCGCTCCAGTCGCCAAGCGCGATGTCCTGGCTGCTCCAAGAGACGGCGGCGCCCTTTAGGCCGTAGCCGTCTGCCGTGAGCTTCCAACCTTGACCGGGAAGTTCGAGCTTCACCTGATCGGTTCGCTGCGACGCGGCCTTTGCCGCCGGCTTGGACGGGTCGAACACCACCAAGGCGGAGCCGCCGGCGGGAAGGTCAAGCTTGACCCGCGATCCATTTGGGATCGCCAGGCTGTTGATTGGCATGCGCGCGCCTGTCCATGCATCCCAAATTTCCGCTCGGCCCTTGGCCGAGGTGGTGAAGGTGATCGAACGCGCCATGGCCTCGGTGTTGTGCAGGAAGTAGCTGCGCCGCTTCCCCGTCGCACGTTCGACAAACAGTGCGCCCGGCCCCTCAAAGTTGAGATTGGGCGCTATATTGCGGGCCAAGAGCGCCGACGGAAGATCGGTGGTCGAGACGCGTTGAGCCCCATGTGATTGAGCCATGGCGACGGCTTCGACGACCTGTCGGTCCTTCTTCTCGGCATCCTCGAGCCCGTCGTGCCGGCTCGGAAGGACATCCACGAACACGACCTTGAGACCTTGAGAAGAGAGTCGCGCGATCGTTTGCGCGGTCGCCGCATCGAGCGCATTTCGCGGCGGCATGACCAAGACCTGGTATCGGCCGCCTCCGCGGGTGACCAAGTCACCATCGATGACGCGAGCATCGGACAACGCGTCAGGATTGATCCGATCGTTGTCAAAGCCAGCCGCCAGCAAGCGGGTCTCTAGACCTTCCTTGTTTCGGCTTTGGGGCTCCAGCCCGTGGAAGTAACCAACGTCGCCGAGATAGAGCGCCACTGGAACGACATTGCGGCCTTGCTGCAGGACCGCCTGCGTTCGCGCGATGTAGGCATTCAGTTGTGGCGCTGCGGCGAAGATCGGGTTGAGCTCGTTGAAGGGTAAGCTGAACCCCGGGCCAAAGCCGCTGGGAGCGAAGGGGTGCCATCCGGGGCGCTGATTGGCCCGAACGACATATGGATAGCCGTGATAGACGATCCGGTTGACGCCGCTGGCAAAGAGCTTGTCGGCCCGTTGGCGGATCCGCTCCGGGGTCACATCGTAGGGTTCGGCCGGGAAGACGAAGCTCTCGGCGCTCACTAGGTTGCGTCCATAGAGGTCGGCCGCCGAGCGCGCCATGCGTAGGAACACAGGGTTGCCGTCGCCGTCCAGATCCTCTGTCTCGGGGATGTCGGCCAGGCCATATGCCTTCAGCACATCGACGCCCGCGCCGTGCGCCTGGATGCGCGCGCGCAATCCTCGAGCATGGTTCCAAGCGACGAACGGCTGCCAGAAGTTCTCCAACTGCAGATCAGAGAGCGTTCGGCGATAGTCAGCGCGAACGCGCTCACCAAGCGCGTCGTCGTTGAAATAGGGAGGCGAGTAATGCTGATCCCAGGCCTGAACCCAGCCAGGTTGCAGCACCAGGGGCAGATACGGGGTTAGATCGTAACCACGCCGTTGCTTGAATTCAGCCAGGAACGCGTCCGTCCAGGGCAGATCCTGCATGAGTTCGAGACTATCGACGAAGGTGGCATTCAGGTTCGGGCCCGCCGCCAGCGGGCCTTCCACCAGAGGCGCGCCAACGCGACTGGCATGAGCCTCGAAGGCGGCCTTGCGATAGTGGTCGAGCACCAACTGCGGCCCCTCGCCGACGCCCGCCATCACCCCGCTATCAACCGCGTATTGCTTGAACACGAAGATCTGCCACCGTCCCGCAGGCGGCGTCCAATCGAGGACACCGTCGGCCGAGAGCTTGTCGGTCAACACGACGGCGCGCGCCATGTCGAGCGTGCCGGAGGCCTTGACGTCCTGCCACGGGAAGAGCCTGAAACCGCCTTGCGGCGCGGCGACTAGATCGGGACCGTCGCCAGGCACGGCGATGACCGCGACGAGCTTTTCCCGCGCATCCAGCCGCTCGCGCCAGCCGGCCGCACGAGGGTCTTTGGTGCGCGCATCGAGGGACCCCAGCACTCCGAGCTTCCGGCTGCGCTTGGGAACCTTCACTTGCAACGGGCCTTTCGGCGGGCCGTCAATCTGTGTCGTCGCCATGGTGAGTTCGACGAGCGCGAGTTCAGGCGTCACGGCGAACCCGCCGCCAGAGGGCCAGGCTGAGCCAAAGGTGTAGTCGAGTTTCAGGCCTTCGCGGGCGGCGGCTTGTGACGCTGCCCGAACGTGACCGAAAAAGGCGGGGTTGGCATAGTCATTGACGCGCTTGCGCTCGTCAGCGGTCTGGTCGGGAATGCCTGGATTGAAGGCCTGGATTTCGACGCCGCCAAATCCCGCTTTCGCCATGATGGCGATTTCGCGCGCCAGCTCGGGGTCGGAGACGGCTCCACCCGGCCACCACCAACGTGCGAACGGTCGCGCCTGGGCCGGCGGTGAAGCAAAGACCTTTTCCAGGGTTTCACTCGCGGCCGCCGGTGCTGTCGCGCCAAGTAGGGCCACGCCAGCGGCGCCAAGTAACCAGATCGAACGTCCGCTCGTCATCGCGACTGTCCTTGCGAGCGCGCCAATACGGAGCGCGCGTCTAAGATATGACTAGAGAGCCGCACGAAAAATGCGGTGTGGGTAAGCGCTCGTGTTGGCGGGCGCGCGATCGATCGTCTTCCTGTGAACCGAACAAGGACCTGGAAGGGGTCCCTGTTCGGGAAGTTCGGCCAAACGGCGCCCGCTTTAACTCGCGCCAATCAGGCGAGCTCGATCAGCGCCACGCCTTCGGCGGGCAGTTGGAGGGTCAGTTGGCCCGAGGTGTCGAGGGCATGCACCTCCGGCGGGGCGAGTTCCGCCGCTTTCTTGATCAGCGCCATCTGTTCGCGGGTGGGATACTGCGGCGAGCCGAGCGAGCGCCATTCGGGATAGGGAGAGCCCCGCTCCTGGTCGACATAGCTGACGCGGACCCTCTGTCCCTTCTTTGCGCCCAGGAAGCGGACCGAGATGGCCTTGGGCTCGCCGACGACCCTGCGCTCGCTGCTCGCGCCGGGGATGCCGGGCGCCTGTTGGACGTCCGCCAGGTTCCAGACGAGCGCGGAAACGGCCTTGCCCTTGGTCGATGCAAGGGCGGGGCCTTTGGCGGCCAGCCGTCGGTCGCCGAGCCGGTGGAGCAGTTTGTAGGTGTTGAACTCGGGCTTGGCGATGTTGCCCTTCGCGAGGATGCCCCAGCCGTTCTGCCCCTTCTTGAAGATCCAGGCTTCGACCAGGTTTTCCTCGTAGGTCCCGCTGAGCTGCCATTGGCTCATGCCCTGGCAGTAGGGCAGGCTGTTCATGATCGTGTGAGCGATCATGGCCGGGCTATCGGAGGACCATTCGTCCAACCAGAGCTCGGCGCCCTTGAACGGGGTCGCGTCGATCTGGGCCCGAGCCAGTGCAACAGCCTGGAATACGACATCGTGCTGCTTGAATTTGTTGGCTTGACCAAAGACGACCGCCTGATCGTCTCCAGGATAGATGTGGGTCGAGACGAAATCGACCGGCGCGTTGTTCTGGGCGCAATAGCCGAGGAATTGGGGAAGCCACTGCACTGCGGAGGTGGCGGGGCCGCCAACCTTGATCAGTGGATCAACGTCTTTTACGGCCTTAGCCGTGGCCTTGTAGAGCGCAAAATACTCTTCCTGGGTGCCGCTCCAGAACCAATCCTGCAGGTTGGGCTCGTTCCAGACCTCGAAATACCACTGGCGCACCTCGGCTGCGCCATAGCGTGCGACGAGGTGGCGAACGAACTTGCTGATGTACTCCGCCCACGCATCCAGGGATTTAGGAGGCGAGACGTTTGCGCGGTAGAAACCGAACTCCTTGGTTCCGCTCGCAAACCGCTTGGGCATGAAGCCTAGTTCGACGAACGGTTGCACGCCCCGTTCCAGAAGACCGTCATAGACCGCGTTGACGTTCTGAAAATTCGTCCCGCTCCCAAGCTCGTCGGCGAAAATGCCGTGGAAACGTACACGCTCCACGCCCATTTCGGCCTTGGCCCGATCCAAATCCTTGCGCCAGGACTCGCGGAGCGTGATCGCCGCGCGGT
Organism: Caulobacter sp. Root343; assembly: GCF_001425745.1. Lineage (GTDB taxonomy): Bacteria > Pseudomonadota > Alphaproteobacteria > Caulobacterales > Caulobacteraceae > Caulobacter. Next base: position 8,179 of record NZ_LMDF01000010.1, on the reverse strand, counting down.
CTGACCCGACGCTGCGCGACCAAACGTGCGTTAGAGGACCGACATCTTTCCTCAGGTCGATCTCGACCTGCTCGGTCGCGAGGCGGGCAAGGGCCGGTGTGGCCAGCGCTCCCGCGCCGAGCGCCGCGCCGGTCGCGGTGAATCGGCGGCGCGTCATAAAGGTCTTGTCGTCCATCAAAGCCCTTCCTCCCGTACAAAGCCATGCCCCCCGGCTCGATAGCCGTCGCGAGGGCAAAGATCGTTATTAGGACGATTTTGTACTATTATTATCCTGGGTCAAGGTCCCTTGCACAGTTTGCCCGCGGCGAGCCCGGTCGGCCGCAGGCAAGCCGACCAAAAGCCGCTTTCGCGGCCCGTCATCAAAAATGATACGATATTGAACTATTTAGCCGCTTGGCCTAGATGCATCTGAACGCCGTCGGATCGCGAACGGCAGTGTCTTCCAGGGAGAGCGCGGATGTCAGACCACGACCAAGGCTTGGGCGACATTCAGCGTCGACGTGTCCTGCAACTCTTCGCCACGGCCATGGCCAGCACAGCGCTGCCGTCCGGCGTCCAGGGCGCCGTCGCAGGGAGCGTCTTTGCGTCCGGCGGCGAGTTGAGCGAGGCGGTTATCGTGCCTCCAGAAAGAGGCGCCCTGTCTCTGAACGCGGGCTGGAGGTTTCATCTGGGCGATATTGTCCCGCCCAAACTGCTCGACCATGCCGGTTCATATAGCAGCGCCAAGGCGGGCGGCGCGCGTGGCGCCGCCGCCATTAGCTATGACGACAGTCAGTGGCGCGAGCTCGATCTGCCGCATGATTGGGCGATCGAGACACCTCCAGATCCGGCCGAGAACATGGCTCAAGGCTACCGCAAGCGGGGGTATGGCTGGTACCGACGATCCATCGTTCTGGATGCAGACAAGCGCGGACGGTATTTCGAACTTCAGTTTGGCGCGGTCGCTACGAACGCCACGATCTGGTTCAACGGAAACGTCGTGGCGCACAATTGGTCCGGCTACAATTCAGTTCTCATCGACGTGACGGCCATGGCGCGGTTCGGCGCGGCCGCCAATATTTTGGTCGTAAGGGTCGATGCCGACGCGCTTGAGGGGTGGTGGTACGAGGGCGCGGGGATCTACCGCGATGTCTGGCTCATAGAACGTGGCCCGGTCAGCATCGTTACAGACGGTGTCCACGCCAATCCTCGCCTCGTCGACGGCCGCTGGCGCCTGCCGGTGGAGGTGTCGCTCTACTCGGTTGAGGCCGCGCCCGTGAAGGTCGAGGTCCATACGGAATTGCTCGATCGCGAGGGCAGGGTCGTGGTCGCCGGCGTCGGGGCCGCGCGGATCGCCGCCTTCGAAAGACCGACCGTTTCGGTTCCACTTGAGATCGCCGCGCCGCGGCTTTGGTCTGTTGAGGACCCCTATCTTTACGCGACCCGTACGCGAGTGCTTCGCGACGGCGTCGTGATCGACGAGCGGCTGACGCCGTGTGGGTTTCGGTCTATCGCCTTCGACGCCACACGAGGGTTCTTCCTGAACGGCCAGCACGTCAAACTCAAAGGGATGTGTATCCATCAAGACCACGCCGGCGTCGGCGTGGCGGTGCCCCCGGCGCTCGTCGAATGGCGGGTGAAGCAGTTGAAGGCGATGGGGTGCAATGCGATCCGCTGTTCGCACGGAGCGCCGGACGTCGCTTTGCTCGACGCCTGCGACCGGCTGGGCATGCTCGTCATGGACGAGAACCGAAACTTCAGCGTCTCCCCCGACTATACCGAACAACTCGATTGGCTGATCCGGCGCGACCGCAATCGGCCTTGTGTGATCCTTTGGTCGATCTTCAACGAAGAGCCGACCCAGTCCACACCGATCGGCTTCGAGATGGCCCGCCGCGTTGTCGATGCCGTTAAGCGGTTGGACGACACGCGTCCGGTCACCGCCGCGATGAGCGCTGGCCAAATGGCTCCCGTCAACGTCGCCCAGGCCGTCGATGTGGTTGGTTTCAATTACCAGCACAGGGAATACGATCGCTATCACCGGGCCAATCCGGACAAGCCCATGCTGAGTTCGGAGGATACGAGCGCGTTCATCACGCGGGGCGCCTGGATCAGTGATCGCAAGGCGATGGTGGCCTCAAGCGATGACACCCAGCGCGCAGGTTGGGGCGCCACCCATCGCGAAGCGTGGAAAATGATCGAAACGCGTCCCTTCATGGCTGGCGGTTTCGGGTGGACCGGCTTTGACTATCACGGCGAGCCGACCCCCCATCGCTGGCCGGCCAATTCGAGCTATTTTGGCGCGATGGACCTTTGCGGCTTCCCCAAGTCCGCCTTCTACCTGCGCCGCGCCATGTGGGTGAAGGATCGCCCGCTCCTCGACATTCTGCCGCACTGGACCTGGCCGGGGCAGGAAGGGGAGCCGATCAAGGTCATGATCGCCACCAATGTCGAACGGGTTCAGCTCTTCTTGAACGGAAAGAGCGTCGGCGACGCGAAGGCGGATCCCTTCGACATGGTGACGTTCGAAGTCCCATACGCCCCTGGCCGGCTGGAGGCTCGGGGGTGGTCCAATGGGCGGATCGTGGCGCGTGACCAGGTCGAAACCACGGGACCCGCCGTGCGTTTGCGGCTCACGCCGGACCGTTCGCGAATGTACGCCGATGGCGTTGACTGCCAGCCGGTCACGATCGAGGCCCTGGACGCCAAGGGCCGGCCTGCGCCCAGCGCCAATGACCTGGTGTCATTAGGCGTCGTCAGCGGCCGGATCATCGGGCTCGGCAACGGGGACCCAACGTCACTTGCCCCGTCGAAGGGGGGAGAAGTGCGTCTGTTCAATGGGCGGGCGCAAGTGATCGTGCAGACCCGGGCTCGCGACCAGGGGGCTCTGCGCCTGTCGGCGCAGAGCTCAACCTTGGCGCCTGCGCGGCCATTGACGCTGGTGCTGGTCGCAAGATCGATCCCCGCATCGCCGCCGGCGTCCCGCCGCTTCACGGTTCAGGCGTGGAGACGATCTCCAGTCTTTGCCGAGCGCCCCGGCGGCGACGAAGAGGTCGCCGCGAACGACATGAACAGTTGGGGGCTCGTGACCGCGGGAGAGGCGCCCGAACCCTCGCCCTCTTCTGGGTTTGTGATGGTCACGGCGCACGTCGTTCTCAGTCCGGCTATGAAGGCGTCAGGCGTGCGCCTGATCTTCACTGGCGTCGCGGGGCGGTGTGACTTGCTCGCCGACAAGCGGCTTGTCGCCTCCAAGGCTCAACCCGCCACTGGCGCGGTCACGGTCGAGTTGCCCGCGGGTAGGGATGATGTTCGCATCGCTCTGATCTTCACGGTGTCATCAGGTGAGGTTGTGGGTCTACCTCAGCCCGTTTTCGTTGAGGCCAACTAGGGTGGGGCGGCCAAGCAAGCTGTCGGAGATCGCCGGAAACGAAAGTGCGTGACAAGAGGTCGCGAAGGCGCGAATGAGATTGCAATAGAACGATATTGTACTATTGTTGGCTAAGGCATTTTGGAGGAAACGAATGCGTATTGTTGTGCTTGCGGCCGCTGCGATGGTCCTGGCTTCGGCCGCTCATGCTCAATCGGCCGCGCCCGCGGCCAAGCCCGCCGCGGCGGCCGCCGTTGCGCCGACGGCGGCGCAGATCGCTGCCCTGAAGTCGATGAGCTCGGAAGACACGCCGATCGGCGACATTCTGGACAACCCGGCGGCAAAGGCGATCCTGGCCAAGCATCTGCCCGACGTCGTGGCGAGCGACCAGGTGGACATGGCGCGGGGCATGACCCTGGTGGCCATTCAGAGCTATTCGCCCGACGTCATCACGGACGCCAAGCTCGCGGCCATCAACGCGGACTTCAAGGCCCAAGGCAAGTAAGTCTTTCTGGGGCGCCCGCATGCGGGCGCCCCTGTCGCCGCTATCGAGACCAAGCGGTCTAGAACCCTCGTCTAACGTCAGGCTTTCATGCGACGGCCAGCGCCGTTGCTTGGCCGACAGCTTTTAGAAAGACGCCCGGTCGTGAGCCAGTCGCTGCGAAGCCAAATCAATCCGGCGCGCCGGCGCTTTCTGAAAAGCGGGGCCTGTCTGGCCGCCTTGGCCGCCGCGCAGCCGGCCCTCGCCGCGCGTGTTCGCTGGGCGCCCGATCCCTTTATCGAAGCCCTCATCGGCAAGATGACGGTGGAGGAGAAGGCTGGGCAACTGACCATGTCCGGCGCTCAGGGCATGGGTCGACTCGTCAATCCGCAGACGGGTCCGGAACCTGCGCTGCAAGTAGTGCTCGAGGACATACGCAAGGGTCGCCTGACAGGGCTCTTTAACGGCGACGATGTCCGCTTGGGTAGGACCATGCAGACGATCGCGGTGGAAAAGTCGCGATTGGGCATTCCCCTCGTCTTTGCCGCCGACATCATTCACGGCCTCAAAACCGCGTTCCCGGTGCCTCTGGGCGAGGCTGCGAGTTTCGACGCAGACCTCTGCGCGCGCACGGCGCGCGCGACGGCGCTCGAGGCCACGGCCTTCGGGCTTCACTGGACGTTCGCGCCGTCTGTCGACGTGGCTCGCGACCAGAGGTGGGGACGCGTGGTGGAGGCGGCGGGAGAAGATCCTTGGCTTGGCGCTCACATCGCCCAAGCTCGCGTGAAAGGGTTCCAGGGCGAAGATCTGCGCCGACCCGATGTGCTCTTGGCCTGTCCCAAGCACTTCGCCGGCTATGGCGCGGTGCAGGCGGGCTTGGACTATGCCTCGGCCGATATTCCAGAGACCACGCTACGCGAAACCCATTTGCCGCCGTTCCGCGCCGCGTTCGCCGCCGGCGCGCTTTCGACCATGGCCAGTTTCAATGACGTGGCGGGCGTGCCGTCCACCGGCAACCATCATCTCCTGACGGACATCCTGCGCGGTGAGTGGGATTTCAAGGGTGTCGTGGTGACCGACTTCGGGTCGGAGAAGGAATTGGTCGCGCACGGCTTTGCGGTGGACGAAGCCGACGCGGTGCTCAAGGCCATTACGGCGGGTTGCGATCTATCGATCCATGGTGGGCTGTACCTGAAGCATATTCCCGGCCTCGTCCAAGGCGGCCGACTTTCGATGCGCGTACTCGACGAGGCCGTCAGGCGAGTGCTGCGGGTCAAGAAGGCGTTGGGTCTGTTTGAAAACCCCTACCGATCGCTGGATCCGGAGCGCTTGACCACGGATATTCGCAAGCCTGATAGCGTGGCGTTGGCGCGCGAGAGCGCGCGCAAATCGCTCGTTCTGCTCAAGAACGACAATGGTCTTCTGCCGCTCCCAAAGACCGGCACGTCGATTGCTCTACTGGGGCCGTTCGTCACCGACCGGTCCAACGCGCTCGGACCGTGGATGGTCTTCCCCGATTTCAAGTCCGCTGTGACGTTGGAGGAGGGGTTCCGGGCCGCGCTCGATGCGTCCGCCTCCTTGTCGGTCGTTCAAGGTTGCGGCGTGGAGAAGGCCATACCGGGTGGCATCGAGGCCGCCGTCGCCGCGGCCAAGGCTTCGGACGTCGCCGTCCTCTATATTGGCGAGACCGCGATCATGTCGGGGGAGGGGGCCTCGCGCGTCGATCTCTCCATTCCGCGGGCCCAGCAAGATCTGGTCGAGGCGATCGCAGCGCTTGGCAAGCCGATGGTCGTCCTGCTCAAACATGGTCGCGCGCTGGAGCTCTCCGGAGCCGTGGCGAACGCGCAGGCCATCATGTGCACCTGGTTCCTGGGTTCGGAATCTGGCAACGCCATCGCCGATGTTGTTTTCGGCGACCACGCGCCGCAAGGCCGGCTGCCGATCAGTTTCCCGCAACGCTCCGGTCAGCAGCCCTTCTTCTACAATCACCGTTCCAGTGGGCGGCCGGAAGGTTCCGGCCCGGCGGGTTCCCGGACGCGCTATCGCGAAGTCTCCAATCGGGCGCTCTACCCGTTTGGCCACGGCCTTGGCTATTCCAACGTCAGTTATGGATCGACCGAACTCAGTGCTCCTCGACTCTCGAAGCGTGGGTCGGTGAAGGTGCGCGCCCAGATCACCAATCAGGGCGCGCGCGCGCAGCGAGAGGTTGCGCAGCTCTACGTGCATGCCCGGGCCGCCAATCCGGTGCAGCCTGTCCGCGTCCTCAAGAACATTCGACTATTGGATCTTGCGCCTGGGGAAAGCGCGATCGTGGAGTTCGAGGTGACGTCGACGGATCTGGCCTTCATCCACCAGGACCTGGTCAATAAGGCCGATAGCGGCGTCTACGACGTTTGGATAGCGCCCTCGGCCTATGCCGGCGCGGGGGCCAGCCTGGAGCTAGAAGCCGGGGCCTAACAAGCGCCATCCGGCTGCGACGCGCCCAGCGTGGCGCGACGGCAACATACACGATGAAGGTCGCGCCAAGCTCGCTGTTCGCGACTTGACTCAGCCTTGCCACGGCAAGATATAGTACAGTGACGTACTAATAATATAATTGGGGTAGGGAGGGACTTTCATGACCCGGATTCTGCGTGGTGCGCTCCTGACGAGCGCCGCATTCATGTCGTTGGCGCCTCTGACGCCGGCTCTGGCGCAACAGGCTGCGGGCAGCAACGCGCCAGCGGCCAACCAAGATGTGGTGGCCGAAGTGATCGTCACTGCGACGCGCAGCGCGCGGCGATTGCAGGACGTGCCGATGTCGGTGGATGTCGCGAGCGGTGAGACGCTCCAGAAGCTCAACCTCACCGACGTCAAGGATGTGCAGCAACTGTCGCCCGGTCTGGCCTTGACCAACACCGGCGGCCGCAACAATACCGCCACCTTGCGCGGCATCGCTTTCGACCCTGATCAGGGCACCTCGCCGGCCGTCGACTTCTATTTCAACGAGGTCCCGAGCGACGCCCAGTCGATGTTCACGGCCATGTATGACCTGGAACAGATCGAGGTCCTGCGTGGTCCTCAAGGCGCTCTGCGTGGGCGCACGGCCCCTGCCGGCGCGATCACGCTGCGCACGCGTCGCGCCGACCTTGACCGTGTCACCGGCTATGTCCAGGCGATGGGCACCGATCGCGACGCCGTCAACCTGCAAGGTGCGGTGTCTGTTCCGCTGATCCCTGGCAAGCTGGCGCTCCGCGCGTCTCTGCTCAGCGATCGCAATGAACTTAACCAGGTGACCAACGTCACGCGCGGTGATCACTCCTACAGCAAGACCAAGAGTGGCCGGATCTCGCTGGCGTTCGCGCCCACCGACAATTTCCGCGCCGACCTGACCTACCAGGACCTGAACGCGAGAAACCTGCAATACATGCAGGTGATCGGCGCCGGCGCGCAGCCAAGCCTGTTTGAACCGGCCCGCAGCGGACCCGCCGCCGATCGCTACGATCGTATCGCCGTGACCGACGGCCAAAGACTCTACAAGAACCGCACCAAGATCCTGACGCTGTCCGCCGAATGGGATCTTGGCGAGCACACGCTATCTTTCGTTGGCGGCCACCAGAACACGAAGCTGGACCAACGGGGCGACAACGACACGGCCAATACGGTTCCTGGACTGGTTTTGGGGCAGATCGCCATCTCGCCCGTGAAGAACGACACCGGTGAACTGCGCCTGGCCTCCAAGGGCCGGCAATTCTGGAACTACAGTGTCACCGTCTTCGCCAACAAGGGCAGCGGCGACACCCGCGTGCTCCAGGGCTCGCCGGTCTTCTTCGCCAACGCCGCGCCGGCCACGCCCTTCCCGTACAGCTATGGACTCTACTTGCCGATCGACCTGGATCTCACGGTCGGCGGCAAGACCAAGACCTTGGCGGTGGCGGCCAGCAGCAGCTTCCAGTTCACCGAAAAACTGCGCCTGGAAGTTGCCGCCCGCTATGCCAAGATCGATAGCGAGCAGTACAGCACTCAGACTGTCACCTCCGCAGGCTTGCCAGCCTTCTTCATCCCGGGCTTCAAGGACGGTCCGACCAACACCATCGATCCCAAGCTGGGCAATCGCACGCGCAAGCCTCTGACCGGGGGGGCGAGCCTCACCTACGAGTTCAACTCGGACGTGACGGCCTATGCTTCGTATGGCCGTTCCTACCGCGATGGAACGGCCGCGGTCGGGGCACCGCCTGTCACCAGCCTGATCCTTACCCGTCCGGAGCGCTCGGACGCGATCGAGCTTGGCATCAAAACCCAAATGTTCGACCGCCGGCTGACCTTCAACGCCGACGTGTTCCATCAGAAGTTCGATGGGTTCCTTGGGCGCA
>NZ_LMDF01000009.1:187421-187743 GCF_001425745.1 Caulobacter sp. Root343 | reverse complement strand
GCCCCCTCCGCGCCTACGGCGCTCCTCCCCCGGAGGGGGAAGAAGGAGCCGCACGATCCTTCCGCCCCCTCCGGGGGCGGACGGCCGCGAAGCGGCCAGGTGGGGGCAAGTGACATCGGCTTCACGCGGCGATCCGCTGAAGTTAGGTGGGGAGGCGACGGAGCGGCCGGGCGAACCCGGAGACCGTAGTGGTTTGTGTGTTTCGGCTCGCTTGTCCGCTCCGCCAGGCTGTTCTTTGCCGTGAGGACGGCGGGCGTGAGCGTTGTCTGCTCGGGCCTCCGCTACCCCCGGACGGGCGTGGACCAACTGGATCGGCTATTCC
>NZ_LMDF01000009.1:187146-187391 GCF_001425745.1 Caulobacter sp. Root343 | reverse complement strand
TCTGCTCGGGCCTCCGCTACCCCCGGACGGGCGTGGACCAACTGGATCGGCTATTCCGTCTCCAGCTCGGCGATCCACGATAGGCGGCTTGTACGATCACCGCCCTGTCGCTCCGTTGACGATTTGGTCCCGGACGATCCCGTCACTCGCACGCGCTCCTAAAGAGTAAGCCGTGCGACCTGACGAGGCCGCCGGGAACCGCCAGCGGCCCCGCTCAACCTATCCCCATCGCCGCTTCGGGCCGG
>NZ_LMDF01000009.1:186872-187085 GCF_001425745.1 Caulobacter sp. Root343 | reverse complement strand
CGAGGCCGCCGGGAACCGCCAGCGGCCCCGCTCAACCTATCCCCATCGCCGCTTCGGGCCGGATCCAAGCGCCCTCCCCTTGCGACGGGGACAGCGATGATTGTGCGGCGGGATTCAACGCGGATCATTCAGAAGGCTGTAAAAGTGAGAAGCGGTTGATTTCGCTGACTTCGATCTCGTGAACGCCGGGGATACAGGCGCTTCAATTCCCGT
>NZ_LMDF01000009.1:0-186836 GCF_001425745.1 Caulobacter sp. Root343 | reverse complement strand
TCAACGCGGATCATTCAGAAGGCTGTAAAAGTGAGAAGCGGTTGATTTCGCTGACTTCGATCTCGTGAACGCCGGGGATACAGGCGCTTCAATTCCCGTGAATCCCTCTCTCYRWGAGAGAGGGATTTCGGATGAGAGGGAGAATGCGCATTGATCCCGCCTGCCTTTGTTCGGAAAAACAAAGCAGCATTTCGCCCAGGACTCCCATGGCCCCGATCAAGGTCGACCCCGATCACGTCCAGGAATTCGTCGACGCCGACGCCTTCTATGCCTGGCTGGGTCAGAACCACGACAAACAGCCGGAAGTGTGGATCAAGATCCACAAGATCGGCTCGGGCCTGCCGTCGATCAACGCCAAGCAGGCGATCGAGGTGGTGCTGTGCTGGGGCTGGATCGACGGGGTCCGCAAGGGCTTCGACGACAAGAGCTTCCTACAGCGCTACACGCCGCGCGGCAAGAAGAGCATCTGGAGTCAGATCAATGTCGACAATGTCGCGCGGCTGATCGCGGAGGGTCGGATGACCGAGCACGGTCTGCGCGAGGTCGAGGCCGCCAAGGCCGACGGCCGCTGGGCCCGCGCCTATGGCCAGGACATGAAGATCCCCGACGATCTCCAGGCGGCGATCGACGCCAGCCCGGCAGCCAAGGCGATGCTGGCGACCCTGTCGGCCCAGAACCGCTTCTCGCTGGCGTTCCGAGTCCACAACATGAAGACCGAGACAGGCCGGAAAAAGAAGGTCGCCGACTTCGTCGCCATGCTGGAACGCGGCGAGACGATCTATCCGCAGGGCAAGCGGGACAAGGCGTAAGGGCCGGCCGGCGCCGCAAGGGGATGACGCCGGCCGGAGGGCTTACGCGTCGGCCTACTGCTGCCGACAGGACCAAGATGGGAGGCCGCGCCGCCGGATGAAGGCCGTGCGGCGACCCGTCGCGGAGGTTGTGGTGAAGCTTACTCCGCCGCCTCGTCCACCGGCTGGTCGTAGGCCGCCATCATCGCCATGTTCAGGATCTTCGACACCGAGGCCGACAGCGGCGCGATCTGGATCGATTTGCTGAGGCCCAGCAGCACCGGCCCGATCACGGTGGCGCCGCCCAGCGACTGGACCAGCTTGGTGGCGATCGAGGCCGAGTGGATGGCCGGCATGATTAGGATGTTGGCGCTGTCGGTCAGGCGCATGAACGGGTAGTTGGCGCGCTTTTCCGGGTCCAGGGCCAGTTCCGGCGGCATCTCGCCCTCGTACTCGAACTCGACATCCGTCTCGTCGAGCATGGCCACCGCCTCGCGGACCTTTTCCGAGCGCAGGCCCATCGGGTTGCCGAAGGTCGAATAGCTCATGAAGGCCACGCGCGGCTTGAAGCCCAGGCGGGTGACGGCGCGGGCCGCCTCGCAGGCGATCTCGACCAGCTCGTCGGCCTCGGGCAGCTCGGTGACGTTGGTGTCGGCGATGAAGATCGTCCGCCCCTTGGCCAGCACCACGCTCATGCCCATGATCCGGCCGCCTGGCGCGGGGTCGACGACGCGCAGCACCTCTTCCAGGGCTTGGTCGAAGCTGCGGGTGACGCCGGTGACCATGCCGTCGGCCTCGCCCAGGGTGACCATCGAGGCGGCGAAGCTGTTGCGGTCCTGGTTGATCAGCCGCTGGACGTCGCGCTTCAGGTAACCCTGGCGCTGGAGCCGATGGTACAGCGCGTCGACATAGTCCGGATTGCGGTCGGACAGACGGGCGTTGACGATCTCGAGCCCAGCCACGTCGGGGTCGAGGCCGACCAGGCGCATGTTCTCGTGCACCAGGTTCTCGCGGCCGCACAGGATGGCCTTGCCGTAGCCGCCGGTCTGGTAGGCGTAGGCGGCGCGGATGACGCTGGGGTCCTCGCCCTCGGCGAACACGATGCGCTTGGGATTGGCCAGGACCGAGTTCGAGATCTTCTGCAGGAAGCCCGCGGTCGGATCCAGGCGCTGGGCCAGGCTGGCGCGATAGGCGTCCATGTCGGCGATCGGCCGGCGGGCCACGCCGGTGTCCATGGCCGCCTGGGCCACGAACGGCGGCACGTACCAGATCAGGCGCGGGTCGAAGGCCGAAGGGATGATGTAGTTGGGGCCGAACTTCAGCTGGCGGCCGTGATAGGCGGCGGCGACCTCGTCCGGCACGTCCTCACGGGCCAGCATGGCCAGGGCCTGGGCGCAGGCGATCTTCATCTCGTGATTGACGCGGCGAGCCCGCACGTCCAGCGCGCCACGGAAGATGTAGGGGAAGCCCAGGACGTTGTTGACCTGGTTGGGATAGTCCGACCGGCCGGTGCCCATGATCGCGTCCTTGCGGACCTTGTGCACCTCTTCCGGGGTGATCTCCGGATCCGGATTGGCCATGGCGAAGATCACCGGGTTGGGGGCCATCGAGGCGATCATCTCGGGCGTGAAGGCGCCCTTGGCGGACAGGCCCAGCAGCACGTCGGCGCCGGCCACCGCCTCGGCCAGGGTGCGCTTGTCGGTCTTGACCGCGTGGGCGCTCTTCCACTGGTTCATGCCCTCGGTGCGGCCCTGGTAGAGGACGCCCTTGCTGTCGACGGCGATGACGTTCTCGGGATGGACGCCCATGGCCTTGATCAGCTCCAGCGAGGCGATGCCCGCCGCGCCCGGACCGTTCAGCACGACCTTGACGTCCTCGATCTTCTTGCCGGTGATGTGGCAGGCGTTGATCAGGCCGGCGGCGCAGATGATCGCCGTGCCGTGCTGGTCGTCGTGGAAAACCGGGATGTCGAGCAGCTCCTGCAGCTCGGTCTCGATGCGGAAGCACTCGGGGCTCTTGATGTCCTCGAGATTGATGCCGCCGAAGGTGATCCCGATATTCTTGACCACCGTGATGATCTCGTCGGGATCCTTGGAATTGACCAGGATGTCGATGGAGTCGACGTCGCCGAAGCGCTTGAACAGGACGGCCTTGCCTTCCATCACCGGCTTGGAGGCCAGCGCGCCGAGATCACCCAAACCAAGAATGGCGGTGCCGTTCGAGATCACGGCGACCATGTTACCCTTCGAGGTGTATTCGTAGGCCATGTCCGGGTCGGCGGCGATGGCGTGGACGGGAACCGCGACGCCGGGCGAATAGGCCAGCGACAGGTCGCGCTGGGTCGCCATCGGCTTGGTCGGGGTCACCGCCAGCTTCCCCGGCTGGGGGTAGCGGTGGAAGGCCAAGGCCTCCGCATCCGTGAAGGTCTTGCGTTCCGCGTCGCTCATCCGGCGTTTCCCATTCCTGCTGCGCGAGTCGAGTAGGGGGCGCGCCGATCAATGCGAACGCGCCCTTATGTGGGATCACCGTAGCGACGGGGGCCCAGCGTCACAACCGGGCCAATTTCGAAAAATCCCAGCAAACGCTTGTTGGACTTGGCCTTGCGTCAACTTCGCTGACCTCGCGGAAGGCGGCGCGAGGTTGACCTCCGGGGGCGGATTGGGCGATTGGCCATGGTAGGTTTTATTCCGGAGCGTTCCTTGTCCCAGCCCGTGAAGATCGCGATCGCCGGCGCCAACGGCCGCATGGGCCAGGCCGTGGCCAAGGCGCTGGAAGGCCGCGCCGACGCCGTCGTCGCCGCGCGCTTCGATCGTCCCGGATCAGAGTTGGGCGCGGAAGGCGGCGAGCTGGTCTCCCGCGAGGACGCCCTGGCCCAGGCCGAGGCGGTGATCGACTTCACCCTGCCCGGGGCCTCGATGGCCCTGGCCGAGGACGCCGCCGCGAATGGCGGGCCGGCGCTGGTGATCGGCTCCACCGGCTTCTCGGATGAGCAGCTCGCCAGGATCGACGCGGCGGCGACCAAGATCGCCATCGTTCGCTCGGGCAACTACTCGCTGGGCGTCAACATGCTGATGGGCCTGGTGCGCCAGGCCGCCGCGGCGCTGCCCGCCGAAGACTGGGACATCGAGGTCTTCGAGGCCCACCACAAGCGCAAGATCGACGCGCCCTCGGGCACGGCCCTGATGCTGGGCGAGGCCGCCGCCGAGGGGCGGGGGGTCGGTCTCGGCCAGGTCGCCGACCGCGGCCGCGACGGCGTCACCGGCGCCCGCAAGGAAGGCGCGATCGGCTTCTCCGTCGTACGCGGCGGCGGCATCATCGGCGAGCACAGCGTGATCTTCGCCGGAGAGTCCGAGAGCCTGACCCTGTCGCACTCGGCCATCGACCGGGGCCTGTTCGCGCGCGGGGCGATCGCCGCCGCCGTCTGGGTTCGCGGCAAGCCCCCGGGCCTCTACGACATGCAGGACGTACTAGGCTTTTCAAAATAGGGATCTAAAGCTTAGCCGGGGGCTTCTTAGGGATCTAGATTTCAGGACTTGATGGCCGACCCCGCGACCGCTCCCGAACCGAAGACGCCGCCCAAGCCCGGCTGGGATCGCGCGCGCCTGGTCGATCTGGGCCTGGAGGCGGTGTCGCTGTCGATGCTGGCCTTCATCGCCACGGGCCTGGTCGTCTGGTCGGGCCGGCGCGAGATCAGCCGCGAACTGGCCGAGAGCTGGTTGCGCGACCACGGCATCGAGGCGGCGGTCGAGCTGGAGTCGCTGGATTCCACCGGCTTCACCGGCCGGGTCCGCCTGGGCCCACGCAACAATCCCGTCTTTTCGGCCGATCGGCTGGAGGTCGCCTACGACCTGGCTGTCCCGTGGAACGGGGAGGAGTTCGGCATTCAGACCCGGGCCGTGCGCCTGGTGCGTCCGCGTGTCTCGGCCAGCCTCGACGAAAAGGGCCAGCTGCGCTTTGGCGCCCTGCAGCCGCTGATCGACGAGGCGCTGAAGTCGCCGCGCAAGCCCAACGTCCCCGGCCCGGCCATCCTGATCGAGGACGCGCGCCTCGACCTCTCCACGCCCGGCGGCCGCGCCCGCCTGACCGGCGACGCCAGCCTGGACGACGGCCAGTTGCTGCGCCTCGACGGCCGCCTCGCGCCTCTGCACTACGCGGTCCCGAACCTGGCCATCGACAGCAAGGGGGCCACCGTCTCGGCCCGCAAGCGCGGCGACCGGCTGACGGTCGAGGTGTCCATGGCCATCGACAGCCTGGACGCGGAGACCGCCGACCTGTCCGAGGCTCGCGCCAAGCTGTCGGCCGACCTGCCCTATCCCGACCTGACCAAGCTGACCGCCAGCGGGCCCCTGGAGGCCAGGCTCGACCTGCGCGCCGACGGCGGGCGGTTCGGCGACAGCCAGGCCGAGACCGTGAGCGGCGAGGTCACCGTGTCGGGGCGCATCGACGGCGGTCTCGACAATTTCGCCTTCCTGGGCCGCTCGCGCGGCGCCCTGCGCGGGGGACGGCTCTCGGCCCCGGCGCTGGACGCCCGCGACGCTAGCCTGGCCTTCGAGCTTGCCCGCCTCTCGGCCGGACGCAGCCAGGGCCGGATGACCGCTCGCGGGGCGGTCAACGCCGAGCTGCGCGCCGGCCAGGCCGTCGCGGCCGGAACGGCGCTGCGCGACGTGGCGGCCAGGGCCGCCTCGAGCAATCTTGGCTTGGCGCTGGACGGCCAGGGCGCGGCCCTCAATGGGCCGCTGACCCTCGACGCCAGCGCGGGTCGGGTGGCCAGTGGCGGCCTGGCCTTGGCCTCGGCCCGCCTGACCGCCAGCGGCCGCATCGACCAGAGCCCGGACGGCCTGGCCCTGTCCCTGGACGGTTCGGCCGGTGGTCGCAGCGGCATTTCGGGGCCCGACGCCGAGCGGCTGGCGGCCCTGATTCCCAATCCGGCCTATGCCAAGCCTCTATCCCAGGCCCTGCGAACCTTCGCGCTCTCCCTACCCGCCGTCGGCCTGGACCTGAAGGACGGCCGCACCCGCGTGACCCTGGCGAGGGAGGCGCGGCTGGCCGCGCCCAACGGCGTCGTCCTGACCGCCGACGCGCCCAAGGGCCTGCTGCTGGACGCCGGGCCGAACGCCGCGCGAGGGGGCCTGCTCGCCTCGCTGTCGGGCGGCGGCCTGCCCGTGGTGAAGGTCACGGCGCCGGATTGGCGGGCCAGCAACGGCGTCATGACCTCGCGCCTCTCGCTCGCCACCGAAGGCTTTGACCTGCCGCCGATCGAGGGCGTGAGCGGCCGGGTCGACGGCCAGGCGCGGATCGCCGGCGGCCGCTTCACCCTGACCACCGCCCAGTGCGTCCCGGTCACCGCCAAGGCCTATGCGCTGGGCGAGAACCCGGTCACCGACATCAAGGCCAAGCTCTGCCCGGCCAAGGCGCCGCTGGTCACCGCCGGCGCCAACGGCTGGAGCGCGGCCCTGCGCTTCGAGGACGGCGAAGGCGCCCTGGCGGTCGCCGAGACCAGGCTGGCCAACATCAAGGGCGAGGCGACGTTCGGCGGGGCCGGCGGCTTCGACCGCGCCACCGTGCGGGTGGACGGCGCCGCCGCCACCGACGCCGCGCCCGAGCGCCGCTTCAATCCCATCTTGGCCAAGGGTGGCCTGACGCTGTCAGGCGGCCTCTGGACCGGGACCTTCCAGGGCGCCACCCCGACGGGAACGCCGCTGGGCGAGATCCGCCTGCGCCACGTGGTCGCCACCGGCAGGGGTCAGGCCGACATCGACGCTTCGAAACTGGCCTTCGCCAAGGGCGGCCTGCAACCGGCCGACCTGTCGCCGCTGGCCGCCTTCGCCACCGACGCACAAGGGCCAGCCAGCTTCACCGGCGTGTTCGCCTGGGACGCCAAGGGCGCGACCAGCCGGGGTCGCCTGGTCGCCCGCAACATCGACTTCACCAGCCCGATCGGCTTCGTCGCCACCCTGGACGGGGCCGTCGACTTCGACAGCCTCGCGCCCCTGACCACCGCCCCCGGCCAGACCCTGAAGGTGGTCAAGGTCGACTCGATCGTGCCGCTGACCGGGGTGGAGTCGGTGTTCCAGCTGGGCGCCGAGACCCTGAAGGTCTCCAAGGCGACGTTCGAGGCCGCCAAGGGCCGGATCTCGATCGAGCCGATCGACGTGCCCCTGGGCCTGGACAAGCCCATGAGCGGGGTCATCGTCATCCAGCACCTGGACCTGGGCGAGGTGATCGCCGCCTCGTCCCTGGCCGAGAAGGTCAAGGTCGAGGCGGTGGTCGACGGCCGCCTGCCCTTCACCTTCGGCCCCGAGGGCCTGCGCTTCCACGAAGGCAAGATCACCGCCATCCAGCCGGGGCGGGTCGAGCTGTCCCGCGCCGCCCTGACCAGCGTCGCCGCCAGCCCGGCCGACGCGCCCGGCGCGCCGCCCGTCCAGCCCGCCCAGATCAACGCCATCCAGGACTTCGCCTATCAGGCCATGGAGAACCTGGCCTTCGACCAGCTGGAAGCCGGCGTGAACAGCACCGACAAGGGCCGCCTCGGCATCCTGTTCCACATCAAGGGCGAGCACGATCCGAAGGTCGCCGAGAAGGCTCGGGTCGGGATCCTGGACCTGATCCGCGGCCGCGCCTTCGACAAGCGCATCGCCCTGCCGGCCAAGACCCCGGTCGACCTGACCCTCGACACCTCGCTGAACTTCGACGAGCTTCTGAACGCCTGGAAGCTCGCGTTCTCGAAGCCGGCGCCAACCCGTTCAGGTCCGGTTCAACCGTGACCGGCCATCCTGAATTTCGAACTGGAGACTTCACGCATGAATAAGCGCGCCCTCTTGATGGCTCTCGTCGCGACGGGAGCGCTCGGCGCCGCCGCCTGCACGCCCACCGTCCGTGTGAAGGTCGACCCGATCAACATCTACGCCAAGCTGGACGCCGACGTGCGCGTGCGGCTGGACAAGGAAGTCCAGTCGCTGATCCAGCAGAACCCCAACCTGTTCTAAGAGGAGGAACCGACATGATCCGCAAGACGATGACGGTTCTGGCGCTGGGCCTGGCGATGACCGCCGCCGGCGCCAACCTGGCCATGGCCCAGTCGGCCGCCGCCAAGGCCGCCGTGGACGCCGCCAAGTCGGCCGGCACGGTCGGCGAGCAGGCCGACGGCTATCTGGGCATCGTGTCCGGCGGCGACGCCGGACTGCGCTCGGCCGTGGCCGAGATCAACACCGGCCGCGCCGCCGCCTACAAGGACATCGCCGCCAAGACCGGCGTGACCCCTGACGCCGCCGGCCAGGCCACCGCCAAGCAGCTCTACAGCCGCCTGGCGCCCGGCCAGTACTGGAAGCCGCTGGATGGCGGCTGGGTGAAGAAGTAAGGCTCGGCGTCCCTACTTGCCCCCTCCGGATGCTGCGCATCCTCCTCCCCCGGAGGGGGAAGAAGGATCGCGGCGTCTTCTTCCCCCTCCGGGGGAGGAGCGCCGCAGGCGCGGAGGGGGCCAGCAGACCTGGCGACCGCGCGACGCCTCCCCTAAACACGGACCCATGTCCGCCCGCCGCCAACGCCTGCTGCCCTACGCGGCCCTGTTTGGGGCCATCGTCACGCTGTGCGTGGGCACATCGTTCGCCAAGACCCTGTTCCCGCTGATCGGGGCCGAGGGCGTCAGCGCCTATCGGGTCGGCTTCGCGGCCGTGATCCTGCTGCTGGTCTGGCGGCCCTGGCGCCATCCGATCGTCCGCGCCGATCTCGGCAGACTGGCGATCTATGGCGCGGTGATGGGACTGCTGAACCTGAGTTTCTACATGGCCCTGCGCACCATCCCGCTGGGCTTGGCCATCGCCATCGAGTTCGTGGGGCCGCTGGTCCTGGCCGTGGCCAGCTCGCGCAAGCTGATCCACTTTGTCTGGATCGGCCTGGCGGTGCTGGGCCTTGGCCTGCTGCTGCCGATCAATCCGGGCGCGACGCGGCTGGACCCGGTCGGCGTCGGCTTCGCCTGCGCGGCGGCGGTGATGTGGGCGCTCTACATCGTGCTGGGCAAGCGCACCGGCCACCTGCACGCCGGCCGCACGGTGGCGGTGGGCATGGCCGTCGCCGCCCTGATCGTCGCGCCGGTCGGGATCGTCTCGGCGGGAGCGGCGCTGCTCGACCCGAAGATCGCCGCCCTGGGTCTGGTGGTGGCGGTGCTGTCCAGCGCCATCCCCTATTCGCTGGAGATGATCGCCCTGCGAGAAATCCCCAAGCGCAGCTTCGGCGTGCTGCTGAGCGCCGAGCCGGCGGTCGGCGCGCTGGCGGCCCTGGTGATCCTGCACGAGCGGCTGGTCGCGACCCAGTGGCTGGCCATCGCGGCGATCGTCGCCGCGTCGGCGGGGACGATCCTGACGACGCCGGCGGAAGCGTCGATCGAAGACGCGCCGTAAGGCCACGCTTCATGAGCTCGGCATATCAACATGCCTTCCTAGGCCTTGTGCCTAGGACCCATGGTTCAGCTGGCCCTGCCTCGGACGGGCGTGTGCCCACACCGGCGGCGGCCCTCCGTCATTCCCAGAGCCTGGCGCCGCCATGGATCCTCGCCACAAGGGCGAGGAAGGCGGAATTTTGGGTGGGCAATCGCCCAGTACTAGCGACGACCCGCCCCGCCGCGCGCCACGAACCAGCCGTTGCGGAAGCCCTGGTCGGCCTTGCCGTAGGTGAAGGGCGAGCCGTCCGGCTGCAGGAAGGTCCCGCCCGCGGCGGCCAGCACCGCATGGCCCGCGGCCGTGTCCCATTCCATGGTCGGCCCGTGGCGCGGATAGATGTCGGCCGCGCCTTCAGCGATGCGGCACATCTTGATCGAGGAATCCATCGGCGTGCGCAGGTCGAAGCCGTACTGGGCGGCGAGCTCGGCGGCCTTCTCCTCCTTCATGGTGTGACTGACCAGGGCCACGGCCTGGCCGGTCGGCCACGGACGCACCCGGGCCGGCGCTTCCAGGCTGGTCGGCGAGACGCGCTTCATCGCGCCCTCGGCGGTGGTGAACCACACCTCGCCCGTGGCCGGGGCGCAGACGGCGCCGGCGACCGGGACGCCGTTCTCGATCAGGCCGATATTGACCGTGAAGTTCGGATCGCCGCGCACGAAGGCCTTGGTCCCGTCGACCGGATCGACCAGGAAGAAGCGCGACCCGACGCTCTCGGGCGCGCCGAACTCGCTGGCGTGCTCCTCGGAGATGGCGGTGACGCCCGGGAAGACTTCGGCCAAGCGTTGCAGGATCAGGCGCTCGCCGGCCCGGTCGGCCTCGGTGACCGGGCTCTCGTCGGCCTTCTGGGCCACGGCCAGCTCGGTCTTCCAGAACGGCAAGATGATCACCGCCGCTTCCTCGGTGATCTTGGCGAGGACCCGGCCCCAATCCGCAAGGTTTTCGGTCATATCGCTCATTGTCCCCGGGGGTCGTCGCCGACGAAGACCAACCGCACCCGCGTGGCGTCGATGGTCTGCTTGCCGGCGTCTTCGAAATTGACGGTCACGCGATGGCCGATCACCGACTGCACCTGGCCCGGGCCCCAGTCGGGCTGGTCGGGATGGCGCACGAGCACGCCGGGTTCGAGAAACGGATCCATGACGCGCTCCCTGTAGAGCGTGCGCGGGTCCAAGGAAAGCGACCCCGCCACAAAGCCGCCCGACGCCGTCCGGAGATGTTGCATCGTCCGAATGAGTCGGTTTTCGCTTCGAGGCGTTATCGAAGGCCAGACCCATAGCGGGGTCGCGACCGGCGGCGCCCGCTACGGTCTAGTTTGCCAAAATCTCAAATCACGGCAGAGTTCGCCGCCATGACCGACACCGTTTCCGAGACCCCGACCGCCGCGTCCCCCGAAACGGACGTCCAAGGCCCCGACTTCGCCGCCATGCTGGCCGCGCGCCTGTGCCACGACTTCATCAGTCCAGCCAGCGCGATCGTCTCGGGTCTGGACCTGCTGGACGACCCGGCCGCCCAGGACATGCGCGACGACGCCATGAACCTGATCGCCTCGTCGGCCCGCAAGCTGGCCGACCTGCTGCAGTTCACCCGCGTGGCGTTCGGCGCCTCGGCCTCGGCCGAGAACTTCGACAGCCGCGAGCTGGAAAAGCTGGCCCAGGGCGTCTTCGCCCACGTGCGCCCGACCCTGGACTGGCAGATCGAACCGCAGGCGATGAACAAGCCGTCCTCGCGCGCCATCCTCAACATCGCCCAGATTGCCGCCAGCGCCTTGCCGGCCGGCGGGGTGGCCACGGTCAAGGGCGTCGCCGCCGACGGCCGCTTCTCGATCATCGCCGATGCGCTAGGGCCCCGCGCCCGCCTGCGCCCGGAAGTGCTGGCCGGGCTGAAGGGCGAGCCGCTGGCCGAAGGGCTCGGCGGTCCGTGGGTGCAGGCGGCCTATCTGCACGCCCTGGTGCGCGCTGCAGGCGGCCAGATCGCCGTCGAGATCGGCGAGGAACGCGCCTCGATCGCCGCCTGGGTGCCCGCCTAGATTCTTGCGATAAAAGTTACATTTGTCGCAGCCCCTTCCGGGTTTAGGCAAACCGCTCCTTAACCAGACCGCTCCCATGGTGCTCGCCTGGAGTGGAGCGCGCGCCGTGAAGACCTGTCTGGTGGTCGACGACAGCCGGGTGATCCGCAAGGTCGCCCGCCGAGTCCTCGAGGACATCGGTTTCGAGATCGCCGAGGCCGCCGATGGCATGGAAGCCTTGGCGTGGTGCCGCGCGGCCATGCCCGACGCCGTGCTCCTCGATTGGAACATGCCGGTGATGAACGGCATCGAGTTCCTGCGCCTGCTGCGGGCCGAGCCCGGCGGCGCGGCGCCCAAGGTCGTCTTCTGCACGGTCGAGAACAGCGTCGACCACATCCGCGCGGCGCTCGACGCCGGGGCGGACGAATACATCATGAAGCCGTTCGACGGCGACATCATCGAGGCGAAGTTCGCCGAGGCGGGCCTGTTGTGACCCCCGAGGACATGGACCTGCTGGCGGCCCTGGGCCGGGCCCGCGCCGGCGTGCGGGTCGAGACCGAAAAACCCTATCTGATCGAAAGCCGCCTCTCTCCCCTGGCGCGGCGCGAAGGCTTCGACTCGATCGAGGCGCTGATCGCGGCCCTGCGCGCCCAGCGCGAGGAGCGGCTGATCTGGGCCGTGGTCGAGGCCCTGTGCCGCTGCGAGACCACCTTCTTCCGGGGTCGCGAGACCTTCGCCGCCCTGCGCGACGCGGTGCTGCCGGCGCTGTCGCAACGCCGGCCCGAGGCGCCGATCCGGGTCTGGAGCGCCGCCTGCGCCACCGGCCAGGAAGTCTATTCGATGGCCATCGCCGCCGCCGAGGCCCCGAACCTGGCGACCGGCGCGCGATTCGAGTTCTTCGGCTCCGACCTCTCCGAGCGTTGTCTGGAGAAGGCCCAAGCCGGGCTCTACACCCAGTTCGAGGTCCAGCGCGGCCTGCCCATCCGCATGCTGGTCAAGTATTTCGAGAACCAGGACGACACCTGGGCGATTTCGCCACGCATCCGTCAGATGGTGCGCTGGAAGCGGATCAACCTGCTGGCCGACCTGTCGGCCATGGGCCGCTTCGACGTGATCCTGCTGCGCAACGTGCTGCGCGGCATGGACGCGGCCCTGCGCGGCAAGGTCATCGAGGCGCTGGTGTCCCTGCTGCCGCCCGACGGCGTGCTGGTGCTGGACCCCGAGGACGACGTCGCCGCGTTCGACGACATGCTGGCCGCCGCGCCCGGCGGCACGGGAATCTACCTGCGCGACCCGTCCGTGCGAGCGGCCGTCGCCGCATAGGCTTTGGCGGGCGCCCGCGTCACGGCCTCGCCGCCGATAAGGCCGCCCAACGCCTCTCCCAGCTTCATGATCGGCCCGACCGGCGCCGGCGTCACCGCCGCGAAGGCCGGAGCCAGTTTGCGGAACAGGATCGGCGGCGCCTGGGGTCCGACGATCGCCTCGTGCAGGTCCATCAGATCGACCACCTCGCGCGCGGCCTTGCGCCACTGCACCGGCGGGACGATGCCGTGGGGGGCCGGGGCGCGGCAGTCGGAGAAGTCCGGCTTCAACCCGCAGCCGGCCTGGATCGCCGCCTCGACCTCGCGGGCATAGGCCTGGTCGCGGGCCAGGCGGTCGACGTCGACCACCAGGTCGGCTTCGGGCAAGGCCTTCAGATACGAGCGCAGCCACACGGCCAGGAACGCCTGGAACGAGACGCTGGCCGGGGCCCGCTTCAGCTTGCCGCGCACCGCCGCCAGGCGCTCCTCCAGCGTCCCGGCGCCGTCGAAGCGGTGACCCAGCAGGGCGTGCGACAGGTCATCCCCGCCCGCCATCTCCGACAGCAACACATAGTGGCAGAGCTCGAAATAGGTCGGCCGGGGCCGGCGGCGCAGCGAATAGAACGACAGCCACTGCTGCACCGGGTCGCGGACCAGCATCACGTGGAAGCCCCCAAACCGGCGCCGTAGCCAGCCCGCGCGGCCCAGGGTCCGGCAGCAGGCGAAGATCGGCGTCTCACCTCGGGTCCGCGCCGCCTCGACCAGACCTTCCAGATAGGCCTGCTGGGCGAGGTCGCTGGCCTCGGGCTCGATCCAGAATCGGTCGAGGGCGAAACTGGGGTCGAAGTTCCGCAGGCCCCCGGCCGGGTCGAGGGCGACCTCGAACTCCTTCAGATAGGGCTCGGTCCCGCCAGGGTGGCGCAGGCCGCTGTTGTCTGGGGTCTCGGCGCGGAGGGTTTCGGCGCTCACCCGCGCCAGCTGTTCGTGCCAGGGCTCGTAATAGGCGCGCACGCCGGCCAACGCCCGGAAACGATGCCAGACATAGGTGCTGGAACAGCGCCAGCCGCTGTGGACGAAGACGGTCGTGGTCGGTGACGGCAAGCCCCAGAGCCCCTCGAGCAAGAGGCTCGACCTTGGCCTGGTTGTTTTTCAGTCCGATATCGTTCGGACGCCCTTAGGTTGCGGCGGCGAAACAGTTTGTCGACCATGGCAACGTGGCGCGGCAATCCGGCGCGGCCATGAAAAAAGCCCGCCGGAGACACCGGCGGGCTCTTCGATCAAAAGACGAGAACGTCCTACTTGGTGTCCTTGGCCGTATCGCTGACCGCCTTGCCGGCCGACGAGACGTCCTTGCCGGCGCCTTCGACGGTGTTGCAGGCCGCGACCGACAGGCTGGCGGCCAGGGCCGCGAGGATCATAAACTTACGCATGGTCTTCTCCGCTGTTCGCCCCGCAGGGTAGGGAGGAGGGGGCGGTTGAATAACTGCCCCCAGGAAACGTGAGCGGCGAAGCTAGGTTCCGGGATCGACGGCCAGGGGCGTGGGGAAGATCAGGCGCACGGTCAGGCCGCGCGGTTCCTGGGTCTCGAACGACACCTTGCCGCGCAGCTGCCGGGCGAAGGCGGTCATCAGGGTGCGCCCCACCCCGCCGCCCAGGGTCTCGGCCGCGCCAGGCCCGTCGTCGCTGATCGACAGCTCGGCTTCCTCGCCGCGCACGTGGAAGCCGACCGACAGAATGCCGCCGTTCGGGCCGAAGGCGTGCTTCTGGGCGTTGGTGATGGCCTCGACCGCGAACAGGGCGATCGGAGCGAGGCGGTCGGGATCGATGACCAGCGGGTCGGCATGGACCTCGGTCCGCACCAGCGGCGAGGTGCTCATGTCGTTGGCCAGCAGCTGGGCCGTCAGCTCCTCCAGGAACGGCCGCAGGTCGACGCGCTTGAGGTCCGGCCCCTGGTAGAGGGCGCGATAGATCTGGGCCAGGGCGGTGATCCGCTGGCGGGTGTCGTTCATCGCCGCCTTGGCGGCCGGGTCAGCCAGGGCCCGCTGCTGCATGTTCAGCAGCGAGGTGATGATCTGCAGGTTGTTCTTCACCCGGTGGTGGATTTCGCGCATCAGCGCGTCCTTCTCGGCCAGGCTGTCCATCAGCGAGGCGTCGCGGGTGACGATGGTGCCGGCCATGGCGTCGAGGGTGGCGGCCAGTTCGCGGATCTCGGGCGGCGCGCGCTCGGCCTGCAGGGGACGGACGGTGAAGCGGCCGCGGGCGTAGATCGCCGCCACGCGCTGCAGATAGACGATCCAGCGGATCACCCCGCGCTCGGCGGCGTACCAGACCGCCGCCAGGCCCAGCGCGAAAGCCATCACCGGCAAGAGCAGCCGCGAGATCGGGTTGAGCCACGCCCACGACAGCAGGGCCGGCGCCGGGACCGACAGGATCACGAAGACGTCGTCGTCGACCAGGGGCGCGGCCGAATAGGTGCGGGGCCGGTTCTGGATGTCGCGACCGTTCCACAGGGCCGAGCCGTCCTTGGCCGCCTCGGTCCGCCACCGGCTGGCCACCGAGGCGAAGGCGCGGGGATTGGTGGCCGCGAAGACCTGGCCGTGGGAGTCCGTCAGGGCCACCTCGGCGCCCTCGGGCATGAAGCGGTTCGCGGTCTCCAGCTTGAGGTCGGTCAGGGTCAGGACGGCCGCCATGGCGCCCTCGAAATGGTCGGGCGTGCCGGCGCGCACGGCGGCCAATACCGCCGGCTCGTTGGCGTAGGCCGCGCCCGGGACGCTGGCCACCACGATCGGGTCGCCGTTTCGCAGAGACTGGAACCACGGCCGCGCGCCGCGCTGGATGTCGTAGGGCGTAGTCGCCGCGGCGCAGGCCACCCGGCCGCGCGCGTCGAAGCGGATCAGGTTGGCGTAGCCCGTCAGGCGGGCGCGGACGTCGGCCAGCCGCTGGGCGCATTCCAGGCCCACCGAGCCGGGACCCAGCGTCTGGAGCAGCACCCCGGCCGCCTCGATCCTGGCCCGGGCGATGGTGGCGCTGTGACCGGCGGCCAGCTCCAGGCTCTGCCGCCGCGCGTCGGCCTCCGCCCGGAAGGCGAAGATCGACTGCAGCACGCCAAGCAGCAGCACGGGCAGCAGCGCCACGAACAGGGCGACGGCCAAACGGACTCGAATCGATGTCACCGCCTGCGCGGCGCGGCCCGCCAGGGCGTTCACCGAAGGGAGCTCAGTCGCTCCGCGTCGGCCAGGATCGCATGCATCGCGTCACCGGCCGAACCGCCGTCGCGATCGTAGGCGCCGGCTTCGAGAATGGCTTGAAGAGCCCGACGCGCGCGGCTCACCCGGCTCTTCACCGTGCCGACGGCGCAGCCGCAGATATCGGCGGCCTCCTCGTAGGCGAAGCCGCCGGCCCCGACCAGGATCAGGGCTTCGCGCTGCTCGGCCGGCAGCATGGCCAGGCCCAGGCGCAGCTCGTCGAGCGCGACAGGGGCCTCGGGATCGTCGACCGCCACCAGGGTCCGCTCGGCGGCTTCCTGGTCCAGCTGGCTCTGGCGCCAGCTGCGGCGCTTCTCGGAATAGAACTGGTTGCGCAGGATCATGAAGGTCCAGGCCTTCATGTTGGTGCCCAGCTGGAAACTGGCGCGGGCGTCCCAGGCCTTCATCATGGCGTCCTGGGCCAGGTCGTCGGCGGCCGTCGGGTCGCCCGTCAGGGTGCGGGCGAAGGCGCGCAGATGCGGAATCAGCGTGACCAGCTCGCGTTTGAAGGCGACGTCACGGACGGGATCAGGCGCCGAGCGGCCGACTTGCGGTTCGCTCATGCTCATCGACCTCCCGCCGGCGGCTCGGCCTTGCGCAGAATGTCGAGAAACTCGTCGGGCACCGGCTCGTTGACGACCTCGTCGAACATCTGCCGCAGCTTCACCCCGATCGCCTGTTGCCGCAGGCGCGCTTCGTCCAGCGCCGCGGCGCTTTTGCGTTTATCTTCCATGGGTACGTGTTCGATCATGTCCTCGACACCGAAATTCATCGGCGTCCGCCCCCTTTGGCCGAATGTGTTTCCGCCAGACGACAACGTGGTTTTCCGTACCGGGTTCCATAAGCTTGGGCATAGGATGTCAAAATTCGTCGGTTTGCGGAACCGCTCAGTTGAGGGGACGTTATCGAGCTTCGACGGAACGGCGTAGCTTCGCCGTTCGTTTAGTGATTTTCGAACACCGCATCGGGAGGGGTCATGAGTCTTCTTGCTCGGCTGGCGCCGCATCTGCCTTACATCCGTCGCTACGCCCGCGCCCTGACCGGCGATCAGACGACCGGCGATCACTATGTCCGCGTGGCGCTGGAAGCCCTGGCGGCGGGCGAGCGCGCGCTGGACGCCGATCTGTCGCCGCGCGTGGCGCTGTATCGCGTGTTCCACGCCATCTGGCTCAGCTCCGGCGCCCAGCTGGAAGCGCGCCGCGAGGACGGCGGCACGGCCGGCGATGACGCCGCCCAACGCCTGATGCGGATCGCCCCGCGCTCGCGCCAAGCCTTCCTGTTGACGGCGCTCGAGGGATTCACCCCTTCGGAGGCCGCCCAGATCCTGGATTGCGACTTCGGTGAAGTCGAACGCCTGATCTCGGACGCCCAGGCGGAAATCGACGCCGAACTGGCCACCGACGTCCTGATCATCGAGGACGAACCGGTGATCGCCGCCGACATCGAGGCGCTGGTCCGTGAACTGGGCCACGAGGTCACCGACATCGCCGCCACCCGCGGCGAGGCGGTCGAGGCCGTCGCCCGCCGCACCCCGGGCCTGGTCCTGGCCGATATCCAGCTGGCCGACGGCTCGTCGGGCATCGACGCGGTCAAGGACATCCTGGGCCGGATGGACGTGCCGGTGATCTTCATCACCGCCTTCCCCGAACGCCTGCTGACCGGCGAGCGCCCGGAGCCGACCTTCCTGATCACCAAGCCCTTCCAGCCGGAAACGGTGAAGGCGGCGATCGGCCAGGCGCTGTTCTTCCATCCCAGGCGGACCCGCACCAAGGCCGCCTGATCCAGGCACCTCCCGAACGCTCCAAGAAACGGCCTTCCGAAAGGGAGGCCGTTTTTCGTTGTTGGTCTCTTCCTTCTCCCCTTGCGGGAGAGGGGAGTCGGTTCGGCGCATGAAAAAGGGCGACCTCCTCTCAGGAGACCGCCCTCAACCTGAACACTGGCGCGAGCGCTAAGGCGTCTGGCGGGCCGGGGTTTGCGGCGTGTCGTAGCGCTGGGCCTCGGCCGGCGTCTTGGCGCCATTGTGGACCTCGACAGCCGCCAGGTCCTTGGCGCGGTAGGTCCAGGCCCCGAACAGGGCCAGCGCCGCCAGGACGGTCGAGATGACCAGAACCCAGAAAACGTGGCGGCCCCAGCGGCCCTGGCGGGCGCGGGTGGCGTTCAGGCGCTGGCCGGAATCGGCCTGGCCCTGATGATGAATGTCGGCGGGCATGATGTCCTACCTCCTATGGAGTCCAGTACTCGGCGGCGTGCGCCCGCTCGCGACCCTGAAACGCCTGCACCATCCCGGCGGAGGCGGCGATCGCCGCGATCACGACGAGGGCCATGGCGCGCGTGCGCATTCTTTTTTGACGCCGTGACGGCGTCGAAACCAAAACAGTCCCGCCATGCTCGGCTACATAAGTCCGGATCACGACGTCTCTCCCCTGCCCCGACGGACCTCGTGTCCGCCTGGGATTTCAACGTTTCGGAGCCTTGGCCGTTCCCACGCCGCCGGCCTCGGAACCCGGCGGAGCCCGCGCAAAAAAAATCGCGCGGGGCGGGAACCCATCGCGCGGCTTGTCGTTTTCATCTTGCGAAGGCGGCGACGCCCCCCCGACTTGAGGCTGGCGACAGCCAGCCTGCCGCCTTCGCACCCCCCTTTGTTGATGCGAACTCAGGCGGACCGGTCCTTACCGGCCCGCCTTTCTTCTGGCTGGCGACCCGGCTGCGCTACCGGGGAGTCTCCAGGTCGAACAGGATGTCCGCGCGCCGGCGCAGCGGCGCCGTCGCGCCCGAGGCGGCCACCGCCCCGGCGTCGCCCACGGCGGCCCTGTCGATCTCCACTTTGGCGAAGCCCGCCTTGGCGAGGGCGTTGGACACCGTCTCGGCTCTACGCCGGGACAGGATCAGATTGGCCTCGGAGGTCCCGACGGCGTCGGCCAGGCCGATCACCCGCACCAACTTGACGTCACAGCCCTTGGCCTGGGCGCGCGCGTTGGCCAGCACCATGCGGGCCTCGGGGATCAGGGCGGCGGAATCCTGCTCGAAATAGACCGAGGACTGGAAATCGCCGCAGCTGGGCGGCGCGACCGCGACGGGTTTGCGCAAGGTGCGCCAGGGGCCTTGAGTCTCCGCACAGCCAGCCAAGGCCAGCACGGCGCCGCCCCCGATCGCCATCGCGACCACCCCGAACTTCGTCGTCTTCATCCAACCCTCCTCCAACCCGCGAACACCAAAAAGGCGATCGGCCAGGCCGATCGCCTTTCAAGGGGCGTCGTCGCCTTCTCCCGCTTAGTAGCGCGAGCTGCCGTCTTCCCAATAGTAACGACCGCTGCGGGAATCGTAATAGTAGTAACGGCCCGCGCGCTCGTCATAATATTGGCGGCGATTGACGCTGGTCGCGCCGCAGCCGCCGTCCTCGCGGCAACCCTTCACCGCGCCGGCGGTGCCGCCGATCGCCGCGCCGATGGCCGCGCCCGTCCCGGCGCTGCCGCTGCCCACATTGTTGCCGATCACGGCGCCGGCCAGGGCGCCCAGGGCGGCGCCGCCGGCGGCGTTACGCTCTACATTGCCGGTCGAGGTGCACGCCGCGGCGAGCACACCCACGCCCATCAGGGCGATCATGGTCGTCTTCATCTTGGCTCTCCGTTCCGAGCTGTCCCCTGCCGAGCCAAACGGTCGCCGGGTCGCGCGGTTCCGTTCGCAAGCGGAACCATGGCCCGCTTCGGGCCGTTGCGTCCGTGAGTTTTTCCAGGGGGATCGCGTGCGCCGCATCGATGTCGTCGCCAATGTCGCGTCCGGTTCGGTCGGCCCCGCCGCGCCCGAGATCGCCGAGCGCCTGCTGGCGGAACATGGCGTGTCGGGCGTCGTCCACGCCCCCCAGCCCGCCGAACTGGTCGATTGCCTGCGGTCGGTGATCGACTCCGCGCCGGACGCGGTGCTGATCCTGGCCGGCGACGGCACGGCCCGGGCGGCGGCCGAGATGGCCGGGCCCGACGGCCCTCTGATCGCGCCCCTGCCGGGCGGGACCATGAACATGCTGCCCCGCGCCCTCTATGGCGAGCGCGATTGGGAGGCGGCGATGACGGCGTGCCTGGAGGGCGGCGAGGCCCGGATGATCTCGGGCGGCGAGGTGGGAGGACGCCTGTTCTTCGTCGCCGCCATCCTGGGCAGCCCCGCCCTGTGGGCCACGGCCCGCGAGGCGGCGCGCGACGGCCGGTTGGACATCGCCCTGGCCCGCGCCCGCCGCGCCTTCCGCAACGCCTTTTCCGGCCGCCTGCGGTTCGCGCTCGATGGCCGCCCCAGGATGAAGGCCGAGGCGCTGACCTTGATGTGCCCGCTCGTCTCGAACGCCCTCGACGCCGAGGAGCGGGCCCTGGAAGCCGCCGCGCTCGATCCCTCCAGCGCGCTGGACGTCTTCCGCCTCGGCTTCAACGCCGCGCGAGGCCAGTGGCGGGAGGACCCGTCGGTGGCGGTCGGCCGCTGCCGGATCGGCAAGGTGTGGGCCAGGGGACGGATCCCGGCGATCTTCGACGGCGAGCCCGCGCGGCTGGATCCCGAGGTGTCGATCCGTTTCCGGCCCAAGGCGTTCCGCGCGCTGGTCCCGCCCGACGGTGAGTGACCGATGAAGCTGATACAGGTCTCCGACATCCATTTCGGCGGCGAGAACAAGGACGCCGTCGAGGCGGCCACGGCCTGGATCAACGCGGCCGCGCCCGACCTGGTCGTCGCCGCCGGCGACCTGACCCTGGACGGCAAGGTCCCGGAGTTCGACGCCGCCGCCGCCTGGCTGGCCCGCCTGCCCGATCCGATGATCGTCGTGCCGGGCAATCACGACACGCCGTTCGTGGGCCTCGGCGAGCTGTTCGAGCGCTTTACCCGCCCGTGGCGGCGTTTCACCGACCGGTTCGGGACCGAGGACGGCGCGGCCTGGCGCGGAGACGGCGTCACCGTCTGCTCGCTGAACAGCGCCCGCGCCGCCCAGATCCGCTGGAACTGGTCGAAGGGCGCGGTGGCGCGCGACCAGATCAAGCGCGTGGTCCGCGAGCTGCGCGCCGCGCCGGCCGGCGACCTGCGGATCGTGGTCTGCCACCATCCGCTGATGGAGATCCTGGGCGGGCCGATGACCGCCAGGGTCCGCGGCGGTGTCGACGCGGCCAACCGCTTCGTCCAGGCCGGCGCCGACGTCATCCTGTCGGGACACATCCACCTGCCGTTCGTCACCGCCATCCCGTTCGGCGACGGCAAGACCCAGGCGGTCGGCTCGGGCACCCTGTCGCTGCGCGAACGCGGCGCGGCCCCGGGGTTCAACGTGATCGAGGTCGAGCCCGGCTGCGTGCGGGTGGCCGCCATCGCCTATGAGCGCGGCAAGTTCGACGTCTGGCGCACCTGGTCGTTCGATCGCCGGACCCGAGCGCAAAACGAAAACGGCGCGGCCGAAGCCGCGCCGCTCGCGCTGTAGATATCCCGCTCGCCTACGGCGCGCCGCCACGACCTCGGAAGAGGTGGGTGACCAGCGACACCAGGAACAGGATCAGGAAGACGTAGAACAGGATCTTGGCGATCCCCATCGCCGTCCCCGCGATGCTGGTGAAGCCCAGCAGGGCGGCGATCAGGGCGATCACCAGGAAGGTCACGGCCCAATTCAGCATTGGCCTCTCCGGATTGGCCCCAGATGCCGGGGCGGTTGTCTCGATCGCGGCCTCACGGCCCCGCTTCGAGACAACGCACCCGACTCCCGGGCGTTCCGGAGCGTGGCAAAGCCTATTCCGGAGCCGGATAGGCCCAGCCCGGGGCGCCCGCCTTGGCGGCCGCGTACTGGCTGTCGGCCAGGGTCCAGTTCGGCAGGTTGTCGAAGAAGGCTTCCAGGAACGCCTTACGGACGTTCTGGTAGTCCAGGTAGTAGGCGTGCTCCCAGACGTCGGCGACCAGCAGGGCGGTCACGCCGTGGGTGACCGGGCTATCGGCGTCGTGGGTCGAGATGATCTTCAGGGCGCCCGAGGCGTCCGAGACTAGCCACACCCAGCCCGAGCCGAAATGGCCGATGCCTTCGGCGACGAACTTTTCCTTCAGGCCGGCGAGGCCGCCGAAGGTGGAGTCGATGGCGGCGGCCAGCTCGGCGCCCGGGGCGGTCTTGGTCGGGCTCATGCCGTCCCAGAAGAAGGCGTGGTTCCAGGCCTGGGCGGCGTTGTTGAACACCTTGCCGGGGCCGGCGCTCTTGATGACGTTTTCCAGCGAGCCCCGGTCGTCGCCGTTCAGCAGGCCGTTCAGGGCCGTGACATAGGCCGCGTGGTGCTTGTCATGGTGGAAATGGAGGGTGTTGGCGGAGATCGTCGGCTCCAGCGCGTCGTAGGCGTAGGGCAGGTCCGGCAGCTTGTACATGATCACTCCATGGGAAGGCGTTCCCATGGAGGGAGGAGGTGGGAACGCGCGGAAGGCATCTAGAACGCGCGGGGCGAAAGCGTAAGCGGTTTCGCGAGCCCGACACGCTCAACTTTAGTTGAGAAATTCCCTTTGAAACTTGGGGTTTCCAGGAAATCTGCGAACGCAAAACGCCGCCGAGAGGGCCCGGCGGCGGTCGGCGATCAGAATAACGCGCGATCAGCGCTGAGGTGGCTTCGGATCCAAAAAGGCCTTAGCGACGGCGGCGGTCAGGGTCGGGTTCTTCAGGGCGAAGATCCCGGCGGCCAGGCCAATGCCGATCGACATGATCGGCCGATCGCGGACGATCTCGACGATCTTGCCGGTCATGTCGAAGCTCTGCGGCGGGGCCTGCGGGCCGCGATGGCCCTCGACCTTGCGCGCGGCGATCATGCCGGCGACCGCGACGATCAGGGCCGCGACGGCCGCGACGATCGCGGCCGCGCCCGCGGGCGAGACCAGCGGGACCAGCACGGCGTAGATCGCGAAGGCGGCGGAGACGACGCTGACCGCGGCGGCGGCGGCGATCGCCGCGGCCGCCGCCAGCGTCATGAGGGTCTTTTCGAAGATCACCGGTTGTTGCTACGGCCGCCGGCGAGCAGGAGACCGATCAGCACGCCCACGCCCAGGCCGGCCATGGTGGCGGTGATCGGACGTTCACGGACCCGCTCGGAGACATAGCGCTGGGCGTCTTCCAGCTGCTGGCCGGCGGTGTCGGTATAGGCGCGGCTCTGGGCGCGCAGGGTCTCGAAGCCCTCGGCGACCGACTTCTCGACGCGCTTGGCGGCCTCGGTCAGCTGGGCGCGAGCGATGTCGGCGGCCTGAGCGAAGCTGCGCTCGGCGTGCTCGACGGCTTCCAGGGTGGCGCCCTTGGCCTTGTCGGCTTCCTTGGCGGCGGGATTCAGGGAATTGGCGGGCATGGTCATCTCCTGTTCGCGACGCGACCGACTGCGAGAAGAAATCTGGGCGCGGAAGCTGCGCCCCGTCAACGCCGAGCTTAGCGCCGCGGTTCCACGATACTCAAGGTCGGCGGGCCGCACCACAAGCGAATCCCGAAGGGGCGCCGGAAGCCGATCCAAAGCCGCTCGCGCCAAACGCGAAGCGGGTCTAAGGTCGAATCATGGAGGACGCCCCCATCGTCAGCGACGACCGCCAGGAAGCCGCCCGTCTCAAGGCCTTGAAGGCCTTGGACATCTTGGATGGCGCGACCAACGAACCGCAATTTCTGAGGTTCGCGCGCGTCGCCGCCAAACTGTTCGACGCCCCGAAGGCCGCGGTCGCCCTGGTCGACGCCGATCGGGTCTGGCGCAAGGCCTATGTCGGCTACGCCAGCCCCGAGAGCCCGCGCCAGGACGATCTGGCCGCCCAGGTGGTCGCCGCCAACGGTCCGGTCGGCCTGGCGGTTCCGATCCGCGACGGCGAGGGCCACGTGCTGGGCGCCCTGGTCGTCGAGGGTCCGGGCGCCAGCGGCCCCGCCTCGGACGACGACCTCCAGGCGCTGGAGGATCTGGCCGACCTCGCCGCCGCCAGCCTCGCGGCCGAGCCTTGCGCGGCTCACAACTTGGAAAGCGAGCGCCTGAACCTGGCCATCGCCGCCGCCAGCCTCGGCGAGTTCGAGTGGGACATCAAACGCGACGTCTTCAAGATCAGCCCGCGCCTCGCCGATATTTCCAACATTCCGCCCGGCGAGATTCCCGGCGAGAACGGTCAGGCGCTGTATCGCTTCCTGCATCCCGACGACCAGGAATGGGTGCGCGAGTCGATCACCGAACAGCTGCGGGAGACCGGCCGCTACGACGCCGAGTATCGCCGCCCCAACGGACCGGACGGCCGCGAGGTTTGGAACCACGGCTCCGGCGTCATCCTGCGCGGCGAGGACGGCGAGCCGGCCTATCTGATCGGCGTCGTCCAGGACGTCACCGAGCGCCGGGCCGAGGAAGAGCAGCGCGAGAACCTGGTCCTGGAGCTGGACCACCGCATCAAGAACCTGCTGGCCGTCGTCCAGTCGGTGGCGGCCCAGTCGGCGCGCAAGTCGGCCTCGCTGGACGTGTTCCTGAAAACCTTCGCCGGGCGGCTGAAGTCGATGAGCTCGGCCCATGACCTGCTGACCGCGGCCCGCTGGCGCGGCGCGACCCTGGCCCGCATCGCCGCCGCCGAGCTGGGCGGCCTGGCGCCGACCCAGACCCGCTGGGACGGGCCGGAGCTGTTCCTCACGCCCCGCGCCGCCTCCGCCCTGTCGCTGGCGCTGCACGAGCTGGCGGTCAACGCGATGCGCTACGGCTCGCTGTCCACCGAGAACGGCAAGGTCGAGGTGGTCTGGCGGCGCACGCCGGACGGCGGCTTCGCCCTGGAGTGGCTGGAGACCGGCGGTCCGCCGGCCAATCCGCCTCAGACCAAGGGCTTTGGCGCCACCTTGATCGAAGAGGTGGCCGGCCGCGAGCTCGGCGGCTCGGCCAAGATCAATTACCGGCCCAGCGGCGTCACCGCCATGATCCAGGGCGCGGCCGAGGCCCTGGCCGACGCCCCGCCGATCGAGCCGGTCAGCGCCGCCCCGGAACGCATCGTCGAGACCGTGGTCGCCGCCGACGAGACCATCCGCTCGGGCGCCATCGCCGGTCTGAAAGTGCTGATCGTCGAGGACTCGCTGCTGCTGGCGCTTGAACTGGAAGCGGGGCTCGAGGACGCCGGCGTCGAGGTGGTCGGTTGCGCGGCCGAACTCAGCGAGGCCCTGTCGATGGTCGAGCTGGACTTCGACGTCGCCGTGCTGGACGCCGACCTGAACGGCCAGTCGGTCGCCCCGGTCGCCGAGATCCTGCGCACCATGGGCCGCCCGTTCGTGTTCGCCACCGGCTATGCCGACAAGGCCGCCCCGATGGGCTTCGACGCCCCGATCGTGCGCAAGCCCTACAACGTCCACCAGATCGCGCGGGCGGTGGCCGGGGTCACGGGGCGGGTTTAGGGCGCTGAACCAGATACTCCCCCGCGCTGCGGGGGAGCTGTCGCGGAGCGACTGAGGGGGCGAGCTGGACGCTTGCCGCGCTAGCCCCCTGCGGCCCTTTGGGCCACCTCCCCCGCAACGCGGGGGAGGATCTTGAACTCACACCACCCCCTTCGTCCGCAGCCGCTCGACCGCCTCGACGCTCATCCCCGCCACCTCGGTCAGCACCGCGTCCGTATGCTCCCCGAGCGTCGGCCCCGGCCAGCGCACCCCGCCGGGCGTTTCGCTGAGCTTCGGGAAGGCGTTCTGCATCTTGATCGCGCCAAACACCGGATGCGGCACGGTCACGATCGACTCCCGCGCGACGAACTGCGGATCCTCGATCATGTCCGGCGCGCGGTAGATGCGGCCGGTGGCCAGGCCCGCCGCCTCCAGCCGGGGCAGCAGGTCCTCGATCTCGTGGTCGGCGGTCCAGGCGGCGATGCGGGCGTCGAGCTCGCCCTGGTGGGCGCCCCGAGCGGCGTGGTCGCGGTAGCGGGGATCCTCGGCCAGGTCCGGCCGACCCATCAGGTCGCACAGCCGCTTGAACAGGGTGTCCTGGTTGGCGCCGATCAGGACGAGCTCGCCGCTCTTGGTCGGATAGACGTTGGACGGCGCGATGCCCGGCAGCACCGCCCCCGAACGCTCGCGGACATAGCCGGTCAGGTCGTATTCGGTGATCAGGTTCTCCATCACCGTCAGCACGCTCTCGTAGATCGCCGCGTCGACCACCTGGCCCTGGCCGGTGCGCTGACGGGCGTGCAGGGCCATCATCACCCCAAGGGCGGCGTTCAGGCCCGACAGGCTGTCGCCGATCGAGATGCCCGCCCGGGCCGGCGGCCGGTCGGGTTCGCCGGTGATGTGGCGCAGGCCGCCCATGGCCTCGCCGACCAGGGCGTAGCCGGCCCGCTTGGCGTAGGGGCCTGTCTGGCCAAAGCCGGAGACCCGCGCCATCACCAAACCGGGATTGGTCTTGGCCAGGGCCTCGTAGCCCAGGCCCCACTTCTCCAGCGTGCCGGGGCGGAAGTTCTCGACCACCACGTCGGCCTTGGCGATCAGGGCGCGGGCGACGTCGCGGCCCTCGTCCGTCCGTAGGTCGATCGTCACCGATTTCTTGTTGCGGCCGATCACCGGCCACCAGGGCGACAGGCCCTGCGGCTTGGACCGCCCCCACTGGCGCATCGGGTCGCCGACCTTGGGATCCTCCAGCTTGATCACCTCGGCCCCGAAGTCGCCCAGCACCTGGCCGCAGAAAGGCCCGGCGATCAGCGAGCCCATCTCGATCACCCGCAATCCAGCCAGTGGCCCCTGTGTCATTTGACGATCTCCCCCCGGAACCGTTCACGGCCCCGTGATGTTTTGTCGATCACACGGCGCAGCGCGACGCCGAGTCTTCCACGACCTCTAAGAAAATCGCGCAGGGAAAGACAGAGCCATGACCCGTCACATTCTCATAGTCAGCGCCGCCGTCGCCGCCCTCAGCCTGGCCGCCTGCGGCCAGAAGGCCGACGAAACCAAGGGCGCCGCCACCCCGGCCGAGCAGGCCGCGACCCCGGACGCCAACCCCGCCGCCACCGTTCCGACCCCGTCGGACGAGACCAAGGCCGACGTCTTCGTCGCCAAGGCCGCGGCCAGCGACATGTTCGAGATCGAGGCCGCCAAGGTCGCCGCCAAGCGCTCGACCAACCCGTCGATCAAGAAGTTCGCCGCCGAGATGGAAAAGGCCCACACCAAGACCACCGAGGAGCTGAAGGCCGCCATCGCCGCCTCGGGCGCTTCGATCACGCCGCCGACCGCCCTGCCGGCCGATTTGCAGGAGGACCTGGACGACCTGAACAAGGCCGACGCCAAGGACTTCGACAAGAAGTACGCCGACAGCCAGGTCGACGCTCACCAGGCCGCCCTGAACCTGCTGCAGCGCTACGCCCAGGACGGCGACACCGCCGCCATCAAGGCTTTCGCCGCCGCCACGGCCCCCAAGGTCCAGGAACACCTGAACATGGCCGAGGGTCTGAAGAAGGGCTTCGACACCGGCGAGGACGTGGCCAAGGACAAGGCCGCGCACTAGCGCCCCTCTCCGCTGTCATCCCGGCCAAGCGCGAAGCGCGCCGAGCCGGGACCGCCGGAAGCTCCGAGTTTGCGGCGGTCCCGGCTCTCCGCTGCGCTGCGGCCGGGATGACAGCTTTTTTACGGGATGGCGTAGGCGACCGTCGCCTTGGCGGCGGCCCGCTCGCGCCCTTCCGTCCACAACAGCACGTCGGCCGTCGCGATGCGGCGGCCGAGCTTGAGCAGGGTGGCCTCCGCGAAGAGGTCGCCCGGCTTGCATCCGCGCAGGAAGTGGATGTTCAGCGAGGTCGTGACCGCCATGGCCACCTCGCCGATGTGCGCCAGGACCAGCGCATAGGCCGCCACGTCCGCCAAGGCCATCAGGGTCGGACCCGAGATCACCCCGCCTGGCCGCAGCTGCCGGCTGGCATAGGGCAGCCTGAGCAGCACGCGCCCTGGCTCGACTTCTTGGACCCGAGCCATGTTGTCGCGATCCGCCTCGGGAAAGGCCCGCCAAAGGAACGCGTTCAACGCGTCCGCGTCCATCTGGATCGCTGGCCCGTCTATCATCCGCCGACCTTGGCCGTGTTGTCGTCGCCGTTGCGGTCGATCACCGTGTTGTAGGGATCGATGCCCGCGAACTTCGGAGCCTTGGCCGTCGTGAAGGTGAAGGTCTGCACGCCCGAGCGGATCGGCCGGCGCTCGTAGGCCACCACCGCCTTGGCGTCGAAGCCCTTCTTGCCCGGTTCGGCCGTGAACAGGCCGATGTCCATGGTCTCGTTCAGGGCGGCCGGCGTCTCCTTGCCCTTGCCGTCGGCGTACTTCTTCTGGGCGTCGACCGTGACCGTGACGTCGAACCTGCCGTCGGCGCGCTTCTTGACCGACGCGCTCTTGGTCTTCAGGTCGTAGAGCGTGATTTTCTCGAATAGGTCGGTGATCAGGGCCTGCTTGTCGGCCGGCGCCTCGGCGCGGAGGATGGTCAGGAAGTCGGTGGTGATCGGATAGGGCGCGCCCTTGAAGGCGTGGTCGGCGATCAGCTTGCGCAGGGCGCGGTTGACGGTCTCCTCGCCCAGCTCGCTCTGCAGTCGGTACATGACCAGCGAGCCCTTGCGGTAATAGACGTAGGGCTGGTTCTCGACCCGGGCCAGCGGCTGTTCGTCGATGACGTCGCCGCCGCGCGCCCGCAGATAGCTGTCCAGCTCGAACTTCAGGAACTTGCGGATCTGGGCCTCGCCATAGGTTCGCTTCATCACCATCAGGGCCGAGTACTGGGCGAAGGTCTCGCTCAGCATCGCCCCGCCCTGCTGGTCGGCGCCGATCACCTGGTGGGCCCACCACTGGTGGCCGATCTCGTGGGCGCCGACATAGGTGACCATGTCGATCTTGGTCGGGTCGCGGTAGTCGGAGATGAAGAACATCCCTTCTGACCACGGGATGGTGTTGGCGAACGACTGGGCGAACTGCGCGTAATCCGGGAACTCCTGGAAGCGCAGCTGGCGGAACTGGTAGGGGCTGAAATTGGCCTGGAAATAGTCCAGCGACCGCTTCATCGCGGTCTTCATCCGCTCGATGTTCCAGGTGTGCTGGGCGTCGTAATAGACCGCCAGCTGGACACCCTTGTAAGTCTCGGTCGCCACCCGGTAGCGGGCCGACTGGATCGAGACGAATGGCATGATCGGCGCCTCGGTCACGAAGCGGGCGATCCTGCGGCCGTTCTTGACCGTGTCCGAGACCTTGTAGCCCGGCGCGACCGGCGTCTGATCAGCCTCGGTCGTCACGGTGATGTCGGAGCTGACGAAGTCGGCGTCCTTGCGCAGGCCGTTGAACTGGCGGGACGGGATGTCGCCCAGCTTGGCCATGCGCCGCTCGGGCGGCAGGCCGTACTTGCGGCGCTTGGCGCGATCTTGCAGCAGCCCGTCGCGGGCCATGCCCAGGATCGGCGCGATCTCCATGTTGTTGACGAACGTGCCGTTGTCGACGACCCGCTGCTCCTGGTCGCTGTTGGGGAAGCCGCGCTGGGCCCGCAGGGTGATGAAGCTCATCTTGCGCTGCTCGCCCGGCGCCATCGGCGTGTCGAAGGCGAAGATCCGGTAGTTGAACTTCTCGTAGGTCTTCTTGGGCCGCGCGCCCTCGATCGACAGGCCCTTCACGTCGAGGTCGCGATCGAAGCGGACGTGGATTTCCTTCAGCGCCTGACCGGTGCGGTTCTCAAGCACGTACGAGCCCTTGGTCTCGATGCTGGGCGCGTGCGGCTGCAGATCGACGTCCAGGGTCATGGCGACGATCTTGGGCTGGGGCGTGTTCTCGAACGGCAGCAGGGTCTTTTCGTAGTCGGCCTGCCACTTCTCGTTGTCGATCTTGGTGCGGTACGGATTCCAGATGTTGGTGTTCAGGTAGATGAAGCCGCCGAGCGCCACGAAGACGGCCAGGGACGAAGCCAGCAGGATCCCGGCCTTGCCGCGCAGCCGGACCGGCAGGCGACGCAGGCGCGGCAGCAGCCGGCTCTCGGTCCCGCGCCGCCACAGGCCATAGGCCAGCACCAGCAGGATCAGGGCGAAGGCGGTCCAGTAGGCGCGCAGCCACCAGGCCCCGATCCAGAACTTGCCGAGGCCATTCATGTCCGAGAATGGCGTGTCGGTTGTGGCGCCGTAGTTGTAGAGCTTGTGCTCGAAGCCCAGGTTCACGAACGTGATGGTGGTGACCATGTAGATCACCATCAGGCCCCAGCCGATGAACTTGTGCGGGCTGATCGCCTGCAGGAATACGGCCAGCACCGCCAGCAGGATGAAGTCCACCGACTGCGGCAGCACGTACCAGATCAGGTACTTGTCGAGCTCGAACTTGAAGTAGCCGTGGAACACCTGGCTGAGGATCGCCGCGATCACGCTGACCAGCAGGGTCGAGACCAGCACCAGGCCGATGGCCACGGTCTTGGGCGCCACGAAGGCCCAGTCGGGCACGGGGGTGGCGTCGATGATCTCGTGGGTCTTCCGCTCGCGCTCGCGCCAGACCAGCTCGCCCGAATAGTAGATGGCGATGATCATCGGGATCAGGCCGAACGAGCCCAACAGCGGCTGCAGCAGCACGCGGGTCACCGGATAGACGACGCCGCCGTAGCGGCCCGCCTCGGTGGCGAACCACAGCGCGCCCATGGCGTTGGCCAGGCCCAGGGCCAGCAGCACGAAATAGGCCGGGCTCTTGAACACCTGGCCCATGTCGAGGCGGGTGCGGACGACCAGTTGAGCCCAGGCGGTCTTGCGGTCGAAGTTCGGCCGCGGCAGTGGGCCGCTGGCGATCGACGGCGGAGCCTCGTCCTCGGCCCTGACCTTGCCCTTCTTGATCTTCTTCCGGCCGGACAGTTCGACCGACTGGAAGCGGAACAGGCCGTAGGCCAGGGCCAGGAAGCCGGTCGACAGGGCCAGGACGAAGACGCGGTTGAACAGCAGGGCCCCGGCCAATGGCGGGGTCAGGCTGTTGCGCTCGCTGGCGGTCCAGTACTTGGTGACCAGGCCATAGGCGGCTGTGCCCAGGGGCTCCCAATAGGCTGCGACCTTCTCGTATTCGGGTCGATCCAGCGCGATGTTGGCGATGATCCAGAGGACCATGAAGGCGATCACGCCGACATAGGTCCACATCATCGAGCGGGTGATGGTGGCCAGGGCGAAGAAGAGCGCCGAGGTCAGCAGGATCGAGGGCAGGGCCAGGGCGAAGTAGGAGAACAGATAGGCGTGGAGATCGTTGGGCCCGAGCCGCTCGGGGTCGACCCACGGCATGAACGAGCCGATCCAGATCGCCAGCGGCACGACCAGGAACGAGATCGCCGCCGCCAGGTAGGCTCCCGTGAAGCGGCCGTACAGATAGTCGAACTTGCGCACCCGGGTGGAGCGCAGGATCGGCCCAAAGCCGGTCTCGTCGTCGCGCACCACCACATTGGCCACGAAGGCCGTGGTCACGAACATGTAGAAGAGCGACAGGATCAGGTGGGTCTGGGCGATCGCGAACGGGGCGTTCTTGTGGATGTTGCCGCCGCCGCCGATGCGGATCTGATCGATCGTCGCCGCCCCGAAGGTCAGCAGGAAAAAGATGGTCGCCACCACCCAGAAGATGGGCGACTTCAGCTGGTAGCGGAGCTCGAAGCCCGCGATCTTGCGAAACATCGCGCCGCTCCCCGTCAGGCCGCCCGCCGGGTGGTCGACAGGGTGGAGAAATAGACGTCCTCCAACCCGCCCTCCACGGCTGAGAAACCGTCGCCGGGATTGTCGTCCGAGAGGATGTGGATGACGGTGCGGCCCGCCAGCAGGCGGGTGGAGATGACCTTGTGCTGGACCTTGGCGGCCTCGAGCTCGGTCTTGTCGATGATCTTCTTCCAGATCCGGCCCTTGAGCTGGCCTACCAGCTCCATCGGCGCGCCCTCGCGGACGATGCGGCCGTCGCAGATGATGGCCATGGCCGGGCAGAGGTCCGAGACGTCCTCGACGATGTGGGTCGAGAGAATCACCACCACGTTCTCGCCGATCTCGGCCAGCAGGTTCAGGAAGCGGTTGCGCTCTTCGGGATCGAGGCCCGCCGTTGGTTCGTCGACAATGATCAGGCGCGGATCGCCGATCAGGGCCTGGGCGATGCCGAAGCGCTGGCGCATGCCGCCCGAGAAGCCGGCGATGGCCTTCTTGCGCACGGTCCACAAATTGACCTGGTTCAGCAGGTTCTCGACCGTCTCCTTGCGCTCCTTGGCGCCAGCGATGCCCTTGAGCACCGCCATGTGGTCGAGCATGTCGTAGGCCGACACCCGCGGATAGACGCCGAAGTCCTGCGGTAGATAGCCCAGGGTGCGGCGCAGGTCCTCGGGGTTCTTCAACACGTCGATGTCGCCGAAGCGGATATGGCCGGAGGTCGGCGCCTGCAGGGTGGCGATGGTCCGCATCAGGGTCGACTTTCCGGCCCCGTTCGGCCCGAGCAGGCCGTACATGCCGCGCGGAATCGTCAGGCTGACCTCGTCCAGGGCGCGAACGCCGTTGCCGTAGACGTGGGTCAGATTCTCGATGATCAGCATGCGCGTCCTAATGCCCCCAATAAGCCGCCCAGAATTCCCCAGCACCGTCATGACTCGCCGGCGCCAACCGGGGCAAGTGAAAGAACGTTTAGGCCGGGCGTTCAACCGGGGGATTTCTGAACGGCGACCACTTTGAGGCCGAGACGCATCCCTGCGTGACAAGGGTTTTGGCGCGCGGCGTTTGGCGCTAAACGAGGCGCCATGACGACCTACGCCTTTCCTCCGCACACCCTTCCGACGGTTCCGGTGGAAGGATCGGATTCAGTTTTTCCGGTGCGCCGCATCCTCTGCGTCGGCCGCAACTACGCCGCCCACCGCCGCGAAATGGGCGGCGACGAGCGCGATCCGCCGTTCTTCTTCGCCAAGCCCGCCGACGCGGTCGCGCCGCTGGCGGCCGAGATTCCCTACCCGCCGGCGACCGGCGACCTGCACCACGAGATCGAACTGGTGGTGGCGCTGAAGAGCGGCGGCGCGAACCTGACGCCCGAGCAGGCCCTGGCGGCCGTATTCGGCTACGCGGTCGGCGTCGACCTGACCCGCCGCGACCTGCAAGGCGCCGCCAAGGCCAAGGGCCAGCCGTGGGAAGCCGGCAAGGCCTTCGACGCCAGCGCCCCGATCAGCGCCATCCGGGTGATGGACGCCCCTGCGCCCGAGGCCGCCGTCACCCTGTCGGTCAACGGCGCCGAGCGCCAGCGCGGCCAGGTCGGCGACATGATCTGGAACATCGGCGAGGTCATCGCCAAGGCCAGCGACCTGTGGACCCTGGCCGCCGGCGACCTGATCTTCACGGGAACCCCCGAAGGCGTCGGGGCCATCGTCCGCGGCGACAGGATCGTCGGCGAGGTCGAGGGCGTTGGCCGTCTTGAGTTCACCTTGATCTAGAGGGGCATGGGATGAAGCTCGTCCTGCACAGCGCCAAACGCGCCAGCGCGCCCTATCGGGTGCGGATCGGCCTGAACCTGAAGGGCCTGTCCTACGACCTGCGGCCCGTGGACCTGGTCGCCAACGCCCATCAGGACAAGGCCTATCGCGCCCTCAACGGCCAGGCCCTGGTCCCGACCCTGGAGGTCGACGGCCGTCCGCTGACCCAGAGCCTGGCCATCCTGGAATGGCTGGACGAGGTCGTGCCCGAGCCGCGCCTGCTGCCGACCGCCCCGTTCGAGCGGGCCATCGTGCGCGGCATGGCCGAGATCATCGCCTGCGACATCCATCCGCTGAACAACCTGCGGATCCTGCGCCAGCTGACGGCGCTGGAGATCGGCGAGACCGACCGCAACGCCTGGGTGGCCCGCTGGATCAGCGACGGCTTCCGGGCGCTGGAGCCGATGGTCGCCAAATATTCCGGCGGCTTCGCCTATGGCGACGGCCCCGGCCTGCTCGACTGCCTGCTGGTGCCTCAGGTGTTCAACGCCGGCCGCTTCAATGTCGACCTGTCCCCGTTCCCGGCGATCCAGGCGGCCGCCACCCGCGCGGCCAAGCACCCGGCCATCGCCGCCGCCCATCCCGACCATCATCCGGAGCGCTAGATGCTTGAAGATCTGAAAGCCAAGAACGCCGCCTGGTCGAAGGGAAAGACCGAGGTCGACCCCGACTTCTTCAAGCGCCTGGAGGGCCAGCAGAGCCCCGAATATCTGTGGATCGGCTGCAGCGACAGTCGCGTGCCGGCCAACGAGATCGTCGGCCTGGATCCGGGCGAGCTGTTCGTCCATCGCAATGTCGCCAACCTGGCGCCGCCGCAGGACGCCAACTACCTGTCCGTGCTGCAGTTCGCGGTCGACGTGCTGAAGGTCAAGCACATCATGGTCGTGGGCCACTACGGCTGCGGCGGCGTGGCGGCGGCCATCGACGGCCAGCGCCGGGGCCTGGTCGACCACTGGCTGCACCCGATTCGCGAGGTCCATGCCGAACACAAGCACGAGCTGGAGGCGATCCCGGAAAAGCGCGCCATGCTTGATCGCCTGACCGAGCTGAACGTCGCCCGCCAGGTGCGCAACGTCGCCGCCGACGTCTTCGTCCAGGACGCCTGGGCGCGCGGCCAGTCGCTGGCCGTGCATGGCTGGGTCTATTCGCTGAGCAACGGCCTGGTCACCGACCTGAACATTGGCATCGCCAATGTCGAGGACTACCAGCGGCTGGTCAGCCTGCCGGGGTGACGACCTGAAATTGTCATCCCGGGCGTAGCGCAGCGCAGACCCGGGACCGCAACAAGCGCAGCGCTTGCGGCGGTCCCGGATAGCCTCTGCGAGGCTTCCGGGATGACACGGTTTTTTGTGGATGATGGGGAGCCTATTCCCCCTTGATCCGCACCTTGGCCGTCACCCTGCGCCCCTGCGCATCCACCACCGACAGCCTGTAAAACCCCGGCGCGGCCGGTCTCCAGATCGCCCGGCCGCTGACCGGGTCGAGGTCCAGCGGCGCGCCCTCCACGTACCA
Organism: Caulobacter sp. Root343; assembly: GCF_001425745.1. Taxonomy (GTDB): domain Bacteria; phylum Pseudomonadota; class Alphaproteobacteria; order Caulobacterales; family Caulobacteraceae; genus Caulobacter. Next base: position 152,157 of record NZ_LMDF01000009.1, on the reverse strand, counting down.
GGTCAGGCTCTCGCCCTGGGCGGCGAGCACCAGGCCGCGCGATTTCGCGCCCAGCGCCTCGACCTGCACCGAGGCCCCGTCCGGCGGGAAGATCAGGCGCGGGCCGGCGTCGGCCGCACGGAGCTGTTGGAGGCCCAGCGGCGCGGATTTCGGCGCGATCGGGCGCGGGGCCGAGCTCGCGGTTCCGATGGCGTCGGCGACGTCGAACAGCAGCGGCAGGGCCGCGTCGCGTCCCGTCAGTCCGCCGCGCGCGCCGCCGTCGGCCCGGCCCGTCCAGACCAGGATCGCATAGCCACCGACCACTCCGGCCGCCACCGCGTCGCGGAAGCCGTACGAAGTGCCGGTCTTGAACGCCATCGACGGCCCGCCCCGCGTCAGGGCTGACGGCGCGCGGCCCCGCGGGGCCGGGGCCTCGCGCAGGATGTCCAGCACCTGCCGCGCCGCCTCGGGACGCACCAGCCGCGTGCCGCCGGAGCGTTCACGAGCCTTGGCGTCCTCTTCGGTCCAGGCCAGCGGCTTGGCGATGCCGCCGTCGCCGAGGGCGGCGTACAGCATGACCAGGTCGCGCCAGGTGATGCCCTCGCCGCCGAGCGCCAGGGCCAGGCCCGCCTCCTTCAGCTGGGCCTTGGGCCGGGCCAGGTGCGCGCCGGCGGCCTCGATGCGACCGGCGAAGGCCTCGGGTCCAAGCTTTTCCAGGGTGGCCACGGCCGGGACGTTCAGCGAATGGGCCAGGGCCTCGCGCACCGTGACCTTGTCGTGGAACACCCGGTCGAAGTTCTCGGGCTGGTAGTCGGCGAAACGGGTGGCGCTGTCGGCCAGCTGGGTGTCGGCGGCGACCAGGCCGTCGTCCATGGCCATGGCGTAGATGAACGGCTTCAGAGCCGAGCCTGGCGAGCGCAGGGCGCGGGTCATGTCGACCCACCCCCCGGCGCGGTCGCGGCCGGCCGAGCCGACGGCGGCGCGCACGGCGCGGTTCTTGATCTCGACCACCAGGATGGCGGCGGTGGCGTCCGGTCCTTGCGCGCCCGCCACGGCGGCGGCCATCGGCTCCAGGCGGGACTGCAGATCGGCGTCGAGGGTCGAGACCACGCTGGCCTGGTTGGCGGGCGCATTCCGAGCCAGTTCGCCGGCGACGTGCCAAGCCAGGGTCGGGAACGGCGACCGGCGCGGCAGGGGTTCGTTCTCGGCCTCGTAAGCGGCGGCCTGGGTAATGGCGCGGGCGCGGACCATCTTGGCCAGAACCCCGCTCCGGGCTGCCTTGGCGGCGTCGGGCCGGCGGTCGGGGCGACGGGCTTCAGGCGATTGCGGCAGAGCAATCAGCAGCGCCTGCTCGCCGTCGGTGAGGCTGGACGGCTCGTGGCCGAAGTAGCTGAGGCTGGCCGCCCGCGCGCCTTCCAGATTGCCGCCATAGGGGGCCAGGGTCAGATACAGGGCCAGGATCTCGCGCTTGGACAGCCGCGACTCCAGCTGCACGGCGCGAACCATCTCGATCAGCTTCGAGCCGAGATTGCGCGGTCGCGGCTCCAGCAGCCGCGCGGTCTGCATGGTCAGAGTCGAGGCGCCCGAGGTCGCGCGGCCATGGACCACCGCCGACCCGACGGCGCGGACCAGAGACAGCGGATCGACGCCCAGATGCAGGTAGAAGCGCGCGTCCTCGACCTTGATCAGGCGCTTTTGGAAGGTTGGGTCGGTGCGGTCGAGATCGGCCCGGATCCGCCAGCGACCGTCCTCGACCGGCAGCGCGCGCAGCCAGGCGCCGCGTCGGTCCAGGGTGACTGGCGAGGAGTGCCGAGCGCGGGTCATGTCCGGCGGGAATGCGGCGCTGAGGGCGAAGAGGGCGACCTCGACCGTTACGACGGCGATCAGGACCTTGGTCAGGCGCGGGACAGGGTCACCCTTCTTCCCCCTCCGGGGGAGGAGGATGCGCAGCATCCGGAGGGGGCGAGTAAGGAGCGGCCCACCGGCAACACGGAGAGCCATTACCGACTTGCCCCCTCCGGGCCTGCGGCCCGCCTCCCCCGGAGGGGGAAGAAGGGCGCTCGACGCGACACCCTCACGGCCCCGGCGCGATCGTCGCGCGCGAGGCTTCCGAGCGGGCCGCCACGGCCGGACGATACATGTCCTTGGCCACCGCGCCGGGCAGGAAGAACGAACCCGGCGTCACCGCCCGGGCCACATAGGCCAGGGCGAAGCTCTTGTTCCCCTCCAGGTCCAGGGCGGCGATGAAGCGGTCGTCGCGGCTTTCCTGGACGTCGGCGGCGGTCAGCTCGCCGAGGAACTTGTACGGACCGTTCTGGGCGTCGTCGGCGCCGAGCGTGGTCTCGATCTCGAAGCCGGCCGGCAGGGCGTCGTCGACGACGAGAGCCGTCGAGCGAGCCTGCATCGAGTGGCCCGAAACCAGCACGATCACCCGGTCGCCCTGGCGGATCGCGGCCGGGTCGATCGCCCCGCCGCCCATCGACAGCAGCTGCTTGGACACCGACAGGCCGGCCGCCGAGGAGCCTGGGGCCGAGGTCGGGGTGCCGCGCACGCTGACCGTCCGCCACACCACGCCCTTGCCGGTGTTGACGAAGTGGGCGTCGGCCAACTTGCCGACCGCCCAGCGCGGCGCGCCGCCGGCCGGGGGCAGCGGGTTGGCGCCCTGGGCGTCGATCGACATCGGGCCCGAGGCCTGGAGCAGGGCGTTGGCCGCGTGCAGCAGCGCCGCCTGTTCCTGGGTGTTCAGGGCGTCCGGATCCTTGACCGAGTTCTCCAGCCGGCCTTGCAGCTGGCGGGCGACGTCCATCATGCCGGACTCGGCGGCCAGAGCGGTCAGCACGGCCGTGTCACGCAGCGGCGACTGGTACCAGTCCTGTTCGTCGCGGTAGCCCAGGGCGTTGACCGCCTGGCGCATGGCCGAGCGGGCGCGGGCGTTGTCGCCCATCCGGGCGAGGCCGGCGGCGACATAGGCTTTCGCGATCGGCTGGGCCTCGTCCTTCATCTGGACGTCGTGCCACCAGCGCAGGCGAGCCAAGTCGCCCTTGCCGGCCTTGGCCATCACATAGAGGGCGTAGGCCGAGGCGCGGCGGCGCATCCGTTCGGTGGCCTTCTTGGAGGCGTCCTCGTTCGACGCCCACCAGCCCGGATATTCCATGCGGTAGGCGACCGACGAGAAGCCCTCGGGCCGGCTGACCTGGCGCATGGCCCCGACGGCCTTGTCGATGGCGTTGTCGGGGACGGCGACGCCTTGCGCCTTGGCCTCCAGCAGGAAGTCGACGACGTAGGCTCCCAGCCACGGGTCGGCCTCGCCGTCGCCGACCCGCCACAGGCCGAAGGCGCCGTCCAGGGTCTGGCGGTCCAGCAGCTTGCCGACCGCGCCCGCGAGGGCCGCAGGGGTTCGCTTCAGCTTCGGATCGTTCGAGAAGGTCTGGGCGTACAGCAGCGGATACGCCGTCGAGACCAGCTGCTCGGTGCAGCCGTACGGGTAGCGCTGCAGCGCCACGGCGATCGCCGACGGGTCGAAGCCCCGGATCGGCGAATAGCTGACCTGCATGGTCACATCGCCCGCCGCCAGGCCCGAAAGCAGGGCGTAGGACGGGGTGAAGGCCTCGCCCGGACGCTGGATCTCCGTGGTGGTGCGCACGATGTCGCCCCAGCCCAGGCGGGTCTGGATCGGATAGTCCTTGGTGGTCGTGAAGCCAGGACCCGCGACCTTGAAGCCGATCTTGCCGATGCCGGTGACGTCTGGCGCCAGGAACGGGATCTTCTCGGCGATGCGCTGGCCCAGGATCAGCTGGAACACCTTCTTGAAGGCCACCTTCAGCCCGTTGGTCGAGAACGCCTCGGCCGTATAGGCGCCCGGCTTGCCCTCGACATTGTGCAGCTCCAGCGTGGCGTAGGCCTGGTCGCCCGGGGCCAGGAAGCGCGGCAGGTTCAGGTCCGCCACCACCGGCTGGCGAACGGTCAGCGGCTTGGACGCCGAGCCCACGGCGGTGTCGGTCCAGGCCACGGCCTGGATGCGCAGCTCGCCGTTGAAGTCGGCGGCCGGCAGCTTGACCACCGCCTTGCCGTCGAGGCCGGTCTCCACGACACCGGACCACAGGGCCACCGTCTTGATCGGGGTGACGGTCAGGCCTTCGCCGCCGACCTCGTCGCCGCCGAAATTGACGTTGGCCGGCGCGCCCAGGTTCGGGTCGAGCAGGCGGCCGTAGTCGTCGCGGTAGTTCAGGGTCAGGGCCCGCTTGCCGAAGTACCACTTCACCGGGTCGGGACTGTCCTGGTGGGTCAGGCGCAGAATGCCCTCGTCCACCGCCGCGATGGTGATCCGGGCCTTCTGGCCAAAGCCCATGCCCGACACCTTCACCGGGATCTCGACCGGAGCCTTGGAGTCGATCTTGGTCGGCGTGCCCAGGTCCACGGTCAGCTTCCGACTCTTCGGGTCGAGCGGGACATAGACCAGGCCCAGGGCCCGGCGCGGCTTGGGCGAGGCGACCGGGTCGCGCGGCTGGACGACGCTGACCATCACATAGGCCCCGCCGCCCCAGGCGGCCGAGGTCTTCAGGCGCACCGTGGTCCCGTTCTCGCCGACCGTGACCGTCTTGAAGTCGATCAGGCGATCGGTGGCGACGGCCACCTGGGCCTCACCGGCATAGGGCGGTTTCAGGGTGATCTCGACCGTGTCGCCTTGCGCGTAGCTCTTCGTTCCGGCGGTGACGCGGACGACGTCCGGCGCCTCGCCTTCCTTGGCGGGCGAACCCCAGCCGGCCGAGAAGCGGGTGACGGTCTTGGCGCCGTCGGCGCCTTCGATCTCGAGGCGATAGTCGCCCCACCCCAGGCGGCGGGTGAACTTGGCGGGTTGGCCCGCGCCGATGTTGACCTGCGCCTTGGCCACGACGGCGTCGCGGCTGCTGCGCCGCCACTGCCAGCGGCCGTTCTGCTGGAACCAGTCATAGTCCCAGCGCTCGGCTACCAGGGTGTAGGTGGCGGTCGCGCCGATGCGCTGGCCGGCGGCGTTGACGGCGATCATGTCGAGGCTGACGGGCGGATCGCCCTTGCCGGCCTCGCCCTGGTCGACCTTGACGCCATAGTAGACGGCCTTGCCGCGCACCTTCAGCTCCAGGCCCTCGCGGACCGGGCGACCGCCGGGCTCGAACACCGAGGCGGTGACGGAGGCCACCAGCGGCTGGTTGGTGTCGCCGGCGTCGGTCGAGGCCACCGACAGGGTGGCGCGGCCCTCGCCGTCGGTGACCGTCGTGCCGAGGTCGAGGAACTTCTCGTCGAACGGCTTGGACTGGTCGCCCCATTCGAAGCCCTTATAGGCCGGGAACGGGTCGGCGTCGGCGCGCAGGCGGGCCTCGCCCTGGGTCTGCAGGCCGGCGCCGGGCGCGCCATAGAGGAAGCGGGCCGAGACGTCGACCTTGCGCGTTTCGCCGACGCCCAGTGGGACGGATTCCTGGCCCGTGGCGGTTACGGCCAGGCGCTGCGGGGCGAAGTCCTCGACCGAGAACGACAGCGAGCCGGTCTCGTCCTCGATGCCCTCGATGTGCAGCTCGGCGGTCCAGCGGCCGCGCGGGGCCGAACGGGGCAGGACGATGTCGGCCAGCACCGCGCCGGCGTTGGCCTGGCTGAACGGATAGCGCTTGAATTCGACGCCCGACGGCCGCTTGACCAGGATCTCGCCCTTGCGATCGGAGACGGCCTTGGCCATCCGGTCGCGGACCATGGCGGTCAGGTGGACCGTCTCGCCGGGCCGATAGATGCCGCGGTCGGCATAGAGATAGCCGTCGATGTCGGCCGCCACGCTGCGTCCGTCGACCCCGCCCTCGGTGCGGCCGCCGACGCCTTGCTTGGACAGGTCGACCGGCGAGCGGTCGAGGTCCAGCAGGGCCAGGTCGCCTTGCGACCCATAGGCCATGACCATCTTGGCGCGCTCGGCGCCCTGACCCTTCAGCAGCGGACGCAGGAAGCGCACCCGGCCGTCGGCGTCGCTCTTGGCCTCGGCCAGGTCCTCGCCGTCGGCGGCCACCAGGGCGACGCGCACGCCCGACAGGGTCTTGGCGGTCTTCAGCGAGCGGACCACCACGTCCAGGCTCTCGGAACCGTCATAGGCCAGCATGGCCATGTCGGTGAACACGATCCAGCGGCGAGCCTGGGCGGGATTGTTGTCGCCGTTGTCCTCGTCGGGGTCGCGGCCGCCCGAGGCGTCGCGCGCCTTGATGACGAAGGCGCCGGCCTTCATGTCCTTCAGCACCGCGCCCAGCGGGAAGACGGTGGTGGCCTTCTGGCCGGTCGCGCCGCCGGTGACCGGCACCGTGCCCTTCCAGACCTTGCGGCCATCGTCGCCCACGGCGTCGTCGCCATAATCGCTGGCCCAGTCGCCCTCGCCGGTCGGATCCGGCGCGCTGATCGACTTGCGGACCAGATTACGGTCCGGCACGCGCCAGACCTCGACGGCCAGGGTCTGGACGTTGATCGTCTCGATGGCGACGCCGTCGGCCTCTTCGCGCGGCAGGATCACGCCGTCGCCGGCGAAGCCGACATAGGGCGGCTTCTCGCCGAACGTGAAGTCGACGTCGGCATTGGCCGCCAGGGTCTCGCCGCCTTTACCCGGCAAGCCCTTGAGCAGGGTGATGCGATGATCGGTGAAGCCGACGCCGCCCAGGCACAGCTCGTCGCCCTTGACGCGGACCGACGGCTGACGACCCAGGTCGGGCGAGACCAGCACGAAGTCGGCATAGGACTTGGACGGGTCCAGGTCCTTGCTCATGCGAATGCAGGCCAGGGGGTCCTGGCCGGAGCTATCGACGCGGGTCTGCCAGACGGCGAAGCCTTCCGGCTTGGGGATGCCGCGACGCGGCGCATTGGCCGAGCGAGGCTTGCCGAACAGCGACCAGGCCTGGCCCTTGACGGACTCCGCCCCGGCCGGCTTGGCGCCGCCGAAGAACAGCCCGCCCTTGCCGGCCGCGAAGCCGCCGCCGAAGCCGACGATCAGCGCGCCGGCCACGGCGATGGCCACGGGGCCTTTCAGGGCTTGCGGCCAGCGTTCGGAAACGGCCCCGCGCAGGCTTTCCCAGCGCGTCTTGAGGGAAGACAGGAGGTCGCGGCCGCCCTTTGGCGGCGTCTCGTCCGTCGACATCCATTGCCTCCCCGATTTGCGCTAGTTCAGGGCGGACTTGAACCTAAGCGCGACCGGGGGTCAACGGCGCTGAAATGACACTTTCGGATCGACGCTAGGCGTCGAAGCTGACCACGCCCGTGGCCAGGTCGTAGCAGGCCGAGACGATCTTCAGGCGGCCCTCGCCCAGCTTCTCGGCCAGGACCCCGTCGGCGACCTTCAGCCGGCCGGCGATGTCGCGGACATTGCGGCGGATGGCGGCGTCCTGCAGGTCGGCCGGGTGGCTTTCCTGGGCCTCCAGCACGGCCGGAATGATCGGCAGCACCATTTCGTGCAGCGAGCCATGCAGCTCCGCGTGCTTCATCGCCACGTCGACGGCCGCGCCGACGGCGCCGCACTTGGTGTGGCCCAGCACCACGATCAGCGGCGCGCCCAGGTGCTCGACGGCGTAGACCACCGAGCCCAGGCCCTCGCGGCTGACGGTCGAGCCGGCGACGCGGATCACGAACAGTTCGCCCAGATTGCAGTCGAAGATCAGTTCCGGCGCCGTGCGGCTGTCGGCGCAGCCGATCACCACCGCGAACGGCTTCTGGCCCTTGGACAGCTCGGCCACGCGCGCCAGGGTCGGCAGCATCAGATTGGCGCCGCCGCGGGAGAAGATGGTGTTGCCCTGCTTCAGGCGGCCCAGGGCCTCGTCGGGCGTGACCTCCTGCGGCCCGGTCGCGTGGGCGTCCGGCGCGGGGGGCGGCTCGGCCTCCAGCGGCTTGACGTTGGTCAGGGCCTTGTCCAGCGCGGCCTTGTCGGTCGACTGATGCTTGAGGGCCGAGCGCGTGCGGCGGCCCTTCCGGGTCAGGACGCTGGGCGTGACGCCGTCGCCCTCGGCGAAGGCCAGGGCCGGCGCGGCGAGACCCGCCAGGGCCCCCAGCAGGATTCGTCTCGAAACCATTTCGTCCCCCGACGCGGTTTGAATGTCGGGCGAGACCCTAGGCTTCAACGGCTCAGGAAGGGTTAACTAGACTTTCACAGCGGCAATTCGGCGCGTTTGACGACCGTTCGCATGGCGATGCTGCTGCTGACGCGGACCACGCCGGGGATGCGGGTCAGCTCCTGGGCGTGAACCCGCTCCAGATCGTCGACGTCGCGCACCACCAGCCGCAGCAGATAGTCCGAGCCGCCGGTCATCAGGTAGCACTCGGCCACTTCGCGGACATTGGTTATGGCCTTCTCGAAGGCGCTGAGCGCGCTTTCGGCCTGGGACGACAGGGTGACGGTGACGAAGACGCTGAGCGGCAGGCCGACGGCCCGCTCGTCGATCACGGCGGCGTAGCGCCCGATGACCCCCGCCTCCTCCAGAGCCCGCACCCGCCGCAGGCACGCGGACTCGGAAAGATTCACCGCCTCGCCCATTTCCACATAGCTGGCGCGGCCGCGCCTTTGCAGCAGGTGGAGAAGCTTCCGGTCGAAGCTGTCGAGGTTGACGGCAGGTTTCTTCATCGACTTGACCTTATCACGCAAGAATCCTGCATAACAGGGGTCTCGCGGCATGAAATGGCCAAGGAACCTGCGGGCCACGAGGCGTAAACCGGCGTCAAATCGCTTTTGGAGGAAAGCATCATGCGCGTTGGCGTCCCTTCCGAGATCAAACCGGGCGAACACCGGGTCGGCCTCACCCCCACGGCCGTCCGTGAATATGTCGGCCATGGCCACACCGTCCTGGTCCAGTCGGGCGCCGGCCTCGGCGCCGGTTACGCCGACGACGTCTATCAAAGGGCCGGCGCGACCATCGTCGCCGACGCTAATGCGGTGTTCGCCGGCGCGGACATGATCGTGAAGGTCAAGGAGCCGCAGAAGGTCGAGTGGGAAAAGCTCGAGCCGCGCCACATCCTGTTCACCTACCTGCACCTGGCGCCCGATCCCGCCCAGACCGAGGGCCTGCTGAAGAGCGGCTGCGCGGCCATCGCCTATGAGACCGTCACCGACGCCAAGGGCGGCCTGCCGCTGCTGGCCCCGATGTCGGAAGTGGCCGGCCGGATCGCCGTGTTCTCGGCCGCCGAGACCCTGCTGAAGCACAACGGCGGCATGGGCCTGCTGCTCTGCGGCGTGCCCGGCGTGCCGCCGGCTCGCGTGGTCGTGCTGGGCGGCGGCGTGGTCGGCAGCAACGCCGCCCGCATGGCCGCCGGCCTCGGCGCCGAGGTCGTAGTGCTGGAGCGCTCGATCCCGCGCATGCGCGAGCTGGACGACCTCTATCAGGGCCGCATCCTGACCCGCTATTCGACCTTCGCCGCGGTCGAGGAAGAGATCCTCAAGGCCGACGTGATCATCGGCGCCGTGCTGACCGCCGGCGCGGCCGCGCCCAAGCTGGTCCGCCGCGAGCATCTGAAGCAGATGAAGCCGGGTTCGGTGCTGGTCGACGTCTCGATCGACCAGGGCGGTTGCTTCGAGACCAGCAAGCCGACCACCCATGCCGAGCCGACCTACACGGTCGACGGCGTCGTCCATTACTGCGTGGCCAACATGCCCGGCGCGGCTCCGCGCACCTCGTCGGAAGCCCTGGGCAACGCCACCCTGCCGTTCGGCCTGGCCTTGGCCGACAAGGGCCTGGACGCGCTGAAGACCAACGTCCACCTGGCCCGCGGCCTCAACGTCCTGAACGGCCAACTGACCCACCCCGCCGTCGCCGAGGCGCTGGGCAAGGTTTCGGTGGATCCGTACGGGGCGTGGAAGTAGGCGCGCCGCGTCCTGAACAAAAGAAGGGCGCCGAGCGGCTTTCGCTCGGCGCCCTTTCAAGTTCGGGAGAATTCAAATCTCAGGCCGCGAAACGGGCGATGTCCTGGCGGCTTTCGACCAGGTCGAGCACGTCGCCCATGCGGAACTCCGGATCGACCGGGTGCAGGGCGTCATAGACCGAGCGGGCGAAGGCCAGGTCGGCGGCGGTCTTGACCCGCCAGTCCAGCTTCGACCAGTCGCGATGGGCCTTCAGGTGCGCCTGGCTCCAGCGCTTGGGCTGATTGCGGATCGCCGCCGTCGGGGAGATGCGGGCCAGCGGGTCGCGCTCCTCGCCAGCGGCTTCGCGCAGCGCCCCGACCTTGATCACCTCGACCTCGAGGCCGACCGGATAGGTGCGGTGGACGCGGTTGGACGTGTAGTCGGCGTCGCTGGCCAGGGCCAGACGGACGGCCTCGTCGACGATGCCGGGATCCATGAACGGCGCGTCGCCCTTCAGGCGCACGACGTGGGTGACCGCGCTGATCGCCTCGGCGCAACGGGCGATGCGGGCCAGGATGTCGGCGCCGGCCCCGCGATGGACGGTGTGACCGCGCGAGACCAGGAACCCGGCCAGGGCGTCGTCGACGCTCTCGGTGCTGGTGGCGACAATGATCTTCGAAAGACAGCGCGCGCCGCGCAGGCGCTCCAGCTGGCGCACGATCATCGGCTCGCCCTGGAGCGTGGCCATAGACTTGCCCGGCAGCCGGGACGACCCCATGCGGGCTTGCAGGACAGCGAGGATCATGGCGCGGTTTCCCTTTGTTGGGAGAAAGCTAGACCAGACTCATAAAACTCAAGTGAATCAGAACCTTACAAGGCCTTAACCAGCGGGCTTAATTCGCGGATACAAAGACGTAGGCGACCAGGCGGCCGACCTCCGTACCGTCGCAGCTGATTCTAGGGATGGATCAGGCGACCCAACGTCGCGGGTCGAGCGCGACCGGATCGTCGATCGCCATCTCGTCCCAGTCGAGGTCCGGCGGCGGGCTCGAGGCGGCGGCGACCACGGCCGACAGCTCGGCGGCCGAGTTGACGCCGACCAGCACGGCCGAGCCTTCCGGGCGCGACAAAGCAAAGCCCAGGGCGGCTTGAAGCGGATCCGAGCGGCCTTCGGCGATCATGCGGCGCACGCGCGACAGACGGCCCGAGGCGCCCTTCAGCTGGGCCGGGACGCGGTCGGGCGGCAAGAACAGCAGGCCGTTCAGGAAGATCGAGCGCAGGTGCACCTCGACGCCCATGCCGGCGATGCGTTGCAGCGAGCCGTCTGCCAGCAGGCGCTGGTCCAGCAGCGAGGCCGGAGCTTGCAGGATGTCGGGCTTGAAGCGACGGGCGACGCCGACCGGATCGTCGGTGGCGTGGGCGGCGACGCCGATCTTGGCGAACAGACCCTGGTCCTTCAGGCGCTGCAGGCGGTCCCACAGGGCCGCGCCGTGCGGGCCGAACAGCTCCGAGGGCGAATGGACGACGATGGCCTCGGCGCGTTCCACGCCGATCCGGCGCAGCGTGGCGCGGGCCTCGGCCTCGACGAAATCGGGGCCGCGGTCGGCGCGGGCGGTGGCGATGGTGACGCGGAACGGAACCGGACGCGGAATCAGGTCGCCCAGCACCGTCTCGGCGCGGCCGAACAGGCCGGAGGCGTCCAGCACCGACAGGCGGGCGCGGGCGGCGATGTTCAGGATGTCGCGCGTCTCGGCTTCCGGCGAACGGCCGCGCGGCGCCGACGAGCTTCCGCCGTCGAGACCGAACTGGGCGGCCGCCAGACCGAGTTTTGAGACCGAAATGGACATCGCCATCCGTGCGCGAAAAACACCAACAGAGGGGAACGGTACGCGCCAAGGTTTGAACATCAGGTTTCTGGAAACTTGCCGAGGCGTTAACGTCGGGCCGATGACCCCTGACCGTTCAAACGACGCCGCCGCCTCCCTTTGGCCGATGCACGGCATGGCCGATGACGCCCGCCCGGCCTTGGCCGCCGCGCTTTCGAGGGGTCCCGCCGCCCTGGCCACCATTATCGCGCTGGGCGACGGCGGCCCCCGTCCGGTCGGCGCCCAGATGGTGTTCGGCGACGGCATTATTTCCGGATTTCTGTCCGGCGGCTGCATCGAGGCCGACGTCGAGGTCCACGCCCGGGCCTGCCTGGCCGATGGCCAGCCGCGCCACCTCGTCTATGGCGAAGGCAGCCCTTGGCCCGACATTCGCCTGCTGTGCGGGGCGCGGATCGAGATCCTGGTCGAGAGGATCGCGCCCGACGATCCCGCCGCGCGGACCCTGCTGGACCTGGCCGCCGCCCGCGCGCCGGCCTTCTGGGTCACCGACGGCGAGAAGCGCCTATGCGTCGAGGAGCCGCAGGCGCTGTGGCCGGGCGCCTTCGAGCGCGCCTATGACCCGACGCCACAGCTGATCGTGCTGGGCGGCGACCCGACCGCTTTGGCGGTGGCCAGCCTTGGGGCGCAGTCAGGGTTCGAGACCTTCCTGATTCGCCCCAAGGGGCCGGCCGCGCCGCCGCCCCTGACCGACGTCGCCTATCGCCGCGAGGCCGCCGGCGAGGCCCTGGCGGCGATCGGCCTGGACGCCTGGACCGCCGTCGCCGTCTGCGGCCACGACATCGAATTGGACCACGAGGCCCTGCTGGCCGCCCTGCCCTCGCCCGCGCCCTATGTCGGCCTGCTGGGCGCGCGACGACGGCTGGCCGAGCGGCTGGCGCGGCTGAAGGCGGCGGGCCTCTCCGACCGTGACCTGGCCAAGCTGCGCGCCCCGATCGGCCTGGATCTCGGCGGCAAGGCCCCGTTCGAGGTGGCCGTGGCGGTGATCGGCGAGATCATGGCCACGCGGCATGGGCAGCCGGCGCTGGCGCGGCGGGTGGTGGAGGCCTAGCCCGGCGCCGTCTCCGCCCCGAACGCCGCCAAGTCCTCGATCAGCGCCTTGGCCGCCATGTCCACGAGCTCGCCGCCCTTTTCGGGCGTCGCCTGGGCCGGGTCCGAGCCCATGCGGCCGTCGGCGTAGCGGGCGCGGAAGTCCAAGGCTTCGCGGATCGGGCCGGTCGGGGCGATCTTCGGCTCGTACGGCGTCGTCTTGATCGTTTCCGGATAGGCCCACTGGGTCACGGCGATCTCGGACGGGGTGGCGTGGCTGCCGTGGCCGGTCGGGAATTGCCGGTTGGCCAGGGCGTGGACGCCGGCCAGGTCCCACCAGTTCTTCAGCTTCAGGGCGAACGGCGCGCGCTGCTGGCGGAAGCTGTAGTCGGCGTAGATCTCCGAAAAGGCCGCCTCGATCGAGGCGACGTTGCCGCCGTGGCCGTTCAGGAAATAGATCCGCGTGAAGCCGTGGGCGCCCAGCGACCGCACCCAGTCGCCGATCGCGGCGATGAAGGTCGAGGGCCGCAGGAAGATGGTGCCCGGGAAGGCCAGGTGATGTTGGGCCATGCCGATGTTGAAAGTCGGGGCCACCAGGATCCTGTCGCCCGCCCGCTTGCTGGCCTCGTGGGCGATAATCTCCGGGCACAGCCAGTCGGTGCCCAGCAGCCCCGTCGGCCCGTGCTGCTCGTTCGAGCCAATCGGCACCACCACGCTCGTGCTGGCCTTCAGGCGGTCTTCGATCTCGGACCAGGTGGAGAGCGCGAGCAGCATGGGAAAACTCCGGACAGAACGAGGAACGACGCTTTACGCCCCTCATATGGGGTCGTCATCTTCCCACCCTATCGGATAGGCAAACCCGCCGCGCTCGCGAGAAACCGGAATGGTCTGCTTGCGTCGGGCGCCGGGCTTCGCCTATTCCGGCGACCAACGAGATATGGGAGTGCGGCTGGTGAGCGACGGACAGGTTTTCCCGGTTCCTCAAGACCTGGCGGAGGCGGCGCATATCGACGCCGCCGGCTACGCGGCCGCCGTGGCGCGAGTCGAGGCCGATCCCGAGGGCTACTGGCGGGACGTCGCCGCCCGCCTCGACTGGATCAAGCCGCCCAGCAAGATCAAGGACGTTTCGTTCGCCAAGGACGACTTCCGCATCCGCTGGTACGAGGACGGCGTGCTCAACGTCTCGGCCAACTGCCTGGACCGCCATCTGCCGGCCAAGAAAGACGAGGTCGCCCTGATCTTCGAGGGCGACGAGCCCGGAACCTCCAGCACCCTGACCTATGGCCAGCTGCACGAGGAGGTTTGCCGCATGGCCAACGTCCTCAAGAACCTGGGCGTCAAGAAGGGCGACCGGGTCACCATCTACCTGCCGATGGTTCCGATGGCGGCCGTCGCCATGCTGGCCTGCGCCCGCATCGGCGCGGTGCACTCGGTGGTGTTCGGCGGCTTCTCGCCCGACAGCATCGCCGGCCGGATCGAGGACTGCGGCTCACGCCTCGTCATCACCGCCGACCAAGGCTGCCGGGGCGGCAAGCGCGTGCCGCTGAAGGCCAATGTCGACGAAGCTCTGCTGCGTCGGCCAGAAGTCGAGAAGGTGCTGCTGATCCGCCTGACCGGCGCCGACGTGCCCATCGTGCAAGGCCGCGATGTGGTCTATGGCGACGTCCGCGACACGGTCTCGTCCGATTGTGCGCCCGAGCCGATGAACGCCGAAGACCCGCTGTTCATCCTCTACACCTCGGGCTCGACGGGAAAGCCCAAGGGCGTGCTGCACACCACCGGCGGCTACCTGGCCTGGGCGTCTTGGACCTTCTGGGCGGTGTTCGACTACAAGCCGGGCGAGGTGTTCTGGTGCACGGCCGACGTCGGCTGGGTCACCGGTCACAGCTATGTCGTCTACGGTCCGCTGGCCAATGGCGGGACCAGCCTGATCTTCGAGGGCGTGCCGAACTATCCGACCCCCAGCCGCTTCTGGGAGGTGATCGACAAGCACAAGGTCGAGATCTTCTACACCGCCCCCACGGCCCTGCGCGCCCTGATGCGTGAGGGCGACGAGCACGTGACCAAGAACGACCTCTCGTCCTTGCGCATCCTCGGCAGCGTCGGCGAGCCGATCAATCCTGAGGCCTGGCTCTGGTATCATCGCGTGGTCGGCAAGGAGAAGCTGCCGATCGTCGACACCTGGTGGCAGACCGAAACCGGCGGCATGCTGATCACCCCGCTGCCGGGCGCCACCGACTTGAAGCCGGGTTCGGCCTCCAAGCCGCTGCCGGGCGTCAAGCCGCAGCTGGTCGACGCCGAGGGCCAGGTGCTGGACGGCGCGACCGAGGGCAACCTCGTCATCACCGACAGCTGGCCGGGCCAGATGCGCACGGTCTATGGCGACCACCAGCGCTTCTTCGAGACCTACTTCTCGACCTATCCCGGCAAGTATTTCACCGGCGACGGCTGCCGCCGCGACGCCGACGGCTATTACTGGATCACCGGCCGGGTCGACGACGTGATCAACGTCTCGGGTCACCGCCTGGGCACGGCCGAGATCGAGAGCGCCCTGGTGGCCCACGAGGCGGTCGCCGAGGCCGCCGTGGTCGGCTATCCGCACGACATCAAGGGCCAGGGCGTCTACGCCTATGTCACCCTGAAGGCTGGCGTCGAGGCCACCGACCAGCTGCGCAAGGACCTGATCCTGTGGGTGCGCCACGAGATCGGCCCGTTCGCCGCCCCCGACATCCTGCAATGGGCGCCCGGCCTGCCCAAAACCCGGTCAGGCAAGATCATGCGCCGCATCCTGCGCAAGATCGCGGAGAACGAATTGGGCAGCTTGGGGGACATATCCACGTTGGCCGATCCTTCGGTGGTCGACGATCTCGTCAAAAACCGAGCCGGAACGTAACGAAGGACGGGCCGGCCGCGTTGGCTTCAGCATGATGCGCCGGCTTGTCCTCCTCCTCGCTCTGCTCGCCCTCGCCAGCCCCGCGCACGCCGCGGCCGAATGGGAGACGCGCGACGGCGGCATCGCGGTCGAGGCTCGCGCCGACGACCACGGCCGGGGCATGGTCTGGGCCAGTGTCGACATCGCCGCCCCGCCGGCGGTGGTCTTCCGCGTCATCCTCGACTGCGACCTGGCGGCCCGCATGAGCCCCGGCGTCAAGAGCTGCCGTGTCGTGTCCCGCGCCCCCGACGGGACCGAGATCCGCGAGCACACGGTCAAGTGGGGCTTCTTCCTGCCGACCCTGCGCTCGACCTCGCGCGTCACCCTGGAGCCCGACCGCCTGATCCGCTTCAGCTGCATCGGCGGCGACATCCGCGCCTGTGAAGGGTCCTGGAAGCTGGAGCCCTTGGACGGCGGACAGCGCACCCGCGTCACCTACGACATGTGGGCCGCCTCGCCATTCGCCGTGCCCGCGAGCTTGGTCAGCGGCATGATGCGCCGCGACGTGCCACAGTCGCTGAGGGCGCTGCGGCGCGAGTGCGAGGACCGATGAGCGATATCGATCGGGAACGGCCCGACGGCCTCTGGCTGTTCGACGGCGTCTGCAATTTCTGCACGGGCTCGGTCCAGACCGTCCTGCGCCTGGACCGCGAGGGCGTGATTCGCTTCACGCCCATCCAGTCTGCCTACGGTCGGGCGCTCGCCCGCGCCCACGGCCTGGATCCCGACACGCCCGAAAGTTTCCTGTTTCTCGACCACGGCCGGCCCCTGGCCAAGACCGCCGCGATCGGGGCGCTGCTGCGCCGCCTCCGCGCGCCCTGGCGCTGGCTGGCCTTCGTGGATCGACTGCCAAAAAGGCCGGCGGACGCGGCCTATGACTGGATCGCCCGGAACCGCTACCGCCTGATGGGCAAGAAGGACCGCTGCATGGTCCCGAGCCCGGCCCAGCGCGAGCGGTTCATCCTGGAATGATCCCCCGTCGCATCGTCCTGGTCGGGGCCAGCGGCGTCTTCGGCGCGCGACTGGCCGCCATGATCGCCCGCTGGCCCGACGTCGTGCTGGTGCTGGCCGCCCGGCGGCAGGAACCGCTGGCGGCATTGCGGGCCCGCCTCGAGGGCCCGGCGATGACCGAGGTCGTCACGTTCGATCGTAACGCGCCGGATGGTCTTGCCGCGCTCGCGCCGTTCGCCGTGGTCGACGCAGCCGGCCCGTTCCAGACCAGCGACCTGCGCTTGCCCAAGGCGGCGCTGGCGGCCGGCGCGCACTATGTCGACCTGGCGGACGGCCGCGCGTTCGTCGCGGCTTTCCCCGAAGCTCTAGAACCCGCGGTCGCCGCATCCGGCCGTTGGGCGATCACCGGCGCCAGTTCAACTCCCGCCTTGAGCACGGCCGCTCTGGATCGCCTCACCGCCGGTTGGAGTCGGATCGACGTGGTGACCACCGCCATCTCGCCCGGCGCCGACGCCCCTCGTGGCCCGTCGGTCGTCAAGGCCATCTTCTCTTGGGTCGGCCAGCCGGTTCGCGTGTTCGAACGCGGCGCCTGGACCTCGCGTCCGGGCTGGAGCGGCTCGCGACGGGAACTCTTCCCGGGCCTGGGCCGCCGCTGGGTCGCCTTGGCCGAGACCCCGGACCTCGATGCCCTGCCAAGTCGCTATGCGCCGCGCCTTGTCGGCCGCTTCCAAGCCGGTCTGGAACTGCCCCTGGCGCATCACGGCCTGGCGCTGCTGGGCTGGGCGTGCGGGGTGGGGCTGGTCTGCGATCTCGCGCCCTTTGCCCGTCCCTTGGGATTCCTGGCCGATCGGCTGGCTCGCTTCGGGACCGATCGCGGCGGCATGGTCGTCGAGGCCGTCGGCGAGGACGAGACCCGGCACGCCGTTCGCGCCCGCTGGGGGCTGTGGGCGGACGCCGGCGCGGGACCCAACACCCCTGCCGCGCCCGCCGCCGCCGTTCTGCGGGCGTTGCTGGACGAGCGCTTGGAAGGCCCGCCTCGCGCCACCGCCTGTATCGGCCTGCTGCCGCTGGAGGACCTGCTGGCGCCGCTAGCGCCCTTTCCGATCCGCACCCGTGTCGACACGGCCTCTCCCAATGCGAAGGGCGTCTTCGCCCGCGCGCTTGGCCCGCGCTTCGCCGCCCTGCCCGAGGTCGTCCGCCGAGCCCATGGCGGCGCCCCCCAAACCCTGGTTGGATGGGCGCGCGGGCGCGGCGCAACCGGCGGGGCCCATCTCGTTCGTTGGCTGCAAGGCTTGCCCGAACGCGGCCGTCACGAGACCTCGGTCGGGATCGCTTCGGACGATCTGGGCGAGACCTGGACCCGCCAATTCGGCGCCCGCCGCTTCCGCTCGCGCATCGTCCCGGTCCGCGAAGACGCCTACGCCTTCGAGGAGACAGCCGGCCCGTTGACCTTCCGCTTCCACGCCGCCGACTATCCGGGCGGGTTCTCGTGGATGTTCGAGGGCTGGCGGATCGGCCCGCTGCCTCTTCCCGCCGCCTGGGCGCCGCGCATGCGGGCCCGGACCTTCGCTCGCGACGGCGTCTACCGTTTCCGCGTGCTGGTCGCCCATCCGTGGATCGGG
The DNA here is from genome assembly GCF_001425745.1 of Caulobacter sp. Root343. Lineage (GTDB taxonomy): Bacteria > Pseudomonadota > Alphaproteobacteria > Caulobacterales > Caulobacteraceae > Caulobacter. The sequence continues at coordinate 133,941 of NZ_LMDF01000009.1, read as the reverse complement.
GTGATCTTCGGCTATGCGGGACGGCTGAGCCTGACCTAGCCCTGGGACAGCGCTGCTTCCCCGCACATGACAGCACGGTAAGGTTTACCGCGCGAGGGGCGGTGCTAGGGTCGCGCGGACTGTTCAGGAGACCTTCGCGCATGATCCGCACCGCCAGGCTGGCCCTCGTGGCCGCCGCCCTCTCCACCACGGCGCTTTCACCCCTGGCCATGGCGGCGACGCAGGCCAAGGCGAAGCCCAGGACGGCGGCGGTCGCGCCCGTGGCGTCGGCGATCAAGGTTCCGCCGATCGTCTACCAGCAGCGCGTGCTGGCCAACAGCCTGAAGGTGTTCACCTCGCGCGACACCACCACGCCGAACGTCACGGTGCAGGTCTGGTACGGCGTCGGCTCCAAGGACGACCCGCACGGCCGCTCGGGCTTCGCGCACCTGTTCGAACACCTGATGTTCAAGGCCACGCGCAACATGCCCAGCGAGACGCTGGACCGCCTGACCGAGGATGTGGGCGGCTTCAACAACGCCTCCACCTGGGACGACTTCACCAACTATTACGAGGTCGCCCCGGCCAATCACCTGGAGCGCCTGATCTGGGCCGAGAGCGATCGCCTGAAGTCGCTGGTCATCGACGACGCCGTATTCGCCTCCGAGCGCGACGTCGTGAAGGAAGAGCTGCGCCAGCGCGTGCTGGCCGATCCGTATGGCCGCTTCTTCGCCCTCTCGATCCCGCAGCAGTCGTTCGCGACCCACCCCTACCAGCGCCCCGGCATCGGCTCGATCGAGGAGCTGGACGCGGCCACGGTCGACGACGTCCGCGCCTTCCACGCCACCTACTACCGCCCGGACAACGCCGCCCTGATCGTCGTCGGCAATTTCGACCAGGCCAAGCTGGACGCGATGATCGACCAGTATTTCGGCCCACTGACCACGCCGGCCGGCGCGATCCCGAAAGTCACCGCGGTCGAGCCGGCCCGCACGGGACCCAAGACCGTCACCACCTACGGTCCCAACGTGCCGCTGCCCGCCCTGGCCATCACCTGGCTGGCCCCGGCGGCGGCCAACAAGGACACGCCGGCCCTGGCGGTGCTGGACGCGGTGCTGACGGCCGGCAAGTCCTCGCGCCTCTATGACAGCCTGGTCTACGACCAGAAGATCGCCCAGTCGGTGTTCTCCGACGCCCCGAACAACGCCCAGCCGGGCCTGTTCTACGTCGGGGCCATCATGGCCGGCGGCAAGACGGTGCAGCAGGGCGAGACGGCCCTGCGCGCCCAGGTCGCCCGGATCCGCGACGGCCTCGTCACCCCGGCCGAACTGGCCGAGGCCAAGACCGGCCTGCTGGCCGACGCCGTCCGCCGCCGCGAGGAGATCGACGGCCGCGGCTTCGCGATCGGCTACGCTCTGGAGACCGAGGGCGACGCCGCCAGCGCCAACACCAACCTGGCCAAGCTGCAGGCCGTCACCGCCGCCGATATTCAACGCGTCGCCAGGAAGTACCTGGCGGACGACCGCCGCACGGTGATCCGCTACCTGCCGGAAAAGGACCGCCCGGCCGGCGAGAAGGACGTCACCCCGCCCATCCCGAAAGTCGCCTCGGTCAAGTTCGACGGCCCCGTCACCACCCTGGCCCCCGAGGGCGAGCGCCAGAAGCCGCCGGCCGTCGCCCCGCCGGTTCCGGCCGTCCTGCCCACTCCGGCCGAGAAGACCCTGGCCAACGGCCTGCGGGTCATCGTCGCCAAGTCGAGCGACCTGCCGCTGATCACCGCCGACCTGACCGTGCGCGGCGGGGCCAGCTCCGATCCCGCCGGCCTGGCGGGCGCGTCCAACCTGACCGCCGAGCTGCTGACCGAAGGCACAACCACCCGCTCGGCCACCCAGGTCGCCCGCGAGACCGAGGCCTTGGGCGCCAACCTCGAGGCCGGCTCGGGCTGGGAGGCCGCCTCCCTGACGCTTAGCGTCACGGCCAACAACGCGTCACCAGCCATGGCGATCATGGCCGACGTCGCCCAGCATCCGGCCTTCTCGGCCGAGGAGCTGGACCGGGTCCGCACCGAGACCCTGGACGGCCTGTCGGTCTCGTACCAGCGCCCCGGCAGCCTGGCCGGCTTCGCCACCGCCCCGGTGCTGTACGCCGGCTCGGCCTATGGTCACGTGGCCGGCGGCACGCCCGGCTCGCTGCCCAAGATCAAGCGCACCGACCTGGCCAAGGCCCACGCCGCCTATTGGCGTCCCGACAACGCCGTGCTGGTCCTGACCGGCAATCTGACGCCCGCGGCCGGCTTCGCCCTGGCCGAGAAGGCGTTCGGCGCCTGGAAGAAGCCCGTGGCCCCGCCGCCGGCCCCGCCGGCCGCCCCGACCGGCTACCAGCCGCGCAACGTCGTCATCGACCTGCCAGGCACCGGCCAGGCGGCCGTGGTGCTGGCCAAGCCGGCCATCACCCGCGCCGACCCGAACTACTACCAGGGCATCGTCGCCAATACGGTGCTGGGCGTCGGCTACTCGTCGCGCCTGAATCAGGAGATCCGCATCAAGCGCGGCCTCTCGTACGGCGCCGGCTCCAGCCTGACGCCGCAGGGTCGCTTCGGCGGCTTCTCGGCCCGGGTGCAGACCAAGAACCCCTCGGCCGGCGAAGTGGTGACCCTGACCCGCGCCGAGCTGAGCCGCTTGGCGGCCGAGCCCGCCTCGGCCACCGAGCTGACCGCCCGCAAGTCGGTTCTGGTCGGCAATTTCGGACGCGACCTCGGCACCTCGGAAGGCCTGGCCAACATCCTGGGCAACCTGGCCGTCTACGGCGTGCCGCTGACCGAGATCCAGAGCTACGCCGCCAAGGTCGAGGCCGTGTCGCCGGAGGAGGTCCAGGCCTTCGCCAAGGCCAAGCTGGACCCGGCCCAGATGAGCGTCATCGTCGCCGGCGACGCCAAGGCCATGGGCGAGGACCTGATCAAGGCCGCGCCGAACGCCACGGTGATCCCGGCCGCCAAGCTCGACCTCGACAGCCCGACCCTGACCAAGTGAGGGAGCACGGAACCGGCGCGCGCGATTCCGATTGAGGTCTCCATGAACGAGGTCGACATCGCGATCGTCGGCGCCGGCGCCGCCGGCCTGGCCGCCGCCGAAGCCGTGGCCGCCAGCGGGCGCTCGGGCGTCCTGCTGGAGGCCCGCGACCGGCTGGGCGGGCGGGGCCACACGATCGCCTCGCCCGTCGGCCCGCTGGACCTGGGCTGCGAGTGGCTGCACTCGGCCGACCACAACCCGCTCGTGGCGCGGTTTCAGGCCCTGGGCCTGACCATCGACAAGACCCCGCCCCCGTGGGCCAACCTCGCCGACAGTCCGACCTTCAGCCGCGAGGAGCGCGCCCAGTTCGGCGAGGCCTTCCTGGCGCTGGACGGGCGGCTGGAGGCGGCGGCCCACGACGGCGGCCCCGACCGCCCGGCAGCCGAACTGCTGGATCCGACCTCGCGCTGGAACCCGCTGCTGAACGCCTTCAGCGCTTTCTACAACGGCGCCGAGTTCGACCAGGTCTCGCTGCACGACTACGTCGCCTACGAAGACACCGAGGTGAACTGGCGGGTCGCGGAGGGGTACGGGGCCGGCCTGGTGCGGCTGGCGCCGGCCCTGCCCACGCGTCTGGCCTGCCCCGTGACCACGATCCGCCACGACGGCTCGCGCCTGGTGCTGGAGACGCCGCTAGGGGCGGTCTCGGCGCGGGCGGCGGTCATCTGCGTCCCGACCGCGATCCTGGCCTCGGACGCCCTGCGCTTTTGGCCGGAGCTGCCCGACAAGCAGGACGCCGCGGCCGGCCTGCCGCTGGGGCTGGCCGACAAAGTCTTCCTGCGGGTCGACGAGCCCGAGGCCTTCGCGCCGGAGGCCCAGGCCTATGGCGATCCCCGGCGCACCGCCACCGGGGCCTACCACCTGCGGCCGCTGCATCGGCCGATGATCGAGGTGTTCCTGGGCGGCGCCCATGCGCGGGCGCTGGAGGGCGAGGGCCCCGGCGCGGCGACGGCGTTCGCGATCGAGGAGCTGGTCGGCATCTACGGCAGCGGCGTGCGCTCGCGGGTGCATGTCCTGGCCGAGACGGCCTGGGCGGCCGATCCGTTCGCGGGCGGTTCGTATTCCCATGCGCTGCCGGGACGGGCCGGGGACCGGGCGCGGCTGGCGGCGCCCGTGGACCAGCGCCTGTTCTTCGCGGGCGAGGCTTGCAGCGCTACGGCCTTCTCGACCGCCCACGGGGCCTGGCTGACCGGTCAGGCGGCGGCGCGGGCGGCGATCGAGGCGCTTTAGGCCTTCTTGCTCGCCAGCAGGTCGCGAATCTCGGTCAGCAGCTTTTCCTGCGGCGTCGGCGCGGGCGGCGCTTCCGGGTCGGCGGCGTCGGCGCGGCGGATGCCGTTGACCACCTTGACCAGCAGGAACACCACGAACGCGACGATGAAGAACTGGATCAGGGTGTTGATGAAGGCGCCGTACTGGACGGCCACCTTTTCGACCGCTTCCGTCGCCGGGTTCTCGGGACGCAACACCCATTCCAGCTTCGAGAAGTCGAGGCCGCCGGTCAGCAGGCCGATCGGCGGCATGATCACCTGGTCGACCAGGCTCTTGACGATGCCGTTGAACGCCGCGCCGATGATCACCCCGACGGCCAGGTCGATGACGTTGCCGCGAGCGATGAACTCGCGGAATTCCTTGACGACGCTCATGACAAATCCCTCGCCACCTCAAACTAGCGCGAGAGGCTGACGGCGTTCGCGCCCCGGGGTCAAGCCCGGCGCAGCCTTGTTGCTATTCGTCGCCGTCCGCGTTCAGCCGGGCGCGCAGCTCCTTGCCGCTCTTGAAGAACGGCACGTGCTTGGCGCGGACATCAACCGCCTCGCCGGTGCGCGGATTGCGGCCGGTGCGGGCGGGACGCGAGCGGACCGACAAGGCGCCGAAGCCGCGCAGCTCGACACGGCCGCCGTCCTCCAGCGCACCGATCATACGCTCCAGGATCACGCCGACTACGCGTTCGACGTCTTTCTGCGTCAGGTGCGGATTTTCATTCGCGAGCCTGGCGATGAGTTCAGACTTGATCATCGATATCCCCGGAACGCCCCTGGGAGGAAAAGGCGCGACCGGACCTTTGCCCAACGATGGCTGAGTCTTCAAGGGGTTGCGTGCGATTCTCGAACGAGGTTCGGTTAACGCGCCCGCTCATGAACCTTTCGGCGCCCGGATGATCTCGGCGTCTCCCGCCAGGCGGCGGAGGATCTTGTTGGCTTCCTCGACCTCGCTGAACGGCAGTTCGCGCCCGACGCTGCGCGTGGACTGCGAGAAGCGCGCCACGCCGTCGCGGAGTTCGGCCGTCCGGACGATCTCGCTGTTGGCCACGCGCCCCGACCAGATCGGGCCCTTCACCGAGTAGCCGTCGCCCTTGTTCGGCAGGACCACCTCGGTCACGGAGGTCGCATAGGCCGGGAACGTCGTCGCGAACGGCGCGTCGGTGTTGGGCCCCGGCTCGCGCCGGGGAAAGGTGGTGGCCTTGCCCGACCCGGACCCTGGAAACTTGAACTCGCGCGCGCCGACGTCGTCGTTCATCCGCCAGTCCATCTCGACCGTACCGGTGATCATCACCTTGCCGATGCCTTCGGGGGTGACGTCGAAGTCGATCTTCTCGAGCGTCATCCAGCTGTTGCTGGCCGAGAACTGTTGCTTGAGACCGCGCTCGATGTCGGCGCGGGGCGTGGTCCGCAGCGCCCGGGCCAGGGCGAGGCCGGCGTCGCCCCGGAAGATCATCGACATCGTCAGCGGCGCGGGCTTGTCGAACCCGCCCGTGGCGTCGATCCGGATCTGACCTTCAGTGTCGGGCTTGGCCAGCGAGGGCTGCACAATCTCCTCGAGCGTCGCGCCCGCCGTCCGAAGCGGCAGCGCCCAGCGGAACGGCGGCGGCCGCAGGCTGTCCAGATCGCCCAGGTCGCCCGAGCGCGTGCCATCCAGCCAGTAGCTCTTGCCGTCGATGCGGGCGCGGACGATCACGTGATTGAACAGGGCCGCCGACGGCGTCCGCTCGTTCAAGCCGTCGCCGCCGGTGGTGGAGACCAGCACCGGTTCGGCCTCGACGCCCAGCTCGCGCAGAACGGCCAGCAGCAGCACCGTCTTGGCCTTGCAGTCGCCGAAACGCCGCGACCAGGTCTCGTCGACGGACGCCGGCTTGTAGCCGCCGTCGCCCATGCCCAGGAACAGATAACGGGTCTTGTCCTCGACCAGCTGCAGGGCCTTGAAGGCGCGGACCTTGGGATCGGAACCGGCGGCGGCGATCGTGGCGATCTCGGCCCGCAGCGGGGAGTCGGCCGACAGTTCACCGGCCTTCACGTACAGCGGCGCCATGCGGCGGGAGATATCGTCCCAGCCGCTGTAGGTGGTGGCCTCGATCCCGCCCAGGCGCTGGAAGCGAAGCGGGGCCGCGGCCGGCGGCTTGGGTGTCTTGACCCCTGTCACATCGACCAGCAGCTCGTTGAGCTTGCCCGATCGGCTGACCTTGGGCGTTGGAAAGGCCGGCAAGGCCCGCCAGGTCAGGGGCGTACCGTCCGCCCACAGCATCCGGACGCGATAACGGCCGGCGACGCCGCTCCAGGCCATGCGCTCGAAGTCGTTGGTGCGGCCGCCGACCAGCGGGTCGCGATGCTCGTAGCTGTAGGACCAGTCGATCAGATCGCCGACCTGCAGGTCCTTGATCTGGATAGACGCGGTCATGCGGCCGTCCAGCATGGCGCGTTCGAGGTTCTTCTCGCGGCGCAGGACCAGTACGTCCTGGCCGTTCTTCAGGAGATCGATGCGCTGGCCGTCGCGGACGATGGCTAGGGCGTGGATCGTGACCTTGTCGCGGATTGGATCCCAGGTGACCGAGCGCGAACCGCCCTGCAGGGCCTCGGGCTTCAGGACCTTGACGATCCGGCGGTTGTAGTAGGTCGACCCGGTGTTGTCGTGCTGGGCTTGGTTGTCGTCCAGCAGCACCTGGGTCGAGGGCGCCTGGTCGTCGACGGGCGGGGCGGGGATCTCGGCCACCTGCACCCATTTGGCCGGCGGGCCATAGCTGGGCTTCTCGTCAGCCCGGGCGGCGCCCGCCAGGACCACCATCGACACCGCGGTCAAGACCGCCACCTTCCAAACCCGCACGCCACGCCTCCCCAACACAACCTCAGGAGTTGTGACAGGCTTTCGCGCAAAAGAAAACGGCGGCGGGATTGCTCCCGCCGCCGCTACTTCAGCTCCGATGGAGACGAAGCCTATTCCTTGACGGCGCGCTCGCGCAGAGCCGCGCCCAGGATGTCGCCCAGCGAAGCGCCGGAGTCCGACGAGCCGAACTGCTCGATAGCTTCCTTCTCTTCGGCCATTTCCAGCGACTTGATCGACAGCGACACACGGCGCGCGGCCTTGTCGATGTTGGTGATCTGAGCGTCGACGCGGTCACCCACGGCGAAGCGCTCGGGGCGCTGTTCCTGACGATCGCGCGACAGGTCCGACTTGCGGATGAAGGCCGACATCGGCGCGTCGTCTTCACCGAAGCGGACTTCGATGCCGCCCGTGGTGACTTCCGTCACGGTCACGGTCACGGTCTGGTTCTTGCGGTAGGTGTCGCCCGACATCGGATCGCCGCCCAGCTGCTTGATGCCCAGCGAGATGCGTTCCTTCTCGATGTCGACGTCGAGAACCTTCGCCTTGACCATGTCGCCCTTCTTGTAGCGGGCCATGGCTTCTTCGCCCGGGGCGCTCCAGTCGATGTCCGACAGGTGCACCATGCCGTCGATGTCGTTGTCGAGGCCGACGAACAGACCGAATTCGGTCGCGTTCTTGACTTCGCCTTCGACGGTCGAACCGACCGGGTGAGCTTCCAGGAAGGCTTCCCACGGGTTGGCCAGGGCTTGCTTCAGGCCCAGCGACACGCGGCGCTTCGACGGATCGACGTCCAGCACGACCACGTCGACTTCTTGCGAGGTCGAGACGATCTTGCCGGGGTGGACGTTCTTCTTGGTCCACGACATTTCCGAGACGTGCACCAGACCTTCGACACCAGCTTCCAGCTCCACGAAGGCGCCGTAGTCGGTGATGTTGGTGATGCGGCCCGTGAACTTGGCGCCGACCGGGTACTTGGCTTCGACGCCATCCCACGGATCCGACTGCAGCTGCTTCATGCCGAGGCTGATGCGCTGGGTGTCCGGGTTGATCTTGACGATCTGGACCTTCACGGTGTCGCCCACGGCGAGCACTTGGCTCGGGTGGTTGACGCGCTTCCAGCTCATGTCGGTGACGTGCAGCAGGCCGTCGATGCCGCCCAGGTCGACGAACGCACCGTAGTCGGTGATGTTCTTGACGACGCCTTCGCGGATTTCACCCTCTTGCAGCTGCGACACCAGTTCGGTGCGCTGCTCGGCGCGGGCTTCTTCCAGGATGGCGCGACGCGAGACGACGATGTTGCCGCGCGGACGGTCCATCTTGAGGATGGCGAAGGGCTGTTCCTTGCCCATCAGCGGGCCGACGTCGCGGACCGGACGGATGTCGACTTGCGAGCCCGGCAGGAAGGCCGAGGCGCCGCCCAGGTCGACGGTGAAGCCACCCTTCACGCGGCCGACGATGGCGCCCATGACGGGTTCGTTCTTGGCGTAGACGCCTTCCAGACGGGTCCAGGCCTCTTCGCGCTTGGCCTTTTCGCGGCTGATGACCGCTTCGCCGAGAGCGTTTTCCAGGCGTTCCAGGAACACCTCGACCGAGTCGCCCACCTTGATGATGGCCTTGCCGGCTTCGTCGACGCCGAATTCCTTCAGCAGAATACGACCTTCGGTCTTCAGACCGACGTCGATGATGGCGAAGTCCTTTTCGATCCCGACGACCAGACCCTTGACGACGGTGCCTTCCGCGAAATCGCGGCCGCCCATCGAGTCGTTAAGCAGCGCTTCGAAATCGTCGCGCGTCGGGTTGAAGCTCATATCGTCAGCCATGCTGATGTTTAGTCTCTAGGTTGGGGGAAGCCCTATGGTGAGCGCCGCCGGAAAGCGGTTCTCGGGATTCCGGATGAAGTGGTTTTTCTGCGGTCCCGCGCGCGTTCCTAGCGGGCGGCGAGGCGGGCGGTGGATTAGCCCGGGAGGTTTCCCGACCGGGCGCGCGCCGTCTCGACGATACGGCGGGCCGCATCGAAGGCCTGCTCTATAGTCATTTTCGACGTATCGAGCAAGACGGCGTCAGCCGCCTGTGTCATCGGCGCGTCCTTGCGGCCGCCGTCGCGTTCGTCGCGTTTGCGGATATCGGCCAGAATCTCGTCGAAGGTGACACTTTCGCCCTGGCCGAGCAGCTGTTTCCAGCGACGGTCGGCGCGCACCTCGGGGCTGGCGGTCACGTACAGCTTGGCCGGGGCCTCGGGGGCGATGACCGTGCCGATGTCGCGGCCGTCCAGCACCGCGCCGGGCTCGCGGGCGGCGAAGGCGCGCTGCAGGTCGAACAGGGCCGCGCGGACGCCGGGGTGCACGGCGCAGCGGCTGGCGGCCTCGCCGGCGGCGCGGGTGCGGACCTCGGGCTTCTCCAGCTCGGCTAGGTCGAGGCCGCGCGCCGAGGCCTCGGCGGTCGTCGGGTCGTCCAGATCGCCGCCGGCCGCCAGGATGCGCACGCCGACGGCGCGGTACAGCAGGCCGGTGTCCAGCATCGGCAGGCCATAGGCCGCCGCCAGGCGCGCGGCGATGGTGCCCTTGCCCGAGGCGGCCGGTCCGTCGACGGCGATCACGAAACCCATGATCTCAGGCCTCGGTCAGGGTCGCGCCCAGGCCGCGCATCAGGTCGGGAAAGCCCGGGAAGCTGGTGGCGATCATGCCCGGCTCGTCCACGGCCACCGCGTTCTCGGCGGCCATGCCCAGGATCAGGTGGCTCATGGCGATCCGGTGGTCGCCGTGCGTCTCGACTGTCGCCCCGCCGCGCGGCGGCTGGCCCGTCCCGTGGACGATGAAGCCTTCCGGCTCCTCCTCGACGTCGACGCCGCAGGCCTCGAGCCCGGCCGCCGTCAGGGCGATCCGGTCGCTTTCCTTGACGCGCATCTCGCCGATGCCGCGCATCACCGTGTCGCCCTGCGCGAAAGCGGCCGCGACGGCCAGGATCGGATATTCGTCAATCATCGACGGCGCCCGCTCGGGCGGCACGACCACGCCCTTGAGCTTCGAATAGCGAGCGGTGATGTCGCCGACCTCCTCGCCGCTGGCCACCCGGCGGTTCGAGATGACCAGATCCGCGCCCATCTCCTGCAAGGTCGTGAACAGGCCGGTGCGCAGGTCGTTGAGCATCACGCCCTCGACCGTGACCTCGGATCCGGGGACCAGCAGGCCGGCCACCAGCGGGAACGCCGCCGAGGACGGGTCGCCAGGCACGGCGACGTGCGTGCCCGTCAGCTTCTGGCCCTCGGGCAGCCGCACGTGGCGGACGGTCTTGTCGCCGACCTTGCGGTCTTCGACCAGCACCTCGGCCCCGAAGGCGCGCAGCATGCGCTCGGTGTGGTCGCGGGTGGCTTCCGGTTCGATCACCTCGACGCCGCCCTCGGCGTGCAGGCCGGCCAGCAGCACGGCCGACTTCACCTGGGCCGAGGCCATCGGCAGGGTGTAGTTCAGGCCGCGCAGATTGCCGCCCTTCAGGGTCAGGGGCAGGCGGCCCCGGTCGCGGCCCATCCAGGTCGCGCCCATCTTGGCCAGCGGCTCCAGCACCCGGCCCATCGGGCGGCCGCGCAGCGAGGCGTCGCCGGTGAAGGTCGAGCACATGGCGAAACCCGCCGCCGCGCCCATGATCAGGCGCACGCCGGTGCCGGCGTTGCCGCAGTCGATCACGTCGGCCGGCTCGGAGAAGCCGCCCTGGCCCTCGATCCGCCAGCGTCCGCCGCCCTCCTGCTCGACCCGCGCGCCAAAGGCCCGCATGGCCCGCGCGGTGGCGAGAACGTCGTCGCCCTCGAGAAGGCCCTCGACCGTCGTCGTCCCGGTCGCCAGCGCGCCCAGGATCATCGATCGGTGTGAAATGGATTTGTCGCCCGGAGCGCGAACAGTCCCTCGCAGAGCGCCTCCGGGGGCGCTCCTCAATCCAGCCGCCGTCATGCCGAAACCGGCTCCTCAAAGATACAGGTGGTTGCGCGAAGGGGATTGCTTTTGACAGCGGGCTCTCGCCATGGCAAGTGACCCGCCGCTTTTCCCATCCGGATCAAAGGGTCGCCAATTGGCCAATCCCGAATTGGGCGCAAAACAAATTTGCCCCAACTGCCAATCCAAATTCTACGATCTCGGCCGTCGTCCGGCCGTGTGCCCCAAGTGCGGTGAGTCTTTCGACCCGGAAGAGGCGCTGAAGTCGCGCCGCGTCCGGGCTCGCTCGATCACGCCGGACTATGACGCCGAGGACGAGAAGCCCGCCCCCGCTCCCAAGGACGAGGACGGCTTCGAGGACGAGGTCGATGAAACGCCGGAAATCGACAAGGTCGAGCCGGACGTCATCGAAACCGAGGACGAAGACGTCGATCCCGGCGCGCCGACCCCCGCGGGCGGCGACGACCTGGGTGTCGACTTCGCCGAGGACGAAGACCTCGCCGAGGACGAAGCCGACGACGTTCCGTTCCTGGAGGACGAGGACGACGACGACATTCTCGAGGACGAGATCGAAGGTCTGCCCGGCGAGGGCGAAGAAGACTGATCCATTGGATCCGTCTCTGTGACGACCGGTTTCGGGCTTGCCGGAACCGGTCGTCCACAGGGGTTTTTCGGGGTGCGACATTTTTCTCGAAAAAACTTCGAGAAGAGGCTTGATCCCAAAAAAATCCCGGACTAGGTTCCGCGCCTCTTCGGGGAGCGACACCAGTCGAAACGCCGAAGAGACCAAGGATTTCCGAGAGTTACCGTAAGGTTCCCTTCGAAAAATTTGGGGCTATAGCTCAGCTGGTAGAGCGCTTGAATGGCATTCAAGAGGTCAGCGGTTCGACTCCGCTTAGCTCCACCATCAAGGCCCGGACGGAAACGTCCGGGCCTTGTCCATTTCTGGACCTTAGCTTCCCCCTCCTCTTGAACCGATTGGCCGCGGTCGCCATTTCTGGATCCGTGTCGTGGGGACCTTCGCCGATCCTCGGGTTTGTCTCCACGAACGAAGTCGCTTGAGCGAGGACTTCGCGATGACCCGGACGATCCTGTTCGACAGCCCCTTCCTGCTGGGCTTCGAACACACCCGAGACCTGATCGAGCGCGCCGCCAAGGCCGCCTCGGAAAGCTATCCGCCTTACAATGTCGAGCAGTCCGACACCGGCGGCGTGCGCATCACCTTGGCCGTAGCCGGCTTCTCGCCCGACCAGTTGCAGGTGACCATCGAGGGCGGCCAGCTGATCGTGGCGGGCAAGCGCGACGCCGACGGCCGTTCGGAGGCCGAGCGCGCCTTCCTGCACCGAGGCATCGCCGCCAGGGGTTTCGTGCGCACCTTCGTCCTCGCCGAGGGCATGGAGGTGACCGCCGCGACCCTGGAGCACGGCCTCCTGCACATCGACCTGGCGCGCCCCGAACCTGAGCGCCTGATTAAAAAGATTCCCATTCGTAGCGCGGGCTGAACGGCCGCGCGGAACTCGTCCCTTCCCGCCCGGCGCTGAACCGGCCGGGAAACGGCGCGTTCCCTCACCAAGGAGGTGGTCATCATGACGCCCAACACCCACCACAACCCGCTCTTCACGAGCGAAGCGTTCGCGGCCCTCGGCGCGCCAGACCTCGTCTATGTCCGCCCGATCAAGGCGGCCGAGATCCTCGCCGACGTTCCGGAAGGCGTGGAGGACTTCAGCCTGTCGCCGGATCAGACACTGTACGCCGTGTGCCGCGCCGACGGGGCCCGCCTGGCCGTCATGATCGACCGTGACACGGCGATCGCCGCCGCCCTCGCCCACGAACTGGCGCCGGTGTCTGTCCACTAGCTAAGAGCAACGCGGGCCCTAGGCGGCCCTCCAGAGCCCCCGGAAGGGCTAAGCCGCCGTGCTGGTCGCTTCGTGCGTCAGCAGGACGTGGATGGCGTCGGCTGAACGCGCCTGGCGCAGGGCCGACCGCGTCTCGGGCTGGCGCATCATCCGCGCCACCCGGGCCAGGGCCCGCAAATGTTGCGCATTGGCCTCGCGCGGCGCGAACAGCGCCACCAGAAGGTCCACGGGTTTGTCGTCGAGGGCGTCGAACGCCACCGGCGTGTCCAGGCGCACCAGCACCGCGCGGACGCGATCCAGGCCGTCCAGGCGCGCGTGCGGCAGGGCCACGCCCTCGCCCACGCCGGTCGAGCCGGCGGCCTCGCGCTCGACGAGACCCTCCAGCGCGGCGTCGGCGTCGACGCCCAGAACCCGGGCGGCGACGTCGGCGACCATGGAAAGAGCCTGGCGCTTACCGGGCGCGGAGACGCGTAGCGCCACCGCTCCCGGGTCGAGAAGATCGCCGATGGTCATGGACTTCCAACGCTCGCTCATTGTCGACCGCCTTGGCGCCGTCGCCGCGGATCCGCCGACGACGCCACCCACCATGCCATGGTCAGGTTAGCTCGCGGTTGACCCGTGCCCGTTCAGCGACTTCGTGCGTTCGGGGTCGATCCAGCCGATATTTCCGTCTGGACGCCGGTAGACCACGGACAATCCGCCGTGGGCGGCGTTCCTAAACACGATTGCCGGGTACGCGGTCAAGTCCAGTTCCATGACCGCCATGGAAACAGTCATGGTCTTCACCGCCGCCTGGGTCTCCGCGATGACCATCGCCGCGGGTGCGCCCGTCGGGTGGTCGGCGTCGGCTTCCCAGTCGTGTTCCTCGCCTTCGTCTATCTCCGGCGCCCGGAGGACGAACATGGCGGCGTTTTCGACCTGCTTGGCCGTGGCCGCCGCCGAGTGGCTCTTCAGCCGCCTCTTGTATCGTCGAATCCGGGTGTCGATCTTGGACAACGCCGAGTCGAACGCCGCGTGCGCGTCGCCTCCCGATCCATGGCTGATGAGTTGCTGACCCGAAGCCAGCTTTACCGAGCAATCGACACGGAAGGCATAGCCGTCCTTGCTGACCACGACCTCGGCTGCTCCACCTCGGTCGAAGTATTTCCCAATGCTCAGGGCGATTTCGTCGGAGACTCGCGCTCGCAGAGCCTCGCCAACGTCGACATGCTTGCCGGAAACTTGGACTTGCATGACCTAACAACGCGCCTGTCCGAGACGGGTGTCAAGCGGCGCCATCGGTCCTTGCGAAGTCGTCAGACGAGGCCCGAAAAAACGCTCAAAAGCTTGCGAACGGCCATGATCACGACATGGGCGCTGACGAACAATAGGGCCCCGCTTCCGAGCGCCATCAGGTAGCCCAGGAGGGCCAGGACGCCGTCTCGCTGAAGCAGCGCCAGGGCCAGGACGGCGACCGTCGCGCCGGGCGCCAGATTGCCGAGCGGGATGGGCAGGACCAGCACCAGGGCCAGCAAGGTGCAGACCACGCCGATCGCCCGCTCGCCCAGCGGTGCGAACATTGGCCGCAGCCTGGGACGGGTGATCAGCTCCATGCTGCGGACGATCGGCGCCAGGCGTCGGAACAGGCCGCGCAGGTCGTCGCGCTTCAGGGGCTTCTCGATCAGGCCGCGGGGCAGCCACGGCGTGTCGGCGCCCATGGCGATCTGTGGGGCCAGGAACAGGATCGGCAGCGACAGCACCGTCGAGGAGCCCGGCGGCAAGGGCAGGGTGTTGAGCAGGCCGAAGACCAGCAGCATGGCCCCGAAGGCCCGGCTGTCGAACGCCTCCAGCATCTCGCCGACGGTCAGGACGGGGCTGGCGTCCTCGCCGAACCCCTCGATCACGTCCGCCAGACTTTTCTCGATCATCAAAACCTCGTCACGGCCCGCTCAGGAACGCGCGAGGGGCGCTTTTGGCGCTCAGACCGCTTCCTTCATCAAGCGGCGACGCTCGACCGAGGAGGGGATCCGCATGGCCTCCCGGTACTTGGCCACGGTCCGGCGGGCGATGTCGACCCCGGCGGCCTTGAGAATTTCGACGATGGCGTCGTCGGAGTGGACGTCGGCCTCGGTCCGCTCGGCGTCGACCAGGCCCTTGATCTTGTGCCGGACGCTGGCGGCCGAGTGCGCCTCGCCGCCTTCCGACGACTGGATGGCCGAGGTGAAGAAGAATTTCAGCTCGAACACGCCGCGCGGCGTGGCGATGTACTTGTTCGAGGTGACCCGGCTGACCGTGCTCTCGTGCATGCCGATGGCGTCGGCCACCGTCTTCAGGTTCAGCGGCCTCAGGTGCTCGACACCGAACGCCAAGAAGCCGTCCTGCTGGCGCACGATCTCGCTGGAGACCTTCAGGATGGTCTTGGCGCGCTGGTCCAGGCTCTTCACCAGCCAGTTGGCCGTGGCCATGCAGTCCGAAACAAAGGTCTTTTCCTGATCGGTGCGCGCGCCCTTGGAAATCCGCGCGTGATAGCGCTGGTCGACCAGCACGCGCGGCAGGGTGTCGGTGTTCAGCTCGACATGCCACATGCCGCCCAGGCCTTCACGGACCATGACGTCGGGCACCAGGGTCTCGGCCGGTTCGGTATGATAGGCCGCGCCTGGGCGGGGCGACAGCGAACGGATCTCGGCGACCATGTCGCGCAGATCCTCGTCGTCCACGCCACAGAGGCGGCGCAGGGCGGCCATGTCACGCTTGGCCAGCAGCTCGAGATTGTCGAGCAGGGCGGCCATGCACGGATCGTAGCGGTTCAGGTCCTGCAGCTGCAGCGCCAGGCACTCGCGGACGTCGCGGGCGAAGACGCCGGCCGGCTCGAAGCCCCGCAGGACCGTGAGGGTTTCCTCGACCATCTCCAGCTTGCAGCCCAGGCGGGCGGCCAGCTCGACTACGTCGAGGCGCAGGTAGCCGCCGTCGTCGACGGCGTCGATCAGGATCTCGGCGATGGCGTTGCGCGCCGGCGAAAGCGCGGCTTGGACCAGCTGAGCGCGCAGGTGCGCGGCCAGGGTCGGGGTGTCGGTCAGGGCGCGTTCGTAGCTGTCATCGCCCTCGAACGAACCGCCGCCGCCGGCCCGCGACCAGTCGATCTGTCCGCCGGCGTGTTCGGCGCCCTGGTCGGGTTCGGCGCCGTCGCCGGTGGCGCGCTCGCCGGGCGATACGTCTTCGGCCGGCGCGTCCATTTCGCGGCCCGCCGTGGTGTCGGCCACCGCGTCGAGCTGGGTCTGGCTGGCGGCGCGTTCGGCTTCGACCTCACCGGCGGGCTCGGACTCGCCTTCGTCACGGTGCAGGAGCGGGTTGCGCTCCAGCTCCGCCTCGACGAAGGCGTCCAGCTCGATGTTCGACAACTGCAGCAGCTTGATAGCCTGCTGCAGCTGCGGGGTGATGACGAGGCCCTGGCCCTGCCGGAGCTCTAGTCGGTGGCTGAGCGCCAATGCGCCCTCCTGACAAATCGAACAACTTCGATCGCCATTGAAGGGCGGTTCTGGTTAACGGGAGGCGAACGCTTGCAATTATCGGGCCGGTGCGACCGAGTGTCCCGAAAAACCGCGTTCCGATCCGGCAAGCCCTTGCAGAACAAGGGGTTGGCGCGCGCGGAAGCTGGCGAAAGGCCCTTCGGCCTCCCGCCGAACATGCTTAACCGCCGAGACGCGGCTCCGAGAAGCTATCGCCAAGGTAGACGCGCTTGACCTCAGGGTTGTCGACGATCTCGCGCGGCGAGCCCTCGAACAGCACTTCGCCGGCGTGGATGATCGAGGCGCGGTCGATGATGTCCAGCGTCTCGCGCACGTTGTGGTCGGTGATCAGGATGCCGATGCCGCGGCTCTTGAGATAGCCGACCACCTCGCGGATGTCGGCGATCGCCAGGGGGTCGATGCCGGCGAACGGTTCGTCCAGCAGCATGAACGACGGTTCGCTGGCCAGGGCGCGGGCGATTTCCACGCGACGCCGCTCGCCGCCCGACAGGGCCACGGCCGGCGACTTGCGGATGTGGGTGATGCGCAGCTCCTCGAGGATGCTGGTCACCTGCTCGCGGGCCTTGCGCGGGTCTTTCTGGCGCATCTCGACCACGGCCATGACGTTCTGCTCGACCGTCATGCCCCGGAAGATCGAGGCTTCCTGCGGCAGGTAGCCGACGCCAAGGCGGGCGCGCTGGAACATCGGCTGGGCGGTGATGTTCTCGCCGTCCAGATAGATCGCGCCGTAGTCGGCGGCGATCAGGCCGGTGATCATGTAGAAGCAGGTCGTCTTGCCGGCGCCGTTCGGGCCGAGCAGGCCGGCGACTTCGCCGCGCTTCAGCCGCAGCGAGACGTTCTTGACGACCGGACGGTCGCCGAACGACTTGCCCACGGAATCGACGAACAAGCCGTCCATGTCGTTGGGGGTCAGGGTCATGAAGGGGTCCTAGCGCTGGGCGGGCTGTTCGGCCGCGGCCGGCGCGTCGGAGGTCTTCTTGTTGTCGTCCTGATAGAACACCGCGCGCACCCGACGCGGCGCGGTCCGCCCGGGCGTGCTGGATTCCAGCTTGGCGTCGTTGGTCTTGGTGTTGACGGTCAGGCGGTCGCCCCGCGCCACGTCCTTGCCCTTGACCAGCACCACGTCGCCCGTGACGACGGCGATGTTGTTGTCGAAGGTGTAGACCGCGCGATCGCCTCGGGCCTGCTGCTGGTCGCTGACCAGGTACACATTGCCTTCGGCTTCCATCCGCTGGGCGTTGCCGCACGCGTTGGCGTTGTCGGCCGCGGCCCCGGCCTTGCGGGCGCTGTACACCGTCACCTGCTTGGCCCGCATCCGCGAGCGGTTCTGCAGGATCTCCACGTTGCCGCGGAAGATCGTGATGCACTTGCTGTTGATCGTTTCCTGCTGGTCAGCGGACACGTCGATCGGCGCGCTCGAGTCGCCTTGTTGGGCGAAGGCCGCGCCGCCGGCCCCCATCCCTGACAGGATCAACGCGGTCGCCGCCGCAGCCG
This sequence comes from Caulobacter sp. Root343, assembly GCF_001425745.1. Taxonomy (GTDB): domain Bacteria; phylum Pseudomonadota; class Alphaproteobacteria; order Caulobacterales; family Caulobacteraceae; genus Caulobacter. The sequence goes on along the minus strand of NZ_LMDF01000009.1, from coordinate 116,020 downwards.
TCCATCGCTTCATCAGAACCATGTCCTCATCCGTCGCCGCTCGCGGCTTACGCGAACCTGCGCCATTTGTCTTCACTACTGCCGTTCGAACCGCGCGCGAACCCCGCCGCGGAAGACGATGCGATCGCCCTTGTCATATACGGAGTAAGCGCGAGATTGCACCTGTCCGCTGGGACCTTCGCCATTCATCGTGCTTTCGCCCGAGACGTTTCCGGTCTTGGTGTCCACGAAGGACTCCTCCGACGCGAAGCGGTAACCGGTGCCATCGTCCAGCCGAACGTCGTCCTTCAGGTTCAGGCCGAAGTTGTCCTGGCGATAGACGCCGTGCTTGGCGGTCATCCGTGTGGGCGTCGGCGAGCCGAGATCCAGGGTCAGGGCCGGGTCGTCCAGGATGATGCGGCGCGGATCATTGTCGTCGCGGATCGCCGACCGCGCGGTGATCATGAAGCTGCGGCCGTCGGTCGACTGGCCGTAGAAGCGCGGCGTGATCAGGCGGATCTCGGTCTTGGCCTCGGCCGGCGGATGGGTGGCGGACATGTAGGTGCGCCAGCCGACCTGCGAGGCCACGATCAGCAGCAGGATCGCGATCGCGGCCGGCAGGACGATGCGCGCGGCCAGCACCCGGCGCGAGCGGCGGCGCCAGCGCGCGAGGTCGGCGCTTATCGCTCGTCCGGTCATGACCGCGGTGGGGTGCATCCGCCTTCCGTCAGGTGTGCGCGAAGATGTCGACCTCCTCCCAGCCGGCCAGGTCGAGCGAGGCGCGGTGGGGGAGGTAGTCGAAGGCGGCCTGGGCGTGGGCCATGCGGCCTTCACGTTCCAGCATGATGTTCAGCTTTTCGCGCAAAGCGTGCAGATGCAGCACGTCCGAGGCGGCGTAGGCCACCTGCTCGGCGCTCAGGGCGGCCGCGCCCCAGTCCGACGACTGCTGGGCCTTGGACAGCTCAACGCTCAGCAGCTCGCGCGTCACGTCCTTCAGGCCGTGGCGGTCGGTATAGGTGCGGGCCAGCTTCGAGGCGATCTTGGTGCAGTAGACAGGTGCGGTCACGACTCCCAGATGGAGTTCGAACATGGCGATATCAAAGCGGCCGAAGTGAAAAAGCTTCAGCACGTTCGCATCGGTCAGCAGGGCCTTGAGATTGGGGCAGTCGTAGGCCGGACGCTTCAGACGCACCACGTGGGCGTCGCCGTCGCCCGACGACAGCTGGACCACGCACAGCGGGTCGCGACCCAGGCGCAGGCCCATGGTCTCGGAATCGATCGCGATGATGCTCGCCCCGGCGAACGCGCCGTCGGGCAGGTCGCCCTCGTGAACAAAATTGGCCAAGTCTCAGAAATCTCCGGCTCGGGTCCGCCCGCAACGCGTCGAACCACGCGCCTGTTATAGGCGCGCGTCACTTATACTCACGATGAACGGGATATCTATCCGTTGGAAGTTTGGCCGTTTGAGAAGTTCGGCGCCACCCTGCTTCCTAGAAGCTCTGTAAGGGTGGTGCCCAGGAGAGGACTCGAACCTCCACGACCTTTCGGTCACTGGCACCTGAAGCCAGCGCGTCTACCAATTCCGCCACCTGGGCCCGCGGTAGCAACCGGTTAGGTCGCCGCGAGGCCGGGACGTTTAGGGAAAGCCTCTGGCCGCGTCAACAGCCAAAAATCGACAAATCGTGATTTCGTTGCGAACAAGGCCGTGGTCGTCTAATCCCCGCGTTTATCGCGGTGGCGTCATCGCATGCGACGAGGAATGAAGATGCAGGGTCTGGTCACGGTGTTCGGCGGCACGGGTTTCGTGGGCGGCCAGGTCGTGCGCGCTCTGGCCAAGGCGGGCCATCGGGTGCGAGTGGCCGTGCGCCAGCCCAACCTGGCCTATCGCATGCGCATGATGGGCGACGTCGGCCAGATCGAGGTGGTCCAGGCCAATGTCCGCAATCCCGCTTCGGTCGCCCGCGCCCTGGACGGGGCCGAGGCCTGCGTGAACCTGGTCGGCGTGCTCTGGGAGAGCGGCCGCCAGAAGTTCCAGTCGCTGCACGTCATGGGCGCCAAGACCGTGGCCGAGACAGCCGCCCAGCTTGGCGTCAAGCATCTGGTCCATGTCAGCGCCCTGGGCGCCAAAACGACCTCGGAGTCGAAATATTTCCGCACCAAGGCCGAGGGTGAGGCCGCCGTGCGCGCCGCCTTCCCGGGCGCGACGATCGTGCGGCCCTCGCTGGTGTTCGGCGTCGACGACAAGTTCTTCAACAAGTTTGCCCAGATGGCGGCCCTGGCCCCGGTCGTGCCGCTGGTCGGCGGCGACAGCCGCGTCCAGCCGGTGTTCGTCGGCGACGTCGCCGCGGTGATCGCCAAGGCCGTCGCCAGCCCCGCCGCCGTCGGCGTCACCTACGAGCTGGGCGGCCCGACCGTCTATACGATGCGCGCGATCCTTCAGCTGGTGCTGACCGAGACCGGCCGCGACCGGCCGCTGGCCCCGCTGCCGTGGCCGATCGCCTCGCTGCTCGGCTCGGTGGGCGACATCCTGGCCGGGATCGTCCCGCTGGCCCCGCCGGTGACCTCCGACCAAGTCGAGATGCTGAAGAGCGACAACGTCGCCGACGGCGGCCTGCCCGGCCTGGCCGAGGCCGGCGTGATCCCGACCGCCGTCGAGGCCGTTGTCCCGACCTATCTCTACCGCTTCCGCAAGGGCGGCCAGTACGCCGAGACCCCGGCGGGGGCGTTCTAGGCCTTTCAGCCAAGGCCAAACGACAAAGGGCGGACGCCGCGAGGCGCCCGCCCTTTTTGCTTCAGCGGCCTCGCCGCTGGCTCAGTGGCGCAGGTACAGCACCGCCAGGCCGCCGATGCCGACGGCGATCCGCCACCAGGCGAACGGGGCGAAGCCGCGCTTGCCGACGAAGTCGAGCATGTACTTGACCACCACCAGGCCCGACAGGAACGACACGACGAAGCCGATCGCCACGATGCCGACATGGCCGGCGTCCAGGGCGTCGCGGTTCTTGTAGACGTCCAGGGCGAAGGCCCCGACCATGATCGGGATGGCCATGAAAAAGCTGAACTCGGCCGCGGCCCGGCGCTCGATGCCGAACAGCATGGAGCCGACGATGGTGGAGCCCGAGCGCGACACGCCGGGCACTAGCGACAGGCACTGGAACAGGCCGACGATCAGCGCCTTGTGCAGCGGCAGGTCCATGGCGTCGTGATCGACGGCCGGCGGAGCCTTCTTGTCGATGGCCAACAGGATGATCCCGCCGATCAGCAGCGACCAGCAGATGATCAACGGGCTCTCGAACAGGAACTTCTTGATCACGTCGTGCAGCAGCAGGCCGGCCACGAAGGCCGGAATGACCGCGACGATGACGCTCAGGGCGAACCGCCGCGCCTCGGGGCGGGTCGGCAGGCCGATCAGCACCTTCCACAGCTTCTGGAAATAGAGCGCCACCACCGCCAGGATCGCGCCCAGCTGGATCAGCACGATGAAGGTGTCCCAGGAGGGGTCCTTCAGCCCCATCAGCTCTTTGGTCAGCAACAGGTGGCCGGTCGAGGAGACGGGAATGAACTCCGTCAGCCCCTCGACCAGACCCAGAATGATAGCGCTCAACCAGTCAGGCATTGTTCGGCTCCAAACCCCGCCTTGGCGTGCGCCCGATAGGGTAAATAGGCGGTAAATCCACAAAGTGGACTAATTCGCTCGGATGTTGCGAGTCGATCTCAATGACCACACCCCCGGCAGGGCGATATAAGTCTATATTTTTGACCACCACATTCTTATTGCCCCAAAGAGTCCGTATTAGGCCCGCCTGAGCAATTTTTCTCCCGTGACGGGGGCGAGGGAAGTCGCATGGCCGAGCGCATGCTGAAATTCACGACGGTGGCCCGCAAGACGCCTGAAAAGCGTGCGGCGGCCGAGCGTTCTGGCGACTTCCACGAAATCTATGCGGACTTCATCGACGCCAAGGCCAACGAGCAGGCCTCGCGTTGCTCGCAGTGCGGCGTGCCGTTCTGTCAGACCCACTGCCCGCTGCACAACAACATTCCCGACTGGTTACGGATGACGGCCGAAGGCCGCCTGGAAGAAGCCTACGCCCTGTCGCAGGCGACCAATTCCATGCCGGAAGTCTGCGGCAGGATCTGCCCCCAGGATCGTCTGTGCGAAGGCAACTGCGTCATAGAGCAATCGGGTCACGGCACCGTGACGATCGGCTCGGTCGAACGCTATCTGACCGACAAGGCTTGGGAGATGGGCTGGGTAAAGCCGCTGGTCGCCGGTGCGGCGCGCGGTCAATCGGTCGGCGTGATCGGCGCCGGCCCCGCCGGCTTGGCCGCCGCCGAGAAGCTGCGCGAGGACGGCTATGACGTCACCGTCTACGACCGTCACGACCGCGCCGGCGGCCTGCTGATCTACGGCATCCCCGGCTTCAAGCTGGAAAAGGACGTCGTCGAGCGCCGCACCCGGCGCCTGGCCGACGGCGGCGTCGCGTTCAAGCTGGGCTTCGAGGTCGGCAAGGACGCCACCCTGGAAGACCTGCGCGCCAAGCACGACGCGGTGCTGATCGCCGTCGGCGTCTATGCCGCCCGTGACCTGACCGTGCCCGGCGGCGGCAGCAAGGGCGTCGCGCCCGCGCTGGACTATCTGATCGCCTCCAACCGCGTGGGCCTGGGCGACGCCGTGCCGGCCTACGAGTCGGGCGAGCTGAACGCCGAGGGCAAGGACGTCGTCGTGGTCGGCGGCGGCGACACCGCCATGGACTGCGTGCGCACCGCCATCCGCCAGGGCGCGGCCTCGGTCACCTGCCTCTATCGCCGCGACAAGGCCAACATGCCCGGCTCGATGCGCGAAGTGGCCAATGCCGAGGAAGAAGGCGTCACCTTCGAATGGCTGGCCGCCCCCCGCGCCCTGTCCGGCGAGGCCGAGGCCGTCACCGGCGTGCGCGCCATCCGCATGCGCCTGGGCGCGCCTGACGCCTCGGGCCGCCAGAGCCCCGAGGAAATCCCCGGCGGCGACTTCGACCGTCCGGCCCAGCTGGTGCTGAAGGCCCTGGGCTTCGAGCCCGAGAACCTGCCGGAAGCCTGGTCGGCCCCCGACCTGAAGGTCACCCGCTGGGGCACGGTCAAGGCCGACGTCCGCAACCAGATGACCAATCTCGACGGCGTGTTCGCCGCCGGCGACATCGTCCGCGGCGCCTCGCTGGTCGTCTGGGCGATCAAGGATGGCCGCGACGCCGCCGACGCCATCCACCGCTACCTGCAGGCCAAGGTCGGCGCGCCCGCGCTGATCGCGGCGGAATAAGAGAGAGGACCTGAAGACCATGGACCAGATGGACCTCTATCTGAAGAACCGCCAGGCCCTGATCGACGGCCACGCCTACGACCCGTCGACCGAGCGCGACGCGTGCGGTGTCGGCCTGATCTGCGCCATCGACGGCCAGCCGCGCCGCGAGGTCGTCGAGCTGGCGATCAAGGCCCTGAAGGCCCTCTGGCACCGGGGCGCGGTGGACGCCGACGGCCGCACCGGCGACGGCGCCGGGGTGCTGGTCAGCGTCCCGCAAGACTTCTTCGTCGACCAGGTGCGCCGTACGGGCCACGCCCTGCGCTCGGGCCCGGTCGCCGTCGGCCAGATCTTCCTGCCGCGCACCGACCTGGGCGCCCAGGAAGCCTGCCGCACGATCGTGGAGGCCGAAGCCCTTCGGTTCGGCTTCTACATTTACGGCTGGCGCCAGGTGCCGGTCGACACCTCGGTGATCGGCGAGAAGGCCAACGCCACGCGTCCGGAAATCGAGCAGATCATGCTGGCCGGTCCCGCCGGCCTGGAAGGCGAGGCGCTGGAGCGCGCCCTGTTCCTGTGCCGCAAGCGCATCGAAAAGCGCGTCCACGCCCAGAACATCTCGGATTTCTACATCTGCTCGTTCTCGGCCAAGTCGCTGATCTACAAGGGCATGTTCCTCGCCGAGCATATCGACGAGTTCTATCCCGACCTGAAGGACGACCGCTTCGCCGCCGCGGTGGCGATCTTCCACCAGCGCTATTCGACCAACACCTTCCCGCAATGGCGCCTGGCCCAGCCCTTCCGGATGCTCGCCCACAACGGCGAGATCAACACCATCAAGGGCAACGTCAACTGGATGAAGTCCCACGAGATCAAGATGGCCGCCCAGGCCTTCGGTGAGTTCGGGGACGACGTGAAGCCGGTGATCCAGCCGGGCGGTTCGGACAGCGCCAACCTCGACAACACCTTCGAGGTGCTCGTGCGCGCCGGCCGCGACGCGCCGATGGCCAAGGCCCTGCTGGTGCCGGAAGCCTCCAACCCGAAGATGAAGGACGCCCACAAGGCGCTCTATTCGTACTGCAACGCCGTGATGGAGCCGTGGGACGGTCCGGCCGCCCTGTGCGCCACCGACGGCCGCTGGGTCGTGGCCGGCAAGGACCGCTCGGGTCTGCGTCCGCTGCGCGTGGCCTATACCGACGACGGCCTGGTGATCATGGGCTCGGAAGCCGGCATGTGCGGCGTCGACGAGGCCCGCATCACCCGCAAGCTGGCCATCTCGCCCGGCCGGATGATCGCCATCGACCTCGCCGAGGGGCGCCTCTACGGCGAGAACGAGATCATCGACGAACTGGCCGACCGCCACCCCTACACCGAGTGGCTGGGCAACATGGTCGATCTCGAAAAGGAGATCGGTCCGGGCCCCGAGCCGCGCAAGTTCGGCCGTGAGGAGCTGACGCGTCGCCAGGCCGCCGCTGGCTACAGCCTCGAGGACATCGAGATGGTCCTCGCCCCGATGGTCGAGGAAGGCAAGGAAGCCGTCGGCTCGATGGGCGACGACACGCCGCTGGCGGTGCTGTCGGAGAAGTACCGGCCGCTGTCGCACTACTTCCGCCAGAACTTCAGCCAGGTGACCAACCCGCCGATCGACCCCCTGCGGGAGACTGGCGTCATGAGCTTGAAGACCCGCTTCAAGAACCTGGGCAACATCCTGGCCCAGGACGCCGCGCAAGCGGATGTCTACGTGCTGGAAAGCCCCGTGCTGACCACCGGCATGTACGGGCGGATCCACGGCCTGCTGGGCGAGAAGAACGTCGCGGTCATCGACTGCACCATGCCCCTGCCCGCGCCCGAGGCCCGGGGCGGCGACGCCCTGCGCGCCAACCTCGACCGCATCCGGGCCGAGGCCGAGGACGCCGTGCTGCGCGGCTGCGGCGCCATCGTCTTGACCGACGAGGCCAGCGCGCAAGACCGCGTCGGCCTGCCGATGATCCTGGCCACCGGCGGCGTCCATGCCCACCTGGTCGCCAAGGGCCTGCGCTCGTACGTGTCGATCATCGTCCGCTCGGCCGAGTGCCTGGACACGCACTATTTCGCGGTGCTGGTCGGCGTCGGCGCCACGGCGGTCAACGCCTACCTGGCCCAGGAAAGCTTCCAGGACCGCCTGGAGCGCGGCCTGGTCGGCGAGAAGTCGCTGCGCGACGTCTGCATCAACTTCAAGACGGCCATCGAGGGCGGCCTGCTGAAGATCATCTCCAAGATGGGCATCAGCGTCATCTCCTCGTACCGCGGCGGCTACAACTTCGAAGCCGTCGGCCTGTCGCGCGCCCTGGCCGCCGAGTTCTTCCCCGGCATGCCCTCGCGCATCTCGGGCATCGGCCTCGCCGGCATCGAGAGCAAGACGGTCGAGCTGCACCGCAAGGCCTGGGGCCCGGCCGCCGTCACCCTGCCGGTCGGCGGCCTGTACAAGGCCCGCCGATCGGGCGAGGCCCACGCCTTCGAGGCGCGGCTGATGCACACCCTGCAGACGGCCTGCGACACCGGCGACTACGAGCTGTATCGCCGCTGGTCCAACGGCCTGCGCACCCAGAAGCCGATCCAGCTGCGCGACCTGCTGGACTGGCGCTCGGACCGCAACCCGATCTCGACCGACGACGTCGAGAGCGTCAACGAGATCCGCAAGCGCTTCGTCACGCCCGGCATGAGCCTGGGGGCCCTCAGCCCCGAGGCCCACGGCGCGCTGAACATCGCCATGAACCGCATCGGCGCCCGCTCGGTCTCGGGCGAGGGCGGCGAGGACAGCGCGCGCTACAAGCCGCTGCCGAACGGCGACAACCCCAACAGCGCCATCAAGCAGGTGGCCTCGGGCCGGTTCGGCGTCACCGCCGAATATCTGAACCAGTGCGTCGAGCTGGAGATCAAGGTCGCTCAGGGCGCCAAGCCCGGCGAGGGCGGCCAGCTGCCCGGCTTCAAGGTCACCGAGATGATCGCCCGCCTGCGTCACTCGACGCCCGGCGTGATGCTGATCAGCCCGCCGCCGCACCACGACATCTATTCGATCGAGGATCTGGCCCAGCTCATCTACGACCTGAAGCAGATCAATCCGGTCGCCCGGGTCACGGTGAAGCTGGTCGCGGCCACGGGCATCGGCGCGATCGCGGCCGGCGTGGCCAAGGCCAAGGCCGACGTGATCCTGGTCGCCGGCGGCGTCGGCGGCACGGGCGCCTCGCCCCAGACCTCGGTCAAGTACGCCGGCGGTCCGTGGGAGATGGGCCTGTCGGAAGCCAACCAGGTGCTGACCCTGAACAACCTGCGCCACTCCGTGGTCCTGCGGGCCGACGGCGGCATGCGCACGGGTCGCGACATCGTCATCGCCGCCATGATGGGCGCCGAGGAGTTCGGCATCGGCACCGCCTCGCTGGTGGCGATGGGCTGCATCATGGTCCGCCAGTGCCACTCCAACACCTGTCCCGTGGGGGTCTGCACCCAGGACGAGGCCCTGCGCGCCAAGTTCACCGGCACGCCGGACAAGGTCATCAACCTGTTCACCTTCGTGGCCGAGGAAGTCCGCGAGATCCTGGCGGGCCTGGGCTTCAAGAGCCTGCAGGAAATCGTCGGCCGCACCGACCTGCTGGCCCAGGTGTCGCGCGGCGGCGAGCATCTCGACGACCTCGACCTGAACCCGCTGCTGGTCCGCGCCGACCCGGGCGCGAACAAGCCGTACAACACGGTCGTCGGCCGCAACGCGGTGCCGGACACCCTGGACGCCCAGATCGTCCGCGACGCCGCCCCGCTGCTGGAACGCGGCGAGAAGATGCAGCTGACCTACACGGTCCGCAGCACCGCCCGCACCATCGGCACCCGCACGTCCAGCCACATCGTCCGCAAGTTCGGCATGAAGGGCCTGCCCGCCGGCCACCTGACTGTCCAGCTCAAGGGCTCGGCCGGCCAGAGCCTGGGCGCGTTCGCGGTCCAGGGCCTGCGCATCGAGCTGACCGGCGAGGCCAACGACTATGTCGGCAAGGGCCTGTCGGGCGCGACGATCGTGATCAAGCCCGCCCGCGGTCTTGCGGCCCCGGAGACCAACACCCTGATCGGCAACACCGTGCTGTTCGGCGCCACCTCGGGCCGGCTGTTCGCGGCGGGCCAGGCGGGTGAACGCTTCGCGGTCCGCAACTCGGGCGCCACCACGGTGGTCGAGGGCTGCGGCGCCAACGGCTGCGAGTACATGACCGGCGGCCAGGTGGTGATCCTGGGCCCGACGGGCGGCAACTTCGGGGCCGGGATGACCGGCGGCATGGCCTTCGTGCTCGACCAGCACGACCGGTTCCAGGAGAACATCAACCCCGACAGCATCGTCGTGCAGCGCCTGGCCTCGCCCTATTGGGAAGGCGTGCTGCGCTCGTTGATCGCCGAGCACGCCCGCGAGACGGACTCGGTGTTCGCCGAGACCCTGCTGCGCGACTGGGACCGGGTCCGTGACCAGTTCTGGCAGGTCTGCCCGAAGGAAATGATCAACCGCCTGCCCCAGCCGCTCGCGGCCGAGGAAGCGGTGCACGAACGAGCCTGATCATCCGGTTTCCCTCTCCCCTTGCGGGAGAGGGTGGCAGCCGTAGGCGGTCGGGTGAGGGGTTGAAGACAGGATCCGCCGCGACCGGCTTGACCGCTGGTCGCGGCGTTTCTGTTCGTGCGACCCCTCATCCGTCGCCTGACGTCGCCACCTTCTCCCGCAAGGGGAGAAGGAAACTCATGCCGCCGCCTTGGCCTCCAGGACCTTGAACGTCGCTCGCGCCCGGGCCACGGCCACCCCGTCCGCGCGCACCGTCGCCTCGGCGAAGCAGATCGAGCGGCCCAGCTTGACGAAGTCGGTGTCGAACTCGAGCCATTGGCCCAGCTTGGCCGCGCCCAGATAGTCGAGCGTCAGGGACACGGTGACGAGGCCGCCAACCGGCTGGCGCGCGACCGCCAGGTTCACGCCCAGCGACAGGCCCATGGCGTTGTCGGCCAGGGCGGCCAGGAAGCCGCCGTGCGGCATGCCTCGCGAGTTGCAGTGCGCCTCCCGCACCCGCGCGCCCAGCACGAGGCGGTCCGCCGTCGGCTTGGCGTAGAGCGGCTCCCACGGATCGGTCAGCGGGCTCTTGCGGGTGTGCGGGCCGAAGCCCTCGGGGATCTCGTCCATGACCGCCTCGCATCGACTTCAAACAATTGTTTTAATCTAGCATCCTCACCCCTCTTGCGCGAGAGGGTCACGGCGGCTTGGTTAGGACGTCGGTTGAACGAACGGAGGCCGCTCGACATTCCATGTCCATGCGCGCCTTCGCTCACCTGCTGGATCGCCTGTCGCTGACGGCCTCGCGCAACGCCAAGCTGACCCTGATCGAGGACCACCTGCGCCAGACGCCGGACCCCGATCGCGGCTACGCCCTGGCGGCCCTGACCGGCGCCCTGTCGTTCAACGCCGCCAAGCCGGCCTTCATCCGCAAGGCGGTCGAGGCGCGGATGGACGCCCAGCTGTTCGCCTGGTCCTACGACTATGTCGGCGACCTGGCCGAGACCGTCGCCCTGGTCTGGCCCGCCAAGCCCGGGGCCAATCGCCCGCCGGAGCTGTCCGAGGTCGTCGACGCCCTGCACTCGGCTTCGCGGACCGAGGTCCAGCGGCTGATCGAAGGTTGGCTGGACGCCTTGGACCCGGACGGCCGCTGGGCGCTGCTGAAGCTGATGACCGGCGGCCTGCGGGTCGGCGTGTCCTCGCGCCTGGCCAAGCAGGCCTGCGCCAATTTCGGCGGGGTCGAGATCGGCGAGATCGAGGAGGTCTGGCACGCGATGGCGCCACCCTATGGCGACCTGTTCACCTGGCTGGAGGGACGGTCCGAACGCCCCTCGCCCGACGCGCCGGGGCGTTTCAGGCCCGTGATGCTGGCCCAGCCGATCGACGAGGTGGTCGACTTCGCCAAGCTGGATCCCGCCGACTATGTGGCCGAATGGAAGTGGGACGGCATCCGCGTCCAGGCGGTCAGCGAGCGCGGCGAGCGGCGGCTCTACACCCGCACCGGCGACGACATCTCGGCCAGCTTCCCCGACGTGGTCGAGGCGCTGGACTTCGAGGGCGCGATCGACGGCGAGCTGTTGGTCCTGCGCGACGGCGCCCTGGCTCCGTTCGGCGACCTGCAGCAGCGGCTGAACCGCAAGACCGTCGACGCCAAGCAGCTGGCGAGCTTCCCGGCCGGAATCCGCGCCTACGACCTGATGCTGGACGGCGAGGAGGACCTGCGCGGCCTGCCCTTCGTCGAGCGCCGCGCGCGGCTGGAGGCGTTCGTGGCGCGGCTGAAGACCACGCGCATCGACCTGTCGCCGCTGCAGCCCTTCTCAAGCTGGGAAGACCTGGCCGCTCTGCGCCTGGACCCGCCCGAGGGCGATGCGCGCCTCTCCGAAGGCCTGATGCTGAAGCGCCGTGACAGCGTCTACGAGCCGGGGCGGCCGAAGGGTCCGTGGTTCAAGTGGAAGCGCGACCCGCACCTGATCGACGCGGTGCTGATGTACGCCCAGCGCGGTCACGGCAAGCGCTCCAGCTTCTATTCTGACTACACCTTCGGCGTCTGGCGCGAGGACGAGGAGGGCCGACGCGGCCTGACCCCCGTCGGCAAGGCCTATTTCGGCTTCACCGACGAGGAGCTGAAGCTGATCGACAAGTTCGTCCGCGACCACACGATCGAGCGCTTCGGCCCGGTGCGATCGGTGCGGGCCGACCAGGAGTTCGGCCTGGTGTTCGAAGTGGCATTTGAGGGCCTACAGCGCTCGACCCGCCACAAGTCCGGCGTGGCCATGCGCTTTCCGCGCATCAACCGCATCCGCTGGGACAAGCCCTCGCGCGAAGCCGACGAGCTGGCGACGCTGGAGGCGATGCTGGACTAGTGCGCCGCCGCCGGGGCGGGCGAGACCGCACCCGTCTGGAACAGCTTGCCCTTCTCGGTGGCCAGCACCATCAGCAGGCCCGCCAAACCGAAACCGGTGAAGCCCAAGGTCAGCGGCACGGTGGTGCCGTCGAACAGCTGGCCGATGACGAAGCCGCACAGGGCCCCGCCGATCGTGGTGATGAAACCCTGGATCGAGGCGGCCGCGCCCGCGACATGGCCCAGCGGCTCCATGGCGATGGCCCCGAAGTTCGACATGACCAGGCCGAAGCAGAACATCATGGCGGCCTGCATCAGGGCGAAGGTCCACAGGGTCTCGTGACCGGTCATCGCCACCACCGCATGGGCGGCCGCGACGCCGATGAAGCCGATCAGCGCCCAGTGCGAGACCTTGCGCATGCCGAGCCGTTCCACGATCCGCGAGTTCAGCAGCGACGAGACGGCCATGGCGCCGGCGATGCCGGCGAAGATCAGCGGAAAGATGTCGCCCGCGCCCAGCACGTCGACGAACACCTGCTGGGCCGAGTTGAGAAAGCCGAACAAGCCGCTCAGGACCAGGGCCGCGGCCAGGGTGTAGCCCATGGCGATACGGTCGGTGAGCGCGATCTTGAAGGCCGAGGTGACGCCCGCCACCGAGATCGGGATGCGATCCTCCGGGTGCTGGGTCTCGGGCAGCTTGATCGCCGCCCAGGCGATGACGATCAAGCCGAAGATCGACAGCACGCCGAAGATCCACCGCCACGAGGCGAACAGCATGATCGCCTGGCCCAGCGACGGCGCGATCACCGGGGTGGCCAGGAAGACGATGAAGGCCAGCGACATCACCCGCGCCATCTGGCGGCCGGCATAGCAGTCGCGGACGATCGACACCGCCAGCACCCGGGTCGAGGCCGCGCCAAGGCCGGTCAGGAACCGCGCGATCAGCAGCATCTCGAACGAGGTCGAGAAGGCGCAGAGGGCGGCGAACAGGGTGTAGAGCGTCAGCCCGACCATCAGCACCGGCTTGCGGCCATAGCGGTCGGCCAGCGAGCCATAGACCAGCTGGGCGACGCCGAAGCCGAGCAGGTAGGAGGTGATCACCCACTGGCGGGCGTTCGGATCATGGATCCCCAGCGCCTCGCCGATATGCGGCAGGGCCGGCAGCATGGAGTCGATGGCCAGGGCGTTGGTGGCCATCATCGCCGCGATCAGGGCGACGAACTGGCCAAAGCCCATGCCGGGGTGCGGCGAGGGAGCGGTGTCGGACATGGATTTTCTCGCCTGGGCTGACGCCCCAGCCACGAGACGCATACGCGCGGCATATAGGGCCTGGGGCGCGCGACGCCAGACCTAACGGTGCGATCAGCCGTTGTAGGCCCGGATCGCGTCGATGATCTTTGTCTGATCGGCCTCGCCCAGATACGGATGCATCGGCAGGGCCAGCACGGTCCGCGCCTTGGCCTCGGTGACCGGCAGGCCGCCGGCGCCGCGCGGGAAGTGGGCGTACGGCGCCTGCACATGCATGGGCACGGGATAGTAGACGGCAGTCGGGATCCCTTGAGTCTTCAGGTGCGCGGCCAGGCCGTCGCGGTCCGCATGCTCGATCACATATTGCGCCCAGACCGAAACCCCGCCGTCGATCACCGTCGGGGTCGACAGCACCGCGCCCCGCAGGCCCTCGGCGTAGCGGTCGGCCACGACCTGACGCAGCGCGATCTCCTCGGCGAACAGGGCCAGCTTCTCGATCAGGATCGCCGCCTGGATGGTGTCGAGGCGCGAGTTCATGCCGATGCGGGTGTTCAGGTACTTGGGGTCGTGGTCGAAGGTTTTGCCCTCGAGGTCCGGACCGACCGCCTTGCCGTGGACGCGATAGCTGTCCATCAGGTCCCACAGGGTGGTGTCGTTGGTCAGCACCGCGCCGCCGTCGCCGTAGCAGCCCAGCGGCTTGGCCGGGAAGAAGCTGGTCGTGGCGACGTCGGCCCAGTGCAGCGGGTGCTTGCCCTCGAGCGTGCAGCCGAAGCCCTGGGCGCTGTCGGCGATCAGCTTCAGACCTTCGCGGTCGCAGATGGCCTTGATGGCTGGATAGTCGGCCGGCTGGCCGAACAGGTCGACGGCGATCACCACCTTCGGCGTCAGGCGGCCCTCGGCCTTCACCGCGGCGATGGCGGCGTCCAGCCTGGCCGGATCGAGATTGTAGGTGTCGGGCAGCACGTCGACGAACACCGGCGTGGCGTCGACCCACGGCACGACCTCGGGCGTCGCGGCGAAGGTGAAGGACGGGCAGAACACCGCGTCGCCCCGGCCCACGCCCCAGGCCATCAGCGGCAGGGCGATGGCGTCGGTGCCATTGGCGCAGGAGAGGGCCAGCTTGGCCTGGCCGAAGTCCGCCAGCTTGGCCTCGAACTCACGGACCTGCGGACCCATCACATAGGCGCCGCTGTCCAGCACCTTGGCGATGGCGGCGTCGATCTTGTCGCGGATCCTGCGCTGCTGCGCGGCGAGGTCGATGAAGGACATGCTCATGGGCGCTCGCTCTAGTGTCGGTTGATGACGATTTCGAGCCAATTGATGTAACCGACTGTTTCCCGCCTCGAAATGCGCGGAGCGGAACGGTTGGTTCGCCTTGTCGTTGACCGATGGGCGTGGGGGCGCCTATCGAGAACTCCATGCAGACCAAGCCCAGTATCATCCCGGCGGACGCGTCCCTGCCGTCGCTCGCGAACGTGAAGGCCGACGAGACCATGTTCAGTCATTTCCTGGACTGGCTGGGCAGGCTGGCGGTGAACCTGGTGGTCGCCGCCCTGATCCTGGCGGTGACCTTCTGGGTCGCCGGTTGGATGTCCCGCGTGGTGCGCCGGGCCTTGAACAAGGTGCACCGCAACGCGCCCGACGCAACGCTGGAAAGCTTCAGCGCCTCCCTGACCCGCTACGCGATCATCGCCGTGGGCCTGGTGGCCGTGCTGCAGCAGCTGGGCGTGCAGACCACCTCGATCATCGCCGTCCTGGGCGCGGCCTCCCTGGCCATCGGCCTGGCCCTGCAAGGGGCGTTGTCCAACGTGGCGGCCGGGGTGATGATCCTGCTGATCCGCCCCTATAAGGTCGGCGACCTGATCGAGAGCTCCACCCGCCAGGGCACCGTCAAGGCCCTGGACCTGCTGTTCACCGAGATCGCCACGCCGGACAACGTCAAGGTGATGATCCCCAACAGCAAGGTGTTCGGCGACGTGATCCTGAACTATTCGGCCCACCGCAACCGGCGGGTCGACGTGCTGTTCAAGGTGCCGCTGAAGACCGATCTGGTGCCGGTCCTGAAGCGGCTGCGCGAACGGGCCGAAAGCGATCCGCGGATCCGCAAGGACCCCGCGCCGATGATCGAAGTCACCGACCTGTCGGAAGCCTTCGCCCAGGCCGCGATCCGCGTCTGGGTGGCGGCCGCCGATTTCGGACCGGTCAAGACCGACCTGATGCTGGCGGCCCACCTGCTGGCCGACGACCCGGCGCGCGCGGACCTGCCGCCGCCGCGCCCGTCCAAGGCGATCGACCCTTCGCCGGTCATGCCGGGCGAGGGCGAGCACCATCATCTGCTCAGCCTGATAAAGCCGCGTCGAGGTCGGAAATCAGATCCCGGCAAGACTCGATCCCCACAGAAAGCCGGATGAGGCCGTCCGAGATTCCCAGCGCCGCCCGCTGATCGGCGGGTATGGAGGCGTGGGTCATGATCGCCGGATGTTCGATCAGGCTCTCGACCCCGCCCAGGCTTTCGGCGAGCGTGAACAGGCGGGTGCGCTCCAGCATTTTCCGGGCCGGTGCGAGACCGCCCCGCACGTCGGCCGAGATGATCCCGCCGAAACCGCCGGTCATCTGGCGCTTGGCCAGGTCGTGCTGCGGGTGGCTTTCCAGGCCCGGATAGATGACCCGCTCGATCGCCGGGTGCTGCTCGAGCCAGCGGGCGATCTCCAGGGCGCTGTCGCAGGCCCGCTGCATGCGCAAGGCCAGGGTCTTGACCCCACGCAACGCCAGGAAGCTGTCGAACGGCCCCAGCACGGCGCCCACGGCGTTCTGCAGGAACTTCATCTGGTCGGCCAGAGCGGCGTTGTCGCCGACCACCGCCACGCCCGCCACCACGTCGGAGTGGCCGTTCAGGTACTTGGTCGCCGAATGCATGACCACGTCGAAGCCCAGCTCCAGCGGCCGCTGGATGTAGGGGCTGGCGAAGGTGTTATCGGCGACCGTGACCAGGCCGCGCCTTTTCGCAATCACCGCGATCCCGGCGAGGTCGGCCAGGCGCAGCATCGGATTGGTCGGGGTCTCCACCCAGATCATCCGCGTCGCCGGCGTGATCGCCGCCTCGACCGCCGCCAGGTCCCCCATGTCGACGAAGCTGAAGGTCAGGCCCGCCGAGCGCTTGCGCACCTTGTCGAACAGCCGGAACGAGCCGCCGTAGAGGTCGTCGCTGGCGATCACGTGCGCGCCGCTGTCCAGGGTTTCCAGGATCGTCGAGGCCGCCGCCAGGCCGGAGGCGAAGGCGAAGCCGGCGGTCCCGCTCTCCAGGTCGGCGATGCAACGCTCGAAGGCGAACCGGGTCGGGTTGTGGCTGCGGCTGTACTCGAAGCCCTTGTGCTCGCCCGGGCTGGACTGGACATAGGTCGAAGTCGCGTAGATCGGCACCATCACCGCCCCGGTGGTCGGGTCGGGATACTGGCCGCCGTGGATGGTCCGCGTGGCGAAGTCCAGGCGGTTCTTGCCGGGGATGTCGGTCATGAAGGGTCTTTCGCTTCAGCTTCCGCGGTGAGGGAGATTTTTCAGTATGCTTTGGAGATCCCGCGATCCGTGAAGAATGCGCAGGATGACTGGCGGTCTGCGGGCGGCGTCGTAGACCACGATATGAGGAAAGCCAGGCAGAGCCACGAACCTGTAGGGCGGCGAGGCGAGATCAAGACGTTCAATCCCGATGTCCGGAAAATCGCCAATCCGCTGCGCCAACGCCACCACTGTCCGAGGCAAGCGACGCGCGGCGGAGACATTGTCTCGCGCGATGATGCGAGCCGCATTCAGCACATCGCGTCGCGCGCCGGGCGCTAGGATCGCCGCCGGCATCTACTCGGCTGCGGCCGTTTTCTCTGCCTCGACGGCGTCGATGAACGCGTCGAGTTCGGCCATCACCTGCTCCGCGGTGAAATAGCCGTCACGCTCCGCTTCGGCCTCGGCCTCGTGCAGCATCGCCATGAACGCTTCCTTGCGCGCGTCCTGGTCGCGCAGTAGGCGCAGGCCGAAACTGACCGCTTCGCTGGTGTTCGCAAAACGGCCTGCGGCCACGGATTGCTCGACGAACCGCTCAAGGTCCGGCGAGAGCTCGACCTTTAAGGTCATGCGATCCTCGTCTCGGTGCACGAAGGCAAGATGGCGCGAAGAGAACATTTCCGCAACATCTAAGCGCTCATCCGCAAGTGGTTGATCAGGTCGACCCGGGTAATGACGCCCAGGAACTCCTCGCCGTCGACGACCAGGGCGACCTCGTCGCGGTCGAACACCTCGGGCAGGGCGTCGACCGACTGGTGGGCCTGCAGGGTGCGCACCTCACGGGTCATGGCGTCGCCGACCGGCGTCTTGAAGCGCGCGCCGCGATGGTCGTCCGTCCCTTCGACCGCCGCCAGGATGTCGCTCTCGTCGAGGATGCCGACCAGCCGGCCGTGGTCGACGACCGGCAGCTGGCTGATGTCGGACGAGCGCATGCGGTTGTAGGCGGTCATCAAGGTGTCGTCGGGCCCGATGGCGATCACCCCACCCTCGGCGTAGCGCTTGGCGATCAGGTCGCGCAGATCGCCGTGTATCTCGCGCCCGTCAAAGCCGTGAGCGGCCAGCCACAGGTCGTTGAACATCTTGGTCAGGTATTTCGAGCCGGTGTCGCAGACGAGGGTCACCACCCGCTTTGGTTCGGTCTGCTCGCGGCAGTATTTCAGCGCCGCGGCCAGCAGGCAGCCCGAGGACGACCCGGCCAGGATCCCTTCCTTGCGCAGCAGCTCGCGGGCGGTCTCGACGCTCTCGCGGTCGCTGATCGAATAGGCCTTGGACACCAGGTCCATCTGGGCGTTGGCTGGAATGAAGTCCTCGCCGATGCCCTCGACGATCCACGACCCGGCCTCGCCGAACGTCCCGGTCTCGACATAGTCGCGCAGGATCGAGCCGACGGGATCGGCCAGCACCATCTTCGTCTTCGGCGAGTGAGCCTTCATGTAGCGGCCGACGCCGGTCAGGGTGCCGCCCGAGCCGACCCCGACGACGATCGCGTCGATGTCGCCGTCCATCTGGGCCAGAAGTTCCGGGGCGGTCGTCGTTTCGTGAGCGAGCGGGTTGGCCGGGTTCTCGAATTGATTGGCGTACAGGGCGCCGGGGATCGACTGGGCCAGGGTCTGGGCCATGTCCTGGTAGTATTCCGGATGACCCTTGCCGACGTCGCTGCGAGTCAGGCGGACGTCCACGCCCATGGCTCGCAGGTGCAGGATCTTCTCCCGCGCCATCTTGTCGGGGACGATCAGGATCAGCTTGTAACCCTTCAAGGTCGCCACCTGGGCCAGGCCAAGACCGGTGTTGCCGGCGGTGGCTTCGATGATCGTGCCGCCAGGCTTGAGCCGGCCGTCGGTCTCGGCCGCCTCGATCATCGAGCGGGCGACCCGGTCCTTGATCGAGCCGCCGGGGTTCTGGTTTTCGAGCTTGAGGAAGAGACGGCAAAGGCCGGTGTCGAGATGCTTGACCTCGACCATCGGCGTGCGGCCGATCAAGTCCAGGGCAGAGCCGGCGATCGAAAGATAACCGGATTTGGGGTCGTTCATGGCGCAGCTCCGCTGCAGGGTGAAACGATTTCCCCTAGCTAGGCGCGGTTCTTGGAATAAGGGAAGCCCCCAGGAGTATGACCTCGGACATACTCCAAGCCTGGGACGCTGGAGCGCGTCGGCGCGCTCTAGGCCGCCCCAGCGGTTCCGCGCTGGTTGAGCCACTCGCTGGCGAACTTGCGGCTGAGGCCGATGTCCTCGAACACGACCTTGCGCAGCTGGCCCAGCAGCTCGGGCGTGTCGTGGACGATCACGAACGGAAAGCCGTTGGACGACAGGAATCCATGGAGGAATCGCGAGAAGCGATCGGCTTCTTCGGGACCGGTCAAACGGACTTCGGTCTCTGCGGGAGTCGGAACCATAAGTGTGGCCCTCTGTGAACGGACCACCTTTAACGCGCCAGAACGCATTTGCGAACCAGCTTCGCCATTGCGAAATAAACTGTGATCACTTGATCGCCTCCCGGGCGAGCGAAAACCCGCCCGGGAACGCGCAACCCCTTACATGACCGCCAAGTTACAGGATGGATTGGCCGGTCGAGGCCCAGTCCTTCAGGAACTGCTCCAGGCCTTTGTCGGTCAGCGGATGCTTGTAGAGTTCGGCGAACACGGCCGGCGGGATGGTGACGACGTCGGCGCCGATGATCGCCGCTTCCTTGACGTGGGCGGCGTGGCGCACCGAGGCGGCCAGGATCTCGGTCTCGTAGCCGTAGTTGTCGTAGATCGCGCGGATGTCGCGGATCAGGTCCATGCCGTCAAAGCCGTAGTCGTCCAGGCGGCCGATGAACGGCGAGATGTAGGTCGCGCCGACCTTGGCGGCCAGCAGGGCCTGGGTCGCCGAGAAGCACAGGGTGACGTTGGTCTTGATCTCTTCGTCGGCGAAGGCGGCGCAGGCGATCAGGCCGTCACGGGTCAGCGGGATCTTGACGACCACGTTGGGGGCGATGGCGGCCAGCTTCTTGCCTTCGGCGATCATAGCGTCGGCCGTGGTGGCGGCCACCTCGGCGCTGATCGGGCCGGGGACGAGGTCGCAGATCTCGGCGATCACTTCCAGCATCGGGCGGCCCGACTTGGCGATCAGGGTCGGGTTGGTGGTCACGCCGTCGACCAGGCCGGTCGAGGCCAGATCGGCGATGACCTTGGTGTCGGTGCTGTCGAGGAAGATCTGCATGGGTCTCTTGCGCTGTTTTTTCTGGAAAAGTTGGCCCCGGTTTATCGCGAGCGCGCCAGCGGCGCCAGCGCCTAGGCCGGGAAACCGGCCGCGATCAGGCGATCGGCGATGCGTTCGACGGCCGTCCGCCAGGGCTCCGGCGCGAAACCGAACACGCTTTGAAGCTTGCCGGTATCGAGTGGCGACCGTGGCGGGCGCGGGGCCGGCTCGGCGAAGGCGGCCTGGGTGGTCGGCTCCAGGCGCGCCTTGCTCAGCGGATCGCGATCGATCGCGGCCTTGGCGAAGTCGAAGCGGCTGGTCTCGCCGGCGTTGGCGAAATGGAACAGGCCGAACGCTGGATCGGCGGCCGGCGCGGCAGCCCAGCGCGGCGCGCTGGCGATCAGGAAGTCGGCCAAGGCCTCGCCGTCGGTCGGCGTGCCGAGCTGGTCGGCCACCACCTTCAGCACCTCCCGCTCGCGGGCCAGGCGCAGCATGAAGCTGACATAACTTCGACCATACCTCGAAAACACCCAGGAGATCCGCAGCACCACCGCCTTGGGATGGGCCAGCACCGCCTGTTCGCCGGCCAACTTCGAGCGGCCGTAGACATTGATGGGTCGGGCTTCGTCGGTCTCGACATAGGCGCGGTCGGTCAGGCCGTCGAACACCGCGTCGGTGGAGAGATGCACGAACGGCAGGCCCCGCTCGGCGCAGGCGGCGGCCATGGCCCCCGGCGCCGTCGCATTGACCGCGAAGGCCTCGTCGGGCCGGACCTCGGCCGGATCCACGTGGGTGAAGGCTGCGGTGTTGAGGACGAGGTCGCAATCGGCGCCCAGCACCGCCGCACGCACCGCCTCCGGGTTTTCCAGGTCGCAGTCGGCGCGGGACAGGGCGACGATCTCGGCCTTGCCTAGCGCTGCGGCCTGGACGGCGGTGGCGACCTGGCCGGTCTTGCCGAACTGCAGGATCCTCATGTCAGCCCGTCTCACTTGAGCATCGGGACCCGGTCGCCGAGCACCTCGCCGACGAAGGTCCTGAGGTTTCCGCCCTTGAACAGGTAGCCAGCCATGCCCGCCCGATTGCCGGCCTCCACGTCGATGTGGCGATCGCCGATGATCACCGCCTCGTCCGGCGTCAGCCCCCAGTCGGCCAGGCCGCGCAGGATCATGCCCGGGTTCGGCTTGCGGTCGGGATGATCGGCGACCCGATAGGCCTCTATGACCGCCGTTTCGTGAAAGGGAGAGTGATAGAAGGCGTCGATCCGCCCGCCCAGTTCGGCCAGTTGGTCCTGCATGGCCGCATGGAAGCGGTTCATCGCCGCCTCGTCGAAATAGCCTCTGCCAATGCCCGACTGGTTGGTGACGACCAGCACCTTCAGTCCCGCCGCGGTCATCGCCGCCACCGCCTCGCGGGCGCCGTCGATCCAGTCCAGCCTGGCCGGATCGAAGACATAGCCGTGGTCGATGTTCAGCACGCCGTCCCGATCCAGGAACACGGCCTTCAGCGGCGGAGGAGCAAGGACGCTGGTCATGACCCGAGCACTACCCCGACCGGCGCCAAATCGCCAAGCCGCCGTCTTGGCCTGGACACGCGATGCGCTCTAGAAAGGCTCACCTCTGGGAGCCCTCGATGACCAACGCCTTCGCCGACGCCAGCCGCCTGCGCGACCGCCTCAAGACCTGGGCCGTCGAGGCGGCCTATCCGCTGTGGTGGAAGACGGGGGCCGATCCGGCCGGCGGCTTCTTCGAGAAGCTCGGCCAGGATGGCAAACCGGTCCAGGGACCGCGTCGCGGCCGCGTCCTGCCGCGCCAGATCTATTCGTATTCGGTGGCCAGCGACCTCGGCTGGACCGGTGCTTGGCGCGAAGCCGTCGAGCATGGCCTGTCCTTCTATCTGGAGGCCTATCGCCGGCCCGACGGCCTGTTCCGCGCCCTGGTCGGACCTGACGGCGCCAGCCTGGACGACACCGCGGCCCTCTACGACCAGGCCTTCTCGATGTTCGCCGCCGCCGCCGTGGCCCGGATCGCGCCGGAACGGGCCGACGAGATGCGTCGCCTGGCGACCGAGGTGCGGACCAAGCTGATCGCCACGCGCAAGCATCCGCTAGGCGGCTTCTACCTGACCGATCCGCCCAGCGCCCCGCAGGGCTCCAACGAGCACATGCACCTGCTGGAAGCGTGCCTGGCCTGGTCCGAGATCGACAGCGATCCGGTCTGGCGCGCCCTGGCCGACGAAATCGCCGAGCTGACCCTGTCGCGCTTTATCCAGGCCGAGAGCGGCATGCTGCGCGAGTTCTTCGACCTGGATTGGAACCCGGCCCCAGGGCGCGAGGGCCGCATCTGCGAGCCGGGCCATCAATTCGAATGGGGCTGGCTGCTGCTGCGCTGGGGCAAGCTCACCGGCCGCGCCGACGCGACGGCCGCCGCCTTGCGGATGATCGAGGCCGGCGAGACCCACGGGATCAACGAAGACAACGGCGTGGCGATCAACGCCCTGCTCGACGACTTTTCGATCGACGATCCCAACGCCCGCCTGTGGCCGCAGACCGAGCGGATCAAGGCCGGCGCCCTGGCGGCCGAGATCACCGGCGAGCCGCGCTGGTGGGCCATGGCCGCAGCCGGCGCGGAGGGCCTGATGGCCTATCTGCGCACGCCCGTCCCCGGCCTGTGGCGCGACAAGCTCTCGCCGGGCGGCGACTTCGTCGACGAGCCGGCTCCGGCCAGCTCGTTCTACCACATCCTCTGCGCCATCGTGGAACTGGACAGAGCCGTTAACGCGGCCTCGTGACCAGCAGCGTCGCCGCGCCGATCGCTCGCGCCATGACCTCAACGTCCAGCGGGATGATCGCGCCGGCGGCGTAGACGTCGCCGTCCATCTCCAGCGCGCCTTCCAGCAGCTGCACGGTCGAGACCGGCAGGGCGAAGGCCTCGCCGGCCGGGGCGCGGCGCAGCTCGACGTCGAAGCCGTCGGTGGTGACCAGGGTCTCGATCCCGTTCGGCGCGGCGCTCTTGCGCGAGGCGATCGAGCGGCCCTTGGCCTTCAGGCTGTCGACCAGGGTCTTCACCGCCTGGCTGTCCTTGCGGTGGCAAACCAGGACGGCGTCCGGCTCGACCACCACCACGATGTCGCTGACGCCGATCACGCCGACATAGGGGCCGGTCGTGCGCACCAGGACGTTCGAGGCGCCGTGCAGGTCGACGTCGCCGTCCTGGGCGTTGCCCTCGCCGTCACGGACCGAGGCCTCCCAGATCGCGTCCCAGGCGCCCAGGTCCGACCAGGCGAAGGCGGCCGGCACGACGGCGGCCTTCGTGGTCCGCTCCATCACGGCGTAGTCCAGCGAGATCTTGGCCGCGCCGGCGAAGGCCGCGCGGTCCAGGCGGCCGAGACCGGCCTCAAGTTCCAGGATGGCGATGCAGGCCTTGGCGGCGGCGGCGACCGACGGCTCGAAGGCCTCGAACTCGCCCATCAGGGTCGAGGCCTTGAAGGCGAAGTTGCCGCTGTTCCAGAGATAGCCTTCCAGCAGGTAGCGTTCGGCGGTCTCCTGGTCGGGTTTCTCGACGAAGGCGGCGACCTCGCGCACCGAGCCGTCCAGCAGCGGCGCGCCCGGCCGGATATAGCCGAAGCCGGTGGCCGGCACGGTCGGCTGCACGCCGAAGGTGACGATAAGGTCCTGCTCGGCGGCCTTGGCGGCGGCGACGGCCGCCTCGCCGAAGATTTCGGGCTGGGAAATGTGGTGGTCGGCGGCCAGCATCAGCACGACGCCGTCGGGATCCTGGCGCTCGACATAGGCGGCCGCGGCGGCCACGGCGGGGGCCGAGTCACGCGCCTCGGGTTCGACCAGGATGGTGACCCAGACGCCGATCTCGGCGGTCTGGGCGGCCACGAAGCCGATCATGGCCTCGCCGGTGACGATGACGATCTCGGCGACGCCGGGGATGTCCTTCACCCGCAGCACCGTTTCCTGGAACGAGGAGCGGTCGCCGACCAGCTTCAGGAATTGCTTGGGCTGGTCGCTTCGCGACGCGGGCCAAAGACGCGTGCCCGAGCCGCCGCACAGGATCACCGGATAGATCGCACTCAAGACTTGTCCCCACACACTTCAGTCTTCGGCCCTGATAGGGCGTGATTGCGAAGGGGGTTTAAAGGGGAAGTCCCAAGGAACGAAGAATTTTCGTCAGCTTGGCGTCCCCGCGTGCAGTTCGGCCAGCCAGGCGTCGGCGGTCGCGTCGGACGGCATGCGCCAGTCGCCGCGCGGAGACAGGGCCCCGCCCGACGAGATCTTGGGTCCGTTGGGTACGGCCGAGCGCTTGAACTGGTTGGCGAAGAACCGCTTCAAGAACAGCTCCAGCCACTTCTTGATCTCGGCCAGGTCATAGGCGCGGCGGGCGTTGTCAGGCAGGCCGACCGGCCAGGCGCCCTTGTCCGCGTCGCGCCAGGCGCTCCAGGCCAGGAAGGCGATCTTGGACGGGGCCATGCCGTAGCGGGTCATATAGTAGAGGTTGAAGTCCTGCAGGGCGTAAGGACCGACGAAGCTCTCGGTGGCCTGGACCTCTTCGCCCGGGATCAGCTCCGGCGAGATCTCGGTGGCCAGGATGTCCTCCAGCAAGGCCGTGGTCGCCGCGTCGACGTCGCCCGAATGGGCCACGAAGCGGATCAGGTGCTGGATCAGCGTCTTGGGCACCCCGCCATTGGGGTTGTAGTGGCTCATGTGGTCGCCGACGCCGTAGGTGCACCAGCCCAGGGCCAGCTCCGACAGGTCACCAGTCCCGACCACCATGCCCTTGTGGTGATTGGCCAGCCGGAACAGGTAGTCGGTGCGCAGGCCCGCCTGGACGTTCTCGAAGGTCACGTCGTAGACCGGCTCGCCCTTGGCGAACGGATGGCCCAGGCCCGCCAGCATCTGCTGGGCGGCCGGGCGGATGTCGATCTCCTCGGCGGTTACGCCCATGGCGTTCATCAGCGCCCAGGCGTTCGACTTGGTCCGGTCCGAGGTGGCGAAGCCCGGCAGGGTGTAGCCGCGGATGTCCGAGCGCGGCCGGCCCAGCTGGTCCATGGCCTTGGCGGCGACAATCAGGGCGTGGGTCGAGTCCAGACCGCCCGAAATGCCGATCACCAGACTCTTGGACCCCGTCGCCTCTACCCGCCGAGCCAGGCCCTGGACCTGGATGTTGTAGGCCTCGTAGCAGTTCTCGCGCAGCTTGGCGGGATCCGACGGGGTGAACGGGAAGCGCTCTATCGCGCGGGCCAGCGGCAGGTCGCCGGCGGGCGGCTCGAACGTGAACGGGATCACCCGGAACGGAACCTTCGGCGGCGCCAGGGCCATCGAGTCGCCGAAACTGCCAACCCGCATGCGCTCCTGGCGGATCCGGTCGACGTCGACGTCGGCATAGGTCCAGGCGGGGCCGGTCGAGAAGCGCGCGGTCTCCGCCAGCAGGTGGCCCATCTCGTGGATGTCGACATGGCCGTCCCAGGCCAGGTCGGTTGAACTCTCGCCGGCCCCGGCCGCGGAATAGACATAGGCGGCGATCGCCCGTTCCGACTGGCTGGCGCACAGCAGGCGGCGGGTCTCGGACTTGCCGATGGTGATGTTGCTGGCCGACAGGTTCAGCAGGATCTCGGCCCCCGCCAGCGCCTGGGCGGTGCTGGGCGGGTTGGGCGTCCAGACGTCCTCGCAGATCTCGATGCCGACCGTGAAGGGAGTCGGGCCGCCGGCCCGAAGCAGGACATCAGTCCCGAACGACACGGCCTGGCCGGCCAGGGTCAGGGTCTTGCCCGCCACCCCCGCGCCCGGCGTGAACCAGCGACGCTCGTAGAATTCGCGATAGTTGGGCAGGAAGCTCTTGGGGACGACGCCCAGTACCTGGCCGCCCTGGATCGCCACGGCGGTGTTGTAGAGCCGGCCGGCGTCGCGCAGCGGCGCGCCGACCACGATCAGCGGCGCCAGGTCGCGGCTCTCTTCGGCGAGCGTCGCGATCGCCGCCTCGACCGCGTCCAACAGCACGTTCTGGTGCAGCAGGTCATCGACCGTGTAGCCGGTCAGGCCCAGCTCCGGGAACACGATCACGGCCACGCCGGCCGCGTGCGCCTCGCGGGCCAAGGCCAGGACGCTCCGAGCGTTCACGGCCGGGTCGGCGAGCTTCACCTTGGGCACGGCGGTCGCCACGCGGACGAAGCCATGACGATAGGGCGAGAAGAACGAGGGACTACCCAAGCGATCGGCCTTTCCCAACGGGCTGACGAGTTATGCTAAAAGTGAGCATAAGCCATGCTCCAGCTATAGCGCCCTCGGACGATGTTGCATAGCGCCCACGACGGGCGTTCGGCTCCCGGCCTAAGCCTTTGACGCGGGTTGACCCCCACGGGTTCCCATGCGACTGCGCCCCTCGCGCAGCCCTGCAAAACAAAGACAAGACGGAACTTCCATGCCCGTTTCGCCCATCAAGATGGCCGACGCGATCCGCGTCCTTTCCATGGACGCCGTGCACAAGGCCAAGTCCGGACACCAAGGCATGCCGATGGGCATGGCCGACGTGGCGACGGTCCTGTGGGGCAAGTTCCTGAAGTTCGACGCCAGCAAGCCCGACTGGGCCGACCGCGACCGCTTCGTGCTGTCAGCCGGCCACGGCTCGATGCTGCTGTACAGCCTGCTTCACCTGACCGGCTACAAGGCCGTGACGATGAAGGAGATCGAGAACTTCCGTCAGTGGGGCTCGCTGACCCCCGGCCACCCGGAAGTCCACCACACCCCCGGCGTCGAGACCACCACCGGCCCGCTGGGCCAGGGCCTGGCCACGGCCGTCGGCATGGCGATGGCCGAGGCGCATCTGGCCGGCCGTTTCGGCTCTGAGCTAGTCGACCACCGCACCTGGGTGATCGCCGGCGACGGCTGCCTGATGGAAGGCGTCAGCCACGAGGCGATCAGCATCGCCGGCCGCCTGAAGCTGAACAAGCTGACGGTGCTGTTCGACGACAACAACACCACCATCGACGGCGAGGCCACGATCTCGGAGACCGGTGACCAGGTCGCCCGCTTCAAGGCCGCCGGCTGGGCGGTGAAGGCCGTCGACGGTCACGACCACGGCAAGATCGCCGCCGCCATGCGCTGGGCGACCAAGCAGGACCGCCCGACCATGATCGCGTGCAAGACGCTGATCTCGAAGGGGGCCGGTCCCAAGGAAGGCGACCCCCACAGCCACGGCTACACCCTGTTCGACGACCAGATCAAAGCCGCCCGCGAGGCGATGGGCTGGGACGCCGCGCCGTTCACCGTGCCGGGCGACATCGCGGCGGCCTGGAAGAGCGTCGGCCGTCGCGGCGCCAAGGTCCGCAAGACCTGGGAAGCCAAGCTGGCCGCCTCGACCCACGCGTCGGACTTCACCCGCGCCATGAAGGGCGAGCTGCCCGCCAGCGCCTTCGAGGCGCTCGACGCCCACATCGCCAAGGCGCTGGAGACCAAGCCGGTCAACGCCACCCGCGTCCACTCCGGCGCGGCCCTGGACCAGCTGATCCCGGCGATCCCCGAGATGATCGGCGGCTCGGCCGACCTGACCGGCTCGAACAACACCCTGGTCAAGGGCATGGGCGCGTTCGACGCGCCCGCCTATACCGGCCGCTACGTCCACTACGGCGTGCGCGAGTTCGGCATGGCCGCGGCGATGAACGGCATGGCCCTGCACGGCGGAATCATCCCGTATTCGGGCACCTTCCTGGCCTTCGCCGACTACAGCCGCGCGGCGATCCGTCTGGGCGCCCTGATGGAAGCCCGCGTCATCCACGTGATGACCCACGACTCCATCGGCCTGGGCGAGGACGGCCCGACCCACCAGCCGGTCGAGCAGGTGGCGTCCTTGCGCGCCATCCCCAACCTGCTGGTCTTCCGTCCGGCCGACGCGGTGGAAGCCGCCGAGTGCTGGAAGGTCGCCCTGCAAAGCCAGCGCACCCCGTCGGTCATGACCCTATCGCGCCAGAAGACCGCCCACGTGCGGACCTCGGGCGGCGACCTGTCGGCCAAGGGCGCCTACGAGCTGCTGGCGGCTGAAGGCGGCGAGGCCCAGGTCACGATCTTCGCCTCGGGCACCGAGGTCGGCGTGGCCGTGGCCGCGCGCGACATCCTGCAGGCCAAGGGCAAGCCGACCCGCGTCGTCTCGACCCCCTGCTGGGAGCTGTTCGACAAGCAGGACGCCGCCTACCGGGCCGCGGTCATCGGCAAGGCGCCGGTGCGCGTCGCCGTCGAGGCCGGCATCCGCATGGGCTGGGAACGCTTCATCGGCGAGAACGGCAAGTTCGTCGGCATGAAGAGCTTCGGCGCCTCGGCCCCGTTCGAGCGCCTCTACAAGGAATTCGGCATCACCGCCGAGGCCGTCGCCGAAGCGGCTCAGTAAAGGTTGTCATCCCGGACCGCGCTTGCGCGGTCCGGGATGACAGTTTCCATCGACTAGAATTCCACCGAGAACCGGACCGTCGCCACCAGGGCGTGGCCGACGTCGCTGTCGGCGCCCGGGTTCTTCACATACTGCACGTCGGGCTGGATCGTGATCCGGCCGATCTTGTCGGCATAGGTCAGCTCGATGGCGCTTTCCGCGCGCTCGAGCCGCTGGCCCGCGTCGAAGGCGTTGTCGCGATATTTTCCCGACAGGAACGCCTGGTTGACGCCGATCGAGAAAGCACTGTCGGGGCGGCTCTCGAACACGTGCTCGACCAGCACGCCGGCCTGCCAACCGCCCTTGAAGGCGGTCGTGTCGCCATCCGAGACGCCCAGGCGCGCGAAGGCCGTGGTCTTGCGGACCGTGTCCTCGCCGGCGCCGCTCAGGTGACGCTCCAGCAGCACATAAGCGCCCTTGGCGGTAGTGCGGACCGGACCGCCCGCCGGGGCCAACACGCGGATGTCGTCCTGCTTGTCGGTGTAGCGCCAGGTCCCGAAGGCCACCTTGCCCCGGCCCTGCCAGCCGGCCTCGGCGATCATCAGGACGCCGTTGTCGAACGAGGTCTTGATCCCGCCCGGATCGCCCAGCACCCCGGCATTGGCGTTGAGCGCGGCGACCTCGGCGTAGACGGCCTCGGTCGGCGTCCAGCGGGCGCGCACGGCCAGGGCGGTGGATGGGAAGATCGAGGGGCCGTTGGGTCCGGTGGCCGCCAGCTCCGACCCGATGCCGAACGCCGGGGCGATAAGCAGGCCGGCGCTGTCGTTGGCATAGAACTCGCTGTTGAGGTCGTAGAGGCCCGCGCGGACCGAACCCTTGTCGCCGAAGCCCTGCTCGACCCAGGCCTCGAACAGGCGCAGGCGCTGGCGAGTCACCTCGATATTGTCGACGCCCTGCAAGGTGCCGGCGTCGTCGTTAGGCATGGCCCCGCTGTTGTTGAGCACCTCGAAATGGCCGGTCGCGCCTTTCCAGCCGACAGCCTTGTCCAGATCGAGGTCGCCGAACAGCTGCAGGTCATCCAGCACCCGGCCGCGCTTGGCCAAGCCCCCGCTTACCGTCCCGACGACATCGGCCGTATAGCCGCCGCTGAGCTTGAAAGCCCCGTCCTCGGCGCTGGCTCTGTCGGCGGCCAGGCACCCGGTGGCGATCAGGAATGAAGCGGCCGCCATCCTATGGACGGCCTGATTGGTCTTGGTCTGGCGCATTCTGGCCCCGCTGCCCCGATGTTCGATCGGACGTCGGGGCGAACCTGCCGCGCGGCGCGGCGCCATTCGGTAAATCGCGGCTGTGGCGCGTGGTCGCAGTCGAGCCCCGCGCCAGGGATTCCGGGCCTGCGGCGAGATGACGCTGACGTGCGCGGCAAGGGCATGAACGTGCACGGCCAAGCTTAAAAAGCCCGGCGCGTTCAATCGTCTCTGTCGGAAAGGTCCTTGGTGGAGCCGAGGGGAATCGAACCCCTGACCTCCTCATTGCGAACGAGGCGCTCTACCATCTGAGCTACGGCCCCAAGGAGCGGCGGAGATACGGCGACAGAGCGCGCGCGTCAAGCGGGGTTCTCACCGCGCCTTGCCAGCAACCTCCAGGCGCGGCAAGAAGCTTCGGCGTCCGGACGGAAACCCATGGCTCCCATCATCAATCTCGTCTTCTTCATCCTCAACGCCCTGCTGGACCTGCTGTGGTGGGCCATCGTCATCTCGGCGATCCTCAGCTGGCTGTTCGCGTTCGACGTGATCAATCGCCGAAACCAGTTCGTCTACAATGTCGCCACCTTCCTGGACCGGGTCACCGACCCGATTCTGCGGCCCTTCCGTCGGATCATCCCCACGATCGGCGGCGTCGACATCAGCCCGATCATCGTTCTGCTGCTGCTGCGCGGCGTGCAGTTGTTCATTCTTCCGGCCCTGCAGAACACGCTCCTGAACCTGCTTGGCTGAGATCCTGGCCGTCCGCCTGACGCCGCGCGGCGGCCGTGACGCCGTCGACGGCTGGGCGCTGGACGCCGACGGGCGGCCTTATCTTAAGGTGCGGGTGGCCAGTCCGCCCGTCGACGGCGCGGCCAACGCCGCCCTGTTGGCCTTTCTGGCCAAGACCCTGAAGGTCCCGCGTTCGGCCGTGCGGCTGGCCGCCGGTGACACCGCGCGACTCAAACGGCTTGAGCTGGACGGCGTCACGGCCGCGGACCTGGCGCGGGCGTTCGGCCCTCGCCCCTAGCGGCGGCCGAGGGGCAAATCCTTCCCCTTCAAAGCTAGAAACGCCGCCATCGCGCACGATCCTGCCTGAACCCTATTTCGGGCCAACCTATTGACGTGACGGCGTTCTTTCACTTCCTTTTAGCCCCTCGCGACTAGCCTGGTCGCGAGAAGGGCCTGGGGGGCCCTCGGGGGTACGGGCGTCCATGATCGGGACCGCAGTGCACAGGGACGTGGCTCGCGCCGCCGCCTCGCGGCGCGCGAACACGTATCTGCGTATCGGCGCGTCGCTATCCATCGCCACGCTTCTGCAGGTCTATGTCCACGAACCGTGGTGCTGGCTCTGGGCAGGCCTCTACACCCTGGCCCATGTCTTCGAGCTTTGGGTGAGCCATCCCCTGGTCATCCATCCGAACGCCCCGATCGCCGCCTGGCGACGGCTGCTCGCGTTCGTCTCGCCCTTCGTCACCTCGACGGCGTTCGGCGCGGTGTCGATACCCCTGTTCGCCTCGCATATCCGTTTCGCCCCGACCCTCGCCGGGATGCTGCTGGCCGGCGCCCTGCTGAACGTGGTCGTCGTCAACGCCCGCAGCCGCTCGGCCACCGTGATGGCCGCCGCGCCGCACGCCCTCTACCTCCTGTTCGCGCCCTTCGTGGCCAAGACGGCCAATCCCGGGACCAACCTCGCCGACGCCCTGTGGTTCGGGGCGCTGCTGCTCATTGTCGCCGTCACCCTCGCCAGCCGCACCCTGCACGCGGCCCTGAAGGCCGAGGCGGACGCCAAGGCCGAGGCCGAGCGCCGGCGCCATGAGGCCGAGGAGGCCGTGGCCGCCAAGTCCGCCTTCGTCGCCATGATCAGCCACGAGCTGCGCACCCCGATCAGCGCCATCCTGGCCGGCGCCGCCCGCCTGCACAGCGAGGTCCCGGAGGCCAGCTCCAAGATCCACGCCCAGCTGATCGCCGACGCCGGCGGTCTGATGCGCACCCTGCTCAACGACCTCCTGGACTTCTCGCGCCTGGAGGCCGGCCGGATGTCGGTCGAGAAGACCCCCTTCAACCTGCGCCAGACGCTGTCGGACACCTTGCGCCTGTGGCGGCCCGAGATCGCCCGCAAGGGCCTGAAACTGCGGGTGAAGGGCGCCGCGACCCTGCCGCGCTGGGTCGCCGGCGACGCCATGCGCCTGAAGCAGGTGCTGAACAACCTGCTCAGCAACGCCATCAAGTTCACCGACCGCGGCGAGATCACGGTGGTCCTGCACGCCCAGCCGGCGCTGCTGTCGATCGAGGTGATCGATACCGGCCCGGGTATTCCCGAGACGGCCCTGCCGCGTCTGTTCACCCCGTTCGACCAGTTGAACGCCGCCGTGGTGCGTCAGCATGGCGGCTCGGGCTTGGGGCTGGCGATCAGCCGCGAGCTTGCCCGACGCATGGGCGGCGACCTGATCGCGACCAGCGCGCGCGGCCACGGCGCCCACTTCACCCTCACCATGGCCCTGGAAGCGGCGGAAGCGCCGCGCGCCGAGGCTCTAAGTCGTTCGATCACCGGCCTGCGGGTGCTGGTGGTCGACGACCACGTCGTCAACCGCCGGGCCATCGAGCTCGTTCTGCAGCCGTTCGGCGTCGACGCCACCTTGGCCGAGTCGGCGGAGGAGGGTTTGGAGCTACTCCGTTCGGAGGTGTTCGACGCCGTGCTGATGGACGTCTACATGCCCGGCATGGACGGCCGCCAGGCCACCCGCATCCTGCGCGCCGCCGCCGGACCCAATCGCGACACGCCGGTGATCGCCGTCACCGCCTCGTCCACGCCCAAGGACTGGGAGGCCTGCGCCGCCGCCGGCATGAACGCCCACGTCGCCAAGCCGATCGATCCGGCCGAGCTGTTCGGAGCCTTGGCTCAGGTGCTGGCGGGCGAGAAAGCCTTGGCCGCTCCCGACGACGCCGCGGCCTGATCCAGCACCGCCTCCAGGCGGGCCGTCAGCGCCGCCTCGTCCTTGAAGTCGCACTCCCAGATCACCTCGACCCGCCAGCCGGCCGCCGTCAGCGCCTCGATCGACCGCTGGTCGCGGGCGACGTTGCGCGCCACCTTGGCCAGCCAGTAGTCGCGATTGGCCTTGGGCACCCGCGAGCCGCGCGCGCAGTCATGGCCGTGCCAGAAGCAGCCATGGACGAAGAAGGCCAGCCGCCGGCCCGGCATCACCAGGTCGGGATTGCCGGGCAGGTCCTTGCGGTGCAGGCGATATCGGGCGCCCAGGCCGGTCAGCAGGCGGCGCAACGCCTTTTCGGGCGTGGTGTCTTTGCTCTTGACCCGCGCCATGACGGCCGAGCGCTTGGCCTGATCATAGACATCGGTCAAGGCGCTCGACTCGTCGTGCTCAGAGGCCCTCGAACAGGGCCGTGGACAGGTAGCGCTCGGCGAAGCTGGGGATGATCGTGACGATCGTCTTGCCCTTGTACTCGTCGCGCAGAGCCAGGTCGAAGGCGGCGGTCAGGGCCGCGCCCGAGCTGATGCCGACGGGCAGGCCCTCGGTGGCCGCCGCGCGGCGGGCCATGGCGAAGGAATCGTCGTTGCTGACCTGGACGATCTCGTCGATCACGCCGCGGTCCAGCACGCCCGGCACGAAGCCGGCGCCGATGCCCTGGATCTTGTGCGGACCGGGCGCGCCGCCCGACAGCACCGCCGAGGCCTCGGGCTCGACGGCGACCATCTTCAGCGACGGCTTGCGGGCCTTCAGCACCTGGCCGACGCCGGTGATCGTGCCGCCGGTGCCGACACCCGAGACCACGGCGTCCACCGCCCCGGCGGTGTCGTTCCAGATCTCCTCGGCGGTCGAGACGCGGTGGATCAGCGGGTTGGCGGTGTTCTCGAACTGTTGCGGCATCACCGAACCCGGCGTGGCCTCGATCAGCTCCTGAGCGCGGGCAACGGCGCCGCGCATGCCCTTTTCAGCCGGGGTCAGTTCCAGCTTGGCGCCCAGCAGCAGCAGCATCTTGCGGCGCTCGATCGACATGCTCTCGGGCATGACCAGGATCAGCTTGTAGCCCTTGGCGGCGGCCACGAAGGCCAGGGCGATGCCGGTATTGCCCGAGGTGGGCTCGATGATGGTCGCGCCGGGCTTCAGGACGCCCTGCGCCTCCAGGGATTCGACCATCGAAACGCCGATGCGGTCCTTGACCGAGGCGATCGGATTGAAGAATTCCAGCTTGGCCAGGACCTCGCCCTTGGGCTTCAGCTCGGCCGACAGGCGCGGCAGGCGGATCAGCGGGGTGTCGCCGATCGTGTCGATGATCGAGTCGTAGATCTTGCCGCGACCGGCGCGCTTGAAGCGGGCGGCGTCATAGAGGGAGGAAGCGTCGTCCATCGGAGGCACCTGAGCCTTTTAGATTGCGGAAAGCGGGCAACCCTAGACCGGCAAACCCCAGCTGTCAGGGGGTCATTCGGCGGCGAGGCTTGCAGTTTTGCTATCGAGCAAGGGCTCCAGCAGGCTTTCCGCCAACCAGCGCACCACCGGGACCGCCACCCCGTCGCCGATCACCTGCAGACCGGCCGTTTGCGCGCGAGGCAGCCGGTAGCCGTCGGGCAGGCCCATCAGCCGCGCGCCCTCGCGCGGGGTGACCAGGCGCGAGCGCACCTCGCCGTTCTCGATGACCAGCAGGGTCTGGCGCGAGGAGCCGCCGCGAGGTGTGCGCAGGCATCCCGCCAGGCCGTCAAACCGCACCTCGGCCCGTTGCTGGCCGCCACGCATGCGCCGGAACACGGCCCCAACGGCGCGGCCGCCAGCCTTGACGCGATCCTCGACCGCCTGGCGGTGGGCCGGCGCCATCAGGGCCAGCAGCGCCTCTGTGCGCTCCGGCGGGTTCCAGCTCACATCGGCGTCGGGCTCGAGCACGACGGCCAGGTCGGTGTTGCGGGCCGGCGGCGAGGGAACGCTCCACCAGATCCAGCTGGCCTGAAGATCCTCCGGCAGGCGGGCGGCCGCCTCGCGCACGGCGCGGGTGTGGAAGGCGCTACTGCCTTCCAGGCCTCCCGTCGGCAGGCGCGTGGCGACCACGAAGACCCGCGGCCGTGACTGCGGCACGAAGGCGCCGGCGTCGATTTCCAACGCCCCGAAACGATAGCCCTCCTCACCGAGCACGCCACACAGCGCCGTGAAGTCGTCGCCGTGATGCGAGGTCAGCAGGCCGACCACGTTCTCGATGACGATCACCGGTGGGGCGCGGCCTTGCGCCGACAAGGCCTTCATCAGGGTCCAGAAACCGAAGAAGGCCGACGACTTGCCGCCCGCCAGGCCCGCTCGCGCCCCGGCCAGGCTGAAGTCCTGGCAGGGACTGGAGGCCCAGGCGAGATCAGCCGTCGGCAGGGCCTCGGGCGTCAGGGCGAAGACGTCGCCTTCATGGAAGTGTCCCTCGCCGTCGGCGAAGTTGGCGCGATAGGTCGCCGCCTTCACCGCATCGAAGTCGTTGGCGAAGGCGCAGGTCCAGCGCTCACCCAGGCCGACCCGGGCCATGCCGCCGCCGGCGAAGAATTCCAGGAAAGTGGGGCCGACGTTCCGATTCATCGCCGGGGAGTCTAGCCTCACCATGCCTGGAGGGGATAGCCAAAGACATGCGCACCATCGTCCTGATCGCCGTCGCCCTGTTGATAACCGCGTGCGGGCAGTCGCCCATGGGCTCGACCGAGGAGGCGCCGCCGCCAGCCGACGCGCCGATCGTGGTCGGCCCCGACTACTCCGGCGACTTCGACGCGGTTGGGACCGAGCCGTTCTGGAACGTCAAGGTGCGGGCCGCCGGCATGACCTTGAGCCGTCCCGACCATCCGGACGTCACGACCGGCAATTCCGGCGTACGGATAGACGGCGAGCAGGGCGTGTTCGACGCCATGGCGGGCGAACAGCGCCTCGTCCTGCGGCTGACGCCCGGCGACTGCTCGGACGGCATGTCCGACCGCCACTACGGCTATCTGGCCGAGGTCTGGATCGACGGGGAGACCTTGAAGGGTTGCGCCTCGAAGACCCAGGACCTGGCCGCCCAGCCGAAGCCGTAATCCGTCAGTCGCCCTTGGGCCC
Source organism: Caulobacter sp. Root343 (assembly GCF_001425745.1). Classification (GTDB taxonomy): domain Bacteria; phylum Pseudomonadota; class Alphaproteobacteria; order Caulobacterales; family Caulobacteraceae; genus Caulobacter. The sequence goes on along the minus strand of NZ_LMDF01000009.1, from coordinate 80,234 downwards.
TAGATAGTTCGGCCCGTACACCGCCGCGCGCAGGTCGTGGTGCAGCGTGCCGTCGAACGGGTAGGTCTGGACGAAAAAGACAGCCGTCAGCCTGTTGGCGGGATCCACCCAGAACAGGGTGCTGTCGCGGCCGTCCCAGAAAAATTCCCCGACCGCGCCCCTGTTCTCCTCAGCCGTCCGCGGCTGCTGCTTGCGGACGGCGAAGTCGAGGCCGAAGCCGACCGAGCCTTTGCCCGGCAGCCACCAGCGGTCGTTGACGCGGGGGTCGAGATGATCGGTGGCCATCAGGCGCACGGTCGACGGCTTGAGAATCTGGACCCCGTCCAGCGTCCCGCCGGCCAGCAGCATGCGCGAGAAGCGGGCGTAGTCGTCGATCGAGGCGACCAGGCCGGCCCCGCCCATGGTCATGCGGCGGGCGGGATCGAAGTTCAGCTTCCGCGTCTCGGCGCTGTCCTCGCGAGCCAATTTGCCGTCAGGCCCCTTGTTGTAGGTCGCCGCCAAGCGGGCGAAGGCGGTTTCGGGCTGGGTCCAGGCGGTATCCTTCATGGCCAGCGGCTCGAGGATGTGAGCCTTCACATAGGCTTCGAACGGCTGGCCGCTCAGCACCTCGACCAGTCGCGCCTGGACGTCGACGGCGGCGCTGTAGCTCCAACGCTCGCCCGGGTCATACATCAGCGGCACGGTGGCCAGGCGGCGGCTGAACTCGGCCAGGTCGTTCTTCAGGTTCAGCGGGTCGGCGGCCTTGAAGGCGGCGTCGGCGGCGGTGTCGCGCATGCCATAGGAGAAGCCGGCCGTGTGGCGGAGGATGTCGCGGATCACGATCGGCCGCGCCGCCGGACGCACGCCGCCCTGGCCATCGATCACCTTCATGTCGGCGAACTCGGGCAGGTAGCGCGACAGCGGATCGTCGAGGCCGAACTTGCCCTGCTCCCACAGCTGCATCAGGGCCACGCCCGTGACCGGCTTGGTCATCGAGAAGATCTGCACCAGGGTGTCGCGGCGCATCGGCTTGCCGGCCTCGCGGTCGGCCATGCCCGCCACGCCAAAATAGCGCTCCTGGCCGTCCTGCCAGACCAGGGCCGAGACCCCGACCGCCCGGCCGCTGTCCACCATCGTCTTCAGCGCCGCGTCGATGCGGGCCCTGTCGATCTTGACCGAGGCCGTCTCCGCGGCCGGAGGCGGGGCGGGACGCGCCAGGACGGGCGCGGCGTGGACCGACAGCGCCGCCGCCGCAACGGCGGCGAGGATCATCTTCTTGGACACGCGGCCTCCCAACGCTTCTTGTGACTGCGTTGGACTGTCGCTTACGGTCCGGCGCTTTTCCAGCGCGCGATGGTCGTAGATCAAGCTCGGGGGATCAGGCCTGATGATCGCCCTGAGAAGCGATCATCTTCAGATAGGCCCCATAGGGCGACTTGGCCAAGTCGTGCGCCAGGCCCAGCAGCTGTTCGGTCGAGATCCACCCGTTCTGGTGGGCGACTTCCTCGACGCAGCCGATCTTCAAGCCTTGGCGGTGCTCCAGCGTGCGCACGAACTCCGAGGCCTCCAGCAGGCTGTCGTGGGTGCCGGTGTCCAGCCAGGCGAAGCCTCTGCCCATGCGCTCGACCGACAGGTCCCCGGCCTCGAGATAAAGCCGGTTGATGTCGGTGATCTCCAGCTCGCCGCGCGCCGAAGGCTGCAGGTCGCGGGCGAAGTCGACGACCCGCTTGTCGTACATGTAGAGGCCCGTCACCGCCCAGTTCGAGCGCGGCTTTTCAGGCTTTTCCTCGATCGAGACGGCCTTGCCGGTGGCGTCGAACTCGACCACGCCGTAGCGCTGCGGGTCGTTGACGAAATAGGCGAAGACGCTGGCGCCGGTCTTGGAGCGCTCCTTGGCGCCCTGCAGGATGCGGCCAAGGCCCGCGCCGTAGAACAGGTTGTCGCCCAGCACGAGGATGCTGGGTTCGGCGCCGACGAAATCGGCCCCGATGCGGTAGGCCTCGGCCAGGCCGTTCGGATTGGCCTGCTCGGCGTAGGTGATGTCGATCCCCCACCGCGCGCCGTCGCCCAGCAGCCCCTGGAACAGCGGGATGTCGCGCGGGGTCGAGATGATCATCACCTCGCGCACCCCAGCCATCATCAGCACCGACAGCGGATAGTAGATCATGGGTTTGTCGAAGACCGGCAGCAGTTGCTTGCTGATCGCCATGGTCACGGGATGGAGGCGCGTGCCCGACCCGCCCGCGAGGATGATACCCTTCATTACGTCTTCTTCTTCAGTCCTGACGGCCGGAACCTAGAGCGGAATTCACCAGAGCGTGAGCCCTTTCGCTCCGAGGCCGGCGTTTCAACACGATGATTTCGCGGAAATTTTGGCGTTATCGGCCTTGGGTGTGGCCCTTGGCCGCCAGGTAGCGATCCAGGGCGTCGGTCCAATGCGGCATCGCGCGGCCGATCGCCGCCTCGAGCTTGGCGTTCGACAAGGCGCTGTAGGGCGGCCGCCGGGCGGGGGTCGGAAACTGGCTAGTCGGGATCGGAACCACCTCGGCGGCCACGCCCGCCTTGACGATGATGTCCCGGGCGAAGTCGCGCCAGCTGGCCACGCCCGCATTGACCACGTGATAGACGCCCGCCGGGACTTCGGCGGCGATCAGGTCGAGAAGGGCCTCGCCGGCGTCCCACGAAGCGGTCGGCGACATGACCTGGTCGTCGACCACGGTCAGACGACCGTGCTGCTTGCCCAACCGGATCATGGTTTCGACGAAGTTGCCGCCCTTGCCGCTGGCCCCGGCCACCCCGAACAGCGAAGCGACGCGGGCGACGATGACGTCGTCATGCTCCAGCCGAGCCAGGTCCTCGCCGAGCGCCTTGGTCGCGCCGTAGACATTGACCGGCGCGCGGCCGACGCCCTCGGTCAGCGCCACCCGCTCGACCTGGCCGCCATAGACATAGTCGGTCGAGACCTGGACCAGCCGCGCGCCCTTGGCGGCGCAGGCCTTGGCCAGGCGGCCGGCGAAGTGGGCGTTGATCGCCACGGCCGGAGCGGGGTCCTTTTCGCAGTCGTCGACCCGCGTGGCGGCCACGCAGTTGATGGCGACGTCGAAGGCCAGGGCGTCGAAACTCGCCGAAGGATCCGTCGCGTCCAGCTGAGCTCGGGTCACCGGCGTGAGATCGAGGCCACGCCGAGCGGCGAGCGCGACGAGGTCCGATCCCAGCTGGCCGTTGGCGCCGAAGAGGGCGATACGCATCAGGCCGTCTTCAGCCCCAGGCGTTGGCCCGCATAGCGCTCGCGCAGCGGCCGCCACCAGGCCTCGTTGTCGAGGTACCACTGGATGGTCTTGCGCAGGCCGGTCTCGAAGGTCTCCTGCGCCCGCCAGCCCAGTTCGGTCTCCAGCTTGGTCGCGTCGATGGCGTAGCGGGCGTCGTGGCCGGGACGGTCGGCGACGAAGGTGATCAGGTCGCGGCGGCTCTGGCCCGGGATCGGGCGCAGCTGGTCGAGCACGTCGCAGATCGCCTCGACCACCTGAAGATTGGTGCGCTCGTTGCGGCCGCCGACATTGTAGCTCTCGCCGGGGACGCCCCTGGAGGCGATCAGGTGCAGGGCGCGGGCGTGATCCTCGACGTGCAGCCAGTCGCGGACATTGTCGCCCTTGCCGTAGACCGGCAGCGGCTTGCCCTCGAGCGCGTTCAGCGTGACCAGCGGGATCAGCTTCTCGGGGAAATGATAGGGCCCGTAGTTGTTGGAGCAGTTGGAGACCACCACCGGCAGGCCGTAGGTGTGATGCCAGGCGCGGGCCAGATGGTCGGACGAGGCCTTCGACGCCGAATAGGGCGAGCGTGGATCGTACGGCGTGGTCTCGCTGAACAGGCCCCCGGCCCCCAGGCTGCCGAACACCTCGTCGGTCGAGATGTGGTGGAAGCGGAAGCTGTCCTTCTCCAGGCCCTCCAGGCTCAGCCAGTGCTCCAGCGCCGCCTGCAGCATCACATATGTGCCGACGATATTGGTCTGGACGAAGTCGCCGGGACCGGTGATCGAGCGGTCGACGTGACTCTCGGCGGCCAGGTGCATGATCACATTGGGCCGGAACGCCTTGATCGTCCGGGCGACGGTTTCCGCGTCGGCGATGTCGCCCTGAACGAACTGGTAGTCGGCCTTGCCCTCCAGCATGGCCAGGCTGGCCGGCGAGGCGGCGTAGGTCAGCTTGTCGTAGTTGAGGATCGCGACGTCGTTCTGGCCGGCCAGGTGGCGACACACGGCCGAGCCGATGAAGCCCGACCCGCCGGTCACCATCACGCGGAGATTCTGCTGCGACATTCGCTGGAAAGTCCTGGCCGTCGAAGAGCCTGCCCGTATCCAGTTTTTAGTGTACGCGCAACTCTCACCGCTTAGTCGGTGAACACCACCGTCTTGCGGCCGTTCAACAGCACCCGGTCCTCCAGGCGATAGCGCAAGGCCCGGGCCAGCACACGGCGCTCGATGTCGCGGCCCTTGCGGATCAGGTCCTCGGGCGTGTCCCGATGACTGATGCGCTCGACGTCCTGCTCGATGATCGGGCCTTCGTCGAGGTCGCCGGTCACGTAGTGGGCCGAGGCGCCGATCAGCTTCACGCCGCGCGCGTGGGCCTGGTGATAGGGCTTGGCGCCCTTGAAGCCCGGTAGGAACGAGTGGTGGATGTTGATGCAGCGACCCTGCAGCTTGGCCGACAGGCCGTCGGACAGCACCTGCATGTAGCGGGCGAGCACGACGATGTCGGTCCTGGTTTCCTGGATCAGCTTCCAGAGGTCGGCTTCCTGCTCGAACTTGGTCTCCTTGGTCACCGGCATGTGGTGGAAGGGCAGGCCCGTCAGGTCGATGTGCTCGTAGGTCTCGGCCGGGTGGTTGGAGACGACGCCGGCGATGTCCATCGGCAGCTCGCCGATCCGCCAGCGATAGACCAGGTCGGCCAGGCAGTGGTCGAACTTGCTGGCCAGCAGCAGCACGCGATAGCGCTCGGCGCGGTCGCGCAGGGTCCACTTCATCTTCAGCGGCGCGGCCAGGTCGCCGAACGCGCCGCGCAGCGCTTCACGATCCGCGCCATCGGCGTCGAACACCACGCGCATGAAGAACTGACCGGTCTCCTGGTCGTCGAACTGCTGGGCGTCGAGGATGTTGCAGCCGCGCTCGAACAGGAAGGCGGAGACCTTGGCGACGATGCCGCGCTGGTCGGGGCAGGAGAGGGTCAGGATCATGGTCCGCTCCCTCTAGAGAACCCCGGCGGCGAAGAAAAGCGCCTGAGCGCGTGGGGCGAGGCCGATTTTCGCGCGGCGGCCGGAGTTTTCCTAAACCTTCGGCACGGCCATGCCCTGCTGGACGGCCGGACGGGCCTCCATGGCCATCAGCCAGTTCTCGACCGCTGGCACACCCGCGTCGCGGTCCGGCTCGGCCCTGCCCATGGCGGCGAGCACGGCCTTGGTCCAGCTATACGAGGCGATGTCGGCGATCGAATAGTGCTCGCCGGCGATCCACGGATGGTCGTTAAGCCGCCGGTCCAGCACGCCCAGCAGCCGCGCGACCTCGCCGCCGAAGCGCTGGATCGCGGCCGGGATCTTCTCCTCGGCGCGCATGGCGAAATAGCCGTATTGGCCGGCCATCGGACCAAGGCCACCGACTTGCCAGAAGGTCCATTCCAGAGCCGCCCAGCGCTCGGAGCCTTCCGGCGCCAGGAACCGGCCGGTCTTTTCGGCCAGATAGACCAGGATCGCGCCGCTCTCGAAGATGGCTTGCGGCCCACCCGGCGCGTCGTGATCGACAATGGCCGGGATCTTGTTGTTGGGCGAGATGGCCAGGAAGTTCGGCTCGAACTGCTGGTCCTTGGACAGGTCCACCGGATGGACCCGATACGGCAGGCCGACCTCCTCCAGCATGATCGAGGCCTTGCGGCCGTTCGGCGTGGTCCAGGTGTAGAGATCGATCACCGGGCGTCTCCCAGGAAAACTTCGGCGCTTTTCGTGATCAACAACGCTTAGGACCGCGATCTTGCTGCGCCCGGGTAGGCGGCGCGGCGAGAACGGGTCCGAAGCGTGGCAGCCGAAAGTGTGAGCGGTTTCGGCGCCCGCCACGCTTCGAATGTAAGAATTAGAGCCTGTTTATCCGCTTTGGATTTCATCCAAAGCGGACAGGCTCTAGGTTCGGGCCATGGTTTCCTCATCCGAAGTCCTGTCCGACCGCGCCGTCGACCTGCTGGCGACACTGGTGGCGTTCGACACCACCTCCCGCCGTTCGAACCTCGCGCTGATCGAATGGGTCGAGGCCTATCTGGCCCATCTCGACATCCCCTCGCGCCGCGTGCCGAACGCCGACGGGACCAAATCCAATCTGATGGCCACGATCGGCCCGGCGGTCGAGGGCGGCGTCGTGCTGTCCGGCCATACCGACGTGGTGCCGGTCGATGGCCAGCCGTGGTCCAGCGATCCGTGGACCCTGACCGAGCGCGATGGCCGGCTCTATGGCCGCGGAACCTGCGACATGAAGGGGTTTCTCGCGCTGGCCCTGGCCGCCGCGCCGGACCTGGCCCGGGCGACCCTTTCCAGGCCGGTGCACCTGGCCTTCTCCTATGACGAGGAGGTCGGCTGCCTGGGCGCGCCGGACATGATCGAGATCATCGCAAACGACCTGCCCCGGCCCGCCTTGGTGGTGGTCGGCGAGCCCACCGACATGGTCGCCGTGCGCGGCCACAAGGGCATCGCCAGCTTCATCGTCACCGTAACCGGCCGCGAGGCCCATTCCAGCCTGACCCACCTGGGCGTCTCGGCCAACATGGCGGCGATCAGGCTGATGGCGATGCTGGTCGAGCTCTCGGAAAAGCTGGAACGCGAAGCCGATCCCGCGTCGCTATTCATTCCCAAGGGCGCGACCTTGACCGTCGGCCAGGTCAACGGCGGCACGGCCGTCAACATCCTGGCCCGCGAGTGCGTATTCGTCTTCGACCTGCGCACCCCGGCCAACCTGAACCCGATGGCGCTGCTCGCCGATTTCTTCGCGGCGGCCGAGGCGATGGACGCCCAGATCAAGGCCAAGGCCCCGGAAGGCGGCGTCAAGGTCGAGCGCCGCTCGCTGACCCCCGCCTTCGCGCCCGAGGAGAACGGCGTCGCCGAGGCCTTCGCCCGCAAGCTGACCGGCGACAATGGCCCGCCTCGCGTCGTGCCCTACGCGGCTGAGGCGGGCCAGTTCCAGGGCGCGGGCTTCTCGACGGTGATCTGCGGCCCCGGCTCGATCGACCAGGCCCACCAGCCCGACGAGTACGTGGAAATCAGCCAGATGCAGCGCGGCGCGGCCTTCATGCGCCGGCTGATCGAGGACCTCTCCATTTCCTGATCACGAACCGCCTGCCGATGAACGCGGCCGGGTCGATCGACATCACCCGCAGGATCGCGCCGGGCGAGGCCTTGCGTTTCGCCTGGATCGTCCGACGGTCGGCCAGCACCTGGTCGAGATCCTCGCGCTTCAGCGCCGCCTTGATCCCCCGGATCGCCGGCGCGACGTCGCCGCGTCGCCAGTGCAGCAGCAACAGGCCCGCCGTCACCGCCACGTGCAGCGGGAGGGTCACCGGAAACAGCCAGCCGGGCGTGTTCTTGACGAAGGTCCAGACGCGGTTGCGCGAGCCGTGGAAGATCGAGAAGTCCGACCGCACGCCCGTGCTGGCCGAACCGACATGGGCGACCTTGGCCTTGGGCAGCAGCAGAGTCGGCTGGTCGTAGAGGCGCAGGCGATAGCCCAGGTCGACGTCCTCGCAGTAGCAGAAATACCGCTCGTCGAAGCCGCCGACCGCGAGGAACAGGTCGCGATCGATCAGCATGGCCGCGCCGCAGGCCGAGAACACCTCGCCTTCGGGTAGGACCGCCGGTTGCTTGCGGCCATACCCGCCCCGGAACGGTATGCCCGCGCTGGTGACGTTGTCGCCGGCCCCGTCCAGCAGCCCCGGCCGATCGGCCGACAGCTGCAGCGAGGCGAAACTCTTCACGGCCGGGTGGCGCGCGACGCCCGCCATCAGTTCTTCCAGCCAATCCGGCTCGGCATAGGCGTCGGGATTGAGCAGGACCAGCCAGCGCCCCCTGGCGCGGCGGGCGGCCAGGTTGTTGCCGGCCGCGAAGCCCAGATTGGCCCCCGCCTCGACGAAATCGACCCACGGATGGGCCTTGGCGGCCGCCTGCGGCGCGCCGTCGGTCGAGGCGTTGTCGATCAGGATGGTCTCGAAGTCGCGGAAGGTCTGGGCTTCCAATCGGGCGAGGCATGGCTCGAGGGTCGGGCCGCTCTGGTAGGAGACGATCACCACGGTCATGGCCGGACCGCTCTTGTTTTCCTCTGTCTCAGGCGGCATCGGTGGCCAACTCATTCCTCGAACTCAAGTACGCGTCATGAAGATCACGCCGCTGGCGATCCCCGAAGTGCTGCTTATCACGCCCGCGCGCCATGGCGATGAGCGCGGCTGGTTTTCCGAGACCTTCCGGCAATCGGCGCTGGAGGAGGCTGGATTTAAGGCCGCCTTCGTCCAGGACAACCATGTCCGGTCGACCACGCGCGGCATCCAGCGCGGCCTGCATTACCAGCGTCCGCCGCATGCCCAGGACAAGCTGCTGCGCTGCGTGGTCGGGTCGATCTTCGACGTGGCGGTCGACATCCGGAAGGGCTCGCCGACCTACGGCCAGTGGGTTGGGGCCGAATTGTCGGCCGAGAACCGCCAGCAGCTGCTGGTTCCCAAGGGCTTCGCCCATGGCTACGTCACCCTGACCGATGCGTGCGAGGTGCTCTACAAGGTCACGGACTACTACGCTCCGGCCGCCGAGGGCGCGGTGCGCTGGAGCGACCCGGCGATCGGCATCGACTGGCCGCTGCCCGTTTCGGAGATCACCGCCAACGACCGTGACAACGCCGCGCCGCTGCTGGCGGAGATCGAGACGCCGTTTACGTATTGAGCAAGCGCGGCCAGCGCCGCGGGCCCCTACCTGACCGCTTCGCGGTCGTCCGCCCCCGGAGGGGCAGAAGGAAACCGCGCTCCTTCTTCCCCTCCGGGGGAGGAGCGCCGCAGGCGCGGAGGGGCAAGTGACGGGAAGAGACGCGCGATGACTGACTTCACCGACTTCTTCTGGACCTCCTACGAAGGCCTGCCGCTGCACGCTCGTGACTACGCGGCCGTGGGAGAAACCGAGAAGCTGCCGGTGATCTGCCTCCACGGCCTGACCCGCAACGCTCGCGATTTCGAGGACCTGGCGCCGCGTATCGCCGCCACGGGCCGTCGCGTCCTCGCCGCCGATGTGCGGGGCCGAGGCCTGTCGGCCCGCGACCCGAACCCGATGAACTACCATCCCGGGACCTACGCCGCCGACGTGATCTCGCTGCTCGCCGCGGCCGGGATCGAGCGCGCGGTGTTCGTCGGGACCAGCATGGGCGGGCTGGTCACCATGGTCCTGACCTCGATCAAGCCCGAGGCGATCGCGGCGGCCGTGCTGAACGACGTCGGCCCCGAGCTGTCGCCCGTCGGCCTGGGACGCATCGCGGGCTACGCGGGCGGCGCCAGCCGCTTCGAGACCTGGGAGGCGGCGGTCGCCTACGCCAAGGCCATCAACGCCGCGGCCTTTCCAAACTACGGCGCCGAGGACTGGGACATCTTCGCCCGCCGCCTGTTCGACGAGGCGGATGGCGGCTTCGTCCTGGCCTACGATCCGGACATCTCGGCCCCGATCAAGGCGGCGGCGGAAGCGGCGGCCAAAGCCCAGGCCGAAGGCGGCCCAAATGGAGGGCAGGCCTTGGCCCCGCCCGACATGTACCCGCTGTTCCGGGCGCTGGCCAAGGACCGGCCGCTGCTGCTGGTGCGTGGCGGGATCTCGGACCTGGTCGACGCGGGCATCGCCGAGCGCATGCGCGCCGCCGCGCCATCGATGGCCTATGCCGAGGTCCCCGGCGTCGGCCACGCGCCGATGCTGACCGAGCCGCAAGCGTGGGCGGCGATAGAAAACCTGCTGGCGGAAGCGCCCTAAGGGGCGCGCCCAAGGGGTGTTTTGGCGGCTTGGCCGTGTTAGAGGCCCCGCCACGGCCATTCTTCGCCGCGACAGAGTGCTGATCCGATGACCCTCGACCTCGCCGCCATCCAAGCCGCCGCCGGCCGCCTGAAGGGTCAGATCGAGCGCACCCCGTGCCGTCACTCGCGCACCCTGTCGAAAATCACCGGCGCCGAGGTGTGGGTGAAGTTCGAGAACCTGCAGTTCACCGCCGCCTACAAGGAGCGTGGCGCGCTGAACAAGCTGATGCTGCTGTCGGAAGCCGAGAAGCAGCAGGGCGTCATCGCCGCCAGCGCCGGCAACCATGCCCAGGGCCTGGCCTATCATGGCGCCCGTCTGGGCGTGCCGGTCACCATCGTCATGCCCCGCACGACGCCGTTCGTGAAGGTCCAGCACACCCGCGATTTCGGCGCGACCGTGATCATCGAGGGCGAGACCTATGACGACGCCAACGCCCACGCCCGCAAACTGCGCGACGAGCAGGGCCTGACCTTCGTCCACCCGTTCGACGATTACGACATCATGGCCGGCCAGGGCACGATCGCCCTGGAGATGCTGGAAGACGCCCCGGATCTCGAGATCCTGCCGGTGCCGATCGGCGGCGGCGGCCTGATCAGCGGCGTGGCCACGGCGGCCAAGGCGCTGAAGCCCGACATCCGCATCATCGGCTGCGAGCCGGCCATGTATCCGTCCTTCACCGCCAAGATGCGCGGCGTCGCGGCCCACTGCGGCGGCCAGACCATCGCCGAGGGCGTGGCGGTCAAGCAGGTTGGCGACCTGACCTATGGCGTCACCCGCCCGCTGATCGACGACGTGCTGCTGCTGGAAGAACCGCACATCGAGCAGGCGGTGGCCCTCTATTGCAATGTCGAGAAGACGATCGCCGAGGGCGCGGGCGCGGCCTCGCTGGCGGCGCTGCTGGCCTATCCGGAGCGTTTCCGCGGCAAGAAGTGCGGTCTGATCCTGTGCGGCGGCAACATCGACACCCGCCTGCTGGCCTCGGTCCTGACCCGCGAACTGGTCCGCGCTCAGCGCCTGGCCAGCTTGCGGATCATCGGCGACGACCGTCCGGGCCTGCTGTCGACCGTGGCCCACGTGATCGGGGCCATGGGCGCCAACATCATCGAGGTCAACCACAACCGCCTGGCCCTCGACGTTCCGGCCAAGGGCGCGGAGTTCGATATCACCATCGAAACCCGCGACGCCCAGCACACCCAGGAAGTGATGGATGCGCTGCGCGAGAGCGGCTACCCGCCGCGGGTGGTGTAGAACGGCCTCAGCTCCCCCAGCCGGGGGAGCAGATTCCCCTATTCCTTCGGCTTGCCCGGACCCAGCCGGTTCACGTCCAGCAGCTCGATGCGGAAGATCATCACGCTGTTGGCCGGGATCGGTCCCTTGTCCTCGGCGCCGTAGCCCAAGGCCGGCGGCACGTAGAGGATCCACTCGTCGCCGGCCTTCATGCGCTGCAAGGCGATGATCCAGGCCGGCACCAGGCCGTCCAGCGGGAACACGGCCGGCACGCCGCGCTCGTAGCTCGAGTCGAACACCGTGCCGTCCAGCAGCTTGCCCTCGTAGTGAACCTTGACCTCGTCGGCCTGCGTCGGGTGTTGACCGCCCTGCGGTCCCTCGCGCACCACCTTGTACTGCAGGCCCTGGGGCAGGGTGACGACGCCGGGCTCCTTGGCGTTCTTGGCCATGAAGGCGTCGGCGACGGAGAGGTTTTCCTGCGCCTTCTTGTCGGGACCGCAGGCGGCCAGGGTCAGGCCGGCGGCGGCGAGGGTGAGAAGCAGGGCGCGGCGGTGCATGAAGACCTCGGACGGAAACTGGCCGTCCAGCTAGCACGGACCGCGCGGGATTCCATCTCCGAACGAACACAGCCGCGTACAGTGGAATTTTCACGGAACAATGGTGGCTTTCGGTGAAAAGCCCTCCTAGAAACGGCGTCCCGAATACTCGAGCGAGATGTCCATGAAACCCGTCCGCAAAGCCGTTCTTCCCGTCGCTGGCCTCGGCACCCGCGTTCTGCCGGGCACCAAGACCACGCCGAAGGAGCTGCTGAACGTCGTCGATCGGCCGATCCTGTCGTACATCGTCGAGGAAGGCCGCAAGGCGGGCATCGAGCACTTCGTCTTCGTCACGGGCCGCTCCAAGGGCGCGATCGAGGACTATTTCGACCATCAAATCGAGCTGGAGGCCCAGCTGGAGGCCAAGGGCAAGCTCGACATCCTCAAGCAGCTGCGCGACGAGCTGCCCCGGCCGGGCGAGATGAGCTTCGTGCGCCAGATGGCCCCGCTGGGCCTGGGCCACGCCGTCTGGTGCGCCCGCGACATCATCGGCGACGAGCCGTTCGCGGTCATGCTTCCCGACGTCATCGTCGACGCCGACCCCTCGGCTCTCGGTCAGCTGATCGAGGTCTATGACAAGGTCGGCGGCGGCAACGTCATCGGCGTCGAGGAAGTCCCCGCCAGCGAGACCCACAAGTACGGCATCGTCGCTCCTGGCGAAGTGAACGGCCGCCTGGCCACCATGACCGGCATGGTCGAAAAGCCGGCCCAGGGCACAGCGCCCTCGAACTGGTCGATCGCCGGCCGCTACATCCTGCAGCCCGAGATCTTCGAACTGCTGGCCAGCCAGGAGAAGGGCGCCGGCAACGAGATCCAGCTGACGGACTCGATGGCCAAGCTGATGACGCAGCAATCGTTCCACGCCTATGTCTACGAAGGCGTCACCCACGACTGCGGCGACAAGATCGGCCTGCTGAAGGCCAATGTGGCCCTGGCCCTGAAGCGTCCGGACCTCGGCGTGGCGGCGCGGGCGGCGGTCGAGGCGGCGCTGAAGGTTTAACTTCCCCCACCTGATCGCTTTGCGATCGTCCGCCCCCAAAGGCGGGCGGAAGGAACGCGCGGCCTTCTTCCCCCTCCGGGGGAGGAGGGCCGTCAGGCCCGGAGGGAGCAGGTCAAGCGCCCCACTCCGCCAATACCTCCGGATCGTCCTCGGCGCCTTTCAGCGCCAACGCACTATCCCCGGCCAGCCGCCGCGCGGCCCACACGGCGGCGGCCCGCACCACTGGCGCCGGGTCACTTAGCAGCGGCTCCACCACCGCCATCAGCCCCGCATCCCCGCTGTTGCCGATCGCGTAGAGCACGTTGCGCACGAAGCGGTTCCTGCCGATCCGCTTGATCGGGTTTTTCGAGAACAGCGCCCGGAACGCGGTGTCGTCCAACACCGCCAACTCGGCCAAGGACGGCTGCCGCAGCTGCTCCCGCGCCCGCAGCTTGGCCTCGCTGGAAAGGCTGGCGAACTTGTTCCACGGGCAGACCGCCAGGCAGTCGTCACAGCCATAGATCCGATTGCCCAAGGCCGGTCGGAACTCGGCCGGAATCGGGCCCGCCAGCTCGATCGTCAGGTACGAAATGCAGCGACGCGCATCCAGCTGTCGGGGCGCGGGGAAGGCGTTGGTCGGGCAAATGTCCAGGCAGGCGCTGCATCGGCCGCAATGGTCGACCTCCGGCGTATCCGGCGGCAGGTCCAGCGTCGTCAGCACGCTGCCCAGGAACAGCCATGAGCCGAACTGGCGCGAGACCAGGTTGGTGTGCTTGCCCTGCCAGCCCAGGCCGGCGCGCTGGGCCAGCGGCTTTTCCATCAAGGGCGCGGTGTCGACGAAGACCTTCACGTCCTGGCCGAACCGGCGATGCATCCAGCCGGCCAGCAGCTTCAGCCGCTTCTTGATCACCTCGTGATAGTCGTCGCCCTGGGCGTAGACCGAGATGGCGGCGTGATCCGCGCGCGCCAGCTGCTCCAGCGGGTCGATGTCCGGGCCATAGTTGACGCCCAGCACCACCGCCGACTTCGCCTGCGTCCACATGGTGGTGGGATGCGAGCGCCGCTCCAGCGTCTCCTCCATCCAGCCCATGTCCCCGTGTCGCTCGGCGACGACGAACTCGCGCAGCCATTCGCCGTTGGGCCAGGCCGCCGCCGCGTCGGCGAAGCCGCAGGTCGAGAACCCCAGGCTCAAGGCCTCGGCGCGGATCTCGTCCTTGATGGTTTGCAAGTCGGGGTCAGAAATCGAGGTCGTCATAGTGCGCGGCCGGCGCGAGGCCGGGCCAGCGGTCGGCCAGGATCGGCCGGAAGCACGGCCTCGACTTCAGCTTCATGTACCAGGTCTTGGCGGTCGGGAAGTCCTTCCACGGGACGTCGCCGAAATAGTCGATCACCGACAGGTGCGCGGCGGCCGCGAAGTCGGCCAGGCTCATGCGCCGTCCGGCCAGCCAGTCGCGGGTCTGTAGCAGGCCATCGACATAGCCCAGGTGAGCCCGCAGCGCCTCGCGGCCCTGGCGCAGGGCGGCCAGGTCCGGCGCGCCCATGCGCAGCAGGCGCTTCTCCATCTTCTCGTGCAGCAGGAAGCCGTTGACCTCGTTGTCGAACTTGCGGTCGAACCACTGCAGCAGGCGGCGGGCCTCAGCCCGCTCGGCCGGGTCGCGGCCCAGCAGCGGCGGCTCCGGCTCGGTCTCTTCGACGTGTTCGAGGATGGCCCGGGTCTCGCAGACCACCAGGTTGCGCTGGTTGCGGGTCTCGACCAGCACCGGGGTCAGGCCCGACGGGTTCAGGCTCGCGAAATCGGGCGGCGCCTCCCAGTAGCGGACCTGCACCTCGACGAACGGCAGCCGCTTTTCGCCCAGCGCCAGACGCACCTGCCGCGAGGCGGGGTCGAGGGGGAAATGGTGAAGGGTGCGTTCGACGCTCATGCCCAGGTGCGCTCAGGCTGCATCGAAAGAGCGATGCGCCGCTTTGCTTAACAACAGATTGCTGAACCGCGTTTAGTCAGGAAATCCAGGCTTTTGCGCGGCGGTCCGGCTCAGGATTCCGCGTTCATGCGTCCGATCAGGGCCGTGGTGCTCTGGCCCTGCTTCAGCGCCGCCAGAACGACCTTGCCGCCATAGCCCAGGACCACGTCCGAGCCGACCACCGTCTCGACGGTGTAGTCGGCCCCCTTGACCAGCACGTCAGGCCGGAAAGCCTCGATCAGGGTCAACGGCGTGTCCTCGTCGAACAGCACGACCAGGTCCACCGACGACAGCGAGGCCAGCACCGTGGCCCGCGCCGTCTCCTTCTGCACGGGCCGGCTGGGGCCCTTCAGCTTCGAGACCGAGGCGTCGGTGTTGAGCCCGACGATCAGCCGGTCGCAGGCCGCCTTGGCCTGGGACAACAGCGAGACGTGGCCCGGATGCAGCAGGTCGAAGCAGCCGTTGGTGAAGCCGACCTTCAGACCCCGCGCCCGCCAGCCCTCGACGATCCGCCGGGCGTGGTCGCGGTCGGCGATCTTGATCTCGCCAGGCTCGCCCTCGACCGATCCGGCGCGGGCGGCCAGTTCAGCGGCGGTGACGACATCGGTGCCCAGCTTGGCCACGACCAGGCCGCCGGCCAGGTTGGCCAGGCGCGCCGCGTCCGTCAGGCTGGCGCCAGCCGCCACGGCCAGGGCCAGGGTCGCGGCCACGGTGTCTCCGGCGCCCGAGACGTCGAACACCTCCACCGCCGTCGCTGGCAGATGGACCGGCGCTTGCCCACGCGCCGCCAGGGTCATGCCCGCGCCGCCGCGGGTGATCAGGGCGGCCTCCAGCCCCGGCGCCATGGCCAGGATCGCCCCGCCGGCTTCCTCGGAAGCCTCGTCGCTATTGTCGATGATCCCGGTGGCCTCGGCGGCTTCCTTGCGGTTGGGCTTGATCAGGGTCGCGCCGTCGTAGCGGGCGAGGTCGCGGCTCTTGGGATCGACGATCACCGGCTTGCCGGCCGCGCGGGCGGCGTCGATCGCCCCGCGTACGACCTGCGCGGTCAGGACACCCTTGGCGTAGTCGGACAACACCACGACATCGGCCGCCGCCAGCCGCGCCTTGAACGCGGCCAGCAGCGCCGCGCCGTCGCCGGGCCCGCGATCCTCGCGGTCGACCCGCAGCATCTGGTGCGAACCCGAGATGTAGCGGACCTTCTCGGTCGTCCGACGCCCTGCGTCGATGACCAGGTCGGCCTCCAGGCCGGGCTCGGCGTCGATCATGCTGCGCAGGGCCGCGCCGGCGTCATCCTGGCCTACCAGGCCGATCAGCACCGCCATGGCGCCGAGCGCGGCGACGTTGCGCGCCACGTTGCCGGCTCCGCCCAGCATGGCGGTCTCCTTCTCGACCGCGATCACCGGCACCGGCGCCTCGGGCGAGATGCGGTCAACCGCGCCGTAGATGAAGCGGTCCAGCATCACGTCGCCCAGCACCAGGACGGTCTTGCCGGCGAAGGCGCGGGGCAGGTCGGCGAGCGTGTCGGTCATACGGAGTTCCGTACCCTCACGCCCCGAAAACTCAACCCTCGACGCTCTCGGAGAAGACGCCGCCGTGTTTCTCGGCCAGCCCCCTCGGGTCGGGGTGGATGATGATGTCGGCCGACGGAAAGGCCTCCAGTAGCCGGTTCTCGGCGGCGACGATGATGCTGTGCGCCTCGGCCAGCGAGATGTCGGCGGCAAGGTCGGCGTGCATCTGCATGTGGACATAGGGCCCGGATGCCCGGGTGCGCAGCTGGTGGACGCCCAGCACCCGAGGGTCGGCGACGGCCAGGGCGACGATCCGTTCGCGCTCGATCTCGGGCAATTCGCGATCCATCAGCTGGGCCGAGGCTTCGCGAAACACCCCGACCGCGCCCCAGAGCAGCCACAGCGCCACGACCAGCCCCGCCGCGGCGTCGACCCATGAAAGCCCCAGCCAGGCGGCCGCCGCGACTCCGACCAGGGCCACCGCGTTCGACGCCAGGTCAGCGGCGTAGTGGGCCCGGTCGCCGGCGATGGCGATCGAGCCGCTGGCCTTCAGCACCCGGGTCTGGGCGGTGATCAGGCCCAGGGTCAGCGCGATCGACACGACCATCACGATCACGCCGGCCAAGCCGTGCTCGACCGGGCGCGGATGCAGCAGGGCCGAAATCGCCTCCCGCCCGATCAGGGCTCCCGAGGCGAAGACCAGGCCGCCCTGCATCAGGCTGGAAAAGGCCTCGGCCTTGCCATGACCGAAGCGGTGCTCGGCGTCCGGCGGCTCGGCCGCGTAGCGCACGGCGTAGACGGTGATCAGCGAGGCGATCAGGTCCAGGGCCGAGTCCGACAGCGAGGCCAGGATGGCCACCGATCCGCTGGCCCGCCAGGCGATGGCCTTGACCACGATCAGGATCGCCGCCGTCGCCACCGACAGCAGGGCGACACGGCGGGTGGCGGCGCGGGTCTCGGGCGAGGTGGCGGACAGGGACATGGTCCCTATCTACCGCACCCCGCGCCGAAGGCTAAGCCGCCGCCCGCGCTTCAGGCCCCACATAGACCGACTGCGGCCGGATCAACCTCCCGCCGGCCAACTGCTCGCGGGCGTGGGCCAGCCAGCCCGCGACGCGGCCCATGGCGAACACGCAGGTGAAGCTGGCGGGCGGCAGGCCCAAGGCCTCCAGCAGCAGCGCCGTATAGAACTCGACATTGGTGTCGAGCGCCCGGTCGGGTTTGTGTTCGCGCAAGATCTCCAGGGCCGCCCGTTCGACAGCTTCGGCGAACACCAGGCGTCCGGGCAAGCCGCCCGAAGCCGCCGCCAGCCTGCGCACGGCCGCCTTCAGGGCGTCGGCGCGGGGGTCGCGGACGCGGTAGATCCGGTGGCCGAAGCCCATCAGCCGGTCGCCGCGCGCCAGGGCCTTCTCCAGCCAGGGCCGCGCGTTTTCCGGCGCGCCGATCTCGTCCAGCATCTCGATCACCGGGCCTGGCGCGCCGCCGTGCAGCGGGCCCTTCAGCGCGGATAGTCCCGCGAGCACGGCCGAGGTCAGCCCTGCTCGCGTCGAGGCCACCACGCGGGCGGCGAAGGTCGAGGCGTTAAGGCCGTGGTCGCAGACCGTGACGAGGTAGGCGTCGAGCGCGGCGGCCTCGGCGTCGGTGGCCGGCGTCCCGCGCGTCATCCGCAGGATGTCGGCGGCGTGCGACAGGGCCGGATCGGGGGCGACAGGGCTCTGGCCAGCGGCGACGCGCAGCACGGCGGGGGTGAAGACGGCGGGGGCGGCGATCAGCAGCAGGGCGGTCGGCAGGTCGTCGCCGTCGGGCAGCCGGGCCAGCAGGGCGCGCATGGCCTCGACCGGATCGCGGCGCGCCAGGCCTTCGTCCAGGGCGGCGACCTCGGCGAAGGCGCGGAGCCGGGCCTGGCCCAAGGCCGGCGCGAGGTCGGACGGCGCGTCCTCGAAGAAGCCGTCGAACAGCAGGTGGGCGGCTTCCTCGTAGCGAGTGCGGCCCGACAGATCCTCGACGGCGTAGCCCCGGATCACCAGGCGACCCTTGGCGCCGTCGACATCGGACAGAACGGTGCGGGCGGCGATGACGCCCTCAAGACCATCGGACATGTGCGGTCTCCTTTCGTGGCGTTGAAAAGCGCTCAAGGGCCTTGATCGTCAATCTTGATCAATATAATCAATCTATATGGCGGATTGGCTGGACGCGGATCAGGTTTTGGAGCGGTTGGGGATCCGGCCGCAGACCCTGTACGCCTATGTCAGCCGCGGCCGAATCGAAGCCGCCACCCATCCTCAGGATCCACGCCGCAGTCTCTATCGCGCCTCGGACGTCGCGGCCCTGGCCCAAAGGAAGGCGCGCGGCCGCCGCGCCGCCGACGTCGCCGCCGAGGCCATCGCCTGGGGCGAACCGGTGCTGCCCTCGGCCATCACCACCGTGGCCGGCGGGCGTCTTTGGTATCGCGGCCAGAACGCCGCCGAGCTGGCGAAGGCCGCCAGCCTGGAGGAGGTCGCGCGGCTGCTGCGCGGCGGTCATGGGGCCGCGCTGAAGTCGGTCCGTCGCGCCGAGCCTCCACCCG
Source organism: Caulobacter sp. Root343 (assembly GCF_001425745.1). Taxonomy (GTDB): domain Bacteria; phylum Pseudomonadota; class Alphaproteobacteria; order Caulobacterales; family Caulobacteraceae; genus Caulobacter. The sequence continues at coordinate 61,362 of NZ_LMDF01000009.1, read as the reverse complement.
CCGATAGCGCGCGAGGGCGGCTGTTCCTGACCTTGGCCGGCCGCGCCGGTCGCGAACCGCCTGCTCGCGGCCGCGCGCCCCTGGCCCTGGCCATGGAGGCCGCCGACCTGCTGGAAGCCGTGGTCGACGCCGCCACGGGCCAGACCGGCGAAGGCCTAGCCCATGCCCGCTTCGCCGCCGCCTGGGGACTGGACGCGGCCGGGGCCGACCTCGTCCGTCGCACCCTGGTGCTGCTGGCCGACCATGAGCTGAACGCCTCGACCTTCGCCGCCCGTGTGGCGGCCTCGACCGGGGCGTCGCTGTCGGCCGCCTGCCTGGCGGGGCTCTCGGCCTTGTCAGGACCCTTGCACGGAGGCATGGCCGCCCGGGTCGAGGCTTTCGTTGAGGAGGCCGAGCGTCGCGACCCCAGTCACGCCGTCGCCGCTCGCCTGGCGCGCGGCGCGTCGATGCCGGGCTTCGACCATCCGCTCTATCCAGACGGCGATCCTAGGGCGGCGGCCTTGCTGGGGGCCTTCGAGGCGCCGCCCCTGCTGGCGGATCTGCGGACAGCGACGGAAACGGCGACGAGCCTCTCGCCCAACATCGACTTCGCTCTGGTGAGCCTGGCGCGGACGCTGAAATTGCCGCCCGACGCGCCCTTCATCCTGTTCGCCACGGCGCGCAGCGCGGGCTGGGCGGCGCACGCGATCGAGCAGCTGCAGACGGGGCGTTTGATCCGGCCCCGGGCGCGGTACGTGGGCGAGGCTCCCCCCACCTGACCGCTTCGCGGTCGTCCGCCCCCGAAGGCGGGCGGGAGGAAGCCCTATTCCCCCTCCTCCTCGTCATAGCCCACCAGCCGCAACGCCCGCGCCGGCAGGCCCTCCAGCTCGCACCACCGCTCAAGCGCCTCCTCGCGACCGTGGGTGATCCACACCTCGCCGGGCCGCAGCTCGCTCAAGGTCGCGGTCAGCTCGTCCCAGTCAGCGTGATCGGACAGGATCAGCGGCAGCTCGACGCCCCGCTGCCGCGCCCTGGCCCGCACCCGCATCCAGCCCGAGGCGAAGCAGTCGACCGGGTCCGGGAACCGCCGCGACCAGCGGTCGGCGACAGCGCTGGGCGGGGCGATGATGATCTGACCGGCGAAGGCGTCCTTGGGTCCTGAGGAGGTCGCCGGCGCCAATGGGCCCAGCGCGACCCCGTGGGCCTCGTAGAGTTCGTTCAGCCGCTCCAGCGCCCCGTGGACGAAGATCGGCCTGTCCCAGCCGCCCTCGCGCAGCAGCCGGATCACCCGCTGGGCCTTGCCCAGGGCGTAGGCGCCGACGATGTGGCAGCGCTCGGGGAACTGCTCGACCGAGGCCAGCAGGCCGCGGATCTCGCCGGCGTCGTCGGGATGGCGGAACACCGGCAGGCCGAACGTCGCCTCGGTGATGAACACGTCGCACGGCACGGGCTCGAAACGGGCGCAGGTCGGGTCGCGGCGGCGCTTGTAGTCGCCGGAGACCACCATGGTCAGGCCCTTCCACCGCACCACCGCTTGGGCCGAACCCAGCACGTGGCCGGCCGGGACCAGGGTCACCTCGACCCCATCGCGGACGAAGGCCTCGCCATAGGCGACCGGCTCCCGGCGGCCCGCGAAGTCCTCGCCGTAGCGGACGGCCATGATCGCCAGTGTCTCGGGCGTGGCGACCGCGACGCCATGGCCGGCGCGGGCGTGATCGGCGTGGCCATGGGTGATCACCGCCCGGTCCACGGGTCGGACCGGGTCGATGTAGAAGTCTCCCGGCGGGCAGTAGAGGCCGCCCGGGCGGGGACAGAGAAGGTCTTCGGGCTTGATCACGTCTGGATATGACAACGCGGGAAGCGCTAAGCCTATCCCCGTCAAGGAGCCGGCATGAGCGACAACGAACAGATACGGCTCATCGCCTCGGCGATGAACGAGGGCAGCCCGCAGGCCAAGGCGCTGGGCTTCACCACCCTGGAGATCGGCGACGCGGTCGCGGTGTTGAAAGTCCCCTATCGTCCCGAGATCGTCGGCGACCCGGAAACCGGCGTCATCGCCGGCGGCGTGGTCACCACCCTGCTCGACCACGCCAGCGGCCAGGCCGTGCATGCGTCGATGGACACCTGGACCTCGATCGCGACGCTGGATCTGCGCATCGACTACATGCGGCCCGCCGAACCGGGCCTGGACGTGCTGGCGCGGGCCCATTGCTACAAGCTGACCCGCTCGATCGCCTTCGTTCGCGCCGTGGCCTACGACCGCGATCCCGAGGATCCGGTGGCCACCGCCCAGGCGACCTTCATGCTCGACTCCAGCGCCGGCAAGACGCCGGGCGCCAACCTGAAACCGTCGCGCGAGCCGCGCGCCAAGACCGGGAGCGTGGACCAATGAGCGAGCCCGACACCCGCCTGGTCTCGATGCTGGACTCGATCCCCTATGCCCGCTTCCTGGGGATCCGGGCCGAGCTGGCCGGGGACGAGATGACCGCCGTCCTGCCGTTCGCCCAGCACATCGTCGGCAACCCCATGCTGCCCGCCATCCATGGCGGCGTGCTCGGCGCGTTCATGGAGATGACCGCCCTGGCCCAGCTGTCGGTCGCCGCGCCGATGACGCGCCAGCCGCGCACGATCGACGTCTCGATCGAGTATCTGCGCTCGGGCCGTCCGCTGACCACCTACGCCCGCGCCAGCATCAAGAAGCTGGGCCGGCGGATCGCCAACGTCCATGTCGAAGCCTGGCAGGAGACCCGTTCCGCCCCGATCGCGACGATGCGTGGACTCTTTTTGGTGGCGCCCAGCGAGGACTGACAGCGGCTTGCCGTAGCGATGGTCTCAAAGGATAAAGTTTCCCTAGAAACTAATTTCTGCGGTCACATTACACCTCTGTAATGCGACTTTGCGGCCACAAAGTTTCTTAAATCGGCGTCATGAAGCAAGGGTAACGTGCATTAACCGAGGTGCGGACCTATATCCCTGATCACCGGACGCCAACGGGCGCCGGACAACGAAAACAGGGATCAAGACCATGACCATGAAGACCAACGCCGTCGCCGGCTTCGCCTCGCTCATCCTCGCGGTTCTGCCGCTCGTCGTCATCGCCGGTTCGCTCGTTTCGAGCCTGTAAGTGATCGCCGCTTAGCCTCCGTCGGGCCGCTCGCGAGAGCCGCCCCGACGGAGATGGCGATCGAGCGGTCGCCGAAGAGACCTACGAAGACTTTCCAGAATACAAAGACTTGGCCGTCCGATGCAGGATGGCGTGGCGAGCCGCCAGGCGATCGATATCCGCGTCGTAGCCGCCGCCGATGACCCCGACCACGGGGATGCCAGAAGAAAGACAAGCGCCCAGGACATAGGCCTCCCGTCGTTCCAGACCTTGATCGGTCAGCGACAACCGGCCCAGCTTGTCGTCCGCGTGCGGATCGACTCCCGCATTGAAGAAGACGATGTCCGGCCGGACGCTGGAAAGCAGCGCCGGCAGGATCTCCCCCAGCTTTTCCAGATACGCCGCGTCGCCGGTCCCGTCGGCCAGCTCGACGTCGAGATCGCTGACCGCCTTGCGATGCGGGAAGTTCTTCTCGGCGTGCATCGAGACCGTGAAGACGCTGCGATCGTCCTCGAAGATCCGCGCGGTGCCGTCGCCCTGGTGGACGTCGAGATCGATCACCAGCACCTGGCCGACCCGCCCTTCGGCCTGTAGCCGCCGCGCCGCCACCGCCACGTCGTTGAACACGCAGAACCCCGCCCCGCTCTCGGCCGAGGCGTGATGGCTGCCGCCGGCCGTGTTGCAGGCGATGCCGTGCTCCAGCGCCAGCCGCGCCGCCAGCAGGGTGCCGCCGGTCGCCGCGCGAGCCCGGGTCGCCACGCTGTCGGTGTTGGGCATGCCGATCCGCCGGACCACGTCGGTGGGCAGGGAAAGCTCGATCACGCCCCGGACATAGTCTTCCGTGTGGACCAGACGCAGGGTCTCGGCGTCGACGAACTCAGGCCGCGCGAAACCGTCCGGACCCGCGACGCCCTCGGCTTCCAGCACGCTGGCCAGGCGCGAGAACTTGTCCATCGGGAAGCGGTGCCCGGCCGGCATCTCGGCGCGAAAGGCGGGGTGGTGGACGATCGGCGGCGACTTGGGAGACATCGCCCCACGATGGGGAGACCGCTCGCCTGACGCAAGGTGACGGCTTGCGGCGCCGCCGAAGCCAGCCTATCGCACTGCGCCATGCAGACGACCGAGACCCTCGCCGACATCCTCGACCTCGAGCCGATCGAGGTGAACCTGTTCCGGGGCGTCAGCCCCAATGACGGCTTCCCGCGCATCTTCGGCGGCCTGGTCATCGCCCAGGCGCTGCTGGCCGCCTACAAGACCGTGCCGGACCGGGTCTGCCATTCGCTGCACGCCTATTTCATCCGCCCTGGCGACGTGAATGCGCCGGTGCTCTACGAGGTGGAGCGGGCCCGCGACGGCGGCACCTTCACCACCCGCCGGGTGGCGGCCATCCAGCACGGCGAGCAGATCTTCAACCTGGCCGCCTCGTTCCAGACGCCGGAGCAGGGTTTCGAACACCAATCGGACATGCCCGACGCGCCCGATCCCGAGAGCCTGCCGACCGAGGTCGAGTATCTGAAGAGCCTGGGCGACCAGGTCCATCCCAAGATGCTGGCCATGGCCGGCAAGCCGCGGCCGGTCGACATCCGCTGGGTCGATCCGCAAAACCCGGTCGCGCCGGTCAAGAAATCCGGGACCAAGAACGTCTGGATGCGGGCTAAGGCCCCGCTGGGCGACGACGTGAAGATGCAGCAGGCGGCGCTGGCCTACGCTTCGGACATGGCGTTCATGGAGAGCGCCCTGCGCCCCCACGGCCTGATCTGGACGACGCCGGGCCTGCAGGCCGCCAGCCTGGACCACGCCATGTGGTTCCACCATCCGTTCGACTTCAACGACTGGACCCTGTTCCACCAGGACAGCCCCAGCGCCTCGCAGGGCCGCGGCCTGGTGCGCGGCCAGATGTTCAGCAAGGACGGCAAGCTTCTGGCCTCGGTGGCCCAGGAGTGCCTGATGCGGGTCCGGAAGTAGGCTTAGGCGGGCTCGATCCGGGCCACGCCGGCGGCCGCCAACCCGCGCAGGAGCGAGGCGGCCTGCATGCCCACGGTGATCTCGCCGGCCAGGGTCATGCGCAGCGCCTCGGCGGCCGAGACCCAGAACGACTCGATCCGCTCATGGGGATCGTCCTTGGGTTCGGCCACTCGGACCACGTCGCGGGCCAGGACGATATGGACGCGGTTGCTGTGGGTGCCGGCATTGGGCCGGGTCTCGCCGATCAGGGTCAGGGTCCCGGCGCAGCCCGCCTCCTCCAGCAGCTCCCGCTTCGCGGCCGCCACCGGATCGGTCTCGCCCGGATCCATGCCGCCGGCCGGCAGCTCGATCGAGAAATCACCCAGGCCGTGGCGGTACTGCTTGATGAGCAAGACGTTGCTGTCGGCGTCCAGCGCCACCACCTCGACCCAGTCGCGATATTCCAGGACGTAGTAGGGCGCGACCACCGCGCCCTCGTCGGTGACGCAGTCGTCGGCCCGCAAGCTGATCCACTGGTCCCGGTGCACATGGCGCGAGGCGGTGACCCGCCACTTGCCGTCCGACGTCGATTTTTCCGAGGCCAAGGGCGCTCCTTCGCGGGAAGTCAGTCCCGGTCGCCCAGGTCTTCGTCTTCGGCCACATCGTCCGAGGACGGGCCTTCCGGCTCACCCACCAGGGCGGGCGGGTCGGCCAGGATCACACCGTCGCCGATCTTCACCTCGGGCACAGCCTCGCGGGTGAACGGCAGGTACCAGGTCGGGCCGCCCAGGTCCGGGGTGATCTCGAGAATGTCGCCGGCGCCGAAATTCTGGACGCTTTTCACGCGGCCCAGCAGGACGTCGGTCTTGATATGGCGGACCGGCAGGCCGACCAGGTCGCTCAGATAGAACTCGTCCTCGTCGGGCTCGGGCAGGGCAGAGCGGGGGACGTAGAGGCGCAGGCCGCGCAGGGCGTCAGCCGCGTCCTTGCTGTCGATCCCGACGCAGCGGCAGACGACGCCGTCCTTGGTCGGGCGGGCCGAGGCGATGGTCAGGGCCGGCGAGCCGTCCTGGCGCTTCAGCGCCTTGAAGGCCGCGATGTTCATCGGCTCTTCGGTATAGGTCGAGATCCGCACCTCGCCGCGCACGCCGAAGCCGCCGGCCACGCGGCCGACCAGGATCATCGGGTCGTCAGGAGATACAGCCATCGTCTGGACAGAGTCGCGCCGCCGCCTCGCATGAGACAGCGGCGCTGGAACCCTTAGCCTTCGCTGGTTTCTTCAGCGGCCGGAGCTTCGGCTTCGGCGGCCGGAGCCTCTTCGGCGGCGACTTCAGCGGCCGGGGCTTCTTCAGCCGGAGCTTCTTCCACGGCCGGAGCAGCAGCGGCGGCGGCGGCTTCAGCGGCGGCGGCCTTCTCGGCTTCGGCGGCGGCCTTGGCGTCGATCTCGGCTTGCTTGCGCTCTTCGTCGCGCTGGGCGCGTTCGGCCGAACGTTCCTTGGCCTTCTTGCCCGGCTCGCCCTTTTGCGGGTTGTTGCCGTGGGCCCAGGTGGTCAGGCCTTGGGCGGCCAGGAAGCGGGCGACGCGGTCGCTGGGCTGGGCGCCCTTCTTGAGCCACTCCTGGATCGACTCGACCTTCAGGGTCACGCGAGCCGGGTCATCCTTCTTGAGAAGCGGGTTGTAGGTGCCGACCTTCTCGATGAAGCGGCCATCGCGCGGCGAGTGGCTGTCGGCGATGACGATCGAGTAGTACGGACGCTTCTTGGCGCCGCCACGGGCGAGACGGATCTTCAGCATTTGAGGTAGTCCTTGGTCTAAAGTTCTATTTCTTGAACGGGTTGAAGCCGGGCAGGCCCAGGCCGGAGAGAGGGTTGGGCTTGGCGTCGCCGCCACTCCCGAGGCCCGGCAGACCGGGCAGCCCCGAGAGGCCTTGGCCTCCCGCTGCATTGGGATCGGGCTGGGGCATACGGCCCCCGCCCATGGTCTTGAGACGGGCCATGTCGCCGCCGCCCATCATCTGGGCCATGCGGGCCATGCTCTTGCCGCCGTCCTTGGACATGGCCTTGAACATGTCGGCCATCTGGCGGTGTTGTTTCAGCAGGCGGTTGACCTCGGCGACGTCGACGCCGGCCCCGGCCGCGATACGGCGCTTGCGCGAGGCCGCCAGCACGTCGGGCTTCTTGCGCTCCAGCTTGGTCATCGAGCTGATGATCGCCTGCTGGCGGCGGAAGACGCTGTCGTCGATGCCGCTCTCGGCGATCTGCTTCTTGACCTTCTGGACGCCCGGCAGCAGGCCCATGATGCCTTCCATGCCGCCCAGCTTCTGCATCTGGGCCAGCTGAGCCGACAGGTCATTGAGGTCGAACTGGCCCTTGGCCAGCTTCTTGGCCATGCGCTCGGCTTCGGCATGGTCGAGGTCGGCGGCGGCCTTCTCGACCAGCGCCACGACGTCGCCTTGGCCCAGGATCCGGCCGGCGACGCGGCGGGCGTCGAACACGTCCAGCGCGTCGATCTTCTCGCCGGCGCCGAGGAACTTGATCGGCAGGCCGGTGACGTGGCGCATCGACAGCGCCGCACCGCCTCGGCCGTCGCCGTCGGCGCGGGTCAGGATCAGGCCGGTCAGCGGCAGGCGCTCGTGGAACGCCTTGGCCGTGCGCACGGCGTCCTGGCCCGTGAGGCTGTCGGCCACGAGAAGGGTTTCGGTCGGGGTGGCGATGCGGGCGATCTCGGCCGCCTCGCTCATCATCGCCTCGTCCAGCGTGGTGCGGCCCGCGGTGTCGAGGATCAGGACGTCATAGCCGCCCAGCTTGGCGGCCGTCAGGGCGCGCTTGGCGATGTCGACGGCGCTCTGGCCGGGGACGATCGGCAGGCTCTCGACCTCGACCTGCTTGGCCAACATGGCCAGCTGTTCCATGGCGGCCGGGCGACGGGTGTCGAGCGAGGCGACCAGCACCTTCTTGCGCTCGTGCTTGGACAGGCGCAGGGCCAGCTTGCCGGTGGTGGTGGTCTTGCCCGAGCCTTGCAGGCCGGCCATCAGGATCACCGACGGCGGGTTCAGCGCCAGGGTCAGGCCGGTCGGAACCTCGCCGCCCAGCATGTCGACCAGACCGTCATAGACGATCTTGACCACCTGGTCGGCCGGCTTGACCGAACGGATGACGGCTTCACCGGCGGCCAGTTCCTTGGCCTTGCTGATGAAGTCCTTGACGACCGGCAGGGCGACGTCGGCCTCGAGCAGCGCGATCCGAACCTCGCGCAGCGCCTCATCGATGTCCTTCTCAGACAGCACGCCGCGACCGCCGAGACGTTCGAAGACGCCGGAAAGTCGCTCTGTAAGGCCGTCGAACATGTCGAACCCTGGTTAAATCCCTGAAGCGTGACGCGTCACGCTTCAACGTCTTGTCTTGCTCGGCCTGTTCGAAGAACAGGCCGGGGTCCAAACGCAATCAGCCCCCATGGACGATCACGTCGATGGGGGTCCTCGCCGTCCTCGTCCGGATGGATCCTGCGCTAACAGGCCGGGGTCGTGACGGTGGAGGCGCTGCTGATAAAGCGCCGGAAGCCGGGGCTTATGCACAGAAATGGGCGAGGAGTCAAAGGCGGGCCCTCAGGCCCGCCCTCGGGGTCCGGATCAGGCCGTGCCCAGGAAGTCGCGCTTGCCGACCTCGACGCCGTTGTGGCGCAGGATCGCGTAGGCGGTGGTGATGTGGAAGAAGAAGTTCGGCATCGCCTGGCCTTGCAGATAGTCCAGGCCCTTGAAGGTGTGGGTCTCGCCGCGGCGGACCAGCTGGACCTCGCGCTCGTGGCCGCCCTCGAAGGCGGTCGGATCCAGGCCTTCGACAAAGGCGATGGCGCGATCGACGCGGGCGATCAGGCCCTCGAACGAGGTCTCGGCGTCGTCCCAGGCGGGGATCTCGGCCTGGGCCAGGCGCGCGGCGCCGCCCTTGGCGAAGTCGGTGGCGATCTGCACCTGACGGATCAGCGGGAACATGTCGGGGTACAGGCGCGCCTTCAGCAGGGCGTCGGGATCCCATTTCTTGGCCTCGACCAGGGCGGCGGCCTTGGCCAGCACGCCCTTCAGACCCTTCAGGCCCTGGATGAACACGGGCACGCTGGCCTGATGGATCGAGATCGACATGGGAAACTCCGCGGAGAATTAGGCCCCCAAGGAGTCCCTGGGGATGCGTCTAGATAGGCCGCCAGACCCAAGATCGGAAGCGTCGCCGTGAAGGCTTGGCGATCAGCCGCGAGACCTTAGATATCGTCGATACGCCAGTGGAGATTTTCATGCGCTCGCCCTTCCCGCCGCTCGGCGTCCTCTTGAGCGCGGTCGCGATCACGGCCGCCTCGTCCGTCTTCGCCGCGACGCCCGAGGCGGCGATCAAGGCTTCAGAGGCGGCGCGCTACGCGGCCGACTTCGACGCCGCCGTCGCGCCCTTGAAGGCGGGTCTGGCCGAGCAACCGTCGGACCGGACGCGGCTGAGGCTCCTGCTGCAGCAGATGCGGGTTCACCAGAGCCAGCGGCTGGTCGGCCGCATCAGCCCCGACGAGGCGGCCGTGGCCAACCAGGTCATGGCGTTGAAATCCGGCGCCGACGCGGACCTCAAGCCGCTGATCAGCTTCAGGGAGACGACCTCGGCCTATTTCGTTCGTCTGACGACGGGCGATCTGAAAAGCGCCACCCAGCTGGTCCCGGCCTTCACCGCGGCCGCCGAGGGCCTGACCGAGCCCTGCGACAAGGCTGACGCGCTGTTCTTCGCCGGCCTGATGCCGCAGGTCGCCGGCGAGGTCGCCGCCTCGGCCGCGCCCCTGGCCAAGGCGCGCCAGGTCGCCGAGGCCGGCCGGTGCGATCTGGAGCTTTCCTACGTGCTGCGCCACGAGGCGGCCGTCGCCGAGGAGGCTGGCGACCTGAAGACGGCGCGCGACCTCTACGCCCGCTCGCTGGACCTGCGCCGCGCCGTCGGCTTCCAGGTCTTCCTGCCCTATTCGATGCTGTCCCTGGCCGACGTCCAGGCCCGGCTCGGGGCCAAGGACGACGCCCGGCGTTTGCGCGAGGAAGCCGTGGCGCTCAGCGACCGTCTCGCCCTGCCGAACGCGGCCAAGGCGGCCCGCGACGCGCTGGCCGGCGCCTGATCGGGGAACGACGCCAGCAGCGCGGGGGTTCTGTGGAGGTCCCATTTCCTCCCGAAAGGAGAACTCCGATGAAAGTCAGCGACGCCATGACTAGCCAGGTCTCGATCGCTCGGCCCACCGACAGTATCCGCGACGTCGCCCAGGTGATGGCCCGGGTCGAGAGCGGGGTCGTCCCCGTGGTCGATGACGGCAAGGTGGTGGGCGTGGTCACCGACCGCGACATTGTCCTGCGCGTGGTCGCCGAAGGCCGTAGCTTCGACAGCCCCATCTCGGAAGCCATGTCCGACGGCGAGGTGCTGAGCGTGAGGGAAGACGACATCCTGGCCGACGCCACCGCCAAGATGGCCAGCAACCAGGTCCGCCGCCTGGTGGTGCTGAACGACGCTGGCAAGCTGACCGGCATCCTGTCGCTCGGCGACGTCGCCAAGGACTACGGCGCCAAGCAGGTCGGCAAGACCCTGGAGGAGATCTCCCAGGAAGGCGGCGGCGACACGGCGCACTAGGCGCAAACAAAAAGGGCGGCCCCGCGAGGAGCCGCCCTTCTCGTTTCAGCGAAGCGGCGAAGCCTACTTCAGCGAGCCGTCGATGGCCTTGCAGGCTTCCATCAGGCCCTGAACCGACTCGACCGACTTGGCGAACATCGCCTTTTCGGCGTCGTTGGTTTCGAACTCGACGATCTTTTCGGCGCCGGCGGCGCCGATGACGACCGGCACGCCCACGTACAGGCCCGACAGGCCGTATTGGCCGGTCAGGTAGGTGGCGCACGGCAGGACGCGCTTCTTGTCCTTCAGATACGAGGTGGCCATGGCGATGGCGCTCTCGGCCGGGGCGTAGAAGGCCGAGCCGGTCTTCAGCAGGGCGACGATCTCGCCGCCGCCCTTGCGGGTGCGGTCGACGATGGCGTCCAGCTTTTCCTGGGTCAGCCAGCCTTGCTTGACCAGTTCCGGCAGCGGCAGGCCGCCGACCGTCGAGTGACGGACCATCGGGACCATGTCGTCGCCGTGGCCGCCCAGGGTCCAGGCGTGGATGTCCTCGACCGACACGCCGGTGGCTTCCGACAGGAAATAGGCGAAGCGGGCCGAGTCCAGGACGCCGGCCATGCCGATGACCTTTTCCTTCGGCAGGCCCGAGAACTGCTGCAGCGCCCAGACCATGGCGTCGAGCGGGTTGGTGATGCAGATGACGAAGGCGTTAGGGGCGTGGGCCTTGATGCCTTCGCCGACGGCCTTCATGACCTTCAGGTTGATGCCCAGCAGGTCGTCGCGGCTCATGCCCGGCTTGCGCGGCACGCCGGCCGTCACGATGCAGACGTCGGCGCCGGCGATGTCCTCGTAGGCGTTGGCGCCCTTCAGGGCCACGTCCTTGCCGAACACGGCCGAGGCTTCGGCGATGTCCAGCGCCTTGCCCTGGGGCGTGCCCTCGGCGATGTCGAACAGGATCACGTCGCCCAGCTCTTCCCGAGCGGCGATGTGGGCCAGGGTGCCGCCGATCATGCCGGCGCCGATAAGGGCGATCTTCGCGCGAGCCATGGGGTCTCCATCAAGGCTGTGGACAGTGGAATGTCGCGGCGGGGTCTAGACCCGTCGCGGCCCGGCCTCAAGCCCTCTTTCCCGTTTCGCTGCACTGCGGCAAAGATGCCTGAACAACGATAAGGAGCGCAGGGGATGAGCAAGACCGATCCAGGGCATTTCTTCGAGGACTTCAAGCTGGGCCAGAGACTGGTCCACGCCACGCCTCGAACCGTGACCAGCGGCGATGTCGCGCTCTATACGGCGCTGTACGGGCCGCGCTTTTCGCTGTTCTCGTCCGACGAATTCGCCCGCGCCTGTGGCCTTTCCGCCGCGCCCGCCGACCCGCTGATCGCCTTCCATGTGGTGTTCGGCAAGACCGTGCCGGACGTCAGTCTGAACGCGGTGGCCAATCTCGGCTACGCCGAGGGCCGGTTCCTGGCCTCGGTCTATCCGGGCGACACCCTGAGCGCCGTCTCCGACGTGATCGGGCTGAAGGAGAACTCCAACAAGAAGACGGGCGTCGTCTATGTCCGCACCACCGGCGTCAACCAGCGCGGCGAGGCGGTGCTGAGCTATGTGCGCTGGGTGATGGTCCGCAAGCGCGACGAGGCGGCGACGATCGCCGAGCAAGAGGTTCCGACCCTGTCGGCGGCCGTGGCCCCAGCCGACCTGGCGCCGCCGCCGGGCCTCGACTTTTCCCGCTACGACTGGGCCCTGGCCGGCGGGCCGCACGCCTTCGAGGACTATGCGATCGGCGAGAAGATCGACCATGTCGACGGCATGGCGGTCGAGGAGGCGGAGCACCAGATGGCCACGCGCCTGTGGCAGAACACGGCCAAGGTCCACTTCAACCAGTTCGAGCGGGCCAAGGACCCGTCGGGCAAGCGGCTGATCTACGGCGGCGTGGTGATCTCGACCGCCAAGGCCCTGTCGTTCAACGGACTGCAGAACGCCGGTCTGGTCCTGGCGATCAACGGCGGCCGCCACGTGGCCCCGTTCTTCGCCGGCGGCACGGTGTTCGCCTGGAGCCAGGTTCTGGACAAGGCCGAGATCGAAACCCCCGGGGGTTCGGTCGGCGCCCTGCGGCTGCGGCTGGTGGCGACCAAGGACAAGCCTTGCGACGCGTTTCCGGACAAGGACGCGGAAGGCGTCTACGATTCCGCCGTCATTCTCGACTTCGACTATTGGGCGGCGGTACCGAAACGTGGCTGATTTTGCTCTCGATCAGGCCTTCGTCGCCACGTCGCACAAGGTCGCCGACCTGCCGCTGTGCGAGGTGCGCCTGCAGGACGACGCCCGCTATCCGTGGCTGGTTTTGATCCCCCGGCTGCCGGGCCTCCGCGAGATCGAGGAGCTGGATGTCGCTCACCGCATCCAGCTGATGGAGGAGATCGTCCTGGCCGGAACCGCTGTGCGGGCGGTCGGAGCGTCGCTGGGCCTTTCGGTCGACAAGCTGAACGTCGGGGCCCTGGGCAATGTCACGGCCCAGCTGCATGTCCACGTCGTGGGTCGGCGGCAGGATGATCCGGCCTGGCCCGGCCCGGTCTGGGGCCACAGCCCGGCCACGGCCTATTCCGTCGAAGGGCTGGCGGCCCCGATCGAAGCCGCGCGGCGGGCGCTGAAGGCTTAGGCGGCTTCTCGGCGGAGGGGCCTCAGCGCCGCTTCTTCTTCGTCGACCCCTTCTTGGCCGTCGCCTTGCCCTTGCGGCTGGCGGTCGCCTTGGCCTTGCCGCCCTTGCCCTTCTTGAGCGACGACGCCTTGCCCTTCTTGGCCGCGGCCGCGCACTTGGCCTTGGCCGCCTTCAGGGCCTTGCCCTTCTTGCCCTTGGTCGAGCAAGCGGGCGCCGCGGCGGGGGCCGGACGGCTGACGGCGGCGACGCGCGGCGGCCAGACATAGGGACCGCGGCCTTGGGACTCGTAGCCTAGCGGGGCCTGGGGCAGGACGTGCTCGGCGACGATCGGCTGGCTGGCGCCGTTCTCGGCCAGCTCGCCCGACCAGCGCGTCTCGCCGGCCTGCCGCAGGGTCAGAACCGACGACTGACCGCCCTTGGGGCTGAAGCGGATGACCACTTCGCCGCCGTCGTGGCGCAGGTCCTCGATCAGGCCGGTCGAGCCCACGGTCCCCGGGCGCCGGACGTCCCGCCAGGCGCCTTCCAGCTCGCCGGATCCCCCGGCCTTGTCGACGATCTGCAAGGCATAGATCTGAGCCCCGTCCGGGCCGGTGACCCGCCAGCCGCCGTCCAGCGGGCCCTGCAGGTTCTGGGCGGCGGCGATCGAACCGCGCACCCGCATCTCATAGACCTTCTCGGCGGTGACCGACCCGCCCTGCGGGACCGCGGAATCTTCCGATTCCCGTGGCGGGATGGGCAGGATGGTCGCCCTGTGCTTCGGCGCCGGCTTGTTGGCGGTCTCGGCCTCTTCCTCGTCGGTGGTCTGGTTGCTCTGCGAGATCAGGTCGCCCAGCGGATCGATGGCTTGGGGGATCTGGGCGGAGTCCATGCCGGGCGCGGCGGCCTGGGCGGGCGGGCTCGGCGCCGCCGTGCTGACCGGAGCGTCGGCGCTTGGGACGGGCGCCGACACGGGCGGGGCGGCCACCTGGGGAACAGTCGCGGGGGCTGAAACCTGCTGCGCCAGCGCCGGGCTGGCCACCAGGACGACGGAGAGAACGATAGCCCGCATTCGCAACCTTCAAGCGCCCCTAAAGCTCAGGCCCCGCGCCCCGCGATGGCTTCCGCCACCGCGACAAGACGCTGGGCCTGCGCCAGATGCAAGCGTTCGGCCATCTTGCCGTCCACCCGCAACGCACCTTTGCCAGCATTTTCGGGCGCGTTGAAGGCCGCGATGACCGCCTGGCTCCAGGCGATGTCCTCGGGCGAGGGCGAGAACACCCGGTTACAGATCGCCAGATGCTTCGGATGGATCAGGGTCTTGCCGTCGAAGCCGAAATCGACCCCCTGGACGCAGACCGCCTCCAGGGCCTCGAGGTCCTCGATGTCGTTGTGCACCCCGTCCAGGATCGTCAGGCCATGGGCTCGCGCGGCGGCGACCGACAGGGTCAGCAGCGGCAGGAACGGCGCCCGGTCGGGGGTCTGGCGGGCCCGCATCTCCTTGGCGAAATCGTTGACGCCCATGACCCATGCCGACAGGCGGGTGCCATGCGTCGCGCCAGCGATCTCCCAGAGATGGAAGGCGGCCCTCGCCGTCTCGATCATGGTCCACAGCCGGGTCGCGGGCGGGGCGGCGTTGAGGTGCTGGTCATAGAGGCGGACGTCGTCGGCGTCGTTGACCTTGGGGACCAGAACCGCGTCCGGCCCCGCCTCGGCGGCGGCCCTCAGATCGTCCGCGCCCCAGGGCGTATCGAGACCGTTGACCCGGATCACCACCTCGCGCGCGCCGAAGCCGCCGGCTTTGACCGCCGCCACTGCCGCCTCGCGCGCGGCCAGCTTGGATTCGGGTGCGACGGCGTCCTCCAGGTCGAGAATGATCACATCGGCGTCCAGAGTCCTGGCCTTCTCGACGGCCTTGGCGTTGGAAGCCGGCATGTAGAGGGCGCTGCGGCGCGGGCGATCGGTCATGGCGGTCATGGGGCTCCCCTGCTTTTTGTCGATTGGCGCGACCTTAGCATTGCTGCGCCGCAGCAAAAGCCTTCCCCTAAATCACTTTCTTGGGCGAGAACCGGCTTGGCGCCTGGCCCACGGGGTCTAGGATCACGTCATGAGCACGACGCGGTATGACAAGAGCGCCAAGAACGTCCTGGGCGGCGAGCTGGCTTCCTGCTCGCTGGATCCGGTCACCGGCTTCTACCGCAACGGCTGCTGTGAGACCGGTCCGCACGACCTGGGCCTGCACACGGTGTGCGCGGTGATGACCGACGACTTCCTGGCCTTCTCCAAGGCTCGCGGCAACGACTTGTCGACCCCGCGTCCCGAGCTCGCCTTCCAGGGCCTCAAGGCGGGCGATCGCTGGTGCCTGTGCGCGGGCCGCTGGAAGGAGGCCCTCGACGCCGGCATGGCGCCGCAGGTGGTGCTGGAGGCCACTCACGAGGAAATGCTGGCCGTGGTGCCTCTGGGCGTCCTGAAGGACTACGCGGTGGCGTGACGCCCCGCCCGGTAACGCCGATATGCGAACTTGATACGACCTGTGGCATGTACGATAAATCGATAACGCCGGAAGGTTGTCCAGCCTGGCGCGGGAGGTCGAGGTCATGAAGAAGCGTCTCGTCGCGATCGGTCTGCTCGTGTCCCTGGCGGCTACCGGAGCGGCCGCCGACAACTGGCATCTGGCCACCGCGCCGACGAAGAAGGAAGCCATGCGCCTGGCGACCGCCGACGCGCGCGCCACGGCGCTGCGGACGCACCTATGCTATCGACCCGCGGCCCTGATCGACCAGTGCGTGAAGGTCGAGGGCGGGTTTCGCTGCCGGGCCGACAGCGCTGAAAGGGTCGGCGTCTGCTATCGCCGCGGTTGGGCGAGCAACGCCAAGACTCCGCTTTTGGCCACGGAGGCCTCGTTCGACGGGCACAGGCGCAACTGGATCCACGAGACGGTCCAACCGCCGCCGGCCCCGACGCCTTTCCCGAACCAGAACTGACCCGCGGCGTCGGAAGACCACAGCGCCGGCTCACGCCAACGGATATTCCCGCTCCAGCCGATAGGCCGAGCCCTCGTGGGTTCGCCAGCTGGAATAGAGGCCGAACCGGTCGACCCTGAGGCTGGGCGAATGCAGCAGGTTGTTGGCCTGGATCCAGGCGCCGACCTCCGGGACGGACGGTCGTTTCAAATAGGCCAGGGTGACGTGTGGAGTATAGAGCCGGCTCTCGGGCTTGAGCTCCACCTCGCGGCAGGCGCGCTCGTTGGCCTTCTGCAGCTGGCGCAGCGGCGCGCTGTCTTCCACCCCGGCCCAGACGGCGTGAATCTCGGCGCCCTCGCCGAAATGGCCGACCCCGGCCAGGGCGAGATCGAAGGCCGGAGCGTCGATCTGCGCCAGGGCCTCATCCAGCTCGGCGGCCACCGGCTCCTGCACGTCGCCGATGAAGCGCAGGGTGATGTGGAATGCCTCCAACGGCCGCCAGCGCGCGCCCTCTATGCCGTGCTGGCGCGTCAACAGGCCTTGGCCGATCTCCGGCGGCACGGCGATGGCGGTGAACAGGCGGATCATCGAGACTAAACGCTCTTGGGCAGGGATTAGGGGCAGGGATTGGGCTGGCGGGCGTGGATGGCGTTGACGGCCTTTTCCAGGTCCTCGGTCCAGGTCACATCGAAGGCGTCGATATTGGTCTTCAGCTGGGCCATCGAGGTCGCCCCGATGATCGTGGCGGTGACGAACGGCCGCGTGTCGCAGAACTTCAGCGCCAGTTGGGCTGGTTCGAGTCCGGCCCGGGCCAGGTCCACATAGGCGCGGAACGCCTCCTGGGCGCCGGGGCCCTCATAGCGCTGCATGCGGTTGTAGAGCGCCTTGCGCGAGCCTTCGGGCAGGGCCCCGTCCAGGTACTTGCCGGTCAGCTGACCCTGGGCCAGGGGCGAATAGGCCAACAGGCCGACCTGCTCGCGCATGGCGATCTCGGCCAGGCCGTATTCGAAGGTGCGGTTGGCCAGGTGGTAGGCGTTCTGGATCGAAGCGATGCGCGGCAAGCCCCCACCCCCGTTTCTTGGGGCCTCGCTCTCGGCCAGGAAGCGCATCACACCCCAAGGGAACTCGTTGGAGACGCCGATATGGCGGATCGAGCCCTTCTTCACATGGGCGTCCAGCGCCTCGAGAATGTCGCCGAACGCCTCGAAATCCTGGTCGTAGTCCTTGTAGGTCTGGCCGCCGAACACCCGCACCTGCCGGTCGGGCCAATGCAGCTGGTAGAGGTCGATATAGTCGGTCTTCAGGCGGCGCAGAGAGCCCTCGATGGCCTCGTCGATCTGCGAGCGAGTCTGGCGGGTGACCGATCCGTCCTTGCGCATCCAGGAGAGGCCGCCGAACGCCGCCCCCTGACCAGCCACCTTGGAGGCCAGCACGATCTCTTGGCGCTTGCCGGTCTTTTCGAACCAGGAGCCGATGTATTCCTCGGTCCGGCCCTGAGTTTCGGCGCTGGGCGGGCTGGCGTACATCTCGGCCGTGTCCCAGAAGGTCACCCCGCGGCCCAGCGCGTAGTCCATCTGCTCGTGGGCTTCCGCTTCGCTGTTCTGCGAGCCCCAGGTCATGGTGCCCAGGCAGCAGCGCGACACCGACACGTCCGTGCGACCCAGCTTGGCGTATTCCATATGAAGCCCCTCGCGCCTTTTTCGTCTCGATGACGTTCTTAAGGGGTCGCGCCGGCAATTGAAAAGCGCCGAGCCTTTCGCGAACGCATACCATGAACGCATTCGAGGGGGATTGCGCGACGGGCCAGGACACCCGATATTTCGAAGGCGTCCATCGTGGGCGCTTTAGCTCAAGGGCTTATTCGATGAACGACTTCAACCGCGGCTACGCGCGCTCGATCCCGGCGGATCGCGCCGACATGTCGGTTGACGCCGGCCTGCGTAGTTTCATGCTTGGCGTCTACAACAAGATGGCGCTGGGCCTTCTGCTGTCGGCCGTCCTGGCCTTCGTGACCAGCTACTATCAACCGGTGGCGAGCACGCTCTACGTGCTGACCCCGGACGGCCGCTTGGCCGGCTTCACCCTGCTGGGCACGGTCCTCCGCTTCGCCCCGCTGGCCATGATGCTGTTCGCCATGTTCGGCATGAGGAACCCGACGGCGCGCTCGTCCGGCATCTTCTACTGGGCGCTGGTGAGCACGATCGGCGCGGGCCTTGGCCTGTGGCTGCTGGTCTATAATGTCCAGTCGGTGTTCGCGACCTTCCTGGTCACCGCCATCGCCTTCGGCGGCCTCAGCCTGTTCGGCTACACCACCAAGAAGGACCTGTCGGGCTTCGGCAGCTTCCTGATCATGGGCCTGATCGGCCTGGTGATCGCGTCGCTGGTCCAAGCCTTCCTGCACCTGCCGGGCCTCAGCTTCATCATCAGCCTGCTGGGCGTGTTCATCTTCGCGGGCCTGACCGCCTACGACACCCAGAACCTGAAGATGACCTACTACCAGCTGGGCGGTGAGCAGCAGTCGATGGCCGTGGCCACCAACTACGGCGCGCTGAACCTCTATCTGAACTTCATCAACCTGTTCCAATTCCTGCTCAGCCTGATGGGCGGCCGCCGCTAAGGCCGGAACAGGATCGAAACGACGAAGCCTCGGCGGGAAACCGCCGGGGCTTTTTCTTTGGCCGCATCGCGCCCACATTGGCGCGGGCGCGATGGAGACGACAATGATCCGAACACTCGGCCTGGCCGCCGTCGCTGCCCTGACCATCGCCGCCGGCGCGCGAGCCGAGACGGTCATTCCGCCCTATCCGTCGGCCGGCAGGACGCCCGTCCTGGCGACGCCTCTGAACCTGAAGCCCGCCGGCCCTGTCGAACTCCGCTACGCCCAGGCGCCGACGCCTCTGCCGCGCGGCGTGGCCAGAACCTCGGTGGAACGGCGCGCGGGCGGCCTCACCGGATCGGCCGGCGTGCTCTGCGGCCTGCAGCCCAACATGGACGACAGCGGCGTTGGCACGGCGCGCGGCTATGACAACGAGGGCCGCTTCGTCGGCGGCAAGCTGGCGTTCTCATTCTAGGGCGGACTCAGTCTACCACCGAGAACTTGCCCTTCTCGAACACCCGCAGCACCTGGGTCAGTTCGTGCCCGCGCTTGAGGATCATGCCGCCCTGTCCCAGCACTGCCCAGGCGCCCTGCTTGCGGGCCAGGGCGGGGCGCTTCTCGACGCGATAGAGCGGCGCCTCGGCCGCGTGGCGGAAGATCGAAAAGATGGCGCAGTCCGACAGGCCGGCGATGCCGTAGTCGCGCCACTCGCCCGCGGCCACCATGCGGCCGTAGAGGCGCATCAGCTGGTCCAGCTCGCGTCGTTCGAAAAAGACGACGCCGCCGACGCCGGAGCCAGACGGGCCGGAACCAGATGGGGAAGTGGGCTGGGAGTCCAAGGCCATCGATGGAATCTAGTCCCAAATCCGAGGATTGGAACAGGCCCGACCGCGAAATGAGGCGCCGCCGCGTTCGTCCGTGTCCGGCCGGTCACGCCCGCCCAAAATGACACTCCCCTGTCATGGTGCGCCTCGATATGACCTTATTTCGGTCCTTCGCCCGCCCCCTTGCGGGTCGATAACAACATCGTCGGCTGATCGGACACCCTGTGGTCCAGGATCCTGAACAGCCCCCCCAGCCCCCCAGATCGCGGGCCGGTCGGCCGACAAACCCTATATCCCCTCCCCCAATGAACCCGCGCGGATCCTCCCCCACCGCGCGGGTTTTTTGCATTCGCGGTCCTGAAAAGGTCGGCCGCATCAGGAACACCACCCGCCCTGAAACGACCTTTGTTTGGTCCAGCCCTCGCCTGGATAGGCCGCGATAAGAAGAACGTCGACGAAGAGCGGACCGGGGTCCTGTCCAGCCCCCCCAGCCCACCCGGTCACGAACGCTCGTCGCCGACACGCAAAAGGAACCCGCGTGGCCCGTCCCCTCCGGCCACGCGGGTTTTTTGTTGTCCGTCGCTCAGAGAAGGGTAGCGCTCAGCGCTCGAGGGTCGTGGTCGTCAGGACGCCCAGGATCCGGCCACCCTTGGCGCCCTGCACCAGGATCACCGTCTCCAGGTCGGGATCGGCGCCCACGGCGGTCGGCAGGCGATACAGCTTGGGCCGGCCGGCCCAAGGGCCCAGCTTGACCAGCTCGCGCACCACGTTGCGGTGGACCAGGGTCTGGCCCTTGTTGTCGCCGCGCTTGATCACGATGTCCTGCTCGCGCGGATCATAGCGCACCAGCCACACCTCGCCGCCGCCACGCGGGGCGGGGGCGGAACCGACGGCGACGCGCGCCTTGCCGACGAACTGCATGTCCGGCGGGTTGAGCGGCGCGCGGGCGGCCGCCTTGATCAGATCCTCGACCGCCTCGGCCTTGGCGCCGGAGGCCTGCACCCGACCACCGACCACCATCTGGGGCGTGGGCACGTCGCGCAGGGCGAACTTCTTGGCGTAGGCGCGCTGGCGCTCGGCGAAGATCGGCTTGGCGAAGGTGTCCTTCCAGCCGAGATAGTCCCAGTAGTCGACCGAATAGGTCAGGGCCAGAACGCCGTCGCGCTTGGAGAGGTCGGCCGCCAGCTGGTTGGCCTTGCCGCAGGACGAGCAGCCCTGGGCGGTGAACAGCTCGACGACGACAGGCGTCTTCGACATCGCCGCGGGCGCCCTCGGAGGCTGGGCCCACGCGGCGGACCCCCACGACAAGGAGACGACGCCGGACAGGGCCAGGCAGAGCAGGGAGAGGGCGGCCTTACGCATTGCGGGTCACTTAAGCCAAGAACGCTCGAGATATCCGTTCACGAGGCCGTGAATGGCTATGTCGGGTGGGGAGAAAACGGGGAGACACCGTTGTCAGGGCCTCCCGCAAAGAAAACGGCCGGCCCCGCGAGGAAGCCGGCCGTCTCATTCAGGCGTCGAACCTCGCGGCTCAGCCGGCCGACTTGGCCAGGTTGCGCAGCACGTAGTTCAGCACGCCGCCGTTCTTGAAGTATTCCAGCTCGGTCGGCGTATCGATGCGGCAGCGGACCGGGAAGCGGGCGATGCGGCCGTCGCTCGGGCGATAGAGCTCGACGATCAGCTGCTTGCGCGGCGACAGGTCCTGCAGGCCACGGATCGAGACGATCTCCTCGCCCGTCAGCTCGAGCTTCTGCCAGCCGTCCTGGACGAACTGCAGCGGCAGCACGCCCATACCGACCAGGTTCGAGCGGTGGATGCGCTCGAAGCTCTCGCAGATCACCGCGCGGACGCCCAGCAGCTTGGTGCCCTTGGCGGCCCAGTCACGCGAGCTGCCGGTGCCGTATTCCTTGCCGCCGAACACGACCGCCGGACGGCCCTCGGCCTGGTACTTCATGGCCGCGTCGTAGATCGACATCACTTCGCCGGTCGGGAAGTGCTTGGTCACGCCGCCTTCGATGTCCGGCGTGATCTTGTTGCGGATGCGGATGTTGGCGAACGTGCCGCGCATCATCACCTGGTGGTTGCCGCGGCGGGCGCCGTAGCCGTTGAAGTCCACCGGCTGCACGCCGTTGTCGATCAGGTACTGGCCGGCCGGGCTGGTGGTCTTGATCGAACCGGCCGGGCTGATGTGGTCGGTGGTGATCGAGTCGCCGAACACGGCCAGGACGCGGGCTTCCACGATGTCGGTGACCGGGGTCGGGGTCATCGAGATGTTCGGGAAGTACGGCGGGTTCTGGACGTAGGTCGAGTCGCCTTCCCAGGCGTAGGTCTGGCCGCCGGTCACCTTGATGCCCTGCCAGTTCTTGTCGCCCTTGAAGACGTCGGCATAGCGAGTGGCGAACATCTTGTCGGTGACGGCCTTGCGCTGCAGGGCCGCGATGTCCTCGTTCGAAGGCCAGATGTCCTTCAGGAAGACGTCGTTACCCTTCTTGTCCTGGCCGATCGGCTGGGTGACCAGGTCGATCTTCATCGTGCCGGCCAGGGCGTAGGCCACCACCAGCGGCGGCGAGGCCAGGTAGTTGGCGCGGACGTCCGGGTTCACGCGGCCTTCGAAGTTGCGGTTGCCCGACAGCACCGAGCAGGCGACCAGATCGTTGTCGTTGATCGTCTTGCTGATGGCTTCCGGCAGCGGGCCCGAATTGCCGATGCAGGTGGTGCAGCCGTAGCCGACCAGGTTGAAGCCCAGGGCGTCCAGCGACTTGGTCAGGCCGGCCTTGGCCAGGTAGTCGGTGACCACCTGCGAGCCGGGGGCCAGCGAGGTCTTCACCCACGGCTTGACCTTCAGGCCCTTGGCGACCGCGTTCTTGGCCAGCAGGCCGGCGGCGATCAGCACCGAGGGGTTGGAGGTGTTGGTGCACGAAGTGATGGCCGCGATGACCACGTCGCCGTGGCCGACGTCGAAGTTCTCGCCGTCCACCGGGGCGCGCAGGTCGGGCTGCTCGGCCTTGCCGAACTCACCGGCCAGCGACTCGGCGAACTTGTACGAGGCTTCCGACAGCAGCACGCGGTCCTGCGGGCGCTTGGGGCCGGCCAGCGACGGCAGCACCGTCGACAGGTCGAGCTCCAGGGTGTCGGTGAAGGTCGGCTCGGGCACGCCCGGCTCCCACCACAGGCCCTGTTCCTTGGCGTAGGCTTCCACCAGGGCGACGCGTTCCGGCGTGCGGCCGGTGCCCTTCAGATAGGCCACGGTCGAGGCGCTGATCGGGAAGAAGCCGCAGGTGGCGCCGTATTCCGGGGCCATGTTGGCGATGGTCGCCTGGTCTTCCAGGGTCAGGTTGGCCAGGGCGTCGCCGTAGAATTCGACGAACTTGCCGACCACGCCCTTCTTGCGCAGCATCTGGGTGACGGTGAGCACCAGGTCGGTGGCCGTCGCGCCTTCCGGCATGGCGCCGGTCAGCTTGAAGCCGATGACTTCCGGGATCAGCATCGGGATCGGCTGGCCCAGCATGGCCGCCTCGGCCTCGATGCCGCCCACGCCCCAGCCCAGAACGGCCAGGCCGTTGACCATGGTCGTGTGGCTGTCGGTGCCGACGACGGTGTCGGGATAGGCGACGTCCTCGCCGTCGACCGTGTTGGTCCAGACGGTCTGAGCCAGGTATTCGAGGTTCACCTGGTGGCAGATGCCGGTGCCGGGGGGCACGACGCGGAAGTTGTTGAACGCCGACGAACCCCAACGCAGGAAGCGGTAGCGCTCCAGGTTGCGCTCGTACTCGCGCTTGACGTTGTTCTCGAACGCCTTCGGGTCGCCGAAGTTGTCGACCATCACCGAGTGGTCGATGACCAGGTCGACGGGGTTCAGCGGGTTGATCTTGGCCGGGTTGGCGCCCAAGGCGACCATGGCGTCGCGCATGGCGGCCAGGTCGACGACGGCGGGCACGCCCGTGAAGTCCTGCATCAGCACGCGGGCCGGGCGGAAGCTGATCTCGTGCTCGACCGCGCCCTTGTTGGCCAGCCAGGCGGCGACGGCCTTCAGGTCGTCTTCGTTGACCGAGACGCCGTCTTCGTTGCGCAGCAGGTTTTCCAGAAGCACCTTCATCGAGACCGGCAGGGACGAAGTTCCGGTCAGACCGGCTTCCTCGGCGGCGCGAAGGCTGTAATAGACGTAAGACTTGCCGCCGACGGTAAGCTCGCGACGGGCTTTCAGGCTGTCCATAGACGCCATTCTCAAGGATCCTTCTCTGTCCACGGCCGCCCGAAAACCGCTCCCGGGATCACGCGCTAATCGGAAGGGACACACAGGTTCCGCCTCCGCGCCGCGTACCACCCATAACGACTGGAGGGGGACGACCGCGCGCTTCTTAGCGCCGCCGTCGCTCAACGTCCATGTCGCGCGCGGGGTCTTGGCGTGTTGAGAGTTGTTCTCATTCAGGATCTGGCGATCACGCGCGGCGAGCGCCGGCTGTTTTCGCACCTGGATCTGACGCTACGGGCTGGCGAGGCGGCGGCGCTGGTCGGGCGCAACGGGGCGGGCAAGACCAGCCTGCTGCGCGCCGTCGCCGGCCTGTTGCGACCGGCCGAGGGGACGGTGAGTTTCGAGGGCGAAACCGGCCCGATCGAGGCCGAAACGGCGCGGGCCGAGCACCTGCACCTGCTGGGTCATCAGGACGGGCTGAAGTCCAGCCGCACGGCTTGGGAGGAACTGCGCTTCCAGGCGCTGTGGACTGGCGGAAGCGAGGCCTCGGCCCAGGCGGCGGCCAAGCGGTTCGACCTCACTCGCCTGCTGGACCTGGAGGTCCGCCGCCTGTCGGCCGGCCAGCGCCGGCGGCTGGCCCTGGCCCGGCTGGCGGCCAGCCCGCGGTCCCTGTGGCTGCTGGACGAGCCGATGGCCCCGCTGGACGCCGGTCAACGCGCGGCGTTCGGCGCGGTCATGGCCGAGCACCTGGCGGCCGGCGGCATGATCCTGGCCTCGGTGCACGACCCGCTGCCGATCCCCGCGCGGTCGGTCGAGGTCGGCGCATGAAGGCGTTCGGCGTCCTCCTGCGGCGAGAGCTGGCCCTGGCCTGGGGCCGCGGCGGCGGTCCGCTGCTGGCCCTGACCTTCTACGCCTGCGTCGTCGTGCTGCTGCCGATGGCCTCGGGCCGCGCGCCAGAGCGCCTGGCCGCCATCGCCCCGGGGATCGCCTGGCTGGCCTTGGCGCTAGCCGCCCTGCTGTCGCTGGAGCGCCTGTTCGAGCGCGACTACGAGGACGGGACCCTGGACCTGCTGGCCCTCGGCCCCGCGCCGCTGGAGGCCGTGGCGGTGGCCAAGTGCCTGGCCCAGTGGCTGGCCACCGGCGCGCCCCTGGCCCTGGCCGCCCCCGTCGCGGCCCTGATGCTGGGCGCGGACCTCAAGGTCATGCCGCTGCTTGTGCTGTGCGCCCTGGCCGGCGGCCTGGCCTTCGCCTTCCTGGGCGGACTGGGCGCCGCCTTGGCGCTGGGCGGCAAGCGCGGCGGCCTGCTGGTGGCGGTGATCGTCCTGCCGCTGTTCGCCCCACCGGTGATCTTCGGGGCCGGGGCGCTGGACGGCTTCTCGGCCGGGCTGCCGTGGACCGGCGGCCTGATGCTGCTGCTGGCCTATTGCGCCGGCGCGGTCGCCCTGTCGCCGCTGGCCATGGGCGCGGCGTGTCGGAATGCGTTGGACTAGGGCGCCAAACCTACGGCGTCGGCGCCACGGTCGCCTGAACCTCGCCCAACGCCGCCTTCCTCTCCCCCAGCACCACCGCGAAGCTGCCGCCGATGATCAGCAGGCCGCCGGCGAACAGGGCCGCCGTCAAGTGGTCGCCGAACAACAGCACGCCGCAGGCCGCGCCGATCAGCGGCTCGATATTGATGAACACCCCGGCGCTGGCGGCCCCGACCTTGGACGCCCCGAACTGCCAGGCGGCGGTGGCCAGCAGGGTCGCCAGCACGCCCTGGGCGAGGACCGCGATCCAGACCGGCGCGCTGAGATCCAGCTTCGGCGCCCCGTGCATGACGAAGGCGATCGGCAGGATGGTGAAGGCCGCCACGATGATCGACACGGCCGGAATGGCCATGGCGTTCGGGGCCGGCGGCGCGCGGCGCAGGGTCAGCAGCCAGGCGAGGAAGATGAACAGCGCGCCGATCGACAGGGCCACGCCATATGGCGAGCTGGCCCCGTCCGGCTTGCCGGCGATCAGGGCCGCGCCCAGGGTCGCCGCCGCGACACCGGCCCACGAGGCCTTGGAGACCTTTTCGCCCAGCACCTTGGCGCTGACCGCGATCAGGGCCGGCATGGCCCCGACCAGCAGGGCCGCGACTGTGACGCTGACATGGGCCAGCCCCTCGAACTGGACCAGGAAGGCCACGCCGTACAGCACGCCCGACAGCAGCACGATCGGCGAGCGGAACAGCGCCCGCACCTCTGGGCGGCGCAAGGCGAACGGCGCCGCGGCCACGGCGGCCACGGCGAACCGCAGCAGCACCATGTGGGCCGCGTCGGTCTCGCTCAGGATCAGCTTGCCGGTCGGAAAGCCCAGGCCCCAGCAGATCCCCGCGAGGGCCAGGGCGACGAAAGCGATCGACTTCATGCGAACTCCGCGCCGTGAAAAAGGTCGGACGGATCGCCTCGCGCGACGCGGCCGCGCGTGCTTTAGACCATCGTGTGTCCCGGAACTGGCAGCTGACATAGCGACGGGGCGCGCCAGCGCAAGCCGGCCCTGTCTAAGGCTGTGTCTCCGGCGCCCGCCAAACATGTAACATTGTTCATCAAGTCGGACATTTTCGCGCCATATCCCGATGGCCAAGCTCCCGTCATCATTACGACAGGGAGCTCACAACCATGCGTAAAACGCTTACCCGCCTGGCGCTCGCCGGCGCCGCCGTCACCGTCCTGGCCGCCGGGACTGCCATGGCCCAGGTTCCTCCGGCGCCGCCGCCTCCGCCCGCCCCGCCCGCACCGCCGATGCCCCCGATGGAGGCCTTGATGGCGATGGGCCCCGGCATGGGCGACATGATGTTCATGCACCACGGCCTCCGCGCCGATCCGGAAAAGCGCGCCCAGCGCCTGCGCGACGTCCTGCAGCTGCGCCCCGATCAGGACCCCGCGCTGAAGGCCTATGTCGAGGCCACCGCGCCGAAGATGATGATCCACAAGGAACAGATCTCGAAGGACAAGGCCGATAAGCCCGGCTTCGACAACAAGGACGGCGACAAGATGGAGTGGGGCGAGGCCAAGCCGCCGACCACGCTGGAGCGTCTCGACCGCATGACCAAGGCCGCCGACGCCATGAAGGCCCGCGCCGAAGCCACCCGCGCCTTCTACACGGCCCTGACCCCCAGCCAGCAGAAGACCTTCGACGTGCTGGGCATGGGCGAAGGTGGCGGCATGGACGGCGATGACCACGTCTTCATCCGCCGCTTCGACACCCGCGCCCCGATCGCCAAGGACGGCGAGCGCAAGGTCATTATCCAGCGCAAGGTCGGCTGACCCCGACCGGCGTATAGAGGCGGCGCGCCTGCACGCGCCGCCTCTTCCCCCTCTTCCTGGCTTCCGTAGAGATACGGCCATTGCCCGCGCCGACGCGCCGCTCTAGAGCGTGATCATGGACGCGCGCCACCCGTTCGATTTCCTGACCAATCCCGAGCGGTTCATGGCCTTCTCGCGATGGGCCGCGCCGTTGCTGGGCGCCCTGTCCGTCGCCGCCGGGATCGCCGGCCTGGTCATGACCTTCCTGGTC
The DNA here is from genome assembly GCF_001425745.1 of Caulobacter sp. Root343. Taxonomy (GTDB): domain Bacteria; phylum Pseudomonadota; class Alphaproteobacteria; order Caulobacterales; family Caulobacteraceae; genus Caulobacter. Next base: position 33,971 of record NZ_LMDF01000009.1, on the reverse strand, counting down.
CCCGAGGACTATCAGCAGGGCGACACGGTGCGGATGATGTTCATCCACATCCCGGCCGCCTCGATCTCGCTGTTCATCTATGTCTGCCTGGGCGTCGCCAGCTTCCTGGCCCTGGTGTTCCGCCAGGCCCTGGCCGACCTTGCCGCCCAGGCCTGCGCGCCGTTGGGCGCCGCCTACACCGCCCTGGCCCTGATCACCGGCTCGCTGTGGGGCAAGCCGATGTGGGGAACCTGGTGGGTGTGGGACGCTCGCCTGACCTCGGTGCTGGTGCTGCTGCTGTTCTATCTTGGCTACATGGCCCTGCGCGGGGCGCTCGAGGACGAACAGAAGGCCGCGCGCGCCGCGGCGATCCTGGCCCTGGTCGGGCTGATCAACCTGCCGATCGTCAAGTTCTCGGTCGAGTGGTGGAACACCCTGCACCAGGGCTCCTCGACCTTCATGGCCAAACGCGGCGACGGCCTGCCGGCCATCTATGCCTGGCCCTGGGCGCTGATGACCCTGGCCTATCTGGGCGGATTCGGATCGCTGTGGCTGGTGCGCATCCGCGCCCTGGTCTGGCGGCGCAGAGCGCGCAGCCTGGCCATGAAACTGGCGGAGGGCGGCCGATGAGCTTCGACTTCGACGCCGGCAAGTACGCCGTCTATCTGTGGCCGGCCTTCGCGATCTCGGCGCTGGCCTTCGCCTGGATGATCGCCGACAGCCTGCTGACCGCCCGCCGCTGGCGCCGCGAGTTCGAACGCCTCCAAGCAGAGCTGGACGCGGAGAAGGCCGCGTGAAGCGCTGGCTCGCCTTCGCGCCGCTGCTGATCCTGATCGCCCTGGCGGCCCTGTTCGCGGGCTACGCCCTGAAGCGCGACCCGCACGTCCAGCCGCACGCCCTGGTCGGCAAGCCCATGCCGGCCTTGACCTTGCCGGAACTGGACAGCGGCCGGCCAGCGCCGATCCGCGCCGCGACCGAGGGTCCGATCCTGGTCAACTTCTTCGCCTCGTGGTGCGCGCCGTGCGAGGTCGAGCACCCGCAGTTGATGGCCCTGAAGGCGCAGGGCGTGAAGGTGGTCGGCGTCGCCTACAAGGACGCCCCGGCCAATACCCAGGCCTTCCTGACCCGGCGGGGCGACCCTTTCGCCGTGCGCCTGGTCGACCGCGACGGCCGCGCGGGCCTGGAGTTCGGCGTCACCGGCGTGCCGGAGACCTATCTCGTGGGTTCCGACGGCGTGATCCTGGCCAAGCACACCGGCGTGCTGACCCCCGACGCGACGGAAGAACTGCTGAACAAGGCCCGCTAGGCTTCTATTTCACGCACGTCTTGGACGACGCGGCCTGGCGCTCCATGCCCGCGAGCAGGACTTGAGCTTCGGCCTTCGAGACCGGACGCAGCGCGCCCCGCCCATCGGCCACCTGATAGTCGCAGTCGGCAAGCTTGTCCTCGGTCGTGTGACGCTCGACCAGCATCTGGCCGGCGGAGGTCCAGACCGACGTCACGTCCGTCACCAGCACCTGGCGATCCGGCGACCGCATCCAGGTCTCGCCCTTGCCGCCGACCGACATCTGGTAGCCGTTCGGCAGAACCTGCTTGCTCGGCATCATCGAGCCGACCATCGACACGATGAACAGCCCGGCCGCGCCCAGCACGATCAGGAAGATAATCTTCTGCCGGTTCACGGAGTCTCCAGACGCTAGTTTCGCGCAAGGGTGCGCTCTCTGGTCGCGGAGCTATCGCGTTAACGCGGCGTTGACCATACTCGCCGACCTTCCGTTAACCATGATAGACTTCGAGTCATGAGCACCGTCCGTCCCGCCGGTTGGCCGTCCGCACCGTCCAAGCCCGCCTCGACCCCCGCCACGGGTCCGGGCGCCCAGACGCGCGCGGCCTTCTTCCAGGCGGCCCTGACCGACACGGCCCCGGCCCGCCCGGCCGCCGCGCCGTCGACCGTGCAGATGCAGACCCTGGCCCAGCCCCAGCAGCGCCCGGCCCCGCAGAAGCCGTTCGTGCAGCCCGACACCCAGCCGCAGAAGATCCTGCGCCCGGGCTCGCTGCTGAACATCGTGGTCTGAGGCTCCGCCCCAAAAACAACCATGGATTGCTTTCGGCGAAGGTTCTAGGATCTGACGGCCTGGACTGGAGGGACCGTCATGACCAACACCGACCGTTTCTATCAGCAATACACCCGCCACTACGTTCTGACCCGCCGCCCCCTCGCGCCACCGGGGCAGATGGTTCCCACCGCCTTCGGGAACAATTCCACGACCCTGGGGCTGATGCACAACGCGGCGACCGAGATGGGCACGATCACCTATTTTGTCGGCAATGCGGGCAGCTTCTACATTCCGCCGCCAGCGACCGACGCGCCCTATCTCTACCAGCCCATCACCCCTGGCGGCGCCTTGCCTCGCATTCTGATCATCACCGACTTCCACAGCCACTACGAGAACACCGCCAGAGGCATAGGCTCGGCCATGCTGCGCGAAGTGCTGCGGATCGCCGAAACGGCCGATTGCCACTATGTCGGCGTGCAATCGGGCATCAACCACGAGGCCTATAGCGGCCTGGGTTTCGATCTCATCCATCCGGTCGCGGAGACCTGGTGCATTTCGGTGGCGCGACTGCGCTCGCGGCTCTCGCCCCTGCGGCGGTTCCGCGAAGCGCCCTGAGCCTCGGGGATCAGGCCGCCTTCTTGGCGGCCTTGTCCTTCTTGGGCTTCTTTTCCTTCTTCACCTTCTCGGCCTTCGGCGCCTTGGCCTTCTTCGGCTTGGACTCGGCCTCGGCCGGGTGCAGCTCGGCGCCGGCCATGTCGGAGAGCAGGTCGAGGAAGCCCTCGCGCTTACCAGGCTTGAGCAGGGCCAGGATGCGGGCGTCGGCCATCGACACCATCGGACGGATGGCCTCCAGCGCCTCGCGGCCGGCGTCGGTCAGGCGGACGCTGTTGGCGCGGGCGTCCTCGCTGGAACGCTGGCGCTCCAGGTGGCCCTTGGTGATCATCCGGGCGACCATGTCGGCCAGGGTCGAACGGTCGATACCGGTGGCCCGGACCAGGGCCGTCTGGGTGACGCCTTCGTTCTCGGCCACGGCGGCCAGCACGGCGAACTGGCGCTGGGTGACCCCCGCCTCGCCGCACTCTTCGGCATAGATGTCGAGGGCCAGTTGCAGGACCCGATGAAGGAGATGGCTGGGCGAACGCTCCAGCAAGCCCCCGACCGCCTTGTCGCCCTTGCTCTTGGCCATGCTCGCCCCCTGTCCGCGCGGCCGTCGCTCGGCCGACGGACAAAGGCTAGCACCGGAACACGTCGGTTTGACGACAACGGTCCGTGGACGGTGGAAACTAGAAGCCGGCGTCCGGAGGCTCCACGGCGGCGGGCTCGTCGCCCTTGGCCATGTGCTTGATCATGAACGGCAGCTGGGTGGCGACAAAGACCAGCGCCAGAGGCAGCAGGCCGAGGCGGAACTTCACCCAGGTGTCGGTGCCTTGTGTGTTGCGGACGATCTCGTTCAGCACCGCGACCACGCCGAAATAGCCGCCATAGCGCAGGGTCAGGGTCCGCCAGGCGGCGTCGGGCAGGTGCAGGGCCTCGCCCATGATCAGCTTCAGCGGCTGGCGTCCGGTCAGCACGCCGCCGAACAGGAAGCCGGCCAGGGCCAGGTTGATCACCGTGACCTTGATCTTCACGAACACGTCGGAGTGGAACACCAGGCCCAGGGTCCCGAAGATCAGGGCCATGCCGCCGAAGAACAGAGGCAGCAGGGCCAGGCGGCGCTCGACCGCGAAGCCGATCGCCAGGGCCGCGGCCGAGGCGGCCACCAGCACCCAGGTCGCCTTCTGGAAGTCCTTGGTGATGAAATAGGCCGCGCCGAACGCGATCGCCGCGCCGTAGTCGACGACCGTCCGCACCCAGCCGTTGTTCTTCTTCGGAGCCTCGACCAGTTCGTTCACGGATCAGTCCTTCAGGCCGACGAGGGAGCGCGAGAAGGCGCGGGCGTCGAACGGTTGCAGGTCCTCGACCCCCTCGCCCACCCCGATCAGCTTGATCGGACTGTCGGAGGCGCGGGCCACCGGCACCAGCACCCCGCCGCGCGCGGTGCCGTCCAACTTGGTCATGACAATTCCGGAGACGCCGACCTGGTTGCCGAAGATCTTCTCCTGGGCCAGGGCGTTGCGGCCGACGGTAGCGTCCAGCACGAGGAGGGTCTCGTGCGGATAGTCGGGATCGACCTTCTTCACCACGCGGATGACCTTGAGCAGCTCGTCCATCAGGCCCTGCTTGTTCTGCAGACGGCCGGCGGTGTCGATCAGCACGACGTCGTAGTGCTCGGCCTTGGCGCGCTCGACGGCCTCGTAGGCCAGGGCGGCGGCGTCCGAGCCCGTGGGCTTGGCCATGAAGTCGGCCCCGGCCCGGTCGGCCCAGACCTTCAGCTGCTCGACGGCGGCGGCGCGGAAGGTGTCGCCGGCGGCGATCAGCACGCGGGCGCCCTTCTCGGTCAGGTCAGCGGCGATCTTGCCCAGGGTGGTGGTCTTGCCCGAGCCGTTGACGCCGATGAACAGCACCACATAGGGGCGCGGGCCGGCCAGCGGGTCGAAGCTGCCCTGGCGGTCGGCCAGCTCGGCGGCGATCAGCTCGGCCAGGGCCTCTTTGACCTCGTCGTCGCTGGACGACTTGCCGAAGCGCGCCTTGCCGAAGGCTTCGGTGATGCGGGCGGCGATCTGCGGGCCGAGGTCGGCCTCGATCAGCATCTCTTCCAGCGCGTCCAGCTGCTCCTGGTCCAGGGGCCTCTTGGTGAAGACCCCCGTGACCTGCTCGGTCATCTGCTGGGAGGACCGGGTCAGGCCGGACGTCAGGCGCTGGAACCAGCCTTTTTTCTGCTCGGGCTTGTCGCTCATCCGCGCCCCTTTAGTCGAACGGGCGAAAGTGTAAATCGGATATTACCGCGCCATGGTTCACGGACGCGGGGCTGTCATGGCATGTACGGGCATGGACGTGCACCTGGACCCCCTCGGAACCGCGCTTTTCTGGCTCGACTACGCCGCCGCGGCGGTTTTCGGGGCAACGGGCGCCCTCGCGGCGGCTCGGCGCAAGCACGACATCATCACCTTCGGATTCTTCGCGGCGATCACCGGGGTGGGCGGCGGGACCCTGCGCGACCTGCTGATCGGCGCGCCGGTGTTCTGGGTGCAGCGGCCCGGCTACATCCTGGCCTGCCTGGCCGCCGCCACGGTGGTCTGGCTGCTGGGCAAGCGCGGCTGGCGGTTCCGGGCCTTGCTGTGGCTGGACGCCCTGGGCATGGCCGCCTACGCCGTGGTCGGCACGGCCAAGGCGCTCAGCCTGGGCGTCCATCCGTTCAGCGCGGTGGTGATGGGTGTCCTGACCACCGCGTTCGGCGGCGTGATCCGCGACGTGCTGGCCGAGGAGCCGAACCTGCTGCTGCGCCGCGAGATCTACATCACCGCGGCCCTGCTGGGCGCGGGGGTGTTCGCGGTGCTGCAGCTGCTGGGCGCGCCGTTCTGGCCGGCGGGGATCGCGGGGTTCGTGGCGGCCTTCGGGTTGCGGGCGTGCGCGTTGAAACTGGGGTGGAGCTTGCCGGGGTTCGCTGGGGGAGACGAGACCAGCGCCGAATAGCGATCACTTGCCCCCTCCGCGCCTTCGGCGCTCCTCCCCCGGAGGGGGAAGAAGGACCAACCTTCCGCCCGCCTTTGGGGGCGGACGACCTGCGAAGCAGGTCAGGTGGGGGGAGTATCGAAATCCGGATGCTGCCGCGACACCACCGCCCCACTCGGCCCCAGCGCCGGGCGCACCGGCATCTCCGCGAGGTGATCCATCCACGCCGGTCGGCTGTCCGGCTCCAATTGCACCGCCGGCTCCACCGCCGACGGATCATCGAACGCGAACACCGCCAGGTCGATGCGATCGTCGCTCCACTCATAGGTCAGCGGCGTGCCGCAGGCGGCGCAGAAGCCGCGCTGGATCTTGTCCGAGCTCTGGAAGGTCGAGCGCTGGCCCCGCGTCCAGGTCAGCTGGTCGACATTGACGGTCACCAGCGCCCCGAACGGCCCCGCGAAGGCCTTCTGGCACATTCGGCACCAGCAGATCGAAGCCCGCTGAGGTTCGCCCTCGACCCGGAACCGCACCGCGCCGCACTGGCAGCCGCCACTCAATCCATTCCGATCCTGGCCCATCGCCCTACTCCCTGGGTGTCAGCCTGAAGGTCACCTTGTAGCCGTCGTGGTCCGACAGCACCGGCTCGCCCGCGCCATCGAACGTGGCCTCGACCGCGACCGGGATCACCTCGACCGCGTCGCCGCTGAGGAAGCCAATCAGGTCCTGGGTGTCCAGCCAAGGGGCGTCGCCGTCGTACGAGATCTGGGTGTCGCAGGTCTTGGGCCGCTCGTGGCACCAGCGGCTGACCACCTCGAACGGATAGTCGCTCATCACGTGGTCGAAGCGGTCGGCCGAGTGCATGATGTTGAAGTCACCGCCGACGATCAGCGGCGCGCCCGGCGTGCGGTCCGCCTGCATGAAGCGCTTCAGCTCGTCGGCCTGCAGGTGGTGGGCGGCCGTCGCCCGGCTGCGCGGCACGCCCGAGGCGCCCTTGGAATTGAGGTGGGTGTCGGCGATCTCGACCGGGACCGGCAGGCCGGGAACCTGGATCGCCGCCAGCATCACGCCCTTGTTGGCCAGGCAGTCGAGCCCGGCGCAGTAGCGATAGGCGTGCGACTTGACCCATTCGATCGGATGATCGGACAGCACCCACAGGCCGCTGGAACCCCACTTGCCCAAGCCCTCGCCCTTGCGGCGGTACTTCACGCGCCGGAAGTCCGGACGCTCACCTTTGGTGAAATAGTTCGGATCGCGCTGGCCCTTGCGCGGTCCCCGGGCGACGAACGGATAGCCGCTCTCGTCGATCAGGTCCCAGACCTCGTCGCGGAAGCCTTCCTGGATCAGCACGACGTCGGGCGCCTGGCCCTTGGCGCGCATGGCGGCCAGCTCGTGGCCGATCTGTTTCAGCGCTGTCCCGCGACCGCTGCGGACCGGCCACGGCAGGCCCTCGACATTGTAGGTCATCACGCTGAGCGTCACGGATTTGGGCGAAGCCGCGACGTCGTCAGCGTGCGCCGGCACGCCGGCCACCAAGGCCAGCGCCACAAGCGCGGAGGCGAAAGCCTGCCGGCTCAGGCGGCTCGCTCCGCCAGGACGTGCGCGCCATCGTGGCCCGTCACAGTGAAGGCGACGATCTGGCCCAAGGGCGCCTCGCCCTCGAAACGGATTTCGGTGAAGTCGTCGGCCCGCGCCACGCCCTCGCGTTCGACCAGGCCTGACAGGGTGCGGCCGACCTGGCGCTGCAGGTGGCGCTCCAGGCCGCGCTGGCCGGCTTCGCGCAGGCGGCGGGCGCGGTCCTTGATCAGCGGTCCCTTGACCGGCGGCATCCGCGCGGCGGGCGTTCCGGGCCGGGCGCTGTAGGGGAAGACGTGCAGGAAGGCGAGACCCGCCTCCTCGACCAGCTTCAGGGTGTTCTCGAACGCCTCCTCGGTCTCGGTCGGGAAGCCGGCGATCAGGTCGGCGCCGAAGGCGGTGTCGGGGCGCACGCGGCGCACCTCGGACACCAGCTTCAGGGCGTCCTCGCGGCTATGGCGGCGCTTCATGCGCTTGAGGATCATGTTGTCGCCGGCCTGCAAGGACAGGTGCAGGTAGGGCATCAGGCGCGGCTCGGTCTCGAGCAGCCTGAATAGGTCGGGATCGATCTCGGCCGCGTCGATCGACGACAGGCGCAGGCGCGGCAGGTCCGGGACCATGCGCAGGATCCGTCCGACCAGTTGGCCCAGCGTGGGTTGCCCCGGCAGGTCGGCGCCCCACGAGGTGACGTCGACGCCGGTCAGCACCACTTCGCGATAGCCCTCGGCGGCCAGCTTGCGGACCTGCTCGACGACTTCGCCGGCCGGGGCCGAGCGCGAGTTTCCGCGGCCATAGGGGATGATGCAGAAGGTGCAGCGGTGGTCGCAGCCGTTCTGGACCTCGACATAGGCACGCGCCCGGTCCTTGAGGCCGTCGATCAGGTGACCGGCGGTCTCCTTGATCGACATGATGTCGTTGACCCGCACGCGGGTGGAGGTGTCGAGCAGGGCTCCGGGCGCGGCCTTCTCGGCATTGCCCAGCACGAGGTCGACCTCGGGCATGGCGGCGAAGGCGGCCGGGTCGATCTGGGCGGCGCAGCCGGTGACGATCAGCCGGGCGTCCGGCCGCTCGCGGCGGGCCTTGCGGATCGCCTGGCGCGCCTGGCGCACGGCCTCGTTGGTCACGGCGCAGGTGTTGAACACTACCGCGTCGGCCAGGCCGTCGGCCGCGGCGCGCGCGCGGATGGCCTCGCTCTCATAGGCGTTCAGCCGGCAGCCGAAGGTGACGACGTCGACGCCGTCCGGGCCGGAGGAAACGACGGCCGGACCGCCCTCCTCCCCAATCTCGGGCTTGGGCTTCGGCGTCGCCGCGATGACGGTGTAGGTCCCCATGGCCTTAAGCGGCGACCAGCTCCGGCAGCTTGCCGGCGTATTCCATGGTGATCGGGCCCGTCATGATCACGTGACCGTCGCTCTCGCGCCATTCGATCACGAGCGAGCCGCTCTCGAACTCGACCCGAGCCTTGCGGTCGGTCAGGCCGCGACGGACGGCGGCGACCTGGGCGGCGCAGGCGCCGGTGCCGCAGGCCAGGGTCAGGCCCGCGCCGCGCTCCCAGACCTTCAGTTGGATGTGGTCACGGGCGGCGATGTGGGCGAAGCCGACGTTGACGCCTTCCGGGAACAGCGGGTGGTGCTCGACCAGGCTGCCCGTGCCGGTGGCGAAGGCGTCGCTGACCGGGGCGTCGACGAAGAACACCACGTGCGGATTGCCCATCGAGACGCAGACCGGCGTGTGGACCAGTGGCGCGTCGATCGGACCGACCTGCAGCTCGACCCGCTCGGTGTTCATTTCCTCGGCCAGCGGGATCTGGGTCCAGTCGAGGCCGGGCTGGCCCATGTCGACCGTGACCAGCTTGTCGCCTGCCGTCACGCCCGAAAGCCGGCCGGCGACGGTGTCGAAGGCCACGGCGTCCTTGCCGGAGGACTGCATCAGCAGCCACGCCACGCAGCGGGTGCCATTGCCGCAAGCGCCCGTCTCTTCGCCGTCCGAATTCCAGAACCGCACATAGGCCGCCGCGCCCTCGGCCCGGGGCGGGTCGATGGCGATCACCTGGTCGCAGCCGATCCCGCCCTCTCCCCGTTTGGCGATCGCGCGGATCTCCTCTGGGGTCGGATCAAAGGTCTGCGTAGCGGTCTCGATGACGACGAAGTCGTTGCCGAGCCCGTTCATCTTCAGGAAGGTGCGGCTCATGACGTGGCTATATAGTGGAAAAGCCGCGCCAAGTCAGGGGACGCGGCGACGCGGGCATGAAGGCCCGCCATCGGGCTTTTTCGGGGCGAAGCGTCCCGCGAATTGAGGTGGCGCGCGGACAATTGTTCGATACCGTCCCGGCCATGCTCACGCTCCGCCGTCAGGCCGCCGCCTGTCGCCCGCGCCGATGGATCCCTAGATGCGTAAGTTCCTGACCGCCCTCCTCGCCTCCACGAGTCTGATGACCTTTACTCCCGCGATCGCCGCCGAAGCCGACAAGCCCGCCGCTGAAGTCCGCACCCCGCTGTCCGAACTGGGCAAGGACGACCCGTACATCTGGATGGAGGAGATCGAGGGGACCCGCGCCATGGACTGGGCCAAGGCCCAGAACGCCCGGTCGCTGCCGGTGCTGCAGGGCGATCCGCGCTACGCCGACCTCGAGGCCAAGGCTTTGGCCATCCTGAACGCCAAGGACCGGGTGCCGGGCGTCTCGTTCGCCGGCGACGGAAGCTTGCGCAACTTCTGGCAGGACCAGGATCACGTGCGCGGGATCTGGCGAAAGACGACGCTGGACAGCTATCGCGCGGCCGAGCCGGCCTGGGAGACGATCCTCGACATCGACGCCCTGTCCAAGGCCGAGAACGCCAACTGGGTGTTCAAGGGCGCCAGCTGTCTGCCGCCCGAGGACACGCGCTGCCTGGTCACCCTGTCGAACGGCGGCAAGGACGCCGTGACCGTCCGCGAATTCGACACCACGACCAAAAGCTTCGTGGAGGGTGGCTTCGTCCTGCCCGAGGGCAAGCAGAACTACGCCTGGCTGGACAAGGACACCCTGCTGGTCGGCCGCGAGTGGAAGCCGGGCGAGCTGACCAAGTCGGGCTACGCCTATGTGCTGAAGGCCTTGAAGCGAGGCCAGACCCTGGACCAGGCGACGGAACTCTTCCGGGGGACCGAGACCGATGTCGCGGTCAGCCCGTTCGTGCTGCGCGACGCCGACGGCAAGGTCGTGGCGGTGATGGCCAATCGGGGGGTCACCTTCTTCGAAAGCGAGACCTACCTGTTGGAGGGCGCCAAGCCCGTGAAGCTCGATTTGCCGCTGAAGAGCTCGATCCAGGGCTATGTCGTCGGCCAGATGGTCGTGCTGATGGAGCAGGACTGGAAGGGCTTCAAGACCGGCGACCTGATCAGCTACGACCTGGCCAAGCTGAAGGCCGCGCCGGACAAGGCCGTGGCGACGCTCGTTCTTCGGCCGACCGCGAGACAGTCCGTCGAACAGGTCACGACCACCCGCACCAAGCTGGTCATCGGCATGCTGGACAACGTCAAGGGCGCGGCCAAGGTCTTCAGCCACGGGCCGAAGGGCTGGACAGCCCAGGCCCTGGACCTGCCGGCCAACAGCGCCATCGGCCTGGGCTCGAGCGCCGAGACGGACGAGCGCCTGTTCGTCACCGTGACTGGCTACCTGGCCCCGACCACCTACTGGCTGGCCGACGCCGGCTCGCTGAAACTGGAACAGGTCAAGGCCTCGCCGGCCCGGTTCGACGCCTCGACCCACGTGGTCGAGCAGTTCGAGGCGACCTCGACCGACGGCGTGAAGATCCCCTACTTCGTCGTGCGGCCCAAGGGCGTGAAATACGACGGCTCGGCCCCGACCCTGCTCTACGCTTATGGCGGCTTCCAGGTGTCGATGACCCCCGGCTATTCCGGCGTGATGGGCAAGCTGTGGCTGGAGCGCGGCGGGACCTATGTCGTCGCCAACATCCGCGGCGGCGGCGAGTTCGGCCCGGCCTGGCACGAGGCGGCGCTGAAGGCCAACCGCCAGAAGGCCTATGACGACTTCTTCGCCGTCTCCCAGGACCTGATCGCCCGCAAGATCACCTCGCCGCGGCGCCTGGGGATCATGGGCGGCAGCAACGGCGGCCTGCTGATGGGCGTGGCCCTGACCCAGCGGCCCGAGCTCTACAACGCCATCGTCGTGCAGGTGCCGCTGTTCGACATGATCCGCTACAGCCAGATCGGGGCCGGCGCCTCATGGGTCGGCGAGTATGGCGACCCGGCCATACCGTCGGAGCGGGCGGTCATCGCCAAGTACGACCCCTATTCCAACCTCAAGGCCGGCCGGAAATATCCCGAGGTGTTCATCGAGACCTCGACCAAGGACGACCGCGTCCACCCGGCCCACGCCCGCAAGGCCGCCGCGCGGCTGGAGGAGCTAGGCTATCCGGTGCTCTATTACGAGAACATCGACGGCGGCCACGCGGCCAGCGCCAACCTGGCCGAAACCGCCCGCCGCCAGGCGCTGGAATATACCTACCTGACGCGCAAGCTCATGGATTGAGCGGTCGGGCGACGACGTTGAGATAACAGCGTCTCGTCAACCCTAAGGAAAGTTATCGGCGTCACGATGCCGCGACTCACCCCGTCGGAACACCGTTTTGCCCATCGAAGTCGTCAAAGCCTTGGACCTTACGCCCGCCGACATCGCGCGATGGGCTGAGCTTCAGCATGGCCAGACCCGGCTGGATTCCCCGTTCCTGTCGCCGCAATGGACCCTGGCCGTGGCCAAGGCCCAGGGCGAGAAGGGCCAGGACATCAAGGTCGCGATCCAGCGCGGTCCGGAAGGCGAGGCCCTGGCCTTCCTTCCGGCCCGAGTCCGCCAGGACGTGGCCATGCCGGTCGGCGCCCCGATGTGCGACTACCAGGCCCTGATCTCGGCGCCGGGCGTGGCGATGAACCCGCGCGACCTGCTGGCCGCCCTGGGCGTCGATCGCATCGACTTCTGCCACATGATGGCCGACGACGAGACCCTGGGCCGCCATGCGCGCGGCCAGGTCGACAGCTGGGTCGTGGAGACTCCCGACGGCTACGAGGCCTACGCCGCCGAGCGTAAGGACGCCGGCGTCGGGGTGCTGAAGGACATCGACAAGAAGCGCCGCAAGGCCGAGCGCGAGGTCGGCCCCTGCCGCTTCACCGCCATGTCGGAAAGCCGCGCGGCCTTCGACCAGCTGATCGCCTGGAAGCGCGTGCAGCTGCTGCTGACCCACCAGACCGACCTGTTCAAGGCGCCCTGGGTCAACAAGTTGCTGAACGACGTCTTCGCCCGGCGCGATCCGGACTTCGGCGGCGGGCTCTACACCCTGCACCTGGGCGAGCGCCTGGCGGCCGTGCACCTGCACCTGCGCGGCGAGCACACGATCCACGGCTGGCTGATCGCCCACAATCCGGACCTGGAGCGCTATTCGCCCGGCCTGATGCTGTTCCAGGACATCCTCAAGAGCATGGACGGCACGCCGTACATGCGGCTGGACCTCGGCACCGGCGACTACCGCTTCAAGCGCGAGCTCTCCAACGCCCGCCAGACCGTGGTGTTCGGCTTCCTGGGCTCGGCGTCGATGCCCAGCCTGGTGCGACATGCCGCCTATGGCGTGCGCAGCGTGGCCGAGGCCCTGCCGCTGGGCCGGATCTCGGAAATCCCCGGCAAGGCCATGCGGCGCATGGACCTGCTGCGCGGGCTGCACTAGCGAGCTCTTCGATTGACACGGCCGCCGACCCGGATATTCGCCGGAGTCACGCACTTGCCGTGAGGGAACCATGGAACGCTACGACGCAACGGCGGCCGGCCGCCGGCCGGATCGCAGGTCGCTGCTGGCCGGACTGAGCGCCGCCGCCCTGGGCCTGGCGGGCGGGCCCGCCTTCGCCCAGGCGTTCTATCCCACCTATCCGAAGCCGGGCACGCCGAAGCTGGAGGGCGCGGACAACAGCCGCCGGGTCATCCCGCCGCCCGCCAAGGACTACTGGCCCTTCGCCGGGGTCAGCGGCGCGGGCCGGCCGGTCACCAAGGCCACCCAGGACGGAGGCTGGCGCTCGGGCCTCTCCGAAGTGAGCTACAAGGGTCCCGAGCCGCGCCGCTATCCCACCGCGCCGTGGGGTGCGGGCGACTCGGCCACGGCCGTGGAGAGCGGCAAGCTTCCCGCCATCCGTCCGATCTGGGACGTGCATATCCGCGACACGATCGTCTGCCTGGGCGGCGACGGCTTCTACTATATGACCGGCACCACCGGCGATAACTGCTGGGCCTTCAACGACGGCGTCGAGCTCTGGCGTTCGCGGGACCTGAAAACCTGGGGTTATCTGGGCCTGGTCTGGAGCATCGATCGCGACGGGACCTGGGAGAAGAACTGGACCGCCCGGGCCGGCGTGCCGTTCCGCGCGCTGTGGGCGCCAGAGATCCATTTCATCGGCGGAAACTACTATATCTGCCACTGCATCAGCGGCGTCGGCATCGGCGTCCTGCGCAGCACGACCCAGCGGCCCGAAGGGCCCTACGCCCACGTCCTGTCGGACCAGCCGATCAAGGGCGGGATCGACTCCACCCTGTTCGAGGACGACGACGGCAAGGTCTATCTGTCGTGGGGCGCCGGCCAGCGGATCCGCGAGATCAAGCCCGATTTCAGCGACTTCGCCGGCGACTGGCAGGACCTGGCGTTCGACGACTCCGGCATCGATCCCAAGGCGAAGAAGAACGGCCAGCCCTTGCGCCGGGTCGGCTTCGAGGGCGCGACCTTCTTCAAGGCCAACGGCAAGTACTATGCCGGCGCCTGCAACAAGGACGAAGGCCGCTATTCGTTCTGGTTCGCCTCGTCCGACAAACTGCTGGGACCCTATGCCGGACGCCATGAAGGCCCGCCGGGCGGCGGCGGCGGCAACCTGTTCCGCGACAAGGCGGGCCGGTGGTGGCAGACCTTCTTCGGCAACGACGACCAGATGCCGTTCCGGGAGAAACCGGGCCTGATCGCCGTGGAGTTCGACGCGGCCGGACACGTCGTCGCTTCCGCCGACCAGCCGTTCAAGCCCTTCGCCTAGGCCCTTCAGTGGACCGCGTTGATCCGGATCGCGCTCGGATCAACCCCGCCGGCCAGCCATGCGCGGGTCCAGCCGTAGCGCAGCTCGCCCTCGCGGAAGGCGAAGCGGTCCAGGTGCTTGGCCACGACGTCCTCCAGTCGGGCCAGGTCTTCCAGGTCGGCGGCCTCGATCGAGATGTCCAGGCCGTCCGGATGGGCCGTCATCCGGCAGGTTCCCAGCGGCAGCGGAAACAAGGCCGAGGTCTCGTCGTAACGGACCTCGAACTTGTGGCTCCAGTGCTTGGCCAGCTGGATCATGTAGCGGGCCGCCCTTTCGGTGGCGACGCGAGCGTGGCTTTCCATGGCTGTCCCTCTCGTCGCCGACGTCAGATCGTCTCGATGACGGTGGCGGCGTCGTCCAGCGCCTTGGCGATGGCGCTGATCTGCTCGGCCGTCAGCTGGCCGCCGTGCAGCTTCAGCCGCAGCGCCGTCTTCAGGTTCTCGCGAGCCCGCAGGATCTGCGGCGAGAAGGCCGCGCTGGCCGAGGCGGCTTCGGCCATCCGCTCGAACAACGAGCGGATCGGCTGCTCGTTGCTGGCCAGGAAGGTCTCGCCCTCGGGGGTGATCGTGTAGAGCTTCTTGCCGCCGCCGGCGTCGCTGGCGGTGACGTAGCCCAGCTCTTCCAGCAGGGTCAGGGTCGGATAGACCACGCCCGGGCTGGGGCTGTAGGCGCCGCCGGCCGCCGTCTCGATGGCCTTGATCAGCTCGTAGCCATGGCTGGGCTTCTCGGCGATCAGCTTGAGCACCACGAAGCGCAGGTCGCCGTGGTCGAAGAACCGGCCCATGCGGCCGCCGCGACCGCGCGGACCCCCATGATGCGGACCGCCGTGGAAGCCGAACGGATGACGGCCATGATGCTCGTCGCCGTGACCGCGCCAGTGGCCGCGGTGGTGATGTTGATGTCGTCCAAACATGTGTGTTTTAGATCCTGTTTCGTTATATCGGAATGATAGATATATCGGATTGGGGATCCGTCAAGAGCCATTTCCGATATATCTGATCGTATCGGATATCGGGGGATGACTCCGAGCGCCCTGGTGTCGCGGAACGAATCACCGCCTTGCAGCCGACCCCTCAGGACGAGCGTCTTCCGTGCAACACGCGACGAGCGTCACCGGAAATAGTTCGTTTCAATCTTGATACGGAAGGCGGCGTGAATACATGGCGCCTGTGAGAAGCAGGAGCATGAGCTTGCGCGACCAGGATCAAAGCCCGGGCCAGATGGCCGCCGGACGGCGTTTCGCCGCCGCCGGAATGGCCGTGGCCGCCGGCTTGCTGGCGCTCGCGCCCGCCGCCCATGCCGAGGATCAGGTCCCGACGGTCCCCGCGCCGGCCGCGTCTGGCGACGCGTCCGTCCAGCCCGCCAACGACCCGCTGGAGGGCCTGAACCGCGCTTCGTTCAAGCTGAACATGGGCCTCGACCACGTGGTGCTGTCGCCGGTCACCCACGGCTATCTCGCCGTCACGCCCAAGGTGATCCGCAATCGCGTCAGCTCGGCCGTCTATAATCTGGGCGAGCCGAACACGGTCATGAATCACGTGCTGCAGGGCAAGCCCAAGCGGGCCATGCGCTCGACCGCCCGCTTCGTCGTCAATTCGACGGTCGGCGTGCTGGGCCTGTTCGACGTCGCCGCCAAGATGCACCTGCCCCCGCGCGGCGCCGACTTCGGCCAGACCTTCGGCGTCTGGGGCGCGGGCCCCGGCGCCTATCTCTACGTGCCGGCCATGGGTCCGCTGAATGTCCGCGACGGCGTCGGCCGGGCGCTGGACATCGCCACCGACCCCGTCTCGATGTTCGTCGGCGGTTTCAGCACCGATTTCGGCAAGGCGCGCACCGGCGTCACCATCATAGACCTGCGCGCCCAAACCGATCCGGCCTTCCATGCGCTGAAGGACGCCGCCGATCCCTACGTCACCACCCGCTCGGCCTACAGCCAGTACCGCGAGGCCTTCATTCGCGAGGCGACCGGCGAGGCCCAAGAGCTGCCCGATTTCGACACGCCGCCCGCTGCCCCGACTCCCGCCAAGGCGGCGGCCCGCAAACCATGACCTCCCCCGGTAAGACCATGAAAAACACCCCCTTCACCCGGCGCGGCGCCAACGCCGCGCTTTTGACGTTCTTCGGGGCCGCGGCCCTCGCCGTCACCAGCCCCGCCCTCGCCGCGGCCCAGGCTCGCGATCCGGGCGCCGAAGCCTTCGTCCAGACCAAGGCCCAGCGCGTTGTCACCATCCTGGCCAACAAGGGCATGAGCGACGCGCAGAAGAAGCAGGTCTTCCACCAGGCGGTGGACGAGCTGGCCGACGTGCCGCGCGTCACCAACTTCGTGCTGGGCAAGTACGCCCGCACCATCACCCCGGATCAGAAGGCCCGCTTCGCGACGGTCTTCCGCACCTATGCCGAAAACGTCTATCAGAGCCGCATCGACGACTATCGCGGCGAGCAGCTGAAGGTGACCGGTTCGGTCGTCCGCAAGCCGGGCGACGTGATCGTCAACACCGTCATCTCCGGCGGCCAGATCACCCAGCCCCTGCCGGTCTCCTGGCGCGTGCTGGGCGGCGGCCAAAACTGGAAGGTGGTCGACGTGCAGTTCAAGGGCATCTGGCTGGCCATCACCCAGCAGCAGGACTTCGTCTCGACGATCGACAACGCCGGCGGCAACATCGACGTGCTGATCAATCAGCTCCAGAAGAACGGTTCGGGATCTTCGGGTCGCCGCTAGGCGATCCGGGGCTCTAGACTCAAAGGGGATATGACCTTGCGCGAACAATGGGCCGAGACGGCCATGGGCGTCGTCGTCCTCGCCCTGGCGGCGGGGTTCCTGACCTATTCGCTGAGCGTGGGCGGCGTGGCCATGAAGCGCGGCGACTACGAGATCAGCGCCAAGTTCGGCGAGGCCGGCTCGCTGGCCCCCGGGGCCGCGGTCACCGTGGCCGGCGTCAAGGTCGGCGCCGTCTCGCAGGTTACCCTGGAGCCCAAGACCTATCTGGCCGTGGCCAAGCTGAGCATCGACCCGACCGTCAAACTGCCGGCCGATTCCACCGCCAAGATCACCAGCGACGGCCTGCTGGGCGGCGCCCACATCGCCATCGCCCCGGGCGCTTCGCTGGACGACCTCAAGCCGGGCGGCGAGATCGAGAACACCCAAGGCGCGGTCGACATCTTCGGCCTGATCGGCTCGGTGATCCGTCCCCAAGGCGGCGGTTCGAGCGATGCGGCTGCCTCCTCGCCCCCCGCGCCGGCCAATCCGGCCACGCAGCCGGCCGAGAGCTACTGACATGGCCGAGGCCGAGGCGGCCCGGCGGGTCGCCAACCCTCTTCAGGTCCTGGGTCGCTCGACCCTGGCCGCCGTCCGCATGGTTGGGTCGGTGGGCGTGTTCGCCGTGCGCGGCGTCGTCGCCGCCCTGACCCCGCCCTGGTTCCTGAGCCAGCTGTGGCGCCAGATCGTGGCCATCGGCTTCTTCTCGCTGCCGGTGGTGGGCCTGACCGCCATCTTCACCGGCGCGGCTCTGGCCCTGAACATCTTCACTGGCGGCGGGCGCTTCAACGCCGAGCAGGTGATGCCGCAGATCGTGGCCCTGGGCATCACCCGCGAGCTGGGGCCGGTGCTGGCCGCCCTGATGCTGGCCGGACGGGTCTCGGCCGCCATCGCCGCCGAGATCGGGGCCATGCGCGCCACCGAGCAGATCGACGCCATGCGCACCCTGTCGACGGACCCGTTCCGTTACCTCGTGGGCCCGCGCTTGCTGGCCGGCGTGCTGATGCTGCCGCTGCTGACCGCCGTCGCCGACACCATCGGCGTGGCCGGCGGCTGGCTGGTGGCCACGCGGGTGCTGGAGTTCAACCCGACCGTCTATGTCCGCAACACCCTCGACTTCCTGCAGGCCTGGGACGTCGTCTCCGGCCTAATCAAGGCGGCGGTGTTCGGCTTCATCGTGGCCTTGATGGGCTGCTACCATGGCTACAACGCCTCGGGCGGCGCGCGCGGCGTCGGCCGGGCCACCACGCACGCGGTGGTCTCGTCGGCGATCCTGATCTTCGCCTCCGACTATCTCCTGACCACCTTCTTCACCCACGCGGCCCAATGACCGACGCCGTTCCCAAACTCGCTTGGAAGGGCGTCACCAAGCGCTTCGACGGCCGCGCGGTCCTGGACGGGCTCGACCTGTCGGTCGCGCCGGGCAAGTCGCTGGTGATCATCGGCGGCTCGGGCCAGGGCAAGTCGGTGACCATCAAGACCGCCCTGGGCCTGATGCGCCCCGAGGCCGGCAAGATCGAGCTGGACGGCAAGAATGTCGTCGGCCTGTCGGAAGGCGCGCGCCGCAAGCTGTTCTCGCGGATCGGCGTGCTGTTCCAGGGCGCGGCCCTGTTCGACAGCCTGACGGTTTGGGAAAACGTCGCCTTCCGCCTGATCAACGCCGACGGCGTGCCACGCAAGGAAGCTCGCGAGCGGGCGATCGAGGCTCTGGACCAGGTGCGCCTGGCGCCGGCCGTGGCCGACCGCTTCCCCTCGGAGCTGTCGGGCGGCATGCAGAAGCGCGCCGGCCTGGCCCGCGCCGTCGTCGCCCGTCCGGAGATCCTGTTCTTCGACGAGCCGACCACGGGCCTGGACCCGATCACGGCCGCGGCGATCAACCAGCTGATCTCCGACCAGGTGCGTCGCCTGGGCTCGACCGCCGTGTCGATCACCCACGACCTGGCCTCGGCCCAGACGATCGGCGACGAGATCGCCATGCTGCACGACGGCAAGATCATCTGGCGCGGCCCGGCCGCCGAGCTGCGCACGACCGACAATCCCTATGTCCGCCAGTTCGTGGAGGGCCGCGCCGAGGGGCCGATCTCTCATGCGGTCTAGGATCGCGGCGGCCGCGCTGCTGGCGGCGAGCCTTTTCGTGGCGGAAAGCGCCCAGGCCCAGTCCTATGTCCGCGCCGACTGCCAGAGCCTGGTGGGCGTTGCGCCCAACCGCTACGACACGCCCGAGCACGAGCGCTGGTACCGGCGGTTCTGGACCGGGACCTGCGATCACCTGCCCCTGTGCATCCCCGGCTCGCCGAACTGGAACGACGTCGTCGGCAAGCTCGAGGTCAAGGGCGGCGCGGCCGAGCGCGCCGCCGTCCTGCCCAAGGCCTGCCGCCTGGGCCAGCTGATCGGCCTGGAATGGTCGCGCGAGAAGGCCATCCGCAAGATCGACACCACCGACCTGCGGACCTTCAACCGGATGCTGGAATCGGCGAACGACACCCTGAAGGGCCTCGACAAGGTCGAGATCGCCGCGCGGACCAAGCTGGGGCGGTAGCGGATCTGCGGACAGCCCCAAGCCGTATTCCAAAACTCCGCCTTCCTAGGCCTCGTGCCTAGGACCCATGGATCGGCTGGACGCGACTTGTCGGAAGAACCGCCGCCAGCGTGGGCGAGCGCCCGTCCAACGTTTCCGCGGCTGCACGATGGGTCCTAGGCGCAAGGCCTAGGAAGGCGAGCTTTTTTGGGCCCTTGAGTTGAAGCCCAAAACCCTAAGCCGCCTCTCTCAGCGTTTCCGCCAGCAGCTTGCCCTCGACGCCGCGACTGGACCCCGCGCGCCAGGCCACGACGATCTCACGGCTGGGATGCTCGGCGGCCAGCGGCCGGATGGTGATCGCGGTCTTGTCGGTCAGCCCCGCCTCGATCGCCATGGCCGGCAGGAACGAGACGCCCAGGCCCGAGCCGATCATCTGCACCAGGGTCGGCAGGGACGTGGCCGCGAAGCTCTCCTCCTCGCCGACGCCCTTGGGCGGCTCCAGCCCGCAGGCGGCCAGGGCGTGGTCGCGCAGGCAATGGCCGTCCTCCAGCAGGATCAGGTCCTCGCCACGCAGGCTATCGGGATCCACCCGCGTCGAGGCCGCCATCGGGTGATTGGCCGGGGCGGCGGCCAGCAGTTCGTCATCCTCGACATGGGCCCAGTCCAGACCGCTCATGTCGTAGGGCAGGGCGATCAGGGCCGCATCCAGGGCGCCGCTCTTCAAGGCCGCGATCAGGCGCTGGGTCAGGTCCTCGCGCAGGAACAGCTTCAGCTTCGGAAAGCGGTCGCGCAGCACGGGCAGGGCGCGCGGCAGCAGATAGGGGGCCACCGTCGGGATCACGCCCAGGCGGAAACGGCCGGCCAGCGGCTGGCCCGCGCCCCGCGCGGCCTGCACCAGATCCTCGGTCCGGGTCAGGATGTCCTCGGCCCGCCGCACCGCCTCCTGGCCGGCGGCGGTCAGGATCACGCCCGAACGGGCCCGATCGACAACCGGCGCGCCCAGGATCTTCTCCAGCTCCTGGATGCCGGCCGACAGGGTCGGCTGGGTGACGAAGGCGCTGTCGGCGGCGCGGCTGAACGAGCCGTGCTCGGACAGGAGCTTCAGGTACTGCAGCTGGCGGAGGGTCGGGAGGATCATGGCCGCTATATAGGGCCGATCTATCGAGAAGCAAAAAACTATCGATTGGATCGCTGGGGCGGCGAAGCGTACTCAAATCGCACGGTGATGTTCCGGCGTTCTCCCCCACCGCCGCCGGACGTCCAGCCCAGTCCCGGTCCGCCCGCGTCTCCCCCTCCCCACGGCGCGGACCGGGACGAACGCGCCTCCCGATGCTAAGCCGCAGGTCCACGGACGGAGCCTTTCCATGCCGATCGCGGCCCTGCGCGCCCAGCTGCCCGCCTACGCCAAGGACATCGGGACCAATCTTTCGGTCCTGGCCGAAGAGACGCTGCTGTCGGACCAGGCCAAGTGGGGCTGCTTCGTCGCCAGCGCCTGCGCGGTCGGCGAACCGGAAACTTTGGCGGCGATCAATGTCGCGGCTCGCGAGGCCGGCCTGTCCTCCGAGGCCTTCGACGCGGCCAAGACGGCGGCCGCGATCATGGCCATGAACAACGTCTATTTCCGCGCCCTGCACCTGATGGAAGCCCCGGAATACAAGGCCTTGCCGTCACGCCTGCGCATGAACCGGCTGGCGCATCATCCTCGTGTCGACACGGTCGACTACGAGCTCTGGTGTGTGGCGGTGTCGGCGATCAACGGGTGCGGCGCGTGTCTGGACGACCACGAGGCGGCGTTGCGCGCACGGGGCGTTCAACCGGTCCAGGTGCAGGCCGCCCTCCGTATCGCGGCGGTCGTGAACGCCGTCGCCCGGGTGCTGGCGATCGAAAGCTTGGATCGTCCCCAGTTTTCGGGCGTTTGAGACCAGTCCGCGACGTCCGGTCACGGCGTGCGCCCCTCGACATTCATCTTGTCCGTAAACTAAGTTGTTAACCTCTGGGTAAGAGATTCGCGGTTTCCGCAAGGCGTTCTTGAGGACGCGGCGGGCTCGCATGGGGCGAAGGTGGGCTAGATGAGACTGCTGTCGAAGAATTCTCGCGAGAACAAGAACGGCAAGCCGACCGTTCTGGGTGAGGAAACCCGGATCGAGACCGTGCAACACCAGATCGAGTCCACCCAGGCGATCGGCCAGCGCTACGAGACCATCCACGGCGGTCTCGACAGCATCGGCCGGGTCATGGAGCACCTGAAGGCCATCGAGCCGCTGATCGCCGAGATCCGCGGCCCGGTCGCCCAGGAGTTCGAGGCCCGCCGCAGCGAGCACTCCGAACTGATCGCCCTGCGCGCCAATTTCGACCAGGCTCAACGGGTCATCGCCCAGATCCAGGCCGAGGAGCGCGAAGTGTCCGCGCGCCTGGCCGCCGCCGAAACCGCCCTCGGCGAATCCGACGCCCGTCGCCAGACCCAGGACGCCGCGCTCGAAGACAACGCCCTCGAAATCGACCGCCTGCGCAACGCCCTGCTGCAGTCGGATCTGAAGGTCTCCAGCCTCGACGCCTCGCTGCGCGACGCCACCGCCCGCATCGAGCACCTGGTTCAGGACGTCGAGAGCCTGCGCGTTCAAGCGCAAGACATCGACAGCCGTCGCGGCGACGCCGAGGCGGCGCTGGCCCGCGCCAACCAGGACAACGCCCTGCTGGGTGAAGAAACCGCGACCCTGAAGAAGCGCGTCGACCAGGCCGGCCTGGACGTTGCCCGCCTGTCGCGCATCGAGACCGATCTCGAAGCCCAGTTGGCCGGCGAACGCGCCCGCGTCCAGGCGATCGAGAATGCCCTCGCGGCCCACCAGACCGACAGCGGTCGCGTCATCCGCGGCCTGGAAAGCCAGGTCGAGGCCGCCCGCGCCGAGATCTCGGCCCTGCAGACCCGCCTGGAGACCGCCACCGGCCGTGCCGACAAGCTGGAAGAGATGAACGGCCAGATCTCGGCCCGTCTGGCCGAGTCCAGCGCCCACCAGAAGGCCGTCGAACGCCGCGCCGGCGACCTCAATGTCGCCCTGGAACGCGCCCTCGACCGGATCCGCACGCTGGAGGAAGACTCGGACGGCCTGCGTCAACGCCACGCCGGCGTCGACACCGCCCGCGCCACCGCCATCGAACGCGCCGACCAACTGGCCAAGAACGCCGTGGCCCAGGAAAAGGCCATGAAGCGCGCCGAGGAACGGGCCCAGCAGCTGCGCACCCGTCTCGACGCCATGCAGGAAGCCCAGGATCAGCTGCGCCGCGAACACGAGGACAAGGTCGCCGAGCTGCAGGCCACGATCGAACGCCTCACCTCGGAGGCCGCCCTGGCCGAAGGCGCCCTGGAAGCGGCCCGCCGCGACCGCTCGCGCCTGCAGATGGCCTTGCTGGGCGCCTCGGACGAGGGCCTGGCCGAAGCGGGGTGAAAATAACGACATCCCGCGGAAGCCGGGACCTAGCCGCAAGAGCGCCCGCGACGCCGAAAGGTTCGCGGGCGTTTTCGCATCTTACTGTCATCCCGGCCGTAGCGAAGCGGAGAGCCGGGACCGCGACAAGCTCGGCGCTTCCGGCGATCCCGGCTCGGCGCGCTAAGGCGCTTGGCCGGGATGACAGTCTATTTCGTAGCCCCCTCAACCGCCGCCTTCAGCCCGGCGACCTGCTGGCCAATCACCCCGTCCACGGCCCCCGCGATCTTGTCCAGGCCGCCCTTGAAATAGCCGCCGACGTCGTAGGTGACGGTCACCGTCGTACGGCCGTCCTTCTCGGCGAGCAGGACGGTGAGGGCGCCGCTCGCGCCCGAGGTCTGCAAAGGACCCAGCGCCCCCGACAGCACCAGCCTCGCGCCCGGCGCGGCGTAGACAGTGGTCATATGCAACACCGAGCCGCCATTGGGCAGCCGCTCGCAGAAACAGCCGCCCGAGGCCGCGCCCAGCGACAGGTTGGCGGCGGAGCCCGACCAGGTGTGGGCCGGCGTCCACCATTTCGACGGCTGCACCAGGGTCGCCCAGATGGCGCTGGCCGGGGCGGTCACCACCACCTCATGCCTGACCTCGAAGCCGTTGGCCTGGGCGTCGATCACCTCGGCGCGCGCCCCGCCAGCCGCCAGCAGCGCCACGGCGGCCACCGCGATCCCCACGGCGCTCATCGTCTTCATGGTCATCTCCCTCCCGAACCTGGCGCCGACGCTGAGGGCAGGGGAGGAGGCCGTCAAGAACCGGGCCCTATTCGATCGGCGAGCTCACCGTCGCGCCGCCGGCCTTCAGTCGATCCAGCACGCCGTTGGCCGGCAGCAGGAAGCCCAGGTCGACCACCGCCACGGTGACGCCGGGCCGCTTCAGGGCCTCGGTCATGGCGTCGGTCGTCTGGCCGATCCCTTTCTCCAGCAGGGCCGGGCCGCCGGGGGCGCGCAGCAGGCAGCGCTGGGCGCCGCTGGCCCGGTAGCGGGCGCGGACCGAGCCCAAGTCGCCCTCGGCCCAGTCGCGGCCGATCGTGGTCGAGTGCGCGCCGTCATAGGCGATCTCGTCCAGC
Source organism: Caulobacter sp. Root343 (assembly GCF_001425745.1). GTDB lineage: Bacteria > Pseudomonadota > Alphaproteobacteria > Caulobacterales > Caulobacteraceae > Caulobacter. The sequence goes on along the minus strand of NZ_LMDF01000009.1, from coordinate 9,901 downwards.
GCCACGCGCAGGCAGTAGAGCTGGTCCTCCTCCGAGAGCTTGGAGGCGATCGTGGTCACCGCGCTCATCCGGTATTGGCCCACGGCCTTGACCTTCAGCTTGCGAGCCTTGGCCATCCGCTCGATCGTGCTGACCGGCTTGGCTTCGGAAAGGCCGGCCGCCTGCCGGAAGTCCGACAGCAGCAGGAACCCCGCCACGGCCGGTTTCCAGTTCTTGTACTCGCCGGCGCCTTTGCGGGCCTGGGTGCGCGACTCGACGAACCGCGCCTTCAGGTCGGGCGGCAGCTGGTCTTCCAGGTTCTTGCCCACCGGCTGGCGCAGGCCGCCGCCGAACTTGAAGATGAAGCCGGCGATCTGGGTGACGCCGACCGAGGCCTGGGGTGGGACCAGCACCAGGCTGGCCCTGTCCAGCGCCTTGTTCAGCCGAGGGCTTTCCCACTTCAGCTGGTGGGGCAGGGGCGGGGCCGAGCCGAGGATGTAGAGCTTGGCACCGTCCTTCTCGACCAGCCAGACGGCGGGGCCGGGCGGCTTGGCGACGATGGTCAGCTCGGCGACCACCGCGCTCTCGTCCTGGGCCGGAGCCTGGCCGAGGTTCACCACCGGCGGCGGGGGCGGAGTCGTTTGGGCGAGAGCAGGGGCCGCAAGGACCAGTGAAAGGGCCAGAGGAACGAGCTTCGACGCGACCATGGATACTCCTTCAGCCCCTGAGCCCATTTAGCCCTTCTCCCCTTGCGGGAGAAGGTGTCGCCGCTAGGCGACGGATGAGGGGTCGCACAATGAAATCCGCCGCGACGGCGGTCAGGCTGTCGCGGCGGATCCTGTCTTCAACCCCTCACCCGGCCTTCGGCCACCCTCTCCCGCAAGGGGAGAGGGGAAGCAGATCAAGCCCCCGGCGGGACCGGGAAGCCCCGATGCCGCATCAGGGCGCCGATCTTCACGTCGCGGCCGCGGAAGGCGCGGAACTGGTCGACGGGATCGACCGCGTTGCCCTTGGACATGATGGTCTCATACAGCCGCTTGGCGGTCGGCTTGTCGTAGAAGCCGCCCGGCGCCTCCTGGAAGGCCTCGGCGACGTCGGCGGTCAGGGTGTCGGCCCACAGATAGCTGTAGTAGCCGGCCGAATAGCCGTCGCCCGAGAACACGTGACCGAACTGCGGCGTGCGGTGCCGCATGACGATCTCCTTGGGCATGTTCAGCTTGGCCAACTCCTCGCGCTCGAACTTGTCGGGGTCGATGTCGACGTCGCCGGCCAGGTGCAGCTTCATGTCGATCAGGGCGCTGGCCAGATATTCGGTCGTGCCGAAGCCTTGGCCGAACTTGCCGGCCGCCTCGATCTTGTCGACCAGGGCCTGCGGGATCGGCTTGCCGGTCTGGTAGTGCAGGGCGAACTGATTCAGCACCTCCTTCGTCGGCAGCCAGTGCTCGTTCAGCTGGCTGGGGAACTCGACATAATCGCGGGCCACGTTGGTGCCCGACACCGTCGGATAGGTGGCGTTGGCGTTCAGGCCGTGCAGGGCGTGGCCGAACTCGTGGAACAGGGTGGTCCCGTCGTCCCACGAGATCAGCAGCGGCTCGCCGGGCTTGCCCTTGATGAAGTTGGAATTGTTAGACACCAGCGTGGTGACCTCGCCCTTGAACCGCTCCTGAGTGCGGTAGGCGTTCATCCAAGCGCCCGAGCGCTTGCCGGGGCGGGCATAGGGGTCGAAGTACCACAGGCCCACGTGCTTGCCGGCCCGCGTCACCTCATAGACGGTGATGTCCTCGTGATAGACGGGGATGCCCGACAGCTTCTTGAACTCGAAACCGTACAGCTGGCCGGCGGCCCAGAACATGCCCTCGCGCAGCTTGTCCAGCTGCAGGTAGGGCTTCACCTCGTTCATATCGAGGTCGTACTTCGCCTTGCGGACCTTCTCGGCGTAGTACCGGTAGTCCCAGGGCTCCAGCTTGAAGCCGCCCCCCTCCTTGTCGATGATCGCCTGCATGTCGGCGACGTCGATGGCGACCTGGGCGATGGCCGGCTTCCAGACCGCCTCCATCAAGCCCATGGCGTTCTCGGGCGTCTTGGCCATGGAATTCTCGAGACGCCAGTGGGCGTGGGTCTTGTAGCCCAGCAGCTTGGCCCGCTCGACGCGCAGCTTCAGGATCTTGGCGATGATCGCGTTGTTGTCGGTCGCCCCGCCGTTGTCGCCGCGGTTGACGAAGGCGCGCCAGACCTTCTCGCGGGCGGCGCGGACCGGGGACTCGGTCAGGAAGGGATCGACGCTGGAGCGGGTGTTGACCACCACGAACTTGCCCGGAAGGTTGCGCGCCGCGGCGTTGGAGGCGGCGGCGGCCTTCAGGCCGTCGGGCAGGCCGGCCAGGTCGGCGTCCGACAGCTCGATCCAGGTGTTCTCGTCGGCCAGCAGGTTCTGGCTGAACTTGGTGAACAGGCCGGCCAGCTCGGTGTTGATCGCCCCGACCCGGGCCTTGGCGGCCGGGTCCAGCTTGGCGCCGGCCCGCACGAAGTTGGTGTAGTAGATCCACAGCACTCGCTGCTGCTCGGGCGTCAGCTTGGCCTTGTCCGGCGAAGTGTAGACCTTCTCGATACGGGCGAAGAGGGCGGCGTTCTGGGTGATCTTGTCGTTGTGGGCCGAGAGCTTGGGGTCCATCTCGGCCTCGACCGCCTGGAACTCCGGCGAGCTCATATTGCCGCTCCAGATGTTGTAGTAGGTCTGGACGTCACCCAGCGTGCGGCCGGAATCTTCCAGCGCCGCGATGGTGTTGTCGAAGGTCGGCGCGGCCTTGTTGCCGGTGATCGCGTCGATCTCGGCCAGGTTCTTGGCCATGGCCGCCTCGAGCGCCGGCTTGAAGTCGGCGACCTTGACCTTGTCGAAGGCGGGCAGGCCGCCATAGGGGCCGGTCCACTTCTGGGTCAGGGGATTATTGCCTTGGGCCATGGACAAGCTCGGATTGAGGGCGACGACGGCGCCGGTGGCGGCGGCCGAAGCTAGGAACGTACGACGTTGCACGGAGTGTCTCCGGTGAAGATTTGCAGGGACCCTAGGGCATGGTTCCGGGGCCGTCACATGACAGGACCGTAACCTTTGGTCCCGCGTGGACGACGCAAGATTTGGCGGCTACAGCTGACGGCATGATCGGCGTCTTCGACTCCGGCGTCGGCGGCCTCACGGTCCACCGCGCCCTCGTGCAGCGTCTGCCGCAGGCGGACTTCACCTATCTGGCCGACCAGGCCAACGCACCGTACGGCGTGCGGACCGGCGAGGACATCGTCGACCTGACCAAGGCCGGCTGCGAGCGCCTGTTCGCGCGCGGCGCCAGCCTGGTGGTCCTGGCCTGCAACACCGCCTCGGCCATCGCCCTGCGCCGCTTGCAGCAGACCTGGCTGCCCGGCTATCGCAAACAGCTGGGCCGGCCGGTCAACATCCTGGGCATCATCGTGCCGACCATCGAGAAGGCCACCGGCCTGCCATGGGAGCACGAGGCCGAGCGGCGCGGCGAGAAGGTCGAGCAGCTGGACGTGCTGGGCGTGTTCGCCACCCCGGCCACGGTGCGCTCGCGCGTCTACGAAATCGAGATCGACAAGCGCAAGCAGGACCTGGCGGTGTTCTCCGAGCCCTGTCCGGAGCTGGTGCCGCTGATCGAGCAGGACGCCAGCGTCGTCGAGCTGGCCAAGGCGGTCGAAAGCCATGTCCTGGCCCTGAAGACCCGCATCGGCCGCTTCCCCGACCGCGTGGTGCTGGGCTGCACCCACTACGAGATCATCGCCGACATCTTCCGCGCCGCCCTACCGGCCGGCACCCCGCTGATCCAGCAGCCGGCCTCGACCGCCGACGCGCTGGAGCTCTATCTGGAGCGCCATCCGGAATACGACGCCGGGACGGGCGGCGAGCGCGTGTTCCTGACCACCGGCACGCCGGGTCCGCAGAACGGCCTGGTGCAAGGATTCTGGGGCGGCCCGGTGGCGTTCGACGCGGCTTAGGCCACCACCTCGACCGATTGTTGACCAAGTAATTTTGCCTTCCTCGCCCTTGTGGCGAGGACCCATGGTCCGGCCAGGCTCGGTGACAATTAGGTGTTCCCGTCGGCGTGGACGCGCGATGACCCCACACGAAGCGGGCTGAACGCTGGGCCCTAGGCACAAGGCCTAGGGAGGCGGGATTTGGGTTTGGCGGGATTTTGAGAAAAACCCGCGACGTTGTGAATCATTTCCTGACGAACGCCGTAAACGCCTCTTAACGCTCTTCGGGCACAACATCGCGGTTCGACCCATTCTGGCGGGTCGCGAGACGAGTTGAGTTCGGAGACTTTCATGGCGCGAGCCGCGCGGCGATCCACGACGGAGCTCCTCTGGGACGCGTTCCGTTATGGCTGGGTCCAGCCCTGGACGGCCCGGTTCCGGGGCGGGATCGTCACCGTCGTCGGGGCCATCCTGCTGTTGGCCATCGCCACCTACAACGCCACCGACCCCAGCCTGAACGCCGCCACCGGCGAGCCGGCCCGCAACGCCCTGGGCGGCCCGGGCGCGGCGGTCGCCGACCTGCTCATGCAGTCCGTCGGCCTGGCGGCCTGGGGGATTGCATTGCTGATGCTGGTGTTCGGCGTCACCCGCGTGGCCCAGGCCGACCCGGACGCCGAGCGCAAGGACCTGCGCCAGCGGGCCGTCGTCGGGGCCCTGGGCCTGCTGGCCCTGTCCGCCACCCTGGCCGCGCCGCCGCCGCCGGCCATCTGGCAGCTGGAAAAGGGCCTGGGCGGTTTCTGGGGCGACGCCCTGCTGCACATGGTCGCCGGCGTCCTGCGCTACGCCCACATTCCCGGCGCGACCGTGATCGCCGCCGTCTTGTTCGGCATCGCCGCCATCGTCGCCCTCGGCTTCGCGATTGGCGTGCGCCAGGTCGACCCCGACGCTCTCCACGCCGCCGTCAGCAACGCCCTGCAGCCGCGCGCCCGTCCGGAGCCCGAGCCCGTCGCCGCGGTCAAGCCGGTCCGCGCCAAGAAGGACAAGGCCGAAGCCCCCGCCAAGCGCCCCGGCCGCCTGCCGCCGCTGGAAGCCGAGGACGACGCGGTCGTCGCCGCTCCCACCCCGATCTCCAACGAACGGGCCTATACCCCGCCGCCGACGGTCCAGGACGAGGAAGACGCGTTCGAGGATTCGCTGGACGCCCGCCCGATGGCGATCGCCAAGCCCAAGACCGTGCCCAAGGAATCCGGCCGCGAGCAGCGGGAGCAGCAGAAGGCCTTCGACTTCGACGACCAGGGCGGCTTCCAGCTGCCCGAGCTGGCCATGCTGGCCAAGTCCAAGCCGCGCTCGTCGGAAGTCGACGCCGGCGCCCTGCGCCAGAACGCTCGCCTGCTGGAAAGCGTGCTGGCCGAGTTCGGGGTCAAGGGCCAGATCGACCAGATCCGCCCCGGCCCGGTGGTCACCATGTACGAGCTAGTGCCGGCCCCGGGCGTCAAGACCGCCCGGGTCGTGGCCCTGGCCGACGACATCGCCCGCTCGATGAGCGTGATCTCGTGCCGCGTCGCCGTGGCTCAGGGCCGCAACGCCATCGGCATCGAAATGCCCAATTCGCGCCGCGAGACCGTCTATCTGCGCGACCTGCTGTCCAGCTCGGACTACGAGAAGGCCAGCCAGATCCTGCCCATGGCCTTGGGCGAGACCATCGGCGGCGAGCCTTATATCGCCGACCTGGCCAAGATGCCCCACCTGCTGATCGCCGGCACCACCGGCTCGGGCAAGTCGGTCGGCGTCAACGCCATGATCCTGTCGATCCTGTACAAGCTGCCGCCCGAGAAGTGCCGCTTCATCATGATCGACCCGAAGATGCTGGAACTGTCGGTCTATGACGGCATCCCGCACCTGCTGGCCCCCGTCGTGACCGATCCGAAGAAGGCCGTCGTGGCCCTGAAGTGGACCGTCCGCGAGATGGAGGACCGCTATCGCCGGATGTCCAAGATCGGCGTGCGCAACATCGGCGGCTACAACGAGAAGGCCAACGAGGCGCTGGAGAAGGGCGAGCACTTCGAGCGCACCGTACAGACCGGCTTCGACGACGCCGGCCGCCCGATCTACGAGACCGAGCAGATCCGCCCCGAGGCCATGCCCTATCTGGTCGTGGTCATCGACGAGGTCGCCGACCTGATGATGGTGGCCGGCAAGGACATCGAAGGCGCCGTGCAGCGTCTGGCCCAGATGGCCCGCGCCGCCGGCATCCACCTGATCATGGCCACCCAGCGCCCGTCGGTCGACGTGATCACCGGCACCATCAAGGCCAACTTCCCGACCCGGATCAGCTTCCAGGTCACCAGCAAGATCGACGCCCGCACCATCCTGGGCGAGCAGGGCGCCGAGCAGCTGCTGGGCCAGGGCGACATGCTGTACATGGCCGGCGGCGGCCGCATCACCCGCCTGCATGGTCCGTTCGTCTCCGACGGCGAGGTCGAGCAGGTCGCCAAGTTCCTGCGCGACCAGGGCATCCCCCAGTACCTGGAGGAGGTCACGGCCGGCGGCGACGAGGAGCAGGAAGAGGCCATCGAGGGCGCCTTCGCCGGCGAGGGCGGGTCCAACGACCTCTACGACCACGCCGTGGCCGTGGTCACCCGCGACCGCAAGGCCTCGACCAGCTACATCCAGCGTCGCCTGCAGATCGGCTACAACCGCGCCGCCTCGCTGATGGAGCGGATGGAGAAGGAAGGCGTCGTCGGCGCCGCCAACCACGCCGGCAAGCGCGAGATCCTGGCCCCGCCACCGCCGGCGCTGTAGGGCAACCTTGACCTAGCTTCGGCGTTCCTGACGCTCCAACCTGAACGGCGCTTCATCGGAGCGCCGGAAAATGGCCGCGCGGCGGCCTTCGCGCGGGCGAAGGTTGGCGCTAAGGAGTCCGTATGAGCAAGACCACACGCCGTATCCTGCTGGCGGCCGGCCTGGCCGCCGCCATCGCTTCGCCGGTGCTGGCCCAGACCGCGCCGGTCCCGGCCAAGCTGACCGCCGAGCAGCAAGTCCTGCTGGACAAGGCCACCGCCTATATCCAGGGCCTGTCCTCGGCCAAGGGCCGCTTCGTGCAGACCGACGCGCGCGGGACCCAGACGCAGGGGACCTTCTACCTGCAGCGGCCGGGCAAGGCGCGGTTCGCCTACGACCCGCCGGCCGGCCTGCTGGTCGTGAGCAACGGCAACAATGTCAACATCTTCGACAGCCGGCTGAAGACCTATGAGAGCTATCCGCTCAGCAAGACGCCGCTGAACCTGCTGCTGGCCCGCGAGGTCCGCCTGGACCGCGGCGTGGTCATCACCGACATCCGCCCGCTGGCCGACGGCTTCACGATCGTGGCCCAGGACGCCAAGCGCCAGGCGCTGGGGCGGATCTCGCTGGACTTCTCCAACGCCCCAGTCGCCCTGATGGGCTGGACCGTCACCGACATCAAGGGCGGCCAGATCCGCGTGCGGCTCAGCGATTTCGCCGAGACCTCGGGCCTGGATCCGAAGCTGTTCGTGCTGACCGACCCGCGCCGCAAGGTCGGCAAGCCCTAGCGCTTAACGATTGTGACATTACCACAACAGGCAAGAATCAACCGACTTCGGGGTTGACTTAAAGTTTTGACGTGGCATATTTAACACGCATGGCGATGAGCGACCGACCCGCTCTTCGCGAACCGTGCCGGATCCTATCCCCTCCCGGTGGCGGCATGAGAGACTAGACTTTCGCCCAGGCGCAACGATGCGCCTGGGCGTTTTTCTTGGTCGCCAACCCTACGGGTCGGCTCGGGGCGCAACGATGCGCTCGGGCGTTTTTCTTGGTCGCTCCAGTTTTCCAGGCTAGAGCCAAGCCATGCGCCTCCGTATCGCCACCTGGAACGTCAATTCCGTCCGCCTCCGCGCCGAGCAGGCCGCCCGTTTCGTCGACGAGCAGGCCCCGGACGTCCTGTGCCTGCAGGAAATCAAGTGCCAGGAGGGCGAGTTCCCGCGCGAGGCGTTCGAGGCCATGGGCCTGCCGCACGTCAAGATCGCCGGTCAGAAGGGCTGGCACGGGGTGGCCATCGCCTCGCGCCTGCCGTTCGAGGACGTCCCGACCCTGATGAATTGCCGCGAGGGCCATGCCCGCTGCGTCGCGGTCAAGGTGGCCGGGGTCGACATCCAGAACTTCTACATCCCGGCCGGCGGCGACGTGCCCGACCGGGCGACCAATCCGAAGTTCGACCACAAGCTGGACTTCTACGAGACCCTGACCGCCGCGCTGAAGAAGCGTGATCCCAAGGCCCCGCTGATCGTCACCGGCGACCTGAACGTCGCGCCGGGCGAGAACGACGTCTGGAGCCACCGCCAGATGTCGAAGATCGTCAGCCACACGCCCATTGAACTTGAGGCCTTTGCAGGCCTGGTGGGTTCGATGAACTTCCTCGACCTGCCCCGCCTGGCTACGCCCGAGCCGGAAAAGCTGTTCTCGTGGTGGAGCTACCGCGCCGCCGACTTCCGCAAGTCCAATCGCGGCCTGCGGCTGGACCACATCCTGGCCAGCCCCGGCCTGCGCGAGGCGGCGATCCTGGACGGCAAGGTCAGCTCACGGGTCCACGACGACGTCCGCGAGTGGGAACGGCCCAGCGACCATGCCCCGGTGACGGCGGATCTGAAGATCTAGGCCGGCGCCTTGACCCGTCCCCTGGGGCCGGCCCCATAGAGGTGTCGGTCAGCAACAGCGGGGTGAGTCATGCGTGCGTCCGTCGATGTTCTCAGCCCGTCCGAAGCCGCTCGCCACCTCGGCATTTCCACCAAGGCGCTTCGCCTCTACGAGGACCGCGGTCTCCTCCGGCCGACGAGAACCGCCACGGGGTGGCGCGCCTACGGACCGGACGACGTCCGACGCGCCGCCGAGATCGTCGCCCTGCGGTCGCTGGGCTTCAGCCTCAAACAGGTGGAACGCGTCGTGAGCGGCGACGCCGCTGGTCTGGAACCCGCGCTGGGCGGCCTGCAAGCCCGGCTGGAACTGGAGTTCGGTCAGCTCAGCCAACGTTTGGAGCGAATCAACGCCCTGAGGCGCGCTCTGGCGCGGGGCGAGATGCCCGCCGTGCTGGACCTTGCTGACCTGGCGGTTGCTCCCGCCGCCGCCGTCGCGGGCTTCAATCTCCCGTGGCCTTGGGGCGGAGAATGGTTCGAGGTGCGCGGCGTCCGCGCGCTCAACTACATCGTCGGACCGCTCGGCAGCGGCAAGACGCGGTTGGCCCGGATGCTGGCTCAGCATCTGCCCGGCGGCGTCTTCCTGGGACTCGATCGTCTCGAGCGCCGCGAGGACGCGGAGCACGCCGTGCGGGCCGATTCCGAATTGCGCGAACGCGTCGAGGCGTCGCTTGCATGGCTTGTCGAGGACGGCGCGACCGAATCCGGCGCCCTATTGGCGCTCGTGGTCGGCCTGGAACAGGGCCGGTCGAACAGCCTGGTCATCGACATGATTGAACAGGGGCTCGACGAGCTTACACAGCAGGCGGTGATCTCGAATCTGCGCCGGCGCGGCCACGAGCGCCCGCCGCTGTTCATGCTGACCCGCTCCTCCGCCATCCTCGATCCGGCGGAGGCCACCCCCGACGAGGCCGTGATCTTCTGCCCGGCCAACCACGCACCGCCCTTCACGGTTCGGATCGCTCCGGGCGCGCCAGGTTACGACGCGATGGTCAGCTGCCTCGGGCCGCCAGAAGTCCGGGCCAGGACCGAGGGGATGATCGCGCTGATGCCTCGCCAGGGGAGGGCCGAGAGATGAAAGGCGGCCCCTTTTCCGGTGAGAAGGACTTTCCAAGATCCGCACCCCTCTCCCCTTGCGGGAGAGGGTGGCCCGCGAAGCGGGTCGGGTGAGGGGTTGATGGACGGAGACGCTGCTGAAGCGGTGGATGCTGGGCGCCAGGCCGACAGGACTATCG
>NZ_LMDF01000008.1 GCF_001425745.1 Caulobacter sp. Root343 | reverse complement strand
CCTGACGAGCCAGCCGGGGACCCAACGGCGACCCCGCTCAGCCTATCCCCATCGCCGCTTCGGGCCGGATCCAAGCGCCCTCCCCTTGCGACGGGGACAGCGATGATTGTGCGGGGGTTTTGAACGCGGATCATTCAGGGGCGTGTAAAAGTGAGAAGCTGTTGAATTCGCTGGCTTCGTTCTCGCGAACGCCGGGGATACAGCCCGCTCAATCCCCGTACTTGCCCCCTCCGCGCCTGCGGCGCTCCTCCCCCGGAGGGGGAAGAAGGTAATCCCCTTCCGCCCCCTCCGGGGGCGGACGACCACGCGACGCGTGGTCAGGTGGGGGCCTGCGGCGTTGGCGGGTTTGAATACTCATCATCCTCGGGAAAACGGAACACCCCCGCCCCTCCAACGTTGCCGCCCCATGGCGTCGGCTCCCAAGACCAGTGGTTCGCACAAGGTGGTGTTCGCGGCCCTGGCTGGGAACCTGGCCATCGCCGTGACCAAGTTCGTCGCCGCCCTGCTGACCGGCTCGTCGGCCATGCTGACCGAGGCCATCCACTCCACCGTCGACACCGGCAACCAGGGCCTGCTGCTGCTGGGCCTGGCCCGCGCCGGTCGGCCGCCCAGCCAGACCCACCCGTTCGGCTACGGCATGGAGCTGTATTTCTGGTCGTTCGTGGTGTCGCTGATGATCTTCGCCCTGGGCGGGGCGGTGTCGGTCTATCAGGGCGTCCACAAGATCCTGGAACCCGAGGCGATCGACCGCGCCTGGATCAACTTCCTGGTCATCGGCCTGGCCGTCCTGTTCGAGGGCGGCTCGTTCCTGGTGGCCTGGCGCGAGTTCAAGACCGTGCGCGGCGACATCCCGTTCTTCCGCGCCCTGAAGGGCAGCAAGGACCCGTCGATCTTCGCCGTGCTGCTCGAGGACGGCGCCGCCCTGCTGGGCCTGGCCATCGCCGCCCTGGGGGTGGCCGGTTCGGTCGCGGGCCTGGCCTGGGCCGACGGCGCCGCCTCGGTGGCGATCGGCGTCCTGCTGGTGCTGGTCGCCGTCTTCCTGGCCAACGAGACCCGCAGCCTGCTGACCGGCGAGGCCGCCGCCCCCCGCGTCGTCCAGGCTGTCCGCGAAGCCCTGGCCCGCGACCCGCGCGTCGAGAATGTGACCGAGGTGCTGAGCATGCACCTGGGCCCCCGCGAGATCCTGCTTGGTGTCACGCTGGACTTCCACGACGCCCTGACCGCCGGCCAGATCGAAGACGCCGCCGACGAATTCGCGGCGCTGATCCAGGGGGTGGATGCGCGGATCACAAGGGTGTTCGTCCGGTCGGGCCGGGCAAGGGCGGCGTATGAGCGGCGGGCGGGGTAGGGGCGGCGATCGAAATCCCTCTCTCTGAGAGAGAGGGAGGGGCCCACGCCTACGGCGTGGGAGGGTGAGAGGTTACACCCTGTCAGAACAGGGCTGGAGCAAAGACGGCGGCCCCCATGAACACCGAGCGGGATGGTTCGAGCTTCACCGGCCGACGGTGAAACCTCTCACCCTCCCACCGCTCCGCGGCGGGCCCCTCCCTCTCTCTATGAGAGAGGGATCGCGTCGGCGGATCTCGCCCCGCCAAAAGCCCTTCCCTCCGGGAAGAGCGCCCCCCTTACATCTCACGGCGAGACGATCGCGGGGCTGATCAGGTCAGTCAAGGACCGCTCTCCGAGCGGCCGCGCGCGGCGACGCGGAGCGTCGTCCTTGACTGACCTGATCAGCCCCGCACGCTGCAGCCTCCAAGAGATGAAAGGGGGGATCCGACCGTGGGGAGGTCGATCTCAACGTCTCATTAAATATCGAAAGCGCGTTAGGCGATTGAATCGAGCTGCTTTGTAAGAAGATCGACCAGATATTGCTTCATAGGGTCCAAGTCAGCAGCCCCCGACGTAGCGAAGGTATCGTCGCCGTGCTTGAGCGCTGCTTCGTAGGGTGCTCGATCTTTCATTATAAGATCGATTATCGTCTCGGAACCTGGAAGCCAAAAGCCAAACTTCAAGCACAAGCACGCATATGCAAAGGTTCTCGCACTACGGCCATTGCCATTCCTAAAGGGATGAACCCAATTTATTTTCCAAAGTGCATACGCGGCAACAGTAATCGCGTCGGATTTCTCCCACATCTCCGCTAAATCGCGGTGGAACTGGGCCATGTGGGACTCTACCTCCTCCCACGGAGGAGCTGTGTAAGAGACTTTGCCGCTGGCATCCGCCACGCGAACATTATAGTTATTTCTGTAACATCCGGGCTGAGCTAGAAGGAATAGCGTCGCAGTGCGGTGTAATTCGTTCAAAATAATTGGCGTGGGACAGGCGTTACAGCCGTTTTTTCCAACCCCGGCCTGTGTAGTGTATAATATGACTAGAGCTTCAATGACGCCGACAGTGTTATTATGATTTATATATTCAATTTCGTGGGCGGCGTCGCCGTTTATGAGCTCCCAATTTCCGTCCTGCATCTCGAATCGCTCAAATAAAAAGCCCAGCGAATGCTGGGCTTTGAATGTGAGCATGGTTAATTTGTTTTATCAACCTGAACGCTTTTGCTTCAGCGGTCGTCTGCGCCTTCGCGCTCGTCCATCAGCTCCTCAACCTTCTCCCGGCTGAGTGTAGACTTCCCGGAACGCAGACCCATAATTAGGCTAACACGTTGAGCTCGGCGTTCGGTCGGGCTCATCTTGTGATCCCTAGCCTTCGCTATTAGCTCCTCCAGAGCGTGTACGTTACCCATAATTATCCTCCGCGCAGCCCCAACCCCTTAAATGTAAGCGGTACCTGTGTATGGTCAATGAAAAAGGGGGCAATTTGCCCCGATTTAATAATGCGGCCTAGCGGTTAATGGTTCCGCGCCCGTGATTCGTTAGAATCTTTTGCCTTTATGGTTAACATCTGGTTAATAATCGGCGCCTAGGCAGTGGTAACGAGCAATTACATGCCTTGACGCAACGCATTCCCACTAAATGTTGATTCCACACCGTGCGGTGAAGGTGCCAGAGGATTTGCCTACTCCAGCTGCATTTTGATCGGCTTTCCTCGCAAAGGCGCTCCGCCGCCCGGTCAGTGTCCACTGGACGTTCTTCCCCAATTAGCCAACCCTCTCCACCACCGCCCGAAACAACACCGCCATCTCGATATGCGTGTGCACGTACCCCCGCTCGAACAGGTACGTCAGCATCCGGTCGTAAGCGTCGTCATAGTCCGCCGACGCGACGCTGCCCGGCTCCCGCGCCTGACGCTCCAGCACCGCAACCAGGTCCGGCGCATCCGCCCGCAACGCCGCGAGCACCTCCGTGACCTCTTCGTCGGTGAACTCCGGCACATGCCGTGACCGCCCGGGATCCAGCGGCGGCCTCCGATCGAAGCCCATCGGCCTAGCCCTCCGCCCGGGTCAGTTTCCAGCGGATCTTGGCCCCGACCTCGGGGCGCACCTGGCTTTTCAGCACCACCTGGCCGGCCTTGCGGGCCAGGCCGTGGTCGAAGTGGGCCGTGGGGGCGATGGCGACGTCGACGGCGTCGTTGCGCAGCCACCAGCCGATGTTGTTGGGGCCGCGGATCAGCACGCTCTTGCCGTCGCGGGCGATCGAGGCGCGGGCCTCGGGGTGCAGGTGGAAGCGCACCGCGAACGGCAGGTAGCGGCGCGGGCCATCGGCCGCGCCGGGCTCGGCGGCGATCGGGGTCAGGCTGTCCTCGCCGCGCAGCTCGTCGTTGACGGCGTCCAGGAACAGGCGGCGGGCGTGGGTCAGGCCGACGTGGCGCCAGCCGTCGTGGACGATGTCCAGCCACACCCCGCCGACGTCGTCGTGGCGCTTGGCCTCGACCTGGGTCGCGCCGTCGACCAGCCAGGCGCCGAGGGCGCGGGCCCGGAAGCCGGAGAGGGGGCGGCCGGCCGAGCCGTCGCCGACCGAGACGGTCGAGGCGGCGTCGCTGAGGCGGAAGGCATGGGCGCCGGCGGCCTCGGGGCTCCAGCCGCAGCTGGTGATCAGGCGATCCTTGGCGCAGACGATCTCCAGCGCGGCCGGCTGGGCGCAGGCCGAGACCGAGAGGGAGCCGGCGGGCGGACGACCGCAATCGGCGATCACCTCGAGGCTGCCGCCGACCATCTTCTGGTAGCCGCTGTGCGGGGCGGCGTTCAACGGGCGCGGGCCGGCGTCGTCATGGGCCAGGGCGGCGGCGATATGGGCCGGGGCGATGGCCTCGCCGCCGTGGAAGGCCGCCAGATGGCCGTCGCCGAGGGTGAAGAACCGGGTGGCCGTCGACAGGCGGTCGATGGCCCGCGACAGGCTCTCGGGGGAAGGCCGGCCGCGCTGGCCCAGGGCGTCGTCGAGGGTCAGCAGGTCGAACAAGAGCTCGACGCCGGCTTCCGGCGAGCGGGTGGCGTGGCCGCCGTCGGCCAGCACCATGACGTCGATGTGGCGGGCGAAGGCCTTCAGACCCTTGTCGATCAGCTTCTCGCCCGGCTTGCCGGCCAGGACGCAGCCGGCGATCGTGGCGGCGACGGCCCGTTCCAGGGCGCGTTCGGGGCTTGTCTTGAGCTCGACCAGGTGGCGGCCCTGGCGGGCGATGTCCAGGGTCAGGTCGGCGATCTCGGCGTCGCTGCCCTCGGCGGCCAGGGCCTTGGCGGCGCAGGCCAGGTTGAAGACCCGCCGCTCCAGGCACTCGGGGCTCCACGAGAAGCCGTTCCACTTGCCGAACACCCGCCGCCAGTCGTCCAGCAGGCGCAGGGCGCGGCGGGCCCCGTCCGAGCCGGCGGCGACCAGGTCGGGCAGCCAGTCGAAGCGGTGCAGGCTGACGGCGAAGCGGCGCGAGGGGCTGGCGATGTCGAACGGGTCGCCGTCGGGGCCGATGCGCAGGATGCCGCCGTCCAGGGTCATGACCCCGGCCAGGATCTTCCTGCCATGGTCGGCGTCGGCCGGGCGCGGGTCGTGCGGCCGGGCGGCCAGGCCCTCCGGGCGGGGGAAGGCCAGGATCAGGCGATGCGGGCCCGAGCCGTACCACTCGCGGACGACGTGGCCGCTGACCTCGGCGCCGATGGCCCGCCACAGGACGTCGCCGCGCTTGACGGGCGCGGAAAACTTGGAGCCGTTGGCGGAACGCTTGACGGCCATCGGGTGCGGTCAGCCGCCCTTCAGCGCGCGGATGTTGCCGGCATAGGCGTCCGGACCGCCCTTGAACACCGCCGAGCCGGCGACCAGGGCCGTGGCCCCGGCGGCGACGCACTGCGGGGCCGTGGCCGGGGTGACGCCGCCGTCGACCTCGATGATGATGTCCAGACCCGCCTTGTCCACGAGCTTGCGCAGGGCTTCGACCTTGCGCAGCTGGCCGGGGATGAAGCTCTGGCCGCCGAAGCCGGGATTGACCGACATGACCAGCAGCAGGTCGACGTCCTCGAGGATCCACTCGACATGGTCGATGCTGGTCGACGGGTTGAACACCACGCCGGCCTTGGCTCCCAGCTCGCGGATCCGCTTCAGGCTGCGGTGCAGGTGCGGGCCGGCTTCGGGGTGGATGCTGATGATGTCGGCCCCGGCGGCGCGGAACGCCTCGAGGTACGGATCCGCCGGGCTGATCATCAGGTGCACGTCGAACGGGATCTTGGCGTGCGGCCGGATGGCTTTGACGATGTCGGGACCCAGGGTGATGTTGGGCACGAAATGGCCGTCCATCACGTCGACATGCACCCAGTCGGCGCCGGCCGCCTCGATGGCGGCGACCTCCTGGCCCAGGCGGGCGAAGTCGGAGGCGAGGATCGAAGGGGCGATGATCGGCGCGGTCATGGTCCTGGGATAACCGTCCCAGCTGAATCTGTCATCCGCCTAGGCTGTCATCCCGGGCGAAGCGCAGCGCAGACCCGGGAACGCGGCAAGCGCCGGCGTTTCCGGCGGTCCCGGCTTTCGCCGGGATGACAGCTAGGTTTTGCGGAACCGCGCCGCGAAGAAACCGTCCTGGCCGCCTTCGCGCTGGTGGGGCAGCAGGCGCAGGGTTCCGCGCGGGGTCAGGCTGGCTTCCGGGGCGCCGCCTTCGCCGGGCGCGATCGGCTCCAGCGCCATGTCCTTGCGGCGGGCCAGGAAGGCCTCGACCTGGCCCTCGCCCTCCTCGGGCTCCAGCGAGCAGACGCAATAGATCAGCCGGCCGCCGGGCTTCAGGCGGTCGGCGGCGCTGTCGAGGATGCGCGACTGCACGCCGGCCAGGCTGGCGACGTCGGCGGGGCGGGCGGCCCACAGCACGTCGGGATGGCGGCGGAAGGTGCCGGTGGCGCTGCATGGCGCGTCCAGCAGGATGGCGTCGAAGGTCCGCGTGTCGTCCCAGGCCGCAGCGTCGGCGGTGACGATCTCGGCGGTGAGGTTCATCCGCTCCAGGTTCTCGCCGACCCGCTTCAGGCGCGCGGCCGAGCGGTCGAGGGCGACCACGCTGGCGCCGGCAGCGGCCAGCTGCAGGGTCTTGCCGCCGGGCGCGGCGCAGAGGTCCAGCACCGTGTCGCCGGCCTTGAGGTCCAGCAGGCGGGCGGGGATGGCGGCGGCGGCGTCCTGCACCCACCAGGTCCCGTCCTCGAAGTTCGGCCAGGCGGCGACGTCGCCCTTGCGGCGCACGCGCAGGGTTCCGCCGTCCAGGATCTCGGCCTCCAGCGCTTCGGCGAGGGCGGCCGCGTCGGCGGCGGGCTTCAGCGACAGGTCGGTGGCCGGCTCGATGGCGATCTGGGCGGCGATCTCGCGGGCCGTGGCCTCGCCGAACGCGGCGGTCCAGCGCGAATAGAGCCAGGGCGGGGCCAGCAGGCTGGGGTCGTCGCCGGGCGGGCCGTCGCGCAGCAGGCCGCGCAGCACCGCGTTGACCAGGCCCTTGAACGGGCGGCTGGCCTTGTTGGCGCCGGCCAGCTCGACGCTGGTGGCGACGGCGGCGAAGGCCGGGACCTCCAGATAGAAGGCCTGGGCCGCGCCGAGGCGCAGGAGGTGCATGACCCGGTCGGGCGGGGCCTTCTGCAACTTGGCCGCCAGGACACAGTCGATCGGGCCGAGATGGCGCAGCACGGCCATGGCCAGCGCTCGCGCGAACGCACGCTCGCGCGGCTCCAGGAAACGGAAACCGTTGGCCGAGGCGGCTTCGTCGATGCCGCCGCGACGCGACAGGGCCGCGTCGATCAGGGTCAGGGCGGCCTCCCGGGCGGGGAGGCCGTCGTTCAATTCTTGAGTCACCGCCTCGCCGTGCCCAATGGCGACGGCGAGCGCAAGCGATTTGAGCGAAATCAGGCCGCCGCAGGTCGGCGCAGGGCGGTGGAAACCGCCGTCAGGCCGAACAGGAAGAACCCGCCGACCACCGACAGAGCCCCGATCGCCAGCAGCGGTCCGTACACCGACGCGGGTCCTTTCTGGCCCAGGTACATGAAGAGGCCGCTGATCATGCAGACCACGCCGATGTTCGACAGGACGAAGTTGGTCAGCTTGATCCAGTTGGCGACCGTCTGGCCTAGCAGGGCGTAGAACGTCCCCATCAGGGCCATGCTGATCCAGCCCAACAGGTTCAGGTGAGCATGGGCGGAATAGGTCGCGTGATCCTTGGTGATGCTCATGGCCAGGCCCCACGAGACCCCGATCATGGCGTAAAGCGCGGCGGCGGCGAAGAAGGCGTGCGGCCAACGGCTGGTGTTCATCTGGTCATTCCCCCGAATGGTATAACGTCGGTATTTAAAGCGCAGGGTTGAACACTGGCAAGTGGCGGGCGCGAACGTGATGATGCTAAACGTTCGTCATGTCTGACCTTCAAGTTCCACCGGCCAGCCTTCCGGCCCCGGACGATCCGCCCGGCGCCGCGCCGGGCAAGGACCTGACCCCCGCCGCGCGCCGCGCCCTGGAAGAGGCCGCCGCCCGCCGCGCCGCCGAAGCCGCGCTGGCGCTGCCGACCGAGAAGGGCGGCCGCGACGGCCCCGAGCCGACCCGCTTCGGCGACTGGGAGAAGAAGGGCGTGGCGGTCGACTTCTGAGACCGAAAGCGCGACGCTCCGCAAAAAGCGGAGGAGAGCGCCATGGAAGACCTCGCCGAGCGGCGCATCCAGGTGGTGCGCGACCACATGGCCCTGGAGTGCGTCCACGACTGGGACGCGGTGATCGCCACCTTCGAGCACCCCCGCTACGAGATGTACGGAGCCGGGACCGTGTTCGACGGCGAGACCGCCGTGCGCGGCTATTTCGCCGCCTCGCGTACGCCGTTTCCGGACCAGGGCAACGAGATCATCGCCATCGCCCACGGCGGCGACACGGTGCTGGTCGAGTTCTGGCTGACCGGCACGCATCTGGGCCCGTTGCGGCTGGGCGAGCGGACGGTCGAGCCGACCGGCAAGCCGTTCCGCATCCGCATGGCCGCCAGCTTCGAGTTCCCGCCCGGCGGCGACAGGATCGTCTGCGAGCGGCCCTATTACGACCAGTTCGCGGTGCTGCGAGCGCTGGAGCTGGGGTAGGGGACTCGACATTCGCCGCGAGTAGAATTTACCCGCCTTCCTGGGCCTTGTGCCCAGGACCCAGGGTTCAGATTCAACGGAATGGGGGCTGAGTTCACGGTCGTTGGGCCGCGCGGACCCAAAGAGTCCACGCCTGCCTCGAGCATGGATCCTGGGCACAGGGCCCAGGAAGGCAGAGGGATTGTACTCGCCCAGATGAATGTCGACCGGCCTTAAGCGCCACCCTCTATTCCGCAGCCAGCAACGCCTCGGCGACCCGTTCCGGATGGGTCATGGCCAGGAAGCGTCCCGCATCGGCGACGCGCTCGAACCGGCTGTCGGGCAGCACGTCACGCCAGTAGCGCTCGACATGGTCGGGATCGTGCATGGTGTCATAGGCGCCGATCAGGACCGACCATCGCCGGCCCGGCGCCGGCGGGGGCTTGCCGCCGCGCGCGATCGCCACCTGCTCGTTGACATAGCCCTCGATCCGCCCGGTGGCGAGCATGCGCACCGACCGCCAATAGTCCTCGGCGAAGCCCGGATCGGCGGCTGCGGCCTCGTCTGGCGGGCTGCCGCGCATCGACTGTACGACCATGCGGTGCAGGCGCTCGCGCGTCAGGCTGCCCGCCAGCAGTCGGGCGAAGGTTCCGATCAGTTCCGGCTGGCGAAGATAGGCCTCCTTGAAGGCGCCCAGCGGCCCATGCCGGCGATCGTCGGCGCCGGAGTGCGGATCCGGATTGACCAGGACGACCCGGCCGATCCGTTCCGGCGCGCGCCGGGCCAGGGCCAGCACGGCCTGGGCGCCGCCGCGCGCGACGATGTCGATGGTCGGCAGCTTCAGGGCGTCCAGCAGCGCGACCAAGTCCGCCGACGCGGCGTCGAACGGATCGTGCTCGCCCGCGCGCAGGCCCGGAACGGGGTCGCTCATCCCGAACCCGGGACGATCGACGGACAGGACGCGGAAGCCCTTGGCCTGCAGGGCGGCCACCAGGCTCGACGGCGCGAGCCGCGAAGTCATGCTGGAATGGACGATCAGGACCGGCCGGCCGCCGGCGGGACCATAGTCGCTCCAGGCGATGCGCGTGCTGTCCGCGCGGGGCAGCAGGCGCAACGGCTCCGCTCGGGGATCGGCGAAGCCCAGTTGCCCTCGGGTCGCGCCCAGCAGGGCGCCGAGCGCGCTCATCGTCGACACCGTCCGCGCCAGCTCGCTGGCCGAGCCGACCCGCAAGGCGGCGAAGATCTGCTCCAGGTCCTTGCGCACCACCGCGACCGACAGCCCCAGCGCCCGCGCCGCCTCCTCCCGCGTCGCGCCGCCGGCGACCAGCAGCGCGATCGAGGCCTGCTTCTCCGTCAGGCCCCAGACATCGACCAGCAGCGGCGTATGGTCCGATTGGGACGGCAACAGCCCGAAGGCCAGTCCGGACAACAAGCCCACCAGTTCCGGCAGGCGACGGGCGCCGGTGCGGCGATAGACGTCCGAGAGCGTCTCGCGCGCCGTGACGTGCGACAGGTCGAGGCGTTTGGCCGCCGCCTTGATCGACCCCGCGCGAATCACGGCCAGGACGACGCGGGTCTGAGCGCCCGTCAGGCCGAAGGCTGCGCAGGCGCGCTCGATGGGGCCGGCCCTGGCCGCCAGGGTGGTCAGCACCACGACCTTGCCCGCCGGCGCCTCGGCCGCCAGCTCCGGCGGCAGGCGCCAGAGCGGAAACGCCACCGTGGCGGCGGCATAGACGAAGATCACCGATTCCGAGCCGCCGCCGGTCTCGATGGCGACGGGGGCCACGACGGGCTTGGCCGACCGCAGCGCGCGTCCGACCAGATCCGGATCGATGTAGCGTTCCCCGCCCTCCTCGGCGAACAGGCGCGAGGCGATGCGGACCGCGCCGTGCGCGTCCAGCACCGCCGCCGCGAGGCTCTGGGCGTCGAACAAGGGAAGAAATTCGGCCCGGGCGGCGTCGGCTTCGATCAGGCCCGCCAGCGTGTCGGGGGCCGACCGCGCCGTCGCCAGGACGGCGTCGGCGTCCTCCATGACCGACCGCAAAAAGGTCGGCAGCCGTGGTTCGCCGGCGTGGTCGTCTTCAACCAAGCCCCGACCTCGAAATCATCACCGTCAACGCGGTCCCCGCCAAATCGACAACGCCACAAAACCGTTCGAACCCGAACCTTGGCGTGTGGCGGGCGGGCCGTCCAGAGGCCGGCGCCGGACCAAAAAGGCCGACACCCTACAAACGGCGATGCCCGGGTCCGGGGCGGCGGTTTAGCTGAGACCGCGCGGCCGCTCATGTCCAATCCGCGCGAGGAGACGCGTGATGGCCACGAAATTCCAGACCCAGGATCTAACGTTCGCGCTGCGCGCCGGCTTCACCGCCGCCTCGGCCCACGAGATCGCCGTGGCGGACTTCAACGGCGACGGCAAGCTCGACATCGCGCTCTCCTATTTCCTCTATCCGCTGGAAGACCGGGCGGTTCCGATCCGCGTGCTGACCGGCGACGGCGCGGGACGCTTCACCGATTCGACCAGCGCCCTGTTCGGCGACCAGCCGCCCGTGACGGTGCACGGACGCCAGATCGTGCTGGCCGACTTCAACAAGGACGGCCGGACCGACGCCTTCTTCGCCGATCACGGCTATGACGCCGCGCCCTTTCCGGGCGCCCGCAACGCGCTGTTCCTGTCGTCGGGCGCGACGGGCCTGGTTAACGCCACCGCGCGCTTGCCGACCCTGGCCGACTACAGCCACTCGGCCGCGCCGGGCGACATCGATGGCGACGGCGACATCGACCTCTATGTCGGCAACTACAACGGCGGCGTCGCGGAGGCCTCGTACTTCCTGATCAACGACGGCGCGGCCAACTTCACCTTGAGCCGCGCGGGCCTGCCGTCCGACATCGTCGCGGGACAGTACAATTCGCCCGCCAGCCTGCTGTTCGACGCGGACGGCGACGGCGACCTCGACTTGCTGCTGACCCCGAACGAAACCCAGACCCAGAATGCGCGCCTGCTGAAGAACGACGGCAAGGGCAATTTCACGGCCCTGTCCACGTTCGCCATGCCCAAGAACGGCGCGACCGAAACCGTGATCGACGCCAAGGCGGCCGACATCAACGGCGACGGCAAGCTGGACCTAGTGATGACCTCGGTCGTCGACCTGTTCAAGCCGGGAACGACCCAGATCTGGATCAATGACGGCCAGGGCGGCTTCACGAACGAGACGACCAAGCGCCTGCCGGTCCAGGCGACCGAGGACTGGTACACGCGCACCCAGCTCGCCGACATCAACGGCGACGGCTATGTCGACCTGCTCGCCTCGAACAGCCACAAGCAGGCGGTGCTCCTGAACGACGGCGCCGGGCGCTTCGTCCAGCTGCCCGAAGGCTGGCTGAATGTCTCGCAGTACGACCGGCTGCAGGCGGCCGACGTCAATGGCGACGGCCGCATGGACGTGATCGCCTGGCGCGGGGTCTGGGACGGCGCCGAGGGCCTCACCGTGCATCTGGCGACTGACGCCGGGACCACGGTCAGCGGCGGGGCCACGGCCGACGCCCTGGTCGGCGACGCTCAGAACGAGACCCTGAACGGCCTGGCCGGCAACGACGTGCTGTTCGGCGGCGCGGGGGACGACGCCTTGAATGGCGGCGACGGCGCCGACATCGTGGTCGGCGGCGCGGGCGCGGACCGAATCGACGGGGGGGCCGGGATCGACGAGGCGCGCTACGGCGGCCTGGCGTCGGACTATGCGATCGGGGTGGGGCCGTCGGGCTGGACCGTCACCGACACGCGCGCCAATCCGCGCGACGGCGCCGACACCCTGATCAATGTCGAAAACCTGGTCTTCGCCGACAAGACCATGGCCTTGGGCGACCCCGTGGTGGGACTGGCGGTCGCCTCGCTGCTGCGGGCCAGCGCCGCGGCGGGCGCCGGCGGAGTTCTGACGGCCGACCTCACGGCCAAGATCGCCGCCGGCGCCATGACCCAGGCCGCCGCCATCGGCGAGGTGGTCAAGGCCGCCGACCAGACGACCTCGGTGGCGACGCTCAGCTATCTGTTCTTCACCGGCAAGGTCCCGGGCCAGGCCGGGATCGATTATCTGGTGTCGCCCACCGGCCCGAACGGGAACAATCTCAACAGCGCCTACTACCAGTTCTTCAACTACGAGAACCGCTACATCAATTTCGCGGTCAGCCTGGGCAAGGCCGGCGAAGGCGCCGCCAAGTTCACGGCCGAGTACGGGACGCTGTCGCTGTTCGACGCCACGCGCAAAGCCTATGCGGCGATCTTCGGCGGAACGCCGACCGACGCCAAGGTTCACGCCCTGATCGACACGCGCGTGGACTATCTGGCCAGCTACGGCGGCGACGGCCCCAATGGCCAGGGGACCAAGGCGGCCATGGTCGGCTGGTTGCTGGCCGAGGCCGAGAAGGCCGACCTCGGCGTCATGGCTCGCTCCAACGCCGCCTGGCTGACCGACCTGGCCGACGGGACCGCGCCGTTCGCGATCGATATCCTCGATCCCGCCAGGGGCTACTACAAGGCCGACTTCATCTTCGGCGGAAGCTAGGCGGGCGTCAGAGGCCCGCGATCTCGGCCGCCACCTTCAAGGCCGCCTCGCGCGGATCGTTGGCGGCGGTGATCGGGCGGCCGCAGACCAGGTGGCTGGCGCCGGCGCGGATGGCGGCTTCCGGCGTGGCGGCGCGGGCCTGATCGTTCTTGGCCGACCAGAAGGGGCGCACGCCGGGGGTGACGATCAGGAAGCCTAGCTTCCCGGCCGCATTGGCGATCTCGCGGGCCAGGGCGGCCTCGTGCGGGCTGGAGACGATGCCGTCGACGCCGCACGCGATCGCCTGGCGCACCCGCCGCTCGACCAGGTCGCGGGCCCCGAAGGCGTAGCCCATCTCGTTGAGGTCGGCGTCGGTCAGGCTGGTCAGCACGGTGACGGCGAGGATCTTCAGGTCCGAATCGCCGCGTGCCTGAACGGCCGCCCTCATCACCTGCGGCTCGGCGTGGACGGTCAGCAGGTCGCAGCCGCTGCGGGCCAGGACGCGGGCCGAGCGCTCCACGGTCGCGCCGATGTCGTGCAGCTTCCAATCGAGGAAGATCGACTTGCCCGAGGCCTTCAGCTCATGGGCCAGGGCCATGCCGTCGCTGGCCAGCAGCTCCAGCCCGATCTTGTAGAACGACACCGCGTCGCCCAGGCGCTGGACCATGTCGCGCGCTTCGTCGACGGTGGGCAGGTCCAGCGGAACGATCAGGCGCGGATCGGCGGTCATGTCTTGGCCCCAGGGGTTGGCGCGCGCGGTCGTCCGCCCTAGGAAGGGCGCAGCTTGGGCGCTTTGAAAGGTAAGGACGTCGAATGACCGAGGCCAAACTCGCCGTCAACTTCTTCGTCGCGCTGTTCGCCCTGATCGACCCGATCGGCAACGTGCCGCTGTTCGCCGCCGCCACCTTGGGCGCGGCCGCGGCGGGGCGACGGATGGTGGCCGTCTATATCGGCCTGTTCGTCGCGGCCTTCCTGGTGTTCTTCTTCTTCACGGGCGTGGGCTTGCTGGCCTTCTTCGGCATTTCGATGCCGGCCTTCCGCATCGCCGGCGGCATCATCCTGTTCATTCTCGGCCTGGACATGGTCCGCGACGACTTCACCACCATGTTCGCCGACGCGGCCGAGGGCATCGAGGGCCAGTCGGCGCGGGTCTACGCCAAGCAGCGCTTCGAGCGCCTGATCGTGCCGTTCGCCATGCCGCTGCTGATCGGGCCGGGCGCGATCTCGACCGTGATCATCTACGCCGCCGAGGCCAAGCCGTTCGGCTGGGCGGGTCTGGGTCTGGGCGTCGCGGTGATCTCGGCGGTGTCGCTGGTGCTGGTGGCGGTGTTCTGGGCGGCGCCCTTGATCAGCAAGGCCCTGGGCCGGATCGGCATGAGCATCGTGGTCCGCGTGCTGGGCTTGATCCTCTGCGCCCTGGCGGTGCAGTTCGTGCTGATCGGCGTGGGCGACGCCACACGCGGCCTGGTGCGCCAGGACGCCAAGGCGCCCTACGCGGTCGATAGGTAGCCGCCACCGCTGGACAGCCTTGGCCACAGGAGCCCATATCCCGGTCATGCGCGCTCCCACCAATGACGCCGATGTGATCATCGCCGGCGCCGGCATGGCCGGCTCGACCCTGGCGCTTGCTTTGGCGTCGGGTGGCCTCCGGCCACTCCTGGTCGACCCCCAGCCGTTCGAGGCCCAGCTGGCCCCGACCTTCGACGGCCGCAGCTCGGCGATCGCCTATTCGTCGTTCCGCCAGTGGCGGGCGATCGGGGCGGGCGAGGCCCTGGCCCCGCACGCCCAGCGCATCGAGCAGATCCTGGTCACCGACGGCCGCACGCCCGGCGCGGCGGCCCGCCGACCCTCGCCGGCCTTCCTGCGCTTCGACTCCAGCGAGATCTCGGGCCGCATCGAGGGTGAGCCGCTGGGCTACCTGATCGAGAACCGCCGGATCCGCCAGGCCCTGGCCCAGGCGGTCACCGAGCAACGGATCCCGGTCATCGCACCGATGGCGGCCAAAAACCTCGAGGTCGCTCCGGACGGCGCGCGCCTGACCCTGGCCGATGGCCGGGTGCTGTCGGCCCCGCTGGCGGTCAGCGCCGAGGGGCGGGGCTCGGTCCTGCGCCGGGCCGCCGGCATCGGTGAGATCGGCTGGGGCTACGGCCAGTCCGGCGTCGTCGCCACGGTGCGGATGGAAAAGCCGCACGAGGGCGTGGCCCACGAATATTTCCTGCCCAGCGGTCCGTTCGCCATCCTGCCGCTGACCGACAACCGCGCCAGCCTGGTCTGGACCGAGAGCACCGCGCGCGGCGAGGCTCTGCGCAAGGCCTCTCCCGAAGCGTTTCACGCTCACCTGATGCGCCGGTTCGGCGACTTCCTGGGCGGGGTGACGATCGAGGGACCGACCTTCGTCTATCCGCTGTCGCTGTCCCTGGCCGAGCGCATGGTCGCCCCGCGCCTGGCTCTGATCGGCGACGCCGCCCACGGGGTGCATCCGATCGCGGGGCAAGGCCTGAACCTGGGCCTCAAGGACGCCGCCGCCCTGGCCGAGGTGCTGGTCGAGGCGCTGCGTTGCGGCGAGGACATCGGGTCCGAGGTCGTGCTGGAGCGCTACGCCCGCTGGCGGCGGTTCGACACGGTGACCAACGCCCTGGCCTTCGACGCCTTCGTGCGGATCTTCTCGAACGACAACCCGTTGCTGCGGGTCGCGCGGGGCGCGGGCCTGGCGGTGGTCAACCGCATCGCCCCGGCTCGGCGGTTCTTCATGCACGAGGCCGGCGGCGGGGTGGGTGACTTGCCGAAGCTGCTGCGGGGTGTGGCGCTGTAAGGCGCCTTCTTTCCTCCCCCTCTGGGGGAGGGGGACCGCCGAACGGCGGTGGAGGGGCCCTGTGAGGTGGCGAGTTCACCACCGCTTCGGACCCCCTCCGTCTCGATGCGTATTCGCATCGATCCACCTCCCTAATGGGGAGGAGAGGCTGGACCGCTAAGCTTCCAGCTCCCGCGCCTCTTCCGGCAGCATGATCGGCACGCCGTCGCGGATCGGATAGGCCAGCTTGGCCGCGCGGCTGATCAGCTCACCCTTGGCGCGGTCGTATTCCAGCGGGCCTCGGGTCACGGGGCACACCAGCACTTCCAGCAGGCGCGGATCGACATCGACGGGGGGCGGCGCGGCTTCGGTCATGCGCACTCTCTACTGGATGGAAGTCGGTTCGTCATCGTCCCCGGCGGCCGCGTCGATCTCGAGCAGGGTGGTCAGGGTCGCCTTGCGCTCGAAGATGGTCTCGGCCTCGAGCAGGGCCTGCTTTTCCATCGGGTCGAACGGCAGGGCCATGGCCAGGCTGTTGATCAGGGCGTCGGACGGGGCGCTTTCGGCGTCGCCCCAGTCGATGGCCAGGCCGCGATGGTCGAGATAGCGGCGCAGCGCCGACAGCAGCCGGTCGATGTCGGCGGCGGTGCGGACGCCAGCCCCGTCCTCGCGCAGGTCCGGCTCATAGGGCGCGAAGTCGGCGCGGACCTGGCGGTAGGGCGTACGCACGGGCAGCTCCTCACCGGCCCGGAAGCGGCAGACTCCGGTCAGGGTGATCAGGTAGCGGCCGTCGCTGGTCTCGGCGAAGCTGGTCACCCGGCCGGCGCAGCCGACCGGCGCCAGGGGCGGGCGGTTCGGATCGGCGTCCTTGGCGTGAGGGCGGGTCTGGATCATGCCGATGATCCGCTCGCCCGACATGGCGTCGTCCAGCATGTTCAGATAGCGCGGCTCGAAAATGTTCAGCGGCAGCTGGCCGCCGGGCAGCAGCAGCACCCCGTCCAGCGGGAACACCGGGATCACCAGAGGCAGGTCGCCAAGCTTGCGATAGTTCCCCTGCATCCGTTGCTCCCTAGCTGAACAGGATCGACGACAGGCGCCGCCGGCCCTGCTTGGCCACTTCCGAGGTCGGGCCGGCCGCCTCGAACACCGTCAGCAGCTGCTTACGCGCCGCGTCGTCGTTCCAGGCACGGTCGCGGGCGATGATGGTCAGAAGATGGTCGGACGCCTCTTGCAGGCGTCCGGTCCCGGCCAGGGCCTTGGCCAGCTCCAGGCGGGCCTCATGGTCGTCGGGATCGGCGGCCAGACGGTTTTCGAAGGCGGCGGTCTCGGACGGGGCGGCCTCGGCCAGGGCCAGGGCGGCCTTGGCGGCGTCGAGGTCGGGATCCTTGGCGTCGGCCGGGGCCATGGCCACCACCTCGGCCGCGCCCTCCAGGTCACCGCCCATCAGATAGGCGCGGGCCATGCCCCCCAGGGCCTTCACATTGGTCGGATCGGTCTGCAGGGCCTGGGCGAAGGCCTGGGCCGCGCCGCCGATGTCGCCGATCTCCAGCGACTCCTTGCCCAGGGCGACCAGCTCGTCGATGGCGCTGGGACCGGCCGGGCCGGTCAGCTTCTCGACGAAGGCCTTCACCTGGCTCTCGGGCAGGGCGCCCTGGAATGCGTCGACCGGACGGCCATCGACGAAGGCGTAGACGGTCGGGATCGACTGCACCCGCAGTTGGCCGGAGAAGCCCGGATTGGCGTCGACGTCGATCTTGACCAGCTTGACCGCGCCCTTGGCGGCGCCGACGACCTTTTCGAGCGTCGGGGTCAGCTGGCGGCACGGGCCGCACCAGGTGGCCCAGAAGTCGACGATGACGGGCTGGGTCTTGGAGGCCTCGATGACGTCGGCCATGAAGCTGGCGTCCGTGCCGTCCTTGATGTGCTCGCTCTTGCCCGAGGTCGCGGGACCGGGGGCGGCTGGCTTTTCGCCGATCAGGGACATCGGGTCTCTCGTGTACTCAAGGTGGGGACGCGTCAGTCGCCAAGATGGTCCCTGGCGCGCCTCGGCGCAATAATCCGTTCGTGCGTCAGGCGAGCGTCAGGGTCTCGAAATCGACGATCATCGGCGTAATGCCCAACGCGGTCAGGAACTTACGGAAGCCGGCCTGGGAGACCGCCGTGGTGGCGTCGTTGCCCAGCGGGTGGAAGTTGACCGGGTCGCTTTGCGCCAGCGCCTTGTCGAGCACGAAGCGGATGCGGCGATCCGTGTCGTTGATCAGGCCGAAGGCGGTGACCGAGCCTGGCGTCACGCCCAGGGTCTCGACCATCATCGCCTCGGGGCCGAACGACAGCCGTCCCGAGCCGATCACCGTATGCAGGCGCTTGAGGTCGATCGTTGTCTCGCCCAGGGCCGAGATCAGCCACAGCTGGCCCTTGGCGTCCTTGAGGAACAGGTTCTTGGTATGGCCGCCGGGCAGGGCCTTCTTGATCTCCAACCCTTCCTCGACGCGGAACACCGGCGGGTGGTCGAGGGTGGTGTGGGCGATGCCGTGGGCGTCGAAGAAGGCGAACAGGTCGGCGCGGGTCTTCATGCGGTCTCTCTAGACGGCCGGAGGCCGCGAGCGCTAGACCATTCGATCAGGGTAGGAAAACCAAGCAAAGGACCGGCATGGAACTGGAGTGCTATCCCACCGAGAACCGTCCGCCCGACATCGTTCCGGGCCGGCCGCAGCGCGCCTGGATGGACCGGTTCGCCGAACGTCATCCCTATCGCTGCCTGCCGCTGACCATGGCCAACACCACGGGATGGGACATCCTCTGCCCGGTCGGCTTCTCGATGACCTGGGACGGCGGGGCGCATCAGGAATGCATCAAGTTCCAGCCCGACCACCCGTATCCGGGCTTCACCGACTTCGTGAAGTCGCACTTCACGCGGGGGGTGGTGACCTTCCACACCGGCTACCTGTTCCGGACGCCGCCGGGCTGGTCGCTGATGGCCATGGGCCCGCCCAATCACGTCAAGGACGGCATCCAGCCGCTGGCCGGCGTCATCGAGACCGACTGGCTGCCGTTCCCGTTCACGATGAACTGGATCTTCACCCGCCCCGGCACGGTGCGGTTCGAGAAGGGCGAGACCTTCTGCTTCATCATGCTGATCCAGGACAAGCCGATGGAGGCGTTCCAGCCGGTGATCCGCTCGATGAACTCGAACCCCGAGCTGCGCCGCCAGTACGACGTCTGGGCCGAGAAGCGGTCGGAGTTCAACGCCCTGATCTTCAAGCGCGACCCCGAGGCCACCAAGGAGGCCTGGCAGCGCTTCTACTTCAAGGGCGAGTACCCCGAGGAGATCGCGGCCGAAGCTCCCAGCCACCACGTCAACAAGCGGCGGATGAAGTCGCCGAAGGTGGGGGGATAGAGTTCCCAATCTGTCATCCCGGCCGCAGCGAAGCGGAGAGCCGGGACCGCCACAAGCTCAGCGCTTCCGGCGGTCCCGGATAGCCTCTGCCAGGCTTCCGGGATGACACGGTCTTTGAGGCGGAGGATTTTTGCGCCCCTACCGGGCCAGCATGTTGCCGTAGCCGATCACCACCGTGGCCCCGACCAGCAGGGCCACGCCGCTCCAGACCATGGCGCGAACGGCCGGACGGGCGTCCTTCCATTCCTTGAAGGCGAAGCCCCACAGGGTGCCGAAGATGATGATGCTGGCCATGTGCAGGGTCCAGCTGGAGAAGCCGAACTTGCCCATCTGGCTCTCGCCCATCGTGTAGAAGAAGAACTGGAAGTACCAGGCGGTGCCGGCCAGGCCGCACAGCAGCCAGTTGGCCAGCAGCGGCGGCTTGGTCCCGTCCTCGGCCATGCGGCCGGCCCATTGGCTAGCGCTGCGGTTCTTGACGATCAGGTAGCCGCACCAGACGAGGTTGGTGATCAGGCCGCCGAACATCACCAGGCAAAGGGTCGGCAGACCGGTCCACAGCGGGCCGGTGCCGGCCGCCGCCGACAGGGCCTTGATCGGCTCGCCGGCGGCCAGGCCGAAGGCGAAGCAGGCCGACATGATGCCGGAGAAGATCGCCACCGCGACCCCCTTCTTGAAATTGAACTCGGCGACCGCCTCGATCTTCTGCAGCTCGGAGAGGTCGTCGTCCTTGCGGGCCCCGGCCAGGGCGACCACGACGATGCCGGCCAGGGTCATCACCAAGCCCAGCAGGATGATCCGGCCCGAGGTCGAGCCCAGCAGGTCATGGACGAAGGTGCCGCGCACCAGCGGCGGGATCAGGGTGCCGAACACCGTGCACAGGCCCAGAACCACGGCCATGCCTAGGGACAGGCCCAGATAGCGCATGGTCAGGCCATAGGTCAGGCCGCCGAAGCCCCACAGGATCCCGAACAGCACGCAAAGCCCGACGACGTTCGGAGGGACCTGGGCCATGACGCCCAGCAGGTCGTTGGTGCGGATCGAGGCGAACAGCCAGGGGGCCAGCAGCCAGGAGAAGATCCCGCCGGTCAGCCAGTAGATCTCCCACGACCAGCGCCGCACGCCGCGATAGGGCACGTAGAAGCTGGCGGAGGACAGACCGCCCAGCCAATGAAACAGGACGCCCAGCAGCGGATTGGCGATCATCGCTCCCCCTAACTTCTCACATGATGAGACATTTTATTACATAATGGACAATTCGGCGCGGAAGGCCAGCCCCGCCCGTGTTTCCGGCGATTCCAGAGGACTCTGCTTGACAGAGCTTTCCTCTTTCATAACTCTGCATCACAGAGCGCTCTGGTGCGCCTGAATGAGGAGGCCTTGATGGCCATCACGCGGAACGAGGCGGCGGTCGCGCTGTCCGATATCGAAAACACCGCCCGGCGCAGCGGCATGTTGCGCGGCTATCAGGTCGGCGGGCGGATCTTGATGATGTGGTCGGTGATCTGGGCCGTCGGCTATCTGGCCATGGCGTTTGCCCCGGCCAAGGTCTGGGCGCCGGTCTGGATGGGCCTGGACGTGGTCGGCGTCGCCGGCAGTCTGTGGCTGAGCCGGGCCACGGCCGGTCAAGGCGCTAGTGTCCCGGGCGCGAGTTGGCGCATGCTGGGCGGCATGCTGTCGGTGATGGCGTTCGTCCTGGCCGCCTTCGCGGTGCTGCAGCCCACGGATCCGGCCGCTTTCCTGGCCTTTCCGGGACTGTTGATCGGCGTGGTCTATCTGGTGGTCGGCTTCTGGCAGGCCCCGCGCTTCGCGATTATCGGCGCGGCGATGTTCGTCATCACCCTGGTCGGATTCTTCGCCTTCAAGTCCTGGCTGGCCTATTGGATGGCCGCCGCCAGCCTCGCCCTGTTCGTCAGCGGCGTCTGGTTGTGGAAGCGCTGAGCATGGCCGAGCCGAACGACATCATCCATCAGCCGCTGCGCCTGAAGATCATGGCCGCGCTCTACGCCGAGCGCGAGATCGGACCGCTGGAATTCAGCCAGCTGAAGGCGATCGCCCAGGCCACCGACGGCAATCTGGGCAGCCACCTGGCCACGCTGGAGAAGGCCGGCTTCGTCGAGATCCTCAAGGACCATGTCGGCAAGCGTCCCCGCACCCGCGCGGCGCTGACGTCCGCCGGCCGGCAGGCCTTCCGACGCCACGTCGACTATCTGCGCGAACTGGTGGAGGGCGTCGGGGAGGCGTGAGCCGCGCCGGTCCTACGCCGCCTTCACCGCCGAGACGATCGACTTGACCACCTTCTTGACCAGCGCCGGGTCGTCGCCCTCGGCCATGATGCGGATCAGGGGCTCGGTGCCGGAGGCGCGCACGACGATGCGGCCGGCGCCGTTCAGCTGGCTCTCGCCGTCGGCGATGGCCTCCTTGACGGCCTTGGCCTCCAGCGGCTTGCCGCCGGCGAAGCGGACGTTCTCCAGCAGCTGCGGCACGGGCTCGAACTGGCGGCCCAGGGCGCTCATCGGCTGGCCGCTCTCGATCATCACCGCCAGCACCTGCAGGGCGGCGATCAGGCCGTCGCCGGTGGTGGAGAAGTCCGACAGGATCAGGTGGCCGGACTGCTCGCCGCCGACATTGAAGCCGCCCTCGCGCATCCGCTGCATGACATAGCGGTCACCGACGCCGGTGCGCTCGAGCGTCAGGCCCAGGTCCTTGAGCCGGCGCTCCAGCCCGAGGTTCGACATCACCGTGGCCACGACGCCGCCGGCCCGCAGCTTGCCGGCCTTGGCCAGGGCGTGGGCGATGATGGCCATGATCTGGTCGCCGTCGACGACCACGCCCTTCTCGTCGCAGATCACCAGGCGGTCGGCGTCGCCGTCCAGGGCGATGCCGATGTCGGCGCGGTATTCGCGGACCATCTTGGCCATGGCCTCGGGGTGGGTCGAGCCGCACTCCTCGTTGATGTTGGTGCCGTTCGGGGCCACCCCGATCGGGAACACCTCGGCGCCCAGCTCGTACAGCGCCTCGGGGGCGACCTTGTAGGCGGCGCCGTGGGCGCAATCGATCACGATGCGCAGGCCCGACAGGTTCAGGTGGCGCGGGAAGGTCGCCTTGACGATCTCGATGTAGCGGGCCTGGGCGTCGTCGATCCGCTTGACGCGGCCCAGCTCGCGCGGGGCGGCCAGGCCCTCCTGCAGGCCCTCGTCCATCAGGGCCTCGATCTTCAGCTCCTGCTCGTCGGAGAGCTTGTAGCCGTCGGGGCCGAACAGCTTGATGCCGTTGTCGGCGAAATTGTTGTGCGAGGCCGAGATCATCACGCCCAGGTCGGCGCGCATCGAGCGGGTCATCATCGCCACGGCCGGCGTGGGCAGCGGGCCAAAGAGCCGCACGTCCATGCCGACGCTGGTGAAGCCGGCGACCAGGGCCGGCTCGATCATGTAGCCCGACAGGCGGGTGTCCTTGCCGATCACCACCAGGTGGCGGCGGTCGTCCTGCGAGCGGAACAGCTTGCCGGCCGCGAGGCCGACCCGCAGCGCGACCTCGGCCGTCATCGGATGCTTGTTGGCCTGGCCCCGGATGCCGTCGGTGCCGAAATAGGCGCGCTTGCTCATGGTCTTCTCGTCTCTTCAGGACCGCGAAACGATCCGAAATGCAGATTTATGCGAAGCGGTCTTGAGCGAGTGCTAAAGGCCGACCTCGAAAGTCTCGCGCGGTCAGGGATAATCCTGTCGCCGCGTTCTACAAGGGATCATGGCCCATGTGCGGCATTATCGGCATCGTCGGCAAGGAACCCGTCGCCGACCGTCTGATCGAGAGCCTCAAGCGTCTTGAATATCGGGGCTACGACTCGGCCGGCGTGGCGGGGGTGGTCGGGGACAAGGTCGAACGCCGCCGGGCCCAGGGCAAGATCAAGGCGCTGGAGGCCGTCCTCGCCGAGCAGCCGCTGACGGCCACGACCGGCATTGGCCACACCCGCTGGGCCACCCACGGCGCGCCGAACGTCCAGAACGCCCACCCGCATACCGCCGGCCGCGTCACCCTGGTCCACAACGGCATCATCGAGAACTTCGCCGAGCTGAAGGCCGAGCTGGCCGCCGCCGGCCGGGTGTTCTCCAGCGACACCGACACCGAGGTGATCGCCCACCTGATCGACGCCGAACTGGCGACGGGCCTCCCGCCCCTGGACGCCTTCAAGGCTGCCCTGGACCGCCTGACCGGCGCCTACGCCCTGGCCGTGCTGATCGAGGGCGAGGACAACCTGGTCCTGGGGGCCCGCCGCGGCAGCCCGCTGGTGGTGGGCGAAGGCCAAGGCGAGATGTTCCTGGGCTCGGACGCCCTGGCCGTCGGCCCGTTCACCAACCGGGTGATCTATCTGGACGAGGGCGACTACGTGGCGCTCGATCACACCAGCCACCGGATCTACGACGCCTCGGGCGCGTCGGTCCAACGGCCCGTGCGGGTGGTCCCGACCTCGGCGGTGATGCTGGAGAAGGGCAACTACCGGCACTTCATGGAAAAGGAGATCCATGACCAGCCGGAGGGCTGCCAGCGCACGATCGCGGCCTATGTCGACACGCTGGCCTCAAAGGCCTCGGTGCCCGGCGACGTCGATTTCGCCAAGCTGGACCGGATCCAGATCGTCGCCTGCGGCACGTCCTACATCGCCGGCATGATCGGCAAGTACCTGATCGAGCAGTTGGCTGACCTGCCGGTCGACGTCGAGATCGCCTCGGAGTTCCGCTACCGCCAGCCGGCCCTGCGGCCGGGCTCGCTGGTCATCGCCATGTCGCAGTCGGGCGAGACCGCCGACACCCTGGCGGCCCTGCGGTACTGCAAGGCCAAGGGCATGAAGAGCGCGGTGGTCGTCAACGCCACCGAGTCGACCATGGCCCGTGAGGTCGACGTCGTGTGGCCGATCCACTGCGGCCCCGAGATCGGCGTCGCCTCGACCAAGGCCTTCACCGCCCAGGTCAGCGTGATGATCGCCCTGGCCATCGCCGCCGCCAAGGCGCGCGGGACGATCGACGCGACCGAGGAGCAGCGCCTCGTGAAGGTGCTGCTGGAGGCCCCGCGCCTGATCGCCGAGGCCATCGGCCTGGAAGACGCCATCAAGGAGATTGCCGCCGACGTCGCCAAGGCGCGCGACGTGCTCTATCTCGGCCGTGGCCCGATGTCGGCCCTGGCCCTGGAAGGCGCCCTGAAGCTGAAGGAAATCAGCTACATCCACGCCGAGGGCTACGCCGCCGGCGAGCTGAAGCATGGACCGATCGCGCTCGTGGACGACCAGACGCCGATCGTCATCCTCGCGCCGCACGACAGCTATTTCGAGAAGTCGGCCTCGAACATGAGCGAGGTGATGGCGCGCGGCGGCCAGGTGATCTTCATCACCGACACCGAAGGCGTGAAGCACGCGCCGGCCGGGGCCAAGGTCGTGGTGACCGCGCCGGCGTCGGACCCGCTGGTCTCGACCCTGGTGATGTCGGCCCCGATCCAGCTGCTGGCCTACCACGTGGCGGTGGTGAAGGGCGCGGACGTCGATCAGCCGCGCAACCTGGCCAAGTCGGTGACGGTGGAGTGACGTTCGCCTAAGGAAGCTGGGGCCGGGCGGAGCGGATGACCCGCGACGTCAGGCCGCTTCGTCTTCGTCGTCGCCCAGCATGCCCGCCATGGCCGCCATCGACAGCTTGCGCAGGGCGCTGGCGCGGACCTTCTCGCTCTCGCTCTTCAGCTGGCCGCAGGCGGCGAGGATGTCGCGGCCGCGCGGGGTGCGGATCGGCGAGGAATAGCCGGCCTTGTTGAGGATCGCGGCGAAGGCCTCGATCGTCGCCCAGTCCGAGCACTGGTAGTCGCTGCCGGGCCACGGGTTGAACGGGATCAGGTTGATCTTGGCCGGGATGCCCTTGATCAGCTTCACGAGCGCGCGGGCCTCGTCGGGGCTGTCGTTGACGCCTTTCAGCATCACGTATTCGAAGGTCACGCGGCGGGCGTTGCTCAGGCCCGGATAAGCCCGGATCCCGGCGATCAGCTCGGCGATCGGGTATTTCTTGTTCAGCGGCACCAGCTCGTCGCGGAGCGGGTCGTTGGTCGCGTGCAGGCTGATGGCCAGCATGGCCTGGGTGGTCTCGCCCAGCTTGCCCAGCATCGGCACGACGCCCGAGGTCGAGACCGTGATCCGGCGACGCGAGATGCCGATGCCCTCGTTGTCGCTGATGATCTCGATGGCGTCGGCCACCTGGCCCAGATTGTACAGCGGCTCGCCCATGCCCATGAACACGATGTTCGAGAGCTGGCGGTCCTCCTTGTCCGACGGCCATTCGGCCAGGTCGTCCTTGGCCACCTGCACCTGGGCGACGATCTCGGCCGCGGTCAGGTTGCGGACCAGCGGCTGGGTGCCGGTGTGGCAGAAGCTGCAGTTCAGCGTGCAGCCGACCTGGCTGGAGACGCACAGGGCGCCGGCGCGGCCGACGCCGGGGATGTAGACGCTCTCGACCTCGATGCCGGGCGCCATGCGGATCAGCCACTTGCGGGTGCCGTCCTTGCTGACCTGGCGCTCGACGATCTCCGGGCGGTTGATCGTGAAGGCCTCGGCCAGGCGGGCGCGGGTCTCCTTGGCGACGTCGCTCATCTGGGCGAAGTCGGTGACGCCGCGATGGTGCATCCAGCGGAAGATCTGGGTGGCCCGCATCTTGGCCTTGCCGTGTTCGACCACGCCGCTCTCGACCAGGGCCGCGACCAGCTGTGGGCGCGTGAGGCCCGACAGGTTGACCATGGGTTTGGTGACGGGGGTCGCGGGCGCTGCGTCGGTGGAGACGCGCGACAGGTCGAGGGTGACGCTCAAGGGGGTGTCCGGATGTTCGGGGGCCGAGGCGGACATATAGCAGGTCCGGGGCGGTTTTCCAAAAGGACGGCGGGTCGCACCACCACTCGTGTCATCCCGGAAGCGCGAAGCGCTATCCGGGACCGCCATAAGCACGGCGTTTTCCGCGGTCCCGGCTCTTCGCTTCGCTACGGCCGGGATGACACGCGAAAGGGGCTTTTCGGGAAGGAATTAAACCTTCCGGAACCGCCCGCCCTGGTTGGCCATCAGGGCCAGGGCCCAGTCGTCCGGCAGGACCTTGGCGATGGCGGCGATGGTCTTGTTCGGTGCGCCGGGCACGCAGATCGAGCGATTGGCCTCGGCGGCCTCGTAGCCGGCGGCGGCCACCTCGTCGGCCCCCAGCCACAGCCATTCGGGCACGCCCTGGCTGACCTGGGCGCGGGTGCCGTTGGCGTCGTGGAATTCCGAATAGGTGAAGCCAGGGCAAAGGGCGCTGACATGGACGCCGGTCGACAGGTTCTCCAGGTGCAGGCTCTGCGAGAACTTGACGAGGAAGCCCTTGGTCGCCGCGTACAGGGTGTGGCCGGCCGCGCCGGGGACCAGGCCCGCCAGAGAGGCGACGTTGACGATGCGGCCGAACCGGCGCTCGACCATGCCCGGCAGCACCTTGTGGGTCATCTCGCAGACCGAGGTCAGCATCACCTGCAGGAAGGTCGCCTGATCGGCCCAGGCGGTCGTCGCATAGGTCCCGGGCAGGCCGTAGCCGGCGTTGTTGACCAGGGCGTCGACGACGCGGCCCTGCTCGGCGATGGCGGCCAGCACCGTGTCGACGCCAGTGGGATCGGCCAGGTCGGCGGGGATGGCGTAGGCCTCGACGCCGGAACGCAGCCTGATCTCGGCGGCCAGGCCCTCGAGACGGTCGGCCCGGCGCGCGGTCAGGGCCACGTCGTAGCCGTGGCTGGCGTAGATGCGGGCGGAGGCGGCCCCGATGCCGGCGGAGGCGCCGGTGATCAGGGCGAGACGGCGGGCCATGCTGGGGTGATCCGGTCGATGACGAAACTTCGCCGGAGACGAGCACGGCCCGCGATTTGGTTCAAGGAGCCTCCCAAAAGGCCTCTGGGATAGGCAGGGGTGGAAGGGGCGCGCCGCTTGGGCTGGGTGCGCGCCCCTTCCGGGCCGCGGCAGGGGAGGGGAGACCACCGCGACCTTGGGGACTTAAGGGTTAGGCCGCCTTGCCGAGCTCGGCGGCGGCGTGGGCCCCGACGGTCCAGCGGACGGCGGCCTTGGCCACGCGCTCGCCCAGCAGGCGGGCGGTTTCGCGGTCGCCGGCCGGCGGGGTGATCTCGGGCGAGGCGTTGTCCGACTGGGCGGCGACGCCGAGGAACGAGCCGACGCGGTTCAGGGTGTCCGGGCCGCGCTCGGCGGCGGTCACCCCGGGAGGGGCGAGGCCGAGATTGATCCAGTTCATGCCATGCTGGGCGGCCAGGATTGTCAGGCTCTCAAGGGCGTGGCCCTTGTCGCCGGCGAAGCTGTGCGAATTGGTGAAGCCGGCGGCCAGCTTGTCCTTCCAGGCGCCCGTGAAGAAGGCGCTGGCGGTGGCGTCGGCGAACACTTTGAACACGCCCGAGACGTCGCCCATGTAGGTCGGCGCGCCGAACACCACGGCGTCGGCCAGGGTGATCTGCTCGATCAGCGGCGCGAAGTCCTGGGCGGCGTTCTCGATCTTCAGCAGCACCGGGGTCTGGCCGGCGTCACGAACGCCTTCGGCGACCTTGTCGGCGAGGACGGCGGTGTGGCCGTAGCCGGAATGATAGACGATGGCGACGGTGGTCATTGGAAATCCCTCTGGATCAGGAACTGAACCTGTAGCGATTACGTAATGCGCCGGAACGCGGCCGCCAGGGGATCGGCAACAAGATGTGGTGCAATTTTTCTAGGGGCCGGTTTCAGCGCGGCTGAACGCCAAGCCTCGTAGCGCTAGGCGACCGCCGCGCTCTTGTGCGCGCCGTTCAGCAGATCGGCGACGGTGATCTGGGCCAGGCGCTGGTGCGCCGCGTGGCCGGCGGCGTCGATGGCGGCGCGAACCGCGTCGGGGATCTTCTCGCCGACCGGGCAGCCCTTGACGCCCTTGGGCGCGACGCCGAGGTGGGCGCAGCCGTTCACGGCCTTCAGCACGACGTCGAGGGTGATCGAATCGGCCGGCTTCAGCAGCCAGGCCCCGCCGTTGGCGCCGGCGCGGGCGCCGATCAGCCCCGCCTTGCCCAGCATGGCGGTGACGCGGCGAACCACGACCGGATTGGTCGGGACCGAGGCCGCGAGCTCGGCGCTGGCCACGGCGCGGTCAGCCGAAAACGCCTCCTTGTGCGCCAAATAGGCTAGGGCGTGGGCCGCAACGGGGAATTTCTGACTGTCCGACATGTCGCCTGGGAACGTAAGGTTGTCGCTCGCGCGTTCAACTGAAAACTGTTTCATCTCCGTAACGAAGCGGGAAGGCGACGTTGGGGGACGATTGAACCCGTCGCGGATTGGGTGTATCGCGCCGCGCTTGACCGATATGGGTCGGCCCACAGCGTTTTGCGAGGGCGGCCCGGAGGGATTGAATGGCTTCCGAAGCCTCCAGCGCGTCCGCCAACGACTGCGCACCCGCGACGACCGACATTCCGCAACAGGACGGAGCCCCGCCAAATGGGCATGGCGGCGGCAATGGCCACGGCCATGGCGACGCGAAGGGACATGGTTTTATCGCCCTGGCGCTAGGCTCGATCGGCGTGGTGTTCGGCGATATCGGCACCAGTCCGCTCTACGCCCTGCGTGAAGCCCTGGCCCATTCGCGCAGCACCACGGCGACCGAGCACGCGGTGCTGGGCGTGGTCTCGCTGGTCCTGTGGACCATGACCCTGTTCGTGACGATCAAGTACGTCATCTTCTTCATGCGGGCCGACAACAAGGGCGAGGGCGGCACCCTGGCCCTGATGGCCCTGGCCCAGAAGGCGCTGGGCAAGACCGGCCGCAAACGGTCGATGGCGATCTTCTTCCTGGGCGTGGTCGGCGCGGCGCTGTTCTATGGCGACGGGATCATCACCCCCGCCATTTCGGTGCTGTCGGCGGTCGAGGGCCTGAAGGACGCGCCGGGCGTCGGCCACGTCTTCGCGCCCTACATCCTGCCGATCTCGGCCGGGATCCTGATCCTGCTGTTCGCCGTCCAGGCCAAGGGCACCCATCGGATGGCCTCGCTGTTCGGCCCGTTCACGGCGGTGTGGTTCCTGATCCTGGGCGCCCTGGGCGCCTGGCACCTGGCCGACGACCTGTCGATCCTGCGCGCCTTCAATCCCTGGTACGGCCTGCGCTTCCTGTTCGAGAACGGGTTCCTGGGCTTCGTGATCCTGGGCAGCGTCTTCCTGGTGGTGACCGGGGCCGAGGCGCTCTACGCCGATATGGGCCACTTCGGAAAGCGCCCGATCCAGGCCTCGTGGCTGTGCCTCGTTTTCCCCTGCCTGGCCCTGAACTATCTGGGCCAGGGCTCGCTGGTGCTGGACCACCCGGCCGCCCGCCACAATCCGTTCTGGGAGATGGTGCCCGGCTTCGCCTACTGGCCGGTGCTGATCATGGCCACCGTCGCCACCGTCATCGCCAGCCAGGCGGTGATCACCGGGGCCTTCTCGATGACCCAGCAGGCGGTGCAGCTGGGCCTGCTGCCGCGCATCGAGATCAAGCGCACGTCCGAGACCCAGGCCGGCCAGATCTTCGTGCCGGCCGTGAACCAGTTCCTGCTGATCGGCGTGCTGGTGCTGCTGTTCGCGTTCCGCAGCTCGCACAAGCTGGCCAGCGCCTATGGCATCGCCGTCACCGGCGCGATGTTCGTCGACACCCTGCTGGCCTATGTCGTCATCCGCCGCGTGTGGAAGTGGCCCCTGTGGCAGACCGGTCTGCTGCTGGTTCCGCTGGCGGCGCTGGACATGGTGTTCATCGCCTCGAACATGCTGAAGATCCCCGACGGCGCCTGGCTGCCGCTGGTGTTCGGCGCGGTGCTGGTGCTGATCATGTGGACCTGGACCCGAGGGGCCAACATTCTCACCGCCAAGACCCGGCGCGACAGCGTGCCCCTGGTTGACCTGATGGAGATCCTGCGCGCCCGCGCCCCGCACCGCGCGCCCGGCACGGCGATCTTCCTGACCTCGGATCCCGAGATGACTCCGGTCGCCCTGATGCACAACCTCAAGCACAACAAGGTGCTGCACGAGCGCAACGTCATCCTGACCGTCCGCACCACCGAGACGCCGCGCGTCCGCGAAGAGGACCGGGTGCTGATCGAGAAGGTCAACGACGACTTCAAGAAGGTCATCGTCAACTACGGCTTCATGGAAAGTCCGAACATTCCCAAGGCCCTGGCCGTGTGCCGCAAGCAGGGGCTGAAGTTCGACATCATGGCCACCAGCTTCTTCCTGGGCCGGCGCTCGATCGTGCCGTCGGCCAACAGCGGCATGCCGCTGTGGCAGGACAGGCTGTTCATCTACCTGATGAAGAACGCCGCCAACCCGACCGACTTCTTCAAGATCCCGCCCGGCCGCGTGGTCGAGCTGGGCGCCCAGGTCACGGTGTAGCGTGCACGTCGCTCTCTGCGTGGCCTGGGTCGTTGCGACGGCCATCGCGATTGCGCTCGCGGGCTCGGCCTGGCGCGGCAGTCGCCCGTTCGACGTGATCCGCGTGAATCGTCGGTTCGGCTTCGAGCAGGTTCATTCACGCTGGATGGTCTGGCTTCCGACGGTCATGCTGGCCCTCTTCGGCATAGCCCTGACTTCCAATGCTTCGACGAGACCGACGATCGCGGCCTTCCTGCTCTTCTGGCTCGTCGTGGCCGTCGCCATCAGCGTGCAATACGCGCGAGCCTTGAAGCGCTCGCGCCGGAGCGACCACGGATGAACGACCTCCTCCGCATCCTCGGCGACGGCCTCTCCATCGCCGCCCTGGCCATCAT
Organism: Caulobacter sp. Root343; assembly: GCF_001425745.1. GTDB lineage: Bacteria > Pseudomonadota > Alphaproteobacteria > Caulobacterales > Caulobacteraceae > Caulobacter. Next base: position 318,313 of record NZ_LMDF01000008.1, on the reverse strand, counting down.
CGCCGCCACCGCCCAGGGGGCGTGGAAGCGCATCCCCAAGGGCATCGCCGTCCCCATGCTGTGGGACCACACCGGCGAACCCAGCGCCCGCGCGCCCAAGGCCGTGGGCCTGCTGGCCATCCCGGTCGTGGCGATCGCCGTCCTGCTGTCGTTCACCCTGACCCAGGCGACCTTCACCGACGATCCGACCCGGGCGATCATCATCTTCCTGGTCCGCGCCACCCTCGCCGCCAGCCTGGCCTTGAGCCAGCTGTTCCACCTGCGCTTCGTCATCAGGACGTTGCAGGACGAAGGTCAGCTCTAGCCGAGCTCATTAGCGCTTGACCCGCGCGCCCTGATCCCGTTGAAGGCGCGCGACTTTGTGTTTCTCTCCGAAAGGACCCGCTCGTGGCTGACAAGTCCGTGAAAAAGGTCGTGCTCGCCTATTCGGGCGGCCTCGACACCTCGATCATCCTCAAGTGGTTGCAGACCGAGTACGGCGCCGAGGTCGTGACCTTCACGGCCGACCTGGGCCAAGGCGAGGAAATCGAGCCGGCGCGCGCCAAGGCGCTGGCCGCCGGCGTCAAGCCCGAGAATATCTTCATCGAGGACGTGCGCGAGGAGTTCGTGCGCGACTACGTGTTCCCGATGTTCCGGGCCAACACAGTCTATGAGGGCCAGTATCTGCTGGGCACCTCGATCGCCCGGCCGCTGATCGCCAAGAAGCAGATCGAGATCGCCCGCAAGACCGGCGCCGACGCCGTCAGCCACGGCGCGACCGGCAAGGGCAACGATCAGGTCCGCTTCGAGCTCGGCTACTACGGCCTCGAGCCCGACATCACCGTGATCGCCCCGTGGCGCGAGTGGGACTTCAAGTCGCGCGAGGCCCTGCTGGAGTTCGCCGAGCAGCACCAGATCCAGATCACCAAGGACAAGCGCGGCGAGGCCCCGTTCAGCGTCGACGCCAACCTGCTGCACTCCTCGTCGGAAGGTAAGGTCCTGGAGGATCCGGCGGTCGAGGCTCCCGAGTTCGTCCACATGCGCACCATCGCGCCGGAAGACGCGCCGGACACCCCGCACATCTTCACCATCGACTTCGAGAAGGGCGATCCGGTCGCCATCGACGGCGTGGCCCTGTCGCCGGCCGCCCTGCTGACCAAGCTGAACGAGCTGGGCCGCGACAATGGCGTCGGTCGCCTGGACCTGGTCGAGAACCGCTTCGTCGGCATGAAGTCGCGCGGCGTCTACGAGACCCCGGGCGGCACCATCCTGCTGGCCGCCCACCGCGGCATCGAGAGCATCACGCTGGACCGCGGCGCCATGCACCTGAAGGACGAGCTGATGCCGAAGTACGCATCGCTGGTCTACAACGGCTTCTGGTTCTCGCCGGAGCGCGAGATGCTGCAGGCCGCCATCGACTACAGCCAGGACAAGGTCACCGGCCGCGTTCGCGTGAAGCTGTACAAGGGCAACGTCTCGGTCATCGGCCGTGAGAGCCCCTACAGCCTGTACGACCAAGATCTGGTCACCTTCGAGGAAGGCAAGGTCGCCTACGACCACCGCGACGCCGGCGGCTTCATCAAGCTGAACGCCCTGCGCCTGCGCGTGCTGGCCAAGCGCGACAAGCGGGGCTAGGCCTTCCGCATCGCCCGACGAGGACGCCCCGGCCGATGGTCGGGGCGTTTTTCGTTTCAGACCCTGTTGTAGGGATAACGGTCGCGAATCATCCGCTGGAAGAACCGCCCTTTCGACGGCGCGCGGAAGAACGCCTTGCCGACCCGTTCGGGCACGCCGACATAGACGTATTCGTCGCCGTCCTGAAACGTGACGAACAGCTTGCCGTGTTCGGGGCTGTAGTCGATCTCTCGGATCGCCGTGGATTCCACCTGCATGGCCTGACGCCTCCGCGGGACAGGGATCAATCTCCCTAGAGAGCGATCTCGCCGCTCGCCGGTTCCCATGTCGCGGTCCTTGCGCCGTCAGGGATAGACGCGGAGCCGAACGCCTCTACGGTGCGTTCGGCTCAACGGCGCCGCTTCGAGCGCCCGGCCAGGGAGAACAAAACGCCCATGCATCAGTCCCACGCGCTCGTGGCCATCGTCACGCTGGTGTCGCTGCTGGTCTATTTCTGGATGATCTTCCGGATCGGTGGCGCGCGGCGCAGGACCGGGATCGACGCCCCCGCCATGACCGGCCACCCGGAGCTTGAGCGGCACCTGCGCATTCAGGCCAATACCGTCGAGTGGCTGGTTATCTACCTGCCCTCACTGTGGCTGTTCGCCGTCTACTGGAACGACCTGGTCGCCGCCGGCCTGGGGGTCGTCTGGATGATCGGCCGAATTCTCTACGCCCTGGGCTACGCGGCCGATCCCAAGAAGCGCGAGGTCGGCTTCATCATCCAGGCCCTGGCGACCGCCGTGTTGCTGTTCGGCGCCCTGGGCCGAGCGATCTACATCCTGATCGTGATCGGCAACTAGCTCGGCCGTGGCGCGGAGCCTATATCCGCGCCATGGACCACCTGCCCGTCGATCCCGCCCGCTACGGCGCCTTCCTGGTCGCCATGTTCGTCATGGCCATCACGCCCGGCCCGGCCAACCTGTTCGCCATCGCCACCGGCATGGAGCGCGGCAAGGGCGCGGCATTGATCAGCGTGCTTGGCATGAACACCGCCACCCTGGTCTGGTTCACCGGCTCGGCCTTGGGCCTGGGCGCGCTGATCATCGCCTTTCCGAAGGCGTTCCACGTCCTGGCCCTGGCCGGCGCGGCCTATCTGGTCTGGCTGGGGCTGAAGTCGCTGTGGGCGGGGATCAAGAACGTCGAAAGCCATGCCTCGGCCACCGTCCGGGCCGGACGCTCGGCCTTTTTCGACGGCTTCACGGTCCAGATCGCCAACCCGAAGATCCTGCTGTTCTTCTCGGCCGTGCTGCCGCCGTTCCTGGACGTCGAGCGACCGCTGGCCCCGCAGCTGATCATGTTCGCCTGCGCCACCATCGGCATGGACCTGATCAGCATGTCCAGCTACGGCCTGGGCGGGGCGGCGCTGTCCACGCGCATGAACGAGCCAGGTTTTCGCCGAGGATTCGCGATCCTGGTCGGCGTTCTTTTGATCACGGCGGCCGTACTGATCGTATCCAGAGGCTGAGTGATTTCAGGCCTGTATCAAACTGCGCCTTGGCGAAACCACAAAGCCCCGTCAGAGTTGATTCTAACACCGAGGACTCCGCTTGAAGGAGCAAGTCATGTTCATGAAAAAGGCCGCCATCGCCGCCGCGCTCGCGGTCGCCGTCGGGCTGGTGTCCGCCTGCGCCACCCCGACACCTTACCAGCCGCGCGTCACGTCCGGCTCGGTCACCGGCGGGTTCTCCGAGCAGCGCCTGGAAGCCGACCGCTATCGCGTCAGCTTCGCCGGCAACAGCCTGACCTCGCGCGAGACCGTCGAGCGCTATCTGCTTTATCGATCGGCCGAGCTGACCGTGCAGCAGGGCTATGACTGGTTCGAGACCGCCGACCACCGCACCGACCGCACGGCCCGCAGCTATGTCGAGCCCGACCCGTTCATGCGTCCTGGCTTCGGCTTCGGATATCCGTACGGCTACTGGCGCCCGTCGTGGCGCTACTACGGCGGCGGCTATGGCTGGCGCACCTGGGACCCCTTCTGGGGTGACCCCTTCTTCGCCGACCGCGCCCAGATCCGCACCGTCGAGAAGTTCGAGGCGGGGGCCGAGATCGTGATGCACAAGGGCAAGAAGCCGGAAGGCGACCCGCGCGCCTACGACGCCCGCGAGATCATGGCCAACCTGGCCAGCACGATCGTGCGGCCGGAAGTGAAGTAGGGAAAGATGCTCCCCCGCGAGGCGGGGGAGCTGTCGCGGAGCGACTGAGGGGCGAGCTGGACGCAAGCCGCATTAGCCCCCTCCGGCCCTCTGGGCCACCTCCCCCGCAATGCGGGGGAGGATCTGGGGGCTAGCGCGGCGGCATGCGGATGCCGCCGTCCAGGCGCACGTCCTCGCCGTTGAAATAGCCGCAGGTGATCATGGTCAGCGCCAGCTGGGCGTATTCCTCGGGACGGCCGAAGCGCTTGGGGAATGGCACGCTGGCGGCCAGCGCAGCCTTCACGTTGTCGGGCGCGCCGTTCATCAGCGGCGTGTTGAAAATGCCCGGCAGGATGGTGTTGACGCGGATGCCGTCATTCATCAGGTCGCGGGCGATCGGCAGGGTCATACCGATGACGCCGCCCTTCGAGGCCGAATAGGCGGCCTGGCCGATCTGGCCGTCCTCGCCGGCGACGCTGGCGGTGTTGACGATCGCCCCCCGCTCGCCGTCTTCCAGCGGCGCGAGGTCCAGCATGCCCTTGGCCGACTTGGCGATGCAGCGGAACGTGCCGACCAGGTTGATCTGGATGATCTTGTCGAAGGCGTCGAGCGGGAAGTGCTTGGTCTCGCCGGTGGCCTTGTCGCGGCTGGCGGTCTTGATCGCGTTGCCCGTGCCGGCGCAGTTGACCAGCACCCGCTCCTGGCCATGGGCCGCGCGGGCCTTCTCGAAGCCGGCGTCGACGTCGGCGTCGCTGGTCACATTGACCTTGCAGAACACGCCGCCGATCTCGTCGGCGACCGTCTGGCCGGCCGCCTCGTTCATGTCGAAGATGGCGACCTTGACACCCTGGGCGGCCAGGGCGCGGGCGGTGGCCTCGCCGAGGCCCGAGGCGCCCCCCGTGACGACGGCGGCGACGGAGTTGTCGAGTTTCATGGACGTTTCCCCAAAGTTTGCGTTTAGGATCGGCTTTAGCAGGAAGGTTTAGACCCATGAGCCGTGACGCCAAACCGTCCCCCGACGTCAACGTCAACAAGGTGCTGGATCCGGCCAAGGCGCTGGTCCCGGCCACGGTGCGGGTCAACGAGGAACGGGTGAAGCGCGGCTTCCTGCCCAAGATCCGCCGGGTGGCCGCCAGGGTGCCGTTCGCCTCGGACGCCCTGTCGGTCTGGTGGTGCGCCCGCGATCCCGAAACCCCGACGGCGGCCAAGGGCATGATGCTGGCGGCGTTGGCCTATTTCGTCCTGCCCACCGACGCGATCCCGGACATCCTGCCGGCCATCGGCTTCACCGACGACGCGGCGGTGTTCGCGGCCTTGGTCGCCATCCTCGGCAAGACCTTGAAGCCCCGCCACAAGGAGGCTGCGCAAGCCTTCCTGCAGCGCCTTTCCGATGACGCCTGAGGCGTTCTCGATCGAACTTGGATTGTGGGCGGTCGCGGCGGGCAGCGCCCTCGCCTACGGCCTGGTGTTTGTCGAGCAATCGCCCTCGATCTCGCGAACGATCGTCAAGACGGCCTCTGTCGCGGCCCTGGCCGTGCTGGCCTATCTGGACGGCGGTTCGGTGCTGCTGGCCGTCGCCCTGGCTTTCTGCGCCCTGGGCGACGCCTTCCTGGCCGGCGATCCCAAGCGCTGGCTGCCGCTGGGTCTGGCCGCCTTCCTGGTCGGCCATCTGGTCTACATCCCGCTGTTCCTGGAGCGCGCCGGCGCGCCGCCGACCTGGTTCTGGCCCGCCGCCGGCGCGGTCGGCGCGGCCGCCGGCCTGATACTGCGCGCCCTGTGGGGATCGCTGGGCAAGCTGCGCATCCCGGTCGTCGTCTACGTTCTGGCCATTGTCGGCATGGTGGTTTCCAGCCTGCTGCTGCCCACGCGCGCCTGGCCGACCACCGTCGGGGCGCTGGCTTTCATGGCCTCCGACGCCATCCTCTCGTTCGACCTGTTCAAGAACGCCAAGCTGCTTGGCTCGCCGCGTCTGACCGCCTGGGCCGTCTGGGCCCTCTACTGGGGCGCCCAGGCCAGCATCTGCCATGGCATGCTGAGCTGACCTCAACCTGGAGACCGCCATGCCCGCCCTGCTGCTCGCCGCCGCCATCGCCAGCCTTGGGGGCGCCAGCCTTGGGCTCGCCGCGACCCCGCCGGCCGATCCGGAGGACAAGGCGGTCCTCGCCGTGGCTCAGGCCTTCTTCGACGGCATGGCCGCCGCCAGCCCCGAGGCCATGCGCGCTACCGTCCTGCCCAACGCCCAGTTCATGGGCGTGCGCACTCAGGCCGACGGGACCATCAAGGTCAGCCGCGTGGCTTTCGAGGACAGCTTCGGCAAGCACATGGATCCGGGGATCAAGGAGTGGATCTGGTCGCCGGTGATCATTCGCCGCGGCGCCCTGGCCACGATCAGCGCGCCCTACGAGGTCTCCAAGGACGGCAAGACCCTGCATTGCGGGGTCGACGTCTTCACGCTGGTGAAGGCGGACGGGGCGAAGAACGACGGGGCCTGGAAGATCGCCAGCATCAGCTGGACGGCCGAACCTGGCGCCTGCCCGGAGCTGCGGAAGCTCTAGCCGGCTACCCCACTCGGAAGCGCAGCACCGCGCCGTCCCACAGGCCGTCGCGATGGTCTTCCTCGACAATGTCCCGCACGCCCGGATAGCTGGCCGCGGCCGTGCGCCAGAACGCCAAGGCCCCGATGTTGCGGCGGACCACGGCCGCCTCCCAGACGCCCCACGCGGTTCCGAACAGGGCGTGGGCCGCGGCCTGGCCGACGCCGCGTCGCCGGTGTTTGCGGACGACGAAGAACTCGGCCACCGCCCGATCGACCGGCGTCTCGGAATGGGCGACATCGTTGACCAAGGCGAAGCCGACCGGCAGGCCGCCCAACCGGAACAGCCACGGCTCGCGCGACGGATCCGACCAGTAGGTCTCCAGCAGCGGATAGTCCGAGAACCGCCCGTCGGGACCCAGCTCGCCCTCGACCTCGCGGTCGAACCACAGCTCCGAGAAGTCGTGGATATAGAACTGCATAAGGTTGGCGATGATCGGCGCCTCGTCGGCGCGAGCCCGGCTGACGACGAGGTCGGCGCTCACCAGTAGCGTTCCATGATCGCTCGGGCCCAGTCGGGCTCGCGATGCGGGCCGCGCGGCGCGAAGCCGCTCATCACCGGCTTGATGTCGAGAACCGGCGTGCCGTCGATGGCGTCCAGGCCCAGGACCTCCAGCACGCGGCCGTTCACGGCAAGGATCTCGCAGACCGTCACGCCGATTCGATTGGGCCGATTCTTGCCGCGCTGAGCGAAGATGCCGACGCGCGGCCATGCCGGGTTGCCGCGCGGATGGCGGGCGCCGGTGACGACCTGATCGTCGGTGACCTTGTCGAACACATAGACCACCTCGGCGTGGCTGAAGGTTTCCAGGCCCATCAGCGCCTCATCGTCGAACCGCTCGGCGTCGAGCACGATCCGAGCGCGGCTGCCGCCCCAGTCGTCGTCCTCGGGGACGGCGCGGCCGCCCTCGACGCGTCCGATCGGGGTCATGGCGATCGTCATGTGATTTTCTCCGTGTGCGACAGGTTGTCGCGGACAAACTACGCCTTAAGTTGGCGCCATGATCGAAGCCCTGCTCCGTAAAATGATCAAGACCGGCGACCTCACGGCGCATCTGCCCGGAGGGCGCGTCGTCAAGACCGGGGACGGCACGGGACCGCCCGTGGTGATTCGGATCAACAGCCGCGGTCTGCGCCGGCTGGCCAATCCGAGTCTGGGCCTCGGCGAAGCCTATATGGAAGAGGACGTCGTCTTCGAGCAGGGGACCCTGCCCCAGCTGCTGGAGATCGTCGGCGAGAGCGGTGGCCGCAAACCCAAGCGCGGCTCGGCCTTCACCCGTTTCCGCAAAGCCGTGAAGCGGCGCGTCCAGCAGGTCAACGGCCGGGTCGCCTCGCGCCGCAACGTCGCCCATCACTACGACCTGTCGAACGACCTCTACCGGCGCTTCCTCGACACCGACATGCAGTACAGCTGCGCCTATTTCGAGCGTCCGGACATGACGCTGGAGGAGGCTCAGGCCGCCAAGAAGGCCCTGATCGGCCGCAAGCTGCTGATCGAGCCGGGCATGAAGACCCTGGACATCGGCTCGGGCTGGGGCGGCCTCTCCATGACCCTGGCCAAGGACTTCGGGGCCCGGATGACGGGCGTGACCCTGTCGACCGAGCAGCTGGCCCTGGCGACCGAGCGCGTCGAGAAGGCCGGGCTGTCGGACAAGGTCCAATTCCGCCTGACCGACTACCGCGACCTGGACGAGCCGTTCGACCGCATCGTCTCGGTCGGCATGCTGGAGCATGTCGGCGCGCCGAACTTCCGGACCTATTTCGAGACCATCAATCGCCTGCTGACCGACGACGGCGTCGCCCTGGTCCACGCGATCGGCAAGATGCACGGCCCGGGGGCGACAAACGCCTTCACCCAGAAATACATCTTCCCGGGCGGCTACATCCCCGGCCTGTCGGAGGTGGTCACCGCCATCGAGCAGGCGGGCCTGTGGATCACCGACATCGAGATCCTGCGCGTGCACTACGCCGAGACCTGCCGCATCTGGCGCGAACGGTTCATGGCCGATCCGGACATCCCGCAGATGTTCGACGGCCGCTTCCGGCGGATGTGGGAGTTTTATCTGGCCGGCGCGGAGCTGGGCTTCCGGCACGGCGGCCACATGGTCTTCCAGATCCAGCTGGCCAAGAAGCGTGACGCGGCGCCGCTGACCCGGGACTATCTGCTGAAGGCCCCCTGAACGCGCTTACGCCTCCTCTTCGACCGCCTTCTTCAGCCGGCTGAGCATCCCCGCCGCATAGGCCGCGTAGGGACCGATCCAGCGTTCGTGGATGGCATGGACGGGCAGGGCGTCCAGGTGGTTCCAGCGCTCGCGCCCACGCCGCTCGGCGACGACCAGGCCGGCCTCCTCAAGCACGGAGAGGTGCTGCATCACCGTGCAGCGGTCCAGGTCGGGGATCAGGGCGCACAGCATGCCGGTCGTGCGCGGCTCGGCCTTCAACAGGTCCAGGATCTGGCGCCGGACGCGGTGTCCCAGCGCCTTGAAGATCAGGTCCGCTTCGTCCTCGTTTGACATGTTATAAAGTTATAACATATGGTCCCTCCTAGCAAGAGTTGGGGCAGCAAGGATGGAGGTATCCATGTCGCACGAATTCACTGTCAGCGGCCGCGTCGCTAAGCCCGTGGCCGAGGTCTTCGAGGCCGTGGCCGATCCCAAGAAGCTCTCCGGCTACTTCACCACCGGCGGCGCCCAGGGGCGGTTGGAGACCGGCGTGACCGTCACCTGGGATTTCCACGACTTCCCGGGCGCCTTCCCGGTCGAGGTGGTCGAGGTCACGCCGAACGCGAAGATCGTCCTGCGCTGGGGGACGTCCGAGAAAGGCGCCGACTACCAGACCACCGTGACCATGACCTTCGAGGACCTCGGCGACGGCCGCACCCTAGTCAAGATCCACGAGGCCGGCTGGAGCGACACGCCGGCGGGCGAGAAGGCCGCGTTCGGCAATTGCGAGGGCTGGACCGGCATGCTGTGCGCGATGAAGGTGTTCGTCGAGCACGGCCTGAACCTGCGCCAGGGCTTCTACAAGTAGCCCGCCGGTCGCCGGATGCGGGCGCCCCCTACGAAGCCTCGTCGACCCGTGTTAGTCAGGGCGCTGTAGATTTTCGGGGGTAGTCCGCGTCCATGCCGTCCCAGCTTCAGTCGCCCGAGGTCCAGGCCTTCGCCACCGGCTTTCCGGTCACCCTGCTGCACGCCAGCGTGACCCTGGTCATGCTGATTCTGGGGACGGCGCTCTACGCCCTGCTGACCCCGCACAAGGAAATCACCCTGATCCGCGAAGGCAACTCCGCGGCGGCCTTGTCGCTGGGCGGGGTGATGGTGGGCCTGGCCATTCCGCTGGCCATTTCGCTGACCGCCTCGACCTCGGTGATCGAGATCATGATCTGGGGGGCGGCGACCATCGCCGTGCAGTTGCTGGTCTTCCGCGTCACCGACATGGTGCTGAAGGGTTTGCCCGAGCGCATCCACGAGGGCGAAGTCGCCGCCGCCGCCCTGCTGGTCGGCGCCAAGCTGGCGACCGCCCTGATCCTCGCCGCCGCCGTGGCCGGCTGATCGCGCCGGGCCCGGGGGCGTCCTGAGGTGCATTTTCCCAAGCTTCCCGACTGGCTGGTCTACGCCGCGGCGGTCAGCGCCCTGGTGATCGTCGCGGTCGGCCGGCAGGAGCGTTCGGACGCGCCGCCGCCGCCGCCGCCGGTGCCGGGCGAGGAGGGGCTGCCGCTGGGGCCGTCCTCGCCGTTCGACCCGTCGATCGTGGTCCAGGTGCCCGACCGACCGGAACCGGGCTCGGGCACGGCCTTCTCCGTCGGCGACGACGGCACCTGGCTGACCGCCCGCCACGTGGTCGAAGGCTGCAAGCGCGCCGCCATTGTCGTGGCCGACGGACGCGGCGTGGCCGCCACGATCCACGTCGATCCCAAGGCCGACGCGGCCATCCTGACCACCGAAGGCGGGGCGCCGGCCGTGCCGCTGGGCCTGGACCTGACCCTGCGCCGCGGCGCGCGCGCCTATCATCCGGGCTTCCCCCAAGGTCATCCGGGCGAGGCGGCTTCGCGCCTGCTGGGTCGCGAGAACCTGGTTGTCCACGGCCGGGGCGCGCGCACCGAGCCTGTCTTGGTCTGGGCCGAGGTCGGACGCACCGACACGCTGAAGGGCACCCTGGCCGGCCTGTCGGGCTCGCCGGCGCTGGACAGCGCCGGGCGGGTGATCGGGGTGACCGTGGCCGAGGCTCCGCGTCGCGGCCGCATCTATACGACCGCGCCAGAGACCCTGAAGACCCTGCTGGGCCCGCATCGCCGGCCCTCGCCGTCCGAGTTCGCGCCCAGCGAGCCGATCACCACCGAGAACTACGGCCGGGTGGCCGACGGCCTGCGCCGCGACCTGCGCGTGGCCCAGGTGGTCTGTCTGGCGGTCTAGGCCTCGGCCGTCGTCGCCACGCCCTGGGCCTTGGCGGCCGCGATCGCCTTGGCCTGCTGGTTGGCCAGCACCAGGCACAGCAGCACCGCCGGAATGCCGATCGCCGCCGAGCCCAGATAGAAGGTCGAATAGGCCTGCAGCAGGGTGCGGCCGCCGGCCTGCAGGTTCTCGACGATCTCGCCGGAGAAACCCTTGAGGATCTTGCCGCTCCAGGCCATGGCCGAGGTCATCAGAGCATACTGGGTGGCGGTGTAGCCGAGGCTGGTCAGGCTGGACATGTAGCCGATCAAGGCGATGCCCGAGATGGCGATGGCGAAGGCGTCGAAGGCCATGATGGTCTCGAACGCCGTCAAGTGCAGACCGCCCAGGCTGATCAGCGGGTAGTCTCCGCCATGCATGCCGAGCAGAGCGAACGCGCCGACGCCGATCGGCTGCAGGATCGCGCCGAGCAGCAGGGTGCGGATCACGCCCAGACGCACCGACAGCAGGCCGCCGATGGCGATGCCGGCGATGGTCACCGGCACGCCGATCGCGCCGCGCACCACGGCTATGGTCGGCTTGTCCAGGCCCAGGGCCAGGTAATACGGATTGCTCATCGGCCCGCGCATGTAGTCGCACAGGTGGTAGGTCGTGATCATCAGCAGCATCAGGATGGCGGTGCTGACCCCGTGCGCCTTGAAGAAGGCGACGAACGGCCCGGCCACCGCGTCCCAGGCGCCGGTCAGCGAGAAAGGCGGCTTGTCCTTGGCCAGGGCCTCCATGGCCTTGTCGGCCCGGGTCGGCTCCTTGGCCAGGATCGAGGCCCCGAGGCCGACCACGACCAGCGCGCCGAAGATGCCGTAGCTGAGCGCCCATCCGATGGCGGTGGCCACCAGCAGGATCAGGGCCTCGGTGGCGAACATGGCGATGCGGAAGCCCAGGCTGTAGGCGGCTGTCAGCAGGCCCAGCTCGTCGGGATCCTCGGCGATCTCGATGCGCCAGGCGTCGATCACCGTGTCCTGCATGGCGGCCATGATCCCGGTCAGCACCGCGAAACCGCCTAGCAAGGGCAGGTTATGCGGACCGGCCACGGCCATGCCGACCAGACCGACGCCGATGCCGACCTGGGTGACGATCATCCAGCCGCGCCGGCGTCCCAGGATGGCGGCCATGAACGGGGCCGGCAGGTGATCGACGATCGCGCCCCAGATGAACTTCCAGAGATAGGCCAGCCCCGCCCATGAGAGATAGCCGATCGCCTTCAGCTTGATATCGTTTTCGCTGAGCCAGAAGCCCAGGGTGTTACCGATCAGCATGAACGGCAGGCCCGACGAGAAGCCCAGGGCCAGCATCACGCCGACGCGCGGCCTACCCAATGCGCGCAGGACTTCCATCATGCCGCGCTTCTTCGTCGCCGCGATTCCCGCCATGCGTCGTCCCCGCGCGAGCGCGGGCCCCCTCCGAAATCAGGAGGCGACCTTGGCCCGCGCCGAGGTTTTCGTCCAGCCGGAGGACGCGCCGCCGGTCGTCCAGCGCTTGAGAGCATCGCGCAGGGCTTCCTGCGTGAGAGGCTTGACCAGGAAGTCGTCCATGCCGGCGGCCAGGCAGGCGCGCTTGTCCTCGTCGAAGGCGTCGGCGGTCAGGGCCGCGATCGGCGCGGCGACGCCCTTGGCGCGCAGGGCCCTGGCGGCCTCGACGCCGGACAGGCCCGGCATGCGCAGGTCCATCAGGATCAGGTCGTAGGCCCCGGCCACGGCGGCGGCCACCGCCTGTTCGCCGTCGGCGACGCGGTCGACCTTGCAGCCTTCGCGCTCCAGCAGGGTGCGGGCCAGCAGGGCGTTGATCGGATTGTCCTCGGCCAGCAGCACGCGCACCCCGTGGGCGACGGCGCCGGCGATGCGATCGTCATGGGCGGGCTCTTCGGCCGAGGCGGCGTCCTCGTGGCCATGAGCGACGCTGGCCCGCAGCACCTGGGCGACCAGGGAGGCGGCGCGCAATGGCTTGATCAGGTAGCCGCTGAAGCCAGCGGCCTTCAGACGGTCGATGCGATCGCGCTGCTCGGGCGTCAGCAGCACCACGGCCTTGCGGCCGGCCGGCGGCTTGAGCGCGCCGCGCGGACCCGCCAGGGCGGCGTCGATCAGCAGGACGGCGTCGGCAGGCGCTCCGGACAGGGCCGAGGCGATGTCGACGGCGGCGAAGGCGCGGCCGCCCGCGGCCTCGATCTGGCGCGCTGTGGCGGCGCGGACGATGGCGTTGGGCGAGGCGATGGCCACGCACCGGCCTTCCAGCGGCGCCGCCCGGAGGGCGGGGGCGGCTATTTCAAATGGCGCCTCGAACCAGAACTCGGCGCCCTGGCCCAGCTCGCCGCCGACCCCGATCTCGCCGTCCATGGCGCTGGCCAGCCGCGCGACGATGGCCAAGCCCAGGCCGGCGCCGCCGAGCTGGGTGGCGTGGGTGATGTCGGTCTGCACGAAGGCTTCGAAGATGCGGGTTCGCGCCTCGGGCGCGACACCTGGCCCGGTGTCGGCCACCGAAAAGCGGATGCGGCCGCCTTCCATGGCCGTCGCCGACAGCAGCACGCCGCCGGCTTCGGTGAACTTCACGGCGTTGCCGGCGAAGTTCAGCAGGATCTGGCGCAGGCGGCCTTCGTCGGCGCGGATGGTCGGCAGGGGCGAGGGCAGGGCCCAGGCGATCTCAACGCCCTTCTCGTGGGCGCGCGGGCTCATCAGTTCGGCGACCTGGCGCAACAGGCCCTCGATGTCCACGGGTGCGAGGCTGAGCTCGATCGAGGCCGCGCCGAGGCGGGCGAAGTGCAGCACGTCGTTGACCAGCGACAGCAGGTGGTCGCCGCTCTCGCGCAGGGCGGTGACGTACGACCGCTGCTCGGCCGTCAGCTTGGTGTTTTCCAGCAGGCGCGCCATGCCCAGCACGCCGTTCAACGGGGTGCGGAACTCGTGGCTCAAGGTGGCCAGCTGCTCGGGCGTGACGCCGGGTCGCCCATCTTTGGTTTTGGGGTCGCTCATGACCGGGGATCCTAGCCGGCGCGACTTAACGGCCGGTCAAGCCGGAAGCGTTTCCTCCCCGGGCGCGGTTGTCGTACGCCGGTGGGCCAAGGCCTCGGCGACGTGGACGCGTTTGACGCTGTCGGCGCCCTCCAGGTCGGCGATGGTGCGGGCCAGGCGCAGCACGCGAGTCCAGCCCCGGGCGCTGATCCGGCCGGCCTCGGCGGCGCGGGCCAGCAGGGCGCGGCCCGGCTCGTCCAGGCCGGCGATCTTCTCCAGGAAGGCGCCCTCGGCGCGGCCGTTCAGGCCGTCAGCCTCTTCCAGGTCCTCGGCGCGATTGAGTTGCAGAGCCCGAGCCCGGGCCACTCGCGCGGCGACCTCGGCCGAGCCCTCGGCGGGTGGCGGCAGGGACAGGTCGGCGGCGGTGACGGCGGGCATATCGACGGCCAGGTCGATGCGGTCCATCAGCGGGCCCGAGACGCGGCCCTGATAGTCCTTCTGGCAACGCGGAGCCTTGCCGCAATAGCCTCGGCCGGCGCCGCCATGGCCGCAGCGGCAGGGGTTCATCGCCGCGACCAACTGCACGCGGGCCGGATAGCGCACGTGGGCGTTGGCCCGCGCGACCATCACCTCGCCCGTCTCCAGCGGCCCGCGCAGGCTGTCCAGGGCCTGGACACCGAACTCGGGAAGCTCGTCCAGGAACAGCACGCCATTGTGGGCCAGCGAGACCTCGCCCGGCTTGGCGCGGTGGCCGCCGCCGGTCAGGGCGGCCATGCTGGCGCTGTGATGCGGCGATCGGAAGGGCCGGGCGCGGGTCAAGGTCCCCCGAGCGATCAGCCCGGCCACCGAATGGACCATCGAGGTCTCCAGCAGCTCTGTCGAGGTCAGTGGCGGCAAGAGGCCTGGCAGGCGCTGGGCCAGCATCGACTTGCCCGAGCCCGGCGGGCCGACGAACAGCAGGTTGTGGCCGCCGGCCGCGGCGATCTCGAGCGCGCGCTTGGCGTGCTCCTGGCCCTTGACGTCGCGCAGGTCCTTGGGTCGCTCGCCCTCGACGATCGGGCCTGGTGTCGGGGCCGACAGGATCTGGCTGCCCCGGAAATGGTTGATCAGCGAGACCAGCGAGCGCGGGGCCAGGATCCGCGTGCCGCCCGCCCAGGCCGCTTCCGGACCGGACGCCTCCGGGCAGATCAGGCCGAGGTCCATGGCGCCGGCCGCCATCGCCGCCGGCAAGGCCCCAGCGGCAGGCACGATGCGGCCGTCCAGCGAGAGCTCGCCCATGGCCGCCCAGCCGTCGAGCGCGTCCAGCGGGATGACGCCCAGGGCCGCCATCACCGCCAGGGCGATCGGCAAGTCGAAGTGCGTGCCCTCCTTGGGCATGTCGGCCGGGGCCAGGTTGGCGACGATGCGCTTGCCGGGCAGGGAGAGGCCCAGGCCCGCGAAGGCGCCGCGCACCCGCTCACGGCTCTCGGCGACCGCCTTGTCGGCGAGGCCGACGACCACGAAGGCGTGCTGACCCGTGGTCAGCTGCACCTCGACGTCGACGCGTCGGGCCTCGACGCCTTCGAACGCGACGGTGACAACCCTGGCGGCCATCCAAACCCCTCATGGACAATCGACTTTATCCACAAGAAGCAGCATAGCTTTGGAAATGGAGCAAGAACGAAAAACGAACGTTTCGGGAAGTCGCCGTCTTTACGCAGAGTTACCCACCGTTGCGGCGAATGTCGTCTATCCGACCCCAAAGTACAGCCGCCGCGTCGATGCCGGTAAATCGCTTCAGCTGTTGCGCGCCGGTCGGCGAGGTGACGTTGATCTCGGTCAGGTACTCGCCGATGATGTCGATGCCGACAAAGATCAGTCCACGGCGTTTTAGTTCGGGCCCGATGATCTTGCAGAGTTCGAGGTCGCGGGCGGTCAGCTCGACCGCCTCGGCGCGGCCGCCGACCCGCAGGTTGGACCGCACCTGGCCGGTGGCCGGCACGCGGTTGATGGCCCCCACCGGCTCGCCGTCGACCAGCAGGACGCGCTTGTCGCCCTTGCTGACGGCCGGGACGAATTTCTGGGCGATGACCTGCTCGCGACCGATCATGGCGTGCAGTTCCAGCAGGGCGTCGAGATTGGGGTCGTCGGCCAGCAGCCGCGCCACGCCCGAGCCGCCGCCGCCGTAGAGGGGCTTCAGCACGATGTCGCCATGGCGGGCGCGGAAATCGTAGATCGCCTCGTGGTCACTGGTGATCAGGGTCGGCGGCTGCACGCCCGGAAAATCGGTGACGAACAGCTTCTCGGGCGCGTTGCGGACCTCGGCCGGGTTGTTCACCACCAGGGTGTGGGGATGCACCTTCTCCAGGAAGTGGGTGGCGGTGATGTAGGCCATGTCGAACGGCGGATCCTGGCGCATCAAGACGACGTCGACGTCGTCCTTCATGTCCAGCAGCACGGTCTCGCCCAGCTTGGCGTGGGCGCCCTTCTCGGCGAACACCTCCAGCGGTTGGGCGCGGGCGAACACCCGGCCGTCCTCCAGCGACAGCTTGTCGGGGGTGTAGAACCACAGTTTGTGCCCGCGGTTCTGGGCCTCCATCATCATCAGGAAGGTCGTGTCGGTATCGATGTTGATCCCCAGGACGGGATCCATCTGGACGGCGACTCGCAGCGACATGGGGACTCCTGGGGTTCTGGACGCGACGGCTTAGTTAGGCGTTCTTCCGCCTTCGTCCAACCGTAGAGCGCCTAGTTCAGCCTCAACCGCATCCGTTCTCGCGCCGCCCATTCCTTAGTTGAGTCTGAGCCGCATGCGTTCGCGTGCGGCTCGAGCCGCGATGGCCTGGCCGCCGTCCAGGGTCTGGGCGCGGGAGAGAGCCTGCAGGGCGCCGGCCAGGGCGCCTTGGCCCTCGCGGGCGGCGGCGACGTCCAGCCAGGGGCGGTGGTCGTTGGGATTGAGCAGGGCGCGGCGCAGGGCCGAGCGCTCGGCGCGGGGCCAGTCCTTGGCCTGCTGGGCGCGGGCGAAGATGTTGTTCTGCAGGCGGATCAGCACGGCGCGGTCCGAGATCGGGGCCATCAGCAGCTCCAGCCGCGAAGCGACGTCGGGCATCAGGCCGGTGCGCAGGGCGCGCCGCGACAGCTCCGACGGCAGCACCACCCGGCCCTCGCTGAACGGATCGAGCGCCAGCGGACCCTCCTCGGTCTCGATGCGCAGCAGGAAGTGGCCGGGGAAGTCGACGCCGTACAGCTCCAGCCCCACCTCGCGGGCGGCGTGCAGGTAGAAGACGCCCAGAGCCACCGGCAAGCCCTTGCGGCGCTCGGCGATGGCGATGATGTCGGCGTTGTCGGGATGGTCGTAGGTCAGGACGTCGCCGGTCAGGCGCAGGTCGCCCGCCAGAGTCTCGGCCACGGCCTCTTCAGGCGACTCGGCCTCCACGCGACGGCGCAGGCGGTCGACGGCGTCATGCGCCAGGGCGACGGCCGGGGTGGTGTCGCGGCTGGGATCGTCGTGGACGGCGCAGGCCAAGGCGGCGTGGAATAGCGGGAAGGTCTCGTCCGGGGCCTCGCCGGCCTTGGTCAGGATCTCTTCGGCCTCGTCGCGCGTCATCTCACGCCCCCATCCGGAAGCCGTCTGGCCAGGCATCGGGCAGATGGCGCGGCGGCCGGCCTGGCGCCAGGGCGATCAGGTCGAGCCGCACGAGGAGGTCGCGCAGGCCGGCGCGGTGCGCGCTGAGATGGGCGGCGGCGCGGCGCAGGCGGTCGCGTTGGGTCGGCGTCACGGCGTCCAGGGCGTCCTCGATCGTGGCCCGTTGCTTGACCTCGACAACGGCCAGGACCCGTCCGCGTTGCGCCAGCAGATCGATTTCGCCGAGCGGGGTCGCGAGGCGGAAACCCAGGATCCGGTAGCCCTTGGCCATCAGCCACAGCGCCGCCAGCACCTCGGCCCGACGACCGAGCTTGCGGGCCGCGGCGCCCCGCGCCTGACGGACGCCGGCCGTCATCAGGCCTGCTCCTTCATGGCCAGTTCCTTCATGGAGAGCGCTTGGCGATAGAGATCCTTGCGCGAGAGGCCCAGGGCCTTGGCCACCTCGGAGGCGGCCTCGCCCAGCGGCAGCCGGGCCATGGCCTCGCGCAACGCGGCCTCGGCGTCGTCGGCGGTCGCGAGCTTCTCGCTGCCCGGCCCGACCAGGATGACGATCTCGCCCTTGGGGGCTTCGAAGCGCGGATCGGCGGCCAGGTCGTCCAGCGTCCCGCGTATGCAGGTCTCATAGAGCTTGGTCAGTTCACGGCAGACCGCGGCCTGCCGCGCGCCGCCGAACACGGCGGCCATGTCGGCGAGGCAGTCATCGACCCGCGAGCCGCCCTCGTAGAAGATCAGGGTGGCGCGGGTGTTGGCGAATTCTTCCAGGAAGGTCCGCCGCGCGGCGCTCTTGGGCGGCGGGAAGCCGGCGAACAGGAAGCGGTCGGTGGGCAGGCCGGCCAAGGTCAGGGCCGCCAGGACCGCCGAGGCGCCGGGGATCGGGATCACGGGATGGCCGGCGGCGATCGCCTCGCGGGCCAGGCGGTAGCCGGGGTCGGAGACCATCGGGGTGCCGGCGTCCGAGACCAGGGCCACGCGCTCGCCGGCTTCCAGCCGCGCGAGGACGCCGGGAATGGCCCGCTCGGCCACGTGCTCGTCGTGGCGCTCAAGCTTGGTGCGGATGCCGTAGGCGGCCAGCAGCTTGCCGGTGACGCGGGTGTCCTCGGCCAGCAGCACGTCACAGGCGGCCAGCACGTCCAGCGCTCGCAGGGTGATGTCGCGCAGATTGCCGATCGGCGTCGCCACCAGATAGAGGCCGGGCGCCAGGGGCGCGTCGGACAAGGCTGGCGGGGGAAGCTGGCGGCTCAAAATCACGCGTCCTTTCGCTTGCGAAGCAAATGCATATCAGGTCGCGAGCGTCCCTGTCAGCCGGTCCAGCACCAGACGCCCGGCGCGGGTCGCGCGCAATCGTTTGGCGTCGTCGGCCAGCAGACCCGCCTCGACCAGATCGCGGACTTTTGGCAGGTCGGGCGCGAGGCCCAGCGGGGTCATTTCGTCGAAGCCGACGCCGTCGTCGATGCGCAGGCCCAGGACGAGGCGCTCTTCGGCCGCTTCCTCGGGCGTCAGGATCTCGCGGTCGAAGCCGACGCCGGTTTCCGCGACGGCGGTGACGTAGTCCTTGATTCCGCGCCGGGCCACCGTCGCCGCGCGGCCTTCAGGCAGGGACAAGCGTCCGTGCGCGCCGGGGCCGGCGCCGACATAGTCGCGGCCGCGCCAGTAGACGAGGTTGTGGCGCGAGCGGGCGGCCGGACCCTTGGCGTGGTTTGAGACCTCGTACGCGTCGAAGCCGGCCGCCTCCAGCACCTCTTGCGTGGTCTCGAACAGAGTGGCGGCCAGATCCTCGTCGGGGACCTTCAGGGTTCCGCGTCCGACCGCGCGGTCGAAGGCGGTGCCGGTCTCGATGGTCAGCTGGTAGGGCGAGACGTGCTCGGGACCCATGGCGATGGCCTCGGACAGCTCGGCGCGCCACGCCGCATCGGTCTGGCCGGGGCGGGCGTAGATCAAGTCGATCGACAGGCGCGGAAAGGCCTTCGCCGCCGCAACGATCGCTCGCCGCGCGGCGCCGGCGTCGTGATTGCGGCCCAGGGCTTTCAGCGACTCGTCGTCCAGCGCCTGGACGCCCAGCGACAGCCGCTGGACCCCCGCATCCGCCAGGGCCTCGAAGCGCCCGGCCTCGGCGTCGGTGGGGTTGGCCTCGAGGCTGATCTCGAGGCCCGCGGTCGGCGACCACAGGCGCTTGGCGGTCTCGATCACCCGCGCCACTTGCGCGGGATCCATCAGCGAGGGCGTGCCGCCGCCGAAGAAGATCGACAGCAGGGCCTGGTCGCCGGTCAGCGCCCGCTGGGCTTCGAGGTCGGCGACAATGGCGTCGGCCAGCGCCGCCTGTTCGGCGGTCTTGCCCCGGTCGCGGACGACGTTGAAGTCGCAATAGGGACAGATGCGCGCGCAGTAGGGCCAATGGACGTAGACGCCCAGGCCCGTGCCCGCGCCGGCGGGGTCACTCAAACAGCGCCGCCTTCAGCTTGGCGAAGGCGCGGGCGCGATGGCTCATGGCGTCCTTGGCGGCCGACTCCATCTCGCCGAAGGTCGTCTCATGGCCCTCGGGGACGAAGATCGGATCGTAGCCGAAGCCGCGCGTTCCCCGGCCCGGGAACACCAGGGTTCCGTCGATCCGGCCCTCGACCACCACGGCTGGACCGTTCGGCCAGGCCACGGCCAAGGCCGAGGTGAACCACGCCGAGACGTCTTCCGACCCCGTCTCCTCGATCCGTTCCTCGACTTTCTTCATGGCCATGGCGAAGTCCTTGGTGGGACCAGCCCAGCGGGCGGAATAGATGCCTGGCGCGCCGTCCAGAGCCTTGACCGACAGGCCGGAGTCGTCGGCCAGGGCGGGCAGGCCGGACAGGTCGGCGGCGTGGCGGGCTTTCAGCAAGGCGTTGCCGACGAACGTGCTCTCGGTCTCGTCCGGCTCGGGCAAGCCCAGCTGGCCGGCGGTGACGATCTCGAAGCGGCCATCCAGCAGGGCGGCGATTTCCGGGACCTTGCCAGGATTGTGGGTGGCGGCCACAAGCTTCGATCCCATTTCAAGCTTCAGCGCCATTCCTCGTCTCCTGAAAGCAATCACCGCGATGCGGCTCCTTTACTCTCCAATTTCGCCCTTTGCGCGCAAGGTCCGCGTCATGGCCCTCGAAAAAGGGCTTTCGGACCTGTTCGCCCTGGAGATCGTCGCGCCGTTCCAGGACGAGAGCCTTCGCGCCCAGAACCCGCTGTGCAAGGTGCCGGCCCTGGTCCTTGAGGACGGCGAGACGGTGTTCGACTCCGGCGTGATCGCCGATTTCGTCGATGGCCTTTCCGAGCCGCGCCTGATCCCGACCGAGCAGCCGGCCCGCCGACGGGCCCTGACCCTCGAGGCCGCCGCCGACGGCATGGGTGACGCCTCGGTGTTGATCGTCCGCGAGCGGATGCGCCCCGAGGGCGAGCATCGCCCCGACCTCTTCGAGCGCCAGCAGCGCGCGGTCGACGCCGCCCTGGACCTGTTCACGACCGCCCTCGCGGACGGCGGCCTCTCGCACGACCGGTTCGAGATCGCCGAGATCGCGGTGGCGGTGCAACTGGCCTATCAGGACGTGCGCCGGGTCAGCGACTGGCGGGCGGGCCGTCCGGCGCTTTCGGACTGGTTTGAGCGGGTCGCCAAGCGGACCTCGATGGTCGCCACTCACGCCACTGTGACCTAACGGCAACTATCATTTGTCCACAGGCATCATTGCGAAAGTTTAATATCGTTTCTCGATAAACGGCATTGGCGGAACGGAAATCGTCTCCTATCTGTTGACTGTGGTGAGGGGCCGAATGACTCGGCTCCGACCACGTCTCTCAAACTGGAAACCCGATGTCCTCCGCCCGCCTGTTCAGCATCGCCGACAAGGTCGTCATGACCGTCATCACCGCCGCCCTGATCGTGGCCGTGCCGGTGTCGGCCGTGGCGTTCGTGGTGCAGACGCTCTAGGGCCAGCCGAGAGATACAAGGGGTTTTCGAGATACTCGAAACCCAAGGGCTTTGACGTCTCCTCGCGACGCGGGGCATGTTCGAGCGTCGCTGTTGGGGAGCAGCCATGCGCGCCTTGGGGCCCGGCTCCGTATCGAGTTTCCTGAAGATCATCCTCGACGTGATCTACGTCGGGCTGTGGATCTTCGTGAGCCTTCTGTCGCTGTTCACGCTGGTCGCCCTGCTGTTCAGCTTCAATCCCGAACTTCTGGCCTCGATGTTGCCGATCAGCGACGCCGTCGAGGCTGTCAGCCGCAACGGGCCGCTGTTCGCCGGCGCCCTGGCCGCCTGGGCGCTGCTGCTGGGCGGCTGGATGGTCATCGTCGAGCGGCTGCGCAAGATCTTCGCCACCCTGACCGCCGGCGACCCCTTCCATCCCGACAACGTCGTGCGCCTGCGCCTGATCGGCCTTGTGCTGGCGGGGCTGGAGGTCGGCCGCTACGTCTTCTCGGGCATGGCTCGCTGGCTCGCCCCCAAGGCCAAGGTCATCGACGACAGCTTCACGCTGACCGCCTGGTTCTCGGTGCTGGTCGTCTTCGTCCTGGCCGAGGTCTTCCGCGAGGGCGCCCGCCTTCGCCGCGAAGCCGAACTCACGATCTGATCCGGAGCGATCCCCGCATGTCCGTCCGCGTGAACCTCGACCGCGTGCTGCTGGAACGCCGCATGTCGCTGACCGAGCTCTCTGACCGGGTGGGGGTGACGATCGCCAACCTCTCGATCCTCAAGACCGGCAAGGCCAGGGCGGTGCGCTTCTCGACCCTCGACGCCCTGTGCCGCGAGCTGCAATGCCAGCCGGGCGACCTGCTGACCTTCGAATACGGTCCGGCCGACGCCCACGAGGAAGACGACGTCGAAGGCTAGTACGCCCGCCCCTTCTCGTCCTCACGCCATTTCAGGATCAGCCGGCGGTCGCGGAACTCGAACGCGTCCAGGCGCTGGAGGAAGCTCATCCCCAGCAGCGAGCCGCTCATCGGGGCCTTGTTGACCATCACCCGGAAGCCCTCGAGCTTGATCGGCCCGACCGCCAGGCTGCTGGCGTCGTAGGCGGCGCTGTAGCCCTTGCCGTTGGCGGTCTCGGCCTCATAGCCATAGTCCAGCGTGTCGACCGGGATGCCCAGGCGGCGGGCGTCGTCGGGGCTGAGCACCGTCTGGGTCGCGCCCGTATCGACCATGAACCGGACGCGCTGGCCATTGACCAGGCCGTCGACGACATAGGCGCCGTCCTCGCCCTGCGGCACGACCAGGGTGCGCTCGCCGACCTGGACCGGGGTTCCGACGTTGAAGGCCAGCTTCAGCCGCTCCGGCACGCCGGCGATCTCCGCGCGATAGGCATAGCCGAGGGCCAGGACAGCGATGATCGCGGCCCATAGGACGGCGTATTTCAGGTGCTGGCCAATGGAGCCGCGCAGGCCCCGTAGCAAGGCCGACGAGATCAGGACCACCAGGCCCAGCTGGTAGAAGATCTCGGCCTTATCATCGCTGGTTCGGACAGCCTCGGGAAAGGCGCGGGCCAGGGCCAAGGCCAGCACCGCCACGGCCGCCAACAAACCCAGCCACAGCCAAAGGCGGTGATTGATGACGGGGCCGGGCGATGGCGCGGACCGTTCCGGCTGGTCCCAGGGGCCGCGGGGCGTCGTCATGGTTCAGGCTCTCGGCTGCGGTCGGGTCAACTTCTTAGAGCTTTCGTCGACCATGGCCTACCACAGATGGTGTTGGGCCGCCGCCTAGTTGAACCGCCGCTTCTTCAGCAGGGTGGCGCGATCCATCGAGCGGATCTCGACCTCGAAGGCGTCGCCCTCGCGCAAGATCTTCAACGGCACGGTGACGCCGGCGTCGCCCAGATTCCACAGCGTCTCGTAGAACTCGGCGAGGTCGGAGACCGGCTGGTCGTCGACCGCCAGGATCAGGTCGCCCGCCCTCAGCTCGGCGCGGGCGGCCGGGCCCTTGGGCGAGATGCCGACGATCACGACATGGTTCTCCATCTCCTGGGCGAAGATCCCCAGCCACGGACGCGGCGGGTGCGGGGCCTGGCCGCGGGCCAGCTCGTCCAGGATCGGCGGCAGCAGCTCGGCCGGCACGAACATGTTGATCGGCTTGGCTTGGCCCTCCTTGTCGCGCCCTTCCAGGGTCAGGGAGCCCAGGCCGACCAGGTCGCCCTTAGGGCCGATCAGAGCCGCGCCACTCCAGTGCGGATGAGCCGGGCCGGTGATGATGGCGTCGTCCAGCAGGTATTCCCAGTAGCCGGCGAACGGCATGCGGGCCAGAACCTGTCCGGCCACGGCGTGCGCCCGGCCGCCGGCCCCGGCGGCGATGATCGGCGAGCCGGTTTCGAGGTCCTTGGCGCTGCCGATGGTGATCACCGGCAGGTCCAGCGGCTCCAGCGCCTGCACCAGGCCCAGGCCCGAGCGGACGTCCAGGCCCAGCACATGGGCCGGCAGGCGGCGGCCGTCGTTGCGGGTCAGCACGACCTCTTCGGCCTCGGTGATCAAATAGGCCATGGTCAGGACGAGGCCGCCGGGACCGACGACGACGCCGTTGCCGATGCGCTCGGTCCCCAGGATCGCGGCCGTATAGGCGTCGCCCGGCACGGTGGCTTCCAGGGCGACCATCGAGGCGAGCACATGGTCGAGGTCGAAGCGATAGGCCTCGGCCGACGGGCGCAGGCGGGCTTCGACTTCATGGCCTTCGAACGGGGTGGTCACGCGAGACTCCTAATCTTCAGGATTGGAATCTGGGACCGATACCCCGTTCGGACAAGTGGGCGCCTACCCGCCGATCGCCGCGCGCTGCAGGGCGAACAGTTCGTTGATGCCTTTTTCAGCAAGGCCGAACAGCGCTTCGAACTCTGCGCGGGTGAAGCCGCGCTTTTCGCCGGTGGCCTGGATCTCGACGATGTCGCCCACGCCGGTCAGCACGAAGTTGCTGTCGGCCTCGGCGGTGGAGTCTTCTTCATAGTCCAGGTCGAGGACCGGAACGTCGTTGAAGACGCCGCACGAGACGGCGGCGACCTGGCCGACGATCGGGTCGGTCTTCAGCACGCCTTCGTCCAGCAGGTACTTGGTGGCCAGGCGCAGGGCGACCCAAGCGCCGGTGATGGCGGCGGTGCGGGTGCCGCCGTCCGCCTGGACGACGTCGCAGTCCAAGGTGATCTGGCGCTCGCCCAGGGCCTTCAGATCGACGACGGCCCGCAGGCTGCGGCCGATCAGGCGCTGGATCTCCTGGGTGCGGCCGGTCTGCTTGCCGGCGGCGGCCTCGCGGCGGCCGCGGGTGTGGGTGGCGCGGGGCAGCATGCCATACTCGGCGGTGACCCAGCCGGCGCCCTTGTTGCGCATCCAGCCCGGGACATTCTCCTCGACCGTGGCGGTGACCAGCACCTTGGTGTGGCCGAAGCTGATAAGGCAGGATCCCTCGGCGTAGCGGTTGACGCCGGTTTCCAGCGTGACGGCGCGCAGTTGGTCGGGGGCGCGTTCGGACGGACGCATGGGAAACTCCTGGTTTCAGGGAGAAGGGGGTCTCAGGAAGAAGGGGGATATTTGAATGTGCGTGACGGGCCGCTTATCCTATTGCGAGCCGCAGTTGAAAGAGGCCGACTCCTTTTGTTCGACCACCGGGTCCCAAACGACACGCCTCGAGACAGCACGCCGCGCATGGTCCTGACCAAGTGGTTTTGAAATGACGCCACCGTTTCCAGGGCCGATCGTTCCCGCGCCGGCGCTCGGCGAGCTGGACGCCCGCGCACGCGACATCTTCCGCCGCGTCGTCGAGTCGTATCTCGAGACCGGCGAGCCGGTCGGTTCGCGCACCATCTCGCGCGGCGGGTTGGCGCTGTCGCCGGCCTCGATCCGCAACACCATGCAGGACCTGGCGCATCTGGGGCTGCTGGACGCCCCCCACACCAGCGCCGGACGGATGCCGACCCACGCGGGCCTGCGCATGTTCGTCGACGGCCTGCTGGAGGTCGGCGACATCGCCGAACAGGACAAGCGGGCCATCGAGGCGCGGCTGGCAGTCAAGGGCCGCTCGTTCGAAGAGGCCCTGTCTGAGGCCTCGTCCGTGCTGTCGGGCCTGGCCGGCGGGGCCGGCATCGTGGTCACGCCCGTCCGCGAGGGCGGCGTCAAGCACGTGGAGTTCGTGCCGCTCGGCGGCGGCCAGGTGCTGGCGGTCATGGTGTTCGAGGACGGCCAAGTCGAGAATCGGCTGATGCGCCAGGCCCCCGGGGTGACGCCCTCTGCCCTGCAGGAGGCCAGCAACTTCCTCAACGCCCGCCTGCGCGGCCGCACGCTGTCCGAGGCGCGGACCGAGATGGGCGCCGAGCTCGACATCGCGCGCCGCCAGCTGGACGAGACCGCCGCGCGCCTCGTGGAGGACGGTCTGGCCGCCTGGAGCGGCGGGGAGGGCGACGCTCGCTCGCTGATCGTGCGCGGACAGGCCAACCTGCTGGCCGACGCCCGGGCCCACGAGGACATCGACCGGGTCCGCCAGCTGTTCGACGATCTTGAGCAGAAGGGCCAGCTGATCGGCTTGCTCGACGATGTGCGCGACGCCGAGGGCGTTCGCATCTATATCGGGGCCGAAACGCGCCTGTTTTCGCTTTCGGGTTCCTCGGTGATCGCGGCGCCCTATATGACGGGGCGTCAGAAGGTGCTGGGCGCGATCGGCGTGATCGGTCCGGCGCGATTGAACTACGCCCGAGTCATTCCGTTGGTGGACTACACCGCCCGGGTGCTCGGTCGGATGATGGATGGATAAGGACTTTACGAGATGACCGACGAGCAAACGCCGGCGGAAGAGATGCCGTTCGAAGTCGACGACGCGTCGCAGGAGATCGAGGCGCTGAAGCTGGAAGTGGCCGCTCTGAAAGAGCAGGCCCTGCGCTACGCCGCCGAAGCCGAGAACACCAAGCGCCGCGCCGAGCGCGAGATGAACGACGCGCGCGCCTACGCGATCCAGAAATTCGCCCGCGACCTGCTGGGCGCGGCCGACAACCTGGCCCGCGCCACGGCCCACAGCCCGAAGGATTCGACCGACGCGGCGGTGAAGAACTTCATCATCGGCGTCGAGATGACCGAGAAGGAGCTGCAAGGCGCCTTCGAACGCAACGGCCTGAAGAAGATCGATCCGGCCAAGGGCGACAAGTTCGATCCGCACCTGCACCAGGCCGTGACCGAGCAGCCCTCGACCGAGGTCGCCGCCGGCGGCGTAGTCGCCGTGCTGCAGGCCGGCTACGAGCTGATGGGACGCCTGGTGCGTCCGGCCATGGTCGCCGTGGCGGCCAAGGGTTCGACCGGTCCGTCCACGGGTTCGGCGACCGGCGAGCAACCGGCTGGCGCCGCGAATCCCTATGCCGGAGCGACCGCCGACGGCGACAACTCGGGCGGGGCGTTCGACCAGAAGGCCTGAAGCCGGCGTTTTTGCTTTGCGAGGGGGCGTAAATGACGGGCGCGCCCCCTTTCCCCCTCCGCGCTTTGCGATAATGTCGGCGGTCCATTCTCAACGGGGGTAGCGGGCGATTCTCACTGGCCGCCCGCGCGATCTGGACCGAATTATGAAGCTTACGATCGAACGGGCGGCGCTCCTGAAGGCGCTGGGGCATGTGCAGAGCGTCGTCGAGCGCCGTAACACCATCCCGATCCTGTCGAATATCCTGCTGTCGGCGGAGGGCAGCACGCTGTCGTTCTCGGCCACCGACCTGGACATGGAGATCATCGACGAGGGCCTGGCCCAGATCGACGTGCCCGGCCAGATCACCGCCCCGGCCCACACGCTCTATGAAATCGTCCGGAAGCTGCCCGACGGCGCCGACGTCTCGCTGAGCTTCAGCGGCGACGATCCGCGCCTGGTGATCCAGGCCGGTCGCTCGCGCTTCAACCTGCCGGTGCTGCCGGCGGGCGACTTCCCGGTGATGAGCAGCGATGGCCTGTCGAACCGCATCGCGGTCGACACCAACGAGCTGATCCGCCTGATCGACAAGACCCGCTTCGCGATCTCGACCGAAGAGACGCGCTACTATCTGAACGGCCTCTATCTGCACACGGTCAACGAGGGCGGCGATACCAAGCTGCGCGCCGTGGCCACCGACGGCCACCGCCTGGCCCTGGCCGAGATGCCGGCCCCCGAGGGCGCGGCCGGCCTGCCGGGCGTCATCGTGCCGCGCAAGACCATCGCAGAAGCCCGCCGCCTGATGGAATCGGCCGGCGAGCACGTCGACGTCCAGCTGTCGCCGCAGAAGGTCCGCTTCGAGTTCGGCGCGGCCGCCCTGACCTCCAAGGTCATCGACGGCGCCTTCCCCGACTATCTGCGGGTGATCCCGCGCGACAACGCCAAGATCCTGACCCTGGACAACGACCTGTTCGCCAAGGCCGTCGATCGGGTGGCGACCATCTCGGCCGAGAAGAGCCGTTCGGTGAAGCTGGCCATCGAGCCCGGCCGCGTCACCCTGACCGTCCGCAACATGGAAGCCGGCCAGGCCGTCGAAGAGGTCGAGGTCGATTACGACGGCGAGCCCTTCGAGATCGGTTTCAACGCCCGCTACCTGCTGGACGTCTGCGGCCAGATCGCCGGTCCGCAGGCCGAGTTCCGCTTCGCCGACCCGGCCAGCCCGACCCTGGTGGTCGATCCGGTCGATCCGGGCGTGAAGTACGTGCTGATGCCGCTGCGGGTCTGATCCGCGGCCTAAGTATAAAGAGACGGGCGCCCTGGAGCGCGATCGCGCTCCAAGTGCGTGAAGATAGAGCCTGCTTATCTGGTTTAGATGGCTGCATCTAAACCAGACAGGCTCTACGCGCCCGTTTTGCTTTGGGGGCCACGTCGATGAAGAAGCTGCTCGCTGCCTCGGCCGCTGTCCTGGTTCTGGCCGCCGCCGTTCCCGTGCTCGCCCAGTCGGTGGAGCGTCGCGAGATCGGCAATCAGATCCTGGAGAACGTGCCGGTCGCGCCGCCCGCGATCCGCGAGAGCCTGGCCCGCTACCAGAACGCCCGCTCGGCCGCCTTCGACGACTGGGCAGCTGGCGGCGGCATGATCATCGCCACGCGGTTCGGCAACACCAACCAGCTGCATGTGGTCGCCGCGCCCGGCGCGGACCGCAGTCAGATCACCTTCTACGACGAGCCCGTCTCCAGCGCCCACACCCTGCCCGACGGCAAGATCCTGTTCTCCAAGGACACCGGCGGCGACGAGTGGTTCCAGCTGTTCGTCCGCGACGCCGACGGCAAGGTCGTCCAGCTGACGCAGCCCGGTACGCGCAACCAGTCGCCGGCCTGGTCCAAGGACGGTTCGGTCCTGGTCTGGTCGCGGGCGGTGAAGGGCTCCGCCGACTACGACGTGCTGATGCGCGATCCGGCCGCGCCGGATGGGACCAAGGTGATCTACAAAGGTCAGGGTCAGGTCTCGCCGATCGCGGTGTCGCCCGACGGCAAGGCGGTGCTGCTGGGCCGCTACCTCTCGATCAACGAGTCCCGATACTGGCTGCTCGACGTCGCCACCGGCAAGCTGACCGAACTCAGTCCGGGCAAGAAGGTCGCCTATTCGGGCGGGATCTTCACACCGGACGGCAAGAGCATCCTGACGCTTTCCGACGAGGGTTCGGACTTCGCGCGCCTGGTCCAGATCGACCTGGCCACTGGCGCTAAGCTTAGCCTTTCGGGTGAGCGTCCGTGGGATGTCGAGGACTTCGCCTTGTCCGACGATGGCCGGATCCTGGCCTATGTCGTCAACGAGGACGGCTATTCGAAACTGGTGGTCCAGGACTTCCGGACACGCCGGGCCCTGCCGCAGCCGGAACTGCCGGCGGGCGTGGTGTCCGACATCGCCTTTTCGCCTGACGGCTCCAAGCTGGGCTTCAGCCTGGCGACGCCGACGGCCGCGAGCGACGCCTGGAGCTGGGGCGTGACCGACGCCAAGCTGGAGCGCTGGACGGCCTCGGAGCTGGGCGGCCTCGACGCCAAGGCGCTGACGGCGCCCGAACTGGTCCGCTTCCCGTCGTTCGACAAGCGCTCGATCCCGGCCTTCGTCTACAAGCCCAAGCGAGCGGCAGGCGCGAGAGCGCCGGTGATCATCGACATTCACGGCGGGCCGGAAGGTCAGTCGCGGCCGACCTTCAACGCCTTCCACCAGCATACGGTCGCCGAGCTGGGCGCCGCGGTGATCGTCACCAATGTCCGAGGCTCGACCGGCTACGGCAAGACCTACCTGAACCTCGACAACGCCGAGAAGCGCGAAGACTCGGTCAAGGACATCGGCGCGCTGCTGGACTGGATCAAAACTCAGCCCGACCTCGATTCGAACCGGGTGGTGGTCTACGGCCAGTCGTACGGCGGCTACATGTCGCTGGCGGTGATGACCCGCTATTCCGACCGGCTGGCTGGCGGGATCGAGCGGTACGGCATCAGCAACTTCGTCTCGTTCCTGCAGAACACCGAAGCTTATCGCCGCGACCTGCGCCGGGCCGAGTATGGCGACGAGCGGGACCCGAAGATGCTGAAGGCCTTCGAAACGATCTCGCCGATGAACAATGTGAGCAAGATCACCAAGCCGATGCTGGTCATGCAGGGCTGGAACGATCCGCGTGTCCCCAAGTCCGAGTCCGACCAGGTCGTCGCCAAGCTGCGCGGCCAAGGCGTCGAGACCTGGTACGTGCAGTTCAAGGACGAGGGGCACGGCTTCCTGAAGAAGGCCAACAACGATCGCCGCCGCGAGGTCGAGACCCAGTTCCTGCGCAAGGTGCTGGGCCTGGACGGCGCGAAATAGCGCCTCGCGCCAAGCTTAGCCTTTGCGCTTACCGTCCGCGTCGCATCGACGACCTCGTGGAACATCGCCTGCCGGCCGTGAAACGCGCGGAAAGGTTGAATATTAGCTGAGCTGTTGCGCTAAGCATGGCCGTGACCCATGCTTAGCCACATGGATCAGCAATCCGCGCCCCTCGATGACGTCTTCCAGGCCCTGGCCGATCCGACCCGGCGGGCGATCCTGAGTCGACTGGGCGCGGGGCCGGCGAGCGTCGGCGAACTGGCCGCGCCGTTCGACATGGCGCTGACCTCGCTGATGAAGCACTTGAAGATCCTGGAGCGCGGCGGCTGGATCACGACCTCCAAACAGGGCCGGGTGCGGACGTGTGCGATCCAGACGCAGCGCTTCGCCG
The DNA here is from genome assembly GCF_001425745.1 of Caulobacter sp. Root343. Classification (GTDB taxonomy): domain Bacteria; phylum Pseudomonadota; class Alphaproteobacteria; order Caulobacterales; family Caulobacteraceae; genus Caulobacter. The sequence continues at coordinate 287,796 of NZ_LMDF01000008.1, read as the reverse complement.
AGGTGGGGGCCTGGCTCTACGGCTATCGGGGGCTCTGGGAGGCCTGACGTCGCGTCATATTGCGGATGCTCATAAGCGCGCTAAGGTCCGTTTCATAAAAAGACGGGAGGCGGCTATGGCCAGGGTGAACTACGTGACGGTCGGATCGAACGATCTGGAGAAGGCCAAGGTGTTCTACGACGGGCTGCTGGGCTCGATCGGGATGAGGCCGCTGTTCGAGCATCCCTCGGGTGGTCGGCTGTACCGTGGCGACGGCTGTATGTTCGGGGTGCTGGGCCCCTATGACGGCAACCCGGCCTGCATCGGCAATGGCATGATGGGCGGTTTCGCCTTCGAAACCGTCGAAGAGGTCGACGCCTTCCACGCCAAGGCCCTCGAACTGGGTGGGACGGACGAGGGTCAGCCCGGCGCCCGGATGCCCAAGGCCTATTTCGCCTATTTCCGCGACCTCGATGGCAACAAGCTCTGCGGCTACAAGCTGGGCTGATCTCCGCTTCCAAGCTTCGCCATGCTCTTGCCACACAACGCGCATCAGCATGACGCCCGGCGTAGCCTATATGCGGCGCAAGTCTCCGGAGGGCCATTCCGAGGCGGGGCCCGCTCCAGCGTCCTCTTGGAGCGGGCGTCTCGGCGCCCCCTGGATTCGCCCTAGTAGCCCTGGGCGGCGACACCCCTTATGAACGCCCCATGGCGTCGGCCGCACTGCTTTCCCTGACCCTGACGGACTTCCGCTCCTACGAGCGCGCCCGCCTCGAGACCGAGGGGCGCAGCGTCTATCTGTTCGGAGCCAACGGCGCCGGAAAGACCAATCTTCTCGAGGCCATAAGCCTGCTCAGCCCCGGAAAGGGCTTGCGTGGGGCCAGCCTGGCCGAGGTCGGTCGCCGCCTGCCCGGCGAGGCGGCCGGCCGCGCCTGGGCGGTGGCCGCCGAGGTCGAATCCGGATCGGACGCGCCGGTGCGGATCGGCACGGGCGTCGAGCAGGGCGGGGCCGCCCGCCGCGCCGTGCGGCTGGACGGCGAGACCGTGCCGCCGGGGCGCCTGGCCGACCACGTCCGCCCCATCTGGCTGACTCCCGCTCAGGACCGCCTGTTCCTGGAAGCGGCCTCGGAGCGCCGGCGGTTCTTCGATCGCCTGGTTTTCGCCGGTGAACCGGCCCACGCAGCCAACGCCAACGCCTATGACAAGGCCCAACGCGAGCGGATGCGCCTGCTGACCGACGCGGCCGAGACCGGCGCGCCGGCCGATCCCGTATGGCTGACGGCGCTGGAGGCTCGCCTGGCCGAATTCGGAGCGCTGCTGGCCCAGGCCCGCGCCCGCACCCTTTCGGCCCTCCAGGCCGAAATAAACAGCCGTGGCGACCGGCCTTTTCCCCAGGCGCGCCTGACCTTGACCGGCGAGTGGGAGAAAATGGCCCTGGACGGCGCGCCGTTCGCCGAAATCGAGCTGAAATTGGCCCAAGGCCTGGCCGCCGCGCGCGGCCGCGACGGGGCCGCCGGGCGGGCCTTGACCGGTCCGCATCGCGGCGATCTGGCCATCTTTCACGTCGAGAAGGACCGTCCGGCGGCGGAATGCTCGACCGGGGAGCAGAAAGCCCTGATTTTGAACCTCGTTCTGGCCCAGGCGGCGCGACTTTCGCGTGCGGAATCCGCGCCGAATCCTGTAATATTGCTCGACGAAGTCGCCGCGCATCTCGATCTTACGAGACGAGCCGCATTGGCCGACGAACTCACGGCGCTCAAGCTCCAGGCCTTCCTCACCGGCACGGACGAGTCGCTGTTCGACCATCTCAAGGGTCGGGCGCTCGGCGTTCGCGTGTGCGACGCCGGCCTCACCCCTCAATAGGCCTGGCCCCGTTGGCCTGACCGCCCTGGAAGACGAATGACCGAGAACACCGAAGACCAAGTTCCCGAAGTGTCGCCCGAAATGACCACCGAGGAAGCCGCCGCCCAGTACGGCGCGGACTCGATCAAGGTGCTGAAGGGCTTGGACGCCGTCCGCAAGCGTCCCGGCATGTACATCGGCGACACCGACGACGGTTCGGGCCTGCACCACATGGTCTACGAGGTGGTCGACAACGCCATCGACGAGGCCCTGGCCGGCCACGCCACCAAGGTCCAGGTGATCTTGAACGCCGACGGCTCGGTGACGGTCACCGACGACGGCCGCGGTATCCCGACCGATATCCACGAGGGCGAAGGCGTCTCGGCGGCCGAGGTCATCATGACCCAGCTGCACGCGGGCGGTAAGTTCGACCAGAACAGCTACAAGGTTTCGGGCGGCCTGCACGGTGTGGGCGTCTCGGTCGTCAACGCCTTGTCGGACTGGCTGGAGCTCAAGATCCACCGCGGCGGCAAGGCTCACCAGATGCGCTTCGAGCGCGGCGACGCGGTGACCTCGCTGAAGGTCACGGGCGACTCGCCGGTGCGTGAGGACGGCCCCAAGGCCGGCGAGACGCTGTCGGGCACGGAAGTGACCTTCTTCCCGTCGCGCGACACCTTCGCGTTCATCGAATTCGACCGGAAGACCCTGGAGCACCGCCTGCGCGAGCTGGCGTTCCTGAACTCGGGCGTGACGATCTGGTTCAGGGATCTTCGCGACGCCGAGCCGTGGGAAGAAAAGCTGCATTACGACGGCGGCATCGAGGCCTTCGTCCGCCACCTGGACAAGGTCAAGACCCCGCTTCTGAAGACCCCAATCGTGGTGCGCGGCGTCAAGGACAAGGTCGAGGTCGACCTCGCCATGTGGTGGAACGACAGCTACCACGAGCAGATGCTGTGCTTCACCAACAACATCCCGCAGCGGGATGGGGGCACGCACTTGTCGGCGTTCCGGGGCGCTCTGACGCGCATCATCACGGGCTACGCCGAGAGCTCGGGCATCACGAAAAAGGAAAAGGTCAGCGTCGGCGGCGAAGACGCCCGCGAAGGCCTGACCTGCGTGTTGTCGGTCAAGGTTCCGGATCCCAAGTTCAGCTCGCAGACCAAGGACAAGCTGGTCTCGTCGGAAGTGCGCCCGGCCGTCGAAGGCCTTGTGCAGGAAGGGTTGGCGACCTGGTTCGAGGAGCATCCGAACGAGGCGCGGCAGATCGTCAGCAAGATCGCCGAGGCCGCCGCGGCCCGCGAAGCCGCGCGCAAGGCGCGTGAACTGACCCGCCGCAAGAGCGCGCTCGACATCACCAGCCTGCCCGGCAAGCTGGCCGACTGTTCCGAGCGCGACCCGGCCAAGTCCGAGATCTTCATCGTCGAGGGCGACAGCGCCGGCGGCTCGGCCAAACAGGCCCGCAACCGTGACAACCAGGCCGTTCTGCCGCTGCGCGGCAAAATCCTGAACGTCGAGCGGGCTAGGTTCGACAAGATGCTGTCGTCCGACCAGATCGGCACGCTGATCACGGCCCTGGGGGCGGGCATCGGCCGCGACGACTTCAACCCGGACAAGGTTCGCTACCACAAGATCGTGCTGATGACCGACGCCGACGTCGACGGCGCCCACATCCGCACCCTGCTGCTGACCTTCTTCTACCGGCAGATGCCCGAGCTGATCGAGCGCGGCTACATCTACATCGCCCAGCCGCCGCTCTACAAAGCCGCCAAGGGCAAGTCCTCGCGCTACCTGAAGGACGACAGCGAGATGGACGCCTTCCTGATCGACGAGGGCGTCGAGGGGGCCGAACTGGACCTGCCCTCGGGCGAGCGTCGCACCGGCCACGATCTGTTGGCCCTGGTGCAGCTGTGCCGCCAGGCCAAGGGCAATATCGACCGCCTGGCCGCCCGCGCCCCGTCCTTCGCCGTCGAGCAATCGGCTCTGGCCGGTCTGCTGGGCGACGCGCCCGACATCGCCGCCGCGGCCGCCCGACTGGACCTCTATGCCGAGGAAGGCGACGGCCCGTGGACCGGCGAGCGCGGCGACACGGCCTATGTGTTCAAGCGCGTCCGGCGCGGGGTCACCGAAAGCGTGGTGCTGGACGATGGCCTGCTGCACGCCGCAGACGCCCGTCGCCTGGCCGAGCGGGCCGGGGCGCTCGCCGAAATCTTCTCGGGCCGGGCCGTGTTCCGCCGCAAGGACAAGTCGACCACGGTTCGGGGCCCGATGGATCTGGTCGCCGCGGTGATGGACGCGGGGCGCAAGGGCCTGACGATCCAGCGCTACAAGGGCCTGGGCGAGATGAATCCCGACCAGCTGTGGGAGACCACGCTGGACGTCGAGGCTCGCACCCTGCTGCAGGTGCGGGTGAATCACGCCGACGACGCCGACGAGATGTTCAGTCGTCTGATGGGCGATCTGGTCGAACCGCGCCGCGAATTCATCCAGGAAAACGCGCTCGACGCCGAAGTCGACGTCTAGCAACACGTTCGAAACGCCTGTTTCTTAAGCGCCGGGCGCCCTTTTCGGGGGCGTTCCGGCGCTTTTTCGTCGTGGAAGGCCCTCGCGCCTTGGGGTGTGACATCGCGTGTCGTCGCGCGGTGATGACACGGGCGTCATCTTGTGGGGTTAGAGCCGATTCGCTCGAATGTCTTGCGTGGGGGCGCGTCAGCGATGGAGCAGGACACAAGTCTTCGCCCGGAACGAATTCTCGACCTGTCGGAACGGCTCTCCAGCGTCGCGGGGGAGAAGATAGGCGAAATCGCCAGGGTCAACCGCGCGGCCAAGATGCTGGCCATCAACGCATTGATCGTGGCGGCCCGGGCGGGCGAGGCCGGCAAGGGCTTCGCCATCGTCGCCGAAGAATTCAAGAAGATCTCTACCGAGATCGACGCGGTCGCCGCCGCCCTGGACAGCCAGGTGCGGGCCGATCTGGACGAGCTGTCCGCGATCGGCGGGGCGATCCTCGGCCATATGCGCGGGCAGCGCCTGGCCGACCTGGCCCTGAACGCCATCGAGATCGTCGACCGCAATCTCTACGAACGCACCTGCGACGTTCGCTGGTGGGCAACCGACTCCGCCGTGGTGGCCTGTCTCGCCGACGCCGATACGGCCGCCCGGCGATACGCCAGCGAGCGCCTGGGCGTGATCCTCGACGCCTATACGGTCTATCTCGATCTCTGGATCTGCGACGCCAAGGGGCGGGTGATCGCCAATGGTCGGCCAGGCCGCTATCCGAATGTCGTCGGCCAGTCGGTCGGCCAGGCGCGCTGGTTTCAGGACGGGCTGCGCACGGCCACCGGCGACGATTTCGTGGCCTGCGATATCGAGCGGTGCCACGCCTTGGGCGACGCTCCGGTCGCCACCTACGCGACGGCCATCCGCGCCGGCGGCCAGGCCAAGGGCGAGGCGCTGGGGGTTTTGGGTGTGCATTTCGACTGGCGACCGCAGGCCCAGGCGGTGGTCGACGGCGTACGCCTCACCAACGAGGAGCGCGAACGTTCGCGCGTGATGCTCCTGGATCAGAAGGGGCGCGTCCTGGCCTCTTCGGACAATCAGGGTGTTCTTAGTGAAGTCTTTCCGCTGGATGTCTCTGCTGGGCCGATGGGAAGTTACGCCGACGGCGAGATCACCGTGGGTTATGCCTTGACCCCCGGCTACGAGACCTACACCGGCCTTGGCTGGTATGGATGTCTGGTTCAGCGCCAGCAAGTTCCGGCGAGGACTTCCGCGGCGGCCTAGTCTTAACCAAGCCTAGTGCGGATTATTCGAACTATTTGGTCGCCTAGAAGGCGAAATCGACCAGATTCGCGGCATTTACCAAGAATTCTGCGCGAGCGGCGTTGCCTTACGTGGCCGTACATGGTTTTTTAGGCCTAACCAAACCGTCGATAAATCTCTGTGTATCTGCCATGGCGGGGCAAACGCGTCACATTCCTAGTCTAAACACCGGTTTACGTTCTCCCTCCCGCAAGAGTTGCACGAATGTGTGATCTTCTGGGAACGGTGTCGCCGAGAAATCGACGAAAAGGCGCATTCCGGGCTAGAGCATTCGTTTACGTTGTCCTAAAGGGACGCCGTTCAATTGGAGGGAGCAGTCATGGCTTCTAATCGCTTCCGCGCTATCGCCATTAGCTTGGCCGTTGCGCTCGCGCCTATCGGCGCTGGCCACGTCTGGGCCCAAACGCCGCCCGCTCCGACCGCCGTGTCGCTGCAGGCCACCATCCAGGCCGCCGCTCAATCGGCCGCCGCTCAGCCTGGCTTCGCCAAGCTGTCGGCCTCGGCCAAGCTGGCCGCCATCCAGGCGGCCGTGTCGAACGCCCTGGCCGCCAGCGGCGCTTCGCCGACGGTGATCGCCGCGGCTCTGGTCCAAGCTGTCCAGGCCGGTTCGATCAGCGCCGGTGTGGCCATCCAAGTCGCCGCCGCGGTGGCGCCTGAAATGGCTCAGCAAGTGGCTTCGGCTCCGGCCGTCGTCCAGCAGCTGGCCGCTACCGGTCAGTCGGCTACCATCACCGCCTCGACGGACGCCGGTGGCGCCCCGAGCGTGCTGGTCAGCCTGCAAGGTGTCTCGTCGACCTCGACCGGCGACGCCGGCACGGGCGCTGGCGGCGGCGCCACTGGCACCGTTACTCCGGCTCCGTACGATCCGTGCGCCGGCGTGATCGCCGCTTACTGCGGCAGCTAAACGACAAACCTCGGGGCGGACTGGCGTGTCACGACATGCGCCGGCCGCCACCTACTGGTGGGGATAAGACATGCGAATTCTAACGTGCTCGGCCGTTGCGGCCTGTATTGCGTTGACCGCGCCACAAATCGCTCAGGCGCAAGATCTCGGTTCCAACTTCAAGCGCGACAAGAACGTCTCCGTTCGTCAGCGCCCGCGCCCGGACTACGAGGCGACCGGCCAAAAGGCTGGCGGCTTCACGGTGTATCCGCGCGTGACCGTCGATCTCGAGCATAACGACAACATCTACGCCGTCGCGACGGGCAAGACCGACGACAACATCTGGCGCGTGAAGCCGGAGCTGGCCGTTCGCTCGGACTGGTCGCGTCACGCTCTCGGCTTCTTCGCCGGCGGCAACATCATTCGCTATGCCGACAACAGCTCGGAAAACGCGGAAGAGTACACGCTGTCGGCTAACGGCCGGATCGATATCGACCGCGGCTCGAACATTACCGGCACGGTCCAGACCCAGCACCTCGTCGAACCGCGGACGGCGCCGACCTCGCCGACGGCCGCCGGCAAGCCGGTGGAATATGACCTGAACCAGGGTTCGGTTGCGCTGACGAAGGAATTCAACCGCCTGCGTCTCGTCGGTCGCCTGGAAGATCGCGACTATAACTACGACGACGTTCGCAACATCGCCGGCACCGGCGTCGTTGACCAGGACTTCCGCGACCGCAACGAATTCACGTACGGCGGCAAGGCCGAATACGCGGTCAGCCCCGACACCGCCGTCTATCTGGCGGCCACGGGCAACAAGAAGAGCTACGACACCAACATCGCGGCCCTTAACCGCGACTCGGACGGCTATGTCGTCGGCGTCGGCGCCAACTTCGACGTTTCGGAGCTGGTCCGCGGCGATGTCCAGGTCGGCTACATGAAGCAGTCGTACGACAACGTCCTGTTTAAGGACATCAGCGGCTTCAACGCCGCCGGTCGTGTCGAGTGGTTCCCGACCCAGTTGACCACGGTCGGCCTGAACGGTTCGCGCACGATCGAGGAATCGACGGCGCCGGGCTCGCAAGGCTACATCGCCAACAACATCGGCGCGTCGATTGACCACGAACTGATGCGCAACGTCCTAGTGTCCGCCGCTTACAGCCATGGCAAGGACAACTACAAGGGCGTGGATCGCGACGACAAGCGCGATAACTTCTCGGCGACCGCGACCTACCTGCTGAACCGTCGCGTGGGCCTGTTCCTGACCTATAACTACCTCAAGCAGGACTCGAACGGTGCGGCCAAGGGCGCCTCGTTCAAGGACAACAAGCTGATCGCCTCCGTGGCGCTGCAATTCTAAAAAAAGTCCGCGGACTCTAAAACGTCCACGAAACGGCAAGGTTTGCCGATTACTGAGAGTAGTTATGGACGGCTCCGGTTTTGAAACTTCGAACGCTCCGGTGAATGACACCGGAGCGTTGTCTTTTGATCTGAACGTCGCGATCGCGACCTTCAGACGACGCTTCCGGCTTTTCGCCGCGGTGGCGGTGGTGGTGTTCGCGGCGGTGGTGCTCTTCACCCTGCAGCAGACACCGCTCTATACCGCGACGGCGCAGGTGATGCTGGATGTCCGCAAGGAACAGGTCACCGACATGAGCGCGGTGCTTTCGGGGCTGCCGGCGGATTCGTCCGTCGTCGACACCGAGGTCGAGGTGCTCAAGTCCCGGTCCCTGGCCAGCCGGGTCGTCAAGGAGCTGAAGCTCGAAAAGGATCCGTACTTCAATCCTTATCTGCCGGGGGCTCAAGGCCCGACGGCGTGGCTGTTCTCACTGAAGAAGGCTACGGCGCCGACGGCGACCAACGATCCCACCGAGCTGCAACGCCGGCGTGAGCGGATCGTCGACAACCTGCTCGGCGGCCTGAAGGTCCGCCGTGCGGGACTGACCTATCTGATCTCGATCGAATACACTCACGTCGATCCCAAGCGCGCCTCGGAACTGGCGAACGCCTTCGCCAACCTGTACCTGACCGAGCAGCTGGAAGCGAAGTTCGACGCGACCCAGAAGGCCAACGAATGGCTGGACACCCGCGTCGGCGAACTGCGCGATCAGGTCCAGCAAGCCGATGCCGCGGTCCAGCAGTACAAGATCGCCAACAACCTGCTCAGCGCCGAGGGCGCGACCCTGACCGAGCAGGAAATCTCGGGTCTGAACCAGCAGTTGGCGCTCAGCCGGGCTTCCCAGGCCGAGACGGACGCCCGCCTCAACATCGCTCGTCAGCAACTGGCGCGCGGCAGCACCGGTGAAGACGTCGGCGAGTCGCTGAACTCGCCCGTCGTCCAGCAGCTGCGTAAGCAACGTTCCGAGAAGAGCGCCCAGGTCGCCGATCTCAGCGGTCGCTACGGCGATCGTCACCCGGAACTCTTGAAGGCCAAGCGCGAGCTGGCCGACATCGACACCCAGATCCAGGCCGAAATCCGCCGTATCATCTCCAACCTCGAGGCTCAGGCCCAGGTGGCGCGCCAGCGCACCGGTTCGGTGGCCTCCAGCGTCTCGGCCTCGAAGGGCACTTTGGCTGGCAATAACCGCGCCAGCATCGGCCTGTCCGAGCTGGAGCGTAAGGCGCAGTCGGTCAAGACCCTGTACGAGACCCTGCTGGCCCGCTTCAAGCAGACCACGACCTCGGACGGCATCGAGCAGGCGGACGCACGCGTGGTGTCGCCGGCCAAGATCCCGACCGGCCCGAGCTATCCCAAGCCGTCGCTGAACCTGGCCCTCGGCCTGGTGCTGGCCCTGGGCGCGGGCGCGGCGGCGATCGTGCTGGCCGAGATCCTGATGGCCGGCCTGTTCACCGAGGACGAGGTCGAGCGTCGTCTGGGCCTGCCCTATCTGGGCGCGGTCCCGACCTTGGGCACGACCGTCGATGACTCGAAGGTTCTCAAGGGCCTATCGCCGCCGGACTATCTGCTGGCCAAGCCGCTCTCGAGCTTCGCGGAAAGCCTGCGCAAGCTGCGCGCCTCGATCCTGTTCTCCAAGGTCGGCGAGCCGGTGAAGGTCATCGCGGTCACCTCGTCCCTGCCGGGCGAAGGCAAGACCACGACCACCTTCTCTCTGGCCCGCACCCTGGCGACTTCCGGGGCCAAGGTCATCGTCGTCGACTGCGACCTGCGTCAGAGCGCCATCAGCCAATTCCTGAAGGAGCCGGCGCCCGTCGGCCTGCTGGAAGTGCTGAACGGCGTCTGCACCCTGGACCAGGCTCTGATCGACGACGAAAGCGGCGCGCATATCCTGCCGCTGGCGAAGACGGCCTATACGCCGCGTGACGTGCTCGGCTCGTCGGCCATGCACCGCCTGCTGGCCGAACTGCGTAACCGCTACGAGATCGTGCTGCTGGACACGGCGCCTCTGCTGGCCATCGCCGACACCCGCATCCTGGCGCCGCATGCCGACGCTGTGGTCATGCTGGTTCGCTGGAAGAAGACGCCGGTGAAGGCCGTGCAGTCGGCCCTGACCCTGCTGCAAGGCACGCGCGCGTTCATCGCCGGCGTCGCCCTGACGCAGATGGACCTCAAGGCCCAGTCCCGCTACGGCTACGGCGACTCCTATTATTACTACGCCAACTATCGAAAGTACTATGCGGACTAGGACGCGAACGGGCGGGGGCGCGCCGTCGCCCGGAGCGGCCAAGACTCGACCATTGCAAGTCTCCGAGGGCGTCGCGATCGGCGCCCTCGTTACGTTGGTCGTCGCTGAAATCATTGTCTTCGGGGCTAGCGACGTGGCGGTCGCCGCCGTGTTCGGCGCCTTGCAAGCCGCGCTCCTGCTCGGGCTGCTGGCCTTCTGCGGCTGGGCCCGCAAAGTTCCCGGCGTCCTGACCTCGCCCTGGCCGGGCCTGCTCTTCGCGGCCCTGTTGATCGCGGTGGCCTGGAGCCTGACGCCGTTCGGCCCTGGCGGCGCCCATCCTGTCTGGCGCTATCTAGGCCCGGAGGGCGGGGCGATCACCGTCGATCGGTCTTCGGTCCTTCTCAACATCCTCCGCCTCGTCGGATTGGCTAGCCTGTTCCTGGCTAGCCAGATCGTCGGCGCGTCCGAGACCCGCCGTCGCGCCCTGGTCTGGTTCCTGGTGCTGGCCCTCAGCGTGTTCGCCGCTGTCGCGATCGTCGACCACGTCAGTCTTCGCGCCGGCCACCGCCTGACGGCGACCCTGCTCAGCCCCAACACCGCCGCCAATCTGATGGGCGTCGGCGTGGTGTTCGCGGTGATGTTCTTCTCGCAGGCGATCCAGAGGGCGGGCGGCTCGCTACGCCTGGACAAGCTGGGTCTGGACGCCAGCCTGAGCCTGGTCGCCGCCGCCGTCTTCGCCGTCGCCCTGGCCATGACCGCCTCGCGCGGCGGGATCTTCTCAACCGTCGTTGGCTTGGCGATTCTCCTGACCTGGCAGGTGATCGCGCAAGGCCGCAAGGTGAAGGCCGTCGCCATCATCGGCGGTGCGGCGGCCGTGCTGGTCGTCGTCGGCGTGGCCATGCGCAGCGCCGAGCTGACGGCCACCCGGTTTGAAAACCTCGAAGGCGACGTGGCCGTCCGCAAGGCGATCTTCGACGCCCATTGGGAAGCCTTCAAGACTTCGCCCTGGTTCGGCTTCGGTCTGGGCTCGTTCCCGATCGTCAACCAGCTGATCACCACCACCGAGAACCTGGCGGCGTTGTTCGACGTGCGCGCCACTCACAACCTCTATCTCCAATGGCTGGAAGAGGGCGGGATCGTCGGTGGCGTCTTCATGCTTGCCTGGCTGCTGGTCGCGCTCTGGCGCGCCGGGGTCGACGCGATCAAGCCCGGCATGGGCGGGGCTCTGGCCCGGGCGACGATCGCGGCCACCGTCGTCGTGCTGTTGCATGGGCTCTCTGACTTCGCCGTTCAGGTGCCCGCCCTGCAGGCGCTGTTCGCCATCGGGCTTGGCGCGATGACCGCGACCGCCGCGCCGCCGCGTCGAGGCCGCAAGGCCGCGACGCCTTGGGCGACGATCGCCTTCGCCGGCGTCACTCTGGTCGTCTCGCTCTTGGTCGCCACGCCCTTGGTCGCCTCGCGCTTCGGCGGCGACCTGTCGGCCATGCCGACCGCCTCGGCCGAGGTGCTGGCGACCAGCATCGAAGCCGGCCTGAATAGCAAGGCCTCCACGCCCGCCGCCAAGGCGCGCCTGGAGACGCTGAGCCGTCGAGAAGTGGCCATGCGCCCCGGCTCGGGCGGCGCGTGGTTGCGCAAGGCGGCGATCGACTTCCAACGCGGCGATGCTTCGTCGGCCAATGCCGCTCTCGAGCATTCCCTGGCGGTCGCGCCCCTACAGACCAGTCTGTTCATGAGCCGCACGAAACTGGCCTATGAGAACTGGCCGTCGCTGACCCAGACCGCGCGAGAGCAGGTCATGTACCAGGCTCGCGTCGAGTTCGGTCGTCAGAACGGTGAAGGCCGGCTGAAGGAGCTGGCCAACAGCATCCGCAACCCATCGGGTCGGATTGGTCTGGCGTTCTTGATCGTCGCCCAGCGTACGGCTCAGGCTCAAGCTCAAGCCCTGACCAAGGCGCAGCCTCAGTAGGCGTTTTCCGCGATCAACAGGCTGGGAATGGTCAACAGGACGATCTTGGCGTCCTTCAGGATCGACCAGGTCTGGATATAGTCGATGTCGGCCTCGACTCGCCGACGCATCGCCTCGACCGTATCGGTGCCGCCCCGCAAGCCCTTCACCTGAGCCCAGCCCGTCAAGCCCGGACGAGCCTGGTAGCGCACATAGTATTCGGGGATCTGCATCCCGTAATAGTCGTCGTGCGCAGCGGCGTGCGGGCGGGGGCCGACCAGGGACATGTCCCCGCGCAGCACGTTGAGCAGCTGCGGCAGTTCGTCGATGCTGGTGGCGCGCAGGACGCGGCCGATCCGGGTGATCCGGTTGTCGCCGCGCTGGGCCTGGACAAGTTCCGGGCCGTCCTCGCGGCAATGCATGGTGCGCAGCTTCAGGATCTGGAACCGGGCGCCGCCGAGACCTCCACGCGTCTGCCGAAACAGGGCGGGACCGGGCGATTCCAGCTTGATCAGCAGGGCTGCCAGCAGGAGCAGCGGCGCGAATAGCACCAGAAGCAAGGCGGAGGCGGCTATATCCAAGCCGCGCTTGCGCAAGTCGATCGCAACCGGCGGAAGCGGGCCTTGCAATCTTGGCGTGAGAAGTTCGGTATACGATCCCCCGTCCACCAGATGACCCTCTAACTTCCCACCACGCCGCGGACTGGTTCCCAGTTCCGACCGGCGCAGGCTAGCGCAAATGACTCACAGCGTCGCGGGGAAAAATCCACGGCCCGTGCGCTTATGCTTAACGTCTAATACACTCTGTTTATTCAGGCGTCCTTATTTGTAGTGACGTTACATCCCTCAGCATCAGGAGTGCTGATCGATGATCGACGCCAAAATGACCTTTGCCCAAGTTGACGTCGCGCCCGCCAAGCGCGCCAAGCGCATGGCGCCGCTGCTGGGACTGGGTCTCGGCGCCGTCGTCTCGATGGGCCTCTGGGCCGTCCTGGCCGCAACGGTCACCCGCATCTTCTAGGCAGGCGGTCGCCGACCGGCGCCGTCTTCTCCAAGCTTTCGCTACCTTCGCGCCCGCTCCCCTCAAGGAGCGGGCGCGAACGTGTTCGTGGTCCATCGGTCACGATCTGGCCAACGAAAAAGCCCCGGACCGCGAGGTCCGGGGCTTTCCATGTCGTGCTGTCGCCGGGATCAGGCGGCGGCGCTGGTCCACAGGGCGGTGCCCGGCACTTGGCGTTCGACCCAGCGGTAGTTCAGGTCTTCCCAAGGCGTGGCCCAGGGGGTCAGGTTGTCCAGCACCCAGTCGCCGCTCTTCAGCGAGATCATCAGCACCGCATGGCCCTCGCCACGCGAGGTGACCGCGACCGCCAGCGACAGAGCGCTCTCGGGCACACCGGCGGCGATCAGTTGGCGGCGCTTCTCCAGGGCGTAGTCCTCGCAGTCGCCGTAGAGCTTGCCGTCGACCAGACGCGGCAGCGCCCAGTATTCGGGCTGACCGTAGAGATCCAGGTCGCTGGCCTTCTTCACGTCCCGATTGACCGATTGGTTGACCAGGTTGAGCAGCTTCAGCTGGTCGCGCTCGGCGCGGGTGGTCCAGGCCAGGACGCTCGGCGAGGGCGGGGCGAAGGTGTCGGCGGCCGCGACGGCGACCGAGGGGGTGACAGGGGCGGTCTCGACGATTTCGCCGGCCGGCACGAAATCCTCGACCGCGGCGATCGTCCAAGCCTCGACGGTCGCAACCGAGATCAGGTGGGCGTCATCTTCGGCCGAGGCGGCGGGCGTCGCGTCGAAACGATGCTGCAGGGGCGCGCCCACCGACGAGGTCGGGACGAAGCTTGCCTGAACGCCCAGGCCCAGCAAGGCCAGTTGGCTGTTGGGCAGGCCGCAGGTCACGGTGTCGCGGCGGCACAGCTCGGAGAACCCGGCAGGGGCGCCGACGCCCTCGCCACGCGGCATGAACGGCATCGTACCGGCTTGAGCGGTGGCGCTGGTCATCATCGCCGCGGCGCTGATCAGTCCGATAACAATGTTGCGCGTGTTGAACATACCGACCCCGCTGTGTTCGTGGGGTCAGTATTCATTTGGGCAGCCAATTAGAGCTGAATTTAGATGGTTTAATCCAAATGTTCGTCTTTGGTAATTTCGAAATTAACTACAATTAAACCCGAATTTACTTGGTAAATTGTGAGAAAAGGATCGTGCTAAATTATAAGTAAATGCTATCAGCAGCCGTTGAACCCGGCGGCCGGCTGGGGCAAAATCAGCAAAACTGGTCCCGGCGCTCCGTCGCCATCCTTGCGAGTGTGATGTTCAAGTCCCTGTTCCGTTCCAAGCAGCAGTCCCGCCGCCCGTCGTCCACGGACAGCCGTGTGGTTTACGCGGTGGGCGACATCCATGGGCGCCTGGACCTGCTGGACGGGTTGATCGAGCGCATGACCGAGGACTATGGCGCCATGGGCCGGCAGGACCCGCCGGTGCTGGTCATGCTGGGCGACTATGTCGATCGCGGCCCGCAGTCGTCCGCGGTGATCGACCGTCTGATCGCTCTGAAAGGCCAGGCCGCCGAAGGGCGTTTCGAGTTCCGCGCCCTGATGGGCAATCACGAGGAAACGCTGCTGCATTTCCTGGACGACCCGATGGCGGGGCCGTCGTGGGTGGAGTACGGCGGCGGCGAGACCATGGCCTCGTACGGCGTGCAGCGTCCTGTGGGGCGCGCCGAGCCGGAGGCCTGGGAACAGACCCGTCAAGCCTTCCGGGCGGCCTTCCCGCCCGCTCATGAAACCTTCCTGCGCCAGCTGGAGCTGATGGTCGTCTATGGCGACTACGTGTTCGTCCACGCCGGGGTGAAGCCCGGACTGCCGCTGGAGCGCCAGGTGGCGGCCGACCTGCTGTGGATCCGCAACGAGTTTCTCGACAACCCTCACGGCCTCAAGGCCACCGTGGTTCACGGCCATACGCCGGTGGAGGAGGTTTTTGTCGGGCGCCAGCGGATCAACGTCGATACGGGCGCCTACGCGACCGGCGTCCTGACCGCGATAAGACTTGATGGCGGCGAACCGAAGATCATTCAGTTCAGTAAAGCGCGCGGCGCCTGAGTCTTCGCCTTGTTCATCTCGTGGTCACGTGCGATGTGGCATTTCATTCTCCAGGTTCTACAAGTCTCAAAGGTGAGAAGCTTCGCCATGATCGGTGTTTCGAAACTCTCGCGCGTCCTTTCGATGCTGGCGCTCGCCGTCTGCATGACGGTTGGCGCCCTGAGTGGGCCGGCTCACGCGCAGACCGCGCCGCTGCCCCCGCCGCCATCGGGCGCGCAATCCATGGATTATCTGCTCGGTACGGGCGACAAGGTCCGGGTCACGGTCTACGGCGAGCCCTCGCTGTCCGGCGAGTTCTTCGTCACGGGCAGTGGTCTGATGTCCCTGCCGTTGATCGGTGAGGTCAAGGCGGGTGGCATGACCGTCGGCCAGTTCCAGCAGGCCGTGCAGAAGGCGCTCAGCGACGGTTACCTGAAGGAGCCGCGCGTCAGCGCCGAGGTGCTGACCTTCCGCCCGTTCTACATCCTGGGCGAGGTCGAGAAGCCCGGCACCTATCCCTACACGTCGGGCCTGACGGTGTTGAACGCCGTGGCCACGGCCGGGGGCTTCACCTACCGCGCCGACAAGAAGAATGTCTTCATCAAGCACAACGGGGAGACGTCCGAGGTGAAGGGTGAGCTGACGCCGTCCATCCAGGTCGCCCCGGGCGATACGATTCGGATCGGCGAACGCTTCTTCTGATCGCCGCCGGACAGGCGACAGGAAGACAGAACACAAGAAGGAAGCCCGGCGGGATGACCGCCGGGCTTTCGTCGTTCTGGCGCGGTAAAACGCTATTTCCAGATTAAGGCGCCGCATGCGGAGCTAGAGCCACGGCTCGCGTAGACCGCCATGTCGAGGACTTAACGCTCTTTTCAACCCGGCGTGACCCAATGCGACTCCGGAAGTCGCGGACTTTTCATGTCGCAGTCAGAGCTTGGTCCCGAGGGCGTGCAGGGCGCGTCCCACCCCGCGCCGGGTCAGACGCTCGGGGCCTACGGCTATCTGGACCTCCTCGAAGCCAACCAGGACAGCGCCTGGATCCTGCGCACCGACGGCGTCGTCGAACACGCCAACCAGAAGGCGCGCGCCTTGTTCGCCGCTCCGGGCGCGGTCGTAGACTGGCGTGGGCTGTGGCCGGAGGACAGCCGCTTTTCTCTGGATCGATCCTTCAATCTGGCCAGTGATGGCGCGGTGGCGCGTTTCAGGGCCTTCCTGGGCGGGGCGGCCAAAAGCCGGGCCTATTTCGACACGACCATCGCGCCGATCCGCGACGCCGAGGGACGGATCGTCAGACTTCTGGCGACTGCCCGCGACGTGACCGAGGAGGTCGAAACCCAAGGCTTCCTGGGCACCGTCCTGCAGCTTCTGCCGCTGCCCCTGACGGTGAAGAATGTCGAGGACCGCCGCTACGTCCTGATCAACCGAGCGGCCGAGGACGCGCTGGACCTGGTGGCCGACGACGCGATCGGCAAGGCGACGAGCCAGGTGCTCGATCCAGAACGCGCCGAGCGGGCGCGCGCGGTCGAGGCCGAGGTCCTGCGTAGCGGCGAGATGCAGGTGCTGGAGGAAGAGTTCAACGTTTCGGGTCAGGCTCCGCGCCAGCTGCTGATCAAGACCCTGGCCACCTATGACGACATCGGGGCGCGCCATCTGATCACCCTGGGTGAGGACGTTACGGCGCGAAACGCCGCCGCCGCCGCCCTGCGAGCCGCTCTGGATCAGGCCGAGCAGGCGAGCCAGGCCAAGAGCGCCTTCCTGGCCAATATGAGCCACGAGATTCGTACGCCGCTGAACGGCATCATCGCCGGCGCCGACCTGCTGTCGAAGACCTGCCCCGATCCGCGGGCCCGCGAACTGGTCGACATCATCGCCGCGTCTGGCCGCAGCCTGGAGCGCCTGCTGTCCGACGTCCTCGACCTGGTCCGCGTCGAAGCCGGCCAGATGCTGATCGAGAACGCGCCGTTCGGGCTGGGAGATATGGCCAGATCGGTCGCCGCGCTCTGCGCCTTGCGGGCCGACGAGAAAGGCGTGCGCCTGAACATCACGGTGTCGGCGGCCGCCGATCGGACGGTGGCGGGGGACAGCGCTCGCCTGCGCCAAGTGCTGACCAATCTGCTGAGCAACGCCGTCAAATTCACTGATCACGGTGAGATCGTCCTGACCGTGACTTTGGACGCCGAGGACCGCACGCGGTTCGAGGTGACCGACTCCGGGATCGGCTTCGACGCGGCGATGAAGGCGCGGATCTACGAGCGTTTCCAGCAGGCCGACGCCTCGTTCACGCGCCGATTTGGCGGGACAGGCCTGGGCTTGGCGATCTCGCGCGAGCTAGTCGAACTGATGGGCGGCGAACTCTTCTGTGACAGCACGCCCCAGGTTGGCTCGCGCTTCTGGTTCGCCTTGCCACTGACGGCCTGCATGGATGCGCCGGCCCAGGCCGACGAAACCGCTGACCCGCCGTTGGGCAGGCCGCGCGTGCTGGTCGCCGACGACCATCCGACCAATCGCAAGGTGGTCGAGCTGATGCTGGCCGACGTCGCCGACATCGTCACGGTGGAGAACGGGTTGGAGGCGGTGGAGATGTACGGCCTGGTCACGCCCGACTTGATCCTGATGGACATGCAAATGCCCGTGATGGACGGCCTGGAGGCGGTGCGGCGGATCCGCGCCGCGGAGGTAGTGAGCGGCGCGTCGCGCGTTCCGATCATCATGCTGACGGCCAACGCTCGCCCCGAGCATGTGTGCGCCGGCCGCGAGGCGGGGGCCGACCTTCATCTGCAGAAGCCGATCACCGGCGCCGCCCTGTTCGCGGCGATCAGTGAGGCCATGGAGCTGCGCCCCGATGCCGGTCAAGACGCGGTCAGCGCCTGACACGCGCGGAAACCGGCGCGATCTTTACCCGACCTTCGCTTATCTGCGCGATAGTCCACCTTCAGAAAAACAGTCGGCGATTTCATGGGCTTGGCAATCTCAGCGACGGTATCGGACGCGACGGTCTCGCCCGGTGATGGGGCGCGGATCGCCGCCCGCCTGGAATCGGCGCGTCAGGTCGTCGAAGGCCGCTTCCTCGAGGCGGGCGACGTCTTGTCGCGGGCCGTCGAGGGCGTCGGCGCCCTGATCGCCGGCCTCGACAGCATGCGCGGCAATCTCGACGCCGACACGGTGACCTCCACGACCGCCGACCTCGCCCGCGCGGCCGAGTCGCTGAAGTCATTGCCCGACAGCCTGGACGAACGTCGGGGCCGGGTGGCCGAGCTGGTCAAGTTCGGCGATCGCCTGGGCGCGTGCATCGAGGAGATGCGCCAGCACCTGGCCTATCTCCGCGTCTTCGCCATCAACATCAAGATCACCTCGGGCGGCATCGCGGCCGCCGGGCCGGAGTTCGCGATCTTCGCCCAGGAGATCTACGACTGCATCGAGATGGGGCGGACCCAACTCGACGCGTTCAACGCCGAACTGATGGGCCTGGACCACACCTTGCGGGGCGCCCTGAGCCACGAGCAGGCGTTGGCGCGCGACTGCGTGGCCTTGCTGCCGGCGGTGCCGGACGCCTTGCGGGCCAGCGCCACGGCGATCGCCGCGCACCACGCCAAGATCGTCGAGGTCGCGATGAGCGTCGCGACCCTCGCTCGCGACGTCCAGAAGAAGGTCGGCGGCGGCCTCGCGGCCCTGCAGATCGGCGACATCACCCGTCAACGGATCGAGCACGTACAAGCCGGCCTGCGGTTCCTGGACGAATCTCGGGAGATCGCCGGCCTGCCGGATGCGCCGCGGGCCCGGGCCCAGGCCTTCGTCCATCGCCTGCTCGGCGCTCAGCTGACCGCCACGGCCGAGGACTTCCACCGCGAGGTTTCTCGCATCGGGCACAATGTCATCGGCATGGCCGCCGACGCCGCCGAACTGCTGCGTCTGCGCGACCTGGCCTCGGGCCAGACCGATGGCGCCGAGACCAACTTCCTGCGCGATCTGGAAGGCAATGTCGGCCAGGCGCTAGAACTCGTTGGCGACATGACCGCCGGCGAACAGGCCGCCGAGAACGTCAGCCGCTCGGCCGCCGTCTCGGCCCGCGAACTGACCGAACGCATCGCCGGCATCCAGAACATCCGCGCCGACGTGCAGATGATGGCGCTGAACACCACGCTGAAATGCAGCCGCATCGGCGAGACCGGCAAGCCGCTGGGCGTCATCGCCATCGAGCTGCGCCAGCACGCCATTCATCTCGAGAAGTCGGCCGGACTGACCACCAGCGCGCTGGAAGGCCTGTTCAACGCCGCCGAGGCCCTGGGGCAGCGCGAAGCTGGCCAGGACACGGAGGACGGCAAGGCCGCCGCCGCCGCCACGGTGCTCAGTGGCGCCGTTGCGCGAATTCACAAGGCCGGCGACGGCGTCGAGACCGCCCTCACGGCGGTGGCCCGCCAGGGCGCCGATGTCGTCGACATGCTGCGCCGGGCCGCCGCGCGCTTCGACTTCCACAAGCAGATCGGCTCGGTGCTCGACACCGCCGCCAACGATCTTTTGGACATGGCTGGCGACGGCGACATCCGCACCGACGACATCAGCGGCGCCTTGCGCCCGCTCGTCGACCGGTTGGCCAAGCAGTACACCATGGCCCACGAGCGCGAGGTCCATCGTGCTCTGACCGAAGGCCTGGGTTCGGCGTCGGCGCAAACGGCCGAGGTCGAGACCGTCGCGGACGACGACCTGCTGTTCTAGATCTCTCAAAACCCGATCTCCGCGGCTTCCGCCGGGGATCGGAAAGGCGCGGAACGCCTACCGGCTGGCTGCCCGCAGCACTTCCGTCGCCAGGTTCTGCAGCGGCGCGATCCGGTCGATGCAGCCCAGCGCAATGGCTTCCTTGGGCATGCCGAACACCACCGAGGTGGCTTCGTCCTGGGCCACGGTGAAGGCCCCGGCCTGCTTCATCTCGGCCATGCCGCGCGCCCCGTCGTCGCCCATGCCGGTCATGATCAGACCCACCGCGTTCGAGCCGGCCGAGCGGGCGGCCGAGCGGAACAGGACATCGACCGAGGGGCGGTGACGCGAGACCAGCGGGCCGTCCTTGACCGAGACGTAGTAGCGGGCGCCGCTGCGCTCCAGCAGGGTATGCTTGTTGCCGGGCGCGATCAGCACTCGACCGCGTCGCACGGTGTCGCCGTCCTCGGCCTCCTTGACCTCGACCGCGCACAGGCTGTCCAGCCGCATGGCGAACGAGGCGGTGAACTTCTCGGGCATGTGCTGGACGATGACCATGCCCGGCGAGTCCGGCGGCAGGGCCTCCAGCAGTACGCGTAGCGCCTCGGTGCCCCCGGTCGAGGCGCCGACACAGATAACGGACTCCGTCGTGCGCGCCATCGCCCGGCCGCCGCCCCCTTTTTGGATTGGCGGCGGGGGCAGCATGGCGTCGGCGGTCAGTTTCTTCTCGGGCTCATGGCCGAGGGCGGAGAACTGCGGGATCGGGCGCTTGGAGCCGGCGATCTTCGCGCCGGCCGCCGCCTTGACCGCGTCGCAGATGCGGATCTTCGACTCCAGCAGATGGTCGGCGACCCCGATCTTGGGCTTGAGGATGATGTCGACCGCGCCGGCTTCCAGCGCCTGCAGCAGGGTCTCGGACCCGGCCTCGGTCAAGGACGAGCACATCACCACCGGGATCGGCTTCTGGGCCATCAGCTTGCGCAGGAAGGTGATGCCATCCATCCGGGGCATCTCGACGTCCAGGGTGATGACGTCGGGGATTTCCTCGGCGATGCGCTTGGCGGCCACGAACGGATCCGACGCGACGCCCAGCACTTCGATCTGCGGATCCGACGCCAGGATCGAGGACAGGGTCTGTCGGACGGTGGCCGAGTCGTCGATGATCAGAACCCGGATCTTCCTGATCGCGATCATGGACCTACCGCTTCTGGAACACGGTGTTGGCGATCTGCACGACCGGCAGGTCGATCCCGACGATCGACTCCGAATGTCCCAGGAGCAGATACCCGCCAGGCGACAGATGGTCGCACAGCCGGGTGAGCACCTTGGCCTGGGTGGCCTTGTCGAAATAGATCAGGATGTTGCGGCAGAAGATGATGTCGAGGTCGGTCTCGATCGGATAGGCCTCGTCCATCAGGTTCAGACGAGCGAAGGACAGCTTGCCGCGAAGCTGCGGCTTGATCCGCACCTCGTTGCGCGTGGCGTCGCGCGCCCGCATCAGGTAGCGCTGGCGACGGGCCATCGAGACGGGTTCGATCATCTGCTCGGAGAACCGCCCGGCGACCGCCTGGTCCAGCACCTCGGTGCAGATGTCGGTGCACAGGATCGAATAGTCGACGTTCCGGTGCTTCTCGCAGAACTCGTCCAAGACCATGGCGATGGTGTAGGGCTCGGCGCCCGTCGAGCAGGCCGAGCTCCAGATCTTGATCTCGCGCTTGCCCTTCGCCGCCAGGGCGGGAAGCCCCTTGGCCGCCAGGAAGTCGAAATGGGCGGGTTCGCGGAAGAACTCGGTCTTGTTGGTGGTGACCGCGTCGATCAGGTGGATGGCTTCGCCGTCGAGGCCGTTCTCCTCGAACAGATAGCGGCAATAGGCGTTGACGTCGTTGATCCGCGTGGCCCGCATGCGGCGGCGCAGGCGCCCTTCTAGCATGGTGCGCTTGTTGGCCGGCATCTTGATGCCGCTGTAGTCCTGGATGAACGTCGAGAGGCGCTGGAAATTCCTGGCGCTGAGCTGTTCGTTTTCGTGCGACTGCAGGACGGCGGCTTGTCTCGACACGGTCTTCTCCGTTCGCGGCGTCTGGCGCGCCGCTGTCTTGTCTTCTAGGCCGCTTGGCAGAGGGCGGCGGCGTCCTGGCTGGTCAGCAGGCGTGACAGGTCGAAGATGACCACGAAGCCGCTGTTCCCGGACGGCGTGTCGCGGCGGACGACCCCCTGGATGTATTCCGAGCGCCAAGGCACGCCGATGTCCGGCGCGGCCTCGATCTGGTCGTCCGAGAACGCGATGACCTCGATCACCCGGTCGGCGACCAGACCCAGCGACAGCACGCGGTCGCTGAGCGGCACGTCCAGCACCAGGATCCGGGTGGCGCCGGTCGGCGCAACGGGCGGCAGGCCCAGCTTGAGGCGCAGGTCGATGGTCGGCGTCCCCCGTCCGCGCACGTCGGTCAGGCCCATCAGGTAGTTGGGACCTTCAGGGATCGCGAATGGCGCCTGGTAGTCGAGGATTTCGCGCACGTGGGCGACCGACACCGCGAAGACCTCGGCCCCCAGCCCCAGCGTGACGAACTGGCGTTCAGTGGCGGTGGCCATCAGGCATATTCCCGGAATTCGGCGTCGTCCGCGTCCGGGCCGCCGTTGGTCAGGTCCAGGGCGAAGCCGCCGACGCGGGCCTGCTGGGCGGCGACCGTCTGGCGCTGTTGCGGCGCGGCCGGCTTGCGGATCGCCGGCCCGGCCGTGCGCTTGGCGGCCGGACGTGAGGCCGGACGACGCGACGCGGTCCCGTGGGCGCTGGTGCGGAAATAGGCGATCGAGGTCTGCAGCTCCTCGGCCTGGGCCGCCAATTCTTCGGAGGTGGCCGACATCTGCTCGGAGGCGCTGGCGTTCTGTTGGGTGACCTTGTCCAGCTGCTGGATGGCTTCGTTGATCTGCGAGGCGCCGATGTCCTGTTCGCGGCAGGCGGCGCTGATCTCGGCGACCAGCTCGGCGGTCTTGCGGATATTGGGAACCAGGTTGGTCAGCATGACGCCGGCCGACTGGGCGGCCTTGACCGTTTCCGAAGACACGGCGCCGATCTCGGTGGCGGCGGTTTGCGACCGCTCGGCCAGCTTGCGCACTTCCGAGGCGACGACGGCGAAGCCGCGGCCGTGTTCGCCGGCCCGGGCCGCCTCGACGGCGGCGTTCAGGGCCAGAAGATCGGTCTGGCGAGCGATCTCCTGCACGATGGTGATCTTCTCGGCGATCGTCTGCATGGCGTCGACGGCCTTGGCCACGGCCTGGCCCGAGACTTCCGCGTCCTGGGCCGACTGGCGGGCGATCTTCTCGGTCTGGGCGGCGTTGTCGGCGTTCTGCTTGATGTTCGAGGCCATCTCTTCCATCGAAGCGGAGGCCTCTTCGGCCGACGAGGCCTGTTCGGTGGCGCCCTGGCTGACTTGCTCCGAAGCGGCCGACAATTCCTGACTGCCCGCCGAGACGTTCTCGGACGCCGAGATGGCGTCGGAGACCACGCCGCGCAGGCGCTCGATCATGACGTTCACATGGCCCAGCAGGTCGCCGATCTCGTCCTTGGTGGTGATGTCGACCGTCTTGGTCAGGTCGCCGTCGGCCACGGCGCGCACGGCGTTCGAGGCGCGGTCGAGGCCCTTGCTGACCGCGATCGAGATGTAGAAGGCCGCGCCCACGGCGATCAGCAGCGACACGGCGGCCAGCGTGATCAGGCTGTTGCGGACCTTGGCGAAGTCGGCGTCGGCCTCCTCGGTGGCGGCGTTCATCTGGGCCTGCGACAGCTCGACCAGTTCCTGCACCTGGCCGGAGGCTTCGGTGACGGCCTTGCGGCTCTCGCCCATCGAGATCGCGGCGGCGGCGGCGTCGTTGTTGGCGACCGCCAGGGCGTAGACCCGCTCATGGGCGGCGATCAGGCGCTCCCAGGCGCCGCCCAGGGCTTGCCACTTGGGCTTGCCCTCGGCGGTGGCCAAGCCCTCCGCCTTGGTCAGCAGGGTGTCGAAGGAATGCTTTTCGCGCTCGATCGACTCCTCGAGGGCCTTCACCTCCTCGGCGGTGTCGACCAGGACCATGTTCTTTTCGAACCGCACCACATTGAGCATGTGGATATTGAGCTCCTGCGCGACCTGCAGGCGCACGGCCGGCCCGTCGACCATCGCGTTCAGGTCGCGGTTGGTCGAGGACAGGCTGCTGACCCCGAACACCGTCGCCGTCAGGAGCAGGGCGATGATCAGGCCAAAGGCCAGGCCGAGCTGCAATTTTATCGTAAAGCGCATGGTCCGGGTCCTTTGGCGTGATCGGAGCGAGGTCGCTGTCGGGTTCAGTATTCGGTGAATTCGCGGTCGTCGGCGTCCGGGCCGCCCTGGCTCAGGTCAAGGGCGAAGCCCTGGGCCCGGGCCTGCTGGACAGCGACGGCGCGCGGGGCCTTGCGGGCGGCGGCCTTCGGCGGCGTCGCCTTGGCGGCGCGGGCCGGCAGGCGCACGACCGGAGCCGGCTTGCGCGCGCCCTGGCCGCCGTTCGACAGGCGGAAGTAGGCGATCGAGGTCTGCAACTCCTCGGCCTGGGCCGCCAGTTCCTCGGAGGTTGCCGACATCTGCTCGGAGGCCGAGGCGTTCTGTTGGGTGACCTTGTCCAGCTGCTGGATGGCCTCGTTGATCTGGCTGGAGCCGATGTCCTGCTCGCGGCAGGCGGCGCTGATCTCGGCGACCAGCTCGGCGGTGCGGCGGATATTCGGCACGAGGGTGGTCAGCATCTCGCCGGCCGACTGGGCGGCCTTGACGGTGTCTGAAGAGACCGCGCTGATTTCGGTGGCGGCGGTCTGCGACCGCTCGGCCAGCTTGCGCACTTCCGAAGCGACGACGGCGAAGCCTCGGCCGTGTTCGCCGGCCCGGGCCGCCTCGACGGCCGCGTTCAGGGCTAGCAAGTCGGTCTGGCGGGCGATCTCCTGCACGATGGCGATCTTCTCGGCGATCGTGCGCATGGCTTCGACGGCGCGGTTGACGGCCTCGCCCGAGAGCTCGGCGTCCTGGGCCGACTGGCGGGCGATCTTCTCGGTCTGGGCGGCGTTGTCGGCGTTCTGCTTGATGTTGGCGGCCATCTCTTCCATCGAGGCCGAGGCCTCTTCGGCCGACGAAGCCTGCTCGGTGGCGCCTTGGCTGACCTGTTCCGAGGCGGCGGAGAGTTCCTGGCTGCCCGCCGAGACGTTGTCCGAGGCCGAGATCGCGTCGGCGACCACGCCGCGCAGGCGTTCGACCATGCGCTGCAGGGCGATGCCCAGCGTGTCCTTGTCGGAGAGCGGCTTGGTCTCGACGGTCAGGTCACCGTCGGCGACCTTGTCGGCGACGGCGGCGGTGGCGCGAAGGTTCTCGGTCATGCGGTTGACCGTGTCGACCAGGTCCTTGATCTCGTCGTTGGTCGTGATGTTGACCCGCTGGTCCAGGTCGCCCAAGGCGACGGCGTCGGCGAGGTCGGCGACTTTGCTCAGGCCCTTGCTGATGGTGACGGCGATCCAGGCCGCCGCGGCCGCGGCGATCAGGAGCGAGACGACCACCAGGCCGATCATCAGGTTGCGAGCGGTGACATAGGCCTTGTTGGCGGCCGCCTCGGTCGTCTTCAGAAGCCCCTGGTTCAGCCCGACCAGGTCATCGACCTGGTCGGTGATGCGGTTGGTGATCGTCCGCTGCGAGGTCTGCATTTCGTGGATCGCATTGGCGCGCTGGTGAGCCAGCATCTCCCGGCGCATCGCCGTATCCGACGCGGCGTAGGCTTCCCAATCGGTCTGGAGCGCCGTCCATTTGGCCTTGTGTTCCAGGTCCGTCTCGGCGGCGATTCCGCCGGCCATCAGGTCTTGGAAGATCTGCCGCTGCTTTTCGGCCTTGGCGTTCTGGCCCTCCAGTTCCTGGTCGTCGTTGGCCAGCGCCATGTTCTTCTGAGCGCGGCTGATCTGCAGGAGGCTGATGCTCAGCGATTGAGCACGCTGAAGTTGGGCCACCGGTCCGGCGATCATGGCGCTCTGGTCGGTGTTCAGCTTGTTCAGTTCACTGATGCCGAGCAGGGCCGCGCCCGTCATCAGGACGATCAGCAGTCCGAACGCCGCGATGAGTTTGGCTTTGATGGTGAAGCGCACTGGAAGACCCCGTTCGTTCAGGACTGAATTGCATGAAGGCTCGTCACCGACGCGCCGGATCGGCCGCGCGCGGCGAAGATCTGGTCCAGGTCGGGGATGACGATCACGTCGCCGTCCCGGCGGGCCAACAGGCGGATGAAGTCGGCGCGCCATTGCAGGCCCACGCGGGGAGCCTCCTCGGTGACGGCGCGATCGATGGTGGTGACTTCGTGGACCTTGTCGGCGCGCAGGCCGATCAGGGTCGGCTCGCCGTCCAGGTCGTATTCGATGACCACGATGCGGCTGTCGATGGTCGGCTCGGCGGCCTCCATGTCGAAGGCCACGCGCAGGTCGACCAGGGGAATGATCCGGCCGCGGAAATTGATCACGGCGCTGACGAACGGCGGCGCGCCGGGCACGCCGGTCTCCGGCAGCAGGTCCAGCACCTCGCGCACCAGGCCGGCCTCCAGGGCGAAGGTCTCGCCGCGAAGGTCGAAGGTCAGGGCTTCGATCGGATCGCCGGCAGTCTCGGTGTTCATGTCCGGGGCCCTCATCAGCTGGCGGCGCGCAGTTGCGTGTCGGCGCGTTGGCCAGCCGCCACCAAGTGGCCGATGTCGAGGATCAGGGCGACGCCGCCATCGCCCAGGATGGTCGCGCCCGAGAACGCGCCGACCTCGGCGTGGAAGCCCGACAGCGCCTTGATGACGGTCTGGTGGTCGCCGAGGATCTGGTCGACGACCAGGCCCACGCGTTCCTGCCCGGTCGAGACCACGACGATCTTCTGGTGCGCGTCGGGCGCCAGGCCGGTGGCGAACATCTGCCGCAGGCGGATGAACGGCACCAACTGGTCGCGCAGGGTGATCAGGCTGCGACCCGCCGAGCGCTTGTCCTGCTCGACCGAAAGCTCCACGCATTCCTCGACCGAGGCCAGCGGGATGACGTAGCGGCTGGTCCCGACCCGCACCAGCAGGCCGTCGATAATCGCCAGGGTCAGCGGGATGCGGAGCGAGACGACCGAGCCTTGGCCAGGCGTGCTGGTCAGTTCGATTGCGCCACGCAGGCCCTCGATGGTTCTCTTGACGACGTCCATGCCGACGCCGCGGCCCGAAAGGTTGGTGATCGCCGCCGCGGTCGAGAAGCCGGGCGCGAAGATCAGCTGCAGCAGCTCGTTGTCGCTCAGCACCTGGCCCGGCTGGATCAGGCCGTTCTCCTCGGCCTTGGCGCGGACGCGGGCGCGGTCGACGCCGCGACCGTCGTCGGCGATGGTGATCACCACCTCGGCGCCGGACTGGCGGGCGGCCAGGATCACCTGGCCCGCTTCCGGCTTGCCGGCGGCCAGGCGTTGCTCGGGCGTCTCAAGGCCATGGTCGGCGGCGTTGCGGATCAGGTGGATCAGCGGATCGGCCAGGCGCTCGATGACCGTCTTGTCCAGCTCGGTCGCCTCGCCCTCGGTCGAGAGCTCGATCGTCTTGCCGGTGTCGCGAGCCAGGTCATGGATCAGGCGGCGGAAGCGGCCAAACAGCTGAGCGATCGGCACCATGCGGACGACCATCATGGTGTCGCGCATTTCCGAGGCGAGGCGTTCGATCTCCTCGGCGACGGCGCGCAGGGCGATGTCGCTGCTGCTGGCGGCCAGTTGCTTGAGGCGTGACTGGGCGATGACCAGCTCGCCGACGCGATCCATCATTTCGTCCAGGCGCTCGGCCGGCACGCGCACGGTGTCGCCGCCGGTCTTGGCGCCGCGCCCCTCGTTGGCGGCCTCGGCTTGCGGCGTCGACGACGGCAAGGCGGAGGCGGTCTCGGCGGGTTCCGAGGCGGTCTCGACGGGGACGGGAACGGCGCTCATGTCCTGGATGTCCAGGGTCATGTCGTCGATCACGAAGATGAAGACGTCCTCGATGGCGTCGCGGCCGTGCTTGGTGACCAGGGTCACCTCCCAGGCCAGGTGGCACTCGGTCGGAACCAGGATGTCGAAGTCGGGGACGGCGTCGGTCAGCGCGACCACCGTGCACTCGCCCAGCTCGCGCAGCTCGTCGAGCAGGGGCAGGGGCCGGGTGCCGTTGACCAGGGCGTCGGCCGGCAGACTGAACGTCACCCGCCAGGTGTTGAGGTCGGGCGTGGAAGGCGCTTCGGCGGCGACTGGATTTCCGGCGCGCTCGACCACGCGGCGCAGTTCAGTCAACAGGTCCTCGCCGGCCGCTTCCGAAGCGGGGCGACCCTCGGCCAGGGCGCGCATGTGGTCCTGGGCGGCCAGCACCGCGCCAACCAGCTCCGGGGTGGCGGCGACCTCGCCCTTGCGGACGCGGTCGAAGGCGGTTTCGCAGTGATGGGTGAAGGCGGCCAGGGCGTCGAAGCCGAACATCGCCCCCGAGCCCTTCAGGGTGTGGAGGCCGCGGAACACCGCGTCGACCAGGTCTCGATCCCCGGGACGGTGAGCCAGGTCGAGCAGCCCCTGCTCGATCTCTTCCAGCAGATCCTGGGCTTCCTGGCGGAACGTCTCGACGGGATCGAGGCCGCTCACTTGGCGAGGACCTTCTTGACGACGCGGACCAGTTGCTCGGGGTCGAACGGCTTGGTCAGCCAGCCGGTCGCGCCGGCGGCCTTCGCTTGCGCCTTGATTTCGGCGTCGGATTCGGTGGTCAGGAACAGGATCGGCACGCCGGCCCCGGCCGGCCGCTTGCGCAGCTCGCGGATCATGGCCAGGCCGTCCATCACCGGCATGTTCAGGTCGGTGACGATCAGATCGAAGCCGCCGGCGCTGCCCTTGTCCAGGCCGTCCTGGCCGTTGACGGCCTCGGTGACGCTATAACCTTCGCCGCTGAGAGCGATCTTGATCGCCTGACGGATGCTGGCGGAATCGTCGACGGTGAGGATCGCGGTCATTGAGCTGCCCCTTGAAGCCAGAAGGTGGCGCGGTCGGACGTTGCGTCGTCGAGGAACCCGCCGCGCCGCAGGACTTCCAGTAGAGACCCGGCGGCCGGCTGGTTGAGCGAGAAGCCGACACCGATTTCGCTCGCCTTGCGGCGCGCGGATTCCAAGAGTTGTACGAAGGTTAGATCGGTCTCGGTGAGGTCTTTGATGTCGATGATCACGGCCTCGCGCTCGCGCAGCAAGGCGCCAAGCTGCTCGTGCGCTTGACCAATGTTCGAAATCGTCGCCTCCCCGGCGAACGATATCGATCTAGATTCAACGACAGACAATAAGCACCGCCCCAAGCAAATATATTTCGGCGTTATACGAAATATTCGCTTGCGGAACTTTGACCGCGCCGGCCTTAAATTAGGGTAAATAAGACAACCTATGGCAGCGCGGCAATTTGCCACGACCGGCCGGAGCAGTCGGCGACCGACCGAAAAGCCTACGCCACGCTCTCGCGGAGAGCCGACGGGACGGTCGGAATTTCTAGGAAAACCAGCCGCGCTGGCGCACCCGACACGATTCGAACGTGTGACCTTTGCCTTCGGAGGGCAACGCTCTATCCAGCTGAGCTACGGGTGCATCCGGCCTAAGTGGACCCAGGCGGGAAGCGGGTCTTAGCCGAAAGGCGGCGCGTGCGCAAACGGTCTTGGAGCGGTCAAGACGCGCCCATGTAGATGAAGCGGGCGACGAACAGGGCGGCCAGCACGAACAGCAGCCAGTCCTTCGGTTTGGCCTGGCCGCGCAGCAGGGTCAGGCCCGCATAGGCTGTGATCCCGAACGCCAGGCCGTTGGCGATCGAGAAGGTCAGCGGGATGGCGATCACCGTCAGGAAGGCGGGGATGGCGACGCCGGGATCTTCCCAGTCGACGTCGGCCAGGGCGCCGATCATCATCGAGCCGACGATGATCAGGGCCGGAGCCGTGGCGGCGGCCGGGATGGCCTGGACCCACGGCGCGAAGAACAGGGTGGCCAGGAACAGCAGGCCGACCACGATGGCGGTCAGGCCGGTGCGGCCGCCGGCCGCGACACCCGAGGCGCTCTCGATATAGCTGACGACGGTCGAGGTGCCCGCCAGCGAGCCGCCGATGGTGGCGATCGAATCGGCGGTCAGGATGCGGTTCAGGCGCGGGATCGTGCCGTCGGGTTGCACGAGGCCGGCCTTCTTGGTCACCGCGACCAGGGTGCCGACATTGTCGAACAGGTCGACGAACAGGAAGACGAAGATGATCTCCGCCATGGCCACGCCCATCGCGCCGTTGATGTGCAGGGCGGCCGGCACGTCGAGCTTGAAGGCGGTGGCGGTCAGGGCGGCCAGGCCATAGTCGCCGGGAACGATCTTGGCCAGGCCCAGGGCCCAGCCCGCGACGGCGGCCACCAGAATGCCGATCAGGATCGCGCCCTTGACCCGCCAGACCATCAGCCCGCCCATGACGACGAGGCCGAGAATGGCGAGCGCGGCGGTCGGCTTGGTCAGGTCGCCCAGCGCCACGGTGGTGGCCGGGTCGGCGACGATGATGCCGGCCTCCTTCAGGCCGATGAAGGCGATGAACAGGCCGACGCCGGCGGCCACGGCCGAGAACAGCGGACGCGGAATGGCCCCGACGATCAACTGGCGGATGCCCGCCACGGTCAGGATCAGGAAGGCGACGCCCGACAGGAAGACGCAGCCCAGGGCGGTCTCCCACGGCACGCCCATGCCCTTGACGACGGTGAAGGTGAAATAGGCGTTGAGCCCCATGCCCGGCGCCAGGGCGATCGGATAGTTGGCGATCAGGCCCATCAGGATGCTGCCGAAGCCGGCCGCCAGGCAGGTGGCCGCCGCCACGGCCGCGACGGGCATGCCGGCCTGGCCCAGGATCGTCGGGTTGACAATGACGATATAGGCCATGGTCAGGAAGGTGGTGAAGCCGGCCAGCACCTCGGTGCGCACCGAGGTCCCCTGGGCCGAGAGCTTGAACATCCGCTCGATCATTTCGCCATTTCCCCTTTTGGCGTCGCCGTTTCGTACCGGTCCCAATGCCCCGCCAGCTCGCGGACGACGACCGAGCCCACACGATAGGCCGAGTCGAACGCCGCCATCGCCCCTTCGCCGTGGAAGGCGCGGGGGAAGGTCGGGGCGCCCAACGGCGGGCGCGAATAGTTGCTGGCCGTGCGCAGCACCAGGACCCTTTCGAAATCGACCTTGCCGGCCTTGGCGTAGAGGTCGAGCACGTCGAGGATTCCCTGGTCCTCGCAGTCGGTCATGGTGAAGGTTCCCGCGCCATCGGTCCAAAGCTTCACCCAGTCCTCGGCCCATTGCGTGCGTTTGGCCCCGTGCCAGAAGCGGGTCGCGCCCAGGGCGTCGCCCTTGAGGACGAACGGCGGCCTCAGCGCGTTGAGCTCGCCGGCATAGGGCGCGCGCAGGGCGGCCAGGGCAGGGGAGTCCGGGATCGGAGTCTTCTCGGTCAGGCCGTGGGCCCAGTCGACCAGCCGTCCGTTCAGCGCCCAGACCATGCCGGACGAGCCCTTGGCCGAGCCCTTGACGTTGGGGCGGTCGGTGTCCAGCGAATAGAGGCCGTAGGGCCAGTCGGCCGGGATCTCGCGCTCGTCGACCTCGTAGATCGGGTCGGCGTCGACGACGTAGCGGGCCCAGGCGGCGCTGCCGATCGAGGCGACCTTGGGATCGACCCCGGCGATGCCCGCGACGACCCAATAGGTCTTCGAGAAGTCGAACTGGCCCGACAGGATCAGGGCCGCGACGCTCTCGCGGGCCCTGGCCCGCATGTCGGTCATCACGCCCAGCACGCCGTCCTTGGGCGAGTAGCGGGCCGGATGGCGCAGACCGGGGACGTCGATCGTCTGGGTCAGAGGCACGCCCTCGACCCAGGGCTGGAACTCGCCGGGCCGGTCGCCGGTGACCTCGCCGATCTCGAAGGTGGCCAGGACCACGACCTTGATCGGGATCGGCTTGGTCTCGGCGTGGGCCGCGGGCGAGACGCCCGCCACGCCAAGCCAAAGAGCCGCCACAAGTCCCAGGATCCGCATCGCCATCACGCCCCTCCGCACCGAATTCGCGGCGAAGCTGGCGCGCGCCGCAGAGGCTGGCAAGCGACCTTCGCCTGGAAAGCGCGAAGGTTCGCCGCGTGATCAGTCCTTGGTCGGATCGGATGCGTTCGGGTCGCCGTAGGTCAGGGCCAGGAAGACGTCCTCCAGATCGGGGTCCTCGGTGGCGATGTCCTTGATGTGGACGCCGCTGGCCCGCACCGCCGCCAGCACCTGCTCGACGCTGGACTGGCCGGTGCGATAGCTGACCTGGAAGGCGCCGTTGGCCCGCAGCTTGGTGTCGAAGCCGGCCAGGGCCGGGGCGGTGGTCACCGGGTCGTCGGGGGTGACGACGACGTTGCGGCTGTCCATCCGGCGCAGCAGGGTGGCGGTCGGCTCGCAGGCCACCACCTCGCCGCGGTTGACGATGGCGATCTCGTCGCACAGCTCCTGGGCCTCTTCCAGGTAGTGGGTGGTCAGCACGATGGTGACGCCCAGCTGGTTCAGGCCCTGCACGTACTGCCAGAGCTGGCGGCGCAGCTCGACGTCGACCCCGGCGGTCGGCTCGTCGAGGATCAGCACCGGCGGCTGGTGGACCATGGCCTTGGCGACCATCAGGCGGCGCTTCATGCCGCCCGACAGCTGGCGGACATAGGCGTTGGCCTTGTCGCCCAGTCCCAGCACGTTGAGCAGTTCGTCGGTGCGGCGCTCGTTCTTGGGCACGCCGTAGAAGCCCGCCTGGACCTCCAGCGACTCGCGCGGGGTGAAGAAGACGTCGGCGGCCAGCTCCTGCGGCACCACGCCGATCGCGGCGCGGGCGTCGCGCGGCCGCTGGTCGATGTCGCGGCCCCAGATCCGCACCGTGCCCGAGCTCTTGCGCACCAGGCCGGCCAGGATGTTGATGAAGGTCGACTTGCCCGCGCCGTTGGGGCCCAGCAGGCCGAAGATCGAGCCGCGCGGGATCTTCAGGTCGATGCCGTTCAGCGCCCGCTTTTCCGGCGAGGTCTTGGTGCCGGCATAGGTCTTGTACAGGCCTTCGGCTTCGATGGCGTAGGCGGGCAGGTCCATGAAACGTCCAAAGCGGTGTTCGGCGGGGCCGGGAAACGCCGTATGAGGCGCGCGTCGATTGACGGCGCCTTCCGGCGTCGCATAGGTATGCCTCGTTCGCGGCCACGCCAAGGCCACGGTCTGAATTCGAAGGTTTCGCCCATGGCGCGCAAGGCCAAGTCCACCTCCGCTCTCGACGCCCTGCCCGGTTCGGCGACGGCCGAGCCCGCGACGGTTCCAACCGCCATGGACACGCTGGCCAATGCCGGTCCCGCCCCCGAGACGATCATGGTCCGTTCGCACCGCATCGCCTGCGACGGCGTCGGCGGGGCGCTGGGCCATCCGCGCGTCTGGCTGGAGATGGGCGCGGCGGGCTTCGTCGACTGCTCCTATTGCGACCGCCGCTTCGTGGCCTCGACGGCCGTGGGCGACGAGAACGAGATCCTGGCGCCGGGCGTCTACGAAGGCGCCGGCGGCCACTAGCTTGACCGACGCGATCTCGCCGGAAGAGCGCGCCGAAACCTTGGCCAAGGCCTGGGAAAAGGCCCAATGGCCGCACGAGGCGCCGGTGCTGCGCGCCATCGCCATGCCGTCCGACACCAATCCCGAAGGCGACATCTTCGGCGGCTGGCTGCTGTCGCAGATGGACTTGGCCGCGGCCTCGATAGCCTTCCACCGCGCGGCCGGCCGCTGCGCCACCATCGCCATCGACGGCATGACCTTCATCAGCCCGGTGTTCGTCGGCGACGAGGTCAGCCTGTTCGCCAAGGTCGTCCACACCGGCCGCACCTCGCTGAAGGTCGCCGTCGAGGCCTGGCGCCGCCGCCGCGACGGCGAGCAGGCCCACAAGGTGACCGAGGGCGTCTTCACCTTCGTGGCCATCGACGAGCACCGCAAGCCTCGGCCGTTGCCGGTTTAGGTCACGGCGTCTCCGCCTCACGCGGCTCGCCGCTGAAGTTGGTGGGGAGGCGACGGAGCGGCCGGGCGAACCCGGATGACCGTGGGTGTTTGTGTGCGTTTCGGCTCGCTTACCGCTCCGCCAGGCTGTTCTCTGCCCCCCCGGACGGGCGTGGACCAACTGGATCGGCTACTCCGTCTCCAGCTCGGCGATCCACGATAGGCGGCTTGTACGATCACCGCCCTGTCGCTCCGCCGCTCGGCCTTGTCCCGACAAGTCCGCCACCCACGTGCGCTCCTAAAGAGTAAGCCACGTAGCCTGACGAGCCAGCCGGGGACCCAACGGCGACCCCGCTCAGCCTATCCCCATCGCCGCTTCGGGCCGGATCCAAGCGCCCTCCCCTTGCGACGGGGACNCCTGACGAGCCAGCCGGGGACCCAACGGCGACCCCGCTCAGCCTATCCCCATCGCCGCTTCGGGCCGGATCCAAGCGCCCTCCCCTTGCGACGGGGACGGTTATGATTGTGCAACGGGATTCAACGCGGATCATTCAGAGGCGTGTAAAAGTGAGAAGTGGTTGATATCGCTGGATTCGATCTCGCGAACACCGGGGATACAGCGCACCCAATCCCCGTGGTCGCCCGCGAAAATCCCTCTCTCTGAGAGAGAGGGAGGGGCCCACGCCGCAGGCGTGGGAGGGTGAGTGGTTACACCCTCAACCGGCGTGCCGGCACTGAGTCCCTCGACAGCGCCAAGATCGTCCAGGGGCTTCGCCTACCCACTCACCCTCCCACCGCTACGCGGCGGGCCCCTCCCTCTCTCCATGAGAGAGGGATTCTACGGAGCACGGCCTCGCTTGTGTGAGACCTCTTCTCCCCCAGAGAAGGAGCCCTCCTTACATCTCACGGCGAGACGATCGCAGGGTCGGCCGGGCCTCCAGCTACGCCAAGGGCGTCATGGCGGCTTGTCGAACCATGACGGTCCGGCGGAGCCGCATCGCGGTCGTCACGAACCAGGCCATCATCACGGCGACGAACAGACGGTTCGTCAGCCCGTAGGGCGCGCCCCGATGCAGGGTCAGGAACTGGGCGATGAAGGCCGCGAGCAAGACGATGGCCAGCGCCAGGCCGGTCCATCGATAGCCACGCCACTCGTCGCTTCGGTGAAAGGCGATGGCGAAGAGCGCCGCGCACAGGATGACGCTGATCACATTGATCAGGAAGCTGGCGGTGTGGATGTCGCCCGTGTGTGTCGTGGGCGCGGCCTCCAGGTCGGTGGGAAAAATCGCCGAGGTCAACAGGCCGACCGTCGCGACCCACAGGAGCAGCACCGCCGCCCGCCCCGCCAAGGCCTTGGGGCCGGCCAGGGCCATGCCCAGTCCCAGCGTCAGGCAGCCCGCCGACAGCGCGACGAAGGCCGTCGTCATCACCCAGCCCAGACGTCCGACCGCATAGTCGCTGATCATGTGGTCGATCGGCGTGTAGTCCGGCCGCAGGACATGCAGCAGGAGCAGCGCGACGACGAAATAGCCAAAACACGCGATGGCGACCTCGGCCAGACGCTGTGGTCGGCGATCGACACTTGCAAGGCGCTGCATGCGCTTTCCCCTCGTGCCCACGTGACCGGCCATGCCTTGAGCCAGGCGGGGTGGTGAAGAACACAAGGTGCGGGGGCGCGATGCAACCCCGGCCCTGTCATCAAAAGGCGCGACAAGCCTCGCACGCCACTTTTCAGCAAGACCTCACAATTCGCTCATGCCGCTCACCGCCGAGCGCGCCAAGCTGTCCGCCTTACTCAAACGGGGCAGACGGGGATGACGATGAACGACACCATGAAACGCGGCGGCTTGGCCAACGGCTGGCGGATCGCCGCCTGGTCGGCAGTGGCGGCCCTGATCGCGACGCCGTGGGTGGCGATGCAATTCACCGAGGAGGTGAAGTGGACGCTGTTCGACTTCGGCCTGTTCGGCGGCCTGCTGATCGGGTCCGGCCTGGTCTTGGAGTTCGTGACCTGGAAGTCGGGCAGCGTGGCCTATCGCGCCGCCGTCGGCCTGGCCCTGCTCGCGTCCGTGCTGCTGGTGCTGGTTACCGGCGCGGTCGGGATCATCGGCTCCGAGGCCAACGCGGCCAATCTGATGTACGCCGGCGTGCTGCTGATCGGGATCGGCGGAGCGGCGATGGCGCGGCTCAAGCCAGCCGGCATGGCTCACGCCATGGGCGCCGCCGCGCTGGCCCAGGTGGCGATCATGATCATCGCCCTGGTCGGCGACCTGGGCGCCGAGGGTCAGGCCTGGCCGCGCGACGTGATCGGCGTGACCGTGATCTTCGCGGCCCTGTGGCTGGCCTCGGCCGGGTTGTTTCGCAAGGCGGCGGAAGCCTAAGCGCCCCGCTCGGCCTTGACGAAATCGACGAAGGCTCGCAGCGGCGCGGGCATGTGCCGGCGGCTGGGATAGTAGAGATAGGGGCCGGTGAACGGGGGCAGCCAGTCCTCCAGCACCGCCTCCAGCCGCCCGGCCGCGACCGCCTCGGCCACGAAGTCCTCGAAGGTGGCCAACAGCCCGACACCGGCCTCACAGGCGGCGTGCTTCAGGTCCGCGTCGGTGGTGGTCAACCGGCCGGGCGGATCCAGGCGGATGACCTCGCCGTCCTTCTCGAACTCCCAGGGATAGGACACGCCGCTGGCGAAGCGGTGGCGGATGCAGGCATGGTCCAGCACGTCGCGCGGATGGGTCGGCCGGCCGTGGGCGACGAAATAGGCCGGGGAACCGACGACGACGAACCGCTGGGGGCCCGACAGCGGCACGGCGATCATGTCCTTCTCCAGCCGCTCGTCGTAGCGGACCCCGGCGTCGTAGCCGGCGGCCAGCACGTCGATGAAATTGTCCTCGGCGACGATCTCGACGGCGACGCCGGGGTTCTGGGCCAGGAACCTCGGGATCAGGCGCGGCATCATCACCTTGGCAACCACCACCGGCACGTTCAGGCGCAGGGTCCCGGTCGGGCTGTCGCGGAAGGCGTTGACCTCGTCCAGGGCCAGGGCGACATCGGCCAGGGCCGGGGACAGACGCTCCAGCAGTTTCTGGCCCGCCTCGGTGGGGGTGACGCTGCGGGTGGTGCGGTTCAGGAGGCGCACGCCCAGCCGCGTCTCCAGTCGCCGAATCGCCTCGCTCAGCGACGAGGCCGAGACGTTGCGCAGGGCGGCGGCGGCGCGGAAGCCGCGTGACCGGGCCACGGCGGTGAAGGCGTCGAGATCGGCGAAGTCGGCTTGCTGCATTGTGCGAAATCCAGAACGGCCCGTGCGGACTTGCATGGATTATCGCACGAAGCGATCGAGCGCATAACCCGCTCCGCCAACCGGAGAACCCCCATGAAAACCCGCCAACTCGGCAAGACCGGCCCCGTCGTTTCCGCCTTCGGCCTCGGCTGCATGGGCATGTCGGACATGTACGGCCCCAGCGACCGGGCCGAGAGCCTGGCCACCTTCGACGCCGCCGTCGAGGCCGGGATCACCCTGATCGACACCGGCGACTTCTACGGCATGGGCCACAACGAGATGCTGATCGGCGAGGCGCTGAAGAGCCACAAGCGCGACAAGCTGGTGCTCAGCGTCAAGACCGGGGCCCTGCGCGACCCGGTCGGCCAGTTCCTGGGCTATGACGGCCGTCCCGCCGCGATCAAGAACTTCCTGGCCTATAGCCTCAAGCGCCTAGGCGTCGACTACATCGACATCTACCGGCCCTCGCGCCTGGATCCCGACGTGCCGATCGAGGACACGGTCGGGGCGATCGCCGAGATGGTCCAGGCCGGGTATGTCCGCCACATCGGCCTGTCGGAAGTCGGCTCCGAGACGATCCGCCGGGCCGCCAAGGTGGCGCCGATCGTCGACCTGCAGATCGAGTATTCGCTGATCTCGCGCGGCGTCGAGGCCGACATCCTGCCGACCTTGCGCGAGTTGGGCATCGGCATGACGGCCTATGGCGTGCTGTCGCGCGGCCTGATCAGCGGTCACTGGACCAAGGACAGCGGCAAGGTCGGCCGCGACTTCCGGGCCATGAGCCCGCGCTTCGCCGGCCAAAACCTCGACGCCAACCTGGCGCTCGCCGAGGCCCTGCGCGGCGTCGCGGAGAGCAAGGGCGTGACCACGGCCCAGGCCGCCATCGCCTGGGTGGCCTCACGCGGCGACGACATCGTCCCGCTGATCGGGGCCCGCCGTCGGGACCGGCTGGCCGAGGCCCTGGGCGCGCTGGCGGTGAATCTGACGCCCGAGGATCTAGCCGCCATCGAGGCCGCCGTGCCGGCCGAGGCGGTGGCGGGCACGCGCTACGCCGAGGCGATGATGGCCCACCTCGACAGCGAGCGCTGAGCCTCTTGCATGACGCGAGGAGACGGGCGTCAGATGCTCCTATGAGCACGCCCGTCTTCGACCTCGACCTGTTGCCGTTCGCCGCCTTGATGGGCGTGTCGGTGACCCACGCCGCCCCCGACCGCGTCGAGGGGCGGCTCGTCGTTCGGCCCGACCTGTGCACCGCCGGCGGCATCCTGCACGGCGGCGCGGCCATGGCCCTGGCCGACACGCTGGGGGCCATCGGCGCCTTCCTGTCGACACCCGAGGGCAAGCGCACCACGACGCTGGAGAGCAAGACCAACTTCATCGGCTCGGCCAAGGTGGGGAGCACGGTCGTGGCGACCTCGACCCCGCTGCATGTCGGCCGCCGCTCCAGCGTCTGGACCACGCGGCTCGAGACGGAAGACGGCAAGCTCGTGGCGGTGGTCACCCAGACCCAGATGACGGTGGAGTAGACGCATGTTCGAGTCCCGGCACATCAGCATCCGGATCCACAGGCCGGCGGCGGAGGTCTACGCTTTCGCCTGGAAGCCGGAGAACTTCCCCAAGTGGGCGGCGGGCCTGGCCTCGGGCTTGACCCGGGACGGCGATCACTGGATCGCCCACGGCCCTGGCGGCGACGTGACGGTGCGGTTCTCGCCGGAGAACCCCTATGGCGTGCTCGACCACTGGGTGACCCTGGCGGACGGGACCGAGCTCTACATGCCGCTGCGGGTGGTGGCCAATGGCGAGGGGGCCGAGGTCGGCATGACCCTCTACCGGCCGCCGACCCTGTACGACGACGCGGCCTTCGACCGTGACGCGGCGGCGGTGGCCCGCGACCTCGCCAAGCTGAAGGCGCTGCTGGAAGTATGATCGCCCTGCGTCCGCCCGCGCCCGGCGACCTGGGCTGGATCGTCCAGCGCCACGGCGCGCTCTACGCCGCCGAGCAGGGCTGGGATCACCGGTTCGAGGGCGTGGTGGCCGGCGTGGTCTCCGACTACGTCAAGACCCACGACCCGGCCCGCGAGGCCTGCTGGATCGCCGAGCATGAGGGCCAAAAGGTCGGCTCGATCCTGCTGGCGCGCGAGAGCGACGCGGTCGGCCGCCTGCGCCTGCTGCTGGTCGAGCCGTCGGCGCGCGGCCTGGGCGTCGGCCAGGCCCTGATCGCCGCCTGCCTGGGGTTCGCGCGGGACGCCGGCTATGCCGAGGTCGTGCTGTGGACCCAGGCCAACCTGCTGCCCGCCCGCAAGCTCTACGCCGCCGCCGGCTTCGTGCTGGAGGACAGCTGGCCGTATGACGGGTTCGGCGCGGACCTGGTGTCGGAGAGTTGGCGGCTGAGGTTCTAGGAGCGCCTATTCGCAGAACACCCGCACGCGGGTGTCGTCGCGGTCGACGTTGACGGTCAGCTCGCTCAGGCTGGCGACCAACTCGTCCAGGTTCTCGGGCTTGAGCTGGTTGATGTCGAACGGCAGGCCCTTGCTGGCCATGGCGGCGTTGACCTCGTCGCGAGCGGCCGGCGGGATCAGGGCGCTGAGCCGCACGCCGGCCCGCAACAGCTGCATCGGTACGCGGATATTGACCTTGGTCGGGCCCTGTCCGTCGATCGTGTCGACCAACACCCGGAAATAACGAGGCGGGGCGGCCGCCAGCGGGGCGGGCCCGGTCGCGGACGACGCGTTCAAGGCGTCCAGCAGGCGCTCGGCCTCCTCGGCGGAGAGCTTGCCGTCGGACAGCATCTTCAGGATGCGAAGGCGATCGGGGTTCATGGCGGTTTTCCTTCAGAAGATGCGGATGCGGACGAGCGTGTGATGGGCGTCGACCTCGACGTCCGTGCCGGAGAGGCTCAGCAGCACCGCACCCAGGCTCAGGGCGGCGCGATAGGGGCGCATGTGGCGGCAGGCTGGAACCAGCAGGGTCAGCGGCGCGAGGACCAAGGCGACTGGGGCCAGCACGATCCACAGCGGAGTCAGCGGCAGCCAGAGGCGCACCGCCGTCCGGCGACGGGCGGGCAGGGGCGGCAGGACGGTTCCGACCAGGGCCATCAGCGCGTTCCTTGCTCTAGGGCGGCGATCGCCGCCTCCGCCGAGATCTCGCCGCGCTCCAGCCGCGCCAGCACTTCGGAGTGATCGGCGGCGACGGGCGGCGGCGGGGCTTCGTCGATGAATTCCAGGCTGGCGGCGATGCGGTTCAGCCGCGCCTTCACGGTCGGATAGCTGACCCCGAACAGCTGCTCCATGTCCTTGATGGAACCGTGGCTACGCACGAAGGCGGCGACGAACACCTGGTCCTCGGCGGTCAGGTTGGCCAGCCGCGGCAGGGCGAAGGCGCCCTCGATGGCGATGTCCTTGCCGGTCAGTCGCACGCGTTCGACGACGAACGTGTCGCCGCCGGTCAGTCGGGTCAAATCCTGCCAGTCGGTGGGGGCGCGCGTCATCGTTCGAGATCCAGTTTCTTGATCACGAACTTAATAAAATTAATTACGGAGTCAAGTATCTTGAACTTATACCGCGCTCGGCCTGAATCTACCCACTCAGATGCCCCTTCCACGCCTCGCGCAGCACCTTCTTGTCGATCTTGCCCGTAGCGGTCAGCGGCACCGGGGCGAAGACCACGTCGTCGGGGGTCCACCACTTGACGATGCGCGGGGCCAGGTAGTCGAGCACGGCGGCCTTGGTCACGGTCACGCCCTCGTGGGCCTCGATGACCAGCAGCGGCCGTTCCTCCCACTTGGGGTGCGGCACGCCGATCACGGCGGCGACCTTCACGCCGGGACAGCCGACGGCGACGTTCTCCAGGTCGATCGAGCTGATCCACTCGCCGCCCGACTTGATGACGTCCTTCTGGCGGTCGGTGATGCGCATGAAGCCGTTGGTGTCGAGGGTGGCGATGTCGCCGGTGTCGAACCAGCCGTCGGCGCGGGCGGCGTCGGCCGCCTGGCGGAAGTATCGCCGGACCACCCAGGGGCCGCGCACCAGCAGGGCCCCGGAGGTCTCGCCGTCCCGGGGCGCGTCGGCGCCGTCCTCGGTCTCGACCTTCAGTTCGATGCCGAACTGCAGCCGGCCCTGGCGGGTCCAGATCGCCTCGTCCATCGCCGCCTCGCCCAGGGCGGCGAGGGCGGGCGTGGGGGTGGCGACGACGCCGATCGGACAGGTCTCGGTCATGCCCCAGATCTGCAGGGTCTGGACGCCATAGAGGCGCTTGAACGCCTCGGCCATGGCGCGCGGCACGGCGCTGCCGCCGATCACCACCCGCTTGAGCGTCGTCGGCGAAGCGTCGTTCTTCTCCAGCCAGGCCAGGTACATCGTCCAGATAGTCGGCACCCCGCCGGTGAAGGTCACGCCCTCGCCCTCGATCAAGGCGTGGAGCGAGGCGCCATCCATCTTGTCGGCGGGCAAAACGAGCTTGGCCCCGCACAGCGGCGCGCTGAACGGCAGGCCCCAGGCGGTGGCGTGATAGAGGCTGGAGCAGGGCATGACCACGTCGAACGCGGTAAAGCCGAAGGCGCTGTTCAAGCCTCCCGCCATGGCGTGCAGCACCACCGCCCGGTGCGAATAGAGCACCCCTTTCGGATCGCCCGTCGTGCCCGAGGTGTAGCAGAGGAAAGCCCCCGCGTTCTCGTCGAAGCTGGGCCAGTCAATCGTCTCGGGCTCGCCGGCGATTAGGGTCTCGTAGCTGATCGCGCCCACCGATCCGGGAAGGGTCCGCTCGGCGTCGGACAGCATGACGAAGGTCTTCACGGTCGTCAGCTGCGGCGCGATCCGCTCGACCAGGGCCGCGAAATTACGGTCGAAGAACAGCACCGTGCTTTCGGCGTGGTTGATCGTGTAGACGATCTGCTCGTCGAACAGGCGCGGATTGGCCGTGTGCAGCACCGCCCCGATCCCGGGCACGGCGTAGAACAGCTCCAGGTGCCGGTGGGTGTTCCAGGCTAGGGAGGTGACGCGGTCGCCGGAGGTCACGCCCAGGCGCTTCAGCGCGTGCGCCGCCCGGGCCGCGCGCCGGCCAAGGTCCGCATAGTCGTAGCGCCACAGGGGCTCGTCGATCAGGCGGGAGACGATCTCGCGCGCGCCATGGGCCTGGGCCGCATAGGTGAGGATGCCGCTGATCATCAGCGGCGGGGTCTGCATCAGGCCCGGTGTCATCCGCTCCTCCCAACTCTTGTCGTTGGGAGGAGCGTAGAACGTGATCGCTGGTAAGTGGAAGCGGGCGTGGAGAGAAGGCTTCCCGCAAACGCTCCGCCAATCCCGCCTTCCTGGGCCTTGTGCCCAGGATCCAGGGTGCGGCCAGGCGCGGCGACGCCGGGCGGTTGCGGCATCGTGGGCGCGCGCGTGTTCGGCGCCGTCGTCCCTGAACGATGGGCCCCGGGCACAAGGCCCAGGGAGGCGGTGTTTTGCTTTCGAAGGCTAGGCCGCTCGCGCCCGCTCGACCGCGCCGACCTCGGCCGAGCCGACCTGGAAGCGGCTGACCAGCACCGCCAGCTCGCCGGCCTCGCCCTTCAGCGAGTGGGTGGCGGCGGTGGCTTCCTCGACCATGGCGGCGTTCTGCTGGACGACCTGGTCCATCTGGTTCACCGCGACATTGACCTGGTGCAGGCCCGTGGACTGCTCCTGGGCCGAGGCGGCGATCTCCTTGACCAGGGCGTCGATCGAGGCGACCTGGCCGACGATGGCGCGCAGGGCCTCGCCGGTCTGGGCCACCAGGTCGACCCCGGCGCCGACCTGCTGGCTGGAGGTCGAGATCAGGGTCTTGATCTCCTTGGCCGCGTCGGCCGAGCGCTGGGCCAGGGCCCGCACCTCTTGCGCGACCACGGCGAAACCGCGACCGGCGTCGCCGGCCCGAGCGGCCTCGACCCCGGCGTTGAGGGCCAGCAGGTTGGTCTGGAAGGCGATCTCGTCGATCACCCCGATGATCTGGTTGACCTGGTTCGACGAGGTTTCGATCTGGCTCATGGCCGTGACCGCCTGCTCGACGATCGTCCCCGAGCGCTCGGCCCCGGCGCGGGCCTGGGCGACCAGGCTGGAGACCTCCAGGGCCCCCGAGGCGGTCTTGCGGACCGTGGCGGTGATCTCGTCGAGGGCGGCGGCGGTCTCTTCCAGGCTGGCGGCCTGCTGCTCGGTGCGGCGCGACAGGTCGTCCGAGGCCTGGGCGATCTCCTCCGAGCCGGCGTGGATGCCGCCGGTGGCGCCGTTGATGCCGCGCAGGGCGCCCTGCAGGCGGTCGGCGGCGGTGTTGAAGTCGCTCTTCAGCCGGGCGGTCTTGGGGGCCAGCTGGGCGGTGATGCGGAAGGTCAGGTCGCCGGACGCCAGGCGATCCAGCGCCTGGGCCAGGGCGGTCATGGCGAAGGCGTCGGCCTCGGCCTCGGCGGCCTTCTCGCGCTCACGCTGGGCGCGCTCGGCCTCTGCGGCGGCCCGGTGGGCCTCGACCTCGGCCTCGATGCGCAGCTTCTCGATGGCGGCGTTCTTGAAGACGACGACCGCGTCGGCCATCTGGCCGACCTCGTCCTTGCGGCCGACGGCCGGGACCGCGATGTCGTGGTCGCCCGCCGAGAGCCGGCGCATGGCCGTGGTCATGGCCGCGACGGGGGCGCCGATGGCCGCCGACAGCAGCCAGCCCATCAGGCCGGCGATGGCCAGGGCGGCCGCGCCGCCGATCAGCAGCGACCAGGTCGCCATCCGCTGGGCGGCCTTGGCTTGCTTGACCCGGATCGCCACGCGTTCCTGGGAGGCCTGCACCAATTCCTTCTGGATGGCGCGGATCTTGGTCAGGCTCTTCTTGCCGGCCAGCTGACCGGCCTGTTCGCGGCTGGCCGGATCGGCCATCAGGGCCAGGGCCGGCTCGCCGATGTCGCGCCGCCAGTCGGCCATGGCGCCGCGCAGGCGCTCGATACGGGCCTTCTGTTCGGGAACCGTGGTCTTGGCCTCGAAGGCGTCGAGGCGGGCGTCGAACTTGCTCTTGGCCTGCGCATAGGTGTCGACGAACTTTGGATCGCCCAGGATGACGTAACCGCGCAGGGCGTTCTGCTGCTCCAGCACCAGCGCCATGACCTCTTCGGCCTGGCCAGCCAGGGCCAGGCTGCGCTGGGAGGAGACCGAGGCTTCGTCGATACGCTTGAGACTGGCGAACACCACGCCCGACGAAATCGCCGAAGCGATGATCAGAGCACAGAATGCAACGCCCAGTTTTACAGGTATTCTAAGGTCCTGAAAACGCATATCCACGAATCCCCAACAGCCCTGTGAGATGCTGTGAGTAATTCGTGGATAAGATTTAAGGACTTGTTGCGGATACTACAGATATCAACGTTATGTTAAGAACGTAGTTTTCCGAACTAGAGATTCGAAATCACCGCGTCGCCCATCTGGACCGTGCTCAGCGCGCCGCCCAGGTCCTTGGTCTTGGCGCCCTGGTCGAGGGTCTTCTTGACCGCCGCCAGCAGGGCGTCGGCCGCCTCGACCTGGCCCAGCGACCAGCGCAGGGCCATCTCGAACGACAGGATGGCGGCCAGCGGATTGGCCAGGCCCTTGCCGGCGATGTCGGGGGCCGAGCCGTGGATCGGCTCGTACAGACCCGGCTTGCCCGGCGCGCCCAGGGCGGCCGAGGGCAGCATGCCCAGCGAGCCGGTCAGCATGGCCGCGGCGTCGGACAGGATGTCGCCGAACAGGTTGTCGGTGACGATGACGTCGAACTGCTTGGGCGCGCGGACCAGTTGCAT
Organism: Caulobacter sp. Root343; assembly: GCF_001425745.1. Lineage (GTDB taxonomy): Bacteria > Pseudomonadota > Alphaproteobacteria > Caulobacterales > Caulobacteraceae > Caulobacter. The sequence goes on along the minus strand of NZ_LMDF01000008.1, from coordinate 242,911 downwards.
GGCGCAGTTGTCGGCCAGGATGTGTTCGAGCTGGACGTCCGAGTATTCGCGGGCGTGCAGCTCGGTGATCACCTGCTTCCACAGCAGGCCCGACTCCATGACGTTCGACTTCTCGGCCGAGTGGACCTTGTTGGTGCGGCCCCGCGCCAGTTCGAAGGCCACCCGGCCGACGCGCTCGATCTCGCTGGTGGTGTAGACGGCGGTGTCGAAGCCCTTCTTCTGGCCGTCCGGCAGGTCCTCGATGCCGCGCGGCTGGCCGAAATAGACGCCGCCGACCAGTTCGCGCACGAACATGATGTCCAGGCCCGAGACCAGCTCGGTCTTCAGGCTGGACGCGCCGGCCAGGGCCTCGAAGCAATAGGCGGGGCGCAGATTGGCGAACACGTCCATCGCCTTGCGCAGGTTCAGCAGGCCGGCTTCCGGGCGCAGGTGGCGCGGGGCGTTGGCCCATTGCGGGCCGCCGACCGCACCCATCAGCACCGCGTCGCTGGCGATGGCCTGGTCGCGGACGTCGTCCAGCAGCGGCATGCCGTGGGCGTCATAGCTGGCGCCGCCATAGGGGGCTTCCGAGACCTGGAGGTCCGGGGTGAGGGCGGACGCCACGCGGCGCACCTGCGCGCAGACTTCCGGGCCGATGCCGTCGCCGGGCAGGAGCAGCAGGGTGGACATGAAGGGCTCTCTCTAGATCTTTGTGCTTAGATTTGGCGGTAGGCGGAAACGTCGAACGATTGCAGGTCGCGGCCGTGCACGCCCAGTTCGGCGCAGGCGGCGCGCCAAGCGGCCATGTGCGGCGTGGCGCGATGGAACTCCAGCGCCGCCTCGCTCTCGAAATGCTCGTAGACCCGGATCAGGCCGGGATCCAGCGGGTCCTCGGTCAGGGCGTAGTCCAGGCAACCCGGCTCGGCGCGGGTGCCCTCGACCTGGGCGCGCAGATGCGGGCGCAGCTCGGCCAGGCGTTCGGGCGCGATGCGGATCGTGCCGGCGAGGATCAGGGTCATGCTAGCTCAACGCCCCAATTTCATTGTCATCCCGGCCGTAGCGCAGCGGAGAGCCGGGACCGCGGCAAGCGCCGGCGCTTCCGGCGGTCCCGGTTCTACGCGCTTCGCGCTTGACCGGGATGACAGGTTTATAGCGCTACGCCCCCAGCCAGGGCTGGCTGAGCGCGCGCTTGCTCTCGTAGACGTCGATGTCGCCACCGTGCATCAGGGTCTCGCCGATGGCGTCGAGGCCCTTCAGCATCTTTTCCTTGCGGACGGGATCGATGTCGAAGCGGATCACCTGGCCCGACGGCGAGACCACGGTCTGGGTCTCGAGATCGACGCTGACCATGTGGTTGCCGCCCTTGGCCTCTTCCATCAGGACCGACAGCTCTTCGGGCTTCACCACCACCGGCAGCAAGCCGTTGTTGAAGCAGTTGTTGTTGAAGATGTCGGCGAAGCTGGTCGAGATCACGCACATGATCCCGAAGTCCATCAAGGCCCAGGGGGCGTGCTCGCGCGAGCTGCCGCAGCCGAAATTGTCGCCGGCGATCAGCACCGAGGCGTTCTTGAACTCCGGCTTGTTGAGCACGAAGTCCTTGATCTCGGCGCCCTCGCCGTCGAACCGGAAGTCGTAGAACAGGCCCTTGGCCAGCCCCTCGCGTTCCACGGTCTTGAGGAACTGCTTGGGGATGATCTGGTCGGTGTCGATATTGGCCAGCTCCAGCGGAGCCGCGCGGCCGTCGAGGCGGGTGAAGGCGCGCATCAGGCGGTCTCCTCCAGGAAGGTGCGCACATCGACGAGGTGGCCGGCGATCGCCGCCGCCGCCGCCATGGCCGGCGAGACCAGGTGGGTGCGGCCGGCGCGGCCCTGGCGGCCTTCGAAGTTGCGGTTGCTGGTCGAGGCGCAGCGCTCCTGCGGCTGCAGCTTGTCGGGGTTCATGGCCAGGCACATCGAGCAGCCGGGCTCGCGCCAGTCGAAGCCGGCGGCCTTGAAGATGGCGTCCAGGCCCTCTTCCTCGGCCTGTTCCTTCACGAGGCCCGAGCCGGGCACGACCATCGCCTTGACGTGCGGGGCCACCAGGCGGCCGTGCAGGAAGGCTTCCTGGACCACGGCGGCGGCGGCGCGCATGTCCTCGATGCGGCTGTTGGTGCACGAGCCGATGAAGACGCGGTCGATCTTGGCGGCCGAGATCGGCTGGCCAGCGGTCAGGCCCATATAGTCCAGGGCCCGGTGGGCGGCGGCGCGCTTGTCGGGCGTGGCGAAGCTTTCCGGATCCGGGACGTTGCCGGTGACCGGGATCACGTCCTCGGGGCTGGTGCCCCAGGTGACCATCGGAACCAGGGCCGAGCCGTCGATGACCACGGTGCGGTCGAAGACGGCGTCCTCGTCGGTGAAGAAGGTCTTCCAGTGGCTGAGCGCCATGTCCCAGGCCGCGCCCTTGGGGGCGGAGGGCTTGCCCTGGATATAGGCGAAGGTCTTGTCGTCCGGCGCGATCAGGCCGGCCTTGGCGCCGCCCTCGATGGTCAGGTTGCAGAGGGTCATGCGGCCCTCCATCGACAGGGCCTGCACGGCCTCGCCGGCGAACTCGATGACATAGCCGGTGCCGCCGGCCGTGCCGATTTCGCCGATCACGGCCAGGGCGATGTCCTTGCCGGTGACGCCGGGCCCCAGCTGGCCGTCGACGCGGACCAGCATGTTCTTGGCCTTCTTCTGGCGCAGGGTCTGGGTGGCCAGCACGTGCTCGACCTCGGACGTGCCGATGCCGTGGGCCAGGGCCCCGAAGGCGCCGTGGGTCGAGGTGTGGCTGTCGCCGCAGACGATGGTCATGCCTGGCTGGGTGCGGCCCTGCTCAGGCCCGACCACGTGGACGATGCCGTTGCGGATATCGCCCATCGGGAAGAATTCGATGCCGTTGTCCGCGACGTTGCGGGCCAGGGTTTTGAGCTGAAGCCGCGCCTCTTCGTCCGCCACCGCGTCGACGCCCAGGGCCTGGCCCTCGGTCGGGATGTTGTGGTCGGCGACGGCCAGCGTGCGGTCGGGCCGGCGCACCTTGCGGCCGGCCACGCGAAGGCCGGCGAAGGCCTGCGGGGTCGTCACCTCGTGGATCAGGTGCAGGTCGATATAGAGGATCGCTTCGCCGTCCTGTTCGTTGACGAGGTGAGCGTCCCAGATCTTGTCGTACAGCGTCTTGGATGTGCGGGTCATAGCGCCCCGCATCTAGGCCTTCGGAGCGGGCGCGTAAAGCGAGGAAACGCCGAGAATCCCTTGTTCGATCGCCGTCTGGCGATCGTTCCTGCCCCGTCGAGGCAGTAGAATGCGAGTGCAGCGCATGTTTTTTGCCCCGACGCCGCAATTGACCGAGGACGAGCGCGAGCGCGGCCTGCGGCATCTGGTCCTGGAGGCTGGCTTTTCCAACGCGGTCACGGCGGTGACCAGCGGCGTCATCCTGACCGCCTTCGCCCTGCACCTGGGCGCCTCGAACACCACGATCGGCCTGCTGGCGGCGGTGACCTTCTGGGTGCAGCTGTTGCAGGCGCCGGGGGTGCTGCTGGTCGAGAAGCTCAGGACGCGCAAACGGATCGCCATCCTGTCCAGCCTGGTCAGCCGCTTGGCCCTCGCTGGCATGGCGCTCCTGGCCCTGTCGCGGGGACAGGGCGCGGCGACCCTGGCGATCCTGGTCGCGCTGCAGGTCTTCTACTGCGGGATCGCGACGTTCGGCGGCTGCGCCTGGAACGCCTGGGTGCGGGATCTCGCCCCCGAGGCGCGTCTTGGCCAGATCTTCGCCAAGCGGACGATCAACGCCACCGTCGTCGCCCTGATCGCCAGCCTGGCCGCCGCCTTCGCCCTCGACCGCGCGCCGGAAGGATCGGAGTGGCGGCCGGTCGCCTTCGCCGGCCTCTACGCGTTCGGCTTCCTGGCCGGCCTGTTCAGTTGCCGCGAGCTGGCCCTGACGCCCGAGCCGAAGATGCCGCCCGCCACCGAGACCATCCGCCTGCTGCCGCTGCTGCGCGCGCCGCTTCGGGACCAGAATTTCCGGCGGCTGATCATGTTCCTGGCCAGCTGGCAGTTCGCGGTGAACCTGGCGACGCCGTTCTTCACGGTGTTCTTCGTCAAGCAGCTGGGCCTGGACATCACCTTCGTGGTGATCCTGGGCGTGGTCAGCCAGGCGACCAACGTCCTGGCGCTGCGCAGCTGGGGCCTGCTGTCGGACCGCTTCGCCAACAAGTCGGTGCTGGCCGTGGCCGCGCCGCTGTTCATCCTGTGCATCGCGGCGATGGTCGGGGCCTCGCAGATCCAGGACAAGGTCTGGGTCATGGCCTATCTGGTGGGGCTGCACGCCCTGATGGGCCTGGCCACCGCCGGGGTGACCCTGTCGTCGGGCAACATCGCCCTGAAGCTGTCGCCGCGCGGCTCGGCCACCGCCTATATCGCCGCCAACGCCCTGATCAGCTCGGCGGCGGCGGGCTTGGCCCCGGTTCTGGGCGGGATGTTCGCGGACTTCTTCGCGGCCCGGCGGTTGGAGATTCTGCTGCGCTGGACCAGCCCTGGCGACGTGCTGACCCTGATGCCGCTGCGGGTGTCCAGCTGGGACTTCTACTTCCTGATCGCCTTCGTGCTGGGCCTCTACGCCCTGCACCGGCTGGCCCTGGTCAAGGAGGAGGGCGAGCTCGACAGCAAGGCGATGGTGACCGAGGTGATCGCCCAGGCCCGCCGCGACGTGCGCAACCTGTCGCCGATCGCCGGCCTGAAGCTGCTGACCGACGTCCCGGCCGCCCTGCTGCGCGACGCGCGGGTCCAGCGGCGCCTGCGCCGGGCGCGGGAACGGGCGCTCGAGCGGGAGCGGGAAAAGCACCGCCGGCCCGGCAAACGCCGCGTCCGCAAGGTGTCTTAGAACGACATAGGGCGCGCCTGTGTTTCGGCGCGCCCTAGCATCATTTTCAGCCTTCGGGGGCCGATGGCTCCGCCCGAAGAGGGCCGTCCACTAGAAAGGAGACGGTCAGGAAGCCCGACAATGTCGGGGGTGAGTTAACCTCTTCCCGGAACGCCGGTTTGTCAAGATGGGTGCGAGCGCACTCAAGCTTGGCCTTGGGAATTCGAGCGTGTGAGCGGTGAGGCGCCAGGCGCCTCCAGCGGGGCCATGGCCGCGTAGCGGGCGATCAGCGGGTCGGCGGCGGCCTGGGCCAGCACCCAGTCGCGGAAGGCGGCGATCTTGCGCACCCGCGAGCGGTCGCTGGGATAGGCCAGCCAGTAGCCGCCGGTGTAGCGGGCCACCACGTCGAACGGCATGATCAGGCGGCCCTCGGCCAGCTCGCGGGCGAAGAAGATCGGCGAGCCCAGGGCCGCGCCGTGGCTGGCCAGGGCGCTGGCCACCTCCAGCGCCTGGGCGTCCGAGGCCAGGCGCGGATCCGAGCGCTGCGGCCGGGCGGTGACGCCGGCGGCCTGGAACCACTCGTCCCACTCGCGGGCGATGCCGATGCGCGACACCTCCAGCAGGTCCTCGGGCTTGGCGAGGCCGCCGATCCGAGCCAGGAATTCCGGCGAGACCAGCGGGGTCTGGACGGCGGGGACCAGGAAGTGGGCGGTCATGCCGGGCCATTGGCCATGACCGCCGCGCAAGGCCATGTCGACGCCCTCCCGCGTCAGGTCGATCACCCGGCTGGAGGCCTCCAGCCGCACGGCGATGCGCGGGTGGGCGATCTGGAAGCCGCCCAGGCGCGGGGCCAGCCACTGGCCGCCGAGGCTCTGGACCGTGGTGATCGACAGCACCCCTTCCTCGGCTTCGATCAGGTCCGAGACCGCCGAGCGAAGCAGCGACATCGCCTCGGTCGCGGCCCGCGACAGGCGCTCGCCGGCCGGGGTCAGGGTCACCTCGCGCGGCAGGCGGTTGAACAGCGGCTGGTCCAGGCGCTGCTCCAGGGCCTTCACCTGCCAGCTGACGGCGGCCTGGGTCACGCCCAGCGCGTCGGCCGCACGGGTGAAGCTCTTCAGGCGAGCGGCCGCCTCGAACACGCGAATGGCGCTGAGCGGCAGGCGGGCGAGGATGTCTGTCATAAGGCGGCCTTATGCATAGCCAAGGAGGCCGCGTTTGTCACCTGGCCGCCGAACGACGATTTTCAGTCCATCGACAAGCCACGGAAGGCGACGATGATGGACGAAGCTCTCAAGACCCATAAGGAAACGACGTTCGGCTGGGTGCTGAGCCTGCAACGCCTGTGGGCCGCCCTGCGCGCGCCGGCCAAGCCGACGGTCGCCAGCAAGCGCCTGCGCTATCTCGCGCCCCGATAAGCTCGCCTTGACCTGGCCGCCAGGCTTCCCAAGTCCTTGAGCGAGGCGGAGGGGCGCGAACAATGGCTGACGAGGTTACCCGGCGCGCGGCCCTGGCCGCCCCCTTGGCCATGGTGCTCGTGTCGGGACCCGCACGCGCCGCCGGTCCCGTCCTGCGCCAGGCTCCGGCCGTGGTGATGGTCGAGGGCCGGCGGCGCGCGCTTTTCGAACTTCACGTCGGCAAGACGCCGCTCGCGAGCGTGACGGTGCATGACACCGCCGGCGGCGCGATCCTTGGAACATTCGACGGCCAGGGGCTCGAGGGCCGGCGCGTCGTCCAAGGCGACGGCGCGGTGGTGTTCATCGAACTGGACCTGCCCACCGCGACACGCCGGCTGGCCATCGAAGCCGGCGGCCAAAGGCTCGAAGCCGATCTCTCATCCGACCCTGGCCCCGTGCTCGGCCCGCCCCTCCGCGGCGGACCTTGGGCGGCGATCTACCAGGCCGACTGGCCGCGCGGCCACCGACGGGTGTTCTACGCCCCGGACGGCAAGGCGCGCCTGCCGGGCCGCACCGCGATCGACTGGGTGCGGCTGGATGCGCAAGGGCGCATAGCCACGGGCGACGCCGATCTGGCCCGCAACGCCCTGGGCTACGGGGCCGACGTGTTGGCCGTGGCCGACGCCACGGTCGCGGCCGTGCGCGACGGCGTCCCCGAAAGCGCCCACGTCTCCGAAAACGGCAAGCATCCGGAGGACCTGGCGGCGGGGAACTATGTCTCGCTCGACCTCGGCGGCGGTCGCTACGCGATCTACGAGCACCTGATCCCGGGCAGCCCGCGCGTGCGGGCGGGGGATCGCGTCCGCCGAGGTCAGGTGATCGGCGCGCTGGGCTTTTCCGGCGACTCCACCGGGCCGCACCTGCATCTGCACGTGGCCGACGCGGCGAAACCGCTGCTCGGCGAAGGGCTTGGCTATGGCTTCGAACGCTTCACCCTGCTGGGCCGCTATGACGACCTCGGCCGCCTGGGCGCGGCGCCCTGGAGCCCGCTGACGGGCCTCGACCCGGACCGCCGCGACGAACTGCCGGCCTCGAACGTCGTGGTGCGCTTTCTGGAATAGAGCGGATCGGCATTTGGACGGCAATGTCGGCTTACGACCTTGAGCGGACATTGACCAACGGACCGGCGGCGCTACAGCTTGCCCCATGCGCTTCGTCATCAATCCGCAGACTGGTGTTGGCCCGCTCCGGTTCGGGATGCTTCGAGAACAGGTCCGATCGGCGTTAGCCGTTCCGGTCGAGATATTCAGACGCACGCCGGAAGACACGGCAGCAGACGTGTTTAAGTCGGTGTGGGCATTCGCCTATTACGACGTGAATGGGGGGCTTGAGGCAGTTGAGTTCGCTTCCCCCGCAGAAGTCACGTTTAATGAACTCGACATTCTAAACACTCCCGCCACCCAACTGCTCGACGAGATGTCGCGTGCTGACCCTGACCTAGAACGTGAGGGCGTGGGGTTCACTTCGCAATCATTCGGGTTCGGTGTGTGGAGCGAAGCAGCGGGCGACCGTCCACCGCAGAGCGTCATCGTTTTCGCACCGCGTTACTACGAACGCTCGTAGCGAGACGACCGCCTTCCACCCTTGGCCGCCATGGACCGCGCCCGCTATTGTAGCGCCATGGCACATGGAACCGGCAGCGGGCACGTCAGCACGCACCCTGAGAATGAGAAGGTCGTTGTCGAGTATAACGAGGTGTTCGACGAGTACTCGGTCGAGACGCCGGGTGGGGCGTCTCGCCAACTTATCTATTTCTGTCCTTGGTGCGGGGAGCGTCTGCCTCCGTCTAGGCGCGGTCGATGGTTCGATGAGCTTGAGGCTCAGGGTCTCGATCCGCTGAACGATCCGGTTCCCGAACCGTACAAGACCGCTGCCTGGCGACTGCGGCAGTAGTTCCGCCATCTACCCGTTGCCGACACCGACGCGGGAGGCGAAAGTGCCCAGCATGACCATCCTGAAGCGCGTCGGCGCGCTCGACATCGCCGAGGCCATCGCGGAGCGCATCGGGTCCTACGTGGACATGAATTTCATACAATTCTTGGCCGCTGACGCAGACCGGATCCAATGCTGGTATATGAACAGTGGCGGCGAAGGGCCTTCGTTTCGGATTGGCCTTCTTCGAGCGGAAGGCGGCTGGGACCTTGATCTAAGCGAACTGCCGTCGGGCACCGAGCAAGACGTTGAGATCGCCTAGGCGAATGAGAAACAAGGCGCTCGCAAAGCCAATCGTTCTGATCCTCGTTATGGCTTCGGCGTTGGCGAGTTGCTTTGTCGGTGATGAGAACCGATGGGCTGATCGCCGGCAGATCATCGACGCCGCCGGTAGATGCGGCCTCCGAGAGTTCACGCCAACCAAGATTGGCGATGGCTGGGCGGCATACGTCGATCGACGTGTGCCGCAGACGCGCGCCAAGGAAGATTGCATCTATGCCGACCTAAAGAGGCAAGGCCTGCTGGCCACCAGGTAAGGGCAGCAATCCAGCGCCGGCAGAAGTAAGTAGGCGTTGCGCCAGCGCACAGGACTACATCCTGTCCATGTCCGCTCACCACCCTTGGCGGACTCCCGGCGGGTCCGAAGTCAGGCGCCTGCGGAAAACAATTGGCGCCTCCGGGCAGCTCCAGGAAACTCCTGACATAGAGCGCAAATACGGATTCCGCGGGAACTGTGAGTAGCCGCTAGCAATTTTCCCCGAGGAGGAGCCCGTTGAGTTGGAAAGACATTTCTGAGGAAATTCAAGCGGCGGCGCTGGCGGCGGCAAGAAATATCCTGTCTAGGCATGAGGGCGAGCATCTATATGCATTGGCTCTATTTACGTCTGATGACGGCGCCAATGTCGCGATGGCCGCTAACACTGAGGAAGGCTATCAAATCCATTTAGCCGCCGAAGCCGAGGACGAGCCGAATTCGCCTGAGGACGAAATTTATTACCGTTGGGCATCTGCCGAATGGGTCGTGGAAGGCTGGGACAGGGCCGCCTTTTCACGGGTGAATGCGCTGCTCGCGCAACAGGAGAAAGCAGATTTCGATAGCTACTTCGACAATCTGATTGAAGCGATGACCAATGCCCTGGTGTTCGCCAAGGCGGCGCTGGGCGAGCGGTTTGCGGAGGTTACGGCCTTTGTGACCGTGAGGGACAGCGACGACGCCGAGGAAATCGAGAACGCTTCTGCCTCTCGCATAAACGCGGCCGCTCTGGCCAATCGCTTCTTGCTCCGTTTCGGTTGAACTGCGGCCAGGGGCCTGGCCGAGCGCGGCTAGCCACTCAAAGCTGACGCTCACCGAGCTCGTCAGCATCGCCCATGCCAATCAAGGAATAGGCCCAAAGAAAAAGGCCCCGGCGTTTCCGCCAGGGCCTCGATCTTTTCCGAAGCTCGAAAGGCTTAGTCTTCCGACGAAGCCGAAGCCGAAGCCTTCGGGGCGCCAGCGCGCTCGGCGATACGGGCCGACTTACCGCGACGGTCGCGCAGGTAGTACAGCTTGGCGCGACGGACGACGCCGCGCCGCTTGACTTCGATGCTGTCGATGCTCGGCGAGAGCAGCGGGAACAGACGCTCCACGCCTTCGCCGAACGAGATCTTGCGGACCGTGAAGCTCTCGTGGATGCCGGCGCCTTGACGGGCGATGCAGACACCTTCGTAGGCCTGAACGCGCTCGCGCTCGCCTTCCTTGATCTTCACGTTGACGCGCAGGGTGTCGCCGGGACGGAATTCCGGGATCGCGCGGACGGCCAGCAGACGAGCGGACTCTTCCTGCTCGAGTTGCTTGATGATGTTGATAGCCATGTCTCAGTCTCCTTTGGGCTTACCCGTTTTCGGGTCGCCTTTTGCCTGTTGATTGGCGAGATGCGCTTCCCAGAGGTCGGGCCGCCGCTCGCGGGTCGTTTCTTCACGCATACTTTTGCGCCATTGGTCGATCCGCTTGTGATCGCCCGATAGCAGCACCTCGGGGATGTCGAGCCCTTCGAACGTCCGCGGTCGCGTGTACTGCGGATGCTCGAGGAGGCCGTCCTCGAAGCTTTCTTCCAGCGTGCTCTCGATGTTCCCCAGAACCCCCGGGGCAAGTCGAACGCACGCCTCGATCACAACCATCGCCGCCGCCTCGCCACCGGCGAGAACCGCGTCTCCGACCGAGACCTCCTCGAACCCGCGGGCGTCGAGCACCCGCTGATCCACCCCTTCGAAGCGGCCGCACAGCACCACGATACCCGGCGCCTTGGACCACTCCCGAACGCGCGCCTGGGTCAGGGGCCTGCCCCGGGCGCTCATGTACAAAAGCGGCCGCCCACCGAGCTCCACGCTGTCGAGCGCGGAGGCGATGACGTCCGCCTTGAGTACGGCTCCAGCGCCGCCACCCGCGGGGGTGTCGTCGAGGAAGCCGCGCTTATCCTTGGAAAAGGCCCGAATGTCCAGCGTTTCCAAACGCCACAGGTCCTGCTCCGTCCAGGCGGTCCCGATCATCGAGACGCCGAGCGGGCCGGGAAAGGCCTCGGGGAACATGGTCAGGACGGTGGCGGTGAACGGCATCCGGGCTCTTTAGCCGCAGGCGCGCCGAGAGTCGAAGCCAGCGTTGCGCGCATCGTTCACCAACGCCGTTTCCGGCTTGTTCACCCTCCTCGGCCAAGTTCAGGCCGAAAAGCTTCGTCCGGAACCCTCCATGTCGACCCTGAGCCGCATCTTCCGCCGCCTGAGCGAAGGCGTTTTCGCTTTCGGCGGCCGTCTGCGGCGCGATCAGCGCGGAGCGATCGCCATTCAGTTCGCGCTGCTGGCCCTGCCGCTGACGGTCCTGGTGTTCGCCCTGGTGGACATTGGCCGGATCAGCCTGCAGCGCCGTCAAATGCAGGACGCGCTGGACGCGGCGACGCTGATGGCCGCCCGCTCGACCGCCGCGACGGACGCCGAGCTGGAAGCGGTCGGCGATCCGGCCTTCGTGGCCGAGGTCGCGAACCTGAACATGGGCCTGACCGCCGCGAACGCGACGTTCAAGGCCGGGACCAACAACCACATCATCGGCACGGCCACCGCGACCTTGCAGCCGATCATCATCGGCCTGTGGACCAGCGGCAACTTCACGGTGACGGCGAGCTCGGACGTCGTGCGATCGTCCAAGAACCTGGAAGTCTCGCTAGTGCTGGACATCACCGGCTCGATGGCCGGCTCGCGGATCACCGACCTCAAGACCGCGGCGTCCGATCTGGTCGACATCATCGTCAAGGACACCCAGACACCGTTCTATTCGAAGGTGGCGCTGGTGCCCTACTCGGCGGGCGTCAATGTCGACACCTACGCCGACGCCGTGCGCGGGCCCGTGCCGGTGCGGGCGATCAGCGGCGCGACCTGGCTGGCCGCCGCCCAGTCGATCACGGGGATCACCAAGGCCGGTCCGCCGGTCGTCACGATCGCCAATCATGGCTACGCGACCGGTGACAAGGTCTACGTCTCTGGGATTAGCGGGAACCTGTCCACGCTGAACAACCAGATCTACACGATCACCAAGGTGGATTCGAACAGCTTCTCGCTACAGGGCGCCACCACCACCAAGAACTACGGCAGCGGCGGCGGCGCGGCGCAGAAATGTCTGACCAGCACCTGCTCGATCGTCGTCACCACCAGCACCGTCCACGGCTTCATAACGAACGACGAGATCAGCTTTGCCGGCATGGGGGGGCTGACCGCCCTGAACGGCACGAAGCGGACGATCACCAGCCTGTCCACGACGACCTTCGACACAGGCCTCGCCGGCTTCGGGTTGGGGACCTATACCGGCGGCGGGACGGCGACGTGCGAAAAGAGCACCAATCCCGGCTGCACGAAGTTTGTCTATACGGGATCCGACGGCTCCTATCCGATGACCCGTAGCCTTAGCCGCTGTGTCAGCGAGCGGACCGGGCCGCAGGCCTATACCGACGCCGCGCCCAGCACCGCCTTCGTGGGGTGGAACTATCCTTCTACCGCGAACGACACCGATCCTTGGACCTATCAGCCCAATCCGTGCCCGGACGCGGAGATCATGCCGCTGTCCAGCGACAGGACGGCGCTTAAGGCCCAGATCAGCACCCTGGCGGCGGGGAGCTCGACGGCCGGTCAGATCGGCCTGGCCTGGGGCTGGTACATGATCTCGCCGAACTTCTCCTACCTGTGGCCCAACGCGTCGCAGAAACCGGCGGCCTACAAGACCAAGGACCTGATGAAGGTCGTGATCCTGATGACCGACGGCGCCTTCAACACGCCGTACTGCAAGGGCGTGATCGCGTCCGACGCCGGCGGTGGGACCGGCAGCGCCTCCGATCACATCAACTGCGCCGCGACCAACGGCAGTCCTTTCACCCAGGCCCGGGCGTTGTGCGATGCGATCAAGAACTCGAACAACGACATCACGCTGTACACGGTGGGCTTCGACGTGGGCTCCGACGCGGCGGCCAAGAGCTTCCTGACCGACTGCGCCACGGACAGCACCAAGGTCTTCTTCCCGGCCACCGGCAGCGAGCTGAAGACGGCCTTCAAGGCCATCGCCCAGGAGATCTCGTCGCTCCGGATCGCGAAATAGGCCGAAGATGCTCCCCCGCAGCGCGGGGGAGCATCAAAAGGCTTTAGGCCAGCTTGATCTCGCGCAGGCGCTGCTGGAGGAACTCGTCGGCCGTGATCGATTCCGGATAGCGGTCCGGGTTCTCGGGCGTGACGCAGTTGGGCAGGGTCTTGATTTCGTAGTCCGACGCGAAGTGCAGGAAGAACGGCGTCGAATAGCGCGGCACGTTGCGGCGCTCGGGCGGCGGGTTCTGCACGCGGTGGATGGTCGAGGGCAGGACGTGGTTGGTCAGGCGCTCCAGCATGTCGCCGATATTGACCACGATGCAGCCCGGCGGCGGGTTGATCGGCAGCCACTCGCCATTGCGGTCCAGCAGCTCCAGGCCGCCTTCTTCCGCGCCGAGCAGGAGCGTGATGGTGTTGATGTCGCCGTGGGCGCCGGCGCGCACGCCCGTCGCGTCCTGCGGGATCGGCGGATAGTGCAGCAGGCGCAGCACGCTGTTGCCGTTCTCGACGGTCGGCTTGAAGAAGTCGCGGTCCAGCTTCAGGTAGGTGGCGATCGCCTCCAGCACCTTGCCGCCCATGGTGTCCAGCGCGTTGTACAGCCAGCTGACGTCGTGCTTGAAGGCCGGGATCTCGGCCGGCCAGACGTTGTCGGCCATGGTGGCGCGGAAGCGGTGGCCGGGCGGCAGGTCGCGGCCCATGTGCCAGAATTCCTTCAGGTCGTGGTGCGTGGCGCCCTTGGCGGTCTCGACCCCGAACGGGATGTAGCCGCGCGCGCCGCCCTTGACCCCGGCATATTGCTTCTTGGTCTCGACCGGCAGGGCGAAGAAGGCCTTGGTGTCGGAAAGGGCCGCGTCGATGCGGTCCTGCGGCAGGTCGTACTCGGACAGCACGGCGAACCCGTAGCGCTCGAACGAGGCGCCCAGCTCTTGGGCGAAGCGCGGGAAGTCCTTGCTGTAGAGGGAGAACGAGACCGGTTCGATAGCGGAGGTGGACACGTCTGCGAGCCTCAAGAAGCGAGCTTGGGAATGAGTAAGTTCATTCTTACTACAACGGACAAGGGACGAAACGAAGACCGTTCGTCACTGTCGACGCGCAAGTATGGAACTTGACCATAAGGTGGGCGTTTGCCCCGGATGACGTTGATCTACAGCAAACAGACGAGGGTTGCGATGATGCGCAAGATCGCTTTGGCCGCCGTGCTGATGGGCGCCAGCGCCTTGGTCGCCTGCACGACCACCGATCCCTATACCGGCATGCCGGTGCGCAACAACACCGGCACGGGCGTGCTGACCGGGGCCGGGGTCGGGGCGGTGCTCGGCTATCTGACCAACACCAACAAGGGCGAGCAGGGCCGCAAGAACGCCCTGATCGGGGCCGGCATCGGCGCTCTGGCCGGCGGCGCGGTCGGCAACTACATGGACCGCCAGCAGGCCGACTTCCGTCGCTCGCTCGAGGGCTCGGGCGTCATGATCCGCCGCAACGGCGACCAGATCGTGCTGGTCATGCCCAGCGACGTGACCTTCGCCGTCGACAAGTCGGACGTGCAGCCGCAGTTCACCCGCGTGCTGGACGACGTGGCCCGGACCCTGAACGCCTACAAGCAGACCACGATCGACGTGGTCGGCCACGCCGACAGCAGCGGTCCCGACGACTACAACCAGACCCTGTCCGAGCGCCGCGCCAGCGCGGTGGCCGGCTATCTGACCGGTCCGGGCCAGGTGCTGCAGGATCGCGTCTTCGTGGCGGGCATGGGCGAGCGCCAGCCGATCGCCGACAACGCTACCCCGGCCGGCCGGGCCCAGAACCGCCGCGTGGAAATCGTCCTGCGGCCGTTGACCTAAAGCGTCCAACGCCGCGGGCCCCCACCTGACCGCTGCGCGGTCGTCCGCCCCCGGTGGGGGGCGGAAGGGTCCTTCTTCCCCCTCCGGGGGAGGAGGATGCGGAGCATCCGGAGGGGGCAAGTTGTCGCCACCTCCACGCAAACAGTTGCTTTTCCCGCGCGCCGTCGCCAATTCGTCATGCTCATGGCGGGCGGCGCGAGGTCGAAGTGAACAAGTTGGCGAGCGAAGGCGTCAGTCTGACGAAGCAGGCTTACGGCCTGACCGAAGACCTGATGACGCCCAACGCGGCCGTCTACTGGATCGACCTGGTGATCTCGGCCGCGCTGATGTGGGGCGGCTTCCTGCTGGCGGCGACGACCTTGAACCTGGCTGTCGGCCTGGTCGCCGGCCTGGTCAGCGTTCTGGCCCTCTATCGCGGCTTGAGCTTCATCCATGAGCTGACCCACCTGCGCGCCGACGAGACGCCGGGCTTTCGCCTGGGCTGGAACGTGCTGATCGGCACGCCGCTGATGACCCCGTCGCTGATGTACGAGGGGGTGCACAACATCCACCACATCAAGGACCGCTTCGGCACCGCCCTGGATCCGGAATATCTGCCGCTGTCGCGATTCACCCCGCTGAAGCTGGCCGGCTTCCTGTTCGTGGCCCTGCTGGCCCCGCTGGGCGTGATCCTGCGCTCGGCGATCCTGATCCCGCTGTCGTTCGTGTTCCCGCCGCTGGGCCGCTACGTGAAGACCCGGTTGTCGGCCCTGATGATCAATCCCGACTTCGTGCGCGAGGACCTGAACCGCTGGCGTCCCGAATGGGTCGCCCAGGACGTCGCCTGCTGGCTGTGGTCGTGGGCGGTGATCGCCGCGACGGTGGCGGGCTGGCTACCGGTCCGTTTCGTCCTGACAGGCCTGGCCATCTTCGCCGTCGCCACCTTCGTCAACCAGGCCCGCACCCTGGTCGCCCACCACTGGGACAATGACGGCGGCAAGATGAGCCTGGACGAGCAGTTCCTGGACTCGGTCAACGTGCCGCCGCCGAACCTGGCCTCGGAACTGTGGGCCCCGGTCGGCCTGCGCTACCACGCCCTGCACCATCTGCTGCCGCGCCTGCCGTACCACAACCTCGGCAAGGCCCATGCGCGTCTGGCGCAGGCCCTGGGCGCGGATTCGGTCTATCACCGCGCGTCCGAGAAGGGCCTGTTCGAGGCCCTGGCCGACCTTTTCCGCCGGGTGGCCCGCAAGAGCGAGGCCGCCAGCCAGCCGGCGGAATAGGAGGGCGGCCTACTCCGCCCCTTCCTGCTGGGCGCGCTCCTTCAGTTCCTCGTCCAGGCTGGCCGTGTCCCAGGCCCCGCCGGCGTCGCCGGGGCGCATGCGGTGCAGGTCGGCGTCCAGCAGGCGGTCCATGGTCTTGGCCGCGTCGCGGGAGGCCAGGATATAGGCCTCCTCCTGGCCCCACATCGGGCGCAGCTCCTCGAACACCCGCCGGTCGTGGCGGCGGAAGAAGGCCGCGGCGCGATGGGCGCGGTGGGCGCGGAAGCCCAGCTTCTGCAGCGCCGTCGAGCCTAGGGCCAGGGCCGACTCGAAGGTCTCCCGCTCGACGGCGTCGGCGCCGTTGGCCAGCAAATCGTAGGCGTGGCGGCGGTCCCAGGCGCGGGCCAGAATCACCAGGTTCGGGAAGGCCTTGCGGGCGGTCTCGACCAGCTCGACGGTCTTTTCGCGGTCGTCCAGGGCGACGATCAGCATCCGGGCCCGCTCGGCGCCGGCGGCGCGCAGCAGGTCCAGGCGGGTGGCGTCGCCGTAGTGCACCCGGCGGCCGAAGCGGCGCAGCAGCTCGATCTGCTCGATGTCGCTGTCCAGCACGGTCGACTTGAAGCCGTTGGCCGACAGCAGGCGGCCGGTGATCTGGCCGAAGCGGCCGAAGCCGGCGATGATGATGTCCGGCTCGCCCTCGTCGAAGTCGCCGGTGTCGGGCACGACGTCGGGAATGGCCGCGTCCATCAGGGCCGCGACGCGCTCGTAGAGGATCATGGCCAGCGGCGTCAGGGCCATGGACACGGCGACGGCGGCGGTCAGCAGGGCGGCCAGCTGGGCGCCGATCACGCCCGCTCCCACCGTGAAGCTCAGCAGCACGAAGGCGAACTCACCGCCCTGGGCCAGGGCGGTGGCCACCGCCATCGCGCCGCGCTTGGGGGCGCCAAACAGCAGGGCCAGGCCGTACATGACCAGGAACTTCAGCACCATCAGGCCAACGACCAGGCCCGCCAGAGTCAGCGGCTCGCGGGCCACCAGCGGCAAGTCGACGCCGGCTCCCACGGTGATGAAGAACAGGCCCAGCAGCAGGCCGCGGAACGGCTCGATGTCGGTCTCCAGCTCGCGGCGGAACTCGCTCTCGGCCAGCACCACGCCGGCCAGGAAGGCCCCGAGGGCCGGCGAGAGGCCGACGACCTGCATCAGGCTGGCCACCGCCACCACGATCAGCAGGGCCGCGGCGACGAAGATCTCGCGCAGGCGGGCCTTGGCGATGAAGCGGAACAGCGGCCGCACCAGATAACGGCCGCCGCCGACCACGGCGCCCACGGCCGCGAACACCGACAGCCCCTGGGCCCAGACCGGCAGGTGGGCCACGAGGCTTGCGCCGCCATGGCCGCCGGCCTCGCCTTGCGCGGCCGGGGCCACCGTGGCGAGCAAAGGCAGCAGGGCGAACATCGGGATCACCGCCAGGTC
Organism: Caulobacter sp. Root343; assembly: GCF_001425745.1. Lineage (GTDB taxonomy): Bacteria > Pseudomonadota > Alphaproteobacteria > Caulobacterales > Caulobacteraceae > Caulobacter. The sequence goes on along the minus strand of NZ_LMDF01000008.1, from coordinate 225,523 downwards.
CTGCAGCAGCAGGATGCCGAACGCGGCGCGCCCGACGGGCCCCTGTCTCAGGCCCTTCTCGTCGAGCGTCTGCAGGACGATGGCGGTGGACGACATGGCCAGCACCATCCCCACCGCCAGGGCCGTCTGCCAGGGCAGGCCCAGCAGCATGGCGGCGCCGGCGATGGCGAGGGAGGTGCAGACGACCTGGGTGCCGCCAAACCCGAAGATCGCCTTGCGCATGTCCCACAACGTCGAGGGCTGGACCTCCAGGCCGATCAGGAACAGCAGGATGACGACGCCGAATTCGGCGAACTTCATGACGTCGGCCTGTTCGCCGACCAGGGCCAGGGCGAACGGGCCGATGACGACGCCGGCGATCAGGTAGCCCAGCACCGAGCCGAGCCCGAGCCGTTTGGCGATCGGCACCGAGACGACGGCCGCGCCCAGATAGACCAGGGTCTGGGTGAGGAAGTTCTCCATGCGTCCCTTAAGCCTCCGTTCGCAGCGGCAGCAGCGAAGCCACGCGCGCCTTGTAGCGCTCGGCCTCGGCCTTCAGCGCCGCGTCGTCCTTGACCGAGGCGCCGTGCACCACGAACGGCGTCTCCCATTCCATGCCGCACAGGTGCGCGGTCTGCTCCAGCGGTCGCAGGAACTCGTCCATGGAGAAGCGGTTGTAGCCGTGCATGTGATAAGCCTTGGCGGTGCCGCCGGTGGTGCAGGCGACGAACAGCTTCTTGCCCTTCAGCGCCTCGCCGCCCTCGCCATAGGCGAAGCCGTGCAGCCAGACCAGATCCAGCCACTCCTTCATCAGCGAGGGTGTCGCGTACCAGAACAGCGGGAACTGCAGAGCGATCACGTCGTGCGCCACCAGCGCGGCCTGCTCGGCCTCGATGTCGACCACGAAGTCCGGATAGATCTCGTACAGGTCCTTGAAGGTGACGCCGGAAAGGCCCTTGGCCGCCTTGGCCAGGGCGCGATTGGCGCGCGAACGTTCAAGCGCCGGGTGAGCCAGCACGAGAAGCACCCCCGGGGTCTTGGGAGAGGTGGCGGGCGTCACGGGGCCGGTGCTAGCGTCGGTCATCAGGCGGCCCTTCGGGAAAAATAATTCATCAAGGGTTGAATTTCTTCGTGGGTCGGGCGACACGGTTCGCCAAACACCCGATTAGCAAGTTCGGGACAGGGAGACACCATGGTCGACAAGGTGAAGACGGACGCCGTCGAGGCCCTCTCCGGGCTGCTGTTCGACGGCATGACCATCATGGCCGGCGGGTTCGGCCTCTGCGGCATCCCTGAGAACCTGATCGCGGCGATCCGCGAGGCGGGGACGAAGGACCTCACGGTCATCTCCAACAATTGCGGCGTCGACGGCTTCGGCCTGGGAATCCTGCTGGAGAACCGCCAGATCAAGAAGATGGTCTCGTCCTATGTGGGTGAGAACAAGCTGTTCGAACAGCTCTACCTCAGCGGCGAGTTGGAATTGGAGTTCAATCCGCAGGGCACCCTGGCCGAGCGCATCCGTGCGGGCGGGGCGGGCATCCCGGCCTTCTTCACGCGCACCGGCTACGGCACCCTGGTGGCCGAGGGCAAGGAGGTCCGCGAGTTCGACGGCGAGATGTACGTGATGGAGCGCGGCCTGACCGCCGACCTCGCGATCGTCAAGGCGTGGAAGGCCGACGCCGAGGGCAACCTGATCTACCGGAAGACCGCCCGGAACTTCAATCCGATGATGGCCACGGCCGGCAAGGCCACCGTGGTCGAGGTCGAGGAACTGGTCGAGATCGGCGCTCTGGACAAGGACGCCATCCACACCCCCGGCATCTATGTCGATCGCCTGATCAAGGGCGCCAAGTTCGAGAAGCGCATCGAGCGGGTGACCACCCGCCAGAAGGAGACCGCGTAATGGCCTGGACGCGCGACGAGATGGCGGCCCGCGCCGCCAAGGAGCTGCGGGACGGCTTCTACGTGAACCTGGGCATCGGCATCCCGACCTTGGTCGCCAACTACATCCCCGAGGGCATGCACGTGACGCTGCAGAGCGAGAACGGCATGCTGGGCATGGGTCCCTTCCCCTATGAGGGCGAGGAAGACGCCGACCTGATCAACGCCGGCAAGCAGACGATCACCGAGCTGGACTCCAGCTCGTACTTCTCGTCCGCCGACAGCTTCGCCATGATCCGCGGCGGCCACATCGCCCTGTCGATCCTGGGCGGCATGCAGGTGGCCGAGAATGGCGACCTGGCCAACTGGATGGTGCCCGGCAAGATGGTCAAGGGCATGGGCGGGGCCATGGACCTGGTCGCCGGCGTCAAGCGCGTGGTGGTGGTCATGGACCACTGCGAGAAGTCCGGCGCGCCCAAGCTGCTCAAGCGCTGTTCGTTGCCGCTGACCGGCGCGGGCGTCGTGGATCTGCTGATCACCGAGCTCGGCGTGTTCGAGATCAACCGCGGCAAGACCCTGGTGAAGCTGATCGAGCTGGCCCCGGGGGTGACGGTGGACGAGGTCAAGGCCAAGACCGAGGCGGCGTTCGAGGTCGCGGTTTAGCTCCAAATCGCGTGTCATCCCGGACGGCCCGCAGGGCCGATCCGGAACCGCCGGAAACGCATGCGCCTGCCGCGGTCCCGGCTCTTCGCTCCGCTACGGCCGGGATGACAGCCCCTATGGCTTCCGCACCGGTTCCGGCGGCAAACCCGTGAGCGGATCGCGGGGCAGGGGGGCGAAGCCCTCGGCGACGAACAGGTCGATCCGCCGCGAGCGCTTCCTGTCGAGGCGCACGCGGGCGATCTGCAGGCCGGATGTCGCCTTGAAGTCCTGCTCGATCTCGGGCCGGTAGCCGCCCTCCAGGCTGACGATCAGGGCGCGGCGGCCGTACCGGGCGTCCAGCGGGGCCTCGGTCTCGGCCTGGTTCTGCGGATGGGCCTCGTGCACCCACATGCGCAGCGGTGGGGCGCCGGGCTGGCCGAAATAGTCGCGGCCGTAATAGGCGGCGGCGTTGTAGACGAAGCGGTCGTCCATCGCGACCGCGCTGACCCCGCCGCGCAGGGCCTGCTCCTCGCGGGTGCGGTCGACGATCGCCCGCACCGTCTGGTCCCAGCCGCGCACGCGCTTGAAGCCGTTCGACAGGCCGGTGGCGTCGGCGGCCTTCGGATTGACCATGCAGGCCACGAAGAACAGGGCGAACAGGGCCTGGAGGGCCAGGCCGCCGATCAGCCAGCGGCGGGCGTTCCAGCGCAGCAGCCAGCCGGCGGCCAGCACCGAGCCGGACACGAAGGCCGCCCCAGCCCAGTTGGCGTTGGCGCGCGACACGAAGGCTTCGCCGGCCACGATGATCAGCGGCGGGGCGCAGAAGCACAGCAGCAGCAGGTCGGGCGAGCTCATGCGCTTCCTCACCCCCAGCCAGATCGCCCCACCCAGCAGCACGGCGAATGGCAGGGGGCCGAACACGCCGAACTGCGAGCCGACGAACTCGATCAGTTCACGGAAGTTGAACAGGGTGTGGGCGCCCCAGTTGGCGTTCGAGGCCGTGTGCTTGACCGTCGCGAACTGGTGGCTGGCGTTCCAGGCGAAGTTGGGAGCCAGGGTCAGGACGAAGGCGGCCAGGAACAGGACCGCCGCGGCCGGGCACCAGCGCAGCCGCGCCTCGCGGGAAATGACGTAGTGCAGGGCGATGCTGCCCAGCGTGTAGATCGCCGCGTATTTCGACAGGAAAGCCAGGCCCAGGGCCAGGCCCATGCCGGCGGCGACGAAGTAGCGGCGCGGGGCGACCGCCTCGGCCAGGTCGACATAGGCCCAGATCGTCAGGGACAGGAAGAACAGCAGCGGCGCGTCGGTGGCGATCAGGCCCGACGACAGGACCACGCCCGGCATCAGGCTGTAGATCGCCGCCGCGGCCAGGCCGGTCCAGCCGCCGTATAGTCGGCGGGCGATGCGGTGGATGACCAGGGCGGTGATCCCGTGCAGCAGCGGCGCGGAAAGCCGCACCCAGGCCTCGGCGTCGCCGCCGATGTGGGTGGTCAGCCAGATCAGCCAGGCGATCATCGGCGGCTTGGAGAAATAGCCGAACGCCAGCTCGCGCGACCACAGCCAGTACTGGGCTTCGTCCGGGTAGAGCTCCAACGGCGTGATGAACAGCGCGATCAGGCGGACCAGCGTCAGCCCCGCGACCATCCACAGCGTCGCACGCCAGGCGCGATCGTCGATCGAAAATTCTCGAGATTCGTGAGCGGCTTGCATGACGCCTGATTAACCAAGTAAGAAAAAACTGACCAATTCTTCCGCGTATGCGGGGCTTTATGACAGTTTGGGGGCGGGCGTGGCGTTTCCGTCACCAAACCTTCTAAAACTTTCTGTAAACGGCCCCAACGGCGCAGAACCATGTCGGTCATACGGTGGGCGTGTCGAATAATGAGGGGATCCTTCAAGATGAACATGAGAAATTTCGCCCTGGCGACGACCGCGCTGGTCGGTAGCCTGGTCGCCGCGGGCGCCGCGATGGCCCAATCGACCGGCACGGAAGCCGTCGAACAGGTCGTGGTCACCGCCTCGACGCTGAAAAACCAGAATGGCGCGATCGTTTCGCAGACCATTCCGAAGTCGCGCTCGACCATCACCCAGGAGTTCATCTCCCGTCAGGTGCCGGGCCAGACGATCCTGGACTCGCTGAACCTGCTGCCGGGCGTCAACTTCACCAACAATGACGCCTACGGCTCGGCCGGCGGCGACATCACCATCCGCGGCTTCGACTCGCAACGCGTCGCCCTGCTGCAGGACGGCGTTCCGCTGAACGACAGCGGCAACTACGCCATCTATCCGAACCAGCAGCTGGACTCGGAACTGATCTCCAAGGTCGACGTCAACACCGGCACCACCGACGTCGACAGCCCGACGGCCGCGGCCGCCGGCGGCACCGTCAACTACGTGACCCGCAAGCCCGACGAAGAGTTCGGCGGCGTGATCGAAGCCCAGGCCGGCGACGGCAACTTCCGCCGCATCTTCGGCGTGCTGGACACCGGCAAGATCGGTCCGTGGGGCACCACCGCCTGGGTCAGCTACGCCGACGCGATCAACGACGTGTTCAACGGTCCGGGCAAGATCCACAAGAAGCAGTACAACGGCCGCATCTATCAGCCGATCGGCGACAACGGCGACTTCATCAGCCTGATCGCCACCTACAACCAGAACCGCAACAACTTCATCAACCGTATGAGCCTGGCCCAGTTCCAGGCCGGTACGGGCATCGGCTACAGCCGCGCCACCTGCAACCGTCCGACCCCGGTGGCCGGCACGGCCCAGATCGATACCAACGCGGGCACCTGCTACAAGTACAACATCAACCCGTCGAACAACGGCAACATCCGCGCTCAGTCGCTGTTCCACCTGGGTGAGAGCTTCATCCTGACGGTCGACCCCTCGTTCCAGTACGTGCTGGCCAACGGCGGCGGTCGCGGCCTGTTCAACGAAAGCGGCAACGGCACGGGCAGCGGCATCATCCGCGGCAGCGCCCTGACCGGCGGCCAGGACCTGAACGGCGACGGCGACATTCTCGACACCGTCCTGCTGTACTCGCCGAACACGACGAACACCCGCCGCTACGGCGTCACCTCGTCGCTGATCTGGAAGTTCTCGGACAGCCAGAGCTTCCGCGCCGCCTACACCTACGACGAAGCCCATCACCGCCAGACCGGCGAATATACGACGTTCAGCCAAGACACGACGCCCAACAGCGTCTTCGGCGGCAAGGACGGCTACGGCACCCCGATCAAGCTCGCGGACGGCAGCATCCTGCGCAAGCGTGACCGCGTCTCGGTCGCCACCCTGAACCAGTTCTCGGTCGAGTACCGCGGCAAGTTCATGGACGACAAGGTGCTGGTGAACGCCGGCGTGCGCGCGCCGTTCTTCAAGCGTGAACTGCACAACTTCTGCTATCAGGCCGACACCTTCACGGCCTACTGCACCAACCAGGCCCCGACCGCCGTGGCGGGTACGGACGACGGCGCCGGCCAGACCCTGGTCACGCTGCCGGGCCAAGGCACGACCCAGTACGGTCGTCCGCGTGAGTTCACCCGCAAGTACGACAAGCTGCTGCCGAGCGCCGCGATCAGCTACGCCCTGGCGGACCACCAGTCGGTCTACTTCAGCTACGCCAAGACCCTCTCGGCGCCGCGTACGGACGACCTCTACGACAAGAAGCTGACGAACCCGAACCCGGAAATCACCAACTCGTACGACCTGGGCTATCGCTACCAGTCGCCGACGGTGCTGTTCTCGGCCGCGGTCTGGTACACCGACTTCGCCAACCGCATCGAGCGCGCCTTCAACGAGCAGGACAACATCGCCTTCTCGGTCAACGTCGGCGACGTGAAGAAGAAGGGCTTCGACGCCCAGTTCGGCTTCCGTCCGGAAGACTACCTCTTCTTCTACGCCTCGTTCTCGTACCAGGACTCGGAACTGCAGCAGAACATCGCCGGCACCACGCTGGGTTCGCTGCTGTTGACCAAGGGCAAGGAACTGTACGAAGCGCCGAAGTACCAAGGCGCCGTCCGCGCCGAGTACGACATCACCGAAGCGTTCAGCGTCGGCGTGCAGGCCAAATGGGTCGGCGAGCGTTGGACCAACCTGACCAACACCGAAAAGGCCCCGCACTACGCGCTGCTGGACCTGGACGCGCGTTACAAGCTGGACGGCTTCGGCATGAAGCGCTCGTACGTCCAGATCAACGTCAAGAACCTGAGCAACGAAAAGTATCTGGGCGACCTGGCGGTGAACCCGTCGGGCACCGGCCTCGGCCAGCCTGGCTACCCGCGTACGGCCAGCATCACCCTGCACGCCGCCTTCTAAGCTCGGCGAGCAGAGTTCCAAGGAATGGGGGCGGTCCGGTTTCGGGCCGCCCTTTTTCTTTGTCATCCGCGTCTGCTAGTCACAGGCGTCTTGACCCCGGCTCCATGAGGGGCCATCTGCGCCCCCTTTCGTTTCCCGCCGCTGCATTGGGCCTTCGAATGACCGTCACCGTTCCCGCCGAGTGGGCTCCGCACCGCGCCATGTGGGTGGGTTTCCCCAGCCACGCCGAGTTGTGGCAGGAGGACCTGGAGCAGGCCCAGCAAGAGGTCGCCGACCTAGCCCGCGCCCTGGCCGGTCCGGGCGCCGAGCGCGTGCGCCTGATGGTGGTCGGCGACGAGGCCGAGGCGGCCGCCCGCGCCCTGCTGGGCGACACCAGCGTCGAGATCGTCCGCGGCCAGTTCGGCGACATCTGGCTGCGCGACACCGGCCCGATCTTCGTCGCGGTCGAGGCCGCCCAGGGCGGCGGCCAGGGCGGCGGTTCGGCCGCCGCCGCCGGCTTCCAGTTCAACGGCTGGGGCGGCAAGTACAGCCTGGAAGGCGACGACATCGTCGCCGAGCAGATCGCCGCCGCCTCGGGCGCGCCGCTGGTCCGCAACGCCTTCATCCTCGAGGGCGGCGCCCTGGACCACGACGGCAACGGCACCGTCCTGACCACCCGTCAGTGCCTGCTCAACGCCAACCGCAACGCCGGCTGGGACGAGGCTTCGGCCACCTCCGCCCTCGCCGACGCGCTCGGGGCGAAGAAGGTGCTGTGGCTGGGCGACGGCCTGCTGAACGACCACACCGACGGCCATGTCGACAACCTGGCCCGCTTCGTCGCGCCGGGCGTCGTGGCCTGTCCGATGGCCTTCGGCGTCGATGATCCGAACGCGGATGTCTATGCCCAGACCGCCAAGCTGCTGGCCAGCATGACCGACAGCCGCGGCTCGCCGCTGCAGGTCGTGCGGATCCCCTCGCCGGGCAAGATCCTCGACGAGGACGGCGAGCCGATCCCGGCCTCGCACATGAACTTCCTGATCGCCAACGAGGCGGTCATCGTGCCGATCTACGCCGAGGAGTCGGGCGCCTTCGCCGTCGAGGTGATCAAGGGCCTGTTCCCCGAGCGCCAGGTCATCGGCCTGCCCTCCACCGCCATCCTGACCGGCGGCGGTTCGTTCCACTGCATCAGCCAGCAGGAGCCCGCGTAATGGCCCGCACGCTCAGCGTCGCCGCGATCCAGACCTCGTACGGTCTGGATCTGCAGGCCAACATCAAGAAGACCGAGGGCTTCATCCGGGAAGCCGCCGCCAAGGGCGCGCAGGTCGTGCTGCCGTCGGAACTGTTCCAGGGGCCGTACTTCTGCGTCGCCCAGGAAGAGCGGTGGTTCGCGCAGGCGCATCCGTGGCGCGAGCATCCGGTGGTCAAGGCCATCGCGCCGCTGGCCGGCGAGCTGGGCGTGGTGCTGCCGATCTCGATCTTCGAGCGCGAGGGGCCGCACTATTTCAACAGCCTGGTGATGGTCGACGCCGACGGTTCGCTGATGGGCGTCTATCGCAAGAGCCACATCCCCGACGGCCCGGGCTATATGGAGAAATACTATTTCCGGCCCGGTGACACCGGCTTCAAGGTCTGGGACACGCGCTTCGGCCGTCTCGGCGTCGGCATCTGCTGGGACCAGTGGTACCCCGAAGCCGCCCGCGCCATGGCGCTGATGGGCGCCGAGGCCCTGTTCTATCCGACCGCGATCGGCAGCGAGCCGCACGATCCCAGCCTGGACACCGCCCTGCCGTGGCGGCGGGCCATGCAGGGCCACGCGGTGTCGAACGTGATCCCCGTGGTCGGGGCCAACCGCATCGGCTTCGAGCCGTGGGACGGCTATCCGAACGGCGGCCAGACCTTCTATGGCTCATCGTTCATCGCCGACCATCGCGGCGACCTGGTCAGCGAGCTGGGCCGGGCCGACGAGGGGATCGTCAGCGCGACGTTCGACCTCGATTTCCTGACGACGCACCGCGCCGCCTGGGGCTTCTTCCGCGACCGCCGGCCGGAGTTCTATTCGGCCCTGGCCAACGGCCGGCCTGCGTGATCGAAACCGACCGCCTGGTGCTGCGCCCGGCGGTCGACGCCGATCGGCCGGCCATCGCCGTGATGAACGGCGATTCCCGGGTCGGCGCATGGCTGGGCGGCGTGCGTGATCGGGCCCAGAGCGACGCCTTCGTCGATCGGGTCATGGCGCACGACCGCCAGCACGGCTTCGGCTTCTGGGTCGTCGAGCGCAAGGCTGACGGCCGGGTGATCGGCATGACTGGCCTCTGGTGGGTTCCGCCCGAGATGAACATGGCGCCGGCCGTGGAGATCGGCTGGCGCTTTCATCCCGACGCTTGGGGCCAGGGTTACGCCACCGAGGCGGCGACGGCCGCGCTGGCCCATGGCTTCGAGGCGCTGAAGCTGTCCGAGATCATCGCCTTCACCGCGCGGACGAACCTGGCCTCCCAGGCGGTGATGCGCCGGATCGGCATGAGCCACGACTCAGCGCGCGACTTCGACCACCCGGGTTTGGCGCAGGACGATCCGCTAAGGGCGCACGTGACGTTCGTGGCGCGGGCTTAGCGCCCGCACCCCGCCGGCGGCCCGCCGGCTCGCGACGCCGCCACCTCGACGCGGGCCTTGGCCAGGTCGCTCATGAAATCCGGGTCGTCGTGCAGCCGCGTGACCAGGGCCGAGCCCAGATAGCGGCCGGCCTCGATGTCGCTCTGGAAGTGGACGCCGCAAACGACGCGGCTGTCGCCGAACGCCTTGCCGCGCGCCAGGATCGGGCTGGCCTGGTCCGGGACCAGTTCGGCGATCACCGAGGCCCAGGCCCAGCCGATCAGGCCGTGGCCCGAAGGGTAAGAGCCGTCGGTCTCGATCCAGGCCTCGCGCGGCACGCAGATCGGGGCGGTGTTGCCGACCGGCGGGCGCGGCCGCCGATAGACGGCCTTGGCCGGTTGGTAGATCCGGGCCGCGTCGTCGGTCATGCGCAGCAGCATGTGGGCCAGGGTCGGGGTCGCCTCGGCGCTCAAGGTGACACCGGCCGCGCACGAGAAGCTCTTCATGCCGTTCTTGCCCGACAGGTCCGCGTCGGCGATCGCCTGGCTCCAGGCCGGCGTGTTGGCCAGCTTGCGGGTCTCCTTGAACTGGGCGCGCTCGGCCTTGCCGCGTGGCGAGGTCGGTTCGGGCGGCGGGCCCAGGATCACGGTGGCGTCGAGGCCGCCGTTGCCCGTCAGGTAGCCCGGCGGCGGCTTCACCCAGCCGGCCGATGGCGGGGTCATGGCGACGGGGACCTTGGCGGCGGCGAACGGGTTCGGTCCGTCGAGCGTCGAGCAACTGGCGAGCGCCAGACCGGAAGCGACGGCGGCGATCAACGCGAAACGGGTCATGGCAAGCGCCCTTGAGGTCATGCGCTCACAGAGAGCGGAGAAAATCGTGCGTCAAGAAAAAGCGGATCGACGGGCGGAGATGTTATTTCATAACGCGCTCGCGGCGCCGGTCCGCGCCCGGACAGTGCTCGCCCATTACGGCGCCGCTCACTCTCGACGGTTCCCGTCGAAGATGAATCGGAGGCCCGTATCCGGCCAAGGCGGCGGCCTAGATTGCCGGTCCTCGCGGGATCGGCTAGAACCCCAGGCCTTTGCGGCCGTCTTGAAGGTTTCGAGCGCCCGTTTCTTATTTTGTCGTAGAGCTCTTCATGGAAACGACCCAGTCCGCCGGCGAAATCTCCGGCAACGTTCTGTTCTACAATTCGCCGGAGCCGCTGAATCGCGAGCAGCACGCCAAGCTGGCCCTGGTCCACAAGGACAAGCCTTACGGCTTCGCCGCGTCCGGCACGGCCGTGCCGCTGACGGTCTCCGAATTCGCTCCGGCCGCCCTGACCTTCCCGGTGATCTTCGCCGGCGACGACCGGGTGCCGCTGGCGGTGATGGGCCTGAACCAGCAGGAAAACCTGTTCATCGGCGCCGACGGCTCGATCGAACCGAACGTCTACATCCCGGCCTATATCCGCCGCTATCCGTTCGTGCTGGCCAACGATGACACGCAAGACCGTCTGATCGTCTGCATCGACCGCGGTTCGGACCTGCTGACCGAGCAGGGCCAGACCCCGCTGTTCGACGCCAAGGGCGAGCCGACCGAATATACCCAGAACTGCATCAAGTTCTGCGACGACTTCGAGGTCGAGCGTCGCCGCACCGACTCGTTCGTCCAGATCCTGAAGGACAACGACCTGTTCGAGCTGAAGAAGGCCACTTTCCAGCCGCAGGACGAAACCGGCGCTCCCGCCGGCGAGCCGGTCACCGTCGCCGAGTACTTCGGCGTCTCGGAAGAAAAGCTGAACGGCCTGCCCGCCGCCAAGCTGAAGGAACTGCAGGAAAACGGCGCCCTGGCCCAGATCTACGCCCACCTGGTGTCGCTGCTCGGCTGGGACCGCCTGATCAACAAGACCATGATCAAGCAGCAGGAAGCCGCCAACCTGAACTAAGGTCGGTCGCGGATCGCAAGATCAAAGGGCGGCGGGGCTTCGGCTCCGCCGCCTTTTTCTTTGCCGAAACTACCGCGCGAAGATGCTGCGGGTCAGGCACGAGAAGACCAGGCGTCCGGCCTCGTCGAGCAGGTCGTGCTGGGCGATGATCATGCCCTTGCCCTCGCCGACCGGGTCCTTGCCCATCACGGTCATGCGACCGCGCAGCAGCTCGCCGACGGGCGGGTTTCGCATCCAGCGCAGGGCGTCGACGCCCAGGCGCTTGGTCTGCGGCCAGGCGGCGCTGGACTCGGTGTCGAGCCGGGTCCAGATGGCGTAGACCATGCCGTCCGGAGCGCCGTTCTCGACCGGCCAGCCGGGCGCGAAGGCGGCGATGAACGCCTCCAGAGCCTTCTGGTCGACCGCCCGCGAGCCCAGGTTGACGACCTGTCCGATCTCGATGTCGTCAAAGGCGGCGGGCATGGGCGACTCCGAGCGTGATTCCTGATTCGACTGTCGGCCGCGGCTTCACCATTGTCGAGCCGCCCTTGGCGGGCCATGTGTGCGTCCGCTGTCGTTTTTCCTCCCGGACCCGCGCGCATGTTCCTGAAGAGAGCCATTCTCGCCCTGCAAGCCCTGCTGGCGGCGAGTCTCTTGGCGGGCGCGGCCGTCGCCGGTCCGGTGGTCAATTCCGGGCACATCGAGTCCGAGCTAGTCGCCCAGGAGGCCGGCATCGCGCCGGGCGGCACGGTCTATGTGGCCCTGCGCCAGAAGATCATTCCTGGCTGGCACACCTATTGGCGCAATCCCGGCGACGCCGGCGAGGCGACCCGGATCGCCTGGACCCTGCCGGTCGGCTGGACCGCCGGCGACATGGTCTGGCCGACGCCCAAGAAGGCTCGGCTGGGCCCGCTGCTGGACTACGCCTACGAGGGCGAGGTGCTGATCCCCGTGCCGATCACCGCCCCGGCCGACGCTCAGGTCGGGACGACGATCAGCCTGAACGCCGCCGTCTCCTATCTCGTCTGCGAGCAGGTCTGCGTGCCGGAAGACGCCAAGCTGACCCTGCTGCTGCCCGTGGTGGCGGATGCGCCGGCGGCCGATCCTAAGTGGGGCGCGATCGTCGGCGAAGTGCTGGCCAAGGCGCCCAAGCCGGCCGGCCTCCAGGCCGTGTTCAAGCTGGACGGCCAGACCTTGAAACTGGCCGTCACCGGCGGCCCGCTGAAGGGCGCCGACATGGCCGGGGCCTATTTCTTCCCCTATTCGCCCAAGGTCATCGAGCACGCCGCCGACCAGACGATCGAGCGCGGCCCCGAGGGTCTGACCCTGACCTTGAAGCCCGGCTATGACTTCGTCGGCGGCGGAACCGCTCCGGCCGAGCTGGCGGGCGTTCTGGCCACCAAGGCCGGGGCTTGGGAGGTCACCGCCACGGCGGGCGAGCCGCCCGCGACCGCTTCTGGCCTCGGCGCGCCGCCGGCCGAGACGGCGCCGGCGACCGGCATGGCCGGCGGCCTGATCGGCGCGCTCGCCTTCGCCTTCGTCGGCGGGTTGATCCTGAACCTGATGCCGTGCGTGTTCCCGGTGCTGTCGATGAAGGCCGCCAGCCTGGCCGGCCACGCTCATGACGCCGGCAAGACCCGCCTGCAGGGCCTGGTGTTCCTGCTCGGCGTCGTCGCGACCTTCCTGGCCCTGGCCGGCCTGTTGCTGGCCGTCCGGGCCGGCGGGGCGGCCGTGGGCTGGGGCTTCCAGCTGCAGTCGCCACTGGTCATCGCGGGTCTGGCCCTGCTGATGCTGCTGGTGGCCCTGAACATGTCCGGCGTCTTCGAGATCGGAACGTCGGTGCAGAACGTCGGCAGCGGCGCTTCGGCCAAGGGCGGCGCGACCGGAGCCTTCTTCACCGGCGCCTTGGCCGTGGTGGTGGCCGCGCCGTGCACCGCGCCGTTCATGGCCGGCGCGTTGGGCTACGCCCTGACCCAGCCGACCGTCGTGGCGCTGTCGGTGTTCCTGGCCCTGGCCCTGGGCTTCGCCGCCCCGTTCGTGGCCGTGGCCTTCATTCCGGGGCTGCTGAAGCTGCTGCCGCGTCCCGGCGCCTGGATGGACGTGCTGAAGAAGGGCCTGGCCTTCCCGATGTACGGCGCGGCCCTGTGGCTGGTCTGGGTGTTCGCCCAGCAGGCCGGGCCGATCGCGCTGGGCCAGGTGCTGGGCGCCGGCGTGCTGGCCGCCTTCGGGGCTTGGCTCTACGGCGTCGCCCAGGCCCGCCGCGCGTCGGGCAAGGCCTCGGCCGTCTCGACGATCATTGGCCTGCTGGCTCTGTTCGCCGCCATCGCCCTGGCCGCCTCGGCCGCCCTCTCTGCCAAGCCGCCGACGGCGGGGCCAAGCGCCGAGACGCCGGCCGCCGGCCCGGGCCTGGCCGCCGAGGCCTGGTCGCCGGAGAAGGTGAAGCAGCTCCAGGCCGAAGGTCGGCCGATCCTGGTCGACTTCACCGCCGCCTGGTGCGTCACCTGCCAGGTCAACGAAAAGGTCGCCCTGTCCGGCGCCAAGGTCGCCGACGCCTTCAAGGCCCGCAACGCCGTCTATCTGAAGGCCGACTGGACCAATCGCGACCCGGTCATCGCCAAGACCTTGGCCGAGTTCGGCCGGGTTGGGGTGCCGCTGTACGTGGTCTATCCGAAGAATGGCGGCGCGCCGGTCATCCTGCCCCAGCTGCTGACCGAAGGCCTGGTGATCGAGGCGATCGAGAAGGCGGGGGCGTAGCCTACTTCTTCTTGTCCAAACCGAACGGCAGCTTGGCCTTCACCTGGTCGAGCGGGGTCTTGGTCACGATCACCGGCGGCGGGGCGATGATCGGGGCGGTCTTGATCGGATAGGCGCGCCAGCCGCTCTGGATCAGGGCGCCAAAGCCCTGGCACTTGGGCAGGTAGCGGACCATGCCGGCGCGCGGCTTGGCGAACGGCGCGGCCTGGACCAGGTCCTGGCGCTTGGGATCGATGAACCGCCAGTCGGTCGGCAGGCCATAGCCCTTCTCGCCGCCCAGCCGCACGGCCTGGTAGGCGATCTTGGCCTGGAACGGCGGCACGCCGTACTTGAGCATGGCCCGCAGGAAGATGGCGTCGGCCTCCTCGCGCTTGCCCGGCTCGCCGATCGTGTAGAGCCAGTCATGGACGATGGCCGCCCGCGCCGTCGGGCCCTGCGGGTCGACGAAGCCCTGTCCGTACCAGGGCACGCTGGCGAAGTCGGTGACGTACCAGCGCGGCACGACGATCAGCTTGCCGGTCTCGACGTCGCAATAGGGAAACTCGGCGTCCAAGGTGAAGAGCTTGCGGCCGTCCTTGGTCTGGTTGAACAGCATGATCGGCTGCGGCGTCAGCGAGCTGGGCGGCGTTGGCGCGATGAGCGGCACGAAGACGGTGGTGTTGGTCTCGGTGGCGCAGGCCGCGAGCGTCAGGCCGAGGCCGATCAGGAGGGCGAGGGTCTTGGTGCGGGACATCGATCGAAAAGGGCAGGGGGAGGGCAGGCGATCTTCTGAGCGCCGTAGATGCTTGGAGCAAGCAAGAATGGCGAAGTTTCGACCGCCCCCGACGGTCGCCTCCGACGCGTCTAGCCTTAGGCCGCCGGCTGCGGCGGGGCGGTGATGACTTCGACGTTGTCGTTCAGCAGATAGGTCATGTCGCGCAGGGCCAGGTCCTGGTCCTTCAGGGTCTTGGCCGCGCCGACGGCGGTCAGCTTGTCGGGCAGGTCCTGGCTGATGCCGCGCAGGATGCATTTGAGGTCATCGACCGCGCCGCGCTCCTTGAGGGTGACGTGACCCTTCATGTCCAGCGCCGAGAGCTCGCCGATCCGCGCCCCGAAGGCGTCGAAGCCCTTCAGGGGCTTGGCCGCGCCGGTCGGATCCGCGCCAGCCAGGGTCTTGCGATAGGCCTCGGTCTCCGCCTTCAGCTGCTTGGCGCGCTTGACGATGTCGAGGAACAGCGGCTCTCCGGCCACCGAGGGTGGGGCGGCGGGCTGCTGCAGCACGGCTGGGGCCGCGGTGGCGGCCTGACCTGGACTGAACGAAGCCATCCAGAGCATGGCGGAAAAGGCGACGGCGTCACAGGACATCTGTTACTCCCGCAAAAAACGTCAATGGTGTGCCATGACGCGGCGGCGGCTCTTTGATAAGCCCCGTTCCGTAAACGCCGATTTACCAAAAGGACATCCTCCGCATGGCCGATCTCGACACCGCCTGGAACCGCCTGGAAGCCGCCGCCAAGGCCGCGGGCGAAAAGCGCATCGTCGAGTTCTTCGAGAGCGAGCCCGGAAGGCTCGAAGCGCTGACCCTGGATGTCGCCGGCCTTCACCTGGACCTGTCGAAGCAAGCCTGGGACGAAGCCGGTCTCGAAGCCGCCCTCGACCTGGCCCACGCCGCCGACGTCGAAGGCGCCCGGGCCCAGATGTTCGGCGGCGAGGCGATCAATTCGTCCGAGGGCCGGGCGGTGCTGCATACCGCTCTACGCGCCCCGGCGGGCGCCGACTTCAAGGCGGGCGGCCAGCCGGTAATGGCCGAGGTCGAGGCCGTCCGTCAGCGGATGAAGGCCTTCGCCGAGGCGGTCCGTTCGGGCGCGATCAAGGGCGCGACCGGCAAACCGTTCAAGGCCATCCTGCACATCGGCATCGGCGGCAGCGACCTTGGCCCCCGCCTGCTGTGGGACGCCCTGCGGCCGGTGAAGCCGCAGATCGACCTGCGCTTCGTGGCCAATGTCGACGGCGCCGAGTTCGCCCTGACCACGGCCGACATGGATCCCGAAGAGACCCTGGTCATCGTGGTCTCCAAGACCTTCACGACGCAGGAGACCCTGGCCAACGCCACCGCCGCCCGCGCCTGGCTGGCCGAGGCCCTGGGCGAGAGCGGGGCGAACCAGCACCTGGCCGCCATCTCGACCGCGCTGGACAAGACCGCCGCGTTCGGCGTGCCCGACGATCGGGTGTTCGGCTTCTGGGACTGGGTCGGCGGCCGCTATTCGCTGTGGTCGTCGGTCAGCCTGTCGGTGGCCGTCGCGGCCGGCTGGGACGCGTTCCAGGGCTTCCTGGACGGCGGGGCGGCGATGGACGAGCACTTCCGCGCCGCGCCGCTGGAGAAGAACGCCCCGGTGCTGGTCGCCCTGGCCCAGATCTTCAACCGCAACGGCCTGGACCGCCGGGCCCGCTCGGTCGTGCCCTATTCGCACCGCCTGCGCCGCCTGGCCTCGTTCCTGCAGCAGCTGGAGATGGAGAGCAACGGCAAGTCGGTCGGCCCCGACGGCAAGCCGGCCAAGCGCGGCACCGCCACGGTCGTCTTCGGCGACGAGGGCACCAACGTCCAGCACGCCTATTTCCAGTGCATGCACCAGGGGACCGACATCACGCCGATGGAGCTGATCGGCGTCGCCCAGTCCGACGAAGGCCCGGCCGGCATGCACGAGAAGCTGCTGTCGAACCTGCTGGCCCAGGCCGAGGCCTTCATGGTTGGCCGCTCGACCGCCGACGTCGTCGCCGAGCTCACGGCCAAGGGCGTGTCCGAGGCCGAGATCGCCACCCTGGCCCCGCAGCGCACCTTCGCCGGCAACCGGCCCTCGACCCTGGTGGTGCTGGAGCGCCTGACGCCCCGGACCTTCGGCGCCCTGATCGCCCTCTATGAGCACAAGACCTTCGTCGAGGGCGTGATCTGGGGGATCAATTCCTTCGACCAGTGGGGCGTCGAGCTGGGCAAGGTGATGGCCGGCCGCATCCTGCCCGAGCTGGAGAGCGGCGCGACGGGCCAGCATGACCCGTCGACGGCGGCGCTGATCCAGCGGCTGCGCAAATAATATCTGTCATCCCGGCCGTAGCGAAGCGGAGAGCCGGGACCGCCACAGGCTCTGAGCTTCCGGCGGTCCCGGATCGGCGCGCTTCGCGCTTGTCCGGGATGACAGTTTCTAAGGTCAAAACGTCTTGCGCACCCGCAGCGTCACGAAGCTCCGCGGGTTGATGTCCCGGTCCTCGACGAAGGAGACCGCGCGGTCGGTGCGGTTGGCGAAGACCGTGCGGCGGATGGTGAAGTCGTCCCAGAGGTTCAGCTGGGCGCGGATCGCCAGGGTCGGGGTCGGCTTGTACTCGACGAAGCCCTCGTAATAGCCCGCGCCGCGCCAGACATTGGTCTGGTCGACGTCATAGGTGCCCTGGCCCAGCAGCGGCAGCCAGTTGATCCCCCACTGGGTCTTGTACTTCACCAGGTCCTGCTGGAAGCCGATATTGGCCTGGGTCGGGCGTACGCGGGTGATCGGCCGGTCCCTGCCCGTCGTCGGGTCTTTGACGTGGGTCTCGTTCCAGTCGTTCTTGAAGGTGAAGCGGCCGCCCTTGATGCCGAACTTGTCGGTCGGCACGATGATGTTGACCGACAGCCGGTCCAGGGTCGCGTCGCCGATATTGCCGGTGGCCGACAGGCCGCCGGGCAGCGGCAGGCGGTCGATCACGCCGATGATCTCGTCGTGGCGATAGCCGATCGAGACGATGCCCTCGCCCCAGAAGCGGCGCTCGTAGCTGATCTCCGAGATCCAGCGCTGTTCGGGCTTGAGGTCGACATTGCCGCCATAGACGGTCTCGTCGTCCAGGTCCGACGAGGCGGCGAAGTCCTCGAAGTCCAGCTGGCCCAGCTCGCGCTCGAAGCGGAAGCGGACCTGGTTGTTGGCCTTGGGCGTCCAGGTCGCCAGGAAGCGGGGCTTCAGATAGAAGAAGCTCTTCTCGTTGCTGGCGTCGCCCGACTGCTTGATCGTCGACTTCTCGGCCCGCAGGCCGCCCTCCAGGGTCAGCTTCGGATTGACCCGCCAGGTCGCCTTGGTGAAGGCCTCGCCGCGCAGCTCCTCGACCTTGACCGACGCGCTAGGCAGGGGCACGGCCACGCCGCCGACGCTGTAGGCCTGCTTCACGTCCAGCATGTTGTAGGCGACTTCGCCGCCGGCCTCGATGGTCAGGGCCTTGGACTGTTCGAAGCGGACCAGGCCGCGGGCGATCGATTCCGAGCTGTCGCCGTCGGCCACGAACCGCTGCTGGGCGCTCTTGACGCCCGACAGGGTCTCGTCGCCGGTCGAGACGTTGTCGAAGTTCTCGAAGCTGTGGATGGCGCGGGTCTCGAGGTTCCACTTCGGGGCCAGCGGCCGGGTATAGGTCAGGCCCAGCTCGGCCGAATGGCTCTCCTCGGCATAGGCGCTGCGGCGGAAGGCGGTGGGCGAGCTCAGCTCCTGCCATTCCTTCCAGTCGTTGACGCCGTAGCGGGCCGTGGCCTCCAGCTTGCCGCCGGCGACCGGGCCCGAATAGTTGCCGCGCACCGAGCGCCCGCCGCCCCAGCCGTCGTTGATGAAGGCCTCGTCGCGGATCAGCTTGCCCGTCCCGTCGTGGCGGACGTTGCGGCCCACGCCGTTGCTGTCGCTGGTCGAGGTGCCGTCGTTGAGCGTCACGCCCCAGCTCTTGTCGCCGTTGGTGGCGGTGAACTGATAGCTGCCGCCATAGACGTCCTGGCCGCCGTCGAACAGCACCGGGCTCCAGGTCAGGATCGACTGGTGGCTGACGCCCTTCTTCAGGATCACGTTCACGATCACCGCATAGCCCTGCATATCGACGCCGGGGGCGCCGCCGCGGATCAGCTCGATGCGCTCGACGCGGTTGGCGGGGGTGCGACCCAGCACGTTGGAGCCGGTGTCGTTCTTGGAGGCCGGGCGGCTGCCGTTGATCAGGATGTTGCCGACCGCGCCCTCGAAGCCCCGGGCCCCCGAGCCGTCGTCGACGTCGAAGCCGGGCACCCGGTCGACCATGTCCAGGGCGGTGTTCGGGCGCTGGGCGGCGAAGAAGTCGGGCTGGAAGACCAGCACGCCGCTCTGGCCGGCGGCCGGGGCGGCCTCGACCGTCGGGGCCGGCGCCTGCTGGGCGTGAGCGGCGCCGGCGAGCACGAACATGGCCGCTGTGGCCAGAAGAATGGACTTGGTCATCACTGTTTCCCCTCAGTGGGGAGAGGTCTGACCGCCGCGCCCGTTGATCTCAAGTTACAAGGCGGAAATGTGGATTACTTTTGGGTCAGATTACACGGCCGTCATGATCCTATACCGAGCGGCGCTGTGGATAAGCCTGACCTGGTTTCGGGTTTGACTTAAGATTTCGTGTATAGGGCGGCGAGGCTCAGACGTCGTTCGACGGTGAGACGGGGGGCTCCGCGGGCCGGGGTTCCGGAACGGGCGGCAGCTCGGCCAGCTGCGCCTTCAGCGACTGCAACTCGCGGTATTCCATCCTGCCGATCAGCTCCAGCCGGGTCCTGACGATCTCCCGCAAGACCGCCGTGGCGGAGCTGCGGGGCGCGGGGGCATCGGCCGGACGCGAGGCGGGCGTGTGCGGGGGCTTGGGCTTGGACATGATGGATCTCCTGTCGAGGTTGGACACACGGGGACGGTCTTCCGCCGGGAAAGCCGGCGGGCTGGGGAGGCGGCGAAGCGTCCGGGCGAGGCCCGGAAGGTTGTAGTGGAGTACCGTTTCGGCCTGGGCCGGAGCGCTCCGCGCGATCGTTATCCGATGAGCCCTCGGGGCGCGGGGTCTTAACCCGCTCCCAAGAGAGGCCCCCGGCGGGCGGAAGGGAAAGCGACCCCTCCGGACCGCGCGGGCGATTTCAGCCCGCGCCTGGAGCGTCCGCCAAGCCTTCGCCGCCAGGGCTTCGTCCCGATGTTTCAGGGAACCCGCGTCTGGATCCGTCGCGAAGGCGAGTCTCCGAAGAGGCCCGGCGAGCGCGTCCCGCTCGACCGCCCCGCACCGCCCGTCAGGTCGCCAGCTGGACGGCCTCCCCAGCGGTGGGGCGAGGACAAGTATGGGGGTGGTTTTGAACGCGGATCATTCGGCGGCGCGTAAAAGTGGGAAGGGGTTGATTTCGTGGAGTTCTGTCTCGCGAACGCCGGGGATAGAGGCGGCTCAATCCCCGTGAGTCCCGATGAATCCCTCTCTCWRAGAGAGAGGGAGGGGCCCGCGCGAAGCGTGGGAGGGTGAGAGGTTACACCCTCTCCGAACAGAGCACCCCGCCTCCCGACTCCCCGGCGAACGCCGGGGCCCAGCTCGAACCCACGGACTTCACAGGGACTGCGCGATGCGAGGGCGCATCAGCCTCAACCTCTCCGGATGAATCTGGGCCCCGGCCTTCGCCGGGGAGGTCGGGGTTTTGGGGAGCAAGCCCGTTGTCTCGGATTTCCCGGCCGGCGGTGAAACCTCTCACCCTCCCACCGCTACGTGGCGGGCCCCTCCCTCTCTCWRAGAGAGAGGGATTTCGGCGCGCGATCCTCCCCCGCTTGCGGGGGAGGTGGCCCAGAGGGCCGGATGGGGCGTCTCCGCCTCGGCCAGCCTACCCCCTGCCACCATCCGACCGCCCGAGGTCGGAGCCCTCCTTACATCTCACGGCGAGACGATCGCAGGGCTGATCAGGTCACTCAAGGACGACGCTCCGCGTCGCCGCGCGCGGCCGCCGGAGGCGGTCCTTGACTGACCTGATCAGCCCTGCACGCTGCAGCCTCCAAGAGATTTAAGGATCGCACCGACCTGGGAGGTCGGATGGCGATGAGGGGCCAGCAAGCAGCGGATCCCGCCTCAGCCTCCCTTCTCCCCTTGCGGGAGAAGGTGGACGCGAAGCGGCCGGATGAGGGGTCGATAGCCCTGTCCACTTGGCGCCCGGCATCAACCGCCTTAGCAGCGTCGCCGCCTTTCCACCCTCATCCGACCTGCTGCGCAGGCCACCTTCTCCCGCAAGGGGAGAAGGGACAGGGGCTCCGCATGGACACCGCCCCGCGAATACACGACGCTCCCTCGCGCATGGACAAGTCCTCGAAGCAGCGCCTCACCGGACTCTACATCGTCGTCTGGACGGTCGGGGCCCTGCTGGCCATGGTCTTGGCGAGGGACTGGGTCGTGCTGATCTGGCCCGTCCTGTGGATCTGGACGGTCTTCAACATCGCGCAGGTCTGGCGCGGCAAGCGGCGGAATTTCTGGGGCTAGGTCCTCCCGCCGCCGCCTGACCGCGCTAGCCCACATCTTTGAAGGCTGCGGCATGCTTGAAGAGTCCCGATCAGCTCTGCAATCTCTCGTCGTGAGATGCAATAGTTTCTCACGCGATGAGGTCGCGCATCGATAAATACTCGTAGAAACCGGTGCGCTTTACCTTCGAAAAGGCAATTGCTGTTCCAACAGTAGTCAGCTTTGAATATTTTATCGAGCCTTCTTTCGTGAAATCATCTCTTAAATTTTGAAAATTTTGACTTTTCCCATCTAATAAGCTCTTAATTTCATCTATGCTCATGGTGGAGTTTTCGCAGATATTTATAATCTCCTGAATCTTTTCATCGGAGAGCCCTGTGGCCGTCAAGCGTTCGCGCCAAGGGGCGAGTTGAACGTTGTTGGCTTGCATCAATGTTGGATTGCGGAGGCAGGGAAGGAATAGATCTCTATCCGAGGTGTCAAAGTCGACAATGTTTTGATCGAATCCTTTAGCGAATATCCCCCAATATCGTTGCCTAATTATATCATCTATATTCATCCAATGCCTTGTAGCGGAGTGGTCGATGAGCAGTCCGTGAATCTTTAACATCGATATGTCAGATTCTCTGGCGGGTATGTCGGAGGATAATTCTGCCATATACGAAACGTACTTATCAAAATTTTCTAAATTTGATATTGTTAATGGTGGATTACTAAATATAGAGAATATCAAGCAAAGGATTTTTACTTGCCTTTCGCTCAGCCTTGCAGCTTTCTCAATTGCGTCATCAACAATGATATTGAAATCATTTTCGTAATTATTAGATATTCTGTCTAGTATTAGTTCAATGGCGTTATCTTTTGCCTCGTCATCGCCATATCTGCAATAACCATTTTGTGCTTGCTTAAAGGCATATTGAGCTCCGGGGTCCTTGAAGCCCGCCAGTTTCTCCTCAATTTGTTCTCCAAAGCGATCTTCCGCTCGAGACAAAAGATCATCGACTAGCTTTTCATTTCTTTGTTCCGCCTCTTGGAGCGCTTCGCGCTGAATGCCGACCATTGCGTCGCGCATCATGTCGCGGAAAATCTCTTTGACGTCGGCGACGCTCACACCGGTATGTATAGAGACCGCGCCTGAAGCCACTACCGCAATAGAATTATCACCGGTGGTTTGATCACTTCTCATCGTGAGTACGGCCTATATGAACGTTTCCGGATGAAACAATATTCGTACTGTTGTTGCCGCTACTTTGACTTATTGAGGTGCCGGATGTGATTCTTTTAGATCTTTTTATAAGCCAGAAAATTACTGCAATAAGTGTCGAAGTGGATGCTAAGCCGAGGGAGAGTACTTCAGCGTTTTCACGAAGCCATGGCATGGGAATCATTGTCCAGTGAGCTCAAGCTTTGCAGTTTTTACTACGCCCCAAGCCTTTGTCACACCTCAGGCGGGCGGGGTGAGCGAGTAGCGTTGTCGGTTTAGCGCCACCCCCTTCCCCTCTTACCCCTCATCCGCTACACCCCCGCCCGATGACCCGCGCGCCGCACCATCACGGCCACCACCACCATCCGACCTCGCCTCGCGGGATCGGCCGGGTCAGCTCGCTCTAAAGCAAGCCCCCAGCCCGAGCCCCGCCTAGCGGATGGGGCTTAAGCGCAAGCGCCATCCGTCGAAGCCTTGAAGATTCAGGACCGACGAATGACTTCCTCCCCCGCCGACGACACGCCCGCCGAAGAGACCTTCCGCCCCGAGGCCCGCGCTCCGCGCGGCTTCGCCGACAAGCGCGCCCGCGATCTGCGGGCCGAGCGGGCGATCCTGGAGGCGGTGTCGGCGGTCTATGAGCGCTACGGCTTCGAGGCCCTGGACACCGGGGCGTTCGAATATGCCGACGCCCTGGGCAAGTTCCTGCCCGACAGCGACCGGCCCAATGAGGGCGTGTTCGCGCTGCAGGACGACGACGACCAGTGGATGGCGCTGCGCTACGACCTGACCGCGCCGCTGGCGCGGTTCGCGGCCCAGAACTGGGAGACCTTGCCCAAGCCGTTCCGCCGCTACGCGTTCGGGCCGGTGTGGCGCAACGAGAAGCCGGGGCCGGGGCGCTTCCGCCAGTTCATCCAGTGCGACGCCGACACGGTGGGCTCGGCCCGTCCGGAGGCCGACGCCGAGATCATCGCCATGGCGGTCGAGGGGCTGGAGGCGGCGGGCCTGCCGCGCGGCGCGGCGGTGCTGAAGATCAACAATCGCAAGCTGCTGAATGGGCTGCTGACGGCGGCGGGCGCCGACAGCGCCGGCCAGAAGCTGGCCGTGCTGCGCGCCGTCGACAAGCTGGACCGGCTTGGTGTCGAGGGCGTGCGGCTGCTGCTCGGTGAGGGCCGCCTGGACGAGAGCGGCGACTTCACCAAGGGCGCGGGCCTGAAGGGCAAGGCGGTCGACCAGGTGCTGGACTTCGTGGCGGCCGGGGCCGGCGGTCGGGCCGCGACGCTGGACAACATCGCCAAGGTCATCGGCGGCTCGGCCGAGGGCGACGAGGGCTTGCTGGAGCTGTCGCGGATCGACGCGGCCCTGACCAGCCTGGGCATCGCCGACGACCAGGCCTTCATCGACCCGTCGATCGTCCGGGGGCTGGAATACTACACCGGCGCGGTGTTCGAGGCTGAGCTGCTGCTCAGCACCACGGACGAGAAGGGGAACAAGGTCTCGTTCGGCTCGATCGGCGGCGGCGGGCGCTATGACGACCTGGTGGCGCGGTTCACCGGCACGGCGACGCCGGCCACGGGCTTCTCGTTCGGCGTCACCCGCCTGGCGGCGGCGCTGCGGGCGGCGGGACGCGAGCCCGGCGGCGCGGCGCGCGGGCCGGTGGTGGTGATCACCTTCGACCAGGCCCACATGGGCGAGTACTTCTCCGTGGTCGGACAGCTGCGCGCGGCGGGCATCGCGGCCGAGGTCTATCTGGGGACCTCGGGCATGAAGCCGCAGATGAAATACGCCGACCGCCGGGGCGCGCCGGCCGTCGTGATGCTGGGCGGTGACGAGATCGCCGCCGGCACGGTGACGATCAAGGACCTCGACGCCGGCCGCATGGCCGCCCAGGGCCTGGCCGACAACGCCGCCTGGAAGGCCGAGCGTCCGGGCCAGCAGACCGTTGCCCGCGATCAGCTCGTCGGCGTCGTCCGCAAGATCATCGAGGGCTAGATCATGAGGCTCGAGCGTTCCATTCCGGCGGAGGCGCTCGACGCCATCCGCGCGCCCTTGCTGGCGGCCGGCGCCGCGCCGACCGACGCGCCGGTGCTGCAGCCCCTGGGCCTGCTGCTCGACCTGGCCGGCGAGGCCATGCGCTCGCGGCTGTTCGTCGTCTCCGGCGACGGCGGCGAGGAGGCTTGCCTGCGCCCCGACTTCACGGTCGCCGTGGCGCGCGAGCACTTCGCTTCTGGGCTGGAGAGCGGCCGTTACCGCTACGAGGGCAAGGCGTTCCGCGTCGCGCCGCGCGGCTCGGACCGGGCCGAGGAGTTTCTGCAGCTGGGGGTCGAGGCCTTCGAGGCCGGCGACCCCGTGGCCGCCGACGCCGAGATCGCCGCGCTGGCCTGGGCCTCGTCGGCTGCCGGCGGGCGCGCGGACCTGTCGCTGGTGCTGGGCGACGTGTCGCTGTTCGCGGCCTTCATCGACAGCCTCGACCTGGCCGCGCCCCTGGCCGCGCGGCTCAAGCGCGCCTTCGCCAAGCCGCGCCAGCTGAAGGCGGAGCTGGATGGCGAGGCCGCTGCTCCGCTGTCCGGCGAGCAGTCGCGGATCGCGACGTTGCTGGCCGGCCTGCCCGAGGCGGAGGCCTCCGCCGTGCTCCAGGAGCTGTGGTCCCTGGCCGGCATCGAGCCCGTCGGCGGCCGCCGCCCGGCCGAGATCGCCCACCGCCTGGTCGAAAAGGCCGAGGCCGCCCAGGCCGGTCGTCTGAACCCGGAGCAGGCCGAAAAGGTCCGCGCCTTCCTGGCCGTCTCGGATCGTCCGGACGCGGCCCTGGACGCCATCGCGGCGCTGGCGGGGCCGAACGATGCGGCGCTGACGGCCGCCGTCGCCGGCTGGCGTTCGCGCCTGTCGGGCATGGCCGCGCGGGGCGTGCCGCTGGACAAGGCGACCCTGGCCGCCGCCTTCGGCCGGGCCTTCGGCTATTACGACGGCTTCCTGTTCGAGGTGCGGTCTTTGGCGCTTGGCGCTGAGCGGCCGCTGGCCGCCGGCGGGCGCTATGACGGCTTGCCGGCGAGGCTGGGCGTCTCCACCAACACCGGCGCGGTGGGCTGCATGGTCCGACCAGCGCGCGCCTACGCGGGAGGCGGCGAATGAGCTCCGCACCTATGATCTTCGCCATCCCCTCCAAGGGCCGCCTGAAGGACCAGGTCGAGGCCTGGCTGGCCGAGTGCGGCTTCAAGCTGGAGATGACCGGCGGCGCGCGGGGCTATTCGGCCGAGCTGGCCGGCCTGCCCGGCGTCTCGGTGCGGCTGCTATCGGCGGGCGACATCGCCGCCGGCCTCGACAGCGGTGACTTGCACCTGGGCGTCACGGGCGAAGACCTGCTGCGCGAACGCGGCGACGACATGGACAGCCGGGTCATGCTGCTGCGGGCCCTGGGCTTCGGCCGCGCCGACCTGGTGGTGACCGCGCCCAAGAGCTGGCTGGACGTCGACACCATGGCCGACATCGACGAGGTCGGGCACGCCCATCTCGCCAAGACCGGCCGCCGCCTGCGGGTGGCGACCAAGTACGTCACCCAGACCCGGGCCTTCTTCGCCCGCCACGGAGTCGCCGACTACCGGATCGTCGAGAGCAGCGGCGCGACCGAGGGGGCTCCGGCCGCCGGCGCGGCGGAGCTGGTCGTCGACATCACCACCACCGGCGCGACCCTGGCGGCCAACGGCCTGAAGATCCTGTCGGACGGCGTGATCCTGAAGAGCCAAGCCCAGCTGACCGCCTCGTTGATCGCCGACTGGTCGGCCGAACAGCTGGATAGCCTCAAGCGCCTGCTGTCGGTGGTCGAGGCCAAGGGGCGGGCGGGCAAGCTGGCGACCCTGGTCTGGCCGGCCGAGCAGGACGCGGCGGGCCAAGCGGCGGTGGCGGCCTTCGTGGCCAAAGGCGGCTCGCGCCGGGCCAACGGCGCCCTGCTGGCGACCGGCGACCTGTTCGACGCCGCCGCGGCCCTGGCCGCCGCCGGGGTCGAGCCGGTCACCGTCTCGCGCCCGGACTATGTGTTCGAGTCGCGCTCGGCGGTGCTGGGCCGTTTCGCGGACGCGCTCGGGGACGTCCTCAAAAAGTAAGTTTTGACATCCTTGTCAAATATTGGCGCGGAATCCGGGGGTAACTTCGACTTCCGCGTCCAAACTACGCCTTTCGCGTCAAAAATCTGGCGAACCCGTTGCGAAAAAGGGTTTGATGCGTTGACACCGTCATGAATTTGACGTTTCTAGACACTGCAAGGACGAAACGAGCCCAACAGAGAGCTCCCGTTCTTCGGCGTTTCGGGGAGGAAACGCCCGCCTAGATCGAATGATCGAGAAAATAGCCAGCCCGTCGCGATTATCCCCCGCGGCGGGTTTGGTGTATCTGGGCTACGGCTCAGATTTTTGACTCTTCCGTCAAAACTTGTTTAGCAACGGAGAGCGCCTTCAACGCGCCATCAGCATCTCCGTGATCCGCCGCGTTCGAACGCCGGCTGGATACCCTCACGCGCCTTCGTCGTTACGCCCGTGACAGGACGCAACGGAAGGCGGCCGAGCCATGTTCGCCGGATTTGAGATCGTCGAGGTCGCGCTTGGCGCGGGACGGCGGGTCTTCGCGCGGCGCGGCGGCCAGGGCCCCGCCGTCCTGCTGCTGCATGGCTTCCCCGAGACCCACCTGATGTGGCGGCAGATCGCGCCGGGCCTGGCGCGCGACTTCACGGTCGTCTGCCCCGACCTGCCCGGATATGGCCGCAGTTCGCCCGCCCTCGATGATCCCGACGCCCTCCAGCCCAAACGCGCGATGGCCTTGCCGTTGATCGAGGCCATGGTGCGCCTGGGGTTTCCGCGCTTCGCCGTGGTCGGACACGATCGCGGCGGGCGGGCAGCCTACCGCATGGCGCTGGATCATCCGGACCGCGTC
This sequence comes from Caulobacter sp. Root343, assembly GCF_001425745.1. Classification (GTDB taxonomy): domain Bacteria; phylum Pseudomonadota; class Alphaproteobacteria; order Caulobacterales; family Caulobacteraceae; genus Caulobacter. The sequence goes on along the minus strand of NZ_LMDF01000008.1, from coordinate 198,122 downwards.
AGCCACTTGGCCGTCCTCGACGTCATTCCGACGGCGGCGGTCTGGGCGCGCGCCGATGCGCGGTTCGCGTTGGCCTTCTGGCCGTTCTCGCTGCTGGCCCAGCCCGCCCCTTTGCCCGAGCGCCTGATCGGCGGATGTCCGGAGGCGGTGGTCGAGGCCGCGCTTTCCGGCTGGGGCACGCCCGCGAGCGCCGTTCCCGACGACCTGCGCGCCGCCTATGTCGAGGCGCTGCGCGATCCGGACCAGGTCCACGCCATCTGCCAGGAGTACCGCGCGGCGGCGACGATCGACCGCGAGCACGACGAGGCCGACCTCGCTCAGGGCCGCCGGATCGCCTGTCCGCTGCTGGCGCTATGGAGCGCCTCGGGCGGCCTGGCCTCCTGGTACGCGGACGAGGGCGGTCCGCTGGAGATCTGGCGACGCTGGGCCGCGCACGTGACGGGCGAGGCGGTGCGCGGCGGGCATTTCTTTCCCGAAGAGCATCCGGCCGAAACCCTGGACCGCCTGCGCCGCTTCCTGCTGCCGTAGCGCTAGACGCGGCGGTTCTCGCCCCAGCGCCGGGCCAGCAGCATGGCCCCGACCAGGCCGCTGGCGAACAGGGCGCCCTCGACCGCGCCGGTCAGGGCCTGGGTGAGCGGTCCGAAGCCGGGCTCGCCGAACAGGCCGCCCAGGCGCAGGCGCGAGTCGGGAAAGCTGCGGGCCAGCAGGTCGAGGCTGCCGCCCAGCAGGCGTCCGCCCAGCAGCGTGATGACCAGGCCGCCGCCGCCGCCCGCCAGGCCGGCCAAGGCGATCTGGCGTGGAAGCCCGCCGGCCGCGCGGCCGGCGAGCCAGGCGCCCAGCCCGACCGCGCAACCTAGGGCCGCGCCCTCGAGGCCGCCGGTGATCTCGCCCGGCGCCCGGCCGAACAGCAGGGTGAAGGCGTCCAGGCCCAGCAGCTTGACGACCGCCCCGACCACCAGTCCGCCAACCGCGCCGCCCAGCGGGCCGCGCCACCAGGGACGGCCGGGCAGGGCCTCGCCGGCGGCGATGCCGAAGGCGACTCCGGCCCCGCCGACCAGGGCGATGGCGACGGTCAGGCACAGCAGCACCAGCAGGGCCGAGACGGCGCTGGCTCCGGGCTGGACCGCGCCGACGAAGCCGTAGAACAGCCCGCCCAACGCGCCGGCCACGCAGGCGCCCAGCGTCCCGGCCGCGCCCAGGGTCAGGACGCTCCGCCAGCCCCCAGGTGTGGAGAGCGGCGTGGCGTCGGGCGCGGCGTCGCCTCCGGCGATCGGCGCGATGAACCGGTAGCCGTGCTTGGGAACGGTCTGAATGAAGCGCGGGGCCCCGGCGTCATCGTCCAGCGCCTTGCGCAGCGTACGGACGCATTGGGTCAGGGCTTCGTCGGTGACCGGAACACCGCCCCAGACCTCATCCAGGAACCGATCCTTGGTGACCAGCTTGCCGTGCTCGCGCACCAACAGCGCCAGGGCGTCGAAATAGCGGGCGTTCAGGGCGACGGGGGCGCCGTCGCGGGTCAGCCGGCGATCGGCGAGATCGAGGGTGAACCGTTCGAAGCGAAAGCCGCCGGGAGCCAAGTCGCAGTCACCTCAGGAAGACCCGGCGAACCGTGCGGCGGCCGAACCGGCAGACTCTTTCATGGCCGGGGGAAAGGCAAGGCGGTGGCGTTGACGGCGGGTGACTGGACGCCTCCGCCGGTTGTGCGAAGCTGGGCCGCATGACGCGCCATCGTGAGATCCTCCTGACGTTCGTCGTACTGCTTGTCGGCGTCGCCTGCGCGGCCAGCCTCGCGATCATCTGGGGCATGAAGAGCAGCGACGTCGCGGCCTGGGCGCAGGCGGTGGGCACCGTGGGGGCGATCGTCGCCACCATCGTCATGACCAACCGGCAGATCGACGCCCTTCGCCGCGAGAAGCAAAGGGAACGCGACGACCTCGTCAGGGCGATCGGCGACGCCTTCAGGGCGATGCTCGACGGCCTCTCGACGATGGAGGCGGCCATCCAGTTGCGAAACGAGGACGGACTGCCGGCCGCGATCTTCTCTCAGCGCACCCACCGCGACACGACCGTGAACAAGTTCCTGGAAATGCCGATCGAACGCTGGCCGGGCGCGACCCTCTACATCCGCGCCCTCGATCTCACCGCGGCCCGCGACGCCTTCGAGGGCAGCGCCGCCGACGTGCTTCGGATCGGCCCTGGCCCCCGCGGCGCCGATCTGTGGGAGATCGCCGAGATCTGCCGGCAGAATCTCGTCGGGGCGGCGGAGAGATTTTGGACGGCGCACAGCGCGTTGCTGTCCGATTAGCGGGGGGATGCCGCGCGACCTCGGACAAATGTCGAGCGCGCAGGAGCGGGGTAGGAAGTCGGCGCCGCTATCGCGAAACCCTGAAGTCTGTCGTCGGGCGATCAGCCAAACGCCAGAACGGCGAAGTCGATGAAGCTACGGAGCTTGGGAGTCATGCGGCGGTCGGGTGCGTACAGGATGTGTAGTGGCCGCGTGGGCACGGTGTAGTCGGGCAAGATTTCGATCAGCCTGCCGTCCTCCAAAGCCGGGCGCAGGAGTTCGTCCGGTTGCAGCAGGATGCCGAGGCCCGCGAGCGCCGCGTGCAGCAGCGGTTCCCCATGATCGACCATCAGACGACTCGTCACCGGCACGACGGTGCGCCCTTCCGGGCCGTCAAAAGTCCAATGGGTCCGGAGCTCTGTATGCGCGAAGCCAAGACATTCGTGTTGCTGGAGGTCCCGGGGCGTCAGAAGCGGCGGCGCTTCGGCGAGATAGGCGGGCGCCGCGCACAGGACGAGCCGATAGGGCGCCAGAGCGCGCCCGACCAGGCGGCTGTCGGCCAACTCGCCGACACGGAAGAGTACGTCATAGCCCTCATCGACCAGGTCCACGGCGCGGTTACCGAGCGTCAGATCGACGGTCACCTGCGGGTGATCCCGGAGGAATTCAGGTAACCGGGGCGCCAGCGAATGCATGCCAAAGCTGACCGGCGCGTTGACCCGAAGCCTACCCGTGGGTGTCGCCAGGGCTTCGGCGGCCAAGCTTTCCGCCGCCTCGACGTCAGCCAGGATGACCTTGGCCCGGTCATAAAAGACGCGTCCGAAATCCGTCAGGCTCTGACGACGCGTCGTCCGGTGAAGAAGTTGCACCCCGAGGTGGGCTTCCAATTGGCCGACCTGTTTGCCGACCAACTGCGGCGAAGTCCGCAACGCCTGGGCCGCGGCGCTGAACGATCTGAGCTCTACCGCCCGGATGAACACCTTCATCGCCGCTAGTCGATCCATTGGAAACTCTACGTTTCTACTGTGGGCCCGATGCTACCATTATTCGGTCGTTGGTTTTCGATTACACGCATGAGCGCCGCCGCCGGTGAGCGAGCCGCCCATGCAGAGGTTCGAAATGTCGTCAGACGCCGCCCACGAATTCATCCGCCGCTTCACCGACTTCATAAATTCGGGCGACCCGAAACTGGCGCCGGAGCTTGTTTCGACAGACGCCATCTTCCACGCGCCAGGCACGCCGGCTCCGTTGTCGGGTCCCGATGGCTATCTAGAACTCTTGGCGATGCTCCGGAGCGCTTTTTCGGATGTGCGGTGGGTGCTGGAAGAAGCGGTGGCCGAGGGCGACAAGATCGCCGCCCGCTTCGGCATGAGCGGCACGAACGACGGCTCATTCATGGGCGCGCCGCCGACCGGCAAGGCCTTCCAGGTCACAAGCATGGCATTCTACAAACTCTCGGGCGGAAAGATCGTCGAGGAGCGAGGCCTTCCCGACATGCTGTCGATCCTCCAGCAGATCGGGCTCGTCCCTCAACCCTCGTAGATAGGCCCGACCTCCTCAGCCCAAGGCCGCTGCTCTCGCTGCCATGAGCACCTCCGCCACCGCCTTCTTCGCACCGGCCGACGCGTCGTTGGCGCATGCGGCGCAGACGACGCCGGTCTTCGGATCGACCAGGACTTCGCCGTACCACATGGTGTTGGAGCCATTGTGCCAGAGACCGCCGTCCTTGCGGACGAGCCAGCCCAGCGCATAGGCGTCGCCGAAAGCCGGCGTGTGCAGCCTGGTCCAGGTTTCCGGCTTCAGGAAACGGGCGGGACGGTCGCGGTGGGCCCTAAGGTAGGTGAGCATGTCCGCCAGCGGCATGTGAACGCGTCCCGCGGGACCTATGGCCACGGGGTTGTCGCTGCCTGGCTGGCCGGGCGGATCCGGGATCAGCTTGCCGGCCGTCATGGTGTGCCCAAAAGGCTGGTCGATACGGCGGGCCGAACCCGGCGGCCCTTGTCCCGCGTGCTTGACGCCAAGAGGCGCGAAGACCTCCGCCTGGATCAGGGCTTCCCACGGCCGTCCCGTAACCTTCTCCAGCATGGCCCCGGCGATGACGTAGCCGTTGTTGCTGTAGATCATCCGGGCCCCCAAAGCCGCGGCCGGCTTGAGGGCCAGCGCCGCGCGGGCGAACTTCAGTCGATCCGCGCGAGGGTCGCCAAGGAGAAGAGAGCTGAATTCCATGCCGATGACGTTGGGCTGGAGGCCCGCGCGATGGCTGAGAAGATGCAGAAGGGTGGCGTCGCGAAAAGCGGCGGGCGTCTGATAGTCAGGTCCGTCGAGCACCTGGCCGATGGTCGTGTCCCAACCGATGCCGCCCGCCTCCGCCAGGCGGGCGCACAGGGTGGCGGTCATCGACTTGGTGATCGAGCCCCAGTGCCACTGGTCCTTGGGCTTCACGGTGATCGAGGCCTGGGTGGAGCGCAGGCCCGCGACAAGGGTGGCCGAACCTTTCACGCTGGACCACGCCGCGCCGATGGCCGGCGCGCCAGCGGCCGCCCGCGTTTGTTCCAGCCGATCGGGCGTCAGAGGAAGCCGAGCCGGCTCCGGCGCGGCCTCCGCGACCAAGCCGCGTGTAAAGCGAATCTCGTGAGCGCCGCCTTGCGTGAAGACGCCGTCGATGTGGCGTTCGTCCGTCAACGCGCCCTCGAAAGTCGCGCCTATGGCCTTGAAGACCACGCGGATACGGCGGTCGTCCAAGACAACCTCGGTTCCCGGAATCCGCCCGCTGCCTTGATCGACGCTGATCAGGCCAACGCCGTCGGGATCGATGACGAGGCGCAAGGTCAGCTGCGCTCCCACGTCGAGGACCCCCGTCCAGGTTCCAGGGAAGGCGTCGTTCGCCGCGAGCGCTGGCCGGGCCAGAGCTAGGCCAAGCGTCGCTGTCAGCGCATGGAGGTGTCCGCGCCGCGTGATGTTCATCGTCTTCCCCCATCAGCCCAATTGGATTGGCCGTTAGCTCGCAGATGGCCAAGCCTGGGGTGAACCTCTGCTGAATGGGATCAGGGAAGCGATGTCCGCCCAGTCCGGAAAGTCGCCGCCCAGCAAAAGGGCCGCCGGTCGCCCGGCGGCCCTCCTGTCTTCGATCCGATAGCGCGAGCTACCAGATCTTCACGCGATCTTCCGGCGCGACGTACAGCTTGTCGCCCGGCTTGATGTCGAAGGCGGCGTACCAGCCCGGCTGATTGCGGATGGTGCCGTTGACGCGATAGAGCGCCGGCGAGTGCGGGTCGCTGGCGATCTGCTGCTTCAGGGCGTCGTCGCGGGTCTTCTGGCGCCAGACCTGGGCCCAGCCGAGATAGACGCGCTGGTCGCCGGTGAAGCCGTCCAGGACCGGCGAGGGCTTGCCCTTCAGCGAGACGTGGTAGGCGTCGAGGCCGAAGGCCAGGCCGCCCATGTCGCCGATGTTCTCGCCCATGGTCAGGCCGCCGTTGACGTGCACGCCCGGGAAGGGCTCGAACGCCGAGTACTGGGCGCCCAGCTTGGCGGCCTGGGCGTTGAACTTGGCGGCGTCTTCGGCCGTCCACCAGTCGCGCAGCACGCCGTCGCCGTCGGACTTGCGGCCCTGGTCGTCGAAGCCGTGGCCGATCTCGTGGCCGATCACGCCGCCGATGCCGCCGTAGTTGACGGCCGGGTCGGCGTCGGGGTGGAAGAACGGCGCCTGCAGGATGGCGGCCGGGAACACGATCTCGTTGTTGACCGAGTTGTAGTAGGCGTTGACCGTCTGCGGGGTCATGCCCCACTCGGTCTTGTCGACCGGCTTGTTCAGGCGCTCGACGTCGTAGCGGTAGTCCCAGGCGCCGGCGCGCATGGCGTTGCCGTAGGCGTCGCCTTCCTTGATCTCCAGCTTGCTGTAGTCACGCCACTTGTCGGGATAGCCGATCTTGACGGTGAACTTGGCCAGCTTCTCCTGGGCCTTGACCTTGGTGTCGGCGCCCATCCAGTCGAGGTTGTCGATGCGGGTCTTCAGCACCGTGCGGATGTCGCCGACCAGGGCGACCATCTTGGCCTTGGACTCCGGCGGGAAGTAGGCGGCGACATATTCCTTGCCGACCGCCTCGCCCAGGGTGCCGTTGACCGAGGCCACGGCCCGCTTCCAGCGCGGGCGCTGCTCGGGCTGGCCCGACAGGGTCTTGTTGCGGAACTCGAAGTTGGCGTCGACGAAGCGCTTGGACAGCAGGCCGGCGCCGCCGTCGATCACCTTGAACGCCTGCCAGGCCTTCAGGGTCTCCAGCGGGGTGTCGGCGTAGATCTTGGCGAACTTCGGGAACGAGGTGTTGGTCGTGACGACGACGCGGTCGATCTTCGGCAGTTCGGTGCCGACCAGGTACTTGTTCCAGTCGTAGCCCGGGGTCATGGCCTGCAGCTCGGCCAGGGTGGCCGGGTTGTAGGTCTTGTCGCGGTTGCGGCGCTCGACGCGGGTCCAGGTGGCCTCGGCCAGCTTGGTCTCGAAGTCGACGATGGCCTTGGCGTTCTCGGCCGGCTTTTCCCAGCCGCCCAGGGTCAGCATCTTCTCGACATAGGCCAGATAGGCCGTCTTCTTGTCGGCGAACTTGGCGTCCAGATAGTAGTCGCGGTCGGGCAGGCTGAGGCCGCCGGTCGAGGCGTAGACGGCATAGGCCTTGGGGTTCTTGGCGTCGGTCGAGATGCCCAGGCCGATCAGGGTGGTGTAGGGCGTGACCGAGCTCTTGCCCATCAGGGCGGTGAACTCGTCCTTGGTCTTGACCTTCCTGACGCCGTCCAGCCACGGCTGGATCGGCTTGGCGTCCAGCTTCTCGATCGCGGCCTCGTCCATGAAGGCGCGATAAGCGGCGCCGATCTTGGCCTTCTCGCCGGTCGCGGCCTTGTCGGCGGCGGCGCCTTCGATGATCGCCTTGGTGCGGGCTTCCGACAGCTCGGCCAGCTTGTCGAAATTGCCGTAGCGGACGCGGTCCGACGGGATGGTGGTCTTGGCGTCCCAGGCGCCGTTGGCGAACTTGTAGAAGTCGTCGCCCGGCTTCACCGAGGTGTCCATGCCCGAGAGGTCGAAGCCCCAGGTCCCGTAGCGCGGCGATTCCAGCGACGTCACGTCGCCGGCGGCCGCGCCTTCGGCGAGGGCCGGCAGCAGAGATTGCATGACGCAGGCGTCGTCGATGCAGGGATGTTGTTCGTGGGCTTGCGCCCCGAAGGCAGACATCGACAGGGCGGCGACAGCCGCTGCGCCGAACCAAACTCTTTTCATGGAAATCGCGTCCGTTGGTGTGAGCTGGCGGCAATCTGCAACGGCGTGAAAAATTTGCTCCCTTAAAAAAAGTTCATGTACCCCATTTTTTGGAGCCCGGCGTCAGTGCGCGTGCTCCGGCATGGCCCGCGCGGCGGGCGGCGGGGCCAGCTGGACGGTCAGCTCGACCTGGAGTTTCCGGCCCTTGTCGAAGAGCAGTGTTACCGGAACTTTTTGCCCCGGCCCTTGCGCCCGCTTCAGGCCCAGCAGCATGAAGTGATAGCCGCCGGGCGCGAAGGCGACCTCGCCGCCGGGCGGGATCACCACGCCGGCGTCCTGGCGGCGCATGGTCATCACCCCGTCCGCCATGGCCGACTGGTGGATCTCGATCTTGCCGGCCGCCGGGCTCTGCGCGCCCTTCAGGGTCACCGGAGTCTTGCCGGCGTTGGCGATGGTCAGGAAGCCCACCCCGTTCATGCCCGCCTGGGCCGGGCGGCTCCAAGGCTGGAGGACGGTCACGGCGCCGAGCTTGGCGTCGGCGGCCCGAACGGGGGCGGCGGCGAGCAGGACCGCGACGGCAGCGAGGGCGCAGGCGGCGATTGGCGGGGCTTTCATCTGGTTCTCCCTCAGAAGGTCACGGTGAGGCCGCCGAACACCGAGCGCCCGTCGCCGGGCCAGAGCGTGGCGGTGGCTGGCGCCCAGGCGATCGTGGCCTGGGTGTTGGAGACATAGGCCTTGTCGGTCAGGTTCCGGGCGTCGACGAACACCGAGACCTGGTCGCTGACCTTCCAGCCGGCATTCAGGTTCAGGATCGCGTAGCTCAGGGCCTTCCTGGTGTTGTTGTAGTCGATCCACTGGTCGGTCGCCGACCATTCGATCGATGGGGCCAGGAACCAGCCGCGCGGATCGTCGTAGCGGACTTCCGAGCGGTAGAAGCTCTTGGGCACGATCGGCAGGCGGTTGTCGCCGAACTGGACGTCGTCCTTGAAGCGGAAGTCCGACCAGGTCCAGGTCTGGCGCCAGCGCCAACGCTTGGCCGGCGACCAGTCCAGCGCCGCCTCGATCCCCTGGTGGACGGTCTTGCCCGCGTTGAAGGTCGCGGCCGGGACCGACGAGGTCACCGCGTACTGCAGCATCTCGCCCTTCAGCTCGGCGCGGTAGAGCGTCAGGTCGTAGGTGAAGGGGCCCCGATGGCCGCGCGCGCCGACCTCGCCGGTCCAGGCCTTCTGGGCGCGAACGGGCGTGAAGCCGGTATTGGTCGGGGTCATGGAGCTGAAGTTCGGCGGCTCGACCGAGCGGGTCAGGTTGGCGAAGAGCTGGTCGCCGGCCCCGTCCTGCCAGAGCAGGCCGACGCGCGGCGAGACCCAGTTGTAGGTCTTGCCGGCCTTCAGGTCGAAGGTCGTCGACTGGCCCGGGACCGCGAAGCTCGTGTAGTCGCGCTCGGCCTGGCCCCAGGTCGCGCCGGCCACGACCGCCACCTGGTCGGTGACGAACAGCCGGCCCTCGCCGAAGACGTCGACGGCCTTGGCGTTCTGCAGGGTGCGCGAGGTCGCCGCGCCGCGCGCCCCGCGATTGTTGACGTAGAAGTTGGAGTCCATGTCGCCGGTCCGGTACCAGGCGCCGAAGAAGGCGTCGGCCCGCTTGCCCCCGATCTGGCCGTCCCAGTCGAACCGGCCGAAGGCGCCGTAGTTGCGGCTCTGCTGGTCGACGACCTGGAAGATCGGATGATCGAGGTCCTTCCACACCGCATAGACCGCGCCCTGGAATACGAGCTGGTCGTTCAGGCGCCAGGTGGTCCCTAGCGAGCCGCGCACGCCGCGCTGGTTGCGGCCTTGGTCGTTGGCCAGGGCGCTGGCGGCCGACTGGCGCGGATTGGCCTCGAACTGGGCCAGGGTCAGGGAGCCAGGGATCTCCTGGTTGATGTTCGAGCCGTTGACGATGAACCGGACCTCGCGGTCTTCGCCAAGCGAACGGCCGATGTTGAGGCTGCCGAACTGAATGTTCTGCTGGCTCTGCGAGCGCCAGCCCTGGCTGGTCTGGTTGGTGGCGGCGATGAAGACGTCCCAGTCACCGACCTGGCGCGCCACGGCGACGTGCTCGCGGGCCAGGCCGTAGGAGCCGCCGTCGAGGCGGACCTGGTTCGCGAAGCCGGCGTCCTTGCCAGTCGGCGTAATCATGTTGATCGCCCCGCCCAGCAGGGCGCCGCCGAAGCGCAGGGCGTTGCCGCCGCGATAGACCTCGGCGTACCGGGTGTTCAGCGGGTCGGCGACCTGGCTGTCGCCATAGCCGTCGGCCTCGTTCAGCGGCACGCCGTCCTGGGCCAGCAGCAGGCCGCGATTGTGGCTGGCGTTGCCGATGCCCGAGCCGCGGATCGAGATCCGGATGTCGCCGCCCCACTTGCGCTGGGCGTAGACGCCAGGGGCGTCGCGCAGCATGTCGTCGAGGGCCAGGGCCTGGCGGTTGATGTAGGATTCCTGCGAGATCACCGACACCCCGCCGGGGGTCTCCGACAGGCGCTTGCGCGCGGCCGCGACGACCGGCGGGTCCTCGGGATCGGGACGGGCCGTGACGATGACCGACGAAACCTTGGCGTCGTCGTCGTTGACGAGGGCGGGGGTGGCGCTGGCGTGCGCGGCGGGAGCAACGGCGGCGAACGCGGCGGCGCCCAGCAGGGCGCGGCGAAGGATAAGCGACATGGAAGCGGACGATCCTGGAACGTGACGGGGCACGCGGCGTCATCAACGCGGCGCGGCGGCAAAAGGTCAGGCGTTCAGGAAGAGGGGCGGGCCCTGGCTGGGCGGACGCGGCGGGGCGCGGGCGTGGCCACGCACGCCGAGCACGCGTTCGACAGGCGTCTCGATGAATTCGGCATACTGGACCGGCGCGACGGCCGGCGCCGGTGCGTCCAGGGTGACGGCCAGGGTCGCGCCGACGCAGTTGGAGCATTTCAGCCCCATGAAGCCCTTGGCTGGCGCCGTGCGGATCGCGCCATCCTCGCCGACCAGCACGGCCTTGGCGCCGTCGGCCGAGCAGATGACGATCGCCGAGCCGCTTTCGCGCAGGTCGTGGGCCATGGCCGCGCTGGGGGCCAGCACCTGGACGCACACGGCCAGCATCGCCGCGATCGCGGCGAGCAGGGCTCGGAACTGTCCAAGGCGGGTGCGCATGACCCGGCGTGAGTAGGGCGCGGCGGCGGCCGGGTCAATCAGAACGGGAGCGTCCCGGACGCTTAAGGGACGCCGGACGCTAGGAGACGGGCCTCGGCGGCTTCTCGACCGGCAGGGCCAGGGCCAGACTGCTGCCGCGGCTGGACGGCTCCCAGGCCAGGATCGCGCCGATCGCTTCGGCGCGGCGGCGCTGGTTGGCCAGGCCCCGCCCGCGCGATGGCAAGGTCGGATCGAAGCCCCGGCCGTCGTCGCGCACCCGCACCAGCACCCGCTCGCCCTCATGGCGCACAGCGACCGTGACCTCGCGGGCCCCGGCGTGCTTGAGGATGTTGGCGATCGCCTCCTGCAGGATCCGCAGGATGTGCAGGGCGTGACGCTGGTCCAGCCAGGCCAGCGGCGGCGCCTCGCCGGCGTCCCAGACCAGCTTGACGCCGGCGGCCTCCAGCCGGGGCTGCAGGCGGAAGCGCAGGGTGGCCAACAACAGCAGCAGGTCGGTCTCGACGGGCTCCATCGAGTCGATCGTCAGCTTCAGATCGTCGATGCAGCCGCGCAGGATGCCGACGGCGTCCAGATCGGCGGCGCGGTCGCTCTCGAAGGCCCGCAGGGCGCCGACCAGGGTCGAGCCCAGGCCGTCGTGCATGTCCTGCATCAGGCGTTGGCGTTCCTGGTTCAGCAGCTCGCGGCCTTCGACCTCGCGCAGCCGGGCGTGGCTGGCGGTCAGCTCGGCCTCGCGTTGGGCCAGGCGGCGGGCCAGGTCGGCCTTGGCCCGCGTCGCCGTCTCCAGCGCCTCCACATAACGGCGGAACATGATGTACCAGCAGAGCAGCGTGAGCCCGACACCGGTGAAGTTGGTCAGGAACACGCTCTCGATGTTCACCAGGTTCTGCTGCAGGGCCAGGTCGTAGACGCCGATCACCACGGTGACGAGAGACCAGATCGCCAGCCACAGAGCGAAACGCGACCCCGCCTTGAGCGAATGGCGTAGGCCGTTCAGCGCCACGACCATCCCCAGGACGAGGACGTTGATGTAGATCGGCGCCGCGATCAGGGTGGGATCCAGCAGGCCCGGCAAGGTGGCGATCGTCCACGCCAGGGTGTTGGCCAGGAGCACTCGTGTCAGCGCCGGATGGCGCGTGCGATGGAGCTGGACCATGAACAGATGCAGCGTCACGCCCATCCAGAACAGCGAATTGACCGTGATCCAGCCGAACCAAGCATCGGAGACGATCAGCGGATGGACGCCGACGAAGGTGTGCAGCATCCGCAGGAAGCAGGCCGCCGACATCAGGAAGAACAGCGCGTAGATCGGCTCGTCCCGCCGGCTGAACCAGACGAACAGGGCGAAGACCCCGGTCGCCAGGAAGGCGATCACCGAAAAGGCCGGCAACCCGACCTGGAAGATCTCCCGCGTGTAGTAGCGCGGGGCCAGCTGCCGGTAGTTGCCGATCCAGACCGACGAGAACGCGCCGCCGATGCCGCGCACGTGCTGCAACCGGATGTCCAGCGTCCGGGGCGGATGCGAGGCGTCGGTGCGCGGCAGGGCGAACCAGATCGGCTGGTTGGAGCCGTTCCATTGCAGATTGGCGTGCGACTGGTGGACCAGTCGGCCATCTGCGTAGATCGCCAGCGAGCCGTCCGACTTCCAGCGCGGGATATAGACATAGAGCTGGCGGCCGTCGTCAGGCAACGGCGGGACCGCCAGGGCGTACCAGGTGGCCCGGGTGGCGATGCGCTGGGGCGAGGCGTCGACGCTGGGCTCCCATTCCGGTTGCGGCGCGTACGGAAGCGTCACGGCCCTTCCGCTCCCGTCCACGCCGCGCGGGCTGACCGCCGGCGGCGACTGGTAGCCCACGGTGTCGATGAAGGTCAGCCGCGCGGCGGTGAGCCGCTCGCCGCTCGCTCGCCACTGGACGGCGAATGCCAGGCCAAGGACGACGATCGCCGCGACAGCCCAGGCCGCCCACGGGAACCAGGGACGGGCTGTGACGGAGCGCCCGGGAGCCCCGCCTCTAGAGGAGGCCATAGGCGCGCGCTTCGAACACGGCCTCGGTCTTCGAACGCACCTCAAGCTTGGCGTAGATGCGCCGCACGAAGGTCAGGACCGTGTTGCGCGACACGCCCATCAGCTCGGCGATCTCCTCGAACGAGAAGCCGCGGGTGATCAGCTGCAGCGTCTCCTTCTCGCGCTCGGAAAGGCTGGGGATGGCGCTCTTGCCGGCCGTCTCGGCGTCCCCTTCGACATCCCCCTCGGCCGGCGTCCGCTCGTCGGGCCGGAACCGCATCAGCACCTGGCGGGCGATGCGGGGACTGATCGGGCTGCCGCCGCCGTGCAGGACGCGAATGTCCTCGGCGATGGTCGGCAGGGGGCTGTCCTTGAGCAGGTAGCCGCTGGCCCCGGCCTCGATCGAGGCGATGACATGACGCTCGTCGGCGAAGGTGGTGGCGACCATGATCGCGCAGCCGGGCCATCGCGCGTGGGCCTCGCCGATCACGTCGACGCCCGAACCGTCGGGCAGGCCCAGGTCCACGACCAGCACGTCGACGGGCGGCCCGGCCAGCAGGGCGCGCGCCTCGGCGACCGTGGCCGCGAGACCCACCATCGCCAGGTCGGCCGCGCCGGCCAGGGCGGTGCGGAACGCCTCCTGGAATGCGGTGTCGTCCTCGACCAGAACCACCTTGAGCGGCGCCGGCGACCCGGCCTCGATGCTCATTCCGCTTTCCTCGTCCCGGACCAACCCCTTGCCGCACAAGGCATCGCAGACCTCGCGCCGATCGGCGTCATCATATCTTGCGACAGGCCCGACATTGCTCCGCCGCCCTTCGCGCGGCAACTAGGCCTTATCGGAGGCTGTCTGAGCAACGGCTTGCGAAGGGCTCGCGTGGTGGGGCGCGAAAAGGGAACGGGGCGTCGCGACCAGTACGGCGCCCCCTCCCGGCTCTACCCCGTCCAGGCGGGTGGGGCGGCATGTCGCCACCGATCCGGTGACATGCCGCCAAGCCGGGGAGCGTCATGGGTCTCGAAATCCGCGCGGCCGCCGTCCACAGCCTGACGATGTCGGCCCATGCCTAGCCGCGCGGGACGCCCGAACGCCCTGAAACCGGAGAACAGGGCGCTGGTGGTGCTCGTCACCATCCTGCAGTTGGCGGCCGTCGTCCTGGTCTGGCTTCTAGCCATCGCGCCCGCGGCGCTGCTGGCCTTGGCGGCCATGGCCGCCAAGGCGGTTACTGGCCCGCGGCCGCGGCGTTGAAGACCGCCAGCTGGGCGTCGAAAGCGCGCCGGTAGGCGGGCCGCGCCTCGGCGCGGGCGACATAGGCCATCAGGCTGGGATATTGCTCCAGCAGACCCAGAGCAGGCGTCAATCTGCGCAGCACCGTCACCATCATCAGGTCGCCGGCGCTGAACTCGCCATCGAGCCATTCGGCGTCGCCCAAATAGTTGGAAAGCTGGCTCAGCCGGGTATGGACGGCCTGGTCCAGCATCGGCAGGCGAGCCTCGTACCAGGGCTTGTCGCGTTCGAAGATCGAGACCATGCCGCGCTCGACGATCGGCGGCTGCATCGTGGCCTGGGCGGCGAACATCCACGTCAGGGCCCGCGCCCGGGCGTTGGCGTCGTCCGGCAGCAGGCCCGGACCTTGCTGGGCGATGTGGAACACGATGGCGCCGGATTCGAACAGCGCCAGATCGCCCTGCTCATAGGTAGGGATCTGCCCGAACGGATGAATCGCCATATGCGCCGGCGCCTTCATTTCGGGGAACGTGACCAGGCGCACGTCGTACGGCTGGCCGACTTCCTCCAGCGCCCAGCGGACCTGCATGTCGCGCGCCAAGCCCTGGCCGCGGTCGGGCGAGGCTTTGAAGGCGGTGATGGTGGGGCTCATGGCGGGGCTCCGGTCGAGGGCATGGCGTCGGTCAGGATGGCATGCGTGAAGGTGACGTGGGGAAGGGGGACATTCATCTCCCTTCGGCTCTTGTTGTCCCGAGGACGCGCGAGGCGGGGCCCTTCCGACACGCGCCCGCATTTTTCTCGAAGGTCGCGATTTCTCGAACGGACATCGGGTTCGACCGGTCTCGCGCGCGGATCGCCTTTCGGCTAGGTGTCGCTGCATGCAGCAGGATGAACGCGGCGACCCGGTCACGATCGTCGACATCGCCCGCCAGGCGGGGGTGTCGATCAAGACCGTTTCGCGGGTGATCAATCGCGAGGAAGGCGTCGGGGCGCTGACCCGGGCGCGAGTCCAGGAGCTGGTCGAGAAGCTCGGCTACCGCCCCAACGTCTCGGCCCGGTCGCTGTCCAGCCGGCGCAGCTACCTGATCGGCGTGATCTTCATGCGGGTCGGCGCCTACCACTATGTCGGCGAGGTGCAGGTCGGCGCGATGCGCGCCTGCCGGCGGGCCGGCTATCACCTGGTGGTCGAGCAGGCGCAGCCGCCGGAGGCGGTCGGCGGCGTCCAGGCCTTCGCCGACGTGCTGCGCGACGCCCGCTTCGACGGGGTGGTGCTGACCCCGCCCACCTGCGACGACCCCGAGGTGCTGGCCGCGATCGAGGCGGCGGGCCTGCCCTATGTCCGCATCGCCCCGCACCGGGAGTTCGAGCGCTCGCCCTACGTGTTCATGGACGACCGCCGGGCGGCTTGGGAGCAGACCCTGCGGCTGTGGGACATGGGCCATCGCCGGATCGCCTTCATCGACGGTCCCGACGAGCACGTCTCGGCCGCGCGCCGCCGGGAGGGCTATGTCGTGGCCCTGCGCGAGCGCGGCGCCGAGCCTCGCCCCGAGTGGATCGCCAAGGGCCAGTTCCTGAGCCTATCGGGGTTCGACGCCGCCGAGGCGCTGCTGCGCCTGCCCGAGCGGCCCACCGCGATCTTCGCGGCCAATGACGAGATGGCGGTCGGGGTGCTGTCGGCCGCGGCCAAGCACGGCCTCTCGGTCCCGCGAGACCTTTCCGTGGTCGGCTTCGACGACTCGCCGGCCGCCGAGTCGGCCTGGCCGCGCCTGACCACCGTCCATCAGCCGACCGCCGAAATGGCCGAGGCGGCCGTCGAGATGCTGATCGAGGGCTTCGGCGACGAGCGGTTCCGGGGACGGGTGGCCGTCCGCCAGCTGGACTATCACCTGGTGGACCGGGACTCCGCCGCCCCGCCGTCGACCTGATCGCCAAGTAGATCCGGACTGGCCGGAAGCGCTTCCATCGGAACGGAATTTCGGCGACCGGGAAGAGTGGGAACGATGTTTCCCCCGTGCGTCGCTCACACGCATATCTCGTCTCTGTAATCGGTTTCATCCGACAGCGGTGTCAATAAAATCGTCATAGACAACGTTGTCGTAGCGTGTTGTCTGATTACGACAACGTTGTCGTAAGCCGCCATCGAGCGGTCGGCGACGGTGTCAGGAAGGCCTCGAAACAAGGGGCCCGGAGGAATCGCAACCAAGGCGTCCACCCGGACGCCGACTGGACGTCGTCACGGTCCGGCTCGCGCCGCCGTGCCTGGGGTCCAAGCAGGACAAGGGGAAAGACATGCGTAGTCTGTTGTTCGCGTCGGCCGCGCTCGCGGTCGTGAGCTTCCACGCGCCCATGGCCATGGCCCAGGACGCCAATGTCGTGAAGCTGGACGAAGTCGTCGTCACCGCCCAGCGCCGTAGCGAGAATCTGCAGAAGACGCCGCTGACGGTCTCGGCCGTCACCGGCGACAAGCTGGAATCCCAAGGCATCAAGACGGTCGTCGACCTGTCGGCCCAGGTGCCGGCGCTGCAGATCAGCTCCAGCGGCTCCGGCGCGGCCGTGGTCTTCCTTCGGGGGATCGGCAGCACCAACACCACCGAGGTCGGCGACCCGGCGGTGGCCTACCACATCGACGGTATCTACATCGCCCGGTCCACCTCGGTCGGGGCGCTGTTCTACGACGTCGACCGGGTCGAGGTGCTGCGCGGTCCGCAGGGCACGCTGTACGGCCGGAACGCCACGGCGGGCGCGATCAACGTGATCACCAAGCAGCCGAAGTTCGCCTATGAGGGCAATGGCTCGCTGGACGTCGGCAATTACGGCGCCATCACCACCTCGGGCATGGTCAACGTGCCGGTCAGCGACACCATCGCGGTCCGCGCGGCGTTCCAGCAGTCGCGCCACGACGGTTACGTCAAGGCGCTGAACAAGGGCCCCGGCACCGGCGGCAACGACCGCTACGACCAGGACGACAAGTCGGCCCGCATCCAGCTGCTGTGGAAGCCCAGCGACGACTTCACGCTGCACCTGGGCGCGGACTATCTGCACCAGGGCGGGGCCGGCGGCGGCGACAAGACCTACGGCACGGCCGTGGCCACCAGCGATCCGTGGACCTGCAACTGCGCCACCAACCTCTATCGCAACAACAAGTTCTTCGGCGCCCACGCCCAGGCAGACCTCGATCTCGGCTTCGGCACCTTGACCTATCTGACCGGCTACAACTTCTCGCGCCTCGACCGTAACGGCGAGAACGCCAGCACCGGCGCGCCCAACTTCTTCAAGGGCAAGGACACCACCTGGTCGCACGAACTGCGCCTGGGCGGCGACACCGGGAACCTGAAGTGGGTGGTCGGCCTCTATCGCTTCACCGAGGACAACAACGTCGACTTCCGGGTCTTCCTGGCGACCAATTCGTACCTGTCGTTCATCCAGCCCGAGGTTTCGGCCAAGTCGATCGCCGCGTTCGGCCAAGGGACCTATGCGGTCACCGACCGCTTCCGGGTGACCGGCGGCCTGCGCTACACCGAGGACCACAAGGCCCGCGACGGCGGCACCTTCCTGACCAACTCGGCCGGGGCCATCACCTCGGTCGTGGTCAAGAACCTGGCCGACGCCAAGTGGAACGCCACCAACTGGAAGATCGGCGCCGACTTCGACCTGACCGACAGCTCGATGCTCTACGCCAACATGGCCACGGGCTATAAGGCCGGCGGCTATTTCGACGGCGTCGGGGCCAACACCTACGAGCCGGAGAAGATCACCTCGTACGAGGCGGGGGTGAAGAACCGCTTCTTCGCCAACCGCCTGCAGCTGAACGCCACGGCCTTCCTCTACGACTACAAGGACTTCCAGGTCTCGGCGGTGGGTGTGATCGCCGGCCAGAACGCCACGGTCACGCTGAACGCCGACAAGGCCCGCGTCTATGGCGTCGAGTTCGAGAGCAGCCTGGTGGTCACCGAGAACGACCGCCTGGACGCCACCCTGGGCTGGCTGCACGCCGAATATACCGACTTCGTGCTGCCGCTCGGCGACGCGTTCGCCAATAACAACGCCAACGCCGCGGTCCCGGCCTGCTTCAAGGCCAACTTCACCCTGGCCGCGCCGCGCTCGACCGACTTCTCGGGCTGCCGGATGGCCAGGACTCCGAAATGGAGCCTGAACGTCGGCTACCAGCACACCTGGGCCATGGAATCCGGGGCTCGGCTCGTCGGCCGCGTCCAGACCCACTACGAGAGCGGCAAGAACCTCGAGTACCACGGCTTCGCCCAGAACAAGCAGGACAGCTTCACCAAGAGCGACGTCAGCCTGACCTATTCCAGCGCCGACGACCGGTGGTCGCTGCAGGGCTATGTCCGCAACATCGAGAACGACGACGTCCGCACCGCCTCGTCGCCGAACTCGACCACGGGCCTGTCCACCAACGGCAACGGCGAGTTCTACGCGCCGCCGCGCACCTTCGGCCTGCGGCTGGGGGTGAACTTCTAACTACCCCGGTGACCCTCGCCCTCGGCGGTCCCTGCGCCGCCGAGGGCGCTTCTTGTTCAGCGTTCAGGAGTTCGGCGTGCGCGGTCTTCAACGTCTTCTGCTCTCGACGGCCGTCGCGGTCGCGGCCGGCTCCTCGGCGCTCGCCGCCAGCCAGCCCGAACTCGGCGTCCGCGACGGCAAGGTCGTCGCCGTCGATGGCCTGCGGTTCCGCGATCTCGACCGCGACGGCAGGCTGTCGCCGTTCGAGGACTGGCGCCTGGCGCCCGAACAGCGCGCCGCCGACCTCGTCTCGCGGATGACGCTGGAGGAGAAGGCCGGCGAGATGATGCACGGCACCCTGCCGGCCGTCGGCGGCATGGTCCCCGGGCGCGGCCAGGGCTATGACCTCACCAAGCTCAAGCCCCTGATCCTGGACCGCCACGTCACCACCTTCATCACCCGGCTGTCGGGCGATCCGGCCTGGCTGGCCGAGCAGAACAACGCGGTGCAGGCGATCGCCGAGCAGGGCCGCCTCGGCGTGCCGGTCACCGTCAGCACCGATCCGCGCCACCACTTCCAGTTCGTCGCTGGGGCCAGCGTTTCCAGCGGCGGCTTCTCGCAATGGCCCGAGGCCACGGGCCTGGCCGCGATCGGCGACCCGGCCCTGGTCCGGCGCTTCGGCGACATCGCCCGCCAGGAATATCGCGCGGTCGGCATCCACCAGGCGCTGTCGCCGATGGCCGACCTGGCCACCGAACCGCGCTGGTCGCGGATCAGCGGGACGTTCGGCGAAGACCCGGACCTGGTCGGCAAGATGGTCAAGGCCTATGTCCAGGGCTTCCAGGGCGGCGAGACCAGCCTGGCGCCCGGCGGCGTCTCGGCCGTGGTCAAGCACTGGGTCGGCTACGGCGCCTCGGCCAAGGGTTTCGACGGCCACAACAGCTATGGCCGCTACGCCGTGTTCCCGGCCGGCCAGTTCGACCTGCACGTCAAGCCGTTCGACGAGGCGTTCGCCGCCGGCGTGGTCGGCGTCATGCCGACCTATGCGGTGCTCAAGGACCTGGGCCTGGAACAGGTCGGCGCCGGCTTCTCCAAGCAGCTGCTGACCGACCTGTTGCGCGGCAAGCACGGCTTCAAGGGCATCGTGCTGTCGGACTGGGCCATCACCAACGACTGCGGCGACACCTGCCTGAACGGCTTTCCGACGGGGGTGAAGCCCAGCTTCGCCGGCCTCTCCACCGCCTGGGGCGTCGAGAGCCTTGCCAAGGTCGATCGCTACGCCAAGGGCGTCAATGCGGGCCTCGACCAGTTCGGCGGCGTCGAGGACACGGCCGAGCTGGTGGCGGCGGTCAAGGCCGGCAAGATAGCGCCCGCCCGGATCGACGCCGCCGCCCGCCGCATCCTGGCGATCAAGTTCCAGCAGGGCCTGTTCGAGAATCCCTATGTCGACCCGAAGGCCGCCCAGGCGGTGGTCGGCTCCAAGGCCTTCGCCGCCGAGGGCCGCGCCGCCCAGAGCGCGGCCCTGACCCTGCTCGAGAACAGGAACGGCCTGCTGCCCCTGAAGGCCGCCGGCCGCAAGGTCTGGCTGAAGGGCCTATCGCCCGACGCCGCCCGCGCCCACGGCCTGGTCCCGGTCGAGGACCTGGCCCAGGCCGAGCTGGCGATCGTCCGCACCGCCGCGCCGTTCCAGACCCTGCATCCGAACTTCATGTTCGGCAGCATGCAACACGAGGGCGATCTGTCGTTCAAGGACGGCGCGGCCGATTACGAGGCGATCAAGGCCGCGTCCGCCAAGGTCCCGACCATCGTCGCGGTCTATCTCGACCGTCCCGCGATCCTGACCAATGTCCGCGACAAGGTCTCGGCCCTGATCGGCGACTTCGGGGCCGGCGACGACGCCTTCCTCGACGCCCTGACCGGCGCCGCTCCGCCACGCGGCAAGCTGCCGTTCGAGCTGCCCTCGTCGATGACCGCCGTCGAGGCCCAGGCCGAGGACGCGCCGCACGACTCCAAAGACCCCCTCTATCCGATCCATTTCGGCCTGACCTACTGAGCCTGCTGAGGACGACCGCCTTGCCCAGAACCCTGAAAATCGCCGCGAGCCTCGCTGTCCTCGCCTTCGCCACCGCCGGTCACGCGCAGGCGCCCGCCGATCGTCCCTGGATGAACGCCAAGCTCTCGCCGGACCAGCGCGCGGCGCTGTTGGAGAAGGAGCTGACGCTGGACGAGCGCATCGGCCTGGTCCACGGCCCGATGTCGATGCCGATCTTCGGCATCAAGAAGCCCGAGGGCGCCATCGGCTCGGCCGGCTACATTCCCGGCATCCCGCGCCTGGGTGTGCCGGCGCTGCAGGAAAGCGACGCCAGCCTGGGCGTGACCAACCCGCTGGGCGTGCGTCCGGGCGACGGCGCGACGGCCCTGCCGTCGGGTCAGGCGCTGGCGGCGACCTTCAACGTCAAGCTGGCCTACGAAGGCGGCGCGGTGGTTGGCCGCGAGGCGCGGGCCAAGGGCTTCAATGTCCAGTTGGCCGGCGGCGTGAACCTGGCGCGCGACCCGCGCAACGGCCGAAACTTCGAATATCTGGGCGAGGATCCCTGGCTGGCCGGCACCCTGGCCGGGGCGTCGATCAAGGGCATCCAGGACCAGGGGATCGTCTCGACGATCAAGCACTTCTCGCTGAACGGCCAGGAGACCAACCGCCACTTCGCCAATTCGGTGATCGACGAGGCCGCCCACCGCGAGAGCGACCTGCTGGCCTTCGAGATCGCCGTCGAGAAGGGCCAGCCTGGCTCGGTCATGTGCGCCTACAACCTGGTCAACGGCGACTGGAGCTGCGGCAACGCGCATCTGCTGAACGACGTGCTCAAACGCGACTGGGGCTACAAGGGCTGGGTGATGTCGGACTGGGGCGCGGTCCACGCCACCGACTACATCGTCAAGGGCCTGGACCAGCAGTCGGGCGAGCAGCTGGACGCCAAGATCTGGTTCGGCGAGCCGTTGAAGGCCGCCGTCGAGAAGGGCGAGGTCCCGGTCGCGCGCCTGTCGGACGCCGCCCGCCGCATCCTGCGCTCGATGTTCGCCGCCGGCCTGTTCGACAAGCCGGTGACGCCGGGCGGGGCCGTCGACTACGACGCCGGGGCGCAGACCGCCCGCGCCGCGGCGGCCGAGGGCATCGTGCTGCTGAAGAACCGCGAGGGCCTTCTGCCGCTGGCCAAGACCGCCAAGACCATCGCCGTGATCGGCGGCCACGTCGACGCCGGCGTGCTGTCGGGCGGCGGCTCGTCCCAGGTGGTGCCGCCGGGCGGCGCCCAGCGCGTCGTCCCGCTGGGCGGCGAGGGCATGATGGGGCCGTTCCGCAGCCAATATTTCAACGGCTCCTCGCCGCTGGCCGCGATCCGCAAGGTCGCGCCGGGCGCCAAGGTGACCTTCGACGACGGCCGCTACGTGTCCGCCGCCGTCGCCGCCGCCAAGGCCGCCGACATCGTCGTGGTGTTCGGCAACCAGTGGATGGGCGAGGGCGAGGACGCTCCGGACCTGTCGCTGCCCAACGGCCAGGACGCCCTGATCGCCGCCGTCACGGCGGCCAACCCCAATACGATCGTCGTGCTGCAGACCGGCGGTCCAGTGTCGATGCCCTGGCTTGGCCAGGCCGGCGCGGTGGTCGAGGCCTGGTATTCGGGCGCCAAGGGCGGCGAGGCGATCGCCGACGTGCTGTTCGGCGAGGTCGACGCCTCGGGCCGCCTGCCGATGACCTTCCCGGTCGCCATCGACCAATATCCCCGCGCCGAACTGCCGGGCCTGGGCCTGCCGGACAAGACCCGCTTCGACGTCGTCTATTCGGAAGGCGCCGACGTCGGCTACCGCCGCTTCGCCACGAACGGCCAGAAGCCGCTGTTTCCGTTCGGCTACGGCCTCTCCTACACCCGGTTCGCCTATTCGAACCTGAAGGTGACGGGCGGCGACACCCTGACGGTCAGCTTCGACGTGGCCAATACCGGCGCGCGGGCCGGCAAGGACGCGCCGCAGGTCTATCTGACCGGCGCGGCCGGCAAGGCCCTGCAGCGTCTGATCGGCTTCGAGAAGGTCGCGCTGGCGCCCGGCGAGACCCGCCATGTCACCGTCACCGCCGACCCGCGCCTGCTGGGCGCCTTCGACGCCAAGGCCAATCGCTGGAGCTTGACGGGCGGCGACTATCAGGTCGCCGTGGGCGCCTCCTCGGCCGATCTCGCCCTGAAGGGCGCGGCCAAGGTCAAGGCGCGGACGCTGAAGCCGTGAACGGGAGAGACTCGATGATGATCCGTATCGCCTCGCTCGTCGCCGCCGTGACCGTGGGCGCCGGACAGGCCGTGGCCGCCGATCCGACCGTGGCCACCACCTTCGGCCCCGTGGTTGGTGAGACCGTCCAGGGCGTCGCCGCGTTCAAGGGCGTGCCGTTCGCCGCGCCCCCGCTGGGGGCCCTGCGCTGGCGCGCGCCGCAGCCGCCGACGGCCTGGACCGCGCCGCGCGACGCCAAGGCCTATGGCGCCGACTGCATGCAGAACCCGTTCCCCGGCGACGCCGCGCCCCTGGGCGTCAAGCCGGCCGAGGACTGCCTCTACGCCAATGTCTGGACGCCGGAAGCGGCGCTCAAGGGCAAGTCCAAGCGGCCGGTCATGGTCTGGATCTACGGCGGCGGCTTCGTGAACGGCGGCAGCTCGCCGGCCGTCTATGCTGGCGACCGCTTCGCCCGCGACGGCGTGGTGCTGGTCAGCTTCAACTACCGGGTCGGCCGCTTCGGCTTCTTCGCCCATCCCGCCCTGACGGCGGCGAGCGCCGACGGCGGGATGCTGGGCAATTACGGCCTGATGGACCAGATCGCGGCCCTGAGGTGGGTGCGCGACAACGCCGCCGCCTTCGGGGGCGATCCGGACAATGTGACGGTGTTCGGCGAGTCGGCCGGCGGCGTGTCGCTGCACGCCCTGCTGACAGCGCCCCAGGCCAAGGGCCTGTTCCACAAAGCGATCATCGAGTCCGGCGGCGGCCGGCCGCGCCTGCTGCCGACCCTGCCCCTGACCGCGCCGGCCGGCCAGCGCTCGGCCGAGACCGCGGGCCTGGCCTTCGCGGCCAAGGCCGGCGTTCCGGGAACCGACGCGGCGGCGCTGGACGCCCTGCGCGCCTTGCCGGCCGAAACCGTGGTGGACGGCCTGAACATGGCCACCGCCGGCACGCCGACCTGGGCCGGCGGGCCGATGCTGGACGGCAAGATCGTGACCGACGCGCCGCTGAAAGCCTATCAGGCCGGGGCGTGGAGCAAGATGCCGGTGATGGTCGGCGCGACCAGCGCCGACGGCTTCTTCTTCGGCGGAACCCGCGACCAGGTCTTCGCCCCGTTCGGCGTGCGCCGGCCCGAGGCCGAGGCCCTGTACGACCCCAAGGGCGACGGCGAGCTCAAGGTCTATGGCTGGAAGGCGGCGGGCGACCGCATGTTCATCGAGCCGGCCCGGGCCGTGGCGCGGGTGATGTCCGGCCAGGGCGCGCCGGTCTACCAGTTCCGGTTCTCGTACGTCGCCGAGAGCCAGCGCGGGCAATGGTGGGGCGCGCCGCACGCCACCGAGATCCCGTTCGTGTTCGACACCGTCGACGCCCGCTACGGCGCGGCCCTGACCCCGGCCGACGCGGCGGCGGCCAAGGCGGCCCACGCCTACTGGATCGGCTTCGCCAAGTCCGGCGTCCCGACCGCGCCCGGCGGCCCGGCCTGGCCGCGCTACGAGGCCGCGTCCGACCAGATCCTCGACTTCTCCGCCGAGGGGCCGAAGGTCGTGGCCGATCCGCTGAAGGCGCGGTTGGACCTCGTCGAGGCGACCACGCCATGACCATGATCGTCGTGGATTCCGAACGGGTGCGACGGCTACGCGACCTGCTGCCGGCGATCACCAAGGAGCATCTGCAGGGTACGCTGGGCATCAGCGAGACGACCTGGGTCCGCCTGCGCGACGAACGTCCGATCCGGCGCTCGACCTACGAGCGGCTGATGCGCCGATCAGGCTTTCCGGCCTCCTGAGACGTCTCGCGGCCCTTGTCGGAAAACCGTGTTTCGACCTTGGCGAGAACCATGCGTAGATAGGCCATCGGGGCGGGCGCTGGATTCTCACAGAGGGAGCGCGACGCGGGATGGCGGTAGTTGAAGGTGGATCGGCGGGGACCGGTCTGGTGGCGAGGGTCAAGGGCATACTGCTGTCGCCCTCGTCCGAATGGGACAAGATCGAACAGGAGCCCGCCACGATTGGCGGGCTGTTCACGGGCTATGTGTGCATCCTCGCCGCGATCCCGGCGGTGGCTGGCCTGATCGGCGGCCAGCTGTTCGGCCACGGGGCGCTCGGGATCTCGATCAAGCCCCCTCTGGGCGTGGCGGTGATCACGGCGGTGCTCGGCTATCTGGGCGCGCTGGTGATGACCTTCGTGCTGGGCTCGGTGATCGACGCCCTGGCGCCCAGTTTCGGGGCCGAGAAGAACCGGGTGCAGGCCTTCAAGGTCGCGGCCTATTCTGGCACCGCCGGCTGGGTGGTCGGCGTGCTGCAGATCCTGCCAATGCTGGCGGTCATCGTTCTACTGGCCGGCCTCTATGGCTGCTGGCTGCTGTATCTGGGCCTGCCGCGAGTGATGAAGGCTCCGGCCGACAAGGCGCCGGGCTATGCCATCGTGACGATCCTGGTCGCGATCGTGGTGTCCATCGTGATGTTCATCGTCGTCGGCGCGACCTCGATGGCGATCGGCCGCGTGGCCGGCTTCCACGGCGCTTCGCCCGCCGGCAAGATGGGCGGAACCGTCGAGCTCAACGGCCAGAAGGTCGACCTGGACCGGCTGCAGGCGGCCGGCGAGCGGGCCGAGGCCCTGTCGAAACAGCCGCGAAAGGCGGTGTCGCCCGACGCGCTCAAGGCCCTGCTGCCGGAGAGCGTGGCGGGCTATGCGCGGTCCAGCGTCGAAACCAATTCCAGCGGCACGGGCGACGTCTCGATCGTCGTGGCCACCGGCGAGTATCAGAAGGACGGCAATTCGTTCCGCCTGGAGGTCACCGACCTGGGCGCGATGGGCGCCATGGCGGCCCTGGCCTCCGGCATGGGCGCGCACACCACCAAAGAGACGGCCGACGGCTACGAGAAGGTCGCCACCATCGACGGCCGGCTGACCTCGGAGGAATGGAACCGCCCCTCGAACTCCGGGAAATATTCGGTGGTGATCGCCGACCGCTTCTCGGTCCAGGCGGACGGCTCGGCGAACAATATCGACGACCTGAAGCAGGCGGTGCGGGCGGTGGACGCCGGCCGCCTGGAGAGCTTGGCGCGATAGCGAGCGCCGCCCGGGCCGCCCCGTCGCGGCCCGGGCGGTGGCCTGTACGGCCATGGCTCGGCTTGACTGTCACCTCTTTCGGCGGTATTCAACCAATATGGGCGATAAAGCCTAGGTGTGTTTCATGCCGCACGCAAAGATCCTTCTCCCGGCGCAATGCCGGGCCGCCCGCGGGCTGATCAACTGGTCGCAGGGCGAGCTCGCCGATCGGGCGGGCGTGTCGCGTAGCACGGTCAAGGACTTCGAGACCGAGCGTCACGCCCTGCACCACAGCACCGAGCGTCTGCTGATCGACGCGATCGAGGCAGGCGGCGTGGCGCTGATCGGCGCCGGTGAAGCGGGCGCGGGCGTGCGGCTGAAACAGCCGGGATAGGACAGCCGACCTAGGATTGGCGGACAAGGAGGGCGCGTGGCGCAAGAGGTATCCCCAGAGAGCTACAAGGACCTGGTCCTGTTCCTGGCGACCGCCGGCATCGTCGCGCCGATCTTCAAGCGTCTGAAGATCAATCCGATCCTGGGCTATCTGTTGGCCGGGGTGATCCTGGGCCCGTTCGGCCTGGGTCGGTTCATCCATTACGCCCCGTGGCTCGACTACGTCACCGTCGACAATCCCGAGGAAATCGCCCAGCTGGCCGAGTTCGGGGTGGTGTTCCTGCTGTTCATGATCGGGCTGGAACTGTCGTGGGAGCGCCTGCGCCTGATGCGCAAGCTGGTGTTCGGGCTGGGCGCGGTGCAGGTGATCGGCTGCTCGCTGGCCCTGGGCGCGGGGGCCATGCTGATGGGCCAGAGCCCGGTGGCAGCCCTGACCATCGGCGCGGCCCTGACCCTGTCCTCGACCGCCATCGCCATACCGGTGCTGGCCGAGCGGCGCAGGCTACATTCGGAAGGCGGGCGCGCCACCTTCTCGGTGCTGCTGTTCCAGGACCTGGCCGTCGCCCCGATCCTGATCACCCTGGCTATTCTCGGACGCGGCCAAGGGTCGTTCCAGCTGAAGGACCTGCTGGCCCTGGCCCCCGCCGCGATCGGCCTGGGCGCGATCGTGCTGGTCGGGCGTCTGGCGCTGCGGCCGATGCTGAAGTCCGTCGCCAAGGCCAAGAGCGAAGAGATGTTCATGGCCGCCTGCCTGCTGGTGATCATCGGCGCGGGCATGGTCAGCGCCCTGTCGGGCCTGTCGATGGCGCTGGGCGCCTTCGTCGCCGGCGTGCTGCTGGCCGAGACCGAGTACCGACACGAGGTCGAGGTCAAGATCGAGCCGTTCAAGGGCCTGCTGCTCAGCCTGTTCTTCGTGTCGCTGGGCATTCGCCTCGACCTGTCGCTGCTGGTCGCCCAGCCGGGCTTGATCCTGACCACGGCCCTGGGACTGCTGGTCGTCAAGGCGATCCTGGTGTTCGGCGGCGGGCTGATCATGGGCCTGAGCCGCAAGGCGGCGCTGGAGGCGGCCCTGATCCTGGCGGCCGGCGGCGAGTTCGCCTTCGTGCTGCTCGACAACGCCATGAGCGCCAAGGTCGTCGCGCCGGCGATCGGCCAGGCCGTGCTGGTCTCGGCGACCCTGACCATGTTCCTGATCCCGAGCTTGGCGGCCTTGGGCGCCTATCTCGCCCGCAAGGGCGCGGCGCCCCAGACGGCGGAGGCCCCGGTCGGCGCGCCCGACCGCGTCGGCCCCGAGCCCGCCGGACAGGTGCTGGTGGTCGGCTACGGGCGGGTCGGCAAGCTGGTCAGCGGCATGCTGAACCGCCACGACCTGCCCTGGATCGCCGTCGAGCGCGATGCCCGCCTCGTCGAGCAGGGTCGGCGCGAGGGCGGTCGCATCTATTACGGCGACGCCTCGCGGCTGGAGCTTCTGGAGCGCTGCGGCCTGGCCACGGCCCGGGCGGTGGTCATCACCATGGACGCGCCCGAGGGGGCTGAGGCGGTGGTCGCCGCCGCGCGCGGCGCCCGGCCGGACGTGCCGATCGTGGTTCGCGCCCGCGACGCCCGCCACGCCGCTCGCCTCTACGAGCTGGGCGCCACCGACGCCGTGCCCGAGACCATCGAGGCCAGCCTGCAGCTGTCCGAGGCCGTGCTGGTCGACATCGGCGTGCCGATGGGCCTGGTCATCGCCTCGATCCACGAACGTCGCGACGAGTACCGCAAGGTGCTGAACCGTCCCGACGCCCTAGGTGGTCGGCGTCGCCGGCTGCGCGACGCCAGCCTGAGATAGGGAGTTTCTCGTGATCGAACGCATCGGCAAGGCCGCGCGCTGGAGCGACGCCGTCGTCGTCAACGGCCTGGTGTTCCTGGCGGGTCACGTCGCCGAGGAGACCAAGGGGTGATCCGTCCTGGAGCAGACGCGCGAGGTGCTGGCCCAGCTGGACGACACCCTGGCCCAAGCGGGCTCCAGCAAGGCCAAGCTGGTCAGCGTCACCATCTACCTGGCCGACATCGCCGGGTTCGACGCCATGAACCAGGCGTGGGACGCCTGGGTGGATTCCGAAAATCCGCCGGCTCGGGCCACGGTCGAAGCGCGCCTGGCCCATCCCGACTACGCCGTCGAGATGACCGCGATCGCGGCGCGATAGGCGCGGAACCGGCGCTCGGTCCCGCCGTTCCGATACCCATCGAGGGGCCTCTGTCCGGAGCGCCCAAGTGGACCTGCCCAAGAACAGTAAGACCTTGGCCGCTGGCGTCGCCACGGCCGGGATCGTGACGGCCGCCGTGGCGACGATCGTGTGGCCCGCGCTCGTCAGCCCGGAGCCGCCGTTGGAAAAGGCCGGCGACGACGGCCTGCGCATCCGCCTGGTCGAGCCGCCGAAAGCGACGATCAGGACCGCCGGTCCTCTGGATGTCGGCTTGTCGGACGCCGCCCGGGCCATGGCCAACGGGCGCGAGGCGCTGTTCGATCGTCCCGCGTCCAGGCCGCGCGCCGCGCCCGTCCAGATCGCCGAGGCGGACGAGGCGGAGGAGCCGCCGCCCGAGGCCGATGACGATCGGTGGGAACGCGAGGCTTCGCGGCGCGACCAGTTGGAGCAGGCCGAGCGTCGCCGTTGGGAGGCGGATCGACTGGCGCGGGAAGCCCGGGCCGAACGCGCGGCCTGGGAACAGGAGGCGCGGGACCGCGAGCGTTGGGAGGAACAGCGCGAACCCGAGCGCTACGCGCCGCCGCCGGCCGAGGATCGTGGGCCGCGACCGGAGGGCTGGTGACGCCCTAAACCGCCTCCGCCCGATACCGCCGCCGCCGCGCGCCCGCCACCTTCACGATGCGCAGGAAGTGCGGGCAATCGGTGAGGACCGGGACCTTGCAGTCGGCCGCGTGGCGTAGACCGTCGCGCATGCGGGTCAGCTGTTCGATCCGCTTGTCCAGTTCGGCCGCCTTGGCGCGCAGGCGGTCGCGGTCGATGTCTGGGCCATGAAGGTTTGAGCCCTCCAGCATCTCCGCGATCTCGCCCAGCGAGAAGCCCGAGGCGCGGCCCAGGGCGATCAGCGACAGGCGGTCGGCGACCTCGGGGGCGAACAGGCGCTTGAGACCCCGCCGGCCGATCGAGGCGATCAGTCCCTTTTCCTCGTAGAAGCGCAGGGTCGAGGCCCGCACGCCGGAGCGTTTCGCCAGTTCCGAGATGTCGACGTCGAACACCGCTTGACCTCAAGTGCGCTTGAACTTGCAGGATGCGCCGCGAGGGTGATCCTCGCAACGACGGAGATGACGATGAACGCGACCGCCGACCGGGACATGAACGCCTATTGGGACCGCGCGGGGCGGGTCTGGGTCGAGCACCAGGCCTTGCTCGACAAGATCATGGCGCCGATCGCCGAGGCGGTGGTCGAGGCCGCCGGCCCGGTCAATGGCGAGCGGGTGCTGGACGTCGGCTGCGGCTCGGGCGCGACCACCTTCGCCGCGGCCTGGCGGACGGGACCCACGGGCCGCGCCGTCGGGGTCGACATCTCGGGGGCCCTGGTCGAACTGGCCCGACGGCGGGCGGGTGAGGAGGGTATCGAGGGCGTCGAGTTCCTACTAGCCGACGCCCAGACCCATGTGTTCGCGACGCCGTTCGACGCCATCGTCTCGCGGTTCGGGGTGATGTTCTTCCCCGACCCGGTGGCGGCCTTCGCCAATCTGCGGCGCGCCCTGAAGCCAAGCGGCAGGCTGGCCTTCGCCGCCTGGCGCGCGCCCGAGGAGAACCCGCTGGCGCTGGTCCCGCTGCGCGCCGCCGCCCCGTTCCTGCCGGCCCTGCCGGCGTTCGAGAAGGACGCGCCCGGCCGCTTCGCCTTCGCCGATCCGGACCGCGTGCGCCGGATTCTGGAGGAGAGCGGCTGGCGCGGGATCGAGATCGCGCCGCTGGATGTCGCCAGTCCGCTGAGCTTCGACGAGCTGATGACCATGAGCCTGCGCGTCGGGCCGCTGAACCCGATCCTGGCGCAGGAGGACGACACGGTGCGCGGCCAGGTCCGCGAAGCGGTGGCGGCGGCGCTGGAGCCCTATGCGAAGGACGGCCTGGCGACGATGACCTCGGCCTGCTGGCTGGTCACGGCGGAGGGATAGGGCGTTTTCTCGACGCTTGGGATGGCTTGAGTTCGCAATAACTCCGGTATATGACTCGAAAGTCATTTACTTCGGAAGTCCAGAAAATGCAGGCCGGTTCCCCCAAGTGGCGACGACGCAGCGAGGCGCGGCCGGGCGAGATCGTCCAGGCGGCGCTCGAGGTGTTCGCGGAACGGGGCTTCGCCGCGGCCAAGCTGGACGAGATCGCCGCCAAGGCCGGGATCTCGAAGGGCGCGCTCTATCTCTACTTCGAGACCAAGGAGGACATCTTCCGCGCCGTTGTCCGCGAGGCGGTGGCGCCCAATCTCGACGTGGTCGAAGCGGTGCTGGATCAGACGACCACGCCATTCCCCGATCTGCTGAGGATGGTGTTCGTTCGCATCAGCCTGATGATCGAAACCACGCGCCTGGGCGCGGTGGCCAAGCTGGTCATCGGCGAGTCGCGAAACTTCCCGGAACTGGCGCGCGTCTGGCATGACGAGGTGGTCAGTCGCGCCCTGGCAGCGCTGAGCGGAGCGCTGGACAGAGCTCAAGGGCGAGGCGAGATCCGCCCGGGCAACCCGCGCCTGCAAGCGTTCAGCATCATGGGACCGATCCTGATGGGCGTGATCTGGCAGGAGACCTTTACGCCCGTCGGCGCGCCGGCCCTGAACCTGCGGGATCTGATCGCTCAGCACGGCGAGGCGGTGCTCGCGGGCTTGGCGCCGCGCGAGGACGTGACCGCATGAAGCCCGCCGTCCGCATCGTCGCCGTGGTCGCCGGGCTCGGCCTCGCGGGGTTCCTGGGCTGGCGCCTGCTGGGACCCGACGCCCACCGGCCGCACCGCCTGTCGGGCTATGTCGAGGGCGAGACGCTCTATGTCGGGGCCTCCAATTCAGGCCTGGTCAGCACCGTGGCCGTCCAGCGCGGCGACCGGGTGAGGGCGGGGCAGCCGCTGTTCGCGCTCGACGCCGCCCAGCTGACCGCCGCCCGCGATCAGGCCGCCGCCCAGGTGGCGATCGCGGAAGCCCAGCTGCGCGACGCCGAGAAGGGGCAGCGCCCGCAGGAGCTGGCGGTCTACGACGCCGAGCGCGCCGCCGCCCAGGCCCAGGTCCGGCAGGCCCAGGCCGACTTCGATCGCGTCGCGCCGCTGGTGCGCAAGGGCATCTACGCGCCCGCCAAGCTTGACCAGGTCAAGGCCGCCCTGGACACCGCCCGCGCCAACGCCGCCACCGTCGCCCGCCGCAAGGACGTGGGAACCTTGGGCGCGCGGCCCGACGCGGTGAACGCCGCCCAGTCCGCCGTGGCCTCGGCCCGCGAGACCCTGGCGGCGGCGCAGAGCCGCCTGGACCAGATCAGCCCGCGCGCACCCACGGCGGCGCGGGTGCAGGACGTCTTCTACCAGCCCGGCGAATGGGCCGCCGCCAACCAGCCCGTGGTGGCCCTGCTGTCGGACGACCGCGTTCGCCTGCGCTTCTTCGTGCCGGAGGGCGAGGTCCCCCGCTATCGCGCCGGCGCGACGGTCCGCTTCGCGTGCGACGGCTGCGGGGCCGAGCGGACGGCGCGGATCAACTATGTCTCGCCGCGCTCGGAGTTCACCCCGCCGGTGATCTACAGCCGCGAGGCCCGCCAGCGGCTGGTGTTCCTGGTGGAAGCCCGGCCAGAAGGCGGCGCGCCGCTCGCCCCCGGCCAGCCGGTCGACATCACGCCGCTGGGGGCGGATCGGTGAGCGAGCTCGCCGTCGACGTCCGTGGGCTGAACAAGTCGTTCGGCCCACGCCACGTGGTGCAGGACGTGTCGATCCAGGTCGAGAAGGGCAAGATCACCGGCTTCCTCGGCCCCAACGGTTCGGGCAAGACCACCACCTTGCGGATGCTGTGCGGCCTGCTGACCCCCGACAGCGGCGAGGGCGCGGTGCTGGGGCTGGACTTCCGCAAGGATGCCGAGGCGGTGAAGCGCCAGACCGGCTACATGACCCAGAAGTTCTCGCTCTACGAGGATCTGTCGATCGAGGAGAACCTCGACTTCGTGGCCCGGGTCCACGAGCTGCCGGGCCGCCGCGAGCGGGTGAAGGGCAGCCTGGACCGCCTGGGCCTGACCGCGCGCAAGAAGCAGCTGGCCGGCAGCCTGTCGGGCGGCTGGAAGCAGCGCCTGGCCCTGGCCGCCAGCATCATGCACGAGCCGAAGCTGCTGCTGCTGGACGAACCCACGGCCGGCGTCGATCCGAAGGCCCGACGCGAGTTCTGGGACGAGATCCACGCCCTGTCGGCCGAGGGCCTGACCGTCATGGTCTCGACCCACTACATGGACGAGGCCGAGCGCTGCCACGACATCGCCTACATCGCCTATGGCAAGCTGATGGCGCGCGGGACCGCCGACGAGGTGATCGAACAGTCGGGCCTCGTGACCTTCCGTGCGGAGGGCCAAGGGGCCGACCGCCTGGCCCGCGACCTCGCCAAGGCGCCCGGCGTGATCATGGCCGCCCCGTTCGGCGCCGCCCTGCACGTCAGCGGGACCGACCGCGCCGCGCTGGAAGCCGCCATCACGCCTTACCGCCATCCGCCGCTGGAATGGACAGAGGTCAAGCCGACGCTGGAGGACGTGTTCATCCGGCTGATGGGCCAGTCGTCGGACAACTTCCAATGAGCGGATCCGCCAAGGGCCTGTCCGGCGCGCGCATCCTGGCGGTGCTGATCAAGGAGTTCATCCAGCTCACCCGCGACCGGTTGACCTACGCCATGATCCTGGTCATGCCGATCGTGCAGCTGATGCTGTTCGGCTACGCGATCAACAACGACCCGCGCGACCTGCCGACGGCGGTGCTGGTGCAGGATCAAGGGCCGATGGCGCGCTCGACCCTGTCGGCCCTGGTCAACAGCGGCTATTTCGAGATCGTCCGTACGGCGGCCTCGCCGGCCGAGCTGGACGAAGCCGTGGCCCGGGGCGAGGTGCAGTTCGCCCTGACCATCCCCGCCGACTTCACCCGCCGGGTGGTGCGCGGCGACCAGGCCCAGATCCTGGTCGAGGCCGACGCCTCCGACCCCGCCGCGACCGGCGGCGCGATCGCGGCCCTGGCCAGCCTGCCGCGCACGGCGCTGACGCGGGATCTCGTGGGGGCCGTTGCGAAGCCAAACGGCGATCCGTTCGAGGTGGTGATCCACCGCCGCTACAATCCCGAGGCCATCACCTCGTACAATATCGTGCCGGGCCTGCTGGGCGTGATCCTGTCGATGACCTTGGTGATGATGACGTCGTTGGGCGTCACCCGCGAGTACGAGCGCGGCACCATGGAGAGTCTGCTGGCCACGCCCGCTCGCCCGATCGAGGTGATGATCGGCAAGCTGACGCCCTATGTGGCGGTGGGCGTGATCCAGACGGTCGTGATCCTGGTGCTGGCCCGGGCCCTGTTCACGGTGCCGATGGCCGGCGGCTGGATCGCGCTCTGCCTGGGCGTGCTGCTGTTCATCATCGGGTCGCTGGCCCTGGGCTTCCTGATCTCGACGGTGGCCCGGACCCAGCTGCAGGCGATGCAGATGTCGTTCTTCTACATCATGCCTTCGATCCTGCTGTCTGGCTTCATGTTCCCGTTCCGCGGCATGCCGGCCTGGGCCCAGGCCCTGGGCACGGTGATCCCGGTGACGCACTTCCTCCGCATCGTCCGCGGCGCCCTGCTGAAAGGACTGGACGTGACGGCCCTATGGTCAAGTCTATCCGCGCTCGGACTGTTCGTCGTCGCGATCTCGGGCCTGGCGATGGCGCGCTATCGAACCACCCTGGATTAGGGGCAAAGCTGGACCAGGTTGGTCGATGACCTGACGGATCATGTCAAAAGGTGCGGATTTTCGGCGACGATCTGCGAATGCTTGACCATTTCCTGGCCGCAAGCCCTTGCGTGCAAACGGTTCACGTGCGAACCCAGCAACGCTGACGCTCATCTTCCGTGGAAGTTGGCGGGCGCGCTCGGCAGTTGATTCTGAGGGGCGGTCTTGTTTAGCTTTCCTGAGCAATGGGCAGGGGGCGAAACCTGACGAGTGTGTCTTTGCTGACACTTTCCCGTGGCGTTCGCCTTGGTATAACAGCGCTCGGTCGGACTCCGGCCTGGGCAGGGCAATAGAGGGCTCTTCAACGATGAAACTCAACCTCCTGGCGGGAGCTGCTCTGGTCGCGGTGTTCGCCGCGTCGGGCGTTTCGGCCCAAGAGACCGGCTGGTACGGCGCGGTCGACCTCGGCTATCACTGGCCGCAAAGCCTCAAGACGGAATCGGACGCGAACGCTCCGGACGGCGCCCACTATCACTGGGCCTGGAAGTCGCAGAACGACTGGACCGGCTTTGTCCGTCTCGGCTACCAGTTCAACCCGCATTGGCGCGCTGAAGTCGAAGGCGGCTATCGCCCCGGCGATCTCGACAGCGTCCACGGCAGCGCCGTTCGCGCTCAGCCGATCGGCCTCTGCACCCCGGGCGTGACCCGTACGTCGTCGGCCCAGACCTGCGGTTCGCCGGATGGTTCGATCGACTCGTGGAGCCTGATGGCGAACGTCATCTATGACTTCGCTCCGGATTCCTGGCTGAACCCGTTCCTCGGCGCCGGTGTCGGCATCAACCGTCTGGACGTCAAGACCCTGGGTCAGTTCAGCGGCGTCGGCGCGGTCACCACGGCCAACACGGCTATTCAGAACCTGACCGTCGACGACGACGATCTCGCCGTCGCTTGGCAAGCTATCGCCGGCGCGTCGATCAAGGCGACCGACAAGCTGAAGATCGATTTCACCTACCGCTACATCACCGGCGCGGAACATGCGTTCCAGTCGACCGGCTCGGGCCTGCTGCAACCCGGCAGCTTCGAAGGCCAGTATCGCGATCAGTCGCTGACCGTGGGTCTGCGCTACTCGTTCGCGTCGCCGCCTCCGCCGCCGCCGCCCCCGCCGCCGCCGCCTCCCCCGCCGCCTCCGCCTCCGCCGCCTCCCCCGCCGCCGCCGCCTCCGCCGCCGCCGCAGTACGAGGCCCGCGAGTTCATCGTGTACTTCCCGTTCGACCAATCGGTCCTGACGCCGGAAGCCCAATCGGTGGTCACGGAAGCCGCGAAGTACTCCAGCGACGGTCACGCGACCAAGATCGTCGTGGTCGGCCACACCGATACGTCGGGTTCGCCGAAGTACAACGCCAAGCTCTCGGAACGCCGCGCCAAGGCCGTGGCTGACGCCCTGGTCTCGCAAGGTGTCCCGGCCGCCGTCCTCGGCGTCGACTGGAAGGGTGAAAGCGCTCCGGCCGTCGCTACTGGCGATGGCGTCAAGGAACCGCTGAACCGTCGTTCGACGATCTCGATCAACTTCTAAGATCGAATCGACTGCCTATCGGGAGGGCCCGGCGGAAACGCCGGGCCCTTTCTTTTTGTCCGCGCGTTTCCTTTGTCGGGCGCCATCGCGTCGTTCGAAAACGTCACGCCGACAGGGTATGGTGGCCGGAAGCCCCGGTTTCCGGGCGTTCCCTCACGGCGGCGCTGGGACCCGCCCTGGCGGTCCTATCTACAGCCGGCCACCATCCCTTGTGACCAGCCTGTTAACGAACGACGTTGTCCGGGGGCGGATGTCTCGGGGCGCCTTGCGGCGGTCTGTCGCGGGTGAAAAAAGTTCGGTGAGGCAACCCCTTGATCCTGCCTCACAAGTTCGGTGCGTTCACAGCTTGTTAACGAAAAACTCAAGGCGGGGGCGTTGACGAGTCATTAGCCACTGTGGCCCCATATGTGGGTTGAGGGGGCTCCTCAGCCACAAGATATAGCGGCTGGTTGGGACTATCCCCTTCACCGGAACACGCTGATTGAGCATGGATTTTGGTCATGAACGGCAGTGAAGCGGCGAAGACGAACACCCGGAGCGAGGCTCGGCTCGCGGCGATCAAGCCCGCCAAGCGCCCGCAGCTGGCGCTGGTGCAGAAGGTCCAGGTGGACCGCTCGCGCGACGCCCTGCTGACCGATTTCGGCAAGACCACCCTGGAAGACCGCTACCTGCTGCCGGGCGAGTCATACCAGGACATGTTCGCCCGCGTGTCGACGGCCTTCGCCGACGACGCCGAGCACGCCCAGCGCGTCTACGACTATATGAGCCGCCTGTGGTTCATGCCGGCCACTCCGGTGCTGTCGAACGGCGGCGCCGACCGCGGCCTGCCGATCAGCTGCTTCCTGAACGCCGTCAGCGACAGCCTGGACGGCATCCTCAACGTCTGGAACGAGAACGTCTGGTTGGCGGCCAACGGCGGCGGCATCGGCACCTACTGGGGCGGCGTCCGGTCGATCGGCGAGAAGGTCAAGGGCCAGGGCCAAACCTCGGGCATCATCCCCTTCATTCGCGTGATGGACAGCCTGACGCTGGCCATCTCGCAGGGTTCGCTGCGTCGCGGCTCGGCCGCCGTCTATCTCGACGTGCACCATCCGGAAATCGAGGAGTTCCTCGAGATCCGCAAGCCGTCGGGCGATTTCAACCGCAAGTCCCTGAACCTCCACCACGGCCTGAACATCACCGACGAGTTCATGTTCGCCGTGCGCGACGGCACCAAGTTCGGCCTGCGCTCGCCGAAGACCCAGGAAGTGCTGCGCGAGGTCGACGCCCGCGCCCTGTGGCAGAAGATCCTGGAGCTGCGCCTGCAGACCGGCGAGCCCTATCTGATCTTCTCCGACACCGTGAACCGCGCCATGCCGAGCCACCAGCGCGAGCTGGGCCTCAGCGTCCGCCAGTCGAACCTGTGCAGCGAGATCATGCTGCACACCGGCCGCGACCACCTGGGCAACGACCGCACGGCCGTCTGCTGCCTGTCGTCGGTCAATGCCGAGACCTTCCTGGAATGGCGCGACCATCCGACGTTCATCGAGGACGTCATGCGCTTCCTCGACAACGTCCTGCAGGACTTCATCGACCGCGCGCCCGACGCGGCCGCGACGGCCGCCTACGCCGCCATGCGCGAGCGCTCGGTGGGCCTGGGCCTGATGGGCTTCCACAGCTTCCTGCAGAGCCAGAACGTGCCGTTCGAAAGCGCCCTGGCCAAGAGCTGGAACATGCGGATGTTCAAGCACCTGCGCCGCGAAGCCGACAAGGCCTCGATCGCCCTGGGCGAGGAGAAGGGCCCGTGCCCGGACGCCGCCGACCGCGGCTCCAAGGAGCGCTTCTCGCACAAGCTGGCCATCGCCCCGACCGCCTCGATCTCGATCATCTGCGGCGGCACCTCGGCGGGCATTGAGCCGATCCCGGCCAATATCTACACCCACAAGACCCTGTCGGGCTCGTTCGCGGTGAAGAACCCCTATCTGGAGAAGCTGCTCGAGGAGAAGGGCCAGAACACCGACGCGGTGTGGGGCTCGATCCTGGAGCACGAAGGCTCGGTCCAGCACCTGGACTTCCTGAGCCAGGACGACAAGGACGTCTTCAAGACCGCCTTCGAGCTGGACCAGCGCTGGGTGGTCGAGCTGGCCGCCGACCGCACGCCGGAAATCTGCCAGAGCCAGTCGGTGAACATCTTCCTGGCCGGCGACGTCGACAAGTGGGACCTGCACATGCTGCACTGGCAGGCCTGGGAACGCGGCGTGAAGAGCCTCTACTACCTGCGCTCCAAGTCGGTTCAGCGCGCGGCCTATGCCGGCGCCGGCGAAAAGGCCGAGCTGGTCGGCGGCTTCGACGCCCCGGCCAAGACCGACTACGACGAGTGCCTCGCCTGTCAATAGGATTGGCCTGCCCATAATCCCGGCAAGTCGGTGACAAACGAACGGCGGCGTGAGCGATCACGCCGCCGTTTCGCGTTCGCGGAGGAACCGTCAAGGTTTCCGGCGGTTCACCATGTGCGCATTCGTCGCCGTAGACAGTCGGCGCGAAGGGCGTAGGCTGGACCTCCATTGGATTGGGGAATCCGCGATGCGGACCGCTGGGGAGCGAACCGTCTTCTGCCTTATGGCCGTGCTGGTGGCCGTGGTCGCCGGGCATGCGACCTCGGCCTGCGCGGCCCAGAAGGTCGGCAAGAGCGTCAAGGCGACAGATAGGGCCGCCCCGACAGCCGACAAGGCCCCGGCCCAGATTTCCTTCAAGGTTAAGTCCGAGACAGCCCGTCCGCTGGACCTCTCGTCCAGCGCCACCGGCTTCACGGCCCGCGATGTCGACGGAGCCGAGGGCGAGCTGCAGGGCGGCTTCGCCGTATCATCCGCCGCCGCCGCGGGCGGCGACGTCCGCATCCTCGACACCGACCGCTATTACGACGGGGCCGGGCCGGTGACCTGGCGCTCGAACGCCTTCACCCGCCAGGCGCAGGCCGGCGGTCCGATCGACTCCGTCCGCGTCACCATGGCCGGGGTCGCCAAGACCGCCGCCGTCGCGCCCCTGACCCTGGTCCGCCCGGACGCCGACGCCTACGAGCTGCAGGACGTCGACGTCACCGTGACCCGGGGCTGGCCCGCGGCCGTGTCGCTGAAGGGCCGCACCTTCGCCCTCGACGTCACGCCGCACGCCGGCGTGGGTTTCGGCGGAGCCGGCGGTTCGGCCGAGGCCGGCGCCACCGTGCGCCTGGGCAAGAAGAAGAACATGGGCGACCGGGTGAACGACGCCCTGGGCGTGCGCGAAGGCGACGAGGCCTTCGGCGACCGCGGGCGCTGGTACATCTTCGCCGCCGCCAGCGGCCGGGCCGTGGGCCTGAACATGCTGCGTGGCCAGAACGGCGACTGGACCCGCGCGGGCCTCTCGCAGGACGTCACCAGCCGTCTGATCGGCGACAGCCAGGCCGGCGTGGCCTGGCGGCGCGGCCCGATGCAGGCTTCGCTGGGCTACATCCACCGCGAGATCCGGGCCAAGGAGGGCATCATGGGCCTCGCCACCCAGAAGGACGACGTCGTGGCCCTGTCGTTCAGCCTGAAGCCGCACTGGTAGGGCCATTTCACCCTATTGAGCTTGTGTTTCCGGCCGCTTTCATGCAGCTAGCCGGTTTCCATCCACAGCCGCCAGCGATGTCATGAGCGAGAGCGAGCCCCCGCGCCGCAAGACCCTGAGCCTCAAGAGCGGCGTCGCCGCCCCTGGTGGCCCGCCGCCGCTCGAGCGCATGGTCAAACCCGCCGGGCGCACCGTGTTCACGCCTCACGCCGCGCCCCCGCCTCCACCGCCGCCGCCTCCGGCCGTGGGCGACTGGAAGTGCAAGCCGTGCGGCACGCGCTTCGACCCGCCGGCCGATCTGGCCGACGAGGACTCGGTCCGCTGCCCGTCGTGCAACGCCCGCCTGGGCCTGGCCTCGGATTTCCGCGCCGATCCGCCGAACGTCGACAAGCTGCGCGCGCGGCATCTGAAGAAGGCCTAGCGCCCGCCAGGCCGCCGCGCTCAGGCGGCCGCCCGCGCGGGTTCGGGCCCTTGCGCCTCGTCGTGCGCGTCCGGCCACGTGGTCCGACGCGAAAGGGCCGGCGACAGGAACAGGACCGGCAGCTTCAGGGCCAGCAACTCGCCGTGGACGAAGCTGTCGATAGCGCGCTCGCGCCAGTTGGCTTGCCGTCGCCCATGGTCGATCAGCCAGCCGTCATAGGGAGCCCAATGGCTGGGTTCGTCCTGCTCGATGACGCGGAAGATCTTGGTCAGCATGCTGTCGGCGAGAACGGTCCGGTTGCGCAGCAGGACCTCGACCTGCCGGTAGCCCCGTTTCTCGGTCAGGGAAATGACCCGGCATAGGCGCTCGAAGAGATCGTCGCGACCGATCAGCGAGGGGGCGAGGTCGTCGATCGGCGATCCGAACGCGATCTCGACGAACCGGTCGATATGACCGCAGGCGCGATCGAGGTCGAACGGCATGTCGCCGCGTCGCTCGAACCAGCGACGAAACATCAGGTAGTGCTTGTGCTCGTCCGCGCGGTGTTTCTCGACCAGGGCGATCAGGGCGTGATCGTCCGGCCAGCTCGATCGGATCGCCTTCAGCATGCGATCGATGGCCGTGTAGCCGCGATGCTCGTTGTAGATGTAAATGGAGCAAAGCAGGTCGAGGAAACGGCGTCGAAACAGGTCGGCCATCAGCCAAGCTTTCAAAACGCCCAAGGCGCTTGGCGCATAGGCGATCGGTGTGAATCTTGGCTAGAACGATCGGCGGCTAAGCTTGTTCCGGGCTCGGCGCGTTCACCACGGCGAAGACCCGCCGACGGGCCGGTTCAAGGCTCCAGCGGCGCCTCGAGGTTCGGTTCCTCGCGGATCATCACGCCCGTCCCCACAGTCGACGAGGCCGATAGCGGCTTCTTGAACAGGCCGCGCCACAGGCTCTGTTCCTCGACCGCGCTGGTCCAGACCGAGCCCTCGACCGCCTGCTCGAAGCCGGCGTCGTAGATCCGGCGCATCAGGTCGGTCTCGAACTTCAGCAGGTTCATGCCCTCGAAGGCGTTGGGGATCGAGGCCACGCTGAGCGGCAGGTTGTGGCGCGAGCAGAAGCCGGCGGCCAGGCTCAAGGCTTGTCGATAGGAGAACCGCAGCATGGTGTCGAAGCTGCGGCTCATGATCGAGGCCACGCCCGGCGGCGTCGACTGGGTCGAGGGATCCAGCACCGTGTTGACGATCACGTGCACACGGCCGCGCCGGAAGCGGGGCCCGAGGTTGCGCCAGTGCAGCAGGGCGTCGGGCATCAGGAACAGCGGCGCGGCCACGCCGCCGTCGACGTGCATCTCCTGATAGGCCTGGTCGTTGGCCTGGACGTCGATCAGCTTGGGCGGAAAGATGCCCGGCACCGAGGCGGAGGCCACCAGCAGGGTGCGGAACAGCTTCAAGGCTTCGTCGCCGCCATGGGTGGCGATCTCGCCCAGGTCCCAGACCACGGCGCGCTGGCTGTCGAGATTGGTGGTGGCGATCAGCAGGCGGCGGCCCTTGGCGTGCTCGACGGCGACGGCCTCGACCATCTCCTGGTCGACGAAGGTCTCGACCAGGGCGTCCAGCGACTCGCCCTTGAAGATGCTGGGGCCCAGGGCGGGCGCCAGGCGGCGCAGGCTGAGCAGCTCGGTGGCGTGGCCGCCGACATAGGCGTCGGTCAGCCGGTCGTCCCAGGCCGAGCCTAGGAAGGCCATCGGCGCGCTCAGGGCCCCGGTGCTGACCCCGGTGACGATGGCGAAGTCGGGTCGGCGTCCGGACTTGGACAGGCCCGCCAGCACGCCCGCGCCATAGGCGCCGCCAGCCGCGCCGCCGGAGAGGGCCAGGATGTTGAACTCGTCGCGGCCGATCAGCGAGCGCAGCGGCGCCAGGCGGTCGGCGGCCTGGCGCAGGGCGTCGTCGGCCTGGTCGACGGTCAGTCGAACGCCGGGAAAGCCCGAGGCCTGGACCTGGCGATCGGACGGCGGCGTCGGCAATCGCTTGCCGCGCAGCGGATCATTGGTTTTCCAGTCCTTGAAGAAGCCCTGAAGGTTGATCTTCCCGGTGGGATCCCTGTCCAACGACCGTCTCCAAATCCACTGACTATCGGGCGCCGGCCAGCACCACGCCCACCAGCACGGCCGCGTAGTGCAGGCCGGCGCCGCCGATGACATGGCCGTGCCAGATGGCGCGGCGGAACTTCAGGCGACGCATCAGGTAGAAGATGGTTCCGGTGGAATAGACCAGGCCGCCGATGGCCAAGAGCAGCAGGGCCACCCAGGACAGGCCGTCGATCATCGGCTTGATGGCGACCAGCACCAGCCAACCGAGTGCCAGGTACAGGCCGACCCAGAAGCGCTTGTCCAGGCCGGGCAGGAACAGCTTGGCCGCCACACCGATCCCGGCCACCGTCCAGACCGCCGTGGTCATGCCGATCGCCCACCAGCCGTGCAGGTTCTGGGTGGTGAAGGGGGTGTAGGACGCGGCGATCATCACGAAGATGCCGGCGTGGTCGAAGCGGCGCAGCAGCGGCCGCCAGCGGGCCTTGGCGAAGTTGTAGGCCGTCGACAGCGACAGCATCAGGATCAGGCCCACGGTATAGACGCTGACCGCCGCCACCTGCTTGAGGTCGCCCATGCCGAAGGCCAGGCCCAGCAGGATCCCGCCGCCCAGCAGGGCGCAGGCCAGGCCGGCCAGATGCACCACCAGATCGGCGCACTTGGCGGCTGGCGTGGGATAGTGCGTGGCGACCTCTGGCGTCGCGTCCTCTGAGGTCGGAGCGACGACGATGTCGGTGGTGGAGCTCGCAGTCATGGCCCGCCCATTCGTATGGCAACTACGTCCGAACCGTAGGACGGTTCCGTGACATATAAACGGCGATCATCGTGGCCGCGAAAGGGCGTTGGCGACACGATGGGGCAGAAAACGACTTCCTGGAGGCCTCGCCGCCTAAAAGAACAGACCTCGCGCGCCGTCGAACACCAGCTTGCCGCCGACGGCGACCAGCAGCACGTAGATGACCTTGTAGAAGCCCTCGGCCGGTACGCGGCGCACCAGCCAGACGCCGGCCCAGGTCGAGGCGATCGCCAGGGGCAGCAGGACGCCGGCGGTGGCCAGCACCTTGGGCGTGAACTGGCCCAGGGCGACATAGGCCGGCACCTTCATCCAGTTCACGACCGCGAAGAAGATGGCGCTGGTGCCGATGAACGTATCCCGCGCCAGGCGACGGGGGAGGACGTAGATCTGGAACGGTGGGCCGCCGGCGTGGGCGATCTGGCTGGTGAAGCCGGCCGCCGCGCC
This sequence comes from Caulobacter sp. Root343, assembly GCF_001425745.1. Lineage (GTDB taxonomy): Bacteria > Pseudomonadota > Alphaproteobacteria > Caulobacterales > Caulobacteraceae > Caulobacter. The sequence goes on along the minus strand of NZ_LMDF01000008.1, from coordinate 155,290 downwards.
GCACAGGGCGCCCAGCCAGGGTCGCCCCGGCGTGGCTTCGACCTGCGCGGCCGCCTTGACCGCGCGCTCGGCCCACAGGCGCTGCAGGGCGAAGACCACCGAGATCGCGCCCACGGCCAGCTCGACCGCCGCCTCCTTGACGAAGGCCGCCAGGGCCCAGCCCAGGAAGATCCCCACCGCCGCCGCCGGCAGCATCAGGATCAGCAGGCCCTTGTCCCAGCTCTTCCGGAACGACCAGACGCTGACCACGTCCTGGACCAGCAGGATCGGCAGGGTGATCGAGGCCGCCATCACCGGCGACACGGCCAGGGCCATCAACGGCACCGCCACCACCCCGATCCCGGCGAACCCGCCCTTGGCCAGGCCCAGCAGGATCACGGCCGGAATGGCCACGGCGTAGAAGAACGGATCGGTCAGCATGGGGCGGTGCTTAGCAGCAAGGCTCGCGCCGGCCCATGCCCGACGTCAGACCAGCGGCGGATTGACCCGCCGGAAGCCGCCCTCGCGCCAGTACGGATAGTAGGGATAGGCCGGTGTGACCGCGCTGGCGGCGTCCAGGCGCGCGACCTGTTCCGGGGTGAGGCTCCACCCGACCGCGCCGAGGTTCTGGCGCAGCTGTTCCTCGGTCCGCGCGCCGATGATGACGCTGGAGACGGTCGGGCGGCGCAGCAGCCAGTTGATGGCGACCTGCGGGACGGTCTTCTCGGTCTCGGCGGCGATCTCGTCCAAGGCGTCGACCACGCGGTAGAGCCGCTCGTCGTCGACGGGCGGCCCCATGTCGGCGGTCTCGTGCAGGCGGCTCGTTTCGGGCAGGGGCTGGCCGCGGCGGATCTTGCCGGTCAAGCGGCCCCAGCCCAGCGGGCTCCAGATCATGGCCCCGACGCCCTGGTCGGCGGCCAGCGGCATCAGCTCCCACTCGTAGTCGCGGCCGACCAGCGAATAATAGGCCTGGTGGGCGACGTAGCGCGGCCAGCCGTGACGGTCGGCGGCGGCCAGCGACTTCATCAGCTCCCAGCCGGCGAAGTTGGAGGCCCCGACGTACAGCACCTTGCCGGCTCGCACGAGATCATCGAGGGCGGCAAGCGTCTCCTCGACCGGCGTCGTCCCGTCGAAGGCGTGCAGTTGCAGCAAGTCGATGCGGTCGGTCTTCAGGCGCGTCAACGCCGCCTCGACGCCGCGCGTCAGCCGCAGGCGGGAAGAGCCCGCATCCAGCGGGCCATCGCCGATCGGCAGGCCCAGCTTGGTCGAGATCAGCGCCTGGTCGCGACGGCCTTCGAGGGCGGCGCCGAGGATCTCCTCCGACGCGCCGTTCGAATAGACGTCGGCGGTGTCGAACAGGGTGAGGCCGGCTTCCAGGCTGATGTCGACCATGCGCTTGGCGCCGGCGACGTCGGTGTCGCCCCAGGCGCTGAACAGCGGCCCCTGGCCGCCGAACGTGCCGGCGCCGAAGCTCAAGGCGGGAACCTTCAGGCCGGAGCGGCCCAGGGTGCGGTATTCCATCGGAAATCTCCCGGAGAAAGGGATCAGGCGGTCGAGAGGCTGGCGCGGCGTTCGAGGCTCAGGCTGAGGACGGCCAACCCCAAGGCCGACAGCGGCACGGCGGCGGCGATCAGCGGCACGGCCGACAGGCCCGGGCCGTGGGCGATCACCGCTCCGCCCAGCCAGGCGCCGAAGGCGTTGCCGAGGTTGAAGGCGGCGATGTTCAGGCTGGAGGCCAGGCCCTGGCCCGCGCCGCCGGCCTGGCTCAGCACCCGCATCTGCAGCGGGGCGACGGTGGCGAAGGCGGCCGCGCCCAGCAGGAAGGCGGCGGCCACGGCCCCGACCTGGCTGTGGAAGGCCAAGACCGAGCCGCCCATGACCAGGGTCAGCAGCACCAGGGTCCCGACCAGGGCCGCGTTCAGCCCCTTGTCGGCCCAGCGGCCGCCGGCCAGGTTGCCGGCCACGAGGCCCGCCCCGAACACCAGCAGGATCGGCGAGACGGCTTCCTTCGAGAAGCCGGCCAGCTCGGTGAGGATCGGCTGGATGTAGGTGAAGACCGCGAACACCCCGCCAAAGCCGAGCACGGTCATGGCCAGGCCCAGCTGCACCTGCGGGCGAGCCAGGACGGCGAACTCCTCACGCAGCGGCGCGGGCTCGACCTTTTCTCGGTCGCGCGGGACCAGCGCCGCCAGCACCGCGAAAGCCACCGCCCCGACGCCGGCCACGGCCCAGAACGCCGCCCGCCAGCCGAAGGCCAGGCCTAGCCACGCGCCGAACGGCACGCCCAGCAGAGTGGCCAGGGTCAGGCCGGTGAACATGATCGAGATCGCCGAGGCCTTGCGTTCCGGTGGCACGAGCGAGACGGCGACCAGCGAGCCGACCCCGAAGAAGGTGCCGTGGGCCAGGGCCGTGACCAGCCGCGCGCCCATCAGGATCCCGTAGGTCGGGGCGATGGCGGCCAGGACATTGCCGAGGGTGAAGATCGCCATCAGCACCAGCAGGGTGGTCTTGCGCGGCAGGCGGCGGGTCAGGATGGTGAGGATCGGCGCGCCGACGAACACGCCCAGGGCGTAGCCGGTCATCAGCAGGCCGGCGGTGGGGATCGAGACGCGGAGGTCGGCGGCGACCTGGATCAGCAGGCCCATGATCACGAATTCGGTGACGCCGATCCCGAAGGCGCCGACGGTCAGGGCGTAGAGGGCGAGGGGCATGGCGGCTCTCGTGGTTCTGTTCGAGCCGTCAGATGGCGCCTTGGCCTTCGATGAATTAGATTGCGTTCAGGAACTTCACTTGTGACTTGGGGGCACGATGGCGCGCGCGGACATCAATCGCTCCGGCGAGATGGAGGTCTTCGCCCGGGTGGTCGAGGAGGGCGGCTTCACCGCCGCCGCCAGAGCCCTGTCGATGACCCCGTCGGCGGTCAGCAAGCTGGTGGCGCGGCTGGAGGCCCGGCTGGGCTCGCGGCTGGTCAACCGCTCGACCCGCAAGCTGCAGCTGACCGCCGAGGGCCTGACCTTCCACGAGCGCGCCTTGCGGGTGCTGGCCGACCTGGACGAGGCCGAGCGGGCGGTCAGCGCCTGCGCCGTGCCGCGCGGGCGGTTGCGGATCAATTCCAATGTGCCGTTCGGCCTGCACCATCTGCTGCCGCTGGTCCCTAAGTTCATGGAGCAGCACCCGCAGGTGCAGGTCGACGTCACCCTGACCGATCAGGTGATCGACCTCCTGGACGAGCGAGCAGAGCTGGCCATCCGGGTCGGGCCGCTGCGGCCCTCGCAGCTGGTGGCGAAAAAGCTGGGCGACAGCCGCATGGCCCTGGTCGCCTCGCCCGACTATCTGGCGCGGCGCGGGACGCCGGAGCATCCCGACGATCTGGCGGCCCACGACCTGGTGGTGTTCAACTTCGCCCGCCATTGCGACGAGTGGCCGTTCAAGCTGGGCGGCGAGCGCGTCTTCTACCCCGCCCACGGCCGGGCCATGGTCGGCGATGGCGAGAGCGCGGCTCGGCTGGCCATGGCGGGGCAGGGGATCACCCGGCTGTCGATGTTCCACATCGCGGGCGACATCGCCGCCGGTCGGCTGGTCCCGGTGCTGGAGGCGTTCAATTCCGGCGACGTCGAAACGATCAGCGCCGTCTATGTGGGACATGCGGGGCCGCTGCCGGCCCGAGTGCGGGCGTTCATCGACTTCCTGGCGGCGGAGGTCGATGTGGACTGGCCGATGGGGCGGTCCGTATAAACTGTCATCCCGGCCAAGCGCGTAGCGCGCCGAGCCGGGACCGCGGCAAGCTTGGCGCTTCCGGCGGTCCCGGCTCTCCGCTTCGCTGCGGCCGGGATGACATGGATTTTTGAGCGCTAATCCCCCAGCATCACCTCGGCGATCTGCACCGCGTTCAGCGCCGCGCCCTTGCGCAGGTTGTCGCCGACGACGAACAGCGCCAGGCCATGCGCCACCGTCGGATCAGGCCGCAGCCGGCCGACGAACACCGGATCCTGGCCGGTCGCCGCTAGCGGGTTGGGGACCTCCTCCAGCACCACGCCCGGCGCGGCGGCCAGCAGGGCCGCAGCCTCGGCGACCGAGATCGGGCGCTCGAACTCGGCGTTGATCGACAGCGAGTGACCGGTGAACACCGGCACGCGGACGCAGGTGCCGGAGACCGGCAGGCCGGGGATCTCGAGGATCTTGCGGCTCTCGTCGCGCAGCTTGACCTCTTCCTCGGTGTAGCCGTCCTCGACCACGACATAGTTCAACGGCACGACGTTGTAGGCCAAGGGCACGGCCCACTTGACCGGGGCGGGCAGGGGCGCGGCGTCGGGCGACTGGGCCAGGCCGTCCAGGTCGCCGGCGCCGCCCGCGCGAAGCTGGCTGGCCAGCACGTCGATGCCCGCCACCCCGGCGCCCGACGCGGCCTGGTAGGTGCTGACGGTCAGGCGCTTCAGGCCGGCGCGATCGTGCAGGGGCTTCAGCACCGGCATGGCGGCCATGGTGGTGCAGTTGGGGTTGGCGACGATGCCCTTGGGAATGTTGGCCAGGGCGTGCGGATTGACCTCGGCCACCACCAGCGGCACGTCGGGGTCCGAGCGCCAGGCCGACGAGTTGTCGATCACCACCGCCCCGGCCGCCGCCGCGCGCGGGGCCAGTTCCAGCGACGTGCCGCCGCCGGCCGAGAAGAACACGATGTCCAGGCCGGCGAAGTCGGCGGTCGAGGCGTCCTCGACCACGACCTGCGTTCCCTTGAAGTCGACCTTGGTCCCGGCCGAACGGGCCGAGGCGAACAGGCGAAGCTCGGCCAGCGGGAAGTCCCGCTCGGCCAGCAGCTCGCGCATCATGCCGCCGACCAGGCCGGTGGCGCCGACGACGCCGACGCGGGGCGGGTTGGCTCGGGAAAACTTGAAGCTCACGGGTCTACGTCTCCTGAAAGTGCGGAGGCGCGGGCGTGTCAGATCTCGTGAAGTGAGAGCCGGCCCCGCGCATCGGCGGGGCTGGTGGGATGCTCGCTAGTTCGCGCACACACCCGACCACGCCCCGCCGAGGCGGGTCGTTTTCGGGGTAATAATCGTGGTGGCGCGAAACTGCATCGGCGGGGTTCTTAGCGGCGAAGCTGGGCGGCGTAAAGGGTGGTTTGGAGGATGGGGTTGCGGCGGGGGCGGGCTGGGACGTCTGGCGGGGCAAGAATGTGCCGTGGGCAGCGCCCCCAACTTCCGACCTCCCCGGCGAACGCCGGGGCCCAGATCGAACCCACGAGCAGCCTTGCTTGGCCCCGCCGCCCGATCGCGAACACTCCAACCGCTTAGGCTGAATCTGGGCCCCGGCGTTCGCCGGGGAGGTCGGGCGGCGACCCGCCGCAAGCCTTCACCCCTGCTGCCCCAGCCGCTCCCACCCGTCAAAGAACGGGAACCTCTGCGCCCAAAACCCCGCCAGCCGCGGATCCGCATCCACCCGCCGCACCACCTCCGCCATCCGCGGCGCGACCTCGTAGAACCGCACCCGCCGCGGCCCCCAGCGGCTGACCACCGTGACGTAGAGGTCCAGCACCGTCAGCTGATCCCCCAGCAGGTACAGCCCCGGGCTTACCTGGCTCTCCATCATCGCCCAGCAGTCCAGGATCCGCTCGGCCGTCGCCGCCTTGATCCGGGCCTGGACCTCGGGGTCATCCCCGCCCAGCCGCGACGGCTGGTCCCGCACCCAGAACAGCGAATAGATCGAGGCCGGGATGAAGGTCATCCAGCGCAGGAACTGGGCCCGTTCGGGGGCGTCCACGGCCGGGCCCAGCCGCGCCTCGGGGAATTTGTCGGCCAGCCAGATCAGGATGGCGGCGCTCTCGGTGATGGTCTCGCCGGCGGGGGTGACCAGGGCCGGGATCTGCTTCAGCGGGTTGACGACGGCGACCTTGGCCTGCTCGGCCTCGCCCTCCCAGGTCGGCGCCTCGACCACCTCATAGGGCAGGCCGATCAAGGACATAGCGGCCTCGACGGGCACGCCGCCGGAGCCCAGGGCGCTGAAAATCCGGTACGAACTCATGGTCAAGCTTCCTGACTTATCCACACGCACTCACAACATCTTGTGTGGCTGCGACACCGGGACCACTAGATGAACCCGAAGGCTTTGGTAGGGTGAAAGCCATCTTATCGCCGCTCCACGATTCTTGCCTCCAGGGTTCGCCATGTCCGCCAAGCTGATCACCACGCCCGGCCTCCTGACCCCCTCTGGCGCCTACAAGCCGTTCCGCTACCCGTGGGCCTACGACTTCTGGAAGAAGCAGCAGCAGGTCCACTGGATGCCGGAAGAGGTGCCGCTGGGCGAGGACCTCAAGGACTGGGCCGTCAAGCTGAACGACAAGGAACGGAACCTGCTGACGCAGATCTTCCGCTTCTTCACGCAGTCGGACATCGAGGTGGCCGACAACTACATGGAGCGCTACGGCCGGGTGTTCAAACCGACCGAAGTGAAGATGATGCTGTCGTCGTTCGCCAATATGGAGACCATCCATATCGCGGCCTACGCGCTGCTGCTCGAGACCATCGGCATGCCGGAAAGCGAGTTCGGCGCGTTCATGGAATACCAGGCCATGCGCGACAAGCACGACTTCATGCAGAAGTTCGGCGTCGAGACCAATGCCGACATCGCCCGCACCCTGGCCATGTTCGGCGGCTTCACCGAAGGCCTGCAGCTGTTCGCCTCGTTCGCGATGCTGATGAACTTCCCGCGCTTCAACAAGATGAAGGGCATGGGCCAGATCGTCTCGTGGTCGATCCGCGACGAGAGCCTGCACTGCGAAGGCATCATCAAGCTGTACCATGCCTTCAACGCCGAGACGAAGTGCGTGACCAAGGCCGTGGCCGACGACATCGTCGACTGCTGCAAAACCGTGGTCGGCATGGAGGACAACTTCATCGACCTGGCCTTCGAGGCCGGCGAGATCCAGGGCATGACCCCGGACGACATCAAGAAGTACATCCGCTTCATCGCCGACTGGCGCCTGCGCCAGCTGCACCTGCCGGAAGTATACGGCGTCAAGGAAAACCCGCTGCCCTGGCTGCAGTCGCTGCTGTCTGGTGTCGAGCACGCCAACTTCTTCGAGGCCCGGGCGACCGAATATTCGAAGGCCGCGACCAAGGGTCAGTGGCACGGCGCCGAGGGCGTGTGGACCAGCTTCGACCAGATGATGACCAAGCGCAGCGAGACCGTGTCTGCGGAATAAAACCCTCCAAAGGGGCGTTAGGTGAGGGGCGGGACCGGGAGGTTTCGCCCTTCGTCGTTTCGGAGGGGCGGGTTTCAGGGGGCCGGAACGAAGCGGTCCTTGTCGCCGCGCGCCTGGCCGGGGACGAAGCGCCAAGCGCCGGGACGGGTGACGAACCGCTCGAGCAGCGCCTGGGCGGCGGCCTGGCGGCGCGGGACGGGGACGTCGAGGTCGGCATCCAGCTCGAACCCCTCGAACGGCGCGTCGTGGATCTCGGCCTCGAAGCGATGCCGGAAATCCTCCTCGCCGGCGTAGAACAGCGCGATCCGGCCGCGCCAGCGGATGTCGAACAGGCCGGGCGAAGAACCCTGCGCGAAGCTGATCCGGTGCTCGGCGACCGCGTCGTGGCCAAGCAGATAGACCTGGAACGGCTGGTCGCCGGGAGACCAGCCGGGCGGCAGGTCGGCGACAGGATCCAGGTCGAAGACTTGGCCGATCAGGTCGCGCGGGTCGAACCGCCGGAACGGCGGACGGTCCAGCCGGACCAACTGGTCGTTCAGATAGCCCCACGCGGTGTTCGACAGCGTGCAGTCGCCGAAGTTTTCCCACACGTCGGGCGAGGTCCAGTCGGCGTTGTCGCCAGTGTCCGTCCCCGGCCCTTCGGCGGCGTAGTCCCGGGTCTTCAGGTGCAGCAGCAGGCCGACGCCATGGCGGGCGTCCAGCGCCGCGCTCAGCGAAAAGGCGGCCAGCGCGTGGCCCTGCGGCCAGGGGTTGCCGGGAAAGCGGATGCGTCCTTGCACGCGGCGCATCTTGCCGAGATCGCCAGGGTGATCAAGCGGCGGAGGCGGGCACCAATCTTGGCCGTGCCCGCCCTTATGGAGCCTCGCTTCCGACACAACTGAAACCTCACCTTCCACAAGCACAGGTTGGGGGCCGTGGGGCGGGCGATGAGGGCGTATCGACGACGGAAGAGCCGGTTCGGTTGGATCGGGGGCCTGTCCCTGGTCCTGCACGCGATCGTTCTCGCCTGGCTGGCCTGGCCGACGGCGCCGGACTTCCTGGCCCCCGGCCCCGATCTTCCCCTGATGTCGGTCGAGCTGGTCAGTCCCGCGCGTCCGAACCCCAGCGTGACGCGGTCCTCGCCGACGCCCGCCGCCCGTCCGGCCGTGGACCGAGCGCCGGAGCGCGGGTCGGAAGCGATCGAACCTTCCCCATTCCCGCCCGTGAGCGCGGTCGAGGCCGTCCCGGGCGGATCGGGGACGCCGGTGGCGGGAGGTCCCGCCGCGCCGGCCAACCTCGGCGCAGCGCTTCGCGCCGGCGCTGGCTGCACGCGGACGACCTTCCGGTCGCGCCAGGAGCGCGAGGCTTGCGAAGAAAAGCTGGGGCGGCTGGATCCCTCCGGGCCGCGCTACGACGCGCCGATGGATCCGGGCAAGCGGGCCTATTTCGACGACGTCGCCGCGGCGGGAGCGGCGGGACGGAGCTATGGCGATCCGAAGCCAGGGGGCGCGGCCCCGGATGGCGACTACTTCCGGGTCCTGAACTGCTCGATCAAGTTCGGCGGTGGGCGAAAGTCGAAGGACCGGCAGGGAGAGGTGCGCCTGGGCCGCACGCCGTGCGCCATTCCCTTGCAGGGCAATTTCTTCGCGCCGGAAGCCAGCGTTCGAAAGCGCTAGAAGCCGCCGCGAAGCCGCTCTAGGACAGGCTGGACACAGTCGGGAGCTTCAGCATGACGACCATAGCGGTGATCGGCCCGGGCGCCGTCGGCGGAACCGTGGCGGCCTGGCTGGCTCAGAACTCCGAGCACGCTGTCACCGTCTGCGTCCGCACGCCCTTCGAGACCCTGGCGGTCGAGACGCCCGAGGGGCCGATCACGGCGACCCCGCGCGTGGCGACTTCGCCCGAAGGCCTCTCGCCCGTCGATTGGGTGCTGGTCGCGACCAAGACCTACGACACGGACGGGACCCTGGCTTGGTTGGACGCGCTCGTGGGGCCACGGACCCGTGTCGCGATCCTGCGCAACGGCGTCGAGCACACGGTCCCGTTCGAAGGCAAGATCGCGGCCGAGGCGCTGGTCCCGGCGGTGGTCGACATCCCGGCCGAGCGCTCGGCCCCCGGGCGGGTGCTGCAGCGGCTCAACGGCTGGATCAAGGTCCCGGCGGGCGAGGCCGGCGAAGCCTTCGCGGCCCTGTTCGCCCAGACGCCGATCGAGCTGCTGGTCGTCGAGGACTTCACGACCGAGGCCTGGAAGAAGCTGGCCCTCAACTGCGCCGGAGCGGTCAACGCCCTGGTGCTGAAGACCGCCATCGTCGCCCATGACGAGGGCGCGGCTGAGGTCATGCGGACGTTGGTGCGCGAGTGCGTGGCGGTGGGGCGGGCCGAGGGCGCGGACCTGTCCGACGACCTGGCCGACCAGGTGGTCGCCGGCTATCGGCGCCAGGTCCCGGAATCGATGAACTCGCTGCACGCCGACCGCGCGGCCGGGCGGCCGATGGAGCTGGACGCCCGCAACGGCGTCATCGTCCGCAAGGGCGCGGCGCACGGGATCGCCACGCCGGCCAATGCGATGATCGTCGCCCTGCTGAACGCCGCGGCGCTCTAGCCTACGGCTGGTACTTCTTCGGCAGAGCCTTGATCTCGTCCGGCGTCAGCTTGGTGATGGTCTTGGCGCGGATCGGGATCGCGAAGCCCATGCCGTCCGAAACCCGCAGGTCCAGGTCCAGCGGGTGGCAGATGCTGTCGGGGCCGCGGACGACCGAGACCAGGTGGGTGCCGGGCCAGGTCAGCTGGTTGGAGCCATAGGCCAGGTCGACGCGATAGACGTCGCGACCGCGCACCTTCATGTACAGGGTGTTCTTGTCCGGCGCGGTCCAGCCGCGCCAGTCCGACAGGTAGAAGCACTGGCGGATCGGCTTGATGGCCTTGCCGGCCGTTTGAGCGGAGGCGTCGCCCTGGGCCGCCGAAGCGGCCGAGGCGCCCAGGCCGGCGATGGCGAGCCCGATCAGCGCGGCGCGCGTGACGCGGGTGAGCTTGCTCATGGCGTGATCGTCCTAAAAAGTCCCTCGGATCAAGAGATTGGTCCTCTCCTGAAGCTTGTCAAGTTTTTACTGTACATTTGAAACTGTACACGAAAACGGCCCGCCTCCGGGTGGGAGGCGGGCCGTCTTGAAGGCGTTGCCGTGTAAGGCTTCTAGGCCTTGGCGGGCTCGACCGTCTCGATCGGGTCCAGCTCGCCCTCCCACTTGGCGACCACGGCGGCGGCGACGCTGTTGCCGACGACGTTGGTGGCGCTGCGGCCCATGTCCAGCAGGTGATCGACGCCCAGGACCAGGGCGATCCAGGCCTCGGGCAGGCCGAAATAGGTGAGGGTGGCCATGATCACCACCAGCGAGGCGCGCGGCACGCCGGCCATGCCCTTGGAGGTGACCATCAGCAGCAGCAGCATCGAGGCCTGCTGCTCGAACGACAGGTGGACGCCGTGCACCGCCGTGATGAACAGGGTGGCGAACGTGCAGTACATCATCGAGCCGTCGAGATTGAACGAATAGCCCAGCGGCAAGACGAAGCTGACGATCTTGCGGCGCACGCCCACGGTCGGCAGGCCATCCAGCAGGCGCGGATAGGCCGCTTCCGAGCTGGCGGTCGAGAAGGCCAGCAGAACCGGGGTGCGGATGAAGGCGAACAGCTTCAGGGCCCGCTTGCCCAGGAACGCCAGGGCGGCCAGGAACAGCAGCAGCCACAGCACGCCCAGGCCGGCGTAGAACGAGCCGATGAAGCGGGCGTAGACGCCCAGGATCGACAGGCCTTCCTTGGCGACGGTGTTGACCAGGGCGCCGAAGATGGCCAGCGGGGCCAGGGCCATCACGAAACCGGTCACCTTCAGCATGATCGAGGCCGCCTGCTCGGTGACCTGCAGCACCATCGGCGCCTTGTTGTCGAGGGTGGCGACGGCCGTGCCGACGAAGATCGAGAAGACGACGATCTGCAGGATCTCGTTCTTCGACATGGCTTCGAACAGCGAGGCCGGGATCAGGTGGTCGATGAAGCTCTTGACCGTGAAGGCGCCCGCGGCCGACGGCGGTGCGCCGGCTTCGGCGACCTCCTTCAGCACCACGCCGTGGGCGGGGTCCAGCAGGTGGAACATGCCGATGCCGATCAGCAGCGACAGGATCGAGGCGACCAGGAACCAGCCGATCGCCTTGACGCCCACGCGCCCGACGGCGGCGGCGTCCTCCATGTGGGCGATGCCGGCCACCAGGGTCGTGAAAACCAGCGGCGCGATGATCATCTTGATCAGGCGCAGGAAGATGTAGGGCAGCAGCGAGGCCAGCTCGGCGGCCTTCTTGGCGCCGGCCGGGTCGAGGTACTGGTTGCACCCCCAGCCCACCGCGACGCCCAGCACCATGGCCAGGACGATCAGAAAGGCGAAGCGTTTGTTCATTGGAGTCCCCCTGGCGCCCCACCCTGTTCGTGAGAAAGGTGGCGTCGACGGTCTTGTTCTGGTTTCCGGAAGAAACGACGCGCGAGAACGCCCGCGCCGCCATTCGCTCCTTCCTTGAGCATTTCAGCCCTTGTGGCCGACGAACGCGGGTTCGTCCATGCCCTTGAGGCCTCCGGCGCGGCTTGGCGCGCGCCAAGCCGGATAAACAGGCTCACCCTGCGGCGGCGGGAGGCCGTCCGGTTTTCTCCCTCGATAAGTAATAAATCATTCTCACGGGCGGGCCGATGTCTCGCCAATGTCGCGAAACATCGCTATAAGGCGCCATGTCAAACCAAGAAAAAGCAATCGCCGTCGTCGAACGGCTCAATGACGAATACGAACGCGCCGTCGGCGCTCTTCGGACCGCCCTCAAGGCCTATCTGGAACACGGAACCCGCCCCGACCCGCAACAGCGGTTCGACGGGACCTTCGCCTATCCCGAGCTGCGCCTGACCTATGACCCGGAAGCCCTGCCGCCCAAGCTGGCCCGCTCCTACGCCCGCGTCAGCCGCCCAGGCGTCTACGCCACCACGGTGACCAAGCCTGCCCAGTTCAAGGACTACCTGGTCGAACAGCTGACCCTGCTGATGGACGACTTCGACGTCGAGGTCGAGGTCGAGCGCTCGCGCCAGGAGATCCCGTACCCCTATGTGCTGGACGCCACGATCGACCTGAACCAGGCCGACGTCCGCAGCGAGGACATCGCCCGCTTCTTCCCGACCACCGACCTGGCCTTCATCGGCGACGAGATTGCCGACGGGGTCTGGAACCCGGCCCTGGAAGAGGAGCGCCCGCTGTCGCTGTTCGACGGCCTGCGCACCGACTTCTCGCTGGCCCGCCTGAAGCACTACACCGGCGCCCCGGCCGAGGACGTGCAGCAGTTCATCCTGTTCACCAACTATCACCGCTATGTCGACGAGTTCGTCCGCTGGGGCATCGAGCAGCTGAAGGCTCCGGACAGCCCCTACACGGCCTTGTCGTGCTCGGGCGGGCTGAGCATCACCGCCAACACGGCCAATCCCGAGCTGGCGGTGGCGGAGTCGACCTGGCGCAAGCACCAGATGCCGGCCTACCACCTGATGGCTCCCGGCGGCTCGGGCGTGACCCTGGTCAATATCGGCGTCGGCCCGTCCAACGCCAAGACGATCTGCGACCACCTGGCCGTGCTGCGTCCGCAGGCCTGGTTGATGATCGGTCACTGCGGCGGGCTGCGCGACACCCAGACCATCGGCGACTACGTCCTGGCCCACGCCTATCTGCGCGACGACCACGTGCTTGACGCGGTGCTGCCGCCCGAGATCCCGGTGCCCTCGATCGCCGAGGTGCAGCGCGCCCTCTACGACGCGGCCAAGGCGATCAGCGGCGACAGCGGCGACCAGCTGAAGCGCCGCCTGCGCACCGGCACCGTGGTCACCACCGACGACCGCAACTGGGAACTGCGCCACAGCCTCTCGGCCCTGCGCTTCAACCAGAGCCGGGCCGTGGCCATCGACATGGAGTCGGCGACCATCTCGGCCCAGGGCTATCGCTTCCGGGTGCCGTACGGGACGCTGCTGTGCGTGTCCGACAAGCCGCTGCACGGCGAGATCAAGCTGCCCGGCCAGGCCAACGCCTTCTACGAGCGGGCGATCAGTCAGCACCTGCAGATCGGCATCATGGCCTGCAAGCTGCTGCACGCCGAGGGGCCGAACCTGCACTCGCGGAAACTGCGGGCGTTCGACGAGCCGCCGTTCAGATAAGCGGCCGACTCAGCAGGCCCCCACCTGACCTGCTGCGCAGGTCGTCCGCCCCCGCAGGGGGCGGAAGGGTGCGCCCTTCTTCCCCCTGCGGGGGAGGAGGGCCGAAGGCCCGGAGGGGGCCTGTATTCGCTACCCCTCCGCCCAGGCCTTGATCAGCTGGTGCGCGATGGCAAGAGGCGGTGGCATGAACAGGCCGTCCAGCTCGCCCTTGAGCAGCAGGGCGGCTTCTTCCTTGCTGAACCAGCGCACCTCTTCCAGCTCGGTCTGGTCGGGCGCGGCGTCGGCGCTGTCGACGTCGGCCATCAGACCCATCATCAGCGACGAGGGCCAAGGCCAGGGCTGGCTGGAGTGATAGCGGACGGCGGTGGCGTTCAGGCCCGCCTCTTCCTTCAGCTCGCGGGCGCAGGCCTCCTCGATCGTCTCGCCGGGCTCGAGGAAGCCGGCCAGGGCCGAGAACATCCCCTTGGGCCAGGCGGCCTGGCGACCCAGCAGGCACTTGTCGTCGTGGACGGCCAGCATGATCACCACCGGGTCGGTGCGCGGGAAGTGCTCGGCCTCGCAAGCCGGGCAGATGCGCTTCCAGCCGCCATCGGCGACCTCGCTCTTCTGGCCGCAGGTGCTGCACCAGCGATGGCGGCGCCGCCATTCGAACATCGACTTGGCGGTGGCCAGGATCCCCGCGTCGGCCGGCGGCATGGTCGCGGCCACGCCACGCAGCTCCTCGAACCGGCCCAGGCCCTGCAGCGGCCCCTCGGCGGGGTCGGCCGCGCCCTCGATATCGACGGCGAAGACCGCGATATCCTTCCACAGGCCCAGGAACAGCAGCTTCTCGCTGCCGCCCGCCAGGTCCTGGGCCATGTCGGCGCGCAGATAGGCGATCTGGACGCCGGAGGGCTGGCCGTCCTCGCCGAGGATGTCCTCGACCAGCGGCTTGCCGTTCCAGAGAGCGACGGCCAGCGACTCGGGGTCGGCCAGTTTTTCCGCCAGCCACGACTCGTCGCCGCGTCGCTCGCTGGCGCGGTTCAACGGGTTGCCGGCGAAGGTGTTGGTGATGATCGACAGAGGCATTTTGTTTCTCTAGCGCGGGCGTGATCGCTCGTCACGACGTCGCGGATGCGTCATGCGCCTTGCATCCGTCGCGATGAGTCGCGATATAGGCCTCGGAGACCGGCGCGGACGGAGTCCTCGCCAACCTGGTCAGGGCCGAGAGGCAGCAGCCACAACGAGATCAGCTCTGGGTCGCTGTCCGGTCTCCACCTTCCCCTCTTTCCCTAAAATCTGTCAGTAGAAGTACGGTCTGATCGGGCCGGGCCTTTTGCCGCGCGCTCCGCGCCACTACACTCGTCCCATGGCCGACCACGACGACCTCTCGACCGATTCCGCGCCGCCGTGGGACGAACCGCCCGCGGAAGAGCTTCCCGAGCGCGACGAGAACACCGCCGACATCTTCGGCGAGGCGCCCGCGCCGGCGCCCGTCGAGGCGGCGCGTCCTGTCGTCGAGACCCCGGTCGAGGGCGAGAAGGGCGACGCCTATACGGTGCTGGCGCGCAAATACCGCCCGCGCACCTTCGAGGACCTGATCGGCCAGGAGGCCATGGTCCGCACGCTGGCCAACGCCTTTTCCACCGGCCGCATCGCTCACGCCTTCATGCTCACCGGCGTCCGCGGGGTCGGCAAGACCACGACCGCGCGCCTGTTGGCCCGGGCTCTGAACTACGAGACCGACACCGTCAAAGGTCCCTCGGTCGACCTGACCGTCGAGGGCTACCACTGCCGCTCGATCATCGAAGGCCGGCACATGGACGTGCTGGAGCTGGACGCCGCGTCCCGCACCAAGGTCGACGAGATGCGCGAACTGCTGGACGGGGTGCGCTATGCCCCGGTCGAGGCGCGCTACAAGGTCTACATCATCGACGAAGTGCACATGCTGTCGACGGCGGCGTTCAACGCCCTGCTGAAGACGCTGGAAGAGCCGCCGCCGCACGCCAAGTTCATCTTCGCCACCACCGAGATCCGCAAGGTGCCGGTGACCATCCTGTCCCGCTGCCAGCGCTTCGACCTGCGCCGGGTCGAGCCGGACGTGCTGGTCAAGCACTTCGACCGCATCTCGGCCAAGGAAGGCGCGCGGATCGAGATGGACGCCCTGGCCCTGATCGCCCGCGCGGCCGAGGGCTCGGTGCGCGACGGCCTGTCGCTGCTGGACCAGGCCATCGTCCAGAGCGATCGCGGGGCCACGGTCACGGCGACCGTCGTCCGCGACATGCTCGGCCTGGCCGATCGCGGCCAGACCATCGCCCTGTTCGAACACGTGATGGGCGGCAAGACCAAGGACGCCCTCGAAGGTTTCCGCGCCCTGTGGGGCTTCGGGGCCGATCCGGCGGTGGTGATGCTCGACGTCCTCGACCACTGCCACGCCTCGGCGGTGTCCAAGGCCTTGGGGCCGGACGCTTTGTCGATGCCCAAGGAACAGGCCGCGCGCCTGGCCGCGATCGGGGCCCACACCTCGGCCGGCACGCTGTCGCGCCTGTGGCAGATGCTGCTGAAGGCCCATGACGAGGTGCGCCGCGCGCCCGACGCCATGGCCGCAGCCGAGATGGCCCTGATCCGCCTGTGCTACGCCGCCGACCTGCCCGGTCCCGAGGAGGCGTTGAAGGCTCTGCGCGACGGGACGCCCGTCGGCGGCGGGGGAGGCGGCGGCGTCTCCGTCGGCGGCGGCTCGTCCGGCGGCGGGGTCTCGGCCCAGGCGGTGAGCATGGCCGCGCCGGCGGCCCAGGCCATGCCGGTGCTGGCCTCGTTCGACGACGTGCTCGCCCTGATCGCCGCCCGGCGCGATATCGGCCTGCGGCTGGACGTCGAGCAATATGTCCGGCCGATCAGCTTCCGGCCTGGCGCCATCACCTTCGAGGCCGCCCCGGGCGCGCCCGGCAACTTGGCCGGTCGCCTGGTCCGCGCCCTGAAGGAGTGGACGGGCCAGCCTTGGCTCGTGGCCGCCGAGGGCGGCGGCGGGGCCGAGAGCATGATGGAGCGCCAGAAGCGCGAGGAGCGCGAGGCCCTGGCCGAGATCAAGCTGGATCCGTTCGTGGCCTCGGTGCTGTCGGCCTTCCCCGGCGCCGAGATCGTCGAGATCCGCAAGCTCCTCACCCCCGAGGCTCCGCCCCTGGAGCCGGACGAGGAAGAGGGCTGACCGTAAAAGCTGTCATCCCGGCCAAGCGCGCAGCGCGCCGAGCCGGGACCGCGGCAAGCGCCGGCGTATCCGGCGGTCCCGGCTTTCGCCGGGATGACACTGACTGGAGATTGGACATGAAAGACCTCGGCGGCCTGATGAAGCAGGCCCAGGCCATGCAGCAGAAACTGGCCGACGCCCAGGCGCGCCTGGCCGAGAGCACGGTCGAGGGGACCTCGGGCGGCGGCATGGTCACGGTGGTGCTGAAGGGCACGGGCGAGCTGGCCAAGGTGACGCTGGACGAGAGCCTGATCGAGCCGGGCGAGGGCGAGGTGATCGCCGACCTGGTCGTCGCCGCCCACGCCGACGCCAAGAAGAAGCTCGACGCCAAGCAGGCCCAGATGATGCAGGAAGCCGCCGGCCCGATGGCGGGCCTGATGGGCGGCATGCCGGGCATGAAGTTCTAGCTCGACGCCAGGGAGGGCTCGCGCATGAAGATCCGTTCGTTGCTGGCGGCCCTCGTTCTGGTCGGCGCGCCGGTCGCCGCCTGGGCGGAAACCTTGCCGCCCGACCTGGCCGCCGCCGCCCATGCCTATGACGAGGCCCAGGTCCATTCGGACCGCGCCGCGCTCGAGCGGCTGGTCGCCGACGACTATGTGCTGGTCAATGGCGCGGGGGCCGTCCAGTCCAAGGCCGACCTGATCCGCGATTACGTCACGCCCGGCTTCAAGCTCGATCCGTTCACGATCGAGGAGCCGGTCGAGAAGGTCCACGGCGACGTCGCCCTGCTCGGCGGGCGGGTCAACATGACCGGAACGGACGGCGGCCAGCGCTTCGCGCTGATGGTCCGCTTCGTCGACACCTGGGCCAAGCGCGACGGCCAGTGGCGGGTGATCTACAGCCAGGTCACCCGGGTCGCCAAACCCTGATGGCCGCCTCCGCCGGACCCGAGATCGAGCGCCTGATCGCCCTGCTGTCCAAGCTGCCGGGGCTGGGACCGCGCTCGGGCCGGCGCGCGGCCCTGGCGCTGCTGAAGAAGCGCGACACCCTGCTGGCGCCGCTGGCCCTGGCTATGGCCGAGGCCCAGGCCAAGGTCCGCACCTGCGGGGTCTGCGGCTCGCTGGACGTCACCGACCCCTGCGCCATCTGTTCGGACATGACCCGCGACCCGCGGCTGATCTGCGTGGTCGAGGAGGTCGGCTCGGTCTGGGCCATGGAGCGCGGCGGCTCGTTCAAGGGCCGCTACCATGTGCTGGGCGGGCTGTTGTCGGCGCTGGATGGGATGGGGCCGGAGTCCCTGCGGGTCGGGGAACTGGTCGCGCGGGTCGGGGATGGTCAGGTGTCCGAGGTGATCCTGGCCCTGCCGGCCACGGTCGACGGCCAGACGACCGCCCACTATCTCGCCGACCGCCTGGCGCCGACCGCCGTGCCGGTGACCATGCTGGCGCGCGGGGTGCCGGTCGGCGGCGACCTTGACTGGCTCGACGACGGCACGATCGCCCAGGCCCTGCGCGCCCGGCGTCCGGCCTGAGGGAATTCGTGGGGTGACGCCGGAATCTGGCTGACAGTCTCGCTTTCCCGCGCCAAGGTCCGCCCAGCCGCGTTCGACGGATTGTCGGCGCGTGAGTGGAGGGACAAAATCATGAGCACGCCCGAAGACAAGGCTCCCGAAGCCGAGACCGAAGCCCCGCACGTCGCCAAGGTCGGCGTCGTGGACAAAGGTCACAACGTCACCAGCTTCAACGACGAGCCGATCAACGGCCTGATCGCCGACCTCGCGGACGGCGACGCCTGATCCGGTGGCGGCCGGACGACCGTCCGGCCGCCTTCCGCTCCGAGCCGACTCCGGCTAAGAACGGAGCATGAACTTTTCTGATCCGTTCCTGATCCTGGCCCCAATCCTGGCCATCGTCTTCGCCCTGGCCGCCGTCGCCTGCGCCCTGTGGGCGCTCGCCTCTCAGCGCCGCGCCGCCAAGGCCGAGGCGCAGGCCTGGATGCTGAACGAGCGCGTGGCCCAGGCCGAGGAGCGCGCCCGCCTCCTGGAAGATCAGACCGCCACCCAGATCGAGCTGATCCGCGCCCAGGCCGCCCAGAGCGCCAACGCCGTGGCCGAACAGCTGATCAAGCGGGCCGACGAGAACGCCAAGAGCCGGGATCAACTGACCCAGGCCCGCCTCGAAGCCCAGCTGAAGCCGGTCGCCGAGACCCTGGCCAAGTTCGAGGCCCAGGTCACCGCCGTCGAGAAGGCGCGCGCCGAAGAGTCCGGGGGGCTCAAGGCTCAGATCGCCGCCCTGCTCGAGGCCTCGACCGCCACCCAGGCCGAGGCCCGCAAGCTGTCGGCCGCGCTGCGTCGCGGGGCGGGCGTCCAGGGCCGCTGGGGCGAACAGACCTTGCGCAACGTGCTGGAGGCCGCTGGCCTCAACAGCCGCTTCGACTTCCAGGAGCAGTTCAGCGTCGACACCGACGAGGGCCGCCGCCGCCCCGACGTCAAGGTCACCTTGCCGGGGGGCGGCGTGTTCGTGATCGACGCCAAATGCTCGCTGAACGCCTTCCTGGAGTCACAGGAGGCCACCGACGAGGTCCTGCGCGAGGCCGCCATGGTCCGCCACGCCGCCAGCGTCCGCGCCCACATGCAGAGCCTGTCGTCCAAGGCCTATTGGGACCAGTTCGCGGGCGAGGGTTCGCCGGACTTCGTGGCCATGTTCGTGCCCGGCGACGGCTTCCTGGCCGCGGCCCTGGACCGGCTGCCCGAGCTGATGGCCGAGGCCATGGACCGCCGGGTGGTGCTGGTCACCCCGACCACCCTGTTCGCGCTCTGCAAGGCCGTCGCCTATGGCTGGCGGGCCGAGGACCAGGCCAAGAACGCCGCCCGCATCGTCGAGGTCGGCCGCGAGCTCTACAAGCGCGTCTCGGTCATGGGCGCCCACGCCGGGGCCATGGGCAAGGCGCTGGAAAGCGCCGTGGGCAAGTACAACCAGTTTGTCGGTTCGCTGGAGAGCCAGGTCCTGACCCAGGCCCGCCGCTTCGAGGAGCTGTCGGTCGACCACGAGGGCAAGGAGATCGCCGAGCCGGCGCCGGTGGAGCAGGGGGTCCGGCCGCTCACCAAGCTGGCGGTGGGACAATCCCCCACCTTGACGCTCGGAAATGAGACGCTTACCTGACCAATATCATGGCTATCCGTCGCATCCTCACCGTCGATAACGCCGCCGACCTGGCGACGCTGAAGAAGATCTCCACCCCGGTGGAGGTCGTCACCGACGAGCTGCGCGTCCTGATGGATGACATGCTGGAGACCATGTACGACGCCCCGGGCATCGGCCTGGCCGCCGTGCAGGTGGGCGAGCCCGTGCGGATCATCGTCATGGACCTGGCGCGCGAGGGCGAGGAGCCGGCGCCGCGCTACTTCGTCAATCCCGAGATCCTGTCGACCTCGGAAGAGGTCCTCGGCTACGAGGAAGGCTGCCTGTCGGTGCCGGAATATTTCGACGAGGTCGAGCGCCCGTCGAAGGTCACCGTCCGCTACATGACCTACCAGGGCGAGACGGTCGTCGAGGAGGCCGAGGGCCTGTTCGCCGTCTGCATCCAGCACGAGATGGACCACCTGGAAGGCGTCCTGTTCATCGACCACCTTTCGCGCCTGCGCCGCGACCGCGCCATGGCCAAGGTGAAGAAGGCGCGCCGGGCGGCTTAAGGCCTCGACGCGCCTCCGGCCGTCAGGCGACCCGCGCCCGGTCCACGTCTCTTTCCGCCACGATCCTCTTCGCCAGCGCATCGACGCTCGCCTCGGCGTCGCGGAGCGAGGCCGCGAGGCGGTCGTCGGCGAACTCGTCGTACTCGACCGCTACCGTTCGCGTGTCCGTGACGCCGAGGTAGGCCAGGGGCTTGGCCAGGCTGGGGATCACAAGCTCCAAGTCCGCGATCCGTTCGCCGGCGTCATAGCCGTGGTCGCCGCGCGCCGTCAGGATGACGAGGGTCTTGCCCTGTCCCGCCAGCATCGGCCAGTACGGCTCGCCTTCCCGCGCGCGATCGAAGCCGAAGGTCAGGCCGACGCGAACGATGTTGTCGATCCAGGCCTTCAGCTGGGCCGGCGGGCCGAAATTGTACATCGGCGCCCCGATGACGATGATGTCCGCGGCCTTGAGCTCGGCGACCAGGGTGTCGCTCTCGCCCAGGACCTCGCGCATCCACGGCTCGCGCGCCGCCGGCGGGGCGAAGGCGGCCTGGATCCATTCGCCGCTCACCGGACGCGGCGGCCGGGCCCCGATATCGCGATAGAGCACCGCGTCCTCGGGGCGTAGGGTGCGCCACGCCTCCATGAACCGGTGGGTGAGCCGGCGGGTGTGCGAGCCATGGCGGCTGTCGCCGGAACGTCCCGAGCGGGCGCTGGCGTCGATTTGAAGAACCGTGGTCATGGCGAACTCCAAGGCTGACATGAAATCATCTCGGAAAGCGTTCTGAACGCGTGACGTCGGACTGACGAACGCGTAATCGTCAAGCCATGGATGAGATCAATTCATTCACGCGCCGCCGTCTGCCGCTGGGCGCCCTGCGCGCCTTCGAGGCCGCCGCGCGACTGGAGAGTTTTCGCCTGGCCGCCGACGAACTGGGCGTGACGCCGACGGCGATCAGCCACCGCATCCGCGATCTGGAAGGGACGCTGGGCCTAAAGCTGTTCGAGCGCCACGTCCGCCGTGTCGCCCTCACCGCGCCGGGGCGGCGATTGTTCCCCGTGCTGCGCGACGGCTTCGACGGCTTCGCCGAGGCGCTGCGAGCCCTGAAGCCCGACGACGGCGACAAGACGGTCACGCTCTCGGTCCTGGTCGCTTTCGCGGCGCGTCTTCTGCTGCCGCGCATGGCCGATTTCCGGCGGATGCATCCCGATCTTCAGCTGCGGCTGCATGCGTCAGACGATCCGGTCGACCTACGCTCCGGCGTGGCGGACCTGGCGATCCGCTACGGCTACGGGCCCTTCCCGGGCTTGGTCGCCGAGCCGCTTTATGTCGAGAGTTTCGCGCCGGTTTGCAGTCCCAAGCTAGGCCTGACCTCGCTGGGCGACCTGCGCGGCCAGACCCTTCTGCACGCCGAGTGGCGTCATCCCGCCGCCGACACCCCGACCTGGGCGCGCTGGGCGCAGATGAGCGGCCTGGCGGATCTCGACACCACCCCGCGCCTGACCTTCACCGACGACAGCCAGGCGATCCAGGCGGCGGTGGCGGGCTTGGGCGTGGCCATGGCCAGCCTGGGCTTGGTGCGCGACGAGCTGGCTTCGGGCCTGCTGGTCCAGCCGTTCGAGGCGGTGATCCAGGGGCGGCCCTATCACTTGCTGCGGCTGCCGACCGCCTCGCCGGCCGTGATCGCGGTCCACGACTGGCTGCTCGAGCTGCGAAGCCCTCAATAGGGCCGCATGATCTCCACCTCGTCCTGGGCGGTCGAGAGCTTCGATCGCAGGTCGTAGGCGCCGGCGATGTAGGGCTGCTTGGCCCGCCAGCAGGTTTCCAGCGCCTTCGAGCTGGCCCGCCACCAGCGAGACACCGGCCCCATCAGGTCGCGCCGGAGCACCAGGTCACCCATGCGTCCGCCTGCTGGCGGGCCGATCAGGGTGACTTCCGGGACGTCGCTGACCCAGCCGCGCGGCTCGGTGTCGAGACCGGCCATGGCGATCGGCGGAAGGCGGCCGATCTCGGCGATCGCTTTCTCCAGCGCCGGACAGGTGCGCCCGTCGATCCAGTCGTGTCGGAAGGTCACCACGCCGACGTTCTGATCCCGTCGCCGACGTTCCATCACCCATACGGGCTCGGGACCCTCGCCGATCCGATGGAAGACCACGGCCTCGTCGACGAAGATTCCCAGGCCGCCGCCTTGCTGCTTGACCCTGTAGGGCTGCGACACCTTGAGGGAGGGGACTTCAGTAGAGGCGATCGACGGCGCGATCTGCCTCGCGGGAGCTTGCGCCGCCGAAGCGGGAAGTGCGGCGAGCAGAACGAGCACAACCAGATTTCGCATGGGATCAACCTAGGCGATGGCCAAGGCGCGTCAACGGGCGCTAGCGTTTCCGCCCCTGATCGGTCTCGTACGGTGTTCCGTCCCGATGCCGGTAGGTCCCGTCTCCGTCGCGCAGCACCAGGTCGATGTCGGGATAGTCGCAGCCGTCCTCGTCCGGCTTGCGCGAGCCGATCTCCAGCAGCAGTACGTCGCGGTCCGAGCGGTTCTGGAAGTGGTGGCCGTTGGCGACGCCGGCCTTGAAGCCCGCGCAGTCGCCGGCCCGCATCACGGTCTCGCCGTCGTTGTCGACCAGCACCACCTCGCCCTCGACCACCCAGGTGAACTCGTCCTCGGCCGTGTGCCAGTGGCGCTGGCTGGACCAGGCGCCGGGCGGCAGGCGCAGCAGGTTGACGCCGAACTGGTCGAGGCCGACGGCGTCGCCCAGCTTGGTGCGGTGGCGTTGCAGGCATGGCGTGTCGAACGGCGCCGGATAGGCCGTGCCGACGCGCGTCGGGGCGGTGGTCAGGTCGATCTTGGGCAAGGGCGTCTCCTCCGCCCCGCAGTTAAGCACGCGCGCCGCCGGTCTCAACCGGGCAAGAGCCTCAGCCCACTCGCTGCACCTTGGCGTCGCGCTTCCAGTCGGGCCGGGTCATGCCGACGAAGGCCTGGCCAGGGTCGGCGCCGTTACGGACCAGCAGGTCGCGCAGGGTGCGGGCTGACTCGATGGCGGCGACACCCTCGGCGGTGAAGGCCGCGAGCTTGTTCTTCTCGTCGCCCCAGATGTTCCGCGACAGCAGCGGATTGGTCAGGGCCTGGGAGAAGGCGTCGATGGCCACCATGCGCAGGATCAGCGGCGGCAGCGGCGCGTTGGCGGCGGTGTCCTCGGCGAACAGGCCGACATAGAACTCGACCTTATCGACATCGCCGTACAGCGACTTGAGCTTGTCGGCGACGCCGGGGCGGGTGCTGATCTGCTCGAAGGCGGTCACCGGCTTCATGCCCATGGCCGCGCGATAGGCGTTGTAGGGCGCGATCCGGTTCAGGCGGGCCTGGTCGATGGCTCGCGCCTCGACGCTCTGCAGGTAGTCGGCGGTGTTGCCGGCCCCCAGCAGCGCCGCCGGCTGGGCGCTCATCCAGGCATAGGCCTTGGCCAGGCCGTGGCCGGTCAGCTGCTCGCCGGCGAAGCGCAGGTTGGCGGTCTTGAGCGGCTGTCCGGCCCAGACGATGTCCTCCGACACCAGCGAGTGCCAGCGATAGAGCAGGCTGAACTCGGCGGTGATCCAGTTGGGCTTGTTCCACGGCCGCCTCCAGCCGTCGCTGGGATCGGCCAGCAGGCGGATGCGCGAGGGCGAGATGTGGTTGATGTACTCCTCGACCACCAGCTTGATGTAGAGCACGATCACCACGTTGCGGGCCGTCTCGAAGATCCGGTCGTCGTCCCAGTCCGGATGGGCTGCGGCGATCACGCCGGCCAGGCGGTTGTGCTCACGCAGCAGCAGCGTCCCCATCATCATCGTGCCGACCGACGAATTGGCCCGGTCGCCGCCCAGAGCGAACAGCTGACGCTTGATCGCCAGCGGCGTGTCGCCGTCGACCCCCAGCGGCGGATCCAGGTCCACGAACTCGGCCAGGGTCACGCCTTGGACGTCGTAGAGCGCCGGCGGATATTCCTCGCCATTGACCCATTGCGACTTCAGGCGGCCGCGCTGGGCGCTCGACCTCAGGCGCAGGGCGTTGGTCTGCGCCTCGGTGCGGCCGTAGAGGGTGCAGAGGTCGATCTCGTGGTTGGAGGTGGTGCGGCGGCGGTCCTCGCGGTCGTTGAACACCATGGTGCGGATGAAGCCGTCGGTCAGGTACTGGGCGAAGGCCGGAAACAGCATGGTCGACTTCGGGCAGTGGGTCTGCGGCGCGCCGTCCGGCCGCGCGAACACGGCGGTCGTCAGTTCGGCGCTCGGGAGCGGACCGAGATCGACCGCGGCCAGCTGGCGGGCGCTGTAGGTGCGGTCGGTCAGGGCCGCCCAGCTGATGTAGTCGGTCTTGGTGCTCCAGGGATGCGGGCGCGGCCGGGTCTCGCTAACGATGCCATTGATCAGCAGGCCGCTGACGAAGCGGTGAAAGGCGGGCCAGCGCTCGGTTAGCCAGGCGATGACCGGCTCCAGAGCCGCGATGATCCAAGCCAGCATTGTCGTGACCCTCCCCGTCTCGATTGAATTCACCCATAGCACAGCTCTGGCGGGAATTCGTCGCCGATCGATTTGCGTCCCTCCGATGAGCGGCCTAAAGGCTGGGCCATGACCAGCCCCGCCCTCGATCCGATCGATCTCGCCCAGGCCCTGATCCGCCGCCCGTCGGTGACGCCGGCCGACGAGGGCGCGATGGACGTGCTGCAACGGCGGCTGGAAGGTCTCGGATTCAGCTGCCGGCGCATGAAGTTCGGCGAGATCGAGAACCTCTATGCCCGCCGCGGGACGGCCCGGCCCAACCTCTGCTTCGCCGGCCATACCGACGTGGTGCCGGTGGGCGACGACGCGGCCTGGACCGCCGGCCCGTTCGAGGCCGAGATCAAGGACGGGGTCCTGTACGGTCGCGGCGCGGTCGACATGAAGAGCGCCATCGCCGCCTTTGTCGCCGCCGTGTCGAAGGTCCCCGAGCACGCCGGCTCGATCAGCTTCCTGATCACCGGCGACGAGGAGGGCGTGGCCGAGGACGGCACCGTCAAGGTCGTCCAGGCCCTGGCCGCCGAGGGCGAGATCATCGACCATTGCATCGTCGGCGAGCCGACCAGCGCCAACCTGCTGGGCGACATGGTCAAGATCGGCCGGCGCGGCAGCATCAACGCCTGGATCGCCGTCGACGGGAAGCAGGGCCACGTGGCCTATCCGCACCGTGCGGCCAATCCGATCCCGGTGATGGTCGACATCCTCTCGCGCCTGCAGAGCCGGGTGCTGGACGAAGGCTATACCGGCTTCCAGCCGTCGAACCTGGAGGTGACCACGGTCGACGTCGGCAACACCGCCACCAACGTCATTCCCGCCTCGGCCAAGGCCCGGATCAACATCCGCTTCAACCCGGCCCACCAGGGCAGGGACCTGGCGGCCTGGATCGAGCAGGAGTGCCGCGAGGCCGCCGAGGGGTTCTCGGGCCGGGTCGAAGCGCTCTGCAAGATCAGCGGCGAGGCCTTCCTGACCGCGCCGGGCGCTTTCACCGACGTGATCGTGGCCGCGGTCGGCGACGCCACCGGCCGCGTGCCGGAGCTGTCGACGACCGGCGGCACCAGCGACGCGCGGTTCATTCGCAGCCTGTGCCCGGTGGTCGAGTTCGGCCTGGTCGGCTCGACCATGCACCAGGTCGACGAGCGTGTGCCGGTCGAGGAGGTCCGCCAGCTGGCTGGCGCCTACGAGGCGCTGATCAACCGCTACTTCGCGGCCTTCGCTTAAGGGCGGGGCGTCGGCATGAAGGCGCTCTCGATCCCCGACGTGCTGGCCGAGGTGGCGGTGCTGGTTAAGCCGCACTTCGGCAAGGGCCGCCCGGCCGACTACATCCCGCAACTGGCGGGCGTGCCGGGCACGAAGTTCGGCATGGCCGTGCGGACGGTGACCGGCGACGAGCACGTGATCGGCGACGCCGACGAAGGCTTCTCGGTCCAGAGCATCACCAAGGTCTTCGCCCTGGGCCTGGCCCTGAACCGCCTGGGCGACGAGACCTGGACCCGCGTGGGCAAGGAGCCGTCGGGCACGCCGTTCAACCACCTGTCGCTGCTGGAGGCCGAGCAGGGCGTGCCGCGCAACCCGTTCATCAACGCCGGCGCCCTGGCGGTCACCGACGTGCTGCTGGATGTCACCCGCGACCCGGCCGCCCTGGTCCGCGACTTCGCCGGCTTCCTGGCGGACGAGCGGCTGGAGATCGACCCGACCGTGGCGGCTTCGGAGCTGGCCCACGCCTGGCAGAACCGCGCCATCGCCAACCTGATGCGCGCCAAGGGCACGATCACCCACGATCCGGAGGCCGTGGTCGCCGCCTATTGCCGCCAATGCGCCCTGACCATGAGCTGCCGCCAGCTGGCCCGCGCCTTCCTGCCCTTGGCGGCCGGCGGCTTTTCACCCGTGGCCCAGGAGACGGTGTTTCCCGAGCGCCTGACCCGGCGGCTGAACGCCCTGCTGCTGACCTGCGGCATCTATGACAGCGTCGGCAGCTTCGCCTATCGCGTCGGCCTGCCGGCCAAGAGCGGCGTGGGCGGCGGCATCGTCGCGGTCGTGCCGGGCAAGGCGACGATCGCGGTGTGGTCGCCGGAGCTGGATCGGTTCGGCACCTCGGTGGTCGGCACGGCGGCGCTGGAGGCGTTCAGCCAGATCACGAACTGTTCGGTGCTGTAGGGGCGGCCACTTGCCCCCTCCGCGCCTTCGGCGCTCCTCCCCCGGAGGGGGAAGAAGGATCACCTTCCGCCCGCCTTTGGGGGCGGACGACCCGCGAAGCGGGTCAGGTGGGGGGAGTGATCTCGCCATACCCCACGCCGACCAGATACAGTCCATCCGCCGGCGCCACCGGCCCACAGGCTCGGCGATCCTTCGCCTCCAGCGCGGCCTTCACGTCGTCCGGCGTCCACCGCCCGGCGCCGACCTCGACCAATGTCCCGGTCATCGACCGCACCTGGCGATGCAGGAAGGACCGCGCCTCGAAGTCGAGGTGGATCTCCTCACCGACCTGTCGCACCCGGGCGACGTCGAGGGTCTTCAGCGGGCTCTTGGCCTGGCAATGCATGTCGCGGAAGGTGGTGAAGTCGTGCAGGCCGACCAGGTGCCGGGCGGCGACGTGCATGGCCTCGGCGTCCAAGTCCTTCTTCACGTGCCAGACCTTGCCCTTGTCCAGGGCTGGTGGGGCGCGGCGGTTGAGAATCCGGTAGAGATAGCGGCGCTCATTGGCCGAGAAACGGGCGTGCCAGCCCTCCTCGGCGACTTCGGCCGACAGGATCGACACCGCCTCGCGGGTCAGGTGGGCGTTGAGGGCGTTGAACACCGTCTGAGCCGGCCAGTCGCGCTCGAGGTCGACATGCACCACCTGGCCGGTGGCGTGGACGCCGGTGTCGGTGCGGCCAGCGGCGGCGATGCGCACGTCCTGACCGGTGAAGGCCTTGACCGCAGCCTCGATCGCGCCCTGCACCGACGGCAGCACGGCCTGGGCCTGGAAGCCCGAATAGGGCCGGCCGTCATACTCGACGAGGAGGCGATAGCGGGGCATCAGCCGAGCACGGTTCCAGCGGCGATCGGGAAACCGCGCGTGAACACGTCGGCGTCCTGCACACCCTTGCCTTCGCGCTGGGCCTTCAGGAGGCGGATAGAGCCCTCACCGCAGGCGATCAGCAGGTCGTCGTCGAGCAACTGGCCGGGCGCGCCGTCCTGATCTTCCAGGCGCGACAGCAGGGCTTTCACCCGCACGGGACCCTTCTCGGACGGCGCCTCGAACCAGGCCCCGGGGAATGGCGAGAGGCCGCGGATGTGGGCGTCGACCTCGGCGGCGGGACGGGTCCAGTCGATGCGGGCTTCGGCGGACTTGATCTTCTTGGCGTAGGTCACGCCGTCCTCGGCCTGGGGCGTCTCGCGGACTCCGCCGCGCTCGACGGCGGCCAGGGCCACGGGCAGCAGGCGCGCGCCGACGGCGGCCAGCTTGTCGTGCAGGCTTCCGGCGGTCTCCAACCTGTCGATCCGCACCTGCTCGGACATCAGGATCGGGCCTTCGTCGAGGCCTTCGCTCATCCGCATGACCTGGACGCCCGTAATCGGGTCGCCGGCCATGATCGCTCGCTGGATCGGCGCGGCGCCCCTCCACCGGGGCAGCAGCGAGGCGTGCAGGTTGAAGCAGCCGTATCGAGGGGCGTCCAGCACCGCCTTGACCAGGATCTGGCCAAAGGCGACCACGACGGCGGCGTCGAGGTCCAGGGCCTGGAAGGCTTCGATCTCTTCGGGCGTCTTCATCGAGGCCGGCGTGCGGACGGGAAGGCCCAGGCCCTCGGCGAAGGCGTGGACCGGCGAGGGCTTCAGTTCCTGGCCGCGCCCACGTGGCGCCGGGGGCTGGGAATAGACGCAGGCGATCTCGTGGCCCGAGGCGACGAGTTCGGCGAGGCAGGTGACGGCGAAATCGGGGGTGCCGAGAAAGGCGATGCGCATGGCGGGGGTTTAGACGGCCTGAGCCTTTCCGAAAAGCGGAGTCGGAACCTTGGCCATGGGGGGCCGTTATTCAGCGGACTTATTGAGGAGCACGACCATGCGTTCCAAGCTGCTGATCGCCGCCGCCGTCGCCACACTGGGCTTGGCCGCCTGTTCGAAGGAGCACGCCAAGGAAGTGGGCGAAGGCGCCAAGGCCGCCGCCGCCGACGTCAAGGACGCCGCCCACGCCATCGCCAACGACCCCGACGTCAAGGAAGCGGGTACGGCGATCAAGGAAAGCACCAAGGAAACCGCCGCCGACTTGAAGGAAGCCGCCGGCGAAGCGACTGACAAGGCTCAGGAGCTCGGCGACAAGGCCGGCGACAAGGCCAAGGAAGCCGGCTCGGACCTGAAGAAGGACGTCAAGGAAGGCGCCGCCGACACCAAGAAGCAGGTGCACGAGGCGACGAAGTAGGCGCGTAGATCCTCCCCCGTGTAACGGGGGAGGTGGCCCGGAGGGCCGGAGGGGGCCTGCTCGGCCGATGTCCAGCTTACCCCCTCCGTCGGCTCCGCCGACACCTCCCCCGCGGCGCGGGGAGGATCAATAATCAGTCCCGCAGCAGGTCGTTGATGCTGGTCTTCGACCGCGTCTGCGCGTCCACGGTCTTGACGATCACCGCGCAGTAGAGGCCGGGGCCGCCGTTCTTGTCAGGCAGGTTGCCCGGCACCACGACGCTGTAGGGCGGCACCTTGCCGATGTGGATCTCGCCCGTCTTGCGGTCGACGATCTTGGTCGAGGCGCTGATGAACACGCCCATCGACAGCACCGAGCCCTCGCCGACGATCACGCCCTCGACCACTTCCGAACGGGCGCCGACGAAGCAGTTGTCCTCGATGATGGTCGGATTGGCCTGCAGGGGCTCCAGCACGCCGCCGATGCCGACACCGCCCGACAGGTGGACGTTCTTGCCGATCTGGGCGCACGAGCCGACCGTCACCCAGGTGTCGACCATCGTGCCTTCGTCGACGAAGCCGCCGATGTTCACGAACGACGGCATCAGGATGACGTTCTTGCCGATGTGAGCGCCGCGGCGGACGATGGCGCCGGGCACGGCGCGGAAGCCGCCGGCCTCGAACTGCGGAGCGTCCCAGCCATCGAACTTGTTGGCCACCTTGTCCCACCAGGGACCGACGCCGCCGCCCAGCGAGCCGGCGCGCATGACGGTGTTGGGGTTCAGGCGGAACGACAGCAGCACGGCTTTCTTCAGCCACTGGTGCGTGGTCCATTCGCCGTCGATCTTCTCGGAGACTCGGGCCTTGCCGCTGTCGAGCAGCAGCAGGGCTTCGTCGACGGCGGTGCGCACGGGGCCGGTCGTGGCGGCCGAGACGTCGGCGCGGGCTTCCCAGGCGGCTTCGATCTCGGTTTGCAGGTCTGAAAGGCTCACGGCGGCGGTCATGCTGGGCTTCCTTGCAGGCGGGCCGAGTTCAGGAACTCAGGCAGGTCGTTGGTGCGGAAATGGACGTGTTCCGAGGTCGAGTCCGCGGCGTGCGGCCCGACCAGGATGGTGGTCATGCCCAGACGCGCGGCGGGGACGAGGTTCTTCTCGCTGTCCTCGAAGAAGGCGGTCATCGGCGGGTCGATGGCGTGCAGCTTGGTGATCCTGTCGAAGGTCGCCAGCGCCGGCTTGGGCAAGTAGTCCGCCGTCTCGATCGCGAACACCTCGGAGAACAGATCGCGCAGGTTCAGGTGCTTCAGCACCCGCTCGGCGTGACCTAGCGACCCGTTGGTGAAGATCAGCCGCCGGCCGGGCAAGCGGGCGATCGCGTCACGAAGGGCCGGGTCTGGCGCCAGACGGTCCATCGAGACGTCGTGCACCTCGTCCAGAAACGCCTTGGGCTCGATGCCGTGGTTGGCCATCAGCCCCGCCAGGGTGGTGCCGTGCTCCTGGAAATAGCTGTGCTGCAGCACCCGGGCCTCGTCGCGGGGCAGGCCGGTCTCGCGCGCCACGAAATCGGTCATCTTGGCCTCGATCAGCCCCATGAACTCGCTTTCCAGCGGATAGAGGGTGTTGTCGAGGTCGAACAGCCAGGTGTCGACGTGGGAAAGGTCGGCGCTCATCGGGAGATGAG
The DNA here is from genome assembly GCF_001425745.1 of Caulobacter sp. Root343. GTDB lineage: Bacteria > Pseudomonadota > Alphaproteobacteria > Caulobacterales > Caulobacteraceae > Caulobacter. Next base: position 124,500 of record NZ_LMDF01000008.1, on the reverse strand, counting down.
CGTACCCGCGCCGTGTTCGCTGAACAGCTCGACCAGCATGGCGTGCGGCCGGCGGCCGTCCAGGATGACCACGGCCTCGACGCCCGATTCCACGGCGTGGATGGCGTTCTCCAGCTTGGGGATCATGCCGCCGGTGGCCACGCCGGTGTCGATCAGCGCGCGGGCTTCCTCCAGCGTCATCTGGCGGATCAGGTCGCCATTGGCGTCGAGCACGCCCTTGATGTCGGTCAGCATCAGCATCCGCTTGGCCTTCAGGGCGCCCGCGAGGGCGCCGGCCACGGTGTCGGCGTTGATGTTGAAGGTCTCGCCCTCGGTCGAGACGCCGATCGGGGCGATCACCGGGATGTAGTCGGTTTCCGAGGTCAGCAGGGCCTGGATGATGTGCGGGTCGATCTTGGTCGGTTCGCCCACGAAGCCCAGGTCGATGACCTGCTCGATGTTGCTGTCGGGGTCCTTGCGCGTGCGGGTCACCCTTTCGGCGGTGATCAGGCGCGCGTCCTTGCCCGACAGGCCCACGCCGCGCACGTCGGCCTCGGCGCCGGCCTGGGTGATCCAGTTGGCGATTTCCTTGTTGATCGCGCCCGACAGGACCATCTCGGCCACTTCCATCGTGGCTTCGTCGGTGACGCGCAGGCCGTCCACGAAGGTCGACTTGACGCCGGCCTTGTCGAGCATGCGGCTGATCTGCGGACCGCCGCCGTGCACGACCACCGGATGGACGCCCAAGAGCTTCAGCAGCACCGCGTCGGCGGCGAAGACCTTGGCCACCTCTTCCTGGCCCATGGCGTGGCCGCCGTATTTGATCACGACCGTCTCGCGGTCGTAGATCTGGATATAGGGCAGGGCCTCGGCCAGGGTCTTGGCGGTGGCCCAGCCGGCTTCCTCGGCGGCGTCGTTCAAGGCGGCTGTCCCTCAGGCGAAATTTGGGAAGGGAAATAGGCGGCGCCTCGATAGCGGACCCCGCCCCCCCTGTCACGCAAAAGGGTCCCGGAAGAGCGCCTTAGCCTCGGCGGTCGAACCGCCACTTCATGGCCAGCACCGCGCCCGACATCAGCAGGCAGGCGATGTTGGAGGCGATCACCGGCCAGGCGCGGATCAGCAGGCCGTAGACGATCCAGCACGAGAAGCCGGCCACGGTGACGACATAGGTCCGCAGCGAGACGGACGAGGCGTCCTTCTCGGTCCAGATCTTGACGATCTGCGGGGCGAAGCTGGTGATCGAGAGCAGGGCGGCGGCGGTCCCGACCACCGCGGCCGCGGGCGGGACGGCCATCGGGCGATCCCCCTCAGGCGATCTTGGGCAGCACGTCGCTCAAACCCCAGAGCTCGGCATAGGCCGGCGCCAGTGTCAGGCCTACCGGAACCGGGCCGGGAGCCTGTCCCTGCTGCAGGCAGTAGCGCAGGTATGAGAGCGCCGTCTTCACCCCGTGCTCGGAATAGGGCTTGCCGATCACCCCGCATGCGCCGGCGAAGTCGTCCGGTAGGCGCTTGACGTTGGCGGTCATGAACAGGGCGACGCCGCCGCAATCGCGGGAGATCTTGCGCGCCACCTCGACGCCGGTCGGGCCGTCGCTGAGGTGGACGTCCACGAGGGCGAGGTCGGGATGCAGCTTTTCGGCGAGGTCGACGGCTTCGTCGGAACTCATGGCGCAGCCGAGCGAGTGGCAACCCACTTCCTCGATCAAATGTTCGAGTTCGATCGCGAGGAGCATCTCGTCCTCAACGATCAGAACATCGAGCGCACGCCCGGTCATACGAAACTTGTCCTTACCTCAATGCGCGCCGTTCACAGGCAGCAGAACGATTACGCGAGTGCCAGGTTCCGCATCGGTGGTCTCCCATTTCGCTTTCAACTGCTGGCAGAGCAGCTGAACGATGGTGAGACCGAAGCCGGACGGTCTGTTGTCCCTATCCATGCCAACGCCGTTGTCGGTGATTTCGATCCGAAATTCACCGTCCTGGCGAGCGACGCCGACCAGGATCCGCCCCCCATGACCTTCCGGGAAGCCGTGACGCAGGGCGTTGGTCAGCAGTTCGTTGATCACCAGGGCGAACGGGGCGGCCTTGGAGGCGGCGATGTCGACCCGCTCCAGGTCCAGTTGCACCGCGATGTCGTCGCGCATGGCCGAGCCCATCAGGTCGGCGACCATGTCGCGGATGAAGGCCGAGACGTCGAAACGCTCGACGTCCTCGCTCTGGAACAGGCGGCGATGGACGGTGGCGATGGCGTTGACGCGGCCCAGCATGCCTTTCAGCGAGGCCTTCAGCGTGGGGTCGGTCACCCGCCGGTTCTGCAACAGCAGCAGGCTGGAGATGAGCTGCAGGTTGTTCTTCACCCGATGGTCCACCTCGTGGAGCAGGGCGGTCTTCTGCTCCAGGGCCAGGGTCAGCTCATGGGTGCGCGCCTCGACCAACTGTTCCAGGTCGTCACGGCGGTCGCGGACACGGACCTCGGCGGCCTTCTTGTCGGTGACGTCCAGCAGCGAGGCGAAAAAATAGACGACCTCGCCGGCGCCGTTGCGGACCGGCGAAAGGGAGAGCGCGTTCCAGAAGCTCGAGCCGTCCTTGCGGTAGTTCAGCAGCTCGACGGAAAGGTCCTGGCCGGCGGCGACGGCCTCGCGGAGGGCCGAAACGGCTTGGGGGTCGGCGCCAGGGCCTTGCAGGAAGCGGCAGTTGCGGCCGATCACCTCGTCGCGGTCATAGCCGGTCAGTTTCAGGAAGGCGTCGTTGGCGAAGATGATCGGGTCGTCGGCCTGGGTGGCGTCGGTGACCAACATCGCCACATGGGTGGCGCGGATCGCGGCGGCGAAGGGGTCGTCGACCCCATGACCGGCGGCCAGACGGTCGCCGGCGCGTCGTGCTTCCGAATAGTCGTTCATGCGTACGGTCAAGCTCCCACCACCCCGTGGACGCTCAACGTACCCGATGATGTCGAGTTCCCAACATAGGATACGGAAACGGCGGGAACTCGCTGGAGTCCCCGCCGACAATCGGCCCGCGGGCCGCCGCCGCGCTCTCCAAGATCCGCCTGTGCTTCCCGGAACGGACGGATCTCAGCGGAGCGTCACTTGGGCTGGTAGATCTTGTCGAACAGGCCGCCGTCGGCGAAGTGCGTGGCCTGGGCCTTCTTCCAGCCGCCGAACGTGTCGTCGATGGTCACCAACGGGATCTGCTTGAACTTGCTGGCGTACTTGGCCGCCACCGCGGCGTTGCGCGGGCGGTAGTAGTTCTTGGCGATCAGCTCTTGGGCCAGCGGGCTGTACAGGAAGTTCAGATAGCCCTCGGCGATGGTGCGGGTCTTGTGGCGGTCGACGTTCTTGTCGACCAGCGCCACCGGCGGCTCGGCCAGGATCGACAGCGACGGATAGACGATGTCGAACTTGCCCGGCAGCTCCTCCTGGGCGAGGTAGGCCTCGTTCTCCCAGGCCAGCAGCACGTCGCCCAGGCCGCGTTGGGTGAAGCTGGTCGTCGCGCCGCGGGCGCCGGTGTCCAGCACGGGCACGTGGTCGAACAGGGTCTTCAGGAAAGCCTCGGCCTTGGCGGGGTTGCCGCCCGGCTGCTTCAGGGCCCAGGCCCAGGCGGCGAGGTAGTTCCAGCGCGCGCCGCCCGAGGTCTTCGGGTTGGGGGTGATCACGTCGATCCCCGGCTTCACCAGGTCGCCCCAGTCCTTGATCTTCCAAGGGTTGCCCTTGCGGACCAGGAAGACGATCGTTGAGGTGTAGGGCGTGGAGTTCTGCGGCAGGCGCGACTGCCAGTTGGCCGGCAGCAGCTTGGCCTTGGCGGCGATCTCGTCGATGTCGTAGGCCAGGGCCAGGGTGACGACGTCGGCCTGCAGGCCGTCGATCACCGAGCGGGCCTGCTTGCCCGAGCCGCCGTGACTCTGGTTGATCACCAGGGTCTGGCCGACCTTTTCCTTCCAGTACTTGGCGTAGGCGGCATTGATGTCCTTGTAGAGCTCGCGCGTCGGATCGTAGCTGACGTTGAGCAGGGTGATGGTCTTGCCCGCCTGGGCCGCCGCCAGGCCTGGGACCGCGCCCGCCGCCAAGGCCGCGGCGCCCGCGCCGGCGCCGGCCAGCAGGCCACGGCGGGTCGGAGCCTTGATGATGTCACTCATGGGACGATCCTTTCTGGAGGGTCTTTCGCAGCGACGGGTCTGCGCGGCGGTCTTGAAAAAGAGAAGGGGCCGCCCGCTTCCGGGACTTCGCCTCGGCGGCGGGCGGCTCCGGTAGCTAGAACGCGAACTGGCTGCGGAGGTTGACCGCCTGGTAGCTCTGGCTGAGCGGCAGCAGGCCGCCGGCGGGGTCCTTGCGGTCGACGTCGACGTCCAGATAATCGACCGAGAACTTGGTCACCGAATTGGGGAACCAGTTCAGGCCCACTGTCCAGATGGTCTGTTCGCCGCCGCGCACGCGATCGCCGGCCAGGGCCGCGTTCTCGTGGTGATTCAGGTCCAGAACCGAGTAGCGGCCGGCCAGTTCCCAGGCGCCCCACTTGTGGGCCTTGGGATCGAACGGATTGGCGATGGCCGGGGCGTCGAACGCGAAGTTGTTGGCGTTGTACTTGCGGGCCTCGCCCGTCAGCACCCAGCCGCCTTCCACGTACCAGCCGGTGAACTTGGGATCGCTGACGCCGGCGGCCGGATTGCGGCGGTCGATCTTGTAGTCGAAGTACTCGCCCTGGATCAGCAGGTTTTTCTTCTGGGCGGCCAGTTCCAGGCCGTAATGGCGGGCGCCCTCGGCGTCGATGGCGCCGGTGGTGACCAACTGCTGGCCGTCGACGCGCAGTTCCGGACGGTCCTGCAGGGTGACGTTGTAGGCGCCGGTCAGGGCGGTGCTCTGGGCCGGCGTCGCCACGACGCTGGCGTTGGCGCCGACATGGATCAGCCAATCAAGGCCCTTGGCCGGGACAAAGGCGAAGCGGCCGAGATAGCCGAGCTGCTCGTCGAAGGTCTGGCCGTCGCCGGCCTTGGCGCCGGTGACCGCGCCCGACAGCAGCCAGCGCTCGCGGACGACCTGGCCTTGCAGGGCGATGCGGCGGTCGGCGCCGGCCAGGCTGCGGGCGGCTTCGGCCGAGGACGGCCGTTCCGGGAACAACGAGCCGTTGGTCGAGGCCGCGTCCTCCAATCCCAGGTTCGGGGCATAGGCGCCGACTCGGATCTTGAACGGGGCGTAGTTGTATTGGACGTACAGTTCCTGCAGCTGGCCGGCGCCGTCGGTGCCCGCGCCGCCGAAGTCCAGCAGGATCGAGTAGTCGAAGTTCTTGGCGAACTTGCCGTCGACGCCCAGGCGGGCGCGGCGGAAGTTGGTGCCGTTGTTCAGGTCCCGGGCGTTGCCGAGCACGGCCGGCAGGCCCTTGTCCTGATAGTACTGGGCGGCGTCCAGCTGCATCACGCCATGCAGCGTGGCGCTGTAGGCCCCGTCGCCCGAGGCGATCGTCGGCTTGGCGCCGGCGATGCTGACGGTCGTGGCGCTCTGGACCGTACGGACATCCTTGAAGCTGGCGGCCGTGGCGGCCTTCAGGTCGGCGACCTGCTGCTGCAGGGTCGAGAGCTGGGCTTCGAGGGCGGCGATACGCGCGGCGGCGTCTTGCGGCGACGCGGGCGCGGTCTGGGCCGCGGCGGCGCCGGCGGTGGCCAGCAGGGAGACGCCCGCGATCAGCGCGGTGCGAAAGGCGGTCTTGGTCTTGATCATGTGTAGTCCCCTCTCGGCGCCGCTGAGCGGGGCCGACCTGCCGAGCTAGGGAAAACGATTATTCCTAGCTCCGAAATAGAGATTAGGGAAACCGGCCTTGAGTTTTTCTGGAGGCGCGGCGAAATGTCGCGAAAATCGCTGCGAAACTTCCATCAAATCAGACGCTTAAACGGTTAAAGATCCGTGCACGGAAAAGGCCGCCCCGGTTTCCCGAGGCGGCCTTTCGTATTTCCAGCGCTCAAGTGAGAGGCTTCAGCCTCTTAGAACATCGCCCGGCCAGCCAGGCGCAGGTTGTAGCGCTTCTGCTTCTTGGCGGCTTCGACACCGCCCTCGATGGCCAGGTAGGACATCGGGGTGCCGGCCCGCAGCGCGAAGCCGGCGGTCAGGGCGCCGTCCTTGTCGTCCATGGCGGCCAGGGTGAACGGGTTGCCGCTCTTGAAGCGGGCGACCGTGTCGCCGACCGAACCGGCCAAGGTCTGACGATAGCCGACCCGCACTTCCGGGCGCCACCAGACGTTCTTGCCGAAGTCGGCGCCGAACACCACGCCCAGCTCGCCGCTGAGGTTGCTGGAGGTGCGCTTGTCGACGGTGAGGTCGAAGCCGTCGCCGCCGCCCTTTTCCGCGCGCTTGCCCTCACGCAGCCAGACATAGTCCAGGCGGCCTTCGGGGCGGGCGAAGAAGCGGCCGAGCTTCTGTTCGTAGGCCACGCCGGCATAGGCGTTGGCGGTGAGGCCCTTCCAGTCGGCGTTGTTCTTCAGGACGAGGTCGGACACGCCGTCGCCATTGGTGTCCGGGGCGATGAAGCGGCGGTCGCCCTGGAAGAAGCCGTAGCCCACGCCGCCGCCGGTGTTGAAGCGCCAGCCGCCGACCGAACGACGCCAGTAGGCGCCGGTCTGGACGAACGAGGCGGTGGTCTGCTCGCCGACCTTGGCGACGGTGTCGTGCTCTTCGACGCTGACATAGGCCAGGGTCAGGCCCAGGGCCCCGCCCGCGTCGCCCATGGCCTCGTAGCCGGCCACGAAGCCGAACGCCTGGGTGTCAGACCCCAGGGTCTGGTCGGTGTCGCGGCGGGTCAGCGAGTTGATCTCCTGCACCCACACGCTGTCCGGCCCGTAGCGGTCGCCCGGATCGGGGCGGAACATCGTGGCGGCCGAGACCTGCTGGTTGACCGACTGCAGGGCCGCGAACAGGCCCTCGCCCTGGTCGGGCAGCATCTGGTCGTAGACGTCGCGGAAGCCGTCGCGGGTGCTCTGGTTCAGGAAGTTCGCGGCCAGGGTCGAATCGGTCCCCAGCGCGGCGAACACGGCGTCGTAGGCCGAGGTTTCGGCCTTGTTGAAGCCGATCTCGGCGGCCGAGCGGCGACGGACGTCGATATAGACGTTGTTGGCGTCGGCGCGGCTGGTGGCCACGTACAGGTACGGCGACTCGGCCAGCAGACCGTTGCCGATCGTGCCGACGCTGATGTTCGAGCCCTGGATCACCGTGAAGGTGGTCGGCTGCTTGACCAAGTTGGCCAGGCGGATGCCCAGCTCGGCGCCGGTGGCGATGTTGGTGGCGCCCGAGACGACCAGCTTGGTGTTCGCGCCGGCGGCCGGGTCGGCCGAGAACAGCAGCTTGGCCTTGCTGCCGACGGTCAGGCTGGAGACGTTGATGGCGTCGGTGTTGACGATGCCCAGGCTGCCGTTGGCCACGGCGATGTCGAGCTTGCCGTCGCTGTCGCTCAGCTTGCCCAGCGCGACCGCGCCGCCGTCGATCGACAGGCGGTCCTGGCCCGCGCCGAACGACATCGCACCCAGCAGGCTGCCGCTCCACAGGTTCAGGGTGTCGTTGCCGCCGCCGAACAGCACGTCGCCGATGGTGCTGGGCGCCGCGGTCGTCGAGGTGGCGTCAGCGCTGGTGACGGTGTCGGTCGTGGGGAAGGTGGTGGTCGACGCGAAGTCGACCGGGCCTGACTGGGTATAGGTCACGCCGGAATTGTTGGCCCGCAGGTCCAGGGCGATCGCTTGACCGCTGGTCGTGACGGTGGCGGCCGTGCCGTCCTGCTTGAAGGTCGGGGCGCTCAGCAGGGCGCGGATCGTGCCGGTGTTGGTGATCGTCTTCAGGGTTCCGGCCTGGTCGAGGATCGCCACCGCATTGCCCGTTTCGCCGGTGCGCGAGGCGCTGATGCCGCCGGTGTTGCGGATGCTGGTGTTGGTCGAGCCCGCGCCGAGCACGATGCCGCGCGCATTGGCGGTGACGCCCGACGCCGCATAGGACGACGACGTCGTGACGATCGTGCCGCGGTTCAGGATCTCGTTGGCGGTCGCGCCCGAGTTCAGGATCACGCCGGTCGCGTCGGCTTCGAAGGTGGTGGCCGAGATCTGGCCGTCGTTGCGCACGCCGCCGGCGATCGTCGTCGTGCGGCCGCCGCCGGCGCCGACCGACAGGCCGGTGGCCGAGACGCCGTTATAGATCCCCGACGCGCCGATCGAGCCCTTGGCGACCAGGCCGTAGGCGTTGTCGCCGGTCCCGACCGCGCCGAGCGTAACGTTCTGGTTGGCCGAGCCGATCTGCAGGGCGGGAGCCGAGCCGTAGACGCTGATGCTCGACGTGCCGGTGGTGCTGGAGGTGATCGTGGTGGTGGTGGTGACGCCGTCTGTTCCGACCTTCGTCGAATAGTTGACGCCCTGCAGCAGCACCCCGCCGGTCACGTCGCCGGCGATGCGCACGGCCGAGCCGCCTTGCAGCAGGTCGTCGGCGTCCAGCTTGTTCAGCGCGTCGACCGTGGTCGGCCGCGAGGTGTAGCGATAGCCGGTCGCGCTGGTCGAGCCTTGCAGGACCAGAGGGCCGGTGATGTTCGAATCGATGGCTTGAGCGACCGCGCCCAGGCCCTGGACGTTGATCGCGCCGCCCATGGTCACCTTGCCGGTGACCGGCGCGGCGATCCGCACGCCATAGGCGTTATCGCCGGTGACGCTGATGCTGCCCAGGTTGGTGACGTTGCCGACGATCGGGCCTTCCAGCAGCATGCCGGCCGAGTTGTTGCCCTCGATGCTGATCACGCCGGTCGCGTCGCTGACGATGTCGCCGGTGAAGGTGCCGGCATTGGTCAGTCGGATGCCGACGCGGTTGCTGCCCTGGGCGAACACGCCGTCCAGGTCGCCGTCCGAGTCGGTGTCGGTGGGCGTGTAGTCCTCGAGCAGCGAGATCGTGGCGGAATTGAGCAGCGAACCGGTCCGGCCGCCGATGATCAGCACGCCGACGCCGTCGTTGACCCCGGTGGTCCCGATGGTCCCGAGATTCGTGACCTTGTTGTTGCTGTCGATCGTGACGAGCGCGCCAGGCGTCGTCGGCTTGATCGAGCCGTCGGCGGTGATGCGGATGTCATCCGCCGCCGTGCCCGTCGCGGTGCTGGTCGCGATGGGCGTCGTGCGCGCGGTGGAGACCGAGGTTTCCGCCGACGCGGCGAAAGCCATGGCCAGAAGAGGAGCGGCCGCGACCGTCGCGACCAGGACCTTGCGCTGCATTACGAACGACACCTCGATAGAAACCCGCGCACTTAATTCCGGTCACGATGCGGCGAAAATGCGGTGAGTCCCGCTCGCGACACGTACTAAGGCGCCAACCGTCTATCGCATGGCTTGGCAGGGCGCCATATCTGGATCGACGAATCGCGTCCCGCTTGAATCGGTGAGCCTCCCCCATGCCGCTGGCGAACACGCCCCCGGACGGATCAGAAAGCCGCCGCGCGACCCTGTTCTGGTCATCGATGATCGGGCCCGGTGTCATTCTGGGACTGGCGGTCACGGGGCTGGCCCAACCGGGGCCGGCCGTGGCCGCCGCCGTGGCGGCTGGCGGCGCGGGCTGGTGGCTTTCACGGCGCGTGAGCGGCCCGGCCGAACGTCCGATCCCCGGAATCGGTCTGGCCCAAGTCGCCGCCGTCGAGGAGGTCCCGCCCTTCGCCGCCATCCTGGACCGCCTTCCCGATCCCTTGATGGTGATCGCCGCCGAGGAGGCCGACGATCTGACAGGCCGCCGCTTCCTGTTCGCCAACGCCGCCGCGCGCGAGCTGTTCAAGATCCAGCACCAGGGCGCGCTGTTGGTCACCGCCGTGCGCAATCCGCGGGTGCTGGAGGCCGTGGACGAGGCGCTGTTCGGCGGCGTCGAAGGCGTGGTCGAGTTCGAAACCGGCGGGACGCAGGGTCGGGCTTGGCTGGCCCATGCCCGGCCGCTGAAGGAAAGCGTCGGCCGCTCGCGCCTGGCGTTGCTGGCCTTGCGCGACGAGACCGACGCGCGCCGCAGCGAGCGCACCCGCGCCGATTTCCTGGCCAACGCCAGCCACGAGCTGCGCACGCCCCTGGCCTCGCTGTCGGGCTTCATCGAGACTTTGCGCGGCCACGCCAAGGACGACCCGGGGGCCCGCGACCGGTTCCTTGGGATCATGCTGGCCCAGGCCGAGCGGATGTCGCGGCTGATCGACGACCTGATGAGCCTGTCGCGGATCGAGCTGAACGAGCACATCGCGCCGCTGGGCCGCGTGGACCTGGCCATGGCCGCCGTCGACGTGATCGACGCCCTGGCGCCCCAGGCTCGCGAAAAAGCGGTGAGCTTCGACCCCGTCCTGCCGCCGCGCGGCGGGGCCGTGGTCGAGGGCGATCGCGACCAGATCATCCAGGTGATCCAGAACCTGATCGACAACGCCATCAAGTACACGCCCAAGGGCGGGGTGGTGCGGGTCGAGATCTTCCCGGGCCTGGCTGCCGAGGCCGCCGCCGCGCCGCGTGATTCCACCGCCGCGCGGATGTCGCTGCTGACGCCGGACCACGACCTGGCCGAACGCTATGCGGTGCTGCGGGTCACCGACCGAGGCCCCGGACTGGCGCGCGAACACCTGCCGCGGCTGACCGAACGCTTCTATCGCGTCGAGGGCCAGAAGAGCGGCGAGCGCTCGGGCACCGGCCTGGGCCTGGCGATCGTCAAGCACATCATGAACCGCCACCGCGGCGGGCTGACCGTCGAGAGCGTGCAGGGCGAGGGCGCCACCTTCGGCGTCTATTTGCCGATGGCCAAGGCCGGCGCGAACCCCGTTTCGCCCCCTCCGACGGCGGCGGCAGAGGCCTAGATTCTAGAACTCGTCCCAGGCCTCCGCCTTGACGGCCAGGGCCGCGCCGCCCGGGCGATGAGCCATTCGCGACGCCGGCTTGTGCTGGGGCGCTCGGCCAGGCTGTTCGATCCGCGCTCCGCCGGCCTTGGCGGCGCTGGTTGCGAACCGCGCCACCATGCGGGCAAGATCGGCGGACTCCGTCTGCAGGCTGGCGGCGGCCGCGTTGGCCTCTTCCACCATGGCGGCGTTCTGCTGGGTGACCTGGTCCATGCGATTGACGGCGGTGTTCACCTCGCTGAGGCCGGTCGCCTGTTCGCGCGAGGACTGGGCGATCTCCGAGATCAGGCCGTCGATCTGGCCGACCTTCTCGGCGATCGTCGAGAGCGCGCCCCCGGTGTCCCCGACCAGGCGGACGCCGCGCTCGACCTGGGCGGTGCTGCTGGCGATCAGGGTCTTGATCTCCTTGGCCGCCTCGGCCGAGCGCTGGGCGAGGGCGCGGACCTCCTGGGCCACCACGGCGAAGCCTCGGCCGGCCTCGCCGGCGCGGGCGGCCTCGACCCCGGCGTTCAGCGCCAGCAGGTTGGTCTGGAAGGCGATCTCGTCGATCACCCCGATGATGTTGGTGATCTGACCCGACGACTTCTCGATCTCGCCCATGGCGGCCACGGCGTCGCCGACGATCTCGCCGGAGCGCGCCGCGTCGGCGCGCGCGCCGGAAGCGGCCGTGGAGGCTTGGCGCGCACCCTCGGCGCTACGCTTCACCGTCGCGGTGATCTCGTCCAGCGCGGCCGCCGTCTCTTCCAGGCTGGCCGCCTGCTGTTCGGTGCGGCGCGACAGGTCGTCGGAGGCGGTCGAGATCTCGCGAGCGCCCGCGCCGACGCCGTGGGTCGCCTGGGTGACCACGCCCATGGCCTCATCCAGCACGGACATGGCGGTGTTGAAGTCGTCGCGCACCTTGCTGAACTGCGGATCGATCGCGCCAGCGATGCGGTAGGTCAGGTCGTTGCCGGCCAAGTGCTCGAGCCCCTGGGCGATCTCATTGACCGCGTGAACGCGGCCGGTGACCTCGGTAGCGAACTTCACGACCTTGGTGATGCGCCGCTTGTGGTCGAAGATCGGATTGTAGGAAGCCTGGATCCAGACCTCGCGCCCGCCCTTGCCCACGCGCTTGAACTCCGCGGCGACGAACTCGCCGGCATTCAGCTTGCGCCAGAAGTCGGCATAGTCGGCGGAGGCCGCGTAGCGCTCCTCGACGAACATGCGGTGGTGCTTGCCCTGGATCTCGGCCAGCGAGTAGCCGAGCGCGCCCAGGAAGTTCTCGTTGGCGGTCAGGATCTCGCCGTCCGGCGTGAATTCGATCACGGCCTGGGCGCGGCCGATGGCCTCCATCTTGCCGCGCTCCTCAGTGCTGCGGCGCTTCTCTTCGGTGATGACCGAGGCGACCTTGACGATGCGCGAGACGCGGCCGTGCGCGTCGCGGACCGGGTTGTAGGACGCCTGGATCCAGACCTCGACGCCGCCCTTGCCCAGCCGCAGATATTCCCGGGCGTCGAACTCACCGCGGCCCAGCTTCTGCCAGAAGGCCACGTAGTCGGGGCTGGCGGCATAGGTCGGATCGACGAACAGGCTGTGATGCTGGCCGACGATCTCGTCCAGCCGGTAGCCCATGGCCGCGCAGAAGTTGGCGTTGGCCGCGAGGATCTTGCCCTTCGGGTCGAATTCGATGGTGGCCAACGACCGGTCGAGCGCGGCCAGGGTCTGCACCGCGTGGGCATGCGAACGCTTGAACATCATGTCGTCATCGCTCCTCGGGGCGTCTTACTTGCTCCGGCGAACACTGGCGTCCGAGCGGGTCAATAAGTTCTGAACACGACACAGCACGCGATGTCGCAGCGCCTCGCTCATCGACCAGGCGACGGCGCGCCGTGGGGGTTTCGCCTACAACCCACGGAAAAAACTCAGGAATTTTCGGATGTGGAGCCAGCGCCCGGCCGCACGGTGGAGGTGCGACATATCGCGCAACGGCGTTATGCGACGAGGCGTATTCCGTGGCCGTTCAACCCTGGGACGGACGCTGTCGTCAAACTGTCATCAATCCGTCGCATAAGCACAGCGACGGCCCGGCATAGATCGGGCCGGGGGAGGGCGCGCGATCCTGCGGCGCTCTCGACAACCTTCGCGCAAGATTAGCCTCACGCATGCTGACCTGGCTCTCGCTCATTGTCCTGGCGCTGTTTTCCGGCGCGGCCTTCGTGGCCGGTCGCCGCCGCGCCGTGGCCGCCACCGGAGGCCGCGCCCGCGTCCTCCATTCCCTGCCGAACTATTACGGGACCTACGCGGCCCTGTGGGCGGGCGCGCCGGCCGCGCTGCTGCTGCTGGCGGGCGCCATGTTCGGCGGCCGCGTCGAGGACGCGGTCCTGCAGTCCACCCGCCCGGCCGCCGTCCAGGCTCTGGAGCCGGACCGCCAGGCCGTCTTCTACAGCGACGCCCAGGCGATCGCCGCCAAGCAATCGCCCAGTGAAGTGGCGTACGAAGGCGACCTGAAGGTCGCCCTGGACGCCAAGGTCGCCGAGGCCAAGCGTGTCGGGACCTTGATCAATGTCGGCATGCTGGCCGCCGCCGCCGTGCTGGCCCTGGCCGGCTTTCTGCTGGCCTTCCCGCGCATCTCCACCGAATTCCGCGCCCGCAACCGGGTCGAGGGCTGGATCGGCGTGCTGCTGATCGGCTGCTCGGTCGCGGCCGTGCTGACCACCCTGGGCATCGTGCTGTCGCTGGTCTGGGAAAGCTGGCGCTTTTTCCAGAGCGTCAATCCGCTGTCGTTCCTGTTCGGGACCGAGTGGAGCCCGCAGATCGCCATGCGCGCCGACCAGGTCGCCTCGGCGGGCGCCTTCGGGGCCGTGCCGCTGTTCGCCGGCACCTTCCTGATCATGTTCATCGCCATGCTGGTGGCCGCGCCCGTCGGCCTCTACTCGGCGATCTATCTCTCGGAATACGCCAGCCGCGGCGTGCGCGGCGTGGTCAAGCCGCTGCTGGAGATCCTGGCCGGCGTGCCGACCGTGGTCTACGGCTTCTTCGCCGCCCTGACCGTGGGCCCGATCTTCCGCGCCGGCTTCAACGCCCTGGGCGCGATGCTGGTCGGCACGATGCCGGGCGTCGGCCAGTACCTGATGGAAGTCCAGAACCAGATGGCCCTGGTGGCCGGGGTGGTGATGGGGATCATGCTGATCCCGTTCGTCTCCTCGCTGTCGGACGACATCATCAACGCCGTGCCGCAGACCCTGCGCGACGGCAGCTACGCCATGGGCGCCACCAAGTCGGAGACGGTCAAGAAGGTCATCCTGCCGGCCGCGCTGCCGGGCATCATGGCCGCCATGCTGCTGGCCGTGTCGCGCGCCGTCGGCGAGACCATGATCGTGACCATGGCCGCTGGCCTGCAGGCCAAGATGACGGTCAACCCGCTCGACACCGTCACCACCGTGACCGTCCAGATCGTCACCCTGCTGACGGGCGACCAGGAGTTCGACAGCCCCAAGACGCTGTCGGCCTTCGGCCTGGGCCTCACCCTGTTCGTGGTGACCCTGTGCCTGAACATCGTCGCCCTGCGCATCGTCCAGAAGTACCGGGAACAATATGACTGACGCGACCTTCGGCGCGGCTCCCCCGCGCTCCGCCGCCTCGACAGCCATGGAAGCCCGGCTGAAGAAGCGCCACCGCAGCGAGCGGATCTTCAAGGCCCAGGGCCTGGCCGCGATCATCGTGGCCTTGGTGTTCCTGGTCGTGCTGGTCGGCCGGATCGTGAGCCAGGGCTACACGACCTTCGAGAGCCACACGCTCAGCGTGCCGGTCTATCTGAACCCGGACCGCATCGACCGGTCGGACCTCACGGGCGTCAACTACGACTACATCGTCGCCGAAGCGATGATGAAGAAGCTGGGCGTGCAGGACGACGACCTGGGCACGGTCTCGACCAAGGTCCAGGACCTGGTGTCGCGCGACTTCGGCTTCCAGTTGCTGAACAAGATCAAGGCCGACCCGTCGCTGATCGGCAAGACGATCACCGTCTCGGGCTCGCTGAAGGCCGACGCCGACCTGTATTTCAAGGGCGAGATCAAACGCTCGACCGCCGAGGGCGACCGCAAGCTGGACAACCAGCAACTGGACTGGCTGGAGCAGCTGAGGAAGAGCGGCGCGATCAAGTCGGGCTTCAACTTCGCCTTCTTCACCAACTCCGACTCGACCGAGCCCGAACAGGCCGGCGTGCTGGGCGCGGTGGTCGGCTCGGCCATGATGCTGATCATCACCGCCCTGATCGCGGTGCCGGTGGGCGTGCTGGCCGCGACCTATCTGGAAGAGTTCGCCCCGAAGAACCGCTGGACCGACATCATCGAGGTCAACATCAACAACCTCGCGGCCGTGCCGTCGATCGTCTACGGCCTGCTGGGCCTGGCGCTGTTCATCAACTGGTTGAACGTGCCGCGCAGCTCGCCGCTGGTCGGCGGCTTGGTGCTGGCCCTGATGGCTCTGCCGACCGTGATCATCGCCACCCGCTCGGCCCTGAAAGCCGTGCCGCCCTCGATCCGCGAGGCCGCGCTGGGCGTCGGCGCGTCGAAGACCCAGACGGTCTTCCACCACGTGCTGCCGCTGGCCATGCCCGGCGTGATGACCGGCGCCATCCTGTCGCTGGCCCACGCCCTGGGCGAAACCGCCCCGCTGCTGATGATCGGCATGGTCTCGTTCGTGCCCGGCGTGCCGGAAGGCTTCACCGGCGCCGCGACCGTGCTGCCGGTCCAGGTGTTCATCTGGGAGAACGCGTCCGAACGCGCCTTCCACGAGCGCACGGCCGCCGCCATCATCGTCCTTCTCGTCTTCATGATCGTCATGAACGCCGCGGCCGTGATCATGCGCCGCCGCTTCGAGCGCCGCTGGTGAGACCCCCCATGACCCAGATCCTGAACCCTCTCGCTTCGCCCCTCGTGAAGGGACACGCCATGCCCGTCCAAAGCCCCGACGACACCGCCCACACGCCGATGATCCACACCACCGTGCCGCACGCCCACGCCGCCGCTCCCGTCGGCGAGCCCAAGATCAAGGCGCGCGACGTCAAGGTGTTCTACGGCGACAAGCAGGCGCTGTTTGACGTCAACATCGACATCCCGGCCAAGTCGGTCACCGCCTTCATCGGCCCGTCGGGCTGCGGCAAGTCGACGTTCCTGCGCAGCATCAACCGCATGAACGACACCATCCCCTCGGCCCGCGTCGAGGGCTCGATCGAGATCGACGGCGCCGACGTCAACCTGAAGAGCGTCGACCCGGTGGTGCTGCGCTCGCGCGTCGGCATGGTGTTCCAGAAGCCCAATCCCTTTCCGAAGACGATCTTCGAGAACGTCGCCTACGGCCCGCGCATCCACGGCCTGGCCACCGGCAAGGTCGAGCTGGAAGCCATCGTCGAGAGCAGCTTGAAGAAGGCCGGCCTCTGGAACGAAGTGGCCGACCGCCTGCATCAACCTGGCACGGGTTTGTCGGGCGGCCAGCAGCAGCGCCTGGTCATCGCCCGCGCGATCGCCGTGTCGCCGGAAGTGATCCTGATGGACGAGCCCTGCTCGGCCCTCGACCCGATCGCCACCGCCAGGATCGAAGAACTGATCGACGAGCTGCGCAGCCAGTTCTGCATCGTGATCGTCACCCACTCGATGGCCCAGGCCGCCCGCGTCTCGCAACGCACGGCCTTCTTCCATCTGGGCAAGCTGGTCGAGAGCGGCCCGACCGAGGAGATGTTCACCAATCCTCGCGACAGCCGCACCCAGGACTACATCACCGGCCGCTTCGGCTGATCGGGCGGGAGAGAACGAGATGACCGAACACACCGTCAAATCCTACGGCGAAGAACTGGCCCACCTCACGGCCGAGGTCACCCGCATGGGCGGCATCGCCGAGTCGCAGGTCGCCGACTGCATCGCCGCCATCGCCCGCCGCGACGGGCCCCTGGCCCAGGCCGTGGTCGCCGGCGACGAGCGCCTGGACGCACTGCAGGGCGAGATCGAGCGCAAGGCCTTCCGCCTGATCGCCCTGCGCCAGCCGATGGCCGTGGACCTGCGCCACGCCGTCGCCGCCCTGAAGATATCGATGAGCCTGGAACGCTGCGGCGACATGGCCAAGAACATCGGCAAGCGCGCGCTGATCCTGACCGAAGCCGATCCGATGACCGCCCTGACCCGCTCGATCGAGCGCATGGGCAAGCTGGTGCAAAGCCGGCTGAAGGACGTGCTGGACGCCTACACCACCTCGGACCTGCAGCGCGCCATCGGCGTGTGGAGCCGCGACGAGGAGGTCGACGAGCACTACAATTCGATCTTCCGCGAGCTCTTGACCTACATGATGGGCGATCCGCGCACGATCAACGCCTGCGCCCATCTGCTGTTCGTGGCCAAGAACCTCGAGCGGATCGGCGACCACGCCACCAACATCGCCGAGATCATCCACTTCGAGCTGACCGGCGACGAGCTGATCTCGCAACGCCCCAAGCTCGACGTCGTGGCGCAGTAATCCAAGAGGCGACCTGAAGTGACTCCCTACGTTCTGGTGGTGGAAGACGAAGACGCCCTGGCCACCCTGCTGCACTACAATCTCGACAAGGAAGGCTACCGCGTCGGCGTGGCCGGAGATGGCGAGGAAGCCCTGATCATGGCCAACGAGCGGGCCCCGGACCTGGTCATCCTCGACTGGATGCTGCCCAAGGTCTCGGGCATCGAGGTTTGCCGCCGGCTGCGCGGCCGGGCCGAGACCCGCAACGTGCCGATCATCATGCTGACGGCGCGCGGCGAGGAGACAGACCGGATCCGCGGCCTCGACACCGGCGCCGACGACTATGTGGTCAAGCCGTTCTCGATGGTCGAGCTGACCGCCCGCGTCCGCGCCGTGCTGCGCCGCATCCGTCCAGGCCTGGCCGACGACCGCATCACGGTCGGCGACATCGTCATCGACCGGGTCGCCCATCGCGTGAAGCGGGACGGCAAGGAGATCCACCTCGGCCCGACCGAGTTCCGCCTGCTGGACTATCTGATGCAGCATCCGGGCCGGGTGTTCAGCCGCGAACAGCTGCTGGACGCGGTCTGGGGCTCGGACGTCTATGTCGAGGCCCGCACGGTCGACGTCCACATCGGCCGCCTGCGCAAGGCGCTGAACGGCACCTCGGACGGCGACCCGATCCGCACGGTGCGCTCGGCGGGCTACTCGCTGGATCTCGACGCGGCCTGAAGGCCTTCGCGGCGGTCCGACTCGTCGGCCGCCAGATCGCCCGCCGCCGCGATGCTCTCGAACAGGGCGGTGACGGTGATCGGCTTGGCCAGGTGCAGATCCGCACCGGCTTCGAGGCAGGCCTCGACCTGATGCGGCATGGCGTTGGCGGTCAGCGAGATGATCGGAATGCGGTCGCGGGTTCCGGCGTGCTCGCGCGCCCGAATTTCCCGGATCGCGGTCAGGCCGTCCATCACCGGCATCTGGGTGTCCATCAGCACCAGGTCGAACGGCTGGCTGTCGAACGCCTCGAGGGCGGCGGCCCCGTTCTCGACCACGACAAGGTCTGCGATCTCGCCCAGCATCAGCTCGACGACCCGCTGGTTGGTCGGATGGTCTTCGGCCAACAGGACCCGCAGGCGCTGGGACAACGGCGTCGGGGCCGCGCGGCGGGTCGGCGTGGGGACCTCGGCCTGAGCGGGAGTCAGCCGGGCGGTGAAGCGGAAGCGCGCGCCCTCGCCCGGAGCCGAGTCGCAGATGATGTCGCCGTCCATCAGCTTGGCGAACCGCAGCGCGATCGACAGCCCAAGGCCCGAACCGCCGAAGCGACGGGTGATCGAGCCGTCGCCCTGCACGAAGCGTTCGAACAGGCTGGCCTGGACCTCGGGCGAGAAGCCCTCGCCGGTGTCCTCGACATCGACCGTCAACGTGATCGCGCCATCACCGATCTCCCGCGTGGCGGCGCGGACGGCGACCGAGCCCTCGCAGGTGAATTTCACCGCGTTGCTGACCAGGTTGTTGACGATTTGGCCGATCTTCAGGGCGTCGCCGACGGCGTGGTCGTGGAAGCCCGGAGCGATGTCGAGCGAGAAGGTCAGGCCCTTCTGGTGGGCCAGGCCCTCGAAGATGGCCGCGGCCGCGGTCAGGCCGGCGCGCAAGTTGAACGGCGCGATCTCCAGTTCGACCTCACCGGCCTCGACCTTGGCCAGATCCAGGATGTCGCTGAGCAGGGCGTTCAGCACCCGTCCGGAGTTGAGGATCACGTCCATCATCTCGCGCTGACGATCGGTCAGCTCGGTCTGGGCCAGCACCTGGGCCATGCCCAGCACGCCGTTCAATGGCGTGCGGATCTCGTGGCTCATATTGGCGAGGAATTCGGACTTGGCGATGCTGGCGGCCCGGGCGCTCTCCAAGGCGGCCTCCAGAGCGGCGGCCGAGGCTTTCCGTTCGGTGATGTCCTCGCTGATGATCAGCAGTAGTTTCTCGTCGTTCTCGCCCGGAATGGCGATCTTCTTGGTCTGCAGCCAGCGGTCGCCGTTGTGCGGGGTCTTCAGCGGCTCTTCGTCAATCACCCAGAGGCGGTTGCTCTCCAGCACCTTGCGGTCCATCTCGGCGAAGGCGGCGGCCTGGTCGGCGGGGAAGAAGTCGGCGTCGTTGCGGCCGATCATCGCCTCGCGCGGTACGCCCAGCAGTTCCTCGCCCGTGCGGTTGACCAGGACAAAGCGTCCGTCGCGGCCGTTCTTGACCACCAGCATGGCGGGGATGCTCTCGACGACGGCGTCGAGAAAGGCGCGCGAGTGGAGCGCCTTGGCCGGATGCGAGGCGTCGGCGGCGGCCGCTGGATCGGGGCCCAGCAAGCGGTCGTGTTCGTCTGCGGCCATGCGTGGCGTCGGGTCCCTGGCGCTTTAACGCTTCGATCGGATGCGCGAACTCAATTCCGCATTGAGGCGCGGGACCATGAGCTTGACAAGCGAGTCCAGGCTCGACGGGACGATAGGACGCACCGGGGGCGACGTCGCCTCGACGCGGCGGCGAGAGCATGGCTTGACCCGAGGGCGCCCGCGCGTCACACCCCGCGCTCATGGAAAAGCTGACCATCCTCCTCGTCGGGTCCGGCGGGCGCGAGCACGCCCTGGCCTGGAAGATCGCCCAGTCGCCGCTGTGCGGCCGCCTCGTCGCCGCCCCGGGCAATCCGGGCATCGAAGAGGTCGCCGAGCTGCGGAACGTCAAGGTCACGGACGCCGACGCGCTGGTGGCCCTGGCCCGGGAGATCGGCGCGGACCTGGTGGTGGTCGGCCCGGAATCGGCGCTGGAAGTCGGCCTGGCCGACAAGCTCGCCGAGGTCGGCATCCCCTGTTTCGGCGGCAGCCAGCGCGCCGCCCAGCTGGAGACCTCGAAGGCCTTCACCAAGGATTTCTGCCAGCGTCACGGCCTGCCAACCGCGGCTTATGGCGTGTTCGAGGATGCGGCCTCGGCCGGGGCTTTCCTCGACAGCCTGGACGCGCCGTTCGTGATCAAGGCCGACGGCTTGGCGGCGGGCAAGGGCGTGGTCATCGCCGCGACCCGCGCCGAGGCCGACGCCGCCGTCGTCGACATGCTGGGCGGCCGCTTCGGCTCGGCCGGCGCGCGTGTGGTGATCGAGGAGTTCATGCACGGCGAAGAGGCCTCGCTGTTCGCCCTTTGCGACGGCAAGACCGCCCTGCTGTTCGGCGCGGCCCAGGACCACAAGCGCGCCTATGACGGCGACGAGGGCCCCAATACCGGCGGCATGGGCACCTATTCGCCGCCGCCCGTGCTGACCGAGGCCCTGATCGAGCAGGCCTGGCGCGAGCTGATCGTCCCGACGGTCGAGGGCATGGCCGCCGAGGGCAATCCTTATGTCGGCGTGCTTTATGCCGGCCTGATGCTGACGCCGACGGGCCCCAAGCTCGTCGAGTACAACGCCCGCTTCGGCGATCCCGAGTGCCAGACCCTGATGCTGCGCCTTTCGAGCGACCTCGTGCCGATCCTGCTGGCCGCGGCCAAGGGCGAGCTGGCCTCGGTCGCGCCGCCGACGTGGCGCGAGGAGGCGGCGATCTGCGTGGTCCTGGCCGCCGAAGGCTATCCCGACGCGCCCAAGACCGGCGGCCTGATCCAGGACGCCGACGCCGATTTCGGCGGCGAGGCGGTGGTCTTCCACGCCGGCACGACCCGCGACGCCGAGGGTCTCCTTCGGGCGTCCGGCGGCCGGGTGCTGAACGTCTGCGCCCTAGGCGCGACCCTGCACGAGGCTCGCGACGTGGCCTATGCGGCGCTGGGGACGATCTCGCTGGAAGGCGGCTTCTACCGCACCGACATCGGTTGGCGGGCGTTGCAGCCGCGAGGCTGAGCGCCCGCCAACGGCCTACGCCCGGTGCGCCACCTCCACCAGGATCTCGCCCGGCGCGGTGAAGTAGAAGCCGAACGCGCCGCGCTGGACTGAAGCTTCGCCGACGCTCAGCCCGCCCTCGGTCATCCGCCGGTGCAGGTCGCTGACTTCCGCTTCGCTCTCCAAGTGAAAGCCGATGTGGAACGGAACCGGCCAGGTCTGGGCCCCGTCGTCGCGCAGGCGGCTGAGGATCAGCACCAGGCCGGCGCTGTCGCGCAGGATGGCCAGGCCGTTCTGGCCCAGCGTCCGCTCGTGGGTGAAGCCAAGCCAGGTTTCGAAGAAGTCCCGGGTCGCGGCGACGTCGGGGACGGGCAGGTCGAGATGGTTCAGGCGCATGGGCGCACTCCTTGAGTCAGGGGCGCGGCGCGTGGGGGCTTCGACGACAGAGAGTTCGACATAGACAGGGACCGCACACGCCGAGCCAACGGCGCGGGGATCGCGCCGCCGTCTCGTCGCGGGTCCCCGCCCGTAGGCGGGGTACAGGTTCTCCGACAAGCGGAGCGACCGGGCTTACCTGGGTCCGGTCCTTGGCCCTTTTTCGACGAGGCTCTTCTAGCCTTCGTGACCCGAGCACTCAAGCGGCTTGCCACCCGCGCGTCGCCCTCTAAACTCCCGGTTCAAACAAGCGTTGGGGAGAAGCGCCATGGCCGAAGCCGCCGAACAGTCCGTCCAGGACCTGAACTCGGGCACCAAGCCGGTCGACCCGCGCCATGCGATCGACGAGGCGAAACTGGCCGCTTGGCTCGCGGCGAATGTCGAGGGCTATGCCGGCCCGCTAGAGGTGCGCCAGTTCAAGGGCGGCCAGTCGAACCCGACCTACCAGCTGGTCACGCCCGCCAGGAAATACGTCCTGCGCCGCAAGCCGCCGGGCAAGCTGCTGCCTAGCGCCCACGCCGTCGATCGCGAGTTCAAGGTGATCTCGGGGCTCAACAAGGCCAACTTCCCCGTCGCCAAGGCCTATGCCCTATGCATGGACGAGGACGTGATCGGCACGATCTTCTACGTGATGGACAATGTCGAAGGCCGGATCCTGTGGGACGGGACGCTGCCCGACTACCAGCCGGCCGAGCGGCGGGCGATCTACGAGGCCGAGATCGACACCCTGGCGGCCCTGCACAATGTCGACTACGCGGCCGTGGGCCTGGCCGACTATGGCAAGCCCGGCAACTATTTCGCCCGCCAGATCGACCGCTGGACCAAGCAGTACAAGGCCTCCGAGACCAAGCCGATCGCCGAGATGGACCTGCTGATCGACTGGCTGGCCAAGAGCTGCCCGGCCGACGACCAGACCTCGATCGTCCATGGCGACTACCGGCTCGACAACATGATCCTGCACGCGACCGAGCCGCGCGTGGTGGCGGTGCTGGACTGGGAGCTGTCGACCCTGGGCAATCCGCTGGCCGACTTCAGCTACTTCCTGATGAACTGGGTGATGCCGTCCGACCAGCGCGGCGGCCTGGCCGAGATCCAGGATCTGGAGGCCTATGGCGTGCCGACCATTCCGCAGGCGGTCGAGCGCTATTGCAAGGCCACGGGCCGCGACGGCCTGCCCGAGCTGGACTGGTATTTCAGCTACAACCTCTTCAGACTGGCCGGCATCTGCCAGGGCATCGTCGGCCGCGTCCGTGACGGCACCGCCGCCAGCGCCCATGCGCAGCTGATGGAGGCGCGCGTGCCGGTGCTGGCCAAGGGGGCCTGGACCTTCGCGCGGAAGGCGGGGGCTTAAGTCACACCATGCGGAACCTGTTCGTAGGCGCCTGCGCCCTGGCGATGCTCGGGGCGCTGGCCAGCGCCGCCTGCGCCGAAACCGTCTTCGTTCAGGCCGGCAAGCTGCTGGCTGACCCGGCCACCGGCAAGGTCGAGACCGCCAAGACCGTGGTGCTGGAGAACGGCAAGGTCGCCCGCATCGTCGACGGCTATGTCGCCGAGCCGGGCGGCAAGATCGTGGACTTGAAGGACAGCTTCGTCCTGCCGGGCCTGATCGACAGCCACGTCCACCTGACGGGCCAGCAGGGGCCGACCTCGCGGCTGGACAACGTTACCCAGTCACCGGCCGACGAGGCCATGGTCGGGGCCGGTTACGCCCGCAAGACCTTGATGGCGGGCTTCACGACGGTGGCGGACCTCGGCGCCAACAACCAGGCGATCTTCGCCCTGCGCGAAGGGATCAAGCGCGGCGACGTGCCCGGTCCGCGGATCATCGCCGCCGGCTCGGCCGTCTCGGTCCACGGCGGCCACGGCGACGTCAACGGCTACAGCGAGGAGGTCATGCACGTGCTGCGACCGACCTCGGTTTGCTCGGGGCCGGACGACTGCCGCCGCGCCGTGCGCGAGCAGGTCTGGCTGGGCGCCGACATCATCAAGATCACCGCCACCGGCGGCGTGCTGTCCAACACCGCCGCGGGCCTGAACCAGCAGTTCTCGGACGCCGAGTTGCAGGCGATCGTCGAGACCGCCCACCGCATGGGCCGCAAGGTGACCGCCCACGCCCACGGCGTCGACGGCATCAACAGCTTCCTCAAGGCCGGCGGCGACTCGATCGAGCACGGCACCTATCTGGACGCCGACAGCATCGCCCTGTTCAAGAAGAACGGCGCCTATCTGGTCCCGACCCTGATGGCCGGCGATTTCGTCTATCGGATCGCCTCGGGCCCGAACAACTTCCTGACCCCGGCCCAGACCGCCAAGGCGCTGGACGCGGGTCCAAAGATGCTGGCCATGGCCCGCCGCGCCCACGACGGCGGGGTCAAGATCGCGTTCGGCACCGACACCGGCGTCTCGGCCCACGGCGACAACGCCGGCGAGTTCGCCCTGCTGGTCAAGGCGGGCCTGACGCCGCTGGAGGCGATCCAAGCGGCCACGGTCAACGCGGCGGATCACTTCTCGCTGAGCGGCGAGATCGGCAGCCTGGCGCCGGGCAAGGCGGCGGACCTGATCGCGGTGAAGGGCGATCCGCTGAAGGACGTCTCCGAGCTTCAGCACGTGACCTCGGTGATCAAGGGCGGGGTGGTTTACAAGTAGCGGGTTTCGCCCTTCCGCCCCCTCCGGGGGCGGACGACCGCGCGCCGCGCGGTCAGGTGGGGGCAAGTTTCGAATTGCCCCCTCCGGGCCTGCGGCCCTCCTCCCCCGGAGGGGGAAGAAGGGATCTTACAGCCCCACGCCCGCCAGCAGCTTCTCCACCGCCGCCTCGTCGTCGAAACGGGCCCGTACCGGCCAGGGCGTCACCTTCTCGCGCCATTGCGGCGGCAGGCGCACCCAGTCCTTCTCGGTCGTGACCAGGCCAGCGTCATAGACCTTGGCTCGTTCGGCCAGCATCTTCAGCGTCGCTTCGTCGTAGGCGCCATGGTCCGGGAAAGGCGCGAAGTCGACCAGTTGGCAGCCGGCGGCGGTCAGGGCCTTCTCGACCTTCCAGGGCTTGCCGATGCCGGCGAAGCCGACCTGCGGGCCCTTCGGCACGGGGGCGGCGGCCTCCAGGCGGGCGACCAGCACGGGCATGTCGCCGAACTCGACCAGCAGGTCGAAGTCGGGTTGCTCCATGTCGATCGGCAGCAGCACGATCACGGCGTCGGCGCGAGACAGCCCGACCTTCAGCGGCTCGCGCATGGGGCCAGCGGGAAAGACCCGGCCGTCGCCGAACGGCCACTCGCCGCCGCGCGTCTCGCCATCGACCACGACCAGAGACAGCGCCTTCTTGACCGTCGGGTTCTGGTGGCCGTCGTCCATGACAACGGCCTGGGCCCCCCTCCGAATGGCGGCCTTGGCACCGGCGACGCGATCGACGGCGACCCACATCGGAAAGTCCTGGGCCAGCATCAGCGGCTCGTCGCCGACGTCGGCGGCGGTGTGGCGAGCCGTGTCGACCTGGACCGGGCCCTTCAGCTTGCCGCCATAGCCGCGCGACAGGCCGTGGGCCGCGACGCCGCGCTTGGTCAGAGTCAGCAGCAGCTCGCGGACGATCGGCGTCTTGCCGGCCCCGCCCATGGTGACGTTGCCGACGCAGATCACCGGCGCGCCGACGATGGCGGGCGTGGTCCGCGCGATCCGGCGGCGAGTGGTGTCGGACCAGATCCACGACAGCGGGGTCAGCAGGGCGCGGGTCAGCGGGGCCGGTCCGCCCTTCTTCACGTACCACCAGCGCGGCGTGCCGAGTTTCATGGAACCAGCTCGAGAATACGGGACAGGCCGGCGCGGGCCTCGGCGTCGCGGGTGTCGACGAACGTGCGGGCGCGGACGGCGCGCGCCTTGGCCGCGGCGGGGGTGGCCAGGTCGGCGGCAAGCACGTCGCGCAGGGCGTTCGGCGCCGTCATGACCACGCCGTCGGCGGCTTCCAAACCCGCGAAGGCCGAAGCCCAGTTGTCGACGAACGCACCGCTGATCGCCGGGCAGTCCAGTCGCGCGGCCTCCAGCGGATTGTGGCCGCCGACGCCCGGAACCAGGCTGCCCGCGATCAAAGACGTTCCCGCCAGCCGGAACCACAGACCCATCTCGCCGAGCGTGTCGGCGACGATCACGTCGGCGACCGCGTCCGAGGTCCGGCTGCGCAAGGCCGCGGTCAGGCCGCGCGCCTTGGCGAGCTCTGTGATGGCGGGGCCGCGTTCGACATGGCGCGGGGCCAGCACCACCGACGGTCGGTCGGGCAGAGCGGCGACGGCGTCCAGCACGATCTCGTCCTCGCCCGGATGGGTGCTGGCGATCAGCAGGGGTGGGCGCGGGAAACGCGCGCGCTCGGCGGTCAGGACGGCGTCGTCGATCGGCAGCGGCGCGGCGCCGAACTTCAAGTCGGCCTCGCCGGCGACCTTGCCGCCAAGGGCCTCGAAGCGCTCGTGCGCCCTCGCGTCCTGGGCCAGGATCAGGTCGAAGTTCGACAGCAGCAGGCGCGCGGCGTCCGGGCGCTGGGTCCAACGCTTGAAGCTGCGGTCCGACAGCTTGGCGGAGACCAAAGCGAGGCGCGCACCGGCGGCCTTGGCCTCCAGCAGCAGGTTCGGCCACAGCTCGCTTTCGACGAAGACGGCCAGGTCGGGCTTCCAGCGGGCGATGAAGCGCCGCGCCGCGCCGGGGGCGTCGATCGGGACGTACTGGTGGATCGCGCCGGCCGGCAGGCGCTTGGCCAGCAAGGCCGCCGAGGTGGTGGTGCCTGAGGTGACCAG
The DNA here is from genome assembly GCF_001425745.1 of Caulobacter sp. Root343. Classification (GTDB taxonomy): domain Bacteria; phylum Pseudomonadota; class Alphaproteobacteria; order Caulobacterales; family Caulobacteraceae; genus Caulobacter. The sequence continues at coordinate 98,160 of NZ_LMDF01000008.1, read as the reverse complement.
CACCGCCACCTCCGGCCGCTCGGCGCGCAGGCGCTCGACCAGGGGCAGGATCGACAGGCTCTCGCCGACGCTGGCGCCGTGCAGCCAGACCAACGGACCGTGCGGCCGCGCGGTAGGGGCCTTGGCAAGGCGTTCGGCCAAGCGCGCGGGATCTTCCTTACCCTTGCGGGCGCGGCCCGCCAGAAGCGTCGGGGCGAGCGGTTCGAGCAGGCCCGTGGCGGCCCGATAGAGGCTCAGGGCGGATGGCCGGATCACACCACATCCGCCGGCGCCAGGCGGCAGCCGTGCGCGCCGCCGCTGGTTTCGACCTGGATGGTCACGTGGCCAATGTTGAACTTGTTGGCCAAGTGCTCGCAGGCCTCGTGCAGGAAGGCGTCGTGGTCGCCGTCCAGCGGACGGACAACGTGAGCCGTCAAAGCCGTCTCGGTCGTGCTCATCGCCCAGATGTGCAGGTCGTGGACCTCGATGACCCCCGGACGGTGAGCCAGCCAGTCGCGAACCTTGCCGGTGTCGATGCCGCGCGGAGCGGCGTCCAGGGCCATGTCCAGCGAGTCGCGCAGCAAGCTCCAGGTGCCCAGCACGATGACGGCGACGATGGCCAGGCTGACCACGGGATCCAGCCACAGCCAGCCGGTCAGGGCCATGGCCAAGGCCGCGATCACCACGCCGGCCGAGACGGCGGCGTCGGCGGCCATGTGCAGGAAGGCGCCCCGGACGTTCAGGTCGTCCTTGCTGCCCTTCATGAACATCAGGGCCGTGGCGGTGTTTATGGCGATGCCGATGGCGGCGACCACCATCACCGGACCGGTCTGGATCGGCTCGGGCGTGGCGAAGCGGCGAACGGCCTCCCAGGCGATGGCGCCGACGGCGATCAGCAGCAGGGCCGCGTTGGCCAGCGACGCCAGGATGGTGCCCTTGCGCAGGCCGTAGGTGCGGCGTGGGCTGGGCGCGCGTTTGGCCAGCACGACCGCGCCCCAGGCCATCAGCAGGCCCAGCACGTCGGACAGGTTGTGACCGGCGTCGGCCAGCAGGGCCAGGGAATGGGTGATCAGGCCGGCGGCGGCCTCGATCAGCACGAATCCCAGGTTCAACGCCACCCCGATCGCGAAGGCGCGGCCGAAGTCCTTGGGCGCGTGGCTGTGCCCGTGGTGGCCGTGGCCGTGATGATGGCCGTGCCCATGACCATGCGCATGGTCATGATCGTGATGATCATGGTCATGGTGATCGTGCGCGTGTCCGGAATGATCGTGCGGCATGGGTCCTACATCCCACCAAGGGCGGGGCGGATCAATCTTCGGGAGAGGTTTCGCCGACAATGGCTTCGGCGCGGCGCGAAACGGCGCTGAGGCGGGCGGCCCATAGCGGCGCCAGGGCGTCGACGTCATCGGTGCGCAGCACGCGGCCCGGCGCGTCCCAGACCATAGCGGCGCGCGCGAACGGCAGCGGTACGATGGTGCGGTCCCAGCTGTTGAGCCGGATGCAGGGCTGGGTGGCGATCCCGACGAACAGCACCGGCGCGCCCGTCATCCTGGCCAGGGTCACGACGCCCTTCTCCAGATGCTCGGCGGGGCCGCGCGGGCCGTCGGGGGTGACGGCCATGGCGTTGCCGTCGCGCACCCATTTGACCATGTCGCGGAAGGCCTGCTCGCCGCCCTTGTTCTTGGCCGGATCGGTCTTCTTGGCCGATGAGCCGCGCACGGCGGGGAAGCCGATCTTGTCCATCACCCGGGCGATGAACTCGCCGTCGGTCGACTGCGAGATCAGGGCGTGGATCCTCGGCTTGTCGGACCCTTGCGGCCACGAGGTCGGGGCGACCGGTACGCGTGAGTGCCAGAAGCACAGGATCGCGCCGCCGCCGTCCTTCAGGCTTTCGGCCCAGACCTGCTCGGCGGCCGTCTGGCCCTCGCGGGTCCAGCGCAGGGTGGCGTAGGTCAGGCGCAGATAGGCGGCCAGGAGCGAGGTCGTGGCGGCCATGACCCACGGCGAACGCAGCGGCCTCAAATCGAGGCCTCCGGCGCGTGGTCGAGATCCTGGGCCTTGGCCAGGCGCGCATAGAGGCCACCGGCGCGGACCAGCTCGGCGTGGCTCCCCGTCTCGACCACCCGGCCCCGCTCGATCACGTAGATCCGGTCGGCGTTCTTCACGGTCGACAGGCGGTGGGCGATCAGGATGGTGGTGCGGCCGGCCATCAGCCGTTCCAGCGCCGCCTGAACCTGGGCCTCGCTCTCGGTGTCGAGGGCGCTGGTGGCCTCGTCCAGCAGCAGGATCGGGGCGTCCTTCAGGAAGGCGCGGGCGATGGCGATACAGGCGGGCGCCCGCCTCGCCGACGGCGGTGTCGTAGCCCTCGGGCAGCTCCAGGATGAAGTCGTGGGCGGCGGCCTGGCGGGCGGCGGCCTCGATCTGCAGCTGGCTGGCGCCGGGCCGGGCGTAGGCGATGTTGGCGCGGATGCTGTCGTCGAACAGGAACGGCTCCTGGGTGACCAGGGCGATGCGGTCGCGCAAGGAGGACAGGGTCACCGCGCGGACGTCGTGGCCGTCGATCGTCACCGCGCCGGCCGTCACGTCGTAGAAGCGCGGGATCAGGTTGAGGATCGAGCTCTTGCCGCCGCCCGAGGGGCCGACCAGGGCCACGGTCTCGCCCTTGCGGGCCTGGATCGAGACGTCCGAAAGGGCCGGGATCTCGGCGCCGTACGAGAAGGTGACGTGGTCGAGGGCGATCGTGCCCTCGCCGACCGGCAAGGCCTTGGCGTCGGCGGGGTCGACGATGGTCGGGGCGACGTCCAGCGCCTCGAACAGGCGGCGGGCGGCGGTGAAGCCTTCGCTGAACACGGTCTGCAGGTTGGCGACCTGGCGCAGCGACTGGGCGGCGATGCCCAGCAGGATCACGAACTTCAGGAAGCCGCCGGCGGTGATCGGCGGCAGGGTCAGCGGCCCGACGACCAGCGCGCCGGTCAGCGCCCGCCAGCCGGCATAGGCGAACACCACGGCGATGACCAACTGCGAGAACAGCTCGGTGGCCGGCGCGGCCATGGCGCGGGCGTTGCTGCCCTTGATCAGATGGCGCTGGCGGCGGGCGACCACGGCGGCGACGCGGCCTTCCTCGTAGGCTTCCCGGTTCTCCATCTTGACGATCTTGACGCCGTCCAGGCTCTCCATGATCGCCGTCGAGAGGTTGGAGGTCTCGCCCATCGCCCCCTTGGCGGCCTTGGTGGTCCGCTTGGAGAAGTTGCGGATGATCGCGCTGACGGCGGGGACGACGACCAGCACGGCGATCGCCAGGAACGGGTCGCCCTTCAGCAAGGCCCACAGGGTGATGACCACCGTCAGGCCTTCGCGGACATAGTTGACGACGCCGGTGGTCGCCGCCTCGCGGATCAGGCCGGCGTCATAGAGCACCGACGAGACGTAGGATCCCGAGTGCGCGCCGCGCAGCCGGGCCAGGTCCGCCCGGACCAGACGCCCGAACAGGCGGGTCTGCATGTCGCCGACGACGCCGTTGCCGATGCGGTTGATCAGGCTGGCCTGGATGACCTGAAAGACGCCGCGCGCCACCGCCATCGCGGCGATGGTCAGGGGAACCCAGATCAACGCCCCGGGCTGCGGCTTGACGATCAGCTGGTCGACGGCCGGCTGCACGTACTCGCCCAGCATGACGGTCAGGCGGGCGACGATCACCGCGCTGATCATCGAGACCACGAAGCCCTTCCAGCGCGGCTGCAGGAATTCGCGCCACATCCGGCCCATCAGGGCGCGGTTCGAGGGCTGCGGACTGTCCTGTTCGGTCATGCGGGAGGGGTCGGACGTCGGGAGGGGGCTGTCAAGGACACGGGGGACGCACTGGCGACGAAAAGCGACGCCATGAAGGCCGCGCCACGGGATTTGCCTTAGGGGATTTTGCCTTTCGGGGCGCTTGGCCCTACTTAGGCCCGGAATTCCGAAGGATCGCCCCGCCTTGGCCAAGTTCGACCTCACCACGCCCTGGGGCCGGTTCAAGACCTATCTCCACTATCTGTGGAACGACCACGCCTATCTGCGGCTGGGTTTTTCCAACGCCCACTGGATCAGCCCCGAACTGGTTCGCGCCAACCAGCCGTGGCCGTTCCAGCTGGCCTGGTGGAAGAAGCAGGGAATCAAGACGATCGTGAACCTGCGCGGCGGCTTCGACGGCAGCTTCTACGCGCTGGAGAAGGACGCCTGCGAGCGCCTGGGCCTGAACTTCGTCGACTTCACCATCACCTCGCGCGAGGTCCCGATCCGCGAACGGGTGCGAGGCGCGAAGGCGCTGTTCGAGACGATCGAATATCCGGCCCTGATGCACTGCAAGTCGGGCGCGGATCGGGCGGGGATCATGAGCGTCTTCTACGCCCACTACCGCCTGGGTCTGCCGATCCGCGAGGCCATGCAGCAGCTGGGCCCGCGCTATCTGCACATCAAGCACGGCAACACCGGGGTGCTGGACTACGTCTTCGAGCAGTACCTGGAAGTCGGCGAGCCCAAGGGGCTGACCTTCAGCGAATGGGTCGAGAGCGACGACTACGATCCGGTCGCGATGAAGAAGACCTTCCGCGCGGGAATGCTGGGGAAGGTGCTGACGGACAGGATCCTGCGGCGGGAATAGGGGCGGTTACTTGCCCCCTCCGGACCTGCGGTCCTCCTCCCCCGGAGGGGGAAGAAGGACGCGCCCTTCCGTCCGCTTCGGGGGTGGACGACCCGCGGAGCAGGTCAGGTGGGGCCTGCCGAGTAGGCCGCTCAGTCCGTGCTCGGATCCAGCAGCTTGTGGGCGTGGATGATGAAGTACCGCGCGTGGGCGTTGTCGACCGTGGCCTGGGCCTTGGCCTTCCAGGCCTTGTGGGCCTCTTCGTAGTTCGGGAAGGCGCCGACGAACTCGACCTTGGAGAGGTCGCGGAATTCGGTGCCGGCGACGTCCTTCAGCTCACCGCCGACGACGATATGGAGAAGCTGTTTTTCGGCCATATGAAGCATGTTCCTGCGAGGAATTATGGTTATGGCAGCTCGATATGCCCGACGCGTGACAGGATCAACGGGTGAAGCGCCGGATTGGCGCAAACCAGGCTCGGAACCAACGGAACGGGGCGATTATAGGCGAATGGCCGGCCTCTGTGGTCGCTGAGCATCGCTCCGGCCCGGCGGCAGATCAGGTCCGCGGCGGCGACGTCCCACTCGCTCTTGGGCGACAGGGCCACGGCCGCGTCGAAGGTCCCCGCGGCCACCAGGCACATGCGGTAGGCGATGGAATTGCGGCTCTCGATCCGCATCTCCGGCCACGGCTCGCGCCAGGCCGGATGAGCGAACATCTTGGCGTCACCCAGCATGGCCGCGCCGAGCAGCTGGTCGGTGGCGCTGGGGCCGATCGGCTGACCATTCAGGGTGGCCGGCCCGTCGGCCGTGGCGGCGTAGGTCTCGTTCAGGGCGGGGGCGTGGACGACGCCGGCGATCGGCCGGCCGTTCTCGACCACGGCGATCGACACCGCGAACCACGGCTTGCCCTTCATGAAGGCGACCGTGCCGTCGATCGGGTCGACGACGAACTGGCGGGTCGTGGTCAGGCGAGCCGGATCATCGGCCGTCTCCTCTGACAGCCAGCCATAGTCGGGACGTTCGGCGCCGAGTTCGGTCTTCAGCAGGGTGTCGACGGCCAGGTCCGCGTCGGTGACCGGCGAGCCGCCCTCCTTGGACCAGATCTTCAATCCGCTCTCGCGAGCCCCGAGCGCCAGCTCGCCGGCCTCCCGGGCGGCCTGAAGGATCAGGTCCAGATCGTTCATTTGCCCGCGATCGCCAGGCCGTCGACCAGGATCGACGGGCTGTTGCTGGCGCCCCGGAACTCGAGATCGGAGCCGGGAACCAGCCGCGCGTAGATGTCGATCAGATTGCCGGCCACGGTGATCTCGGTGACCGGACCGGTGCTCTCGCCGTTCTCGAACCAATAGCCGGCGCAGCCCACCGACCAGTCGCCGGTGTTGCCGTTTAGCGACGGGCCGAACATCGAGGTGACGACCAGGCCGGTCCCGGCGTCCTGCATCAGGCCGCGCAGGTCCTTGTCGCCCGGCTGGAGCGTCAGGTTGTGGGTCGAGACGCCCGATGGGCCCGCCAGGCCGCGCGAGGCGTGGCCGGTGGTGGTCAGGCCCAGCTGCCTGGCCGAGCTGGTGTTGAGCAGCCAGGTGGTCAGGACGCCGTCGTCGATCAGGGCGCGGGCTTCGGTGGCCACGCCCTCGTCGTCGAACGGGGCCGAGCCCAGGCCGCGCACGCGGTGCGGGTCTTCCACCAGGCGTACGCCGCGCGCGAAGATCTGTTCGCCCAGCTTGTCCTTCAGGAATGAGGTGCCGCGGGCGATCGACGGGCCCGAGATCGCGCCCAGCAGCGGGCCGATCAGCGACATGGCCAGGCGGTTCTCGAAGATCACCGGGGCGGTGGTCGAGGCGATCTTGCGCGGGTTCAGGCGCGCCACGGCGTGGCAGCCGGCCTCCATGCCGATGTCGCCGGCGGCCGGCAGATCGCCGAAGTGCCTGGCTGTACGGCCCTCGCCGCCGCGCTCCATGCCCGCGCCCTCGCCGGCGATGGCCGAGGCCGAGATCGAGTGGCCGGTGGCCGCGTGGGTTCCGTGGAAGCCGGCGGTGGTGACCAGCGACCATTTCGACGACGACCAGCTGGCCGAGCCGCCGTCGGAATTGGTCACGCCCTTGACGGCGCGCGCGTGCTCTTCGGCCATGCGGCCCTGGGTCTCCAGGGCCTCGGCCGTGGGCTCGTAGACGTCGATCAGGTCGAGCTCGGGGAACGGGCCCTTGGCCAGGCGGTCTTGCGGCGCGAGGCTGGCATAAGGATCCTCCGGCGCCAGGCGGGCCATGGCGATGGCGCGCTCGACCAGCTTGGCGCGCGCGTCGGCCGAGACGTCCGAACCGGACACGGTGGCGCTGCGCTTGCCGATGAAGACGCGCAGGCCCAGGTCGCGGGCTTCCTCGCGCTCGACCTCTTCCAGCGCGCCCAGGCGGACCGAGACGGAGAGGGATTGGCGCTCGGCGAAGACAGCTTCGGCCGCGTCGGCCCCGGCCTTGCGCGCGGCGGCGACCACGTCATGCAACAGATTTTCGTCCATGCGGTCTTATGGACGAGGCGCGCGGGCCGGGGCAAGCGGCGGCGGGCAGTTTAGTCTTCCTCCCCATTGGGGGAGGGGACCGCCGAACGGCGGTGGAGGGGCCCTGGACTGTTCAGCCGCCGTATCGCTTAGCGGACCCCCTCCGTCTCGATGCGTATTCGCATCGATCCACCTCCCCCTAATGGGGAGGAAGAGATCAGCCGATCGCCGACACCAGCAGGGCCACGCCGGCGAAGACATAGGCCAACCACGTGCAGACCATGCCGATGGCGCGCGGGATCGAGGCGCCGCCGCTGTTGGAGAGGCCGACGCCGTGGATCACCCGGCCGACGAACAGGACCAGGCCCACGACGTGGATGGCCAGCGGCGAGGCGCCGGCGACGGCCAGGACCGCCAGGGCGGCGATACCGGTCGGGACGTATTCCGTGGCGTTGCCGAACGCGCGGATGGCGCGGGCCAGTTCCGGGATGCCTTCGTCGCCCAGGGCCACCTTGTGCTTCTGACGCAGGCGCACGACCAGCAGCGACAGGATCAGCAGCAGGAACAGGTGAAGGCCGGCCCACAGCGCGGCGGCGTGGCCGGAAGCGATCGTATCCATGAGGTCGAACCCTAGTACTGACTTACCACGCCCGCCCCCGAGCGATCCGCCATATGAGGCCTTCCACCCTCGGTCGGCAACCCGACCCGCCTATCGCGCGACTTCGCGGGCGATCGGGTAGAGCAGGTGATGGTCGTCGTAGAACGGGGTCCGCCGGTAGAACCAGGCCAGGCGCGCGTCGGGGTCGGCGGCGAACTTGGGCTCGGCCGCCAGCTTGGCCTCGAACTCGGCCTTCAGCTTCGGATCGGCGGCCAGCATCTTCTCGGCCAGCGGCGCGATGGCGTAGGGCTCGATATATTCGACGCGGCTCAGCACCTCGGGAACCATGCCCCACGCGAAGAAGCTCTCGCTGGACTGCGGCTCCAGCAGCAGCACGATCAGATCGCCCAGCGGCTGGTCGGTCGGCACGCGCACCGAGCCCTTCGGGAAGACCCAGTCGCGCGCCTCGGTCGCGACCTTGTCGACGCTGATCTGGACGTGGCCCTCGTTGGCGCGCGGCGCGATCTTCGGCTCGACCAGCCGGATCATCTCGACGGCGATGGTCTTGTCGGCGGTCAGGGTCTCCAGAGCCATGCCGTGCAGCTTCAGGCGCTCGATCAGGTCGGCGCGATAGCTGGGCACATAGTAGGCGGCCGGGCGCTTCAGGGTCAGGGTCGGATTCGAGCCGTAGAAGGGCGTTTTCCAGATCTCCGGATCGGGCTCGCCCAGCCAGCGCACCTCCTTCCGGCCCGAGGCGGGGCTGTCGTAATACTCGTACTTGATGCCCTTGAATTCGCGGGTGTAGCTCGGCTTGTCGTCCGACATGAAGTTGGCCGGGATCTCGGCCGGGCGCAGGGCGCTGTCGGCGGCGATCGCCGCGCGCAGGTCACCGCCCTTGTCGGCCAGCAGCTTCAGCGCCGTTTCGATGAAGACATAGGTCCCGAGCACCCGCTGGGCGTGGGGCTTAAGGCTATGGTTCTCAATCAGGATGGTCGGCACGTGGGCCGCCGCGCCCCAGCCGTTCGAGAAGCGCTCGCCCAGTCCGCCATCGTTGAAGCCGGCCTTGGGATCGTGCTCGTCGATGCCAAAGACGAGTTCGCCCGGGATGTGGCCCTCGGCCTCCAGGCCCTTGTTGATGACAGGCTTGAGCACGCCGTCCAGCCACTGGGCGATGGCCGGTGACCGGCTCCAGACGCCGTTCTCGCCGTTGAACCCGTAGGTGACGTCGTATTGGTAATCCATGCCGTCGGTCACATGGACGTCGACATAGAGGTCGGCGCGGTACTTGGCCTGCAGGCGCTTCAGCGCCTGCATCTCCGGCTGATCCAGCTTCATGAAGTCGCGGTTGAGGTTCTGGTTGGTCGCCGTATTGCGCCAGCCCTGGATGCGCGGCCCGCGCTGGTTGGGGCGCGAATAGGCGCTGGCCCGCTCGTGGCCGTCGACCGACAGGATCGGGATCAGGACCAGATTGACCTTGTCCAGCAAGCCGTCCTTGCCGTGAAACGCCATGTCGCGCAGCAGCATCATGCCGGCGTCCTTGCCGTCGATCTCGCCCGGGTGGATGCCGCACTGGACCAGCAGCAGCGGCTTCTTCGGATCGAGGGTGGGGCCATCCTTGCTGGCGATCACCGCGAAGATCGCGCGGCCCTGGGGCGAGACGCCGAAGTCCTCGACGCGGATCAGCTTGCTGGCCTTGTCGAGCTTGTCGAACCAGGCGCGGGTGTCGGCGTAGGTGGGCGAGAAGTCGTGGTCGGCGTCCGCCTCGAACGGCGTCACCCACGGATCGGACTTGTCGCGGATCAGGGCCTGGCTGGCGCCCTGCCAATGCGGGGCGGGCGGCAGGAAGGGCTGATCCCAGGGGGCTTTGCCGGACGGCGCGGAAGTCGGCGGGGTCTGGGCCATGACAGGGGCTCCGAAAGCGAACAGGGCGGAGGCGATCAGCAGTGAGCGGCGCATGGCCGCTGTCGTCGCCTCTCCACGCGGGCCTGGCAAGGGGCTGTTCTAGAAGACCAGGAGGACCAGCACGTAGATAGCGTTCAAGGTCGCCAGCATGACCAACTCGGTCACCCGATTGCGGACGACCATCAGCACCAGCACCAGGGCGTAGAACACCAGGTTCATGACACCGGAAAAGCCGGTCCAGCGCCCGGCCAGCATTTCACCCGGGCCCTTGATCAGGGACTGGACGACCTCGAAGCCCAGGAGGTTGGCGGCCAGCAGGCCGCCGGCCATGAAGCGCTTGTTGTCGTGGAACCAGGCGTCGAGGTCGGCCCCCTCCGCCAGGTCTTCCGGCACGACCAGCGACGCCGTCACGTAATAGGCGCCCGCCGCCAGCAGGGAGGCCAGGACCAGGCGAACGCCGACGTCGGCCACGCCCAGATTGCGCCAGGCGCTGGTCACCGCGCTGGCGACGTCGCACAGCAGGAGCAGCATCAGCAGGGGCGTGGCCCAACCGATGCGGATCGTCTTGCGGTGGCTGATCAACCGCGCGGCCCCGGCCAGGACCTTGGCGAAGGCCAGGGCGAGCGCGACGCCGTAGCAGGCATAGAAGATCTCGATCGCGTCCATCAGTCCCTCGAGCGCCTCAAGGGACGCTACTTCCAGATCGGCTTGCCGTCACCCGGCAGGCCGAGACGCGCCCACTTCTCGCTGACCGCGTCGACGACGGCCTGATCCATGCGGATCTCCTGGCCCCATTCGCGCTTGGTCTCGGGCGGCCACTTGTCGGTGGCGTCGAGGCCGATCTTGGAGCCCAGCCCGCTCTCGGGGCTTGCGAAGTCGAGATAGTCGATCGGCGTGTGTTCGATCACCGTGATGTCCCGCGCCGGGTCCATCTTGGTGCTGACCGCCCACATCACGTCCTTCCAGTCGCGGGCGTTGATGTCGTGGTCCACGACGATCACCCACTTGGTGTACATGAACTGGCGCAGGTAGCTCCACACGCCCAGCATCACCCGCTTGGCGTGGCCGGGATAGGCCTTCTTCATCGAGACCACGGCGATGCGGTAGCTGCAGCCCTCGGGCGGCAGCCAGAAGTCGACGATCTCGGGGAACTGCTGGCGGATCAGGGGAATGAACACCTCGTTCAGCGCCTCGCCCAGCACCGAGGGCTCGTCCGGCGGACGGCCGGTGAAGGTGGTCAGATAGATCGGGTCCTTGCGCATGGTGATCGCCGTCACCTGGAAGACCGGGAACTTCTCGACGCTGTTGTAGTAGCCGGTGTGGTCGCCGTACGGACCCTCGTCGGCGTATTCGTCGAGCAGGACGTGGCCCTCGATGACGATCTCGGCGTGGGCGGGCACCATCAGCGGCACGGTCTTGGCCGGCACGAGGTCGACCTTGGCGCCGCGCAGCAAGCCGGCGAACTGATATTCGGACAGGGTGTCGGGCACCGGCGTCACGGCGGCCAGGATGGTGCCAGGGTCCGCGCCCAGCACGGCGCAGGCGGGCAGGGGCTCGCGGTTGCCCGCCTTCTTGTGGCGAGCGTAGTGCTGGGCGCCGCCGCGATGGGCCAGCCAGCGCATGATGCACTTGTCCTTGGACAGGACCTGCATCCGGTAGATGCCGAGGTTGAAGTCGTCCTCGCGGTCCTTGCCCGGTCCCTTGGTGACGACCAGTGGCCAGGTGATCAGCGGCGCCGGCTCACCCGGCCAGCAGGTCTGGACCGGTAGCCTGGTCAGGTCGATCTGGTCGCCGGTCAGGACGACCTCCTGCACCGGCGCCTTCTTCACCGTCCCTGGCCGCATGGCCATGACGGTCTTGGCTAAGGGCAGCATGTCGAGCGCGTCCTTCAGGCCCTTGGGCGGCTGGGGCTGGCGCAGGAAGGCCAACAGTTCGCCGACCTCGCGCAGCTCGCCCGCCGTCTCGCGCGGCTCACCGCCCAGGGTGACGCCCATGGCCACCCGCTTGACGGTGCCGAACAGATTGGCCAGCGCGGGCATCGAGGACCGCGAGCCGTCGGGCAGCAGCACGTGCTCGAACAGCACCGCCGGCCCGCCGGTCGCCAGCAGCCTGGTCTGGATCTCGGTCATCTCCAGCACGCTGGAGACCGGTTCCCTGACCCGGACCAGCTCGCCCTTGGCCTCCAGGACGTCGATGAACTCGCGGAGGGATCGGTAAGCCATGGGGACTCCTGGGAACGCGCGGAACCTAGACCGGCCGATGGGAGAACTGAATCGGAAACTGTCATCCGGCCGCAGCGAAGCGGGGAGCTGGGACCGCTACGAACTCAGCGCTTACGGCGGTCCCGGATCGGCGCGCTGCGCGCTTGTCCGGGATGACAGATTTTAGGAGCTCACCGCCAGGTCATCCGCGTGGATCATCGGGCCTTCGGTGAAGCCCAGCTCGGCCTCGATGGCGTCGGAGCGCAGGCCGGCGATGCGGTGGGCGTCGGCGCTGTCGTAACGAACGAGGCCGCGCGCCACCTCGCGTCCGGTCTCGTCGCGGACGCGGACGGCGTCGCCCTTGTCGAACGGCCCCTCGATGGCGCGCACCCCGGCGGCCAGCAGGCTCTTGCCGGAGACCAGGGCCTTGGCGGCGCCGGCGTCGATCGTCACCCAGCCTTGCGGGGCCAGCGACCCGGCGATCCAGGCCTTATAGGCGGCGGCGGGCGAGCCGCCGGCCTCGATCAGGGTCGCCTTCTCGCCGGCGGCGATGGCGGCCAGCGGGTGGGGGCGCGAGCCCAGGGTGATCAGGGTGGCGCAGCCGGCGGCGCGGGCGATGCGAGCGGCGGCGATCTTGGTGGCCATGCCGCCGGTGCCGACCCCGGCCACGGCGTTGGCGCCCTCGGCCATGGCCGCGATCTCGGGCGTGATCTCGCTGACCAGCGGGATGTGCTGAGCCTTGGAGGTCTTGCGCGGGTCGGCCGTGTAGAGGCCGTCGATGTCGGAGAGCAGCACCAGCAAGTCGGCGCCGGCCATCTGGGCCACGCGGGCGGCCAGGCGGTCGTTGTCGCCGTAGCGGATCTCCTCGGTGACCACCGTGTCGTTCTCGTTGACCACGGGGACCACGCCCAGGCCCATCAGGGTCTCGGTGGTGGCGCGGGCGTTCAGCCAGCGGCGGCGGGTCTCGGTGTCGTCGCGAGTCAGCAGGATCTGGGCGACGCCGATCCCGTGCGGCTCGAAGGCCTCCTCCCAGGCGTGCATCAGCAGGCTCTGGCCGGCGGCGGCGGCGGCCTGCTTCTCCGGGAGGGTGGTCTTGCGGCCGACCAGGCCCAGACGACGCCTTCCCAGGGCGACCGCGCCCGACGAGACCACCAACACCTGCTTGCCCGCCGCGCGCAGGGCGGCGGCGTCTGCGCAGAACGCTTCCAGCCAGGCGCGGTCAGCCGCCCCCGTCTCGATGTCGACCAGCAGGGCCGAGCCGACCTTGAAGACGATGCGACGGGCGCCTTCGAAAGCCGCCTGGGAGGCCAGGTTCACGGCGTCCAGCCCCCGGGGGTCTCGTCGACGTGGTCCTCGTCCTCGGCGATTTCTTCCTCGAGATCGCCACGGCGTATGCGAACCTGCCGATAGGCGGCGCGCAGCAGCTCGGTGACGCCCTGACCGGAGACGCCGGAGACCAGGCGCGGCTTGATCCCCGAGACCGCTTCCAGCTCGGCGATCTTCTCGGCGAGGGTCTCCTCGTCGAGGGCGTCGATCTTGTTGAGGGCCAGGATCTCGGCCTTGTCGGCCAGGTCCTCGCCATAGGCCTCCAGCTCGCCCCGGATCGTCTCGTAGGCCCCGGCGACGTCCTCTTGCGTGGCGTCGATCAGGTGGATCAGGGTGGCCGAGCGTTCGACGTGGCCGAGGAAGCGGGTGCCCAGGCCCGCGCCCTCCGACGCACCTTCGATCAGGCCGGGGATGTCGGCCAGGACGAAGCGCTCGTCGGAGGAGAGGTCCACCACGCCCAGGTTCGGGGTCAGGGTCGTGAACGGATAGTCGGCGATCTTGGGCTTGGCGGCGCTGGCGGCGGCCAGGAAGGTCGACTTGCCCGCGTTGGGCAGGCCCACCAGGCCGACGTCGGCAATCAGCTTCAGCCGCAGCCAGATCCAGCGCTCCTCGCCCTCCTGGCCGGGATTGGCGTATTTCGGGGCCTGGTTGACCGGGCCCTTGAAGTGCAGATTGCCCCAGCCGCCGTTGCCGCCCTTGGCCAGCAGCAGGCGCGCGCCGGCGTGGTCGAGGTCGGCGATCAGGGTTTCCTTGTCCTCCTCGAGGATTTCGGTGCCGACCGGAACCTTCAGCAACACGTCGTCGCCGGCGGCGCCGTGACGCGCGCGGCCCATGCCGTGCACGCCCGTGCCGGCCTTGAAGTGCTGCTGGTAGCGGTAGTCGATCAGGGTGTTGAGGCCTTCCACGGCCTCGATCCACACGTCGCCGCCGCGACCGCCGTCGCCGCCGTCCGGGCCGCCGTACTCGATGTACTTCTCGCGGCGGAACGACACCGATCCGCCGCCGCCGTTACCGGAGCGGATGTAGATCTTGCATTGGTCCAAGAATTTCATGGCGCTCTTTAGTCCCAAGGCGTCCCGCGCGTCGAGCCCAAAGGCTTCTGGACTGTGACGCTTGGTCACTGGGGACGCCGCGAAAAAGCGTGACGGAAGCCCGCGATCGTGACGAAGTGTTAAAACACATAGTGCGACAAAGTGTCTTGGCAGCAAAACCGCCATTTCTTCTATGGCGGAGCGGGAGGCTGACCTTGGCTATGGCAGAAGAAGGCAACGGGAATCTGGCGCAGGATCTGCGCGAGCTGTCGACGCAGGACCTACACCGCAAGTATAGCGCCGAGGCGTCCGCTCACCGCAACATCCTGATCAGCCGGGGCACGGGCGTCGCGCCGCAGTGGCGCGAGTTCAAGACCTTTCTGGCCGAGATCGGCGTCAAGCCGTCGGCCGAGCACAGCCTGGTGCTGGTGAACCGCTTCGAGCGCACCTATGGCCCCGGCCGCGCCCGGTGGATGACGCCCGACGAACAGGCCGCCCACGAAGCCGAATTCGACCGCCTGCGCGCCGAGAAACAGCGCGAAGAGCAGCTGATGATGCACAAGACGGCGGCCACCAAGCGCGCGGGTGCGCAGGGCGCGCCGTCGTTCGGCCAGTGGACGCCGATGGCCGGCCGGCAGGTCGCCTATACCGACGTCGCCAAGAAGCTGGCCATTCCGGTCGCGGCCCTGTCCAAGACCATGCCGGCCGGGACCAGCGCCGACGAACTGGTCAAGCGTTCGGGCACGGCCAACGAACTGATCAACGAGAACGCCACCTGGCTGCCGCCGGACCCGGTGCGCAAGAAGGGCTTCTTCGAGGCTTACCGCATCTGGCACCTGCAGGTGCAGCCGCAGTTCGCCCGCGCCGCCACCCCGACGTTCCTGTTCCTCTACATCGCCCTGCCGGTCATGAAGCAGTGTCGCGACGACCTGATGGACCTGGATCTGTGGAACCCGCTGGGCCAGCGGGCCATGGCCGCCCGTGACGGTCACGTCTCGTGGAAGAAGTACACGGAATTCATGCCGCGCGCCCAGGTGGCGCTGATGGAGATCCCCATCTACGCCACCTACTCGCTGCTCAGCGATCTGGACGCCCTGTGCGAGCGGATCACCACGGCCGAGAAGCGCTTCCGCGAAGGCCCGCAGAAGGTGATCCACACCCACCGCGCGGCATAGACCTTTAAAACTGTCATCCCGGACAAGCGCGTAGCGCGCCGATCCGGGATCGCCGGAAGCTCAGAGCCTCTGGCGGTCCCGGCTCTCCGCTTCGCTACGGCCGGGATGACAGCTTATCAAGCCAGCCACACCATCATCCGCGTGGCCGCCAGTGTTCCGCGAGCGATCGAGGGCTTGTGCTCGACGACGCCGGTGTAGAGGAAGCCGGCCTTGACCAGCACCCGGCCCGAGACGTCGTTGTCGTCGAAGTGCCCGGCCACGACGTAGCGCTTCTTCCAGGCGCTTCGGGTCCAGTCCAGCGCGCCCTTGGTCGCCTCGGTGGCGTAGCCCCGGCCCCAATAGGGGCGGCCGATCCAGTAGCCCATCTCGATTTCGCCGGCCGTGGTGGTGAACAGGCCGACGACGCCGATCAGCCCTTCGCCCGCCAGTTCGATGGCGAAGGCGTTGTCGCGCGAGCGGTCCTGGGTTTCGCAGCGCGCCAGGAAATCCTCGGCATGGCCGCGGGTATAGGGCGAGGGCATGCGCGTGGTCATGCGCGCGACGTCATGGTCGGCGCAGAAGGCCGCCACGCGCTCGGCGTCGGCCAGGGCCGGAACGCGCAGCGTCAGCCGCTGGGTCTCGATGACCGGTCTTTGTTCGATGACGCACATCGGCGCCTCCCAGAGTTCCTCCGGTCCTCTTTGCTTTGGGACCGTGACGCCGCCATGGCGAAGTTTATTTCAGAAGGCGGCGGGACAAAACAAAAGCGGGGAGCCCGGCGTTCCGGACTCCCCGCTAGAGATCGTCTGTCCGGATCGTCTTCTTCTTGAGAAGCACGACCCGAAGAAACTCTGGTTCGTGCTTACTCGGCCGGTTGAGCGGCCGGCGTCACCGTCACGTAGGTGCGGTTCTGCTTCTTGGTCACGAAGCCCACCGCGCCTTGGACGAGCGCGAAGAGGGTGTGGTCCTTGCCGATGCCGACATTGGCGCCCGGATAGAACTTGGTGCCGCGTTGACGCACGAGGATGTTGCCGGCGAGAACCTTCTCGCCGCCGAACTTCTTCACGCCAAGGCGCTTCGATTCTGAGTCGCGACCGTTGCTGGACGAGCCGCCTGATTTCTTGTGAGCCATCTTGCTCTCCTACCTTTAGAAGGCGTCGCCCTTAGGCTTCGCCTTCCTCCGTGGTGGCGGCGGCCTTCTTAGGGGCGGCCTTCTTCTTCGGGGCGGCTTCGGCGGTCGCTTCGGCCTTCGGAGCCTTGGCGGCCTTCTTCGGAGCAGCCGGAGCAGCTTCCGAAGCGGTCGGGATCGTCGCCGGAACGGCGGCGTCGCCGAGGCCACGAGCGCGAGCGTTCAGGATGACCTTCGGGGTCAGGTCGATCGCGCCGTCCCACTTGGCTTCCAGGCCAGCGCCGACGACCGACGTGACGCGCACGACGGACTCGAACTGACGATGGCCGCGGGTGCGGCGATAGCCCTGGCGACGGATCTTCTTGAAGATCTTCACCTTCTCACCCTTGCGGGTTTCGAGCAGGGTCCCGGAGACGACAGCGCCGTCCACGGTGGGGGCGCCGACCGTCACGGCCTCGCCTTCGCCAAGCATCAGGACTTCACCGAAGGCCACGGCAGCGCCGGGTTCACCTTCGAGCTTTTCGACCACCAGCAGGTCGCCGGCTTGAACCCGGTACTGCTTGCCGCCGGTTTTGATCACCGCGTACATAGGTTAGCGCCTTAAAAACGTGCGTTCGCAAAATAGGGAACGCCCGCTCGGAAACCCGGCGGGCGAAGAGGGCGCGACTTATACAGCGCAAAGGCTGAGAGTCAACGGCGTCGCGGCGGATTCCGGCGCCGATCTCGGGCCAATGTGGCGGGCGCGCAATAAGCCTCTGGTGTGTTACTTTATAACACGCTATAGGCCATCGGGTGAACCCGTCGCTTCTCGCCCCCATCGCCGTCACAGGCTTTACCGTCGCCTTCCTGCACGCGGCCCTGCCAACGCACTGGCTGCCCTTCGTGCTGGTCGGGCGGGGGCAGCATTGGTCGGCGGGCAAGACCCTCGGCGTCACCTTCCTGGCCGGCCTGGGCCACGTGGCGTTCACCATCCTGCTGGGCCTGGTTCTGGTCGGCGCGGGCCTGGCCGTGCAGCCCAAGATGGGCGATGTCTTCGGCTGGGTGGTCGGCGCCCTGATGATGAGCCTCGGACTCTTCTATCTATGGCGCGGCCGTCACGACCACGGCGAGGCTGAGGTTTCGACTCGCCGCTACACGTCGGACCGGGCGGCGATCATCGCCCTCGTCGTGCTGCTGACCCTGTCGCCCTGCGAGGCCTTCCTGCCGATCTATCTGGCCGGGGTGAAGCACGGCTGGACCGGCTTCGCGGCCTTGAGCGCCGTGCTGATGGCCGCCACGGCGGGCGGCATGCTCCTCTTCACCACCCTGAGCCTGGCCGGCGTCAAGCGGCTGGGTCTAGAGAGGATCGCTCGCTACGAATCGACCATCCTGGGCGTCGCCTTGATCGCCATGGGCGTGGGCGTGGCGTTTCTGGAGCTCTAGGGGAGTTCCGCTTCGGGTTCCGAGCGCCTAAATAGCGCCCATGACCCAGAACGCTCCCGCCGCCGCCCCCGCCGGCAAGATCCCCGTCACCGTGCTGACCGGCTATCTCGGCGCCGGCAAGACCACGCTGCTGAACCGCATTCTCACCGAGGAGCACGGCAAGCGCTACGCCGTGATCGTCAACGAGTTCGGCGAGGTCGGCATCGACAACGACCTGGTGGTCGGGGCCGACGAGGAAGTGTTCGAGATGAACAACGGCTGCGTCTGCTGCACGGTGCGCGGCGACCTGATCCGGGTTCTCCAGGGTCTGATGAAGCGCAAGGGTGGCTTCGACGCCATCATCGTCGAGACCACGGGCCTGGCCGATCCCGGTCCGGTGGCCCAGACCTTCTTCGTCGACGACGACGTCAAGGCCCGCACGGCCCTCGATTCGGTCACCGCCGTGGTCGACGCCAAGCACATCATGCTGCGGCTGGGCGACAGCAAGGAAGCGGTCGAGCAGATCGCCTTCGCCGACCAGATCGTGCTGAACAAGACCGACCTGGTCTCGGAAGACGACCTGCGCCACGTCGAGGCCCGCATCCGCCGCATCAATCCGCTGGCCCCGATCCACCGCGCCCAGCGCTCGAACGTCCCGCTGGACGCCATCCTGGGCAAGCACAGCTTCGACCTGGAGCGGATCACCGACCTGGAGCCGGACTTCCTCAACCCCGCCCACGGCGAGCCGGGCCATGTCCACGACGAACACTGCGGCCATGACCATCACCACCACGGCCATGACCACGGGCACGTCCATGACGAGCACTGCGGTCACGACCATCACGACCATGGGCACGACCATGGGCACGACCATGGCCACGCCAGCGCCATCCACGACGATGGCGTGAAGGGCGTCTCCCTGACCCTGGACAAGCCCGTCGACGGCCAGAAGATCACCGCCTGGCTCAACGACCTGCTGGCCAAGCGCGGCCCGGACATCCTGCGCGCCAAGGGCATCATCGACGTGAAGGGCGAGAACAAGCGTCTCGTCTTCCAGGCCGTGCACATGATCTTGGAAGGCGACTTCCAGCGCGAATGGACCGACAAGGACAAGCGCTACAGCCGCATGGTCTTCATCGGCCGCGACCTCGACGAGGCTGAATTGCGCAAGGGCTTCGAAGCGACGGCGGCTTAGGTCGATTTTCCCTCTCCCCATGAGGGAGAGGGTGGCCCGCGCAGCGGGTCGGGTGAGGGGTTGAAAGACATAGCCGCCGCGACAGCCTAACCGCCGTCGCGGCGGCTTTCGTTTGTGCGACCCCTCATCCGTCGGCTCCGCCGACACCTTCTCCCGCAAGGGGAGAAGGGGCGGGTCTAATCAAACAAAAAGCCCCGGAGCCTGGGCTCCGGGGCTTTCGTGTTCTTGGCTGCCGCCGAGGACGATCCTTAGTGCCGAAGCCCTAGTGGATGTCTTCGTTGATCAGGCCGACCTTGTACCAGCCCGCGGTCTGCAGCTGGTTCAGCACGCCCATGAAGTCGGCGTACAGCACGTCGGCGTCGGCGCGGATCATGACGCGCTGATCGTCCTTCGGGCCGGCCTGGCCGGTGGCGGCGAACTTGGCGTTCAGATCGCCTTCCAGGTTGTCCAGGCTGCTCTGCTTGTCGGCGATGAAGATCGCGCCCGACTTTTGGATCGAGATGAAGACCGGTTCCTTCGGCTTCTCGTTCGTCAGATTCGGCACCGCCGGGGGCAGGTCGATCTTGATCGAGGTCACGGCCATCGGCACGGCGACCATGAAGATGATCAGCAGCACCAACAGAATGTCCACGAAGGGCGTGACGTTGATTTCGGAATTCTGGCCCAGCGAATAACGGCCACCGCCGCCGCCAGCAAGTTTAGCCGCCATAGCCTGACTGTCTCCCAGAAGGTCGCGCCGCTCGGGGCGCGCCTGAAATGTCGTTACCTAGCCACGTCTGGCGCAGACGGGCGTGGAAGTAAAGCCCGACGACGCATCGCGATGGCAACCCCTTTTCGAGTCTTTTTTGCCGAACGCCGTTCGAACAGGCAGCTTGCGACGCAAGGCTTCGCTCACGACGCGAAGTTGGCGAAGGAAGCGGGCTTTCTGAAAGAGTCTGGTCGTCCACGCTCTCCTGGCTTATCTCGCGCGCATGATCTTTTCGTTCGACGCCTTCGTCACCGACGCCCTGTTCGACCGCTCCGGCCGCGCCGCCTTCGCCCTGGGAGACGGCACCGTCCGCCTGCAGACCGAGGATGGATTCGTCACCGTCGAGGCCCATGGCGGACCGATGGGCGGCGCTGTCCTGGCGGCGGCCGTGCATCCCAGCGGCGTCGGGATCGTCACCGGCGGCGACGACGGCCGCGTGGTCTGGAGCCGAATCGAGGGCGGTGAAGTCGTCGCCACCCTGATCGCCGAGCTGAAGGGCAAGTGGATCGAGCACGTGGCCGCCAGCGCCGCCTCGGGCCTGATCGCCTTCACGGCCGGCAAGGAGGTTCATGTCCGCGACGCCGCCGATCCGGCTTTCGCCCGGACCTTCACCCACGAGAAGACGGTGTCGGGCCTGGCCTTCGAGCCCAAGGGCCGGCGCCTGGCCTCGGCCACCTATGGCGGCGCCCAGCTGTGGTACGCGCGGATCGCCGACCAGAAGCCGACCCCGCTGAAATGGGCCGGCAGCCACATCGCCGTGGCCTTCAGCCCCGACGGCAAGTTCCTGATCTCGTCGATGCAGGAAAACCAGCTGCACGGCTGGCGCCTGTCGGACAGCAAGGACATGCGGATGGGCGGCTACCCGTCCAAGATCAAGAGCGTGGCCTTCTTCGACAAGGGCAACCTGCTGGTCACCGCCGGCGCCAACGGCGCGGTCGTCTGGCCGTTCGCCGGCGCCAACGGTCCGATGGGCAAGGAAGCCGCCGAGATCGGCTTCTCCCGTGATTCGATGGTCGTGCGGGTGGCGGGCGTCGACGCCCAACCGGTCTGCATCGCCGGTCAGGACAACGGCAAGATCTGGGCCGCCCACATGCGCAACGGCCGCATCGAGACCCTGAAGGCCGAGAAGGGCGCCCCGATCAGCGCCCTGACCACCAGCGCCGACGGCAAGCGGCTGGCCTGGGGCGACGAGAGCGGCGAGGCGGGCGTCCTGGAGGTTCTGGACCTCAGCGGGCCTCGGGAGTTCGTGGGCTAGAACCCCTTCAACTCCGCCCACGCCTCGAACGGATCCCGTCGCGAGCGCCAGCTGTTCACCGGGGCAGCGTCATCGCGGTAGCCGAGGGCCATGCCCGAGAACAGCATGTGGCCCTCGGGCAGGCCGACATGGTCGTGGACCACCTGGTTGTAGTGCGACCAGAACTCCTGCGGACAGGTGTCCAGGCCGCGCTCGACGGCCAGCAGCATGAAGGTCTGCATGAACATGCCGACGTCGCTCCATTGCGGCGGGCCGCAGCGACGGTCGATCGAGAAGAACAGCTGCGCCGGCGCGCCAAAGCCCTGGCCGTTGGTCGCGAACCATTGCAGCCGGGCCAGCTTGTCCTCGCGCGGGATGCCGAGCGAGGCGTACATGTCCTCGCCGACCTGGAACCGGCGGCTGCGCAGCGGCTCCCACAGGTTGGGCGGGTAGACCGCGTATTCGGCTGGGTCGGGCGAGGCGACCCGCTGCAGCATGGCCGCCTTCAGCGCCTTGAGCGGCTCTCCGGCCACGGCCTGGACCCGCCAGGGCTGGAGATTGCCGCCGGAGGGCGCGCGGGCGGCGGTCTCCAGAAGTTCCCGCACCAGAGCGCCGTCGACCGGATCGGGCTTGAAGGCGCGCACCGACATGCGGCGGTTGACGGCGTCGATCACGTCCATCGAAGGCTCCCTTAACCCGCCGTCCTCTATCCCACGCGACAGCGGCGACGCGTCTGGTTAGCATCCGTCCGCTGCGTCAAGACAAGGCGTCTAGACACTATTCGGGGGGAAGGCTTCGTGCGGCGGCTTCTGCGTAACATCGCGCTGGCTCTGTTCATCGTCCTGGTGGCGGGGCCGGTGGTCACCGTCCTTCTCTACCGTTTCATCCCGCCGCCCGTGACGCCGCTGATGGTCATTCGCGCGGTGGAGGGCAGGGGTCTCGACCATCGCTGGAAGCCGATCGACAAGGTCGCCCCGGCCCTGCCGCGCGCGCTGATCGCGGCCGAGGACGCCAAGTTCTGCGACCATCGCGGCTTCGACTTCGACGCCCTGCAGAAGGCCTACGAGAACAACGAATCAGGCCGGAAGATCCGCGGCGGCTCCACCATCAGCCAGCAGACGGCCAAGAACGTCTTCCTGTGGCCCGGCCGCTCGTACGTCCGCAAAGGGCTGGAGGCCTGGTTCACCGTCCTGATCGAGACCTTCTGGGGCAAGAAGCGGATCATGGAGGTCTATCTGAACTCCATCGAATACGGCTCGGGCATCTACGGCGCCGAGGCGGCCGCCCAGCGGTATTTCGGGGTCGGGGCCGACCAGCTGACCCAGGCCCAGGCCGCGCGCCTGGCGGCCATCCTGCCCAGTCCGCTGAAGTGGAAGGTGGTCAAGCCGGGCCGCTACGTGGCCAAGCGCAGCAAGAAGATCGGCAAGGCCTCGGGCGCGGTGCGTCGCGGCGGCCTGGCCGAGTGCGTCAGCTAGACCGGAGGGAGAGACATCATGCGCGTCGCGCCGGGACCCACGCTCGAGACCGAACGCCTGATCCTGCGTCCGCCCGCCGACGTCGATCTGGACGGCTGGGCCACGTTGATGGCCGATTCCGAGGGGGCTCGCTTCATCGGCGGCCTGCAACCGCGCTCGGTGGCTTGGCGGGGCATGGCCTCGATGGCTGGATCCTGGGCGCTGAACGGTTTCGGCATGTTCTCGGTGATCGAGAAGGCGACCGGAGAATGGATCGGGCGCATCGGTCCGTGGCGGCCGGAAGACTGGCCGGGCGACGAGGTCGGCTGGGGGCTGCTGCCCTCGGCCTGGGGGCAGGGCTATGCCGTCGAGGCGGCGGAGGCGACGATGGACTGGGCGTTCGGCGTCCTAGGCTGGACCGACATCATCCACTGCATCGATCCCGAAAATACGCCGTCGCAGAAGGTCGCCCAGCGCCTGGGCTCGACCAATCGCGGGCCGGGCAACCTGCCGCCGCCGCATGAAGCTAGCAAGATCGAGATTTGGGGACAGACGGCGGCGCAGTGGCGGGCCCGTCGCTAGGCCGTCCGCCTTCGTCGAAATCCGCGCGTCGGCGCAATATTCCCCGGGTTCTGATCTCGGACGTGGCTAAGCCTTGGCCGCCTCGCCGAGAAAGGAAGCCGTCATGGAGCCGTCCGCGCGCCCGCGCCTCGAGTCGAATCTCGGCCTGACCGCTCGAATCGTCAGCGCCTACGTCGTCGCCAATCCCATGGAGCGCGCCGATCTGCCGGAGTTGATCCGGGCGGTAGGGCAGGTGCTGGACAGCGCCGCGCACGAAGCTGACGTCCCCGCCAACGAACCGTCCAAGCCGACGCCGGCGCAGATCCGCCGCAGCGTTCGGCCGGATTCGCTGGTCAGCTTCCTGGACGGGCGAGCCTACAAGACCCTCAAGCGCCACCTGCATCGTCACGGCCTGACCGAAACGGACTACCGCGCCCGCTTCGGATTGCCCGACGACTATCCGATGACCGCGCCGGACTATCGCGCCCGCCGCAGCGCCATGGCCAAGGCCTCGGGCCTAGGCCACGCGCGGCGAACTCCGTCCTAGCCTCGCATGCCGAGGAAGGCGAAGACGCCGCCCTGCGGGTCCTTGGCGTTGACCACGAAGGCGCCGCCGGGCACCTCGGCCGGACCCATCAGGATCTCGCCGCCATTGGCCTTCACGCGCTCGATCGCCGAGTCGACGCCATCGACGCCGAAATAGTAGAGCCAGTAAGGCCCCGGCGCCGGCTGGTGATTGCTGAACATGCCGCCGAACGCGCCCTCCGACGAGCCGAAGGTCTGGTAGACGCCCATCTCGCCCATCGGCACGGTGTCGTGCTTCACCCAGCCGAACAGCGTCGAATAGAAGTCGAAAGCCTTCTCCCAGTCGGCCGCGTGCAACTCCGACCAGCCCAGCGAGCCCGGCGACATCGGCGCGGGGCGCGGCGGGGCCTGATCCAGCGAGCCCTTGAACAGGACGAACATCGCGCCCTGCGGGTCGGCGACCACGGCGAAGCGACCGACGTCCGGGATGTCCTGCGGGGGCTTGTGGATCGCGCCGCCGGCGGCCTCGACCTTCTTGGCGAAGGCGTCGACGTCATCGACCCCGACATAGCCCAGCCAACCCGGCGGCGCCCCCTGCATCTCCAGCATGCCGCCGACCGGGATCTCACCTGAAGTCCCGTCGGGGGCCTTGAAGATCGTGTACGGGCCGGCGGGCCCGGACGACATCTCCGAACTCCAGCCGATCACGGCCTTGTAGAAGTCGCCAGCCGCCTTGGTGTCGGTGGTGACGAGCTCGAACCAGACGAAGTCATTGGCCATGGGGGTCTCCTCGAGACGGGATAGGGTTTCGGGCGCGAGACGGCCCTGCGCGAGGTTGAGCCCGGGCGCGGGCAGCGTCTCGATGAAAGCGCTCCAGGATCTGATCATGCTGACAGGTTCAGGCGGCGGCTCCGCCGCAGCAGGCGGGCTTGGCGGCGTCCTCGTATTCGTCGTGGCGGCGCACGAAGCCCATGCCGACCTGCTCGTTGCGGCCCAGCGGCGCGCGGTCGAGGATCATCAGCGTGCCGAGCAATTCCTCGGCCCCTCGGGCGTAGGTGGAATAGGTGTGAAACACCTGGCCATCCGCGTCGCGATAGAAAACCGACAGCCCCGGCAGTTCGTCATTGCCCTGGGCGGCGGGCAGGTCGGTGAAGTTGTAGGCGATCGTCTCGCCGGCCAGGTCCTCGGGCGAGAACGAGACGTGGAAGTCGCGGTTGAAGTCGCTCTCGAATGCCGACACCCACGGAAAGCGCCAGCCCATGCGCCGCTTGTAGGCTTCGATCTTCGCCAGCGGCGCGCGCGAGACGGCGACCAGGGTGACGTCATGATGGTTCAGGTGCGGCAGGGTTCCGTCCAGGTGGTCGGCCATGAACGAACAGCCCGGACAGCCCGCCTCCCAGTCCGGTCCCAGCATGAAGTGATAGACCATCAGCTGGCTGCGGCCGTCGAACAGCGCGGTCAGGGTCTTCTTCCCCGCCGGGGTCTCGAAGACATAGTCCTTGTCCAGCTTCACCCAGGGCAGGGCCATGCGCTCGGCGTTGAGGGCGTCGCGGGCGCGGGTGTGGGCCTTTTCCTTGACCAGCAGCGCCCGGCGCGCCTCCAGCCAGTCCTCGCGGGAAACCACGGCGTGCGACATCACGTCCTCCGTAAGCTGAGCAAGTTCGCCTTGACTTTTTACGTTGATATCAACATAAATCATCCATGTCAAAGCCGGTCGTGATTCCCTTCGAGACGACGCTGCATGTTCGCGACACGTGCCTGTGCCTGCACGTCCAGCGGGCCGCCCGGGCCCTGGCGCGCCGCTTCGACGAGGCCCTGCGGCCGGTGGGCCTGACCAACGGCCAGTTCTCGCTGCTGATGTCGCTGAACCGGCCACAACCCGCGGGTCTGGGCGGCGTCGCCAATCTGCTGGCCATGGACCGCACCACCCTGACCGCGGCCCTAAAACCGCTGGAGCGGCGCGGCCTGCTGACCATCGCGCCTGCCCCTAAGGACGGCCGCGCCCGGGTGCTGAGCTTGACCCCGGACGGCCGCGCCGTTCTGGCCCAAGCCCTGCCGATCTGGACGCGGGAGCATGGCGAGCTGGACGAGGAGCTGGGCGGTGGAAGTGAAGCGCTGCGGGCGGGATTGAAGGCGATCGCCTAACCCGACATGTCATCCCGGCTCTCCGCTGCGCTACGGCGGAGATGACAGGCTCGATCAAAGCCCGAACTGGGCGAAATGGGCTTCCAGCCTCTCCTCATCTCCCGCTCGTCCCACCGCCGCGACATAGCCGTCCGGGCGCACCAGGACGAACCCATCCGTCGGCAGGCCGTAAGCGTCGGCGAACCAGCCTTCGGCGTCGATCAGATCGCCGTCTGGTCCGACCGCGACGATCGCCAGGCCTTGGCGTGGCGCGATGGCGAGGCTCGCGCCGGAAGCCAGCAGCGTCCAGTTGGCCCCAGCCAGAATCTCGAACACGCGCACGGGCGCGCCGTCGCGCCCTCGGCACGGCGCGTCCGGCGCGCGGTCGCCTGGCGCGATCTTGGCCGCTACGCCCAGGTCCAGCGACAGCGGCGACTCCGGATAGGCGAGGTCCAGCTGACGGGCCTCGCGGCCGCGCTTGACCTCGGTCTGGCTCAGCAGGCGGGTCGACAAGCCCAGCACCGCGGCGGCGATCGGGCGGCGCTCGGCCTCATAGGTGTCGATCAGGCTCTCGGGCGCGCCGGCCAGGACGGCGGCGAGCTTCCAGCCCAGATTATAGGCGTCCTGCAGGCTAGTGTTCAGGCCCTGGCCGCCGGTGGGCGGATGCACGTGGGCGGCGTCGCCGGCCAGCAGCACGCGGCCGACCCGGTAGCGTTCGGCCAAGCGAGCGTTGATCCCGAAGGTCGAGGCCCACGGCGCTTCCCGTACGAAGATGTCGTCGCGGCCAGTCCTCTGGCGGATCAAGGCGTTCACCGCCGCGACCGAGAAGTCTTCCTCGTCCGGTGCGTGGCCCTGCAGCTGGAAGAGGTCGGTCCCGGCCAGTGGGCAGAACGAAATCCGCTGACCATTCGGCCCGGTGAAATTGTGCCAGACTTCGCGCGACAGGCCATCCAACCTGATGTCGGCGACCATGCCGCGGCCCGGGCGGGTCTCGCCGGGGAACTCGACGCCTAGCGCCGGGCGGACGAAGCTGCGGCCGCCATCGGCCCCGACCATCCACTTGGCGCGGATCGTCTCGCCGGTTTCCAGGGTCGCGGTGACACCGTCGGCGTCCTGCGCGAAGCCCGTCAGGGCGATCCCGAAGCGCGGAGCATGGCCCAAGGCCTTGAGCCGGTCGCGCAGGACGCGCTCGGTCAGGAACTGCGGCGCCATCAGCGGCATGGCCCAGGGTTCGGCCGGGGTTGGTTGAGCATCTTCGCCGAGCAGGGTGTCGGTGAAGGTCTCGCCCGCATAGGCGCGGATCGTGGGATAGGGCGCGGCGCCGGCGGCGAGCAGGCTGTCCAGCACGCCCAGGTCCTCGAACACCTCCAGGCTGCGAGGCTGGAGCCCTTTGCCGCGTGAGCCCTGGAAAGGGCCCTCGGCCTTGTCGATCAGCACGAAGTCTACGCCTCGCCTGGCCAGGTCGATCGCCAGGGTCAGGCCGGCCGCGCCGGCGCCGCAGATCAGGACGTCCGTCGTCGGGGAGTGGGTCATCCGTGCCTCCTATCGGGTGCAAAGTGCACGCATTTACGTGCATAAAGCACATAATTGCAGGGCTGGACGGCGTCAACAAAAAACGTGCAAAGTGCACGCATGGACCGAGAGCTACGTGACATTCACTTGGCGATGATGGATCTCGCCGAGTTCCTGAATCGACCTCAGGCCGACGACATGTTGCTGCGCGAGGCGGGCGTCTCGCTGGATCGAGCGCTGTTCCCGCTGCTGGTGCGCATCGAGCGCAAAGGTCCGATCGGGGTGGTCGACTTGGCCGACGCGGCCGGGCGTGATCATTCGGTGGTCAGTCGCCAGGTCGCCAAGTTGGAGAGCCTGGGCCTGGTCGAACGGCGGCCGGGAAAGGACAAGCGCGTGCGCGAGGCGGTGGTGACGGAGAGGGGGCGCGAACTGACCGACGCTCTGGACGCCGCGCGTCGGCGTCTGGCAGGGCCGCTGTTGGGGCGATGGAGCGCCCGGGATCTCCAGGAACTGGCGCGTCTACTGCGGAAGTTCGTCGACGACGCCAATGCGACGCTGAAGGTTAGTCGACCGCCAGAATGATGTCCGCCGGCGCGATCCGCGCCTCGATCTTCGCGCCGATGGTCAGCCTCCACCCCGCGTCCTCCGGCTTCAGCGTGGCCACGAGGCTCTTGCCGGCCGGCAGGGCGATCGTGACCTCGGCCGAGGTGTCGCTGGCCTCGCGGTCGACAATCTCGCCGGCCAGGCGGTTGTCGCCTTCATCCCCGTGAGCGCCGAGCCGGACGAAGCTGGACTTGACCAGGGCGATGACGGGACGGCCGGGCGCCAAGCCCAGGTCCTCGACGCTGCGGCGGGTGATCGAGGCGCGGAGCGACAGGCCCTCGCCCAATGACAAGGTGACGGTCGCGGTGACGCCATCCCCGTCGAGGTTCGAGACCACACCGCGCAAGGCGTTGCGGACGCTGGTGCGCAGGCCCAGGCTCCAGAGCAGGTCGGCGTCGCCGGAGAGGTCGGCCTCCAGCCGCGCGAAGGCCGCCCCGACCTCGCGCTCGGCGGCGCGGAAGGCGCGGATGACGGCCTGGCCGCGCGGGGTCACCTGGGCGGCCCCGCCGCTCTTGCCGCCGGGCGCGGCGATGACCAGGGGCGTGTCGAACAGGTTGTTCAGCGCCTGCACGCCGTCCCAGGCGCCCTTGTACGAGAGCCCGACATCCTTGGCGGCGGCGCTGATCGAGCCCTGGCGCGCGACGGCTTCCAACAGGGCGATGCGCTCCAGCCCGACGCGGGCCAGGGCGCCGCGCTTGAGGATCAGGGAGGCGCTGAAGTCGGCGTCTTCACTCACTGGTCGGGCCTCGATTTCATCGTTATGTAGTCTAACTACATAACCGCAGGGCAAGGCTAGAAGTACCAGATGATCGCTCGCCGTCCGATCCTGATCGCCGCCCTGTCGGGCGCTCTGTTGCTGACGCTGGGCGGCGGCGCCCAGGCCGGCGAGACCAAGGTCGCCGTCGCCGCCAACTTCACGGAGGCGGCCAGGGAGATCGCGACGAAGTTCAAGGCCAAGACGGGCCATGATGCGACCCTGAGCTTCGGCTCGTCGGGCCAATTCTACACTCAGATCGCCAATGGCGCGCCGTACGAGGTGTTCCTGTCGGCCGATGTCGAGCGGCCCCAGCGGGCCGAGGCCGAGGGCTTGGCCGTTCCCGGTTCGCGCTTCACCTACGCCACCGGCCGCCTGGTGCTGTGGAGCAGGACGCCGGGCTTGGTCGACGGAAAGGGCGCGGTTCTGGCCAAGGGCAAGTTCGAGAAGCTGGCGATCGCCGATCCCAAGGCCGCGCCCTACGGCCAGGCGGCGGTCGAGACCCTGACCAAGTTGAAGTTGTACGACGCCCTGAAACCGAAGATCGTCACCGGCGCTTCCATCTCCCAGGCCTATCAGTACGTCCAGACGGGCGCGGCCGAGCTGGGCTTCGTGGCCCTGTCGCAGGTCGTCGATGAGAAGGGCGGCTCGCGATGGCTCGCGCCAGCCAGCGACCACAGCCCGATCGAGCAGCAGGCGGTGCTGCTGAAGACCGGCGCGAACAGCGCGGCGGCCAAGGCCTTCCTGAAATTTCTGAAGAGCGGCGAGGCCAAGGCGATCATCAAGCGCTACGGCTACGAGGTCCGCTGAGCATGGCCGAGGTGCTGTGGCTGACGGCCAAGCTGGCGGGTATCACCACGGTCCTGCTGCTCGTCCTGGCCACGCCGCTGTCCTGGTGGCTGGCGCGAGGGCGTTCACGCTTGCGCACGCCGGTCACCGCGCTTGTGGCCCTGCCGATCGTGCTGCCGCCGACGGTGTTGGGCTTCTACCTGCTGATCGCGCTCGGACCCAAGAGCCCGCTGATGATCCTGCTGCATCCGTTCGGGGTGCGGACCCTGGCCTTCACCTTCGAGGGCCTGGTTATCGGTTCGCTGATCTATTCGCTGCCGTTCGCCGTGCAACCGTTGCGCAACGCCTTCCTGGCCATCGGCGACGAGCCGCTGGAGGCGGCCTCGACGCTTGGGGCCTCGTGGTGGGCCTCGTTCTGGCGCGTGGCCCTGCCGCTGTCCCTGCCAGGCTATGTCGCCGCCGCCATCCTGACCTTCGCCCATACGGTCGGCGAGTTCGGGGTGGTGATGATGCTGGGCGGCAATATCCCGGGCGAAACCACCGTGCTGTCGACCGAGATCTACCGCCTGGTCGAGGGGCTGGAGTGGGGGCAGGCGCACCGCCTGTCGCTGCTCCTGCTGGCTTTCGCCTTCGCGGTGCTGCTGGTCCTGCTGGGGATCGAGCGCCGCGCGGGGGTGCTGGAGCGGCGGGGGTAAACGCCCCATCTCCGACCTTCCCGGCGAAAGCCAGGATCCAGATTCAGCCTGAGCGATCAGGGTGTTGCGCCTCGACCCGCTCAAACCCGCGGGGTCAGCGGGTTCGATCTGGGCCCCGGCTTTCGCCGGGGAAATCGGATGTGAACGTCAGCAACCGCCGTCCAGGTGGAACCGGATCAGCGCCCGGGCCGAGCGGGCCACGGCGCGGATAGGACCTTCGGCGCCCAAGGTGACCCGAGCTCCCGAGGCGCCTTCCATCAGCAGCATCAGAGCGTCGGCCAGGTCTTCGTCCTTGGCGCCGGCGTGGCGGGTCAGATCCTTGAGCCGTCGGTACAGCTCCTTCTTGTAGTTGACCGACACCACCTGGGCCGGGTGGCTCTCTTCGTGCAGCTCGATGGCGGCGTTCGACAGCGGGCAGCCGTGGACGTCCTTGTTGCAGGCCTTGGTCTCGAAGGCGTCGAAGATCGCCTCCAACTGAGCGCGCGGATCGGTGCAGCAGCAGGCCGTCACCTCTTCCCACCAAGCCCAGTACTCTCGCTCCTGTTCGCGCAGGACCTCGGCGACCAGCTCGTCCTTGGACGGGAAGTTCCGATAGAGCGTCATCTTGGTGGCGTCGGCCTCGGACGCGATGGTGTCGACGCCGACCGCGCGGATGCCGTGCTGATAGAACAGCTCACGGGCGGTCTCGAAGATCCGGTCCCGCGCGGGGCGCTTGGACGCGGGTGCGCACACCGCCGCTTCCGTATCGCCCCCGACAGCGTCCCCAGAATTTCTTGTCGCCATTTTGGCAGTGCTCTCCTTGACGTGGGAGTTACCGGTCAGTATCTCTCCGCCGTGGATGATACCGAACGGTCTCTCACATCCTAAATCGTTCTTCCAGTCGCCCGGGTCAAGTAACAGCCCCTGCGACATTTAACCCATTAACCCGAAAAAAGGAGCGCGCGCCAATGCCCCCCCAAGCAAACGACATCGCCGCCGCGCCCCAGGCCAAGGCCAGTAAGGGTTTGCTGGGCTTCATAAAATTTCGGGCCGGTTCGAGCCGGCGCGGGATCGGACAAACCTCGAGTGGGGCCACTGTCCGCGCCTTGGGCCAAACCTGGTCCACCCAGCGGTCCGCCCGACGGCCCGTCTGGGAATAACAAGAAACGTCTCCTTCCCCCTTCCGCTTCACCATCCTGCAGGGTCCTCCCCCCATGCGTATTCAATCCGTCATCACGTCCTTCGCCGGCCTCGCCGCCGTCGCCGTGCTGGCTGCCTGCTCGGCCCAAGCCAAGCAGGAAGCCGCCGCTCCGCCGCCAGCCCAGGTCACCGTCGCCGAAGTCGCCTTCAAGTCGCTCCGCCAGTGGGACGACTTCACCGGCCGCCTCGAGCCTATCGACACCGTCGAGATCCGTCCGCGCGTGTCGGGCTACATCGACGGCGCTCGCTTCGCCGAGGGCGCTCGCGTCTCCAAGGGCCAGGTGCTCTTCCAGATCGACCCGCGCCCGTACCAGGCCGAGGCCAATCGCGCCCAGGCCGAGGTGGCCCGCGCCAAGGCCCAACTGGACCTGGCCGTGGTCAACCGTGAGCGCGGCCGCCGCCTGATCGAGCAGAACGCTCTGGCCCAGAGCGAGTTCGATCGCCTCTCCGCCGAGGAGAAGGCCGCCCAGGCCAATCTGTCCGCCGCCCAGGCCGCGTTCCAGACGGCGCGTCTGAACCTGGAATGGACCCGGGTGACCTCGCCGATCGACGGCCGGATCTCCAAGGCCATCATCACCCGCGGCAACCTGGTCACCCAATCCAGCCTGCTGACGACCGTAGTGTCCGACACCCCGATCTACGCCGAGTTCAACGCCGACGAGCAGACCTTCCTGAAGTACGCCTCGGCCGAACGCGGCAAGGGCAGTCCGGTCTATATGGGCCTGATGACCGAGGACGGTTATCCGCACGAGGGCAAGCTGGCCTTCATCGACAACGCCCTCGACGCCAAGAGCGGCACGATCAACGGCCGGGCGATCTTCGCCAACGCCGACGGTCGCTTCACGCCCGGCCTGTTCGCGCGGATCCGCATGGTCAGCGCCGAGACCAAAGAGGTGGCCTTGGCTCCCGACCGCGCCATCGCGACCGACCTCGGCAAGCGCTACGTCGTGGTCGTCAACAGCGCCAACAAGGCCGAGTACCGTCCGGTCGAGATCGGCCCGTTGGCCGGCAACCTGCGCATCATCCGCCAGGGCCTGAAGCCCGGCGACCGGGTGATCGTCGGCGGCCTGCAGAAGGTCAAGCCGGGCGATACCGTGGCCCCGGTCAAGGTCAAGACCGACCTGGCCGATCTCTCGCAGCTGGAGGCCGGCGGCCGCCAGATCGCCGAGGCCGGCCGGGCCGCCGGCCAGAACTAAGCGTAACTGAAGCGTACGCCCGGCTCGTGTTCTGAGCCGGGCGTCTTTTTCGAAGGTTCGCGGTGGTTCTCTTCGCTCGCCGGATGGCGGGAGGGACCCCTGCGCCCAACGCGTACCCCTTCCAGCTCCTCCCCGGATGCCTGTCATGAATTTCTCGAAGTTCTTCGTGAACCGACCGCGTTTCGCGGCCGTGCTCTCCATCATCATCTTCATCGCCGGCATCGTGTCGCTGCCGCGCCTGCCGATCAGCGAATATCCCGAGGTCGTGCCGCCCACCGTGGTGGTGCGCGCGGCCTATCCCGGCGCCAACCCGTCCGTCATCGGCGAGACGGTGGCCGCGCCGCTGGAACAGGCCATCAACGGCGTCGAGGGGATGATCTACCAGTCGTCCCAGTCGGCGTCCGACGGGGCGATGATCCTGACCGTCACCTTCGCGCTCGGCACCGACCTGGATAAGGCCCAGGTGCAGGTGCAGAATCGCGTGGCCCAGGCCCTGCCCAAGCTGCCGCAGGAGGTCCAGCGCATCGGCGTGACGACCAACAAGGCCTCGCCCGACCTGACCCTGGTCGTGCACATGATCTCGCCGAACAACCGCTACGACATGCTCTATCTGAGCAACTACGCGCAGCTGAACGTCCGCGACCGCCTGAAGCGGATCGACGGCGTCGGCGACGTGCAGATCTTCGGCGCGGGCGCCTATTCGATGCGCGTGTGGCTGGATCCGGAAAAGCTGGCCGCCCTGTCGATGACCGCCGGCGACGTCGTGCGGGCCTTGCGCGAGCAGAACGTCCAGGTCGCCGCGGGCCAGCTGGGCGCGCCGCCCAATGCGGGCTCCGGCGCCGAATTCCAGCTGTCGGTCAACGCGCCCGGCCGCCTGACCGACGAGGAGCAGTTCCGCGACGTGATCGTCCGCTCGGGCGAGGACGGCCAGATCACCCGCCTGGGCGACGTGGCCCGCGTGGAGCTGGGCGCCGACAACTACGCCCTGCGCAGCTTGCTCGACAACAAGTCGGCGGTCGCCGTGCCGGTCTTCCAGCGTCCCGGTTCGAACGCGCTGGAGATGGCCGCCAACGTCAAGAAGACCATGAAGGAGCTCAAGAAGGAGTTCCCCGAAGGCGTCGACTACGAGATCATCTACGACACCACGGCTTTCGTGCAGGAAAGCATCGACTCGGTGGTCCACACCCTGATCGAGGCGATCATCCTGGTCGTGCTGGTGGTGGTGCTGTTCCTGCAGGGCTGGCGCGCCTCGATCATTCCACTGATCGCCGTGCCGGTGTCGCTGGTCGGCACCTTCGCGATCCTGCTGATGCTGGGCTTCGGCCTCAACGCCCTGACCTTGTTCGGCCTGGTGCTGGCCATCGGCATCGTCGTCGACGACGCCATCGTCGTGGTCGAGAACGTCGAGCGGAACATATCGCTGGGTCTCGAACCCGCCGCGGCCACCCGCAAGGCCATGACCGAAGTGACCGGACCGATCATCTCCACGGCCCTGGTGCTGTGCGCGGTGTTCATCCCGACCGCCTTCATCAGCGGCCTGTCGGGCCAGTTCTACCGTCAGTTCGCCCTGACCATCGCCATCTCGACGGTGATCTCGGCCATCAACTCCCTGACCCTGTCGCCGGCCCTGGCCGCGGTGCTGCTCCGGTCGCATGACGCGCCCAAGGACCGCTTCCAGAAGCTGATCGACCTGTCGCTGAGCTGGCTGTTCAACCCGTTCAACCGCTTCTTCGCCAAGGCCTCGAACGGTTACGTCAGCGGCGTCGCCAAGACCCTGGGCCGCTCCACCGCCGCTCTGGCCCTCTATGGCGGCCTGCTGATCCTGACGGTGTTCGCCTTCGCCCGCACGCCGGGCGGCTTCGTGCCCCAGCAGGACAAGGCCTATGTGGTCGCCGTCGTGCAGCTGCCCGACGCGGCCTCGCTCGACCGCACCGAGGCGGTGATCCGTCAGATGGGCGACATCGCCATGAAGGTGCCGGGCATCAAGCACTCGGTGGCCTTCCCCGGCCTGTCGGCCAACGGCTTCATCAACGCCCCCAACGCCGGCGCCGTGTTCTTCCCGCTCGACGACTTCAAGAACCGTCGTGGCGAGACCCTGTCGGCCGGGGCCATCGTCGGAACCCTGAACCAGAAGTTCGCCGCCATTCCCGACGCCCAGATCGCGGTCTTCCCGCCGCCGTCCGTGCAGGGGCTGGGCACCATCGGCGGCTTCCGGATGCAGATCGTCGACAAGGCCGGCATGGGTTCGGACGAGCTCTACAAGGCCACCCAGAACGTCATCGCCAAGGCTCAGAAGGACCCGGCCCTGGCGGGGATCTTCTCCAGCTACCAAGTCAGCGTGCCGAAGATCCAGGCCGACATCGACCGTGAAAAGGCCCGGGCCCAGGGCGTGTCCCTGACCGACCTGTTCGAGACGATGCAGGTCTATCTGGGCTCGCTGTACGTCAACGACTTCAACCGCTTCGGCCATACCTACCAGGTCAACGTCCAGGCCGATCAGAGCTTCCGTCTGCAGCCCGAGCAGATGCTGCGTCTGCAGACCCGCAACGGTCAGGGCCAGATGATCCCGCTGGGCGCCTTCGTCAGCTTCAAGGAGGCCACCGGCCCCGACCGCGAGAGCCACTACAACGGCCTGCTGACCGCCGAGATCAACGGCGGCCCGGCGCCGGGCTTCTCGACCGGCCAGGCCCAGAAGGCGCTGGAGGACATCGTCAAGTCCGAGCTGCCCAACGGCATGGGCTACGAGTGGACCGAGCTGACCTATCAGCAGATCTTGGCGGGCAACACGGCGATCTACATCTTCCCGCTTTGTGTGCTGCTGGCCTTCCTGGTGCTGGTCGCTCAGTACGAAAGCTGGAGCCTGCCGCTGGTCGTCATCCTGATCGTGCCGATGACCCTGCTGTCGGCCCTGGCCGGAGTGATGCTGACCAAGGGCGACAACAACATCTTCACCCAGATCGGGCTGATCGTGCTGGTGGGGCTGGCGTGTAAGAACGCCATCCTGATCGTGGAGTTCGCCAAGGAACGCGAGGAGCACGGCGACAGTCCGCTCCAGGCGGTCCTGGAAGCCTGCCGCCTGCGCCTGCGTCCGATCCTGATGACCTCGATCGCCTTCATCATGGGGGTCTACCCCCTGGTGGTGTCGCACGGGGCCGGGGCCGAGATGCGCCGCGCCATGGGCGTGGCGGTGTTCTCGGGGATGCTGGGGGTCACCGTCTTCGGCCTGATCCTGACGCCCGTCTTCTACTACGTCATCCGCCGCTTCACGGCCCGCAAGGCTGTGGCCAAGGCGGCGCTGACCTCGCCCGTGGAGGCGCACTGATGTCTCGTTTCGCTAACACCCTGCGCGCCGCGCTGATCGCCGGCGTTTCTCTGGCCGCCGCCGCCTGCGCGGTGGGGCCGAACTACAAGGCGCCGGCGACCCCGCCGGCGGCCTTCCAGAACGCCGACCCGGCCGTCTTCACCGCCGCCAATCCCGAGGCGGAGTGGTGGACGGCGTTCGGCGACCCGGTGCTCGACCAGTTGGTCGGACAGGCCCTGTCGGCCAATCTGGACCTGAAGATCGCCGTCGCCCGCGTCGCCGAGGCCCGGGCTCTGTTCTCCGAGCAGAAACTGGACCTGCTGCCGCACGTCACCGCCGACGGCGCCTATGTGAAGAGCAACCAGCAGCAGCCCGGCTCGAACGGTCAGCGGGTCGAGAGCCAGACCTACCAGGCCGGCTTCGACGCCGGCTGGGAGATCGACCTGTTCGGCCGCGTGCGCCGCGGCGTCGAGGCGGCGGGGGCGGAAGCTGGCGCGGCCCAGGCCGAGCTGCGCGACGCCCAGGTCACGGTCGCGGCCGAGGTGGCTCGAAACTATCTCGAGCTGCGCGGCGCCCAGGCCCGGCTAAAGGTCGCCAACCGCAACCTCGAGACCCAGCGCGAGACCCTGCGCCTGACCAAGGTGCGGTTCGACGCCGGGGCCGGCAGTCCGATCGACGTCGCCAGCGCGCAAGCTCGCCTGAACGCGACCGAGGCGGCGATCCCGGTTCTGATCACCGCCGAGAAGCGCGCCAACTACCGTCTGGCCGTCCTGACCGGCCAGCGGCCCGGCGCCCTCGACGCCTTGCTGGTCCCGCGCGTGACGGACGTCCGGCCGTTGGTCACCGCCCTGCCGATCGGCGAGGCCAGTGACCTGCTGCGCCGTCGTCCCGACGTGCAGGCGGCGGAGCGTCGCCTGGCCTCGTCAACCGCGCAGGTCGGGGTGGCCACGGCCGACCTGTTCCCGCGCGTCTCGGTGACCGGCTTCGTCGGCTTCCTGTCGGGGACCTCGGCCGGCTTCGGCAACAGCGCCAGCAAGGCCTGGTCGGTGGCGCCCAGCGTCAGCTGGCCGGCCCTGGACCTGGGCAGCGCTCACGCCCGCCTGCGGGCGGCCAAGGCGCGGGACGACGCGGCGCTCGCCAACTACGACCAGACGGTGCTGCGCGCCCTGGAGGACCTGGAGAACGCCCTGGTCTCCTACCGCCAGCAGCAGGCACAGCTGAACAGCCTGACCGACCAGGCCGCCGCCTCGCGGCGCGCGGCCGAGTTGGCCCGGATCCAGTACAAGGAAGGCGGCATCGACTTCCTGGTGCTGCTCGACGCCGAACGCACCCTGCTGGCCGCCGAGGACGCCCTCAGCGTCGCCGAGACGGGCGTGAACACCGACGTCGTGGCGATCTACAAGGCGCTAGGCGGCGGCTGGAAAGCCTAGAACCAGCCCGCCTCGCGCAGCGCCCTGGCATAGGCGCGGCTGACGGGCGCCTCGACACCGCCCTTGACCTGAAGGGTCGCCCGGCCATCACCGCGCCGG
Organism: Caulobacter sp. Root343; assembly: GCF_001425745.1. Lineage (GTDB taxonomy): Bacteria > Pseudomonadota > Alphaproteobacteria > Caulobacterales > Caulobacteraceae > Caulobacter. The sequence goes on along the minus strand of NZ_LMDF01000008.1, from coordinate 60,929 downwards.
GCGGCCTCGACGGCCGCCTTGGCCACCCACCACGAGCGGTGGGTCTGGGCGCCCTCGATGCCCTCCAGTTCGGCCACCGCGTCGGACAGCCGCATCAGGATCAGGTCCTGGCCGCGCGAGGTGTGCAGGCGCAGATAGTGATCCTCGGCCTCCACCGCGTGGAGCTCGGCGTCGCGTAGCTTGGGCGGCAGGCGGTCGAGGAAACGCGGCGCCGGCGCGCCGGCCGGAGCGGCGTGGGTCTCGACCGGCTGGCGCTGGACCAGGAAGTTCAGCGCCGTCATCGCCACCGTGACGATGAACACTGGGCCCAGATACAACGGCATGGCCGCCAGGCGCAGGTCGCCATGGAAGGTCAGTTCGCTGACCAGCCACACCACGCCCGTGAACGGCAGGGTGACGCCCACGACGGTCACGGCGCCGTACAGCCAGGGCCGTGCGTCCAGTCGGCCCTCGCGGCCGATGAGGTGGCTGACCGCCGTGCCCACGATGGCGCCGGCTAGGCACAGTCCGATCCAGTAGACGAGCCGGGTCGCCACCGGGACCTCGTCGGTTCCGAACGCGCCCATCAGGGCCAGGAACACTCCGGCCCCCGCCGACACCGCGAACCCGCGCAGGCTTTCCTTGGCGGTCATCGCCGTTCGCGAAGCGTGAACGGCGTCGGCCAGCCATTCGCGAAACGGAGCCGGCGACTGGCGCAACGACGATTGAGACACGGACCCGACCACTCCACCAAGGCTCTCGACGGCGAGGCGATCCACCGCCCCGCCCGAACCGGAGTGAAGGAAGATGGCCGTGCAAGGCAAGTCAATCTCGCAAGCTATCCCCTGGAGCGCCCTGCGCACCGGCCTGATCGCCGCCGGCGTCGCGGCGGTGATCACCGCGGTGGTCGCGCCGAAGTTCGGGGGCTATGCCGCGCAGGTCCATTTCCAGCCGCACGCGCCGGACCTCGCCAAGATCGCCGAGGCCGCGCCGGTCATCCAGCTGCACCTGGCCTCGGCCCTGACCGCTCTGTCCATCGGCGTCGTGCTGATGATGCGGGTGAAGGGCACGAGCCTGCACAAGCTGCTGGGCTGGACCTGGGTGCTGGCCATGGGTTCGACGGCGGTCAGCTCGCTGTTCATCCGCGAGATCAACAACGGCGCCTTCAGCTTCATCCACCTGCTGTCGGGCTGGACGATCGTCGGCCTGCCGGGCGCGGTCTACGCGATCAAGCGCGGCAAGGTCGCCATCCACCGTCGGGCCATGACCGGCATGTTCGTCGGCGGCCTGCTGCTGGCCGGCCTGTTCGCCTTCATCCCCGGCCGCCTGCTCTGGACCGTGTTCCTGGGCTGACCCGTCTCAAACCTCTTCGACAAAGGATTTCGCCATGACCTCAATCCGCGCCTTCGGCCTGGCCCTGATCGCCACCGCCGCCATCGCCTCGACGGCCCACGCCCAGGACGCGCTCGGCGACCTGACCCTGACCTTTCCCGCGCTGGCCTCGAACCAGGGCAAGGTGATGATCGCGGTCTATGACAGCGCCCAGGGCTGGAGCTCGGGCAAGCCGGCCCGTGTCGCCATCGCCTCGGCCGCCGACACGCCGGCCGCCGCCAAGGTCGTCAGCCTGCCGCCGGGAACCTACGCGGTCCGCGCCTTCCAGGACGTGGATGGCGACGGCAAGATGGGGACCAATCCCTTCGGCCTGCCGGTCGAGCCCTACGGCTTCTCGCGCGACGCTCAGCCGAACATGGGGCCGCCGACCTTCGACGCCGCCGCCTTCGAGGTGAAGGCCGGCGCCAACACCCAAGCCATCCACCTGAAATAGGCGAGAGCACCCATGAACCGGCGCGACATCCTGCGCGGGGCGGCCCTGCTGGGCGGAGCCTCCCTGCTGACTCCCGAAACCGTCTGGGCCGCCGCCACGGCCGACTGGACCCTGGGCCTGGCCGACGTCGAGGCCGACATCGCGCCGACTAGCCTGACCCGGCTGCACGGCCGTGCGCCGGCCGAGCTGACTGGCACGCTGTTCCGCAATGGTCCGGCCAAGTTCCGCCGCCCGGGTGGTTCGGTCGGCCACTGGTTCGACGGCGACGGCATGGTCCGCAAGTTCCAGATCGCTGACGGCCAGGCGCGGATGAGCGCCCGCTTCGTCGACACCGTGAAGCGCCGCCACGACACGGCCGCCAACGCCGTGATCACCCCCGGCTTCGGCACCGCCGCCGGTCCGGGCGCGGTGATCACCGGCCCCGACGACGCCAACGCCGCCAACACCTCGGTGCTGATGGCCGGCGGCGAGCTGTGGGCGCTGTGGGAAGGCGGCTCGCCAACCGCCCTGGATCCGGCCACCCTGGAGACGCGGGGCGTCAAAACCCTGCGCCCAGACCTGAAGGGCATGCCGTTCCTGGCCCATCCTCGCGTCCAGCCGGACGGGACGATCTGGAACATCGGCCTGGGCGGCAAGCAGGCGGTGGTCTGGAAGCTGGCGCCAGACGGCGCCCTGCTGAAGGTCGAGATGATCAAGCTGCCGCGCGGCAGCTACATGCACGACTTCACCGCCACCGCGCGCCATCTGGTGCTGGTGCTCCAGCCCTGGATCCAGGAGCGGTTCGTCATGCCGTTCGCGACCTCGATGCAATGGAAGCCGGAGCTGGGAACCCAGGTGCTGGTGCTGGACAAGGACGACCTCAGCAAGCAGCGGATCTTCGAACTGCCGCCGTTCTTCTTCTTCCACCTGGGCGACGCCTGGGAGGAGGCGGACGGAACCATCCGCTTCGACGCCTGTGTCGACAAGGACGCATCGGGCACGGCCGCCAACGGCGGGGCCATCCTGCGCGGCGAACGGCTGCGCGCCGCTCCCCCGCGCCGGGCGCTGATCACCCTGGGCGCTGACGGCAAGGGCGTGTTCGCCGAGGAGGCGATCACCGCCGAGTTTCCGCGTTCCGACCCGCGCTTCGCCGGCCAGGTCCGCCGCTACTCAGTCCACGTGACCAACGAACGGCCCGACCGGCCGCTGTTCCAGGGCGTGGCGGTCCGCGACTGGAAGCGCGAGACGGACCAGGTGTTCGACTTCGGTCCGCGCCACCTGGTCGAGGAGACGGTGTTCGTCCCGCGTCCCGGCTCCAGCGAGGAGCTGGACGGCTGGCTGGTCGGCACGACGGTCAATCTCGACGCCAAGGCGACCGAGCTGCACGTGTTCGACGCGCGCCATGTCCAGCAAGGCCCGATCGCCGCGTGGCGGGCCCCGGTGGCCCTGCCGGTGACCTTCCACGGGGTGTTCGTGCAAGCCTGACGTAACGGTCATCCTTGCCAGTACGTCGTGGTTGCGCCTATCCGAGGACGGAGCGCAACCACGGCGGGCCCGTCCTCATGACCGCAGCCAAGCCCCCATCCCGCTCCGGACCCCGTTCCGGCGGGCGGGGCCGTCCGTCCAAGGCCAAGGGCCTGGACCTGAAGGAAACCATCCTCGACGCGGCCGAGGGCCTGTTCGCGCGCCACGGCTTCTACGGCGTGACGACGCGCCAGGTGGCGGCCGAGGCCGGCGTCGACACCGCCCTGATCCACTACTATTTCGGCGCCAAGCGCGAGCTGTTCGACGCGGTGTTCCTGCGCCGGGCCGAGATCCTGAACCAGGCCCGCGAGGCGTCGATGGACGCCTATCTGAGAGCCCACGCCGGCGCCATGACGGTCGAGGGCGTGATCGAGGCCTTCATCGATCCGCTGCTGCGCATCTCCCAGGACGGCGGCGCCGGCTGGAAGAGCTATTTCGCCCTGGTGGCCCAGGTGAACAACACCCCGGCCTGGGGCGGCGAGACGATGACCCGGTTCTTCGACCCGGTGGTTCATCGCCTGGTCGAGACCCTGAAGACCGTCCGTCCCCAAGCCGAGTATCGCGACCTCTACTGGTGCTATCAGTTCCTGACCGGATCGATGATGCTGGCCCTGTCCGAGACCGGACGGATCGACTCGCTGTCCGAGGGCGAGTGCCATTCCAGCGATCTGGAGGCGGTGCGGGCCCGGCTGTTCGCCTACTGCGCGGCGGGTTTCGAGGCGGTGATCGCCAGGGCTGGGTAAGCTCCTCCCCCGCTTGCGGGGGAGGTGGCCCAGAGGGCCGGAGGGGGCAAGCTGGGCTTGTGCAGCATTAGCCCCCTCAGTCGCTCCGCGACAGCTCCCCCGCGAGCGGGGGAGCATCATCCGCACACACCCATTTTCATCACCTGATGAAAAAAGACTGGCGTCCGGCGCCGGTTCGGGTGATTGTGCTCGCAATTCGCTGTTCGATGAATTGGCGAGCCCCGAGCACGCGTCCGCGCAAGACGGATTTGGCTGGGGAGGGCGGAACGCAAGGGAGGGGAAACCCCATGACTTCGATGTGGAAGGCCGCGCTATTGGCTGGCGCGGCGTGGAGCTCGATCGCGGGCGTGGCTTCGGCGCAGCAAGCTCCGGTGGCCGACAATTCGGCCTCGGTGGACGCGGTGGTCGTCACCGCCCGTCGTCGCGAGGAAAACCTCAAGGACGTCCCGGTCGCCGTCTCGGCCTTCTCGGCCGCCAAGCTGGAACAGCAGGGCGGCACGGACATCACCATCCTGTCGCAGACCACCCCGAACATCACGGTGCAGACCGCCCGGGGCTCGAACTCGACCCTGATCAGCTACATCCGCGGCGTCGGCCAGCAGGATCCGCTGTGGGGCTATGAGCCCGGCGTCGGCCTGTATGTCGACGACGTCTACATCTACCGTCCGCAGGGCGCGGTGTTGGACATCTTCGACATCGAGCGCATCGAAGTGCTGCGCGGCCCGCAGGGTACGCTGTACGGCCGCAACACCATCGGCGGCGCCATCAAGTACGTCACCAAGCGCCTGGGCGACGAGGCCGGCGCCAAGATCAAGGCGACGTACGGCAGCTACAATCAGACCGACGTCCTGGTCTCGGCCCAGACGCCGATCAGCGACACCGGCCTGTCGATCGGCGCGGCCTATGCCCTCTACAAGCGCGACGGCTACGGCTCGAACCTGACCACAGGCGCCGACCAGTACGACAAGGACGTCCACGCCTATCGCCTGAGCGCCGAGTACAAGCCGACCGAAGACCTGTTCTTCCGCCTGGCCTATGACCGGGTCGAGGACAATTCTAATCCCCGCCACGGCCACCGCGAACTGCCGGCCCTGGTCGGCGGCTATCAGGTGCTGGACGTCTATGACACTCAAGCCGGCCTGGGCGACAAGAACCACGTGATGACCAAGGGCCTGTCGCTGACCGGCCAGTGGAACGCTAGTGAATATGTCACCCTGAAGTCGATCACGGCCAGCCGCCGTGGCCACACCCAGACGATGATCGACTTCGACGGCACGCCGCTGCCGACCCTGGACGTGCCGGCCACCTATGACGACCGCTCGTTCTCGCAGGAACTACAGGCGGTCTACGCGGACGAGAACGTCCAGGGCGTATTCGGCCTCTACTATATGAACAGCCAGGCCTCGGGCGAGTTCGACACCATCGCCGGCAATCTGGGCGTGGCCATCGCCGACGGCGGCAAGGTCAACACCCAGAGCTTCGCGGCCTTCTTCGACTTCAGCGCCAACCTGACCGACAAGTTCAAGGTCTCGCTGGGCGCTCGCGCCACCCGCGACCACAAGCGCGCCAACGTCTTCCGCTTCTTCTATCTGGGCGCGACGCCGACGCCGTACCAGCACGGCGCTCCGCGCCCGATCCTGCAGGTCCGCACCAACTACGACGCCCAGAAGACCTTCGAGCAGTTCACGCCGCGCATCTCGGCCTCGTATGACCTGACCGACGAGCTGACGACCTACGCCTCGTTCTCCAAGGGCTACAAGTCGGGCGGCTGGGACATGCGCGGCGACGCGTTCATCACCCCGCAGACCGTCAACGGCTACAAGCCCGAGGTCGTGAAGACCTACGAGGCTGGCCTGAAGGGCTCGCTGCTGGACCGCCGGGTGTCGTTCTCGTCGGCGGCCTTCCTGTCGAAATACACCGACCAGCAGGTCACGACCCAGGTCGTGGTGCCGTCGGGCATCGCCAGCTCGGTCGACAACGCCGGCGCCTCGACCCTGTATGGCGTCGAGTTCGAAGCCAACGCCAAGCTGTCCCAGCACCTCTCGGGCAATGTCGCCCTGGGCTACATCCACGCCAAGTACGACCGCTTCAACCGCTTCGTGCCGGCCGGCGCGCCGAACCCGCTGAACCCGTCCACCACCTTGGCGACGGGCCAGGTGATCAACGTCGCCGACCTCTACGGCTTCCAGAACACGCCGGAATGGACGGGCAATGTCAGCCTGACCTGGCGCGGCGACCTGGTTGGCGGCAGCCTGGCGATCACCCCGATGGTCAGCTATCGCGACGACTACCAGCAGTTCGAGCAGCCCCTGCCGCTGCTGGACCAGAAGGCCTTCACCCTGGTCGATCTGACGGCGATCTGGACCGCCCCGGGCGGCCGCTACAAGCTGGCCCTGACCGGCAAGAACCTGACGAACGAGAAGTACCGCACCGGCGGCTATAATTTCGGGGTCGCCACCTACAACAACTCGGTGATCGGCTTCTACGGACCGCCGCGCACCATCGCCGGCTCGATCGAGGTGGCGTTCTAGGCATCTAGGCGAGAAAAGCTAGGGCGGGGCTTGCTGCAACAAGCTCCGCCCATTTTGTATGTGGCCAGTGGCGTGACAGGGGGCGAAGGCATGAGCGAGCAGCGGATCGAGGCGGAGGCTCCGGCCCCGGGCGTGAGGCCAGGCTATCGCTACGTCGTCCTGGCGATGCTGATTCTGGCCTACACCTTCAACTTCCTGGACCGGCAGATTCTCGGCATCCTCAAGGAGCCGATCAAGAACGAGCTGCATCTGAGCGACACCGAGCTGGGCCTGATGGGCGGCCTGGCCTTCGCGGCGCTGTACACCACCCTGGGCGTGCCGATCGCCTGGCTGGCCGACCGCTTCAGCCGCACCTGGATCATGACCGGGGCCCTGGCGGTGTGGAGCGGCTTCACCATGGCCTGCGGCCTCGCCGGCGGGTTCTGGTCGCTGTTCCTGTGCCGGATGGGCGTCGGGGTCGGCGAGGCCGGCGGCGTGCCGCCCGCCTATTCGCTGCTCGCGGACTATTTCCCCAAGCACCAGCGCGCCCGGGCGCTGGCGGCCTATTCGTTCGGCATCCCGCTGGGCACGGCGCTGGGCGTGCTGTTCGGCGGCCTGATCGCCGCCTATGTCGACTGGCGCATGGCCTTCGTCGTCGTCGGCGCGGCCGGCGTGGTGCTGGCCCCGCTGTTCAAGCTGGTGGTCAAGGACCCGCCGCGCGGCGGCCTCGACGCCGTGGCGGGCGCGGCCCCCGCGAAGGTTCCAGGGTTCGGCGCGGTGCTGGCCACCGTGCTGCCCAAGCCGTCGTTCTGGCTGCTGGCCTTCGGCGCGGCGTGCTCGTCGGTCTGCGGCTATGGCGTCGCCTTCTGGCTGCCGTCGTTCTTCATCCGTAGCCTGCATATGAACCTGGTCGAGACCTCGATCTACTACAGCGCCATCGCCTTCTTCGGCGGCGTGGCCGGCATCTGGCTGGGCGGCTTCCTGGGCGACAAGTTCGGCGGCCGCCACAAGGGCGCCTATGCCCTGGCCCCGGCGATCTGCTTCCTGATCGCCCTGCCGTGCTTCTTCGCGGCGATGAACGCCAAGGCGCTGGCCCTGGCCTTCGTGCTGTTCCTGGTCCCGACCGGCCTGAACCTGGCCTGGCTGGGCCCGGTGGTCACCGCCGTCCAGCACCTGGCCCCGGCCGCCATGCGCAGCACCACCTCGGCCCTGTTCCTGCTGATCAACAACCTGCTCGGCATCGCCGTCGGCTATTGGTTCTTCGGGTTCGTTTCGGACCGGCTGGCCCCGACCTATGGCGCGGAGTCGATGCGCTACGCCATCTATTGGGGCCTGGCCTTCTATCTCGGGGCGGCGGCCCTGCTGACCCTGGCCTCGACCCGGCTGAAGAAGGACTGGGTGGAGTAGGGCGCAGGCCAGAACGCGGCGTGGGTTTCGACGGTCACGCTTCGGTCAAGATCGGGTATCAAGAGGCGCGAAGATCGCGAGCGCCTCATGACACCCGAAGACCGCCACATCTTTCACGACCCCACGGGCAAGCGTGAGCGGCGGGCCAAGCTGGCCCTGGGCGTCGTCATCTCGGCCGTCGCCGCGATCGTGGCCGGCTTCGCCGCCACCCTGGCCTTCGCCCCGCACTTGCCCGACGCGCCGCTGAAGGATCCTCATATCCTGACGTCCCTCCACCAGGAGAACGCGCACAAGGCCAAGCTGGGGAAGTCGTGGCGCCGCGTCCCCCGGCCGAAGAGCGGCGCCGCCAACGGCGCGGCCGTCCGGCCGTTGTCTGTCGGCTTCTATGTCGCCTGGGACGAGGACAGCCGCGAGTCCCTGCGCCGCAACATCGACAAGCTGGACGTGGTCTCGCCGCAGTGGGTGGCGATCAGCGGCGCCAAGGGCGACATCAGCGTCGTCGACGATCCGGAAGGGACCGTGCGGATCGCCGCCGCGCCCAACCATCCGGCGGTGCTGCCGCTGGTCCACAACTCGGCCAACGCCGCGTTCAACGGTCCTCTGGCCGACGCCTTGCTGGCCGATCCGGCCGCCCGAGCCAAGCTGATCGGCAATCTGGCGGTCCTGGCCGCCCAGCGCGGCTATGGCGGCTATGTCTTCGACTTCGAGGCGCTGTCGGCCAAGGGGCTCGCGGCCTATCCCAAGTTCCTCGACGAGGCCCGCGCCGCCCTGAAGGGCGCCGGCCGCGAGGTCTGGGTCACCGCGCCGTTCGACGGTGAGGGCTGGCCGCTCGATCGCCTGCAGAAGGCGTCCGACACCCTGGTGCTGATGGCCTACGACCAGCACTACGCCCTCGGCGATCCCGGCCCCAATACCGGCCAGGATTGGTACGAGACCGAGCTGGAGAAGCGGTTCGCGCATCTGGACCCGAACCACACCGTGCTGGCGCTGGGCGCCTACGGCTACGACTGGACGCTGAACAAGGACGGCAGCCGGGCGTCGGGCTCGCCGGCCACCTTCCACGAGGCCATGCGCAACGCCCAGGACGCCGGGGCGACGATCCGGATGGACGACGACGCCCTGAACCCGACCTACACCTATACCGACGACGCCGGCGACGACCACGTCGTCTGGTTCCTGGACGCCGTCACTCTGTTCAACGAGGTCAAGGTCTCCGATCCCTGGAAGCCGCGCGGCTACGGCCTGTGGCGGATGGGCATGGAGGATCCTGGTGTCTGGTCGCTGCTGGGCAAGCCCTACGGCCAGGCCTCGGCCGGCGGGCTGACGACCTTGGCCAATGGTCAGGGCGTCGACTTCGACGGCGGCGGCGAGGTGCTGCGGATCGCCCAGCTGCCGACCCCCGGCAAGCGCGGCCTGGAGTTCGATCCCGACACCGGCCTGATCTCGGGCGAAACCTACGACGTCATTCCCAGCTCTTACGTCATCGAGCGCTACGGCCAGAAGAAGGGCCTGGTGGCCCTGACCTTCGACGACGGTCCCGACGGCCGCTGGACGCCCAGGATCCTGGACGTTCTCAAACAGAAGAACGCGCCGGCCACCTTCTTCGTCATCGGCCAGAACATGCAGCGGCGGCCCGACCTGGTCGAACGCGAGGTCGCCGAGGGGCACGACGTGGGCGGCCACAGCTGGACCCATCCCAACATCGCCGAAACGCCGCTGCCCCAGGTGCAGGTCGAGCTGAACGCCACCCAGCGCCTGTTCGAGGTGCTGACCGGCCGCTCGATGCGCCTGTTCCGGCCGCCGTTCTTCGGCGACGCCGAGCCGTCGACGCCGCACGAGGTCGCCCCGCTCGTGATCGCCCAGACCCTGGGTTACATGACGGTCGGCCTGCGCATCGATCCCGACGACTGGCAGAAGCCGTCGTCGCAACAGATCATCGACCGGGTCCTGGATCGCCTCGACAATCCGGGGAACAACCCGGGCCAGGTGGTGCTGCTGCACGACGCCGGGGGGGACCGCAGTCGCACCGTCGCGGCGCTGCCGGAGCTGATCGATCAGATCCGCGCGCGGGGCTATCGCCTGGTCACGGTGGGCGAGCTGGCCGGCATGACCTCGCAGCAGGTGATGCCGCCAACCTCGCGCACCGCCCTGGACCTGGCCGTCGACCGAGTCGGCTTCGACTTCTTCCGCTGGACCCAGACGGCGATGACCTGGCTGTTCGTCACGGCGATCTTCCTGGGCGTGGCGCGGCTGGTGTTCCTGGCCAGCCTGGCCCTGGTCCACCGCTTCTGGACGCATGAGGAGCCGGCCGATCTCGACAGCGACAACGGCCCCTTGGTCAGCGTGCTGATCCCCTGTTTCAACGAGGAGAAGGTGATCGCCGCCTCGGTGGCGCGGATCCTGGAGAGCGACTGGAAGAACCTCGAGGTGCTGGTGCTGGACGACGGCTCCAAGGACCGTACGGCGCAGGAGGTGCGCGACCACTTCGCGAACGACCCGCGCGTGACGTTGCTGTCCTTTGAGAACGGCGGCAAGGCGCGGGCCGTGAACCGGGGTCTGGCCGTGGCCAAGGGCGAGTTCGTCGTGGCCCTGGACGCCGACACCCTGTTCCCGCCCGAGACCATCGGCCGGCTGGCCCGGTGGTTCCAGGATCCGGACATCGGCGCGGTGGCTGGCAACGCCATCGTCGGCAACCGTCTGAACATCGTCACCCGCTGGCAGGCCCTGGAATATGTCACCGCCCAGAACCTGGAGCGGCGGGCGCTCTCGGCCCTCGGCGCCGTCACGGTGGTGCCGGGCGCGGTCGGGGCCTGGCGCAAGAGCGTGCTGGACGCCCTGGGCGGCTACCCGGCCGACACCCTGGCCGAGGACCAGGACCTGACCATCGCCTGCCAGCGCGCCGGCTGGAAGGTGGCCTTCGACCCCGAGGCCCGCGCCTATACCGAGGCGCCGGACACCGTCGGCGGCCTGCTGAAGCAGCGCTTCCGCTGGTCGTTCGGCACGCTGCAATGCGTCTGGAAGCACCGCAAGGCGATGTTCAGCCGCAAGGCTCCGGTGCTGGGCTTCGTGGCCCTGCCGCAGATCTGGCTGTTCCAGATCCTGCTGGCCGTGGCCGCGCCGCTGGTCGACTTGGCGGTGATCTGGAGCCTGGTCGCCGGCCTCTACGGCGCGGTGGCCCATCCGGTCGAGTGGCGTCCCGACGACATGCTGCTGGGCCTGGCCTATTGGGCGGTGTTTATCGCCGTAGACCTATCGGCAGGGGCGCTGGGCATGGCGCTGGAGAAGCGGGCGCCGTGGGCCGACCTGCCGTTCCTGCCGGTGCAGCGGTTCGGCTATCGCCAGCTGATGTACTACGTCGTGGTCAAGTCGGTGGTCATGGCCATCCGCGGCGGCCGAGTCGGCTGGGGCAAGCTGGAGCGCCGCGCGACGGCCTCCGTCTCGCCCCGCTCTGAACGCAAGGGTTGAGATAACGAGGTTCTGTGGCAAGCTCTGCCTCGACAACAGTCGGGGTGGGGCTTGCCATGAAATTCGTCGCTATCGCGCTTTCGTTCGCCATGGGCTTGACCCTGGCCGCGCCGGCTCACGCCGCCGCGCCGATCACCGAACGCACCGAGAAGGTCAAGCTGCAGGGCAAGAAGGGACCGCGTCTGCTGCGGCCCGGCTTCCAGCTTGGCGAATACGAGGGCTATTACGGCGGCGTCTCGTCGACCAATTCGATGCCGTTCTTCAAAGGCAGCAAGGCCAAGGTCGAGATCCATGTCACCTCGCCGTCGCTGGGCGAGGTCGTGGTCTACTGCGGCGGCGGCGAGAGCCGGCTGGGCCTGGGCTGGATCACTTTCAAGCACGACCGGCTGCAATATGTCTGCACGTTCGAGGGCGCGAAGGCCGGCGCCGACGCCGCGTTCGCCATGGCCCGCTCCAAGGGCTCCTTCATCAGCCGGCTGCAGCAGCCCCAACGGGCCGGCGAGCTACGCTTCGGCGGCCGCACCTACCGCCTGGAGACCAAGGCGGTCGAGAGCGGCATTCCGCTCAACGGCGGCGGCACGATCGGCTACATCTTCAGCCGCGACGGCGTCGACGTCGGGGCGATGGACATGACCGGCCTGAACTTCAGCGCCTACCTGCCGGCCAAGGACAGCGGCGACCGCGACGCGGCGGCGATCGCGGCCCTGATCGTCTGTTTTCTGAAGGACGATGCCGACTGACACCGGTGGACAGGATGTTTCGCGCCCGAAGGGTGTGACCGGTAACACTTCCGCAGGGTCAAGGGTTTCCCTTTTCGGCAGCGCCCAAACCCGTGGCGATGGCGTCCTACCCGATAAGATAAGCGCGCAAGCCTTCACCTTATCGCCCTCACGCGGTTGCGCCTGCGAAATACCGCTCCTATAACCCGGCCACATTTCAGAAAGCCGTCGTCGAGACCGGGCCCTCATGAACATCCACGAACATCAAGCCAAAGCCGTACTCGCCGAGTTCGGCGCTCCCGTGCCGCGCGGCTTCGCCGCCTTCACGCCCGATGAAGCCGCCGCCGCCGCCGAAAAGCTCGGTACGTCGGTCTTCGTCGTGAAGAGCCAGATCCACGCCGGTGGCCGTGGCAAGGGCAAGTTCGAGGGCCTGGGCCCCGACGCCAAGGGCGGCGTCCGCGTCGTCAAGTCGGTCGAAGAGGTCCGCCTCAACGCCGAGGAAATGCTCGGCCGCGTGCTGGTGACCCACCAGACCGGCCCCAAGGGCAAGCAGGTCAACCGCCTCTACATCGAAGAAGGCGCGGCGATCGCCAAGGAATTCTACCTGTCGCTGCTGGTCGACCGGGCCTCGAGCAAGGTCTCGGTGGTCGCCTCGACCGAAGGCGGCATGGACATCGAGGACGTCGCCCATTCGACGCCCGAGAAGATCCACACCTTCACCATCGACCCGGCGACCGGCGTGTGGCCGACCCATCACCGCGCCCTGGCCAAGGCCCTGGGCCTGACCGGCGGCCTGGCCAAGGAAGCCGCCTCGCTGCTGAACCAGCTGTATACGGCGTTCATGGCCAAGGACATGGCCATGCTGGAGATCAACCCGCTGATCGTGACGGCGGATGATCACCTGAAGGTGCTGGACGCCAAGCTGTCGTTCGACGGCAACTCGCTGTTCCGCCACGCCGACATCAAGGCGCTGCGCGACGAGAGCGAAGAAGACCCCAAGGAAATCGAAGCGTCGAAGTACGACCTGGCCTACATCGCCCTCGACGGCGAAATCGGCTGCATGGTCAACGGCGCGGGCCTGGCCATGGCCACCATGGACATCATCAAGCTGTACGGCGCCGAGCCGGCCAACTTCCTGGATGTCGGCGGCGGCGCCTCGAAGGAGAAGGTCACCGCGGCCTTCAAGATCATCACCGCCGATCCGGCCGTGAAGGGCATCCTGGTCAACATCTTCGGCGGCATCATGCGCTGCGACATCATCGCGGAAGGCGTCATCGCCGCCGTGAAGGAAGTGGGCCTGCAGGTCCCGCTGGTCGTCCGCCTGGAAGGCACCAACGTCGAACTCGGCAAGAAAATCATCTCGGAAAGCGGCCTGAACGTCATCGCCGCCAACGATCTGTCTGACGGCGCCGAGAAGATCGTCGCCGCTGTGAAGGGCGCCCGCTAAATGTCGGTTCTGATCGGTTCCCACACCAAGGTCATCTGCCAGGGCATCACCGGCGCCCAAGGCACGTTCCACTCCGAACAAGCCATCGCCTACGGCACCAAGATGGTCGGCGGCGTCACCCCCGGTAAGGGTGGCCAGACCCATATCGGCCTGCCCGTGTTCGACACCGTCGCCGAAGCCAAGGATCGCACCGGCGCCGACGCCTCGGTGATCTACGTCCCGCCGCCCTTCGCGGCCGACTCGATCCTGGAAGCCATCGACGCCGAGATCCCGCTGATCATCTGCATCACCGAGGGCATCCCGGTGCTGGACATGGTCAAGGTCAAGAAGGCCCTGCAAGGCAGCAAGTCGCGCCTGATCGGCCCGAACTGCCCGGGCGTCCTGACGCCCAACCAGTGCAAGATCGGCATCATGCCGGGTTCGATCTTCTCGGCGGGCTCGGTCGGCGTCGTATCGCGTTCGGGCACCCTGACCTACGAAGCCGTGTTCCAGACCACCAACGCCGGCCTCGGCCAGACGACCGCCGTCGGCATCGGCGGCGACCCGGTCAAGGGCACCGAGTTCATCGACATCCTGGAACTGTTCCTGGCCGACGAAGCCACCAAGTCGATCGTCATGATCGGTGAAATCGGCGGCGCGGCCGAAGAAGAAGCCGCTCAGTTCATCAAGGACGAAGCCAAGCGCGGCCGCAGCAAGCCCATGGTCGGCTTCATCGCCGGTCGCACGGCCCCTCCGGGCCGTCACATGGGCCACGCCGGCGCGATCGTGTCGGGCGGCAAGGGCGGCGCCGAGGACAAGATCGCGGCGATGGAAGACGCGGGCATCCGCGTCTCGCCGTCGCCGGCCAAGCTGGGCGAGACCCTGCTGGAAGTGCTCAAAGGCTAAATAGACACCGAAACCCCGCCCCCCCGCGGGGCCCAGGTTTTTTGCGACCGCCAGTCGACGATCCGAAAAAATCACCTGGGCCCCGTCAAGCGACGGGCGCCGGGGTGATTGAGAGACTATATTTACGGGCTTCCGGTACCGGTCCCGTAGACAAAGCGGATCTAAGGCGAAGAACGATGGCGGACGACGCAGGCATCATCAATCAGGTCTTGACCGAGACCTCGTTCCTCTACGGCGCCAATGCGGCGTTCGTCGAAGACCTCTACGCCCAGTGGGCGGAGAGCCCCGGCTCGGTAGAACCCTCGTGGAACGCCTTCTTCGCCAGCCTGCAGGAGCAGGCCGACAACGTTAAACGCGCCGCCCAGGACCCGACCTGGACGCCCAAGAAGGTGCCGTCGGTCCGCCCGGACTGGCTGTCAGCCTTGGACGGCCAGTGGGCCAGCGTCGCCCCCGCCGTCGAAGCCAAGGTCGCCAAGGCGATCGAGGGCAAGGCTCCCGGTTCTTCGGCCGAAGCCGTCCGCGCCGCCACGCTGGACAGCCTGCGCGCCATCATGATGATCCGGGCCTACCGGATGCGCGGCCACCTTGCCGCCAATCTCGACCCGCTGGGCCTGGAGCCGCCGAAGCCCGCCCCGGAACTGGATCCGGCCACCTACGGCTTCTCGGACGCCGACTACGACCGTCCGATCTTCCTCGACTTCGTGCTGGGGCTCGAGACCGCCTCGATCCGCGAGATCCTGTCGATCGTCCGCCGCACCTACTGCGGCAATGTCGGCGTGCAGTACATGCACATCTCCGACCCGAACGAGAAGGCCTGGCTGCAGGAGCGCATCGAGGGCCGCGACAAGGAGATTTCGTTCTCCAAGGAGGGCAAGGTCGCCATCCTGAAGAAGCTGATCGAGGCCGAGGGCTTCGAACGCTTCCTGCACAAGCGCTTCCCCGGCACCAAGCGCTTCGGCCTCGACGGCGGCGAAGCCCTGGTCCCGGCCATGGAGCAGATCATCAAGCGCGGCGGCGCGCTGGGCGTGAAGGACATCGTCCTGGGCATGCCGCACCGCGGCCGCCTGAACGTGCTGGCCGCCGTGATGGGCAAGCCCTACCACGTGATCTTCCACGAGTTCCAAGGCGGTTCGTCGGTCCCCTCGGACGTCGAGGGCTCGGGCGACGTGAAGTACCACATGGGCGCCTCGTCGGACCGTGAGTTCGACGACAACAAGGTCCACCTGTCGCTGACCGCCAACCCGTCGCACCTGGAAATCGTCAACCCGGTCGTGATCGGCAAGGCGCGCGCCAAGCAGGCCTTCGCCCTGCGCGAGCAGCCCGACGCCGGCCGCGGCCACGTCCTGCCGCTGCTGCTGCACGGTGACGCCGCCTTCGCCGGCCAGGGCGTGGTGGCCGAGTGCTTCACCCTGTCGGGCCTGAAGGGCTACCGCACGGGCGGCACCATCCACTTCATCGTCAACAACCAGATCGGCTTCACGACCAGCCCGCGCTACTCGCGCAGCTCGCCGTATCCCTCGGACGTCGCTCTGATGGTCGAGGCCCCGATCTTCCACGTGAACGGCGACGATCCCGAAGCCGTGGTTTTCGCCGCCAAGGTCTCGACCGAATATCGCCAGATGTTCGGCAAGGACGTGGTCATCGACATGTTCTGCTATCGTCGCTTCGGTCACAACGAAGGCGACGACCCGACCATGACGTCGCCGCTGATGTACGCGAAGATCAAGGGTCACCCGCCGACCCGCGAACTCTACGCCAACCGTCTGATCGCCGAGGGCGTGATCACCCAGACGGAGTCGGACGGCTGGGTCACCGAATTCGAGACCTTCCTCGACAAGGAATTCGACGCCGGCAAGAGCTACAAGGCCAACAAGGCCGACTGGCTGGACGGCAAGTGGGCCGGCCTGGCCCTGCCGGTCGACGAGGACCGTCGCGGCAAGACCGATTTCCCGGGCACTCGCCTGCTGGAGATCGGCCGCCAGATCACCACCATTCCGGACCGCATCAACGCCCACAAGACCGTCAAGCGCGCCATCGACAACCGCCGCGAGGCGATCGAAAAGGGCGAGGGCATCGACTGGGGCACGGCCGAGCACCTGGCCTTCGGCACCCTGCTCGACGAGGGCTTCCCGGTCCGCCTGTCGGGCCAGGACTCGGTGCGCGGCACCTTCACCCAGCGCCACTCCGACGTCGTCGACCAGACGACCGAGGAGCACTACACGCCGCTGAACAACATCCGTAGCGGCCAGGCGCACTACGAAGTGATCGACTCGGCTCTGTCGGAAGAGGCGGTGCTGGGCTTCGAATACGGCTTCTCGCTGGCCGACCCGAACACCCTGACCCTGTGGGAAGGCCAGTTCGGCGACTTCGTGAACGGCGCCCAGGTGGTGATCGACCAGTTCATCAGCTCGGGTGAGCGCAAGTGGCTGCGGATGAGCGGCCTCGTGATGCTGCTGCCGCACGGCTACGAGGGCCAGGGCCCCGAGCACAGCTCGGCGCGCCTTGAGCGCTTCCTGCAGTCGTGCGCCGAAGACAACATGCAGGTCATCAACTGCACGACCCCGGCCAACTACTTCCACGCGCTGCGTCGTCAGATGAAGCGCGAGTTCCGCAAGCCGCTGATCGTGATGACGCCCAAGAGCCTGCTGCGCCACAAGCGCGCCGTCTCGAACCTGGCCGACTTCACCGAAGGTTCGACCTTCCACCGCGTGATGGTGGACGGCGCCGAGGCCGGCTGCGACGTCGGCGGGATCACGCTGAAGAGCGACGATCAGATCAAGCGTGTCGTCATCTGCTCGGGCAAGGTCTATTTCGATCTGGTCGACCAGCGCGCCAAGACCGGCCGCGACGACGTCTATCTGCTGCGCCTGGAGCAATTCTATCCGTGGCCGATGAAGTCGCTGATGCAGGTGCTGAGCCGCTTCAAGAACGCCGACCTGGTCTGGTGTCAGGAAGAGCCCAAGAACATGGGCGGCTGGACCTTCGTCGATCCGTGGCTGGAACTGACGCTCGACAAGCTGGACATCAAGGCCAAGCGCGCCCGCTATGTGGGCCGTCCCGCCTCGGCCTCGACGGCCGCGGGCCTGATGAGCCGCCACCTGAAAGAACTCGAGACCTTCCTCAACGAGGCTTTCGCGTAAGCGTCGCCCCGTAAGACTAGAAACCCGCCGGACCAAGCAAGAAAGACTCGGAAAGCCCCATGGCCGACATCATGACCCCCGCCCTCGGCGAATCCGTCACGGAAGCGACGGTCGCTCGCTGGACCAAAAAGGCCGGGGAGGCCGTGAAGAAGGACGAGATCCTCGTCGAGCTGGAAACCGACAAGGTCAGCCTGGAGGTCGCGTCGCCGGCCGACGGCGTCCTGTCGGCGATCGGCGCCGAGGAAGGCGCGACCGTCGTTCCGGGCACGATCCTGGGCGTGGTCAGCGAAGGCGCGACCGCTTCGGCCGCTCCGGCCGCCGCCGCGCCGAAGGCCGCCGAGGCGCCGAAGCCGGCCCCTGCGCCGACCCCGGCTCCGGCCCCCGCTGCTGCGGCTCCGGCCGCCGCCGCGCCGGTCAGCCCGGCTCCGGCCCGCATCGCCGCCGAGACGGGTCTCGACCTGTCGAAGGTCGCGGGCACCGGCAAGGACGGCCGTGTGACCAAGGGCGACGCGCTCGCCGCTCTGGAAGCCCGCGCCTCGGCGCCTGCCCCGGCCGCCGCCCCCGCCGCGCCGCGCGCCCTGCACGAGCGCGAGGAACGCGTGAAGATGACGCGCCTGCGTCAGACGATCGCCCGTCGCCTGAAGGAAGCCCAGAACACCGCCGCCATGCTGACGACCTTCAACGAGGTCGACATGACCGCGGTGATGGCGCTGCGCGGCCAGTACAAGGACGTGTTCGAAAAGCGTCACGGCGTGAAGCTGGGCTTCATGTCCTTCTTCACCAAGGCCGTCGTCGCCGCGCTGAAGTCGGTTCCGGACGTCAATGCCGAGATCGACGGCACGGACATCGTCTACAAGAACCACTACGACATCGGCGTCGCCGTCGGCACCGACAAGGGCCTGGTGGTTCCGGTCGTCCGTGACGCCGACGCCCTGAACCTGGCCGAGATCGAAAAGGCCATCGGGGCGCTGGGCAAGAAGGCCCGCGACGGCCAGCTGTCGATCGAGGACATGCAAGGCGGCACCTTCACGATCACCAACGGCGGCATCTATGGCTCGCTGATGTCGACGCCGATCCTGAACGCGCCGCAGTCGGGCATCCTGGGCATGCACGCCATCAAGGAACGCCCGATGGTCGTGGCCGGCAAGATCGAGATCCGGCCGATGATGTACCTGGCCCTGTCCTACGACCACCGCGTGGTCGACGGCGCCGGCGCCGTGACCTTCCTGGTCAAGGTCAAGGAAGCCCTGGAAGACCCGCAGCGCCTGCTGCTGGACCTCTAAAAGAGCTACGAGAAGCCCGCCCACCGGCGGGCTTCTTCGCTTCGACGGTCCCGTGCGCTATGCGTCGGGGCCGTTTTTCGTTTCGGGAGCCCGCGTCATGGCCAAGGACACGCTCTATCTGCTGCCGATGGGCTTCGACAAGGACGGCCAGCGGCGCTTCTGCCCGGATTGCGCGATGATGGAAGGCTACCTGGCCGCCTATCCGCAACTGCGCGAGGTCCTCGACATCGTCCGCGTCGACTATGCCCGCCCGCGTGCGGCCCTGGTCGAACGCCTCGGCGAAGAACACCAGAACGCCCCGACCCTGATCCTGGCGGAGCCCGCCCCAGACGCCGGTCCGCATGGCGAGATTCAGTCCGCCAACGGCCTCAGCTTCCTCACCGACGCCCGCCCGATCACCCGCTATCTGGCGACCAAGCACGGCCTGGCCGCGCCGCTCTAGCGGCTGGCCCTCAGCACCGCGTCGCCCAGGGTGGCGTAGTCGCCGTTGAAGTGGTGGCCGCCGGGCAGGCGGATCTTGGCGACCTCGGTGTCGGGCAGGGTGGGGCAGATGTCCGCCCGCTCCTTGTCGCCATAGACGCAGGTGATCTTGACGCCCTTCAGCGCGTCGATCGCGGGGCGCACGGGGAAGGAATCGCGCGCCGCCAGGTTCAGCCAGCTGGCCGGATGAAACATGAGGTCGCCGCTCGGGCCGGTCCCGATCAGCACGACATGGCTGACCTGGGCGCGGAGGTCGTCCGGCAGGAGCGGCAGGATCGCCGGCAGAGCGTCGGCGCCGAACGAATAGCCGATCAGCACCACGGTCTTGCGGCCCCACAGGCCCTCGTAGGCGCGCAGAGCGCTCGCCAGATCCTCGGCCGCGCCGGCGGGCGAGCGCCGCGTACGGAAATAGGTCAGGGAGTTGACGCCCACCGTCGGCACGCCGTTGTCGGCCAGATGGCGCGCCAGCTTCTCGTCCAGGGCGCCCCAGCCGCCGTCGCCCGAATAGAGCACCGCCAGGGTGTCGCCCGCCTTGCCGCTGGTGATCGGGATCTGGCTGATGCTCGCCGGCGCGGGCAACGGCGCGCCCGCGGTCAGGACCAGGGCGGCGAGGGCGATGGCGGGGCGGAGGCGCGAGGTCATATCGACATGACGCCACCGAGCCGTGGCGCTCTCCGGGCGCTACGGTGTTCGCTCTGTGGCCAAGCTCGCGGGGACGGTGGGACGCATCTCCGATGCGAACCGCCCGTTCTCCTTGATTTTCAAGGTCTGGACGTCGAAAGCGGGTTCCGTTCTGGACCGCTTGCCTCTAAGGAACACGCGCCTCCAGAGGTCTGACAATGTGGCCGGCGAGGCCCCATATTTTGTCCGGCGCCGCTCCCGGCGCGTCCTGAAGGCGAAGACCCATGGCTCAGTACGACGTCGTCATCATCGGTGGCGGTCCCGGCGGCTACAACGCGGCCATCCGCGCCGGCCAGCTGGGTCTGAAGACCGCCATCGTCGAAGGCCGCGGCAAGCTGGGCGGCACCTGCCTGAACGTCGGCTGCATGCCCTCGAAGGCCCTGCTGCACGCTTCGGAATATTACGAAGCCGCGGCCGGCGGCGAGTTCGCCAAGCTGGGCATCGAGGTCAAGCCGAAGCTGAACCTCGTGCAGATGATGGCCCAGAAATCCGAGAGCGTCGAAGCCCTGACCAAGGGCGTCGAGTTCCTGATGAAGAAGAACAAGGTCGACTACGTGAAGGGCTGGGGCCGCATCGACGGCGCCGGTAAGGTCGTGGTCAAGGCCGAGGACGGTTCGGAAACCACCCTCGAGACCAAGAACATCGTCATCGCCACCGGCTCGGAGCCGACCCCGCTGCCGGGCGTGACGATCGACGACAAGCGCATCATCGACTCGACCGGCGCCCTGTCGCTGCCGGAAGTGCCCAAGAGCCTGGTCGTGGTCGGCGCCGGCGTCATCGGCCTGGAGCTGGGCTCGGTCTGGAAGCGCCTGGGTGCGGAAGTCACCGTCGTCGAGTTCCTGGACCGCATCCTGCCGGGCACCGACCTGGAAGTGGCCAACGCCTTCCAGAAGATCCTGACCAAGCAGGGCTTCAAGTTCCAGTTGGGGGCCAAGGTCACCGGCGCCGAGGCCTCGGCCAAGGGCGTCAAGCTGACCCACGAACCGGTCGCCGGCGGCGCCGCCGTGACGATCGAAGCCGACTACGTGCTGGTCGCCATCGGCCGTCGTCCGTTCACCCAAGGCCTGGGCCTGGAGAGCGTCGGCATCACGCCGGACAAGCGCGGCGTCATCGCCAACAACCACTACAAGACCGGCGTCGACGGGGTTTGGGTGATCGGCGACGTGACCTCGGGTCCGATGCTGGCCCACAAGGCCGAGGACGAGGCCGTGGCCTGCATCGAGATGATCGCGGGCAAGGCCGGCCACGTGAACTACGACATCATCCCGGGCGTCATCTACACCAAGCCGGAAGTCGCCACGGTCGGCAAGACCGAGGAGGACCTCAAGGCCGCGGGGATCGCCTACAAGGTCGGCAAGTTCCCGTTCCTGGCCAACAGCCGCGCCAAGATCAACCACGAGACCGACGGCTTCGTGAAGGTGCTGGCCGACGCCAAGACCGACCGCATCCTGGGCGCCCACGCCGTGGGTCCCAACGTCGGCGACATGATCGCCGAGATCTGCGTGGCCATGGAGTTCGGCGGCGCCTCGGAAGACGTCGCCCGCACTTGCCACCCGCACCCGACCCGCTCGGAAGCCTTCCGCCAGGCGGCGATGGGCGTCGAAGGCTGGACGATGCAGGCCTAAGAGGGCCAAGCGTAACAGGCCTTAACGATAGTTGATGACCGCGTTCGTCAATCGGACGTAGAGTGGCGGGGTTCCTCTGGAGCCCCGCCATGCTTTTGTCCGCCCTGACCCTCGCCGCCATGCTGCAAGCCGCGCCCTTGGCCGCGCCCATGGCCACGTCGGTGGCCATCCCGCAGGCTGCTCCCGTGGTCGGCCTGAAGGGCTATCTGCTCCAGCGAAAGCCGTTCAATACGGCCGACCAGGTGGATCAACTGAGGATCCCTCTTGCCAAGCGCGCTCACCGGATGAGCCCCGAGGCGGCGCTGGCCTTGGCCGCCCGTCGCTCGGCGACGCCGCGACAGTTCAAGCTGGCGCCACCGCGGCGGCCGCTGAACTTCGTGCGCGGTCCGCAGATGGCGAACTGCGAAAACCACGGCCTTGAGCGCGCCGGCCATCCCGAGGCGCTGCAGGCTCAGCCGCTGTCGAAGATGCCCAGGGCGCATGGCGAACGCGCCGTGGCTCGCCTGGTCGATGGTTGCCCGGTGGCCGTGCTGATCGCTCAACGGGCGCCCTAGGCCCGCGTTCGAAACGTCACCGAATAGCGCCGCGTCTCCAGCGGCGGGATGCTGTGCTCCCACGCCGTTCGCGACGGTCCGGTGAGCAGATAGGCCGAGCGCGGCGCGGCCTCGAAGGCCCGACGCTCCCAGCCGTCGCCCACCTTGCGCCGGAGACGAAACCGGCACGGCGTCAGCAGCGACACCCCCGCCACCTCGCCGAACTCCGGCCGGTCGCGATGCCAGCCGATGACCGCGCCGGGTTCGTACAGCGATACGAGAACCTGCTCGAACGCCTCGGGCGCCTGGCCCGCGAAGGCGGCGACCTTGGCCCGCAAGGGGAGCAGGAAGTCCGGGATCGGCGTGGTCTGATCCAGGCTGCGCCGACCGAAATCGTAGCGCCAGCCGAACGACACCACCTGGCGATGGCCGGTATAGCCGTGGAACTCGAACGGCTTGAACGGCAGGGTCTCGAAGCGGGCCGCCAGGTCGCGTTCCTCTTCGACCGTGATCAGGTCGGGCCGGTAGCGCAGGCCTTCCGGCAGGTCGGGCGGCGGCGGCAGGGCGAACAGGTCGGGTTGGAGCGGCATGACGCCGATCATCGCGCCTTGGGAGTCTTGGCGCGGCGGGACGAAATCGCCAGCGCCACGGTCGCCGCGCCCAGCACGCCCAGGGTCAGCCAGTCCACGACCGTCGAGCCGAGGGAAAGCGCTGAACGCGAGGGAGCGGCGAGGGCTTTGGCGAGGCGGGGCACGGCGAGGATCCGTTGGTGATCTACCAGATGGAGCGTCGCCGCGGCGCTCCCGGTTCCGGCCAAAAAAGAAAATGACCCCGCCTGAGGGGGGCGGGGCCATTCGCTTCGAGGGGAGGACCCCGTCGGCTGGACGGGGCTTACGCTTACTAAACTTGGGCGGTCAGAACTCTTCCCAGTCTTCGCTGACGGGCTGGGCGGAGCCGCCGCGGGCGCTTTGGGCGAAGCTGGCCAGCTTGGCCTGGACGGCGGCGACCGGGTTGGCGCCGGGACGGCTGGTCGAGCTGGCCAAGGCCGGGCCTCGGCTAGGCGCCGGGGCGGCCGGGCGTGACGGGGCCGGGGCGGCCGGACGGCGCGTCGAGCGGGTCGAGGCGCTGGCGTTGGCCGAAGCGCCGCTCACCTGGAAGCGCGAGATCATCTGCATCAGGTTGCCGGCCTCGCCCTTGAGGGCGTGGGAGGCGGCGGTCGATTGCTCGACCATGGCGGCGTTCTGCTGGACGGTCTGGTCCATCTGGTTGACGGCGGCGTTGACCTGGTTGAGGCCGGTGGCCTGCTCCTGGCCCGAAGCGGCGATCTCGCCGACCAGGGCGTCGATTTCGCCGACCTTGCCGACGATGGCCTGCAGGGCCTCGCCGGTCTGGCCGACCATGCTGACGCCTTGGTTGACCTGCTGGCTGGAGGTCGAGATCAGGGTCTTGATTTCCTTGGCCGCGTCGGCCGAGCGCTGGGCCAGCGCCCGAACTTCCTGGGCGACGACGGCGAAGCCGCGGCCCGCGTCGCCAGCCCGCGCGGCCTCGACGCCGGCGTTCAGGGCCAAAAGGTTGGTCTGGAAGGCGATCTCGTCGATGACGCCGATGATCTGGCTGATCGACTGCGACGACTTCTCGATCTGGTTCATGGCCTCGACGGCGTTGCGGACCACGACGCTGGAGCGTTCGGCGTCGGTGCGGGTCGAACCCACCACCTTGGCGGCTTCCAGGGCGCCGGCCGACGAGCGCTTCACCGTGGCGGTGATCTCGTCCAGGGCGGCGGCGGTCTCTTCCAGGCTGGCGGCCTGCTGTTCGCTGCGGCGCGACAGGTCGTCGGCGGCCGAGGCGATCTCGTCCGAGCCGGCGCCGATGCCGTTGGCGGCGTGGACGATGGTGCTCATCGCCTCTTCCAACTGGGCGATGGCGCCGTTGAAATCCATCTGCAGGCGCTTGTAGGCCTCCGGGAACTCCTGCGCGAGGCGGTAGGTCAGGTCGCCGTCCGACAGGCGGGTCAGGCCGCCGGCGATGGCTTCCATGACGAAGGCCTGCTCCTTGGCGGAGGCTTCGGCGATCTCCTGGTTGCGGCGACGCTCGGCTTCCGTCTCGGCGGTGGCGCGCTGCTGGGCGGCTTCGGCGGTGCGCAGCGCCACGGCGTTGTCCTTGAACACCTGGACCGAGCGGGCCATCGCGCCGACCTCGTCCTTGCGCTCGGCGCCCCGGACCTCGACGTCGATCGAGCCTTGGGCGAGGACTTCCATGGTCTTGGCGGTGGCGACCAGGGGCGCGGCGATCTTCTTGGAGCCGATCCACAGGGCCAGCATCAGGGCGCCGCCAGCGGCGATCAGGCCGAACAGGATCGAGAACGTGGTCCCTGCGGCGGCTTCCTTGGAGGCCTTGTCGACCATCTTCTTCGTCTCGGCCACGTGCTGCTCGTTGTAGGCCAGGACATCCTCGGTCAGCTTGGCGATGTCCGGATCGATGCCGACCATCATCATCTTGGCGGCGTCGTTCATGTTCTGCAGGCCCATGTCGGCGCCGTTGCGGGCGGCGGCGTAGATCTTGTCGAGGCGGGCGCCGAACGCGGCCATGGTCTTGGCGCTGGCGGGATCGGCGGCCTTGACCTTGTCCAGGGCCTTCTTGGCCGCCTTGTAGTCGGCGTCCAGGTCCTCGCTGGCGTCCTTGGCCTCGGCCGAGGCGCCGTCGTACGACAGGGTGCGATAGGTCGCGTAGCCGATGGCCGAGATCCGGCGGTTGAAGCGCGAGGTCTCCAGCTCGGCCGGGGCGCGCTGCTGGACGAGGATTTTCGTATTGGCCTCGATCTTTCGCGACTCCACGGCCCCGAGACCGACGATCACCAGGGCGATCAGCGTCAGGATGATGGCCGGCAGCGCCACCTTGGTGGAGATCTTCAGGTCGTCGAACTTCATCGGAGGCCTCGTTGAACATCGCGTCTCGCGATTGGCGAAAAGCGTGCGTTTTCGAGATCAGGAGGGGGCTCGCGCCGTAAAATCGCGGTTAATGCGGAGCTTATAACGCCGTTTCGCGACACTCGGCCGCAGTTGGGCAGTCGCGTTCAGGCCTTCGGATGCGCGGCCTGGTAGGCGGCCAGAAGACCGGCGGCGTCGACCTGGGTGTAGCGCTGGGTGGTCGACAGCGAAGCGTGGCCCAGCAGGTCCTGGATCGCCCGCAGGTCGGCGCCGGCCCCCAGCAGGTGGGTGGCGAAGGCGTGGCGGAAGGCGTGCGGGGTCACCCGGTCGGAGAGGCCCAGGCGTCCGCGCAGGGTCTGGACCAGGGCCTGGACGTGCCGAGGCGACAAGGGGCCGCCCCGCTTGGCGCGGAACAGGGGCTCGTCGGGGCCCAGCACGAACGGCAGCTCGTTGACATAGACGTCGACCGCCTCGCGCACGGCGTCCAGCACGGGGGTGATGCGGGTCTTGCCGCCCTTGCCGGTGATGCGCAGCGAAGCGCCAAGCGGCGCGTCGGACCAGGTCAGGGACAGCGCCTCGGAGATCCGCAGGCCGCAGCCCCACAGCAGGGTCAGCACCGCCTCGTCGCGGGCGGTTTCCCACGGATCGCGCTCAAGGTCGTCGGCGGCCTCGGCGATCAGGTCGCGGGCCTGGTCCTCGGAGACGGGACGCGGCAGGCCGATCTTCAGGCGCGGACCGCGCACCAGCTCGACGGCGGCGTTGGCCACGCCATGGCGCTGGTCGAGATAGCGGTGGAAGGCGCGGATCGAGGACAAGGCCTGGGAGATCGAGCGCGGGGCCAGGGCGTTCTCGCCCTGCCGTCGAAAGGCCAGGTAGCCGCGCAGGTCGGCGGCCGAGACCTGGCCCATGGCGGCGAGACTCGGCGTCTCGCCCCCCTCTTCACCACCGAAGTGGCGCTCGAGGAAGTTCAGATAGGCCAGGACGTTGTCGCCATAGGCCCGCACCGTGCGCGGCGAGGCCCGGCGCTCCAGCGTCAGGTAGTCCAGCCAGGCGGCGTAGGCCTGGCGGGCGCTCCCGACGCTCGCGGTCATAGCACTGGCCAGCGTTCGGCCGTGCGCTCGACCACCCGGGCCAGGAAGTTGACCAGTTCGGCGCCCATGTCCGGCGTGAAGCCTTCGGGGTCGGTCGAGCCGAAGGCGATCAGGGCCTCGCGACGCGGCTCCCAGACGGCCATGCGGACCAACGCCATGCT
Source organism: Caulobacter sp. Root343 (assembly GCF_001425745.1). GTDB lineage: Bacteria > Pseudomonadota > Alphaproteobacteria > Caulobacterales > Caulobacteraceae > Caulobacter. Next base: position 34,525 of record NZ_LMDF01000008.1, on the reverse strand, counting down.
GCGGATGGTCTCCATCCTGTCGCCGAACAGCGGCAGGGCCGGGGCGAAGAAGCCCATGCGGGCGATCGGAGCGTCGGCCAGGATCATGTCGACCTGACCCTCGGCCAAGGCGTACCAGCCGGCCGGGACGCGGCTGGGGCCTTCCAGCGCCATTACCCCGGCGGCCAGGCCGAACCGCTTGATCGACATCTCGTCGACACGGCGGGCCAGGTCCGAATGGTTGCGGGCGTCGAGCATGTCGATCACCGCCGCGTGGGTCTGGGCCTGGGCCGAGAAGTTGGCGCGGGCGTTGGCCTCGATCGCCTGGCGAACGCTGGCCTCGCGCTTGTGGGCGGCGGCGGCCTTGGCCAGGGCGGCGGGACCGAAGTCGATGATGTTGCCGGCGGCGATCTTCAGGCCCAGTTCGCCCAGCAGGCCCTCGTCATGGCGCAGGAATTCCGGCTCGGTGCGCAGGAAGTCGCGGACGCTCTCCGGGTCGACGGCCTTCTTGGTCGCTCGCGTCGCGTCGCTCATTCGTCGTCCCCACCGGTTACTAGCACTGGAGGTAGATGAAGCGGCAAGGACGGTTAACACCCGCTTGATGACGTTCGCCGCCGGTCCTCTCGACCTGGGGACGGTTTCGCGGCAGAAGCATCGCACCATGCCGCGTATCGCTTCCGTCCTGCTGCCGATGCCGTTGCCGGAAGCCTTCGACTACGCCGAGCCGGAGGGTCTGGACCTGCGGCCGGGCGACCACGTGACCGTGCCGCTGGGGCCGCGCGTGATTCGCGGGGTGGTCATGGCCGTGCGCGACGGAAGCGGCGGCAACCGGCCGCTGAAGCCGGTGCTGGAGCGGGTGGATGATCCGCCCCTGCCGCCCGGCGTGCTGACCTTCGTGGAATGGGCCGCGCGCTATTCGGTCGATCTGCCCGGCTGGCCGCTGGCCATGGCCCTGCGCGGCCTGCGCCATCCGCCGCCCAAGCCCGACAAGGTGCTGGTCCTGACCGGGAGCCAGCCCGCTCGCATGACTCCGGCCCGGCTGAAGGTGCTGGCCGCCGCCGAGGGGCGGAAGCTCTCGGGCGCCGCCCTGGCCTCGGCCGCGGGGGTCTCGGCCGGCGTGGTGAAGGGGCTGGTCGACGAGGGCGCGCTGGCCGTCGATTTCGTCGAGCCCGAGCGTGGCTTGCCCCAGCCCGACCTCTCCCTGCCGCCGCGCGACCTCAACCCCGGCCAGGCGGCCTGCGTCGAGGTGCTGGCCGAGATGCTGCACGCCGGCGGCTTCCAGGCGGCGCTGCTGGACGGCGTGACCGGCTCGGGCAAGACCGAGGTCTATCTGGAAGCCGTGGCCGCCGCCCTGGCCGAGAGCCCGGACTCCCAGGTGCTGGTGCTGCTGCCCGAGATCGCCCTGACCCAGGCCGTGCTGGCCCGCTTCGAGCAGCGGTTCGGGGCGCTGCCGGCCGAGTGGCACTCCGGCGTCTCGCCGCCGCGCCGCCGCCAGGTCTGGGAGGCCGTGGCCAGCGGCGACGCCCGCATCGTGGTCGGGGCCCGCTCGGCCCTGTTCCTGCCGTTCAAGGGCCTGCGCCTGGTCGTGGTCGACGAGGAGCACGACAGCTCGTTCAAGCAGGAAGAGGGCTTCATCTACCAGGCCCGCGACCTGGCCGTGGCCCGCGCCAAGATCGAGGGGGCCAGCGTCCTGCTGGCCTCGGCGACCCCGTCCTTGGAGAGCCTGTTCAACGCCCAGGCCGGCCGCTACCGCTGGCTGCGGCTGTCGGCTCGCCATGGCGCGGCCCAGCTGCCCGACATCGACCTGGTCGACATGCGCCAGACGCCGCCGGAGCCCGGCCGCTGGCTGTCGCCGCCGCTGATCAAGGCCATGGCCGTGACCCTGCAGCGCGGCGAGCAGGCCATGCTGTTCCTGAACCGGCGGGGCTATGCGCCGCTGGTGCTGTGCCGGGCCTGCGGCGAGAAGATGAAGTCGCCCGACACCGACAGCTGGCTGGTCGAGCACCGCTATACCGGCCGACTGGTCTGCCACCTGACCGGCTTCTCGATGAAGAAGCCCGAGGCCTGCCCGCACTGCGGGGCCAAGGACAGCCTGGTCTCGATCGGTCCGGGGGTGGAGCGGGTCGAGGAAGAGGCGCGGCATATCTTCCCGGACGCCCGGGTGGCGGTGTTCTCGTCCGACACGGTGATGGACGCCGAGGCGGCCAGGACCCTGGTGGCCAGCATGGCGGCCGGCGAGATCGACATCCTGGTCGCCACCCAGGCGGCGGCCAAGGGCCACAACTTCCCGAACCTGACCCTGGTGGGGGTGGTCGACGCGGACCTCAGCTTACGCGGCGGCGATCTGCGGGCCGGCGAGCGGACCTTCCAACTGCTGGCCCAGGCGGCCGGCCGGGCGGGGCGGCACGAGAAGCCGGGGCGGGCCCTGCTGCAGACCTATTCGCCCGACCATGCGGTGATGCAGGCCCTGAAGGCCCAGGACCGCGACGCCTTCATCGAGGCCGAGATGGGCATGCGCCAGGACGCCGGCCTGCCACCGTTCGGACGTCTCGCGGCGGTGATCGCCTCGGGGCCGGACGCGGCCGCCTTGGAATCCTATGTCGAGGCCCTGGCCGCGGTGATCCCCAACGCCGAGGGGGTCGAGGTGTTCGGCCCCGCCGACGCGCCGCTGTCGCTGGTGCGCGGCCGCCGGCGCAAGCGGTTCCTGGTCCGCGCCGATCGTACTGTCGACCTGCAGGGCTTCATGGCCGCCTGGCGAGCCCGGGCCAAGGTCCCGAACTCGGTGCGCGTGGTGATCGACGTGGATCCCTACAGCTTCCTCTAGGCTTTCAGCCAAGCTCTGCGGCCTCGCGCCACATTCCCCTGCGGCAGGCGGACGCCCAAGGTCCGGGCCCCGACGATGCGAGCAACGCATCGCGGAACCGGGCTCGCGCCCCAAGGCAAGTCGGAGAAAGCGCTATGAAGTCGCTCGTTGCATCGGTGGCGTTCGTGTTGAGTTTGGCCGTGGCCGGCTCCGTCGCCGCCCAGACGGCTCCGGCTCCGGCTCCGGCTCCGGCTCCGGCTCCGGGCCTATCGGGGTCTGGCGGTTCGATCCAGTCGCCGCTGTTCAAGGCCTGGATCGCCGACTACCAGAAGGCCGGAGGCGAGCCGATCGCCTATACGGGCCAGAACTCGGCCTTCGGCATCAGCCAGATCGAGAGCAAGGCCGCCGACTTCGGCGTCACCGCCATGCCGCTGTCCGACGCCGACCTGAAGACCAAGGGCCTGTCGCAATTCCCCTTCGTGATCAGCGGCACCGTGCTGGTCACCAATGTCCCGGGTCTGGAGAGCGGCAAGCTGCGCATGGACGCGGCGACCCTGGCGGCGATCTTCCTGGGCAAGGTCACCAAGTGGAACGACCCGGCCTTGAAGACCCTCAATCCGGGCCTGGATCTGCCGGACTGGCCGATCACCGTGGCCCACCGCACCGACCCGGCCAGCATGAGCCTGCTGCTGACCAGCTATCTGTCGGCCGTCAGTCCCGAGTGGAAGGCCGGCCCCGGCGCGGGCGAGACCGTGGCCTGGCCGATCGGCCTGGGCGGCAAGGGCAATGCCGGGATCAGCGAGATCATGTCCGGCACCATGGGCACGATCAGCTATGTCGAATACGCCTACGCCCTGGATCACAAGCTGGACCTGGTGGCGCTGAAGAACCGCGACGGGGCGTTCGTGACGCCGTCGCCGGCGGCCTTCTCGGCCTTCGCCAACAGCGCGCCGTGGACGGCGACCAAGGGCTTCGGCGTCCAGACCCTGGATCGTCCGGGCAAGGCGACCTGGCCGCTGGTGCTGGTCAGCTATGGCCTGCTGCGCGATGACGCCGCGCCCGACCGGGCCAAGCGCGTGCGCGACTTCTTCGGCTGGGGCTACGCCAACGGCGACGCCGACATCGTCAAGCTGGGCTACGCGCCCGTGCCGGCCCCGGTGAAGGCGGCGGTGCAGGCCAAGTGGAAGGCGGCGAAGTAGGGGCCGCTAAACAATTCTGTCATCCCGGAAGCCTCGCAGAGGCTATCCGGGACCGCCGGAAGCGCGGAGCCTGCGGCGGTCCCGGCTCTCCGCTGCGCTGCGGTCGGGATGACAGGGAAGATCCCCTCAGTTCGTCGGCTCGGCCTTGTCCAGGGTCGGCGCGCCCGGCGCCGGTTGGCGTGAGCGCAGGGGCAGGGCGGGAATGAAGAAGATGGTCACGAGGCCCGCCGCGATCACGAACAGGGCCGCGACCATCACGCCGCTGACCGCGTGGACCAGGGCCTCCTGCAGCACCGGATCGGCGTGGGCGGCCTGGCCGGTGGCGGCGGCCTTGACGGCCATGCCCTCCAGCTTGCCCAGGTCGAGACCGCCGCCCGGCAGGCTGGCCAGGCGGGCGGTCAGCATCGTGCCGGCCAGGGCCGCGCCGACGGTCGAGCCGATCTGACGGAAGAACTGGTTGGAGCTGGTGGCCACGCCGATGTCGCGCGGGTCGACAGCGTTCTGGGTGGCGATGTTGAACAGGCTCTGACCGGGGCCAAGGCCCAGGCCCACGAAGGCCAGCAGCAGACACAGCAAGGGCAGGCTGTGGATCTTCGACAGGTCGTGCAGCAGGAACACCGAGACCAGCAGCACGGACGCGCCGCCGATCATGAACGGCTTGTACTTGCCGGTCTTGCTGACCAGCTGGCCGGCGATCGTGCTGCCGATGATCAGGCCGGCCATCAGCGGCAGCATGGTCATGCCGCTGACCGTGGCCGGCACGCCGCGGCCCAGCTGCAGGAACAGCGGCAGGAACATCACCACGCCCATGAAGGCCATCGAGATCAGGAAGCCGGCGGTGTTGGCGGTGGTGAACACCTGGTTCTGGAACAGGTGCATCGGCAGGATCGGGTTGGAGACCTTGGTCTCGACCACCACGAAGGCGGCCAGGGAGACGGCGGCCAGAGCGAATAGCGAAAGGCTCTGCGGCGAGCGCCAGGCGAAGTTGTGGCCGCCCAGGCTAAGCGCCAGCAGCAGCGGCACGAAGGCGGCGATCAGCAGGGCCGCGCCCAGGAAGTCGATCTTGCCCGAGCGGCGATGCTCCAGCGGCGGCATCTTGACGATGACCATGAACAGCGAAAGCAGGGACAGCGGCAGGTTGACGTAGAACACCCAGCGCCAGCCGGCGACCATGTGGGTCCCGATCTGCACCGTGCCGTGGTCGGTGAAATAGCCGCCGATGATCGGCCCCAGCACGCTGGCCAGGCCGAACACCGAGCCGAAGATGCCGGCGAACTTGCCCCGCTCGCGCGGCGGATACAGGTCGGCGATGATCGCGAAGGCGGTGGTGAACAGGGCGCCGCCGCCGATGCCCTGCATGGCGCGGAACACGATCAGCTGCACCATGCCCGGCACGCCCAGGATGGTCCCGAACTCGCCCGAGATCCCCGACAGCCACGAGCCGGCCAGGAAGATGGTGATGCCGGTGATCAGCACCGGCTTGCGGCCGAAGATGTCGCCCAGCTTGCCCCAGATCGGCACCATCACCGTCGAGGTCAGCAGATAGGCCGTGGTCACCCACGAATAGAGATTGAGGCCGTTCAGCTCGGAGATGATCCGCGGCATGGCCGTGGACACGATGGTCTGGTCCAGCGCGCTGAGCAGAAAGACGATCATCAGCGCCGCCAGGGTCAGGCGGCGCTCGGCGTCGGTGAAGGTCTGGGAGGTCATCAGGGCCCTGAAGCGTGATAGCCGGAACCGACTACCACGCTCCAAACGCCGGAAGTAGAGGCTCGTTCGCCCCCTAGTGGTCTTTCTTCGGGCCGCGCTTGCGGGCCAGCATGTTCAGGCCCTCGACGCCGGCCGAGAACGCCATGGCGGTGTAGATGTAGCCCTTGGGAACATGGGCGCCGAAGCCCTCGGCGATCAGGACGGTGCCGATCATCAGCAGGAAGCCGAGCGCCAGCATCACCACCGTCGGATTGTTGTTGATGAAGTTGCCCAGCGGGTCGGCGGCCAGCAGCATGGCGGCGACGGCGATGATCACGGCGGTGACCATGATCGGCAGGTGATCGGTCATGCCGACGGCGGTCAGGATCGAGTCGATCGAGAACACCAGGTCCAGCAGGATGATCTGGAAGATCGCCGCGCCGACGTTCGAGATCACCACGCTGGCCTTGTCCTTCTCCAGCACGTCGTCGCTCTTGGCCGGGTCGACCGTGTGGTGGATCTCCTTGGTCGCCTTCCAGATCAGGAAGACGCCGCCGGCGATCAGGATCAGGTCGCGCCACGAGAAGGCGGTCTCGAAGCCCGGCTCGCCGTGCGATCCCACGGGGCCGACGATGCCGAGGTCGAAGACCGGGGCGGTCAGGCCGACGATGAAGGCGATGGTCGACAGCAAGACGAGGCGCATGATCAGCGCCAGCGAGATGCCGATGCGGCGCACCCTCGTGCGTTGCTCGGGCGGCAACTTGTTCGACAGGATCGAAATGAAGACCAGGTTGTCGATCCCCAGAACCACTTCCATCACCACCAGGGTCACCAAGGCGGCCCAGGCGGCCGGGTCGGCGACGAGGCTAAGGAGTTCGTTCATCGGTCCTCTCTAAGGTTATCGGACGAGCCGCTGTTTCGCGTATGCGTTCGCGTATGCATTTCACCCTAGGTGAAATAGGCGGAGAACGCCGGTCTTTCCACCGTGGGGGAGGGAAAGAGGGCCCTTAAGGATCGACGTCATGCCCGACGCCGCGCACATAAAGCCCCTGACGGCCCTCCGGTTCTTCGCCGCCTTCTGGGTGGTGCTGTTCCACTATTGGCCCAAGCTGGACGTCGGTTTCACGCCGGCGATCGCCCAAAAGGGCTATCTGGGCGTCGAGGCATTCTTCACGCTGTCGGGCTTCATCCTGTGCCACGTCTATCTGAGCGGCTTCGGGGAGGGGCGGTTCCGTTACGGCGACTTCCTGTGGAACCGGCTGGCGCGGGTCTATCCGCTGCACCTGGCCACCCTAGTCGGAGTCGGGGCCATGGCGATCGCCGGCACGATGGCGGGGCTGACCGTCGATCCGAACATCCTGGCCTGGAAGGCCCTGCCGGCCAACCTGATGCTGGTCCATGCCTGGGGCTTCGCGCCGGTGTCGGGCTGGAACCACGCCTCGTGGTCGATCTCGGCCGAATGGTTCGCCTATCTGACCTTCCCGGCCTTCGCGTTCGCCGCCTGGAAGCTGCGCGAGCGCCCCGTCGCCGCCGTGCTGGGCGCGCTGGCGATGATCGCTCTGCTCTATCCCGCCTTCGAGGCCCTGGCCGGCTTCTCGCTGACCGACGCGACCATCCAGTGGGGCGCTCTGCGCATCGTTCCGTGCTTCGCCTTCGGCTGCGCGCTGCACGCCCTGTGGCGTTCAGGACGCTTCCCGGCGCGACTCAGCGGCTACGGCGCCGCTTTATTGAGCATGGCCACGCTTGCCGCTGTGCAGTTCGGCGCCTCGGATTCGATCATTATCATGCTGATGGGGGGGCTGATTTTCATGCTCGCCACCCTCGCTTCGGACGGTTTCGAGTTTGCTGGACAGTCAGTCTTCGTCTATCTCGGCGAGATCAGCTATTCGACCTATATGATCTGCATCCCGTGGAAGATCCTGGCCATCAATGGCGCGACCAAGCTGTTCAATATCGAGGGCGACAAGTTGCCGCTTCTGATCTGGATCGGGATTGTCGCCGCCCTGGTTCCGCTGTCGGCGATCTCCTTCCATGTCATCGAAAGCCCCTGTCGGGAGCGGATGAAGACTTGGGCGCGGGGGTGGAAACAGCGCCGCTTGGCCATTACAGCTGCGACATAAACACTCTTTTCACATGTCCCTGGCAAGGTTATCCCTTAGCCCAGTGACGCGGGGGAGTACCCACAGCATGACGAAACGGACAAGGGCCCTTCTGGGTTCCCTGGCCGCTGCCGCCATGATCAGCTTTGCGCCCGTAGCGGCGAATGCTGACGGCTATTGGCAGTGCGTGCCCTTCGCCCGTCTGATGTCGGGCATTCAGATTTTCGGCGACGCCCGCACGTGGTGGTCGCAAGCCGCCGGCAAGTACGACACGGGCTCGGTCCCGAAGATCGGCTCGGTCCTCTCCTTCAAGCCCACCGCCCGCATGAACCTCGGCCACGTGGCGTTCGTCAGCCAGGTGCTCACCGACCGGGTCATCCAGGTCACCCACGCCAACTGGTCGATCATCGAAGGCGATCGCGGCCAGATCGAAAAGGACGTCACCGTCGTCGACGTCTCGCCGGAAGGCGACTGGACGCAGGTCAAGGTCTGGTACGATCCGATCCGCGACCTCGGCACCAGCGTCTATCCGACCAACGGCTTCATCTATCAGGACGCCCAGGCGACCAAGATCGCCATGGCCACCAGCAAGATCGCCATGGCCCAGAACGCCGTGGTCTCGGCTGCCAAGCAGGCGGCCAACCAGGTGGCCGCTTCGGTTCGTTCCTCGCCGCTGGACATCATCGGCCAGGCCGCGGATTCGACCGACCGTATCGCCGCCCTGATCGAGGCCGCCGCCGGTGGCGGTTCCTCCTCGAACGACACAAACAAGCAGAACGCGCCCCGTTGATTTGAGCGCGTTGACCTGACGCTTGGGCCGGGGCACACCCGGCCTTAGCGAGGGTGATCGATGCTGCGAATTCTCCGCCACGGCGCGCCAGGTTTCGAAGCCGGCGGACTGTCGCCTGACTGGCGCGTGCCGGACGACGCCGTCTGGATCGAGCTGGTCGACCCCACCCGCGCCGAGGAAGTCTCCGTCGAGCAGTCGATCGGCCTGCTGCTGCCCACCCGCGAGGAGATGGCCGAGATCGAGGCGTCCTCGCGCCTCTACCAGGAAGACGGCGGCACGTTCATGACCGCCACGGTGCTGGTCAACGCCGACGGCGACCTGCCGACCGCCGCCCCCGTCACCTTCGTGCTCGCCGGCGCGCGCCTCGTCACCATCCGCTATGTCGAGCCGCGCGCCTTCTCGGTGTTCGCCGCCCAGGCCGAGCGCCAGCCCAGCCTGTGTCCCAACGGCCTGCAGACCTTCCTGGGCTTGCTGGACGCCATCGTCGACCGCACCGCCGACATCCTCGAGCGCACCGCCGCCGAGGTCGAGGTGCAGTCGCGGGCCATCTTCAGCCGCCCGCGCGGCGCGGCGTTCGAACAGATCCTCAACAAGCTGGGCCGCTCGCAGAACGTCAATTCAAAGGCCCGCGACAGCCTGGTCAGCCTGGCTCGCCTGCTCAGCTTCGCCGCTTTGGCCGACCAGTTCGACGGTGAGAAGGAACTGCGCGACCACCTGAAGTCGCTGCAGCGCGACGTCCAGTCGATCACCGACCATTCCAGCTACCTGGCCGGCAACGTCACCTTCCTGCTCGACGCGGCCCTGGGCCTGATCAACATCGAGCAGAACTCGATCTTCAAGGTGTTCTCGATCTTCTCGGTGATGTTCCTGCCGCCGACTCTGATCGCGGGGATCTACGGCATGAACTTCGAGCACATGCCCGAACTGCGCTGGATGGAAGGCTATCCGATGGCGATCGGCCTGATGATCCTGGCCTTCTTCGGCCCGTTGCTGTGGTTCCGGCGCAAGGGCTGGCTGTAGAAACGGAGAGCGCATGCCGACATCCGTCCTCTTCTGGCGACGGACCGATATCGAGGGTCTGGAACGTCTGGAATTGTCGATCGGTCCGGACGCGGTCGAGGCGGTCTCGACCGTGCTGTGCCTCGAGGACGGCGGCTTCCGTCTCGATCATCGCTGGCGTCTGACCCCCGACTGGCGCGCCCTGTCGGTCGAAGTGGAGCGCTGGAACGCCACGAGCCACGGCCGGCTGACGCTGGAAAGGACCGGTTCGGGCTGGGCCGTCGACGGCGTTGCGCGCCCCGACCTCGACGGAGCCGAAGAGCCGGATCTGTCGGTCACGCCCTTCTGCAACACCTTCCCGATCCGACGCACGCCCGAGGCGCCGGGGCGCGGCCAGCCGCTCGACACCGCCTTCATCGACGGGCCGGCCCTGACGGTCGCCCACTCGCGCCAACGCTACGATCGCCAGGGGCCCGGCCGCCTGCGCTATGTCGACCTGGGCCTGTCGGCGGGGTTCGAGGCCGATCTGGTCGTCGACGGGCAGGGGCTGGTGCTGCGCTACGAGCACCTGTTCGAGCGTGTGAGCGGTTAGACCCGCGACTTTCTGTCGCGGACTGAACGATTGCTTAAAGCTGATGTGACACGGTGAGCGCTGTTTCCGCTTCACCCGCGTACCAGCCCGAGCGCTCTCCGATCGCATGCCCGCCGCCGCCGAGTCTTCACGACCGAGCCTGATCCGGACCCTGCACGCCTCCGTGGTGCGCCAGGCGGTGGAGGCCCATGCGCGGTACCTGAAAGGTCTGCCGGCCGGACGCCGGGCGGTGCTGCAGTACGTCAACCTGAACAATTACGAGCTGGACGGCGTCGACCTCTCGGAGGCCGACCTGACCGGCGCCCTGCTGGGCGGGGCCTCGCTGCGCGGCGCCAAGCTGGCGCGGGCCACACTCTATGGGACCGACTTGCGCGACTCCGACCTGCGCGACGCCGACCTGTCGCGCTGCGACATGCGCGGCGCCTGCCTGCGCGGGGCCAATCTGGGCGGGGCGAACCTGGCCAATTGCGATCTGCGCGAGGGCGTCACGGCCGTGCAGGACGACGAAAAGGGCCTGCGGATCCTCGAACATTCCAAGCGGCCGGGCGAGCTGGACTACGCCATGCTGCAGGGGGCCAACCTGAAGGGCGCCCAGATGTCCGGCGCCTTCGCGCGGCAGGCCGATTTCACCGACGCCGACCTCTCGAACGTCACCCTGCAGGGCGCCCGGCTGACCAACGCCCGGATGGACGGCGCCAATCTGTCCGGCGCCAACCTGCACAACGCCGAGATGGCCAATGTCTCGCTGCGCCGGGCGGTGATGGTGGGCGTCGACGTCAGCGGGGCCGACTTGACCGACGCCGACCTGACCGAGGTGCTGCGTGCCCCGAAGCCGATCATCTATGTCGACGACCAGCCCCTCAATGAGGTGCTGGAGGCTCACGAGCTGTTCTGCGAGACCGACGGTCGCGACGGCAAGGTCGGTGACCTGTCCGACGTCGACTTCCGCCCGCTCAAGCGCCTGAGGAACCGTCGCCTCAGCGGCCTGATCGCCCCCAAGGCCGTGTTCTTCGGCATGGACCTGGAGGGCGTGCAGCTGCAGGGCGCCAACCTCTCGGGCGCGGACCTGCGCGGGGCCAAGCTGAAGGGCGCGGACCTGCGGGGCGCGCGCCTGGTCGACGCCCAATTGGCCCGCGCCGACCTCTCGGGCGCCAAGCTGGGCCCGCTGAAGATCGCCGAAGACCGGGTCATCCGCACCGACCTGACCCGCGCCGTGCTGCGCGGGGCCAATCTCAGGGGCGTCAGCGCCCCTCGCGCCCGGTTCATCGAAGCCGACCTGGTCCGCGCCAGGCTGGACGGCGCCGACCTGACCGGGGCGGAAATGCCGGCGAACCTCGCCCCCTGAACACTCCTTCCCGGACGGAAGCCTTGCGGTGCGCATTAACCTTGGTGTTGATGCGCGAAAGCCGCTGGAGTCTTCGATGTCGCGTTTGTCCTGGATCGCCGCCGCCGTCGGCGCGCTGAGCCTGTCCGCTCTGGGCGGCGCGACGCACGCGGCCGCGCCGCGATTCAAGCCCGCGGCCTGCGTCGGCGACTACAAGGGCGTCGACCTGAAGGTCGAATGCGGAAACCTGATCGTCGACGAGAGCCGAGGCGACCCGAAGAGCCGCAGGATCAAGGTGGCCGTGGCGATCGTGCGGGCCGCCGCGCCCAAGGCCGGTCTGCCGCCGGTGGTCTATCTGCATGGCGGACCTGGCGGTTCGGCGCTGGGCGGCCTGCCTCGGATGCTGAAGAGCAAGGCCTCGCGCGAGTTCGTCGCCGTCGACCAGGATTGGATCTTCCTCGACCAGCGCGGCGGCGGCCAGTCGGACCCCAACCTGGACTGCCCGGGCGCGAACCTGACCGACGCCGGGCCGCCGTCCGAGCAGGACAAGGCCGGCATCGTCGCCTGCCTGAAGGCCTTCCAGGCCAAGGGCGTGAACCTGTCGCGCTACAACGCCGTCGAGGTGGCCCGGGACGTCCAGGACCTGCGCGCGGTGCTGAAGCTGCCGCTGATCGACCTGTTCGGCGGCTCGTACGGCACGCGGATCGAGGCGGCGATCCAGACCCACGCGCCGCAAGGCGTTCGCGCGGTGGTCCAAGACTCGCCCTGGCCGCCCGAGGCCGACTGGACGGTCGGCGGCCCGGCCATGGTCTCCAGCTCGATCGACATCGTCATGGCCAAGTGCGCGGTCGTGGCCGAATGCGCCCGCCGCTATCCGGACCTGAAGGCCAAGCTGGCGGTGGTCGCCGAGCGTTGGCTGGCGGGTCCCCAGACCCTCAACGGCAAGACCTACACGGCCGACGACCTGGGCGGCTATCTGATGGACGCCAGCTACTTCACCGCCGGCGTACTGCCGCGCGACCTGTGGAAGATCATCCAGGGCGACGTCGCGCCGGTGGAGGCGTTCGTCGAGAGCCGCGACTATTACAGCGAGGGCCAGTTCATGACCCACCTGTGCAAGGAGGAGATCCCGTTCGAAAAACGAGCGGATGTCGCCAAGGGCACGGAGGCCGATCCGGTGGCTCGGCTGATGGTGGCCTCGATGCAGCGGATCCACGACGTCTGCGCCGGCGTCGACGTCGGCCCGATCTCCAAGGTCGAGCAGCAGCCGGTGAGGACCGCCGTCCCGACCCTGTTCCTGGCCGCCGAGATCGACCCCGGCTGCCCGCCGGAACTGACCCGCGCCGCCGCCAAGGGCTATCAGGGCTCGCAAGTCGTCATCGTCACCAACGCCACCCACGGGGTCAGCCGCAATAGCCCGTGCGCGCGCAAGATGATCCGGAGCTTCTTCCAGGACCCGACCAAGCCGGTGGACCGCAGCTGTCTGCCGGCGGCGGACACGCCGATGAGCTTCACCTACGAGTAGGGCTGGCGAGTAGGCCGGGTCAGGCGTAGCGCCGCGCGCCGGCCACGCACAGCACGACCAGGCCCGTGACCGCGACCATGGTCCAGGCGATCGGCTCGTGCAGCAGCAGGCCGGCCAGCAGCAGGCCCAGGAACGGTTGCAGCAGCTGCAACTGGCCGACGCTGGCGATGCCGCCCAGCGCCAGGCCCCGGTACCAGAACACGAATCCGATCAGCATGCTGAACACCGAGACATAGGCCAGGCCCGCCCAGGCCGGCGCGCCGATGTCGTCCCAGCGCGCCGGCAGGGTCGCCACGGCCAACGCCGCCATGGCGGGGAGCGCCAGCACCAGGGCCCACGAGATCACCTGCCAGCCGCCCAGCCGCCGCGACAGCTTCGCCCCCTCGGCATAGCCCAGGCCGCACAGGACGACGGCGGCGACCATCAGCAGGTCGCCTTTCAGCGAGGCCTCCGCGCTGCGGGAGAGGGCGAAGCCCGCCACGGCCGCCGCGCCGATGACCGAGAATAGCCAGAAGGCGGGGCGGGGCCGCTCGCCGCCACGCAGAACGCCGAACAGGGCGGTCGCCAGCGGCAGCAGGCCGATGAAGACGATCGAGTGGGCCGCGGTGACGTGCTTCAGCGCCAGCGCCGTCAGCAGCGGGAAACCGATCACCACCCCTAGCGCCACGACGGCGAGAGCGAGAAGGTCGCCGCGTTCCGGCCGCTTCTGACGCAAGCCCCACAGCAGGGCCGCGCCGAGCATGGCCGCGATCACCGCCCGCGCCGAGGTCAGGAACAGGGGCGTGAAGCCCTCCACGGCCAGGCGCGTGGCCGGCAGCGACCCGCTGAAGATCACCACGCCCAGCATCCCGCTGCCCCAGCCGTCCGTATTACGCTGCATCGTTCCTCGCTTGTCCGAGGGTTCTCCCTAGGCCAAGCCGACTGGCCAAGGCAGGGACGGTGCAATACAATTTCACCGAACTGTATTGATCAAAAAGGCCACACAGCTTGACGATGCTCGACGCCAAGGACGAGGCCGACACCCGCACCGGCCGGGTGATGGACGCCATCCGCCGCAAGCTGGCGGGCCGGGTCCTGACGGCGGGCGAGCGGCTGCCGTCGATCCGAGGCTTCGCGGCGACGATGGGCGTCTCGCCCTCGACCGTCGTCGAGGCCTATGACCGCCTGACCGCCGAGGGCCTGATCCGCGCGCGGCCGGGATCAGGCTTCTACGTCGCCGGCGCGGTCCCGCCGTTCGCCCTGGCCCAGGCTGAGCCCCGGCGAGACCGAGCGATCGATCCGCTGTGGGTGTCGCGCCAGTCGCTGGACGCCGACGAGGCCATGCTCAAGCCCGGCTGCGGCTGGCTGCCCGCCGACTGGATGCCCAACGACTCTATCCGGCGCGGTTTGCGCGGACTGGCGCGGCGCGAGGATCCGCTGCTGGCCGACTATGGCCCGACGCAGGGCTCGCCGTCCCTGCGCCGCCTGCTGGCCCGCCAACTAGCCGAAGCGGGGATCGACGCCGGTCCGGACCAGATCCTGATGACCGCCTCGGCCACCCAGGCCATCGACCTGGTCTGCCGCTACCTGCTGCAGCCGGGCGACACGGTGCTGGTCGACGATCCCTGCTACTTCAACTTCCTGGCCATGCTGCGCGCCCACCGCGCCAAGGTCGTCAGCGTGCCCTATACCCCCGCGGGGCCGGACCTGGCGCGGTTCTCCGAAGCGCTCGAGACCCATCGGCCGCGCCTCTACATCACCAATTCGGCGCTGCAGAACCCGACCGGGGCCACCCTGTCGCCGCAGGTCGCTCACCGGCTGCTCAGCATCGCGGCCGCCCACGACCTGACGATCGTCGAGGACGACATCTTCGCCGATTTCGAGCAGGAGCCCTCGCCCAGGCTGGCGGCGCTGGACGGCCTGGCCCGCGTCATCCGGATCGGCAGCTTCTCCAAGACCCTGTCGGCCTCGTTCCGATGCGGCTATGTCGCCGCCAGGCCCGACTGGATAGAGGACCTGGCCGATCTGCAGGTGGCCACGGGCTTCGGCGGGCCCAGCCCGTTGGCCGCCGAGCTGGTGCGTGGCGTCCTCAGCGACGGCAGCTATCGCAAGCACCTGGCCGGCCTGCGCGGACGCCTGGCCAAGGCGCGGCGCGAGGTCGCCACGCGGCTGGGGTCGCTGGGCGTGCGGCCATGGCTGGAACCACGCGGCGGCTTCTATCTTTGGAGCCGGCTGCCCGACGGCCTCGACGCGGCGAAGGTCGCCCAGGCGGCCTTGGGCGAGGGCTTGGTCCTGGCGCCGGGCGACGTGTTCAGCGCCGCCCGCTCGGCCTCGGATTTCATGCGGTTCAATGCGGCGCAGATGAGTGACCCGCGGGTGTTCGCCGGCCTGGCGCGGGCGTTGGACGCGGCGCGGACCTGACTACATCGTCTTCTTCAGCGGGAGCAGGTCCGGGAAGACCGCCTCGCGCTTCTGCGCCTTGGCCGTGAACGCCTCGGCCATATGCGGGCCGGAGAACATGCCGGTCTGCCAAGTGGCGATATAGTCCAGGCTGTCGGCGATGGAGTGGTCGCGGGCATAATTGATCATGAGCTTGCTGCCGGCGACGGCCAGGGGCGACTTTCCGGCGATCTCGCGGCCGGTGGCCAGGGCGTGTTCGACCAGGGCCTCGTGGGTGTCGAAGACCTCGTTGACCAGGCCGATCTCGCGGGCTCGCGCCGCCGGCAGCCGGCGTCCCGTATAGGCCAGCTCGCGCACCCAGCCCTCGGGGATCAGCTTGCACAGGCGCGGGAAGGTGCCGACGTCGGCGGTCATGCCGATATTGATCTCCTGGATCTGGAAGAAGGCGTCGGCGGTCGCGTAGCGGATGTCGCAGGCGCTGACGAAATCGACCGCCCCGCCGATGCAGCCGCCCTGGATGGCGACGATCACCGGCATGCGGGCCTTGTCCAGGCAGGAGAAGGTCTCCTGCAGGTGATGGACGAAGCGGCGGAAGCTCTCGGCGGCCACCCAGCGGTCGCCGGACTGGTCGGCCGTGACGCCCTCGCCGTCGGTGAACACCGAAAGATCCATGCCGGCGCTGAAGTGCTTGCCGGTCGAGGTGATGACGATGCAGCGGGCCAGGGCGTTGTCGTCAATATGTTTTACAATTGCGGGAAGCTCGTTCCAGAACGGCCGTGTCATGGTGTTCATGGCTTCGGGCCGCTTCAATTGGATGTGGGCGACGCCAGCTTCGATCTCGACCTTGAAACAGCTATAGTCCGTCTGATCGTGGTTGCTCATGCCGGCCTCCCCTGATGTCGATGTTCATTTCGTTGATCATCGACTATCGACCGGGCAGCTGACGGCGACAACATTGACCCGACGGAAGAGGATTTCCGACATGACCATCCGCAACACCCCCTCGAACAAGATCGGCGCCGCCGTGGCCATCGCCGCCGTGATGGGCTCCACCCTGGCCGCCACGCCGCTGCCGGCCCTGGCCCAGTCGAAAGGCTTGAGCGGCCTGTTCGGGTGCGAAGGCTCGGGCAAGAAGCAGGAAGGCGGCGCCTTGCTCGGCGCGGCCGCCGGCGCCCTGCTCGGCAACAAGGTCTCCAAGAACAACAAGACCCTCGGCACCCTGGTCGGCGCGGCCGCCGGCGCGGCGGCGGGCGGCTATATCGGCTGCCGCATGCAATCGACCGACGCGGCCCTGGCCGAACAGGCGACCAAGAAGGCCCTGGAGACGGGTGTCGCCCAGACCTGGACCAACAGCCGCACCGGCAATTCGGGCCGCATCAACGTGGTGTCGTCCAGCTACGGCCCGCCGATCGACGGCCGCAACATCCGCTACGCCTCGGGCGTCCAGAGCCTGCCCAGCTTCGAGGCCGCCGGCGGCGCCTATGTCGCCAATTCGACCGCCAACCTGCGCGCCGGTCCGTCGACCAAGGCCAAGGTGGTCGGCAAGGTGGCCTCGGGTGAGAGCTTCGACGCCCTGGGCGTCGCGCCGACGGGCGGCTGGGTGCTGGTGGGCCGCAACGGCCTGGGCGTCGGCTATGCCGCCGCCTCGCTGGTGCGCCCCTACGGCCAGACGGTCGCCAGCTGCCGCGTGATCGACGCCTCGGTCGCCGGCGGCGGCCAGGGCGCGTCCAGCCAGCGCTACAGCGCCTGCAAGGACGAACGCGGCGAGTGGCAAGTGACCCAGGCGTAGGACGGCGTTCCTTCCGCCCCCTCCGGGGGCGGACCACCGCGCGACGCGCGGTCAGGTGGGGGCAAGTGCGGTGAGTGATCCGATACTTGCCCCCTCCGGACCTTCGGTCCTCCTCCCCCGGAGGGGGAAGAAGGAGGCCCTACAGATCCACCACCTCGCACTTCAGCCGCTCGCGGATCCGCTGGGCGACGATCTGGCGGTGGCAGCAGTTGGGGTCGTCCTCGTAGCAGAGCAGGGCGATCCGCTTCTGGCCCGCTAGTTCGATGGCTTGGGCCAGGGCCAGCTGGGCCTCCGGTTCTTCAAGATGGGCGTTGAAGATCTGGCGCATCTCGTCGGTGCGCCCGGCCCGCGCGGCGTCCCGCCCCGCCTTGGGCGTGCCCAGCGGCCGCAGGTGCAGATAGTCGATGCCCTCGGCCTTCAGGCTGTTTCCCAGCAGGGTCTTGGAGAAGCCGGCCTTGCGCGAGCTGGCCACGGCGCGGACGTCGACCACCAGCTCGACGTCGGCGGCCTTCAGCCGGTTGATCATGCCGCCCTGCGTGTCGGTCTCGTAGCCGATGGTGGCGAGCTTGTTCATCCCCGTCTCTTTCATCTAGAGGCTCCATGGACGTCGGGTCGTGGCGAGCTTACCTTAGACGCCAGCCGACAACAGGAGCCACGCCGATGGACGCGGCCGTCTTTCGCGAACCCCGCAAGCGCGCCCTGGCGGTGACCGGCGGGGAGATCGCGACCCTGGAGTTCGGCCCGACGGACCGGCCGATCGACGTCGTCTTCGTCCACGCCAACGGCTTCAACGCCCAGACCTATCGCGTGCTGCTGTCGCCGCTGGCGGCGGGCCTGCGCATCCTGGCCATCGACCAGCGCGGTCATGGCCAGACGACCCTGCCCGCCGAGCCCGATGGACGCCGCTCGTGGCGCGACCTGCGCGACGACCTGATCGGCTTGCTGGACGCTCTCGACGGCCCGCCCGTGGTGCTGGCCGGCCATTCGATGGGCGGCACGGTCAGCCTGCTGGCCGCCGCCGAGCGTCCCGACCGGGTGAAGGGCCTCGTCCTGCTCGACCCGGTGATCATGCCGTGGCTGGCCACCCTCTACGCCAAGGCGCCGTGGAGCTCGGGCCGGCTGTGGCGGCGCATGCCGATCGTCCAGTCGGCCCTGCGCCGACGGGCGGTGTTCGACAGCCGCGAGGCGGTGTTCAACGGCTACAAGGGCCGGGGCGCCTTCAAGACCTGGCCCGAGACCATGCTGGCCGACTATGTGGCCGGCGGCTTCGTCGAGCGGGCGGACGGCAAGGTCGAACTGGCCTGCGCTCCGGCCTGGGAAGCCTCCAACTACGCCGCCCAGGGCCATGATCCGTGGCGCGCGGTGCGCCAGGTCCAGGCGCCGATGCTAATCCTGAAGGCGCAGATGCACTCCACCTGCCGGGCCGGCGACAGCTTCGCGCGGCGGGGCAAGGCCGTGCGGATCGAGACGATCGCCGGGACCAGCCACTTCCTGCCGATGGAGCGGCCGGACCTGGTGCGGGATGCGCTGTTCGACATGGCGACGCAATAGGAGCTGTCATCCCGGCCGCAGCGTAGCGGAGAGCCGGGACCGCCGGAAACTCAGAGCCTGCTGCGGTCCCGGCTCAGCGCGCTTCGCGCTTGGCCGGGATGACAACTTATAAGGACAACCCCTCCACCTCATGCTTGCCCAGCGCCGTGCGCGCCGCGTCGCTGACGGGCACGACCTTGCGGGCGTCGAGGTCGAAGGTGACGGCCACGGCTTCGGAGGTTCCCCAGGCCTGGCCGGTGGCGGGATCAAGCATCCAGTGCGCGACCCGCATGGTGCGGGCGTCCGTTCCGATCAGGCCCGAGCGGATCTCCACCCGGTCGCCCGCCCCGGGCCAGGCGAGGTAGGCGATGCGGTATTCCAGGACCGCGCCGCCGGTGCGGGCTGGTCTCGGCTCGGCGTGCTCGACCACGATGTCGCGGAACGGGTGGATGAACGCGCCGATGCCGTCGGAGACCCGGCCGATGAACTGCTCGGCCCGCATCCGGCCGAACACGTCGCAGTCGGACGGCAGCAGGCCGCCCAGGCCGATGCGGGTCAGGCCCAGCTGGTCGGCGCGCGGCAGGCTGGCGGTCGGCGTGAACGGGGCCAGCGCGATGCTGCGCGAGCGCGCCTGCTCGGGAACCTCGACCTTCAGAGCCTCGGCGCGCTCGCGGGCGATCCCGGGCCAGGGAAACACCTGACCGTCGCGCGGGGTGGCGTGGACCACGGTGGTCTGGAAGGTCGCCGCCAGCTCGCCCGTGCTGGAGTGGACCAGCAGCTGCAGCAGCCGCGCCTCGCTGTCGCCGATCTCGATCACCCCGCCCAGCATGTGCAGCGGCGCGCCGGCGTGGGCCTCGCGCAGGAAGCGGACGTGGTGCTCCTTCACCAGCAGGGTGGCGTTGGCGTAGGGCGAGAAGGCGTGCGGCAGGCCAAGCTCGGCGGCCAGGCCCACCAGGCCCTCCATGGCGCGCACGAGGTAGTGGCGCACGTTCATGTGCCCCATCTCGTCGCAGTCCCAAGTGTTGACCCCGCCGCGCCAGATCTCGACGCCAGGGAGCGGCTCTAAGGTCGTCATGGCGTCTCTCGAACGAGCTGGAACGGTCGTTCGAGTCTAGCGGGCTTCGCGCGAGCTTGGCTAGCGCTTGCCTTCGGCGGGGTCGCCGGCTGGGCCCTTGAAGCTATCGCCGATGGCTTCGGCGTCGGGGCCGTCCGGCCCGGCGCGCTTGCGCGACTCCTCGCCCGTCTTCTGGACGCTGTCCTTGCCGCCCAGGGCGGTGAACTCGCCCAGCGGCTCGGCCTCGTTCTTTTCGCGGCCCTTGGTGTTGGGTTGTTCAGCCATGCTTGGTCTCCTCGATCGACGAGAAGACAACCAAGGGCGCGGCGGCCTAGTTCCGGCAGTCGGCGCAGAGACCGTGGGCTTCGATGGTCACGGCGGTCAGGGCGTAGCCGGCCGCGGCGCCGGCGGCGATGATCTCGGCGCTGGCCTTGGGCTCGATCTCGCGGGTCGCGCCGCAGCAGTCGCAGATCAGGAAGGCGGCGGCGTGGCCGTCGGCCTCCTTGCGGCAGGCGACATAGGCGTTGAGGCTCTCGATCCGGTGGGCGAAGCCCTGCTTTTCCAGGAAGTCGAGGGCGCGATAGACGGTCGGCGGCTTGGCCGGCGGGCCCTCGCCGCCGAAGGTCGAGATCAGGTCATAGGCCTTCACCGGCTGGCCGGCGCCCAGCAGCAGCTCCAGCACCCGACGGCGCGGCGCGGTCAGGCGCTGGTCGGCGGCGGCGCAGCGGGCCTCGGCGGCGTCGAGTTCGGCTGCGAGCGCGTCGCCGGCGACGCCGTGATTGTGATGATCGTGTCCGCAGGCGGAACCGGTATGGGCCATGGCCAAGAGGTAGAGGGCCGCGCCCGTGTGCGCAACCTCGCGCCTAGAGCAGCGGCGCGCCGATCAGGTTGGCCTCGGCCGTGCAGCGGGCCGGCTCCGGCGCGGTCCCCGTGGCCTGGGCCTTGGCGCGGGCCGCGTCCAGTTCGGCCCGCACCGCCGCCAGGTCGGCCTTGAACGCCTCCGAGCTCCACAGGGCGGCGAACAGGTTCTCGGCGTTCTTTCGCCCGGCTTCCACCGAGCTGGCGTTGTGGACGCCGCAGACGATGCGGCTTTCGCCATAGCCGCGGGCGCGGGCCAGGATCGCCTCGGCGCGATCGGGCGCGGCCTCGGCCAGCAGCAGGCCCACCGACCACCCCCAGGTCGAATGGCCGGACGGATAGTCGGGCGACAGCGCCAGGCTCAGGCCGCGCTTCACGCAGATCGGACCGTCCGCCGAGAGGTAGGGCCGGGGCCGGCGGTGCGCGAGCTTCGGCCCGGCCACCGCCGAGCGGACGTCGTGGCTCATCCGCAGCAGCATGGCGGCCAGCTTCGGATTGCTCTCCCGGGTCGGGACGAAGCCCAGGGCGCAGCCATAGCTTTCGAGGATGTGCTCCTTGTCGGTGTCGGCCCGGGCCAGCGTCCAACGCGGCGTGTCCTTCAGCGCGCGGGTGGCCAGGAAGATCTGGCGATCCTTTTCGGCCTCGGGCGAGCCCTTGGCGGGCGGCGGCGGCAGGTGGTCGCGCGCGTCGAACGCGCCCTTGGCCAGGTAACGCTCGGCGGGCGCATCGCCGCTCAAGGTGGCGCAGCCGGTCAAGGCCAGGACAGCGACGGCGGCCAACCACGAAACGCGCATGAAAAAGGGCCCCCGGAGAAACTCCGGGGACCCTGCATTTTCAAAAGGAGTCGATCAAGCTTACTTGCCGAACAGCTTGTTCCAGCGCGGCTTCTCGCGGCCTTCCCAAGCCTTGCGCCAGTAGGCGTCGGAGGCGATCAGCGGGACGACCGTGGTGGCTTCGGCGAAGACCATCTGTTCGTAGGTGGTGTTCACCTTGCCCCACGAGGCGGCTTCCTTCAGCGTCGAGCTGCTGCAGGCGCCGTCGCGGACGTCGGCCACGGTGATCTGGACCGCGTACTTGTGCATGTCGGCCTCGACGCCGAGGATCTCGGCGCAGACGACGGTGTCCTGGGCGAAGTTCTTGGGCACGCCGCCGCCGACCATGAACAGGCCCGTGGTGCCGGCCGCGATCTTGATATCGGTCAGTTCGCGGAAGTCCGCGACCGCGTCGATCATCAGATAGGGCTGCTTGGCCGCGATCCGTTCCTTCTGGTGCTTGACCAGGCCGAAGCCGGCCGAGCTGTCGACGAAGGCCGGGCAGAAGATCGGCACGCCTTCTTCATAGGCGGTCTGGATCAGCGAGCCAGGCTTCTTGGCGTTGCCTTCCGACAGCCACTTGCCCATCTCCCAGATGAACTCGCGCGAGGAATAGGCGCGCGGCTCCAGGCGGTTGCAGATCTCCAGGATCGTGTGGTCGCAGTTCTGGAGCTCTTCCTCGTCGATATAGGTGTCGTAGATGCGGTCGATGTAGTTGTCGCGCAGCACGTTGTCGTCGACCGGGCCGGCGGCCTGGTAGTGCTTGAAGCCCAGGGCCTCGAAGAAATCCATGTCGACGATCGAGGCGCCGGTGGCGACCACGGCGTCGATCATGCCGTTCTTCACCATGTCGCGGTACACGTGCATGCAGCCGCCGGCCGAGGTCGAGCCGGCCAGGATCAGCCAGGGCGAGCAGCTCTTGTCTTCCAGCGCCATGTTGAAGATGTCGGCGGCGCGGGCGGTGTCGCGGCTCGAGAACGACATCTTGCGCATCGAGTCGATGATCGGGCGGGCGTCGAACGACGTGATGTCGATGTGCTCGACGACGTTCTGCAGCAGCTCGGCTTTGGTGTTGTTCGGAACGGGAGCGTTCATGACAGAGGATCCTCTGAAGGTGAGCGCCCGTCGTGACCCCTAAGCACGCCGGGACGGAGCGACCGGCGAGGGGATTAAGGGGGCGCTATATAGAGTCTTTGCGACGATTATCGAGTCCTGATGCGCATAAACGCTCGGAACGACGCGAGGAGCCCGCGCGCGTTCAGGCGGCGGTAGAGTGACAGTCCCAGCCAAGCCGCGATCAGCGCCAGCGCCGACAGAGTGAGGGTGTCGCAGGCGATCTCCAGCGGCGAGCGGATGATCCGCGCACGGTAGGTATGCGAGCCAGGCTCGGCGACGAAGGACAGCAGGCCGTCCGGCAGGGACAGCTCGGCTTTCACCGCCGGGTCCCGGCCCTTCTCGACACGTTCGATCCGCCAGGTCGGGAAGTAGTACTTGCGCAGCACGATCCGGGCAGGGTGGACGGCCTCGACGGCGATGGCGACGCTGCCGTCCGGGAAGACGTTGGCGGCGGTCACCTTCGCGCCGCCGGTTTGGGCGCCGTCGTCCTGGACGCCGGCCAGCGGCATCTTGGCGAAGCCCGTCATGCAGTACGGGTCGACCACATAGCGCGGCCCCCCGGCGAAGTCGGCCGGCAGATGCTCCATGGGCGCGAAGTGACAGGCGATTTGCCGCGCCAATTCGGGCATGGCCGGGTCGCCTGGCTGCAGCAGGTGGAAGCCGATCGCGTCCTTTTGCATTGAGAAGCCGCGCGACAGCGGCAAGGCGGCGGCGACCAGCAGCACGGCCAGCGCCAGCCGCCGGCCGTGGGCGGCGGCCAGGATGATGGCCGTGACGGCCGCGAACTCCATGCCCAGGAGCAGACGATACGGAAACTGGACCTTGCCCAGGAACTGACCCGTGAAGCCGTGCCAGGGCCAGGGCAGGGCGTACAGCGTGAAGGCCACGAGCACGCCCACGCTCCAGGCCAGGGCCTCGCGCCGCGGCGAGGAAAGCGCGCGGCCGGCGATGGCGACGAGGGCCGCCAGCGCCGCCCCGGCCATCCCGTAGGCCAGCCAGGCCATCGAGGTCGAGAACGGCTTCTGCGGCCAGCGGCCCGGGGTCATCAGAGCCCAATTATAGGGATCGGCATCGTTGCCCCACATGACCCGCAACAGCGCCAGCTTCTGCATCAGCAGAGCCGGTCCCAGGTAGCTGGCGGCCACGGCCAGGCCCAGCGCGACACCAGCGGCGCAGCGCAACAGCGTGTCCCGACGCTGCGCCTTGGGCGTGTCCAGCAGCAGGTGGACCGCATAGGCCGGCATCACCGTGACGCAGACCAGCATGCCGATCAGCAGGTGGGACATGATCAGGGCGGCCAGCGACAAGGCCATGCCGGGAATCCAGGCCCAGGATCGCGCCGCGCGTTCCAGGCACAGGGCCAGCAGCGGCAGGGTCATGTAGGCGGCGGTCTCGCCGATCGAGCCGCGGACATAGACGCCGAGCAGATGGTAGGGCGCGGCGACATAGACCAGCGCGCCGACCAGCGCCCAGGCGTCGCCGACCCGCGATCGCAGCCAGGCGAACATGGCCACGCCCGATCCGAGCACCATCAGATAATTGGCCCAGGCCAGGATCATCGCGTGGTCGATCGTTCCGAACGCATAGCGGACGAAGGCGGCCACGTAGAAGGCCAGGGGCGGATAGAAGTAGAACGACGACGCGCCCATGCCGTCCCAGGCGCCGTGCAGCCAGCGCGGCGGGAAGTGTCCCTGAGCCAGGGTGTTGTCGAATTCCAGGATCCAGGCGGCGTTGTAGCCGTAGCTGTGGGTGAAGCCAGCCCCATGGCCCAGGTCGTGGCGCAGCAGACAGAAGCTCTGGAAGGCCAGGACCAGCAGAACGACCGACCACCGAAGCGATATCCTGGACATTTAGCCACTCAACTCCCGGCTACGGATCGAAGGCTCGACCGTTTGTCGTGTGCGGATGGATTTGTCCAGTGACGCTCGGCCAAGCCACGCCTGAAAAAGGCGGGGCCGAAACCCCGCCTTCGTCAGATCAGTCGTTGGTCAGCGACGGCGCTTGCGCTTGCCGGCCGCGCCTTTTGGACGCGAGAAGCGGACGATCTTGCGCTCTTCGTTCTCCTGGCGGACCGCCGGGATCGAGCGCTTGGCCAGGCCGTACATCGAGGCCATCGGAGCGTCCTGCACTTCCACGGTGTCGGTCTCGCCGAAGCCGTTGAAGCGCGTCGACATGGCCACGCCATAGGCGCCCAGCATGCCGATCTCGATGTAGTCGCCCTCGTCGACGCTTTCCGGCAGGTAGAACGGGCCGGGCATGTGGTCGACGCTGTCGCAGGTCGGGCCATAGAAGCGGAAGGGCTTGAGGCCCTCTTCCACCACTTCGCCGTCAACGGGGCCGTTCTTGCGGTACATCTTGACCGGGAAGGGCCACTTCATGTGCGCGGCGTCGAACAGCGAGCCGTACGACCCGTCGTTCAGATACAGCGCGTCGCCCTTCTTCAGCTCGACCTTGACCAGCAGCGACGAGGCCTCGGCCACCAGGGCGCGGCCCGGCTCGCACCAGAGCTCGGTCGTCTCGTGGACCATCATCTCGGCGAAGCCGCGGTCGATGGCCGCCAGATATTCGGAGAGGTCCGGCGGGACCATGCCCGGATAGATCGACGGGAAGCCGCCGCCGACGTCGACGACATCGGCCAGCACGCCGGCGCGGACCAGGGCGCGCGAGGCCTGGGCCATCGCGGCTTGGTACGCCGTCGGACGCATGCACTGGCTGCCGACGTGGAAGCTGACGCCCATCAGGTCCTGGGTGGCGCGCCGGGCGGCCAGCAGCAAGGCGGGGGCGTTGTGGCTCTCGACCCCGAACTTGCCCGACAGGCTGTAGGCCGCGCCCTCGGCCTGCACGCCCATGCGGACGATCAGGTTGAGGTCCTTGGCCTGGCCGGTGGCGTCCAGGATCTTGGCCAGCTCTTCGTGGGTGTCGAACGAGAAGGTCTTCACGCCGTGGTCGAAATAGGCGGCCGAGATCGCCGCCCGGCTCTTGACCGGGTGCATGAACGCCATTCGCGAGCCCGGGGCCTCCTGGGCCACGAGTTCGATCTCGTTCAGCGACGCGACGTCGAAGGACCGCACGCCGGCTTGCGCCAGTTCACGGATCACCCACGGCGAAGGATTGGCCTTCACCGCATAGAAGACGTCGCCTTTAAATTCAGACTGGAACCAGCGCGCAGCTACGGAAACCGCGTCAGGCCGCACGAGTGCGACGGGACGTTCCGGTGACCGCTCACGGACCAGGTCCAGGGGCATGTGGTACGTGCGCAATTCACGTAACCCCCTGTTGGAAGCTAAACCCAGGCCGGCGTTAGCAGCGTTGAGGACTTCGGGTCCGCCGGAGCCGTGCGAAATAGGGGCATTGGACGGGGATGTAAAGCGTCTTTTGCGGCCCCGTTTTGCGACCAATTGATCTACCCGCTGTCACAAATCCATTGCGTACCTTCACCAAACCAGTGAACGCACTTCCCAAGCCATGAAACCACGTTAAGGATTCGCCCCGACCATGACGTCGGACCCTGTTCTCTCGATCCGCGCCGCCTCGAAGACCTTCGGGTCGCGCCGCGCGCTGGACACCGTCTCCCTCGACGTCGCGCGGGGCGAGATGATCGCGCTCATCGGGCCTTCGGGCTCCGGGAAATCCACGCTTCTGCGCTCCATCGACGGCCTGCAGACGATCGACGAGGGAGCCGGCGTGATCACCGCCTTTGGCGGCCCCGTACAGGCCAAGGGCAAGGTCTCCGACCAGGTCCGCAAGGCGCGCATCCGCATCGGCTTCATCGCCCAGCAGTTCAACCTGGTCGGCCGGCTGTCGCTGTTCAGCAACGTCGCGCTCGGTTCGCTGGGCCGGATCCCGTTCGCGCGAGGCCTGTTCGGGGCCTGGCCGAAGGAGACGCGCGAGGCGGCCATGGCGGCCCTGGCTCGCGTCGGCGTGGCCGACTACGCCGCCCAGCGCGCCAACACCCTGTCGGGCGGCCAGCAGCAGCGTGGCGCCATCGCTCGCGCCCTGGTCCAGAAGGCCAAGATCATCCTCGCCGACGAGCCGGTCGCCTCGCTCGACCCCGTCTCGGCGCGCAAGGTCATGGAGATCCTGCGCGATCTCAACAAGACAGACGGCCTGACCGTCGTCGTCACCCTGCACCAGGTGGACTACGCCCTGCGCTACTGCGACCGGGTCGTGGCCCTGAAGGCCGGCCAGAAGGTCTATGACGGCCCGGCCTCGGCTCTGAAGCGCGAACAACTCATCGATATCTACGGCCCGGAATTCGAGGACGTATTCTGGGAAGGAGCTCCCCAATGATCAGCCGTCGTTCGGCTCTCGTCATCGCCGCCCGTTTGTCGGCTTTGGGCTTGTCGGCCCTGGCCCTGGCCTCGTGCGGCAAGGCGCCCTCGACGCCGGCCGCCAAGGACACGATCGTGTTCTCGATCCTGTCGACCGAGTCGGCCCAGAACATGGAGGGCTATTGGAAGCCCATCCTGGCCGACATGGAAAAGCAGACCGGCCTGAAGGTGAAGCCGTTCTTCTCGTCCAACTATTCGTCGCTGATCGTGGCCATGGGGGCCAAGCAGACCGACCTGGGCTGGTTCTCGAACCAGTCGGGCCTGGAGGCCGTACGCCGTTCGGGCGGCGAGGTCTTCGCCCGCACGTTCGACCCGTCCGGCACCGACGGCTACAAGTCGGTGATCATCGTCCCGGCCGACAGCAAGCTGACCCTGGAAGGCCTGCTGAAGTGCGACAAGACCCTGAACTTCGGCATCGGCGACAAGAAGTCGACCTCCGGCACCCTGGCCCCGATGACCTACGTCTTCATCCCGGCCGGCAAGAAGCCCGAGAACTGCTTCAAGACCGTGCTCAGCGCCAGCCATGACGCCAACCTGGCGGCGGTGGCCAATCACAAGCTGGACGCCTCGACCAACAACACCACGGCCCTGCGCCTGAATGCGGCGCGCGCGGACAACAAGACCGCCAAGGTCAAGGTGATCTGGGAATCGCCGACCCTGCCGGAAGACCCGATCGTCTGGCGCAAGGACCTCGACCCGGCCATCAAGGAAAAGCTGCGCCAGTTCTTCCTGACCTACGGCCAGGGCGACACGCCCGAGGCGGCCACCCAGCGCGCCAACCTGGCCAAGCTATCGATGGGCGGCTTCAAGCCCGCCGACGACAGCCACCTGCTGGTGGTGCGCGAGATGGAAGCGCTGGAGACCCTGGGCCTGGCCAAGGAGACCGGCGACCAGGCCAAGATCGCCGCCGCCCAGAAGGCTCTCGACGGCATCAAGGCCGAACGCCTCGCCGCCGAGGGCAAGGCCGGCCTCGTGCCGCCCGCCACGCCCGCCGCCAACTGAGGCGCTTCATGAGCGAGACCCTTCCGGCGCCGCCCTC
Organism: Caulobacter sp. Root343; assembly: GCF_001425745.1. GTDB lineage: Bacteria > Pseudomonadota > Alphaproteobacteria > Caulobacterales > Caulobacteraceae > Caulobacter. The sequence goes on along the minus strand of NZ_LMDF01000008.1, from coordinate 6,618 downwards.
ACTGGCTCCACCCAAGCGCTCGACCACGGCGCTGGCCTTCGACGCCCTGATCTGGGGCGGCGTGGCCATGCTGCTGATCGTCAGCTTCAAGCCGGCCGAGATCGACAAGTTCCCGCAACTGTTCAGCGAAGCGGGACGGATGCGGGAGTTCGCGGAAGGCTTCTTCTCGCCGTTCACCGATCCCAAGGCGTTCATGGCCGCCGACTGGGCGCTCTACATCGGCAAGATGTGGCAGACGATCCAGATGGCCCTGTGGGGCACGGCCCTGGCCATTATCGTCGCCATTCCGCTGGGCCTGCTGGGCGCGCGCAACATCACGCCGTTCTGGATCCAGCAGCCGGTGCGCCGGGTGCTGGACCTGATCCGCTCGATCCCAGACCTGGTCGTGGCGCTGATCTTCATCACCGCCGTGGGCCTGGGCCCGTTCGCCGGCGTCATGGCCCTGATGTTCAACACCGGCGGCGTGCTGGCCAAGCTGTTCGCCGAGGCGGTCGAGTCGATCGACAAGGGGCCCGTCGAGGGCGTGCGCGCCACCGGCGCGGGTAAATTGCAGGAAGTGGTCTGGGGCGTGATCCCGCAGGTCGCCCCGCTGTGGACCAGCTACGCGCTCTACCGCTTCGAATCGTCGAGCCGCTCGGCCACCGTGCTGGGCCTGATCGGGGCCGGCGGGGTCGGCCAGGTGCTGCTCGATTCCGTCAACGCGTTCCAATACGACCAGACCGGCTGCATCGTCCTGGTCATCGTGGTCGCCGTGTCGCTGATCGACCTGCTGTCGCAGATCATCCGCACACGCCTGCTGTAAGAACCTGTCATCCCGGCCAAGCGCGTAGCGCGCCGAGCCGGGACCGCCGGAAGCTCCGAGCCTGTTGCGGTCCCGGCTCTTCGCTGCGCTACGGCCGGGATGACAGTTTGTGTCGGCCCGGGGGGAGGCGTTCTCGTTTTTCCACGCACGCACCGTTCGTGAACGGATATTTCGCGGCCCGCCCTCGCGGCGCCTTGTTGCCGGAACGCCACAGCTTAACACCTTGAAAACGCTTGTCATCGGGCCGTCACAAATCGGTGGCGGAACCGTCACGCCCCCCCGTTAAGCCCGCCATCAACCTGATCCCGCTCACGACGGGCGAGAGGACAGGGGGCGCCTTTCAAGGGGATATCTGAAATGAGCACCAAGACCTCGCTAGTGGCCGGTTCGGCGCTGGGCGTCGCGCTCGCGCTCGGCCTGGGCGTCGCCGCCCAAGCCCAGGACATGAGCTACAAGTGGAGCGGCGCTCCGCAGTTCTCGAACGACGACGTGATGTTCAAGTTCCGGGGTCGGATCCTCGTGGACTACGTGAACCAGGACGTCAGCCGTGACGGCCCCGGCGGCGACTTCAAGACCAGCAACTGGCGCGGCCGCCAGGTGTTCCTGGGCGTCGAGGGCAAGCTGAACAACTACTTCGCCTACAAGGCCGAAGGCGGCTGGGTGAACGGCGGCGCGGCCTCGTGGGACGACGTGGTCATCGAGTACAAGCCCAACGAACAGGTCTCGCTGCTGGTCGGCAACATCAAGGCCGCCGGCCTGGAAAACCTGACCTCGACCCGCTTCATCACCTTCATGGACCGCGGTCCGTACGGTGACTTCGGCGTCGACAGCTATCTGGTCAGCGCCGTGGCCAAGTACCAGGGCTTCAACTACTCGGCGACGCTGGCCGTCCAGGGCAACAGCATCAACACCGCCGACGTCGCCAACGCCGGCGCCGACTCCAAGGAGCGCTTCGGCGTCACCGCCCGCGGCCACTGGGCCCCGGTCAACACCGACACCGACAAGCTGCACGTCGCCCTGTCGTACCGCTACCGCAACCGCGGCGACGAAGGCGCCTTCGCCTATACCGGCCGCACGAACACCGCCTACACCAACGGCACGACCTTCTACACCACCGGCGGCATCGGCAACCGCGACAAGACCCTGGCCGCCGAAGGCATGTACATCCACGGCCCGTTCTCGGTCCAAGGCGAGTATTCGAACATCGACATCACCCGCCTGGGCGGCGCGGCGGTCGGCGGCGACCCGAAGGTCAAGGTCGGCTACGCCTTCGTCAGCTTCTGGCCGACCGGCGAGATGCGCAACTACGACCCGGTCGCCGGCGAAGTGAAGCGTCCGAAGATCCTGAACCCGGTCACGGCCGGCGGCATGGGCGGCCTGGAGCTGGCCGTGCGCTACGACTACGCCGACCTGGGCGACGCCTACGACACCCTGAAGGTCAAGCCGGCCACCTCGCAGGCCGGCAAGTACACGGGCTGGACCCTGGGCGTGAACTACTACCCGACCTCGTACGTCCGCTTCCAGGCCAACTACACGGACGGCAAGTCCGACAACGTCGGCCTGAACCAGGACTACGACGTCAAGCAGTTCCAGCTGCGCGCCCAGCTCGACTTCTAAGTCACGCCGCTTAAGTCACACCGCTTTTGGGGCGGGCCGCTTCCGGCCCGCCCGCTCCCCAACATCCGTCTCCTCCGGAGTTCGTCATGAAGAAGCTTCTGTCCTGCGCGGCCGCCGCCGTCGCCCTGTCGGGCCTCGCCGCCGCCCCCGCCCACGCCGCCCGTGACTATGTCTGGGCCGCCGGCTCCTCGACCGTGTTCCCGTTCGCCACCCGCACCGCCGAAAACTTCGCCAAGAAGTCCGGCAAGAAGGCCCCGAAGGTCGAAAGCCTCGGCACCGGCGGCGGCATCAAGCTGTTCTGCTCGGGCACGGGCGAAGGCTTCCCCGACATCGCCAACGCCTCGCGTCCGATGAAGAAGGCCGAGTTCGACGCCTGCGCCGCCAAGGGCGTCAAGGACATCATCGCCATCAAGGTCGGCTTCGACGGCATCGTCATCGCCACCGACAAGGACGGCGCCGACTACAACTTCAAGACCGAGAACCTGTACATGGGTCTCTCGAAGACGGTCCTGAAGGGCGGCCAATTCATCGCCAACCCGAACAAGAACTGGGACGACGTGGCCGGCGGCCTGCCGGGCAACCGCATCCAGGTCTATGGCCCGCCGCCCACGTCGGGCACCCGCGACGCCTTCGTCGAACTGGCCATCGAGGCCGGCGCCCGCAAGTTCCCGACCCTGGACGCCATCCGCTCGGACAACGAGAAGAAGTTCAAGGGCCTGGTCGACCCGCTGCGCGGTGACGGCTGGATCGACGCCGGCGAGAACGACAACGCCATCGTCGGCACCCTGACCAAGACCCCGGGCTCGCTGGGCGTCTTCGGCTGGTCGTACCTCGAAGAGAACATGGACAAGATCAAGGGCGCGACCGTCAACGGCGTGCGTCCCTCGGCCCAGACCATCTCGGACGGCTCGTACCCGCTGTCGCGCACCCTCTTCATCTACGTGAAGAAGGCCAATATCGGCGTCACGCCGGGCCTGGAAGAGTTCCTGAAGGAGTTCACCTCGGACGCCGCGACCGGTCGTGGCGGCTATCTGCAGGGCCGCGGCCTGATCCCGCTGCCCCCCGGCCAGCACGAAGCCCAGAAGGGCGTCGTGAACAGCAAGACCACGATGGGCCGTCCGGCCGCCTAATCGGCGACCATCGATCCAAGAACGACGCCGCGGCTCTATGGGCCGCGGCGTTTTTCTTTGTATAGTGAACCCGCCGGGCCTCCCCACGCCCGCGCCGCGGTCGCCGTCCGGCGGCGTGTCTCCGACCCCCAAGGGCCATGATTCTCGTCGCGCTCGCCGTCGTCTTCCTCCTCGTTCTGCTGAACGGGGTCTTCTCCATGTCCGAACTGGCCGTCGTCTCGGCCCGCAAGGCGCGCCTGCAGGGCTTCGCCGACCGAGGCGACCGGGGCGCCAGGCTGGCCCTCGAGATGGCCGAGCACCCGACCCGGTTCCTGTCGGCCGTCCAGGTCGGCATCACCCTGATCGGCATCTTCGCCGGCGCCTACGGCCAGGCGACCATCGCGGGCGCCCTGGACAAGTGGCTGGAACGCTTCCCGCCGATCGCCAAATATTCGGAAGGCATCGCCACGACGATCGTGGTCATCGGCCTGACCTATGTCTCGGTGATCCTGGGCGAACTGGTGCCCAAGCGCCTGGCCCTGATCTTCCCGGACGTCATCGCCCGCCGCATGTCGCCGTTCCTGGCCGTGGTCGCCATGGTGCTGCGCCCGTTCGTGACCCTGCTGACCGTCTCGACCGCCGCGGTGCTGAAGCTGATGGGCGTGCGCGACGAGCGCGCCAACGGCGTCACCACCGAGGAGATGGAGGCGGTCCTGGCCGAGGGCGCCGACGCCGGCCTGATCGAGCCCGAGGAGCGCTCGATGATCCAGGAGGTGCTGCGCCTGGGCGACCGCCCCGTCCGCGTGGCCATGACCCCGCGCCGCGACCTGTTCTGGGTCTCGCTGGCCGACTCGCCCGAGACCGTGCTCAGCGAGATCCGCGCCAGCGCCCACTCGCGCATCCTGGTCGCCACCGAGGACGACCTCGACGGCGACATCGGCGTCGTCCTGAAGAAGGACCTGCTGGACGCCTGCCTGAGCAGCGAGCCGTTCGACCTGAAGGCCCATGTCCAGCAGCCGATCGCCATACCCGAAACCATGTCGCTGCTGAAGGCCCTGGGGGTCTTCAAGCTGACCAGCCTGCACATGGCCCTGGTCGTCGACGAGTTCGGCTCGCTGCAGGGCGCGATCACGCCGCTGGACCTGCTGGAGATGATCGCCGGCGACTTCCCCGAAGACCACGACGACGACGAAAAGCGCATCCTGCGCCGCGACGACGGCAGCTGGCTGATCGACGCCCGCCTCGACATCCAGGAATTGAACGATCACCTGGGCGAGAACTTCGTGGCCGACGGCGGCTACCACACCGTCGCCGGCCTGATCCTCGACCGCCTGGGCCGGATCCCGGTCGAGGGCGAACATGTCGAGATCGGCGCGTTCGACCTGGAGATCGTCGACATGGACGGTTCGCGGATCGACAAGGTGATCGTCAAGTCCGGCAAGCGGAGGAAGGGCGAGGCGGAGGGGTAGCAGAGCCAAAATCCCTCTCTATGAGAGAGGGGTCTCAATCCGCCCCCGCATCGCCAGCCGCGCGCCCAGCCAGACGCAGGGGATCGCCTCCAGCGGGATCGACAGGGCGTACCAGGCCGGACCCAGCTTGCCGCCGCCGACCATGTAGTAGGCGATGACGCCGCCCAGGCCCGCCGCCAGGCCGATGGCGGCCAGAATCCAGGCGTGGCGCATCGGCCGGTCCGGCGCCAGGCGGGCGGTGACATAGCCGCCGGCGACCGTGAACACCGCGCGATAGGCCGCGGCCAGGGTGAACAGCGGGTCCGACATGATCTCGGGCGGGGCGGGGAAGACGCCGGCGGCGTGCATGACCATGTCGGCCACCGTGGAGGTCACGGCGGTGACGACGAAACCCGCCGCCACCGCGCCGATGCTCTTCAGGCGGCTCACGACACGACCCCCTTGCCCTGGCCGGCCAGCAGGGCGTCCAGCTTGCGCATCTGGCTCTCGTGGCCGGCGCGGGCCCGCTCGGTCCAGGCGTCGTCGTGCATGGCGTCGAAGGTGATGGTCAGGGCCACCCCGCCGGCGGTCTCGCGAAGCTCGACCACGGTGGCGACGTCGTAGGGCTCCACGCCCGGCACGAAGTCGGTCAGGGTCTTGTAGGCCAGGCGGGTGGGGCCGGCGACCTCGGTATAGGTGACCGTGCACGGGGTGGAGAGCGGCATGCCCGACTGCTCCATGTACTTGACCATCTCCGGGGCCACGGCGGTCATCAAGTAGTTCAGCTCGCCGCCCGGACGCAGGTCCAGCGACGTGACGGTGACCTCGAAGCCCTCGGGGCCCCACCAGGATTCAATCCCGGCCTTGGTGGTCCACAGGGCCCAGGCCTCGTCCAGCGAGGCGGCGTAGGCGCGCTCGATCGAGAACTGGGCGCGAGATGCGGTGGCGGTGGTCATTCGGAATCCTCCGGGGTGGGGGCCTTGCCGGCCGCCCGGTTGCGTTCGAGGGCGGCGCCGAACCGGTCCAGCCGGGCCTCCCAGTGGCGGCGGTACTCGGCCACCCAGACTTCGAGTTGGTCGAAGGCCTCTTTCCGCAGGGAATAGAGCCGCTTCTGACCGTCGGGGCGCATCTGCACGATCCCGGCCTCCGTCAGGATGCGCAGGTGCCGCGAGACGCCGGACTGGTGGATGTCCATGCGCTCGACGATGTCGCCCACGGCGCACTCGCCGGACTTCATCGCTTCGACGATGCGAAACCGGGTCGGGTCGCCGAGCGCGTGGAAGAGGTTTATCTGCGTTTCCATACATATACATTTACATGCATATATATGGGTGTCAACCGGCCACCGCCGCGGGCCCCCACCTGACCACGCGTCGCGTGGTCGTCCGCCCCCGGAGGGGGCGGAAGGAGATTACCTTCTTCCCCCTCCGGGGGAGGAGCGCCGCAGGCGCGGAGGGGGCAAGTACGGGGATTGAAGCGCCTGTATCCCCGGCGTTCGCCAGATCGAACCCAGCGATTTCAGCGACTTCTCACTTTTACGCGCCTCTGAATGATCCGCGTTCAAAACCCCTGCACAATCATCGCTGTCCCCGTCGCAAGGGGAGGGCGCTTGGATCCGGCCCGAAGCGGCGATGGGGATAGG
>NZ_LMDF01000007.1:876622-1270573 GCF_001425745.1 Caulobacter sp. Root343 | reverse complement strand
GCCGAGCTGGACGTCGAGCTGATCACCCCGATCGCCATGGAAGAGAAGCTGCGCTTCGCCATCCGTGAAGGCGGCCGCACCGTCGGCGCCGGCGTCGTCGCGAAAATCGTTGAATAACGATTTTCACGACCATGCTTAGCGGTCAGAAGCGCATGCGCTTCTGACGGGCGAAAATCGTCGAGTAATCCTCGACGATCTAGCTTCGGCTGACAATGCGAAGGCCCCGGAGGAAACTCCGGGGCCTTTTGCTTTTTGAGCCTCGTCCATCGGTGGTTTCGCTGGCACGTTGCCGCATGACTCCGCGCCGGCCTTCCCAAGTCTCGGGCGGAGGGAGCGATCATTCGCGTTTACGGTTCACGACCCAGGAGAGCTGCGGTGAAGACAATGGCTAGAGCCTTCGCGATCTGTGCGACGTTACTCCTCCTCGCCGTCGCGTCAGGCGTCGCCCCCGCTTCCGCGCAGACGAGCCCCGCTCAGGCGGCCGACCGGTCCGGTTTCGCGAGCGGCGCGGATGTCCAAGCTCAGCTACGGCAGATGCTCGCCGAGATGAAGCCCGATCAGGGGTTCATGTGGCGCCCCTTGGTCCGCGACGGCGCGACCGTGGCGGCGATCGAAATATGGAAGAAGCCGGGCCGCCCCGCCGTTCACCCCGCCGAAGCGGAATACGCAATCGTGTTGGAAGGGGCGGGCACGCTCATTTCCGGCGGCGTCATGGCCGATTCAAACGCCAAGAATGCCAGCTTGGTCGAGGGAAGTCGGATCGAGGGCGGCGCGACACGGCCGCTCGGCCCGGGCGACGTCATCCTGATCCCCGCGGGCGTACCGCACTGGTTCGGGATTACCGGCGACCGGCTGATCCTGCTGGGAATCAAATTGCCCGGCGCGAAGTGATCGGATCCGGCGGAGTTCTTGGAGGTTCTTGGAAGTTCCCCAGGCGCTCGCCGATCGCCCGCGAAAACCCTCTCTCTCAGAGAGAGGGAGGGGCCCGCCGCGAAGCGGTAGGAGGGTGAGTGGTTTCACCGCTGGCCGGGAAATCCGAGACAATGGGTTCGCTCTCCAAAACGCCGACCTCCCCGGCGAAGGCCGGGGCCCAGATCCATCCGGAGAGGCTGGGGCTGACGCGCCCTCGCACCGCGCCATCCGCGTGACGCCCCGTGGGTTCGAGCTGGGCCCCGGCTTTCGCCGGGGAGGTCGGGAGGCGGGGTGCTCTGTCCTGTGAGGGTGTAACCACTCACCCTCCCACGCTTCGCGTGGGCCCCTCCCTCTCTCTCAGAGAGAGGGATTTTGGGAGTGACTACGGGAATTGGCGGCCTGTATCCCCCGCTCCGCGCCTTAGCCTTCGACGAATCTCGGGATCGGCCCGACCTGCGCCGTCTGGTCCGGCAGCTCGACGAACTCCTCGTCGATGAAGCACCAGCCCCAGCCCTCGGGCGGGTCGTAGCCTTCGATGATCGGGTGCTTGGTGGCGCGGAAGTGGGCCGTGGCGTGCTTGGAGGGGCTGTCGTCGCAGCAGCCGACGTGGCCGCAGGTGCGGCACAGGCGCAGGTGGACCCACCAGCCGCCGGTCTTCAGGCACTCCTCGCAGCCCTTGGCGCTGGGCGTGACCAGGCGGATGGCGTCGCCGTGCATGCAGCTCATCGGAGATCCTTACGCGTCGGCCAGATAGGCGTGGATGGCGGCGACGGCCTGGGCGCCTTCGCCGACGGCGGCGGCCACCCGCTTGACCGAGCCGGCGCGGGCGTCGCCGATCGCGAACACGCCCTTGCGGCTGGTCTGCAGCAGCGGATGGCCCGGGGCCAGATCGGCCCCGGTGCGCACGAAGCCGTGGTTGTCCAGCTCGACCCGGCAGTGGGCCAGCCAGGCTGTGTTGGGCGCGGCGCCGATGAACAGGAAGAGGTGGCTGATCGCCTGGGTGGTCTCCAGCCCGCCCGGACCGCGCCAGCGCACGGCCGACAGCTGGCCGCCCTTGCCATCAGGGGCGTCGCCCTCGAGGTCGATCACCTCGCTCTTGACCACCACCTCGATGTTCGACGTGCTCTCGATCCGTTCGATCAGGTAGCGCGACATGGTCGCCGCCAGGCTCTCGCCGCGCACGATCATCCAGACCTTCTTGACCTGGCTGGCCAGATAGACCGCCGCCTGGCCCGCCGAGTTGCCGGCCCCGACGAGCGCGACCTCCTGGCCGGCGCACAGCTTGGCCTCCAGCGGCGAGGCCCAGTAGTGGACGCAGGCCCCCTCGAAGCGGTCGAGGTTCTCGACCTCCAGCCGGCGATAGCGGGCGCCGCTGGCGATCACCACGGTCTTGGCCTGGGCGCTCTCGCCGCTGGCCAGCTTCAGGCGATAGCGGTGCGAGCCTTCCTCGCAGTCCAGCGAGGCGACCTCGTCGGGGATGGCCAGCTCGGCCCCGAACTTCTGGGCCTGGCCGTAGGCGCGGCCCATCAGGGCCATGCCCGAAATCCCCGTGGGGAAGCCGAGATAGTTCTCGATCCGCGCCGAGGCCCCGGCCTGGCCGCCGAACGCGCGGGTGTCCAGCACCAGCACCGACAGGCCCTCGGACGCGGCGTAGACGGCGGTGGCCAGGCCCGCGGGCCCGGCCCCGACCACGGCCACGTCATAGAGGCGGTCCGAGTCGATCGGGCCCACCAGGCCGATGCAGCGGCCCAGCTGATAGTTGGTCGGCTGGCGCAGCAGGGTTCCGTCGGGGCACAGGACGATCGGCAGCTCGCTGTCGTCGACCTCGAAGCGCTGGATCAGCACCTTGGCGCACTCGACCGCGTCGGGATCCAGGTGCTGATAGGGATGGCCGTTGCGGGCCAGGAAGCCGGACAGGCGGATGACCTCGGAATCGGCGGCGCGGCCGACGATGATCGGGCCGCCGGCCCCGGTCTCGATCAGGCTGACCCGACGCAGGATCAGGGCGCGCATGATCCGCTCGCCCAGTTCCGCCTCGGCGACCAGCACGGCGCGCAGCCGTTCGGGGGCGATCAGCAGGGCCTCGACGTCGCTGATGGCGGTGACGTCGACCAGGGAGGGGCGGCCCGACAGCTGGGCGATCTCGCCGATGAACTGGCCGGCGGCGTGCTCGACGATCGGCTGGCTGTCGTTGTGGGCGTCGCGGCGGCTGATCGCCACCCGCCCGGCCAGAGTCACGAACAGGCCGGGCGAGGGAACGCCGGAGGTGGCCAGGGCCGCGCCGGCCTCGGCGTGGATCACCTGGCCGAAACGGCGCAGGCGGTCGATCTCGGCCGGTTCCAGCCGGGGAAACATCTGGGCGCGTCGGGTGTCGAAGGTTGTGCCTGCCATGGGTGGGAGATTGCTCCAGGAACGCGCGCCGGTCACCCGTCCAACGATGAAGGTTTTGAACTTTCCCGCCTTGGCGTCATCGGTTGTACCGCCTGGCGCCCAAGGCGTAAGCTCATGACCATGTCGCGTTCCCCCGCCACCCGTCGTCCCGCCGTGCAATGGCGCGCCGGACGCTCCCCGGAATCGCTTTCGCGGGACCTGCCGCGCGAGACCGCCGTGGGCCTGTCGTTCGATGGTCGTCCCCATACGGTGCTGATGGCCACGCCCGAGCATCTCGAAGACCTGGCCCTGGGGTTCGTGATCACCGAGGCGATCGCCACGGCCGCCGACGTGCTGGAAATCACCGCCAAGGAAGAAGAGCAGGGCGTTCTGGTCGACATCCGCCTGGCGCCCGGCGCGGTCACCCGCAAGGCTCGGCCGCGCAATCTCGAAGGCCGCTCCAGCTGCGGGCTCTGCGGTGTGCAGCGCCTGGCCGACGCGGTGCGGCCGCTGCCGGTGCTAGGCGCGGGCGTCCGGATCGCGCACGAGGCCATACCCCGCGCCCTGGCGGCGCTGGAGGAGCGGCAAGCGCTGGGCCGCTTGACCCGCGCCACCCACGCGGCCGCCTTCTTCGACGCGGACGGCGCGCTGGTCCGGGTCCGCGAGGACGTCGGCCGACACAACGCGCTCGACAAGCTGGCCGGGGCCATGGCCCGCGAGGGGATCGACGCGGCGAGGGGCTTCGTCGTCGTCACCAGCCGCTGCTCGTTCGAGATGGTCGAGAAGGCCGCGCGGATGGGCTGCCCGATCCTGGTGGCGGTCTCGGCGCCGACCGAGCTGGCCATCGCCAAGGCCGAAGAGGCCAACCTGACCCTGGTCGCCCTGGCCCGCGCCGACGGCCATGCGGTGTTCGCCGGCGGCGAGCGACTCCTGGAATCCGAAATGGAACCGGCCTGATGGCGAGCGACAAGGTCCCCAGCGCCAAGGTTCAGGGCGTCCGGCCCTATCACCAGCCCGCCGGCGGCTGGGGCGCGCTTAAGGCGGTAGCCGGCGCCCTGGCCGACCAGGAAACGGTGATCGAGGGCGGCAAGACCCTGATGCGGGCCAACCAGCCCGAGGGCTTCGACTGCCCCGGCTGCGCCTGGCCCGACCCCAAGCACACCTCGTCCTTCGAGTTCTGCGAGAACGGGGCCAAGGCCGTGGCCTGGGAGGCGACGACCAAGCGGGCCACGCCCGAGGTTTTCGCCCGGCATACGATCAGCGAGCTGCTGAGCTGGAGCGACCATCAGATCGAGGACCTGGGCCGGCTGACCGAGCCGATGGCCTACGATCCGGCCGACGATCGCTACAAGGCCATTACCTGGGACGAGGCCTTCGCGCGGACGGCGGCGGGGTTGAAGGCGCTGGACGATCCCAACCAGGCCGAATTCTACGCCTCGGGTCGGGCCAGCAACGAGGCGGCGTTCCTCTACCAGCTGATGGCGCGGCGGTTCGGGACCAACAATTTCCCCGACTGCTCGAACATGTGTCACGAGCCGACCAGCGTCGGCCTGCCGGACTCGATCGGCCTGGGCAAGGGTTCGGTGACCCTCGAGGACTTCGACCACGCCGACCTGATCCTGTGCTTCGGGCACAATCCCGGCACCAACCATCCGCGGATGATGGCCACCCTGCGCGAGGCCAGCCGGCGCGGCGCGACGATCCTGGCCTTCAATCCGCTGAAGGAGCGGGCGCTGGAGAAGTTCGCCTCGCCGCAAGATCCGGTCGAGATGGCGACCCTGACCTCGACCCCGATCGCCTCGGCCTATTACCAGCTGACCATCGGCGGCGACGCGATGTTCGTGCAGGGCATGATGAAGGCGCTGCTGGCGATGGAGGCGCGCGATGGCGGCGTGCTGGATCACGCCTTCATCGAAGAGCACACCGCCGGATTCGAAGGCCTCGCGGCGTTCGTCGAGGCGCTGGACTGGGCTGACATCGAGGCGGGCTGCGGCTTGCCGCAAGCGCGGATAGAGGAGGCGGCGGCGACCTACGCCAAGGCCAAGGCGGCGATCCTCTGCTACGGCATGGGCCTAACCCAGCACCGCGACAGCTCCGGCGCGGTGCAGCAGCTGGTCAACCTGCTGCTGCTGAAGGGCAACATCGGCCGGCCGGGGGCGGGGATCTGTCCGCTTCGCGGCCACTCCAACGTCCAGGGCGCCCGCACGGTCGGGATCGCCGAGAAGCCGTCGGCGGCGATGCTGGACTCTATAAGAGACGTGTTCGGTTTCGAGCCGCCGCGCGCCCACGGCCACACGGTGGTCGAGGCGATCGCGGCGATCGAGCGGGGCGAGGCCAAGGTCTTCGTCGGCCTGGGCGGCAATTTCGCCGTGGCCGCGCCGGACCCGGTGCGGACCTTCGCGGCCATGCGCAAGCTGGACCTGGCCGTCCACGTCGCGACCAAGCCCAACCGCACCCACCTGCTGGTCGGCAAGGCGGCGATCCTGCTGCCGTGCCTGGGTCGCACCGAGCTGGACGTGCGGGCCGGGGTGCGCCAGTCGGTGACGGTCGAGGACTCGATGTCGATGGTCCACGCCTCGCGCGGCCTCAATCCGCCGGCCTCCCAGCACCTGCTGTCCGAGCCCGCCATCGTGGCGGGGATCGCCGCGGCGGTGTTTGGCGAGGATCCGCTGATCGACTGGCCGGGCTTGGCGAACGATTACGACGCGGTTCGGGCGCTGATCGCCCGGGTCTTCCCCGGCGCGTTCGACGACTACAACGACAAGATCCGTGTCCCGGGCGGCTTCCGCCTGCCCGTCGGACCCTCCGACCGGATCTGGAAGACGGCGACGGGCAAGGCCAACTTCATCGTCCATGCGCCCAAGGCCGGCGATCCGCGCCGGGGCGATCCGGACGTGATGATCCTGACCACCCTGCGCAGCCACGACCAGTACAACACCACGATCTACGGCGACAACGACCGCTATCGCGGGGTGTTCGGCCGCCGCGACGTGATCTTCGCCAATCCGGACGACCTGGCCCGGCTGGGGCTGGAGCAGGGGGACCTGGTCGACCTGGGCGCGGCCTTCGACGAAACGGGCGAGCGCCTGGTGCGGGCCTTCACCGTGGTGGCGCGCGACATCCCACCGGGATGCCTGGCGGCCTACTATCCCGAGACCAATGTGGTGATCGCCCTGGATGACCACGACCAGCGCTCGGGCACGCCGGCCTACAAGTCGGCTCCGGTGCGGCTGCGCAAGCATCAGGCTGCGTGGCGCGCCTAACTTTTGGGAGGTCGTCGCGGTTGGCTAAGCGACCGCCGTTCCATGACTTCTGGGTCATGACCACGAATTAAGTCGAAGGTTGGGCGAACCGTCGCTAGCTTCTCCTCATCGAATTACACGCATCCGACGGGAGAAACCGATGCGCGCTCTGACCACCCTGGCCCTCGTGGCCGCCGCCGTGTCCGCCGCCAGCGCCGCCTCGGCCGCCCCCTCCGTGAAAATCAAGGACGCCGTCGCGCGCGTCGTGGTCATCCCCGAGAACCGCTCGGACGTGAAGGTCGAGTTCCTGACCACCAATCCCAGCCTGCCGCTGGAGGTGCGCCAGAACGGAGACGAGGTGATCGTCGACGGCGACCTGCGCATGAACAAGATCAACGGCTGCAATAGCCGCAACGGCAAGATCTGGGTCAAGGTCCGCGGCGTCGGTGAGGTCTCGTACGACAACTTCCCGCAGATCGCGGTGCGCGTGCCGATGGACGCCAAGGTCCAGGCCGGCGGCGCGGTGTTTGGCGACATCGGCCGCTCGGACAGCGTGAAGCTGGGCAACGCCGGCTGCGGTGATTGGACGATCGCCAACACCAAGGGCAAGCTGGAAGTGGCCCAGGCAGGCTCGGGCGACACCAAGACCGGCTCGGCCGGTGTGGCCGAGATCAGCATCGCCGGCTCGGGCGACGTCTCGACCCAGGCCGTCGCGGGCGACCTCGAGGTCAATATCGCCGGTTCGGGCGACGTCTCGGTCGCCAGCATCGCCGGCAAGCTGGACGGCAACATCGCCGGCTCGGGCAACATCACCGTCGCGGGCGGCCGCAGCCGCATGGTCGATGTCAGTGTGATGGGCTCGGGCGACGTGGCCTTCAATGGCGAGGCCGACGAGGTCGACGTCTCGGTGGCCGGCTCGGGCGACGTGCGCATCGCCAAGGTCAACGGCCCAGTCAAGAAGCACGTGGCCGGCTCGGGCGACGTGATCATCGGCCAATAGGCCGACGCGACACACTCTATATATAAGAGTGAAGGCCCCGGGATCGCTCCCGGGGCCTTCTTCATGTCGAACCGGGCGGTTCGGCGATCCTTAGCGGACGCCGAAGCCGAACAGGTCGCCGGCCGTGGCCAGGTCGGCCCCGGCGCGATCGCGGTCCTTCAGGCTGCCGCCGAACGTGTAGCGGAAGCCGACCTTCACGGCGTCCGAGTTCAGCTTGGCCAGGTCCTTCGATTCCGCGTGAGTGTACTTGGCGAAGGTCGACCAGCCGCTATTGGCGAACTTGTATTCGCCGCCGGCATTCACGTCCCACAGGTCGGCATTGACGTTGGTGTCGATGCGCGACCAGCCGGCGCCGGCGTTCAGGCGGAAGTTGTCCGATACGAAGTAGCGGGCTTCACCGCGGACCGAGTACAGGTCGGCGTCCAGGTCGTTCGACTGGCCGTAGGCGACCAGGCCCGTCAGGGTGACCTTGTCCAGGTACTTCTGAGCTTCGGCGCCGACGGCCCAGAGGGTGTCATTCGACGGACGCGACAGGGCGGTGAAGCCGCCGACGCGGACGGTATCGCCCAGCTTGGTCGTCAGGTGGACGGCGCCCGAGGCGACGGTTTCGTCCGACAGGTCGTTGTCCGAGATCGAGACGTCGCCGTTGGCGGTCACGGTCCAGGCGCCTTGCAGCGGGATGGCGACCGAACCGTCGAGGACGGCCGAGGTGCCGTCCGCGCCGCCGAGGCGGGTGTTCAGGTCGGTGTAGTTCACGGCGGCGCCGACCGAGCCGACGTTTTGCGCGAAGGCCGGGGCCGAGATGGCGGCGGCGACCAGGGCGGCGGTGGCGAAGAGCTTCGTATTCATTGGGTCTATCCCCTTACACAACACAACAGTGGCTCCTCCGGCTGGCTGGGCGGTCGTTGTTGGGGGGAGGGCCGCCCAGTCCGCCGGGGAGGGGCGGCATCTATGGAGGTTCGGGGACCTGCTCAAGACCAGCGGCGGCGCTTGGCGGGCGAATAATGCAATTTTGCGACACTTGCGCGGGCGAGGTTTTCACCTACGCGCAAGCGGGCGCACGTTCTTGCTAGTAATCTGGCCGAAAGCGTTAAAACGAGACCGGCGTTATGTTTTCATGGGCCTTGCGCGAACCGGGCAGGGCGCCTATTCAGAACCGGCCCGGCGACTCGCGTTCCTCAAGGACGAGATGAGCCGGACACAGCGCTTGACGAAACCGATTCTGGAACGTACAAGCGCGCCTCTGTTGGACCGGCTGTGAGCTCTCGGGCTCAAACGCGGTTCGCGAGACGCCCGGACATAGCGCCTTCAGCCTTCTTTCGAGTGGGTGGCGCAATATCTGGACAACCACCCCGGCGGGCGACCGCAGGGGTATTTTGTTTTGCGGACGCTGCGTACGAGCTCTCTCGGGAGTTCGAGTTGGTCTTTGAAATGGTTCGAGACGCGGGCGCAGCCCACTAGGAAACCGAGCGATATGGATCGTCAGAACATCCGCATCCGGCTCAAGGCCTTTGATCACCGCGTGTTGGATCATTCCACGCGCGAGATCGTGAACACGGCCAAGCGCACTGGTGCGACGGTACGGGGACCGATCCCCCTGCCCACGCTTATCGAGAAATTCACCGTCAACCGCTCGCCGCACGTCGACAAGAAGTCGCGCGAGCAGTTCGAGATCCGTACGCATAAGCGCGTTCTCGACATCGTTGACCCGACTCCGCAGACCGTGGACGCGCTGATGAAGCTCGACCTGTCGGCCGGCGTTGACGTCGAAATCAAGCTGTAAGGAGGGCCTCGCTTATGACTCTCCCCACCCAACGCACCGGTCTGATCGCCAAGAAGCTGGGCATGACCCGCTTCTTCGACGAAGCTGGCCAGCACGTGCCGGTCACCGTCTTGTCGCTCGACGGTTGCCAGGTCACGGCTCAACGCACCGTTGACAAGGACGGCTACACCGCCCTGCAACTGGGCGCCGGCGCCAAGAAGGCCAAGAACACCTCCAAGGGCATGCGCGGTCACTTCGCGAAGGCGGCCGTCGAGCCGAAGCGCGTCGTCGCCGAGTTCCGTGTCGAAGAGAACGCCTTGATCGAAGTCGGCGCCGAGTTCACGGCCGACCACTTCGTCCCCGGCCAGAAGGTCGACATTCAAGGCGTGACCGTCGGTAAGGGCTTCGCCGGCGCCATGAAGCGCTGGAACTTCGCTGGTCTGCGCGCCACCCACGGTGTTTCGGTCTCGCACCGTTCGCACGGCTCGACCGGCAACCGCCAGGATCCGGGCCGTACGTTCCCGGGCAAGAAGATGGCGGGTCACCTGGGTCAGGAAACCGTCACCACCTTGAACGTGACGGTCTGGAAGGTCGACGTCGAACGCGGCCTGATCCTGATCAAGGGCGCTGTCCCGGGCCACGAAGGCAGCTACGTGAAGATCCGCGACGCCGTGAAGAAGGCCGCTCCGGCCGACCTCCCGCGTCCGGGCGCTTTCCGCAAGGCTGGCCAAGCTCCGGCTGCCGCCGCTGCTGAAACCCCCGCTGAAGAGGCCCCCGCGGCTACGACCGAAGAGGGCGAAGGCTAATGAAACTCGACGTCATCAAGCTTGACGGCGCGAAGGCCGGTTCCGTGGATCTCGACGACGCCATCTTTGGCATCGACGAAATCCGTGGCGACATCCTTCAACGCGTCGTGACCTGGCAGCTGGCCAAGCGCCGCTCGGGCAACCACAAGATTCAGGTTCGTAACGAGGTCTCTCGTACGAGCAAGAAGATGTACAAGCAGAAGGGCACCGGCGGCGCTCGTCACGGTTCGCGCCGTGCGGCTCAGTTCGTCGGCGGCGCCAAGGCTCACGGCCCGGTCGTCCGCAGCCACGCCTTCGATCTTCCCAAGAAGATCCGGGCTCTGGCTCTGCGTCACGCCCTGTCGTCGAAGGCCAAGGCCGGCTCGCTGGTCGTGCTGGACAGCGTGGTTCTGACCGAAGCGAAGACGGCCGCCCTGCGCGCCACCTTCGACAAGATCGGCCTGAAGAACGCTCTGGTCATCGCCGGTCCGGAAGTGGACGCGAACTTCAAGCTCGCCGCCCGCAACATTCCGAACGTCGACGTCCTGCCGAACGCCGGCCTGAACGTCTACGACGTGCTGCGTCGCCAAACGCTCGTCCTGACCAAGGACGCGATCGTGGCGATCTCGGCTCGTTTCGCTGAGAAGGAAGCCGCCTAATGGCCGCCACCGCTCGCCACTACGACACGATCCTGTCGCCGGTGATCACCGAAAAGACGACCCTGCTCTCGGAGCAGAACAAGGTTGTCTTCAAGGTGGCCAACGACGCGACGAAGGACGAAATCGCCGCCGCCGTCGAAGAGCTGTTCAAGGTCAAGGTGACCAAGGTCAACACCATCGTGACCAAGGGCAAGACCAAGCGCTTCCGCGGCATCGTCGGACACCGTTCCGACGTCAAGAAAGCGATCGTGACGCTGGCCGAAGGCCAGTCGATCGACATCACGACGGGGCTCTAAGAGATGGCCTTGAAGCACTTTAATCCGACCAGCCCGGGCCAGCGCGGCCTGGTGCTGATCGACCGCAGCGAGCTCCACAAGGGCCGCCCGGAAAAGAAGCTGGTCGAAGGTCTGACCAAGTCGGGCGGTCGCGGCGGCAATGGCCGTATCGCGGTCCGTTTCCGCGGCGGCGGCGCCAAGCGCCTGTACCGTCTGGTCGACTTCAAGCGTCGTAAGCAAGGCACGGCCACGGTCGTTCGCCTCGAGTACGATCCGAACCGCACCGCGTTCATCGCCCTGATCAAGTATCAGAGCGACGGCGAGCTGGCCTACATCCTGGCCCCGCAACGCCTGAAGGCCGGTGACGAAGTCGTCACCGCCGAGAAGGTCGACGTGAAGCCGGGCAACGCCTCGCCGCTGCGCACGCTGCCGATCGGTACGATCATCCACAATATCGAGCTGAAGCCCGCCAAGGGTGGTCAGATCGCCCGTTCGGCTGGCGCCTACGCCCAGCTGGTCGGCCGTGACGCCGGCTACGCCCAGATCCGCCTGAACTCGGGCGAACTGCGCATGGTGCTCGATACGTGCATGGCCACCGTCGGCGCCGTTTCGAACCCCGACCACATGAACCAGAACCTCGGCAAAGCCGGTCGTTCTCGTCACATGGGCCGTCGCCCGCACGTCCGCGGTGTCGCCATGAACCCGGTCGACCACCCCCACGGTGGTGGTGAAGGTCGCACCTCGGGCGGCCGCCATCCGGTGACCCCGGCTGGTAAGCCGACCAAGGGCGCCAAGACCCGCGTCAACAAGGCCACGGACAAGTTCATCATCCGTTCGCGCCACAAAGCGAAGAAGGGCCGCTAAGCCATGACCCGCTCCGTCTGGAAAGGCCCGTTTGTCGACGGGTACCTCCTGAAGAAGGCCGACGCCGCATTGTCGTCGGGCCGCAAGGACGTCATCAAGACCTGGTCGCGTCGCTCGACGATCATGCCGCAATTCGTCGGCCTGACCTTCGGCGTCCACAACGGCCAGAAGCACGTCCCCGTCTCCGTGTCGGAAGACATGGTCGGCATGAAGTTCGGCGAGTTCGCTCCGACCCGTAACTTCCCCGGCCACGCCGCCGACAAGAAGGCGAAGAGGAAGTAGGCCATGAGCCAAGCTAAACAACCTCGCCGCCTGCCGGCCAACGAAGCGATGTGCAAGGTTCGCACCTTGCGCACCAGCGCTCGCAAGCTGAACCTGGTCGCTCAGTCCATCCGTGGCCTGAACGTCCAGCGCGCTCTCAACGAGCTCGAATTCAGCCACAAGCGTATCGCCCAGGACGTCCGCAAGGCGCTGTACTCGGCCATCTCCAACGCCGAGAACAACCACAACCTCGACATCGACTCCCTGGTCGTCGCCGAGGCCTATGTGGGCAAGAACCTGATCATGAAGCGTTTCTCGCCCCGCGCTCGCGGTCGCGCGACGCGCGTTGAGAAGCCGTTCTCCGAGATCACGATCGTGGTCCGCGAACTGGGTGAGGCCGCCTAATGGGTCAGAAAGTCAATCCGGTCGGGCTGCGGCTCGGCGTCAACCGCACCTGGGACAGCCGTTGGTTCGCCGACGGTCCCCAGTACGGCAAGCTGCTGCACCAGGACCTCGCGGTCCGGACCGCCCTGAAGAAGCGCCTGTACCAAGCTGGTGTCTCGCGCATCATCATCGAGCGTCCGCACAAGAAGTGCCGCGTGACGATCTATGCCGCCCGTCCGGGCGTCATCATCGGCAAGAAGGGCGCTGACATCGACAAGCTCCGCAAGGATCTGTCGATCATGACCGAGGGCGAAGTCCACCTGAACATCGTCGAGATCCGCAAGCCGGAAACCGACGCTCAACTGGTGGCCGAGTCGATCGCTCAGCAGCTGGAACGCCGTATCGCCTTCCGTCGCGCCATGAAGCGTTCGATCCAGTCGGCCGTGCGCCTCGGCGCCAAGGGCATCCGGATCAACGTCTCGGGTCGCCTCGGCGGCGCTGAAATCGCTCGGATGGAGTGGTATCGCGAAGGTCGCGTGCCGCTGCACACCCTGCGCGCCGACATCGACTTCGGTTTCGCCGAAGCCAAGACCACCTACGGCATCATCGGCGTGAAGACCTGGATCTTCAAAGGCGAAGTGCTGGAGCATGATCCGATGGCGCTGGACAAGCGTCTGGCCACCGAGTCCGGCCCGGCCGGCGAAGGTGGCGGACGTGAGCGCGGCGATCGTCCCGACCGGGGCGACCGCGGCCGTCGCGATCGCGGGTAAGGATTAGATCGCCATGCTGTCTCCTAAGAAGACTAAATTCCGCAAGCAGTTCAAGGGCCGCATCCACGGCACTTCGAAGGGCGGCACCCTGCTGAACTTCGGTTCGTACGGCCTGAAGGCCGTCGAGCCGGAGCGCATCACGGCCCGTCAAATCGAAGCCGCCCGTCGCGCCATTACCCGCCAGATGAAGCGTCAAGGCCGCGTCTGGATCCGTATCTTCCCGGACGTGCCGGTCACCGGCAAGCCGGCGGAAGTCCGGATGGGTAAGGGTAAAGGCGCCGTGGATTACTGGGCCGCCCGCGTGGCTCCGGGCCGCATCATGTTCGAAATCGACGGCGTGCCGGACGATATCGCGCGTGAAGCGCTCCGCCTGGGCGCCGCCAAGCTGCCGATCCGCACCCGTGTTGTCACCCGCATCGATGCGGGTGTGGCCCAGGAGGCCTGAGGCTCATGAAGATCGCTGACATCCGGGGCCTGACCCCCGACCAGCTGGCCGACACCCTGATCAGCCTGAAGAAGGAGCAGTTCAATCTGCGCTTCCAGGCCGCCACGGGCCAGGTCGAGAAGACCCACCGCGTCAACGAGATCCGCAAGGATATCGCGCGGATCAAGACCGTGCTGCGCGCCAAGGCCGCGGCTTAAGGAGAACGATATGCCCAAGCGTATCCTCGAAGGGGTCGTCGTCTCCGACAAGGGCGATAAGACCGTCGTGGTGAAGGTGGAACGGACTATCGTTCACCCGATCCTGAAGAAGATCGTGCGTCAGTCGAAGAAGTACCACGCGCACGACGAAGCCAACGCGTACAAGGCCGGCGAAGCTATTCGCATTGTCGAGTGCGCTCCGAAGTCCAAGCTGAAGACCTGGGAAGCACTTCCCAAGGCTTCGGCTTAATCTGGAAGGTTTAGACCATGATCCAGATGCAAACTAACCTGGAAGTCGCTGACAACTCTGGCGCTCGCCGGGTCATGTGCATCAAGGTGTTGGGCGGCGCAGGCCGTCGCTACGCCAGCGTGGGCGACGTCATCGTCGTCTCCGTCAAGGAAGCCATCCCGCGTGGCCGTGTGAAGAAGGGTGACGTGCTTCGCGCCGTCGTCGTTCGCGTGAATCAAAATCTGAAGCGCAAGGATGGCTCGGTCATCCGCTTCGATAAGAACGCCGCGGTCATCGTGAATAAGCAGAGCGAGCCGGTCGGCACGCGGATCTTCGGCCCGGTTCCCCGTGAACTGCGCGCCAAGAACCACATGAAGATCATCTCCCTCGCTCCGGAGGTGCTGTAATGTCCGCTAAGATCAAGAAGGGCGACCGCGTCGTCGTTCTGGCCGGCAAGGACAAGGGCCGCCAAGGCACCGTGTCCAAGGTTCTGCCGAAGGATAGCCGGGTCGTCGTGGAAGGCGTGAACATGGTTTCGCGTCACACCAAGGCCACCCAAGCCGACCCCCAGGGCGGCATCAAGCAAAAGGAAGCGGCGCTGCACGTCTCGAACGTGGCGATCGTCGATTCCAAGGGCAAGCCCACCCGCGTCGGCTTCAAGATCGAAGGCGACAAGAAGGTGCGTGTCGCCAAGACGACCGGCGAGGTGATCAATGGCTGATCAAGCTTACGAGCCCCGGCTGAAGTCCGAATATCGCGAGCGCATCCGCGCCGCGATGAAGGAACAGTTCGGTTACACCAACGAGATGCAGATCCCCAAGCTGGACAAGATCGTCCTGAACATGGGTATCGGCGAGGCCGTGGCCGACTCCAAGAAGGCCCAGACCGCTCTGAAGGACCTGCAGGCGATCGCCGGCCAAAAGCCCGTCGCCACCAAGGCCCGCAAGTCGATCGCCGGCTTCAAGCTGCGCGAAGGCATGGTGGTCGGCGCGAAGGTCACCCTTCGCAAGGACCGGATGTACGAGTTCCTGGACCGTCTGGTCACGATCGCGCTGCCGCGCGTGAAGGACTTCCGCGGCCTGAACGGCAAGAGCTTCGACGGCCGTGGCAACTACGCCATGGGCCTGAAGGAGCACCTGGTGTTCCCGGAAATCAACTATGACCAGATCGAACAGGTCTGGGGCATGGACATCATCGTCTGCACCACTGCGAACTCCGACCAGGAAGCCAAGGCTCTCCTGAAGGAATTCCAGTTCCCGTTCGTCAACTAAGAGAGCGGGAAGGGAAAACAAACCATGGCCAAGAAAAGCGCCGTCAACCGCAACGAAGCCGTCAAGGCCCTCGTCAAGAAGTTCGCCGAGAAGCGCGCCGCGCTCAAGGCGACCGCCAACGACGAGAGCCTGCCGCTCGAGGAACGCTTCGAGGCTCGCCTCAAGCTCGCCAAGCTGCCCCGCAGCAGCTCGGCGATCCGCATCCGCAACCGCTGCGAAGTCACGGGCCGTCCGCGCGCCTACTACCGCAAGCTTAAGATGAGCCGTATCGCGCTCCGCGAACTGGGTTCGCAGGGTCAGATCCCCGGCCTCGTCAAGTCGAGCTGGTAAGGACGATCAGATGTCGATGAACGATCCCCTGAGCGATATGATCGCTCGCATCAAGAACGCCGCCACGCGCAAGCGCAACAAGGTCTCGACGCCGGCTTCCAAGCTGCGCGCTCGCGTCCTCGACGTGCTGGCCGACGAAGGCTACATCCGTGGCTACTCGCTGATCGAGAAGCCCGGTGCGTTCCCCGAATTCGAGATCGAGCTCAAGTACTTCGACGGTGAGCCCGTGATCGCCGAGATTAGCCGCGTGTCCAAGCCTGGCCGTCGCGTCTATTCGTCGATCAAGGACCTGAAGCCGATCAAGAACGGCCTGGGCATCTCGATCCTTTCGACGCCGAAGGGCGTCATGTCGGACACCGCTGCACGCGACGCTAATGTCGGCGGCGAAGTCCTCTGCCGCGTCTACTAGGCGCGGGAGGGAAAGAGCATGTCACGTATCGGTAAGAAAGCCGTCGCAATCCCCTCGGGCGTCACCCTGACGCTCGACGGTCAGACGGTCACGGTAAAGGGCCCCAAGGGTCAGTTGTCGTGGACGATCGCCGACGAAGTCGAAGTCAAGCAAGAGGGCTCCGAGCTCCTGCTGACTCCGCGCGTCGACTCGAAGCGCGCCAAGGGCATGTGGGGTCTGTCCCGCACGCTGGTGGCCAACATGGTGCACGGTGTCACCGTCGGGTTCGAGGAAAGCCTCGAACTGGTCGGCGTTGGTTACCGCGCGGCCATGAAGGGCACCGCCCTGAGCCTCCAGCTCGGCTTCAGCCATGATGTGGACGTCGAGGCTCCGGCCGGCGTCAGCTTCGCGGTGCCGAAGCAGACCGAAATCAAGATCGCCGGCATCGACAAGCAGGCGGTTGGCGAGATTGCCGCGAAGATCCGCCGCATTCGTCCCCCCGAGCCGTACAAGGGCAAGGGCGTGCGTTATGCTGGCGAGAAGGTTCGCCGCAAGGAAGGCAAGAAGAAGTAAGCCATGGCGCTCTCTCCTCGTGAATCGGCGGCCAAGCGCGCTCAGCGCGTTCGCACCCGCCTCAAGAGCTTGGCCAACGGTCGTCCGCGCCTGTCGGTCTTCCGCTCGTCCAAGAACATCTACGCCCAGGTCATCGATGATGAACGCGGCGTGACCCTGGCGTCGGCCTCCACTCTGGAAGCCGAAGGCAAGGGCGCGGACAAGGATGCCGCTGCCGTTGTGGGCAAGCTCGTCGCCGAGCGCGCCATCGAAAAGGGCGTCAAGGACGTCGTCTTCGATCGTGGTGGCTACATCTTTCACGGCCGGGTGAAAGCCCTGGCCGACGCCGCGCGCGAAGCCGGCCTGAACTTCTAAGGGAAACGAAATGGCTCGTGGTGAACAACAGCGCGGTGAAGGCGGTCAACGCCGGGACCGTCGCGACCGCAACGCCCCCGAAGAGCGGGTCGACAGCGACATCGTCGAAAAGCTCGTCCACATCAACCGCGTCGCCGCCACCGTGAAAGGTGGCCGTCGCTTCAGCTTCGCCGCTCTGATGGTCGTCGGCGACCAAAAGGGCCGCGTCGGCTTCGGTCATGGCAAGGCGCGTGAAGTGCCGGAAGCCATCCGCAAGGCGACCGAAGAAGCCAAGAAGACGATGATCCGCGTTCCGCTGCGCGAATCCCGCACCCTGCACCACGACGGCGCTGGCCGTTGGGGCGCCGGCAAGGTGATGATGCGCGCGGCGCCTCCCGGCACCGGCGTCATCGCCGGCGGTCCGATGCGCGCGGTTCTCGAAACCCTGGGCGTCCAGGACGTCGTGGCCAAGTCGACGGGTTCCTCGAACCCGTACAACATGGTTCGCGCCACGTTCGAGGCCCTCAAGGTTCAATCGTCGCCCCGCCAGATCGCCGCCAAGCGCGGCAAGAAGGTCGGCGACATCCTCGGCCGCCGCGCCGACGGGGCTTCGGCTCCGGACGCCATCGAGGGTTAAGTCATGGCTGAAGCTAAAACCGTTACGGTCCGCCAAACCGGCAGCCCGATCCGTCGCAAGAGCGACCAGCGCGATACGCTGGCCGGTCTGGGTCTGAACAAGCTGGGCCGCGTGTCCACGCTGGAAGACACCCCGTCGGTTCGCGGCATGATCCGCAAGGTCGCGCACCTGCTGGAAATCGTCGAGTAGGTCTGCTACGAGACGCCGAAAGCGCCACCCCGGTGAAAGCCGGGGTGGTTTTCGTTTGAAGCCGCGACCCCGGTCGCGGATCGGACGAAGTCCAAATTCAACGCCGAGTCCGGCTTCCGCCGGGCGCAGATCTCCAAGGAGAGGCACATATGACCAAGCTGAATGAACTGGCTCCCCGCGAAGGCTCGACCAAGGGCCGCATGCGCGTTGGCCGTGGCCCGGGTTCGGGCAAGGGCAAGACCGCCGGTCGCGGTGTGAAGGGCCAGAAGGCGCGCTCGGGCGTCGCCATCGCCGGCTTCGAAGGCGGCCAGATGCCGCTGCACATGCGTATGCCTAAGCGCGGCTTCAACAACCCCTTCCGTCTCGAGTTCGCTGAAGTGAACCTGTGGCGCCTGGAGCAGGCCGTCGCCGCTGGCAAGTTCAAGGCCGGCGCCGAACTGGCTCCCGCTGACCTGGTCGCCGCCGGCGTGATCCGTCGCGAGCTGGACGGCGTGAAGCTGCTGGGCAAGGGCGAGATCAAGACCGCGCTGAAGCTGACCGTCTACTCGGCCACCGAAGCCGCCATCAAGGCCGTCGAGGCCGCCGGTGGTTCGGTCACCGTGACCAAGAAGGTCAAGGCGGAAGCCGAAGCCTAGGCTATAAAGCTGTCATCCTGGACGGCCGCTAGGCCGAGCCGGGACCGCGGCAGACGCTGGAACCTTCGAAGGTTCGGCTCTCCGCTTCGGCCGGGATGACAGTTCTTTTCGAGGCTCGCCGTGACATCGCGGCGGGCCTCACCTATTTGTGGCGCTCTCCTCGGGCCAGCCTGGTCCGAGAAACCAAATTTCAGAGCGTGGTCGCCGCCGAAAGCGGTATCCACTTCCGGCATCGCGCTCTTGAGTCGTGGGGATCTGAATGGCCTCGGCCGCCGAACAACTCGCAGCCAACATGAATTTCGCGTCGTTCCAAAAAGCGACCGAACTTCACAAGCGTATCTGGTTCACGATCATCGCCCTGATCGTCTATCGCCTTGGCACCTACATCCCGATCCCCGGCATCGACGCCGTCGCCTTCGAGCGCCTGTTCAACGGCAACTCCGGCGGCCTGCTCGGCATGTTCAACCTGTTCTCGGGCGGCGCCGTGCAGCACATGGCGATCTTCTCGCTGAACGTGACGCCGTACATCAGCGCCTCGATCATCGTGCAGCTGATGGGCTCGATCTATCCGCCGTGGGAGAAGCTGAAGAAGGAAGGCGGGGAGGCGGGTCGCAAGACCCTCAACCAGTACACCCGCTATTTCGCCGTGGTGCTGGCCGTCGTCCAGTCGGCGTCGATCGCCTTCGGCCTGCAGGCCCAGCCGGGTGTCGTCGTCGGCGGTATCGGCGCGGCCTTCTTCGTGGCTTCGACGGTCGTGGCGCTGACCGGCGGCACGCTGTTCCTGATGTGGCTGGGTGAGCAGATCACCAGCCGCGGCGTCGGCAACGGCGTCAGCCTGATCATCTTCGCCGGCATCGTGGCGCGCCTGCCTATCGTCCTGGGGCAGATGCTGGTCCAGGCCCAGACGTCGGGCAACTACACCCCGCTGTTCCTGATCGTGTTCGGCTGCGTCGCGGCCATCCTGTCGATCGTGTTCATGGAGCGCTCGCAGCGCCGCCTGCTGGTCCACTATCCCAAGCGCCAGCAGGGCAACCGCATGATCGGCGGCGAAAGCTCGTTCATGCCGCTGAAGATCAACACCTCGGGGGTCATCCCGCCGATCTTCGCCTCCAGCCTGCTGCTGTTGCCGACGACCGCCATGCAGTTCATCTCGACCACCACGCTTCCGGCGTGGCTGTCGTGGCTGCCGGGCGTGGTGGGCGCGCTGCAGCACGGCCACCCGGCGTTCCTGGTCTTCTACGCCCTGCTGATCATCTTCTTCTCGTTCTTCTACACCTCGGTCGTGTTCAATCCCGAGGAGACGGCCGAGAACCTGCGCAAGTACGGCGGCTTCCTGCCGGGCATCCGTCCGGGCAAGCGCACCGCCGAGTATCTGGACTATGTGCTGACCCGCCTGACGGTGATCGGCGCGGCCTACATCACCGCGGTCTGCGTGGCGCCCGAATTGGCGATGATGGCGATCAAGTCCAACCAGTTCGCCCTGGGCGGAACCTCGATCCTGATCGTCGTGACGGTGACCATGGACACCGTGGCGCAGATCCAGTCGCACCTGCTGGCTCACCAGTACGAGGGCCTGATCAAGAAGTCGAAGCTGCGCGGCGGTCGCAACCGCTAAGTCTGGGTCGGCTTTATTAGAAGCGTCGGAAGCCGGTTTGTCACAAAACCGGCTTCCGTTTTCTTCCGGCGCAATCTAGGTCTGCGACGGGAAGCGGAGCGTGATCGCCGGAAGTGGATGCCGGTTTCCGGCGGCCATCACGCTCCCAATGAGGAAAAGGAGCCTGCCCAGGCAGGCTCTAAGCGGGCTCAAGACCCGCCAACGCGCGAAGGGGCTTTCATGAACTTGATCCTGTTCGGTCCGCCGGCGGCGGGGAAGGGGACCCAGGCCAAGCGCCTGGTCACCGAGCGCGGCATGGTGCAGCTCTCGACCGGCGACATGCTGCGCGCCGCCATCGCCTCGGGCTCCGAGCTCGGCCAGCGCGTCAAGGGCGTGCTGGACCGCGGCGACCTGGTCACCGACGAGATCGTCATCGCCCTGATCGAGGAACGTCTGCCCGAGGCCGAGGCGGCCGGCGGCGCGATCTTCGACGGTTTCCCGCGCACGGTCGCCCAGGCGCAGGCCCTGGACAAAATGTTGGCCGCCCGCGGACAGCAGATCGACGCGGTTCTCCGACTCAAGGTAGACGAACCAGCCCTGATCGGACGGATCAAGAAGCGATTCGAAGAGCAGGGACGGCCTGACGACAATCCGGAAGTCTTCGTGACTCGCCTGGCCGCCTACAACGCCCAGACCGCGCCTCTGCTGCCCTACTACGAAGGGCAGGGGAAGCTGACGGAGCTGGACGGCATGGGGACCGTCGAAGCGGTCGCCGCGTCTATCGACACCGCTCTGGCGGTCGTCGCCTAACGAACCCCGAATTTGCTGACTTTCCAGTGGATTCAGTTGTTGACGGAAGCGAAACGATCCCTATAACGGGGCGCTTCCGCGAAAGGGCGCGATCCGTGCGCGCCGGTTTGGATTCTCTGGATCCGGCCGGGCGCGCCGTTCGCGTCTTTAGTGCGTGACTAGGAGAACATTAGACGTGGCCCGTATTGCAGGCGTCAACATCCCGACGAACAAGCGCGTTTTGATCGCGCTTCAGTACATTCACGGCATCGGCCAACGGTCCGCGCGTGAAATCATCACGAAGGTGGGCATCGAGGATGCGCGTCGGGTCAATCAACTGACCGACGCCGAAGTCCTGGCGATCCGCGAAACGATCGACCGCGACTATACCGTCGAGGGTGATCTGCGTCGCGAGAACTCGATGAACATCAAGCGTCTGATGGACCTGGCCTGCTACCGCGGCCTGCGTCACCGTAAGGGCCTGCCGGTCCGCGGTCAGCGCACCCACACGAACGCTCGTACCCGCAAGGGTCCGGCCAAGCCGATCGCCGGCAAGAAGAAATAAGGTAGCCTGACCGATGGCCAAGGAACCGGCTCGCGTAAAGAAGCGCGAACGTAAGAACATCACCTCGGGCGTGGCGCACGTGAACGCCTCGTTCAACAACACCATGATCACCATCACCGACGCTCAGGGGAACACCATCTCCTGGTCGAGCGCCGGCATGATGGGCTTCAAGGGCTCGCGCAAGTCGACCCCGTACGCCGCTCAGATGGCTGCGGAAGACGCGGGCAAGAAGGCCGCCGAGCACGGCGTGAAGACCCTGGAAGTCAACGTCTCGGGTCCGGGTTCTGGCCGTGAATCGGCTCTGCGCGCGCTGCAAGCCGCGGGCATGACCATCACGACCATCCGCGACGTCACGCCGATCCCGCACAACGGCTGCCGTCCGCCCAAGCGTCGTCGCGTCTAGTACTTTTTAGACCACTAATCTCCTTCGCCGGCTGCGCAAAACGCGGCCGGCGAGCCGCGTTCAAGGGACCCGACCACGTGATCGAAAGAAACTGGAACGAGCTGATCCGTCCTGAGAAGCCGCAGATCGAAACCGGTGCCGATGCGACTCGCAAGGCCCGTATCGTCGCCGAGCCGCTCGAGCGCGGTTTCGGTGTAACGCTCGGCAACGCCCTGCGTCGCGTTCTCCTCTCGTCGCTGCAAGGCGCCGCCGTCACCGCCATCCAGATCGATGGCGTGGTGCACGAATTCTCCTCGCTCGAAGGCGTCCGCGAAGACGTCGTCGACATCGTTCTGAACATCAAGCAACTGGCCGTTCGGATGCACGCCGAAGGCCCGAAGCGCATGACCCTGCGCGCCACGGGCCCCGGCCCGGTGACCGCCGGCCAGATCGAAACCCCGGCCGACATCGAGATCCTGAACCCCGACCACGTGCTCTGCACGCTGGACGACGGCGCCTCGGTGCGCATGGAGTTCACGGTCAACAACGGCAAGGGCTACGTCCCGGCCGACCGCAACCGTCCGGAAGACGCGCCGATCGGCCTGATCGCCGTCGACGCCCTGTACTCGCCGGTCAAGCGCGTCGCCTATCGCGTCGAGCCGACCCGTCAAGGCCAGTCGCTGGACTATGACAAGCTGGTCCTGGAAGTGGAAACCAACGGCGCCGTCACTCCGGTGGACGCCGTGGCCTACGCCGCCCGGATCTTGCAGGACCAACTGCAGATCTTCATCACCTTCGAGGAACCGAAGGCCAAGTCGGCCGACGAGTCCAAGCCGGAACTGCCGTTCAACCCGGCCCTGCTGAAGAAGGTCGACGAGCTGGAACTGTCGGTCCGTTCGGCTAACTGCCTGAAGAACGACAACATCGTCTACATCGGCGACCTGATCCAGAAGACCGAAGCCGAGATGCTCCGCACCCCGAACTTCGGCCGCAAGTCGCTGAACGAAATCAAGGAAGTGCTCGCCGGCATGGGCCTGCATCTCGGCATGGACGTGCCGAACTGGCCGCCGGAGAACATCGAAGACCTGGCCAAGAAGTTCGAAGACCAAATCTAAGAACCTCGAAGCCTGCCGCGCTAAATCCGGGCCGCTCCTCCTCCTTCGGGAAGGGGAGCGGCCTGGGCCTTTTGAAGCCGCTCACGCGGTCGAGGGCCCCGGCGCTCCGCTCTGACCCGGTCGGGAATGACCAGGATTGGTGACAACAAGGCGCCCACTTTTCGCGCCGCTCGGGCTTCTCGCCCAGGAGATACAAAATGCGTCACGGTAAGGCTCACCGTAAACTCGGCCGCACCTCGGCTCACCGCACCGCCATGTTCGCCAACATGTCGGCCTCGCTGATCAAGCACGAGCAAATCGTCACCACCCTGCCCAAGGCCAAGGAACTGCGTCCGATCGTCGAGAAGCTGGTCACCCTGGCCAAGCGCGGCGACCTGCACGCCCGTCGTCAGGCCATCAGCTCGGTTCGCGACGTCGAACAGGTCGGCAAGCTCTTCGCCACCCTCGGCCCGCGCTACAAGGATCGTCAGGGCGGCTATATCCGCGTCCTGAAGGCCGGCTTCCGCTACGGCGACAACGCCCCGATGGCCGTGATCGAGTTCGTCGACCGCGACGTCTCGGAAAAGGGCAAGGACTCGGGTCCGGTCTACGTCAACGACGCCGAAGACTAAGATTTTCAGGTTCGCCTGAACAAAAAGGCCCCGGAGCGATCCGGGGCCTTTTTCGTTGGCGGTGGCTAGGGTTTCGTGGCCGCTGGATATTTGGCGCGGACGGCCTTCAGCTGGTCGACCTGCTTGGCCAGAGATGGCACGCCCAGCTCGCCGCGCAGGGCGTCGGAGATCAGGTCGCGATTGTACGGCTCCTGGCTCATCTCGGCGTCGTCGACGCGCGAGAACTGGGTGCCGTAGATCTGCGGTTGCTTGAGGTGCTGCAGGTACCGATCGAGCGTGGCGGTCGCGATCCACAGGGACTTCTTGTCACCCTTTGCCACCGCCACCATCGCCAGCGTATGGGCGAGCAGGTAGTCGTCTGGCGCGCCGCTATGCTGGAAGATGAAGGCGGCGTGGTTGAAGTCAGCGGCGGTGTGCAGGGTTCCGGCCTCCAGCAGCTTGCGCGTCGCCGCGCGGCGTTGGTCGTCGCGCGGACCGACCTTCGACCAATCGATGGCGCCCGACCCGAGCCGATCGGCTTGATCTTCGTCATAGAGCCGGGTCATCTCTGAATTCGAAGTCGAGGCGGCGGCGTCCTGGGCTCGGACCGGCGAGGCCGCCAACGTCAGGCAGGCGAGTGTGATCAGCGTGCGCTTCATGGATCCCTCGGTACGTATTGGCTGATGGCCGCTCAGCCGCGTTTGCAGGCTCGGGCCGAGATGGACGCCGCATAGTCGGCTTCCGGCGGCAGGCCCATGGTCGCGCGGCGCTGGTCGAGTGTGGCGGGATCCTCGGTCTCGAAAGGCTCCCATACGCCCGTGTCGTTGCAGCGGCCTTGTGAGCCGTATCGCTGCGGCCGCTTCTGGGCGTGCGCGACGCGGTCGAAGAGAAGCGCGTAGTTGGCGGGCCGCGCCTGACCTTCGAGCGCCAGCTTCTCCAACATCGGCAACACCTCGGCCTGGAAGGCCGGATCGCGGTCGGCGTGCTGTACTAGCAGGAAAGCGGCCGTGTCGGCGTCCTTGCCGTCCTTGCCGATGGTGAACCAGCCGTGGGTCTTGAGCACGATCTTGAACCAGGCGGTGTTGGCCTCGTCGACGCCGCAGCCGTCCAGTGACACGATCTTGTAGGCGTAACGCCGCGCCGGATCCGACAGACCCTCGGCCCAGTGGGTCCGGGTCATGGCGATGGTGGCCTGGTATCGCGCCAGCTGATCCTTGGCGACGCGCCGGAAGAGCTCCGCCGTGTCGGGCGCGGTGGCCTGGCCGGCCAGTTTCGACCAATGGGCCACGCCGCTGTAGGGCTGGGGAACATCGCGCCCGGCCAGCGCGTCCTCGTTCAGCTTGGTCGCCTTGGCGATTGCGGCGTTGGCCGCCGCCAGATCGGCCGCTTGCGCTTCCGGCGACGGCGAGGCCTGCTTGAGTCCGTCCATGGCGAGGTCTCGCGCCCTGGCGTCGCAGCTGAAATAGAGCGGGGCGGGCGCTCCCTGCGCCAGGGCTCCGGAGGCGGTGAGAAGCCCGGCGGCGCCGGCGAGAGCGGCTATGGCAGACGGTGAAGCTTTCATGCGTCGGATCATGCGCCCATTTGCGGCAAAGTTGTGATCGCCCGCTCAACGCCCTTCGGTGGAGCGTCGATCCGTCGCTGCTACTCCTTCGTCAGGTCCTGGCGCCGGAACAGGAACACCGCGCCCGTGGCCAGGACCGCGACCCAGGCCACCAGCGCCGCCAGCGCCACGCCCGCCGAGCCGCTGGCCGCGCCCAGTTGACCCGGATCCAGCAGGGTGGCGCGCAGCAGGTCGGCGTCGAAGACGGGAATGGCCAATAGCTTCCAGCTGGGCTGGCCCTGTTCCATCAGGCGCAGCGAGCTGGCCAGCACCGTCTGGATAAAGCGCACGCCCAGGCAGGCGATGACCACCCCCATGGTCGAGCGCGACAGCACCCCGACGCAGGCCGCCAGCGCCGCAAGCGTCATGGCTTCCAGCCAGGTGATGGCCAGGACGCCGACCACGTCGAACAGGTTGCGATCGAACATCGAGAAGGTCAGGGCCCGGCCGTCGATTACCGAACCGATCAGGACCGCGAGCGCCGACAGCAACGCCGTCAGCGAAAGGCTCCAGAACACCGCCTCGCCGACGACGATGAGCTTGGCCAACAACAGGTTTTGGCGGGTGTTGCGCGGCGTCAGCAATCGCCAGGTTTCCCAGCGATAGTCGCTGGCCAGCACGGCCGCGGCGCCAATCATCAGGAACAGGGCTCCGAAGGTCGAGGCTCCGTTTTGCAGGACATGGATCACCTGGTCGATTAAGCCGGCCGTGATATCTGGCGGCGGCCGCTTGCTCACGTAGCGCAGGAAGAGGTCGCCGGCCACGCTGAGCAGGAACCCGACTAGCGGGGCGAAGCAGAATCCCCAGAACAGGGCCGAACGGTCGCGCAGCAGGCGGAAGCGTTCGGCGGCGATGGCGTCGGCGAGCATCAGGCGGCTCCTTCCAGAGGAGGCTGGCTATTTTCGAGGGTCCGCAGATAGACGCCTTCCAGGTCGGCCTCGCGCCAGCGGGCCTCGGTGATCTCGACCCCGGCCTCGACCAGGCTGCGGATCAGGGCGGGAGTTTCCTCGCGACGGATGTCGGCCAGGACCGCGTCGGACCCGTCGGCCACGCCCTTGGTCCCGAGCACCGCCAGCACCTGGGCGATCGGCGAGGCTGCGGTGATGCGCAGCCGGACGTCGCCAGCGGTCAGGGCGTTCACGGCTCCCTCGGCGGCGATCTTGCCCTTCGACAGAATGGCGACTCGGTCGCAGACGCGTTTCACCTCGTCCAACTGGTGACTGGCCAGGATGACGGTGACGCCCTCGCGCTGGGCCAGATCGACGATCAGGGCGCGGATCTCCTGGATGCCGGCCGGGTCCATGCCGCTGGTCGGCTCGTCCAGGATGACCAGCTCGGGCTTGGTGAAGAAGGCGGCCGCCAGGCCCAGGCGCTGCTTCATGCCGACCGAGAAGCCGCTGGTCGCGCGGTCGGCGGCGTGGGCGATGCCGACACGCTCCAGCCAGCCGTCGATATCGGCGTTCTTGGCTCCGCTCTCCAGCGCCAGCATCTTCAAGGTGTCGCGGGCGGTCAGATAGGCAGGATACCGGGGCGTCTCGATCATCGCCCCGACCTTGCGCAGCGCCCGGATGTCGCCGGCCGGCGCGCCGAACAGGCTGGCCGAGCCGCTGGTCGGGCGCACCAGGCCGAGCGCGATGCGGAACAGGGTGCTCTTGCCCGCGCCGTTGGGGCCCAGCACGCCGAACACGCCGCCGGCGGGAATGGTGATGGAGAAGTCGTCGAGGGCGCGCACCGCCCCGTAGGTCTTGGTGAGGCGGTCGGCCTCGAGGGCGATCGACATGCGGGCGTTTCCGGCGCCGAACGACTCGGCTCGACGCGGCGACTATGGCGAGGCCCTGGGCATGCGCCAAGTTAAGAGCGGGTCATGCGGCGCTGTCATACGCGTGCAACGTCGGGCCATGATCTGCTGGATCCGTTCCGCTTTCGACGAGTCGCCGATGATCGCCCGCCGCCTTTTGTCCCTGATCCTCGCCGCGGGCCTGGTGTTGGCGAGTGGCGCGGCCCTGGCGCGCGAGAAGACGCCGCACCTGACGATCCTGGTCTCGATCGACGGCTTCCGCGCCGACTATTTGGACCGCGGCGACACCCCGACCTTGAAGGCCCTGGCCGACGACGGCGCGCGCGGGGCCATGCGGCCCTCGTTCCCTAGCCTGACCTATCCGAACCATTACACCTTGGTCACCGGCAAGCGCCCGGACCGCCACGGCGTGGTCGGCAACGAAATGGAGGACGCGGTGATCGGCGGGCCCAAGTTCACGATGAACGGCCCGACCGCCAACGATCCGCGCTGGTGGAACCAGGCCAGGCCGTTCTGGGTCTCGGCCGAGCAGCAGGGCAAGCGGGCCGCGGCGATGTTCTGGCCGGGCTCGGAGACGGCGATCGACGGCGTGCGGCCGACCTATTGGATGAAGTATGACACCAAGTTCCCGTACGACGCTCGCGTCGATCAGATCCTGGCCTGGATGGATAGGGCCGACGGCCCGCCGCTAGCCTTCACCACCCTCTATTTCGACGCGGTCGACACCGAGGGCCATCACTATGGCCCGGAGTCGTCCGAGGTGCGCGCCGCCGCCGCGGAAATCGACCGCTCTCTCGCCCGGCTGGTTGAGGGTCTGAAGGCGCGCGGACGGTTCGAGGCTACCGACATCGTCATCGTCGCCGACCACGGCATGGCGCCGCTGCCGGCGGCGCACCGCGTGGTGCTGGACGACCTGATCAACGTCGCGAAGATCCACCTGGTCACCAAGGGCGCGGTGACCAGCTTCTCGCCCCAGCCGGGGCAGGCGAGGGCGGTCGAGACGGCGTTCCTGGCCAAGCCCTTGCCGCACATGACCTGCTGGAAGAAGGGCGCGATCCCGGCCCGCTTCCACTACGGCCGCAACAAGCGTGTGCCGGCCATCGTCTGCCTGTCCGAAACGGGCTGGTACACCACGACCGTCGAGGCCCGGAAGAAGCCCGGCAAGTGGGACAACAAGGACGGCGGGGCGCACGGCTTCGACCCGTACGATCCGAGAATGCGGGCCGTGTTCGTGGCCCACGGGCCGTCGTTCAAGCCCGGGGTCGTGCTGCCGGTGTTCGACAATGTCGACATCTATCCGCTGCTGGCCAAGATCACCGGCGTGAGGCCGGAGGTCGGGGATGGGTCGCTGAAGGTGGTGGGGCAGGCGCTGCGCTAGCCAACCTCCGCCCCATACAGCGAGATCGATCCGGTCGGCGTCGCGATCCGCCCGAGTTCGCTTACCGCCGACAGGCCGCACCGGCGCATCTCGCCCGGCAGGCCGCCCACGGCGTTGAACTCGGTGCGTTCGAAGCCGTCCACCGCCTGGACCACACGAAACAGCAGGCGCATCAGACCGCGCTGGCGGCCGTAGTCGGCGATCAGAAGCCGCGCGCCGGGCTTGGCCAGGCGAGCCATGGCCCGAAGGATCTCGCCCTTCACCGGCACGTCGCACTGGTGCAGCACCAGGCTGGAGATCACCGCGTCGGCTATGCTCTGGCCGATCAGGGCGTCGGCCTGGCCGCCGAGGGCCTGTACCCATTCGATCTCGACGCTTGCCCGTCGGGCCTTGGCGCGGGCGATCTCCAGGGCGGCCGGATCCGGGTCGACGCCAATCACCCGCGCGCCCGGACAGCGGGCCTTGATGGCGATGGCCTGGGAGCCGGTGCCGCAGCCGATGTCGACGATCAGCTCGCCCTCGCGGGGTTGCAGGGCCGCGAGCAGCATCGCCCGCCAGCGGCCTTCCCGCGCCACCTACGCCAGGACATGGTCGTAGAGCCCGGTCAGTTCGGGTCGGCCGAGGGCGGGTACGTATTGGGCTTGCTGGGTCATGCGAGGTCCTCCATGTCGAGGTTCTCTCGCTGATCCGCCGCCGGGTCTTGGATCGAACGCTTGCCGGGGAGGACTTCCACGCGATGCGCGATAGGGGATGGTCCGGGCGGCTGTGGCTCGGTCGCGACTGGTGGGGCTTCGAGGGCGCCAGCGGCGACTCGCGAACGCACGGCCATCTCTGCGCCCAGGTGGTGGCGGGGCTGAACGGGCCGGTGCGGGTCGAAACCGAGCAAGGTCTTGTCGAAGCGGCGGTCATCGCGATCGCGCCCGGCGTCCGCCATCGGCTTCTGGCCTCGGAGAGCCTGAGAGCCGTCTATCCGCGTCCGCTGGGCCGGCTGGCGCGGCGCTGGAACGTCGGCGGCTGGGCCACGCCCGTGGCGGCCGCGCCCACCGAATGGACGACGGTGCTGACCAGCGAGCGACTGGACGAGGCGCTCGACGCCGAGGCGGCCTTGGGCGAGGCGGAGACCATCGATCCACGCCTGCGGACCGTGCTCGACGCATTGGACGGCGATCTCGACCTTGCCGAGCTGGCTGGCCGGGTGGGCCTGTCGCCGGCGCGGCTGCGAGCTCTGGCCCTGGCCGAGTTGGCCGCGCCCCTGTCCCATTGGCGGCTGTGGCTGCGCCTGGAGACAGCGATGCTGAGCGTGCGGGCCGGCGAGAGCCTGGCGGCGGCGGCGGCCGAGGCCGGCTTCGTCGACCAGTCGCACCTCAATCGGGCCATGCGGCGGTTCTTCGGCGTCACGCCGCTGACGGCGCTCCAGCTGATGGGCGAGCGATAACGGCGGTTGCCAAGATAGTTTCGATATGCGTTAAATATTATCATAGAACGCAAGGAGGATCGCATGTCCGAACAACGCACCGGCCTGGTCTCGGCCGTCAGTTATCGCGATCCCAAGGCCGCCATCGCTTTTCTGGAGAAGGCATTCGGCTTCGAGCTGACCTTTCTGATCGAGGACGCCGAGGGCAATCTGGCCCACTCACAGATGAGCTATGCTGGTTCGACGATCATGATCGGCAACGAGTGGAGCGAGAACCACGCCAGCCCCGCCTCGCTGGCCGGCAAGACCACCCAGACCGTGCACATCTATATTCCCGGCGACGTCGACGCCCACTGCGCACGGGCCAAGGCGGCCGGGGCCGAGATCCTGATGGAACCGGCCAACCAGTTCTACGGCTCGCGCACCTATCGCTGCCGCGATCCGGAGCTGCACATCTGGACCGTCTCGGCCGACGTCGAGACCGTCTCGTTCGCCGAGATGGAAGCGCGCAGCGGCCTGAAGATCGCCGTCGGCGCCGAATGATCTCGCCGGAAGACTTCCGCCGCCTGGCGCTGTCGATGCCTCAGGCGATCGAAAGCTCGCACATGGGCACGGTCGATTTCCGGTGCGGCAAGATCTTCGCGACTCTGGGCAATCCCGACGCCGCTTGGGCGATGGTCAAGCTGGCGCCGGACCAGCAAGAGATGCGCGTGGCCGCCGAGCCGGGGGTTTTCGTCCCTGTGCCGGGCGGCTGGGGCAAGGGTGGGGCGACGCGTCTGCGTCTCTCGGCCTGTGACGAGGCCACGGCGCGCGGCGCGCTGATGGACGCCTGGCGCAATGTCGCGCCGAAGAAGTTGCTGGACGCCCAATCTTGAACGAGGCCCCCAGGCAAGCAGTGGATCGCACCTTGGCGGCCCTGGCCGATCCGCATCGGCGACGGACCGTCGACCTGCTGCGCGAACGGCCGCGCCGGGCGGGGGAGCTGGCCGAGAGCCTGGGCCTGACGCCGCCGGCCATGAGCCGCCACCTGAAGGCCCTGCGTCAGTCGGGGCTCGTCGAGGAGAGCCATCCCGAGTTCGACGCCCGGGTGCGCGTCTATCGCCTGCGGCCCGGTCCAATGGCCGAGCTGAAGGCCTGGCTGGAGGCGGCGGAGGACCATTGGGTCGATCAACTCTCGGCCTTGAAGGCGCACGTGGAGAGCAAGGACAAGTGAGTTCCAAGATCCTGGTCGCCTTGCGCATCGCCGCGCCGCCCGAGACGGTGTTCGACGCTTTCACCGACGATATCGCCCTGTGGTGGCGGCCCAATTCGCTGTTTTCGTTCACTCCGCGCTCGCCGGGTGTGATGGCCTTCGAGGACGGCCGGCTAGTCGAGCGCCTGCCCACGGGCAAGGTGTTCGAGGTGGGCCGGGTGCGGGCCTGGGAGCGCGGTGCGCGACTGGTGTTCGGCTGGCGCCAGGCGGCCTTCACGCCCGAGATGGACACCGAGGTCGAGGTCCGCTTCGAGGCGGTGGAGGAGGGGACCCGCGTCACCGTCGAGCACCGCGGCTGGGACAGTGTCCCGGCCCCGCACGTCGCGCGGCACGGTTTTCCGGATCACCTCTTCCTGCAGCGTCATGGCGAATGGTGGCGGACCTTGCTGGCGGGGCTTGCGGGTCGCGCCAACAGCATACAACTAGGGACGGCCGGGGAGAGAGACGCATGAACCAGACAATCACGGGCGGGCGCCGACAGGCGGCCCTGGGCTTCATCTTCGTCACGGCGATCATGGACGTCACCTCCCTGGGCGTGATGATCCCGGTCCTGCCCAACCTGGTGAAATCGTTCGGCGGCGGCGACACGGCCATGGCGGCGGACTGGAACATCCTGTTCGCCACCACCTGGGGCGTGATGCAGTTCTTCTGCTCGCCGGTCCTGGGGCTGATGTCCGATCGCTTCGGCCGCCGGCCAGTGATCCTGACCTCGATCTTCGGTCTGGGCGTCGATTTCCTGTTCATGGCCTTCGCGCCCAGCCTGTGGTGGCTGTTCGTCGGTCGGGTGTTCAACGGCATGACGGCGGCCAGCTTCTCGACCGCCAGCGCCTATATCGCCGACGTCACCACGCCGGAAAACCGGGCCAAGGGCTTTGGCCTGATGGGCGCGGCGTTCGGCGTCGGCTTCACCTTCGGCCCGGCCCTGGGCGGCTGGCTGTGGGAGTTCGACCATCGCGCGCCGTTCCTGGTCTGCGCGGCCCTGGCCCTGTGCAACTGGCTGTACGGCTTCTTCATCCTGCCCGAGTCCCTGCCGCCCGAGCGCCGCCAGCCACGCTTCGACTGGAAGAAGGCCAATCCGGTCGGTTCGCTGCAGCTGCTGCGCAAGCATCCCGGCCTGCTCGGCCTGGCTGGCGTCGGCTTCCTGTTCCAGCTGTCCCACAACGTGCTGCCCAGCGTCTTCGTACTGTACATGGGCTTCCGCTACGGCTGGACGCCCCAGACCATCGGCCTGACCCTGATGGCCAGCGGCATCTCGGGCATCATCGTCCAGGCCCTGATCGTCGGCCGGGTGGTCAAGGCCGTGGGCGAGCGCGGGGCGCTGCTGATCGGCCTGTTCTCGGGCTTCGCCGGCTTCATGATCTACGCCCTGGCCCCGACCGGCTTCCTCTATCTGTGCGGCCTGCCGATCTTCGCCCTGACCGGCCTGATCCAGCCGGGCCTACAAGGCCTGATGACTCGCCGCGTCCTGCCCAATGAGCAGGGCCAACTGCAGGGCGCCAACTCGGCCATGATGGGCATCGCCTCGATCCTCGGCCCGACGCTGTTCCTGATGCCGTTCGCCTTCGCCGTGCGTCACGACGCGACGCTGCACATGCCCGGTCTGCCGGTGCTGATCGCCGCGACGCTGATGCTGGCCGGGGGCTTTCTGGGCTACGCCAAGGCCCGGCCGCTGCCGACGCCGGAACCGCAGGCCGCCTGAGGACTTTCAGTCTCGCCGAAACCTCGACCTTTCGCCGCCTTAGACTCGCCCGAAAGCTCGGCTGAGTTCGCGGAGAACCGTTAGGAGCTTCCTTGAACGTCATGCGCCAACTTCGCGCCCTGCTGCCCGCCGTCGTTCTGCTGGCCGCCTGCTCGAACCCGACCGGCCAATCCCAGGCTCAGTCCATCCCGGACATGCCGCAGCCGACCCGCCGCGTCCCGGCCGACGCGGCCTCGATGAAGCTGTCGTTCTCGCCGGTGGTGAAGAAGGCCGCCCCGGCGGTCGTCAATGTCGCCAGCCGCCGGGTCGTGCAGCGCCGCGTGGATCCGTTCTGGGACTTCTTCATGGGCGGCGGCGGCAGCGGCGGCGCGCAGGTCCAGGGCTCGCTGGGCTCGGGCGCGATCGTTCGCGCCGACGGGGTGATCATCACCAACCACCACAATATCGACGGCATGAGCGACATCACCGTCCAGCTGGCCGATCGTCGCGAGTTCCCGGCCACCGTGCTGCTGGATGACCCGCGCGCCGACCTCGCGGTGCTGAAGATCGACACGAAGGGTGAGAAGCTGCCGGTCATGGCCATCGACGACCAGGACCGGATGGAGGTCGGCGACCTTGTCCTCGCCTTGGGCAATCCGTTCGGCGTCGGCCAGACCGTGACCAACGGCATCGTCTCGGCCCTGG
The DNA here is from genome assembly GCF_001425745.1 of Caulobacter sp. Root343. Taxonomy (GTDB): domain Bacteria; phylum Pseudomonadota; class Alphaproteobacteria; order Caulobacterales; family Caulobacteraceae; genus Caulobacter. Next base: position 1,237,202 of record NZ_LMDF01000007.1, on the reverse strand, counting down.
CCCGCACCGACGTCGGGGCCGCCGACTTCGGCAGCTACATCCAGACCGACGCGGCCATCAATCCGGGCAACTCTGGCGGTCCGCTGGTCGACATGGACGGCGACCTGATCGGCATCAACACCTTCATCATCTCGCGCTCTGGTTCCTCGAGCGGGGTGGGTTTCGCCATCCCCGCCGCCGTGGTCCGCCAGGTCGTCGCCGCGGCCCTGGGCGGCGGCCACAGTGTCGTGCGGCCCTGGCTGGGCGTGAAGGGCCAGCCGGTCACCGGCGAGATCGCCAGGAGCCTGGGCATGACCGCGCCGCGCGGCGTGCTGGTCGCTCAGGTCTATCCCGGCTCCTCGGCCGACCGCGCGGGCCTCAAGGAAGGCGACGTCATCCTGTCGATCGATGGCCGCGCGGTGAATGACGAGGGCGGCGGCGCCTTCGCCATCGGCACCCACAAGGTCGGTGATCGAGTGCCGATGCAGATCCATCGCGGCGATCGCGAACAGACGATCACCGTCCGCGCCGAGGCCGCCCCGGACAGTCCGGCGCGCGACGAGCGTACGATCAAGGGGCGAAATCCGTTCGACGGCGCTACCGTAGTCAATCTCACGCCGGCCGTGGCCCAGGATCTGCACCTCGATCCTTTTGCTGGGCGCGGCGTCCTGGTGACGCAGATCGGCGAGGGCTTTGCTCTGAACGCGGGCTTGCGTCCGGGCGATTTCGTTCGCGAGGTCAACGGCCGAGCCGTCAACACGGTGGCCGAGCTGAACGCCGCCGTCGCCGGCCAGGGGCGCAACTGGACCGTGACGGTCGAGCGCCAGGGTCAGCGGATCACGGCGCGCTTTTCGACCTGAGGTCCCAGGCGGCGCGAACCAGCACGGCGAATAGGGCGGTCAGCACGATCGGGCCGATCGGGACGGTCTTGAAGCCGCCGGAGAGCAGGGCCAGCGGCAGGCCGTAGCCGGCCACGGCGACGACGCGCTCGCCCGGCCGCCAGCTCTGGTCCGACGACAGGCGCGCGGCGACCAGGGCGACGACGGCGGCCGAGACCATCGGCATGTCGTAGACGAAGGCGTAGGGCGTCGCCAGGAAGGTCCCGACCTGCACCGCCGCGGCGTCCAGCGCCGACGGGGCGTCGCGCTCGCGACCGTGATGGAACAACAGCACCAGGGCGATCACCGCCGTCGCGGCGCTGGCGCCCTGGACGACGCCAACAAGCGGCCCCGTGAGCCCCGCGCCGCGCAGGCCCTCCGTGATCGTCGGCATCAGCCAACCGACAGCCTCACGCTGGCTCTCCAGCGCCTGGGAAAAGGCGGGCAGGGCCTCGGCCCAAGCCCGCCAGGTCTCCAGGCCGTACAGCGAAAAGCTGAGACCGACCATGCCCGCCACCGTCAGGCAGACGGCGGCCAGGGTGCGCCAGCGGCGCCCGGCCAACAGGACGATCGGCAGCAGGGCGAAGAGCTGTGGCTTGAACGCCAGCAGGCCCAGCAACACGCCCGCCAGCCATGGCCTCCGCGCCATCAATCGGAAGCCGCCGATCAGCAGAGCCGCCGTCAGCAGCCCGTTCTGTCCCGATACGACGGCGAGGATCGTGGTCGGCGCCAAGATGGCCAGCCAAGGCGTGGGCGCGCGCCAGTCGCGCCCCGCGACGGCCAGGATGAAGCCGGCAAGGCCTAGCGTCGTCCAGACCGCGAGGGCCGGCAGGTAGCCCAGGGCGCCCAACGCTTGCAGGAACGGCAGCAGGATCGGCGGATAGACGCACGGATAGAAGGCGTCGAAGCCGGGCCGCAGGTCGTGCTGGAACGGCTGCAGCGTCGCGAAGTCGTAGATCTGGTGGGCCGGCAGCGCCTGAAGGAAGCGACCGAAGCTCCAGAACGCGTAAAAGTCCGAGAACGGCGGTTCGGCGACGGAGTGGGGCTTGGCCAGATAGATCGCCAGATAGATCAGCTGGTAGGCCGCCGACCCCGCCACCAACAGCTTCAGCCAGCGCGAGCCAACCCGCCCCTCGGTCCCCCCTGCCATCCGCCGTCCCCGTTGTTCCGTGCGCACTGTGCGAGCAAGGTGATAACGGGACTTGAACGGACCAGCCTGCTAGAAAAGCGTCATGTCCGATCTCTTCCAGGCCGCCGGCCTGACGCCCCACGCCCCGGCGCCTTTGGCTGACCGGCTGCGGCCCCAAAGCCTCGACGAGGTGGTGGGCCAGCAGCATCTGCTGGGCCCCGAAGGCCCCATTGGCCGTATGGCCGCGGCCCACCGTCTGGCCTCGATGATCCTGTGGGGCCCACCGGGCACCGGCAAGACCACGATCGCCCGCCTGCTGGCCAAGGCAGGTGGCTACGAGTTCCACCAGATCTCGGCGGTGTTCTCCGGCGTCGCCGATCTGAAGAAGGCTTTCGAACAGGCCCGCATGCGTCGGCAGGCCGGCCAGAGCACCCTGTTGTTCGTCGACGAGATCCACCGCTTCAACCGCGCCCAGCAGGACGGCTTTCTGCCGTTCGTGGAGGAGGGGATCGTCACTCTGGTCGGAGCCACGACCGAGAACCCGTCGTTCGAGCTGAACGGCGCTCTGCTATCGCGCTGTCAGGTGTTCGTGCTGAAGCGCCTGACCGAGGAGTCGCTGGAACAGCTTCTCCAGCGCGCCGAGGCCGCCGAGAACCGGCCACTGCCGATCGACGCTGACGCCCGCTCCACCTTGGTGGCCATGGCCGACGGCGACGGCCGCTACCTGTTGACCTTGGCCGAGACCCTGTTCTCGATCGGGACCGACAGCCCGTTGAACCCGACCCAACTGGGTCAGTTCCTGCAGAAGCGCCGCCCGGCCTACGACAAGGACCGCGAGGAGCACTACAACCTCATTTCCGCCCTGCACAAGTCGGTGCGCGGCAGCGATCCGGACGCGGCGCTCTACTGGCTGGCCCGGATGCTGGAGGGCGGCGAGGACCCGCTGTTCATCGCTCGTCGTCTGGTGCGCATGGCGTCCGAGGACATCGGCGCCGCCGACCCGCTGTCCCTGCTGCTGACCACCGCGGCCAAGGACGCCTACGATTTCCTGGGCTCGCCCGAAGGGGAACTGGCCCTGGCCCAGGCCGTGGTACACATGGCCAGCGCGCCCAAGTCGAACGCCGTCTACAACGCCTACAAGGCCGCGCGTCGGGCCGCCAAGGAGACCGGCAGCCTGATGCCGCCGGCCCACATCCTCAACGCCCCGACCAAGCTGATGAAGTCGCTCGGCTATGGCGACGGCTATGCCTACGACCACGACGTGGAGGGCGGCGTCTCGGGTCAAAACTACTTCCCGGAGGGCATGGAGCGGCGACGGTTCTACGAGCCGAAGCCCGTGGGCGCCGAGGCCAAGGTGCGCGAGCGGCTGGAGGCCTGGGGTAAGGTGCGGAAGGACGGGAAGTAGCGCCGCGGCGCCTCTGCGATCGTCTAGCGTTTGCGGAAGCGTTTGGCTTCGGCCTCGAGCTTGGACATCCAGGCTTCCGGTTCCGTGCTTTCCGCCTCGAAGGGCAGGCTTCCGGCCACGCCGCGGATCGCCAACCACAGCGGCGCGCCAAAGTGGCCCAAGACGCGCAGCGGTCGGCGCTTGTCGTCGGTCACGTCCCAGCCTTCGGCCTCGAACGCGATGACTTGCTGGGCCGGTGGCTGGTTTTCGACATCGTCCCAGCCGGGCGGTCGCGCCGCCGCCTCGGCCTCGTCCGCGGTTAGCCCGAGCAGGGCGCTCACGCAGGCGTTGATCTCCGGAAACTCGGCTCGGGCGTCGGGTTCGGCGAAGTCCCGCTTCAGGAGCGCCCGGTATTCCAGGTCCCTAACGCCGGGAAGGTCGATCAGGCGCCGTAGCGCGACAGGCTTGCTCGTCATGCATCCGGCGTAGCGCGTACTGGCCCGGGCCGATAGTGAGTTCAGGACAGGCGCCGTCAGTCCACCAGCGAGTGCATGAACTCCAGCTTGGCCACGGGCTCGAGCGGACCAGCGGCCTTCAGCAGCTTGAAGGCGTCGTCGGCGGCCTCGACCGCGTGATCGATATCGCCGTCGGTCATCGCCGTGGTGATGAACATGTTGTGCCACGGGTGGAAGTAGACGCCGCGCTTCAGCAGGGCGTTGTTCCAGAAATAGCCCTTGGCGCCGGTCGGATCGTCATCGACCATGATCAGCGGCAGCTGGGCCGGCCCGGTCTGGCGCAAGCCGACGCCATGACGGCCGGCGACCTCGTCGAGGCCAGTGCGCAGGCGTTCGCCGAGCGCGATGGTGCGCTCCAGATAGTCGGTCTCCCGGATCAGCTTCAGTGTCGCGAGCGAGGCGGCCATGGGCGCGGCCGAGAACCAGAACGAGCCGGTGGCGTAGATGGTGGCGGCCGCGAAGCGGGCGACATCGGCGCCGAGCAGGGCCGAGATCGGATGGCCATTGGCGATCGCCTTGCCCCAGGTCGACATGTCTGGCTTGACCCCGACCAGCGACCAGCTGCAGTCGCGAGCCAGGCGGAAGCCGGCGCGAACGTCGTCGACGATCAGCAGCGCGCCGTGCTCGTCGCACAGCTGCCGCGCCCGGCGGGCGTATTCAGGGTCGGGCAGTTCCTGGTCGATGAAGGCGTCGTGCTTGATCGGCGCGGCGAAGATCGCGGCCAGGTCCGAGCCGGCCTCGCGCACGGCGGCCTCCAGGCTCTCGACGTCGTTGTACGTGTAGAACACCTGATTGGCGCGGTCGGCGGGGGTCGTGCCGTTCTTCAGCGGGGTGCACCAGGGCGCGGCCCCGTGATAGGCGCCCTTGGCCAGGACGATGGTCTTCTTCTGGGTGAAGTTCCGGGCGATCATCATCGCCATGGTCGTGGCGTCGGTGCCGTTCTTGCAGAACATCGCCCAGTCGGCGTGGGAAACCTGGGTGGTGAGGGCCTCGGCCAGTTCGACCATGGCCTGGCCGGGGCCAGTCATGGTGTCGCCCTGCTTCATCCGCTCGACGTAGGCCTGGTCGATCGCCGCGTGGCCGTAGCCGAACAGGTTGGGGCCGTAGCCGCACATGAAATCGATGTAGCGGTTGCCGTCGACGTCCCACAGATAGGCCCCTTGGGCGCGGTCGAAGAATTGCGGATAGTCGTCGGGCAGCAGCATGACCGACTGGTGGCCGTACATGCCGTTGGGGATCACGGCCATGGCGCGCTCGCGCAGCGCGGTGTCCTTGCTGTTGGTCCAGGTCATGTCCGGCGCTCCGCCATAAGATAGTTTTGACTATCATAATGGCTCGGGCATAGTGACTGTCAATGTATTGGGAGAAGCGGCGATGAAGACCGGCTTGGCGTGCATTGGCCTGACGACCTTGGACGTGGTGGCGCGCACGATCGACGCGCTGCCGGAGGGCGAGGGGACGACCCTGATCGAAGGCATCGCCTGCGCGCCGGCGGGGACGGCGGCGGGGGCCGCCCTGATCGCCGCCAAGCTGGGCATGAGCGTCAAGCTAGCCTCGGCGGTCGGCGACGACCTGATCGGGCGCTTCATTCGTTTGGCCTTGGACGAGGCCGGGGTCGACCTCTCCGCGCTGGAGACCCTGCCGGGTCTGCCCAGCTCCACCACCGTTCTGGCGGTGGATTCGGCGGGCCGGCGCCCGAATTTCCACGCTCTGGGAGCGGGCATGCTGGCGGCGGCCACGCCCGCCGCGCTGGAGGCCGCCAAGTCGGTCGGCTTCCTGCACTATGGCGGGATCGGCGGGCCGCGCCTGGACGGCGGGGCGGGCGCGGAACTGGTCAAGGCGGCGCGCGATGCGGGGGCGATCGTGACCTGCGACCTGATCTCGCCCCAGGCCTCGGCCCTGGACGAGCTGAAGCGGCTGCTGCCCTTCGTCGACTACTTCATGCCCAGCGCCGCCGAGGCCGCGTTCCTGACAGGCCAGGATGACCTCGTCGCGGCCGCCGATTTCTTTCGTGAGCTGGGCGCCGGCGGCTGCATCATCAAGAATGGCAGGCAAGGCTCGCTCGTGGTGCTGGACGGCGTCCGGACCACCTTGCCGGCCTATGTGATCACGCCGGTCGACACGACCAGCTGCGGCGACTCCTACTGCGCCGGATTTATTGCCGCGCTCGACCGTGGATGGCCGCCGCTAGAGGCGGCCCGCTTCGCGACGGCGACAGCGGCCTTGGTCGCCCAGGGGTTGGCTACCCTCGGCAAGCTCGAAAGCTTCGAGGCCACCGAGGCCGCGATGCGCCAGATGACCTTGGGGGAGGCCGCCTGATGGCCGCGCCGATGGACGAAGGCGCGCTGCGTCAACGCATGGCCGAGGTGATGCGGGCCATGGACGAGCGGGGGCTCAATCGCGGCACGTCCGGCAATGTCTCCGCGCGGTGCGGCGAGGCGATGCTGGTGACGCCCAGCGGCGTGCCGGCCTCGCGCCTGACCGCCGAGCAGATGGTGCTGATCCAGCCTGACGGCTCGACGGCGCCTGGCGCGCTGAAGCCGTCCAGCGAGTGGCGGATGCACCAGGGCCTGCTGGACCGCCGGCCCGATGTCGGGGCGGTCGTCCACTGCCACTCGCGCCACGCCACCATCCTGGCCTGCGCCAACAAGCCGATCCCGGCGGTGCACTACATGGTGGCCGTCAGCGGCGGGACCAGCGTGCCGGTCGCGCCCTACGCCACCTTCGGCTCGGAGGAACTGGCCGAAGCGGTGGTCCAGACGCTGGACGGCCGCTACGCCGCCCTGATGGCCAATCACGGCCAGATCGTCGCCGCGCCCAACCTGGACTTCGCCCTGGCCATCGCCGAGGAGATCGAGGAGCAGGCGGCGGTCTATTGGGGAACCCTCGCCATCGGCGGCCCGACCCTGCTGGCGGAGGAGGAGATGCAGGTGATCCTCCAGCGCTTCAAATCCTATGGGCAGGGTCGATGAGCATTTCCGAAGCCGTCGTCGACGTGCCGGCCCCCGTCCTGTCGCCGCCGAGGCGCGAAGCCGCGATCAGCCAGGGCGTCGGCGTCGTGGCCCTGCTGATCGCCGGGCTGCAGCCGGTGATCCTGGGGGCGCTGGAGCGGGAAGGGCGGCTCAGCACGGCCCAGATTGGTCTGGCGGCGACGGTCGAGCTGATGGCGATCGGCGTGGCCTGCGGTGTGGCGGCGGCCTTCCTCAAGCCCGCCAACATCCGGCTGAAGATGATGCTGGCTTGCTTGCTGCACGCCGGGGCGATGCTGCTGACCACCCTGACCAGCGGGACCGGCGTGATCGTCGCGCGTGGCGCGGCGGGCGCGTGCGCCGGGGTGATGCTGTGGCTGGCGATCGGGGTCATCGCGCGATCGTCGCGTCCGGAGCGGGCCGCGGGGGTCTTTGTTACGGTCCAGACCCTGGCCCAGCTCGTGCTCGCCGCCGCTCTACCGGCTCTGGTCATGGGGCGCTGGGGTGTCAATGGCGCCCTGACCTGCCTTGCGGCCATCTCCATGCTGGCCGCTCTGGCGGCCCTGGCGGGCCCCGACAGCTTCGCCGCCTTGCCCAAGTCCGTGGACGGCGGACGACTGGATGCGCGCTCGCTGGCCGGGCTGGCCGCGGTGTTCCTCTACATGGCCTTCATCGTCGCCCTCTGGGTATATCTGGAGCCGCTGGCGGCCCAGGCCGGGCTCTCGTCGCGCGAGGCCGGGATGGCCATCGCCCTTGCGCTGGGGCTGCAGGTGCTAGGCGGGACGGCCGCCACCTTGGTCGGGGACCGCGCGCCGCCGAGTGGGATGCTGATCGGGATCGGCGCGATCAACGCCGTCATTCTCACCGTGCTGTGGAGCGGGCCAGGGCGTGGCCTGTTCATCGCCTGCGTCGCGGTGTTCGGCTTCCTGTGGCTGTTCGCCCTGCCGTTCCAGACCCTGCTGCTGATCCGGATCGATCCGACCCGGCGAGCGGCCATGCAACTGGGGGCGGCCCAGCTGCTGGGCAGCAGCGCCGGGCCGCTGGCCGCGTCCCTGGTGGTGGGAGAAGGCCCCGTGCGGCGGGCTCTTGCTCTGTCAGGCGTCTGCCTGGCGCTGGCCCTGGGCCTGATCAGCGTGCTCGCGTCAAGGCGTCCGGCCGCGTCAGGTGCTGGTAGTACAGGCTGACCATCCAGCAGATCTCTTCGTTGATCTTGTCCTCGTCCTGATCCGGCTCTTCCAGGACCATCTCGGTGGCGGCGTACATCATCTGGGTCGTCAGGCGCGTGGCGGTGTGTAGCCGATCCTCGCTGGCGGCGGGGTTGGCCGCCTTCAGAATGTCGAACAGCGTCTGGGCGACCATGTCACGCGAGGTGGTGCGCACTTCCTGCAACACGGGCAACGCCCGCAGCGCGCGCAAGATCCAGTCGCCGCCGGGAAAGGCCCGGGTGATGGCGTTGATCTGCTTCTGCAGGTCGCGGTTCTTGGCGACCGATTCCTCGATCGACGAGGCCTCGGTCCCGCCAGCCGCGAGCCAGGCCAGCACCACCTTGTCCTGGGCGTCCATCAGGCGATGGGCCAGCTCCTTCAGCAGGGCGTACTTGTTGGGGAAATAGCGATAGAGGGCCGGTGGAGTCAGGCCGGCCCGCTCGCAGACCAGGTTCGTCGTCAGGCGCTCGAAGCCCACCTCGGCCAGCAACTCGCCGGCGGTGGTCAGGATCACCTCGAACGTGTCCTTGCCGCGCCGGCGCGACGGCCGCGACTTGGTGTCGAGCGAAGGCGTTCGGGTCTTGGTGGGGGCCGTCTTGGTGACAGGGGTCTTGGCGGCGGTGCTTCTGGCCATGGGATCCTGATAGCAAGATTGCCCGCCGCCGACCAATCGCGCCCTAGTAGTGGTATCGCAGGAAGGCTCCGAGGCTGCGCGGCCGGTTCATGCTCAGCAGGTCCTCGCCCAAGCTGTCGATGTTCGAGATCGACACGACATAGGTCTTGTCGAACAGGTTGCGGGCGAAGGCGCCGACCTCGATCTTCTGGTCGGGCGAGCGCCAGCTGACCTGGGCGCCGGCGATCCACACCGCGCCCTGTGACAGCCGCTCGGCGTTCGAATTGTCGAAATAGACCTTCGACGAATAGTTGGCGTCGATATTGGCGACGATCGACGAACCGTTAGCCAATGGGGCCACGTAGGTGGCCGCCGTGTTGAACGTCACCTTCGGCGACTGCGGCAGCCGGTTGCCGGTGAAGTCCTGACCTTCGCTGAAATACTCGCCGTACTTGGCGTGCAGCAGCGAGACGCCGGCCGTCAGGGTCAGGGGCTGGATCGGCCGCGCGGTGATCTCGGCCTCGCCGCCGTAGACCTTGGAGTTGGCGGCGTTGTCGAGGACCAGAACGGTCAAGCCGTTGCGCAGCGCCTGGGCGAAGACCTGCTGGTTCTTGTAGTCGTAGTAGAAGCCCGACACGTTCAGCCGCACGCGGCGGTCCAGGAACTCGGACTTCAGGCCGACTTCGTAGGCGTCGAGGGTTTCATTGTCATAGGGCTCGACCTCCTCGGGCGTTGTGGCCAGGCCGCCGAAGAAGCCGCCGCTCTTATAGCCGCGGTTGTAGGTGGCGTAGACGTTGGCGTCGTCGCTCACCTGATAGCGCAGGCCGAGGCGTCCCGAGAACGCCGAGAAGGTCTTCTTCTGGTCCGAGGTGAGCAGAACGATCAGCCCGTCCTCTATCTGGCTCTGGTAGTTCATGTGCTTGTCGTCGGCCGACCAGCGCAGGCCGACCGTGCCCGTCAGCTTGTCGGTCAGCTTGTAGTCGGCCTGGCCGAAGACGGCGTAACCCTTGGTCTTCTGGGTGTAGGGCCAGCCGAACACCGCGACGCTGTTCTCCGGGCTGAGGCCGGTGGGATTGTCGGGCGCGATGAACAGCGGGCGCAGGTCGCGCAGGGTGTCCTGGCGGGTGTTGTCCTCGACCGTCTCGTCCATGAAGTAGCCGCCAATCAGCCAATTCAGGCGGCTCGACGGATTGTCGGACTGCAGGCGCAGTTCCTGGGTGAACTGCTGCTGGCGCGAGCGGTAGTTGATCTCCAGCATCTGCGCCGGACTGCCGTCGGTGTTCTCCAGGTCGTTGCGATGGGCCCACTGCCAAGCGGTGACGGAGACCAGCTGCAGGTTGTTGAACGACCAGGTCGCCTGAGCCGAGGCGCCAAACAGGTCGACCTTGTCCTTGCCTTCCAGATTGGCGTCGATGGCGCGCGGGTTGCCGTCGGTGTCGGCATAGCCCAGCAGGTCCGTGCACGCGCCGCTGGCGTAGGCGTTGGGAGCACACAGCCCATCGGGTCCCGTCGCGGCGGCCGTGGCGGGGAACAGGGCGCGGTGTTGTGGGGCGATGGCGTCGCCCCGGTTCACATAGCGATTGACCTGGGCCAGCAGCTCGAAATCGTCGGACGGGGTGTACAGCAGCGACAGTCGGCCGGCCCAATGGTCGGCGGCGTTGACGTCGTTCCCGGTCACCCGGTTGTAGGTATAGCCGTCATCCTTGACCCATTGGCCGGCGGCGCGGAAGGCCAGCTTGTCGGCGACGATCGGGCCGCCGACAGCCGCCTCGGCCGTGACGGCGTTGAAGGTGGCGTATTCCAGCGAAGCGTCCGCGGTGAAGGTCTGGCTAGGCCGCTTGGTGGTGATGTTGATCGCGCCGCCGTTGGTGTTGCGGCCGTAAAGCGTGCCCTGCGGTCCGCGCAGCACCTCGACCTGGGCCAGATCGAAGAAGCCGGCCATCTGGGCCAGGGGCGAGCCGATATAGACGCCGTCGACATAGACGCCGACACCGCTGGACGCATTGGGATTGAAGTCGCTGAGGCCCACGCCGCGGATGTAGATCTTGGGATTGGCCGCCGCGTCGTTGGCGCTGATCCGCATGCCCGGCGCCATGTTGTTCAGGGCCAGCACATTGTTGACGCCGCGCGCCGAGAGGGCGTCGGCGGTCAGGGCGGTGACCGAGACCGGCACGTCCTGCAAGTTCTCCGCGCGCTTCTGGGCGGTGACGACGATCTCCTCGATCGTCGCGCTATCCTGGGCGGTCGGCCGCGTCGGCGTCTGGGCCGCGGCGACACCGGCTGAAAGCGCCAGCGCGGCGCATCCCATGAACATAGGCGCCTTCATATCGCACTCCCCTAAGTCCAGCACTTCGACCGGTCGGCCACATTACGATAATAAAAACTATCTCAATGCAAGGGCGCGGACGCAAGCGGCGAGCGACGACGCCACGACGAAGCGGTGCTCGGCGCCTGTGTTGGAGGCGGGTCTGATACGACGATGGCGCGTCAGTCAGGTCCTGAAGCCGAGGCGCGCTGTAAACAAAACGCGCCGCCCCTGGGAGGAGGAGCGGCGCGAGGTTCCTAGGCGGGGGGAAACAGAAGGACGCCTAGAAGTTATAGCGGAGGCCGACGATGAACTGGCGGCCGCTGTGGGTGTAGACGTTCAGGCGGTTGCTATCGCCGACGTACTGATCGTTGAACTCGTCGGTCAGGTTCACGCCCTCGACCGAGAGCTTCAGGTTCTCGCGGATGTTCCAGCTGGCCTGCATGTCGACGTTCAGGGTCTCGTTGGTGCCGTGGACGGTGTTGCCGTCGCTGCCCGGAACCTGGGTCAGGTAGCCGGCGCGATAGGCCAGTGAGCCGCGCACGCTCCACTTGGGGGTCTCACAATAGAGCGTCGCATTGGCGGCGTTCTTCGATAGGCCGATCAGGTCGTTGATCACCACCGGCGCGCCCGCCGCCGACGAGGTCGGATATTCGATCTTGGAGGCGACGTAGGTGTAGTTGGCGATCACGCCGAAGTGGCTCAGCCAGCCCGGCAGGAAGGTGAAGGGCTGCTGGACGTTCAGCTCGAAGCCCTTGAGGTCGCCGCCCTTGGTGTTCACGGGCCTGGAAACCTGGAACAGCATGTCCGGCGTGGCGGTGGTGCCGGCGATCAGCGAGTCCGGCAGGCCTAGGGTGTTGTAGACGCGCTGCTCGCTCTGGGTCGCTACGAAGGTGTTGATCTTCTTGTAGAAGAAGCCGGCGGCGAACATCGCGCCCGACGATGGGTACCATTCCAGCGAGACGTCGAGGTTCTTGGACTGGGTCGGGTTCAAGTAGGGGTTGCCCGAGCTGAAGCTGCGGTTGGCGCCCTGCACCGCGACGTCGCCGCCGGGCGACAGCGAGCCGATGCCTGGACGGGCGATCGTCTTGGCGGCGCTGAAGCGGGCCACGAAGGTGTCGGTGACGTCGGCCGCCAGGTTGAACGACGGCAGGGTCAGGTCGTAGTCGCGCTTGACCTCGACGCGTTGGATCACGCCGCCGACGGCGGCGTAGCCGGCCGACTCCTGTTCGGTGTGGACGCGGCGCACGCCGGCGTCGCCGCGGAAGGGCAGGCCCAACGCCTCGAAGCGGAACTCGGCCTGGACATAGGCGCCGGTGTCCTGCTCCTCGACCGCGCCGTATTGGCCGCGGGCTGAAGTGTTGTTGGTGCCGGTCAGGGCGTAGATGCCGCTGTTGCTGTAGATGTTCAGCAGGGCGGCGTACTTGTCGATATCGGGGACCAGCCAGGCCGTGGCGTTGCCGGCCGGCATGTCCAGGCCCTTGCCGAAGCCGCTGGACACCTTTGACACCGAAGCCAGCTGGGCCGGGGTCAAGGTCTGGCTGACCGTCTCCGTGGTCCGATACAGGCCATAGCTGTCGTATTCGAACTTGCGCCAGTCGACGCCGGCCTTGAACTTGAGGTTCTGGCTGGCTTCCCACTCGCCATAGACCTTGGCGGTCGAGAACTGGTTCTCGACGAAGGTCGGGCGGAGACGCACTTCCGAGGTGCCGTTGATCGCCGACCAGTTCGCCGGGTCGGTGGCGTCGAAGCCTAGCAGGATCTGCGGGGCGCGGCCTTTGCGGAAGTCGTAGGCGTAGTTCTGGCTGTTCAGGCGGTCGAAGGTGACGATGGTCGAGACCGGCTGGGTGAAGGTCGAGTCCGCGTAGCCGGCCAGGGCGCCGACGACCAGGCGGTCACCGAAGTTGTGCTTAGCCGACAGCGTGAACTGCTTGAACTCGGTGTTCAGCTCGTCATAGGCCGATTGGGTGCGCAGATCGACATTGTCCATCCGGGCATAGACCAGATTGCCGTTCTCGACGACGCCGTCGCGGATGATCGTCTCCGGCTTGCCGGTGGTGGCGCGCGAAAGGCCGATGGCCTGCAGCTGGGCTTCCTTCCGCTTGCCTTCCAGATAGGCGTAGAGCGCATCCAGCGTGATCTCGGTGTTGGCGTCCGGCTTGAACTGGATGGAGCCGGCCAGGCCCGTGCGCTTGTTCTGAATGTCGTAGCTGACATAGGCCGGGATGCGCGGGGCGAAGATCCCGGTGGTCGTGTTGGTGTTGTTGATCTGGGCCAGGGTGTAGCCCGGCACCGTCGAGGCCGCGTTGAAGCCGCCGTTGCTGCCGCCGACGGCCCAACGGGTGATGTTGGCGCCTTCTTCCTTCAGGTGGCGCTCTTCGTAGGCGGCGGAGATCAGGACGCCCAGCTTGCCGTCGAAGAAGGTGCGGCTGGCCAGGGCGGAGACGCGCGGCGTGGTCTTCTCGGACAGGTCATTGTAGCTGGCGCCCGCCGACAGCACGAGCTGCGGCTTGCGGCTGTCGAAGGCGCGCGAGGTGTTCAGGTCGACCGTCGCGCCGAGCGAGCCCTCCTCGACATCGGCCGAGGCGGTCTTGCGCACCGCGATGCTGTTGAAGAGGTCCGAGGCGAAGACGTTGAAGTCAAAGCCGCGACCCCGGTTGGTGCCGCCGCTGTTGGCGGTGCCGCCGGTGGTGGAGATGGCCTCCATGCCGTTGATGCGGACGCGGGTATACTCCGAACCGAGGCCGCGAACGGTAATCTGGCGGCCTTCGCCGTTGATGCGCGAGATCGAGACGCCGGGGATGCGCTGCAGCGACTCCGCCAGGTTCAGATCGGGGAACTGAGCGATATCCTCGGCCTTGATGGCGTCGACGACGCCGCTCGAGTTGCGCTTGATGTTCATCGCGCTCTGCAGGCTGGCGCGGAAACCGGTTACCACAACAGCTTCGACTTCGTCGGAAGCGGGCGCGGCCGGAGCGGCTTCTTGAGCGGCGGCGGCGGCGGCGGTCGCCAGGGTCAGGGCCAGGGCCGAGGCGCTGAACGCCAGAACGGCGCGCGCGGCGGGTTTGCGATTGATCGACATGGTTGCCTCCCAGTTGCCCGCATTCGCGGGTCCTTTTCGTGCCGAAGGCGGTCGAGCCCCCTTCTTTGTTGGCCTCAGGATAGGAGCGCCTGTTCGTCCAGGGCCAATCCCAATCGGGTATGAACCAATGCGCATTCGGCACGGATGGCCGGATGATCCTGGCCGGTAGACCGGTTTCTGGCCGCGTTTCATCGAAAATCGATCGTGCCAAAGGCCGCCTGGAGGCGGTTCCGATACGGAAACCGCACCGATCCATGTCTCCCGTGGATTGGTCGATAGGCGAATTGACTTAGACCTTCCTCCCGGGCGCCTCTAGCGTCGCCGGGATAGACGCCGACGGCAGATCGGCTCTCGAACAGGGAAGAGGCGCGTATGACCGACACCACCAAGCGAACGCGGGTGCGCTGGCTGATCATCGCGGTGCTCTTCATCATCACCACGATCAACTACGCCGACCGCGCAACCTTCTCGATCGCCGGCCAATCGGCGTCGAAGGAACTGGGCCTCGATCCGGTGGCGATGGGCTACATCCTGTCGGCTTTCGCCTGGGCCTATGTCCTGGGGCAAATTCCCGGCGGGGCGCTGCTGGACCGGTTCGGCTCCAAAAAGATCTACACGATCGCCCTGGTGGCCTGGTCGGCTTTCACCGCCTTGCAGGGCTTCGCCGGCTTCTTCACCGGCCTGACGGTCGTGATCGTGCTGTTCGCCATGCGCTTCGCCGTGGGCTTGGCGGAGTCGCCGTCCTTCCCCGCCAATGCCCGCATCGTCGCCGCCTGGTTCCCGGGGCCTGAGCGCGGCACGGCCTCGGCGATCTTCAACTCGGCCCAGTACTTCTCACTGGTGGCTTTCGCGCCGCTGATGGGCTGGCTGGCGCATATGTTCGGCTGGCGCTCGGTGTTCTGGGTGATGGGCGCGGTCGGCGTCGTGGCGGCGCTCTTCTTCGTCAAGCTGATCCACAGCCCGCTGGCCCATCCGGCGGTCAACAAGGCTGAGATCGACTACATCGAAGCCGGCGGCGGCTTGGTGCGGATGGAGGAGGCCTCGACCGCGAACGGGGCGGCCTTCACCTGGCCCAATGTCAAGCAGGTGCTGTCCAGCCGCATGCTGCTGGGCGTCTATCTGGGTCAGTACTGCATCAATGTGCTGACCTATTTCTTCGTCACGTGGTTTCCGATCTATCTGGTCAAGGATCGCGGCCTGTCGATCCTGCAGGCCGGCTTCACCGCCGCTTTGCCGGCGCTGTGCGGCTTCGCCGGCGGCCTACTGGGCGGCATGATCTCGGACAGCCTGCTGAAAAAGACCGGCAATCTCGACATCGCCCGCAAGACGCCGCTGCTGCTGGGCATGGTGCTGGCCACCTGCATCATCCTCTGCAACTACGTCGAGCAGGAGTGGCTGGTTATCGTGATCATGGCCGCGGCGTTCTTCGGCAAGGGCGTCGCCTCGCTGGGCTGGGCGGTGGTGGCCGACACGTCGCCCAAGGAGATGGCGGGCGTCACCGGCGGCATCTTCAACACCTTTGGCAACGTCGCCGGCATCGTGACCCCGATCGTCATTGGCTACATCGTCAAGGCCACGGGCTCGTTCGACGGGGCGCTGATCTTCGTCGGCGTCCACTGCGTGATCACCATCCTGGCCTATTTCCTGATCGTCGGAAAAATCCAGCGACTGGAATTGAAGGCCGCGTAAGCATGACGACTCGACGCCACGTCCTGGCCGGCGCCTCGGCCCTAGTCTTCGCCGCCCTTGGTCGTCCTGCCTTCGCCGCGCCGGTCCTGACCGTCTCGACGCCGATGGCTCCGCCCGAATGGGCGCTGCTGGAGCGCGAGCTGCTGAAGGCCAACGAGGAGGCCTGCGCCGCCTTCTTCGCCCGCTATTTCGACGACCGCGGCTATCTGCTGGCGGTTGAGCGCTGGGGCGCCAACGACGGTCCCGACGACGCCATCGAGAACGTCAACGACTGGCCGACCCTGCACGCGCTGGGCGCTGGCGACCAGGTTATGGCCATGGCCAAGAAGGCGTTCGAGGGCAATGTCCGCCAGTATACGGCGGCGAAGACCAAGGACGTGCCGTTCGCGCGGGACGGCATGTACTTCAAGGAATTTCCGGTCATGACCGACTGGCAGCACCTCTCCGAGGGGCTGTCGGTGTTCAACCTGCTGGGCCTGTCGGACCCGCACGACCCGCGCTATCGCGATCGGGTGAAGCGGTTCTCGGGATTCTACATGGCCGAGGATCCGGGCGCGCCGAACTATGATCCCAAGCGGAAGATCATCCGCAGCATGATCACCGGCAGCCGGGGTCCGATGCTGCGCCAGGCCACGCCCCTCGATTGGGCCGGCGATCCGTTCGACGTCACCAAGTTCTACATGGAGCATGGCGAGCGCAGCTACGAGGAGACGCTGGGACACTACGCCGAGTATGGCGACGTCATCGGCGACGCGCCGTTGAACCTGCAGGCCACCAGCCTGGTGCTGAACGCCTACATGCTGGATCAGGAGCCGAAATACCGCGACTGGATCGTGTCGTATGTCGACGCCTGGGTCGATCGGGCCAAGGCCAATGGCGACGTCCTGCCCAGCAAGATCGGCCTGGACGGCAAGATCGGCGGGCCCAAGGGCCAGTGGTGGAGCGGGACCTACGGCTGGGGCTTTTCGCCGCTCGTGCCGCAGACCGGCAAGCGTGAGGACCGCAACCGTGTGCCGCGCGCCGTGGTCGGTTTCCTGAACGCCTACCTGCTGACCGGCGACGACAAGTATCTCGACGTCTGGCGCCGCCA
The DNA here is from genome assembly GCF_001425745.1 of Caulobacter sp. Root343. Taxonomy (GTDB): domain Bacteria; phylum Pseudomonadota; class Alphaproteobacteria; order Caulobacterales; family Caulobacteraceae; genus Caulobacter. The sequence continues at coordinate 1,220,364 of NZ_LMDF01000007.1, read as the reverse complement.
GAACGACGTGATCAACGCCCAGAAGAAGGTCGTCGACGGCAAGGTCATGACCCCGCGCATGTACGGGCCCAAGGGCTGGTACGGCTATGCGCCCGGCGAGTACCGGCAGAACGGGCTCGAGATCTGGTACATGTCGCAGAAGCCTTCGGACCGCGCCCGGGCGGCCGAGCATCCGTGGGTCTCGTATCTGGAGGGCAAGGACGCCGGTTATCCGGTGAAGGCCTTACGGGCCGACCTCGAACGGGTCCGGGCGCGCGCCCAGGCCCAGCGCGACGACCGCACCTCGCCAGATACGCGCCTGGCCGACGCCACCCTGGACATCAATCCGGCCAGCGTCACGGCCTTGATCCACCTGATGGAGGGCGGCATCAACATCGCCCGGCCGCCCTGGTCGGGCACTTCGCCGGCGCAGGGTGGGGCGCTGCACTACGCCCGCTTGCGCTACTTCGATCCCGAGCGGCGCCGCGCCGGTGTGCCCGAGGACGTCGCGGCTCTGGTCGAGAAGCTGGGCGAAGACGACACGGTCGTCACCCTGGTCAACACGAACCAGGTCGCCGCGCGAACCGTGACGGTGCAGGGCGGCGCCTATGCCGAGCACCAGGTCCTGAGCGTCGCGATCGGCGATGCGCCGGCCGCGCCGGTCGATTCTTCGGCATTCACGTTGCGGCTCGCGCCCGGCGCCGGCGCGCGGCTGACGCTGAGAATGAAGCGGTATACGAACGCCCCGACCCTGAGCTTCCCCTGGGACAGGGCGTAGTTCGCGAGGAGGGATTGATGACGGGCACGGCTTCACGATGGGTGATGTTGGCGGCGCTGGTGGCTGGGCCCGCCTGGGCGCAGACGCCTGACCCGAAGCCGATCGCGGCCGTGGCCGCCGGTGGTCCGGCGACCACCGGGGCCGAGACGACGCTTCTGTTGGTTGACCGCGAAGTCGATGACGAAGCTCAGGGCTCACTGCGCTGGGCGGTGGCGACCAGCAATGCCGAACCAGGCCGCTATCGCATCGAGATCATCGCGCCGCGCATCGTGTTGAAGTCGGCCCTGCCGCCGATCAAGGGGCCGGTGGCGATCGAAGGCCAAGCCTTCGCGCATTCGGGCGGCCACAACGTCATCGACGGGGCGGGCTACCTGCCGCGCGACCTGAAGTCCTGTCCCGGCATGGTCTCGGGCCAGTACGGAACCAATGTCCGCACCGCCAGCAATCCGGGCTTCGCCTTGGTCGACACCAAGGGTGTGATGCTGCGGGGCCTTGAAATCCGGGGCTTCTGCATCGGGGTCCTGGTGCTGCGGACGTCCAATGCGGTCATCGCCGACAACTTGATCGTCCGCAACATCGGCGGCGCCGGGGTGATGCTCAGCGGCGACGACGGCAAGGGCGGCTCGACCTCGAACACGACGCTGGACAACAAGGTGCTGCGCAACACCTTCCTGGAGAACGGCGACGGCCTGGAGCTGACACGTGGCGCGGCCTTCAACCTGATCGCCGACAATGTTTTCGACGGCGGGACCGACAATCTGGAACCCTCGCAGGGCATCGAGATCCTGTGGGGCAACGACAACACGGTCGTTCGCAACCGGTTCGTCCGCTATTCCGATGGCCTTCAGCTGAACTGGGGCGCGCGCAACTACATCGCGGCCAACACCTTTCGCGAGAACGCCTTCGGGGTCAGCGTCACGGGCGCCGGCAACATGGTCGAGGGCAACGACATCCGCGGCAACGGGATCGGCGTCGCGGTACGGCCCGAAGCCAAGGTCTCCGCCAACCGGATCAGCCAGAACGCGATCGCCGGCAATGGCCTGCCCATCATGCGCTGCTCAGCGGGCGGCTCCTGCGATCCGAAGATGGCTCGGGGCGGCATCGTCATTGGCCCGCCCGGGCTGGAGCACGGCAGCTTCGTCGGCTCGCGCGGCATGGGCGTGGTGTTCGACAAGGCTGGCGCGGCGGTGATCTGCCTGAACCAGGACGACCCGGCCAGTTGCCACGCATTGCCACAGTTTGGGCTAGGGCCGCCCAGCCTCTCGGTCGTGCGGCCGGTTGGCGGAAAGCTCTCGGTGAAGGGCGTGTTGCAAGGTCCTGCGGCGAGCTTGGTCACCGTCGAGGTGTTCGGCGGCAAGGCCGGAACCGCGGAGGGCGAGCGCTATCTGGGCTCTATCCAGGTCGTGACCGACGGGCAGGGCAACGCGGCCTTCGTCGGCGAGGTCAAGGGCGCGGCGGCCGGCTCGGCGATCACCGCGACCAGCACCACGGCCGCCGGCGCCAGCTCGGCCTTCTCGAAGCCCGTCGCGCTCGCCCGCTAGGTTCCCTCCTTCAGGAACGGCGCGACCGAGAACAGCTCGCGCTCCGCCTTGCGAGGATCGTCGACCATGGCCGAGGTCTGGTTGATCACCAGGGTGGGACGGCGGGGCAGGGTGTACTTCTCCCAAGCCGGGATCGCCGCGCAGTTCGGGTCGCCCGTCCGCGCGAACGAGACGAAGGCCGCGCTCATCTGGTCGCGGACCTTCTGGGCGGCGGGACCGGTCCCGGTCATCGACCCCTTGGCGCCCAGCGTGCCGAACACCAGGGCGATGTCGTAGCTGTGATAAGCGCCCATCTTCGGATCGGTCTGGGCCCCGAAGTCCAGTTGGTACATCCAGGCCGGAGCGCCGATCTTCGCCCGCTGTTCGGCCTGTATCAGGTGACCGGGCCATGAGCGCCCCGCCGTGGTCGCGGCGAAGAACACGTCCGAGGGGCTGTAGTTCGGATAGAGCTCTCGATAGCGGGCGATGATGTGCTCGGGCGCGACGTCCAGGACGAGTTCGCCTTCCATCCGGCCGGGCAGCTCCTCCCAGGTCAGGGCGAAGTTCTTGGGATCGCCGCCGAGGAAGGCCTTGGTCTCGTCGTGAGTGTTGCCGATGATCATCGGGACGTGGCCACTCTCGCGCGGCGCGTCCGGATAGAACGGATGGCGGGCCAGGACGCCGTGGTCGACAACCGACCAGAACAGGATCGAGCCCTTGCGTTCCAGCGGATCGCGCATCTTCAAGGCTTCGACCAGCCGCGCGGCCGGCAAGGTCTTGAGCGCTTCGGTCTGGTCGGGCTTTAGGCCCAGTTTTTCCATGAAGGCGCGGGCCCGGATCGTCGCGTGGATCGGGCCCATGGCGGTGACGTGCTGGCCGCTCATCGTCGCGACCTTGTGGTAGAGGCCCGCCGCGCGCGGCGTGGCCATCAAGGTCACCAGCTTGGCGCCGCCGCCTGACTGGCCGAAGGTCATGACGTTGCCAGGATCGCCGCCGAACGCGGCGATGTTGTCGCGCACCCATTGCAGGGCCAGGATCAGGTCGAGATTGCCGACATTGCCGCTGTCGGCCAGTTCAGGGCCGCCCAGGCGCGCCAAGTAGGCGTAGCCAAAGCAGTTGAGGCGATGATTCACGGTGACCACGACGACGTCGTAGGTCTTGGCCAGCCAGGTTCCATCGTAGAGCGGACTGGAACCCGAGCCATTCGCATGAGCGCCGCCGTGGACATAGAACAATACCGGCCGCTTGCGTCCGTCCGCTAACCCCGGCGTCCAGACATTGAGGAACAGGCAGTCCTCGCTGGTCCCTTCCTCGGTCTTGGTCTGGGGGCTGGCCGGACCGTAGGCGAGGGCGTCGGCGATTCCTTTCCAGGGCTGGGCTGGCTGGGCCGGCTGGAAGCGGCGCGGGGCGGTGTCGGCGCCGTAGCGGACGCCTTTGAACACCTTGATCCCGTCGATTTCGGCGCCGCGCACCCGTCCGGCCGTGGTTGTCGCGACCGGAGCGGAGCGGCCGATGGCGTTGACCCTGGGGGCGGCCGCCAGCGCGGCGGCTCCGGCCAGAACGGCGCGGCGATCGACGGCCATGTTTTCTCTCCCGGTCTTGTCGTCGTTGGGCCGCGGCCCGCCGAGGGAGAGACGACGCGCGTCAGCGCGCGTCCGGCTCCGTCGGCGAGGCCTCGGCCAGGCAAAGGTCGATGAAGGCCTGCAGGATCGGGCTCTCGTTGTCCTTGCGCCAGGCCATGTAGAGCTCGACCGGCCGGTCCGGCGTGGTGGCCACCGGCCGGAACTGCACGTCGTCGAAGTGCAGGCTCATGGCCGCCTCGGGCACGATCGCCGCGCCCAGACCCGCGTGGACCAGGGCCAGCATCGAGTGGATCTGGGTGACGTGCTGGACGTAGTTCGGCGCGACGCCATTGGCGTCGAACAGCGTCGTCAGCATGTTGTAGAAATAGCCCGCGCCCTCGGGCGAATACATGATCAGCGGCGCGCCGTCGAAGTCGGCCAGCGTCAGGGAAGCCTTGGCCAAGCGCGCGTCGCCCGTGGGCAGGGCCGCGACCAGCGGTTCGGACAATACGCGGGCGGTGGCGAACTCGACCCGCTCCATCGGCGGGCGGACCAGGCCGATGTCGATACGGCCGGTCAGTAGAGCCTCGACCTGCTCGCGGGTGACCATCTCACGCAAGGTGAGATCAGCATTGGGGAGTCGGGCCTTGGACAGGATCACCAGCTGCGGCAGGAAATTATAGCCCGAGGCGGCGGTGAACCCGATGGCGATCTGGCCGGCTTCGCCGCTGGCGATGCGGCGCGTGGCCAGGGCCGCGCTCTCGGCCAGCCGTAGGATGCGGCGCGCCTCGAGCAGGAAGGCGCGGCCGGCGGGGGTCAGGCGCACCGAGCGGCTGGTGCGGTCCAGCAGGGTGACGCCCAGGATCCGCTCCAACAGCTGGACCTGCCGGCTGAGCGGCGGCTGCGTCATGTTCAGCCGCTGGGCGGCGCGTCCGAAGTGCAGCTCCTCGGCGGTGGCCACGAAGCAGCGCAGTTGGCTCAGCTCGAACATCGGAAAGCGCCCGTTCACAACACCCTGAAGGCGCGAAGCTAGACGCTCGTTCGGGCCGATCGCCAGCGCCTTCTTACCGGGCAGGGGTGTGAATGCGTTCATCGTGGGCGCGAGGTCCTGCGATCAGGGTCGATGCGTCGTGAGCATCGACCCTGATCCGGCGCTCACCCGGCGGCCGCGCGGCGCTGGTCGCCGGGCTGCACACGAGCGATCAGGCCCTGCAGCTCACCGAACTCGGCCGGGGTCAGCTCCGTGAGCGGCAGGCGCACCGGACCGGCGTCGCGACCGATGGCCTTCATGCCGGCCTTGACGATCGAGACGGCGTAGCCTTTGCCGCGATTGCGCAGGGTGATGTAGGGCAGGACGAAGTCGCGCAGGCCGATCATGACGGCTTCGCGGTCGCGGGCCCGCACCGACTTGTAGAAAGACAGGGCCCACTCTGGCAGGAAGTTGAAGATGGCCGACGAATAGGTCGTCACGCCCATCTCCAGATAGGGGAGGGCGAAGGTCTCGGCCGTCGGCAGGCCGCCGATATAGGTCAGGCGGTCCCCCATGCGGGCATAGACCCGCATCATCAACTCGAGATCGCCGACGCCGTCCTTGAAGCCGACGAGGTTCGGATTGCGGTCGCAAAGCTGCTCGAGGGTGTCCTCGTTGATGATCGCGTTGTCGCGATTGTAGACGATGACGCCCAGCTTGGTGGACCTGCAGACCGCCTCGATGTGGCCGGCGAGGCCATCCTGGGTGGCGTTGGTCAGGTAGGGCGGCAGCAGCAGCACGCCGTCCGCGCCGGCGGCCTCGGCGTCGCGCGCCAGGTCGGTGGCGATGGCCGTGCCGTAGCCGCAGCCGGCGATGACGGGGATCTTGCCGGCGGTCTCGGCGACGGCGGCGCGGACAACCTGGCCGACTTCCTGCGGGCGCAGCGAGAAGAACTCGCCCGTGCCGCCGGCGGCGAACAGGCCGGCCAGATCGCGCTCCAGCATCCAGCCGCAGTGCTCGCGGTAGGGCGTCTCCAGAAATTGGTGCTGATCGTCGAAATGAGTGACGGGAAACGACAGCAGGCCGCCGCCGAGCTGGCGGGCCATTTCCGTCGGCGACATTCGGCTCATGAAGTCCTCTCCGAGCGGCGGCGCTCGTCTCGGGTCGTCCCGGGAGGCCGCTTGTTGATCATCACGGTAGAGAGGGCCGAGGTCGCGGTCTAAGCCAAAGGCGCTATCGACCGATACAGGATTTGGCTTGATGTGGAAGAAGGCGCCGGTTCCCGCCTGAGGCGAGCTTGCCTGTGGATAGAATCACAAGGCAGCTTGAGTGTCAGTTGCTTGAGGGGCGTTCCATGGTGGCGTTAGGCAAGGCCAAGGGTTGGCTGGTTCGAAATTTCACGAGCAGCTTGCTGCTCGGATGGCTGGTGATCGCGGTCGTGGGCTGCACCGCCATAGGCGGCTGACCCGCCTCGATCCGTATGGGGACCAAGGCGGGCCGTTTCACGCCGTTCGCTAGAAGCGGACGCGCAGCCCCACGAAGTACTGGGGCCCGCTCTCGCTGACCTCGGTGATCGAGTCCTCGCCGGCCTTGTACATGATGTCCCGCGCGGCGGTGACGTTCAGGGCCTGCAGCTTTAGCTGGACATGCTTGGTCAGGTCGTACTGGGCCGAGAGGTTCAGGATGCCCGAGCCGCGGACGCTGCGGTTGGTGCCGCTGTTGGGCTTGGAATAGTCCGAACGATAGCGGTACGAGGCGCGCAGCTGCAGCTTGCTGCCTTCCCAGTAGATCGAGCCGTTGACGTTGTGCTTCGACAGGCCCCGCAGGTTGGCCGGATCGACATAGGGGGCGACGGTCGACGGGTCGGGGAATTCGAAATCGGCCTTGGCGTAGTTGTAGCCGATGGTCGCGCCGAGGCCGTCCAGCGGCTTGGGCAGCATGCTGAACACATAGCTGCCGGTCGCCTCGAAGCCATACAGGTGGCGCGTTTCCGGGTCGTTGGCCGGTGCGACGGCGTTGAACTCGACGAGCTGGCCGTTGGCGATGATCGAGGTGGTGAACGGCTGCACCGCGTCGAAGGCCGCGCCCTTGACCCACTTGTAGTAGGTCGCGAACGACAGGGCGCTTTCCGGCGTCAGGTAGAACTCCAGCGAAGCGTCGAGATTCCAGCTCTCCAGCGGCTTCAGCTTCGGATTGCCGGTGTTCGATCTGGCCAGCGCGCCCTGGACCGTGGTGGCCGTGGCGTCGACGACCGGCGTGATGCCGACGTTGAACTCCTCGATCCCCACCCGGGCGATGGCGCGCGAGCCCGCGAAGCGCAGGCGGGTCTTGTCATTGAGGTCGAAGTTCACGTTCAGGCTGGGCAGCCAGTAGTGGTACTTGCCTTCGCCCTCGACGGTCGAGATCGTGCCGGCCACGGTGGTCACCGTGGCGATCGAGCCGCCGACCGACGGGATCACCAGCACTTCGGAGCGATAGCCGGTCGACTCGACCTTGGTCGTCACATAGCGCAGGCCCATGTTGCCGCTGACCGGGAGTCCGCCGACCTCGGAGCGGAACTGCCCCATCACATAAAGCGCGCCGATCTTTTCGGTAACGTCGGTGTCCTCGGGACCGCGGCTGTCGGCCAGCAGCGGATTGGTGTCGCGGCCGGTATAGGCGCGGAACAGGCAACTATTGTCGAACTGGGCCCAGGATCGGATGTTGGTCTGGGATTCCTTCATGAACCGCGTGGTGGCGTAGGGAACGCGGCAGTTGGCGTTGGCCTGAGCCACGATCTGGGCGGCGGTCAGGCCGTCGCGCGCGATCGGAATGGCCACGTCGCTGTTGTTGTTGGCGTCGGTCTTGCGGGTGTGGACCGAGTAGCGGAAGCCGCCGCTCAGGGTGTGGAAGAAGCCTTCGCCCAGGTCGTACTTGCCGTCCAGGCGCACGGCGCTGATGGCGTCCTTGCGGTCGGTGACCAGGCGATAGCGGGCGTAGTTGGTGTTGGCGGCCGGGACCGCGCTGACATAGTTGGCCGGATCGTTGACGTCGAAGCCGACGAAGCTGACCTCGGGAACCACGTCGTTCGTGCCGTCCAGCGTGTAGACCACGCGGCGGCCCGATCGCATGTTGGTGGCCTTCTGCAGCTCGGTGCGATGCGATTTCGAATACGAGAGATCGCCGTTCAGGGTCAGCTTGTCGCCGGTCCAGGTCGTGGCCAACCCGCCGCCGACATATTCCTCTTCCCGCAGGCGATCCTCGAGCTGGATCTCCAGGTTCGAGTTGCCCGTGTACTTGATCAGCGCGCCGTCGCTGTAGTCGTTGCCCTGGCCGCCGATGATCAGCGGCTGCACGCCGCGCGCGGCTTCGGTGATCGCGAACTGGTTGCGGTTTTCGAGGCTGGAACGCTTGGAGTACTGGCCGTCCAGCACGAAATCGAGCTGGTGGTTCGGTTGCCACTGCAGGGCGCCGATGACGCCGTCGCGGATCTCGCTGGTGTTGATCTGGCGGAAGGTCCGCGAGGTGGTGGCGAAGTAGAGCGGCGACTCGTTGGTCCCGGCCTGGTTGGCCGCCGAGAGGGTCGGGCGCACCGCGCAGTTGAAGCTGGTCCCCGCAGCTGTCTGGGCCGCCGCCGTGCCTGTGATCAGCGTCGGGTCCTTGGCCGAGGTGCTGCACGGGATGAACGACGAATTGGTGCTGTAGTAGTCTTCGGGCTGGGCCTGGTCCTGGTGCTGCCAGCCGATCGAGACGCCGACGCGGCCCAGCTTGGTGTCCCAGCGGTCGGTGGCCGAGATATTGTAGCGGTAGCCCAGGCCGTCGCGGCCGCGAATGGCGGCGTCCTTGGGCAGGTAGACTTCGCGGAACTCGGCTTGGATGCGCGGCTTGGACTCAAGCGGACGGATCGAGCGCAGGTTGATGACGCCGGCGATGCCGCCCTCGGCCATGTCGGCCTGCTGGGTCTTGTAGACCAAGACGCCGTTGACCAGCTCGGACGGGAACTGCTGGAACGCGACCGAACGGTCGGGGCCGGCGGTCGAAACCTCGCGGCCGTTGAAGGTGGAAAAGCTCAGCGTCGGGCCAAGACCTCGGACGGACAGCTCGTTGGCGTTGCCCTTGAAGCGGTCGGCGGTGACGCCGGTGATGCGCTCCAATGTGTCGCCCACCGAGTTGTCGGGCAGGGCGCCAATCTCGTCATTGACGATGGCGTCGACCACCGTCTCGGTGTTGCGCTTGGTGGCCAGCGAGTTGCGCTGGGTGGCGCGAATACCTGTGACGACCAACTCTTCAACCTGCGCCGGCGCGGGCTCGGCGGCGGGCGGGGTGGTCGTGGCTTGGGCGGTCGCGACGGCCGGAATGGCGGCGGCCAGAGCGGCCGAGGCGAAGAGCGCGGCGCGAAGCGGATGCGTGGAGCGTGCGAGCATTGTGACCTCCCCTAGGTTGCGCTCGTGAAGCGAGCGTCGTTGCGAGCGTGAGCTTTGTCAGATCGTGACACCGGTGACAAGAGTGGTATGACCAAATTTGCGGCCGCTGGTCGCCAGGGCCGCCGGGCAAGCTCGTCTAAGCGAGATGGCTTGACCGGTTTCGTGGTGGAGAGGTCGTAAAATGTACTACAAATAGCGAAAAGCGGGTCCGAGGAGTGGTCGGAGCCGAAATTGGTCTGCCCTTGCCGTTAAGCTTTGAGAAAATTGGTATGGCCAAAATGGCCTTCGACGCTCATTGTCAGGCCCTGAAGAGGGCCACCCAAGGCTCGAGGAAGGTTGGCCGATGCCGGATGAGTTGACCACGGGCCCATCTCGGCGAGGCATGTTGGGCCTTTCGGCGGCGACGGTTCTGGCCCCATCCTTGTCCGAGGCTTCGGGGAGATCGGCGGTCCGCGCGGATCTTCAACCGTATGCGAGCCTGTTGAAGACCTGGTGCGACGGCCTGCTGGGACGGCAGGTCGCGGGGCTGGTTGGCCAGGGCGCCAACGGCGGCTTCCTGTGCCCGGGGTGCGGCATGATCCACGGCCGCAGCGCCGACGCCGTCTATCCGCTATTGCGCATGGCCCGAAGCAGCGGTGACGCACGCTACGTGCAGGCGGCCAAGGCGGTTCAGGACTGGAGCGAGCGCAACGTCAGCCGCGCCGACGGCGGTTGGGTCAATGACGTCTTCCTCAACGACTGGAAGGGCACGACCGTCTTCCGCGCAACCGCTCTAGCCGAGGCGCTGATCCATCACGGCGACCTGCTGGACGCCAGGACAAGGCAGGCGTGGCGCGCCCGCCTGGCGGCGGCCTACGACTTTCTCGTCGGCTACATGACGATGGACACCGGCAACATCAACTATCCGGTCTCGTCCGCCTACGCTTTCTTGCTCGGCGCCGAGGTCTTCGAGCGGCCCGATTACGAGACCAGGGCGCGCGAGTTCGCCCACGCGTGCCTCGACTATTTCACCCCGAACGGCCTGGTATTCGGCGAAGGCCATCCTCAGCGCGGCCGGACGCCGAAGGGCCGGTCGCCGGTCGACCTCGGCTATAATGTCGAGGAATCCCTGCCGGCCCTGGCGATGTACGCATTGCGCACCGGGGACAAGGCGGTTCTCGACCAGACACTGGTCGCCCTACGCGCTCACATGGAGTTCATGCTGCCGGACGGCGGTTGGGACAACAGCTGGGGAACGCGGAACTTCAAATGGACGTGGTGGGGCAGCCGCACCAGCGACGGCTGCCATCCGGCCTATCGTCTGCTGGCCGAGCACGACCCGCGCTTCGCCGAGGTCTCGACCCGCAACCTGGCCCAAATGGCGGCCTGCACGCACGACGGCCTGCTGCACGGCGGTCCGCACTATCGTGAGCAGGGTTACCGCCCCTGCATCCACCATACCTTCGCCCATGCCAAGGCGCTGGCGGCGGTGATTGACCTGGCCAAGTCCGCACCGGTCGCGCGAGAGACGCTGCCCCGCGACACGCCCTACGGCTTGAAGCCGTTTCCCGAGATTGGAACCCATCTGGCGTCCGTCGGCCCGTGGCGCGCGACGTTCACGGACTACGATTTCGACTACATGGCGCCGGCCGGCGGCGGTCATGCGTCAGGCGGCGCGCTATCGCTGCTGTATCATCAGACGCTCGGGCCGGTCCTGGCGGCCAGCATGACCCGCTACAAGGCGGTCGAGATCACCAACCAGCAGGCGCCAATCGACGCCACCCATCAGCCGCTGACCCCGCGCATCGAGCTGGTGCAGGGCAAGGACGTCTTCACCAGCCTGGCGGACCTCGCCGCCGACATGACGGTCGAGGGCGATGCGCAACGGGTGCGGGTCATCGCGCGCGGCCGTCTTCTCACGCCCGAAGGACGGGGCCCGGACACCGCCGTGACCTACACACTTGGGTATGAGCTAACGCCGAGTGGTCTCGTCCTGACCGCCACCGTCCTGGGCTTGGGGCCAGGCCAAGTCGCGCGGCTGATCGCGCCGATCATCGCGCGGCGGAACGAGGCGACGGCCCAGCCGGACGCGCGTAGCTTCCTGGTGTCTCGCGCGGCGGGGCGGATTGTGGTCCGGAGCGCCGAGCACGATTTCGAGCCGCTCGTCGTTCCGCGTATCTTCAACCTCGTGCCGGGGTTCCAGGCCGCGCCGCTGACCATCGCTCTGACAGGCGGCCATGCGGCACGGCTGGAGGTCTCGGCCCAGACCTAGACTATGGCGCCTTTGCAACGTGGTTAAGAAACTCGCGGAACGACGTCATCTGAAAGCCCGGTTCTTGCGTTGAAAGTTAACTGGGGACGCCGGAAGCCGCCTTTGTCGCTCGATATCGACGATCTGAACCGACTTCTGTTCCAAACGGAACAGGCTCGCCGCCTGCTGGTCGGCGATCGATTGAGCGCATACGGCATCGTCTTCGGCCAATGGGTCGTGCTCGACGCGCTGTTCAAGGAAGGGCTTTCGTCGATGACCGCCTTGGCCGCTGTCATAGGCGCGGATCGCACGACCTTGACCCGCACGATCGACAGCCTGGTGGCGGCTGGCTACGTCGATCGCAAGACCCCCGTCGAGGATCGACGGTTGGTCGTGGTCGACCTGACCCCGAGCGGCCGGACCTTGGTGGAACGCGTGTTGGCGGGCCTCGCGCCGACCCACGAGACCGTGTTCGCGGGCTTCTCACGTCAGGACCTCGACACCCTATCGGTCTTTCTTGCCCGGTCGCTGGCCCAGATAAAGCTGGCCGCCGCTGAAGGTCCAAGGCCCAAGGCGCTTCCCCGGCTGGAGCGGGGCAGGTTGCGCGCCGGCGAGGCGCGGGGGCGTTCGCGCCCCCGGCCCTAGCTCGACCTCGGCCACGACCTGACCGGCCTCGTCGAGGACCAGCATCCGCCACGGGCCGGGCTTGTCGAAGGCTTCGGGATAGTCTCGCACGAGCGCCGCGCCCAGCCGCCAAGCTTCGCGCCTGGCTTCGTCGAGATTGCGCAGCAGCACGCCTTCCGGATCGGGAAAGTGTTCAGGCGAGACGACCTCGAACCGAAACCTGCGCATTTCACCCCGCGACGACGTTAGAGCGTCGACACGGAGAACGCGTCTCGGACAAAAAGGCGCCGCAATCGGGCAAGGATGGGTTGAAAAAGCGAAGCGGTCGCCTCGTGAAAGGCGACGACCGCGACCTCGACTACATTGGTCCCACACCGCCAGGGTTGGTCTGGAAGTCGAAGGACGGCTCGCGGGGGCGACGCGGATTGGGAACGCCCTTGCCGCCGAAGCCATAGGTGAAGCCCACGAACACCGCGCGCAGATCCAGGTCCATGGCCCGACGATCACGCAGGGCCGGGGTGTTGATCACCAGCTTGTCGCCGAAGGTCTTCAGCGCGTCCTGCACGGTCACGACGCCCGAAAGGCGGTCGTTGAACTTGTGACGGTAGCCCAGGTTCAGCATGCCGGTCGGCTCGCGATAGCCCTGGGGCGTCAAGCGCTTGCCGATCGCGAAGCCGCTGACCTGAAGGAAGTCCTTGGGCGTGGCCTGGACGTTCAGGGCGGCATAGCCCGAGACGGTGAAGGCCGAGCGCTTGTCGGGAAAGCCGAGCTCGGTCGCGCCCAGCTCGTTCCAGGCCGCATTGCCGCTGAGCGTGTACGACACCTTGGGTGTCAGGCGGGCGTTGGCGACCAGTTCCAGGCCGCCGGCGCGGCTCTTGGCCAGATTGGCCTTTGTGGTCAGCAGCACGCCGTTGCCGATGTCGCGCACCACGTCCGTGACGCCGTCGCGAGCCTCGCGCCAATAGAGGGTGCCCAGATAGTAGTTGAAGCCCTTCCGCAGCTGGTAGGCGACCTCGAACGAGTCCGTCGTCTGCGGCTTCAGGCGCGGGTCACCCTGCCGATAGCTGTAGGGGTCCTGGTAGATCCGGTAAGGGTTCAGGTCCTGGGCCGTCGGACGTTGGATGCGGCGGCTGTAGCTGGCGTTGATCTGGCGCGTGTCGTCGACCCGGTACTGCACATGTAACGACGGGTAGGCCCGCAGGTAGTCGTAGCCGTCCTTCAGGTTCGAGGTGACTTGGTTGGTGTCGATCTTGACCTCCTCGATCCGCAGGCCCGGCATCACGGTCCAGTCACCCATCGGACGATTGTAGGTGGCGTAGAGGGCGTGGACCGCCTGGTCGTAGCGAAACTGGTTGGTCAGGGCCGGATCGACCACGAGCCCGCCCGAGGTCGGGCCGCGGGCGCCGTAGTTGTCGTAATCGTTGTCGTCGATCTGCAGCTCGTAGCCCGCCACCAACTTGGCGCCACCTGGCAGGGGGCGCTTGTACTCGGCCTTCAGGCGGGTCTGGACCAGCTCGTCGCCGATCCGGACGTTCTCGACGTAATTCGAAACCGCCGGCAGCTGGTTGAAGCCGTTCGCCAGGGTCAGCTGGCGGTCGCGGGTGCGCTCGACGCTGGTGTGGACGGTGAGCTCGTGCTCGTCGCCGGAGAACTTGCGGCGCAGATCGCCCGAAAGACCGGCCACCGAGCGCTTCATGTGCCCGTCGCTGAGGCGCTGGAAGCGGGCGAGCGGCGCGCCGTTCGGATCTTTCCCCTCGTAGTCCGAACCAGCCTTGGAGTCGTACGCCATGTCATTGTAGCGGGCTTCGGCGCTGATGCGGGTCTGCTTGTCGAGATCATAGTCGACGCCGGCTCGGGCATTGTGCGATTTGCCGCGGCTGGCGAAGCCGATCTTCTGATGGCTGTCGGCGTAGCGGCCCGTGGCCGTGTCCAGGCGTGAGCGGTCGTCGACGATCTCGCCCTTGGCCTTGTCGCGCCGCCAGCCGGCGTCGGCCGACAAGGTCAAAGCCTTGGTGTTGCGCGCCAGGGTGACGCTGGCGTTCTTGCGGCCTTCGGTGCCAAAGTTCGCGCGCACCGATCCCGTGGTGCCGACCCCGCGCTGCTGCTTGGTGATCAGGTTGATGATCCCGGCCGTGCCCTCCGGGCTGAAGGCGGCCGACGGGTTGGTCATCACCTCGACCCGTTCGAAATTGGCGGCGGGGATCTGCTGCAGCACCTGGCCGCGGTTCTCGCCCTTGAACATGCCGGACGGCTTGCCGTCGATCATGATGGTGACGTTGGCGTCGCCGCGCAGGCTGACATTGCCCTGAACATCGACCTGGACCGAAGGAACGTTGCGCAGCACGTCGGCGACCGAGCCGGTGGTCGCTTGCAGGTCCTTGCCCAGGCTATAGCTGCGACGGTCGATCGAAGTCTTCATGTCCTGCGACGAGGGCGCGGTGACGGTCACGCCTTGAACCTGGGTGTTCTGCTCCTTCTTGGCCGGCGGTGCGGAGGGCGTCGTCGCCGAGGACGCCGTTTGGGCGAAGGCGTTGGCGCTGATCGCGGCCAGGCCCGTAGCGGCCAGCAGGGCGACGCGGCGGGTCGGGAAGGTCATGAGAAGTCTCCTCTGTTGGCGAGGAAACTGCCGCATCGACTCAAAGCGTTGCAGTGCCTGGGGTCACGCGTTTGGGGTGACGTTTGTCACTTCAGGGCTTCGGCGGGTCGATCGGGTCGAGATATTGCCCCACGACGGCCTCCACGCCGGTGAAGATCAGGGTGCGGGTCACGCCGAACCGCCGAACGTTCACCTGGTTCACCTCGTCGCCGTATATGTCGGAGAACATCGCCGCCTTGATCCCCACCATCGCGGTGGCGTCGGCCGGCGCGATCTTGCCGACATATTCAAAGCGCACCTCGTCCGCGCCGAGAGTCAGGTCCGTCAGGGTCAATTCGACGATCTTGCCATCCACCGCCACGCAGAACTGCCTGAGCATGTAGGCCTTCAGCACCGCGATTGCTTCGGGATCGTCGAGGCTGGCCTGGGCGTCGGGGGCGATCACGGCCAAGGCCGGCTCGGCGTCGTGGGCCGGGATCCGGTGGCTGACCGTGACCGCGCCGGTCTTGGCGTTGATCTCCACGACGCTCAGCGCGCCATGGCCGCGGTGGGCCGCCGCCGGCAGCGGGGCGAGCCAGAGGCCCGCCGCCGCGATCAGGACGGCCGCACGCCGGATCACTTCGGGCCTTCGTCCTTTTTCGGATCCGCCGACGGCTGGGTTGTCAGGCTGTCGGGGTCGACCTTCAGGTTGGCGTCCTTCATGCGGTTGGAGCCCACCTCTGGCGGCTTGATGATCTTCAGCGTGGTCGGGGCGATGACGCCGTCGAAGACGTTGTTCGACCGATCGGCGTCGGCCGTCTCCCACAACGGGTCGATCTCCGCGCCCTTGACCTGCTTTGCCGAGACGTATTGCCAGGTGACCTGCTTGGAGCTCTTGCGCCAGATCTCGGCCGGGATGCGGACCGTCTCGGTCGTGCCGTCCGTATAGTCCAGTTTCAGGATAACCGGCATCACCAGCCCGCCGATGTTGCGGAAGGTGAAGCGGTAGAAGTTGTCCTTCACGTCCTGGGCGGCGGCCTCTTCCGGCGTCAGATCCTCGCGCGCCGTTTTGGCCCGTTTCTTGGCGCCTTCGGTGACGGTGAACTCGTCCGTCTGGTCGTAGAAGTCGCGGACCTTGGGATCGCGATCGACCACCGTCGGATCAGCGTTGCGGGCGGCGGTTAGGGAGCCGGGCTCCTTGGCCTTCTCGGCCTTGCGGGCGGCGGACTCGACGTCCGGATCGCCGCTGTCCAGGCGGCCCTGGGTGACCTTGTCCAGCGCGATGTCGACGTGGTCGGTCGAATAGAACCAGCCGCGCCAGAACCAATCCAGGTCGATGCCCGACGACTCTTCCATCGTGCGGAAGAAGTCATAGGGGGTGGGGTGCTTGAAGCGCCAGCGGTTGGCGTATTCCTTGAACGCGCGGTCGAACAGCTCGCGGCCCATCACCGTCTCGCGCAGGATGACCAGCGCGGTCGCGGGCTTGCCGTAGCCGTTAGGCCCGAACTGCAGCACCGAGTCCGACTGGGTCATCAGCGGCACTTGGTCCTGGCTGACCATGTACTCGACGATGTCCTTGGGCTCGCCGCGGCGGGAAGGGAACTTCTTGTCCCACTGCTTCTCGGCCTGGAACTCGAGGAAGCTGTTCAGGCCTTCGTCCATCCAGGTCCATTGACGCTCGTCGGAATTGACGATCATCGGGAAATAGTTGTGGCCCACCTCGTGGATCACCACCCCGATCAACCCATACTTGGCGCGGTCGGTATAGGTGAGAGCGCCGGTCTTCTTGTCCTTCACCGGCCGGGGGCCGTTGAAGCTGATCATCGGATATTCCATCCCACCCTGCGGGCCGTTCACCGACTGGGCGACCGGGTAGGGGTAGGCGAAGGTGAAGCTGGAATAGACCTTGATCGTCTGGGCGATCGCCTTGGTCGAATAGGCGTCCCACAGTGGCCGGGCTTCCTTGGGGAAGAACGACATGGCCATGACCAGCGGATATTTGGCCGACGGGTCGGCCTGATGCACGCCCATCGCGTCCCAGGCGAACTTGCGCGAGGTGGCCCAACCGAAGTCGCGGACATTGGCGGCCTTGAAGACCCAGGTCTTCTCGCCGGTCGGTTTGCCCGCCTCGGCGGCGACGGCTTCCTGCGGGGTCACGATATAGACCGGCTCGCTAGCCGTGCGAGCCTTGGCCAGCCGATCGCGTTGAGCGGTGGTCAGGATCTGGGCGGCGTTCTGCAGTTCGCCGGTAGCCGACAGGACATGGTCATTCGGCACCGTCAGGGCGACGTTGTAGTCGCCGAACTCCAGGGTGAACTCGCCGCCCGACAGGAAGGTCTTGTTGTGCCAGCCCTCGTAGTCCGAATAGACGGCCAGGCGTGGGAACCACTGGGCGACCTCGAAGATGCAGTTGCCGTCATCGCCCTTGGCGGTGAAGCACTCATAGCCGCTGCGGCCGCCGATCAGCTTGGTCTCGACCATCGGGAACGACCATTCGATCGAGAACTTCACCTCGCCGCCGTCGCTCTTCACGGCCGTGGGCAGGTCGATGCGCAGCATGGTGTCGACGACGGTGAACTTCAGCGGCCGACCTTGCGCGTCCTTGACCGACTTGATGGTCATGCCGCCTTCCCAATCCTGGAAGCGCTTGGCGCGGCGGACCTGGGTCAGGGTGATGCCGTCGCCCGAGACGGTCTCGGTCATGTGGCTGATGGACGAACGCTTGAAGTCGTTCTGGTCCAACATCAGCCACAGATAGGGCAGGTCGTCCGGCGAGTTGTTGCGGTAGACCACCGTCTCCTTGCCGCTGATCGACTTGGTCGGCTCATCCAGCTTGGCGGCGATGTCGTAGTCGACCTTCTGTTGCCAATAGCGATAGCCCGGCGCGCCCGAGGCGTTGCGGTAGTCGGTCGGGGTGGGCCAGTCCTCGCCTTCCAGCTGGCGGAACTTGTCCTCGAAGGGCGCCTTGGTCTGCTTGATGGCGTCGGCGTGCGCGCCAGAAACGAACGATGCGGCCGCGAGCGCGGCCGCGATGACGCCGGCCACGGCGCAACGGATAGAATGCTTGGACAAGTTCGACAGCCCCTCAGCTCAGAACCCTGACAAAAACCCCGGGCGGGACCTTGGCGAGGCTCGAGGGGAAAATCATCCCATTTTCGCGGACTTGGTTAGAAATTGATCTTCAAGCCCGCCCGGATGGCGCGAGGTTCGACCGGATGGAAATGGACGTCGTCGACGCCCTTCGACGGCTCTCCCGGCAAGCGCGAGGCGTAGAAGTAGGCGATGTCGTCTCCCTTACTGTTGGTCAGGTTCAGGACCTCGACCATCAAGCTGGCGCGGCCGAACGCCTGGACGAAGAGAGCATTGACCAGGCTGGTGGCCCTGGAGCGCATGGAATTGTCCTCGACCAGCGGCGCGGCGCCCAGGCGCCGCCAGGTCAGCGAGACGGTCGATTCGTCTCCCAGCTTCCAGCTGGCTCCGGCGCTTAGTACGGAGCCGACGGCATTCGGTATCCGATCGCCCTGGGGAGGATCACCGACGAAACGGGCGTGGGTGGCGGCATAGGACGCCGTCAGGTTCAGGTGGGCGCTCGGTCGCCAATCGGCCAGCAGTTCCAGACCGGCCCGTCGGGTCGCGCTACTCGCTTCGGTGAAGCCGGCGTCGCCGACGTAGACGAGCTCGGAATCGACATGCAGAGCCCATGCGGCCGCCGTCACGATCAGCCCTTCACGCTTCCAGCGCAGTCCCAGCTCCGCGCCGTCGGAGGGCGACAGCAGCGGCGAGCGCTCGACTGGATCGGCGGTGACGGGATCGACCGCGATCACCGCGCCTCGCGCGTCGTTGGAATGGAAGCCGCGTCCCGCGTCCGCGTAGGCCTCGAAGGTTCTGGAGATCCGCCAAGCCAGGGTCAGCTTCGGGCTGACCAGGACGTCGCCGACCTTGCCGTTGTTGCGGGGATCGCCGGCCTCGACGTTAGCGCCCATGGCGTCCGCGCGAAGGCCGAAGGTGGCGTCCAGCTTACCGAAACGTCTGGAGCCTTCGCCCCACAGCGCCGCCGACCATTCGGTCAGGGCGTCCTGGCGCACGGTCTCGCGGCGCGCTCGGGCGGTGGTGCGATAGAGGCCGACCTTGCCGATATCGTCGACGCGGATCGAGCCGCCGGCCCGAAAGCTCCAGCCATCGACAGGCGCCCAACGCTTGGTCAGCGAACCGCCATAGATCCAGCGCTGGTCGACCTGCTCGAACTGGTCGCCGTTGGCCGGATCGTCGAGGAAGTAGGCGAAATTCGACCACAGATCGAGCTTGTAGCGCTGGACATAGACCACGGCGTCCAGGCCGCGCATCAGGTCGCGGCGGCGGGCTGAGAGGATGTAACGCGAGGACTCGCCGCCGTCGGTCTTATCGATCGTGTCGAGACGACCTAGCGTTCCGGCTTCCACGGCGCGGCGCGGGATCTGGTCCGTGGCGGTCCAGTCGGCGTCATAGGCGAGGGCGGTCACCGACCAGCCGCCGACCAGGGCGCGACCCAGCAGGCTCAGTTTCTTGAGGTCCTCAGGCGTCGACCACGCGCCGCGCGCGGTCGAGACATCGCCCGCGACCAAGACGTTGTCGCTCAAGGCTTTGGAGCCGACCGCGCGATAATAGTCGTTCTCGCCGATCCAGGTTTGCAGACTATCGCCATGCAGATGATCCGCCGTCTCGAAAGCGACGGCGCCCGCCGTGGCGAAGTCGCCGTTCTCCGCGGAATAGGGGCCCTTCTTGAAGGCGATGTCGTGGACGAACTCCGGCGTCAGGAGATTGAGGTCGAGATAGCCCTGGCCATGTCCGTGCGAAGGCAGGTTCAACGGCACGCCGTCCAGCGAGGCGGAGAGATCCGTGCCGTGGTCCAGGTTGAAGCCGCGCAGGAAGTACTGGTTGGCCTTGCCCGCGCCGGAGTGCTGGGTCGCGGCAAGGCCAGGCACGGCCTCGATCAGCTCGCCAGGGCGCAGCAGCGGCCGCACGGCGAAGTCGGCATAGGCGATGCGACCCTCGCTAGCCGAGGTGGCGCGGCCCAGGTCATTGGCGCGGCGGCCCCAGACCGAGATCGCCTCGACGGCCTGGGCTTGGGCGATCGCTGGGACCGACGCGGCGATCAGCAAGGCGAAGAGGGGCGCACGGAGCGTCATGATCGGGCTGTTAGGCTGGAGCTGTGACTGGGACAAGCTTTCTGCCGCGAACCGTCGGTCGGCGCTGTCGGAATGTTTAGCGGACGCGCGAAGGCCGCCGCGTTGAAGCGCCACACCAAGTTTTAACGGCGCTGGGGCATCAATGGCGGCTCGAAATCCCAAGGGAGCGGGACGTTTTGAAACCAGCAGCGCTTCAGGCGGCCGCCGAGATCGGGGTCGAGACGCCCCCGTCGCGTGGCCTGGGCCGAGCGGCGCTGGTCGCCGGCTTCGCGGTCTATATCGCCGCCGCGGGCGCGGCCTGGTGGTTGGCGCTGAAGCTGATCCCGACCGAACTGACCCTGACCGTGCTGGGCAAGACCCTGCATACCGCCTCGGTTCACGACCACCTGAACAACGTCTTCCTGGTCTTCCTTCTGCTGCCGACCGCCTTGTGGATCGAGTGCGTGACGGTGGGCTGGCAGGGCAGCTCGCTGCGCCAGCTGCTGTTTGCTCGTACGCCTTCGTTGAACACCGATCTGGCGGTCTTCATCCTGGGCCAGGGCCACGTGCTCGACATCGTCGGTCGGCTGATGATGCTGGGCGTCTCGATGATCTCCGGCGCCTGGATCCACGAGACGATCAAGGCCGCCACCGGCATCAATCTAGGCCCGCCGCCTCTGCCGTTCGCGCTGCAACTGCCGTTGTACTTCGCCGTCTACAGCTTCTTCGACTACTGGACCCATCGGACGGACCACACGAAGTTCTTCTGGCCGCTGCATCGCTATCATCACTCGGCGGAGGATTTCGGCGTGGTGACCTCGGTGCGCCAGCATCCGGCGACGTTCACGGCGATCTTCATCGTCAACCTGCCGCTGGCCGTGCTGGGCGCGCCGCCCGAGGTGATGATCTATGTCAACGTGCTGGTGGTCGGGATCGGCCTGGTGATCCACGGGAAGATCGACGCCGATTGGGGTTGGGTCGGGCGCTGGCTGATCCAGTCGCCGAACCACCACCGCGCTCACCACAAGCTGGACATGAGCCGCCCGACCGGCCACTTCGCCATCGCGCCGATCTGGGACCGCTTGTTTGGCACCTGGTACGAGGACAAGCCTGATCCCAAGCTGGTGATCGGCGTCGACACGCCCTACCGCCACGGCTTCTTCGTGCCGCGCGACATGCTGCGCGACTACGCCCACTTTTGGATGGGCTGGTTCGGCGGCCGCAGCGACGGTCCGGAATCCGACTTGAAGCTGTTCCGGAAGCGCTAGGCGGCCTTCAGCAGGCCGTCGAAGTACTCGATCGTCCTCATCAGCCCCACCTTCAATGGCGCGGTCGGCGTCCAGTCGAGGTGCTGCTTGGCCAAGGTGATGTCGGGCTGGCGCTGGCGCGGGTCGTCGGAGGGTAGGGGGCGATGGACGATCGCCGACTTGGCGCCGGTCAGTTCCAGCACTAGCTCGGCCAGCTGCTTCATCGTGAACTCGACGGGGTTGCCTAGATTGATCGGGCCCGTGACGTCGTCGCCGGTGTTCATCAGCCGCATCAGGCCGTCGACCAGGTCATCGACATAGCAGAACGAGCGGGTCTGGTTGCCGTCGCCATAGAGGGTGATGTCCTCGCCCTTCAGCGCCTGGACGATGAAGTTCGACACCACGCGCCCGTCATTGGGGTGCATGCGCGGGCCATAGGTGTTGAAGATCCGCGCTACCTTGATGCGCAGCCTGTGCTGGCGCCAGTAGTCGAAGAACAGGGTCTCGGCGCACCGCTTGCCCTCGTCGTAGCAAGAGCGGATGCCGATCGGATTGACGTTGCCCCAATAGCTTTCGACCTGCGGGTGGATGCTCGGATCGCCGTACACCTCCGAGGTCGAAGCCTGCAGGATCTTGGCCTTCACCCGCTTGGCCAGGCCCAGCATGTTGATGGCGCCATGGACGCTGGTCTTGGTCGTCTGCACCGGGTCAAACTGGTAGTGCACCGGGCTGGCGGGGCAGGCCAGGTTGTAGATCTGGTCCACCTCGACATAGAGCGGCATCGTCACATCGTGACGCAGCAGCTCGAAGCGGGGATTGGTCAGGTTCTGCGCCACGTTCTGGCGCGAGCCGGTGTAGTAGTTGTCCACGCACAGCACTTCGGCGCCGGACTCCAGCAGCCGATCGCAAAGATGCGAGCCGACAAAGCCCGCGCCGCCCGTCACGAGAACTCTCTGCGTATGCATGGACCGACCTTCCCGGGACTCAGCGCTGAATTGTGGTTGTAACGCGACGCCGGTCCGGGCTCCAAGGTCGCGTTTCTAGCCGAGGGGCGGCGTTTCGTCGCCGAAGCCGCGCGGCTCGCGGCCAACCGTGGGTTCAGCGATGGCCGAGGCGCGCGAACGCTTGGCCTGAACCGGGGGCTCGGCGGCCTTCACGAGGGGCGGGGACAGCGCCTCGGACGCGAAGTCGTCGACCGCGATCACCTTGGACACCGCCGCGTCGGCGGCCGACAGGGCGCTGGTCTCCTCGGGCGTGAGCAGACCCTTGTCCAGGCCGTCCTTCCACGCGCGCACGCCGTGATCCTTGAGACGATCGTGGATCGGCTGGGTGGCGACCACGCGCTCGAAGGCGTCGATCAACTGGCCGATCGCCCCGTCCTTGCCGCCGACATAGACGCCCTCGACCAGGCGGTCTCGGGTCGGCGAAGGATGCAGCAGAAGGTCGGCGCAGGCGCGGGTGACGTGGTCCGGCGGACCGCGCTTGCGCGCGCCGAACGGCAGCACCGCCGCCCGCAGCAGCCAGCCTGCCAGGCGGTTGGGTAGGTTGGCGAACACATCGTCGAAGCGCTGCTCGATGGTCGCGAACGTCGTCTCGGCGCACCAGCGCAGCAGCGGGAAGTCGTCGTCCTGACGGCCTTCGTCTTCCCAGCGCTTCAGGGCCCCAGACAGGAAGTACATCTCGGAGAGGATGTCGCCCAGGCGCGCCGACAGCATCTCCTTGCGCTTCAGCGCGCCGCCGAGGGTCAGCAGGGCGATGTCCGAGGTCAGCGCGAAGGCGGCGCTGTAGCGACCTAGCTGGCGGTAGAAGCGGCTGGCGCGACCGGCGTCGGGCGCGGGCGACAGGGCGCCATTGGTCCAGGCGCGCGCCGTCGCCTTCAGGCCATTGCGCAGGGCGTGGGCGACGTGGGCCCAGAACGCTTCGTCGAAGTCCGCCAGACCCTTGTCGCCGTCGTCCTCGCCGAGGGCCAGGATCTCCTTCAGCATGTGCGGATGCGCCCGGATCGCGCCTTGTCCGAACACCATCAGGCTGCGGGTCAGGATGTTGGCCCCCTCGACCGTGATGCCGACTGGCACGGCGCGATACTGGGCGCCCATGTAGTTGCGCGGTCCCTCCATGATCGCCTTGCCGCCATGGACGTCCATGGCGTCGTTGACGACGATCCGCATCCGCTCGGTCGCGCCCGATTTCAGCAGGGCCGAGATCACCGAGGGATGGCGTCCCATGTCGAGGCCCGCGCACGTCAATCGTCGCGCCCCGTCGACGAGATAGGCGTTACCGGCGATGCGGGCCAGGCGCTCCTGCACGCCCTCGAACTTGCCGATCGAAATGCCGAACTGCTGGCGCACCCGGGCGTAAGCGCCGGTGGTTAGGGCGCTATAGGCCGCCGCCGCGCCCGACATCGCGGGCAGGGAAATGCTACGTCCCGCCGCCAGGGCGGTCATCAGCATCTTCCAGCCTTGGCCGGCTCGCTCGGCCCCGCCGATGATCAGGTCCAGCGGAATGAAGACGTCTTTCCCCCAGTTGGGCCCGTTCTGGAAGGTCTGGAACGCCGGCAGGTGGCGGCGGCCGATGCTGACCCCGGGGGTGTCCGTCGGCACGAGGGCGCAGGTGATGCCGACATCCTCCTCGCCGCCCAGCAGGCGGTCGGGATCGCGCAGCTTGAAGGCCAGGCCCAGCACGGTGCAGACCGGGCCCAGGGTGATGTAGCGCTTGTGCCAGTTGAGGCGGACTCCCAGCGTTTCCTGTCCCTTCCACGCCCCGCGGCAGACGACTCCCTCGTCGGTCATGGCCGAAGCGTCCGAGCCGGCCTCGGGGCTGGTCAGGCCGAAGGCGGGGATTTCGCGCCCGTCCGCGAGGCGCGGCAGCCAATACGCCTGCTGTTCCTTCGTGCCAAAGCGAAGGATCAGCTCGCCGGGACCCAGGGAATTGGGCACCATCGCCGTCACCGCCGCCGAGGTCGAGCGGGTGGCGATCTTGCGGACGATCTCGGCGTGGCCGAAGGCCGAGAAGCCTAGGCCGCCGTGCTCCTTCGGGATGATCATCCCGAAGAACTTCTCGCGCTTGAGGAAGTCCCAGACCTCTGGCGGCAGATCCCGCGTCTCCCAGGTCATGCGCCAGTCGTCGAGCATGGCGCAGAGCGTCTCGACCGGTCCGTCGAAGAAGGCTTTCTCGTCGGAACGCAGGATCGGCTTGGGGAAGGCGAGGAGCTCATTCCAGTCCGGATCACCGGTGAATAGCGCCGCGTCCCACCAGGTGTCGCCCGCTTCGATGGCGTCGCGTTCGGTTTCCGATAGGGCGGGCAGCACGCCCTTGGCCCAGTGGAAGATTGGTCGGGTGATCACGTCCCGACGGAAAGAAGAGCTGCCCATGACGCCACCTCGTTGCTGCGCGAGGCTTCAACGCCGGGCAGAGCGCGTGGGCTCCGGAGAAACGAGGCTCTCAGGCGGCCGCCGCGACTCCGCCGCCGGTCATGATCGAGGCGACGCCGCGTAGCAGGGCCCCTGAATCCAGTGGCTTGCCCAGCAAGCCGTCAAACAGAGTCTCGTCGATCCGCGAGGTGGTGTCCGCCGAGAAGGCGATGATCGGCGTCCGGCGATTGGGCCCATCGCCCTGGCGGATATGGCGGGCGGCGGTCTCGCCGTCCATCACCGGCATGCGCAGATCCATCAGGATCAGGTCGAAGGCGCGGGCCTGGGCGATCGCGACCGCCGCCGCGCCATCGCTCGCTTCGGTCAGATCGATCGCCAAGGCGCCCAGAACCGCCGAGACCAGGGCCCGATTGACCGCGTTGTCGTCGACCACTAGCACCCTGCAGCCTTTAGCAACGGCGATGGGCTCAGCGGTCACGGTCGTCGCCGACGGTGCGTCGGTCGGGGAGGCGGGGACCTCGAACCAGAAGCACGAGCCCTCGCCAAGAGCGCTTTCAACGCCGATCGTCCCGCCCATGGCCTCGACCAGGCCCTTGCAGATCGCCAGGCCCAGGCCGGTACCGCCATGGCGTCGGGTGGAGGAGCCATCGATCTGCGAAAAACGCTTGAACAGGGCTTCCTGTCGGTCGACCGGGATGCCGACGCCACTGTCGCGAACGGCCAGCCGCAGTCGACCGTGATGATGGTCCGCCTCGACGACAATCTCGCCGTGGTCGGTGAACTTCACGGCGTTGCCGACCAGGTTCAGCAGGACCTGACGCACCCGATCGGGCGCCAGCGTCAGCCAGGCCGGCAGGACGCCCAGGCCTTGGCCGCGAAGCGTGATGTTCTTCTCGCCGGCCTGCAGTGAGAAGAGCTCCAGTGTTTCGGTCACCAGCAGGGCCGGTTCGCAAGGCTGTGGGACGACCTCGACCTGGCCGGCTTCCAGCTTGGAGAAGTCGAGGATATCGTTGACCGTCGACAGCAGGGCCTTGCCGGCGCTCGTCACGCGCTCGACGAAGCCGCGCGTGGTCGCCGTCAGTTCCGGCTGCTCGGCGATCAGGCGCGAGAAGCCCAGCACAGCGGTCAGCGGCGTGCGCAGCTCGTGGCTCATGTTCGAGAGGAACTCGGCCTTCACGTCAGCCGCGGCCTCGGCCTCGGCGCGGGCGGCCTCCAGCGCGGCTTCCATCGCCTTGCGCGTGCTGATGTCGCGGACGACGTCTTGGATGCCGGTCAAGGCACCCGTCTCGGGATCGAAGAACAGGGTCGGCTGCCCCTCGACCCAGAGCCATTGGCCGTTCTTGCACTTGCATCGAAATTGAAAGGGCTCGGCCGCGGCGCCGGGACCGGCGGCGACGAGGGCGGTGTAGTAGGCCAGGACCGTCGGCTGGTCGGCGGGATGGACGAAGTCGATGACCCGCTTGCCCAACATCTCTTCGGGCTTGTAGCCCAACATCGCTTCGCTGGCGGGCGACATGAACAGGATCGTGCTCTTGGCGTCGAACCGGGTGATCATGTCGCTGGCGTTGTCCGCCAGCAGCCGGTAGCGCGCCTCGCTTTCAGCCAAGGCGTCGTCGGCCGCCTTGCGGTCGGTGATGTCGCGGACCACGTCCGTCACGGCGCAGGGCGCGCCGGTTTCCGGATCACGGATCAGCTTGGGCCGCGCCTCGACCCAACGGACCGCGCCGTCCTTGCGCACGATCCGATATTCGATCAGCCATCCGGATGGACCGGGCAGGGCGGCGTCGAAGGTCCGCGCGACCCGCGCGCGATCGTCGGGGTGGATGAACTCGAGCGCGACGCGTCCGACGATCTCTTCGGCCGTATAGCCCGAAATGGCCTTCACCGCTGGCGAGACGTAGTTGAACCGGCCGTCGAGATCCATCTTGGTCACGAGGTCGTTGGCGTTCTCGGTCAGCAGCCGGTACCGGTCGCTGGTGCGCTCCACGGCTCGCATGGCGTTGGAATAGTTGGTGACGTCCTGCAGCAGGCCGAACAGGGCCACCGCCTCGCCGTCGTCGCCCAGTTCGCTGGTGCCGCGCGATACGACGTCACGAGGTTGCCCGTCGGCGCGGGTCAACTGGACCCGGAGATCGAAGCCGCTTTTTGTCTCGATCGCGGCCGCGAAGCACCGCTTTATGTGAGCGCGGTGCTCGGGCGGGTAGTGGGAAAGGTCGGCGCCCAGTTCCGGCGTGTAGGTCTCGCGATCCAGGCCGTGGATTACGTACATCTGGTCCGACCAGGTCACGGTCTTGGTGGCGAGGTCGACGCGCCAGTGGCCGACGCCGGCCATGCTCTCGGCCAGTTCCAGCAGACGCTGTTTCTCGGCGGTCAGGCGGTGGGCCTTGGCCAGTTCGAGTTCGTCGACGATGATCCGCGCCAGCAGCTTCAGGCGCTCCAGCTCGGTCTCTGGCGGGCGAGGGCGAGGCTTGTCGTCCATGACGCACAAGGCGCCGAGATTATGCCCATCCTTCGTGGTCAGGGTGGCCCCGGCGTAGAAACGGATGCGTGGCGGGCCGACCACCCACGGAAAATCGGCGAAGCGGGGATCGAGCAGGGCGTCCTCGACCACCATGATGGCTTCCGGACCCATGGCGACGGCGTGAGCGCAGAACGCTTGACTGCGCGGCGTGGAGGCGGTGTCGAGGCCGATCCGGGCCTTGAACCATTGGCGTTCCTGATCGATCAGCGACACCAGCGAAATCGGCGCGTCGAACAGGTTGCCAGCCAGGTTCACCAGGCGGTCGATCGCGGCGTCGGCTGGGGTGTCCAGGACCTTATACGACCTCAGAGCGGCCAGGCGCTGGGCTTCGCGAAGGTCCATGGTCGGAAGGCGCCTCGATCACTGAAACGTTTCCCGGATCGTAGGGCGGCCGCCTGGGAAGCAGCGTTAAGAGCGGGCGCGGCGGATTGGCGCAGCTCAACGGGATTTAGCGAAACTTAGGCGGGCTTCTCGCGCAGAACCGCCAAGCGCTCGAGCCGGGGCGTCGCATAGTCGAGAAACGCGCGCACCAGCGGCGGCATGAATCGGCCGCCGACAGTCAGCAGTTGGACGGGCAGGGGCGAAGGCTCGAAACCGCGCAAAAGCCGGACCAGGCGGCCGTCCGCGATCTCGTCGGCGACCTGGTAGGAGAGCGCCCGGCCGATCCCCTGATCGGCCAGCACGGCGGCCAGGGCGGCCTCGACATTGTTCACCCGCAGGCGCGGGTCCAGCCGCACGGCGCGCGGCCGTCCGGCCGCCTCGAAACGCCATTCGGGCGAAGCCGAAATCACCGTGGTCAGGATAGTGTCGTGATCGACCAGATCGGCCGGCGCTTTTGGCTCTCCGCGCCGCGCCAGGTAGCCGGGTGTAGCCACGGTGACGCGGCGCACGCTCCCGACGCGTCGAGCCAGCAGACTGGAATCGGCCAGCGCGCCGATGCGCAGCGCCACATGCAGCTCCGACTCGATCAGGTCGAGGTTGCGATCGTGCAAGGCGACGTCGGCGCGGACGGCCGGATGCTCGGACAGGAAGGCGTTGACCACGGGCACCAGATGCCTGCCGCCGAACACGGTGGGACCGGTGACCCGCAGCAGGCCGCGCACGGCGCTGGGGGCCGAGGTCTCCAGCGCCGCCTCGTAATCGGCCAGCAGGCGCCGCGCGTGCTCCGCCAGTTCGCGCCCCGCCTCCGTGGGAGCCAGGCGCCGTGTGGTGCGCTCGATCAGCCGCGCGCCGGCCCGCTCCTCCAGCGCCGCCAGCGCGCGGGTCATGGCGGCCGGCGAGCGTCGCAACCGCCGTCCCGCCGCGGCCAAGCCGCCGGCGTCGATCACCGCCACCAGCAGGGAGAGCTCGTCGAGGCGGTCCATCAGTATTCCGGAAATTGCAAAAATCTCTTGTCGATTTGGCCAATTCATTTCGTGGAATGCAATGGCTAAATGCCGACCTCGAAACGGGAGGGAGATCTCCAATGGCCACCACCATCGTCCTGCACGGCACGAGCTTGTCCGGGCACACCCACCGCGTGGCCCTGCTGCTGAACGCCTTGGGTTTGTCCTACGCATTCGCCGACTCGCCGAAGGAGGTCCGGGGATCGCCGGCCTTCCTGGCGCGAAACCCGCTGGGCCAGATCCCGGTGCTGCAGGACGGCGACCTGACCCTGGCCGACAGCAACGCCATTCTCGTCTATCTGGCTAGCCGCTATGCTCCCGACGGCGACTGGCTGCCGCGGGAGCCTGTCGCGGCGGCCTCGGTGCAGCGCTGGCTGTCGATCGCCGCCGGCGAGGTGATGCATGGTCCGGCGGTTGCGCGGATGATCGCCCTGTTTGGCCTGCCCGACGACCCGATCCGGGCTGCCCGGATCGCCGCCCGGGTGCTGGCCTTCATGGACAGCCATCTGGCCGAGCGCGCCTTCCTGGCCGCCAAGCACATCACGATCGCGGACCTGGCCTGCTACAGCTACGTGGCCCACGCGCCGGATGGCGGGGTGTCGCTGGAGCCCTATCCGAACGTGCGGGTCTGGCTGGCGCGGATCGAGGCCCAGCCCTGGTTCCAGCCGATGCCCGACTTCGTACAAGCCGCCGTGGCCGCCTGAGATGGACGGGCCGTTCCATGCCGGTGAACTGGCCGCCCAGACGCGCGCCGGCGTGGGCGCGCCCGGCGCGGGCGGTATCCGCGCCCTCATGCCGGACCAGCATCGCGAGTTCTTTCCGCTGCTATCCTACCTGTTCATCGCGACGCGCGACGAGGACGGCTGGCCGGTGGCCACGGTGCTGACCGGCGAACCGGGCTTCATCTCCAGCCCCGATCCGACGACGCTCGTGGTCCAGGCCTCGCCGCGCGAGGGCGAGCCCGGTCACGCCCTGTTCCATGCTGGACGGCCGTTCGGCGCCCTGGGCCTGGACTTCGCGACCCGGCGGCGCAACCGAGCCAACGGCGTCATCGAAGCCAGCGACGGCCGAGGACTGCGGCTGCATGTGCTGCAGAGCTTCGGCAACTGCCCGCAGTACATCCAGACGCGCGCGGTCGAAGTCGCGCCGGCATCGACGGTTCCCGCCGAGGCGGTGACCATGGACGCGCCGGAGGTCCTGGCCCAGATCGCGTCGGCCGACACCTTCTTCGTCGCCACCGCTTCTGGCGCGGCGGGCGTCGAGAACGGCGGCGTCGACATCTCGCACCGGGGCGGATTGCCCGGCTTCGTCAAGGTCGAGGGCCGCGTGCTGACCGTGCCGGACTTTCGGGGCAACCGCTTCTTCAATACCTTGGGCAACCTGGTCGCCGACCCGCGCGCGGCGCTGCTGTTCGTCGATTTCGACACCGGCGACCTGCTGCACCTGCGCGGCCGGGTCGAAATCGATTGGGATCCGCCCGTCGGCAAGGCTTGGCCGGAGGGTGTCCAGCGCCAGTGGCGGTTCACGGTGGAAGAGGCTTGGCGGCGGCCGGCTGCGCTGCCGCTGCGCTGGACCTTCGGTGACTTCTCGCCAGTGACCCTGATGACCAGGGCGTGGAACGAAGCGGCCTGAAGGCGAGGTGACTTTTGTCATGCGGGCCCGGTGACGCCCGGCACTGATGACCCACGCGCCGCGCAGGCATGGTGGCTCCACAACGAGGGAGCTATCGATGTCAGCCGAGTTTTCGCAGCCGCCGGTCGCGGCGCTCCGCCAGGCGGTCAAGCGCCGAGGCGCGACCCTGGCGCTGAACGGCCTGGACCTGGTCATTCGCCCGGGGCAGTGCGTGGCCCTGTTGGGTCCCAACGGCGCCGGCAAGAGCACCAGCGTCGCCTTGCTGACCGGTCGCCTCCGTCCCGACGAGGGCGAGGCGCGCCTGTTCGACGGCGATCCGCGTGACGTCGCGGCCCGGGGCCGGATGGGCGTCATGTTGCAGGAGGCGGGCCTACCACGCACCCTGACCGTCCGTGAGCAGGTGGACCTGTTCCGCGGCTACTACCGCAAGCCCCGGCCGCTGGACGAGATCGTCCGCCTCGCGGGGCTTGAGGGGCTCGAGCGTCGCCGCTGCGGCGCGCTGTCCGGCGGCCAGCAGCGCCGCGTGCAGTTCGCCCTGGCCATCGCCGGTCGGCCGGACTTCCTGGTGCTGGACGAGCCGACCACGGGCATGGACATCGATGCCCGGCGCGGCCTCTGGACGGCCGTTCGGGCCGAGATCGCCCGAGGCGCGGCCGTGTTGCTGACCACCCACCACCTGGACGAAGCCGAGGCCCTGGCCGACCGCATCGTGGTCATCGATCACGGCCAGGTCATCGCCGACGGTTCGCCCGAGGCGATCAAGAGCCGTGTCTCGGCGGTGGCCGTCCGCTGCCGCACCCGCCTGTCCGACGCCGAGCTGGCCGGCCTGGCCCGCGTCACCGGCGTTAGCCGGGAGGGCGGCAGGATCACCCTGCTGACCACGTCCGCTCCCGCTACCCTGCGTGAGCTGTTGGCTCGCGACGAAACCGTTGACGACCTGACCGTGGCCGGAGCTTCGCTCGAGGACGCCGTCACCCGCCTGGTCCAGGCCAGCGCGCCCGCTCCCAAGAACGCCCAAAGCCAAGTCGAGGTCGCCTGAGATGCACACCCTGCTGGTCTATGTCCGTGAAGCCCGCGCCCAGATCGTCTCGACCTGGCACACCCCGCAGTTCCTGATCCCCAGCGTGGCGCTGCCGCTGCTGTTCTACGGGGTCATGGGCCTGGGTCTCAGCAAGGGGCGCGAGGAGATCGCCCACATGATGCTGGCCAACTACGTGATCTTCGCCGCCATCGCCCCGGCCATGTTCGGCTTCGGCGCCGCCGTCGCCGCCGAGCGCGAGGCCAAGCTGATCGAGCTGAAGCAGATCGCGCCGCTGCCCGCCGGCGGCTACCTGGCCGGCCGACTCGCGGCCGCCTTGGCCCTGGTCGCCTCGGCGATCGGATTGCTGGGCGTGCTGGCCTATTTCGGCGGCGTGGTGATGGTCCCGTGGCGCTG
This sequence comes from Caulobacter sp. Root343, assembly GCF_001425745.1. Classification (GTDB taxonomy): domain Bacteria; phylum Pseudomonadota; class Alphaproteobacteria; order Caulobacterales; family Caulobacteraceae; genus Caulobacter. Next base: position 1,188,988 of record NZ_LMDF01000007.1, on the reverse strand, counting down.
GGCCGCGACCCTGGGCCTGGGCCTGGCCTCCGCCGTGCCCTTCGCCCTGATCGGCCTGAACATCGGCCTGCGCCTGGGATCGCAAGGCGCGACCGCCGTCGCCAACCTGCTGTTCCTCGGTTTCTGCCTGTTCGGCGGACTGTGGATGCCGCTCAGCCTGATGCCGGGCTGGGTCGCCAAGATCGCCGAGGTCACGCCGTCCTACCACCTAGGACAGCTGTCGATGATGCTGTCGGGCATGGCGCCGATGGCCGACGTCCAGCGTCACGTCTCGGTGCTGGCGGCGATCAGCCTGGCGGCCATGATCGGCGCCTGGGCGGGTTGGCGGCGGCAGACGGCTTGACCGTGGCGAGCCTCGCGCGCGACATCGCCGCCATGGAGCAGGGGACCTCGACTCGCACCCAGGGTGAACCGAACGCCACACCGTTGGCGGACGGCGTGTTCCGGCGCCGCTGGAGCCTGGTGTTCCTCTCGTACCTGCCGTTCTATTTCATCTCATGGCTATTCCGGAAACCGGGGACGGTCGAGATCGCCGCTTCGGTAGCCGGCCTAGTCGCCTTCCTGCTGTTGTTCCGCGGAATCTGGACCCGCAAGGGCCAGCCAGCACCGTGGCAGGTGCTGGCGATCTTCGGCATCGGCGTGGCGCTGTCGTCGTTCAACACCGGCTGGAGCGTCTACACGATCTACGCCATGTCTTTCGCCGCCCGCCTGCCGTCACGGCGGATGGCGGTGCGGGTCATGATCGGGCTGGAGCTGGGCCTGCTGGCGCTGGGGCCCTTCGCCCTCACGTCGCGCACTTGGCCGATCTGGGCGTCGGGCGTGCTGTTCGGCGCCATCACGGGTTTCGCGGGTCTGATGCAGGCCGACATCGAGCGTAAGAACCAGGAGCTGGCCCTCGCTCACGAGGAGGTCCGGGCCCTGGCCACGACGGCCGAGCGCGAGCGGATCTCTCGCGACCTGCACGACCTGCTGGGCCACACCCTGACGCTGGTGGCCGTGAAGGCCGAGCTGGCCGCGCGCCTGGTCAGCCGCGACGCCGCCGCCGCCGAGCGCGAGATGCAGTCGGTCGCCACCGCCGCGCGCGAGGCTCTGGCCGAGGTCCGCACCGCCGTGGTCGGCATGAAGGGCGCCTCGCTGATTACCGAACTCGAGCGCGCCAAGACGGCGCTGGCGGCGGCCAATGTGACGGCCGAGGTCTCGAACGGTGCGACCGAAGTCTATCCGGGGCAGGAGGCCGTGCTGGCCATGGCCCTGCGCGAGGCCGTGACCAACGTCATCCGTCATTCCGGCGCGACGCGCTGCGAGATCCGGCTGGAATCCAGCGCTTCGGTCCTGACGCTCAGCATCGCCGACGATGGCAAGGGCGGGGAGCTGGTCGAAGGCTCCGGTCTCAAGGGCATGCGCGCGCGGTTGTCGGCGATCGGAGGCGGCTTGCACATCAAATCCGATCGTCGGGGCACGCGCCTCGTCGCCACCGCGCCGCTGGAAGGCGCGCTTGGGGAGGTCGCCTCGTGATCCGCGTCGTCATCGCCGAAGACCAGCAGATGGTGCTGGGGGCGCTCAGTGCGTTGCTGGAGCTGGAGGGCGACATCCAGGTGGTCGGCCGCGCGCCGGATGGCCAGAAGGCTCTCGACCTGGTGCAGTCTGAAAAGCCCGACGTGCTGATCTCCGATATCGAGATGCCGCATCTGACCGGCATCGACGTCGCCGCGCGGCTGAAGGCCGACGGCGTCGCGACCCGAGTGCTGATCGTCACCACGTTCGGCCGCCCCGGCTATCTGCGCCGCGCCATGGAGGCGGGCGTGAAGGGCTATCTGCTGAAAGATGGTCCCAGCAGCGTGCTGGCCGCCGCCGTCCGGACCATCGCCGCCGGCGGCCGGGCCATCGCGCCGGAGCTGTCCGAGACGATCTGGGACGCGGCGCCCGACCCGCTCACCGACCGCGAGCGCGAGATCCTGCGCCTGGCCGAGGAGGGGCGCTCGAACAAGGACATCGCCGAGGTGCTGGACCTCTCGCCCGGCACGGTCCGCAACTACCTGTCGGAAGCGGCCCAGAAGCTGGGCGCGGCCAACCGGGTCGAGGCTGGCCGCATCGCCCGCTCGAACGGCTGGCTTTAGGCCCGACCCCAGAGGCGCTCCCACTTCCAGCCAGTCAATTCCTCGACAATCGCCTTGGATTCCGCGCTCTCCGCATCGGTGGCACCGGCGCGCAGGCGCTCGACCTCGTGGATCAGGACTTCGTGCGTCCTGGCGTTGAGGCGGAAGCGCCAGGAGATGACCATGCCGGCCAGCATGACCAGGATCGGCCCGCCGACCATGACCAGCACCACGGCGCGCACGGCCTCGGGCGACTGGACCACGGCCACGCCGGGGTGACTCTTGTCGGCGGCGACGTAGCCGCCCATGCCGATCAACGAAGTGGTCAGGACGATCGCGCCGGACTGAGCGATCTTGCGCACGAAGGTCATCACCCCAGCGAAGATGCCTTCGCGGCGTTGGCCGGTCACAGCTTCATCGACGTCGGGCAGGTAGTTGTAGACGCTCCAGGGCACGAAGTTCAGCGTCCCTCGGCCCAGGCCGGCCAGGATGATCGGCACGAACAGCCAGAACAGCACCACCGGCGGCGCGGCGCCGCTGAAGATGTTGCCGCCCAGTCCCTTCAGGCCCGCGGCGAAGCTCGCCGGCTGGATCAGGTAGAAGGCCAGGAACAGCAGCAGGGCCGCGCAGACGAAGGTGATGGCCATGCGATAGGCGACCACCGGGCCGGTGCGGATCACGACATTGACCGCGATCATTACCGAGATCAGCTGGGCGACGTACATGGTCGTCATCAGCTGCGAGATGATCAGGGTGGCCCCCATCATCACCGTGGCCACGAACAGCGGGAAGGCGGTGTTGAAGATGTCCTGCGAGATATAGCCGCCCAGGTACAAAGACAGGTGCTGGCGGAAGGCCTTGATCCGCAGGGTCGAGAACAGGTCGCGGAACATGTTGACCGGGATCAGCGCGGCCTTGGTCCAATCCATCGGCTCGGGCTGGATCAGCTTTTCGGCTTCGGTATAGGGCCGCTCCCAGGTCAGCAGCACGACCAGCAGCACGACCAGGCTGAACAGGCCGCCGAAGATCGCGGCCATGATCAGGAAGGTGCCAGGCGAGTCCTTGCCGCCGAAGTGGCTGATGATCAGGGTCGGCAGGTACGAGGCCAGGATCGCCGAGCTCTGGGCGATCATCATCCGCGCGCCGGCGAACTTGGCCTTCTCCTCGTATTTCTTGGTCATTTCCGCCGCGAGGGTTTCCCACGGGATCAGGAACATCGTGTAGAGGAACTCGAAGAAGACGAAGGTCACCAAGTAATAGACGAACGTCTGGCCGGTGACGAAGATCAGGGCGAAGCAGGGCAGCAGCGGAATGGTCAGGATCAGGAAGATCTTGCGCCTACCGATCTTCCGGCCGACCCAAGTGTGGCGCAGATTGTCCGAGATGTAGCCGATCAGCGGACAGGTGATCGCTTCCAGCAGGCGCGGCAGGCCCAGGATCAGACCCGTCTCGACCGGTGACAGCCCGCAGAAGGTGATGAAGAAATAGGCCAGCCAGCCAGTGATCACGGCTTGCGCGCCGGCCCCCAGCATGTCGCCGGAACCCCAGCCCCAATAGGTGACCCAGGTGGGTTTGCGGATGTCCGGCGTGGCCATGTTCGTCTCGTTTCCCTTTGAGGAGGGGTCTTGGCGCCCCTTTTCCGGTTCGGCCGTCTAGCCGAACCGGTGATGCTGAGGTGGCGTTAGATGAAGGCGCGCTGGAACTCGCCCAGGGCCAGCATGGCTAGCGACTGGCCGTAGGGCATCGAGGTCAGGGGGATGTCCTTGTAGCCTTGGATCGTGTCGAACACCGGCGTGCCGAACGAGACCTGCTGCAGCTCGCCCTTGTCGTCGATATTGGCCAGCACGCCCTTGATCGCGCGGATGGCCACGGCCTCGTATTCCTTGCCGATATAGCGCTTGCGCACGGCCTTCAGGATTCCGTACGCGAACCCGGCCGTGGCCGAGGCTTCCAGGTACGAGGTCTTGTCGTTGATGATCGTGCGCCACAGGCCCGTGGCCTGGTCCTGGTATTCGGTCAGCGCCTTGATCTGGGCTTCCAGGGCGTCGAGCAGGAAGGCGCGCAGGCCATCGCCCGGCTTGAGGTCCAGGAGTTCGATGAACTCGGGGATGGCGATCGTCACCCAACAGTTTCCCCGCGCCCACAGGGCGTCGGCGAAGTTGTGGCGGCCCAGGAACGTCCAACCGTGGAACCACAGGCCGGTCTTGCGGTCGGCCAGGTACTTGATGTGCACCATGAACTGGCGCTTAGCCTCCTCGACGAAGTCGGGGCGATCGAGCAGCAGCCCGATCTTGGCCAGCGGCAGCACGCTCATCATCAGCGTGTCGTCCCACAGCTGCTGCGGGTTCTCGCTGTTGAAGACGATGTGCTGGAAGCCGCCTTCCTCGGTGCGCGGGCCCTCGTACATGACGTAGTCGGCCCAGGTCTCCAGATAGGGGACGTAGGTGTGGTCGCCGGTGGCCTCGTACAGATAGGCCAGGGTCAGGAACGGCGAGACGGTGTTGATGTTCTTGGTCGGAGTTCCGGCTTCGAAGCGGTCTGCGAACCACTGGGTCATGATGTCGAAGGCGCGCTCGTCGCCGTACATCTCGTACTGCTTCCACAAGCCGTAGAGGCCGACGCCATGGGTCCATTCCCAGTCGTTCCAGCCCTTGGTGTCGATCACCCGGCCGTCGTCGAGGCGCAGCAGGAACTCGCCGGTCTCGTCCTTGATGTCGACCAGGTTGCTGATCAGCAGGGCGATCTTGGCCTTGATGTCCTTGGCCTCGAGGCCGTGGGCGAGATTGGGCACGTTCGTCTCCAGTATCGGTCGTAGAGCGGCGAGGGAGCGCCGGGTCTTAGGGTTTGAAGTCGGGCGCGGGCACGCGGGCGACGGGGACGCCGCCGCGCACCGTGCGCAGGTTGACGAGCTTGACGGCTTCCAAGGCGTCGCCGGGGGCGCCGTCGCTGGTCACGGCCAGGGCGATGGTGTTCTTGCCATGCGGATCGACAATGCCATTGGGCAGCACGAAGGTCCGTTGCGGGCCGACATGGGCGATGAACTGGCCCATGTTCCAGCCATTGACGAAGATCAGCACCCGGTAGCGTTTGTTCGGCGAGCGCGGCTTGTCCGGATCGCCGATCGACAGACCCAGGGTCACGTCGTGATCCTTGGGCAGGGCCAGGTCGAAGCTGGTCCGGTACCAGGTCGTGCCGGCATAAGGTGTGGTCGCGGCCATGTCGGCCTTGACCCAGGACGCGTCCGGGAAGCCCGGCAGGTGCCAGCCCTCGCGCTCGCCGTACTGGCCGCCGTTGTTGGGGTTGCCACGCACCGAATCCTGGATGTCCTCGCCGCCCTTGTTGCCCTGGATCTTCCAGGCGATCGGTACGGCGAAGCTGTAGCTGCCAGGACCCGACAGCGATGCCGAGACCAGGCCGCGCGCCTCCTTGTGGAAGTCGTCGGCGTCCAGATCCCAGTTATGGCCGTTGTTGCGAACCATGACCGAGATCAAGTGCTCGCCGGTCCCGCGCAGGTCCTCGGGCAGCTTGAAGGTCGCGACGCCCGTGGTGATCGGGCGGGGCAGGCCGCCGTCCAGCTCGTGCTGGCCCAGGAAGCGGCCGTCCAGCCAGACCTGCAGCATCCCCGCGCCGCCGGCCCCGTAGTGCAGGGTCAGGGTGTCGATGTCGGCCTGGGCCTGGTAGCGACCACGATACCAAACGTCACCCTGGTGGAAGCCGTACGTGCTCATGTCCAAGGCCGGCTGACCCGTAGGACCGCGCACGGTCGAGCCGCTGCGGCGGCCCTCGGTCTTCAGCCAGGCGCTGTCGTCGAACTTCGGATCGGCCTCGGGCGTGCCGGGCGCGGTCCTCCAGTCGAGCTTGGCGATATCGGGCAAGGTGATCGCAGCGGGACCGGCCAACGCCTTGGCGGCCAGCAGGCTTCCAGAAGTGGTGGACTTCGCCGCGACCTTCGCGCCGTTCCAGCGGATCGATGTCACGGCCTTGGGCGCGAAGATCTCCAGCGGGCTTTCGACTTCGGTGTCGCCGGTCAGGGATACCACGCCGCCCTTGATCGCGTCGCTGCGGACGAGGCCGGGCCCCCGCACCAGAAGGTCGTCGCGCCGCCAGAAGGTCTGGCCGGTCTCAGCGTCGGCGAGCAGCAGGGTCAGGGGCGGGCGACCGCCGCCGGTGACCCGCACGCGGGCCAGGCCCTTATGGGCGTAGGTCAGCTTCAGATCGCCCTTGGCCGCATTGAAAGCAGAGGTGATGTCACCCTCGAGCACTTCGACCTTCGGCGCGCTAGCGTAGCGCAGCACCGTCTCGCCTGTTTCGCCGGCGCGGCCGTAGAGCAGGGCCAGGTCGCCGTCGTTCCACCTCAGGTGCGTCTGGATCTCGGACGTCGAATAGACCAGCCGCTGGCCGCCTAGGTCGTAGCTGGCCATCAGCATCTTGCCGTCCTGGCCCTTGATCCGCGACGGGACCACGTATTCGCCATCGCGGGTCTTCAGCTTGAAGGTGAAGGCCTCGTCGTCGGTGGCGCTGCTGGGGTTGTGGACGACCACATAGAGGTGGCTGCCGGTCTCGGCGTTGACGTTGTGATAGACGCGGACCTTGTCGTTGGACGGAACGACCGCCTCACCCTTGTCCATGCGGGTGATGTCGGGGACGGCGGCGATGAACTCGCCCATCTGCTTCATCACCCGGATCTTGTCGCGCAGCCCCCGGGCCTCGTCGATCGCAGAGCCGTAGTCGTATGAGCTGAACACCACCGGGGCCGGCAGCCAGCCCCAGCTGGTCCCGCCATAGGTCATGTAGAAGCTCTGCAGCGTGATGCCGTTGGCGATGTTGGTCGCGTAGAACACCCGCTGGTAGCCGACGCCGCGATGGATGGCCGTGCAGTCGTAGTCGCCGTTGCTGCCCCAATAGTCGAACCAGCCGCCGCCGAACTCGGCCAGGAAGCCGGGGGTGTTCGGGCTGGCCGAGGCCCCGCCCTTGGCGCCGCTGGCGCCATAGATCCCCCAGTCGGGCGCGACGCCGGGGCTGGCGGGCTTGGAATCGACGCGGCAGTTGCCGCCCGGATAGCCGTCGAAGGCGTAGAGGTCGTTGGGGCCTTCGACGGTCCCGGGCACGTTGGAGCCCTTCGGGACCCAGTAGCCGTTGCGGCCCTTGTCGTTGTGGAAGATCGGGACGGTGATGCCGTCGGCCTTGGCCTTGTCGGCCAGCCACCGCATGTAGCGCTGCTGCGGCGCACCGACGACGTCCAGCTCGTTCTCGATCTGGTGGGCGATCACCGTGCCCTGGCCGGTGGTCAGCTGGTGGCGGGCGATGACGGCGTTGATCTGAGTCAGCCACTCGTCGGCGGCCTGGATGTATTCCGGCGCGTCGGTGCGGGCGCGAGCCTGCTGATTGACCAGCCAGCCGGGGAAGCCGCCCCGGGTCAGCTCGGCGTTCACATAGGGGCCGGCGCGGGTGATGACGTAGAGGCCTTCTTCCTTGGCCATGGTCAGCACGCGGTCCATGTCGCGCACGCCGCTGAAGTCGTAGACCCCCTGCTTGGGCGAGTGGTAGCCCCAGTCGAAATAGATCGCGACCGTGTTGTAGCCGCTGGCCTTCATCTTCTGCAGGATGTCGCGCCACAAATCGGGACTGGGCACGCGGAAGGGGTGGAACTCGCCGCCCCACGAAAAGACCCGCTGGCCGTCGACCTTCAGCGAATACTTGTCCCAGGTGATCTTGTGGGCTTCCGCGGGCTTGGCCGAGACGGCCTGGTCGCCGCCTTCTTTCAGCACCGTGAAGTGGCGCACCGTGCCGGAAAGCTCAGGTAATTCAGCCTTTTTCGTCCAGGTCCTGAAGCCGTCCTTGCTGTCCGAGAACCAGTAGCGCTTGGCCGAGTACTCGTCGAAATAGATCCGCCAGCCGCCGTCCGTCGTTCGGACCATGGCCGGGCCTTCGACGCCCCGGCCCCAGCCGGCCCAATCGCCGGTTCCCTTCGGGGCCCAAGGTCCGTCCAGCGACGGCGCGGTCCACAGTTCGATGAACTTGGTCGTCTCGTTCTTGGCGAAGGCTTGGTAGAGCCCGTCCTGGCGCACCACGAACGTGTCGATGAAGTTGGGTCCGAGACCGGACAGCGGCTTCGGCGCGGTCCAGCTCGCCAGCGAGGCGTCGCTCGCGGTGATGCGGTAGGGCTGGAACTGGCCGGCGATGCCGGTGGTCGAGACCGACAGGACAAGGTTGATCGAGCCGTCCTGGTCGACGAACCACTCCGGCGCCCAGCTGTTGGTGGCGCCGGGAACGTCGATCTTCACGTCGCGCAGGAAGGTCCAGTCGACCAGATTCTGGCTGCGGGCCAGGCCGACCGTGTCGCCGGTCCAGCCGGTGGTGTAGGCGACATAGTACCAGCCGTCGGTGTGCTTCATCACGCTGGGATCGCGGATGAGCCCCTGGGGCGGGGTATAGGCCAATGGCTTCTTCAGCGTGAAGCGCGTCCCGTCGGCCGAGTCGTACACGCTCATGTTCGACTGGCTGGCGTTGGTGAACGCCGTCATCGTGTAGCGGACGGGTTCGGCTACAGCCGTCGTCGCCAGCAAAGCGGCCGCCAAGCCAAGAAGGAGGGGAGAACGCACGTTCAGCCCTCGAAGTAGAAGACGGGCTTCAGCGGCCACTCGACCGGCTTGTTGTCCGGATGGACCTCCATCAGGTCGGCCATGTAGTCCCACCAGCGCTTCATCACCGGCTGCAGCGGCAGGGCGTCCTTGTTGTGATCGGGACGCAGGCGCAGCACGGCGAAGAGGCTCATGGTCTCCTCGTCCAGGAAGATCGAATAGTCGTGAATCCCCGCGTTGCGCAGGGCTTCGGCCAGGTCGGGCCAGAGTTCGTCGTGGCGGCGCTCGTACTCGGCGGCGACACCCGGCTTCAGCTGCATGCGGAAGGCGAGGGGGCGGCTTTCCGTCGGCGTGCTCCCCATCTGGGTGCTCATCGTCTTCCTCCCGTTTTTCTTGTTGTCGGCGTTGTTCTGTCAGTGGGGCAGTCGGTAGATCCGCCGGGCGGTCCCGGCGAACAGCGCCTCGCGCTCGTCGTGGCTGAAGCCGGCCGTGATCGCGTCGTAGGCGGCGTAGAAGGCCCCGAAGCTGCCGTGGATCTTCTCGACCGGGAAATTGCTGGCGAACATGCAGCGCTCGATCCCAAAGGTCTCGATCACCTGCAGCACGAAGGGCTTCAGGCTGGCGGTGGTCCAGGAGCGATCGACCATGGCCAGGCCCGAGATCTTGCAGCTGACGTTCGGGCGTTGGGCCAGGGCAGCCAGGCCCTCGCGCCAGGCCGCCAAGCCGGTCTCGTCGCGGTCGGTCGGCATGCCGGCGTGGTTGACGATCAGCGGGATATTCGGGTGCGCGTCGGCCAGTTCGGCGGCCACCGCCATTTGCGACGCGTAGAGCTGCAGGTCGAACGACAGCCCGTACTTGGCCAACAGGGCAAACCCCTTGCGCCATTGGGCGTCCAGCAGCTTGTCGGTCGGACCGTAGGTCTTGGCCGGATCGGCGTGCCAGTTGACGATCTGACGGATTCCCCGGACGGCCCCATGGCTGGCGTGGGCGGCCAGCATCGGCTCGACGTTCGGGTCGTCCAGATTGGCCCCGGCGACAATGCCGCCGATTACGCCGCGCTGGTCGGCGATCCCCTGCAGCCAATCGGTCTCGGACAGCTGATCCTTGGGCGGCAGGCCGCATTCGACGTGGACGACCTGGACGACGTTCCAGCCCTTGGCGTCGGCCAGATAGTCGTCCAGCCCATAGGACTTGTAGGCGATCGAGGATATGTCGCCGGCCGGGTTGTTCGGCAGCGGCGTGTCCTGGAGCCAGGCATAGTAGTGCCGATCGAGGTCCCACAGGTGCATGTGGGGATCGACGATGGGGCCCGTATACGCCATGGCTCCCTCCTAGAACGTGGTCCGGCCGCCGGAGGTGTCGAAGGTGGCGGCGGTGGTGAAGCTGCATTCCTCCGAGGCCATGAAGCAGACCATGGCCGCGCTCTCGTGAACTTCGCCCAGGCGACCCATCGGGATCTTGCCGCGCATGTAGTCGACCTGGCTCTTGGGTAGTTGCTCCAGGATCGGGCTCTCGAAGGTGGCCGGGGTGATGCTGTTGGCGATCACGCCCTTCGTGGCCAATTCCTTGCCCAGCGACTTGGTCAGGCCGATCACCGCCGCTTTCGACGCCGAATAGGCGCTGGCGTTCGGATTGCCTTCCTTGCCGGCCACCGAGGCGACATTGACGATCCGGCCGTAGCCGTTGGTCAGCATGAAGGGAACGACCGACTTGCAGCAGTAGAAGACGCCGTGGACGTTGATGTCGATCACGCGCTTCCAGCTCTCGGTCGGATATTCGTGCACCGGCGCGGTCGCGCCGGTGATGCCGGCCGAGGCGACCAGGATGTCGATGCGACCGAGGGCGTCGTTGGACGCCTTGGCCGCCGCGGCGACGGCGGCTTCATCGGAGACGTCAAGGGCGACGACGTGGGCCGCGCCCACATCGGCGGCGGCCTCTTTCAGGCCGTCGGCGTCCAGGTCCCACAGCGAGACTTGGCCGCCCTCGGCCACGATGCGGGCGGCGACCGCGCGGCCCAGGCCCGAGGCCCCGCCGGTGATCACCGCGGCGCGGCCTGCAAAACGATTAGCGTAGGGAGTGCTCACGCGACGCCTTCCTTGGTCCAGGCCACCACGATCTGGCGCTGCTCGCCCAGCTTCTCGATGCCAAGGCGGATCTCGTCGCCGGCCTTCAGGTAAACGGGCTGCGGCTTCTGGCCCATGCCGACGCCGGGCGGGGTGCCGGTGGTGATCAGGTCGCCCGGCTCCAGCGTCATGAACTCGCTGATGTACGAGACCAGCTTGCTGATCGGGAAGATCATGGTCTTGGACGAGCCGTCCTGCTTGCGCTGGCCGTTGACGTCCAGCCACATGCCGAGATTCTGCGGGTCGCCGACCTCGTCCGAGGTGACCATCCACGGGCCGACCGGGCCGAAGGTGTCGCAACCCTTGCCCTTGTCCCAGGTGCCGCCGCGCTCGATCTGGAAGGCGCGTTCGGAGACGTCGTTGATCAGGACGTAGCCGGCCACGTACTCCAGAGCCTCGGCTTCGGAGACGTAGCGGGCGCGCGATCCGATCACCACGCCCAGCTCGACCTCCCAGTCGGTCTTCAGCGAGTCCTTGGGGATCATGACCGGATCATTCGGCCCGGTCAGGCAGCTGACGGCCTTGGTGAACAGCACGGGCTCTTCCGGGATCGGCAGGTTCGATTCGGCGGCGTGGTCGGCGAAGTTCAGGCCCACGGCGATGAACTTGCTGACGCCGTTCACCGGCACGCCGTAGCGAGGCGAACCCTCGACCACGGGCAGGGTGGCGGGATCGATGGCGGCGAGGGCCTTGAGGCTGGCGGGCGAGAGCTGGGCGCCCGTGATGTCGGCCACGTGGCCGGACAGATCGCGGATCTTGCCCTCGGCGTCGAGGAGGCCGGGCTTCTCGGAGCCCTTGGGGCCGTAGCGGAGCAGTTTCATCAGTGTTTCGCCTTCAGGGAGGTCAGCGGGCGTAAGGCCGGTGCAGACCGACCTCGCGATTGAGTTCGACGCCGAAGCCCGGCGCATCGGAGAGCTTGAGCTTGCCGTTCACGGGCACGGGTTCGCCGATCAGCTGCGGGTGGAACATCGGCACCACCTCATCGGCCTTCGGGGCCATCATCAGGAACTCGGCGAACGGGCTGTTATGGCGCGTGATCACGAAGTGATAGCTGTAGACGCTCGATCCGTGCGGGATGCACAGCACGCCGCGGCTGTCGGCCAGGTTCGAGATCTTGATGATCTCGGTCATGCCGCCGCACCAGCCCACGTCGGGCTGGATGATGTCGCAGCATTCCATCTCCAGCAGCATGCGGAAGCCCCAGCGGGTGGCCTCGTGCTCGCCGGTGGTGACCAGCATGCCCTTGGGAGCGCTCTTCTTCAGGTCGCGATAGCCCCAATAGTCGTCGGGGCTGAGCGCTTCCTCGATCCATTTGAGGCCATACTCGTGGGCCTTGTGGGCCAGCTTGGTGGCGTAGTTGAGGTCCAGCGCCATCCAGCAATCGAACATCAGCCAGAAGTCCTCGCCGCAGCGCTCGCGCATGGTGGCGAGCTCCTCGAGGTTCTTGCGCAGGCCTTCCTCGCCCTCGGCCGGGCCGTGGTGCAGAGGCATCTTGCCGCCGATGAAGCCCATCTTCTTGGCCAGGTCGGGCCGCGCTCCGGTGGCGTAGAAGGTCAGCTCGTCGCGAACCTTGCCGCCCAGCAGGTGATAGACCGGTTCCTGGCGCAGCTTGCCGAGCAGGTCCCACAGGGCGAGGTCGACGCCGGACAGGGCGTTCACGACCAGGCCCTTGCGACCATAATATTGGGTGGAGAAGTACATCTGGTCCCAGATCTTCTCGACCTCGGCCGGATCGCGGCCTTCCAGGAAGCGGGCCAGGTGCTTCTCGACGATATAGGCGGCCGGTTCGCCGCCGGTGGTCACCGCGAAGCCGATCGTGCCGTCGGCGGCCTCGATCTCGACCACCAGTGTGCCCAGTACGTTGATGCCGAAGCTCTGGCGGCTCTGGCGATACTCCGGATAGCGCGACATCGGCGTGGCGATGTGGTCGTCGATCCAGTGGCCTTCGCCCTGGTCGTGATAGTCGGCGCCGCCGCCGCGAACCACGAACGCGCGTACGTGCTTGATGACCGGAAACGCCATGGACGACGAGGCTCCAACCTTTGGGCCCGTCCGCGACGACGCCCGAGACAAGGAAGGCGCGCCTCCGGAACCCCTCCGGCAAGCCCCTGGCGGAGCCGTTCGGCGCCGCCTACCTCCCCAACACAACCTGTGACACGCTGTCGGTTCGCGAGGCCGGCGACCTCCGAGAGAGTCGCCGTCGTTCCGCTTGCCTTGCGTTCCACAATATGAGAGGTAGTGCTACAAAATGAAACCAGCGTCAAGGGGAGCGGAACCGGTGGCGGCGGACGAAAACGCGACGACCAAGAGCCCCAGCGGCAGCCAGACCCTGTTCCGCGGCCTCGATCTGCTGGACATGGTCGCCGAGTCCGGGACCATCGCCCTGCCGGCCCTGGCCAAGCAATTGGGCCTGACCCGCAGCACGACTCACCGCCTGGCCACGGCCCTGGTCGAGCGCCGTCTGCTCTCGCAGGCGCCGCGCGAAGGCTACAGCCTGGGGTCGAAGCTGTTGGAGCTAGGCTATCTGGCCAGCCAGCAGATGGACCTTCCGCGCATCGCCCGCCCGCACCTGGAAAGGCTGTGGGAAGACACCGAGGACACGGTCCACCTGGGCGTGCTCGACGACGACCGGGCCCTCTATCTCGATAAGCTGACCGGCCGCCGGCGGATCAATATCAGCTCGCGCGTCGGCGACCGCCAGCCGATCCGCTCGACCGGCCTGGGCAAGGCCCTGGTGCTGGACGACACCGAGGACCGCTGGCGCACGCTCTATCGCTCGGAAGGTCCGCCCGCGCCGGGCGCGCCCGACGAAAAGCAGTGGATCGACTGGATGCGCGACTATTCCAAGCAGGGCGTGGCCTTCGACTTGGAAGAGAACGAGGACCGCATCCGCTGCGTCGCCGCGCCGATCCGCGGGGCCGCGGGTCAGGTCGTCGGCGCCATCAGCGTCTCGGGCGCGGCCCAGTACATGGACGACGAGCGGATGCAGTCGCTGGTCAACGACGTCCGCGACACGGCCAACGCGATCGGCCGCGATCTCGGCTGGAACGGAAAAAGGACGGCCGTCGGCAAGAGCTAGACGGCCAGCGTATGGGAGGAACGATGCTTCTGAAGAACAAGGTGGTGCTGGTGACCGGCGCCTCGCAGGGGATCGGCAAGGCGGCCGCGATCGGTTGCGCTCAGCACGGCGCGGATGTGGCGATCAACTACCACTCCGACGAAGCCGGCGCGGCCGACGCCGTCGCCCAGATCGAGGCCCTGGGCCGTCGCGCCATCGCCGTGAAGGGCGACGTGGCCGACGTCGCCACCGCCAAGGCGTTCGTCGAAGCGGCCGTCTCGGCGTTCGGCAAGGTCGACGTGTTCGTCAACAACGCCGGCATCTGCCCGTTCCACGCCTTCCTCGACATGCCGCCCGAGGTCATGGAGCGGACGATGAAGGTCAACCTGTTCGGCGCCTACTACATGGTGCAGGCGGCGGCCAATCAGATGGTCAAGCAGGGCCACGGCGGCGCGATCATCGCTGTCAGCTCGATCAGCGCTTTGGTCGGCGGCGGCATGCAGACCCACTACACCCCGACCAAGGCCGGCGTGCACAGCTTGATGCAGTCGACCGCCATCGCCCTGGGCAAGTACGGCATTCGCTGCAACTCGGTGCTGCCCGGCACCATCGAGACGGCGATCAACAAGGAAGACCTGGCCGACGTCGCCAAGCGCGAATACATGGCCGGCCGCATCCCGCTGGGTCGCCTCGGCGAGCCCGACGACCTGGCCGGACCGATCGTGTTCCTGGCCTCGGATCTGGCCAAGTACGTCACCGGCGCGGCCCTGCTGGTCGACGGCGGCGCGTTCGTGAACCTCCAGTAGTCCCGTGCCAGTCTTCCAATGATCGTCTCCTCGACCACGGACTTCCGTGAGGCGGCGCGGCGCAAGCTGCCGCGCTTCCTGTTCGACTATATCGACGGCGGCGCCTATGCCGAGCGGACCCTGCAGCGGAACGTCTCCGACCTGGCCGACATCGCCCTGCGCCAGCGGGTGCTCAAGGACGTGTCGGCGGCCGACCTCTCGACCACCCTGTTCGGCGTCAAGCAGGCCTTGCCGGTCGCCTTGGCGCCGGTCGGGCTGACGGGCATGTACGCCCGCCGCGGCGAGTGCCAGGCGGCGCGCGCGGCGGCGAAGAAGAACGTGCCGTTCTGCCTGTCGACGGTCTCGGTCTGCGACGTCGACGAGGTCAGCAAGGCTTCGTCGGCGCCGATCTGGTTCCAGCTCTATGTGCTGCGCGACAGGGCCTTCATGCGCGACCTGCTGGCTCGGGCGAGCGCGGCCGGGGCGACGGCGCTGGTCTTCACCGTCGACATGCCGGTGCCCGGCGCCCGCTATCGCGACGCCCATTCGGGCATGAGCGGCCCCAATGCCGCCGCCCGCCGGCTGGTCCAGGCGGCGTTCAAGCCTTCGTGGGCCTGGGACGTGGGGGTGATGGGCCGTCCCCACACCTTGGGCAATGTCGCGCCGGTGCTCGGCGCCAATTCGGGGCTCGAGGACTTCATGGGCTGGCTAGGGGCGAACTTCGATCCCTCGATCCAGTGGAAGGACCTGGAGTGGATCCGCGAGCTCTGGAAGGGCCCGCTGATCATCAAGGGCGTGCTGGATCCCGAAGACGCCAAGGCCGCCGCCGATATCGGCGCGGACGGCGTCATCGTCTCCAACCATGGCGGCCGCCAGCTGGACGGCGTGCTGTCCTCGGCCCGAGCCCTGCCGGCCATCGCCGACGCGGTGGGTGACCGGCTGACGGTCCTGGCCGACAGCGGCGTGCGCTCCGGCCTCGACGTCGTGCGGATGCTGGCCCTGGGCGCCAAAGGCGTCCTGCTGGGCCGCGCCTTCGTCTACGCCCTGGCCGCGCGCGGCGAGCTGGGCGTCACCCAACTTTTGGACCTGATCGAGAAGGAGATGCGCGTGGCCATGGCCCTGACCGGCGTCCGTGATCTCGCCAGCATCGATCGATCCATCCTCGCGGAGTTCAAGTCGTGATCGCTGCTCTCGCCCTCGCCGCAGCCATCGCCGCCGCGCCGCCGGCTCAACGGATCATCATCGCCAGCGACTCCACCGCCGCCAACTACGGCGCTGATCGCTATCCGCAGATGGGCTGGGGCATGGTGCTGAAGTGCTCGCTGGACCCGAGCGTCGAGGTGGTGAACCTGGCGCGCGGCGGCCGCTCGACCAAGACCTTCATCGAGGAGGGTCTGTGGGACCAGTTGCTGGCCCAGTTGAAGCCCGGCGACACCGTCCTGATCCAGTTCGGCCATAACGACGCCGACACCAAGAAGATCGTCCGCTTCACCGATCCGAACGGGGCCTACGACGTCAATCTGCGCCGGTTCGTGGCCGATGTCCGCGCGGCCAAGGGGACGCCGGTGCTGGTGACTCCGATCGCCCGCTGGATGTGGGAGAACGGGCAGCCCAAGGACGCGCACGGCCCCTACGCCGCGACGATCCACCGGGTGGCGACCGACCTGAAGGTTCCGCTGGTCGACCTGGACGGCGACATGATGGCGGCGCTGAAGGCGAGGGGAGAGCTGGCCTCGCGCGGGCTCTATCTCCAATACAAGCCCTACGACCATATCGCGCGCTATCCCGAAGGCGTCAGCGACGACACCCACATCAACGAGCAGGGCGCGCGCCTCGGCGCGGCCCTGGTGGCGACCCGACTGGCGGCCCTGAAGCTGCCGATTTCCCGGAGCGTCCATCCGGCCTCCGTGGCGGCCCAGGCCAAGCTGGGCGGCCCGACCTGCCCCTGATCCGCTGCTCCTGATCCGAAGAGGGAATTCATGAAGCTCTCGCGCGCCGGCCTGCTCGCCCTCGCCCTTCTTTCGGCCACGCCGGTCCTGTCGGCGCCCAAGGCCAAGCCGGCGGTCGTCGCGGCCCCGCTATCGGCCTGGTCGGGCGCCTGGGGCACGGCGCCGAGCGCCTCGCAGGCGGTGGCCCGGCCCAACGAGGTGCGGGCGTTCAGCGACATCACCGCCCGCCAGGTCATGCGCCTCAACCTTGGCGGCGAGGCGCTACGCTTGCGCCTGACCAACGAGCTCTCCGAGCGGCCCCTGAAGGTGGGAGCAATGAGCGTCGCCCTGGCCGGTCCGGACGGCAAACCGCTGGCCGCGCCGATCCGCGTGACCTTCGGCGGCCGCACCGAAGCCCTGATCCCGCCCGGCGGACCGCTGCTCAGCGATCCGGTCGCCCTGCCGGTCAAGGCCATGGACTACATCTCGGTCTCGACCTTCTACGTCGAACCCACCGCGCCGGCCGGGCACCGCGTGCGCCTCTTCCTCTCGCCGCAGGGCAACCACACCGCCAAGACCGACACGCCTGGCGAGCAAGCCCTGCGCGGACCCGGCCTCGTCTCCGGCGTTGACGTGCGCGGCGCGGCTCAGAGGCCAGTGCTGGTGACAATCGGCGATTCGATCACCGAGGGCGCGGGCTCGACCCCGTTCGCCGACAAGGGCTGGCCCGAGCAGCTGGCGGCCCGCATCGCCGCGCGCGGCGGCGAGTGGAGTGTCGTCAACGTCGGTATCAGTGGCGGCCGGTTGCTGCGCGAAGGCTCGGGGCCCAGCGCCCTGTCGCGCTTCGATCGGGACGTCCTGTCCGTGCCCGGCGTGGCCGCGGTGGCCGTGCTGGAAGGCATCAACGACATCGGCCGCGCGGCTCAGCCCGGCTACGCCAGCGAGGCCGTCACCGCCGATGAGCTGATCGCCGGCTACCGCCAGCTGATCGAAAGGGCGCACGCCCGAGGCGTGAAGATCTGGGGCGGCACCATCCTGCCGTTCGAGGGTGCGATGTACTACCACCCCGCCGGCGAAGCGACGCGTCAGGCCGTCAACACCTGGATCCGCACAAGCGGGGCGTTCGACGGAGTGATCGACTTCGAGGCGGTCGGCAAGGATTCGGTCAAGCCGGCCCAGATGCCGGACGGCTTCCACAGCGGCGACCATCTGCACCCGGCCGACGCCGGCTACGCCCTGATGGCCGAAGCAGCGGACAAGGCGCTGTTCGGCGCGAAATAGGCTGGACGGAAAAGAAAATGGAGCGCCTGGAGGAGGCGCTCCATGAGCCCGCACGGGGGAAGGCGGGCAGTCGATCGCGAGGAACGGGGTCGAGGAGGCGACCGGCGCTCCCGGACGAAATCCCAAATTATGAGATATCATCCGATATAATGAGATTGCTTGACAGGTCGCGGCCTGTCAAGCCAAACGTGCGGATGAGCCGAAACTGGCCTGACCAATCCGAGGCGTTCCATGTCGAGCTTTCCCCGGTCCGCTCCCCTTGCTCTGGCCGTGCTGGCCGCCGCCGTCGCACCGGCCCAGGTCCTAGCCCAACGGGCCGAGTTCACATTCAACGACGGCTGGAGGATGGCGACAGGTGAAGTGGCCGGCGCCGAGAAGCTCGACTTCGACGACGCGGGCTGGAAAGCGGTCACCCTGCCGCGCGCCTTCAACGAGGACGAGGCCTTCAAGGTCGACATCCATGACCTGAAGGGCGGGATCACCTGGTACCGCAAGCGTTTCGTCCTGCCTGAAAGCTTCGCGGCCGGCGGCAAGGCCTTCCTGGAGTTCGAAGGCGTGCGCCAGGCGGGCGACGTCTATGTCAACGGCGTGCTGGCGGGCGGGCACGAGAACGGCGTCACGGCCTTCGGCGTCGACGCCTCCAAGCTGCTCAAGCCCGCGCCGTTCGAAAACGTGGTCGCGGTGCGGGTCGACAGCGACTGGAAGTACAAGGAGCGCGCCACCGGCAGCGGCTTCCAGTGGAACAACAACAACTTCAATGTGAACTACGGCGGCATCCATCGCGCCGTACGGCTGCACCTGACCGGCGGCCTGCACCAGACCCTGCCGCTATATTCCAGCCTCGGCACGACCGGTGTCTACGTCTGGGCCGACGACTTCGACATCAAGGGCCGCGCCGCGATGGTCCACGCTGAGTCCGAGGTGCGCAACGAGACCGACCGGCCGCGCACGTTCAGCTACCGCGTCACCGTTAGCGACGTGGACGGCAAGACCGTCGGCGTGTTCGTCGGCCCGACCGTCACTCTGGCCCCGGGCGAGACACGCGTGATCTCGGCCCAGCAGCGGCTGAAGGGCCTCCATTTCTGGAGCTGGGGCTATGGCTATCTCTATGCGGTCGGCGCCGCCCTGGTGGAGGATGGCAAGGCGATCGACGAGGTCGTCACCCGCACCGGCTTCCGCAAGACCGCCTTCGGTCAGGGCATGGTCCGGCTGAACGACCGCGTCATCCAAGTCCACGGCTACGCCCAGCGGACCAGCAACGAGTGGCCCGCCCTGGGCACGGATATCCCGCCCTGGATCAGCGACTTCTCGAACGCGCTGATGGTCGAGAGCGGCGGCAACCTGGTGCGCTGGATGCACATCACCCCCGCCCGCCAGGACGTGACCTCGGCCGACCGCGTGGGCTTGATGCAGGCCATGCCCGCCGGAGACGCCGAAAGCGACGTCACCGGCCGCCGCTGGGAGCAGCGCAAGGAGGTTATGGCCGACGCCATCGTCCGCTTCCGCAACAATCCGTCGATCGTCTTCTACGAGGGCGGCAACGAGAATATCAGCGACGAACACATGGCCGAGCTGAAGGCCATCCGCGACCGGTTCGATCCCCACGGCGGCCGCGCCATCGGATCGCGCGAGATGCTGTCCAGCAAGGTCGCCGAGTACGGCGGCGAGATGCTCTACATCAACAAGAGCGCCACCAAGCCGGTCTGGGCGATGGAATACTCCCGCGACGAGGGCGCGCGGAAGTTCCAGGACGATTTCACGCCGCCGTTCCACAAGGACAGCCCCGACTACAACCGCAACCAGGACAGCCACGCGGTCGAGAACGTCCGCCGCTGGTACGACTACTGGCGCGAACGACCGGGCGGCGGCGACCGGGTCAGCTCGGGCGGGGTCAACATCATCTTCTCCGACAGCAACACCCACTTCCGCGGCGACAACAACTATCGCCGCAGCGGCGAGGTGGACGCCATGCGTCTGCCCAAAGAGGGGTTCTACGCCCATCAGGTGATGTGGGACGGCTGGGTCGATGTCGAGCGGCCGCGGTCGCACATTATCGGTCACTGGAACTACGCGGCCGGAACGGTGAAGGACGTGCTGGTGGTCTCCAGCGCCGACAAGGTCGAGCTGAAGCTGAACGGCCGCTCGCTGGGCTTCGGTCGAAAGAGCGACGGCTTCCTGTTCACATTCGACAAGGTTGCGTGGCAACCGGGCAAGCTCGAGGCGGTCGGCTACGACGCCAAGGGCAAGGTCGTGTCGAGCCATGCGGTCGAGACGACCGGCGAGCCGGCCGCCTTGCGCCTGACGCCGCGAACCGGGCCGGGCGGCTGGAAGGCCGACGGGGCGGATCTGGCTCTGGTCGATGTCGAGGTCGTCGACAAGCAGGGCCGCCGGGTGCCGACCGCGCTGAACACGATCAGCTTCTCGACCTCGGGTCCGGTCGAATGGCGGGGCGGCATCGCCCAGGGCGACTCCCTGGGCCGCAAGCCCGCCGCGCCGACGTCCGCCGAACCGACGTCCGCCGAACCGCAGAAGCCGGCGGGCGCCGATCAGGTGACCAGTTTCCCGGGCGCGGCGCGCGGCGACGACAACTTCATCCTGGCCAAGACCCTGCCGGTCGAGGCGGGGATCAACCGCATATCCCTGCGCTCGACCCTGGAAAGCGGCAAGGTGACCGTCACCGCCCAGGCCGAGGGGCTGCCCGCGGCCTCGCTGACGTTAGACGTGGCCGCGCCGGCCAACGCCGACGGCCGCTGGCCGGCGGGCGACGACGCCTTACCGGTGAGCCTGGCGCGCGGCCCGACGCCGGCGACGCCGTCATTCAAGCCCTGGCGCGTGACGGTACGGCCGGTCGCGACGACCGCCGGCTCGAATGCCGACAGCGTCGGCCGCGCCCGGGACGATGACGAGATGACCCATTGGGCCAGCGACGGCCAGCTGGCCAACGCCTGGATCGAGTACCGCCTGGATAAGCCCCAGGTGGTCGACGAGCTGGAGCTGAAGCTGATCGGCTGGCGCCTGCGCTCGTACCCGTTGCGGGTCACCATGGACGGCGTCGTCGTTTACGAGGGCGAGCCGGCCAAGACCCTGGGCTATGTCGCCCTGCCGCTGAAGCCGGTGAAGGGCGCCCGCCTGCGCATCGCCCTGACGGGCCGCACGGTGGATCGCGACGGCTTCGGCAAGATCGTGGAAGTGAACGGCGCCCGCGCCGGGTTGGACACGGGCGCCGAAAAGGTCGCCACTGGCGGCGCGCTCGGGATCATCGAGGCCGAGCTGCTGCGGCGGGTGAAGTAGCGGCGGGCGCGGCCCTACGGCCGCGCCTTGGCCACTTCGACGGCGTAGACCTGGTTCGCCCCGTGCATGTTGGAGCGGAACACCAGCCACTTGGCGTCCGGCGTGAAGTTGACGTTCGGCTCCAGGCGATAGTCGTGGCCGCGCATGTCGACCAGGCGCTCGGAGTCCAGCACGCCGGGGCTGATCAGGTGCTCGGCGCCGGGCGCGTGGATGCCGGCGACGTCGGGTACGCTGCGCGGCTTCAACAACACGATCCATTTGCCGTCCGGGGCGTGGGCGACCATCTCGCTGTCGCCGCCGTCGCCGGCGAACAGCTTGCCGTCCGGCGAGCTGTTGAAGTGCACGGACCAGTCGTTGCGCTGGACGTGCATCCAGTTGCGCTTGCCCGTGGCGATCTCGTAGCCGGCGACCCAGAAGTCCTCGCCGCGCGGGGTCTGCAGGTCGTACCAGACGGTCTTGCCGTCGGCGCTGAACCACTCATGGCCCGCGATCTCCATGTTCATCGCGCGGGCGTGGATCTTGACCGGGGTATCGCCGGCCTTGTCGACACGGACCAGCCAGAGGCGATCGACCTTATGCCAAGGACCCTCATGGCAGAACATCAGCAGGCCCGGATCGGTGGGCGAGAACTGTAGGTGGTTCAGCCAGTCGGTGGCCTGATGGACGACCTTGCGCTCGCCGGTGACCGTGTTGATCGTGAAGATCTCCATCGGAATGCGGCTGTCCAGGCGCGCGTTCAGCTGCACTTCGCGGCCCTCGGCGTAGCTTAGCTCGCGGCCGTCGGCGCTCTTCACGTCATCGGGGTTCTTGGGCAAGGAGTCGGCCAGATTTGGCGGGATCGGCACGTCGGTGCGGACGGCCACACCAGCCAACAAAGTCTCGTCCGCGTTGAGGGTCTGCAAGGATCCACGGTCCATCTTGGCCACCTCGCGGGTGGCTTTGGTATAGGGATCGGTGGCCATGACCGCCTTGGCGCCCATCGGGTTGGCGGTCAGCGCCTTCTCGTAATAGACCGCGCCGGTCTTGCGGCCGACGAACAGCAGACGGACCCTGCCTTCGACGATTCTGGTCAGGGCGCGGGTCTTCAGGTCCATCGCCGTGATGCCATTGGGCGACGAGAAGACCAGCCGGTCGCCCTTGGGCGTATAGGCGTTGTAGTTGAAATAGAGGCTGGAGCTGCCGGGCTCGCGCGACAGACGGACGATGCGGTGGCCGGTGGTCTTGTCGATCCACTCCAGCGGCGCTTCGGGGGCGCCGGGCTTGGCGGCGGTCTGCATGTCCTGGGCGCTCGCGGCGCCGAGCAGGGCGAGGGCGGTCAGGCCCCCAATGGCGAAGGATCTAATTGGGAACGACTTCATTGAGACGCCTTCCGGATGACGATGGCCGCGGGCTTGGGCGACTTCATGCCCTCGCCAAGATGGAAGCTGGTGTGGGGCGGTTGGTTATAGGCGGTGTTCTGCCAGGCGATCGACACGCGATACTGCGGGTCGTGCATCAGGGTCACCAAGCGTCGCTCGGTGGGGTAGGGCGTGGCGTAGATCCGCAGGGACTTATTGTCCTCGGCCCGCCAGATCACCTCCTCGCGCCAGTCGCCCAGGATGTCGGCCGACAGGGTCGGCGTGGACTTGGTGCCGTTGTTCGACAGCATGCCCTTGGCGGTCAGTAGCGGCGTTGCCTGGCCGGTCTTCCAGTCCCATTTGCTGATCTGGTTCTTGTCCAGAAGCTCCCGCAGGTCGTCACCGTCCCACCAGATCGCGAAGTTCGTTTGGCGAGGATGCTTCACACCATCGATCGGCTTGCCCTGAGCGGTATAGAGGGCGTCCTGGTTCGTGCCCCAGGCCTCGTCGCCAGGGAAGCGGGGATCGATGTCGGCGGCCAGCCCTCGGCCGGTGTCGTGATCGGTGGGCGTGCTCCACAAGACCTTGCCCGTCCGGGCGTCCAGCATCGCCGCGCCAACGCCGCCGTTCATCTTGGGACTTTCGTGGACGCCGAACTTCTCCAGACCCGGATGGGTGGGGTCGAGGTCGCCGACGTGCATCGCGTCGCCGTGGAAGAGCCGGGCGCTCCACAGGCCCTTGCCGTTGTCGTCGACCGCCATCGAGCCGTAGATGATCTCGTCGCGACCGTCGCCGTCGACGTCGGCGACGCTGAGCTGGTGGTTGCCTTGGCCGCCAAAGGCCTCATTGCCCGGCGCGGCGCTGTCGAACAGCCAGCGCTGGGTCAGCTTGCCATCGCGCCAGTCCCAGGCCGCCAGGGTCGAGCGGCCATAGTAGCCACGGGCCATGACGATGCTGGGCCGCTGCCCGTCCAGATAGGCCGTACCGGCCAGGAAGCGGTCCGAGCGGTTGGCGTATCCGTCGCCCCAGATCTCGGTCATCTGCTCGACCGTGGGCGCGTCCGTGCGCGGGTCGCGCGGGGGCGAGTATGGGGCGCTGACCAGGGCCTTGCCGGTCGCGCCTTCGAAGATGGTCAGATATTCGGGACCACGCAGGATACGGCCCTGGACCTTGGCGACCTTGGTTCCGTCCTGCGTGACGAAGGCGCCGGTTCGGTCGGCCTGAGGTCGCTCGCCGCCGCTCTCGCGCCAATCGGCGTTGGGATCGCCCAGCACCTTGCCGGTCCCGTCGATCGTGCCGTCGCTGGTGCGCACGGCGAGCTCGGCCTTGCCGTCGCCGTCATAGTCGAAGACCTGGAACTGGGTGTAATGCGCGCCCGCTCGGATGTTGCGGCCCAGATCAATGCGCCACAGCCGCTTGCCTTCCAGGGTGTAGGCGTCGAGGAAGACGTCGCCGGTGTAGCCGCCAAACGCGTTGTCCTTGGAATTGGTCGGGTCCCATTTCAGGATGATCTCGTAGCGGCCGTCACCGTCCAGGTCGCCGACGCTGGCGTCATTGGCCGTATACGAATAGGCCTCGCCCGCCGGGGTGGCGCCGCCCGCTGGCGGGTCAATCGAGATCGAGAGATATCCATCCGCCCAGGTCTGGGCCGAAGCGCTGGCCGCGCCTTCCTTGCCCTTGGCGATCAGTCGCACCGAATAGGCGCCCTCGCCAGGCGTGGTGTCGACGAAGTCCGTGCCGCCTTTCAGCGGCTTGGCGTTCAGCTTCTTGCCATCCTTATAGAGATTGAAGGCCGCGCCGGCGGGGTCGTCGCCCAGCAGGCGCCAGCTGATCAGCACGCCGCCGTCCTTGGCGGGAACGGCGACGACGCCGCGATCCAGTGATTCCATCCAGCGGGGGGCGGCTTGAACCGTTTCGGCTGATCCTGCCGACAGCGCCGTTGCGCAAGCCGCGGCGGCGAGCCGCATTCCCATGCGTGTTTTCATGAGCGTATGGCCCTCCCTGAACCCTTTGGGGATCCCGGCTGACCGCGGCGAGCGGCTTCTGTCCGGCGCGCCGCAGGAGGCCGTCGGGATCGCTCCGGGTTACATCATGAAACCCGCGTTCTGTCTTCCCACAAATTGCGTTGACATCTCAATATGTGGCACTACTGTAATTGTACTAAGAATGCGTCGTTGTGCGTGGAGTCGACCTTCGGGATCGTTCGCGCGGGACAGGGGCACCGGGGATCCCAGGGGACGGGGTTCCGGGCAAGGAAACTAAAGGGAGGGACACCATGCAGTTCACCATGGCGCGCCGCCGCGCGGCCGCCGCCACAGCTTCGATCCTGGCGCTGAGCGCCGGTCTCGCACTCACCGACCAAGCGGCCGCCCAGGCGGGCGGCCAGGCTTCAGCCACCAGCACAGCGGCCTCGGACAACACCGTCGACGTGATCGTCGTCGGCGCCCGAGCGTCGCAGCAGAATGCGATCCAGCGCAAGAAGCGGAGCAAGACCGCTCAGGATTCGATCGTCGCCGACGACGTCGGCTCCTTCCCCGACAGCAACGTCAACGAAGCCATGTCGCGCATCGCCGGCGTGGCCATCGAGCGTAACGGTTTCGGTGAAGGCGACGGCGTTACGATTCGCGGTAACGGCGCGGACCTCACCCGCGTCGAACTGGACGGCTTGGGCGTCGCCGCCTCTGGCTTCAGCCTCGCGGCCGGCGGCGGTGACGGACGCTCGTCCGACATGCGCGAACTGCCCGCCGAAATGATCAAGAGCCTGGACGTCATCAAGGGCCAGACGGCCGACATGACGCCTGGCGGCCTCGGCGCCACGGTGCAGATCCAGACCCGCACCGGGCTCGACTTCAAGAAGCCTTATCTGTCGCTGCGCGGCGCCGCCGCCGGCAATACGCTGTCGAAGAAGGCCGGTCCCGAGATCGGCGTCGTCGGCGCCCGCCAGTTCTTCGAGGGGCGCCTGGGTTTCGTAGGCAACCTGAACTCGACCAAGCGCTACAACGACAGCCACGCGCTGAACAACGCCGGTTCGAACAACCAGCAAGGCTATACGCGCTTCGCCGACTTCGACAATTCGCCGAATAAGACCTGGTCCTACAATCCGGCGGCGACCAACGGCATCGACGCCAGCACGCCGATCGGAACCTGGGCCCTGGCCAGCGGCGGGGGCAACTTCAACGCGCCGACCCCGCTGGAAGTGGTCACCAAGTCGGCGGGCGCCAAGTCCAAGGCCGAGTGCCTCGCGGCCTTCCCGTTGCTGACCGACACCCAGCTGAACACCATCGCGGCGGGCTCCAACGGCGCCAACCGCCAGGCGGCTCAAGCCGCGATGATCAACTCGCAGATCAGCTGCTTGAACCAGTGGAACGACTACACGCCCAACCTGGTGCGCGACCAGAACTGGTCTCAGTACGAAAATCGCCTGTCCTGGGACCTGCGCCTCGACTATCGCGTCACCGACAACCTGACGATCTTCGCCAAATACCAGGTCGCCAACCGTAGGCAGCACGAGGACAATCGCCAACGCACGCGCGGTGGCATCACCTCGCTCGGCGCGGCCACCGTCGGCTCGGTCACTTCACCGCTGGTCACCAACACCTTCTATCCGGCCGGTACGCAAAACCCGCTCTCGGCCGTGGCGGGATCGGGCTATTCGATCTTCAGCGGGGCCTTCCCGACGGGCATTTCCACGATCGACACCACGCCCGGCACGGTGGTCACCAATGGCTCGTTCCCGATCTACGGGGTGGCGGCCAATATCATCCCGGGCTCCGTCAAGGTCGATGACGCGCACCACCTGACCTCGTTCGACATCACCAACGCCGCGGTCGGCATTGACCACATCGAGAATACCCAGGACTGGAAGACGAACTACATCACCTACGGCGCCGATTACGACAAAGGGCCGCTGAAGGTAGAATTCCGCGGCGGCCGGTCCGACGCCTCGTATACGCGCTACGACCGCCGGCTCTCGCGCAGCTACACCTACGGCAACGCGACCATGCGCGCGCTGGACAACGGCATCTGGACGATCGACACGCCGGCCTCGTACGACGAGACCAACATGACGAACTTCGTGCAGATGCTGGCCCCTACGGCGACCGGCCTGCCCAGCTACAGCGCCCTGTCGCGCCTGCAGTGGAACCCGCGGATCGTCGAGAGCGGCGAGGACCAGTACAAGCTCGACATCAGCTATCTGGTCGACGACAAGCTGCCCTTCTTCACGCGCTTCAAGATCGGCGGCTTCTACCGCGAGGCCAATACCAACTCGTGGGGCGCCGGCGGCTATTCGCCCTCCGCCGGGGTCTTCGTCCCGACCATGGCGCTGCGCAGCGACGTCCGCGCCTGCGAAAACGTCGCCAGCACCACGGCGACCAACGCCTGCGTCTATGGCTACGCCCCGAACCCCACGACCGGCAACGCCTTCCTGTACGGCGTCGAGACCGTGCCGCAATCCAAGCTGATCTCGATCTTCCAGAACAGCCTGGAGGACAACTCCGGCGCCTTCATGAAGGGCTTCGAGGGCACCAAGGGCCTGACGGTGTGGGACAGCATCGACGTGCCGAAAGCCTTCAGCCAATTGGCCAGCGCCGCGAACTACAACTTCGACTGTGTGAAGTCCTGCAAGGGCAGCGACGGCAAGACCTACGACCAGCCGGTCAACAAGGCGCTGGAGAAGTACTTCTCCTGGTACTGGATGGCCGAGTTCGAACAGCAGCTGCCGTTCAACATGGAGCTGAACGGCAACCTCGGCATGCGGATGCTGAAGACCGAAGTGTCGGGGTCGGGCTACGTCGGCCTGCAAGCCACGCTGAAGACCCCGTTGTTCAACCCGAACGACCCCAACAATGCGGCCGGCATCGCCAGCACCACCATCACCAAGGCGGTGGCGATCAATCGCGAGTACACGGCCTGGATGCCGGCCTACAACGCGGCCCTGTGGGTGATCCCGGACAAGGTCGTGCTGCGCTACTCGTGGGCCAAGACGATCGCCCCGCCGCCGTTGAACCGGCTGTTTCCCGCCGGTACCTGTACCTATGACGAACGTCGCGACGGCGTGAACGACTCCGACGGCACCGAACAGGACATGGCCTGCACCACCTTCGGCAATCCGGACCTGAAGCCCTATACCGCGACCAAGAACAACACGAGCCTGGAGTGGTATCCGAACCGCGACACCTCGTTCAGCCTGGCCTATTACCGCCAAAAGGTGCGCATCGGCGCGCCGGTCCAGGTGCCGGTCAAGAACAGCGCCGTGTTCGCCGGCTCGGACGAAGTCGTGCCGGGAACGACCAAGCGCTTCTCCGACTACGAGTTCGGTCTGAACACCTTCGTCAATGGTCCCGGCTACGTGCAGACGGGCTGGGAGTTCGCGGCGCGGACGGCCTTCACGCGCCTGCCGTGGAAGCTCAAGCACAC
Organism: Caulobacter sp. Root343; assembly: GCF_001425745.1. GTDB lineage: Bacteria > Pseudomonadota > Alphaproteobacteria > Caulobacterales > Caulobacteraceae > Caulobacter. Next base: position 1,161,090 of record NZ_LMDF01000007.1, on the reverse strand, counting down.
CGGTATGGACTTCAACGTCTCGACGACCAAGTCGGGCTCGGCGGCGGCCTATATCGACCCGCTGACCGCCGACGCGCTGGATCCGGCCGGGCAGTCGAAGTACTTCGCCAACCTGGTGTTCTGGTACGACGACAACGTCACCAAGATCCGCATCGCCTACCAGACCCGCGACCGGGTCCTGACCTGCATCTCGCCGTGCACCTCCACCTCGGCCTCGCCGGTCCGTAACTCGCCGAACAGCAACATCGGCAACTTCGTCGGCTTCCCCTACAATCCGGGCGAGCCGCTCTATTCGGAGAAGTATGAGTATCTGGACGCCAAGATCTCGCGTCGGGTCAATCCGAACCTCGAGCTCTATGTGGAAGGCCGCAACCTGCTGAACGCCGCTCGCCTGAGCGTCGGCTCCGACCGGGCCGGCTTCGCGGATCGCGCCAACCCGTGGTCGGCGCAGTTCGGCGGCGCCCGCTACGCGGTCGGCTTCGTCTTCAAGAACTAAGGCGATGCGGAGTGGCGTGACGGTCTCGCGGCGGGGGGTGCTGGGTTCCGGCCTGGCCCTTCCCGTGGCTCTTCCCGTGAGTTTGGGAGGGGCCGGCGTGGCCAGCGCCGCCCCAACTGTTTCGGCCGATCTGCACTGGCTGGGCGACGCTCCGCCCGCCGCGCCTGGCGCGGCGGTATGGGGCGCGCCCTGGCCGCGCGGGGCGATGAAGCCGAAGACCGCCATGACCGCCATCGACGCTGACGGCCAGGCTCTGCCTTTGCAGACCTGGCCGCTGGCCTACTGGCCCGACGGCTCGTTGAAATGGACCGGTCACGCGGTGGCGGGCGTGTCCGGCAAAGGCTTCCAGGTCAAGCCGGGCAAGCCTGTCTCGCCCGCTAAGCCTGTCCAGGTGCGTGAAACGCCCGAGCGGATCGAGGTCGTCGCTGGCGATCTCGTCTGCCGTTTCGGACGCTCAGGCGGGGCTCTGATCGAAAGCGTCGTCCTGGCGGGGCGCGAGACCCTGCGCGGCGGCCGGCTCGTCTGCCTCAACCAGACCCTGCCGCCGGGCGACCTGGGGCCGCGCGAAACCCAGGTCTTCGACGGGGTCGTCCAGGCCGTGACCGTCGAGCAGCGGGGACCCGTGCGGGCGGTGGTCCGCTTCGACGGCCATCATCGCGGCGGGGGCCGGGATTGGCTGCCGTTCACGGTGCGGGTCGCGGTGGACGTCGAGGGGCGGCTGGCCCTGACCCACAGCTTCGTCTTCGACGGCGACGGCAACAAGGATTTCGTCGCCGGCCTCGGGATCCGTTTCGACGTCCCGTTGACCGACGAGCTTCAGAACCGCCACGTGCGCTTCGCGGGCGAAGGCGAGGGGATTTGGGGCGAGGCGGTCCGCAATCTGCCGGGCTGGCAGCCCGCCAAGTTCGCCCTGGCCGGCAAGTTTCCCGACCAACTGCGCGGCGAGCGGGTACCCGATCTCGCGGCGATGGACGCCAAGACCCGCGATCAGCTCCTGACCGTGCCCGCCTGGGACGGCTATCGGCTGTTCCAAGGCGACGCCGACGCCTTCGCGATCGACAAGCGGACCAACACCAAGAGCAGCTGGCTGCGCGCCGACCATGGCGGCCGCGCGCCCGGCCTCGGCTATATCGGTGGCGTCTCGGGCGGGGTCGCCTTTGGCGTCCGCCACTTCTGGCAGCGCCATCCGACCGGCCTGGAGATCGAGGGCGCGACGACCGACGCCGCCACCGTCACCCTGTGGCTGTGGTCGCCTCAGGCCGGCGCCATGGACCTGCGTCACTACAGCGACCGCGCCCACGGCCTCGAGATCCAGTACGAGGATGTCGAGGAGGGGCACAGCACCCCGTTGGGCGTCGCCCGCACCAACCAGGTCTTCCTGTGGCCGGTGGCCGCCACCCCGCCGCGTGAGACGCTCTCGGCCATGGCGAGGACCACGGCCGAGCCGCCGCTGCCGGTCAGCGCCCCGGCCTACTATCGAGCCTGCGGCGTGTTTGGCGTCTGGGCGCCGGTGGACCGCTCCACGCCGGTCAAGGCCAAGCTTGAGGCCGAGCACGAACGCCTGCTGGCCTTCTATCAGCACGAGATCGAGCAGCGCCGTTGGTACGGGTTCTGGGACCACGGCGACGTGATGCACACCTACGACCAGGACCGGCACGTCTGGCGCTACGATGTCGGCGGCTACGCCTGGGACAACAGCGAACTGGTGCCGGACCTCTGGCTATGGACCGCGTTCATGCGCACCGGCCGGGCCGACGTGTTCCGCATGGCCGAGGCCATGACCCGTCACACCGGCGAGGTCGACGTCCACCATCTGGGTCCGTTCAAGGGTCTTGGGTCCCGCCACAACGTCAGCCACTGGGGCGATGGGGCCAAGGAGGCGCGGATCAGCCAGTCGCTGCTGCGTCGCCACTACTACTACCTGACCGCCGACGAGCGGACGGGCGACCTGATGGCCGAGCTGGTCGACGCCGACCACGCCCTGGCCGCGGTCAACCCGGTCCGCAAGGTCGCCGGCAAGACCAGTTACCCGACCCAGGCTCGCAGCGGTCCCGACTGGTTCGCCTTCGCCAGCAACTGGCTGGTGGCCTGGGAGCGGACCGGTGACACGCGTTGGCGCGACAAGATCGTCAAGGGCCTGGACGCGATCGCGGCCTCTTCCAACGGCATGTTCACTGGACCGCCGTTCGGCTACGATCCAGCCACGGCGACGCTCTACGATCTCGGCAGCGCCTTCACGGGCAGCTATCACCTCGTGACGATCATGGGCGGGGCCGAGTTCGTGTTCGAGCTGGACAGCCTGATCGACGACCCGGCCTGGGCCAAGGCCTGGACCCGGTTCTGCGCCTATTACAGCGCGCCCCTGGCAGAGCGGCAGGCGGCCTTGGGACCCAAGGCGATCGACCGCTATTTCGCCTATCCCGTCTGGCACGCTCGCCTGACCGCCTGGGCGGCGCGGAAGCTGAACGACCCGGTCCTGGCCCAGCGCGCCTGGCAGGAGTTCCTGAGCGAGGGCAGGGGCGGCAAGACCAGCCGCCCGGCGCCGATCGAGCGTGTCGCGGGCGTGTCCGTGCTGGATCCGATCGACGAAATGGCCAACGTCTCGACCAATCAGTCGTCGCAATGGTCGCTGAACCTGTTCGAGCTAATGGCCCTGGTCGGCGACGCCGCGCCCGCGACCCTACCGGCCGGCTGGGAGTAGGGCGAACACCCCGAAGTTCCGCAGCCGCAGGTGGCTCTGGGTCGTTCTGAGACCAAACCAACCGCGCGTGTAGGGCTCGGGGTCGCGGTGTTCGAACAGCCGGCGCTCGTCGCTCCAGTATTCGATGCGGTCGCCCTCGGCGACGAGCCGCACGCGCGTCCAACGATTGGGCGTCAGCATCTCGTCGGCCGCCGCGTGATCGTGTTGCGGCAATAGCGGCCGGTCGCCGGGCTTGCCGACATAGCGGCGGAAGCGCGTGGTCGTATTGCCGTTGCCGCCCTGGCCCACATAGTAGGTCTTCAGGGCGTCGTAGTCGGCGAAGGCCCCGGAGCGCGGATGCGCCAGCGGCGAGCCGCCATCGGCCTCGCGCGCCATCCAGAAGGCGTTCAGGTCGCTGACCCGGTCGTAGGGACCGCCCGCCGACACCGCCCGGGCCTCGTAGGTGATGGCCACCGCACCGATCAGCTCCGGCTTGAACCAGGCCGTGAAGCCGGCTGGAGCGACGATGTCCAGCACGCCATCCTTCACCGTGACCGTCGCCGGCTTTTCGGCCTCGATCGTCCAGTTCTTCAGGCCATGACGGAAGTCGTCGGCGAACAAGCGCCGGCCCGCGAAGGGCGTGGCGGCTAGACCGGCCAGCAGGGTTCGACGGTCGAGGCTCATGGGGCCTCGCGGACGTTCTCGAACAGCCGAGCCGGACGGCCATCGGGCGTCGTCGTCTCGAGGGCCAGGTTCTCGATCTTCAGTCCGTCCACGTGCCGCGCCCACAGGCCATGGACCGGGGAGGGGCCGAACATGCTGGGCTCGGGATAGGCCTCGGGCAGGTCGCCTGGGCGCCGCTCGGCCCACTCGGCCGACCCGCCGCCGCTATAGGACAGCCGGATGTTCGAGAGCGTCACGTTCCGGATCGGCGACTCTGGAAGACCGGCGATCGTGGCGGCGTAGTCGGGCAGGATGTCGAAGGCCTCGATGTCGCGCAGGGCGATGTTTCGCATGGCCCCGATCGGTGTGCCCTCGGGCCCGCGCCGTCGGTCGCCGACACGCAGGAAGATCGGCGCGGTGGTCACCTCGTGCAGGCGTAGCCGCTCGGCGACAATGTTCTCCATCGTTCCGCCATCGACGACTTCCAAGGCCAGGCCGCGCGAACGCGTGAAGCGGCAGTCGCGGATCGTCACGTCGCGGAAGCCGCCGTTGGACTCGGTGCCCAGCTTGATACGGCCGGTGACCCGGTCCTGGTCCGGCGAGAGCAGCTGGGTTCGGCCGAAGGTCCCGTCCAACATCGTCCCGAGGTCGAAGCCGCTGACCTCGCAATGCTCGATCACGACGCGCTCGGTCGGGATCAATTCGCCGAGAGCCAGCGAGCTCTTCAGCACGATGGCGTCGTCATTGGGCGTGTTCACGCGGCAGCCGCTGACCAGGACGTCGCGACAGGCGTCGATGTCGAGCCCGTCGCGATTGGTGTCGACGACGAGGTCGCGCAGCACCAAGTCTTCACAGCCGCTCGCCAGCACCGCGAAATGGCCGCCTCGGAAGATGGTCAGGCCGTCGATCCGCGCCCGCTTTACGCGCTTCAGGGCAATGGCCTTGTTGCCCCGCCCCGCTATGGCCTCGACCGCCGGCGACAGTTCCGCCATCGCCTCGGCCGACAGCCCGGCCATGCTGAGCGGAAACTCGCCGGCCTGGCGCGACCAGCGCGAGCCGGGGCCTTCGCGGGTCAGGCCTGCGCCGTCGATGCGGCCAGGGCCCAGGATGGCGACGTCCTCGAGGTCCTCGCCCCAGATCAGGCTGTTGCGCCAATGGCTATGGCCGAAGTCCTGCCACAGGTCGTGCGGATTGGGCTCGGCGGCGTCGTAGGTTCCGCCGTGGATCGTCGGATCGGCCGCCTCCAGCACGCAGCCTTCTTCCAGCCGCAGGGTGACGCCGCTGAGGAGGCGGATCGAGAACGACAGGTGACGCCCGGCCGGCAGCACGATCTCGCCGCCGCCCCGGGCGTGCGCATGGGCTATGGCGGCGTTGATCGCGTCCGTGGCCAGGGCCGGCCCGTCGCCTCTCATGCCCCATCGCCTCTCATGCCCCATCGCCTCTCATGCGTAGAGGCCGTGCCGCTTGAAGAACACGTCCAGGGCGGTCATCGCGGGGGCTAGCTGGCCGTCGGGCGTGCGAAGGCCGAAGCCGTGGCCGCCGACCTCCTGCAGGTGCATTTCCACCGGAACCTTCTTGGCGCGCAGGGCCTGCCACATCAGCACGCTGTTCTCGACCGGCACGGTCTTGTCGTCGGCCGCGGCGGCGATGAAGGTCGGCGGCGTGTCGGCCGGGGTGTTCAGCTCGACCGAGACCGCCTGGCGCTGAGCGTCCGTGGGATTGGTTCCGAACATTTCCTTCACCGATCCGCCGTGGGCGTAGGGCGCGGTCAGGGTGACGACGGGATAGAACAGGCCCGCCGCGAAGGGCCGGGTCGACAGCTTGTCGGTCTCGTCGACCGGGGCATAGGTCTCGCGGCCGAACTGGGTGGCCAGGCGCGCGGCGACGTGGCCGCCGGCCGAGAAACCGATCACCGCGACCTTGGTCGGATCGACCCCGATCGACGGCGCGCGGGCGCGGATCAGGCGGATGGCGCGCTGGGCGTCCTGCAGGGACACATCGGGGCCGGCCGCCCAGCCGTCGGCGGGCAAGCGGTAGTCCATGACGAACGCAGTGATCCCCAGACTGGCCAGCCAGGCGTCGATCGGTCCGCCGTTCTTGCCCACCGCCACACGGAGATAGCCGCCGCCAGGGATCATCAGCACCGCCGCGCCGTTCGGCTTGGCCGGCCGACGCATGGTCAGCCAGGGCTTGGTCACGTTCAGGAAGGCGGTGTCGTTGGGATCGCCGCCGGGCGTGCGCAGGATCACCTGCTCGGTGACGGTGACCTTCTCGCTGCCGGGCGCGCCCTTGGGCCAGAGGTCGACGGTCTCGACGCCGGCCGCGCTGTCCGCCGCGCGGGCGAGGCCGGGCAAGGTCGCCAGGCCGGCGGCGAGGCCCAGCAGGGCGCGGCGATCGGTTTCAATGGCCCCCCTTTTAGTTTCCACGGGGTCGCTCCTGGCTACGCGCCGCGCTGGGCGACAGGGTAAAGGTGTCGGGCGAGGGAGGATGCGCCGGATCGAACGGCGGCAAGTCTGTCGTCAGGTGCGCGGCCAGATCCGGCACGCCGGTCCGGATCCCTTCGACCACGCAGCGCGCCAGTTGGTAGGCGCCGTAGTTGTTGTGGTGCGTCGCGTCCTTGCCGCCGTCGTTGAAGGCTTTCGGAGCCTGGTCGGGTCCCAGGGCTTCGTACAAGACCGCGCTCATCGCATGGAGGTCGATCAGCGGGATGCCGAGATCCTTGGCCGTATCGCGCACCGCTTGCGGATAGTCGCCATGGGTGTTCACGATCTTGCCGGCGGCGTCGAACTTGCGGCGGTGCATCGAGGTCACCAGCACGGGCGTCGCGCCGCGCCGTCGCGCCTCGCCGGCATAGGCCCGCAGATAGTCACGATAGGTGGTGGCGGCCTCGACATAGGTCTGGGGCCACTGAGTTTTCTGATCGTTGTGGCCGAACTGGATCAGCAGCCAGTCGCCAGGCTTGATCCTGCTCAGGAGCTTGTCCAGCCGGTGTTCGGTCAGGAACGACTTCAAGGTCTCGCCGGACTCGGCGTGATTGGCGACCGAGACTTCCGGCTTGAAGAAGCGCGGCAGCATCTGGCCCCAGCTGGCGGCGGGCTCGCCGTTCTGGTCCGTGACCGTGGAGTCGCCGGCCAGGAAGACGGTGGGGACGGTGACCGGCTCGATCCTCAGACGGCGCACGGCGGCGGTGGGGCCGCAGAACTCCACAGTGAGCTTGTCGTCCCAGTCGAAGCTGTCGATCTCGCGCGGATTGAGCAGCACCCGTGTCCCGCCCGGCGCATTGCGCGGCGGTGGCGCAAGGTCGGGGCGGCGGACATTGACGATGATCGCGCGCGTCTCGGTCTTGCGGGGCCCGACCCGGACGCCTTCCAACATCAACCGCCGGGCCTCGGCCTTCACCGTGGTCTCGGAGGCCTTGTCGCCGCCCAGCTCCAACGTGACCCGGTAATCGCCCTCGGGGACGCGGACGGAGAACAGGCGATCGGAGCCCGGCTCGAAGCCATGGCCCACGGCGAGATCATAGGGCCCGATGGCGGGCGATGTCGTGAAATCGAAGGCCCACACGGGCGCGACCTCCCTGGCGAGCGCGACGCTCGGCGCAAGAACGAGGCCCGCCAACAGCTTGCGCCGATCCAGGATCATGCCGCCTCCCTTGCGCGCCGTGTCCGTGATCTTGGTAGCCCCGCTAGCAGGGGGTTTCAATGTCAAAATACAGGACATTATCCTGAAATATGGGACCTACGTCCCGGCGCGGACCGAGCGCTGGAACTCGGCCGGCGTGCGGTCATAGGCCTGCTTGAAGGCGGCGCTGAAATGGCTGTGGCTGGAGAAGCCCAGGTCCAGGGCGAGGTTGGTCAAGTGGTCATAGCTGTCCAGCAGGTCCAACGCCCGGGCCAGCCGCAGGCGTAGCTGATAGCGATAGAGCGGCACGCCTTCGACCTGTTGGAATACCTGGGTCAGATAGACCGGCGAGACTCCGACCTCATCGGCGATTTCGGCCAGGGTCCAGCGGCGGCCGAGGTCCGAGGCCAGCACCAGTTTGGCGCGGTCGACCAGCTTCTGACGGCCCCAGCTTGCCGCCGCGGCATGCGAGGTCCGCTCGCCCAGGGCGCGGCGCACCAGGGTCAGGCTGAGGGTCTCGGCTTCCAGGGTCTCGATCGCGCCGCGCGACAGACTGTGGCGCAACAGGGCGACCAAGGCCTGGGCGCGGGGATCGATCCGTCGCCGCTGACGCTCGAAGTTGACCAAGGGACCGCCGCGTGTCTGGTCCTTGGGCGTCAGCTCGGCCAGCATCGTCTCGCTCAGCGACAGCGACAGGCAGGCGTCGCCGCCGCCGACTGGATGGCTGATGCGGAAGCCTTCTTCGCTGTTGAGGAACACCACCTGGTTGGGCTCGGCCACCGCGTCGCGGTCGCCGCCCAGGTGGTGCATGAACAGGCCGCGATAGGGGAACACGAGGTGCGCGCCGTGGGCGCACTCCTCGTGGCTCTTGTGCCGGCACGCGCCGTCGCAGACCACGTCGTACAGCGACACGGTCGGCGTATCGAGCAGTTGCTGGACGGCGTATCCGCTCATGACCCCTCTAGGCGACCTTCCATAGGCGCCGTGCTTCCTCGGCGAGGATATGGGGATACTCCTCGGGGAAGAATAGCTTGGCTTCCGGAATTCGACGGACGCCCTCCACGCGGGGCAGGACTCGGGCCAGATAGTCCGGGTTGTCCTTGGCGAAGATATCGTCGCTCATCCCCCACACGACGCGCACGGGGATGTCCAGCTTGCGCAGATCGCCTTCGATCCCCGCCAGCGGATTGGGCTTCAGGCCCAGGGCGTAGCGGTTGGCCAGATCCTTGCGTTCGACCGATTGCAGAATGGGGCCGAGATACTGCTCGATGGCCGCATCGGTCGGATGCTCCGGGTTGGAGAAGCACATGCCGCCCAGGCCGTCGGGCATGCGGCACTTGGCCTTGTCCTTCAGCCAGGGGGCCAACCAGGCGTCGGGCCAGATACCCATCTCGGCCAGCTCGAACACCGGCTTCAGGGCCGGCGGCGGGCTGTCGGGCTCGACGTCGCAATTGGTCAGCAGCAGCGAACGCACGCGCTGGGGGTGACGGATGGCCAGGAGTTGGGCCACCGCCCCGCCGCTGTCGTTGGCGACGAGATCCACCGCATCGACCGACAGAGCGTCCAAGAAGGCGATCAGCATCTTCACCTGGTCGTCCGGCGTCACCGACTGGCCGGGCAAGACCTCGGTGAAGCCCAGGCCCATGGAGTCGGGCGCGAGGCAGCGGCGGATCTTCGACAGGCGATCAATGGCCCCGCGCCACTGGAAGCCGCTCAGCGGAAAACCGTGCAGGAACAGCGCCGTAGGGCCGGCGCCTCGATCGATATAGGCGGTGCGGCCATAGGGCGTGGTCTGGAAGCGGCGCTCGCGGGTCCAGCGCTCGGCGGCGTCGGCGTCATCCTCGGCGTCGAAGCCGTGGGCGCGGGCGGCGCCGCTGAGCAGGGCTGTAGCGGCCAGGCCTGTCGAGGCGATCAGCCAGCGGCGGCGGGTCATGTCGGTGCGCATCGGGCTCACGCCTCCGGACCAGCGATAGCTGTCTGGGCCTCGCCCAGCAGCACGGCGCAGGCCTGGCAGCAGACCTCTACGGTCCTGCCGCCGATGGTCACGGTGATGGCGTCGCTCTCCAGCTCGCAGTCACAGGCGGCGCAGGTCTTGGGGTCCATGGGAGGATCTCCTGTCTTGGCGTCTTTGGATGTTTCGTCGGGATGAGAAGGACCACGTCCGGGACCCGTGTCGCTGTCAGGATCTTTAGCGATCGCCCAGACTGAGGCTGGAAAACACGGTCTCGAAATCGACCTCGGCGTCGGCGGGCAGGGGACGGGTCCAGACGACGGTCAGCAGCCAGGCGCCGTGCGGTGGGATCTGGAAGCGGGCGCGGCCGGCGGTATCGGTGCGATGGGTCTCGACCGGCTCGGCGTCGTGGGTCAGGTCCGTCAGCTTGACCAAGGCGCCGGCCAACGGGCGGTCGTGCTGGTAGACGCGCACGGGCAGATCGGACGATCGGCCCGACGCATAGGGATCAGCCTCGGGCACGATCTCCAGCGGCAGGTCCAAAGGCGCTAGGCTGGCGGCCGTTCCGCCGCTCCCCACCTGGACGATGGCCTTGGCGACGCGGCTGTAGCGCTCGGAACCGTCCGTGGCCTCGCGGCGCTGGCGGCGGCGAACCTCCTGGGCGGGCGTCAGGCCTTCGGCCTCGAGATGCAGGTTGAAGCGATCGGCCGGCAGGTGGCTCTCGGCGTGGTCGTCGGTCGTCAGCAGCACGACGTACTGACCGGGCGCGGACAGGCGAAGACGGCCGTCCTCGTCCGGCTCTCCCGGATGCAGGTCACTGGCAAGATCCAGTCGCCCTTCGGGGCCGACGGCCTCGAACCGGACGATGCGGTCCTTGCGGATCGGCGAGCGCTGGCGGGCGCCGCCGTGGCCGACCTGCAAGGTCAGGGGAGTGGTCGCGCCGGCGGCGATCTGGAAGGCCTGCGGCTGTAGCCAGAAATCATGGGCGAAGGCCGGCGGCGCGACGGCCAAGGCCAGGGCGGCGACGCCCAAGAGGAGACGAGGGCGCATCGGTCAGGATTTCGGCGGCGACAGGAACGGGAAGGCGGTGTCCGAGACCGGCTGCTCGTCGTGGCTCAAGCCGTCGTCGATGCTGGTGTTGGTCCCGTCGACCAACAGCGAGCGATAGACGTTGACGGCGCTGTAGCTGGGCGCGCGGCCGCCGCAGTCGCCGCCGGTCGGGCGGCCGGCCAGCGCCGCCATCTCGATCGCGAACAGCTGCGTACAGATCCTCGAGCCGCTGTTCACCCACTGGCGATCGTCGGCCAGTAGCCGCGCCAGCGCCAGGTAGCGGTGGGTCTCGACCTTCGGCGACGCCAGCAGTTGATTGCCGCACTGGCCATCAAAGCCGTCATAGAGGGCCAGGCTCTTCTCGATTTCGGCGACGAATTGCTCGCCGTCGGCCGGCGTAGCAGCGTTGTAGGCCTCCTTCATCCGGTCCTGTTCGGCGTCGCTGGCGATCGTACCGAGCAGGGCGTTGCCAGTCAGTGGCCTGGCCGCGCGGTCGATCTGGCGTTGGTTGGAGGTCGTGCTGGCCCAGACGGCCAGGATCGGCCCGCCCTTGGCGACGGCCTTCAGCTCGACCTGGACGACGATCGAGGCGGGAGTCCAGCCGGCCAGCAGGTTCTGGGGCGGGCCGCCTTTCGTGTGGCGCCATTCGTGGCGGATCGCGGCGACCGTGGCCGTGTCGAAGGTCGGGCAGCCCGCGACGTCGACCGGCGCGCCTGCTTTCAGGGCGTCGGCGGCGACATCATAGGCCGCCCGCGTGCCGCGCACGTTGTTGAAGAACGGATCGTCCCGCAGTCCGGCGAAGACGCGGAACTGGCCATGGCGGCTGCGCAACCCCTCTGACGCCATGGCTGCGCCTTGGGCGACGTCCTTGCCGAGGCGGCAGTCGGCCTGACCTGGACTCGGGAACCGGCAAGTGAGGGTGACGCTGGCCGTCGTCGCCCCGAACCGCCGGCCGCTGTCGATATGGAAGGCGTAGGTCAAGCGGTCGGAGAAGCCGTGCCCGACGATCGGCATCACCAGGTTCAGGTGACGACCGTCCGGCGCTGTCCAGGCGTAGAGGTCGCCGACGTCGGCGCGGGCGTCGGCGATGACGCTGGGCGTGTCGAGATGGTCCGAGGCGGCGGCGTGGCCGGCCAACAGGGCGAAGCCGGCGAAGGCGGCGGTGGTCCAGAGGAAGGGGCGCATGGGCGATCCGGCGGTTGCTGACCCGCCTGATAGGCCTCAGGCGACCGCCGCCTCGCTGTCGGATTCTTTAGCGATCGACGCCGGCGAGCGCGTCGCGCGCCACAGGACCAGGCCGATCCCGCCCAGAGTCAGCTCGCGCAGGCGGCGCAGCAGCGACAGGGCCAGGGCCTGATCGGGCGTCAGGCCCAGGGCTCCGCCCAGCAGCAGATAACCGCCTTCCTGCACGCCCAGGGCGCCGGGAATGGCGAAGCCGACGACCTTGGCTGTCTGGGCCAAGCCCTCGACGATCAAGGCCTGCAGCAGGGTGGGGCTCAGGCCCAGCGCCCACATCGAGACATAGGTCTCGAACGCGCCGCCGATCCAGGCGGCCATGTGCCAGGCCCAGGAGGCGAACAGGTTGGCGCGCTGGCGACCGATACCGCGAAAGGCCTGGCCCAGTTCGCCGACCCGGCTGGCGACGGCGGTCCAGCGTTGCGAGAACTGTCCGAGGCGTCGGCCGGCGCCGGCCTTGTGGGCGACGAACAGTGACAGAGCGATCGCGGCGACCAGGACGATCAGGGCCAGTCCGGCCTGCGCCAGGCGTGGGTCATGCAGAGTAGTCATCGCCACGACCAGGCTGGCCAGGACGAACAGCACCAGGCCCATCATACCGGTCAGCACGTCGACGACACAGCTGGCCGTGGCCTCGGCCTGGGTCAGGCCATCGCGGACGGAGAGCTTGGCCCGCACCACGTCGCCGCCGACCTGGGCGACCGGGAGCAGGGCGTTGACGGCCTCCTTGATCAGACGGAGGCGGAACAGGAAGCCCAAAGGCGGACGCCGATCCGGCGGCAACAGCACCTGCCAGCCGATCGTGGCCAGCAGGGTGACGGGCAGATGGGCGGCCACGACCAGGATCGCCTGCCAGCCGACCCGCTGCACGATCTCGCGTACGGCCCCCACGCCATGGGTGGCCAGCAGGAGCGCCAGCAAGGCGACACCGGCCGTCAGCAGCCAACCTCGCCAAGGTGGCGTCGTGGTCTGCTTGGTCATGCCGCCGAGCGCGCACGCTGAGTCGGCGCCGCGCCCAGCTCGCGATAGACGTCGACCACCGACCCGCAGATCGCGTTCCAGTCGTAGCGGACGCTGGACATCCGCGCGGCCCGGCCCAGGCGCAGGCGGCGCATCGGCTCGGCGACCAGGCTCTGGATCGCTCCGGCATAGGCCTTGGCGTCGGCGCCTTCGATCAGCACGCCGTCGAGGCCGCCGGTGATCAAGGCGCTGGTGCTGGGCGCGCGGGGGCACAGCACCGCCAGACCCGCCGCCATGCCCTCGAGGCTGGCGTTACCGAACGCTTCGGTCAGGCTGGGGTTGAACAGGACGTCGGCGCTGGACACCGCGCGGCCCAGGGCTTCGCCGTCGAGATGGCCGGTGAAAATCGCCTCGGGCAGCTTGGCTTCCAGGAACGCCCGGGCGGGGCCGTCGCCGATGATCAGCGGGCGGATCGGCTGGCCGCGCAGGCGGACCATGGTCTCGGAGAGGACATCCAGGCCCTTTTCCATGACCAGCCGACCCAGGAAGGCGACGACGACCTCGTGGTCGGCGACACCCCGCGACCGGCGCCAGGCGGTGTCGCGGCGCGCGGGGGAGAACCGCTCGCGATCGACGCCACGACCCCAGACCCGGACGCGTTCACCCAGACCCTGTTGGCGCAAGAGGTCGGCGATCGGCGCGTTGGGGGCCAAGACCCGGTCGCAGCCGCGATAGAAGCGGTCCAAATAGCGCTCGGCGCTCGGCCGCAGCCAGTCGAGGCCGTAGTACGACAGATAGGTCTCGAACCGCGTATGCAGGCTGGCGACCACGGGCAGGCCCTGCTTGCGGCCCCAGCGCCCGGCTTGAGCGCCGAGCAGGTCGGGGGCCGAGAGGTGGATGGCCGTCGGCTGGAACCGGTCGAGATCCGCGCGCAGGGCGCGGGTCAGGCCCAGGGCCAGGCGGTACTCGGCGCGGCCAGGGATCGCCACCGAGGGCGCCGAGACCAGCTGGCCGGCGGGTTCAAAGGCGGGCGTGTCGGTGGTGGGCGAGTAGACGCGCACCTGGGCGCCCGCTCCGATCAGATAGGCCGCCAGCCGGTTCAGGGCCTGGTTCGAGCCGTCGCGCGTGTAGTTGTAGTTGCCGGAGAACAACGCCAGGCGCAGGCCTTCGGCGGATTTTTCCTCAGCGGGCTGACGATTGAATCTTTCCGCGAGCTGCACGACGCCTCCGTTGGTTACTGTCGAGGCCCCCCAAATCCTCCGTATGACAATGGCCATATGGGAGAACGGTTCAGTTTCCGGAAGGGGCGTCCTGGCCGATGAAGGGACAATCTTCAGGTCAAGCTGAACCCAAGCTGAACCGTGAGTAGCGTTGATCTTGGGAGGGCTCAGGGGCTTGTCACCGTCGCCAGCGCGACGCGTTTTTCCGAAAAGCGCCCGCGAGGGCTTGCGCCGCGACGCCATGACCGCTTTTGAAAAGCCGAGCGCCCTTGCCGTGAGGCGGGTTCGTGCTCAGTTATGCGCTCGCGGCCGCCAAGCGCGCGGTCCAACGATTCCTACCGGGGCGAAGACGCCCCGAACCCAGCGAGATTTCGAAACGTCATGCAGCCGGTCAAGACCCTCATCCTCAGCGCCGGCCAGGGCAAGCGGCTGTCGCCGCTGACCGACGATCGCCCCAAGTGCCTGGTCGAGCTGGCCGGGCGCTCGGTCCTGGAATGGCAGCTGCGCCACCTGCATCAGGCCGGCGTGACCGAGGCCGTGGTGGTCACCGGCTTCCGCAGTGACCTGGTCGAGGCCGAGGTGGCGCGCCTGAAGCTGCCGGGCATGAGCGTCCGCACGCTCTACAATCCGTTCTACAGCCTGACCGACAACCTCGCGACCTGCTGGCTGGCGCGCGAGGAGATGCGCGGCGGGCCGTTCATGATCCTCAATGGCGACACTCTGTTCGAGCCGGCGATCGCCGAGCGCCTGATCAGCGCGCCCGCCGCGCCGATCACGGTGACAGTCGACCGCAAGGGCTCGTACGACGCCGATGACATGAAGGTGCTGACCGACGGCGACGCCCTGCGCGCCATCGGCAAGACCATCACGCAATACGACGCTGAGTCGATCGGCTTCCTGCGCTTCGACGCCGAGGGCGCGGCGCTGTTCATCGCGACGCTGGAAGCGATCATGCGCACGCCGGAAGGCCTGAAGCGCTGGTATCTCAGCGTGATCAATGAGATCGCCCAGAATCACGACGCCGTGCGCGTGCGCTCGATCGAGGGTCTGGACTGGGCCGAGATGGACTTCCCGGAAGACCTGGTCGGCAATCGCGCGCTGACCGAGGCCTGGGCGGCCAAGGAAGCGGTTTCGGCCTAGGCCTCGCCCACCAGTTCCCGCACCAGATCCAGGTCCGACGGCTTGTCGACGTCCACGGCGGCCAAGCCGTCGTGGGCGCGCACGGCCGCGGCCTTGACGCCGGCCAGCTTGCCCAGCCGCGCCACGGCCTGGTCCAGCGTCAGCAAGCCCAGCACATAGCGGAGCAGGAAGCTCGGCCCCAGCATGGCGGCGATCTTCCAGGGCTGTTTGCGCAGGGCCTCGACCTTGCGCCACAGTTGGACGACGCCCATCGCCTGCTCGTCGCGCAGCAGGAACAGGTTGCAGCCGGAATAGCGGCCGTCCTGGAATTTCAGATAGGTCCGCTTGGTCTGGGGCGCGGCTGCGCGCACGCGGTCCTCGGGGGCCAGCAGCACGGCGACGTCGGCCCAGTCGGGCGTGTCGGCCAGAAACTGGGTGATCCATTCGGGCTTGAGCAGGGCGTGGTCGACCGTGGTCACGATCAGCGGGAAGCCCAGGGCGCCCGCGCCGTCGGCGACGCTCTGGCTGGGACCGGCGGCGGGCGGCAGGATGACCGCTTTCGCGCCTGCCAGCGCCGCGCGGATCGTCTCGTCATTGGCCGAGACGCCGATCGTGGCCGCGCCGGCGGCCTCGACCGCGCCGAGCACGCGCGCCAGCAAGGTCTGGCCTTGCAGGACGATCAGGCCCTTGTGGGCGACCCCGGCATAGGCGGCGGCCGGATCGACCTCTCCGCCGCGCGAGCCGGCCAGGATCAGCGCCTTGAAGTGGCTGATCACAGAGCCTTCTCGTAGATCCGGTAGGTCTTGTAGTGCGTGCCGCCGACGTTTTCGGCGATGTGGCACATGGCGGTGTTGTCCTCGAGCACCCACGAGATCTCGAAGCGGTTGTAGCCCAGGCCGATGGCGCTATCGCGGCTGGCCTTCATCATCCAGAACGGCAGCATGCGGCCGCGCTGGGTGGTCGAGAACTTGCGCTTGACGCCCATTAGCGGGATGCGGGCCGACTTCACGCCCTTGACCTTCAGGCGCCACAGCAGCTTGGCCCAGCCGAACGGCAGCAGCTTGCCCTTCAGGTCGGCGATGGCTTCGTTGACGTTCGGCAGGAAGACCACGACGCCCGCCGCCTCGCCGTCGATCTCGGCGAACCAGATCAGGCGCTTGTCGATCACCTGCTTCAAGGCCTTGCCCAACTGGCGGGTCTCGGCCTCGGTGGTGGCGGTGAAGCCCCAGTTGTCCTTCCAGGCGTCGTTGAGGATGTCCGTCAGGGTCTGGACCTCCTCGTCGTAGCGCTTCATGTCCAGTTGGCGCAGCACGACGCCCGAGGGCAGGCCGCGCTTGACCCGGCGCTGGGCGATCTCGGGGATGTCGCCGGTCTCGTCGGCGCGGTAGGCGAAGACGTCGCGGGCCTTGGCGTAACCCTGCTCCTCGACCCGCTTGCCGGTATAGGCCGGATCGTGGCCCATCAGGATCATCGGCGGCGTGTCGAAGCCGTGGACCAGCAGGCCGACCTCTTCGTTGATCGACAGGTTGAACGGGCCGACCACGTGGGTGCGGCCGCGGGCGCGCAGCCAGTCCTCGGCGGCGCGGAACAGGATCTGGAACACCGCCGCGTCGTCCTCGGCGGCGATCATGCCGAAGTGGCCGTCCAGGCGGCCGGGTGCGGGCTGCGGGGTCAATTGGTCGATCTGGGCGCTGATCCGGCCGACGTCGCGGCCACCGCGCGTGGCGATGAACAGCTGCACCTCGGCGTGATCGAAGAACGGGTTGGTCTTCGGCGACAAGGCTTCCATCCGCTCCATGGTCAACGGCGTGATCCAGTTGGGATCCTTGGCGTTGAGGCGCGCGGGCAGGGCGATGAATCGCTTCAGCTCCTCGGCGGTCTTGACCGGGATGACCGAGAGGTCGGCGTTCGTGGAGTCGAAAGGCATCACCCCTCCAGGGCCAAGAAGGTTCGAGCGGCGAGGGCGCCGAAGATCGCGGGAGCGGCCCAGACGGCCAGGATGGGGGACAGGGCGCCGGACTCGCCAAGCGCGGTCAGCATGCCATTGGTCACCAGGAACATGAGGCCGGCCGCCAAGCCCGCTGTGAGCAGGACGGCGCCTTGGCCGCTACGGAAGTTCGCCAGCGCCACGGGCGCGCTGAGCAGCAGCATGACCAACGACACGAACGGGCTGGCGAAGGCCGCCTGCAGGTGCGTGGCGTAGAAGCTTTCCGGACGGTCGGAGCCGCCGTTTTGCAGCGCTCGGCGAGCCGAGGCGGCGGTGGGCACGCCGTCATCGCCGAACAGGCCCTGTACGTCCTGCGGCCGCAGGGCCGTTGGCCAAGTGGTCATGGCCCCCGTCGAAATTTGGGCCAGGTCGCCGGTGAAGCGGGTGGTCTTCGGCTGCTCCAGCGCCCAGGCTCCGCCCTTGTAGTGCGCGCGGGCGGCCTCGACCTTCTCGATCAGGATGCCCTTGGTGTCGCGGCGGAAGACGGTGACGCCCGTCATGTCGTGACCGTCGGCCGAGGCGCTGGCGGCCATGACGAGGTCGGTTCCGGCGCGGAAAGTGCGAGGCGGGGGAACCTTACGCTCGGCGACCGGCGTCGTGTTCTTCCACCAGTCAGCCAGGATCGGGTCGGCGCGCGGGGCCAGCACCTGGCTGCAGAGGACGTCCAGCAGCATGACCGCGACCGCGGCCGGGATGGCCATGCCGACGATGCGATAGCCGGAAATGCCGCTGGCGCGCATGGCGACCACGGCGCTTTCGCGGGCCAGCTGCGAGAAGGCGAACAGGCCGCCAGCCAGCACGGCGATCGGACCGACCTGCTCGAACAGGCGCGGCAGGCGCAGGGCGGCGTAATAGGCCACGCCCGCCACGCCGAGGCCGCGCTCGAGGATGTCGGGAGTGACATCCAGCAGGTCCAGCATCTGCAGGATGGACATCAGGATCAGGGCCGCGACGAGGATGCGGCTGGCGGCGGTCCGCAGGACGTAGAGCTGCAGCTTCATGCGGGACGCCGCTTCTTCGGTTTAGGCATGGCGCGGACAACGCGCGCGACCAGGTTGTTGATGCGGCGAACCAGACGCGAGACCGGCGTGTCGCCGGGGCGGGTGCGGCTGCCGACGAACAGCCAGACGGCCAGGGAGGCGAACACCGTGAAGGGAACCCAGATCGCCGGGAACGGCGGGACCATGCCGACCTTGGCCATGCCCTGGCCCAGCAGCAGCGAGTGCTGGAAGGCCAACAACAGCAGGCCGGCCATCACCAGGCCCGGACCTCGGTTGCCGCGCTTCGACGCCAAGCCGAAGGGGAAGGCCAGCAGCGGCAGGAACGGCAGGAAGATGGCCCGCGCCCAGCGGCCGTACAGCTCGCTCAGCAGGGTAGCCTTGGAGACCACCGGATGGGGAGACTTGGCCTGCTTGGCCAGTTCGCCGAGCGTCAGTTCCCGCTCGTCGCCGCCTCGGTCGCGCAGCAGCACCGCGGCGGCGGCCAGGGGCGTCTGGGTGGTCAGGCTGTCGAAGGCCAGGTTGCGGTAGGCGCCGGCGGCGTCATGGGCGATGCGGCGGCCGTCGCGCAAGTCCATGGTGATGGTCTTGCCGCCGGGGTCCATCTTGAGGTCGGCCGAGGCGGCGGTGATGATCTCTTCCTGACCGCGGGAGTCCAGGCGGCGGATGAAGACGCGGGTCAGCCGTTGGCCGGCGACGTCGGCGCTGTCGGCGGTCAGCAGCGAGCCCTTGTCGTCGATGAAGGCCCCGCCCGCGAGACGCCCGTTCCAGCCGGCGTTGATCGCCGCGTGCATGACCGCGCGGAAGGTGTAGCGGCTGTAGGGTTGCATGTAGCCGAACACGACCACGCTGAAGACGCCGAGCAAGACGCCGACGACCAGGAATGGCGCGGCGATCCGCTCCAGCGACTGGCCGCTGGCGAGCAGGGCGTCGATCTCCGAGCCGTCCGACAGCTTCGCGATGACGATGAACAGCGCCACGAAGAAGGCGACCGGCAGGGCCAGGCCGATATAGTGCGGCACCAGATTGACGGCCAACTGCGAGACGTAGCCGAAGCGGGCGCTGCTTTGCGACAGCACGTCCAGCAGGCGCAGGGTGCGCTCCAGCAGCAAGGCCACGACCGTGACGCCCAGGCAGCCGACCAGCGGCCAGACCAGCAGGCGCAGCAGGTAGCGATCGATCAGGCGAAGGCCGCCGGCTTGCAGGTCTTTGGCGCTCACGCTTGGACCCAGGCTTGCGCGAAACGTCGGGCGAGGCGTTCAATGGCCCCCGGCGAGAGCTCGACGGCCGCGCCCAGGGCCGGCGCGGCGGGCCAGCCGGCGTCCGGAAAGACCTGGCCGTCGTGCTCGCGAGTCCCGGCGTAGCGGGGCAGCACGTGGAAGTGGACGTCCTTGTCGACCATCATCAGCATCAGGTAGTTGATCTTCTCGTAGTCGACTTGCGCCTTCAACAGGTGTTCGATCCCGGCCACCGCGACCTGAAGATCGGCGAAGGCGGCGGGACTCACATCGGAGAACGCCTGGACAGCTTCCTTGCACACCAGGACCAAAGACCCAAATGTCGGTTGCTTAGGACGGACGAGAATCAGCCAGTGAGCGGTCTCCGCGATCTTGGAACCGGGATAGCCGAACGCCAGGGCGGTAGGATTGGTCATGAGAAAGCCGGAACTTCGGGCTGATGTCGCCCGTGCGTAACAATAGGGATGCGGCCTTTTACATGGAAGCACGATCCGTTCTCGTCGGTGCGATGTTCGCGGTGTTCGCGACGGCGGGAATCGCTCGCGCCGAGGGCGCGGCTCGATCGCTGACGGACAAGGAGTGCGTGGGCCGCAAGACCGCGACCCGCTTGAACGTGCAGGTCGGCGCCCTGCGCTCGAACGCGGGCGAGGTCGTCATCACGGTCTATCCAGGGGATCCCAGCCGTTTCATGGCGCCGCGGGGCAAGCTGGCTCGCCAGCGGGTCAAGACCTCGGCCCCGATGAGCCAAGCCTGCTTCTATCTGCCGTCGCCCGCCGACGCCTACGCGGTCTTCGTCTTTCACGACACGAACGGCGACAAGGAACTGGACCGCAGCCCCGAGGGCATGCCGACGGAGGGCTATGGCTTCTCCAACGACGCCCCGACCAAGTTCGGGCTGCCGTCGTTCGACGCCGTGCGCTTCGGCGTCAAGCCCGTGGGCGAGACGACGATCCGCATCAAGGTTCGTTATCCCCGCTGAATTTCAGGACACGTCATTTCAGGACACGTCGGCGAGGCTGTAGCGGCCAAGTTCGCTGAGACTGTCGCGCCCGGGCTCGATGCCGCGCGCCACGACCTTGGCCCGGTAGCCGCCGGCGGAACGACGCTCGATCTCGATTGTATGCCAGCGGGCCGGCGAATGGCCGCTGGGCTTGGCGGAGGCGGAAGACACGCCCAGCACCGGAATGGCCGAACCGTTCGGACCGGGAACCGAGCCCACGAGCGATTCGTGGGCATGGCCGTGCAGCACGAGGTCCGCGCCACGTCGGGCAAGGATGGCGCGCAGCGCCTCCTGGTCTTCGAGCGCCTTGCGCTTGGTCACCGCGCCCTTCTGCGGCGGATGGTGCAACACCACGATCCGGAACCGGTCGGCGTGGACCGGGTCGGCCAGAAGGGCGTCCAGCCGCTGTAGCTGGTCGTCGCCCAAGCGGCCGGTGGCCAGGTGGGGCGCGGTCCGCACGGCCGAACACAGATTGAAGATCGCCGCCGGACCGCGCACCCGCACCTGCGGAAAGCTGACCTCGCCGGCGTCACCCAGCCAGGGTGTCCAGGTGGCGAAGCGCTCGGCGCCGCCGCGGCCGGCCAGGGCGTCGTGATTGCCGGGGCTGACGGTGAAGTCCGCCGGCGCGCCCAGGGTTTCCAGCCAGGCCCGCGCCGCCGCGATCTCCGTACGCGAAGCAAAGTTGGTGAGGTCGCCGCTGATCACCACATGATCGGGGGCGGCGGCCTTCAGGTCGGCGACCAGGGCCGCCAGCACCTCGGGCCGATGAACCTCGCGCTTCTTGCGCCAGGCGATACGGCTCAGGAGGCGCTTGGTGAAGATGTCCTTCCAGCCGAAAGCGCCCCGCGGCGGCGGCAAGTGGGGGTCGGACAGGTGCGCGATGCGGTATATGGACAAGACGGTTCGGGTCGTTCTGGTCGAAGCAGCCGAAGCTGCTTATCAATCGGCTCGGGTTACAAGGGGTATATCTGTCTTTGAGCGGTGAAATGCAAAACGGGCCTGGCCCACGGACTGGCCCACGGGCTGGCGGGGGACCGCGCGCCCTGACGGTGGGCGAGGCCGGCGGGCGCATCTGGGGCATGAGCTCCAGCGAGCGCCTGTCGCGGATCTATCGCCGCCTGGGGCTGGCCGAGACACCGGCGGTCGACCTGTCGAACCCGGTGGTGGCGGTCGACGCCGGCTGGGTGTTCGACGAGTCGCTGATCAAGGCCCTGGCGGGGCGCGAGGGCGCCGTGTTGGTCGATG
Source organism: Caulobacter sp. Root343 (assembly GCF_001425745.1). Lineage (GTDB taxonomy): Bacteria > Pseudomonadota > Alphaproteobacteria > Caulobacterales > Caulobacteraceae > Caulobacter. Next base: position 1,139,626 of record NZ_LMDF01000007.1, on the reverse strand, counting down.
AGACCGGCCGCGCCGTGGCCGTCCATGCGCCGGCCGAGCTGGCCTACGCCGCCAGCGAGTCACTGGCCGTCGGACAGGATCCCTCGACCCTGGATCCGCGTCTCACGCGCCTGACCGCGCTGGAACTGGGTTCGGCCTACAACAGCGCCCTGCGCAAGCGCGAGCCGCCGGTGCTTGAGCGCCTGACGCCGGAAACCGTGCGCGCGGTCGAGAAGCGGCTGTTCCAGGGCTCGTACAAGGGCGTCACCGACCTGGTCACCAAGTATGTCTGGCCGACGCCGGCGCGGATCGTCACCCGCTGGTGCGCCCTGGCGAAGATGACGCCGAACCAGGTGACCTTCATCGGCTTCCTGCTGACCCTGGCCGCGACCTGGCTGTTCTGGACCGGCCACTTCGGATGGGGTCTGGTCTGCGCCTGGATCATGACCTTCCTCGACACGGTCGATGGCAAGCTGGCTCGGGTGACCCTGACCTCGTCCAAGTGGGGCAATGTGTTCGACCACGGCATCGACCTGCTGCATCCGCCGTTCTGGTGGTGGGCCTGGTTCGTCGGTGTCTATGCGGTCGGCCAGTCGATCCCCTATGCGGGCTTGAGCCTGGCGATCGTCATCGGCGGCTATGTCGCCCAGCGGGTGGAGGAGGGGATCTTCCTGGCCCTGTTCAAGCTGGAAATGCACGCCTGGCGACCGTTCGACAGCTTCTTCCGCCTGATCACGGCGCGCCGTAATCCCAATCTGATCCTGATGACTGCCTGCGTCCTCGTCGGACGACCGGACGTCGGCTTCACCCTGGTGGCGATCTGGACGGCCGTGTGCTTCCTGGTGCACGCCGTCCAGATTCTGCAGGGCTTGGCCGCGCCGAAGGGCTCCATCCAATCGTGGCTGTCGAAATGACGCGCATCGGGGTCGTCCGCAATCCGAAGAGCCATGGCAACCGGGCCCGCCCGCCGGGACCCACGCCCGAAGGCGTGCGCCTGGTCGAGCCGTTCGGACGCGAGGCCCTGAGGAACGCGCTGGAGGACTTCGCTCGCGACGGCCTGGACCTGCTGATCATCGATGGCGGCGACGGCACGGTGCGCGACGTCATCAGCCTGCTGCCGCACACGTTCGGCGAGGATCTGCCGCTGCTGGCCGTGCTGCCGTCGGGCAAGACCAACGTCCTGGCCATCGACCTGGGCACGCCCAGGGATTGGCGGCTGGAAGAGGCCCTGATCGCCGCCCGTCGGGCCGAACCCACGATCAAGTCGCGTCCGCCGCTGCGAGTCAGCTGGGCCGATGGCCGGCCGTGTCTACAAGGGTTCTTCTTCGGCGTCGGAGCCATGGTGAAGGCCACCAACGTGGCTCAGAAGGCCCACAAGGTCGGTTTCTTCCATAATCTGGCCGTGGCGGTGACCATCCTGACGGCGACCTTGGGCGCACTGTTCGGCGGAGCCAAGGACGAGTGGCGCGAGGGTGTGCCGGCCAAACTAGCCATCGATGGCCAGGACCAGCCTGGCGACGAACGCTTCGCCATCGTGGCCACGGCGCTCAAGCGCCTGCCTTTCGGCCTCAAGCCCTTCGGCGTCCCGCGCGAGGGCCTGAAGCTGCTGGACGTCGACGCTCCGCCGCGGCGGCTTCTGAAAGCCCTGCCGATGGTGCTGAGCGGCAAGGCCGAACCGGCCCTCGAGGGGCTTGGGTACCGCCGCCGTGATCCCCACCAGATCGGCTTGGCCGGCGGCGCGCCGTTCGTGCTGGACGGCGAGGTCTATGAGGGGGGTGACCTGACCATCGGCCTCGGTCCGCCCCTGAGGTTCCTGGTCGGATGAGCGGCCTTCGCGACCTGGTCGCGGCCGAGCTCTCCACGCCGACGCCCGCGCCGATCTCCGCCTTCGCCGAGCATCTGACGACCGTCTTCCCGGGCGTCCAAGGGGTGCTGTTCTACGGCTCGATCCTGCGCACGGGCGACCTGTCCGGCGTGCTGGACTACTACGTCCTGACCGAGCGTCCGCCCGCGGGCTGGCGCGGTTTCTTCACCCGCATCCTGTGGCCGGACGTCAGCTATCACGAGCTGGAACAGGGGGGACTGGTCCTGCGGGCCAAGGTCGCCTCGATGACTCTCGGCCAGTTCCAGCGCGCGACGAGCGGGGCCGGGGCGGACACCACCATCTGGGCTCGCTTCGTGCAGCCCTGCGCTCTGATCTGGGCGGCCGAAGGCGCGCGCGAGGCAGTGGTCGACGCCGTGACCGACGCCTGCCGCACGGCCGCGCGCTTCGCCCAGGCCCTGGGACCGGTCGACGCCAGCCCGCACGCTCTGTGGACGGCGCTGTTTCAGGAGACCTACCGGGCCGAGCTGCGGGTCGAGAAGGCGGGCCGCGAGGTTTCGATCCTGACCTATGACCCGCAGCGCTACGACCATGTGATGGAGGCCGTCTGGCGCGACGAGGGCGCGGCGATGGCCGGGGCGGAGCGGACGCGGCTGAGGAAGGCCTGGCGGCTGCGCAAACTGGCGGGCAAGCCGCTGAACGTGGCGCGGCTGGTCAAGGCGGCCTTCACCTTCCAGGGCGCGGCGCGCTACGCCGCCTGGAAGATCCAACGGCACACGGGCGTCGAGGTCGAGGTCACGCCGTGGCGGGAGCGGCATCCAATCCTGTCGGCGCCGGCGGTGCTGCTGAAGGTCTGGAAGAACCGGCGGCGAACAGCCTGATTTCTCGGACAACCGGCAAACAAAAACGCCCAGGCGCGAGCCCGGGCGTTTTCGTTGCAACGATGCGAGACCTCTAAGCGCGGGCGCGCTTGAGGGGCTCGATGACGCCGAGGGCCGCGCCGATTTCGGCGAAGGTGGCCAGGACGGTGTCGATCTGTTCGTTGGTGTGGGCGGCGCTGACGCTGGCGCGCAGCAGCGGACGGCTGTCCGGTGTGGCGGGCGGCAGGGCCAGGTTCAGGTAGACGCCGGCCTGCAGCAGGCCGTTCCACATGGCGATGGCGCGTTCCTGGTCCGGCATGGTCGTGGCGACCACCGGGCTGGCGGTCGGGCCGGTGTGGAAGCCCAGGGTCGTCAGGCCGTCGTACAGGCGCTTGGCGTTGTGGTTCAGACGGTCGCGCAGCTCGGGCTGCTCGATCATGCGGCGCAGGGCCGTCACGGTCGAGGCGACCACGGCCGGCGGCAGCGAGGCGGTGAACATGTACGGACGGCAGACGACGCGCATGACGTCGAAGTCGTCCATGTCCGAGACGCAGAAGCCGCCGATGGCGCCCAGGCTCTTGGAGAAGGTGCCGACGATGAAGTCGACGTCCTCTTCCACGCCCGCCGCTTCGGCGAGACCGCGGCCGGTCGCGCCCAGCACGCCCATCGAGTGGGCTTCGTCGACGAGCAGGTAGCCGCCCATCTCGCGTTTGATCGCGGCGATTTCCTTCAGCGGCGCGACGTCGCCGATCATCGAATAGACGCCTTCGACCACGATCAGACGCTCGCCCGGCGCATCGCCCAGGCGACGCAGGCGCTTGGCCAGGTCTTCAGGGTCGTTGTGACGGAAACGGATGACCTCGGCGTGGCCGAGCCGCGAGCCGTCGTAGATCGAGGCGTGGCTGTCGGCGTCGAGGATCAGGTGGTCGCCGCGACCCACCAGGGTCGACAGCACGCCCAGATTGGCCTGGTAGCCGGTCGTGAAGACCATGGCGTGCTTGCGGCCGTAGAACTTGGCCAGTTCGGTCTCGAGCTCGACGTGAGCCTCGAAGCTGCCGTTGGCGATGCGCGAGCCGGTCGTGCCGGTGCCGCGCTCCTGGACGGCCTTGACCGAAGCGGCGATCGCTTCCTGGTCGAAGGTCAGGCCCAGATAGTTGTTGGTGCCCAGCAGGATCGTCGGACGACCCTCGACGACGCCCTCGGTCGGCGAGATCACCGAGTCGAAGCGAACCTTGAACGGGTCAGCGCCCGCTTCCTGGATGGCCTTGTACGCGTCGCGATAGGCCAGGTGCTTATCGAATAGCCCCATCAGTTAAGCCCTAGTCCGGAGATCATTGATCAGTTTGGAAAGGTCGCCAACGGTCTCGACAGAGGCCAGGCGATCGAGAGGAATGGAGATGTCGAAGGTGTCTTCGAGTTCCATGATGATATTCATGAGGGCCAGGGAATCTACGGCGAGATCACGGCCGATATGCGACTCTGCACGCACCTCGACAGGGCGTCCCAGAACCTTGCTCGCCGCTACCCCGATCTCGCGCAAGCTGAGATCCGTCACCGTTTCCATATCTAAATCAAACCTCCGGGAGCCCCACCCGTGACACTACTGTAACGGCGAGTCTGTCAGAATTCCGCCATATTTGAACTAGGCGACGATATTTTTGGGTAGCCAACCCTCAGAACGATACCAATCGACGGTGTTTGAGAACCCATCAATCAGGCCGAACACGCTGGGTACTCTCTCCGCCATCGGAGCGCTAGATGGGGTCCAATCGGCGTGAAGCAACTCCCTGGCCTTACCAAAACCGAATACGGCCGGGGTGTGAGTGGCTGAAGACCAAGCGTCCGCAAGGGCTCCGGCGGCTAAGATCGCAGTGTCGGGAAGCCTTACGAAGCGCGGTTTCGCGCCCATAACGACGCCAGCCGCGCTCATGATTTCCACCCAGGTGTAACCGTCGCGCCGCACATCTGACAGCTCGATCAGGCCTGAAATGGGGTTTTTGCAAAAATCCGCAAGCTTGGCCGCCGCATCCAGGACATGAATCATCGCGATCCGGCTGGCCGGCGAGAGCACCGGCAGGATCGGACTTTTCGCGGCCAGCTGAAAAAATCCCAGGGTTTCGGTGTCGCCGGGGCCATAGATCGCGGGCGGGCGCACGATCAGGGCGTCGGGCGCCGCCTCACGCGCGGCGTCCTCGCCGGCGCGTTTGCTGGCGGCGTAGTTCGACAGCTGGGGCTCGCGGGCCGCCAGGCTGGAGACGAGAATGAACCGCGCGCCTGCCGCGCTGGCGGCGCGGGCGGCGGCGCGGGCGCCATCGCGATTGACGACGTTGAAGCCCTCCAGCGAGGCGGCCTTGATCAGGCCCGCCACGTGGACGACCACCTCGGCGCCGTCGCAGAGGCGACCCAGCGCGCCCGGAGTCTTCAGGTCGCCGGTAACCACCTCGACCTCGATCTCGCGCCAGAGGGGGTGGATCGGGTCGCGGCGCACCAGGACGCGCGGGAGCCAGCCGTCCTGTGCCAGGGCGCGGACCAGGTGACGGCCCAGGAAGCCCGTGGCTCCGGTGACGGCGACGACCCTGCTAGTCACCGTAGGTCCCGGCCAGATAGGCGGTGCGGGCCTTGGACCGGCTCAGCTTGCCCGACGAGGTCTGGGGCAGGGCGTGGGCGCCGACCAGCTTCACCTTGGCGTCGACCCCGTGGCGGGTGCGCAGCAGGGTCGTGACCGACTCGACGAGGGCCAGGCGGCTGTCGGCGTCGCCACCTCGCGCCTGGACCAGGACCACGATCTGGTCCTCCGGCTCGGCCGGGATCGCGAAGGCGCAGACGTCGCCGCTGCGCAGGCCTTCGATCTCATGATCCGCTGTCCATTCAAGGTCTTGCGGCCAAATGTTGCGACCGTTCAGGATGATCAGGTCCTTGGCGCGGCCAGTGATGACGATCTCGCCTTCGATGATGAAACCGATGTCGCCGGTGTCCAGCCAGCCGTCGGCCGACAGCACACGGGCGCTCTCTTCCGGATTGGCGAAATAGCCGCTCATCACCGAGGGGCCCTTGGCGAAGATGCGGCCGACGCCGCGCTCGGGCAGCACCTGGCCATCCTCGCCGCGCACTTCCAGGAAATGGTCGGGCAGGGCCGGGCCGCAGCGGGCGAAGTCGCGGGCGCGTTCCGAGCCTTCCGGCGCGTCGACGGCCACGGCGTCGCGCTCCAGGCGCTCGACGTCCAGGGTCTCGGCCCGAAGGCCCTTGCCCAGCGGGGCCATCGACAGGGCCAAGGTCGCCTCGGCCATGCCGTAGCTGGCCACGAACGCCTTGTCCGAGAAGCCGGCGGGGCCAAAGGCCTCGACGAAGGCCTTCAGCGGCGGCATGCGGATCATGTCGCCGCCCAGGCCGGCGCTGCGCCAATGGGCCAGGTCATAGGCGTCCAGCGGCTGGCCCTGCACCCGGCGGGCGCACAGCTCGTAGCCGAAGGTCGGGCTGTAGGCGATGGTGGCCCTGTTGCGGCCGATCAGGTCGATCCACAGCAGCGGGCGACGGACGAAGGCCCCGGTCGGCAGCAGATCGACCGACATCTGGCAGCTCAGCGGGCTGAGCAGGAACCCGATCAGGCCCATGTCGTGATAGAGCGGCAGCCACGAGATGGCGCGGTCTTCCGGCTTTACCTGCAGGCCGTCGCGGGTGATGGCCACGCAGTTGGCCATCAGCGCCTTGTGGCGAACCAGGACACCGGTCGGGGTGCGGGTGCTGCCCGACGAGAACTGCAGGTAGCAGGGATCTTCCGGGGTGATGGTCGGCAGGGGCGCGCCGCCGTCCTCCGGCAGATCGGCCAGGACGCCGGCGAAGTCGAGCCCGGCGCGCTCGCCGATCTCGGCCACCCAGTCCTTCAGCCCGACCGGACCGATCAGAATTCGAGCCTGAGCGGAGTTCGCGAGAGTCTTGATCTGCTCGATATAGGCTTCCCGGCCGCCCAGGGGCGTCGGCAGGGCCATGGGCGCGGGCAGCAGGCCGGCGTATTGGCAGGCGAAGAACGCCCGCACGAAGTCGCCGTCGGTCTCGGCCAGCAGGGCGACGCTGTCGCCGGTCTTGGCCCCGGCGGCCAGCAGGCGGCGGGCCAGGACCTGGGCATCCTCGCGCAGCTTGGCGTAGGGCAGGGCTTCGACCAGCTCGCCGCGCAGCGAATACAGGTTGATCCCCGTTTCGCCTTTGGCGGCGAAGTCGAGGGCCTCGGTCAGGGTCGGGAAGTCGGCGAACCGGACTTTGCGGTCAGACGCCGTGGGGGTGATCATAAGAGAGGCCTTCATCGTCTTTTTCGGTGCGGGCGGAGGAATCTTCCGCCGCGAGTCGGGCGAGCCTGCGGCGCGCCATGAAATACATGCCAATGGCCATGGCCAAAGCGGCCGCAACCAGCGCGGCGCCCGCGCCGGTCAGGCCGAACGTCGTGATCAGCGGAACCAGGGCCGCGAGATAGGCGGTCGCCACCACCAGGCGCACGGCTAGGGCCGCGCCCGCAGCCCGCATCGAGACCAGCATCGGCTCCAGCGGCAGGGTCATGACCCCGATCGCGGCGGCCGCGACCTGCCAGTTCATGACGCCAGCCGCAGCGCCGTAGCTCTCGCCCATGGTGATGGTCAAGATCCAGCGGCCCGCGACCAGGCTGACCAGCAGCAACACGCCCGCCGCGGCGCCGCCGATCAGGCCGATCTGCACGGCCAGCTTGGTCATGGCCAGCCGGCCACCCGTGGCGCGCATCTTGGCCAGCTCCGGATAGAGGGCGGGGACCATCAGCCGGGCGGGCTTGGCCATGCCGTCGGCCACCTGCTTGCCGATCCGCCAGAAGGCGGCTTGAGCCGGACCAAGCAGAGCGCCCACCGCCATGGTCAGCACGTGGGTGAAGCCGACGTCCAGGGTGCTGGAGAAGTTGGTGGCCATGGCGAACCGCCAGACGCCGGGGAAGCCCTGGCTGGTCGGCCCGACCAGGGTGAAACCCTTCAGCAGGCCGCGACGGTTCAGATCCCAGATGGCGATCGAGGCGATGTAGAAGAACGAGGCGAACGTCCCCGCCGCCCAGGCCGCCAGGAAGTAGGGCAGCGGCGCGTGGGTCGCCGCGCAGAGGGCGCAACCGATCATCCGCACGAACGAACTGATCGCCTGCTCGGCGGCCAGGAATCGGAAACGGTCGAACAGGCGCAGCAGGCCCACGCCGGTGGCCGAGGTCATGACCCCGATCGACAGGGCGTAAAGCGCGCCGTAGCCGTGCGTGCCCTCCGGCCAGCGCAGTTCCTGCCAGAAGAACCAGGCCCCCAGCACGCCCAGCAGGATCCCCAGGACGCCGCTGATCAGGTCCAGCAGCAGGGACAGACGCAGCACCTGCTGAAATCTCGGCCTGTCGTTGTCCATCAGCGGCCCGGTGCCGTAGGTCAGCAGGGTCTGCCAGGACTGGAAATGCGCCACCTCGCCCAGGAACTGGGCGAAGGCGTTGATCAGGACCAGGACGCCGAACGTCTCCTTGCCGAGACTGCGGGCGGTCAGGGCGATATAGGCCAGGCCGACCACCGCGTTGACCACGCGGCCGCTTAGCAGCTGGCCGGCGTTGGCCAGGACCTTCTTGAGCGGGGAAGTCGAGGCAAGCTGGGGCCGAGCGGCGGTCATGCCACGCGCTCCAGCTTGTCGATGATGGCGCGGGCCGCGCGCACGGAGGCGGGCGTGTTGCTGACGTCGAACGTCTCGTCGATGCCCCAGACCTGGGTCTCGCGATATTGATCGTGGTTGGCGAAGGCCTCGTCCAGCCCGTCGCCCAGGCCGTCGATGGCCTCCAGCACGGGACCGAACAGCCAATGGTGGAAGCTGGGATCGCCACACCACGTCGCGCCGCTGGAATTGAGGAACAGGCACGGCTTGGGTGTGCGCAGGAACTCGTAGACCTGGCTGGAGACGTCGCCGAGATAGAGGTCGGCGGCCTTGGTGTAGGTCATGTCCGCGGCCGCCGGCCCGCCGAGATCGACGTGGATGCGGGGGTGCTCGGCAAAGGCCTTGAACGCCGCGCGCTCCTCGGTCGAGGCGGTTTCGAACAGGCGGATGTGCGGAGAGAAGATCAGGTTGTAGCGGTCGTTGGCCGCGAAGAATTCCAACACCTGCTTGCCCCACTTGGGCCAGGAGCCCAGTTCGGCGTGGAAGTGCGGATTGTACAGCACCACGGGGCCGGGGCGCTCGAATTGGGGAGGGGCGCGTTGCGGCAGGTCGTCGACCAGGTCGAATTTGGGATAGCCGACCATGGCGCAGGTGTCTTCGGTGACCCAGCCCTCTTGCAGCATGCGGTCGCGCTGCTTGCGGCCGGCGGCCATGACCAGGTCGAAAACCTTCAGGCGCGGCTCGAACGGGCCCCCGCGATCGCCGGCCCCGTGTTGGGTGTAGACCAGTAGCGGATGGCGCACGCCCAGCCGGCGTAAAAGGGCGGTGGTGCGCTCGGGCGTAATCACGGCGTCGTAGCGCGCCAGGCGCGGAGCGTTGGCGATCAGCATCGGCGCCTTGGGCGGCAAGCCGCCGCCGCCGAAATGACGCAGCCACGCCGGCGGCAGCAGGACGAGCTCGATCGGCGCGCCGCCCAGTTCGGCGATCAGGCCGGCGACATAGTCGATCAGTTCGGGCGTGGTCGCGGCGATCTCGACCTTGATGGCCGGCCACCGTCGAGCCATGGCGACGGCCACCGACAGGCTGTGCCAAACCTGATGGTGCTGCGCGATATAGAGGAAACAGACGCGTTTGCTGGCGGCCACGTCAGCGTCGCGGCTCCAGCCGGGTTCTAACGCGGCCGTTCAGCACGACGCGATCGCCCTTGTCGGTGACGTTGTAGCTGTTGGCGCGGGTGCTGCCCTTGGGGCCGCCTCCCGCGATGCCGGCGTCGCCGCTGACCTCGCCCGTGCGCATGTCGATCAAGGCCCGGGGGGCATCAAACGTGTAGCCCTCGGCGCTGGTGATCTTTACGTCCTCGGATAGCAGCAATTTGTGCTCGGCCTCGCGATAGAGGCCGGACTTGGCGGTGGCCTGGCTGGGATTGGGCGCGCCATAGCCACGCACCAGAATCGGCGTGGTCAGGCGGACCAGGTTCTGGTCCTTGGCGTCACGCTCGGCGTGGTCGGCGGTGATCAGGAAGGCCCGGCCGTCCTTCAGCACGCCCGTGAAGCGCGGCTTGTTCAGCAGCAGCGGCGTCGAGGCGGCCTGGGTCTGAAGCTTGTTCGAGATAAAACTGCGCCACGAGGCCTGGCCGACCACGGCCACGCCGACGCCGATGGCGAAGATGGCCAGGACCAGGCGCAGCCGTCGGACCGGCTTCCGCCGGCGGTTGCGGGCCCGTTCAGCGGCGCTTTCGGTGGGGGGGACGGCGGAGGCGCCATCAGTCTGGGTGAGCATTTGGGGGAATGGATAGTCCCACGTCGTCATTCGCCCAAGACCTTTGTTTCCCGGTGCGCGGTCCTGGCGCATGGAGGTGGGGTGCAAATGGGGGCGGTTGGGGCTCCGTCAAGTTCGGTTGCCTGCCCAGGTTGTTTGGCGCGCCGAACCGCGTGATCCTTACCGGTGCGCCGTGTAAGGATCCGCGTCATGTTCCACCGTCCCTCGCAGCACAAGGATTTTGGCGTCTTCCTGCCCGTGGCCAACGGTGGCTGGATCGTCTCCAAGACGACGCCGACCCTGGACGGCCTCTACGCCCAGAACCGCGCGGCCGCCGTGGCCGCCGACCAGGTGGGCATGGATTTCGTGATGTCGATGGGCAAGTTCCGCGGCTTCGGCGGTGAGACCGACCACTGGGGGACCTCGCTCGAGTCGGTGACTCTGATGGCGGCCATCGCCGAAGCGACGACGAACGTCCGCATCTGGGCCACGGTCCACCCGCTGCTGCAGAACCCGGCCGTGGCCGCCAAGATGATCGCCACCCTCGACCACATCAGCGGCGGCCGGGCGGGGCTGAACATCGTCGCCGGGGCCTACAAGGCCGAATTCGACCAGATGAGCGCCTGGGACGATTCGCTGGACCATGACGATCGCTACGGCCTGGCCGAGGAGTGGACGACCATCGTCAAGCGCCTCTGGACCGAGGACAGCGTCGATTTCGCCGGCAAGTACTTCACGATGAAGGACTGCCAGTCCAAGCCCAAGCCCTTGTCCAAGCCGCGCCCTGAGCTGATCTGCGCGGGCATGTCCGATCGCGGCTTCCAGTTCTCGGTGCGCGAGGCCGACGCCTGCTTCATCGGCGGCCGCTCGCGCGAGGAGCACCGCGAGGCCTCCCGCCGCGCCAAGCAACTGGCCGAAAGCCTGGGCAAGACGGTCCGCACCTACGCCATGTGCACGATCATCCACGCCGAGAGCGACGCCGGCGCCGAGGCCCTGGTCCGCCGCTACGCCGAGGGGGCGGACGTCGGCGCGATCCTGGCCATGCTGGCCAGCTGGGGCGTCCCGGCCGAGCGCCTGCAGGCGGTGGCCGCCAAGCAGGGCGCCTTCATGACCCAGACCATGGTCGGCTCACCCGCCACCTGCCGCGAACAGGTCGAGGCGTTCATGGTCGAGTGTGAGCTGGACGGGCTGATGCTGATCTTCCCGGATTACGAGGAAGGGTTGGCGATGTTCGGCGGTGAAATCCTACCGAAGCTGCGAGCCGTGTTCTCGTGAGCTTGCCCCTGAATTTGAAAGACTGGATCGCGCCCGAACGGACGGCGCTGCTGATCGTCGACATGCAGACCGATTTCGCCTCCCCCGAAGGCGCGGCGGGGTGTTGGGGGCTCGACCTTTCCACCGTTCCCGCGGCGCTGGCGGCCGCCGAGCGTTTGGCGGAAGCCGCGCGGGCAGCGGAAGTGCCGGTGGTGTTCGCCGGTCTATTCACGACGCCGGAAACCGACTCCGCGGCCTGGAACGAGCGGATGCGGCGGCGGGGCGGCGATCCTTCGATCGACGCGGCGCTCTGCCGGGCGGACGAGGCCGGCAGCGCCTTCGTTGGTCCCAAGCCCCAGGCGGGCGAGCTGGTCATCCGCAAGACCCGCTACAGCGCCTTCTGGGACACCGATCTGGACGCACGATTGAAGGTCTTGGGCGTCGACACTCTGGTGATCGCGGGCCTGACCACCGAGTGCTGCGTCGATGGCACGGCGCGCGATGCCTTCAACCTGGACTACCACGTGTTCGTCGCCGCCGACGCCTGCGCCGCCTACGAGCCCGACCTGCACGCGGGCGCCCTGAAGATGCTGGACCTCAACACCGCGATCCTGACCGACTCGGCCAGCGTCGCCGCCGCCTGGAGCGCCTGAGTGCCGCCGATCTCTCAGGCCGACCGTGACGCGATCGCCGCCGCCCTCGACACCGACGAGCTGGTCGAACTGGCCCTGACCCTGGGCAATATCCCAAGCCGCTCGGGCCAGGAGCGCGAAGCCGGTCAGTTCGTCCACGACTGGATGGCGCGCGAGGGCTTCTCGCCGCGCAAGATCGGCGCGACCCCCGACCGGTTCAACGTCATCGGGACCTACGGTGGCCTCGGAGCCGGCAAGAACCTGCTGTTCACGGCCCACCTCGACACCGAGAGCCCGACCCGCGATCCCGACCTTGACATCCACAAATACAGTCCCGCCACCCTTGCTGATCCCGAGTGGGAGCGCTGCTGGCTCGAGGATGGTGTGTTGCGCGGCTATCCAATCGCCAATGATCGCGGGCCGATGAGCTGCTTCCTGATCGCCGCCAAGGCGCTGAAGAGCGCCGGCTATGGCCTGGCCGGCAAGATGTATCTGACGGCCTGTCCCGGCGAGATCGGGCCCGAGCCGATCGAGGAGCACCGTGGGATCGCCTACCTCGGCAAGGACATCGGCGCCCACTACCTGTTCCACCATGGCGGCGTCGCACCGGACTACGCCATCGCCGCCGAGGGCTGCGACTTCGGCTGGACCTCGGTCGGCTGCGGCTATGTGGTGTTTCGCCTGCGGCTGTGGGGCGAGGGGACCTTCACCCCGCTGCTGCGCCATCCTGAACGGGCGAGCGACCACCCGAACCCGATCTACCGCGTCGGCGTCCTGACCGACGCCATCCACGCCTGGACCCGCGCGTGGGAGGCCGCCAGCCGCTACGAGAGCGCCGGCGGCGTCGCCGAGCCGAAGGTTCAGCTTTGCGCCATCCGAGGCGGTGTGCCCTATCAGTTCGGCGATGGGAGCGAGGTGGTCAGCCTCTACCTCGAGGTCGGGCTGAACCCGCGCCAGAAGGCGGCCGACGCACAGCACGCCCTGGAAGCCATGGTCCGCGCGGCGGGCGTGGGGCGGGTCGAGATCGAGCCGGTGGTGGTCCGCCACGGCTTCGAGGCCGATGCTGGCGAGGTCGCGCCGCTGGTCGGGGCGGTGGACGCGGCCACGCGCCTGGGCCTGGGCCATCCCGCCGCCCGCGCCAATCCCGTCTATTCCAGCATGTGGCGCGATCACAACGTCTTCAACATGCACCGGATTCCGGCGATCACCACGGGTCCGAAACGCTGGCGGCCGTCGCCGAAGGATTTAGCCGACAGCGCCCTGATCTACGCCCTCACGGCCCTGGCGGTCTGCGGCCGCGCCGAGGGCGGCGAGACGATGCGGGCCTCGTCGGTCTATCCGGACAATCCGTTCGGGGCGTAGACGGTGGAACGTTGGGGCAAGAACGCTCAAACCCGGCTTCCGGGACGCGTGGGTCGCCGGTCGGAGCTGCTCAATTCCCCGACCGGCAGGCGCGTCGACAGTAAGGGGCCATCGACGTCCCTCCGATGGGGAGACGTCTCCACGAAGGGTCTCCCTCCACCTCGCGGCGACGGAAAAACGCTCATTCTGGGTTTCGAAGATTCAGGCCTTGCGGAGCGCCTCCTGCCACAAAGTGTCAGCAGCCCGGACCGTCGCGCTTGTCACGGCGGGTTGGAACACCGAAGTTCCGGGAACGTTGTCGTCGCTCGGGCTTCGCCACAGCCCTGCTCGGCCAGGAGACGCCCATGACCCCGGACGATCAGCCCGCTATGGATCTTGTCGAGGTTTCGGTCGACGCTCTCGTCGATCGCTATCGCCGGGTGCGCCGGCGCACCGAGGTCCTGGCCGCGCCGCTGTCGCCCGAGGACCAGGCGGCCCAGTCCATGCCGGACGCCAGCCCGACCAAGTGGCACCGCGCCCACACGACCTGGTTCTTCGAGACCTTCCTGCTGACGCCGTTCCTGGCCGGCTATGAGGTCTATGACGGGAGCTTCGGCTATCTGTTCAACTCGTATTACGAGGCCGTCGGGCCTCGGCAGCCGCGCCCGCAACGGGGTCTGCTGACCCGGCCCTCGGTCCAGACGGTGGGCGCCTATCGCGCCCATGTCGACGCGGCCATGACCCGCCTGCTGGCCGGTCCGCTGACGCCGGAGATCCTGGAGCGTATCGAGCTGGGCCTGGCCCATGAGGAGCAGCATCAGGAGCTGATCCTGATGGACATCCTGCACCTGTTCGCCCAGTCGCCGCTGAGCCCGGCCTATCAGCCGGGCGCCGCGACGCCGCGCCCGGATCCCGGTCCGCAGCGCTTCCATCGCTTCGCCGGCGGCCTCGTCGAGATTGGGGCCTGCGAGGCGGGTTTCGCCTTCGACAACGAGCGTCCGCGCCATAAGACCTATGTCGCCCCGTTCCGCCTGGCCGATCGTCTGACGACCAACGGCGAGTGGCTGGCCTTCATCGAGGCCGGCGGCTACGCCAAGCCCGACCTCTGGCTCTCCGAGGGCTGGGCCAGGGTCCAGGAAGAGGGCTGGGAGGCGCCGGCCTACTGGCGGCGCGAGGGCGACGGCTGGACCACCATGACTCTACGGGGCCGCCACCCGGTCGACCCGAACGCGCCTGTCGTCCATGTCAGCTATTACGAGGCCGCCGCCTATGCCGCCTGGACGGGCCGGCGCCTGCCGACCGAGGCCGAGTGGGAGGCCGCCGCCACCGCGACGGGCATGTCGACCCTGCGTCAGCTCTACGGCTCGGCCTGGCAATGGACCGCCAGCGCCTACAGCCCCTATCCGGGCTTCAAGCCGGGGGCCGGCGCGCTGGGCGAGTACAACGGCAAGTTCATGGTCAGCCAGATGACCCTGCGCGGCGGCTGCGAGGCCACGCCGCCGGGCCACACGCGGGCGACCTATCGTAACTTCTTCCCTCCTGGCAGCCGCTGGATGTTCGGCGGCGTGCGCCTGGCCGACGACGACCGCCTGGCCGAGGTGACGCCGGAGAACGGCTTTCTCAACGAGGTGATCGCCGGCCTGTCGGCCTCGCCCAAGACCCTGCCGGCCAAGTATTTCTACGATGCCGAGGGCTCGCGCCTGTTCGAGGCGATCTGTGAGCTTCCGGAATACTATCTGACCCGCACCGAGACGGCGTTGCTGCGCGAGATCGCGCCCGAAATCGCCGCGCGGATCCCCGCCGGCGCGGCCCTGGTCGAGTTCGGCAGCGGGGCCAGCACCAAGACCCGGATCGTGCTGGACGCCGCGCCGCAGATCGCCGTCTACGCGCCGATCGACATCAGCCCCAACGCCCTGGACGAGGCCGCCGCCAGCCTGCGCGCCGATTATTCGGCGCTGACCATCGCGCCGCTGGTCGAGGACTTCACCAAGGCTCTCGACCTGCCGGAAGGCGCCAAGGGCCACACGCCGGTCGGCTTCTTCCCCGGCTCGACGATCGGCAATTTCGCGCCGGCCGAGGCCGAGGCGCTGTTGCGCCAGGCGCGGGAGCTGCTGGGCGAGGGCTCGCTGTTCATCGTCGGGGCCGACGTGGCCAAGGATCCGGCGGTGCTGGTTCCGGCCTATGACGACGCCCAGGGCGTGACGGCGGCGTTCAACCGCAACGTCCTGGTCCACATCAATCGCGAGCTGGGCGGGACCTTCGATCCGTCGGCCTTCGCCCATAAGGCGGTGTGGAACGCGGACGAGAGCCGGATCGAGATGCACCTGGAAAGCACGCGCGACCAGATCGTCATGGTCGGCGACTACGGCTTCCGGTTCGCCGCCGGCGAGACCATCCACACCGAGAACTCGTACAAGTACCCGGCCGAGGCCTTCGAGGCGATCGCCCGCCGCGCCGGCTGGACCGTGGCCCAGCGGTGGGTCAGCGCCGACCCGGCCTTCGCGGTCTACGCCCTTACAGCCTGAAGGGCGGCCTAGACGCCGTTCTCCTGATCGATACGCGCGAAAACGCGCCGGTTCCGAAGGCTCGGAGCCGGCGCGTCTCGGGTAGGCATCCGTGCGCTCTTTTCTAGAGCGCGCGTTCTCCGGGCCGACCGCCGCGCGAGGACGAACCGCCCTTGCGTCCGGCGTTCGCCGCGAGATCGCGATCCTTGGCGAAGCTGCGCTTTTCGCTGGGCACGCTAGCTCCGCCCTTCCTGGCGATCTCGCGTCGGCGTTCCGGGTCCATGGCGGCGAAACCGCGACGACCGCGGGGACGTTCGCTATCGGTGTCCATGTGGGGGCTCCTAGTCGGACAGGTCACAGGCGGTACGGGCGAGATCAGGCGCCATAGGGACGGTCGTCCCCTGGATCGACCGGCGGCGAGGTGGGGGGCTCCTCGACGGGGATGACACCGGGCTCGTACTCGGGCGGTTTAGGCTCGGGCGGGGGCGGGGCGTCTGGGTCGGTCACTGGCGTCGTTTCCTGCGCGTTCCGGTGAAGTAACCAGCGAAGACGCTTTCGGTTCACCGTGCGATGACACTAATTACGCCGCACCGGGACGAGCCGGCCGTTAAGGAGACGTCCGAGAATGCCTCGCAGGACCAAGCAGATGGTCGATCGCGCCGCGTCCCACTGGCGTTTAGGGCTGGGTTTGGCGGTCGGAATTTTCGCGTGGACGGCGGCGAAATATTTTGGCGCGCCGCGTGGCGCCCACCTGTTGCTGGGGTGGGACAGTGGCGCGAGCGTCTATCTGCTGACCACCTGGCGGTTGTTTTTGCGGGCTGACGAGGCCGAGGTTCGCCTGCGGGCCGCCCAGGAGGACGAGGGCGTCTCGGTGCTGCTGCTGATCATCCTGGCCGCGATCGTCGCCAGTCTCGGGGCGGTGGTGGACGCCATGATCGCGGCCAAGAACACGGCCGCCGGCGCCCAGGCCTTCATCGCCACGTGCGCCGGCGTGACCCTGGTGCTGTCGTGGCTGGTGCTGCAGTCGGTGTTCGTCCTGCACTACGCTCATCGTCATTTCGGCGACGGCAGGAGCAAGGGCGGCATCCAGTTTCCAGGCGAGCCGCCCTCCGGCTACATGGACTTCGCCTATCTGGCGTTCAGCGTCGGGGCGACCTTCCAGGTCTCGGACAACAGCATCCTGACGTCGAAGCTGCGCCGGCTGGTCACCGCCCATGCCGCTACGGCCTATTTCTACAACACCGCCATCCTGGCCCTGGGCATCAACATCATCGCCACCCTGGTGGGCGGCTGAGGTCAGCCGCGATGGCCGCTCATGCCGCCGCCACGTCCGCCGCGACGACCTCTCCCGCCGCCTTCGCCGCGCCCGCCGCCACGCCCCGGACGCAAGCCCGTCTGCGAGGGCGTCTTGGGCAGTTCGTCCAGCTTCAGGACGCCATCCTTGTTGGTGTCGAGCAGGGCGAAGCGGGTCTTGGCGGCCTTGGTCGCCTCGTCCTTGGAGATGCGGCGATCGAAATTGCCGTCGGAGGCCATGACCGGCTCCGGCTCGGCGATCAGGCCGAACAGGGCCGCCCCCTGCAGGACGTTGCTCCCCTGCGGACGCCGGCGCGGGGCGTCGTCACCGTCGCCGCCACCCGGGCCCTGGCCCATTGGTCCGCGGCGCATCGCGCCCGGCGCCGCGCCGCCGATGATCTCCGGGGCGATGCGAGTCTCGTAGGTCGAGACCTCGAAGCCGTCGACCACGCCGTTGTGGTCGCCATCGACCACGGCGAAGAAGCGCAGCGAGTCGGCGACGAACTCATCCCGCGTCAGGGCGCCGTCGTGGTCGGCGTCGGCGCCGGCGAACCAGGCCGCGACGGGGTAGGGGGCGCCGGGCGGCGCGCGGAAGGGTTCGCCGGCCGGGCTGATGAACAGCTGCGGACCGCCGCCCGGGCCCGGCCGGCCTTCGCCGCGCGGCCCGCCGGGCCCGCCCCGATGTCCCGGATCTTCGGCCGGCGCGCTGGCGCAGGCCGAGAGCGTGGCGGCGAGGGCGGCGGTCAGGCCGAGCGAGCGAAGCATCATCCGGGGAATCTCCAATCAGCCAAGCTTTGAAGCCCGGCAGAATGTCCCGGTGATGTCAGATCGCGCCGCCGGCCTTGCGGCGGCGCAACACTCGCCATGGTTCGGCCGCAATGGGTCGCCGAAGATTACCGTGGGATATCTTCAGGCCGGGAGCAGCACGCAGGCTCGCAGGCCGCCGCTCGCCCGGTTGTGCAAGGTGACGTCGCCACCGTGGGCGCGGGCCAGGGAGCGGACCACCGCCAAACCCAGGCCGATACCGCCCGTCTCGCGGTTGCGCGAGGGCTCGCCGCGATAGAAGGGCTCGAACACCCGCTCCATCTCGCCTGGCGGTACGCCCGGACCGTCGTCGTCGATCTCGATGATGGCCATGCCGTCCTCGACATAGACCCGGCCTCGCGCCGCGCCACCGTACTTGAGGGCGTTGTCGACGAGGTTTGAGATCAGGCGCTTCAGCGCCACCGGATCGCCCTCGACGATCACCTTCTCGGACCGTTCGGCCGTGGCCTCGCCGCCGGTCTCGGCCGCCTCGTCCATCACGCTTTCCACCAGGGAGGACAGCTCCAGCTTCGTGCGTTCGGCCGGGCGCTGGGTGTCGCGCACGAAGCCCAGGGTGGCGGCGATCATCGCCTCCATCTGGTCGATGTCGGCGGCCAGCTTGGGACGGATGTCGTCCGGCGCGGCTTCGATGCGGAACTTCAGGCGGGTCAGCGGCGTGCGCAGGTCGTGGGCGATCGCCCCGACCATGGCCGTGCGGTCCTCGACATAGCGGCGCAGGCGCTCCTGCATCATGTTGAAGGCCGTGGCGGCGGCGACAACCTCACCAGACCCTGAGATGCTGAGCGGCGGCGTGCGTGGGTCCTTGCCCAGGCGTTCGGCGGCGTCGGCGAAGGCGGTGATTGGCTGGGCCAGGCGCCGTGCGAAAAGCCAGGCCAGCGGCGTCACGGCGGCGACCGACAGCAGCAGGATCAGCAGAATTCGTTGTTGCCAACTGTCGAAGCGGAAGGTCGGCTTGGGCTCGACCACCAGCCAGTGGCCGTCGCTCTGGCGTACGCCCAGCTTGAAGTCGCCGAAGATCAGCGGCTCGTCCTTGGCCTGGGGGCGGGTCCCGCCGGGGCCGCCGGAGCCGGGCTCGCGAGCGAAGGGTTCGCGCGCTCCTCCGTTCGGCCCGACGCGACCGTCGGGCTTGGGCGGCGTGACGGGCGTCCGGCGCACGAAAAAGCGTGGGCCGTTGTCGATCTGCAGCTCGATGCGGTTCGCCGGTACGCCGATCGCACGGCTGATGCCGGCCTTGAAGTCGGCCCGACGCGGGCTGTCCGGACCCAGCGAACGGATCGAGCCGCGCTGCTTGACCACCAGCAGGCGGCCGTCACGCGGCTGGACCGGCTCGCCCGACTTCAAGGCGCGCACGATCTCGCTGGACCGGTAGAACTCCGGCGGCGGCGGGGGCAGGGTGAAGATGACCGCGATCGAGATCAGCTGGGCCGCCACCAGGGTGACGATGACAAGACCCAGGGCTTGGACGAACAGCGGCGCGCCGCGCCGGAAGATGGTCATGGGGTGCGGACGACCTTGGCGGTGAACATGTAGCCTTCGCTGCGGATCGTACGGATCAGCTCGCTGCCGCCGCCGTCGTCCAGCTTGCGGCGCAGGCGGCTGATCTGCACGTCGATGGCGCGGTCATAGGCGTCGCTGTCCCGGCCGCGGGCCAGGTCCAACAGCTGGTCGCGGGTCAGGACGCGCTGCGGACGCTCGACGAAGGCGCGCAGTAGCGAGAACTCGCCGCTGGAGAGATTGACCACCACCGACTGCGGCGAGCGTAGTTCGCGGCGCACGAGGTCCAGGCGCCAGCCGGCGAACTCGCAGGCCGCGCCCATGGCGTCGTCGACGGCGCGAGGCTCCTGCCGGCGGCGCAGCACGGCGCGGACCCGGGCCAGCAGCTCGCGCGGATTGCAAGGCTTGGGCAGGTAGTCGTCGGCGCCCAGCTCCAGGCCCACGATGCGGTCGGTTTCCTCGCCCATGGCCGACAGCATGATGATCGCCGGACCGTCGCTGGTGGCCGACAGGCGCCGGCAGATGGCCAGGCCGTCTTCACCGGGCAGCATGACGTCCAGCACGATCAGGTCGATCGGGCCGCGCGCCAGCACCTGCTCCATGGTGCGGGCGTCCTGGGCGGCCTCGACCGCGTAGCCGTGGCGCGTGAGGAAATCGGAAACGACATCGCGAATGCCCGGATCGTCATCGACGATCAGGATGCGCGGAGCTGCGCCCCGCTGAGCGTCGACTTCGCCTTGGCCAATGGTCCCTGGGACGGTGTTCTGGACGTTTTCCATGCGATTTTCCTGTCACGCCCCCGTCACGTCCAGATTTCACGCCTGAAACAGCGGCGCAACCCAGTCGTGCGATCCGCATAGGGCGATCCCCCATATGGGGCCAATGTCGCACCGGCGGCTCACTGTCCCCCTTGTGAGCTGGCGGCGTACGGGGCTCGGCCTGCTTCTCCCCCCTTTGCAGGTTGAGCCCCGGCGATCCTCTTGACGATCCCTCAGCCCGGCGAGTGGTTCTTTGGCGCCTGATAGGCGTCGCCCTGGGCCTGCATCGCCGCGATCACCCGGTCGCCCACGAACGGGTTGTTGCGCCGCTCCGCCGCGAAGGTAGACATCGGGCCGTGGCCGGGCACGAACTGCACGTCGCCACCCAGCGGCCAGAGCTTCTGGGTGATCGAGTCCAGAAGGTCCTGGTGATTGCCCAGCGGGAAATCGGTGCGGCCGATCGAGCCCTGGAACAGTACGTCGCCGACCTGGGCGAAGCGCGCTTCCCGATGGAAGAACACCACATGGCCCGGCGTATGGCCCGGACAGTGGAAGACCTCGAACTCGGTCTCGCCCAGGGTGACGGTGTCGCCGTCCTTCAGCCAGCGGTCGGTGACGAAGATCCGGGCCTCGGGCACGCCGTACATCTCGCCGGTCTGCTGGATGCGGTCGATCCAGAACTGGTCGTCCTCGTGCGGGCCCTCGATCGGTACTCCCGTACGGACCTTCAGCTCGGCCGCGCCGCCGGCATGGTCCATGTGGCCGTGGGTGATCCAGATCTTCTCCAGGGTCAGGCCCTTGTCGGCGATGGCCTTGAGCAGGCGGTCGACCTCGCCGCCCGGATCGATGACGGCGGCCTTCAAGGTCTTGGCGCACCAGACGATCGTGCAGTTCTGCTGCAGCGGGGTGACCGGGGCGATCACAGCGCCGATCGGCATGGTCGAGGCGCCCGGGGCCTGGGACATCGCGGAACTCCAAAAGAAAAGGGCGGGAGCCGAAGCGCCCGCCCTCTTTGACCTAAAGCCTGGTGGCCGAAGATCAAGCCAGCCGTTACTCGCGCTCTTCCTTCGAGCCCGGCGCAGGCGCGCCCGGCATCGGCGGAATGGCGGTGCCCGGCGCGTTCGGGTCGAGTTCGGCGACCTCGGTCACGCCGCGGCCGACGTGGCTCTTGCGGTAGCCGTAGGCGAAGTAGAACACCAGGCCGATGGCCGCCCAGATCGGCAGCAGCAGCTTGGCCTTCATCGGCAGGTAGAAGAACAGCACCAGGCAGCCGACGATGGCCAGCGGGGCGATGATCCAGACCAGCGGCGTCTTGAACGGACGATGACGGTCCGGATCCTTGATCCGCAGCATCATCACGGCGATCGCCACCATCAAGAAGGCGAACAGGGTGCCGGAGTTGGAGATGTCGGCCAGCTGACCGACCGGGAAGAAGGCCGCGGCCACCAGCACCAGGCCGCCGGTGACCATGGTCACGATGTGCGGCGTCTTGAACTTCGGGTGAACCTTGCTCAGCACGCTGGGCAGCAGGCCGTCGCGCGACATCACGAAGAAGATGCGGGTCTGGCCGTAGATCATCATCAGGATGACCGAGGGCAGGGCCAAGCCGGCCGCGAGGCCGAGCAGGTTGCCGACGGCCGGGTGGCCGATCTCGCGCAGCACGTGCGCCAGGGCTTCCTTGGAGCAGACCAGCGGCATGGCGCCGACGGCCGAGATTTCCTTGCAGCGCGCGGCCAGTTCGATCGAGCCGGGCGACAGGACTTCGTGGTTCAGGCCGAAGACGGGCTGGGCGCCATAGGCGCCGACAGCGCCGCCGGCGACCAGCAGGTAGAAGATGGTGCAGATGACCAGCGAACCGATCAGGCCGATCGGGACATTGACCTGCGGATTGCGGGTTTCCTCGGCCGCGGTCGAGACCGCGTCGAAGCCCACATAGGCGAAGAAGATCGAGGCCCCGGCCCCGATGACCCCGGCGGTGGCCAGGGGCGCGAAGGGGTGGAAGTTTTCCATCTTCATGACCGGCACGGCCAGGAAGACAAAGGCGGTCAGGGCGCTGATCTTGATGGCGACCAGGAAGCCGTTGACCGTGGCGCTCTCCTTGGTGCCCAGCACCAGCAGCCAGGTCACCAGCAGCGAAATCAGCACGGCCGGTAGGTTGATGACGCCGCCGGCATAGGGGCCGGCCGTCAGCATGTCGGGAATGTCGATGTGCGCCAGGTGCTCGATCAACCCGACCACGTAGCCGGACCAGCCGACCGCCACGGCGGAGGCCGCCACGGCGTATTCGAGGATCAGGGCCCAACCGACGAGCCAGGCGAAGAACTCGCCGAGAACGGCGTAGGAATAGGTGTAGGCGGAGCCCGCGACGGGCACCATCGAGGCCAATTCGGCGTAGCAAAGCGCGGCGACGGCGCAGACGGCGCCCGCGATGACGAACGACAGCATCATGCTGGGACCGGCCTTTTGGGCCGCTTCGGCGGTCAGCACGAAGATACCGGTGCCGATAATGCCGCCGATGCCGAGCATGGTCAGCTGCACAGGCCCGAGCGAGCGATGCAGCGACTTCTTCTCGGCGGTCGCTAGGATCGCATCGAGCGATTTAACGCGCCACATAGTTCCTCCTGGATACGCACGACTCCCCCCGGGGGTCGCCCTTGGATAAATTTTGCGGACCGTGACCCGTTTATGAGCATGGGGTCAAGGCCGAGCCGCGAGGGGGCGTAAATGCTACCCGTCGGCCTGACTCGTCCAGCCCTGCTTGGCGCGCGCGCCATCGAGCGCTAAAGCCGAGCTGATGTTGCCCATTTTCGAGGCCCTTCCGGCGCTGAAAGCCGCCCTGAGCGCGCGGGAGGCCGCCGTTCTCGTCGCGCCGCCGGGAGCTGGCAAGACCACGGCCGTTCCGTTGGCGCTGCTGGAAGAGCCGTGGGTCCAAGGCCGCAAGCTGATCGTGCTTGAGCCCCGCCGCCTGGCCGCCCGCGCCGCCGCCTCGCGCATGGCCGCCAACCTGGGCGAGGCAGTGGGCGAGACGGTCGGTTTCCGGGTCCGGCTGCAGTCCAAGGTCTCGGCCCGCACGCGGATCGAGGTGGTCACCGAGGGCGTCTTTACCCGGATGATTCTCGACGACCCGGGCCTGGACGGCGTGGCCGCCGTGCTGTTCGACGAATTCCACGAGCGCAGCCTGGACGCCGACCTCGGCCTGGCCTTCGCGCGCGACGTCCAGAGCGTGCTACGCGACGACCTGCGCCTGCTGGTGATGTCCGCCACCTTGGACGGGGCGCGGATTTCGGCCCTGCTGACCGACGCGCCGATCGTCGAGAGCCAGGGGCGGATGTTTCCGGTCGACACTCGCTATCTCGGCCGCGACGAACGACAGCGACTGGAGGAGCGTGTCGGTCGCGCCGTCGAGCGGGCCTTGGCCGAGGAGACCGGCAGCGTGCTGGTCTTTTTGCCGGGCCAGGGCGAGATCCGGCGCGCCGAGAGCTGGCTGAACGAGCGCCTGCGCCGGCCGGACGTCGATGTCGCGCCGCTCTATGGCGCCCTAGAGCCGGCTGTTCAGGACCGCGCCATCGCCGCCGCGCCCGCCGGGCGGCGCAAAGTTGTGTTAGCGAGCTCGATCGCCGAGACCAGCCTGACCATCGAGGGCGTGCGAGTGGTGGTCGACGCCGGCCTGGCCCGCGTGCCGCGCTACGACCCGGCCTCGGGCATCACCCGGCTCGACACGATCCGCGTCAGTCGCGCGGCGGCCGACCAGCGCCGAGGCCGCGCCGGCCGCACCGAGCCCGGCGTCTGCTACCGCCTGTGGGACGAGCCCGAGACCCGGGCGCTGCCCGCCTTCGCGCGGCCGGAGATCCTGGAGGCCGACCTGTCGCGCCTGGCCCTGGACCTGGCCCGCTGGGGCGCGCGCGATCCTGCGGGCCTGACCTTCCTGGACCCGCCGCCGCCCGCCGCCTTCGCCGAGGCGCGGACGCTGCTGACCCGCATCCAGGCGCTGGACGGGCAGGGCGACCTGACCGCCCACGGCAAGGCCCTGGCCGAGATGCCGCTGCCGCCGCGCCTGGCCCACATGGTCGTGCGCGCCGCCGCCTCGGGCCAGGCCCGCGAGGCCGCCGAGATCGCCGCCGTGCTGACCGAGCAGGGGCTGGGCGGCAAGGATGTCGACCTGCGCCGACGGTTGGAGGGCCTGCATCGCGACCGCTCGCCACGCGCCCGCGACGCCATGGCCTTGGTCGAGCGTTGGAGCCGCGCGGCCGGTCGGGGTTCTGGCGCTCGCGAACTGGAGATCGGCGTGATGCTGGCCGAAGCCTATCCCGAGCGGGTGGCCAAGGCGCGCGGCAAGCCGGGCGAGTTCCAGCTGGCCGGCGGACGCGGCGTCTATCTGGAGCCGACCGATCCCCTGGCCCGCGAGGCCTGGCTGGCCGTGGGCGAGCTGGGCGGCGGCGACAGCCGCGACCGCATCCTGCTGGCCGCCGCCGTCGACGAGGCCGACCTGCGCGAGACCTTCTCCGACCGCCTGGTCGCCGAGGATCGCCTGGAGACCGCCGGCGGCAAGGTGCGCGCCAAGCGGCTGCTGCGCCTGGGCAAGCTGGTCTTGGCCGAGCGACTGATCGAGAACCCCGATCCGGCGATGATCGCCGCCGCCCTGCTGGACCAGGTCCGCGCCAACGGCCTGTCGGCGTTGCGGCTGGGCCAGGGCGTCGAGGGCTTCCGCAGCCGGGTGGCGTTCCTGCGCGACCTGGACGGCGAGGCCTGGCCGGATCTGTCGGACGCCGCTCTGGTCGCGCGGCTCGATGAATGGCTCGAACCGCTGCTGCACGGCCGCTCGTCGCTCGCCAGCCTCGACGAGAGCAGTCTCGATGGCGCGATCCGGTCCCTGGTCCCCTGGGACTTGCAGCAGAAGGTCGACCAGATGCTGCCGGCCCGGTTCAAGGCCCCGACCGGCACCACCGTAGCCATCGACTATGCCGCCGAGGCCGGGCCGCGCATCGACATCCGGGTGCAGGAGCTGTTTGGCCTGACCGAGCACCCCAGCATCGCCGGCGGCAAGGTGCCGCTGGTGCTGTCGCTGCTATCGCCCGGCCACAAGCCGATCCAGATCACCCGCGACCTGCCCGGTTTCTGGAAGGGCTCATGGCGCGAGGTGAAGGTGGAGATGAAGGGACGTTACCCACGGCATGTGTGGCCGGACGATCCGGCGGCGGCCGCGCCGACGACGCGGGCCAAGCCGCGAGGGACCTAAGGTGCGCGCCCCAGCCAGCGCAGGACATTCAGGACGAAGGCCTTGTTCTGCGTGGCCTGCGGATAGTTGAAACCCATGCCGCCGCCCTGGGGGGTGCGCTGGGCGCTGAACATCGCCGCCTCGCTGAACAAGGCCACGCGGCCCTTGCCGACCGCCAGGATCGCGCCGCGCAAGTCCCTGTCGTCGGACGGGCGTTGCGGAACGCCTTCGAACTTCCATGGCTCCCGGGGATAAAGGATCGACCAGCCGGTCCCCAGGCGCATGATCACGGTCGCCTGCGGCGGGGCGTGCAGCACCGTGCCGGTAAAGGCGTAGACGCTGTCGATACCGCCGCGCGTCAGCGGTCCCTCGACCAGCCGCCCGTTGGCCCTTGAGAATTGTTCCGGGCCGCGCACCGGCTCGAAGGCGAAGCTGCTCTCGAACTGGAAGCCGAACGCCCGCGCCAAACCGTCGGCGGCGTGGCTGAAGGGCATGTGGTCGGCGATCAGCAGCAGGTCGCCGCCGCCCTCGACCCAGGCGCGAACGGCCTTGATCTCGTCCGGCGCCAAGTCCTCGGCGGCGTTGGCCATGACCAGCAGCTGAACCTTGGTCAGGTTCTCGGCCGTGAAGGGGGCGTCGTTGCCGACGACCCGGAAGCCGTCGTTGCGGGCCAAGGCCGCGAACGGTGCAAAGCGGCCGTCGATCGTGTGGAAGTTCTTGTGCGCCGCATCGATGGCCAGGACCGGTCCGGCGTCCTTGGGCCAGGTGGGCGCGGCGACGCTGACGTCGGCCTTGTCGTCGGCGACCTGCTGGGCGAGGGTGGGAGAGGCCAGCAGCGCCAGGGACAGGACCAGCCAACGCATCGCGACCTCCGAAGGAACTCTCTAGCCCGTCACCGTATAGATCATGATCCCGGTCGCAACGCTGAGGTTCAGGCTGTCGGCGCGGCCGCGCATCGGGATCTTGACGTTGACGTCGCAGGCCGCCGCCAGCTCGGGCGGCAGGCCCTGCTGTTCGTTGCCCATCAGGATCAGCGAGGGCTTCACATAGTCGGCGGCCTTGTGGTCGACGGTGGCGGTCAGCAGGGTGCCGACGACGCTGCCGGGCCATTCCTGGCGCCAGGCCAGGAACTCGGCGATCGTCGCCTTGGCGATCTTCACCGCGAAGATCGAGCCCATGGTCGCGCGCACGCCCTCGACCGAATAGGGGTCGACGCAGTCGCCGACCAGGATCACCCCGCCGCAGCCGGCCGCGTCGGCGGTGCGGATCACCGTGCCGAGGTTGCCCGGATCGCGAACGGCCTGCATGGCCACCCAACACGGGGCGCTCTCGGGCACGATGGCCGACAGCGGCGTGTAGACCTGCTGGAACACCGCGACCACGGCCTGGGGATTGTCGCGACGAGAGACCTTCTCGAGGATCTCGCGGTTGACCTCGATGACCTCGCCGCCCGCCTTCAGGCACGCGGCGACCGCCTTCTTCAGCATCGGATGGTCGGCGGCGTCGGGGCCGTACATGACGATCTTCGGCGCGTGGCCGCAGTCGATCGCCTCGATGACGATCTTCAGGCCCTCGGCCAGGAACAGGCCGCTCTCTTCGCGTTCCTTGCGCATGTGCAGGGCGCGGACGGCCTTGACGGTGTTGTTGGTCAAGGAGGTGACGGTCTTGGTGCTCATCGCCGCTATCCCTCTGACGACCAGCGAGCGAAGAACGACAGGCCGATCTGGCGGTCGCCCTTTTCCTCGACCAGGGAAAGTTCGCCCCAGTCGATGACGCCGCCACGGCCTTGCAGCTCCTGCGCCAGCAGGCCCGACATCGCCGCGCCCGACACACGGGCGGCATAGGCGTTCATCAGCAGGAACGAGGCGTCGTCGCTGAGCAGTTCGGCGCAGTCCTTGGTCAGGGCGGCCAGATCCTCGAACAGCCGCCAGACCTCGCCGTCGGCGCCGCGGCCGAACTTCGGCGGGTCCAGGATGATGCCGTCATAGCGGTTGCCGCGCCGCACTTCGCGGGCCACGAACTTGCGGGCGTCCTCGACGATCCAGCGGATGGGCTTGTCGGCCAGGCCGGCGAAGGCGGCGTTCTCACGGGCGAAGCCGACCGACTTCTTCGACGCGTCGACGTGGGTCACGGCCGCGCCGGCGGCGGCGCAGACCAGCGAGGCCACGCCCGTATAGCCGAACAGGTTCAGAATCTTGGGCTGCGGACCGGAGCCCTTCGAGAAGGCCCGCACCCGTTCGTCCTGCCAGGCCCAGTTGGCGGCCTGTTCGGGGAAGAAGGCCAGGTGACGGAAGGGCGTGAACTGGCCGTGGAACTTTGCCTGGCCCCAGGCGAGGTCGAACTTCTCGATCGGCTTGCCCTTGAAGCGCCAGCGGCCGGCCTCGTCCTCGTCGGAAGGATCGAAGACCGCGTCGGCGTCCTCCCAGGCCTTGGCCGGCAGGCGCGGGGCCCAGAAGCACTGCGGCTCGGGGCGCACCACGGTGTAGCGGCCGTAGCGCTCCAACTTCTTGCCGTTGCCGCTGTCCAGCAGGGCGTAGTCCGCCCAGCCGGTGGTGCGCATGACGAGGGGGGCGGGGGCGATCTTCGGGGCCATCGCCCGCCCATACCGCCTTACGGCCCGGCGCGTCCAGAGTGTGGGCCAGGGCGAGACCCGAAGACCGACGTCGCGCGGGCGGTGTGCCGGGTCTTGTCCCAGTGATGTGGGGCGGTGATGAACTGCTGCAGCGCCTTGCCCGCCGCCACACTCTGCAGCAGCCAGTAGAGCACCATGCCGAACAGATGCAGGAACTTCGGCTGGCCGCCGGCCCGCATCACGCCGCGTGCTCCGGCGATCGCCGCCGAGCCCCAGCCCAGGACGTAGAGCAGCAGGTCCAGCGGCGGGATGCCGAACGCGGCGTCCGGCAAATAGTCGAGAGTCGCCGCGACGATGGCGACCAGCATGACCGGGCCGTGCAGGTGCGAGGACGTGACCGACTGCGCCAGGGTCAGAACCAGGGCCGCGGCGTTGCGCGGCTGGCGCGGGACCTGGCCGCGCGCATGGACGGCCAGGGTCTGCATGTGGCCCTTGATCCAGCGCGCCCGCTGCGGGAACCACTGGCCCCAGGTGGTCGGAGCGGTTTCCCAGGTCGGACGGCTGATCACGCCCAGCCGATGGCCGGCGGCGACCAGGCGAAAGCCGACATCCGCGTCCTCGGTCACGTTGTAGGGATCCCACGCCCCAATCTCGCGCAAGGCGGCGACCTTGAAGTGGTTGCTGGTGCCGCCCAGCGGAAACGCCAGGCCCCAGCGCGCCAAGGCCGGCAGCAGCACCTCGAAATGGGCGGCATATTCCAGCCGGAACTGCGAAGGCAGGAATAGCGAAAAGCCCGGATCCTCGATCCGCAAGGGCGCCTGCAGACAGGCCAGGCGCGGATCCGAGGCGGCGAAGCGGGCGGCCGCTTCGCGCAACTGGCCGGGGTCGGGCATGTCCTCGGCGTCATAGATCACCACCAACTCGCCGCGCGCCCGTTCCAGCGCGTGGTTGCACGCGCGCGGCTTGGTCTTGGGCGTCCCCGGCGGCGCGATCAGCACCTGGACGAAGGCGGGCAGGGGAATGGCGCGCACGGCGGCCCGGGTGACCTCGTCGTCGGCCTCCAGCACGATCAGGGCCTGCAGCCGGTCGCGCGGATAGTCCAGCGCGGCAAGGTTCTCGACCAGCTCGGCCACGACCTCGGCCTCGCGATAGAGCGGGGCGATGAGCGTGTAGGTCGGCAGGTCCTCGTCCGGCAACGGCGGCGGCCGAGGGGACGGCAGCGGCGTGCAGGCCGCCGCCAGCCGTGTGGCGCCGCCCAGCAGGAACACACCGAAGAACAGGTGATGGATCACCGTCAAGGCGCTCCACGGATCCAACGCGACGCCGATGGCCGACAGCAGACCCGCCACGGCGACGAACGCCGCCTGACCCCGGGAAAGGGTCAGGTGCGCGCCGTCCCGCGCCTTGTCCTGCCAGCCGAGCGGAAACGCCGCCGGGCCTTCCTGTTCAACGGACACAGGTCCGCTAGCCGGCGCGAACGCCGGGTCCAATCGTCTGTCTTCGCGCGCCATGGATGCCCCTGAACGCCGCTCGCCCCAACACTTGCAGATAACGGAATCGCAACCATGAGCTGTCAAACGGAAAAATGTGCGTCTTACGCACAATCTGCGCGGGCGTTCGCGAAATTCTCCTGCGACGCACGTTCTTGCGACGACTGGGTGATTCCCGTTTAGTGTCCCTCGGGGGAAATGCAGGGGAAGCCAAGTCCGTGACGGTCGTTCTGAAGAAGCCTCACAAGTCCGCGCGAAAGCCCAAGGGTGACGGGCACTTGCGGCGGGGCGAGATCCTGGCGGCGGCCGAGAGGATCTTCATCGCCGAAGGCTATGCCGGCGCGACGATCCGCAAGATCGCCGACGCGGTGGGCGTATCGTCGACGGCGCTGTACATGCACTTCCGCGACAAGGACCAGATCCTGATGGAGATCAGCAACGACGCCATCGAGCGTCTGCTGACCCTGAACATCGAAATCGCCGCCCAGCCGATCGACCCGGTCTCGCGCGTGCGGCTGATGCTCGAGGCGTACATGAAGTTCGCCCTCGACAATCCCAACACCTACCAGCTGGTGTTCTGCAGCACCGGCGAGCACATCTCGCAGGACAAGATCGCCGACACCCTGGAGCTGGGCGACCGCTGCTTCGAGAAGTTCAGCGAGCCAGTGCACCAGATCGCCGCCCAGGGCCGCCTGCGCTCAGGCTCGGCGGTGCAGGCCGCCGAAGTGCTGTGGAGCGGCTGCCACGGCCTGGTCTCGCTGCTGATCACCAAGCCCTCGCGCGGCTGGTCGGATCAGGATCAACTGATGAAGGTCATGCTGGACGGCCTGCTTTACGGCTTGGTCACGGACTGATTTGGTGAACGCCGTCAAGGCTTTGAGCGCGCTTCTGGCGGTGATGGCGTTCGCCCCTGGAGCGGCTCTCGCCGCCTCTCCGAAAGTGATGTCGCTGGACTCCTGCGCCGACCAGTACGTCCTGGCGCTGGCGCCGCGCGACAGCGTCGTCGGTCTCTCGCACCGCGCCATCTCCCGCGACAGCTACCTGCGCCGCGAGGCCGTGGGCCTGCCGCTGCGCCGCGCCACCTTCGAGAGCCTGGTCGCGGCCAAGCCCGACGTCGTCGTACGTCTGTGGGGCGGTGACGCGCGGCTGTCCAAGGCGTTGGAGAACAAGGGCGTCACCACCGTCGCCCTCGACGACGCGGCCGATTTCGACGGCGTCCGCGCCAATGTCCGCAAGGTCGCCGCCGCCCTGGACCGCAAGCCTCAGGGCGAGGCGATCATCGCGCGGATGAACGCCCAGCTGGCCCGCGCGGCCGGGGCGGGGAAGGGCAAGTCGGTGCTGTATCTGACACCCGGCGGCTACACGGCCGGTTCGGGCACATTGATCGACACCCTGCTGAAGGCGGCCGGCTATTCGAACGCCTCCAAGGCTCCGTATTTCGCGCCGGTCTCGCTGGAGGGCTTGGTGATGAAGCCGCCGGCGGCCGTGGTGCTGGGCTTCTTCGACGGGACCCGGGCCGGCGCGGACCGCTGGGGGCCTGGCCGTCATGCCGCCCTCCAGACCGTCGTGAAGACCCGCACCGTCGCCTCGCTCCCGGGAACGATGATCGGTTGTCCGGGCTGGTTCGCCGCCGAGGGCAGCGCGATCCTGGCCGAGGCGGCGCGATGAGCCTGGTCCGCCTTTGTCTTCTGATGCTGCTGGTCCTGGCCAGCGCGGCGATCCTGGCCGTGTCGCTGGGTGAGACCCCGCTGTCGCTGGCCCAGTACGCCCAAGCCCTGACCCACCCAGCCTCGCCGCCGGCCGAGGTGCTGTGGACCATCCGCGCGCCCCGCGTGGCGGTGGCGGCCCTGGTCGGCGCGGCCCTGGGCCTTGCCGGCGCGACGATGCAGGGGCTGCTGCGCAACCCGCTGGCCGATCCCGGCGTGCTGGGCGTCTCGGCCGTGTCGGGTTTGGGCGCGGCCTTGGCCATCTCGGCGGGCCTGGCGGTGGTTCCGGGCGCGATCGAGCTTTCGGCCCTGATCGGCGCCCTGGTCGCCGGCGGCCCGGTCGTGGTGCTGGCGGCGCGGTTCCGCGAGCCGGAGGCGTTGATTCTGTTCGGCGTGGCCTTGTCGGCGTTCGGCGGGGCGCTGACGGCGCTGGTCTTCAACCTTTCGCCATCGCCCGTGACGACGGCCGAGATCCTGGCCTGGCTGATGGGTTCGGTCGAGAACCGCGACGCGATGGACGCCCTTCGCGCCCTGGTTCCCATGGCGATCGGCGCGGCCTTGTGCGTCCGAGCGGGCAATGGCCTGCGCATGTTGACCCTGGGCGAAGAGGCCGCACGGATGTCCGGCTTGCCGATGGCGCGCCTGCGGGTCTACGCCGTGGCTGGCGCGGCCCTGTTGACGGGCGCGGCGGTGGCGGCGGCCGGGGTGATTGGCTTCGTGGGCCTGGCCGCGCCGCACTTGGTGCGAGCCCTGGTCAAGGACGATCCCAAGCGGATCCTATGGCCCTCGGCCTTGGCGGGCGCTCTGCTGCTGGTGCTGGCGGATCTCGCCGCCCGGCTGGTCCCGACCGAGCAGGAGCTGAAGCTGGGCGTGGTCACGGCCCTGTTCGGCGCGCCGGCCTTCGCCCTGCTGGCCTGGCGGGCTTCGCGGAGCTGGCGGTCGTGAGCGCGCTCTGGACCCTGACGACGCTCGCGGCCCGCCACGGGCGCAAGACCGTGCTGGAGGATGCCTCGTTGAGCGTGGCCGCCGGCGAGGTGGTCGGCGTGGTCGGACCCAATGGCGCGGGCAAGACCAGCCTGCTGCGCGCGGGCCTGGGGCTGCTGCCGCTGGAGTCCGGCGAGGCTCGCCTGTCGGATCAGCCCTTGGCGTCTCTGAAGCCCGACGAACGCGCCAGGCTGGTCGGCTATCTGCCGCAGGACCGCCGCGTGGCCTGGAACCTGCCGGCCCGCCTGGTCGCCGCCCTGGGCGCGACCGACCTCGCCGACGAGGCGGCCGATACGTTGGCTCTGGATTGCCTGGCGCGGGTCGGCGCGGCCGAGCTGGCCGATCGCGGCGTGCTGGACATGTCCGGCGGCGAACGGGCGCGGGTGCTGCTGGCGAGGCTGCTGGCTACGCGCGCGCCGTTGCTGGTCGCCGATGAGCCGGTGGCGGGCCTGGATCCCGACGCGCAGCTGCTGACCCTGGACCTCCTGCGGGCCGAGGCCGCCAAGGGCGCGGCGGTGGTGGTGACCCTGCACGACCTGGGCCTGGCTGCGCGGTCCTGCGACCGGATCGTCGTGGTCTCGCACGGCCGCATCGTCGCCGAAGGACCGCCGCGCGAGGCGCTGTCGCGGTTCATTCTCGGGCACGTCTTCCGGCTGGACGGCGAGCTGGTCGAGACCGAGGCGGGGCCGGTGCTGGCGGCGAAGCGGGTTTAGGGCTGCGCCGACGGCGTGTAGGCGGCCGCCACTGACGGGCTGTAGACGTAGCCGCCGCGCTTGAGGTCCGACGACAGGGTCAGCGGGGCCACGCCGCCGTTCAGGCGGGCGCGGTAGACCATGGTCGTCTCCAGGGTCCGCATCACGTAGTTGCGGGTCTCGGAGAACGGGATGCACTCGATGAAGTCGAGCGGGTCGGTCTGGGCGCCGCGCGGGTCGCCGCACAGGCCCGCCCACTGGGCCGGGCGACCGGGGCCGGCATTGTAGGCGGCGGCGGCCATGATGTACGAGCCGCTGAAGCTGCTGACCATGTCGCCCAGATAAACCGAGCCCAGGCGCATGTTGTACGAGGCGTCCGACAGGCGGTCGATGCTGTGGATCTCGCCCAGCTTGCGGGCGACGATGGAGGCGGTGGCGGGCATCAGCTGCATCATGCCGCGCGCGCCGACGCCCGAACGGGCGGCCGGGTCGAAATTGCTCTCCTGGCGCGAGATCGAATAGACGAAGGCCGTCTCGGCCGCGCCTGGCCCCGGGGTGAAGTGATGGTCCAGCAGCGGATAGCCGCGCTCCGCCAGGATGAAGCCGCGCTGGGCGGCCGTGCGCACGGCGCGCATGGCCAGGTCCTGGTCGCCATAGCCGCGGGCGAAATCGACCAGCAGGGCGCTTTCCTCGGCGTTGGGCAGGGTGTCGTCGATGTACAGCACCAAGCTGCGGAACAGGTCGCGCGCCCCGATGTCCGCCAGGATCCGCGCGGCGCGGATCTGTTCGCGGCCATAGAAGCGGGCGCGGTCGGCCTGGGTGATGACCGGGTCGCGGTCCAGGCGCAGCTCCTTCAGCCCCGCCTTCTCGGCGGCTAGCTGACCGTAGAAGGTGGTGATGTAGCGCGCGCCCTCGGCATAGAAGGTCTGGGCGGCGATCGGGTCGCCTTGCGCCTCGGCCGCGCGGCCTTGCCAATAGAGGGCTCGGCCCTTGGTGATCGGCGAGGCGCCGACGGCGGCGATCTGGGCGAAGTGAGCGGCGGCCGCGTCGGCGTCCTTCAGCCGGGTCAGGGCGATCCAGCCGGCATAGAACTCGGACTCGGCGATGTCGGCCGGCGCCAGGGCCTGGACATTGTTGGCGGCGGCATAGGCGCCGCTGCTGTCGCCGGCCTTCAGGGCCGAGACGATCAGCTGCTTGCGCTCCTTCCAGATGGCGGTCGAGGCCTCCTCTGTCGGCGGGACGGGGAAGTTGACCACCATTGGCAGGGCCAGGGTGTCCATGCCGGCGCGGCGCAGATAGGCCGCACGCTCGAACACCACGCCGGGCGAGGCCTGCTGGTCCGGCGTCAGGGCGTTGTAGAGGCCGTTGGCGCTGGCCGAGTTCTGGCGATAGGCCATGCGCACCCGCGCGGTGGCCTGCTGGCTGTCGGACAGCATGGCGACCAGGTCGCGGGCGGCCGGGCCTTGCTGGCCGTACAGCAGGATGTCGGCGCGGCGAGCGTAGTCGTCGGCGGTCAGCATGCCGCCGAAGCGGGCGATCAGGCTGCGCTGGGCGTCGGCCTCGAACACCTTGTCGCGGAAGGTGCGGCGGATGAGGTCGGTCGCCTCCTTGTTGCGGCCGGTCGCTTGATAGGCGCTGGCCAGGGCCATGGCGCCGTCGGCCGTCGCCGGCTGGGCGCCGCCGAACCAGGCGACGATGCGGGCCGGATCCAGGCCGGAGGTGGAAAGAGCCTTCTCGGCGGCGGCGTCGCGGCGCGCGGCGCGCGGCCAGCCAGCCAGGTCGCGGCGGGCGGCGTCCAGCTCGAAGAAGCTCATCGCCTCGGCGTTGTTGTCGACCAGCGCCCACTGGGCGATCTTCTTGGCGATCGGGTCCTGCAGGCTGTCCATCGCCATCCGCGCGCCCGAGACGTCGCCGCGCTTGGCGGCGGCCAGCGCGGTCTGCAGGTTGGCGGAGTCGGTGTCCGACAGGGCGGCGGGGACGGCGGTCGGCGGCGTGGTGATCAGGCCGGACGTGGGTTGGCTGGCGTAGCCCGACGTCGTCTGGGCGTCCGCGGCCCCCACGACCACGGCCACGACGCAAGCTCCCCCGAGCAGAATCCGACGCACCACTGAAGCCAAAACGCTCTCCTTAACCAAGTCTCCAAAGAGCCTTGTACGCGAATCTCAGGCCAGGCCCTATGCGACGATTCAGGCCTCAATAGGGTTTAAAGTCTGGTTCCCGGGCTTGACCAAGCAGGCTTCCCCCCTCAAATCCGCACCCTGCCTCGACGCGCCGGTTGCCGGACGCCGGGGCTGGGACATATTGTCCGCCCCCATCGTCCTGCCGCAACACCACGCGGCGTCTTCTCACGGCAATTTGCAGTCATGGTCCAGTCTCACTTCAAGGGCGTCATTCCGGCCCTCGTCACGCCGTTCCGGGACGGTGAGGTGGACGAAAAAGCTTTCGTGGCCCTGGTCGAGCGCCAGATCTCCGGCGGCGTCCACGGCCTGGTGCCCGTCGGCACCACCGGCGAGACCTCGACCCTGTCGCACGACGAGCACAAGCGCGTCGTCGAGCTGTGCGTGAAGACCGCCGCCGGCCGCGTGCCGGTGATCGCCGGCGCCGGCAGCAACTCGACCGACGAGGCCATCGAGTTGGCCCGCCACGCCAAGACGGTCGGCGCCGACGCCTGTCTGGTGGTGACGCCGTACTACAATCGCCCGAGCCAAGAGGGCATGTACCAGCACTACAAGGCGATCAACGACGCCGTCGAGCTGCCGGTGTTCGTCTACAACGTGCCGGGCCGCACCGGCGTCGACATCTCCAACGAGACGCTGGAGCGCCTGTCCAAGCTGCCCAACATCATCGGCATCAAGGACGCCACCGGCGACCTGACCCGGATCAGCTTCCAGCGCCTGATGTGCGGTCCCGACTGGGTGCTGCTGACCGGCGACGACCCGACCGCTCTCGGCTACATGGCCCATGGCGGCCACGGGGTGATCTCGGTCACCTCCAACGTCGCGCCGGACGCCTGCGCCGCCTTCATGAACGCCTGCATGCAAGGGCAGTGGGAAACCGGCCTCTATTGGCAGGATCGCCTGGTGCGCCTGCACAAGGCCCTGTTCATGGATTCCTCGCCGGCCCCGACCAAGTTCGCCCTGGCCCATCTGGGCCTGTGCTCGGAAGACGTTCGACTGCCGATCGCGCCGTGCGCTCAAGCCGTGCGTCCAACGATCCTGGAAGCCATGCGCGAGGCTGGCCTCGAATAATGACCAAGCCGATCGCGGAGAACCGGCGCGCCCGGTACGACTACTTCATCGAGGAGACCTTCGAGGCCGGCATCATGCTGACCGGCACCGAGGTGAAGTCGCTGCGCGTCGGCCGGGCCAACATCGCCGAATCCTACGCCTCGGTCGAAGGGCGCGAGATCAAGCTGATCAACGCCGACATCCCGCCCTACGGCCACGCCAACCGCTTCAACCACGAGCCGCGCCGCCACCGGAAGCTGCTGCTGCATCGCAAGCAGATCGACAAGCTGATCGGCGCGGTGCAGCGCGACGGCCGGACGATGATCCCGCTGAAGCTCTATTGGAACGAGAAGGGCCTGGCCAAGCTCGAGATCGGCCTGGCCAAGGGCAAGAAGAACCACGACAAGCGCGAGACCGAAGCCGCCCGCGACTGGGCCCGCGACAAGGCCCGCCTGATGAAGGGCGATCGGGGGGACTGAGGCGGTCGGGGGCGCGGATTGCCGACGCCCCCGCGAAGAATGTTGGGCTGCCGCCGGAGGGCTGGCTCTCGACGCTGGGCGAACGTTTGCCAAAATCCCTCTCTCTGAGAGAGAGGGAGGGGCCCATGCGCAGCATGGGAGGGTGAGAGGTTACACTCTTCCGAACGAAGCTCCGGCGAAAGCGGCGGCGCCGCCGACGGTTCAAACCTGGGTTCACTCTTGAGATGCTTCAATGAGAGGCTCGGGATTTCCGGCCAGCGGTGAAACCACTCACCCTCCCACCGCTTCGCGGCGGGCCCCTCCCTCTCTCTCAGAGAGAGGGGTTCTGGATGTTCGCTTTCTACCCAAAGCCGACGTTTCGTCGGTCCGCATAGAGGCGGCTCCACCCGAGGAGAGGGCGAAGTCACGTACGATCCGAAACGATTTCGACCGGATCAGTGCAGGCCCATGAACCCGAATCCGATCGCCAAGCCGAAGGCGAAAGCGCCGGCGCTGACGATCAGGAAGATGCGGACTTCGGTACGCAGGTGGTTACGCGTCGACTGGGCCATGGCGTGGCCTCCGGCAGGTCGCGCAGCCCCAGGCGCGGCAAAACAGTCCCTAGCCTGAGGATGTTAGTCCTCTCAGCGCCGGAAAAATGTCAACGATTGTAAAGTCGTCGGTTCGGCCTCGGCGCTCACGCGCACCGGCGGACTCGCCCCCGATCGCTCGACAAGCGGAGGCGAGCGCAACGGCCAGCGCGCGGTGGATAGTCGGCCGTCGTGACCTCTCAGGCCAGAGCAGGCAGCTCGTAGACCCGGGACGGCACGCCCCGCTCGAACAGCTCGCCGCATATGGCGAGCGCCCGCTTGTAGGCGGTTTCGGCGCTGTCGAAGAAGCCGGCGAGGCGGCCATCTTCGGTGACGACCCAGCCGTCGGGGACGTGGGCGATTTCTATACGCTGGCAGTGCGCGGCGTCAGACATGACGACGAGCTCCTTGGACTAGAACGCGCCCCTGAGCTCGGGCGCGTTAACATCCTTAACGCGCGTCGGGCTCCCCGCATTGTCAACGATTGTAAACCGTATGCGGATCTTCGCGCAAGGCGATAGTGACGTCTGGGTTGTATGGTCAAGCTTGGACGGGGCTCGCGGGCTAGCCGTTTTCCAACGCCAGCAGGGCGAACGTCGCCAGCCAGTGCTCGCCCATATAGTCGCCCGAGACGTGCGGGACGGCCGCTGCGAGATGGTTCATGGCGGCGCTGATCGCGTGGTGCTTGGCGGGATCGGCCTCCGGCATGGCGGCGGCAAGCAGCCGCCAGCACCAGGCGCGGGACAGGTTCAGGCCGTCCAGATGCGCGATCTTGCCGTCGGTGCGGTCGCTAACCCGGGCCGGCGTGAACAGCGTTGCCGGCTGCTTGTCGGCGATGTCCGGCAGGAAGCGCGGGAACCACAGTTCGAAGCTCTCGCGCGGCAGCAGCCGGCGCATCGCCTCGGCCTCGATCAGGGCGGGCGAGAGAAAGTCGTCGCCCGACGGCTCCCAGGCCTGGCAGGCGGCGTCCTGGCCGTACCAGACCAGGGCCCGGCTCCGCAGCATCTGCCGGAAGGCCGTATCGCCGGTCATGTCGGCGTACTCGCTGGCCAGGACCAGGGCGAAGGCGGTGTTGTAGTGGGTCCCGGCGCGCACCGGATAGTCGGCGACCGGCAGGAAGGTCTCGAACCGTTGGGCGAAGGCGCGGGCCAGGGGCGCGTGGACGCCGGCCCACGGGCGCTCGTGGCGTAGCAACTCGGCCTGCAGCATCAGGCTCCAGGCCCAACCGTAGGGACGCTCGAAGCCGCGGCTTTCGGGGCGGGCCAGATAGGCGAGCTCGCCGGCGACCTTGTCGTCGGTGAAGGCGTCGTCGAACAGCGCCACGATCGTCTCGGCCTCGGCCATCTCGGGGCGCAGGCGCAGCAGGGTGGACAACAGCCAGTAGCCGTGCACGCACGAGTGCCAGTCGAAACTGCCGAAGAAGATCGGGTGCAGCTCACGCGGCGAGCGGACGTCATCTGGCCCGGCCATCACGTGATCCAGCTTGTTTGGATATTCACGGGTCAGGTGGCCGAGCGCGATCTTGGCGAAGCGCGAGGCGGTGGAGCGGGCCAAGCTCATGGGTGAAAGGCGAGGGCGTTCATCAGGACCACGTTGACGATCAGCATCAGGACCGCCGTCGGCGCTTGTGCGCGGATCACGGCGTAGCGGTCCTTCAACTGCAGCAGGGCCGCCGGCACAAGGTTGAAATTGGCCGCCAGCGGCGTCAGCAAGGTTCCGCAAAAGCCCGACAACATGCCGATGGCGCAGACCACGGCCGGATCGCCGTGGAAACGGCCGACGACCATGGGCAGGGCGATGCCGCCGGTCATCACCGGAAAGGCCGCGAAGGCGTTGCCCATCATCACCGTGAAGGCGGCCATGCCCAGGCAGTAGGCGGCGACGGCGGCGAAGCGACTGTCGACGGGCGTGAGCTGCACCGCGATCTCGCCGATCGTGTTGCCCACCCCGGCGATGGCGAACACCGCCCCCAGCGCCGCCAGCATCTGCGGCAACAGCGCGGCCCAACCGACCAGGTCCATCAGCCGCCGGCCCTCCTGAACGGACGCGGCGGCGGGCTGGCGGAACATCAGCTGGGCCAGGATCGCGGCGACCAGGGCCGCGAAGGCCAACGAGATCAGCGTCGCCTGCTTGGGATCGACCACGGGCGCGCCGTGCAGCGACAGACGCTTCAGGGTCAGGGAGCCGGCCAGCACCAGCACGGGGATGACCAGGGCGGGTATGAACAGCTTCGCGCCATAGGTCGCCGCCAGGGTTTCCCGCGCCTCTGGAGAGGTGGTCTTCGGCGCGCCGACACCCAGCTGGCCGGTCCCGGCGATCAGGGCCAGCGCCAGGGCCAGGATCCCGTTGCCCAGGTCGCCCAGCCGGTCGCCGGCCAGGAAGCTGATCGCGAACAGGCCCCAGAAGGCGGCGTTGCCGAAGCGCTTGCTGTTCTCGCGGTCGACGGCGCTGAGGCCCGCGAAGGCCGCGAACGTCAGGCCGGCCAGCAGATAGACGAGCGGCAGGCCGATCATTCCTCGACCTCGGTCTTGGCGAGGCGGCGGTCGAACAGCAGCAGGCGGCCGCCATGGATCAGGAAGGCGGCGATCGCCGTCGGGATGGCCCAGACCGACAGGGTCAGGGGCTCGACCGAGATCCCGCTCTGGTCCAGGAAGCCGACGATCAGCAGGATCGAGCCGATGGCCAGGAAGATGTCCTCGCCGAAGAACAGGCCGACATTGTCGGTCGCCGCGCTCATCGCCCGCACCCGCTGCCGGGTGTCGTCGGCCACAAGACCGCCCGTTTGCAGCTCGGCCGCCGCTTCGGCCATGGGGGCGAGCACGGGGCGCACGGTCTGGGCCTGGCCGGCGACCTGGGTGAGGCCGAACGCGGCGGTGACCTGGCGCAGAGCCAGATAAGCCAGCAGGATTCGGCCCGGTGTCGCCGCGCGCAGGCCCTGGATCGTTCTCCGCGCCTGTTCCTTGAGGCCCGCCCGCTCCAGCACGCCGATGGCGGGCAGGACCAGCCAGGCGACGCTGACATAGCGGTTGGTGTTGAACGCCTTGCCGAAGGCGGCCAGCACTTCGAGTGGCGTCAGGCCCGCGGCGATCCCCGAGGTCAGGGCGGCGGCGATCACGACCAGCAGCGGATTGAAGCGTAGGGCAAAGCCCAGCACGATCACCGCGACGCCCAGCAGGGTCAGCATCCGTCCGATTCCTAGCGTTCTGGCAGACGGTCGGATGGCGCGGGACCCTTGGCAAGCCGTCGCGGCTCGCGATCGGCGGCCTGAGGCGCCGCGAGCCAGGCGACGCATGATTTCATGTCGATTTCCGCCTTGGACGATCGTCCCTTGACGGTGAGGCGCCCCGGCGCGACCCTCAAGCTAACAATGATAACCTACGGGAGGCCGCCATGGCCGATGGTACGACGCCCATCACCTCGCTGAAGGGCAAGGTCAGCGACGCGGAATGGCAGGCGCGGGTCGATCTGGCCGCCCTGTATCGTCTCGTGGCCCTGCACGGCTGGGACGACATGATCTTCACCCACATCTCGGCCCGCATCCCGGGGCCGGAGCATCACTTCCTGATCAACCCGTACGGCATGTTCTTCGGCGAGATGACCGCCTCGTGCCTGGTCAAGGTCGATCTCGAGGGCAACGTGATCGACAAGACGCCGTACTACATCAATCCGGCGGGCTTCACGATCCACTCGGCCATCCACGCCGCCCGCGAGGACGCCCACTTCGTCATGCACCTGCACACCGATCAGGGCGTGGCGGTCTCGGCCCACCGGGAGGGCCTGCTGCCGCTGACGCAACATTCACTGATTGTCTTGCCTCAGATCGCCTATCACGATTATGAAGGCATTGCGCTCAACTTGGACGAGCGAGAGCGGCTGGTGGCCGATCTCGGCGACAAGAAGCTGATGATGCTGCGCAACCACGGCACCCTGTCCGTGGGCGCCAGCGCGGCCGAGTGCTGGTTGGGGATGTTCTTCCTGGAGCGAGCGTGCACGCAGCAGGTGATGGCTCTGTCGATCGGACGCGACAACGTCCTGCTGGCGCCCAACGGGGCCCAGGAGGAGGTGCGCAAGCAGACCGGCATGGGCATGGGCATGATCGGCGGCCTGGCCTGGCCCGGTTGTCTGCGCAAGCTGGACCGCGAGTCGCCCGGCTACGCGGACTAGTCGCCGTTTTCGAGGCTCGAAAGGCCGTCGCGGTCCTGGCGATCGCGGCGGCCTTTTCGTGTCTGGACGCTGGCGCGGCGCGCGCCGGGGCGTGGCCGATCGAGCCGGGCCGCACCCAGGTCATCGCCAAATACGAGGGGACGACTGCCGACCAAGGTTATGACCCCGACACCGTGCTGGTCGACATCGGACACCGGCGGGACGAGACCCTGTCGGTCTTCGTCGAGCGCGGCCTGACCCCGCGCCTGACCCTGCAGGCCAAGGCCGGCGTCACGCGCGGCCACGACCGCTGGATCGACTATTCCGGACGCGGGTCCGTGGAACTGGGCCTGCGCTGGGCCGTCCAGCGCACCGAACGCTCATCGCTTGCCGTTTATCTGGGCGCCGGCGAAGCGGGCGCGGGCCGCAACGCCGGCTACGCCGCGCCCGGCCAGGGCAGCCTCGATCTGGAGGCGCGGGTCCTCTACGGCCGCTCGGGCGTCTGGCGCGGACGCGAAGTCTATGTCGACCTACAGGCCGCGCGGCTGAAGCGCCAGGGCTTGGCGGACGAGACGCGGATCGACGCCACCCTGGGCGTCAGGCCCACGAAACGCTGGCTGTTGCTGGCCCAGACCTATGCCGGCCAGGCCGACCGCAGCCCGATCCGCTCGCGCTGGCTGAAGAGCGAAGTGTCCGTCGTCCGATCGTTCGGCGACTGGAGCGTGCAGGGCGGCTGGCGCGACACCGTCTCTGGCCGAGAAACCGCCCGAGATCGCGGCGTCGTGCTCGCTTTGTGGCGCAGGCTCTAGCTTGTTTCAAAGCTGCAACAGTCCGTCATCCGCCTGTCACTGGACGCCGCTTTAGCCTGCGGTCATATCTCGCCGCACTCATAGCTTCGCCGGGGGCGTCCGGCGCCGGAGCGTTTCGTTGATCCGTAGGCACTTCTTTCTCGTGGTGGCCCTGGCCGCCGTTGTCCTAATGCTGGTGGTGGGCGGCCTGAAGCTGGCCTTCGCCAACAAGGAAACCAAGGGCGCGGGCGGCGGCGGTCGGGCGACCAGCGTCTCGCAGATGGTGGTCGGCGAGCGGCCGTTCACCGACCGCATCGAGGTGCTGGGCGTGGCCAAGGGCCGCCAGTCGGTGACGATCACCTCCAACACCCCGGAACTGATCACCGCGGTCCACTTCACCGACGGCGAGACCGTCTCGCGCGGCCAGGTGCTGGTCGAGCTGAAGGCCGACCAGGAGAACGCCGGGATCTCGGAGGCCAAGGCGCGCCTGTCCCAAGCCGAACGCGACTACAACCGCTGGAAGACCCTGGCCGACAAGGGCATCGCCCCGCGCGCCACGGCCGAGCAGTATCTGTCGGCCCTCGAGGTCGCGAGAGCCGCCGTTGGCACCGCCCAGGCCCAGAAGCTGGACCGGGTGCTCCGCGCCCCGTTCGCCGGCCGGGTCGGCATCTCGGACGTCGCGCCGGGCATGCTGATCGCCGCCGGCACCCCGATCGTCAGCCTGGACGACGTTTCGGTGATCCGCGTCGACTTCTCGGTGCCGGACCGCTACCTGGCCACCCTGCGCATCGGCCTGCCGATCGCCGCGCGGCCCGACGCCCTGCCGGGCGAGACCTTCCAGGGTCATATCGCCCAGATCGACACCCGCATCGACCCGGCGACCCGCGCCATCAAGGCCCGCGCCGAGTTTCCCAATGCCGGCGGCCGCCTGAAGCCGGGCATGCTGGTC
Source organism: Caulobacter sp. Root343 (assembly GCF_001425745.1). GTDB lineage: Bacteria > Pseudomonadota > Alphaproteobacteria > Caulobacterales > Caulobacteraceae > Caulobacter. Next base: position 1,096,667 of record NZ_LMDF01000007.1, on the reverse strand, counting down.
AAGGTCGCCATCGACCAGGGCGTGCGCACCGCCGTCGCCGTGCCCGAAGCGGCCGTGCAGTTCGAAGGCAGCCAGGCCTCGGTCTTCCGTATCGCCAAGGGGCCCAAGGGCATGGTCGCCCGCCGCACCGATGTCGAGACCGGCATCACCGCCGACGGCTTCGTCGAGATCAACTCGGGCCTGAAGAAGGGCGACAAGATCGTCGCCGACGGTCTCAACCGCATCCAGGACGGCGCCCCGATCGGCGGCGGCAAGGGCGGTAAAGACGGGGCCAAGGGCGAGGGCAAGGGCCACAAGGGCGGTGATCAGGGCGGCGCTGGCCGGAAGGCCGGCTGATGCTGTCCGACCTCTCCGTCCGTCGTCCCGTCTTCGCCGCGGTCGCGGCGATCATCCTCTGCGTCATCGGCCTGGCGGCGTTCTCGTCGCTGCCGATCCGCGAGCTGCCCAGCGTCGATCCCCCCGTGGTCTCGGTCTCGACCACCTATCGCGGCGCCTCGGCCGAGGTCATCGAGGAGCGCATCACCCAGGTGATCGAGCGCCAGGTGGCCGGCATCCAGGGCATTGACCGGGTCAACAGCAGCAGCCGCGACGGCCGCTCGCAGATCACCATCACCTTCAACCTCGACCGCGACCTGGATGCGGCCGCCAACGACGTGCGCGACGCCGTCAGCCGGGTGACCAGCAACCTGCCGGACCAGGCCGACCCGCCGCAGATCGCCAAGGCCAATGCCGACGCGTCGCCGATCATCATTCTGAACCTGACTTCGACCACGCTGGATCCGCTGCAACTGGCCGACTACGCCGACCGCTATCTGGTCGAGCGGATGTCGACGATCGACGGCGTGGCCCAGGCCAATCTGTTCGGGGCCAAGATCTACGCCATGCGGATCTGGCTGGACGCCAACGAGATGGCCGCGCGCGGCGTCTCGGTGGACGACGTCGAGAACGCCCTGAACGCCCAGAACCTGGAGCTGCCGGCCGGTTCGCTGGAGAGCACCGCCAAGGACTTCACGATCCGGGTGGCCCGCAGCTACGCCAAGCCCGAGGACTTCGCGCGCCTGCCGCTGCGGCCCGCCGACGCCAGCGGCTACGTGCTGCGTCTGGGCGACGTGGCCCGGATCGAGGAAGGTCCCGACGAGCGTCGCCGGCTGTTCCGCGGCAACGGCGTCGACCAGGTCGGCATCGGCCTGACCCGTCAGTCGCAAGCCAACGACGTGGCCATCTCCCAGGCCGTGCGCAAGGAAGTGGACGCGATCAACGAGAGTCTGCCGCCCGGGACCAAGATGGTCGTGGCCGTGGACAACTCGGTGTTCACCGCCGAAGCCATCCACGAGGTCTGGATCACCATGGGCATGTCGATCAGCCTCGTGGTGCTGGTCAATCTGATCTTCCTGGGCAGCTGGCGTTCGGCCCTGATCCCCTCGGTCGTCGCCCCAATCTGCATCCTGTCGACCTTCATCGTCCTGGCGCCGCTGGGCTTCTCGCTGAACCTCCTGACCCTGCTGGCCTTGGTGCTGGCTGTCGGCCTGGTCGTCGACGACGCCATCGTCGTGGTCGAGAACATCCAGCGGCGGGTGGACGAGGGCGAACCGGCCCTGGTCGCCGCCGAGCGCGGCACCCGCCAGGTGTTCTTCGCCGTCGTCGCCACCACCATCGTGCTGATCTCGGTGTTCGCGCCGTTGATGTTCCTGCCCGGCTATATCGGCCGCCTGTTCGTCGAGCTGGCCGTGGCCATCGCCGCGGCCGTGGGCTTCTCGGCCCTGCTGGCCCTGTCGCTGTCGCCGATGATGGCGTCCAAGCTGCTGAAGCCGGCGCATGGCGAGGGCTGGCTGGCCAGGCGCGTGAACAGGGCGATGGACGCCTTGAAGAACTCGTATCGCGCTTCGCTGGAAGGCATTCTGGGCGGCTGGTCGGCGGCGATCGCCGGCCTGATGGTTGTCGTCCTGGCGGCCTTCGCGGGCCTCCTGTTCGTCAACCTGCCCAAGGAACTGGTGCCGCCGGAAGACCGCGGCCGGGTCGACGTGGCCATCAACGGGCCGGAAGGCGCGGGCTACGACTACATCCAGGGCATCGGCCTGAAGGTCGAGAAGATCGTCGATCGGTACCGCGACGAAGGCGTCGCTCAACGCGTCCTGCTGACCATCCCGCGGTTCGGCGGCAATTCGTTCAACAGCGGCAGCAGCGTCATCGTGATGAAGCCCTGGGGCGAGCGCAAGAAGACCGCCGACGAGGTCGCGGCCGAGCTGAACAAGGATCTCTCCAAGATCACCAGCGTGCGGGCCATCGCCAGCGTGCGCGGTCCCTTCCAGCGCGGGGGCGGCGGCGGCGGCGGTGGCGGCACCAATGTCGACCTGATCGCCGTCGGTAACGACTACGTCCAGCTGGCCGACTGGCTGAAGCCGATCCTGGCCGAGGCCCAGGACAATCCGGGCTTCTCGCGGCCGCGCCTCGACTACGAGCCGACCTCGCCGCGCCTGTCGGTGCAGATCGACCAGGACAAGGCCGCGACCCTGGGCGTCTCGGCCCAGTCGATCGGCCGTGCCCTGGAGACCATGTTCGGCTCGCGCAAGGCCACGACCTACATCAAGAACGGCCAGGAATACGACGTCATCCTGCAGACCAATCTCGACCAGCGCCGCAGTGTCGAGGATCTGAACCGGCTGAACGTCCGCACCAGCTCGGGCGCGCTCGTGCCGCTGTCGACCGTGGTGACGACCCAGTTGCGGGGCGACACGCCGGACCGTCCGCGCGTCGACCGCCTGCGTTCGGTGACCCTGACCACTCAACTGAATCCCGGCTTCACGGTCGAGGACGCCGTGCGCTTCCTCAAGGACCAGGCCGACCAGCACCCGACGCCCGGCGTCAGCATCAAGTGGGGCGGCCAGGCCAAGGACTATCTGGAAGGCTCGGGCGGCATCGCCATCGCCTTCGGTCTGGCCCTGCTGCTGGTGTTCCTGGTGCTGGCGGCCCAGTTCGAAAGCTGGATCCACCCGGCCGTGATCATGCTGACCGTGCCCCTGGCGGCGCTGGGCGGCCTGTTCGGCCTGCTGATCATGGGCTCGACCATCAACACCTACAGCCAGATCGGGCTGATCATCCTGATCGGCATCGCCACCAAGAACGGCATCCTGATCGTCGAGTTCGCCAACCAGCTGCGCGACGAGGGTCTGACCGTGCGCGAAGCGGTGATCGAGGCGGCGGCCCTGCGCCTGCGCCCGATCATCATGACCTCGATCTCGGCCGCCATGGGCGCCTTGCCGCTGATGCTGTGGGCGGGGGCGGGGGCGGGCAGCCGCAAGACGATCGGTTCGGTGATCTTCACCGGTTCGATCTTCGCCACCTTGCTGACGCTGTTCATCGTTCCGGTGTTCTACGACCTCTTGGCCCGCTTCACGAAGTCGCCGGAGTGGACGGCGCGCCAGATCGAGGAGTATGAAGCCGGCGAAAAGAACGGTGAGGGGCAAACTTCACCGGCATAAACCGGTGAGGAAGCATGGCCGATGGCTCCCTGACGGCGAGGCGGCAGGAAATAGCTCTGCTGCGCCGTCTCGAGGAACGGATTCTCTGGTTGGCGGCGTGGACTATCCACAACGCCAACCACCTCCGGGAAAGCCGTGACGGCTTGAAGGTCGGCGGCCACCAGGCGTCCAGCGCCTCGATGACCACCCTGATGACGGCGCTCTATATGAAGGCGCTGCGGCCGCAGGACCGGGTGGCGGTCAAGCCGCACGCCAGCCCCGTCTTCCACGCCATCCAGCACCTGTTCGGCCGCCAGAGCCTGGACAACCTCAAACGCTTTCGAGCGTTGGGCGGGGCCCAGTCCTATCCGTCGCGCACCAAGGACGTGGACGACGTCGACTTCTCGACCGGCTCGGTGGGCCTGGGCGTGGCCATGACCGCCTTCGCCTCGCTGACCCAGGATTATCTGGCCGCGCGTGGGGCGGTGAAGCCTGAGCGCATGGGGCGGATGATCTCGCTGCTGGGCGACGCCGAGCTGGACGAGGGCAACATCTACGAGGCCCTGATCGAGGCCTGCAAGCACGACATCCGCAACACCTGGTGGATCGTCGACTACAACCGCCAGAGCCTGGACGCGACCACCCAGGACCGGATGTTCACCCGCTATGGCGAGATCTTCGAGGCCGCCGGCTGGACCGTCGAGACCCTGAAGTGGTCCAAGCGCCAGCGCGAGGCCTTCGCCAAGCCGGGCGGCGAAAAGCTGCGCGAGTGGATCGAGACCGCGCCCAACGACCTGTTCTCGGCCCTGACCTATCAGGGCGGGGCGGCGTGGCGCGAGCGGCTGTCCGCCGACCTGGAGGGCAGCCCCGACACCCTGGCCCTGATCAAGGGCTACAAGGACGTCGATCTTGCCGAGCTGATGACCGAGCTGGGCGGCCATTGCCTGGAGACCCTGCTGGAGGAGTTCGAGAAGGCGGGGCAGGACGACCGGCCGCGCTTCTTCATCGCCTATACCGTCAAGGGCCTGCGGCTGCCGTTCCAGGGCCACAAGGACAACCATGCCGGCCTGATGACCCCGGCCCAGATCGCCGAGCTGCGCGAGCGCCTGGGCGTCGTCGAGGGCGAGGAGTGGGACCCGCTGTCGGGCCTCTCGGCCGCCGAGCGTACGGCCCTGAAGGGCCTGATAGCCCGCGCCCCGTTCGCCGCCGAGGTCGAGCGCCAGCACGTGGCTCCCACGATCGCGACGCCGACCGCCGACGAGCTGTTGGTGGCTGTCGCGGCGAAGGAAGGGGCGGAGAACGAGCAGTCCACCCAGGCGGCCTTCGGCAAGGTGATGTTCGAGATCGCCGCCCGCAAGGACGAGTTCGCTGGCCGCGTCGTCACCACCTCGCCGGACGTCACGGTCTCGACCAACCTGGGCGGCTTCGTGAACCGACGAGGCGTGTTCCAACGCCGCGCCCACGAGGACGTCTTCAAGCGCCGGCGCATCCCCTCGGCCCAGGTCTGGTCCAAGGCCGAGACCGGCCAGCACGTCGAGCTGGGCATCGCCGAGAACAACCTGTTCATCGCGCTGGCCGCCCTGGGCCTGACCGCGCCGCTGTTCGGCGAGCGTCTGTTCCCGGTTGGCACGCTGTACGACCCGTTCATCGCCCGCGGCCTCGATGCCCTGAACTACGCCTGCTATCAGGACGCCCGCTTCCTGCTGGTCGCCACGCCCTCGGGCCTGACCCTGGCTCCGGAGGGCGGCGCGCACCAGTCGATCAACGCCGCCGTCATCGGCATGGCCCAGCCGGGCCTCGATACCTACGAGCCAGCCTTCGCCGACGAGACGGCGGTGCTGATGGCCCGCGCCTTCGATCGTATCCAGGCCCCGGACGGCGCCTCGACCTATCTGCGCCTGTCGACCCGCGTGATCGCCCAGCCGGAACGGACCGACGACGCCTGGCGTCAGGGCGTGGTGGAAGGAGCCTATTGGCTGAAGGCCCCCGCGCGGGACGCGCGCCTGGCGCTGGTCTATAGCGGCGCCCTGGCTCCCGAGGCCCTGGCGGCGTTCGAGGCGCTAGCCGACGACATACCCGAGGCGGGCTTGCTGGCCGTCACCTCGGCCGACGTGCTGCACCGGAACTGGACCGCCGCGGGCCGTGCGCGATGGAACGGGGAGGGCGCCCAGGGCGTTCCAAGGGCCTCCACGATCGAAACCCTGCTGGCCCCGCTGGACCGCGACGCCGGCCTGGTGACGCTGACCGACGGCGCGCCCTTGGCGCTGTCTTGGCTAGGCTCGGTGCGTGGCCAGCGGGTGCGGGCCCTGGGCCTGGAGACTTTCGGCCAGTCGGGCGACCTGCCGGACCTCTACGGCAAGTACCGCCTGGACGCCGAGGCGGTGCTGGACGCCTGCGCGGATCTGCTGGTTTAGCCGGCCAAAACCCTGTCATCCCGGACAAGCGCGCAGCGCGCCGATCCGGGACCGCCGGAAGCTCTGAGTTTGCGGCGGTCCCGGCTCTTCGCTTCGCTGCGGCCGGGATGACAGGATTGAGCTTCTAAAGCCCGCCCACGATCGTCATGCCGCTGAGCAGCCCGTCGCGGAAGTGATAGGTCAGCGTCGCCCGGGTGTCGCTCCAGACATGGCCGTCCGAGCTCTCGACCGAGTACTGGGCCTCGACGGTCAAGGTGTCGGCGGTTTCCGCGACGACCCGGATCAGCTGAATGTTGGGCAGGATGGTCGCGAAGATGCGGGCGAAATGGCCGATGACGGCTTCCCGGCCGGCCAGCGGCGGGCCGTCTTCCAGGGTGTTGGGCCACGCCGCCTCGGCATGGATCAGCGGGCGCATGCGCGCCAGGTCCCGCGCGTTGAAGGCGTCATAGGCCTCGTCCAGCAGGGCCTGTGGCGCGGTCATGACGCGCGACCGCCGTCATCGACGTCCTGCTCGGCGATCAGCCCGTGCTCGAGGCGATAGCGGACGGTGATCTCGCCGTCCTGCCATAGTCCGCCGCCGAGGCCCCGGGTCACCACGTGTATTCGCGCCTTCACCCGGCCGTCGGGCTCGAGCGCGTGGTCCAGCAGCGAAATCTCGAGCCGGACGGCTTCGAACAGGCGGATGAAGTGGCCGCGGACGGCCTCGAGGCCCTCGACCACACCGCCGTCCAGATTGTCGGCGAAGCGCGCGTCCGGGGCATAGCAGGCCACGATGGCGTCGAGGTCGCGGGCGTTGAGCGCGCGGTGCAGCCGGCGAAGCAGGGCTTCGACGGTGTCGAAGGCTTCGTATGGCTGCGCGATCCGATCCTCGTCGGGCGTCATGGGCCTAGATCCGGGTCTCCCGTGGAAACCACATCCATGCGCCAGAACAGGCCGTTGCGAAGCGTGTAACAATGCCGCACGCACATGTCCGACCACAGCTGGCCGGAGCGGTTCCAGACCACCTGGTTGGCGTCGACGACGATGCGATCGTCGTCGTCCACGTGGACCTCGACCGGCGTCGTCTCCACCCGGATCGAGGCGTCGTTATAGGCCCAGTAGTCGCGCACGGCCTCGGGGCTGGTCAGCAGCCCGCCGCGGGTCAGGTCCGGCCATTCCAGCTGGGGCGTGACCAGGGCGCGGAACGCTTCGAAGTCGCGCCGCTGGTTGGCGTCGTAGAGGCGTTGGATCAGCGCCTCGATCTGGGGCGGGGCCGGGCGCACGGCGACCTACGGGGCCGGCTTGTAGCCCGTCTCCACCTTCAGATAGGCGATCAGGTCGACGCGGTCCTTCGGGTCGTGCAGGCCGGCGAAGGTCATTTTGGTGCCGGGCAGGAACTCGCGCGGGCTGGCCAGCCACTTGTCCAGGTGCTCGGCGTCCCAGGTGAAGCCGGCGGCCTTCACGGCCTCGGAATAGGCGTAGCCGGGCTTCGACCCGGCCTTGCGCCCGAACACGCCGTGCAGGTTGGGGCCGGTCAGGTCAGGGCCGCCTTCCGTGATGGTGTGGCACGAGCGGCAGAGCGCGAACTTGCTCTGGCCGTTCGAAAGGTCGCCGGTGTTGTAGGGTGCGGGCAGGGCGGCCAGGGCGGCGGCCTTGTCGGTGTCGGTCGAGACCGCGGCGGCGGGGGCGTCGGCCGGGGGCGGAGCCTCGCCGGAGCCGCCGCCATCCTTCGAACAGGCCGAAACGACGAGGCAGAGAGCGGCCACGGCGGCCAGGTTCAACGTGCGCATGGTGGTCCCCGACAGACGTTTCGCCGCATGGTCTGCGACCGCGCGACGCATTCCAAACCCTTATAAAATCAGGGCCCCCAGCTTGTCACGGAACAATGTTCCTTAAGAGGGGCGCAAGCGGGGCCCTGCGACAATCGTCGGTATCTACGTGATTCTTCTCGTGAAAAGTGAAATCGCAAACCGTGGGTCTGCACATAAACGTTTGACGGTCGTTAACCATAAATCTTACCCATTTCTCACGGAGCGGGCTGGCTCCGGTTTGGGCTGGGAAACAAGATCATGGACTGGAGCGAAGAACGCACCGCGACGCTGAAGAAGCTGTGGCTCGAGGGCCTCAGCGCCAGCCAGGTGGCGCGCCACCTGGGCGGCGTCAGCCGTAGCGCGGTGATCGGCAAGGTGCACCGTCTGGGCATCACCGTCCGCGAGACTCCGGTCCGTCAGCGCATCACCACCGGCCGCGCTCCGACGCGGATCCAGGCCCGTCAGCGGCCGACCCGCGAAACTACCGCCGCTCCGCACGTCGCCCCGCGCTTCGAGCGCACCGAGGAGGACCTGCTGCCGACCTCGGGCATCCTGGGCCTGGGCGCCCACTCGTGCCGCTGGCCGATCGGCCATCCCGAGAACGACGACTTCGGCTTCTGCGGTCGTCCCAAGACCAGCGCTCGCGGATCGTATTGCGAGCAGCACAGCCAGGGCGCCTTCCGCCGCCTCGGCTCCAGCAAGGCCGTCGAGGCCTGGGCGCTCAAGGGCCTGAAGGAACGCGTCCAGCCTAGCCTGGCCTGAACGCCGTCCGCGCCTTCCACCGACATCCCCTCATCCTCGAGATCACCGAGCCGAAACCCATGAACATGGTCCTGATCGAGAACGCCGCCGGCAGCAGCCAAGTGATCACCATCATCGAGGAGTTCGCCGGCCACTCGGTGTCGCGCGACCTCAACCCCGGCGACCACGCCCGCATCCCGGTCACCCAGTTCAAGTCGATCACCGTGCGCGAGACCTATCCGGACGACTGGTTGACCCGCGCCCGCACCCGCAACCGCGCCTCCGCGGACGCTTGAGGTCGCTCCATACGGGTCAAATTCCCGCATAAATTGAAAGAGATGACCCCGCGAAGCCTTTCGCGGGGTTTTTCGTTTCCAGAACGGACACCGCAGATTGCGTGGTCGTTAACCTTGTGACACACAGATCGCCGTTTTGTGGGGGCGGAACAAATTATGCGTGAGGGGGACAGGCGCGAAGAGGGCAGGCGCGCCGACGTGGTCGACGACCACGCGCTGCCGTTACCAAGCTATCTCAGTTATCTGCTGTACCAGACCGAGCAGCATCGCCGCGCCATGGCGGCGGACCTGCTGGCCCGGCACGGCCTGACCTTCGCCAAGTGGGTGGCGATGATCTCGCTGCGCCGGTTCGGCGACCTGTCGATGACGCGGCTGGCCAAGCTGGCGGCCACCGACCGCACGACGCTGACGCGTTCGGTCGACAGCCTGATCGCCGACGGCCTGGTGGCGCGCGAGGCCTCGGCCAGCGACCGCCGCATCGTCGTCGTCTGCCTCACCGACACCGGCCGCACGCTGCTGGAGAAGATCCGCGCCGAGATCCGGCCGCTGAACCGCGACATCTGCTCCAACCTGACCACGGAAGAGCAGGCGGCCATGACCCGCTCGCTGCAGAAGATGCTGACCGGCCTGATCGTCGAGCCGGACTGGAAGCAGGACATCATCGCGTTCTCGACGCCGGCCCCGCCGGAAACGGCCTAGGGCTCAAGGCCGCTAGTCGTCGCCGCGAGGCTTCCCACGCATCGACTTCACGGTCGCGCGCTTGGTCTTGCCTTCCAGTCGCTTCAGCTTGCTGGAATAGGTGGGCTTGGTCGCCTTGCGGGGCTTGGGCTTTTCGGTGGCGCGGCGGATCAGCTCGACCAGGCGCTCCAAGGCCTCCTGGCGGTTCATCTCCTGCGAGCGGGAGCCTTGGGCGAACAGGATCAGCACCCCGTCCTGGGTCAGGCGACTGCCGGCCAGGGTCTCCAGCCGCGCCTTGACGTCCTCGGGCAGGGCGGGGGAGTTCCGGACGTCGAAGCGCAGCTCGATCGCCGTCGAGGTCTTGTTGACGTGCTGGCCGCCGGGGCCCGAGGCGCGCGTGGCCTTCCAGGCCAGCTCGTCCTCGTCGATCCGCAGCCAGGAGGTGATCTCGATCATCGCGGAACCGCGCGCCTGGCCTTGACCACCAGCTGGTCCAGCGCCTGCAGGAATCGCGAGCGGTCGGCGTTGGCGAAGGCGGCGGGGCCCTTGGTGACCTCGCCCATCGAGCGCAGGTGCTCGCCGATCGACCGTGAGGCCAGGGCCGAGCCGATCATGTCGGCCGAGAACACCCGGCCGTTCGGGGCCACCGCCGCGCCGCCGGCCTTCAGCACTCGGTCGGCCAGGGGGATGTCGTTGGTCACCACCACGTCGCCGGGACCGCAGCGCTCGGCGATCCAGTCGTCGGCGATGTCGGGACCGGCGTCGACCACCACCTGCTCGATCACCGGCGTCAGCGGCACGCGGATCCAGCTGTTGGACACCACGAAGGTCTTGAAGCCATGGCGGGCGGCGACCTTGTAACACTCGTCCTTCACGGGACAGGCGTCGGCGTCGATGAAGAGGGTGGCGGCCATCGGGGACCTGGACGAGCGTTTGGAAAAATGGTGCCGGCTGCAGGAATCGAACCCGCGACCTTCGGTTTACAAAACCGCTGCACTACCGCTGTGCTAAGCCGGCTTGCCCGGCGATCGCCGGACGGGCGTCTTCCTTAGCGAGGCGAGGGGACGCGGGCAATGGCTGGGATGCTCGCGCCTTGCGCTCGTCCCGCACGCTCGCTATGCCGGATGCGCAACCGGGGGTGGTTTGAAGTGCGCAGGCGTACATGGGCGGCGGTTGTCGTCGCCGGCATAGCGGGCCTGGCCGCCGGCCTGTACGGCTGGAAGGCCTACCAAGCCGACTGGGCGCGGCGCCACCCCGAAGCGGCGCGGATCGCCCGCTATGAGCGGATCTTCGACGTCGCCTGGAAGACGGTCGACGAGAAGTATTACGACCCGAAGTTCGACCATGCCCGTTGGCGCAAGATCCGCGACGCCTATCGGCCGCTGGTCAAGGCGCAGCCCTTCGAGATCGCGCTGTACATCAACGTGCTGGACAACATGCTGCGGCAGGCGGGAACGTCGCATGTGTCGGTGCTACCGCCGCCGACCCCGGTGATCACGTCCAATGGCGGCCAGGTCGCGACGGCGCCGCGACCGAAAAACGAAAGCTGCCTGGATGCGCCCAATAGAAGCGATTTCGGCTTCCACTTCACCGAGGTGCGTCGTCGGGGCGGGTCGTTCATGCTCGTGGACGCCGTGCGGCGTGGAAGCTCGGCCGAGCGGCTCGGGATCGCGCCAGGCGACGGCCTCCAGAAACTCGCCACGACCAATTCGCGCGACGGCTGCCCGCACGCCACCGTGATCTTGAGCCGGGGCGGCTCGTCCCGCCAGGTCGAGTTCGACCTGGAACGGGGCGAAAGGCCCGCCCCGCAAGCCCGAGCCGACCTTCCCAGCGGCGTTCGCGTGCTGCGGTTCGACGCGTTCGACAAGGCGTCGGTCGCCTGGCTGGCGCGCAACCTCGCCGATCCGCCCCCGCGCGGCATGATCCTGGATCTGCGGAGCAATAGCGGGGGCCTGGTGACGGCGCAGGTCGAGATCTCCAGCTATTTCCTGGAACCTGGAACGAACCTGGGCCGGTCGGTCGCGCGCCATTCGACTCGCTCCTCCGTCACACGCCAGTCCTCGATGCGATACGACGGACCGCTGGTGGTGCTGATCGGTCCGACAAGCGCCAGCGCCGCCGAGATCACGGCCTACGCCCTGCGATACCACCATCGTGGCCGCCTGGTCGGCGCCGAGACCGCCGGCGCGGTGCTGGCCGCTCGAAGCTATCCGTTGCCGGGCGGCGGTTTCGTCGACGTCGCCGTGGCCGACTACCTCACGCCCGATGGTCGCCGTCTCGAGGGCGTCGGCGTCAAGCCGGACCTTCCCGTCGCCCAGACGCTGGAGGCCGTCCGCGCCGGCCGCGACCTGCCGCTGGAGGCGGCCGAGCGGGCGCTGCTGGAAGGGCGTTGGCGGCCGTAAGCTCGTCGGAGCGCGGGCATAGAACCCCTCTCTCTTTGAGAGAGGGAGGGGCCCGCGCCGCAGGCGTGGGAGGGTGAGAGGTTAGGCGAAGCCGGTGGGGGAGAACCCCTCTCTCTTTGAGAGAGGGAGGGGCCCGCGCCGCAGGCGTGGGAGGGTGAGAGGTTAGGCGAAGCCGGTGGGGGATTTCGCGCATCTCGCTGAATTTTCAGGATTTATCGGTGGGCGGTGTAACCACTCACCCTCCCATGCTGCGCATGGGCCCCTCCCTCTCTCTCAGAGAGAGGGATGATGGAAGGCACGAGCGTTCAGCCCTTCTCGTCCTCGGTCCAAAAAACCGCCGTATGCTCTTCTCACCTCGTCGCGAGGAAAGGGCGCATGGCCAGCGACCGATTGCGGCGGCGGGGGGCGATCGAGCGGTGCAGGTCCGAGGGGGATACTCGGACGGTCCGGNCTCGTCGCGAGGAAAGGGCGCATGGCCAGCGACCGATTGCGGCGGCGGGGGGCGATCGAGCGGTGCAGGTCCGAGGGGGATACTCGGACGGTCCGGGGCTTCAGCGTGCTGGCTGAACCCGCCCGCCGTCGGCGTGGTTGAAGGCGAAAGGGTGTGTCTTAGCCTGTATTGGCTCGCTCTCTTCGACCTCCGGGAGCTTCCGGAAACGGAGGAGCCCGGGTCCCGGTAAGGCCTGAACAGGGCCACCTGACGGGACGCTGGCGGATAACGGTCGCGCGGAGCGTCTGGCTTCGTCGAAACGGTATCAAACTACTCACACTCCGGGCGGCGCCCGGCGCTCCGCGTCCCTTTCCATCCCTTCAGNATAACGGTCGCGCGGAGCGTCTGGCTTCGTCGAAACGGTATCAAACTACTCACACTCCGGGCGGCGCCCGGCGCTCCGCGTCCCTTTCCATCCCTTCAGCGGCAAGCCGCGTGAGGACGATGTCACTTGCCCCCACCTGACCACGCTGCGCGTGGTCGTCCGCCCCCGGAGGGGGCGGAAGGTTCGCGCGCCGTCCTTCTTTCCCCTCCGGGGAGGAGCGCCGCGGGCGCGGAGGGGGCCAGTGACCGGACCCTACAGATCGAACCGCACCCCTTGGGCCAGCGGCAACGCTCCCGAATAGTTCACCGTCGCCGTCTGTCGCCGCATGTACTGCTTCCAGCTGTCGGAGCCGCTCTCGCGGCCGCCGCCGGTCTCCTTCTCGCCGCCGAACGCGCCGCCGATCTCGGCGCCGGAGGGGCCGATATTGACGTTGGCGATGCCGCAATCGCTGCCCGCCGCCGACAGGAAGCCCTCGGCCTCACGGACGTCGTTGGTCATCACGCAGGAGGACAGGCCCTGGGGAACGTCGTTCTGGATCGCCACCGCCTCGTCGAAATCCGTATACGGAACGACGTGCAGCAGCGGGGCGAAGGTCTCGCGCCGCAGGCAAGGCGCGGGGGCCGGCAGTCGGGCCAGGGCCGGACGGACATAGAAGGCGTCCGGATGCTCGTCGATCAGCAGGCGTTCGCCGCCGCTGACGCTCCCGCCCTCGGCGCGGACTTGGTTCATGGCCTCGACGAACGCTTCGTAAGCGGCGCGATCGATCAGCGGGCCCAGCAGGGTCTTGGCCTGGCGCGGATCGCCGACCGGCAGGCGCTGGAAGGCCGCCTCGACGGCGCCCGAGACCTTGTCGACGAGGCTCTCGTGGACGATCAGGCGGCGCAGGCTGGTGCAGCGCTGGCCGGCGGTGCCGGCCGCCGAGAAGACGATGGCGCGCAGGGCCAGGGACAAGTCGGCCGAGGGGGCGACGATCATGGCGTTGTTGCCGCCCAGCTCCAGGATCGAGCGGCCGAAGCGTTCGGCGACCAGCGGCGCGAGCGCCTTGCCCATCCGGGTCGAACCGGTGGCGCTGACCAGCGGGATGCGCGGATCGCGAGCCAGGCGCTCGCCGGCGTCGCGACCGCCCAGGACAACGCAGGCCAGGCCTTCCGGCGCGTCCTCGAATCGGGCCAGGGCGCGTTGCAGGACGGCGTGGGTCGCCAGGGCGGTCAGCGGCGTCTTCTCGGACGGCTTCCAGATCACCGGATCGCCGCAGACCAGGGCCAGGCAGGCGTTCCAGGCCCAGACGGCGACCGGGAAGTTGAAGGCGCTTATCACCGCCACCGGGCCCAGCGGGTGCCAGGTCTCGCGCATGGCGTGGCCCGGCCGTTCGGAGGCGATCGTCAGGCCATGCAGCTGGCGCGACAGGCCGACGGCGAAGTCGCAGATGTCGATCATCTCCTGGACCTCGCCGGCCGCCTCCGAGGCGATCTTGCCGGCTTCCAGGCTGACCAGGGCGGCGAGGTCGGGCTTGGCGGCGCGCAGCTCCTCGCCGAACAGCCTAACCAGCTCGCCTCGGCGCGGGGCTGGGACGACGCGCCAGGCCTCGAAGGCGCGGCAAGCGGCGGCCACCTTGGCCTCGATCTCGCGGGCGTCGTCATAGGCCACGTGGGTTAGGATGGCGCCGTCGATCGGGCCGCGGACGGGCTGTCCGCCGTCGGCGGGCAGGGCGAGAACGCCCAGCTTGGCGAGCACCTCGCGAGCGTGGGCGGCGGGAGTCGGGAACGCTTGGGTCATGGGCCCGGAGGACACGCCCGAGGCGGAGCGGGGTCAAGTCCTCGACGTTGCATGCCATGCAACGAGCCGCTAGGGACGGGCCAGGCAGGAGAACCCCCATGACCCAGGCGACGATCATCGACGGCAAGGCCTTCGCGGCCGATCTGCGGGCCAAGGTCGCGCAGGAGGTCGCCGCCCTGAAAGCCGAGCACGGGATCACCCCCGGCCTGGCCGTGGTGCTGGTCGGCGAGGACCCCGCCAGCCAGGTCTATGTCCGCAGCAAGGGGCAGCAGACGCAGGAAGCGGGCATGTACTCCGAGACCCACCGCCTGCCGGCCGAAACCACGCAGGACGACCTGCTGGCCCTGGTCGCCAAGCTGAACGCCGATCCGAAGATCCACGGCGTTCTGGTCCAGTTCCCGGTGCCGCCGCACATCAGCCAAGCGGACGTCGTGGCGGCCCTGTCGCCGGACAAGGACGTCGATGGCCTGACCGTGACCAACGCCGGCCGCCTGGCCAGCGGCCTGCCGGCCCTGACCCCCTGCACGCCGCTGGGCTGCATGCTGCTGCTGAAGGACGTGGTCGACGACCTGAAGGGCAAGAACGCCGTGGTCATCGGCCGCTCGAACCTGATGGGCAAGCCCATGGCCCAGCTGCTGCTGGCCGCCGACTGCACCGTGACCATCGCCCACTCGCGCAGCCAGGACCTGCCAGGGATCGTTCGCCAGGCCGACATCGTCGTCGCCGCCGTCGGCCGGGCCGAGATGGTCAAGGCCGACTGGATCAAGCCGGGCGCGGTGGTCATCGACGTCGGCATTACTCGCTTCCCGGCCCGCGACCCGGAAGCCGCCGCGGCCGGCAAGACCCGACTGGTGGGCGACGTGGCCTTCGACGAGGCCAAGGCCGTGGCCGGCGCGATCACGCCGGTGCCGGGTGGCGTGGGGCCGATGACGATCGCCTGCTTGCTGGCCAACACGCTGACGGCCGCCAAGCGCCTGTCGGGGATCGCGTAATGAGAGCGGCGTTAGTCCTCGCCGCGTCCGCCCTGATATTCTCGGCTTGTGGGGCCAAGCCGCCGCCCCCGACACCCGAGCAGGCCCTGGCCCTGCGTCCGGCCGACGCTCGCCTGTCGGCGCTGTACGAGACCACGTGCCACGCCTGCCACGCCATTCCCGGCACGGGCGCGCCGCTGGTCCACGACCGCGCCGCCTGGGACCCGCGCTGGAAGCAGGGCGAGGCCGTGCTGCTGGACCACGCGGTGCAGGGCTTCAACGCCATGCCGGCCACCGGCCAGTGCGCGACTTGCACCCCCGCCGATTTCCAGGCCCTGATACGCTTCATGGCGGGGCGCGAAGACTCCGCGAAATAGAGAGCATGACAGCCGAAAGTGTCAGCGGTTTCGGCGCCCGTCATGCTCCAAGAAAAGTAAGAGGGGGCGGCATGATCTCCAGGCGCGGGGCCCTGATCGCGGGTGGAACCGGAGCGGCGGTGGTCGCCGGCGGCGCGGGCGCGGCCTATGTCGTCGCCACCGGAGACAAGCCCGAACCGCCGTCGCCGGCCTCGGTCGATCCCCGGGGCAAGCTGCTGTGGCGCAACTGGTCCGGCGTGCAGCACGCCTATCCCGCCGCCCGCCTGGCTCCCAAGGACGAGGGCGAGCTGGCCGCGATCCTCAAGGTCGCGCAGGCCCCGATCCGACCGGTGGGCGCCGGCCACTCCTTCACCGCCCTGGCCCCGACCGACGGGACCCTGGTCTCGCTGGACGCCATGGCCGGGATCGTCGGCTGGGAGGGCGACGAGGCCACCGTCCGCGCCGGCACGCGGCTGGGCGCCTTGGGTCCGCTGTTGGCCGAGAAGGGGCGGGCGCTGCCGAACCTGCCCGACATCAACAAGCAATCGCTGGGCGGAGCGCTGAGCACCGGCACCCACGGCACGGGCCAGACCATCAAGGCGCTGCACGGCGACGTCACCGGCCTGCGCCTGGTCACGCCCTCGGGCAAGGTCATCGACGCCGACGCGACCACGAACTCGGAAGTCTTCCAGGCCGCCCGCGTCTCGCTGGGGGCGCTGGGCGTCGTCACCCAGGTGCGGATCAGGACCAGCGCCAATCGCCGCCTGCGCCGCCGCGTCTGGCTGGAGCCGCTCGAAGAGGCCCTGGCCAAGGCCGAGCAGCGCTGGGCCCAACACCGCAACTTCGAATTCTACGCCGTGCCGTTCACCGGGCTGGCGGCCAATATCAGCCACGACGAGACCGACGATGCCGTCGAAGCGCGCGGACCCGACCAGGACACCGAGTTCCTTCAGGCCCTGCGGGGCCTACGCAACCTGCTGGGGTTCGCCACGCCGCTGCGCAAGGCGGCCGCCAAGGCCCTGCTGTCGAGCGTCAAGCCCGAGACCGCCGTCGACGAAGGCTGGAAGCTGCTGTCGACCGAACGGCCGGTGCGCTTCAACGAGATGGAGTTCCACCTGCCGGTCGAGAACCAGCTGAAGGCGCTGGCCGAGGTCGTCCGGACCATCGAGAAGGAGCGGCCGGACGTCTTCTTCCCGATCGAGGCGCGCCGCATCGCGCCGGACGACGCCTGGCTGTCGCCGTTCCAGGGCGGGCCGCGCGGCTCGGTGGCGGTGCACGCCTATTACCGCGACGACTTCAGCTTCCTGTATCAGCTGATCGAGCCAATCTTCCGGCGCTACGACGGCCGGCCGCACTGGGGCAAGCTGCACACGTTGAACGACGGGCAGCTGGCGGCGATCTATCCGCGCTGGAAGGACTTCCTGGCCGTGCGCCAGGGCCTGGATCCGGAAGGTCGGATGCTGAACCCGTACCTGAAAGGCCTGTTCGGCCTGACGTAACTAGGCGGCGTTGCCGAGATAGTCGGCGACCCGGGCTTCCAGCTCGGTGATCAGGGCCTTGCCCACGGGATGGGAGTCGACCTTGATGTCGTCGCGGACGCAGGCCTTGATCGCGTCGATATGGGCGTCGACCAGGAACATCGGCGCCGAAAGGCGGGTGTCCGGATCGTCGATCAGCTTGCACAGCGAGGCGGCCAGCCGAGTGATCAGCGGGAACTCGTAGGTGGCGCCCAGGCCCTTCAGGTCATGGGCGCGCAGATAAAGGGTCTCGACCGTCTGGGCATTCAGGCCCTCGGTGCGCACGCCCTGACGCGCGGCTTCCAGCTTGACGATCTCGTCATTCAGCCATTGGGCGAAGTTGCCGGACAGGCTTTTCAGCGCGGCCTCGGCCTTGGCGATCGCGGCCATGTCGATGCCGCCGCGCCCGCCCACCTTGAGCTTGAGCATGTTCGGCACCTGGATCACCTCAGCGGTGGTCTTATTCGTCACGGGTCGCCTCCCCAGCGGCGGATAGTTGGGAACTGCTAACATAGCAGGCGTTAATATTGAATGAGACCAGGGTTTCTGCGACCCAACGTCTCAGGGGGCAAATCAGGCGGAGAACTGTTCGGCCAGAACTCTTTCTTCCAGACTGCGGCCGGCGTCGAAAAGCATGGCGAGCGACGTGCCGCGGTCCTCGGAAATGTGGACCTCCATCACGTCGCGGACCTCGAAATTGTCGGCGACGGCGCTGACGGGACGCTTGTCGGCCTCCAGGATCTCGAAGGTCACGCGGGCCGACTGCGGCAGCAGGGCCCCACGCCAGCGGCGGGGGCGGAAGGCGCTGATCGGCGTCAGGGCCAGGACCCGGCCGTCGATCGGGATGATCGGGCCGTGGGCCGACAGATTGTAGGCCGTCGATCCGGCCGGGGTGGCCAGCAGGGCTCCGTCGCAGACCAGCTCGCCCATCCGCACCTTGCCGTCGATCGAGATGCGCAGCTTGGCGGTCTGGCGGGTCTGGCGCAGCAGCGAGACCTCGTTGATCGCCAGGGCCCGGTGCTGGGTCCGGCGCGAGTCGATGGCGACCATGGCCAGCGGATGGATGACGGCCCGTTCGGCGGCGTTGATCCGCTCCAGCAGGCCGTCCTCGCTGTACTCGTTCATCAGGAATCCGACCGAGCCGCGGTTCATGCCGTAGATCGGCGTCTGGCTGGCGATCGCCTCGTGCAGGGTCTCCAGCATGAAGCCGTCGCCGCCGAGCGCGACGATCGTCTGGGCGTTCTCCTCGCCGACATCGCCGTAGCGGGCCGTCAGGCGTTCGCGCGCTTCCTGGGCTTCGGGCCGATCGCTGGCCTTGAAGGAAAGGCGAGTCACGAACGGTTGCGGCTGGTACATGGCGCCAAAAGGCGGGAAGCCCGCCCGCTTGTCAAACGACAGCCTAGGCCGAGCCGACGGCCTGCCGGAATGCCATGCCGGCGATGTCCGGGGTGAACGGGCCGAAGGCGCTGGCAGCGCGCCGCACGCCCTCCTCGCCGCCGCCGGGACGGCCGCCATTCAGCTGGCGCACGTGCTCCAGGATGGTCGGAAACACGCTGCGGTCGATGCCCACGGCCGAGCAGGCCAGGGCCAGGAGTTCGGGACGTCCGCTGTCGATGGCGCGGCGGATCTGGGCGGCTTCGAACTTGCCCAGGCGCGCCAGGGCCATGACGAACAGCTGCAGGCGGCCCTCGCGCAGCACCCGCAGCAGATAGCCCGGCCTCAGCTGACCGGCGGAGTCGAGCTTCTCGATCAACGAGCGCTCCATTTCCTCGCGGTCCTCGTCGAGTTCGACCGGGCCGACCTCGCTGTCGGAGTCGCCGCGATGCGAGGCGCGAAGGGCCTCGTCGACCGCGGCCTGCATCTTGGTCGGGTCGAGGCTGAAGCGGCTGGTCAGGGTGTCGCGAAGCGTGCGGCCGACCAGCAGATAGAGCTGCTCGGCCAGCTCGCTGGAAAGCCTGGGGTGGCGCGCCAGCGGCGAGCGCAGGGCGACGATCTCGCGCGAACGGTCCACCAGGCGCCCCATGGCGTCGGGCGAGATCTCGGCCGTGTCGTTCGAGGCCAGCGCCGTCAGCACGGCCGGCTCGTCGCGGCTGAGGATCGCCTCGACCACCGGGGCGGGCAGCCTCGGGCGGCGGGCGATCTCGATCTGGTGCTCGAGCGTGGCCTGGACCAGCAGGCGGATCAGGTCGTGATCCTGCAGCACGGGGCTGCGGGCGATGATCGGGCGGGCGATCTCGATCTCGTCCAGCGCCATGATGTTGATCAGGGCCGAAGGCGCCCACTCGGCGTCGGCCAGGCGCTCGGACAGTCGGTGACGGATGTCGCGTTCGGCCTCGACCACCAGGGTCATGAAGATCGAATTGAGCAGGGCCTGGATGTCGGGATGGGTCGGCTCGCCGCTGGCCTGACCGGCCTCGCAGAGATCGATGATTCCGGTGAGCAGCCGCTCGCGATCTCCGGCCTCGCGACTGCGGGCCAGCTTCATGAGCGAAGCGATTTCGACGGCTTGGATGACCAGCCTCCTCGAATCCGGAAGACCCGATAAGGATGACCTTGCGGCCCCCAAATGAAAACATGCTTAAACAGGCCAAGAACACCGACGCCCTGGATTGCGTCGAGATGTCGCAAGCTTGAGCGGAGGATACGTGACCCAAGACCTGATCCTGGCTCTGGACCAGGGCACGACCAGCACCCGGGCCATCCTGTTCGACCGCGCCGGCCAACCCTTGGCTGAAGCTTCGCGGCCGTTGCGCCAGAGCTATCCCGCCGACGGCTGGGTCGAGCACGACGCCGAGGAGATCTACGCCGCCTGCGTGGCGGTGCTGCGCGAGGCGACGGAGAGCTCGGGCCGGCTGGCCGACGTCGCCGCGATCGGCATCACCAACCAGCGCGAGACGGTGGTGATCTGGGACCGCGAGACCGGCCGGCCGATCCATCCGGCGATCGTCTGGCAGGACCGGCGCACGGCGGAGGTCTGCGCCAAGCTGAAGGTCGAAGGTCACGAGCCGCGCGTGACGGAAGTGACGGGCTTGTTGCTGGATCCCTATTTCTCGGGGACCAAGGTCGCCTGGATCCTCGACAAGGTTCCCGGAGCTCGGGCTAGAGCCGAGGCCGGCGAACTCCTCTGCGGCACCATGGATTGCTGGGTGATCTGGCGGCTGACGGGCGGGGCGGTGCACGCCACCGACGCCACCAACGCCTCCCGCACCCTGCTGTTCGACATCGCCGCCCAGGCCTGGTCCGCGGAGATGCTGGACCTCTTCGACGTACCGGGCGCCCTGCTGCCCAAGGTGCTGGACTGCGTCGACGACTACGGCGCGACCGAGTCCACGATCCTGGGCCGCGAGGTCCCGATCCGAGGCGTGGCCGGCGACCAGCAGGCGGCGCTGATGGGGCAGGGGTGCGTGGCGCCGGGCCAGATGAAAGCCACCTACGGCACCGGCTGCTTCATGCTGATCAATACCGGCGAGGACCGCCCGATCTCGCGCTCGCGCCTGCTGACCACGGTGGCGGCGCGGGTGAACGGGCGGACGACCTATGCCCTGGAGGGCTCGATCTTCGTCGCCGGCGCCGCGATCCAATGGCTGGGCGAGGGGTTGGGGATCACCGGCGGTCCCCGCGCCGCCGAGGCCCTGGCGCGAGCGGCAAAGGCCGACCATGGCGTCGTCGTCGTGCCGGCGTTCACCGGTCTGGGCGCGCCGTGGTGGGACGCCGACGCGCGGGGCGGGATCTTCGGCCTGACCCGCGACGCCGGCCTGCCCGAGATCGCCGCCGCGACCTTCGACTCCTGCGCTTTGCAGAGCCGCGACCTGATCGAGGCGATGCGGGCCGACGCGCCCTCGGCGTTCGGCGAGGCCGCGCAGATGCGCATCGACGGCGGCATGTCCAAGAGCGCCTGGTTCTCTCAGCGCCTGGCCGACCTGACGGGCGTCCCGGTGCGACGGGCCAGCTATCAGGAGATGACCGCGTTGGGCGCGGCCCTGTTCGCGGGAGTGGGCGCGGGGCTCTACGCCTCGGTCGAGGAAGCCGCCGAAGTCAGCCCCGCCGCCGAGACCCTGACGCCGGGGATGAAGGAACACGAGCGCGAGGCGGCCTACGCCCGCTGGCTGGACGCCGTGCCCCGTGTGCGACTTTAGTCGCACTGAGGTTGCGGTGACATCGCTGTCATGATTTCTAGGCTCGAGCCTTGCCAGCTTGGGCCAATCAAGAAGCGGAGATCCGCCATGACTACCCGACGCGCCGTGCTGAGCGCCGGCGTCGCCCTGATCGCCGGAGGACGATCGATGATCGCGGAAGCCGCGCCCCCCGCCTATCCCCACATCGGCCGCGTCCGCCGCCTGTCGCCTGAACTAGACGAGATCATCGCGCCGGACGCGGTGATCGAACAGCTCGCCGACGGCATGATCTGGTCCGAGGGGCCGGTCTGGATCCGCGATGGCGGCTACCTGCTGTTCTCGGACGTGCCGGGCAACACGATGTACCGGTGGAGCGAGAAGGACGGCAAGACGGTCTTCCTCAAGCCGTCCGGCTATGACGGCCTGCCAACCACCGCCTTTCGCGAACCCGGCGTCAACGGCATGACCCTGGACCCCGCCGGCGAAGTCGTGCTCTGCGACCACGGCAACCGCGCGGTCTCGAGACTCGATCGAACCAGCAAGAAGAAGACGGTTATCGTGGACCGCTACCAGGGCAAGCGGTTCAACAGCCCCAACGACGTGATCGTCGCCCGGCGCGGCGCGCTGAAGGACACGCTCTATTTCACCGATCCGCCGTATGGTCTGGAGGGGCTCGACGCTTCACCGATCAAGGAACTGGCGTTCAACGGCGTCTATCTGCGCCGGCCGAACGGCGAGGTGGCGGTTGTCGACGACAAGCTGACCTTCCCGAACGGCCTAGCGCTGTCGCCGGACGAAAAGCGTCTCTATGTCGCCGTCTCGGATCCGAAGGGTCCAGTGATCATGGCCTACGACCTGGGGAGCGACGGCCTGCCGGCCAGTCGCAAGCTGTTCTTCGACGCCGCCGAGTTGCTGAAGGCCGGCGGGCCGGGCCTGCCTGACGGCATGCGGGTCGACGCCAAGGGACGGCTGTTCGCGACCGGGCCGGGCGGCGTGCTGATTCTGACGCCCGAGGCCAAGCTGCTGGGCGTGATCGAGACGGGCTTTCCGATCGCCAACTGCACGTTCGGCGACGACGGCAAGACGCTGTTCCTGACATCCAACCATGTCCTGGCGCGGCTGCGCACCAGGACGTCCGGCGCTGTCTGATAGGAGGACATCATGGATCCGATGAGCAAAAGAACCTTCCTCGCGGCCGGCCTCGCGGCGGGGGTCGCCGCGCTGCCGCTCCGCGCCGGCGCGGCCGATCCGAACCGCAAGCTGGGCTACGCGATTCTGGGTCTGGGCTATTATGCGACCCGGATCATCATGCCGCGGTTCGCCGAGTGCGAGCAGTCGCGCCTCGTCGCCCTGGTCAGCGGCACGCCCGAGAAGCTGAAGACCTTCGGCGAGCAGTATGGAATCCCGGAAAGCCATCGCTACAGCTACGAGACCTTCGACCGGATCGCCGACAATCCCGACGTCGATATCGTCTACATCATCACGCCCAACAGCCTGCACCGGACCTTCACCGAGCGGGCGGCTAAGGCGGGCAAGCACGTGATGTGCGAGAAGCCGATGGCGGCCACGGCGGCCGATTGCCAGGCGATGATCGCCGCCTGCAAGGCCGCCGGCCGCAAGCTGATGATCGGCTATCGCAGCCGCTTCCAGGCCCACAACATCGAGGCCATCAAGCTGGTGCGCGATGGCGCGCTGGGCCCTGTGCGGACGATAGTGGCCGACCATGGCTTCACGATCGGTGATCCCAAGCAATGGCGACTGAACAAGGCCCTGGCCGGCGGCGGCAGCCTGATGGACATCGGCATCTACAGCCTGAACGCCACTCGCTACCTGACCGGCGAGGAGCCGGTGGCCGTCAACGCCATGGAATCCACCGACCGCTCGGACCCGCGCTTCAAGGAGGTGGAGGATATCATCAGCTTCCAGCTTCTCTTTCCGTCGGGGGCGACGGCCAACTGCTATTCGGCTTACAGCGCGAACTTCAACCGTTACCGTGTCACCGGGCCCAAGGGCTTCGTCGAGATCGATCCGGCGACGAGTTACCAGGGCCAGTCGATGCGGACGCAGCTGGGCGGACCGCCTACGCCCCGCGAACCGGCGCCGACCAAGACGAACCAGTTCTCCGCCCAGCTGGACCATCTCTCGGAATGCATCCTGACCGGTCGCGAGCCGATCGTGTCGGGCGAGGAAGGACTGAAGGACCTGCGCATCATCGAGGCCATCTATCGGTCCGCGCGTGAGGGACGGACGGTGAAGCTGTGAGGACACTGGTCTTCATCGCCGCCTTGCTCTTGCCCGGCCTGGCGTTGGCCCAGCAGCAGATCCCGCTTTGGCCCAACGGCGCGCCGGGTTTCGAAAGCCGAAAGGCCATCCGCGAGCAGGCGGCCGACTATTGGCTAAAGAGCGTCAACAACCCCTCGGTCACGGCCTATCTGCCGCCAAAAGACGTCGCCAATGGCGCGGCTCTCGTCGTGCTGCCAGGTGGTGGTCACAGGATTCTGGTGATCACGTCCGAAGGCGCCGACGTCGCAAAGGTGATGAACCCCAAGGGCGTGGCGGTCTTCGTCGTGAAGTATCGGCTGTTCCGCGAGGAAGGCTCGCCGTACACGATCGACCATGCCCGCCAGGACGCCGTGCGGGCGGTTCGCTACGTGCGTAGCCATGCCGCTGAGTTCGGGATCGATCCCAAGCGGATCGGCCTGATGGGCTTCTCGGCCGGCGGCGAACTGGTGAACCTGGAAGTCTACCAAGGCGCGGCCAACGACCCGAAGACCGACGCCATCGACGAGGTCAGCGCCCGACCCGACTTCCAGGTGCTGGTCTACCCGGGGCCATTGGGCGTGCCGGACAAGGTCCCGGCCGACACGCCGCCGGCATTCATGATCGCCGCGAACGACGACGAATGCTGCTCCGCGCCGCTGGCGGATCTGCTGCCCAAGTTCCGCGCCGCCAAGGTTCCGGTCGAGCTCCACCTGTTCCAGGCCGGCGGCCATGCGTTCAACATGGGTCTCCGCAAGGAGCAGGCCTCGCTGAAGAGCTGGCCGAACCTGCTGATCAACTGGCTGAGTGACAACGGGTGGACGAAGCCGCGCTAGCAATTAACGATCGCTTTTGGGTTTAGGTGTAGCTTCCGGCTCTTCCTTTAATTGATTTGGGCCTTGTATGAGCCGGTTGAGCAACGCACTGCTTGGTGGCGGGGTCTTCGCGGTGGTTTTTGTCGGCTCGTCGCTGCTGCTCACCTACATGAGCACGGCGAAGAACCGGCCGATCGAGTTGGCGCAGGTCGGTGGACCGGCCAACCAGGCATTGGCCATCTTCGGCGAGACGCGGATGCGAGCTTTGCCAGGAAGACGCGCCCAGCCAGACGACCCGCAGGTCATGGAGGCAGAGCTGCAAGTGCTCCGGCTTCAAGCCGATGACGAGGGCGTCAATGTTTCCGATGACATGATCGCCCAGGCCCGGTCCGACGCGCCGTCCGCGCCGAACCAGGTCAAGCTCGCCGAGCTGCCCGGCAAGACTGGCGGGCGGTTGGTCTGCGCCTCGATGCTCATCGAGGGACACATTGCGCATTTCGCCACGACCTATCTGCCCGACGAGATCCGCGATCCGCAGCAGGCGATGTTGCCCGAATATATTCTCAGCGGCTGCGCCCAGGCTATTCGCGACCGGTCGCGACTTGTGACTCCAGCGGAATACGCCAAGGCGGTGATCCCGTCGCTGCCCGCCGGTCGCCAGTACGCCTCTGTACGCAAGGACTTCGAGAACCTAGCGAACAGCCGCTAGGGCGTCTCGTCCAGATACGCCTTCACCCGGGCGAACAGGTCCTCGAACATCGGCGTCGTCAGGCGGCCGGTGTTCGTGTTCAGCCGCGAGCAGTGATAGCTGTTGAAGATCCGATACGGCCCGGCTTGGAACTCCGAGCCGTGGCCGGGGATGCCGGCCGAGGCCTTTAGGCCCAGGGCCTTCAGCATATTGCGCCGGGAGACGTCGCCCAGAGTAACGATGGCCTTCAGGTTCGGAAACATCTCCAGCCGCGCCGTCAGGAACGGGCGACAATTGTTCTCCTCCGAGGTCTCGGGCTTGTTGCCGGGCGGGGCGCAACGGACGGCGTTGGTCACCGCGCTGCCGACCAGCTTCAGGGAATCGTCGGGCCGCGCCTCGAACTTGCCGGTGGCGAAGCCGAACTTGATCAGGGTCTCGTAGAGCAGGGTCCCGGCATAGTCGCCGGTGAACGGCCGGCCGGTGCGGTTTGCGCCCTTGCGGCCGGGGGCCAGACCGACGACCAACAGGCGGGCGTCCTTGTCGCCGAACGAGGGGGCCGGGCCGTTGAACCAGTCGGGATAGAGCGCGCGGTTCTCGAGCCGATAGGCCACTAGCCGCGGGCAGCGCGGACAGTCGCGCGGCGGTTCGGCGGGATTGGGAACGACCTCGCCGGCGATGTGGGAGACCTGGCTCATCTCAATACTCGTCGTCGGCTTCGCGTTCGGCCGGGGTGCGGTTGTCGGGGGAGGGACGCGGATGGACGCGCTGCGGCCGGCCGATGATGCCGCCCAGGTCGGAGAGGTCGACGAAGTTGTCGGCCTGGCGGCGCAGGTCGTCGCTGGTCATCGGCGGCTGGCTCTTCATCGTGGACACCACGGTGACGCGGCGACCCTTGCGCTGGACCGCCTCGACCAGGGCCCGGAAATCGCCGTCGCCCGAGAACAGCACCAGATGGTCGGCGGTCTCGGCCATCTGCAGCATGTCGACGGCGATCTCGATGTCCATGTCGCCGCGCCAGCGCTTGCGGCCTTGGCTGTCGGTGAACTCGCGGGCCGGCTTCGTCACCAGGGTGAAGCCGTTATAGTCCAGCCAATCGACCAGCGGCCGGATCGGCGAATAGTCGTCGTTCTCTGCGATGGCGGTGTAATAATAGGCCCGGATCAGGACGCCGCGCTTTTTGAACTCGTCGAGCAGCTTGCGGTAGTCGATATCGAAGCCCAGCGCCCGGGCGGCGGAATAGAGATTGGCCCCGTCGATGAACAGGGCGATGCGGTCGGTCGGATAGAAGGTCACGGTAATCCCTTGAAAAATCAGGTCGCTCAAAATGACTTGGACGAGGCCGTGATCGTGGCGCTCGGGTGCAATCTGGCGGGAGCCTATACGAGTCGCGAGGCCTTGTTGGAAGCCGCCCTGGCCGCGCTGCCCGACGAGGGATTGGCGCTGGTCGCGCGCTCGACCTGGTGGACCTCCGCCGCCTGGCCCGACCCGTCCGGGCCCGACTATTTGAACGGGGTGGCGATCGTCCGGACCGACCTTTCGCCCCATGAGACCCTGCGGACCCTGCATCGGGTCGAGGAACGGTTTGGGCGGGCGAGGGGAGCGGCAAACGCGTCGCGCACCCTGGATCTCGACCTCGTGGCCCATGGCCGCACGGTGCTGGACGACGACATCTGGGTGCCGCACCCGCGCGCCCACGAGCGCCTGTTCGTGATGGGACCGCTGGCCGAGCTGGCCTCGGCCTGGATCCATCCGGTCAGCGGCGAGTCCGCCTTCCGCCTGGCGGCCACCGCCAGAGTGGGGCGCGACGCGCGCTCCATTGCCAAAGTTTAATCCCCACGCGGATCGAGCGGCGCCCATAGTCCGGCCAAATTTCCGCATCAGGCGTCCCGGCATAGGGACGCCTCCAGGATTGGCTCGATGAAACTGACCCGCTCGCTGCTCGCTTGCGCCGCCGTCTGTGCGCTACTCACCGCCACTCCAGCCGCCTTCGCCCAGAGCGGCAAGAGCGGCGTCGACCTGGCCTCGATCGACAAGGCGATCAAGCCGGGCGACGACTTCTGGACCTATGCGAACAACGCATGGATCAAGACCCACCCGATCCCCGCCGACCGCAGTCGCTACGGCATCACCGCCGTGATGGTCGAGGAGGCCAACAAGCGCACGGTCGACCTGATCCAGGACGCCGCCAAGGGCGGGGCCGGCGACGGCAAGAAGGTCGGCGACTACTACGCCAGCTACATGGACGAGGCGGCCATCGAGGCGAAGGGTCTGACGCCGCTGAAGGCCGACTTGGCGCGCATCGCCGCCATCAAGGACAAGCGGCAGCTGGCGACCGTGCTGGGCGGCAACATCCGCGCCGACGTCGACGCCCTGAACGCCACCGACTTCTACACCGACAACGTGCTGGGCCTGTGGGCCTCGCCGGCGTTCGACGATACCAGCAAGTACGCGCCGTTCCTGCTGCAGGGCGGCCTGGGCATGCCCGACCGCGAGTACTACGTCTCGGATAAGGCCTCGATGGTCGAGGCGCGGACCAAATACCTGGCCCACGTCGAGAAGATCCTGACCCTGGGCGGCGTCGCCGATCCGGCGGCCAAGGCCAAGGCGATCATGGCGCTGGAAACCCAGTTGGCCGAGGCGTCGGGCACGCGCGCCGACAGCGCCGACGTCCAGAAGGCCAACAACAGCTGGACCCCGGCCGACTTCGCGGCCAAGGCGCCGGGTCTGGACTGGAACGCCTTCTTCGCCGCCGCCAAGCTGTCGAGCC
The DNA here is from genome assembly GCF_001425745.1 of Caulobacter sp. Root343. Classification (GTDB taxonomy): domain Bacteria; phylum Pseudomonadota; class Alphaproteobacteria; order Caulobacterales; family Caulobacteraceae; genus Caulobacter. Next base: position 1,068,809 of record NZ_LMDF01000007.1, on the reverse strand, counting down.
AGCCGCGCTTCATCGTCTGGCACCCGACCATGGTCACGGGGCTCGGCCAGGCGGTGGCCGGCGTCTCGCTGGAGACGTGGAAGGATTACCTGACCTTCCACCTGCTGGACCACTACAGCAACGTCATGCCCAAGGCCTTTGTCGATGAGCGCTTCGCCTTCTACGGCCAGGCGCTGCAGGGCACGCCGGCCCTGTCGCCCCGTTGGAAGCGCGCCGTGGGCTCGACCAACGCCGTGCTGGGCGAGGCGGTCGGCAAGCTCTATGCCGACAAGTACTTCTCGCCCGAGGCCAAGGCCCAGGTCACGGCCATGGTCGACAACATGAAGGTCGCCTTCGAGAAGCGCATCGACGGCCTGGACTGGATGGCGCCCACCACCAAGGCCGAGGCCCGCAAGAAGGTTGCGGTGCTGAAGGTCGGCGTCGGCTATCCCGACCAATGGCGCGACTATTCCGGCTACGCGGTGGTGCGCGGCGACGCCTTCGGCAACGTCAAGCGTTCGGAAGAGTTCGACTATGCGACCGCCCTGGCCAAGCTGGGCAAGCCGGTCGATCGCGGCGAGTGGGTAATGACCCCGCAGACGGTCAACGCCGTGAACCTGCCGATGCTGAACGCCCTGAACTTCCCGGCCGCCATCCTGGCCCCGCCGAACTTCGACCTGAATAACGACGCGGCCGCCAACTACGGCGCGACCGGCGCCACGATCGGCCACGAGATCAGCCACAGCTTCGACGACCAGGGCGCGCAGTTCGATAGCGAAGGCCGGTTGCGCAACTGGTGGACCCCGGCCGACTTCGACCACTTCCAGAAGGCGGGCGCTTCGCTGGCCGATCAGTTCGACACCTACAAGCCGTTCCCGGACCTGGCGGTGAACGGCAGGCAGACGCTCAGTGAAAACATCGCCGACGTCGCCGGCCTCGGCGCGGCGCTGGACGCCTACCATGCCTCGCTGGGCGGCAAGCCCGCGCCGGTGATCGACGGCATGACCGGCGACCAGCGCTTCTTCCTGGCCTATGCACAGAGCTGGCTGGGCTATTCGCGCCCGGCGGCCCTGCGTCAGCAACTGATCACCGACGGCCATGCGCCCGATCAATATCGTGCCTCAACCGTGCGCAATCTCGACGACTGGTATGCCGCGTTCGGTATCAAGCCGGGCGACGCGCTGTACCTGCCGCCCGAAAAGCGCGTGAAGGTCTGGTAGTCATGGCGGTGGGACAGGGTAGACTTTGACTCGCGAAGGGGGCATAAGCGCCCCCTCGCGAAAGCTGGAACATCGTGCGCGGCGTTGCGTGTCGCCGCACGGAAGCCTATTTTGCGTTTGCTAATCGGCAGCCCGAGGAATTCATGGCCCGCGTCACCGTCGAAGATTGCGTCGAGAAGGTTCCGAACCGCTTCTCGCTGGTCCTGCTGTCGGCGCACCGCGCGCGCGGCATCTCAGCCGGTGCGGCCCTGATGGTCGATCGCGACAACGACAAGAACCCCGTCGTCGCCCTGCGTGAGATCGCCGACGACGTGATCGACCACGAGGCTCTGAAGGAACACCTCATCAGCACGCTGCAGCGCGTCGATGAGCACACCGAAGCCGAGGAAGAGGCCGAGACCCTGGCCCTGTTGGCCGATCCGAGCCACATGCAGATGAGCGAACTGGAACTGGTTCGCGCGCTGCAGAGCGACCGCGATGGTGGTCAGGAGGAGCGGTACTGAGCCCCGAAGGCGCAGACCCTCTGATCCTAGAAGCGGCTCCAGACACCGCTCCGTCTGAACGCGCGCCGGATTCGTCTCCCATGGGGGCCGAATCCGGCGCGTCTTCGTCTCCGGCTCCCGCCGTCGAGACCTCCGCGGTCAAACCGCGCAAGTTCCTTCGTCAATACGAACTGATCGAACGGGTTCACGCCTATGACCCGACCGCTGACGAGGCGCTGCTGAACCGCGCCTATGTCTACGCCATGCGCATGCACGGCTCGCAGACTCGGGCCAGCGGCGACCCGTACTACGCCCACCCGATCGAGGTGGCGGGCATCCTCACCGAGTACCGGCTGGACACCGCGACCATCGTCACGGCTCTGCTGCACGACGTGATCGAGGACACCCCGGTCACCAAGGAAGAGATCGCCAAGCTGTTCGGCGACGAGATCGGCGAGCTGGTCGAGGGCGTCACCAAGCTTTCGAAGCTCGAGCTGCAGGCCGAGCACATGCGCCAGGCCGAGAACCTGCGCAAATTCATCCTGGCCATCTCCAAGGATGTCCGCGTCCTGCTGGTCAAGCTGGCCGACCGTCTGCACAACATGCGGACGCTGCACTTCATCAAGAACCAGGCCAAGCGCGAACGCATCGCCCGTGAGACGCGCGATATCTACGCGCCGCTGGCTCGCAACATCGGCTGCCACAGGATCTGCGTCGAGCTGGAGGAGCTGTCCTTCCAGCACACCAATCCGGTGGCTCGCGACGCGATCATGCGCCGGCTGGACTCGTTGCGCGAAGAGCAGGGCGGGGCGGTGGCCATGGTCAGCCAGGAGATCGCCGCCCGCCTGGAAACCTCCAACCTGCCGGCCCGGGTCTTCGGCCGCGAGAAGTCGCCGTATTCGATCTGGCGCAAGCTGCAGCGCAAATCGATCGGCTTCTCGCAGATGTCGGACATCTACGCCTTCCGCGTGATCGTCGACAGCGAAGAGGACTGCTACCGCGCCCTGGGCGTCGTGCATCGGGCCTGGTCCAGCGTGCCCGACCGCTTCAAGGACTACATCTCGACTCCGAAGCGGAACAACTATCGCTCGCTGCACACCACCGTGGTCGGTCCGCGCGGCATGCGCATCGAGATGCAGATCCGCACGGAATCGATGGACCGCGTCAACGAAGAGGGCGTCGCCGCCCACTTCCGCTACAAGGACGCCTCCTACGGCCTGGATCTCGAAGGCATGGAGGCCGCCGGCGGCCGCGACCCGCTGGCCAACCTGCGCCAGCTGGTCCAGGTGCTGGAGCACGGCGGCGACTCCGAGGAGCTGGTCGAACACGCCAAGCTCGAAATGTTCCTCGACCAGGTGTTCGTCTTCACCCCCAAGGGCAAGCTGGTCAGCCTGCCACGCGGCGCGATGCCGCTGGACTTCGCCTATGCCGTCCACACCGACGTCGGCGACACCTGCATCGGCGTGAAGGTCAACGGCGAGCTGAAGCCGCTGCGCACGGTGCTGGTCAATGGCGACGTGGTCGAGGTGGTGCGCGGCTCCAAGCCCGTGGTGCCGCCGGACTGGCGTTCGCTGACGGTCACCGGCCGGGCGCGCTCGGCCATCCGCCGCCACATCCGCCAGGCCGAGAAGGAAGAGTTCCTGCGCCTGGGCAAGGCGCTGCTGGAGCAGGTCTTCGAACGCGCCGGCAAGAAGCTGAAGGACGTATCGCTGCGGCCGATCCTGGAGCGCTTCGCCCTCGACGCCGACGAGGCGCTGTATGACGCCGTCGGCCGTGGTCGCATCTCGCCCAGCCAGGTGCTGGAGACCGCCTATCCGGGCATGAAGGACGCCGATCGCGAAGCCGCCACGGCGCGCCGCAAGATCGAGGGCGGCAAGGGCGCGACGCTGTACGTGCGCGGCGGCGGACTGACGCCGGGCGTGTCGCTGCACTTCGCCCACTGCTGCAGCCCCGTGCCGGGCGACCGCATCGTCGGCATCCTGCGCGAGGACGGAGAGGGGCTGGACGTCCATACGATCGACTGCCCGCGCCTGGCCGAGTTCGAGGACCGCGAGGAGCTGTGGCGCGACCTGAACTGGACGCCCGAGGCCGAGCGCCAGACGATCTCGCTGACCCGCCTGCACGCCACGATCCAAAACGCGCCCGGCGTGCTGGGCCAGGTCTGCACGATCATTGGCGAGGCCGGCGGCAACATCGTCAACCTGCGCATGCACCACCGGCAGAGCGACTTCTTCGACACCGACATCGACGTCGAAGTGCGAGACGCCAAGCACCTGACCAACATCTCGGCCGCCCTGCGGGCCTGCCCGTCGGTCGAGACGGTGGACCGGACGCGCGGCTAGCGGCCTAGTGCGTGCCTTGATCCGGCGACCCTGACTTCACCATCTTGCGGTTTGCTCGGAGGGTCTTTGGCCCCTGGCTGCCTTTCGCTTCGGTGCGAACCGGTCGGCGCGTGTGGTTGCCGCCCTGTTGGACATCATCCATGCCCAAGGCGTCGCCTTCATCGGCGTAGTCGGCCATCTCGCCCGCCGCTGGTGCGGCCAGGGTGGAGTCGGCGACATCGGGCGCAGCATAGGCGCGAGGCTCCGGCCGGACCGAGCGCTGCTCTTCCGCGGCGCGATCGTTACCCGGCGTCTGGCCGGTGGCGCTGTTCTGGGCCGTCGCGCGGGGCGACTGGGTGTTCTGGTGGGGCATTGCTGGCCTCCTTGTCGTTTCCAGGCAGTCAGGAAACGGGTCGGAGCCGCCGAGGCTCCTAGGGCCTCGCTTGCAATGCGGCCACGGCGTCCCGGGTCGAGGCCGTCAGGGGCGAGGGCAGGGCGTCCAGCGCGAACCAGCCCCATTCGTGCAGGGCGTGAGCTTCCTGGATCGACGGCTCGCCCGTGAAGGCCTCGACGGCATAGGTGATGGCCACCCAGTGATAGTCCGGCGCGACCATGTCGGTGACCGCCAGGACGCGGCCAGCCCGGATGGCGATCCCGAGTTCCTCGGCGATCTCGCGCTCGGCGCAGGTGCGCGCCGCTTCGCCCCAGTCGAGCTTGCCGCCGGGCACGCCCCAGTGATCGGCCTCAGGGTCCTTGATGCGTTTGACCAGCAGCAGGCGACCCCGGTCGTCGAGAATGGCCGCGCCGCAGCCAACGCGAGGCCTTTGCGCGGTTTCGGGGATCTGTTCGGTCATGGGCGCGGTAGAGCCCGAAACGACCTTTCGAGGCAAGCCGGCGTTTGAAGACTCAGGCTCCTGCTCTATATCCAGCGCTCATGACCAACGACGACGTCCTCGACGAATTCCGCGCCGCCGGAGCCCTGCGCGAAGGCCACTTCGTGCTCTCCTCAGGCCTGCACAGCCCGGTCTTCCTGCAGAAGAACCTGGTGTTCATGCGCCCCGAGCGCTGCGAGCGGCTCTGCAAGGCGCTGGCCGAGAAGATCATCGCCCAGGTGGGCCAGGTCGACGTGGCCGTCTCGCCGGCCGTCGGCGGCATCATCCCCGGCTACGAAACCGCTCGTCACCTGAACGTGCCCTCGATCTATGTCGAGCGCGAAGGCGGCGGCTTCAAGTTCCGCCGCGGTTTCCACCTCGAGCCCGGCCAGAAGGTCGTGATGGTCGAGGACATCGTCACCACCGGCCTCTCGTCGCGCGAGTGCATCGAGGCGATCAAGGCCGCCGGCGGCGACGTCGTGGCCGCCGCCTGCATCGTCGACCGCTCGGGCGGCAAGGTCGATGTCGGCGTGCCGCTGATCTCGCTGTGCAGCCTGGAAGTACCGGCCTATCCGGCCGACGCCTTGCCGCCGGAGCTGGCCGCGATCCCAATCGAGGATCCCGGCAGCCGTCGGCTGAAGGGCTGAGCCATGCTGCGTCTGGGCGTCAACATCGACCACGTGGCGACGATCCGGAACGCGCGCGGCTCCTCGTATCCCGAGCCTGTGCGCGCGGCGGAGCTGGCGCTGGCGGCCGGAGCCGACGGCATCACCGCTCACCTGCGCGAGGACCGCCGCCACATCAGCGACGCCGACATCGCGGTCCTGACCGACCTCTGCCACAAGCGCGGCAAGCCGCTGAACTTCGAGATGGCCGTGACCGACGAGATGGTCGGCATCGCCCTTGGCGCCAAGCCGCACGCGGCTTGCCTGGTGCCCGAGCGTCGCGAGGAGGTCACCACCGAGGGCGGTCTCGACGTGGTGAAGGGGCAGAACCGGATCACCGACGCCACGGCGCGCCTGCGCACGGTCGGCGCCAGGATCTCGCTGTTCATCGAGGCCGATCCGGCCCAGATCCGCGCCTCGGTCGAAGCCGGGGCTCAGGTCGTCGAACTGCACACCGGCGCCTATTGCGACGCCGCCCGAGCCGGCGATGCGGAACGGGCCGAAGCGATCCTGGGTCGCCTGAAGGCCGGCGCGGCGCTGGCCGCCGATCTCGGCCTGGAGGTCCACGCGGGCCACGGCATCGACTACGCCACCGTCAAGCCGATCGCCGCCATCCCGCAGATCGCCGAACTGAACATTGGCCACTTCCTGATCGGCGAGGCGATTTTCGTGGGACTGCCTCAAGCCATTCAACGGATGCGCGTCCTTATGGACGCCGCCCGTGCGGAGTTGGCGGCGTGATCATCGGGATCGGCTCGGACCTGTGCGACATCCGCCGGATCGAGAAATCCCTTGAGCGTTTCGGCGACCGGTTCACCTACAAGGTCTTCACCGAGATCGAACGCAGGCGATCCGAGCGCAAGCCCGATCGCGCCTCCAGCTACGCCAAGCGCTTTGCGGCCAAGGAGGCCTGTTCCAAAGCCCTGGGCACCGGGCTGAAGCGCGGCGTGCACCTGGCCGGCATGGGCGTGGTCAATCTGCCGTCTGGCAAGCCGACGATGGCCCTGACCGGAGGCGCGCTGGAGCGTCTCAAGGCGATGACGCCAGACGGCATGGAGGCGGTGATCCACCTGTCCCTGACCGACGATCATCCCTACGCCCAGGCGTTCGTGATCATCGAGGCGCTGCCCGTCGCGATACCCGCCACGGACGAAAGCGGCGCCATTGTCCGGCCATGAGCGCAAGCTAGGGCCTTGCTCCGACTTGCTCCGGACCCTCGGCCCGTCTAGCAAGGCCAGACAAGGTCTCTCGACCACGCCAATACAGAGCCCCGCGCCCGCATGACCGACGCCGCCGACGACCTCACGCCGCCCGAAGAAAAGGGCGTCGTCGCCGAGTTCATCGAGATCATCAAGACCGTCGCCTACGCCCTGGGCATCGCCCTGGTGCTGCGCGTCCTGCTGTTCCAGCCCTTCACGATCCCGTCGGCCTCGATGGAGCCGAACCTGTATCAGGGCGACTACATCATCGTGTCGAAGTTCAGCTACGGCTGGAGCAAGCACTCGATCCCGTTCAGCCCGCCGATCATCAAGGGCCGGATCCTGGGCCACGCGCCCCGTCGCGGCGACATCATCGTGTTCAAGCTGCCGCGCGACAATCGCACCGACTACATCAAGCGCCTGATCGGCATGCCGGGCGACAAGGTCCAGGTGCGCGGCGGTCAGGTCTACATCAACGGCAAGGCCCTGCCGCGCAAGGAGCAGGCGCCGGCCCTGGTCGACACCGGCTATGGCTTCACGCAACAGGTCCAGCGCTTCCAGGAGACCAATCCGGAAGGCCGCCAGTACAACACCCAGGACTTCGGCCCCGACAGCCGCGGCGACAACACCGGCGTCTACACCGTGCCGGCGGGCTGCTACTTCTTCATGGGCGACAACCGCGACAACTCGGCCGACAGCCGCTTCGATCCGGGCGTCTCGCCGTTCCGGGAGAGCGCCTGCAAGTGGGACTACGAGCTGGACCAGTACATCGGCGACGAGGTCGGCGTTGGCTTCGTGCCCGCCGAGAACCTGGTCGGCCGCGCCCAGATCATCCTGCTGTCGTGGAACGCCGAGGCCAGCCTGTTCAAGCCCTGGACCTGGTTCTTGAACGCGCGTCCCAGCCGCTTCTTCCACGTGCTGAAGTGATCCAGAACAATGGATAGACGGGTCGCCGCCGTCGGCGACCTAGAGCGCCGGATCGGCCATCGGTTCAACGACCGCGAGCTGCTAGAACGCGCCCTGACGCATGCCAGCGTCGGGGACGGGGCCAAGAAGGTCCGCGACAACGAGGTGCTGGAGTTCATCGGCGACCGCGTTCTGGGTCTGCTGGCCGCCGAGGCCCTGGCCGAGCGGTTCCCCAAGGCCAAGGAAGGCGAGCTCGCGCCGCGTCTCAACGCCCTGGTCAGCCGCGAGACCTGCGCCCGTGTCGCCCGGGTGGCGGAGCTGGGGCCAGCCCTGCGCCTGTCGGCCTCGTCCAGCAAGATCGGCGGCCGCGAGACCGACTCGATCCTGGCCGGCGCCACCGAGGCCCTGATGGCCGCGCTCTATCACGACGGCGGCCTCGACACGGCGCGACGCGTGTTTCTCGCGCTGTGGGCCGACGAGTTCGACCGGGCGGGCGAGGGACGTCCGCGCGACTCCAAGACGGCGTTGCAGGAGTGGGCGCAGGGCCAGGGGCGGCCGCTGCCGACCTATCGCGTGCTCGACCGCGCCGGCCCCGACCACGCGCCGGTCTTCACCGTCGAGGTGGTCGTGAAGGGCGTCGATCCGGCTATCGCCAAGGGCAAGTCCCGGCAAGAGGCCGAGAAGGCCGCCGCCAAGGCGCTGCTGGAGCGCGAAGGCGCGGAGTAGGTCCTAGGCCTGAGAGGCGGGCTTTACGGCGACGAAGAGGTCCTGTCCCCCTGGATACGCTGTCGGCGGCAGCCAGCCGCCGTAGCGCACGCCGTCGGGCAGTCGCAGGCCTACGGTGCTCACCGCCGCCTCCAGGGCTTCGAGGCGATGGGCGATGGCGCGTTCCGGCGAGTTGGGATCGACCACCATCGATCCGTCTTTCCACGGCTTGAAATCCAAGGCTGCCCGGCCCGCCTGGATGCCGGCCTCGCGCTGGTCAGTGAGGGCGAAGGCGGTGAACATGAATCGACCGCCCGGCTTCAACACCCGATGCGTCTCCGCCAAATAGTGCCCGATCGACTCCAGCGTCATGTGGCTGAACACCGAAGTGGCCAAGGCGACGTCGATCTGGTTGTCCGCGACGGGGAAGGTCAGCTCCGTTTCTTCGATGGCGCCGGACGATCGGTACTCGCGATTGCGGACATCGACGTGAACGAACCTGAAGTCGGTGCGCTTGGAGCCGATGCGACGTTTGCAGGTCTCGATCGCCGATCGGGAAATGTCGAAACCGACGTAGCCCGCGTTCGGATCGAGAAAGTCGACCAGCGGCGCCGCCATGCGGCCGGTGCCGCAGCCGATGTCCAGAACGCTGCTCGAAGTCGTCAGTCCCGCATACGTCTTCAAGAGCTCGAGGTTTTCCCGGCCCGCGGCCGCGAAATCGCCGCCGCCGACGTTGTGGATCGTCTGCCATGGCTCCTGCCGGCGGTCGGGATTGGCGACGCGGGCCGGAAGGCTGACCAGGTCGAGATAGGCTCCTGAGGCGGCGCGTCGAACGGCGGGGGGAAACAGACTGACCGCTCGCCGGAAAATAATGGACGCCATGGTACTCGACGCTACATGAGAGCGCCCTGTGCGCTCCACCTTTCGTTGAAAATCTATAGGTGTGGTCGAGCCCCCGAGCAATCGCGTCCTGTCCCCGCGACGCCGCCCGCTGCGCTTCGCTACCCCCGAACCCCCATCGGTGCTACACGCACGCGCAATGACTGACACCACCTCCCAAACACCCATCCGGACTCGGGCCGGTTTCGCGGCGATCATCGGCGCGCCGAACGCTGGCAAGTCCACCCTGGTCAACCGCATGGTCGGGGCCAAGGTCTCGATCGTGACCCAGAAGGTCCAGACCACCCGCTTCCCCGTGCGCGGCGTCGCCATCGAGGGCGACACCCAGATCGTGCTCGTCGACACGCCCGGGATCTTCAGCCCGCGCCGCCGCCTGGACCGCGCCATGGTCCGCGCGGCCTGGGCCGGTTCCGAAGACGCGGAGGCCACCGTCCACCTGGTCGATGTGCAGGCCGAGCTGGCCAGCCGCGCCGACAAGGCCACGCCGGGCGAATACCGCTCGGCCCAGGACGTCCAGACGATCATAGAGGGCCTGAAGGCCGCCAACCGCCAGGTGATCCTGGCCCTGAACAAGATCGACGGCGTCAAGCGCGACACCCTGCTGTCAGTCGCCAAGGACTTCTTCGACACCGGCGCCTACACGGACGTCTTCATGATCAGCGCCTCGACGGGCGCGGGCGTCGAAGACCTGACCGCCAAGCTGGTCTCGATGATGCCGGAAGGGCCCTGGCTCTATCCCGAAGACCAGACCGCCGACCTGCCGGCCCGCCTGCTGGCCGCCGAGATCACCCGAGAGAAGGTCTATCTGCGGGTCCACGAAGAGCTGCCCTACGCCGCCATGGTCGAGACCACGGCGTTCGAAGAGCGCCGGGACGGCAGCGTTCGCATCGAGCAGACCATCCTGGTCGAGCGCGAAGGCCAGCGCATCATCGTGATCGGCAAGGGCGGCCAGACCTTGAAATGGATCGGCCAAGCCTCACGTGAGGAGCTGTGCGAGATCCTTGATCGCAAGGTCCACCTGTTCCTTCACGTGAAGGTCAAGGAGAACTGGGCCGAGGAGCGGGGTCTCTTCTCCGATATCGGATTGGACTTCGATGTTTGATGCTCCCGCGGCGGCCGCCGTCGACCTGGACGCCTATTTCGCGCGTATCGGTTACGAGGGCCCCCGAGAGCCGACGATGGCGACCCTGCGCGCCATCACCCAGAAGCATCCGGACGCCATTCCGTTCGAGAATCTCGACGTGCTGCTGGGCCGCGGGATCAGCCTCGCGCCGGCCGACATCGACGCCAAGCTGATCAGCGCCGGCCGAGGCGGCTACTGCTATGAGCAGAACGGCCTGCTCAAGCGCGTGCTGGAAACCCTCGGCTTCCAGGTCGAAGGCCTGATGGCCCGCGTGAAGTGGATGCTGCCAGAGGACGCCCCGCCGCGTCCGCGCTCGCACCAGGTGTTGGGCGTCGCGATCGACGGCGAGACCTGGCTGGCCGACGCCGGCTTTGGCGGCTGCGTGCTGACAGCCCCGCTGCGTCTGTTCTCCGATGCGGTTCAGGACACGCCGAACGGCAAGTTCCGCATCGTGGACACGGAGACGAACGGCGTGGCCGAGCGCCAGGTCCAGGCCGATCTCTCGGGCCGCTGGGCGCCGCTGTACCAGGTCTCCAAGGGGGGCTGGGCCGAGATCGACTACGAGCAGGCCAACTACTTCACCTACACCCACCCCAGCTCGCACTTCACCTGGAGCATGACGGTGGGGCGCACGACGCCGACCGCGCGCTATGCCCTGAAGAACAACCGCTTCACCCATCGCGATATCACCGGCGCGGTGGTCGAGCAGCGCGACCTCTCGGTGAGCGAGCTGGAAGCGACTCTGCGCGACGTGATCGGCCTGCCGGTCGAGGCCGACTGGATGCCCGTGCTGGAAAAGGTCGTGGCCTGGGGAACGTCCGCTTGAGCATGGAATGGGAGGACGAAGCCTACGTCCTCTCGGCCCGCTCGCATGGCGAGACGGGGGCGATCGTCGAGCTGTTGACGCAAGATCGCGGCAAGTTCGTCGCCCATGTGGCCGGCGCGGCCTCGCGGCGGATGAAGCCTTTCCTGCAACCGGGCGCGCGGGTCATCGCTCGCTATCGCGCCCGGGTTTCGGAGCAACTGGGCTCGGCCAGCCTGGAGCCGATGGGCGAGGGACCTTCGTCGCTGTTCGACGACCGCTTGGCGCTGGCGGGCCTGTCAGCGGCCGCCGCCGTGGCCGCCGCCGCGCTGCCGGAGCGCGAAGCCCACCCTGGCGCCTTCCATGCCCTGGAGGCCCTTATCCGGGTGCTGGAAGTCCCCGACATCTGGCCGGCCGTCTATGTTCGCTACGAGGCGGGCCTGCTGCAGGAGCTGGGCTTTGGCCTGGACCTCTCGAAATGCGCCGCGACCGGGAGCTTCGACGACCTCGTCTATGTCAGCCCGCGCACCGGCCGGGCCGTGAGCCGCGACGCGGGGCGACCCTATCACGACAAGCTGCTGCCGCTGCCGCCGTTCATGCTGTCCTCGCAAGGCGGCTTGACCGAGGGGGACGTGAAGGCCGGCCTCGACATCACCGGCCATTTCCTCGAGCAGTTCGTGTTCGGCCCGCTGAACCGGCCGCTGCCGCCCGCCAGGGTCTGGCTGATGGACCGCCTGACCGAAGCGGGTCGGCTCTAGGAGGTCTCGCCGAAGCGCAGGATCAGCGCGAAGGGGCCCGAACGCCGGAAAACCGGGGATGGTTGAGGCCTGCCTGTCGAATCGCCGGGCGAATTTCTGCTAGGGTCGTTACCCGGAGTAACGAATCCCCTCGATGAACAAGCCTGTCCTTCCTCCCGGCGGTCCCGACGACGGCGATCGCATCCTCGACGAACCGCTGACGGAAGCCCTGTCGCGGCGGTACCTGGCCTATGCGCTCTCGACCATCGGCTCGCGGGCGCTGCCCGACGTGCGCGATGGCCTGAAGCCCGTGCACCGTCGCGTGCTGTACGCGATGAGCAACATGCGCCTGAACCCCGACTCCGCGGCGCGCAAATGCGCCAAGGTGGTCGGCGAGGTGATGGGTAACTTCCACCCGCACGGCGACCAGTCGATCTATGACGCCCTGGTCCGCCTGGCCCAAGAGTTCTCGCAGCGCATCCCGCTGGTCGAGGGGCAGGGCAACTTCGGCAATATCGACGGCGATAGCGCCGCGGCCATGCGCTACACCGAATGCAAGATGACAGAGGCGGCGACGCTTCTGCTGGACGGCATCGACGAGGACGCGGTCGATTTCAAGCCGACCTATGACGGCCAGGACGAGGAGCCGTTGGTCCTGCCGTCTGGCTTCCCGAACCTCCTCGCCAACGGCTCGTCGGGCATCGCGGTCGGCATGGCCACCTCGATCCCGCCGCACAACGCCGCCGAGCTGATCGACGCCTGCCACCTGCTGCTGGCCAATCCCGACGCCACGACCGAAGAGATTCTAGAAAAGGTCCCAGGGCCAGACTTTCCGACCGGCGGTGTGATCGTCGAGGGCCGTGCGTCCTTGCTCGAAACCTACGAGACCGGTCGCGGCGGTGTGCGGATCCGGGCCAAGTGGGAGAAGGAAGACACCGGTCGCGGCACCTACCAGATCGTCGTCACCGAGATTCCGTATCAGGTGAAGAAGTCGGATCTGGTCGAGCAACTGGCCGACCTGATCGACAGCAAGAGGGCCGCCCTGCTGGGCGACGTCCGCGACGAGAGCGCCGAGGACATCCGCCTGGTCCTGGAGCCGAAGTCCAAGAACGTCGAACCCGAAGTGCTGATGGAGAGCCTGTTCAAGCTCTCCGCGCTGGAAAGCCGTTTCCCGGTCAACATCAACGTGCTGGACGCGCGCGGCACGCCGGGCGTCATGGGCATCAAGCAGGCCCTGATGGCCTTCCTGGCTCACCGCCGCGAAGTGCTGACCCGCCGGGCTCGCCACCGCCTGGCCAAGATCGAAGCCCGTCTGCACATCCTGGACGGCCTGCTGATCGCCTATCTGAACCTCGACGAGGTCATTCGGATCGTCCGCTACGAGGACAAGCCGAAGGAAAAGCTGATCGAGGCCTTCGCTCTTTCCGACATCCAGGCCGACGCCATCCTCAACACCCGCCTGCGCCAACTAGCCAAGCTGGAAGAGATGGAGATCCGCCGCGAACACGCCGAACTGGTGGAAGAGCGCGACGGGATCCTGGCCATGCTGGCCAGCGACGCCAAGCAGTGGAAGCTGGTCGGCGTGGGTCTGTCGGAGGTCCGCGCCTCGCTGCTGAAGATCAAGCATCCGCTGGACAAGGCCCGTCCGACGGGCGTGAAGGGCCGCTCGATCTTCGAGGACGCCCCGGTCGTCGACGCCGACGCCGCGATCGAAGCGCTGATCGTCCGCGAGCCGATCACCATCATCCTGTCCGAGCGAGGCTGGATCCGCGCCGCCAAGGGCAAGGTGGAAGACCCGTCCGAGCTGAAGTTCAAGGAAGGCGACAAGCTGGGCTTCCTGGTGCCGGCCGAGACCACCGACAAGCTGCTGATCTTCTCCAGCGACGGCCGCTTCTTCACGCTGGGTTGCGACAAGCTTCCCAGCGCGCGCGGCCATGGCGAGCCGGTGCGGATGATGATCGAGCTGGACGACAAGGTGAAGATCATCGACGTCTTCCCGTTCAAGGCCGGCCGCAAACGCATTCTGGCCTCGAAACTGGGTTACGGCTTCCTGATGCCCGAGGAAGAAGCCCTGGCCAACCGCAAGGCCGGCAAGCAGGTCCTGAACGTCGACGCCGCCGGCGCGGCCTTCTGCCTGGAGGCCGTCGGCGATCAGTTCGCCGTGGTCGGCGACAACGGCAAGATCCTGATCTTCCCGCTGGAGGAGCTGCCTGAGATGCCGCGCGGCAAGGGCGTCAAGCTGCAGACCTATCGCGAAGGCGGCCTGCGCGACGGCCTGTCGTTCAACGCCGAGACCGGAGCCTTCTGGATCGACACCGCCGGCCGCCGCCGTGAATGGGCCGAGTGGAAGGAATGGGCCGGCCGTCGCGCCGGGGCCGGCAAGCTGGCGCCCAAGGGCTTCCCGACCAGCAAGCGGTTCAAGCCGAAATGAGGACGGGACGGCTGCGTCGCCGCGCGCTGAGCCTGCTGGCCTGCGTCTTCGGCTTCGCGGCCGTCGCCGCCACGCCCGTTCTGGCCCTGCCCAGGGCCAAGCCCGAGGAGGCCGGCGTCAGCGCCGAGCGCTTGAAGCGGCTGGACGAGCACATGCAGGCGATGGTCGACCACGGCCAGATCGCCGGCGGCGTGACCCTGCTGGCCCGGCACGGCCGGATCGTCCATGCCAAGGCCTTCGGCCACCGCGCCCTGGGCGCCGAGCCGATGCCGTTCGACGCCATCTTCCGCATCCGGTCCGAGACCAAGCCGGTCACCGGCGTGGCGATGATGATCCTGTACGAGCAGGGCCTCTGGCAGCTGGACGACCCGATCAGCAAGTACGTGCCCGAGTTCGCCAATCTGCGCATCGCCAATGGCGTCGACGCGGCCGGCCAGCCGATCCTGGCCCCGATCTCGCGCTCGCCGACGATGCGGGAGCTGATGACCCACACGGCCGGCTTCGCCTATGGCTTGGCCGACGATCCCAACAGCCCGGCCGACCAAGCCTATTACCGAGCCGGCGTGCTGCAGTCGGCGTCGCTGAACGATCTGGTCCAGAAAGTCTCCGGCCTGCCGCTGTTCTCCGAGCCAGGGCAGCTGTGGCGCTACAGCGTGGCGGCGGACATCCAGGGCTATATCGTCGAGAAACTCTCCGGCGAGAGCCTGCCGGTGTTCATGGAAGAGCATATCTTCGCGCCGCTCGGCATGAGGGACACCGCCTTCTACGTGCCCGAACAGAAGCTGGGACGGCTGGCGGCGCTTTATGACGCCGATCCGCAGACGGGCAAACTGGTCCCGGCCGTCGAAGGGGCGTGGCGCGACGTCAGCAAGCTTCCGGCCGCGCCCTCGGGCGGTGGCGGGCTGGTCTCGACAGCCGGCGACTTCGCCCGCTTCGCCCAGATGATCCTGAACAAGGGTGAGCTTTCCGGTATCCGGATCCTCAGGCCCGAGTCCGTGGCCCTGATGACCCAGAACCATCTGCCACCCGGCTTCGTGGTCACCACCAACGGCACGGCGGGCGTGCTGAAGCCGGGACCCAAGCCATTCCCGTTCGCCGCCGGCATGGGCTATGGCCTCGACATGGCCGTGGCCGTCGATCCGGCCGCCTCGGGCGCGCCCGTGGGGCCGGGCACGGTCAGCTGGGGCGGCAGCGCCGGCACCTGGTTCTGGATCGACCCGGTCAACGACCTGTTCTTCGTCGGCATGATCCAGCGCCTGGGCGGAGTCGGTCCGGGCCTGGACGCCCAATCGCGCACCCTGGTCTACCAGGCTTTGGAACGGCCGCCGCTGGTGGTCCCCGGTCAGCAGCCGGCCAAGCCGCCCATCAAGACCGCATCCCGCTAGCACGCCGAGAAAAAGCTCCCCCCGCGCAGGCGAGGGGAGCTCCTTCACGATCCTAGAAGGGCTGAAGTTCTAGGCCGCGAACAGGATGTCGGCCGCGTCGGCTCCCTTGCCGACGGTCAGGCCGGTGACGCCGGCAAGCTTGATCAGACCGTCGCCCGCATCGACGCCGAGCGTGGCGTTCTGGTGGAAGACGTAGGTGTCGCCGTTCCATTCGAAGACGGTATTGCTGTTGGCGGCGGTCAGGCCGGCATAGGCCGTCAGGGCGTCGTCGAACGTGGCGGTGGTGATGAAGAAGAGCTGCTTCTTCTCGCCGAGGCCGACCGCGCCGGCGAAGCCCAGTTGGTCGAAACCCTTCTGGAAGTCCTCGATCACGGCGATGCTCGTCGCCTTGCCGCTGGTCAGATGCAGGTCGGCGAAAGAACCGATATCGATCTTGTCGTGGCCCGCGCCAGTGATGACCCGCCCGTCCAACTTCTCGAGAAAGACGGAGTCGTTGCCGGCTCCGGTGTCGATGAGGCCGCGCATGACGCCGTTGTCGACGACGACGATGTCGTTGCCAGCGGCGGTGCGGATATGACGATTGGCGTCGAGACCGCCCTGGTCGCCGATCACCGGCTTGATCACGTCGTTGCCGTCGCTGGCCAGCACGTGGGTATTGTCGTCGGGCTCCTGATTGAAGGCGTCGACATTCCAGTCGTGAGCGAAGCGTGCGGTCTCGCCGGGCAGGCCCGGATCGGCGACGCCGCCCGGCGCATGGTCGCCGCCCTTGCCATAGGTCGAGAGGAAACCCGGCAGCGCCGTCGCCTCGCCGTCCAAGCCGACGTCAGCGAGGTAGGCATGCATGGCCTCTACGTAGGGGCCTTTGTCGGCTTTCACCGCCTCGGCCAGCAGCCAGCCGACCATGGCCGCGCGCGTGCCGATCCCGAAGGATCCGTCGCCGCCGATCGCTTCGAAATAGGCGAGGCGGGCATAGGTTCCGCCATGGCCGTCCGGCACGGGCTCGCTGAAGATGGCGAGGATTTCGTCCAGCGACTTCTCGACGCCGAACAGCTTCAGATAGGTTTTCTGGAAGGTGTTGATGGGCGATCCGTTCTCGCCATACGCGGCGATGAAGGCGTCGCGACCTTCACCGTACTTGATCAGGTTCATTGCGAAGTTGATGTAGCGATTTCCGAAGTTGAAACCCGCATAGTACGCGCTGTTCAGACTGTTCGGATTGCCGCCTGTCGCCGAGACCAGGTAGTTCAATCCAGCCGTCCCAAGGGCGGTGTCGACCAGGAATCCGTAGGACATCACCGCCACCTCGGTCGTGGCCTTGGCGCTGTCCTGGATCCAGCTCACCGCACTGGCGTAGGTCCAGCCGTCGCCGGCCACCTGGCCGCCGCGCGCGATGTCGATGCCTTGCGCCATCAGAGTCAGCTGAGTCCAGGCGTTGGCCGGTAGATCCGAGTTCGTCGGCAGCCGATGAACGTTGCGGTAGATCGCGACCAGATTGTCGATCGTGGACATGACGGCGCCGCTCCCTGTATTTCGTAATCACTTGTGCAGTAAAAAATATACATGAACGCCGTTCGATCAACCCGTCCGCGCATGAAAAAGCTGTAACCTTCGGGGCCGAGGCGGATGTTGCGCCGGCCGCTGAAAAACGGGTTTCAACGGGAGGACGCGCGCTTTAAGGTCACCTCAAACATCTGTTCGGGAGGGCGTGTTGGTGCTTCGCAAATTGGTCGCGGCGGCTTTGGCCGCGACGCTGCTCGGGGGCGGCTCTTCCGTAGCCCTGGCCAAGCCCAAGGCGGCGATCGCCGCGGTCGCACCGGAAAGCGCCGGCTTTTCGGCCGAGGGTCTCAGGAAACTGGACGCCCACATGCAGGGCCTGGTCGATACCGGTCATCTGCCCGGCGTCACCACCATGCTGGTCCGCCACGGCAAGGTCGTGAATTTCGAGGCCCATGGTCGGAGGGGCTTCGACAGCCCGCCGATGACCAAGGACACGATCTTTCGCATCTATTCCCAGACCAAGCCCGTGACGGGCGTGGCGATGATGATCCTCTACGAAGAGGGCAGGTGGAAGCTGGACGACCCGGTCAGCAAGTACATTCCCGAGTTCGCGTCCTTGCGGGTCTTCAAGGGCGTCAATGCCGACGGCTCGTTCGACACCGTCCCCGCCGACCGCCCGCCGACCATGCGCGAGCTGATGAGCCATTCGGGCGGCTTCGCCTATGGCCTCAATCCCGACAATCCGATCGACAAGGCCTATGTCGACACGGGCGTGCTGGGCGCCAAATCAAGCCAGGAGTTCGTCCAGAAGATCGCCGCCCTGCCGCTGGCGGCCCAGCCGGGAACGCGCTGGAAGTACAGCGTCTCGGTCGATATCCAGGGCTTGATCGTCGAGAAGCTGTCCGGCCAATCGCTGGGCGAATTCATGACGTCACGCATCTTCGCGCCGCTGAAGATGACCGACACCGGCTTCTGGCTGCCCGCCGAGAAGACCGATCGCCTGGCCTCGCTCTACGTTTGGGCGCCGAAGGCCCAGAAGCTGGTTCCGGCGGAAGGCTTCATGGTGCTGGACATTTCCAAGCCGCCCGCCTTGGCCTCGGGCGGCGGCGGCCTGGTGTCGACCAACGCCGACTATGCCCGCTTCGCCCAGATGTTGCTGAACGGCGGCGAACTGGAGGGCAAGCGCATCCTCAAGCCTGAGACCGTCAAGCTGATGCGGACCAACATGCTCGGCGACGCGATCATGAGTTCCGATGTCCCGCCGTTCAACACGGGGCGGGGCAGGGGTTTCGGCCTCGACTTCGCCGTGGTGCTGGACAGCGCCAAGGCCGGACCGCAGGGCGAGGGGACCTATAGCTGGGGCGGCGCGGCCGGCACTTGGTTCTGGATCGATCCTAAGAACGACCTCTTCTTCCTGGGCATGATCCACGTCCTGAACAGGGAGGGCGATCCGGCGATCAAGGATATCGACAAGGACAGCGCCAGGCTCGTCTACGACGCGCTGGTCGACCCCAAGAAATAGCCTCTACGGCCAACAAGAATAACAGGGAGAAACGCCATGAAGGCCGCTGTCTATTATGAGACCGGGGCGCCGGACGTCTTCCGCTACGAGGATGTTCCTGATCCCATCGTCCATCCGCAGGGCGTGGTGATCCGTGTCGAGGCCGTCAGTATCGAAGGCGGCGACACGCTCAATCGCGGCGGCGGGCAGATGGCCGGCAGCCCGCACATCGTCGGCTATCAGGCGGCCGGCGAGATCGTCGAGGTAGGGGCGGAAGTCAGCCACCTGAAGGTCGGGACCAGGGTCGTTACCGTGAACGCTTTCGGCTCGCACGCCGAGCTGCGCGCGGTTCCGGCCCGTAACGCTTGGCCGATCCCCGATGGCTTCGACATCCACAAAGCCTCGGCCATCCCGGTGCCGTTCGGCACGGCGCACGAGTGCCTGTTCGGTGCGGGACGGCTGAGGGCCGGCGAGACCGTGCTGGTTCAGGCCGGGGCGGGCGCCGTGGGCATCGCCGCTATCCAGCTGGCCAAGCAAGCGGGCGCCACCGTCCTGGCTTCGGCCTCCAGCGACGAGCGGCTGGAACGTCTGAAGGTGTTCGGCATGGACCACGGGATCAACTACAGCCGCGACGATCTCGTCGAACAGGTGATGAAGCTGACCGGCGGCAAGGGCGTCGACCTCGTCGTCGATCCGGTTGGCGGGGCCACTCTGGCGGGCAGTCTCGGCGCGTTGGCCTATCGTGGCCGGGTTTCGCTAGTCGGCAACGCCGGACGCGAGCCGATGAAGGTGGACGTCTCGTCGTTGATGGGCGGCAATCGCTCCCTAACCGGCGTGTTCCTTGGGGCCGAGATCATGACCGACCGAGTCCACGACATGATCCAGGACATGATCGACCGGGCCGCCAAGGGCGAGCTGGAGGTGGTGATCGACAGGACCTTCCCGCTCTCCGAGGCCGCCGCCGCACACGCCTATATCGAGAGCCGCCAGGCTGTCGGCCGGGTGCTGCTGATCCCATGAACCGCGTCCTGGCCCATACGGGCGCGAAGTACCCGATCATCCAGGCCCCGATGGGCTGGATCGCCCGCTATCCGTTGGCCAGCGCCGTCTCGCGCGCCGGCGGCCTGGGGATCATCGAGACGTCCTCGGGCGAGACGGAAAACTGCAAGGCCGAGATCGCCAAGATGGCCGACAGCGGCCTGCCGTTCGGGGTGAACCTGCCGATCCTGTTCCTGCGCGACGACTCCATGCTGCGCTTCGTCTGCGAGAGCGGGGTCAAGTTCGTGACGACCTCGGCTGGCAGTCCGGCCAAGTTCGTGGGGCCGCTGAAGGACGCCGGCATCGTCGTCTACCATGCCGTTCCGACGCTCGACGCGGCCGTCAAATGCGTCGAGGCCGGCGTGGATGGCCTGGTGGTCGAGGGCGCCGAGGGCGGAGGCTTCAAGAACCCCGAGGAGGTCTCGACCCTCGTCCTGTTGCAGGCGATTAGGGCCAGGGTCGACGTGCCCCTGGTGGCGGCCGGCGGCATCTGTGACGGACGCGGCATGGCGGCGGCGTTCGCGCTGGGGGCCGAGGCGATCCAGATGGGCACCCGCTTCGTCAGCTCGGCCGAAAGCCCGGTGCACGACAACTACAAGGCCGCGATCACGGGGGCGAAAGAGACCGGCACCTGGGTCCTGAACAAGAAGGCCAGCCCCTGCATCCGGGCGCTCAAGTCCGAGCGCACGAAGGAGATCTTCGACGCCGGCGTCATGCCGCCCGACGTGTTGAAGAACATCCTGAAGGTCTATTTCGGCGGCGACATGGAGGCCGCGCCCGCGCTGGCCGGCCAGACCGCGGGCCTGATCGACGCGATCAAGACAGCCCAGAACATCATCGATGAGACCGTCGCCCAGTTCCACGACATCACCGGACGCCTCGGCGCCCTGGCCGCCGCGCGCGGCTTCTAGAGGACACCACGACCATGCAGAATCTCTTCTCGCTCGAAGGCCGCGTCGCGCTCGTGACCGGCGGCTCGCGCGGTATCGGCGCGATGATCGCCAAGGGCTTCCTCGTCTACGGCGCCAAGCGCGTCTACATCACCGCCCGCAAGACCGCCGCGTGCGACGCCGCCGCCGAGGCCCTGTCGGAGTTCGGCGAATGCATTTCCCTGCCGGGCGACATCTCGACCATGGAGGGCATCCAGGGCCTGGCCGACCGGATCAAGGAACGCGAAGTCAAGCTCGATATCCTGGTCAACAACGCCGGCGCGGCCTGGGGCGCGACCTTCGACGAGTTCCCCGAGGCCGGCTGGGACAAGACCGTCGACCTCAATATGAAGACGCCTTTCTTCCTGACCCAGGCCCTGATCGCCCAGCTGCGCGCCGCGGGAAAGGACCGTGTCGCCAAGGTGATCAACATCGCCTCGATCGATGGCCAGTCGGTGACCAAGGACGAGACCTATCCCTACGGCGCTTCGAAAGCTGGCCTGTTGCACATGACCAAGCGCATGGCCCTGCGCCTGGCCGCCGACAACATCGCTGTCAGCTGCATCGCGCCCGGCGCCTTCGCCTCGGACATGAACAAGGTCGCCCGCGACCACGCCGACGCGGTCGCCAAGGCGATCCCGGCGGGTCGTATCGGCGAGGACGAGGACATGGCTGGCGCGGCCATCTACCTGGCTTCGCGGGCAGGGGACTACGTGATGGGTTCGGCGGTGACGGTGGACGGGGGCGTCAGCTTCGCGCGATAGGGGCGCGGGCTCTACTCGAGGTCCTCGATTTCGGCCGGCTCGGCGTCGCTCATCGGCAGGTCGCACCCGTCCTTGGCGCCGCCGCGCATGCTGGGCGGGCGAGCGCCGCGCTCGCGGGCCGACATCAATGACCAGCCGCCGGGCTTGAGGATCTCCAGCGGCGAGAAGCGCGCCTTGTAGGCCATCTTCTCGCTGCCCGGCACCCAGTAGCCGAGATAGACATAGGGTTGGCCGCCCTGCTGGGCCTGGACGATGTGGTCCAGGATGATGAACGAGCCGAGGCTGCGGCGGACCTGGTCAGGCTGATAGAAGCTGTAGACCAGCGACAAGCCGTCGGCGAGGACATCGACCAGTACGCAGGCGACCAGGTCGCCGGGGCCGCGATCTTCAGATTTGCGGCGGTATTCGATCAGGTGGGTGCGGACCGCGGTGTCCTCGACCATGGCCACGTAGTCGGGCCACGTCATCTCGGCCATGCCGCCGTCGGCGTGGCGAGTCAGCAGATAACGGCGCAGCAGCTCGAACTGCTCCAGCGTGGCCTCGGCCTCGACCAGGTGACGTTCAAGGTCGTCGTTTCGGTTCAGGATCTTCCGTTCCGAGCGCGACAGCACGTAGTCGGCGGCCGGCGCGCGGGCCGACTGGCAGGCGCGGCAGGTCTCGCACGCGGGGCGATAGGCGATGTTCTGGGAGCGGCGGAAACCGACCTGGGTCAGGCTGTCATTGACCGTGGGGCCGTCGGACAGCGGCAGGTGGGCGAACACCTTCCGTTCCTCGCGACCGGGCAAGTACGGGCATGGCGTGGGCGCCGTCAGGAAGAACCGAAGCTGTCGCGTCGGAAAATGCTGCGTCACGTTAGCCCTGGCCCCTTTCAGCTCACCGTCTGCCCTGAACGAGATTAGGGGGCATACCGTTCAGTTGCGCAAGCTCAACGGAGGGCTCGCGCGGCTAACGGTCACAGGCCGTCCGTTACAGGCCATCTGGCAGGACGGGCTTTTCACGCAACAGGATGATCGAGATCCGGCGGTTGCCGGCCAGGGTGGGATCGTCGGCGTAGAGGGGCTCGGAATTGGCCTTGCCGGACACCTGATAGATGCGGTCGTCGTCGACCCCAGCGCCGCGCAGGACCTGGCGCGAGGCGTCGGCGCGCTGCGCCGACAGGGCCCAGTCGCCGTCCTGCTTCTTGCCGAAGGCGTTGGCGCTGGTGTGGCCCGAGATGGTCACGCGGTTCGGCAGCTGGGTGATCACCTTGGCGACGGCGCGCAGCAGGATGCGGGCGCGGTCGTTCGGCTCCTTGGAGTTTTCCTTGAACATCGCCCGGCCTTCCTGGTCGACCAGCTGGATCCGCAGGCCTTCCGGGGTCTGGTCGATCAGGATCTGCTTCGAAAGTTCGGCCAGTTCGGGCATGTCTTGCAACGACTGGCGCAGCGACTGGGCGGCCGAGGCGAAGCTGTCCTGCTCCTTCTTGGCCAAGGCGTCGCGCAGGGCCTGCTCGCTGGCGGAGTCGAGGCTGGCGGTATTGGTGCTCTGGCCGTCCTTGTCGACGTCGTTCGGGGCTTCCGGCGCCATCTGCTGGATCACCGACATCTTGCCGTCGGCCTTGGCGCCATCGTCGCCCAGCGAGGTGCCGCCCAGGATGCCGCCCGAGCCGCTCGTCGTGGACGAGATCGAGGCTGGCGCGAAATAGTCGGCGATGCCTTGCTTCTGCTCGGGGCTGGTCGTGTTCAGCAGCCACATCAGCAGGAAGAAGGCCATCATCGCGGTCACGAAGTCGGCATAGGCGACCTTCCAAGCGCCGCCGTGGTGCCCACCGCCGCTGCTCTTCTTGATCTTCTTAATGATGATCGGCTGTTCGCTGTTGACCGCCATCGTGCTTAAGCCTGCTTAACCGTAAGGTCGCAACCTGCCCAAAGGACGTTAAGATGGGGTTGCCGAAGACCGCGCGAGACGCGTAATCCCACACCCTATTTTGTGGAGCAGCGGCATGAAGACGGCGTTTATCGGCCTGGGCGTGATGGGCTTTCCGATGGCGGGCCACCTGAAGGCCGCCGGCCACGAGGTCGCCGTCTACAATCGCAGCCCGGAAAAGGCCCGGCGCTGGGCTGAAAAGCATGGCGGGCAAGCCTTCGAGACCATCGCCGAGGCCGTGGCCGGCGCGGATGTCGTTCTGCTCTGCGTGGGCAATGACAACGACGTCCGCGACGTCGTGGCGCAGGCCCTGCCGGCCCTGGCGGAGGGCGCGGTGATCGTCGACCACACCACCACCTCCGCCACGGTGGCCCGCGAAATGGCGGAATTGGTGGCCAAGGGCGGCCGGTCCTTCGTCGACGCCCCGGTGTCCGGCGGCCAGGCCGGCGCCGAGAACGGCCAGCTGACCATCATGGCGGGCGGCGATCAGGCCGCCTACGACCGCGTTCTTCCGGTGATCGAGGTCTACGCCAAGGCCGTCCGCCGCATGGGGGAGGTCGGAGCCGGCCAGCTGACCAAGATGTGCAACCAGATCGCCATCGCCGGCGTCGTCCAAGGCGTGGCCGAGGCGCTGCATTTCGCCAAGCGCGCCGGCCTGCCGACCGATGACGTCCTGGCCGCCATCTCCAAGGGCTCGGCCCAGTCGTGGCAGATGGAAAACCGCTGGCCGACCATGGCGCGTGGCGAGTTCGAGTTCGGCTTCGCGGTCGATTGGATGCGCAAGGACCTTGGGATCGCTCTGGAAGAGGCGAGCCGCAACGGCGCCAAACTCGAGAGCACGGCCCTGATCGACCAGTTCTACGCCGAGGTCCAGGCCATGGGCGGCAATCGCTGGGACACCTCCAGCTTGGTGGCGCGGTTGGAGAAGTAGAGCGGAGGAGGGGCTTAGCCGAGCAACAGTTCCAGCAGTTCGCTCGCGTCCCAGTCCGCATCTCGCGCCGCCACCAAGATCGGCGCGGTTCGCTCGAACGCCCGCAGCATCTCGACCGTCTGACCCAAGTCGGGCGCGTCGAGGCTCTCGCTGACCACGATCGCGGCCACCGTCAGCCTTCGCGCCCGCAACACCTCCAGCGCGGTCAGCAGGTGGCTGGCCGTGCCGAGATAGCTGCCGGCGACCAGGAGGACAGGCAGGTCGAGGGCGATCATCAGGTCGAGATTGGTGGCGTCGTCGGTCATCGGTGACATCACCCCGCCGGCCCCTTCGACCAAGGCGAGGCCGACATCGCGGCTGGCCAGCCAAGCTCGGCAGTCGGCGACTAGGTCTTTCATCGCCAGAGTGTCGCCTTCCAGCCGTGCGGCGAGATTCGGAGCCAGCGGCGCGCGATAGCGACGCGGCGAGACCCGCGCCCAGTCGTGCGGCCGTCCCAGGGCGGCGGCGAGTCGGGCGGGGTCGCTCACTTCGGGCGCGTTTGGATCGAAGCCACTGACCACGGGCTTGAAGGCGTCCACCGTCGCGTCCTGCGCCCGAGCGGCTCCGAGCAGGGCGCAGGCGACGTGGGTCTTGCCCAGATCCGTGCCGGTCCCGGCGACGAACAAGGCCCTCACGCGGCGACCCTGCGCAGATCCGCGATCGCGTCGGCCAGGCGGATCACATCCGTGTCGGCATGGGCGGCGCTGAAGGCGATGCGCAGGCGGGCCGTTCCCTCGGGCACCGTCGGCGGCCGGATGGCGACGACGAGGAAACCTTGCGCCTCTAGCGCGGCCGAAGCGGCGAGAGCGTCGTCGGCGCTTCCCAGCACCACCGGCACGATCGGGCTGACCGCATCCGGCAGGCCCAGGCGGCGGGTGAACAGGCGCGCCTTGGCGACGGGCTGGACGGTCAACGCGGGTTCCGCCTCGATGATGTCCAGCGACGCCAGGGCGGCGGCGGCCGAAGCCGGGGGGAGGCCGGTCGCGTAGACCAGCGTCCGAGCTCGGGTCTTCAGCAGGTCGATCACCGCCTGGGAGCCGCACAGGTAGCCGCCATACGAACCCAGCGCCTTGGAAAGGGTGCCCATCTGCAGCGGGATGTCCGCGTCCGGGAACAAGGCCCCCGAGCCACGACCCTCGGCCAGCACCCCGACCCCGTGGGCGTCGTCGCTGAGCAGCCACGCGTCGTAGCTCGCGCACAGGTCCGACAGCACGTCCAGCGGGGCGATATCGCCGTCCATCGAAAAGACGCCGTCGGTCGCGACCAGGGCTCTGCGGGCGAGCGGGCGCTCGGCCCCGAGTAGGCGCTCTAGGTCGTCCACGTCGTTGTGGACGAACTTGACGATCTTGGCGCCCGACAGCTGCGCGCCGGCCCAGATGCAAGCGTGGGCCAGGGCGTCGACGAAGATGGCGTCGCCAGGCCCGACCAAGGTTGGAATCACCCCCGTATTGGTCAAATAGCCGGAGCCGAACACGCAAGCCGCCTCGGTCCCTTTCAAGCGGGCTAGGCGCTTTTCCAGGTCGCTCAATAGCGGATGGTCGCCGGTGACCAGCCGCGAGGCTGCCGCGCCCGCGCCGTAGTTCAGCGCCGCCTCGGCCGCGGCCGCGCGGACGGCGGGATGCTGCGACAGGCCCAGATAGTCGTTGCACGAGAACGAGATCAGCCGCTTTCCGTCGCGCTCGACCATGGCGCCCTCGTGGCGGCGGGTGGGCCTTAGGCGGCGCAGCAGGCTCTTGGCGTCGAGGGCCGCCAGCTTCTCGCCGGCGAAGGCGTCGAGGCTTTGCATGTCGTTTCCCTTTGCGGCGCTCAAGCGCGCGGCATAGGCAAGGCGCCCCGAGTCCGCAAACGGAAACAGTCATGACTGAGTTGAACTGGCTGACCGCCGGAGCCCCGCATGTCTGGCGGCCCTATTGTCAGATGAAGACCGCGCGGCCGCCGTTGCCGGTGGTGGCGACCCGGGGCTCGCGCCTGGTGCTGGCGGACGGGCGCGAATTGGTCGACGGGCTGGCCTCGTGGTGGACCGCTTGCCACGGCTATAACCATCCCCACATCGTCGACGCTCTGCGCGAGCAGATCGAGAAGATGCCGCACGTGATGTTCGGAGGCCTGGCCCACGAGCCGGCCTATCGGCTGGCGGCGCGTCTGGCGAAGATGCTGCCGGGCGAGCTGGATCACGTCTTCTTCGCCGAAAGCGGCTCGGTCTCGGTCGAGATCGCCATGAAGATGGCGCTGCAGTTCCAGATCAACCGTGGGGTTCAAGGGCGGACCAAGTTCCTCGCGTTCCGGGGCGGCTATCATGGCGACACCCTGGCGACCATGACGGTCTGCGACCCGGAGGAGGGGATGCACAGCCTGTTCGCCGGCGTCATGCCCGACCAGGTGATCGCCGACCTGCCGCGAGACGCGGAGAGCGAAGACACGCTGGACGCCCTGCTGGCTCAGCGGGGCCACGAGATCGCGGCGATCCTGGTCGAGCCCCTGGTCCAAGGCGCGGGTGGCATGGTCCTTCATCCGCCGGAAGTGCTTCGAACCCTGCGCCGCCTGGCAGACAAGCACGACTTGCTGCTGATCTTCGACGAGATCTTCACCGGTTTCGGCCGCACCGGGACGCTGTTCGCCATGCAGGCGGCGGGGGTCGAGCCGGACATCGTCACCCTGTCCAAGGCCCTGACCGGCGGGACCCTGCCGCTGTCGGCGGCGGTGGCGTCGCGCAAGGTGTTCGAGGCCTTCTGGTCCGACGATCCGGACGCGGCCCTGATGCATGGCCCTACATACATGGCCAACCCACTGGCCTGTGCGGCGGCCAATGCTTCCCTGGACCTGTTCGAGGACGGAGCATGGGCCGCGAACGTGGCGCGGGTCTCGGCGGCGCTGTCCGATGGACTGGAACCGTGCCGGGCGGGGAAGGGTGTCGTCGACGTGCGGACCCTGGGCGCGATCGGAGTCGTGGAGTTCGACGGGCCCGTGTCGGTGGGCGACCTCTGCGCACGGTTCGCCGAGCTGGGCGCGTGGGTCCGCCCGATGGGCAAGGTCGTCTATCTAACCCCCGCCTTCACGACACCGGATGCCGATCTCGATCTGCTGACAGCCGCCGTCCGCAAGGTGATCGGCGTCGATTGACCCGAGAGGCCGGGTCTGGTCCAAGCACGGCCATGTCCTCCAAGTCGTCTCCGCTCACGGTCCTGGAATATCTCGCCATCCTGGCGATCATCCTGACCTGGGGGATCAACAACGCCGCCGCCAAGGTGGCCACGGCCTATCTGCCGCCGATGCTGATGGGAGGCCTACGTTTCGCCTCGGCGTTGGCGTTTCTGTTCCCGTTCATCAAGCCGCCGTTTCCCGAACCCCGGAAGCTGCTGGCCATCGTGCTGCTGACCGGGCCAATCCATTTCGGCGTGATCTATGTGGCGTTCAGCATGGCCGACGCCTTGAGCCCGCTGGTGGTGGCCAGTCAGCTCTGGATCCCGTTCACGGCCATCTTCGCCTGGCGGATGCTGGGCGAGACCATGCGGCCGCCAGCGGTGGCGGGCCTCGTCGTCGCCTTCGTGGGCGTGGCGTGGATGAGCCTGGATCCGCACGGCGCCAGCGACCTGCCAGCCATTCTGCTAATCGTTTTCGCTAGCGCCTGCTGGGCCGTGGCGACGGTGCTGGTGCGTAAGACGCCCGGCATCAAGCCGCTGAAGCTGCAGGGCATGACGGCCCTGGTCGCCGCGCCGACGCTGCTGGCCATGTCAGCCGTGTTCGAGACGGATCAGGTCGGGAAGATGCAGGCCGCGCCGCCGATCGCCTGGGTCTGCGTGGTGTTCGCCGGGGTGGTCTCGACGATCGGGGCCAGCGCCCTGCTGTTCTGGTTGGTCCAGCGGCGCGAGGCCGGGCGCGTGACGCCGTATTTCCTGCTGACACCGCTGGTCTCCTGCACGATCGGGGTGCTGTTCCTGGGCGACAAGCTGTCGACCCAGCTCCTGATCGGCGGCGCGGCGACCATGGTCGGCGTGGCCCTGGTCGCCCTGACCGAGAACAGGGCCAAGGCCGAGGCGGCCTTGGCCGAAACCGCCTAGACTATTTGATCACGCCGCAGGCCGCCCGCGCGCCCGCGCCGCCGATCGGCTGGCTCTTGTGGTCGTCGGGGCTGGCATGGACGACGATCGCCGAGCCGTCCGCGTCCAGCAGGGCGGGACGGCCGCCGGCGCCCTTCAGCGACACCAGGGTCGAATAGGCCTCGGCCGTGGCCGCGCCATCGGCGTTCGCGAACACGTTCGGCAGGTCGCCGCTGTCATTCGAGGCTGGGTTCAGCAGGCCGTGCACCGTGGTGGCCGCCGTATGGACATGGGCGCCGGCCGACTTGAAGTCCGGCGCGCCGCAGTCGCCCTTTTCATGGAAGTGGACCGCGTGCCAGCCGGGCGTCAGGCCCTTCAGTTCCAGCTTCAGCAGCACGCCGTGCGGGGCCTCGGTCAGCGTCACCACGCCGGCGTCCTTGCCGTCGCCGGTCTTGACCACGGCGGTCGCTGAGGTCTGGGCCAGGGCGGGTGAGGCGGCGATCAGGGCGGCGAGGCCGAGTGCAGTCGCGGCGGGGAGGCGGATCATGCGTTTTTCCTTCGGATTCAAGCCAAGAGCAGGGGATGAAACGGCCGGAAAGGTGGCGCCGTCCACCTCGCAATGCTAACAGTTTCAGACTGTTCCGTGTCCGATTCTGACGGCGAAAAATTCCCTTGAGCGACGAACACACCACGATCCCCGCCGACGGTTCTCGCGGGGATGTCGCCCCGATTAATATCGAGGACGAACTCCGCCGTTCCTATCTCGACTACGCGATGAGCGTGATCGTCAGCCGCGCCCTGCCGGACGCGCGCGACGGTCTGAAACCCGTGCACCGCCGGGTGCTGTTCTCGATGCACGAGCAGGGCCAGACGCCCGAGCGCCCGTACGTGAAGTCGGCCCGCGTGGTCGGTGACGTGATGGGTAAGTATCACCCGCACGGCGACGCCTCGATCTACTTCACCCTGGTCCGGATGACCCAGTCGTTCTCGATGGGCCTGGTCCTGATCGACGGCCAGGGCAATTTCGGCTCGGTCGACGGCGATATGCCCGCGGCCATGCGCTATACGGAATGCCGCATGGCGCCGCCGGCCATGTCGCTGCTGGCCGACCTCGACAAGGATACGGTCGACTTCGCCGACAACTACGACGGCAAGGAGCAGGAACCGACCGTCCTGCCGGCGCGGATCCCGAACCTGCTGGTCAACGGCGCGGGCGGCATCGCCGTCGGCATGGCCACCAACATCCCGCCGCATAATCTCGGCGAAATCATCGACGCCTGCCTGCTGCTGATCGACGACCCGAACGTCACCACCGACCAGCTGCTGGACCTGGTGCCCGGCCCCGACTTCCCGACCGGTGGCGAGATCATCGGCCGCGCGGGCCCGCGCCAGGCGCTGCTGACGGGCCGTGGCTCGGTCATCATGCGTGGCGTCGCCAGCGTCGATGAAATCCGCGCCGGCCGCGAAGCCATCATCATCACCGAGATCCCGTATCAGGTGAACAAGGCCAATCTGGTCGAGCACATCGCCGAGCTGGTCCGCGAGAAGCGGATCGAAGGCATCGCCGACATCCGCGACGAGTCCAACCGCGACGGCATGCGCATCGTGGTCGAGTTGAAGCGCGACGCCTCGGGCGAAGTGATCTTGAACCAGCTCTACCGCTTCACGGCGCTGCAGAGCTCGTTCGGCGTCAACATGCTGGCCCTGAACCGTGGTCGTCCCGAGCAGATGGGCCTGCACCAGCTGGTCAAGCTGTTCATCGACTTCCGCGAGGAAGTCGTCGTGCGGCGGACCAAGTTCGAGCTGGGCAAGGCTCGTGACCGCGGTCACGTGCTGGTCGGCCTGACCATCGCGGTCGCCAATATCGACGAATTCATTCATATCATCCGCTCGTCGAAGGATCCGACCGAGGCCCGCGAGCGCCTGGTGGCCAAGTCCTGGCCGGCCGGCGACATGCTGCCGCTGGTCGAGCTGATCGCCGACCCGCGCACCCTCAAGGAAGATGGCGGCCTGATCCGCCTGACCGACGAGCAGGCTCGCGCCATCCTGGCCCTGACGCTGTCGCGTCTGACCGGCCTGGGCCGCGACGAAATCGGCAACGAGGCCACCGCGTTGGCCGAGGCCATCCGCGGCTATCTCGAACTGTTGTCCGACCGCTCCAACATCATGGCCGTGGTCCGCGAGGAGCTGGTCGAGGTCCGCGAGAAGTTCGCCATTCCGCGCCGCTGCCAGATCGTGGACGGCGACGCGGACATGGAAGACGAGGACCTGATTGTCCGCGAGGACATGGTGATCACCGTCACCATGAGCGGCTACGTCAAGCGCACGCCGCTGGCCGCCTACCGCACCCAACATCGGGGCGGCAAAGGCAAGTCGGGCATGGCGACCAAAACCGAGGACGCCGTCACCCGCGTGTTCTCGGCCTCGACCCACGCCCCGCTGCTGTTCTTCACCTCGGGCGGCAAGGTCTACAAGATGAAGGTGTGGCGCCTGCCGCAGGGCGTCGCCAATTCGCGCGGCAAGGCGTTCGTCAATCTGCTGCCGATCGAAACCGGCGAAACCATCACCTCGATCCTGACCCTGCCGGAGGATGAAGCCACCTGGGGCGGCCTGGACGTGATGTTCGCCACCCGCTCGGGCAGCGTGCGCCGCAACAAGCTGTCGGACTTCGTGGATGTCCGCCGCAACGGCAAGATCGCCATGAAGCTGGACGAAGGCGACGGCATCGTCGGCGTGGCCGTCTGCAACAGCGACCAGGACGTGCTGCTGACCACGGCGGCCGGCCGCTGCATCCGCTTCTCGGTGGACGAGGTGCGGGTGTTCGCCAGCCGCGACTCGACCGGCGTGCGTGGCGTGAAGCTCGCCGACGGTGACCAGGTCATCTCCATGGCCGTGCTGCGCAGCGTCGACGCCACTCCGGCCGAGCGCGCCGCCTACCTCAAGCACCAGCGCGCCATGTTGCGCGCCGCCGGCGAAGAGGGCGACGACGCTCCCGCCGGAGCGGAAGAGGGCGAAGAGGACGGCGACGAAACCACCCTGACGCCGGAACGCATCGCCGAACTGGGCGCGGCCGAGGAAATCCTGCTGACCGTGTCGTCAGAAGGCTTCGGCAAGCGCACCAGCGCCTATGATTTCCGCCGCACGGGCCGGGGCGGCCAGGGTCTCGCCGCCCAGGATCTGAGCAAGCGCGGTGGTCGCCTGGTGGGTTCGTTCCCGATCGACGAGAGCGATCAGATCCTTCTGGTGACTGACCAGGGACAGCTGATCCGGGTGCCGGTTTCGCAAATTCGTGTTGCGGCGCGGAATACTCAAGGCGTAACCATCTTCCGCACCGCGCAGGACGAGCATGTCGTCAGCGTCGAGCGCCTCGCCGATTCCGGCGGAGACGACAACCAGGGCGAGGACAGCGGGGCGGAAGAGACCCTGTAACCCTCGAATCCTTAGAGCAGGGGGTTGCATGCGGGTCGGGCTTTATCCTGGGACCTTCGATCCGGTCACCAACGGACACCTCGACATCATCGGGCGGGCCGTGAAGCTGGTCGACAAGCTGGTGATCGGGGTGGCGGTGAACATCGGCAAAGGGCCATTGTTCTCGCTGGACGAGCGGGTGGCCATCCTGGAGCGCGAGACGGCGCACCTGACCAAGATCGCGCAGATCGAGGTCAAGCCGTTCGAGAGCCTGCTGATGCATTTCGCTCGGGACGTGAACGCCCAGATGATCGTCCGCGGCCTGCGGGCCGTGGCCGACTTCGAGTACGAATTCCAGATGACGGCGATGAACCAGCAGCTGGACCGCGAGATCGAGACCGTGTTCCTGATGGCCGACCCACGGCACCAGGCGATCGCCTCGCGTCTGGTCAAGGAGATCGCCGCCTTGGGCGGCGACATCTCCAAGTTCGTGCCGGCCGGCGTGGCCGAGCAGTTGTTGGTCAAGGTGAAGCGGGGCTGAGCGGCTCGTGGCGCTCTCTAGCCGGCTGGCTAGGACGTTGAGCGTCGCCTAGGCGCCGGCCCTTACGAGGAAATCGTCGAGATAGTCACGCATGCTCATCGCGGCGGCGCGCGTATCTTCGAGCGGGAGTGTTTCATCAGCGATCCTCGTCAGGTCATCCGTAAGACCTGAAAGGTATTTGCGGGTGTCCCCGGAGGCCGTCGCTTCGCGGCGGACCAGCTGCATGATGATGTGGTGATGGATGATCGACCGGGCCTGAAGATCGGCGATGAGGCGAGGCAGGTCGAGGTCGTTCTGGACGGTCATGATCTTCGCCCGAGGGCTCTTCTCCGCTTTAGGACTCTGCTTTCGCCCCTTCGCGCGCCGCGCATCCGGCCTGTCTTGGCGGCGGCGGCGGACGGGGTCTTGCACTCTTCGTTCGTTCGCCCCGCCTCTGCGGTCGTGGGGGAGGGGCGTTGTTCGTCAGCCGTGAACGAGCGCCGCTCTCGAGGACGCCGCACAGATGGCTTCCAGGTGGCTCTTGATGGAGCGTGGCGCGAGAAGCGCTTCGACGGCGTGACAGCCGTCTTCTTTCAGCCGCTGTTGGAGCTGGGCCACGGTTGCATACTTGCCTGAGCGGGCGAGCGCGTAGGCGCGCTCGATAGTTGATGGGGTCATCGCCTTCCTCGAAATGTGAAAAAGGCGGCGAGCCAAGCCCGCCGCCCCTGTCCTAAGCCACGTCCCGAGCCACTGGCCCCGACGTGAGCCTTGGCCTTATGCGGATTGGAGCTGGCCCGCCGACATCTTGCCGCTGCGCTGATCGCGCTCCAGCTCATAGTTGAGCTTCTGGCCTTCTTGCAGCGAACCCAGGGTCGAACGCTCGACCGCCGAAATGTGGACGAACACGTCCGGGCCGCCATTGTCGGGTTGGATGAAGCCGAAGCCCTTGGTCGAATTGAACCACTTCACGGTGCCGGTATTCATGGGAATATCTCTTTTATTGCGAAGGCTCGCACGCGCCGAACGGTGCGTGAGATCAAAATGTCGGAGAGGTTCTTGGTAGGCCCGGAGCTCAATCCGAAGATCAAGCGTGGAGAGCAACCGAAGCCAAAGCGCAAGTCGATACAGGGATACTCTCACGTCGATCAATGAATTGCGAGTGAAAACTATATTTTCTCGGAATCCCACTCATAGACATTTCCGCCTTGGGCCTGCTGGAACCGTTTGGCCGCTTGCTCAGCATTGAAAAGGCTGGCGCTGCCGCGGTTGAAGTCCACGGCGCCGCGCCGTCCCGGAGGCCCATTCCAACCGCTGCCGTTATCCGGCCGAAATCCTGCGCTTCAACATCGCCGCACTTGTCGGGGAGGCCGTGGCGTTCTACGCCCGACCCCGACCTATTTGTTCGGGGAATTCGATGAAGCTCGCCACGACCGCCGCCGCCCTGGCGCTTGCCGCTATGACGGCCTCCGTTGAGGCGGCCTCGGCCCAGACCGTCTCCGATTGGCGCACGCCGGATCCGAACAACGTCATCGTCGTCGAGACGAACAAGGGCCGGATTATCGCAGAGCTCTATCCGCAAGCGGCGCCGAACCACATCGAGCGCGTGCGGGGGCTGGTGAAGAGCGGCTTCTACGACGGTCTGACCTTTTTCCGCGTCATCAGCGACTTCATGGCCCAGACGGGCGACCCCCAAAACACCGGTGTCGGCGGTTCGGACCAGCCCAACCTGACCGCAGAGTTCACCTTCCGCCGCGGCGCGGACACCCCGCTGGGCGCCAGCTTCAAGGCTGGAACCAACGAGTCCGGCTGGGTCGGCGTCCTGCCGGTGACCAGTCAGCCCTCGGCCCTGGCGGTGATGACCGCCGACCGCAAGGTGGCGACCTGGGGCAACTTCTGCTCCGGCGTGCTGGGGATGGCCCGCGCCGGCGACCCCGACAGCGCCAACAGCCAGTTCTTCTTCATGCGCCAGGCCAACGCCTCGCTGGACAAGACCTACACCGCCTTCGGCCGTGTGCTGCAGGGCGTCGATGTCGTGCGGGCTATCAAGGTCGGCGAGCCCGTGCCCGATCCCCAGGACAAGATGCTGAGCGTCAAGTTGCTGGCCGACATGCCGGCTGACAAGCGCCCCTCGGTCCAGGTGATGGACACCCGCTCGGCCGCCTTCAAGGCCCTGGTGACCAAGCGCCAGGGAGAGCTGGGCGCCGGCTTTACCAATTGCGATGTCGATGTCCCGGTTCAGGTGAAATAACGGCAGGTGAAGTGACATGACCCGCTCGCGCGCGCTTCTGGCCGGGCTCTGCCTGGCAATCTCGACTCCCGCGCTCGCGGCGACGGTTTCGGCCAAGCCTTCCGAACAGGATTGGCGGACGCCGGCGCCCGAGACGGTGATGGTGATCGACACCAACAAGGGCCGCGTGCTGGTCGAGCTGATCCCGGAGGTCGCACCGAACCACGTGGCGCGCCTGCAGGAGCTGACCCGCGCAGGCGTCTACGACGGCCGCACCTTCTTCCGGGTCATCGACAAGTTCATGGCCCAGACCGGTGATCCGACCAACACGGGCGAGGGCGGATCGGACAAGCCCAACCTGAAGGCCGAGTTCACCTTCCGCCGCACGGCCGAGGCGGGCTTTGTCCCGATGGCCGCACCGGCGGGCCTGGAGGTCGGCTATCTGAAGTCGCTGCCCGTCGTCAGCCAGGCCTGGAGCTGGAGCGACATGACCAGCGACAAGAAGGTTTCGGCCTGGGGAACCTATTGCCCCGGCGTCCTCGGCATGGCGCGCGACGAGGACAACAACTCGGCCAACAGCCAGTTCTTCCTGATGCGCCAGCCCTATCCGTCGCTGGACAAGCGCTACACGGCCTTCGGCCGGGTGATCAGCGGCCTGGACGCCGTGCGAGCCATCAAGACCGGTGAGCCGGTCCCGGCGCCGCAAGACCTGATGCAAAAGGTCCGTCTTCTATCGGATATTCCCGAAGCCGAACGTCCCAAGGTTCGCGTCATCGATCCCAAGGGGCCTTGGTTCGCCGCCGAAACCAAGCGCCTGCGGGCCTTGAAAGGCGCGGACTTTTCGGTCTGCGACATGGATCCGCCGGTCGAGGTTCGCTGAGCATTTTCCGGTTTTCGGGCGCGACTTGGTTCACAGGCGGGCGCAATCCGCGCTAGAAGCGCGATCAATCATTCCGCACCCTAAAGGAAGACCATGTCGGCCGACCTCGAAAACACCCTGATCCTGACCCTCGAGACCGGTCCGGTCACGATCAAGCTTCGCCCCGACCTGGCGCCGGGCCACGTCGCCCGGATCAAGGAACTGGTGCGCGAGGGCTTTTATGACGGCGTCGTCTTCCACCGCGTGATCCCGGGCTTCATGGCCCAGGGCGGTGACCCGTCGGGCAGCGGCCGCGGCGGTTCGGACAAGCCCGACCTGAAGGCCGAGTTCAACGACGAGCCGCACGTGCGGGGCGTCTGCTCGATGGCGCGCACGCCCGACCCCAACTCGGCCAACAGCCAGTTCTTCATCGTGTTCGACGACGCGACCTTCCTGGACCGTCAGTACACGGTGTGGGGCCAGGTGGTCGAAGGCATGGAAAATGTCGACGCCCTGCCGAAGGGCGAGCCGCCGCGTCAGCCGGGCAAGATCGTCAGCGCCAAGATCGCCGCCGACGCCTAAGGACACGACGACAGACCAGAAGGGCCCCGGAGTGATCCGGGGCCTTTTTCATTTCTGGGTTCGCCGCAGAGTCACCACCACCGGACGGTGGTCCGAGCCCAGGGCCGGGCCGCGCTCGATCTTCACCGCTCGCCATTCGCTGCCGGCGTAGACGTGGTCGATCGGCAGGAACGGGGCGGGAGCGGCCATCACGCGTGAGAACTTGCCGGCCGGCCAAGAGGCCAGGGCGCGGGTCCAGCGACGCAGACCTAGAGCCTTGTCCTGACGCTTCAACGTGAATGACCAGGGCGTGGAATTGAAGTCACCGGTGAGGATCAGGCTCTTGCGATCGAACGGGGCGAGGGCTTGAACCAGCTTGCGTGACTGAGCCTGCTGAGGGCCCGCCGGGATTGGCCAAGTATAGTGTACGCCGGCCACGGTGAAAGCGCCTTTGGCGTCGGCCAGGGTGGCCCAGGCGCCGGAGAGGTAGGGCATTTCCATCGGCACGCCACCACGGGCCAACATCTTCTTGCGCGAGAAGATCCAAGTCTCGCACCGGCCGGCCTTGTCGCATGAGGCGAAGGGGTAGGCTTCCTTCAAGGCCCTGACTACTGGAATGGCGTTGCCACCGGCCTCTTCCATCACAACGACATCCGCGTCCTGCGCCAGGATCCATTCGAGGCTCTGCTCCGGCGTACGGTTTTCGTGCCAGATATTGAACTGCACCACCTTCAGGTCGCTGGCCGCCACGGTCGCCGGCTTGAAGCGCCAGGCGGCCCAAAGGTCGGGCAGCATCAGCACCGCACAAGCGGCCAGGGTCGTCGCGCCGAGCCCGACCATGACCCAGCGCTCGCCGCCGCGCGCGAACAAGGCGCCGAGGATGACCGCGCCAAAGCCCATCATCAGCCACAGCGGCGCGGCGTGAGTGAAGGCGTCCAGGCGGTCGCTGAACGCGCCGCCCAGGCAGGCGATGGCCATGCCGGCGCCGACCAGGCCCAGCATCAGGGCCGTGCCGCGAACGAGAAGACTGAGAAGCTGGACGATCAGGCGCATGAGCCGCCCATAGCACGCCCTCGCGGCGGAGGCAGGGCGATCTATTCGCCGGGGTGATAAAGGAAGCTGATGTTGCGGATTCGCTCGGCGCCGACCTGCAGGCTGCCCGTGAACACGATCCTGAGCGGGCCACCGTTCGGACCGGCAGCCCGAGCCGCCTTGTAGGCGGCGAGGTCCGGGCGGAGCTCCAGGACCACGTCGCCGAGCCGCGGGTCCTTGGCGTGGAACAACACCTGTTTGCCGTCGACACGGTAGCCGCCCGGCTCGAGGCGGAAGTTCACCTTGTGATAGGTCTGGCCCAGTTCGTTTTCGGCCGTCGGGCTGGTGACGTCCTCGAAACTCAGGAAGATGGGGCCGCCCGGGTCCATCAAGTGGCCCGCTTCCCAGGTCCCGAACGCGGCTTGGTCGCGGATGGACAGATCCACCAGCTTCCAGTTCCCAGCCTGCACGGTGGTTTCGGTGAAATAGTAGCCCTCCAGGTTGACCGCCGGGTCGTGCTGAAAGCCGGCGGCGGTGTGTTCCGCAGCGGCCGGGGCGACCGTCGTCGCCACGGTTCTGGTTTCGATCGGTGCGGCGGGCGCGGCTGGCGCGGCGGCTTTTTGCTCGCAGGCGGCGAGCAGCAGCAACGGCGCGAGCGCCGGGATAAGCAAGCGTTTCATGGCGGTCTTCCCCCGAAGAATCTCGTTATCTCGATCATGGAATAATCCCGCCCAGGTTGTCCACCGGGCTCGCCCGACAGCGTGTGTCTTGACGTTCCGGGTTCATCGTGCGCTTGAAGCCCGCCCATGCGCCTTTCCGACTTCGATTTCGACCTTCCCGAGGACCGTATCGCGTTGCGCCCGGCCGAGCCCCGTGACGCCGCGCGCTTACTGGTGGTGCGTGCCGACGCACCGCCCGGTTCCCAATTGGCCGACCATGTCGTCCGCGACCTGCCCGACTTCCTTCGTCCGGGCGACGCCCTGGTCTTCAACGACACCCGGGTGATCCCCGCGCGCCTGTCCGGCCTGCGCGAGGGCCGTACGACCGGCGGCGCCGACGGCACGCCCGTGGCGGTGGAGGCCACTTTGCACCGCCGCGTTTCGCCCAGCCGTTGGAGCGCGTTCATGCGTCCGGGCAAGCGATTGAAGGTCGGCGACCGCGTGGCGTTCGGTTCACGCGACGACCGGGCCTGCGAACTCGACCGCCTGGACGCCACCGTCGCCGAGAAGCACGAAGGCGGCGAGGTGGTCCTGGCCTTCGACCTGTCCGGCCCCGACCTCGACATCGGCATCGCCCGCCACGGCGACATGCCGCTGCCACCCTACATCGCCGCCAAGCGGGGCGAGGACGAGCGCGACCGCGCCGACTACCAGACCGTTTACGCCCGCGAGGACGGCTCGGTCGCCGCCCCGACCGCCGGCCTGCACTTCACGCCCGACCTGCTGGAGCGCCTGAAGGCCAAGGGCGTCTCACTGCATTTCGTGACCCTGCACGTGGGCGCGGGCACCTTCCTGCCGGTCAAGACCGACGAGGTCGCCGAGCACAAGATGCATGCCGAGTTCGGCGAGGTGAGCGCGCAGGTCGCCGACGCCCTGAACGCCGTCCGCGCCGGCGGCGGCCGGATCGTCTGTGTCGGCACCACCAGCCTGCGTCTGCTGGAGAGCGCCACGGGCGAAGACGGGGTCGTACGGCCGTTCGCCACCGAGACCGCCATCTTCATCACGCCCGGCTACCGCTTCCGGGCCGCCGACGTGCTGATGACCAATTTCCACTTGCCCAAGTCGACCCTGTTCATGCTGGTCAGCGCCTTCGCCGGCCAGGCGACGATGCGGGCGGCCTACGAACACGCCATATCGACGGGCTATCGCTTCTATTCCTACGGGGACGGCAGCCTGCTGTTCAAAGACGAGACCTCCTGATGGCCGCCTTTCCCTTCGAGATCAAAGCCACGGACGGCAAGGCCCGCACCGGCGTGCTGAAGACCCCGCGCGGTGACATCCACACACCGGCCTTCATGCCGGTCGGCACCGCCGCGACGGTCAAGGCTCTGACCGTCGATCAGGTCAAGAGCGCCGGCGCCGACATCATCCTGGGCAACACCTACCACCTGATGCTGCGGCCTTCGGCCGAGCGGGTGCATCGCCTCGGCGGCCTCCACAAGTTCATGCGCTGGGACAAGCCGATCCTGACCGACAGCGGCGGCTTCCAGGTCATGTCTCTGTCGGGCATCAGCAAGCTGACCGAAGAGGCCGTGACCTTCTCCAGCCATGTCGACGGCTCCAAGCACGTGCTGACGCCCGAGCGCTCGATCGAGATCCAGGCCGACTTGCTGGGCAGCGACATCGTCATGCAGTTGGACGAGTGCGTGGCCTGGCCGGCCGAGGAGGCGAGGGCGCGCAAAGGCATGGAGCTTTCGGCGCGCTGGGCCCAGCGCTCGAAGAACGCGTTCGGGACCCGCGACAGTCAGGTCCTGTTCGGCATCCAGCAAGGCTCGACGTTCGAAAACCTGCGCCGGGAGTCCTCGGAGCGACTGCGCGAGATCGGCTTCGACGGCTACGCGATCGGCGGCCTGGCGGTCGGCGAGGGTCATGCGGCCATGTGCGAGGTGCTGGACTACGCGCCAGGCCTGCTGCCTGAGGACCGCCCGCGCTACCTGATGGGCGTCGGCAAGCCGATCGACCTGGTGGAGGCCGTGGCGCGCGGCGTCGACATGTTCGACTGCGTCCTGCCCACCCGATCGGGACGCCATGGCCAGGCCTGGACCTGGGACGGGGCGATCAATCTGAAGAACGCCAAGTACGCCGAGGACGACACGCCGCTGGACCCCGACAGCGACTGCCCGGCTAGCCGCGACTATTCGAAGGCCTATCTGCGGCATCTGTTCAAGGCCGAGGAGATCCTGGGCCAGGTGCTGCTGTCCTGGCACAACATCGCCTTCTTCCAGGCCCTGACCGGCGCCATGCGCATGGCGATCGCGGAAGGGCGTTTCGAGCAGTTCCGCCGCGAGTTCGCGGCCCGGCACTTGCCTCAGTAACGGGGTCCTTGAGGCACGGTCGGCGCTTCCTGCTTGTTGATCGGGAAGCGCGGCTTGCGCGGACCATAGGGATCGCGCGGCGGCGGCATGCCGGGATCGACCACCGGCGGTTCGGCCGGCGGCTTGTGTTGGGGCGTGGCCGGCGGATTGCAGCCGCGGGCTTCGCCCAAACCTTTCAGATAGGCCCGACGCACCGCGCCCGAGGCGATGGCGCTCTGCACCAGGCGGTCGTGGCGTTCGGCCCCGGTCAGCTTCCGGACCCAGCCGCGCATCGGGATCATGTCCTGGGCGGCGCTGGCCACCGCGCCCAGGGCCGCCCCGCCGGCCGCCTTGCGGCCCCGGTCCATCAGGTCTTCGTTCTCGCCCGGCGGATTACGGTCGATGTCCTCGCCCAGGGCCACGTCCAGCGGCTGGACCAGGGCGATCAGGGCGTCGCAACTGGCCCTGGCGGGGCGCTGATAAGGATCGTCCATCGCCTCCAGCAACACGCGGGGGATCTTGGTTCGGACGATGTTCACGTCTCGCAGCGGCGCCTGCATGGCCCCGGTGATGCCTTCGCGATTGGCCTCGGAGGTCGATTTGATTCGGCCCTGGTCGATAGGCTGGACGGGCGAATCCTGAGGAGCATTCGCGAGCGTGGAGGCTGGTGCGCCGAGCAACGGCGGCGACGGTTGCTGCCGCGCGGAGGCCGCGCCGGCCAGGGTCGCGCCGCAAAAAGCCGCCAAAAGCAAGGTACCACGCATGACTCACCCTAACCCGCCCACAGCTTAGGCGTCATCCAACGGAAAAACGGCGAAACCATGCTTGCGAGGGGGAAGACCGCCGACTATGGTCCGCGCCGCTTCCACCGGTCCCCGCCGGATCGTGAGCGGGCCGGTAGCTCAGTGGTAGAGCATTCGACTTTTAATCGAATGGTCGTGGGTTCGAACCCCACCCGGCCTACCAACTTTCAATACGCATGACAGAGAAAAGCCCCGTCCAGCTGTCGCTGAACGAGGCCTGGTTCTCTCGTGGAGATTTCTCTCTCAGCGTCCGGTGACGATGCTGGGGCTGAGTTGCTCCATGATCCGTTTCTTCTGCGTTTCGAACTCTTCCTCGGTAATCGCGCCCTTTTCCTTGAGGTCGGCGAACTTGGCCAACTGATCGGCGACATCGTCCGAGCCCGAAGGGCCGGCGGCCTTGTTCAACCGCGCCATCAGCGCGTTGTTGTGCTCGGCGATCCAGCCGGGCATCGCGAAGGCGTCGACGATCAGCCAGATCCCCAGCGCGACCAGGAAAAAGCCGCCGACAAAGGCGGCCAGGGTCGCCCAGCCGAAGATGGTCAGAGCGATCATGCCGATCGCCGACTTGGTCCGACCCATGTAGAATCGGTGACCGCCGACGCCGCCGGTAAAGAACCACAGCAGATAGGCGACACCTGTGGATTTCTTGCTGGATTCGAACAGCATCAGGGCTTGGGTGTCGGCGCTGAGGCCCGACCGGTTCGTACTCATTCTTTCCCCTCCATGCCGCCGATCGGGCGGCTTAGCTTGACCCTAGGGTGAGCTCGTTCAAACGACAAGCACACCGGTCGTTGCCTGGAGGAGAGCCGGTCGCGCCAGTTTTTCTCCCACCCCCACCACCCTTTTCTCGTTTGCCCCATTGTCCAGGTAGGGATTTAAGCGGCTCAGTTTCCACCACGCCCGCGGGACCCTTATCCGTCCCGGCGCGTTCATTTTTGCCTTGAGCTATGTGGCGAGCCCGGATCCTGGACGACGATCAGACGATGACCGCCGACACCGCCGTGCGCCGGTCGTCCGCTCCGCCGCCCCGCCAGCCGGGTAAGCGGCCGCTTTTCCGTAGGCGTTCGGCCATTCCGGGCTTCGGCCTGACCATGGGCGTGACGCTGACGGTGCTGTCGCTGATCGTCTTGATTCCCCTTAGCGCCGTGGTCCTGAAGGCCGCGCACCAATCCCCGGCCGACTTCTGGGCCGTGGCCACGTCGCAACGGTCGATGGCCGCCTATCGCCTGACGTTCGGAGCCGCCTTCGTGGCGGCGGTGATCAACGGGGTGTTCGGCGTGCTGACCGCCTGGGCCCTGGTTCGCTACGACTTTCCGGGCAAGACCATGGTCAACGCCCTGGTCGACTTGCCGTTCGCCCTGCCGACCGCGGTGGCGGGCATCGCCCTGGCGACGCTCTACGCGCCCACCGGCTGGGTCGGGCAGTTCCTGACGCCGCTGGGCATCAAGGCCGCCTACAACCCGGTCGGCGTCACCATCGCCCTGATCTTCATCGGCCTGCCGTTCGTGGTCCGCACCATCGAGCCGGTCCTGCGCGACGCGGCCGAGGACGTCGAGGAAGCCGCCGCCAGCCTGGGCGCCAACCGCATCGACACCATTCTGCGGATCGTTCTGCCGGCGTTGGCCCCAGCTTGGCTGACAGGCTTCGCCATGGCCTTCGCGCGAGGGGTGGGTGAGTACGGCTCGGTGATCTTCATCGCGGGCAACATGCCCTACAAGTCCGAGATCGCGCCGCTGCTGATCATCATCCAGCTGGAGCAGTTCGAATACGCCCGCGCCGCCACGATCGCTGTCGTGATGCTGGCCGTCTCATTCACGATGCTGCTGGTCATCAACGCCATCCAGGCGTGGGCGCGGAGGTTCGACTGATGGCTGCCGTCTCGCACCGTCGCGCCGTTGATGATCCGACTTGGGCCAAGGTTCTGATCGTCGGCGTGGTCATGGCCTTCCTGGCCCTGGTCCTGATCCTGCCGCTGGCGGCCGTGTTCGTCGAAGCCCTGCGCAAGGGGCTCGGTCCGGCGCTCGACGCCGTCAACAATCCCGACGCGCTGGCGGCCGTGAAGCTGACCCTGATCACGGCCGCGATCGCCGTGCCGTTCAACGCGGTGTTCGGCCTCTGCGCGGCCTGGGCGATCGCCAAGTACGAGTTTCGCGGCAAGGCGCTGCTGATCACCCTGATCGACCTGCCATTCTCGGTGTCGCCGGTGGTGGCCGGCCTGATCTACGTGCTGATCTTCGGTTTGCAGGGGTGGTTCGGTGAGTATCTGGTCGACAACGACATCAAGGTCATCTTCGCCGTGCCCGGCATCGTGCTGGCGACCGTCTTCGTGACCTTTCCGTTCGTCGCTCGCGAGCTGATCCCGCTGATGCAGGAGCAGGGGACCAGCGAGGAAGAGGCGGCCGTCTCGATGGGCGCCTCGGGCCTCTACACCTTCTGGCGGGTCACCGCCCCCAACGTGCGCTGGGGCCTGATGTACGGCGTGCTGCTGTGCAACGCCCGCGCCATGGGCGAGTTCGGCGCGGTGTCGGTGGTCAGCGGTCATATCCGCGGCCTGACCAACACCATGCCGCTGCACGTCGAGATCCTCTACAACGAGTACGACTTCGTCGGCGCCTTCGCCGTCGCGGCCCTGCTGTGCCTGCTGGC
This sequence comes from Caulobacter sp. Root343, assembly GCF_001425745.1. Lineage (GTDB taxonomy): Bacteria > Pseudomonadota > Alphaproteobacteria > Caulobacterales > Caulobacteraceae > Caulobacter. The sequence goes on along the minus strand of NZ_LMDF01000007.1, from coordinate 1,025,372 downwards.
CGTGGTGACCCTGGTGCTGAAGACGGCGCTCGAGGTCGGCGCACCCGGCATGCGCGGGCGCGGCGGACACTGAACGGACTAAACGGCCCATGACCATCACCATCCGCTCCGTCGAAAAGAAGTTCGGGCGCTATCCGGCGCTGAACAAGGTCGACCTCGAGATCGCCGACGGCGAACTGCTGGCCCTGCTGGGGCCTTCGGGCTCGGGCAAGACGACCCTGCTGCGCACGATCGCCGGCCTGGAATTCCCCGACGCGGGCCAGGTTCTGTTCGACGGCGAGGACGTGACCTTCGCCTCGGCCGCCGCGCGCCGCGTGGGCTTCGTGTTCCAGCAATATGCTCTGTTCAAGCATATGACCGTGGCCAAGAACATCGCGTTCGGTCTCGATGTCCGCAAGGGCAAGGACAAGCCGTCCAAGGTCGAGATCGCCCGGCGGGTCGAGGACCTTCTGAAGCTGGTCGAGCTGGACGGCCTGGGCAAGCGCTACCCCTCGCAGCTCTCGGGGGGGCAGCGCCAGCGCGTGGCTCTGTCGCGGGCCCTGGCGGTGCAGCCCAGCGTGCTGCTGCTGGACGAGCCGTTCGGCGCCCTGGACGCCACGGTCCGCAAATCGCTGCGCCGTGAGTTGCGCCGGGTGCACGACGCCACCGGCGTCACCACTATCTTCGTGACCCACGATCAGGAAGAAGCCCTGGAACTGGCTGATCGCGTGGCCATCCTCAACAAGGGCGAGATCGAGCAGATCGGCACGCCCGACCAGGTGCACGACCAGCCGGAGACGGCCTTCGTCTGCGGCTTCGTCGGCGAGGCCAACTGCTTCGAGGGCCAGGTCAGCGGCGGCCGCTTCAGCGCCGGGCCCCTGGGGCTGCCGGCCTCGGGCGTTCGCGAGGGCTCGGCGACAGCCTATGTCCGGCCGCACGACTTCGTGCTGGACGACGGCGGTTTCGAGGTGCGGGTTGACCGCGCTCACGTGCAGGGAGCCCTGACCACCGTCAACGCCACCGCCGCCGACGGCCGTCACATCGAGATTAGCGCCTCGCGCGCCGAGGCCACTCGTTTCCAAGGCACGGTGAAGATCGCCGCCCGTAAGGCTCACGTTTACGCCGCCTAAGCTTCTATCCGTTAGACCGGTCCCGGACGAACGGCGCTCTGCGTGGGGGCGAGCCCTCTGCTTGCGCTAAAATCGGTACTGACTCGGCGGGAGTTCTAGAGGCCCATGTCCATGGTCGAGCCTTCGGGCGCGGAGCGGCGCGCGCATCCTCGGATGCCGGCGGCGCGCAAGATCTATATCGTGGACGATCCGCGCTCGTGGAAGTGTTCGCTGCTGGACGTCGCCGAGCGCGGCGCCCGCCTGTCGACGGCCGGCATCGCCGCGCCACCGGACAAGTTCGTCTTCGTCGACGCCGGCGGCCGCCGGGTGCACCTGGCCCATGTGGTCTGGCGCTCCGGCAGCGAGGCCGGCGTGCAATTCCTGAAGACCGAGCGTATCGGCCCCCGGGCCGGTGGGGCGGCCGGCGCGCTGGACATCGCTCGACGGTTCGCCGCGACGCTGTCCCCGGAGATCCTGCAGTAGATCTATTATTGCTGTTGTTGCTGCTGCTGATGCAGCTCCTGCTTCAAGGCCGCGTCGGGACGACGACGGCCGCCGGCGAAGCTGGGCCGAGCCATGCGCAGGAATTCCGGCTCAGCCAGGGCGGCGCGGGCTCGGCGGACGGTGACCCCTACAGCCAGTTGGCTCTCGGCGTCGCCCTTGTAGACCCCGCGTGACGGAGTGACGTCGGCATAGTCGCGGCCGACCGCCACGGCCACGTGCCGCTCGCAGGTCATCATGTTGTTGGTCGGGTCCAGGCCGACCCAGCGCAGGCTGGGCAGGAAGACCTCGACCCAGGCGTGGGTGGCGTCGGGATCGGACCGGTCGCCAGCGTCGCGATCGGTGAACAGGTAACCCGAGACGTAACGCGCCGGGATACCCCATGCACGGCACACGGCCAGCATGATATGGGCGAAGTCCTGACAAACCCCGCGTCCCGCGCTCAGCGCCAGGTCGATCGGGCTGTCGGCGTCGGTCACGCCGGGCTGATACTCGAACGCGCGATAGATCGCTTCGGACAGGGCGCGAACCGCGGTCAGTGGATCCTTGCGCTTGAGCGCATCCAGATCGTGCTCGTTGATGAAGGTCCGTAGCGCGTCGGTCGTCTGGACGAACCCATGCGGCCGCAGGAAGTCGAAGCATTCGCCGCGGACGAACTCGCTGCGCAGGCGGTCCCATTCGCCCATGTCCAGCTGCTCGGGTCGCTCTCCGGTCGGCTCGGTCTCGACCGCGGAGCGCGCGATGATGGTCAGCTTGTCGTGTGGCTGGGGGACGTCGAAATGGTAGACGGCGTTGCCGAAACTGTCGGCGTAGGAGAACACCTGGGCGGCCGGCTCCAGATCCAGCTCGAAGCTGACCAGGCGCTGACGGGCGGTCTTTTGGGGCTGCATCCACAGCTCCATCAGGCTTTCCCGGACCGGGCGCTCGTAGTGGTACTGGGTGACGTGGCGGATTTCGAGCAGCACTGTTTTCGTCCTAAGCCGGTAGGCGCATTTCAAGCGGATAGGCCACGAAGGTCTCGTAGATCGCTTCGTGAATGCGCGCGCATTCGTTGACGACGGTGGTCAGCAACGGCCCGGCGCCAATAGCTTCCAGTTCGTCGACGTCGGCGAACTGCAGGCGGGCTTTCAGTCGTCCAGCCAGCCGTTCCGGACCGGCGCGATCGCCGGTCGCGACGCGGCGAGCCAGGGCGGAAAGATGCTGCTCGATCTGTGCGGTGGCAAAACGGATCGAGCGAGGGAAGTCCTCGTCGAAGACCAGGAATTCAAGGATGTGCCGAGGCTCGATCTCGGCGGTGTAGACGCGCAGATAGGGCTCCAGAGCGCAGGCCATACGCAGCACGCTGACCAGCGCGACGTGATCGTCGATCCGGCCATGGACCGGCGACTCCGCGAAACAGACCTCCAGCAGACGCGACAGCAGCTGGGCGCGCTCCATGTAGATGCCCAGCATCATGAACCGCCAGCTTTCGCCGTGGCTCATGGTGGTGTCGGCCGCGCCCTTGAACAGGTGCAGGTCAGCGATGACGTCGTGCAGGAAGGTGTCCGAGCCGTGGGAAAAGTCCTTGGCGGCCTTTGCGTCGGTGACCTTGAGATACAGCAGGTTCAGGCGTTCCCAGGTCTCGGTGGTGATCTGGTCGCGCACCTGGCGGGCGTTTTCGCGGGCGCGGGCCAGGGACGAGACCACCGAGTTGGGATCTCCGCGGTTCAGCACCAGGGCGTGGGCGGCCTCGAACGAGCCGACGTCGGCGCCGTCGGCCGGCTCCCCGACGGCGGCCAGCGCGATCTGCACGGCGTGGGTCCCGGAATCCGTCTGGTCCAGGGTGGCGTTCAGCATGACGCTGGACAGGCGCGAGAGGTGCTCTGCCCGTTCGATATAGCGGCCCAGCCAGTAGAGGCTGTCGGCGACCCGAGCCAACATCATGGGCGGACACTCCCATTGCCGTTGGAGTGACCATTGGAGTGGCCGTTCTCCTCGGCCAGCACCCAGGTGTCCTTTGAACCGCCGCCCTGGCTGGAATTCACCACCAGCGAACCGCGCTTCAGGGCCACGCGCGTCAGGGCGCCGGGCGTGACGATGGTCTTCTCGCCGGACAGGATGAACGGTCGCAGGTCGACGTGGCGCGGCTCGATGCGGCCGTCGACCAGGCAGGGGGCGGTCGACAGCTGGATCGTCGGCTGGGCGATGTAGTTGTCAGGATCGGCCTTGATGGCTTCGGCGAAGTCGTCGCGTTCTTTCTGGCTGGCGTGCGGCCCGACCAGCATGCCGTAGCCGCCGGAGGCGCCGACGGCCTTGACCACGAACTTGTCGAGATTGTCGAGCACGTGACCCAGCTGCCGGGACTCGCGGCAGAGGAAGGTCTCGATATTGGGCAGGATCGCGTCCTCGCCCAGGTAATAGCGGATGATGTCGGGGACGTAGGCGTAGACGGCCTTGTCGTCGGCGACGCCGGTGCCGGGGGCATTGCAGATCACCACATTGCCGGCGCGATAGGCGTTGAACAGGCCCGCCGCGCCCAGCGAAGAGTCCCGCCGGAAGGTGAGGGGGTCGATGAAGTCGTCGTCGACCCGGCGATAGATCACGTCCACCCGACGGATGCCGGTCGTGGTGCGCATGTAGACCATGTTCTCGTGCACCACGAGATCGCGGCCTTCGACCAGCGGCACGCCCATCAGGCGCGCGAGGTAGGCGTGCTCGTAGTAGGCGCTGTTGTAGACGCCGGGCGTCAGCACCACGACCTGAGGATCGCCGCGCCAGTCGGCCGCCATGCTCTTCAGCGTGGCCAGCAGCAGGTCGGGATAGCGCTCGACCGGCCGCACGCCGGCGGCGCGATAGGTGCCGGGGAAAGTCCGCTTGGCCGCGTCGCGGTTGGCCAGCATGTACGAGACGCCGGACGGGACGCGCAGATTGTCTTCCAGCACCGCGAACTGGCCGTCCTGGCAGCGGATCAGGTCGCTGCCGCAGACATTGGCGTAGGCCTTGTGGGGCACGTAGATGTGCTGCATTTCACGCCGGTACGACGGCGCGCCCAGCACCAGTTCGCGCGGCACCACGCCATCCATCAGGATCTGCTGGTCGCCGTAGATGTCGGCCAGGAACAGGTTCAGCGCCTGCAGGCGTTGAGTCAGGCCCGCTTCGATCCGCTTCCATTCGTCGGCGGGAATGATGCGCGGGAAGAGGTCGGTCGGGATGATCCGCTCGGTGGTGTTCTCGGCCCCGTAGACGGTGAAGGTGATGCCTTGCAGCAGGAAGGACCGCTCGAGGGTTCGCTGGCGACCCGCCAGCTCTTCGGCGCCCAAGGTCGACATGCGGGCGTGCAGCGGATCGTAGTGGGACCGGACCTCGCCCTCGGGCGTGAACATCTCGTCGTAGGCGACGCCCGGCAAGTACGCCGCCTCCGTCATCGGCAGGGTCGGGGCATCCACAAGGGTCTGGGTCTTCGCCGCCACGCTTTTTTCCACGTTTCTCTTCGCTTTGGACGCCATGCCGAGGGGGCCGCGCCGTCCCAACTCTAGAACGTCGCGCAGGGCCCGCGCGCCGAATTCGACATTCGCCGCGTAGATGCGCACGGCTGCCTAGCATTTGGGCGCCTTTCGCCCGCTTTGAGAAGCGCCGCTTGCTCTTAGGTCGTTGCAATTCCGGTCGTGACAGAGGCCAAACCCCAGACTACAGCAGGGGCGGGGGCGCTTCGCGCGGGGAACGTGATTTGGTGCTTGGGCGGACTTCCCTGGCGTTGTCAGCGGCGACTCTCCTGACGGCCTCGGCCGCCTGGGCCGATGAGCCGATGGCCCAGATCCAGGGCGTCGAGGACAAGGCTCTGCGCGAGGCCATCCAGCGCGCGCTCACCCAGTCGAAGCATCCCCCTCAAAGCCGCGCGGAGGCCCGTCGCCGGGCCCGCCAAGCTGGCGAGGATTCGATCGCGGTGCTGCGCGCGGAGGGCTATTATGCCTACACCGTCGAGCCCGACGTGCTGGACGGCGAACCACCACGCGCGGTGGTCAAGGTCGTGCCTGGCCCTGTGTTCGTCATCGCCGATCCCCGTATCGACTGGTCCGGCGCGCCGCCGGACGAAGGCGTCCGCCAGCGCGCCGCCGCCGCCATGCGCCTGACGGAGGGCGAACCGGGCCGCGCCGCCGACGTGGTCGGCGCCGAGGGCCGCATCGTCGCCCAAGTGGCCAAGCTGGGCTATGCCGACGCCGCGGCCGAGCCGCGCGAGGTGGTCGTCGATCACGGCGATCACACGGTCCGGCCGGCCTTCAAGATCGCCGCCGGCGAACTGGTCCATCTCGACGGAATCGAATTGGTCACCAAGGGGCGGACCAATTCAGTCTGGGTGAATCACCTGGCGCCCTGGCGCTCGGGTGACGTCTACGACCCGGAGGACGTCGCGGAGCTGGAGCGCCGCCTGCGCGACACCTCCGTCTATGATTCGATCTCCGTCTCGCTGGCCGGGCCCGACAAGGCCACGCCCGAGGGGCTGCGGCCGGTCGTGATCACGCTGTCCGATCGTCGATCGCGGACGATCGAAACCAGCGTCGGCTATTCCACCAGCGAGGGCGGTGGCGTTGATCTGCGGTGGAGCCGCTACAATCGGTTCAAGCGCGCCGACACCACGACCTATGCTCTGAAGTTCGCGAAGCTGGAGCAACGCCTAGGCGGGGAAATCTCGCTGCCGCACTGGCGGAGGCCGCAGCAGACCCTGAAGCTGAACTCCTCGATCTTCCGCAACGACACGGACGCCTACAACGAAACCGGGGCCACGGTCGGGGTCGACCTGACCAAGCGGCGTCAGACGACGGCCTATCGCACCTTCGGCGTGTCGCTGGATATTTCGCAGACCAAGGAGCAGGTCAGCCGCAACGGCCTGGTCGCGGGGCGCAAGCTGAACTTGGCGACCGTCGCGGGCCTGGCGGCCTATGCCTGGGACTTCTCGGACAATATCCTCGATCCCAAACGGGGCTGGCGCCTCGAAGCGCGGGGCGAGCCGACCTATGTCGTCGGGGACACGACCCTGCCGTATCTGAAGCTGACCACCCAGGGTTCGGCCTATCTGCCGTTCGGCAAGCTCGCCAGCACGGTGCTGGCGGCGCGGGTTAAGCTGGGCGCGATCGTCGGCGGAGGCATCCCCGAAGTGCCGGCCTCGCGGCGGTTCTACGCCGGCGGCGGCGGCTCGGTGCGCGGCTACGCCTATCAGGCCATTGGCCCCCGACTGTCAGACAACACGCCCCAAGGCGGTGTTTCGCTGGTCGAGACGTCGTTCGAGCTGCGCCAGAGGGTCACGGATCGCTGGAGCGGAGTCGCCTTCATCGATGCGGGCGCCATCGGCACCGACAAAACGCCGCGGGGCGAGGACTTCCGAGCGGGCGCGGGCTTCGGTGTCCGTTATGACCTGGGCTTTGGCCCCATCCGCGCGGACATCGCCGTGCCGCTGGGCAAGCGGTCGGGCGACCCGGCCTTCCAGATCTATCTCAGCATCGGGCAAAGCTTTTGAGCGGGGAGCACGACAAGCCTGACCTGACCGAGACGGTCGTCCACGCCGCCGAAGCGGCGGGCGAAACGGCCGTTCAGGCGGCCAGGAAAATCGGGTGGGGCGGCTGGCTGCTGATTGCCTCCGCGATCCTGGCGGGGATCCTGATCGTCATGGCGGGCGGATTGCGCTTCGCCCCGATCACCCCGCAAGGCCGCATGTTCCTCGAGGCCCGCGCCTCCGGTTTGAAGCTGGGCCGGATCGGCAAGCTGCACATCGAGGGACTGTCCGGCGATATCTGGAAGGACTTTGGCGTCCGCCGCCTGACCATCTCGGACGAGAAGGGCGTCTGGCTGGAGGCGCATGACATCCGCGTCGCCTGGCGACCCACCGAGCTGTTCGGTCGCCGCTTTCACGCCGAGCGGGTCGACGCGCGCGACGTCCTGGTCCTGCGCCGGCCGACCATGGCGCCCAAGGGACCGAAGTCCAGCGCGGCGCCGGTGTCGGTCGATCTGGACGCCTTCACCCTGCGCCTGATCACCCGGCCGGCGTTCAGCGGCAAGGACGGCGACTTCGACGTCACGGGCGACTATGAAATGGCCAGGCAGGGCGGTCAGAAGGGCAAGCTAACGGTGGCTTCGCGTCTGCATGTCGGCGATCACCTGAACGTCGATTTCGACCTGGGCCGTTCGAAGAGCCTGCGCCTGATGGCCGACGCCACCGAGGCGAACGGCGGCGCCATCGCCGGCGCGCTGGGCCTGCCCGCGGACCGTCCGTTCGATCTGAAGGCCAAGGCGAACGGCACGACCAGTCGCGCGTCGTTCAACGTCCTGGCGCGCACCGGAAACACGACCCCGTTGCAAGCCGACGGAGCCTGGACGCCGGAAGGCGGCTCGGCGCACGGCCGCATCGACCTCGAGGCCTCGATCCTGACCCAGCGTCTGGCCCACATGTTCGGGTCGCAAGCGGATTTCACCCTCGACGGAAAGAAGGCGACCAAGGACGGGCTGTCGGACCTGAACTTGGCGATCATCGCCCAGAACCTGACGCTGCACGGCCATGGTCTCGCGGATCTCGCCAAGAAGCGGACCGGTCCGGACGGCATCGCCCTCAGCGCCCAGGTCGGCGCCTTGAAGCGCATCGTCACCATCCCGCAGATGGGGCGCGGCCTGGCTGACGGCGTCTTCCGGCTTGAGGAGGGCGGTTTCTCGGTCGAGGGGAATGTCGACGTCGCCGACCTGGAGCTGCTGGGCTATCGGCTCAAGCGCGCCAGGGGGCCCGCCAAGGTGCGTTGGGCCAAGGGCGAGCTGGAGATCAAGGCCCAGGCGACTACCTCGGGTGGCGGCGGGACGGGTCTGCTGGCCGTGCTGGGTTCCAGTCCCAAGGCCAGCTTCGAGGGCGCGCGGGTCAAGGGTGGTCGCTTCCTGATCAAGTCCGCCCGTGTCGACGCGCCCAACCTGGTCGTCACCGGCAAGGGCGAGCGCGGCGTGCTCGGCGGCCTGTCATTCGACGGTGAAATGAAAGTGGCCAGCCTGGGTCCGGTGCGGCCCGGCGCCAAAGGCTCGGTCACGGCCAAGTGGACCGCCTCCAGCTTCGCCAACAGTCCCTGGAGCTTTACGGTCGATAGCCGCGCGGCGGGGTTCGCCACCGGCTATGCCGAGATCGACCGCCTGTTGGGCGCGACACCGCGTCTGAACGGCAAGGCCAGCTGGAACAACGGCGTGCTGACGGTCGCCGACGCCAAGCTGGACGGCGCCGCCGCCAGCCTCAGAAGCGCCGGCAAGATGGTCGCTCAGGGCCTCGGTCTGGACTTCAAGCTTGATTGGACGGCGTCGGGTCCGTTCAGCGCCGGTCCGGTCGAGATCGCGGGCAAGGCGGCGGGCGACGGTCACGTCGGCGGCACGCTGTCGGCGCCGAAGGCCGAGCTGAACGCCGACTTCGACGCCATCGATCTGCCCAGGCTGCCGCTGACCAAGGCGCACCTGACCCTGACCTTCGCTCACGGGCCAAACGCCACGGATGGCGTCGCGGCTTTGCAGGCCGATAGCGGCTACGGCCCGGCGCGCGGCCGAACGGCTTTCCGGTTCTCGCCGGGCGGGATCGAGCTCACCGAGCTGGACGTCGACGCCGGCGGCGCCAAGGCCAAGGGCGCGATGAGCCTGCGTGACGGCCTGCCGGCCACCGCCGACCTGGCCGTCGCGATCGGTCCCGGCGCCTTCCTGCCGCAAGGCCAGGTCAAGGGCACAGCCAAGCTGGTCGACGCGCCCGGCGCCGGCGCGGCCACGGCCACGCTGGACTTGACCGCCGAGGACGTCGCCAGCGGCGCCTGGAAGGTGCGTTCGGCGCGGATCAAGGCCGACGGACCGTTGTCGCGCCTGCCGCTGTCGATCGACGCGCGCGGCGAGGCCCCGGGAGGGCGCTGGCGCTTCGGCGGGACCGGCGAACTGGCCCAGACGGGCAAGCTCTACGACCTGACCCTGAACGCCACCGGCCGCATGGGGCGCACCGAGATCAAGACCCGCGAGGCCGCCAAGGTCCGGTTTGGCGACGGCCCAACCCAGGCCCGCCTGCGCCTGGCCATCGACCAAGGCCGCGCGGATATCGACGCCGACATCGGCGGGGCTACGGCCATGCTGAAGGCCGAGCTTGCTGGCGTGACCCTGACCGCCTTCGATCCCGATCTCGACGGCGACATCGACGGTTCGTTCAATTTGCATGGCCAAGGGGAAACCCTGGGCGGCGACTTCACCATGCGGCTGTCGAACGCTCGCGAGCGGGGCTCCAAGGTCGAGCAATCCCTGAACGCCAAGGTGCATGGCGAGCTGACCGACAGGCAGCTGACGATCATCGCCGATGGCGACAACCGTCAGGGCCTGAAAGCCGAAGCCAATCTGGTGCTCCCCGTCGAGGCCTCCGCCCGGCCGCTACGCCTGATGGTCGACAAGAAGCGTGGTGTTCAAGGGCAGTTCTCGGCCCAGGGCGAGATCAAACCGCTGTGGGACCTGCTGCTAGGCCCCGAGCGGTCGCTATCGGGCCGGATCAATCTGCAAGCCAGTTTGGGCGGCACCCTGGCCGACCCACGCCTGATCGGCCAGGCGACCCTGGACAGCGGCGGCTTCGAGGACGGCCAGAGCGGTCTTCGCCTACGCAACGTCACCCTGCGCGCGGCCCTGGCCGACAACGCCATCGACGTCAGCCAGGCCATCGGCGAGGACGGGCAGGGCGGCTCGGTCTCGGGCGCGGGCCGGATCAGCCTGGCCCGTGACGGCGTCGGCAGTTTCAAACTGGACCTGAAAAGCTTCCGCCTGATCGACAACGACCTGGCCTCGGCCGTCGCCACCGGCCAGACCAGCATCAACCGCTCCGCCGACGGCAAGATCAAGCTGACCGGCGCGGTGACCATCGACCGCGCCGACGTCTCGGCCCAGAGCAAGACGCCGGTCGGCGTCGTCGCCATGGACGTGGTCGAGCGCAACCGCCCGCAGGACCTTGACCAGGGCTTGCAGCGCCGCCCGACCACCGGCGGCATGATCCTCGACCTTGATCTGAAGGCGTCGCGCCGGGTGTTCGTGCGCGGCCGTGGCCTGGACGTCGAGCTGTCGCTGGACGCCCATGTCGGCGGCACCTCCCTGGCCCCGGCGCTCAGCGGCGTGGCGCGGGTGGTGCGTGGCGAATACGACTTCGCGGGTAAGCGGTTCGAGTTCGACCAGAATGGCACGGTCTATCTGTCCAGCCAGCTCGACCGCATCCGCCTGGACCTGTCGGCGACCCGCGAGGACGCGGCCCTGACGGCGGTGGTCAAGATCCAGGGCACGGCCGCCAAGCCCGAGATCACCCTGACCTCCAAGCCCGAGCTGCCCAGCGACGAGGTGCTCAGCCAGGTGCTGTTTGGTTCGTCCGCGGCCCAGCTGTCGCCGATCGAGGCCGCCCAGCTGGCCTCGGCCCTGGCCTCCATGGCGGGCGGCGGAGGCTTCGACGTGATCGGCAACCTGAGGAGCTTCGCGCGGCTGGACCGCCTGGCTTTCGCCGAGAGCGCCACGGGCATGACTGTGTCGGGCGGCAAGTACGTGACCGACGACGTCTATGTCGAGATCATCGGCGGTGGTCGTGAAGGTCCGGCCGCTCAAGTCGAATGGCGGATTCGCCGGACCCTGTCGCTGGTCTCGCGGATCGGCGGCCAGAACGACGCCAAGCTTTCCGTCCGTTGGCGAAAGGACTACTAAAGAAGCAAGGCTGTTGCGCGGGCTCCCGGTTACCTCCCTCGAGGTGAGCACGATTTACCCGCGGCCCTTGGTTATCGTGACTGAGGGAGGACCAGCCTATATGCGTCTCAATTCGAAAGATCGCGCGGTTCTGGATCATATCGCGCGCGACGGCGGCCAGATCGTCGACCGCGCCGTCGATTGGTGCGCCGTCAACTCCGGCAGTCGGCACTTGGCCGGGCTGGAGCGTCAGAGGCGAATTTTGCTCGACGCCGCCGCGCGCCTGCCCGCCGCGCCGATCGAGATCCCGCTGTCGCCGTCGCGCGAGGTCGGCGCCGACGGCCGCGAGAGCGAGTTTCACCATCCGCCGTGCCTGGCCGTGGTCGTACGGCCCGAGGCTCCGGTCCAGGTCGTACTGACGGGCCACTATGACACCGTCTATCCCGAGACGAGTCCGTTCCAGGTCGTCCGCACGCGGCCTGATGGCGCGCTGCACGGGCCGGGCATCGCCGACATGAAAGGCGGGATCTCCGTGATGCTGGCGGCGCTGGAAACCTTCGAGCGCCATCCCGAAGCGGCGAACGTGGGCTATCGCGTGCTGCTGTCGCCGGACGAGGAAATCGGCTCGATCGCCTCGGGGCCTATCCTGGCGGACTTCGCCCGGCAGGGGCATATCGGCCTGACCTATGAGCCCGCCTTGGCCGACGGGGCCCTGGCGTCGGCGCGCAAGGGCTCGGGCAACTTCCATGTCGCCATCCACGGCCGCGCCGCCCACGCCGGGCGCGACTTCGCCGCCGGACGCAACGCCGTGATCGGCGCGGCGCGGACGGCCGAGAAGCTCCACGGCCTCAATGGCCAGCGCGACGGCGTCACCGTCAATGTCGCCCGCATCGACGGCGGCGCGCCGCTGAACATGGTGCCGGACGTGGCGGTGGTCCGCTTCAACGTCCGTTTCCCCGACGCCGCGGCCGCCGCCTGGTTCCAGGCCGAGGTCGCGCGCATCGTTTCGGAGATCGGTGACGACCTCCACGCCCATCTGCATGGCCTGATCACGCGCGGCGCCAAGCCGTTCAACGCCGCCCAGCAGCGACTGTTCGGCGCGGTCAAGGACGTCGGCGCCTTGCTGGGCCAGGACATCGCCTGGAAGCCCTCCGGAGGCGTCTGCGAGGGCAACAACCTGTTCGCCTCGGGGCTGCCGAACGTCGACACCCTGGGCGTGCGCGGTGGCGATATCCATAGCGAGGCCGAGCACGCCTTCCCCGAGAGCTTCGTCGAGCGCGCTCAGCTCTCGGCCCTGATCCTGATGAAACTGGCTAACGGCGAGATCGACGCCAGAGCGATACGCGCCCAGATGGGCGCTTTTGGGGAGTCCCGCTGAATGCTCGTCGTCCGTCCCGCCGGTTCCACCGACTTCGACGCCCTGATGGAGCTGGCCGTCCTGTCCGGGCGCGGCTTCACCAGCCTGCCGGAGGACGAGCCGACATTGCGGTCGCGGCTGGCGCTGTCCGAGGCCAGCTTCCAGGCCGGTGTCGCCGCGCCGGAGGCCTGGTACACCCTGATGCTCGAGGACCTGGACGCCGGTGACGTGATCGGCGTGGCGGGGGTCAAGGCCGGGGTAGGACTGAAGCGACCGCACTTTTCGTTCCGCGTGGTGACCCTCGCCCAGTCGTCTCCGACATTGGAGAAACGCTTCGACCACCGGGCCCTCGTTCTGGTCAACGAATGCGCGGGTTGGTCGGAGGTCGGTTCGCTGTTCCTGCGGCCCGAGCGGCGCAAGGGCGGGGCGGGGCGGCTGCTGGCCCAGTCGCGCTACATGCTGATCGGCCTCGAGCCGCAGCGTTTCGCCGAGATGGTGCTGGCCGAGCTGCGCGGCTGGTTCGATGAGGACGGCTCCTGTCCGTTCTGGGACCACGTCGCCAGCAAGTTCTTCCGCCTTGAGTTCGACGAAGCCGACCGAATGAGCGCCTCGACCGACGGGCAGTTCATCCTCGACCTGGCGCCGCGGCACCCGATCTATGCCGAGCTGTTGCCGCGCGAGGCGCGGGAAGCCCTGGGCCGCGTGCACCGCGAAGGCGAGGCCGCGCGCGCGATGCTGGAGGCCGAGGGGTTCCGCTATGAGGGCCTGATCGACATCTTCGACGCCGGGCCAACGGTCGCGGCCCGGCGCGACGACATCAAGACGGTGCGTGAGGCCAGGCGTCTGCGTTTGAAACTCGGCGAAGACGCTTTCGGCGAGGAGGCCCTGATTTCCACCGGCGCGATCAACGCCTTTCGCGCCGTCCGGGCGCCGGTGTTGATCGATGGCGATACGGCGATCGTGGGACGCGAGGCGGCGCAGGCCTTGCGGCTCTGGGAAGGCGACATGGTGCGGGTGAAGGCATGAGCGACGGTCTCTACATCGACGGAAAGTGGCGCTCGGGCCGGGGCGCGGAGCTGGTCTCGACCGACCCGGCCACTGGCGAAGTCGTCTGGCGTGAAGCCGCGGCCAACGAGGCCGACGTCGCCGAGGCCGTCGAGGCCGCGCGTAGAGCCTTTCCGGCGTGGGCGGATCAGCCTCGCGAGGCGCGGATCGCCGTTCTTCGCCGCTACAAGGAGATCCTGGTCGAGAGCACCGCCGCCTTCGCCGAGGCCCTGAGCCGCGAGACCGGGAAGGCGCTGTGGGAGACCAGGGCCGAGCTGGGGTCGATGGCCGGCAAGGTCGATCTGTCGATCAAGGCCTATGACGAGCGCACCGGCGTCACCGAGAACACGATGCCGTTCGGCCGCGCCGTGCTGCGCCACCGCGCCCACGGCGTGATGGCGGTGCTGGGACCGTTCAACTTCCCGGGCCATTTGCCCAACGGCCACATCGTGCCCGCGCTGCTGGCCGGCGACACCGTGGTGTTCAAGCCGTCGGAGGAGACGCCCTTGGCCGGCCAGCTGATGGTCGAAGCCTTCGAGGCGGCGGGCGTTCCGGCGGGCGTGATCAACCTCGTCCAGGGCGGTCGCGAAGCCGGCCAGGCGCTGATCAATCAAGAGATCGACGGCCTGCTGTTCACCGGTTCGGCCGCCGCGGGGACCTTCTTCCGACGCCACTTCGCCGACCGCCCCGACGTGATCCTGGCTCTGGAGCTGGGCGGCAACAATCCGCTGGTGGTCTGGGACGCGGGCGAACCCGAGGCCGTCGCGGCGTTGATCGTGCAGTCGGCGTTCATCACCACCGGCCAGCGCTGTTCGTGCGCCCGGCGGCTGATCGTGTCGGACGAGGCTTCCGGACGCGCGGTGATCGAGGCGACCGCGGCGCTGGCCGACCGGCTATCGATCGGTCCCTGGAACGGCGAGGGCGAGGTCTTCATGGGTCCGCTGATCTCGGCCCGCGCCGCCAACGCCGCGCGCGCCATCGCCGACACCATGGGCGGCGAGCGTATCCGGCCGCTGGGCTCGGTCGAGGGGCTAGGCGAGGCATTCGTGACCCCGGGCTTGGTCGACGTCACCGGCGTCGACACGCCTGACGAGGAGCTGTTCGCACCCTGGTTGCAGGTGCGCCGCGTGGCGAACTTTGACGACGCGCTTAAGGCCGCCAACGCCACCCGCTATGGCTTGTCGGCGGGACTTATTTCCAACAATTCAAAGCATTGGGATAAATTCCTGAAGCGCATTCGCGCCGGCGTCGTCAATTGGAACCGCCCTACCACCGGCGCGGCAGGCTCGATGCCGTTCGGAGGCCTTGGCGCTTCGGGCAACCATCGGCCTAGCGCCTATTACGCCGCCGATTACTGCGCTTATCCAGTGGCCAGCTTCGAAGCCGAGGCGGTGACCGACACCCTTAAGGACATCAAGGGGTTGCGGTCATGAGTTCGGCTTTCGAGGCCAATTGCGACGGCTTGGTCGGGCCGACCCATTCGTATGTCGGCCTCTCGCCCGGCAATCTGGCCAGCACCCGGAACGCCGGTGAGGTTTCCAATCCGCGCGACGCGGCGCTGGAAGGTCTCTCCAAGATGCGCCAGCTCTCCGACCTGGGCATTCCGCAGTTCGTGCTGCCACCGCATGAGCGTCCCGCTGTAGGTCTCCTGAAATCGTTGGGCTTTACCGGCTCCGACGAAGCGATGATCGAACGGGCCTGGAAGGACGCGCCGGCCCTGGCCGCCGCCGCCTTTTCGGCCTCGCCAATGTGGGCCGCCAACGCCGCCACGGTGACGCCCAGCGCGGACACGGCCGACGGTCGCGTCCACTTCACGCCGGCCAACCTGCTGACCAATCTGCATCGCAGCCTGGAAGGGCCGCAGACCACGCGGGCCCTGCGCCGGCTGTTCCCGGACGAAGCCCGCTTCGCCGTTCACGACCCGCTGCCGGCCCAGCTCCACTTCGCCGACGAGGGCGCGGCCAACCACGTGCGGCTTTGCGCTGAACACGGCGCGCCCGGTGTCAATCTGTTCGTCTGGGGACGTGAGGCCTGGGCGCATTGGGATGGCAAGTTCCCGGCGCGCCAAACCCGCGAAGCGTCCGAGGCCATCCAGCGTCGCCATAGCGCGGCCAAGGCGGTCTTTGCCCAGCAGGCCAAGGCGGCGATCGAGGGCGGAGCCTTCCACAACGACGTGGTCTGTGTCGGCACGCGCGAGTGCCTGTTCTTCCACGAACGGGCCTTCGAGGACCGAGCTCTGGTGGAGCGTCAGGTCCGCGTCGCCGCTGACGGTCTGTTCGAGCCGGTCTTCGTCGAGGTCTCGGAAGCCGACCTGCCGATGGCCGATCTGGTGGCCAGCTATCTGTTCAATTCGCAGCTGCTGGTCGTACCCGGCGAGGAACGCCTGGTGCTGTTGGCGCCGGCCGAGACGCGCGACAACCCGCAGGCCTTTGCGGTGGCCGAGGGCCTGATCGCATCGAATGGGCCGATCGGGCGTGTGGACTATGTCGATGTTCGCCAGAGCATGCGCAACGGCGGCGGACCGGCCTGCCTGCGCCTGCGGGTCGTGCTGACCGAGGCCGAGCTGGCCGCCGCCAATCCGGCTCAGCATTTCCTACCCGGGCTGCACACTCTGTTGGCTGACTGGGTCACGCGCCGCTACCGCGAGCGCCTGGCTCCGGTGGACCTGGCCGATCCCGATCTGCTGACCGAGAGCCGCGAAGCCCTGGACGAGCTGACGCGGATCCTCGACCTTGGCGGCGACTTCTATCCTTTCCAGAGGGACGCGTGAGCTTCTCGATCCGACCCGCCGTTTCCGGCGACCGCGACGCCATCGTCGCCCTGCACAAGGCCGCCGCCGTCACGCCGGGCGCCCTGGCCCGCGCGCCCGAGGAGGTGACGCCCGCCTACGCAGATGGCGCTATCGGGGCCGACATCTGCCTGGTCGCGGTCGAGGTCGACGGCTTCGTCTGCGGCGAGATCCACGCCAAGCGCGAGGTCCCGGCGATCTTCGCCCACGTGCTGGGCGGCTTGACCGTGGCGGTTCATCCGGAGCGGCAGGGGCAGGGGATCGGCTCCAGGTTGTTCGAGGCGCTGATCGCCAAGGCGCGGACGATGAACCCGCCGATCCTGCGCATCGAGCTGGCGGCCGGCGCGGGCAATCCCGGCGCCGTGCGGCTCTATGAGCGGCTCGGCTTCCAGCACGAGGGGCGGCAGGTGGCGCGCGGGCGACTGCCGGACGGCCGCTTCGAGGACGACATCCTGATGGGGCTGCTGCTCTAGTCCCTCAGCGCCGCCAGGGCCTCGGGAAAACGCCGCGACAAGGGAACTTCCAGCGCCCCCAGTTCCACGGCGTAGTCACCCGAGCCTTCCGGCTTCAGGCCCGTGACCCGAGCCTTGTTGACCAGCCAGGACTTGTGGCTGCGCACGAAGCCATGCCGCGCCAACTGTTCCGACACCGCGCTCAACGATGAACGCATCAGCGGTCGGCGCTCTTCGGCCAGGACGAACTCGACATAGTTGCCGGCCGATCGCACGGCCAAGATGTCGGCGACGGGTACGCGGATCATTCGCGCGCCGTCCTGGATGTCGAAGGTGGCGGGCGAAGTCGCCATAGCCTGTGGAGCGGGCTTCTGGCCGCCCCGATGCAGGGCCAGCCAATAGATGATCGAGGCCAGGCCATAGGCCATCATGTCCTTGCGGAATTCGTAGGGAAACTCGGTGGACAGCGGTCCGAACACGTAGCGCTCGCGCAGCAGGGCGACATAGGCCAGCTTGCGCAGGGCCACGAAACCCGAGACGTGCAGCACCGAGTAAGCCAACACCGCCAGCAGGTGCGCCGGAAGCGCGATCCACCAGCGCGGCCGGGTTCGGATCATCCACAGCGCCATTCCGGCGGGAACGGCGAAGATCGCCAGGGTGACGAATGCGCTGCTGGCCTCCCAGATCGACGGCGGCAGGACGCCCAGCCTGGGTGCGTCGTGCTGGATGGTCAGCACATTGACGACGGCGATCGCGCTGATCAGGCAGGCGCCGAGAAGCCAGGCCCGGCCTAGCCAGAGGCGCTCCTCGCCGGTCATCCCGAAAAGGCCGCCGCTCGTCCCTGGCGCTTTTCCGGTCGTCCCAGGCAGCGGCCGCTGATCCCCCGGCGCTTGGCCGCTCGACGCGGTGCGGGGCACGTCGTCAGCATCGCTTTTCAAGCCGGACGCCTCTTCATGACCACGACCGCCTTACCCCTCGACCGCCGCTACGACCTCGACTGGATTCGGGTCGGCGCATTCTTCCTGCTGATCCTCTACCATACCGGCATGTTCTACGTGCCGTGGGAATGGCACGTGAAGACCCCGCATATCGTGGAGGGCCTCATGCCCTTCATGCTGATGACCAATCCCTGGCGCCTCACCTTGCTTTTCCTGGTCTCGGGCGCGGCGACACGGTTCATGGCCGACAAGACCCCGGTGGGAAAACTGACCGTCGCTCGCATCGCGCGACTGCTGCCGCCACTGCTGTTCGCGATGTTCGTGATCGTGCCGCCGCAATCCTATTACCAGGTCGTCGAATATATCGCCGCCCACCCGGGCACGGCCCTAAGCGTCGACAACTTCTGGGTTCGCTACGTCACGGCCTCGGGCCACTGGTGCGGGGCGGACGGCGAGTGCCTGATCACGCCGACCTGGAATCACATGTGGTTCGTCGCCTACCTGCTGTTCTACACCCTGGTTCTGGCCGTCATGCTGGTGATCTGGAAGAAGGCCGGTCAACACATCCAGGCCGCCGCCGAGCGGCTGCTGAAGGGCGTTGGCCTGTTCGTCTGGCCGGTGCTGTTCCTGGGCATGATGCGCGCCACCCTCTACGCCAAGTTCGGCGAGACCCACGCCCTGGTCGGCGACCATTATGTCCATGCCGTTTCGTTCAGCGCGTTCCTGCTGGGTTTCGGCCTGGCCAAGTCAGAGGTTCTGCGCGATCGCCTGACGGCCGTGCGCTGGCCGGCCTTGGCCGTCGCCGTCGCCGCCTGGGTCGCCTGGTCGGCCTATGTCTGGACCTATCGCAACGACACGCCGATCCCGGCGCCGCAACTGAAGCTCGCCATGCGCTTCGTCTTCGCCGCCGACACCTGGTGCGCGATCGTCGCCATCCTGGGCTTCGGGGCCAAGCACCTGACCAAAGGCGGGCCGGCGTTGCGCTACCTGACCCTGGGCGTGTTCCCATTCTACCTGGTGCATCAGACCCTGATCGTGGTCATGGCGCATCACCTGGCCAAGCTGGGCCTGCCCCAGGGGCTGGAGGGCGCGATCCTGGTCGTCGCCACCTTCGCCGGCTGCTTCGCGACCTATGAGATCGTGCGACGCATCCCGGGCGTGCGGATCCTGTTCGGCCTGCGAGGTCAGCCGGCCGAGAAGGCCGCCAGCCG
The DNA here is from genome assembly GCF_001425745.1 of Caulobacter sp. Root343. Taxonomy (GTDB): domain Bacteria; phylum Pseudomonadota; class Alphaproteobacteria; order Caulobacterales; family Caulobacteraceae; genus Caulobacter. The sequence goes on along the minus strand of NZ_LMDF01000007.1, from coordinate 1,006,324 downwards.
CCCGCCGGCCTTCGCATAGGCCTGGGTGCCGCGCGTGATGACGGCGTCGCCGGGAGCAATCTCGGCGACGCCGATGTCCGTGGCGCCGGCCAGCCGGGCGTAGAGGGCGGCGAAGTCGCGCAGGGTGACCTGCTGCAGGGTCTGGATCGAATCGATCACGAAATAGACCTGCTGGAAGTCGTCGATCCGATAGAGGGTGCGCATCACCCGTTCCAGATCGAAGCCGATGCGATTGGGGGAGGGATCGTCCAGCGCGAAGATCGACTCCGCGCGCGACGAGACGATACCGGCTCCGTAGATGCGCAGGCCCGCTGGCGTGTTCATCAGGCCGAACTCCACCGTGTACCAGTAGAGGCGGGCCAGATTGGCCAGGCGGCCCAGGCCCAAGGCGCGCTGACCACCCTGGCCGTAGGCCTGCATGTAGTCGGCGAAGGTCGGGTCGGTCAGCATCGGCACGTGGCCGAAGACGTCGTGGAAGATGTCCGGTTCCTGCAGATAGTCCAGCTGGTCCGCCTTGCGGATGAACTGGCCGGCCGGGAAGCGACGGTTGGCCAGATGATCGAAGAACACCTCGTCCGGCACCAGGCCCGGCACGGCCACCACGCTCCAGCCGGTCAGGCGCTGGAGCTCTTCGTTGATGCGGTTGAAGTCGGGGATGCCCGTGCGGTGCAGGTCCAGCGCGTCCAGGCCGCGCAGGAATTCGTCGCAGGCGCGGCCATGCAGCATGTCGGCCTGGCGCTCGTACAGGGTGATCCAGACGTCATGCTCAGCCTGGGAGTAGTTCTCCCAGTCCTGGTCGATCGTCCAATCGGGGCGAGCGCCCGGGGGCGGCCCGTCGCTAAAACCATCTCCGCTCATGCAATGACGCTACGCCCCGAAATTCGCAAAAGCTGTTCGGAGTTTGCGTCAAAAGGGCGGATCAGCGGATAGACGTTCTGCCTAGTGGGAAATCCGGGGGCGAAGCTTGTACTGCCCGTGATCGAACGACTCGAAGATCACCGCGGTCTGCGGATGGCCGACCGGCTCGCCGCTGTTGTCGGGCAGCAGGTTCTGCTCGGAGACATAGGCGACGTAGCTGTTGTCGTCGTTCTCGGCCAGCAGATGGTAGAAGGGTTGGTCCTTCTTGGGCCGGATGTCTTCGGGGATCGACTGCCACCACTCTTCCGTATTGGCGAACACGGGGTCGACGTCGAACACCACGCCCCGAAACGGGAAGATGCGGTGCCTGACGACCTGTCCGATCGCGAATTTGGCGAGTCTCGAATCCATGGCGTTAAGGATAGCAGGCGCACCTGACTGAAACCTGAACGGATAGACCTCCGAACCCGGAAGACAAGCGGGCGCCTTCCGGCGCGCGAACACCATGCTATGGTCGACTCGAAGTGAGGCGTCGCGCGTTCGCGGCGCCTGCGAGACAGGTAGTAGAGACCATGTCGGAGGCGCCGCGCGCGCCCGGCGCCCCCCCGAGTCGGCGCCGGCGGTCTCCGGAAGAGTCTGCGTGTTACGCGGCGCTCGACCTGGGGACCAACAACTGCCGCCTGCTGGTGGCCACGCCCACGCCACGCGGATTCCGCGTCGTCGAGGCCTATTCCCGCATCGTACGTCTGGGCGAGGGATTGTCGCAGACCGGTCAGCTGTCCGAGGCGGCCATGGACCGTTCGTTGGCGGCCCTAAAGGTCTGCGCCGAGAAGATCCGTCGTCGCAAGGTGCTGCGGGTCAAGGCCGTGGCCACCCAGGCCTGCCGGGGCGCGACCAATGGTCCCGATTTCGTGCGCCGGGTCCACGAGGAGACTGGCCTCAAGCTGCAGATCATCAGTCCGCGCGAGGAGGCCCAACTTTCCGTCGCCGGCTGCATGAGCCTGTTCGACCGCGAGCAGGATGCGGCCCTGGTGGTCGATGTCGGCGGCGGCTCGACCGAGCTCTCTTGGGTGGACCTGAAGGGCGGCGGCCTCGACGCCAAGCCGCGCCAGTTCGCTGCCTGGAAACTGCCGATCAAGGCTTGGCTGTCGATTCCCGTGGGCGTCGTCACCTTGGCCGAGCGCTTCCCTGAAGGCGAACGGGCCGACGAGCGCTGGTTCCGGGCCATGGTCGACGACGTCAAGGCGCGGATCGAGGCCTTCCCGCACGCCGAGCCGATGCGCCAAGTGTTCGCCGAGGGCAGGGCGCATCTGGTCGGCACGTCGGGCGCGATCACCAGCCTGGCCGGCCTGCATCTGGGCCTGCCGCGCTACGACCGCAATGTGGTCGACGGTCTCTGGATGGACCGCACCGACTGTGACGTGGCGTCCGATCGGCTGCTAGGCCTCACCGCCGTCGAGCGGGCCCGGGAGCCGTGCATCGGCGCGGACAGGGCGGATCTCGTCCTGGCCGGCGCGGCGATCCTGCGCGCCGTGCAGGAGCTGTGGCCATGTTCGCGCGTGCGTGTCGCCGACCGAGGGCTTAGAGAGGGGCTCCTGATGTCCCTGATGTCCGATCAGCAGCGACGCCCGCGCCGGCGTCGTCGCGGCGGCGCCTCGAAGAAGCCGGAAGCCGCATGAGCGACGAAGAACCGCCCCGCAAGCGCATGGTCAAGCCGCCGTCCGGGGGAACCGAAGGCGGCCGGGCCAAGCCCGCGCGCTTGAAGACCGCCTACGGCCGAACGCCCAGCCAGCAGGCTTGGCTGGAGCGCCAGATCAACGACCCGTTCTCGGCCAAGGCCCGCGCCTTGGGCTATCGCAGCCGCGCGGCCTTCAAGATCAGCGAGATCGACGAGAAGTTCCACTTCTTCAGGAAGGGCGCGAAGGTCATCGATCTGGGCTGCGCGCCGGGCGGCTGGCTGCAGATCGCCGTCGAACGCGGCGTCACCGACCTGGTGGGCGTCGATCTGCTGCCGGTCGATCCGGTGGCTCCAGCCCACATCCTGGAGATGGACTTCACCGACGACGACTGTCCGCCCAAGCTTCTGGAACTGCTGGGCGGCGCGCCGGATCTGGTCATGTCGGACATGGCCCCCAATACCGTTGGACATCGCGAGACGGACCACCTGCGCATCGTCGGCCTGATCGAGATCGGCGCCGAGTTCGCCATCGACGTTCTCAAGCCCGGCGGAGCCTTCGTCGCCAAGGCCTTCCAGGGCGGCGAGACGGCCGAGGTGATTGGCCGCCTGAAGCGCCATTTCGACAAGGTCCAGCACTTCAAGCCCAAGGCCAGCCGTCAGGATAGCTCCGAGGTCTTCCTGGTCGCGACGGGGTTCAAGGCGCGCTGATCGCCGGCGAGCTTTCGCAAGGGTTGCGGAAAATCACGATCTCGCTCATTAGATGTTGTTTTGGCAGGGAAATTTACATTTCAGTCTCTTGCGAGGCGGGGAGAACAGGCGTGAGCCTTGATGAGCGCATCTCGCGTTTCATGAAGAGGCTTACCCATGTCCAAGTCCCTGAGTATCGCCGTCGCCTTCGCCATCGCCCTGTCGGGCGCGAGCGTCGCCTCCGCCGCCCCCTGCAAGGACGCCAAGGGTAAGTTCACCAAGTGCCCGGCCGCCGCGCCGGCCAAGCCGACCAAGTGCAAGGACGCCAAGGGCAAGTTCGCCAAGTGCGGTACGCCGGGCGCCAAGCCGGTTTAAGGGTCGTTCAGCGGTGTCGGGCGACGCGCCCGGCGCCGCCCTCCGCTCGGCGGAGAAAGATTCATCTCCATTTCGCACCTGCGGCGGGTCGACAACGGCCGGCCTCACGGCTATATCCGCGCCGCAAAATGGAGACTCCGATGGAGATTCGCGAAGGGCTTACCTTCGACGACGTTTTGCTCGAACCCGGCCCGTCCGACGTCATGCCTACCCAGGTGACGACCGAGACTCGGTTCACGCGTGAAATCAGTCTGAACATTCCGCTTGTGTCCGCCGCGATGGACACCGTGACCGAAAGCCGCCTCGCCATCGCCATGGCGCAAGCCGGCGGTCTGGGCATCCTGCACCGCAACCTGACCAACGAGGAGCAGGCCGACCAGGTTCGCGAGGTCAAACGCTACGAAAGCGGCATGGTCATCAATCCGCTGACCATCCATCCCGACACCACCCTGGCCGAGATTCGTGAGATCACGGCGCGTCGCAAGATCTCGGGCTTCCCGGTGGTCGAGCGGGGCAGCGGCAAGCTGGTCGGCATCGTCACCAACCGCGACATGCGCTTCGAGAGCGACGCCGGCGTCCCGGCCTCGGCGATCATGACCCGCGAAAACCTGATCGTCGTCGCCGAAGGCGTCGATCAGCGCGAGGCCCGCGAGCTGCTGCGCAAGCACAAGATCGAACGGCTGATCGTCGTCGACGACGCCTATCGCGCCGTTGGCCTGATCACGGTCAAGGACATCGAGAAGGCCCAGGCCCATCCGCTGGCCGCCAAGGACGACAAGGGCCGCCTGCTGGTCGGCGCGGCCTCGACCGTCGGCGACGCCGGCTTCGAGCGCTCGATGGGCCTAGTGGACGCCGGCGTCGACGTCGTCGTCATCGACACCGCCCACGGCCACTCCAGCCAGGTCGCTCAGGCGGTCTCGCGCCTGAAGCGCGAGGCCAACCGCGTCCAGATCGTGGCCGGCAACATCGCCACCTACGACGCCGCCCGCGCCCTGATCGACGCCGGCGCCGACGCGGTGAAGGTGGGCATCGGCCCGGGCTCGATCTGCACCACCCGCATCGTCGCGGGCGTGGGCGTGCCGCAGCTGACCGCGATCATGGAAGCCGTCCGCGCCGGCCGCGAGAGCGGCGTGCCGATCATCGCCGACGGCGGCATCAAATATTCGGGCGACCTGGCCAAGGCCATCGCGGCCGGGGCCTCGACCGCCATGATGGGCTCGATGTTCGCTGGCACCGAAGAGGCGCCCGGCGAGGTGTTCCTCTACCAGGGCCGCTCGTACAAGAGCTATCGCGGCATGGGTTCGGTGGGCGCCATGGCCCGCGGCTCGGCCGATCGCTACTTCCAGAAGGAAGTGACGGACAACTTCAAGCTGGTGCCGGAAGGTATCGAAGGCCAGACCCCGTTCAAGGGGCCGATCTCGCCGGTGCTGCACCAGCTGGTCGGCGGTCTACGGGCGGCCATGGGCTATGTCGGCGCGCCGACCATCGCCGAACTCCAGAAGCGGGCCAGGTTCGTCCGCATCACCGGCGCCGGCCTGCGTGAAAGCCACGTCCACGACGTGATGATCACCCGGGAAGCGCCCAACTACCCGAGCGCGGTCTAGCCGATGCGAATGGCTTTCGAGCTGCAGATGGTGGCGGTGGCGGTGATCGTCGGGATCATCCACCTCCTGTGGGCGGCCGCGGCCGCCCAGCCGCAGCGCGGCTTGAAGTGGAACATCGGTCCGCGTGACGAGCCGGTCGTGCTGACCGGCGTCGCCGGCCGGCTCGAACGGGCCTTCGCCAACTTTCGCGAAAGCTTTCCGTTCTTCGTGGCCCTGGTGATCATCGACTATCTGGGCGGCAGGCTCGGAGCGCTGACCGCGTACGGTTCGGTGATCTATGTCGTGGCGCGCGCGGTCTATGTCCCGCTCTATGCGTTCGGCGTGCCGATGGTTCGCAGCCTGGTCTGGCTGGCCTCCCTCGTCGGGATCCTGCTGCTGCTCGCGGCCCTGGTGGTCTGATGCGCGACGGAGGGCGGGTTTCAGCGGCGATCGAGGTTCTGGCCGAGATCGAGGCGCGGCATTTTCCGGCGAAGATGGCCCTGAAGCGCTGGGGCGAGGCCGCGCGCTATGCGGGCTCCAAGGATCGCGCCTTCGTCTCGGGCCTGGTCCTGGACGGCTTGCGCCGCAAGCGTTCGCTGGGCTGGATGATGGGCGATACGAGCCCGCGCGGCGTGATGCTGGGCGTGCTGGCCTTTACCTGGAAATGGACGCCCGAACGCATCGCCGAGGCGGCCTCGGAAGAGCACGGTTTTGGCGCCCTGACCGACGCCGAGCGCGAGCGTCTGGCTGCTCCTGTTCCGCTGGACGGGGCGCCTGCTCCGATCAGCGGCGACTATCCGGATTGGTTGGAAGCCCGCCTGGACCGCGCTCTGGGCTCCGAGCATGCCGTCGAGATGGCGGCCCTGGCCGAACGCGCGCCGGTCGATCTTCGCGTCAATACCCTGAAGACCGACGCCGAGCGGGCCGCCAAGGCTTTGGCGCCGATCCACGCGTCACCGGCCGGAATCCTGCCGACCGCCTTCCGCATCCCCGCGCCCGCGGCCGCCGACCGCACGCCGTCGGTCGAGGCCGTGCCGGCCTTTTCCAAGGGCTGGTTCGAAGTGCAGGACCTGGGCTCCCAGATCGCCGCCGCCGTGGCCGGCGAGGTCAAGGGCAAGCAGGTGCTGGACTTCTGCGCCGGCGGGGGCGGCAAGACCCTCGCCCTGGCCGCCGCCATGGGCAACACCGGCCAGATCTTCGCCCACGACAGCGACGCTCGCCGTCTGGCCGACACCATCCGTCGCGGCCAGAGGGCAGGGGTGCGCAACCTGCAGATCCGCTCGCCGATCGAGGCCCAGCCGCTGAAAGGCCTGGAGGGCAAGATCGACGTCGTGTTCGTCGACGCGCCGTGTACTGGCTCCGGCACCTGGCGGCGTCATCCGGACGCCAAGTGGCGCCTGTCGCCCGACCAGCTGGCCAAGCGCCAAATCGAGCAGGACAGCGTGCTGGAGGACGCCTCGACCTTCGTGAAGGCCGGCGGTCGCATGGTCTATGTGACCTGCTCGCTGCTGACCGACGAGAACGAGGACCGGGTCGCGGGCTTCCTCGAACGCCACCCGGAATTTTCCGTGAAGCCGATCGCCCTGCCAGGCGTCGAGCACGTCACCCCCGAAGGCTATCTGCGCCTGACCCCTTACCGCGCCGGGACCGACGGCTTCTTCGCCGCCGTTCTGGAGCGAGCATCCTATACGCCCTGACGATAATCGACCGACCGCTGGAGACCCGCCGATGACCACCGAAACCCACCACCAGCGCGTCCTGATCGTCGACTTCGGCAGCCAGGTGACTCAGCTGATCGCCCGCCGGGTGCGCGAGGCCGGCGTCTATTGCGAGATCCATCCGTTCGACAAGGCCGAAGCCCTGGTCGACGACTACAAGCCCTCGGCGATCATCCTGTCGGGCGGTCCGGCCAGCGTGCTGGAGGACGACAGCCCCCGCATCGGCCGCAAGCTGTTCGATCTGGACGTGCCCCTGCTGGCCATCTGCTACGGCCAGCAGCTGCTGTGCGACGTGCTGGGCGGCAAGGTCGAGGGCGGCCATGCGGGTGAGTTCGGCCGCGCCGAACTGACCATCGGCAAGGTCAGCCCGCTGTTCCAGGGCCTGGCCGGCGTCGGCGAGCTGGAAACCGTCTGGATGAGCCACGGCGATCGTGTCACCGCCATCCCCGAAGGCTTTGAGGTCGTGGCCACCTCGACCGGCGCGCCGTTCGCCGCCATCGCCAATGACGCCAAGAAGATCTACGCCGTCCAGTTCCACCCCGAGGTGGTCCACACCGTCAATGGCTCGCGGATCTACAAGAACTTCCTGGCCCTGGCCGGGCTGAAGGGCGACTGGACCATGGCGGCCTTCCGCCAGGAGATGGTCCAGAAGATCCGCGACCAGGTCGGGACCGGCAAGGTGATCTGCGGCCTGTCGGGCGGCGTCGACAGCTCGGTGGCCGCCGTCCTGATCCACGAGGCGATCGGTGACCAGCTGACCTGCGTGTTCGTCGATACGGGCCTGCTGCGCAAGAACGAGGCCGACCAGGTCGTCACTCTGTTCCGCGATCACTACAACATCCCGCTGGTCCACGTGGACGCCGGCGACCTGTTCCTGGGCGAGCTGGCCGGGATCAGCGACCCCGAGACCAAGCGTAAGACCATCGGCCGCCTGTTCATCGAGGTCTTCGACAAGGAGGCCGCCAAGATCGACGGCGCGCAATTCCTGGCCCAGGGCACGCTCTATCCCGACGTGGTGGAGAGCGTCTCGGCCCGCGGCGGTCCCTCGGCTGTGATCAAGAGCCACCATAACGTCGGCGGCCTGCCGGACTACATGAAGCTGAAGCTGGTCGAGCCGCTGCGCGAGCTGTTCAAGGACGAAGTCCGCGCTCTCGGCGTCGAGCTGGGCCTGGCCCCGGCTTTCGTCGGCCGCCACCCGTTCCCCGGCCCGGGCCTGGCCATCCGCATCCCCGGCGAAATCACGCCCGAGAAGGTCAAGGTCCTGCAGGACGCCGACGCCATCTATCTGGAGGAGATCCGCAACGCTGGCCTCTACGACCAGATCTGGCAGGCTTTCGCCGTGCTGCTGCCGGTCAAGACCGTCGGCGTCATGGGCGACGCGCGCACCTATGAAAACGTCCTGGCGTTGCGCGCGGTCACCTCGACTGACGGCATGACGGCCGACTTCTTCGAGTTCCCCTGGCCGATCCTGGGCAAGACCGCCACGCGCATCATCAACGAGGTGCGCGGTGTCAACCGTGTGGTCTACGACGTGACGTCCAAGCCGCCCGGCACGATCGAGTGGGAATGATTCAGGGCTCTTTCGGGACTTCCGCGGACCATCGCGAATATTGCCTAAATTCTTGAAATAGATGTGTTCTGGCTCTCCAGAGATCGGCGACGATCGGGGAGAGCCAGAACACATTTCGCGCATCTGACGGTGTCGCGCGACCTTGCTCGCGAGGGCGGGCGGCCGATACCGTCACGGCAAGTCAGGCCTGACGGTACATCTGGGAGGCCTTGCCTCGACGTCGCCAAACTGACACGTCCGGTCGGTAGTCCAGCTTCGCAAAGAGTCGGCGATCGTCGCTGACGGGGCGCGACGCGATGGCCTGGCTACGTGACATCGACAAGTGGTTCGCCGAGGCGGTGCTGCCGTTCGCGCCGAACTTCCGCGCCTATGCCCGCAAGCTCTCCAACGACCCGGCCGATGCCGAGGATTTGGTCCAGGAAGCTTATGCCAAGGTGCTGGGCGTGCCCGACTGGCGACGACTTGAAGCGCCCGAGCGCTTCGTCCTGACCGTTATCCGCAACCTGGCCTTTGAGCGGTTCCGCCGGGCCAAGGTGGTGGGCATTCGCCAGATCGGGGTGCTGGAGATGGAAGCCCTGCCCGACCCAGCGCCGGACGCCCACGCCGTGGCCAGCGCCCGCGAGGAGCTGTTGCGCGTGCTCGACGCGGTCGAGCGCCTGCCCGAACAGTGCCGCCGCGTGGTCACCTTGCGGAAAATGGAGGGCCTTTCGCCCGGCCAGATAGCGGTTCGGCTGGGCTTGTCCATCTCTACGGTCGAGAAGCATCTGGCCAAGGGGCTGATGCTCTTGACCAAGTCCCTCGCCGCCAGCGAAGGGCGCAGGATCGAAGGTAAAGCGAGGTCATGGCGAAAACCGGCGATCAAGACAGAGACGCGCTGATCGCCCAGGCTTCGGATTGGCTGGCGCGCCTGGACGCCGGCCGCGCGGTTCCAGAGGACTTCGAAGCCTGGCGCGCCGTCGATCCGCGCCGCGCCGCGGCCTTCGCCGAGGTAGCCGCCGCCTGGAGCCGGCTGGACGCACTGCGCGACGTCGAGCCTCGCACACGGCCGGCGGTGACCCGTCGCGCCTGGCTGGGCGGCGGCCTGGCCCTGGCGGCGGGCGTCGCGGGGGCGGCATATGTGGGCCGAGACCAGTTGCTGCGCGTCCGCACCGTGACGGGGATCGGCGAGCGCCGCACGCTGGCCTTGCCCGACGGCAGCTCGGTCGAGCTGAACACCGACACCATCGTCGCCTGGCGCTTTGATCGCCAGCGTCGCCGCTTGTGGCTGGAACGCGGCGAGATCGCCCTGACCATCGCCCACGACGCCCTACGCCCGTTCGAACTGTTCACCCATGAGGGGCTGGCGCGCCTGGCGTCCGGCCAATTCAACGCCCGCCTGCGGCCGGCAGGCCTGGACCTGATCGTCCTGGCCGGTAGGGCGGCGATCAAGACCGCGGCGGGCGAGGCCGAGGCGGCCGTCGAAGCCGCCACGGACGCCCGCCAGGCTCTGGCGGTCAGCGCCGCCGGGGTCTCTGTCGCCGCGGCGCCGGAAGCCGAGGTCCAGAACGTCCAAGCATGGCGTCGTGGCGAGATCGTCTTCGAAGGTCAGCGCCTCACCGAGGCGGTCGAGGAGTACAATCGCTACCTCACCCGTAAGCTGGTCATAGAAGACCCCAAGGTCGGCGCCCTGCGTCTGGGCGGCCGCTTCCTGACCGACAATCCCGAAACCTTCCTCGAGGCCCTGCGCACGACCTTCGGTCTACGGATCATCGCCGACGATCCGTCACGAATTCTTCTAAAATCTCGATAGAGGTTTTCGCCGCCCCTCCCGTCTTGCCGAGCGAGACGCCGATTTTCGGCATGACAAACGGGGCGAAACACGATGACCAAGTTTGGGGCGCGATTTGGGGCGCCGCGCATGGCGACTTGCCTGCTTCTAGCCACGACGGCGCTGGTCGCCGTCGTTCCAGTCGCCGCCCAGGCCCAGGCGGCCGCGCGGGTGGCGTTCAACGTCCCGGCCGGCGACACCGCCCAAGCGCTGACCGCCTTCTCGCGCCAGGCTGGCGTGCAGATCCTGTTCCCCTACGACGTCGCCGCCAAGCACCGCACGGCCGGCCTGCAAGGCGCGTTCGGCCGCGAGGACGCGGTCCGCAAGCTGATCGACGGCAGCGACCTGGAGATCGCCTCGGCCACCGCCCAGGTCATCACCCTGCGCCAGCGGGGCGTCGGCCCTTTGGACGCCGCCTCGGCCGGCGCTGACGCGTCCGACACGGTCGAGGAACTGATCGTCACCTCGCGCGCGGGCTCGGACGCCCGCACGCGCCTGGCGACCAGCTACGCTGTCACCACCATGAACGAAGAGGCCCTGCGCCTGCGTTCGCCGATGGGCGTGGCCGACGCGCTGAAGTCGGTGCCCGGCTTCTGGGTCGAGGCCTCGGGCGGCGAGGCCAGCGCCAACATTCGGGCCCGGGGCATTCCGCAGGAAGGCTTCTCGGCCATCGCCCTGCAGGAAGACGGCGCGCCGATCCAGCATGACGGCGGCCTGGGCTATCTGAATGCCGACCAGTCGTTCCGCCTGGACGAGACCATCGACCGGATCGAGGTCGTGCGCGGCGGCCCGTCCTCGATCTTCGCCTCGTACGCTCCGGGCGGCACGGTCAACTTCATCACCCGCAAGGGCGACGTGAAGGAAGGCATCGTGAAGGTCCAGGCCAGCGACTACGGCCTCAAGCGCGTCGACGCCTACTACGGCGGCCCTATCGGTGATTGGCGCGCCAGCGTCGGCGGCTTCTGGCGCGAGGACGACGGCATCCGCGACCCGGGCTTCACGGCGAACAAGGGCTACCAGGTCCGCGCCTCGATCGGCCGCGATTTCGAGCGCGGCAGCTTCGACTTCAACCTCAAGCACCTCGACGACAACGTCATCCTGTTCGCCGGCGTGCCCCTGAAGTTCGACGCGGCGGGCGAGGCCAGCGCCGCGCCGGGTTTCGACCCGCTGACCGGGACCCTGGCCGGACCCGAGACCAACAAGCTGACCCTGCGCGGGCCCAAGGGCCCGTTTGACTGGGACCTGTCGCGCGGCACCGAGGTCAAGCTGACCCAGGCCACCGCCGTCCTGAAGTACGAGATCGCCGACGGCTGGCGCCTGTCGGAGACCCTGCGCTACCGGACCTCGGAGTCCAAGCGCATCGGCCTCTTCCCGAACACGCCGGTGACCGGCGCGGCCCGCATCGCCCAGTACCGCGCCGCCCTGCTGGCCGCCACGCCGGGCGCCACGGATGTGCAGCTGCGCTACACTACCAATCCCGGCGAAGTGTTCAGCACCACCGGCGCCGGCCAGAACGGCAACGGCCTCGTGCTGGACGGTTCGCTGCGCTATGTCTCGGTGCCGCTGGACGAGCTGATCAGCGACACGCGGCTGGTCCACAAGTTCGACTTCGGCGGCCAAACCCACGACGTCGCGGCCGGATTCTACCACGCCCACGTGGAAGAGGCCTTCAACCGCTATTCGGCCAACGCCTTGCTGGACGTGCGCGAGAATGCCCGGCGCCTGGACCTGGTCGCGGTCGACGCCACCGGCAAGATCCTGTCCAGCCTGACCGAGAACGGCGTCAGCCGTTACGGCGCCGAGTTCGCCAACGGCGACGGCAAGTCCAACACCACCGCCCTCTATCTGACCGACGAGTGGCAGGTGACGCCGTCCCTGCGGATTGACGCCGGCGTGCGCTGGGAAAAGATCGAGTTCACTGGCCGCAGCGAGCGGACGGCGACGATCAATCTCGGCCTTTCGCCGACCCCGGCCGACGACACCGTGCTGGCCGGCTCGGGCGTCTACGACCGCCTGTCGCGCCAGTTCGACCACGCTGGCTGGACGGTCGGCGCCGACTACCGCATCACGCCGCACATGGGCGTCTTCGCCCGTTACACCTCGGCGTTCAGGCTGCCGTCGCTGGGCGACTACATCACCAACGCCAGCAACTCGACGGGTCGTGTCCAGACGATGGATTTGATGGAGGCGGGGTACAAGCTGAACGCCGGCAAGCTGGACCTCTACGCCACGGTGTTCCACACCGCCTATGACAGCCTGGGCTTCGGCAGCCTGGTGTTCAATCCGACCACCGGCGCCTACGTCAACCAGACCAGCATCACCGACACCAAGACCCTGGGCCTGGAGCTGGAAGGCGCCTACCGCCCGACCCGCTGGTTCGACCTTGGCTTCAGCGCCACGATCCAGAACCCCGAGTTCGGCGACTACAAGTTCGAGGAAAGCTGCACGGTCTCGGCCTCGGACCCGACCTGCCAGGTCAAGCCGCCGGCCGCCACCGCCAGCCGCACCCGCGACTTCACGGGCAACCAGCTGATCCGCGTGCCTAAGACGGCCTTCCGCCTGACGCCCGGCCTGAACCTGCTGGACGGCCGCCTGCGGGTCGAAAGCAGCATCGAGCGCTACGGCGACCGCTTCTCGGACGCCGCCAACACGCTGAAACTCTCGGCCTACACCCTGGTCAACGCGACGGTGCGGTTCAAGGTCACCGACCAGCTGTCGGCCTATGTCTACGGCACGAACCTGACCAACGAGATCGGCCTGACCGAGGGCAATCCGCGCGCCGGCCAGATCATCAGCACCGAGGCTGGGGCCCTCTACGGCATCGGCCGGCCAGAGTTCGGCCGGGCCTTCAAGGCGGCGCTTCTCTTCAAGTTCTAGAGCGCGCCACTCGATTACCTCCCCTGAAACTCGGGCGGCCGCAGCCCCGGCCGCCCTTCTTTTTGGATCTCGCCTATGCTTCGCTGGCTCATCCTCGTCCTGTTGCTGCTTGCCTCGCCGGCCGTTGCGCAGGAGGGCCGCGAGCCCGACCTGGTCCTGACCGGCGAGATCACCGGCGCCGACCACCAGACCTACAAGTCGGTGACCTTCGAGGTTCCGCCCGGCGTCACTCGGTTGTCGGTCGCGTTCGACTACACCGGCCGCGAGAACCGCACGGTTGTCGACCTGGGTCTGCTGGATCCGGTCCGGTTCCGCGGCTGGAGCGGCGGCAACAAGAAGGATTTCTTCGTCTCGACCGAGGCGGCGACGGCCAGCTACCTGCCGGGGCCACTGCCGGCCGGGAAGTGGACCCTGCTGCTGGGCGTGCCCAACGCCCGGCCGAACTCCAAGGCGGCCTACGAGGCCAGGGTCTGGTTCGAGAAGACGCCGATGCCGCTCCCGGCAACCTTGCCCAAGGCGGCGACGCCGGGCTGGTATCGCGGCGACCTGCACATGCACACCGCCCACAGCGATGGCGGCTGCACGACGGGCGAGGCGTCGCGCGCGCCGTGCCCCGTCTATCGCACCGTGCTCGCCGCCCAGGCCGCCGGCCTCGACTTCATCGCCGTCACCGACCACAACACCACCAGCCAGGCCGAAGCCCTGGCCGAGTTGCAGCCGGCCTTCCCCGGCCTGTTGCTGATGACCGGCCGCGAGGTGACCACCTTCCAGGGCCATGCCAACGTCTTTGGGCCCACGGCCTTCATCGACTTCCGCCTGGGCTCCAAGACCGTACCGACCATTCAGAGCCTGCAGCGGGCGGTGAAAGCGGCCGGCGGCGTGTTCTCGATCAACCACCCGGCCGTGCCGTCGGGCGAACAATGCATGGGCTGCGGCTGGACCGCCAAGGACGCCGACTACGACGCCGTCCAGGCGGTTGAAGTGGCCAACGGCGGCAACGAGAAGGCGCTGGGCGGTTTCGAAGGCGTCCTGTCGGGCGTTCCTTTCTGGGAGGCTCAGTTGAACCAGGGCCGCCGTATCACCGCGATCGGCGGCAGCGACAACCACGACGCCGGTATTGCACACGACAAGCCCTCGGCCGTGGGCCGTCCGGCGACGGTGATCCACGCCGACGGTCTCTCGACCGAGGCCATCCTGGCGGGGCTGCGCGGGGGCCGGGTGTTCATAGACCTGGACGGGACGCGCGACCGGCTGCTGGACCTGACGGCTAAGGCTGAAGGCCGCGAAGCGGTGATGGGCGGCGCGCTGGCGGTCAGGCCGGGAGATACCGTCAGCTTTGCCGCCACCGCCGTTGGCGCCGATCCGGCCGGACTTGAGGTCATCCAGGACGGCGCGAAGATCATGCAGAACATGTCGGCGAACGGCGGGTTCTCGATCCAGATGGGCCAGCGGCCGACCTGGGTGCGGGTCAATGTGCGTGATCCGGCCGGACGGCTGCTGATGATCGGCAACCCGATCTATTTGACGATCGCCCCGCGATAGCGCGCGGCGCGGCTACTGGTTCTTGAAGCGGTTCCAGTGCTCGAAGTCGAAGGTGCGCTTCAGCGGCGCTGAGCGGACCTCGAACACCAGGGTGTCGCGGGCCGGCTCGCCTTGGTCGCGGGTGACTGCGACCACCGCCGTGTGCAATCCCTCCGCCAGACCGGCGGGCAGGTCGTAGCGCCAGATGTGCGGCGAGTGGTCGGCGCGCGAGCCGCGCGGCTGCGGCGGCATAGGCGGCAGCCGTTTCTGGCGGCCCTGGACATAGCCTTGGGCCTCGGCGTCGCCCGAGCGGCTCTGGATCGCAGTGCGGGCCATGGTCAGTTGGCGTTGTAGGGCGAACGGGTCGGAATAGGCGGCCCCGCTGCGAATCCCTTCGCCCTTGAGGTTCTGGGTTCGGGTCATCGGCGCGGGCGTTGCGCCGTCGATCGAGACCATGACCTTGGTCGTGCTGTCGCCCATCCAGATGTCGGCGGTGATCCAGCTCTGCCCCGCAAGATCCGCTTTCGAGAGCAGTTTCACGTCCGGCAGATCCTGGACGGTGAGCGGCGGGACGGGATCGCGAGTGTCCTCCGGCGCGTCCCGCCAGGCGAAGATCTTGTCAGCCCAATCGCGGAAGGCGGGCGTGCTGACCGACAGCCACATGGCCCGGTCGCGCGGCAGGCCGCTGCCGCGATAGTCCAGCGTGTAGGCGGTCCCGTCCACGGCGAAATCCACATAGCCGCGAGGCGAGCCGTCGCCCTGGATGCTCATCGGCGTGCCGTCGATGTCATAGTCGCCGCCCCACCAATCCCCCGCGACGGCTCCGGCCACCAGATGCCTAAAGGGAATGGTGGTCACGCCCACCGTGTCCTTCCAGCCGGCCATCGAGTCGCCTGGGGCCAGGTTCTCTAGCGTGTGGCTATGGCCCGTCAGCGATAGGGCAGGGCGGCCTTTCACGAGAGCATAGAGCTCGCCGAGATTGTCGGTCTGGTGCGGTTGGGACTCGCTGTTGTCGAAGCCCACGAACGGGATATGGGCGGCGAACACCACCAATTTCTTCGGATCGGTCGCCTTCAGCACGTTGGCGATGAAGGTCATCTGGTCGGGCAGCAGGCGGCCGTTATAGGTCTTCCAATATTGCTTGCAGAACGGCCGCTCGCGGGCCTCGCGCGGATCCTCGCCGCAGGGGAACGAGACGTTGTCGAGGACGATGAACACCGCCTGACCCATCTCGAACGCGTAGTTGTTGGGACCATACAGGCGACGCCAGGTGTCGGAGCTGTCGATGTCGTGGTCGGCGTCGTGATCGTAGTCGTGATTGCCCTGCACCCACCATTGCGGCGCGCCGACCGCGCCCATTACCTCGGCGGTGCGGGGGATCAAGTGCAGGTCGTCGCTGACGATGTCGCCCAAGGCCAACAGGCAGGCCGGCTTCTTTGGGGCGTTCAGCAGTTCGCGGACCAGCGAGTCGCGGACATAGCCGACCTCGATGTTCGACGCCGGCTGAACGTCGCCCAGCACGGCGCAGTTGAAGCTCTGACCGGATTCTGTGGGAATGATCGGAAAGTTGATCGCCGAGGGCAGGGGACCGGTGGGCGGCAGACCGCCGTAGCGCAGCGCCTTGGGCGAGCCCGCCGGCTTGTGCTCGTAGGCGAACTGCGGAACCCAGCGCCGATCGGTCGGCACGCGCCAGCCGCTGGGCTGGACCACGAACACCGACATGTCGCTGCGGACCGGCAGGCTGTAGCCGCCTCGCTGGTCAGTCAGCACGACCTCGCGGCCGTTCGAGACCTTGATATCCGGTACGCCGCGCTCGCCGGCGTCCAGGCGGCCGTTGCGGTTGGCGTCGTCGAACACGACCCCCGTGATCGCCTTGTCGTCGCTTCGAGCGTCGCGGCGCACGTCGACGGTGGCGAAATAGCGCGCGTTCGCGCCCGGAGGCGCCGCCATCGCCATCCCGGCGTGGCCGCATGTGATCGACACCAGCATGGCGATTGGCAGGGAAGTCTTGGTCACCTTGGCGCCCCTTCGTCCGATGACATCCGCAACGCCTTGTGGCGGATGTCTGACACACCCCGATGAAGGCCGGCGAAAAGGCGAAGGGCCTGGCGCTGACGGCCTTCCGTGTGGGTTTCGCGGGTTTAGTGGTCAATTTTCCCACACAGCGCAAAAGAATTTCTCGTGACGCTCACATCAAATCCACAAATGTCACGTGATATCCACAAAGCACGACTAGGAATGGCTACGGCGAGGGGCGGCGGCCGTAAGGGCGGAGCGCGGCGCATCGTTTTGGGCGCAATTTCTCTGGGAGAGACGGTCGTGAGGGATCAATCAGCAGCCGGTCGTCGCTGGTGCGGCGGCGTCATGGCGCTACGGGCCCTGGCCCTGGTCGGCGCGAGCCTTCCCGTGATCGCCTTGATGGCGACGCCGGCGGCGGCCGAGGACTATACCAACGTGCAGGCCTCGGGCCGCGTGCAGGGCGCCGACGGCAAGCCGATCGCCGGGGCGGTGGTGCGGATCACGTCGGAGGCTTTGGGCGTGAAGCGCTCGGCCGTCACCAACGCCAGCGGGGCCTATGTGATCCCGCAGCTGGCGCCGGGCGCCTACGCGATCTCGGTCACCGCCGAGGGCTTCGACGCCTATGCGGAAAACGGCGTGCTGATCAGCCGCGCGGGCGGCTCGAACCTGTTCACCCTGGCGCCGGTCGGTTCGGTCGAGGCCGTCGTGGTCAAGGCGGGCCGGATGCGCACGCCGGACTTCGAGATCACCACCACCGGCGCGGCCATCGAGATCGGCGAACTGGCCGAGCGCGTGCCGGTCGGACGTTCGCTGCGCGACGTGGCGTTGATGTCGCCTGGCGTCGTCCAGGGCTCGTCGTCGGCCAACGGGACCTTCGCCAACCAGATCTCGATCTCGGGCGCCAGCTTCATCGAGAACGCCTTCTTCGTGAATGGCCTGAACATCACCAACTTTCGGATGGGCCTGCTGCCGGTGGAGGTGCCGTTCGACTTCTACAAGTCGATCGAGGTGAAGACCGGCGGCTATCCGGCCGAGTTCGGCCGCTCGACCGGCGGCTTCGTCAACGCCATCACCAAGTCGGGTACGAACGTCTTCCACGGCGGCGTCACCGCGACGTGGGAGCCGGGCGACCTGCGTGACAGCGCGCCGAGCAGCTTCCGCAACAATTTCCAGGACTCCACGGCCAGCCGCGAGGAATGGGTGGCCGAGCTGGGCGGTCCGATCATCAAGGACCGCCTGTTCTTCTATGGCCTCTACAACCAGCGCCGCCTGAAGACCTTCACCCCGTCGGCCAGCCAGGACAACGCCACGCGGGTCAGTGACGACGCGCCGTTCTGGGGCGGCAAGCTGGACGGATGGCTGACCAGCAAGCAGCACCTGGAGTTCACCTATTTCGACTCCACCAAGGACGTCCGCAATCGCAGCCTCAACTACGTCCGCGCCACCAAGACGCTTGGGGCCGAGACCGGCGGGACCAACCAGCGCTCGGGCGGCGAGAACTACATCGCCCGCTACACCGGCACGTTCACGCCGTGGTTCACCCTGTCGGCGGCCTATGGCGTCAACAAGTTCCGCGACGGTCAGCTGCCGCTGGACACCGCCCATGAGCGGGTCCTCGACTACCGTACCAATTCGGCCGGTGTCGACATCGGCGTGAACAAGGTCACCGACGCGATGTCGTTCAACGACGACAAGCGGACCTTTTATCGCGCCGACGCCGACTTCAATTTCAACCTCTTGGGCGCCCACCACCTGCGGGTCGGGTACGACCACGAGGAGAACACCGCAAACCAGACGTTCGAGACGATCGGTCAGGGGTTCCTGAAGATCTTCCGCGCCACGGGCTCGGACCAGACCGGCCTGCCGTCGGGCACGGACTATGTGACCACCCGAGTCTATCGCAACAGCGGTTCGTTCGGCACGGTCAACCAGGCCTTCTACGCCCAGGACCAGTGGTCGCTGTTCGACAACCGCCTGCAGTTCGAACTGGGCGTCCGCAACGACCGGTTCGACAACCGCAGCGCCGACGGCTCGACCTTCTACGATCCGGGCAATCAATGGGCGCCGCGCATCGCGGTGTCGGGCGACCCCTTCGGCGATGGCAAGTCCAAGCTCTACGGTTTCTTCGGCCGCTACTACCTGCCGCTGCCGAGCGATCTTTCGCTGAAGTTCGCCGGCTCGCTGGTCACATACACCCGCTATAACCTGCTGACCTCCGTCGCCGCCGACGGGACGCCGGGCCTGGGCGCGCCGGTCACCACGGTCGCCGGCATGCAGGCCTGCCCGGACACCAGCACGCCCAACTGCCTAGTTTCGGCCTCGGGCGCGGTGGCCGAAACGGTCGAATCCATCGCCCACAACCTCAAACCTCAGTCGGCCGACGAGTTCGTGCTGGGCTACGAGCGCCGGTTCGGCGACCTGATCAAGATCGGCGCCTATTTTACCCACCGCGAGCTGAACAGTATCATCGAGGACGTGGCGATCGACACCGGGGCCCGCGCCTACTGCGTGAAGGCCGGCTTCACCGCCGTCCAATGCCAGGCCAGCTTCGGCGGCGGCCGCCAATGGGTGATCGTCAATCCGGGCGAGGACGTGAAGATCCGGCTGAACAGCCTGCCGAACGGCTCCAAGCCGACCGTCACGCTGTCGGCCGCGGATCTGACCTATCCCAAGCCCAAGCGCGACTACAACGCCCTGACCTTCACGTTCGACCGCGCCTTCGACGACCGCTGGTCGCTGTCGGGCTCCTACACCTGGGCCAGCCTGAAGGGGAACTACGAGGGTGGCGTACGCTCTGAGAACGGCCAATTGGCCATCAACACCACGGCGGACTTCGACTCGCCCGGTTTCCTGAACGGCGCCGACGGCTATTTGCCCAACCACCGCCGTCACACCTTCAAGGCCTATGGCAGCTACGCGGTGAACAAGTGGCTGACCCTGGGCGGCAACGGCCTAGTCCAGTCGCCGCGCAAGTACAGCTGCATCGGCATTGTGCCGAACGCGGTCGATCCCGTCGCCTTCGGCTACCAGGGTTATGGCTTCTACTGTCAGGGCAAGGTCGTCGAGCGGGGCTCGGCCTTCGAAGGCGATTGGGTCACCCAGTTCAACGCCAGCGCCGTGGTCACCCTGCCGACGCCGGGCGACCGGTTCGACGCCTCGCTGCGACTGGACGTCTTCAACCTGTTCAATTCGCACGCGGTGACGGCCTATCACGAGTTCGGCGACATCGGCGGCAGCGGCGTGGCCGACCCCAACTTCCGCAAACCCGTCGACTACCAGACCCCGCGCTACGCGCGGATCCAGATGCGCGTCGCCTTCTGACGACGCGCCCGTCCCCGGCCGGTTCCTCCCCATTCCCGCCGGCCGGGGACATCCTTCATGCGCCGGGACTCACCGCATAGTGTCCTGGGAACTTGTCGGCGGCGCCCCCGACAGAGACGGACAGAGAATGCTCAAACGCTACGATCGCCAGCGCGATATCCTGAACCTGCTCGAGCCCAACCAGACGCGCGCGATCGCCGACATCGCCAAGGCGCTGTCGGTCTCCGAGGAGACGATCCGGCGCGAGCTGCGCGTCATGGAAGAGGCTGGAACTATCGTGCGCCTGCACGGCGCGGTCCGTCTGCCGCCGCAGGAGATCGAGGGGCCCTTTGACCTGCGGATGCAGAAGAACGTGGCTGGCAAGACCCGCATCGCCGAGGCGGTGGTCAAGTTCGTCTCGGACGGCGACACCCTGTTCCTCGACAGCGGCTCGACCTCCTGCTTCGTCGCCAAGGCTTTGGCCGAGCACCGCCAGCTGAAGATCATCACCAACTCGCTGGCCGTGGCCCAGGCGATCCGCAAGGACCGGGGCCACACCCTGTTCCTGGCCGGCGGCGAGATGAACGCGGCCTATCAATCGTTCTCCGACCGCCACGCCCAGGATTTCGTCGCCGGCTTTCGGCCCAGCCTGTCGATCCTGACCGTCGGGGCGGTGAACCTGGAGCACGGTCTGATGGACCATTCGCCCAGCGAGGCGATCATGAGCCGGATCGCCTACTCGACCGCCAGTCGCGTCCTCCTCGCGGCGGACCACGGCAAGTTCGGTCGCCTTGGACTGGTTCACACGGCGTCGATCAAGGATGTCGATGTTTTGGTCACCGACGCGCCGCTAAGCGCTGAATTCCAAGAGGCCTTCAGCGACGCCGAGGTCGTGATCGCCTGACGCCTACCGCGACCGAGGTTTGAACCAGGGCGGCGACACCACGAAGCCCAGGCCCAGCGGGTCCGGGGCGCCAGGATAGTAGTCACTGCTGATGATCTGCGCGCCCGACCGCAGCGCCGCCTGCAAGCGGCTGAGATCGTGCTGGCGGGCCTCGCGGGTGTCGGCGTCGCTGCGGGTGCGGACCAGGAAGCCCTGGGCGACCAAAGCCTTGATGCGAGCCTCCTCGGCCTTGGGGTCCTGAATATTGAACACCGCGGCCTCGGGTTTGTCGGCGTCGTAGAGGCCGAACATCATCCGGCCCTTCAGCGACGGATGGCTCTGGCGGTAGGCCTCGGCGATGCGCGGATTGGAGTCGAGCACCAGCAGCACCTTGCCGCGAGCCGCCGCCAGGGTCGGCCAGCCGCTGGCGATCACGGCTTCGCGCAGGGTAGCGGCCGCGCCACGCACGTCGTCTGGCGCGACGATGCCGCTCCGACCGAACGTGGCGATGGCGTCGGCGTCGATGCTGGCCAGGTCGGCTTCGGCGTACAGGGGCGGGTTGGGAATGGCCGGGGTGTTGAACGGCTCTTCCTTGGTGTTGACGAAGATCACGATCGGCGCGTGGTCCGGATGGGCTTTCGACCAGGCGGCAGCCTCGCCGAAACAGGCGGCCAGGGTCAGGCAATGGGTGCGGGCGTCCACGACGGGCGCGTGCAGCACCTTGGCGCCGGGCCGGTTCATGATCGCCAGCTTGGCGGGGTCGTGGGCGTAGGGCGCTGCGTAGAGGCCGCCGGCGCTATCGGCATAGGGGTCGAACTCCAGTTGGCGCACGCCTAGATCCAGCTGCGTCGCGATCGGCGGATGACCGTACTCGACGCCCGTGGAGCGCTCGCCCATCACCTGGCGCTGGTGGGCCAAGGCGGCCGGGTCCAGCTCAGGACGATAGCTGTTGTGCGAGCCCAGCACGTGCATGGCGTTGAGCCTCGGCGCGTCGGCCGCATGGGCGGGCGAGCTTAGCGGCGCAAGCAGCGCGATCGACGACAGCAGGACGCGCAGGCGCATGGCAGGACCTCATAAGAAGGAAAAAGGCGGATCGGCGCGCGCTAGGGGCGCGCCGATCCATGAGGTGGGGCGGCCGACGCGCGGCCGCCCGAGGGGACTGGAAATGGACTAGAACTTGCCGCGCAGGGTCAGCGAGACCGTGCGGCCCCAGTGATAGATCTCCATCGGCTGGTCCTTTCTCTTGCCGTAGACGTAGCGGATCTCGTCCGTGAGGTTCGAGCCTTCCAGCGTCAGGGCGTATTGCGGCGTTAGCTGGTAGGACACCGAGCCGTCGAGCGAGCCATAGGCGTCGACATAGGCCTGGGCCGTCGTGGTGCTGCCGATCGAGGTCAGGTAGCGCGAGCGCCAGAACCAGCCGAGGCGGGCGCTGATCGGACCCTTCTCGTAATAGCCGACCAGGTTGTAGCTCTTCTTGGAAAGGCCCACGAGGTCGTCCTTGATCTGACGATTGCCGGCGAAGTAGTTCGCCTTGCTGTCGACCAGGGTGACCGAGGCCTGCACGCCGAAGCCGTCGAACGGCCCGGGCAGGAACGACAGCGACTGGTTGTAGGCAGCCTCGAAGCCCTTGATCTCGGCGTCGCCGCCATTGACGCTGGCCGACAGCAGGATGTCGCCGCGGCCGGGCACCTGGATCGTGGTGTTCTGGGCGGTGATGTAATCGTCCATCTTCTTGACGAAGATGGCGCCGGTCACGGCCGTGGTCGGAGCCGGGTACCACTCCAGCGAGGCGTCGTACTGATCGGCCAGGAACGGATCCAGGTCCGGATTGCCGCCCGAGGCCGTCGGCGAGTCGCGCGAGACGCTGATGCGCGGGGCGCTGTCAGTAACGTTGGGGCGGTTGACGACGCGCGAGGCGGCGAAACGGGCGATCAGGTCGTCGCGCAGTTCGACCTTGACGTTCAAGCTGGGCAGCCAGTTGTCGTAGGTCTTCAGGTAGCCGACCGGCACCGGCGTCGAGCCGCTGGTCAGCGTGCCGCTGGCCAGTTGCTTGGTCTCGGCGTAGCGCACGCCCAGGTTGCCGCTGACCGGCAGGCCGGCCAGGTCGAACTTGAAGTCGCCGCGCACATAGGCGCTGTGGATCTTCTGGTCGACGATGAACGAGTTGCGCAGGTCGGCCGCCGACCACGGTTGGGCCGCCACGGTCGGCGTGTACAGGCGGTTGTAGTAGGCGTCACGGGTCGGGCTGACCCAGGTGCGCGGCGTATTGCCCGAGAAATCCGACAGGAAGCCGGAATAGGGCATGGGCTGATAGAAGCTGGAGCCCAGGGTGGTCAGCGGCACGTTGAGGATGTCGTTGAGCACCCAGTCACGGCGCAGGTAGGTGCGGTTCAGATTGTGCTGCTCGGCGCCGAACGCCAGCTTGGTGAACCAACCCGAGAAGACGCGCGAGCCGTCCAACCGGAAGGTCTCGTCGGTGTCGCGCGAGTCCTTCCAGGTATAGTCGAAGGCCTGGCCGACATAGTTGGCCGGGTTGGTGTAGTCGACGGGCGTGGTCAGCTGCGGGATCGCCGTATAGCCGCGCGAGAAGTCGTAGGTCAGCGGGGCGAAGAAGGCGATGCGGTTGCGGGTCGTGGCCTTGCCGTCGGGGTGGTAGCTGCGGGCGCGCGAATAGCCGTACTCGGCGTTGAAGCTCCAGGCGCCGGGGGTCCAGGCTTGCTTGATCCCGAAGATCGCCAAGTCGTGGCGGTTCAGGCTGGTCTCGCGCGAACCCATCCAGCGGACGTTGTTGATCGTCGCGGCCACGATCGTGTCGCCCACGACCTTCTGGCTGCCGGCCACGAACTGTGGCGCGGCGAAGGTGCTGTCGTCCGGATAGATGTCGAGGCCGAACTCGTCGTAATCGACGTCGAGCCGGGTCATCAGAAGGTCGACGTCGGTCTGGAAATCGCCGTTCGGCTTCCACTGGCCTGACAGGGCGCCCGAATAGAGCTTGCGATGCTCGGTCTCGATCGTCGTGCGGGTGCGCGACGGCGTGTAGAGGCCGCTGCCCACCACCGACTTGAACTTATCGAGGTTCCAGCCGACCTGGTACAGGCGGTCGTTGCGGACGTGGCGCTCGTCGTACAGGCCCGAGGCCAGCAGGCCCAGCGTGTTGTCGGCGTTGGTCCAGCTGCCCAGGCCCGAGAATGACGGGTCGGCCTTCTTGCGGACGTCATTGTAGGTCTCGCGCACCGAGAAGGCGGCCTTTTTGCCAAGATCGAAGGGCTTGAAGGTCTTGATATTGATGTTGCCGCCCAGGGCGCCTTCGTCCATGTCCGCGGTCGGCGTTTTCACAACCTCGATCTGCGAGATCAGCTCGGCGGGCAGCACCTCGAAGCGGAACTGACGACCCTTGGCGCCGCCATTTTCGATCAGGTCGTTGACGGCGATCGAGCGGCCGTTCAGCTCGGTGTACTGGAACTGCGGCCCCAGGCCTCGAACGCTGACATAGAGGCCGGCGCCGCGCTGACGGTCGATGGTAACGCCGGTGACCAGCTGCAGGGCCTCGGCCGCGTTGCGGGTCGGGAATTTGCCGATGTCCTCGGCGTTGATCGCGTCCAGGCCATAGGCGGCCGAGCGCTTCAGGGCGGCGGCGGCCTGCAGGCTCTTGCCGTAGGAGGTGACGACGATGGCGTCGACCGCGTCGGCCGGCTCGGCGGCCGCGGCGGTCGCGGGTTCGGCGGCGTGAGCCTGGGACAGCCAGGCGCCTTGAGCGGCGAAGGCGAGAACGGCCACGGCGCCCGCACAGCGCGCCGGCATGAACTTGGAGCGGATCATCTATCCCCCGATGGATTGGCTGCCCGCAGGGAGGCGGGTCGGGGAGGAAGAACGAAAGCTGGTCGGTCAAACCTCAGTCGCGAGCTGATGAAATATTTGCGACAGCCTGTTGAAAAGCCGGAAGTTTTATCCGCTTAAGGACGAGTTTCGTCTACGCTCGTAATGACGATGTCGCCATTACCCGCGAGGTGGGTGGCCACCGGCAAGCCGGCCTCCAGCACGGATCGCACGTCCTCGATCCGCTCGACCTTCATCGATCCGGAAAGCCGCAGGGCGCCCAGCGCCGGATCGGCGAGAACGAAGCGCCGGCCGGCTGCGCGCGACAGACGCTCGGCTGCTTCGGTCAGGCCAGTGTCGGCGAACACCAGTCGCCCGTCTTTCCAGGCCGCATCGCTGACGACATCGGCCATTTCCGCCCGGCCGCCCATCTTCGCCGCCACATAACGCTCGCCCGGCTTGAGCACGATATCGACCGCGCCCGGCGCGCCGACGCGCAGCGAGCCTTGCACCAACGATACCGTTAGGTGTCGCCCGCCCGCGACGTTGAAGCGGGTGCCCAGCACCGTCAGCGTCCGGCCCGACGCGGCGACCGTGAACGGACGGCGGGCGTCGTGGCTGACCTCGAAGAAAGCGTCGCCTTTGGCGAGGTCCACGGTGCGCGCATGCCGCGACCACCGAACCGTCAGAACGCCACCAGGGCTGAGCGCGATGCGGCTGCCATCCGCCAGCGCCAAGTGGGCTACGGCGTGGTCGGGCGCCACGTACCGCTCGGTCCGAGGACGATCGACAAGCATCACGCCCGCGACCAGAGCTGCGGCCCCTGCCAGGCCGAGACCCCCGACAAGCCAGCGACGGGCGAGCGCCGCGCTACGCCCGTGTTGGGGCGGGTTCAGACGGGCGGTCAGGCGCGCCGACTGTCGCAAACGGCGGATCACCGGATCTTCGGCAGCTAGGCCCGCGGCCAACCAGATCTCGCGGGTCTGGGCGACTTCCTCGCGCGCGGCGGCCGAACTGGCGGCCCAGGCGTCGAGACTGAGTTGCTCGGCCTCAGTAAGCGCTCGCGACAAGCTGGCGGCGAGCAGTTGGCGCGGATCGCGGCCGGGCGCCGGGCTGGCGATGTCACTAGGCGTCATGCTGAGATCCGATTGCCTGACGCAGCCGCGTCATGGCCGTCATCATGTGTTTTTCCACCGCGCTTACCGACAGTCCCAGACGCGCGGCGGTTTCGGCCTGGCTGAGGTTTTCGAAACGGCAGAGGACGAATACGGCCTTGACGTTGGGGTGGAGCGTATTCAGGGCCGCGACCAGGGTTCGTAGGCGCTCGCGCCCGCTGAGCGCCGCCTCGGCGGAGGGTTCCTCGGCGGGGAGGGCGGGATCGACCTCGACGTGGTAGCCGCGACGCCGTGATCGCTCGTGGCGCTCGTGGTCGACCAGGGCGTTGGCGGCGACCGTGAAGATCAGGCCGTCGGGATTACCCCAGTGCAGGCGAGAAAACCGGCGCGACAAGCGCATGAAGACCTCCTGTGTCAGGTCCTCGGCGTCCTCGAGGCTGACGGCGCGGCGTTGAAAGAAGCTCAGCAGGGGACGACGATAGCGCGCGACGAGCGCGTCGAAGCCGGGCGCGTCCAACGGCGATGGCGCCGTCTCTGACGAGCGCGCCTCCGGGGTGAACTCGGTCGTAGGCGTGGGGAAGATCAGAACGCCCATCTCAGCCTCGTGGACAGGTATCGGCCCCAGTGATGGGTTTCCATCGGCTGGTCTCGGGTCTCGCCGTAGACGTACTTGCGTGCGTCCGTCAGGTTGACGCCTTCCAGAGTCAGCATCGCCCGGCGATCGATCCGCCATGAGGCCGCGCCGTCCAGCGACCCGAAGGCTTCGGTATGGGAGGGCGCGGTGACCGAGCTGCCGATCGTCGTCAGGTAGGGACCGCGCCAAGCATAGCCCAGGCGTACGGAAGCGCGGCCGCGCTCGTAGAAGGCCAGCAGGCTGTAGTTTGTGCGCGACAGGCCCAGCAAGGCGTTGCGGATGACCCGATCGCCAGCGAAATAGTTGGCCCTGCTGCGCACAAGGGTCACCGATCCCTGCACGCCCAGGCCGTCGAACGGGGCGGGGAGCGACCTGAACGTCTGGCTGTAGGCGGCCTCGAGCCCCTGGATCCGGGCGTCGCCGCCGTTGACGTTGGTCGACAGCAGCACCTCGCCGCGTCCGGGGACCTGGATATAGGTGTTTTGAGCGGTGATGTAGTGGTCCAGCCGACGGTCGAACACCGCGCCGGTCAGGGCGCCGCCCGACGCCAGGTACCATTCCAGCGAGACATCCAGCTGAGTGGCCAGAAACGGGTCCAGGTCGGGATTGCCGCCGTTGGCCGTGGGCGTGTCGCGGGCCAGGGTGATACGCGGAGCGTTGTCGACGACGTTGGGCCGGTTGACCACTCGCGAAGCGCCCAGACGCAGCAGCAGGTCGGGGCGCAAGGTCATGCGCAGGTTGGCGCTGGGCAGCCAGTCGCCATAGGACTTGCGCCATTCGGCGGGTATTGGGATGGCCCCGCTGGACAGCACGCCCGCGGAGACTTGATCGGTATGGGCGTAGCGCACGCCCATGTCGCCGTCGACGGCGCGTCCGAACCACGCGCCCGCGAAATCGGCGCGGACATAGGCCGAGCGGATCTTCTCCTCGACCACGAAGGAATTGCGAAGATCTGAAGTCGACGGCGGCTGGGCGGCGATCTCGGGGGTGAAGAGCCGCCCATAAAAAGCGCGCGCGTCAGGCGCCACCCAACGGCGTGGGAGATCGCCGTTGGTCCCGGCCAAGAAGTTCGAGAAGGGGGTTAGTCCATAGGATTTAGCGCCCAGGGTGGTCAGGGGGGCGCCGACCACCGTATCCAGAATCCAATCGCGGCGGCGATAGTCCCGCACCCGGCGCCGCCGCTCGAGGCCGGCGCTCAGCTTGCCCAAAGGACCGTCGAAGGTTCGCGAGGCGTCGAGCTTGATCGCTTCGTCGGTGTCGCGCGAATCTTTCCAAGTGTAGTCGAAGGCTTGGCCGACAAATTGGCCGGGATCAGCGTAGTTGATCGGCGTCATCAGGGCCGGGCCCGCGCCCCGGCCTTGGCCGAAGTCGAAGCTGAGCGGCGCGAAGAACGCCGCCCGGGCGCGCACCGTACCTTGGCCGTCGGGATGATAGCTGCGAGCGCGCGAATAGGCGTAGTCGGCCTCGACCGACCACGACCCGTCGCTCCAGTGCTGGTGCGCGCCGAAGGCGGCCAGGTCGTGTCGGTTCAGGCTGGTTTCGCGAGAGGCCATCCATCGCACGTTGTCGATGGTTCCGGCCCGCACGGTGTCGCCGACGATGATCTGGGTTCCCGGAACGAAGCTCGGCGCCGAAAACGTGGGATCGTCGGGATAGATGTCGAGGCCGAACTCGTCGTAGTGGGCGTCCAGCCGGGTCAGCAGCAGGTCTATGTCGGATCGCCAAGCGGCGGACGGTCGCCACTGCAGCGCGAAATCGGCCGACGCCAGGCGGCGATCCTCCAACTCGACGGTCGGTCGGGTGCGTGTGGGCGTATACAGCCCCGGTCCCAGAACCGACTTGAAACGATCGAGGTTCCAACCCGTCTGGTAGAGCCGGTCGTTGCGGACGCGCCGGCGGTCGGTTACGCCCGCGGCCAGCAGGCCCAGGCTGCCGCCATCGTTGATCCAACTCCAGACGCCGGAGACGGCGGGATCGACCTTGCCGCTCTGGCCCCGCGAGCCGCGGATCGAGATGGCGGCGCGACGCGACTGCTCAAGCGGCTTGAAGGTGCGCACGTCGATGTTGCCGCCCAGCGCGCCTTCATCCATGTCGGCCGTGGTGGTCTTGGCCACTTCGATGCGTTCGATGGCGTCGGCCGGCAGCATCTCGAAGCGAAACTGCCTGCCGCGAAAGCCGCCGTTCTCGACCAGGTCGTTCATCGCCACCGACCGGCCGTTGAGCAGCACGTTCTGGAATTGCGGCCCCAGGCCTCGGACGCTGACATAGAGCCCGATCCCGCGATGACGTTCCAGGCTGACGCCAGGGGCGAGTTGCAATGCTTCGGCGGCGTTGACCGCGGGCAGCCGGGCGATGTCTTCGGCGCTGACGGCGTCCATGCCATAGGGCGCCCGCCGCTTGAGCATGAGGGCTCGGCCCAGGCTGGCGGCGTACGGCGCGGTGACGACAACTGGATCGAGCGACGCGGCTTCGTCGTTTTCTGGGCCCAATCGGAGCGGGACCCGCGCCGGAGCCGCCTCCAGCGAATAGAGACCCGGTCCAAGCTTGCGGACAACCAAACCCTGGCCGGCGACCAGGGCGGCCAGGGTTTGATCCAAGCTGGCCCCATGGGGAGCCAGCCCGGCGAGGCGGCCACTGACGAAGCGGGGCTGAAAGACGATCTGTACGTCACGTTCGATTGCCAGTTTGGTCAGCGCCTGGCCCAAATCCTGGCGAACTTGTGCGTGGGCTCGCGGCACGAGCGACGCCGCCGCGGTCGCCGTGATCGTGAGCAGCACGGTCCGACAATCGATTTTGCGTGGCATGCTGCGCGCGAGGATCTCCGGTTTCGCCGACGCGAACCGATCCTGCCGTGGACTAATCGGCTTGGATGACGGATTGACGACATCACGCCTCTATCGAGATGCGAAACGTCGCCGAATTGGAGCGATCTCAACGTCCGCATCCGGCGGCGATTTAGCTGTTTGAGCCATGACGCGGCAAGACGGCGGAGCTGACGGCCGAGCGCGCGGCGCGGTCATTGTCAGGCACGCAAGGCGTCACGAAACCTACGCAATAAATACATAAGGACGGCGGGGCGACGACGAGGATGAGAGTCCTCGAAATCATTTCGAAAACAGGATGCTGAAGCAATCGGGTGAAAATCCGCCCGACTCTTCACGTCTGAATGCTGTTCGAACGGGCGGCAACGACGCGTTGTCTTCGGTCCGAGATGTAATGCTTGGGGATTTCTCGTGACGATAAAGAATCAAAGCCGGAACGGTCGGCGCGGC
Organism: Caulobacter sp. Root343; assembly: GCF_001425745.1. Taxonomy (GTDB): domain Bacteria; phylum Pseudomonadota; class Alphaproteobacteria; order Caulobacterales; family Caulobacteraceae; genus Caulobacter. The sequence goes on along the minus strand of NZ_LMDF01000007.1, from coordinate 976,611 downwards.
CTCGCGCTGCTGTTCTCCACGACTGTGCTGATCGGCGCCGGTCACGCCTACGCCGCCGAACCGGCCGGGGCCGACGCGGCGACCGCCGACGGCGACCGCCTGGAAGAGGTGATGGTCACCGCCCGCAAGCGCTCGGAGAACGTCCAGACCGTCCCGACGCCGGTGACGGTGATCTCGGCGGGCGAGATCCAGCGCCAGAACCTGATGAACTTCACCAACTTCCAGTACAAGTTCCCGGCCTTCTCGGTCTATCTGACCAATCCGAAGCAGCAGAACCTGGGTATCCGGGGCATCGGCAACAACGGCTTCAACACCGACGGCATCGACGGCTCGGTCGGCATCTTCGTCGACGGCGTCTATACCGGCCGTCAGGGCATGGTCAGCGGCGACTTCAGCGACATCGCCGACATCGAACTGCTCCGCGGACCGCAGGGCACGCTGTTTGGCAAGAACACCACGGCCGGGGCCGTGATCATCAACTCCAAGCTCCCGACCTTCACGCCAGAAGGCTCGGCCGAGGTGACCTTCGGCGAGGACAACCTGCGTCAGGTCAAGGCCAGCGTCTCCGGCCCGCTGATGGACGGCAAGCTGGCTGCGCGCGTCTCGGCCTTCTACACCGACAAGGACGGCAACTATCCCAACCGCGCCGGCGGCCCGGCCGCCAACGCCCGCCAGAGCGAAGGCGTGCGCGCCCAGTTCCTGGCCAAGGTCGGCGACGACGTCACCTTCCGCCTGATCGCCCAGCACACCGAGCAGAACTTCAACTCGATCGGCCCTGTGACTCTGGGGGTCTACAACCCCGCCGCTCTGCAGGCCCGCATGGCCGCCGCCGGCTACACCCTGTTGGTCAGCGACGCCGAGAAGCGCGAGGTCAATATCGACGCTCCGCTGACGGCGACCACCCACGCCAACCTGGTCAGCGGCGAGCTGAACTGGGACTTGGGCGAGAAGGGGACGATCACCTCGATCAGCGCCTTCCAGAACTGGACCTGCTTCACCAACAACGACAACGACTACACCCAACTGAACGCCATCCCCGACTACGGCTCGTGCAACGTCGAGCGCCAGTACTCGCAGGAGCTGCGCTGGGCCTCGGTCAAGGACAAGCCGGTTGAGGCGGTGCTCGGCACGTTCCTCTCGACGCAGTACCTCGGCGTGAACTCGCGCATCCGCTTCGGCGACCAGTACAACATCTGGGCCGCCAATCCCTCGGCTGCGGCCTTCCCGACCCTGGCCGGCAAGACCTGGGCCCAGGGCGCCTATGCCTCGGCGGTCGCCGGCTTCGGCATGCGCTCGTACGCCAGCTTCCACACCGACACCGCCGCCCTGTTCGGCAACGTCGTCTGGCATCCGGACGCCGACCGGAAGTGGGCGATCAACCTGGGTTTGCGCCAGACCTGGGAAGACCGCGACTACGCCTATACGGGCTGGGTCGAGAGCAACCTCGGCAATCTGACCCAGGCCCAGGTTACGGCCATGTCGGCCGCCGGCGCCAACGCCCAGCTGGGCCGCGCGACCGACGCCCTGAAGGACAAGTCGCTGTCCGGGCAGGTCGGCGTCAGCTATCGCCCGACCACCGATTTCATGGCCTATGTCACGGCGGCGCGCGGCCACAAGTCGGCCGGCTTCAACCTGCTGCCTTTCGATCCGGCCACCGCCATCTACGGCGCCAAGCAGGACGTCGATGGCGAGACCTCTGACAATGTCGAAGCCGGCTTCAAGAGCGAGTGGTTCGACCGCCGCCTGCTGCTGAACGTCACGGCGTTCAACACCGAGGTGAAGGACTATCAGGCCAACCAGGCGATCGGCGTCGGCAACACCGCCGTGCGCTTCCTGGCCAATGTCGGTTCGCTGCGTTCGCGCGGCGTCGAGGTCGAGAGCGAGGCGCGCCTGGGCGAGCTGCGCGTCAAGGGCCTGCTCGGCTATAATGAGGCCACCTACAAGAGCTTCCACAACTCGGTCTGTCCGGCCCAGTCGACGGCCCTGACCTGCGACCTGACCGGCCGCCAGGTCGCCTGGGCCCCGAAATGGACCAGCAGCGTCACGGTGAACTACGAGCACTCGTTCGTGTCGGGCACGACCAGCTACATGACCTTCGACGCCAATTGGCGCTCGACCCAGAACACCACGATCACCCTGGACCCGGCGGCGCAGATCAAGAGCTACGCCCTGGCCAACCTGCGGATCGGCACCCTGTTCATGGACGACAGCCTCGACCTGCAGGTCTGGGCCGAGAACCTGGCCGACAAGGCTTACTACATCAACCTGCTGGGCCTGACGAAGTCGACCGGCATCATACAAGGCTATCCTGGCAATCCGCGGACGATCGGCGCCACCGTCCGCTACCGCTTCTAGGCCGGACCCGACCGAAACCTCGCGCCGGCGGGCGGCCCCAGGGCCGTCCGCCAGTCTTCGTTCAGGAGATCCTCATGCGCCGCTCGATCCTACTCGCTCTCGCCGCCGCGACGCTCGCCGGTGGCGGCGCTCGCGCCCAGTCCCAGACCTATGTCGCCCGTCACTGGAGCGAGGCCGCTGGCGAGGAGACCGTCGCGTTCCAGGGCCAGACCTTCGTCAACCACGGTCTGGTCGCCGTCGGTCGACTCGACGCGGCGACGCGGGACTTCAAGGGCGATACCCTGGGCTCGTTCTCGGGCATGGCCCTGCGGTCCTGGCGCCGCTTGACGAACGGGAGCTACGAGGGAGAGCTGCTCACCCTGCCGGACCGTGGGCCCAACGGCGTCGGCTCCGTGGCCGGCACGGTCGACTACGCCAACCGCCTGCATGCGCACCGCCTGACCCTGGCCGGCGGCAAGCTGACGATCTCGCCGACCGGCGGCTTTCTGTTAAAGGACCAGACAGGCCAACCGTTCACCGGCAAGGATCCTGGCGCCAACGTGCTGACCCGCGACGGGATACGCTACCCCTCGCCGGCGACCGGCGAGGGCGCTGGCAGGATCAGTCTCGATTCCGAGGCGGTGACCTATCTGCCGGACGGCGGCTTCTATGTCTCCGATGAGTACGCGGCCGGCATCTATCTGTTCGACCGCACTGGAAAGCAGATCGGCGCGATCCAGGCCGTGCCGGCCCTGCTGCCAATGCACAAAGGCCAGCTGGACTTCACCGCGGAGGTGGCGCCCGACGCCGGCCGGCGTAACAACCAGGGCCTGGAAGCGCTGGCGGTAACGCCCGACGGCAAGCGGCTGGTCGCCATCCTGCAAAGTGCGACGGTGCAGGACACGGCGGGCTCGAACGCCGCCACGCGCAACAACACCCGCATCCTGGTCTACGACATCTCCAAAACCCGCACGCCCAAGACGCCGATCGGCCACTACGCGCTGCAGCTACCGACCGTGCGCGAAAACGGCGATGGCCGGGCCGCCGACGTCACCGCTGCTCAGTCGGAAATGCTGGCGCTGAACGACCACCAGTTCCTGGTGCTGGCCCGCGACGCCAATGGCCGGGGCAAGGGTTCGACCAAGTCGCCGGTCTTCAAGAGCGTGCTGCTGGTCGACACCGACGGCGCGACCAACTTGGCGGGCACGCCCTACGAGCAGGACGCCGAGGCGATCGCCCGCGACGGCGTCCTGGTCCCAGGGCTAGAGCCGGCCAAGCAGACCGAGCTGTTGAACCTGCTAAATCCCATTCAGCTGGCCAAGTTCGGCATGAACTTATCGACCGCCCCGTCCGATCGTTTCAGCTTGTCGGAGAAGTGGGAGGCCATGGCTCTGGCTCCGGCGATGGACAAGACCGCGCCCAATGACGTGTTCCTGCTGGTCGGCAACGACAATGACTTCCTGACGGCCGCCGGACGGGTCAACGGCCAAACGTTCGACGCTCGCCTCAGCGGGCCCGGCGGAGTCGGCGACAATGACAGCGTGATCTTGGTCTATCGGTTGACCATGCCCGCCGGAGCAAGGCCAAGGGCAACCTTCTAAGGCGCTCATCACCTTCGAAACATCGGGCCAAAGGTCGTATATCGCCGCAGGGTTCAAGGCCGCGACGAGCCACGGCGGCGGCGCAACTCATTTCAAGGCCGGGATCACCATGCCGCTCCTCGATCGTCGAACTCTGATCGGAACCGGTCTTGCTGCGGCGACGCCCGGTCTGGCCTTGGCGCAATCCAATCTCGATTGGGTCGGCATCAAACGGCTGATGCAGGGGCCGGTGCTGGGCTGGTGCGCCACCGAAAGCGCCGCCGTCTGGACCCGTAGCAGCGGCGCCTGGCCGGTCTGCGTCGAATTCGATCTCGATCCGCTGTTCCCCGATCCTCGGCGCACGACGGTTCAGTTGGCTGACGCCGCCGAGGATTTCGTCCAGGTCCACCGCCTCGAAGGCCTGAAGCCAGGTCGGACTTACGCCTATCGTGTCCTGGTCGACGGCAAGATCAATCCCGACGACCAAGGCCTGGAGCCTTATCGGCTCACCACGCCGGCCGGAGCTCCAGCGCGTTTTCGTCTGGCGTTCGGGTCCTGCGCCCGCCGCGCGCGCTATCCCGTGCAGCCGATCTGGCGCGCCGTGGAAACCGCGCGGCCGGATCTGTTCATCTGGGCCGGCGACGCCGTCTACGCCGACAGCCTGGACCCGCATATCCTGGCCGAGGAGTATCGCCGCCAGCGTGACCTGCCGGAAATCCGCCGGTTCATGGCCGAGACCCCTCAGTTCTGCATCTGGGACGACCACGACTACGGCCTCAACGACCAGGATCGCCGGCATCCTGGCAAGGTCGCCGCCCTGGAGACCTTCCGACGCTATTGGCCCAATCCCGCCGCCGGCCTGCCGGAAGCGCCCGGCGCCTTCTTTCAATGGTCGCAGGGCGGTGTCGACTTCTTCTTCCTTGACGTGCGCTACTACCGCGACCCGAACCAAGATCCGAATATCGCGGGCAAGACCATGCTCGGCGCCGTCCAGCGCGACTGGCTACTGTCGGGGTTGAAGGCCAGCCAGGCGCCGTTCAAGGTCCTGGTCTCCGGATCGGGCTGGAATGACGGCAAGGTCGAGGGGGCGGACTCCTGGGCCTCGTTCACCCACGAGCGCGATGCGATCTTCGACGCGGTCATGGCGGCGGACGTCGCGGGGGTCGTGCTGCTGTCGGGCGACACCCATTTCGGCGAGATGAACTGCCTGCCCTGGTCGGAGCGCGGCGGCTACGACCTCTATGAGTTCGTCAGTTCGCCCCTGGCCCAGGACACGGTCGATCTCTACCTGACCGGCCGGCCGGTCATGCGGGTCCGACAGGCGTTTTCCGCCGACGTGAACTTCGGCGTCGTCGATTTCGACATGACCTTGCCGGATCCGACCGTCCGCTTCGAATTGCGGGACGAAGGTGGGCAGGCTGCCTGGCCTGCAGTCGTCGTCAAGGCCTCAGAACTGCACCCTGGCGTCAAGTCATGGCCAGGCAAGCTTGACGCCATTTCGTCGCGTCGCTGGGCCGCGGCGGGTCGTGGTCAGGACTACTTTGGATCCGCTCGGCCCTGAAATCTTGGCGGTGTTCGTCGGCCAGGTTTTGCTTCATGGCGACTAAAGCACGCCTCATCTTGCCCAAATCATCACCCGCTTTGGCGGCGAGGGCGCTTCCCGCAGACCGCCAACGTCTGGAACGAGCGCCGACCGGCCAATCCTAGTGAGGCGATTTGGATCCTCGCCCGGTGCATAAGAGATGGACGCGATAATCCCTGCGTCGCGAGGCGATCGGCGCCCCGACACCGACAAAGGTCTCTACAGGGGTGCGGGAGCGAAGGATCGGACACCCTCGCCTAGGGCGTCCGCTTGGGAACCGGACCGGCTCAGACCCTGGAACCCGTAGCGTGGATCGCCTGACACCTCCGCGCCCAGCCAGGTGGGGCGCGCGAAATGCTCGTCCTCGGCGTCCAACTCGATTTCCGCCAGGATGAGGCCGTGATTGACGCCGCCATACACGTCGATTTCCCAGACGTGATCGCCGACGACGACCTCAAACCGGGTCTTGTCGATGAGCGGCTTGAGGCAGAGGTGAGCCAGCAGTTGGTCGGCCTCGGCGAGGGGGATTTCGTATTCGTGTTCGCGGCGAGACACGCCGGACCGAGGTCCCTTGACGGTCAAGACAGCGTGATCCTCGGTGCGCCGCACCCGCACGGTGTTGGCGTCGCGCGCCAGATAGCCCTGCCGGATCTTTCGCCCAACCGCCGCATGTTCGCGCCAGGCCTCGCTGATCACCAGGAACTTGCGTTCGATTTCGAAGCCCATCACCGTTCCTGTCGCTAGTGTCGCACGTGCGCGACCGCCACGGCGCCGTCGTTGGTGTTCCGGCAGGCCACGATGCTGTCGGGCGGCCAGCGCCAGAGCTCGCAGCCTGGCTGCCGGCCTAGGACGCGATACCGATCTTCGCCTAGATCGAAGGCGAGAACAGGGGCGAAAGAAGGAGGGTTCGAGGCCGTTCCAAGCGGCATGAGGATCCGGACCAGGCTCACGCTCATGGGGATCTCCGGAAACATGGGGCTTGGACGGGAATGCGATCCTAACAAGACCTCGGATGCATGGCCAGCGTGAGCGGTAGCGCGAGTTTCAGCGTCTGCTGTTCCAGGCGAGGGCTCAAATGTTGAGCGGGGCTTGAGGTTAGCTGTCACCCGAACGTCATCTTGCGGTCTTCCACGCGCCATCCAGCTGTAGCGCGCCCGTCACCACTCCAGCCTAAGCGCCTGTGTCACACGTCAGGGGGACAGGATGCTCGAGCCGGTGATCATGCGCAGACTTTCCATCGGCCTGATGGCCAGCGCCAGCTTTTCGACGCCCATGCTTGCGGAGGCGCAAGAGGCCGATGCGACGGCTGTCGAGGCAGTGGTCGTGACCGGCCAGCGCGAGGCGCAGCGCGCCGCCATCGCCGTCAAGCGCGAGGCCTTCGCCGTCTCCGACGTCGTCTCGGCTGACGACATCGGCAAGCTGCCCGACCACAACACCGCCGCCGCCCTGCGCCGCATTCCCGGCATTTCGGTGATGGAAGACCAGGGCGAGCCGCGCTTCCCAGTCATTCGCGGCCTGCGTTCGACCTATAACCGCACCACCGTCGACGGCGCCTTGGTGGCCTCGGTCGACGAGAGCGGCCGCACCGTGCCGATGGACATCGTGCCCTCGGTGATGGCCGGTCGTCTGGAAGTCATCAAGACCGTGACGCCCGAGAACGACGGCAACGCCATCGGTGGCGTCATCAACGTCACCACCCGCAGCGCCTTCGACGCCAAGAAGCCGTTCTTCAACGGCATGGCCTCATACGGCGACTACGAGCGCAGCGGCGGCGTGCGCAACGACAAGCCGTCCTACCGCCTGGCCTTCGCGACCGGCGCCACCTTCGGCGATCAGGATCAATGGGGCGTGGTGATCGGCGCCTCGCACGAGCAGCTGGACTACGACATCCCGCAGGTGGAAGCCGCCGACCCGTCGGTGCGCGAATACAACGCCCTCGGCGCGCCGGTCCCGTCGGGCTCGGCGGCGGGCAACGGCATCCAGGTGCCGACCCAACTGCGCCTGTTCTGGTACAACAACACCAAGCAACGCAGCGGCGTGAACGGCAAGATCGAGTATCGCCCCACCGACGACTTCCGCTGGGAGGCCTCGGGCCTGTTCGCCCGCATGGAGGACGACGAGGAGCGGATCGAGTACCGCATCGAGCCCTTGGGCAACGTCGCCAGCCAAACCCCGACCAGCGGCGCCTTCGCGCGCGGCCGGGGTATCATCCAGCTGAACCAGCCGATCACCAAGCGCGAGATCGGCTTGGCCCGCACCAGCTTCGCCTGGCAGTTCGCCCCGCAGTGGAAGGCCGACGGCGACCTGGTCTATTCGCAAGCGGGCCTGGAAGTGCCCAACGAGTCGGTGGAGTTTCGCACCGTCGACGCGGCCGGCGCCAACTACGCCTTCACCTACGACACCACCAACCCGCTGTTCCCGGTCTTCAGGCCGGTCAACAACGCCGCCTTGCGCAACCCCGCCAACTACGTGCTGCAACAGCATCGCATCGCCCTGACCAAGACCGACGAGAAGACCAGCCAGGCCCGCTTCAACCTGGCCTTCGACGACGGGGCCGGCGATCACGGCTGGAAGGCCAAGATCGGCGGCGTACTGCGCTCCAGCGAGCGCGATTTCAAGAGCAGCCAAGTCAATTACCGGGCGGGAACCGGCTTCACCTACACCCTGGACGAGGTCGATGTGGCGGGTCCCAGCGAGCTGATCGCCGGCCGCTACCTGCTGTCCCCGCGCATCGGCGCCCAGCAGGCCATGGACTTCTTCCGGACCAACCGCGCCAAGTTCACCGAGACGATCACCGCGCCGACCGGCAACTACGGCGTCACCGAGGACATCTATGCCGGCTACGCCCAGGCCAGCTACCAGTTCGGCGACCTGACCCTGCTGGGCGGCCTGCGCTACGAGAAGACCAAGGTGGGGTCCGACGCGATCCGCAACACCGGCGGCGTCCTGACCCCGACCAGCAATTCAGGGTCCTACGGCAACTGGTTGCCTAGCGCTCACCTGCAGTGGAAGCCGGCCGAGAACTGGATCATCCGCGCTGCCTGGACCAACACCATCGGCCGCCCCGACTACAATTCACTGGCCGCCACCGAAGGCCTGAACTTCGACGGCAGCCAACCGACCCTGTCCCGCGGCAATCCGAACCTCAAGGCGCGCGAGAGCGGGGGCTTCGACCTGTCGGTCGAGTTCTATCCGCGCGACGGCATGGTCTCGCTGGCGGTGTTCAGCAAGAGCATCAAGAATGAGATCTTCACGCTGAGCTCGACCGAGAACCTCAATGTGGGTCGCGGCGTCGAGCCGGTGCTGGTGTCCACGCCGCGCAACGCCGAGACCGCCAAGATCGGCGGATTGGAGTTCGCGGTCCAGCAGGCCTTCACCTTCCTGCCCGCGCCGTTCGACGGGTTCGGCTTCAACGGCAACATCACCGTGCTGGACACCGAGTTCACCTTCCTGACCTCGACCGGTCCTCGCACCACTGGTCTGTTCCAGCAACCGGACCTGACCACCAATGCGTCGATCTACTATCAGCGCGGACCGCTGGAGGCCCGGGTGTCGCACAACTACATCGGCGGCCAGCTGGAGACGATCAACGACGCCAACGCCAATTCCGACCAGTACTGGAAGGGCCGCCACGTGTTCGACGCCAGCCTGTCCTGGCGCTTCGCCAATCACTTCACGATCTTCGTCGAAGGGCAGAACCTGTCCAACACCGGCCGCCAGGAAGTGACTGGCCCCGGCCGCCGCTACCTGCAGGAATGGGCCAATTACGGCCGCACCTACTGGGTCGGCGCGGCCGTGAACTTCTAAGGCCGGGGACGGAGAACGACCGATGATTCTGCTCCTCTTCGCGGCCTTGGCGCTGCAAACCGCCGACGTTCCCGCGCCAGCGGCCCGCAAGGCCGAAACCCTCCGCCGTTATGACGGTAACGCCAGTCAGGGCGCGGCCGTGGGTCCCAATGACGTCTATGCGGTCAGCAACTTCAGGCTGGTCCGCTACGACAAGAAAACCGGCGAGAAGCGGGCGGAGTGGACAGGCGACAAGGTCCGCTTTCCGCACATCAATTCCTGCGCCCTGATCGCCAAGGACCTGGTCTGCGCCAGCTCAAACTTCCCCGGCACGCCGCAGGTCAGCACGGTGGAGGTGTTCGATCCGATGAGCCTGGCTCACAAGCGCAGCGTCTCGCTGGGCTTGGGCACGGGGTCGGTCACCTGGATCGATCGCCATGACGGTTTCTGGTGGGCGATGTTCGCCAACTATGACGGCAAGGGCGGCGAGCCGCCGCGCGACCATCGCCACACCACCCTGGTCAAGTTCGACGACCAGTGGCGCAGGCTGGAGGCCTGGGCCCTGCCGCCCACGGTGCTCGACCGCATCGCGCCGATGAGCATCTCGGGCGGCGGCTGGGGACCGGACGGCAAGCTCTATCTCAGCGGCCATGACCTGCCAGAGCTATATGTCATGCGGCTGCCGATGGGCGGCGGCGTGCTGGACCATCTAGACACTATCGCCATGGAGGCCGAGGGCCAGGCCATCGACTGGGACGAGAGCCAGCCGGGCATGCTGTACGGTATCACCCGGCGAACCCGAGAGATCCTCGCCATGCGTATTCCAGTCCCGCGCTAGCGTCTGCGCCCGTCGATTTGCCTGCATCGTTCCATCTCTGGCGCTGGGTGCGTCAATGCTGGCGTACGCTGTTGCCGCCGAACTGCGGCGGTGGGGCGATCACTTGCGGCAAGCGGCCCGAGCCCACCCTCTAGGTCGCTATCCTGAAAGTCGTCTTTCCGGATCGACGCCAGAGTCCGCTGTTGGCGCGAAGCGGACAGTCGCCGCTCTGGATCGCCCAGGCTTGAGCCCGGCGATTCAGGGCTCTTCCGGGACCTTCAGTCTATCCCATTCAGCGCCGCCGAGATTGCCAGACCGACCGGAAAGGCGGGGTCCAAGCGGGTTGCGGGCTCGAGGGGCGGCTGGGCGATGAAGCGAACCCGCGCGCCTCGATGCGGCTGAGCCGCGTGCACCAGAAACGGGTGGCACAAATAGACCGTGCCCGCGGGGCCCGTCGCGGCGACCTCACGCCGATGGGCTGATTCCTCGAAGCCGGTGGCGGCCAATTCGCCCAGTGTCAGGCCCATCTCGCCCGCTGGGGCCAGGCGGCGGGCGATGTCGCGGTGCGAGCCGGCTCGAATACGGGTTGGAGCGTCCAAAGGTCCGACATCGGAAAACAAGAACAGCATCAGGAGCGCGCGTCCGCGAGAGTCGATATTGGCGCGCCACTGCAGGAAGTCGGGGTTTTCGGTCCCGAAGCTGACGTCGATGTGCCAGCCGGCGTCGCCGGGATCTTTGGGCGAAGGAAAGCGGACCGGGAAGGTCCCAAGCGCTTTCATCGGCCGCCAACGACCCGGCCCGACCAGTTGATCGAGTGCCGCGGTCAAGACCGGGGCGTTGGCGGCTTCCCTGAAGGGCTGCTCGGCGTGCATGCCTAGTCGGATCACGGGCTCGGTCCAGCTTTCCGGATCCTCGGGATCGCAGCCTGTCTCGCGCCACAAGATGGCGCGCGCGGCCTCGGCCAATCGAAGGGGGAAGGCGTCATCGAGACGGACGAAACCGTCGCGAACGAATTGCTCGATATCCGCCGCGCGGAGCGGGCGAGCTCGGTGATGGGTCATGATGGGATCAACGCACGTTGAACGGCCGCCAAGGCGACAGCCGTCTGAAAAGGGGCAGGGCGCGAAAGCTCGCGCGGCGAACCGTCCGCGAGGGACGAATCCGTTCAGCCCAGCGGAAAGCGCGTGCGGATCATCATCATCGCGAAGAGCCTATAGCGAAGGGGGCGCGACCGGCAATCCAAGAGCTGTTCCGTGGCGACCGAAGATCCGGTTCCGGGTTGAGGCTGGGCCGACGTAGAAAGGGGAGGAAGCCGCGGCTTCCTCCCCAGTCGGACAATCAATGGTGGTCAAGCCTCGAGCGCGTAGCGCCCATCGACAGGCTCGGCTCGGGTCTCGCGCACGAGACCGGGACGAGAGTCTTTTGGTCGGCTCGACTTTAGAACTTCACCGTCACGTCCATCAGATAGCGACGGCCGTAGCTGTCGTAGCGGCCGATCCGATTGGGGTCGTTGTCGCGATACATCCGCAGCGCTTCGTTGGTCAGGTTGTTGACCTGGAAGCGCACGGCGACGTGGTCGTTGACGGTGTAGGACGAGCTGAAGTCGAGGGTCTTCTCGGCCTCCAGGGTCTGCAGGTCCGCGCCGTTCCAGCCGTAGATGACGGTCATCGGCGAGTGGTATTTCCAACCCAGGCGGGCCTCGACCGGGCCGTTGGCGTACCAGAGGTCGACCGTGGCCGTGTTCTTGGCCAGACCCGTCATCCGCAGCGGATTGTTGGCCGGCGAGAACTCCTTCAGGTTCGACTCCACATAGGCGTAGTTCGAATAGATCCCGAACTTGCTCAGCGGGCCCGGCAGGAAGAAGAACGGCGTCTGGAACGTCAGCTCGACGCCCTGGATGTGGCCGCTGCCGCCGTTGGCCGGGCTGGCCACGGTGTAGGTTTGGCCGCCGAACGTGACCGGGGTCTGCTTCCAACCGATGTAGGAGTCGACGTCCTTGTAGTAGTAGGACAACGCCACCAGGGCTTCCGGACGGAAATAGTATTCGGCCGAGGCGTCGAACTGGATCGCCTCGAAAGGCTTCAGCTTCGGATTGCCGGCGCTGCCGGTCCAGGGCGACCAGTTGGCCAGGGTGCGACTGGCGCGCAGTTCGTCCAGCGGCGGACGCGCGATGACCTTGGCCACGCCCAGGCGGAACAGCTTGCCGTCGCCGAAGTCGAACTTGGCGTTCGCCGAGGGCAGGAGGTCCGTGTACTTGTTGTCCACCGTCACGGCCGTGAAGGCGCTGGCGGTGTTCTGCTGCTGGCCGTCGCTGCTGGTCTGGGTATGGACCAGGCGGGCGCCGATATTGCCGCTGACCCACGAACCTCCGACGCCGTCGCCCGCGAAGTTCAGCTTGGCGTAGCCTTCGTAGACCTTCTCGTTGACCGCCCAGCGCTCGGCCAGCTCCTCCGTGGCCTTGGAGACAGCAAAAGCGTTGGCGCCGTAGGCGACCGTCGCGATCTTGTCGATGTCGCCCGTCAGCAAGGCCGGGACGTTGGCGCCGTCGTCGAGCTTGTACGCGGTGAGCAGACTGGTCGGGATCGTCGCGCCGGTGGCCGACGGGGCGAAGCTGAAGCTGACGTGGTCCTTGGTGCGATCCGAAGCGCGGGCGCCGAACTGCACGCTCTTGAAGACGCTTTCGCCGCCGAAGTCGCGGGTGAAGTCCAAGGCCGCGGCCTTCAGCTCATCGTTCAGGCGCTCGGGGCCGTCGTGCGAGCCGGCGAGGTCGGCCGTCTGTGACAGGCTGATGCTGTCCTGGCTGGTCGTGATGGTCGGCGTCTTTCCGGCCCGCCAGTCGAAGCTGGTCGACGTCGGCCAGGCCTCGAAGCGCACGGCCTTCCAGGTGTTGTCGCGCTTGGCCTTCGAGTAGGAGATGTCGCCGGCCACGGTCCACTGGTCGCCGGTCCACTTGCCGTTCACGCCGCCCGCGAAAAGGTCCTTGTCCTCGGTGTACTTGGCCAGCACCGTCTGCACCGAGCTGAAGGGTACGGTGGCGGCCACGACGGCGTTGTTGATCAGCGTGAAGGAAGCGCCGGCGGCGTGATAGTCGCCGTCGTTCCAGCCGGTGTTGGTCCCGTCGCCCCGGTTCCAGTTGCCCCAGTTGTTGGCGCCCCAGACGGTCTGGTCCTGGACCTCGGTGATCTTGATCTTCGAATAGAGGGCGTCGGCTTTCAGTTCGAAGTGGTCGGTCGGCTTGTACTGCAGGCCGCCCGACACGCCGGTGCGCTTCTGGTCGATGCGGCTGGCCGACATCTGCGCGCCCCACGGCGTGTAGTCGACCTTGCCGTCGCGGTTCAGATCGCTCGAATAGTCGCTGGCGCCAGCCGGCGGGCGAGCGTTGGAATCGTTGTAGCCCCACCCCGTGAACGAGCCGTAGCCGTTCTTCTGCCGCTGGGCGGTCACCCCCAGGACGACCGCGAGGTCGTCGTTGATCTTGTGAACCCAAGACCCCGAGCCGCGATAGCCGGTCGTCTTGTAGTTCGGGATGTCCTTGCCGCCATCGTAGAAGACCGGGCCGGCGCGCAGCACGAACTCGGGCCCTTTGTAGTCCAGCGGGTCGATGGTCGAGATGTTGATGGTGGCGGCGACGCCGCCGGCGACCAGGTCGGCTGATTGCGACTTGTAGACCTGCACCCCCGAGACGACCTCCGAGGGGTAGATCTCCCAACGCACGTTCCGGTCGGGCTCGGACGAGGCGACCTCGCGGCCGTTGACCGTGCCCAGCACCAGGCGGGCGCCCAGGCCTCGGACCACGGCCTGGCTGTCGTTGCCACGATCGCGAGTGGCGTTGACGCCCGGCAGGCGGGCGATGGATTCGGCGATGGTGACGTCGGGCAGGACGCCGATGTCCTTGGCCGAGATAGCTTCCACCACTTTGTCGGAGCCGCGCTTCACATCCAGGGCTTCGCGCAGGCTCTTGCGCACGCCGGTGACGACGACTTCATCGAGGGCGACGCTTTCCTGCGCCGCTGTCGACGCCGGCGCCTCGGCGGCCGACCCGGCCATGGATGACGGCGGCGCGGCCTCGCGGATCAGGACCACGTTCGAGGCGGTGCGCTGGTAGTTGAGGTCCGCCCCCTTGAGCAGCAGGTCCAAGGCCTCGGCGCTGGTATAGCGGCCGCGCAGGGCAGGGCTCTTGCGCCCCTGAACCACGGCCTTGGTGAACAGCACCTGGGTGTTCGATCGGTCACCGAACGCCTTCAGGGCCTGGTCGAGATCCTTGGCCGGAATATTGAATTCATAGGTCTGGGCGACGGCGGCTTGGCCCTGCGCCAAGGCTGGCGCGGCGGCCGCGACACTGGTCAACAGAATGGCGCTCGCGGCGCCGGCGCAAAGACCGTGGCGACGTCCGTACGGACGGTGGCTTGTCATCGTTTCCCTCCCTGTCCGTGGTGGCCGTCTCGGCTCTTGAACCCGCGGATATGGGTTACGACGCGCTTTCTCCCGACGCCCTCAAGAAAAACTTCAGGTCGGCGCCAATCAGCTTCGGGAGCGGATCTGGATGACGAATTCGCCTGTCGATACGTCGACCGGAAAATAGCTCTGCACGGCCTCGACGAACGCCGGCGAGTCGCCGGCGTTGAAAATGCCGCTGATCTTCAGAGCCCGGGCGGGGGCGTCCTCGACGACGATCTTCACCTGCGAATAGTTGTTCATGCGGGCGACGGCGTCGGCCAGGGTTTCGTCGTCGAACACCAGCTTGCCCTCGCGCCAGGCCATGGCCCGCTCGACGTCGACGGCTTCATGCATGCGTGGCGTAGCGTTGGCGGCGAAGACCAGTTGCTGCTGCGGAGCCAATTCTTTCGGCGGCGGGGCGACGCCGCGTTCCGGCGCGGCTTCGGTCACCGCCACGCGGCCTTCGACCAGGGTGACGACGACGCGCTGGCCCTCGTGCTCGACGGTGAAGGCGGTGCCCAGGGCGGTCACGGTGCGCGTGCCGGCCCGCACCTTCATCGGGCGAGTCTTGTCCTTGGCCACCTCGAAATGGGCGCGCCCCTCGACCAGCTCGGCCAGGCGCATGGCGGGCGAATAGGTGACCTTGACCAGGGTGTTGGCGTCCAGGGAAACCCGGCTGCCGTCCGAGAGGGTGACCGTGCGCTGTTCGCCGACCTCGGTCCGCAGGGTCTGGCGAGCGCCGGGACGCAGCCGCCGCCAGCCATAGAACGTCAACGGCGCGACGGCCAAGGCGGCGAGGCCCGCGGCGAAGCCTCGGCGGCCAAGCCCGAGCCCGCGCCGCCCGATCCCGTCCGCGCGGTTCAGGGCGTCGCGCCGCAGGACCAGCAGTTCCGGCGCGGCCGCCTGGTCGCCGAACAGCGCCCAGCTCTCCTGGACGGCGTCGAAGGCCTGCTGGTGTTCAGGCGCGGCGTCGCGCCAGTCTTGGAAGGCCTGGAAGGTCGAGGCGTCGTTCGGCGCGGCGCGCAGGCGCATGAGCCAGCGCGCGGCGTCTTCGTGGACGATGCTGTCGGATGGGGATTGGGCCACGGACCTGCTCTAGAACGCGCGAGCGCGCCTTGCCAGATGCGCCAGCGCCTTGATCATGTACTTCTCGATCGAACTCGACGAGACGCCGTACAGCGTCGCGATCTCGGCGTGTTTCAACCCTTCCAGTCGATGCAGGATGAACACGTCGCGCGTGCGGGCGTCCAATTCCTCCAAGGCGGTCAGCGCGGATCGCAAGGACTGCCTGCCCTGTAAGACGCGCTCGGGCGAACGGACCTCAACGTTTTCGTCGCGATGGGCCGCTTCCGCCAGATGTTCGGCGAAGGTCTTGGCCCGGCGCGCCCGGTCACGCAGCAGGTTCACCGCGGTCCGGAACAGGAAGGCCTCGGGGTTGTCGATCCGCTCGCCGCCGTCGCGGTCCGGGCGTTGCAGGCTGCGGACCATGCGCAGGAACACCTCCTGGGTCAGGTCCTCGGCCTCGTCGCGACGATGGACGCGGCGCAGGAAGTAGCTGGTCAGCGGGCCTCGATACCGCGCGCTCAGGCGATCGATTTGCCCGTCGTCGGGTGTTCCCACCTGCTGCTGCGCCGGGTTTTCCCGCGGCATCGCGACCTCCTCGACAGACGCGTCTTCGCGCCCGACGCTCCCTTAATCCGACAGCCATACCGTCGTTCTCAGGAAATCTCCATTCATATTATTAAACAGATAATCGCGGGTTGAGCGCGACAGTTCAAGGTTGCCCCGTCAGGGGAACGGCGACCGCTTGGCCATCGACGAGCGCTCGCTTCGGCCGCCTGATCCTGAACGTCACTTCGACGGTAGAACGTAGCGGTGCTTCAGCCAGCCCTTGGCGCTCTCAAGAGCGTTCCCCTTGTAGTCGAACAGGGCGGCGTTCTCCCAGTTTGAGCCCTTGCCCCAGCGCGTGCCGCAGGTCTTGGTCGAGACCCAAGCGGGTTCCCAGTAGAAGACGCCCACGCCGCCGCTGGCCAGCACCAGCTGGGTCAGGTCGACCAGATACCGTTTTTGACCATCCGGCGTGGCCGGATAGCCGGCGATCAGCGAGTCCTCGCCGAGCAGGTTTGGAGACGCGTCGTTGTTCTGGGTGGTGAACGGATAGGCTGTCTCGACCACCAGCACCTCGGCGGCGTAGGTGTTTCGCAGGCGGCTGATCGTCTGGCCCAGCTGCGCCATCGAACGCTTAGACCACTTGCTGTAGTAGCTGAGACCGATGATGTCGTAGTCGGTGACTCCCGCCCTGGTCGCCGCCTCGAACCACGGCTCGGCGTTCTCGGGCTGGGCGATGTGCAGCATCACGCGCGGTTTCGTCCCGGTCTCCTTGCCGGCGTCCCGCACCGCCTTGATCCCGGCGTTGAATAGCAGGGCGTTGCGGTCCCAATGGATCGGCTCCTTGGCCTTGGCCAGGCTGGAGACGATCTCGCCGTTGGTCTCGTTGCCCACCTGGACCAAGTCCGGCATCAAGCCCTCGCGGTTCAGTTCGGTCAGGGTGTCGTGGGTGAAGGCGTACAGCGCCTTGGCTTGGTCAGGCGTCGACAGGCCGGCCCAGGCCTTGGGCGCGATCTGCTTGTCGCCGTCGGCCCAGTCGTCGGAATAGTGAAAGTCCAACAGCACTCGCAGGCCGGCGGCCTTGGCGCGCCGGATGCTGCGTTTCACATCGGCCAGGTTGGAGTATTTCGTCCAGTCGGGATCGTTCCAGATCCGGATCCGCGCCACATTGGCGCCGGCCGACTTGAAGAACCCATACGGGTCGACCTTTTGTCCACCTGACATGTAGACCGCGCCGCAATCGTCCATCTCGTTCGCGTAGGAAATGTCGACCCCGAGGTAGATGGTCGGTTCGGCGGCTTGCGCGACGCCCAGGCTGACCAGGCTGACCAGGCTGGCGGCGAGGGCCAGGGTAAGGTGGCGTTTGCCCCGCATGACGTTTCCTTCCGACCGACGCGCCCCGTGATGGAGGCGGGCGGAAGGTGTGAGTAATTGTACTATAAATCAAGCCAGTTTTCCGCCGGTCCCCCTGCTGGTTCGCGTGCGGAGCTCGGACGTGAATATTTCACGGGACCAGCCTAGCCGCCGCGCTCGACTTTGCTAAACGTTGGCGCGAGCCAAGTCGTCATGCGCAGCGTGCGCGTCGCGGCCCATCCGGACGGAGACGAAGCCCATGTCGTTGAGGATCAATTCCGAGGCGCCGAACTTCACGGCCCAGACCACCCAAGGCGAGATCACCTTCCACGACTGGATCGGCGACGGCTGGGCCATCCTGTTCTCGCACCCCAAGGACTTCACGCCGGTCTGCACGACCGAGCTGGGCTATATGGCGGGCCTCAAGCCAGAATTCGACAAGCGCAACACCAAGGTGATCGGGCTCAGCGTCGATCCGGTGGACAATCACGCGCGTTGGGCGGCCGACATCGAGGAAACCCAGGGCCACGCGGTCAATTTCCCGATGATCGGCGACACCGACCTGAAGGTCGCCAAGCTCTATGACATGCTCCCCGAGGGCGCGGGCGACACCTCGGACGGCCGCACGGCCGCCGACAACGCCACGGTGCGGGCGGTGTTCATCATCGGGCCCGATAAGAAGATCAAGGCGATGCTGATCTACCCGATGACGTCGGGCCGCGACTTCGACGAGGTGCTGCGCCTGCTAGACTCGTGCCAGCTGACGGCCCGGCACACGGTGGCGACGCCGGTGAACTGGCGCCCGGGCCAGGACGTCATCATTCCGCCCAGCGTCAGCGACGAACAGGCCGCCGCCAAGTATCCGGACGGCTGGAAGACCCTGAAGCCGTACCTGCGCGTCGTCGCTCAGCCCAAGGGCTGAGGCCCGGAAGATCGCCGAAACCTGAAACCGGGATCTCGCCTCGATTCTGACGGCTTCACCTGGTCTTCTGGAACGTCTAGCCTCGCGCCCTTGGGTCGCGTGCGCACATGCCGACCAGAGAAGGACGGACCGGATGAGCCGAACGATGTCGAGCGGAACGCGATTGGCCGCGATCGGGCTGGCGCTATGGAGCGTCGCCGGCGCGGCCCTGGCCGCGGACGCCCCGCCGCCGCGCGCCGGTGATATCTACGGCGTCTGGCGCAATCCCAAGGGCAGCGTCCACATCGAGATCAAGCCGTGCGATGCGCGCACCTGCGGCGTCGTCGTCTGGGCCAGCGCCGACGCGCGGGCTGACGTGAAGAAGAAGAACAACCAGGACCTGGTCGGCATGCAGCTGCTGCGCGACTTCCGCGTCTCCGATCCCAACGAGTGGAAGGGCAAGGTGTTCGTGCCCGATCTGGACATGACGTTCTCGGGCCAGGTTAAGCTTCTGGACCGCGCCTCCTTGCGGGCCAAGGGCTGTCTGCTGCCCAACATCCTGTGCAAATCGCAGATCTGGACGCGGATCGACACCGCGAGCGCCCCGACCGGCCGAGCGCTGTAGAGTCCATGAGCTCGACCGGGGGCGAACAGGCATTCCGGGTCGAGGTCGACGGTCCGCTGCTGGCCAACCGGGGCGGCCTCTACGGCGTGGGCGACGTCCGTTGCCGCGCGCCGGCCCGGACCTTGGCCGAGCACCGCTATGCCCGCTCGGCGATCGGGGCCGTGGTGTCGGGCCTGTTCGACTATCTGACCCCTTGCGGCGCCGCGACCGTCTCGCCGGGCGCGATCGTGCTGGGCAACGCCGAGGAGCGCTTCGGCTGTCTGCATCTGGACGACGCCGGCAACCGTCGCGCGGTGCTGGCCTTGGACGAAGGGCTGCTGGCCGAGCTAGCCGAAGATCTGCGATGCTCCGAAGGACGGTTCGCGGTCGCCGCCGTGGCGCCCGGACGCGCGACCGCACCGCTCTATGGGGCGATCCGTCGCCTGGCGCGCGATCCTCGTCCGCAGGAAGAGGCCGTCGTCGGCGTCACGGCCGCGGCCCTGGCCTTGGGACGGCGGGTGCGCCGGCGCGACGCCAGCCGGGTGGATCATCGGCGGGTCCGTGAGGTGGCGCACGAGATCGAGCGCCGCTACGCCGAGGCTCTCCCCCTGACGACCCTGGCCGCCAGCGCCGGACTGTCGCGCTATCACTTCATTCGGGCCTTTCGCGACGTCACGGGCGAAACCCCGCGTCAGTTCCAAATCGGCGCGCGCCTGAAAGCCGCCGCCGACCAGTTGCTGGACACCAAGGCGCCGATCACGACCATCGCCCTGAACGTCGGCTTCAACGACCTCTCGTACTTCAACCATACCTTCCGTGACGCGTTCGGCCGGCCGCCGAGAGCGTGGCGCGGGATGGCCTGAGCCAAGCGCAACAAAACCCAAGTTCGGCGTGGCCGCGCCTGCCATTCTGCGCCTACCGAGGTTCAGGAGCGGGGCGGGCGATGGTGTCGGTGAAGGCGGTTCTCTATGCGCTGGGCGCGTTCGTGCTGGGTGTCCTGGGGCTGATCTCCGGCGACTTCGCCTTCCAATGGCAGCCCGTGCCGGAACACGTTCCTCTCCGGTCCGTGCTGGCTTCCGTCTCCGCCGCCGCCATGGCCGGCGCCGCCCTGGCGGCGGTCCTGCCGCGCTTGGCGCGGGAGGGGCGGCTGCTCCTGGCGATCTTCTTCGGTGTCTGGGCCGTCCTGCTCCACGGCCCCCATGTCGCCCTCCAGCCCGGCTCCGTGGCCGAATGGCTGGGCGTGGCCGAGAGCGCGGCCATGGCGGCGGGCGGCGTCGCCCTCTTCGCTGACACCCTCGAGGCGGAGACCTGGCGACGCCGCCTAACTTTTTCGAGCCGGATAGCCTTTGGCCTTTGCCTGCTGGTCTTCGGTCTGTCGCACTTCGTCTACCTGGCCTTCACGGCCCAGATGGTTCCGGCCTGGCTGCCCTGGCGGACGGGTTGGGCCGCGGCGACCGGGGCAGGGCACGTCCTGGCGGGTCTGGCCTTCCTGTCCAATCGCGGGCTGAAGGCGGCGGGACCCGCGATCTTCGGCATGATGGCCAGTTTCGTGGTGCTGCTTCACATTCCGCGCGTCATCGCCGAGCCGACCAGCCGCATGGAATGGACGATGACGGCGGTGGCCCTGACCCTGACCGGCGCGGCCTTCGCCCTGTGGCGGCGGACCGCCGAGCGTGAGCCCGAGGCCGAGCCCGCCGTTCAGTGATGGGCGTGGTGTTCGGCGTTGCGCTTGCGGGTCGCGGCGGCCTTCTTGGCCGAGGCTGACCGATCGGCGGCGCTGCGGTGGGCCGAGGCTTCACCGCCTTTCTCGCCGCCCTTGTGGGCCGCCGGATGGCCGGTGTGCTTGCCGCGACCGGAACCGCCAGCCTTCTTGCCGCCGCCGTCGTCCTTGTTGACCGTCGCCCACGCCCGCCGCTCAGCTTCCTTCTCCGAGACGCCGCGCGCCTCGTAGCCTTCGGCGATGTGGTCGGCCTTGCGCTCCTGCTTATCGGTGTACTTGCTCTTGTCGCCCTGAGGCATGGCGAGTCTCCTCTGCTGCGAGACCTAACCGGCCGGCGCCAGGCTGGTTCCTACGGCCGACCTTCCAGCGACAGCAGGGCGAAGAGCGCGCCTTCGGTGTCCGACAACCGCCAGCCGCGATAGGTTAAGACCTTGCCCGCGCGGAAGTCGGCGGCGGCCAGAGCGCCCAGTCGGGCCAAGGCGTCCGAGCCGCGTCCGGTCGGGAACAGCCGGACGGCGAGCGCTCGCGCGGTGACATCGGCGTGCTGAGCGCGCCAGGCCTTGCCGATCCGATCGACTGCGGCGGGATCGAGGCCGGCAAAGGCGTCCGATACCGCCGCGTGGGCCAGAACGGGCGCGGCGGCGAAGGCGACGAGGGCGGCCAGCAGGTCGCGGCGGCTGGTCATCGGGCGGCTCCCGTCTCGCGCTTCAGGTGGTCGGCCAGGCGCATCACCAGCGCCAGGATGGTCAGGGTTGGATTGGCGATGCCGGAGGTCGGAAAGACCGAGCTGCCGGCGACGTAGAGGTTCTTGGCCTCGTGCAGACGCAGATCCGGATCGACGACGCCCTTCTTCGGGTCGGCGTGCATCCGCGTGGTTCCCATGTGATGGCGCGAGGCGCTGGAGAGGGCCAGCAGCTTGCTCCGCTCGATCGACCAGCACATCCGCCCTTCGCCGGACGCGCCGAGCGCGTCGGCCAGGCCCGTCACCGATAGCTCCAGGTCGGCATGGTCCTTCTCGCCATAGGTCCAGGTCAGACTCACGCGCGGCAAGCCCAGCGGGTCCTTGTGCTCTGGATCCAGGGTCACGCGGCTGTCGGGGTTGGGAAAGTGCTCGGCCATGGCGAAGTAGCCGAGCAACTGCGCCTGGTCCTGGCCGGCCACGCGGCCGCTGGCCTGGCGAATGGTCTGGGTGTCGGCTCCAACGGGCGTCTCCGTTCCCGAGGGCGTGGCGCGGAACAGGGTGGCGGTGAAGTTTCCGGTCTTCATCCGCGTCTGGGCCTTGAGGCCCGCACCGATCACGCAGTGCGCCATCCGGCCTTTGCCCGGGGCGTAGAGCTCCATCGGCGCGGCGCGCGAGACCGCCACGACCGAACCTTCGGTCTGGCTGTCGCCATCGTTCGAATAGGTGACGTGGCCCTGGAAGAAGCGGCCGACCAGATCCTCGCGGTTACCCAGGCTGTCGGAGGCCAGCAGCAAGCGGACGTTCTCGATGCCCCCGACCGCCAGGACGTAGCGCGCGGCCTTGGCCGTGTGGCGCTTGCCGCTCAGGCAGGCCAGGTCGAGGCCGGTGATCCGGTCGCCTTCTCGCCGGATCTTCAAGACGTTGGCCTGGAGATAGACGGTGATGTTGGGCGCGTCCGCGAACTGGGTGCGGAACGCGTCGAACGCGGTCTTGTCCACGCCGCCCGAGAACCTCGAGAACTCGCGCGGGGCGGGGAAGAAGCCGTCGGCCGGATCTAGCGCCAGCGGCTGCCGCTCTGGCTCCGCGGGCTTGGGCCGCTCTAGCGGGAAGCGCGGAATCTCCAGCAGATCGCAGGCCCGGTCGTAATAGGGCTGCATCTGCTCGCGGGTGATCGGCCAACCGCTGTGGGGGATCCAGGCCCGCTCGGCGAAGTCGGCGGGATCCAGCGGCGCGCACTTGCCACCCCAGACCATGCCTGACCCGCCCAGCGCCCGGATCCGCGACTGGACCGGATAGTCATCGAACGGCCGGTCGGGATTGCCCGGCGCCCGCTGGACGCCGGAGCCGGCGTAAAGGGCCTGGTTCTCCATATCGATCTCCAGGCCGCCGCTCTCCAGGATCACCACCTTCAGCGGCCCGCCGGCCAGTTCCTTGGCCAGGGCGATGCCGGCCATGCCGCCGCCGATGATCATCAGATCCGCCTCGATCCGGCTGGCGTCAGGCAAGGTTCGGGCGTCGATGATCGCCATCGTTGAGGTCTCGCTTGATTTTTAAGGGGAAAGTCGGGGGCGGCTTAGGACCGCGCGCCCCGGCTCTTCAAATAGGCCACCACGTCCGCATGACCGTTCCGGCGGGCCTCGCTCATCGGCGAGCGCGTCTGGCCGGGGTTGGCTGGAACGGCCCGGTTCACGTCGGCGCCGTGCTCGACCAGATAGGTGACGACATCGAGGCCGCCGGCCTGGGCGGCGTTGATCAGCGGGGTTTCGTCGCCGGGGACGAACACCTCGACATTGGCGCCACGCTCGACCAGCAGCCGGACGACGGCGAGGTTGCCGGACAGGGCGGCCTGGATCAGCGGGGCGCCGTCGCCACGCACGGCCAGGTTCGGATCGGCGCCGGCGGTCAGCAGCGCCTGGACGATCTCCATCTGGCCGTGACGGGCGGCCTCGATCAGCGGCGAGCCGTCGCCGGGCAGTACGGTGTTCACATTGGCGCCGAGGGCGATCAATTCGCGGACGGCGGCCAAGTCGCGAGCTCGGACCGCGTCGAATAGCGGGCCGCCCAGATGGCGGGCCACGGCCTTCTGAGCCTGCTGCGGCTGTTCGACCACCTGGGCGGGCTGGGCGGCCCAGGCGGCGACGCCGGCGCCAAGGCTGAGGATCGCGACAACGGCCGCGCCGGCGAGATGGCGGGAGCGATTGGAATGGTGACGGGCGAGCATGGTGAAGCGTTCCTTCAGTTGCTTGTTGGCCGAGGCGGGCCAGTGGCAGCCCAGCGGCGGGGCGCAGGCGGCCAGCTGGGTCTTCAGCATGGCTTCGCCATAGGCGCGGCGAGTCTTGGGGTGGCGGGCCAGGACGGCGGCGTCGCAGGCGACCTCCTGGTCGATCCGCAGGGCGGCCGCGCCGACATGGACCAGCGGGTTGAACCAGAACAGGCACTGCAGCGCCGTGACGGCGGCGTTGATCTGGGCGTCGCCGACCGCCAGGTGGTTGCGCTCGTGGGCCAGGATCAGGGCCTGCTCCTCGGCGGTGAAGCGTTCGGCGAAGTCGGCGGGCAGCACGACGCGCGGGGCCAGGGCGCCGATCACGGCGGGACCGGCGCCAGGGCGTTCGGATCGCAACAGACCGGCCTCGTCGGTGGTGCTGAGCTTGCCCAACGAGCGGACGAACCGCCGCTGGCGCTCGGCCTGGACGACCAGGCCGCCAAACGCGACGGCGATCCACAGGCCCAGCAGGATCTCGCCGATGGGCAAGGCTGGCAGCTGGCGAGGGGCGGGCCTGGTCAGCCGCGTGGTCGCGACCGGGACCTGGGTCTCGGCGACCACCGCCGCCGGCTTGGCCGTGGCCGAAGCGGGCAGGGTGATCGTCCGGGCCGGGACCAACAGGGCCAGGATCGACAGCGGCGCGACCAGCCACAGGGCGTAGGCGCTGCGGGCCCCGAACATGGCCCGAACCGGCTTGCGCAGGACCAGGATCAGCAAGACCGCCGCCGCCAGGGCGAGGTTGGCCTTCAGCAGGAAGAGGATCAGGTCACTGGTCATCGTCGATCTTCTCCAGCAGGCGGCGCAGCTCCGCGACGTCCTCGGGATTCAGCTTCTCGCGCTTGGAGAAGTGGCTGACCAAGGGGGCGAGGCGGCCGTCAAACAGGCGGTCCAGCAGGCCCTGGCTCTCGGCGTCGACATAGTCTTCGCGGCCGATCAGCGGGCGGTAGAGAAAGCGGCGGCCGTCCTTGTCGGCGGCGATCGCGCCCTTCTTCAGCAGGCGATTGAGCAGGGTCTTCACCGTGCCCTCGGCCCAACCCTGGTTCGTGGCCAGGATGGCGAGCACGTCCTCGGCGGCCTTGGGGCTGTCGGCCCACAGGACCTTCATGACTTCGCTCTCGGCGGCGCTGATGCGTTGCGGGGTGGTTTCCATGCTCTGACGATTACGCACGTAAACGATCGCGTCAAGCCAACGATTACGCATGTAAACGAAATGTAATGCAGCGGTTGGACCAAGACCCCGAAGCGGCGTAATCCTGGCGACCGACTTCAGGGAGGGCCCGGATGGCCGAGACGCTGCAGATGGGCCTGCCGGGCTTTGACCCGCCCACGCCGACCGACCGGCTGATGTTCCTGCTGTATCCGGACGCGGCGACGGCCGAGACGATCGCCCGGGAGGCGCGCCGTCTGAAGGACGCATTGAACCTGCGCGGTGCGCCGCTGCTGACCGACCGTTTCCATATCACCCTGCATCACCTGGGCGACTATGTCGGCTTGCCGCGCGATCTGGTCCGCAAGGGGGAGGATGCCGGGCAGGCCCTGGCCACGGCGCCTTTCGAGGTGACGTTCGATCGCGCGGTTAGTTTCGCCAACCGGCCTGGCAACAACCCATTCACGCTGCAGGGCGGCGAGGGCGTGCAAGACCTGATCGACTTTCAACGGAAGCTCGGGCTGGAAATGGCCAAGGCGGGCTTGAAGCCGGACAAGCAGTTCCTGCCGCACATCACGCTGCTCTATGACGGCCAGGTGGTCCCGGCCCAGGCGATCGAACCGATCCGCTGGACCGTGAACCGCTTTGTTCTGGTCCAGAGCAAGCTGGGTCAGACTCAGCATATCGTGCTCAGGGCCTGGAACCTGGCCTGATGGCGACGGCGGCCGACGTCCTGCGGGAACTGGAGGCGCTCGGCGACGACGCTTACCGTGAGGGCATGGCCCGCTACGCCATCCACGCGCCGAAAGCGTTCGGCGTCGCCGTCGGTCAGCTTCGCGCCCTCGCCAAGCGCCTCGGCCGCGACCATGCCTTGGCCCAGGCCCTGTGGGACACCGGTTGGTACGAGGCGCGGCTGCTGGCGGGCATGGTCGATGATCCCAAGCTGGTCACGCCCGAGCAGATGGACGCCTGGCGCGCCGACTTCGACAACTGGGCGGTCACCGACACGCTCTGCTTCGACCTGTTCGACCGCACGCCCCACGCCTTGGCCAAGGTCGACGAATGGGTGGGACTGGAGGGGGAATTCGACAGGCGCGCCGGCTTCGTCCTGCTGGCCTGCGTGGCGCTGCATCGCAAGGAGCTGCCGGACGCGCCGTTCCTGGAGCGCCTGACGCTGATCGAGGCCGGCGCCACGGATCCGCGCAACTTCGTCAAGAAGGGCGTCAACTGGGCCCTGCGGGCGATCGGCTCGCGCAAGAGCCCGGCCCTGAAGGTGGCCGTCCTGGAGGTCGCCGCGCGGCTGGCGGCGATGTCGGACCCCACGGCCCGCTGGAACGGCAAGGACGCTCTGCGTCAGCTGAACAAGAAGACCGGCTGAGGCGATTGGCGCGGCGGAGTCTCTCCGCTAGGGCAGGGGAGAGGACGCGGCCTGGATTCGGCCCGCGCCGAGGAGTCCACGATGACCTTGACGATGTATGGCATCAAGAACTGCGACACGGTCGCCAAGGCCCGGAAGTGGCTGGAGGATCGCGGCCGGGCCTATGCCTTCCACGACTACAAGGCCGCGGGGATTGATCGTCCGCGCCTCGAAGGCTGGGTGAAGGAACTCGGTTGGGAAGTGCTGCTGAACCGCGCCGGCACGACGTTCCGCAAGCTGGAAGACGCCGACAAGCAGGACCTGAACGCCGACAAGGCCATCGCCCTGATGCTGGCCCAGCCGTCGATGATCAAGCGCCCGGTGCTGGACCTCGGCGACCGCCGCCTGGTCGGCTTCAAGCCTGACCTCTATGAGGCGATCTTTAGCTAAGCCCCGGATTTATCCACGCTCTTGGTCGCCGGGTGAGCGAAGTTTAAGACGACAACCTTCGGGGGATCAGTCTATCACTGGACGGAACATCCGCGATCGGCGGACGGAAGAGGGGCTTTAGGCGCGTGGGGGAGAACGGCGTCTCGCGGTACGAACTGGTCATCTTCGACTTCGACGGCACGCTGGCCGACAGCGCGGCGTGGATGATGCGGGCTGTCAATCCGATGGCGCGCCGGTACGGCTTCAAGACCGTCACCGACGAGGAGATCGAGATGCTGCGCGGCCGCAGCACCCGCGAGGTGATCCGCTATCTGGGCGTCTCGCCCTGGAAGCTTCCGCTGATCGCCCGGGCCGGCAAGAAGCTGATGGCCGCCGACGCCCACACCATCCCGCTGTTTCCCGAGACCGCTTGCATGTTGCGCGCCCTGCACCAGGCGGGCGTGAAGATCGCGGTGGTCAGCTCCAACAGCGAGGCGGTGATCCGCCGGGTGCTGGGCGAGGAGCTGGCCGAGTTGATCAGCCTCTACGCCTGCGGCGCGTCGCTGTTCGGCAAGGCTCGCAAGTTCAAGCAGGTCACCGCGCGCGGCGTGTCGCGCGACAAGGTCCTCTGCATCGGCGACGAGACTCGCGACATCGAGGCCGCCCGCGCCGTGGGCCTGGACTGCGGGGCCGTCGGCTGGGGCTACGCCAAGCCGTCGATCCTGGCCGAGCACCAGCCCACCGTCTCGTTCGCTTCGATGTCTGAAATTATTTCGTACGTCGCTGCATCCAGACCGGCGGTCGGCGGCGACTAACCTTCGAAAGCGCGAATGATCGCGCCTCTGATCGAAGGGATCTGACCGTGGACGACCTGTTCCGTGACTTCTGGTGGCTGATGTTCCCCATGGGCTTCATGCTGCAGGGCGCTTTCCGCGCGTGGCTGGACTATCGCGCTCGCCGCGAAGTGGTGGAGACGCTCCGCGACCTGGCCAAGGCCGGACGCGAAGCTCCGGCCGCCCTCGTTGCTCAACTCGACGCTCGCTAGGAGGATCCGATGTCCGAAGACATCTTCCGTCAATTCTGGTGGCTGATCTTCCCGCTCAGCTGGTTCGTGTTCGGCGCCTGGCAGAGCTGGCTGTCGTACCGCGCCAATCGCGAGACGCTGGACCTGATCAAGACCTACGCCGCCGCCGGCCGCGAGCCGCCGCCCGAGCTGATGGCCAGGCTGAACAAGCGCTGGCACGGTGACGACGACGACCGGGACGAACGCCCGCGCTATCGCCGCCGTCGTGAGCGAACCTGGTATCAGGTGGTGCTGTTCGGCTCGTTGAGCATCGGCTTCACCGTCGCCGCCGCGACCAACATCTATGGCGCGGGCCAAGCCTTCGTCATCGTGGCCTTCGTTCTGGGCGCCCTGTGCGCGGCGACCCTGGTGCAGGTGTTGCTCGATCGGAACGGCCCGACCGTCTGATGGAGGCCGCGCTTGTCAGACAGGCGCGCGCGGGCTCTCAGGCCGCCTTCGCACGGCTGGTGGCGATCCACGAAAAGCCTCTGCGCGGCTTTCTGCGCAAGAGCGGCTGGATCGACGCCGACGACATCGCCCAGGAGGCTTTCGTGGCGGCCTGGTCGGGCCTGGCCAAGCTGCGCGAAGACGAAGGTTTCCGGGCCTGGCTCTACGGGGTGGCCTGGAAGAAGGCGCTCTCTCAACGACGGGGCGCACAGCGCGCGGCGGCCCGGGATGAAGCGTGGCGCGGCGAGCAGGAACTGGAGGCCGCCGCCGAGGTCGGCGCCGAGGACCGGATGGCCCTCGAAACGGCCCTGGCGACCCTGCCCGAGGACCAACGAGCCTGTGTCACCCTGTGCCTTGGCCAAGGTTGGTCGCATGCCGAGGTCTCCGACGCCCTGGGGTTTCCTTTGGGCACCGTCAAATCGCATGTTACCCGTGGTCGCGAGCGACTGCTGGCGGTTCTGGGAGCTGGATCATGAACCTGGACGATCAACTCTCCGCCTTTCTGGGCGAGACGCCCAAGCAAAGCCGCGCCGACGTGTTCACCGCCGAGGTGATGAAGCGTGTCGAGCGGCAGGTGTTTTTGGATCGCCTGACCACGACCGCCGCCGGGGCGGTGGTCATCGCCCTGGTCCTGTGGGCCTGCGCGCCGGTGCTGAACCTGGCTGTCTCGATGATCGCGCCGGCCCTGGCTCCGATCGCGGCGGTCTTCGCCTTTGCGGGGGCGGTGGTGGTGACGGGAGGCCCGACCGTCTGGCGTCGACTAGGGCTGTCGATCGGCTGAGCGCTTTGACGATTTCGCGCCTTACGAAAGTTTCATCCCGGCGGGCGCCTCCAAACGGGGCCGTGAACGCCTCTTACTAGTGAAGGCGGCGCGGGGGCGTCGTCCACCTAACTGGAGGATTGAAAATGGGTCCTGATATCGTCGTTCCCGTCGCCGGCTGCATGATGATCGTCGCCATCGTCTGCTTGCCGTTCTACTTCAAGAGCCGCGAGCGCCGCGAAATGCAGGCCACGCTCCGCGTCGCCATCGAGAAGGGCCAGCCGATCCCGCCCGAGGTGATCGAGGCCATGACCCGCGCGGTGAAGATGCCGCCGACCCGTCTGCGCGATCTGCGCACCGGCGTGATCTGGCTGGCGATCGGCATCGGCATCGGCCTGGCCACCTATTTCGGCGACTTCATTCATGGAGACGGCGATTTCGACAGCATCGGTCTCGCCTGTATCCCGGCGGTGATCGGCGTGGCCTTCATCGTCCTGAGCTTCTTCAATCCGAACAAGGAAGAGCGGGTCTAGAACCCGAAGCCTTGGGAGGGGCATGAGTCCAATGGGCATGGAACGCCCGCCAACCGGCCACGATGTCGAGCTCGCCGCCTCCGCGGCGGCGGGCGACCGGCAGGCCTACGGGGAGCTGGTGCGCAGGCACGGCTCGACCGTCCGGGGTCTCTTGAGACGCCTGGGCGCCGACTCGGCCAGCGCCGACGACCTGGCCCAGGACGCGTTCATGACCGGTTTCGAACAGGTGGCCGACTATCGGGGCGAGGGGACCTTCGGCGCCTGGATCAAGAAGATCGCCGCGCGGCTCTATCTGAAGAAGGTCAGGCGCGATGCGCGATTGATCTTCTCGGACAACGCCGAGCCGGTCGAGGAAGTGATGGTGCGCGACGCGTCGGGGGACGCCGCCAGCCGCATCGACCTGGACGAAGCGTTGAAGGCCTTGTCACGGGGAGAGCGCCTGTGCGTTTCCCTCTGCTACGGGGCTGATTGGTCTCACGCCGAGGCGGCGGAGGCCTTGAACATCCCGATCGGCACGGTCAAATCCCATGTCAAACGTGGTTTGGATAAACTCCGGGCGAAACTGGCCCGACCCGAGGAAGGCGCGAGGAGGGAAGCTCATGGCTGAACCCGATTTCGAAGCGCAGTTGAGCCGCATGTTCGCCGAGCCGCCGTCGTTTCCGGACGCGGCGCTGTTCAACGCCGAGATGGCGGCCAAGCTGGACCGTGGCTGGGCGATGCGGCGGATGTTCATTGGCGCGGCCGGCGTGGCGGCCGGGCTGATCGCCGCATTCCAGATCCTGAGCACCCGCTTCTCCAGCGAAGTCTCGCAGCTGTCGAAAAGCAGCAGCCACAGCTTCGAGACCGAGATCAGCGCGGGCGTGGCCAAGTTCAACGCGGTGCTGACGACCCCGTCCAGCGCCGAGGCGGTCTGGTTGGCGGCCGGTCTGGCGGTGGTGGCGATCGCGTTCTTCGTGACGCGGGTGGTGGAGGACTTCTAGAAGCCTCCGCGGCCGTCTTATCGCTGTTCATGTTGCGATGCGGCGCGATCCGGCCCACAAACGGCGCCCAAAGTACGCCGTAGGGAGGGCTCGCCCTGTCCGCTCATCGTGAAGAGACGGTCCGCCGTCTAGCCGCCCCGGACATCACCGCCCGCAAGGGCGGCGTGCCGATCGTCTGCCTGACCGCCTACACCGCGCCGGTCGCCGCCGCCCTGGACGACGCCTGCGACCTGCTGCTGGTCGGGGATTCGGTGGGCATGGTGGTTCACGGCCTGCCCAACACCGTGGGCGTGACCATGGAGATGATGATCCTGCACGGTCAGGCGGTCATGCGTGGCTCGAAGAAGGCCATGGTCGTCGTCGACATGCCGTTCGGCTCGTACGAGGCCTCGCACGAGGAAGCCTATGCAAACGCGGTGCGGATCATGAAGGAGACGGGCGCCCAGGCCGTGAAGGTCGAGAGCGGCCCGACCGTGCCCGAGACCATCGCCTACCTGACCCGGCGCGGCGTGCCGGTCATGGGCCATGTCGGCCTGCGTCCGCAGGCCGTGCTGCTGGAAGGCGGCTTCAAGGCCAAGGGCAAGGACGAGGCCGGCCGCGCCAAGGTGCTGAAGGAGGCGCGCCTGACCGCCGAGGCCGGCGCCTTCGCGATCGTCGTCGAGGGTGTCGCCGAGAGCTTGGCCCGCGAGGTCACGGAAGCCGTCTCGGTCCCGACCATCGGCATCGGCGCTTCGGCCGGCTGCGACGGCCAGGTGCTGGTCACCGACGACATGCTGGGCCTGTTCGACTGGACCCCGAAATTCGTCCGCCGCTACGCCGACCTGAAGGGCGAGATCGAACGCGCCGCCGCCGAATACGCGCGTGACGTGAAAGATCGCAGCTTTCCGGGCGAGACCGAGACCTACTACGCCAAAAAGGCTTAAAACGGCGCGTTGCGACGCGGCGCGGCACGCTATAGGTTCGCCGCCTCGGCGAGCGGCCCTCCGCTAGCCACAATCTGTCGTAAACCAGCGACGTCGGCCCAGTACGGGTGTGACGTCCAAGGGCGGCGCCGCCCCTTTCGGAGCTTCGTTTCGTGGTCGATGTTTTTGACGAAGTCGAAGAGCAGCTTCGGTCGGAGCGCTATCGCACCCTGGTGGTGAAGTCGCTGCCCTGGGTGGCGGCGGCGACGGCGGCCGTGGTGATCGGCGTCGGCGGCTATTGGGGCTGGAATTCCTACCAGACCAACCAGGCCAACAAGGCCTCGGAAGGCTACCAGGCCGCGCTGGAAACGGCGCAGAAGCAAAGTCCGTCCCAGGCCTTCGGCCAGTTCAAGACGATCGCTGACGGCGGCGCCAAGGGCTACAAGGCGTTGGCCCTGCTTCAGATGGGCAATATCCGCCTCGAAGAGAGCAAGACCAAGGAGGCCGTCGCCTATTTCGACGAAGCCGCCAAGGCCGCGCCGAGCCCGCTGCTGGGCGATCTGGCGCGCCTCAAATCCGCCTTCGCCCTGATGGACACCGCCTCGTACAAAGACATCGAGACGAGGTTGACGCCTTTGGCGGGGGAAAAGAGTCCGTACCGCGTGTACGCCAAGGAGGGGCTGGCGTTCGCCAAGCTGCAGGCCGGTGATCTGGCCGGCGCGCGGGCGGACTTCGTGATCCTGGCCAACTCGCTGGACACCAGCACGTCCGAGGAGGTGCGCCAGCGCGCCCAGGCGGCCATGCAACTGATCGACTCGGGCGCCGCCAAGAACCTGGCCGCCGCCGTGAAGGCGGCCGCCAGCCTGCCGGCGACGCCGCCGCTGAGCCAGCTGCCGCCGACCGCCCTGCCTAACGCCGCCCCCAACGCCGCACAATGAGCCGCCTGATGATCTCCAAGCGTTCCGTCGCCCTGGTCGCGCTGATGTCGGCGACCATGGCCGTCAGCGGCTGTTCGACCGTTTCCAAGCTCAATCCGTTCGGCGGCAAGGACAAGAACAAGTCCACGGCCAGCCAGGGCCAGCGGATCTCGATCATCGCCTTCGATCAGAAGGTCGAGGCCGCGGAATCGCTGAAGGGCGCCGACTTCTTCCTGCCCGATCCGGTCGCGCAGGCCGATTGGCGCCTGCCGGGCGGCAATCCCGAGCAGTCGATCGAGCATGTCGACGCCGGCAAGGCCTTCGAGATCGCGTGGAAGCGCGGCTTCGGCAAGAAGGGCGGCCGCAAGTTCCACGTCACCGCCCCGCCGGTGTCGTCGGGCGACCGCATCTATGTGATGGACGGCGAAGCCGACGTCGTGGCGATGGACGCCAAGACCGGCTCGACCATCTGGCGCAAGGACCTGCGTCCGGCCGCCGGCCCGACCAAGAAGGGTGGCTTCCTGGGCCTGATGCCCAAGAAGAACGACCGCCTCGGCTTTGGCGGCGGCGTGGCCTTGGGTCCGAACAACAAGCTCTATGTCGCCTCGGGCTTCCGCTTCGTGGCCCAGATCGACGCCACCACCGGCGAGATCGGCTGGACCCAGCAGACCTCGACCCCGATCCACGGCGCCCCGACGGTCGCCGACGGCCGCGTGTTCGTCGTGTCGACCGACAACGAGCTGCTGACCTACAACGCCGAGAACGGCACGCCGGGCTGGACCTACCAGGCCCTCAGCGAGCCGGCCCGCATCCTGGCCGCCTCGACGCCCGCCGTCAGCGGCGACACCGTGGTCTCGGGCTTCGCCTCGGGCGAGCTGGTGGCCCTGCGCGCCGCCAACGGCAACGACCTGTGGAGCGAAGCACTCAGCCGCGCCAGCCGCACCAACGCCCTGTCCGAGATCCGCGACATTCCGGGCCGCCCGGTGATCTACAAGGGCGACGTCTTCGCCGTCAGCCACTCGGGCGTGTTCGCCGCCACCGACCTGCGCACGGGCCAAGCCCGCTGGAGCCTGCCGGTGACCGCGATCACCACTCCGTGGGCCGCCGGCGACGTCGTCTATGTGGTCGACAAGGCCGGCCAGGTGATCTGTGTCGCCCGCGAAACCGGCTCGGTCTATTGGATCCAGGATCTGAACGACAGCGCCAAGCTCAGCAAGAAGCAGAAGAAGAAGCGCGCCAAGCATCCGCGCCTGTGGTCGACCCCGATCCTGGCCAACGGCCGCCTGATCACGGCCTCCAGCGACGGCGAGGCGGTTGCCCTGAACGCCAAGACCGGCGCCAGGGAAAAGACTCTGAAGATCGGCGCGCCCGTCCTGCTGAACCCGATCGCGGTCGGCAACATGATCTATCTGGTCACGGACGAGGCCGACCTGGTCGCCATCCGCTAGACCGACCGGGCCTTTTGGGGCCCGAAAGACAACTTTAAACGCTCTGAAGCCCGGGTCCGCGAAAGCTGGCCCGGGCGTTCGCTTTTGCGAGATGAGCTAAAATCGACTACTGGACGCCTATGCCTTTGAAACTCGCCATCGTCGGCCGCCCGAATGTGGGCAAGTCCACGCTGTTCAACCGTCTGGCCGGCAAGAAGCTGGCCATCGTCGACGACCAGCCGGGGGTCACCCGCGACCGCCGCTACGCCGACGGCCGCCTGGGCGACCTGGACCTGCACCTGATCGACACCGCCGGCTTCGAGGACGTCGCCGACGAGAGCCTGGAAGCGCGGATGCGCGCCCAGACCGAGCTGGCCATCGAGGAAGCTGATCTCTCGCTGTTCATCTATGACGCCCGTGAAGGCGTCACCCCGCTGGACGAGGTGTTCGCGGCCCTGCTGCGTCGCCGCGGCAAGCCGGTGATCATCGCCGCCAACAAGGCCGAGGGCAAAGCGGGCCAGTCGGGCATCGGCGAGGCCTACAAGCTGGGTCTGGGCGAGCCGATCCCGATCTCGGGCGAACACGGGGAAGGCATGGCCGAGCTCTACGCCGCCATGCTGGCCGCCGTGCCCGAGGACCAATACTCCGACGACGAAGACGACGACGACAAGCCGATCCGCCTGGCCATCGTCGGCCGTCCGAACGCCGGCAAGTCCACCCTGATCAACCGCCTGATCGGCGAGCAGCGCCTGCTGACCGGCCCAGAGGCGGGCATCACCCGCGACTCCATCTCGGTCGACTGGATCTGGGGGGACAAGAAGGTCCGCCTGGTCGACACCGCCGGCCTGCGCAAGAAGGCCAAGGTCCAGGAGAAGCTGGAGAAGCTCTCCACCCAGGACACCATCCGCGCCATCACCTTCGCCGAGGTCGTGGTGCTGGTGATGGACGCCACCCACCCGTTCGAGATCCAGGATCTGCAGATCGCCGATCTGACCGAGCGGGAAGGGCGGGCCCTGGTGTTCGTGCTGGCCAAGTGGGATCTGATCGAGGATCAGGCCGCGACCTTGGCCGCCTTCCGCGAGCACGCCGAGCGCATGCTGCCCCAGGTGCGCGGCGCACCGGTGGTGGCGCTGTCGGGCGAGACGGGCAGCGGCGTCAACAAGCTGATGCCGGCCGTGCTGAAGATCCACAAGGACTGGTCGACCAAGGTCAAGACCCGCGACCTGAACGACTGGCTGCAGATGGCCATGCAGCGGCACCCGCCGCCCGCCGTCAGCGGCCGCCGCGTCAAGCCCAAGTACATGGCCCAGACCAAGGCGCGCCCACCGACCTTCGTGCTGTTCTCCAGCCGCGCCGACCAGATGCCCGACCACTATCGGCGCTATCTGATCAACAGCCTGCGCGAGAGCTTCGACCTGCCGGGGGTGCCGCTGCGCATCACCATCAAGTCGGGCGCCAACCCCTATGCCGACGGCGAGGCCAAGGGCCACAGCGGCCGGGGCAAGCGCGAGTTCGAACGCCGCGAGCGCGAGGAGGAGCGCATCCGCGCCTCGCGCAACACGGTCAAGAAGTCCAAGCGCATCGCCGACGAGGCCGCCGCCAAGGCCGCGGCCGAGGCGGGCCTGCCCGATCCGACCAAGCCGGCCCTCAGGCCGAAAAAGGCCGCCGCGTCCAAGGACGTCGCGCCTAAGACCGCCGCATCGGTCGAGAGCGCCGCCGTGTCGGAACCGGGCAAGGCCGCCGTCAAGTCGGTCAAGAAACTGGGCCCCAAGGTCCAGAAGAAGGTCTCGACCACGCCCAGCTACAAGGTCGGCGCCAAGTCGGCTGGCGGCAAGGCGGCCGGACCAAAGCGCCCCACCGCCGGCTCGCGCACCGTGCGCGGCAACACCCGTCCCGGCGGTTCCAAGGGCCGCTGATCGCCTTATCTTCGCCTCGCGCGTTTCGGCTAGTGAAGCTTGAGCGCGGGAGGCGACGATGGGGCGGGGATGGATCTTGGGGCTGGCGATGCTGCCCGTCTTGGCGGCGTCAGCCGAAGCCTGGGCCGAGGACTACAAGCCCGTCGTCTGCAAGAGCGCGGTGACCTATGCCGGCGCGCCGCTGCATGCGCCGGTCGGGCCGCCGGTTCTCGCCCAAATTCCCAAGGCCGCACTCGATCCGGCGATGGTCGCGCGGCTTGAGGCGGCCTTCGCGCAAGCCAAGACGGCGACCAAGGCGCCGGCCCTGACCGCGGCCGTCCTGGTTCCCGGAAAGGGCGCCTGGGAGCGCACCGACAGCGGCGATCAGCCCCCGCTGCTGTTCTGGGCCAGCGCGGGCAAGACCCTGGTCGCCGTGGTCGTCTTGCAGCTGGTCGAGGCCGACAAGCTCAAGCTGGAAGATCCGATCAGCAAGTATGTCGCCGGGGTCCCGAACGGCGACGTGGTGACGATCCGCGATCTCCTGGTCCACACCGGCGGCCTGTTCAGCGCCAACGAGGACCTGAAAGCTCGGGCGGAGCATCGCGCCCATACGCTGGACGAGGACTTGAAGATCATCGCTCGTCACGGGGCGTTCTCGTGTCCGGGCGAGCGCTGGCGCTATTCGAACACCGGCTACGCCTTGCTGGGCAAGGTCATCGAGACGGTGGACGGGCGTTCCTGGCAGGACGCGGTCGACGCCCGCATCGTCAAGCCGCTGGGGCTGAAATCACTGCGGATGCTGGCGGAAGGCGACAGGGCCGAGGACGTGGCCAGGCTGGTCTCGGCCAAGGAGGCGCCGATGCAGCCGGCCTGGGCCGGCGCCGCGGGGCCGGCCGTGGGTTCGGCCGGCGACATGGCGCGGGTCTGGGCGGCGCTGCTGGGCGGCAAGTTGTTGAAGCAGGACACCGTCACGACGATGTTCGCCAGGCTCTACCCGATGTTCGACAGCGGCAGCTTCTACGGCCTGGGCGTGATGGCGATCGAGGTTCCCGACCCCGATGGCTCCAAGTCGCTATGGCTGGGTCATCTGGGCGGCGCGCCGGGCGCCAACGCGGTCGTGGCCTACTCGGTCAAGGACGGCGCGATCGTGGCCGCCGCCTTGACCGGTGACGGCTCGGCGACGGCGACGGCGAACCTGCTGCTAAAGCAGGTCAGGGCTCCCTCCCAGGAGCGTTAGAACTCCTCCCACTCCGTCGCCGGCGCGGCGGCCGTGGCTGCCCCGCCCGGGCGGGCGAAGGTCTGGAGGCGCGCACGCTGCTCGGCTACGGGATTGCGGGCCGGCGCATGGCGCGCGGGTTGGGCCGGCTCGGGACGACGCGTGGCGCCGGTCTGGAAGCGCGCCACCTGGCGGGCCAGGTCCTGGGCCTCGCCGCGCAGCGAGGCCGACGAGGTGTTGGCCTGTTCGACCATGGCGGCGTTCTGCTGGGTGACTTGGTCCATCTGGTTTACCGCGGCGTTGACCTGGTTCAGGCCGGTGGCCTGTTCCTGCGAGGACTCGGCGATCTCGCGGATCAAGCTGTTGATCTCGCCGACCTTGCCGACGATGCCTTCCAAGGCTTGGCCGGTGTCGCCGACCAGGCGCACGCCGCGCTCGACCTGGGCAGTCGAGTTGGCGATCAGGCCTTTGATCTCCTTGGCCGCATCGGCCGAACGCTGGGCCAGGGCCCGGACCTCCTGGGCGACGACCGCGAAGCCTCGGCCGGCGTCGCCGGCGCGGGCGGCCTCGACCCCGGCGTTCAGGGCCAACAGGTTGGTCTGGAAGGCGATTTCGTCGATCACGCCGATGATCTGGGTGATCTGGCCCGAGGACTTTTCGATCTCGCCCATGGCGGCGACGGCCTCGCGGACCACCTCGCCCGAACGGTCGGCGTCCGTGCTGGCGGTCGAGGCGGCGGCCGAGGCCTGCTTGGCGCCCTCGGCGCTGCGGCGGACCGTGGCGGTGATCTCGTCGAGGGCGGCGGCGGTCTCTTCCAGGCTGGCGGCCTGCTGCTCGGTGCGCTTGGACAGGTCGTTGGAGGCGCTGGCGATCTCGTTGGCGCCGCTCTCCATGCCGTTGGCCGCCTCGGCGATCGCGCCCATGGCGTCCTTCAGGCTGTCGATGGCGGCGTTGAAGTCTTCCTTCAGCTGGGTGTAGCGGCCGTCGAACCGCTCCTCGATGCGGGCGGTGAGGTCGCCGCGCGCCAGGCGGCCCAGGCTCTGGGCCAGGACCGAGACGACGTGATCCTGTTCCTGCCGAACCTCTTCGCGCTCGGCGTCGGCGGCGTGGCGCTCGGTTTCCATCGCCGTGATGTCGGCGGCGAACTTGATGACCTTGAACGGACGCCCGTGCTTGTCGAGGACCGGGTTGTAGGACGCCTGGATCCAGACCTCCTTGCCGCCCTTGCCGATGCGCTTGAACTTGTCGGCCACGAACTGGCCCGCGTTCAGCGCGCGCCAGAACTCGCGATAGGCGGGCGAGTCGATCTCGCCGCTTTCGACGAACATGCTGTGCTTGCGCCCCTGGATTTCCGAGAGGCTATAGCCCAGGGCCCGCAGGAAGTTCTCGTTGGCGGTGAGGATCGTCCCGTCGAGGCTGAACTCGATGACCGCCTGGGAGCGCTGGATGGCCGCGACGACGCCTTCCAGGTCGGTGATCTTGGCCGAGGCGGCGGCGTCTTCGCGGCCGAAGGAAAACAGCGCCATGAGAATGAGCCCCCGCTCCGTGTGAAAGTCGACACAAAGCTGTCGGGGATCAGGGTTAATTGGTTACTAACCGTGAATGTTGTTCACCCAATCCGGGTCGCTAAGCGGCGATCGCGAGGATTCAGGGTGGCATTCCTTGCGGACAAACAACCCTGGCGGCTGTTTTTCACAGTGATTTCAGAGGGAAGCCCGGATCGCCTCTAGGCGTCGACGCTGGGTGATTCCTGGCCGCGATCCTTGAAGCGGGCCACGCCCTTGGGCGGCTCGCGATCGGGACGGACCAGGTCGACGACGAACGGGACGATGGTCTCCGGCGCGGGCACGGTCTTGGGATCCTCACCCGGGAAGGCGCCCGAGCGCATGCGCGTGCGCATCGCGCCGGGATCGATGCAAAAGGCGCGGACGGCGGTGTTCTCCATCTCGTCGGCATAGACGTCGACGAGCGCCTCCAGCGCTGCCTTGGTGGCCGCATAGGCCCCCCAGAAGGCCGGGCGGGTCTTGGCGACGCTGCTGGTGAAGAACAGAGCCCGGCCGGCGTCCGAAGCGCGCAGCAGCGGATCCATGGCGCGGATCAGCCGCCAGTTGGCCGTCAGGTTGGTGGACAGGATCATGTCCCAGCCCTTGGGCTCCAGGTGGCTGACCGGGGTGAGGGGGCCCAGCAGGCCGGCCGCGCCGATCAGGATGTCCAGCTTGCCCCAGCGCTGATGGATCGCCGCGCCCAGATGGTCCAGGCCGTCGGGCTCGCGCAGGTCCAGCGGCACCAGGGTGGCGCGCTCGCCGGCGGCTTGCAGGATCGCGTCGTCCAAGGCCTCGAGCGCGCCCTGGGTGCGGCCCGTGGCGATCACGTGGGCGCCGGCCTTGGCCAGGCCCAGGGCGACCGCTTCGCCGATGCCGCGCGTGGCGCCGGTGACGAGGGCGATGCGGCCGGCCAGCGGCTTTGGGGAGTCGGAAGTCATGGCGCGGGTTCTAGAGCAGGGAAGGTGAAACGGAAACCGGGGGGAGCCCTTAAGCTCCCGCGATCTCCCTTGGCCGCCCCGCATAGTGCTGGGCGATGACCGAGCAGGCCATCAGCTGGATCTGGTGGAAGATCATCAATGGCAGGACGATGATCCCCGCCGTCGGCCCGGGAAACAGGATGCCCGCCATCGGCACGCCGGTGGCCAGGCTCTTCTTGGAGCCGCAGAACATGATGGTGATCTCGTCTTCCTTCGAGAAGCCGAGGGCGCGCGAGCCGTAGGTGGTGGCGGCCAGGACGACGGCCAGCAGGACGCAGCAGGCGACCAGCAGCACGACCATCTCCAGCACCGAAACCTTGTGCCAGATCCCGCCCACGACGGCCTCGCTGAAGGCGGCGTAGACCACCAGCAG
This sequence comes from Caulobacter sp. Root343, assembly GCF_001425745.1. Lineage (GTDB taxonomy): Bacteria > Pseudomonadota > Alphaproteobacteria > Caulobacterales > Caulobacteraceae > Caulobacter. The sequence goes on along the minus strand of NZ_LMDF01000007.1, from coordinate 936,977 downwards.
GATCGAGCCCCGATCGACATAGCCGACCAGCGCCTTGTGCTTCTCGACCCACTTGCTGACCAGCGGTCGCGCCAGTTGGCCGACCACGAACGGCAGCAGCAGCTGGATGATGATGTCCTGCACCGACTTCCAGCCGCCGGCGGCACCGCCTTGAGTGTGCATCAGCAGGCCGACCAGGACCGGGGTGATGAAAATCCCGAACAGGTTCGAGGCCGAGGCCGCGCAGACGGCGGCGGCGACATTGCCCCGGGCGATCGAGGTGAAGGCGATCGAGGACTGCACGGTCGAGGGCAGGCAGCACAGGAACAGCATGCCCGCCGCCAGGGTCGAGGACAGGATCCCCAGCTTGCTGGCGATCAGGCCCAGGACCGGGAACATCACGAAGGTGAAGGCCAGGATCAACAGATGCAGCCGCCAGTGGGTGATCCCGGCGACCACGGCCTCGCGCGACAGCTTGGCCCCGTGCAGGAAGAACAGCAGGGCGATGGCCAGCTTGACCACGAGCTTGAGATCGACGGCCGCCTCACCGCGCACGGGCAGGATCGAGGCCAGCACGACCATGCCGAACAGGGCGATGACGAAAGGCTCGAGTTTCAGCTTATCGAGCAGGCTTTTGAAACCCATGGACAAATCCTCGTCCCGCCGGCCCTTGATCTAGGCCTTGGGGGACGAGGGGTATGTCACGCGCTGACCAGCAGCGAAAGCTGCTTGTCGTTGGTTTCGTTGCGGCCCTCGGCGATCTCGCGGTCCGTCAGGCGGGTCGGATAGTCGCCGGTGAAGTAGTGGTCGGTGAACTGCGGGGCGGCCGGGTCGCGGGGACCGGCCTCCAGGGCGTCGTACAGGCCCTCGACCGACAGGAAGCCCAGGCTGTCGACCTCCAGGAACTTGGCCATCTCTTCCAGCGACTTGTTGGCCGCCAGCAGCTGCTCGCGCTCGGGCATGTCGATGCCATAGAAGTCGGGCCACTTGATGGGCGGGCTGGCCGAGCGGAGGTGGACCTCCTTGGCGCCGGCCTCCCTGACCATGCGGACGATCTTCAGCGAGGTGGTGCCGCGCACGATCGAGTCGTCGATCAGCACGACGCGCTTGCCGGCCAGGATGGCGCGGTTGGGGCTGTGCTTCATGCGCACGCCCAGTTCGCGCACGCCTTGGGTCGGCTGGATGAAGGTGCGGCCGACATAGTGATTGCGGATGATGCCCATCTCGAACGGGATGCCGCTCTCCTGGGCGAAGCCGAGCGCGGCCGGCACGCCGCTGTCGGGCACCGGCACCACGACGTCGGCCTCGACGCCGGTCTCCTTGGCCAGGTTGCGGCCCATCCGCTTGCGAACGCCATAGACCGAACGGCCGTTCACGACGCTGTCGGGACGGGCGAAATAGACATATTCGAACACGCAGGGCCGGGCGGCCTTGGTCTGGAACGGCTTGGTCGAGGTGACGCCGGTCTCCTCGATCACCACCATCTCGCCGTGCTCGATGTCACGTACGAAGCGGGCGCCGATCATGTCCAGCGCGCAGGTTTCGGAAGCCAGGACAGGCTTGCCGTCCAGGTCGCCAAGCACCAGCGGGCGGATGCCCAGCGGGTCGCGCAGGCCGATCATCTTCTTGTTGGTGATCGCCACCAGAGCGTAGCCGCCCTCGATCTGGCCGACCGCGTCGATGAAGCGGTCGACGATCTTGGCCTTCCGCGAGCGGGCGATCAGGTGAAGGATCACCTCGCTGTCCGAGGTCGACTGGAAGATCGCGCCTTCCTGGACCAGGCGTTCGCGCAGGGTCAGGAAGTTGGTCAGGTTGCCGTTGTGGGCGATGGCCACGCCGCCGGTCTCGAGATCGGCGAACATCGGCTGGACGTTGCGGATGCCGCTGCCGCCGGCCGTCGAATAGCGGGTATGGCCGATGGCCATGTTGCCGGGCAGGCGCTGCACCAGGTCCGGGCCGGTGAAGGCGTCGCCAACGTGGCCCATGTGGCGTTCGGTGTGGAAGCGGCCGCCGTCGAACGCGGCGATGCCGCAGGCCTCTTGCCCGCGATGCTGCAGGGCGTGCAGGCCCAGGGCCGCGATGGCGGCGGCGTCGCGCACGCCGAACACCCCGAATACCCCGCATTCCAGGCGAAGCGTATCGTCCTCCGGGTCACGCCAGGACGTGGACGAATAGCGGTCGGTCGACTGGCCCAGGAAGGTCATCGCGATTTCTCCACCAGGTCGTCGAGCTGTCGACGCTGGTTATCATCATAGCCTTTTCCGGTCGACTTCTCGCCGGACGTATTGTCGCCGCCCTCGTGAACGGCGTCCTTGATCGCGGGCGCCAGCTTGCCGGCCAGCGCCTTGCCCTTGGGCGCGAAGACCTTCAGCACTTTGCCGCTGGCTTCGGACACCGGGTAGAACAGCGAGTCCTCGACCCAGTGCGGCATGCGGTCCGGCGGCGTCGCCAGGTGCAGCAGCAGGTTGAAGACGCCCAGGATCACGCAGGCGCGGACCAGGCCGAAGGTCGCGCCGACCCCGCGGTCCAGCGTCCCGGCCGAGGTCTCGTGCAGGCTGGCGGTCAGGCGGCCGCCGATCAGGCGGAAAATCAGGAAGAAGACGACGAACACCACCAGCACCGCCGCGCCGGTGGCGGCCCAGTCGGGGTCCATCAGCTTGCGGAAAACGGGCCCGCTGATCCGCAGACCGAACAGGGCGATCGCGGCGGCGAAGATGAACGATAGGGCCGAGGTCAGCTCGCGCGAGGCGCCGCGCACCCAGCCGGTGACGCCGGACACCAGCAGCAGCAGGCCGGCTATGATGTCGAACGGCGTCACGTCAGATTGCTCCAGATCTCGTCGCCGATCCGGCGGACGGCGTCTGTCAAGCGCGCGACCCCAGCCACGGGCAGGGCGCCGCCGCCTTCGGGAAGGCCGGAGAGCGGTCCGAGCGCGCGGCCAAATCCCAGTTTCGCGGCTTCCTTCAAACGCGTCTCCATCCGGCTGACGGGCCGCACTTCGCCCGACAGGCTGACCTCGCCGAATACGACGCAATCCTGGGGCAGGGCGACGTCCAGGGCGGAGGAGGCCAGGGCCGCCGCCGCCGCGAGATCCGCCGCCGGTTCCGTGATGCGCAGGCCGCCGGCGACGTTCAGATAGACGTCCTTGTCGCCAAAACCAAGGCCGCATCGGGCTTCGAGCACCGCCAGGACCATGGCGAGACGCCCAGAGTCCCATCCGACCACCGCGCGGCGCGGCGTTCCGTACGCGGAGGGGGCGACCAGGGCCTGGAACTCCACCAGGACGGGTCGCGAGCCTTCGATGCCGGCGAACACCGCGGCGCCGGCCGATCGCTCGCCGCCTTCATTGAGGAACAGGGCCGAGGGGTTCTTGACCTCACGCAGGCCGACGTCGCCCATCTCGAAGACGCCGATCTCGTCGGTGGCCCCGAAGCGGTTCTTGGCGCCGCGCAGGATGCGGAACGGATAGCCGCGCTCGCCCTCGAAGCTGAGCACCGCGTCGACCAGGTGCTCGACCACGCGCGGGCCGGCGATCTGGCCGTCCTTGGTGACGTGGCCGACCAGCAGGATCGCCACGCCCTTCTTCTTGGCCAGGCGCACCAGCTCGGTGGCGCAGGCGCGAACCTGGGTGACCGTGCCGGGTCCGGCCTCGTGGGCGTCGCTCCACATGGTCTGGATCGAGTCGATGACCACGAGGTCGAAATTGTCCCGCTTCAGCCCGTCCAGGATGTCGCGCAGCGCCGTCTCGGCCGCCAGGCTGACATTGGCCTTGGCCAAGCCCATGCGCTCGGCGCGCCCGCGGATCTGCGCGACGGCTTCCTCGCCTGAGATATAGGCGCACGAGACCCCGCGCAGGGCCGCGCTGGCGCAGACTTGCAGCAGCAGGGTGGACTTGCCGACGCCGGGGTCGCCGCCGATCAGGATGGCCGAGCCGGGGACGACGCCGCCGCCGCAGACGCGGTCGAATTCGTCGACGCCGGTCAGGATGCGCGGCGGTGGAGCGGTCTCGCTCTCCAGGCCGGTGAACTGCAGGCCGCGCAGGCGGGTGGATTTCGTCGTCGACAAGGCGCCGGGCGGCTTGGCCCCGACCTCCTCGACCAGGGTGTTCCAGCTTTGGCAGGCGGGACACTGGCCGGACCACTTGGTCTGGACCGCGCCGCAGGACTGGCAGGCGTAGACGGCGCCGTCGCGGGCCATGAGGGCTCCTGATTCTCGAATGGGTGGAGATTACTCCTTGGCGGGGCGCTGCGCCAAAGCCGGACGCAGCCAAGGCAGGCAATACGCGTTAGGGTAGTGGGCGATGGAGGATGCGAGCTGATGGCCGGGAGCGGGGCGTGGCGTTGGGGTGTGGCGGTCGCCGTCGCGGCGGTCCTCGTCGGCTGCGGGCGACAAGGCGAGCAACACTCGTCCGGCCCGATCGAGGTCAATGGCAAGCCGGTCGACCTTCGCCAGCTCGAAAAGGACTCCGAGCGCGCCGAGAAGGCGGCCCAGAAGGGAACCCGCGCCCTGGCCCCGGCCAGTCTGAAGGATCTGCTGCCGGCCAGCGTCGGCGGCTACGCTCGCGGCGATGTCTCCACGGACCTGGGTCCCGAGCCGGCCATGGCCAAGGCCCGGGCGCGCTATGTGAAGGGAACCTCGGCCTTCGTCCTCGAAATCACCGACCTGGGCGCGATCGGCGCCGTCAGCGCCGATGCGGACGCCCAAGGCGCTTCGAGCGTGCGGCGCACCGCGACCGGCTACGAAAAGATCGCCACGGCCGCTGGGCGCATGGTCACCGAGGAATGGGATACGGCGTCGAAGTCGGGTCGCTACAGCATCGTGGCGGCCGATCGTTTCGCGATCTCCGCCGAGGGTTCGGCCGATACGGTGGACGTGCTGAAGGCGGCCGTCGAGACGGTCAACGCCGCGCGGCTGCGGGCGCTGGCCGGCTAACGCGACAGGCTCTAGCCGACCACCACGCGGTGGGCGCGCGGGGTGACACGGGTCAGCAGCTCGTAAGCCGAGGTGCCGGCGGCGTTGGCGGCCTCGTCGATCGGCAGGTTCGGGCCGAACAGCTCGACCCTGGCTCCCGGGCGGGCGGCGTCGCAGTCGGTGACCTCGACCGCGATAACGTCCATCGAGACGCGCCCCAGCAGCCGACGACGCGCGCCGTCGAACCACACCTGGCCATTGGGATGGCTGGCCCGCAACACGCCGTCGGCATAGCCGGCCGCGACAATAGCCACGCGCGTGGTGTCCGGCGCCGTCCAACGCGCGCCATAGCCGACGCTTTCGCCGCGCGGCACCACGCGCACCTGCAGGATCGGCGCTTCCACCGTGGCCACGGCTCGGATCTCGGGATGCGGGACACCCTCGGGTCCGCCGCCATAGAGGCTGATCCCTGGCCGGGCCTGGTCGAAACGGTAGGCCTCGCCCAGGAACAGGCCCGCCGAATTGGCCAGGCTGCGGCGCGCGTGCGGGAGGAGGGCGACAACCTCTCCGAAGCGCTCCAGCTGGCGCGCATTCAGCGGATGGGCGGGCTCGTCGGCGCAGGCCAGGTGACTGATGATTAGATCGAGGTCCAGGCGCTTCAGGCGATCGGTCGCCCCGACCAGCACCTTCACCTCCTCGGGGCGCAGGCCCAGGCGGTTTATGCCGGTGTCGACGTGCAGCGCCGCCTTCAACCGGCCGGAGCGGGCCTGGGCGTTCCAGGCCTCGATCTGCGGCAGGCTGTTGAGCACCGGCGTGAGGTCGGCGCCTTGCAAGGTGTCGCCCGATCCCGGCGTGGCGCCGTCCAGGACGTAGATGGCGGCGTCGCGGTCGCCCAAGGCCTGGCGAAGGGCCACGCCCTCGGCGAGACGCGCGACGTAGAAGCTCCGCGCGCCTTCGGACCACAGGCGGTCGGCGATTTCCGCCGCGCCCAGGCCGTAACCATCGGCCTTCACGGCCGGCGCCAGCTCAGCGCCGCCGGCGCGGGCGCGCAGGGCGGCGAAGTTGCTGGCCAGGGCGTCGAAGTCGATGGTGATGCGGGCGTCGTTGAGGTCGGTCACGGCCTGGGCCTAGCCGAGGCGGGCTTGGGGTTCAACGGTTTAACCGTGATGGGTCGCCAGGAACCGCCCGACCAGGTTCTCGGCTCCCGACGCGATGATCTGCACGCCGATGCAAAGCAGCAGGAAGGCGACCAGGCGCGATAGCACCCGCGCGCCGGACGGACCCAGCAGCCGCATGACCTGGCCCGAGGCGCTGTAGAGCAGCCAGACCATGATCGCGACCAGGGCCGCGGCCAGGCTCGCACCGATGAAGAACGGCGCCACGGCGGCGCCTTCGGCGGGGCGCTGCGACGAGAGGGCGATGGCCACCGAGATCGAGCCGGGACCGGTGGTAAACGGCATGGTCAGCGGGAAGAAGGCCACATCCTCGTGGGTCTGGGCCGGTTCGGTCTGGCTGGTCTTGCGATCCTCGTTCTCCTGCGGGTCCATCAACAGGCCCCAGGCGCGGATCGCCACGACCAGGCCGCCGGCGACCCGCAGGGCGCCCAGGCTGACGCCGAAGAAGTTCAGGATGTAGCCGCCCAGCAGCAGCGAGCCCAGCAGCACCAGGAAGGCGTAGAAGCCGATCGCCCGGGCCAGCTTCAGCCGCTCGGCGCGCGCGCGTCCGCCCATCGCCTGGTGGAAGATCAGCGAGGCCCCGACCGGGTTGACGATCGAGAACAAGGCCGGAAACGCCAGCAGGAAGGCGCCGATCAGGCTGGAGGTGGGCAGGGGGCTGAAGTCCATGCGACTCGTCGGGGCTGGAGGCGAGGCGGCAAACTCGCCTGCTCCAGAGGGCGACGTCAAATGCCCTTCAAATAGTCCGACCTTCCCGGCGAAAGCCGGGACCCAGATTCATCCCGAACGCTGGCGTGTTCGCGCCTACGGCATCAGCTGGCGCCCAGGGTTCGATCTGGGCCCCGGCTTTCGCCGGGGAGGTCGGATCGAAGAACGGCTACTCGTCCGACGGAATGTTCCGCGCCTGGGCGAAATAGTGGTCGCGGGCCAGGTTGCCGAAGCGGGTGGTGTCGCTGTTGAACGACAGGCGCACCGTGCCGATCGGACCGTGACGCTGCTTGGCGATGATCACCTCGGCCAGGCCCTGCAGGCGGTCCATGTCTTCCTGCCAGGTCAGGTGTTCGGGCGTGCCCTCGCGCGGCTCGGCGCGGCCGACATAGTAGGCCTCGCGGTACACGAACCAGACCATGTCGGCGTCCTGTTCGATCGAACCGGATTCGCGAAGGTCGGAGAGCTGGGGCCGCTTGTCGTCGCGCTGCTCGACCTGACGCGACAGCTGCGACAGGGCGATGACCGGACAGCCCAGCTCCTTGGCCAGGGCCTTGAGGCCCATGGTGATCTGGCTGACTTCCTGCACGCGGTTGGCGTTCGAACCGAGGTCGGAACCGGTGACCAGCTGCAGGTAGTCGACGACCACCAGGTCCAGGCCGACCTGGCGCTTCAGGCGGCGGGCGCGGGCGGTCAGCTTGGCGATCGAGATACCGCCGGTGGCGTCGATATAGAGCGGCGCTTCCTGCAGCTCCATGGCCGCGTCGCGGACCCGGCCGAACTCGGAGGCGTCGATCTCGCCCTTGCGGAGCCGGTCGCCCGACACGCCGGAGGCGTCGGCCAGCATACGCAGGGCCAGCTGTTCGGCGCTCATTTCCAGTGAGTAGAAGGCCACGACGCCGCCTTGGACGGTCTTCTTGGTGCCGTCGGGCTGGATCTCGTAGGCGTACTTTTTGGCGATGTTGAACGCGATATTGGTCGCCAGCGCGGTCTTGCCCATCGACGGGCGGCCGGCCAGGACGATCAAGTCGGATGGGTGCAGGCCGCCGATCTTCTGGTCCAGGTCCATCAGGTCGGTGGAGACGCCCGACATGCCGCCGTCGCGGCTGTAGGCTTCGGCGGTCATCTCGACCGCGCCGCGCAGGGCGTCGCCGAACGACACGAAGCCCGACGAAGCCGCGCCGCTTTCGGCCAGGCTGTAGAGCTGCTGCTCGGCCGCTTCGATCTGGTCGCGAGCGGTGCGCTTTTCCTCGGCCGCGCCTTGGGCGGCCACGGCGATGTCGCCGCCGATGCGGATCAGCTCACGGCGCAGGGAGAGGTCGAAGATCACCCGGGCGTAGTCGCCGGCGTTGGCCGCGGGCGGGGCGCGATCGACGAGGTCGGCCAGGTAGCGCAGGCCGCCCAGCTCCTCGAACGCGGGGTCCTTCTTGAATTCGTCGGCCAGCAGGATCGGCTCGGCCAGCTGGCCCTTGCGGACGTGGGTTTCGATCGCCTGGAACAGGCGCTGGTGGAACGGCTCGTAGAAGCAGCGCGCCTGCAGGCTGTCGGTCAGGCGTTCGTAGGCCGCGTTGTCGTAAAGCAGGACGCCCAGCAGCGCCTGCTCGGCCTCCATGTTGTGCGGGGCCACGTTGATCGTGGGTTCTTCATGCGGTGGGCGCAGATCGAGCGCGGGGACGAGGGACATCATCGGAAGTTAACGCGACGAGCCTTTCGACGCGCGGGCGACTTGGCCCGGCGACTCAGATGAACGGGGATATTCTGTGTATGTTCTGAGGCTCCGAAAGTGCAAGCGCACGGGCTCAAGAGGGCGTCCGTTTCTGACGTGAGGCGCTAAGAAAAAGGGCGCGGAGATCGCTCTCCGCGCCCAAACGTTTGCGGGCCTTTCAGGGCCCGCCCAGCCTACCAGTTGACGCTGACGCGGGCGTACAGGAAGCGCCCGTTGAAGCCGAACGGCGAGTAGCTGGGGAAGCCGATCGACCCGCTGGGCGAGTTGATCAAGGCCGGCGTCTTGTTCGGATATTGGTCGAACAGGTTGTTGACGCCCAGGGCCAGGCCCGCCGGGCCGAGCTTGTAGCGGCCTTCAAGGTCGACGATCCAGGTGTCGCCGGTGTTGTAGTCCAGGATCGGGTTGTTGTTCGGCACCAGGACGCTGTCATAGAAGGTGCCCTTCAGGGTCGCGCCCCAGTCGCCCAGCGACCAGTCGGTGTTCAGCACGAACTTCTGGTTCGGGGTGCCTTCCTCGTAGGTCTTGACGTTGCCGCGGTCGAACAGGAACGGCGGCTGCGAGACCGAGGTGATAGTCGGCAGGCCCGGCGTCTTCTTGACCACGGTGCCGTTGAAGTTGGCGGCCACGGTGAAGTCGAAGCGGCCGGTGTCGACCGTCTCGAGACGATAGCGGCCGACGATGTCGACGCCCCGCGTACGGGTCTCGACGCCGTTCAGGAAGAAGCGGGCCGCGCTGACGCCATAGGGGGCGAGCAGGGCGTTGATCACCGCGGCCGTCGCCGCCGGGGTCGACGGGTTGGGCAGGTTCTCCGACAGCACGATGCGGTCGTCGATGTCGATCTGGTAGGCGTCGACGGTCAGCTCGAACGGGCCGGTGCGGAAGACGATGCCCGCCGAGTAGTTCATCGACTCCTCGGGCTTCAGAGGCTTGGCGCCCAGGGCCACGGCGATGGGGCTGTTGACGGTGAAGGTGCCGGACTCGACGAGGATCGAGCCGGTCGGCGTGGCGACGTTGTTGGTGGCCGTGTAGCTGAAGTACTGCTGCTGCAGGGCCGGCGACTTCACGCCGCTGGAGATGGCGGCGCGGATGGCGAGTGCGTCGTCGATGTCGTAGCGCGCGGACAGCTTGCCGGTGACCTTCGAGCCGAAGTCCGAATAGTCCTCATAGCGGCCGGCGACGTCGAACGACAGCTTCTCGGTCAGCTTGCCTTCCAGGTCGAGATAGGCCGAGATGTTGTGGCGATCGACGTCGACCTCGTTGCTCGGGCGGAAGCCGCCGAAGCCTTGCGACACGGGCGCGCCGGGCAACGGGCCCTTGGTATAGGAAGCCGCCTCGCCCTGGCGGACCTGGAAGGTCTCCTGGCGATATTCGAGGCCGAAGGCGACGTTGGTGGGCGCGACCAGGCCGAAGTCGAACGGCTTGGACATGTTCAGGTTGACCAGGATCTGGTCGTAGTCGAGACCGCCGGCCTTGAAGGTGCGGGGCGAGGCCGCGCCATAGGTCGAGTTGATCGTGTTCTTGATCGTGTAATCGAGCGAGTTCTTGCCGTAGGTCACGCCCAGGTCGGTGGTGAAGCCGCCCAGCTCGCCCTTGATCCCGCCCGCGATGTTGTAGTCGTCGATCTTGGTGGAGATGATCGGCAGGAAGCCGCCCGGATAGACCGCCGGCACATTGTTGCTGTTGTTGTAGGTCCGAGCGGTGGCCGCGGCCTCGGTGTCGCGGCGCTGATAGCCGCCATAACCGTACAGCGACCAGGTCTCGCCCACCGGCACGCCGGCGTTCAGGTAGAGCGCCTTGCTCTCCAGCTTCGGATCGCCGTAGCGGCCGATGACAATGGGGCGCCCATAGGCGGGAGCCGCCACTGGATCCACATAGTCGGCGCGGTTGGTCGGATGGCGGTTCAGATATTCGGCCGCGACGGTCAGGAAGCCGGTGTCGCCGATCGGCAGGCCCTGCCAGCCGGAGACCGACATGGTCATGCCGTCGTGGGCCTTGCGCTCGCCGCGGGCGGTCTGGACCTTGGTGTCGTAGTTGCCCCAGTTGACCGTCACGCCGCCGCCGCTGCGGGCTTCGCGCAGGCGCAGGTTGATCACGCCGGCGATGGCGTCGGCGCCGTACTGGGCCGAGGCGCCGTCGCGCAGCACTTCCACCCGCTCGACCGCCACGGTGGGGATCGAGTTCAGGTCGAAGGCGGTCGAGCCGCGGCCGATCGAGCCGTTGATGTTGACCAGGGCGCCGACGTGGCCGCGCATGCCGTTGATCAGGACCAGGGTCTGGTCGGGAGCCAGGCCGCGCAGGGTGGCCGGGCGGACGTGGTCGGTGCCGTCGGTGATGGCGGGACGCGGGAAGTCGATGGCCGGGGTCAGGTTCGACAGCGCCTGGGCCAGTTCGGCGCCGCTGCCTTGCCTGGCCAAGGCTTGGTTACTGATGACGTCGACGGGGGCGATGGTGTCCAGCCGGGTTCGGCCCGGCGTGCGCGTCCCGGTGACGATGACCTCTTCCACCGACGTGGTTTCGGCGGCCGGCGCGGTCTGGGCGTGGGCGGTTCCGGCGCATGCGGCGGCGGACACGGCGGTCAACAACAGATGACGCAAGCTCATGCGGTATTCCCCTCTCACAAGGCGGAGGGGGCCGCTCCTGCCGACCGACTCCCCCCCAACGCGAGGCGTTTTCGCCTCTTGAGGGACAACATGGGCGCGTTGGTCGGCGCCTACAAGTTGATCATTTCTAAAATGAAACAAAGAAAAACGGCGCGGATCGCTCCGCGCCGTTCTCTTGATAACAGTCCGATTCCAGAAGGAATCAGGCTTCGTAGTGGTCGCCTTCGAACGAGCCGGCGCCGCCTTCGGCCATGTCTTGGGCGGCTTCGGCGTCAGCGGCGCGATCTTCTTCGAACTGCGAGGCGATGACGTTTTCGCCGCGCGCTTGGCGCTCGGCTTCGTCTTGGCTGCGCGCGATGTTCAAGGTGACCGTGACGGTCACTTCGGCGTGCAGCTTCACCTTCACTTCGTGGACGCCCAGCGTCTTGATCGGCTTGTCCAGCACGACCATCGAGCGGTCGACCTTGCCGCCTTCGGCCTTGATGGCGTCGGCGACGTCGCGACCCGCGACCGAACCGTACAGCTGGCCGCTTTCGCCCGCTTGACGGATCATGATGTACTGGGTGCCGTCCAGCGCTTCACCGTTCTTGCCGGCGGCTTCACGGTTGCGGACGTTGCGAGCCTCGATCTCGGCGCGTTGCGCTTCGAAATTGGCTTCGTTGGCCTTGGTGGCGCGGAGAGCCTTGTGGCGCGGCAGCAGGAAGTTACGGGCGAAGCCGTCCTTCACGGTGACCACGTCGCCAAGGACGCCGGTGCCTTCAACGCGTTCGAGCAGAATGACTTTCATCGTGGCGTCTCCCTTACTTCACGACGTAGGGGAGCAGAGCCAGGAAGCGGGCGCGCTTGATGGCCTTGGCCAGTTCGCGTTGCTTCTTGGCCGACACCGCGGTGATGCGCGACGGCACGATCTTGCCGCGTTCGGAAACGTAACGCTGCAGCAGCTTCACGTCCTTGTAGTCAATCTTCGGCGCGTTGGCGCCCGAGAACGGGCACACCTTGCGGCGACGGAAGAACGGGCGGCGAGCGCCGCCAGCGGCGGCGGCCGGAGCGCCGGCTTCGGGAGCAGTCGTATCGGTCATGATCTCTTCTCCCTTACGCTTGAGCCTGAGGCGCGAAGTCGTCGCGCGGACGTTCCGGGCGATCGCCACGGTCACGACGCGCCAGGACCGGCGACAGTTCCAGGTCCAGCTCTTCCACGCGGATGGTCATGAAGCGCAGCACATCTTCGTTGATGAGCAGCTGACGCTCCATTTCCTTCACGGCCGGCGCCGGGGCGTCGATCGCGAGCAGGGAGTAGTGGCCCTTGCGGTTCTTCTTGATGCGGTAGGTGAGGTTGCGAAGGCCCCAGTACTCGATCTTGGCGATGTGGCCGCCATTCTCTTCGATGAGGGTCTTCAGTTGCTCGTTCAGAGCTTCGGCCTGTTGCGGCGAGATATCCTGCCGCGCGATGACCACGTGTTCGTAGAACGCCATGTTTTCCTTCTTCCGTTGTGGAAGGCGGCGTGGGCGACGACGGAAGTCCGTCGACCACGATGGATCCTGCAAGCCGAGCGGGGAAATCCCCGGTCCCGGATGGGTGCGTGCAAGACCGCTCTTCCATGAGAACGCGCGCTCCTACAGGAGAAGAGGGCGGAAGGCAAGTCGCACCGGGGTTTGCCGTCGAAACGAGCGGTCTCGAATCTGTCATACAAATGACGCCCGGGCGGGCTTCATCCCCAAGGCCGAGTATGCTAGCAGGCGGGCATGGGGACAGGGACTTCCTTTGTGATCGCGCTCGCGACAGCCGTCGCCGTAACGGCCGTTGGCGCGCCCGCGTACGCGGAGATCATTCAGAAGCCCGCCATGTCGGTCTCGGCCAAGGACGGCCGCTTCGCCGGCTATTCGGCGGCCCTGCCGTTGGATCTCTCCACCGACACCGAGAAGGTCGCCCTGACGGTCAAGACGGCCGGCACGCTCGAGAACCCGACCTACGACTTCGACCTCAACCTGACGCAGAAGCCCGACGACAGCCGGATCGGCCAGCGGGCCCTGGCGGTCGGCGCCTCGTGGAACGACCGCGAGGCCAAGCTGCGCTCGTCGATGTCGAAGATGTTCGGCTTCGGCCTGCTGCCGCGCGCCAACTATGTCCGCGTCTCGATGGACATGGACGCCAGCCAGGCCATCGCCGTGCCGGGCAAGATTCCGGTGGCCCGCGCCAATATCCGCTCGTCGCTGACCCTGGAAGGGCGGCCGATCGGCTCGATCGCCCTGGGCGGCGGTTCGACCGGAGAAGAGGGTGTTGACCTTTCGCTGACCCGGCCGTTCGACATCCCGGCCGAGATCACCATCAGCCTGCGCGGGGCGCCCACGCGGGGGATCAACGCCCGCGACGAATGGCGGCTGCAGGACGCCCGCGCCATGGTCAAGCTGGTGAAGGCGAGCTGGTAGCGTCCAGCTTGCCTGTCTTGGCCTTCTTGGCCGTGACCTCGGCGAAACGCTTCAGATAGTCGGGGTTCTCGGTGCCCATCAGCTTGTCCCACCAGGTGAAATAGAGGCCGTAGTTCCAGCCCGCCTGGGCGTGGTGTAGGTCGTGATGGGTCACGGTCGTGATCCAGGGCAGCAGCGGGCGGCCGTCCTTGCGGGCGGGGAACAGCTCGTACCCCGAATGACCGAGCGTGTTGCGGACGATCTGGTGCAGCATGAACAGACCGACAACCGGCCACTGGGTTGGGATCAGGATCATCCACAGCGGCACGAACACGCCGTTGATGAACGCCTCGCCCAGGTCGAAGCTGTAGGCGGTGAATGGCGAGGGGTTGTTCGACCGGTGGTGCCGCCGGTGGAAGGCCCGGAATAGCCGACGGTCGTGGATCAGCCGGTGCGTCCAGTAGAACCAGGCGTCGTGGGCGACGATCATCAGGAGCAGGCTGGTCCAGAACCACAGGGGACCCCAGTTCCTGGCGATATACGGACCCGGCAGCCAGCCGGCGCGGAACAGGCCGAAGGTCAGCAGGCCCAAGCTCGAGAAGATCATGATCGAGCGGATCGAGGTCGCGAATTCGACCAGTAGTTGGCGTGCGAGCGGGCGGCTGTCGCGGATCTTGCGGCCCGCTAGCGGCGCGGCCAACACGACCCACAGGACCAGCCAGACGCCGACCGAGAAGGTCACATAGCGGGTGACGTCGACCTGCATGGCGTCAAGCCAGTTGCGCACGAACGGGAGGAGGGGGGCGAGCAGTTGGGACGCCATCGGGGGCTCCTGGGCGATGAGAGACCTCGCCAAGGAAGCGGCCCCGCCCTCGACCGTCTCGCCGGACGCGAAATCAGGCTGACTTGCCGGTTTTCGACGCGTCCTCGCCGGTTTCGACCAGCCGCAGGCGCGGCATGGCCGGCGTGGCCTGCTGGCGCCAGGCGGTCGGGGTGACGCCAGCGGCGGCGCGGAAGGCGCGGTTGAACGGCCCTAGCGAGGCGAAGCCCAGCTCATAGGCGATGGTCGAGACCGACTTCAGCGCCTGTTCGGGATCGGCCAGGGCGACCTTGGCCGCCGCGATCCGCCGGCCGTTCACGTAGTCGGCGAAGTTGCGGTGACCCAGCACGCCATTGATCAGCTTGCGCAGGCGGTGTTCGGGCGCGCCGACCAGGGCGGCCAGGGTTCCGATCGAGAGGTCCTCGCCACGCCAGACCTCGTTCTCGTTCATGGCCTTGTCCAGGCGCGCCAGGACAAGGCGGTCGGCGGGGGTGAGGTCCAGCATCTCAACCGGCTTCGGCGACTGCATGTCGTCCGCCGCCGGCGCGGCCTGGACCAGGGCGGGCTCGGCGCGCAGCAGGGCCAGCGCCGAGCCGACACCGAGACCGACCAAGGCCAGGGCCTGGACCAGGCTTGACAGCACCGGGCCGTGACCGAGGCCGATGTCGCACAGGGTCTGCACGAACATGTAGCCCGTCGCCGCGGCCGCGATCGGGGCGCGAAGCCGGCGGCGGCGTTCGACAAGGTCCGTCCGCCAGCCTTTCCAGGCCATCAGCAGGATGTGGACCATCAGCACGACCGAGAAGGCGGCGCACAGCTGCCAGATGGCTCCACGAACCGGAGACGGCGGCAGAAACGCGCCGGCGGCCCACAAAGCCAGGGTCGCGCTGGGGATGGCGAAGCGCCAGGGTGGGATCTGGGGCTCGTCCTCGAACAGGACGGAGCAGAACAGCC
This sequence comes from Caulobacter sp. Root343, assembly GCF_001425745.1. Classification (GTDB taxonomy): domain Bacteria; phylum Pseudomonadota; class Alphaproteobacteria; order Caulobacterales; family Caulobacteraceae; genus Caulobacter. Next base: position 921,698 of record NZ_LMDF01000007.1, on the reverse strand, counting down.
AGAATAGGCTCGTCGCGGACGCCGCCATGGCCCAGGTGACCAGGCTGAAGTGGCGATGCTCGGTGTAGTAGAGCTGGCTCTCGACAACGTGGGCGATGGAGCACGCCATCAAGGCGACCCCCACCCAACGGGCCGGCGTCAGGCGCTGGCTGGCGGCCAGGGCCACGCCGGTGGCGGCGAAGGCGCCGATGGCGACGCCTCTCGCGGCGATCTCGAGGGAGGCTGGATCGGACATGACCGATCATTTCTCCAAGCGCGCGCGACCCTCAAGCCGCGCGGCTGGCCGAAACCCGAAAAGCTTGGCTACTTCTTGTGGGCGGCGTTGTAGGCCTTCACCGCGTCCATGGTCTGAGTGACGTGGCCGGCGAAGTTGCCGTCGGTATAGGCCATCAGGACCTTGTGGTCCGGGGCGATCACGTACGAGGTGCGGTTCGACCATTCGGGCTTCTGCGACAGCACCACGTCGTAGCTCTTGACCAGGGTCGCGTCGGCGGCGGCCACCGCGAACTTGTCGCGGCAGTGCTCCTTGGAGAAGTCCTTGATGCGGTCGACATTGCCGGCCGTGACGCCGATCACCGTGGCGCCCAGCTTTTCGAACTCGGGGGTGGCTTCGGCGAACTCATGGGCCTCGGCCGTGCAGCCGGCGGTGTAGGCGGCCGGGAAGAAGTAGAGGACCACCGGTCCCTTCTTCAGGGCCTTTGCCAGCTTGAAGTCGAAGTCCTTGCCGGCCAGAGCGGCCTTGGCGGTGAACTCGGGAGCCTTGTCGCCGACCTTCAGCGCGGCCAGGGCAGGAGAAGTGGCGGCCAAAGCGAGGGCGGCGGCGGCGATACCGGCGAGCATACGGGGCATCTGGAAGGCTCCTGCGGGGAGGGTGTTTACGGTCACGTCTTGGATAACCCCATTCTGCCGTCTTCCAAACCGCTACCTTCGTCGTTACCTGCCTTTGCAGGCATTGGGGAGAAGACGATGGCGCTGGGCGAGTCCGAGGTTCCGACCCTGGCTGAGTGGGCCGGCGGCCCCGCGAGGTTCAAGACCCTGTTCGAGACCTTCTACGCCAAGGCGCCGAACGACCCGATCCTGGCCCCGGTCTTCGCCCACATGGACCCAAGGCACGCCGCGCACGTGGCGGCGTTCGTCGGCGAGGTGTTCGGCGGGCCCAAGGCCTATACCGAGGCCGGCGGCGGCCACGCCGCGATGATCCGCAAGCACATGGGCCGGCATCTGACCCAGGAACAGCGCCGGGCCTGGGTGGCCCTGATGCTGGCGACCGCCGACGAGGTCGGAATGCCTGACGATCCCGAGTTCCGCGCCGCCTTCGTGGGCTATCTGGAATGGGGCACCCGCCTGGCGGTGATCAATTCGGCCGAAGGCGTTGCCGAGCCCGAGGGCGAGCCGCCGATGCCGGTCTGGGGCTGGGGACCGCCCGGAGGGCCCTGGCTAGGGTGAGAAAACGGGGCCGACTTGCCGCCCAGGCCCCTTTGGCCTAACCCTCCGCCCCTTGAATCTAGTTGAGACGGAGCGGGCCATCATGAGCATCGCCTTCATTTTCCCCGGCCAGGGCAGCCAGTCGGTCGGCATGGGCGTCGACCTCGCCCAGGCCTTCGCCGCCGCCCGCGAGGTGTTCCAGGAAGTCGACGACGCCCTGGGCCAGAAGCTGTTCGCCTTGATGAAGGACGGTCCAGAGGGCGACCTGACCCTGACCGAGAACGCCCAGCCGGCCTTGATGGCCGTCAGCCTGGCCGTGACCCGCACGCTTGAAAAAGAGTTCGGGGTGGGCGTCGACCGCGCCGCCTTCGTGGCCGGTCACAGCCTCGGCGAATATTCGGCCCTGGCCGCCGCCGGCGCCATCACCCTGGCCGACACCGCCCGCCTGCTGAAGCTGCGCGGCCAGGCCATGCAGCGCGCCGTGCCGGTGGGCGAGGGCGCGATGGCCTCGCTGATCGGTCCCAAGACCGACCTGGCCCTGGCCGAAGCCGCCGCCGCGGCGGGCTCGGAAGTCGGCGTCTGCGTCGTGGCCAACGACAACAACAACGGCAATGTGGTGATCTCCGGCGCCAAGGTCGCCGTGGACAAGGCCATCGAGAAGGCCAAGGAGCTGGGCGCGCGGGCCATTCCGCTGAACGTCTCGGCCCCGTTCCACTGCCCGCTGATGCAGCCGGCCGCCGACGAGATGGCCGAGGCCCTGGCCCGGACCACGATCATCGCCCCGCGCGCGCTCCTGGTCGCCAACATCACCGCCGGCCCGGTTCACGACCCGGACGTCATCCGCAAGCTTCTGGTCGAACAGGTCACCGGCCGCGTCCGCTGGCGCGAGAGCATGACCTGGCTGGCCACTGAGGGCGGCGTCACGCGTTTCGCCGAGGCCGGCGCCGGCAAGGTGCTGTCCGGCATGGCCAAGCGCATCGCCCCGGACGCCGAGGCGACCCCGCTCAATACGCCCGCCGATCTCGAAGCCTTCGCCCAATCGCTCTGAGATAGAGCCGCTTAGTTCCAAGGAAGCCGAACATGTTCGACCTCACCGGCAAGACCGCCCTCGTCACCGGCGCCACCGGCGGCATCGGCGGGGCCATCGCCCGCGCCCTGCACGGCCAAGGCGCCCACGTCGTCCTCTCGGGCACCCGCGAATCGGCCCTGGCCGAGTTGAAGGGCGAGCTGGGCGAGCGCGTCTCGACCGTGGTGGCGAATCTCTCGGACGCCGAGCAGGTCGACGGCCTGGTCGCCAAGGCGGAGGAAGCCGCCGGCGCGCCGCTGGACATCGTGATCGCCAACGCCGGCATCACCCGCGACGGCCTGATCGTCCGCATGAAGGACGAGGACTGGGAGACCGTGATCAAGGTCAATCTGGAAGGCTATTTCCGCCTGTCCCGCGCCGCCGCCAAGGGCATGATGAAGCGCCGTAGCGGTCGCATCATCGGCATCACCTCGGTGGTCGGCGTCACCGGCAACCCCGGCCAGACCAACTACGCGGCTTCCAAGGCCGGAATGATCGGATTTTCCAAGGCCCTGGCCCAGGAACTGGCCAGCCGCAACGTCACGGTCAACTGCGTGGCTCCTGGTTTCATCGCCAGCCCGATGACCGATGCGCTCAACGAGCAGCAGAAGGCGGGCATCCTTTCGACGATTCCCGCCGGCAAGCTGGGCGAAGGGAGCGATATCGCCGCGGCGTGCGTTTTCCTGGCCAGCGATCAGGCCGGCTACGTCACCGGGCAGACCTTGCACGTCAACGGCGGCATGGCCATGATCTAAAACCGCTGTTCCTCCTTCGGTCTGCCGCTAGCAAGCCGAAAAGGAACGTGATAGGCGGAGCCCGACAATTCCTGCGAATAGCGTGGTTTCGCCTCGCTGTTCATGGGCCGAAATTTTCTCAACGAGGGACTAACAGAATGTCCGACATTCTCGAGCGCGTGCGTAAGATCGTCATCGAACACCTGGATGCCGATCCCGAGAAGGTCACCGAGAAGGCTTCCTTCATCGACGACCTGGGCGCCGACAGCCTCGACAACGTCGAGCTGGTGATGGCGTTCGAAGAAGAGTTCGACATCGAAATCCCGGACGACGCCGCCGAGCACATCCAGACGGTTGGCGACGCCGTGAAGTTCATCACGGAAAAGACCGCCTAATCAGGCGTCGAGTTCGCTAGTCGAACCTGACCATTTCCGCCGCGTCGCACGGGCTCTTGCCATCGTGCGCGCGGCGGTTTTCGTTTGAGGCCAAGATTCGCGGCTGGCGTCGTGGGGCGTTCTCCCCACATCTCGCGTCCCGCATCGAAGGTTTGGGAGTGATCCATGCGTAGAGTCGTTGTCACGGGTATCGGCCTGCTGACCCCTCTGGGCCAGGGCGTCGACATCACCTGGAAGAACATCCTGGCCGGCAAGTCCGGCGCGAACCGCATCACGGCCTTCGATCCGACCGAGTATGCGTGCCAGGTGGCTTGCGAGGTTCCGCGCGTCGACGGGCGCGGCGGCGGCGGCCCCGACGTCGAGGGCTCGTTCAACCCCGACCTGACCATGAGCCCGCGCGACCAGAAGCGCGTGGACGATTTCATTCTTTACGGCATCGCCGCCGCCGACGAGGCCATCAAGGACTCGGGTTGGGTCCCGGAGACCGACGAGGACAAGTGGCGCACCGGCGTCATCCTGGGCTCGGGCATCGGCGGCCTGTCGACGATCGCCGACACCGCCCTGGAGCTGGAGGCCAAGGGCCCGCGCCGGGTCAGCCCGTTCTTCATCTCCTCGGCCCTGATCAACCTGATCTCGGGTCAGGTCTCGATCAAGCACGGCTTCAAGGGTCCCAACCACGCGGTGGTGACGGCCTGCGCCACGGGCGCCCACGCCATCGGCGACGCCATGCGGCTGATCAAGTACGGCGACGCCGACGTGATGGTGGCCGGCGGCGCGGAAGCGGCCGTCTGCAAGGTCGGCATCGCCGGCTTCATCGCCTGCCGCGCCGTGTCCACCGACTGGAACGCCACCCCGGAAAAGGCCTCGCGTCCCTACGACAAGGACCGCGACGGCTTCGTGATGGGCGAGGGCGCCGGCGCCCTGGTCCTGGAAGAGTACGAGCACGCCAAGGCGCGCGGGGCCAAGATCTATGCCGAGGTCGTCGGCTACGGCCTGTCGGGCGACGCCCACCACATCACCGCCCCGTCGGAAGACGGCGAAGGCGGCGGCCGCGCCCTGGCGGCGGCCATGAAGGACGCGGGCCTGAAGCCCTCGGACATCGACTACGTCAACGCCCATGGCACCTCGACCATGGCCGACGGCCTAGAAGCGGGCGCGGTCGAGCGCTTCCTGGGCGACCACGCCAAGAACGTCGTCATGTCCTCGACCAAGTCGATGACGGGCCACCTGCTGGGCGCGGCCGGCGCGATCGAGGGGATCTTCTCGATCCTGGCCATCCGCGACCAGATCGCCCCGCCGACCATCAACCTCGACAATCCGGACGTCCACGTCGCCATGAACCTGGCGCCGAACAAGGCCGTGCCGATGAAGATCGACGTGGCCGTCTCCAACAGCTTCGGCTTCGGCGGCACCAACGCCACCGTCGTGTTCAAGAAGGTCACGTGAGCAAGAAGACGCCGCCTCGCGCCCGCGCGCCCAAGGGGCCCCAAAGGTCCAGAACCGCTCGTCGCGAGACGGCATCGCTAGGCCGTCGCCTGGTGCGCGCTCTGTTCGGCGCGGTCACGACCCTGGTCGTGGTCGGCATGGTCGCCGTGCTGGGCGCCGCCTGGGTCTATCAGGGGCCGGGTCCGGCCGCGAAGGCGGGCGACAAGACGACGGTGATCCTGCGCAAGGGCGCCAGCCTGCCCGAGATCGCCGCCAGCCTGGAGCGCGGCGGCGTCATCCGCTCCTCTTCGATCTTCATGACCGCCGCCAAGGTCACCGGCGCGGCCCGGACTTTGAAGGCCGGCGAATACGAGTTCGGCTCGCGCGCCTCGATGGCCCAGGTGCTGGACGCGGTTCGCCACGGCCGCATCGTCCGACACTGGATCACCGTGCCCGAGGGCCTGACCTCGGACATGGTCATGGACATCCTCAACAAGTCCGACGTGCTGACCGGCAACGCCGCGACGCCGCCCGAGGGCGCGATCCTGCCGGAGACCTACGAGGTCCAGCGCGGCGAAGACCGCGCCGCCGTCCTGCAGCGCATGATGGACGATCGCGACAAGCTGCTGAACCGGCTGTGGGCCAACCGCGTCCAGGGCCTGCCGTTCCAGACCAAGGACGAGGCCGTCACCCTGGCCTCGATCGTCGAGAAGGAAACCGGCCTGGCCTCGGAGCGTCCGCGCGTCGCCGCCGTGTTCGTCAACCGCCTGCGCACGGGCATGCGCCTGGGTTCGGATCCGACGATCATCTACGGCATCTCGCGCGGCCGGCCGCTGGGCCGCGGCATCCGGCTGTCGGAGCTGCAGCGCCCGACGCCCTACAACACCTATCTGATCGCCGGCCTGCCGCCGACGCCGATCGCCAATCCGGGCCGTGCGGCCCTGGCGGCGGTGCTGAACCCGGCCAAGACCGACGACCTCTATTTCGTCGCCGACGGCACGGGCGGCCACGTGTTCGCCTCCACCCTGGAGCAGCACAACGCCAACGTCGCCAAGTGGCGGCAGATCGAGCGCGACCGCGCGGGCGACGCGCCCGTTGTGCCAGCCAAGCCGGCGGGGGACTGAAACATGGCGCTCTCGGGGATGACCGGCTTCGCCCGGGTCGAAGGCGCGCACGGCGCTTGGACTTGGGCCGTCGAGGCGCGCAGCGTCAACGGCCGCAACCTTGAGACCCGCTTTCGCGGCCCGCCCGGCTTCGAGAGCCTGGAGCGCGCCGCCCGTGACGGTTCGCAGGCCCGCTTCCAGCGCGGCCAGCTCACCGTCAACGTCCAGGCCAAGCGCGCCGAGACCTCGGGCGAGACCCAGATCAATGTCGCCGCCCTGGAGCGCTATCTGACCGCCGGCGGGCCCTATGTCGCCACCGGCATGATCGCCAAGCCTACGCTGGACGGCCTGCTGGCCCTGAAGGGCGTCATCGAGGCCCGCGAGGACGAGGACGACGCCGAGACCCGCGCGACCGTCGAGACGGCCATGGCGGCCTCGATCGCCCAGGCCCTCGACGGCCTCAAGGCGGCGCGGCTGGAGGAGGGCGCGGCCTTGGATCCGGTGCTGAACGGCCTCGTGGATCGCATTGAGGTGCTCACCAACCAAGCCGAGGGCGAGGCCGCCGGTCAGCCGGCGGTGCTGAAGGAGCGCTTCGCCCGCCGCATGGCCGAACTGGTCGGCGAGGCCGCCAGCGAGGAGCGCATCGTCCAGGAAGCCGCCGCCCAGGCCGTGAAGGCCGACGTGCGCGAGGAGCTGGACCGCCTGATCAGTCACATCGCCGGCGCGCGGGCCTTGCTTGCGGGCGAAGGCGCGTCAGGCCGCAGGCTCGACTTCCTGTCCCAGGAATTCATGCGAGAATCCAATACCCTCTGCTCGAAGTCGGCCCTGACCGCCCTGACCGCGATCGGTCTGGAGCTGAAGGCCGTGATCGAGCAGTTCCGCGAGCAGGTCCAGAACGTTGAATAAGCCCCATCATCCCCATCGCGGCCTGCTCTTGATGGTCGTGGCCCCCTCGGGCGTCGGCAAGACCTCGCTGACCCGCCGTCTGGTGGCCGACCACAACGACCTGCACCTGTCGATCAGCGCCACGACCCGCGATCCGCGGCCGGGCGAGCACGACGGCCGCGACTACCACTTCGTCACCCGGGCCAAGTTCCAGGAGATGATCGAACAGGACGCGTTCCTGGAGTGGGCCGAAGTCTACGGCAACTACTATGGCAGCCCCAAGCCGCCGATCATGCAGGCCTTGGAGCGGGGCGAAAGCGCTCTGTTCGACATCGACTTCCAGGGCGCGATGAAGGTTCACGCCCAGGCCAAGGACGACAGCGTGCTGGTCTATATCCTGCCGCCGTCGCTGGCCGAGATGAGCCGCCGCCTGCACGCGCGCAGCCAGGACAGCGAGGAGGTCATCCACCGCCGTCTCGCACGCGCCAAGGACGAGGTCGCCGACTGGGAGCGCTTCGACTACGTCATTCTGAATGAGGATTTCGACCGCGCCTACGCGGACCTGGCCCACATCTACCACGCCGAACGTCTCAAGCGGGCGCGTAACCCGTGGATCGGCGGCTTGGTGGGCGATCTTCTGAAGGAAGAGATCTAGCGGCGAGCCAAGGCCCGCCGCCAGGACCTCGCGGCTTCAAAGCGCGCGACGGCCGAAGATCAAATGATACAGCGCCAGTACGACGATGGCGCCGACCGTGGCCACGGCGAGGCTGTAGAGATTCAAGCCGGATACGCCGCTGTTGCCGAACTGGTTGAACAGCCAGCCGCCGACGAACGCGCCGACGATGCCGAGCACGATATCCAGCAGCACGCCGCTGCCGGTGCGGTTGACGAGCTTGCTGGCGATGAAGCCGGCGATCAGGCCCAGAAGGAGCCAGGCGAGAATGGACATCGTAGGGACTCCGTGAGCGGTCGCCCTGTGCGACCCTGCTCAATCAAGAGCCCGACGGCGCCGTTAGTTCCCAGAAGGTCTAACGCTTCACGCGGTCCTGAACATAGGCGATCAACTTCTCGGCCGGGGCGCGGCCCAGCGCGATGAACAGGCCCGAGCCCAGAACGGCGCCAATCAAAAATGTCAGGCTCATCACGCAACTTCCCCTACGACCGGTGATGGCAGCTATTGCAGATGCTCCGTGGCCAAGCCAAGGCGACATCAGGGCGCTGCGACGATCGGTCGTTCAGGCGCCTCTCGGCGGGGCGAGAATGGTCAGCACGCAGGTCAATCCGCCCGGCGCGTAGTCGAACCGGGACGATCCAGCCAGCTCGCCCTTCAGGCTGGCGGCGATCAGGCGCGAGCCGAAGCCGCTGCGCCGCGGCGGCGCGACCGGCGGGCCGCCGCTTTCACGCCAGGTCAGGACGAGGCGGGTGCGAGCCTCGTGGCTCCAGGTCACCGCGACGCGGCCGGCCTGGGTGGACAGAGCGCCATATTTGGAGGCGTTGGTGGCCAGCTCGTGAAAGATCATCGCCAGGGCCACGGCGGCATTCGGGGGCAGGGGCAGGGGCGGCCCTTCCAGGGTCACCTGGCTGATATAGGGCTCCAGCGCCTCGGCCAGGATCTCGCCGAGGTCCGCGCCTTCCCAACTACGGCGGGTCAGCAGGTCGTGGGCGCTGGCCAGGGCGTGGATGCGGTCGTTGAACTGCGCCAGGCCGTTCTCGCCGCCCCCCTTGTCGCTTACGGGCCGCAGGCTGTGGCGCGCCAGGGATTGGACGACGACCAGGGTGTTCTTCACCCGGTGATTCAGCTCGTTGATCATCAACTGCTGGCGTTCGGCGGCCTGGCGAGCCTCGGCGTCGCGGGCCCGCAGGATGTCGGCGGCCGCCCGCAGCGAGCCACGCACCTCGGCGATCTCCTGCAGGTGCGAGGGGGCGGGATCCAGCGGCGCGCCGGCGGCCAGCGCCTCGGCCTCGGCAACCAGGCCGCGCACGTCGCGAGAGATCGGCCGGGCGAAACCGATCGCGGCCACCACGCCCAGCGCGATCAGCAGGGCCGCGCTGCCTAGGGCCGGTCCGAGCGAGCTCACCACCACCCGATTCAGTTCATCGCGCGGCACGCCGACAATGAAGGTCCAGCCGTACGTCGGCGAGCGGCTGAAGGCCGACAAGGTCTTGACGCCGTCGAGCGTGCGGCTGTGGATCACGCCCTCGTTGGCGCGGGCCATGGCGTTTTGCATGTCCGGGCTGGCGTGCTTGCCCAGCATCTTCTCCTGGTCGCGCGAGCGGGCCACCAGGGCGGCGTTGCGGTCGACAATGCTGGCCGTCCAGGTATCGGGAAACCCCTGGGCGGTCATCAGGGCGTGAAAGTTCTCGGGATGCTGCATATAGGCCAGCACCAGCACCTTGCCTCTGACCAGCACCGGCACATTGACGCCGATGATGGGGTCGGCCCCGTGGCGCGGGATCAGGTTGCTGACATTCGACTTGCCCGTAGTCATCTCGCGCCAGGACGACGGCGTGACGGGCGCGTAGGGCGTCGGGGCGCCGGGCGCTATCCGAGTGTTGATCAGCTGCCGATCCAGGGTCATCAGCACGATCCAGCCTTCGCGCCCCGCCACGGCCTCGCGCGCCTGCTTCTCGAACGTCGTCATGTCGCCCTCGGCCAGGGCGGGTGACACGGCCAGGCCTTGCAGGACGCTCTGGCCTTGGCCGATCTGGCGGTCGGTGGCCAGCGACAGGGCGCGGGTCATGGCGACGAGCTGGGTGGAGAAACGCCGCTCGCCCTCGCCGTACTGCATGGCGACCAGGGCCCCCATCAGCAGGATGGCGGGCGCGGCCAGGGTCAGGGCCATGAAGAGAAGGCGCCGCGCGACCGTCGATGGCGCTTTCACCGCATTGTTGGTGGTCACGTTCGCCCCGCTCAGCCCACGCTAAGGCTGAAGAGCATCGCCTCAACCGTCAATAGGCCTTGGCGCGGAGATGTATATCAGGCGTGGCGGCCGACCAACATCCAGGCGGCCATGGCCACCATCATCAGGTTCTCGGTCAGTGAAACGAAGCCGAGCGGCACGTTGCTGTCGCCGCCCACGCAGGCGCATTTCAGCTTGCGCTTGTCGAGATAGACGGCCTTGAACACCGACACCGCCCCGATCCCGCCGATGAACAGGCCCAGCGGGGCGGAAAGCCAGGTCAGCACCCCGGCCGCCATCAGCACGCCCGCCGCCAACTCGGCGAACGGATAGACATAGCCGTACGGAACCCAGCGCCGGGCCAGCAGGTCGTAGTTCAGGAACATGGTCGAGAACGTCTCGACGTCGCGCAGCTTCAGCATGGCCAGCAGGCTCATGCTGAAGGCGACGAACCATTCGGCGGCCTGGACCGTCAGCGGGGTGTGAAAGGCCGCCTGGCTGGCCGCCAGAGCCATCAGGGCGGCCACGGCGAAGACGGCGATCACCGGGGTATAGGTCAGGGCCTTGGGATCGCGGACCCGCGCGCCGAAGTGCTTGCGCAGGTCGTCGTAGCCGCCGATCCGCTGGCCGTCGATGAAGGCCTGGGGCGTGGTCGCCACGCCGTGCTCGGCCTTGAAGGCGTCGGTTTCGGCCCGGGTGCGAAGCCAATGGTCCTCGACGTCGTAGCCCTTGGCCTTGAGCAGGTGCAGGGCCTTGAGGCCGTAAGGGCAGATGTGCTCGGGCATGACCATGCGGTAGAGCACGGCTTTCCGGTGGGGACGCATCGCTTCACTCCTTGGTTCGCGATCGGACCCGCCCCATGTAGGGTCCGTACCATGGTACGGAGTCAAGGCATGACGGCAACGATCGCGGGGCTGGCGCGCGAGGGCGGCGTCGGCGTGGAGACGGTGCGCTACTACCAGCGCCGAGGCCTGCTTCGAACGCCCGGGAAGACCGGCGGTTCGGCCTTGTCGGGCGGGATTCGGCGGTACGACGCCGACGACGTGCGCCGGCTGCGGTTCATCCGCTCGGCCCAAGCGGCGGGCTTCACCCTGGAGCAGATCGGCGAGCTACTGGATTTAGACGCTGGCCAGGATCGTGCGCGGGCCAGGGCTCTGGCGGCGGAGCGCATCGCGGCCCTGGACGAGAAGATCGCCGAGCTGCAGGGGGCGCGTGCCTCGCTGGCCAAGCTGGCGAGCGCCTGCGCGGCGTCCGACACCGGTCCGTGCCCGATTATCGAGGCGTTCGAGGGCTAGACCAGGATGGCCAGGGCCGAGAAGCCGAGCAGGGCGCAGGCGATGGACAAACGTACGATCATTGGGGCCTCCCGGGCGGTGTGTCGTCAGGAAGCGTCTTCCCAGATGAACCTAAGCTGAAGCTTAGGCGACAGGCGCCAAGCCGGCGGCGTTGCGAAGGTCTTCCACGGTCAGGCGCGCCAGGTCGGTGTCCGTCGGGTTGGCCATCACGCCGATGCGGTTGGCCTGTAGACCGATTGCCCGCTCGAACAGGTTTCGCACATCGCGGGCGTTGGCGAAGTTCGGCTGACCGGCGCGACCTTCCATGACCGTCTTCACAAGGGCCAGGATCGCGTCGTCGATCTCATAAGCGCCGTCCTTGGCGTATCGCGCGAAGATCTGAGCCAGTTCGTCGGGAGAGTAGTCGGTGAAATTGATCAGGCGCGGGAAGCGCGAGCGCAGGCCAGGATTGGAGTTCAGGAACTGGTCCATCGGTTCCTGGTAGCCGGCGACGATGACCACGAAGTCGTCGCGATTGTCTTCCATCAGCTTCAGCAGGGTGTCGATCGCTTCCTTGCCGAAATCCCAACCTTCGCCGGCTAGGGCATATGCCTCGTCAATGAACAGCACGCCGCCCAAGGCGCTCTGAGCGACCTCCTGGGTCTTCAGCGCCGTCTGGCCAATATAGCCGGCTACCAGGCCCGAGCGGTCGGTCTCGACCAAGTGGCCCTTGGAGAGCAGGCCTAGGTGGAAGTAAATCTCGGCGAGGATGCGGGCCACCGTGGTTTTGCCGGTGCCGGGATTGCCCGAGAACACCACGTGCATGCCAAGTTCGGGTGCGGCCATGCCGCGCGCCTTCCGCATCGTTACGACCCTGGCGAAGTTGGCCAAGGTCGAGACCTCAGCCTTGACGCCCTCCAGGCCGATCAGCTTCTCCAGCTTCAACAGGCTGTTTTCGAGGGAGCCGAGCGTCTCGACAGGGGGGCCAGGGAGCGTATCGGCCTCGAGAGGCGGCGGTTGCGAACTTCCCGCGTCGCCCCTCGTTGTCGTAGCCAATTTCAGGGCCTGGGCGTGTAGGAGCGAGGCTATGCGGCCAAATGGCTCCATTTCCGAGTGGGTAAATTGGCCGTCGGCCATGAAAACCAGTTCGGCCACGCTGTTGACGAAGGCGATGAAGGGATCGGCGTCAGCGCGGTATGTCCCGGCCTGGACGGCGTCGCTGGACACCAGCAGCATCATGTGGGGCAGGTCCCGCTCCGCCAGGGCGACGGGATCCGGCATGATCTCGTTCCAGCGCTCATAGAACTTTCGCGGATGACGGAGGCCGAAGATGGCGTTGAAAACCTTTGCCTCCGACGTGGCGACATAGCCCTTGGCGTTACAGATCCGGGTGAACAGGCCGACGATCAGATAATGGGCGTTCGAGAACGCCTTGCTCTTGATGTCGAGACTGATCTCGGGGTCCGCCAGCACCTTGTCGACATAGGCGCTGCGGATCCGGTTCCACTGGCTCGCGGTCTCTCGGACGAGTTTGGATCGTTCCCACCACATGTCCCGCTCGTCCCTCAGCCCAGCGTCGCCCGCGCCAGGGCCAGGAAGCCCGCCAGGTCGATGACCTCGGCCCGGGCGTCCGGATTGACGCCGGCCTTTTCGCACAAGGCGCCGCCGCCCAGGCCCTTGAGGCTGGAGCGCAGCATCTTGCGGCGCTGGCCGAAGGCGGCGGCGGTGACGCGCTCCAGGGCCGCGATCACGTCGGCGGGTGGCGGATCGCTTCTAGGAACCAGGCGAACCACGGCCGAGGCCACCTTCGGCGGCGGGGTGAACGCCTTGGCCGGCAGGTCCATGATCGTCTTGGCCTCGCACAGCGTCTGGGAGATCACGGCCAAGCGGCCGTAAGCGTCGTCGTCGGTATGCGCGACGATGCGGTCGGCGACTTCCTTCTGGAACATCAGGGTCATCGACAGCGGCCGAAAGGGACCGGTCAGCCAGTTGATCAGGAGCTGGGTGCCGACGTTGTAGGGCAGGTTCGCAACCACGTGCGCCGGCCCGCCGGCGGCCTTGGCGGCGTCGACCTTCAGAGCGTCGCCCTCGACCAGCTCCAGGCGGCCGTCGGCGACCTCGGCGACCTCGGACAGCAGCGGCAGGAAGCGGCTGTCCTTCTCGATGGCCACGACGCGCGCGCCGGTTTCGAGCAGGGCGCGGGTCAGGCCGCCGGGGCCGGGCCCGACCTCGACCACCGTGTCGCCCTCGCCGATCTGGGCCAGGCGGGCGATCTTGCGGGTGATGTTGAGGTCCAGCAGGAAGTGCTGGCCGAAGCTCTTGCGCGCCAGCAGGTCGTGGCGTTCCAGGGCCTCGCGCAGGGGCGGCAGGTCGGCCAGGCTCATCGTCTATGCTTCCAGGTCTTTTTCAGGCAGGTCTTTTCAGGCGTCGCGGCGCGCGGCGATCTGCGCCGCCAGGCGGATGGCGGCGATCAGGCTATCGGGACGGGCCAGGCCGCGTCCAGCGATGTCGAAGCCGGTGCCGTGGTCGGGCGAGGTCCGCACGATCGGCAGGCCCAGGGTGATGTTCACCCCTCCCCAGAAGTCCAGCATCTTGACCGGGATCAGGGCCTGGTCGTGATACATGCAAAGGACGCCGTCGTAGCCGACCCGGGCCTCCGGGTGGAACAGGCTGTCGGCCGGGGCGGGGCCGTAGGCGTCGACGCCCAGATCCTGCAGCGCGCGGACGGCCGGGGCGATGATCTCGATCTCCTCGCGGCCAAGGGCTCCGCCTTCGCCGGCGTGCGGGTTGAGGGCGGCGACGGCCAGGCGCGGGGTCTTGATGCCGAAATCGCGACGCAGGGCGTCGGCGGTGACCAGGCCACTGTTGACGATCGCCTCGATCGACAAGGCGCCGGGGACCTTCAGGAGCGCCGTATGGATGGTCACCAGGGCCGTGCGCAGGTCGCCGGCGGCGAGCATCATCACCGGCCCCCGCGCGCCGTCGAAGCGCTCGGCGGCGGTCAGTTCGGCCAGAAACTCGGTGTGGCCCGGGAACTTGAAGCCGGCCTCGTACAGCGGAGCCTTGGCGATCGGGGCGGTGACCAGGCCGCTGACCGCGCCGGACAGGGCCAGGCCGACGCTGGTCTCGATCCAGCGGATCACCTGCGGCGCATAGGTAGGCGAGGGCTGGCCGGAGACGACCGGCGAGAGCAGGGGGATGTCGATGACCGGCAGGGCCTCGGCGAAGGCGCCCAGCGCCTCCTTCGGGCTGAGCACGCGGCGCACCTTCACCCCGCCGCCAGCCGAGGCCAGTAGCTGGGCGTCGCCGACCACCACGAAGGGGGGACCGTCCTCGCGCAGGGCGCGCCAGGCCTTGGCGATGATCTCCGCCCCGACGCCGGCCGGATCACCGGCGCTGAGGGCGAGCGGGCGCGGCGTCACCGGGTCTCGATGGTGGCCTGATTGCGCAGGTCACGCAGGTAGCGCTTGGCGATCAGCGCCAGTTGCTGGCCGCGCAGGCGATTTTCGATCTGCTCGTGGGTCGGCGCGTTGGCGCCGCCCTGGCGCTTTCCGCAGACCGCGATCAGGTGCATGCCGGCGTCGGTGCGGATCGGGTCCGAGATCTGGCCGACCTCCAGCTTGTTCGCCGCGTCCTGGAAGGCCGGCGCCAGGTCGGTGATCTCGGCCTCGCCGAGGTCGCCGGCGACCAGGCCGTCCACCTTGCCGGCGGTGGCTTCCAGAGTCTGGCAGCTGGTGATCTTGGGCTTCAGGTCGGTCAGCAGCTTGGTGGCCGCCTCGACCTGGGCCGGGGTGGCGTCGGCGGCCAGCGGGGCGGCGACCTGCTTGAGGTCGACGATGGCCGTCTTCGAGCCGGCGCGCTTGTCGCGCAGATAGATGATGTAGACGCCGTCCTTGACCTGGATCGGCTTGGACAGCTGGCCGGGGCGCAGCTGTTCCAGCGCCGCGTCGACCTCGGCCGGCATTTCGCCCTGGTTGACCCAGCCCACGTCGCCGCCGTTGGCCGCGGTGGCCGAGCCCGAGAACTGGCGGGCCACGGCCGCGAACGGCGCGCCCTGCTGCATCTGGGTGATCAGCTGGGCCGCGCCGTTGATCGCGACCTCCATGCCGCCGACGCGGTTGGCGTCGAGGAAGACTTCGCTGATCTGGTACTGCGGCTTGGCGGCCGACTCGGCCAGGCGGCGCTGATAGGCCTTGATCTGGTCCTCGCCGATGCGCAGGCGCGAGCCGTAGCGGCCCTGGATCCAGGACTGCCAGCTGGAGTCCGCGCGCAGCTGGGCGCGCCAGGTTTCCAAGCCGATGCCCTGGGCCACCAGCGACTGCTTCAGCTGGTCGGGGGTCATCTTGTTGGACTGGGCGATGTCGGCGATCTGCTCCTCGACCTCCTTGTCGGTCGAGATGATCGTGATCTTCTGCTGCTTCTCGACGCGCTTCAGCTCCTGCATCTGCAGGCGCTCGTCGATCAGCGAGCGCAGGGCTTCCTGCTCGATCTGAGGCAGGTTCTCCTGGGTCGGCTGCATGCCCGAGGTGGCCATCAGCAGGCGCATGCGCTGCATCAGGTCGTAGCTGGAGATGATGTCGTCGTTGACGACCGCCGAGACGCTTTCCGACAGCGGCTGCGGCGCGGCGGGCGCCGGCGCGGCGGCCGGCGGAGCCGCGACCTGAGGCGGCGCGTCCTGGGCGGGCGTCGCCTGAGCGGGCGCCCCTTGGGCCGCGGGCTGTTCCTGCGCCAGGGTCGGCAAGCCGAGGCTCGCCACGGTCAGGGCGAGGATGGACGCGGCACCGGCCGCGAAAGTCGTAACGCTACGCGCAGACCGCATGGATAGTGTCGTTCCTCTAGGCCCAGGCCGCCCCCTCGGGGGCGCGGTCGGTTTATCTTGTGTTTCGGGGGCGGCGATCGCCGAAGCCGGCGGTTTTTCCTTTCGGCCGTCGCCCCCGAGGCGTGCGCGCGAGGCATGCGGGCCGCCCCGCACGCCCCCAAGCGCGGTTACTTAGTTCGAGCTGTACCCTGTATCACCTAATGTGGCGAGCGTTAGGCGGAACACGATGGTTCGGTCAGGCTGCAGCCGAAGGCCGCTGGCCGTCGAGGCGTAGCGGTCTTCCTGTTGGTAGATCACGTCGATGCGAATGCAGTCGTCCTGGTAGGCGACACCCACGTCCCGGCGACGCCAGACATCCTGAACCATGTCACGCTGGCCGAAGGTGGTCAGCGAGAAGCGCTTGGTCAGCTTGACTTCGCCTCGGGCCTCGAAACTTTCCTGCCGGGCTCCGTTGGAGTCCAGCTCGTCCTTCAGGTAGCGGATCGAGCCGTTGGCGCGGGCGGTGTAGGCGTCGACGCCCGTTTCGATCCGATGGATTTCCTGGGTCTGAGCGTCGAGGCGCGTGCGGACGAAGGCGTTGATCCCGGGCATCGGGGTGACCGTGGCCGCCACGATCCAGTCGGAGGACTTGCTTTGCAGGCCGGTGCGGGCCGGCAGCAGCGGATCGAACTCGGTCCGGAAGCTGCGGCCGACCAGGATGCTGCCGCCCCGGCCGTCGGGACGGCTGTAGGTGGCCCGGCCGCCGACGTTCAGGCGCTGGCCGCCCTCGTAGAGGTCGAAGCCCGGCGACTTGTTGGCCTGGAACAGGTTGGTTTCGTCGAACTCCAGCGTCGCGCTGTCCTCGTTGTAGAGGTAGCTGGTCGTCCCGTTGCGGGCGACCACCACCGGCACGCGCGAGCTGTCGGAGCCCACGGCGACCTGGGCCAGGGGTTCCAGCACGATGCTGCCGCCATTGGCCAGCGGCTTGTAGAATGGCAGGCTGAAGTCGACGCCGCCCACGCCCAGGGCGCGGGTGTAGGTTTCCTTGGCGTCGTCGCCTAGGGCGGCGGCCGCGGGCGTGACGAAGGTCTTGATCGAATAGGCGTCGCCACGCGCTTGGGCGAAGGGCGAGATCTTCAGGCCGGGTCCGATGATCCGGCTGGCGCGCCAGTCGGCCCTGACGCTGGCGCGGCTGGAGTCGACGCCGTTCTCGCCCTTGTAGCCGGGAAGATAATAGGGCGCTTCGCCATACTGCGACTCCGAGCGGTTCAGCACCACGCCGGAACCCTGCAGGCGCAGGCGGCCGCCCAGCACCGGGCTGTTCGGCTCCCACCGCGCCTCGACCAGCGGGCCGATCAGCGGGAAGGCGCCGCTGTTCTCGAAGGCGTTGGCCGAATTGGTCGTCGCGTTGATGCCGACGACGCGCAGGCCCTGGACCGAGACGGCCGAGATCGACAGCCACGACCGGGCGTCCTGGCGCGTCGTATAGAGCTGCGACACCAGCCGGTGGTCGTCGCTCGTGAACAGACCGCGCTGCTGATAGACGTCGTTGATCTTGTACTTGTCGAACAGCAGGGCGTCCGAGACGCGCTCGGCCGAGAAGCCCCACTTCCAGTGCTGATCGATGTCGAACTTGCCGTGCGCCAGGATGTAGCTGCGCAGCGTGGCGTCGCCGAAACGATCGCCCTTGATGTCGAATTCCTTGTCGTAGGTGAAGCCGCCGCGCGCCTCGAGTATCCCCGAGTAGAAGCGCTTGCGGTAGTTCACGTTCAGGAACGGGTTCACCTGGCTGTTGATCTGCGGGGTGACCACCACGTCCGACGACGGCGAGATCACGTACAGATAGGGCTGCTGGTACGAGATTCCGCGGCCCTTGGAGAAGTCGATCTTCGGCGCCAGGAAGCCCGAGCTGCGCTTGGCCTGCGGATCGGGGTGCCAGAACAGCGGCATGTAGAGAACCGGCGCACCCCACAGGTGGATGACCGCGTTCTTGTAGTAGATCATCTGGCGCTGCTTATCCTGGACGATCTTGTCGGCCGAGACCGACCAGGTCGGCTTCGGCTTTTCGGCGCAGACCTCGCAGGGCGTGTAGATCGCCTTGTTCAGTTCCTGGATATTGGCGTTGCGGCGCACGGCGGTGGCCGAAGCCACCTTCATGTTCTGGTCGAGGCGGGCGGCGAAGTTGCGCGCGAAGCCCGCCTTGAAGTCCTTGTCGGCTTCCAGGTGGTCGGCGAACTCGGCGGTGCCGTCGGGATTGATCAGCTGGACGTGACCGTCGGCGGTCACCGCGCCGGTCTTGTTGTCGTAGACCACCTTGTCGGCGCGCAGGGTGCGCCCCTGATAGCGGGTCTCGACCGACCCGGTGGCGGTCATGATCTGGTTCTTGTCGTCCCGGATCAGCAGGTCCGATTCTAGATAGTAGCCCTCATCGCCCAATCCGTCGGACGGGGCGGCCGAGACCACCGGGGTCGGCGGGATGGAGACGAGGCTCTGCTGAGCGTGGGCCGCGCCCGCGCAGGCGAGCGCCCACGACGCCGCGCTGCTCAGGAGCAGCACGCGACAGGCGGCGCTGGGACGCGTTTCAGTCATGGACGACCTTGGAAGCAATGACTCACCCATCTTCCGTATAGCAAAGCAAAGTGAAGCCCGCCAAAATCGCGATAATCGGCGGTGTCCAGGCGGCGATGGACGGGGCCAGAACGTCCGCCTTGCCCAACGTGCTGCAAAGCTCGTTGAAGAAAAAGAACCCGAAGCCCAGGGCCACACCAGAGCCGGCCAGGGCCGCCAGGCCGCCCAGACGCATCAGGCGCAGCGAGAACGCCGCCGCCAGCACCGACATCGCCGAGAAGAGCAGGGGCGTGGCCAGGTCCTGTTGCAGGCGCAGCTTGAACGGCGCGGCCGAGAAGCCGGCGTCCTCGGTGCGCTGGATCGTGGCCGGCAGGCGCCACAAGGCCACCGCCTGAGGCGTGTTGAACCGCTCGGACGCCGTGCGGTCGTCCAGGTTCGAGGGAATCGACAGGCTGTCGGAGCGGATCGCCCCGGCGCCGGGCGTGGCCTCGCGCACGCCGGTCAGGCGCCAGAAACCCGGCTCCAGCTTGGCCTCGTTGGCCTCGATGCGGCGCGTGAAGTCCATCACGCCCTTGTTGTTGAGGC
This sequence comes from Caulobacter sp. Root343, assembly GCF_001425745.1. Taxonomy (GTDB): domain Bacteria; phylum Pseudomonadota; class Alphaproteobacteria; order Caulobacterales; family Caulobacteraceae; genus Caulobacter. Next base: position 902,540 of record NZ_LMDF01000007.1, on the reverse strand, counting down.
TGTAGACGAACAGCGACACGCCCTTCAGCCGCACCGAGCCGTCGATGATGTCGCGAGCCCGGGCGCGGATGACGATCTGGGTCTTGTCGTCGCCCTGGCGCAGCCAGGTGCCCTTGGGCGCTTCCTTCAGATAGCCGTTCATCACCCTGTCGCGCTCGGTCTCGAACTTGGCGGTCATCGCCGTCGTCAGGGGATTGAGCAGGGTGATGGTCAGCAGGCCGATCACGAACGAGGCCAAGGCGGCCGGCATGATGAAGCGCCAGGCCGAGACGCCGGCCGCGCGCATGGCGATCAGCTCGCTGCGCCGGTTCAGCTCGACGAACGCCCACATGGTGCCGAACAGGAAAACGAACGGGGCCAGCACCAGGATGGTGGCCGGGGCTTGCAGGATCGTCAGGTAGAGAAGCTGGAGGAAGCTGGCGTCGGCCCGCGTGCCGACATTGCGCGCGATGTCGACGAAGGCGATCAGCATCACCATCGCGGCCAGCACGGCCAGGGCGCCCACCAGGGCGCTCATGGTGCGCGTGAGGACGTAGCGTTCCAGCATGCCCATGGTCATCAGGCCGCTCCCGTCCAGGCCGGCGCCGCCTTGGCCAGCTGGGCCTTGCGACGCGTGGAGACCTTCTGGCGGAAGATCTGCGACAGACCCCACCACATGGCCGCCAGCGGCACCATGTACTGCAGGACGTTCAGCCAGGCGCTGTCCTCGCAGGCGGCCTGCACGCCGAAGCCGACGATGCGCACGACGCCCGCGGCCGCGCCGACGGCGGCGATCCGCTTGCCGTAGCCCATGCGGCTGAACGGCCCCCCCAGCACGGCCGCCAGGGCCATGGTCATCAGGGCGATGTTGTAGAGCGGGCCGGCGAAGCGCGAATGGCCCTCGGCCACCATCTTGCCCGCGTTCCGCTGCTCCCAGTCCTGCGTCATGTCGGGAAAGAACAGCTCGTGCGGATAACGGTCGGCGATCTTGTAGTGCAGCAGCTCGTCGCCGTGCGCCAGGCTCGACAGGTCGAACGTGTACTCGTCGAACGAGGTGTATTGCAGCACGCCCTGGCGAGAGAACTGCTGGTTGGAGCCGTGGCGCATGATCAGCACCGGCTCGCCCCGGCGCGTGGCGATCTCGGCCTCGCGCGACGAATATGTCGAGGCCGCGCCGTTGGGCAGTTCCTGGTGGATGAACAGGTTCTGGATCTTGTTGTCGCGGTCGATCGACTGGGCATAGACCGTGAGGCCCGGGCCCGGCTCGGTGAACTGGCCCGGCTGGACCAGGGTCGAGGCCACGTCGGTCTTGATCTCGAAGGCCGTCTCGCGGATCTGGCGGGCGCTCCAGGGTTGCAGCCACAGCCCGCTGACCAGCGAAACCAGGGCCGCCAGCACCGCCAGGCGCATGGCCGGCGAGATGACGCTCCAGCGGCTCATGCCGCCGGCGAAGCAGACGACGATCTCCTGCTCGGTATGCAGGCGATTCAAGGCCACCAGCGCCGCCACGAACAGGGCCAGCGGCATCATGATGCTGAGCAGTTGGGGCAGGGCCAGCACGATGATCTTCAGGAAGACCAGGGCGCTCTGGCGCTGTTCGACCAGGACGTCGAATTCCGACAGGCTGCGCGCCAACAGGGCGAGCGCCACCAAGGCCCCGATCGCCAGAAGCGTCGGACCCAGCAACTGGCGGAAAAGATAACGTTCTATGAGGCGCATGAAGAGGCGTTCGGGGCGGATGGATTCGTGGGACGAACCCCGAAGATGCGTCGTTCTACACGGGGGCTTCGCGTCGGCACAACCGGGGACCTAACTTGACTGTCCCGAGTGGGGGCGAACGGAGCCTTTTCTAAGGCGCGGCATTGGACTATGCCGCCTTAGGTCAAAGAACGGCGGACCCTTGCGGCGCGCCGTTTTGGAAGTCGCCCAGATGCAGGAGCGCGGCATGCGTATCGAGTTCGTCCCCGTCGACACCCAGGCCGGCGCCACCGCCGCCCTCGCGGTCCTGGCTCACGAGGGCGCGGCCTTGTCGCCGGAGGCCAAGGCGGCCAACGAGGCCACGGGCGGCGCCCTGGCGCGCGCCATCGCCGGCGGCCGCTTCACCGGCGCCAAGGGTCAGACCCTCGACGTCGTGGCGCCGCATGGCCTGGAGGCCGCCCGCCTGGTGCTGGTCGGCGTCGATGGCTCCGGCGCCGTCGAGCCGGAAGCTGTCGAAACCGCCGCCGCCGCCGCCTATCAGGCCGTGAAGACCACGGGCGTGACCGAACTCGTTTTGAAGCTGGGCGCCGACGCCGAGAGCGCCGCTCGCGCCGCGTTTGGCGCCCGCCTGGCCGCCTACCGCTTCGACAAGTACCGCACCACCGAAAAGGCCGAGAAGAAACCGTCGGTCCAGGTGGTCAAGGTCGCCGCCGCCGATCCGGTCAAGGCCCAGAAGGCCTATGCGCCGCTGTCGGCGCTGGCCGACGCCATCGTCTTCAGCCGCGACCTCGTCTCCGAGCCGGCCAACATCCTGCACCCCGAAGAGTTCGCCGCCCGCGCCAAGAGCCTGGAGAGCCTGGGTCTGGAGGTCGAGGTCCTGGGCGAAGCCGCCATGGCCGAGCTCGGCATGGGCAGCCTGCTGGGCGTGGGCCAGGGCAGCGTTCGCGAGAGCCAGCTGGTGATCATGAAGTGGAACGGCGCGGCCGACAAAAACGCCCAGCCGATCGCCTTCGTCGGCAAGGGGGTCTGCTTCGACACCGGCGGCATCTCCATCAAGCCCGCCGACGGCATGGAGGACATGAAGTGGGACATGGGCGGCGCGGCCGCCGTGACCGGCGTCATGCACGCCCTGGCCGGCCGCAAGGCCAAGGTCAACGCCATCGGCATCCTCGGCCTGGTCGAGAACATGCCCGACGGCAATGCGCAGCGTCCCGGCGACGTGGTCACCTCGATGTCAGGCCAGACGATCGAGGTCATCAACACCGACGCCGAGGGCCGCCTCGTGCTGGCCGACGCGCTCTGGTACTGCCAGGACCGCTTCAAGCCCCAGTTCATGGTCGACCTGGCGACCCTGACCGGCGCGATCATCATCGCCCTGGGTCATGACTACGCCGGTTTGTTCAGCAATAACGATGGCTTGTCAGAGAAACTTCTCGCCGCCGGCAAGGCCGAGCGCGAGACCCTGTGGCGCCTGCCGCTGCCGGCCGCCTACGAGAAGCAGATCGAAAGCCCGATCGCCGACATGAAGAACATCGGCGGCCGCCCGGCCGGTTCGATCACCGCCGGGCTGTTCCTGCAGAAGTTCGTCAACGGCACGCCGTGGGCGCACCTGGACATCGCCTCGGTGGCTTGGCGCAAGCCCTCGACCGACCCGACCGTGCCGGACGGCGCCGCCGGCTTCGGCGTCCGCCTGCTGAACCGCCTCGTCGCCGACGCCTACGAAGGCTGAGCATGACCGCCGCGCCTTGCGACGTCTGGTTCTACCACCTGGAGCGCTCGCCGCTCGAGGCGGTGCTGCCCGAGCTTCTGGAAAAGACGCTGGGGCGGGGCTGGAAGGCGCTGGTGCGCGGCGGCGATCCGCGGCGGCTGGAAGCGCTGGATCAGCACCTCTGGACCTATCGCGAGGACAGCTTCCTACCGCACGGAGTCAGCGGCGAGCCGATGGCCGAGCGCCAGCCGGTGCTGCTGACCGGCGAGGACGGGAACCCCAACGGGGGCGACGCGCTGTTCCTGATCGACGGGGCCGAACCTGGAGATCTTTCAGGGGTTTCGCGCTGCATCCTGCTGTTCGACGGCCGGGATGACCAGGCGCTGGCGTTGGCGCGCGGGCGCTGGTCGGTCTTCAAGAAAGCCGGTCATCCGGTGTCCTACTGGCGCCAGGGCGCCGAACGCGGTTGGGAGAAGCAGGCATGAAGCGCGTGGTGCAAGTTCTGGCCTTGGGTCTCGTCCTGGCCTCGTGCTCCAGCGCGCCCGAGCCGGCTCCGCCACCGCCGCCCAGCACGCCCACCGCGCCGCCGGCCGTCGCCCTGCCGGCCAAGCCGCCCGCCGCCGAGGCCGACAAGGACCAGTGCGGCCTGAAGGACGCGCAGGCCTTCGTCGGCAAGCCGCGCACCAGCCTGCCGGCCCCGGTCGATCCGTCGCGCTGGCGGGTGGCCTGCACGACCTGTCCGGTGACCATGGACTATCGCGCCGACCGGCTGAACATCCTGTTCAACGCCGATACGGGGATCGTCCAGGAAGTGAAGTGCGGGTGAAGCCGTCGTACTGACGGCGCCCTGATCGAGCCTTCCCGGTGCGGGAGGCTCCAGGGCCTATTTGCGTTTGCCCACGCCGGGGAACAGCGCGACCTCGCCGTCGAAGATGCCCAGATAACCCAGCTCGCCCAGCAGCGGCGTCAGGTCCTCGACCAGGTCGCCCGATTGCGGCAGGTGGGCCGGCCGGCCGGTCTGGTCGTGCAGGCGGTAGACCGTCCACATCTTGCCGCGCGGCGCGGCGGCCCCCGGCGGGATGAACTTGTGCTCCCAGCCGACCAGGGCCGGGGTGCGGCCGACCTCGACGTCGAACGGACGGTCGCGGAACGCCAGGTCCATCTCGATCCGCATGGCCTCGCCGATCCGCGCGTTCACCCAGTCGGCGAACGCCTCGAGGACGGCGTGGGCGGACAATCCTTCCGGATTGGCCACGACATGGTTACGGGGATGGGCGCTACTCATGGGACGCAGACTGCGCCCCAGATGTCGCGGAATGGCTAAACGACATGGTTTAGCGCGCGTTCACCCTAAACCTTTCCGAGCCTGTGGTTAAGCTTACGCCTCGGCCTCGGCCAGCTCTTCGGCCAGGCTCATCCAGGCGGCTTCGGCCTCGTCCAGCTTGGTCTTGGCGTTGTCGCGGCGCTTGGTCAGCTCGGCCACCTTGCCGGGGGTCTTCACATAGAGGGCCGGGTCCGCCAGCTGGGTTTCCAGCTCGGCCAAGTTGCGGGTGCAGCGGGTCAGCACCTGCTCGGCGGCCTCGACCTTGCGGCGCAGCGGCTCGACGGCGGTCTTTTTCTTGGCGGAGGTCGCCGCTGGCTCCGGTTCGCGCGCCACCTGGGTCGGCTTCACCGCCTGCTTGGCGCGCTCCAGCACGAACCTGGCGTAGTCGTCCATGTCGCCGTCGAACGGTTTCACCGTGCCGTCGGCCGCCAGCCACAGGCGGTCGGCGACCAGCTCCATCAGCGAGCGGTCGTGGGTGATCAGGATCACCGCGCCCTCGTAGTCGTTCAGTGCGTCCAGCAGGGCCCGGCGGCTGTCGATGTCCAGGTGGTTGGTCGGCTCGTCGAGGATCAGCATGTGCGGCGCGTCCATCGCCACCATGTTGAGCAGCAGGCGCGCGCGCTCGCCGCCCGACAGGTTGGCGACCGTGGTCTCCTGCTTGTCGAAGCCCAGGCCGAACTGCGCCAGTTTCGAGCGCCGCGAGCTTTCGGAGGAGTCGGGCATGGCCCGGCGGATGATCTCCAGCGGGGTGTCCTCGGGATCCATCGCCTCGATCTGGTGCTGGTGGAACCAGCCCACGCGCATCTTGCGGTCGCGGTGGAATTCGCCCGACTGCACGCCCAGCGCCCCGGCGATCATCTTGGCGAAGGTCGACTTGCCCGCGCCGTTGACGCCCAGCAGGCCGATGCGGTCGTCCAGGTCCATGCGCAGGTTGAGGTTCTTGAGGATCGAGCGGCCTTCCTCGTAGCCGACGTTCGCCCGTTCCAGGCGAATGAGCGGCGGGGGCAGCGGGCGCGGCGGCGAGGGCAGGGTGAACGGCGCGACGCGCTCCTCGATCGTGGTGGCCACCGGCTCCATCTTGGCCAGGCGCTTCATGCGGGACTGGGCCTGGGCGGCCTTCGAGGCCTTGGCCTTGAAGCGGTCGACGAAGGCCTGCAGGTGGGCGCGCTCGGCGTCCTGCTTGGCCTTGGCCGACAGCTGCAGGCGAGCCTTCTCGGCGCGGCGCTTCTCGAAGTCGTCGTAGCCGCCGGTGTAGAGCTCCAGCTTGCCGCCGGCCAGGTGCAGCATGTGCGTGCAGCTGTTGTTGAGCAGCTCGCGATCGTGGCTGACGATCAGGGCGGTGTGCGGGTATTTCTGGAGGCGGGCCTCCAGCCACAGCGCGCCTTCCAGGTCGAGATAGTTGGTCGGTTCGTCCAGCAGCAGCATGTCCGGCTCGGCGAACAGCGCCGCGGCCAGGGCCACGCGCATCCGCCAGCCGCCGGAGAACTCGCTCATCGGTCGCGCCAGGTCTTCCTGCGAAAAGCCCAGGCCGACCAGGATTTCCGAGGCCCGCGCCGGCGCCGAGTCGGCGTCGATCTCGATCAGCCGGGCCCAGATCTCACCCATCTCCTCGGGATCGGCCGTGTCCAGCCGGGTCATCAGGCTGTGACGCTCCTCGTCGGCCTCCAGCACGGTCTCCAGCAGGGTGAAGGGCGTGGCCGGGTGTTCCTGGTCGACCGACCCGATCCGCGCGGCCTTGGGCAGGCTGATCTCGTCGTCGCCCGCGTGCAGCTGGCCCAGGATCAACTTGAACAGGGTGGACTTGCCCACGCCGTTGCGACCGATCAGGCCGACCTTGGCGCCGGGGGGAAGGCTGACACTGGCATGGTCAAAGAACTTCCGACCCCAGGCGTTGAAGGTCAGGTCACGGATCTGAAGCATTTTATGAAGGTTACGCGGCGGGGTTGGCGGGGAGGAGGCGCACGGCTATAAGCCCGCAACCTCCCAATTCACAACTCTTGTGTGAGATATCTCGTGACCGAACGCACCTTCTCGATCCTCAAGCCTGACGCCACCCGTCGCAACCTGACCGGCGCCATCAACGCTGTGATCGAGGCCGCTGGCCTGCGCATCGTCGCTCAGCGCCGCGTGAAGCTGACCGAAGCCCAAGCCAAGAAATTCTACGAAGTGCACGCCGAGCGTCCGTTCTACGGCGAACTCGTCGGCCAGATGACCGCCGAGCCGGTCGTCGTGCAGGTGCTGGAAGGCGACAACGCCGTCGCCAAGTACCGCGAAGTCATGGGCGCCACCAACCCGGCCAACGCCGACGAAGGCACCATCCGCAAGCAATTCGCCCTGTCGATCGGCGAAAACTCGGTCCACGGCTCGGACAGCCTGGAGAACGCCGCGATCGAAATCGCCCAGTTCTTCACGGAAGACCAGATCGTCGGCTAAGGCTTAGCGCGACTTTTCTCGTGACGCGAGGCGGCCGGATCGGTGACGATCCGGCCGTTTTCTATTGGGGCGGGGCCAGACGTGAAGCACTACGAACGGGGCGAGGTTGTGCTGGCGGTCACCCTGTCGGGCGTGGCCGGCTATGTCGACGCCATCGGCTTCCTGAAGCTGGGCGGGTTCTTCGTCTCGTTCATGAGCGGCAACTCCACGCGGCTGGGCGTCGGGCTGGCGACGGGGAACGTCCACGCGGTGCTGACCGTGCTGACCCTGGTGGCCTCGTTCGTGGCCGGGGTCGTACTGGGCGCCCTTACGGCCCGGGCGTTTGGCGAAAGCCGGCGCTCGCCGGTCCTGGTGCTGGAAGCGCTCCTGCTGGCCAGCGGCGCGGCCCTGCTGGCGCTGGGTTTCGACACGGCCGGCGTCACGGCCGTCGCCATGGCCATGGGCGCGGAGAACGCGGTGTTCCAGCGCAACGGCGATGTCGCGGTGGGCCTCACCTACATGACCGGCGCCCTGGTCAAGGCGGGCCAGCGCATCGCCGGCGCCCTGGTCGGCGGCGAACCGTCGGACTGGCCGCGCTATGTCCTGCTCTGGCTGGGTCTGGCGGCCGGCGGCGCCCTGGGCGCCTTGACCTATGTGACGGTCGGCGCGTCGGCGTTGTGGGTCGCGGTGGCCGTCGTCACTGGCGGCGCGATCTGGGCCGAGCGTCGCTGGCGGTCGGCATGAGGGCCGCGATCGTGGCCGTGGCCCTTTTGCTTGGCGCTCCGACGGTCGCCAGCGCCCAGTCCGTCGACAACGTCGTCGTCGCGCCGCAGGCCCGCGGCCATTGGCTGCGGGCCGAAAGCGACCACGTCATCGTCTATTCCGACGAGGGCGAGGCGGTGCTCCGGCGGGTGGTCGACGATCTGGAGGCGCTGGACCAGACCCTGCGCGCGCTCTACGGCCGGCAGGGCGGCCCGCCATCTCGGAAGTTTCCGATCTACCTAGTGCGGCCGGTCGACCCCGGCGCGACCGAGAACCTGTCCTACAGGCGCTTCCTGCCCGGCGCGGCGGTCAGCGCCTTGTCGATGAACGTGGCTGAGCCCGACGACATCTTCGCCGTCGTCATCCGCGACAATTTCCGGTTCTTCAACGCGACCGACAAGACGGCGGGGGACGACGGTGTCCTCAGCGCCTATGCGCTGCATTTCTTCAGCGAGACCTTTCCGTTCCGCCAGCCGCGATGGTTGGTGAAAGGGGCGGCGATCTACTACAGCGCCGTCGACATCCAGCCCGACAGGATCGTGATCGGCCAGACGCCGGCCTTGTTCGACGAGCGGCGGGTGATCGGGAGCCTCGATGGCGTCGCCCACGTGATCGCCGAGACCGGCGACGGCGAGAGCGCCGCGAACCGCCGGCGCTTCGACGAGCGGGCGGCGCTGCTGGTCCGCTATCTCTGGTCGGATCCCGGCCGAAAGGCGAAGCTCGACGCCTATCTGAAGCGTCTGGAGGGCGGAGAGCACGACGTGGACGCCGCCTGGACCGAAGTCTTCGGCGCGCCGCCCGAGAAGCTGAAGGACACGCTGGCGGTCTTTCTGGGCGCCAAGCCCGTGCTGACGACGATTCCCAGGATCGGCGAGACGCACCGCGCGGTCACCATCCGCCGCATGCCAGCGGGCGCTGACGACCTGATCCTGGAGCTGCAGCAGCTGAAGGCCGGCCCGGCCAGCACCGACAGGCCGGGCCTGCTGCGCCACTTCCGCAAGGCCGCCGCCCGACGTCCGGACGAGCGCTACAGCCGCCAGGCCCTGGCCAGGGCCGAGATCACCATCGGCGACCGCGACGAGGGCGAACGCCTGCTGGAGCGGCTGCTGGCCGAGGACGGCGGCAATCTGGAAGCCTTGCGGCTGATGGGGACCAGCAAGCTCTATCGGGCGGCCAGCGACCTGCCGCATCGCGAGGCCTTGCTCGCCTCGGCCCGGACCTATCTGGCGCGCGCCGACGCGGCCGAGCCCAACGACTATCAGACCTTGTTCCTGCTGGCCCAGACCATGGCCACCGAGGGAACGCCGTCGCCGGAGCGCCTGGCCCTGCTGCGGCGCGCCGTCGGCCTGGCGCCCGAGGTGCCGAAGATCCGGATCGTGGCCGCAGTGGCCTTCCTGATGGCCGACGACGCCAACACCGCCTTCGCCCTGCTCAAGCCGCTGTCCGCCGACCCCAACGGCGGCGAGGCGGCGCGGCAGGCCAGGCTGCTTCTGGACATGATGGCGAAGTACGGGGCGGAACCCTGATCGCGGGGAGGCGGAACCTCGAGGTTGGCTTACGGCCCATGGCGAACCTTTGGTCGCCCGGCTAGGCTGCAATCGAAGGTAAGGGCGGCCGAGCATGCGGGAACGTTTTGGTACTGTCAGCGAGCGCGAGAAGGAGACGCTTCGCCTGCTCCTTAACGGTCACGACGCAAAGTCGATCGCTCTAACGCTCGGACTGTCGATTCATACGGTGAACGAGCGCCTGCGCGAGGCGCGTCGAAAGCTCGGCGTCGGCAGCAGCCGCGAGGCGGCGAGGCTTCTGGCCCAGATGGAGAGCCAAGGCCCAAATTTCTTGGGGGACAAACAAATCGGGGTCGTCGCGACAGAGGCGCCGGGTGGAGAACGTGACCCGTCCGAAAATCGCCAACGCGTGGGTCACGCCTTCGCTTGGTTCTCTGGAGGTGTTGCGATCATGTTTGCGATAGTAGTTTCAGTGGCGATTTCACTGGCTTTGCAGGACGACGGCAGGACACGGCCACCGACGACGCCGATAGCCGTCTCGGCATCGTCCAGCGCGTCCGACCAGGCGGGCGCGCATGCGGCCGAGGAATGGGCGAAGCTGATCGATGGGCAACGCTGGGGCGAAAGCTGGAAAGCGTCGGGAAGCTTGTTTAGAGCGCAAGTGACGGAGGCCGGCTGGACCGCAACGGTTCAACCTCTGCGACAACAACTGGGCGCGGTGGCTTCGCGTTCGCTCAAGAGCGTGTCGAGCGCGAGCTCGCTGCCGGGGGCCCCCGCAGGCGAGTACAAGATCGTCCAATTCGCGACCGTCTTCGCGAATAGGCCTGACGCCGTAGAAACCCTCATCCTGGCCCACGAAGGTTCGGCCTGGAAGGTGAACGGCTATTTCATTCGCTGAGGGCGTCAGAACCGAGGCGGACGTCTTCTGGCAAGGCAGATGTCCGCCCACTACCCGTGGCGGCCGCTCGTCGTGGCGGCTTCCGATGGCCGTGAGCGCCCTAGAGGCCCCGCACGAACTCCGCCAAGGTCGCCGCATAGAGCCTGTGCTCCTGCTCCAGCACCCGCGCCGCCAGGGTGTGGTCGTCGTCGCCGGGCAGGATCGGCACGCGGGCCTGGCCCAGGATCGGGCCCTCGTCGACGCCGGCGGTGACCAGGTGGACCGTGCAGCCGGCTTCCAGCTCGCCGGCCGTCAGGGCGCGGCCGTGGGTGTCCAGGCCCGGATAGGCGGGTAGCAGGGACGGGTGGATGTTCAGCATCCGGCCCTCCCAGGCGTCGACCAGGAACGGCGTCAGGATGCGCATGTAGCCGGCCAGGGCGATGACCTCGATCCCGCGCTGGCGCAGGGCCGCGTCGATGGCCCGCTCGTGAGCCTCGCGGTCCTTGCCGAACGGCTTCTGGTCGACGCACAGCGCCTCGACGCCGGCCTCGGCCGCGACCGCCAGGCCGCCGGCGTCCGGCTTGTTGGCCAGGACGAGCGCGATCTCGAACGGGCAGTCTTCCGCCTTCGCCGCGCGGACCAGGGCCTCCATGTTGGAGCCCCGGCCCGAGATCAGAACGGCGACCTTAGTCTTTCGGGCCATCAAACCTTGACCAGCTGGCCGCAGATGAAGGCGTCCTCGCCGGCGTTCAGCAGGGCGGCCAGGACCGGTTCGGCGTCGGCCTGCGCCACGATGACGATGAAGCCCACGCCGCAGTTGAAGGTGCGGCGCATCTCGTGTTCCGAAATGCCGCCGACCTGGGCCAGCCATTCGAACACGGGCGGCAGCGGCCAGGCGTTCCAGTCGAACTGGGCCTCCAGGCCCTCGGCGATGGCGCGGGGCGGGTTCTCGATCAGGCCGCCGCCGGTGATGTGGGCGCCGCCCTTGATCCGACCGGACTGCAGCAGCGGCAGCAGCGACTTCACATAGATGCGGGTCGGGGCCATCAGCGCCTCGGCCAGGGTCTTGCCGGCTTCAAACGGGCAGGGGGCGTCCCAGGCCAGGCCCGAGCGCTCGACCACGCGGCGCACCAGCGAATAGCCGTTGGAGTGCGGGCCCGACGAGCCCAGGCCGATGATCACGTCGCCGGCCCGCTGCTTGTCCAGCTTGGGCAGGACGCCGTCGCGCTCGACCGCGCCGACCGAGAAGCCGGCCAGGTCGTATTCGCCGTCGCTGTACATGCCTGGCATTTCGGCGGTCTCGCCGCCGACCAGGGCCGCGCCGGCCAGCTTGCAGCCGTCGGCGATGCCGGCGACGACGCTCTTGGCGACCTCGATGTCCAGCTTGCCGGTGGCGAAATAGTCCAGGAACATCAGCGGCTCGGCGCCCTGGGCCAGCAGATCGTTGACGCACATGGCCACCAGGTCGATCCCGACCGTGGCGTGCATGCCCGCGTCGATGGCGATCCGCAGCTTGGTGCCGACGCCGTCGGTCGTGGTGACCAGCAGGGCGTCCTCGTAGCCGGCCGCCTTCAGGTCGAACAGGGCCCCGAAGCCGCCGAGGCTGGCTTCCGCGCCTGGGCGGCGGGTGGCCTTGGCCAGGGGCTTGATGGCGTCCACGAGGGCATTGCCCGCGTCGATGTCGACACCCGCCTGGGCGTAGGTAAGGCCGTTGGGCAGATCGCTCATGGTGGCTCTGGCGCTCGCTCTAGGTCTATCGGAGGATGACGGGATCCACCGAACTCGCGGAAAATTTGCTTCCCGGCGCCGCTTCACGCGTCTTGACGCTTGCAGACTCGGGGGTGCGCGAGGCTATTAGCAGCGGATGAAGCCGATCACCACCACCGCCGAGCTGGCGGCGTTTTGTAATGAGCTGCGGGGCGAGCCTTTCGTCGCGGTGGACACAGAGTTCATGCGCGAGACGACCTATTGGCCGAAACTGTGCCTGATCCAAGTCGCCTCGCCCACGCACGAAGCCGTCATCGACCCGCTGGCCGAAGACATCGATCTCGAGCCCTTGCTGGTCGTGATGCGCGACGAGAGCATCCTCAAGGTGTTCCACGCCGCCCGTCAGGACGTCGAGATCTTCAACAATCTCAAGGCCATGCCGCGGCCGCTGTTCGACACCCAGGTCGCCGGCATGGCGGCGGGGTTCGGCGAGCAGATCGCCTATGACGCCCTGGTCCGACAGATGCTGCGCATCGACCTGGACAAGTCCAGCCGGTTCACCGACTGGGCGCGCCGGCCGCTGTCCGAGGCCCAGCTGACCTACGCCCTGGCCGACGTCACCCACCTGGCCGCCCTGTTCCCGATCCTGCGCGAGCGACTCGAGACCAGCGGCCGCCTGGCCTGGGTCGAGGAGGAGATGACCGCCATCTCCGACCCGGCCGCCTATGACGTCGATCCGGAAAAGGCCTGGCGTCGCCTGCGTCCGCGCAAGACCGCCCCGAAATACCTGGCCGTGTTCAAGGCCGTCGCCGCCTGGCGCGAGCGCACCGCCCAGAGCCGCGACCAGCCGCGCGGCCGCATCCTCAAGGACGAGGCCATCGACGAGCTGGCCACCCAGGCCCCGACCAGCCTGGACGCCCTCAACAACCTGCGCGGCGTGCCCAAGGGCTTTGGCGGCAGCAAGTTCGGCCCGGATCTGCTGGCCGCGATCAAGGCCGCCCTGGCCGATCCGGAAGGCTACGCCCCGGTCGTCGACAAGCCCGGACCGCCGCCGCCCCAGAACGCCGGCGCGGTGGTCGAGCTGCTCAAGGTGCTGTTGAAGGCGCGGGCCGAAGAGGCCGGCGTGGCCTCAAAGCTGATCGCCACGGTCTCGGACCTGGAGAAGATCGCCGCCGACGACAACGCCACCACCCCGGCCCTGGCCGGCTGGCGCCGCGACGCCTTCGGGGCCGACGCCCTGAAGATCAAGCGCGGCGAGCTGGCCCTGGTGCTGGACGGCGCCAAGGTCCGCGTGGTCGAGGTCCGCCGCGCGCCCAAGGCGGAGTAGGCGTCCCGATTATCGAGCGCGGCAACCTCAGGGGCTGTCGCGCTTTCGATACCCAAATCGGGTCCTGTCGCGCGCTGTGGCAACGCTTGCTGGCGTACAGCGAGGCGGCGTATTCGCGCCCTTAGGCGGAGCGCGTCGGGTACGGGGGTCGCTTTGGGTGCTTTCTGGGAAAAACTGGCGGTCGCCTATCGCCCGGCCGCGGTGTCCCGTCGGCAGCAGGTGCCGCTCAGGCTCTTCGTCATCCTGGTGCTGTGCGGCCTGGCGTTCCTCTACGCCGACCTGAAGTTCCTGTTCGCCTGGTCCGCCGCCTATCTGGTCGTGCAGGTGGCCGAGCTGCTGGCCCTGAAGCGGTTCCTCGGCCATGCCCGGCCTGGGCGCGCCGTGGCGCTGAACCTCGTCACCGACCTGATCATGGCCACGACCTTCGGCTGGCTGGCCATTCCGCTGTGGTCGATCGGCACGCCGCTGGGCGCGGCCGCCGCGGTGCTGCTGCTGTCGGGATCGATCTTCACGGCTCTGATGGGCGCCGAGGGCTGCCTCGCCGCCTTCGGCTCGGCGGTGGCGCCGCACCTCGTCTATCTGTTCGTGACGCCGCTGGTCGCCGGGAACCTGAGCGATCCGGTCATGCCGTTCTTCCTGGCCGGCGTCGGCCTGTTCTGCCTGACCCTGGCCATGGTGTTCCTGTGGTCGCGGCGGGCCATGGAGGCCGAACGCGCCGCGCGGCGGGCGGCCGAAGCCCAGACGGCGGCCAAGTCGGCCTTCATCGCCATGGTCAGCCACGAGCTGCGCACCCCGATCAACGCCATCCTGAACGGCGCCGAGGCCCTGGACCGCGACAAGTCCGACGCCTCGCTGATCGCCGACGCCGGCCTGATGATGCGGACCCTGCTGAACGATCTGCTGGACCTGTCCAAGATCGAGGCCGGCCGCATGGGCGTCGAGGTGGTCGACTACGATCTGCGCGCCCTGGTCGCCGACGCGGTCGGCTTCTGGCGCGGCGCGGCCGACGCCAAGGGCGTGGGCCTGTCCTTGCTGGGCGCCGAGGCCCTGCCGCGCTGGGTGCGCGGCGATCCCATGCGCGTGCGCCAGATCCTCAACAACCTGCTCAGCAACGCCCTCAAGTTCACCGCCGAGGGCGACGTGCGGGTCAAGGTTCGCGTCGAGCTCGGCAAGGCGCGCACGGTCACGATCGTGGTGCGCGACACGGGACCCGGCCTCGCCGACGATCAGATCGAGCGGCTCTTCACCCCCTACGAGCAGGCGGGCGCCGACACCGCGCGGGCGTTCGGCGGCACGGGCCTGGGCCTGTCGATCAGCCGCGACCTGGCCCGGCTGATGGGTGGCGAGCTCACCGCCGCCAATGCCGAGGACGGCGGCGCGCGCTTCATCCTGCGCCTGCCCGCGCCCGAGGGCGTCGAGCCGCCCACGCCGGAGCCGGATGCGGCGCTGGCGCTCCGCGACGAGGCCCCGCTGATCCTGGTGGTCGACGACCACGACATCAACCGCCGCGCCCTGCGCCAGATGCTGGAGGCCTTCGGCGCCCGCGTCGAGACCGCCGAGGACGCCTTGGCCGCCCTTGCGGCGGCGCAGACCCAGGTGTTCGACGCCATCCTGATGGACGTACGCATGCCGGGCATGGACGGGCTCGAGGCTACCCGGCGGCTGCGCCAGGTCGGGGCCAACCGCCAGACGCCGATCATCGCCGTCACCGGCGCCGTCTCGGCCGACGAGGTCGCCGCCTGCCGCGAGGCGGGCATGACCGGCTGGGTCGAGAAGCCGGTGAACCCCCGCGACCTCTATGCGGCGTTGTTCGGCTAGATCCTCCGCATTTTCGACGCACATCGCGGGTGTTCTTGCCTAGAAGATACGGGCGCGGGGCCTCGCGAGTCGCGTCGCCGGATCCAGTTTCAAGAGCTTAGGTCAGTGCACGAAGTCGGGGAGAGCAGCGTCTGGGAGAAGCGGCGGCGCCGGAAATGGCTGATCGTCGCGGCCCTGTCGGGCCTCGTCTTCGTCGCTTCGATTCTGCTGCTGTGGTTCGACCACGCGGGGCCGAAGGGGAACTTCTCGATCCCTGGACAGGCGACCTTCAAGGTCCCCGAGGCGCCCGCCGATTGGCGCGGCGACATCGACTACAAGGCGCTGGACGCCCGCTTCAACGCCATGATGACCGACCGGTCGATGGAGGGGCTGGCCGTCGCCGTGGTCGAGAAGGGCCGGCTGTCGTTCGTCAAGGGCTATGGCTTCACCTCGGCCCAGGGCGGCGAGCCCGTCGACGCCCGCACCGTGTTCCGCTGGGCCTCGCTGTCCAAGACCGTCGCCAGCACCCTGAGCGCCCGGCTGGCCGCCGACGGCCTGTTCTCGCTGCAGGACCCGATCGAGACCTTTCACACCAGCCTGCGCCTGCCGGGCGAGGCCCAGCGCGATCTGACCGTCGAGCAGCTGCTGTCGCAGCGCACGGGCCTGGGCAGGAACGCCTATGACGGCCAGCTGGAGGACGGCGTCGACCCGGCCAAGATCCGCGCCTCGCTGGGCGCGCTGAAGCCGGTCTGCCCGCCGGGCACCTGCCACACCTACCAGAATATCGCCTATGACACGATCAGCGAGGTCATCCGCGACAAGACCGGCCAGCCCTATGCCGAGACGGTCCAGCGTCGCCTGTTCGGGCCGCTGGGCATGACCGGGGCCAGCATCGGCGCCGCCGGCCTGACCTCGGCCAAGCACTGGGCCAAGCCGCACAACCGCGGCCGCGGCACGCTGGAGCTGTCCGACGCCTATTACCACGTGCCCGCGGCGGCCGGGGTCAACTCGACCATCGTCGACCTGGCGATCTGGATGCGGGCCCAGATGGGGTTGCGACAGGACGTACTGTCGCCCTCGGTGCTCGACGACGTCCAGCGCTCCCGCGTCGCCACGGGCCGGCCCTATGGCCGCCTGAACATCGCCCGCGAGCTGAAGAGCCCCGGCTACGGCCTGGGCATGCGCAGCTTCGACTACAAGGGCCACCACCTGATCGGCCACAGCGGCGGGGTGTCGGGCTATCGCTCGACCATGATGTTCGATCCCGAAACCAAGACCGGCATCGTCATGCTGTGGAACAGCGACGCCAACCTGCCTTTCCGCTTCCAGGCCGAGTTCTTCGACCGCGCGTACAAGCTGCCGTTCACGGATTGGCTGGAGCTGGACAGCGCGACGTCGCCAGCGGGCGGCGAGGCGGAGGTGTCGGGGTAGGGGGCGTCCCAGGGCGGACGTTTGCCAAAATCCCTCCCTCCTAGAGAGAGGGAGGGGCCCATGCGCAGCATGGGAGGGTGAGAGGTTACACTCTTTCCGAACGAAGCTCCGGCGAAAGCGGCGGCGCCGCCGATGGTTCAAACCTGGGTTCACTCTTGAGATGCTTCAATGGGAGGCTCGGGATTTCCGGCCAGCGGTGAAACCACTCACCCTCCCACCGCTTCGCGGCGGGCCCCTCCCTCTCTCTATGAGAGAGGGGTTCCGAGTGTCCGCCCGCCATCCGTTGCAAACGTCGTGCTACCGCCCGAACTGACTCAGCGCCCCACCGGCCGCCAGGCCCAGGGCGCAGAAGACGCCGAGGTGGAAGATTACGCCGACGGCGACGGTGCGGCGCACCGACCATTGGCTTTCCTGGGCGAAGACGCGGCCGATCTCGGATTGCAGCGAGCGCGCGCCGCTGGCGACGGGAGCGTCGTGATCGTTGGCGATATGCAGCTCGGGACGACGGTGGGCCTTGGCGGCCGGGGCGGCGATGGCGTCCAGGTAGTCGAACTTACGCTTCAGCATCATTGACTTCCTCCAATGTCGTTGGAGGCACGATGCGTGTGGTAGAGCTAACAAACCGTGCTCATTGAGCGCCGGTGTCCTGCGACAACTTGTCATTTCCCCCGTATTGGGGAAGTTCAGGGCTGGTTAAGTATGTTGCTCGGGCGAACTATACCTGGATTTACCCCGTGATAATCTTCGGCTTCAGGTTCAGGTGCTGGGCGGCGGTGTTGGCGCGCTTGTTGGTCTGCTCGCCCAGCAGCAGATCGGCGAAGCCGGGGTCGGCCGCCAGGATCAGGTGGCTCTTGTCCAGGGTCAGGCGCGAATGGGCCAGCAGGCGGGGGCTGCGGCCCGAAAGGTCGCAGGCCAGGCGGATCGTCGCGCCCAGGGCCCGGGCCCGTTTCAGCTGGGCGGGGCTGAGCAGCCGCTCCAGGGTCTCCAGCTCGGGTGGGTTGAAGTTGGTGGCGTGGCGGGCGTGGGCGGCCACGGCCAGGAAGGACCGCTCGGCATGGGTCTGGCCGGCGATCGGGGCGCGCAGCACCTGTTCGAACACCAGGTCGGCGCGATGGTCGGGGTGCAGGCGAGCGCCGACGTCGGACAGGCGGCAGGCGGCGGCGACCAGCACGCCGTCGCGCTCGCCGAACAGCGGGGGCAGGGTGCGGAACGCCGGCGCGATCCAGGCGTCCAGGGCCGGGCCCAGCTCGTCGGCCACGCCCTGGCGCGCGCCCAGGGCGGTGCAGCCCTCGATCAGCGGGTCCAGGCCCCGCACGCGCGGCGGCATGGCCTCGAACAGCAGGCCCTCGCGCACGCCATAGGCCGAGATCTCGATGCGCTTGAGGCCCAGCTGCTCGATCAGGATCTCCAGCACCACGGCGGCGTAGGGCAGGGTCTCCGAGCGCTTCTTGCTCATGCCCTCGATGCGGTCGAGCGAGCTCTTGGACTGGTGGGCGACCAGGCGGGCGGCGGCCAGGGCCTCGGGCGCGCTGATCTCGTACTGGTGGACGACGTGCAACGGGTAGCCGGAAAGCCGCATGTGCAGCAGGGCCAGGTTCCGCCAGGCGCCGCCGACGGCGTGGAAGGTGTCGGTGCGGAAGTCGTCGGCGACGGCGGCCACGCGCTCGCGGGTCAGGCGTCGTACGCGCTCGGCGTCGAAACCGCCGTTCGGGCCACCATGAGGATCGGCCAGGCTGAACGGGCCTAGCGGCAGGGTCACGCCCTGGCCGGCCCCGGTGGTCGACAGGCGGACCAGCTCCAGGCTGGCGCCGCCCAGGTCACCGACCACGCCCTCGGCGTCGGGCGCGCCGGCCAGCACGCCCAGGGCGGCGTAGTGGGCCTCTTCCTCGCCGGTGAGGACGCGGACCGTGAAGCCGGTCTGCTCGCGCACCTGAGCGATGAAATCCTGGCCGTCGCGGGCCTCGCGGGCGGCGGCGGTGGCGACCACGAAGGTCTCGGCCGGATCGACGGCTTCCAGCACGGCGCGGAAGCGCTTCAGGGCCTGCAGGGTCTGGAGGACGCCTTCGGGCGACAGGCGGCCACTGTCGCCGAGGTCGCGGCCCAGGCCCGCCAGGACCTTCTCGTTGAACACGGTCCAGATGGCGCGGCCTTCCAGCCGGTACACCACCAGGCGGACCGAGTTGGAACCGATATCGATCACGGCCGCGTCGCGTGGCGCTTGGAAGACCATGGGCTGGGTTTAGCGTATTCGGCCGGCGGGGGAAGCGCCGGCGTCTATTTTTCCATGAGGACGATCGCGCGGAAAGGCTTGCGACAAAACGTTTTGCGCGCGCCGGTGTATTATTGCCCGGATAATATTGACTCTAATTTCATCCGGGTGAATAAGGCGGGCCTGTTCACGAGGCTCCGCCGATGTCCATTTCGCCCGACCAGCTCCCCGCCGTCCGCAAGGCCCTGCGCGCCGCGTTCGGGACCGAGGTGCTGGACGGGTGGACGCCGCTGTCCGGCGGCCTGTCGGGCGCGGGGCTGTGGCGGATCCGGGTCGGTGGCATCGCCTATGTGCTGAAGGTCGAGGCGGCCGAGCGCGACGCCCTGCGCGATCCGCATCGCAGCTATCGCTGCCTGAAGCTGGCCGCCGAGGCCTGCCTGGCGCCGCGCGTGCGCTACGCCGATCCGGGCGACGGGGTGGCGATCAGCGACCATGTCGAGGCGCGGTCGCTGACGCTGGACTATGCGGGCTCGCGCGCCGACCTGGTGGTCGAGCTGGCCCAGGCCGTACGCGCGCTGCACGCCATCGAGGGCTTTCCGCCGCTGGTCGACTATCTGGACGGCCTGGCCGCTTTGGTCGATCGCGCGGCCGGGAGCGGGACCGTGGCGGCGGAGGCCCTGGCCGCGCCGCTGGCCGCCTGGGCGGGGCTGTATGCGGCCTGCAAGCGCCTGGAGCCCCAGCCGGTCTCCAGCCACAACGACCTCAACCCGCGCAACCTGCTCTATGACGGCCGGCGGATCTGGCTGATCGACTGGGAGGCGGCGTTTCGGGCCGACCGCTATGTCGACCTGGCCGCCCTGGCCAATGTCTATGCCGCCGACCAGGCCGGCGAGGCCCTGCTGCTGCGCGTCTATTTCAACCGCGAGGCCACGGACGCCGAGCGGGCGCGGCTCTGGCTGTTCCGCCAGGTCAGCCACGTTTTTCATGCGGCGATCTTCGTGGCCGGCGTGGCCGGGCAGGCGCGGGCCGACAGCCTGGACGGACCGGAGCTGGACGTCCTCCACGCCGGCCTGTCGCTGAGCGAGCCGCTGCTGGACACGGCGGAGGGGCGGCTGGCCTATGGCCTGGCGCGGTTGCGGACGGCGACGGCCAATATCGAGGCGGCGGCCTTCACCGACGCCGCGCGGATCGCCCGCTAGGGATTGATCCGGCAGGCCACCGTCCGCCAACGCTGGTCCTCGCGGCGATGGTAGCAGGTGCCGTAGGCGACCTGGCGGCCGTGGGCGCGCGGGCCGCCCTTGGTCAGGGCCCAGGGCGCGGGGCCGATCAGCAGCATGTCGGTGGTGTCGGCGCGGCCGGGACAGCGGCCCCACCAGCCGATGCGGCCGGTCAGGAGCACGCCGGGACCATAGACCGCGCCCTCGCGCTGGGCCTGGCGCTCGACACCTGGCGGGACGCCGAAGCGGTCGACGCCGGGGCGGGCGGGCAGGGCCTGGACGGCGCAGATCTCGGCCTGCCGCGCCGGCCCCGGTCCGCAGGCGGCCAGCAGCAGCAACGGCGAAAGGAGACCGAGGCGCCTCACCCCCGGCGCTTCGGCCCCACATGGTCGAAGGCCCGCGGCATCTCGCGCGCGCCGTGACCGCGGCCCGACAGGCTGGGATTGGTCATGAAGTAATCGTGGGCCGAGAAGGCGCCCTTGCTGGCCCAGGCCGGGTCGCGGTGGTAGTCGCCCTCGCTGTCCAGCTTCCAGCTCTGGGCCTCGTCGTTGAGGTTGGCGACCATGATCTGGTCCAGCACCTGCTGGTGGACGGTCGGATTCTCGACCGGCACCAGGCTCTCGACCCGGCGGTCCAGGTTGCGCGGCATCCAGTCGGCCGAGCTGATGAACAGGCGCGTCTGGGCCGACGGCATCGGCCCGCCATTGGCGAAGGCGATGATCCGCGAGTGCTCCAGGAAGCGACCGACGATGCTCTTGACCCGGATGTTCTCCGACAGCCCCGGGATCCCCGGCCGCAGGCAGCAGATGCCGCGCACGACCAGGTCGATCTGCACCCCAGCCTGGCTGGCGGCGTAGAGGGCGTCGATGATCTGCGGGTCGACCACCGCGTTCATCTTGGCCCAGATGCCGGCCGGCTTGCCGTCGCGCGCCGCCTCGGCCTCGACCTCGATCATCCGCAGCAGGTCGGGCTTCAGGGTCTGGGGCGAGAACGACAGCTTCTCCAGCCCGCTGGGCTTTGCATAGCCGGTGATGAAGTTGAACAGCTTGCCGCCGTCGCGCCCCAGGGCCGGGTCGCAGGTGAACAAGGACAGGTCGGTGTAAACCCGCGCCGTCTGCGGGTGATAGTTGCCGGTGCCGAAGTGGCAGTAGGTGCGCAAGGTCTGGTCGGCCTCGCGCCGCACCACCACCGACAGCTTGGCGTGGGTCTTCCAGTCGACGAAGCCGAACACCACGTGCACGCCCGCCCGCTCCAGGTCGCGGGCCCACTTCAGGTTATTCTCCTCGTCGAAGCGGGCCTTGATCTCGACCAGGGCCGTGACGTTCTTGCCGTTGTCGGCCGCCTCGATCAGGGCCGCCACGATCGGGCTGTCCTTGGAGGTGCGGTACAGGGTCTGCTTGATCGCCAGCACGTTGGGATCGCGGGCGGCCTGGCGCAGGAACTGCACCACCACGTCGAAGCTCTCGAACGGGTGGTGAACGAGAATGTCCTTCTCGCGGATCGCCGCGAAGCAGTCGCCGCCGTGGTCGCGGATGCGCTCGGGGAAGCGGGCGTTGAACGGCGGGAACTTCAGGTCCGGGCGGTCCGGCGGGATCAGCTCCGACATCTGGGCCAGGCCCAGCTTGCCGTCGACCAGGATCACGTCCTCGGGCTCGGCGCGCAGGCCCTCGATGATGAAGTCGCGCAGGTCCGGCGGCATGGTGGTCTGGATCTTGACCCGCACCACCCGGCCCAGGCGCCGCTTCTTCAGCCGCGCCTCGAACTCGCGCACCAGGTCCTCTGCCTCTTCCTCGATCTCCAGGTCGCTGTCGCGGATCAGGCGGAACAGGCCGCGCCCCTCGACCTCGTAGCCGGGGAACAAGTGGTCCAAAAAGAGGATGATGAAGCTTTCCAGCGCCACGATCTTGCGCTGGCGCTTCTTGCCGCGCTGGACGATCGACGACAGCTCCCAGAACCGCCGCACCTGCGAGGGCACCGGGGCCAGGGCGTACAGGTGCTTGTCGTCGGCGATCCGCCGCAGCTTCAAGGCCAGGCAGAAGCCCAGGTTCGGGATGAACGGGAACGGGTGGGCCGGGTCGATGGCCAGCGGCGTCAGCACCGGGAAGATCTGGTTGAGGAAGATGTCCTCGGCCAGCACCCGGTCCTCGCCCTCGATGTCCTTGGCGTCCAGGAGCTTGAGGCCCTCGTCCCACAGCTCGGTGCGGACCTGGCGCCAGATCTTCTGCTGCTCGCTCATCAGCTCGGCGGCCGAGGCGTTGATGTGGGTCAGCTGCTCGCCCGGCGTCATGCCGTCCTGGCTGACCACCCGCACGCCCTCGCGCACCTGGCCCTTCAGGCCGGCCACGCGGACCATGTAGAATTCGTCGAGGTTGTTGGCGCTGATCGACAGGAACCGCAACCGCTCCAGCAGCGGGTGGCGCGGATTGCCGCTCTCCTCCAGCACCCGCTGGTTGAAGGCCAGCCACGACAGTTCGCGGTTGAAGAACCGCTCGGGCGAGGCCATCAGCTCGCCATCCAGCACCAGGCTGGTCGGATTTTCAGTGGACGGAATCTTGGCGGCTAGCGGCATGGTCGCGACGTCGGTCATGGGTTCACTATAGGCGGAGTGTGTTCCGCCATGGTGAACGAGACAAGTGACGGGACGAAGACAGGCCTCAAAACCCCCGATTTCCCCGGCGAAGGCCGGGGCCCAGATCGAACCCACCGGTGTTGGCGATATTGGCGGAGCGGTAGGGCGCGAACGCTCAAACCGCTCAGGATGAATCTGGGCCCCGGCCTTCGCCGGGGAGGTCGGGCTATTTGCTGGGCGGAAGGAGCGCTACTCCTCATCCCCCTCGAAATCCCCCAGCACCTCCCGCGCCAGGGCCTTGTTGACCTCGCGCCGCTTCTCGGCCGCCGCCTCGTCCAGCAAATCCGCCGCCGCGATCGCCTCCGCCGCCGAGCGGGGCAGGCGCGAGAGCAGGTAGGGGTAGAGGTCGGGTTCAGGCTTGATCAGCCGCTGCTCCAGGGCGCGCCGCAGCACCGCCTCCAGCACCGCGTCGTCGGGCTCGTCGATCGTCGCCACCGAGATGGCGTTGAGCCGCGAGCGCAGGTCCGGCACCGCCGCCGCCCAGGCCAGCGGCGCGGTCCGGCCGGTCAGCAGCACGGTCCCGCCGTCGACCCCGGCCATGTTGAGGATGTGAAACAGGGCTTCGTCATCGATAGGACTGCTGTCCGACCTCCGGTCGGCGTCCTCGACCAGCACGGCCCGGCCGCGCAGGGCGGAGAGATCCACCGGCGCCGCGTCCGGATCGGCCGCCGCCACGGTCACCGCGCCGGTCGCCAGCGCCCAGGCCCGCGCCAGGTGGGTCTTGCCCACCCCCGCCGGCCCGACCAGGGCCAGCCGCCCCTCGGGCCAGTCCGGCCAGGCGTCCAGTCGCGCCACGGCGTCCGCATTGCTCGGCGAGACGGCGAAGTCCTCGCGAGCATAGGTCGGCGGCGCGGTCAGCGGCAGTCTGAACTGGGTGGACAATCCCGGCGGTCCGGCGTGGTGAACGTCAGGGTAGGGATATAGGCGCGTCGGGCGGGAAGGGCGAGGTGAAGGGGCTGGGGAAGGTGGGGATGGGTAGGGCGGAGGTGTGGATGGGAGTTCCGATATGCGGCGGAACTGTCCAATCGCTATTGTTGTGGTTAAGCTGCTCTACGAAGTCAGGATTGAGTAGATGGGGGCGATGTTGGATAGATGGCACAGCCTTGGAGCTATGGTTGCTCAATGGCTATCGGCACTTGCGGGTCTTTCATTCGCGGCTGCAGCTATATTCAATGGATGGATATTCGATGGCTGGGGACTGAATTTTCTACAGATAGCGTCCGCTGCAGACGTTCTGAATTCTGGAATTGATCTGTTTTTTAGACTTTTGGCACCGGCGCTGGGGTGCACATCGGGTTGGTTCGCAGCGAGGGGGCTTATTTTTCTCACGCAGGAAAACGAATTTTGGTCCTCCGCCATAAAGAAAACCGCTTTCCTTCCGGGAATTATATCAATGTTAGCAGCGGCATATGTTGTTTGTGGAGGAGTCTTTAGCCCATTAACATTCATCTATGCGTTTAGTGCGGGTTATTATTATTCATACGACGTGGCAATTGGCAGTACGCCAAGGTTATTCATTTTTGTATTTGTAATCCCGTTATTTATTGCGATAGTATCCTTGGGATTTAAGAATGTTTCTGAGGTATCTAGGTATGGATTTGAGCCAAGGAGAATATTAGTCGAGGCGGGTTATTCTTGCGCCGGAGATGTGCTTTGGATCGGCGATAGGTCCATAGTGGTGCATTGTAAAACGGGGGAGGTGGACGTCATCTACGGCGGGGAAAATGTACGAATGAGTATGAGGCAAATCGAAGAATGGCCGAGAGTGGCTTCTCTTCGTGCGCTCAAACGGAGAGATCAATCACACTTCCAAAAATGGATTCAGGAAAAGGTTGGCCGATGACAAGGTCTGTGGCGAGCAGTTTCCATGGTAACTGCTTGCGTGAACGCCATTATCTCCGACTTGCTGGGCATGTCTGCGACTAGATCTATACCACGTTCATTTCCTTCTCCCCTTGAGGGAGAAGGTGGCGCGGAGCGCCGGATGAGGGGTTGAAGGTGAGGTCCGCGGCGACGGCGGTTCGGCGGGCAGGGCGCGCCGGCGGTGCGACCCCTCATCCGACCGCCTTCGGCGGCCACCTTCTCCCGCAAGGGGAGAAGGGGTACCTGATAGGAATGCCCCTCTCCCCCGACCTCCTCGCCTGGCGCGCTGACCTCACCAAGCCCGCCGGCCCCCTCAACGGCCTGGCCCGCGCCACGCAGCAGCGGATCAACAAGCTGATCCCCGAGAAGGTCCACGCCGCCATCACGGCGGCCATCGAGGGGATGACGCGGGCCCTGCTGGTCGGGTCGGACTTCACGACCGGCTCGCCGATGATCGGCCTGACCCTGGACGAACGCCGCGCGCGGGCCGCCAAGGCCATCGACGGCTGGAAGAAGGCGGCGGCGGCCGAGGGCGGGGTCACCGGCCTGGGCGGCTTCCTGGCGGCGGCGGCCGACTTCCCGCTGCTGATGAGCTTCAAGATCAAGCTCTTGTTCGAGATCGCCGCCGTGTTCGGCCACGACGGCACGGAACTGCCCGAGCGACTGTTCATCCTGCACATCTTCGAGCTGGCGTTTTCGGATGCTCCGCACCGAGCCGGGGTGCTGGCCGCCATGGACGACTGGGACGCGCGGGCCCATCCGGCCCACCTGGACGACTTCGACTGGCGGGCCTTCCAGCAGCAGTACCGCGACCACATCGATCTGGCGAAACTGGCCCAGTTCATCCCCGTGGTCGGCGCGCCGCTGGGGGCGATCGTCAACTGGCGGCTGGTCGAACCCCTGGGCCACACGGCGGTGATGGCCTACCGGATGCGGGCCGAGCAGGGGGCGGGGCCGAAATCCCTCTCTCWYRGAGAGAGGGATTTCGGGGAGACTACGGGGATTGAGCCGTCTCTATCCCCGGCGTTCGCGAAACCGAACCCAGCGAAGTCAACCGCTTCTCACTTTTACGCGCCTCTGAATGATCCGCGTTCAGAACCGCTGCACAATCAATCCCGTCCCCATCGCAAGGGGAGGGCGCTTGGATCCGGCCCGAAGCGGCGATGGGGATAGGTTGAGCGGGGCCGCTGGCGGTTCCCGGCGGCCTCGTCAGGTCGCACGGCTTACTCTTTAGGAGCGCGTGCGANCCGGCCCGAAGCGGCGATGGGGATAGGTTGAGCGGGGCCGCTGGCGGTTCCCGGCGGCCTCGTCAGGTCGCACGGCTTACTCTTTAGGAGCGCGTGCGGGTGGCGGGATCGTCCGGGACCAAATCGTCGGCGGAGCGACAGGGCGGTGATCGTACAAGCCGCCTATCGTGGATCGCCGAGCTGGAGACGGAGTAGCCGATCCAGTTGGTCCACGCCCGTCCGGGGG
>NZ_LMDF01000007.1:660-876616 GCF_001425745.1 Caulobacter sp. Root343 | reverse complement strand
CTCCGGGTTCGCCCGGCCGCTCCGTCGCCTCCCCACCTAAACTTCAGCGGCAAGCCGCGTGAAGCCGATGTCACTTGCCCCCACCTGGCCGCTTCGCGGCCGTCCGCCCCCGGAGGGGGCGGAAGGTTGGCGCGACGCCTTCTTCCCCCTCCGGGGGAGGAGCGCCGCAGGCGCGGAGGGGGCCAGTAGGCCGCCCGAGCCAGCAGGGCAGGTGGAAGGCGGCCATCAGCAGGTACATCACGGCCATGCCGCTGATCGGTCCGCCCCGGCCGCCCGAGCAGATCATCGCCGCGTCGCGATCGCCGAAGACGAGGGTCCACAGGGCCAGGATCGCGAAGGTCGGCGCGGCCGCCAAGCTCAGCCAGCTGGAGAGGGTCTTGCTCATGCGATCATCCCGAAAGGGGCGCGGACGGCCGATCGCCGCGCCCGTGTCCCGTCAATCCTTCCAGGCCTGCTGGCCGGCGTCCGAGACCTCGACCCA
Organism: Caulobacter sp. Root343; assembly: GCF_001425745.1. Classification (GTDB taxonomy): domain Bacteria; phylum Pseudomonadota; class Alphaproteobacteria; order Caulobacterales; family Caulobacteraceae; genus Caulobacter. Next base: position 876,135 of record NZ_LMDF01000007.1, on the reverse strand, counting down.
GCGCTGGTCCGGCGCGGCGCCCGCCACATAGGCGTCGTGCCAGTTCCACCACTGATAGGGCGGGGTCTGCGGATAGCCCTTCGGCGAGTCTTCCCACGCTTCCTGGCGGCCCAGCGGTGTGGCGTCGAGATAGCTCCACACCGTGCCCATCGCCTCGTCGCCGCGGACATTGATGAAATAGGTCCGATAGATGCGCTCGCCGTCGCGGATGAAGACGTTGTGGCCGTGCCACTGGTCGACCCCGAAATCGGCGTCGAAGGCGTCGGTCAGGCTGTACCAGGGCATGGTCCAGCCCATCCGCGCCTTCAGGCGGGCGATGTCGTCGGACGGCGCGCGCGAGACATAGGCCAGGGTCGTATCGCGGGCGTTCAGGTGGGCGAGGTTGGAGACCTGGTCGGCGCCCAGCGAGCAGCCCCGGCAGGCATGGTCGGGCCATCCGTGGACCCCGGGTTCGAAGAAGGCGCGATAGACGATCAACTGCCGCCGGCCCTCGAACAGGTCCAGCAGGCTGACCTTGCCGTTCGGGCCGTCGAAGGCATAGGCCTTGTCGACCGCCATCCACGGCATGCGGCGGCGCTTGGCGGCCAGGGCGTCGCCGGCGCGGGTATGGGCCTTTTCGTCGGCCAGCATCGCGTCGCGGGCGGCTTCCCAGGCCTCGCGGGCGACGATCGGGGGCCTATCTATGGCCGGGGCGCTCTCTTGAGCGACGGACGATTGGGTCATGGGCTTTGCGATCCCTGGCGCTGGAGTCCACGGGCGGCGTCGCCGCCCGCGCGCCGTCCTTGACGGCGATGAAGGTTTGGCGCCGGTCGGCGAAGGGGTGGGAGTGACAAGTGTGACGGGATTTCGATGGACTCGCTGATCACCGCCGCGGCCTGGGCCCTGGCGGCGGGCGATCCGCTTGGCGCCTTGAACCGGATCGCCCTGCGCGACGACGCCCCGGCCCTGGCGCTGCGGGGCGTCGCCATGGCCCAGCTGGGCGACTTCGCGCGGGCCAAGGCCCTGTTGCGCGCCGCCGGCCGCGCCTTCGGTCCGCGCGAGGCCATGGCCCGCGCCCGCTGCGTGGTGGCCGAGGCCGAGATCGCCCTGGCCTCCCGCGACCTGACATGGCCGACCAAGGCGCTGGACGCCGCCCGAAGCGTCCTTGAGGCGCACGGCGACCGGGCCAATGCGGCGCACGCGCGCTATCTCGAGATCCGCCGCCTGGTCCTGATCGGGCGGTTCGACGAGGCCGAGCAAGGCATGTCGGCGCTGGACCCGGCCTCGCTGCCGCCGGCCCTGCGCACGGCCCACGCGCTGGTGGTCGCCAGCGTGGCGATGCGGCGGCTGCGGGCCGGAGCGGCGCGCGCGGCCCTGGATCAGGCCGAAGTCGCCGCGCGCCAGGCCGGCATTCCGGCCCTGGCCGCCGAGGTCGAGGCCGCCCGCCAGGTGCTGGACGCGCCGGCGGCGCGCCTGGTCGGGAACGGCGAGGACCGAGTGCTGCGCCTGGCCGACATCGAGGCGCTGCAAGCGTCCGACGCCTTGATCATCGACGCCTGCCGGCACGGCGTGCGGATGCGGGAAGCGGCGGTGTCGCTGGCGCGGCGGCCGGTGCTGTTCGCCCTGGCGCGGGCGCTCGGCGAGGCCTGGCCCGGCGACGTCTCCCGCGAAACCCTCGCGGCGCGGGCGTTCGGCGCGCGGCGGATCGACGAGAGCCACCGCGCCCGGCTGCGGGTCGAGATCGGCCGGCTGCGGGCGATGCTGCGCGGACTGGCCGAGGTGACCGCGACCCCGCGGGGCTTCGCCCTGTCGCCTGTCGGTACATCGAAGGTCGTCGTGATGGCCCGGCCGGTCGATGAGCGCCATGCGACGGTGCTGGCCTTCCTGTCCGACGGCGAGGCCTGGTCCAGCTCGGCCCTGGCGATCGCCCTCGACGCCAGCCAGCGCACCGTGCAACGGGCGCTCGACGCCCTGGCCGCGGCCGGAAAGGTCCAGGCGGTCGGCGAGGGGCGGGCGCGGCGCTGGATGATCCCGCCGCCGCTGCGAATGACGACACCCTTGTTACTCCCCGCGACCCTGGCGGAGCCTTAAGGTGCCGGCATGATCAAATCCTCCGCTGAAATCGTTCGCGAATACGGGCCCTTTCCGGGGCTCGACAAGATCCATGGCGTCACCTTCGACGGCCGGCATGTCTGGTTCGCGTCTGGCGGCAGGGTGAGCGCGCTCGACCCCGAGACCGGAACCATCGTGCACGAGATCGAGATCGCCGCCCACGCGGGCTCGGCCTTCGATGGCCGGCGCCTCTTCCAGCTGACCGAGGATCGCATCGTCAAGATCGACACCGAGACCGGCGAAGTGCTCGCCTCGATCCCGGCGCCGGGCGGCGGCGGCGATTCCGGGCTGGCCTGGGCCGAGGGCTCGCTGTGGGTGGGCCAGTACCGCGACCAGAAGATCTACCAGATCGATCCGGAGACGGGGGCCATCCTCAGCACGGTCCAGTCGAACCGGTTCGTGACCGGCGTCACCTGGACGGACGGGCAACTTTGGCACGGCGCCCACGACGGCGAGGATTGCGACCTACGACGCCTGGATCCCGAGACCGGCGAGGTGCTGGAACGGCTGGACTTGCCGACGGGGGTCTTCGTCTCGGGCTTGGAGGCCGACGGCGACGGCCGCTTCTTCTGCGGCGGCGGGCCGAGCGGCAAGGTCCGGGTCGTTCGCCGCGCGGGCGCGGAATCGTAGCCATGCTTCGATGCTCATCGAAAAGTTCTGGAGCGGCGTTTTGAAAATCTGAGCGACGGCTGACGGGCGCGGCGACGTCCTCGACCCTAAGTGAAGCGCGGGAGACCCCGCGTCCGCGACGGGAGCTTGGGCTGATCCCGGATCGGTCTCCCCGGTTTTTAGTGTCCGGAGGGTTTTCATGTCGTCTATTCCAGTCGAGCGCGTCGAGGACGGCGCGTCCGCCGACGCCGAGCGCCCCGCAGCATGGGCCGCCGTCGGGGCCCTGACCTTGGGCGTGTTCGCGCTCGTCACCTCCGAGTTCCTGCCCGCCAGCGTGCTGACGCCCTTGGCTCGCGACCTGGGGATCAGCGTCGGCGCCGCCGGCCAGGCCGTGACCGCCACCGCCGTGGTCGGCGCCTTCGCCGCGCCGCTGACGCCGGTGCTGACCGGCCGCTTCGACCGCCGCTGGGTCATGTGGGGCCTGATGGCGCTGCTGTGCGTCTCCAACCTGCTGACCGTCTTCGCCGCCAACCTGCCGACGCTGCTGGTCGCGCGCGTCCTGCTCGGCGCCAGCCTGGGCGGCTTCTGGTCGATGGCGGCGGCGCTCGCCATGCGCCTGGTGCCGCCGGCCGGGATGCCACGCGCCATGTCGCTGATCTTCACCGGCGTTTCGGTGGCCACCGTCTCGGCCGCGCCGATCGGGGCCTATGTCAGCGACACCCTGGGCTGGCGGACGGCGTTCGTGATCGCCGGCGGAGTCGGCGGCGTCGCTCTCCTGGCGCAGTTGGCCACCCTGCCGCGCCTGGCGCCGACCTCGACGCCGCGCCTGTCCGGCCTGATCGAGGTCGGGCGGCGTCCGGCCGTGGCGACGGCCTTGCTCGGCGTGCTGCTGGTGATCTCCGGCCACTTCGCCGGCTTCACCTATGTGCGGCCAGTGCTGGAGCAGGTGGCCCACTTGGACGTGCGGGCCATCTCGCTGAGCCTGCTGGCGTTCGGCGTCACCGGCTTCTTCGGCAATCTCGTGGGCGCGGCCCTGGTGGGACGTGATCCGCGCCTGTCGGTGCTGGCCGGCTCGGCCCTGGTCGCCACGGCCGCGCTGGCGATCGTCGCGCTGGGTCAGGTCGGCCTGGTCACCGCCGCCGCCCTGGCATTGTGGGGCTTCGCCTTCGCCATGCTGCCGGTGGGCTTCCAGTCCTGGGCGACCTCGGCCGCGCCGGATCAGGCCGAGCTGGCCGGCGGCCTGCTGACCTCGACCTTCCAGGTCGCGATCGCGGCGGGCGCGGTGTTCGGCGGCCTGCTGGTCGACCAGTTCGGCCCGCTGAGCGCGCCGGCCTATGCGGCGGTCTCGGCCTTGGCCGCTGTCGGCCTGGTGCTCAGCCTGCGCCGCCGCGCGGCGCGTGCGCCGGTCCCCGCGGCCGCTTGCGAGGCCTGTCCCTAGAGGCATGATCGGGCCGACCCATGCGGGCCGGCCCGATCGCTCGGCCTAGAAGTCGGCCGAGATCGTGAACTGCACGGTCCGCGGCGGCGCCGGACGGAAGCTGGCCGCCGTGTTCACCGTGGTGCTGATCGTGCCCAGATAGTCCTTGTCGAAGATATTATCGATATTCACCCGCGCCTTGACCTGGCGCAGCGGGCCAGCCGAGAAGCCGTCGCCGATGTCGATATAGGCGTTGACGATGGTGTAGCCGCCGACCTTCTCGTTGTTGACGAAGTTGGTGAAGCGGCTGTCCAGGTGGCGGGCCGAGACGTTCATCAGCAGGCCGTCGAACGGCTCGACGGTGACGCCGCCCTGGACCACCCAAGCGGGGAAGTCGGGCACCTTCTTGCCGGCGAGCGCCAGGGTGGCCGGCGCGGCCGTAGTGCTGGCTCGATAGTTCAGCACGTCGTCCTGGAACTTGGCGCTGTTGTACGAGACGTTGGCGTTGAAATAGGCCTTGCCGGCCAGCAGCTCCGGCTTCCACTGGCCGCTGAACTCGACGCCCTTGGCCTTCACCGCCCCGACGTTCTGGTAGAAGCTCTCGGTGACGCCGCCGCCGCCGGGCACCAGGGCCGCGAAGGCCTGCAGCCGGTTCTTGAACTCGGTCTGATAGGCGACGATCGAGGCGTTGAACGTGGGGTGGTTGGCCCGGTAGCCGAGCTCCCAATTGGTCGAGGTCTCGGGCGCCGGGGCTGTCACCGTCGGGCTGGCCGCCGAGAAGATGTCATCGGCGCCGCGCGGCAGGGCCATGTTCTCGGAATACGAGGCGAACACCTGGTCGCGGCCGGTCAAGCTGTAGACCGCGCCGACCTGCGGCAGGAAGCTGTCTTTCCAGTTGGCCTTCAGGATCGGGTGGCGGCTGTTGATATAGTCGTTCGGATTGCGATAGCCGGCGATCTTGTAGTCGATGTCGGTGGACTTGAAGCCCAGCTCGACCTTCAGCTTGGCTTCCAGCAGGGTCAGGGTGTCCTTGACGAAGAATTGCTGGGTCTCGCGCAGCGACTTGTAGTTCCGCTGCAGGTGGACGGGCTCGTTGAAGTTCGGCGCGCCATCGGGATTGCCGCCCGCGACGTTGTAGCGGGCCTGGGTGCGGTGATAATCGTCGTTTTCGAGCCAGAGGCCGGCCTCGATCTTGTTGAAGCCCAGATGCCAGGCGACCTTGGCCGTGACGCCCTTGCGGATGCCGTCGACGCCCGACAGGCCGTACTGGATGCCGCGCGGCGCAGTCAGGCCCGCCACGATCAGACGCTCGGCGTTGTAGTTGGCCAGCGAGGTGGCATAGGCCTCGGGCGAGACGCCGTAGCCGCCCTTGTCCTCGTAATAGGCCGTGGTGGTCAGGTCGAAATTGTCGGTGATCGGCGTGTTCAGGGTCAGGCCATAGAGGTGGTCCTGCCGGCTGTTGACCGCGAACTTGTAGTACTGGGCGTAGTTGGCGTTGGAGTAGGGAACCCCCGCCGTGGTCTCGGGCAGGCTGGCCGTCGGGACCGACAGCGCAGTGCCGAACGGGACCGACAATGGGACCGAGCCGAGGTAGGCGAAGGAGCGACCCTTGCGCCCGAACACGTCGCCAGCCGTCCCGTTGTACTGGGCCAGGGTGATCGATGGGCTGTCGTAGTCGAAGTAGTCGTTGTGGACGGTCTGGAAGCTGATGTCGCCACCGTTGGGCAGGGCGTATCTCAGCTTGCCCTCGTAGTGCTGACGATCGATGTCGCCCGGACCGCGCCACAGGTCGCCCTTGATCCACGAACCGCTGACATAGCCCGACAGGCCGCCGTGCTCGCCCATCTCAAGTCGCAGGAAGGTGCGGCGCAGGTCGTCGCTGCCGAAGGTCTGGCTGATCGCGCCGCCGGCGTCCTTGGCCGGCGCCTGGGTGAAGTAGTCGACGATCGGACCCAGCGAGGCATAGCTGGGCAGGGCCACGTCGCCGGCCCCGGCCGAGGCGGTGACGCGCAGCAGGTTCTCGTTGTCGACATAGCGATAGATCGGGCTGCCGCCGAACTGGTCGCTGCGGCCCATCGGGATGTTGTCGAGCAGGAAGCCGATTTGCTGGAAGTTGAAGGCGCGCACCGAGACCGAGTTGCCGAACTCGTACATACCCAGGGCGTCGTTGGCCTGGACGTTGAAGCCGGGGAGGGACTCCAGCATCTTCAGGCCGGTGATCCCGGCCGGGGCCGAGAGCAGGGCCTCGCGGGTGATCGAGACGGTTGCGGTGGCGTGATCGGTGCCGATCGCCACGCTGGCCTCGGACAGGCGCTTACCGGTCACGACCAGGGTCTCGACCTCGGCGGCCTTATCGGCCTCCTGCGCCAAGACGGGCGTCGCGGCGCCCAGGATCGAAGCCGTGAGCAGAAGCGCTCGCAAGCGATGCGAGCCGCGCGAATATGGGCCGAAGGTCATGACTATCCCCAGATCTCTTTTTTGACTGAGGTCAGCGTTGCTGTGGCGTGGGCGTAGGTAAATTCAGAATTTCTCTGATGGTGTCGATATAATGACAAAGTCAAATCGGCGCGCACGCATGTTCAATTTATGATCATTGGCAATATATCTGATCAGTATTGGCAATGTGTGTTCCGCGAAAGTCAGGACGACGATCGCGTTCGCGGTTGTGCAGGTCTTTTCTGGGGGCAGAGGCTGGGTCAGTTTCGCATGGCGCACACAGGGGCAGGGCGCGCCAGGATGGCCCGCCTTCGCACCCCCGCTGTCCTTGGCGCCTGAGAGATTCAGCGGCCCAGGCAATCGCGAGGGGCGCCTTGCTCCTTCGGCGAGGGCGTTTCGGGCCCTGCTTTCCAGCGTTCAGAAGCTCGCGCGGTCCTTCTGCTTGAGCGTTTCCGGGGCGGTTTCGCCTTCAGCGCCGGGCCTGGGCCCGATCTCTCCCGCGAGAGCGAAGACCAGCAGACGGTCGGCCCTGTCCTGGATCAAGCGGATTGACCTGAGCATGTCGCAATGGCGGCCGGATGCTAGCGATCGCGGCGCCGGGCGCCGCATCAAGCGCCGCTGGTGTCCTTGGCATGCTCGATCAGGTTGTCGCGCAGGCGGGCGACCATCTTTTGGACGGTCTGGAACTCCTCCGGCGTCAGGCCCGAGGCGGCCACCAGGTTCTTCTGCACGCCCTTGTTGCGCAACGCGCGGCCGGCGTCGGTCAGATTGACCAGGACCTGGCGCTCGTCGGCGGGATCCCGTCGGCGGTTGAGGAAGCCCAGTTCTTCCAGCTTCTTCAGGATCGGCGTCAGAGTATTGGACTCCAGGAAGAGCTTCTCGCCCAGGCCGCCCACCGTCTGATTGTCCTGCTCCCACAGCGCCACGATGATGATCCACTGGGTGTAGGTGACGCCCAGTTCCTCGAGGATCGGGCGATAGGCGCGGCCATAGGCGAGGTTCGCCGAATAGATCGCGAAGCACATGAAGTCGGCGAGCTTGACGTCGCCGGTCTTCTTGGGAGCGTCGGATTTCATGGCAGCCTCGGTCAGTTTGGTTGGTTCTATATATAGCGGATCCGATTAAATCGGAAAGAGTTGACGCGGAATGAGCACGATTATATATCGCTACCGATCTAATCGGTTCCGTTATTAATGAGGCCCGCAATGTCGCCAATTCCGTCTCAAGCCGAAGCCCATTTCTCGCGTCGCGGCCTTTTGGCCGCCGCGGTGGCCTTGTCCGCCGCGACGGGGTTCGCCGGCGTGGCGCGCGCCAAGCCCGCCGTGGCCGGCTTCGGCGCGCTGAAGCGGGTTGACGCCAGCGACCTCAACATCGCCTACGCCGAGGCTGGCCCGGCCGACGGTCCGGTGATGATCCTGCTGCACGGGTGGCCCTACGACATCCACAGCTTCGCGGAGGTCATGCCGATCCTGGCCTCGGCCGGCCATCGGGTGATCGCGCCGCATCTGCGCGGCTATGGCGAGACGCGGTTCCTGTCGGACGGCACGATGCGAAACGGCCAGCCGGCGGCGCTGGCCAGCGATGTCGTCGCGCTGATGGACGCGCTGGGGATCAAGACGGCGATCCTAGGTGGCTTCGACTGGGGCGCGCGCTCGGCCGATATCGTCGCGGCGCTATGGCCCGAGCGGGTGAGGGCGCTGGTCGCCGTCAGCGGCTACCTGATCGGCAGCCAGGCCGCGGGCGCCAAGCCCTTATCGCCCGAGGCGGAGCTGTCCTGGTGGTACCAGTTCTATTTCGCCACCGAGCGCGGCCAGCTGGGTTACGCGCAGAACCGCGAAGCCTTCGCCAAGCTGATCTGGAAGTTGGCCTCCCCGAAGTGGGCCTTCGACGACACGACCTTCGCGCGCTCGGCGGCGTCACTACAGAACCCCGACCACGTGGCGATCACGATCCACAACTACCGCTGGCGGCTCGGTTTGGCCCAGGGCGAGGCCCGCTACGACGTCTTGGAGCGGAGGCTGGCGACGGCGCCGGTCATCACCGTCCCGACCATCACGCTCGAGGGCGACGCCAACGGCGCGCCGCATCCTGATCCGGCCGCCTACGCCAAGAAGTTCGTCGGCCGCTATGCGCACCGTACGATCACTGGCGGGATCGGCCACAACCTGCCGCAAGAAGCGCCCAAGGCTTTCGCCCGGGCGCTTCTCGACGTGACCAAGCTGTAGGCGAGGCTATTTCGCGACGGTCAGTCTGAAGACCATGACATTGCGATAGGTCTGGCCCGGATCCAGGCGCACTGGCGCGAACTGCGGCTTGTTCGGCGCGTCGGGGAAGTGCTGCGGCTCCAGCGCGATGCCGTCGCCCTGGCGATAGATCTTGCCGCTCTTGCCGACCATGGTCCCGTCGATGAAGTTGCCGGAATAGAACTGGATGCCCGGCTGGTCGCTGAGGATCTCCAGAACACGGCCGCTCTTCGGGTCGGCCAGGCGCGCGGCCAGCCGCGGCGCGCCGCCGGCCTTGCCGTTCAGCACGTAATTGTGGTCGTAGCCGCGGCCGATGACCATCTGCGGATCGCGGGCGTCGCGGACCCGCGCCGCGACGGCCTTGGGCGTGCGGAAGTCGAAGGGCGTGCCGGTCACCGGGGTGATGGTCCCGGTCGGGATCAGCTCGCTGTCCACCGGCGTATAGCCGTCGGCGGGAATGGTCAGAACGTTGCCCATCGCGCCTTCGGCCGAACCTTCGCCGGCGACATTGAACAGCGCGTGGTTGGTCATGTTGACGATAGTCGGCTTGTCGGTCGTCGCGCCGTAGGTGATCGTCAGGTTGTTCTGCTCGTCCAGGGCGTAGGTGGCCGTGGCGGTCACGGTTCCGGGATAGCCTTCCTCGCCGTCGGGGCTGACATAGCCGAAGGTCACCGAGGCGGTCGGACCGGACTTGGCCGACAGCACCTTCCAGATGACCTTGTCGAAGCCCTTCACGCCGCCATGCAGGGCGGCGACCCCATTGTTGTTCAGCGCCAGCTGGTAGGTCTTGCCGTCGAGAGCGAAGCGGCCCTTGCCGATCCGGTTGGCGAAGCGGCCGACCGAGGCGCCGAAATAGCTGGCGTTCTTGGCGTAGGCGGCGGCGTCGGCGAAGCCGAGCGCGATGTCGGCCTTCTTGCCGGCGCGATCCGGCCCGATCAGCGACTGCAGCGTGGCGCCGTAGGTGATCACCGTGGCGCTGACGCCATGGCTGTTGGTCAAGGTGAGCGCCTCGACCGCCTCGCCGGACGGCGTCTTGCCGAACGGCTTGCGCGACAGCTCGGCGGCATTCGCCGACGAGATGGCGACGAGAGCGAGCGCGCTGCTAAGGGCGACGGTTTTCAGCTTCATGGTGTTTCTCCCTCTGTCGTTCTTTTCTTGTCGGCGTCTATTCGACGAAGGCCGGCGCGGCGACCCGCTCGCTGAGCAGGAAGGCGTCGGCCACGTGCCGTAGCGGACTGACGTCGACGTCGCTGGCGCCGTCGGCGATCAGCTTGGCGAAGGCGTCGTAGAGCCCAGGATATTCACGGTCAGGCCCTTCATGGATCAACTGGCCGTCGATCCACAGCTTAGCCCCGCCATTGGTCAGCTTCAGGGCGCCGTCGTCGGTGTCGACTTCGATGTCCCAGCTTTGCGGGCCGGTTTGCAGGAAGTCCAGCTCGGCGCGGATCGGCGCGTTGGCCGCGTCGCGAAATTCGAGCTCGGCCTGGATCGGCGACTGGCGGTTCTCCGGCACGTGCAGCACGCCGTGCGACAGGAAGAAGGGGCGTGGCAGGATCCGGGTGACGATCGACAGGGCGTTGATGGCGGGGTCGAAGACGCCCAGGCCGCCGGCCTCCCAGATCCAGTCCTGACCCGGATGCCAGACGCGGACATCTTCCTTCCAGAAGATCCGCACGGCCTTGACGGCGCGCTCGGCCAGCCAGGCGCGGGCAGGCTCGACGCCGGCGGCGTAGCGCGAGTGCCAGGTGGTTTGCAGGGTCAGGCCGTGGGCGGCGGCGGCGAGGCGCAGGTCCTCGACCTCGCTGAGCGTGGCGCCGGGGGGCTTTTCCAGCATCACGTGCTTGCCGGCCGCCAGCGCCAGGTGCGCCAGGGCGTGACGCGGTTGGGGCGGGGTGCACAGGGCGACCGCGTCGATCGCGACGTCGCTGGCCAGCAGGTCGGCCAGGGCGGTGAAGTGGGCGACACCGTCCAACTCCGCGTTGCGGCTGACGATGGCGACCAGCTCGAAACGTGGATCGGCAGCGATGGACGGCAGGTGCTGGTCGCGAGCGATCTTGCCCAGGCCAACCAGCGCGAGACGAATCGGCGTCACAGCGATTTCACCGTGACCGGACGCTCGGCAGCCTGGGCCAGGGGGTTGCGGACCGGGTGACGGAACGGCGCGGCTTCGATCTCGAACACGTCGCCGACCTGCGTCTGGAAGCCCTCCGAGAACGACAGGGTGGCGGTGCCGAAGAAGTGGACGTGCACGTCGCCGGGCCGGCGGAAGATGTCGTACTTGAAGTGGTGATGCTCGAGATTGGCGATCGTGTGGGACATGTTCGCTTCGCCCGACAGGAACGGCTTTTCCCAGACGGTCGCGCCGTCGCGGATGATGCGGCTGGCGCCGCGCACATCGGCCGGAAGGTCGCCGGTCAGCAGCTCGGGGCCTAGCGCCGCCTGACGCAGCTTGGAGTGGGCCAGCCACAGATAGTTGCCGCGCTCGATCACGTGGTCCGAGAACTCGTTGGCCAGGCAGAAGCCCAGGCGATGCGGCGTCCCGTCGGGACCGATCAGATAGACGCCGGCGATCTCGGGTTCTTCGCCGCCGTCCTTGGCGAAGGCGGGGGAGGTGAGGGGCTGGCCCGGGCCGGCCAACTGGCCGCCGTCGCCCTTGTAAAACCATTCCGGCTGCACGCCCTCCTGACCAGGAGCGGGCTTGCCGCCTTCGACGCCCATCAGGAACATCCGCATGGAGTCGGTGAGCTGTTCGCCCGCCCCTTCTTTCTGGGCGAGGGCCGCCTTGTGCATCTTGTCACGGCCCTCGGCCGAGCCGAGGTGGGTCAGGCCCGTGCCGGTCATCTGTAAGTGCGCGGGATCGGGATGGTCGATCGGGGCCAGGACGCGGCCCTCAGCCAAGGCGGCGGCGATGTCGATGTCCTCGCCCAGCGGACGGGCCTGGGCGGCCTCGGCCAGGGTGGCGTTCACCCGCAGCGCCGCCTGGGCAAGGTCGTAGAGAGTGTCGGCGACCTCGACCTTGCGCGCCCGCCCTGAGTCGTCCAACGCGGCCAGCTGTCGAGCGCCGCCCGAGGTCTTCAATTGCACGAACCGGAACACCACGGCGAACGACCTTCTGAAGCTGTATAATAGTCTGACAAATAGCGCGACGCGCCGGTCTGTCAAACGGCGTTTCGTGGTCGGCGTGGTCAAGACCCGCCCCTGAACGCCTCCGCGCGACATCACGGCAGGTTCGATCGTCGGATTCGTCGTACATTTGCGTCGTTCTCCGTCGTCGAAGCGCATATCGGCGTGGGGGCGAATTCGCTTGTTCTCGGACAATTGGTCTCGCTAGAGTCGCCGCCGAGGCGCAAGACGGGCGCCGGTAGATGTCGCAGGGAGCGAAAGACGCGTGTCGAAGGCCAAGGAAGCGGGCGCTGGCGCCGACGCCGAGCGTGAGGAAGGCTTCTCCGGTCGTATCCATGGGTCGATCGCGCGAGCCCTGGGTATCGCGATCGTCTCAGGACAGCACCAGCCCGGCGATGTGCTGAACAACGAGATCGACGCTAGCGAAAAATTGCATGTCTCGCGCAGCGCCTATCGCGAGGCGATCCGGATTCTCGCCGCCAAGGGTCTTGTCGAGAGCCGGCCCAAGACGGGAACCCGAGTCAGTCCGCGTCACCGTTGGAGCTTGCTGGACCCCGAGGTCCTGGCCTGGTTTTTCGAATCGGAGCCGAGCGAGGCGTTCCTGCAGGAGCTCTACGAACTAAGGATGATCGTCGAGCCGGCCGCCGCGGCTCTGGCGGCCGAGCGCCGCGACGATGCGCAGCTCGAGCGGATGCGGGCAGCTCTGGTGGCCATGCAGCACGAGACCCTGGCCACGGAAGCTGGACAGGCGGCCGACCGCGACTTCCACGACACCGTCCTGGAAGCGACCCGCAACGCTCCGCTGTGCACGCTCAGCAGCAGCATCGGCGCGGCCGTGCGCTGGACGACGATCTTCAAGCAGCGCGATCGCGAACTGCCCCGCGATCCGATGCCCGACCATTGGAAGGTCTTCGACGCTATCGCGGCCGGGCGCGCGGATCAGGCGCGCCAGGCGATGGAGCGGTTGGTCAACTTGGCGCTGGACGATACGCGCGCGGCGATCGAGCGGCGTCCGGGACGCCAGTCGTAAATCCTCGGACAAGGCCTTTGCTCGGCGTGTCGGAGGCGAAGATCGGTGTTTAGGACCTACGCGCAAAGCGTCAGGCGCTGATTGACGCTCCGGACGGCGCGGTATAGTCAGACAAATACGATAAAGCGATGCCGCGAATGAACAAGCGCGCGATTCTGCGCCTTGTTTAAACGTTTGTCGGTGGTCGCGCCTCCCGTCGTCGCCAAGGCCTATCGCCTTCAAGGATTGTCATGAGCGTTCCTCCTGTTTCGCCCCGCGCCCTGCGTTCGCGCGCCTGGTTCGACAATCCGGACAATATCGACATGACGGCGCTCTACCTGGAGCGCTACTTGAACTTCGGCCTGACGCTGGAGGAACTTCAGTCTGGCCGCCCGATCATCGGCATCGCCCAGACCGGCTCGGACCTGTCGCCGTGCAACCGCCATCACCTGGTGCTGGCCGAGCGGGTGCGCGAAGGCATTCGCAGCGCCGGCGGTATTGTACTGGAGTTCCCGGTCCATCCGATCCAGGAAACCGGCAAGCGCCCGACGGCGGGCCTGGACCGCAATCTTTCGTATCTGGGGCTCGTGGAGCTGCTCTACGGCTACCCGCTGGACGGCGTGGTGCTGACGATCGGCTGCGACAAGACTACGCCGGCCTGTCTGATGGCGGCGGCGACCGTGAACATCCCGGCCATCGCCCTTTCGGTCGGCCCGATGCTGAACGGTTGGCACAAGGGTCAGCGCACCGGTTCGGGCACCATCGTCTGGAAAGCCCGCGAGCTGCTGGCGGCCGGCGAGATCGACAATGCCGGCTTCATCAAGCTGGTGGCCAGCTCGGCCCCCTCGACCGGCTACTGCAACACCATGGGCACGGCCACGACCATGAACTCGCTGACCGAGGCCCTGGGCATGTCGCTGCCCGGCTCGGCGGCGATTCCCGCGCCGTATCGCGACCGTCAGGAAAACGCCTACCGCACCGGCCTGCGCATCGTCGACATGGTCCACGAGGATCTCAAGCCGTCGGACATCCTGAGCCGCGAGGCGTTCCTGAACGCCATTGTCGTCAACTCGGCGATCGGCGGCTCGACCAACGCCCCGATCCACTTGAACGCCCTGGCGCGCCACGTCGGCGTCGAACTGTCGATCGACGACTGGCAGCAGACCGGCGAGGAGGTGCCGTTGCTGGTCAACCTGCAGCCGGCCGGCGAATATCTGGGCGAGGACTATTACCGCGCCGGCGGCGTGCCCGCGGTGTTCGGTCAGCTGATCGAGCAGGGCCTGATCCGCGAGGACGCCAAGTGCGTCTCCGGCCAGACCATCGGCGAGCAGTATCGCGGGACCCCGATCGAGGACGAGGATGTCATCCGTCCGTTCTCGCGGCCGCTGGTCGAGCGCGCCGGCTTCGTGGTCATGCGCGGCAACCTGTTCAACTCGGCCATCATGAAGACCAGCGTGATCGCCAAGGAGTTCCGCGACCGCTATCTGTCGAACCCGGACGATCCGGAAGCCTTCGAGGGCGATGCGATCGTGTTCGACGGGCCGGAGGACTACCACCGCCGGATCGACGATCCGTCGGTCGGCATCACCGCCAATTCGATCCTGTTCATGCGCGGCGCTGGCCCGATCGGTTATCCGGGCGCGGCCGAGGTCGTGAACATGCGCGCGCCCAACTACCTGATCAAACAGGGCATCCACCAGCTGCCCTGCATCGGAGACGGTCGCCAGTCGGGAACCTCGGGCTCGCCGTCGATCCTCAACGCCTCGCCGGAGGCGGCGGCCGGCGGCGGCCTCGCCTTGCTGAAGAGCGGCGACAAGGTGCGGTTCGACCTGCGCAAGTCGCGGGTCGACGTTCTGGTCTCGCCGTCGGAGATCGTCGAGCGGCGCAAGGCGCTCGAAGCGGCCGGCGGCTTCGCCTATCCGGAAAGCCAGACGCCGTGGCAGGAGATGCAGCGCGCCGTTGTCGGCCAGATGGAGACCGGCGCGGTGCTCGAGCCGGCCGTGAAGTATCAGCGCATCGCCCAGACCAAGGGCCTGCCGCGCGACAACCACTAAGAGCTTAGCGAGGCGCGCTAGGTGCGCGCCTCGGCTTGCTTGAACAGGCGAGCCTCGAAGACGGCCGCCCATTGGTTGGCGGCCATCTCGAACCGCACCGTGACCTTGCTCCGGCCGTCGGTCAGGGCCTGGGGAAGGGCGTAGGTCTTCACGTTCAGAGTCGCGGTGCGCTCACCCGCTAGGGTTTCGTGCGCCACTTCCTGGCCCTCGACCAGGACCCTGAAGTCCTTGTTCCGCGCCGAGCCGTCATAGGTGACCTGCAAGGTCAGCGGACCTGGCGCGGTCGCCATCTCGAACGCGATCGAGCCCTTGTTCAAGATCCGGCTGCGGACCGTCAGGTTGCCCGTGTCCTGAGTGCCCGCGCTGGCCTTCAGATTGTGGTCGACCTCGGGCTGTTGTTCGCCGAAGCGGATGATGTCGACCGTGCGATCGCGGATGTCGGCGCGGGCCTTGGCCTCGGCGACCAGCGCCGGCTCCACGCTCGCCCACCGCGCGGGCGTCAGGCGGCGGAAATAGACCGCGGTGCGATTGTGGTGCTGCTCGAAATAGGGGCGCAACTGCAGACCTTGCGGCCTGCCATGCTCGGCGAGCGTGAACCGCTGCGGTCCCGCGACCGGAACCAGCGGCGGCGCGCCCGCCGCATCGATCACCACCGGATCGAAGCTGTCCCAAGGCTGCTCGGCCGGACCGAGATCGGCGGCGAGGACCAAGGGCCCGCTCAGGAAGGCGATCAGGTCCGGATCATCCGGCATAGCTTCCGTCCGTAGCGACATCGGCAGGGTCAACGTCACCTCGTCGCCGGCGCGCAGGGTGAGCGCGACGTAACCGTTCTTCGGCGTGGTGGCGCGGACGCGACCATTGACCTTTACCGACGGCTTGGCGCACCAGCCGGGGATCCGCAGCGAGACCGTCGTGGCCGACCGCGCCTTGGTCACCGTCAGCGATACCTGGTCGTCGTACGGGAAGTCGGTGTCGATCTCGAGCTTCAGGCCCTTCTCGGTCCAGTCCAGCGTCGACGGGTAATAGAGGTTGACCCGCACGCCATCGCCGTCGCGCCAGAAGATGCTGTCGCCCAGCTTGGAATAGTTCTCCATGCCGGTCCCGACGCAGCACCAGAACGAATCGGTCGGCGTCGAGTGGCCGCGCGCATAGCCCGAGGCCAGCGGCGAGAAATAGGTGAACATCCCGGTGTCGGGATCCTGCTGCGACAGGATGTGGTTCAGGTGGGCGCGTTCGTAGAGGTCGAAATAGCGGGCCTCGCCGGACCAGGCGTAGAGATGCCGGGTCAGCTTCAGCATGTTGTAGCTGTTGCAGCACTCGCAGGTCTGCTGGCCCAGGCGCGTCGACAGCTTTCGCGGCGGGCCGAAGTGCTCGAACTCCGAATTGCCGCCGATGACGTAGGAATGGTCGTCAACGACGGTCTCCCAGAAGAACATCGCCGCCTTGGCCGCGCGGGCGTCGCCGCCGGTCTCGTAGAGCCGGGCTTCGCCGATCAGCTTGGGGATCTGGGTGTTGGCGTGCTTGCCGGCCAGGTCGTCGCGACCCTCGGCCAGCGGCGCGACGATGTCCTCATGCTGGACGCGGCGGGCCAGGTCCAGCCAGCGCGCCTGGCCGGTGCGGGCGTGAAGCTCGGCGAAGCTCTCGACGATGCCGCCGTGCTCGATGCGCAGCACGGTCTGGACCTGGGCGGTGTCCAGCGCTTCGAACATCCGGCCCAGATAGTCGGCCAGGCCGATGGCGACCGCCAGGGCCTTGGGATCGTCGCAGAGGGCGTGGGCGTCCAGCGCCCCGGCCAGGACCTTGTGATAGGTGTAGATCGGCACCCAGCCGGCATTCAGCCCGCCCGAGGTGTCGATCTTGCCGGCGCGGATCTCCTCGTAGACGACCTTGCCATCGACCGTCTTGCCGCCGCGCTCGACCGTCGTGCCGCCCGCGTAGCCGTCGCCGTTCGCCGCCTGGCAGGCCGCCAGCTCCTCGACGATGTAGGCGGCGCGACGCTTGAATTCGGGCTGGCCGGTCTGGGCCCACATCAGCGACACGGCTGACAGGTAATGGCCCAGGCTGTGGCCGGCGATGCCCGCCTTCTCCCAGCCGCCATAGACCTCGCCCTTGGGCTGAAGGCCCGCGCCGGCGCGGAAGTTGTGCAGCAGACGGTCGGGCTCCAGCGACAGCAGGTAGCGCTGGTTGGTCTCCTGCGCGGTCAGGAACCGCGATGGCTTCAGCCGCACCTGCGACAGCGGGAAGCTGGTGAGCTTGCCGGCGGGTTCCGAGGCGATGGCGGGCATGGCCAGGCTCGCGGCGCCGATCGCGGCCCCCGTTTTCAAAGCCGTTCGGCGCGACAGTCGGGTCATGGCGGATCTCTTATTCGACGTGCGGGTCGGGCAAGGCGTTGGTGGGCTTGGAGCCCCACAGCGCGTAGAACAGGACATAGACCTCGCAGGCCGCCGTCAGCAGGAACGACCATTGCAGACCGAAGGTGTCGGCCAGCCAGCCCTGGACGATGACCAGGGCGCCGCCGGCGATGGCCATGATCAGCAGGCCCGAGCCTTCCTCGGTCAGCGGACCCAGGCCCTTGATCCCCAGGGTGAAGATCGTGGGGAACATGATCGAGTGGAAGAAGCCGACCGCGATCAGCGACCACATGGCCACCGGCCCGTGGGCGAAGGTGGTGATCAGCATCACCACGAACGCGCCGATCGAGAAGGCGGCCAGCACGTGCTCGGCGGCGAAGCGGCGCATCAGCACGCTGCCCAGGAACCGGCCGACCATCATGCCGCCCCACAGGATGGCCAGGTAGCGCGACGCCTCCTCGTGGGTGATCGCCGCGATGTTCGGCTGCGAGACGAAGTTGATGAACAGGTTGGCCACGCCGATTTCGGCGATCAGGTAGATGAAGATCGCCGGCACGCCCCAGACCAGGTTGCGATGGGTCCACAGCGACAGGCTCTTGCGGCCCTCGCGCGAAGTGCGCTGGTTCGCCTGGCCAATGGCCGGCAGCTTCACCCGGCCCATAACCAAGGCCAGCAGCACCAGGGCGATCGCCACGATCACATACGGCAGGATCACCGACTGGGCGTCGGCATGACGCTCGGCGGCGGTCAGGGCGACGCCGGTGTGGGCCGTGCCGCTCTTGGACCGGCCTAGGATGAGGTAGCCGGCGAACAGCGGGGCCAGGGTGGTGCCCAGCGAGTTGAACGCCTGGACCAGGTTCAGCCGCGCCGAGCCGGTCTCGGGCGGGCCGATCACCGCCACATAGGGGTTGGCCGCCACCTGCAAGAGGGTGATGCCGCTGGCGATCACGAACAGCGCCGTCAGGACCAAGGCGTAGGAGGTGAGAATGGCCGCCGGAACCATCATGGCCGCGCCGACCGCCATGCCCAGCAGGCCGATGACGATCGCCTTCTGGTAGCCGATCCGTTCGATCAGCTTGGCCGAGGGGATGGAGGCGACGAAATAGGCGATGAACCAAACCGACTCAATCAGGGTCGTACGGGTGTAGTCGAGCACGAACACGCTACGCAGGTGCGGCAGCAGCGTGTTGTTGATGACCGTGATGAAACCCCACATGAAGAACAGGCTGGCCAGCAGACTCAGGGCCGAGCCGTAGCGCGGCTGAAGGGCGTCCGTGGCCGTGGCCGAGGTCCCGTGGGGCGCGCTTTGGGGAATGGAGGGCATCGTTTCCTCTTCGTCGGTCGCGGTTAGGCGCGGGCTGCGGCGGCTTTGGGCTGCTCTCGATCTTTTGTCCGAGTATATGGGCCGCGCCGAAGCGTCAATGCAAGAGGCGGCGATGTGGAGTGGAGAAGAGCGTTTGCGCTCAAGCTCAAGCGAGGCTCGGGATCCCACAAGATAGGACCACCAGCGGACCGTCGGTTATTGTAGGACAAAACTAAGCCTGCTACCAAGTCGCGCCATGAGGTCTCGCGTCGCGGGGCCGGTCGTCCGCTGAGCGTGACGGCAAAGACGTTCAGGGAGCGGCTACAGCTCCCCGTGAGTTTCGGAGGGAAAAGAGCATGGCCAAGGCCAAGAGGTTCCTGAGCGCGGCGGTCGCGCTGCTGGCGATGGCGGCGAGCGCGCAGGGGGTGGTTCAGGCCGCCGAGCTGACCGCGGCTGCGACGCTGAAGGCCGATCAGCCTGGCGCGCCGATTTCCCGCTACATCTATGGCCAGTTCTCCGAGCATCTGGGCGCTGGCATCTATGGCGGTGTGTGGGTCGGGCCGGACTCCAAGATCCCCAATATTCGCGGCATCCGCACCGACGTGGTCACCGCGCTGAAGGACATCAAGACGCCGGTGATCCGCTGGCCGGGTGGTTGCTTCGCCGACGAATACCGCTGGCGCGACGGCGTCGGTGAGCGTTCCAAGCGTCCGTCGCGCAAGAACAACTGGTGGGGCGGCTCGCCCGAGACCAACGCGTTCGGCACCCATGAATTCATGGACTTCGCCGAACAGGTCGGCGCCGATCCGTATGTCTCCGTCAATATGGGGTCGTCCGACCCGACCGAGATGCGCGAGTGGATCGAGTACATGACCTCGCCGGGCGACGACACCTTGGCTCAGGAGCGCCGCGCCAACGGCCGTGACAAGCCGTACAAGGTTCCGTTTATCGGCATCGGCAACGAAAGCTGGGGCTGCGGCGGCGAGATGACGCCGGAGTACTACGCCAACGAGTACCGCCGCTTCTCGGCCTTCTTCCACAAGAACACCGACAATCCGGCCGCGCGCGTCGCCTCGGGCGCGAACTCCTCCGACGTCAACTGGACCGACGTGGTGACCAAGAACGCCGGCCGGTTCATGGACGCCATCTCGCTGCACTACTACACCCTGCCGACCGGCAACTGGGACAAGAAGGGCGCGGCGACCGGCTTCGACAGGGCGGCCTGGGGCAAGACCATGGCCCAGACCCTGCGTATGGACAGCCTGATCAAGCAGCACGTCGCCGTCATGGACAAGAACGATCCGAAGAAGCGGATCGGTCTTTATGTCGACGAATGGGGCACCTGGTACGACGTCGAGTCGGGCACCAATCCGGGGCACCTCTACCAGCTGAACACCCTGCGCGACGGCGTGGTGGCGGCGGCCAACTTCAACATCTTCCACCACTATACCGACCGGGTGAAGATGACGAACATCGCGCAGACCATCAATGTTCTGCAGGCGATGATCCTGACCAAAGACGACCAGATCGTCCTGACCCCGACCTACTACGCCTACAAGATGTACCTGCCGTTCCAGGATTCGACGGCGATCCCGCTGGACGTCACCGCGCCGGAGATCGACGTGGCGGGGACGAAGATCCCGGCGTTCAACGCCTCGGCGGCCAAGGGCGCTGACGGCAAGACCTATGTGGCGGTGGCCAACATGTCGCCGGACGACAGCATCAAGCTGAGCGTTGCGCTGGGAACGCTGAAGGCCAAGTCTGTGTCGGGCCAGGTGATGACCGCCGACAAGATGGACGCGATGAACGCCTTCGGCGCCAAGCCCGCCGTCGCGCCGGTAGCGTTCAAGGGCGCCAAGCTCTCGGGCGGCACGCTGACTTTGGACATCCCGTCCAAGTCGGTCGTCGTCGTGGCCGTGGAGTAAGAAAGAAACGCGGCGCTGGCGGACCCCGCCAGCGCCGCGCCTTCGCCTATCGCGAACCGGGCCTGACCGCGTTCGCCAACCTGTACAGCGCCGGCAGCACCAGCAGGGTCAGCACGGTCGACGACAGGATCCCGCCGATCACCACGGTGGCCAAGGGCCGCTGGACCTCGGCGCCCGCTCCGACATTGAAGGCCATCGGCACGAAGCCGAGACTGGCCACCAGGGCCGTCATCAGCACCGGCCGCAGCCGCGTCAGCGCGCCCTCGCGAATGGCCGTGTCGAGGTCGCGCCCCTCCGCTCGCAATGTGCGGATGAAGCTGACCATCACCACCCCGTTCAGCACCGCCACGCCCGACAGGGCGATGAAGCCGACGCCGGCGGAGATCGACAGCGGCAGATCCCGCATCAACAACGCCGCGACGCCGCCGGTCAGGGCCAACGGCACGCCCGAGAACACGATCGCCGCGTCCTTCACCGATCGGAACAGGACGTAGAGCAGGCCGAAGATCAGCAGCAGGGCCGCCGGGACGACCAGCTGCAAACGCTTGGCCGCCGAGATCAGCTGCTCGAACGTCCCGCCATAGGTGATCCAGTAACCGGTCGGTAGTTCGACCTCGGCCCCGACCTTTTGTTGGACCTCGTTGATAAACGAACCCAGGTCGCGGCCGCGGACGTTGGCCGTGACGACGACCCGGCGCTTGCCGTCCTCGCGGCTGATCTGGTTCGGGCCGATCACCGTCTCGATCTTGGCCACGTCCTGCAACGGCACGAAACCGCGCGGCTGGTCGATGGAGCCGGGGAGGGGGATGCGCAGCCGGCCGATATCATCGACCTTGCCACGCACCGCTTCGGGCAGGCGCACGACCACGTCGAAGCGCCGGTCGCCCTCGAACACCTGGCCGGTAACCGTGCCGCCGATGGCGGTGGCGACGACCGACTGGACGTCGTCGACATTCAGGCCCAAGCGGGCGAGGGCGGCGCGGTCGGGCGTGATTTGCAGGACCGACAGGCCGGTGACCTGCTCGACCCCGACGTCCTGGGCGCCGTCGACGCCCTCGACCACGGTCCCGATCGACTTGCCGATCTCCAGCAGCTTGTCGAGATCGTCGCCGAACACCTTGACCGCCACATCCGCCCGCACGCCCGACAGCAGCTCGTTGAACCGCATCTGGATCGGCTGGGTGAACTCGTAGTTGTTGCCCGGAACCTTGGCGACGACGGCCTGCAATTCGCTCACCAGCTGGCCGCGCGGCTTGCGCGGGTCAGGCCAGTCCTTGCGGTCCTTCAGCATGATGAAGGTGTCGGCCACCGAGGGCGGCATGGGGTCGGTGGCGACCTCGGCGGTGCCGATCTTGGCCACGACCCGGTCGACCTCGGGCAGAGTCTTGATCTTGGCCTCCAGCGCTGTCTGCATGGCGACGGCCTGCGAGAGGCTCGTACCGGGGATGCGCAGCGCGTGCATCGCGATGTCGCCTTCGTCGAAACTGGGCGCGAATTCCGAGCCCATCCGCGAGGCGGCGAAGGCGGCGATCGCCACCAGGACGACGGCCCCGGCCACGAAGGCCACGCGCAGGCGCAGCGCGATCTCCAGCGCCGGTTCGTAAAGCCGCCGTGCGCCACGCATGATCGGGCTTTCCCTCTCCTCGACCTTGCTGGTGACGAACAAGGCGACCGCGGCGGGGACGAAGGTAAGGGACAGCACCAAAGCGGCGGTCAGGGCGATCACGACCGTGATGGCCATCGGGTGGAACATCTTCCCCTCGACGCCGGTGAGGGCAAAGATCGGCACGTAGACCAGGGTGATGATCAGCACCCCGAACAGCGAGGGCCGGATCACCTCGCTGGCGGCGCTGCCGACCAGACCGAACCGCTCGTCGCGGGACAGAAGCCGACCCTCGCGGTGCTGGGCCTCGCCGAGCCGGCGCAAGCAGTTCTCGACGATGATCACCGCGCCGTCGACGATCAGGCCGAAGTCCAGCGCCCCTAGGCTCATCAGATTGCCCGAGACCTTGGTCTGGACCATGCCGGTGATGGTCAGTAGCATCGACAACGGGATGACGGCCGCCGTGATCAGGGCTGCGCGGATGTTGCCCAGCAGCAGGAACAGCACCACGATCACCAGGATCGCGCCTTCGATCAGGTTTTTCTCGACCGTGGCGATAGCCCGGTCGACCAGGTTGGTGCGGTCGTAGACGGCCTGGGCCGTGACCCCGGGCGGCAGGGCCTTGGCGGCCTGCTCAAGCTGCTCCGCCGTCGCCCGGGCCACGGTGCGGCTGTTCTCGCCGACCAGCATCATGACCGTGCCCAGCACCACCTCACGGCCGTCCTCGGTGGCGGCGCCGGTGCGCAGTTCTTGGCCAAGGCCGACGTCGGCGACGTCCGCGACACGGATCGGCGCGCCGTTGCGGCTGGCGACGATGACGGCGCGGAGATCCTCCACGCCGGTCGCCTGGCCGGGCACGCGGACCAGGTACTGCTCGCCATAGCGTTCAAGGTATCCGGCCCCGACATTGGCGTTGTTGCGTCCCAGGGCTCCGGCGACGTCGGCCATGGTCAGGCCATAGGCGGACAGCCGTTCAGGCAGGGGCGTGACGTGATACTGCCGCTCGAAGCCGCCGATGGTGTTGACCTCGGTGACGCCGGGCGTGTTGCGCAGCTGCGGGCGGATCACCCAGTCCTGCAGAGTGCGCAGATCCTCCGGTGTCCAGGCCTTGCCGTCGGGCCGCCGCGCGCCCGGCTTGGCCTCGACCGTGTACATGAAGATTTCGCCCAGGCCGGTGGAGATCGGGCCCATCTCCGGGTTCAGGCCGGTCGGCAATTGGTTGCCGGCCGATTGCAGCCTCTCGCCCACCAGCTGGCGGGCGAAGTAGATGTCGGTCCCGTCCTTGAAGACGACGGTGACTTGGCTGAGGCCATAGCGCGAGACCGAGCGGGTATATTGCAGGCCCGGCAGGCCGGCGATCGCCGTCTCGACAGGGAAGGTGATCCGCTGCTCGGCCTCCAGGGGCGAGAAGCCCGGGGCCTCGGTGTTGATCTGCACCTGGACGTTGGTGATGTCCGGCGTGGCGTCGATCGGCAGGCGCTGGAAGCTCCAGACGCCGATGACAGCCGTGACGGCGATGAGCGCCAGCACGATCCAGCGAAGCCGGATCGAAGCGGCGATGATGCGTTCGAGCATGGTCGCCTCCTTAGTGGTCGTGACCCGCGCCGGACTTTTCGATGTCCGCGCTAATGAGGAAGGCGCCGTCGGTGACATATTCAGAGCCGGGCTTCAGGCCGCCCAGCACCTCGGTCCATTCGGGCGTCTGGCGGCCCAGTTCCAGCATCCGGACTTCATAGGTGTCGCGCACCTTGACGAAGACGACCTGGAAGTCGCGGAAGCGCTGGAGGGCCTTGGTCCGCACCGCCAGCGGCGCGGTCCGGACGCCGACTTGGAACGCGCCTTCGACGCCCATGCCGGGCCGGAAGGCGCTGGACGCGCCGCCCGGCAGGTGGACGTGAGCCACCAGGGTCTGGCTGACCAGGTCGGCGGTCGGCAGCACCGCCTCGACCTTGGCCATCAGCTTGGTGTCGCCCGACAGGCTGCGCACCTCGACCGGCTGACCGACCCGGACCTTCTCGGCGTCGCGCGGATAGACCAGGAACTCGGCGTGCAGCTTGGTCGGGTCGGCGATCACGAAGATCGCCCGTTCGCCGGCCACGTCGCCGACATTGAGGTTTTTCTCGACGATGACGCCACTGATCGGGGCAGGGATCGGATAGGTCTGCAGGCTCTCGCTGGACTCGACGCGAGCCAGGACCTGGCCCTTGCGCACCGTGTGCCCGAGTTCGCCACGCAGGCTCATGATCCGGCCGGGATACCAGGCGCGGACCTCGCCCTTGCCCTCCGGCGTGATCTCGACCCGGCCGGCCATGTCGACCAGCTCGGCGATCGGCGCGGCGCCGGCGACCTCGGTTTTGACACCACCAGCCTGGGCGGCGGCCGCCGAGAAGCTGGTGCGGCCCTCATGGGACGCGTAGCCCCAGCGGTAGGCCTGACCCTGAGAGGTCGCGGCCACTTTGACGTCGAACGAGTGCGGTTCATGCACCACGCCGCCGCCGCGCAGATAGTCCTCCACCGGGGTGAACGCGAAGCGGTTCACTTCGCCGTCCAGGCGTGAAAGCTCGATCGACAGCTGGACGTCCTTAGCCGCGACCGGTTTGTCCTTGCGATAGGCGTAGACGTGGAATTCCGGCTCGACCCCGTCCTCGAAGATCGTGACCTCCAGGGCGAAGTCACCGTCACGGAGCATGCGGCCGCGATGGGGACCGCGCTCGTAGTCGCCGGCTTTCGCGACATGGCCTTCGGTCTCGGCGGGCTTGGACCGCTCGCCGCAGGCGGTCAGGGAAAGGGCGCTGGCCAGGCAAATGGCGAGCACGCCCAGGCGCGCGTGGATGCGGCGGGTCATCGAGCGGTCTCCGAGGGGATGAGGGCTGCGTGTTCGCCCGTCAGGCGGGCCAGCTCGGCGCGGTCGCGTTGAAAGGCGGCGAGCACGGCGAGGCGCCGGGTCTTGGTGTCGATCAGGGCTTTCTGGGCCTCGATCACGTCGAGATAGCTGAAGCCGCCTCGGTTGAAGCCGTCGCGGACGAGATCGACGGTCTGGGCCTGAGCGGGCAGGATCTCGGCCTCCAGCCGTCGCGCTTCGCTGGCGCGGATCGCGAGACTGGCCTGCAGCCGGGCGATGCGGCGTTCGGTGAGCGTGCGTGTCGCCGCGAGATCGGCCTCCGCGGCGGTGCGTTCGGCTCGGGCCCGAGCGATGGCGTCCTGGTTGGTGTCGTGACGGGCCAGAGGAATGGAGCCGCCGACGACGAAGGCGACGTCGCCGCCGTCGTTGAGATAACGCACGCCGGCCCGCCAGGTGGGGTCTTGGACCGCCTTGGCCTTCTCCAGTGCGATCCGGGCCTCGGCGGCGGCGCGCTCGGTCTCTCCGACGGCGAGATCGACCGGCGCTGGCGCGGCCGCGAGGCCGTCGGCGGGGGCCAGGTCCTCGATCCAACGCGGATCGATCTCGAAATCCCCGCCGCCGTCCCAGTAGGCGGAGAGCCGCCGCCGCGCCGCCTCGGCCTCGGCCTTGGCTTGGTCGAGGGCGAGGCGGGCTTCGGCCAGCTGGGCTTGCGCGCGGGCGCCGGCGAACAGCGGGTCACGTGCGGCCCGAACCCTGCGGCCGACCTCGGTGGCGGTGCGCTCGGCGAGGACGAGACGTTCCTGGGCGACGCGCGTCCGGCTCTCGGCGGCGGCGGCGTCGATCCAGGCCAGCTCCACCTCGTGGAGGAGGTCGAGAACCGCGACCTCGCGGCGGGCCTTGGCCACGGCCGCCTCGCCGCGCGCCACGGCCGCGCGGGCCTGGCGTTTGCCGCCACGCTCCTCGACCTGCTGGTACGAGACGGTGGCCTGGGTCCGATCGATCAGGCCGTAGGCGCCGGTTCCGGCGAAGTCCTCGACCTCGAGGCCGAGTGTGGGGTTGGGCTTGCGGTTAGCCTGGCGCTCGGCGGCGTGAGCGGCGTCCTGTCGAGCCGTGAAAGCAAGCCGGGTGGGATCGGCCCACAAGGCGCGCGTCAGGGCTTGGGAAAGCGGCAGCGGTTCAGCGTGAGCAAGGAGGGGCAGGGCGGCGAGGGTCGCCGCCAGCAGCCAGGACCGTGGCGCACCACGGTTGGCGATGGGGATAGGCATGGGATCTCTCTCGAACGTTTAAGCGGGCGCAGCCGCCTGGCCGCGCCGTCAGGCGAGGTGTTCGAGAGTGATCCTGGGAGGACGGTCCTGGCGCGAGGCTGGCGCGCCGGGCGGGCTGCTGGACGCCGAGGGCGTCAGCTCAGCGGGCGACGACCACAGCGCCGTCATGATGGGCGAGGGCGGTAGGGCTACGGCCGAAGGGGCGTCGTGGTGGTGGTGCGGAAAAGGCGGTGCGGCGGAGCCGTCGGGCTGATCGCCGTCTTGAGCCGCGACGTCGCCCTGGCCTCTACCGTGATCATGATGTTCGTCGAGCAGGGCGCTGGTCAGCGGCGTGGCGACATGCGCCCGGCCGGCGGCGTGCAGCCAGTGATCGACCTGGGTGACCGGCGCCTGGGCGACGACGAGCGCCATCAGCATGACAGCCAGCGCCGCCATGCTTTTCATCCAGGACTGTCGTCGCCGAAGGGTCAGAATCCGCTCCCGTGCTCGTTACCATAGTGTCGATCGGCGCTTGTTATGACAACGCCGATCGCCTCCTTAAGCGGGTGTTTTGGATTTTCATATTTGACGATCTACTTCATATATGATGTCCATTCGGAAGGCGCTCCGCCAGAGGGCGGCCGGAGGAAACACTCATGACTCAAGGTTCGAGCCGGCGCGCGGAATGGGCGCCAATGGTGCTGATCGTCGCGCTGTTCTTTCTTTGGGGCGTGGCGAACAATCTCAACGACGTGCTGATCCCCCACCTGAAGAAGGCCTTCTTCCTGACCGACCTGCGGTCGGGCTTGGTGCAGTCGGCGTTCTATCTCGGCTATTTCTTCCTGGCCTTGCCGGCCGGCCTGCTGATGCGCCGCTATGGCTACAAGGCCGCGGTGATCGTCGGCCTGGTCCTGTTCGGAATCGGCGCCCTGCTGTTCTGGCCAGCCGCCGAGCTGCGTCGCTATGAGTTCTTCCTGTCCGCCCTGTTCGTGATCGCCTCGGGCCTGGCCTTCCTCGAGACCTCGGCCAATCCTCTGATCACCGTGTTGGGCGATCCGGCCAAGGCCGAGCAGCGCCTGAACCTGGCCCAAGCCTTCAACCCGCTGGGCTCGATCACCGCGGTGGTCGTCGGGCGCCAGTTCATCCTTTCGGGCGTCGAGCCGACCAAGGCCCAGTTCGCGGCCATGTCGCCGGAGCAGCTGTCGGCGTTCCAGGCGACTGAGGCTCAGTCGACCCAGCTGCCGTACCTGATCATCGCCGCGGTGGTGCTGATCTGGGCGGTGCTGGTGGCGATCACCCGCTTTCCGCCCCAGGCCAGCCGGCCAACGGCCGAGGATCAGCATCAGGAGCACGTCGACAGGCCGATCCTGGGCCTGTTCGCGCGGCCGCGCTTCCTGTTCGGCGTCGCCGCCCAGTTCTTCTATGTGGGCGCCCAGGTCGGGGTGTGGAGCTATATGATCCGTTACGCTCAGGACCAGGTTCCGGGCATGGGCGAGAAGACCGCCGCGGCCTATCTCTCATGGTCGCTGGTCGGGTTCATGGCCGGGCGCTTCACGGGCACGGCCCTGATGAGCCGCGTTGATCCCTCGCGTCTGATGGCGCTGTTCGCGGTCGTCAATGTCGGTCTGACCCTGGTCGCCGTGACCGTCGGCGGTCACCTGGGCCTGCTGGCCCTGGCCTCGACCAGCTTCTTCATGTCGATCATGTTCCCGACCATCTTCGCCAGTTCGCTGAAGGGGCTGGGGCCGCTGACCAAGACCGGCTCGTCGTTCCTGGTCATGAGCATCATCGGCGGCGCCGTCCTGACGGCCCTGATGGGCGGGATCTCCGACGCCAGCGCCATCCGCTTCGCGATCCTGGTGCCGTGCGCCTGCTTCGCCGTGGTCGGGCTGTTCGGCATGACCGCGCCCCGGCGTGACGTCAGCGCCCGCGACGCCGTGTTGGTCGGAGGTCATTGATGTCGTCACCCCTGATGGATGTGCTGGTCTGCGCCGCACCGGGCGATCTGCGGGTCGAGCGGCGACCGACGCCGGAGCCCGGACCTGACGAGGTGCTGCTGCGCGTCCGCCGGGTCGGGATCTGCGGCACCGACATGCACATCTATCGCGGCACCCAGCCTTTCCTGAGCTATCCGCGGGTGATGGGCCACGAGCTGTCGGGCGAGGTGGTTTCGGCGCCGGCCGGAAGCGGCCTGGCCGAGGGCGACCACGCCTATGTCATGCCCTATCTGTCATGCGGAGCTTGTCCGGCCTGCGACAAAGGCAAGCCCAACTGTTGCGTGAACATCCGCGTCCTGGGCGTCCACATGGATGGCGGGCTTTGCGAGTTTCTGGCGGTGCCGTCCGGGTTCGTGCGCAGGATCGAAGGGGTCGGCCTGGACGAGGCCGCGATGGTCGAGTTCCTGGCCATCGGCGCCCACGCGGTTCGCCGCGCCAGGATCGAGCCCGGTCAGTCGGTGCTGGTGGTGGGGGCGGGGCCGATCGGTATCGCCGCGACCCTGTTCGCCAAGCTTGCCGGCGCCAAGGTCACCGTGCTGGACGCGCGCGCCGATCGCCTGGTGTTCTGCCGCCAGCACCTGGGGGCGGATCACGTCGTCGCCTTGAGCGACGCGACGCCTGCCGCGCTCTCGGACCTGACGGGGGGCGCCTTCTTCGACGTGGTGTTCGACGCCACCGGCAGCGCCGCAGCCATGCAGCAGGGCTTTGCCTATGTCGGCCACGGCGGGACCTACGTGCTGATCTCGGTGGTCTCGGCCGACATCACCTTCTCGGATCCTGAGTTCCACAAGCGTGAGATGTCGCTGCTGGCTAGCCGCAACGCCACGATCGAGGACTTCGATCACGTGCTTGCGGCGATCAAGGCCGGGCAGGTGCCGACGGCGGCGCTCAATACCCACAAGGCCGCGCTGAAGGATCTCGCGGGCGCCCTGCCGAGCTGGATGGAGCCCTCGGCCGGCGTGATCAAGGCCATCGTGTCGTGCTGATCGACGCCCACTGCCACATCTGGCGGCTCGGCGAGAACGACCACGCGTGGCCGATACCGGACCTCGCGGCGATCTATCGAAATTTTGACCTGAAGGATCTGGCGGAAGCCTCTGCTTCGTCGGATCTTTCCGGTGTCGTTCTCGTGCAGTCACAGCCCAGCGCGCGCGACACCGAATGGCTGCTGCAAGTCGCGGCCGCCGACCCGCTGGCGGTGGGCGTCGTCGGTTGGACCGATCTCACCGCGCCGGACGCGCCGGCGCGGATAGGCTTCCTGGCGAGGAATCCGCGCCTCAAGGGCCTGCGGCCGATGTTGCAGGACCTGCCGGGCGACTGGATCCTCGACCCGGCGCTGGAGCCCGCCATCGCGGCGATGATCGCGGCCGACCTGGCGTTCGACGCGCTGATCAAGCCGCGCCATCTGCCGCACATTCTGACGCTCGTCCGCCGCTGGCCGGATCTGCGTCTCGTTGTGGATCATGGCGCCAAGCCTGAGATCGGCGAGGGGCGTCCGGATCCTTGGCGCGACCAGATCGTCGCCCTGGCCGAGCTGCCGGGTGTCCACTGCAAGCTGTCGGGCCTGCTGACCGAAGCCGGCGACGCGCCGACCGCCGACGCCGTCGCGCCTTATGCCGCGCATCTGCTGGAGGTCTTCGGTCCTGACCGCCTGATGTGGGGGAGCGACTGGCCGGTGCTGAACCTGGCCGGCGACTACGCCGCCTGGCGCGCGCTCTGCGCGACCTGGGTCCCGCCCGCCGATCACGCCCGGGTATTCGGCGAGACGGCGCGCCGATTCTATCGGCTATAGGCGATCTATGTCCGACACCCGCGCCAAGAAGCGAGACTATCGCGCGCCGGCCCTCGAAAAGGGCCTCGACGTGCTGGAACTGTTGGCCGCCAATCGCGGCGGCCTGACCCTGACGCAGATCTCTAGCGCCCTCGAGCGCTCATCCAGCGAGCTGTTCCGCATGGTTCAGGTGCTGGAGGCGCGGGGCTATGTCGGACGCGCCGCCGACGAGGACGGTCTGATCCTGACCAATAAACTGTTCGCCCTGGGCATGGCCCGCGCGCCAGCCAAGGACCTTCTTGAAGCGGCCTTGCCGACCATGCGCGCCGTCTGTCCGCGGATCGGCCAGTCCTGTCACCTGGCCGTCGCCAGCGGCGACCAGATGGTGGTGGTCGCCCGCGTCGAGGCGCCGGGAGATCAGGGGTTTTCGGTCCGCGTCGGCTATCGGCGCAAGATCGTCCAGGCGACCTCGGGCCTGGTGCTGTACGCCTTCCAGACGGAGAGCGAACGTCGACGCTGGGGCGAAGAGCTGAGGGCTGGCGTGACGGTCGCGACCTGGAAGCGGTTCGAGGCCGAGGCCGCCAAGGCGCGCGACGATGGCTATGTCCGCGCCGACAGTTATGTGACCAAGGCCGTGGTCGATCTGTCGGTGCCGATCTACGGGCCCGACGGCGTCGCGGCGGCGTTGACCTGCCCCTATGTCGACACTCCGTCGGCGATCCCGATGCCCGAGACCATCGCGGATCTGCAGAAGGCCGCGGCCGAGATCACCAGTGAGATCCGCCCGACGGCCTAGGCGGAGGGCGCCTTCATACCACGACGGCGGATCGGTTAGGTCGTCGGAATAACTCAAGGACAAGGCTCATGAAATCGGTTCGCCATTGCCTCGCTCTCGACCTGCGGGACGATCCGGCCCTGATCGAGCGTTACGAGGCCTGGCATGCGCCCGGCGCCGTGCCGCCGGCGGTCGTCCGTTCGATCCGGGACGCCGGCATCCTGGCCATGGAGATCTGGCGCGTCGAAAGCCGTCTTTTCATGATCATGGAGGTCGGGCCGGACTTCTCACCCGAGGCCAAGGCCGCCGCCGACATGGGCTCGGAGGACGTTCAGGCCTGGGAGCGTCTGATGTGGGAGTTTCAACAACCGCTGCCGAGCGCCGTGGACGGCGAGAAGTGGATCGCCATGCGCCGCATCTTCGCCTTGGACGAGCAGCCCTAGCGATATCGGAAGCGTAGACCTACTCGGACGTCGCGACCCGTACGGTGCTGGTAGTTGGGGATCTCGCTGCGGTCGATGAACTGGCGGATCACGGCGTCGGTCAGGTTGACGAAATCGGCGGTCAAAGTGATCCGCGACGAGAGCTTGTAGCGCAGCGCGGCGTCGATCGTGGTCACGGCCGCGAAGCCGTCGGAATCCCCGCCGGTCAATGCCGGAATGGCCGACAGATAGCGGCCCCGATGATTGACGGCGGCGCGCGCCTCCAGGCGCGGCGTGGCATAGACCAGCGCCAGATTGCCGACCACGCGCGGCCCGCCAAGGGCGTCCTCGATCGGCTCGAGATTGCCGGCCGGCATCCAATAGCGGATTTTCGACCGCGTATAGGCCAGCGAGCCTTGTAGCCGCCAGGGCGCCAGGGCCGAGCCCGGCGCACCCAGCGGTGTAGCCACGGATAGCTCCAAGCCGTTCAACTGACCCTTGCCGGTGTTGACGGGACGAATGAACTGCCAGATCGGCAAGGCCGGGTCGCACCCTGGAGCCCCGCCGCAGGACAGGATCGCGACGCTGTCGGGGAGACCGTAGGGGTTGGTCGAAAACGGCGCGGGCTGGGTGATGGTCTGCTGAACGATGGAGCCGATCGACTTGTGGTACGCCGCCAGGGATACGGCCCCGCCGCCCGGAGCGAGCCATTCGACGGCGAGATCGAGGTTGTTCGCATAGGTCGGGCTAAGGTCAGGATCGCCAGCCGAAACAGCCTTCAGGCTTGTCGTGGCGATCGTGAAACCCGGCCGTAGGCTGCGCAGGTCGGGTCGGACCACCACCTTGGCGGCGCCCAGGCGGACCGTGAGGTCGCCCGTCGGTTCCCAGACCAAATTCGCCGAGGGCAGGACGTCGCCATAGCTGCGCCGCGCACGAACAGGCTTGAGGCTTCCGTCGGGCTGGACTTCGGAACCGGTCGAGTCCTGGGCGGTGCGCGCCAGGCGGACGCCGACATCGCCCCAGAAGCGCCGACCAATGACGCGGGGCCGCGAGAGTTGAAGATAGGCGGCGTCGTCCCGCTCTCCGATCGCGTAGTTGGTGGCGGCGACCGGCTCGGGACCCAGGCGGAAGGCGTCGCAGGTGGTGCGGGCGCAGGCGCGGCGTAGCAGCGCCAGGCCGCGAACCACGTCCGGCGCCAGCCATCGGCCCGGTGGATCGAGCGCGCCAAACGATACGCCCGCGCCGACCAGCCTGGCGTAGTCGGCGATCGGAATGCTGGCCAGGGCGGCGGGCGTGACGCCGTTCAGATTGGCGATCGTTCCATTTGAACGCGACAGGGTGACCGCCTCGGTGCGGTAGTCCTTGTGCAGGACACCGGCCTGCCATTCCAAGCCCCCGACCACGCCTTTCAGGTCAAGTCCAACGGTCTTGTAGCTATTGTCGACCCAGTTCGGATCGTCGCGAAACTCCGACAGGGTCCAGGCGGAGGCCTGGTCCAGCGTGGCGTCGCCATAGCCTACGAACGGGTGGACGCGGTCCCGGAAATCGTAGGTGAAGCCGTTCACGCCATACTGATCGAAGTGCAGCGTGTTCTGGATTGGATTGCTGAAGTCCGAGCGGGAAAAGCCCGCCAGCGCGGTCAACTCGATCCCGCCTGGCAGTTCGTGGGTCGCCGTCAGGGTCGTCTGGCGGAAGGTGGTGTCGAGCTCGTCGTAGCGGGCCTCCGACTTGACGTCGACGCCGTCGAACGTCCCGGCGATCAGCACCGGCAAACCGGGGTGGAACGCTGTGATCACCGGATCGATCGCGGTCACGGCGTTGAGCCCGCAAGAGGGGGGCGAGGCCGGACCGCAGGCGCCCGCGGTGCGGAAGGTGAAGCTCTCCAGCAGGAACTCGTTTCGCTTGGACTCCAGCGTCGCGTAGAGCAGGTCCAGCGAGATCCGGGTCCGGTCCGACGGCCGCCAGTCCAGGGCGGCGGTCAGGCCCAGGCGCGATTGGTCGGCAGTCATCAGCTCCAGGCGCGGAATGCGGGCGTGCAGAGCGGCGTTGACCTCCGCCAGGCTGGCGGCGCCCGTCGTGGCGCCGAAGCCGGGATGGAGCGCCACGCCCGACTGCCAACCGCCGGCCGTACTGCCCGCGTCCACGGCGTAGCGTCGCGAATAGGCGGCCGAGACCAGGACGCCCAAGCGGTCGTCGGCCAACCGGCGCGACAGCACGATCGAGCCGCGCGGCGCCAGGCGCTGAGCGCGGCTGTTATAGGTCTGCTCGGCGTAAAGCCTCAGGCTGCGATCGGGCAGGTCGAACGGCGATCGAGTCCGGATATCGACCGTGGAGCCCAGCGTGCCTTCGTCAATATCGGCGGACGCGGTCTTTTGCAGCCGGACTTGTCGGAAGAGGTCGGCGGCGAAGACGTTGTAGTCGAACGACCGGCCGCGGTTGGTGCCGCCGCCGGCATTGGCTCCGCCGAAGGTCGCGAGGGTCTCCATGCCGTTGATGCGCACGCGCGTGAAGCGGCTGGCGACGCCGCGGACGGCGATCTGACGAGTCTCGCCGCCGTCGGTCACCGCCGCCACGCCGGGCATGTCGCGCAAGGCGTCGCCCAGACTGAGCGCGCCCGAGCGGGCGATCTCGTCTTCGGTCAGGATATCGATCGGCGACGGCGTCCGGCGCTTCAGGGCCGCCGGCAGGCGGGCCCCTTCGCGGGCGATGACGCTG
The DNA here is from genome assembly GCF_001425745.1 of Caulobacter sp. Root343. Classification (GTDB taxonomy): domain Bacteria; phylum Pseudomonadota; class Alphaproteobacteria; order Caulobacterales; family Caulobacteraceae; genus Caulobacter. The sequence goes on along the minus strand of NZ_LMDF01000007.1, from coordinate 842,205 downwards.
ACCGGGTCGACCTCGGCGACGGGATCTTCGGTTGGCCGGGACGCGGGTGGAACGGGAATTGAGCGGGAAGCAGACCGGGCTCCGGTAGACAAGGGGACGATGGTGACGACGCCGTCCGCGCCGATCACGAAGGTCAGGCGCGAACCGGCGAGCAGCACGTTCAACGCCGTGGGCAGGGGCATGGTCCCGCGCAGGGCTGGCGCCTGCCGGCTGGCAAGCAGCGGGGCGGGGGCCAGTACGACCACACCAGCGCGCTCCGACAACGCCAGTAACGCTCTGGCCAGGGGCTGAGCGGGCTGGTCGAAGGCGAAAACGGCGGGGCGTTGGGCGGCGAAGGCTGGCGCGCCGATCAGGAGCGCTGTCAGCGCCGTCCCCGACCTAAGCGGCCACTTCATCGCGCGCGGATCAGCAGGCCGCCGTCGGCTTCCCGCGCCACCGTCACCGGCAGCACGCGGGGCAGGCCGGCGACGAACGCGCCCGCCTGGTCGGGGCGCAGGCCCGTGGTCACCTTCAGGCCCGCCGCGTTTGGCGCGACTCGGACCCGCAGGCCGTAGCGATTGAGGTCGGCGATCACGTCCGCCAGCGGCGCGGCGACGTAGGCCAACCGTCCGCGACGCCAGGCTCCGGCGTCGCCGATGCCGTCGAGGGCGGCGGTTCGCACGCCCGAGGCGTCGGCCAAGGCGCCTTGACCGGCCGGGACCTTGGCGGCGGACGGGCCGCGCGACACCTCGACGAGGCCTTGCTCGACCTCGACCCGGACGCGGTTGTCCGGGCTTTTATGGACGTCGAAGCGCGTGCCCAGCACCCGCACCTTGGTCTCGCCAGCGGCGACCGTGAACGGATGCGCCTTGTCGTGGGCCACGGCGAAGAAAGCTTGGCCGGTTTGCAGGACATAGGTTCGGCGCGCCAAACGCCAGCTGGGGCGCAGGCTGGATGCGGGCCCAAGCGTCACGTGGCTCCCGTCGGCCAGGGCGACCTCGCGAGTCTGGCCAGGCGCGGACACGATCGCGGTCGGCGGCGTCGCCAATACGGCGGCGGCGACGAGACTGGCGGCCATGGCCGCGGCCGGCCAGGCCCAGCGCGAAGCCGAGGGGCGGGCAGGGCGCGCGGCGATCGGTGTGGCTAGGGCCTCGTCCAGCAGCAGCAGGGTGCGCTCGGCCTCGTCGTAGGCCAGCGGATGGCGTGGATCGGCCTTCAGCCAGGTTTCGAGCTGGGCCGAGCGGGCGGTCGGAAAGTCCTCGCCGATCACCGCCAGGGCCCACGCGCGGGCCTGGGCGCCGATCGCCGAGTCAGGATCGACGGGTGCGTTCACGCGACAGGCCTCGATAGTCGATGGTTCCGCGCGCGACGGCGCGCTGGCAGACGGCTGCGGCTTCATCCACGGTCTTGCGGACCAGGGATTCCGACACGCCATGACGGCGGGCGATTTCGGCGAAGCTTAGGCCATCCATGCGATTGGCGGTCAGGTAGAGGCGGTGCCGCTCGGGCAGGCCGGCCAACACCTTCTGCAGCAGACGCACCTGCTGCTTGGCGATCAGGGCGCGTTCGAGGTCGGGATCCGCGTCGGCGGCCAAGGTGGTGGTGTCTTCCAAGGCCGCATTGGCGCGGCGCAACTGACGGCGAGCGTCGTGCATCAGGTTGATGGCGATCCGGAAGACGAAGGCGCGGGGACTTTCCAGCTGTCGGTCGGCGGTCTGCTCGCCGAGCTTGAAGAAGGCTTGCTGAGCAACGTCTTCGCAATCGGGCGGACCTGGACCGAAGCGGGCGCGCAGGAACGCGCAGAGGTCGCGCCATTCCCTGGCGTACACGGCCGGATAGGCCGGGTGATCACGCCAAACCTCTTCGCCCACGATTCGAAGCTTCGGTCGCTCCGCCTTGGACACCGCCACTCCCCAAATGCTCTCGGCATCCTTATTGGGCGCGACGATGCGGGCGAACGCTCCGTCGATCAATGGCGCGTCGGGATTTTCGGGCGATCCGGAACTTTTTTGTGCGGATCGGTGAGCGGAAAGCGTCGTTATGGGGTCGCTCCTGAAAGCAATAAAATCCCAATGATTTTAATAAGTTACCGGTAACTTTTCCCTTTTGTCATCCCTCTCGGCATGCTTATCTCAAATGACACCGGTGACAACAATCCGGTGATGACGGCCTCGAAAGGCCGCGACCTTGAAAGGGAGGGAAACGATGTTCGCGCAATCGCGCCGCGCCGCCATGGGCGCTTCCAGCACTTCAATCTTCGCTCTGATCGCCGCCGCCGGCCTCGCCAGTGCGGCCCACGCTCAGGATCAGGCGCCAGCCGCCGCTCCGGCGCCGGCGGACTCGACCGTCGCCGAGGTGGTCGTCACCGGCTATCGCGCCTCGTTGCAGAGCGCGTTGAATCTAAAGCGCACCTCGAACGTGATGGTCGACGCCATCAACGCCGAGGACATCGCCGACTTCCCCGACGCCAACCTGGCCGAATCGTTGCAACGCCTGCCAGGCGTCTCGATCGACCGCGACAACGGCGAAGGCCGCACCATCACCGTTCGCGGCCTGGGCAGCGACTTCACCCGCGTGCGCCTGAACGGCCTGGAAGCCCTGTCGACCGCCGGCTCGAACGACTCCGGCACCAGCCCGAACCGCTCGCGCGGCTTCGACTTCAACACCTTCGCCTCGGAGCTGTTCAGCTCGCTGCGCGTGCAGAAGACCGCCTCGGCCGAGACCGACGAAGGTTCGCTGGGCGCCACGATCGACCTGATCACCGGCCGCCCGCTGAACTTCAAGGGCCGCCGCCTGGCCCTGTCGATCCAGGACGCCTACTACGAGGCCGGCGGTCACCACAATCCGCGCGGCGCGGGCCTGATCTCGGACCGTTGGGAGACCAACTGGGGCGACTTCGGCGCGCTGTTCTCGGCCGCCTACAACAAGCGCAACTCGACGATCGACAGCTATCTTCGCGCACCCGGCCAGTCGGACTACACCTATCGGGGTTCGACCTTCGCCACGACACCGACCCAGACCGCCGGCCTGCAGCGCCAGGGCTTCGCCGCGCCGATCGGCACGGCGTGCAACGCGATCGTCACCATGAACGTGACCAACCCGGCGGCCTGCGCGGCCATGGTCGGGTCCAATCCGGCGGCTTACGCGCTGATCAACAGCCCGCAGGGCCGGGACCTGACTTCCGGCGCGCCAGGCTCGTTGGTGCGCATCCCGGCTCTGCCGTCGCTGAACCAGCAGCAGTTGGAGCAGGACCGCTTGGGCCTGACGGGTTCGGTGCAGTGGCGCTCGCCCGACTCCAAGACCACGGTCAGCATCGATGGCGTCTATTCGCGGTTCTACAACAACTCCGAGAACTTCCAGATCAGCCTGGTCGGCCTGAACCGCAACAACACCAACGCCACCTATAACAACGCCAACGCCTCAACGAGCGTGGCCAACAAGCGCGGCCTCTACAACACCTGTACGGCGCGCGATGCGACGGCCATCGTGGACGCGATCGACTGCGGTCAGCAGCTGGGCGGCGGGGCGCTCGTGCCGGGGATGGCGTTCAGCTACAACCCCAACAATCTCGAGCCCTACGATTACTACAACAATCCCGCGTCGGTCGGTTACGTGCCGATCTCGGCCAGTAATCCGTTCGGCCTCGGCCTTCGCGACGCGATGATCGGTCGCCCGTCGGTCCGCCTGATCGACGCCAAGCTCAGCCCCAGCGGCGCCAACGCCGACTATCTGAAGCTGGGCAATGTCGATGTGCGCTCGGCCGATGATCAGCAGGTCTACACGACCTTCTTCCAACAGGGCTCGATCAACATCGAGCACGAGTTCACCGATCGCCTCAGCGTCAAGGCCGTCTATGGCCGGTCGCGCTCGGTCAACAAGAGCACTGGCCTGCTGGCCGACTACATTCGCCTGGATAGCGGCCAGGGCGTGCCCGGCAACGACTACATCGTCTACGACGAACGTGGCGATGGCGACATGCCGCTGATCAACCTGGGCTTTGATCCAGCCAATCCGGCCAGCTGGGACTTCGTGAAGAACTATTCGGCTCTGCGCATCTATCGCCGCGTGGCCGACAACCATTACGAGGGCGGGCGCTTCGACCTGGCCTACGACCTGGACGACGACAACACCGTCAAGGTCGGCGTCTCGCGCCGCAAGTACAGCTTCTTCACAACCCAGTTCCAGCGCACGGTCGGTGAGACGCTGAATCCCTCGTTCAAGGAGGCCAACAGCTCGGTCGCGGCCACCAGCCGCCTGATCGAATATGGCAAGCTGCTGGATCTGCCGGAGGGCACGGCCACCTCGTTCCTGGCCCCGGACAACGCCAAGTTCGCGGCCCTGTTCGGCTTCGACTGCAACTGCGTCAACAAGTGGGGCGACTGGCGGACCTCGGCCCTGGCCAGCCCGGCCAACACCTATGGCGTCGACGAGACCGACACCGGCGCCTATGTCCAGTTCGACTTCAACACCCAGCTGTTCGACCGCACTCTGCGCGGCAACATCGGCACGCGCTACGCCCTGACCGAGCTTGTCTCCAGCGGCCTGACCAATACGGCCCGCCCGATTTCGGCCGAGAACAAGTATCACGACATCCTGCCGTCGATGAACGTGGCCTACGAACTGTCGGACAAGATGATGGTCCGCTTGGGCGTGGCCGAGGTGATGGCGCGTCCGCTGCTGGGCAACCTGGCGCCGTCGATCACCGCGTTTAGCGCTCCGAGCACCACGGGTTCGACCTCGGGCGGCACGATCACCCTGGGCAACCCGCAGCTCAAGCCGTTCCGGGCCGTCAACTACGACCTGTCATTCGAGTGGTACTTCGCCAAGGGCGCGTTGTTCTCGGCGGCGATCTTCGACAAAGAGATCAGCAGCTTCCCGCAGACCGTGATCAGCTCGGGTACGCTGTCGTCGATCCTCAGCGAAGAGGCCATCGACCAGCTCCGCGCCACTCAGATCCCGGCCACGGGCTCGCCTTCGGCGGCCCAGCTAGCGGCGTTGAACTACATCAACACTCAGTCCTTCGACATCCGCCAGTTCCGCGACGCGCCGGGCGGCTATATCCGCGGCGTCGAGTTCAGCTACCAGCAGAACCTGACCTTCCTGCCGTGGTTCCTGGACAAGCTGGGCGTTCAGGCCAACTACACCCACCTGGAATCCGAGCTGAACTACATCATCGACCCGGGCGCCCTGGCCACGGCGACGGCGGCGGCCCGTCCGCGCATCGTCTCGCCGGGCCCATTCACCGGCGCTTCGCCGGACGCCTTCAACTTCACCGTCTACTATGACGCCAAGAAGTGGTCGGCCCGCGTCTCGACGGCCTATCGCGCCAAGTACTTCACCCAATACCCGATCGCCTCGGGCACCTGCGATCCCGGCGTCTGCGACTCTCCGCTGGTCAACGACTTCGTCGGCAGCGAGGCGACCACCAATGTCGATGCCTCGTTCAGCTACAAGTTCAACTCGAACATGTCGTTCAGCGTCGAGATGCTGAACCTGACGAACCAGCCCAGCAACCGGTTCGGCTACGCCAAGGATCCCGTCATCACCGCCTACAGCGCCTCGGGCCGACAGTTCTTCGTCGGCTTCCGGGCGACGTTCTAGGCCAGAGACCACCTCCTCCCGAGGTGACAACTAGGGCGGCGCGGGTCCTTCCCCAGCGCCGCCCGCTCTTCTTCCGGAGCAGCAGTCCATGCGTTTGAAGGCTCTAGCCGTCGCGGCCGCCCTGGCGATCATTCCGCTCGCCGCCCAGGCCCAAACTTCGGGAAGCCAGACCGCCGAGCCCACGCCACCCAAGTTCAAGGCGATCAAGATCGTCCTGGTCGGCGACTCGACCACGGCGGTCCTGGGGGGATGGGGCCCCAGCTTCTGCGGCTGGCACGTGACCTCGTTCGCCGCCTGCATCAACCTGGCGCGCGGCGGGCGCTCCAGCGGCAACTACCGCGCCGAGGGCTCGTGGGCGTTGGCGATGGACGAAATCAAGTCGGGCGGGTTCACCGATACCTACGTCCTGATCCAGTTCGGTCACAACGACCAGCCGGGCAAGCCGGGCCGCTCGACGGACTTGGTCACCGAATTCCCGGCCAACATGAAGCGCTATGTCGAGGAGGTGAGGGCGGCCGGCGGCAAGCCGATCCTGGTCACGCCCCTGACGCGCCGCCAGTTCAAGGACGGCAAGCTGCTCGACGACCTGGGGCCCTGGGCCGACGCGGTGCGCAAGGTGGCGGTGGAGACGCAGACCCCCGTCGTCGACCTGCACGCTCGCAGCCAGGCCGCCGTCCAGGCCATGGGCCCGGTCGAGGCCATGAAGTTCGCCCAGCGTCCGCCGCCGCCCGAAGTGGTCGAGGCGGCCGGCAAGACGGGCACGACGATCAGCGCCGCTCCGCCGGCCTCCGCGACGCCAAGCGCCTCGCCGGCGGTCCAGAACAATGCCGCCGTCGAGCCGATGGGTCAGGCCAAGCTATCGTTCGACTACACCCACCTCGGCGTTGTCGGCGCCGACTATTTCTCGGCGATCGTCACTGACGAACTCTCGAAGTCCGTGCCGGGTCTACGCCGCTATCTGATCCCCTAGGTTTAGTCTTGCTATCCGCATGCAAAATCCATTTTAAATATGAAAATTGCCGCGAGCCGGGCGAATGCCGGCGGCGGGATAGCATGAGGAAACGGACATGGAAGCGACCCGCAGAACAGCCCTGAGCGCCATGGGCGGCGCGTCGCTTTTGGCGGCGTCGATCGGTTCGGCCCGGGCCGCCACGCCCAAGGTTACGCCGCAGCGCCTATGGTATCGCCAGCCAGCCAAGGAGTGGGTCGAGGCCCTGCCGGTCGGCTCGGGCAAGCTTGGGGCGATGGTGTTCGGCGGTGTCGCGGCTGAGCGGCTGCAACTGAACGAGGATACGCTTTGGGCGGGCGGCCCCTATGATCCGGCCAATCCCGAGTCCCTGGCGGCCCTGCCGGAGATCCGCCGCCTGATCGACGCGGGCGAGTACGCCAAGGCGACGGAGCTCGCCGACGCCAAGTTCCTGGGCGTTCCCAAGCGGCAGATGTCCTACCAGACGATCGGCGACCTGAAGCTGGACTTCCCCGGCCTGGCCGAAGCGGGCGCCGACTATGTCCGCGACCTCGACATCGACGGGGCGATCGCCACCACCAGCTTCACCGCGAAAAGCGTCCGCTATCTGCGCGAAGTGATCGGCAGCGCGCCGGACGGTGTGATCGCGGTGCGCCTGACCGCCAGCCGCAAGGCGTCGATCAGCGTCGATCTGAGTTTCGCCAGTCCGATGAAGTCCAAGCCGGTTACGACGGTCGACGGAACGTCGCTGGTGCTAACGGGCGCCAACGAGAGCCAACAGGGCGTTCCCGCCAAGCTGAGTTTCGAGTGTCGCGTCGAGGTTCGCGCCAGGGGCGGCCAAGTGGTGGGGCAGGGTGACAAGCTTTCGGTGAAGGGCGCGGACGAAGTGCTGCTGCTGATCGCTGCGGCCACCAGTTATCGCCGCTATGATGACGTCTCGGGCGATCCGGCCGCCCTGAACAAGGCGACTCTGGCCAAGCTGGCCGGCAAGCCTTGGACGAAGATCCTGGCCGAGCATCAGGCCGATCACCGAAGCCTGTTCCGCCGCGTCGGCGTCGACTTTGGCCGTACTCGCGCCGACCTGCTGCCCACCGACGAGCGGATCCGGCAATCGCCGACGACCGACGATCCCTCGCTGGCGGCGCTCTATTTCCAGTACGGCCGCTACCTGCTGATCGCGTGCTCGCGCCCGGGCAGCCAGCCGGCCAACCTGCAGGGCATCTGGAACGACAAGACTTCGGCCCCCTGGGGCGGCAAGTACACGATCAACATCAACACCGAGATGAACTACTGGCCGGCCGAGCCGACCAACCTGCCGGAACTGGTCGAGCCGCTGATCGCGCTCGTTCAGGACATCGCCCGCACCGGCGAGCGAACGGCGAAGGTCATGTATGGCGCGCGCGGCTGGGTCGCCCACCACAACACAGACCTGTGGCGCGCCACCGCGCCGATCGACGGCGCCAAGTACGGCGTCTGGCCGACGGGCGGCGCCTGGCTTTGCAAGCACGTCTTCGACCACTACGACTACAATCGCGACCCGGCCTATCTGGCTCGCGTCTATTCGCTGATGAAGGGCTCGGCGCGTTTCTTCCTCGACACCCTGGTGGTCGACCCGAAGTTCGGCGTGCTGGTCACCAACCCGTCACTCTCGCCCGAGAACAACCACAGCCAGGGTACGTCGCTGGCCGCCGGCCCGACCATGGACCAGGCGATCGTCCGCGACCTGTTCGACAACTGCCTGAAGGCCGAGGTGATCCTCGGCGCCGACAAGGCCTTTGTCGCCGAGCTAAAGGCGGCTCGCGACAAGCTGGCGCCCTACAAGATCGGCAAGGACGGCCAACTGCAGGAGTGGCAGGAGGATTGGGACGCGACCGCCGAAGATCTCCATCACCGGCACGTCTCGCACCTGTACGGCGTCTTCCCCTCGGACCAGATCGAGGTCGACACCACGCCCAAGCTGGCGGCGGCGGCCAAGACCTCGCTGCTGACGCGCGGCGATCTCGCCACCGGCTGGGCCATAGCCTGGCGTCTAAACCTGTGGGCGCGGCTGGGCGACGGCGATCACGCCCACGATGTGCTGAAGCTGCTGCTGGGCCCCGAGCGGACCTATCCGAACATGTTCGACGCCCATCCGCCATTCCAGATCGACGGCAACTTCGGCGGAACCTCCGGCATGACCGAGATGGTTCTGCAGAGCCGCAACGGGCGCATCTACCTGCTGCCCGCCCTGCCGTCGGCCTGGCCGACGGGCCAGATGACGGGGCTGCGGGCGCGGGGCGCGGTTGGCGTCGACGTCCGCTGGGCCGGCGGCAAGCTGATGGAGGCGGTGCTGACCGCCAAGCTCGACGGCCGCCACACCGTGGTTCACGCGGGATCGACGCTGGAGGTTGAGATGAAGAAGGGCCAGAGCGTTCGCCTCGTCGCGCGCGGCGGCGCCCTGGCGCGCGCATGATCGGCAAGCGCGCCTTTCTCGCTCTGCTGCTGGCCACGGCCCTGACTGACGTCGCGGCCGCCGCGACCCTGAAGGTCGGGCCCAAGGCGGCGTACACGACCCTGACCGCGGCGATCGAAGCCCTGCCGGCCCACGGTGGGACGATCGAGCTGCAGCCTGGCGAGTACCGGGAGAAGGTCACGGTCGCCAAGCCGAACGTTCGCCTGATCGGCAAGGGCGCGCGGCCGCAGGATGTCGTGATCGTCTGGAGCGACGGCGCGATCACGGCGGGCGGGACCTTCAAGTCGTTCACGATGAACGTGTCGGGCGACGGCTTCCGAGCCAGGAACCTGACGATCCAGAACGACTATCACTTGAAGGATCCGCGCCCCTCCCAGGCCGTGGCCCTGGCTATCACCGCCGATCGCGCCGTGCTGGAGAAGGTGCGGCTGCTGGGCGCCCAGGACACGCTCTACGCCGCCAGCAAGAAGGACAAGCCGAGCCGGCAGTACTTCAAGGACTGCTATGTCGAGGGCCACGTCGACTTCATCTTCGGCGACGCCAAGGCGTTCTTCGATCGCTGCAAAATCCACGGCATCGCCCATGAGAGCGTGATGTTCACGGCCCAGAGCAAAGTGCGGCCCGACCAGGACAGCGCCTATGTCTTCGACCGCTGCCTGATCACCGCCGACCCGAACGCCAAGGGGATCTTCTTGGGCCGGGCCTGGCGGCCCTACGCGACAGTGATCTTTATGCGCTCGCGCATCGAGGCGGCGTTGGATCCGGCCGGCTGGCGCGAATGGACGCCAGGCAAGACCGACACCCTGTCGACCGCGACCTTCGCCGAATACGCCTCGACCGGTCCGGGGGCGAGTCCGACGACCCGCGAGCCACGCACTAAGCAATTGACCGCCGAGCAGGCCAAGGCCTGGGACCGCAAGATCTTCCTGGCGGGCACGGACGGCTGGAAACCCTAGAGACAGAGTGCCCGATGCGTATCGACCGCCGCAGCTTCCTGACCACCAGCCTCGGCGTCGCCGCCGCCACGAGCCTGACACCCGCCGTCGGTGTCGCGGCCGAGCCGTCGCTGGCCATCTCCGACGACGGCTGGCGGCTGTGGATCGACCAGGGCGCGGCCTGGAAGGACGACCTCATCCACCTGCCCGGCGCGTTCGATCTGGCCAAGCTGCCGATCAATCCGCCGACCGGCGGCTGGAACGCACTGGCGTCGGGCGAGGCGATTACCGTCAAGCTGCCGACAACTGTCGAGGAGCACTTCTGGGGCAAGTTCGGCACGCGGCCCTACGGTCCCGACGAGTACCGCTACGCCGAGGACGACGACGTTCCGCGCTACGGCGCCTACAAAGGCGTTTCGTGGTGGAGCAAGGCCATCGACATCCCGGCCTCGGCCAAGGGGCGGCGGGTGCTGCTGAACATCCGCGGCGCGCGCCTGCGGGCCGAGGTTTTCCTGAACGAGGTGCTGGTCGGCTATTCGATCATGTCGGAGCTGCCGATCAGCTGCGACCTGACCAAGGCCATGCGTCCCGGCGAGGTCAACCGCCTGGCGATCCGGATTACTAATCCCGGCGGTCGCTTCGACTGGCGCGACTCCACGACGATGATGTGGGGCAAGCTGAAGCTGTTCGCCTCGCACGGCTTTGGCGGCCTGGATCGCGGCCTGACACTCAGCGTCCATCCCCACGAGGCGCGCATCGACGACGCCTGGGTGCTGAACACGCCCGAACCGCGCAAGGTCACCGGCTACATGGAGGTGGTGCTCGACAAGCCGCTGCCGAAGTCCGGTCTCGACAAGCTGAAGGGCAGGGCGGCTGTCGAACTCATCGATGACGCTGGCGCGTTCGTCGCCGCCACCTCTACGATCGAGACCGTCGAGGCGATCGACGAGCATCGCCTGCGGGTCCGCTTCACCGTCTCCGCTCCGACGGCCAGGCTCTGGGACCTCGGCGCCCCCGTCCTGCACCGTCTGCGCTTCCGCTGGAGCCAAGCCAAGGGCGCGGTCGACACCCGCGAGGTCCGCTTCGGCTTCCGCTGGTTTGGGGTAGAGGGTGTCGGAACCGACGCCTTGCTGCGCCTGAATGGTCGCCGCACGCGGCTCTACTCGGCGATCTCGTGGGGCTATTGGGGCTTCAACGGCTTGTGGCCGAACCCGGAGTTGGCCAAGCGGGAGGTGACCTCCGCCCACGCCCTAGGCCTCAACACGCTGCATTTCCACCGCAACGTCGGCAAGCCCGAGGTGTTCGACGCCATGGACGAGATGGGCCTGCTGCGGGTCATGGAGCCCGGCGGTGGCCGTCACGCCATCGGGCGCGACCTCAAACCCGGTGAGAGCCTGTCGGCCGCCGACACGTTCAGCCGCGACTTCATGCTCGAGAAGTGCAGGGCCATGGTCCGCGCCTTCCGCTCGCGGCCGTCGCTGGTCCAGTACACTCTGCAGAACGAGATCGGCGCGAACCTGGCCAATCCCGACGTGCAGATCGTGCTGAAGGCCATGCACGACCTGGATCCCAGCCGGGCGGTCGTGCTGAACGACGGCTTCGTCAAGCGTGGCGCGGCTCAGGCGATGTACCTGCCGTACAGCGATCACTACTACCGCTCGGACGTCGAGCCATGGGGCGGCTGGTGGGTCGAGCATCAGGGCGCCGGCGACCAGTGGTACGACAAGTTCTATAGGTCCAAGGACGACTACATCCACCAGCAGAAGGGCAAGCCCTTCATCGTCGAGTTCGGCGAGATGCAGGGCTGCGCTACGGCCGACAATCACGAGGCCATGGTCGTCGAGATCCTGGCCAACGGCGGCAAGAGCTACGACCTGCAAGACCACAAGGACATCGTCGCGGCGACCAACAGCTACCTGGAACGCTGGGGTTTCAAACCGGCCTTTCCGACCAGCGAGGCGCTGTTCCTGTCGGTGGGGCGCAAGGTCTACGAGTCCTGGCGCAACTATCTGGAAAACATCCGCCTGGGCGAGACGGTGGACATCGCCTGCGTCTCCGGTTGGGAGAGCACCTCGATCGAGAACCATTCCGGCGTCGTCGACAACCTGCGCGGCTTCAAGGCGGATCCGACGCTGATGAGCCAGGCCTTGCGGCCGGTCATGGCGATCGCCAAACCCCAGGCCCTGGCCTATGCGGCCGGCGAGAGCGCCGAGCTGGATCTCTGGTTCTTTAACGACACGGGCAAGCCCGCCACCGGGGAGCTGGTGCTCAGCCTGGTGGGGCCCGGCGGCGAGGTCGAGATCCTGGGCCGCTGGCCGGTTCCACCGCAGTCGCAGGACCAGTTCAGCTACCTGGTCGCCGAGAGCGTCCGCACGCCGGCCCTGACCCGCGAGGGGCTGAACAGGATCCGCATCGCCATCGGCGACGTCGTCTCCGATCGCGAGATCTGGGTGACGGCCGCGGCGCCCAAGCCGGCCAAGCCGATCCGTCTCGGCGTCTCCGGCATCGCCAGGAGCCTGCGTGAGCAGCTGTTGGCCGTGCCCGGCGTGGTGATCGACGACTTCAAGCCGGGCGTCCGCTACGCCGGTATCGTCGCCTCGGGCCTGAAGACCGACGAGATCGTCCGCCGCCAGGTCGGCGAGCAGACCGGTCTCGAAGCCCAGCCCAAGAAGGGCGAGAAGCCGGTCGTGGTCCTGGGTGAATTGCCGCCCGAGGTGCTGGCCGCCGTGAAGGCCGGGGCGCCGCTGCTCGCCATGGTCCAAGAGGACGGTCTGGCCGACGGCGTGGCCAAGCAGCTCTCTGCCCTGGGCCTCTTCGACTATGCCGGCCAAGTCGGCGGCCTACGGGCGCCGTGGATGGGCAACTGGAACTATGTACGCGCCCATGCCACCTTCGCCGGCCTGCCGGCCGACATGGCCATGAGCGTATTGCACCAGGTCGAGGGTCAGCCCTCGAACGGCCTGGTCATCGACGGACAAGGCGTCGAGGTCGTCGCCGCCTACAGCCGGGACCACGACCGCAAGAACGGCGCGGCTAGCTTTATTGCTCGCCAGGACAAGGCGCGCGTTCTCGTCCACCGTCTGCCGGACATGGCCAAGCCGCTGCAGCAGCGCTGGCTGGCCAACGCCGTCGCCTGGCTGGCGACCGGCGCTTGAGGAGGAATTCGATGCTCACCCGACGCGACACCTTTCTGGCCGCCGCCCTCGTGGCGACGCCGGGCCTTGGTCTTGCCGCGCCGCGCAAGCCGGTGTTCGAGCGCCTGGGCTGGGCGGCCAAGACGCCCGGCGGCGACGGCGGCAAGGTCATTCGCGTGAAGACCTTGGCTGGCGGTGGTCCGGGCTCTCTGCGCGAGGCGGTCGCGGCCAAGGGCCCGCGCACCATCGTCTTCGACATTGGCGGCGTGATCGATCTGGCGCGCCACAGCATCAAGGTCATCGAGCCCTTCCTGACCATCGCCGGCGAGACCGCGCCGTCGCCCGGGATCACGTTGATCAAGGGCAGCCTGGCCATCGAGAGCCACGACGTGATCGTCCGTCATATCCGCGTCCGGGCCGGCCGCGACGGCGAGCCCTCGAAAAGCGGCTGGGAGGTCGACGGCATCACCTGCTGGAGGGCCCACGACGTCATCGTCGACCATTGCTCGACCAGCTGGGCCACGGACGAGAACCTGTCGGCGTCCGGACCGCGCTTCGAGGGCGGCGAGGATCCAGCCAAATGGCGGGACGGGACCTCGCACCGGATCACCTTCAGCAACAACATCGTCGCCGAGGGTCTGTCGAACGCCAGCCACGTGAAGGGCGAGCACTCCAAGGGCAGTCTGATCCACGACAACGCCTACGAGGTGCTGATCGTCGGCAACCTCTACGCCCACAACCGCGAGCGCAACCAACTGTTCAAGGGCGGGGTCGAGGCGGTGACTGTCAACAACCTGATCTACGACCCCGGCACGCGCTGCATGCACTACGCGCTGAACGCTTCGGAGTGGGTGGGCCACGCGTGGCGCAAGGGCCAGTTGGCCATCGCCGGCAATGTCGTGCGGGGCGGCGCCTCGACACGTCCTGACCTGCCGTTTCTGATCGTCGAGGGGCAGGGGGATCTGGATCTCTACGCCTTCGACAATCCAGCCCATTACGCCAACGGGAGCGAGATGCCGCCGGTGCGGATCCTCAACACCAATCCATTCCCCAAGATCACGCACCTGGCCAAGCCGCCGTTCTGGCCGGAGGGGCTGAAGCTGAGGCCCTCCAGCCAGGTCGAGGCGTATGTCCTGGCCAATGCCGGGGCGCGGCCCTGGGACCGCGACGCAGTTGATCGTCGGATCGTCCGCGAGGTGAAGGCCGGGACGGGCAGGGTGATTGACGACGAACAAGAGGTCGGCGGCTATCCGAAGGTCTAGGCGGGAACCTTGTCCAAAAAGCCGGTCACCACGCGCAGGCGGCCTTTATCGAGGATGCCGAAGTCCGTGCCCTCGACCAGGCCTTCGCCGCCAGCCGGACCCAGGGTCCAGGAGAAGCGGACATGGGCGCCGTAGCCGTCCGGCTTGCCCGCCAGGTTGAAGCGGAAGCCGGGGAATTGCTGGTGGACGCCGGCGATCAGGGCGTCGATCTGGGCGCGGCCTTCGCCGGCCATCATCGGGTCGACATAGCGGGCGTCATCGGTCCATAGGGCGGTCAACAGATCGGCGCGGCGGGTCTGATCGGTCTCGTTCCAGCTGTCGATATAGCGTTGGGCGATCTGTGCGGCGTCGGTCATGGCGGGTCTCCAAGGAAGCGCCTGGCGTCTCCAGGCCCGTCCTTGATGCCTCGGCCGGCGAGGCGGCGCGATTACGCGCCAGGTAATGCTTGTAGGTCAGGCCTTGCGGCAAGTGAGCCGGTCGCCGACCACCATCGGCGCGCCGTTCCGCGAGATCCGCCATTCGACGACCATCGTCGCCGGATCCTGGCGGATGAAGGCGAAGGCCTCCTCGGGCTCGGCGGCGTCGCGCAGGCGGGTCCACACCCACTGGTCGCCGATCCAGCCCTCGGAGCGATACCAGCGCATGCCGCCGTTCGAGGCGATGCCGGCGCGATAGGTCTTGCCGTCAGGCGCCTGGGCCCAGGTCTCGGTGGCGGCGTAGCGACCGGGCGGCCGGTCCAGATGGTCCTTGACCAAGGCGCCGCTGCGCGGGTCGACGCGAAAGGCGATGTCGGAGGCAAGCGGCCGGTTCGAGGGCAGGAAGGCCCCTTCGCAGCTCCAGGCGCCTTCGAAATAGGTCCACGGCGACGGCGCGGGATCGGCCAATAGGGCGGCCGAGGCGAGGAAGAGAGCAAGCATGAACACACCGAACGCGGTTACGTGGGAAGCTTAACTGGTGACGCGCACCGCGATCGCAACTCCGGCGTCGCGAGATGGCGCATCGGCCAGCTTCCGGCTAAGACGCGGGCATGCTGCGTATTTCGGAATTGAAGCTGCCGCTCGGCCATCCGCCGGAGGCCATGGCGCCGGCCATTGTCGAGCGCCTCGGGATCACCGCCGAGGATCTGCTGACCTATCAGGTCGCCCGCCGCGCTCATGACGCGCGCCGCAAGGCCGCGATCCTGATGGTCTATTCGGTCGACGTGACCTTGCGCGAGGAGGCCGAGGTTCTGGCGCGCTTCGCCGGCGACCATCATGTGCGCCCGACGCCAGACACCGAATATCGCTTCGTCACCCGAGCGCCGGAAGCCTATGCAGGTCCGCGTCCGGTGGTGGTCGGCGCGGGGCCTTGCGGCCTGTTCGCCGGCCTGATCCTGGCTCAGATGGGCCTGAAGCCGATCATCCTGGATCGCGGCAAGGTCGTGCGTGAACGCACCAAGGACACCTGGGGCCTGTGGCGACGCAGCGAGCTGAACCCGGAGTCCAACGTCCAATTCGGCGAAGGCGGGGCGGGGACTTTTTCCGACGGCAAGCTCTACAGCCAGATCAAGGATCCGCGCCATCTGGGCCGCAAGGTGCTGGCCGAGTTCGTCAAGGCCGGCGCGCCCGAGGAGATCCTGACCGAGGCCCACCCCCACATCGGCACCTTCCGTCTAGTGACGATGGTCGAGAGCATGCGCGAGACCATCGAGGGGCTCGGCGGCGAATATCGCTGGCAGCATCGCGTCGACGAAATCGACGTCCAGACGGCGGCGGACGGTTCGCGCAAGGTGCGTGGACTGAAGCTGTCGACGGGCGACTATCTGGAGGCCGAGCACGTGGTGCTGGCCGTCGGTCACAGCGCCCGCGACACCTTCCAGATGCTCTATGACAAGGGCGTCCACATCGAGGCTAAGCCCTTCTCGATCGGGGTGCGGATCGAGCACCCGCAGTCGTGGATGGACAAGGCCCGCTTCGGGACCTGCGCCGGTCACCCGGACCTGGGTGCGGCCGACTACAGCCTGGCGCATCACTGCAAGAACGGCCGGACCGTCTACAGCTTCTGCATGTGCCCGGGCGGCACGGTGGTGGCGGCGACGTCGGAGCCCGGCCGCGTCGTCACCAACGGCATGAGCCAATATTCGCGCAACGAGCGGAACGCCAATTCCGGCTTCGTGGTCGGCATCGATCCCGAGCGCGACTATCCCGGTCATCCGCTGGCCGGCGTCGAGTTCCAGCGTAAGTGGGAGAGCCTGGCCTATGTGGCGGGGGGCTCCAGCTATCAGGCGCCGGGCCAGAAGGTCGGCGACTTCATGGCGGGCCGGCCCTCCACGGAACTCGGTGAGGTGGCGCCTTCCTACAAGCCGGGCGTGACGCTGACGGACCTGTCGGCCTGCCTGCCGGCCTTCGCGGTCGAGGCCATGCGCGAGGCGCTGCCGGTGTTTGGCCGCCAGATCGCAGGCTATGACCATCCGGACGTGATCCTGACCGGGGTCGAGACCCGGACCTCCTCGCCGGTGCGGATCACCCGCGGCAAGGACTTCCAAAGTCTCAACACCGCAGGCCTCTATCCGGCTGGCGAGGGCGCGGGCTACGCTGGCGGCATCCTCTCGGCGGCCGTCGATGGCATCAAGGTCGCCGAGGCGGTGGCGCAGACCTATGTGGCCGAGGGCCTGATCCCCGCGACGGCCTGACGGCCGCCGCAGGGCGATCGGTCTATTCGGCCGGTTCGGGAACCTGGGCCAGGGTGGGGTAGTCGGTATAGCCCTTGCCGTCGCCGCCGTAGAAGGTGGTCGGGTCGGGAGCATTCAGCGACGCGCCGGCCTTCAGGCGCTCCACCAGGTCGGGGTTGGCGATAAAGGCCCTGCCGAACGCGACCGCGTCCGTCTTGCCGGCTGCGATCGCGGCGTTGGCGCTGTCGCGGTCGAACTTCTCGTTGGCGATATAGACCCCGCCGAACGCCGCCTTCAGGGCCGGGCCCAGGCTGTCGGCCGCTTCGTGCTCACGGGCCGAGATGAAGCTGATCTTGCGCTCGCCCAGCGCCTTGGCGACATAGCCGAAGGTGGCTGGCAGGTTGCTGTCGCCCATCGAGTGACCGTCGGCGCGCGGCGCCAGGTGCACGCCGACGCGATCGGCGCCCCAGACCGAGATGGCCGCGTCGGTCGCCTCCAGCAGCAGGCGCGCGCGGTTTTCGATCGGACCGCCGTATTGGTCGGTCCGCTGGTTGGAGCCGTCCTGCAGGAATTGATCGAGCAGGTAGCCGTTGGCGCCGTGCAGCTGCACGCCGTCGAAGCCGGCGGCCTGCGCGTTCTCGGCGCCCTGGCGGAAGGCTTCGATCACGCCGGCGACTTCCTCGGTCGAGAGGGCGCGAGGCGTGGGGTAGGGGCGTTCAGGGCGCAGCAGGCTGACATGGCCTTTGGCGGCGATGGCGCTGGGGCCGACCGGGGCCTCGCCGTTCAGGTGCGACGGATCGGAGATGCGGCCCACATGCCAGATCTGCATGAAGATGCGGCCGCCCTTGTCGTGCACCGCCCGGGTGATCTGTTTCCAACCTTCGGTCTGTTCCTTGGACCAGACGCCGGGCACGCCGGGATAGCCGACGCCTTGCGGGCTAACGGGCACGCCCTCGGTAATCAGCAGGCCCGCCGAGGCGCGCTGGGCGTAGTGCTCGGCCATCAGGGCGTTCGGGATCTGGCTCGGACCGGCGCGCAGCCGGGTCAGCGGCGCCATGACGACGCGGTTGGGCAGGTTGAGATCGCCGACACGGAGCGGGTCGAACAGGGTGGGCATGCGAGACTATCCCTCAAGGGGCGCCGACCCTCCGTCGGCGTCTGTGAAGCTATCTGGGTAGTGAGTTTTCTATCGCAACCGCAACAGGCTCTGATTTCGTCTGAAGGCGAGTGTTCAAAATCTGAAAGGCGAAGCGCCGCGAGTCGATCTCATGGCGCGGCGACGAGCGCTTTTTGAGCAACTGGGACGAGATTGGGCGCTCGCGATCCGTCAGCAGCCCTGGACGACGCGCCGCGTTCGGATGATCGAAACGCGGAATTTGCGTGCAGAGCGCTGCTTTGGCCTGCTTTGCTGCTGTGCAAAACAGCGTCGTTTGTGCGTTGCGGCGGCCGCGAACGCGGTTTTGCGATTGCCGGTTCGCCCCCTCGGCCGCCTCCTGATCTCGACACGGGGGACAACGACGTTCCCCGTTGGCTCGTAAGGGCCGCCGGCGGCGCTGTAGCCGTCTGGCAAGCTTGGACAACGACGTCCGGAGAGACCGCTGCGCGTGGTCTCGCCGGGCGTTTTTTTGTTTTGGCCTTAGGGGATGAAGGCATGAAATCCGTACGATTTATGCTGCACTGCGGTGCGGCACTGAGCGCGCTTGCCTGGAGCACGGCCGCCTTGGCGCAAACCGCGCCGGATCCGGCGCCGAAACCCGCCGAGGAAGCGGCCGCGGAGCCGGCCGCCGAGGCCGCGCCTGAGCCGCCGCCGCCCGCTCCGCCGCCGACGATCAGCGACCAGATCGGGGCGGGCAAGCTGATCCTGGAGGTGCGGGCGCGCTACGAGAACGTTGATCAGACCCGCACGGCCACCCTGCGCGACGAGGCCAACGCCTTCACCGTTCGCACCCGCTTTGGCTGGGAAACCGCCGAGTTCAAGGGCGTCAAGGGCCTGATCGAGTTCGAGGACGTCCGCCAACTCGGTTCCGAGCATTATGCCGTCAACGTACCGGGCGTGGCGACCGCGCCGCTGAACGGCGCCGACAAGGCCCGCTATCCGATCGTCAACGACCCGGACGTCACCGAGCTGAACCGCGCCCAGCTGACCTGGACGCCCAGCGCCGCCCTGCAGGTCACGGCGGGCCGGCAGCGCATCCTGCTGGATGACCAGCGCTTCGTGGGCAATGTCGGCTGGCGCCAGGACGAGCAGACGTTCGACGCCATCCGAACCGACGTGGCCCTGGGACGCTTCAAGGCGACCTACGCCTACGTCACCCATATCAACCGGGTTCTGGGCGAGCTGCGCGACTGGGACAGCGACAGCCACCTCTTCAACGCCACCTGGTCGCCGGCCGAGGCGCTGCGCGTGCAGGGCTTCGTCTACGCGCTCGACTTCGGCAACTCGGCGGCCAACTCGTCGATCACCAAGGGCGTCAAGGCTTCGGGCAAGACCTGGCTGGGTCTCTATCAGCTGGCCTACAACGCCACCTACGCCAAGCAGTCGGACTACCGCCACAACACGCCGAACTTCGAGCTCGACTATTACGGCGCCGACCTGGCCGGGACCTTCGACATCTACACGGTCAAGGTGTCCTACGAGTCGCTGGAAGGCGACGGGACGCGTGGCTTCACCACGCCGCTGGCCACCACCCACGCCTTCAACGGCTGGGCCGACGCCTTCGTCTCGCCGGGCGGCAACAAGAGCTTCGTCGACGGCCTCGAGGACCTGAACCTCAGCCTGAACGTCAAGCCACGCTTCCGCCGGACCTACTTCTTCAACAGCGACATCGTGGTCCGCTATCACGACTTCGACGATCAGCGGACCGGCGCCGACCTCGGCCACGAGTGGGACGTCCAGTTCACCGCCGCGATCACCACCAAGCTCTCGATCCAGCTGAAGTACGCCGACTTCCAGCGCGTCACGACCGTGCCCGTCGGCACGGCGACGCCGCCGGCCGCGCGGACCAAGGCCTGGTTCACCCTCGAATACAAGTTCTAGCCGACAGGACGCATGACCATGAGCAAGACCGACATGACCAAGTCCGGCCTGACGCGCCGTCACGCCTTGATCGGCGCCGCCGCCACCGTCGCCGCCGCCAAGGCCGCGTTCCCGGCCGGGGCCCACGCCGCCGGCGCCGGCCCCGAAGTGGCCAAGGCTCGCCTGGGCTTCATCGCCCTGACCGACAGCTCGCCGGTGATCATCGCCAAGGAGCGCGGCCTGTTCGCCAAGTACGGCCTGCCCGACCTCGAGGTGGTCAAACAGGCCTCGTGGGCCGCGACCCGCGACAACCTGGTGCTGGGCTCCGAGCGAGGCGGCATCGACGGTGCGCACATCCTGTCGCCGATGCCCTATCTGATGACCACCGGGGCGGTGACCAACGGTGTGCCGACCCCGATGTATATCCTGGCTCGCCTGAACACGAACGGGCAGGGGATCTCGGTCGGCAATGACCTGAAGAGCGTCCAGGTCGGCCTGAACAGCGCCGGGGCCAAGGCCAAGTTCCAGCAGATGAAGGCGGCGGGCAACATCGCCAAGGTCGCCATGACCTTCCGCGGCGGCACCCACGACCTGTGGGTCCGCTACTGGTTGGCGGCCGGCGGGATCAATCCCGAGACCGACGTCGCCACCATCGTGATCCCGCCGCCGCAGATGGTGGCCAACATGAAGGCCGGCACCCAGGACGCCTTCTGCGTGGGCGAGCCGTGGAACGGTCAGCTGGTCAATCAGCATGTCGGCTACACCGCCTGCCTGACGTCCGAGCTGTGGATGAACCACCCGGAAAAGGCGCTGGGGATGCGCGCGGCCTGGGTCGACAAATATCCTCGCGCCGCCCAGGCGATCACCGCCGCCGTTCAGGAGGCGCAGCTGTGGTGCGACAAGGCCTCGAACCTGCCGGCCATGTGCTCGATCGTCTCCGGACGCCAGTACATCAACGTGCCGATGGGCGACATCCTGCCCCGCCTGCAGGGGACTGTGGACTACGGCGACGGCCGGACGCTGAAGAACTCGCCGCACCGGATGAAGTTCTGGGCCGACAACGCCAGCTTCCCGTTCAAGTCCCACGACCTGTGGTTCCTGACCGAGGACGTGCGCTGGGGCGTGCTGCCGCAGAAGACCAACACCAAGGCCCTGGTCGACAAGGTCAACCGCTCGGACATCTGGCGCGCGGCGGCCAAGACCATCGGCCAGAACGGTCCGGCCGGCGACAGCCGCGGCGTCGAGCGCTTCTTCGACGGCAAGGTGTTCGATCCGGCCAATCCGGGCGCCTACCTGGCCAGCCAGCCGATCAAGAAGCTGGTCTGAGGGGAGGGCGCGCCGTGACCTATCCCAAGCCCTCGTTCAGCCAAGCGACGCCGGCGCCCGCGCCGGTCGCCGCCGCGCCGACCGCGCCTCCGCCGGCCAAGTCGCTGTTCCTGCCGGAGCTGGGCCGCCGCGCCAAGGCGGTGGCCGAGACGGTGATCCCGCCGCTGCTGACCCTGCTGGTGGCGCTCGCCATCTGGCAGGCGGTCATCGGCGACTCCTATACGGGCCTGCCGTCGCCCAAGCAGGTCTGGACGGACTCGAAGGACCTGATCCTGCACCCGTTCTACGACAACGGGGGCGTCGACAAGGGTCTGGCTTGGCACGTGTTCACCAGTCTGAAGCGGGTGGGCGTCGGCTTCTCGATCTCGGCCGTCTGCGGAATCCTGCTGGGTGTGTTCGTCGGCTCGAACCGCTGGGCGCACCGAGGTCTGGATCCGATCTTTCAGGTCCTGCGCACCGTGCCGCCGCTGGCCTGGCTGCCGATCTCGCTGGCCGCCTTCCACCAGGCCCAGCCCTCGGCCCTGTTCGTGATCTTCATCACCTCGATCTGGCCGATCATCATCAACACCGCCGTCGGCGTGCGGAACATCCCCAGCGACTATGTCAACGTCGCCAAGGTGCTGCGCCTGTCGCCGGTCGAGTACTTCTTCAAGATCCTGCTGCCGGCGACCACGCCCTATATCTTCACGGGCCTGCGGATCGGCATCGGCATGAGCTGGCTGGCCATCGTCGCCTCGGAAATGCTGCTGGGCGGCGTCGGCATCGGCTTCTTCATCTGGGATCAGTACAACGCCTCGCGGATCGCCGACATCATCGTGGCCCTGGCCTGGGTCGGCGTCACGGGCTTCTTCCTCGATCGCCTGGTGGCCCTGGTCGGTCACTTCGTCTCGCGCGGCAGCGCCGCTAGCTAGAGAGTCATGCACATGGCCAAGGCCTATCTTTCCATCGAGAACGTCGGCGTGACCTTCACCAAGGGGGCCGCCCGCAGCGAGGTTCTGACCGGCATCGACCTGAAGGTCGAAAAGGGCGAGTTCGTCTCGATCATCGGCCACTCCGGTTGCGGCAAGTCCACGCTACTGAACGTGGTGGCGGGCCTGACCCCCGTCACCACCGGCGCGGTGATCCTGGACCGGCAGGAGGTCAACGCCCCCGGTCCGGACAGGGCTGTGGTGTTCCAGAACCACTCGCTGCTGCCCTGGCTGTCAGTACGCGAGAACGTGTCACTAGCGGTCGACAAGGTGTTCGGCCGGACCAAGTCGGCCGCCGAACGTCGTGACTGGACGCTGCACAATCTGGATCTGGTCAAGATGGGCCACGCCTTGGACAAGCGCCCGTCCGAGATCTCTGGCGGCATGAAGCAGCGGGTCGGCATCGCCCGGGCCTTGGCCATGGAGCCCAAGGTGCTGCTGCTGGACGAGCCGTTCGGGGCGCTGGACGCCCTGACCCGCGCGCACCTGCAGGACAGCGTCATGGAGATCCACGCGGCGCTCAAGAACACCGTGCTGATGATCACCCACGACGTCGACGAGGCGACCCTGCTCTCGGACCGCATCGTGATGATGACCAACGGCCCGCGTGCTCGTGTCGGCCAAATTCTGGACGTCGCGCTACCTCGTCCGCGCGACCGCCTGGCCGTGGCCGAACATCCGACCTACGTCCACGCCCGGGCGGCGGTGATCGAGTTCCTGTACGCGCGCCGAGCAGCCTAGCTAGTCCGTTTTCAGCTCGCCAAGCATCGTCGGGATCAATTCGGACACCGTCGGATGGATATGCACCGCCCGTTGGATCACCGTGTAAGGCGCCTTGGCGTACATCAGGTCGAGCATGCCGTGGATGGCCTCGTCGCCGTTCAGGCCCAGGATGGCGGCGCCGAGGATCTGCTTGGTCTCGGCGTCGATCACCACCTTCATGAAGCCCTGGGTCTCGCCCTTCTCGACGGCGCGGCCGACGCGGGTCATGGGTCGCTTGCCTACCAGCAGCGGGCGGCCGGTCGTTCTGGCTTCCGCCTCGGTCATGCCGACCCGTCCCAGCGGCGGATCGACGAACAGGCCATAGCAGGTGATGCGGTCGCTCACGCGGCGGGGATCATCATCCAGCAGGTTGGCGGCGATGATCTCGAAGTCGTTGTAGGCCGTATGGGTGAAGGCGCCTTTGCCGTTGCAGTCGCCCATCGCCCAGACGCCCGGGACATTGGTGCGCAACTGGTCGTCGACGACGATGTAGCCGCGCTTGTCGATCTCGATCCCGGCGGTATCGAGCCCCAGGTCGTCGGTATTGGGTCTGCGGCCGACGGCCAGCAGCACATGCGAGCCGGTCACCTGCGGCGCGCCGGCCTCGCAGGTGACATGGGCGCAGACGCCGCCGTCATGGCGAGCGAAGCGGATGCACTCGGCGTTCAGGCGGACGGTGATCCCCTCGGCCTCCAGGATCTCGCGGATGGTGTCGGAGATCTCCGGATCCTCGCGGCCGATCAGACGTGGCCCCATCTCGATGACGGTCACCTGGCTGCCGAAACGTCGGAACATCTGGGCGAACTCCAGCCCGATATAGCTGCCTCCGACGATGACCAGGTGTTCGGGCAGCGTATCCAGCTGCATCATGTCGACATTGGTCAGGTAGGGAACGTCGCCGATCCCCGGCATGTCGGGGACATTCGCCCGGCCGCCGACGTTCAGGAAGATCTTCGGCGCCGTCAGCAGGTCGTCGCCCACCCGAACCGTGTCGGCGCTCTCGAAACGGGCATGGCCCTGGATCACCGTAATGCCCGGCATGCCGCGCAGCCATGTCTCGACATTGCCGCGGGCGGTGCGAACCACGGTCTGCTGGCGTTCCTTGACCCGCTTCATGTCGACGCCGACAGGACCATTCAGAACGACGCCATAGTCGGCGGCGCGACGGGCCAGATGGGCGGCATAGGCGCTGGCCACCAGGGTCTTGGTCGGCATGCAGCCGGTGTTGACACAGGTCCCGCCGAAGTCCTTGCGCTCGATCATCGCCACGGTCTGGCCGGCGGCGGTCAGGCGGCCGGCCAGAGACGGACCGGCCTGGCCGGCGCCGATGATGATGGCGTCGAACGCGCGCGCCTCGCTCATCGGGCCAGGGCCACGATCAAAAGCGCCCCGCCGACGGCGACCACGTCCTCGATCAGGGCGGCCGGTTGGTCCTTGCCGAACAGCTTGGCCAGCCGCGCGCGCGCCTCGGCGCCGCCGAACGTGCCGAGCACCGCACCGACGGCGCCGATGACCGCGCCGCGCAGCCAGTGGCCGCTCGGCATCATCAGCGTCGCGCCGCTGAACGCGCCGGTCAGGACACGGGTGATGAACTGCACCGGAACCTTGCGGCTGGGAGTCTTGGGCAATTGGTCGGCGACCAGTTCCAGCGCCGCCAAAGCGGTCAAGACGAGGACGGGGATCACGCCGCCCAACCAGACCAGGGGAAAGCCCGCCAGCGGCAGCCAGCCCAGGCGCGCGGCCCAGGCGACCGCCGCGGGCGCCGTCATGGCGCGCAAGCCGGCGATCACGCCGATCAACAGGGCGAACAGGTAGAGGGACATGACAGGCTCCGCTTCATCTCGTGTCGCCAGATCTGGCGCGAGCCGGGAGGACAACGCAAGGTCGATCGCTGTTCTTGCACGTTCCGATGGCGCTGGGCGGCGGCGGGACGCCTCCGGCGGCAAGGTCTTGCCGGTCTGGCGGCGCGCGCGGCAGTCCCGCGCCGTCATCGTTCGCTCTCGGGCAGAGCTTGCCGTTTCGCTCAAGGAATGGTCGTCGGCGCCTGGTTTCTGCGCAATCTTCAGAGTGGGCGCCCCTGGCGGGGGAAAGTTTCCCGCCCATCGCGCCGCCCTGCGTAGGACGAACGCGATGCGGGTGCTTGTCATTGATCCAGATACCGCGCGCGCCGCGCTCGTGGCCCAGGGGCTGGAGGGCGTGCAACCGCTCGAAGTCCGCCGTTCGGCGGTCTACGACGAGGCCGAGGTCATGGCCTTCGCGCCGGACGTGGTGGTGATCGCCGCCGAGAGTCCCGACCGTGACACGCTGGATAGTCTGCAGGAGTCCAGCCAAGGCCATCCGGTGGTGATGTTCGTCGACAGGTCCGAGCCGGGCCTGGCCGAGCAGGCGGTACGGGCCGGGGTCGCGGCCTATGTCGTCGACGGTCTGGCGCCCAATCGCGTGCGCTCGATCCTCGACGTGGCCATGAGCCGCTTCGCCCTGACCCAGCAGCTGCGCGGCGATCTGGCCAAGGCCAAGGCCGACCTGGAATCGCGCAAGACCGTCGAGCGGGCCAAGGGCCTGCTGATGAAGGAGCGCGGCCTGGACGAGGACGGCGCCTATCGCCTGCTGCGCAAATTGGCCATGGACCGGGGCAAACCGATCGGCGCCGTGGCCGCCGACCTGCTGGCTTTCGCCGGAGTGCTGAAGGGGGACGGCGCGTGAGCGGCCTTTCCGATTTGCGTCTCGGCTTCATTCCGCTGACCGATTGCGCGCCCCTGGCCGCGGCCCAGGCCCTGGGCTTCTTCGAGGAAGAAGGGCTGAACGTCGAGCTGATCCGCGAAGCCTCATGGGCCACGATCCGCGACAAGGTCGCCGTCGGCCTGCTGGACGGCGCCCACATGCTGGCTCCGATGGCCCTGGCGGCGACGATGTCGGCTGGCGCGGGCGGCCAGGGCGCGATCCTGGCGCCCCTGGCGCTGAACCAGAACGGCAGCGCCGTCACGGTGTCGATCGCCTTGGCCGAGGCGATCCGCGCGGTCGATCCAGACGCCCTGGCGCGAACGCCGGTGACCGCCGCGCCGCTGGCCAAGGTGATCGCGGAGCGGCGTGCGCGCGGGCAGGGACCGCTGACCTTCGCCGTGGTCTTCCCCTATTCGATGCACAACTACCTGCTGCGCTATTGGCTGGCGCAGGGGGGGATCGATCCGGACCGCGACGTGCGCCTGGTGGTCACTCCGCCGCCGCGCATGGTCGAGCAGATGCATGCGGGCGCCATCGACGGGTTCTGCGTCGGCGCCCCCTGGAACGTGGTGGCCGAGACCGGCGGCGTCGGCCGAATCCTGATCGCCGCCTCGCAGTTCTGGCCCGGTGGTCCCGACAAGGTGCTGGGCGTCACGACCGAGCTCGCGACCCAGCGACCCGACGAACTGCGCGCCTGCCTGCGGGCGGTTATGCGCGCCGCGGCCTGGGCCGACGAGGCCGAGAACCGCGAGACGCTGATCGAACTGCTGGCCCGGCCCGATCGCATCGGCGCGGCGCCGGCCGCGATCGGCCGGGCGCTGGAGAGCGAAATCGTCTTCCACCGCGACGCGGCGGGCCTGCCGCGTCGCGAGCACGGCCTCTGGTTCCTGTCGCAGATGACCCGCTGGGGGCAGATCGGCGCCGAGCACGATCTGCAGGCTCTGGTCGACCGGGTCTATCGCCCCGACCTCTATCGCGAGGCGGCCCTGTCGCTGGGGCCGATTCTGGAGCCGGCCCTGGCCTTCGCCGACGCCGCTGGACCGGCCGAGGCGCGACTGTTTGACGGCCGAGCGTTCGATCCGAAGGCCGCGCGCGCCTACGCCGCCGCCTTCGATATCCATCGCGGCTAGCCAGACCTGCACGCTTCCTGGGCGCCGCTCGTGCATAAATGCTGAGCAAGTGTGCGTCGCAAACATCGGCGGCGCCGCAGCGCGGCATGGGCCGTGACATGACGCCCGTCACCCGTCTTCAATAGCATCAAGGCCACCGAACAACGGCGTTCGCGGCTGCCAGAGGACCGCTCGGATGCGGTCACCCGTCCGGGGCGACGACGCCCCGCTCTCGCAGACACGCAGACATCCGAGGCCGACATGCTCTCCCGCGACTTCCTGAAGGCCGGCCATGCGCCGACCCTGTTCGCCGCCTTCCTGTACTTCGATCTCAGCTTCATGGTCTGGGTGATCCTGGGTCCGCTGGGCGTCGCGATCGCCAAGGACTTTCACCTCGATCCCGCCCAGAAGGGTTTGATGGTCGCCATCCCGGTCCTGGCCGGCGCCGTCCTGCGCCTGGTCAATGGCGTGCTGGTCGACCGGATCGGGCCGAAGAAGACCGGCATGATCGGCCAGCTGATCGTTCTGGCCGGGCTGGTGCTGGCCTGGGCCGTCGGCATTCACAACTATCATCAGGTGCTGGCCCTGGGTGTGATCCTGGGTGTGGCGGGCGCCTCGTTCGCCGTCGCCCTGCCGCTGGCCTCGCGCTGGTATCCGCAGGAATATCAGGGTCTGGCCCTGGGCATCGCCGGCGCCGGCAACTCAGGCACGGCCCTGGCCGCCCTGTTCGCGCCGGCCCTGGCCAAGGCGTTCGGCTGGCAGACCGTGATCGGCCTGGCCGCCATTCCGCTGGCGCTGGCCTTCGTCGTCTACATGCTGCTGGCCAAGGATGCGCCGGAGCAGCCCGCGCCCAAGAAGCTGGGCGAATATCTCGATGTCCTGAAGGTCCCGGACGCCTGGTGGCTGATGCTGCTGTACGGCGTGACCTTCGGCGGCTTCGTCGGCCTGGCCTCGTCGCTGACCATGTACTTCAACTCGGAATACGGCTTGGATCCGGTTATCGCCGGCTTCTTCACCGCCGCCTGCGTCTTCGCCGGTTCGTTCATCCGTCCGGTCGGCGGCGCCCTGGCCGACCGCTTCGGCGGGGTGCGCACCCTGAGCTTCGTCTACATCCTGGCCGCGGCCGGCATGGCGGTCGCCAGCTTCCAGCTGCCGTCGCCGTTCGTCGCCCTGGCCGTGCTTCTGTTCTCGATGCTGGCCCTGGGCGCCGGCAACGGCGCTGTGTTCCAGCTGGCCCCCCAGCGGTTCCGCAAGGAAATCGGCGTCATGACCGGCCTGATTGGCATGACCGGCGGCATCGGCGGCTTCTACCTGGCCTCGACCCTGGGCATGGCCAAGAAGATGACCGGCTCCTACCAGCCCGGATTCCTCGGCTTCGCCGCCCTGGCGATGTTCGCCTTCCTGGCCCTGCACGGCCTCAAGGCTCGCTGGCGCGCCGTGTGGCCGACCCTGCATGGCGACGCCGCCACCGTCCGCGTCTGATCCTCCCGCTTCGACGAACGAGATTGTCCACCATGACCCAACTCAAGGCCGAAAACCTGAAGGAGAGGCTGGTCGTCATCGGCAACGGCATGGCCGGCTGCCGAGCGGTCGAGGAAGTGCTGAAGCGCGACCCCGCCCGCTACGACGTGACCATCTTCGGCGCCGAGCCGCGGGTGAACTACAACCGGATCATGCTCTCGCCGGTCCTGGCGGGCGAGAAGACCTTCGACGACATCGTCATCAATGACGAGGCTTGGTATCGCGACAACGCCATCACCTTGCACGCCGGTCGCGCCGTCACCGCGATCGACCTGGAAGGCCGCAAGGTGGTCGCCGAAGGCGGTCTGGAAGTCGCCTACGACAAGCTGATCCTGGCCACCGGCTCGGATCCGTTCCGCCTGCCGCTACCGGGCTCGGACCTGAAGGGCGTCGTCACTTTCCGCGATCTCGACGACGTCGAGGCCATGGTCGAGGCTTCCGGCAAGCCCGGCGCCCGCGCCGTGGTCATCGGCGGCGGCCTGCTGGGCCTGGAAGCCGCCTACGGCCTGGCCCGCCGCGGCATGGCCGCCACGGTCGTCCACCTGATGGACGTGCTGATGGAGCGCCAGCTGGACGAGAGCGCCGGCTATCTGCTGCGCGAGGCCCTGGCCGAACGCGGCGTCGAGACGGTGCTGGGCGCCCAGTCCGAGGAAATCGTCGGCCAAGACGGCAAGGTCGCCGGCTTGAAGCTGAAAGACGGCCGGGTCCTGGCCTGCGACCTGCTGGTCATGGCGGTCGGCATCCGTCCGAACGCGACCCTGGCCAAGACTTCCGGCCTGCAGGTCAATCGCGGCATCATCGTCGACGACGCCATGCGCACCTCCGATCCAGCCGTGTTCTCGGTCGGCGAGTGCGTCGAGCACCGTGGCAACTGCTATGGCCTGGTGGCCCCGATCTGGGACATGTGCCGGGCCCTTGCCGAGGAATTGACCGACGGTGCGGGGACCTATGCGGGCTCGGTGCTGTCGACCCGTCTGAAGGTCTCGGGTGTCGACGTGTTCTCGGCCGGCAAGTTCGCCGGCGGCGACGGTTGCGAGGACATCGTGTTCCGCGACGCGGCCCGCGGCGTCTACAAGCGCGTGGTCATCGAGGACGGCAAGGTCGCCGGCGCGGTGCTGTTCGGCGACGCGGCCGACGGCGGCTGGTACTTCGACCTGATGCGGGCGGGGACCGACGTCGCGGACATCCGCGAGACTCTGATCTTCGGGCAAGCGATCACGGAGGGCCTCTCGGGCCTGGACCCTAGCGCGGCCGTTGCGGCCATGCCCGACACGCAGGAAATCTGCGGCTGCAACGGCGTCTGCAAGGGTGCGATCACGGGAGCCATCACGGCCCAGGGCCTGACCACGCTGGACGACGTTCGCGCGGTCACCAAAGCCTCGGCCTCGTGCGGCTCGTGCACGCCGCTGGTGGAACAGGTGATCCGCCTGACCCTCGGCGACGGCTTCAAGGCCCAGACAGGCCCGAAGCCGATGTGCAAGTGCACGCATCACCCGCACGGCGATGTGCGCAAGGCGATCGTCGAGCTCGAGCTGAAATCCATGCCCGCCGTCATGCAGGCCATGGAATGGGACACCCCCGACGGCTGCGCCTCGTGTCGGCCGGCCCTGAACTACTACCTGCTGTGCGCCTGGCCGGGCGAATATGTCGACGACAGCCAGTCGCGCTTCATCAACGAGCGCGTCCACGCCAACATCCAGAAGGACGGCACCTATTCGGTCGTCCCGCGCATGTGGGGCGGCATGACCTCGCCCGACGAGCTGCGGGCCATCGCCGACGTCGCCGACAAGTACGCCATTCCCGCCGTCAAGGTGACGGGCGGCCAGCGTATCGACCTGCTGGGCGTCAAGAAGGACGACCTGCCGGCGGTGTGGGCCGATCTCAACGCGGCCGGCATGGTCAGCGGCCACGCCTATGCCAAGGGTCTGCGCACGGTGAAGACCTGCGTCGGCAGCGACTGGTGCCGGTTCGGCACCCAGGATTCCACTGGCCTCGGCATCAAGCTCGAGAAGTTCATGTGGGGCTCGTGGGCGCCGGCCAAGGTCAAGCTGGCCGTGTCGGGCTGCCCGCGCAACTGCGCGGAATCGACCTGCAAGGACATCGGCGTGATCTGCGTCGATAGCGGCTATGAGATCCATGTCGGCGGCGCCGCCGGCCTGCACATCCAGGGCACCGAGCTGCTGACCAAGGTTCCCACCGAGGAAGAGGCCATCCAGCTGATCGCCGCGGTCATGCAGATGTACCGCGAGGGCGGCTGGTACCTGGAGCGGATCTACAAGTGGATGGCCCGCATCGGCCTCGACACGATCCGCGCCGCCACCGTCGACGACCTCGAAAACCGCGCGGCGCTCTATGCCCGCTTCGTGAAGTCGCAGGAAACCGCCCAGATCGACCCCTGGGCCGAGCGCGCCACCGGCGGTGTCGCGGCCGGCGAATTCACCCCGATGGCGACCCTTCCCCTGGAGATGGCGGCCGAATGACCGTTCAAGCCCATATCGATCCTGACTGGCGTGACGTCGGCGCCGTGACCGACATCCCCGAGCGCGGCGCGCGTCGGGTGGCCACGGCCCAGGGCGACGTCGCCGTGTTCCGCACGGGCGACGGCAAGGTCTTCGCCCTGGTCGACCGCTGCCCCCACAAGCACGGCCCTTTGAGCCAGGGCATCGTCCACGGCCACGGCGTGACTTGCCCGCTGCACAGCTGGGTCATCGACCTGGCCACCGGCCAGCCCACAGGCGCCGACGCCGGCAAGGGCTGCACGCCCGTAGTGCCGGTGCTGATCAAGGACGGCCGCGTCCTGCTGGCCCAGCCGGCGATGGCGGACTGACAACATGGCCGACGGCTCCGTAGCGCTGACGACGATCAAGACCACCTGCGCGTATTGCGGCGTCGGTTGCGGCGTGGCGGGCGCGGTCGGGGAGGGCCGGTCGGTGTCGATCGCGGGCGACGCCGTTCACCCCGCCAACTTGGGCCGCCTGTGCTCCAAGGGTTCGGCTCTGGGCGCGACCGTGAGCCTGGAAGGTCGCCTCCTGGAGCCGACCATCGCGGGCCGGGGCGCGACCTGGAATGAGGCGACGGCCCTGGTCGCGAAGCGCTTCAAGGACACCATCGCGCGCCACGGCCGCGACAGCGTGGCGTTCTATGTCTCGGGTCAGCTGCTGACCGAGGACTACTACGTCGCCAACAAGCTGATGAAGGGCTTCATCGGTTCGGGCAATATCGACACCAACAGCCGCCTGTGCATGGCCTCGGCCGTGGCCGCCCACAAGCAGGCGTTCGGCGCCGACCTGGTGCCGGGCTGCTACGAGGATCTCGACGCGGCGGATCTGGTGGTGTTCAGCGGTCACAACGCCGCCTGGACCCACCCCGTCCTGTTCCGTCGCATGGAGGCGGCCAAGGCGCGCGGCCAGAAGCACGTGGTCATCGACCCGCGCCGCACCGACACGGCCGAGGGCGCCGACCTGCACCTGGCCATCGCCCCGCAGAGCGACGTGCGTCTGTGGAATGGCCTGCTGGCGGATATGATCCGGCGTGGCGCGATCGATCACGCCTACATCGCCGAGCACGTGAACAATTTCGAGCAAGTGGTCGCCGCGCTTGCGGAAAACAACCAGTCGCTCTCGGCGGTCGCCGCTGATTGCGGCGTGGCGATCGAGGATCTGCAGGCCTTCTACGACCTGTTCGCCGCCCATGAGCGGACGGTCAGCCTGTTCTCGATGGGGGCCAATCAGTCGGCCCAGGGCGTGGCCAAGGGTCTGTCCATCATCAACGTCCACCTGGCCACGGGCCGGATCGGTAAGCCGGGCGCATGCCCGTTCTCGATCACCGGCCAGCCCAACGCCATGGGTGGCCGCGAGACCGGCGGCATGGCCAACACCCTGGCCGGCCACATGGACTTCGCCCCGGCCGATCGCGACCGCGTCGCTCGCTTCTGGGGCGCGCCCGACACCGTCCGCGCGCCGGGCCTGAAGGCCGTCGAAATGTTCGAGGCGGTCCGCGACGGACGCATCAAGGCGATCTGGGTGATGGCCACCAACCCGGCCGTCAGCCTGCCCGACAGCGGCGCGGTCCGCGAGGCCCTGGCCAAGTGCCCGTTCGTGGTGGTCTCCGACTGTGTCGAGACCGACACCACCGCCTTCGCCGACGTCAAGTTGCCGGCCCTGGGCTGGGGCGAGAAGGACGGCACGGTCACCAATTCCGAACGCCGCATCTCGCGCCAGCGGGCCCTGTTCCCGGCGCCGGGCAATGCGCGGGCCGACTGGAAGGTCATGGCCGATGTCGCCACGGCCATGGGCTTCGGCGGCTTCGGCTGGGCCAACAACGCCAGCGTCTTCCGCGAATGGGCGCGCCTGACCGCTTACGAAAACCAGGATCGTGTGCTGAATCTGGCTGGCCTTTCGGCTTTGACACCAGAGACTTACAACGAACTCCTGCCGATCCAGTGGCCTGTGAAGGCCGACGGCAGGGGCACGCCGCGTCTGTTCGTCGACGGCCGCTTCCAGACCGCCGACGGCCGCGCCCGCATGGTCCCGGTCAAGCCGAAGGGACCCGCTGAGGCGACTGGCGACGCCTACCCAATGTCGCTGAACACCGGCCGCATCCGCGACCAGTGGCACACGATGACCCGCACGGGCCTGGCCCCCGATCTCTGCCGCCACGCGCCCGAACCCTACGTCGAGATCCATCCCGACGACGCCGAGGCCCTGGGCCTCAAGGACGGCGCCCTGGCGCGGGTGACGACCTCGCGGGCCGAGGCCGTCGCCGTGGCCAAGGTCAGCGACCGTCAGCGCCGCGGCTCACTGTTCATGCCGATGCACTGGACCGACGCCTTCGCCCCGTCGGGCCGCGCCAACGCCCTGGTCGCGCCGAACACCGACCCGACCTCAGGCCAGCCGGAGTTCAAGCACACGCCCGCCCGCGTTCGGGCCTATCGCGAAACCTGGAAGGGCTTCTTCCTGAGCCGCGACGCCGTCATGGCCCCGGGCCTGGACCTCGTCTGGCGCCGCATCCCGCAGGACGCCTGCCAGCAGCACGAGTTCGCCGGCCGGGGCGAGCAGGGGCAGCGCGACGCTCTGCGCAAGGCCCTGACCAAGAAGCTGGACGGCGAGGTCGTCGCCTACGAGGACGCCGCCACCGGCGCGCGCCGCGAGGCCTGGATCGAGGCCGGCAAGCTGGTCGCGGTTTTCTACATGACCACCACCGGCCGCCTGCCGCCGCGCGATTGGCTGGTCGACCTGTTCGCCGAGCAGACCCTGTCCGCCCAGGCCCGCTCGGCCCTGCTGTTCGGTCGTCCGCCTGGCGCGCCGGTCGACAAGGGCCCGATGGTCTGCGCCTGCCTGAAGGTCGGCGCCAAGGTTGTGAACGCCGCCATCGTCGCCGGCGCCGAGACGCCCGACGCGATCGGCGCGGCCACGGGCGCGGGGACCAACTGCGGATCCTGTCGCCCGGAAATCGCACGAATGATCAAAGCCTTGGCCGTTACTCCTAAGGAGCCCGCCCATGTCGGTTGAGAGCAAGCTTGGCAAGGTGCTGCTGGTCGGCGCCGGCCCTGGTCCGGTGGACCTGATGACCGTCCGCGCGTTCCGCGCCGTCGAGAGCGCCCAGGCGCTGCTCTATGACGCCCTGTGTTCGGAAGAGGCCATCGCCCTGGCCCCGGCCGGCTGCGTGCGCATCCAGACCGGCAAGCGGGCCGGCAAGCCCAGCATGAAGCAGGACGAGATCAACCGCCTGATGCTGCGCCTGGCCCGCAAAGGCCTTCGCGTGGTGCGGCTGAAGGGCGGCGACCCGTCGATCTTCGGCCGGGTCGGTGAAGAGGCGGCGTTCCTGAACGGCTTCGGCGTCGAGACCGAAGTGGTGCCCGGCGTCACCGCCGCCTGCGCCGCCGCGGCCCAGTTCGGCTTCCCGCTGACCCATCGCGGCGAAGCGCGCCGGGTGGTCTTCACCACCGCCCGCCTGGAGGCCGGCAAGCTGTCGGGCGACTGGAGCGCCGCGGCCGACCCCGAGGCCACCTTGGCGGTCTATATGGGCGGCGATGTGGCCGGCGACCTGGCTCAGCGGATGATCGAAGCCGGCCGTCCGGCCAACACGCCCGCCGTCGCGGTGGAAAAGGCCGGCGGCGCGGACGCCAAGCTCTATACGGCGACCCTGGCCACCCTGGCCGAGCGTGTGGCCGAGGCCGGCGACGGCCCGCTGCTGATCGTGGTCGGCGAGGTCGCCGCCCAAGCCCATGCGATGGCCGAGATCGTCGATCAGGCGCGAAAGATCGCCTGAATTCGGGCCTCGCGCCGCAAGATCATCCTAGGAATCGCCACGCTCACGGCTAAGGTCCCGCGCATTGCGCCGAAAAGCGCATAGGGAGTGCGGTCGATGTTGCGTTTTGGCTTTGCGGGCGTGCTTTCCCTGATCCTGGCGGTGGGAGCTGCTTCGGCGGCCGACCGCCGCGCCATGGATCTGGTGCGCCAAGCCTTGGCGGCCCAGGGCGGCGAGGCCCAGCTCCGCGCGTTGGGCGCCGTGGAATGGGACGCTTCCGGCTATCGCAACCTCCTTGAACAATCTGAACGCCCGGAGGGGCCATACATTCCGGAGTTCCAGACGATCCATGAGATCCACGACCTGAAGACAGGACGCTTCGCCCAGCGCATGAATGTGGCGGTCTACCCTGCCTATGCCGCCACGAGCGGAATGACGGTCGACGCGGCGGCGGCGATGCAGACGGCCGGCGAGCGGCGCAGCGCCGGTTCGCCGGACCTCGTCGTCTATGCGCGGGAGAGGATGGCCCTGTCACCCGAACGCATGCTGCTGACCGCTCTGGACGCCAAGGATCTGCGCGCTCTGCCCACCAAGACTCTGCAGTCGGTTCGTCACGACGTGGTGAGCTTCACGTTCGACGGCGCCCCGGTGACGATCTATCTGAACGGCGGCAGCCACCTGCCGACGGCCTTCGACTATTCGGGGCCGATGGCGCGCCGGGGTTACTGGAACTACCTGGGCGACGCGACCATGCGCACCTATTGGAGTTTCTGGTGGCTCGGAAAGGGCGGTGTCCGGACGCCCATGCAGTGGAACATCGAGGTCAACGGCCTCCCGGACTCGATGTTCGCGATCAAGCGCCAAGTGTTCGACGGCCCTCTGGACCAGACCTTGCTGACCATCCCGCCCGAGATCCGCGCGGCCTACGATCCCAAGGTCAATCCGACGGACCTGGAACAGCGCCCACTTGGCTCGCGCGCCAACCCGGCTCAAGAACTGGCGCCGGGCGTCGTGATGATCCCCGGGGCCTGGTACGTCGCCTTGGTGCGGCAGGACGATGGTGTCGTGGTGCTGGAGGCGCCGATCTCGTCAGGCTATTCGGCCAAGGTCATCGCCGAGGTCGAGCGACGGTTTCCCGGCGCGCCGATCAAGGCCGTCGTTTCGACATCCGATGCGTGGCCCCATCTGGCGGGCGTCCGCGAATATGTCGCGCGTGGCATCCCGGTCTATGCGGTCGACGTGAACGGGCCGGCGCTCTCGCGACTGATCGCCGATCCCCGGACCAGCAAGCCCGATGCGCTGGCCAAGAAGCCCAGAGCGCCGGTCTGGCGCTTCGTCTCGGGCAAGACCGTGATTGGCGCCGGACCCAATCGACTGGAGCTCTATCCCCTGCGCGGGGAGGCCAGTGAGCGGCAAATGATGGTCTATCTGCCTGAGCACCGTCTGCTGTACGGCAGCGATCCCTTCCAACGGGGCCGCGATGGAAGCTTTTCGACGCCCCAGGCGGTCAGCGAGCTGACCCAGGCCGTGACGCGGGAGGGGCTGGCCGTCGACCAATTCTTCATGATGCATATCGGCAAGACGCCTTGGACCGCGCTCGCCGACGTGGCCGCCAAGGCCGCCATGGGTGATACGCCGACGGGTCAATACTGACAGTAGGGTGGCAGCAGCCTTCCTTTAGAACGGCGTTCAACGAAGACGCATATCGAGAGGGACGACCCATGCTGAAGACCTATACCGGCAGCTGCCACTGCGGCGCGGTGCGCTACGAAGCCGACATCGATCTGGAAGCCGGCACCAGCCGCTGCAACTGTTCGATCTGCGCCAAGGCTCGGGGTTGGGGAACCCTGATCAAGCCTGACGCCTTCCGGCTGCTGTCGGGCGAGGACAGCCTGGGCGACTATCAGTTCGGCACGATGAGCGGTCACCACCGGTTCTGCTCAGCCTGCGGCGTGCGCACCTTCGGTCACGGGCATGTCGCCGAGCTGGGCGGCGACTTCGTCTCGATCCAGGTCGCGACGTTGGACAACGTCACGCCCGAGGAGCTGGCGGCCGCGCCGATCAACTACGGCAATGGTCGCGACAATCTCTGGTGGGAACGGCCGACCGAGGCCGAGGTCCGCTACCTCTAGGATCGCCATGACCAGCCTTCGCTTCCAGGCCACGATTGAGATCAACGGCATCAACCCGTTCGTGCCGGTCGACGCCGAGCAGGCCGCGCGCCTGCGCGAAGGCTGGCGCAAGCCGATGCCGGTCCGGGTCCAGGTTAATGGCGCGCCGGCCGAGTCCTGGCGCATCAACATGATGCCGAGGGGCGACGGCGGCTTCTTCCTCTATCTGCATGGCGAGGTCCGCGAGGCGGCTAGGGTCGGCGTCGGCGATACGGTCGACGTCGAGGTCGCCTTCGACGAGGCCTATCGCGGTGGCCCGGCCCATCCGACGCCCGAGGCGTTCTCGGACGGCCTGAAGCGCGACCCGGCCGCCGCCAAGGCCTGGGAGGCGCTGACGCCCAGCCTCCAGAAGGAGGCCCTGCGCCGGTTCGCCAGCGTCAAGTCCGAGGAGGCCAAGATGCGCAACATCGAGGCGGCCCTGGCGGTGCTGAGCGGGGCGCCGGGCCGGTTCATGGCGCGCGACTGGAAGGACGGCGCGGTCGTCTAGACCAGCTTCCCGAACGCTTGGTCGAGGTCGGCCTTGAGGTCGTCGACCGCCTCGAGGCCGATATGCAAGCGCAGCAGCGGGCCTTCCAGGGTCACCGGAACGCTGCGGTTCTTCAGCTGCGGGTCGCAATGAATGGCCAGGCTCTCATAGCCGCCCCAGGAGAAGCCCAGGCCGAACAGCTCCAAGCTGTCGAGGAAGGCGTGGACAGCGCTCTGCGAGCAGGGTTTCAGCACCACGCCGAACAGGCCGCAGGCGCCGGTGAAATCGCGCTTCCACAAGGCGTGACCAGGATCGCCGGGCAGGGCGGGGTGCAGTACGCGCGACACCTCCGGCCGGTCCTGCAGCCAGCGGGCGACGGCCAAACCGTTGTCCTGGTGGCGCGGCAGGCGGGTGGCCAGGGTCCGAAGGCCCCTCAGCATCGTGTAGGCGTCGTCGGGCGACACCGACCAGCCGATGTCCCACATGGCGTCGCCCAGCTGGTTGCCGATCACGGAGTCCATCGTCGTCGCCGAGCCCATGAAGCAGTCCGAATGGCCGCCGACGTACTTCGTCAGGGCCTGAACGCTGATCGTCACCCCATGCGCCAGCGGCTTGAAATAGAGGCCGGCGGCCCAGGTGTTGTCGATCAGCGTCAGGATCCCGCGATCGTTGGCCGCCTTGGCGATGGCCGGGACGTCCTGCATCTCAAACGTCAGAGAGCCAGGCGCCTCCAGCAGGATCAGCCGGGTCCTCGGCGTCGTCAGGGCCATCAGATCATCGGGCGTCAGGGCCGGATCGTAGTAGGTGGTCTGGACGCCGAAGCGGGTGAGCACCCGGTCGCAGAACCGGCGCGTGGGCTTGTAGGCGCTGTCGACCACCAGGATCTCGTCGCCGGCCTTCAGCACAGCCAGCATGGCGCCGGTGATCGCCGCCAGGCCGGACGGGTAGAGGGTGACGTCAGGCGAGCCCTCCAGCTCGGCCAGGGCCTGCTGCAGGGCGGCCGGCGAGGAGAGGCCGGTGATACCGTAGGACATCTGGGTGTCGTCATACAGTGACGCCGCGTTGGGCATCAGCACCGTGGAGCCGCGCTGAATGGGCGGATTGACGGTCCGCGCCAGGCCGGTGGGTTGGGAGCCCTTGCGGATCAGGCGGGTTTCTTCATCCATGGGGGCACTCTTCGGCGACGCGGCGTAGAGCTTGTGGTTTAGAGCGTGGCAGCAAAAAGTGTGAGCGGTTTTGGCGAGTGCCACGCTCTGAGTTTATGAGGTAAAGCCTGCTCAGGCAGGCTTTAGCGCCCTCCGCGCGGGGTTCAAGGAGCGATCGGTGTCGGTGCGGTTCGGCTTGGCTGTTTTCGCGGCGCTTGTCCTGGCGGGCTGCGATCGTCCTTCGTCCTCTCCGGATTCGAAGCCCGCCGAGACCGTCGCGCCGCTGGCGATCAAGCCGGCCGCGCCCAGCCCGACGCTAAAAGCCATCCGGGCGCGAGGAGAGCTGCGCTGCGGGGTCAATCCCGAACTGCCGGGCTTCGCCTTCCAAGACAACGGCGGGCGCTGGCGCGGCTTCAATGTGGCCTTCTGCCGGGCCGTGGCCGCCGCCGTGCTGGGCAAGCCCGACAAGGTCCGCTTCGTGCCGCTGGGCAACGAGGAGCGGATCGCGGCCCTGCGCGCCGGCAAGGTCGACGTCCTGTGGCGCAACACCTCGTGGACCTTCTCGCGCGACGCCGGCGACCAGCTAGACATGGCGGCGATCTCATATTTCGATGGCCAGGGTTTCCTGGTCCGTCGCAGCTTGAACCTGACCAGCGCCGTCGAGCTGAACACGGCCAAGATCTGCGTCCAGAGCAACGCCACCTCGGCCCAGAACCTGGAGGACTTCTTCCGGGCGCGCGGTATCGCCTACACGGCCATGGTGTTCGATCGCGAGGACCAGGCCCGCGCGGCCTATCAGGCCGACCAGTGCGACGCCTTCACGGCCGACATCTCGGCCCTGGCCGCGGCGCGGTCGGTGATGGACGATCCCGGCGCTCATGTGATCCTGCCCGACGCCATCTCCAAGGAGCCGCTCGGCCCGCTGGTGCGCCAGGACGATCCGGCCTGGACGGACATCGTCCGCTGGACCCTGTACGCCCTGATCCTGGCCGAGGAGCACGGGATCACTCGCGCCAACGCCAAGGACATGAAGACCGGCGCCGATCCCGAGGCGCGGCGGCTGCTGGGCGAGGGCGGCTATGGCGCCATGCTCAGCCTCGACGCCGACTGGGCCTATCGCGCGATCACGGCAGACGGCAACTACGGCGAGATCTTCGACCGCGAGATCGGCGGCGGCTCGGCCCTGAAGCTGGATCGTGGCCTGAACGCGCTGTGGAACGCGCCCAAGCCCGGATTGCTTTACGCGCCGCCGATGCGCTGACTAGGTCGCCGGCCCGGTCGCCACGGGCGTATCCGCCAGCCCGCCCCATTCGGTCCACGATCCGTCGTAGACCGCCGAGCGCGGCTTGCCCAGGCGCGCCAAGGCCAGGGCCACGACCGAGGCGGTGATGCCTGAGCCGCAGGTCGAGACGATCGGCCTGTTGATATCGACGCCGGCGGCTTCGAACACGGTCTTCAGCTTGTCGGCCGCCAACATCGTGCCGTCCGGCGCGATCATCGCCGACAGCGGGATGTTGCGGGCGCCCGGCATGTGGCCGCCGCGCAGGCCGGCGCGGGGCTCGGGATCCTTGCCCTCGAAGCGGCCGGCGGCGCGGGCGTCGATGATCTGCTCGCGGCCGCTCTCGACGATGCTCCGCATCTGCTCGACCGAGCGATAGATGTCGGCCTGGTAGCGCGGGGTGAAGTGGCGCTCCTGGGGCGAGGCGGGGCCGTCCTCGATCGGGCGACCCTCGGCGATCCACTTGGGCAGGCCGCCGTCCAGCACCACCACGTCCTCGTGGCCCATGGTGCGGAAGTGCCACCAGGCGCGGGCAGCCGGCAGAATGCCGATGCTGTCATAGACGACGATCCGCGAGCCGTCGCCCAGGCCGAGCTTCTTGACCCGCGAGGCGAACTTCACCGGCGTCGGGATCATGTGCGGCAGGTCCGAGGTCTCGTCGGAAATGTCGTCGATGTCGAAGAACACCGCGCCCGGGATGTGGGCGGCCAGGAATTCCTTGCCGGGGTCACGCTGGGCGGCCGGCATGTGCCACGAGGCGTCGACCACGCGCACGTCCGGCGCGTCCAGGTGTTCGGCCAGCCAGGCGGTGGAGACCAGCGGATCGGACGGGGTGCTCATGGACAAGCCTCTTCGGAATCTGACTCGGCGACGACCTTACATCCAGGGCGGCGTCGGCAGGCCCTTTTCCTTGAGGAACTCGGGATTGAACAGCTTGGACTGATAGCGCGAGCCGTGGTCGCAGAGGATGGTCACGATGGTGTGGCCGGGCCCCAGCGCCTTGGCCAGCTTGATCGCGCCGGCGATGTTGATGCCGGACGAGCCGCCCAGGCACAGACCTTCGTACTGGACGAGGTCGTAGATTACCTCCAGCATTTCGACGTCATCGACGCGGAACGGATGGTCGACGACCAGGTCCGTCAGGTTGGCGGTGACGCGGCCCTGGCCGATGCCCTCGCTGATCGAGGTTCCCTCGGACTTCAGCTCACCGTCCTTGTACCAGGCATAGAGCGCCGCGCCGTGGGGGTCGGCCAGGCCGATCTTCACCGACGGCTTGCGCTCGCGCAGGGCCGCGGCCACGCCGGACAAGGTGCCGCCCGATCCGACGGCGCAGACGAAGCCGTCGACCTTGCCGCCCGTCTGCTCGAAGATTTCAGGGCCGGTGGTGCGGTAATGGGCCTCGCGGTTGGCGACGTTGTCGAACTGGTTGGCCCAGATCGCGCCGTTCGGCTCCGTCTTGGCGAGCTCCTCGGCCAAGCGTCCGGAATAGCGGACGTAGTTGTCGGGATTGGAGTAGGGGACAGCGTCGACCTCGACCAGTTCCGCGCCCAGCAGGCGGATGGCGTCCTTCTTCTCCTGGCTCTGGGTGCGGGGGATGACGATCGTGGTCTTATAGCCCAGGGCCGAGGCGACCATCGCCAGACCGATGCCGGTATTGCCGGCGGTGCCTTCGACGATGCGGCCG
The DNA here is from genome assembly GCF_001425745.1 of Caulobacter sp. Root343. Taxonomy (GTDB): domain Bacteria; phylum Pseudomonadota; class Alphaproteobacteria; order Caulobacterales; family Caulobacteraceae; genus Caulobacter. The sequence goes on along the minus strand of NZ_LMDF01000007.1, from coordinate 800,808 downwards.
CCGGGCTTCAGCAAGCCCTTGGCTTCGGCGTCGCGGATGATGCCCAGGGCCGCGCGGTCCTTGACCGACTGGCCCGGGTTCATGAACTCGGCCTTGCCCAGGATCTCACAGCCCGTGGCTTCGCTGGCGCGGGCCAGGCGGATCAGCGGGGTGTTTCCGATGGCGTCCAAGACACTCGGGACGACGCTGGGCTGGGCGGTCATGGCGGGCCTTCTTCGGCGGCTCTGGGCGGTTCCGGACCGCTGGTAGATCGTGCGGCGGGCCGTCGGCGCAACCCCAGTTTTCCTGAAGGCGGGTGAGCCTCACGAACAAACCTTGAGCTTGCCCGTGGGCTTGGCGGGTTATCCACAAAACGTCGTCGCGCGATGCTGAGCCCGGCGGCTCACCATCAGCTCCGGCTCAAGCCCAGCTGGATGACATTGGTCCGTTCGGTGCGGAAGCCCGCCTCGCAATAGCTGAGATAGAACCGCCACAGCCGCCGGAACCGCTCGTCGAAGCCGTCCTTGCGGATGTCGCTCCAGGCGGCCTCGAACCGTCGCGCCCACTCGGCCAGGGTGTCGGCATAATTCTGGCCGAAGCGCTTGAGATCGCTCCATTCCAAGCCAGCGCGCTCGGTCTCTTCCTTCAGCCGCGCCTCGCTGGGCAGCATGCCGCCCGGGAAGATGTAGCGCTGGATGAAATCGGTGCGGCCGCGATAGCGAGGGAACAGCTCATCGCGGATGGTGATGATCTGCAGGCCGGCGCGGCCGCCGGGGCGCAGCACCTCATGGATCTTGCCGAAATAGGTCGGCCAATATTCCTCGCCGACCGCCTCGAACATCTCGATCGAGGCCACGGCGTCGAACTGGCCTTCGACGTCGCGATAGTCGATCAGCTGGATATCGGCTTTTTCGGAAAGTCCCTGCTCGAACAGGCGCTTGCGGGCGAAATCGTACTGGGCCTGGGAGATGGTGATGCCGGTGACCTTGGCCCCCACCTCCTTGGCCGCGAACTCGGCGAAGCCGCCCCAGCCGCAGCCGATCTCCAGCACGTGCTTGCCGGGCGCAAGGTCGATGGTCTTGGCCAGGGCCGCGTACTTGGCGTGCTGAGCCTCGGACAACGGCTGGTTGGGCCGCTCATACAAGGCCGAGGAATAGGTCATGCTGGGGTCCAGCCAGCGCGAGTAGAAGCCGTTGCCCAGGTCGTAGTGGGCGTGGATGTTCTTGCGCGAACCGTCGCGGCTGTTGCGATGAAGCAGGTGGTACAGGCCATTGACCACCCGCATGATCGGATTGCCGGTCAGCAACGGTGTCAGTCTGTCGAAGTTCAGTGAGAACGCTTCCAGCACCGCGGAGAGGTCCGGCGTCTCCCACTCGCCCGCCATGAAGCCCTCGGCGAAGCCGATGGAGCCCGACGAGAAGGCTCGGCGGATGAAATGATAGTCGTTGATCTGGACGGTGACGTCAGGACCGGCCCGGCCGCCCTTCACGGTCAGGGCCTTGCCCGTCGGTAGAATCCAGGTGACCGAGCCAAAGTCCCAATTGGTCGCCAGCACGCGAAGCGCGGCGCGGAAGGCGGCCGGGGCGGCCTTCAGGTCGGGGTCGTTCCACAACGCAGTATCCAAGGCAGGGCCTCGCATCCGAGTTACGCGTTTATTAACGCCGTTAACGACCGGCTCGTAAAGCCCCGGCTCAGCTAGAGGCCGCGATAGGCCTCCAAGGCCCGCTCGCGCGCCCGGGCGTGGTCCACGATCGGCCGCTCATAGAGACGTTTGGCTTCCTCCGGCAGATGCAAGGGGGAGGTCCACGGCTTGTGGATAAGTTCGTCGGGAACGTGCCGAAGTTCCGGAACCCAGCGCCGGACGTAAACGCCACGGGGGTCGAACTTCTCGCCCTGAGCGATAGGATTGAAGATCCGGAAATAGGGTGAGGCGTCGGCGCCGCTGCCGGCGGTCCACTGCCAGTTGCCGACATTGTTGGCGAGGTCGGCGTCGACCAGCGTGTCCCAGAACCAGGCCTCGCCCTCGCGCCAGTCGATCATCAGGTGCTTGATCAGGAACGAGGCGACGATCATCCGCACGCGGTTGTGCATGAAGCCGGTGGTCCACAGCTCGCGCATGCCCGCGTCGACGATCGGATAGCCGGTTTCGCCGCGCGTCCAGGCTTCGAACGCGGCGGGGTCCTTGACCCAGGGAAAGCCGTCGAACTCGGGCTTGAAGTTCTGTCGGGGCAGGTCGGGCCAGTGGAACAGGATGGAATGGTTGAACTCGCGCCAGCCCAGTTCGGACAGGAACTTCTCGACCTCGCCGGCCGGGGCGTCGCCAGCGTTGGCGGCGTTGCGGGCCGCCAGCCAGACCTGACGCGGCCCGATCTCGCCAAAATGGAGGTGCGGAGACAGGTTTGAGGTCGCCTGGACGCCCGGAACATCGCGCTTGTCGCCATAGCCGTCGATGGGTCCGGATAGGAAGTCGTTCAGTCGCGCCTGGGCGCCAGCTTCACCGGGCGTCCAGAGATCAAAGCCCTTGGACCAGTCGGGTTTGGTCGGATGCAGCCCCCAGGCGGCTAGGCTTTCAGTGTGCGGGTGGTTGCCTAGGGATTTCAGGGGCTTCGGCATGGATTCTACGGTTATCCGGCCCAACTGCTCACGCGCCGCGCGCCAGTAGGGCGTGAACACTTTATACGGCTGGCCGGAGCCATTCTTGACAGTCCAGGGCTCGTTCAGAAGGCCGGCGTTGAAGCTCTGGCAATCGACGCCGGCGTCCTTGAGTCGAGCCTTGATGTCGCTATCTCGCGCGATGCTGGCCGCGTCATAGAGGCGATTCCACAGCACGCAGGTCGCGCCGGTCTCGGAGATCACCTCGTCGAGCACCTCAGCGGCGGCGCCCTTGCGAAACACGAGCTTATTGCCAAGCTTCTCAAGGCTCTGGGCCAAGCTCTTCAGCGACTTGTCCAGCCACCATAGCGACGCCGCGCCAGCCGCGCGCATGCCGGGCGTCTGGTCGAGGATGTAGAGCGCGATCACTGGACGGCCCCCATCGGCGGCATGGCGCAGCGCGGGATTGTCGGCTAAGCGCAGGTCCTGGCGGAACCAGACGATGACGGGCGCCAGGTTCGCCTCATGGTCGCCCAGGTCTTTCCGCACTTGCACCGTCCCGCTCGAAGGGTCACCTCTTGGGCGCCTCAAATCCCTACCGACTGGAATAGTTGCCGTGAGTCAGCCGCAAGCCGTAGCCCCGAACGCCCTCGTCGAGATCAAGACGCCGACCGGCGCGCCTGTCCGCATCGGCAACGGCGAAAAGCTGTCGATCATCGCCGGCCCCTGCCAGATGGAAAGCCGCCAGCACGCGCTGGAAACCGCTCACGCGCTGAAGGAGATGGCCCAACGGCTCGGCGTCGGTCTGATCTACAAGACGTCGTATGACAAGGCCAACCGCACCTCGGCCAACGCCCAGCGCGGCATCGGCCTGCACGACAGCCTGCCGATCTTCCAGGAGATCCGCGAGGTGACCGGCCTGCCCACCCTGACCGACGTGCACGAGACTAGCCATTGCCCGATCGTGGCCGAGGCCGTCGACGTCATCCAGATCCCGGCCTTCCTGTGCCGCCAGACCGACCTGCTGGTCGCCGCCGCCCATACAGGCCGCGCGATCAACATCAAGAAGGGCCAGTTCCTGGCGCCTTGGGACATGAAGAACGTCATCGCCAAGGTGACGGGCGCGGGCAATCCCAACGTCATGGCTTGCGAGCGCGGCGCATCGTTCGGCTACAACACCCTGGTCAGCGACATGCGCTCGCTGCCGATCATGAAGGAGATCGGCTGTCCGGTGGTGTTCGACGCCACCCATAGTGTGCAGCAGCCGGGCGGGCAGGGCACGTCTTCGGGCGGCCAGCGCGAGTTCGTGCCGGTCCTGGCCCGCGCGGCCGTGGCGGTGGGCGTGGCCTGCGTCTTCATCGAGACCCATCCCGACCCGGACCACGCGCCCTCGGATGGCCCCAACATGGTGCCGATGAGCCAGTTCGAGGCCTTGGTCGGCAACCTGCTGGCCTATGACGCCCTGACCAAGGCGGCGGCTTAGCGCATGAGCCGTCGCATCGTTCTCGTCACTGGCGGCGCGGGCTTCATCGGCTCGAACGTCGTGGCCCGCCTCTGCGAGGATCCGTCGCTGGACGTCGTGGTCTGCGATCGCCTGCGCGACGCGGCCAGCGGCAAGTGGCGCAACATCGCCAAGCACCCGATCGCCGACTTCGTGGCGCCCGAGCAGCTGACCGAGTGGCTGGCGCGCAAGGGCGAGAGCGTCGAGCTAATCATCCACATGGGCGCGGTGTCCTCGACCACCGAGGCCGACGCCGACAAGATCGTGCAGTCCAATTTCGTGCTGTCGCGCGACCTCTGGGACTGGTGCGCCGAGCATGGCAAGCGCCTGATCTATGCCTCGTCGGCGGCCACCTATGGCGACGGGACCCTGGGCTTCGAAGGCAAGGATGATCTCGACTCCCTGAAGGCGCTGCGGCCGCTGAACGCCTATGGCTGGTCCAAGGCCCTGTTCGACCTCTACGCCGTGCGCGAGGCCCATCGCGGCCGCGCCCCGGCCCAGTGGGCGGGCCTGAAGTTCTTCAACGTCTATGGCCCGAACGAGGAGCACAAGGCCGGCATGAAGTCGGTCGTGGCCCAGATCTGGCCGCGTATCGCCGCTGGCGAGGGCGTCAAGCTCTTCAAGTCGCACCATCCGGACTATGAGGACGGGGGCCAACTGCGCGACTTCGTCTATGTCCGCGACGTGGTCGACGTGATCGCCTGGCTGGCCAGGAGCCCGGCCGTGAACGGGGTCTTCAACCTGGGCTCGGGCCACGCGCGCTCGTTCCGCGACCTGGCCGTGGCGGCGTTCGCGGCGGCCGGGCGAGAGGCCGACATCACCTATATCGACATGCCCGAGGTGCTGCGCGGCAAGTACCAGTACTACACTCAGGCCGACATGAGCCGCCTGCGCGCGGCTGGCTACGACGCCCCGATGACGCCGCTCGAGGACGGGGTGGCCGACTATGTGGCCGGCTATCTCAATACCGAGGACCCGTATCGCTGACGTCAGGGCACGGTTGCGGAGCGCAGGCGCCGGCGTAGGCTGACTTTCGAGATCGGGGCGGAAACCTCGACGCCAGGGAGTTGGTCATGGCCGGCATCGCCGCCTGGGGCGCCTATGCGCCGCGTCTTCGTCTGAGCCGCAAGGCCGTGACCGAGGCCAACGCCTGGGTCGCGCCCAACCTCAAGGCCAAGGGCAAGGGCGAGCGGTCCATGGCCAACTGGGACGAGGACGCCCTGACCATGGCCGTCGAGGCGGCTCGCGACGCGCTGGGGCCGGCCGACGACCGCTCCCATATCGACGCCCTCTATTTCGCCTCGACCACCGCGCCGTTCGCGGACCGGCTGAACGCCGGGATCGTCTCGGCGGCCCTGACCTTGGAGAAATCGATCCGCGCCAGCGACGTCACCGGCTCGCAGCGCTGCGGACTGACGGCGCTGGGACAGGCCCTGGTTAGCGGCGGAACCGCCCTGGTCGCTGTCGGCGAGCACCGCAAGGCGCGAGCGGCCTCGGCGCAGGAGCTGGACTTTGGCGATGGCGCGGCGGCCTTCGTGGTCACGGAGGGGGCCGGCGCGGCCGAGCTGCTTGGGCGTGGCAGCGTCACCGATGACTTCGTCGACCACTTCCGCGGCGATGACGGCGGCTTCGATCACTACTGGGAGGAGCGCTGGATCCGTGACGAGGGCATCGTCAAGCTGGTCCCGCCGGCCATCCAGAGAGCGCTTGAAGTCGCGGGGTTAAGCCCCTCTGATATCGACCATTTCTGCTTCCCGTCCACTTTCGCCGGCATGGCCGCGAGCCTGGCCAAAACCATCGGGATCCGGCCCGAGGCCGTCCGCGACAATCTCGCCGCGGTGATGGGCGAGGCCGGCTGCGCGCACGGGCCAATCATGCTGGCGCACGCGCTTGAAGAGGCCAAGGTCGGCGAGACCATCCTGGTCGCCCAGTTCGGCCAGGGCGCCGAGGCCTTGGTGTTCCGCGCCACCGGTCAGGGCCAGCGCCCTGCGCGCGGCGTCACGGGCGCTCTGGCCGACCGTCAAGAAGAAACCAACTACCTGAAGTTCCTGACCTTCAACGGTCTGATCGAATGGGACAAGGGCATGCGGGCCGAGAAGGACAACAAGACGGCCCTGACCACCCTCTACCGCAACGAGGACATGATCCTGGGCTTGGTCGGCGGGCGCTGTCGCGAGACCGGCGTCGTCCAGTTTCCGCGCACCCGCATCTCGGTCGCGCCCAACAACCCCGCCGTCGACACCCAGGAGCCGTACCGCTTCGCCGAGCGCAAGGCCTCGGTGCTCAGCTACTCGGCCGACTATCTGACCTTCTCGATGAACCCGCCCAACCATTACGGCATGATCGTCTTCGAAGGCGGCGGACGGATCATGATGGACATCACCGACGTCGCGCCGGGCGATGTCGAGACGGGCCTGCCGGTACGGATGGTGTTCCGCATCAAGGACGTCGACGAGAAGCGCGGCTTCGTCCGCTACTTCTGGAAGGCCGCGCCGGACCGGGCGGCGATCGCGGCTCAAACCGCTCAAGCGGCGGAATAGGAGGCGACCATGCCACAGGGAATCCGCGACAAGGTCGCCATCCTCGGGATGGGTTGTTCGAAGTTCGGCGAGCGCTGGGACGCGGGCCCCGATGACCTGATGGTCGAGGCCTATCTGGAAGCGATGCAGGACGCCGGTGTCGAGCCAACTCAGCTGGATGCGGCCTGGTTCTCGACCCACATCGACGAGATCGGCTCGGGCAAGGGCGGCACGCCGCTGTCGATCGCCCTGCGCCTGCCGAACATCGCCGTCACCCGGGTCGAGAACTTCTGCGCCTCGGGCTCGGAGGCCTTCCGGGGCGCGGTCTACGCCGTGGCGGCGGGCGCGGCCGACATCGCCCTGGCGGTCGGCGTCGAGAAGCTGAAGGACACCGGCTATGGCGGCCTGCCGGCCGGCAACCCTGGCACGCTCAACCCGCAGGTCATGCCCAACGGCTCGGCCCCGGGGAACTTCGCCCAGCTGGCCAGCGCCTATCGCGCCAAGCATGGGGTCTCGAAGGATGACCTAAAGCGCGCCATCGCTCACGTCTCGGTCAAGAGCCACGCCAACGGGGCCAAGAATCCCAAGGCCCACCTGCGCAAGCCGATCACCGTCGACCAAGCCCTCAACGCGCCGATGATCGCCGAGCCGCTGGGCCTGTTCGACTGCTGCGGCGTCTCGGACGGCGCGGCGGCGGCCATCGTCACCACGCCCGAGATCGCCCGAAGCCTGGGCAAGCGGAACCTGACCACGGTCAAGGCCCTGCAGCTGTCGGTCTCGAACGGCTACGAGAGCCAGTACAACGGCTGGGACGGCAGCCACTTCCACACCGCCCGCATCGCCGCGGGCAAAGCCTACAAGGAGGCCGGCATCGAGCGACCGCGCGAGCAGATCTCGATGATGGAGGTGCACGACTGCTTCTCGATCACCGAGCTGGTGACCATGGAGGACCTGTTCATCTCGCCGGAGGGGCAGGGTTGGCGCGACGTGCTGGACGGCTTCTACGACGCCGACGGCGGCGTGCCGTGCCAGATCGACGGCGGCCTCAAGTGCTTCGGCCATCCGATCGGCGCGTCGGGCCTACGCATGCTCTACGAGATGTATCTGCAGCTGCAAGGCCGCGCGGGCGAGCGGCAGCTGTCCGACCCGGTTTTCGGCATGACCCACAACCTGGGCGGCGCACCGGCCAGCAATGTCTGTTCGGTGGCGATCATCGGCCGGGAAGACGCGTAGGAAAGGGCTTAATCCCAGGCGGGGCTTGGTGTACCCACGAGTCCATGGGTGTCATTGGCTTGAGACGCTGGATCTTCGCGGGCGTGGCGCTGTTCCTGGCGCTGGTCATCGCGGCGGCGTTCATCTGGCGCTACGACATCCTCAGCAACGCCCTGGACCCCAAGGTCCCGTTCCTGACCTATCACCCGCCGCCGGCCCCGGATTACGGCAAGCGCGCCTCCTGGGCGCTGCTGCCCCGCGACGCTGACGGCGTGGCGCCCGTGGATCGGTCGGTCGATGTCTTCTTTGTCCATCCGACCACCTTCGACGGCGGTCGTGACTGGAACGGCGGGATCGACCAGCCGAAGGCCAGCCGCTTCCTGTCGCGGGTGGTGCTGCCCAACTACGCCGGGCCGTTCGACCGCGTGGGCCGGGTGTTCGCGCCGCGCTACCGGCAAGCCAGCCTCTACACCTATCTGACCCTGCGCGACGACGCCCGCGACGCCCGGCGCTTCGCCTATGGCGACGTTCTGCAGGCCTTCCGGACCTATCTGTCGCGCTATGGCCACGACCGGCCGTTCATCGTGGTCGGGGTGGAGCAGGGCGGCTCCCTGGCCGCGCGGCTGCTGCGCGAAGAGGTCGCCACCAAGCCGGATCTGAAGCGCCGCCTGGTCGCCGCCTATCTGATCGAGACCGTGGTTCCGGCCGACGAATACGCCCCGGACTCTCCATTGCCGGCCTGCGAACGGCGGGGCGAGACCCAATGCGTCGCCGCCTGGGCGTCGGCCCAGGAAGGCGACTTCCGCAGCGTCCAGGAACTGATGGGCCGCTCGCTGGTCTGGGACGGGGCCGATCAGTTGGTCAATCTCGAGCATCGCGAGCCCCTGTGCTTCAACCCGCTGCTGGGCGGGGTCACCCTGGAGCGGGCGCCGGCGCGGCTGAACCTGGGGGCGACCAACGCCACGGGCCTGGATTGGGGCGCTCGACCAGCCTTCCTGCAGCGCCAGGTCTCGGCGAGATGCGAGAACGGTTTGCTGCGCACCAGCAAGCCCAAGTCCAGTTCGCTGCGCGACAGTGGCTCGTGGGCCGATCGCCGCAAGGTCGACGCCTACAACCTGTTCTACGCCGACCTCGAGGCCGACGCCCAGGTCAGGGTCGCGGCTATGACAGGGCGTCCGGCAAGCCCGTCGCGACTTTACGGCGAGGCCGGCGCGCCTTAGGCGTGGGCGCTCAACTCTGCCCAGGATGCTCCATGCCCTCCGGTCTCGCCGCCCTGCTCGATGACGTCGCCGGCATCACCAAGCTCGCCGCCGCCTCGCTGGACGACGTCAGCGCCGCCGCCGGCAAGGCCGGCACCAAGGCCGTGGGCGTGGTGGTCGACGACACGGCGGTGACGCCGGGCTACGCCTTGGGCTTCACGCCCGACCGTGAGCTGCCGATCGTCTGGAAGATCGCTCTGGGCTCCCTGCGCAACAAGCTGCTGTTCCTGTTGCCCGGGGCCATGGTGCTGAGCGCCTTCGCCCCGTGGGCGGTGACGCCGCTGCTGATGTGTGGCGGCGCCTATCTGACCTTCGAGGCGACCGAAAAGGTGCTGGAAGCCTTCACGCCGCAAAGCGAGGGCGAGGCGATCGAGGAGCTGGCGCTGAGCGGCCCCGAGCTGGAAAAGCAGAAGGTAGGCGGCGCGATCCGCACCGACTTCATCCTGTCGGCCGAGATCATGGCGATCGCCCTGGCCGACGTTTCGGACAAGCCTCTGGCGATCCAGGCGGGCGCCCTGGCCCTGGTCGGCGTGCTGCTGACCATCGGCGTCTACGGCGTCGTCGCCCTGATCGTGAAGATGGACGATATCGGCCTGCACCTGTCGCGAGGGCGGTCGCCCGGACTGCGGGGGTTCGGCCGGGGCCTGGTCAAGGCCATGCCCTGGACCATGGAAGGCCTGACCGTGATCGGCACGGCGGCCATGCTGTGGGTCGGCGGCGGCATCATCGTCCACGGCCTCGAAAAATTCCACCTGACGCCGATCCCGCATTGGGTCGCAGGCTTCTCGCGTTGGGCTGGGCAGGTTCCTGGGATCGGCGCCCTGACCGGCTGGCTGGCCTTTGCGCTCGGCTCGGCGGTGGTTGGTTTCGCGATCGGCGGCGTCCTGGCTGGCGTGATGCACCTCTGGCACCACCGCAAGGGCGCGGCGGCGCACTGAGCGCGGTTTAACCCGCGTCGTGAAGCGGCGAGGCGGGTTTCCAGTCGAACAGTTCCTGCAGCATCCGCAGAGCCTGGCCGCGCGGTGAGGTCAGGTCCGGGTCGCGGGCCAGGATCAGGCGGGCGTCGTCGGCGGCCACGGCGATCAGGTCGCGGTGAGCCACGGGATCGGCCAGGCGATAGGCCGGGAAGCCGCTCTGCTTGAGGCCCAGCGGGTCGCCGCCGCCGCGCAGTTCCAGGTCTCTCTCGGCGATCTCGAAGCCGTCGTCGCTGCGGCGCAGGATGTCGAGGCGCTGCTGGGCCACTTCCGACAGCGGGGGATCATAGAGCAGGACGCAGGAGCTCTCGCGCGCGCCCCGGCCGACGCGACCACGCAACTGGTGCAGCTGGGCCAGGCCGAAGCGGTCGGCGTGCTCGATGACCATGATGCTGGCGTTGGGGACATTGACCCCGACCTCGACCACCGTGGTGGCGACCAGGACGCTGACCTCGCCATCGACGAAGCGCTGCATGACCGCGTCCTTCTCGGCGGCCGGCATCTGGCCGTGAACAAGGCCTACGCTGGGGCCTAGCTGCTGGCGCAGATCGGCGGCGCGATCCTCGGCGGCCCGCAGGTCGACCTTGTCGGACTCGGACACCAGCGGGCAGATCCAGAAGGCTTGAGCTCCGCCGGCGATGGCGACGCGCAGGCGATCGACGATCTCCGGCACGCGTGGGATGGGCGCGGCGCGGGTGGCGACGGGCGTGCGGCCCGGCGGCTTCTCGTCGATGCGCGAGACGTCCAGGTCGCCGAACACTGTCAACTCCAGGGTGCGCGGGATCGGCGTGGCCGACATGGCCAGGAGATGGACGCCCCAGTCCACGCCAGCAGGACCCTTGTCTTGCAGGCGACGCCGCTCGTTGACGCCGAAGCGGTGCTGTTCGTCGATCACGGTGAACGCCAAGGCCTTGAAGGCGACGTCGTCCTGGAACAGGGCGTGGGTGCCGACGGCGACCTGGTGAGTCCCGTCGACCAGACCCGCCAGCTTGGCCGCGCGGCCCGGGCCCTTGTCACGGCCGGTCAGTAGGATCACCGACAGGCCCAGGGCCTGAAGCGGCGGGGCGATGGTCTCGAAGTGCTGGCGGGCCAGGATCTCGGTCGGCGCCATCAGGGCCGACTGCAGCCCTGCGTTGGCCACGTCGGCCATGGCCAGCAGGGCCACCACCGTCTTGCCTGAGCCGACGTCGCCCTGCAGCAGGCGGCTCATCCGCTCTCCGGAGGCCAGGTCGCCGCGAATCTCCGAAAGGGATCGGATCTGGGCCCCGGTCAATTTGAACGGCAGGGCCTTCTCGGCGGCGTCGGACAGCGGCCCGGCCGAAATACGTGGGCCGGGATGCGCCCGGCGCGAAGCCTTGCGCTGGGCCAGGGCCAATTGGTGGGCCAGCAGCTCGTCGTAGGCCAACCGCCGACGGGGGCGGGCCAGGGGCGAAAGATCGGCCTCGCTGGTCGGTGCGTGGACGACGGTCAGGGCCTCGCGCCAGCCGGGCAGCTTTTCGCGCTCGCGCCAGGCGGGGTCCTGCCATTCGGGAAGCTCGGGCGTGCGTTCCAGGGCCTCGAGCGCAAACTTGCGGAAGGTGCGCGAGGGCAGGCCCGCCGTTGCGGGATAGACCGTCTCGACCTCGGGGATGTCGCCAGCCCGTTCCTCGGCCACGATATAGTCGGGATGGGCGATCTGCAGTTCCGAGGCGAAGCCGTCGGGACGTTCGACCTTGCCGCTGACCGCCCGACGCGCGCCCTTAGGGTGCTGACGCTCCAGGTGCGGCCCATGGCCCTTGAACCAGATCAGCGTCAGGAAGCCGCTGCCGTCCCACGCGCGGATTTTCCATGGTTGGCCCAGCCGGTGCGGCGGCTGGTGAGCGTCGATGGTGACGACGAAGGTCTGGACCTGGCCTTCGACCGCCTGATCGACCGTGGTCACCGAGCGACGGATCAAGCCCACCGGCGTGGTGAACAGCACGTCTCGCACGATCGGGCCGGCCAGCTTCTCGACCAGCGGCGCGACGCGGGGGCCCACGCCTTTCAGCGTGGACACCGAGGTAAACAGGGGAAAGAGAATCTCAGGGCGCATCCGTCGCGACCTTAGCCGCGTCCGCGCCCCGGAACAGGCCCTAGTCGGCCTGATTCATTACGGGCGTGAGGGCTATGACGATGTCCGAATACTCGTCGGCGCGCGAGGCGCCCGAAACGTTCAGACGGGTATAGAGCCAGGTCGCGCCGTAGCGCGCATAGGCTTCCGACCAGCGGGTTTTGGAGTCGACCAGATTGTTGGCCTCGCCCGCATAGACGACGGTCCCCTTGTTGTCGACATAGACATAGTTGCCGGCGATCGTGGTGTTGGGGTCACCGTTCTCGGCCAGCTTGTAGCGATAGACGGCGCCCGAGGCGCCCTTGAGTTCGATGTAAGGCTTCACGCTGTCCTCGCCAAAAAAAGCCACCCGGCGTAGGGCTTTGGATTCAAATGTTTAGAACGCGCCTGGGCAGCGAAGCCGCCTACGCTTTCGCCTAACGCGCTACCAGGACGTGAAGCGTCCCGTGGGCCAAATTATGGCTACCCCAGACTAAGGTTGGAGGACGCCTGACCTGGCCAGAAACCGACGAGTCCGCTCCTCGCGCGGCGAGGCGAGAAGTTGACGGGACGGTCCTTGCTCCACGATGACGCCGCCGTCCATGAAAATCGTGCGATCGGCCACATCTCGCGCGAAATCCATCTGGTGAGTGACGATGACCATGGTCCGCTTTTCGACAGCCAGGTCGCGGATCACGGCCAGGACCTCGCCCACCAGTTCGGGATCGAGGGCCGAGGTCGGCTCGTCGAACAGGATGACCTCAGGATCCATGGCCAGGGCCCGGGCGATGGCGCAGCGCTGCTGCTGACCGCCCGAGAGCGCCGCCGGATAGGCGTCGGCGCGACCGCCCAGCCCAACCTTGTCCAGCAAGGCGCGGGCCTTGGCGTGGGCCTGGGCGGGCTCGGCCTTGCGAACCACGATCGGGCCCTCGGCCACGTTCTGCAGGGCCGTGCGATGCGGGAACAGATTGAAGCTCTGGAAGACGAAGCCGACACGGCCGTTCAGCTGTCTGGCCAGGGGTGTCTTGCCGCCCGCCGTGACGCCCGCGATGGTCAGGTCGCCGCCGTTCAGCGGCTCGAGGCCGGCCAGGCAGCGCAGCAGGGTGCTCTTGCCCGAGCCGCTGGGGCCGATGATGGCCACCACCTCGCCGGGGACGACGGTCAGGTCGACTCCCGCCAGGACGGGCGTATCGCCGAAGCTCTTGAACAGGCCCTTGGCGTCGATCGCGCTCATCGGCGGCCCTCCGCAGCGCGGCGCTCCAGCCGGTCTTGCACGGCGGCGAGCGCGGTGGAGACGATCCAGTAGATGGCCGCCGCGGCCAGGTACATGGTGAAGATCTCATAGGTGCGGGCGGTGATCAGCTGGGCCTGGCGGAACAGTTCGGGCACCTGGATGGTCGCGGCCAGCGAGGTGTCCTTGACCAGGCTGATGAAGCTGTTCGACAGCGGGGCCACGGCGGTGCGGGCGGCCTGGGGCAGGATCACCCGGCGCAGGGCCTGGCTCCGACTCATGCCCAGCACGCTGGCGGCCTCCCACTGGCCCTTGTCGACGTTGGCGATGGCGCTGCGCAGGATCTCGCACGCATAGGCGGCGACGTTCAGCGAAAAGCCGATGCCGGCGGCGAGAAGGGCCGGCATCTCTATCCCGAACTGCGGCAGGCCGTAGTAGATCAGGAACAGCTGCACCAGCAGCGGCGTGCCTCGAAATGCCGAGACATAGACGGCGGCTGGCCAGCGCAGCAGCGGCGCGCGCGACAGGCGCATCAGGGCCAGGGCGAAGCCGAGCACGACGCCGATGCTCATGCCGATGATGCTGAGCAGGACGGTGTAGCCGGCGCCCTTCAGCAACAGGGGCGCGGATTGGCGCAGGAGGTCGAAGCCGGTCTCCATGGCCTAGCGGGTCACGTCCATGCCGAACCACTGCTGCGAGATCGCGGTCAGGCGGCCGCTCTTGCGCAGGGCGTCGATGGCTTGGTCGATGACGATCTTCAGGCCCGGGTCCTTCTTCATCGCCACGCCCGCGCCCTGGGCCGCGAACGGCGGGCCCGAGGCCACGAAGTCGGGCGAGGTCTTGACGAAGTCGGCGGCGACCAGGCGGTCGTTCAGCACCGCGTCGGTGCGACCGGCCTTGAGGTCCTGGTACTTGGTCGGATCGTCGTCATAGGTGCGAACGTCGGCGGTCGGCACGTTGGCGCGGATCCATTGCTCGTAGTTGGTGCCCAGGCCAACCCCGACCTTCTTGCCGGCCAGGTGTTCGGGCTTGGTCAGGCCGGTCTTGCTCTTCAGGGTGATGATCTGGATGCCCGACACCGTATAGGGCTCGGAGAAGTCGTACTTGGCCTGGCGGTCGGGGGTGATGGTGATCTGGTTGATCACCACGTCGACGCGGCCCGATTCCAGCGAGCCCAGCAGGCCGGCGAACGGAGCGGGGTGGAACTCGGGACGCAGGCCCAGCTGGGCGGCCAGGGCCTTGGCGAAATCGACCTCGAAACCGGCCAGTTGGCCGCTCTTGTCCTGGAAGTTGAAGGGCGGATAGGTACCCTCCAGGCCGATGCGCAAGGTTCCGGACGCCTTGATCCGGTCCCAGCTGCTGGCGCCAGCGTCTGGCTTCTTGGCGCAGGCGGCGAGCAACGAAACACCGAGACCGGAAAGCACGGCGCGGCGGGCAGGGAATCGCATCGGACAGACCCTTGGACGAAACAATCCCGCGCAGTTCTATACGGGACAGCGTCGTTCGCCAGTCCGAACATGACCGCCTGCCGGCCCAGGCTTCGCCGTACACGGATCATGACCTCGATTTAAGCTGACGCCGGCGGCGGACTCGGGGCGTGTTCCCAAGTTCATCTCTGGGGAGAGGGGACATGGCTCAATCTTTCGATCCCGCGGCCGCCACGGCCGCCTATCTGGCGCAGCTGCCGCCCGAAGCGCACGTCAAGGCGCAGCACTACACCCAGGGCGGCCATTGGTTGCTGCTGTGGGGTTTCGTCGTCTCGATCGTGTCCGCCTGGATCATCATCCGCACCGGCGTGCTGACCAGGATCGAGCAGGGCGTCGAGCGCAAAAAGGGACGGCCGTTCCTGGCCAGCCTGGCCGTCGCGGCCGTCTTCATGGCCTTCAGCTGGCTGCTGGAGTTGCCCTGGACGGTCTATTCGAACTGGTGGCGCGAGAAGCAGTACGGCCTGACCAGCCAGGCCTTTAGCGGCTGGCTGGGCGAAAACCTGACGTCGACGGCGATCTCGGTCGTGTTCACGGCGCTGTTCCTGGCGCTGCTGTACCTGCTGATCCGCCGCGCGCGCCGCCTGTGGTGGCTGTGGGCCGGCGGGCTGACGGCGGTCTTCATCGTGCTGAGCATGCTGATCGCGCCGATCTATATCGAGCCGCTGTTCAACCAGTACACGCCCGCGCCGGCCGGTCCGGTCCGCGACGAGGTCGTGGCCATGGCCAAGTCGGTCGGCATCCCGAGCGACAAGATCTTCGTCTATGACGGCTCCAAGCAGTCCAACGCCTACACCGCCAATGTCTCGGGCCTGGGCGGCTCGGCCCGGGTGGCGATGAGCGACACCATGTTCAAGAAGGGCGCAGACATCGCCGAGGTGCGCGGCGTGGTGGGTCACGAGATGGGCCACTACGCCCACCAGCACTCGCTGTGGATCACCGGCATCTTCGCCGTCCTGGCCGTCGCGGCCTTCTTCATCGTCGACAGGACGTTCCCGTGGTTCGCCTCGGCGCTTAACGCCAAGGGCGTGACGGGGATCGCCGACCCAGCCGGCCTGCCAGTGCTGGCTGTGATCATGACGGTGCTGGGCCTGATCGGCGGGCCGATCGCCAACACCCTGATCCGCGAGATCGAGAGCGACGCCGACCGCTACAGTCTGGTGAACTTCAACGAGCCGGACGGCCTGTCAAAGGCGCTGGTCAAGACCATCGAATACCGCGCCGCGACGCCGTCGAAGCTGGAGGAGGCGCTGTTCTACGACCACCCGGCCGTGGGTGTGCGGGTTCGCCGCGCCATGGACTGGAAGGCGACGCATCCGAAGTCGACCAACTGATCCGACCTTCCCCGGCGAATGCCGGGATCCAGATACATCAAGGGCGGCTGGAGCTTTCGCGCCAACCGCCCTTGTCATTTCGCCGCCGCTCATATGGGCTCGATCTGGGTCCCGGCCTTCGCCGGGAAGGTCGGGCGTGGTGAGACCTACCGCTTGCGCACGAACACCGTACCCGCGGAATAGCCCGCCCCGAAGCTGCAGATCAGCCCCGTCTCGCCCGCCGCGAAGTCGTCGTTGGCGGTGTGGAAGGCGATGATCGAGCCGGCCGAGCTGGTGTTGGCGTACTCGTCCAGGATGATGACGTTCTCTTCCGGCGTCGGATCGCGGCCCAGCACCTTGCGGCCGATCATCTCGTTCATGTTGATGTTGGCCTGGTGCAGCCAAAGGCGCTTGAGGGCGTGCGGATCGATCCCGAGGTCGCCAGCGTGCTCGATGATCATCTCGCTGACCATCGGCACCACTTCGCGGAACACCTTGCGGCCTTCCTGGACGAACAGCTTGTCGCGAGCGCCTTCGCCTTCCGGCGCGGCGCGGTTCAGGAAGCCGAAGTTGTTGCGGATGTTGTTGGAGAACTGGGTCTTCAGGCGCGTGCCCAGGATCTCCCAGCCGTCCGTGGCCTGGTCGGCGTCCTCGACGATGACGGCCGTGGCCACGTCGCCGAAGATGAAGTGGCTGTCGCGATCCTTGAAGTTCAGGTGGCCCGAGCAGATCTCGGGATTGACCATCAGCACCGCCTTGGCGCTGCCGGTCGTCACGAAATCGGCGGCGGTCTTGATGCCGAAGGTGGCCGACGAGCAGGCCACGTTCATGTCGAACGCGAAGCCGTCGATGCCCAAGGCCTGCTGCACCTCGATGGCCATGGCGGGGTAGGGGCGCTGCATGTTCGAGGCCGCGCAGATCACCGCGCCGATCTCCGACACGGGCTTGCCCCAGCGCGCGATCGCCTGCTTGGCCGCCTCGACCGCCATCTCGGCCAGGATCGACAGTTCGTCGTTCGAGCGCTCGGGGATGACCGGCCGCATCAGGTCCGGATCGAGAATGCCGTCCTTGTTCATCACGAAGCGCGACTTGATGCCCGACGCCTTCTCGATGAACTCGGGCGAGGACGGGGCGAGGGCGACGACGTCGCCGGCCGCGATGGCCTCGGCGTTGGCGGCGTTGAAGCGCCCCACGAAGGTGTTGAAGGCCTCGACCAGCTCGGTGTTCGAAATGCTGTGGGGCGGGGTGAAAAGCCCCGTGGCGGCGATGACGGCTTGCGGCAAGACGGCGGTCCCGATGATGCGCGCGGGCCGCTTTGAGCCCGCGTTCTGACGCTTGTTTGAACCCGTAGATAGCATGGAAGACGCCCCCGTCATCCCTGCGGCATTTCGGTCACGACACCCAATGACCTTAAACGGGGCCGTGAACCGCCCCATGCCCGCCGCGTTATCGGCCTAGCCCTAGGCTGGCTGAGGGAGCTGAAGACTACGAGTAGAATTGGAGTACAACAATGAAGACTCTCATCGCCACTACCCTGGTCGCTGGTTCGGTTCTCGCGGCCCCGCTTTATGCTCAGGCTCAGAATTCGACCGAAGTGTACGGCTCTCTGAACTATGGCCAAACTCGGACAAGAGGCGCTGATACCGGCGCTATTCAAGGACGCGTCGGCGCCAAACTTACGCCTAATTTCGGCGTCGAGGCCGAGGCGGCCGGCGGCGTCGATAGCGACACGGTCTATACGCCCACCGGTCCAGCCAATGTGAAGATGGAACACCAGGTCGCGGGCTACGCCGTGGGTTACCTGCCGGTGACCCCGAACCTCGATCTTCTGGCCCGCGCCGGCTACGGCACGACCAAGTTCAAGACCAACAATCCGGCCGCGACCGAGTTCGACGGCAGCCGCGACAGCTGGAACTACGGCGTCGGCGCCGAGTACAAGTTCGACGACAAGAACGGCATCCGCGCCGACTGGACGAAGTCGGAATACACCAAGAGCGATCTCAGCTCGAATACGGTGGCCGTGGGCTACGTCCGCCGCTTCTAAGCGACAGCTTTCACGCCATGAGGACGGCGCGCCCTTTCGCGGGGCGCGCCGTTTCCGTGTGGACTAGACAAGAGATCTGAACGGTCGGCTGAGGAACCGCGATCCTTTCAAGCCGTAGCGCCAGGGTTGGTCCACGGCCTTGGTGATGCCGATACGCGGGCCTTCGATCACCTCTACCGCCGCCGGCGGGGGTTCGAGGCGGAAAGGCGGCGTCGTCATCGAAAGTCCGTTGTGCGTGGCGTCGATCCCCAGCGCCTGGCAAAGCCGACCGGGACCGGCGGCGAGCTGGCGCGGATCGATGAGGCCGCGTCGCGCGATCATCCGGTCCAGGCCCAGGGTCGGCTCCAGAGCGCGGAACAGCACCGCCGCGCCAGGGCGTGGGCCGCAGACGATGTTCAGGCACCAATGCAGACCGTACGAACGATAGACATAGGCGCGCCCGACGGGACCGAACATCGGCGCGTTGCGCGTGGTTGGGCCCGAGAAGGCGTGGGAGGCCGGATCGTCGGCGTCATAGGCCTCGGTCTCGACCACGATCCCGCCGACACCGTCAAAGGTGAGCAGGGCGCCGATCAGCTGCCGGGCTAGCTCTTGTGAGGGCAGGGTGAGATCGATCACGCGATCTGGTCCATGCGGCATTGCTCGGGCGACTTGTCGGGACGGAAGCGTAGCAGTTTCGTCCCGTGCCGGAAGCGTCCGCCCGAGACATGGTCGAAGGAGACCTCGACGACGATTTCCGGCTTCAGCGGCGTCCATTGGGCGGAGCGCTCGTCCGACCAGCGGCTGGGACCGCCGGGCGCGTCGCCCGTAAAGCCGCTGCCGCCGGCCAAGGCTTCCAGCCGTCGCGTCAATTCGGGCTTGTCGGCGGCGGCGAGGCCGGATGTGAAGCCCACATGGTCAAGCCGGCCGGCCTCGTCATAGAGCCCGAGCAGCAGCGAGCCGACCAGCTTTCCATCCCTGCCATAGCGGAAGCCGCCGACCACGCAGTCGGCCGTCCTCTGCCGCTTGACCTTGACCATCGTCCGTTCGCCTTCGGCGTACGGACCGTCCAGCCGCTTGGCGACGATCCCTTCCAGCTTGCCTTCATCAAGCCAGGCCTGAGCCTGGGCGCGATCCTCCGTGCCTTGGGTCAGCAGTAGCTCGGGGCCGCCGTGGCGCTTCAGAAACCGGTCCAGCGCCGCGCGGCGTTCCCTCAGCGGCGCGGCGCGCAGATCCGTCCCGTCGGGCGCCTGCAGCATGTCGAAGGCGGCCAGCACGGCGGGGATTTCGCCCGCGAGCCGGCGGATGCGACTCTCGGCGGGATGCAGCCGCATCTGCAGCGCCTCGAACGAATAGGTCTCGCCGGTCGGGATCAGCAGTTCGCCATCGATCGCGAAGCCTTCCTCCACGATGGCGGCAAGCCGGGCGACGACCTCGGGAAAGTAGCGCGTCAGCGGCTTGCCCGACTTGGCCTGAAGGATCACCGCGGGGCCGTCGCGAAAGGCGAGGCAGCGGAAGCCATCCCACTTGGGTTCGTACCACCAGCCGGGGCCATCCGGCAGGTGATCGGCGGATTGAGCCTCCATCGGAACGGCGCGCGTCAGGCGGGCAGGCGAGTGGGTCATGAAGGTTCAAACCGAGCGGCCCGCAAATCGTTCACCGGCCGCGCAGGCTTGACGGCCCGCGCGGAGCCGTCAATCTGAACGGCAATAAGTTAGGGGGGATCTTGGACAAGGCGCTGTTGATACAGCTGGGCGGCTCGATCGTCGCCGTGATCCTGCTCGTGGCGTTCGCGGCCTGGATGGGCGTGGCCCGCGCGACCCCGCCGCTGGACGCCGAAGCGGCCCGGGCGCTGCTGACCCAGGAATTTCCCGAACACCGGCCGAACGCGGTCTGGATCGCCGCTGACGGGGCGGGGGTCATCGCCCGCGCGGGCGATCTGGCCCTTGTGCTGTGGCGGCGTGGCGACGGTTATGTCGCCCGCGATCTTCCCTGGTCCGCCGTCGCCGCCCTGAAACCGACCAGCGGCCGCCTCGTCGTCCGCTTGCCTGACGCCCGCCCCGTGTTCGCCGTCAACGACGACGTCTGGCCGCCGAAAGAGCTCGCCTGATGCTGAAAGCCCCATTCGATCCTGTCCAGTTGGCCATCCCGTTCTTCGTGCTGGCCATCATCCTGGAAATCCTGCTGGGCCGTCTCGGCAAGGCCAAGGCCAACTATGAGACGCGAGACACCGCCATGTCGCTGTCCATGGGTTTCGGCAGCACTGTGGCCGGCCTGCTGGTGGGCGGGGTGATCTTCGCCGCGACCGTCTGGATCTGGAAGCATCGGATCTTCACGATCCCGATGACGGCGATCTGGGCCTGGGTTGTCATCTTCCTGCTGGAAGACCTGACCTACTACTGGTTTCATCGCATATCCCACGAGCGGCGCTTCTGGTGGGCAAGCCACGTCAATCACCACACCTCGACCCACTACAACCTGTCGACCGCCTTGCGGCAGACCTGGACCGGCGGCGTCGCGGGCACGTGGCTGCTGTGGCTGCCGCTGACGTTCCTGGGCTTTCCGCCGGCCATGGTGGCGATCCAGAAGGGGATCAGCCTCGTCTACCAGTTCTGGATCCACACCGAGGCGATCAAGCGCATGCCGCGCTGGTTCGAAGCGGTGTTCAACACGCCCTCGCATCACCGCGTGCACCACGCCCGCAACGCCCGCTACCTGGACGCCAACTATGCCGGCATCCTGATCATCTGGGACCGCCTGTTCGGCACCTTCATCCCCGAGATCGATGAGGAGCCCTGCCGCTACGGCACGGTGAAGAACCTGGGCAACTTCAACCTGCTGCACAATGTCTTCCACGAGTGGATCGGCATCGCCAAGGACGTGGCCGGCGCGAAGTCGCCGCGCGAAGCCCTGGGCTACGTCTTCGGTCCGCCGGGCTGGAGTCCCGACGGCTCCCGCGACACCTCCCACACGCTGAAGGCCAGGTGGCGGGCGCGGCTGGAAGCTGAGAAGGCCTCTAGCGCACCGTGATGTCGACCGCGATCCGGCGCACGGCGCCGTCGGGCGACGAACCTTGCAGCACCAGCCGGTCGTGGCCGGCGTAGCCGGACGCCGCGGTATAGAAGGCCTGGTGTCCCGGCACCTTGCGATTGTTGCAGGCCGCGCGCGGATTGCCCGGCGGGAAGGCGGCGAAATAGGGCTCGTCGTCGACCGTCGCCACGCCGTGCGCCGGCGGCTCCAATATGGTCAAGGTCGCGGCGGGCTGATGGGCGGAGCAGTCGGGGTCGATGGCGCTGTTGGCCCAGATCCGGACCGGCGTGCTGCCGACGGCGGCTCTCTCGACGTGCAGCTTATGATAGCCCGAGGACGGCGCATGTCGGGCGACCGTCACGTCGTAGCGTTGCGCCTGGGCGCTGGCCCCGGTCGCGATCACGGCCCCGCCGCACGCCAGCAAGAAGAGTTTGAACCGCATGGTCGATCTCCCAGGATGAAGGCTGGGCGGACGCTGGGCCGGGTTTGTTGCGCTTCGATTGCCTGCTTGTTGCAACGGCCGCCGGGGTGATTTCGCGTTCAGGCGAAAGGACCCAGGGCCTTCCTCAGGGTCGCCATCGGATCGCCGTTCAAGCCCAGGGCATGGCCCATCCCGGCCAGGCAGAAGCCGATCACCAGGATCCGCAGCGCGAAGCTGAGCGCGAAGCCCAGCGGCTGAGCGTCGCGGTGATAGCGATAGTTTTCACCGGCCAGGACGCCGGTCTTCACGCCGCGAAACAGGGTCCAGGCGATGAAGGCGGCCATCGCCATGTAGGCGCAATAGATCAGGACGTTGTCCAACAGCCCGCTCCTGGTTCCGGCGCAGGTCTACAGGGCCAAGGTTAAGGTGGGCCTTAATCGCGCAACAGCGGCAGGGACAGGCCCGTCGCCTGGCGGGTGGCCAGCATCTCGCGGCGGAAGCGGAACAGCTCGGCGGGACGGCCGCCAGTTTCGGCGTCGAGGCGGCCCAGGCCCTCGACCAGCTCCTCGCGCTCGACCACCCGGCGGAAGTTCTGCTTGTGCAGCGGCACCCCGGCGATGGCCTCGACGGTGCGCTGCAGGGTCGAGAGGGTGAACTCCTCGGGAGTCAATTCGAACACCACGGGGCGATACTTGATCTTGCCGCGCAGGCGCGACAGCCCGGTGGCCAGGATCCGCCGGTGGTCGGAGATCATCGGATCGCCGAGAGCCGCCGACAGGGCGGCGGGTTCGGCGGGATCGTGGCCGTCGGCCCGGGCCCGGTCGCGGGCGGCTTCAGGGGCCAGGCCAGCCTCGTAGAGCAGCTCGTAGCGCTCGAGCACGCGCTCCTCGTTCCACGGTGCGCCGTCCAGGGCGAAGGCCAGGCGCGCGCGCGACCACTTGGCGGCGTCGTCGCCGGCCCAGCGGCGCAGGGCCGGCGCGATGGCGTCGTCCAGCAGGGCCGGGCGACCGGCGCGCCAGTCCTCCCAGGGGAAGAAGCGGCTCCAGGGGGCCCAGGCGGTGTCAGGGGCGTCCGTGTCGACCGCCTTGGGCGTCAGGCCCAGATAGCCGACCGAGACGACCCGCGCCGCGCCGGCCCCGACCTCGGCGCGTGGGGCGTCCCGGCCCTTGTCGCCGAAGGTGTAGAGCTGCTCGACATAGCCCAGCTGGAACCGGGTCTGCTGGGTCACGAAGGCCCGCAGGCCCAGCTCGAAGGTGCGGTGCGCCTCGGGATCGAACGGACCGAACGGCAGACCCGAGAGCGGCGAAGCGATGTCGGTGACGGCGTCGTGCGGCCGCACGGTCAGGACCACGGCCTCGCCGTCGCGGATCGCGACGACCACCGCCGAAAGGCCGATGACGACCGAAGCGCTCATGCTGGCGGGCTCATGCGAGGGCGCTCATTCGGTCTCGAACGCCGCGCCGGGGGCGGACTCGTAGCCGGCTGCTCGCGAGAGCACGTGGAAGCGCTGGACGTAGCGCGCCTGGGCTTCGAAGGGGGGCTGCGGGACGATGCGCAGGTCATAGCCCACCGGCGGCGCGCCGAAGATCGACAGCGATTCCGCGTGCTCGAAGCCCGCCAGCTGGGTGGCCTCGAAGAAGGCGCAGGCGCGGTCGGCCTGCTTGATCAGCTTCTTGATCGGGGCGGGGGTCTTCACCGGCAGACCGAAGCGGATGTGGATCGCGTCTTCCAACCTGGCTTCGAAATCCTTGTAGCTGACCCCCAGCGCCGCCTTGAAGGGGCTGATCATGTCGCCGATCACATACTCGCTGGCGTCGTGCAGCAGGGCGGCCAGGCGCCAGCGCGGCTCCAGGTCGGGCTTGATGTGCGTGGCGATCTCCTCGACCACCAGGCTGTGCTGGGCCACCGAGAAGCCATGGTCGCCGATCGTCTGCCCATTCCATCGAGCCACGCGGGCAAGGCCATGGGCGATGTCCTCGATCTCGATGTCCATTGGCGACGGATCGAGCAGGTCGAGCCGCCGGCCGGAGAGCATTCTTTGCCAGGCACGGGGCGGTCCGCCCCTATGCAGCCCTTTGGCCACGAGATCGTTCCTTACGGTGAAGGTGGTTTGACTGGCGCATCGGTTGAGAAAGATCAATGTGCCCGTCGCCGTCATCTGTGGAAATGCCCTTGAAGGGAGTTCGATCATGAGTTGGGCGAGAATCATGGTTCCGCTGGCCGGAACCCCGAACGACCAGGGCGTTCTGACCTCCGCCGCGGCCCTGGCGAGCGCGTTCCAGGCCGAGCTGGCCTGCGTGCACGCGCCGGCCGACATGGCCGACCTGATGCCCTGGATGGGCGAGGGCTTCATGGGCGGCGTGCAGGTCACCGCCCTGGAAAGCCTGAAGGAAGCCGCCCTGGAAGGCGCCCGCGCCGTCGGCAAGCTGGCGGCCGAGACCGGCTATCCCCGCACGCGTGTAGTGACCCTGGATTCGCCGGTCTGGGCGGGCTTGGCCATGGAAGGGCGGCTTTCGGACGTCATCGTGTTCGACGACGCCTCGGCGCGCGGCAAGGGCCCGTTGGCCGAGTCGTTCCAGCAGCTGGTCGCCGACGAGCAACGCCCGACCCTGGTGGCGCGCGCCGGCTTCAAGGTCGACGGCGCGGTCCTGGTCGCCTGGGACGGCGGCAAGGAAGCCAGCCGCGCCATGCGCACCGCCCTGCCGCTGCTGCAAAAGGCTGGTTCGGTGATCGTGGCCGGCGCCCCCGGCGCCTCGTCACGCGCCTTTGAACTGGAGCGCCTCGTGGAATTCCTGGCCGCGCGCGGCGTCCGGGCGACCGTGAAGGTCCTGGATGGCAATGGCGACGCCGCCGGCCTGCTGCTGGGCGCGGCGCGCGACACCAACGCGAACCTCCTGGTCGTCGGCGCGTTCGGTCATCCCAGGCTTCAGGAATTCATCTTCGGGGGCACCACCCGCACGCTGCTGAACAGCGACGGGCCCTCCCTGTTCCTGTCGCACTAGGACGCTGTTTCTTTGGAAGAAAGGAGACCCTGAATGTCTCTGTCCCGCATCGTCATGCGCCTGGCGCGCAATCCTGGCACCGAATTCGCCGGCGGCGACGACCATCGCGGCTATTCGCTGACGGCGCCCCTGACCGAGGACGGCCACATCGACGAGGGCGCCTACGCCAAGGTGAAGGGCGAGTGCAGTGTGCGCCGCTTCGCGCCCGACGAGGATGCGGTGGACGGTCGCCTGAACAAGCGCGGCGCGCGCTGGTTCTTCGACTATGACGACGAGGACGTCGCCGACGACGAGCCGCTGCATCGACTGGGCGAGCACCGCTTCGCCCTGGGCGAATACGTCACCGTCACCGACGAGGACGGCCGGCCGCTGACCTACAAGGTGATGGAGGTCACGCCGGTACAATAGAACCCTGTCATCCCGGACGAAGCGTAGCGTAGATCCGGGACCGCGGCAGGCTCAGAGCTTCCGGCGGTCCCGGCTCGGCGCGCTTCGCGCTTGGCCGGGACGACAGCTTTTTACGGTCACCCGCCCACGTTGTGGCGGACCAGGGCCTTCATGTCCTTGAACAGATCGTGGTCGTCGGTGTCGCGGGTCTTGGCCTTGACGACCGCGACGGCCAGTGGACCGCCCTTGGGGCCGCGCGCTTCGTAGCCGGCCAGGCGATAGCCCTTCGGGGCCTTGTCGTTGGCGAGGATCAGGGTCGAGCGGACCGAGTCGCCGCCTTTCTTGGCGCGGATCTCGGCGGCGTGATCGCTGGCCTTGATCGTCACGTCGCCCTCGTGCTCGTCGTTCGTGTGGACGTTCACCGCGTCGTGGGCGTCGTCGCTCTTGAAGTTGACGTTCTTGTTGACCTTCACCTCGGCGGCGCCGCCGTCGCTGTTGATGGTCAGGTGGCCGATGCGGATGTCGGCGCCGTCGTCGCTGGCGTCGATATTGACCCCGGGCAGATGGATGCTGGTGCGGTTCTTGGCGCCCTTGCCGTCGTGACGCTTCGGTTCGGACGGCGGCAACGGCATGATGGTCTTCAGCTCTGTCTCGATCGGCGCCAGCGCGGCCTCGGCGTCGCCGCTGTTCAGCTTGATCAGCCGCAGGTCGACCGTGGCGTCGTCGGACGCATAGGCGCAGGACTGGCCGTCGGCGGCGGCGCTGACGCGCTTCAGTTCGCCCTGGCGCTCCGGGCAGTCGAGGCGGCCGATGACGCGCAGGGGCTCGCGACGGCCCATCCGGCGCTCGCCGCGGTCGTGCTTTTTTTCAGGTTCAAGGCGATGGCAGGCGGTCAGGGCCGTCGCGCCAACGCCGATCATCAGCGCCGCGGCCAGCCATTTCGAATGACGCATGGTTTCCCCCGGGACCTCCCCGTATTTGCGCGGGAAGGTGGGCGCACGCCCGGGGCGCGTCCAGTGAAATCCAAGTAACGGCGCTTTCGCCCGCCGCTACTGGCCCGGCCGCGCGCCCGAACCCTCGCGCCGGGCCAGGAAGGCCAGGCGTTCGAACAGGTGGACGTCCTGCTCGTTCTTCAGCAAGGCGCCGTGCAGGGGCGGGATCAGCTTGGTCGGATCCTTCTCGCGCAGGACCTGGTCATCGATGTCCTCGACCAGCAGCAGCTTCAGCCAGTCCAGCAGCTCGGACGTCGAGGGCTTCTTCTTCAGGCCCGGCACCTTGCGCATGTCGTAGAAGATGCGCAGCGCCTCGGACACCAGCTTCTGCTTGATGCCGGGGAAGTGGACGTCGACGATGGCCTGCATCGTCGCCTCCTCGGGGAAGCGGATATAGTGGAAGAAGCAGCGGCGCAGGAAGGCGTCCGGCAGCTCCTTTTCGTTGTTCGAGGTGATGATCATCACCGGCCGGACCTTGGCCCTGATGGTCTCGCCGGTCTCGTAGACGAAGAATTCCATCCGATCGAGCTCCTGCAGGAGGTCGTTCGGGAACTCGATGTCGGCCTTATCGATCTCGTCGATCAGCAGCACCGGTCGTTGTTCGCTCTCGAACGCCTCCCAGAGCTTGCCGCGCTTGATGTAGTTCTTGACGTCCTTGACCCGCTCGTCGCCCAGCTGGCTGTCGCGCAGGCGGGTGACGGCGTCGTATTCGTAGAGGCCCTGCTGGGCCTTGGTCGTCGATTTGATGTGCCAGGTGATCAGCGGCGCATTCAGGGCCTTGGCGACTTCGTAGGCCAGAACCGTCTTGCCGGTGCCCGGCTCGCCCTTGATCAGCAGGGGGCGCTCCAAGGCCACGGCGGCGTTGACCGCGACCTTGAGGTCGTCGGTCGCCACGTAGTCGGAAGTGCCTTCGAAGCGCTGGCTCATGCCCATCTCCGCCGGAATCGAGTCCGGTTCGAACAGTTGTTCAAAACGAGCTGATCAAACTACCGGCGCGAACGCCGTTGGCAAGAGCGGATCGCCTCAGACCAGGGGCGCGTCCAGAGCCTCGACGGAAAAGCCCTTGCCCAGAAGCCGCGCCCGCGCCGCGGGCCGGCGCTCGACCCAGTCCTCGGCCAGCAGGCCAAGGCCGATCACGTCGCGGGGCAGGCCGCCCTTGACGACGTGGGCGCGAAAGAGCGCCTCGCGCTGGAAGCCGTGGGTCATATGCAGTGTCCACGCCACTTCATTGGAGGCGAGAACCTCGGCCCACAGCTTGCGCAAGCCCATGGGGCCGAAAGCGTGGTCGATCATCTTGAACTCGGCGAAGCCGCCAAGGCCCGCACCGCGCGGCGCGTCGGGCGCCAGGTAGCGCGCGACGGTCGCGCGACCCTGGTCGCGATCGATGTCGACCAGGCTGTTGAGGCCCGCCGGCCGGCCATCGGCCTCGACGATCCAGTCGCGGCGGCGGGTGTTGGCGGGCAGGGCGTCGAACCAGCGATCGTGCTCGGCGCGACCGATCGGATGGTCGGAATACATGAAGGCGGCGACCGTGGGGTCGTTGCGCCAGGTCAACAGGCGATCGCGGTCGGTCTCGTCGACGGGGCGCAGGGCCGCTCGGATCATCGTCATACCCGCCGGTCGCCGCCCAGCGTCGCCAGGTCCGGCCGGTCGCGCACCAAGGCGCGGACATCGGCCGAGCTGAACGCCGGGGTTATTGGATAAAGCGCGTCATAGACGGCGCGCACGAAAGCCAGATCGTCAGGCCGATCGACGGTCCAGCGCACCTCGCCTTCATCCGCCGCCTGGGCGTGCGCCGCCAGCCGGAAGCGCTCCGGATGGCGGTAGAGATAGGGGGTCACGTGTTCGCGGTCGTAAGGATCGGCCGTCTCGGATGCGGCAAGGCGCAAGGCGGCCGCCTTCATGACCTCGACGTCCAGGCCCTTGGGAAAGGTGCGCGGTTCGGCGACGTTGGACGCGTAGTCCGCGCCGGTCTCGTGGAAGCGATCGATCGTGGCGTCGATCACGTCGGGATCGGCCAGCGGGCAGTCGGCGGTCAGCCGCACCACGGTTTCGACCGGTCCGAAGGCGTCCAGCGCGCCGATGAAGCGGCCCAAGACGTCGTCGAGGTCGCCGCGATGGACAGGAATACCCGCCGCCGTCACGGCTTGCGCCAGCGGATCGTCGTCGGGCCGGATCGAGGTCGCGACCACGATCCGTTCAAGCGCGCGGGCGCGACGCAGGCGCTCGATCTGACGCAGGATCATCGGCGCGCCGGCCAGCGGCGCCAGCACCTTGCCGGGAAGCCGGCTGGACGACATCCGGGCCTGCAGAACCGCCAGGGCCATGGTTCAGCCGGCGACCTTTTCCGCCAGCGCGTCGGCCACCGCGCGCATGGCCGGCTCCCATTCGCTGAAGTTCGGCGGCGAGAAGACCCGCGCTTGCGGGTACCAGGGATACTGGTCGGTGCCCAACCGGGTCCAGACGACCGGTGAGGTGATCATCCAGATCGGCGCGCCGCACGCGCCGGCCAGGTTGATGGTGGCGTTCGAGAAGCCGATCGTCAGATCGACGGCGCAACACAAGGCCGCGACCTCGTCGAGGTCCTGCTTCAGGTCGACGCCCGGCGGCTGCCAGATGTCGACGCCGAACTCCGCCTTGGCGAAAGCGATCTCGTCCTCGCAGTCGCCGTACTGCAGATTGACGAAGGTCACGCCGGGCGTCTCCAGCACCGGACGCCAAGCCTCGAACGGTGAGAACTGACGGGCGCGCTCGGCGTGCAGCTTCAAGCTCTTCCACAACAGGCCGACCTTGGGCCCCGGACCCAGCTTGTCCAGCTCGCCCTTCCAGTAGGCCACGCGCTCGGGGTCGGCGACCAGATAGTGGTCACGCTTTGGGAAGGCCGCGGCGGAAGGTCGCAGGCTGAGCAGGAAATCGCCGATGGCGGCCCAGTAGTCGAAACGGTCCCAGTTCTCGATCTCGGGCGCGGAGCGGTACACGCGGCCTTCCAGCGCCACCGTGCGGTGAACGGTGACCTCGACGTTCGGGAACGAGCGCTGGAAGAGGGGGATGAGGCGCCGCTCCACCGCCAGCGTCAGCGCGCCATCCGGTCCCAGGGCGTCAAGGATATCGGGCAGCATGCTGGCGAACATGACCTCGTCGCCGAGCCCCTGTTCCGTGCTGATCATCAGCGACTTGCCCTTCAGGTCCTGGCCCGACCAGCGGGTTCCGGGGATCCGGAAGCGCGGGGCGTCGCTCAAGGCGGGCGAGAAACGCGCCTCGTAGGCTTCCCAGCCTTCGGCCACCCGGCCCAGGCCCAGCAGGATGGTGGCGCGGGCGAACTGCATCATCGCCACGTCCTCGGTCGATTCAGGGCGCTTGATGGCTTCGTCGCAGTCGGCCAGCGACGCTTCGATCTCGCCCATGTCCAGCTTGGCGAAGGCGCGGTTGTGGTACGCCTTGCCGAATTCCGGCTGCAGGCGCAGGGCCTCGTCGAAGAACACGATGGAGCCGCCGGCGTCGCCGAGATTGCAGAGCACCGTGCCCAGGGTGTTCCAGAGGAGGGCGGCCTCGGGATGGGCGGCGAGCGCGGCTTTCAGCACCTCGATCGCCTCGCCCTCGCGGTTCAGTTCGCGCAGGGCGCAGGCCAGGTTGTTGGCGCCCTCGACGTCGTCGGGGCGGGCGAGGCGATAGTGGGCGAAGAACTTGGCGGCGATCTCCGGCATGTTCATGCGGAAGGCCAGACGGCCCAGGTCGCCGGCCACCGATCCGTGGTCGGCCAGCAGCTGCAGCGCGGCCTCGTAGGCGCGTAGCGACGACGCGAAATCACCGGTCTTCTCGCGCGCGATGGCCAGGATGTGCCAGGCCAGGCCCAGGCGTTCGTCCTTCTCCAGCAGCTTCATGGCCAGCTTGTCAGCCTTGGCGTAGTCGCGCAGGCTGACGGCTCGGATGGCGCGAGCCAGGGCCTTGCCGTTCTCGGCGTTCTTGGTTTCCTGGGCGGCGCGGTTCAGCCGATCCAGGGCCTCGGCCGAGGCCGAGTCGCCGACGGCGCTGGCGATGACGCTACGATGCACCGCCGCGGCCCCGACATCGGCCTGGGCGAGGGCGCTCGCGGAGCTTTCCAGGGCGTTCTTACGGGACATGGAGCGGACCTTAGACTCTGCTGTTAACCATGTTTTGAGGCGCTATGCTTAATTGAGTCCTAAGCTGCGGCTCTCGGTCGCAAGGACGATCGCATCGGGCGGTCGGCTGGATGCGGCAAGACAGCGTTAATACGTCTCGCCTAGCGTGCCGCTCAAGCCGTCGTCATCGACGGGTTCGGGCTAAGCGGCGTCAACGAAGGAGCGGCCTTAAGTGCCTTTGAAGCTGTCGCTGAAGCCCGGCGAAAAATTCGTCCTCAACGGCGCCGTGGTCCAGAATGGAGACCGGCGCGGTGTTCTGGTGCTCCAGAACAAGGCCTCCGTCCTTCGCGAGAAGGACATCATGCAGCCGGACCAGGTCACGACGCCCGCGCGTCGGATCTATTTCCCGGTGATGATGATGTACCTGGAAGAGGGTGCGGCGGAAAAGTTTTATGAGGAATTCGCCACCCGCCTTAACGATTTCATGGGGGTCGTGCGTAATCCTGGGATTCTCCAGGACTGCATCGCGGTCTCGAAGCACGTGATGGCGCGAGAATACTACAAGGCTCTAATGTTGAGCCGTAAGTTGATTGAATACGAAGACGAGAGGTTGGGGCATGTCTCTTCGGGCGTATCAGCAGGCGGCGACGCGGGCTGAGAATCCCCGTGAAATGGAGTACCGCCTGTTCGGGCAGGTGACGCGCGCCCTCATGGACGCGTCACAGGCCCCGGCGGACGACTTCGTCACGCGGATCGACGCATTGGACTGGAATCGCAAGGTCTGGTCGGCCTTGGCGACCGACTGCGCCTTGCCGGAAAACCAGCTGCCGATGGAAATGCGGGCCAGCATCATTTCGCTGAGCCTGTGGGTCGGTCGTCACTCCAGCGCCGTGATGCGCAAGGAGGAGGACTTCGAGCCCCTGATCGAGATCAACCGCATGATCATGCAGGGCCTGGCCGGCCGCCCGGAAGCGGCCTGACCTTATCTTGGCGGCCAGCCCAGGCGGCCGCCTGATTCTTCGGTTTCCGCAAGGCTGAACGTCTTGCCTATCACCTCCGGAAAAACCTGCCGCCCGGCGAATCCTGCATTCGCCGGGCGGTGCCGTTTCTGGCGTCAGTGACTACGTAAATCTAATAAAATCATAGACTTACCGCATGGCCCCGAACGCGGTTCGGTTGGCCCGTCCTTTGCGATGGTTCGCGTGGGGCAAAACGCCCGACCGGCTCTACGCCGGGTAAATCCGACCAAAACGGTAGGTATCCCATGCTGAACTCTATCAACACCAATGCTGGTGCGCTTCTGGCGCTCCAAAATCTCAACGCCACCAACACGGAGCTCGCCACCACACAGAGCCGTATCAACACCGGCAAGAGGATCGCTACCGCCAAGGACAATGGCGCGATCTGGTCGATGGCCAAGATGCAAAGCGCGAGCTCGAGCTCGTTGAACTCCGTGAAGGATTCTCTCCAACGCGGTCAGTCGACGATCGATGTTGCTCTCGCCGCAGGCGACACCATCACCGATCTGCTCACGAAGATGAAGGAAAAGGCTCTGGCCGCTTCCGACACCTCGCTGAACACCGCCTCGTTCAACGCTCTTCAGGCGGACTTCGTGTCCCTCCGCGACCAAATTCAAAAGGCCGCTGATAACGCGAAGTTCAATGGCGTCAGCCTCGCCGACGGCAGCACCACGAAGCTGAGTTTCCTGGCCAACGCCGACGGAGACAACTTCACGGTGAATGCTCAGACCCTGTCGCTCGCCGGCTTGGGTCTGGCTGCGGTGACCTTCACCGACGCCGCCGACGCGAAACTGAAGATCGATCTTCTCACGACCGCCTTGCAAACGGCGACGAACAAGCTGTCGTCCCTCGGTACGTCCTCGACGGGTCTGGATACTCACCTGACCTTCGTGGGCAAGCTGCAGGACAGCCTGGACGCCGGCGTCGGCAACCTGGTCGATGCGGATCTGGCCAAGGAAAGCGCCAAGCTGCAGTCGCTGCAAACCAAGCAGCAACTCGGCGTTCAGGCCCTTTCGATCGCCAACCAGACCCCGCAGTCGATCCTGTCGCTGTTCAAGGGGTGAGCCCGATACGCCGGACGGCTGTCAAAAGCCGTCCGGCGCCTCTTTCCTGCTGGGTGCGCAACAAGTGCCCGGCAACAATTGCCTATGTCGAAAGCCTCCCGGCAAAAATTGCCGGGAGGCTTCGTCGTTAATGGACCTATAACGCAGTAATTTCAGTGCTTTGTGTCGGGCGGCGCCGGTAGGCAGGATTGGCCCGGCAATTGCTACAGACCTTTTCGAGCAAAATGCTCCCGGCAGCCAAAATGGCGTCGGACACCTTGAAAAGGAAACTATTCGTAATGGCGCTGAACAGCATCAACACGAACTCCGGCGCGATGATCGCGCTGCAAAACCTGAACAGCACGAACTCGGAGCTGCAGGTCGTCCAACAGCGCATCAACACCGGCAAGAAGGTGGGCAACGCCAAGGACAACGGGGCCATCTGGGCCATGGCCAAGACCCAATCGTCGACCGCCTCGTCGCTGAACGCCGTGAAGGACTCGCTGCAACGCGGTCAGTCCACCATCGACGTCGCGCTGGCCGCCGGCGACACCATCACCGACCTGCTGGGCAAGATGAAGGAAANCGTGAAGGACTCGCTGCAACGCGGTCAGTCCACCATCGACGTCGCGCTGGCCGCCGGCGACACCATCACCGACCTGCTGGGCAAGATGAAGGAAAAGGCTCTGGCCGCTTCCGACACCTCGCTGAACACCGCTTCGTTCAACGCCCTGCAAGCCGACTACATCTCGTTGCGTGACCAGATCGAGAAGGCCGCCACGAACGCCAAGTTCAACGGCATCAGCATCTCGGACGGCTCGACCACCAAGCTGACCTTCCTGGCCAATGCCGACGGCACGGGCTTCACGGTCAACGCCAAGACGCTGTCGCTGGCCGGCCTGAACCTGACGGGCACGACCTTCACCAACGCCGCCGACGCCAAGCTCAAGCTGACCGACATCGCCAACGCGATCCAGACGGCCACCAACAAGCTGGCCTCGCTGGGCACCAGCTCGACCGGCCTCGACACCCACCTGACCTTCGTCGGCAAGCTGCAAGACAGCCTGGACTCCGGCGTGGGCAACCTGGTGGACGCCGACCTCGCGAAGGAAAGCGCCAAGCTGCAGTCGCTGCAAACCAAGCAGCAGCTGGGCGTCCAGGCCCTGTCGATCGCGAACCAGTCTTCGTCGTCGATCCTGAGCCTGTTCCGCTAAGGAATAGAGTGGGGCGGGCCTTCGTGGTCCGCCCCCGCTTTTTCAAGGACCGAAGGACGAGGAGCAACAAGAGGAAAGAGAGGAGGCCGGCAGCAGACGCCGGCAATCAGCAAATGGAACCTAAAGCCGCTCTGTCGGCCCTTCAGATCGAATTCGCCGCTCCCACCGCACTCCCTTCGCACGCCCCGGACCAGTCCGAGGGCGCGAAAGTCGTTGCGGCCGAACCCATGGGTCAGCCGGAGGCGCCCGTCGACGACGGTCCGCAACCGTTCGACCTGCGCCTGGTGATCGAGCAGGACGGCGATACGGGTCAATATATCTACAAGACGGTCGACCGCCGCACCGGCGAGACGCTTCAGCAATTTCCTCGCGAGCAGATCCTGAAGCTGCGCGAAGAGACTCGCTACGCGTCCGGCGCGGTCTTCGACGGCAAGGCCTGAACGCCAGGCTCTAAAGACGGAAGGTCAGGGTGCGACCGCGGGTCGCGGTCCTTAATGGATATGGTTTATATCCGTTAACCATAATCTTACCTTCTGACCTCAAATTCGACGGCGACCAGATCGCGCGTCGAATCGTGCGCGATCGCAACCAACGGCAAAATCGCCGATCGGAGGCCGCGCATGACGCTCAGCGTCAACACGAACCAGCCCGCGCTGATCGCGCTGCAGAACCTGAACCGCACCAACGACGACATGCAGTCGGTGCAGACCCGCATCAACACGGGTCAGTCGATCTCGACGGCCAAGGACAACGCGGCCGTCTGGTCGATCGCCCAGGAGCAGCGCGCGGACATGAGCGCCCTCGGGGCGGTCAAGATGAGCCTGGATCGCGCGACTTCGATCGCCGACGTGGCTCTGGCGGCCGGCGAGTCGGTCTCGGACCTGCTGAAGCTGATGCGTGAGAAGGTGGTGGCCGCCAAGGACACCTCGCTGACCACAACCTCGCTGATCTCGCTGAATTCCGACTTCCAGGGGCTGCTGAAGAACCTCTCGCAGGTGATTTCCAGCGCGGTGTTCGACGGCGCCAACCTGTTGGATGGCAGCCAGCCGGCGGATATGAGCTTCCTGGCCGACGCCGACGCGGCCCAGGCCATCACGCTCAGCCTGCAGAATCTGTCGCTGGGCGGCACGATCAACACCCTGACGGCCACCGACGACATCCTGACGCCGGCCAACGCCGGCGCGGTTCTGACTCGCCTCGACGCGTCGATGAGCGCCGTCAACCAGGCCGTTGGCAATATCGGCACCCAAGCCAAGCAGATCGACGCCCACAACAGCTTCGTCTCCCGGCTGAGCGACGTGCTGGAAACGGGCGTGGGCAATCTGGTGGACGCCGACCTCGCCAAGGAAAGCGCGCGCCTGCAGGCCCTGCAGGTCAAGCAACAGCTGGGCGCCCAGGCTTTGTCGATCGCCAACAGCGCCCCGCAGATCATCCTGTCGCTGTTCAAGGGTTCGTAAGTCTCGCGCCTTGAGTAGGTCTAGGTCCCGACGCCCGGCCGGGCTAAGCTCCGGTTGGGCTTACAGGGGATTCGGCGGCGAGCATGATCGAGCTGCGCGACTTGCGGGACGAAGACGAGACGGTCCTTTTTCGGTGGCGTTCCGAGCCCGAGGTCGACCGGTGGATGTCGGACGCCGACCTGCCTAGCCGCGAGGCTCACGCCGCCTGGTTCCAGGCGCTGCGAACCGATCCCGACATGCGCGGCTGGATGATCACTCGCAGCGAAATTCCCATGGGTCTGCTGACCCTGACCGGCCTGAACAGCCATCACCGCCGCGCCAGCTGGAACTGGTTCCTGGGCTCGGCCGAGGCGCGGGGCAGGGGTGTCGGCCGCGCCGCCCAGGTTCTGGGCCTGGACCGCGCGTTCAGCGAGTTGGGTCTGCACAAGGTGTTCGCCGAGGTGATGGCCGACAACGACGCGGCGCTGAAAGCTCAATCCTCCGCCGGCTTCCGTCGCGAAGGCTATCTGCGCGGCCATGTGCTGAAGGACGGCCGCCCACGCGACGTGGTGCTGCTGGGGATCCTGGCGTCGGAGTGGCAGCTGCTGCGCGAGAGCGCTCGACGGGCCCTGTCCGACGCCAACCTTATCGCCGCTTAAGCCCAATCGTTAACGAGTCGTCAGCGATCCTCGGGCAAAGGTACGAGCGGGGGATTCCGCGTCCCGCTCAGGACAAGCCGTGATCAGTTTCGATTCCAGCATTCTGCTCAGCTACTATCAGGCCCGCTCGGGCGTGACGGGCGCTGGCGCGTCTGGAACCGCGCCCACGCGTTCGTCGGGTTCGAAGGCCGTGGTGCCGACCGCGCCCTGGCTGAGCGGTTCCGCGCCTCCGGCCAGCGAGCTGGTCCGCTCCGCCCTGAGCGGCCGCAAGTTCATCGATGAAGGCGCCAGCGCCTCCGGCCTCAAGGGCGTCAGCCCCGACTACAAGAAGCTGTTCGCCACCTACCAGGCGCTGAACACCTTGTCGGCCTTGGCCGCGCGAGCCGGCGAGAAGAACGTCACCGACGGCGAGATCTCGCACCTGCAGACCGCCATGGCCAAGGGGCTGGGCGAGATCAGCAACTACGTCCAGAACCTGTCGCTCGATCAGATGCGCCTGACGACCGGCGCGGTCATGACCAGCGACAAGGGCACGGTGGGCGTGCCCAAGGCCACCTACAGCTACACGACCGACAAGCTCTATAGCGGCCAGGTCGACGACGAGGTGCCTCAGTTCCAGGGCGCGGTCTCGTTCGACGTCGCCATCAAGAGCTTCGGCGCCACCAGCAACGTGACCATGGACCTGTCCGAGATGGGCTCGACGCCCCGGACCATGTCCAACGTCGTCACCTACATGAACGGCAAGCTGAAGACGGCCGGATTCAACACCAGCTTCTCGGTGCAGCGCACGACGGGCGAGGAACGCACCGTCCAGGTCAACGGCAAGCCCGTGAAACTGCCGGCCACCGGCGACGACTTCGCCCTCAGGGTCAATGGCGACTCGGTCGAGCAACTGACCTTCAGCGCGCTGACCACGGCGCCGGCCGTCTACGTGACCACCAGGGCCGGCGACCCGGATCCCGACAAGGATACGACGACCGACGACGGCGTCTTCGAGACCACCCTGACCAAGTACAGCGCCGCCGGAACTGGCGCGGGCCCCGGGGCGGGCGCGCCGGGCGGCAAGGTCTTCAGCGAGACCCTGCAGGGCACGATCTCCAGCGTCCGCAAGTCGGTGACCGGCGCGGACGGCTCGGTCTACATGCTGGCCGACGTCGATACGGCGGTGGACGGCAAGACCGACATCAACGGCCAGACCATCAAGGGCGAGAGCGACGTCGCGCTGCTGAAGTACGACAGCGCCGGC
Source organism: Caulobacter sp. Root343 (assembly GCF_001425745.1). Lineage (GTDB taxonomy): Bacteria > Pseudomonadota > Alphaproteobacteria > Caulobacterales > Caulobacteraceae > Caulobacter. The sequence continues at coordinate 764,104 of NZ_LMDF01000007.1, read as the reverse complement.
CATCTGTTGTACGCCCGCACCCTGGGCGCGACCGACGAGGCCAGCGGCCTGTCTCTGGCCGTGTCCGACGACGGCAGCGTGGCCGTGGCCGGTTCGGTCAGCGGCCGCCTGGCGGGCGCGGTCAACGGCCCGATCAACAACGGCGACAGCTCGACTGTCAGCGACAGCTTCGTGACCCGCTACGACGCCAGTGGCGACGAGCAATGGACGGTGCGCCGCGGCGGACTCCAGGAAGACGAGGCCACGGCCCTGGCCTTCGGCTCCGATGGCGTCCTCTATGTCGGCGGGCGCAGCAAGTCGGATCTCCCGAGCGCGACGGGCGCGGACCCGTCCGGCGGGTGGGACGCCTATCTGTCGGCCTTCGCCACGGACGTCAACGGCCAGCCCAAGGCGCTGTTCACCCAGAAGTTCGGCACCACCGAGAACGATTCCGTCTCTGGCATCGTCGTCAACGGCTCGCAGGTCATCGTCGGCTCCAAGGAGAACGGCGAAGCGATGTTGCGCAGCTTCGACGTCACGCCGTCGGTCGTGACCGAGAACGTCACCAAGCTCGACCAGTACGGCGCCTACCAGAGCGTGCCGGTCACCTACACCAAGACCGCCACGGTCACCGCCGGCGCGACGCGCGACCTCGGCTCGCTGAAGGGCGGCGAGATGGTGGGGCTGAAGATCGACGGCGGGCAGCTCTATGTCGGCGGCTACACGGCCAACAATCTGATGTCGATCAATGGCGCGACGACCGCGCCATCGGGCGGCATGGACGCCTTCGTCGGCCGCATGTCGCTGGACATCAGCGACAACAACGCCGACACCCTGACCTACTACGGCGGCACCGGCGACGACACGGTCACCGGTTTCGACGTCTCGAACGGCACGGCCTGGCTGGTCGGTTCGGCCGGCGCGAACCTGGATGGCCAGACGACCGTCGGGACCAAGGACGGCTACGTCGCCCAGGTCAATGTCGGCACCGGCAATGTCGACTGGAGCCAGCGCCTGACCGGCAAGGATGGCTTCGCCACGCCGACCTCGGTGGCGGTCTCCGCGTCCGGCGCGTCCAGCCTGGACGCCTTCGGCCTGCCCAGCGGCAAGATGGATTTCAGCCAGTCCGATCGCATCGTCTCGGCCACCGCGGCGCGGGCTGGCGACACCTTCCAGATCCGCACCCGCGAGCGCGGCGCGCTGACCACGATCAAGATCGAGGCGAACGACACGCTCGAGACCCTCGCCGACAAGATCAAGCGGGCGTCGGGTTTCCGGGCCAAGGTCGAAGTCTCCAGCAGCGGCAACAGCCGGGTGCTGAAAATCAGCCCGGCCTCGAACACCTCGACGATCGAGATCGTGGCGGGCAAGGGCGGCACCGACGTCCTGACCTCGCTTGGCCTGGCCGGCGGCGTCGTGCGGGCTACCAAGACCGACGACGGCAAGACAGTTTCGGCCGACGGCAGCGGTCCGGTCTATGGCCTGAGCTTGCCGCCCGAACTGGACCTAACTAGCGACGCGGGGCGCAAGAACGCCAGCATGGTCATCCAGCGCGCCATGTCCGCGGTCCGCAGCGGCTATCGCGAGATCGCCGACACGGCCATGGGAATCAAGAGCGAGAGTTCGACCGCCGGCAAGACCGGCGGCACGGTGCCGGCCTATCTGACGGCCCAGATCTCGAACTACCAAGCGGCGCTGAACCGCCTCACGGGCGGCGGATAACGCGTTTCTCCACCCCGTCGTGCTTGAAAGCGTCATCGACGCGTCGTAGCCAGGGGCATGGACTTTCTGAAAGATCGACGGATCATCCTGGCCGGCGGCGGCGCGCTCGCCCTGCTGGCGGGCCTGGGCATCGCCGTGGCGCTGATGACGGGCCATGACAAGAAGCCGGATGAAGCCCCGCCGGCTTCGCGCGCCGGGCTGATCGTCGAGACCGGTCGCGACGACGACAGCAAGCTGGACCCCGCGCGGCCGCTGCGTTGCTTCGTGGGCGGGACCTTCGTCGGGGAGATCACTCTAGCCGAGTGCGCCAAGAAGAACGGCGTCGCCACCGGCGCCCTGGATGTCGGCGTCGACGAGACCGGGGCCCTGGCTGCCGCCGACCAGGCCGGCACGGTCCTGACGCCGCTGCCGCCGACCCCGACCGTCTCCGCGCCCGCCGCGACCACGCCGTCGAATCCGAGCGCGCCGACGACTCCGGCCAGCGCCTCGGCCAACGCGCCTCTGGGCGCCTGCTGGCGCTACGCCGGCAACGAGTGGCGCCGCCTGCCCGGCGAGATCACCCTGAACGCCTGCGCCCAGCAGCTGTTCAACGGCCGCTGCGAGCGGACCGGCGGGGCGACCTACGGCCGTTGGGGCGAGGAGACGCTGCGCCTGGTGCCCGGTCGCATCGAGATCTCGTCGGACAACCGCAGCTTCCACACCGCGTTCGATCAGGGGCCTAACTGCTCTGTTCCGAGCGCCGGATAGGTTTATAAGTGTAATCCATGAAGAAGACCGTCCTCGCCGTCGCCGCACTCATCGCCTCGGGCCTCGCGCTCACGGCGTGCGAGAAGCAGATCAAGCCGCCGTTCGAGACGGGCGTCTGCTTCCATGTGGTGACCAACAAGGACGGCTCGCTGCGCTACAACCCGGTGGCGCGCAACGTGCCGCAGATGGAAGAGTGCGCCGCCACGCTGGAAGGCATGCGCATCCGCTTCGTCCGCATGGGACAGTCCAACAACCGCGGCATGGTCGGCGCCTATCAGGGGTCCTTCATCTTCATCGAGAAGGAAGGCATCTATCTGGGCCAGACCTATGACGGGCCGCGCTTCATGTCGCTGGTCCGCACGGGCGACGGCCGCCTGGCGGTGCCCGGCGCCATTCGCCGGGTCCCGGCCCAGTAGAGCTCGGAAAAGCCGGGCGACGGCGGCTCCGTCCACAGCCGTCTTCGTCGTCCACAAGAACGTATTGAGAACAAAACTTGCGCCCGCTTGGCGTCTTCGTTAACGTCTCGCTCCAGATTCCGGCGCGAGGGTCGCCGGGCGAGAGCAAGGTCAAGTGATGGCGGGAAGCGTCAACAAGGTCATTCTGGTGGGCAATCTGGGGGCCGATCCCGAGATCCGCAGCCTGGGTTCGGGCGACCGCGTCGCCAATCTCCGCATCGCCACGTCCGAAAGCTGGCGCGACCGCACCAGCGGCGAGCGCAAGGAGAAGACCGAATGGCACCGCGTGGTCATCTTCAACGACAACCTGGTGAAGGTGGCCGAGCAATATCTGCGCAAGGGCTCGACGGTCTATATCGAGGGCGCGATTCAGACCCGCAAGTGGACCGACAACACCGGCGTCGAAAAGTACTCGACCGAGATCGTGCTGCAGAAGTTCCGCGGCGAGCTGACCATGCTGGGCGGTCGCGGCGATAGCGCCGGCGCGTCGGCGGGCGGCGGCGACGAGTACGGCGGCGGCTATTCGGGCGGCGGCGGCTCCAGCTTCGGCGGCGGCGGCGCCCCGCGCAGCCAGCCCAGCGGTCCGCGCGAGAGCTTCTCGGCCGACCTGGACGACGAGATCCCGTTCTAAAGACCACGGAAAGTGGAAAGCCTTCGGCGGCCTTAGAGCCGACGGCGGCGCTCCACGGGGGCGAGCGGCGGGCGCACCGGAAACGGTCGCCCGCCGCTTTCGTTCAAGACTGTCATCGCGGCCAACCGTCGGGCTTCGCCCGGATGACACGACTAGAGCAGTATCTCCGGCCGCGCCCACCGATACCGCACCACCTCGATCTCACGTCCGCCGGGAACCTGCTCGGCATAGCGCGCCGCCTCGACGCCGCCCTTGCGCTCGTAGAACTTCAGCGCCGCGGCGTTCGGCGCGTAGACCTCCAGGTTCAGGGGCGCGCCGCCGTGCTCGTCGACCAGCCACCGCGCCACGCCGCTCAGCAGGGCCGAGCCCAGGCCGCCGCCCTTGCGCTCGGGCGCCACGTGTAGATTGTCGAGCAAGGCCCCGACTTCAGGCTTGAGGCGTAACGAGGCGTAGGCCAGGCCGACCGGCGCGCCGGCGTCCATCGCCGCCAGGATCACGTCGTTCGCCGGGTCGAAGTCCTTGAACCGTCCGCGCCAGATGACGCGCGAAACATGGAACAACTCATCGTCCAGATAGGCGTCGCCGTAGAGGCCGCGATAGGCGACCTGGCGGCTGCGGGTGTGCAGGTCGGCGATGGCGTCCGCCTCGTTTCGAGACGCGCCGAGTCGGACGAGAACAGGCTCCATGGTCGTCAGGGGAAGCGTTTTGCGCCGCGAAGACAAGTCGTCCCGATCGTCCGGTCGCGGCTCAAGTCGCGGCTTTCGCGCGCCCCTGATCGAAACTTGGCCAAGCCTGCCGGGCGGACAACGTTGTCATTGGAATTATTTGCCGAATTCTCATGTTGTCGCTCGGAACGCGAACCGCCAGTGGACGCGTTCTTGGACGAAGTGCTACTGAGACGCCCGGATATTGCACTGCGGGATCACGACAAAGCAGCGCTGTTCCAAGGTGAGACGACCCCCATAGAGGGGCGCGGCCTTTTTCACTTATCGCAGGGTGAACACAAAGATGCCGGTTGATACGCTGACGAAGGCCCGCTGGGTTTATGCTTTCGGCGGAGGCGGCGCGGATGGCGACGCCTCGATGAAGAACCTCCTCGGAGGCAAGGGCGCCAATCTCGCGGAGATGTCGGCGCTGGGCCTGCCGGTGCCGCCAGGCTTTACGATCACGACCGAAGCCTGCGTCCACTACTACGCCAACGGCCGGCAATACCCGGCCGAGCTGGCCGAGCAGGTGAAGGTCGGCCTCGCCAAGGTCGAGGAGATCACCGGCAAGACGTTCGGCGACGTGGCCAACCCGCTGCTGGTCTCTGTGCGCTCGGGCGCCCGGGCCTCGATGCCGGGCATGATGGACACGGTGCTGAACCTGGGCCTCAACGACGAGACCGTCGAAGGCCTGGCCAAGCTGTCGGGCGACCGGCGCTTCGCCTATGACAGCTATCGCCGCTTCATCCAGATGTACTCGAACGTCGTGCTGAACCTCGAGCACCATATGTTCGAGGAGATCCTGGACGATCACAAGGATCGCCTGGACGTTCAGGTCGACACCGGCCTCACGGCCGACGACTGGGCCGAGGTGATCAAGGACTACAAGGCCGCCGTGCGCGACCAACTGGGCAAGCCCTTCCCGCAGGACGCCCAGGAGCAGCTGTGGGGCGCCGTGGGCGCCGTGTTCGCCAGCTGGATGAACGACCGGGCCAAGTTCTATCGCCGCATGCACGACATCCCCGAGAGCTGGGGCACGGCCGTGAACATCCAGTCGATGGTGTTCGGCAACATGGGCGAAACCTCGGCGACCGGCGTGGCCTTCACGCGCAACCCATCGAACGGCGACAACCGCCTGTACGGCGAGTTCCTGATCAACGCCCAGGGCGAGGACGTGGTGGCGGGCATCCGCACGCCGCAGTCCCTGACCAAGGCCGCCCGCGAGGAGATGGGCGACGTTGCTCCCTCGATGGAAGAGGCGATGCCGGAGGTGTTCGCCCAGTTCAAGTCCGTGGTCGAGACGCTGGAGCGTCACTACCGCGACATGCAGGACATCGAGTTCACGGTGGAGCAGGGCACGCTCTACATGCTGCAGACCCGCAACGGTAAGCGCACGGCCAAGGCCGCGCTGAAGATCGCGGTCGACATGGCGGCCGAGGGCGTGATCGACAAGGAAGAGGCCATCGGCCGCGTCGAGCCGGCCTCGCTGGACCAGCTGCTGCACCCGACCATCGACCCGACCGCCCACCGCGACGTGATCACCACGGGTCTGCCGGCCTCGCCCGGCGCGGCGACCGGTAAGATCGTCTTCGACAGCGACGCCGCCGAAAAGGCCGCAGCCGCCGGCGAGGCCGTGATCCTGGTGCGCGAGGAGACGAGCCCCGAGGACATCCACGGCATGCACGCCGCTCGCGGCATCATCACCGCCCGCGGCGGCATGACCAGCCACGCCGCCGTCGTGGCGCGCGGCATGGGCCGAGCCTGCGTCTCCGGCGCCGGCGACGTCTCGATCTTCCCCAAGGAAGGCCTGTTCCGGGTCCGTGGCCGCGAGTTCAAGGCTGGTGAGATCATCACCATCGACGGCTCGACCGGCGAGATCCTGGCGGGGTCGCCCAAGATGATCGAGCCCGAGCTGACCGGCGACTTCGCGACCCTGATGGGTTGGGCCGATCAGGTCCGTCGCCTGAAGGTGCGGGCCAACGCCGAGACGCCGCTGGACGCCAAGACCGCCCGCCAGTTCGGCGCGGAAGGCATCGGCCTGTGCCGCACCGAGCACATGTTCTTCGACGACACCCGGATCGCCGCCGTGCGCGAGATGATCCTGGCCGACGACGAGAAGGGCCGCCGCGCCGCCCTGGCCAAGATCGCCCCGTTCCAGAAGGCCGACTTCGTCGAGCTGTTCACGATCATGGAGGGCTTGCCGGTCACGATCCGCCTGCTGGATCCGCCGCTGCACGAGTTCCTGCCGCACACCGAGGAAGACGTCGAAGCCGTGGCCCAGGCCACGGGCCTGGACGCCGCCAAGTTGCTGCGCCGCGCCAAGGAGCTGCACGAGACCAACCCGATGCTGGGCCACCGCGGCTGCCGGCTGGGCGTCTCGTATCCCGAGATCTACGAGATGCAGGTCCGCGCCATCCTCGAGGCGGCGTGCGAGATCGCCAAGTCGGGCAAGGCCGCGCCGGTGCCGGAAATCATGCACCCGCTCGTCGCCAAGGGCGAGGAGATGAAGTACCTGCGCGACCTCACCGACCGGGTCGCCAAGGCGGTGCTGGAAGAGCAGGGCGTCGACCTGCAATACACCGTGGGCACGATGATCGAGCTGCCTCGCGCGGCCCTGCGCGCCGCCGACCTGGCCGCCAACGCCGAGTTCTTCAGCTTCGGCACCAATGACCTGACCCAAACGACGTTCGGCATCAGCCGCGACGACGCTGGCAAGTTCCTGGGCGCCTACATCGAGAAGGGCATCTTCGAGAAGGACCCGTTCGTCAGCCTCGACCAGGAAGGCGTCGGCGACCTGATCCGCATCGCCGCCGAGCGCGGCCGCGCGGCGCGCCCCGAGGTCAAGCTGGGCATCTGCGGCGAACATGGCGGCGACCCGGCCTCGATCAGTTTCTGCGAGAAGGTCGGCCTCGATTACGTGTCGTGCTCGCCCTATCGGGTGCCGATCGCCCGGCTGGCGGCGGCCCAGGCGGCGCTCGCCAACAAAGAATAAGAGCTGAGCGATAGGCACAGATCCAGTTCAAGGGCTCCAGGCTGGACAGTCTGGGGCCCTTTTTTGTCCGAGCCTTCCGACACGCTGGTTTATCCAATTCCAAATTTTGGCTAGACCAATTTTTGGCGCGCGCTATATCCGAAGCAGGACTTCTGGGAGGAAGCACGATGCTGGCGACTCTGGCCCTGATGGCGGGCTTGGCGGCCGCGCCTGAACCGCGGGCCTTGACTCTTCCGACCGCCGTCGACCTGGCCAAGGCCGCGATCGACGCCTGTGCGGCCAAGGGCGCGCACATATCCGCCGCCGTGGTCGACTCCACCGGCAATCCGCTGGTCGTGCTGCGCGACGAACAAAGCCCCAAGCCGCCGATCGCCGCGCCGCGCAAGGCCAACGCCGCCGTGGTCTTCGACCTGCCGGGCAGTGTCATGGAGCCGCGCGAGAAGACCGACCCCGCGTTTGCGGCCAAGATCGCCGCCGATCCCGATCATCTGAACGCGCACGGCGGCTCACTGCCGCTGCACGTCGGCGCGACGCTGGTCGGCGGCTTGGCGATCGCCGACACCACGCACGAGACCGCCGACCAGTGCGCCCGGGCCGCCTTGGCCAAGTTTCCGCAATTCCATTGAGAAGAGCGTCCCCGATGATGAAGCGTCTCTCCCTCGCCGCCGCCCTGACCCTGTCGCTCGGCTGCGCCCACGCTCAGGAGCATGCGCCCGCCAAGCCGCTGGAAAAGCCCGACGCCGAGGGCCAGAAGCCGCGCGCGACCGTCGTCCTGGCCCCGTACCGCTTCAACGACATCCTCTGGGAGAACGACCGCACCGCGCATCGGATCTACAGCCGCGACCTGGAAAAGGCCGAGCCGCCATCGACCTCGGGCATCGACGCCTGGGGCAAGAGCGAGCGGTGGCCCTATATGGACCGTCAGCTGAAGACCGGCGACCAGCACGCCAACCACGGCGAGGGCCTGGACTTCTACGACGTTGGCACCGGCCGCGGCGCGGGCGGGCTAGGCGTCTGGCAGGACAACAAGCTGTGGACCTCGCGCAACTGGTCCAGCTGGAAGGTGATCAAGAACGGACCGGACGTGGCGTCGTTCAGCGTCGACTACGCGCCTTGGCCGGTCGACGTGGACCGAAAGGTTTGGGAGACGCGGACCTTCACCCTGCCGCTGGGCACCAATTTCACGCGGATGGTCTCGACGATCAGTTCCGACAAGCCGGGCCCGCTGGTGGTCGGCATCGGCATCACCAAGCGCAAGCGGGCCAGCGGCTCGGGCGTGTTCAAGAAGGACCTGGCCCCTGGCCGGGTGACGTTCTGGGAACCGGCGGATCCCGAGAAGGGCGCGATGGCCATCGCCCTGATGGTCGATCCCAAGTCGGTCGTCGAGGTTCGCCAGGACTTCGACAACTATCTCGTGCTGATCAAGGTCGAGCCCGGCAAGCCGTTCGTCTACTACATGGGCGCGGCCTGGGATAAGGGCCTCGACTTCCACACGCCGGCCGAGTGGGACGCGTACGTGACGGCCGCCAAGGCGGACTTTGATCCGGCGCACTGAGTCTCCATCACAACGAAAACCGCCCCGAGGCCTGGAGGGAAGGCCTCGGGGCGGTTCGTGACCGTCCGCCATTGGGGGAGGGCGCGGACGGCCTGGTTGTGTCCCTTCGAACCAGCGGTGTTTAGGCCGCGTCGACCAGGACCAGCTCGGCGTCTTCCAGGGCGGTGACGGTGATCGTGTCCTCGTCCTTGATGGCCGCGCCGTCGCGGGTGTTCAGCGTCACGCCATTGACCTCGACCGAGCCGGCGGCCGGGACCAGATAGCCGCTGCGGTCCTTGCCCAGGGCGTAGGTCGTGGTCTCGCCAGCCTTTAGCGTCGCGCCCAGAACCCGGGCGTCGGTGCGGATCGGCAGGGCGTCGGCATCATCCGAGAAGCCGGAGGCCAGGGTCACGAACTTGCCCGAGCGGTCACCCTTGGGGAACGGCTTGGCGCCCCACGACGGCGCGCCGCCGAACGTCTTGGGCTCGATCCAGATCTGAAAGATCCGGGTCGTTTCGGCCTCGAGATTGTACTCGGCGTGCCGGATGCCCGAGCCCGCGCTCATCACCTGGACGTCGCCGGCCTCGGTGCGGCCCTTGTTGCCCAGGTTGTCCTGGTGGGTGATCGCGCCGTCGCGGACATAGGTGATGATCTCCATGTCGCTGTGCGGGTGGGGCGGGAAGCCGGTGTTCGGGGCGATCTCGTCGTCGTTCCAGACCCGCAGCGCCCCCCAGTTCATGTTGCTGGGGTCGTAGTAGCTGGCGAACGAGAAGTGGTGCTTGGCCTTCAGCCAACCGTGGTCGGCGCCGCCAAGGCTATCGAACGGTCTGCGGTCGATCATGGCTCTAACCTTTCCAATCTCTCTGGGCCTCGGCCCTCCGGAGCGCCGCGTCGGCGCGTCCTGTTGAGGAGAAGATAGGGGATCCCTGGAGATCCGAAATGGAAACTGTTGAAACTCATTGTTTCCAAAACTACGATCATTGCATGTCCAAGCTGCCCGATCTCGAAGGCCTCGCCGTGTTCGCCAAGGTGGTGGAGTTGCGCTCGTTCGCCGCCGCCGCCGAGGACCTGGCCATGTCCAAGGCCACGGTCTCCAAGGCCGTCACCCGGCTGGAGGCGCGCCTGGGCGCACGGCTGTTCAACCGCACCTCGCGCCGCCTGGCCCTGACCGACGCCGGCCAGTCCCTGGTCGAGCGCGCCACCCGCGTCCTGGCCGAAGCCCAGGCGGCTGAGGAGGAGGCGTCCAGCCAGTCCTCGGCCCCGCGCGGCCTGGTGCGCATGGCCGTGCCGATGTCGCTGGGCATCACCAGCCTGGCGCCGGTGCTGCCCGGATTCTTCGAGGCCTATCCGGAGGTCTCGGTCGATTTGCACCTGTCGGACGCCACGATCGACCTGGTCGGCATGGGTTTCGACCTGGCCCTGCGCGTGGCGGCCCTGCCGGACAGCTCGCTGGTGGCCCGCCGTCTGCGGGCGGTGAAGCGTCACGTCGTGGCCTCACCGGATTACTGGAAGCGGCATGGCCGGCCGATCCACCCGGCGAGCCTGGCCGAGCATCGCGGCCTGACCTATGGCCACCAGTCCGCGCCCGAGACCTGGCGGTTCCAGAAAGGCGGCGAAGAGGCCTCCGTTCGACCCCGTTCGGTGATCCGCGCCAACAACGGCGACGTGCTCGTGCCCTCGCTGGTCGCTGGCGTCGGGGTGGCGGTGCTGCCGGACTTCATCGTCGGCGCGGCTCTGGCCGACGGCCGGCTGGAGGAGATCCTGAGCGACTGGACCGCCGCGCCGATCGCCCTGCACCTGGTCATGCCGCCCGGCGGTCCGAGGCCGGCGCGGGTCGAGGCCTTGGCGGCTTATTTGGGGAAGGTGCTGGGGAAATAGCGTCTATTTCACCCGCCTGAACGTCAGGCTCTGGTCCGGAGGACCGGGGACGCCGTCGACGTCCTGTTCGACGCGCAGCGTGTCGGCGTCGGCCAGCCAGACCTTCATCGACTGCTTGCGGCCCGTCTTGTTGCTGGTGACGGCGGTGACGCCGTTCTGGCCGTCGCGCCTGACGCTGATCATCACGACCTGAGTGTTGACCACGGCCTTGGTCGGGGTTCCGTCCAGCGGCGCGTCGGCGAACTGGATGGCGGCCAGACCTTCGTCGTCCTCCTCGATCAAGGTCCAGGCCAGGCTCTTGCCGTCGTCCTTGGTGACGTCGATCTCGGCGGCCAGGGGCGCGGGACCGGTCAGGGCTTCGTTGAACGTCGAGGCCTTTAGATCGATCGTCCAGCGCCCGGCCGCGCCCAAGGGGGTGTTCTGAGCCAAGGCGGGGCTGACGGCGGCCAGCAGACCAGCCGCGACGAGAACGGGCAGGGCGGATCGGGTCATGGAAGGCCTCCGTGAAGCTCGGCGATCAGACGCCCGAGCCTGGCCTTTCGTCTAGAGGCTTTCGACCTGGGTCGGCGTGAAGGCGCCGACCTGCAGCGGCGTCATGGCGGCGAGATTGGTCGTCGACAGCCAGTCCAGCTGGTTGACGGTCAGGCCGGGGATCTGGGCCGGCAGGATGTAGCCGACCTGGGTCGTGGTCAGTCCGGCGATCACCGTGGTCGACAGCGAGCCGAGCTGTGTGGCGGTCAGGCCCTGGACCTGGGTGGCGCTGAGCTGGCCGAACGCGGTCGATGACAGGCTGCGCACCTGGAACGCCGACAGACCCTTCAAGGCGCTCGGCGCCAGCGACGCCATCTGGGTCGTCGACAGCGCGGCGAGGTTGGTCACCGAGAGCGCGCCCAGCTGCGAGGCCGAGAGCGTGGCGACCTGTGTCGTGGAGACTTCGCCGATGTCCGTGGAGGTCAGGCCGGCCAGCTGGGTGGCGGTCAGGCCGGTGACCTGGGTGGTCGTCAGGCCTTGGAAGGCAGTGGTGTCCAGCCCGCTCAGGTTCGCCGTCGACAGGCCGCCCATCTGGGTGGCGGTCAGGCTCTGGAACTGCGTGGTCGACAGCTCCGCGAAGTCCGTCGTCGACAGGCCGCCGATCTGCGTCGCCGTCAGGGCCGCGAATTGGGTCGTGGTCAGGGCCGCGACCTGGGTCTGGCTGAGGGCGCTGATATTGGTCGACGACAGCGCGGCCATTTGGGTGGGCGTGAAGCCGGCCACCTGGGTGGCGGTCAATTCGGCAAAGTCGGTGGCGTCCAGCGAGCGGATCTGGGTGACGGTCAGGCCCGCCACCTGGGTCGAGTTCAGGTTGGCGACCTGGGTGGCCGAGAGACCGCCGACGCCGCCGCCACTGAGGCCCGCCAGCTGCGTGGCCGTCAGGGCCGCCACCTGGGTGTTCGACAGCGCCGCCGTCTGGGTGACCGACAGGCCGCCCAGCTGCGCCGCCGACAGCTGATTCAGGTTGGTGGCGAGGTCTGTCAGCTGCGTCGTCGACAGCGAGCCGACCTGGGTGGCGGTCAGGCCCTTGAGCTGGGTGGTGCTGAGCGCGGCGAACTGCTGGCTGTCCATGGCCGGGATCAGGGTGGCGGGCAGGGCGGCGATCTGGGACGCGGAGAGCGCCTGCAACTGGTCGGGCCACATCTCGCCGAGATCCTCGAGCCGCATGGCGCCGATCTGGGTCGTGCTCAGGTTCTTCAGCTGGCTGGCGTCCAGGGCGCTGATCTGGGTGGCGTCCAGACCGATGAAATGGGTCGCGTCCAGCGCGCCGACCTGGGTGGCGCTCAGCACCTCCATCCGACTGGCGTCCAGCTTGGCCAGCTGGGTCGAGGTCAGGGCGTTCAACTGGTTGCCGCTGAAGGCGGCCAGCTGGTCGGTGTCGAAGATCAGGTTCGAGGCGAAGGCCGGGATCTGGGTGGCCGTCAGTCCCTTCACCTGGGTCGCGGACAGGGCCGAGACCTGGGTGGCGCTGAGCCCGGCCAGCGCCGTGTTGGACAGCGCCGCGACCTGGGTGCTGGCCAGGGTCTCCAGCTTGGTCGTCGAGAGATTGGTGATCGTCGTCGCCGACAGGTTCGAGATCTGGGCGGCGGAGAGGTACGAAATCGGCACTGGACTCGTTGCTCCCGAAGGTCGCCCCGCGAATCTACGCGTTAACCATAGACGATGGCGGAGAGCGCGGCCATGCGACCGAAAGGTCCGTGGCAGGGCTTCCCAGGCTTACCGCCATCATGGCGAGAGTCCGATAAGGACTCCGCAACAGACGCAGTAAATCCGGGGCTAAGCTTGTGGCGCGCGCATGGTCCACAGGTCGAGGTCGTTCTCGCGCCCGATCAGCGCCAGGCCCGAGGCGATCGACTCGAACTCGCCGCCGCTTTCGATCTTTTCCGCCCCGAAGCGGCGCAGGAAGATATCGCGCACGGCCGGCACGAACGAACTGCCACCGGTCAGGAAGACGCGGTCGACGCCGGCTTCGGTGAGGTTGGCGCGGTCCAGAGCCTCGCCGACGGCAGTCTCGATGGCGGCCAGTTCCGGGGCGATCCAGACCTCGAAGTCCGAGCGGGCGACCGGCTTCTCGATCTCGACCGAGCCGGCCACGAAATGGAACGTCGCCTCGGTCTGGCTGGACAGGGCCTCCTTCAGCGCCGAGACCGACTTGTAGAGGGCGTAGCCGTGATTGCCGTCCAGCACCTCGATCAAGGCCGCGATCTTGTCCGGCTCGACCGCCGTGCGCTCCAGGGCGCGGATGTCGCGCATGTCCTTGGACGCGCGCAACAGGGCCAGCTGGTCCCAGCGGGCGAAGGCGGCGTAGTAGCGCTGCGGGATCGGCAGGTTGTTGGAGAACGCTCTGTAGTCCGAACCCTTGCCCAGCTCCGGCGAGACCAACTGGTCGATGATCCGGTAGTCGAAGGCGTCTCCCGCCACCCCGACGCCTGAGCGCGACAGCGGCGTCGAGCGCAGCGTTCCGTCATCGGCGCGCTCGAACCGGACCAGCGAGAAGTCGCTGGTGCCGCCGCCGAAGTCGGCGACCAGCACGGTGGCGTCCTGCTTCAGCTGACGGGCGAAGAAGAAGGCCGCGCCGACGGGTTCGTAGGCGTAGCGGATGTCAGTGAAGCCCAGGCGCTTGAACGCCTCTTCGTAGCGGGTCAGGGCCAGGGTCTCGTTCGGCGAGGATCCGGCGAAGGTCACCGGTCGGCCGACCACCACGCGTGGGGGCAGGGCGGACAGCGGCTCGCCGGCATGGTCGCGCAGCCGCAGCAGGAAGGCGGCCAGCAGGTCCTCGAACAGGTAGCGCTTGTCGAGGATGCGGGTCTCGGTGAAGGCCGCCGAGGCCGCGAAGGTCTTGAACGACTGGATGAAGCGAGTTTCCAGCGGATCTTCCAGATAGGCCTCGATCGCCCAGGGACCGGCCTCGACCACGCGTTCCTGCGCCTGGCCCGGCGCGCCCTGGAGGCTGTGGAAGCTGAGCGCCGAGCGGAAGGCGAACAGCTCGCGGTTGTCGATCGAGAAGCGCACCAGATGCGCGTGGTCGTCGCCCCGCGTCAGGGAGATGACGGTGTTGGTGGTGCCGAAGTCGACGCCAATGGTCGGCGCGCCAGGAGCCGGCGGGGAAGAGGCGGCCGTCATGAGATGGCTCGATGATCTGTCGGCGGGAGGGGCGTGCGTCGTAACGTCTCCCTCAAGAACGTCAAGCGACATGACCAGTTTAAGCCGTCATTTACGGTCGGCGCCGGAATCCTTCCTCGCAATGAGCCGGGTTGGACGCGATTCGTCTGACACCGGTATCCCTTGCGCACGAGTAATGGCGCGTTGAGGACTTGGGGGAACGCTGTGAAGCTGGACGACCTGAAGATTTCTTCGAAGGTTCTATTGCCCGCCGCCGTTCTGGCCGTCGCCACCGTGGCCTGCGCCGGACTGGGCGTCTGGCAACAGAAGCGCGCCGACGCCGCCACCGAGCAACTGGTGGCCCACCGATCGCCGGCCGAGGTGCAATCCGCCCGTTTCCTGCGTCGCATCAGCATGATGGGCTACGCCGCCCACCGCAGCGTGACCTATGACGGCGCTTCCGAGCAGGCCGCCGCCGCGTCCAAGGAACTCGACAAGGTCTATGGCGAGGGCAAGCAAAGCCTCGACAAGATCGCCGCCGCCGACCCGGCGACCGCCGACTACACCGCCGAGATGAAGGCCAAGCTGGACTCGGCCTATGCCGAGGCGCGCTCGGCCGCCGACCTGGCCCTGAAGAACGACGACGCCGGCGCCATGGTCGTGCTGGCCCGCGTCGACCCGGCCATCGACGGCATGGCCAAGCAAGGCAAGGCCTGGGGCGACGGCTACAACAAGCAGACGGCGGCCATGGTCGCCAGCGCCAGCAAGTCGGCCGCGTCCGGCTCGTGGCTGACCCTGCTGTTCGGCTTGGGCGCGGCCGCCTGCGGCATGGGCTTCGCGCTCTATATCGGCTCGTACAAGATCTCGCGCCCCGTGCGCGCCCTCTCCAGAAGCATGACCAGCCTGGTCGACGGCCAGCTGGACGTCGAGGTGGTCGGCGCGACCCGCAAGGACGAGGTCGGGCTGATGGCCCGCGCCGTCCAGGTGTTCAAGGACAACGCCGTGGCCCTGCGCGCCTCCGAAGCCGAGCAGGCGCGCGTCAGCGCCGCCAGCGAAAGCGAACGCGCCCGCAACGAGGCCGTGTCGTCGGCCGCCGCCCGCGATCAGGCCTTTGTCATGGAGCGCCTGGCCAACGCCCTGTCGCGCCTGTCGAACGGCGACCTGACCGTTCAGATCAGCGACGCCTTCCCCAAGGGCTATGAAGCCATCCGCGACGACTTCAACGGCGCCATCGCCCAGCTGGACGAGGCCATGAGCGGCATCGTGGGCGTGGTCGGGACCGTGGGCTCCAGCGCCGACGAGATCGCCGCCGCCGCCGACAACACCGCCCGCCGCAGCGAGCAGCAGGCCGCCAGCCTGGAAGAGACCGCCGCGGCCCTCGACGAGATCACCGCCACCGTCCGCCGCGCCTCGCAGGGCGCCGGCGAGGCCAGCCGTGTCGTCACCTCCACCCGGGCGGACGCCGAGCGTTCCGGCCAGGTGGTGCGCGGCGCCGTCGCGGCCATGAACGGCATCGAGAAGTCCTCGGCCCAGATCGGCAACATCGTCGGCGTGATCGACGAGATCGCCTTCCAGACCAACCTCCTGGCCCTGAACGCCGGCGTCGAGGCCGCGCGCGCGGGCGACAGCGGCCGCGGCTTCGCGGTCGTCGCCCAGGAAGTCCGGGCCCTGGCCCAGCGCTCGGCTGACGCGGCTAAGGAGATCAAGAGCCTGATCCACGCCTCCACCGCCCAGGTCGACGAAGGCGTGCGCCTGGTCGGCCAGACCGGCGAGGCCTTGGACGGCATCGTGCTGAAGGTCGGCGAGATCGACGCTCTGGTGTCGGAACTGGCGGCCTCGGCCAAGGAGCAGGCGACGGGCCTCAACGAGGTCAACGCCGCCGTCAACCAGATGGACCAGGGCGTGCAGCAGAACGCCGCCATGGTCGAACAGGCCACGGCCGTCAGCCACGCCCTGAAGAACGATATCGGCGGCCTGGTCCGCATGATCGGCCGCTTCGAGGTCAGCCAGAAGGCTCCTCCCCAGCGCCAGCAGGTCGCCTCGCGACCGGGCTATCGTCGCGCGGGCTGATTGACTTGCCGCCTCGCCTCCGGTCGAAGGGACCGAGGTTGAGGTAGGTGATCTTGGAAACTTTCGACGTCCTGGTGATCGGCGCGGGCGCGGCCGGCATGATGTGCGCCATCGAGGCCGGCAAGCGCGGGCGCTCGGTCTTGATCATCGACCACGCCAAGGCGCCGGGCGAGAAGATCCGCATCAGCGGCGGCGGACGCTGCAACTTCACCAACACCGGCGCGACGCACCTCAACTTCCTGTCGGCCAACCCGAAGTTCTGCGTCTCGGCCCTGCGCCGCTACCGGCCCCGGGACTTCATCGCGCTGGTCGAGCGGTACGGCATCGCCTACCACGAGAAGACCCTGGGCCAGCTGTTCTGCGACGGCTCGGCCAAGCAGATCATCGACATGCTGCTGACCGAGATGAAGGCCGCCCGCGTGGTCCTGCGTCTCGAGACGAGCTTCCAGGACGTGACCAAGACCGAGTCCGGTTTCGAGGTGACGCTGTCGTCCGGCAAGGTCGCCTGCGCCTCGCTGGTGGTGGCCTGCGGCGGCAAGTCGATCCCGAAGATGGGCGCGACGGGGTTGGGCTACGAGATCGCCAAGGAATTCGGGATCGGTCTTGTCGAGACCCGACCGGCGCTGGTGCCCCTGACCTTCGAGGCCGGCATGCTGGCCCGACTGACGCCGCTGTCGGGCGTGGCGCTGGACGCCGTGGTCGCCCATGGCAGGACCAAGTTCCGCGAGGGGATGCTGTTCACCCACCGCGGCCTGTCGGGACCCTCGATCCTGCAGATCTCGTCCTATTGGCGCGAGGGCGACGAGATCCGGGTCGACATGGCGCCGGGCGTCGACGCCCTGGCGGCGCTGAAGGCCGCCCGCACGGCCTCGCCGCGGCAGGCTGTTGCCACCGTGCTGTCGACCCTGCTGCCCAAGCGCGTGGCTCAGTTGATCGCCGAAGACGAAGACGGGGCCAAAGGCAATATCGCCGACTGTTCTGACAAGGTGCTGGGCCGGTTGGCCGCTGCGGTCAACGCCTGGACCTTCAAGCCGGTGGGCTCGGAAGGCTATCGCACGGCGGAAGTGACGCTGGGCGGGGTCGATACCGACGCCCTCGACTCCCGCACCCTGGAGACCAAGGCCGTGCCGGGACTCTATTTCATCGGCGAGGTGGTCGACGTCACCGGCTGGCTGGGCGGTTATAACTTCCAGTGGGCCTGGGCGTCGGGCTGGAGCGCGGGGCAAAGCGTCTGAGGACTTGCCCCCTCCGCGCTGCGCGCTCCTCCCCCGGAGGGGGAAGAAGGGCGCGCACCTTCCGCCCCCTCCCGGGGGCGGACGACCGCGAAGCGGTCAGGTGGGGGCAAGTGACCGCCTAACTACTTCTTCTTGAACGGCTTCCCGGCCGGCTTGGCGCCGGGCTTAGTGTCGAAGCTCTTGGCCTTGAAGGGCTTGGGGCCCTTGAACGGCTTGCCGGCGCCGCCGTCGTCGCGCTTGCCGGCATAGGGCTTCGAGTAAGGCTTCGGGCCGGCGGCGTTGTCGCTGAAGGCCTTCTTGAACGGCTTCTTCGGACCGTCGCCGTCGGTGCGCGGCGCACGCGGCTTGAACTCGCGCGGAGCATCAGCGCCAGCCTCGGCGCGCGGCTTGTAGGCGCGCTTGGGGCTGTCGGAATCCTGCGGCGAGTACGGACGCGGGGCCTCGTCACGCGGCGGGCGTGGCTTGAAGTCACGCGGCGCGGCGTTGTCGCGAGGCTTGAACTCGCGGGGCTTGTAGTCGCCCTTGGGCTCTTCGCCACGGCCATACGGCTTGGCGTTGCTGACGCCGTCGTCGCCATAGCTGGACGGGCGCGGCGTGTGATCGCGCGAGCCCGGAGCGTTGGCGCGCGGGCCGCGCGGAGCTTCATCGCGCGGGGGGCGCGGCTTGAACTCGCGCGGCGCTGCGTTGTCACGCGGCGCGTATTCGCGGCGCGGACCCGCCTCGCGCGCGGCCGGGGCCGCCGTCGGGGTGATCGTGACGTCCTCGCGCACCGTCTGCTGGACGGCCGCGCCGAACTTCACGGCCGCCTCGGCCGAGATCTCGAACTTGGTGTCGTAGTCGAAGATCCGGATCGACCCGATGTCCTTCTTGGTGATGTGGCCCAGGCGGCAGATCAGCGGGATCAGCCACTTGGGGTCGGCGTTGTTGCGGCGGCCGGTGTTGAGGCGGAACCACTCCGAACCGTCCATGCTGACGCGCTCGGGGCGATCCCCGAACTCGCGCTCGCCGCCGAATTCACGCGGCTCACGCGGCTCGCGGCTACGCGGGCCAGGGTCGGCGCCGTGGCGCGGGTCGTCATAAATCTCTTCCGGCGCCGGCAGCTTGGCGCGGCGGGTGCGGATCAGGGCGGCGGCGATTTCCAGCGGCGTGCGCTTGGCCAGCATCGCCTCGGCCAGGGCGGTGTCTTCCTCGACCGCGGGCTCGTTGAAGATCGGATCGTCCAGCAGACGCTCGGTGTCCTTGAGCCGGATTTCATCGGCGGTCGGGGCGCCGCCCCACTGGCCTTCGACGCCGGCGGCCATCAACAGCTGCTCGGCCTTGCGACGGCGGGTGTAGGGGACGACCAGGGCCGAGACGCCCTTCTTGCCGGCCCGGCCGGTGCGGCCCGAACGGTGCAGCAGGGTGGCCTTGTTGACCGGCAGCTCGGCGTGGATGACCAGGCCCAGGTCGGGCAGGTCGAGACCGCGCGCGGCGACGTCGGTGGCGACGCAGACGCGGGCGTGGCCGTCGCGCAACGCCTGCAGGGCGTCGGCGCGTTCACGTTGCGAGAGCTCGCCCGACAGGCCCACGACGTCGAAGCCGCGCTCGCGCAGCTTGCTGTGCATGGCGCGGACGCTTTCGCGGGTGTTGCAGAACACCAGGGCGCCGGGGCTTTCGAAGTAACGCAGCAGGTTGACGATCGCGTGCTCGATCTCGTTCGGCGCGACGCGCACGGCGCGATACTCGATGTCGCGGTGCGGCTCGTTGCGGCCGATCGTGTCGATGCGGATGGCGTCGTTCTGGTAGCTCTTGGCCAGCTGCACGATGTCGCGCGCCAGGGTGGCCGAGAACAGCAGGGTCCGGCGCTCGGCCGGGGCGGCGTCGAGGATGAACTCCAGGTCCTCGCGGAAGCCCATGTCGAGCATCTCGTCGGCCTCGTCGAGGACGGCGACCTTCAGCTCGGACAGATCCAGGTGGCCGCGCTCGATGTGGTCGCGCAGGCGGCCCGGGGTGCCGACGACGATATGGGCGCCGTAGTTCAAGGCGCGTTGCTCGCGACGCGCGTCCATGCCGCCGACGCAGTTGACGACCACGGCCATGGCCTGGGCGTACAGCCAGGTCAGCTCGCGATTGACCTGGATGGCCAGTTCGCGGGTCGGGGCGATGACCAGGCACAGCGGCGCGCCGGCGCGGCCGAAGATCTCTTCGTCGCCCAGCAGGGTCGGGGCGGCGGCCAGGCCAAAGGCCACGGTCTTGCCCGAGCCGGTCTGGGCGCTGACCAGCAGGTCACGGCCTTCGGCGTCGGCTTCCAGCACGGCGGCCTGGACGGGGGTGGGCTCGAGGTAGCCTTGAGCAGCGAGAGCCCGCTCGAGAGCGGGGTGGGAGGCAGGGAAGGGCATCTGGGTCCAGTTCATTTGCGGCCGCACACACAAACGCGCGGCTCGCGCCAATGACCAAATCTGGCCCCCAGAGCCTGTGATGCTCTCTTCGGACCGCTTCTTGGTCTAATCCAACGAAAATAGCCCCCTTTCGCGGCCGGGACGATGCGCCGGCGACGAAAAGGGGGCTTGATGAGCGGCCTTATGAGGCCATTCGGGGGTGAAAGGCAAGCGCGCCCGAAGGATTTCGGCGGCGAGGTCGCGGATTAGGCGAGGCCCGTGTCTTCTCGGCGCCGTTGGCTGAGCTCGCCCGCCAGGCGCGCCACCCCCGCGGTCAGCAGGCCCAGCATGGCCATCATCAGGGCCTCGGCCAGGCCGGGCGCCAGGATCGGCAGGCTGGGCGTGACCCCGAGGTTGGCGATGCCGACGGCGCCGGCCAGCAGGGTGTAGGCCGCCGCCGCGAAGCCCAGGGGCAAGGCGCTCTTGGCGATGGCGGCGATCCACTTGGCGTTCAGGCGGGCGACGGCGATCACTGGCCCGGCGACCAGGCCGGCCAACAGGACGAGCGCGATCAGCTTCACCGGGATGGCGGCGTTGGCGAAGACCGAGACGAAGGTCAAAGGCTGTTTGCCGGTCGAGGCCAGGGCCGGCGTCGCCAACAGGATGCCGGCGGCGGCGACGAGCGTGAGATGGCGTAGGCGCATGGGGCGGGGCTCCGTATGTGTGATTACGTGCGTAAAATCCCAATTGAGAGTTACGCGCGTAATTTTTCGAGTCAATCCCCGTCGGAGCGCGGGCATAGAACCCCTCTCTCTTTGAGAGAGGGAGGGGCCCGCGCCGCAGGCGTGGGAGGGTGAGAGGTTAGGCGAAGCCGGTGGGCATCTCGCTGAGTTTTCAGGATTTATCGGTTGAGGGTGTAACCGCTCACCCTCCCATGCTGCGCATGGGCCCCTCCCTCTCTCTCAGAGAGAGGGGTGATGTAACGCACGAGCGTTCAGCCCTTCTCCTCCCCCTCCAAAACCTCGCTTATCCTCTTCTCACCTCGTCGCGAGGAAAGGGCGCATGGCCAGCGACCGATTGCGGCGGCGGGGGGCGATCGAGCGGTGAAGGTCCGAGGGGGATACTCGGACGGTCCGGGGGCTTCAGCGTGCTGGCTGAACCCGCCCGCCGTCGGCGTGGTTGAAGGTAAAAGGGTGTATCTTAGCCTGAATTGGCTCGCTCTCTTCGACCTCCGGGCGCTTCCGGAAATGGAAGAGCTCGGGTCCCGGTAAGGCCTGAACAGGGCCACCCGACGGGACGCTGGCGCATAACGGTCGCGCGGAGCGTCTGGCTTCGTCGAAACGGTACTTACAAACTCACACTCCGGACGCTGTCCGGCGCTCCGCGTCCCTTTCCATCCCTTCAGCGGCCAGCCGCGTGAGGCGGCGGAGCCGTGTTCGCGGCGCAAATCGACAAGACCGGAACGCCGGCCGGCCTCTAGCCATTTCCTCNCCCGACGGGACGCTGGCGCATAACGGTCGCGCGGAGCGTCTGGCTTCGTCGAAACGGTACTTACAAACTCACACTCCGGACGCTGTCCGGCGCTCCGCGTCCCTTTCCATCCCTTCAGCGGCAAGCCGCGTGAGGCGGCGGAGCCGTACCCTAGGCCGCCGCCTTCGCCGCGCGGGCCGCCTTGAGCAGGCCCCAGGCCCGCAGGCCCATCTCGATGCGCGAGACGGCGAACAGGCCCACGGCCAGGACGACGAAGCCGTCGGTCAGCAGGCCGATGCTGATGTGCAGGGCGCTGGCCTGGCTTTCCAGATAGGCGCGCAGGGCGAAGCGGACGACGAACAGGCCCAGCAGGAACAGCAGGGCGGCCGGGGAGGGCTTGGTGTTCAGCAGATGGGTCTCGGGATCGATGCTGATCGGGATCAGCTTGCCGCGCATCCAGCCGACGGCCGCGCCGACGACGAACACCGCGCCCAGCCAGACCCAGTCCGAACCGTGAGGCGGGTACTGGAAGAACAGGGCGACCATGGCGGCCGTCATCAAGGTGGGCATGACCCACATCCATTCCAGCTTCAGCCGTCGCTCCTGGGTCAGTCGCCGCACGCGAAAGAACAGGACGATCGCGATCGCCGCGCCGGTGATGGCGTAGCTGATCATCTGCTGCTTCTGGTGGTCCATGTCACGCCCCCGACAGTCTCGACTCGCGCGGCTGTCCGCGCCGAGGGATCAGGCGCCCGAAGCCACGGCCTGGTCAATCGCCTCGGCGATGCGTTCCGGGCTCTCGGCCCCGACCACGGCCACCTTGCCCGCGAAGATGACGAACGGCACGCCGGTCACCCCGCCCTGGACGGCCATGGCGTGCTCGCGGGCCACGGCCTCCTTGTCGGCCCCTTCCGACAGCAGCTGCAGCACCACCAGGCGCTCCATGCCGGCCGCCTCGGCGACATCGGCCAGGACCATCGGATCACCGATGTCGAGCCCTTGAGTGAAATAGGCCTTGAACAGCGCCTCGACGACCTGGTCCTGGACCCCGGCCGTCAGGGCCCAGCGGATCAGCCGGTGGGCGGCGTTGGTGTTGGGCGAGACCTCGATGGCGTCGAAGTCGAAGGCGATGCCTTCCTCGGCGCCGCCCTCGACCAGGGCGGCATGAACCGCCGTGAGCTTGGCCGGATCCTTGAACTTCTGGGCCATGTAGGCCTTGCGGTCGACGCCCTCCTCGGGAAGCGTCGGGTCGAGCTGATAAGGCCGCCAGACCAGCTGCGCCTCGAGGTCCGGTCGCAAGGCCAGCGCCGATTTCAGCCGCCGCCAGCCGAGATAACACCAGGGGCAGACCACGTCGGCCACCACGTCGATGACCATCGGAGTGGTTTGGGGTTGGCTCACGGCGCGCACCTTTCGCAACACTGTCCGCTACAGGACGTGTTCCATATAGGGCCCGAGCCGTTCGCGCCCAAGGGTGGAGCTTCAGCTGGCGTCGCGCTTGAGGGCGTTGGCGGCGGCGCGTTCCAACGCCTTGACGGCGCCTTCGCCGGGCTGGACCTCGGCGACGCCGATGTCGAACTCACAGACGAACGGCGGACGGTCGTCGCCGGCGTCGAAGGCGGTGCAGCCGATCACTGCGGCGATCCGCTCGGCGGCGGCCTGCGCGGCGCTCAGGCCGGTGGCCGGCAGGGCCAGGGCGAAGACCTCGGTGGCCAGGCGGGCCGGCGTGTCCTCGACGCGGACCAGGCGGCCGACCATCGAGCCGATCTGCGGAATGGCGCGGTCCAGCCAGCCGTTCTTGCGGGCCCAGACGGTCTCGGGCTTGTCGGCGACACGCAGCACGCAGATCGACAGCGGCCGGGACCGCTCGCGAGCGGCGGCGGCCAGCCGGGCCAGGTGGGCGGCGAACAGGTCGCGGGTGAACAGGCCGGTGGCGGCGTCCATCAGGCCCGAGCTGCGGGCCTTTTCCAGGGCGCCGCGGATCGACTCGCCCCGGCGGAAGCTGCGGGCCAGCTCCATGACCCGCATGGCGGTCTCGATCTCGGGCGTTTCGGGCGAGGCCACGTCGGAGACGCCGCGATGGAACGCCTCGGACATGGTCACATAGCTCTCGGCCTTCAGATAGAGCAGGGCCGGGATGTGGAAGAGGCGGGTGTTGCGGCGCATGCCGGCCGCGATCGACAGGGCTTCCTGCTGGCTGTCGCCGGCCCACAGGACCACGGAGTCGAACGCCCGCTCGTGCAGATAGTCGAAGGCCGTATAGGCGGTGAAGGCGCCGACCACCTCGGCTCCGCTGGCCTGCAGGGCGTTGGCCAGGGCCAGGAACTGCGGCGCGGGTTCGCCCACGGCGAGGATGCGATAGGGGGCCTCGGCCGCTTCCGGCAGATCCAGGCGACGGCCGCGCTCGCCGAACGTGTCGAGGCGCAGCTCGAACTCTTCCTCGGCGATGGCGGTGCGCACCAGGGTCTCCAGGCGCAGGGCGGCCTGGGACGGATGCAGCGGCGGCGACAGGGTCAGGTCGAACGCCTGGTTGCGATAGTCGCCGTCCGGGTCGCCGATGGCGATGACCGGCAAGCGGCGCGGGGCGACCGCGGCCTTCAGCCGGCGCGCCAGGGTCTGGGTCTCGGGACCGGCGCTGGCCAGGTCGACGATCACCGCCTCGATCGGCAGATCGCCCAGGGCGGCGAGGGCGGCATAGGGGCCGCGCGCGGTGATCGTGCGCCAGCCCAACCGGTCCAGCCCTTCGGCCAGCGGTCCGGCGCGAACATCGTCGCGCGCCACGATCAGGATCCGGGCGTCAACCGCCAAACCAACCTCCGCCCGAACGCTCGTCCTTGCGGCTCAACCGGAGCCGCCGAGATTCGACGCCGCAACATAGCAGAGGCTTTGCGTGGTCAAAGGTACGGAACGCCGCAGGGCGACGGTGAATCAAAGAACGCCGCGAAGCGGCGCGGCAAGGCTTGCATGACCGAACGTCAGGGTCGTTCTAGTGAGCGCCGTCGGCGGCCGGAAAAGAGCCGCCACGCCATTGGAAGGACGCATCATGGGCCAGGGACCGCTTTCGGGGCTGAGGATCGTCGAGTTCGCCGGCATCGGCCCGGGACCGTTCTGCGGCATGCTGCTGTCGGACCTCGGGGCCGACGTGGTGCGGATCGACCGCAAGGGCCAGGGACGGGGCTCTCCGGCCGACGTCACGGCCCGAGGCCGGCGTTCGGTGGCGCTGGACTTGAAGACCCCGGAGGCGATCGAGACCTGCCTGAAGCTGCTGGAGCAGGCCGACAGCCTGATCGAGGGGTTCCGGCCCGGCGTCATGGAGCGGCTGGGCCTTGGCCCCGAGGTCGCCTTGGCCCGCAATCCCAAGCTGGTCTACGGCCGCATGACCGGCTGGGGTCAGGCTGGGCCCTACGCCAAGGCCGCCGGCCACGACATGAACTATATCGCCATCACCGGGGCGCTGGCAGCGATCGGCACGACCGACAAGCCCGTGCCGCCGCTGAACCTGGTCGGCGATTTCGGGGGCGGGGCGCTGTATCTGGCCTTCGGCCTGCTGGCCGGGGTGATCCATGCCCGTTCAACGGGGCAGGGCCAGGTGATCGACTGCGCGATGAGCGACGGCGCGGCCTCGCTGATGGCGATGTTCTACGGCTTCAAGGCGGGCGGGATGTGGGCCGAGGGGCGACGGAGCAACCTGCTCGACGGCGGGGCGCACTTCTATGACACCTACCAATGCGCCGACGGCAAGTGGATCTCGATCGGCTCGATCGAGCCGCAGTTCTACCTGCTACTGCTGGAAAAGACTGGGATTTCCGACCCGCAGTTCCAGCATCAGATGAGCCGCGAGGAATGGCCGGAGCTGCGCGAGAAGCTGGCCGCGGTGATCCGCACCAAGAGCCGAGACGACTGGTGCGCGATCATGGACGCCACCGACGTCTGCTTCGCCCCGGTCCTGACCATGGACGAGGCGCCCGGCCATGCCCACAACGCCGCCCGCGAGACCTTCGTCGAGGTGGCCGGGGTCGTCCAGCCAGCGCCCGCGCCGCGCTTCTCGGCCACGCCGGGCGCGATCCAGGGACCGCCGCCGAAGATCGGCGCCGACAACGACCAGGCCCTGGCCGACTGGGGTTTCTCCGCCGACTCGATTGCCGCGCTGAAGGCTTCCGGAGCCCTCTGAAACATGATGGACGCGTTCAGGTGCGGTTCAGGCGGCGGATCCTAACTTGCGATGGTCGATCGGTCGTCGCGCCATCCGTCCCTCGAAGCGGCGATCGGTTCACAGGCAAGTCCTGCGGAGACGCGTCATCTTCCCCAAGGTGGCGCGTCTTTGACTCTATCCCGTCTTCAGGCTCCGGCCCTTCTTTGACTTCGGGGCGCCACATCGCCATGGTCCGCCGGATGCAAGATCCGCTGCACCGCATCCGCTGGCGCGACCTCGACCTTGATCCGATCCACTGGGTTCGCGAAATCCTCCGCGTGCTGGGCCTGGCCTTGTCGCGCCTGTGGGGCCGCGACGTCATGCTTTACGTCGGCGGCGTCTCGTTTTTCGCCCTGTTGGCCGTGTTCCCAGGCCTGGCGATTCTGATCGGCCTCTACAGCCTGCTGCTGACGCCCGAGAGCGCCGCCAACCAGGCCGCCAAGCTGGCCGAGCTGATTCCCTCCGGGGCGCGCTCAATGTTCCAGGACGAGTTCGGCCGCCTGGCCCACGCACCGGGGCAGACCGTGTCGCTGCAGAGCGCCATCGTGCTGATCGTCGGCGCCTACGCCGCCCATCGCGGCTTCAAGGCGCTGCTGGCCGGGCTGTCGTTCATCCACGACGAGGAGGATCAGCGGGGCTTCTTCGGCTTCAACCTGATGGCCCTGCTGGTGCTGATCGCGGCCTTCGGCCTGCTCTTCGTGATGTCGGGCGTCTTCCTGGTGCTGCGCCTGCTGGGCGCGGCCCTGAACCTGCGGCCGCTGGCCGGCGTCTCGTGGATCCAGAGCGAGTGGACCTGGGCCAGTCTCGGCATCGTGTTCGGCATGACCCTGGTCTACCGCTACGCCATGTCGCGCGAGCCGGTCGGTTGGCGCGCCTCGATCGCCGGCGGCGCGGCCGCGGCGGCGCTGTGCGTCTTCATGTCCTCGGCCAGCGCCTTCTATGTCGAGAAGGTCGTTCACCTGGGGGCGACCTATGGCTCGATCTCGGCCGTGATCGTCTTCCTGATCTGGCTGTCCTGGAGCGTCAACGCGATCTTCTTCGGCGGCGCCCTGGCGACCGAGGTCGAGATCGCGCTGGACGAACGCCCTCGGGCCTTGCTGGAGGGGCCCAAGGCGATCCCGCTCAAAGCGCCTTCAGAATACGAAAACGGATGACGCCGCCGTCCTGGTCGGCGATCTCCAGGACCGTCGCGCCGATCTGGGCGGCAAAGTGCGGCACGTCGATCCGCGCCATCGGGTCGGTGGCCAGCAACACGAGCTCGGCCCCCGGCGACGCGGCCTCGTGAGCCTTGCGCAGCCGCAGGGTCGGGACAGGGCAATGATGACCCCGGGCGTCGATGACCACCGGCTCAGCCATCGGCGAACACGCCCTCGGCCTCGTCTGCCGGCAGGATCTTGTATTGTCCAGGCTCCAGGTCGGCCGGCAGGGTGAGGCCGCCGATCCGCTCGCGGTGCAGCTCGAGCACGTGATTGCCGACGGCGGCGAACATGCGGCGCACCTGGTGATAGCGACCCTCTGTGATCGTCAGCCGCGCCGTCTTCTCGTCGACGACGTCCAGGTGGGCCGGCAAAAGCGGCTTCTCCTCGCCTTCCAGCATCAGCGTCCCGGCGGCGAAGACCTCGCCCTCCGAACCGTCGAGCGGACGGTCAAGCGTGACGAAATAGGTCTTGGGCACGTGGCGCTTGGGCGAGATCACCCGATGCAGGAAATCGCCGTCGTCGGTGATCAGGATCAGCCCGCTGGTGTCCTTGTCGAGCCGGCCGACGGTCGAAAGAGCCGGATCGCGCAGCCGCCACCGGCGCGGCAGCAGATCGTAGATCTTCTCGCCGTCCTCCTTGTGCGAGCAGGTCACGCCCAGCGGCTTGTGCATGATCAGCACCAGCGGGGCGGGGGGATCGACCGGGAGGCCGCGAATGGTCACGCGCTCGGGCAGGGTGGCGTCGACGGCGATGCGGGCGCCGGAGTCTTTCACCGTCTGGCCGTCCAGCGCGACCTTGCCGCCGGCGACCAGGGCCTGGACCTCCTTGCGGCTGCCATAGCCCAGATTGGCCAGCAGCCGATCCAGGCGGGCCATCAGCGCCTTGCTCATCTGGCCGGGCTCACTTCTTGGCCTCGAAGACCTTGTAACCGCCGCCTTCCTCGACCAGCCGAACCTTGGCGAAGCTCTCGGCCAGGATCGCCTCGTACGGCAGGTGACGGTTGGCGACGATCCACAGCACCCCGCCCTTGCGCAGCGCCGCGGCGGCTGAGGCGATGAAGGCTTGGCCCAGGGTCTTGTCCTCGCCGCCGCCATCGTGGAACGGCGGATTGCTGACGATGAAATCGAGGTCCTTCAAGCCCGCCTGGCGAACGTCGCCCCAAACGAATTCGGCGCGGGGGTCGGCGACATTGCGCTTGGCGGCGTCGAAGGCGCGGTGATCCAGCTCGACCAGCGTGAGCTTGGTGACCTTGGACGAAGCCAGGACATTCAGCGCCAACAGGCCGATACCGCCGCCGAAATCAGCGCCGGTCCCGGAGAATTCCGGCAGGACCTGAAGCAGCGCGTTGGTGCCAGCGTCCAGGCGGTCCCAGCTGAACACGCCTGGCTGGGTCCAGAGACCATTTTCGGCGATCTGGCGCGGCGCGCCGGCGGCGATGGCGTCGTCCAAGCTCGTGATGACGGCCGGGCGCACGACCAGGCAGATCCGGTTGTGCCGCCGGGCGCTCTCGCCGACTTCGCAGCCAAGGGCCTCAAGCTCCTTCTTCAGGCGCAGGCCGCCGCGATCCTTGGGGGCGAAGGCGGTCAGGCGGCCATTCGGGGCCAGAACACGCAACGCATGGGCGAGGACAAATCGTCGCTCCACCGCGCCGGCTGGGGCGCGGACGGTCACGGCAATAAAGGATTCGTCCGGAATCGAGGCGATGTCGGTCGAGCCCGGAACCAACGGCGACAGCTGAACGGCGTCCGGAGCAGCCGGCGCCAGGTCGTGATCGGCCTGGCCATAGAGCGCGGTGCGGAGAGCCGACATGCTTGTCCTGAAAGGGTTTTTTGGAGCGTCGAGACTGTGGCGGACAGGGTGGGATTCGAACCCACGGTAGGCTTTCACCTACGGCGGTTTTCAAGACCGCTGCCTTAAACCACTCGGCCACCTGTCCGGAGCAGGCGGCTATATCAGCGCGTCCGCGCCTTAACCAGACTTCAAAACAAACGGGCGACGATGTCCGCTCGGAAAGGGGTGCGCCCCTCTGGACGACGAGCGGATGAACCAGCGTATCGATCAGGTTTGGCGAACCTTGCGCGGCTTCGGCCTCATGGCCCTGGCGGCCGTGAGCCTCGCCGCCTGCGCCACGCCCAAGTACGACGTCGGCCGGTCCGGCTATACGGCGAGCGCCCGCAACGAGACGACGAGGGGCTCGGCCCCGCGTTCGGGCTCGACGGTCGGCCGCGACGGCAAGCCGCTGCGCGGCACCGAGAAGCCCTATCAGATCAACGGGATCTGGTACTATCCGCGCCAAGACAAGGACTACAATGTCACCGGGATCGGCTCCTGGTACGGCGAACAGTTCCACAATCGTCGCACCGCCAACGGCGAGGTGTTCGACATGGACATCCCGTCGGCGGCGCATAAGACCCTGCCGCTGCCCAGTCTGGTCGAGGTGACCAATCTCGACAATGGCCGGAAGATGATCGTCCGGGTCAACGACCGAGGACCATTCGTCGGCGACCGGGTCATCGACCTATCCAAGGCCGCCGCCGAGCAGTTGGGCTACTATCGCCAAGGCGTGGCTCGCGTGCGCGTGAAATATGTCGGGCCGGCGTCCAAGTCCGCGTTCGACGCGCCGCGACAGTACGCTCGCGCCGAGACCGCTCCGCGCAGCTTCGACGACATCAAGGAACCGCCGCAGCGCGTGCAGATCCTGCCGCCGCGCCCCGAGCCGGCATGGACGCCGCCGGCCGCGCCGCTTCAACCCGCTATCCCGGACGCATTGTCCGCCCCGCCGATTAATCCGCCGGACCCGATCTTCGCCGCGGCCAAGCCGGCCTATCGCATCCAGGCGGGCTCGTTCTCGAACCGCGAGAATGCCGAGAAGGCGGTGCGCCAGCTCGCCAGCGCCGGGCGCGCGGAAATCGAGTCGTTCGAACGCGCCAGCGGCACGCTCTATCGCGTCACCGTCGCGGCCGGACCGGACGAAGGCGAGGCGTGGAGCCTGCGCGAACGGGTCGAGTCGCTGGGCTATTCCGGCGCCACGGTGCTTCGGCCCTAGACCCTCTGGACAAGGCTCGCGATCCGGTCGAATGGAGGCCGGTGAGCCAGGGTTCTTTCATCAGTTTCGAAGGCGGGGAAGGGGCTGGAAAGTCCACCCAGATCCGCCGCTTGGCCGAGCGGCTGCAAGCCGCTGGGCACGATGTCGTCGTGACCCGTGAACCGGGCGGTAGCCCGGGCGCCGAGGCGATCCGGGAACTGCTGGTCAATGGTTCGGCGGACCGCTGGTCGCCGGTCACCGAGACTCTCCTGATGTACGCGGCCCGCCGCGATCACGTCGAGCGGGTGATCCGCCCCGCCCTGGGCGAAGGCAGGATCGTGCTGTGCGACCGCTTCGCCGATTCCACCCGGGCCTATCAAGGCGCGGGCGGCGACGCGCCGGCCACCTTGATCGCTTCGCTTGAGGACCATGTTCTGGGCGGCACCGTCCCGATCCTGACCCTGATCCTGGATCTGCCGGCCGAGGTCGGCCTGAGCCGGGCCGAGGCGCGCGGCGGCGCGGCGCGGTTCGAATCCAAGGGCCTGGAATTTCACGAGCGCCTGCGCGCGGGCTATCTGGAGATCGCCCGCCGTGAGCCCGAACGCTGCGTCGTCATCGACGCCGACGCCGAACTGGACGCGGTGACCGCCGCGATCTGGGACGCCGTCGCCCAGCGGCTGGACCTCTGATGCACGCCCCGGCCCATCCTCGTGATGTCTTTCAACTGGACGGTCAGTCCGCCGCCGAGGCCGCGTTCATCGACGCCCTGGAGCGTGGCCGGCTGCACCATGCCTGGCTGCTGACAGGGCCGGAAGGCGTCGGCAAGGCGACCCTGGCTTACCGGATGGCTCGCCGTCTTCTGGGCGCTCGGCCAGATCCGTCGCAAGGCCTGCTGGGCGCGGCGCCGTCGGACGTGGTCAGCCGGCAGGTCGCCGCCCGTTCGCACCCGGACCTGATGGTGCTGGAGCGCCTGACCGACGATGGCAAGGCCCGCAAGTCGATCCCGGTCGACGAGGCCCGACGCCTGCCGGAGTTCTTCGCCAACTCGCCGGCTGTTTCGCCCTATCGCGTGGCGATCATCGACGCGGCCGACGATCTCAACGTCAACGCCGCCAACGCCGTGCTCAAGACGCTGGAGGAGCCGCCGGCGCGCGGCGTGATCCTGCTGATCAGCCACGCGCCCGGCAAGCTGCTGCCGACCATCCGCTCGCGCTGCAGGCGGCTGGCCGTACCGGCGCCCGGCATCGCGGCGGCGGCCGAGATGGTCGAGCGGATGGCGGATCTTCAGCCGCGTGACGCCGAGCGTTTGGCCCGCATGGCGCATGGCGCGCCGGGGCGGGCTCTGCAGCTGGCCGCCGCCGGG
This sequence comes from Caulobacter sp. Root343, assembly GCF_001425745.1. Lineage (GTDB taxonomy): Bacteria > Pseudomonadota > Alphaproteobacteria > Caulobacterales > Caulobacteraceae > Caulobacter. The sequence continues at coordinate 732,918 of NZ_LMDF01000007.1, read as the reverse complement.
GCGATCGCCATGGACGACGCGGCCAACGAGATTCTGCGAGGCCTGCCCAAGCTGGATGAGGGCGCCCTGCTGGCCATGGCCGACACTTTTCGGGGCGCGGACGGCGCGGCCCGGTTCGAGCTGCTGATGGACCGGCTGGCCGACCAGGTGCGGATCTTCGTCACCCAGGTCGCCGCCGACGGCAAGAACTCGCCGGGCCTCGACCGGTGGGCGGCGGCCTGGGAGCGGCTCTCCAACTGGCCCGGCGAGGCCGAGGCGGTGAACCTGGATCGCGCCGACGTGTTCTGGAGCGTCATCTCGGACTTGCGCGCGGCGGCCAAGGCGGCGATGTGAGCCGCATGCTCATCGACAGCCACGTGAATCTCCACGCGCCTCAGTTCGCCGAAGACAAGGACGCCGTCATCGCTCGGGCCCGTGAGGCCGGGATCGGCCTGATGGTCACCATCTGCGACAAGGTCTCGTCGTTCGAGGCGGTGCACGCGATCGCCATGGCCGAGCCCGACATCTGGTGCACGGTCGGAACCCATCCGCACGAAGCCAAGGAAGATCCCGGCCTCACCGCCGCGCGCCTGGTCGAGCTGGCTGGTCGGCCGCGTGTCATCGGCATCGGCGAGTGCGGGCTCGATTTCCACTACGACCTGTCGCCGCGCGAGATCCAGGCCGAGGTGTTCCGCCAGCACTGCATTGCCGCGCGTGAAAGCGGTCTGCCGCTGGTCGTCCATACCCGCGAGGCCGACGAGGTCATGGCGGAGATCCTGGAAACCGAGCACGCCGCCGGCCCGTTCAAGATCCTGATGCACTGCTACACCAGCGGTCCTGAGCTGGCGGTCCGGGCCGCCGCCCTGGGCGCCTGGTTTTCGGTCTCTGGCATCGCGACCTTCAAGGCGGCGGAAGAGGTGAGGGCGGTGATCCGCGACATGCCGGCCGACAAGATCATCGTCGAGACCGACTGCCCCTACCTGGCGCCCGTGCCGATGCGGGGCCGTCGCAACGAGCCGGCTTATCTCCCGCACATCTACGACAAGCTGGCCGAGATCCGCGGCTGGAGCCGGGCCGAAACCGAGCAACGGACCGAGGACGCCTTCTTCGACTTGTTCGACCGGATCCCCAGGCCATGACCGGACCGCTGGAGTTCACGATCCTGGGCTCCGGCTCGTCGGGCGGCGTTCCCCGCGCCGACGGCAACTGGGGCGACTGTGATCCGGCCGAGCCCAAGAACCACCGCTCCCGCTGTTCGCTGCTGGTGCGGCGTCCCCGGCAAGAAGGGCAGGGCGCATCGCCGGCCGAGACCACGGTCGTCGTCGACACCGCGCCCGACTTTCGCCTGCAGGCCGTGGCGGCCGGCGTCCGACGTGTCGACGCGGCGCTGTTCACCCACGACCATGCCGACCAGGCGCATGGCATTGACGATCTGCGGCCGTTCTTCCTGAACCAGCGGACCCAGATCCCAGCCTATATGGACGCGCCGACCCACGACGGGCTGCTGACCCGCTTCGACTACATCTTTCACAGCAAGGGCGGCTATCCGGCGATCTGCGAACCGCGTCTGATCCCGCCGCTGGGCGAGGACTTCGCGATCGAGGGACCGAGCGGCGTGATCCCGGTCCACACCTTCGACGTGGACCATGGCGGCATCCGCGCGGTCGGTTACCGGTTCGGCGGCGTGGCCTATACGCCCGACGTCCTCGCCATTCCGGACGGCAGCTGGGCCGACCTCGCCGACCTGGACGTCTGGATCGTCGACGCCCTGCGCTGGACGCCCCATCCAACCCACGCCCATGTCGAACTGGCGCTGGAATGGATCGCTAGGGCGAAGCCGCGACGGGCCATCCTGACCAATCTACATATCGATCTGGACTTCAACGCCCTGGCGTCGTGGCTGCCGCCCGGCGTCGAGCCCGCCTACGACGGCCTGCGCTTCACGGTTTGAGACTGCTCTGTCAGTTCAGCGTCATGCGCTAGATTGCAGCGTCGCCGCATTCCCCGGCGCTCCTGGGCGGAAGTCGGCGAGGCCGGGTTCCCCGATCAGCGTCGGTTCAGGGCGCCTTCGGAGCCTTTGTCGCTTTCCTGGCCAATTTCGGCGAAAACTTGGCCGTACGTAACAGCGTTGAAATAAGCTCGTCCAACAACACCGTCATACGGACGCGGTAAAGTAACCTTTCCCGTGCGTCACCGACCAGACCTCCATGGCTGAAACCGTCACCGCCTCTCGAGAAGTCTTCCAGCGCCTTCGCTCGCGTTTGCCCGCGGTCACGCGCGAGCACCTTTTCGACTGCTATGCGATTAGTGAAACCACCTGGACCAAGCTGCGGGACGGCAAGCCGATAAAGCGCTCAACGCTCGACCGCGTGCTGGCCAGGCTGGAAGCCCTCGACGCGCGCGTGGCCGCCTAGCGGCACGCTTCCGACCTGGGTGTCCCGGAAGCCGCGGCCTCCCTTGGATACAACTCAAGATTGATGCGATGTAACCACCAGTTGTCCACAGCTATTTCCCCGGACATGACAGCGACGCGCTAGCCAAGACTCTGTGCGCGTGCACCGATCAATCCCTCAACTGGAGCGCGTCGCTCCAAGCGCGGGGAGCGGGAACAAGTCATGTACGTGAAGAATCTGAGCTCGGGTGACGACGTCTATGCCGGTGACGAGGGGGCGCCGGACACCGCTGACCTGATCCATGGCGGCGCGGGCAACGACGACATCTCCGGCGGGCTCGACGCCGACGCTCTGTATGGCGACGACGGTGATGACCTGCTGACCGGCGGTGTGGGCGACGATCTGCTCGACGGCGGGGACGGCGACGACACGGCGGTCTTCTCGGGCGCGGCGGGAGACTATGTCTGGAGCGGCGACAAGGCTTCGGCGACCATCACCGGTCCCGACGGGACCGACACCCTGACCCATGTCGAGCACCTGAAGTTCGGCTCGACGATCATTGACCTGCCCGACCCCAACACCGCGCCCGGCGCGCCGACCGACGGCGACGCCGCGGACAACACCGTCGCCGAGGGCGCCGCGAACGGGACGGCCGTCGCCGGCCTTTTGCTGGGCGCGATCGACCCCGACGCGGGCCAGACCCTGACCTACAGCCTGCTGGACAACGCCGGCGGCCGCTTCGCCATAGACGCCACGACCGGGGTCGTGACGGTGGCGGACGCGACCAAGCTGAACTTCGAGGCGGCGACCTCGCACCAGATTACCGTGCAAGTCAGTGACGGGACGGCCGTCGCTTCGGCCAGCGTCTCCATCCATGTGACGAATGTCGCGCCGACCGCTGCGGCGGACGCTGACGGCGCGGCCAACACGGTGTCGGAAGGCGCGGCGAACGGCGCCGTCGTGGCCGGTTTGGCGATCGGGGCCAGCGATCCGAACGGCGGCGTGCTGGCCTACAGTCTGGTCGACGACGCCGGCGGTCGCTTCGCGATCGACGCCACGACCGGCGCGGTCACCATCGCCGACGCCAGCCTGATCGACTATGACGTCGCCGCCTCGCATCAGATCATCGTCCGCGCCAGCGACGGAACCTCGACCGCGGCGACCGACACCACCTTCACCATCGAAGTGGCCAACGCCGCCCCGACCCCGCCGACCGACGCCGACGCCGCGACCAACAGCGTATCGGAAGGCTCGGCCAACGGCGCCCTTGTCGGGATCACGGCCTTGGCGGCCGAGCCCAAGACGGGCGCTGTGACCTACAGCCTGTCCGACGACGCTGGCGGACGCTTCGCCATCGACGCCACGACCGGTGTGGTCACGGTCGCCGACGGCGTGAAGCTGAATTTCGAGAGCGCCGCCGCGCACCAGATCACGGTGCGCGCCGCCGACGCCCAGGGCGCGGCCAGCAGCCAGGTCTTCACCATCGCCGTGACCAACGTCGCCAACGGCGCGCCGACCGACAGCGACGCCGCCGCCAACACCATCTCCGAGGCCGCGGCGAACGGCGCGGTCGTGGCGGGCCTGGCGATCGGCGCCGCTGACGTCAACGGCGGACCGCTGGTCTACAGCCTGCTCGACAACGCCGGCGGGCGCTTCGCCATCAACGCCGCGACCGGCGTGGTCACCGTCGCCAACGCCAACCTGCTGAACTTCGAAGCGGCGACGTCGCACCAGATCATCGTCCAGGCCAGCAGCGGGTCGGAGAGCGCCAGCGCCAGCTTCACGATCGACGTCACCAACGCCGCGCCGGCGACGCCGTCCGACGCCAACGGCGCGGCCAACCTGGTGTCGGAGCACGCCGCGAACGGGACCGTGGTGGGCGGCCTGACCGTGACCGCGCCGGATCCGCACGGCGGCGCCGTGACCTACAGCCTCACCGACGATGCGGGCGGCCGCTTCGCGATCAACGCCGCAACCGGCGTGGTCACCGTGGCCAACGCCAGCCTGCTCGACGCGGACACCCAAGCCAGCCACACCGTCACGGTGCAGGCCAGCGACGGGGCCCTGACCAGCAGCGGCGACTTTGTCGTCACCCTGATCGACGAGATCGACAGCTACTGGACCGGCACGGCGGCGAACGACAGCTTCACCGTGCCAGATGTTCAGGATTGGCAGCTCAGCGGCGGGGATGGCAACGACACCCTGACCGGCGGCGTCGGCGACGACGTCATCATCGGCGGCGCCGGTTCCAACAATCTGTACGGCGGCGGTGGCAACGACGTCTTCCTGGTCGGTCCCGCGGGCGGCTACGACATCTTCGACGGGGGCGCCGGCACGGACACCATCCGGTTCACCGCCAGCAACGTGATCGTCAGCATCCGGTCGATCGCGGGGGTGGAGGTCATCGACGGCGGAACCTTCTCCAACGTCGGCTTCCAGGCGACCGATCGCAACGACGCCTGGGACTTCAGCGGCATGGCTGGTCTCGGCACGATGAGCGTCTATGCCGGCTTGGGCAACGACACCATCAACGGCACCCAGGGCAACGACATCCTCCGGGGGCAGGACGGCAACGACGTCCTCTACGGCAACAATGGCGACGACATCTTCGAGGGCGGCGTCGGCGACGACGCCCTGATCGGCGGCAACGGGAACGACCTCTTCCTGGTCGGCGAATATACCGGCCAGGACGGCTATGACGGCGGCGCTGGCTTCGACGAGATCCGGGCCTACCAGAAGAACGCGACCATCTTCCTGTCGTCGCTGGCCAATGTCGAAAAGATCAGTTCGGGCGGGTTCGCCGGGGCCTGGATCGGCGTGCAGTACCTGCTCACCGTCGTCAATTGGGACTTCAGCAACATCCAGCTCGATGGGATCGGATTTATCTCCGGCGGCAACCAAGGCGACACGATCATCGGCAGCGCCGGCAACGACGTGATCCTCGGCAATGGCGGTCCCGACACCCTCAAGGGCGGAGCGGGCGACGACATCTTCCTCTATGGCCAGTCCGACGGGACCAATTATCGCTTCGACACCGTCGATGGCGGAGCCGGCTGGGACAAGCTGGTCGCCAGCGGCGCGGGCGCCACGATCGAGCTCGGCTCGATGACCGGCATCGAGGAGCTGTCCACCGGCGGCTTCGCCAATGTCGCCATCGTGACCACGGTCGGCAACGACACGCTCGACTTGCGGAACCTGACGGTGACCGGAAAGTTCGCCGTGTTCGCCATGAACAACGGCGATGACGTCTTCTACGGCACCGCCGGCGCGGACTTCGTCGATGGCGGCGGTGGCAATGACTTCATCGATACGGGCGATGGCGACGACACCATCCAGATCAGCTTCGGCGGCAATTGGGACGACATTAGAGGCGGCGCCGGATACGACAAGATCATCGCGCCCGGCGGGGGCGCCGTATGGGTGCCCTTCCACTTCCAGGGGATCGAGGAGGTCGTGGGCAGCACCTCGGGCAACACCCAGATCCACGGAACCTCTGGCGATGACCTGATCGATATGCGCGGGGTCAAGCTCACCCAGATCCAGTACATCACCGGCGAGCTCGGCAACGACACGATCCACGGAAGCTACGGCAACGACGTGATCATGGGCACGGGCGGGTTTGACACCATCTACGGCGAATCCGGCGACGACAGGATCTACTTCACCGCCTATGGCGACACCGATGTGGTCGACGGCGGCTCCGGCTACGACACTCTGGCGGCCTGGTCGCAGGGCGTGATCATCGCCGTCAGTTCGATGACCAACGTCGAGGCCATTGACGGCGCGGGCAACGCCAATGTCGGCATCGCCTTCACCGACGGCAACGACAATTTCGACCTGACGAACATCGCCGTCACCGGCGTCGCCTATATCGACCTGAAGAACGGCAATGACATCTTCGTCGGCTCGACCGGCGGGGATCGCATCATCGGCGGGTTGGGTTCGGACACCATGACCGGCGGCGCTGGAGGCGACGTCTTCGACTACAACGACGCGGCCGAAGGCAATTGGGACGTGATCACCGACTTCGTCAGCGGCGTGGACCGGATCGACCTCTCGACGATCGACGCCTCGCCGGCCAACTCGCAAGGCAACCACGCCTTCGTGTTCATCGGCTCCGGGGCCTTCACCCACGCCACGGGCCAGGTGCGCTATGCCGTCACCTCGGACGGGGTGGTGTTCTCGGGCGACGTGAACGGCGACGGGGTCGCGGACTTCAACGTCACGATGGTCGGCGTTTCGGCGCTGACGGCGGCGGATTTCGTCCTCTAGCGCCGCTTCCAGTCCAGCCGGCGCCTTCGCGAGTCGAAGGTCGCCGGACCTGGCCTGGCCTGCGCCAGGATCAGCGCGGGCGAAGTTCAAGCATAGGCGCACGTCCCGGAGCTGAGATTGCGGCGCTGCGAATTGCGAAGTGCGGCCGGACATGGCCATGTCGCGACATGATCCCGGTCCCGACCTCGCCTTTCGCTCACGTCGTCTTTGATCTCGGCGGCTGGCTGAGTGGGCTGGCGCTGAGCGTGGCTCTCTATCGCTGGCGTCTCAGGACGATGGCCGAAAAAGTGGCCGGTCGCGTCGGCGGCGGCTACTTCGTCGCCCTGGCGCTGGGCGCCTTGCCGGGGGCGTGGGTGGCGGGTTCGCTGAACACCCTGCGCGGCCCGCAGCCCTCGTTGTCTCACAGCGTCGTCGGCGCCTTGGTCGGCGCGATCGTCGCGGTGGAAATCTACAAGGCGCTGAAAGGCGTGAAGCGCTCGACGGGCGGTGTCTTCGCCGGGCCTTTCGCATTGGGCGTGGTTGTGGGGCGACTGGGCTGCTTCTTCGCCGGGACCGCCGACGGCACCTACGGCGCACCGACACGGCTGCCCTGGGGCGTGGACCTCGGCGACCATGTCTCGCGCCACCCGGTGCAACTGTATGAGAGCCTGTCGATGGCGCTCTTTCTGGTGGCCTATCTCGGCGGTCTGGCCGTGCGGGCGGACTGGGCGATGCGACGCGGCTTCTACGCCCTGTGCATGGTCTATGGCGCGCAACGCTTCGCCTGGGAGTTTCTGAAGCCCTATCCCAAGTTGATCGGGCCGTTTAATCTCTTCCATCTGTTGTGCGCGGGGCTGGTCGCTTATGGATGGATCTATGACAGGCGCGAGCGGCGCCGCGAGCGTGCGCAAGTCGGCGCCGTATCTGTTCCTGGGGCAGACCACCAGCCTGTGTGAGGACTGCCTGGCGCTGATCCCGGCCAAGATCATAGCCGAGGACAACGACGTCTTCCTGCTGAAGCGTTGCCGCGAGCATGGCGTGCAGAAGACGCTGATCGCCGACGATCTTTCCTACTGGAAATCGCAGCAGGATTGGCTGAAGCCCGGCGACAGACCGCTGAACGTCCAAACCCGCACGGACCATGGCTGCCCCTATGACTGCGGCCTGTGTCCCGACCACGAGCAGCATTCGTGCCTGGCGATCATCGAGGTCAACGAGGCTTGTAACCTGTCGTGCCCGGTCTGCTTCGCCGACTCGTCGGTCAAGCGCGAGGGCCATCGTCCGTTGGCCGAGATCGAGCGGATGCTGGATATTCTGGTGGACTCCGAGGGCGAGCCCGACCTGGTGCAGATCTCGGGCGGGGAGCCCACCCTGCACCCGCAGTTCTTCGAGATCCTGGAAGCGGCTCGCCGACGGCCGATCCGTCACCTGATGATCAACACCAACGGCCTGCGCATCGCCCGCGAGCCGGGCTTCGCCGAGCGACTGGCGACCTTCATGCCGCGCTTCGAGGTCTATCTGCAGTTCGATAGTCTGAAGCGCGAACCGCTGATGGTCTTGCGCGGCGCGGACTTGACCCGCGTGCGACAGGAAGCGCTGGAGGCATTGGAACGCAACAACATCTCAACCACCCTGGTCGTGACCCTGAAAAAGGGCCTCAATGACGAGGAGATCCCGGACATCGTGCGCCATGCTCTGACCTGGCGCTGCGTGCGGGGCGTGACCTTTCAGCCGATCCAGGACGCCGGTCGCAACGAGGGCTTCGACCCGCGACGCGATCGCATCGTACTCACCCAGATTCGGCGAAGGATCGCCGAGGCGGGGGTGTTTGCTCTGGAGGATCTGATCCCGCTGCCCTGTAATCCGGACCAGATCTGCATCGGCTATGGCCTGCGCAACGGGGCCGACGTCATGCCTGTGACGGCCATGCTGCCGCGGGAACTGTTCGTCGCCGCCGCGCCCAACACCGTGACCTTCGAGGCCTATCCGGAACTGCGGCGCGGGATCTTCGATCTGATGTCGCTGTCGACGGCGCAGGCCGACACCTCCGAGAAGCTGGCCAGCCTGCTGTGCTGCCTGCCCGAGGCGGCGGTTCCAAAGGAACTGAGCTATGAGAACACGTTCCGCGTGGTGATCTCGCAATTCCTGGATCGCTACAATTTCGATCTCGGCACGGTGAAGCGCTCGTGCGTCCACTTTGTCGAGCCGGATGGGCGGATCATTCCGTTCGACACCTACAACACCTTCTATCGCCCCGGCGCGCCGGGGAACGGGGCGCTGCGGCGCGGTCGCGGGGAGATCGTCGGATGACGAACGAGGAGGGCGGCGCACGCCTTGTCACCAAGATGTTCGGCGCGCTGCTGATGGTGGTAGGCGGACTGATGATAGGCCTGTGCGGTCTGTGCAGCGCGGTTTTCCTGATCTCCATGGCGGGCAGCGACCCTGGCGGTGTGGGCGGCATGGGGATCGTGGCTCTGATCTTCGGCGGTATTCCAATCGCTGCCGGCGTCGGTCTCTTTATTGCGGGCCGCAAGCTCTGGCGCGGTTCTCAATCCCCCTCTTCACCGAGGGAATGAGCCAGGCAGGGCCTGCGCCAGCCGTGCGACGGCGGTTCGCGACTTGGTTCGGCGAGCGCCGACGATGTCCGCCAGGGCCTCGTCCAAGGCGGGGTAGATAAACCGGAAGCCGCTGGCCAGGGCCGCCGCGGGGATCACTTTCTGGCCTTCCAGCAGCAGTTCGTCGGCGAAGGCGCCCAGGGCCAGCCGCAGGGGCGCGGCCGGGGCCGACAGGACGGCGGGGCGATGCAGGGCGCCGCCAAGCGCCCGAGCGAAGGCCAGATTGCGCTCCGGCTCCGGCGCCGTGCCGTTGACCGCGCCCTTCAGGCCCGGCGTGGCGACGGCATGGGCGATCAGGCGCACCAGGTCGTCCAGGTGGATCCAGCTCATCCAGTGCCGCCCGGCCCCGAACGGCCCGCCCAGGCCGAATTCGAACGGGGTCAGCATCCGGGACAGGGCGCCGCCCTCGATCGCCAGGACGATGCCGATCCGCAGCCGCACGACGCGCACGCCCAGGGCCTCGGCGGCCTCGGCGGCGGTCTCCCACCGGGCGCAGACCGTCCGCGAAAAGCAGTCGCGGCCTCTGGCCGTCTCGTCCAGGGTTTCGTCGCCCCATAGACCGTACCAGCCGATGGCCGAGCCGTTGACCAGCACCTTGGGCCGCTGGCGCAGCCGGCCGATGAGGGCCACGACCGCCCGGGTGGTCTCCACGCGGGAGTCGATGATCTGGCGGCGCTTGGCCGGGGTCCACAGCCCCTCGGCGATCGGTTCGCCGGCCAGATTGACGACGGCGTCGATGCGGGTTTCGTCCGGCAGCTGATCCAGGTCGGTGACGATCCGGATCGGGGCGGGCAGAACGGCGGCGTTGGCGCGGGCCCGGGTCAGGACCGTCACGTCGTGGCCGGCGCCGACCAGGGCCGCGACGAGACGGCGGCCGATCAGGCCGGTGGCGCCGGTGATCAGCACCGCCTGGCGCGGCGGCAGGGCCGCGACCAGCGGGACGGGATCGGACGCTACGATCCGGTTGGTCCGTCCGGCCGCCGCCAGGTCGCGCAGACCGAAGACGACGACCCCGGCCGCCGCGAGGGCGCACAGCCCGCTCCAAACGCCGTGGAAGGTGAGGGTCACCGTGGTGGGCAGCGTGGTCCAGCCGGCCAGCAGCGGGACGACCAGGGCCAGCACCACGCCGTAGTTCAGGGTCAGCAGGGTGTGGGTCACGCGTTCACTGGCCGGCAGCTTGCGCGTGCGATCCTCCTCGACGAAGTCCCACAGGGTGACGACCAGCTCCGCCAGCATCAAGACGATCAGCGCCGCGGCCGCCAAGCCCTGAGGCCGGCTCCAACCCAAGGCCAGGAACATCACCGCATAGGCCAGGTTGCGCACTCCGTGCAGGCGCAGCTCGCCAGCCTGCGACGGCCGCCAAGCCAGGCGCTCGGTCAGCTCGTGGTGATAGAGGGTGTCGAAGCCGCCCATCGCCACCTGGATGAAGACCAGGGTCCAGATCAGGTCGGTCATGGCCGATGTCCTTCAATGTCGTCGGGGCGCGGCGCCGGGCGTTCGCGGAACAGCCCGACCTGGCGAAGCAGCTCGCCCAGCAGCGGGTGGCGCAGGTCCAGGACGAAGGCGAAGCCGCCATCGTCCCGATCGATGTGGCTGATGGTCAGCGCGCCGGGCTCCAGCCAGGCGGGCAGGCGCAGGCGAATGGCGCCGAGGGCCAGGAAGTAGTGGCGGCTGTGGAAGTGCAGGGCGGTTTCATCGGCGCTGACCGCCAGGGCGATCCCGAAGCCGCCGCCGAGATACTCCTCGAGGCCCGTCGGTCCGGCGAAGCGTTTGCTGCTGTGAATCACCTGCGGGAAGCCGTGGGCGCGGTTGTACATCCGCGTCCAGAACTGGCCGCCGGCGTCGCCATCCTCGGTCACGGTCACGACCGCCGCCGCGCCCAGATCGTCGTTCAGGGGCAGGGGGGCGCCGATCAGCCGGCACAGCTGCGCCAGGACGTGGCCCGCCATGTTGCGCCGGCTCTCGGTGATCTGGCCCGCATAGGTCACGGCCATGCCGGGGCGCAGGCGTTTGCTGAACCGTTCGCGTACGGCCGGCGGCAGGCTGTTCCAGCCCGCCTCGCCCAGCAGGACGCGGAAGCGAAGGTCATGCAGGTCGGCGGGCTTGGCGGCTGCGGAGTCGAGGGCGCGGCTGCGCGGAGGCGGGTGGAGCCTTTCAGTCGTCAACATCGCCAAATCCCCTTCTCCTGTCCGACCTGTTATTTCTGTCTGGAGAGAAATTATCGGTCAAATTTTTTACGACGTCTTGTCCGTCTTGCCACGGCCCAGGCCCAGCAGGCCCACGACCTTCGTACCCATCTTGATCAGCGACATCAGGGTGGACGGCGGCACGGTCAGCATCTGGCCGTACCAGCCGTCGATCGTGGTGACGAAGCCGTGCATCTCTTTCAGCCGCTTGCGCGCCACCGGGCTCAGGGTGGGGTCGTCTTCGGCCGCCGCCAGGACGGGCCCCATCGCCTCGACCATCGGGTCGATCTCGCGTTCCTTGCGACCCTGGGCGATGCGGGTCAGCATCTGCCAGAGATCGGCCTCGGCCTCATAGTGGTCGCGCCGGTCGCCCAGCAGCGGCACGCGGCGGATCAGCTTCCAGCCGATCAGCTCGCGGATGCTGTTGGAGACATTCGAGCGGGCCATGCCCAGGCTGTCGGCGATGTCCTCGGCGGTCATCGGCCGGTCGGCCAGGTAGAGCAGGGCGTGGATCTGGGCCACCGAGCGGTTGACCCCCCACTGCCCGCCCATGTCGCCCCAGCGTAGCACGAACTGCTCGACCGCGACGGGGAGGCGTTTCGCGTTGTCTGCTGTTTCTGTCATGACAGAAATCTACGACCGTGGCGGAATGGAGTCAATGTGCGGACCGAAGTTGGCGAGCCGCTTGAGATCAGCGGTCGGCAATCACGACGAAAGGATCGGGCGACGCTTTTCGCGAGCGAGCAGAATGCGCTCAGGTCATCCAGTACCGACCGCCGCGCGCCGCCAGGCCGTTACGGACCAAGCGCCAAAATCCGGCGGCTAGCTTCGAGAGCATGATCGCGACACCTTGCGGAGGCTTCAGGATGCGTGGCGGGGAGGGCGGGCGCAAACCTTGGCCTTGTTGTGGGCGCCGATGGCGCGTGAGCGGCGCGCGATGCGGCGCCGGCGTGACGAGAGGCCTGCTTTTTCGGCAGTTCGGGTTCCGGCGGGCGCAGGAACGGTGCGATTTCGGTATTACGATTGCGGCAACTCGTAATATGTCGAACGCTTCCTCGGCGAACTTCAAGGGAGCCGCCGATGAGTGTCCTGTTCACCCGCAAGCGTTTCATGGCGGCCATGGTCGCGTCCTGTCTGGCCCTGGCCTCGTGCGGACCCAAGACCGCCGAAAAGGCGCCCGCCGCGCCGGCCGCCGCGGCCAAGACCAGCTACAAGATCGGCTGGACGATCTATGCCGGATGGATGCCCTGGGCCTACGCCCAGCAGTCTGGAATCGTGAAGAAGTGGGCCGACAAGTACGGCGTCGACATCCAGCTGGTGCAGATCAACGACTACGTCGAATCCCTGAACCAGTTCTCGGCCGGCAAGCTGGACGGCGTCACCGCCACCAATATGGACGCCCTGACCGTCCCGGCCGCCGCCGGCAAGGACACCACCGTCCTGATGATCGGCGACTATTCCAACGGCAATGACGGCGTCATCCTGAAGAACGGCGCGAGCCTGGCGGACATCAAGGGCCGGCCGGTCAACCTGGTCGAGCTGTCGGTTTCCCACTACCTGCTGGCCCGCGCGCTGGAAAAGGCCGGGCTGAAGATGGCCGACATCAAGACGGTCAACACCTCCGACGCCGACATCGTCGCCGCCTATGGCGCGGCCGACACCAAGGCCCTGGTGACCTGGAACCCGCAACTGTCGGAAGTGAAGAAGGCGCACGGCGCGACCGAGGTGTTCGACAGCTCCAAGATCCCGGGCGAGATCCTCGACGGCCTGATGGTCAGCACCGAGGCCCTGAAGGCCAATCCCAACCTCGGCAAGGCCCTGACCGGCATCTGGTACGAGACCCTGGCCCTGACCGTCGCCCAGACCCCCGAAGGCAAGGCGGCGCGCGAGGCGATGGCCAAGCTGTCGGGCTCGGACCTGGCCAGCTTCGAGAGCCAGCTGAAGACCACATATCTCTACGCCGATCCCAAGGCCGCCCTGGCGGCGACGGTCAGCCCGGACCTGGTCACGGCCAACGACCGCGTCCGCAAGTTCAGCTTCAGCATGGGCCTGTTCGGCCAAGGCGCGAAGTCGGTGGACGACATCGGCATCAGCTTCCCGGGCGGCAAGACCCTGGGCGATCCGGCCAATGTGAAGCTACGCTTCGATACGACCTATGTTCAGCAGGCCGCCGACGGCAAGCTGTAGCTTGATGACGCCGCCCCGCCATTCCGGCGGGGCGGCCAGCCCTCCAGTTCCGGGACCTTCGTACGTCATGCGCCGCTTGCTGAACGTCAGACCAAGAGGCGGCCTGCGCGTGCTGCTGGGCCTGCTGCCGCTGCTGGCGGTGGCGCTGGTCTATCTGATGGCCTCGCAGGCCCGCCACGCCGAGAACTCGCGTGACAAGCTACTGCCCACGCCGACCGCCATGGTCGAGGCCGTGCAACTGATGGCCAAGGTCGATCCGCTGACCGGCGACGCGCCCCTGGTGGTCGATACGGTCGCCAGCCTCCGGCGGCTCGGGATCGCCCTGGTGATCGCCACCGGCACGACCCTGGTGCTGGGGCTGGGGCTGGGGCTCCTGCCGCTCTTGAGCGCCAAGTTCGGACCCTTGGTGGCGGCCATCGCCGTGGTGCCGCCGATCGCGGTGCTGCCGATCCTGTTCATCGTCTTCGGCCTGGGCGAAACCGCCAAGATCGCCCTGATCGTCATCGGCATCACCCCGGTGATGGTCCGCGACCTGGCCGCCCACGTGGCCGCCATTCCCGAGGAGCAGCTGGTCAAGGCCCAGACCCTGGGCTCGAGCACCTGGCAGCTGGCCGTCCGCGTGGCCCTGCCACAGGCCATGCCTCGGCTGATCGACAGCCTGCGCCTGTCGCTGTGCCCGGCCTGGGTCTATCTGATCTCGGCCGAGGCGATCGCCGCCGATGTCGGCCTGGGTTACCGGATCTTCCTGGTCCGCCGCTACATGTCGATGGACATCATCCTGCCCTACGTCGTCTGGATCTCGATCCTGGCCGTGGCGATGGACGTGGCCCTGAAGGTGGCCAGCCGCCGCGCCTATCCCTGGGCCCACCCAGCGAGAGGGCGTTGAGATGGACTTGCTGACCTTCCGCAACGTGTGGGTGGAGTACGGCGACAAGGTCGTGCTCGAGAACGTCGACCTGTCGATCAAGCAGGGCAGCTTCGTCTCGATCGTCGGGCCGTCCGGCGCGGGCAAGAGCACCTTCCTGCGCCTGGCCCTGGGCCAGGAGGCGCCGAGCAAGGGCGCGATCGACCTGGACGGCCGCAAGTTGCGCGCCGAACCGGGGCCCAACCGGGGCGTGGTGTTCCAGAAGTACTCTGTGTTCCCGCACCTGAACGCCCGCGACAACGTGGTGTTCGGTCTCGACTGCGAAGGCTCGCCATTGCTGGGGCGGCTGTCGGGCGCTCGGCGCCGCGCGGCGGCCGAGCAGGCCGACCGGATGCTGGCCGCCGTCGGCCTCGGCGACAGCGGTGACGTCTACCCGGCCCAGATGTCCGGCGGCATGCAGCAGCGCCTGGCCATCGCTCAGGCCCTGATCAAGAAGCCCCGCATCTTGTTGCTGGACGAGCCGTTCGGCGCCCTGGACCCCGGCGTGCGCCTCGACATGCACGAGCTGATCACGGGCCTTTGGCGCGAACACGGCCTGACCATCATGATGGTCACCCACGACATCAAGGAAGCCTTCAAGCTGGGCACCCGTGTCCTGGCCTTCGACAAGCGCCGCCGCGACCCGCAGGCGCCGCATCGCTACGGCTCGACGGCGGTCTACGACTTTCCATTGGACAAGCCCGGCGCGGTGGGGCCGGAGGCGCTGGCGGGGCTAGGCGGATAGAAAGGCGTGGGATCATCACGCCTCTATCCCCGTGGTTTGAAAACCAATGGCCCACGATTCCAATACTTTGTGCGAAAACGCACGTTTCCCGTCCTCCCCTCTTCGGACCGACCGCATAATGCTTCCACCTGAAGGCACGGGGAGGGCGCACGTACGGCGACCGATGCGGCCTTCGGGGGTGGTCGAGCGGGAAGCGCTCGTCGAGGTCTTGAGTGACGGCTTTCGCGGCGATCCAGGTCAGGTTCCCTGAACATCGGGACGAAGCCCTAGCGGTGAAGGTTTCGACGAACGCGCCAGGCGTGGGCTGAAATCGCCCATGCGGTCCGGAGCAAGCCAAGGCTCCGCCCGCCGGAGGCCTCTGTCGGAGCGGGTTAAAACCCCGCGATCCGAAGGCTTCCGTCAGAAGGCCGCGCGGAGCGCTCGTCTTCGTCGAAACGGTACTCAAATCTGCAAATCATCCGGGCGAGGCCCGGGCGCTTCGCACCCTCCCCATCCCATCGCGGCCTTCGGACGCGTGAGCGAGAAACCGTGTCCGAAGACCTAAGCCAGCGAGGCGATATAGGCCCGCCAGCCGCCCAGCGCGGTGATGTCGGTCGCGCCGTTCAGCGCGCGAGGTTCGGCCACGAAACCCTTCACCGAGGTCCCGTCTTCCAGAGTGACGGTGCCGATGGCCAAGGGCGCGGGCACCTCGGCGGTGAAGCTGCCGAAGGCCTCGAAATCTAGCTCATAGACCTCGACCAGGATCGACGATCCGCCGTCTCCGACATGGATCAGGGCCGGCTTCGGCGGAGTGGTCTCGGCCATGGCATAGAGCTTGTAGGCCGGGGCGGTCTTGGTCGCCGCGACCAGCCGGGCCTCGCGCGAGGTCAGCTGCCAGTGCAGCGGCATGCCGGCCAGGTGAGCGCCGACCACGGCCAGCTTCACGCCGGGCTTGCGCGGGGTCAGGTCGAGCGGGGGCGTGTCGGCCATGGGGAAGGTCTCCAGATAGCGCTCGGCCAGGGCCAGCAGCGCGCGGTCGGCGAAGGCCGGTCCGATCAGGGTGACGCCGAAGCCCGTGCCGTTCTCGCGGAAGCCGGCCGGGACGGCGAGGGCGCTCATGTCGAGCAGGTTCACGAAGTTGGTGTAGAGGCCGAGGTTGGCGTTCAGCGCGATCGGCTCGGCCAGCACTTCCTTCAGGCGATAGATGGTCGGGGCCGTGGGCAGCAGCATCACATCGACCGCCTCCCAGATCGGTTCGGCCGCGCGGCGATAGGCTTCCAGGGCATAGAGGCCCTTGAAGGTCTCGACGCCGGTGACCGCCAAACCACCCTGGACGATGGCGCGCACGGTCGGATGGATCGCGCCGGGCTTGTCGCGCAGCAGATCTTCCACGGCGGCGGTGCGCTCGGCCACCCAGGGGCCGCTGTAGAGCAGCTTGGCGCAGTCCAGCAGCGGCGCGATGTCGATCTCGACGAGGGTTCCGCCAGCGGCCGTCATGTGCTCGATGGCGGCGGCGTAGAGCGCGGCCGACTGCTCGTCGCCCATGAACAGACGCTGGTCGGGACGGGGCGCGCCAAAGCGGAAGGCGCCGGTCGGCGCGGTCGGCGGTGAGGCCGGCGCGGCCCGAGAATAGTCGTCCTCGGCGTCGAAGCCGGTCAGCACGTCGTCGACCAGAGCCGCGCCGGCCAGATCGGCGGCGAACACGCTGATGCAGTCCAGCGAGCGGCACGCCGGAACCAGGCCGCGCGTGCTCCAGCGTCCTTTCGAGGGCTTGAGGCCGATCAGGTGATTGAAGGCGGCCGGCACACGGCCCGATCCGGCCGTGTCGGTGCCCAGCGCGAATGCCACCAGACCCGCCGCCACCGCCACGGCCGAGCCGGAGCTGGAGCCTCCGCTGACATAGTCCTGATCGAACACGCACAGCGGCGCCCCATAGGGGCTGCGAACACCGACCAGGCCGGTGGCGAACTGGTCGAGATTGGTCTTGCCGATCAGGACGGCGCCGGCCTCGACCAGGCGCTCGACCACGGTCGCCGAGCGTTCGGGCGTATAGGCGAAGGCGGGGCAGGCGGCGCTGGTCGGCAATCCGGCGACGTCGATATTGTCCTTCACCGCGAACGGAACGCCGGCCAGGGGCAGGGGCTCGCCGGCGGCGATCCTTATGTCGACGGCGCGGGCCTGGGCCAGGACGGCTTCGGCGGGAACGCGCAGGATCCAGGTCTGGGGCTGGATCAGGTCGTAGGCGGCGACCGCGTCGAGCGCGGCCTGAGCGACCTCGACCGCGCTGACTCCGCCGTTGACCGCCTTGGCGATCATCGTAACCGACAGGCGCTGGAAATCGCTCATGCGGCGGCTTCAAGATCTGGTGCGATCGCCACGATCGGCGCGCCCGCGGCGATAGCCTGGCCGGGCTGGGCGTAGACGACGGTGACGACGCCGGCCGTCGGGCTGTTGACGTCGCACTCGGCCTTCATCGCTTCGATCACGGCGATCACCGCGCCGGCCGCGACCCGGTGGCCGGGCTCGACCAGCACCTTCCAGACGCTGCCGCCCAGCGGAGCTTCGATCAGGTCGCTCCCGTCGGGCGCCACGAGGGCGACGGCCTCGCTGACGTCGTCGGCGACGCTGGACAAGGCCTCGACCCGGGCGAACTCGCCCTTGGCTTCCCAGTCGGCGCGCTCGGCGTCGAAGGCGGCTTGCCGCGTGGCCTGGAAGGCGTCGATGCTGTCGGCGTTGTCGGCCAGCATCTTGCGATAGTCCGAGAGACGGAAGGTCTCTTCCTCGATGCGGATCTGGCGACGACCCAGCGGGAAGTCGCGGCGCCACTCGACCAGTTCGTCGGCGCTGACGGGGAAGAAGCGGATCTGGTCGAAGAACCTCAAGAGCCACGGCTTGCCGTCGGTGAAGGCCTCGGTCTGCCGCCAGGTGTTCCAGACCTGGATGGTGCGCCCGAACAGCTGGTAGCCGCCCGGTCCCTCCATGCCGTAGATGCACATGTAGGCCCCGCCGATGCCGACCACGTTGGGCGGCGTCCAGGTGCGGGCGGGATTGTACTTGGTGGTCACAAGCCTGTGGCGCGGATCGACCGGGGTGGCGACCGGCGCGCCCAGATAGACGTCGCCCAGGCCCATCACCAGATAGCGGGCGTCGAAGACGATGCGCTGGACGTCGTCGATGCTCTCCAGTCCGTTGACCCGGCGGATGAATTCGATGTTGTCCGGGCACCAGGGGGCGTCGTCGCGGACCGCCTGCATGTACTTGTCGATGGTCTGGTAGATCGCGGGATCCTTCCAGCTCAGCGGCAGGTGGACCACGCGCGACGGGATCTCGAAATCGTCCAACCCGCCCAGCCGTTCCTCGGCCGCGACGAGCGCGGCGAGCAGGTCGGCCTGGCTCAGGCGGCGGCTGTCATAGTGGACCTGCAGCGAGCGGATGCCCGGGGTCAGGTCGATGACGCCGGCAAGGGCCAGACCCTGGAGCTCCAGCAGCAGGGCGTGGATGCGCAGACGCAGTTCCAGGTCCAGCACGATGGGGCCGTATTCGACCAGCAGATGCTGATCGCCTTGGCGGCGATAGAGGACGCGGGGGCGGTGGCCTTCCTCGGGCAGCTCGGCCAGGATCGGGCTGTCGCCCTGGGGCGGCCGCACGCTGGTCGGCTCGGGCGGCGCGACCAGGTGGGCGATGAGGACTTCCTGCTCATCCAGGGCCAGGGCCGCCGCGGCGTCGTCGACGACGTCGAAGCGCACGGTGTCGCCCGGCGCCAGTTGCCCGGCCTTCCAGAGGTCGGCCTGGATGATCACGAACGGACAGACGAAGCCGCCCAGCGAGGGCCCGTCGGGCCCCAGGATGATCGGCATGTCGCCGGTGAAGTCGACCGCGCCGATGGCGTAGGCGTTGTCGTGGATGTTGGACGGGTGCAGGCCGGCCTCGCCGCCATCGCGCCGCGCCCATTCGGGCTTGGGGCCGACCAGACGCACGCCGGTGCGGTTGGAATTGTAGTGCACCTTCCAATCCGTCCCGCCGATCATCGCGACGTCGGCCGGCGTGAAGAAGTCTGGCGCGCCGTGAGGGCCCGGCAGAACGCGAATGGTCCAGGCCTTGGTCGTGGCGGGTCGCAGAGTTTTGTCGAGCGGCGCGGAGGGTTGCGCGGTCTCTCCGTTCATCAGGCGCAGCACGTCGCCTGCCGTCAGGTTGCGCCCGGCATGGCCGCCGAAACCGCCCAAGGTGAAGGTCGAGCGGCTACCCAGATAGGCCGGCACGTCCAGTCCGCCCTGGAACAGCAGATAGCCCCGCAGGCCCGCGCCGACCACGCGGCCGATCTTCAAGGTCTGGCCGGCGGCGACCGTGATGGGCGCGTAGGCCTCGACAGCAACCCCATCGAGCTTGGCGTCGAAGGCCGCGCCGGTCAGGCAGACCACGGCGGCCCGGTTGAACTTCAGGGTTGGACCGAGGGCCGTGATCTCCAGCCCAGCGGCGTCCTCGCCGTTGCCCAGCAGGCGGTTGCCCAGCCGGAAGGCCAGGGCGTCCATCGGCCCCGACGGCGGCACGCCGACATCCCAGTAGCCCTGGCGACCGGGCCAGTCCTGGACCGTGGTCGCGGGCCCGCCGCTCAGCACCTGGATGGTGTCGGGCGTCCAGCTGACAGTCTCCAGGGCGCGGGTTGAAACCTTGCCGGTGACGAAGGGCTGGCTGCGCACCACGGTGCGCAGCCAGTCGAGATTGGTCTCGATCCCGGCCAGGCGGCTGTCGTCCAACGCCGCCTGCATCGCAGTGACCGCCGCCGGACGGTCGGCCGCCGTGACGATCAGCTTGGCGAGCAGGGGGTCGTAGAAGGCGCTGACCTCGGTCCCGTCGACCACCCAGCCATCGGCGCGGACATCGGTCGGGAACAAGACCTGGGTCAACACGCCGGAGCTGGGGCGATAGTCCTGGGCCGGATCCTCGGCATAGAGCCGCACCTGGATCGACGCGCCCTTGGGCTCGGGCGGCGGGACATCGAGGAAGGCGAAGTCGCCGGCCGCGCCGCGCACCATCCACTCGACCAGATCCACGCCCGTCACCTGCTCGGTGACGCCGTGCTCGACCTGCAGGCGGGTGTTGACCTCCAGGAAGAAGAAGTCGTCGCGATCGGCGTCGTAGAGGAACTCCACCGTGCCGGCCGAGCGGTAGTGGGCCGCCGAGGCCAGACGCGTGGCGGCGTCCAGCAGCGCCGCCCGCGTCGCGGCGGGCAGGCCGGGGGCGGGGGTCTCCTCGACCACCTTCTGATTGCGGCGCTGGAGGGAGCAGTCGCGCTCGCCCAGGGCCACCACCTTGCCGGCGCCGTCGCCGAACACCTGCACCTCGACGTGGCGGGCCTGACGCACATAGCGCTCCAGGAAGACGCCGCCGTCGCTGAAATTGCCGGTCGCCAGCCGCTGGACGGCCGCGAAGGCCTCGGCCACGGCTTCGGCGCTCTCGCACACCCGCATGCCGATACCGCCGCCGCCGGCCGTCGCCTTGAGGATCACCGGGAATCCGATGCGCTCGGCCGCTTCCAGGGCGGCGGCGGGATCGACCAGCAAGTCGGTGCCGGGCGCCAGCGGCACGCCGTGGGCCTGGGCCAGGTCACGCGCGGTGTGCTTGAGGCCAAAGGCGCGGATGTTGTCGGCGGTCGGGCCGATGAAGGCGACGCCGGCCGCTTCACAAGTCTCGGCGAAACCCGCGTTTTCGCTGAGGAAACCATAGCCCGGATGAATCGCCTGAGCCCCCGTCGCCCCGGCCGCCGCCAGGATCAGGTCGCCGCGCAGATAGCTTTCGGCGGCCGAAGCCGGGCCGATGCGCACGGCCTCGTCGGCCAGGCTGACGTGCAGCGAGCCCGCGTCGGCGTCGCTGAACACCGCCACGGACTTCACGCCCATGGCCTTGAGCGTGCGGATGATCCGGCAGGCGATGGCGCCGCGGTTGGCGATCAGGACCTTATCGAACATGGCGGTCCTATTCCGTGACGATCATGCGCACTGGCGTCGGGGCGAAGCCGTTGCAGGGATTGTTGATCTGCGGGCAGTTGGACACGACGACGACGACGTCCATCTCGGCCCGCAGGTCGACATAAAGGCCGGGGGCCGAGATGCCGTCGACGATGCCCAGGGCGCCGTCCGCCTCGACCGGGACGTTCATGAACCAGTTGACGTTGCCGACCATGTCGCGCTTGCCGCGCCCGTGGCGGGCGTTGGCGATCAGGAAGTTCTCGACGCAGGCGTGCTGGGCCTTGGTGTGGTGGCCATAGCGCAGGGTGTTGCTCTCGCACGAGCAGGCTCCGCCAATGGTGTCGTGATAGGCCACGGCCGTCGCGACGACCGTCATCATCGGCGCGCCTTCGTTGGACAGCAGCACCGAGCCCTCGCGCAGGAAGACGTTACCCTGGGCGGCGATGGTGTCCTGGGCGCTGTAGCGTTCGGCGTCGTCGGCGGCGCTGTAGGCCAGGAAGTCGACGGCCTGGTTGCCCTCCAGATCGACGATCCGCAGGGTCTGGCCGGCCTTGATCGTGTGCAGCCAGGGGGCGCGGGCCGGTACGACCTCGTCGTGGACGATGGATCCGGCGAGCGGGGGAGGCGAGGCGGTCATCTGGCCCTCAGCGGCGATAGTAGTCTTCGACATTGAGGAAGGCGCGCAGGCCCTCCGGCGTCGCGTTGCGGATCGGATCGGCTTCGTGCGTGACCGGACCGCGCCAGGCGGTAGCGCGCAGTGAAGTGACCGCGTAGTCGGGGCGTGGATCCAGGACGTGCGGGCAGTTGGCCAGCACGACGATTAGGTCCATCTCGGCCCGCAGGGTGACGAACCGGCCTGGCGAATAGGGGCCGGCGTCGAACACCGTCTCGCCGCCCTGGGCGATCCGCACGTCCTTGAACAGGTTCAGGCAGGGATGGATGTCCTTGCGGCCGAGGCCGAACTTGGCCACGCCCAGCGAGAACCGGTCGCGGGCGTTGGGGTGGGCGCCGTGGTTGAAGCCATCGCCGTACTTGCGGGCGTTGCTGGCCTGGTTCGACGCGCCGCAGAAGGCGTCGTGGGTCCCGGCCGTGTCTTCGATCATGCTGGCCAGCGCCCGGCCCATGTCCGACAGCAGCAGGCGACCCTCGCCGAGATAGCCGTTCCATTGCACCTTCAACGTGTCGGCGATGTTCAGCCGCTCGACCGGCCGTTCGGCGTTGAACAGCAGCAGCGACGGGCTGGCGTCACCGGCCAGATCGGTAAGCCGCAGCCGGGTTCCACGCGCGATCTGGCGGCTGGCGTAGCCACCCGGCGCGATGGTCTCGTCCCAGACGACATCGGCGGCGATGACGCCTTCCGGCAGATCGACGGCCGCCGTGGCCGGCAGGGTGGGCATGGCCTCGGCGCGGGTTCCGTCCTGGGCGCGGGCGTGGGCTCGGGCGGCATAGGGATCGGCGGTCTGGCTCATTACGCCGGCCCTCCGTCTTCGCCGTGAAAATGCAGCGGCGGCAGCAAGGCCGTGGTGGTGACAAGCTTGATCTGTTGCACGCCGCGCACCTTGCGCAGGTCGTCGCACAGTTGCTGGAGGCGCTCGAACGGACCTTGGACTAGCAGGACCTCCATGGCCTGGTCGTCCTCCAGGAAGACGTTCTGGGCCGAGATCACCTCCTTGACGTAGCCGAGCTGGGCCTGGGCCAAGGCGTGGCGAACCCGGCCGCTTTCGGCGCGATAGATCAGGGTTATGGTGCCGGCCAGGACGGCGTCGGGGCGCTCGGCGCTGTGCTCGGCGAGTTCGTGGCGTATCAGCTCGGCGATCATCTGCGAACGGCTAGGCAGGCCTCGTTCGGCGACCATGGCGTCCAGCTGCGCCATCAGTTCGGCCGGCAAACTGATGCTCAGGCGGGCGAGAGTTGATGAGGACATGTCCATGACAGGCATCCCATCATCGATATTACGAAATATGCAATATGTAATACTCTTGGCGCAGCAGTTCGATGCGCGCTGCCTTCGTTTTGTGCGGCGGGCGACTGATCAATGCGCACACATGACGTAGCCGCTACTTCAGTCTAAGAAGCCGAAAGCTCCGGCGGAGAACCCCCCGAACCGCCGCGCGTTGCCAACAGCCAGGATCGTTGCAACTATGAGCCGTCCCAAATAGTTGCACGGCAAGCTCAGACGCCGTCAGCGCAAGCAAAGTCCTTGTTCCTTGCAAAACGCGGAATTGCTTGCACGTTCCGTCCTAAATCGTTGCACAATGTTTGAGGCAAGGTGTTGCCCAGATCCTAGCAACGCGAGCCATACGGCTCTGATCTCGACGCCTTGCGTCACGCACCGGATTGGGCGATTCTTTGGCGGTCAATCCGCCGGTCGCCATTTCGGAGCCCTCGTGCCCCTCCAGAACCTTTCGCTTCGCCTGCCGCTCGAACTGCACAAGCAGATGAAGAAGCGCGCGAAAGAGGCCGGGGTGACGGCTAGCGCGCATTACAGCGACGTCCTGACCGACTTCCTCGACAACCACGTCGAGCACTTTCCGTACCTGTTCACGGGGCCCGGCAGCTCGGCGGTGACACTTTCCGTCGAGGCAGCGCTGGTGGCGCGTCTGCGGGATGTGGCCGACGTCAAGGATAGCCATCTCAGCGACCTCGCCATCACGGCGTTGATCGTTCACTTGCAAAAGTATCCTCTTCACCTCGCTGCGTGACACCTTCACCTCTGCGTCGACGACGGGCCAGAACCGCAGATGACTCTTCGGCGACACTGGAAGCGTCCGCTTACAGGCGCGATCGGGCTCCGCCCCTAGACCCAGCACCAGACCGCTTGACCGAACTCATAGCAACGGTCGCAACCATAGTAGGTTCATAGCGATCGTGCCGGCACCCTGGAATAGGCCTCGCGGTCTAAGCCCTGTCCCGACGCGCAGCCATAGACAAGCGCCAACCTACTCGGCTGCAATTCGATCAGTGGCTGAGAGGCCGTCGTTGGCCGTTGCAAGGAAGGGGTGCGCGCGAAGCGTCGCTACAAAGGACTCCTCCCAGCCCTTCGGAGCCGTAGCGGTCGACAAGAACGCATCGCCGATCGTCAAGAGGTAGCTTTCTTCTGCAGTGCCGAGTCGGACTTCGGTCCTGTGACGACCCCACTCATGCGCCGGATGCGGCGAGAGCTCGAGGAGAAGATCGAGGCTGCAAGCGCGGCCCTTCTGTCTCCAGGGGTCGAGCTCGTTCTCGCTCTGAAGGATGGTGTAGGCGAGGGGATGGAAGCCCGCCGATCGCAGGGCGCTGAAGAGCGTAAGCCACGCCATCGGCTCTCGGTTGGCGTACCGACGATCAAGTTTCCTGCGCATCTTTGGGACCTTGAGGACACTATACAGGGGCTGCGGGCGGGGCAGGCGGTGGACTGTTCGGCGTGGTCGCTGGCCGGCGAGTGGGCGAGGGCGCGCCATGCTCTTCTGGATCTGTCTGACTTCTTGCTCCATGGCGCCCCGATCGGCTCGAAAGGCACACTGGTTTCCTGGTTTGATCATCCTGATGATCAGATTCTGCCGGGCTTTATGGGCGCGCGGCCCGGACGGGGCGTACTCGGGCGACTGAATGCGCCATGGCGCATCCGCGTCCTGTCGGCGGTGGCGCAAATTGCCATCCGGCCCGACCGGTACAAAAGCCTGGCTTTGCACGGATATGGCAAGGGACACTTCCTGGGCTTGTCGGGCCTTCCAAATAGAACAGCTAAGCGATTGAAACATCTCGCGGCTTGCGCCTCCGATGACCCGCTGATGATGATGCTGTGCGTCTCGCGCGCCGAAGAAGCCAACGAACTTGCGAGGAACTCCCGGCTGTGGCCGAAGGCGCTTAGGGATAGACTTGGATCGGCAACCTGGGTCGCGCTGGCTCGGCACGCCTAGCGCGGCAGTCCGGTTTGGGAGCTGACGATGAGCACTGGGGCTTTCCAGAAGTACATCGACCGGATCGACGCGAGTTTGGCCGCGCAACGCCCGGTTCGCATAATGGGCCACGGCACGATCGCGCTGTTGCTGTTCGGCGGGTTCTTTACTGGCGCGGCGTCATTGGCAGGCCTGATCTGGCTGCTGCGATCCTTCAGCTGAATTCAGCCAAAAACCGCGCGCCGCGTGTGCTGAGGCAGAGCCATGTCCGTGCAAACATCTAGGACCGTTGCAACGAATAAGGACAGCGAGTCATCGCTGGGCCCGGGTTTGCAAGGAATTCGGAAAGCCGAGAGCAACGAAGTCGCCGAACATGTAAAATATTCCGATAATATATCTTAGGCGATAAGGATCGCTGTGCTGCTGACTGATCTGTTGTCGCTGACTCCAAACTTTGCGACTGCGGCTCAGGCCGCGGAAAGTTCAACTATCGTTCCGGCCAAAATTGATTTCTGACTCGATATCCTGCGATTGGCTGACTCTTTAATCCGCGACCATGTCGCCCAAGGCCTGCCGCCGCTACCGCGTAGGTCCACCGCTGCTGCAAGCCATGTGGCCATCGCGAAGACAAGACGTTCAGCGTCCCAATAGCGTGACCCGGCAGCTCCATTGTAATCAGAATGAGCGGATCCAAAACCGCGCCTTTGAGCCATGGGGCGTCGTCGCCCGCGCAAAGTCGATTTACAAACCAGCTGGAACCAAACGGTGTTGGCAACCAATGAACCAAAGGCGATTTTGCCTGGGTGAACAAAAGAGCGATCCTGACGTAGAGCAATCGCTCGGAAGCGCCTACGTCGCTCCACCAAGCACTTGGGAGGTGATTGCAGCCTGGAAGTGATCGTCGCTTCATCATTGGGCGCTCGACCATCGATACTAGAGCCCCCGAGCCGTCCGTTCTCATATTGGTGGCTAATGCATCGACGATATCAATAATAGCATAATATAATCCGGCGCGATTTGGAATTATTGCTCCGGACTCTAATCCTAAATACTCGTGCATCTGATTTATTACGCGAAGGTCGTCGAAATAAAAGCGGCTTAAGGGGGTTGAGCTATACTTTCGAGCTGGTGCGCGTTCGCCGGCAATTGCAAGCTGACTGACCACGCTGATCGGACTATTGGCGTGAGGAATTAGGGCGGTCTCATGGACTGGGCAGTAGACATAGAGGGGATGCGTCCAGGTTCGCCGCACGTGTGGCGCCCTTCCCTGCTCCTGATCGGCGCGGAGACAACTCTGGACACACCGCCCAGGTTTCGGGCGGCGGTGGCCCTGGCCTAGCTGGCTCGGCGATAAATTGGCTGTGCACCATTCGGAACAGAGTTTCGAGGGAGACGCCAGTCATCCGAGCCACTCTTGGCAGTAGCGTGAAGTCTCCGCGATCCAAGGCGGCAATCGAACCGCCAATCTCTCTCTGCAACTCTGCGAGGGTCAGCAAATGAGTATCCGCTGTGCGCGCTAGCCACGATGAGATCGCTTCGCCCGCCTCAATTGGTGGGGCAAGTGCAGATAAGTCGCAGGACGCGTTGGGGGCATCATCCATTTTCGGTCAGCCGACGACGCGTGGCCACAGCTTCGATTAAGTCCGCAGAGATATGCTCCTGGTTGTCGAGTGCGGCTATCGCTGCACGCTCCAAAAGACGAATCAATCTCCCAAGAAGAAAATTTGAATGAAAAAGCAAACATTCCATCATGGCGCGATCTACGCTGGTAGCTTTGCGAAGCGGAAAGTATTCAACCCGCGCTCGAACTAGGTCGACCAACCATTTTTCTCTTTTTCCGCACTTTGGTAGCTCAATGACGTCGAACCGCTCTGAAAGATGATCATCAGATTCAATTAGCGCCTTCGCTTCTCCCGAGCCAAATCCGACAATGCTGATAGACAGTTGGTTTGAGAGATATTTTAGTGCATTCAAGATCGTCCGCTGATCTCTTTGCCGGAGCTCAGTAGCGCGTTGAAGCTCATCAAGCATGATCATGTTGATAGATCTTGCTTTGAGATGCCTCATTAGCATTGACTGTAAACGGGCCGCTGTGGCGTCTGGTGCTGGCGCGTTTAGCGCCGTAAGTAGATCTAGATAAAGACGCTTTTCCGTAAGCCCGTCATTGATCTCCATCCAAAGCACTGCACCATTTTCCCCCTCCCCGCGTTTCGAGTAGATTTCGAGAAAATGCCTTTGGATGAAAGTCTTGCCCATGTTTGGATGGGCCCAAAACAATAGGGATGGCATCCTCACGCGCGGCGGCATGTCTAGCAGCTCAAAAAGTCGATAAAGTACGTCTTCGGCAGCCGGGTAACTGATCCATCGGTCAGTCAGAATGCAGGCTCTTCGTGCGTGCAAATCCGCGGTTGCCAGATGGCGAACTTCGGTGTGCAGATGGGGAAAGGGCTCGGTGTGTTGAACCGCCTTTTCGGGCATTACCCTTCCCCCTCAAAGGCGCCGCCCCAGTCATCGTCGTTCCGTGGGGCGTCTTTGACTGTTCGAAAGAGTCCTTCCGCTGCACCACGATCTCGCTTCAATCTCTCGATATTGCGGGCTGCCCTGTCGGACCTCCGTGCGGCCTGAGTGACAACCTTCTCGGCCATCTCGGTGGCGTACTTGGTGGTATGACGATCGTGCTCAACTACGCCCGTTTGACGGATAGTTCGTCGGGCCGTTTTCAACAGCCACAAGGTAGTGGGCGGGCTATTTCGTTTAAACCTGTAGGGCACCGTTAAGTACCGACCATGCGGGTCACGAACATATATTTGGGAGAGGTTTCTGGGGTCGTATTTTATTTTTACCGCGCGCACGCCAGATATATAAAGATCTCCGATTTCGTGACTATAATATTCGTCGCAGAACAACCTTATTCCTTGCCTAGTGATTACCCGATCCTCTTCTGGAAAGAGATCTAAGCGGAATTTCTCGGAATCGTCTGGATGCCTTGGCAACTGCTCCGAGGCCTTTTCCAGCCAAGCCTGCATTGGGGTTTTTCCCAGCGCGCTATGGATTGTATTGTGGTAGACGCCTAAAATCTGATGTGAGAAATACCTATCGAGGTCGTCTATGTTTAGTCGCGCTGCCGACTTACTGTCATAGCTGCCTCGGGCCTTGGGATTGTTATATGTTGCTCCGGGAAGCAGCCTGCACTCTCCCATGAGGGTGCCAATTAGGCGTTCTATATGCGCGCCGTACCGCGCCCCTCCGGGCGGCCTCAAAAACCACTCAACGCCATGGTTCAGAAGCGCGTTGCGTAAGGAGGTTGTTTGAAATTCTTTCGCGCGATCACTGTGCATAAGGCGTGGAAAGCCCTCGCAGGGCCACAAGTATTCTAGCCCCCTGGCAGATAGCCAGTGATCTTTATTCGAGATAGCTAGATCAAGTGTCGCCGCCACCCTAATAGATGAAGGTGGGTCCAGGCCGAAATAGAATGCAACAACCATTCGTGTGCAGACATCTATTATGACTGTCAGCCAGGGACGGCCTATAGGCCGCCCTTCGGCGTCGACAACAATCACGTCAGCAAGGGTGTGATCGATTTGCCAAACCGCCCACGGCTCGGCGACGACATATTGACCGGGTCGGGGTGTCTGGCGCTCGGCGGCTTTTGCGCCGTACCGTTTGCGGACAACTGTACGCTTTGGGAGGTTCTTTAGGCGTCGGATAATTGCTGCGCGGCTTGGGCGCGGAAGCTTTTCATCCTCGCACGCGCCCCCTATGCGCCTGGCGACTTTTGCCAAGGATGGTCGACTTGCATTGAGGTAGTCCGATAGGAGGTATTGCGAGATCAAGGCCTCCTGGCGCGCGTTTAGTCGCGAGCGCCCTTTTGGGAATCCTCGTGGTTTTGGGCATAGATCTTGGACGGTTCCCTTGCCCGTTATTCGGCTTAAACTGCGGTATATTGTGGTCGCGTGCACGCCAGTTTCTAAAGCTGCTGCCTCAACATCGCGCCTCGTTCTTTCGCCAATTTTTGGGAGACCTTGCAGTGATCTCAAGCGATGGGCGAGATGATCGAAAGTTTCCTGTGAAATATTGGTGCAACTCGGCAAAGGTGGGTCGTTTTTAGACATGCCTCTCCTCCACGGCGGAGGATCGCCGCGCTCCAGTTAAGCAGGCGCACGCCAGGGTTCGGCGCAAACGTCCGCTTGACAGATCCAAGTTGTGGAGGGAGTATCCTTAGAGTGTTGAACTGCTGAAGAATACGAATAGCCCAGCTCTCGCAAAGCTGGGTTTTTCTTTTCCCGCCTTGTTGTTAGCGATGGATTCGGCCCCTTAGGTTGACAAAGGTTGACGCGCGAGTATTCGTGCGTGCCTCTAGACGATACGCTAGAATTTCAATTGATCAATCGCTTGCGCATATGCGTTCGTCCTCGGGACGCATTGCGATTTATCTGTCTGACGATACTGCCAGAGATCGTGGCTGCCCCTTGCCCCCCTACCGGGCCCGCTAGCAACTGTCAGCTAGGCGATTGCGGTGTACCGGGCCAAAAAATTAAACTGATATACGGCCCGCGAACGCATCAGTGCGTTTCGATGTCTTTGCGGGAGGTGCGACTTCTTCGCCGCGCCGCAAGAAGGGCCAGATAATTCAGGCCCATTGCCAGAGCGAACACCGCGGCTCCCCCGAGCAAAAGCCAATTCACGAACTCCGCAGAGACGTTCATTTTAGGCCATCCGTTGGATGCGCAGCCGAGTAATCACCAGCTACGAACCTAAATCGTGCTGTGGGCGTGAACAATATGCCGGCCAGCTAGCTAGGGCGGCCTTTCTCAGAACAATAACGCTTTACGGTCGCGGCCGACAAACCAAACCGCACAGCCGTGGTGCTGATGCTGGCTTTGTTTTCCGCGCGCCAAGCTATGATTTTGGCTGGATCGTTTTTTCTTGGGCGCCCGAGGCTTTCCTTGCCTCGATGGGTCTTCCCGGTAGCCAAAAGTGCAGCGCGAGCCGCATCTCGGCCCGCGTTAGCTCTTTCCCGTATCCGCCTACGCTCAAGGTCCGCGACTTGAGCGAGAACGGCGAGAACTATCTCCCCTACTCCGCGCCCATCGATCGTGCCAATCCCATGGATGTCGAGCTTCACACCTTGGTCCACCAGGCGTCGCACCGTCGCCTGAACATCCAGCGCATCCCGCCCCAGCCGATCCACGGCGTACACGCAAACAACGTCGCCCGGACGAAGCTGCTCCAAAAGCTTGGCAAAGCCAGGCCTGGCAGCCGCGAGAATGCCGCCACTCACACCCGTGTCAGAAAATTCGCGGTCGAAGCCCCCGCCGAGCACGTGCCGTTGCGCCTCAATGCTCTGATCGTCGCTCGACACTCGATAGTAAGCGATCCGCATCTTTCTGGCTCAAAAGTTAGGGTCAGGCAGAGGCTAGCTCAAAATGTGGCTCATTCAATCGGAAATAGTACCTTGTGAGCCTAAGCACTAAACTTACACCTTTTGAGCCGCATGAAGAAGACGCGTTAAGCTTCTCCGATAACGCCACCTCAACCGTCCATCGCTCTCCTTTAAAACCTAAGCGAGAGCGGATTATGTTTCGGGGAGATGCCAGAGTATGCACCGCCTTTTTCAGCGTCGGGTTGAGCTTCAAACCGTGACTGGCGTCACAACCTTCTGGGCATTGGCCCCCAGTTTTCCCCTTGCCCTCGGCTGGTTGGCGAAGGAGGGCCTGGCGTCGCCTCTGAGCCAGCAACGCCTTGTAGCCTGGGCGTCGTTGTCGCTTGTGCCGATCCTTTTCGTACTGTCGTTTTGGGGTGCAAGTAATATTAGGCGATGGTTGAAAGCGGCTCCAATGAAGGGATGGGGATTGCTCGGCCCCTCACTTTTCGCACTTGTCACTATTGGAGGTGCCGGCGCCTTGGCCAAGTTTCTGAGCGGGCAGCTCTCTGGTGTTTGGGGAGGTCCGTTTAGCGAATACGCCGTACTGCTCCTGGTGTGGGCCACCCTGATTGGTTGGCAACTGAAGCCGCTTTGGGACCACTCTCTTGAGGCTTGGGAAGTGCGTCGTGGAGACTTTGTTCCCGGATCGCGCCGGTTTAATGCCTTCACGCGCTGGCTCGCGCAGCGCAGCTTGGCTGATCGCCAAGCGATAGCCTGGAATGCTCGACTAAAAATGGGCCTTACGCCCGCCGAACACCATACGTTTCGAGACTGGCGTAGGTCGCCAAGCAAGCGCGCTGGTCTTAGACGACAAACCTACGGAACGTCGCCCTGGATATTCTGGATTCTCACTGCCGCCCTCAGCGCGACGGTAGCGAGCTATGCATACCACGTCATGACCAGCCAATAGCTTCACGACGCCTGGCTCTGGGCTCCCAATTTTGGTGGCCGCCAAGTTCTGGACAGCGCCATTAACGGACGTTGGTTCGTCTCCGAAAAGTGGACTCTGTAGCAACCGCGTCCAGAGCCACTTGCACGAGCGCAGCGGCCTGTTGGAAAGGGCATCTCGCCAGACCAGCACATGAAACCCAGGTCCACGCGCCCGCGTTCGCGATCGGGTTTAGTCAACATCACCAAGAAAAGACGATAAACCTAGACTTGAATATTTTCGATCACATGCATAATTTTTCCAGATTAAAACTGCAGAATTTTGATCTTTTGCGCGACTCTCTCCTCTCACTCCTGTACTTAAGCTTGATATTTTCAAGCTGGCAGCGGCGTCATGACCCCCAATACGACCACGGCCGATCCTCTTCGCAAGGCGGCCAGCGGGATCGCCGGGCTGGACGAGATCACCTTTGGCGGCCTGCCAGCCGGACGCCCGACGCTGATCGCCGGCGCCGCGGGGTGCGGCAAGACGCTCTTCGCCCTCACCTTCCTGGTCAAGGGCGCGACCGCCTACGACGAGCCGGGCGTCTTTATGAGCTTCGAGGAGCGGGCCGACGACCTGATCGATAACGTCAGTTCCCTGGGCTACGACCTGCCGGGGCTGATCGCCGACAAGAAGCTGGTGATCGACTATGTCCGGGTCGAACGCAGCGAGATCGAACAGAGCGGCGAGTACGATCTCGAAGGCCTGTTCGTTCGACTGGGACACGCCATTGACAAGATCGGCGCCAAGCGCGTGGTTCTGGACACTCTGGAGGCGCTGTTCTCCGGACTTGGCGATGGTCCGGTGCTACGGTCCGAACTTCGGCGGCTGTTCCAGTGGCTGAAGGATCGCGGCGTCACCGCGGTGATCACCGCCGAACGTGGGCCTGAAGGCCAGCTCACCCGTCACGGACTGGAAGAGTATGTCTCCGACTGCGTGATCGCGCTCGACAACCGGGTCGACGAGCAGATCACCACGCGCCGCCTGCGGGTCATGAAGTATCGCGGCTCGGCCCACGGGACCAATGAGTATCCGTTCCTGATCGACAAGGGCGGCATCAGCGTCCTGCCGGTCACTTCGGCGGGGCTTTCGCACTCGATCTCCGACGAGGTCGTTTCCAGCGGCGTCGCCGGCATCGACGCCATGCTGGGCGTCGGCGGCTTCTATCGCGGCTCCAGCGTGCTGCTGTCTGGCCCTTCAGGGACAGGCAAGACCACCTTCGGGTCCCACTTCGTCAACGCCGCCTGCCTTGCGGGGAACCGGGCGATCTACTTCTCCTTTGAGGAATCACCCGAGCAGATTGTGCGGAACATGCGCTCGGTCGGTCTGAACCTGGACTCACACGTGACCGCCGGCCTGCTGCGCTTTGAGTCCTCTCGGCCCAGCCTCTTTGGCCTCGAAATGCACCTGGTGCTGATGATCCGCCAGATCGACCAGTTCGATCCGGCGGTCGTCGTCATCGACCCGATCTCCGCGTTCCGGGGCTCGGAAAGCGAGATCCACGCCACGCTGCTGAGGTTGGTGGACTACCTCAAGGTCAAGGGCATCACCGTGGTCTTCAACAACCTGGTCAATGGCGACCAAGACGACCGCAACGAACAAAGCCTGTCCTCGCTGATGGACGTCTGGGTGGGTCTGCACGATCTGGAGGCCAACGGCGAGCGCAACCGTGGCCTGTTCGTGCTCAAGGCGCGTGGGATGAGCCACTCCAACCAGATCCGCGAATATCGCCTGGGCTCCGACGGCGTCACCCTGATCGAACCCTATATCGGGCCTCATGGCGTGCTGACTGGCAGCGCCCGCATCGTTCAGGAAGCGCAGGAAGAGGCAGCGACCCTTGAGCGTCGCGACGAGGTCAATCGTCGCAAGCGCGAATTCACCGAGAAGAAGAGCGCCGCCGAACGGCAGATCGCAGAGACCCGCGAGGCGCTGCAGCGTGAGGAAGCTGAACTGCTTGCATTGGAGACGGTCGATGAACGTAAGGAGCAGATCCTTACCGCGAGCCGGTCGGCGGCGGCGACCCGCCGCGGGGCGACCGCATGACCTCGCCCACGACGCCGGATCCCATGGGTGAAGATGGCGCTGAGATTTCGGACGACGGCATCTTCCATTTCCGGCTCTATGTCGCCGGCCAAACGCCCAAGTCGCTGGCGGCGATCAGGAACCTGACCTTGCTCTGCGACGCGCACTTGCCGGGCCGCCACAAGATCGAGGTGCTCGACCTGGCCGAGAATCCCGAGCTCGCCGCCCAGGATCAGATCATCGCTATTCCCACACTGGTCCGCAGCCTGCCGCCGCCGCTCAAGCGCATGATCGGCACGCTGTCGGACCCCGACAAGTTCCTCATCGGACTTGACTACAGTAGGCCAACATCATGAGCCGTCCCGGCGACAGCGAAACCGCCGAAGCCAAGCACGTGCTGAGGCTCTACGTCACTGGCTCGACGCAACGCTCGACCCGGGCGATCACGAACCTGCGGCGGGTGCTGGAGAGCGAACTACCCGACAGCTACGACCTGGAGATCGTCGACGTCTACGAGCACCCCGAAGCGGCGAGCGAGCACCAGATCATCGCCGCGCCGACTCTGATCAAGCTGCAGCCCGAGCCGGTGCAGCGGATCATCGGCGACTTGTCCGACACCGAGCGCGTGCTGCGCGGCCTTGGCCTGCCCGCGAAAGGCGGCGGCGATGGATCGACGTAGTTTTCCCGCCGCGCCGGCGACGACCTCACCCGAACATGAGGTCCTGGAGCTTCGGCGACAGCTGGCCGAAGCCTTGGAAACCCTGGAGGCTATCCGCAATGGCGAAGTGGACGCCGTCGTGGTCGGGGGGCCCGATAATCGCAAGGTCTACACGCTTGAGACCGCCGATCGCTCCTATCGCCTGCTGATCGAGCAGATGACCGAGGGCGCGTTGATGATCAGCCAGGACGGCGCGGTGCTTTACGGCAATCGCGCCCTGGCCGAGATGCTGGGCTCCACGCCAAGCGCTCTGATGGCCGCGGGGCTCGGGCCTTTCGTGAAGCCGCAATCCTTGGCGGACCTGAAAAAACTCCTTCAGACCGGCGGCAAGGCCGAGCTTTTCCTGACGCGCCAGGACAGCGCCGAAACGATCGTCGCCCAGCTATCGCTGACCCGAATGGACGCGCCGGACGGTCCGTTCCTCTGTGGGGTGCTCACTGACCTGACCGCGGCCTATGGGCAGGCCCGCGAGGTCGCCGAAGCCAAGTCGGCCTTGGCGGTCGAGGCGGCGCACCGCGAAAGCGACGAGCGTTACCGCCTGATCCTCGAAGGCGTCAGGGATTATGCGATCATGGCGATCGATCTGGATCGCAAGGTGACGATCTGGAACGCCGGCGCTCAGCAGATCCTGGGGTGGCAAGCCAGTGACCTGATCGGACACGCATTCCCGGCGATCTGGACGGCCGACGACGAAGCATCCCACGCCGATGATCGCGAAAGGGCGCTGTGCTTGGAAAGCGGCCGGGCGGAGCAGGAACGTTGGCACGTGCGCAAGGATGGGACGCCGTTCTGGTCCCATACCTTGATGATGCCGCTGCGCAGGGACGACGGGCAGCACATCGGCTTCCTGAAGATCCTCCGGGACCGCACCGAGCAGCGCGCCGCCGACGAAAAGCAGAGCCTGCTGATCAACGAGCTGAACCACAGGGTCAAGAACACCTTGGCGACGGTCCAATCCATCGCCGCCCAGACCCTCCGCGCCGCCGCGACGGTGCAGGAAGCACGCGCCGCGCTCGAAGAGCGGCTGATCTCGCTATCGAGGGCCCATGACGTCCTGACGCGGGAAAGCTGGGAGGGGGCCGAACTCAGCGAAATCGTGGCGCTGGCCATATCGCCCTATGCCGGGCCGGATGGCGCCCGGATCGTCACGGGCGGCCCCAGCGTTCGCTTGGAGCCAAGCATGGCGCTGGCCATGGCCATGGCCTTGCAGGAGCTGGCCACCAACGCCGTGAAGTATGGCGCGCTGTCTGCGCCGGCGGGGCGGCTCAGCATTCTGTGGACCGTGGAGGCCGACGTCATCCGCCTGAGGTGGGAAGAGAAGGACGGCCCGCGCGTCACACCGCCTTCGCGGCGCGGTTTTGGCTCCCGTCTGATCGAACGCAGCCTCTCGGCCGCCCTCGGCGGCGAGGCAGCGATCGACTTCGCGCCGAGCGGGGTCGTCTGCATGATTGCCGCCGCGATCCCGCCCGGCATCGGCGCACATGACGCCGGCGTCATCGCCTGAGGCCCTGAACCCGCATACGTTGCGAAGTTAAAACGTCGCCGGCGGTGCCCATCGCCGCGGGCATGGCCAGAGACAGTTCCCTCGTCCCGCCCCGGACGCCGCGGATCGACTGGATCGCGCCAGGAGCGGACTCTGCCATCGATCCAAGAACGCGGCATTCAGGGCAGTGTCTGTCAGATGCGCTTGGACGCACTTGTCGTGCGCGGCGGCGGGACCAAGCCCTGTGTTGCAACCCTCAGCTTGCCTGCGCGGCGGGGCGCATGCGTCCCTAGTTGCTAACGACTTGCGGGCAGGCTCGCCAGCCAGTTCAAGACCTGCGTTTCGAGGGAGATACGCGCGTCGGACCAATCATGGTCGGTCGGCGTGTAGGCCGATACCGCCCGGGACCCTGGCACTTGCTTCATCGCCTCGATAAGCGTCAGAGAATAATGTTTCGCGAAGTCATCGCTGTAGAGAATGAGCAGACGTCGGCCGGCCAGGCGAGGCGCGAGCTTTTTAAAGGACCAGGCGTCGGCGTTTGCCGCCAGTTCGTCCGCCATGCTGTCGCCGGTCACGTCGACCAGGGTTTCGCGGACCCCGTTCATGCGGGCGGCGATCGCGGCATGATTGGCGCGGGCGTTGGCGCCCACCTCTCCGAAGTCGCCCGATGAAAAAATCACACCGCCGAGCAAGGCCGGGTCATCCGCCAGCGTATGGGCCGCCACCCAGCCGCCCATGCTATGGCCGCCGATGGCGATGCGGCTGGTGTCTATGCCGAGCATCTTGGCGTTCGCCGGATCGCGAACGAAGGCAAGCGTCGCCTTCGCGTCCTCCAGCGTGTGCGCGAACCGGAAGGAGCCGCCGCTTCCCCAGGAACCGCGATAGTTGACGGTGACCGCGTTCCAGCCCGCCCTGCGCACCGCCTGCGCCAGATCGAGATTGCGCTCAGTGCCCGGCAGGCCATGGAAGAACACGAAGGTGGGGTGAGGCCCCGGCCCCGACGCCGTATAGACGACGCCGTTTATGATCGTCCCGCCGCTCGGAACATGAATGACCTCCTTGCGCGGGGGGAAGGCCGGATCGCGGATCGGGTCCGTCGAAATGGCTCGCGGCACATCCTGCGCATGGCCACCGGCGGGGAGAAAGGTGACGGCGAAGAGCAGTAGGATCGCATTGATCATCCCATATTTCATGGCAGCCCCCGCAAAAGGAATTGATCAGACCTAGCATGGATTGTCGGCCGAAGAGCCGATGTACGCGCGGCGCCAGCAAACCATCCACCGGTTGTTCGATCAGGCGGCGCTGGATCGAATGGAAGCTAGAATCTGTGCTGATCCGAGCTTGATGGTGACCCGCCGGGCAGCTTTCTCGCCGGCCGGCTGGCCGCCAATGCGCGCTGAATGGCCAAGGAGCGCTGAAACGACCCTTTTTCCAATCTGCCGGTCTCGACGGGCCACGTCGCGCCAGGAGCGGCCCTTGGTGCGCCTCCAAGAAGCTGACCTTCAACACCGCCGGTGAAGCGCTGATCCTGCTTCCGCAAAGGTGTTCGCCGGTAGCCAAGTACTCGT
Source organism: Caulobacter sp. Root343 (assembly GCF_001425745.1). Lineage (GTDB taxonomy): Bacteria > Pseudomonadota > Alphaproteobacteria > Caulobacterales > Caulobacteraceae > Caulobacter. The sequence goes on along the minus strand of NZ_LMDF01000007.1, from coordinate 695,688 downwards.
GTGCTGCCGCCCTCCCTTTGTATGGGTTCAAGCTCGCTTGCTCAGGACATCGCGCGGAAATCCGGCCGCGAGATGATCGATCAGGGCTCGAACGGCGGGGGAGAGACCACGGCGTGTCGTGAAGACCAGATGCACGATGCCCTGAAACCCGCGCCAGGCCGGCAGCACCCGCACCAGATGCCCGGCCTCCAAAGCCTCGAGACAGACGTGATCGGGCAAGATCGCCACGCCGAGGCCGTCGATCGCTGCGTCCCGTATGGTCGTCATAGCCTCGCAGCCCATGCGCGGCTGGACGCGGACGACATGGGCGCGGCCATCGTCTGATTCCAGATGCCACTCGAGATCGTCGGCCGAGTCGCTCGTCGCCAGCGCCGGCAACGTGGCCAGTTGCTCAATGCTCGCCACCTGGCTGGCCATTTGCGGGCTGGCGACCAAGATACGGGTCGAGGTGCCCAGCGAGCGCATCGTCAGCGCGGCGTCGCTGGTCAGGCTTGTGCGCACGCGCAACGCCAGATCGATGCGCTCCTCGATCAAGTCCACCGCACGATCGGTCGCGACGAGTTGCAGCCGCACGCGAGGATAGCGCGCGAGGAACGACGAGATCAGGCCATTGATCGGCTGCAGCATGCCCGTTGGGCAGCTGAAACGGATCCGTCCATGCGGCTCGGCCTGGGCTTGCAAGACAAGCGCCTCAGCCTGCTCGGCCTCGGCGAGCATGGCCCGGCATCGCTCATAGAACGCAAGGCCGGTGTCGGTGACGCGAAACCGCCGGCTCGACCGCTCGATAAGGCGCAAGCCCAATCTCTCCTCCAGGCCCGAGATCCTTCGACTGAGCTTGGACTTGGGCTCGCGCAAGGCGCGCCCGGCGGCGGCGAAGCCGCCGTGGGCCACGACTTCGGCGAAGTAGGCATAGTCGTTGAGGTCGATCCGCATCAGCGTTCCTCCAATAGAACGCTAAGTGCCATATTTGCTGACTACAAGCATCATCGTTCTGACTGCATCTCTTCGCCATCACCGGCGCACGGCCGGCCCCAAGGAGTTCAGACGATGACGAACAAGTTCAGCAACAAGGTCGTGGTGGTGACCGGCGGCTCCAGCGGTATCGGCCTGGCCGCCGCCAAGGCCTTCTCTGCCGAAGGCGCTTCGGTGTTCATCACCGGCCGCCGGCAGGAAACGCTCGACGCCGCCATCAAGCAGATCGGCGGCAAGGTCACCGCCGTTCAGGGCGACATGTCGAAACTGGCCGACATCGACCGGCTCTACGACGCCATCCAGCAGAAGCACGCCCAGATCGACGTGCTGTTCGCCAATGCTGGCGGCGGCGAGATGGTCCCCCTCGGCGCCATTTCCGAGGAGCACTATCAAAGCACGTTCGACACCAACGTGAAAGGCGTGCTGTTCACGGTCCAGAAGGCGCTGCCGCTGCTCAAGGACGGCGCGTCCATTATCCTGACCAGCTCGACCACCAGCATCTCGGGCACGCCTGCGTTCAGCGTCTATTCCGCGACCAAGGCGGCGGTGCGCAACTTCGCCCGCAACTGGATGCTCGACCTGAAGGATCGCCATATCCGCGTCAACGCGATCAGCCCCGGCGTCACCGACACCGCCGGCCTGGATGAGCTGTTCGGCGGCGGCGACCAGGCGCAAGGGACCCGGGATTATCTGGCCGGCCTGATCCCCGCCGGCCGCGTCGGCCAGCCCGACGAGATCGCCAAGGCGGTGCTGTTCCTGGCCTCCGACGACGCCAGCTTCATCAATGGCATCGAGCTCTTCGTCGACGGCGGCCAAGCCCAGATCTGAGCCATCATAGAGCCGGCCTCGGGGCGATGTCGCAGCCCGAGGTCGGGCTCCCTTCCAAGGAGACCATCATGATCCAGTCCATGGAATCGGCGGAGCGTATCCGCGAACTGCTCAACCGAAACCTCCAGGAGGTCTTCGGCGAGGGCGATGACAACAAGCGCCGCGCGGCGATCGATGAACTCTGGGCGGAGGACGCGGTCCTCTACGTGCCGCCCGGCGCGATCGTCGGGCGCGAGGCGATCGACAAGTTCGCCGGCGACCTGCGCGCGACGCATCCGCACTACGTCTATACGCCCCATGGCGCCCCTCAGGTGCTCCACAACGCGGGGCGCCTGGCCTGGGGGTCGGGTCCGCGCGGCGCGGCGTTCGAATACACCGGCTGGGACGTCCTGATCGTTCGCGATGGCAAGATCGCAGCGCTCTACGTCTTCCTCGACGAGACGTCGGACGAGTTTCGACGGGCCAGCGCCCAGCCCGCGGTCTGATCCGCGTTCCCGACAACGCGCTCGCCCTCAAGGGCGAGCCCCGGCAGCAAGGAGTTGCCCCGTGTTCAATCCGCTCTCCCCCAACCTCCCCTCAGCCTCGCGCCGGCAAGCCCTGCGCGGTCTGGCCGAAGGGTTGGCGGTCGTCACACTGGCTGGCCTCTCATCGGAGGTCCGCGCGGATGTCGGCGCGCCCATCACGCCGCCCGCAACAGCCGCCATCACCCCGTTTCGCGTCGCCGTTCCGCAAGCGGCGATCGACGATCTCAAGCAACGCCTGCGCATGGTTCGCTTCCCCGAAAAGGAGACCGTGACCGACTGGACGCAAGGCGTACCCTTGAACAAGGCCAAGGCGTTGGTCGCCTACTGGCGTGACCACTATGACTGGCGGCGCTTCGAGCGGCGTCTCAACGCGGTCCCGCAATTTCGCACCGAGATCGATGGCCTGGGCATCCACTTTATCCATGTGCGGTCCAAGCATTCGGGCGCGCTTCCCATGATCCTAACGCACGGCTGGCCCGGTTCGGTCGTCGAGTTCCTGAAGGTGATCGGACCGCTCACCGATCCCACCGCCTACGGCGGTCGCGCCGAGGACGCGTTCGACGTCGTCATCCCGTCGCTGCCCGGCTTTGCCTGGTCGGATAAGCCGGCCGAGACCGGTTGGACGGTCGAGCGGACGGCCCGCGCCTGGGCCACCCTGATGCAGCGGCTTGGCTATAACCGCTGGGTCGCCCAAGGCGGAGACTGGGGCTCGGGCGTCACCCACGCGCTCGCCCATCAACGTCCTGCTGGCCTGGCCGCGGCGCATGTGAACTGGCAGTTCGTCATTCCCGAGCACCTGCCCGAGCACCCGACCGCCGAGGAACGGGGCGCCATCGAGGCCTTCCAACGCTTCACGGGCGATGGCCATGGGTACTTCCGCGAACAAGCCACCCGGCCGCAAACGATCGGGTATGCGCTGGCCGACTCGCCGGTCGGGCTGGCGACCTGGATTTACGAGAAGTTCCAGGCCTGGACCGACAATCGCGGCGACCCGGAAGACGCCCTGAGCCTGGACGAGATGCTCGACGACATCTCGATCTACTGGTTCACGGACTCGGCGGCCTCCTCCGCCCGGTTCTACTGGGAGAATGCGCGCAACGGCCGTGGCGTGAACGCCGGTCGTATCGACTTGCCGATGGCGGCGACCGTGTTCCCGCGGGAGATCTTCACGACCACCAAGGCCTGGGCGCAGGCGCTGTGGCCCAACCTGATCTACTGGAACAAGGTCGATCGCGGCGGCCACTTCGCCGCCTTCGAGCAGCCGGCGCTTTTCGCCAGCGAGATGCGCAAGGCGTTCGTCACCGTCCGCGGCGGCTAAACGCCACCGCGTTTCGGCTCCCGCGCTCCCCACGCCTTCCAACAGCCTTCGTGCCGCCGGGCCCGTGTCCGGATCGGCGGCATGACCCCTCACGCCCGGACACAGCCTCTGCAATCCAAAACAAGGATCAAAGACATGAATACCCGGACCCTTGCCGATGCGCCGAACGCTACGGCTTCCAACCTGACCTCTACCCTGGTTCCGCTCGTCGGCCGCGGCATGATCAGCGCCATCTTCCTGCTGTCGGGCCTATCGAAGATCGCCGCGCCGGCCATGACTATCGGCTACATCCAATCGGTCGGCCTGCCGATGCCCAGCGTCGCCTTCGGCCTTTCAGTGTTTGTCGAGCTTGCTGGGGGCCTGGCCCTGCTGCTGGGCTATCGCACCCGCGCCATCGCGGCCGTGCTGACGCTGTTCTCGCTCGTCACCGCGGCGGTCTTCCACAACGCGCTCGGCGACCAGAACCAGTTCATCCACTTCTTCAAGAACATCGCGATGGCCGGCGGCCTTCTGCACGTCGTCGCCTTCGGCGGCGGCCGCATCAGCCTCGACGCTCGCCGCGGCTGAGGAACAGGCCGGAGCGGCCAGCACCGTTCCGGCCAGCATCATTAAGGAGACTTCCCAATGCTCGAGATCCACGCCTTCGCGACGCCCAACAGCGTCAAGGTCGCCATCGCCGCTGAAGAGATGGGCTTGCCCCACAGCCTCGTCCCCGTCGATCTTCGCCAGGGTGAGCAAAGAAGCGACGCCTTCCTGGCCCTCAATCCAAACGGCAAGGTGCCGGTCCTGATCGACCGTTCACCGGCCGGCGACGCCGACCTCGTGCTCAGCGAGTCCGCGGCGATCCTCGTCTACCTCGCGGAAAAGACCGGCCAACTGCTGCCGATCGATCCGGAGCGTCGGGGCAAGGTGTTCGAACAACTTTTCTTCCACGCTTCGGCCGCCAGCCCTGCCTTCCTGCAGGCCTTCCTGCTCGAGATGCGCAAGACGCCCGAAGGCGACGTCCGCACGGCGGCGCGCAAGGAAGTGGAACGCGTGCTGGGCGTTCTCGACGGCGCCCTCCAGCGCAACCCTTACGTCGCGGGCGACCAGTACACGATCGCCGACATCGCCCATTTCGGATGGATCTGGCGCCACCAAGCCTTTGGCGCGGACCTCGCCCCGTTCCCGGCCGTTAAGCGCTGGCACGACGAGATCCTGTCGCGTCCGGCGGTCGCCGCGGCGATCACCAGCACGCTGGCGCTGGCGCATTGACTGGCGCGCCGCGGCGCCAACTCGCATAGGGAATGTTCGGTCTCATCAAGGTGGGCCGAACACCCTCACGTAAGGTTTCCTGTCCTGCGTTCAGACGCATGGGGATTTTCAGGACGTTCGAATGAGAGACCAGACTGTCGAGCCGCGCGTCTACGGAGATGACTGCGACGGGTGCGAAGGCCCCGAGGCGACCGACATCCTCCGATTCCAGCGCACGATCCGCGCCATCACCGGCAAATGGAAGATCGAGATCGTCTGCACCTTGATCCAGGGCCCGACGCGCTTCGGCGCCTTGCGGCGCGCGCTTCCCGGCGTCACCCAGCACATGCTGACCGAGCAGCTTCGGAACCTCGAGGCCAACGGCATCGTGATCCGCAACGCCTATCCGGAAATACCGCAGCGCGTGGAATATGAGCTTTCCCAGGCAGGGATAGACCTAATGCCAACGCTCAGGGCGATGCTGGACTGGTCTCTGAAGTATGATGGCCTGCTCGGAACCGGCCAGGACATCGCTTCATAGCGGTCTGCTCTTCCAGACTAGGTCTGAAAATCCATCCTACTTGATGGAACCGGCTTGGCGGACGACCTTGTCGCCATGCAGAAAACCTTGATCTTCACGCTGGCAACGGCCGGCATCTTGACCGCGACCTATGGCGGGATCGTCGGCCTCTTCTACAAGGCGCTGGGCGACCCCTCCGCGAGCCTTCCGCTCTATGTCGCGCCTGATGTTCCGGACGCGCGACAACACCGGATCCCGTCGCCCTTCGGTCATCGCACCAAGGCCATGGAGGTCGTGAAGGGCGTCGATCTGCGCGGCAAGGTCGTGGTGATCACAGGAGGCCATAGCGGCACGGGTCGGGAAGCAGTTCGGGCCCTGGCTCGCGCTGGCGCACGCGTCATCGTCCTGGCCCGCGATGTGAAGCGTGCGCGGCGCGGACTGTCCGGCATCGCCAACACCAGCGTCGAATATGTCGACCTCCTGCAGCCCACCTCGATCGACGCCTTCGCCGACCGCTACGTCCAGTCCGGACGACCGCTGCACATCCTCATCAACAGCGCCGCCATCATGGCCACGCCGCTCGAGCGTGACGATCGTGGCTACGAGCGACAGTTCGCGACCAATGTCCTTGGCCACTATCAGCTGACCGTGCGGCTTCTGCCGGCGCTGGAATGGGCGAAGGGCGCCCGAGTGATCAATGTCGCCTCCCGGGGTCACCACGCGGGCGGGGTCCTGGTCGACGACATCAACTTCCATCATACGCCCTACACGGGAATGCGCGCCTACGCGCAGTCCAAGACGGCGCTGATCCTCCTGTCGATCAAGGAAGACGAGCTGTGGCGCGACAAGCAGATCCGGGTCTTCGCCACGACGCCGGGCCCGGTTCCCACGTCGGACCTTTTTGCCGCGGGCGGTGTTGGCCACAAGCCAAACCGCCAGGTCGCGCTCGGACGCATGGTCGCCGGAACACTTCGGGCGGTGCATGCCACGGAGGCTCTCAACCTGCGGCGTCGCCCAAAGAACGAGGGCGACCTCTACAAGACCGTGCAGCAGGGCGGCGCGACGGCCACATGGGCGGCCGTCAGTCGAGACCTGGACGGCAAAGGCGGCGTCTATCTGGAGGACTGCGATATCGCGCCGGTCGTGCCCGCCGAGGGTCGTGCGCCCTACGGCGTGAAATCCTGGGCCCTCGACGTGAATGTCGCCAATCGACTTTGGTCGTTGTGCGAAACCATGACAGGCGTGCGCGTCCCAACGAACGGCGCGTGAAGCCAGTCCTGCGGATGCGCTGAATACCGATTGAGACTGCCGCATCTTCGGCATTTTCACGCCAGCGCCATGCGTGTTGGCGGTCTGCGACCACTATCAGTAAATGGAGTTGAAAGTGACGACTGTGTCGAAGTCGAATGACGCTGGCGATCTTCTGGTGGATGCCGAGACCGACGAGGGTTTTACGACAACATCCTGGGGCGAGGCGTCCCGGACACGCCTGTCTCCCGACCACACCCAAGGCGCGCTTGCGATCATGGACTATCGGGCGCCGCCCGGATTTGGGCCCCCGCGTCACTTCCACCACAGGGACGACGAGATCTTCCTGATTCAGTCGGGCGACATCGTGCTCTGGACCCCGACAGGCTGCCGTACGGCAGGCCCTGGCGACGTCATCCTGCTGCCGAAACTCATGCCGCACACTTGGCGCGCCTATGGCGATGCGCCGGTACGCTTCCAGGTGACGGTGGCGCCGGGGGAGTTTGAGACCTTCTTCGAGCGGATCGTCGACAGAGACCTCACAATCGCCGACGTAGATGCGCTGATCGAATGCGCCAACGAGGCGGGGATGGGCATCATCGGGCCTCCGCTCAGGGATGACGAGGTCGCCGCCATTCTACGCGGCGAGATGGTCTAAGCTAAAGCCGCCGCGCGCGAGAAGCGTCGCGGCGGCGTAGCGCCATAACCGGACCTTGGCTCGTCTCCAAGAAGCGGACCTTGCCGAGCGTGCCTAGCGGCTACGTCTTTCGAAACACGAGTACCAGGTTGTTCGCGGGCATGGTGAGACGCTCGGAAAGGCCAAGGCCATGGGTAGCCGCCAAGGCGACCAGATGGTCCAGGTGGCGAATTCCCCACTCGACATTGCGTCGCCTCAGGCTCTGATCGAACTCGATGTTGCTGGGCGCTGTCGGCGTGTCGCCCTCGATGAAGGGGCCGTACAGGAACAGGCCGGCGCTCGGATGCAGCACCCGCGCAGCGCCCGCCATCAGACCGGCCGTGGCCGTCCACGGCGAGATATGGATCATGTTGATGGCGAGGACCGCGTCGGCTCGTTCGACGGGCCAGGTGTCCGGTTGCGACGCATCCAGCACCAGCGGACACAGAAGGTTGCCTAGGCCGGCATGCTCGCGCCAGGCGGCTATGCTATCCAGAGCGCCGGGATCAGCATCGGTCGGCTGGTATTGCAGCGTGGGCAGCGCTGCAGCGAAGTGAACTGCGTGCTCGCCAGTGCCCGCCGCAACCTCCAACACCAGACCGTTCTCTGGCAGGCGCGTCCGCAGGATCTCCAGAATGGGATCGCGGTTTCGGGCCGTGGAGGGGGACGTACGCGCGGCGGGAGACAGCGGATCGGACATGCCGACAATCTGAAGGCTTCGGCGGCTCGGCGCCAGGAGCGGACGTAGCGGTAAGGCCGGAAAGCAGACATTCGGCTGCCTTCCTCGCCCTCTTCACTTCTGCTGGGTCAATCTTGAGCCAGCGGCGTAACCCGCCGCCAAAGATCGTTGAACACGACGCTGTCGAAGAAGGCTGAGGCCTTGATCACCTTGCCGTCCCGCATGTGGAAGAACCACGCATAGGTGTTGGCGTAGGACTTGCCGTCGCGCGCGGTCCCGGTGGCGTCGAAGAAGATCACCACGGTGTCGCCGTCGGCGTGGATCTCCCGAATGGTCGGCTTGATGCCGACGCTCATGCGGGCGTTGAACGGGCCGATCACCTCGGACAGGAAGGCGGCCTTGGTGGGATAGGTCTTGGAGGCGTCGGACTGGCCGACGATGGTCCAGGTCGCGTCTTCGGTCAGCAGGTCGAACGGCCCGCCCTGCCCCGCCCGCCAGGCGTCGAAGCTGGCCTGAACGATGGCCTTGTTACGGATTTCGGTCTCGGTGTTGGTCTGGTCGGTGTGGGCCATGGCAGCGCCTCCGATGAAGAGGGACAGGGTCAGGGCCAGCGCGGCGAGCGCGGTCAGCGTGCGGTGCATGGGAATGGCTCCTGGGAACGGACCGCCGGCGCTAGCCGGCGGCCGCTATCGGCGGGCTAGATCTGGTTTTCCCAGGCCTTCAGCTGATGGTCCTTGAGCATGTCCTCGATGACCTGCGGCACGACGTTGCGGAACTTGCCGGTGTCGGCCGGGACGATGTCGATCATCCGGTCGACCATCTCCTGGGCGTCCATCTTGCCCTCGGGCGTGGCGAAGAAGTCGTCGAAGCCCTTCCGCAGATCGGCGCGCTTGGTGAAGTTCTTGGCGTCGTCCAGCCAGCGGAACGGATTGTCGGCCATGGTCTCGTTGTAGCCGGTGTAATAGGCGCCCGGATTGATGGTCTGGATCTTGACGCCGTAGGGGGCCAGCTCCTGCTGCATGGCCTCGGCCACCGACTCCAAGGCGTGCTTGGTCGAGACGTAGGTTCCCCAGTTAGCCGGGGTGAACAGACCGCCCATCGACGAAGTGAAGACCACCTTCTTGCCCTGGCTCTTGCCCTCGCGGACCCACTTCTGGACCACGCCCTGTGTCAGGGTTAGCGGCAGGAAGACATTGGTCTCGAAGTTCTTGCGCACTAGGTCGACCGGGATTTCCCAGACCGGACCGGCCTCGCCCATGCCGGCGTTGTTCCACAGCACGTCAAAGTCGAGGCCTATCGCCTGTTGGATGTCGTAGGAATCGTTCAGGTCCAGACGGTAGACGGTGATCCTGTCGGAGAGGCCCAGGGCGGCGACTTCCTCGCGTAGCGGAGTGACCTGCGAGGCGACGTGGACGGTGGCGATGATGTCGTGGCCGTTCTTGGCCATGCCGATGGCGGCGCCCTTGCCGAAGCCGCCGGCCGCGCCGGTGATCAAGATGGTTTTCTTGGTCATGGTCTTGTTCCTTTTGGATTTGGGTTGGTCTTGAGAGGCTTGGGGAAGTCAGAGTGCCGCGGCGGCGGCCCGGGCGATCTCGGCGTCCTGGTCGGGACTGCCGCCGGACACGCCGATGGCGCCGACCAGCCGGCCGTTCGCGTCACGCAGGGGGACGCCGCCGGGGAAGGTCATCAGGCCACCGTTGCTACGTTCCAGGCCGGGAGCCGGCGCCCCGGGCTTGCAGTAGTCCCAGACGGCCTCGCTGGTGATGCCGAACAGGGCGGCCGTGCGGGCCTTGCCCAGGGCGACGTCGATGGAGCCCAGCACCGCCTCGTCCATCCGGCCGAAGGCCTTCAGGTGGGCGGACGCGTCCAGCACGGCGATGTTGACGGGGGTGCCGAGGGCGGCGGCGCGGGCTTGGCCGGCGGCGAGCGCCGCCTGGGCCTGACTCAGGGAGAGCATGGCGTGTTCCTTCTTGAAGCGAGAGGAGTCAGGCGGCCGGGAAGGTCCGTTCCCAGCCGGCGTCTGGTTCGGTCGCCAGGACCCAGAGCGTATCGGCGACACCCGCTGCCTCGGCCGAGGCTGGGGCCACCAGGGTGGCGACCGTGGCCAAACCGATGCGGATGTCCCGCTCGGCCAGCGCCGGAGCCAGGCCCTGCACGACATTGCGCAGCGCGGCCTTGCCGAGGCCCAGGCTGGCCCAGTCGGCGTGGGGCGCGAGCGCCAGGCCGCCGCCGGTGACCAGGATCGTTCCTGCCCGGCCCTCAAAGAGGCCGGCGGCGGCGCGGATCACATGCAGTCCGCCGGTGACGTTGACCGCCAGATCGCTGTCGATCTCGGCGTCGGTCATGCTGAACAGGTCTTGCTGGCGAACATTGGCGGCGTTGTAGAGCACCGCGCTCAGCCCGCCCGACAGCCGGTCGGCGGTCCGTAGCCCCGCGCGCACTGCTTCAGGGTCGGTGGCGTCGATCACCAGGCCGTGGGCGTCGACGCCCTGGCCGATCAGTCGCGCGACCATGGGGTCCAGGGTGCGGGGGCTGCGGGCGGCCAGGACGATGGTCCAGCCTTCACGGCCGAACCGCTCGGCGCTCGCCTCGCCGATGCCGGGACCGGCGCCGACGATCAGCAGGGCGCGGCTCACGGCAGCACCTCGGCCAGTTCGATCAGGTTGCCGAAGGGGTCGCAGAAGAAGGCGAGCTTGCGGCTGATGGCCTCCAGCACGAACGGCTCGGTGACGATGGTCACGCCGCGTTGGCGCAGCGTCTCGACCGTCGCCTCGACGCTGGTCACGTTGAGGCAGAAGTGGTGGTAGCCACGGTATTTCAGGCTGTCGCCGAGATCGGCGTAGGGGCGGACCTCGATCGGAGCCGGCTCGCCGCCGCCCAGCACCTCGATGTAGAAATGATCATCGGTCGGGGGCGCCAGATAGGCCAGGCTCTCGTCGCCATAGGCCCACTCGGCGACGACCCGGAAGTCCAGCAGGCCGACATAGAAGGCCTTGGCGTCTTCGAGATTGGGGGTGCGGACGGCGACGTGGTGGCCGCGCATGTCGGCAAAGGGCGAGGCCGTATTGTGGGCCGGCGGGACGAAATCGGACATCGGGTTTCTCCTTTTCCAGCTGGGGTTGGCGTCGCCGCCGCCCCGGGTGTGAAAGGAGATTTGCGCTTTTCGACCTCGCAGGATTAGATGGGAAATCTTCCGATCAATGCTGAGTGAAATTCACGAGTGCGAACCACCGATCTGTCGGAGCTGGCGGCGTTCGACGCGGTGGCGCGGCACAAGAGTTTTCGACGCGCGGGCGAGGAGCGCGGCGTCACCGCCTCGGCCATCAGCCACGCCGTCACCAATCTGGAGGCCCGGGTCGGTATTCGTCTGCTCAACCGCACCACCCGCAGCGTGTCGCTGACCGACGCCGGAGCCATGCTGCTGTCGCGGCTGTCGCCCGCCTTTGGCGACATCGGCTCGGCGATGGACGGGCTCAACCAGTTTCGCGACACCCCTTTCGGCAAGGTACGGATCAACGCGCCCAGCTCGATCGCCTCGTTCGTGCTGGGGCCGGTGGTCGGACAGCTGGCCGAAGCCAATCCGAACCTGGCGATCGAGATCGTCACCACCGACCGGCTGGTCGACATCGTCGAGGAAGGCTTCGACGCCGGGATCCGCCTGGGCGAGAGCCTGCGCGACGGCATGACGGCGGTGCGGATCAAGCCGCGCCTGCGCTTCGCCGTGGTCGGCTCGCCGGCCTATTTCGCCCAGCGACCCATGCCCAAGACGCCGGCCGACCTAGCGGGCCACGTCTGCTTGCAGAACCTATATCCGACAGGGGTGCGCTACGCCTGGGAGTTCATCAAGGACGGACGGACGATCGATTTTCAGCCGACAGGCCCCTTGGCGTCAGACGATCACGAACTGCTGGTCGAGGCGGCGCTGTCGGGCGCGGGCCTGGCCTATGTCTGGGAGAACCGGGCCCAAGCCCCGATCGACGACGGCCGACTGGTGCGTTGCCTCGAGCCGTGGTGCCAGCCCGAGGACTGGCTCTACCTCTACTATCCGACACGCAAATACATCTCGGCCGGCCTGCGCGCCGTTATCGAACTCCTGCGCGCCTGAACGTGATCGCCATAGTCAATTTGCGCCATGAACGGACCTTTGGACCGCTCCAGATTCCGGACATTCCGTCTCCGGCGACAAGAGCCGCCCGGCCCCATAACGGTCAGCTTGCGCTAGAGTGAAAGTACGGAACGTCAGTTGCGCGAACCGCACTCCGACGATGTCCAGCTGGCATCTACGAGACGTGAAATACACTTCATTTGCATGGCAACGCCTGCCGGCAGCCCATGCAATAGGGCTAAACATTGGGCCTACGGAGCGCAGAAGACCTTCAGATCCACGCCGATGGACTGGCATCCCGCATAAAGGGACAGCAGAAGGTGGAAAAGCTGAAGGGTGTGAGCCCTTGGATTGGGAGCGTTGACTCCTGCCACGACGGCAGCACGCGAAAGAATCCCGCCGCCTAAAACAATCCAAACCTCGCGACCCGCGGCTGGATTTCCGCGTACCTTCTGGAAGAGTTTTCGGAAGGCGGCTGAATTGGGGCCTACGCGCCGGCGAGGGACCCGGCCGCCAGTGTGCATCCAGTCGCCATCCCATTTCCTAGCCGCGCCCGGCAGTGGTTGGGCGTCAGCCTTCAGATAGGCTAGATCCTTCAGCGCCTGCGCGCTGACGTCATAGATGCCGGTCGCGCCGCCCCCGGGCACGCCAGCTTTCCACTTCGCAGCAATAAAAACCACCCGCGAGCCGCCAGCCTCATCGACCCCGATGAAGTCAGCCACCTCGGTGCCAAGGTCGTCGCACACTAGGGCCTCGAACACTCGGCCGAACGCTCCCGGACCGGGCGCTCGCAGCTCCTCGTCGATCTTTCCAAACAGGGAAAGCGGCGGCCAAGTCGCCGCCGCAGCGGACAGATTGCCTTTCTCGGAGGTGATCGCCTGCAGCCCCGGGATGGCGTGTAGAAGCCCAAGCACTAGGGCACCCGCCCCGTTGGCCTGCCCCAACTGAAGGTCGATTGAATAGAATCTTCCGTATGCGAAGACGGTTGCGCCCTCGAGGATAATCCGGAATGGCTGCTGGCGGTTCAGTCGGTGCAGCAGCGTGACCTTCGGATTGGACCGGTCGTGGAACTGGGTCAGCTCGCGCGATGACAGCCAGTACTTCTGCTTCTTGCTATCCCACCGGATCCAGACGTGCACCGGGTTGCCGTCGACGATCAGCTCGAACCTGTGCAGGAACCCGGCCGGTCCGCCCGCGACTAGCGCAATATCGGCGCAGGCGCTGTCCAAGTCGAAACTCACTATCCGATTGTCCTCGGTGCGGAAGACATTCTTATAGGCGTCGAGGTCGACCAAAATGTTGTGGGGCGTAGTGTCCGCTGGCGGATCGACAGAATTAGCGAAGCGCTCGAACAGCTGCGACGGCGCGGGGTTGGCGTCCAATTCCGCGCTGACGTCGGTACACCAAGCGGAGAACTCCGGCAGGGTCGCCTGCGGCCCTTCGCCCTGGCGGACGCGGGCGCTCGTAAACCCGAGTGTTCGCCGGACCGTATCCGTCGGGCGCCCTGTCGCCCGCGTGACCACATTTGTGTGCTCGCCTACGAAGACGCCTGCCCTTGTGACGGACGGCGCCTGGAAGGAGCGACCGCGGAGAGCTAACGGTCCAAGGTCGGTATTGCGCAGTGTCACCGCCGTCAGCGCCTTGCTGGATGCGGGAAGTAGCGCGCCCAGTCGACGCGGGCCCAGTCGCCCCCTTATCTCCGCTAATTCGTCGGCCCAAAGCCCGCCGGAGTCATAGAAGAAGAGCCGCCCGTTCCGGTGAGCATACGCTGTGATCTCCAGAGATGCCGTCTGGAAAAGCGACTCTGCGAGAAGCGGGCTTTGGGTCAGGCTGATCGACAGGTGGAATCTGCAGGTCGGGTCCTGCTTTATTGGTCCAGAAGCCTGCTCGATACGATCTTCTTCGGACAGCTGGGCCGAGATCGCCGCCTCAAAGGCGTCGAGATCGAAGGCTGGCGTTGTCTCGAATATCACGGCCGATAACGGAACCCGGATCTCCGCCTGGATACCGTCATTCGCGAGATCCGCCCGCCGCCGAAACTGGCCGTCGACATAGTCGAGGTCTGGTAGGGCCTCGAGAACCCGGTCGACAAATGCCTGGTCGCGGAGCGGCGGACGTCCCCCGTTCGCGACACAGGCCTGATCGTAGGCAAGGAAGCGATTCCACATGGAGACCACCCCGTCCGACGGTCGGGTAATCACCAGGGCAGGCGGCGCAGCCTGGCCCAGCGGGCCGGGGTGACGCGTGAGCCTTCCGACCTGCTGAACTAGCTGCCGCTCGTTCCGGAACGGGGCGTACAAAGCCAGCATTGTGCAGGCGGGATCGTCGATGCCCTCCGTAAGCATGTGCTGGTGGATAAGGAACCGCTCGGCCCGCTCCGAGAGATTGGCCGGGACCTTTCCAAGCTTCTGGGCACCCGGAGGCCCTTCGGTGTCAAACGTATCGTGGATCGCCAGAACGCCATCGCCGCGCCCAGCCAGCAATTGGCTGAAGGCGAAGAACAGGGCGCTGACCTCAGACTCTTGGTCTGCCCGGATGATCATCTTGTGGTTGGGGAGAATGCGCCCCGCCGCGAGGAGCTCGTCGCGCCGGGCTATGACCGCCGCCGCAAACCCAGTGGCGTCCTGCGGTAGCGCCATTTCCTCAGTCACGACGGGCCGGATCAGGCCCTGCCCGGCCGCGGCTTCAAATGACAGGAAGCTGGTGAAGTCCTGGTCGACGCCAAACACCTTCAGGTCGTTGCGGTAAGGCGTAGCGCTGAAGAGGATCGTCGGCGCGCCGAGTCCTCTTGCCGCCCGAGCCCATTGTGGCGCTGGCTCACGGTGGCCCTCATCGAAGAACACAGTGCCGAACAGGCCTGCAAGCTTAGCGTAGGCGAGCTCATCGGCATGGATTTGCTGTAGGGCCTGGATCGTGGCGAAGATCGCAACCTCCTCGCCCTGGGCATCGCCGATGAGTTCGACGACTTTGTCGACTTTGGAGATAACCAGCAGCCCGGTGTGACGGAAATGCCATTCTTCAGCCGCGCCGATCTTCTCCCAGAAGCCGGCTCGGAATTGCCCCTCTAGCTGCGCGACCAGCGCCGCAGAGGGACAAACCACAAGAACCGGCGCTGTCGTAGCCCGCCGCCTGGCGAGCGCGGCCATGATCCCGGTCTTGCCGGCGCCTGTTGGGTAGTGGACGAGCGCCGACCGGCCCTGGGGAGCCTGTGCGAAATACCGCTCGCACTCGTCTACCGCGGCGCGCTGGTGGTTCCAAAGAGCGAGATCGTCGAGATCGGGCACCAGGATCAATCCGCAAAAAATCGCTTCAGAGTGAAGCTTGATTCTCGGATCGTATAGGTTGTCCAGCGCGCCGCATCGTTAGAATTGGGCTGGCCAGACTGGCTACTCCGCCATCGACCTCGAAAAGGCAGCGAGCACGGTCCCCAGCGGTCTGGCGATGAGCGGATCGGGAGCGAAATAAACTCTTACTCAAGAGGCCCTGATTTAGTCCCAGAGGTCGGCACGCAACGCCTTGGCCGCCAGGCACAGGAAATCCTCCGCCTGGGCGGGCGCCAGGCGGGTTCGGATCGATTTCGGAAAGTCGCTCAGTGGCCGGCGCCGCGGACGCCCCAAACCTGGCTTCAGGGCTTCGGCGCCCTTTTCTGGTCCAGCGTGCAGATAGACCTGCTCGGGCTCGCGTCCGATTCGGTGGCCGAGCCGATGAGCGATGTCGTAGACTAAAAGCGGCTTTCTATCCCGACGCAGGCCCAGCGCAACTTCGATCCGCCGGTAAAGATCCTCAAAGTCTTTGGCAGCGGCCAAGGTCGCGGAGTGCAGCGCGACCTGTTCGGCCATGGCTTCGAGCTCGGCCGCGCTGAAGATCCACTGATGGGTGTCGCGAACGCCGCCCAGGCCGAACAGCGCGCGGCGGCACGCTGCTTCCGGCGACAGGGTGGGATCGGCCCACCAGGCGCGCTCCTGTTCGACGCGGTCCTTTCGCAGGATCAGAAACAGGTCGACCATTTCGCGCAAGGTGGCGCATTGGGCGAACGAGACGGGACCACAGTCCCGTCGGGCGGGTGTGGCTACGCAAGACGACATACTCCCTCCTCCACTCTGCTGCCTCAGCAAATGACACCATTGAGCGAATCTGCACCGCAGTGCCGCCATGGTCGAGCTTTAGTCGAAGCTCACGTTCGGGGCGCCCATGTCAAATCCTTCCGACCCGTCTGCCCGCCGTTTGAATGGCCTTCAAACCGCGCTGAGCGAAAAGCCCCTCGAAGTCGCGGCCCTTGCCATAGTGGTCGGGACCACGGTCGCTCCCCGGGGACTTCGGCAGCGCCTCCCTCTTGGCCGAAGCGATCCAGGTCATGGCTCTGGCGCTAAAGCGAGAAGCGTTCATCGACATTGACGTCTGCCGACATCCAGTCCGAGTCGGCGTAAGGCCCCTCCACCACCTGCCCGCTCGAAGCGACGCCCCTAACCTCGCGCCGGCACAACCAGCCGCCTAGCCAACACACAGCCGACGATCCACTCTCATCTAGGATCGTCGCAACTCGGGGGGAATAGTGAGCGCCTTCAATCGCGCCATCGCGGTTCACATCGACACGCCGAGCTGGCGGTCTCAGCCGCCGGAATTCAGCCACCCTCTCCCGCGCCCCCTGGCGGCCTTGCGAGGGCCGTATCCCATTCATTTGCTCGAGATGCTCCTTCGTATTGGCGAGCACACGACGCCAGTGCTCAATATTCAGTCCGGAGTCGCCAGGATGTGGCCGCTTCTGCGGTATTTGCACGTCATCTCGGACAGCCCGCAATTGAAGTTCCGAAGCGCTTGGAAAGAAGTCGATGCGCATCAGAAGGCAATCGCGAGTGACGACTTCGGCGTCGGCCTCGGAATGTCCGTGCTCTACAGCGCCTTCGATTATGCCGCCTGCGTTGACGGACGCGCCTTTCTGCACCGTATGAACAGCCTCGGACTGCTGGCGTCGTCCGGTGGGCTGCCCCCAAAGGTTGGGTCAATGAAGATGGCGGACTTCGCCGCCATCGACCAGCGCGGCAAGACGCATATCATTGAGATCAAGGGAACACAGAGTTCCGACTACGCGCTTGCGAAAGCGATGGCTTCCGGCCAAGATCAGAAATGCTCCTTGGTCTTCGGCACCCCAGCTACCGAGCGCAGGGTAGTTGGCCAGCGACTCGTGGTTGGCTCGCTGCTGACATTGGAAACTAGCTCCCGCGGCGCGCAGACGACCGTGATGGATCCGGCGCCAGAGCAGGAAGAGACCGTCGAGATCGCTTCGACCGTGAAACTCCATGAACTGCGCGAACCGATCATCCGAATGCAAGTGGGCCGACTGCTGGGGGCGGCCGGTGCTTTCCGGACATCCGTGGCGATCACCGAGATCGACCGACCGGCAAGCCTCCCTGCGCTGGAGGGGCCGGGTCAGCGCGACCGGGTTCAGGGTGCCATCAGAGAGGATACCGCGCGACTGCAGTCATTTGTGTCCCATGGCGAGACTTGGCGCGGAGAGGAGGCGGTAGTTCCGCTTCTCGCGCCGCTCGAGGCCGGAAATCACATCTATCGCCGGGCCCGCTTGCGCCAAGGCGTAAGCATTGGACTACTCAGCGAACTGCAGGAGGGCGGAGGGCGGACGGCGTTCTTCCAGGACGCCTATCCGGCAGTCGATGGAAGGATGAAGTCGCCCAAGCCCGAGAGCGGCGAGGCCGAGGCAGCACTCGTTCGGCCGGGGATTTCGATATCAAGTATCGAGCTCTTGATGCGCTAGCGACAACCGCGCCAATGCCTTTGGAGCAGCTCCAGACCCCTGCCCCTCACAAAACGTCCGCTCCTTCTTGAAGCCTGGCGCGCCACTTACTTGGCCGGATGAAACTGCGGCTGATTGCCCGTTGCTGCGTCGCCTTCTCGTCAACGGCGAATTGGCGCACACCCGAGACAGACGTTGATCCACGGTTGGGATATCGTAATCAATAGGACGTTCTGGCCCACGTGGAGTGGGAGAATCGTCTAACCAGCGCGGACGCTTAGGGACCGCCGATGACGCCGACTGAAGTCTACGACACGTACTGGTATTTCGCCGCAGAACGGCAGGCGATGTACGAACGTCGCCTCTGTGATCCGGTGGGCCCCTGGACGACGGACCCGATTCTGAAAGCGCACCGTTTCACCAACACCTATCGCGCTGCGGATCGCGTCAGCCAGTACCTTATTCGCGAGGTGCAATATCGGTCCGATCGGCCGCAGGCCCCGGCAGAGGTGTTCTTCCGCACTATGCTCTTCAAGCTGTTCAACAAGGTCGAGACCTGGGAACTGCTGGAACGGCAATTGGGAACGATCTCTTGGCAGAGCTTTGACGCCGCTGAGGCCTGCAAGGTGCTCGACTCGGCTTATGCCGCCAGCGTCCGCATCTACTCCGCCGCCTACATCATGCCGGCTCCCGCCTTGGGTCACGCGCGAAAGCACGCCAACCATCTCACGCTCCTGAACAACATGATGCAGGACAACCTAGCCGCTCGCGTCAGAAAGGCCCCAACGCTCCGCGCGGTCTATGAATTGATCCGGCAATACCCGGGAATCGGGCCGTTCCTAGCGTTCCAGTACGCGATCGACCTGAACTATTCCGAACTGCTGAGTTTCGACGAGAATGATTTCGTCGTGGCCGGTCCCGGGGCCCTCGATGGGATCGCCAAGTGTTTCAAAGACGCCGAAACCATGGCACCAGCAGAGGTGATCCAGCACATGGTCGACGTCCAGGATCGAGAATTTGAACGACTGGAGTTAGATTTCGGTGGTTTGTTTGGGCGTCGGTTGCATCTCATCGACTGCCAGAATCTGTTCTGCGAAGTTTCCAAATATGCGCGTGTAGCTCACCCCGGCGTTCGTGGCGTCAACGATCGAAAGCGGATCAAGCAGAACTACCAATCGTCAGGTCGCGGACCCGGGACGCCGATGTTTCCGCCGCGCTGGCGACTCAACCCTCCGACAGTCCCGCCGCACCTCGCTTCGGTCGCACCCTGGGCCGGTGAGCAAGCATTTCTTCTCTAGCGCGCCCCCTCAACTAATGGTTTGACAACTCCGCTTGCGCTACGACACGGCGAATTGTGGAGGGGGACGCGGAGTGGATGAACAGATCGAAGCGGAAGACGCTATGACTGCTCCCGTCACCGTCGGGTTCTGGAGCAGCGAGACGATCTTGTCGCGCGGCCGCGCCGAGCAAGTTGTTCTCCCGTTTGACAGAGGCAAGGTCGATACCGCGTCATACCGATTGACCGTGGGGAGCGAGATTTTCGTTACGCCCCACTCCAAAGACGTCGCGCCCAAGTACAAGACCAAGCAGCAGCTGTCGGCCGGTCAAACCATCATCATCCCCTCCGGCCAGTTCGCGATCCTCATAACCCATCAGAAGGTACAGATTCCGGCCGACACGATAGGCTTCATCGGCCTTCGGTCCGGCCCCAAGATGCGGGGTTTGGTCAATGTTTCGGGTTTCCACGTCGATCCGGGCTATAAAGGTCAGCTCGTATTCTCGGTCTTCAACGCCGGCCCGCTGGACGTGCATGTCAGCCAGGGAGATGACTGGTTCATGATCTCATTCGCCGGGCTCGACAGGGCTTCCGGAAGAGTTAGGGAAAAGCCGGGCTTCGACAGCATTCCCAGCAGCCTTTTGTCCCCCTTGTCTGGCCAAGTACTGACCCTCAAAGGTGTCGACACGAAGATTGACGAGACCGAAGAACGGTTGATCGAACGTCTGCACGCCATTGAGCGGGATCACACTATCACACGGTGGGCAGCGCTTCTCGTCCTGGCGGCCCTGATCGCACTTGGGGTCCGAACCTGCACGACCACGGCCAACGCCGCGGTTCCAGCTCAGACCGTCCACGAGGTACAGCCTGATGCCTGACCAGCAGACCACTGAGTTCACAAGGCCCAAGGATACGCTGCCCAGGCGCATGTCATCCGTGTTCAAGGTGCGTCGCTGGTTCCCAGTCTTCATCGCGTTCTTTCTGGGCGCGCTTGGGTTGTCCCTCCTATGCATAGGTCGGACCTCGATCCTGACTGTGCCGGGTGCAGCCTTGCTGGCTCTTTGCATCGTGGTCATGCTCGGCGACGGCTCGGGGCGCTCTGTCCTGACGCGTCGGTCAGGACGCGCGACTGAGAAGACGACGCCGGACGCCATACTCTGGCTCTGGTGCTTCGCGGGCTTGATGGCCGCACTAATATCGTGGGAGGCGATGGCGATGGCGAATTCATGGATCGAGGCAGAAGCCGGCCGCCATACAAGTGTGGTCATCACAGCTTCGTCGCCTGGCACCCAGATAGCCGCCGACAGCCAGCCCGCTCGATAGGTCTCCTCAATGCCGCTTTCCCTTGCCGACATTCGGACCGAACTCGAACCGTCCGCCTCAACGCCCGGGCCCATCGGGCTGGATGAATATCAGCGCTTCGCTCAGCGCACGGATAAGACTGGGGACAACCCCGCGCTAAGCACTAGCCTCGTTCTACTTGGTCTCTTCGGCGAGGTGGGCAGCCTGCTCTCCGAGATGAAGAAGAAGCAAAAGGACCAGAATACGTTCAGATCCTATGCTGATTCAGCCCACGAAGAGATGGGCGATGTATTGTGGTATTTCTCGGCTGCGGTCACCAAGGCCGGGATGACCCTGTCGGAGATCGCTGCGGGATCGCCCAAAGGGCCCTCCGCACCTCGCACCTTCGTTGACCTCCAGGCGCAAACCCAACTGTTCGAGGAACCCGTCGTCGGGCCCCAGGCCGAGCAACGCTTGCTCACGCTGGCAGTTTGCACAGGCCAGGCAATCAATCGCTGGAGTCCAGCAGGCCTCGACCAGGACGCTGAGGGCTTCAGGCAGGATCTCGTCCGCGTCTTCGACGCCTTGGTAGAAGCTGCCGACGACGCGGGCATCAGCCTCGATGTCGCGGCGGTGCGCAACATCGACAAAATTCTCGATCGCCACCCTGTTCAGGAGAACTGGGGAGAGCGGTTCGACGCCGATGACGACGAGGACGAGCGGCTCCCCGACCTGATCGAGATGAGGTTCAAGGAGAAGAGGACTGAGAAGGGAACGAGGTTCGTCATCCAGCAATGGAACGGCGTCAACATCGGGGACCGGCTGACGGACAACAGTTCGTCTGAGGATTATTACCGGTACCACGACGTCTTCCACCTTTCGTATGCCGCCATACTGGGGTGGTCCCCGGTTTTGCGGGCTCTGTTGCGCCTCAAGCGAAAGAGCAAGCCTGTGGTCGACGAGCACGAAGACGGCGCCCGGGCCGTGATTACCGAGGAGGGCATTTCCAACTGGATTTTCTCCCATGGTGTGCGGCGCCAGGCTTTCTTGGGCGCGAACTCGCTGGATTTCGCGCTGCTGCAGACGATCCGGGCCATGGTGAAGGGCTATGAAGTCGAAAGCCGCCCACTATGGATGTGGGAACGCGCGATTCTGGAGGGGTTCAGGGTCTTCCGGGCACTACGCGACAATCGCGGCGGCATCATCGTCGCGGACCTAAAGGCGCACACCCTGACCTATCGCAAGGACAGTTAAGGTCCCGGCAATATCGCAAGCGGCCTCGGGTGGCCTTCCGTCCTCCCCATGAGAATGACGTATGCGCTTTGACATCCCTGCGGATCTGGATGGACTGGCTGGTTATATCGAGCCGTTCATGGCCCTCGCGGGACGGGCCCGTTGGGTGAAGCGACTCGATATTCTGGCCATTGAAAAGGACCGGTCTCCTTATCGATGGAAAATCGTCGCCGATTACCACTGGCTCGAAATGGCCGTCGGATTCCAAGCAGAGGTTCTCGCCAGGGAGGGACGGCTTCGGCCCGAATTCGTGGACGGTTTGATTTTTACGTCACTACGGTTCGCCGCGACGACAGTCGAGGTGCATAGGCGACTTTCGTCCGGGGCACAGTCGATCATGACGGGTCGGCTCCGCGACGCTCTCAAGGCCGAGAACGGCTTCGCGGCCATCTATCTGGAGCTCGATCTAGCGCAACGCATCATGGACAGCGGCGGTGATGTGACCTTCACCGATTTCGAAGGCACTCATCCCTTCGACTACAGATTTAAGCAGGGCGACTTTGTCGGCGAGGTTGAATGTAAAAGCCTGTCGGCCGATGCCGGCCGGAATATTCACCGGAAGGATTTCTATCGCTTTATCGATGCCCTCGAGCCCACGTTGGTCGATCAAAGATCTCTGGATCGCAAGGATATCCTCTTGATCACCTTGGACCATCGGCTCTCGCCCGCCACCTCCGACCAGGAGAGGTTGCGTCTCGCCGCCGCCGAAGTGTTGAGCGCCGACGGCCCAGACCAGATCGACGGGTCTGGCTTCACTGTCCAACGCCAACCGTTCGAACGCGCTCTAGGAACGACACCGATCTCGAACGAGAATGAGCTCTACGACGCCTGCACCAACGTGTTCGGCCGCAGTCTGCATCTGTCCGGCGGCCTGACTGCGACAGGCGGCTGCGTGGTCGTCATGCGCAGCCTGCGCGAGGATGATCCATCCAAACCCATGCTCGACGCGCTGCGTAAGGCCGCGGACCAGTTCACAAGGACACGGCCGGGCTTCATCGCGGTTCAGGACCATGGCATCGAGCCGGCAGATCTGATGCTCCCCCATCTTCGCCGCCGCGCCGGCATACTCGCCTACGCTCTGTTTGGTCACTACGGCGGCGATCACGTCGCGTCTGTGACGGTCAGCGCCTTTGGCGCTGTGGTGAGCGCAGCCGGCGGCGTGGGCACGCCTTCGTTTTCAATACCCAACCCAACGCCGGCCTATCCGGCCACAGCGAGTGACGCACCAGTCTTCCTTGAGCCTCTGTCAGATCAGGAGTTTGCTAATAGGATTGGAACACCGCTGCCCGCATCGAACATCTCGGACCTGCCTATCTGATCGGTGGCAGCTGACCAATTTGACTTTTCGCGCAGAGAGGTTCACCTATGTTCGATATTCGAACATGGAGGCGCGGATGACCGCGACCAGAGACGAGTTGAAGAAGGAGTTCGCCGGGAAGGCGGCCACCTTGAAGTCCGAGCTTGAAGCCTGGTTCGAGGACGAGGTTGAGGCGATCGATAGCGCCGTCGCCGAGGAAGCGCCGTCGGGAACCGGCGGATCCATCATCGGGATGCAGCCGGCGATCGATTCCAAACGTGTGCTCGATGCAACGGCCATCACAAAGAAGGTGCTCGGCATCGACCTGCCGCCGGAAATCATCAAGGCGGGTGGATATGCCAGCTGCGCAGAAATGATCGCCGATATCGTGCCGAAGCTGGAGAAGGTATTCACCGGCGAGCTCAAGGTCCGCAAACCGAAGCCCGTTGAGGCTCCAGAGCCGGCCAAGATTCCTGAGCCCGTGTGAGGATTTCGCTATGACCGACGAGAGCGCCAGATGGCGGGAGATTGGCGACCGGCTTCGATTGGCTCGCGAATATCTGGAACTCAAGCAGGAAGAGGCAGCGCTCGCGGTCGGCCTGTCCCGATCCGCCCTTTCTCTGGCTGAAAACGGTCGGCGCAAGATCGACGCCGTGGAGCTGGCGCGGTTCGCCGAGATATATGGCCAGTCGATCGAAGCGTTAACCGGCGTCACCGAAGCCAAACCGCTGCCGGAGAACGTGCAGGCTCTCGCCCGCGCGGCCACGGATCTGTCGCCCGAGGACCGCGCCGAACTTTTGCAATTCGCCCAGTTCTTACAGCTTCGTCCGCCGAGGACGCCGTCCCGTGGCTAGAAGCTCAGCCGATGCCACGCGCCTGGAAGGCGCGGCTGCCGCCAAGGCCTTGCACACCGAGCTAGACGTCCGTCGGCGAGTGACAGAGGGCGCGGGGTTAGTCGATGTGTTCGAGACCATCGGGGATCTCGGCATACCACTGATGTTTAAACCACTCACCTCTGCGCTGGGGCTGTGCCTGCCTGCTCCGCTCCGGGGAATACTCATCACCACGCGGCGCGGTCTCCACATCCAGCGGTTTACGGCCGCCCATGAGCTGGGGCACGCGGTGATGGAGCATCGCGGCAGTATTGACCTAGAGATCTTGGAACGTGGCCCACTCGCGCCGAGCAAGGGTCGGGATCTGCAGGAAGTTGCAGCCGACGCCTTCGCCGCTGAATTTGTTCTGCCCCGCTGGCTCTATAGGCATCACATCCGCAACCAGGGTTGGTCGGTCGCCAATGACCTAGTGAATCCCGCGACGGTCTACCAACTGTCGCTGCGCATGGGCGCGAGCTACAACGCGACCTGCTGGGGCCTGCTCAGCCACCAAATCCTTTCCCGCGGCGAGGTCGACGCCCTGCGCAAAGCGCAGGTCGCCAAGCTGAAAACCGCGCTTGGCGACGAGTTCAAACCTGGGTCGTCCTGGTCAGACGTGTGGCGGCTGACGGAAAAGGACAATGGGGCGCAGCTTCTTGGCAATCCAGATGATCTGATACGCATCGAGCTCAAGGAAGCGGCCTCGGCTGGATATCAGTGGCAGATCGAATCTCTCGTCGGTGCCGGCTTCGAGGTTTTGTCAGACAGCTCTGCAGTCTCTCGGGATCCGCTGCACTATGGCGGCCCAATTCTGCGGACCGTCATCGCCCGTCCGCCGGTGTCCGGCGTGGACGAACTTGTTCTCCGGGAACGCCAGCCTTGGTCGCCCACAATTGAAGATCCCTCGTTCACCCTCGGCTTGGCCCTGAACGGTCCCGAGGCTGGCGGACTGTCCCTCGCTGAGCGGCGGCGGAGAGGGGCTCTAACTTGATCACGCCCGCTGTCGATCTACGCAACCAGCTTCATCCGGTTCGTCACCAAGGCCACAGAAACTCCTGCCTAGCCTTCGCGACATCGTCCGCGCACGAGGCCAAGATCGCCGCTGTGGAGCATCTGTCAGTTGAATATCTGTTCTTCCAAGGTGCCGCGCGGATGGTCACCGGCGCCACAAAAGGCCTTACACTAGCAGCTGTCGCGGATGCCCTTCTGACTGAAGGCCAGCCGCCGGAACAGGCATGGCCATATACGCCCCAGGCCGTCGATCCGTGGACCGTGCCCGCGATTTCGCCGCCGTTCCACAAGGCCACCCTTACACCAGGTCAAGCGGACTTCGACTGGATCGTGGCCGCGCTCGATGCCGGAAGACCCGTGGTCTTAGGCCTCGTGATCACCGACGCATTCTATCGGCCTGATCCCGCCGGGATCGTGGACGACGGTAACGCCGTCATCGAGCGGGGCGGCCATGCGGTTCTCGCCGTAGGTCATGGCGCGGCCACCACTGGTCAGTCTGCCTTGCTCATCCGCAACAGCTGGGGCGACCTATGGGGGCTCAACGGCCACGCCTGGCTACCGCAAACGTACGTCAGACGGCAGCTCCATGAAGCTGCCATGGTGACCTAGGAAACGCCGATGAAGATGATCGAAGGAACAACTGCGCCAGAGGTCTGGCTCAACGCATCCGAATACCTGGCTACACAGCCTAAGGCCGAGGACTTCGATGTTTTTTTACACGTCGCAGAGCCAACCGTCCTTTCCTCGGCTGACGCCGCGGTCTACAAGGCTGTGGACGCCTTCTTGACGACCCATGGGGCTTTCGGTCTGCATACGGTCGCTGAGACCATCTTCCCGATCGATGAGTATACCCGGAACGGGGCTAGTGGCGTCTTCCGCGACTATCCGGAGAAACTCCGCGCCATCCAGAAGGCTAGGAGCGACAGCAACTGGGGGTCCTATTCCTACCGCATTTTGCGCCAGAAGGATGGGACGGGCAAAACCTACGTTCCCCTTGAGGACCTAGTCGAGAAGATCAAGCAGCACGGCAAATATCGCGCGTCCTTCGAACTGGGCAACGGATCACCCTTCGAGGACGATATCGCCATCTATGACGGAGCGACCGACCGCAAGCGACTGTACGGCGGGCCATGCTTGAGCCATTTGAGCATCAAGATTCATGATGGCAAGGTCCGCTTTAACGCGACCTACCGGTCGCACTATTACGTGCGACGTCTTTTGGGAAACCTAGTGGGCCTCGGTCGACTGCAATACTTCATAGCCCGCGAGACGGGGCTCGCCATGGGCGGTCTTACTATCAACTCGACGTTTGCACGCCTGGACAGCGGCGGCTCGAACGAGGGATCGGGCGGCAGGTGGAATAAGATGGAGGCGCTTGAGCTCATCCGTGAATGCCGCGCGATCTACAATGCGTCGGGTGATGCGTGTACGTGAGGCCTTACGCGCCGGTCAGCATCTTGAGAGAAACCGCCGAACAGGTTCGTGGTGGCAAGGCGGGTGTTCGTTGGCGTCGACACCTAAGTCGATGGCAAGAGCGAGCACAGCGGTGATCCTGGGTGTGGGCACCGATCTATGTCGCGTCATCAGGATACGAAAATCTGTCGACGGCCTTGGGGCTATGTGGATCGACAGCGTCTTCACCTCCAGCGAGCGGGACGCTTGCCATGCCAGCTCTGATCCTGGCTTTGCGTTTGCGCAGGGCTTCGCTGTTAAGGAAGCCGTTTCGAAAGCTCTGGGAACAGGCTTTGCGAAAGGCGTCGACCCGCGACACGTCGTGTGGCGACGGTCCGACGTTGCGGAGCCCGTCGTCGTGCGAGACCGTGCTCTCAAGCACCTCGCTTCGAAGACACCCTTAGCCCATACTGCTAGCATCAGGGTCAGCCTTGGCGGGACACGAGCTCTCATTTCCTGCCTCGCTATTATTGAAGCGGTTGGCCTTACCCGAGGCGCTCCGATCGCCCGCTGCCGCGCCGAATAGCCTCCGATGAGCGACCAGGGATGGCTTAGCCGCCACGTGAAGAGACAGGCCAAGCCTGCCCCGCTCGCTCGGGTTAGCTGAAATTTCCAGTTCGGCTTCGCTTGAGGCTGACTCCGATCATGAAATATTCCCGCAGACCAGTTCTACCACTCAGATCAATTCGACGCGTGAGAGGGTGTGCGACGGTCTCGCTTGAGTCAGATACGGATGCGCTAGCTTTAGCTCCCGCGACGTCCCTAGAGCAGACCTCCCGAAGGTCCCCTAAGAGTCAAAACGGGCCAAAAAATCAGTCGCGCATTTTGGAGTCTGATCGCGCGATTTTGGAGTCAGTCGCGGAATATTGAGTCAGCCTCCGCGCAGCAATCATTGAGCGCGCCAGTCGCAACTTAAAGAGTCAGCGACAGGTGCGGATGAGATTTGAGACAATGGCGACATGCTCATTGGCTACGCCCGCGTTTCGACTGCCGAACAGCGCCTCGATCTTCAGGTCGATGCGCTGACGCGTGCCGGTTGCGAACGGATTTTTTCGGATCACGCCAGTGGCGGGCGCGGTGATCGGGCGGGCCTGGCGGACGCGCTGTCGCATTTGCGCGCCGGCGATACGCTGGTTGTCTGGAAGCTAGATCGCTTGGGCCGGACCGTCAGGCAACTGGTGGACTTCACGGCGGAGCTTCGGACGAAAGAGATCAACTTCGCCAGCCTGACCGATGGCATCGACACAGGCACAGCTGCAGGCCGGTTCTTCTTCCATGTCATGGCCGCGATGGCGGAGATGGAGCGGGACTTGGTGTGCGAGCGGACGTTGGCGGGGTTGGCTGCGGCGAAAGCTCGGGGACGGCTTGGTGGACGGCCTGCCAAGTTGACCGAGCAGCAGATCAGCCACGCCAAACTGCTGCTGGCGGATTCGGCGGTCAGTGGCGCCGAGGTCGCACGGACCTTGGGGGTCGCCCGCTCGACGCTCTATCGATCGCTGGACCGCCCGAAGGGATCGCCGAAGAAGCGCTACAAGCGGCCGTCGCACATATGGGAGTCGCGACCAGGTACGTAGGAGTCTGTCGCGCGGAAAGAGTCAGCAAGCGTTTCGTGCTGCTGGCCCGTCGGATCTACGATCTAGGAGTCAGCGACAGACTCCTATTCCTGCGAGTCGCAGCTGTGCCGTCAGCGCGTCGTGGTGCGCGCCCTGGCCGCCGCAGCAGCGTTCAGTGTTTCAGGGTCTCGTCGATGAAGGCGTCGATCTCCGGCTCCCTGACCTTCACCGGGATTTCATGTCCGAACTGCTCATAAATGTGAACGCGCGCCCGCCCTCCGTTGGCCAAGATCGCTTGAGCCAAACGGCGGGCTTGTTCCGGATCGGTGCGATCGTCGTTCGCGCCATTCAAGATGAGGGTCGAAGCCCTGATGTCTGGCGCGAGCAGCAACGCCGAGCGCGAGCGCAAGGCGTCCTCGCCGCCACCCGTTTGAGCGACGAGCCTGCTTTTGACGCCCAAGGCGCCCAGCGACAACGGACGGGTAAAGTATGAGGGGAAGTCATAGAGACCGGAGATGAGCACGAGGCCGGCGACGTTTGGGTCGTGAGCCGCGACCAACGCCGCTGTGACCGCGCCAAGGCTAACGCCTTGAATCAAGACCTTGTCCCGTGACGTGTAACCCTCCGCCACGAGGGTTTTGATCACCGCTTCCACGGCGTGCTGCGTGAAGGGACCGGCGAAATCTTCCGGACCGCCGGAGCCGCCGTATCCAGGCAAGGAAACCGAGGCCGCGACGTAGCCTCTTTTCGCGAAACGATCGAGGACGCCCCAATCGACGAAGGCCTTGCCGCCTAGCCGGGCGTCTGGCGGCTGGTAGCCGTGGAGGAGGATGACGGTCGGCCAGGGCCCGTCACCGCCCGGCCTGCTCACGAAATATTCCACCCGCGCCGCGCTGTTGTCGGGATGAGCGATCGTTTCGGCCTGCGTCAAGGCCGGACGGGAGCAGCCTGCCAGGAACAGGATGACGCAAAAGGCGATCTGGCGAATTGAGCGCATGTCGTCTGATGGATCCTTGACGGGGGACAGTAACTTCAAGACTCGCTTTTCGCGACCCATGCTCCGCCAGCAAAGGCCCACCTTGGCGCTGGCCGGCCGCTGCCCCGCCACTACCGTGACGACAAACGGCGGGCGATGAAGGCGTCCACGGCGTTTGTATAGGCGCTGGGCAATCCAAGGGTGCGGTTGATGTCGGCGTGGCTCAGGTCCTGGGGCAGGACGGGCATGTCGCGACCGCCCGCCGCCGCCTTGGCCTGGAACCGCCGGGCGTCGTCGCAGGGATCATCTGGACGCTGGGTCGAGCAAACCAGCATCATCGGCACGGCCTTGGGCGTCCATTGGTCCATCGGCGAGGCCTTGGTCCAATAGGCCGGGTCGTCGCCGAACGCCCGGTCGTAAAAGCCGGGGTGGCGGCCGGCCATGGTCCGCGACAGCTGCATGACCGCCGAGTCCAGCACCACCGTTCCCGCCCACGGCTGACCAACCAGCTCGGGTTTGGACGACACCAGCGCCACCAGGTGCGCGCCGGCCGAATGGCCCATCAGGATGATCTTCCTGGGGTCCCCGCCCCAATCCTCGGCATAGCCCTGCGCCCACTGCACCGCTTCAGCGACGTCCTGCGCCTGCTCAAAGGCCATGGCGTCGGGCAGCATGCGGTAGTTGACGCTGACCACGATCCAGCCCCGGGTCAGCCAGTGCTTGAGCTTGTTCTCGACCGAGCCTGTGTTGGCCTTGTCGCCGACCATCCACGCCCCGCCGTGCACCATGATCAGGATCGGCGCGTCGCGGGCGCCCGGCGGGATATAGACGTCCAGCCGCTGGGCGGCGTCGGTTCCGTAGGCGTCGGTCTGCTTGCGGGCGCCGGGCGCGATCGCCTGCAGGTCGATCGGGCGCTCCTCCTCGGCCTTCTTCTGCTGCAGGCGCTGCCGCAGTTGACCGCGTAGGCCTGGGCCGAGTTGGGCGGCCTCGACCGCGCCAGCGCTGGCCAGCAGCGCCGCCGCCAAGGCGATCATCACGGTCTTGCATCGGCGGGTGGTCATTTCAGGCTCTCAAGCTGATTACGAATTGCAGTGACCTCGCCGCGCGACAGGCGGCCATCATGGTCCCGGTCGGCGCGGTCGAATAGCGGGGACGGCCCATCGATGAACTCGGCGCGAGTCACCCGCCCGTCGCCGTCGTGGTCGGCGTACTGGATCACCGCCTTCAGCGTCTGGGCCTTGGGTCGGTTCGACTTGGCCAGGCGCGGGAACTCCGACAGCGTCGCCACACCGTCGCCATTGCGATCGAGGCGTACGAACTGCGCTGCGCGCGAGGCCTTGAACTCTTCGCGGGTGACGTAGCCGTCGTGATCGGCGTCAGCCTTGTCGAGCGCGGCGCCGGGCGTGCGCGAGGCGGCTTGAGCGCCGGAGGCGGCGAGGACCAGACAGGCGATGGACAGGATCAGGATCTTCATTTGGGGCTCCGGAAGATGCCCGCCGCGCCTCTCCGCATCGGGGGAGGAAGAGAGAGGCGCGGCGGGCTTGGACGGGTTCGATCAGGGGCGGGTCGTCGTCCCGCTGACGGACCGCGTCGAGCCGCCATATCCGGTTCGCGAATGGTCGTAGCTGACCGTGCCGTCGCCGTTATTGACGACATTGGTGCTGCGGCTGGCCGAAGCGCCGTTGTTGAAGGTGCGGCTCGCGCCCGACTGATAGACCCCGTCGCCCCAGCTGGCCGAACGGCTGCTGGCGACGCCACGGCCGGAATTGGTCTGGGTCCCGCGCGACAACGAGATCGCGCCAGGCTGGCGGCTGACGTTTCGACTATGGACATGGCCGTGGCCGCGCGCGCCCTGGACACTGACAAGGCGGCCGTGCTGGCCGGCCTGGGCTGGGACGGCGACCATCACGGTCAGAACCGCGAGGGTCGAGAGGCTCGCGGCCAGGATGGAAGTCTTACGCATGATGGCTCCATGGGATTGGCGTCGGTGTCCCTCGACGCCGCCATAGGACAACCGCCGTGCAATCCCTCGTTTGCGCGGGCCTGACGAACTATGTCGAAGTGTAAACGGCCCTTGGGACAGCTTTCCCTGGGGCCGAGCTTGAGGCATCTCCTTGGCCATGGCCGACAACACCCTGATCGCGGTCGTGGAAGACGACGCCGAAATCCGAGACCTGACCTTGGGCCTGCTGCGCCGCGAGGGCTACGAGGTCGTAGGCTGCGCCGACGCCGAGGCCTTCGACCGTCTGGCCGCCCGTCGGCGAGTGGATCTGGTGCTGCTGGACATCATGATGCCCGGCGAGGACGGCCTATCGGTCTGCCGTCGCCTGCGGGCGGCCGGCGACGTCGCCATCCTGATGGTCACCGCCAAGGGCGACGACATCGACCGGGTGATCGGCCTGGAGATCGGCGCTGACGACTATCTGCCCAAACCCTATAATCCGCGTGAGCTGCTGGCTCGGGTGAAGGCGATCCTGCGCCGCACGCGGGAGGTCCACCGCGTGGCCAACTCGCCGCCGTCCGAGATCCTGGGCTTCGCAGGCTGGCGGCTCGACGCGGCCAGCCGCGACCTGACCGATCCGGACGGCCGGCCCGTGGTGCTGACCGGCGGCGAGCATGACCTGCTGATGGCCTTCCTGCGCCATCCGCAACGGGTGCTGAGCCGCGACCAACTGCTGGACTGGACCCGAGGCCGCAGCGCCGAGCCATTCGACCGCGCCGTCGACGTATTGCTCAGCCGCCTGCGTCGCAAGCTCGGCGCCGGCCCGGGCGGGGAAACCCTGATCAAGACCGTGCGCGGCGGCGGCTACCTGTTCAGCGTTCCCCCGGAACGGCTCTAGTCATGATGCTGTCCGACAATCTTTCCACCCGGATGACCACCATCCTGTTGGCGGGCCTGGCGGTGATGCTGGTGATCGGCGCAGCTCTGCTCGTCTGGCCGCAAGGTCGAGGCGAAGGCGGCGTGCGCTTCTATCAGTTGCCGCGCCCGTCCGAGGCCCTGGCCATCGTCGAGGCGGTCGAGGCCAGCTCGCCAACTGCACGGGCCAAGGTGGTGAAGGCGTTGGACACCGGCGTGATCCGCACGACCCTGGACGGGGCCTTCCCGCCTCTCCAGCTTCGCGCCCGCGCCGCCGACGCCGGCGATCCGGGCTACCAGGCCTATCGCCAGGCGCTGGGCGCGCGGGATCTGCGGATAGACGTTCGGCGCGGCGGGCGCCTGAAGGAAGGCGCCCTTCCCGGCCGGCACGCCCTGCGGCTGTCGGTGCGGCTGGCCGGCGGCGAGGTGCTGGTCCTGCGCCGCCGCGCGCCCGACACCGCCCGCCAGTTCTTCGGCCGCGTCTCCCTGGCGGCCGCGACCGTGCTGGTCGTCACCCTGCTGATGCTGGCCCTGGCCGTGCGCCAGACCACCCGGCCGGTCAGCCTGCTGGCCAAGGACGTGGCCCGGTTCGGCGACGATCTGGACGCCAAGGCCCTGCCCCTGCGGGGGCCGCGCGAGCTGCGCGAGCTGTCCGCCGCCTTCAATACGATGCAGGGCCGGATCCGGGGCCTAATGGACGAGCGCACGCGGATGCTGGCCGCCATCGCCCACGACCTGCGCACCTACCTCACCCGCCTGACCCTGCGCGCGGAGTTCATCAGCGACGAGGTCCAGCGCGCCAAGGCCGGGACCGACCTGGCGGAAATGTCCCAATTGCTGGACGACACCCTGCTGTTCGCGCGTCAGGATGCTGGACGCGGCGACGGCGCCCGGTCGATCGACATCCGCCGCGAACTGGAGACACTGGTCGCACTGCGCTTGGAGATGGGCCAGGTGGTGCTGCTGGCGTCCGAGGCGGCTGGCGCGGCCTGGGCCTCGCCCCTGGCCCTGCGCCGCATGATCGACAATCTGGTCGACAACGCCGCGCGCTACGGCGGCGCGGTGACGGTCGACGCCCGCCCGCTGGGCCGCCGGGTCGAAATCACGGTGCTGGACGACGGACCAGGCCTGCCAGACGCGGTGCTGGAAACCATCACCGCCCCGTTCGAACGCGGCGAGGTCTCGCGCAATCGTCGCACCGGCGGAGCAGGCCTGGGATTGTCGATCGTCAAAGCCTTGGCCCAAGGCCAGGGCGGACGCCTGACCCTGGCCAACCGCCCTGAAGGGGGGCTGGCGGCGATGATCGATCTACCGGCTCGGCCGGCCGGCTAGCACCATCAGCGAACGCTCAGCCTACGGCCTGCTTAAGAAGCGGCGGACAGCGCCCGACAGGAGACGACCGAGCGCTGTCCGCGTGGCCTCCCGTGGGGGACGGATGTCGAGGCCACCGCCAGATCATTCGCGCGCCGAACGGCCAAGGTTACGCCGCGTTGAAAATATGGCGCGCGGGCGACCGAGGAAAATTTCTGGCGACCGGCCTGTAACCGAAAGCCAAGCTCCCGCGAATGGGGAGGTGTCGGGCCGATCAGCGGCCGGCCTCAACCATCAGGAAACGCCCTCCATGACCAGCCTCAAGTCCGCCACGATCGCCTCGGCAGCCGCCCTGTTCGCCATGACCAGCATGGTCGCGGCCACCCACGCCGCCGCCGCCCCCAAGACCGCCGCCGAAAAGGTCCACTGCTATGGGGTCAACACCTGCAAGGGTACGTCGGATTGCAAGACCGCCAAGAACGACTGCAAGGGCCAGAACGAGTGCAAGGGCATGGGCTTCAAAGCCATGACCAGCAAGGCGTGCGTTAAGGCCGGCGGTTCGCTGACCGCGCCCATGTAATGCGCGTGGGCCCGGCCGCCTTTGCCGGCCGGGCCTCGTCCGCTCCGCTCTTGTTCAGGATGCTCACATGTCCGACCGCGTGATCGCGCCCTTCGAGGGCTTCGGCCTGGGTTTGCGCCCGCCCCATTACGCGGAGTTTCTCGAGCGCGATGTCCCTGTCGATTTCGTCGAGGTGATCTCCGAGAACTTCATGGTTCGCGGCGGTCGGCCATTGCACATCCTGGACGCCGTGCGCGAGCGCCATCCGGTGGCGATGCACGGCGTTTCGATGTCGATCGGCTCGGCCGATGGCGTGAAACCGGACTATCTGCGCCGCCTCAAGACCCTCGTCGATCGGGTCGATCCATTGTGGGTGTCCGACCATTTGTGCTGGACCGGCCTGGAAGGCTTCAATTCCCACGACCTCCTTCCCCTGCCCTATACAGAGGAAGCGATGGATGTTGTCTGCGCCAACATCGCCCGGGTCCAGGAGGTTCTCGAAAGGCCGATCCTGCTGGAGAACCCGTCGAGCTATCTGACCTTCGCCGACGACGAGATGAGCGAGCACGCCTTCATGGCGCGGATGTGCGAGGCCACCGGCTGTTCGCTCCTTCTCGACATCAACAACATCTATGTCAGCGGAACCAATCATGGCTTCGATCCCGCCGCCTATATCGCCGGGGTGCCAGTCGAGCGGGTGCGCCAGATCCACTTGGCCGGCCACAGCCAGGGCAAGGACCTGCTGATCGACACCCATGACCAGCCGGTCCCTGATCCCGTTTGGGCGCTTTACGAGACGGCTTGCCGGCGCTTTGGCCCCGTGGCGACGATGATCGAGCGCGACGACGACATTCCGCCCCTGAGCGAGATGCTGGCCGAGTTGGACATCGCCCGCGCCCGCGCCAGCCGCATGGAGCGCGCCGCATGAGCCTGCTGGCGATCCAGCGCGGGCTGCGCGACCATATCCTGGCTGGCGGAGGCGATCGCCCGGCCGGCGTGGCGCCAAGCGGCGAGGCCGGCCTTGCGGTCTATCGGCGCGCGTATCGCGCTCAATTGGTCGCCTGCCTGCGCGATACGTTCGAACACACCTGGTCCTGGCTGGGCGACGACGGCTTCGACGCCGCCGCGCTCAGCCATATAGCGGCTCGTCCGCCCGGGGGCTGGACGTTGGACGCCTATAGCGAGGATTTTTCACAGACCTTGGCCGGGCTCTATCCCGACGATCCGGAGGTGGCCGAGCTGGCTTGGCTGGACTGGAGTCTGCGCCGCGCCTTCGACGGTCCGGACGCCGATCCGATTACGACCGAGGCGCTGGCCCGGGTGGACTGGGAAAGCGCGGCCTTGACCTTGTCGCCGACCCTCACGATCGGCGCCGTCGCGACCAACAGCGCCGCGATCTGGGGCGCGCTCGCCGAGGGGCAGGCGCCGCCAGCGGTCGAACGCCTGCCCGCCCCGGCCGCGATCCGTGTGTGGCGACAAGGCCTATCGCCCCAATACAGGACGATCGACGCCTTCGAACAACTGGCCCTCGCCATGGCGCTGGACGGCTGCGGTTTTGCCCGCCTGTGCGAACAGCTCGCCGGGCCCGACGACGCCGAGCGCGTCATCGCGCGCATGGGCGGTCTTCTCGGCGCATGGCTGCACGACGGACTGATCTGCGGCGTTCGAGCATGACGTCCCCCGGGAGACCAACACCCTCCGTTGCGATCAATAGCGAGTCCGACCGCATGTTTCGGGGGACAAACCCGTTTCCCACGGCGGAGTTCAGCCCCCTCGAAAGACATGATCGACATGGACTGACCCGCGCCAGAAGCGGTCATTGGAATACGGCCGAATACGGACTTTCGTTACTCAGTCCGAGATGAACCGGTAGCCGACGCCCGGCTCGGTCTCGATGATTTTTGGTTGAGCCGGATCGTCCTCCAGCTTCTGGCGCAGCTGGCCGATGAACACCCGCAGATACTGGGTGTCCGTCGCGTGGGCCGCTCCCCACACCGCCACCAGAAGGTCTTTGTGGGTAAGGAGCCTGCCGTGGCCGAGCGCCAGGCGCGCGAGCAGATCGTACTCCTTGGGCGAGACCTTCACGACCGCGCCGCCCCGGGTGACGCGACGCTTGTCCAGGTCGATCTCGACGTCGCCCGAGCGGATGGGTCCGGCCGGCGCCCTGGCCGAAGCGCGTTGGCGCAGGGCGGCGCGGAGGCGGGCCAGCAGTTCGCCGACACCGAACGGTTTTTCCAGATAGTCGTTGGCGCCGTTGTCCAGGGCCTGGATCTTCTCGGCCTCGCGGTCGCGGGCCGACAGGATCAGGATCGGCCCTTCGTAGAACTCGCGCGCTCGGATCAGCACGTCCTTGCCGTCCATGTCGGGCAGGCCGAGGTCCAGCACCACGGCGTCCGGCGACCACAGCGCGATGCCGCGCAGGCCCTCCTGGCCGGCGTCGGCGCGCAGCGGCTCGTAGCCGGCGGCGTCGAGGGCCGGTCCGAGGAAGCGGTGGATCTGCGGTTCGTCGTCGATGACGAGGATACGCGGGCGCGAGATGCTCATGGCGTGGTCATAGCAGGTGATGCGGCGTGACGACCGCCTTGGGCAGGCTGATCAGCATGCGCGTACCCTTGCCATCGTGGATCGGGCTGGCGGCGGCGATGCGGCCGCCCATGGCGTCGATGAACCCCTTGGCGATCGACAGGCCCAGGCCGGCGCCCTGGCTGCGATCGGACGGCTCCTCCATGCGGCGGAACTTTTCGAAGACCCCTTCCAGCTCGGTGGCCGGGATGCCGCGCCCCTCGTCCTCGATGCTGATGACCACATTGGCGCGGTCCTCGTAGGCCGCCATCTCGATCCGGGCGCCTGACGGGCTGTAGGCGATGGCGTTCTCGAGGATGTTGACGATCGCCTGCTCCAGCAGTCCGCCGTCGACACGGACCAGGCTGAGCTGGCCCGGATAGTCGCGGACCAGTTGACGCTCGCCCAGCCGGCGGGTGACGCGCTCGGCGGCGGCGCCGAGCACGTCGCGGACGTCGGTCCAGTCGGTGCGCAGCCGCAGCGCGCCGCCTTCCAGCCGGGTCATGTCCAGCAGGTTGCCGACGTAGCGGTTCAGCCGCTCGGCTTCCTCGCGGATGCTGAGGATCAGGTCGTCGCGCACGGCGGCCTTCAGGGTCTTGCCGTAGTCGATCAGCGTGCTCGAGGCGCCCAGTACCGTCGACAGCGGCGTGCGCAGGTCGTGGCTGATGGAGTTGAGCAGCGCCGAGCGGAAACGGTCGGCGCGGCGCAGGGTCTCGGTCTCGACAGCCTCGGTCGCCAGCTCGGCGCGCTCGAGGGCCACCGCGCCCTGCCCCAGCAGCGCCAGGACCAGCCGCTCGGTGTCCGATCCGGGAACCATCGCTCCCGCCTCGATCCCGGCCACCCCCGCCCGGGAGCGCACGCCGTCCAGCGGCCAGAAGGTCCAGCGCGCCTGCGGTAGCGTGCCAGTGCCGAAGCCGGCGGGCTCGCCCTTCTCCCAGGCCCAGCGCGCGGCGGCCATGGGCGTGGCGTCCAGGGCATCGAGAGACGGCGCCCCGGCCGCGGACTCCAGTTCTCCATTGTGCGACAGCAACACCACGGCCTTGCCGCCGGCGGCCGCAGCGGCCTGTTCGGCGATGGCTCGCGCGGCCGCCTCGCGCCCGGCCGCGGCCGAGAACACCCGGCTGGCGGCCAGCAGGGCCGAGACCGCCGAGGCGCGGCGCTGGGCATCCCGGCCCTGGTCCCGCACCCGCCCGGCCAGGCCTCCGGAGGCCAGGGCCACGGCCCAGAACACGACGAGCGTCAGCAGGTCGATCGGTGAACCGATCGCGAAACTGTGGCGCGGCTCCAGGAACAGGTAGTTGTAGACGAGGAAGGCGACGGTCGCGGCCGCCAGCGCCGGGCGCAGGCCGTGCAGCACGCCGGCGGCCAACACGGCGGCCAGGAAGATCATCCCCAGGTCTACGCGGTCGAACGCGATGTCCAGGCCCCAGGCGAACAGGCTGGCGATCGCGACGAAGCCCGCCCCGGTCAGATAGCCCATCCAGGGCGCCGGCGAGCGCGGCCGAGGTGGTTCGACCACGGCTTCGTGCGCGGCTTCGGTAACGACGTGGATCGCCGCGCCCCGGGCCTCGCGCAGCAAGGCGGGCGCCAGCGACTTGCCCAGCAGTTCGCGCCAGCGACTGTCGGCCGACTTGCCGATGACGATCTGGGTGACGTTGTTGCGCCGGGCATAGGCCATCACCGTGGCGACGACGTCCGCCCCCGTGAGCACGATGGTCGAGCCGCCCAGTTGCTCGGCCAGCTTCAGGGCGTCGCTGGCGCGCGCGGCGCCCGCAGGCCCGGGCGGCGGCCGGTCGGGACGATCGACATGGGCCACGGTCCAGGGCGCGTCCATCATCATGTCCGACAGCCGACGACCCGTGCGCACCAATCCGCCGGCCATGGCGTCGCCGCTGACCAGGACCAGGATCCGCTCGCCCGCCGCCCACGGGCCCTCGACGCCCTTCTCGCGCATGGTCGCGACCAGCTGGTCGTCGACCGTCTGGGCCGCGCGACGCAGGGCCAGCTCACGGAGGGCGGTGAGGTTCTCGATCTTGAAGAAGTTCTCCGAGGCCAGGCGCGCGGTCTCGGGGACATAGACCTTGCCCGCCGCCATCCGCTCGCGCAGCTCGTCGGGGGTGATGTCAATCACCTCAATGGCGTCGGCGCGCGACAGGGCGTTGTCGGGCACCGTTTCGCGCTGACGGACGCCAGTGATCCGCTGAACCACGTCGACCAGGCTTTCCAGGTGCTGGACGTTCAGCGTGGTCCAGACATCGATCCCCGCCGCCAGCAGTTCCTCGACGTCCTGCCAGCGCTTGGGATGGCGTGAGCCGGCGGCGTTGGCGTGGGCGTACTCGTCGACCAGCAGCAGCTTGGGCCGGCGCGCCAGGGCGGCGTCGAGGTCGAACTCCATGACCACTCGCTCGCGATGGTCGATCGGCTTGCGGGGCATGACCTCCATGTCCCGCAGCAGGCTCTCGGTCTCGCGGCGGCCATGGGTCTCGACCAGGCCGATCACGACGTCCTTGCCCTCGGCCTTGCGACGCCGGGCGGCGCGCAGCATCTCGTAGGTCTTGCCGACCCCCGGCGCCATGCCCAGAAACACCTTGAGGCGCCCCCGGCCCGCCTTGTTGGCGGCGGCCAGGAGCGCCTCGGGGTCCGGACGTTTCGGTGTGTCGGCCGGCAAGCGTCTAGCCCGGTGCGCGGGCGTCAAGCGCCCGGTTGACCGCCAGCACATTGACGCGCGGCTGGCCGATAAAGCCCAGCAGGCGGCCCTGCACGTGGGCGTCGATCACGGCTTCGACCTGGCTCTTGGCAAGACCGCGCGCCTTGGCGACGCGGGCGGCTTGGAGGTGGGCGTAGGCCGGCGAAATGTCGGGATCCAGGCCCGAGGCCGAGGTGGTCACGGCGTCCGCCGGGATGACCACGCCGGGGTTCTCGGCCCGCAGGGCGTCGGCGTCGGCCTTGACCCGCCTGGCCAATGCTTCGTTAATCGGTCCCATGTTGGAGCCGCCGGAGGCCGAGGCGTCGTAGCCGGCGCCGGCCGCCGACGGCCGAGGATGCAGGTACTGGGGCGCGGCGAAGGCCTGGCCGATCAAGGTCGACCCGACGACGGTTCCACTGGTGTCACGCACCAAGCTGCCATTAGCCTGGACGGGAAACGCCGCCTGGGCGACGCCGGTGACCGCCAGCGGATAGGCAAGGCCAAGGAGAACGGTGAACAGGCCCATCAAGACCAGAGCCGGGCGAAAATGGGAGAGCATGGCTGTGTGAGTCTCCGAAGGGTTCAGCTTAGGCCAAGCCGAGGGCGGATACGATCAGGTCGATCAGCTTGATGCCGACGAACGGCGCGACGAGACCGCCCAGGCCATAGATCAGCAGGTTGCGCGACAGGAGCTTGCCGGCTCCGACGGCGCGGTACTTCACGCCGCGCAGCGCCAGCGGGATCAGGGCGACGATCACCAGGGCGTTGAAGATCACCGCCGACAGGATCGCGCTCTCCGGGCTGTGCAGGCGCATGACGTTCATCGCGCCCAGAGCCGGAAGCGAAACCACGAACATCGCCGGGATGATGGCGAAGTATTTCGCCACATCGTTGGCGATCGAGAAGGTCGTAAGGGCGCCGCGAGTGATCAGCATCTGCTTACCCACCTCGACGATCTCGATGACCTTGGTCGGGTCGCTGTCGAGGTCGACCATGTTGCCGGCCTCGCGGGCCGCCTGGGCGCCGGTCTGCATCGCCACCCCGACGTCGGCTTGGGCAAGGGCCGGCGCGTCGTTGGCGCCGTCGCCGCACATGGCCACCAGCCGGCCCCTGCCCTGCTCCTCGCGGATCAGGCGCAGCTTGTCCTCGGGCGTGGCCTCGGCCAGGAAGTCGTCCACCCCGGCCTCCGAGGCGATGGCGGCGGCGGTCACCGGATTGTCGCCGGTGATCATCACCGTGCGCAGCCCCATGCGGCGCAGGTCGGCGAAGCGCTCCTTCACGCCGGGTTTGACGACGTCCTTCAGGTGGATGACGCCGACCAGGACGCCGTTCTCGCTGACGGCCAGCGGCGTGCCGCCGGAACGGGCGATGCGGTCCACGGCGGCGGCGACCTCGGCCGGAACCATCTTGGGGTCGAGGGCCAGGCTCCGGTAGACGGCGTCCACCGCGCCCTTGCGCCAGGACATCGGCCCTCCGTTTCCATTCGGGGCGTCCAGGCCCGACTGGCGGGTCGTGGCGCTGAAGGCGATGGAGGTCGCGCCGGCGGGGACCTCGACGACCAGTCCCAGGCTCCGCCCCAGCTCGACGATCGAGCGGCCCTCCGGCGTCTCGTCGGCTAGCGAGGCGCTGACAGCGGCGCGCAAAGCGGTCTCGGCAAGCACGCCCGGGGCGGCGATCACCTCGGTGGCCATGCGGTTGCCGAAGGTGATGGTGCCGGTCTTGTCCAGCAGCAGGGTGTCGACGTCGCCGGCGGCCTCGACGGCCCGACCCGAGGTCGCCAGGACATTGACCTTCAGCAGGCGGTCCATGCCAGCGATGCCGACCGCGGACAGCAGTCCGCCGATGGTCGTGGGAATGAGCGTGATGAACAGCGCGCCCAGCACCAGCGGATCCAGCGCCACGCCCGAGAACTTGCCCAGGCCCAGCAGGCTGACGACCGCGATCAGGAAGATCAGGGTCAGGCCCGCTAGCAGCACGGCCAGGGCGACCTCGTTGGGCGTTTTGCGCCGGTCCGCGCCCTCGACCATGGCGATCATCCGGTCGAGGAAGGTCGAGCCCGCCTCGGCCGTGACCCGCAC
Organism: Caulobacter sp. Root343; assembly: GCF_001425745.1. Lineage (GTDB taxonomy): Bacteria > Pseudomonadota > Alphaproteobacteria > Caulobacterales > Caulobacteraceae > Caulobacter. The sequence continues at coordinate 654,772 of NZ_LMDF01000007.1, read as the reverse complement.
CTTGATCCAGTCGGAGACCACGGTGGTGCCGCCGGTGACGGCCGAACGGTCGCCGCCGCTCTCGCGGATCACGGGCGCGCTTTCGCCGGTGATGGCCGCCTCGTTGACGCTGGCCATGCCCTCGATGATCTCGCCGTCGGTCGGGACGACGTCGCCGGCCTCGACCAGGATGATCTCGCCAACGCCCAGCTTGTGGGCCGGGGTCGGGATGATGGTCCCGGTCTTTTCGTCGATGATCAGCTTGGCCTTGGTGGTGACGCGGGTGGCCCGCAGGCTGTCGGCCGCCGCCTTGCCACGCCCCTCGGCGACGCTTTCGGCCAGGTTGGCGAACAGCACCGTGGCCCACAGCCAGGCCGCGACCTGGATCGCGAAGCCGGCCGGCTGCCGGTCGGCGACCGCGGCGACCGCCGAGAGGGTCGACAGCAGGGCGACGATCCAGGTGGTGAAGATCACCGGATTGCTGGTCAGTCGGCGCGGATCCAGCTTGGCGAAGGCGTCCTTGGTCGCCCGCAGCAGGACGGCGGACGAGAGGCCGCCGGCCAGGGTGGTCGACTGGCGCCGGGTCTCGCCGAGGGTGGGTTCCAGGATGGTCATGTCAAATCGCCTTTGCGATCAGCGGTGTCAGTGGGCGGCGGCGACCAGGGCGAGCGCCTGGAAGTGCTCGACGATCGGCCCCAGCGCCAAGGCGGGGAAGAATTGCAGGCCGCCCAGGATCAGGATCACCCCGATCAGCAGACCGATGAACAGGCCGCCGTCGGTGGGCATGGCGCCGGCCGACGGCGCGAGCTTGGGCTTGGCCGCCAGGGCGCCGGCGATGGCCAGCACCGCGACGATGGGGACGAAGCGGCCCAGCGTCATCGAGATCCCCAGGGTGGTGTTCCACCACGGCGCGTTGGCGCTCAGCCCGGCGAAGGCCGAGCCGTTGTTGGCCGTGGCCGAGGTATAGCCGTAGAGGATCTCCGACAGGCCGTGCGGGCCCGCGTGCATCAGGCCCTTCAGCGCCTCAGGCAGAACGGCGGCGACCGCCGAAAAGCCCAGCATAGACAGCGGGACGACCAGCACGGCCAGCATGGCCAACTGGATCTCGCGCGCCTCGACCTTCTTGCCGAGATATTCTGGCGTGCGGCCGACCATCAGGCCGGCGACGAACACCGCCAGCAGAGCCATCACGACCATGATGGCGATCCCCGAGCCGATGCCCCCCGGCAGGATCTCGCCCAGCTGCATCAGGAACATCGCCACCGCGCCGCCCAGCGGCATCAGGCTGGAATGCATGGTGTTGACCGAGCCGCTCGAGGCGCCGGTGGTCATCGCCACCCAGGCGGCCGCAGCCGGCGCGCCGAAGCGGACCTCCTTGCCCTCCATATTGACCGAGGCGTCGACATGGGCGGCGACCAGGGCCGGCGCGGCCTGCGTCTCCGTGACATAGACCGCCGCCGCGCCCGCCGAGAGCAGGATCATGGCCGCCGCCACCAGGGCGCGGATGTCCTTGCGCGCCAGGGCCGAGCGGCCGAAGGCGAAGAAGGCGGCCCAGCCCAGCATGTTGATCGACACCGCCGTGATCAGGTCGGTCAGCGGCGTCGGGTTCTCGAACGGGTGGGCGGAATTGGCGTTGAAGACCCCGCCGCCGTTGATGCCCAACTGCTTGATGGCTTCCTGGCTTGCGGTGGCGAACAGGGCGATCTTCTGCGGCGCGCCTTCCAACGTGGTCGCATCGACGCTGGCGGCCAGGGTCTGGGGCAGGCCCAGGGCCACGAGCACGATCGCCAGCACCAGGCTCAGCGGCAGCAGCACGTAGAGGGTGGTGCGCACCAGGTCGGCCCAGAAGTTGCCGACGCCCTCGCCGCGATTGGCGACGAAGGCGCGCGCCAACGCCGCCGCGATCGTCGCGCCGGTGGCGGCCGAGACGAAGTTCTGCACGGTCAGCACCAGCATCTGGCTGAGCGTCGACATCGTCGTCTCGCCGCCATAGCTCTGCCAATTGGTGTTGGTCACGAAGCTGGCGGCGGTGTTGAACGCCAGGTGCGGCGAGACCCCCGCGAAGCCCTGCGGGTTCAGCGGCAGGACGCCTTGCAGGCGCAGCACGGCGTAGACCAGGACGAAGCCCACGGCGTTGAACGCGAGCAGCGCGCCGGCATAGCCGTGCCAGGTCTGGCTTTTCCTCGGGTCGATCCCGCCGGCCGCATAGAACAGGGCCTCGACGGGCTTGAGCACCGGGTCCAGCCAGGTGCGCTCGCCGTTCCAGACCCGAGACATGTACGCGCCCAAGGGCCAGGCGATCGCGACCGCCAGGCCCAGGGTCAGGGCGATCTCCGCCCATCCTTGCCAATTCATGGCCAATCCTCTTGGGGAACCGTCAGAACTTGTCAGGTCGCAGCAGGGCCGCGACCATGTAGGCCGCGACGACGATCGCCCCGGCCGCCCACAGCACGCTCACCAGCATGGTCAGACGCGCCTTAGCGCCATGGCGAAGCCGGCGAAGGCCGCGAACAGCCCCACCCCCAGCGCCAGAAAGATCAGATCAGCCATTCGCCGCCTCCGTTCGAATAGGCGGCTTGAAGACCACGGCGGCGCGTAAGCGCGCCATGCGGGAAGGGCCTCAAGGCGTAAGGGGGGCGTAAAGACCGCGCACGCTTAGGCTCGTCGTCAAACAACACGAGACGAACCCGTTGCTCAATGGACCTCGAGCGATCACCGCGCCCTCGATGTCTCAAGCTCTTCGCCGAGCCCTCAAACCCCCGCCTGGCGACGTGCCGATTTACAAATCAATCCGCTCGGACATCTTGAGAGCGTCATCGACCTCGATGCCGAGATATCGAACCGTGCTTTCGAGCTTCTGATGTCCGAGGAGAAGCTGGCAGGCCCGCAGGTTGCCGGTCTTTTTGTAGATCAGCGCAATCTTCGTTCGCCTGAGACTGTGGGTTCCGTAAATCCGAGGCTCAAGGTCGATCATCGACACCCATTTGCCGACAAGCCGGGCATACCGCCGAGTACTGACATGCTCGCCCCGCCGACTACGGCTGGGAAACAGCCAGTGGTCGTATCGGCGACCGCGGACCTTGAGCCACACAGCCAGCCGCCTTACTTCGGCAATCTGATCGAAGCGATGACCACTGCGCTGGTGGCGACCAAGCGGCGCTGGGCGAGCGGCTTGCGGATGTCACGGCCTTTGTGACCGTGACGGACAGCGACGACGCCGAGGAAATCGAGAACGCCTCGGCTTCCCGCATCAACGCGGCCGATCTTGCCGGCCGTTTCTTGCACCGCTTCGGTTGAACCGCGGCCAGGGATTTAGGATCGAAGATGGGCAAGTATTTGCAAGTTGTGGAGCCCTACTATTCAGGGGAGTACGCCGCGATCAGCGATGACGGCGCTCGCTCGCGCGTCGCCGAAGCGATGACGGCATATGAATATCGACTTCAGAAGGGGAAGGTCGCCTCTAGCGGAATCGGCAAGGTGATCCTGATCGCCCCGGCCGCGGAGCGCCAGGTCGAAGACTTGGTCGACGTGCTGCGCTACGAACATCCGCTGGGTGAGCATCCCGAAGTCAACGCCCTGCCGTCTCTCCATGCGCGCTTTGTCGGCGAGGCGCATCACGCCTTGCGTGAGCTGGGGGTGGACCGCGGATGGGATCTCGACGCGCTTGAGGCGGTCTATCGCCAGGTGGTGGACGCCGACTATCGGTTCAACGGCGTCTGGACCAAGCCCAAATGGAACGCCCGCAGGACCCGCGCCGTCGGGGTCGAATGGCGGACAGGCCGCCAACTCGAGCTCGGCTTCACCGTTACCGCCAAGGGCGGTGAGACGCGCTGGGCGCCGTTCCTCGCCTCGCCGATCGGCCTGGGCAAGATCGACACGGCGGCGGGCAAGCTCGTCTGGCAAGACGATCGCCACGCCCTGCTTTGGCACAGTAACAAGCGCGACCAATGGCGGATCGACACCGAGACCTTGCAAGTCGACTTCCTCTACGCGCCCGCCGAGGAAGGCAATCCGCACGGACAGTACCAGCTTGGTAAAATGTATTTGGACGGAAATCAGTGGGTTGGCGTCGATCCCGTCCAGGCTCGATACTGGTTGGCGAAATCGGCCGACCAAGGCTTCGCGCGCGCCAAGCGACTCCTGGAAGAGCTCTGAGCGCGATCAGCGCTGTGCGGCCGAGCTCAATTCCAGCGAAGGTTCCGATATCTATTTTCGGCGACCTGCGCCGACGCTCGCCGTTGAAATCGGTGAAGGTCACGCGTGAGCAACATGCAGACCTCGCCCCCCTCCCACCCCAACATCCATGGAACGGCAAATGACCCCCGCGGAAAAGATCATCGAGTACCTGGAAGGGCGCATGCCCCTTTCCGACTTCTACACGCGGGTTCTGCACGACGAGGCATTGCAGACGTTCCTGGAGCAGGATGCGTCCATTCCGCCCTATACCAATCCGGGCAATCTGTTCCTGTACATCATGGATCAGGACGTCTCGGAGCCGGCGACCGACATTGGCCTGCGGGACGCGCTGTCGAAGCTGCTGACAGCGCTCGGCGTCGAACACCAAAGCGACACGTCCAGCCGCAAGAACTACGGGCTCGCTCTGGATGCTTCACCCGCTTGGCTCTCGCTGCCGGAATCTTACATCAAGACGCTGATCGCGGGCTTCGAGACCTTAGGCGGCAAACGAGAGAAGCTCGCCTTCGCGAAGGACAAGATCGCCAAGGACTTCCGCTATCTTAACAAGCCGCCCAAGTGGCTCCAGTCCCCGTCCTGGCCCTTCGACGGCGACGCGCCGCTGCTGTTTGTCGGGCAGCTCGACGCCTCGGGCCTCGCACACGACACGGCGCAGATCTATGTCTTCTTCAACGCGCGGGATCGCGGCATCCAAACCTTGATGCAAGTGGCTTGACGGTCTTCCCTTATCGGGGTGGACCTCGGAAACCAGCCGCGCGATGGGCCATGATCGAAAGGAAGCGCGCGTGGATTGGAACGCAAAGGTAGAGAAGCTTCGCACGGCGACGATCGCAACGGCTGACGCGCTGAGGTCATTGCTCGAAGGCCAGCGCCTCTACGCGATCTGCCTTCAGACGGCGGACGACGGCATGAGTGTCGGGCTCTGCGCCAACACCGAGGAGGGGTACGCCGAGAAACGCGCTTCCGAAGCCGAAATCGAGGACATGACCCCGGAATACTCGGCCTATCTGCGCTGGGCCCCCGCCGAGTGGCGGTACGAGATGTTTGGCGACGACCACTTCGCGGACGTCAATCGCGACCTCGCCGCGGCAAGCGCCCATTCGGACAAGGGTTTCAGCCTCTATTTCGACCACCTCATTGACGCAATGATCGATGCGCTCGCCCATCTGCGGGCCGAACGGGCGCAGGCGCTCGAAGCTGTTACGTTGTTCGTGACGATCTCCGACAGCGAAGAGGCTGAAGCGGTTGAGCGGCGGTCAGCCAATCGCCTGAATCCGACAACGCTCGCCGGCGAGTTCGGCCGCCCCTTGGACTAGGCGTTCGCCTGGAAGGGCGCGTGTCCTCGTCCGAGCCGAACAAGGTGCTGCATCGCGTGATCAGGAACCGCGCCGCGGGAGGCCGGCGACGAAGCCGTCAAGCGACGCGGCTCGCCGGATATTGAGCTCATAGACGCAAGCAAGCCGCCAATGCTCATGCGCTGTCCCGATCGACCCGCCGGCCAGCGCGGACGCGAAACCGCATTCTCGGGTGCGAAAGCGCAGGAACTCGGCATTCGACGTCGCCAAGGCGCTCCGAGCCTGCGCCCGATGGCGAACATCTTCATCCCAGTTCTCGATCCGCGCCGCTGCTTCCCTCTCGGCCTTGGCGAGGCGGGCCGCGCTCTCCCCAGCATAGGCCTTAAGGCACTTGCCGAAGGCGACCTGAGAGAAATTTTGCAAGCTGCACATGTCCCGGACTTCCGCCTGCGAAGACGGCTCGACCTGGGAAGAAGCAAGCAGTAGCCCGACTAGAATTAGTGCTGGCATGAAACCCCCTTTTGATGGCCGCGCGACGCTCGCGCTCCATTCGTACGTGGGAACGTTCCCAGCCCGCTAGCGTCTGCTAGGACCCTTAGGGGACATTGGGCCAGTCCGCTTTCCGGCGAACGGGCCCAATGCCGGCTCAGAGGTTGATCTGCTCCAAGTTTTCCAACTGGTCGCCCATTGCGTCAAAGAACCTTCTGACGTTGCTCTCCAGACTTCCTGTGGCCGATCAAACCACGCGTAAGGGCAAGCGGAAAACTCTGTCGCCAGCCCTTACGCGCTGCTGATAATCGGGCCCGAGCCTCGGCTTGTCTTCAGCCTGATACCTTGCGATTGAAGGCGACCATCGCTTCACGTTCGAACGCCAAGCTCCCATCGACGAACGCCTGGGTGATGAGTTCAAGGTTGCGGGGCGAGCGGGCCTTATCGGCAGACGAAAGCGCCTTCGCCACGCCAGCGGCATCGAGTTCCGTGCAATAGGCGGGCGCTCCCGGCTGGAAACGCCAGGATTCCGATATAGGGCCAGCGTCCACGGCATCGAAACCCGTTTCGTCGACAAGGCGCGCCACCACGGATTTAGCAGCCGCATCATCTCCAGCGATCGGTATGGCCAGTCTGGAAGCTGAGCCATTTTTCGAGCCGGCTTCGGCGAGAGTGAAGGACAGAAGCGCGTTCCAGGCTTTCACAAGGGGCCGTCCCACTTGCTCGCTGCTCCAGACGGTTTCCAGCTTTCCTTCTTCCACCTCTTCAATCTTGCCGTCCCGCATTGGGTAGTAGTTGGATGTATCGACGATGATCACGCTCGCGGGAACATCAGCGAGCACCGGCGCGAGTTCTGGATTTCGAGCAAACGGCACGGAAAGGATGATCACATCCACGTCTTTGACGGCATTGTCTCGGGTGACGGCAGCGATTGCCGTACCATCAACGATGTCCCCGAGAGTCTCCGGCCCCTTTGAGTTGGCCAGCTTCACGTCATGGCCGGCCTTTACCAAGAGCTGAGCCAGAGTTGCCCCGATATTTCCTGCGCCGATGATTCCGATTTTCACTAGATACTCCGATCATGAGAGTTGCTTCGCCGTCGGAAATAACGATAGCTGGGGAGATCGCAAGAACTCACCAAAAGGTGGGATACACACCAAAAGGTAAGTGCATGGATCATGATTGCCATAACCAGGACCCGAGACAACAGCTTGTCTGGGCAGCGGCAACGAGCGAGACGCTCCGGGTGCTCGAAGGCAAGTGGAAGATCGCGATCATCGTCCAACTCTTCGCGGCAAAAGCACCAGTGCGGTTCTCCGAGTTAGAGCGGCGCGTCGAGGGTGTGAACCAAAAGATGCTGATTCAGCAGCTGAAGGAGTTGGAGAAGGACGGCATCCTGACGCGGACCGTCTATCCCCAGGTTCCACCGAAGGTGGAGTACAGGTTGACCGACAAAGGATACGCGCTCGGCCCGTCGATCGAAGCCTTGGTCAATTGGGCGTTCGAGCAGGGATCGGTGAAAACCGAGATTACCGAGCCGGCTTGAGGTTAATAGGAGCGTTTCCGGACGCGCGACATCGTCGCCATCGATCAAACGCCAGCCGAGTTCAAGACCCCCTCAGTCTCCAACGCTGGTGGAATAAGTTCTCCCGCCGCCGCCCGCTGAGGTGACTTGCTGCTGCCTAACGGCATCGATTTTAGCAACAACATAACGCGCTGTTTCGTGCTCATCGGCTCAACGCCGGGGTCCGCAATCCACCGTTGGCGGCCATGAGCCGACGTTGGCGACCTCGCCGGAAGCGGACACTCGACACAGCCTCGAGCCAGTCCAGACCTCCGCCATAAAAAGCGATCCCCGGGGCAAGGGGAGACCCGAGGATCGTGAAGTTCGATCGGCATTGAAACGGACGTCTTCAGCCCGGCGCGGCGTCTCGCACCACGCAGCGGAAGCCGACATGGCTGGTGGCGCTCTCGATCGTCTGCGGGATGCGGGCGGCGGGCCGATAGCGCTGGCAGTAGTTCTCGGCGCACAGGTGCGAGCCGCCCTTGAGCACCTTGCGGGGGATCGGCGTCTGGGGCTGGGCCGGATCCAGGCTGCCCTCCATGGGGCCGCCGCGCGGGTTCGCGGGCGCGCAGCAGCCCGGCCCCTTGGGGACCGGTAGCGACCACCAGTCCGAAGTCCACTCCCAGACATTGCCGATCAGGTCGTAGACGCCGTGGCCGTTCGGCGGAAAACGGCGAACGGGCGAGGTGCGTTCGAAACCGTCCAGGCGCAGGTTCTCGCCCGGAAAGGCGCCTTGCCAGTAGTTGCACATCATCCGGCCCTCGGGCGCGAGCGCGTCGCCCCAGGCGAACTCGGCGCCTTCCAGCCCGCCCCGCGCGGCCAGCTCCCATTCGGCCTCGGTCGGCAGGGCCTTGCCCGCCCAGGCGGCGTAGGCCTCGGCGTCGCGGTACGAGACGTGGACCACAGGGTGGTCCTGCAGGTTCAGGGTCGAGCTGCCCTTGCCGTACGGCTTTCGCCAGTGGGCGCCGAAGGTGAAGGCCCACCATGACAGCGGCTCATCGAGCGACACCGGCCCCTTCGGCGCCTGGAACACCAGCGATCCGGCCTTGGCCATCGACGCGGGCATGCCCGGATAGTCGCGCGGGTCGGGCGCGATCTCGGCCTCGGTGACGTGGCCGGTCTCGCGTACGAAGGCGGCGAACTGCCGGTTGGTGACCGGGGTCTCGTCGATCCAGAAGCCGTCCACCCGCACGCGGCGGACCGGCGCCTCTTCCGGATAGAAGCGGTCCGACCCCATGGCGAAGTCGCGTTCCTCGATCCTGATCATTCCCGACGTGGCCGGCGTCTCGCTCATCTCCGCCCTCCCCTTCCGCTCACTGACGCCTGGGAAAGTAGGGCTGGCCCTTCTTCTCGGCCTCCAGCTTGGCCGGGGAGTCGGGGAACAGCCCGTCGAAACGGTCGACAGGGTTGGCCGGCCGCAGCCACGTCTGCGGGAATTCGGCCGCCTTGGCGCCGTCGAGGCTTCGGAACACCTGGCCCTGGCTGGCGCGCTCGGTGAACGGCACCGCGTGCTGGCCCTTGGCGTTGGCGAGTTTGGCGAACAGCGCCTTGCGCAGCTCGATCTTGGTCTGGAGGTAGGCCGGGTCGTCGATGAGGTTGTTCATCTCGTCGGGATCCTTGGCCAAGTCGTACAGCTCCTCGAGATCCCAGATCCCATGGTACTGAATGTACTTCACGCGACCGCGCTCGATGGCGAAGGTCGTCGGGGTCTGGGGGAACGTCCACTCCCAATAGTATTCGTAGACGAAGTCGTCCTCCGCCCAGTCCGCGGGTTTGACCTTGCCCGTGGCCAGCGGCAGGACGCTGCGGCCCTCGAACTGCGGCGGCCGCGCCGCGCCGGCGGCGTCCAAGAAGGTCGGCGCCAGGTCGAGGTTGCGGACCCGGTTCTCGACCACCGCGCCTTTCGGGAACCGTCCCGGCGCATAGGCGACCATCGGCACGCGGATCGAGGCCTCGTAGGCGTCGCGCTTGTCGATCAGGCCGTGCTCGCCGAACTGGAAGCCGTTGTCGCTGAAGAACACCAGGATGGTGTTGTCCTCCAGGTGGTTGGCCCGCAGATAAGCCAGCACCCGCCCGACGCTGTCGTCCACCGGGCTCAGGCCGCGGTAATACTCGCGCACGTAGTCCTTCAGCGGCCGGTCCTGGTTGTAGAAGAAATCGACGCCATGCCAGCTGTTGCGCTGGTTGCGCACCCACATCGGCTTACCGCGATTGTTTTCGGGCGTGTCGGCCATGCTGGCCGGCAGCTTGATGTCTAGATCCTTGTACTGGTCGGCGTAGCGCTCCGGCGCCTTGACGTCGGAATGCACGGCCTTGTGCGACAGATAGAGGAAGAACGGCTTGGACTTGTCGCGGCCGTGCTCCAGCCAGTCCATCGAATAGTCGGTGAGCTCGTCGGTGATGTAGCCCTTCTGGGGCACGGCCTTGCCGTCGACATTGAGCATATTGCGCTGACCAGCGGCGATCTGCTGTGGCGTCAGGCCGTCGGTCGGGAAGTAGTTCCCCTGCCCAAGGAAGCTGATCCACCGGTCGAAGCCAGCCCGGGGGCCGTCGCTGGCGTCGCCCATGTGCCACTTGCCGACGAAGGCGGTCTGGTAGCCGGCGTCCTGCAGGTACTTGGGGAAGAAGGTCAGCCCGGCTTCCGACGAGTTGTTGTTGTCGACCACCCCGTGGTTGCGCGCGGTCATGCCGGTCAGGATGGTCGCCCGGCTGGGCGAGCACAGCGACGAGGTCACCACGGCGTTGGGGAAATAGACCCCGTTCCGGGCCAGGAAGTCGATATTGGGCGTCTTCAGCCCCGGCGTCAGAAAGCCCATGGCGTCGTAGCGCAGGTCATCGACCAGGATGAAGACGATGTTGGGCCGCGTGGCCGGCGGCGGTTCGGCGCGGGCGGCGCACGCCCAGACCGCGGCCAGCAGCGCCGTCACGAAGGCGCGCACGGCGGACATCAGGGATCGGGTCATGGGCGCTCCTGGGCGCTGGCGGCGGGCTTGGACGCCCAGCCGCGCGGATTGGCTTCCGCCTCGGCGCGGAAGGCGGCCAACCGCGCGGCCAGGTGCTTGGCTTCGTCGGGATGCTTGGCGCTGACGTCGTGGGACTCGTTGTCGCCGTTCAGGCGATACAGCGCCGGCCGGGCCCCGTACGGCGCGGCGGTCCCGGTCGGGGCCAGCGGCCATTTCTCGGCGATCATGGTCCGGTACTTGAAGTCCGTGTCGCGCACCGCCTGGAACTCGCCCGAATAGGCCGTGACGTAGTAGAGGACGTCGTGGGGCGAGGCCCCGCCCGCCAGCAGGCCGGCCATGTCGCGCCCATCGATGATGCGGTCGGCCGGCGGCGCGATCCCCAGCATGCCGAGCAAGGTCGGGAACAGGTCGATGTTCATCGCCATCGCCTCGCTGACGGTCCCGGGCTTGGTCTTGCTCGGCCAGATCACGAAGCCCGGCACCCGCATGCCGCCCTCGTAGGTCTCGCCCTTGCGCCCGCGCAGGTCGCCGACGCTGCCACCCTGGTCACCGCCATTGTCACTGGTGACGATGACGATGGTGTCGTCCGCGATCCCCAAGTCGTCGATGGCCTGCATGATTCGACCGACGTTGGCGTCCAGGTCCTCGACGACGTCGCCGTAGACGCCGCCTTCCGACACGCCTTGGTGCTTGGGGTTCGGATAGTGCGGTAGGTGCGGCGCCGTGTACGGCACATAGGCGAAGAACGGCTGGCCGGCGCTGGCCCGCATGAAGCCGATCGCCTCGTCGGTGAAGCGCTCGGTCAGGGTGCGCTGGTCGGTCTTGTCGGCCGGGGTGTCGACCTTCGTCCCGCGATAGATCGGCAGCGGGGTCATGTCGTTGCTGTAGAGCACGCCGAAATAGTCCTGGAAGCCCAGGTCGGTCGGGCGATGACCGGGCGCGTCGCCCAGGTGCCACTTGCCGAAGGCGCCGGTCCGATAGCCGGCCCGCGCCAGCACCTCGGGCAGCAAGATCTCGTCGGCGGGAATGGCGTTGGCGTAGCCGGCCGAGCGGCGGATCCGCGCCATCGGGTTGTCGCTCGGGAAAAAGACGTGGTTGGCCGCCCGCGAGCGGGTCGGATAGCGCCCGGTCAGCAGGGCCGCGCGCGACGGCGTGCAGACCGGCGAACCCGAATAAAACTGGGTCAACTTCACGCCCTTGGTCGCCAGGGCGTCGATATTGGGCGTCTGGATCAGGCGGTTGCCGTACGAGGACAGGTCGCCGTAGCCGAGGTCGTCGAACAGCAGCACGACGATGTTGGGCCGCCGCCCGGCGACCGGCCGGATCGCCGACAGATAGGCCTGTTTCTGGGTCAGGTGCTCGGGCGCCGGCTCGGCGTTCATCGCCGCGGCCTTGGTCAGGGCGGCGTTGGCCTTCAGCGCAATGTCGAGCTTGGCTTGGCCGGTCTCCGGCACGGTCACCAGCTGGCGCGCGCTTGCTAGCCCCATGGCCGTGACCTGCACCTCGTACTGCCCGGCCGGCAACCGCGGCAGATCGAACGCCCCGTCCCGCCCGGTCGTGTCGCCGCGCAGCAGATCGTTGATCACCACCTTGGCGCCGGCCACCGCCGCGCCATCCGGTCCGACCACCTTGCCGGTCACCTCGCCGGCCAGGGACGGCGACGCCAGCGCCAGGGCCGCCGCGCCGATCAGCCAGATCGCCTTGTTTCTCATCGAACGCCTCACGTCACCAATCGGGAAAAGTCGGCGCCCGCGCGTCGGCGGGCGCCTCACGCGTCGTCAGTTGAACTTCGCCGACAGCCGCAGGCCGTACAGCCGAGGCGGGGCATAGAACGCCGTGCCGTTGGTCGTGACCCCGGTCGTGGCGTTGGCGTTGGAATTGGTGCGGACCGCCTTGTCCTCGAGGTTGCGGACATAGGCCATCAGCGACCAGCGCCCCTCCCCGCTGGCGTAGGTCAGCGACAGGTCGGTCTTGGTGAACGCCTTCTGGCGGTTGCTGGCGAAGCCGTGGAACTCGAGTTCCTTCTCGCTCTCGTAGTGGCTCTGCACCCGACCGGTCAGGTTGGCGCCGTTGGCCAGCTCGAAGGTATGGGCGTAGCCGGCGGTCAGGCTCCAGGTCGGCGTCCGCGCCATGTGGCAGCCGGCGAAGTCAGCCGCGCGCGGCGACGGCAGGGCGTAGTTGGCCGTGTAGCAGCGATCGACCGAGGCGTTGCCGGCGTAGTTGACGAAGGGGTCCCCGAGCGGCAGCACGAAGGTCTCGTAGCGGGCGTGCAGCCACGACAGGTTCAGATCGACAACGTCGGCGCGGGTGAACTTGAAGTCGCTCTCGACCTCGACGCCGTAGATCACCGCCTTGCCGGCGTTGCGGGTCACCAGGGCGTTCTGGCCGGCGATGTTCTCGACCGCCGAGACCTGGAGATCGCGGTACTCATTGTAGAAGCCGGCGACGTTCAGGCGCAGCCGACGGTCCAGGAACCGGTTCTTCGACCCGATCTCGTAGGCGGTGATGTGCTCGGGCTCGTAGGCGTTCGGCGGCAGGCCATCGAAATAGCCGCCAGCCTTGTAGCCGGTGGACGCCTGGGCATAGAGCATCGAGGTGTCGCTGAGGTCGTAGTCCAGGCCCAGCTTCCAGTTGGTCGCGTTCCAGGTCTCGTCGGACAGGTTGCGCACCACCAGCGACAGGATCGAGAAGTCTGGCTTAAGCAGATAGGTGTTGCCGTTGCGGCCCTTGTGGTCGTGGGTGTAGCGCGCCCCGGCGGTCAGCCTCAGCCGCTCCGTCGCCGAATAGGTCGCCTGGCCGAACGCCGCGACCGATCGCGAGAAGATGTAGGGCTGGAAGAACGCCAGGTAGTTGCCGTTGGCCTGCAGGATGCGGGTGTCGGTCGCGCTCTTTTCCTTGAAGGTGTAGAGCCCGGTCACCCACTTCAGCTTGCCGCTATCGGCGCCCAGGCGTAGCTCCTGGGTCTCGCTCCAATTCTCCTGCGTCTGATAGGTCGGACGATGGTTGTCCGAGGCCAGGTTCTCGGTGACCGTGTTGACGTCCATCTCGCGATGGCCGCCCAGATAGGTCAGGGTCGCCCAGTCGAAATCGTAGTTGGCCTCGACCGTCAGGTTCTTGAACGTGTTGTCCTGCGAGATGTTGACCTTGGCGTTGGTCGCGTAGGGGTCGCCGGTTTCGAGCGGGAAGGCCACGTCGGCGAAGCCGGCGCCGCCGCGATGCAGATAATCCCCCCGCACCAGGATCTTCAGCCGATCGTTGGGCTGATAGAGCACCGACAGCCGGGCCGAGGAATCGTCCTGGTCGTTTCGGTCGTTGCCGCCCGTCCCTGGGCCCTTGTTCACCGCCTTCAGATAGCCGTCGTGACGGGTGGTCTGGAACGCGGCGCGCACGGCCAGGGCGTCGCCTAACGGCACATTGACCATGCCGCTCGTGGTCAGGGCGGAGTAGTTGCCGATCTCGACGTCCGCCGCGCCTTCGTAGACGTGCTTGGGCGCGTTGGTGATGATGTTGATGGCCCCCGCGGTGGCGTTGCGGCCATAGAGCGTGCCCTGAGGGCCGCGCACGACCTCCACCCGGTCGAGGTCGTAGAACAGCCCGCTGATCGCGTTGGCGCGCGAGACGTAGATGCCGTCCACGTGCACGGCCACCGCCGGGTCGCCGACCACCGTGGTGTTGGTGCTGCCGACGCCGCGCATGAACACCTGGGCGTTGCCGCCGCCGCCATTGCTGATCTGCAGGCTAGGCGCCTGGCTGGACAGGTCGACGATGTTCTTGACGCCCTGCTTGGCCAGGGACTCGCCGGTCGCGGCCGACACCGCCAGCGGCACCGACTGCACCGTCTCGGCGCGGCGCTGGGCGGTGACCACGACCTCCTCAACCTGGATCGGCTCGGGCGCGGCCCCGGCCCGGACCTGGGCGGGCGTCGTCGCCGGGGCGACGGCCTGGGTCGCCACCTTGATCATCTCGGGCCCGTCGGCGCGGACCACCGCGAAGCCGTTCTGGGCGCGGACGAACGTCAGGCCGGCGTCGCGCAGCAGGCGGCGAAGCGCCGCCTCGTCATCGTAGGTCCCGACGACCTCGACCGACCGGCGGCCGCGGACGCGATCGTCCGTGAACGAGATCGGACGGCCGCTCTGCAGGCCGAACTCCTTGAGGGCCCGTGCCAGGTCCTGGGACTTGATCTGGTACGCGCGCGCCTCGGCGTGGGCTCCCGTCGCGACGAGCGCCGCCAGGGCGCTCCCCATCAGCCACGGCGCGACGCCGCCCCTCGAACGGTGGATCATCTTGGTTCCCTCCCCACGGCATGTTGGCTGCCGTTTCAGGGTTAGAGTCGGCCCAGTCGAAACACCTCAGCGACAGGACGAAAAATTTCTGGCCGCCCGCTCAAGGCGCCGCCAGGGCGTAGCGCGCGGTGGGCGCCCGGCGCGCCAGGCCCAGCGCTTCGGCCGAGGCGATGAAGGCGTCCGGATCCGATGACGGCAGGACGGCGCTCATTCGCCGCCCGGCCACTTCGGGGGCTACAAGGATCGGTTGGACGGAATAGCGATTGAGCTCGGCGGCGATCACGCCCAGCGGCGCGTCATCGAACACCAGCCGGCCCGACGTCCAGCCCTCGGCGCTACGCGTGTCGGTGCGACTGAGGTTCCAGCCGCCCTCGCCCGCCACCAGCTGATAGCCGGCGTTCATGTCAACCGAGGTCGCCGGGCCGGCCGTCGGGGCGTCGGAGCGCACCCGGACCCGGCCCTCGACCAGCACCACCTTGAAGCTGGCCGGCCTCAGATCGACGTCGAAACGGGTGCCCAGCGCCGTCACGCTGTGGCCGCCGGCTCGCACGATGAACGGCCGCGCGGGATCCTTGGCGACCTTGAACAGCGCCCGCCCCCGGATCAGCTCCAGACGCCGTTCCTTGCCCGGCGACCAGGCGCGCAGCTCCGAATTGGTGTCCAGAACCGCCAGGCTGCCGTCGGGCAGGCTGACGCTCATCGTCTGCCCCACCCGCGTGGCGTAGACTGTCGGCTTCGGCGCGACCACGTCCATCACGTAGCGCCCCGCCTGCCAGAGAGCCGCGCCTCCCAGCACCAATGCCGCGCAGGCGGCGACCAGGCCGAAGAGGCGTCGCGCGCGACGCTGGCCGACCGCGCCCTTGGCCTCTTCGCGCAGGCGCATCAGGCGCGGATCGCATCTCAGCCCTTCCAGGTCGCTCCACAGGTCGCCGGCCGCCTCGAACGCCGCGCGATTTTCCGGATCGGCGTCCAGCCACGCCTGGAACGCCGCCTCGTCCTCGGGTGGCAGGGCGCCAACACGGCGGCGGGCGAACCAGTCGGCGACCTCGGTGGCGCGGTCTCGTAGCGGGCCGGTCATTGGTCGCGGGCCTTGCGCAGGAACAAGGCCTTCAAGGCAGCCATCATGTGCTTCTCGACCGCGCTGACCGAAATGCCCAGCTCACGGGCGATGCGCTGATACGTCATTTCCTCGAAACGGTGCAGCAGGAAGACGTGCCGGGTGCGCGGCGGCAGGTCCTCGATCACCGCGAACAGGCTCTCCAGCCCTTCCTTGCCGATCAGCGAGCGTTCGGGCGTCACCTCGTCGCTCGGGCCCAGGCCCTCGAGATCGTCTACCGTCCGCCAGGGCGCGCGCCGACGATGCTGGTGCGCCAGGACGCTGGCGGCGACGACGAAGATATACCGTTCCATGTCCTGTACGGCCGCTGGATCGCGCAGACTGAGCAAACGCGCGAAAACCTCCTGCACCAAGTCGTCGACCTGGCCCGCCGGCGCACGGCGCCGCAAATAGCGTCGTAGGCCAGGCTCATAGGTCAGCAGATCCAGCGTTGCCGGCTGCGGGACCTTGAGAGGATCGGACGTCATGAATCCTCCGGACGGGGAACACCGTAAGGCTAGAGCCCCAGAATCCGAAAGACCTCACCCCGGTTTATGATTTTTCGGTCCGTGTGCGCCAGAAACGGAATCAAGCCTCGTTCCGGAAACACGACGTTCAGTTTGCCGGGCGATCAGAGAGACGTGCCATCGGGGGCCTAGGAGGATCTGTCTGACGCATCAAGGCTATCACCCGCGACGGCAAGAACCGACGCCTATCGCAGACGCTCAATTCGAACGGTGATCGCACCGGGCCGATCGAAGATCGAGACATCGCCCGTGACCTTGCCAAGGACGACAATGCCAGGCTGCGGAACCTGGCCCTTGCGATAATAGACCACGAAGTCGTCGGAACCCCACAGGCCCAGGGTTCCGGCGGCGAACGCACGCCGTCGCGCGGCGGCCGGCAGGGGTTCCGGCAAGGCGCCAGTCTTCTCCTGCCGCAGGTGATCGCGCATCTGGAGCGTGACAGGCAGGCTCCGGACGAGGGCGCGCGTGGCGGCGTTGTCGACCAGTTCGGCGGTGACCTTGCCCCATTCGGAGGCGATTACGATACGGTCTTGGGCCATGGCGTTTCCGGTCGAGGCAAGGGCCAGACCGGCGGCGAGCAACAGCGAACGGTGCATGGTGGTCTCCTGGTCCTTTTGCAAGGGCGGGAGCGCCGGACAGGCCCGACGTTCCCGCCCAGGCGAGCCGCTCTATGCGGCCAGGTGTCGCCGGAAGAAGCCGGTCAGCTTGTCGAACGGGATCAGGTCCACGCGGTCGTAGAGATCGACGTGGCCGGCCCCCGGGACCCACACCAGTTCCTTCGGCTCGACGGCGCGCCGATAGGCCTCGGCGCTGAACTCCCTGGAGTGGGCCTGGTCGCCGCTGATGAACAGTATCGGGCGCGGCGAGATCGTTTCGATGTCGTTGAACGGGTAGAAGTTCATGAACTTGACGTTGCTGGTCAGCGTCGGATGCGTCGTGGTCTGGGGCGAACCGCCGACGGGCGTGAACTCGCCGCGGGGCGTGCGGTAGAAGTCGTAGAACTCGCGTTGGATCGGATCGGTGTCGGCCGTCAGGCTGTGGGTCGTGCCGCCGGTGTATTCGGTCTTGCCGCCTTCGAACTCGGCGTAGCGCTGCTGGGCGGCGGCGGCGATGATCACTTTGCGCTGGGCCGGGGTCAGGGAATGGTTCAACGCGTCGCGGTTGGCCGCACCCATGTCGTACATGCTGACGGTCGCGATGGCCTTCATTCGGGGATCGATCTTCGCCGCGCTGATCACGAAGCTGCCGCTGCCGCAAACCCCGATCGCGCCGATGCGCTCACGATCTACGAACGGGCGCGTGCCCAGAAAATCGACCGCGGCGCTGAACGCTTCCGCGTAGAAGTCCGGTGAAACCGCGTTGCGCGGCAAGCCTTCGCTCTCGCCCCAGAACGGCAGGTCCAGGGACATCGCCACAAAGCCCTGTTCGGCCATCTTGGTGGCGTAGAGGTTGGCGCTCTGCTCCTTGACCGCCCCCATCGGGTGTCCGACCACGATCGCAGCGGTCTTGGCGCCCTGATCGAGGTCCTTGGGCAGGAAGAGGTTTCCCGCCACCGTCGTCTGGTACTGGGTCTTGAAGGTGACCTTGCGCACGGTCACGCGGTCGCTTTTGTAGAAGTTGTCGGCATGGTCGGGCATGGGCTGGGCCTTGGCGCTGGAGGACAGGGAAGCCGCGCCGAGCACGGCGAGGCTGGCTCCGGTGAGTTGCAGCAGGATGCGGCGGTCGAATTTCGTCTCGTCAGGTCGCATGGACGTCTCGTTGCATCTGAGGTGATCCGGGCGTGCTGAATGCTCCGGCGATGGCGGCGGCGACCAGCAAGGCGGCGCTGGCCGAAAAGGTGGCGCGATGGCCGCCGGCGTCGAACAGCAGGCCGCCGCCGGCCGCGCCCAGGGTGATGGCCAGTTGGATCACCGCCACCATCAGCCCGCCGCCGGCGTCGGTGTCGTCAGGCAGCGTGCGGGCCAGCCAGGTCCACCACGCGACCGGCAGGGCGGTGGCCACCAGGCCCCAGGCCATCAGCAGGATCGCGATGACGACAGGCCAGGCGTCGGCGAGGAGCAGAGCCAGGACCGCGGCCGCCATCAGCAGGGGCGCGGCGATCAGCACGCGGCGCAGACCCTTGCCGATCACGCGGCCGATCAGGGCCGTGCCGGCCAGGCCCGCCACGCCCATCAACAGCAGGGCGAACGATAGGGCCGAGGCGTTCAGGTGCACGACCTGCTCAAGGAACGGCCGCAAGTAGGTGAACAGCGCGAACTGGCCGGCGAACAGCAGGGCCAAACCGAGTAGGCCGGCCTTGGCGCGCGGCCGTCTCAGCACGCCGAGCAGGCTGGCCGGCGCGCCGGGCGGGGCGTGCATCGTCGGGACCGACAGCCACTGCCAGGCGAAGGTGGCCAAGGCCAGTGGTACGACCAGGAAGAAGGCGCCGCGCCAGCCGATGAACTGGCCAAGATAGCTACCCAGCGGCGCGGCGATCATGGTCGCCAGGGCGTTGCCGCCGTTCAGCACCGCCAGGGCGCGCGGGACATCCTTGCCGGGAACCAGCCGCATGACGGTCGCCGCCGACAGCGACCAGAAGCCGCCGATGACCACGCCGATCAGCGCGCGCCCGGCCATGAACAGCGGTGCGTTGGGGGCCAGCGCCACCAGCAGGCCGGAGACGCCCATCAGGGCGGTCAGGCCCAGTAGCAGGACGCGGCGATCGACACGGGCGAGCCGACCGATGGCCAGGCTGGTGATGACGGCGAAGAGGCCGGAGATCGAGATCGCCTGGCCGGCCATGCCCTCGCTGAGGCGCAGGTCGGCGGCGATCGGCGTCAGCAGGCTGACTGGCATGAATTCCGACGCGATCAGGGTCGCGACGCAAAGCGTCAGGGCGAAGACGGCGCTCCAGCCGCCTCGGGCCTGGGCTTCGGCGTCGGACTGCAAAGCGGTGGCGGCGGGCGTTGTCATGGCGCGGAAGATAGGCCCTCAGCGCGAAGGGTCGATCCGCCGCGACCTAATCGCGGTGTTGAGCTTAGCTCATCGCAGGGCCTTAAAGACCCAGCGGACGTTGTTGGCGGATGTGCTCGATCAACAGCCGCAGCCCGGTCGGCAGCTGACGCCGGCCCGGATAGTAGATGTGAAAGCCTGGCCCGACCGGCGACCAGTCGTCGAGCACCGTGCGCAGGTCGCCGCGCGAGACGGCCTCTCGGACGCAAGGCTCCGGCACGTAGGCAAAACCCGCGCCCTGCATGGCCAGGTTCAGCGCGAAGGCGGTGCTGTCGATCATGATCGATCCGGATACGGCGACGGCGATCTCTTCGTCGCCGCGCTCGAACTCCCAACTGTAGACGCTGTCATCGCCGAGCCGGAACCGCAGGCATCGATGTGCGGTCAGGTCTCGCGGATGCTGCGGCGCGCTATGGCGTTCGAGATAGGCCGCCGAGGCGACCACGACCCAACGGATATCGCCTGACAGGCGCTGGGCGATCATGTCCTGGGGCGCCGTTCCCCCATAGCGGATCCCGGCGTCGGCGGCGGTGGCGACGATGTCGACGAGCTTCTCGGTGATCACTACCTCGATCTCGATGTTCGGGTAGCGCTCGGTGAAGGCGGGCAGCACCGGAGCGAGCAGCAGGGTACTGGCATGTTCAGGCACGTTGAGGCGAATGCGGCCGGCAGGATCATCGCGATAACGGTTCAGTCCGTCGGCCGCCGTGTCGATGGCGTCGAACGGCCCTAGGATCGCGGCTTGCAGCTCTTCGCCGGCGGCGGTCAAGGTGACGCTACGGTTGGTCCGGTTCAAGAGCCGCACGCCGAGGCGCGCCTCCAGTCCCTTCAGGGAATGGCTCAGGGCTGAGGCGCTCACGCCGAGCTCCAGCCCCGCCCGGCGGAAATTGCGGTGCTTGGCGAGGGCGAGGAAATAGCTGAAGTCGGCCAGATCGCCGCGGCTCAAGGTCATGGAGCAAGCCTGCGCTCACCGGGCCGAAGTTGGCAACTCTGTTGAACCTGACTCATCGCGCGGCGCGAGCAAGAAGATAGCCCGCAGCCCTCGTATCGCGGTCACAGGCGCCCCTCATCACGCAGCTGGATCCGGGCGGCTGTGCGCCAACAGCAGACGCTGGCTTGCTGCCAAGAACTGGACACTCAGCCCCTGCGTTGTCCGGTGACCTGCCAAAGGCAGTTCGGCGGGACTTATCTCCGACCAGGCGAGAACCCCACCTCCCCCACATTGGCAGATCCGATGACGCACGCGAATTTCGCGCGACCAACTCATGTCGAACACACCCCTGGCCATCGGGTCCGTTCCGCGCGACCAGCTTCAACGGCGCGGCTGGCGGGGACACTAGCCGCGTAAAAGTGGGCGACGCGCGTTCGCGCCGCCCAGTCCGATCTCGCCAGCCAGGGGAGTAAGCGACGGCGAGATCAACACCCAGAAGACGATCAGGCCCTTGCGCCCCTGGCCTAGAAGTCGGCGCGGACACCAACGACGAACGTGCGGCCTGCGTAGGTCGCGCCATCGACCATCGACTCGCGGTTTTCGTAACGATTGAACTGCACTTGCTTGAGCAGGTTCTGCGCCTGCATCGTCACGCGCGCCCGCCGGTACCAGGGGACCAGGAAGCTGACCTGTGCATCCATGTAGTTGGTCGCGGTCGTGTAGAGGTCGCCTGGAATGTTGTTGCAAGGGCAGACCGACGACAGGTTGGCGTCGCGATGGGTGTAGGACAGACGCGCCGAGAAGCCGTTGCGCATCTCGTAATAGAGCGTGCCGTTATAGGTCCACGGCGCCAGGCCCGCGATCAGCGACTTCGGGTTCAGGGTCGGTGGAATCTGGCCCGAAAGCGACTGGGCAATGTGGGTGACGTTGGCGTTGAACCCCAGACCCTTGCGGATGAAGTCGAGCGGCTGGACCCATTGGACCTCCTGGCCCACCAGCTTGACGACGACATCCGAGTTCAGCTTCTGGCGCACGGTCAGGCGCGCGGCGTTGGGATCGCCGCCGCCAAGGTTGGTGATCCCGGTTTTTTGCCGGTCGCTCAGACGATCAAACAGCAGTCCCGTCTCACCGAACGGCGTGTTGGTGTCGATCGTCGCCGGGTAGTCGAAGATGTCCTTGGCCCACAGGTTGAAGGTCACGACGGACTTGGACTTCGGATACCACTCGATGCCGACGTCGTAGTTGTTGGCGTAAAACGGCGCCAGGCCGGGATTGCCCTTGGTGAAGACGTCGCCGTCCAGGCTCAGGCCGAACGTGGGCGCCAGGTCGGCAGGGTTGGCGCGCGTCACAGTGCGCGCCGCGGCGCCCCGGATGACCAGGCTGTTGGTGAGCAGGTACGAGAGGTTCAGGCTGGGCAGCCAGTTGTGGCTGAAGCTCTTGGTCGCGGGCGCGGTGCGGGTTCCGCCGCCGACCAGGAAGTCGTTGACGATGCCGGCCACCGACTGACGGGTCTCGGTGTAGCGTAGGCCCGCGTTGAAGCGTAGTTCGCGCTCGAAGATCGGCTGGCGGCCATCCGCCATCAGATAGGCCGAGGTGGTGTTCTCGTTCAGCCGCTTGGGCGAGTAGGTATTGAGGTAGTTGCCCGGCTGGTCGCCCGGATTGAGCTCGTTCTTGTAATAGTCGAAATTGACCGCCTGCCGAACCTTATCGAAGTCGAGCACCTTCCAGCCGCCGTTGAAGCCGGCGTCGAAAGGCGCTTTCTTGAAAAGATTCATCGACGGCAGGTCGGTCAGATATTGCGGGATCGCCGAATTGGGGATCGCGCCCGTCAATGAGGTCTGGGTCGAGGCGAAGACCGAGGTGCAGTTGTTGCGGAAGGCGCAGTCCGACGCATTCCAAGTGACGATGTTGCGCTCGAACTCCGAGCGCATCACGCCCGCCGACAATTGCAGGCGTCGGGCGTCACCCCAGGCCAGGTCGGCGCGGAACGACTTCTGGTGCAGGTCCTGTACGGTCGGGATCAGCTGGATGCTGTTCCAGTACCAGTTGGTGTAGGTCGGCAGGTTGATGTTCGAGCCGACCTTCGGCGTCAGATCGCCCGAGGTGTAGCTGTAGGTCGCGTACTGCCCGGTGTTCAGCGGCGTCAGGTTCGAGGCCGGACCGCCGCCCGCCGGGGCGGCGACGCCGGGCGCATAGGTGACGAAGTTCGTCTGTCCCGGGGCTGATTGCAGCGTGTACTGGATCGAATAGTTGGTGAACTTGCCGGTGTTCATCATCGCCGCGGCGGAGAAGCGCAGATTGTCGGTGATGTCCCACTCACCGGCCAAGGAGCGATAGAACAGCTTGGTGTAGGTCTGGGCGTCGGTGCTCTGGCTCAGGAAGTAGGCGTTGCCGAACGTGCCCGAGGTCAGGACCTTGTTCTGGTCGAGCTTGAAGTCGATCGGGATGTTGTTGTTGTAGCTGCGCACGACCAGCATCACATCGTGCTGGCCAAAATCGTTGTTCGACTCGGTCAGGATCGAGTCCAGCTTGAACCGGACGCGCTTCGACGGCCGCCATTCCAGATTCAGCATGCCCGTCGTGCGGTCGCGCTTGCCCACCACCTGTTCGGCGCGCACCAGGCGCGGAACGATCGCGTAGCTGAGGTCCTGGCACGACAGCTTCGACGTACCGCCAGCGACGCCGTTGCCGCACTGGACCAGCGCCGATCCGGCCAGACCAAGGCCCAGTTCGCTCGGGACATTGGTCGGGACGGTGGTCAGGGTCGCCCCTGCCCCGCCGCCATAGCCGGCGGTGCGGTTGGTGGCCGGCGCGGCGTTTGGGTCCAGGGTCAGCGAGTTGCAGCCGAGCACCGTGTTGCGGCAGGCCGCGCCGAGATTCATGGTCGTGTAGCCGACCGTGTTGAAGATCTCGCTGCGATAGTTGCGCGCCGCATAGGCGCCTGAGACGAGGATGCCGATCTCGCCGATCTTGGTGCTGAACGTATTGCTCATGATCGCCGCGGCGCGCGGCGTCGAGGTGCCGTCGGCGTCCTGATACGAGCCCTGCGCCTGCAGATTGAGGTGGAAGCCCTTGCGATCGAAGGCGCGCACCGGCTGCATGTCGATCGAGCCGGCCGTGCCGCCTTCGACCCCGCTGGCGATCGGCGACTTGCTGAGCGTCAGGCGGCGGAACAGCTCCGAGGGCAGGATGTCGAGGCTCGAGCCGCGCCCCTCATTGCCGCCGTTGCTGGACGTGCTGATCGCGAAGCCGTTGACCGTCAACACCGTGAAACCGGCGCTCAGGCCGCGCACGTTGATGTAGGTCCCCTCGCCCGAGGTGTCCCGGTCGATCTGCACCCCGGGCAGGCGTTGCAACGATTCCGCCAGGTTAAGATCGGGAAACTTGCCGATGTCCTCGGCGAAGATCGAGTCGATGAAGTTGGTGGTGTTCTTCTTGGCGTTGGCGGAGCTCTCGAGCGACTGGCGATAGCCGGTGACGACGATCTCCTGGACGATCGACGGCTCGCTCGCCGGCGACGTCGCGGCGGCGGCGGCCTGGGCATGGGCCTGGCCCGCCAGCAGCAAGGCCGGAGCCGCCGCGGCGCCCAAAAGGGCGATGCGAACGCGATTGCGCTCTTGAGTCATGTTTCGTGTCCCTCCCTGCGCCGCCCGCCTGAGACGAGCGATCGTTTGTTTTTTCACGGCGCGATCGCGCGGCGACGCACGATCACTTCCAGCCCCTTCGGCCCTGCGCACATGACGCCAAGCCAACACATCGCCCGCTGTGGCCAGGATTGGTTTGGCCACAATTGCGACTGAGGTCTGACAACCGGAAGGTACCGGTACCGTTTTATTTGCGCAAACTATTTTTGCATGTGCATAGTGCATCGGGAAACGTGTGGTAAACCGCAGCCAGGGGACGTAGGCCACGCGCCTGGTTCGGGCAGGAGCGATGATGGCGCTAGCAGATCACCCGTCTAGGCCCGTGTTCAACGCCGTCTTTTCAGCCACGGCCAATCAGATTCACAGCCATGTGGCCTTACCACTGCCTAGGGGGTCATCTGACGCTAGAGCGCACGCCCTCGGCGCGAGGCGGTCGGGACATTGCGGCTGGACCGTCGCCGCAACCGCCGGCTCGCGGACGGTCGGCGGCGCGAAATGAAGATCCAAGGTTCGGGAGAACTGCATGACGACGACAAGACGCGCGCTCTTCGGAAGCGCCGCAGCAGCGGGCTTGATCGGCGCCTCGAAGGCCTTGGCGGCCGACCTCGTTCCCGCCGGGTTCGATCAGGTCGCCAAGGGGCCGTTCGAGCCGACCTGGGCGTCGCTCGACGCGGGCTATCGGACGCCTGACTGGTTCCGCGACGCCAAGTTCGGGCTGTGGGCCCACTGGGGCGCCCAGTGCGTGCCGGAGGCGGGCGACTGGTATGCCCGCAACATGTACATGCCCGGCCAGCGCGCCTACGACCACCACCTCAGAACCTACGGCCATCCGGCCGACACCGGCTTCATCGACATCTATCCCCAATGGCGGGCTGAGAACTGGAATCCGGACGCCCTGCTGGATCTCTACGCCAAGGCCGGTGCGAAATACTTCGTGGCCATGGCCAACCACCACGACAATTTCGACGCCTATGACTCCAAGTTCCACGACTGGAATTCGGTTCGTATTGGTCCGAAGAAGGACATCATCGGCCTATGGGCCAAGGCAGCACGGAAGCAGGGCCTAAGGTTCGGGGTCTCGAACCATTCGGCCCATGCCTGGCACTGGTTCCAGACCGCGTATGGCTATGACCCCGAGGGGCCGCGCAAGGGCGAGCGCTACGACGCCTTCAAGCGCTTTGCCGCGGACGGGCGAGGACAATGGTGGGAAGGCCTTGATCCGCAACAGCTGTACGGCGGCTCGGTCATGCCATTGCCGGACGGTATCGAAACGAACGCCGCGGCTAATGCCTGGCACGAGGCCAACGACCGAGTCTGGACCGAGAAACCCCCGCTGAACAATCCGGCCTTCACCCGCCAATGGTATCTGCGGTGCAAGGACCTGATCGACAGCTACCAGCCCGATCTCATCTATTTCGACAACTTCGATCTGCCGCTTGGTCAAGCCGGCCTGGACATCGCCGCCCACTACTACAACGCCTCGCTGCGATGGCGCGGCAAGCTCGAGGCGGTGATCAACATCAAACCCCACGACACCCGCCGCCCAGGGATCGTCGCCGACGTCGAGCGTGGCCTGCGCCGCGAAATCAGCCCCGAACCCTGGCAGACCTGCACCTGCATCGGCGACTGGCACTACAATCGCCGCCTCTTCGAGCAAAAGCGCTACCTCCCCGCGGCCGAGGTCATCCACCGGCTCTGCGACATCGTCTCAAAGAACGGCAATCTGCTGCTCAGCATCCCCGTGCGCGGCGACGGCACGATCGACTCCGAGGAGCGGCGGATCGTCGAGGAAATCGGCGCCTGGATGGGCCGGTTCTCCGACGCGATCCATGGCACGCGGCCTTGGACGATTTTTGGCGAAGGGCCGACCGACGTTGCCGCCGGCATGTTCAGCGAGGGCAAGCAGAAGCCTTTTACACCCCAGGACATCCGCTTCACGACAAAGGGTGCGGCGCTCTACGCGATCACCTTGGGTCGGCCCGAAGGCGGACAGGTCGTCGTCAACACCCTCGCCAGAGGCGGACGCCATGCCAAGCGGCCGGTCCGGAAAGTGACTTTGGCCGGCGACAAGACGCCCTTGCCGTTCCATCAGGATCAGGCCGGCCTGCGGGTGACCTTACCCGACAGCGCGCTGCACCCGTTCGGCGTCGCGCTCAGGATCGTGGGGGTTTTGTAGCGATGCTCGGACGAACTGATGGCCTGCGACCATGGACCGGCTGGCTCCTTGCCGAGACTGCAGCACCAGGCGAAGGTCGCAGGCCTCAAGCGCCTGACCAAGGCGGCCTGCCCGGGCGTTTGGTCACGCCAAGCGCCAGCAGCGGAAGTTAGGTTGCCTCCAGGAAGTGGACATTTAGCACCTTGCGCGCCAGCCGACATCGACCCCGGTTTCCGCTATGCCCCGGCGCAGTACACATGTGACGTTGCAAGGTCTCGTCCCGGCGTCTTCCGAGTGTGGCTCACCGCGTCGCTGGCCGAAGTAGGCTTGGCCGCCTCGGCCCACATCAGTGCGGTCGGCGGCCTCAAGGTCGCTTGCAGCTCATGATATCGTCGCCAAATTGGCCAGGACAATTTGTTAGAATTGACAGGCCAATCTCAATTGGTCATGGATGGAACGCGACATAACTCGGCCGTACCGACCCTGACCTCTGGCATTCACTCCGCCGAGTGCGCAATGGTTGGGCCGGTCTTGTCACGCTGAAATTCGAGGCCGACCAAGAGGTCAAATGGGCCCCTGCGACCCACTAATCCGTATGTAAGTGAAGTGTGGTCGTGCGGAGCGGGCGGCACGGTCGTCGAGTTCCAAGCAATTGAGAAATCTTCGCTCAAAAGAAGAATAATAAGGGAAGAAAAGCAATGACTTGGCGCTCAGCGCGACTGCGCATCCTCCTGTTGGTGATCGTCGGCACGATCATCAACTACATCGCGCGGAACTCGCTCGGCGTACTGGCGCCGCAGTTGAAGCAAGACCTGGCGATCACGACCGAGCAGTACAGCTACATCGTCGGCGCGTTCCAGCTGGCCTATACGATCATGCAGCCGATCGCCGGCCTGCTGATCGACAAAATTGGCCTGACAGCCGGGTTCGCCCTGTTCGCCCTTGCCTGGAGCCTGGCCAACATGGCCCACGGCGCGGCGCGGGGCTGGCTGTCCCTGGCGGCGTTCCGCGGCATGCTAGGCATGGCCGAGGCCGCCGCCATCCCGGCCGGCATGAAGTCGATCGGCGAGTGGTTCCCCGATCGCGAGCGCTCCGTGGCCGTCGGCTGGTTCAATGCGGGGACCTCGCTCGGCGCGGTGATCGCCCCGGTGCTGGTCGTGCTGGTCGCCAAGACCTGGGGCTGGCAGGGAGCCTTCTTCGTCACCGGCCTGTTCGGCGTGGTTTTCGCCGGCGTCTGGTTCCGTCTATACCGCTCGCCGGCCAAGGCGGCTTACGTCTCGCCCGCCGAACTGGCCGAGATCCAGGCGGGCCAGCGCCCGGTGGCGGCCAGCGCCACCACCCTGAAGGCGATCGTCGTCACCCCGCGGTTCTGGGCCATCGCCGTTCCGCGGTTCTTGGCCGAGCCGGCTTGGCAGACCTTTTCGTTCTGGATCCCGCTGTACCTGGCCAAGGAGCGGGGCATGGACCTCGCCCACATCGCCCTGTTCGCCTGGATGCCCTTCCTGGCCGCCGACGCTGGCGGTGTGCTTGGCGGCTATCTCGCGCCGTTCCTGCAGAAGTGGCGCGGCCTGAGCCTGGAGTCCTCCCGCATCGCCGGCGTCGCGCTTGGCGCGGTGCTGATGATCGCGCCGGGCTTCGTCGGACTGGTCGGCCATCCGATGGCGGCGATCGCGCTGCTGGCCATCGGCGGCTTCGCCCACCAGGTGATCTCGGTGCTGATCAACACCCTATCGGCGGACGTGTTCGCCAAGGGCGACATCGCCAAGGCGAACGGCCTGGTCGGCATGGCCGGCTGGACCGGCGGCCTGCTGTTCTCCCTGGCGATCGGCCAGCTGGCCGACAAGATCGGCTTCGCGCCGCTGTTCGCCTGCCTCGGCGTCTTCGACCTGCTGGGCGCCCTGTGGCTGTTCGCCATGCGCCGCCATCTGATCGTGAAAGAGGCCTGACGATGCGAAAAGCCACCCTGGCCCAGCCGCCCCTCTTCACCCTGGTCGAGCGGGCCGGCCCCCGCGTGACCCTGCGCGCCGACACCGGCGCGGTCGCCCATGTCTTCGTGCTGGAAGAAGACGTCGTCCGGGTCCTGCTATTGGCGGGTGGCGTCGCGACATCGCCGCCCAGCTGGGCCGTCGCCCCCGGACAGACCGACATCGCCGAGCCGGGCCGCGATCGGATGGACGTCTCCGGTTTCGCGGCTCCCGGCTTCACGCTCGAGGAGACAGAGGGCGTGCTGGTGCTGGCCACCTCGCGCCTGCGCCTGGAGATCACCCTGGCCGGCTTCTTCTGCCGCTGGTCGCAGGCCGGCCCCGACGGCTGGCGCGTCATCGCCGAGGATCGGCCGACCCAGGCCTATAATTTCGGCTGGTGGGACGGGGGCGTCTATCACTACGTCACGCGGCGGCCGGGCGAGCGCTATTACGGCCTAGGCGAACGCGCCGGCGCCATGGACCGGGCCGGACGCCGGTTCCGCCTGACCAACCTGGATCCGATGGGCTACGACGCCTCGGCAGACGATCCGCTCTACAAGTCGATCCCGTACGTGCTGGTCGTCGACGCCGAGGGCGCGGCGCACGGCGTCTTCTACGACACGACCGCCGACCCGGTGTTCGACTTCGGCCACGAGCACGACAACTACCACCCGCACTACCGCTACATGCGGGCGCAGAGCGGCGATCTCGACTACTACATGATCGCCGGGCCCGACGCCCGGGCCGTCACCCGCCGCTACACGTGGCTGACCGGCCGGCCAGCGCTGATGCCGCGTTGGGCGGTGGGCTATTCCGGCTCGACCATGACCTACACCGACGCGCCGAACGCCCAGGAGCGCATGGGCGAGTTCATCGCCGGCGTCAGCCGCCACGACATTCCGTGCCAGTCCTTCCACCTGTCGTCGGGCTACACCTCGATCGGCGACCGTCGCTACGTCTTCCACTGGAACCGGGACAAGTTCCCCGACGTGGAAGGCTTCGTGCGCGGCTATGCCGACGCCGGCGTCGAGCTGGTTCCCAATATCAAGCCGGCGCTGCTGGTCAGCCATCCGCGCTACGCCGAACTGGCCGCGAAGGGCTGGTTCGTCAGCGACGCCGACGGGGATCCGGTGGTCTGCCAGTTCTGGGACGAGGTCGGCAGCTATGTCGACTTCACCCATCCTGACGCCGCCGCCTGGTGGCGCCAGCAGGTGACCGAGCAGTTGCTGGCCCACGGGGTCCGGTCGACCTGGAACGACAACAACGAATACGAGATCTGGGACACGCGGGCCCGCATCGCCGGCTTTGGCGATGCGCGTCCTGCGGCGGGCGAGCGTCCGGTCCAGACCCTGCTGATGATGCGGGCCAGCCGCGCGGCGCAGATCGCGCATCGGCCGGAGGAGCGGCCCTACGTCGTCACCCGCAGCGGCATGGCCGGCATGCAGCGCTACGCCCAGACCTGGTCGGGCGACAACTACACCGCCTGGAAGACGCTGCGCTTCAATCAGAAGATGGGCCTGGGCATGGCGCTGTCGGGCGTCTCCAACACCGGCCACGACATCGGCGGCTTCGCCGGGCCCGCGCCCGAACCCGAGCTTTTGCTGCGCTGGGTTCAGGCGGGCGTCCTGATGCCGCGCTTTTCGATCCACAGCTGGAATACCGACCGCACGATCAACGAGCCCTGGATGTATCCCGAGGCGACACAAGCCATCGTCGGCATGATGCAGCTGCGCCGGATCTTGCAGCCGCTGCTGCACGACCTGCTGTGGCGCCACCACGCCGACTACGAGCCGGTGACGCGGCCGCTGTGGCTGGACTTCCCCGACGATCCGAGGGCCTGGGAGGACGGCGACGTCTATCTGCTGGGACCGGATCTACTGGTCGCCCCGGCCCTCGACCAGGGCGTGGAGACGGTGCGCGCCTACCTGCCGGCGGGGACGGCCTGGCGCGACATCCGCGATGACCGGGTCTATGCGGGGGGCGCGGAATACGATCTCGCCGCGCCGCTCAGCGGGCTGCCGCCGATGCTGGCGCGCGAAGGGTCCGGCCTGCTCGTCGACCTGGCGCCCAGTGGTTTCCGCGACTTCGCCCCCCTCCCCGGCGTCCTGCTCTATCCGCCGGAGAAGACGGGGCGGATGACCTGGAGCGGCTTCGACGAAAACGACGCCGCGCCGCGTAATCCGGGCGCGCCGCAGGGCTGGACCCTCGAGGTTGAGGCCGGCGCCGAGACCCTGTCCATCACGGCTGGTTGGACAGGAGCGACTCCGCCGCCGGCCGACGCTCTGCGGATCGTCCTGCCGCGGACCGAGGCCCGCCGGGTCACTCTGAACGGCGCGATGGCGACCTTGCAGCCAATCCAGGTCATCGGGATCGAGCGCCTGGCCCTGACCTGGGCGGTCTGAAAGAAAACGGCCGGCGCGAGGATGGCACCGGCCGAAGCGGAACTCAGAGGTCGAGGCCCATCAGGGCGTCAGCTTCATCGCCTTCAGCCATAGAGCGTACTGGTCGAACCACGCGTCGCTGGTCGTGCCGTGCGGCTGCGAGGCGAACCCGTGGCCGCCCGCGCTGTACAGGTGGAACTCCACCGAGGCGCCTGACGCCCGCCAGTTCTGGATCAGGCTCAGATCCTGCGAGCGGAAGAAGCGATCGTCGGCGGCCAGGGCGGCGAACAGCGGCGGGGCGTTGGGCGGAACCACGCTCGACTGGGTCGGACCATAGATCATGCCCGCGAAGTCCGGTCGCGCGTCCGGCGCGTTGGCTTGCAAGGCGCCCAGCACCGTCATCGCGCCGGCGGAAAAGCCCAGGACCCCCACCCGCTGGGGATCGACGCCCCATTCTCGCGCATGGGCCCGGACAGCGCGGACAGCCGCTTGGGCGTCGGCGATGGCGTAGGGCGTCTGGCGGGCCCGCGCCTCGCCGCCCTCGCCGCGTTGGAAGGTGGCGGCGAGCGCAGCCTTGAAGCCGTCGAAACCGTCCGAAAGCGGCGTGGTGCGATACTTCAGGATGAACACCCGCACCCCCAGGGGCGCCAGCCGCTTGGCGACGTCGTAGCCTTCGTTGTCCATGGCCAGGAACTGGAAGCCGCCGCCGGGGACCAGGATCACCGCCGGCGCGGCCTTGTCACCCGCCGGACCGCCCGGCAGCAGGGTCAGGCTCGGCCGCGAGACGTTGTAGACGAGGCGCTGGCTGGCGTCCTGGCGGGCCCAGGCCTCGGGTGCGGGATTGGCCTGCTCGGTCGCCACGGGCAGCACGATGGCGGGAGGCTCCTCGGGCGCCGGCGCGGGCGTCACGCCCTTGACCCAGTCGCCGGGGGCGGCGTGGGCGCTCAGGCTGGCCAGGCAAACCGCCAAGCCGGCGAGGAAACCGACCAGATGATGGGAAGGTGCGTTACGCATGGCGAGATCCCTTCGTGTCGCTGCGCGGATCAAAAAAAGGGGGAGCAGGCCAGGCCCGCTCCCCATCGCGTGGTTCGTCCGGGGAGGGTGAAGCCTAGAACTTGGTGTCCACCTTCAGGCCGAAGTAGCGGTCGCTGTCGCGCGACAGCACCTGGGTCACCAGGTGGACGCCGTACGAGCCGAAGCCATCGCCGATACCCGCCACGAAGTGCTCGTTGAGCAGGTTGTTGACGAACAGGGTGGCCTTGACGTTGCCGCGCTCGAGCGCGGCCGAGGCGTTGAGCAGGCCATAGGCCTTCTGCTCCGCCAGCGGGTTGCCCAGCAGGTCGAAATTGACCTTGCTCTGGTACTGATAGTTCAGGCCGAACACGCCCTTCATGTCGCCGCCCAGCTCGCGGGTGACCACGCCGCCGAGGTTGATCTTGAACTTCGGGCTGTTGGGCAGCTGGGTGTTGGAGCGATCCTGGACGTTGCCCAGGCCCGTCGGGTTGGTCGAGGGCGCGCAGCCCGTGCCCGTCTGCGCCTGACCGGGATAGCAGGCGGCGTTCGGGAACGAGAGCACTTGGGCGTCCGTATAGGCGGCCGAGGCGTCCAGGCGCAGCCATTCGACCGGCATGGCCTGGGCTTCGACTTCGACGCCCTTGGTGCGCAGCTTGCCGACGTTGTTCAGCTTCTGCTGCAGGGCGCCGTTGATGTACTGCGACGACTGGGCCTGGAAGTTGTCGTAGTCGGTGTAGAAGGCCGCGACGTTCAACTGCACCCGATTGTCGAAGAAGCGGCTCTTCAGGCCGGTCTCGTAGGACGTCGAGGTCTCGGACCGCACCGGATTCTGGGTGCGCAGCGGCGTGTAGCCCGACGAGATGTCGTAGGCGTAGCCCTTATAACCCGTGGCCGCGCTGGCATAGACCGAGACGCGCGGCGCCAGTTCCTGGTTCAGCGACAGCTTCCAGGTGGCGACGGTGTCCTCGTTGCTGCCGGCGCACAGCTGGCTGCCGGCGCCGCAGGTGCCGATGCTGGTCGGCGACACGTACACCGTGGCGGTCGGCAGGCGGTTGACGAAGGAATCCTCGATCCGCTCGTTGTTGACGCGCACCGCGCCGCTGAGGGTGGTCTTGGTCGGGAACTTGTAGTCCAGGCCGGCGAACGCGGCGACGCTGCGCGTGCTCTGCTCGCCATACCAGCTGGCCAGGATCAGGGCCGGACCGCGCTGGAACGAGCGGTTGGTCTTGGCGTCCGCGTAGAAGGCGCCGACCACGTAGGACAGCGGGCCCTCGCCCTTCGACGTCAGGCGGATTTCCTGGGTAAGCGACTTGGAGTGATACGGGCCCGAGTTGCTGACGCCCAAGCCCGGCGCGACCGGGTTGGTGACGTTGGGCGCCGCGCCATTGACGGCCAGGTTGGTGCCGTCGACGTCGGCCGAGAAGTCGTACTTCCAGTCCTGGTACGAGGTGACGGAGATCAGGCTGGCGAAGCCGAGGTCATAGCTCAACTTGCCGCTGAAGCTGGCCTGCTTGTTGTCGGTGAAGCCGTCGTTGTCGACCCGTGTGCGGCGGTTGTCGGCGCCGGGCTTGATGTCGGCCAGGGCCGGCAGGATCGAGACGCCGTTGTAGCGCGGGATCACCGGCGTGGTCGCGCCGGCCGGCAGGTAGTTCAGGTCGATGTAGCGCAGCGTGGCGGCCGTGCCGTCGGACTTGGACTTGGCGTACGAGCCGCTCAGCGAAAGCACCAGCTTGTCGGTCAGCTCGGACCGCAACTTGCCGTGCACGCCGTACGAGGTGTTGTCGTTGAGGCGGTGGCCGTTGTGCAGGTTGCGGACGTTGCCGTCCCAGTGGTTGTAATAGACGCCGAGGCGATAGCCGGTGCTTTCCGAGATCGGTCCCGAGATGGCGCCGTCGGCCTTGTAGCCGTGGTCCGTGGTGGCGGTCACCGAGGCGTGGCCGCCGAAGGCGATCGACGGGTCGCGGGTGACGATGTTGATCGCGCCGGCGCTGGCGTTCTTGCCAAACAGCGTGCCTTGCGGGCCGCGCAGGACCTCGATGCGCTCGACGTCGGACAGGTTGTCGAAGGCCTGGGCCTGCTGGACCACCGGCACGTCGTCGATGATGACCGCCACCGAGGGTTCCACGCCGATCGAGAAGGCGTAGGTGCCGATGCCGCGCAGGATGATGGCGTTGTTCGGCGAGGCCGTGCTCTGGGTCAGGGTCAGCGAGGCGGCGGCGCGTGTGAGGTCCGCGAACTCGCTGATGCGCTGGTTCTGGATCGTCTCGCCGGTGATGGCCGTCACTGCCACGGGGACGCTCTGCAGATTGGCCGAGCGCTTGGTCGCCGTGACCACGATCTCGGCCAGGCCGGTGGTCTCGGTCTTGTCCTGGGCCGCCGCCAGGCTCGGCATCGCCAGCACACCGGCGGCCGCGCTCGCCAGCAAGATCAACTTATGCATGATACCCTCCCTAAGTATTTGTTTTTAAAAGTTATTTATTGTTAGTACGCTCTCATTCGAGACTGGTCAAGCCAATCTTGAAAGTGGCTGAACAGTTCACGAAGGCGGCGTCATGGCCCAGACGCTTCGTCGCGGGATTCTGGCCGATAGAGGGTCCGGGCGACGGCGTCGCGCCAGCCCTCGAGGCATTGCTCGCGCGCCTGCGGCGCCATCTCCGGATCGAAGCGTCGATCCAGGCGCCAACCCTCGGCGATCGCGCCAAGACTGGGCCAGACGCCCGCCCCCAGTCCGGCCAGAAAGGCCGCGCCCAGGGCGGTGGTCTCGATATTGACCGGGCGTTCGACCGGGGCGTCGATGATGCTGGACAGGAAGGCGCACAGCCATTCGTTGGCGGCCATGCCGCCGTCCACGCGCAAGGCGCTGGGCCGCGAGGCGCCGTCGGCGAACATCGCCGCGATCAGGTCGTGGGTCTGGAAGGCCACGGACTCCAGGGCGGCTCTGGCGATGTGGGCGGCCGAGGTGTCCAGTGTCAGGCCGTGGATCAGGCCCCTGGCCTGCGGATCCCAATAGGGCGCTCCCAGGCCGACGAAGGCGGGGACCATGTAGACGCCATGCCCATCGGGGACTTGGGTCGCCATGCTTGAAGTGTCGGACGCCCGCACGATCAGCCCCAATTGGTCGCGCAACCACTTGATCGCCGCGCCGGCCACGAAGATCGAGCCTTCGAGGGCGTAGGTGGGCTGCCCGTCGAGGCGGTAGGCGACCGTGGTCAGGAGGCGCGTGTGCGAGGTCACCGGCCGCGAGCCCGTGTTCATCAGCATGAAGCAGCCCGTCCCGTAGGTGGCCTTGATCATGCCTTCGTCGAAGCAGGCCTGGCCGATGAGGGCCGCCTGCTGGTCGCCGGCCATGCCTCGGATCGGGATAGGGACGCCGAAGAGATCGGCCTGCGTCTCCCCGAAGTCGGCGCAGTTGTCGCGCACCTCCGGGAGCATCGAAGCGGGGATATCGAAGAGCCGCAGCAGGTCCTCGTCCCAGGCCTGACGGTGGATGTCGAACAGCAGGGTTCGCGAGGCGTTGGTCGCGTCGGTCGCATGCGCGCGGCCACCGGTCAGCCGCCAGAGGAGGAAACTGTCGATGGTGCCGAACGCCAGCTCACCACGCTGGGCGGCTTCGCGCGCGCCGGGGACGTGGTCGAGCATCCAGGCCAGCTTGCTGGCCGAGAAATAGGGATCCAGGCGAAGGCCTGTCCGGGCCTCGACCAGGGGTTCATGGCCGGCTTGCCGCAGCGCCTCGCATCGATCGGTCGTCCGGCGGTCCTGCCAGACGATCGCCGGGTGGATCGCGCGTCCCGTTCGGCGCTCCCAGACCACGACGGTCTCGCGTTGATTGGCGATGCCGATGGCGGCGACCGCGTTCGCGGCGACACCCGCGCCAGCGAGGGCGGCTCGCGTGGTGTCCACCACGTCCCGCCAGATGGTCTCGGGATCGTGCTCGACCCAGCCCAACTCGGGATAGCTCTGGGCGAACTCGCGTTGGTCAACTCCAGCGACGCGCCCCTGTTTGTCGAAGACGATGCTGCGGGTGCTGGTCGTGCCTTGATCGATGGCCAGGATGTAGCGGACGTCGGTCACGCTCTGAACGCCTTGACCAGCGGCGGCGCGGCTTTCCGCTTCAGATAGGCTTCCAGGCGGCCGACCGCTTCGGGCGGCCGGTGCAGGCCCAACTTGCTTCGGCGATAGAGGATATCCTCGGCCGTGCGCGCCCATTCGTTGGCGACGAGATAATCGACTTCGGCGGCATGGAGCCCCGCGCCGAGGTCCTCGCCCAGGTCGGCCAGGCTCCTGGCGTCAGCCAGGATGCGCCGCGCTCGCGTTCCATAGGAACGGACCAAGCGGGCAGCCAGATCGTCGGGAAGGAACGGAAACTCGGCGCGTAGCGCGCGGCCGAAGGCCGCGCGGTCCAGGTCGGGCAGGTCGCCGCCTGGCAGCACGGCGCCGCGCGTCCAGGACGGGCGGGCCTCGGGGAAGAACTCGGCCAGGCGGTCCATCGCCTGGCCAGCCAGGCGGCGATAGGTGGTGATCTTGCCGCCGAACACCGACAGCACCGGCGCCTGCCCTTCCGGCGCGTCGACCTCCAGCACGTAGTCGCGGGTTACGGCAGAGGCGCTGTCGGCGTTGTCGTCGAACAGCGGCCGGACGCCGGCATAGCTCCACATCACGTCTTCGGCGGCGGTCTGCGGGACGAAGTAGCGGTTGATGCTCTCGCAGAGATAATCGACCTCCTCCGGATTGATCTGGGCCGGCCCAGGCGGCGCGTCCCAGGCCACGTCGGTGGTGCCCACCAGGGTGAAGCGGCCCTCGTAGGGGATGGCGAACACGATCCGGCGGTCAGGGTTTTGCAGCATGTAGGCGTGCTCGCCCTCGAACAGACGCGGCACCACGATGTGGCTGCCCTTGATCAAGCGGGTCCCACTGCCCGTCGTCACCTTCAAGGCGTCGCTCAGGAGCTCGGAGACCCAGGGGCCGGCGGCGTTGACGATGGCGCGCGCGCGGACCTGGCGCTCAGGGCCGTCC
Source organism: Caulobacter sp. Root343 (assembly GCF_001425745.1). Classification (GTDB taxonomy): domain Bacteria; phylum Pseudomonadota; class Alphaproteobacteria; order Caulobacterales; family Caulobacteraceae; genus Caulobacter. Next base: position 618,289 of record NZ_LMDF01000007.1, on the reverse strand, counting down.
GCCGGTTGCAGGCGCGCTTCCCAAGTCGCGCCCACGCGATGGGCGGAGACCAGCTTGGTGCGGGTTTCGATCACGGCGCCGCGCTCGCGGGCGTCCACGGCGTTCAGCGTCACCAGACGCGCGTCGTCCACCCAGCAGTCCGAATAGGCGAAGGCCCGGCGGTAGTCGGGCCGCAGCGCGGCGCCTTCCAGCGCGCCCTTTAGGCTGAGCCCGCGCGATCCCGGCAAGCGGCGGCGACCGCCGATGTGGTCGTAGAGAAACAGCCCCAGCCGGACCATCCAGGCGGGACGCGTGGCGTTGGCGTGCGGCAGGACGAACCGCAGCGGCCAGATGATGTGCGGGGCCATGGCCAGCAAGGTCTCGCGCTCCTCGAGCGCTTCGCGGACCAGCCTGAACTCGTAATATTCCAGGTAGCGCAGGCCGCCATGCACCAGCTTGGTGCTGGCCGACGAGGTCGCGCTCGCCAGATCGTTCTGCTCGACCAGCAGGACCGACAGTCCGCGCCCGGCGGCGTCACGGGCCACGCCCGCGCCGTTCACGCCGCCACCGACGACCAGAAGGTCGAACTCCATCCCTGCCGTTCCTCCTGCTTTGAGTCCGTGGTTAGCGCATTGTTGTGAAAATCGCAAATTCGCAATCACAAAACGAAAATTGTTATCGAAATCGCGCGTACATTCGAAAGCATCGGGCACGGCGTCTGGCCAACAGCGACGCCGACGCGCTAAGCCGGACTTGGAGGTGCGTTGATGGCTATCGAGCAGCGTCACGAGGCGATTCTCGCGCTCGCCCGCAAAAGCGGACGGGTGACGGTCGAGGCCTTGTCCGATCAACTCCAAGTCTCGCGTCAGACAATCCGCAAGGACCTCAACGACCTTTGCGACCAGGGATTGCTCAAGCGCGTGCACGGCGGCGCCGTGATCGCCGCGGGCGGCGTCGACAACCTGGAATATGAGGCGCGGCGGGTTCTGGCGCGCGAGGCCAAGGAGGCCATCGGCGTCGCCGCGGCGGCCTTAATCCCCGAAAAGGCCTCGCTGTTCATCAACATCGGCACGACCACCGAGGAGGTCGCCAGGGCCCTACAAGGGCGGACCGGCCTTCTGGTGATCACCAACAATCTCAATGTGGTCGACATCCTGGCGTCTTCACCCGGCATCGAGGTGATCGTGGTTGGCGGGCGAGTGCGCAGCGCCGACCGCGCTTCCGTCGGCGCTTTCGCGGTCGACTTCATCCGCAACTTCAAGGTGGATTACGCCATCATCGGCGCGTCGGCGATGGACGAAGACGGGTCGCTGCTCGACTTCGACATCAACGAGGTGCAGGTGTCACAGACGATCATCCAGAGTTCGAGACGGGTGATCCTGGTCGCCGATAGTCAGAAGCTGGGCCGTCCGGCACCGGTGAGGATCGGGCACATCGGCGACGTCCACGTGTTCGTCACCGACCGACTGGAGAGCCCGGATCTGGCGGCGAAATGCGAAGCGCGTGGGGTGCGCGTTATCGAAACGGCGATCAAGTAGGTCGGCTGCACGTCTCCTAGACCACCAAATAGTCCGCGCGTTGACCGAGGACTCTCCGTCTCAACGCTAGATTACGTCGATTACACTGGACGACGATCCGTCGCCGCCGTTCGATCATCCGCAGACCGGTGAGCAACGCCGGCGTACGGGAGGATCGAACCGATGGACGACCGCGTCGCGCCATTGCTCAACGGCTTACGGATCACCTTCAGCCAAATTCGGGGCTTCGTCACAGTGGCGTCGACGAACAGCTTTCGGCAGGCCGCCGAGGCCCTGAACCTGTCGCAGCCAGCCTTGACCAGCCGTATCCAGCAACTGGAAGAGGGCCTGGAACTGCGCCTTTTCGACCGCAATACGCGGACCGTGGAGCTCACCGACGCCGGCCGCGAATTGCTGCCCGTCTTCATGCGGATCGTGAACGATCTGGAGGGCGCCGTCATCAACGCCCGGGATCACGCCGCCCGCGCCGGCGGCATGATCCGTGTGGCCTGCCTGCCGTCCTGCGCCGCAAGCGTGCTGCCGGAGATCATCCGCCGCTTTCGCGCCGACCGACCGGAGGCGACCTTCGTCGTCGAGGACGCGATGGACGAGCAGGTCCGAGCGCGGGTCCGCTCCGGCGACGTGGACTTCGGGATCTGCGTCCGCCACGACGGGGACGCCGACCTGGACAGCGAGGACCTGTTCCAGGACGACCTGCTGGTCGTCTTCCGTCCGAGACATCCGCTGAGCGAGGTCGAGCGGATCACCGTCCGCACCCTGGCGCGCTATCCCCTGATCCTGACCTGTCGCAACAGCAGCGCCCGCGCGGCCGTCGATCGCGCCTTCGCCGCCAACGGCCTGAGCGTGACCCCCGCCTGCGAGGTCACCTACACCCTGACCGCCGCGGCCTTGGCCGGGGCCGGACTGGGCGTTGCGGTCCTGCCTTCGACCTCACCCGAGGTGCGCAGCGTTCATCTGGTCGCCCGACAGGTCGACGACCCGGGCTTCGCCCGGCACATCGTGCTGATCCGCCGACGCAGTGTGCCCATGCGCCGGATCGCCGCCGCGTTCATCGAGAGCATCCGGGTCCACGGCGACTCCGTGCGCTCAAGTCGCCCAGCGGTCTCGGAATGATCCCACGGCGGCGGCGTAGGCTCGCCCGCCGCCTTGCCACACCGTGAAAAAGAACGGCCGCCCGCGGAGGAACGGGCGGCCGTCAAAGCGCAGGACAGGCGCTCAGGGTTTCAATTTCGCGGCCTTGACCTTCACGGCCGCCTTGGCGTCCAAGGCGGCCGCCGAGGCGCCGACGGCCACCTCGTAGGTTCCCGCGTCGATCCGCCAGCCCCGCGCCTTGACGTCGAAGTCGGCCAGCAGTCGGCGATCGGCGGTGATGGTGACGCGCTTGGTCTCACCCGGCCGCAGTTCGACGCGCGACCAGCCTAGCAATCGCAGCTCCGGGGCTCCCGAGCGCGCGGTCAGATAGACTTGCGGCACGTCGGCGCCGGGTCTGTCGCCGGTATTGGTGATGTCGAAACTGGCGGTGATCGTATCGCCGCCCGCGACCTTTAGCGCGCCATAGGAAAAGCGGCCGTAAGACAGGCCGTGGCCGAACGGGAACAACGGCTTGAAGCCCTTGCGGGCATACCAGCGATAGCCGATGTCCGACCCCTGCGGGTGCGGGGCGTCGAAGCTCTTGGTCTTTTCGGCGACGACCTCGGGCGGATCGGTGAAGCTGGGACCCAGATAGCCGAAGCCGGCGACCTGGCGGTTGGGGAGCTGGTCGAGCGAGGCGGGGAAGGTGATTGGCAGCCGCCCCGACGGGTTGACGTCGCCGAACAGCACGTCCGCGATCGCCTCGCCGCCCTTGACGCCAGGGTACCAAGCCTCGACCACCGCGCCGACCTGGTCCAGCCAGGGCATCAGCACCGGCCCGCCGGTCTCCAGCACCACGATGGTGTTGGGATTGGCGGCGGCCACGGCGGCCACCAGACCGTCCTGTCCCGAAGGCAGGGACAGGTCGCCGGCGTCGATCGATTCCATCATCCACTGGGTCACGAAGACGATCGCCAGGTCCGCGTCCTTGGCCAGGGCCGCCGCCTCCGACGGATAGCGCCCGTCGGAGAAGCGGACCATGGTCTCCTTGCCGAGCTTGGCCTTGATCGCCTTCAACGGCGACGACGGGTGATAAACTTGCGAGGCGAAGGCGGCCAAAGGCCCCTCGCCTCCCACCGGAACGGCGGCGGCGTTGCCGGTTCCGGTGATCACCTGGGCCGAACCGCCGCCGGATAGCACGCCCGTGTCGGCGTAGCCGCCGACCACCACGATCTTCCGGGCGCCCTTGGCCAGGGGCAGCAGGCCCCGGTCGTTCTTCAGCAGCACGATGCCCTGCTCGGCCGTGGTCCTGGAAACCTTGGCGCCGGCTAGGTAGTCGACCGGCTGTCCCTGGCGCGACGCGGTGTCGAACAGGCCGACCGCGAACATCGAGCGCAGGATCCGGCGCGACATGTCATGGATCCTGGCCTCCGCGACCTCGCCCTTGCCGACGGCCTCGCGCAGCGGCTTGTCGAACCAGACCTGCCGATCCAGCTGCGCGCCGGACTGCTGGTCCAGGCCGTTGGCGGCGGCGCGGATGCCGGGAACCGCGCCCCAGTCGGACATCACCCAGCCCGGCCAGGCCCAGTCGCCCTTCAGCACCTTGTTGAGCAGGAGGTCGTTGTCGCAGGCATAGTGGCCGTTGACCTTGTTGTAGGCGCACATCACCGAGCCAGGCTGGCCCTTCTCGATCGCGAACTGGAAGGCCAGCAGCTCGCCTTGGCGCAGGCCCTGCTCGTCGATCACGGCGTTGACGACGTTGCGCCCGGTCTCCTGATCGTTGAGGGCGAAGTGCTTGACGGTCGAGACGACGTGACGGTCCTGGACGCCCCGCACCGCCGCCCCGGCCAGGGTCCCGGCCAGCAACGGATCCTCGCCGAGATACTCGAAGTTGCGGCCGTTGCGCGGTTCAGCAGCCAGGTTCAGGCCGCCGCCCAGCAGGACGTTGAAGCCCTTCCGCGCGGCCTCCTCGCCGACCACCGCGCCGCCGGCATAGGCGTTGTCCGGGTTCCAGCTGGCGGCCAGGGCCAGGCCCGCCGGCAGGGCCGTCGCCGTATCGCCCTTGCGCACCCCACCGGGATTGGCGACGCCCAGGCTGGCGTCGGTCTCGCGCAGAGGCGGCACACCCAGTCGTGGAATGCCCGCGACATAGCCCGCGCCTGGGACGGCGTCCTCGGGGATCTTGGCCCCGGGGAAGAACGGCAGCGGCATGACGCCGTGCAACAGCCCGTAGCGCTCGTCCTCGGTCAGGGCCTGGTCGAGCAACCGGGCGCGCTCTTCCGGTGAAAGCTTGGTGTTCATCCAGGAGCGCTCGGCCGGAGGGGCCTGGGCCGAGGACTGGCAAGCCAAGGCGAGCGCGGCGCAGGCCGTCGCGCCGCCCAGAAGCATGTGTCGCAACATGGGTTCTCCTCGCCCTACCGGCCGGCGGTCGCGGTCGACGGCTTGGCGGCCGCCTCCGTGACGTCCATGCGCGCCTTCCAAGGCTCCGACTTGGCGGTCGCCACGCCGTCCGCGCCAAAGTCCATCAGGACGTCGGCCTTGGCGTCGTAGGCTGGCCATTTGGCCAGACCTGGCCCGTTCGGATCACCGGTCTTGGCGAAGTTGGCGAAATAGGCATTGGCGGCCTTGGCGATGGCCGCGTCCTTGGCGGTCAGGGCCGCGCCGTACTTGGCCTTCACGGTGTCGAAGACGTAGGGAATGTCGGTGGCGTGCGGCGCCCCCATCTTCCACTCGCCCTTCATCGAGTCGGCGACGTAGGAGAACCGGTACTCGTAGGCCGGGACGCCTTGGGCCGAGATGACCTTGGCCACGAACCGGGCGGACTCGACCATCATCTTGTCCATCGCCACCTTGTAGGCGACCAGGCGCACGTCGGCGTCGCCGGCGGGGTCGTAAGCGGCCTTGGCCGCGTCCTTCAGCGGGCCGAACGGGTCGAACACCTGGTCCTTGGTCTGGGCGAAGCCGAAGCCGATGTCGGCGCTGGTCGCCCCGACCATGACCGGCCCCTTCACCTGGGTCCCGGCGCGGTAGGCGGCCTCGGGGTCGGCGACCACGATCTTGCCGTCCATCATCGGGCCACCGTAGGTCGGCGGGCCGTTGGGATTGAACATGGCGGCCATGTTCAAGCCCGCCAGCACCTTCTCGGCCGGCAGGGCGCGCAGGGCGGCCAGCGCCTCCGGCCCGGTCCCCTCGATCCCCACGGATTTGGCGAAGTTGACGCCGATCGTCTCGGCGGACGGAACGCCCGGCAGGTCCTGGCTGAGGCGCCGCGGCCCCATCAGGCTGCCCCGGCCGCCGCCGGACATGATCGCCGCCTTCTGGAACAGGCCCTTGGACTCCGGCGAGGTCAGCAGCATGTGCGTCGAGCCGCCGCCGGCGGACTCGCCGAACACGGTGACGTTGTCGGGATCGCCGCCGAACGCCGCGGCGTTCTCCTTGACCCATTTCAGGGCCGCGATCTGGTCCATGTAGCCGTAGTTGCCCAGGCGCCCGCCGTCGGCGTTGGCGGCGGTCAGCGCGGGGTGGCCGAAGAAGCCGAACCGGCCCAGGCGATAGTTGAAGCTGACGAAGACGACGCCCCGGCGGGCGAACTGGCTTCCGTCATAGACCGACGGCGAGCTACCGCCGTTCACGAAGCCGCCGCCATAGATCCAGACCATGATCGGCAGCTTCTTGGCCGCGGCCCCCGCCGGCCGCCAGACGTTAGCGACCAGGCAGTCCTCGGCCGGCTTCGTGCCCAGAGGCGCCGCGTCGCTAGGGAACGGCTGCTGCATGCAGTCGGCGCCATAGGCCGTAGCCGGACGCACGCCCGTCCACGGCTTGGCCGGCTGCGGCGCGCGCCAGCGCAGTTCGCCCACCGGCGGCTGAGCGAAAGGAACGCCCTTGAACGACAGGACGCCGTCGTCGACCGCGCCCTGGATCTTTCCCGCGCCGATCGTCACCACGTCCGAAACGGGCGCCGCGCCGGCGGTTCCGACGCCCAAGGCCAGGGCGCAGGCCGAAACCCACAAAACCATTCTCATCTTCGTTTCTCCCGAGGCGCCCGGTCGGGCGCCGCATGTCACACTGAAAGCTCAACCCGCGCGGCGGATCAGAACGTCTTGCTGATCTGCAGCGACCACTGGCGGCCGAGCACGTTGTGAGCGCTGCCGTCGTAGGCGCCGCCGGCCGTCAGGACCACCGGCGGATCCCTGTTCGCCAGGTTCTGGATGTTGAGCGAGGCGCGCACGCCCTTCAGCCAAGCGGGGCCGCGATCCCGCGGGACCATGTAGGCCAGGCCCAGGTCGAAGGTTGTCCAGGCGCCGACCTTGGGATCGCCGATCACCACGGTGTTGACCGTCAGTGGCGCGGTGTTGGCGTAGTCGCCGACATAGTTGAGGAACAGGTTGGCGCTCCAGCCGCCCCGGTTCCAGCCCAGGTTCGCCCGGCCGCGCAGGCTGATCGGATAGTAGAGCTGGTCCAGGCGGTCGATCTCGGCCACCGACGGCGAGGCCTTGACCTTGTTGTGCAGGATCTTGGTGATCGACCCGCCAAGGTTCCATCGCCCCCAACCAGTGTCGAAGAGATAGCTGGCCTGTAGGTCGAAGCCGTCCTGGAAGGTCGAGGCCAGGTTGGTCTTGCGGGCGTCGAGGATCACGTTGATCTGGCAATAGCCGCCGCTGATGGGCACCACGTAGTCGGCGATCCGGCCGGCCAGGTAGTCGCGCAGCTTCGGATCGTAGGTGGCCGGATTGCTGGCCACGCAGCCGGCTGGATTGCTGATCGGCGTGATGTACTTGGCGAACGCGGCCCGATTGGCGGAACTCGCCAGATAGAGGTCGCGGTTCGGGTTCGAGATCTGGTTCTGGTAGTCGATCCGATAGTAGGTCCCCGAGATCCGCAGGCCGCGCAGCGCCGGCGGGGTGATGTCGACGCCGACCGACAGGGTGTCGGCCGTTTCCGGCCGCAGGTCGGGATTGTTGCCCAGGGCGACCAGGGCGCTGGTGTAGCCGGGAAACAGGGCTCCGATCGCGGGATCGCCGGAATTATTGACCGTGGGCAGGCCGACCAGCTCGGCCGAATAGACCACGGGACTCTTGTCCGTCAGGGTCGGGGCGCGGAACGAGGTGCCGGCCGAGGCCCGCACGGCCAGGGTGTCGCTGACGTTCCAGGTCAGGCCGACCTTCGGATTGGTGGTGTCGCCGAAGTCGGAATAGTCGTCGTAGCGGCCCGCCAGGTCGATCGCCAGGCTCTGGACCAGGGGGATCGCGTTGTCCGGCCCGACGATCGGCACATAGATCTCCGCGAAGAACGACTTGACCCGCCGGGTCTCGTCGGAGCGGTTGTCGATCCCGAAGACATTGGCCGCGCCGCGACTGGCCCCGTTGGTCAGACTTTCGTGCTGGTCGGAATATTCCGCGCCCACGGCCGCGCGCACCGTCCCACCGGGCAGGTGGAACAGCGGCCCGTTGAACTTCACCACCGCGTCGCTCATCACGTTGCGGCTGTACTGGACGTTCGAGCCGGTGAAGCTGGCCAGCTGGGCCGAGGTCAAGGGCGCGGTGCTGAACGGGTTCAGCGTCCCCGCGTTCACCTGAGCCGCGAAGGCGTCGAGATTGACGTTCTTGCCGAGGTTGCAGATGCCGCAGGTGCGGTCGAGGCCGCCCGTATAATAGGCCTCGCCCTTCCAGCCGCCCGGCAGCGTGGCCGACAGGCCGACGGTCTGGGTGTAGGCGGTGTTGGGGTTGTAGGTCTCGGTCGGCCCGACATAGCGGTTGAAGTTGATGTCGAAGGTCTCGCCGCCGCCCGGGCAGTTGGCCGTGGCCGAGCCGGGCGTCCCCGTAACGCCCGTGACATAGAACGGCGTCCCCGCGCAGACGGTGATGCTGCTGCCGGTGTTGGGGTCGTACTGGAAGGTCGAGGTCTTGCGATGGGTGTAGAAGCCTTCGTAATAGGCCGTCAGCCAGCTGCTCAGTTCCTGGTTCAGGAACAGCGAGAACTGCTGTCGCTTCACGTCCGGCAGGTAGTCGTTGTAGTCGGCCGTGTCGACCAGGGTGGTCCCGGTCAGCCGCGCGGCCGTCACGCCCGTTCCGGCCCCGATCGGCAGGCCATAGTAGGTATAGGTCGTTCCGCCGGCGCCGTTCTGGCTGACCACCAGATTGCCAACCCCGCCTGACGAAATCGCGCCGTTCAGCACGCGGTTGTCCTGGCCGCCGAAGCGCCGCAGGTCCTGCATCAGGAACGGGCTTTCCGAACGCTTGCCGCGCGTGCGGCGCATGGCGTCGCCCGTCAGGATGACGTTGCCGCGACCCAGCCGATTGTCCCAATGCGAGCCGACCGTGAACGCCGCGCCGATCTCCTCGGAGAAGCGGTTCGTATTGGCGCGGACGGAAACCTCCGCCCCGTCGTAGGTCTTGCGCAGCACGTAGTTGATCACGCCGCTGACGGCGTCCGCGCCATAGATGGCCGACGCGCCGTCGGCGATCACGTCCACGCGCTCCAGGGCGGCGATCGGCACCTGGATCGCTTCGGTGAAGGCGTCGGAGGCGCCGCTGGGCGCCACCCGGCGGCCGTCGACCAGGGTCAGGGTCGCGCCATAGCCGATCCCGCGGATGTTGACGGCCGTGCCCTGGGTGGGGTTGCCGCCGTAGCCGGTCGTGCCGCCTTCGCGGAAGTTCAGGCCCGAGCCGCCCGAATTGGGCGTGCTCTGTATCTGCGGCATGGTGCGCAGCACCTGCTGGATGTCGGTGAGGCCGGTGGCGCGGATGTCCTCCGCGGTGAGGGTCACCGTCTCGCTGCCGACCGCCTTGACGCCGGCGATGTTGGTCCCCGTGGCGACCACGACGACTTCCTCGACCACGGCCGCCCGGTCGGCCTTGGGGTCGCTCTTCGTTGCGGTGCCGGTCCTGGCTTGATCCGACGCCGTGACGCGCTCCTGGCTCCATGCCGGCGAAGCGCAGACCAGGGCGATCGACGACGCCCCGACCAGCAGATTGAACACGGTCCGACGGGTTCTCCCGATGGGCATTTCATACTCCCCCTTTTGTCTTTTTTTCTTTTGAATCAAAGGTGATCGAGGAAGCCTGTTCAGACAGGTCCGCTCATCGCCAATGCTCTGCTTCGGTGAGGCCACCGGCGAACGACAACGTTGTCGTTGACCTCGAAGTCACGCTGTCCGATGCGCCTTCGGAGCGCTAAACGATTTTTTGGAAGAGTTGATAGGCGCAGCCGAAGAATGACGGCGTCGAGGCCTTCAAAGAAGCCGCCAAGAAAGCCAGCCCAATGAAGAGAAGCGCCTATGGATCGCGATGCACCGCGGACAAAGCTGATGCTTCGAAGAAACGAACGTGCGAGCGCGACGGTCGCGCGCTGCAAGGTGATAGCGAAATGCCCCCAGCGGGCGATTGAGACGGGCTCGCTGCGCCACTCCAGAAACACGGCATTCACTAGGACGGTTGGCCGGAAAGAACCGATGGCGGACCATCGTCAGAAAGCCGGCTCCACGCCCATCGCGTCCCAATGAGTAGGCGCTTCGCCCCCTAACTGGGGCTTGCCATTGCGCGCCCAAAGAGCGGCAATGACCGCCTGCTCCGGACCGCGGAGTCTGGGAAAGGGCGGATCTCGCCGTGCGATCGATCAAGGGCCGTCATAGTCGCGGCGCTGTTGTTGCAGGCCACGGCGGTTTCGGCGGCTGAACAGATGCGCCGCCTGGCGCACTACACGCACCAGAGATGGACAGAGGAAGGCCAAGCCCCCGCCCCTGTACTGACCATGGCGCAGGACCGCGGTGGCTATTTTGAAATCCGTCCTGTCATGGCGCTCACCCGGCTAGGCCGGCCGCGCCGGCAATCCACGGATGAATAAGACGCCTCCCGCCGCCGCCCCAGATGGACATAGGGCGCGCCAGCCATGGTCTATCGTTCAGCTTGTAGTCTCGAACGATCGCGAAGATGTAGCGCCACACTGCGCCAGTTGCGGGCTCTGGGATCATTCCAGGACGTGGACCTTCAGATCGGCGCCTCATCGAAGGTCATCGTCGCCGGCGGACCAAGACGGCCGTCTTGGAGCGGGGCCTCGATCGTGCATACGATACCGTCTGCTTGATAGTCGATACTGACCACGCCGCGCAGCTCGGCGGCCAGACTGCGCGTGAGCAGACGCGCGCCAAACCCCATCGAGGTCGGTGGCGAGACCTTAGGCCCGCCGGTCTCAACCCAGGTCAGGCGCAGCTTGGTTCCCAGGTCAACGCGCCAGCGCAGAGCTACGCGTCCCCCCGGCATCGAAAGCGCGCCGTACTTCAGCGCGTTGGTGACGAGTTCGTGGAGCGCCATCGACAATGTGAGCGCGGCGTTAGGCCCCAGCGAGACGGGCGGGCCCTCGATGGTTACGGCCTCGGCCTCCGGAATATTGGGCGCCAGGACCTCCCGAGCGATGTCGATCAGTTGGGTGCCCTCCCACTGCTTTCGCGTCAGGATGTCATGCGCCTTGCCAAGGGCGACCAGCCGCGCCGTGAACGCTTCGCGCGCATTCGGCAGCGGGTCGACGCCGCGAAAGGTCTGGGCGGCGAGCGCCTGAACCGCCGCCAGGTTGTTCTTCACGCGATGGTTCAGCTCGTTGACCATCAATTTCAAGCGCTCATGGGCCATTCGCTGATCATCGATATCGATGCTCGCGCCAATCCAGCCGGAAACGCTTCCCTTCGGCGTCCGAACCGGCTCGGCGCGGGACAGGAACCACCGAAACTGGCCGTCGCCACGACGTATTCGAAGCTCGGAGGCGAACCCCTCCCCTCGCTCGAAGGCCGCTGCCCAGAGCGTGGCGACACGCGGCACATCGTCGGGGTGCAGGAAGGAGAGCACGGCCGGATCGTCTTGGCTCGGCTCCGCGCCGGTGAACGCAAACCAGCGCTCATTGAGAAACTCGACGTCGCCTTGGTCCGAAGACATCCACACCATCGCCGGCACGACATTGGCCAGGGTGCGCAGCCGCGTTTCGCTCGCCTTGAGGATCGCCTCGGCTTTTTTGCGCTTGCTGACATCGCGATAGAATATCGCGAGCCCTTCCGGCGTCGGCTGCGTGCGAATTTCCAACCACATGACCCCGCGCGCGTCACGCCACTGTTCTTCGAAGAACAGCGCCTCCTGGCGACGCATCGACGATCGGTATCTACGCCGCAGCGCTTCGGCCGCCGGGCCGGGCCAAATGTCTCCGTGCGCTCTGCCCAGCATCGATTCCGCAGAGCGCCCTTCCATGCGCAGCGCCGCCTGATTGACCTGAAGCACGCGCAGGTCCCAATCCAACAGCACGAACGCGTCGAGCATGTTGTCCAACACGCTCTGGTTTCGATCGCGTTCGGCCTTGAGCGCCCGCCGCTCGCTCAGGCGATCAGAGATGTCGCGGATGACGCCGATGAACGCGGGCTTGCCGCCCTCGTCGATTTTCGAGAACGAAAGTTCAACAGGAAAGGTGCGGCCGTGGCGATGAACCGCCACGCCTTCGACGCGACGCCCCACGATCGCCGTCAACCCGGTCTCCGGATACCTAGGCACGTCCTCGCCGCTGGCCCCCTGGTCCGGTTCGGGAACAATGAGATCGTCGATCTGGCGGTCCAGGGCTTCGTCGCGGCTCCAGCCGAAGATCGCTTCGGCTTGTTGGTTCCAATTGCGCACTCGGCCATCGGCGCTTACGACGACCATGGCGTCGAGTGCGGCCTCCAGAACCAGACCGACGGGCGAGACTTGGCTTTTGTTGTCGCTCATGCCCTCTTCCATCGTCCCGCGCGGTGGCCGCGGGCGTCGAATACCGCGCCGGTTTCCTCAACGACTCATAAAACATCGCTCTTTATGAAGCGACACCGCCTCCAGCGCTGATGGCGACAGCGCGAGCGCCGCCAAGCCCCTACAAACGCCGTTCCTCGGCCATGCCGATGGCCATTGGGAACAATACGACGCGGACAAAAGACGCTTGTCTTCGCCGCGGTGTCGGCGCGGGCGTGAAATCGCTCTTGCCATGACCCGCGCCCTGCCGCCCTTTGTCCGCGAGAGGGACGCCCAGCCAAGAGCCTGACGATTCTGCACCATCATCATCATGACTGGACGTTCGTGGCCCTGGCCTTGGCCGTGGCGGTCTTCGGATCTTGGACCGCGCTTGATCTGGCCAGCCGGGTTCAGGCCCACATCGGCCGGGCGCGACTGGTCTGGACCAGCACGGCGGCCACCGCCATGGGCCTGTCGATCTGGTCGATGCACTTCATCGCCATGTTGGGCTTCGACCCAGGCTCGCCGGTGGCCTATGCGCCGGGCCTAACGGTCCTGTCGCTCGCCCTGGCGATCGGCTCCACCTGGGGCGCTTTCCTGGCCGCGACCCGGCCAGGGGCGAAGCTGGCCGGCGTACTGGTCGCGGGCGCGGTCATGGGCCTTGGCATTTGCGCCATGCACTATGTGGGCATGGCCGCGCTACGAACGGCCGTGGCGCTCGACTACCGCCCCGGCCTCGTGGCCCTGTCGCTGGCGATCGCCATCGTCGCCTCCACGGTCGGCCTGCTTGTCGCGCGGCGTCCGCGGGCCGCCGCCTCTCGCCTGCTGGCGGCCGGCCTGCTGGGAATGGCGATCGCGGGCATGCACTACACGGCCATGGCCGCCCTTGACCTGACGCCGATCGCCGGCGCCTCCGTCGTGACGCCGTTGGGCGTTCCGCCTTTCCTGCTCGGCGTCGGCGTCGCGGCGGGCACGCTGCTGATCCTGTTTCTGGCGATCATGGCCTCGCTCTACGACCAGCGCGGCAACATCCTGCAGGCCCTGGACGCGGGCGGCGTCGGCTATTGGGAATATGATCTTCGCGGCCAGACGCTTCAGGCTTCGAGCCAGGTCAAGGCGCTGTTCGGATTGCGCGGCGACGATGAGTTCACGCTGCAGAACTGGCTCGGAAGCCTGTCGCCGGAGGATCGCGCCCGCCGCGACCGGGCCGTCGAAAGCGCTCAGCGCGGCGGCGCCGACTACGACGCCGAGTACCGTCTGACGGGCCAGGATCGTTGGGTCAATGTCCGCGGCAAGGTGATCCGCGACCCGCAGGGGCGCGCGACGCGGATGATCGGCGTGGTGCTAGACGTCACCGACCGCCATCAGGCTTTCGCGGCCGTCACGGCCAGCGAACAACGTCATCGCCTCCTGACCAACGAACTCAATCATCGGGTCAAGAACACCCTGGCCACCATCCAGTCGATCGCCCGGCACACCGCCCGCGGCGCGGCCTCGGTCGCTGAGTTTCGACAAGCGTTCGAGGACCGGTTGCTGGCCCTGTCGGCGGCTCATAATCTTCTGACCCAGTCCAGCTGGGAGGCCGCTGACGTCGGTGATCTCCTGGCCCAGGAACTCGCGCCCTACCCAGCCGAACAGGTTAGCGTCGCGGGCCCCTCGCTCAGCCTTCCCGCACGTCAAGCCCTGGCCCTGGGCATGGTCTTCCACGAGCTGACGACGAACGCGGCCAAGTACGGCGCCTTGGCCACCGCCACCGGGCGCTTGAACGTGCGATGGGCAAGCCTCGATATCGGCGGCGACGCGCCGTTGCTGACCCTGGAGTGGCGGGAAACCGGCGGCCCGAAGGTCTCGCCGCCCGCGAGAGCCGGGTTTGGATCGCGTCTCGTCAAGAGCAGCGTCGAACAGGACCTGAGGGGCAAACTGGCGCTCGAGTTCAACCCCGCGGGCCTGGTGTGCCGGATTGAAGCGCCGCTGCAGTCGATCCCCGAACGCGAAACCACGTTTGGCTTATAGCGGACGCAGCGCTGCCGATCCCGGGCCTTCCTCGCCGTCGAACGTCTACTCGGGCGAACCCTGGCCGGCTTTGGCCGATAGATGGTTCGTGGGACTCGGGATTCTGCCCTCCTCGCTCTGACGACCAGATGCAAGGCAAGACGGGCCACGCGGGGAGGTAGCCGATCCGGATGACCGCTGGCGATGCGGCCGGACAGCGCCGGAGCGGACTCAAGGACCACTCCAGCAACTCGCCTTTCGCCTCCGAGGCGGGGCTGATCATGTGCGGCTAGAACTCCGGAGGGATCGAACCGCGCCGAACCATTCTAACCTAGTGCAGGCTCGGGCATTTCATAGATGAACTTTCCCTCCATCAGCGACGCGAGCGGATATCCAGATGTGGACAAACCGCCACGAAGACGCGGCCTAGCCTTCCTTCGCCACGCGCCTGCCTGGCCGCCGTCGACGGATTGTCGACCGCCTGGCCGGCACCACGTTCCCGTCATCGGCGCCACCTAGACGCGCTTGAGGCTGCGACCTCTACGTCCAGGCGTTCGAGGTCATATGAAGGGCGATGAATGCCTTCATCCGCGCGCAAGGCCTCTTCGTCGGCGATCGATTTCGACGCGATCCCGCGCGATCCCGTCCATGCCCGACGCCGTCAGCCGTCCCGACCGGCTGCCCCAACGATGAGGGTTAAGCGCGGATGGCCGGGCGACCGATCTAGCGCTTTTCGGCCGCCGAGGAAGGCGCGCGTCCCGATACCTCAGCTCTGAATCCAAAACTCAGTTGATTTTAGCAGCAAAATTCATATTCACTTATGAAGAAAGTTGTTGACGAGGCTGCGCTCAACGCGCCAGCTCGATCACATATAAAAAACAGGGGGGAATGGAACATGCGTTTGCACGAGTCGATGCTGTTAGCGTCTGTCAGCGTGGCGAGTCTGGTGGCGGCCTCGCCCGCCTTGGCGCGACAGAGCGCGCCGCACACCGAGGCGACCGAGACCGTGAGCGAGGTCGTCGTCACCGGCTTCAAACAGAGTTACGCCAACGAGGTTCGCACCAAGCGCACAGCCATAGAGATCACCGACGGCATCTCGTCGGATGACATGGGCCGCATCCCGGACCTCAACATTGGCGAAGCGCTGCAGCGCGTGCCTGGCATCCAGATCAATCGCGAGGCCGAAGGCCGCGACGCGACCATCAACCTGCGCGGCCTGCCCGGTGAGTTCGCCCGCACCACCCTGAACGGCGTGGCCTTCGCCGAGCCGATCCTGCAGTCTTCGACCCCGCTGGGCGCTTTCCTGTCGGACGTGTTCAGCGCCGTGCGCATCGAGAAGTCGCCCATGGCCCACGGCCAGTCCGGCGGTGTCAGCGGCAATATCGACTTGCAGATCCAAGGCGCCTTGTCGCGCCGCGAAGGTGGCCGCCTGAAGGCCTCATACGACTACAATGTGCTCGGCAAGCGCGGGGAACCCAGCTTCACGCTTGGCTACAACAAGCACATCACCGACAACTTCGCGGTCTTTGGGATCGCGGCGTTCAAGCACGAAAACTTCCGTCGCGACTCCGTGCTGTTCAACAGCTACGGCACGCTGACGACGACGCTGACGCCGGACCTGATCACCCGCTACGCCGACTACTACGCGCCGGCCGGCAGTTGCGCGACCACCTACGCCAACGTGTCGGGCTGCGTAGCTGTGGCCGGCGGCACGGGCAAGCTGGCCCAGACCGGCGTCCAGTACGTCGCCCAAAGCCGACAATACTCGCGCGTCAACATCGGCGACCAGTTTTCGGGCGCCGGCGGCGCCGAGTGGAAGGTGAGCGACGAGCTCAAGGTTGGCGTCACAGGCCTCTTCACACGCCGCACCCAGAGCAACACCAGCCAGAACTTCAGCACGGTCAGCTATTCGGGGACCGGGGCGAGGATCACCCCGACCGGCGACCTGCACCGCGGGCCTAATGGCTCGTACTACATCCAGGGTTTCGACTTCTCCGGCGTCAATCTGGTCGAGGACTCGCGCCTTTTCCCGCAGACCCAGAAGGCCTGGGGCATCAATCCCACGCTGGAATACAAAAACGATCGCTGGCGGCTATCGACGATCGCCACGATTTCCAGCGCCAAGAACGCCTCGGAAGAACAGTACGTCACCTTCAACCGCGTCCAGGTCGCCACTGGCAATGGCGTCAACGGCAGTTTCTCAAGCGGCGGCGGCGACTTCTCGAAGTACCGCATGTCGTTCACCAGCAGCACACCGATGTTCAACGTCGACGGCAATCCGACGTGGATCCAAGGGTCGGCCGCAACCAGCAGCGCCGAGTTCACCAACTGGTATAATTCGCCGGTCGGGACGCCCAACCGGCTTCGCTTCCAGATCACCGGCATCCAGGCCTACGCCACCAGCAAGATCAAGGCGATCCAGCAGGACATTGAGCGCCAGACCCAGTTTGGTCCGCTCTCGTCGATCCAGTTCGGCGGCCGCTTCGAGCGGAACGAGTACGCCTCGCGCGGTTCGAAGATCAACGCGGTCGGCATCCAGTCGCAGAACCTCAAGGACAGCTATCGCCAGACCAGCCCCACCGTCGACGACTTCTTCGGCGGCTCGCTGCCCGGCATGAACACCAACTGGCGGATCACCGACGTCAAGGCGCTGTTCTCGGCGCTGCAGCCGGTCACGCCGTACGAGGGCGCGCCGCTGGCGTTCAACGGGTTCAACCAGACCCTGAACGACGACGTGAACATCGGCCGCTACAATTTCACCAGCCAGACCGACGTCGCGTCCGGCTATGTCGAAAGCAAATACGCCAGTCACCTGTTCTCGATCCCGGTGCGCGGCTCGGTCGGTCTGCGCTACGAGCACACCGACAAGACGACGAATACGCTAAATCGCATCAAGACCTCGACGACCACGCTGGGCAGCCTCTCGGACTATGCCTACCGCCAGTACAAGGACAGCTACGGCCAGTGGCTGCCATCGGCGATCGCGGTGTTCGACGTGACGGATGATTTCATCGTCCGCACCGCCGCCTACCGCACCTATGTGCGCCCGCATCCGCGGCAGTTCTCGCCGGTCACCCTGGTGGGCACGCCCAACGACTCCAACGTCATCACCGCCACCCTCGGCAATGCCGACCTGCGGCCCTACACCGCCACGTCGCTAGACCTGTCGATGGAGTGGTACAATCGCCCCGGCGGCCTAGTGGCCCTGACGGTCTTCCAAAAGCGCCTGCACAACTTCGTCCAGCAGGTCAGCGGCGCCAAGGCGCTGTGTCCGGCGGACGGCGGCACCCTGGGCCTGGGCCCGCTCAGCCTGCAGGGCGACCTCTGCTATACAAGCGCTGGCGCCGACGCGAGCGGTGACCTGCAGACGGTGAACCTGACCGGCTACATCAACTCCTCCACGCCCTACACCCTGCGCGGCGCCGAGTTCAACGTGCAGCAGAACCTGGACTTCCTGCCCGGCTTCTGGAGCCACTTAGGCGGCGCATTCAACTACGCCTACACCACGGTGGAAGGCGTCGGCCCGACGGGCGCCAAGGTCTCGCTGCCGGGCATCTCCAAGCATAACTTCAACGTCATCGGCTATTATGAGACCGACCGCTTCGGTGTGCGCCTCACCTACAACTACCGCACCGATTACGACGTGCCGGACGCGGCCATCTTCGGGTTCGGCGGCGCGGCGC
This sequence comes from Caulobacter sp. Root343, assembly GCF_001425745.1. GTDB lineage: Bacteria > Pseudomonadota > Alphaproteobacteria > Caulobacterales > Caulobacteraceae > Caulobacter. The sequence continues at coordinate 600,292 of NZ_LMDF01000007.1, read as the reverse complement.
GGCGGGTCATGGCGCGCGGCCAGCTGGACGGCTCGGCCTCGTTCAACATCCGCGAGGGCGCTAGCATCTCGATCAGCGCTTTCAACATCACCAATGCGGTGCGGCAGGAATACCAGGGCGTCGAGGACATGGCCCGGCGCCAGGACTACGACGGCCGCACCTATCGCGTCGCCCTGAACATGAAGTTCTGACCGCCGAGAAGACGTTCGCCGGGCAGCCGCCCGGCGGACGGGAGGGCGGATCATCGCGATCCCGCGAACAGCGGGCGGGCGTTCAAGCGATACCTTGCATTGATGGGCTGTGCGCCAGGGAGGCAAACTCATGAGCATTCGTTGTCGACTGGCGGGCGTCGCCTTTTGCCTAGTCCCCGCGCTCGGAGCAGGGGCGCTTGCGCTGGCGCAATCCACGCAAGACGAGGTCAAAGCCTCCAAGGACTTTCCGACCACGACGAGCCTGACCGCCGGAGTGGAGCCGGTCTTCGCATCGCGGCGTGAACTCTATCGGCGTGGATGGATCGACCTCAACAAGAACGGCGGAAAAGATATCTACGAAGACCCGACGCAGCCGACCGAGCGCCGGATCGATGATTTGCTGTCGCAAATGACGATGGACGAGAAAACGGCGCAAATGGTGACGCTGTACGGGTTCGGGCGTGTGTTGCGTGACGAACTGCCTACCGTCGAGTGGAAGCAGAAGATCTGGAAAGACGGCGTCGGCAATATCGATGAGATGCACAATGGCTGGGGCCGGGGATCGCGGAGCATCTACGCGACCGATATTCAAAAGCACGTCTGGGCGATGAACGAAGTTCAGCGCTTTTTCATCGAGCAAACCCGGCTCGGCATTCCCGCCGACTTTACGAACGAAGCCAATGGCGGACTCGAAGCCGTCCACGCCACGAGTTTCCCGACCCAGATCGGCGTCGGCCATACCTGGGACGCGCCGCTTGTCCGCGATATCGGCAGAGTCGTCGGGCGCGAGGCGCGGGCGCTCGGCTACACCAATGTCTATGCCCCCATTCTCGACGTCGCCCGCGACCAACGCTGGGGGCGCATGGAGGAAGTCTATGGCGAAGACCCGTTCCTCGTGTCGCGCCTGGGCGTCGAGATGGTCAGCGGCCTCCAAGAGAACCTGACCGTCGCGTCCACCGCCAAGCATTTCGCGGTCTATAGCGCCAACAAGGGCGCGCGTGAGGGCGAGGCGCGCACGGATCCGCAATTGTCGCCGCGCGAGGTCGAGAACATCCAGCTGCCATCGTTCGAGGCCGCGATCCGCGAAGCCAAGCTGATGGGGATCATGAGTTCCTATAACGACTATGACGGCATCCCCGTCACCGGTAGCCATTATTGGTTGACCGATCGCCTGCGCACCGAGTTCGGCTTTCGCGGCTATGTCGTCTCGGACAGCCGCGCGGTCGAATATCTTTACAGCAAGCACAAGGTCGCCGCCGGCCCGGTCGAGGCGGCCGCCATGGCGGTCAATGCGGGCCTGAACGTTCGCACCGATTTCACGCCTCCCGAGCAGTACGTGACGCCGCTGCGCGCGGCCGTCGCGCGCGGGCTGGTGGCGCCATCGACGATCGACGACCGGGTGCGCGATATCCTGCGCGTCAAGTTCGCGCTCGGCATCTTCGACCGGCCCTATGTGAAAGACGCCGCCGCGACGGCTCGTCTGGTTGGCGCCCCCGAACATCGCGAACTTGCCCTGCGGGCCTCGCGAGAAAGCCTCGTGCTGCTCAAGAATAAGGATGCGGCGCTGCCGTTGAGCAAGGCGACGGACATCGTCGCCGTCATCGGGCCGAACGCGAACGACGCAAGCTATGCCGCCCGCCGCTACAGCCCGCATGGCGGCAAGGCTGTCACCGTCCTTGAAGGGATACGGGCAAAGCTGGGCGGCAAAGCCGAGGTGCGCTACGCCAAGGGCGTCGATGTGGTCAGCCCGAACTGGCCCCGTACAGAAGCCTTGCCAGAGCCGCTGTCCGCCGCGGAGAGGACCGGCATCGATGAGGCCGTCGCCGCCGCGAAGGGGGCCAAGGTCGCCGTCGTGGTCCTGGGCGACAACGGCCAGACCGTCGGAGAAAGCCGCAGCCGCACCAGCCTCGACCTGCCGGGGCGTCAATTGGAACTGCTGAAGGCCGTGCAGGCGACCGGCACACCGGTGGTGCTCGTGCTCATCAACGGTCGCCCTCTGTCGATCAATTGGGCTGACGAGAATGTGCCGGCGATCCTGGAGGCTTGGTTCCCCGGGGAGCAAGGTGGCACGGCCATCGCGGACGCGTTGTTCGGCGATTATAATCCCGGCGGAAAGCTTACAGTCACCTTCCCACGCACCGTCGGGCAGATTCCGCTTAACTTCCCGACCAAACCCAATGCGCAATGGGAGGGTGAGCTATCGCGGGTGAACGGCGCCCTCTACGCCTTTGGCCATGGGCTAAGCTACACACAGTTCACCTACAGCAATCTTGCCCTTCAGCCGGCGGCTCCGAACGGAGACGCGATGGTGACGGTGGGCTTCGACCTCACGAACACCGGAGGCCACGAAGGCGATGAAGTCGCGCAGCTTTATATCAACGATGTGGTGAGCTCGGTCATCACCTATGAGCAGCAGCTTCGGGGCTTTCAACGCGTGCACCTGAAACCGGGCGAGCGTCGCCGTATCGAATTCACGTTGCGGCCGAAGGATTTGGCGCTCCTGAACGAAAAGCACCAATGGGTGGTCGAGCCGGGCCAGTTCAAGATCATGGTCGGCGCGGGATCGGACGACATAAGGCTGACGGACATTTACAGCGTGGGTCAATGATCGGGAAAGGGGGTGTCCGACCTCCACCCTTCCATGCCGATCCGCAGGTTTGCATTGCCGGCCAGGTCGCGCCGGCGGAACTTGGCCGCGCCGCGCGAACCGGACATTCAGCACGGTGCGGCCTTGCCGCTCCGAATTCAATTCGAACGCCAGTATGCGTTCAATGGCTTGCCGGTGACCTGCCCCGCGTCAGTCACCGAATGCGGACCGTCCCGCAAGCAGCGGTGCGTAGCCAGCGAGCCTCAGGGACACGAATTCGATGAAGAGTCGCACGCGCTTGGTCTTGCGCGTTTCGCCCTGGGTGAGGATCCAAAGCGCGCCGTTTAGACGTGGTTCGATGCCCGGCGCCCTCGCCAGCAAGGGATCGGTGTCGCCAACGAAGCACGGCAGTCTTGTCATCCCGATTCCCTGCCGCGCTGCGGCGACCTGCGCATCGGCGTCCGGAGCCCTGAAAGGCGCTCCAGACCCGCGGACCTCGCCCGCGTTGGCCCAGTCGGGGACGCCGCGATCGTTGATGACGATCGGCCGGATAGGCCCTGTCGCGCCCGCCCGCCACTTGGCCAGCAGATCGCGGGACAGATAGACCCCGCCGGCCAGCTGCGGCCCCATCAGGCCGTGGAGATTGAGCGGCAGAGTCTTGCGGTCGACGACGAAGCGGATCGCTACGTCGGCCTCCCGGTTGGTCAGGTTCGCCACCTCGCCGGTCGACAGGATCTCGATCTCGATGTCCGGATGCAGGCGAGCGAAATCGGCCAGGTCCGGCATGAGAAGATGGGTCGCCAGGAACGGCGGCAGCGTGACCCGCAGAAGTCCGCGAGCGCTCTGGTCCCGCCCGAAGACGCGCGTCTCCAACTGGTGAGACGAGACTTCCATCTGCTCGGCGAACTCGACGACTTCCTCGCCCGCGGCCGTTAGTTGGTAGCCCGAAGGCCGTTTCTCAAAAACCTGCACCCCGAGCCGTTGCTCCAGCTGAGCAATGCGCCGGAGCACGGTCGCGTGGTTCACGCCGAGACGCTCGGCGGCGGCCCTTACCGAGCCGCTGCGCCCGACGGCGAGGAAGTAGCGGACATCGTCCCAGTCGACCTTTTCCATGGTGTGATATTGCACCGTGGCGCCCAACCCGGAAAGGTCTGGTCGCCCGCTCCAAAGAGTTTCATCAACACTGTGGATCGTTTTCGCACCACCGATGTGCGTCGTTCCGCACTGAATGTCTGGCGCCGACAGGCCTATTTCGGGGCTCTTGGATCGTCCTGTGGCGACCAAACGGAGCCTAGAAGGAGAAGGTCATGGGCAAGCTTGACGGTAAAGTAGCGGTCGTTACGGGTGGAACGAGCGGCATGGCGCTGGCCAGCGCCAAACGCTTCGTCGAGGAAGGGGCTTATGTGTTCATCACCGGCCGGCGGCAGGAGGCGCTGGACGATGCGGTGAAGGCGATCGGCCGGAACGTAACGGGCGTACGCGGCGACGCGGCCAATCTCGACGACCTCGACCGCCTGTTCGACACGGTCAAGCGCGAGAAGGGCAAGATCGACGTGCTCTACGCGAGCGCCGGTACGGGCGAAGCTGTCCCGCTTGGCGAGATCACCGAGCAGCACTTCGATACGACCTTCGGCCTGAACACGCGTGGCACGCTCTTCACGGTGCAGAAGGCCTTGCCGCTGTTCAACGACGGCGGGTCGATCTTCATGACCGGGTCGGTGGCCTCGATCAAAGGGTTTCCGGGCTACAGCGTGTATGCGGCCAGCAAGGCGGCCCTTCACGCCTTCGCACGCGGATGGCTCAACGAGCTCAAGGGCCGAAACATCCGGGTGAATGTGCTGCATCCGGGGCCGATCGCCACGCCGATGCAGGATCAGGTCCTGACCGAAGAGGCCAAGAAGATGTTCGAGTCCCTGATCCCGAGAGGAACGATGGGCCAGCCCGAGGAAATCGCGGCCGCCGCCCTGTTCCTGGCTTCGGACGATTCGAGCTTCGTGAACGGGGTGGAGCTGGCGGTCGACGGCGGCTTCTCGGCCATCTGAATTCGCGTCGGATCGCCCCGAGCGGCTGATCCCAACACCACAGGAGAACCATCATGAGCTATGCGATCATAGGCTTCGGCAAGATCGGCCAGGCCCTAGCCCACGCCTTCGCCCGCAGGAATATCGAGGTGGCCGTGGCTAGCCGCCACGCGCCCGAGGTCTTGGCGCCACAGGCAAGGGCTATCGGCCCGACGGTCATCGCCAAGTCCTTGCAGGACGCCCTCGAGGCCGACACGATATTTCTGGCTGTTCGTTCCGAGTCTCATCGGGATGTCGCCAGAGCTCTGCCGAGCTGGGAAGGTAAGACCCTCGTCGACGCGACGAACTCGCAGGCTCCGCTAGAAGAGATGGACGGCCTGCTGTCCTCCGCGTTCGTCGCCAAACTCTACACCGGCGCCAAGGTCGTGAAGGGCTTCAACCACTTGGGCGCCACCGCCCTGGCGGCGGATCCAGTCGTCGCGGGCGGCTATCGCGTCGTCTTCCTCGCAAGCGACGACGAAGATGCGGTCGCGCCCGTGGCGGCCCTGGCCAGACAGCTCGGCTTCGCTCCCGTCAATTTGGGGCGGTTCGACGAGGGCGGCGCGCTGGTTCACGCCCGCGGGTCCGTCTGGGGTCCGCTCATCTTCCAGAACATGTTCAAGAAGGAGCAGTAGCGGACTTGCAGCAATTGAGGGAGGGGTGTCTCAGCGCCCTTCCCGCCCCCACCTCTTGGTCTGTAGCTGGGCGGCGCCCTTTGCCAACGGGGCGGCCATCCGCGCCGTTGCCGAGCGCCATCCGTCCGAAGCAAGCCACCGCGTCAGCGGAGGGTCCTTATCCCCGATCAATTTCGCGGTAGGCGGCGACCAGGCGCTCCTCGCCGGGGCGGCCGGCCAGGGAATTGCCATGCTCCATGCCGATCACGCCCCCATAACGCCGGGACTTCAGCCACCGGACGATCGAGGTGTAGTTGATTTCGCCGGTGGTCGGCTCCTTGCGGCCGGGATTGTCGCCGAACTGCACATAGGCGACCTCGCTCCAGCAGGCCTCCAACGTCGGGATCAGATTCCCGAACTGAATTTGCGCATGGTAGAGGTCGGCGAGGACCTTCACGGCCGGGCTGTTCAAGGCGCGTGCGATCGCGAAACCCTGCGGGATCGTCTGCATGTAGATGTTGGGATGGTCGGTGCGTGTGTTCAGCGGCTCCATCACCATGATCAGGCCCTGTGGAGCCACGATGTCGTTCGCTCGGCGCATCACGTCGATGATGCGCGCCGTTTGGATATCCAGCGGCGTCTTCGGATCCAAGAACCCAGTGACCACCGTCATGCACTTGGCGTTCAGCCGCTTGGCCACGTCGACGGACGCACGGATATCGGCCAGGAACGCGTCCCGCTCCGCGTCATCGGGGCCGCCGAGCACGGGCCGGAACTGAGCCCACTTGGGCATGCTGGCGACGAAGACCCCCATCGTCATGCCGCGCTGCTTGAGCGCCCGCGCCATTCGCTCCTGCTCTTCCACAGGCCGGTCCCGCGCCTGGTTGTCCTCCCAGGCGGTGAACCCCTGATCCGCCGCAAAGGCGATCTGCTCGATCAGTCCGCCCCGGCTGGCGAAGCTGCCCTCGTGCGGTGCGAAGGCGAGCGAAAAGCGCGCCGCGTTCGACCCGCCGCCCTGGGCGGCAGCCAGTCCCGGCGCCAGGGAGGCGGCGGCGCCCACAGCAAGCACGGTCCGACGACGAATGATCATTTCCGGCTCCCTAGCTAGGCGACGATCGCGCCAGAAAAAGCCATCACACGCCACCCACCGGTCAACAATAGGCGCCGAGAGGCTTAGCTCTTCCGCTCGCCGTCCGCAGAGGGCGATGTGCGGAAATGCCTACGCCCGCGCTTTCCGGCGCGATCCCGTCACGCCAGAGGACTGGCGGCAAAATACGTTCAGCCATGCGCCCCCCGCGTTATCCGAGATATATAGGATCGTTGCGCTGGCGGGGCGGGGATTTAGCTTGGATAACACCTCGTGATTTACGCCTCGCCCGTGCTCTTAAAGAGCTGCGGTCCCTATCCACTACAGCATTATCGAATAGAGTGAACCGAGAGGACGACGACATGGCTTTGCTCGACGAGCTCAAAGCTGACCAACTAGCGGCGCGCAAGCTGAACGACCGCTTGAGGGCCAACGTGCTCACCACATTGATCGGCGAAGCCACGCAGATCACGACCGAAGAATTCAAGCGGGGCGTGACGGAAGTCACTGACGAAAAGGTCGTCGCAACCGTCGCGAAGTTCTTGAAGAACACGAAGCTGACGCTGGAAAACCTCGCGACCGAGCGTGCGCGCCTGATCGAAGCCGGCGACGATGCGTCGAAGGTGGACGAGCGGACCAAGGCGGCTGAAGCCGAACTGGCGATCCTGTCCTCGTATGGCCCAAAGCAGATGACGGAATCGGAACTGCGCGAGGCCATCAGCGATTTCCGGGCCAAGAACCCCGGCGCCAACGTCGGGACGATCATGGCCCACCTGAAGGCTAGCTTCGGCGGCCAGTATGACGGCAAGGCGGCCAGCACGTTGGCCAAGGCTTGAATTGGGGGCAACTACGCGGTCTCGCGGCGGGGGTGGAAGCGACGTTCTGTTCATTCGCGGATAGTTGCTGAAAGGCCCGTCGCGATCATGATCCGCATCCAGCGACGCCGATGCGCGAAGTCAGACGAGGCAAGGCTCCGCCCCTTGCAGTACAACGATAATATCCGCCCTACTCTTTGAAGTGCGTTTGACGCCTTAGACCAGGGCGCGATTGGTCCTGCGCCTTGGGGGAAGGTATGCATTCGCATCGACGCCAACGTCGCCTCTGGGCTTGCGCCGGTGCGCTACTGGTCGCGGCGCAGGCCGCTAGCAGCGCCCACGCCTCGCCCGGCCTTGTCGATCTCCGCGCCGGCGCTCTGCAGGACGTTCTGGCCGAACTGGCCCGTGAGAACCGCGCGGACATCCTCTATTCGGCGGATCTGGTCAAAGGTCGACGAACGCCAGCCGTCAAGGGACGGCTCACCACCGAACAGGCGGTCGCCCTGCTGCTGAAAGGCTCCGGAGTCGGCTATCGGATCACGTCCGACGGCGTCTTCGTGCTGTTCGAACGGCCGGGGCGCGAGATCGCCGACCCGGGTGACGGCGCGATTTCGGAAGTGCTGGTCGTGGGCCGGCGCACCCAGAACGCCGACATCCGGCGCACCGAGAACGACATCCAGCCCTACCAGGTCGTGGGCCCTCGGGACCTGGCGGTGGCGGCGCAGGACAACGTCGACCAATACCTGCGCGAGCGCCTGCCGGCCAATGGCCAGGTGATCTCGCCCAGCCAGAACGTGAACTTCACGGGCGCGCCCAATTCGGCGATCGACCTGCGCGGCGTCGGCTTGCAGCGGACCCTCGTTCTGGTCGACGGCCGCCGCCTGCCCAGCCTGCCGTCCCGCGTGACCGGGTTGGAACAGAGCGATGTCAACGCCATCCCGCTGGGCGCGATCGAGCGGATCGAGACCCTGACGGCCACGGCCGGCGGCATTCATGGCCCCACCGCCATCGGCGGGGTCGTCAACGTGGTGTTGAAGCGTGATTATCGAGGCGCCGACCTGACCGTGGTCTCGGGCCTATCCAGTCGCGGCGACGCGGGCCGCGGACGAATTGAAGCGCGCCTGGGCTTCACCCCCGACGATGGACGGACGGACGTGATGCTGGCCGCGTCCTATTCGGCCGCGCAAAAGCTGACCGTCGGCCAGCGCGACTATGCCCGCCGGTCGCTCGACTGGCAGGCCCGGAACAGTCCGGCCGCCTTCCTGTTGCAGCAGAGACCCGTCAACGCGATCACCGTCCGCAGCAGCCTGGGCGAGCCCCTGCGGCTGGACGCGGCCTACGGCGGAACCGTCCTGGGCGGCAGCTATAGTTTCCTGCCGCTCGACTTCCGGGGGACCGAGCAGGAGAAGGCTGCGGTTCTGGTCGCCAACGCAGGGCGCCTGCCCACCGAGCCGGCCGTCGGGCTGGCGGGCGACGACACCTCGCTGATTGCCCAGCCCAGAACCTATTCCGTCCTGTTCAGCGCCCGGCGCCGGATCGGCGACCGGGTCGAGGCGTTCATCGACGGCTTCGATTTCCACGACGAAGGACGCGCGGTGACGCCTCGCGCACCAGGCTTCCGCGCCGTGACCCACGCCAACGCGACCGGCAATCTGTTCGCCAACTCGGTCTATTTCTATTTCCCGTTGCCGGACCTCTTTGACCGGAAGGCGGTCACCGTCGATGTGCGACGCCTTACCGGCGGTCTGATCGCGCCCCTGCCAGGGCGCTGGCAAGCGTCCGCCGACTATACGGTCGGGCGATCGCTGCTGGAGATCCGGCGAGACGGAGGGATCCTGATCTCCACCATTGGCGTCCCTCTATGGGATGGCTTGGCCGGAGCGCGCGGCCAGGCCCCGGTCGTACCGCTCGGCGACTATGCCGGCCTTCAGTCGGCGATGATGGCCTATGCCCTGCCCAACACCAGCCACAGCCGGCAAACCACGCAGTTCAGCAGCGGCGTCGTGCGCGCGGCCGGCCCGGTGATCGCCCTGCCGGGCGGTCCGCTCACGGCGACCGTGTTGGCCGAGGTCCGGCGGGAGCGGATGCCCGAGACCGACATTCTGGGCCTTGCCGAAGGCGGCGCGACCAGGACCCGCACGCCCGACCGGGTGCAGCGCGTCAGCTCCGGCTATGTCGAGCTCCGCGCGCCGCTGTTGTCCCCAGAGTCCCGGCTGGCGCCGCTGCGCGGTCTGGAGCTGCAGCTGGCCCTGCGTCGCGACGCGGTCGAGACGACGTTCCCGGACACGCTGCTGACCGGCGTCGCCACCTATGTTCGCACCAGCGTCCGCCATCAGGCCGATGTGTTCACCTTCGGCGCCCGCGCCTTTCCGACCGGCTGGCTGATGCTGCGGGCCAGCGCGGCGACGGGCCAGTCGCCGCCGGACATGACGCATCTCCAGGAGGTCACCATCCAGACCACCAGCCCGCTGAATCCCGAAACGGACCCCAAGCGCGGCGGGCGGAAGATCACCGCCGACGGCCCCTATCGATGGGGCCGGAGCGGATGGCATGAGATCGGCCAGGAGAAGGGCCTGACCCAGTCGTTCGGCCTGGTGCTGAACCCTTCGGGCCGGAGCGGGCCGCGCCTGTCCGTCGACGCTTCCCGTGTCGAGATCCGCGACGAAATCGGGACGTCCGGCCTCAATCCCCAGCAGGTGATCGACGCCGAAGCCAGCTATCCCGGCCGCGTCGTCCGCGAGCCCCTGTCCGCCGCCGACGCGGCCCTGGGCTACACCGCCGGCCGGATCATCGTGCTCTACAGCGGACTGGCCAACCTCGGGCGAACGGTCGCCGAGACGGTCGAGGCGCAACTGGACTGGACGCTTCCCACCGTCATGGGCGGCGAGACACGGGTCTACGGCGCGGGGACCTGGCAGCCGACCTTGCGGACGCGGCGCCGGCCGGGCCTGCCATGGCTGGACCGCGTCGGCTTTCTCGACGGCCCCCTGCGATGGCGCGGCAATGCGGGCGTCCAGTGGGAGCGCGGGCCGCTGCTCGTGGAACTGAACCTGCAGTACCAGGGGCGCTCGAGCCCGCGCTACTCGCCGTTCAGCAACGTCGTGGTCCAGAACGCGGCCTTCAACCAGGCGCGGACCTACATCCCGTCGCGGGCCTATCTGGATTTGGCGGCCCGCCGGCGGTTCGACCTCGCGGCGGGCCATGCCCTGCGGTCCCTGGACATGCGCATCGCCGTCCAGAACCTGCTGGACACCACCCCGCCCATCGTCGCCGACGCCAACAACATGGGCTACGACTATCGCGGCGATCCCCGGCGGCGGCGTTTCGAGCTCAGCCTCTCCGGCCATTTCTAGGCGCGACGAGCCCGGTGAGGCTTCCTGGAAAGCCTGCGTTCCCCCTGGTGAAGGCGTCCGACCGGACGCCCGGCCCTCCGGAGGACAGCAGGTGTTCAAGTTCATCCCCGTCGCCTTGGCGACCCTATTCCTTTCGACCGCGGCTCCCGTCTCCCCGGCCATGGCGCAGGTCAAACCGTTCCCCGCCGGCTTCAAGACCCAGGAGATCGCCACCAACGGCGCGACGATCCACGTCCGGGTCGGCGGCAAGGGACCGGCGGTCGTGCTGCTGCACGGCTATGGCGAGACGGGCGACATGTGGGAGCCGATGGCCGCCGATCTGGCCAAGGACCACACCGTCATCGTGCCCGATCTTCGCGGCCTTGGCCTGTCGTCCAAGCCGGTGTCCGGCGGCTACGACAAAAAGACCCAAGGCGGCGACGTGGCGGGCGTGCTTGACGCCCTGAAGGTCACCAAGGTCGACCTGGTCACCCACGACATCGGCAACATGGTGGGCTACGCCTTCGCCGCCGAGCATCGCGACCGGGTGAACCGCTTCGTGCTGATCGACGCGCCGCTGCCCGGCGTCGGGCCGTGGGAGGAGATCCTCAAGAACCCGCTGCTGTGGCACTTCCGGTTCGGCGGCCCCGACATGGAGCGCCTGGTCGCCGGCCGCGAGCGCATCTATCTCGACCGCTTCTGGAACGAGTTCTCGGCCACCCCGGCCCGCTTCACCGAGGCCTCGCGCCAGCACTACGCCAAGCTCTACGCCCTGCCCGGCGCCATGCATGGCGGCTTCTCGCAGTTCGCCGCCTTCGACCAGGACGCCGTCGACAACAAGGCCTTCGTGGCCGAGGGCAAGCTGGCCATGCCGGTGCTGGCCCTGGGCGGCGAGAAGTCGTTCGGACCGATGATGGCGACCGTGATGCGCTTCGCCGCCAGCAACGTCACCGAAGGCGTGGTTCCCGATTCCGGCCACTGGATCATGGAAGAGAACCCCAAGGCCACCGTGGCGATGGTCCGCGCGTTCCTGGACGCCAAGCCATGAGCCGCCGCCTCGCATCCATCGGCGCCGCGCTCCTGCTCGTGGCCTTCGCGGGCGCCGCCTCCGCCCAGGAGCGCCTGCTGCGCCTGACCCCGTCGGACATCGAAGGCCTGGTCCAGGGCGGCGCCACGGCGGGAACGTCCGGCGTGGCCGGTATCCGCACCGCGATCCTCTATGGTGATCCGACCAAGGCCGGTCCCTACACGATCGCGCTGCGGGCGCCGCCCAATGTCCGCATCGCCGCCCACAGCCATCGCGACGACCGCACCGCAGTGGTCGTCGCGGGCCTCTGGCGGTTCGGCTATGGGCGCAAGGCGGACGAGAGCCTGGTCAGGATCCTGCCGCCCGGGAGCTTCTACAGCGAGCCGGCCGGCGTCGCGCACTTCGCCATGACCGGACCGGAAGGGGCGACGGTCTACATCTCCGGCCAGGGCCCCACGAGCACCGACTATGTCGAGGCGGCCGACGCGCCCAAGCCCTAGCTTCGAGGATGCCGGGAGCAAGGCCGCCAAGCCTTGTTCCCGTTCCGTCGCCTCAGTGGCCGACCGCGCGCAGGACAATGTCGGCGAAGCCCTCGGCGGTCGCCTTGCGGTTCCAGTCGCGCTGCAGCTCGCAGGCCACCTGGATCCAGCTGACCGGCTTGCCGCCGGCCTGCGTGACCCGATCGAGGCCGGCGCGGTGGGCCAGCTCCGAGGTGCCGCCCACGGCGTCCACGACCGCGAACACGTCGAACCCCTCGGCCAACGCGTCCAGGGCCGGGAACGCCAGACAGACCTCGGTCCACAGCGCGACCATGATCAGCTTACGGCGGCCCGTGGCCTTCACGGCCGCGACGAAGTCCTCGTCCTCCCAGGCGTTGATGGCGGTGCGATCGATCGGCCGCGCGTCGGGCAGGACGTCGGTGATCGGCTTGATCGTCGGGGTGTTGAGGCCAGTGGCCACGTTCACCGTAGTAAGCACGACCGGCAGGTCGTAGAGCTTGGCGGTCCTAGCCAGGTTCGTGACGTTGGCGATCAGCAGGCGCTTCTCCATCGTGACGATGGACGACACCTGGACCGGCTGGAAGTCGATGATCACCAGCGCGGCGTTCTGGGGTGTCAGCAGGTGATCGGCCAGCGGATCGCGGAGGGTCTGGGGCGATGTCATGTCGGGTCCTCGCTCATGGGTTTCGAGCGACGACGGATGTCAGCGAGAGGAGACCCCCAGGCCCGCGGCGCTCTACTAGGGAGAACGCGGCCTTTGCGAAATTCCTCAACGGATACCGCCTAGGGCCGCGTCGAGACCAGCTCGTAGGTTTCGCCGTCGCGGGCGATCATTCGCACCGGCAGGGCCTGCGAGACCGAACGGCCGAAACGCTTGATGTCGCCGGTCTTGAAGACCCCAGTGATACGCAAGGCCGCGACCTTGGGATCCCGGATGACGATCTGGGCCCGGGTGTAGCGGTTCAGCACGCCGACCGCCTCGGACAGCGGCTGGTCGCGAAATTCCACCACGCCCTGTTTCCAGGCCAGGGCTTCGTCCAGGTCGGCTGGCGACACCTTGCCGACACCGTCCCGCTGGATGGAGAAGGCCTGGCCTGGCGAAAGCTTGATCGGCGGCGCGGACGGCTCCCCCGGAAGCGAGCTCACCGACACGCTTCCTTCGGCCAGAACGACCCGCAAGGTCCCCGAGGCCAGCTGCACGTCGAACTGGGTGCCCAGCGCGGTGACCACGCGCCCGGCGGCCCGCACGGCGAACGGACGGTCGCGGTCATGGGCGACGTCGAAGAAGGCGTGGCCTTTCAGCAGACGCACGTCGCGCCGACCGCCGGCGAAGGCGACGTCGAGGGCGCTGTCGGCGTCCAGGGTGACGCGCGTTCCGTCCGGCAGGTCGACAATGGACTTCTGGCCTTCGCCCGTGAGGTAGTCCGCCCGTCCGACGGCGGCGAGCGACGACGTCGCGCCGGCCGCGACCTGGACCGACTTGGCCGAACGGTCAAACCAGCCCTGCCAAGCGCCCGCGACTAGCGACGCCGAAACCACCGCGACGGCGACCGAGGCCGCGATCAGCCAGGGCCGAAGGGGCCCGGCCCCCGGGCCGGGCCCGGCCTTCTTGGCCGCCCGCGCCATGGCGGCGATCAGATCGCTGTCGTCGGCGTCGTCGAAGACATCCCACAGTCGCTGGATCTGGGTCCAGGCGTCGCGGTTCTCCTGGCTCTCCTCCAGCCAGGCCGCGAACTGCTCGCGCTGGGGCGACTGGTCGAGGTCGTCGCGGGCCAGCCATCGGGCTGCGGACTGGGCCGGGGTCAGGGCGTCACGGGTCATCTGGCGCCTCCCGCATGGGCCATCAGATGCTCGATGGCGCGAACCATATGCTTCTCGATCGCGCTGACCGACAGGCCAAGCTGCTTGGCGATGGCCTGGTGGCGAAGGCCGTCGATCCGGCGCAGCAGGAAGATCGTCCGCGTGCGTTCGGGCATGGTCATCAGGGCGGCGGCGGCGGCGTTCAGGGCCTGTTTGCCGGCATAGATGCGGGCGGGATCGAAATCCTGCTCGCCCTGAAGGTCGGGGTCCAGCGCGACATGCTCGTCGGCGCGCCTGACCACGCGGCGGCGATAGCGGTCGGCCAGCACGCTGGCGGCGATCTGGAAGATGTAGGCGCTGGCGTGGTCGGCATGGTCGGGCGTGCCGCGCACCGTCAGGCGCAGGAAGACTTCCTGCACCAGATCCTCCACCTCGCCGGCGTTGCGGATCCGGCGGCGGAAATAGGCGCCCAGCGGGCCGCGCATCGCCGCGGCCTGCCGGGCGAAGGCGTCCGCGCGCGCGGCGGCGTCGGAAGCGTCGCTCATGGGCCCCTCTCGCGCCATTCCCATCAGAGACTCCGCCTTCTGTCCAACGACCAAAGGGCTACCCGTGTCGGGAAGGCAGAACGCATCGCCGGGCGAAATCCTCACCTTGGCTGCCGACGACGGGTGAGGACTTTTCGGCGACCTGCGTTCGACCAGACAACGAGCCCCTTCCCCGCTCTCCCGAGGACATCGCCATGACCCAGAAAGTGTTCGCCTTCGCCCTGGCCCTGAGCCTGACGAGCCTCGCCGCCGCGCACGCCCAGACCAAGCCGACGGTGGTCCTGGTCCACGGCGCCTTCGCCGACAGCAGCAGTTGGGACGGCGTCGTCGCCGACCTGACCCGCGACGGTTACCCCGTCGTGGCGGCGGCCAATCCCTTGCGCGGCCTGGCCAGCGACGCGGCCGCCGTGCGGGCGGTGCTCGACGCGATCCCAGGCCCAGTGGTCCTGGTCGGCCATTCCTATGGCGGTGCGGTGATCTCGGCCGCCAGCGACGGCGCGGCCAACGTCAAGGCGCTGGTCTATGTCGCCGCCTTCGCCCCCGAGGTCGGCGAGAGCATCTTCGAACTCTCGGGGAAATTTCAGGGCAGCACCCTGTCTGGCGCGTTGGACAAACCCGTCGATCTGCCAGGCGGCGCCCATGATCTCTACATCCAGCAGGATAAATTCCCGGCCCAATTCGCCGCCGACGTTCCGTTGGCCAAGGCCAGATTGATGGCCGTGGCTCAACGTCCGCTCACCGATGTGGCCGGAATGGAAAAGGCGATCGCCACCGGTTGGAAGGTCATTCCCTCGTGGTGGGCCTATGGCGACGCCGACCGAAACATCCCGCCGGCCGCCATGCAATGGATGGCCGAGCGCGCTCACGCCAAGAAAGTGGCCATCGTTCCCGGCGCCTCGCATGTGGTCATGATTTCTCACCCCCACGAGGTCGCCAAGCTGATCGAAGCCGCGGCGCGCTGAACTCTTCGCGTCGCAAAACGCATGGGTGGACGATCACTAGCGGCGGATGCCTACCCGACCGGCGGCATGCGCGGTCTCCTTGATGCTCGGGCGACCTTTAGAACTCGCGAGGCAGAGGCGCGCCGGCTTGAGCCCTACGGCTTGACTCGAAGCATTACCACGCCGTGCGACGGGACCTCGGCGGCGAAACCGCCCTTGATCCGGCCGAGATCGCGACGCGCCCACAGATCGCGCACCGCAACCTGCAGCGCGTCGGGATAGCCGTGCTCGGACCATTTCGTCGCTATGCGCGCGCGGTTGCCGGAGCGGTTGAATAGCAGCACCGCCCGGCCGCCGTCGGCGAGCGGTTTCGACCACACTTCGAAATCGCCGTCGTCGCGGACACGGCGGCCTTGCGCGCCAAGCTGGTCCTGGTCGACCGAAATGACTTCCTTGTTGAGAAGGATGTTTTTCGTCGCATCGTCCATGACGGTCAGGTCATTGCCCACGATCAGCGGCGCGGCCATCATCGCCCAAAGGCTGAAGTGCGAGCGCTGCTCTTCCCAGGTAAGCCCCTCGTTCTTGTCGACGCCGACCTCGAGCATGTCGGGGTCGTTCCAGTGCCCGGGTCCGGCATAGGGGTAGAGCGGCTCGTTCTTGTCGACGATGTCGAGCACGCCGATGCCAAATCGCACGCGTCCTTGCCAGTCATTGCGGATATCGCTCGTGGTGCGCCAGAGATTGCCGATCTTCATGCCCCATTCCCAGGGCAGCGACCTGTCGGACTCGTTCGGACGGTCGACGCCCCAGTTGCAGATCGACAAGACGATGTCGCGCCCGGTCGCACGCAAGGCGTCGGCCATCAGCGCATAGGCCTCTTCGGTGTTGCGCGATCCGGTGTGGCACCAGTCATACTTCAAGTAATCGACGCCCCAGGATGCAAACGACATCGCGTCCTGATACTCATGGCCCTGGCTTCCGGGCTGCTTGGCGCAGGTCAGCTTGCCCGCATCGGAATAGATGCCGAACTTCAGCCCCTTCGAGTGGATATAGTCGCCCAGCGCCTTCATGCCCGAGGGAAATTTCTCGGCGTCGGCGGTCAGGTTGCCCTGCGCATCGCGCGGCCCCGCCCAGCAATCGTCGAGGATTAAATAGGTATACCCCGCATCGCGCATCCCGTTGGAGGCCATCTCGTTCGCGGTGTCGCGGACCACCTGCTCGGTGAGGGCCTTGCAGCCGAACTTGTTCCAGCTGTTCCAGCCCATCGGCGGCGTAGGAGCGAGGCCGTTGGCGGTCCGCTTGTTGTCGAGCGAAGGCCGGACGATCGTCGGATTGGAGGGCTGCACCGTGTCGTACACGCGCTTGGCCCGCGCGACCGCGACTTCCTCCGCCGTACGCGCGACGTAGCGCTTCTGTGCCGCGCCGGCTGGGGCGGCGTTCTGAGCCTGGGCAGCCGGCGGCCCCATAAGCGTGACGCTCGCCAGGGCCGCACACACCACAAGACCGTACGAAATCATCCGCAGGACGGATCGAGACTTGCGATTGATCACCTTATCCCTCGTCACGATCAATGGCCGAAACCTGGAAACACCTGCACCTCCGACAGGTTGAGCTCCTGCCGCTTCGCGCCCCATACCCTGACGTAGCGACTTTGGTTTTGGACGACGGCCCTGCCGCTTGGCGCGGATGTCGCCGCGAGATGATAGACGCCGACGTCGGCGCGCTTGGCGGCCTCGGCGAGGTCAAGGTCGCCGATCGGCGTCCGCGACACCACGACGACGAGATCGGGCAGCGCGGTGCGGCAGCAGGTGTCGATTCTGGGCCATACGACGACGTCACCGATCTGATGCTCCGAGCCGAGATCGACCTCCCACCAGGGATGATCCTCGGTCTCGGTGCTCGTCACCGATCCGGCCTCGATCTGACCGAGGGTCCGACCATCGACCGCACGCGCCGCCCCCTCGCCCCGCACGGTGCTGGATTGCTTGGCGGGCCGACCGAGCGCGAGGTTCGGGATGCGGATTTCAACGCTGGAAGCCGCGGTCACAGCGTCGTCGCCGGTGGCGTGAGTCGCTTCGACCAAATAGCGACCATCCACGACAGTCTTCGGTGGCTCGACATCAAATTTCGCCATCAAGGTCTTCCCTGCCGCGATGGGCTCCAGCTCGACCTTCGCGGGCGTCGCGCGCCAGTCGGTCGGAACACGCAGCGTCACCGTGGAGGCGGCGAGCGCCTGGTCGACGGCCCGAACCGTGACGGCGACCGTCACCCGACCGAGTGATGGGGTCGGCTCGGTCGCGACCGTAACAACCGCTTGCGCGGCGATACGGTAGGCCGTTCCGGCATTCGCGTCGAACGTGACGCCGTCGCCGGATCGGGAGAACGAAAGCCGCTTTCCCGACGCGCCGAAGATCTCGACGGGTCCGCGAAACAAGGGCGATCGCAATCGAACCTGGCCCGAGCCCCTAGGCGACAAACGCACCTCGGTGAGGTTGCCCTGCGACCAAGCCAGATCAACGCCGTAGCGGCCGTCGGACATGGAAGCGCGTAGGGATCCGTCGCCGGCGTCGTAAGCGACAAGATCGTCGTCCACCCGAAGGTATCGAACATCGCCTTGCGCCGGTCGGTCTCGGAAGACGCTCTCGCCGGCAACCGTCTTTCCGGCGACTGTCGTGCCGATGATCCGATACCGAAGATGTTGAGCCGCGCCGACCGGCGGGGACTTGTCGACATAGCGCGACTGGGTGAGGCCGCTGGCGATCCGCTCGTAGGTCGCGGAATCGCCGACCGCCCGCTCGACGGCGTAGGTCTTGAACCGGGAAGCCTCATGCCAGTTCAACAGCACGGCGTCGTAGCCGTCGACGGCGATCTTCACGTCCTCGACAGGTGAGGTTTTGGGCGCCGACGGGATGGACGTCACCACATAGGTTTCGCCCGGCTGGGTGTCGAAGCTGACGTCGCCACGAGCATCGGGACGCTGGGAGACGCGCTGTCCGTCGCGCGTGCGGAACGTCGCCTGAGCGATGCCCGGGTATCGCAGCGTCAAGGGCCCGCCGACCTTCGAAAGAATCTCCAGTCGGGTCGCGCGTCCCTTGGACCAGGTCGCCGAGACTTCGAAGCCTCCACGCGCCAACAGGCCGCGGTAACGCCCGTCGGGCCAGGCGCTCGGCAGGGCCGCCAGCGGCGCGACGACACCGTCCGCGCTCTGCAGAAGCATTTCCCCCACGCCGGCGCTCACACCGAAATTCCCGTCGATCTGGAACAATCTCGTCGTGAGGGAGTCCCTGTGATTGTTCCACAGGTTGGACATGGCGTGATGGCTCATCCAATAGCGGTAGAACTGGTAGGCCGTGTCGCCCTCGCCCAGCCGCGCCCACGTCTCGATCCGCTCGGCCTGGGCCCAACCGGTGCCCCCGACCGGTCCGCGGCTTCGCAGGGAAACCTTGGCGGCGTCCTGCCAGGCGGGCGTCTCGCTGGTGATCAGCCGTCCGGGATAGACGCCAAGCAGTTGCGAGATGTGCCTGTGCTTGGGGTCGCCGATCGAGCCGTAGGTCGTTTCCTCCCGGTACTCTTTGATCTGGCCCGACGCGCCGATGAGGATCGGGTCGAGCTTGTCCCGTTGGGCGGCGATCCTCGCGATCACCGGATCATCGGCGACGCCCAGCAACCCCGCCGCGGCGATCGTGTCGCGGTAGTTCTCGAAGATCATCTGCTGGTCGAACGTCGTGCCGACCGACTGCAGGCTTCCGGCATTCTCCGGCGACGACGAGGGCGCGGCGAGGAGCTTGCCGTCCTTCTCGGTCAGGAAACGTGACAGGAAGTCCGCCTGCCCGCGCATGGCCGGATAGACGACGTCGCGCAGCAGCGCCTTGTCGCGGGTGAAGTCGTACCGATCCCAGAACAGCATGGTCGTCCAGGGCCCGGTGCCGAAGCCCGAGTGAGCGGATTTGCCGCTGGGTTCGAAGGGACGCATGGAGTTGCCCATGGCCCAGCCGTTGTCGCCATCGGGCGAGAGGCCGGCGGGATGATACTCCTTGAGGTACTGCGTGGCGCGCGCCTGGTGCGCGGGCAGGTAGGCCTTGTAGAAGTCGATATAGCCGTCGAAGAGCTCCGGCAGGTTGGTCACGAACGCCGGCCAGTAGTTCATCTGCTGGTTCACGTTGTGCCAGTAGCCCGCCGACCAGGGCGCATCCTGATGGACGTTCCAGACGCCTTGCAGATTGGGCGGCAAGGCGCCGACGCGCGAGGACGAGATCAGGAGATAGCGGCCAAACTGGAATGCCAGTTCATCCAGATATGGCGTCGCTTCTCCCCGCCGCGCGCCTTCCAATAGGCGGTCGGTCGGGATCGCGCGCGCGGTGTCGCCCAGATCGAACAGGACCCGACCATAGAGCGCGCCGTAATCGGCCTGCTGCCGCGCCTTCAGGTCGGCGAACGAACGCTTGGCGGCGGCGTCCAGGATCGCCGTGACCTGGTCATGGGGATCCGGAAAGCCCTTGAGCTTCGCCAGAGGGTCCTTTTCGGAGAAGACTTGAGGAGCGAGCCGATAATTCGTCCCGAGCGCGACAAGGATCACGGCGCTGTCGGCGCCGCGGACGGAGATGGCGCCGCCATCCTGGTCGTTGCTGGCGCTGAGGACGCCGCCTTGTGGGATGACCTTGAACTGCGCTTCGAACTTGATCCCATAGTAATCCATCACGCCGTTCAGCGTGATCAGATCGCCCTGCGCCTTGACGGTCGCGTGCTTGCCGCGTCGGTCGCCCTCGGTGCGGCGGAACGGCGTCAGGTAGGGAGCCTTGGGTCGAAGCGTGAAGTCCAGGGCGCCGGGACGCGAGGCCGAGAGGCGGATCACCATGACCCGGTCGGGGTAGCTGGTGAAATATTCGCGCGTGAACACGACGTCGCCATCGCGATAACGGACATGGGCGGTGGCGGTATTGAGATCGAGATCGCGGCTATAGTCCCGCGGCGCGGCGTGCGGGAATTCAAGCGCGACTTCCGCGAAGTTGTTAAGTCCGCCAATGCCGTCGGTGGGCGTGTCGACCAAGCTGTTTTCGGTGATCTGCAGACGCTCGCGCGCGACGCCGCCGAAGACGTTGACGCCGAAATAGCCATTGCCGAGCGGCAGGGACTGATCCAGCCACCCTTGGACGCTGTCCTCCGCCGGGGTCTGGTACCAGAGCCGCATGGCCTTCGGCGCCGCCACGGAGGGATCGCTGGGCTGGGCGGCGTGCGCTTGGGCGCCTATCGCGACGCCGACGGCCAACATCATGACCGTGACCCGCAACCACAGCTTCATGACGTGTCTCGCTTTCGCCGCGGCCTTCGACGTCTGGGCGGCGGTCGATGTCGCGAGCGCTGACTGGCAGGCAAGGCTGATTAGCGTCGTCGAACCGGCGAGACCCAGCTTGGTGCGCATTTCACCCCCTGTAATTTATATCGTTATCCTTTTGTTGCCTCGCGTCATTCACTTGTCAATTTATGTTTTACTTATAAACTGACTGCCAGGTTCGCGGCGCCCGGCAAGTCGCAAGCGCGGCGGGAGGGATGCAGCGATGCGCGGCGCCGACGCCATGGCTAGACGGTCCCCCCGTTGGAGACCGCGCTCGTGGCAGCTGGGCTGCCGAAGGTCCGACTGCCCATTCCTCCCACAGGCGCATACCGCAAGGATAGAAATTTTACCTGCAACTTTCTATTTCTTATATAAACCACGCCTGCGCGCCGAGCGTGAATGGGAGAAACGATGAGAATCGCCGCCTTCGCCGCCGCTTTGATGCTGTCCGCGGGCGCGGCGCAGGCAATGGCCGCGCCCGTCATCCCAGCCTGGATTTCCTCGACCTCGTTCAAACCGGCGAAGGCGAAAGAGGGAGAGGTGCTCGCCTATGACGGACAATCGGTGAGGCAAGACATTCGCGTCCAGGCGCCAACGACCCGGATTTCGCTTCGGCTGACGAATGAGCTCGGCGCCAAGCCTGTCACGCTCGACAGGGTCGAAGTTCGCCCTGTCTATCCGGACGGAGAACTTGGCGAGCCGCGACTGGCGACGTTCGGCGGCGCCCAAGGCGCGACGCTTGAGCCAGGACTTGCCAGATACACCGACTTCATCGAGCTGCCCCTTCCGGCGTTCAGCGATGTCGCGATTACTGTGCACTATCCCGGTCCGGCGGAGCCCGTCGCCCACCGCGCGATGGTGCGCATCGCTCAAGGCGCCGTTACGCCGGGCCGCGACGTTAGTCCCGTGCGTGCCGCCGCGATCGTTTCCGCCGTCGAAACCCTTGCCCCCAAGTCAGCCTGTCGTCGCGTCGTCGTCGCCCTCGGCGACTCCATAACCGAGGGCTCCGGTTCAACGCCCCACAACAACTGGCCAAGCCGCATCGCTCGCCGCCTATCCGGAAAGCGCTGCGAGGTCGTCGTCGTGAACGCGGGCATCAGCGGCAACAAGGTTCTCTCGGACGGCGGCTCGCCCGGCATGCTCATGCGGCTTGATCGGGATGTCTTCGCCGTGCCGGGATTGACCGACATCATCTTCGCCGAAGGCGTCAACGACATCCGCGCCGCCGAGACCACGACCTTTGACGCCGAGGCCTTGGCCCGCCAAATGTTGGAAGGCTACCGCCAACTTGTCGTGCGGGCGCATGCCCATGGCATTCGAGTCATCGGCGGGACGCTGACGCCGTACAAGGGCACGAACAATCAGACGGAAGCAGGCCTGGCCACGGTTGAGCGGATCAACACCGCTATAAGATCCGGTGCGGTGTTCGACGCCGTGGTCGATTTCAACCGAGCTATCGCCGATCCGACCGATCCGCAGCGCATGCGCCCTGAATTCCAGAAGGGTGATTGGCTGCACCCGAACGACAGCGGTTACGCGGCGATGGCCGCGGCCATTCCGGAAACCTTATTCGCGTCGCGCCCTTAGGCGCATCCGTTAAGTCTAAGGCCAAATCTGCGCCCCAGTAACGGGCGCGCGCGAAATGACGAGTCGTCGCCTATTCGGACATACTGGTCGCGTCCAAAACCGCCTGTAGGCGTGGCGCAAGCCATTGGGCCATCTCAGCCCGGGCCGTTTCGTCGGCCAATAGGTCCTGGCGCACCTCCAGCTCAAGATAGTCCAGCCCGCGCGGATCGGCGTGAAGGGGAATGGTGTTGTCGGTCTCGTCCATGGCGTAAGGCGCGTTGTCGCCAACAAATGCCTCGTCCAGATCGGCCCGCAGCCGCGCAAGCATCGCCGAAGAGAACGCGGAATCGTGCCGATGGAGGACGCCCAGCCGCCACGGCCGGTCCTGCCCCGCCATCGAAGGGGTGAAGCTGTGAAGGGCCACCAGCACCGTCCGCCGCCCCGCCCTGCGCTCGAGCGCCTCGGCGATGGCGTCCTGGTAAGGCTGGTAGATCTCGGCCAAACGCGTGGCGATCGCCAGCGGCGAAAGGTCACGATTGCCCGGGATCGGCGTGCCGTCGCTGATCTCGGGGATGGCGTCTTTGGCCTCCGGCCGACGATTGCAGTCAACGACAAGGCGCGAGTAGACCTGCCGGATGAAGGGGGCGTTCAGCAGGGCCGAAAGCCGCGTCCCGAGGCCCGCAATGCCGATATCCCAAGCGATATGGCGGTCAAGGTCCGCGGCGGTGAGACCCAGGCCGTTTAAGCGCGCAGGTATCTCGCGGCCCGCGTGATCTCCAAGAAGCAGAAGCGCCGATGGGGCGCCCGCGTTGAGCACAATGACCGGGTCCGGATCACCTGCGACAAGAAGGCGGCTCGACCCCGCGCCAGAATCCCCGCCACTTCTGGTCAATGCCTGTGCTTTCGGTCCGCCATCTGACGCGCTACCGGTATCGCAATCCCGTGGCGTTCGGCGACCATCGCATGATGCTGCGTCCGCGCGAAGGTTGCGATCAGCGTCTGCTGTCCTCCGAGCTGATCATCACACCCCACCCCGCGCAGCTGCGATACGTGCAGGACGTGCTGGGCAACTGGGTGGGCGTAGCCAGTTTTCGCGGGCGGGCCAGCGAGCTGACCTTCGAGAGCTGCTTTACCCTCGACCACATGCCGCTGCCGGCCTTCGGCGACCAGCCCGGCCACCTCGACGTCTTCGAGGCGGGCCGGCCGTTTGCGTATCCCGCCGAGGATCTGCCGGACCTGGTCCAGTCGATCGCCCCGCAGCACGACGACCCCGATGGCGCGCTCAAGCGCTGGGCGCTGCGCTTCGTCAAGCCGGCGGGCGCCACGAGCCTGCAGCACCTGCTCGCCGAGATGACCCAGGCGATCTATGCCGACTTCCGCTATGGCAAGCGCTTCGAACACGGGGTTCAGGCCCCGCTCGCCACGCTTGAAAATCGGGGCGGCACCTGCCGCGATTTCGCGGTGCTGATGATCGAGGCGGTGCGGAGCCTGGGTCTCGCGGCCCAGTTCATCTCGGGCTATATCCACAGCCCCTCGCGCAAGCAGGGTCAGGCCGAGCGAACGGGCGGCGGCCACACCCACGCCTGGCTGCGAGTGTATCTGCCGTCGTGCGGCTGGGTGGAGTTCGACCCGACCAACGGCATTGTCGGCAATACCGACCTGATCCGTGTGGCCGTGGTGCGCGATCCACGCCAAGCGCCGCCGGTGCACGGGACCTGGTCCGGCTTCTCCGCCGACTATCTGGGCATGGATGTCGAGGTCGACGTCACCGATCTGGAAGGCGAGGCCTATCCGGCGGCGTCCTTCAGCGCCTTCGGCTGAAGACACCGCACCTTTCACCGCGTCCGCGCGTTCGCATCAGGCCTGCTCGCTTCAATCCCGGATTCGCCTGTTTGGTGCGCCGGCTCGCACCGTGAGACCACCATGCTTATCCGCTACGGCTACGAGATCAGCGTTCACTGCCAGCAGCCGACCGCGATGGTGACGCTGCTGGGCCTTCGGGATGGACGCGAGCGCCAGCTGCGGATCGCGGAGTCGTTCTTCACCTCGCCCCAGATCGACACCGCGACCTATCGCGACCTGTTCGACAATGTTTGCCGACGTTTCGTGGCCCCGACCGGCGTCCTGACCTTGTGGAGCGACAGCGTCATCGAAGACAGCGGCGCGGTTGACCCGGCCGCGCCCGACGCCGCGCTGCACGAGGTGGCAGACCTGCCGGACGATTGCCTGGTCTATCTGATGGGCAGTCGCTATTGCGAAACCGATCGCCTGAGCCAGATCGCCTGGGACCGATTTGGCCACATCCAGCAGGGCTGGGCGCGGGCCCAGGCTGTCTGCGACTTCGTGCACGGGCACATCGCCTTCGACTACCAGACCGCCAGCTCCACCCGCACCGCCTACGAGGTCTATGAAGGTCGCGTCGGCGTGTGCCGAGACTATGCCCATCTCGCCGTCGCCCTGTGCCGCTGCCTGAACATCCCGACCCGCTACGTGAACGGTTATCTTGGCGACATCGGCGTGCCGCGCGTCGACCCGATGGACTTCAGCGCCTGGATGGAGGTCTATCTCGGCGGCAAGTGGTGGGCGTTCGACCCGCGAAACAACATCCCGCGTATCGGGCGGATCGTAATCGCCCACGGCCGTGACGCCGCCGACGTCGCCATGCTGACCTCATTCGGGCCGCACCAGCTGAACGGCTTCCGGGTCTGGGCCTATGAGACCGAAGCCGGCGCCCTGCCCGGCGGGATCATCGACACCACCGGCGCGGCCGGCCGCGAGGTTCGTGCGCGCTCGCCGCTGTAGGTGCGCCAATCGCCTTTGGAAGCCATTCGACGCCCAAGACGGCGCACATCCGGCCCATGAAACACGCCCAGACTAACCGCCCCCAGACAGCAGGGCGCATAGGCGGATTGGCTTTAAAGGCTTGTGCAGCATTCGCATTCCCAGGCTTTCGGCGGCGGTGAAGATCTCAGGGTCCGCTTCGCCGGTGATCAGCGACATCGTGATGGCTTCGCCGTGACGGGCGCGGATGGCGCGAACGATGTCGAGGCCGCTCTCCTCCCCCGCGAGGCGCTAGTCGATCAAGGCGCTCCAGCGATCGCCCCCGCCATCGCCCAAGGCCTCTCGCCTGACGGTCAGCCCGCTCCCGAACATCGCACGCGGGCAGTGTGGTCGACGATGACCTAGTCCCGCGCCTTGCGCCATGCTTCGTAGGGGCCGCGGAGAAACGCTTCGCGGAGGTGGGTGCGCTGCGCTACGCTGCGGCTTCAGTTCAAGGTCTCGGCGCCGCTCGGTTCGCGCCCCTGCCTGAATTCCCGCGGGGACTGGCCATACTGCTCGCGAAAGGCCCGGCTGAAATGCGCCGAGCCGTTGAAGCCCCAGCGGAAACAGATCTCGGAAATCGACAGCCGGGCGTGCTGGGGGCTGGCGAGGTCGATCCGGCAGCGCTCGAGCCGGCGGGACCGCAGATAGTGGCTGAAGGTCTCGTTGGCCGAAGCGAACAGTTTCTGCACATAGCGCGGCGAGACCCCCTCCTCGTTCGCCACCCGCCTTAGCGACAGTTCGGGATCAGGCAGCAGGGTCTCAATGGTCTGGCAAAGGCGCTGGAGGTGCGCCGTCGGCGTCGAGGCGTCGAGGCTGTCGGAGACCGCCGCGCCCTGCTCCAGCAGGCACTGGGCCAGGAACTCCGTGAACGCCAGGTCCACCGGCCGGAGCTGGTCGACCGAGAGGTTCTCCAATTCCTCGGCGGTGGCGCGCAGCAGGCCCGAGAGGATGCGCGGGACGCCCTTGGAGCCATCCAGCCATCCGACCCGCAGGTTGAAGGGCCTGATCAGCCGGTGATCCAGCGCCACCCGCGGCGCACGGACGAAAAGCAGGCGCGAGCGGGTGTCCAGCCGCAAGGCCGCCGCCTGCCCCGTGGGCCCGAAGGCGATATCGTTCGAGGCGACGCTGACGGCCAGCTCGTCGGTGACCAGGGTCGCTTCCCCGTGCAGCAGGACGGCCAGCCAGACCGCCGCGGGCTGGCCCGTCAGACGCCCGGAGATCGTCTGAGCGCCGGCCTCGACCAGCGCGAATTCAAGGCCGAGCGGCGACGTCAGGCAGACGACCGAGGCGGCCGCCGGCTCGCCGTTCGAAAGGCCTTCGATGGGCAGGCCAAGACGGTTCATCGCCTCGCGCCAGGCCTCGGCGCGCTGGGCGCGGGGATGGCTCTCGGTGCTGAACGACCAGGCCCTCACGCGCCTATTCCCTGAGTTTCGGAAAGATGTCGCGGGGGATGCGCACGTGACAGCCCTGGGTGCCGTCGACCACCTGGGTGACGCCGAAGTCGGCCGCAACGCTCATCAGCGAATAGGCGTCGTTCCTGGATAGCCCGACCTGATCGCTGAGCAGGCTCAGCATCTTGGTCGAGGCGTCGCGCATGGCCAGGTTCAGGTCCTCGTTGAAGCCGTGAACGATCCACCACTTCGGCGTCTCCAGCAGCGGGCCGGGAGTCTGGATGTCCTTGCGCAGCACGATCTGCAGCAGGACGTTCAGCGACGACTCGATCGCCGTGCCCGACAGCTCGCCGTCGCCTTGGCTGACATGGGGGTCGCCGATCGAGAATAGCCCGCCGTCGACCTGCACGGTGTAGTACATCGTGGCCCCGGCCCCGATGCGCCAGTTGTCGATATTGCCGCCGTGTTCGCCGGGCGGAATGGTGCTGACGCGACCGTCGACGGCCGGCGCGACGCCGGCGGTGCCCAGGTGCGGGCGGGCTGGAATACGGACGCCCTTCAGCGCCGGCTGACGGTCGCACGCCGGGCAATGGGTGATCGTCCCCGGGATCAGGTACTTGCCCTCGAAATCATAGGCGTAGAGGGCGCTGGCGGTGTTGGTGTTCGGGTCCAGCTCGTAGATCGTCACCCGCTCCTTCTCGCCGAACTCCTTGTAGAGATAGCCCCAGTTTGCCGCGAGGTTGGAGCCGTAGTTGTTGCGCGGGACCATGCGCAGGTAGCGCACCTCCAGCACGTCGCCGGGCTTGGCGCCTTCCACGTGGATGGGGCCGGTCATGATGTGGACGCCCGGGTTGCGGTCATCCTCCGGGATTTCGTTGAAGATCCGCGTGACCGCCTCGTCCATCATCAGCTCGGGCGCATCGCCAGCGTGGTGGGTGATGGCCTCGGCCTGGACGAGGTCGCCGCTCTTGATCCGCAACGCCGGCGCGATCGACGGGTCGAAATAACCCCAATGGACGGTTTGTGGCGTCGCCGGCAGGTGGTGCAGAGCGCTAGGGACGATATCCGCACGGGTCTGGCCGGGTTCGCAGATGAAGGGCATCGGGATCTCCGGGTCAGGCGACAGGGCTCGCCAGCGTCACGCTGGTCATGCTCAACGAGCCGTGCTCGATGTGGTCGGGGGCGAAGGTCGGCGCGTCGCCCGGCAGGCGCGCGCCCAGCACATAGAGCAGCGGCCAGTAGTGATCGGGCGTCGGGACCGAACGGGCCGCGTCCTGGCCCTGGCTCTCGAACGCGACCGCTCGCTGAGGCGCGTCCTCGAGGATGGCAGTCTTGACGTAGTCGTTGAACCGCTGAGACCAGTCGTAGGGCGCACGATTTCGGTCGCCCCAGTCCATGGCCGGCAGGTTGTGGACGATGTTGCCGGTGCCGACGATCAGCACCCCCTCGTCGCGCAACGGCGCCAGGCGCTGACCAATCTCGAAATGCCAGGCCGGCGGCTTGGTCGCGTCCATGCTCAGCTGCACCACCGGCACGTCGGCCTCGGGAAACGCCTTGCCCAGCACCGACCAGGTCCCGTGGTCCAGGCCCCAGCCTTGCTCATCCAGCGCCACCGGCGTGGGATCCAGGAGATCACGCACCCGCGCGGCCAGCGGAGGAGAGCCAGGAGCCGGATACCGTTGATCAAACAAAGCTTTGGGAAAGGATGCTCCGAAGTCGTGAATGGTGCGTGGGCGGGTCATGGCCGTCACCAGGGTCCCCTGGGTCAGCCAGTGGGCCGACACGCAGAGAATGGCCTTCGGCTTGCCGATCGCCTCGCCCATGGCCTTCCAGGCCCGGGTGGTGTCGTTGGTCTCCAGCGCGATCATCGGACTGCCGTGACCGAAGAAGATGACGGGCAAGCGGCTCATGCGGCGGCCTCCGCGCCGGCGATCGCGGACGGTTCGCCGGATTTGAGGGCTGCCCAGGCCTTCTGGTAGCGCGGCGCGAGCCAACGGTTGAACTGCACCTGCGCCCCCTCCTGCCAGGAGTAACGACCGCGGATGGCGAAGCGTGAGCGCAGGCCCTGCTGGACCAGCGCATCGACATGCATGTCCTGAGCGATGATCTTGCCCGCCGAGGTCATGATCATCTCGAGGCGTTCCTCGAAGCCCGGGCTCTCCATCGCGCCGGGCGCGACCAGGATGCCGGTGTCCTGCTCCATGGTCTCGGGGCCGGTCGGGCGCAGGATCAGGTAGATGACCATGTCGCTGGTCATCACCAGCGACAGCGTCGGCGGGATGTTGGCGAAGGTCGCGCGGTTGCGGTCCTCGTCAGTCAACCTCGGAAACAGCGGCAACACCGCCTTCTGCGTGGGATTGAAGCTGGCGTCGGGATGCAGGGTGCCGTTGTAACGCAGGAAGCCGGCGTCGCGCTCGCCCGCCTCGGGAAAGCTGCACAGCTCGCTGGGAATGAAGTCGTGCAGCGGCCCGCGATGCAGCTTGCTGGCGTGATAGCCGTCGTTGTTGTTCTCGAACATCACCTTCCAGTTCCAGGCGAACTGGCCGGTCATCGGCGGCGTCAGGCCGTCCGCGCGCTCGAGATCGTAGTTGGCCACGGCCGCCTCGACCGCCGTCAGGCGCGGGGCCAGCGGCGGGGCCTCGGCGTCGAAGTTGACGAAGATGAAGCCCAGCCAGACCTCGACCTTGAAGGCCGGCAGTTTGACCGCCTTCTTGTCGAAATCGCAGGTGCGTTCCATGGCCGGCGCATTCACCAGGTCACCGTTCAGCGAATAGACCCAGTGGTGATAGGGGCAGACGAAGCCGCGGGCGTTGCCCCGCCCCTCGGCCACCAGCATGGCCCGGTGCTGGCAGACCGCCGACATCGCCTTGATCTGGTTGTCGCGGTTACGCGCCACGATGACCGGCTCGCCGATGATCCGGGTGGTGAAATAGTCGCCGGGCTCCTTGATCCAATCGATGCGGCCCACGCACAGCCATTCGTGATTGAACAGCGCCTCCTTCTCGAACGCGTAGAAGTCCGGATCGACATAGCAGGCCGGCGGCAGGGTCTCGGCCGCCTCGACGCCGAGCGTCGAGCGCGAAAGGCCGTCGAAGAAGACGTCGCTGAGGACGGATGGGCGCGGGGTCATCGGCAAGCGCTCTACGAGGTCGGAAATCGACCATCACGCTAGGACCCCACCGTGGACCGGTCTTGCCTCAGCGCGCACGAAGAGTTGGTCGGCGGACACGCCGCGCGCCGCGACGCCGTTTTCGCGGGCGCTCGGCGCCCCGATGTCCCGATGGGCGCCCAAACAGGGGTCACTCCCCGCGCCGCCGGGAAAGCTGTCGTGCGCGCTGGGACAAGACCGCGCCCCTCCCCGGGCCTAGCCTTCACGGATACGCACCCCGAGAGACCTCATGACGCTGACCGCCGACATCGCCATCAAGGACCTGAAGGCCGGCTTCGGCGCCGAGATCTCGGGGATCGACCTGGCCTCCGCCCCGGACGCGACCCTGGACCAGGTCGTCGACACCTTCCACCGCCACGGCGCCATCGCCCTGCGCGATCAGAAGATGACGCCCGACGACCTGATGCGCTTCATCGCTCGGTTCGGTGATCCCGAGGATCACACCCAGACCCGCTTCACCCTGCCCGGCTATCCGAAGATCTTTATCCTCAGCAACCGGGTCGTGGACGGCAAGCCGATCGGCGCCCACAACGACGGGGTCGGCTGGCACACCGACTACAGCTACAAGCCCGAGCCGGTCATGCTGACCATGCTCTATGCGGTCGAGGTTCCGGGCGAGGGTTCGGACACCCTGCTGGCCGACGGCTGCGCGGCCTGGAACGCCTTGCCCGCTGAACGGCAAGCGATGCTGGAAAGACTGCGGCTGCACCACAGCTACAAACACTTCATGGCCACCCGCCAGTTCGGCCAGCAGCAGACCCTCTCGCCCGAGTTGGAGGCGGCCAATCCCGACGTCGAGCACCCGCTGATCCGCACCCATCCCGCGGACGGCAGGAAGGCGCTGTGGCCGTCCACCGGCACGGTGACCGAGGTGATCGGCATGCCCGGCCCGGCGGGCCTGGCGCTCCTCGACGAGTTGGTCGCGTTCATGACCCAGGATGCGTTCGTCTATCGCCACAGGTGGCGCGTCGGCGACCTGCTGATGTGGGACAACCGCTGCACCCTGCACACGGGCACGCTCTACGACGACGCCAAGTACACCCGGACCATGCATCGCCTGTGGGTCAAGGGCGACAAGCCCTATTGAGGCCGACATGACCAAGACCTGGATGATTACCGGCGTCTCCGGCGGCCTGGGGCGCGAGATCGCTCTCGCCGCGCTGGCGCGTGGGGACGTGGTGATAGGCACGGTGCGCAAGCCTGAAGCGGCCGCCGCATTTGAGGCGCTGGGCGGCCATGCGTTGATCCTCGACGTCACCGACGGGGCGGCCGTGAGGACCGCCGTCGCTCGGGCCGAAGGCGTGACCGGAGCTATCGACGTACTGGTCAACAACGCCGGCTACGGCCTGGTGGGCGCGGTCGAGGAGGCCTCGCTGGACGAGGTTCGCGCCCAGTTCGAGACCAACGTCTTCGGCCCGCTGGCGGTGTTGAAGGCCGCCCTGCCCGCCATGCGCGCCCGCCGTGCGGGGCGGATCATCAACATCACCTCGGTCTCTGGCCTGGCGGTCTGGGCCGGCACGGGCGTCTATTGCGCCAGCAAGTGGGCGCTGGAAGGCCTGACCCAAACCTTGGCCCAGGAAGTCGCCGAACTGGGGATCAAGGTCGTCAACGTCGCGCCTGGCGGTCTGCGCACCGGCTTCGCCTCGAGCTCCAAGGCCATCGTGGCGACCAAGCTTCCCGACTATGAGGGCCTGGCGCGCGACGCCGAGCGGATCATGGCCGACCACGCCGGTCATGAGCCTGGCGATCCGGCCAAAGCGGCCCGGGCGATCCTGGCGATCGCCGACGCCGAGGATCCGCCGATGCATCTGCTGCTCGGCGAGGACGCCCTGAAATACGCCCGCTACGCCGCCCAGGGCCTGGCCGCCGACATCGACACCTGGAGGGACCTTTCCCTCTCCATAAACTTTAACGACTGACCCGAAACGCGAGCCTTTTCCGTGACCAAGCCCAACACTCTGATCTTCGTCGACCTGGCTTCCCAAGACCCGGCCGCCGCCGGCGACTTCTACGCCCAGGTGTTCGGCTGGCAGAACGACGCCCGCCCCCAGGGAGTCTACCATCGCATGGTGCCCGGCGGCTTCTTCCAGAAGCCGGATGGGACCGATAGCGAGATCGGCAACCTGCACCTGGGGATCTTCAAGGCCGCCAACGCTCGGCCCCATCCGGAGCCGGAAGGCGTCGATCCGCGGACGCTCGGCACGGACGGGCGCAAGCCGCGCGTCTGGGTGCTGATCAGCGACGACGACAGCGCCGACCGCATCCTCGGAACGGCGGAAGGCCTGGGCGCGACCGTGCTGTGGCGGAACCACTACTGGCAAGAATTCAACGGCTATAACCACGCCTTCCGCGACCCGTGGGGCAACGAGATCGTGTTGTGGGGCAAGGCCGGCCAGAATCCGCAAGTGCCAGACGACTTCACGCGGGAATAGTCTTCCCCTCGCCCCGGCTCAGAACGGTTTGTCCCCCGCGACCGTCACCCGGTAGCCGGTGCGAGTGTCGGGGAAATAGTCCCAGATCGCCTGGTGCCAAGTGCAGCGGTTGTCCCAGAAGGCCACCGAGTTCCGCTTCCAGCGGAAGCGCACCTGGAAATCCGGGTTGCTGGCGTGCTGGTAGAGGTAACCCAGGATCGCCGCGCTCTCGGCCTTGGACACGCCCGCGATGTGGGTGGTGTAGGACGGATTGACGAATAAGCTCTTCCGGCCGCTGACCGGGTGGGTCCGCACGATCGGGTGGGTCGAGCAATTGTACTTGCGATCGATGTCCGGAAAGATCGCCTTGTAGACCGGATTGGCGTCGTGCACAGCCGACAGGCCTTCCAGATAGGCTTTCATCCGGTCCGACAACGTCTCATAGGCCCGGTACATGCTGGCGAAACAGGTGTCGCCGCCGTCGTCGGGCAGGACCTTCATGTAGAGAATGCTGCCCAGTGGCGGCTCGGGGTCGCAGGTCAGGTCCGAGTGCCAGTTCTCGCCGGCCACGAACTTGGAATTGGCGTCGGCATGGATGGCCACGATCTCGGGATGGTCCGCCAGGCCGGGCACGCCGGAATGGATGGCCAGGTTCCCGAACTTGCGGCCGAAATCCTTGTGCGCCTCGTGCGACATCTCCTGGTCGCGGAAAAAGATCACCTGGTATTGCGTCAGCGCCCGGTGGATCTCCTCGAACTGGTGGTTCGACAGCGGCTTGCCCAGATCGACGCCGAAGATCTCCGCGCCGATCCGGCGGGTCATGGGCTTCACGTCCAGCACGTCATAGGCCATGCGGCGAAACTCCAACTAAATATCGAGAAAGCCGCCGCGCACATAGACGAGCGGCGTCTTGGTTTCGTCTGTCACGACGCGCAGGACGCGCCCGACCAGGATCTCGTGGTCGCCGCCGTCGTGGACGGCGCGCAGCTCGCACTCGACATTCGCCACACACCCAGCCAGCAGCGGCGCGCCACAGAGGCCGGGCTCGACGGCGGTCAGGGCGAAGCGATCGTCGGCCCCGCTCTTGGCGAAGCGGTGGGCCAGGTCGCCCTGCTCCCGAGCCAGGATGTTGACGCAGAAGGCGCGGGCCAGGCTCAGCGTCGCGAGGGTTCGGCTGTCGCGCTTCAGGCAGACCATGACCAGCGGCGGATCCATCGACACCGAGCTGAAGGCGCTCACCGTCGTGCCGACCAGCCGGCCGTCGTGGCGAGCAGTGACCACCGTCACGCCGGCCGGAAAGCCGCCCATGGCCTTGCGGAAGTCCGCCGAGGCCGGCGCGTGGGACGAGGTTGCGGCGCTCATCCTTCGTTCCCGAACGGGTTGTCGGGATAGACCGCCGAGGCGGCGCGCGGCGCGCTATCGTCGGGATCGGCCCGGCCGCAGATCGCCAGAGCGGTCAGGGCGTAGATCAGAGCACTGTCGACCAAATCCTTGGGCGTCGGCCGCCAGCGGCGGAAGCCGGTGGTGATGGCCGGAATCCGGTGCATGTTGAAGACGTTGTGGTCGCGCCACATGCTGGAATAGACCGGGTTGGCTAAGGCGACGGGATGGCCGAGACCCAGGCGGGTGGCGACGTCCACGGCCCCGACCAACGGCGCCACCTCCTGGGCGTCGGCCTCGAAGCCGTGGCGAACCACCACCGGCTCGATGTCGACGCGGCCCAGGCCCGCTTCGCGAACCATGGCCTCCAGCGAATGCTGGACGTCGGCGACCCGCTGCCTGGGCGTCAGGCCCACCTCCAGATAGAGGTTCACCAGCTCGGTGCCCGCCCCGAAGGCGTAAGGGATGCCCCCACGGATCGAGGCGATCTGGGACTTCGGCTGGGCCACGCCGCCGGGGCTGTCGTAGCGATTGTTCTTCTCGTATGCGCCGCTCCAAGCGTGGATCGCCTCGGTCAGCTTGCCGATCTTGTAGATCGGATTGGGATGCTGGGCCGCCGTCGCCGGATGCTCCAGCAGCGGGGTGAAGACGCCCTCCCCCCAGACCTGAAAACGGAACACCGCATAGCCGCAACCGACCCAGGTCAGGCCAAAGTCGCAGCCCTCCGCCGCGATGGCGTAGTCGGGCGCGACGCCGCCGTGGTGGAACAGGTAGTGGGCCCCGATGTCCTTGCCCATATAGGCGACGCCTCGATGCTCCTCGATCGGTTCGGGACCGATCTCGCCAGGACAGGCGGTCAGGTACATCTTGCCGGCCAGCTCGTAGCCGGCCGTCTTCAAGGCCTTGGCCGCGATCAGGAAGCAACTCATCGGCCCGCGATCGTTGGCAATCGGATAGCCGTAGAGCTTGCCGTCCTCCAGCCAGCACGTCTCCCATTCGGGATTGGCCAGGGTGTCGGGACTGTACTTGTAGGCGTCGAGGTCGGGGTTCCAGGTCGGCGCCTCGGTGTCGAGGTGGGCGGTGAACAGCAGGTTCTTCCCAACGCCCTTGCCGCCGTGCGTGCCGATGATGTTCGGCCGTTCGGGCGTCGCCCCGACCTTGCGCGGTGAGAAGCCCTCGCGCGCCATCCAGTCGTGGACGTAGTTGGCCACCGCCAGCTCCTTGCCGGAGGGGGCGGGAATGTTGCCAAGGGTCAGAGCCAGTTCGACGATCTCGGCCTCGTCGATGGCGGCGGCGATCGCCGCGCGGTCGGCTTCGGTGACGGCGTAGGGCGCGCCGGCCCCCAGGTCCGGAAATCCGTCGGCCATGGTCAGGCGCTCCAGGCGTGCGCGATCGCGGCCGTGTCGGTCAGGATCGCGCTGTTCAGGTCCATCACCTTCAGGGAGGCGGCGTGGATGTCGGGCTCGTAGGCGGCGCAGGCGTCGGCGGCGACGAACACGTGGTAGTCCAGGCTGAAGGCGTCTCGGACGGTGCTGTCGACGCAGCACTCGGTGGTCAGGCCCGCCGCGATCAGGGTGTCGACGCCCAGCGCCTTGAGCCGCGCGTCGAGATCCGTCCCGACGAAGCCGCTGTAGCGGGTCTTCTTCACCACCGGTTCGCCGGGCAACGGCTTGGGTCCGTAGAAGTCGGAGCCGGTTTGGCCCACGCGGCACAGGGCGCTTTCACCGTCCGGATCGCCGCCGCGACGACGCATCCGTTCCTTCCAGCTGGAGGAGTCGGTCTCCGGCATGGTGAACAGGCCGATGAAGATCACCGGCGTTCCGGCGGTGCGAGCCGCTTCCACCAGCCGCCCGGCGGCCGCGACGGCCGGCTGCACGACGGCCATGTCGACATAGGCGCCCAGGGCTCCGTCGGGCGAGGCGAAGTCGACCTGGATGTCGATGATCAGCACCGCCGTCCGCGACGGCGCGATCCAGGCGGCGAAGTCATCGCGGACTCCGGATCTAGTCGCGACGGCGTTCACGAGAACACCGCCCGAAGGCCGGGCAGAACTTCGGCCCCGAACATGGTGAGCCCCTCGACATAGTCGGGGAAGATCATCATCAGGCCGTCCAGCTCGCAGTAGCGGAGGAAGTCCTCGATCAGCGCGCCGCAGGTCTGGGGCGAGCCGACCACGGTGTGGGTCATGAAGGCGCCCTGGGCCTTGGCCACGGTCGAGAGCTTTTCGGCCGGCACGCCCCAGCTCTCCAGCATGGCCAGGATCGCACCCATGTCGGCGCCGCTCTTGTATTGCTCGACCTTGGCCTCTGCGTCCGCGTCGGTGTCGCCGTGCACGACCGTGCACATGGCGAAGGTCTTTATGGTCTTGCCCATGGCCTCGGCGGCCTGCTTGGCGCGCAGCGAGGCGTCGCGGCGCTCGTCCGGCGTGCGGCCGCCGATGAAGCAGATGTCGGCCTCGCGCACCGAGAACTGGAAGCCGCGATCCGACATACCCGCGCAGACGAGATCTGGACGTGGTTTGGACAGGGGCTTGGGCTTCGACTGGCAGTCCTTCATCTGGAAGTATTTGCCGTCGAAGTCGACGCTGTCTTCGGCCCACAGGCGCTTGACGATCGTCGTCCATTCCTCGGTCAAGGCGTAGCGGTCATCGTGCGAAAGGCGCTCGTCCCAGGCCCCCATCTGATCGAACTCGCCCTTGTAGGCGCCGGCGACGATGTTCAGGCCGGCGCGGCCGCCGCTGATGTGGTCCAGGGTGGCGATCATCTTGGCGGCCACGGCCGGGTTCTGCAGCAGCGGATGGATGGTCGCCCAGATCTTCACGGTCTTGGTGGCCTCGGCGATGCCGGCCATCATGGTGACCGACTCCAGGGCCGTGCCCCAATGGTCGGTCTCGCCGCCGAAGCCGCGGAACTTGCCCATCGACATCACGAAATCCATGCCGACCTCGTCGGCCTTCACGGCTGCGGCGCGGTTCTGGGCATAGAGGCCGTCCAGGGTCGGGGCGGTCTTGGAGATGATCCAGCCGCCGTTGGCGACCGGCAGGAAGACCCCGAAGTCCTTGTGCTGGGAGGGACGGTGGAACATGGCGCTACTCTCCGAAATCTAGGCCGCGTCGCTGAGCAGGACGGGCGTGGGGGCCGGAACCGGCGCGGCGGCGGTCTCCTGGCTCGTCTTGCGCGGAGGACGCATGAACAGCGCCGCCACGAAGATCACGCCGATGACGGCGGCGAAGATCTGGAAGGTCGGCGCGAAACCGCCGAGGCGGTCGCGCATGAAGCCGCCGATCACCGGGCCCAGGGCCGAGACGGCGCCGACCAGGCAGACCATCGAGAAGAGCTCGAGATTGTTCTTCCGGCCGTAGTAGTTGAGCAGGAGGATGCTGACTGCCAGAACGGTCATGCCGAAGCCGACACCGACGCCGAGGGCGAAGATCACCATCATCGGCCAGGTCGTGGCGTGGGCCAGGACCAGCAGGCCCGCGGCCATCATCCCTTGGGCGCCCGCCAGCAGCCAGCGCGGATCGATCCGGTCGGCCAGCAGGCCGCCGCTCATCCGGGCCGCCACCTGCATCAGGGATTCCAGGCTCAGCGCGGCGATGGCGACGGCCGAGGCCACGCCCATCTCGCCGAAGTGGCTGGGCGCGAGGCTGACGGCGGTGACCCCGCCCAGGAGATGGGCGAAATAGGCCGCGACGATCACGTAGAACTGCGGCGTGCGGATCGCTTCCTTCACTGTCCAATCGACCTGGGTTCGGTAGATCCGGGCGTTGGCCGGCTGAACGGCGGCCGCCTCGGCCACGGCCTTGTCGGTCTCGACAGCGGCGCTTTCCAGCCAGGCCTTGCCGCCGACCAGGGCCGCGGCCAGGGCGCCGACCACGGCCGAGGCGATGGCCTGCCAGGCCCAGTACGGC
Source organism: Caulobacter sp. Root343 (assembly GCF_001425745.1). Taxonomy (GTDB): domain Bacteria; phylum Pseudomonadota; class Alphaproteobacteria; order Caulobacterales; family Caulobacteraceae; genus Caulobacter. The sequence continues at coordinate 562,811 of NZ_LMDF01000007.1, read as the reverse complement.
CGCCAGGCGCCGCCGGCGATCTCCAGGCCCACCAGAGCCATCCAGGGACCGACGACGCCGCCCAGCGAACCGATCGTGAAATAGATCCCGAACGGCAGGGCGCGCTTCTTGAACAGCATCGACAGCAGGTGCGTGCCCGGGATCAGCGCCATCATCTGGTAGCCGACGCCCAGCAGCGCCGTCCCCGTCAGATAGACCGGCAGCCCGTGGGCCAGGGTCAGGCAGACGAAGCCGGCGATCATCACGGCCGAGCCGGCGATGATCGTGGCCCGCACGCCGACCTTGCGGATCAGCAGGGCCGGCAGCCAGGACGAGCCGCCGCAGAACGCGCCCAGCAGAGTAAAGCCCAGGAAGGCCGAGGCGAAGCTCCACCGCTGGTCCTTGATCATGGCCGGCAGCACCACGCCCAGCGACGAGAAGGTCGAGGCGGTGATCAGGAACAACAGCAGGGAAAGCGCGCCCAGCAAGGTCCAGGAACGCCATTGGATCGTCGACATCGCCATCGAGCCTCCATGCAAGCTCGCGGCGCGGCCCTCGCGGGGACGCGCCGCGTGGGGAACTAGAACTTCCGGGCCAGGGTCACGCGCCACTCGCGGCCCTTGCTGGGCAGGGCGCCAAGGTTGGCGTAGCTGTCCGCGTCGGGCGTGAAGTAGAGCTTGTCGAACAGGTTATCGACGTTGAGCGTGGCCGTGTACGGGCCGTATTCGTAATAGACGCTGCCGCTGGCCGCCCAGTAGGCGGGATAGGTCACCGCATTCTGGACCGTGCCCGACGTCTTGGTCACGTGGGTGACGCCCAGCGCGCCGCCGACCTTGCCCCAGTCGTGCTCGTCGCCGGTGTAGGCGCCATAGAGGCTGACCACGGACTTCGGGATCAGGGTGTAGTCGTAGTCGCCCGACCGCCCCGGCAGGCTGCTGAAGGCCCAAACGACATAGGTTCCGCCATAGCCCTGCGCGCCGGACACGCCGGCGGTATAGGCCGGGATGTACTGGAACGAATTGTCGGGCCCCTTCACGGTCGTGTGCTGCGTATTGCCGGCGAAGGTGAAGCTCAGGTGCTCGCTGGCCAGCCAGCGCACTTCCAGTTCCACGCCTTTGGCCCGCGTGCCGGTCGGCGTGCCGGTGATGCCGGTCAGCTGGGTGCGGTTCTGGCGATAGCCCGCCAGCGACCCGACCAGGGTTCCCTTCAGCCACTGGAACTTGAATCCGGCCTCGGCCAGGTCGCTGTTCGACAGCCAGGCGTCGCTGGGGTCGGCCACCAAGCCCGGCGCGATGTCGCCGGCTTGGCTCATCTCCAGGGCCGAGGCCTTGGCGTAGGTGATGTAGGGCATGATCCCGGCCGGAGCCTTGTAGGTCAGGCTGGCGCTGTAGGTGGCCTTGCCCTTGCTGGCCTTCTGCTGGCCGGCGATCTGGTAGCTGAGAAAGCCCGTGTCGTTCGACTTGACGTCATAGTCGTCGTAGCGCCCGCCCAGCATCAGGTTCAGGCGCTCGCCGATCATGATGTCGGTCATCGCGAAGACGCCGGCCTGGGTCCATTCGCTCTTGTTGTTGTTTTCCCACTGCAGGCCCTGCACGCCGGCCCCGGTTTCGGTCGAGAACGGGCTGTCGATGACGTCCGTCGGCGTCGCGCCGAAGCTGATGTCGCGGCGATCCAGAGCGATCATGCCGCTGTTGTAGCTTTCGCGGCGGCGGCCCTCGAAGCTGCGGTACGACGCGCCGACGAACGACTTGGAGGTGACGATCCCGACGTCGTAGGCGAAGTTGTAGGTGAGCCGCGCCTCCCACACCTTGCTGTCGAACCAGGCCGGATAGCCGTACGAGACGAAGCGCTTGTTCTCCTGGTCGTCGTAGAACAGCTGCAGCTTGATCGCGCTGTCGGGCGTCAGCGCCTTGGCCAGGTCGTAGTAGAAAGTGTTGGTGCGGGTCTTCGAGAAGTCGGCCCCGCTGATATAGACCGTGCGCGGATCCAGCTTGGTCGTACCGACCCCGACGTCCAAGGTGTGCAGCGCATCGCTGCTCGGGAAGCCATAATAGGCCAGGTAGGTCGCGCTGCCGTACGGATAGAAACCGATCTCGTTCGGCGTCAAACGGCCGTTGCCGTCGGTGTCCTTCAGCGTGGTGTCGCGGCCGGTGACGTAGGTCTGATGGTCGATCAGGTCCTGGGTCAGGCGGTTCCAGCCCGGGGTCTGCACGTCGCCGTTCGAGTGGTAGAGCATGCCGCCGAAGGCCGTGGTCCAGCCGCCGCCCAGATCGAAATCGGCGGAGATCTCGCCGGTCTGCCGGCGCGGATAGAGACCCTTGTAGTAGCTGTGGGAATCCTCGGCCTCGCCATAGAGATAGACGCCGCCGGTGACCGATCCGAAGTTGGCCGGCAGGCCCAGCTGGGCCGTGGCGTTCTTCTTGTTGTATGAGCCGTAGGTCAGGGTGACCTCGCCGGTCGGCTCGGTCAGGTAGCCGCCCTCGTTCTTGCCCGACTTCGGGATGAAGTTGAGCATGCCGCCCACCTTGCCCGAGCCGTAGATCGGGGTCGGCGGGCCCCGCACGATCTGGATCTGGTCGGCCGCGCCGATCGGGGTCGAATAGGTCCCCCTGTTCTCGATGCGCTTGAAGCCGCGGAAGTAGTTCTCGGCGAGGGTGCCGCGAATGTTCAGCGCGCCGGGCACGCCGTAGAAGCTGGCGGTGTAGGACCCCGGCGAGACGGCGGTCAGGCCGTCGATGGTCTCGATGCCGTAGCGCTGCAACGTCACGTCGCTGACGAAGCTGGCTGAGCGAGGCGTCTCCAGCAGGGGCTTGTCGATGCCGAACACGGTATTGTTGGGCTGCTTCTCGAGCAGACCCGCCTTGTCGCGCGCCTTGACCACGATCTCGTCGACGGCGTCGGACGGCGTGGTGTTTTCGTCAGCGAAGGCAGCCTGGGCTTGCGCCAGCAGGACAAGGGCGGAACAACCCGCCATCAGTAGCCGATAGGTCGACATGCGGTCCTCGTTCGAGGTCGTCGCGCCCACCGCCTGCGGCGGTTATCCCCAGGTCGACACCTCGAAATTGATCATCCGCCCGTCGCGCTCAGCAGCGAGGCGCGACATGTGACATTTCACTGAAAATGTCCCAGCCGCATGCATGTTAGGCCGCGGCCGCTCGTAAAAGCCGCTCGACGCCCGCGAAACTTGCTTCAGGGCGAACCACAAGGCCTCAAAGGCGTCCACCGCTCATCGGCGGATTTGCCAGCGTCTGATGAGGACGCGTTGGACGCTGTATCCTAGCCGTGCCTGCCATCGCTAAGGTAAAGCCACTTGTACGATAAATCCGATTCTGGGCGACCAGGGCTTTTGCGCGGGAGAGACATGTGAAACGGGCTGTTCGATCGATGCTATGCGCGGCCCTTTCGGTGCCGGCGCTGTTCTCGTTGCCGGCCGAGGCGCAGTCGCGCGCGCCGCCGCACAGCTTCACGGTCAGCGGCGCCGGGTTTCTGAAGGACGGCAAGCCCTACCAGGTCATCTCGGCCGAGATGCACTATGTCCGCATCCCGCGCGCCTATTGGCGCGATCGCCTGCGCAAGGCCAAGGCGATGGGCCTGAACACCATCACCACCTACGCATTCTGGAACGCGCACGAGCCGCGCCCCGGGGTCTACGACTTCTCCGGCCAGAACGATCTCGCCGCGTTCATCCGCGCCGCGCAGGCGGAAGGGTTGGACGTGATCCTGCGACCGGGCCCGTACGTCTGCGCCGAATGGGAACTCGGCGGCTATCCGTCCTGGCTGCTGAAAGACCGCAGCCTGGTCCTGCGCTCGACGGATCCGAAATACACCGCCGCGGTCGAGCGGTGGATGGTGCGGCTAGGCCAAGAGGTAAAACCGCTTCTCCTGCGCAATGGAGGCCCGATCATCGCGGTGCAGCTGGAGAACGAATATGGCGCGTTCGGCAGCGACCAGGCCTATCTCGAAGGACTGGAAGCGACCTACCGCCGGGCCGGCCTGGCCGATGGCGTGCTGTTCACGTCCAACCAGGCATCCGACCTCGCCAAGGGCTCTCTGCCCAATCTGCCGTCGGTGGTGAACTTCGGCTCAGGCGGCGCGGAGAACGCCGTCGCCAAGCTGGAGGCGTTCCGGCCCAACGGGGTGCGGATGGTCGGCGAATACTGGGCGGGGTGGTTCGACAAGTGGGGCGAGGACCATCACGAGACCGACGGCCGCAAGGAGGCCGAAGAGCTGCGCTTCATGATGCAGCGCGGCTATTCGGTCTCGCTGTACATGTTCCACGGCGGCACGACGTTCGGATGGATGAACGGCGCGGATTCGCATACCGGCGCCGACTACCACCCGGACACCACGAGCTATGACTACAATGCGCCGCTCGATGAAGCGGGAAACCCTCGTTACAAATACGGATTGCTGGCCTCCGTCATCGCGGAGGTCACGGGCAAACCGGCCGCGCCGACTCCCGCGGCCAGCGTCGCCGCCACCTTCCCGGTCTCGTCGATCCGACGCAGCGCGTCGCTATGGCGCAACCTTCCCGAGCCTGTTCGCGCCAAGCATCCGCTAACGTTCGAGGAGCTCGGTCAGAACTACGGGTACGTCCTCTATCGGGTCTCGCTCGCCAAGGGACAGGCCGGCGCCCTGGTCCTCAAGGGCATGCACAGCTACGCCCAGGTCTATGTCGACCAGAAGCTTGTCGGAACGCTCGATCGGCGCCTCGGCCAGGAAACCGTGGAGCTGCCTCGGCGGACCGGCCCCGCCACGCTGGATATCTTGGTCGAGAACACCGGGCGCGTGAATTATTCGCACGCGATCCGGACCGAGCAGACCGGACTGACCGGCGCCGTCACCCTGGAAGGCGCGCCGCTGGACGATTGGAGCATGTTCCGGCTGCCGATGGACGACCTGTCCAAGCTGCGCATGTCGCCTCAACCTTGCGCGGGGCCTTGCTTCTACGAAGCCGAGATGACGGTGGACCGCCCCGCGGACACCTATCTGGACATGCGCGGTCTCCACAAAGGCCAGCTTTGGCTCGGAGCGCACAATCTTGGCCGGTTCTGGTCGATCGGACCCGTGCATACGCTGTACGCGCCCGCTCCCTGGATGAAGCGCGGCGCCAATCGGATCGTGTTCTTCGATCTGACGGGCGACGCCACCGATCGCTTGACGACCGTGGCGGCGCCGGTGTTCGGCAAGGTCACGACGAAGCGAGAGGCCCAATAGGCGGCCATCGCCCCGACTAGCGAAAGCGGGAGGGCCATCGAAAGCGATACGGCGCGGCTCCCGAGGAACCGCGCCGTATCGTGGATTAGAAGGTGTAGCGGAAGCCGGCGAAGAACTCGCGGCCGGTCTCATGATAGAACGACACCAGCTGGCTGGAGTCGTAGTACTGGTCCTGCACCTCGTTGGTCAGGTTGACCCCTTCGAGCGTGAAGGCCAGGTGCTTGTTCCAGGTGTAGGTCAGCGAAGCATCGATGTTCAGCGTACCCTTGGTGCCCTCGACGTCCGAGCCGTTGCGGCCCGGGATCTGGGTCAGGTATTTGCTGCGATAGGCGGCCGAGACCCGGCTGCTGACCTTCTTGTTCTCGAAATAGAGCGTGGCGTTGTAGCTGTTCTTCGACAGGTTGGTCAGCGGGCCGACCGCCGTCACCGCGCCCGTCGAGGACAGATAGGTCACCTCCGAGGTCACGTGAGTGTAGTTGCCCAGGAAGCCGAACTTGTCGAACGGGGCCGGCAGGAAGGTGAACGGCTGCTGGTAGTTCAGCTCGAAGCCCTTCAGCGGGCCGCCCGGCGTGTTGACCGAGGTGCTGAATTGCCAGACCGGGAGGCTGGGCGAGCAGCCCGGCGTGGTGCCGCAGGCCGCGACGGCCGCGCTGTCGGGCAGGCCGAACGGGTTCTGGTCGAAGGTCGACAGCGGCGAGGTATAGCTCTGCACGAACGTCGAGATGTCCTTGTAGAAGAACGCCGCCGACAACAGGGCCCCGGGCTGGAAGTACCACTCGACCGCCGCGTCCACGGTCTTGGCGCGGAACGGATCCAGGAACGGGTTTCCCGAGGTCACCGTCTTGTTGCTGCCGGTGCTGATGTTCACGCCCGGCGTCAGCGAGCCGAGGTTCGGGCGCGACATCACCTTGGCCGCGCCGAAGCGCAGCAGCAGGTCCTCGCGCGGTTCGACCACCAGGTTCAGAGCCGGCAACACGTCGTTGTAGCTGCGCGTCGCGGTCGTGGCCGAGATGGTCTGGTAGTTGACGCCGCTGACCGTCGACGGAACGACGCCGTAGCCCAGCGCCTTCTGGCGGGTCTGGACGTAGCGTACGCCGACGTCGCCGCGCACCGGCACGTTCCACAGGTCGAACTTGAAGTCGCCCTGGACGTAGCCGATCGTGTCCCACTCATCGATCGCGTAGTTGCTGCCCAGGCTGGCCTCCCGGCCCAGGTGGTAGAGGCCGCAGCCGGCGGTGAAGCACTCGTTGCCGAACGGGCTGACCCACACCGTGCCCGGCGTCGTCGTGACGGCCTTGCCGTAGGTCGGGTCGTCCATGTGCAAGGCCGAGATAGCCTTTCGCAGGTCCGGCGTGATCCATGACGAGACGTTGCCCGCCGGCAGGTTCAGGCTGGAGAAGTCGATGGTCTCGGCATAGGTCGAGCGCGGCACGCTCCGGAGGTCGGTCGAGGTGATCGGGTTGATGTTGGCCGACGTGCCATTGGTGCGCGAGAAGGCCGTGCTGTCGGTGTTGTAGGCCTTGTACGACAGGCCGCCCTTGAGCTTGAAGTTGTCGCTCCAGTCATAGGCGAGATCGAACTGGGCGGTCTTGTAGCTGTTGTCGACATAGCCTTGGACCATGCGGATCTCGGCCAGGGTCCAGGCGTCGGCGTTCGTCGTGTCACCCGTGCCGTACTTGATTACCGGATAGGTGTCGCCGCCGCTGTAGTCCCAGCTGTAGCCCTGGACGTTGTACTGGTCCCATTGGACCGTGTTCTGCACCGGGTTGGCGAAGGTCGACTTCGAGAAGCCCAGGACGCCCTTGACCTTCAGCTTGTCGGTGAACTGGTGCTCGCCGGCCAGGGTGAATTGGCGGAACTCCGTCTCCAGCTCGTCGTGGCGCTGCTCGGTCTTCAGGTCGATATTGTTGAACGTCCCCTTGGTCATGACCGGGAAGTTCGAGCGTGGCGTGCTGATCGTATAGTCCAGCACGTCGACCTGGTTGATGCCGCACGAGGCCGCCGAGGTGGCGGTGCAGGCGCCGGCGGTCTGGGGCGTGAAGGTCTCGAGGAAGTCCTCGTTCCGCTTGCCCTTGAAGTCGGCGTACAGCACGTCGAACGACACCTGGGTCTTGTCGTCTGGCGCCCATTGCAGCGAGCCGGTCATGCCCAGGCGGTCCTGCGTCGTGTGGTACCAGTCGAAGCGCGGGATGCGCGGGTGGACGGCGCCGTTGGCCTCGGCGCAGGCGGCCGCGTTGGTGGCGCAGGTCACGCCGCGCACGCTGCGGAAGCCCGGCGAGGTGGCCGTGCCGGTCTGCCAGCGGACGGTGCTCGTGCCTTCGTCCAGCAAGTCGCGCTGGGAATAGGCGATCGAGAACAGCGCCCCGATCGTGTCGTCGCGCCAGGTGTTGGAGATCAGCGCCGCCACGCGCGGCGAGGCCTTCTTGGCCTGGTCGTTGTAGCCGTACTTGCCCGAGACCGCGAAGTTGAAGCCCCGCTTGTCGAACGGATGGGCGGTGTTCAGGTCCACCGTGGCGCCCAGCGAGCCTTCTTCGGTCTCTGCCGAGGCGGTCTTCTGCACCGTGATGCGGTTGAAGAGGTCCGAGGCGAAGACGTTGAAGTCGAACGAGCGGCTGCGGTTGGTGCCGCCCGAGGCGTCGGTGCCGCCCGAGGTGGTCAGGGCCTCCATGCCGTTGATGCGCACGCGCGTGAACTGGGCGCCCAGGCCCCGCACCGAGATCTGCCGGCCCTCGCCGGCGTCGCGCGAGATGGCGACGCCTGGAATACGCTGGATGGATTCCGACAGGTTCAGGTCCGGGAACTTGGCCATGTCCTCGGCATAGATCGCGTCCACGGCCGCGGCCGACGAGCGCTTGACGTTCAATGCCTGGGCCAGGCTGTTCCGGAAGCCGGTAACGACGACCGCCTCGACGGTGTCGTCCGAAGGTGCGGGCGCTCCTGCCCCGCTGGTTTGGGCGACCGCCGCGCCGGCGGCGAGCAACAAGGCGACAGCGCCGCATCCCGCGACAAGGCGCGCGCGCAACCTGGACCGATCTGACTGCAACATCCGATTACCTCCCTGGCCCGGCGTTCTTATGACACCGGTATCATGCTGGACTTATAGTTCGAGAGGTTCGGGCATTTTGCAAATGGTTTTGGCCACGACCACTGGCTCTCGTGAGTAATCGCGGGCTCGTCGCGCGGCGCCGCCGTGGATCTCGCGCCACCCTCGAAAAGATTTCAGGGAGCCAAGCCGGGTCAAGCCAACTGGAACTTCGGCGGCGGCAGGCTCAGCCGGGTGTCGCTAAAGGACTCGCCACGGAAGAACCGCACCAGCAAATCCCGCACGCCGGGGTGGGCCTCGAAGACGTTATGGCCGGCGTTCTCGACAAGCACGCGCGACTTGCGCCGGAACTGAGCCGCGACTTCGTCCTGCTCGGCCAACGGCGTGCGGCCGTCCAGCGAACCGGCGACCAACAGGGCGGGATGGTCGATGCGGAGCGGCGCCCGGAAGCCTTCGCCGAGATCGACGCCCGGAACCACGCCCAGCAGCTGTGGCATCGGGAAGTTCAGCGCCGCGCCGAGCACGGCGGTCCGCGCCTCACGCCGCACCAGGGCCAGCCGGCGCGGCGAAATCCCGGACGCCAGATCCGTGGCCTCGGGCATGCCGGTTATGCTCAGCAGGTCGGCCACATCGCCCAGGAACGGCGCCAACACGTCGGTCCGCCCCGCATCGAGGGCGAGATACAGGCTCGGCAGCATGGCCAGGGTGTTGGGGTTGGCGATCAGCCCCCCCGCCAGCAACTGGACGCCGAAGCCGCCCATCCGGATCTCAGCCGCCGCGCCGTTCAGCTTGACCTTCGTCGGAGCCGGTTGCGTCTCCAGCCTGGCGTGCACGCGGCGCATCAAAGCCGGCAGGTCCGGCACGGCCGCGCGAACGGCGGGATCGGCGGCCAGTAAAGCGTCCACCTGGCGCAGAAGGTCGTCAATCGCCGCCGGCCGCTTCACCGTCTGGTCCTGGCCCTCCAGACTGGCCAGGGCCACGCGGTTCACCCTGTCACCGTGCCGCTTGAGCATGCTGAGCGCCAGGTGCGTGCCGTAGCTGATGCCCCAGAGGTCGACCTTTTCCGCGCCGAGATGACGTCGCAGGTCGTCGATGTCGTCGGCGTTCTGTTCGGTGTTGTAGCCGGTCATGGCCACGCCTGCCTTGGTCCAGTCGGCCCATGCGCTCTGGAATTCCGTGCGGAAATGGGAGGTCAGCCCGGCCTCCGTGAACACCGGCGGCGGGCGGGTCCAGAGCGGTCGCTCCGGAATGGCGTTGGACAGGCCGGTACCCCGCTGGTCGAAGGCGATGACATCCGCCACCTCGCGCAGGGCCATGAAGATCGGAAAGCGCGGTCCGCCCGCCGCCCGCGTCGCCGTGCCGCCGGGGCCACCCGCCAGGTAGACGATCGGCGGCCCCGGCTTGGCCGCCGTCGAAGCGAACCGGACATAGCTCAGCCGGATCTTCCGCGAGCCGGGATCGCGACGATCTTCGGGGACCTCGAAGAAACCCCGCTCGGCGTCGGTCTCGACGCCCTGCAAGCCCTTGAAGCGGAAGGGGCCGGCCTGCGATGGAGACGTCGTCGGACCAGGGGCTTGGGTCGGAGCGACAGCCTGGGCGAACGCCAGGCTCGGGAAGACCAGGCTGGCGGCGGCGAGCAGGGTGCGGCGATGAAGCGAGGTGTGGGTCATGCCGACAGCTGAGCCGTCCGCGACGCGATCCGCCACGCCGCTTCGGTCAACGGCGTCCGGCCATCGGCGAATGGCGGCGCGTCTCGGTGAGCGGCGCCTTATAGAGAGGCTATGTGGCGAACCTTGTTTCTCGGCCTGCTCCTGACTGGCTTCGCGCCCCTGGCTCAAGCCCAGGATCTGTCGTGGCAGGCTTGTCATGGAGTCGCCGGGCCAGGCGGCCCCGTGTTGAGCGACTGCCGCCCGGTCCAGGGTTTCGTCGATCCACAAGGGCGGGAGCTCTGGATCCGCTCCACGATCGAGGCGCCGGGCGACGCTCGACCGCACGCGCTCTATCTGGGGGGCGTCGCTTCGTCCGAGGCTTGGCTCAACGGCCAACGCCTGGGCGCCAACGGCCGTCCCGGCGCGGCACGGCGGGAAGAAATCCCCGGACGCTACCAGGCGGTCTTCCCTATCCGCGACACCGCCTGGCGACCCGGCGAGAACAGCCTGGTGCTGCACCTTTCGTCCTTCCATGGCGGCCTGCGTTTCGCTCGCCCGATGAACGCCATGGGCGTCTGGCCCTATCCCTTTCCTCAACGCCAAGCGCTGCTGGCCGTCACCTTCGTGGCGGCTGGCGCGCTGTTGGCCGCCGCGTTCGGCTTCGCCGTCATCCACGTCATGCGCCGCACAGATTCCAGCCTGATCTTGGCCGCCATGGCCGCGGTCGCGGCCCTGCAGGCCGTCGTCGAGAGCCTGCGGACGCTGTCCAACTATGCCTATCCGCTGCACGCTTGGCGGATGAGCGCCATCTGGGTGTTGGCCGCCACCTTTGCGATCCTGCTGGTGACCTATGCGGCCGCCCGGTTTCTGCCCAAGGCGCGGAGCCCGATGGTCGGCGCGGCCTTGGTCGCCGTCGGGGTCACCGCCCTATTGCCTGGCTTCGACCAGAAGACGGTGTGGGCGCTGATCATCGGCGTGGCGCTCGCCGTCCCACCGGCCGCGGCGGGCGTGTATCGGCGCATCCCCGGCGCACGGTTGACCCTGGTCTACCTGGCGCTGTTCCTGGCGCTGGCCTTGGGGTTCCCCGACTGGCTGGCCGATCTATCCTATTTCCTGCTCGCCGCCGGCCTGGTCCTTCCACTGCTGATGGTCGAGGTGGTGCGGCTGAGCCGCGACGACCGCGGCCGCGAGGCCGCCCTGACCCGCGCCGCCAGCCGCCCCGATCGTCTGACTGTGGCCTCGGCGCGTGGCGTCGAGCTGGTGCCGATCGCCGAGATCATGGCCGTGGTGGGAGCAGACGACTATGTCGAGCTGCGGCTGGTCGGCGGCCGCAGCCTGCTGCACGCCGCTCGGCTCGACGGTCTGGCGACCCAGTTGCCGGCGAATTTCCTGCGCGTCCACCGGTCGGTGATCGCGAACCTGGCCCAGGTGCAGCGCCTGGAGCGCGATGGTGATCGTTGGCGGCTGCACCTTAGCGAGGGCTCGCCCCTGCCCGTCAGCCGCTCCCGTCAACCCGCCCTGCGCGAAGCCCTGGACGTTCCTCCTTCCGTACCGGCGCTGTCGGCGTAGCGCCATGAGCGGCGGCGGCTCCTTCGCTCAAGCCACCCTGATCGGCGCCGGCTGTCCTTGCGGCCGTCGGCTGCGGAGGTCGAAGCTGTCGCCGTCGGCCAGCACGTGTAGGCGCACGTCCAGAATCGAGAGCGCGCCGTCGGTCTTGGCCTCGGCGATGTTCGAGGCCGTCACGCCCTCGGCGTCAACGACATAGACGCCGCCGCTGCCGATGACGGTGAAGGTGTCGCCCTTCACGATCAGGGCCGTGTCCTCGTCGATCCCGAGGCCTAGCACGCGAGGGCTCTGGGCGACGGCGCCCAGCAGGCGCCCGATCCGGCCGCGCTCGGCGAAGTGCTGGTCGATGATCACGTCGCGCACCAGACCCAGCCCCGGCGCCATCTGCAGCCCGCCGATCCGGTGCGTCTCGGCGCTGGCGCCGCGAACCATCATGGTGTCGCTCATCACCGACGCTCCGGCCGAGGTCCCGGCCAGCACGCCGCCGGCCCGCCAGATCTCGCGAACCCGCCGTTCGATCGGCGTATCGCCGATCTGGCTGGAAATGCGCAGTTGGTCGCCGCCGGAGAAGAACACGCCGCCGGCCCCGTCCAGCAGCGCCAGCTTTTCCGGATCGTGGGTCTCGGCGCGGTCCTCGACATAGAGCTCGACCAGTTCCGAAGCGCCCAGGTCGGCGAAGGCCTTGCGATAGGCCTCGAAATAGCCGTCGGGCGACCTGGAGGCGATCGTCGCCAGCACCAGCTTGCCGCCGCGCAGGCGTTCGGCGACGGCGCGCAGGATCACCTTGTCGCCCTCCTTGTCCTCGCCGCCGCCAATGATGATCAGCGTCCCTTCGTCGCCCGAACGCTCCGTCACCTCATTCTCCATCGTCTTCGTCACGCGCCACGAAAGCCCGGGCGGGCCGGTCGCTGGCGGCGTGAGCCACCGCGAACTGGGCGTTGTTGTGGCCCCAACCGATCCGGCCATGGCGGTCGATGACGATCAGGCCGGCCTCGCCGCCGACCCGCGCCAGCGAGGCCATCGCGGTCTCGATCGCTGCATCCGGCGCCTGCTCTTCCAGCGCCTGGATCAGCCGGGCCGCCAGAGTGGTGCGGATCAGGCTCTCGCCCTCGCCCGATAGGGACACGGCGCCGACCGCGTTGTCGGCGTAGAGGCCGCATCCCGGCAAGGGCGAGTCCCCGACCCGGCCAACCGCGCAACCGGTCAGACCTCCCGTCGACGTTCCAGCCGCCAGATTTCCAGCCAGGTCCAACGCCACGCAGCCGACGGTGTCGCACCCCTTCCCGTCGGCTTGGTCGACCAGTAGGTCTGCCGGCGCACAAAGCTCCTGGCCGTGGGCGCGGGCGAAGGCCTCTGCCCCCTCGCCGACCAGCAGGACCGGTCGCTCGGGCAACATCGCCCGCGCCACGGAGATGGGATGGCGCAGCGTGCGGACGGCGGCCACGCCGCCGACGGCCAGGCTGGCGCCATCCATGATCGCCGCGTCGCACTCGACCTCCCCGGCCGCGTTGCGCACCGAGCCTCGCCCGGCGTTAAAGGTGGGATCGTCCTCTAGCGCCCGCACCGCAACTTCCACCGCCGATAAGGCGTCGCCGCCGGCCGCCAGGATCGCCGCGCCGGCCTCGGCGGCGGCCAGGCAGCCCTGCCGATGCCGCGCCCACGCCGCTGGCGCGATCGCCTTGGCGCCGCCGTGGACGATCAGCGCCCAGCGCCCTCCCGCGTCAGGCAACCGCGCCTCCCATCATGTCCTCCGACGGCGGCGACAGCGCGTTGGCGGCGGGGCGGAACGCCTCCACCTGCCGCCAGATCCGCTCGACCGAGGTCGGGAAGATCATCACGAGATCGCCCGGCGCCGCGCTTCGCAGCGCCAGGTCGACCGCCTGTTCCTCGCCGAGCACCCGGTGCAGGTTGTCTTCGGGAAAGCCCTTGGCCAGCGCCCCTTCGCTCAGCATCGCCACCACGGCGCCAGAGGCCCGTCCACGGCCGTCCGGACGTTCGCGGAAGATCAGCTCGTCGAACAGCTCGGCGGAGATCTCGCCCATCTCGCGGATGTCCTCGTCGCGCCGGTCGCCCGGAATGCTGACCACGCCGATCACCCGCCCGGCGGAAGGCCGCAGCTTCTCGACCACGGCGCCGATCGCGCGCAAGGCCGCTGGATTGTGGGCGTAGTCGACGATGACCCGAAAGCCGTGACCGTCGTGAATGTTGAACCGGCCCGGATTGTCCTGGTGCGACGAGGCGAAGCCGCGCAGGGCCCGCGCCATGGTCTCCACCGGAACGCCTTGCGCGTGTCCCGCCAACAGCGCGGCCAGGGCGTTGGCGACATTGAACTCCGCCAGGCCCGACAGGGTCGCGGGGATCTCGTCGGCGCTGACCACGGGAATTCGCCGGCCGCCGTCGTGGATCACCAGGTCGCCGCCGCGCACGGTGCGCTCCCGCGCCGCCAGCAGCCCGCCTTCCGCAACGTGTTTCTGAAGGAAAGAGCTCATCTCCGGTCCCCCCTCCAGCGTGAAGAAGGCCACGCGCCCGCCGGCGTGTCGCGCCAACCGCAGGGTCATCGGATCGTCGCCATTGAGCACGCTGACCCCGCGCCGCGAGACCGACTCCGTCACGATCGACTTGACCTTGGCCAGGTCCTCTAGCGTGTCGATCCCCTTGAGGCCGAGATGGTCGGGGGTGACGTTCAGCACCATGCCGACGTCGCAATGGTCGAAGGCCAGGCCTTCGCGCAGAAGTCCGCCGCGCGCGGTCTCCAGCACCGCAACCTCGACGGTCGGGTCACTCAGCACCATGCGGGCGCTTCTCGGTCCGCTGGCGTCGGCGGCCAGCAGCCGCTCGTCGTCGATATAGACGCCGCTGGTGTTGGTCAGGCCGACGGTGAGGCCGCGCTCGCGGAAGATCCGCGCGACCATTCGGCCGACCGTCGATTTGCCGTTGGTGCCGGTGACGGCGACGATCGGGATGCGGCTGCGCGCGCCGGGCGGATAGAGATGCGCGAGCACTGCGCGGGCGACGTCGCGCGGCTGACCCTCGGACGGTTCCAGGTGCATGCGGAAGCCCGGCGCGGCGTTGACCTCGACGATGCCGCCGCCGGTTTCCCGCACCGAACGGCGGATGTCGGGGGCCACGAAGTCGATGCCGGCGACGTCCAGACCGACCGTCAGGGCCGCGCGGCGGGCGATTCTGGCGTTTTCGGGATGGATCTCGTCCGTGCGGTCGATCGCCGTGCCGCCCGTCGAGAGGTTGGCCGTGGCTCGCAGGACGACGACGCGGTCGGCGTCGGGGACCGAATCCAGGGCCAGCCCCACACGCGACAGCATCTCGCGTACATGATCGTCGACGACGATGCGGGTCATCACCTGCTCGTGGCCCACGCCGCGCCGGGGATCGGCGTTCACGGTCTCGATCAGCTGCGCGATCGTCGAGCGGCCATCGCCGACTACCTGGGCCGGGACGCGCTCGGCCACGGCCGTCACCTTCCCGCCCACCACCAGGATCCGGTAGTCCTTGCCCTGGAACTGTTCCTCGACGACGACCCAACGGCCGTGCTTGGCCGCCTGCTCGAAGCCCCAGCGGATCTCCGCCTCGCTCCGCAGGTCCAGATTGACGCCGCGGCCGTGATTGCCGTCGAGCGGCTTGATCACCAGGGGCGGCCTTAGCCGCGCCGCCTCCTCGAGCGCCTGGTCAACGGTTCGGACCACAGCGCCCGTCGGAGCCGGGAGGCCGACCCGGCTCAGTAGCCGCTTGGTGAGATCCTTGTCGCCGGCGGTCTGCACCGCGATCTGCGAGGTCTCGCCGGTGATGCTGGCCCGCGTCACCCTATGGCAGACGCCATAGCCGAACTGCACCAGGCTATGCTCGTCCAGGCGCTGGACCGGGATGCCGCGACGGCGGGCCTCGGCGACCAGCGAGCGCGTGGTCGGGCCCAGCATTTCCCGGGTCGCGATGCGACGCAGGCGGGCCAGCGCGGCGTTCAGGTCGAACGGCGTCTCGACTCCCTCTCCCAACGGCTCGGACACTCGATCCAGGCCGTCAATCCCGCGGAGCTCGGCCGGCAGCAGGCTGTCGACCAGCAGCAAGGCCAGCCGGCCCGCCGCACGCGCCGGCGCCTCCTCCTCGTAGGCATAGAGCACGTCATAGACGCCCGGCCGCCCCCTGACTGAACGAGTCTTGCCGCGCGTGACGCCGATCCCCGCGCGGGCCTGGAGCTCGAGCGCCAGATGTTCGATCACGTGGCCCAGCCACGTGCCCTCCCTCAGCCTACGGACGAAGCCGCCGGGCGCTTGGTACGAACAGCCGTGCTCCTCGAGTCCCGGCAGGGCCAGTAGCAAGCGGTCGATGAACCCCGGCAAGCGATGGCTAGGCCAGAACTCCAGTTGCTGGAGGTCCAGCCGCAGGCGGATCATCGGCGTGGCGGAATAGTAGTGAGGTCCGCGATAGGTCGCGGTTTCGAGGACGCGGATCATGCGGCGTTCGCCACGGGCGCGATCTCGCCGGCGGTCTCCTCGTCGCAGGCGCGACAGATCTGGCGAATGACGAAGGCGGCGGCGATGGCGCGCGATCCGGCCAGCCCTTCGCCGAGGACGGCCCCGTCGCGGACAGCGCTCCAGAACCAGGCGCGGCCCGCTGGACGGATCGAGAAACGGACGCCCGAAGATGTGGTCGACATGTCTTCCCCACGATTTCACAGCGGCGACAAAAACGGAGCCGCGAGCTCGCCGGTTCCCGCGCCACTGCTTTTTGATGGGAAGATTAAATCATTCTATTCAATATCTTATGTGACGTTCTCGACATTGGAACCTGAGGTAGGCGGCGCGCGCTGTAGACGCTCATAGTACTCTTACGAGGTCATGATGAGCACGCCGCAGCCTGTTGCGATCGCCAACGCCGCGCCCCTCGATATCGATTATCTCTCGGATGCGTTCCAGCAGCGGCTGTCGCGCTGGAACCACGACCGGCTCACCCCCGCCCAACCGCACGACGCCTGGCGCGCCGAGCTCGCCCAGGAGCATGAGATGCGCCTTCTTGAGGGCGCGTTCATCGAAGCCGAGCGCGCCAGGATCGCGCCCGGGGTCGCGGCCATACCCGACGACGCCGACGGCTTCGTCGCCTGGTTCGAGGCCTTGAAGGAGACCGGCCCCGGCCAGAATGACCCGCTGTTCCCCTGGCTGGCCGAGGACGCTCCGTTCGAGGACATGCGCTGGTTCCTGCTGCAGGAGGTGGCCGGCGAGGCCGGTTTCGACGACCTGGTCGCCCTGACCCAGGTCAAGATGCCGACCCAGGCCAAGCTCGAACTGGCCCGCAACTACTGGGACGAGATGGGCCGTGGCGCCGAGGCGGGCATGCACGGACCGATGCTGGCCCAACTGGCCAGTGCGCTCGAACTGGACCCGACCATCGAAGGCACCTGCGCGGCTTCGCTCGCCCTGGGTAATACGCTCGTGGCCTTCGCCACGACCCGTCGCTACGCCTATCACGCCGTCGGCGCCCTCGGAGCGGTGGAGCTGACCGCGCCGTGGCGAGCTGATCTCGTGGCCAAGGGCCTCAAGCGCCTGGGCGTCGGCAAGAGCCGCAAGTACTTCGCCCTGCACGCCACGCTCGACATCGCTCACTCGGAGGCTTGGAATGCCGAAGTGCTGCGGCCCCTGGTCGAGGCGGACCCGTCCTGCGCCCGCTTCATCGCCGAGGGCGCGCTGATGCGGCTCGAGGCCGGCCGTCGCTGCTTCGAGACCTATCGGGCGCACCTGTGGTCGACTGCGCGCATGCGGGCGGCCGAATGACCCGCCGGGCGCTGATGGAGCACGCCGACGGTCGGGTCGGCGAACTGTTGGCCAGCCTGGGTTACCTTGTCGTCGACGAGGACCACGCGCCGCTGTCCGCGCTGCGCGATCTTGAACCCGTCGACCTGATTGTCGGCGGCGTGCGGCGCGCGACCGCCGAGGCTGACCTGCGCCACCTGACGACGCTGCACGCGCTCGCCCCGGAGACGCCGATGGTGGTGGTGGCCGACGCGCTCGACGACGGCGCGGGCCATCTGCTGAGCGACGCCCTGCTGGACGTGCCGATCATCCGGCGTGGCCGCGAACGCGAACTGCTCGCCGCCGCGCTCGCCGCCGCCGCTTAGAACGCAAGCCTGCTTCAGCAATACCGAACCCTCCGCCCCACCTTTAAAGGGGTCGACCTTCCGAAATTCACGACCCAGAGTGCCGTCGAAGCGGCGCTGGAACGGATTGGCCCCGGACGGCTTTGCATCACAATTCGAATGCACGGCATCGGTTGCGGAAGGTGGCCATGAACGACTTACCCATAGCGCCACCGCGCATCGCCATTCCGGCTCGGGCCGCAGGCCCTGGCGTCCTCCTGGCCGCCCGCCCCTGACATGCCCCAGCACGGCCAGCAGATCGGGTCGGCGCCGGATTGGCTCCCGCACGAACGGCCGCTGCTGCCAGGCTCACCGGCGACACCCTATTTCCCGCTCCGCTTCCGGATCGTCCACGGCCTGATCGCCTTGCTGATCGGGGTGACCGGATCGCTGGGCGCGGCTCTGGTCCAGGTCAACCTGCCGGCCATCCAGGGAGCCTTGGGCCTGACTCCGACACAGGGGGCCTGGCTGACCACCATCTACATCATGACCAACATCTCGATGAACCTGTTGCTGGTGAAATACCGCCAACAGTTCGGCATCCGCCGGTTCACCCTGGTGTTCCTGAGCCTCTATACGCTGGCCGCCTTCGCCCATCTGATGCTGGACAACTTCCCCGCGGCCCTGCTGCTGCGGGCGATCAGCGGCGTGGGCGCGGCGGCGCTCAGCGCCCTGGCCATGTTCTACATGCTGCAGGCCTTTCCGGCGTCGTTCCGAATGGGCGCCCTGGTGCTGGGCGTGGGCGTGTCGCAGCTGGGCGGCCCCCTGGCGCGGGTAATCTCCACCGACCTGCTCGACGCGGCCTACTGGCACGGCCTCTATGCCCTGGAAGCGTGTCTGGCCGCGGCCAGCCTGGCAGCCGTCCTGTTGTTTCGCCTGCCGCGGGGTGTGCGGATCCATGTTTTCGAGCGCACGGACATCCTGACCTTCGGCCTGCTGGGCGGAGGTCTCGGCCTGATCGTCGCCGTCCTGGGCCTGGGGCGCGTGGTCTGGTGGTTCGAGGCCCCGTGGCTAGGTTGGTGCCTGGCGGTCGCCGTGGCGCTGCTGGCGGCCGGCGCCCTGGTCGAGCACGGCCGCGCCCACCCGCTGATCGACACGCGCTGGGTGGCCACCGGGACCTTTCTGCGCTTCAGCTTCAACGTCGCCCTGGTGCGGGTGGTGCTGGCCGAACAGAGCGTGGGCGCGGCGGGCCTGATGCAGGCCTTGGGCCTGGCCCAGGAGCAGCAGCGCCTGCTCTACGCCGTGGTCCTGGCGGCCACCGCGGCCGGCGTCGTGCTCAGCGCCCTGACCCTGAACCAGAAGACCCTGGCGCCGCAGTTCCTGCTGTCGATCCTGTTGATCGCCGTCGGATCCTTCCTCGACGCGCGGGCCACGCCCCAGATCGGTCCGGCCAACCTGTTCCTCAGCCAGGCGCTGCTGGCCTTCGCCGCGGCCATGTTCCTGGGTCCGTCGTTCATGTTCGGCGTCGGCCAGTTGCTGACGCGGGGCCTGGGCTCGATCATCACCTTCTCGGTGATGTTCGGGGTGGCCCAGAACCTGGGCGGCCTGTTCGGCGCGGCGATGCTGGGCACGTTGCAGACGGTCCGCGCCCAGCAGCACGCCGTCGGCCTGGCCGAACGCCTGACCGGGACCGACCCCAGCGTCGCGGCGACGCTGCAGGCCTATGCCGGCGTCTATGCCCCGACCCAGGCCGATCCGGTCTTGCGGGCCGCCGACGCCAGCGCGCTGCTGAGCCAGCAATTGACCCAGCAGGCCAATGTACTGGCCTTCAACGACGTCTTCCTGGTGGTTGGCGTCGTCGCCCTGCTGCAGTTCTTCTATGCCGGCTTCCTGTTCTTCCGCCTGGCCCGCCGCACGGCCGCCGCCGCCACCGCCCGAGAGACCGCATGACCGACGCGCCCTCGCCGCCCGCCCCGCCGCAGCCGGAGGACCGCGCCGCCGCGGCCGCTGCTCCCCCCGCGCGGCCGAAGCCGCCGACCATACGAGCCATCGTGTTCACCGTCCTGGGCGCCCTGGCGCTGGTGGTGCTGATCCTGTTCCTGTGGAAGCTGCCGCCGTTCGCCGGTTCGGTGCAGCGCACCGACAACGCCTATGTCCGCGGCCAGGTGACGGTGATCGCGCCGCAGCTCAGCGGCTATGTCACCCAGGTCATGGTCCAGGACTTCCAGACCGTGCGCGCCGGCCAGCCGCTGTTCGAGATCGACCAGCGCATCTACGCCCAGCGCCTCGACCAGGCCCGCGCCACGGTGGCCGCGCGGGAGGCGGATCTGGCCAACTCGGTCCAGGCCCGCGCTTCGCGCGAGGCGACCGTTCGCAGCCGCCAGGCCGACATCGGCTCGGCCCAGGCCCAGGTCGAGCGAGCCCGCGCCGACATGGCCCGCGTCGCCGAGCTGGCGACCGACGGCTCGGTGTCGCTGCGCGAGCGCGACCAGGCCCGCGCCGCCCTGCGCGCCGCCGAGGCGACCCTGACCTCGGCCCGCGCCGGCCAGGAGATCGCCCGCCAGGACGTTCGCTCGGTCAGCGTTTCGCGCCAGGGCCTGGAAGCCGCGGTCGCCGCCGCCAAGGCCGCCCAGCGCCTGGCCGAGATCGACATGGCCAATACCATCGTCTTGGCGCCCACCGACGGCCAACTGGGCCAGGTTGGCGTGCGCCGCGGCCAGTACGTCACGGCCGGCAGCCAGCTGGTCGCCCTGGTGCCGCCGCGGCTGTGGGTGATCGCCAACTTCAAGGAGCGCCAGTCGGGCCGCATGCGTCCGGGCCAGAAGGCGACCGTCACGGTCGACGCCCTCGGCGACCAGCGGTTCACCGGCCGCGTCGAGCAGGTCTCGCCAGCCACCGGCTCGGAGTTCAGTATCCTGCCGCCTCAGAACGCGACCGGCAATTTCACCAAGATCGCCCAGCGCCTGCCGGTGCGCATCGTGCTCGATCCTGGCCAGCCGGACCTCGCCCGCCTGCGCCCCGGCCTGTCGGTCGAGGTCGAGGTGGACACCGCCGCGAAGGGCCGCCGCTGATGCGCCGCGCGTTCGCGGTCCTCTCGGGCGTCGGACTCCTGGCGGCCTGCGCGACGCCGGGCCCCAGGACGTCGCCGCCACCCGAATCCAGCGTCACCGCGCCCGCCGCTTGGCGCGCGCCGGCCGACGTCGGCCAGGACGCCGCCATTGCCGCGTGGTGGACGGCCTTCGGCGACCCGCGCCTCTCCGACTTGGTCGCCGCGGCCCTCGCCCGCAACGCCGATCTCGGCGCGGCCGAGGCCCGGATGCGCGAGGCCGAGGCGCAGAGCCGCCTGGCCCGCGCGGCGCTGGCGCCCTCGGTAAACGGCTCGGTCGGTGCGCAGAAGACCCGCGAGCTGAACGCCTTCGGCGCGCCGAGCGACACGCTGGCCATCCAGCCTCAGCTACAGGTCGCCTACGAACTGGATCTGTGGGGTCGGTTGCGTGAGGCTTCCGCCGCCGCCCGGGCCAGCCTGCAGGCCAACCGCTACGCTCGCGACGCCGCTCGACTGTCGGTCGCCGCCGCCGTGGCCCGCGCCTATGTCACGCTCGTCTCGCTCGACGCCCAGCTGACCACGGCCCAAGCCACCCTGGCCTCACGCCAAGAGGCGACCACCCGCGCCCGCCGCCGGGCCCGCGAAGGGGTGACCTCCGACCTCGAACTGCGCCAGGCCGAGGGCGAGCTGGAGGCCGCCGCCCAGCGCGTGCCGGCCTTGGAACTGGCCGTTCGGCGGCAGGAGAACGCCCTAACCCTGCTGGTCGGCGAGACCCCCGGCCCGGTGGCGCGTGGGAGCCTTGCCACGCTGACCATACCGCGACCGGCCGCGCCGCTGCCCTCGGCGCTGCTGGCCCGGCGTCCGGACATCGCCCAGGCCGAAGCCGGCCTCGTCGCCGCCGACGCCAGTCTCGACTCCGCGCGCGCGGCCTTCCTGCCCCAGGTCCGGCTGTCGGCGGCCGGTGGCGGCCTGTTCGTCCAGCATCTGGACCCGGTGACGGTATGGAGCGTCGGAGCCAGCGTCCTGGCGCCGATCTTTGACGGCGGCCGCCTGCGCGCCCAATCCGATGCGGCCGCCGCGCGCCGCGACCAGGCCGCCTTCGCCTATCGTAAGGCCGCCCTCACCGCCTTCGGCGAGGTCGAGAGCGCGCTGGAAGGAACCGGCCGTCTCGCCGAACAAGAGGCCGCCGCCAATCGCCAGCGCGCGGCCGCCGCGTCGGCCCTGGACCACGCCCGCAAGCGATATCAGGCTGGCTATGTCGCCTATCTGGAAGAGCTGGACGCGCAGCGGGGCCTTCTGGCCACCGACCTGGCGCTGTCGCAGATCCGCGAGGCGCGCCTGCAGAATGCGATCGCGCTGTACCAGGCGCTAGGCGGAGGATGGACCGCCGGCCCCTAGGCCAGTTGGGCGCTCATCAGGAACCGACTGCGGCTTTGCGCGGCCTTTTGCTCGAGCTCGAGCCGCTCCTGCTTTTCCGTGGCGTCCAGCATCGCTTCGAGCAGTCTCGAGAAATGCTGCCGCATGGCCAGCCGCGCGGCCTTGGCATCGCGTCGCCGAAGAGCCTCGACGATGGCGGCGTGCTCGTTCTGCCGCGCGGCGCCGTCGTGATGGCAGACGCTTTCGTGCGTCACCCGCACCTGCGGAACCTCCATGCGGAACTTCCACAGCGTCTCGACCGTGTGGATGATGACCCGATTGCCCGAGGCCGCGGCGATCGTCATGTGGAATTCACGGTCGGCGGCCGTCGAGCGCTCGTCGTCGCCATTATCCTCGGCCATGACCGCGAGCAGCTCGTCCAGCTTGGCCAGGTCCGTCTCTGAGATAATCGGCGCGGCCAGGGCGGCGGCCTCGGATTCGAACAGCGATCGCGCCTCGGTCAGCTCGAAGGCGCTGACCGTAGGCAAGACGTCGCTGCTGGCGGCCTTGGGACCGCAGACATAGACCCCCGAGCCCGCCCGGATCTTCAACAGGCCACGGGCCTGCAAGGCGATCTCGGCCTCGCGGATGGTCACCCGGCTGGCGCCCAGGCGCTCCGACAATTCCCGCTCGCCGGGCAGCCGTGAGCCAGGCGAAAACTCTCCCGCCTGGATCAAGTCGGCGATCTTCTCGGCGATATCCTCGAAAAGGCGGCGATCGGCCATGGCGCTCTCTATGTCCTAGCTACGTCACCAGCCTTGCCCGAACCGCCCGGAAATTGGAATAGGCAATTGGGCTAGGCCCGAGCCGCACCGCATCTCTTACAGTCGGGCGCGCACGCCAATGAAGAACTGCGGCCCGAAATACTGGTAGTTCCGCGTGCTGCCATAGACCGGCATCGAGTCGACCTTGACCTCGTTGAACAGATTGAGCGCCTGGAAGCGCACGTCGATGTGACGATTGACCTTGTAGCTGGCCGAAAGGTCGAAGGTGTCGCTGCCCGCGATGTACCGCAGCTGAGCGTTGCCGCCAACGAAGTCCTGATAGAACTTCGAACGCATACGGTAGATGCCCTGGATGTTGAATGGGCCGGCGTCATAATAGAGCTGGGCCGACAGCACGTGCTTGGAATAGCCGTTCAGGTTGGCGGCCGGAATCATGCCCGGCGTGACGGCTTGGGTCTCGGGGTCGATCACGTCGCCCAGCCGGATGTCGTGGTTCTTGAAGTTCGAGACGGCGTAGTTGTAGCTGATCTTGCCCCCGAAACCGTCGAATGGCTTGGGCAGCCACGAGAACCGGTTGGCCAGCGTCAGCTCCACGCCATAGACGTGGCTCTTCTCGGCGCTGTTCTGGGTCTGGGTCACCGGCACGATCACCGTCTGGCCGCCGATCACGAACGGCTCGTCGGTGGTGACCGGGATGAAGCCGCCGGTGAACTGCTTGTAGTAGACGGTGGCGGCCAGCAGGGTGTCGCGGTTGGGATAGCGCTCGATCGCCAGGTCGCCGTTCCACGACATGATCGGCTTCAGGCGCGGACTGCCGCTGGCTACGATATCGGCGATAGCGTCCTGCACCGAGGTGAAGTCGGTCCCGTCTTCCAGCCGGATCGCGCGGCCGGCCGTCAGACTGCTGGGCGCGGGCCGCGACATGGCGCGATAGCCGGCCACGCGCAGCACGGTCTTGGGATCGAGGTCGAAATTGGCGTTGACGCTGGGCAGTACGCGGAAGCTGCTGGCCTTGATCGTCACGCCCTCGAACTGGCCGTTCTCCTGCAGGCGGATCGAGCCGTCGGGGTTGGTGATCACGTTCAGGCCGGCGCGCAGCCCCTTGGACGCGACCTTGGTGTCGACCAGTCGGACGCCGAAATTGCCGCGCACCGGCGTCGCGCCGATCTCGCCCTTGTAGGACCCCATCAGATAGCCCGACCACACGGTCTCGGTGACGTCGGCGTTGTCGACCGAGCGCAGATCGCCGCTGTCGCCGGGATCTTCGGTGTTCAGATAGTTCTGGAATTGGCACAGGGTGTCGAACGTGGCCCAGCTGCGGATCTGCTTGCCCGGCGCATCGGACAGGTAGTCGGACTGCGGGAACGGGGTGCGGCAGGCCAGGTTGACCCGCTTGTCGTCCGCCAGGCTGGCCAGGTCGATCGTCACCGTGTCGTCGTAGCGCGTGTACTGGCGGCGCGAGAAGCGGCCGCCGGCGGCGATGCGGCTGACGAAGCCGTCCAGATCGTAGCGCGCGTCGAACCGGGCGGCGAAGATCTCGTCCTTCTTCTGCTCGCCCTCGCGGGTCAGCCGGGTGTCGTCGCTGTACAGCGTGTAGTCGTCGGCGTTGAAGCGCGGATCCAGCGTGATCGTCGGCGCGAAGCCGTTGCGCGCGTCATAGACGTAAGGGATGCGCTGGTTGTTGAAGACGGTCTTGACGCCGTTGATGTCCAGCGGATCGGTGCGCAGGCGCACGGACCGGGTCAGGTCGTCCCGCACGGTCCGGGAATAGGAAACGTCGCCGCTCAGCGTCAGGCGGGCGCTGGCCTCGAACGCGACGCCGGCCCCGCCGCCGAGATAGCGCTCCTGGCGCTGGAACAGGGTCGAGACCGACTGCAGCGTGCTCGAGCCCTCGGCGTACAGCAGCTTGCCGTCCGGCCCGTACTGGACGCTGCGCAGGTTGTAGCGCGTCTCGGCGACGCCGAAATCGTGGCGGTCTTCGGCGTAGGTCCGCTTGGAGTATTCCAGATCCAGATTGACGTCGATCCGGTCGTTCGGCTTCCACTGCAGGGACCCGAACACCGCGTCGCGCCGCTCGTGGGCGCTGAGCTGGCGATAGGTCATCGAGTTGGGGACCAGGTAGAACGGCGTCCCGGTCAGGGCCTGGGCCCGGCTAATCTCGGTGCAGTTGGCGGTCGAGACGATGCGGGGGTTGCAGGCCACCCAGGTGTTGGAGGCGACATAGGCCTCGTTGGGATCGTCGACGGCGTTGCGCTGCACGCCCAGCGACACGCCGATGTCGCCCAACTTGCCGGCGTGGAACTGGTCGACATAGCTGGCCGTGCCGCGCCAGCCCCACGGGCTGCCGCCCCGGATGCGGTCCTGGTATGAATTGTAGTTGCCCTTGATCTCGCCCGAGACCAGCCGCTTGCCGTAGTCGAGCGGCTTCTTGGTCTCCAGCTCGATCGAGCCGGCCACCCCGCCCTCGATCAGGTCGGCCTGCTGCGACTTGTAGATCTTGATGCCGTTGAACAGCTCGGACGGGAACTGGCCGAAATTGACGGCGCGGTCGCCGCTGCCGTTCGAGGCCTCGCGGCCGTTGAAGGTGGTGGCGCTGAGGAACGAGCCCAGGCCGCGCAGCGACACCTCGGTCGGGCCATAGTTGCCGCGGTCGGCGGTGGCGCCGGTGATGGTCTCGATGGCCTCGCCGATCGACTGGCCGGGCAGGTCGCCGATCTCCTTGGACGACAAGGCGTCGACGATGGCGACGGAGTCGCGCTTGACGGCGATCGAGGTCTGCATCGTCTGACGGATGGCGCTGACCACGACTTCGTCGACCTGATCGGTTTGCACCGGAGGCGTGGCCTGGGCGGCGGCCTGACCGACGAACGCCGCGGCCGAGACGGCGACGCTCCAGCCCAGCGCGGCGTGCGAGATCCTGCCCATGGACCGGTGGCCCTGGCCTTGATTGGCGCGCATGTGCCGCCCTCCCTTTTGTTCTTATGCCAAAACGGTGCGCCGCGCCCCAACCGGAGTCAAGATAGATCGCATACCTCTTTAGCAGTTTATTAGGACCAAATTCTCAGACGTATATATATACCAATATGAGAACTGGTCTGGGCCGACGCTCAGGCTAAGGAAGGAGCTGGCTGCGCAGCGCCGGCACGGCGGTCGCCAGGCCCTCGGCGACGATCCTGGAGAACACCCGCGCCCCGTCGGGCCCCACGTGGGTGTAGTCGAACTTCAGGCCGATCTGGCCGCGCGGGCCGGTCGCCGTGATCGGGACGTCGGGCAGACGCGCCTCCTCCGCCGGCCGCGGCGGCAGGGTGGTCCCGGCCTTGGCGGCGGCGACCTCGGCGTCGTTGGGCGGCGCCATCGCCAGCGCCATGGCCGCGACCGGCCCCAGCGCCTCGACGTGGGCGGCGCTGTCGCGATTGAGGTCGACCAGCGGCGTCTGGGTCTCGGCCGCCACCTTGCGCACCTGGTCGGACCAGACGTCGAGCGTGTTGTAGAGCTTGCCAGCCCTGAACTCGCGCCGGGTCAGCGGGGTCAGCAGCACCGGCTCGGCGCCCGCCGCGCGGACCTCCTCGACATAGCGCTTCAGATTGGCGGGAAACTCGGTCTCCAGGTCGGTCCAGCGCTCGCCCTTGGTCGATTGGTCGTTGTGGGCGAACTGGATCAGGACGTAGGTGGCGCCATAGCCCTTCACCCGCGCCTCGTTCAGGGCGATGTCCCAAGAGCCTTCGGCGCGGTAGCTGCGGGTCGAGCGCCCTCCCCGGCCCAGGTTCAAGCAGGCCACCGACGACTTGACGTGCAGGTCGCAGAAGTTCGACGCCCAGCCGCTGCCCGGCGCCATGGTGGAATCGCCGACCAGGATGATCTTGTAGGCCTTGATCGGCGCGGCGTCGGTGCGGGGCTCGCGCTCCCGCGCCGGCCCGGGGGCCTGGGCCGCGGCGACGGCGGGGGCCGCCGCCAGCAGGGCCAGGACCGCCAGCGTGGCGCGTTTGTGGTTCATGTAGTCCTCCTACGAGAAGGCCAGGCCGCCGTTGATGTCGAGGTTCACGCCGGCCAGGAACGCGGCGTCGTCCGAGGCCAGGAAGGCGACCGCGGCGGCCACCTCCTCGGGCCGGCCCTCGCGGCGCAGCGGCGTGTTTCCGGCCACGGCCTTGCGGCCTTCGGGCTTGGAGAAGATGTCGTGGAAGCTGGTGCCGATCAGGCCTGGGCACAGGGCGTTGACCCGGATGCCCTGCGGGCCCAGTTCCTTGGCCCAGCCCCGGGTCAGCGTCATCAAGGCGCCCTTGGACGCGGCGTAGAGGCTGGCCCCCGGACCGCCGCCGTCGCGGCCGGCCAGCGAGGCGATGTTGATGATCGCCCCCCCGGATGGAATGTGCGGCAGGGCCGCCTTGGTCACCAGGAAGGCCGACTTCAGGTTCAGGTCCATGACCGTGTCGAAGAACGCCTCGTCCGTCTCGGCCAGCGTCTTGCGGGCGACCATGCCGCCGGCCAGGTTGACCAGGATGTCGATCTTGCCGCCGAACGCGGCGACCGCCGCATCGACCAGGCCCGCGACCTCGGCCGGCGAGGTCACGTCGGCCCGGTGCAGCAGGGCTGCGCCGCCGGCGGCTTCGATCTGGCGGACGGTTTCCGTCGCCGACGCCTCGTCGCCGCGATAGTTGACGACGACCTTGGCGCCCTCGGCGGCCAGGCGCATCGAGACGCAGCGCCCGATGTCGCGACCTCCGCCGGTGACGACCGCGACCTTATCCTTGAACCTCATACCGAAGGCCCCTTTTCACTGATGTCCGAAAGCGGCGGCGGCACGGGCGTCACGCGCCCGCCCAGCAGCCAGAGAGACGCCACGCCGACCGGGACAATGGCCGCGGCGAGCACGAAGATCGGGCCGTAGCCCCGGGTGGTCATGACCGGCACCAGCCAGGTGGTGACCAGGGTCCCGGCCACGGCGGCGCTGCCGCCGATCCCGGCGATCGAGCCGACCGCGCCGCCGCCGAAATAGTCGCTGGGCAGGGTCTGGATGTTGTTAATGGCCACCTGGAAGCCGAACAGGATCACGGCGATCAGCAGAACAGCGCTCAGTGGATCGGCCGCCCTCGAGGTCAGGACCAGGGCCGGCAGCATGATCGCGCCGCCCAGGGTGACGGCCAGCCGCCGCGCGGCCAGGGTCGCCCAGCCTTGTCGGATCAGGGCGCCCGACAGCCAGCCGCCGCCGAGGCTGCCCAGCATGGCCCCGACGAACGGCACCCAGGCGAACAGGCCGATCTGGCGCACGTCGAAGCCGAAGGTCTCCGACAGGTAGATCGGCAGCCATGAGACGAACAGCCACCAGACCGGATCGAGGAAGAACCGCGAGACGATGATCGCCCAGCTCTGACGATGGCGCAGCAGCTGGCGGACGCTGGGCGAATAGTCCGCCGTCGCCGCGCCGGGCGCGCCGTCGCGATCGGCGATATGGGCCCGCTCGGCCGCGCTCAGCCACGGATGAGCGTCAGGATCGGCGCGATAGACGAACAGCCAGGGCAGCAGCCATAGAAAGCCCAGCACACCAACAACCAGGAACGTCGCGCGCCAGCCGATCGCTTCGTACAGCATGGCCACCAGCGGCGCGGAGATGATCGCGCCGATCGCCGCGCCGGAGTTGAACACGCCTTGGGCCAGGGCCCGCTCGCGTGGCGGGAACCACAGGGCGTTGGCCTTGACGGCGCCGGGCCAGTTGCCCGCCTCGCTGATCCCCAGGGTCACGCGCAGCAGACTCAGCACACCCAGCGAGCGCACCAGGCTGTGGGCGGCGATCGACACCGACCAAACCAGGATCGCGACCGCGAAGCCCATGCGGGCCCCGATCACGTCCAGGACTTTGCCGAACAGCGACTGACCCACCGCGTAGGCGACCATGAACACGGTCACCAGCAAGGCGTAGTCGGCCTTGTCGGCGCCGATGTCGCGCGACACCGCCGGCCACATCACCGCCAGGGCGTTGCGGTCGATATAGTTGATCACCGTCGCCAGGCCGATCAGCCCGACGATCAGCCAGCGCAAGCCGCCGCGCTTCATCGCTGAGCTCCCGCGCCGTCGAAGCGGGCGAAATGGCCCTTCCAGGTCACGGCCTTGCCGTCGACGACCGCCTTGTGCTCGCGACCGGCCTCGGCGCCATCGGCGACCGCCAGGGTCACCGTGCGTCCATCGACGAGATCGATCGAGACGAGGTCGGCGTCCGCCGAGCGGACATGGCTCAGAGCCTTGATCCGACTGGTGCTGCCCTTGGTCGTCTCGGCCGAGGGGTCATAGGCCCCGTGCGGCTCGAGCACCCCGACGAAGGTCGTGTCCGTCGCGTCCTTGACCCGCTGGATCAGCACCGGCTCGCGGCGCAGGTTGAACCGGGGATCATTGGCCCCGCTCTCGGCCAGGATCACCGAGGCCCCGGTCGGCGGCAGCATGCGCCAGGTGTAAAAACGGTTGTCGTTGATCCAGGTCAGGCGGGCATTGGACGCGTCGGGCGTCCCGGTCGCGTCGACCCACAGGTGCTGGTAGCCGGCGTCGGTCCCTAGGATCGGGCGCGCTCCGACGTTCGACCGCAGCGGAAAGCCGGCGTCGATGATCTGACCGGCGAAGTGTAGCGGCAGGTCATACTGCGCGGGCTTGCCGCCCTTGACGCTCAGCAGGTCCACGACCAGCGGCGCGGTCAGCCCCTCGACGGCGAGTTGCACCAGCGTGCGGCGGAAGGCGACGCCCGGATAGGCGCCGACCATCTCGGCCGTACTGACCTTGGTCGCGCCGGCGTCGGCGAAGAAGATCTGCTTGGGCGCCAAGGCGCTGGCCGCCTTGACCTTGCCGCCGAAATGGCTGGTTTCGTTCACCACCAGGGTGTTGTGGGCCACCGTCTGTTTGGCCCAGCTGGTGTTCTCCGCCAGGTAGCGACCGCCGTCCTTGGCTTCGATGTTCAGGAACCGGGCCGCGCCATAGTCCGTCACGATCGGGTGGCCGTTGTCGTAGAGGATCCAGTTCAGCTTGTCGTAGTGGCCATGGCCCATGCCCTGGGCGGTGTTCTTGGCCACCAGCACCTCGCCCTGGTCGCTGGGATCCGAGCGCATGATCGCCAGCCCGCCTTGCTCGCCCTCGGGCCCGTCGCGCAGCAGCATCGAGGCGTATGGGAACGGCTGAGCCTTGCCGGCCGCCACGTCGCGCGCGACCTCCAGGCCTTCCGGCGTCAGGGTCGTGCGGCCCTGCCACTGGGCGATCGACAACAGGCTGGGATCGTGGGTCACGCCATAGCCGATGGCCACGGCCTGGTAGAGCTCGTCGGTCCGCAGACTCTTGTCCGGCATCGCGTCGTTGAACGGGAAGAAATAGCCGTCATAGGTCAGCTGGACGCTGGCCTTGATCGCCTTCAGCAGCACGCCGTCGCGATAGGCGAAGATCTTGCGCTCCGGCGCATTGGCGTCGATCGCGTGGGCGAACAGCACGAACGGCTGCAGGGCGTAGCGCTGATAGTACGGCCCTTCGGTGTAGTAGCCGTCGGGCGAGAACAGCTGATCGATCTGACGCAGGAAGCCGGCCTTGCCGCTTCCGTCGAGTCCCTTCAACGCCTTGTCGACCAGGGCCTGGTCATGCAGCACGTAGCCGGTCATGCCGACCGCCGCGCAGGCCCAGGTGGCGTGGTTGTGGATGATGTCGAAGACCTGCGGCTGCTCCTCCGACAGGAACTTGGCCATCGGTCGGAAGACGTTCCGCTCGATCGTCTCGCGGTCCTGGGCCGGCAGGGCGTCGCGGACGGCGTCGTAGCCTTGGATCGCGTAGACCAGCCAGACCGCGTCGTTCAGGCTCTGCCAGAACAGCCGGCCGGCGGCCTCGTTCGACGCGGCCGGGTGCGGCCCCAAGCCTGGATAAAGCTTGGCGTAGGCCAGCAGCATCTTGCCGGCGTAGTCAGCATAGGCCTTGTCGCCGGTGGCCCGATACAGCAGTCCGGCGCCATAGAGAGCGGTGTAGTTGCGCTTGTGCTGCTCGTGGGTGCGGCCGCCGCCCGGATCCTTGGGGACAGGGACGTCAATCCCGGCCTTGATGGCCGCGTCGACCTCCTTGCGGACCCGCTTCAGTTCGCTGGCGAACATCGGATAGCGCGCGCCCTGGGCCAGGGCCTCGGTCGCCACGGCGTCGGAGGTTGGACGCGCCTCGGCGGCCCCGGCCGCGTCCGCGACCCCGCCCGTCGCGACCGCCGCGATCAACGCCGCCGCCAGCAGCCCGCCTCGCCCATACGCCATCGGATCCACTCCCTGGTCCCGGGCGGTTCTAGAGACCGCTCCGGCATTCCGGCCGCGAGCGAGGCATTCGCGCCCCAACCGACCTCAGGAAGGCATACTCGACTCATACCGGAAGTCATAGCCAAAAATAAGAAGTCGGATCGCTACAAACCTATACCAATTTCGAATACCAATTATGTCAGGCGGACTTTGAGCGATGCCGCCTCGAGACGGGACCCGAAACATCTGGAGCTTCAAGTCGGCCAATGGGAACGTGTTGTTGGCGCGCGCAAAGGCATGCCGCCGCCGCGGCCGAGCCGCGGCCGTACAGCCGGTATCGCTAGCCCGTTGGCCTGCTTGGACCCGGCAATTACGCCGACGCGCTGTCCGACCGGACCTTCGACAACAGCCGGCTGAGTTCCGCCTGCTCGGCTACGGTCAGCGCGCCAAACGCGGCTTGGTCATGCGCCAGGGTTTCCTGCTCAATTCGCGCGCGCAGGGTCTCGCCGGCGGCGGTGAGATGAAGGGCGTTGGTCCGCCGGTCACGGCCGGGGCGGCGTTCGATGGCGCCCAGAACCTCCAGCTCGTCGACGGCCTTCATCGTACTGGCCCGATTGACGCCCAAGGCCCGCCCCAGGGTCGTCTGATCGCAGCCGGCGTGCAGAGCGATATAGACGATCGCCGTCGCCCGCGCCGGCGTGACCTTCAAGGGCGACAGTCTCGCGGCCAGGCCCGCCATGGCGCGCACGTCGGCGTAGTGGAGCTGCAGCCCCAGTCTTTCGCCCAGCACGCCAAAGGCGGCGATCTCTTCCATGGTCGGCAAGCCCAATTCGTACGTCGAGGAAACTGTATTCCAGTCGCTTGTAAAGCGCTTTCACGGCGATCTCCAGGCCCTTAGCATGCGCTGACCGGTCAGTCGGCGCGAACCGTCCCGACCGCGCCCAGCGGTAGGCCCGCGCTGGCCGCCGCCTCGAAAACCTTGGTGTTGCGGATCGCCGCCAAGGCGTGATCGCGCATGATCCGCTCGGCCGTCATGACGTCGCCGCGCTCGATCGCGTCGAACACAGACTGATGCTGACGGTGGGCCGCCAACAGGTGATCATATTCGGCTTCCAGGTCCATTAGATCCAGAGCCAGGGCGCCCGCGCCCGCGAACGGTTGGAAATTGTTGCGCGCCAGGGCCGTCTCGATCGCGCCATTGCCCGCGCCGGCCACCAGGGCGTCGTGGAAGGCAAGATTATAGGCGGCGTAGCGGTCCATGTCCTCGGCGCTGAGCCGTCCGGCGGTGAAGAGCGCTTCGCCCTCGGAGATCAGCCCGGCCAGCCGCTCTCGCGTCGCCGGCGTCATGCCGCGCTCGGCCAGGCGGCGGGCCGCGAACCCCTCCAGCACGCCGCGCACCTCGATGGCGTCACGGATCCCGGCGCTGGAAATGCTTCGCGCCGCGTAGCCGCGCGCGCCCAAGCGTTCAACCAGGCCTTCCTGCTCCAGCGTGCGCAAAGCCGTTCGCACCGGCATGCGCGAGACGCCCAGCGCGGCGGCGGTCGAGATCTCGCCAATGCGCTCGCCGCTCTTGATCTCGCCCGAGGCGATCATCTTGCGAAGCGCCACGATCACCCGCTGGCCCGGCTTGATGGGTTTAGTCTCCATGCCGCGACCTTATCCGAGCCGCCTCTGCGGCCACAACCTGAATCCAAGTTATTGGATCCAATGCTTGACGAAATGCAAATGTCAGTTCGTTATTGGATCCAATAACGACCAGAACCACGAGGAAACACCATGCCCTCCCCGAACGCGGCCGTTTGGCCGCGCAACGCCTGGTATGTGGCCTGTACGCCCCAAGAGATCGCGGAAAAGCCCCTGGGACGGCGGATCTGCGGCGAGGCGATGGTGTTTCACCGCGGCAAGGACGGCCGACCGGTCGCCCTCGAGGACTTCTGCCCCCACCGTGGCGCGCCACTGTCGCTGGGCTTCGTGCGCGACGGTGAGCTGGTCTGTGGCTATCACGGCCTGACCATGGGGTGCGAAGGCCGCGCCGCGTCGATGCCGGGCCAGCGCGTCGCCGCCTTCCCTCCGATCCGCGCCTTTCCGGTGCTGGAGCGCCACGGTTTCATTTGGGTCTGGCCCGGCGATCCCGCCGAGGCTGATCCGGCCAAACTGCACCCGCTGTTCTGGGCCGACAGCTCCGATTGGGCCTATGGCGGCGGCCTCTACCACATCGCCTGCGACTACCGGCTGATGGTCGACAACCTGATGGACCTGACCCACGAGACCTATGTCCACGCCACCAGCATCGGGCAGAAGGAGATCGACGAGGCGCCGGTGACCACCCGCCTCGACGGCGACGAGGTGGTGACGAGCCGCTTCATGGAAGGCATCCACGCGCCGCCGTTCTGGCGCATGGCGCTGCGCGGCGCCGGCCAGCCCGAGGATGCGCTCGTTGATCGCTGGCAGATCTGCCGCTTCTCTCTGCCCAGCCACGTGATGATCGAGGTCGGCGTCGCTCTGGCCGGACACGGCGGCTATCACGCTCCGGCCGACAAGAAGGTCTCCAGCGTCGTGGTCGACTTCATCACGCCCGAGACCGAGACCTCGCACTGGTACTTCTGGGGCATGGCCCGCAGCTTCGCGGTCACCGACGCGGACCTGACCGACACCATCCGCGAAGGCCAGGGCAAGATCTTCTCCGAGGACCTGGAGATGCTGGAGCGGCAGCAGGCCAATCTGTTGGCCCACCCGGACCGCAAGCTCCTGAAGTTGAACATCGACGCCGGCGGCGTGCGCTCGCGCATGGCGATCGACAAGGCGATCGCCGCCGAAACGGTTCCGCAGGCGGCGCGGGCCTGATGATCAAGGTTCGGGTGGCGTCCCGCGCCCAGGCCGCCGAGGACATCGTGCGGCTCGATCTCGTCTGCCCCGAGGGGCGCGACCTGCCCCCGTTCAGCGCCGGCGCGCATGTCGACCTTTTCCTGGGCAACGGCCTGACGCGCCAGTACTCGCTTTGTAATGACCCGGCCGAGCGCGGCCGCTATCGGATCGCCGTCCTGCGCGACCCGGCCTCACGAGGGGGTTCGGCCTATGTGCACGAGACCCTGACCGAAGGCGCGACGCTGGACATCAGCGCGCCTCGCAACCTGTTCGCGCTGGACGAGACGGCCAAGGAGCACCTGCTGTTCGCTGGCGGCGTCGGCGTGACGCCCATCCTGGCCATGGCCCGCCGGCTGCACGCCTTGGGCAGCCCCTTCATCTTCCACTATTGCGCCCGCGACCGATCGCGGGCCGCGTTCCTGGACGAGCTGGCGGCGGCGCCGTTCGCCGACGCGGTGCGTTTGTCCTTCGACGCCGAGCCCGCCACGCGACTGGACCTCGACGCAGCGCTCGCCGCTCCGGCGCCGGGACGCCGCCTTTATGTCTGCGGCCCCGGCGGGTTCATGGCTCACGTCATCGACGGCGCCCTGGCGCGCGGCTGGGCGCCCGACCAGATCCGCAAGGAGCACTTCGCAGCCGCGCCCGCGCCCGAGGGGGAGGATCGGCCGTTCGAGCTGGTGATCGCCAGCACCGGCCAGGTCGTGCCAGTCGCCGTCGGCCAGACCGCCGCGCAGGCCCTGGAGGAAGCCGGCGTCTTCGTGCCCGTCTCGTGCGAACAGGGCGTCTGCGGCACCTGCTTGACCCGCGTGATCGAGGGCGAGCCCGACCATCGTGACGCCTTTCAGACCGATGCCGAGAAACTGGCGGGCGACCAGTTCACGCCCTGCTGCTCGCGGGCGCGCACGCCGCGCCTGATGCTTGATCTCTAGGAACAAAAAAGAGCCCGGCGCGAGATCCGCGTCGGGCCAAGGAAGCGGAGACCACCGAGGATTCAGGTCATCCGCACGATCGGTTTGATCACCCTGCCCGCCTCGCCGTCGGCCACGGCCTGGTTGATCTCGGCCAGCGGGTAAAAGCGGATCAGGCGGTCGAACGGGAACAGCCCTGCCTGGTAAAGCGCGATCAGCTCGGGAATGAAGACGTCGGGATCAGCGTCGCCCTCGACCACGCCACGCACCACCTTGCCGCCGCTCATCACCGACACCGCGTCCAGCGGCAGCTCGTCGCCCATCTTGGACGCGCCGACCAGACCGCAGACGCCGCGCGCGCCCAGGCAATCGACGGCCTGGCGCATCACCTTGAGGTTGGCGGTCGTGTCGATCGCAAAGTGCGCGCCGGTCCCGGTGATCGCCTGGATCTTTTCGACCACCCCACCCTCCGCGCCGTTCAGGGCGTGGTCCGCGCCGAGCTCCAGCGCCAGGGCTAGGCGCTCGGGATTGATGTCCACCGCGATGATCGGGCCGGCGCCGATCGCCTTGGCCGCCAGCACAGCCGACAGGCCGACCGCGCCGGCGCCGAACACCGCCAGCGAGCGGCCGGCGGGAACCTTCAGGGCGTTCATCACCGCCCCTGCCCCGGTCATCACCCCGCAGCCGAGCGGCCCCAGGATCTCCAGCGGCGCGGCCTTGTCGACCTTCACCGCGTTCCGCTCGTGACACAGAGCGTGGGTGGCGAACGACGACTGGCCGAAGATGTTGGCGTGGATGGTCTCCCCGCCCCGCGACAGGCCCGACGAGCCGTCCTCGCGCGCGCCCATGAAGTTGCGCGGGAAGAACTCGTGGCAATAGGTCGGCGCGTGGTCCGCGCACGAGGGGCACCGGCCGCAGGAGTTGAACGTCATGACCACGTGGTCGCCGGGCCCGACCTTGGTCACGCCGGGTCCGACCCGCTCGACGATCCCCGCGCCCTCGTGACCCAGGACAACGGGCTGGGGTGTGGGCAGGTGCTGATCGCGCATTACCATGTCGGTATGGCAGACGCCGGTGGCGACGACCCGGACCAGGACCTCGCCGGCCCGCGGCGCCTCGATGTCGAGCGTCTCGAGGCTGAAGGGCCCGGCTGGACGACGCGTGACGGCGGCGGTGATCTGCATGCGGAAGGCTCCTCGAAGGCCGCGACGCTAGAAGGGATAAGCCGTGGCGACGGCCTTGACCGTCTCCCACCGCCAGGTGGTGAACTCGTCCAGGTTCGCCGGCCCGCTGATGCGGCTGCCATTGCCGGACGCCTTCATGCCCCCGAACGGCGAGTGCGGCCCGGCGTCGACTGTCTGGTCGTTGATGTGCAGGTGCCCCACCTCCAGCGCGCCGCCCAGGCTCATGCCGCGTCCCACCGAACCGGTGATGATCCCCGCCGCGAGGCCGTAGGGGCCATGGTTGGCCAGGCGCGCGGCTTCGTCCAGGTCATCGAACACGGTGACCGCCGCCACGGGACCGAAGATCTCCTCCTCGAACGCCCGCATGCCCGGCGTAACCCCGGTCAGCACGGTCGGCGCATAGAAGAGGCCCTCATGCGTTCCGCCAGCGACGAGGCGCGCGCCGGCCGCCACCGTGTCGGAGACGATGGCGTGGACGCGGTCGAGCTGGCTACGGCTGATCAGCGGACCCAGCGCCACGTCGCCGCGCATCGGGTCGCCGACCGGCAGCTGCGCCGCCTTGGCCGCCAGGCGCTCGACCACGGCGTCGTGGATCCCGCGCTGTACCAACAAGCGGCCGGCGGTCATGCAGATCTGTCCCTGGTGCAGCCACGCGGCCCAGGCGGCGTTCGAAGCCGCGACGTCTGGATCGGCGTCATCGAGAATGATCAGCGGGTTCTTGCCGCCCAGTTCCAGCGCGACCTTCTTCAGGTGCCCGCCGGCCACCTCACCGACCTTGCGGCCAGCGCCCGTGGAGCCGGTAAAGGCGACCATGGCGATGTTGGGATCGCGGCACAGGGCGTCGCCAGCCTCGGCGTCGCCGGGCAGCACGTGCAGCAGGCCCTCGGGCAGACCCGCCGCCTCGAACAGCCGGGCGATCAGGAAGCCGCCGCTGATCGGCGTACGCGGATCGGGCTTGAGCACGACCGCATTGCCGGCGGCCAGGGCCGGAGCGACCGCGCGGATCGACAGGACCAGCGGAAAGTTGAACGGCGAGATCACCGCCACCACGCCCAGAGGGATACGGCGGGCGATGCTGGTCTTGCCTGGGGAGGCGGGCAAGACCAGCCCGGCGGCCTCGGTCGCCATCGCGCCCGCTTGGCGCACGAAGCCGGCGGCGTGCTCCAGTTCGACGGCGGCCTTGCCCCCGACCGAACCGCTCTCGCGCATGATCCAGGGCGCCAGGTCGGCGGCGTGCTGGTCCAGCAGGTCGGCGGCGCGGAACAGGATTTCCTGCCGCGCATCGGCGGTCAGCGCGGCCCAAGCGGGCTGAGCGGCCTTGGCGGCGGCGGCGGCGAGCGCCACGTCGAACCGGTCGGCCCGCCCGACCCGGGTCAGCACGGTTTCGGTGGCGGGCTCCAGGACGTCGATCACCCCGCCCTGGGGCGTGCGCCAGCCGTTGGAGAACAGGCGCTCGCTCCATTGGCTGGCCAACAGCAACGGCGCATCGATCAACGCGCCGGGTCGCGGGCTCATGTCGTTCATGGCGATCTCGCGCTCCTAAATCTACTGCGCCCCAAGGGGCGAAAAGGGGCGAGCGGCATGCGCCTTCGCCCCGCTCTTCGTCAGAAGGTCACGCCCAACCGGACATAGGCTTCGCGTGGCCGGCTGTAGGTGCCGAAGATCGCGCCGGCGGCGATGTTCTCGTTGCCGGTCGTCAGGTAGCGCTTGTCGGTCAGGTTCGTGCCGCCGACGCTGACGCTCCAGGCGCCGCCCGGATCAGCGTAGGCGAGGCTGGCGTTGACCACCTGGACGGCCGGGCGCTTGAGCAGATAGGTGCGCTGGGCGTTGTTCCAGATGCTGGAGGTATAGGTCCAGTCGCCGATGGCCGTGATCGAGCCGCCGTTGGCCAGCTTGAACTCGTAGCGCGGGCTGAAGTTGATCTTCCAGGTGGGCGTCTTGGGCAGCGGCGCGCCGACGAAGGTGCCCGCCTGGAAGGGATTGGGGCCACTGACCGCCAGCACGCCGGCCAGCACGTCGGTGTAGCGGGCATGCAGGTAGCCCACCGAGGCGTTGAGCGTCAGGCCCTCGATCGGCGCGGCGACCGCCTCGAACTCGACACCCTTGATCTCGGCGTCGCCGGCGTTGCGAATGGTCGGCGAGGTGCCCTGCTGGAAGTTCAGCTGGATACCGTCGTATTGCGTCTTGAACACTGAACCGTTCAGCTGCAGGCGGCGATCCAGCAGTTTGGACTTGAAGCCGACCTCCCAGGTGGTCGCCTCTTCCTCGCCGAATGGCTGGGCCAGCAGCTGGGGATTGGTCAGGCGCGTCGTCCAACCGCCCGTCTTGTAGCCCTTGGACCAGCTGACATAGGCCATCAGATCGTCAGCCGGGTGCAGCTGCACGCCGACCTTGGGCGAGAAGTTGCTGAACTCCTGCTCGTTGACGCCCGGCGCATAGACCCGCACCGGATTGCTGGGGTCAGGGTAGTTGAGGCCCGTCTGGCACGAGATCGGGGCCAGCGGGAAGGCGCCGTTCGGCGTGATGTTGCCGTTGGCGTCCGAGCAGCCGAAGAGCTTGTAATTAAAGCCGTTCAGATCCTGCTGGCCGCCCTCGAACAGCTTCTTTTCCTTGGTGTAGCGGCCGCCGATGGTGACGCCGATCAGGTCGATCGGCCGCCAGTCGATCTGGCCGAACGCGGCGTAGTTCTTGGTTTCCAGCTGGTTGGGACCGTCGACCTGCAGCAGGCCTTCGTCGAAGGTGACGTAGTCGTGCAGCGAGCCCTTTTCCTTGAAGTAGTAGCCGCCCAGCACATAGTTCAGCTTCTTGTCGAAGGCAGAGCCAAGCAGCTGAAGTTCTTGGCTGAACTGCCACTGCTTCATGTCGAAACTGAGCTGGCCGATGTTCAGCGGCGAGCCGTCGGCGTCGGTGCCGCTCTTCCACAGCAGCTTGCGATAGGCGGTGATCGACTTGAGCGTCACATCGTCGGTGAGGCTGTGCTCGACAGTCGCGCCGACGCCCCAGTTGACCAGGTTCGAGAAGCTGTTGCCGGTGGCGTAGCTCTTGTCGATGTCCTTGCTGATGAAGCGGCCGTCATAGGGCAGCCGGTTGTTGTTCGGATCGGCGTCGACATTGACGCCGGCCAGCGAGGCGACGTGCAGGCCGGGGCTGTATTGGGTGCCGCGCACGCCGCACAGCGCCTGGGCGCCGCGGGCGGCGATCTGGGTCGGACTCGCGCCGATGCAGAAGTTGTAGAGCCCGCCGAACAGGAAGCCGGTGGTCCCGGTCGGGTCAAAGGCGGTGCCCGGCAGGTTGGTCGTGCCCGCGAAGTTGCCGGGGACCGTCTCGGTCGTGCCGACCAGGGTGTTGGCCAGGCCGCCGCCGTCCTCGTGAGTGTAGTCCGCCGCCAGCACGACCTTGGTCGCCTCGCCCTTCCACTTCAGCTTGCCCCGCAGGTTCCAGCTGTTCTCGCCGCCCTCGCGCGAGGCCGTGCGATAGTCGGACGAGGGGAAGGCGGTGTACGAGGTGGTGTTGCGGGCGCGGGCGTCGGGGAACGGTATGCGCTCGACATAGCCTTCGCGGCTCTTGATCCCGAAGGTGATCGACGAGGACAGCCCCTCGGCCAGCGGCAGGTCGGCGCTGCCGCGCGCCTGCATCAACTTGAAGCTGCCGACGGTGACGTCGCCCTTGAACTTGAACGCATCGCCCGGCTCGCGGGTGACGATCGAGATGGCCCCGCCGATGGTGTTGCGACCGAACAGCGTGCCTTGCGGGCCTTTGAGGATCTCGATGCGTTCGACATCCAGCAGGTCCTGGTTGGCGCCGACGGTGCGGGCCAGATAGACGCCGTCGACATAGATGCCGACACCCGGATCGATGTTGAACGCGAAGTCGTCCGAGCCGATGCCGCGGACATAGGCCGACAGCACCGACGGCGAGCCCGAGAACGGCGTGCCGCCGTCCAGGGTGACGTTGGGGGCCAGGTTGGACAGTTGGGCGACATTGCCGACCGCCCGTTCCTGCAGGGCGTTGGCCGTGAAGGCCGAGATGGCGATCGGAACGTCCTGGACGTTTTCCGCCCGCTTCTGGGCGGTGACGACGACCTCTTCGAGCATTTGGCCGTGCGCGACCCCCGCGGTCGCCAGAGCCAGCACCGACGCCGCCCCGAACACGTGATGTAACCAGAGCTTACGCCCCATGGCCCGAACCTCCCTATTATGTCGTTGTCGACAGTGGAGCACGGGCGGCGCGGTCAAACTTGGCTAGGCGCGAAGGCGACTTTCACGAGTGCGAAGCCCGACGTCGTTTTCGGGGCGCCAGAACGGATCGAGGCTCAGCTGGCTCGGAACTCTCGCGGCCCCACGCCGTAGAAGGCCTTGAAAGCACGGCTGAAATGCGAAAGGTCGTTGAAGCCGAGGCCGAAGGACAGTTCGGTGATGTTGCAGGTCGCGCCGTCCTCGCGCAGGGTTCGAGCCGCGCGCTCCAGTCGCCGGCGCCGGATATAGGCCAGCGGCGTGGTGGCCATGCCGGCGAACACCATCTGGACGTAGCGCGGCGACACGCCGAGCGCGCCGGCCACGCGGCCGACGCTCAGGTCCGGATCGCACAGGTTCTCGTCGATGAAGCGCTTGATGCGGCCGCCCGCGCTCTGCCCCGGGTCGAGATCACGGCTGTTCCGCCCTTCCCCATCGCTTTCCCGCGCCACAGCGGTCAGCAGGGACAGGGCCGCCTCTTGCACCGCCTCGCCGACGGGCGCGCAGCCGCGGCCGGCATTGGTCCAGAGGGTGCGGATGAAGGACGTCAGCAAGGCGCCCGCCAGACCGGTCCCGGCCAGTCGCCGGCCGCACATCGCTTCGGGATCGCCGATCCGGTCGGCCAGGCGCTCGGAGGGGATCCGCAGCACCAGCATCCGGTTCGGATCGTCGAACCGGATGGTGTAGGGACGCGCCGGATCGCAGAGCATCAGGTCGCCCTCGTCCAGCACGGCTTCGCGGCCATCCTGCAGGTTCAGGCTGCGGCCGACGTCCTGGACGTGCAGCTTGAAATAGGGGCGTTGCGCTAGGGCCGAGCGACCGCGCCGGACCACGGCCGCGCTGGAGGCGACCCGCGACAGGTCCATGCCACCCAGATTGCAGACATCGATGCTGCCTTCGAACCGTTCGCGATCGGCGTCGACGACGAGATTATCAAAGGTCGACGCGACCACGGCGTTCCAGGCGTCGAGCCCGACCCGGGTCCGGGCCACACCGCCTTGTAGATCGAGACTGGGCGCCATCTCATCCCTCCCTTTGGTTCGCCAGTCGCTCCCCGAGAGACCGCTGGCGTTCAGGTTCTTGGATCCCCGGCGAGCAACTGTTCGCGAAGGATCGTCTTCTGGATCTTGCCCGAGCCCGTGCGCGGCAGGGCCGCGACCAGGGTGAGAGCCTTGGGCAGCTTATAGCGCGCCAGCCGATTTTCGAGATGATTCAGAATGATAGCCAAATCCAGGACGGCGCCGTCCCGGCAGGTCGCGACCAGATGGCCAATCTCGCCCCAGCGCGGGTCGGGCATGCCGACCACGGCGCATTCGGCGATGGCCGGATGATCGGCCAGGGCCGCCTCGATCTCGGCCGGATAGACGTTCTCGCCGCCCGAGATGAACATGTCCTTCTTGCGGTCGACCAACCAGTGATAGCCCTCGGCGTCGGCGCGGGCGATGTCGCCGGTCCGAAACCAGCCATCGGCGGTGAAGGCGCGTTCCGTCTCTTCGGGACGCCGCCAATAGCCCTGGAAGATGTTGTCGCCCTTCAGCAGCAACTCGCCGGCGGCGCCGGGCGGGCAGTCGTTGTCCTGCTCGTCGACGATCCGGGTCGCCACGGCCGGCATGGCCAGGCCCGCCGAGCCGGCTCGCGCGTCGATCAACCCGATGTTGGCCGGCATACCGAACACGGTGCCGGCCTCGCTCATGCCGTAGCCGTCGACCACGGGCACGCCCTGCTCCAGCCAGGCGCGGATATCGGCGGCCGGATGCGGCGCGCCGCCGGTGAACACGGCCGTCAGCCGAGCCAGCGCCGCGCCGTCGAAATCCGGCAAGCCCCGCAGCATCGCGGCCATCTGCGGCACACAGAAATAGTGGGTGACGCCCAGCGCCGGATCGCCGAGGCGGCGCAAGGTCCGGCTCGGCTCGAACCCGTCGGACACCAGCACCGTCCCGCCATGCATCAGGGCCGGGCGGATCGAGGTGATCAGGCCGATGATATGGAACATCGGCGCGTCGACCAGGAAGGTGCTCTGGTGGGTGACCTTGCCCAGGCGACCGAAGTTGATCGCGGTCTGATCCA
This sequence comes from Caulobacter sp. Root343, assembly GCF_001425745.1. Taxonomy (GTDB): domain Bacteria; phylum Pseudomonadota; class Alphaproteobacteria; order Caulobacterales; family Caulobacteraceae; genus Caulobacter. Next base: position 520,601 of record NZ_LMDF01000007.1, on the reverse strand, counting down.
GGTTGCGCTCGGACAGCAAGGCGCCCTTCGGACGACCCGAAGTGCCCGAGGTGTAGAGGATCAGCGACGGCCGTTCGCGGTCGCCCCGGGTGGAAGGCTCGGGCTCGGCGGCGTCGATTTCGGCCTGAAGGACGTCCAGATCGAGACCTTCCAGCCCGGCCGCGCCCAGAAGGGCGTCGCCGACGATCAGGGTTGGCGCGGCGTCCTCGACGAGCGCAGCGATCTCGCCGGCGCTGAGCCGCCAGTTCAAAGGCACGAACATCGCGCCAAGCCGGGCGCAGGCCAGATGCAGGGCCGCCAGCAGGACCCGATTGCGGGCCAGCACCGCCAGACGCTCGCCCTCGCCGACCCCGCGCCGCCGCAGCACGCCCGCCGCCCGCCCGATCGCCAGGTCGAGCTCGGCGTAGGTCCAGCGCCGGCCGCTGGCCAGGTCGACGGCCGCCACCCGGTCCGGCTGGAGACGCGCCTGGACGGCGACATGGTCCATCGGAGTCATCTGATCGTCCCTCCCGCCGTCGTTTCCTCCCCTGCCCGTCTCAGCTCTGCTTGGCGAGATCGTAGGCGCCCAGTCCCGGCTTATAGGTCTTGTCGTCGATGAACTGCTTGATGCCCTCCTTACGCCCCTCGTTGTCGAACGAGTTGGCCGCCTCCTGAGCCCGGACCAGATAGTCCTCGGCGCTGTCGTAGGTCATTTCCTTGACCCGCCGGACAGCGTCCTTGGTCGCCTTCAGGGCCACCGGGTTCTTCTGCAGCAGCACCTCGGCGAGCTCACGCACCCGCGCCTCCAGGCGCTCCAGCGGCACGCTCTCGTTGACCAGACGCCAGGCGGCGGCCTTCTGGCCGTCGATCAGCTCGCCGGTCATGGCGTGGTACATCGCGTCGCGCAGCGGCATCAGGTCGACCACCACCTTGGTGGCGCCGCCGCCCGGCAGGATGCCCCAGTTGATCTCCGACAGGGCGAACTGGGCCTCGTCGGCCGCGATCGCCAGGTCGCAGGAATAGAGCGGGCCATAGCCGCCGCCGAAGCACCAGCCGTTGACCATGGCGATGGTCGGCTTCTGGTACCAGCGCAGGCGCCGCCACCAGCCGTAGGACTCGCGCTGAGCCTGGCGGGTCGCGCCCAGGCCCTTCGCTTCCGTTTCACGGAAGTATTCTTTCAGGTCCATGCCCGCCGACCAGGCCGAGCCTTCGCCGGTCAGGACCAGGACGCCGACGTCGTCGCGGAACTCCAGCTCGTCCAGCACCTCCATCATGCGCCGGTTCAGGGTGGGGCTCATGCAATTACGCTTGTCGGGGCGATTGAACTTCACCCAGGCGATGCGGTTCTCGACACGAAAGGTCGCGGTGTCGTTGGCGTCGGTCATGCTCGGTCCTTGGAAATCATAGAGGGCGACGCGAGGCGCCCCACGGGATGTCAGATCGGGGGATGTCAGATCGGGAAGTGGCCGGCTTGGGTCTCGACCGTGATCCAGCGTAGCTCGGTGAAGGCGTCGATCCCGGCCTTGCCGCCGAAGCGGCCGTAGCCCGAGGCCTTGACGCCGCCGAACGGCATCTGGGCCTCGTCGTGCACGGTCGGTCCGTTGACGTGGCAGATGCCGGACTGGATCCGCCGCGCGACCTTCAGGCCCCGCGCGATGTCACGGGTGAAGATCGAGGCCGAGAGACCGTATTCGGTGTCGTTGGCCAGGGCGATGGCGTGCTCTTCGTCGCGCGCGCGGATCACGCCCACGACCGGGCCGAAGCTCTCCTCGCGGAACAGGCGCATGGCCGGCGTGACCTTGTCGACCACGGTGGCGGGCATCAGCACGCCCCGGGCCGGGCCGCCGCTGACCTGCACGGCCCCGGCGGCGACGGCGTCGGCCACCAGGCCCTGGACGTGGGTGACCGTCTTCAGGTCGACCACGGCGCCGAGCGGCGTCTTGCCTTCGCGCGGATCGCCGACCGTCAGGCTCGAGGCCTTGGCGGCGAACTTCTCGACGAAGGCGTCGGCCACGGCGTCGACGACGATGATGCGCTCGGTCGACATGCAGATCTGGCCCTGGTTCATGAAGGCGCCGAAGGCGGCGGCCTTGACGGCCTCGTCGAGGTCGGCGTCCTCCAGTACGACCAACGGCGCCTTGCCACCCAGTTCCAGCAGCACCGGCTTGAGATGCTCGGCCGCCCGCTTGGCGATGATCTTGCCCACGGCGGTCGAGCCGGTGAAATTGATCCGCCGCACGGCCGGATGGTCGATCAGGGCGCCGACCACCTCGGCCGCATCCTTCGGAGCATTGGTGACGATCGACAGCGCGCCCTTCGGCAGGCCCGCCGCGGCGAAGGCCTCGGCGATCAGCTCGTGGGTGCGCGGGCAGCTCTCGGAGGCCTTCAGCACCACGGTGTTGCCACAGGCCAGCGGCGTGGCCACCGCGCGGACGCCCAGGATGATCGGCGCATTCCAGGGCGCGATGCCCAGGATCACGCCGACCGGCTCGCGCACCGCCATGGCCAGGCAGCCGGGCTTGTCGGACGGGATCACCTCGCCGTTGATCTGGGTGGTCAGGGCCGCGGCCTCGCGGACCATCGAAGCGGCCAGCATCAGGTTGAAACGCGCCCAGCCCTCGGTCGCGCCGATCTCGCCCATCATCGCCGCGACGAAGGCGTCGGCGCGCGCCTCCAGCGCCTCGGCGGCCTTCGACAGCAAGGCGCGGCGGGCATTCGGCCCCAGCGCGCTCCAGGCAGGCAGAGCGGCTTGCGCCGCGTCAACGGCGGCGCGGGCCTGGTCCGGGGTCATGGCGGCGGAGGTGGTGGCGATCGCGCCGGTGACGGGGTCGAGACGCTCGAAGACGGCCTGGGTCGAGCTCATGGTCGTTCCTTCCCTTGGCGCGCCTTCCCTTGGCGCGGAAGCGCATCGTGGCGCTGATTATTTGTACGCTCGACATTTTGTACGCCAAGCAAACAATATGCGCAAGCCGACGTTTGGGTTGCGCGCCAAGTTACGCCGCTATCGTGGGCGAACGGTCCGCCCGCTCGGCGCGATAGCGTTTGGGCGAAACCCCTTCGGCCTTGGCGAAGAAGCGTGAGAAGTAGGCCGGATCCTCGAAGCCCAAATGATAAGCGACCTCCGCGATCGTCATGTTCGAGTACAGAAGGGCGCGCTTGGCCTCCAACAGCAACCGGTCCTGCACCAGGCGCAGCGGCGAGGCGCCGGCGGCCCTCAGACACGCGGCGCGCAGACGGGCGACCGTGACGCCAAGCCGCCGGGCATAGGCCTCCATCGGCAGGCCCTGGCGATAGTGCGCCTCGACCAGCTCGCGGAACCGGGCGACCAGGGTGACGTGCCCGCCCTGAGCGGCCGGACTGGCGGCCTCGCCTCGAACCAGCCGCCGCAGCGCCTCCACCAGGACCGTCAACAGATGGGCTTCGACCGCCGCGCCGCCGGCCGGGGCGGTCCAGACGAGCTCGCGTGACAAGGCCTCCAGCGAGGCCGCGATCCGGGACTGTGGATCCAGCGGCAGCTGGCGCGGCGCCTGGAACAGGTCCGCGAACGCCGGCTCACGCATGGTCAGGTCGCGAAGATAGCTATCGGCGACCGTCAGCACCGAACCGGCCGTCTCGACCTCATAGGCGAAGCCGTGGACCCGGCCGGACGGGACCAGCAACAGGCACGGTGCGGCAAAGGCGATCGTCTCGCCGTCCACATGCATCACGCCGCCGCCGGCGGTGATGTGGAAGACGTGATTGAGGTCCGCGTGCGCGTGGGCGCGGATGTTCCAATCATTGGGCCGAGTCCGATCGTCCAATTCTTCGAGGTGGATGAACTTGCCCTCAACGGTTCTCAAGGGCTCTCCGAATAGAAAGAAGCTCGGAACTGCGGGGTTTTTCGACAAGTTCTGGGCCTCCGCGCCGAGGTTCGGGAGCTAGCGCTATGGGTCGAAAAGTCCAACTTTTGTGATGCTCTGTCCATCCTAATTGCTGATCGTCAGGATCAGGTTTGACGCAAGTCGCGGGAGGCGACATCAGGGCGGAGAGCTCCATCGTGCGAACCCAAGTCGCCATCATCGGCGCGGGCCCGGCCGGACTGTTCCTCGGCCACTTGCTGAGACAGGCCGGCGTCGACGCCGTCATCCTGGAGCGCAAGGACCGCGCCTATGTCGAGGGCCGCGTGCGCGCCGGCGTGCTGGAGCGGATTACCGTCGATCTGATGGAGCGCCTCGGCCTCGCCGAACGAATGCGGCGCGAAGGCCTCGTCCACGGCGGCACCAATCTGGCCAGCGACGGCGAAATCTTCCGTATCGACATGGCCGAACTGACCGGCGGCTCGACCGTCATGGTCTACGGCCAGCAGGAGGTGATGAAGGACCTGTTCGACGCGGCCGAGCAGCGCGGGGTCCAGATCATCTTCGACGCCGAGGAGGTCCAGCCTCACGACATCGATAGCGACCGCCCCTATGTCACCTGGCGCGATGACGGGGTCGAGCATCGGCTCGACTGCGACTTCATCGCCGGCTGCGACGGCTATCACGGAGTCAGCCGCGCCGCGATTCCGGAGGGTGTGCTCAAGACCTTCGAGCGTATCTATCCGTTCGGCTGGCTCGGCATCCTGACCGATGCCCCGCCCTGCGATCACGAGCTGATCTACTCCAACCACGAGCGAGGCTTCGCCTTGGCGTCGATGCGCTCGCCCACCCGCAGCCGTTACTATGTGCAATGCGCGCTGGACGATCGTCTCGAGGACTGGCCCGACGAACGGTTCTGGGATGAGGTGTCGATCCGCCTGGGCCCCGACGCCGCTTCGCGCATCGTTCGCGCGCCCTCGTTCGAGAAGTCGATCGCGCCGCTGCGCAGCTTCGTCACCGAGCCGATGCGACACGGCCGGCTGTTCCTGGCGGGCGACGCCGCCCACATCGTCCCGCCGACCGGCGCCAAGGGCATGAACCTGGCGGTCTCCGACGTGATCATGCTCTCCGAGGCCCTCGCCGAATACTTCCAGGAGGGTTCGGCGGCCGGCATCGACGGCTACTCCGCCCGCGCCCTGGCTCGGGTTTGGAAGGCCGAGCGGTTTTCCTGGTGGTTCACCAGCCTGACCCATCGCTTCCCCGACCGCGACGGCTTCGACCGCAAGATGCAGGTCGCCGAGCTGGCCTACATCAAGGACTCGCGCGCCGCCCAGGTGACGCTGGCCGAGAACTATGTCGGCCTTCCGCTGGTCTAGCCGCGTCCAGGAGACATCATGAAAAGCAAGATCTACGACAGCGCCGCGGCCGCCCTGGAGGGCGTCACCTTCGACGGCATGACCCTGATGTCGGGCGGCTTTGGCCTGTCGGGTAATCCCGAAACCTTGATCCCGGCCCTGAAGGACACCGGCGTCAGGAACCTGACCGTGATCAGCAACAACTGCGGGGCCGACGGCTTCGGCCTGTGGATGCTGCTCGACAACGGCCAAATCCGGAAGATGATCAGTTCGTACGTCGGCGAGAACAAGCTGTTCGAACAGCTCTACTTGTCGGGCGAGCTGGAGCTGGAGCTGAACCCGCAGGGCACCCTGGCCGAGCGCATCCGGGCCGGCGGCGCGGGCATCCCTGCCTTCTATACCAAGACCGGCGTCGGCACGGTGGTGGCCGAGGGCAAGCCGGTCGAGACCTTCGAGGGTGAAACCTATGTCCGCGAGACCTGGCTGCGCGCCGACCTGGCGATCATCAAGGCCTGGAAGGCCGATCCGGAAGGCAACCTGATGTTCCGGATGACGGCGCGGAACTTCAACCCGGTGATGGCCACGGCCGGCAAGGTCACCATCGTCGAGGTCGAGGAAATCGTCGAGGCGGGCAAACTTGACGCCAACGCCATCCATACGCCGGGCATCTATGTCGACCGCATCATCAAGTCGACGATCAACGAGAAGCGGATCGAGAAGCTGACGACCCGCCCACGTGAAGCCCAAGGGGAGATCGTCTGATGGCCTGGACCCGCGACGAGATGGCGGCCCGCGCCGCCCGCGAGCTGCAGGACGGCTTCTACGTCAACCTGGGAATCGGCATCCCGACCCTGGTGGCCAACCACATTCCCGAGGGCGTGCACGTCACCTTGCAGAGCGAGAACGGCATGCTGGGCATGGGCCCCTTCCCCTATGAGGACGAGGCCGATCCGGATCTGATCAACGCCGGCAAGCAAACCATCACCAAGCTGCCGACCTCCAGCTTCTTCGACAGCGCCCAGAGCTTCGCCATGATCCGCGGTGGGCACATCGACCTGACGGTGCTGGGGGCGATGGAGGTGGCCCAGAACGGCGACATCGCCAACTGGACCATCCCTGGCAAGATGGTGAAGGGCATGGGCGGGGCCATGGACCTGGTCGCTGGCGTCAAGCGGGTGATCGTGGTCATGGACCACGCCAACAAAGCCGGCGAAAGCAAGATCCTCGAACGCTGCGCCCTGCCCCTGACCGGCGCCGGCTGCGTCGACCTGGTGATCACCGACCTGTGCGTCTTCGACCTGGAGCGACGGAGCCCCTCGGGGGACAAGAGCCTGAAACTCATTGAACTGGCGCCAAACGTTCGTTTGGATGAGGTGCGCGCGAAGACCCGCGCCGCCTTCGATCCGGGAGCCTTCCAATGACCACGGCCTATATCTGCGACGGCATCCGCACGCCTATCGGCCGTTACGGCGGGGCGCTGGCCAAGGTGCGGGCCGATGACCTGGCGGCGATCCCGCTTAGGGCCTTGGCCGCCCGCAATCCCGGTCTGGACCTGGCGGCGATCGACGAGGTTGTCCTGGGCTGCGCCAACCAGGCCGGCGAGGACAACCGCAACGTCGCCCGCATGGCCCTGCTGCTGGCCGGCTGGCCGGTCGAGGTGCCTGGTGTCACCGTCAACCGCCTGTGCGCCTCGGGTTTGGAGGCGATCGGCTACGCCGCCCGCGCCGTCCTGTCGGGCCAGAACGACCTCCTGGTCGCCGGCGGCGTCGAAAGCATGAGCCGCGCGCCGTTCGTGATGGGCAAGGCCGACAGCGCCTTCTCGCGCAACGCCGAGATCTTCGACACCACCATCGGCTGGCGCTTCGTCAATCCGGCCATGCGCAGGGCCCACGGCGTCGACTCGATGCCCGAGACCGCCGAGAACGTCGCCGCCGATCACGGGATCAGCCGCGAGGACCAGGACGCCTTCGCCCTGCGCAGCCAGCAGCGGGCCGCCGCGGCCCAAGCCTCGGGCTTCCTGGCCGGCGAGATCACGCCCGTCGAGATCCCCGGCAAGGCCGGCCCTACTCTCGTCGAGCGCGACGAGCACCCGCGCGAGACGACCCTCGAAGCGCTGGCCAAGCTGAAGCCCGTCGTCCGCGAGGGCGGCACGGTGACAGCCGGCAACGCCTCGGGCGTCAACGACGGCGCGGTGGCCCTGATCGTCGCCTCGGAAGAGGCCGTCAAACGCCACGGCCTGACCCCGCGCGCCCGGATCACGGGCTACGCAACCGCTGGCGTGCCGCCGCGCGTGATGGGGATCGGCCCCGTCCCGGCGGTTCGCAAGCTTCTGACCAAGACCGGCCTCTCGATCGGCGATTTCGACACGGTCGAGCTGAACGAGGCCTTTGCCGCCCAGGGCCTGGCGGTGCTGCGTCAGCTGGGCCTGCCCGACGACGGCGCTCACGTGAATCCGAATGGCGGGGCCATCGCCTTGGGCCACCCGCTGGGCGCGTCAGGCGCGCGGCTGGTGCTGACGGCGCTACGCCAGCTGGAGGCCACGGGCGGCAAGCGCGGCCTGGCCACCCTCTGCATCGGCGTCGGCCAAGGCGCGGCCCTTGCCTTCGAGCGCGTCTAGGAGATCGTCATGTCGCTGATCCTGCCCTATGCCCGCGAAGACGCCAGCCAGCCGCCGTCGTTGCATCCCGGCTACGCCTCGACCGTGGCCCGCTCGCCGCGCCAGCCGCTGGTCAGGATCCCGCACACCCTGACCGAGACCACCGGTCCGGCCGGCTGTTGGGAGAACCTGATGGGCGGCGCCCTGGCCGACCTGACGGCGCAGCACGCGGGAATGCCGCAGGGCCAGAGGATCATCGTCTCCGGCCGGGTTCTGGACGAGCAAGGCCGTCCGGTGCCCAACGCCGTCATGGAGATCTGGCAGGCCAACGCCGCCGGCCGCTACATCCACAAGAAGGACCAGTGGGACGCTCCTCTGGACCCCAACTTCACCGGCGCCGGCCGCGTGGTCACCGACGCCGAGGGCCGCTATCGCTATGTGACCGTCCGCCCCGGCGCCTATCCGTGGGGCAACCATCACAACGCCTGGCGGCCGTCGCACATCCATCTGTCCCTGCTAGGCCCGGCCTTCGCCACGCGCCTGATCACCCAGATGTACTTCCCCGACGACCCGCTGATCGAGATCGACCCGATCGCCAACGCCGTGCCCATGCCGTTCCGCCAGCGCATGGTCTCGCGCTTCGACATCGGCACGAGCCAGGCCAACTGGGCGCTGGGCTATCTGTTCGACGTGGTGCTGCGCGGCCGCGAGGCCACGCCTTTCGAGGACGATCATGACGACTGAGTTGGTCAACCCGGCCCCGCGCCAGGACAATCAGGATCCGGCCCTGTTCGGCCAGACGCCATCCCAGACCGTCGGCCCGTTCTTCCACTATGGTCTGCCCTGGAAGGGCGGCGCCGACTTGGTGGGACAGTCCGACATGGGCGCTCGGCCGGAGCTGTTTCCGGAAGAGCATTACGTCCTCAACTTGTCGCCGCCGCGTGGGGCCGTCGCCGGCGAGACGATCACGCTTGAGGGTGTCGTCTATGACGCCGATGGCAAGCCCGTGCCGGACGCCATGATCGAGATCTGGCAGGCCAACGCGGCGGGCCGCTACGCCAGCCCCGATGACGACCGCTCGAACCTTCCGCTGGACGAAGGGTTCATCGGCTTCGGTCGCGCGGCCACGAACGAAAGCGGCCTCTACCGCTTCAAGACGGTACGGCCCGGCCCGGTCCCAGGACCCGGCGACAGCGCGCAGGCGCCGCACATCGCCGTCAGCGTCTTTGGCCGGGGCGTCATCAAGCGCCTCGTCACGCGGATCTATTTCGAGGACGCGGCCGAGAACGCCAGCGACCCGATCCTGGCCCTGGTCCCGGCCGAGCGCCGCGACACCTTGGTCGCCCGCGAGATCGACGGCGTCTGGCGGTTCGACATCGTCTTGCAAGGCGAGCGGGAAACCGTCTTCTTCGACGTCTGATCGAAAGGTTTCCGTTTGTCCCTGCTGCGCGATCTTCCCGCCTCGACCCCCGCCATGCTGGCGGCCTTCGGTGACGAGGCGTTGCTGCGCGCCGCGTTGGACTTTGAAGTCGCCCTGGCCCGCGCCCAGGCCGAGGCGGGCCTGATCGAGACGGCAGCTGCCGACGCGATCGCGGACGCCTGCGCGCAACCGCTGGACATCGAAACGCTCGCCCGTGAGGCCGCCCACGCCGGGACCTTGGCCATTCCGCTGGTCAGCGCCCTGCGCGATCGGCTGCCGCCCGACATCGCGCCGCTGCTGCACAAGGGCGCGACCAGCCAGGACTTGGCGGACACCGCGCTGATGCTGCAGGCCAAGGCCGGCGCCGCGCTCATCCGGGTTGAAGGCGTCCGCCTCGCCGACGCTCTGGCGATCCTCGCCGAACGTCACGCGGCCACGCCGATGCTGGGCCGCACCCTGTTGCAACCCGCCCTGCCGATCACCTTCGGCCTGAAGGTCGCCGGCTGGCTGCAAGGCGTCGACGCCGCCCTCGCCCGCTTCGAGACCGAGCAGGCCGCCGCCATCCGGCTGCAACTAGGCGGAGCGGCCGGAACACTGGCGGGGCTGGATGGTCAGGGCCAGGTCGTCGCCGAGCGCATGGCGGTGCTGCTGAACCTGCCCGCGAGCGCCACGCCCTGGCACGCGCGGCGCGATGGCCTCGCGGGCCTGGCGTCCAGCCTGGCCATCCTGGTCGGCGCGGTCGGCAAGATCGCCGGCGACATCGCGCTGTTGGCCCAGGCTGAAGTGGCCGAAGCCTTCGAGCCGCGCGTCGAAGGCCGGGGCGGCTCCTCGGCCATGGCGCACAAGCGCAATCCCACCGGCTGCCAGGTCGCCCTGTCGGCGGCCGTACGTGCGCCTCACCTGGCGGCGACCGTCCTTTCCGCCCTCGCCTTCCAGCACCACGAACGCGGCCTGGGCGGTTGGCAGGTCGAGGCGCCTGTGCTGGCCGAACTCTTTCAGCTGACCCACGGCGCCCTCAGCGCCATGGCGCTGGTCGTCGAAGGGCTGGAGGTCGACCCCGCCCGCATGGCCGCCAACCTCGTCGCCGCCGGGGTGGGGATCGACCTCGGCGAGTCCGAGGCTCTGGTCGCCCGCGCCCTGACTGAACATCGGAATGAGGACCGCTGATGCCCTTCGCCACTTCCCACAGGGCTCGCATATACTGGCGACTCGACGGCGCGGCCGACAAGCCGGTCCTGGTGCTGCTGAACTCGATCGGCCTGGACCTTTCCCTCTACGATCTGGCCGTCCCGCACCTGACGCCCGACTTCCGCGTCTTGCGCCTGGACACCCGTGGCCACGGCGCCTCGGACGCGCCAGCCGGTGACTACAGCCTGGATCTGCTGGCCGACGACGTGCTGGCGGTCATGGACGCGGCGGGCGTCGCCAAAGCTTCGATCTGCGGCACCTCGCTGGGGGCCATGATCGCCATGGCGCTCGCGCCGAGGGCGCCGGAACGTGTCGAGGCCCTGATCCTGGCCTGCACCTCCCCGGCGATGGATCCATCGACCTGGGACCAGCGTCTGGCGGTGATCCGCGCCGAGGGTTTGGGCGCGATCGTCGAAGCGGTGTTGGGCCGGTTCTTCTCCGACGACTTCCGCGCGCGGCGTCCCGACGTGATCGACACCGTCCGCGCCGGCATCCTGGCCCAAAGCCCCGACGGCTATTGCGGCTGCGGCGCCGCGATCCGCGACATGGCCCTGCTCGACCGCTTGCCGGCCATCACCGCCCCGACCCTGGTGCTCACCGGCGCCAAGGACATCGCCACGCCGTTCGAGGGTCATGGCGACCGGATCGTCGCCGCTATCGCCGGCGCTCGCCACGCCGTGGTCGAGGGCGCCCATCTGCCCAGCCTCGAGGCCCCCGCCGCCTTCGCCGGCGCCGTGCGCGGTTTCTTGGCCGAGGTGCTGCACGGAACCGCCATCCAGGACGCCAAGGACGCGCTGTTCGAAGCCGGCCTCGTCACACGCCGAAAGGTCCTGGGCGACGCCTGGGTCGACAAGTCGCTGGCGGGCCGCACGCCGTTCACCGCCGACTACCAGGCGATGATCACCCGCTACGCCTGGAACGAGATCTGGGGTCGCCCGGGGCTGGATCACCGCACCCGGCGCCTGTTGGTGCTGGCCATCTGCGCCAGCTTGGCCCGCTGGGAGGAGTTCCGCCTTCACGTCCGCGCCGGCCTCGAACAGGGCGGCTTCACTCAGGACGAGCTCAAGGAGGTGCTGATGCAGATCGCCATCTATGCCGGGGTTCCGGCGGCCAACACCGCTTTCGCCGAGGCCGCGGAGGTCATGTCCGAGCTCGGCTGACCCCAATCAACAAGATCGAACGAGAACGTTCGACGTCGAGGAAATCCCAGGAGACATCATGCGCGACGGCGACGACACCGCAATACCCCAGCGCGGCGGCCTGATCGCCGTCGCCATCTGCTGCCTTCTCGCCCTGTTCGAGGGCTTCGATCTGCAGGCCGCAGGCGTCGCCGCGCCGCGCCTGGCGCCGAATCTGGGCCTGAAGCCCGAGGACCTGGGCTGGTTCTTCAGCGTCAGCACCTTTGGCCTGATGGCCGGCGCGGCGATGGGCGGACGGCTTTCCGACCGCTTTGGCCGCAAGGTCACCCTGCTGGTTTCCGTGACGGCGTTCGGGCTGCTGTCGATCGCCACGGGCCTGGCTACGGATCTCAACAGCCTACTGCTGGCGCGCTTCCTCACCGGCGTCGGACTGGGCGGGGCGCTGCCGAACCTGATCGCCATCGTGGCCGAGAGCGTCACGCCCAAACTGCGTGGTCGCGCTGTCGGCTTCCTCTATGCCGGTCTGCCCTGCGGCGGCGCGTTCGCCAGCCTGGTCAGCTTGGCGGGGGCTGAACCATCGGACTGGCGGATGATCTTCTACGTCGGCGGCGTAGGGCCGCTGCTGGCTCTGCTGCTCGCCATCCCGCTGCTGCCAAACTGGCCGAAAGCCTCGACCACACTGACCGAGGGCCAGAAATCAGGCTTCCTTGAAGCGGCCGCCGGCCAAGGGCGGGCCTTGACCACCCTGTTGCTGTGGACCGCCTTCTTCCTGGCTCTGCTGATCATGTACTTGCTGCTCAGCTGGCTGCCGTCGCTGCTGATCGGCCGAGGCCTGAGCCGGCCCGACGCCGGCCTGGTCCAGATCGCCTTCAACCTTGCCGGGGCGGCGGGCAGCGTCGCCACGGGCTGGCTGATGGACAACCGTCGCCGACGGACGCTGACCATCCTGGGCGTGTTCGGCGCTTCGGCGGCCTCGGTGGCTGCCGCAGCCGGCGCGCCGGCGTCGCTGCTGGTCTATCTCGCGGTCGGCGCGGCGCTGGGGGCCACCGTCTCGGGCGTACAGTCCGCCGTCTACGGCCTGGCCCCGGGCTTCTATCCCGCCCGACTGCGCGGCACGGGCGTCGGCGCCGCCGTGGTCATGGGACGACTCGGTTCCGCCGCGGGCCCGCTGCTGGCCGCCGCCTTGATCGGCGCGGGACGCTCGTCCAACCAAGTGCTTCTGGCCCTGTTGCCGGTGATCGTCGTCGGCGGCCTGATCTGCCTCTGGCTGGCGGCGCGCCCCACTTCGGAAGACTGACGTTCCGCGCGCGGCCGACGCCCTCGTCGGTCGCGCCGGGCGTTCCAGATCAGAGCGCGGCGATCCGTTCAAGGGCGGCCAACATCCGCTCCTTGTCGAGGTCGCCCAGGGCGTCCAGGACCTTGCGGTCGTGCTGGGCGTGCGCGCGCTTCGCCTGCTGTAGCAACGCTTCGCCTTCGACGGTCAGGGACAGGGCATAGGCTCGGCGGTCCGCCGGAACCGGACCGCGCCGCACCAGCCCGCGGGCCTCCAGCTGATCGATAATCGTCACCAGGTTGGGACGCTGGATGCGCAGCACGTCGCCGATCGCGCGTTGCTGCAGGCCGGGCGTCGCCTCGATGACGAGCAGCACCGACAAGTCGGTGACGCGCAGGTCGAACGGTTTCAGGGCCGACAGCAGATCCTTGAACACCGCCACCTGGGCCAGGCGCAGCACAAATCCGACCGTGGTTTCCAGGCCGCCCAGCGAGACGCCCTCATCCATCGGTTCCTTACGTTCGGCCGCGTCGATCATCCCGCTTCTCTAGCGTTGTTCCTGCCCCGGCGCCACGCCGCGCGGTTTCGCGTCGAGCCGAACGAGCCGGGTTTTAGTGACCCCCGCGCAACAAGGTTCTCCGAACGCCCTCAACCCGCGCATCGCCGATTGAATCTCGCATACATTCATGCTCTGAAATAATTAGTACTCATAACAAAATGCGTGTTGCCGACAGCCTCTCGGGGGTTCGTCGAGAAAAACATCGTACGAGGAGGAAACAGATGCCCAGGAATGGGAATATCTCCGGCCGGCTGCGCGCCGGAGGCCTGCTGATCTGCGCCGCCGCCGGCGCCCAGACGATCGCATCCCCCGCCTTCGCCTCCGGACAATCCGAGGCGCCCACCGTCCAGATCGAGGAAGTGGTCGTCACGGCTCGCCGCCGCGAGGAGCGACTGCAGGACACCCCCGTCGCCGTCACCGCCCTGGCCGGTGAAGCCTTGGAAAGCCGGGGCGTCGACAGCGTCGACCAGATCGCCAAGTTCGCGCCCAGCATCCGCTTCGATGGCGCGGCGGCGCTGAGCGGCGGCAACTACAACGCCACCGTCTTCATTCGTGGTGTTGGCCAGAACGACTTCGCCATCTTCAGTGACCCTGGCGTGGGCGTCTATGTCGACGGCGTCTACTACGCGCGCTCGATAGGCGGCACGCTGGACGCCTTCGACGTCAGCCGCATCGAGGTGCTGCGCGGGCCGCAAGGCACGCTGTTCGGCAAGAACACCATCGGCGGCGCGGTGATCATCACCACCGACCAGCCGAAGGACGAATTCGGCGGCAAGATCGAGGGCGTGACCGGCAGCTACGACCGGCTGGACGTCAAGGCTCATGTCGACATTCCGCTCAGCGAAAAGGTCTCGGCCCGACTGTCGGCCGCCAGGCTTACCCGCGACGGCTACGGCAAGCGCCTGCTGGCCGGAGACGACCTGGGCGATCGCAACGCCACCGCCGCCCGCGCCCAGCTGCGCTGGGAGGCCTCCGACGCGGTCACCGTCAACCTGTCGGCCGACTACACGCGGGCGCGGGAACACTCGGCACCGCAGAAGCTGCTGGTGATCGGCGCGGTCCCGGGGTTCGCGGTCGGGCCGTTCATGGGCAACTTCAACACCTATATCGCGCCCGGCCTGGGGATCACCGCGCCGAACGGGGCCAAGTCGCTAAACACCTCGTTCCTGACCGACAGCCCGTTCACGACCTATGGCACGGGCCCCAACATCAACGACCTGGACCTGTGGGGCGGCTCGGCCACCGTGGACTGGGACCTGGGCGCGGTCAGCTTCAAGAGCATCAGCGCCGTGCGCGGCCTGAAGGCGACCTTCGCCCGCGACGGCGACAACACGCCCTTCACCTTCCGCGAGACCTTCAACCACGACGTCCAGGCGCAATACAGCCAGGAGTTCCAGCTGAGCGGCCAGTCGTTCGGCGATCGCCTGACTTGGGTGACCGGCGCCTATGTCTTCCGCGAGCGGGGCACCGATTCCGGCTACGCCAAGCTGGCGCTCGGCCTGGCGCCCGGGGCCTCGCCGCCGCCCTATAGCCCCTCGGCGGCGGTCTATACCAAGGTGACCAGCACCACCTACGCCCTGTTCGCCCAAGGCAGCCTGACCCTGACCGACCGGCTGAGCGCCACGGTCGGGGCCCGCTATAACCGCGACGAAAAGGACTATGTGCTCGACCATCGCCGCATCCGCGACGGCGTCGTGATCGCCCAGGTGGCCCCGAGCGGGTCGTGGAACTCCTTCACGCCCAAGGTCGGGCTGGAGTTCAAGGCCACGCCCGACATCCTGCTCTATGGATCGATCGGAAAGGGCTTCAAGAGCGGCGGCTACAACGCCCGGCCGCTCAACGACGCCAGCGAGGTCACCGAGTACCAGCCCGAAACCCTGCTCACCTATGAGGCGGGCGCCAAGACCGCCTGGCTGGACCGGCGCCTGATCCTCAACGTCGCCGGCTATTTCAGCGACTATCAGGACATCCAGGTCACGGTGAACCAGACGCCGCGCAACTTCGTGGCCAACGCCGCGGCGGGCGAGGTCAAGGGCGTCGAGGTCGAGCTGCAAGCCAAGCCGACCGCCAACTGGAGCTTCAACTTCGGCGGCGGCTACATGGACGCCAAATATACCGAGGTCGGCTCCGGCCTGGCGGCGGGTCAGGTGCTGCCGATCACCCTGGCCACACACTTCGTCAAGGCGCCCAAATGGACGCTGAACGGCGGGGTCGAGTACGGCCGCGAGCTGGCGGGCGGCGGTCGCCTGACCGCCCGGGTCGACTGGACGCACTACAGCACCGTCTACAACGACGTGGCCAACGATCCGGACCTGACCCAGTCGGCCTACGACCTGTTCGGCGCGCGGCTGGCCTATGCCTCGCCCGACCGGATGTGGCAGGCGGCGTTGTTCGGCTCCAACCTGTCGGACGAGCGCTACATGGTGTCCGGCAACGCCTCCAGCGGCTTCGGGCTGAAGGAGGCCAGCTTCGGGCGTCCCCGCGAATGGGGGCTCAGCCTGAGCCGCAAGTTCTGATTCACCCGGAAGACAGCATCGCTGGCGGCTTTCACCGCCAGCGATGCGCCCGCTAGTCGCTCAGATCGACTAGGGCGCGACCACCACCGTTTCCTGGCCAAGGTACCGGACCGCGCTCGCGGGCGCTCCGGCGGCAACGCCGGCGCCGTTCTGGTCGCCGACCCACACGATGTTGAAGGTCCGCTCGCGCGGCATGCCGGGATAGGTCCCGTTCCGTGCGCCGATCGTCAG
The DNA here is from genome assembly GCF_001425745.1 of Caulobacter sp. Root343. GTDB lineage: Bacteria > Pseudomonadota > Alphaproteobacteria > Caulobacterales > Caulobacteraceae > Caulobacter. The sequence continues at coordinate 504,509 of NZ_LMDF01000007.1, read as the reverse complement.
GGTCCGCCGACCCTCGTCCCACCGCAGGTCGATGGTCGCCCGCCGCCCTTGACGGTAGCCTTGGCCGTCGCCCTCGTCGTCATAGAGGGTGAAGGCGCCGTCCGCCCCGCGATAGACGCGGATCTCCAGCGGCGCGTTGGCGCCGGCCTCGGCGTGCGGAACGACTGGCCCCAGCGGTAGGATCGCGCCGGCCCGCACGTGGATCGGCAGGCGATCGAGCGGCGCGGCCGCCGTCACTGTCGAGCCGCCGGCGAGGCGATGGCCGGTCCAGAAGTCGTACCAGGGCGCCTTGCCCGGCAGATAGACCGTGCGGGTCTCGGCCTTGGGGTGGGTCACCGGGCTGATCAGCAGGTTGGGCCCGAACATGTATTGGTCGGCGAGGCCATGGGCCAACGGATCGGCGGCGAAGTCCATCTCCAGCGGCCGCATCATCGTGTAGCCCTGGTCGGTCACTCTCCACGACGTCGCGTAGATGTAGGGCAGCAGCCGGTAGCGCAGCTCGACATAGCGCCGCAGGATCGCTTGCGCCGGCTCGTCGAAGCGCCAGATCTCCTTGGCCGGACCGGTGCCGTGGACGCGGAACATCGGGGTGAAGGCGCCGAACTGGAACCAGCGCACGAACAGCTCGCGATAGTTGGCGTCGCCGGGCTGGCCGCCGAAGAAGCCGCCGATGTCGGTGTTCCAATACGGAATGCCGCTGGCCACGAAGTTCAGGCCCGCCGGGATTTGCTTACGGAACACCTCCCAGTCGCCATGGATGTCGCCCGACCAGGTCACCGCCGCGTTGCGCTGCTGGCCCAGCCAGGCCGAGCGCGTCAGGATGAACGGCCGCTTGCCGGGGGCGTCCTTCAGCTGGCCGTCATAGACCCCGGTCGTGTGCATCAGCGGGTAGGCGTTGTAGACCTCCGCGCCGGGCCCCGCGCCCGTCTTCAGGGTCCGCATCTCGCCCCAGTCGCCGCCCAGCTCGGCCTCGCTGGCGTCCAGCCAGTAGCCGTCGAAGCCGATCGGCGTCATGCCTTTGGAGACCTGGGACCAGTAGAGGTCACGGCCCGCCTTGCCGTACGGGTCGTACCAGCGGCCGAAGCCGGCGGGATAGACGTTGCGATAGGTCGGCGGGAACAGCACGCCGGCCGCGTCGAGCGCCTTGGTGTTGGCCAGGTCGGTGTCCAGCCGAGGCCAGATCGAGACGATGGCGTGCACGTCCATCGCGCGCAGGTCGGCCAGCATCTTCTTCGGATCGGGATAGCGCGCGGGATCGAACTGGTGCGAGCCCCACTGGCCTGGCGCCCAGTATTGCCAGTCCTGGATCACCGCATCGATCGGGATGTTCATCTCGCGATAGCGGCGGGCGATGCCGACCAGCTCGTCCTGCGAGGCGTAGCGCTCGCGCGATTGCCAGAAGCCCCAGGTCCAGCGGGCCATCATCGGCGCCGCGCCGGTCAGGCGGCGATAGCCGGCGATCACCGCGTCGGGATCGGCGCCGGCGATGAAGTAGTAGTCGATGTCGCGCGCGGCCTCCGACTGGAACACCAGGCGGCTCGACGCCTGCGGGATCCCGACATCTACGGTGGTCACCGAGGCGTTGTCCCACAGGACGCCATAGCCCTTGGTCGACCACAGCATCGGCACGGCGACGTCGGTGTTGACCTGCTGCAGCAGCACGTGACGCCCGTGGCGGTCGATGGCGCCGTCGGCGTGTTGACCCAGGCCCAGGAAGGCTTGCGAGCCGGAGATCTCGAACGCCTGCCGGGCCGAGAACAGGCCGGGCGCGGCGTTCACGGACGGCGCCAGGCCGTCGTCTCCAGGCTTGAGGACCTCGCGGGTGTAGAGGTTTCCGGCCGCGTCGCTGAACGACACCGCGCCGTCGTCGCGCGCCACCATCACCTTGAGCGCGGGCGTGATGATCTCGACCCCGGCGGATGTGGTGGCGACGCTGAACCGCTGTGCTGGTCGAGGCAGGACGACGGCCAGGCTGGCGCGGTCGGGCGCGGCTCCGCGATAGCGTCGGACGCGGACGATACTGTCGCCCCAAATCTGAACATTGACCGTGCCCTGGGCGGTGCGAACCGAAAGGCCGTCCCCGTCCTGGCGCACGACGGGCGCGGAGGCGCTAGCCTGAGCGAGCGCCGCGTCGCCAGCGGCGCAAAAGGCCATGACGAGGCCCGCGAGCACGGGAGCTAAACGAGACCTTCGCGATGATCCACGGGAGACGCGCCGGCCTTCGAACGCTGGCCAGGTGCAGGCGTGATACTTTCCGCGGTCCATTAGAGTTCCTCTTGCGCTTCCTCGCCGACGCGGATCTTCGCCCACGGCCGGCCTTGTTCAGCCGCGAGGCTAGAGATTAGTGGTAGCGCTATCAATAAGCTTCGCGACCAATGGGCGAGCTAGCGCATCACCACGGAGCGACGGACGAGCGCTACGTCGCGGTCACAAGCCTTGGCGACGCCATCGATCTTCACCGATCGCGCGCCGTCGCAGGCCAGGCGGATCGCATAGGTCGGCTGTCCCTCGATGCTGGCGGTCACGCCCTGCCCCGTCCGCGCCTTGACGACGAAGGCCTTGGACAGCGAGTCCAGCTCCACGCGGCCGTCCCGGCGCAGATAGCTGCCATCGGCGACGAACCAGCGTCTCGGACTCTGGGGACCGCCGCCCTCGGGATAGGTCAGGGCCAGGATGTAGGCGTCGGTCTCCCAGCCGCCGAGATTGGCGTTGGCGTTGCGGTGCCGGACGCGCCCGTCGGCCAGCAAGTTGAAATAGACCTCGGTGACCTCGCCCTTCTGGTGGAGCTTCACCAGCAGATAGTCCTTGGTCTCGAAGCGTTCGATCCGGGGCGCGGGCCCCGCGCCGTTCGGCGTCAGAGCGACCACGAACTTGGTGCGATCCGTGACGCCCGGCGCCTGCAGGCGCAGATAGGGTTGGGGTTCGTCCGGCGCGTGGTCCTTCAGCCCCTTGCCCTCGGCCATGCCCAGCAGTTCGGGATAATCGGTAGGCAGGCCCGCGTCGGGCAGGGTCTCGGGAAACAGCGGCCGCACGGCGACCTCGGCGTCGCCGTTCTTGACGGTGATCACCTGTCCTTGCCGTTTTGCCTCGCCCTCGTAGTGCAGCAGCCACTCGAACCGGCCCGGCTCCCAGCCCTTCACGTCGTCGATCACCAGGATCGTGTCGCCAAGCCAGAGAAAGCTTCTGTACTTGCGCTCGAAGGTCCTGGCGTTGGGGCCTGTCGCGTCGGCCCAGACGAAGCGGAGGTCGCCGGCGTCGACCAGATGGTCGACCCGCCCCACGAAATGCGAGCCGTCATAGGTGTTGCTGGCCGGCTCGGCCTTGCCGTCCAGAGTGACGACGTTGTGGGCCACGCTCTGGCGGTAATAGCCGTCATATTCGGGGCGGGCGTAGTTGCTGTTGCCGGAGTCGATCAGCAGCTGCTTGCCCCTGTGCCAGAGGATGTAGCTGCCGGCGTCCGCGTGGTTGTGGTTCCAGGTGAAGCCCGAACGCAGCGCCAGGAAGGTGGCGTCCGGCGACCAGGACGACCGCATCGTCGCCGAACCCAGGTCGCTGTCGATCCAGCTGGTCGGCAGGCCCGGGCCCTGCGCGGCGCCGGCTCGGGCCTTGGCGGCTGGCCACAGCACCATGTTCTCCGGCGCATCGAAGACGTTCTGGTTGGGGTTGGGCGCGACCGTGTCGAGGTACCAGAGATAGCGCGGCTGCTGGTCGCCGGTGGCCCAGAGGTTGATGATCGCATTGGCGCCGCTGGCGGTCGGATTGCCGTCGCCGAAGTTGCTCGACAGCGCGCCCGAGGCCGTCGGGTAGACGTTCTGGATGAAGTAGTCGGCGATCCCGGCCAGGCGCGGCGTCGGGGCGGGCTTTTCGGTGAACGCGTCCAGCCATGCGCGCTTGAAACGCAGGTAACCTTCGGCGGCGAAGTCGGCGTAGTTGATGCTCTCGACGAAGGCGCCGTTGGCCGCGAAATGCCGGGGCTTGGTCTCGATGGCGCTGCCGTCGTAGTTGGCCCATTCCTCGGCGGCCTCGTCGATGCGCCGGATCCAGGCGTCGGCCTGGGGTTCCTCGGTCTTGACGGCGATGGCCGCCACGCCCGCGCCGAACACGATGTGGCTGAACCAGTTGTGCCCCATGGTGTCGAGGCTGTGGATCCGATCGGCGCCGTCCACCCAGTCGGCGAGCGTCGGCTTGATGGCGCCCTTGACCAGGGCCTGGGCCAAACGGCGTCGCTCGCCTGGCGTCAGGGCGTCATAGATCGCGTCGAAGGTCAGACCGTAGACATAGGCGCTGGTCCCCATGCCGAGGTCGGAGTTCCAGACCGGTGTCCGGGCCAGAAGCGGCTTGTCCGTCACCCAGTTGGCGCGGCCGGCGTAGATGTCGAGCAAGGCCTTGGCGCGGTCGGCGTAGCGGCGCTCGCCAGTCATGCGATAGGCCAGGGACAGGTCCATCAACGCCGCGTTCAGCTCGCGATCGTTGGCGGGTTTTCGCGTCAGGGCTTCGTCGGCCTTGGCGCGCGCCCGGCTCCAGGCGGCCTTGGCGTCAGCATCCTCGCCCACCCGCGCCTTGAACTGTTTCACGTGCTTGTCGCTGAAGGTCAGGTAAGGGTGGCCGCCGCGCAGCGTCTGGCACTCGGCCGTCCCTCCCAGAAGAGAGATGGCCAAGGCAAGGCAGGCGACGGTCTTGGCTCGGATCTTCACGTCCATCTCCCCGAATACGCTTCTTTTCACTCGTCCTCAGACCAGCGCCAGATTGACGGCCATGGACCGGCGCACGCCCGGGCTCTTGAACGGGTAGACGCAGTGCAGCATCCACGACGGCCATAGGTAGAACTCACCGACCACGGGCTTGACCGTGAACAGGTTGCGGACACCGACGGCGCTGCGGCTGTCGATGAACTGTAGGCAGCCGGCGGTGTTCTGACGGGCCTTGTCGGCCTGGAACTCCGCCTCATAGCCGGGCGGCACGCGCAGAAAGCCGACGCTGCTGAACAGGCATCCCTGGTGGAAATGCGCGGGATTGTAGTCGCCCGCGACCATCTCGTTGACCCAGGCTTCCTTGATCTGGACCTCGAGCCGCTTGTCCGTGAGCTCTTCGGTGCGGTCGTAGTTGCCGTAGTGAAGCAACGCGTTCTCGCACCGATAGGCATAGGTCCGCGCGACGTCGTAGAGAAAGTCCCGCAGCGCCGGCAGCTCCAGGAGGATGTCGGTGATCCGGATCTCGGCGCTCACCGCGCCGGCCAGATGCGCCGACCAGTCGCGCGCGGCCGCCTCCCCGTCCGAAGCCAGGATGAAGTCGAGCCGCGCATTGAGCGCATCGACCATCGCCGCGCTCATCGTGGCCTTGATGATCGTCGGGCTGAACGGCGCGACCAGTCTGAGATCGTGGTCGGTCATGCTGGCAGCTCGTCCATGCGCGGTGACCTCGAAGAAAGCGAGGGATCGGCTCTCCGATCCCTCGTCGCCAAGTTGGAGGGGCGATCGATCAGAACTCTTTTCGGACGGTGAGCCACACCGATCGCGGCGCGTTGCGCTTCAGCAGGAAGCCGGACTCGGGCAACTGCTGGACGACGTCGTAGATCTGGACGTTGGCGGGCAGATTGCTGCTGATCATCGGGTCGTAGGCCGAGACGTACTGCTTATCCAGCACGTTGCGGACGTCCAAGGTGATCAGCGTCTTCCTCATGCCGGTGTACTGGACCGAGGCGTCCAGATTGTCCTGCTTGGGCAGGTACCGGTGGTCGAGCGAGTTGTTGTTGAGCTTGCGCACGTCCATCCAGCGGTGCCGGAGATTGAAGCGGAAGTCCTTGAAGCTGTAGGAAACCGTGTTGCTGACCGTCCACTTGGGCGAGCGGGCCAGGATGCCGGCGTCGACGCGAAGCACGTCGTCGTCCACGCCCAGACCGTTGGCGCCGGTGTTGAGCCAGGTATAGGCCTCGGTGGTCTTGCCGTTCAGGAAGGTGACCGATGGGTTCCATTCCAGAGCCCGCGTGATCCGCCACTTGGCCCAGGCCTCGACGCCACGCGTGAAGTACCGGTTGAAATTCTCCGGCAGCAGGTAGGTCGAGACATTGTCCTTGTCGACCGCCGTCGGGTAATCGTTCACCGCGAAGTTCTGGTAGAAGTAGGTGATCTGGCCGTTGAACTTGCGATCGCCGAACGTATAGGCGGCTTCGTGGCCCTTGATGAAGGCCGTGGGGCCCAGCGGACGCACCAGGGTCGCGGCGGTCGAGTACCGGTTGATGACGCCGGCGGCCGGCTGCTTGGCGTCGGTGTAGCGGTAATAGACCTTGTTGTGGTCGTTGAAGTTGTAGCCCAGGGCGACGCTGTAGTTCCAGGTGCCGACATGCTTGTCCGCCTGGATGACCTTGGTCGCGGTCTTGGTCATGTAGATGTTGTCGTAGACGGTCAGCGGATTGCCATCGAGCCCGCCATTGGTCAGCGACGCCGCTCCGGAATTGCGCGTGTCCCAGGTCTCCGAATAGGTCTTGGCGTCGAAGCGCTGGTATTTGACGCTGCCGTTGAAGTCCCACTTGCCCGGCGACCAGGCGGCCCCGAGATAGGGCGAAATCTCGCGAATCTTGGCGCGCTGCGAGACCGTGGTGAACAGGCCGCTGCCGTACGAGCCCCAGCCGCCGGCGTCGGTCAGCTGGTAGGTCGTTCCCGTATCGGTGACGTACTTGACGTTCAGGTTCTGGACCTGGCCGTCGGCCCAGGCCGAGATGCCGAGGCCGTTGGCCCAGTTGTCGTTTTGCTGTTCCGAGCGCGACACGTAGACGCCCAGGTTCAGGCTGTAGTTGTCGCCACGATAGGTGGCCGTGAAGTTGCCCATATAGTCGGTGGACTGGCGGGCGTTGTCCTCGGCTCGCGTCTGCAGGATCAGGTCCTGCGAGGCGCTGGCGACGGGCACCACGCCGGAGTTGTAGACCCCGGCCGCGGTGGGGATGGTGGCGGTGACCAGACCGCCGCGCATGTCGATGTCTCGGTTCGGCAGGGCGTTGGAGACCAGGCACAGGCTGTTGGCCTGCCAGGTGGTCGCCGTCACCCGAGGACAGGCCGCGCCCGTGCGATAGTTCACGCCCAGCTGCGAGCCGTTGACGTTGTTGGCGACCCTGGCGACCAGGGCCCCGGCCGCGTTGTAGTATTCGTAGTAGCCGGGCGTGCGGTCCAGATTGTTGACGTTCAGCCCATACCGCTCGCGCGTCGCCGCCGCCGAGGCCAGCGAGGCCAGGCCCTGGGGCTTGTAGGACTGACCCCGATATTGGGATTTCTGCAGGCGAAGCGCGCCCGTGAAGCTCCAGGGCCCGTTTGTGTCGTGGTTCCAGCGCAGCCAGACGGCGTCCTGCTGATAGCGATAGCCGGCCGACGGGTCGAGCGTGTGCGACTTGTCCTCGTACGCGCCGGGAACGGTCTGCTCGCCGCCGTTCATGAACAGGTTCACGTCGCGGCCGAAGCCCGGGATTTCCTGCGCGTTCTGGTAGCCGTAGGTCGGCTGCTGGAAGGTCGTCAGCTCGGCGTTGGTGTCGTCGAGATGCTTGTAGACGACGTTGATCGAGCCCGACCCGTTCGAGGTCTGATAGTCTTTGTACAGGTTCAGCTTGAACTGGCCGCCGTGGTTCAGGTCCCAGCCCGGGTTCACCTGGCCGTTGGACCGGCGGTAGAAGCCGCTGAGGCCGACGCCGAAGTCGCCTTCCTTGTTGATCCAGCCGTACGAGGCGTCGACCTGCTTCCAGGACAGGTGAAGGTCTTCGCCCTCGAAGCCGATGCGGGTCTGGATGATCGCGCCAGGTTTCACCCGGCCGGTGATGTAGTTGAAGGTGGAGCCGACGGACGTCGTCACACCCGTCGCCGACGAGCCGCCGCGCACCGACTCGACCCGGCTGGTCGAGATGTCGGCCCGATAGAAGTAGCCGTCCTGAAAGCCGCTGAACTTGAACGGCACGACTGGCAAGCCGTCTTCCAGGATGGTGGTCCAGAAATAGCCTGAGGTGTTGGCCCCCGTGCCGATCGTCATACCGCGCGTGAAGACCTCGTTTCGGGCCACGCCGTCGTTGGACTCCACGACCACGCCGGGCATGTCGCGCAGCATGTCGTCGGCGCTGATCGGCGTGAACTTGGACATGTCGTCTTCGGACAACACCGAGAACGAGACGTTCGCCTTCTTGGCCGCGGTGCCGGCCATGACGCCGGTGACGATGACCTCGTCGACGGCGGTGCTCTCGGCCTTCGCCGGCGACTGGACCACAGGCGCCTGAGCGTATGCGACCGACGCCATCAAGGCGCTCGCGCCAATGGCCAAGGCCAAGGCCTTGTGAGAAACTTGCAAGGCGCGGCAGCAGCCACGCCGAGTGTTGTGATCACTCATGTTTCCTCCCCTTTCGGACGTTCGTCCGAGTTCGTGGGCCGGGGTGATGCGATCACCCGAGCCATGGCCGAAGCGAGCTCAGCGCCGCGAGGGCGATGATATCGTTATCAATTGGAGGTTCGCCGATCGGCCAGGCGCTCGACGTCCACTGATTTGCAATTGATATCGATATCAATCTCAGATCAACGATGGATGTCAATCCCCCTCCGCCTGTGATCAGCGGATGGTCAGCGGGCGCGGTACGCTACGAGCTACCAGACGAAGGTGCCCGCAGAACGCGCCGGCAACGACGCCTTGAACGCGCGCCCGCCTTCGGTGATGGCGAACATCCCCGGTTGAGCGCCGACGTTCAGGACGATCAGGACCCGAGTCCCGTCGCGGTTCTGGAACGCCACGGTCCGCAGATCGCCGAGCTTGCCGGGCGATCCGATCCTCACCGCGCCGGGCCTCACGAACCGGCTGGCGTGGCCGAACGCGTAGTATTCCTGCGTCCGGGTGACCGCGCCCGTCCGGCTGTCGATGGTCACGAAGGCTCGGCAATCCTTGCAGCCGCCGGCGTGCGGGCCGAACGTCTCGTCCAGCGCCAGATTCCACATCAGCACACCGCGCGAACCGCCGCGCGTCGAGCCGATGATCAGGTTCTCGACCATCCACGAGAAGCTGTCGTCGAACTTAGGCGCCCATTCGCCGCCCGAGCATTCGGTGAGGAACGCGTCCTTGTCCGGGTGAACTATCCTCACCCCATCCTGGGCCGCGACCTCGCCCGCGTAGCAGTGCCAGGCGACACCCGCGAGGAAGGCCTTGGCCTTAGGATCGGCCAGGACGGTCAGCGGCTGTTGCGGCTGGTCCCAGTTGTGATCCCAGTCGAGGACCTTCGTACGGATCTTCTCGCGCTTGAAGGTCGGCGCGAGGTTCTCGCCGAAGAACCGCGCCCGGTCGCGCGCCGGCCAGCGCATGCCGGGATAGTTTTCCGGCTCGAAGTCCGGCTCGTTCTGGATGCTCAGATAGTCGATCGGCACGCCGACCTTGGCGGCTTCCTTGACGTAGCGCGCGAAGAAGCGGGCGTAGACGGGATAGGCCTCGGGCTTCAGCTGACCCTTCACCAAGGATCCGGTGGTCTTCATCCAAGCCGGCGCGCTCCAGGGCGAGGCCATGACCTTGAGGTCGGAATTGATCTTCAGCGCCGCGCGGACCGTGGGGAAGACGTCCTGCTGCGGCCGCGCCAGCGAGAAATGCGCCAGCGTCGGATCGGCGCCGCCGCCGGGCGCGTCGTCCAGGCTGTAGTGATCGAGCGAGAAGTCCGACGCGCCGATGGTGATCCGGGTGAAGCTGAAGCCGAGCCCGCCGTCTCCGCGCCCGTAGAGCTCGCGCAGCAGTCCGTCGCGCTGCTGGGCCGAGAGTTTGTTCTGGATCAGCCAGGCCGAGGAGTCGGTGATCGCCGCGCCGAAACCGACCATCGACTGATGGCGCTCCTTGGGATCGACGACGATGGTCGGCAGGCCGGCGACTTCGTTGGCGGCGGCGACACCGGATGGCGGCTGGGCGGTCAGGAGCTGACTCTTGTCGCCCGTGGTCACCCAGGCGCGCAGCTTGGGCGCGGCGACGGCGGGCGCCGTCGAAGCAAGCGCCGCGATCGCGACGGCAGCGTGCAGGAAAACGCGCATCACGGCTTCCTCGACCAGGCCTTGAGCTGCGCCTTGCCGCTGAGCACGGCGTCGCCCGCGTGACGACCAACATAGAGCGAGTAGCTGCCTGCCGCGATCGTCCAGCCGGGCTTGGCGGTGTCGTAGTCGGCCAGGATGCGCGGCTCGACGGTCAGGGTGACCCGCCTGGTCTCACCGGGCGCCAGGTCGACCTTCTGGAAGCCCGCCAGCCGGACCATCGATTTGCGCTGGCCTGCCGTGACGTAGAGCTGCGGCGTGTCGGCGCCGGCGACCTTGCCGCTGTTGGTGACGTCGAAGCTGACCTTCAGCCCCTCCCCGTCCTCGACCTTGAGGTTCGTATAGCCGAAGGTCGTGTACGAGAGGCCGTAGCCGAACGGATACAACGGCTGGCGCTTCTCCTGAGCGTACCAGCGATAGCCGACGGCGGCCCCTTCGACATACTTCACCGGGAAGCCCTTGATCGGACCGGCCTTCTTGCCAGCACGGCGGGCGTCGTCGATCACGGCCTGCTCCTCGAAGCCCGGCGCGCTGGCGCGGGGGGCCTGGTCGGCGGTCCTGGGGAAGGTCATGGCCAGACGGCCTGACGGATTGACCTCGCCGAACAGCAGGCGGGCGATGGCCTGGCCGCCGCGCTGGCCGGGGTACCAAGCCTGCAACACCGCGCCGACCCGGTCGAGCCAGGGCATCAGCACCGGTCCACCGGTCTCCAGTACGACGATCGCGTTCTTGTTGGCCGCCGACACGGCTTCGATCAGGGCGTCCTGGTTCTCGGGCAGAGCGATCGACGGCGCGTCCTGGGCCTCGGTCTGCCAGTGCCAGGCGAAGACGACGGCGACATCCGCGTCCTTGGCGACCGCGGCCGCCGCGGCCGGATCCTTGCCGTCGACATAGAGCACCTGCGCCCCCGGCGCCGCGGCCTTGATCGCCTCTAGCGGCGAGGACGCATGCCAGGTGACGCGGACGAACGAGGCCGCCTCGCCGCCGTTCAGGGGGATCTCGATCGGCGCGCCGCCGACCGACCGCACCTGGGACGAGCCGCCGCCCGAGATCACGCCGACGTCGGCATGGGCGCCGATCAGCACGATCTTCCTGGCCGTCCTGGCCAAGGGCAGCAGGTTCCGGTCGTTCTTCAGCAGCACCGAGCCGCGCTCGGCCACGGATTGGGCGACCTTGGCGTGGGCGTCGTAGTCGATCGGCTGGGCGGTCGCGGGCGTCGGATCGTCCATCAGGCCCGAGGTGATCACCCCATGCAGGATGCGGCGGACCATGTCGTCAAGGCGGGCTTGGCTGACCTCGCCCTTGGCCAGCGCGGCCTTCAGGTCGTCGCCGAAGAAGATCTGGCTGTCCAACTCCTGGCCCGACTGCTGGTCGAGGCCCGCCAGAGCGGCCTTGACCGTGCTGTGCACCGCGCCCCAGTCGGACATCACCCAGCCCGGATAGTTCCAGTCGCGCTTCAGCACCCTGTTCAGCAGGAAATCGTTCTGGCAGGCCCAGTCGCCATTGATCTTGTTGTAGGCGCACATGACCGAGGCGGGTTTGCTCTTCTCGATGGCGATCTGGAAGGCCAGCAGGTCGCTCTCCCGCAGGTCGGCCTCGTCAATCTGGGCGTCCATCACGTGACGGCCGGTCTCCTGGGCATTCAGCGCGAAGTGCTTGATCGTCGAGACGATGTGATTGCTCTGCACGCCCCTGATCGACTCGCTGGCCATCTCGCCGGCCAGCAGCGGATCCTCGCCGAGATATTCGAAGTTGCGGCCGGCCCACGGATCGCGGGTCAGGTTCACGCCGCCGGCCAGCAGGACATTGAAGGTCTTGGCGCGGGCCTCGGCGCCGATCATCGCGCCGCCCGCATAGGCCAGGTCCGGCTCGAAGGTTGAGGCCAGGGCCAGGCCCGACGGCAGGGCCGTGGCGACGTCGCCCTTGCGCTGTTCCACCTGATTGGCGACGCCCAGGCTGGCGTCGCTCTGGCGCAGCGTCGGGATCTTCAGCCGCGCCACGCCCGGCACGTAGCCGGCCGACGGGATCATGTCGGCGGGCGCCGGCTTGGTGTTGGGTGGAAACAGGCCGTGCAGATAGATAATCTTCTCGTCGAGGGTCATCTGCTTGACCAGGGCGTCGGCCCGCGCCCAGGCCGGGTCGTTGACGCGGGCCGCCAGCGGAGCGCTGTCCTGGGTGGGCATGACCTGGGCCAGCGCGCCCGAGATCGGAGTCAGGGCGAGCAGCGCCACGGCGGCTGTGGTCCGGCACAGGATCCGCAGAGCGGATGAAGGCTGGGCGGCGGTCGTCATGGCGGTACTCCGTGTGGGCGTCTTTAAGAGGTTGGAACTGGGGCCGCGGCCAAGGACGCCGCGAGCGGCGGCGCCTGGCACGCGCGCGCCACGAATTCGGCATGGCTGGGCATCACGTTCAGGCACTTGCTGATGACCGTTTCGATGTTCGCCAAGTAGCGGGCGATGTCCTCGTCCGAGTGCACGCGGACCAGCGGGTCGTAGCCGCGCGGAATGATCCCCTGCCCCAGGAACACCTGGATCCAGCTCTCCTCGGTGAAGAGCTCGTCGTCCTCGCGGAACACCCGGCCGTTGGCGGCGAACAGGTCCATCTTCCGCCGCAGGGTCGCGGGGATTTCCATGTCGCGGCAGGAACGCCAGAACGGCGTGTCATCGCGCTCGGTGGCCTTGTAGTGCAGGATGATGAAGTCGCGGATGCGCTCGTATTCGAAGTCGCTCTGGCGGTTGAACTCGTCGATCGTGGCCTGGTCGAAGCCGGCGTCCGGCAGCAGACGCACCATGCGGATCACGGCCGACTGGATCAGGTGCAGGCTGGTCGACTCCAGCGGCTCCATGAAGCCGCTGGCTAGGCCGACGGCCACGCAGTTCTTGTTCCAGATCTTCTTGCGCTTGCCTGTCGTGAAGCGCAGGCGCAGTGGATTGGCCCGCTGGGCGCCGTCCAGGTTGGCCAACAAGACGCGTTCGGCCTCATCGTCGTCGATATATTGGCTGGAATAGACATGACCGTTGCCGGTGCGGTGCTGCAGCGGTATCCGCCACTGCCAGCCGGCGTCGTGCGCGGTCGAGCGGGTGTAGGGCGTGAAATGCTCCGACCGCTCGCTGGGCACGGCGATGGCCCGGTCGCAGGGCAGCCAATGCGTCCAGTCCTCGTAGCCGGTCTTCAACGCCTGCTCGATGATCAGGCCGCGGAAGCCCGAGCAGTCGACGAAGAAGTCGGCGGCGATCACCTCGCCGTCGTCCATGGTCACCGACTGGACGAAGCCGTCCTCGGACCTCAGGGTGACGTCGACGATCTTGCCCTCGCGCCGCGTCACGCCGCGCGCCTGGGCGTAGGTGCTCAGGTGTTTGGCGTAGAGGCCGGCGTCGAAATGGAAGGCGTGGGCGATGTGGCCGATCGGCGACTCGGTCATGTCCGCGCGAGCCCGCATGAACTTGTCCTGCAGCGCCATGGCGTTGTTGATGGCGAGATTGTCGAAGACCGGGGCCCGTCCCAGCTCGCGCATCCGCAGCCAGTACTGATGGCTGCGCAGCCAGCCCAGGTCCTGGCCGATGACGCCGAAGCCGTGGAGATAGCTCTCGCCCTTGCGCCACCAGTTCCTGAACTGGATGCCCAGCTTGAACGTCCCCTGCGTCTTGCGCAGGAAGTCGTCCTCGTCGAGACCGAGCAACTCGTTGAATTTCTTGATGGCGGGGATGGTCGCCTCGCCCACCCCGACCGTGCCGATCTCCTCGGACTCGACGAGGACGATCTCGTACAGGCCCTGAAACAGACGCGAGCACAGCGCCGCCGTCATCCATCCGGCCGACCCGCCGCCGGCGATCAGTATCTTCTTGAGCGGTTGCAACCACCCGCCTCCCGTTGAGCGGAAGGTCGAGGCCTAGGCCTCGCCTCCTTGGTTCCTGTCGGACGAGCCGGTCGCCCTGGAGAGCGACCGGCCCGGACCTCTGATTAGAACCGATAGTTCACGCCGAACAGGAATTGCCGGCCGTACTTCTCGTAGGTTTCCGGCAGGGTGGCGCCGTTGCTGGTCTGCGTGCCGCCGGCGTCGAGACCCAAACGAGTGCGGTACGGCGAGTTGGTCAGGTTGTTGACCTGCAGCAGGACGCCCAGGTTCTTCATCGGGCCTTCCTCGAACGTGTAGCCGATCTGGGCGTCGACCTGCTTGTCGGCGAGGATCTCGGTGAAGCCGCGGGTGGCGTAGAGCTGCACCACCTCACCCTTGAAGGCCGAGCGATAGCGTTGGCTGATCCGCGCCTGGAACCCGCCGCGCTCGTAGTAGCCGGTGATGTTGTAGACGGTGCCCGACAGGCCCGGGATGCGGACCTTGGCCTTGGGGTCGGTGCTGGTGGTCGGGTTCAGGTTGGACTTGGTCAGCGACAGGCTGCCTTGCAGGCCGAAGCCCTTCAGCAGGTCGACGAACTGGCCGAACTCGACCGCGCCGCTGAATTCCAGGCCCTTGACCGTGCCGCCGTTGCCGTTGGCCGGCAGGGTCATCTGACCCATCGGATTGATCGTGGTGCCGGCCGGGATGCTGGCCCCGACCGGGATCGGGATGCCGGTGAAGTCGAACCGGCCGGTCTGCTGATAGATGTAGGTGTCGAGCTTCTTGTAGAAGCCGGCCACCGACAGATAGGTCGCGGGGCTGACGTACCATTCATAGGCCACGTCGGCGGCCTTGGCCTCCCACGGACGCAGGTGCGGGTTGCCGCCCGAGGCCGACCATGGGTTCACGGTCGTGCCGGGACCGCAGGGCTGGCTGGAGCAGACCAGCGAGTTGAAGCCCGGGGTCACATTGGCGCGCATGTCGTCCATGCGCGGACGGGCCATGGTCTTGGACAGGGCGAAACGCAGGCGATGGCCGCCGCCCAGGTCGTAGATCAGGTTCAGGCTGGGCAGGACGTCGGTATAGCTGTCCTTGGCGTTGATCTTGGTCGGCACGATCGGCTGGCCCGAGGCTAGGCCGTTGATCACCACGCCGCTCGATTCCTGCGACTGCTTGACGACCTGGACGCCCAGATTGCCGCGCAGGTCGCCGGCCTGGAAGTTGGCGCGTCCGAAGAAGGTCGTGACTTCCTCGGTGATGTCCCAGTTCTTGTCGTAGTAGTTGGCGTCGAGGATCGGGGCCCAGTTGTAGTACTTGCGCCAGACGTCGCCGATCTTGACGCTGAGCACGCCGCCGAAGCCCGCGAAACCCAGCTTGGTCGGGTCGACCAGATCGGCCGCGTCGACATAGACCTGCTGGCGACCGTTCTTCAGGAACAGGTCGTTGTCCGAGACCGTCTTGCCCTTGTCGCGCTTGGTGTAGTTCACGCCGGCCGACAGTTGGGTGACGAAGCCGTCCATCTCGTGCTCGAGGCGGATGTCGACCGCCTTGACGTCTTCCTTGACGTGCGGGAAGCGGATCGAGCCGTCGTGGCCCCAGCCGCCCCATGGGGCGCGGTCGCCCAGGGTGACCTTGCTGGCGTCGGCGTAATTCAGCCCCTCGTCATATTGCGAGAAGCCGTCGTCGGCGACCTTGAAGCCGATCGTGTCGTAGGTCCGGCCCACATCCGGTGTGGCGCCGGTCACGCCACCGACGCCGCGGCCGTAGCCCGCGTACGTCTCCATGATCTGTTCCTTCCGCTTGTTTGACGAATAGGACAGATCGGCGACCAGGCGGGTCTTCTCGCTAAGCTGGAACTCGTTGTTCAGACCGGCCGAGAACAGCTGGTCCATGCGGGTGTTGTAGTCGTTGCGCAGCTGCGGGACGCCGTGGTTCAGCGTGCCGCCGGCGGCGAACTTCGAGCCGCCCAGATCCTCGGTGGTGACCCCGGTGAAGGTGGCGCTGTCGGCGAACGGGTTGGAGAACCACTGGGCGCCGCGCGTCGTCTCCTTCTGCTTGAAGGTCGAATAGTACAGGTCCAGCGTGGAGTGGATCTTGTCGTTCGGCTGGTACTCGAAGATGCCGATGACCGCGTCGCGCTTGTTGTTGCGCGAGGTGGCGAAGACCTCTTGGCCGTTCAGCATCAGCGCGCCGTCGGCGCTGTCCGGCGTCGTGGAGTCGCCCGGAAAGGCCTCGTAGCCATAGGCCTTGTAGTGCTTCACCTGCGACGGCGAATCCAGGTGCGCGTAGCCGAGCGCCACGCCGAACGTGCCGTCGGCGAACTGGTTGATGTAGCTGGCGCTGTAGCGACCGCCCCAGTTGCTGGCGTCGTCGTTCAGCGACTTGCCTTGCGTCTTCTCGCCGCGAATGTTCACGGCCAGGGCGCGTTTGCCGTAGGTCAGCGGGCGCACGGTGCGCAGGTCGGCGGTGCCCGACAGGCCCATGCCCGAGACCTGGGCGTCCGGGGTCTTGTAGATCACGACGCTGGACAGCAGTTCCGACGGATACTGGTCGAACTCAACGGCGCGGTTGTCGCCCGAGCTGGCCTGCTGGCGGCCGTTCAGCAAGGTGGTGGTGAAGTCCGGCGCCAGGCCGCGGATCGAGATCACCTGGGCGCGGCCGTTGACGCGCTGTGCGGCCAACCCGGGAAGACGCGCGATCGACTCGGCGATCGACACGTCCGGCAGCTTGCCGATGTCCTCGGCCGAGACGGCCTCGACGATCGAGGTCTCGTTCTTCTTGATGTTGATCGAGTTCTGGATGCCGGCGCGGATGCCGGTCACCACGATCGCCTCGACCGTGTCGTCGGTCTTCGGCGCCGGATCGGCGGTCTGGGCCCAGGCCGCGCCTGGCCCGGCCAGGGCGACGGTGATCGCGGCGACCGAAGCCGTGGCGTAGAATTTCCGGATGGACGGACGTCCGCTCGTCGTGCGGTTTCGCATGCAGCTCTCCCCTCTGAACTCCCGCCCACGGCGGTGAATTTCTTGTTCTTGTCGTGAATCAACGCGCCTGAGCGACATTGGAAGCGCTTCCAATAAGCGATACAGGCGACAACGTTGTCAAGAACGAAACCAAATCGTCGGGAATAGATCTAGATCGCCGTCGTCGTCTGCCGCGACACCACGGCGTGCTCCAGCTCCAGAAACACCGGTTCTGGCGCGAGATTCGCTCCGGTGAGGCGAGCCACCAGCATCTCGACGGCGCGCTGACCCAGGATCTTCACGGGCTGATGCACCGTGGTCAGCGGCGGCCAGACGATGGCCGCGACCGGGGCGTCGTCAAAACCGGTGATCGACAGGTCCTGGGGGATGCTGAGCCCTCGGGCGTGGGCGGCCGACAGCACCCCCGCGGCCATGTCGTCATTGGCGCAGACCAAGGCGGTCGGCGCCAGCGGGTGGTCCAGCAGCCGCGGGGCCAGGTGTGTGCCCGAGCGGAACGTGAAGTCGCCACGCAGCACCACGCAGTCCCCCTCCCCCAGTCCCTGCTCGGCCAGGGCGCGTTGGAAGCCCTTCAGGCGACGGTCGGCCGACAGGTGGCCCTCCAGGCCGGCGATGAAGCCGAAGCGACGGTGGCCGAGGCGCAGCAGTTCGCGGGTCATGTCGTAGCCGCCGGCCTCGTCGTCGACGCCCACGCCGTCCGCCTTGCCACGACCGGGGCCGCCCGGCGAGACCGTGACGACTTTGCACCCCTGGGCCAGGGCCGCCTCGATCAGCGGGACATCGTCGCTGTAGGGCGGAGACAGGATCAGGCCCTCGCAGCGCTGGGTGGTGATCAGGTCCAGCACCCGCTTCTGGCGGTCGGGAGTCTGCTGCGGGACGTTCTGGACCAGGACCTGGTAGCCCAGGGCCAGGCAGGCGCGCAGCGCGCCCAGTTCCAGGGCGGACTCGTAGTACGAGTTGGGCTCGTTCTCGGGGTCCGAGGCGAACACGAAGGCCAGCAGCCGGCTGGCGCCGCCCGCCAGGCTGCGAGCCTGCGGATTGACCTTGTAGTCGAGCGCCTCGACCGCCTGCATGACGCGGGCCCGGACCTCGTCGCGCACATTGGGGCCGCCGTTCAGCACCCGAGACACCGTCACGCGCGCCACGCCCGACAGCCGGGCGACGTCGTCGATAGTCGGTCTCTTGGTGGTCAAGCGCGGCTCCCTCGGAAGGGCGGGAAGATGGTCAGGAAAACGCCGCAACACAAGCGATTCAGCCAAAGCCATCGACCGGCTAGCCGTTGTCCGAAACTGAACGATGATAAGGTCGGTCGGACCAATATTCTTGTATTGGCATGACCAATAATTGACACGCCGCCTTATTGGCCAGATATCTTCGATCAACGCCCGGCGACGTAATGCCGGCGAAAAGCTTAGGGAGGCCTCTCTTGAAAACCGCTTGGCTCGCCGCCTGCGCCCTGACCGCCGTCGCAACCGCGTCGCACGCCGCCGACTACGGATTGCTGGGACCGACCTTCGGCAAGGGGCCCGTCGCTCCCGCCCTTTCCGAGATGGCAGTCTCCCGCGCCACGGCGACGCTGGACCGTCCGCCCGGCGCCATTCCCCATGCCCACACCGAAGGGACCCTGCCTGGCAAGGGCATCCGCGAGATCAGCCTCAAGGCGCGCGAAGACCAGCCGATCGTGCTCAACTTCGCCATCGCCTGGCGCCTGACCGGCGATCGCCGCTTCCTGGACGCGACTGGCCGCTATCTCGAGAACTGGGCCGACATCTACCAGATCTCGTTCAACCCGATCGACGAGACGGGCTTCGACACGCTGGTCATGGCCTACGACCTGACCGAGGAGGATCTGCCGGCCCCGATCCGCGCCAAGGTCGACGCCTTCTGGCGCAAGATGGCCATCGGCTATCTCGACGCCATGGACGCGGGGACCAAGAACGCCAACACCAACTGGCAAAGCCACCGCGTGAAGCTGGCGACCATCGCCGCCTTCCAGACCGGCGACGCCAAGATCATCGACCGCGCCCGCCAGGCCTTCCGCAAGCAGATCACGGCCAACCTGTACGCCGACGGCTCGATGTTCGACTTCCACGAGCGCGACGCCCTGCACTACGTCACCTACAACCTCGATCCGCTGATGATGGCCGCCCTCGCCGCCCAGGCCCACGGCGAGGACTGGTTCACCTGGAAGAGTCCGGCCGGCGCCAGCCTGCCCAAGTCGCTGGACTGGCTGGCGGCCTTCGCCTCGGGCGAGAAAACCCATATCGAGTTCGCAAATTCCAAGATCCAGTTCGACCGCGACCGCGCCGCCTCGGGCCAGAAGGAATACGCGCCCCATCCGTGGGACGTCGGCAACGGCGTTGGGACCTACAGCTTGGCCAGTCTGCTGGACGGCCGCTACCTGGCGCTGCGCGACGATCTGGTGAAGCGCACGGGCAAGCGGCCTCCGGTCTGGACCGAGATCCTGCGCGCCTCGCGGCCGTCCGCCGGCTGACGGCCGATTGACCCTGGTTCTCCCGTCTGCCCCTATCGGGACGGGAGAACCTGATGACTCGTACGAACCGCATCCTGGCCATCGGCCTGGGCCTCGCCCTGGCGCTTATCGTCGCCGGCTATTTCGCCTCGCCGATCTTCGCCTTGCAGAGCCTGAACGCGGCGGCCAAGGCCGGCGATCGCGACAAGCTGGAGCAAGGCGTCGATTTCCCGGCCGTGCGCGAGAGCCTCAAGAGCCAGCTGAAGGCCGCGATGACCAAGTCGTTCGCCGACGATCCGGAACTGCGCGACAACCCCTTCGCCGCCTTCGGCCAGATGCTGCTGGTCGGCGTGGTCGACAAGGCCGTCGACGCCTATGCGACCCCCGACGCGATCGCCAACATGGTCGCCACCAACCGGGCGCCGTCGAAGATCGAACTGTCCCGAGACGCGCCGCCTGTAGAGCAACCCAAGCCCCAGCCGAAGGCCAAGTCCGACACCGAGACGCACTACGCCTATCAGGGCCTCAACCACTTCCGCGCGACCTATCGCGACAAGACGGACGATCACGGCGAATTCGGCCTCGTGCTCGAGCGTCGTGGGGTCTTCAAGTGGATGCTGGTGCGGATCGAGCTGCCGATGAGCCCGTTCAAGCGCTAGTTCAGGCACCAGTCGATCACCGTTCCCTCGAAGGCCTCGGCGCCGCGGCCGATGGCGGCGATGGCGTGGATCATGGCGCCGCCGCGCCCGAGCCTTTCGTCGGCCAACGCCACCATCAACGCGTTGGGCGTCGCCTCCGGACAGACGGCGCGCAGTTGGGCCGCCAGCGCCTGTTCCTCGCCCGGCGACCGCGCCGCGCAGGCCAGCATGTAGGCCGCGGCCGTCGAGCGGCTGACGCCGGCGTGGCAGTGGATCAGCAGGGTGGCGTCGCGGCCGAGACCTTCGGGCAGCGCCAGGATCGTCGCGATCTGCTCCGGCGATGGCGCGACGAGACCCGCCCTCGCCTCGACGATGTCGTTGAAGCGCAGCAACGTGCGCGGCGCGGCGACTTCTGGCGCTTCGGCGTCTGGCGAGACCAGGGTCAGGACGTGGTCGACTCGCTGGTCGTTCAACAGGCGCTGAACGGCCGAGATCGGACCGACCAACAGCCTCATGCCAGCGCCGCCGCGCCGAGCAGGAACCCGACCTCGAACACCTGCTCGACCGCCCCCAGGACATCGCCCGTATGCCCGCCGATCAGGCGACGGGCCAGCAAGGCCAGAGCAACCGTCAGCGCGCCACCCAGGGCCAGACCGGCGAGCGCGGCGTCCAGCGCTAGCAGCGCCAGCGGCCAGCTCGCGATCACCAGCGCGACCAGGACTTCGGATGTTCGAACGCCGTCGGGGACGGGTTTCCACTTCCCCGCCTCGCCGCTCGGCGCGTAGGGCGTCGCCCGCATCACCACCACGGCGGCGGCGCGGCCGAGGCCGTGCGCGGCCAGCAGCATCGCGGCCGCCGTCCAGACCGGCGTCGAGGCTAGGACGGCGGCCTTCAGCGCCAAGGCCAGAACCAGGGCGCAGGCGCCATAGGTCCCGATCCGGCTGTCCTTCATGATCTCCAGGCGGCGCTCGGCGGTCTGGCCGCCACCCAGGCCGTCGGCCGTGTCGGCCAGGCCGTCCTCGTGGAAGGCCCCGGTGATCAGCAGCCCGACCGCGATGGCCAGCACCGCCGCCACCGGAGCGCTCCAGGCGCGCTCGGCCAGCACGAGGACGAGGGCGCAGGTCGCGCCGACGCCCTGTCCAACCAAGGGAAAATAGCGCGCGGAACGGGTGATCCAGTCGGGCTCGAAGGTCGCGAGCCGAGGCGTCGGCACACGGGTCAGGAACTGGACCGCGCAGATCAGCAGCCGGACCTGATGACGCGCCCAAGCCATGTTCAGAGCCGACCATTCAGGACGTCGTCCAGACTGGCGACATCGCTCAGCAACCGCGAAGCCGCGCGGACGATGGGCAAAGCCAACAGGGCGCCGGTCCCCTCGCCCAGCCGCAGGCCAAGGTCCAGAAGGGGTTCAACCTCGAGCGACTCCAGCATCCGCTGATGGCCGCGCTCGGCCGAGCGATGGCAGAACACGCAATAGGCCTTGGTCGCGGGAACGAGACGGATCGCCGCCAAGGCCGCGGCCGAGACGATGAAGCCGTCGACCAGCACCGGAAGGCGCGCGGCCGCCGCGCCGATCACCGCTCCGGCCATCATCGCGATCTCCAGCCCGCCAAACTCGGCGAGCACCGCCGTCGGCTCGAGCGCTCCCGAACGTGACGCCGCGCGCTCGAGCACCGCCAGTTTCCGGGCCAGACCCTCGTCGTCGTGGCCGGCGCCACGCCCGACGCACTCGATCAGCGGCGCGGGCGCCAGGCGGTGCATGATCAGGGCGGCTGAAGCGGTGTTGCCGATCCCCATTTCGCCGAGCGCCAACACCTCGAAGCCTTCGCGCGCCGCGTCTTGGGCGATCCGCGCCCCGCGCTCCAGCGCCTCGGCGACCTCTTCCGGTGTCAGGGCGGGCTCGACGGCGGCGTTGCGGGCGCCGCGCCGGACCTTCTCGGCCAACAAGTTGGGATGCGGTGGCAGATCGGCGTCGACCCCGGCGTCCACCACGCGCAGCTCGGCGCCCACGGCATTGGCCAGGGCGTTGGCGCTGGCCCGGCCGGCCAGGAACGTGGCGACCATGGCCTGGGTGACACTGGACGGATACGACGACACCCCCTCGACCGTCAGGCCGTGATCGCCCGCGAAGACCAGCAGCAGCGCCTTGTCGAGCGCGAGCGGCGGACCATCGGCGATCAGGCCGACCTGCACGGCGAGGTCCTCGATCCGGCCCAGGGCGCCGGGCGGCTTGGCCTTGCCGTCGATCAAGACGCGCAGCGTCGCGACGCGCGCCAGGTCCACGGCCGTTACCATCGGAAGGGTCATCGGAAGGTCTCCAGTCCGGCCAAGGCCGCCAGCGCGGGAATGTCGAAGGCCCGTTCCAACGCGTCGGCGATTTCATCCAGGGCGTGGTCGACACGGACGGCCTGGTCGACGCCTTCGGAGCGGGCGCCCAGCTCGGCCAGCAGAGCCGCCCTCGCCTCGCCGCGATCGAACAGGCCGTGGACGTAGCAACCTCGGACCAAGCCGTCAGGAGACACCGCGCCATCGTCGACGCCGTCGTCGAAGGTCAGCATCGCCGACGCCGCGCCCGTCGTGCGCCCGATGTGCATCTCGTAACCCTCGAACCGCGCGCCGTTGGCCAGCCGTCCGCCGACCGGCCGCAGGGTCTTGTCGCCGGTCATCACGGTCTCGACGTCCAGCAAGGCCAGCCCCTCGGCCGTCTCCGGCGCGCCTTCGATCCCGTCCGGGTCCGACAGGCGACGGCCAAGCATCTGATAACCGCCGCAGACGCCCAGCACGCGGCCCCCACGCCGGACGTGAGCCTTCAGATCGATGTCCCAGCCTTGGGCCCGCAGGAACGCTAGGTCCGCCAAGGTCGCCTTGGTCCCGGGCAGGATCACCAGATCGGCGTCCCCCGGCAAAGGCGTTCCGGGCGGTACGAAAGCAAACTCCACCTCCGGCTCGGCGCGCAGGGCGTCGAATTCGTCGAAATTGGCGATCCGCGACAGCATCGGCACGACGATACGGACCTTGCGCTCGCCGGGACCTGCGAAGCGGTCCAGCACCACGGCGTCCTCGGCGGGCAAGCGCCGCGCCGCCGCCAACCATGGGGCCATGCCAAGATCGGCCCAACCCGTGCGGCGAACAATCTCATCTCGACCGTCCTGGAAGAGGCTGGGATCGCCCCGGAACTTGTTGATCAGGAAGCCGCGCACCATGGCGCGGTCGTCCTCGTCCAGGACGACATGGGCGCCGACAAGGGCGGCGATCACGTGGCCCCGGTCGATGTCGCCGACCAGCACGACCGGCACGTCGGCCGCCCGCGCGAAGCCCATATTGGCGATGTCGCCGGCGCGCAGATTGATCTCGGCCGGACTGCCGGCCCCCTCGACGATGACGAGGTCGCTCTGGGCCTCCAGCCGGCGGAAGCTCTCGACGACCGTGTCCAGCAGGGAGGCCTTGCGCTCCTGATAGCCGCGCGCCTTCCACGTTCCGGCCATCTGGCCGCGCACGATCAACTGGGCGCCGACGTCGCTCTGCGGCTTCAGCAGCACCGGGTTCATGTCGACCGTCGGCGGTGTGCGGCAGGCGATCGCCTGCAGCGCCTGGGCGCGGCCGATCTCGCCGCCATCGGCGGTGACCGCGGCGTTGTTGGACATGTTCTGCGGCTTGAACGGGCGGACCGTCAGGCCGCGATTGGCGAACAGCCGGCATAGCCCCGCCACCAGCACCGACTTGCCGACGTCGGACCCGCATCCCTGAATCATCAGCGCGGCCATGCGAGTCCTCCCACGAGCAACATCGACCAGAGCGCCGCGCAAGCAAGGAGATAGATGCGCAGCGCCCGCGCCAGATCGGCCGGAGCGGCTTCCCCGCCTTTGCCGAGGACGGGGTGTTCGGACAGTGCGCCGTCGTACCAGGCGGGACCGCCCAGCCTGACGCCCAGCGCGCCGGCCATGGCGGCTTCGGGCCAGCCGGCGTTGGGCGAGGCGTGCTTGCCAGCGTCGCGGAACATGATCCGCCAGCCGCTCCCTCCCGCCAGGGCGACAAGGCCGCCGGCAATTCGCGCCGGGATCAGGTTCAGCAGGTCGTCGAACCTTGCCGACGCCCAGCCGAAGGACCGCCAGCGCGGCTCGCGATGGCCGATCAAGCTGTCGGCGGTGTTGACCGCCTTGTAGACGAACAGGCCCGGCAAGCCGCCGACCACGAACCAGAACATCGGGGCGACCACCCCGTCGTTGAAGCTCTCGGCCAGGCTCTCGATCGCCGCCGTGGCGACGCCGCTCTCGTCGAGCCGCTCGACGTCACGGCCGATGATCCTGCCGACGGCGGTCCTTGCCCCATCGAGGCCGCCGCCGCTCAAGGGCTCGGCGACCGCGCGAACGTGGTCGAACAAGCTCCGCTGCGCCAGGCCCAGGGCGCCGACGATGGCGACCACCCAAGGCCCACAGTATCGCGTGATCAACCAGCCCGCCCCGCCGCTGACACCGACGATGATCAGCAGCGTGGCCACGCCCAGCATGCGCCGCGCCAGCTCACTCAAAGTCGGGCGATTGAGCCCCGCCTCCAGCGCCGAAATCAGTCCCCCGAGCCACGCAACCGGGTGCGGGATGCGCCGGTGCAGCGCGTCCGGATAGCCGACGGCGGCGTCCAGCAGCGCGGCGCCGAGCACGATCCAGGGGCTAGCCGACACGGCAGAGCACTTCGATCAGCGGACCGCCCTCGCCGGCGTGGCGCCGCACCGCGACGCCATAGACCTTCGACAGGATCTCGGGCGTCAGGGCGGCCTCGGGAGGCGCGTCGACAACGAGCTCGCCCTCGCTCAGCACCAGCACCCGGTCGGCGAAACGCGCCGCCAGGTTCAGGTCGTGCAGGGTGATGATCACCCCCTTGCTCAGGTCGTGGGCCAGGCGGCGGAACAGGGCCAGAGCGTCCAGCGCGTGGCCGGGATCGAGGCCGGTCAGCGGCTCATCGGCCAGCAGCCAGTCGGTTTCGCCGGCCAGGGCGCGGGCGATCAGGGCCCGGGCCCGTTCGCCGCCGGAGAGGCGCGTGACCGGGCGCTCGGCGAAGGCCTCCAGGCCGGCCGAGGCGATGGCGGCTTCGATCGCCGCCTGGTCCTCGGCGCTGGGCCCGAAGGCGCCCAGGTGCGGCGTCCGGCCCAGACCGACGAAGGCGCGGACATCGACGTCCCAGGCGATCTCGGGCGTCTGGGCCAGGAAGGCCAGTCGCCGCGCGCGTTGACGTCCCGGCAGCGTCGCGATCGGCGCGCCCTCCAACAGGGCCGCGCCGGCGTCGGGCTTGAGCAGGCCGGCTAGACAGCTCAGCAGCGTCGACTTGCCGGCGCCGTTCGGACCGACGATCGCGACCAGCTCGCCCCGGATGAAGTTAGCGGTGATCCCATTCAGGACCGGACGGCCGCCGAGCCGGATCGTCAGGGCGTCCGCGCGCAGGGTCTGTTCCGAACTCACGCCAGCCTCCGTCGCATCGAGATCAGCATGGCCAGGAAGAACGGCCCGCCCAGGGCCGCCATGGCGACGCTGAGCTTGATCTCGCTGGCCGCCGGCGTCATGCGCACCAGGATGTCGGCCGCCAAGGTCAGGGCCGCGCCGCCCAGGAATGACGGGACGAGCACCGCGCTAGGCCGCGATCCGAGCACGGGCCGCAGCAGGTGCGGGGTGATCAGACCGACGAAGCTGATGACCCCGGTCACCGCGACACTGGAGCCGACCGCCAACGCCACACCGATCGCCATCAGCAGACGGGTGCGGGAGAGCTCCACGCCCAGCGACCGCGCACCCTGCTCGCCCAAGGTCAGGGCGTCCAGTGAGCGGCCCAGGGTCAGCAGCAGCACGCTGCCGACGACGACGCCCGGCGCGGCGATCCGCACCTCGTCGATGCTACGGTCGGCCAGCGAGCCTAGCGTCCAGTTGACGATCTCGTTCACCGCCCAAGGATTGGGCGCGAGGTTCAGCGCCAGGGAGATCGCCGCGCCGCAGACCGTCTGGATGATGAATCCGGCCAGAAGGAAGGTGACGATGCTTGAGGTGACGCCAGCCAGGCCCAGCAAGACCGCGACGCCGAAGCCCGCCCCGACCATCGCCGCCAGAGGCAGGATCCAGGTCGCCTCGCCCGCCGCGCCCAGATAGAGGGTCAGCACCGCGCCCAGCGCCGCCGCCGTCGAGACGCCCAGCGCCCCGGGGTCGGCCAACGGGTTGCGGGTGTAGCCCTGCAGCGCCGCGCCGCTCAGGCCCAGGGCCCCGCCGACCAAGATCGCCAGAATCGTGCGCGGCAGGCGCAGGCCGAAGACGATGGCCCAGCGCGGGTCCGCGCCGTGCGAGGTCCAGGCGCTCCACGGGGTCCAGACACGGCCGGCGCAAAGGCCGAGGCCGAACAGGACGACCAGCAACGCAGCCAGGACGCCGCAGACCATCAACGGGGATCGGGATCTCATGCTCCCTCCTTCAGCGCCTGGGCGCGCGCTCGGGCCATGGCCGCGGCGGTCTCGATCAGCACCGGCCCGCCGCAGTAGAGAAGCTTTTCGGGCAAGCGCACCTGCCGCATCCGGCCGGCGATCGATGTCAGCGCCGGATGGGTCATCACGCGATCGGCCCAGCTGCGCGCGCCCGGGGCCGGCTCGCCGACCAGCAGCACCTGGGGCGGATCGGCCAGCAGCCTCTCCAGCCCGACATTGCCCCAGGTCTTGAGGCCATAGCGGCGGGCGACATTGTCGAAACCGGCCCGGGTCATCACCTCGTCGACCAGGGTGCCGGGGCCGGCCGCGAAGCCGTTGGGCTGGTAGATCAGGGCGCTGAGCCGTCGCGCGCCCGGCGCCGGCGTGGCCGAGGCGATGGCCGCCTCGATGCGAGCGACCAGGGCTTCGCCGCGCTCGGCATGGCCGATCAGCCCGGCCAACTTGCGCACCTGCCCGAGACTCTCGTCCACGGACTTGGGGACCTTGAAGCGCTGGACGGGCACATGCAGGCGCTTCAACGCGTTGCGGGTGGCCAAGGCCGAGTGCTGGCTGGCCAGGACGAGGTCAGGCCGCAGCCCGATGACCTCCTCGGCGCTCTCCCAGGTGAACGGCAGGGTCCTGGCCTGGGCGGCCACGGTGGAGCCGTGCGGCTCGCGGGCATAGTGGCTGAGCGCGGCGATCTGGCCTCGATCCGCCAGGTGCACCAGCATGGCGTCGAGACAGCTATTGAGCGACACGATCCGGCGCGGAATGGCCGGCGACGGACCATGCGCGACCAGAGCCAGGGCGCCGCCCACCACCTCCCGTCGGCTCGCGGTCACGACATCACCGCCTGAAATATCTGACGGAAACGATTGAAATCATTTCGAGAAGGCAGGCCGATCCGAAGTCGATCGCTCCGATCGATGAAGGGACGGGTCAGCACGCCATGTTCGCAAAGGCGCTGGAAAACCGCGTGGGCGTCGGGAACCTCGACCCAGCGGAAGAGATCGCAACCGCCGACGGTCTTCAGCCTGGCCTCGGCCAAGACGGCGTCGATCTCAGCGGCTTGGACCGCGAGCCAGGCCCGCGCCGTCGCCCGCCAGATATCGTCGGCATAGGCGCCGAGGCCCAGAGCCAGGGCGTCGGCGCCGAGCGGCCAGTCGCCGAGAAGGACACGAAGTTGTCGTGCGAAGATGTTGTCGCCAATGACAAATCCTAGCCGCGCTCCCGGCAGGCCATAGAACTTGCCGAATGACCGCAATACGATCAGACGCTCGATCTCCAGATCGGCGACGCTGAGGTCAGGCGCGACCTCGACGAAGGACTCGTCCACGACAGTCCATCGGCCGGCGGCGGAGCGCTCGATGGCCAGGGCGGCCAAGTCCGCGCGCGAGATCCGGCGACCGTCGGGATTGTTGGGGTTGACCAGAACGAGGACGTCGAGGTCGCGCGCGGCGGGATCCGACAGCGCCGAGATCGTCGTCGGCGCCCGCCCGGCCCAGGCCTCGGCATGGCCGCCATAAATCGGCGTCGCCAAGGCCACCCGTTCACCACCGAGCAGCGTTGGCAGCAGCCGCAAGGCCGCTTCCGCCCCGGGGACGGCGACCACGCGCGCTGCGTCCTCGACACCGAAAGCCCGCGCCGCCACCGCCTCGAGTTCGGCTAGGGCGGCGGGATCCGGCAGCCGCCGCAAGGCGTCCGCCGGCGCCCGCTGGCCGGCCCACGGCTCGGGATTGATCCCGGTCGAGAGGTCCAGCCAGGGACGCGGCGCGTCCGGCCAGGCGGCCATCGCCTCGCGGAGACGGCCGCCGTGCCGGAAGGCGCCGATGATGGGGATCGACGACGCCACGGCGGAACCTAGAACCGCGCCCGCAGGCCCACGAAGGCCCCGCGTCCCGGCGTCCCGTAGTTCAGGATGGTCTGGTAGTCCTTGTCGAACGCGTTCTCGACGCGACCGAACACTTCCAGCCCGTCCTTCAGCGGATAGGCGGCCCGCAGGTCGACGGTGGTGTAGCTGGCCACCACCTGGGTGTTGGCGTCGTTGTTGTAGGTCTTGCCCACATGACGCACCGCCACCGTGGTGGTCAGGCCCACCGGCCAGCGATAGGTCGCCGACAGGTTGGCCATGTTTTTCGGCCGCCGAGTCAGCTGCTTGCCCTTGTTGGCGCCCGAATTGGATTCGGCGTCGGTGTAGGTGTAGTTGCCGGTCAGGGTCAGGCCGTCGACCGGCTTCAGCTCGCCGATCAGCTCGAGGCCCTGGGCCTTGGTCTTCTGGACGTTGTTGTAATAGCCGAAGCGCGGCGACCCGCCCGGGGCGCACAGCGGATCGGCGGCCGAGACGCACGAGAAGAACCGGATCTCGTTGTCGGCCTCGCGATGGAACCAGGTGGCCGAGGCGCGAGCCTTGCCGCCCAGGAAGCGCTGCTCGACCCCGGCGTCCCAGCTGTCGAAATCTTCCGGCGACAGGGCCAGATTGCCGTATTCGCTGTAGAGCTCGTAGAGGCCCGGGGCGCGGAAGCCCTGGCCGAAGCTGGCGCGCAGCACGGTGTTTCCCTCGTTCAGCGCCCAGGCGGCCGAGGCCTGGCCCAGGGTGTGCGAGCCATAGGTGTCGTGGTCCTCGTAGCGCAGGCCGGCGGTCAGGGTCAGGCCCGGAACCACCTCGGCCTGCAACTGGCCATAGACGCTGTCGACGCCGACCTTGCCCGTGCGGAACGGTATCAGCGGCTGAGAAACAGTCGGCGAACGGGTCCGCATGCGCGAGCGCTCGCTCTCGGCGCCGAACGACGCGGTCCAGGTGTCGGTGACCGCGAACACGCCCTGATATTCCCAGCGCTTGTTCTTGCCGGCCGAGTCGAAGGTCATCGGCACGGAACGCGCCGGGTTGTAGTTGGCGCGATCGGTGTCGGTGTAGGCGTAGCCGACGCGGTTGTTGAAGCGGCCGTCCAGCAGGGCGAAGTTCAGGCCGCTATAGACGACCAGCTCCTTGGTGCGGCCGAATTCGGCGCTATCGCCGGCGAAGCCGTCGAAGTCGTTCTTGCCGCGCGAATAGACCGAACGGACCTCGGCCGAGACGTTGTCGGTCAGCTGGACGCGCACCCGGCCCGAGGCGCCGGCGTTCTGGTAGCCGTCCTTCTCGGTCCCGGTCTTGTAGGTCGAGAAGCCGTCGGTCGTGTAGTAGCCGCCGGCGAGACGCCAGACGACCTTGTCGGTGGCGCCGCCGAGCCCGCCGCGCACATAGCCGGTCTTGCGTGCGCCGACCTCGACGTCGGCCGAGCTGGTGAACGGCGCGGTCGGATCGGCGGTGACGATGTTGACCACGCCGCCGATGGCCTGACTGCCCCACAGGGTCGACTGGGCGCCGCGCAGGATCTCGATGCGCGAGATGTCGCCGACCAGCAGGTTGCCGCTGTTGAAGCCGCCCTGGGTCGAGGACGGGTCGTTGAGCTTGACGCCGTCGATCAGCACCACGGTGTGCTGGGTCTCGGCGCCGCGGATGTTGAGGCTGGTGCTCGTGCCCGGCCCGCCGTTGCGGGTGAAGCTGACGCCGGGCTGCTGGGCCAGCAGATCGGTGATCGAGATCGCCTGGCTGGCCTCGATGGCGCCTTGCGTCAGGACGGTGACCGAGGCGCCGACCTTCTCGATCGGCTGGGCGGTGCGGGTGGCGGTCACGACAAGCTCGGCGACGCCATTGGCGCCGACCTTGCCTGCGACATCGGCCTCGGGGGCTTT
Source organism: Caulobacter sp. Root343 (assembly GCF_001425745.1). Classification (GTDB taxonomy): domain Bacteria; phylum Pseudomonadota; class Alphaproteobacteria; order Caulobacterales; family Caulobacteraceae; genus Caulobacter. The sequence continues at coordinate 474,398 of NZ_LMDF01000007.1, read as the reverse complement.
CTGGTCGTCAGCCATCGCCGATCCTGAGATGAGGATCGTGGCTAGGGCGGTGGAGCTGAAAAACGCTCGGATCATGGTCTTCTACTTCCCGTTCGAAACGATCCGCGCGCTGACCCACGACCCACCCGTGAGCTCGAAAAAGCCACGCGTACGCCTCGGACCGACGCGCGGTCCTGTGACAGTCGTTTCTCGGGAGACCCCGTTCGTTTGGCGCACCCCGGCCAAGCGATGAACGACCGCGCCGGGCAGGTCTCCTGGCTCACGGGTCAATGCTCTTGGCGTCGCCTTCCCAGGGTTTTTGACCCCAGTGGCATGAGACGCGAGAGCTCGCCGCTTACAGTTGCGGGGGCAGCCGAGGTCTTGAACCTCGTTCCCTTTTAATCCTCTTTCGAGGAGCCTGACGCGACGCCAGCCCTATATGCTGCGCCGCACACCGTCAATGTGGAGCTTCCATGACCGCGACCCTGGTGCTGGGCGGAGCCCGTTCCGGCAAGAGCGCCTTCGCCCAGAAAGCGACGGAAACCGCCGCCGGCGCTGGGCGTCCGGTCCTGATCGCCACCGGCCAGGCGTTCGACGACGAGATGGCGGACCGGATCGCGCGGCACCGGGCCGATCGCGGCGAATCATGGATTACCGTCGAGGCGCCGCTGGCGCTGCCGGCCGCCATCGCCGCCCTGCCGGCCGACGCGGCAGCGGTCGTCGACTGCCTGACCTTGTGGCTGTCGAACCTGTTGATGGCCGAACGGGATGTCGAGACGGCGGCGACCGAATTGGTCGAGGCGGCGGCCGCCTGCCCCGCCCGGCTCTGGCTGGTCAGCAACGAGGTCGGTCTGGGCATCGTCCCCGAGACGCCGCTGGGCCGCCGCTTCCGCGACGAGGCTGGCCGCCTGCACCAGCGGCTCGCCGCGACGGCGGACGAGGTCTATTTCGTGGCGGCGGGCCTGCCGTTGAGGTTGAAGCCGCAGGGGTGAACGCCCGTCGGAGCGCGGGCATAGAACCCCTCTCTCTTTGAGAGAGGGAGGGGCCCGCGCCGCAGGCGTGGGAGGGTGAGAGGTTAGGCGAAGCCGGTGGGGGATTTCGCGCATCTCGCTGAGGAGAGAGGGAGGGGCCCGCGCCGCAGGCGTGGGAGGGTGAGAGGTTAGGCGAAGCCGGTGGGGGATTTCGCGCATCTCGCTGAGTTTTCAGGATTTATCGGTGGGCGGTGTAACCACTCACCCTTCCATGCTGCGCATGGGCCCCTCCCTCTCTCTCAGAGAGAGGGATGATGGAAGGCACGAGCGTTCAGCCTCTTTCATCCTCCCCCTCGAAACCTCGCTTATGCTCTCCCCACCTCGTCGCGAGGAAAGGGCGCATGGCCAGCGACCGATTGCGGCGGCGGGGGGCGATCGAGCGGTGCAGGTCCGAGGGGGATACTCGGACGGTCCGGNCACCTCGTCGCGAGGAAAGGGCGCATGGCCAGCGACCGATTGCGGCGGCGGGGGGCGATCGAGCGGTGCAGGTCCGAGGGGGATACTCGGACGGTCCGGGGACCTGGTTTCGCTGCCAGGCCCGCCCGCCGTCGGCGTGGTTGAAGGTAAAAGGGTGTGTCTTAGCCTGAATTGGCTCGCTCTCTTCGACCTCTGGGCGCTTCCGGAAACGGAGGAGCCCGGGTCCCGGTAAGGCCTGAACAGGGCCACCCGACGGGACGCTGGCGGATAACGGTCGCGCGGAGCGTCTGGCTTCGTCGAAACGGTATCAAACTAAACACACTCCGGACGGCGCCCGGCGCTCCGCGTCCCTTTCCATCCCTTCAGCGGCAAGCCGCGTGAGGCGGCGGAGCCGTGCGCGCCGGAAGACGCTGGCGCTGGGCGAGCAATCCTCGCACACTCTTTGAAACAGCCGCCCAGCGGCGTGGAGTCCAAGCGCGATCAACAGCGCGGGGAGGAGTACACAATGTCCGAGCGTCCTTCACCGCCCAGACCGGCGTCGCCCAGACCCTCTTTGCCGAGGCCGGCGTCCGGAACCCTGGCCATATTCGCCGGCCCTTGCATCCCCCTGTCGGCCTTGGGCCTGCCCCTGGTGGTCTATCTGCCGGAGTTCTACGTCAGCACGGTCGGACTTTCGCTGTCGGCGGTGGGCGCGGCCTTCCTGCTGGTGCGGCTGATCGACATCGCCTTCGACCCGTTCGTCGGCGGGATGATGGACCGCACGCGCACCCGACTGGGCCGCTTCAGGCCCTGGATGCTGGCCGGCATGCCAGTGGTGGGCGTCGGCGCTTTCGCGCTGTTCATGGGCAAGCCGGGCGTGACGCCGCTGTATCTCTGGGCCTGGTTGCTGGTCACCTATGCCGGCTATTCGATGTGCGTGCTGTCGCACACGGCCTGGGGCGGCGTGCTGTCCAGCGACTACCAGCAGCGTTCGCGCGTCTACGGCTGGTGGCAGGGCGGCAACGTCGTCGGCATGATCCTGGTCCTTTGCCTGCCGCCGCTGATGGTCGCGCTGACCAAGGGCGACCACACCGCCGGGATCCGCGCCATGGGCTGGTTCATCGTCGCCTTGCTGCCGATCACCGTGCTGCTGGCGGTCAAGGTGGTCGGCGAGCCGGCCGCGCCGGTCGCCCGGCACGCCGCCGGCATCAAGCAATATCTGGCGCTGCTGACCCGCCCTTCCGTGCGCCGCCTGCTGGCCGCCGACCTGCTGATGGGCGTGGCGCCGGGTATCGCCGGGGCGCTGTTCCTGTTCTTCTTCGAGCGCATCAAGCATTTCGACAAGGCCCAGGCCGGGATCCTGCTGCTGGTCTATTTCCTGGCCGCCCTGGCCGGCGCACCGATCTGGCCGGTTCTGGCCAAGCGAGTCGGCAAGCACGGGGCCATGGCGATCGGCGGGGTGCTCTACGCGATCGTGCAGTTCGCCGCGGTGCTGACTCCGCCCGGCAATACGGCCGTCGGCATGATCGTTCTGGTGCTGGCCGGCCTGCCTTACACAGCCGCGCCGATGCTGGTGCGCTCGATGATGGCCGACATCGGTGACGAGGAGCGGCTGGCCAGCGGCGTCGATCGCACGGGCCTGCTCTATGCCATCGTCACGGGCACGCTGAAGCTGGGCTACGCCCTGGCGATCGGCGTCTTTCCGGTGTTGGCCTGGCTGGGTTTCGACCCCAAGGCGCCGACGCCGAGCGGCGAGACCGCCCTCACCGTCCTCTACGCCGTCGTACCCGCCGCGATGGGATTGCTGGTCGCGGCGATCATGCTGCGCTATCCGCTGAATGCGACCCGTGTCGCCGAGATCCAGCGCCAGCTCGCGGCGCGGGACGCGGCGGCGGACGCCGCGCAACCCGCAGCCCAGCCGAGTCCAAATGCCGCTTTCTCCGCCCCCGCAGAATGACGATCAGCACCCGCTCTTCCGCCTGGTCGAGATCATGGCCAAGCTGCGCGATCCCGACGGCGGCTGCCCCTGGGACCTGGAGCAGACCTTCGCGACCATCGCGCCCTATACGGTCGAGGAGGCCTACGAGGTCGCCGACGCCATCGAACGCAACGATCTGCCGGAGCTGAAGGAGGAGCTCGGCGACCTGCTGCTGCAGGTCGTGTTCCACGCGCGCATGGCCGAAGAACAAGGGGCGTTCGACCTCAAGGACGTCGCCGCGGCCATTTCCGACAAGATGATCCGCCGCCATCCGCACGTGTTCGGCGACCACGCCTACGAAGACCTCTCGGCCCAGGTGGCCGGCTGGGAGCAGCTCAAGGCGCAGGAGCGGCAAGCCAAGGCCAAGATCGGCGTGCTGGACGACGTGCCGACCGGCCTGCCCGCTCTGACCCGCGCCGTGAAGCTGACCAAGCGCGCCGCCCGCGTCGGCTTCGACTGGCCGACGGCCACCGAGGTGTTAGCCAAGCTGCGCGAGGAGACCGAGGAGATCGCGGTCGAGATCGAGGCGGGCGACATGGCCAAGGCCCGCCAGGAGCTGGGCGACATCCTGTTCGTCTGCGCCAACCTGGCCCGCAAGCTGGACGTCGATCCGGAAGACGCGCTGCGCGCCACCAACGCCAAGTTCACCCGCCGCTTCGCCTTCGTCGAGGCCGGGCTGGCCGAGCGCGGCAAGACGCCGGACCAATCGGACCTGGCCGAGATGGACGCGCTATGGAACGACGCCAAGGCGGCCGAGAAGGCCTAAGCCCCTCTACTGGGCTGCCTGGACTTCGGCTTCCGGAAACTGGCGCTCGAACCGACCCAAGGCCTGGGCGTCGAGGCGGGCGATCAGGCGGACCTCGCCGGCGGGGCCATCGTAGCGGCTCATCACGCGACCATTGCGGTAGATCCAGGCCAGGGCCTGGCCGTGATGGGCGCCGAGCTGGACCTCGACCGGCGGCGAGTCGTCGATCAGGCCGCTGATCCGGCGCAGCAACGCCTCGCAACCGTCTCCGGTGACGGCCGAAACCGCCGAGGCTTCGGAGCGACGCGCCTGGCCCTCGACGATCTCGCGCTCTTCCTCGCCCAACAGATCGACCTTGTTCCAGACCTCGACGACGGTCTTGCCCTCGTCGAACGTCACGCCCAGCTCGGCGAGCACGGTCTTGACGTCGCGGGCCTGGGCCTCGCTGTCGGGATTGGCGACGTCGCGGACGTGCAGGACCACGTCCGCCTCCTGCACTTCCTCCAGCGTGGCGCGGAAGGCCTCGACCAGCTCGTGCGGCAGGTCCGAGATGAAGCCCACGGTGTCGGACAGGATCGCGGGCCGGCCGTCGGGCAGCTTCACGGTGCGCAAGGTCGGGTCCAGCGTCGCGAACAGCATGTCCTTGGCCAGAACCTCGGCCTCGGTCAGGCGGTTGAACAGCGTCGACTTGCCGGCGTTCGTATAGCCGACCAACGCCACGGTCGGGTACGGGACCTTCTTGCGGGCGCTGCGATGCAGGGTCCGCGTGCGACGCACTTCTTCGAGCTCTTTCTTGAGCTTGAGAATGTTGTCGCGGATCAGGCGGCGGTCGAGCTCGATCTGGGTTTCGCCGGGGCCGCCGGTATTGCCGGTGCCGCCCCGCTGGCGTTCCAGGTGGGTCCAGGTGCGGACAAGGCGCGACCGTTCGTATTCCAGCCTGGCCAGTTCGACCTGCAGGCGACCTTCCCGCGTGCGGGCTCGGCGGGCGAAGATCTCGAGGATCAGGCCCGTGCGATCCACCACCTTCACCTTCAGCGCCTTTTCGAGGTTGCGCTGTTGGATCGGGGTGAGCTGGTCGTCGAAGACCGCGACGTCAATGTGCTCGACCTCGCAGATCGCCGCGAACTCCTCGATCTTGCCCTTGCCGAACAAGGTCGCCGGCGTGACCGCGCGCAGAGGCGCGATCACGGTCTCGACGACTTCGAGATCGAGCGCGACCGCGAGGCCGACGGCTTCCTCGAGCCGGGCATTGGGATCCCGGGCTTCGAGGGCCGCCTGGCCGCGCAATTGCCGCGCCGGATGGATGACGAGCGCCTTCAGGATCGGCGCGGCGTGGTCAATCGACCTGGATGTGGATTTGGACAATCGTCTCAGTCGTCGGAGTCGGCGCTGGGCTCATAGAGCTGAACGGGTTGCGCCGGCATGATGGTGGAGATGGCGTGCTTGTACACCAGTTGCGACTGGCCGTCGCGGCGCAGAAGGACGCAGAAGTTGTCGAACCAGCTGACCACGCCCTGCAGCTTGACGCCGTTGACCAGGAAGATGGTGAGCGGCGTCTTCGACTTACGCACGCTGTTCAGGAAGGTGTCCTGAAGGTTTTGCTTCTTTTCGGCGGACATCGGGGGTTCCCCTCTCATTGTTCTCGGAGGGCCACACGCCCCCCACACAAACAAGACCATGCTAGATGATTTTTCGTTGAAAGCGACAAGCCCTCAGTGAAAATTTCCGCAAGGTCGCGCGACGCAAGGCCGCCCGCGCCGAATATTGCTCCGACCTCAGACGGCTTTCTGACGCGCGCGCTCAATATAGAGACGCCGCAGCCGCGTCGCCACCTCGCCCGGCTTTCCTTCGCCCAGCTTCACGCCATCGACTTGGACGATCGGCGTAAGCAGCGAGCCCGCGCCCGTGATGAACGCCTCCTTGGCGCCTTGCGCCTCGGCGATCGTGAAGGGCTTTTCGCTGAACGGCAGGCCGATTTCCCGGATGACCTCCAGCAAGGTGGAGCGGGTCACGCCGCGCAGGATATTGGCGTTGGTGTCGCGGGTGCGCAGCGCGCCCTCGGCGTCGATGATCCAGGCGTTGGATGACGCGCCTTCGGTGACCAAGCCCATGTCGTCGACGAACCAGGCCTCGATCGCGCCCCGCTCACGCGCCGCCTGTTTGGCCAAGGCGTTCGGCAGCAGGCCGATCGACTTGATGTCGCAGCGGCCCCAGCGGTTCTCCGGCACGGAGATGACCGACGCCCCCTGAGCGGCCTTGGCGTCGGCGGCGGCGCGATCGACCGACTTGGCGGTGATCACGGTCGAAGGAAGGACGGCGGGATTGGGGAAGGCATGGTCGCGCTTGGCCACGCCGCGGGTCACCTGCAGATAGCAGAGGCCCTCGCGCACCTTGTTGCGCCGCACGGCCTCGCGCAGCACCAGGGTCAGCGACGCTTCGCTCATCGGGTGGGCGATACGCAGCTCGTCCAGGCTGCGCCACAGGCGGGCGAAGTGGCCCTCGGCGTCGGCGAGCTTGCCGTCGAACACGGCCCAGACCTCATAGACGCCGTCGGCCAGCTGGTAGCCGCGATCCTCGATATGGACGACAGCCTCGCCGTGCCGCACGAAGCGGCCGTTCACATAAGCGAAACGCGACATCTATTCTTCCTCTTCCGCCCGGGCTCCGGCGACGCCCAGCGACTTCAGCTTGCGGTGCAGCGCCGAGCGCTCCATGCCGATGAAGTTGGCGGTCCGCGAGATGTTGCCGCCGAACCGCAGGATCTGGGCGTTCAGGTATTCGCGCTCGAACAGTTCGCGGGCCTCGCGCAGCGGCAGGGCAATGATCCGCTCGGCGCCGATCGCGCCGGCGTTGCCCGCGCTGGGCTGATCGGCGCCCGCCAGCATCTCGGCCGTGATCACGTCGCCCGGCTCGCCCGAGGCCAGGATCAGCATCCGCTCAACGTTATTGCGCAACTGCCGAACATTGCCCGGCCAGGTCTGAACCTGCAGCGTGGCCAAGGCGTCTTCGCCCAGCTTGCGACGCTGGAGCCCCGTCGCCTCGCTGATGCGGTCGATGAAGAAGTTGATCAGCTCCGGAATGTCCTCCCGGCGCTCGGCCAGGCCGGGCACGCGCACGGGCACCACGTTCAGGCGATGGAACAGGTCCTCGCGGAAGCGGCCGGCGGCGATCTCGTCACGCAAGTCGCGGGCGCTGGACGAGATCACGCGGACGTCGACCTGGACGTCGTTGTCGCCTCCGACACGGCGGAAGCGCTGCTCGACCAGCACCCGCAGGATCCGGCCCTGGGTCTCGCGCGGCATGTCGGCCACTTCGTCGAGATAGAGGGTGCCGCCGTGGGCGCGTTCGAACACACCGATCTTGCGCGGGCGGCCGCCCTCGCCTTCCTCGCCGAACAGCTCCACGTCCAGCCGCTCGGGCGCCATGCCTGCGGCGCTCACCGCCACGAACTCCTGACGAGAGCGGGCGCTGGCGCCGTGGATCAGGCGCGCCACCAACTCCTTGCCCGCGCCGGGCGGACCGGAGACCAGGACGCGACTATTGGCCGGCGCGACCTTCAGGATCAGCTGACGCAACGCCTGGGCCGGGGCCGACTTGCCGATCAGGCCGTCAGGCGCCAGGGTCTGGGTGCGCAAACGGCGGTTCTCACGACGCAGGCCGGCGGCTTCCAGCGCGCGCTCGACCACCATCAGCAGCCGGTCGGACTTGAACGGCTTTTCCAGGAACTCGTAAGCGCCGCGTTTGATGGCGCTGACGGCGGTCTCGATGTTGCCGTGGCCGGAGATCATGATCACCGGCAGATCGGCGTCCAGACCCTTGACCATGTCCAGCAGTTCGAGGCCGTCCATACCGCCGCCCTGCATCCAGATGTCCAGGACCAGCAGGGCGGGTTTGCGGGCGCGGATCGCGGCCAGGGCCTGATCGGAATCCGCGGCCGTACGGACCGCGTAGCCTTCATCTTCTAGGATTCCGGCCACCAGCTCGCGGATGTCGGCCTCGTCATCCACAACAAGAACGTCGGCGCTCATATCATCTCCTCAACGCCACTCTGGGCCGCGACGGCCAGGCGCGCTGTCGTCGGAAACTTCAGGATCACGCGGGCTCCGGGGAGCGCGCGCGCGTCGGTGAGAACCAGGCTGCCGCCATGGTCCTCCATGATCCGCTTGACGATGGCCAGGCCTAGGCCTGTCCCCTTCTCGCGGGTGGTCACATAGGGTTCGGTCAGACGGTCGCGGTCCTTGGCGGGCAGACCCACGCCATTGTCCTCGACCGTTACACACAGATCGTCGGCGTCCGAGACCAAGGTCGCGGTAACCCGGCCGCGCAGCCCAGGCTCGGCCAAGCGTCGCGAGCCAACGGCCTCGCCGGCATTCTTCAGGATATTGGTCAGGACTTGACCGATCATCCGTTCGTCGCTGGTCACCCAGACATCCTCACCGCCTGGCTCTTCCAGCTTCACCTCGATCTCGGCGTCCTGGAAGCGCTGGGCGAAGACCGCCTGGCGCAGCATTTCGGTCAGGTTGGCCGGTTCGAAGCGCGGTGCGGGCATGCGGGCGAAGGCCGAGAACTCGTCGACCATCCGGCCGATGTCGCCGACTTGGCGGATGATCGTCTCGGTGCAGCGATCGAAGGTCTCCAGATCGCTGGCGATCTCCTTGCGATATTTGCGGCGCAGGCGTTCGGCCGACAGCTGGATCGGCGTGAGCGGGTTCTTGATCTCATGCGCGATCCGGCGCGCGACATCCTTCCAGGCGGCGTTGCGCTGAGCGGCCACCAGTCGGGTGATGTCGTCGAAGGTCAACACGAGGCCCTGAGCCACGTGACCGGCCGCGCGCACCCGCAGGCGGCGGGTCTCGCCTTCGCGCATGATGTCGACCTCGACGTCGGTGTCGGGGCGGCTTTCCTGCAGCGCCTCCATCACGGTCGCGAACTCGGGCGCGAGCTGGATCAGGTCGACGCCCAGGGCGTCGTCGGGCAGGCCCAGCAGGGTCACCGCGCGCCTGTTGACGGCGGAGACCTTGCCACGCTCGTCCAGGCTGACCACGCCGGCGCTGACGCCCGACAGCACGGTCTCGATGAACTGACGTCGGCTCTCCGCGTCGAGGCTGGCGGCCTTTAGCGCGGCTTGCTGCAACTGCAGCTCGCTCGTCATCATGTTGAAGGCGTTGGAGAGCGCGCGGATCTCCTCGGGGCCGGTGTCGGCCTCGACCCGGGCGTCGAGATCGCCGCCGGACACCCGGCCGGCCGCCTCGACCAAACCCGCGACCGGGCCCGCGATCGAGTTGGCCGCGGCGATGCCCACCCAGATGGCGGCCACCAGCACCAGCAGGGCCGTTTCCAGATAGCTGAGACCGAAGATCGCCTGGATGCGGTCGCGGCTCCGCTCGGCGTCGCGATAGGAGACCAGGGCGTTCTGGGTTTCGATCAAGTGGGTCAGGATGCCCTTTTCGATCGGACGAACGACATAGAGATAGGCGTCAGGAAAGGCCTTCAACTTATAGAGCGCGCGGAACAGATCGGCGGAGACGAAGCGCTGGGCGGTGACCTCGCCGCTGTCGGTCGCCTCATAACTGGTCGGCGGCGGCGCCAGGAATGGCGGGGCGTCCTTGAGCTCGGCGCGCGCCAGGATGCGGCCATCGCGATCCAGCACGTAAGCCGCGGCGAAGCCGTTGGCCTTGGTCTCCTCGCCCAGGAAATGGCCAAACGCCACCGGCGAATGGACCAGCGCCGGCGCGGCTTCGTTGAGGTTCGCCGCCATCGGTCCGATGTGTTCGGAGATATATTTGGTCTGCTGCTCGACGTACGAGTTGGCGACCTTGGCCGAGTTGCCGACCACGGTCTGGACCCGCTGGCTGAACCAGCCATCGACGCCGCGATTGACCAGCACCCCGAAGAAGAGCGCCACGATCAACGCGGGGGCGACGGCGGCCACCGAGAACAGGCTCACGAAGCGCAGGTGCAGGCGGGCGCCGGCGTCGCTGGCCCGGGCGTCGATCAGGTCGTAGAGCCGCAGGCCGACCACGGTCGCCACACCCAGGATCAGCACCAGGTTGAAGCCCAGCACCACCAGAATCACGGTGCTGGCGGTACTGATGGAATCGGTGCTCGGAGGCGACGACGCCAACGCCACGCCCGCGACCGTCAGGACGACCGCCAAGGCATAGCCGCCACCGGTCAGATAGCGCGACCGCAGGAGCTCCCGCCACCAGGCCCGGCTGAACCGGGTCGGCGGGTCTTCCGATCCCGTCGCGTAAGCCACTGAAGACATCGTCGCGGAGTTTAGGAGCGTGTGTCCTAAATTCAACAGTTATGTGCCGTGAAAGCTTCAGCAGCTAGCGACGGCCCCGCGTCATCTCCACGCCCAGATCCTGTATCTTCTTGCGCAAGGTGTTTCGGTTGAGGCCGAGGATCTCGGCGGCCCGGACCTGGTTGCCGCGCGTCGCCGACAGGGTCAACTGGATCAGCGGCCGCTCCACTTCCTCGAGGATGCGATCATAGAGTCCGGGCGGCGGTACGCCGTCGGGCTGGTCGGCGAAGTGCGAGGCCAGGTGGCGCTCGACCAGGGTCGAGAGGGTCAGCGGCCCCTCTTCCGAACGCACGGCCGGCGTATGGTCCTGCAGCTCGCGGTCGACGATGCGGGCGGTGATCAGTTCCTCGGCATAGAGGGCGCACATCCGGCGCATCAGGTTCTCGAGCTCGCGGACATTGCCGGGCCACGGATGGGTCTTCAGGCGATCGAGCGCGCTCTGGTCGATGGTCTTGGCGGGCAGGCCCTCGCGCGCGGCGCGGAGCAGGAAGGTGCGGGCCAGGTCTGGAATGTCCTCGACCCGATCGCGCAGCGGCGGCAGGCGCACGGGCGCGACGTTCAGGCGGAAGAACAGGTCCTCGCGGAACAGGCCTTGTTGGATCAGACCCCGAAGGTCGCGATTGGTGGCGGCGATGATCCGGACGTTCGGCCGACGACCGGTCTTGGGGTTGATCACTGGCTCGGTGCCATCGATCACGCGCAGGAGACGGGTCTGAGCGTCCAGCGGCATGTCGCCGATCTCGTCCAGGAACAGGGTGCCGCCATCGGCCTCGACCAGGCGGCCGTTGTCGCCGTCTCCCCGCCCGAACAGTTCGACCTCGACCCGCTCGCGCGGGACGGCGGCCAGGTTCAGGACCACGAACTTGCCGTCGCGACGACGTCCCAATTCGTGCAGGGCGCGGGCGACCAGCTCCTTGCCGGTGCCGCTTTCGCCAAGGATCAGGACCGTCAGGTCGGCTCCGACCAAGCGGGCGATGGTCCGATAGACCTCTTGCATCGGCGCCGAGCGGCCGATCAACGGCAAGCGCTCGTCACGCATGGCGCGGGCTTGGGCCTTGGAGGCCTCGGCGTCCGCCGGACGCGACAAGGCTCGACGGGCGGCCGCGGTGACATCGTCGAGGTCGAACGGCTTGGAGACATATTCGAATGCCCCCGCGTCGGCGGCGTTGACCGCCGTCAGCAGGGTGTTCTGCGCGCTCATCACGATGATCGGCAGCTTGGGCCGTTCCTTGCGGATGCGCGGCAGCACGTCGAACACGTTCTCGTCGGGCATCATAACGTCGGTGACGACCAGGTCGCCCTCGCCGTCCGTGACCCATTTCAGCAAGGTGGTGGCGTTACCCGTGGCGCGCACCTGATAGCCCAGGCGCGTGAACGCCTGGCTCAGCACCAGGCGCACCGAGCTGTCGTCGTCGGCGATCAGGATCTTCTTGCTCGCGGCGTTCATGCTCAGGCGTCTCCGGAAACGGTTTCGGGGGCCCCGTTCTGGGGGGCGACGGGCAACAGCACGCGGAACACGGTGCGGCCCGGCTCGGATTCGAAGTCGATCAGACCGCCGTGGGCGGTGACGAGTTTGGTGACCAGGGCCAAGCCCAGGCCGGTGCCGTTGGCCTTGGTGGTGACGAACGGCTGGAACAGGTGGTCGCGCAGGCTGGCCGGTACGCCGGGGCCGTTGTCGATCACCTTGACTTCGATCGGCGCACCGCTGGCGGTCTTGCCATCGGCGCCGCGCACCCGCACGCCGGGACGCCAGGCGGTATGGATCGCGATCTGGCCGCGATCGTCGCCCCGCATATGGGCGGCCTCGGCGGCGTTCTTGGTCAGGTTCAGGAAGATCTGGATCAGGTGATCCTCGTCGCCCCAGACCTGCGGCAGCGAGGGGTCGTAACTTTCCTTCATCTGCAACCCGTCGGCGACGCCGTTGGCGGTCAGGGCCCGCACGCGGTCCAGCACTTGGTGGATGTTGACCGGTTCGCGCGGGGTCGGGACCTCGTCGGAGAAGGCCTCCATGCGATCGACCAGGCGGCGGATGCGATCGGTCTCGTCGACGATCAGCTGAGCCAGCGGCTGGTCCACGGCGCTGGCGCCGGTCTTCAGCAGCTGGGCCGCGCCCCGGATGCCGGCCAACGGGTTCTTGATCTCGTGGGCCAGCATCTTGCCAAGGCCCACGACCGAGCGCAGGCCCGCAGCGTCCGCGGCCTTGTCGACGCCCAGGACGCCCTTCACATGCAGGGTCAGCAGCACCGACCCGTCGCCAAGCGGCGCGGCGGCGCCGTCGGCTTCGAACGGCGGCTGGCCGAACAGATTGACCTCGACGCCATGCTCACGGACCAGAGCGCCTTCGAAGATCGCCCGATCCAGCAGCGCCACGAGCACCGAGCCCGGCGGTAGGGCCGCCCGGAACCGCCCGCGCGCCAATAGAGAGAGGCCGTGGCCGAACAGCGCCTCGGCGGCTTCGTTGACCGCGACCAGCCCGCCGTCGCGATCGACCACCAGGGCCGGCTCGGGGCTGAGATCGAAGGCGGCGGCTTTCAGGGCCTCGGGGGCGACGCCGCCCAGGACGCGGGCACGGTCGGTCATGCGGCTAATCTCCCGCCCACTAGCCACAGGTCGCGCAAGGCGGCCTCCACGGCGGCGGGATCTTCAAGGCGGCACAGGGCAGCGCGGGCTGCACGTCGTTCTTCTGCGGTATCCGGCCAGGGCGCGGCCTCGATGTACGAGGCCAGGTGCTTGCGGAACATCTTCAGGCCCAGGCGCTCGCCATAGAAATCAAGGCTGCGCCGGAAATGGGTGAGCGCGATGGCCAGGCGCTCCTCGGCGTCCGGCTCGACGAAGCCACGACCGTCGAGCGCGGCCTCGATCGCGCCGGCGATCCAGGGGCGACCATAGACGCCTCGGCCGATCATCACGCCGTCGGCGCCCGACTGCTCCAGCGCCCTGCGAGCGCTGTCCCCATCAACGATGTCGCCATTGACGAGAACCGGCACCGAAACCGCCCTCTTCACCGCCGCGACGGCGGTCCAGTCGGCGACGCCCTTGTAGAATTGGTTGCGCGTGCGGCCGTGCACCGTGATCGCCTTGGCCCCGACGGCCTCGGCGCGGGCGGCGATCTCGGGCGCGTTGAGGCTGTCCGTGTCCCAGCCCAGACGCATTTTGACGGTCACTGGCACGTCAACGGCCTCGACAGCGGCGGCGACCAGGGCCTCCGCCAGATCCGGCTCGCGCATTAGCGCCGAGCCGCAGGCGGCGCCGGCGGCCACCTCTTTGGCGGGACAGCCGAAGTTCAGATCGATGATCTCGGCCCCGGCGTCCTGCGCCATGCGAGCGCCCTGGGCCATGAACGCGATGTCGCGACCGACCAGCTGGATGACCGTCAGGGGCAGGCCCTCGCCGACCGCCGCGCGGCGCACCACGTCGGGCCGCCCCCGCGCGAACTCCGCGCTGGCTACCATTTCCGTCGCCACATAAGGCGCGCCGAGCGCCGTGGCCGTTTCCCTGAAGGGCAGGTCCGAGATCCCGGTCATGGGTGCGATCCACACCCGACCGGGGATTTCGACCCCGCCGACTTCGAGCTTGTTGCTCATTTTGTGATCATCCCCGTAGCCATCTTTTTAGGCACATTGTGCGGCGCAGTAAAGCCCGGATCGCCAGAGGCCTTCCCGATCGTCTCGATCGGATGAGAAGGCCCTGAACCAAAGAGACCGCCCGTCCCGGTCGGGACGGGCTATGGACAAGCGCGGCCACCGGACTAAACAGCCGCCATGACCTTTTCCGCCGTGATCGTCGCCGCCGGCTCGGGAACCCGCGCCGGACCCGGCCAGGCCAAGCAGTGGCGGCCCGTGGCGGGTAAAGCGGTTCTTCGTTGGTCCGTCGAGGCTTTCCTGGCGGCCGACGCGGCGGACATCGTCATCGTAACGACCGAAGATGGGGAAAAGGCGCTGACCGAGGTGCTGGCGGGCCTTTCCGGTTGGCGCGCGGCGCGCGGCGGCGCGACGCGGGCATTGTCTGTCCAGTCGGGCCTCGCGGCCCTGGCGCATCGTCCTGAGAATGAGCCGGTGCTGATCCATGACGCCGCCCGCCCCTTTCTCAGCGGCGCGACAATCCAGGGCGTCTTGAGGGCGCTTGAGTCGGCTGACGCCGCCCTGCCCGCACTCCCCGTCGCCGATACGCTCAAGCGCGCCAAGCCGGGCGCCGATCTGCTGACGATGTCCCGCGAGCACCTTTGGCGCGCTCAGACACCGCAAGCCGCACAACGTAAGACCCTGATCGACGCCCATGCCCGCTGGTCTGGCGGCGAACCAACCGACGACGTCCAGGTCGTCGAAGCCGCTGGCGGCCGCGTGGCGATCGCGCCGGGCGATCCGCTATTGATGAAACTCACCTATCCCGAGGACTTCGCCATGGCCGAACGGCTCGCCGGCGCCGCGCGCATCACTCGAGTCGGCCAGGGCTTCGACGCCCACCGCTGGGGTCCGGGCGAGGAAGTCTGGCTGTGCGGCGTCGCGATCAAGCACGACGAGACTTTGATCGGCCATTCCGACGCAGACGCCGGCCTGCACGCCTTGACCGACGCTATCCTGGGCGCGATCGGCGAAGGCGACATCGGCGACCACTTCCCGCCGACCGATCCGAAGTGGAAGGGCGCCGCTTCGGACCAGTTCCTCAAGCACGCCGCCGAACTGGTGGCGGCCAAGGGCGGGGCGATCATCAATGTCGACGTGACCCTGATCTGCGAGCGCCCGAAGATCAAACCGCACCGCCAGGCCATGCGCGAGCGACTGGCCGAGATCCTCGGACTTCCCGTCGACCGGGTCAGCGTCAAGGCCACGACCACCGAGAAGATGGGCTTCACCGGCCGCGGCGAAGGCCTGGCCGCCTCGGCCGTCGTGGCGGTCGAGACCCCGGCCTGAACGAGCTAAGCTGAGGCCCGCGAATCCGGAGAGCCGCATGTTCCCGCTGGACATCCAGACCCTGGCCCGACTGCTGATCGACGAAGCGCGCGGCAAGTCGCTGCGCCTCGTGGCCGCCGAGAGCTGCACCGGAGGGCTCGTGGCCGGAGCGATCTGCTCGATCTCCGGCGCTTCCGACGTGTTCGAGCGCGGCTTCGTCACGTACACCAACCGCGCCAAGTCCGAGATGCTGGGCGTGCCGGGAGACCTGATCGCCGACCATGGCGCGGTCTCCGAGCCGGTCGCGCGAATGATGGCCGAGGGCGCGCTGCGCGAAAGCAACGGCCATGTCGCGGTCGCCATCACGGGCATCGCCGGCCCTGGCGGCGGCACGCCGATGAAACCGGTGGGCACGGTCCATTTCGCCGTCGCCCGCGCCAATCGCTCGGTCGTGCACCGGCACGAACGGTTCGAGGGTGAGACTCGCGAAGCGGTGCAGCTGGCGGCGGTGCGAACGGCTCTCGAAATGCTCCGCGAGGCAGTGGCCTAGTGCCCGAGACCGCGCCCAGCGACTGGAGACGCTTCGCGGGCGTCAATCTCTCGCAAAGGGCGCTGAAGGCCGCCGCCGCGCGCAAGACCGAGATCCGCCACGCGATCCGTGTCTCCGCCGCCGTCGGCGCCGCCTTCGCCCTGGCGACCTTGCTGCGCCTGCCACAGGGCTATTGGGCCGTCTTCACCGCCGTTATCGTGGTGCAGTCCAGCCTGGGCGCGACCATCACGGCCTCGGTCGAGCGGTTCATGGGTACGGTGGTCGGCGCGCTGGCCGGCGCGGCGGCGGCCTATTTCCACGCGCGCTGGCCGCAGTTTGGAGGGTTGATCCTCTGCGTGACCGTCGCGCTGCTGGCGTTCGTGGTCTCGGTCCGTCCGGCGCTGAAGGTCGCCCCCGTCACCGCCGTGATCATGCTGATAGGCACGACGACGCACATGGATCCGCTACTTGCCGCTGCCTGGCGGGTGGCGGAGATCACGGTCGGCAGCCTCGTCGGGGTCGCCGCCACCCTGCTGATCTTCCCGGCCCGCGCTCACACTTCCGTGGTCTCGAGCGTCCAGAAGATCGCCGGCCTGCAGGCCCATATTCTCGACAGTCACGTTCTGACCCTGCGGGGAACGCCCGGCCCGACCGATTACCTCAAGGCTCAGGACGATCTGCGCGCCGCGCTGGCCAAGCTGCAAACCGCGGTGACCGAGGCCGATCGCGAGAGCGCCAGCAAGCTCAGCGACCGCTCTGTCTCTGAGGCCCTGCCTCGGACGCTCTGGCGGCTGCGCAACGACACGGTGATGGTCGGACGCACGCTGCACGAGCCCCTGCCCGCCGCCGACCTGGCGCCGGCGGCGGCCGACATGCTGGAGGCCAGCGCGCGTTTCCTCCGAGGAACGGCCGATCTTCTGACCAAAGGTCCGCGACCCGATCGCATCGCCTTTGCTGAGGCCCATCAGGCGTTCCAGGTCTGCGTCGAAGGCCTGCGCGCCAAGGGCGTCACCCGGGACCTGGAGTTTGACGACGCCGCGCGGGTGTTCGGCCTGGTGTTCGCGATCGAGAACCTGTTCGCCAACCTCGGCGATTTCGAGGAGCGGATCGAAGAGGTCGTGCGGAAGAAGGACTAGGCCTTCGCGCCGTAGACCTGCCGCGCGCGATCTTCGAAACAGGCGATCAGCTTGTTGGCGGCCTTGTCGATATTGGCGGCCAGGAGAGCATCGAGCATCGCCGACTTGAAGGCGAAGTCGATCACGAACTCGACACGGGTCACGTCGCCTTCCGGAACGAAGCGCCAGCCATTGGCCAGCCGCTTGAACGGGCCGTACAGCAGATTGACGTCGATACTCAGCGCCTCGCGATCGCGGCGCACGCGGGTGGCGAACTTCTCGCGCAGGAACGAGAAGCCGACCTGGGCTTCGGCGTCGACCGTGCTGATCGGGCCGTCCACGCGGCCATTCCAGGTGCGCATGCCGGTGATCCACGGCACGAACTTGGGATAGGTCTCGACGTCTCCGACGAGGTCGAACAATTGCTCGGGCGCGTACGGCAGCACCCGCGTGACGACGTGGCGGTGCAAGGCTTTACGCTGAGCGAGCGTCTAGCGCGCGGCGCGCGGCCTGCAGCTTGGCGAAGTCCTCGCCCGCGTGGTGCGACGAGCGGGTCAGCGGACTGGACGAGACCATCAGGAAACCCTTGGCGCGGGCGATCGCCTCGTACGCCTTGAATTCCTCGGGGGTCACGAACCGGTCGATCGCCGCGTGCTTGCGGGTCGGCTGCAGATACTGGCCGATGGTGATGAAATCGACGCCGGCCGAGCGCATGTCGTCCATCACCTGCATGACCTCTTCCTTGGTCTCGCCCAGGCCGACCATCAGGCCGGACTTGGTGAACTGGGAAGGATCGCGCTCCTTCACCCGCTCCAGCAGGCGCAACGAGTTGTAGTAACGCGCGCCGGGGCGGATCTTCAGATAGAGCCGCGGCACGGTCTCGAGGTTGTGGTTGAAGACGTCCGGCTTGGAGTCGATCACCACGTTCTCGGCGCGGTCCTTGCGCAGGAAGTCCGGCGTCAGGATCTCGATGGTCGTGCCCGGCGCGGCCGCGCGGATGGCCGTGACCACCTCGGCGAAGTGGCGAGCGCCGCCGTCGAGGAGGTCGTCGCGATCGACCGAGGTGATGACCACGTGCTTGAGGCCCATCTTGGCGACGGCCTCGGCCACGCGGCGCGGCTCGTCAGGGTCCAGCTGAGTCGGCAGACCGGTGGTGACGTTGCAGAAGGCGCAGGCGCGAGTGCAGATCTCGCCCATGATCATCATGGTCGCGTGCTTCTGGCTCCAGCACTCGCCGATGTTCGGGCAGGCCGCTTCCTCGCAGACCGTGGTCAGCTTGTGCTCGCGCACGATGCCCTTGGTCTCGTTGTACTGGCCCGAACCGGGCGCGCGCACGCGCAGCCAGTCGGGTTTGCGAAGCACCGGCGTATCGGGGCGGTTCTGCTTTTCGGGATGGCGCGCCGCCCGGTCTTCCGAGCCGCGAGCCTTCAGGGTGTCGATCACCGTGGCCATGGCGCCTAAATCGGTCTTCTTGCCCTCCGGATCAAGCGCTTGATCTTGCTTAAGGTCGCGACGCGCGAAATGACTGGGCCATATGCGTCGCCGCCTTCTCGTTGTTGCCCTGGCAATCGTTCCAATTCTGACCGTCGCCGCCTGCGGCGACGGAGCCTCGCGTGCGCCGTTCGCCGAGACGCGAACGCCCCCATCGTTGAGCGCCCGCTTCTATGCGCCGCAAGGCTGGGCCTGGGGTTTTGTCCGCAGCGGCGAGGGCCTGATCCAGCGCTACGGCGTCGCCTCCCCCCCGGTCACGCCGCGCGCCACGATCTTGATCCTGACGGGTTACGGCGAAAGCGCCGAGGCGTGGTTCGAGACGATTTCCGAACTGAACGCGCGGGGTTTCACCGTCTGGGTGTTGGAGCGCCAGGGCCAGGGCGGGTCCGAGCGCGCCACGCCGTGGCGTGACCTCGGCCATGCCGACCGCTTCGATCCCGACGTCTCCGCCGTTCGCGCCCTGACCAAGGGGGTGATCCGGCCGCGCATCGACATTCCGTTCGTGGTGCTCGGTCATTCGGAAGGCGGCCTGGTTGCGTTGCTGGCGGCCGAACAAGGTCTTGCGATGGACGGCCTTATCCTGTCCTCGCCCGCCTTTGGCCTGAGCAATCTGCCTCGGCCACGCTCGGATTTCGCGCGCTTCACACCGGCCATGCGAGCCTTGCGCCTAGGTTGGATCCGCACCCCGGACCAGCCCGGTTGGCGGCGCGACGGCCCCGACGGCGTCCAGTCCGGCGCAACCCATGACGCGCAACGCGGCAAGGTCCAGGCCGCCTGGATGCTGGCCAATCCCGATCTGCGGATGGGGGGGCGCAGCCTGGGTTGGTTCGCGGCCTTCTTCGACGCCTCCGAAACCGCCGCCCGCGATATCCGTAGAGCCAACGTCCCGGCCCTAATGCTCGACGCCGGCAAGGACAAGGCGGTCACCGCCACGCCAAAAGGCCGTCTCTGCGCCGCGATGGCCGACTGCCAGGAGACCCGCTACCGCGACGCAGGTCATGACCTGCACATGGAATCGGACGCCGTCCGAGAGCCTTGGCTGGCCGCGATCGTCGATTTCACCCGCGCTCGCCTCGACGCCAAGGCCTTGCGCCGCAAGGGCTGATCCTCACGGTTCGTGACTCTTTCTTGCAAAGCCGGACCTTCCCCGGCAGACTCGGCGTTTAAAGAACGGGGGCGCCCTTTGCTCTTCGGGGAGGTTTCGCCGGCATGCCGGTAGCTTACGATGCGCAAGTTGGCCGCAAAGCCATCTTCGACGCCCTGATCGACGCTCGCGACAAGTATGGCGCCAAGAAAGCGATCCTGGAGGATCAGGACCGCAATCCGCTCAGCTATACGGACCTGATCCGCGCCAGCTTCGCGCTGGGCCGCAAGATCGCCGCGATGACCAAGCCTGGCGAGCACGTCGGGGTGCTGCTGCCG
Organism: Caulobacter sp. Root343; assembly: GCF_001425745.1. GTDB lineage: Bacteria > Pseudomonadota > Alphaproteobacteria > Caulobacterales > Caulobacteraceae > Caulobacter. The sequence continues at coordinate 454,516 of NZ_LMDF01000007.1, read as the reverse complement.
TCGGGCGCGGGCTCGGTGGTGACCTTCTTCGCCCTGCACGCCTTCGGCCGCGTGCCGACCATGCTGAACTTCACCGCGGGTCTGCGGAACATCAAGGCCGCCTGCAAGCTGGCCCAGATCAAGCGCGTATTGACCGCCCACAAATTCATCGAACTGGGCAAGCTGCACGACATCATCGACTGCATCGGCGAGCAGGCCGAGATCACCTATTTGGAAGACGTGCGCGCCACGATCGGCCTACCCGACAAGCTGTTCGCGGCGGCGGCGGGTTTCTTTCCCCGCCAATTTCGCGCGCCCGCCAAGCCGTCCGACAAGGGGGTAGTGCTGTTCACCTCGGGCAGCTTCGGCGCGCCGCGTGGCGTGGTGCTGACCCAGGAGAATCTGGTCCAGAACGCCATGCAGATCGCGGCGCACATCGAGCTCGATCCGGATTGGGTGATGTTCAATCCGCTGCCGGTGTTCCACTGTTTCGGCCTGACCGGCGGCGTCATCCTGCCGATCCTGACCGGCATGAAGGCGTTCCAGTACCCCTCGCCCCTGCACACCAAGCAGATCCCGCCGCTGATCAAGGACGCCAAGGCCTCGATCCTGCTGGCCACCGACACCTTCGTGAACCAGTACGCCCGCGCTTCGGACACCGACGAGCTGGGCGCCCTGAAGTTCATCGTCTGCGGCGCCGAGAAGGTTCGCGACGAGACCCACGCCCTGATCGCCGAGCGCTTCAACGGCGTGCCGGTCCTGGAAGGCTATGGCGCCACCGAGGCTTCGCCGGTCATCGCCGTCAATAAGCCGACCGACAATCGCCCCGGCACCGTGGGCGGGCTGCTGCCCGGCCAGGAAATTCGCGTCGAGCCGGTCGAAGGCATCGCCGAAGGCGGTCGCTTTTTCGTGCGCGGTCCCAACATCATGGCGGGCTACTTGCGCGAGGACGGCGGCATCGACGCGCCCGAGGACGGCTGGCACGACACCGGTGACGTCGTCACCGTGACTGACGACCAGTGGATCACCATCAAGGGCCGCGTGAAGCGCTTCGCCAAGATCGGCGGCGAGATGGTCTCTCTGACCGCCGCCGAAGACCTAGCCTCGGCCGTTTGGCCCGACGGCCGCCATGCCGTGATCTCGATGCCTGACAAGAAGAAGGGCGAGAAGCTGGTCCTGGTCACCGATCGCCACGACGCCGATGTTGGCCCTCTGGTCGCCCATGCCCAGACGATCGGCGCGCCGGAGCTGGCCGTGCCGCGTAAGATCCTCAAGGTGCCTCAAGTGCCGGTGCTGGGCAGCGGCAAAACCGACTATGTCGCTATCCAGCGCATGGCCGAGACAGACACACGCGCCGCCTAGGCGCCATTCTCTTTCCAGTCTTTCAGTAAGCGTCGAGCCGCCAGAGCTCCCAGCGTTCGCATCAAGGAAGGACAACAGAATGGAACGTCTTACCGTCTGGGCGCCACGCGTGCTCAGCCTGCTCCGCATCATCGCCGCCCTGCTCTTCATGGAGCACGGCCTGATGAAGGTCTTCCACTTCCCCGCGGCTCAGCCGGGCGCGCCCGATCCGTTGCCGCCGATGCTGGTGGCGGCGGCCTGGTTGGAGATCGCCGGCGGCGGCCTGCTGGTGCTGGGCCTCTTCACGCGACCGGTAGCCTTCATTCTCTCGGGACAAATGGCGGTCGCCTACTTCCTCGCCCATGGCAGCAAGGGCTTTTGGCCGGCGCTGAACGGCGGCGAGGCGGCGATCCTGTTCTGCTTCGTCTTCTTTTATCTGGTTTTCCAAGGCCCCGGCGAATGGAGCCTCGACGCCCAGGTGCGCAAGCGGCCCTAGAAGACGCCGCCCAGGGCTCCCAGCTCCGCGCGGAAGCCCTGTTTGCGGCCGTGCATGGCGCGCAGGTCGGCGACGAAGGCCGGATGGTCTGGATGTTCGCCATACTCGGCGATCATGGCTGAAAGCGATTCTGCCTCCAGCAGTTGGCGCGCCGCCTCGGCGTAGCGCGTGGCGACGCCATAGGTCAGCACGTACTGGATGGAGGCCCGCAGCAGCAGCGTCGCCGCCAGGGGATAGCTCCCCTCCAACCGTCGCGCCGCCTCGGCCATGAGGATTTCGTCCGCGCCGTTGATCTCGCCCGAACGGGTCAGCACCAGCCGCGACGCGGCTGCCAGGTCAGGCCAGGAAACCAGGAAGGCCAGCGCTGTGTCGAAGCGCGGGAACCGCTTTGCGACGAGCTTGGCCTGATCCTCGGCCTCGACGTCGTCGAAGTCCGGCAAGCCTTTCAGATAGGCTCGCAGGCGTGGGATCGACAGCGTGGCCTCGAAGTCCGCCCATCGGCGCTTCTGGGCCTCGTCATGGTGTCCCGTCGCCTCCAGGGCCTCGAGCATCGCCTCTTCCCAGACGATGCGTTCCTCAACGCTGGTGGCGTGGCGGCCGCGTTGTTCGCCGGGCGCGCCGGCCTGCAGGGTCGCCAGGGCGTCCTCCCCTCGCCCGGCCGCGAGCAGCCGACGAGCGATCTCGGCGGAGACCAAGGGCGTACGCCGCAGTTCGGGGGCGAAGGTGGCCTCGAAGGCGTCGACGTCGCCGCTGGCGTCGGCCAAGCGGCGCAGGGCGTCCTTGTAGATCGCGCCCTGAGCGTCGAACAGGTGGGTCGAGCGGGTCGAGCGCGCGGCCAGCATCTTCTCCAGCGTCTCGCGCAGATGAGCCTGTCCCGTGGGGCCCAGCGCCGGACCCAGCGCGCCGATCAGAGGGCCGAACTGGGCGTAGTCGTCGCGGCGCAGCAGCTTGGCGATCCGGTCGGCCAGCGCGATTGGATCCGGCATGGCGGTGGCGGCGATCGCCCCGATCCCGTCTCGCGCCGCCAGGAAGACATCGCCGATCGGGCCCTCGGCCTGGCTCAGACGATCCAGGACCGGCGTCGCCAGGTCCAGAAGGTCCAGCATCAGGTCCAAGGCGGCGGTCGGATCGTCTTCCGCCAGCCGCTCGATCATCCGGCGGTGCAGATCGAGATCACGGGCGAAGGCGACCCGCTTGCGCCAGTGGATCCGCGAGGACGACTTGCCGATGGCCGCAAGACGCTTGGATATCTCCAGCGCCAAGCCTTCGCCGCTCGATTCAGCGAACAGCTCCAGCCGCAGCACGCGCTTGACGTGGCTGTCGTTTGAGAGATCGAGAAGGATGGCGGCCAGGCGTTCGGGACCGAGGTCGACCAGATTGGCCTCGGAAAGGGTCGTCTTGGACCCCTTCCTAGCCTTGGCCGGCTTCTCATCCGTCGTCGCGGCGGCTTTGCGCGCCATCCAGTCTCCTCAGGCGGACCTAGATGTGCAGCACGCGGCCGTAGGCGTCCAGCGCGGCTTCGTGCATGGCCTCCGACATGGTCGGGTGGGCGTAGACGATGCCGTGCAGATCTTCCTCGGTGGCTTCCAAGGTGATCGCGGTGACGAAGCCCTGGATCATCTCGGTCACTTCGTGGCCAATCATGTGCGCGCCGATCAGCGCGCCGGTCTTGGCGTCGAACACGGTCTTCACGAAGCCCTCGATCTCACCGGCCGCCACGGCCTTGCCGTTGACGCGGAACGGGAAGCGGCCCGCCTTGACCTCGATGCCAGCCGCCTTGGCGCCGGCCTCGGTGTAGCCGACCGAGGCGACCTGCGGGTTGGCATAGGTGCAGCCCGGGATCGGCGAGTTGACGTTCGGGGTCTTGTAGCCGGCGATGTGCTCGGCCGCGTGGATGCCCTCGTGGCTGGCCTTGTGAGCCAGCCAGGGCGGGCCGGCGGCGTCGCCGATGGCGTAGAGGCCCGCGACATTGGTCTCGCCGTGCTTGCCGGTGACGACGTGGCCGCGATCCATGTTCAGGCCGATGGCGTCCAGCCCCTCGGTGTTCGGCGCGATGCCAACGGCGACGATGCAGACGTCGGCGGCCAATTGCTCGATCTTGCCGCCGACATCGACCGTGACGGAGACGCCGGTCTTGGTCTTCTCGACCTTGCTGACCTTGGCCCCGATGCGGAACGCGATGCCGCGCTTCTCGAAAGCCTTCTGAGCGGCCTTGGAGACCTCGGCGTCCTCGACCGGCATGATGCGGTCGATCGCCTCGACGACGGTCACCTCGGCGCCCAGGGCGCGGTAGAAGCTGGCGAACTCGATGCCGATGGCGCCCGAGCCGATCACGACCAATGACTTGGGCATGGTCTTGGGGGCCAGGGCGTCGCGATAGGTCCAGATCTTGTCGCCGTCCGAGACCGCGCCAATGGCCGGGATCTCGCGAGCGCGGGCGCCGCTGGCCAGGATCACGTTCTTGGCCTGGACCGTACGGCTGCCGCCGGCCTTCAGGGCGATGACGAGCTTGGGAGACGGATTGCCCTTCTCCAGCTTGGCCTCGCCCTCGATGACCTCGATCTTGTGCTTCTTCATCAGGAAGGCGATGCCGCTGGACATCTGCTTGGCGACGCCGCGCGAGCGGTCGATGATCTTGGTGAAGTCGAACGAAGGCTTCTCGACCGACAGGCCGTAGCTGCCCAGATGCGACAGCTGTTCGTAGATCTCGCCCGACTTCAGCAGGGCCTTGGTGGGGATGCAGCCCCAGTTCAGGCAGATGCCGCCCAGGTTCTCGCGCTCGACGATGGCCGTCTTCAGGCCCAGCTGGCTGGCGCGGATCGCGGCCACATAGCCGCCAGGACCGGCGCCGATGACGACGACATCGAATTCCGTGGACATGTTCATCTTACCCTAGCTTGGACGTCGCCCGGGAGGAGCCGGACGGCCTAGATCGATCGGCCCGCAAGCCGATCCGGGAGAAACTAAAGCAGCGCCTCGACCGAGACCTTGAGGTCTTCAGGCTTCACGGTCGGCGCGAAACGCTCGACGACTTCGCCGTCCTTGCCGATCAGGAACTTGGTGAAGTTCCACTTGATCGCCTCGGTGCCCAAGACGCCCTTCTGCTCCTTCTTGAGGAAGCGGTAGAGCGGGTGGGCGTCGGCGCCGTTGACGTCGATCTTGCTCATCACCGGGAAGGTCACGTCGTAGGTCAGCGAGCAGAAGCTGGCGATTTCCTCGGCGTTACCCGGCTCCTGAGCGCCGAACTGGTTGCAGGGGAAGGCCAGGACCGTGAAGCCACGGTCCTTATGGTCCTTGTAGAGCGCCTCCAGGCCTTCGTACTGAGGCGTGAACCCGCACTTGCTGGCGGTGTTCACGATCAGCAGCACCTGGCCGCGATAGTCGGCCAGGCTCACGTCCTGGCCGTCCAGCGTCTTGGCCGAATAGTCGTAGACCGACATCGTCGCTCTCCCCGCGCCTAGATCAGACGATCAGGGTCAGCGGCTCTTCGATCAGCGGCTTGAAGGCCGCCAGGAACTTGGCGCCGACCGAACCGTCGACCACGCGGTGATCGCAGGTCAGGGTCACGGTCATCACGGTAGCGATCTTGATCTCGCCGTTCTTGACCACCGGACGTTGCTCGCCGGCGCCCACGCTCATGATCGCGCCTTGCGGCTCGTTGATGATCGAAGCGAACGACTTGATGCCGAACATGCCCAGGTTCGAGATCGAGAAGGTGCCGCCCTGGAATTCCTCGGGCTTCAGCTTCTTGTCCTTGGCGCGCTGGGCCAGGTCCTTCATCTCGGCTGAAATCTGGGCCAGGCCCTTGGTTTCGGCCTTGCGGATGATCGGAGTGATCAGGCCGCCCTCGATCGCCACGGCGACGGCGATGTCGGCGTGGTGGTGCATGGCCAGGCCTTCCGGCGTGTAGGAGGCATTGGCTTCCGGCACCTGCTTCAGGGCCACGGCGGCGGCCTTGATGACGATGTCGTTGACCGAGACCTTCACGCCTTGCTTTTCCAGCAGGCTGTTGATCTTGGCGCGCGCCGCCAGCAGGGCATCGATCTCGAGATCGATCTGCAGCGGGAAGTGCGGCACGTCACGGAAGCTTTCCGTCATCCGACGCGCGATCGTCTTGCGCATGCCGTCCAGCGGGATCAGGTCGTACGAGCCGGCGGGGATGCCCATCTGCTCCAGCGATTGGACCTGGCGCGGCGCGGCGGCGGCCGGAGCAGCGGCGGCGGGCGCGGCGCTCGGCGCGGCCTTGGCGGCCGGAGCGCCACCCGACTTGGCGGCTTCGACGTCCGACTTGACCACGCGGCCGTGCGGGCCGCTGCCCTTGACGCTCTTCAAGTCCAGACCAGCTGCCGAGGCCAGACGGCGAGCCAGCGGCGAGGCGAAGACGCGCGAACCGTCGGCGGCGACCGGAGCGACGGGCGCGGGCTTGGCGGGCGCGGCGGTCTCGCCGCCACCTTGAGCCGGCGCGGCCGGCTTTGGCGCTTCGGCGGCTTTCGGCGCTTCAGCCTTCGACGGCGGCGCGGGGCTGTCGCCCTCGCCCGCCAGCTTGGCGATCAGGGCGTTGACCTTGACGTTCTCGGTCCCGGCGTCGACCAGGATGGCTTCGATCACGCCTTCATCGACGGCTTCGACTTCCATCGTGGCCTTGTCGGTCTCGATCTCGGCGATCACATCGCCGGCCTTGACGGTGTCGCCGACCTTGACGTGCCACTTGGCGAGGGTTCCCTCCTCCATGGTGGGCGACAGGGCGGGCATCAGGATGTCGATCGACATTGAGCTTCTTCCTCAAGCGTTCGGGACGGCTTCGACCAAGGTGGTCGGCGTCCATTTGGCCTTGCGACGGGCAAGGCGTTGTTCGTCCGTTTCGTCGTGATAGTCCAGCCGTTCGGGCTCGCGACCGTCAAATCCCGGCAGAGCGGTTCCGACGACGTTGAGCGTCGCGTAGGCCTGGCCGTCGTCTTCGATCATCGCGGCGACGTAGCAGGCGCACTCGCGACAGATCAGGAAGTCGACGACGCGGCGACCGAACCGGTAGCGGTGCAACGCGCCCGGCGCGGCCGTGATGTGCAGCCGGCTGTCCGGATGGCTGGTCGTCCGACCACCCTGGCGGCGACAGAACTCGCACTGACAGGCCCGAAGCGGCAGCTCGGCCAGGGGCTTGCCCGGTTCGAGCTGCACGTGCACCGCGCCGCAATGGCAGGAGCCGTTCAGGACCGTCATCAGCGCGCCCTCGCCCGCTCACACGGGCCGAAGCCTAGGTGAGCGGGCATTGGGATCACCGGTAGCAGACCGCCTTGGCCGCCTTGACGATCTTTTCGACCGAAGGCAACGACAGGGCTTCCAGGTTGGCTGCATAGGGCAACGGCACGTCTTCCTGGTGAACCCGCAGCGGCGGGGCGTCCAGGTAGTCGAAGCCGAACTCCGTGATCCGCGCGACGATCTCGGCGCCGACGCCCATCGGGCCCCAGCCTTCCTCGGCCGTGACCAGGCGGTTGGTCTTCTTGACGCTTTCCAGGACCGTGGCGTGGTCCATCGGACGGATCGTGCGCAGGTCGACGACCTCCGCCGAAATGCCTTCCTTCTCCAGCTCCTCGGCCGCCTTCAGGGCGAAGCCCACCATGCGGCTGTAGGCCACCAGGGTGACGTCCGAGCCTTCGCGGCGGACCTTGGCCTTGCCGATCGGCACGACCCAGTCCTCGACATCCGGAATGTCGAACTCGTGGCCGTACATCATCTCGTGTTCGAGGAAGACGACCGGGTTGGGATCGCGGATCGCGGCCTTCAGCAGGCCCTTGGCGTCGGCGGCGTCGTAAGGCGCGATGACCTTCAGACCCGGGACGTTGCCGTACCAGGCGGCGTAGTCCTGGCTGTGCTGGGCGCCGACCCGCGAGGCCGCGCCGTTCGGGCCGCGGAACACGATCGACGACTTGATCTGACCGCCCGACATGTACAGCGTCTTGGCGGCCGAGTTGATGATGTGGTCGATCGCCTGCATGGCGAAGTTCCAGGTCATGAACTCGACGATCGGCTTCAGACCGGCCATCGCCGCGCCGACGCCCATGCCGGCGAAGCCGTGCTCGGTGATCGGGGTGTCGATGACGCGCTTGTCGCCAAACTCCTGCAGCAGCTCGCGGCTGACCTTGTAGGCGCCCTGGTACTGGGCGACTTCCTCGCCCATCAGGAAGACGCGATCGTCCTTGCGCATTTCCTCGGCCATCGCGTCGCGTAGGGCGTCGCGGACCGTGATCTTCTTCATCGGCGTGCCGGCCGGGATCTCAGGATCCTTCAGCTCGACAACCGGCGTGGCGGCCTGCGGCGGAGCCTTTTCCGGCTCACCCGAGAACTGCTCGGCTGCGGCTGGCTTGGCCACGGGCGCCGGCGCGGCGGCAGGGGTCGCCTCGCCTTCGCCCTTCAGACGCGCGATCAGGGTGTTGACCTTGACGTTCTCGCTACCGGCCGGAATCAGGATGGCTTCGATCACGCCTTCATCGACGGCTTCGACTTCCATCGTCGCCTTATCGGTTTCGATCTCGGCGATCACGTCGCCGGCCTTGATGGTGTCGCCTTCCTTGACGAGCCACTTGGCCAGGGTGCCTTCCTCCATCGTGGGGGAAAGCGCGGGCATCAGGATGTCCGTCACTCGGCGGCCTCCAGGTATACGTCGGTGTAGAGTTCGGAAGGATCCGGTTCAGGGCTGGTGCGGGCGAATTCGGCGGCCTCGGCGACGATGCGCTTCACGTCCGCGTCGACGCTCTTCAGGTCGTCTTCCGTCACGCCGGCCTTGGCCAGGCGTTCCTTGATGTGGTCGATCGGGTCGCGGGTCGTCTTGACCTCGTCGACCTCTTCCTTGGTGCGGTACTTGGCCGGGTCCGACATCGAGTGACCGCGGTAGCGGTAGGTCTTCATCTCGAGGATGTAGGGGCCCTGGCCGCTGCGGGCGTGCTCGCTGGCGCGGGCGCCGGCCTCACGCACGGCGACGATGTCCATGCCGTCGACTTCCTCGCCCGGGATCCGGAACGAGACGCCGCGCTTGTGGAAAGCCGTTTCGGACGCCGCGCGTTCGACGCTGGTGCCCATGGCGTACTGGTTGTTCTCGATCACGTACACGACCGGCAGCTTCCACAGCTGGGCCATGTTGAAGCTCTCGTAGACCTGGCCCTGGTTGGCCGCGCCGTCGCCCATATAGGCGTACGAGACGTTGCCATTGCCCTTGTAGTGGTTGGCCAGCGCCAGGCCCGTGCCGAGCGCGACCTGCGCGCCGACGATACCGTGGCCGCCGTAGAAGCCCGTCTCGATGTCGAACATGTGCATCGAGCCGCCCTTGCCGCGCGACGAACCGCCGGCGCGGCCGGTCAGTTCGGCCATCACTTCACGGGGATCCATGCCCGCGGCCAGCATGTGGCCGTGGTCGCGGTAGCCCGTGATGATCTGGTCGCCCTTCTGCGAGATCGACTGCATGCCGACCGCGATGGCTTCCTGACCAATGTAGAGGTGGCAGAAACCGCCGATCAGACCCATGCCGTACAGCTGGCCGGCGCGCTCCTCGAAGCGGCGGATCAGCAGCATGTCCTGATAGAATTTCAGGAGTTCGTCCTTGCCGACGAAGGTGTTGACACCGGTGTCAGGTGTCTTGCCCTCGGAGGCCTCAGCCTTGCGCGCACGCGCCATTCAAATCTCCCTGGCCAATCTTCATCGCGGCCTTCGTCCCTAGAGCATTTCCCGCCGAAAAGTCGTCGGTTCCGCGAAGGAAACGCCCTCATGTCTCGTCAAGACCAGCCTGGAGCCAAAGGTTCCAGGCCGACCGACAGCCGATTCCGAGGTTACGGGATCGGTCAGCTCGGACGCTTGACCCGGATCACATAGTCCCTCGGGTCGGCGTATCCTAGGAGAGAGCGCGCACGCTCTTCCAAGAGATCAGCCGACAGACTGCCGCTGCGTAATAGACGAGCGCGGGCCTCCAGGTCCATCCTCTCCGCGCGTATCTTCCTGAGTTCCTTTGTTTTTGCTGCGAGGTCCGCATTGCGCTGCGATATCGACAGCAGGCCTCGATCACCCGTCAGAGCGTGAAAGGCGAAGTAGAAAATCAGGAAAAAGATCGCCGCGGTCGGCAGGAAAGGTTGCAGTCGGGCGAACATCTGAGCTTCCCGGAGAGGGATTCGCAGGATCGCCGACCGTGCTTAACGCCTTCTAAATCCAGGCATTGCGAACGCCGGTCGTTCACTCGCCCGTCGCACGAACGATGCTTTCAGGTGAGATGGTTTCAGCAGCATCTAGATACTGCACCGCCGAAGTCAGTTCGCGACAGCGAACATCGCGCAGATGGTCTCGTTTGAAACCAAAGCTTCGCTTTTAGAAAATTTGTGGGTTAATCGATCGAGAAACCATTCCGGCCGATCAGAGACCGACGATATCCGTCGAAGAATCGCCTTGTTTACCCGCATCTTGAGGTGGAGCTTCAAGGGGGATGAAACCGATGACGTCGCGCCGAAACCTGATTGTTGGCCTCGCGGGAGGCGCGCTTCTCCCCGCTCTCGCCCGCGCCGGCGAACCCGAGATCGTCAAGGGTCGCAAGGGCGGACCCAATATGATCAAGGGCGCCCCGCCCAAGCTCGACTTCGGCGGGGGCCTCGTCATTCCGATGAACAGTTCGATCTTCAAGGCCCTCTGGGAGGGCGAGGATCGCTGGATCACCTACGGCCGCGCGCTTTCCGTCCAGAAGACGCGCGCCATGGGCCAGGCCGAGGACGCCGCCGTCGGCAAGATGAAGCTGATGCTGCTGACCTTGGTGTTCGCCCCGGACCGGCTGGAGCGGTTCGAAAACTGCGGCTGGAAGCTGAAATCCGAGAGCACCATCGACCTGGTCAAGGGCGACATCGCCCTGCCCGGCCGGCCCGTCATGCCGACGGTTGACGAGGTCAGCGGCCAGATCGGCCAGGTTCCGGAAGGCGGCTCGGTCGGCGACCCGGCCTTCCATGCCATCACCGGCTACATGGTGATGAAGAAGGACGCGCCCCTGGAGTACATAAAGAAGAAGGCGCAGCTCCTTTCGGAAGCCGCGCCTTCGTAGTCTCTAGCGATTTGGAAGGGCTCAGCGGCCCTTCAGCACCTTGCGGCCGAGATAGACGCCCTGATCGTCCAGCATCTGCTCGATGCGCAGCAGCTGGTTGTACTTGGCCACCCGATCCGAGCGGGCCAGCGAACCGGTCTTGATCTGACCGCAGTTCAGGGCGACCGCCAGGTCGGCGATCGTGGAGTCTTCCGTCTCGCCCGAGCGGTGGCTCATGACGCTGGTGTAGCCGTGACGGTGGGCCAGATCGACGGCGTCGATGGTTTCCGACAGCGTGCCGATCTGGTTGACCTTGACCAGGATCGAGTTGGCCAAGCCCTTGTCCAGACCCAGTTGCAGGCGCTTGGGATTGGTCACGAACAGGTCGTCGCCGACCAGCTGGACCTTCTTGCCCAGCGTCTCGGTCAGCAGCTTCCAGCCGTCGAAGTCGTCTTCCGACATGCCGTCCTCGATCGACAGGATCGGGAACTTCGCGGCCAGGCCCGCCAGATAGTCGACCATGCCGGCCGGATCCAGGCTCTTGCCTTCGCCTTCCAGCTCGTACTTGCCGTTCTTGAAGAACTCGGTGGCGGCAACGTCCAAGCCCAGGACGAAGTCGTCGCCGGCCTTGTAGCCGGCCGCTTCACCGGCCTTGACGATGAAGGCCAGGGCGTCTTCGGCCGAGCCGAGGTTCGGAGCGAAACCGCCCTCGTCGCCGACATTGGTGTTGTGGCCAGCGTCCTTCAGGGCCTTCTTCAGGCCGTGGAAGATCTCGGCGCCCATGCGCAGGGCTTCACTGAAGCTCTTGGCGCCGGTCGGCAGGATCATGAATTCCTGGATGTCGATCGGATTGTCGGCGTGGGCGCCGCCGTTGATGATGTTCATCATCGGGGTCGGCAGCACGCGGGCGTTCACGCCGCCGACGTATTTGTAGAGCGGCTGGCCGGCCGACTCGGCGGCGGCCTTGGCGGTGGCCAGCGAGACGCCCAGGATCGCGTTGGCGCCGAGGCGGGCCTTGTTCGGCGTGCCGTCCAGCTCGATCAGCAGGTTGTCGACCCGGCGCTGGTCCTCGGCGTCCACGCCCGACAGGGCGTCGAAGATCTCGCCGTTGACCGCGTTCACGGCTTCCAGGACGCCCTTGCCGAGATAGCGGGCCTTGTCGCCATCGCGCTTTTCGTTGGCTTCGTGCGCGCCGGTCGAGGCGCCCGACGGCACAGCGGCGCGACCAAAGGCGCCGTCATCGAGGACGACATCGACCTCGACCGTCGGATTGCCGCGGCTATCGAGGATTTCGCGGGCGATGATATCGACGATTTCGGTCATGGGAGCTCCCTTGGAAAAGGCGCCTCCCCTTACCGGCGTAACCCTGAAACCGCAACCATGCGCCTGCCGCCGCCGCAGGCCTCAGGCGTTGAACGTCGGCGCGACCAGGCCGCCCTGCCCCAACCGGAACAGCACGCGCCCCGCGCCAAAGTCCAGCTCGACCCGGGCGAACAACCGCAACACGTCGACCCCGATCAACGCCGCTGGCCGATCGTTGAGACCCCAGACGTCGAAGATGTGCAGGTCGGCGAACGCCATGGGGATGTTGGTGACCCGCAGGTCGCCCATGACGATGGACGGCACGATGCGGAACTCGCCCAGTTGCATCTCGCCGCCGGCGGTCAGAAGGCGCGCCTGCTGGACCAGATCGGAAGAGCGGCGTCGGCGCGCGGCGATGGCGCGGGCCAGGGCCATGTTGCCGATGCTGACCCCGCCTCCGGAGTCGATGAAGGCCAGCGACCGAGCCCCGGCGATCCGCGAGTCGGCCAGGGTCAGCCGCCCGTATTTCTCATCGGCCAGGACCAGGACCTCGCGCGGTCCTCGGATCAACCCCGAGATCGGTTGGCTGCGACGGACTTCCAGCTGCTTTCTGTGGAAGTCCATGATGACGTTACGGCCCTCCAGGATATCGACGCCCAGCAGGCCGTCGGCTCCGACCCGGTCATAGGGCAGTATGGGCAGGACGACGTCGGCCAGACGGGCGTCGCCGGTGCGCAAGTGAGCAACGCGGGCTGTCGGACAGGTGACGGATCCCGAGACGCCGTGAACGAGCACATCCGGCCCGCGCGGCAAGGCCAGGCGCTCGGCCAAGCCCGGCGTCAGGACGCTACGGTCCGCGCCCGTGTCGACGACGAATTGATACTCGCCCTGCCCGTTGATCGAGACCGGAACGGTCAGGCGGGCGTCCTGGTCCAAGGAAGCGTCCAAGATCAGCAGCGGCTGCTCGGCGGGCGGAACCTGAGCTTGGGGAGGCGGCGTCTGCGACAGCGAAACCGGCGTGATCGCTTCGGCCAGCGCCGGCGGCGCGGCGAGCGAAATTCCCAGTCCCGCCGCTATGTCGCGGCGTGTGAGCATGGGCGTACCTCCCTGTCGGGAGGCTAGCACCGATTTCGACGCGTACGACGAAAATACGACGAAAAACGCCGCCCGGGCGAACCGGGCGGCGTCTTCAAGCCGTCAGAGGCGAAAGGAGACCTTAGTCTTCCTTCGGCGTCAGGATCTGCTTGCCGTTGTACATGCCGGTCTTCAGATCGACATGGTGCGGACGGCGCAGCTCGCCGGTGTCCTTGTCCTCGATGAACGAGTTGGCGCCCAGGGCGTGGTGCGACCGGCGCATGTTCCGGCGAGAAGGCGAAGTTTTTCTTTTGGGAACGGCCATCGAAGTGACTCTGCTCGCTGAGCGTGAAAATCGAGAGCGGCGACTCGGGCAATGCCCAGGCCGCCGCGTGAGGGCGCGCTTATGCCCGAATCTCTTCCCGGATGCAAGGACCCGGGAAAAACGTCTCAAACCAGCCTTCCGTGCTCCTTCGCCGCCGCGATGAAGCTGGCGAAAAGCGGGTGCGGCGCGAACGGACGGCTCTTCAGTTCGGGGTGATATTGCACCCCGATGAACCACGGATGGTCGTCCCGCTCGACGATCTCCGGCAGCACGCCGTTGGGCGAGCGGCCGGTCAGTTTCAGCCCCGCGTCCTCCATCAGGTGGGCGTAGCCGATATTGACCTCGTAGCGGTGGCGGTGGCGTTCGCTGATCTCGGTGGCGCCGTAGATCTCGGCGACCTTCGAGCCGGCCGTCAGGACCGCCTCATAGGCTCCCAGGCGCATGGTGCCGCCCAGGTCGTCGCTGGAGCGGCGCTGGACCGTCTCGTTGCCCTTGATCCACTCGGTCATGATGCCGACCACCGGACGCTCGGTCGGGCCGAACTCGCTGGAGCTGGCGTCCTTGATGCCGGCGACGTTCCGCAGGGTCTCGATGACGGCCATCTGCATCCCGAAGCAGATGCCGAAGTACGGCACCTTGCGTTCGCGGGCGAACTGGGCCGCCCTAATCTTCCCCTCGGCGCCCCGCTCGCCGAAGCCGCCGGGCACCATGATGGCGTGGGCGTTCTCCAGGCGGGCCGCGGCCGCGCCCTCGTCGCCCTCGAAGGTCTCGCTCTCGACCCAGTCCAGGTTGACCTTGACCTTATTGGCCAGGCCGCCGTGGTGCAGGGCTTCGATCAGCGATTTGTAGGCGTCCTTGAGCACCGTGTACTTGCCGACGACGGCGATGGTGACCTCGCCGTCGGGATGCTGGACGGTCTGATCGATCGTCTGCCAGCGCGTCAGGTCCGGGGCCGGCGCGTCGCTCATGCCGAAGACGTCCAGCACCTCGGCGTCGAGCCCCTGCTGGTGATAGTCGATCGGCACGGCGTAGATGGACGAAGAGTCCATCGCCTGGATGACCGCGCTGGGTCGCACATTGCAGAACTGGGCGATCTTGCGCTTTTCCTCGGGCGGGATCTCCTGCTCGCACCGGCACAGCAGGATGTCCGGCTGGATGCCGATCGAGCGCAGCTCCTTGACCGAGTGCTGGGTCGGCTTGGTCTTCATCTCGCCGGCCGTCTTGATGAACGGCAGCAAGGTCAGGTGCACATAGCAGCTCTGGCCGCGCGGCAGGTCCTGGCGCAGCTGGCGAATGGCCTCGAAGAACGGCAGGCCCTCGATGTCGCCGACCGTGCCGCCGATCTCGACCAGCACGAAGTCGACGGCCTTCTCGCCGCTCTCGTCCATGGCCGGCGACAGGACGAAGTCCTTGATCTCGTTGGTGACGTGCGGGATCACCTGGACGGTCGCGCCCAGATAGTCGCCGCGGCGTTCCTTCTCGATGATCGTCTTGTAGATCTGGCCGGTGGTGATGTTGTCGGCCTTGGTCGCCGACACGCCGGTGAAGCGCTCGTAGTGGCCAAGGTCGAGGTCGGTCTCGGCCCCGTCGTCGGTCACGAAGACCTCGCCGTGCTGATACGGGCTCATCGTGCCCGGATCGACGTTGAGATAGGGGTCGAGCTTACGAAGGCGAACCTTGTAGCCGCGCGCTTGCAGCAGCGCGCCGAGCGCCGCCGAGGCCAAACCCTTGCCAAGCGAGGAAACCACGCCGCCGGTGATGAAAATGTACCGCGTCATGGGCGATCAGATTACCCGTGATTCGTGGACGCCGGGGAAAAGACCGGCGTTCATCAACAAGATTAAACCCCCGAGGTCGCCCTCGGGGGTCGGTTTAAGGTCGTTCGAGAACGATTAAGGCTTGGGCTGTTCGGCCGGCGGGGCCGCGACGGTCGGGGTCGCGGCGGCCGCCGGAGCCGTTTCAGCCGGCTTGGCGGTGGCCTGGGCCGGAGCCTTGGCGGCCGGCTTCGGGGCCGGCGTGGCCTTGGCCGGCGCCGCCGGGGTCAGCAGCGAAGGCTGCGAGGTCGTCGGGGCCGGAGCGTTGATCTGCGGGGTCGGAGCCTGGATGGAGCCCGGCTGGGCGTTGGACGGCAGCGAGTCCAGCGAGCCCGGCGTGGGAGCCTGAGGCGCCGGCGCCGCGTTCAGGGTCTTGGAGTCGAGACCCTTGATGTCCAGGCGGTCGGCGACCGAGCCGCCGGTGTTGGCGCGGCCGGTCAGGATCGTCAGCGTCAAGCTGATCAGGAGGAAGACCGAGAACAGGATCCAGGTGATGCGGGTCAGCAGGTCGCCGGCGCCGCGAGCGGTCATGAAGCCGCTGTTGCCACCGCCCATGCCCAGCGCGCCGCCTTCGGAGCGTTGCAGCAGGACGACCCCGATCAGACCGAGGCAGACGACGATGTTGATGGCTAGCAGGACGCCGATAAGCATGACGAAAGTGTTCTCGATCCGGGCGCGGGCGAAATGCCGCGTGAAAAACGAAGCGGCCCCTCTACCACTAGCGGCGGCTCCGCGCCATAGCTGGGGAGCGCTCTCCCCAGCGCAAGCCCCCAAGCCATACCCCCGGACCGCATGATCCTCGAGACCGAACGCCTGACCCTCGCCCCCCTGACGGTCGACGACGCGCCCCTGATCTACCCGTTCCTCAGCGACGCCGAGGTGATGTCGAACCTTGACCAGGAGCCGATCGAGGATCCCGACGAGGTCGCCACGCGCGTCGTCGCCCAGGTCGACGAGATGACAGCGGGCGACGCCGCCTACTGGACGATCCGCCATACGACCAGCGGTGCGTTCCTGGGCTATTGCGAGTTCATCGACATCGACAAGCGCCACGACCGGGCCGAGATCCGCTTCGTGGTCGACCGCAAGGGCTGGGGCCAGGGCTTCGGCGCCGAGGCGGTCAGCGCCCTCCTCGCCTACGGCGCCAGCACCGGCCTCAAGAGCCTGGTGGCCAGCACCCACGTCGGCGACAACCGGGCCGAGCACCTGCTGCAGAAGCTGGGTTTCAAGGCCGAGGGCTATCTGAAAGGCGCCGTGCACCGCGACGGCGAGCGGCGCGACCGGCGGCTTTACGGGCTGAAGCTCTAGACGAGACGCCTCAATTTGGGTGCGGCGATCAGTGTTATCGACCCGCTTGGTTAACCCAGGCATGTTCACGGTTAACCATCGCGCCTCGAATCGGCCGCGTCTGGAACGGAGAACTCGATGCGCTCGCCCGCCGACATGGACATCGTCCAGATCGACATCAGCACCAAGTGCCACCTCAGCTGCTCCAACTGCACGCGGCTGATCCCCCATCAGACGCAGCGGGCGGACATGGCGCTCGAAACCTTCGAACGCTCCGTGAAGAGCATGGAAGGCTGGAACGCCCCCAACAAGCTGATCGGCGTCATCGCCGGCGAGCCCACCCTGCACAGCAATTTCGAGCAGATTTCGCGGCGCTTCGCCGAGCTGTGGGGCGGCGACAACACCTCGAACGGCAAGGGGCCGATCAAGGACTTCAACGACTTCGCCACCGAGCGCCTGTTCGACCGTTCGAACGGCCGCGGCCTGTGGACCAGCCTCGGGAACGGGTTCTACAAGAACTATGAGACCATCATGGAGGTCTACAGCCACTTCAACACCAACACCCACGAGACCGCCGGCCAGCACCAGGCCCTGCTGATCACGCGCAAGGACTATACCGGCGCGACCGGCATGTCGGACGACGAGTGGGAGACCAACCGCGACAACTGTTGGGTCCAGAAGCTGTGGTCGGCGACGATCAACGACAAGGGCGCCTATTTCTGCGAAGTGGCCGGCGCCATCGACCGGCTCTATTTCAACGGCGCCCACGCCTGGCCGGTCGAGCACGGCTGGTGGCAGCGCACCCCCGACGACTTCAAGGACCAGATCGACCTCTGCAACTATTGCGCCCTGGCCCAGCCGGGCCCGTCGCAGCTGGACCTTCTGGACCGCGACATCATCTCGGCCGAGCACAAGCAGATCCTCAAGAAGCTGGGCAGCCCAGCGATCCGCAAGCGCGCCTACGAGATGTTCGACCCCGCCATCCACATGCAGAAGCGCCAGGTCGAGACGCGCGACAACTATGTCGGCGAGGCCAGCTCGGGCCGTCGCGTCGGCATCGGCCACACCTCGACCAAGCCGCGCAAGCTGGTCTGCATCCTGACCTCGGTCGGCTACGGCGACGACCTGGCCCAGACCCTGCCCCGCAACATGCGCGAGTTCGACGAGATCATCGTCGTCACCTCCAGCGACGACACCGTCACCCAGGACGTCGTCAAGGAGAACGGCGCGACCCTGGTGATCTCGGACCGCTGCTTCGACGACGACCAGGCCTTCAACAAGGGCAAGATGCTCAATGACGGCCTGAAGACGCTCAAGGACGCCGACTGGATCGTCTTCACCGACGCCGACATCGTCATGCACGAGGGCTTCTACGAGCTCTTCATGTCCCACTCCTGGAACCCCGGCTGCCTGTATTTCACGGGCCGGATCGACAGCCAGAAGGTCGAGGGCAAGGACAACGAGAAGACCAATTTCGAGCCGAACGGCTATTTCCAGCTGTTCAACGCCCGCGCCACCGCCATCCGCGACAGCTGGCCCAACATCGTCAGCGAGAACTTCTGCTCGGCCGGCAGCGTCGACAGCTGGTTCTATCAGCAGTGGCGGCGCGACAACCTGTTCGGCATCAGCGACATTCCGGTGCAGCACATCGCCAGCGCCCGCCTCGGCGAAAACTGGAACGGCAAGCAGGTCAAGCCGGCCAAGTGGCGCCAGTTCGGCATCCTGACCGTCAACGGCGTCACGCCCCTGATGCCGGCCGAGGGCGTGCCCGACACCGTGCGTCTGACCGACACCCGCTACGGTGAGACCGTCACCTGCGCCCGCGACGACATCCCCAACCACGTGCAGATCGGCCCCCAGGGCAATCTGATCTTCCTGGGCAAGGACATCGGTCACATGCACATCCACGTGGCGTACTGGGCGGAGTGATCCTCCGCTCCTGACGGGACGGGCGATGGACATGTTTCATCGCCCTCGCGCCCGAAGCTGCGAGTTGGTGGAAAGGGCTGCGGAGCGCCGGGCAACGCCCGGAGTGTGTTTGAGTAGTACCGTTTCGACGAAGCCAGACGCTCCGCGCGACCGTTATCCGGAAGCGTGACGCCCCGACGCTGTTCACGCCTGGCCGCCCTTGAAGCCTCCGACGGGCGGGCCGGATCGCGAAATCCAGTCCCGGTCAGGAGCCTTTCGACTCCCCTGTCGTTCTCGTCAGCCTGCGTCCACCGTCGTTTCTGTGTTCCAGGGTCGACTACCTCGGGGATGGACATAGTTGCGGAGTTTCCCCCGCACCGACGAGCGCGCCCGCTCGATCGCCCCCCGCCGCCGCAATCGTTCGCTGGCCATGCGCCCTTTCCTCGCGACGAGGTGAGAAGAAGCATACGGCGGGTTTTTGGAGGGAGGAAGGAAAGGGTTGAACGCTCGTGCTTCACCCCTTCTCCCCTTGCGGGAGAAGGTGGCCCGCAGGGCCGGATGAGGGGTCGATAGACCTGTCGGATTAGCGTTGTGGCGCAAGCGGTTAGGCCTGTACGACCCCTCATCCGACCGCCTTCGGCGGCCACCTTCTCCCGCAAGGGGAGAAGGATTCAATACCCGCGCTCCGACGGGAATATCCCCTAAACGCAACGTCCAAAACCGGGGAGCCAAGGCCTCGCCCAAGGGTTCTCCTGACATAGCGGAGGCGATCACCATGCCCGACAAAAAGACCAAGCCCACCAACGACAACGAGCGCGAAACCCATCCCGCCGGTCTCGAGGCGCCGCCGCCGCCGGAACTGGATCCGACCAAGAAGACCGACGCGACGCACGATCCCAGCGCCACCGACCCTGGCAACGGCGCCGACTAGTCTTCTCGAAGGCGCGCCTATCCTTTCGCCAGCTTGGCCAGCACGGTCAGGATCTTCTCCGCCGCATCCAGCCGCTGGGCCGGGGTGTCCCATTCGCCCTTCACGACCACTTTCTGGTCGGGGCGAACCTTCCAGATCAGGTTGTTCTTGGCCACGTGCTGCATCAGGCCCATCGGGTTGGCGTAGCTGTCGCCTCGGAAGCTAGCCACGGCCCCCTTGGGCCCCACGTCGATCTTGGCCACATTGGCCTCGCGGCACAGGCCCTTGATGGCCACGACCTTGAGCAGCGAGTCGGTCTCGGGCGGCAGCGGGCCGAAGCGGTCGATCATCTCGGCCGCCAGGGCCTCGCGGTCGGCGGCCTTCTCGGCGTCGGACAGGCGGCGATAGAGCGACAGGCGCACGTTCAGGTCCGGCACGTATTCGTCCGGGATCATCACGGCCGCGCCGGTGTTGATCTGCGGCGACCAGCCCCGGTCCTCCAGCAACGCCTCCTGCCCTTGCCGCTGGCGCAGCTCGGCGACGGCGTCCTCCAGCATCTGCTGGTACAGCTCGACCCCGATCTCCTTGATGTGGCCGCTCTGCTCGTCGCCCAGCAGGTTGCCGCCGCCGCGCTGGTCCAGGTCGTGGCTGGCCAGCTGGAAGCCGGCCCCCAGGCTGTCCAGCGACTGCAGCACCTGCAGGCGCTTTTCGGCTGACAGGGTCAGCGACTTCTCGACCGGCGTGGTCAGATAGGCGTAGGCGCGGGCCTTCGACCGGCCAACACGGCCGCGGATCTGATAGAGCTGGGCCAGGCCGAACATGTCGGCGCGGTGGACGATCAGGGTGTTGGCCGACGGGATATCGAGCCCACTTTCCACGATCGTGGTCGCAAGAAGCACGTCGTACTGGCCCTCGTAGAAGGCCGTCATCACGTCTTCCAGCTGGGTGGCCGCCATCTGGCCGTGGCCGACGACGTATTTCACCTCGGGCACCTGGGTGCGGAGGAACTTCTCGATGTCCTCCAGGTCCTTGATGCGCGGCACCACGTAGTAGGACTGACCACCGCGATACTTCTCGCGCAGCAGGGCCTCGCGCAGGGTCACCGGGTCGAACGGGCTGATATAGGTCCGCACCGCCAGACGATCGACCGGCGGGGTGGCGATGATCGACATCTCGCGGATGCCGCTGAGCGCCATCTGCAGGGTGCGCGGGATCGGCGTCGCGGTCAGGGTCAGCATGTGCACGTCGGCGCGAAGCTCTTTCAGCTTCTCCTTGTGCTTGACCCCGAAGTGCTGCTCCTCGTCGACGATCACGAGGCCCAGGTCCTTGAACGACACCTGCTTGGACAGGATGGCGTGGGTGCCGACCACGATCTCGAACTGGCCGTTGGCCAGGCCCTCGCGGGTCTCGGCGGCCTCCCTGCCGGTGACGAGGCGCGACAGGCGCGTGACCTTGACCGGCCAGCCCTGGAAGCGGTCCTTGAAGGTCTTGTAGTGCTGACGGGCCAGCAGGGTGGTCGGGCAGACGATGGCCACCTGCTTGCCGCTCATCGCCACCACGAAGGCCGCGCGCAGGGCGACCTCGGTCTTGCCGAAGCCGACGTCGCCGCAGATCAGGCGGTCCATCGGCTTGCCGGACGCCAGGTCCTCCAGCACGTCGTGGATGGCGCTGAGCTGGTCGTCCGTCTCCTCGTAGGGGAAGCGGGCGCAGAACTCGTCGAACACGCCGTGCGGCGGGTCGGTTTCCTCGACGTGCTTGAGCTGGCGGGCGGCGGCGATCTGGATCAGGCCCTCGGCCATGACCCGCAGACGCTCTTTCGCTTTCGCCTTGCGCCCCTGCCAGGCCGCGCCGCCCAGCTTGTCCAGCTGGACGTTCTCGGCGTCGGTCCCATAGCGGGTCAGCAGGTCGATGTTCTCGACGGGCAGGTAGAGCTTGGCCTCGCCGCCGTAGAGCAGGTCCAGGCAGTCGTGCGGCGCGCCCTGGACGTCCAGGGTCTTCAGGCCCTCGTAGCGGCCGATGCCGTGGTCGATGTGGACGACGAGGTCACCCGGCGTCAGGGCGCTGGCCTCGGCCAGGAAGTTGGCGGCGCGACGCTTCTTGCGCGGCCGCGCCAGCCGGTCGCCGAGGATATCGGTCTCGGAGATGACCGCCAGGCTTTCGGTCTCGAAGCCGTGATCCAGCGGCAGCACGACCCGCTGCGGAACTTTCGGATCGTTGGCCTTGGCCGCCTGCCAATAGGCGGCGAACGGGATCTTCTTCAGGCCGTGGTCGGCCAGCATGGTCCCCAGGCGCTCGGACGAGCCGTCGGACCACGAGGCAAACAGCACGCGCTTTCCGTCGGCGGCCAGTTTCCGGGCGTGGTCGGCGGTGGCCTCGAAGAGGTTGACGCTGTCCTGCGCCCGTTCGGCGGCGAAGACGCGACCCAGCTTGGCGCCCATGTCGACGACGTCCAGCCCCTGGGGCTGGAACGGCGTGAACAGGCGGTGGGTGCGATCGGAGAGCTCACGCTCCCACTCGGCGACGGTCAGGTAGAGGGCCTCGGGCGTCAGCGGCCGATAGGCCGACTTGCGGTCGGCGTTCGAGCGGGCCTCATAGGCGTCCAGGATCATGGCCAGGCGCTCGTCGCGCGCCTCGGCGGCCTGGTGGTCGACGCCGATCAGGGCGCCGGCCGGCAGGTAGTCGAACAGGGTCGCCATCCGCTCGTAGAACAACGGCAGCCAGTGCTCGAGCCCGGCTCGGCGGCCGCCCTCGCTGACCGTAGCGTACAGCGGATCGTCACCCGGCGCGCCGAACTGGGCGACATAGCCCTTGCGGAAGCGCGAGATCCCCTCGGCGTCCAGCAGGGCCTCGCTGACCGGCAGCAGGTCGATCTCCTTCAACTGCCGGGTCGAGCGCTGGGTCTCGGGGTCGAAGGCGCGGATGCTCTCCAGGGTGTCGCCGAACAGGTCGAGGCGCACCGGCTCCTCGGCGGCCGGCGGATAGACGTCGATGACGCCGCCCCGGATCGCGAACTCGCCGCGCTCGGAGACGGTGGAGGCGCGGGTGTAGCCGTTGACGGCGAAATACCGCTCCAGGTCCTTGATATCGACCACGGCGCCGACCTTGGCGCTGTAGCTGGCGCGCAGCAGCACGTCCTTGGTCGGCACGCGCTGCAGCAGGGCCGGCGCGGCGATGACCAGCAGCGCGGGCTTGGTCTCGCCCAGGCCGCGCGCCAGCCGCGCCAGGGTCGACATCCGCGTGGCCGAGACGCCCGAGGACGGGCCGATGCGGTCATAGGGCAGGCAGTCCCACGAGGGGAACAGCACTGCCTCGATCTCGGGCGCGAAGAACTTCAGGCTGTCGATGAAGGCGCCGGCCCGGGCGGTGTCGCGGGCCACGAAGGCGGTCAGGCCGCCGCGCGCGCGGGCGATGTCGGCCATCACCAGCGCGTCGAAACCTTCCGGCGCGCCGGCCAGGGTCAAGCCGCCGGCGGCCTTGGCGATCTGTTTGGCGTCGTAGGCCATGAAGTCTCTTTGCTAGGGTCTCTAGGCGCCGTCGCCGACGGGGCGCGAGGCGTGGGCCTCGAACCTGAACGCGCGGATCATGCTCATGACGTCGGTCTCGAACGCGTCAGGAGTCGGCTCCTGTCCAACGATCCAGGCGTAGATCTCGCGGTCCGGCTGTTCGAGCAGGATTTCCAGGGTGTCGAACTGCTCTGGGCTGAGGTTCGGGCCGTGGATGTCCGCGAACGGACCCAAAATCAGGTCCGCTTCCCGGAAACCGCGATGCCAGGCGCGGAAACGAAGGCGCCGAAGGCGGGAGTCGTGGTCGATGGTCATACGCGGCCCGATATAGAGCGGCCCCAGACCTGATGCTAGACTCCCCCGGCGCTAGACGACGGCTTGCGCCATTCCATGATCACGTACCAGGGCGCGCGGCGGTAACTGTCGCCTCGATCGGGCGGCCCGCCCGTCGGCGCCGGTTCGTCGAAGTGGGTCAGGACCAGGCCTTGGCCCAGGAACCATTGCATGTAGTCCTTCAGCGGACGGTGCCAGTTGACGATCTCGATGCCGCGCCAGCTCTGCCGCTCGGCGCGCGGCTCCAGATAGCGGTCGATGGCGAAATGGGTCTTCTGGCCGAGCAAACCGCGCTGCCAGCCGTCGTGGACGCGGGCGGTCGAGAAGCTGGTCAGGTTGGCGACCAGCAGGGTCCCGCCGGGCTTCAGCACCCGAACCATCTCGGCGATGGCCGCCTCGACCGGTTCGATGTCGATCAGCGACAGGCAGCTGACCACCAGCTCGAAGCTGGCGTCGGGAAAGTCCAACGCCTCGGCCCGGCCCTCGACATAGACGCCCTCGGGATCGCGGCTCCGCGCCGCGTCCAGCAACGCCCCGGTCGGGTCCAGGCCGACCGGATCGAAGCCCTCGCGGCGCAGGATCCGGCAGAACCGCCCTTCCCCGCAGCCGACGTCCAGCACCCAGCCCGGCGGCAGGAGTCGCAGCCGCGCGGTCATCGGCGCGTCCAACACATACTGACGCCCGTAGTCGCCCGCCTCGCCCATGTCGGCGATCCAGGCCTTGGCCGACTTGTCCCAGCCGTCGTCACGCATCTTCCGGAGCCCCCTATCGCCTTGTGGAGATTGACTTTGCCGACTTTCGGCCTATTTATCCCGACCTTCGGAGCAGGTCTGGCGAATCCGCGCCGCCCGCTCGCCCAAGCACGGGCGGCTCCGATCAGACCAGCGTGTAATGACAGAATTCTCCGATCTCGGGCTCTCGCCCACGACCCTGCAGGCGGTCGCCGACACCGGCTATACCACTGCTACGCCCATTCAAGCCCAGGCCATTCCGGTCGCCCTCGCGGGCCAGGACGTGCTTGGCATCGCCCAGACGGGCACCGGCAAAACCGCCGCCTTCACCCTTCCGCTGATCGACAAGCTGCAGTCGGGCCGCGCCAAGGCCCGCATGCCGCGCGCCCTGGTCATCGCCCCGACCCGCGAGCTGGCCGACCAGGTCGCCTCCAGCTTCGAGAAGTACGCCAAGGGCACCAAGCTCTCGTGGGCGCTGCTGATCGGCGGCGTCTCGTTCGGCGATCAGGAAAAGAAGCTGGACCGCGGCGTCGACGTGCTGATCGCCACGCCCGGCCGCCTGCTCGACCACTTCGAACGCGGCAAGCTGCTGATGACCGGCGTGCAGTTCCTGGTCGTCGACGAAGCCGACCGCATGCTGGACATGGGCTTCATCCCGGACATCGAGCGCATCTTCAAGATGACGCCGCCGAAGAAGCAGACCCTGTTCTTCTCGGCGACCATGCCGCCGGAAATCACCCGCCTGACCAAGCAGTTCCTCAAGGATCCGGTCCGGATCGAGGCCGCGCGTCCGGCGACGACCAACGAGAACATCACCCAGCTGCTGGTCAAGGTGCCCTCCTCCGATCCCAAGGCCAAGCGCCTGGCGCTGCGGGCGCTGATCGAGAAGGCCCAGATCGAGACCGGCATCGTGTTCTGCAACCGCAAGACCGAGGTCGACATCGTCGCCAAGTCGCTGCGCTCGCACGGCTTCGACGCCGCCGCCATCCATGGCGACCTCGACCAGTCGCAGCGCATGAAGACCCTGGCGGACTTCCGCTCGGGCGCGCTGAAGATCCTGGTGGCTTCGGACGTCGCCGCGCGCGGCCTGGACATCCCGGCCGTCAGCCACGTGTTCAACTACGACGTTCCGCACCACGCCGACGACTATGTCCACCGCATCGGCCGCACGGGCCGGGCCGGACGCTCGGGCGTCACCTACATGCTGGTGACCCCGGCCGACGACAAGGGCTTCGACAAGGTCGTCAAGCTGATCGGCTCGACGCCCGACGAAGAGAAGCTCGAGCTGGACTACTCCAACGCCGTGACCGTCAAGCGCGAAGGCGACCGCGACCGCAAGCGCGGCGGCCGTGATCGCGACCGTGGCGAACGCGGCGCCGAACGCGGCGAACGTCCGCCCCGCGCCCCGCGCAGCCGCGGCCGCTCGGAAGACGTCGCCGCCGAAGCGCCCGCGGAGGTCGTGGAAGCCGTCGCCGTCGAAGCGCCGGAAGCTGCTATCGCCGAAGCGCGTCCGCCTCGCGAACGTAAGCCGCGCCGCGAGCGCGACCGCGCGCCGCGCGCCGAAGCCGCCCCGGCGGTCGAAGCCGAGCGCGCCGAGCGTCCGGCCCGCGCCGAACGGACGGAACGTCCTGAGCGCTCGGAACGCCCCGAGCGTTCGGCGCGTGGTGAGCGCCCTGAGCGCGGTGAACGTTCGGAGCGCGGTGAGCGTCCCGAACGCAACGAACGTCCCGAGCGTCCGGTGCGCGGCGTCCAGCCGGTCCGTGACCGCGACGATGACGACCGCCGCGTGGTCGGCTTCGGCAACGACGTCCCCGCGTTTCTGGCTCGTCCGACCCCGGGCATCGGCAAGATGACCGCCGAGGACTAGGAACAAGCAACATCGCTATGTCGGCGAGGCGCCGAGCGGAAACGCTTAGCGCCTTCGTCATGTCTGGACGTCCGATCGCGACTTCAGGGCCCTCGCGCGAGCCTCCAAGCGGCGTCGTGGTCACGCTTGCGGAACACTGTTATCCTACCGAACGTTTTCGGCTTGATCGCGCCGGAGTCCGGCCGGTCGCGCCCAACAAGAATGGGAGGACTCCACTTGGCCGCCATCGAACCCGAACTCGACAAGGAAGCCATTCTCGTCGCGCACGAAAAGACCTACCACGCCTTCGCCGTGCTGTTGCGCTGGGCCATGCTGCATCTGGCCGTCGTGATCAGCGGCCTGACCGTGTGGTTCGCCACCCCCGGCGGCTTCTGGGGCGGGCTGGTCACGGCCATCGTGGTCTTCGTCGCCGGCTACTACGGCATGGTCCGTCGCGAGGAGCAGCAGTCGCTGGATCCGTGGGCGCCGGGCCGCAAGAGCGTCCTATAGAGCCGCGTCCACGAAGGCCAACAGGTCGTCCAGGGGCGGCCTGAAGGCGAACTTGAAGCCTCGGCGGAACCTGGCCAGCAGCGGCGCTTCCCGCGCCGGACAGGGCGAGGCGCAGACATAGCCGCGCCAGTCGACCCCGACCTGGCGCGAGGCCGCGCGCACCCATTGGCTGGTGAAGTTCAACGGCTGGATCTCCACGACCCGGGCCCCGCGCGGCAGGAAGACGGCATTGGCCAGGGCCGCGCCGCTGGCGCCGACCACGACCTCGGCGTCGCGCATCAAGGCGACCTGCTCGGCCGCGCCGAGCTTTTCCGGTCGCACGATCGTGAAGCCCCGCGCGGCCAGGGCGCGCTCGAACGCCGCCTCGTCCACCATCACCCGCATCGACTGGCCGCGCCGCGAGAAATAGATCCGCCGCGCGCCGCTTCCGGCCGGCGCGCGCGCCAAGACCCGCGCCGCCACGTCCGCCAACAGGCCGTTCGGGTGGTGCAGGAAATGGTCCATGCTGGTCGAGAAGGTCGCGCGCCGGAGGCGGACGACGGGGGCCTCGACCTCGTGTAGGCGAAGCCCGGGGAAAGCCAGGGCGATCAAGTCGCGTTGCCAGGCGGTCAGCGTCGGCGCCAGGGCTGGCGCCGCGTCCAGCAGCCCGGCCTGCTCCAGCGCCAGCAGCGACGGCAAGGCGTCGATGACGAAGTGGCCGTAGTTGAAGGTCGCCCCCCAGGGCAGAAACACCGCGCCGCTGTCCAGCTCCGGCGCGGAGGCCGGCGGCGTGAACCGTGTCGCGCCGTCGCGGACACCGGGGATCGCCGACAGGTCTCCCGAGCCATGTCGCGCCTCGCCGATCGTGGCGTTGTAGAGCGCGCCGTCGGTTCCGATCAGCCCGCCGAAGCGCGGGAACCACCAAGCCTCGCCGATCGCGCACAGCGCCGGGACATTGACGGGCGGCGACGTGGCGATGTCGTGGGGCCAGGCGCCGGCCTCTGGACCACCCAGCCGTCCCGGCGGCGCGGCGGCCGAGGCGTCGTGCTCAGGCGACCAGGCGACTCCAGTCTCGCCGCGCGCGAAGCGCTCGCACAGTTCCGCCGCCATCATGGGCGGCAGGTCCTGAGCTTCGACGATGGGGCGCAGGGAAAGCGGCGCGGTCATGCGCCGCTTGGAGCATGACCTTCTCGCCTTGTCATCCGGCGTTGCGCCCGAGCCGGCGCGCTCAGCGTCGGCGCGGCGCCAAGGCAGGCGCGGCTTTTTGGCGCTGCTGACCTCGTCCTTTGGAGCCTCAAGACCCGCTGATGGCGAATTCTCCGCCCTAATCATGACGTTGTCACGCTTTCCTACGGCAGGTTCGAAAACGCAAACCCATCTCGTCGGGGCCCATAATGGGCGAGCGTGCGATCGCACTTGAGCGAACGCCGTTCGTTCTTAACGGGTCGTAAGAACTCTAGGGTCTAAGGTTCCGCTCCAGGCGATCGGTGTTTCCGCGAGTGGAAACGCCGATGGGGGAAGAAGAAAAATGTCGGACGTCGAAACCACGCTGCGCGGACCCGAGGCCTACAAGATCGCCTCGCGCGCCCTGGAGCTGATGGAACGCCACCAGGTGTGGCCGACCGCGCTGAACTTCGAGCTGTGGACCCACTATGTGGCCGATCCCGACGGCGCCCTGGCCCGCGAACTGACCCGTCTGATCTCGCTCGGCGAACCGATGACCGAATTGGTCAGCGAGGAACTGGCCGCGACCTACCTGCCCAAGGCGCGTCTCAACGAACAGATCCGCGACGCCGGCGACATCCTGTCCAAGGAACTAGAAGCCGTCTCCAAGGCCATCCAGAACGCCCAAAAGTCGAACGCCGCCTTCGGCAAGGAACTGGCCGGCGCGACCAAGAGCCTGGACAAGTCGACCGACGTCGACGCCATCAAGACCGTCGTCACCAACCTGGCCGAAGCCACCCGCCGCGTGCACAAGGAAAACCAGTCGCTGGAACTGCGCCTGGCCGACTCCACCGCCGAGGTCGAACGCCTGCGCGAGCACCTGGAACAGGTCCGCCGCGACGCCACCACCGACGGCCTGACCAACCTGGCCAACCGCAAGGCCTTCGACGAAGAGCTGGACCGCGCCTGCTCCGACGCCGACGACAGCGGCACGACCATCTGCCTGGCCGTGCTCGATATCGATCATTTCAAGGGCTTCAACGACACCTGGGGTCACCAGACCGGCGACCAGGTCATCCGCTACGTCGCCTCGGTGATCGGCCGTGTCGCCGCGCCGCCGCGCTTCGCCGCTCGCTACGGCGGCGAGGAGTTCGCGATGATCTTCCCGCGCGAAGCCGCCTCGGCCGTCGCCACCACCCTGGAAGAAATCCGCGTCGAGGTCTCCTCGCGCATGCTCAAGCGTCGCTCGACCAACGAGGACCTGGGCGCCATCACCATTTCGTCGGGCTTCGCCGAACGCCGCCCGAACGAGACCGGCCACTCGGTCATGGAACGCGCCGACGCGGCGCTCTACGCCTCCAAGCGCAGCGGCCGCAATCGCGTCACCGCGGCGGAATCCATGCCGGGCGCGGCCAACGCCGCCTGATCCCTTCAGCTGGACTACCCACTTTGGCGCCGCCGGTCGCAGGATCGGCGGCGTTTTCCTTTTGAAGATTCCGCTAGCCTTCCCAAGGGGCAAAGGCGCCTAGACTCTCCCCGACACCAAGGGAGGTCGCCGTGGACTATCAGAAGATCCGACTCGCCACGCAGGACGGCGTCGCCACCATCACCCTCGCCGATCCGACCACGCTGAACGCCGCCAGCCTGGAGATCGCCCGCGAGCTGATCCACGTCTTCGCTTCGATCGCCGCCGGCAAGGTCGAGGCCCGCGCGGTGATCCTGACCGGCGAAGGCCGCGGCTTCTGTTCGGGCGCCAACCTATCGGGCGGCGGCGCGGCCGGGCGCGAGCTGGACGTCGACGGAAAACCCGACGCTGGCTCGGCGCTGGAGAGCACCTACAATCCGCTGATGACGCTGCTGCGCGACTTCCCGCTGCCGATCGTGACGGCGGTGAACGGCCCGGCGGCGGGGATCGGCTGCTCGATCGCCCTGATGGGCGACATCGTCGTGGCGGGCGAGAGCGCCTATTTCCTTCAGGCCTTCCGCCGCATCGGCCTGGTTCCGGACGGTGGCTCCACCTACCTGCTGCCGCGCCTGATCGGCAAGGCGCGGGCCATGGAGATGATGCTGCTGGGCGACAAGATCCCGGCCGCGACCGCCCTGCAATGGGGCTTGGTCAATCGCTGCGTTCCGGACGCCGAGCTGATCCCGACCGCGCACACCCTGGCGGTTCAGCTGGCCCAGGGACCGGCGGCGCTGGGCACGATCCGCAAGCTGGTCTGGGACAGCCTCGACAGCGACTGGACCGGCCAGTTGCACGCCGAGCGCAAGGCCCAGAAGGTCGCCGGCAAGACCGAGGACTTCATCGAGGGCGTCACCGCCTTCCTCCAGAAACGCGCGGCGGCGTTCAAGGGGCGCTAGTTTAGGGGGCGTTAGCGGCGTCCTGGAGCGCTCGCAGGATCGCGACGGCCTCGTCCGCCCGATCCGCCGGTACGAAGACATGATCATGGTTCAGCGCCGCGACCATGTTGCAGGCGATCCCGCCGTTCGCCAATGCAGTCGCCACGGCGGCGGTCAGGCCGACGCCGTCCAGGGCCGAATAGACGTTGAGCGTGATCAGGGCCATCGGCGCCACGACTGGAAAGCCGGCGGCTTCAGCCACGCCACGCTCCAGGATCAGGCTGACACCCTCGGCCTCGCGGAACATGGCCAGCGGGTTCAGCACGGCCCAGTCTCGGTCGCCAGCCGCACAGAAGACGTATTCGCCAAGCTTCAGATCCGGCGTCATGCCGGCGATCATTTCCCGAGCGTTGCTAACGACTTGCATCACTCTTCTGATGCCGCGAGGTAGGGCTTGTAGCTCTTTTCCTCGATGATCTCCGAGCCCGCCGCTTCGTTGATGGCGCGCTTGATCGCCGCGCGCTTGTCGTTGTCGATGTAAACGCGCCGGGCCAAGGCGACGAAGTCGGCGCCGAAGTCCTGGCGGCGCTCGCAGTCGCGCTTGCCGTCCTCGATGTCCCACAGGGCCGCGTTGACCTCGGTCAGCTCGGCGGTCAGGCGGACGATCTCGGCGCTGTCGGGCAAGTGCTCCCGGGCCGTGGCCTCCAGCAGGGCCAGCTCCTTGCGGACATTGGCTTCCTTGGCCGGATCGCCGATGCGCTGAGCCTTGACCCGCAGGATGGTGATCTTGTCGACCAGTTCGCCCGCCGAGATCGGCGCGAGGATGGACATTCAGGCGGCTCCGGTGACCAGCGTCTGCAGGGCGGCCCAGGCCGCGTCGACCGGCAGGGCGCCTATGCCGCTTCCGTAGTCCTCCGCGACCAGCATCTCAAGCCGCTGGGCGGCGGGGCGGAACTTCACCGACTTGCGGCGGTCCTGCTGCAGCGACAGCAGCGGCGCGCCGCCGGCAGCCAGCATGTGGCCCGGGCCGGCGTCGTTGGCGACACCGGCCGCCATGCGTCCGGCCAGAGCGATGACCAGCAGCGGCCCCTTCACATGGGCGTAGCCGTCGATCCGGCCGCGCTCGGGCTGCAGGGCTTGCGGGATCTCCCGCGCGGCGACGGCGGCGTCCTCGGCCTCGTCCGGACCGAACAGGAAGACCGGCGTCCAGCCCCGGGCGACGACGCGGCGGGCCAGCTCCAGATAGTTCTCCAACGGCCAGCGCTTGTCCTGGCCGCCGGCGCCGGGCGCCAGGCCCACATAGGTCGGCCCCGTCGGCAGCAAGGCTTCGGCGGCCTTCACGGCGTCGGGATTGTTCAGGACCAGCGAACGCGGGCCGCCCTGCCCGTCCGTCGCCAGCGACAACAGCCTCGCCAGACGATCCGTGACGGCCATCGGCCAGTCCTTGTCGCGGGCGTGGCGGGCGGCCGAGATGAAGCGGCCGGTTGCGCCCCGGCGAGCGACGCCGCTGCGGCGCAGGTTCTCCTGGGTGTCGATCACGAGATCGAACCGGCGACCGCCGAACGGCTTCGACCACGGCAGGCTGTCGAGCGGCCGCGCGCCGTTCGCGCCCTCCAGGATCACCTCGTCGACATAGCCAGCCACCACGCTCTTCAGCGGCCCGGCATAGACCGTCTCGCCCTTGGCCGCGCACCAGCTGATGCGGGCGTCGGGGAATGCGGCGCGCAGGCCAGCGATGAAGGGCAGCTTGATCAGGCCATCGCCGATCACCTCGCCCATCGAATAGATCAGAACCGTCTGGACCATGACCGTGTGTCGCCGCCCCGCCGGCCGGGGTCAATCGCGAGATCAACGATCACAAAAATGTAAGTGAACACTCACTTGCATTTCACGGCCGCCATGCGAAGCTCCACCCATGAGCGCCAAGCCCCGCATCGAACGCGCCGCCCTCGAGGCCTTCGTCGTCGACGGGGTAGACGCGACCACGACCAAGACCATCGCCGCCCGCGCCGGCGTGTCCGAAGGTGCGATCTACCGGCACTGGAAGAGCAAGGACGATCTGGCGGTCGGCCTGTTCATGGACTGCCACCGCCGGCTCTCCAAGCTGATCGAGGACGAGGCCGGCGCGGTCCAAGGCATCGAGGCCAAGGCCGAGGCGCTGGTCCGCGCCTATTGCGCCGTGGCCGACGAGGACTGGCTGCTGTTCTCGTTCCACCTGCTGCAGCTGCACCATTTCCTGCCCTACTATCAGGAGGACGGCCACGACCCCGTCACCCTGGTCGAGGACCTGATCAAGCGCGCCGTGCTGGTCACGCAGCTGCCGCCCGGCGATCCGCGCGTGCTGGCGGCCATGGCGATCGGGGTGATCACCCAGACCGCCCAGAACAAGGCCTATGGCCGTCTGGGCGACGACGCCCTGTCGGTCCACGCTTCCCTGATGACCGCGGCCGTTAAGGCCGTGCTTTTCGCTCGATAGAGAGATCAAGGCGCGACAGCCAAAAGTGGCCGCCGGTTTTGGCGCCCATCGCGCGACAAGGAGAGAGCCATGCGCAGCGCGCTGTTCAACGCCTACTACTGGGTCCTGTCGATCTTCTACGGCCTGTCGGCGGCGCTATCGGCGCTGCTGCCGGGCCGCAAGCCGGTGGCCTTCGCCCTGCGGCTCTACAGCCAGCGGATGCTGTGGGCGCTCGGCTTCTTCGCTGACGTGAAGGTCGAGCTGAAAGGCCAGGAGAACCTGCCCGCCGGCCCGTTCATCATCGCCGCCAAGCACCACAGCTGGGGCGACGGCTTCGTGATGTTCGCCAATGTCGAGAACCTCAGCTTCGTGACCGGCGACCATCTCGAGAAGTTCCCGCTGGTCGGGGCGATCCTGAAGAAGTTCGGGGCCATCGTCGTCGACAGCTGCGGCGGCCCCGAGGCCCGCAAGGCCCTGTCGGCAAGCGCCGCCCAGGTCGCGGCCGAGGGCCGGCGGATCCTGATCTATCCCGAGGGCCACCTGGCCGCGCCGGGCGAGCGGTTTCGCTACCGGACCGGCGTCTACTACATGAGCAAGGACTTCGGCCTGCCGGTCGTGCCGGTGGCCACCAACCTCGGCTGCTTCTGGCGGCAGACCCAGAAGGCCAAGACGCCCGGGACCGCCACCGTCGAATTCCTGCCGCCCCTGCCGCTGGGTCTGGAGAAGGCCGAGTTCATGCAGAGGCTGGAAGCGACGATCGAGAACCGCACCAACGAACTGATCGCCCATGCGCGCGGCGAGCCGGTGAAACCCTCGGTTCTGGTGGAGTGGAACGGCCGCAAGAACGTGGCGGCTGAACCCTCGGCGAAGGCCGCCACCGTGAACCTTCTCCCATAGGGAGAAGGACTTTAAACCTCGACCGGACACTCCGCCGGCGCGGCCACGAAGGTGCCCTCAGCCCGGCGCTTGGCGAAGTGGGTCTGCGCGCAGCCGCCCGAGCACAGGATGCCCGTGTCCGACCAGTACAGCGGCGCCTCGTCCTCATGACGAAAGCCCGGCGCGCCCCAGGCGAGGCCGCACTCGATGCAGGAAGGCGTACGGGCGAGCATGGAGGTCAATCCTTGAATTCGGCGGCGGAGCGCGGCGCGTCCGGCAGTTGGTCGTCCAGCGACTGGCGATAACGGACGCAGCCGCGCATGAACTGCGGCCACGCTGGCACCGAGGGCTGTGGATCGGTCTTCTCGGGCAGCAGGGCCCACAGGTCGGGATGATGCCAGCACAGCTCGTGCAGCGTGCTGTCGCGGTGCGCGCGGATCGCCGCGCGCAGCTTGCGAACCTCATCGATCAGCGCTTCACGCGACAGATCGTCGAGATCCGCGTCCATTAGTGGTCGCCGGTCTCTGGCGCCTCCGGCGCCGGCTGGATGGTGACGCTCTCGCCACAGCCGCAGGCGTCGGTTTCGTTGGGATTGTGGAACACGAACTTCGAGGACAGCTTGGTCACCTCGTAGTCGATCTCGGCGCCGATCAGGAACAGCACGGCCTTGGGTTCGATCAGAATCCGGACGCCCTTTTCCTCGATCACCTCGTCGATCGGGTCCTGGGTCTCGGCATATTCGAAGACATATTCCGACCCCGCGCAGCCGCCGTTCTTCACGCCGACGCGCAAGCCCGCATAGGGCTTGTCGGCGCGGTCCATGATCTCCTTCACCCGCGTGGCCGCGGCGTCGGTCAGGGTGACGACTTTGGGACGCGGACGGCGGGGACGGACGGTGATCGCGGTTTCCATGGCTTTCGAACCGATCAGAACATGTTCAGTTGCAACTTGGCCTCGTCGCTCATGCGCGAGGCGTCCCACGGCGGCTCGAACACCAGGTCGACCGTGCAGGACTTCAGCTCCGGGATCTCCATGACCGCGTCGCGGACCCAGCCCGGCATTTCCCCGGCCACCGGGCAGCCGGGAGCGGTCAGGGTCATGTCGATGGCCACGTCCTTGTCGTCGCTGACGTCGACCTTGTAGATCAGGCCCAGCTCGTAGATGTCGACCGGGATTTCCGGGTCGTAGACGGTCTTCAGCTTCTCGATCAGCTGGTCCGTCAGCCGATTCAGCTCGTCCTTCGAAAGGGCGGTGACAGGCTCGGGAGAGGCGGCGGCGTCGG
Organism: Caulobacter sp. Root343; assembly: GCF_001425745.1. Classification (GTDB taxonomy): domain Bacteria; phylum Pseudomonadota; class Alphaproteobacteria; order Caulobacterales; family Caulobacteraceae; genus Caulobacter. Next base: position 420,018 of record NZ_LMDF01000007.1, on the reverse strand, counting down.
TCATGGGCGGCTCAACTGAAGAAACTGCGGGCCTTGGCCAGCGCGTCGACGAAAGCGTCGGCCTCGGCCTCGGTATTATATAGGGCGAATGAAGCCCGCGCGCTCGACGTAACGCCGAAACGGCGCATCAAGGGCTCGGCGCAATGGGTGCCGGCGCGGACGGCGACGCCGTAGCGGTCCAACACCTGGGCGATGTCGTGGGCGTGAGCGCCTTCGACCGTGAACGACAGCACCGCGCCCTTGCCGGGCGCCTCGCCCAGGATCCGCACGCCGTTGACGCCGCGCAGCTGCTCGGCGACGCGGCTGTAGAGGGCGTGCTCGTGGGCGAAGATGGCGTCGCGATCCAGGCCGTTCAGCCACTCGATCGCCGCGCCCAGGCCGACGGCCTCCAGGATCGCGGGGGTGCCGGCTTCGAAACGGTGCGGTGGGTCGGCATAGGTGATCTTGTCGAGGGAAACCGAACCGATCATCTCGCCGCCGCCCTGATACGGCGGCAGCGCGGCCAGACGTTCGGCCTTGCCGTACAGCACGCCGATTCCGGTCGGGCCGTACAGCTTGTGGCCGGAGAAGACGTAGAAATCGACGTCCAGCGCCTTCACGTCGACCCGGGTGTGGACCACGCCTTGGCAGCCGTCCAGCAGCACCGGCGCGCCGGCGGCATGGGCCAGCCGAACGATCTCGGCCACATCGTTGACCGTGCCCAGCACGTTCGACATGTGGGTGACGGCGACCATCTTGGTCTTCTCGGACAGCAGGCCCTTGAAGGCCTCCATATCCAGGCGGCCGTCGTCCAGCACCGGGATGAACTTCAGGACCACGCCCTTGCGCTCGCGCAGGAAGTGCCACGGCACGATGTTGGCGTGGTGCTCCATCTCGGAGAGCAGGATCTCGTCGCCGGCGTTCAGCGACAGGCCGAACGAGGCCGCGACCAGGTTCACCGCTTCGGTGGCGCTCTTGGTCCAGACCACCTCGGTCGGCTCGGCGTTGATGAAGCGCGCGACGCTTTCACGGGCCTTTTCATAGGCTTCCGTCGTTTCGTTGGCGAGCGTGTGCAGGCCGCGATGGACGTTGGCGTACGAGGTCCGGGCCAGGTCGGTCATGGCGTCCAGCACCACGTTCGGCTTCTGGGCGCTGGCGGCGCTGTCCAGATAAACGAGCGGCTTGCCGTGCACGGTCCGTTGCAGGATCGGGAACTGCTCGCGGATCGCGGCGACGTCGAAGGGGGCGTCAAAAGCCATCAGGTAGGGCTCCCCAGCTTGCGGGCCACCCAGGCGGCGGCGATGGCGCGGGCGCCCTCGTGCTCGATGCGCTCGACCACCTCGCCGACGAAGGCGACGGTCAGCATGGCCTTGGCCTCGGCTTCCGGGATGCCGCGCTGGCGGGCGTAGAAGATCGCTTCGTCGTCCAGGGCGCCGATCGTGTTGCCGTGGGCGCAGGAGACGTCGTCGGCGAAGATCAAGAGCTCGGGCTTGGCGTCGACCTCGGCCTTGTCCGACAGGATCAGGGCGTGGTGGCCCATGCGCGCGTCGGTCTGGTCGGCGCCTTGAGCCACGACGATGCGGCCCTGGAAGACGCCGCGCGCCTGGTCGGCAGCCACGCCCTTGGTCAGTTGGCTGGTGACGCCATCGACGCCCGCGTGGGTGACCACGGTCGTCTGGTCGGCGTGGCGCTGGCCACCCAGGATATAAACACCGTCGAGCCGCACCTGCGCGTGGGCGCCGGGATGATTGACACGGGTCTCGATTCGCTGGCGACGCGCGCCGGAGGTCAAGACAGTCTGGGCGTAGGTCGCGCCGGGGGCCAGGTCGATCTCGGCGGTGACGACATTGATCGCCTCGGCGTCGTCCTCGACCAGGATGATGCGTTCCAGCGAAGCGCCCTCACCCACCGCGATATCCAGCGTGACGTTCGAGACGTAACCGCCAGCGCGGCCTTCGTGGCTTTCCAGCAGGACCAGGGTCTCGCCCGGCTTGACGACCAGGGCATGGCTAGCGGCTTGCGAGGTCTTGTCCGCCAAGGCGACGAAGCGCAGGGCGACGACGCCTTTGGACACATCGGCGCCGGCGACGCGGCGACCGTTGACGAACACCGTCCCGGCGTCGGTCAGTTCGACGAAGGGGCCGGCGGGGATGTCGCCGTCATGCGCCGGCGCGGGCGGCGGCAAGATCCGCAGCAGGCCGCGCAGGTCGGTCCAGCGCCAGTCCTCGTCGCGTCGCGAAGGCAGCGCGGTCAGGTCGCCGGTCTTGAGGGCGGAGGCGAGGCTCATCAGGCGGCGGCCACGTATTTGTCGTAGCCCTCGGCTTCCAGCTGCAGGGCCAGTTCCGGGCCGCCCGAAGCGACGATGCGGCCGGCGGCCAGCACGTGGACCTTGTCGGGTTTGATGTAGTCCAGCAGGCGCTGGTAGTGGGTGATGACCAGCATGCCGCGCTCAGGCGAGCGCAGGGCGTTGACGCCTTCCGAGACGATCTTCAGGGCGTCGATGTCGAGGCCGCTGTCCGTCTCGTCCAGGATCAGAAACTTGGGCGACAGCATGGACATCTGGAAGATCTCCATCCGCTTCTTCTCGCCGCCCGAGAAGCCGACGTTCAGGCCGCGCTTGAGCATCTCGAAGTCGATCTTCAGCGCGGCGGCCTTCTCCTTGGCCAGCTTCAGGAAGGCCGGGGCGGCGACCTCGTCCTCGCCGCGCGCGCGGCGCTGGGCGTTGAGGGCGGTGCGGATGAAGGTCAGGGCGGGCACGCCGGGGATCTCCAGCGGATACTGGAACGACAGGAACAGGCCCTTGGCCGCCCGCTCGTTAGGCTCCAGCGCCAGCAGGTCGTCGCCGTTCAGGCTGGCCGAGCCTTCGGTGACCTCATAGCCGCCACGGCCGCTCAGCACGTAGGACAGGGTCGACTTGCCGGCCCCGTTCGGGCCCATGATCGCGTGGACCTCACCGGCCGGCACGTCCAGCGTGACGCCCTTCAGGATCGGCTTGTCCTCGACGCGGGCATGAAGGTTCTGGATCTTAAGCATGGGTCTCGTTGAGTTTTCTGTATTCCGCGTCGTGGCCCGCGAAGGTTCCGGCGACGGCGATCTGGCCTTGGATGGCGGCGTTTAACAGCGAAAGATCCTCAGGCGGGATCCAGTATTCCTCGTGGCCGGGCGTGCCGGCCACCTTGTCGCGATAGGCGTTCAGGAAGTCCGCCGAGACCTCGAACCGCACGATGTAGCCGCGGCGGTAGGTGCTGTGCACCGAGTTCCAGTCGCGCGCCATCTGCGCCGCATAGGCCTCGTCCACGACGGGACGAAAGATCGGCTGCTCGGGATCGTGCGGCGGCAGCTCGGTCCAGCCCGACGCCTTGATCGCCTGCAGTTCCTCCATGCCGACCGGCTGATAGAGGGCGACGCTCGTCATCCCACCGAGCCTTCCAGACTGATCGCCACCAGCTTCTGGGCCTCGACCGCGAACTCCATCGGCAGCTGCTGCAGCACGTCCTTGACGAAGCCATTGACCAGCAGGGCCACGGCCTCTTCCTGGCTCAGGCCGCGCTGCTGGCAATAGAACAGCTGGTCGTCCGACAAGCGCGTGGTGGTGGCCTCATGCTCGAACACGCTGTGGCCATTGCGGGCCTCGATGTACGGGACGGTATGGGCCGCGCAGGTCTTGCCGATCAGCAAGGAGTCGCACTGGGTGAAGTTGCGCGCGCCCTTGGCCTTGGGGTGCGCCGAGACCAGGCCGCGATAGGTGCTGGTCGACTTGCCGGCGCTGATGCCTTTGGCGACGATCCGCGAGCGGGTGTTGGCGCCCAGATGGATCATCTTGGTGCCGGTGTCGGCCTGCTGATGGCCGTTGGTCACCGCGATCGAATAGAACTCGCCTGACGAGCCCTCGCCGCGCAGCACGCACGACGGATATTTCCAGGTGATGGCCGAGCCAGTCTCGACCTGGGTCCACGACACCTTGGAACGGTCGCCGCGGCAGTCGGCGCGCTTGGTCACGAAGTTGTAGATGCCGCCCTTGCCGGTCTCCGGATCGCCCGGGTACCAGTTCTGGACGGTCGAATATTTGATCTCGGCGTCGTCCAGCAGGACGAGCTCGACCACCGCCGCGTGCAGCTGGTTCTCGTCGCGCATCGGGGCCGTGCAGCCCTCCAGATACGAGCAGTAGGCGCCCTTGTCGGCAATGATCAGAGTGCGCTCGAACTGGCCGGAATCCTTGGCGTTGATCCGGAAATAGGTCGACAGCTCCATCGGGCAGCGCACGCCCGGCGGGATGTAGACGAACGAGCCGTCCGAGAAGACCGCGCTGTTGAGACAGGCGAAATAGTTGTCCGAGGTCGGCACGACGCTGCCCAGATACTGGCGCACCAGCTCCGGATGCTCGCGGACCGCCTCGCTCATCGAGCAGAAGATGACGCCGACGGCAGCCAGCTCCTTCTTAAAGGTGGTCACGACCGAAACGCTGTCGAACACCGCGTCCACGGCGTAGCGCGGAGCCCCCTCGACGCCGGCCAGGACTTCCTGTTCCTTCAGGGGAATGCCCAGCTTGGCGTAGACGGCCAGCAGCTCCGGATCGACCTCGTCCAGGCTCTTGGGGCCTTCCTTGGTCGAAGGCGCGGCGTAGTAGTAGCTGTCCTGGTAGTCGATCTTGGGGAAGTTCACCTTCGCCCAGGTCGGCTCTTCCAGCTCGAGCCAGCGGCGATAGGCGTCCAGCCGCCAGTCCAGCATCCACTGCGGCTCGCCCTTCTTGGCCGAGATGAAGCGGACGATGTCCTCGGACAGCCCTTTCGGCGCGAACTCCTGCTCGATCTCGGTCGTGAAGCCGTGCTCGTATTTCTCGAGCGCGGCGACGGTTTCGACAGTTTCCTTGACCGCGGCCACTACGCCACCTCCCGGCGCCGAGCGCCGATACGCTTCCAGGCGGCGAGCCAGGCGTCGCCGCATTTGATCCAGTCGTCTTCCGAACTCGCCCAGCCGCCACTCACACGGAGCGCGAACGGGGCGAGGTCTGACCGGCCCATGGCTTCCACCACGCGGCTGGCCTTGACCTTGCCCGACGAGCAGGCGCTGCCGGCGCTGACCATGACTCCGGCCAGGTCCATGGTCATGACCTGGACCTCGGAGCCGAAGCCCTCGCCCGCGAAGCATAGGGTCTGGGGTAAACGCGCCGCGCCCTCCCCGAGCACCACCGCGCCTTGCGCCTTGACCCGTTCGGCCAGGGCGTCGCGCCAATGGGACTGTTCGGCCATCGAGGCAAGGCTTTCTCGCGCCGCGCGGGCGGCCGCGCCGAAGCCGGCGATGCCCGCCACGTTTTCAGTGCCGGCCCGGCGACCGCGCTCCTGGCCGCCGCCGTGTTGGCGCCGAACCACGGTGGCGCGGGTTCCGGCGACCAGAGCACCGACGCCCTGCGGCCCGCCCAGCTTGTGAGCCGACAAGGCCATGGTGTCGGCGCCGAGGGCCGAGAAATCGACCGCGATCTTGCCGGCCCCCTGGACCGCGTCGACGTGCAGCCAGCCGCCGGCGGCGCGAACCAGGCCCGAGGCTTCCGCCACCGGCTGGATCACGCCCGTCTCGTTGTTGGCCAGCATCAGGCAGACCAGGGTCTTGCCGGGCGTTTCAAGGACTTGAGCCAGCCGCTCAAGGTCCGCGACGCCATCGCCGTCGACCGACAGGATCTCGACGGGCAAGCCGGAGGCCTTGGCGGTCTCGACCACCGCGTCATGTTCGATAGCGCTGACGATGATGCGCTGGGCGCCGGCGGCCTTGGCGCTCTCGATGGCCAGGGCGTTGGCTTCGGTGCCGCCGCTGACAAGGGTCACTGAGCCAGCGGGCACGCCGACAAAGGCGCCGACCTCGGCGCGGGCGCGCTCGACGACGTCCCGCGCGGCGCGACCGGCGGCGTGGACCGACGAGGGATTGGCCGGGCTCTCCAGAGCGCGCAGCAGTGCTTCCCTCGCCTCCGGCCGAAGCGGGGCCGTGGCGTTGTAGTCGAGATAGACCGATGTGCGATTGATGCTCACTCGGCCGCGATCTCCAGCGGACGGGCGGGACGCAACTCGCCCTTCAGCACGTCTGCGACCGAGACCGAGGCCAGGTAGCCGTGGATCTGGCGGCCCATCTCTTCCCACAGGCCGTGGGTCATGCAGCGCTCGCCCCCGGCCATGCAGCCCCTGGGCTGGCCCTTGGTGAAGCCGCAGCGCGTGGCGCGCAGCGGCTCGTCGACCGCCAGCACAATGTCGGAGATGAAGGTTTCGGTCGATGCCTTGGCCAAGCGATAGCCGCCACCGGGTCCTCGGGCGCTGATCACCAGGCCCTTGCGGCGCAGACGCGCGAACAGCTGTTCCAGATAGGACAGCGAAATCTGTTGGCGGCCGGCGATCTCGGCCAGGGCCACGGCGCGGCCCTCGCTTTCGTCCTGGCGCTTGGCCAGGTCGGTCATCGCCATGACCGCGTATCGTCCCTTGGTGCTCAGGCGCATCGCCTTACCCCTTGCAGATTCCGCGCGCATCGGCTTTTGCGTGTGCTACAAGCCGCGACTTCGCGCGCGGGCCCTCCAGCCCGCGAACTGGTTGCGATCTAGGAAGACCAAGCGCAGTAGTCAAGTATTCGGCGACCCAAATCGTCGGATGGCGGGCCGCTGGCGAGCTCAAGGGAACGACATGCCTGATGTGATTTTGACCGGCGCGTCCGGGCGGATCGAAGGTCGCTATTCTCCGGGCAAGACCGAGACGGCGCCGATCGCGCTGATCCTGCATCCCCACCCGAAAGCCGGCGGTCACATGAACCACCCGGTGGCGGTGCAGCTGTATCACCTGTTCATGAAGCGCGGTTTCGCCACCTTGCGCTTCAACTTCCGCGGCGTGGGCCGCAGCCAGGGCGAGTTCGACGCCGGCATCGGCGAGCTGGCCGACGCGGCCACCGCCCTGGACTGGCTGCAGACGTCCAACCCGGCCGCCAGCCAGACCTGGGTCGCCGGCTTCGACTTCGGCGCCTATATCGGCATGCAGCTCTTGATGCGCCGTCCGGAAACGGACGGCTTCATCTCGGTGTCGCCGCCGACCAACATGTATGACTTCAGCTTCCTGGCCCCCTGCCCGGCCTCGGGCCTGTTCCTGACCGGTTCGGCCGACACCATCACCCCGCCGGTCGAGGTGGAGCGCGTAGTCACCAAGCTGCGCACCCAGAAGGGCATCACGATCGACTACGAAGTCATCGACAAGGCCACCCACTTCTGGGCCGAGCACCTGCCCAGCGTCGAGAAAAGCGTCAGCGAATATCTCGACAAGCGCCTGGCGGCCGACCCGATCTAGACGTTTCAAAGGCCTCCCTCGCGGGAGGCCTTTTTCGTTGGGCCTCTCCGCACTATATTTTCATCGATTGATGAATAATGATGGAGACGGTGATGCACTACGACATCGTCATCGTCGGCGGGGGCGCCGGCGGGCTGGAACTGGCGTCGCGACTGGGTCGCAAGCTTGGCGGTCGCCGTGGCAAGCGCCGCGTGCTGCTGATTGACCGCTCCAGCTTCCACATCTGGAAACCGACCCTGCACGAGGTGGCGGCCGGCACGCTGGACGTCCACCAGGAAGGCATTTCCTATCCGATCCTGGGCCGTTCGAACGGCTTCAACTTCCTGCTCGGCGAGCTCGAGACCTTTGATCCCGTCGCCAAACGCCTCACGTTGAAGGCGATCACCGGCGAGCAGGGCGAGGTTCTCGCGCCCGAGCGCGCCATCAGCTTCACCTACGGCGTGCTGGCGATCGGCAGCGGTTCGAACCTGTTCGGCACGCCGGGCGCGGAGCAGGCCCACCTGCTGGAGCGCACCGAGGACGCCGAGGCCTTCCACGCGCGACTGCTGGCGGCCTTCACCAAGGCCTCGTTCTCGGACGACAGGATCCTGCGCGTGGCTATCGTCGGCGGCGGCGCGACCGGCGTCGAGCTGTCGGCCGAGCTGATCGAGGCGCATCGCGAGCTAATGGGCAGCCTGGGCGACGAGCAGCGCTTTCGCCTGGACATCACCGTGGTCGAGGCCGCGCCGCGCATCCTGGGCGGCCTGCCCCAGAAGATCGCCGACAAAGCCACGCTCGCGCTCGAACGCAAGGGCGTGGCGGTGAAGACCGGCGCCAAGGTGCTGGCCGTCCATGCCGACCGGCTGGAGACCAGTCAAGGCGATATCCCCGCCGACCTGATCGTCTGGGCGGCGGGTATCAAGGCGGCCGACGGCAACACGGGCTATGGCCTCGAGACCAATCGCGGCAACCAGTTCGTGGTCAATGACCGCCTGGAGACCTCCGCCTCCGACGTCTGGGCCCTGGGCGACTGCGCCGCCGCGCCCTGGAAGGACGGCAAGACCATCCCCGCCCGCGCCCAGGCCGCCCACCAGCAGGCCAGCTATCTGGAAAAGGCGCTGCTGGCCCGCTTGGCCCAGCGCCGGGTCGAGGCCCCGTTCGTCTATCGCGACTTCGGTTCGCTGGTGTCGCTGGGCGACAACAAGGGCGTCGGCGCGCTGATGGGCGGGTTGGGCGGACCGAACTTCTTCATCGAAGGCCTGCTGGCCAAGTGGGCCTACATGTCGCTGCACCTGGACCACCACCGGGCGATCCTGGGCGTCGGCCGGACGGTGACCTTGGCGCTAGCGCGGCTGTTGCAGCAGCGGGTGTCGGGGCGGCTGAAGCTGCACTGAAATCTGCTCCCCTGTTGGGGGAGCTGTCGCGGAGCGACCGAGGGGGCCAATGCGGCGTAGGCCGAGCTTGCCCCCTCCGGCCCTCTGGGCCACCTCCCCCGGAGGGGGAGGAGAAATACACTACGGCTCGACGATCCTTCCGCCCGTCATCGGCGTCTTCACCCCCGTGGTTCCCGGGAAGCTGATCGGCAGTCCCCGCACCGTCCGCGCCGCCAGGTAAGCGAAGGCTTCGGCCTCGATGCTGTCGCCGCGCCAGCCGTAGTCCTCGGCGGTCTTGACCGGCACCGGCGCGCGCTCGGTCAGGGCCCGCATGATCTGCGGATTGTGCCGTCCGCCGCCGCAGACGATCAGGGCGCTGGGCCGGGCGCCCAGTTCGAACGCCTTGACCACCGCTTCCGCCGTGAACGCCACCAGGGTGGCGGCGGCGTCCTCGGCCGACAGCGGCTCGACCAGGTCGAGCGGGAAGTCGTAGCGGTCCAGCGACTTGGGGGCGGGGCCGGAGAAGTAGGAACTGTCGAGGAACCGCTCGAGAATGGCCTGATCCACGTGGCCCGCGGCGGCCAGGCGGCCGTTTTCGTCGAAGCGGCCCAGGCCGCGCTCCTGCAGCATCAGGTCGATCATGCCGTTGCCCGGGCCTGTGTCGAAGGCCAGCAGGTCGTGGTCGTCCCCGATCAGGGTGATGTTGGCGACGCCGCCGATGTTCAACGCCGCGACCGGCGCGGAGAGGCCCGAGGCTCGTGAACGGGCGGCGTGATAGATCGGGGCCAGCGGCGCGCCCTGTCCGCCGGCTTCCACGTCGGCGGTGCGGAAATCGAAGGCCACCGGTCGTCCGCTGGCCTTGGCCAGGCGTTCGGCGTCCAGCAGTTGCACCGTCCGGCCGATCCGTCCCGGCGTCGGCCGCTCGTGCAGCACCGTCTGGCCGTGGACTCCCAACAGGTCGAAGTCGCTCCAGGCCAAGCCGTGCTCGGCCAGAAAACTCTCGGCGGCGTGCAGGTGCTCGTCGGCGACGGCCTGGGCGGCCTCGGCGAAGATGTCGGGCGCGGGCTTGTCGCGCGGCCAGCCTCGGGCGACCTCGGTGGCGACCAGCAGCAGGTCGCGGGTCTCCTCGCGGAGTTTTCGTTCGCCGGCGGGACCAAAGGCCTGGATCTCTTCGCCGTCCGTTTCCAGCACCGCCATGTCGACCGCGTCGAGCGAGGTGCCGGTCATGAATCCCAGAATACGCATGAAGCGTTGACTGCCATGACGGCGAAACGGTAGCTAGGCCCCATGATCGACACGCGCATCCTGGCCCGCCCGTACTACCGCCCGCTGCCATAGCGGGAGGCCGACCAGACACGTCGCTAGCCCCCGCCTCGCCGGGGTCGCTCATTTCAAAGTCGATCATGCACTCCGGCCCCGCTCCCGGAGTCACGAAATGAAGCCCTCACAAGCTGATCTCGCCGTGCTAGACGGCCCCTCGCTTCAAACAGAGAGTCGATCCATGTCCGCCGCGTCGTCCTTCAAGTCGGAGTTCCTGCGAACCCTGGAGGCGCGCGGCTACATCCACCAGATCACCCATCCGGAGGAACTGGACGCGGCCGCCGCCGGCGGGATCGTCACCGCCTATATCGGTTTCGACGCCACCGCGCCGTCCCTGCACGTCGGGTCCTTGATCCAGATCATGATGCTGCGTCGTCTGCAGCAGGCAGGCCACAAGCCGATCGTTCTGATGGGCGGCGGCACGACCAAGGTCGGCGACCCGACCGGCAAGGACGAGAGCCGCAAGCTGCTGTCGGACGCCGACATCGCGGCCAACATTGCCGGCATCAAGCAGGTCTTCGCCAAGTTCCTGACCTTCGGCGACGGCCCGACCGACGCGATCATGGTCGACAATGACGAGTGGCTCAGCAAGTTCGGCTACGTGCAGTTCCTGCGCGACTACGGCGTGCACTTCACGGTCAACCGGATGCTGGCCTTCGACTCGGTCAAGCTGCGGCTCGAGCGCGAGCAGCCGATGACCTTCCTCGAATTCAACTACATGCTGATGCAGGCCACCGACTTCCTGGAGCTGAACCGCAAGTACGGCTGCGTGCTGCAGATGGGCGGCTCGGATCAGTGGGGCAACATCCTGAACGGCGTCGAGCTGACCCGCCGCGTCGACCAGAAGGCCGCCTTCGGCCTGACGACGCCGCTGCTGGCCACGGCCTCGGGCGCCAAGATGGGCAAGACCATGGCCGGCGCGGTGTGGCTGAACGCCGAACAGCTGTCGCCGTACGACTACTGGCAGTTCTGGCGCAACACCGAGGACGCCGACGTCGGCCGCTTCCTGAAGCTGTTCACCGACCTGCCGCTGGAGCGCATCGCCGAGCTGGAAGCCCTGGAAGGCGCCCAGATCAACGAGGCCAAGAAGGTGCTGGCGGACGAGGCCACCCGCATGGCCCACGGCGAGGACGAGGCCCGCAAGGCCCGCGACGCCGCCGAGAAGGCGTTCGAGCAGGGCGCGCTCTCGGCCGACCTGCCGACCTTCGAGGCGCCGGCGGCCGATCTGGAAGCTGGCATCGTCCTGGCGGCCCTGTTCACCGACGCCGGCCTGGCCGCCTCGCGCGGCGAGGCTCGCCGCCTGGCGCAAGGCGGCGGACTCCGGGTCAACGACCAGCCGGAGACAGACGCCAACCGGCTGATCACGTCCGCGGATCTGGTCGAGGGCGTGGTCAAGTTGGCTGCGGGCAAGAAGAAGATCGTGTTGGTGAAGCCGGTTTAGCTGGCTTCCGGTTTAGTTGGTTGACTGTCATCCCGGCCGCAGCGTAGCGGAGAGCCGGGACCGCCACGAACGCCGAGCTTTCGGCGGTCCCGGATCGCGCTTCGCGCGTCCGGGATGACAGGTTTCAAGGTGGAGAAGCGTTCGATGCTGCAACCCGGCGACAAGGCCCCCGATTTCGACCTGCCGACCGACACCGGCCGGGTCAGCCTGTCGGGCCTGAAGGGCAAGAACGTCGTGCTCTACTTCTATCCGAAGGACGACACCGCCGGCTGCACCTCCGAGGCCCTGCAGTTCTCGTCGGAAGTCGAAGAGTTCCAGAAGCTGGGCGCGGTGATCGTCGGAATCTCCAAGGACAGCGCCGCCTCGCACGCCAAGTTCCGCAAGAAGCACGACCTGACCATCGAGCTGGCCGCCGACCCGCTGGGCGACGTGGTCGAGGCCTATGGCGCCTGGGTCGAGAAGAGCATGTACGGCCGCAAGTACATGGGCATCGATCGCTCGACCTTCCTGATCGACCGCGAAGGCGTGGTCCGCGAGATCTGGCGCAAGGTCAAGGTGCCCGGCCACATCAAGGCCGTCATGAACGCCGCCAAGGCCATCAAGTAGTTCACGGCAAGTATTTTCGTCTCTCACGGGAACGGTTCGGTCGCGGTTGTGTTGTATCCGCGCCTCTACCTGTGACCTTTACGCTCCGACGACTGCCTTAACGCTTGGTCGCGAGGGTTAGGAAACGCTAAGGAATGAGACGCAAAGTTACATTTTGCGACTCGCGCTCACTTCGGGCGCGAAGAGTCTTGCGCGTTTCCGCTTTCTCGTAGCATATCGCCCAGACCTGAAACGGGGGGTTTCCTGGGACGATGGCGATCAAGCGCTTCAAGCGGCTGCGGCATTCTCTCGAGGCCCTGTTCCCCGAACGTCACATCTATATCCGCTCCGGCGGCGAGATGCGGGGCTATGTCTTCTCCACCAACAAGCAGCTGCTGGGCGCGACCGCCGTCGCCGTCACCGCGCTGTGGATGGGCGTCTGCACCGCCTCGATGATGGTCAACGCCTTGGCGGTCAGCTCGACCGACCAGCAAGTGATCAAGCAGAAGGCCTATTACGAGCGTCTCAACGCCGATCGCCAGGCCCGCCTGAACAGCGCCGTGGCCCAGCTGTCGGCCACCAACGGTTCGCTGGAAGACCTGGCCGCCTCGGTCGAGAAGCGCCACGCCGCCCTCGCCCTGCTCGTATCCGATTTCAAAGGCGTGCCCGGCGCCGCCCAGGCCCTGACCGTCGCCAAGCCGCGCCTGCTGGCCGCTAGCCCGGTCCAACGCATCCAGGCCACGCGGATGGATCAGGAGCGCCTGATCGACGCCGCCGAGAGCTTCGCCAAGAGCCGCGCCGAGCGTCTGCGCCTGGCCATGCGGATGGCCGGCCTGGACGCCGGCAACTTCACCGGCCGCGGCGCGTCGCTGGGCGGCCCGCTGATCGAGGCCAAGGATCCACGCGCCCTCGCCGCCGTCCTCGACGTCGACGAGGATTTCGCCAGCCGCATCCAGCACGCCGCCAACGACATGTCGGACATGCGCGCGCTGGGCGCGGCGGCCAAGCAGTTGCCCTTCTACCGCCCGACCACCAATCCGGCCCTGTCGTCCAGCTACGGCGTCCGCTTCGACCCGTTCACGCATCGGCCGGCGTTCCATTCGGGCCTGGACTTCCCGGGCGCCTTCTACACCCCGATCATGGCCACGGCGCCGGGCGTCGTCTCGTTCACGGGCGTGCGCTCGGGCTACGGCAACACCGTCGAGATCGACCACGGCGGCGGCTTCAAGACCCGCTATGCCCACCTCGCCACCATCGGCGCCCGCGTCGGCCAACGCGTAACCATGGGCGCGCGCATCGGCGCCATGGGCTCGACCGGCCGCTCGACCGGGCCGCACCTGCATTATGAAGTCTGGGTCAACGGTAAGGCCCAGAATCCCAATCGTTACTTGAAGGCTGGTGAGTATGTTCAGCAAGCAAGCTAAGTCGGCGTCCAATTCTCAGGGCCGCATCGAACCGCTGCCCACGTCCATGGCGATCGCCCCGGTCGAAGCCGCTCGGCGCAGCCCGCCGAAGGTGGCCAGCCTGCTGTCGGCGGACCTGACCATCGAGGGCAACCTGACCGGCGAAGGCGAGCTGCAGATCGACGGCGTGGTCAAGGGCGACGTCCGCGTCGGCCGGCTCACCGTCGGCGAGACGGGCCACATCGAGGGCTCGATCTATGCCGAGGCGGTCGAGGTGCGCGGCCGCGTGGTCGGGGCGATCACCTCCAAGCAGGTCCGTCTCTACGGCACCTCGTATATTGACGGCGACATCACCCACGAGCAGCTGGCGATGGAAACCGGCGCCTTCTTCCAGGGCCGCAGCCTGAAGTTCCAGCGCCCCGCCCCGGCCGCCCAACCGGCGCCGCAGGCCGAGCCTTTGGCCCTGGCCAAGCCCGCCGCGGGCTGAGGGTTTCGACCTTCCGGAAACACGAACGCCCCGGAGCGATCCGGGGCGTTTTTGTTAGCCCCTACCGGCTCGACAGCACGAACGTATTGCCGTCCGGATCCTTGAACTTGGCGAAGGTCCCCCACGGCTGCTTCTGCGGCGGGCCCTCGAACTCGACGCCCTTCTCGCTCAGCTTGCGATAGGCGTGCTCGACGTCGTCGCAGGCCAGCGAGCCGTTGAAGAAGCTGCCGATGCGGTCCTCGTGGCCTTCCGGGGTAAAGAGGACCAGACCGGTCTCGGCCCCGGGGATCGACAGCTCGATCCAGCGCTGGGCGCCCATCGGCTGGTCAGTGGCCACGCGCAGTCCGACCTTCTCGGTCCAGAAGGCCAGGGCCCGATCCTGGTCGCTGACCGGAATGCCGACAAACTTCAGTTGCTTGATCACGCTCATGGCCGTTCCTTCCCTTTCGCGGTCCGCGATCGACGGAGTAGCCGGCCCGCCTTGCATCAGGAAAGAGGCGCAGGCATTGCTATAGCAATGATGACGCAAAGCTATGCGATCGACCGCTACGTCCTCGACACCCTGATGGCCGACCTGGTCGGCCATGACCACAAGCCATCGTCGTTCCTGGTCTACTTGGCGATCACCGCGGCCCACGCCAACGGCCGCGCCAGCTTCAGCCACGCCGAGCTGGCCGAACGCACGGGCCAGTCGCGGCGCACCGTCCAGAACGCCGTCGAGACCCTGAAACGAAGAGGCCTGATCGAAGCCAGCCGCCAAGGCCCGACCGAGGCGGCGACCTATGTCCCGCTGACGCCGTGGAAGCGCCAGCGGGACTAGGACGTCAGGCGTCGCGCGTGGCGCCGACGCGCTGGGCCAGCGAGGCGCCCATGAAGGCGTCGAGGTCGCCGTCCAGCACGCCTTGGGTGTCGGAGGTCTCGACGTTGGTCCGCAGGTCCTTGACCATCTGATAGGGCTGCAGGACGTAGCTGCGGATCTGGTGACCCCAGCCGATGTCGGTCTTCTGGTCCTCGAGGGCCTGCTGGGCGGCTTCCCGCCTCTGCAGCTCGGCCTCGTAGAGGCGCGCGCGCAGCATCTTCCAGGCCTCTTCGCGGTTCTGGTGCTGCGAGCGGCCGGCCTGGCAGGCCACCGCGATGCCGGTCGGGATGTGCGTCAGGCGCACGGCCGAGTCGGTCTTGTTGATGTGCTGACCGCCGGCGCCGCTGGCGCGGTAGGTGTCGGTCCGCACGTCGGCCGGATTGATGTCGATCTCGATCGTGTCGTCGACCACCGGATAGACCCAGGCCGAGGCGAACGAGGTGTGGCGGCGCGCGCTGCTGTCATAGGGGCTGATGCGCACCAGCCGGTGCACCCCGGCCTCGGTCTTCAGCCAGCCATAGGCGTTCTGGCCCTTGACCAGCAGGGTCGCGGACTTGATGCCGGCCTGGTCGCCGTCGGTCTCTTCGATCAGCTCGGTCGTCATGCCATGGGCGTTGGCCCAGCGCGTGTACATCCGCAGCAGGATGCCGGCCCAGTCGCACGACTCGGTGCCGCCGGCCCCGGAGTTGATCTCGATATAGGCGTCGTTGCCATCAGCCTCGCCGGACAGCAGGGCCTCGAGCTCGGCGCGGCCGGCGCGCTCCTTGATGGCCTTCAGCTGGGCGCGGGCGTCGTTGAGGGAATCCTCGTCGGATTCCATATCGGCCAGCTCGGCGTATTCCAGCGCATCCTTGACGTCGCGCTCGATGCCTTGCACGGCCTCGACCTTGGCGGCCAAGGCGGCGCGCTCGCGCGAGACGGCCTGGGCCTCGGTCGGGCGGTCCCACAGGGTCGGGTCCTCGACCCGGGCGTTCAGCTCATCGAGCTTTCTAAGGGCGACATCCCAGTCAAAGACGCCTCCTGAGCAGTCCAATGGACTGCTCGATGTCAGCCGCGGCGGCCTCGACATCCGGTCGCATCACGTAACTCCGTGACAGTGTTGAAGGGCGCGGGAGATAGCGTGCGTTGCGCCCTAGCGCAATGACGTCAGTAGAGCCCGCTGAGCGGATCCACCTTTGGCGGCGGCGGCTTGCCCGGCTGGGCTTGCGGCTGGGGAACCGGCGGCAGGCCCGGCGGCAGCGCGTTGTACGGGATCGGCCCGGTCGGGGCGACCTCGACCCGGGGCTCGGTGCCCGGACGGAAGGCCTCGCGGTTGCCGCGCACCATGGCGAACTTGGCGGTCTTCGGCGGCTTGAAGTCGACGACCGGCTGACCCTCCAGCGCCACCTTCATGAAGTCGATGAACACCGGCACCGCATCGGTGGCTCCGGTTTCGCCTTCCCCAAGCGAGCGGTTGTCGTCGAAGCCGACGAAGACCCCGACGACCAGGTTCGGCGAATAGCCGACGAACCAGGCGCTGCGGTACTCGTTGGTCGTGCCGGTCTTGCCCGCCAGGGGGCGGCCCAGGGAGCTGACGGCGGCGGCGGTGCCGCGCTGGACCACGCCCTGCAGCATGGACGTGATCTGGTAGGCGGTGACCGGGTCCATGATCTGGTCGCCCGGCGCGGCGAAGCGCGGGCTCTCGTCGCCGTTGAAGCCGGCCTCGCAGCGAACGCAGTCGCGCTTGTCGGCCCGGAAGATGACCTTGCCCTCGCGGTCTTGGACCAGCTCGATCAGGTGCGGCTCGATCCGGCGGCCGCCGTTGACGAAGGCGGCGTAGGCGGCCGTCAGCTTGAATGGCGTGGTCTCGCCGGCGCCTAGGGCCATGGCCAGAACCGGATCCATGTCGCGAACGACGCCGGCGCGCTTGGCGAAATCGACGATCTTCTTCATGCCGACGCCCTGCGCCAGGCGCACGGTCATGGCGTTGATCGACTGCTCCAGGCCCTTGCGCAGCGGCTGAGCGCCGTAGAATTCCTTGTGGTAATTCTCGGGGCTCCAGTCCTCGCCGTTCGCGCCCTTGAAGGTGATGGCGCTGTCGACGACCACGCTGGCCGGGGTGTAGCCGTTCTCCAGGGCCGTGGCGTAGACGAACGGCTTGAACGACGAGCCGGGCTGGCGCATCGCCTGGGTGGCGCGGTTGAAGTTCGACAGCGAGTAGCTGTAGCCGCCGACCAGCGCCGTGATGCGTCCGGTATAGGGCTCCATGGCCACCAGGGCGCCGTTGACGATCGGCACCTGGCGCAGGCGGAAGCCGGCGTCCGTCTTCTCGACAAACACCAGATCGCCGGCCTTCAGGCCCTTGCCGGCCTTGGCCCAGGCCACGTCCTCGCCGACGATCTGGCCCTCGCCCTCGTTCTTCACCAGGCGCACCCGCCCGTCGTTGGAAACGACCAGGGCTGGACGCCAGGCGCCGCGCTCCGCGGGGATGGGCTTGGCCAGGGCGGTCTTCTCCCACGCCAGGTCGGTCGATTCGACGTGACCCCAGCCGCCGCGCCAGCCGTGGCGGCGGTCGTACTTCTCGAGCCCGTCCATCAGGGCCGCGCGCGCGGCGGTCTGCAGGCGCGGGTCCAGGGTCGTGCGCATGTAATAGCCGCCCTCGCTCAGGCGGGGCCCGAGGGTCGCCACGCCGCGCTGGCGGACTTCCTCGACGAAATAGTCGGCGTCGCGATAGGCGGCGCGCTTGGGCGCGGCCTGGACCACCAGGTCCTCGGCCATCGCCTTTTTGGCGTCTTCCTTGGAGACCCAGCCCTGCTCGGCCATCTGGCCCAGCACCCAGTTGCGCCGGCCCATCGCCTTGGCCTTGTTGCGGATCGGATGGTAGTTGTCCGGCCCCTTGGGCAGCGAGGCCAGGTAGGCGCACTGGGCCAAGGTCAGGTCCGGCAAGGACTTGCCGAAATAGTTATAGGCGGCCGCGCCGACCCCGAACGAGCGATAGCCCAGCCAGATCTCGTTCAGATACAGCTCGAGGATCTGCTGCTTGGTCAGCGACTGTTCCAGGCGGTGCGCCAGGATCGCTTCCTTGAACTTGCGGCCGACCGTGGCGTCGCTGGTCAGCAGGACGTTCTTGGCCACCTGCTGAGTGATGGTCGAGCCGCCCTCCAGGCGCCGGCCGCGCATGGCGTTGCCGACGTTCTTGAGCATGGCGCGCGACAGACCGCCGACGTCGACGCCGCCATGTTGGAAGAAGTTGCGGTCCTCGGCCGCCAGGAAGGCCTGGGCCAGCTGCGGCGGAATCTGGTCGTAGGGGATGAAGATCCGGCGTTCTTTGGAATACTCGCCGATCAGGGTGCCGTCCCAGGCGTAGACGCGCGTGGCGGTCGGCGGACGATAGTCCTGCAGCTCACCGGCGTCGGGCATGTCGTGGAACAGCCAGGCGGCGTAGATCGCGATCGCGAAGCCCGCGACCGCGATGGCCGAAAGCACCGTCACGCCCGCGATGGCCATCCATCGTTCGGTGGGTTTCAGATCCACGCGACCTCCGTCGGGCAGGCCCCCTCGCCTGCCGCACACCCTTCACTAGATCGCTTGTCGCCGAACCGTAAGCGGTTTTGCGGTCGCATCGCCATGGGCGAAGCGCGAACGATCGTCCTTGTGATTAGAGCGCCGCGGACAAAAGGGAAAGGCGCCGGAAACCCCGCCGATCAGGACTTACGCAGGCCCGCCGAGAAATAGGCCTCGATCGAGTCGCTGACGGCGTCGACCAGGCGGGCGCGGCTGGCCTTGGTGGTCAGGAACGCTTCGTCGTCCGGATTGGTGATGAACCCCATCTCCAGCAGCACGGCCGGAACGTCGGGGGCCAGCAGCACGATGAAGCCGGCGTCGCGGTGACTGCGGCGCAGCAGCGTGGTTTCCTCGCCGACATTGGCCAGCAGCAGCTGGGCGAAGGCGGCCGAACGGTTCTTGGTGGCGCGTTGCGACAGGTCCAGCAGGATCTGGCTGACGGCGCGGTCGCGGCCCGGCAGATTGGCCTTCATCAGCCAGTCGTCCTTCTCCAGGACGCGGCCGACGCGCTCAGTGCCTTTTTCCGACAGGGTATAGACCGAGGCGCCGCGGGTGCCGGTGTCCGGCCCTGAGTCGGCGTGCAGCGAGATGAAGAGATCCGCGTCGGCGCGGCGGGCGATCTGCACGCGCGATTCCAGCGGGATGAAGGTGTCGGTCTCGCGGGTCAGCACCACCTGGAAGCGGCCGGTGCGCTCCAGACGCGCCTTCAGCGCCTTGGCGGCGGCCAGGGTGACGTCCTTCTCGTAGACATTGGCGCCCAGCGAGCCAGGATCCTTGCCGCCGTGGCCGGCGTCGATGACGATCACCTTCTTCAGGCGCAACGGCGCGGCCTTGACTGGCGCGGTCGCCAGGGTCAGGCGCGGCGCTTCGGGTGCGCCCATCCGATTTTGGGGAGCGCCGTCCACGGCGCGAAGGTCGATGACATAGCGATAGGCGGTGGCGCCGTCGCCCGGCGGCAGCAGAAAACGGCGGCGAACCTCGGCCTTGCCGATCAAATCCAGGCGCAGGCGGGCGCCGCCCGCGGCCTCGTCGATCAGCCAACGCTTGACCAGACCCTGGCCAGCGCCCTGCAGGTCGCCGGACACGGTGACGTTGGGAAGCGCCATGACCAGTCGCTGGTCGTCCATGCCGTCGGCGATCAGCTTGCCCGCGGCGGCGCGATCCAGATCGATGACCACGCGGGTTTCGACGCGGTCGCCGCCGAAGCGGACCTTCTGCACGCCGGCGGGCGCGGCCGGACCTTGAGCGGTGGCCACGGCGACGCCGGCCGTGGTCAAGCCGCCGACGATCAGGGCCGCCCGGACCCAGCCCATGCGGGCCAAACTGATAAGAAGCTTACGCATACCCGCCCGCGGTATCCGGAACTGGTGAACCGAACGTCAATATCGCTCGGACGCGGTAGCGAAAGGGTTAAGCCGAGATCATCCGTCGAAAGCTTTTCTTTTGCGCGCCGATGTGGCTACAGTCCCGCCGCGTGCGAAGTCCGTGATCGTCACGACTCCGTGCGAGCCGCCTCCGCCTTGAAAGTGGTCCTGAACCTCTTCCGAAGCGGGAACGGCAGACTAGATAGTGTTCGAGACGCGGCCGACGGAACGGGCAAGACGCCTACCGAGACGCCGTTTCACGGGGCTCGCGTCGGGCTCAAACGCCCTCCTGGCGACGACGCGCCATCCTAGCCGCGCCATCTGGCGCGACAGGCGAAACTCCAGTCCGCGCCCAGCGTGGTAGGGAAAAACGAAACCTCAATGGGCTGCGCCGCACCCGTCCGCCATTGGCATCCGACCTCTCGCACCCGCACAGTCGGAGCGACGGACGGCGACGCGCGCGCCCTTCATTCATATCGGCGCCCGGGCCTCGCGCCCGCCGCGCGCCGTGGAGACTTCCTTAATGTCGAAGAAGATGCTGATCGACGCAGCACACGCCGAAGAGACGCGTGTGGTCGTCGTGGACGGAACTCGGGTTGAAGAATTCGATTTCGAAAGCCAGACCCGCAAACAGCTCCGTGGGAACATCTATCTCGCCAAGGTGACGCGCGTCGAACCCAGCCTCCAGGCTGCGTTCATCGAGTACGGCGGCAATCGTCACGGCTTCCTGGCGTTCAACGAAATCCACCCGGACTACTACCAGATCCCGGTCGCCGACCGTGAAGCGCTGATGCGCGATGACTCGGGCGATGACGAGGACGACACCCCGGTCTCGCGTCGCGCCTCGGGCGGCGACGACGAGGACGACGTCAACGGCGGCGGTCACGCGGTCGACGACGACGATGACGACGTCGAGGAAGAGCTGGCGCGGCGCAAGCGCCGGCTGATGCGCAAGTACAAGATCCAGGAAGTGATCCGCCGCCGGCAGATCATGCTGGTCCAGGTCGTCAAGGAAGAGCGCGGCAACAAGGGCGCGGCGCTGACCACCTACCTGTCGCTGGCCGGCCGCTACGGCGTCCTGATGCCCAACACCGCCCGCGGCGGCGGCATCAGCCGCAAGATCACGGCGGTGACCGACCGCAAGCGCCTGAAGGGCGTGGTCCAAAGCCTGGACGTGCCGCAGGGCATGGGCCTGATCGTCCGCACGGCCGGCGCCAAGCGCACCAAGGCCGAGATCAAGCGCGACTACGAGTACCTGCTGCGCTTGTGGGAAAACATCCGCGAGAACACGCTGCATTCGATCGCGCCGGCGCTGATCTACGAGGAGGAAGACCTCGTCAAGCGCGCCATCCGCGACATGTACGACAAGGACCTGGACGGCATCTGGGTCGAGGGCGACGCCGGCTACAAGGAAGCGCGCGACTTCATGCGCATGCTGATGCCGAGCCAGGCCAAGAAGGTCTTCAACTACCGCGACCCGACCCCGCTGTTCGTGAAGCACAAGATCGAGGACCATCTGGCCCAGATCTATTCGCCGGTCGTGCCGCTGCGCTCCGGCGGCTATCTGGTGATCAACCAGACCGAGGCCCTGGTCGCCATCGACGTCAACTCGGGCAAGGCCACGCGCGAGCGCAACATCGAGGCCACGGCTCTCAAGACCAATATGGAAGCCGCCGAGGAGGCCGCCCGCCAGCTGCGCCTGCGCGACCTGGCCGGCCTGATCGTCATCGACTTCATCGACATGGATGAAGGCAAGAACAACCGCGCGGTCGAGAAGGTCCTCAAGGACTCCCTCAAGGACGACCGCGCCCGCATCCAGATGGGCAAGATCTCGGGCTTCGGCCTGATGGAGATCAGCCGCCAGCGTCGCCGCACCGGCGTCCTGGAAGGCACGACCCACGTCTGCGAACACTGCGAAGGCACCGGCCGGGTCCGCTCGGTCGAGTCCAGCGCCCTGGCCGCCCTGCGCGCCGTCGAGGCCGAGGCCCTGAAGGGCAGCGGCGCGGTGATCCTGAAGGTCGCCCGCTCGGTCGGCCTCTACATCCTCAACGAAAAGCGCGCCTACCTGCAGCGCCTGCAGCAGACCCACGGCCTGCACATCACCGTGCTGGTTGATGACAGCCTGCACGCCGGCGACCAGGAGATCGAGCGCACGGAGCTGGGCGAGCGCATCGCCGTCGCCCCGCCGCCCTATGTCGAGGAGGACGACTTCGATCCGACCGCCTTCGTCGACGAGGAAGAGGACGACGAAGAGATCGACCTCGAGGACGAGGACGACATCGAGCGCGAGGACACCGACGACGACGACGCCTCGAGCCGCAAGCAGGCCCGCGAAGACGATCGCGGCGACCGCAAGGGCCGCCGCCGCCGTGATCGCGGCCGCAGCCGCGGCCGTCGCGAGGAGCCCGAGGCCGAGGCCGGGGCAGAGGTCGAAGCCGACGAGGACGAGGTCGAAGGCGACGCCGAGGACCGCGCCGAGTTCGGCGACGAGGACGAGGACGCCCGTCGTCGCCGTCGTCGCCGTGGCCGTCGTGGCGGCCGTCGTGGCGGTCGCGAGGATGGTGATCGTCCGGCCGACGCCTTCGTCTGGATCCGTCCGCGCGTCCCGTTCGGCGAGAACGTCTTCACCTGGCACGACCCGGCCGCCCTAGTCGGCGGCAACAGCGAACCGCGCCGTCCGGCGCCGGAAGCCCGCGCCGAAGCGCCCGAGGCCGCCGAACGTCCGGAACGCGTCGAGCGTCCCGAGCGTGAGGACCGCCCGGCCCGCGAACGCGGCCGCCGTGGCCGCGATCGCGGTCGTCGGGGCGATCGCGCCGAAGTCGCCGCGGTCGAAGCCGCGCCGGTCGAGGTGATGAGCCCCGAGGCCCCCGCCGAGCCGTTCGAGGCTCCGATCCTGGCCCCGCCGATCATCTCCGGTCCGCCGGCTGATGTCTGGGTCGAGCTGCCCGAAGCCGAGGAAGCGCCGAAGAAGGCCAAGCGCCCTCGCGCCCGGGGCAAGAAGGCCGCCGCGGCGGACGCTGCCGAAACGGCCGAAGCCGTCGCCGAGGTCGTGACAGAAACGGTCGCCGTCGCTCCGCCGGAACCGGAAGAAGTCCCGGTCGTCGCGGCCGCGCCCGAGCCCGTTCCAGCTCCGGAGCCCGTCGTCGCCGAAGCGGCTCCCGCCGCCCCGGCCGAGCCTGATCCGAACGAAATCACCACCCCGCCCGAAAAGCCCCGCAAGGGCTGGTGGCGCCGCTAGGCTGACGAAAAACGGCCCGCGCATCCTGATCGGTGCGCGGGCCGAATTCGTCATACGTGAAAATCGTGGGACGGTGGAACGGAAAGCCTTGTTCCCTCGGCCGCGCTATCCAAGTTACACTGGTCAGGGTTCGCGGGGGCGCGATCTGGAGATCATGCGATGACCTCGCGTAGCGGGCGCGCCGGGAGGCGCCAGACCGGGAGACGACTGGGTGTGGCGTTGTCCGCCCTGTCCATCCTCGCGTCTGGAGCGCCCCAGGTCGCCTTCGCCCAGGATGGCGGCCCTTCCCTGATCCGCGACACCGAGATCGAGGAGATCCTGCACCACGACGCCGATCCGATCTACGCGGCGGCGGGGCTGGATCCCAAGACCGTCCGAATCCTGATCGTCGGCGACAAATCGCTGAACGCCTTCGCGACACAAGGCCTGCAGATGGGCCTCAACACCGGCCTGATTCTGCAGACCGAGAACCCCAACCAGCTGCGCGGCGTCATCGCCCACGAAACCGGGCACCTGGCCGGCGGCCACCCGACCCGTTCGGACGAGATGATGAAGGCCGGCCTCAAGCCGATGATCCTGACCATGGGCCTGGGCGTCCTGGCCGCCCTGGCCGGTTCCGCGGACGGCGCCGCGATGCTTCTCGGCAACGCCCAATATGCCGGGGCTCTGGGCGCCCTGGGCTATAGCCGCGAACAGGAGTCGCGCGCTGACCAGGCCGGCGCCGGCTTCCTGGAAGCCACCGGCCAGTCGGGCCGCGGTCTCGTGGAGTTCTTCGACAACTTCCGCTACCAGGAAGTCTTCGACCAGGCTCGCCGCTTCGCCTATTTCCGCAGCCACCCCCTATCGTCCGAACGGATCGAGGTGCTGCGCAGCCGCGTCGAGCGCCAACCGCACTACAGCGCCGTCGACACGCCCGAGGACCTGGCCCAGCACGAGGTGATGAAGGCCAAGCTGGAAGGCTTCCTGAACCCGCAAGTCGCCTTGATGAAGTACAAGGAGACCGACACCGGCTTTCCGGCCCGCTACGCCCGCGCCATCGCCTATTACCAGATGAAGGAGCCCGACCGGGCCCTGGGTCTGCTGGATCCGTTGATCGCCGAGCACCCCGACAATCCCTATCTGTGGGAGCTGAAGGGCCAGATCCTGTTCGAGTTCAACCGCATCGTCCTGGCCGAGGAACCGCAGCGCAAGTCCGTGGAACTGAAGCCCGACGCCGCCCTGCTGCGCGTCAATCTCGGCCAGACCCTGATCAGCCTGGATGACCCCAAGAAGGTCGAGGAAGGCGTCCAGGAGCTGAAGCGCAGCCTGCTGAACGATCCCGACAATTCCGTCACCTGGCGCCTGCTGGCCCAGGCCTACGACAAGCAGAAGAAGGACGGCGAGGCGCGCCTGGCGACGGCCGAACAGTATTTCTCGCTGGGCGCCGTCCAGGAGGCCCGGGTCTTCGCCATGCGGGCCCGCGAACTGCTGACCAAGAACACGCCGGACTGGCGCCGCGCCACCGACATCGTCCTGGCCTCCCGCCCCTCCAACCAGGACCTCAAGGCCCTGGCCAAGGAAGGCGCGGTCCAATCCAACCTCGGCCGCTAGGCCGCCCTCACCTGTTTCGAGATATCGATGACCCTGCTTCGTCGCGCCGCGACCCTCGCCCTGCCGCTGGCTATCGCCAGCCTGACCCTCGCCGGCTGCGACCAGGCCAAGCCCGACAAGGCGTTCGGTGAAAAGGTCCGCGCCTATCTGCTGGAGCACCCCGAGGTGCTGATGGAAGCCAGCCAGAAGCTGCAGGAGAAGCAGGCCGCCCAGCAGGCCGCCTCGTCGCAGAAGGCCATCGGCCAGTACCGGCAGGCCATCGAGCGCGACCCGCGCGACATCGTCATCAATCCGGCTGGCTCGATCACGGTCACCGAATTCTTCGACTATCGCTGCGGCTACTGCCGCCACGCCGCGCCGGAGATCGTCGAGCTGGTCCAGAAGAACCCGGACATTCGCCTGGTGCTGAAGGATTTCGTGATCTTCGGCCGCGACAGCGAAGCCGCCGCCCGCATCGCGCTCGGCGCCAAGGACCAAGGCAAGAGCCTGGAGCTATACAAGGCCCTGATGGCCGAGAACGCGCTCGACGCGGCCGGCGCCCTGCGCATCGCCAAGAACGTCGGCATCGACCTCGACAAGGCCAAGCCGCTTGGCGAGAGTCAGGCCGTGACCCAGCACCTGGCCGACACCGACGCCCTGGCCAAGACCCTGGCCTTGTCCGGCACCCCGGCCTTCATCGTCGGCGACACCCTGGTCCCCGGCGCCGACATCAACGCCCTGAGGTTGGCGATCGAGCAGACTCGGGCAAGCGCCGCGAAGGCGGGCTAGATCAGCCCCGCCAGCGGCGAACTCGGATCCGCGTAGAGCCGCTTCTGCATCCGGCCGGCCAAGTAGGCCTCGCGGCCGGCGATGACGGCGTGCTTCATCGCCTTGGCCATGCGGATCGGATCCTTGGCCTCGGCGATGGCGGTGTTCATCAGGATGGCGTCGCAGCCCAGTTCCATGCCGATCGCCGCGTCCGAGGCCGTGCCGACCCCGGCGTCGACCAGCACCGGCACCTTGGCGTTCTCGACGATGATCCGCAGGTTGACGCGGTTCTGGATGCCCAGGCCCGAGCCGATCGGCGCGCCCAGCGGCATGATCGCCACCGCGCCGGCCTCTTCCAGCTTGCGGGCGTAGACCGGGTCGTCCGAGCAATAGACCATGACCTGGAAGCCTTCGGCGACCAGCAGCTTCAGCGAGCGCAGGGTCTCTTCCATGTCCGGGAACAGGGTCTTGGGGTCACTGAGGACCTCCAGCTTCACCAGGTCCCAGCCGCCAGCCTCGCGGGCCAGGCGCAGGGTGCGCACGGCGTCCTCGCCGGTGAAGCAGCCCGCGGTGTTGGGGAGATAGGTGAATTCGGTCGGCTTGATGTAGTCGACCAGCAGCGGCTGGCTGGGATCGGTCAGGTTCACGCGGCGCACGGCCACGGTGACGATCTCGGCCCCGGCCGCGCGGGCGGCGGCGGCGTTGGTCGCGTAGTCCTTGTACTTGCCCGTGCCGACGATCAGGCGCGAGCGGAAGGTGCGGCCGGCGACGGTCCAGGTTTCTTCGGCGTCGCCATTCGAAGCTTGGGGAGCCGAGACGGAGTCGGGGGAGACGTGCGCGTTCATGCGGCTGGTTTACGCCCCGCCAGCCGCCGTTTCAAATGCCCAGGATCAACCGCCGCCGATAAAGGTGACGATCTCGATGCGGTCGCCGTCCGCCAGGGCGGTGTCGGCGTAGGTCGAGCGCGGCGCGATCTCGAGGTTGCGTTCGACCGCCACCTTGCGGGCGTCCAGGCCCAGCTTGGCCACCAGATCGGCGATCGTGACCACCTCGGCCACGTCCCGCTCTTCCCCGTTCAGCAAAAGCTTCATCTCACCTCCGAAGCGAGCCGTGCTTGTGACCCGACGGAACCGGCTATACAAGACCCTCGGAATCGACGGCGGAGCCGCATGGTAAAACCGATCCACGTGCTGAGCGGGCCTAATCTCAACCTGTTGGGGACCCGCGAGCCTGAGATTTACGGCAAGGACACGCTTGATGATGTCCGTACGCGCTGTGAGGCGCGGGCGGCTTCGCGCGGCGTTTCGGTGGTCTTCCGCCAGTCCAACCATGAGGGCGTGCTGATCGATTGGGTGCACGAGGCGCGTGAGTCGGCCTCGGCGCTGATCATTAATCCGGCCGGCTACGGCCACACCTCGATCGCGCTTCTGGATGCGCTCAAGACCTTGAGCATCCCGGTGATCGAGTGTCACTTGTCCAACCCGGCGGCGAGGGAGGAATTCCGCCGCCACACCTATGTTTCGCTGGCGGCCACGGGAATTGTCTCCGGGTTCGGCGCGGCGAGTTACGAACTGGCGATCGAGGCCGCTTTCGGCCTGATCCGCGTTTAACAACGACATCGCCCGGCGTTTTCCGCCGCCGAGGCGTTCAAAAGAACAAGGTAAGCTTCCATGTCGAACCCCAAGGCCCCCGCCGATCCGGTCGAAGCTCCGGCCATCGACGCTCGTCTGGTCCGCAAGATCGCGGACATCCTGAAGGACACGGGCCTCACGGAGATCGAGGTCGAGCACGGCGGCCTGAAGATCCGCGTCGCGCGCGAGCTGACCGCCGCTCCGGTGAACTATGTGCAGCAGGCCGCCGCTCCGGCCTATGCCCCGGCTCCGGCCGCCGCGACCGCGCCGGCCGCCGCACCGGCCGCCGAGGCCGCTCCGGCCCCGGCCGCCGCCCGCGGCGACGCCGTGAAGTCGCCGATGGTCGGCACCGTCTACATGTCGCCTCAGCCGGGCGCTGACGCCTTCATCAAGGTCGGCGACACCGTCTCGGCCGGCCAGACCCTGCTGATCGTCGAGGCCATGAAGACCATGAACCCGATCTCGGCCCCGAAGGCCGGCAAGGTCGTCGAGATCCTGGTCGAGGACGCGCAGCCCGTCGAGTTCGGCGAGCCGCTCGTCGTCATCGAGTAACGATCATGTTCGACAAGATTTTGATCGCGAACCGGGGCGAGATCGCGCTCCGGGTTCACCGCGCCTGCAAGGAAATGGGCATCGCCACCGTGGCGGTCCATTCCGAGGCCGACCGCAACTCGATGTGGGTGCGCCTGGCGGACGAGAGCGTCTGCATTGGCCCCGCGCCGGCCGCCAAGAGCTATCTGAACATCCCGTCGATCATCGCGGCGGCCGAGATCACCGGCGCCCAGGGCATCCACCCAGGCTACGGCTTCCTGTCGGAGAACGCCCGTTTCGCCGAGATCGTCGGCGCGCACGGCTTCACCTTCATCGGCCCGAAACCGGAACACATCCGGATGATGGGCGACAAGATCACCGCCAAGCAGGCCGTGAAGGACGCCGGCATCCCGGTCGTCCCCGGCTCGGACGGCGGCGTCGCCACCGAGGAAGAGGCCTTCGCGGCCGCCGAGGAAATCGGCTTCCCCGTGCTGATCAAGGCCGCCTCTGGCGGTGGCGGTCGCGGCATGAAGGTCGCCCAGACCCGGGAAGACTTGGCCGAAGCGGTCTCGACCGCTCGGTCGGAGGCCCGCGCCGCGTTCGGCGACGACACGGTCTATATGGAGCGCTACCTCCAGAAGCCGCGCCATATCGAGCTGCAGGTCATCGCCGACAGCCACGGCAACGTGGTGCACCTGGGCGAGCGCGACTGTTCGCTGCAGCGCCGCCACCAGAAGGTTCTGGAAGAAGCCCCCTCGCCCGCCCTCGGCGCGGCCGACCGCGCCAAGATCGGCAAGATCGTCGTCGATGCGGTCAAGGCCATCGGCTATCTGGGTGTCGGCACCATCGAGTTCCTGTGGGAGAACGGCGAGTTCTTCTTCATCGAGATGAACACCCGCCTGCAGGTCGAGCACCCGGTCACCGAAGCCATCACCGGCATCGACCTGGTGCGCGAGCAGATCCGCATCGCCGCCGGCCTGCCGCTGTCGTTCACCCAAGAGGAGGTCGTCTTCGAGGGTCACGCCATCGAGTGCCGGATCAACGCCGAGAACGCGCGGACCTTCACGCCCTCGCCCGGCACGATCACGGACTTCCACGCCCCCGGCGGCCTGGGCGTTCGCTTGGATTCGGCGATCTACACCGGCTATACGATCCCGCCCTATTACGACAGCCTGATCGGCAAGCTGATCGTGCACGGCCGCGACCGGGCCGAGTGCGTCGCTCGCCTGAAGCGCTGCCTGGGCGAGATGGTCGTCGGCGGCGTCGAGACCACGATCCCGCTGTTCCAGGACTTGCTGGTGCAGCCCGACATCCTGGCCGGCGACTACGACATCCACTGGCTGGAACGCTGGATCAAAGCGCAAGAAGGCTGATCCGAGGTCGGCGATGGATGAGGCCTTTTCGGTCGACGATCTGATCGCCTGCTACGCGCGTGGCGTCTTCCCCATGGCGGACGCCCGCGAGGACGAAAGCGTGTTTCTGATCGACCCCGAGCGGCGCGGCGTGCTGCCGCTCGGCGGTCTCCATATCCCCAAGCGCCTGGCCCGTACGGTGCGAAACGGCCCTTACGAAGTCCGTGTCGACACCGCCTTCGAGGCCGTGATCGAGGCCTGCGCGACCCCTCGGCCCGGCCGGGCCGAGACCTGGATCAACCACCCGATCCAGCGGCTATACGGACAGCTCTACGCCCGCGGTCTAGCTCACAGCGTTGAGACCTGGCTTGGCGACGAGCTGGTCGGCGGACTGTATGGCGTCTCGCTGGGCGGAGCATTCTTCGGCGAGAGCATGTTCTCGACCGCGCGCGACGCCAGCAAGGTGGCGCTGGTGCATCTGGTCGCGCGGCTGCTCGCCGGCGGCTATCAACTGCTGGACACCCAATTCCTCACCGACCACCTGGCCCAGTTCGGGGTGACCGAGATCAGCCGCGCGGATTATCGCCGGCGACTGACCAAGGCCCTGGCGGTCGAGGGCGACTTTTACGGCTTGGCGGGCGGGGCGACCGGGACCGACTGCTTGCAAGCGATCAGCCAGGCGTCATAGACCGGATGCTGCAGCGGGTTCAGACCCGGCGAGCTGGCGTACATCCAGCCCTTATAGACCTGACGTCCCGGCGGGGCGGCGCGGCCGCCCTGCGCCTTGGGCTGGGTGTCGACGACGACATAGGCGGCCGTCTCCGGCGCGATCTCGTCCGACGCGGCGGTCTCGCAGGCGCGGACGGTGAAGATCAGGGTCTTGTAGCGGACCGGCTGGCCAACCGGGACCTCGAACCGCATGGTCTCGGTGGTGACCTTGTCCAGCGCCTGCAGGATGGCGATCGAATAGCGCGGGCGCTTGGTGGGCTCGACCGGCTTGGCCGGCGCCGTGCCGGCCGGCTTGGACGTCGTCGCGGCGGCCGGCGGCGAGGCCGGCGGATTGGGATTGGCGACCGCGGGTGAAATCTGGGTCGGCTGTGCCGGCCGCAGTTCTCCGGGCGTCGGCGCCGCGGGCGCTTGCGGCGCCGACGGCGGGGTCTGGGCTTGCGGGGCGTTCTGGCGCGCGAGCGCGGCGCCCGTCGCGGTAAGACCGGACAGGGCCGCGACGGCGGCGATCAAGGGCGCCCGACGGGCCGTCATGCCTATTCCGGCGACCAGGGCTGATAGTCGCTGGTGGCGGCCTGGCGTTCGCCGCCACGCGCCAGCGAGCCCTTCGGGCGCCAGGCGTGGACGGTGCCGGTCAGGTTCGGAAGGTGATCTTTTTCCCATTCGCGGCGCTTCAGCGGGACCTGGTTGGGCCGTTCGTCGAAGGTGTAGTGCAGCCAGCCGCTCCAGTCCGGCGGGACTTTCGAGGCCTCGGCGTAGCCGTTGTAGATCACCCAGCGACGCTTGCGATCGTCATAGCTGTCGCTGTTGTCGCGGGCTTCGAAATAGCGATTGCCGTACTCGTCCTGGCCCACAAACACGCCGCGGCGGCCGATGTGGAAGCGCTGACCCAGGGTCGCGCCGTTCCACCACGTGAAGATCGCTTTCAGCACTACGTTCGCACCCGAAATTGCAAGGGTTTAGGGGCCGCGACGGGCGCGGCGGAAGCGGCCGGACTATAGGGCTCCGCGCGCGCAGCGTCCAGCACCGCTCAGCCCGGCGCGACTTCAACATCTTGTGGATTAGAGCACCCCGACCCGCAACATCTATTGAGGCGGAACGAGCGAGGTTCTAGCTTGGGGTGCGACCTTACGCGCGTCCCACGGCACGGAATCACCCGTTAGGGATTTGGTAAGATATCACGACTGACCGACCGGACCCGGAACTCGCCCATGCGCACGCCCGCCAAAGCCGCCGGAGTTGTTCCCGCCATGGAATGGCGCGATCTCGAACGCGCCGACAGCGTCGTCGTGGTCTCGGCCCCGCCGTCCTGGAGCGACGCCCGCGTCGAAGCCTGGCTGGACTGGGCCGGCGAGATCGAGGCCAAGGCGCCGCTAGGCGGGGGTCCCGCCCGCTACGCTGACCGCGTGGCCCAGGCCGGCCTCTCGCGCGGCCTGTTCGGCGACAAGGCCGATGCGAGCGCCTTTCGCGACTCCCTGCTGGCCACCATGCTTTCGGGTCTGGCCACGCCGGCCGGCGGTCAAGCCGGCCTGGAGCTGCTGCCCGACATCGGCGAGTTCGAGTTTCAGAGCGCGGTGAAGACCACCCTGTCCCAGCGCCGGGGCCGCGTTCTCGCCGCCCAGGCCGCGGCGCGCCTGGACGCCGCCCTGACCCATGTCGCCGACGCTGTCCGCCGCTGCCAGGGCGACCCGCGCGCCTGCGCCGACGTCCGCAAGAACCCGGCCCTGGCCCGCGCCGCCCGCAGGGCCCGCGAGCTGGGCGCCGACGACCGCACTATCCTCGACGCGATCGCCATGGCTGACGCCCCGCGTCAGGCCCCGGCCGAGCTGGAGCCCGCGCGCGCGCTGTCGATGGTCGCCTCGGCGTCGCGCCAGGGCGTGGCCGCCGGCGACGAAGCCGCCACCCTCGCCGCCCAAGTCGGCTGGGAGACCAGCGCCCTCACCCTGACTCTGTCTCCGACCGACGCCGAGTTCGTGTCGCGCGGCGTCGGCGTCGGCGCGGCGATCGACGCCAGCGCCTTCCTCGACGGCGAAACCTTCGACGTCGAGCGCTTCACCTATGTCTGCCACCTTTGGGGCACGGCGCTCGAGCTGGATCGTGGCGAGCGCCCGGCGCGCCTGTCGCTCGCCGGCGTCGGCGACTGCCTGCTCAGCCAGGGTCTGTCCCAAACCAGCCTGGAAGGCCGTGACGCCGCCGCCGCGCTGTGGGCCCTGGCCGTCGGCGCGGCCCTGTCGGCCAGCGCCGAGGCCGCCTCTGCTCTCGGCCCCGACGAAGCCTACGCCCAGGATCGCCAAGGCGTGCTGAAGACCCTGGCCGAGCGCCGCGTGCGCGCCGCCGCCCTGCGGTCGGAGCTGGCCACCGAGGCGGCCGCCGCCCTGGCCACCGCTCACGCCCTGGCCCGCAAGCATGGCCTGCGCTCGTCCGCCCTGGTCGGCCCGTTCGAGGACGCCGAAGCGACCCTGCGCCTGGGCGGCGCGCCAGTCGGCGTGGCGGGCGCCATGTCGCCGGTGTCGGTCACCCAGACCGCCGACGGCTTCCTGCTGCCCGCCTTCAGCGCCGCCGCCTTCGAGGCCCTGTCGACCGAGGCCGTCGACCTGGACGCCGCCCGCCGCCACGCCCTGGGCCATGGCACGCTGGCTGAGAGCCCGGCCATCGACCACGCGATGCTGCAGGCTCGCGGCTTCACCGCCCACGAGATCGAAAAGGCCGAGCACGCCCTGCGCGAGAACGACGGCCTGCGCGCCGCCTTCGCCCCCGGTGTGATCGGCGCTGGTTTCCTGCGCGACGTGCTGGGCGCCTCGGCCGAGGACGTCGCCCGCCGCGACTTCGACACCCTGGCCTTCGCAGACTTCTCGGCCGCCGAGATCGCGGCCGCCGAGCGCCACGCGCTGGGCGCGGGAACCCTGGGCGACTGCGAAGCCCTGAACCCGGAACTGCGCGAGGCCTTCCGGTCGGTCGAGGCCCCGGTCTTCGCCGATCGCCTGGCCATGCAGGCGGCCGTCGAGAGCTTTGCCTGCCTGCCCATGCCGGTCGCCATCCCGGTAGCCTTCGACGCCCGGCCGACCGACGCCGTGCGGGCCCAGGCCGCCGCCGCCCGCTCGGGCGTCCGCGCCCTGCGCCTGCAACGCGCCGCCGCCCCCGCCGATTTCAAGCTCGACCTGCCCGAGGAACCCGCCGCCGAGCCCGCCCGCGCCGCGCCACTCCGGGAGCCGGTCGTCACCGAGCGCGTGGTCGAGAGGATCGTCGAACGCGACCGCTCGCGTCGCCGCCTGCCCGACCGCCGCAAGGGCTACATCCAGAAGGCGGCCGTCGGTGGCCACAAGGTCTATCTGCACACCGGAGAGTACGAGGACGGCGAGCTGGGCGAGCTGTTCATCGACATGCACAAGGAAGGCGCGGCCTTCCGCAGCCTGATGAACAACTTCGCCATCGCCGTGTCGCTGGGCCTGCAGCACGGCGTGCCGCTGGAAGAGTTCGTCGACGCCTTCGTCTACACCAAGTTCGAGCCGGCGGGCCCGGTCTCGGGCAACGACTCGATCAAGTCGGCGACCTCGATCCTGGACTACATCTTCCGCGAGCTGGGCGTGTCGTACCTTGGCCGCGACGACCTGGCCAATGGCGACGCCGACGAGTTCAACGCCGACGGCCTGGGCTGGGGCAAGCCGCTGTCGGACGACGAGATCGACGACGTCGGCCCCGATCCTGTCCTGGCCAGCAAGTTCATCTCCAAGGGCTTCTCGCGCGGCGTGACGCCCGACAACCTGGTCTTCGCCTCGTTCGGCCGCCGCCGTGTCGAGGGCGCGGAGCGTCCGGGCGCCGACGGCGAGATGTGTCCGGCCTGTGGCGACCTCTCCCTGGCCCGACGTGGCGGGCTGACCGTCTGCGACACCTGCGGGGCGCAGTCCGACCGGCCCGGGCCGATGGCCTCTTCGTAGGCGTGTTTGGCTGGCGTTAAGCTTGCTACGTCAGGCTGTGAACGCCCCTTTTCGCGTAGGATTGCGCCAGAATGAAACCGATCGCCCTTCTCGCGGCCCTCGCCTCGCTCGCCCTGGCGACCGGCGCCAGCGCCCAGAACGCCGGCCAGATCTCGGCCGTGCGCAACGGCGCCAGCTGTCCGCGCTGCAACCTGTTCCAGGCCGATCTCTCGAACCTGGAGCTGAAGAACAAGAACCTGTCGGGCGCGCGCCTGCGCCAAGCCGACCTTTCGACGGCGGTGATGAACCGCACCAGCTTCGCCGGCGGCGACTTGCGCGACCTCAACGCCTATGGCGCGGTGCTGACCGGCGCCAGCTTCGCGCGCGCCGACCTGACCAACGCCAGCTTCGTCGGCGCCTATCTGCAAGGCGCGAACTTCTCCGGGGCAAGACTTTCGGGCGTGAATTTCTCAGGCGCCGAAATGAACCGCGCCGTTGGCCTGACCCAGGGTCAGTTGAACCAGGCGTGTGGCGATGACTCCACGTTGACTCCGCGTGGTCTCTCCATCCCACGCTGCCGTTAAATCCCCGTCATTACCGCGATTTAAGTGGTCTCTACCCCTCCGACGGTCCAAACCGTAACTCACACAGTCGCGTATGGACTGCACGGAGAAGTCGATGTCCCGCTTGGGCGTTTCCATCGCCGCCTTGACGCTGAGCCTCGCGGCCCTGACCGGCCCGGCCCATGCTTCGATCGAAGACAAGGACGTCGCCAAGCTGACGTCCTTCGGCGGGATGTGCGCCAACTGCGACCTGGCCGGCCGCAAGCTGATGAATGCCAAGTTCACCGGCGCGACCTTCGTCAAGGCGATCCTGATCGGCGCCGACCTGCGCGGCGCGATGTTCTACGGCAGCAATTTCGGCTCGGCCGATCTCAGCCGCGCCGACCTGCGCGGCGCCGAGATGCGCGGAGCCAACTTCATCGGCGCCAACTTCACCGACGCGCGGATGTCCGGCGTCGAGAGCAGCGGCGCCAATCTGCAGTCCGCTATCCTGGTCCGCGTCGACCTGTCGTCGTCCGAGCTGCACGGCTCGCAATTGATCGGCGCCAATCTGACCAAGGCCCGGCTGTCCAACGCCGAACTGACCGGTTCGAGCCTGCAAGGCGTCAACGCCCGTGACGCGGACTTCTCGAATTCGGACATCAACCACGCCAACCTGACCGGCGGCCGGTTCGAAGGCGCCAATTTCCGCAACGCTGACCTGACGAGCTCAATCCTGCGCGGCGCGATCTTCACCGGCGCGGACTTCCGCAACGCCGACCTGACCATGGCCGTCCTGACTGGTGCGGACTTCAGCGGCGCGCGGGGCCTGGATCAGGATCAGTTGGACGAGGCCTGCGGCGACGGCGGCGTGCGCCTGCCCTCGGGCCTTACGGTACGGCCTTGCAACGGCCTGAAGGGCGCGCACTTCATGCTGCTGCGCGAAATGCCCAAGGCGCCGCCGGCTCCCCCTGCGCCTCCGGCCGCGCCGAAGCCGCCCAAGCCTCCGAAGTGGTAACCGGCGCCCTCGCCGCCTGATCTGCTTACAAGAAGAACACCGATAAGAAAAAGCCCTCCGATCGCTAGACCGGAGGGCTTTTTCGTATCGGCGTCTCAGCCGCGCCTTACACCTTGATGGGCGGCGCGGTGCGGATGTGCAGCTCCTTGAGCTGCTTGTCGAGGACATTGGCCGGGGCGTTCATCAACAGATCCTGGCCCTGCTGGTTCAGCGGGAAGGCGATGACCTCGCGGATGGCCACCTGGTCGGCCAGCAGCATGACGATGCGGTCGATGCCGGGGGCCAAACCGCCGTGCGGCGGCGCGCCGTAGCGGAACGCGTTCAACATGCCGCCGAACTGCTCTTCGACCACTTCGGGGCCGTAGCCGGCGGTCTCGAAGGCCTTGAGCATGATCTCGGGCTTGTGGTTCCGGATCGCGCCCGAGCACAGCTCGTAGCCGTTGCAGACGATGTCGTACTGGTAGGCGCGGATGGTCAGCGGGTCCTGGGTCTCGAGGGCCTCCAGGCCGCCTTGCGGCATCGAGAACGGGTTGTGCGAGAAGTCGACCTTCTTCTCGTCCTCGTTCCACTCGAACATCGGGAAGTCGACGATCCAGCAGAACTTGAACTGGTTCTCGTCGACCAGCTTCAGCTCCGTACCGACCCGGGTGCGGGCCAGGCCCGCGAACTTGGCGAACACGGCCGGGTCGCCAGCCACGAAGAAGGCGGCGTCACCCGAGCCGAGGCCCAGCGACTCCATCAGGGCTTGCGTCGGCTCGCCCAGGTTCTTGGCGATCGGGCCACCCCAACCACCCTGGTCTTCCGACCAGAAGACGTAGCCGAGGCCCGGCTGGCCTTCGCCCTGGGCCCAGCTGTTCATGCGGTCGCAGAAGGCGCGGCTGCCGCCGGTCGGCGCGGGGATGGCCCACACCTGGTTCTTGGCGTCGGCGCCCAGGATCCTGGCGAACAGGCCAAAGCCGCCGTCACGGAAGTGCTCCGAGACGTTCGCCATCTTGATCGGGTTGCGCAGGTCCGGCTTGTCGCTGCCGTACCAGGCCATCGACTGGGCGTAGGTCAGGCGCTCGAAGCCCTGGTGCTCGAAGCTCTGGCCAAAGTCGTTCGTGAAGGTGTGGGTTCCGCTGATCGGCGAGACCGGCTTGCCGTTGCTGAATTCCTCGAACACGCCGTGCATGACCGGTTCGATGGCCGCGAACACGTCTTCCTGCGTCACGAAGCTCATTTCGACGTCGAGCTGGTAGAATTCCAGCGAGCGGTCGGCGCGCAGGTCTTCGTCGCGGAAGCACGGGGCGATCTGGAAATAACGGTCGAAGCCCGAGACCATCAGCAGTTGCTTGAACTGCTGGGGCGCCTGCGGCAGCGCGTAGAACTTCTCGGGATGCAGGCGCGAGGGCACCAGGAAGTCGCGCGCGCCTTCCGGCGAGCTAGCCGTCAGGATCGGCGTCTGGAATTCGTTGAAGCCCTGCGCGAACATGTGGTTGCGGATCGACTGGATCACGCGCGAACGCAGCACGATATTCTTGTGCAGGGTCTCGCGGCGCAGGTCGAGATAGCGGTGCTTGAGGCGGATCTCTTCCGGATAGTCCGGCTCGCCGAAGACCGGCAGCGGCAGCTCGGCGGCCTCGCTCAGCACCTCGACGGCCGAGACGCGGATCTCGATCTCGCCGGTCGGCAGGTTGGGGTTCACCACGCTGGCGTCGCGGGCGACGACTTCGCCGTCGACGCGGATCACGCTTTCGGCGCGCAGACGCTCGACGACGCTGAAGCCCGGGGTCTCCGGGTGCAGCACCAGCTGGGTCAGGCCGTAGTGGTCGCGCAGGTCGATGAAGACCAGACCGCCGTGGTCGCGCTTGCGGTGGATCCACCCCGACAGGCGCACCGAGGAACCGGTGTCGGAAGCGCGAAGAGCGCCGCAGTTGTGGGTGCGATAGGCGTGCATGGTGGTCATGAAAGTCTTGAATACGCGGTGATTTGCAAGGCGCGGTAAGGCGCACGTGGGCGCCGTGATGTCAAGGATTCTGGCCTCGAGCGAGAATGGGCCCGCGCGCTCGCACGGCCCGTCTCCGGAAGGGTTTTGGCGTCAGGCCGCTTCGACGATGGCCAGGAAATCCTTGGCCTTCAGCGAGGCGCCGCCGACCAGGGCGCCGCCGACGTCCGGCGCGGCCAGGATCTCGCGGGCGTTCTCGGGCTTGACCGAGCCGCCGTACAGGATCGGGACCCCCCGCCCCTGCTCGCCGAACAGGACGACCAGCTCGGCGCGGATGGCCGCGTGCATCTCGACGATGTTGTCGACGGAAGCGGTGTGGCCCGTGCCGATCGCCCACAGGGGCTCGTAGGCGACGTTGAAGGCTTGGCCCGCCAAGCTGGCCGGCAGGGATTCGCGCACCTGGTTCAGGACGTACGCGACCGCCTGGCCCGACTGACGCAGATCCAGGGTCTCGCCGACACAGATGATCGGCTCCAGGCCGGCGGCCAACGCCGCCTCGGCCTTGGCGGCCACTTGGGCCGAGGTCTCGCCATGGTCGGTGCGACGCTCGGAGTGGCCGCAGATCACCAGCGCCCCGCCGGCGTCGGCGACCATCTCGGCGGAGACATCGCCCGTGTTCGCGCCGCTGGCCTTGTGATGGCAGTCCTGGGCGCCGACCAGGACGAAGGAGCCCTCGACGGCCTCAGCGAGCCGGTGCAGCAGGGTGGCTGGTGGGAAGATGGCGACACGCGCCGCGGCCGGCCGCCGGTCCAAGCCCGCCGCGACGGCGCGGGCCTCGTCGAGAGCGGCCGAAAGACCGTTCATCTTCCAGTTTCCGGCGATCAGCGGCCGGGGAGTCGTGCTCGAAAGGGTCATGACCGCCTTCTTGGGGTCACGCTCGCTTGGGAAGTCAAGCCCACGCCGCTTGCCCCCCCGCCCACGGCTCTACTATACCCGCTGCTCTCGACCGCCGCGCTCAATCGTTCGGCGATCCGACTGGAAGGTTTACGCACGCATGCTCGCCGGTTTCCGCACCTTCGCCAAATCGCCCTTCGCGGTGCTGTTGTTTGGCCTGCTGATCGTCAGCTTCGCCATTTTCGGCATCAGCGACGTGTTCAAAGGCCCGCGCGGCTCGGGCGTGGTTAGCGCTGGCTCGCGCACCCTGTCCGCTCAGGACTTCAAGCTGCGGTTCGACAACTACCGCAAGGAAATCGAGCAACGTAACGGCGAAGCGCTGACGCCCGACCAGGCGGTCGAGCGCGGCGTCGATCGCCAGATCCTCCAGGAACTGACCCTGCAAGAATCGATCGCCGCGGCGATCCACGACATGGGCGTGGCCCCGTCCGACAAGCTGGTCGGCAATATCGTCCATGAGCAGATGAGCCAGTTGCCGGCGACCCAGCGCCCGTTCAACCCGATCACCGGCAAGTTCGACCCGCAGGCCTACGCCGCCCTGCTGGCCCAGAACAATCTGACGCCGCAGACCTATGAGGCCTCGCTGCGCGACGAGATCGCCCAGGCCCACTTCTTCTCGGCCGTCGGCGCCGGCATGAAGGCCCCGCGCATCTACGCGGCCCTGCAAGGCGCCTATCTGATGGAAGCGCGCGACGTCGCCGCCTTCGCGATCAATCCCGCCTCGATCGAAAAACCCGCACCGCCGACCGACGCCCAGCTGACCGCCTTCATGAAGGAAAACGCCGAGCGCCTGACGCGTCCGGAGACCCGCGTGCTGTCGATCATGCGCGTCAGCGCCAAGGCCTTGGAGCCGACCGTCGCCCTCAACCCGGCCGACGTGCAGAAGGCCTTCGACTTCCGCAAGGACAGCCTGGCCAAGCCCGAGACGCGGTCGATGATCCAGATCGTCGCTCCGGACGCCAAGGCCGCCGCCACGATTTCGCAGCGCCTGGCCAAGGGCGAGGATCCGGCCGCCGTCGCAAAGGCGTTCGGCAAGACGCCGCTCGTCTTGACCGACAAGCCCAAGAGCGCCGTGCCCGACCGCAAGGTCGCCGACGCGGCCTTCACCCTGGCCGTCGGCCAGGTCAGTGCTCCGATCACGGGCGAGCTGGGCGTCTCGGTGATCAAGGTCACCAAGGTCACGCCGGGCGTCGTTCCGACCCTGGAGAGCGTCCGTCCGCAGGTCGAGGCCGAGGTTCGCGCCCAAGCCGCGCAAACCAAGGCCTACGACCAGACCCAGGCCTATCAGGACGCTCACGACGGCGGCGCCGATCTGGTGGCCGCCGCCAGCAAGGCCGGCGCCATGGTCGTCACGACCGCCCCGATCACCGCCCAAGGCGCGGACCAGACGGGCCAGCCCGTCGCCGGCCTGACGCCCGACATCGTCAAGACCGCCTTCGGCCTTTCGCAGGGCGGCGAGAGCGAACTCGTCGAACTGGGCAAGGGCGAGTACTACGCCGTCAAGGTCGAAAAGGTCGTTCCGGCCGCCATGCCGCCCCTGGCCGAGATCAAGCCGCAGCTGACCGCTGTCTGGTTGGGCCAGGAGATGGGCAAGCGCCTCAAGGCCAAGGCCGAGGCTCTGGCCGCTCGCGTCAAGAAGGGCGAGTCGCTGGAAGCCGTCGCCGCCTCGGCCCAGTCGCAGGTGCAGAAGGTCCCCGGCCTGACCCGCCAGAACGCCCAGCAGCACATGGGCCTGGGCCGCGAGTTCCTGGGCGCGGCCTTCAACGCCAAGCCCAGCGAGGCCTTCGTCGCCCGCGCCGGCCAGCAGGGCGAGGCCTTCGTGGTCGCAAAGCTGGAAGCGGTCCACGCCGCGCCGCCGGCCGCCGTCGCCCAGATCGCCGCCTACGCCCAGACGCAGACGGCCAGCGGCCTGATGCGCGATCTCGGCGAAGCCTCGCGCAACGCCGCCAAGACCCAGCTGAAGACCAAGAGCAACCTGACCCTGGCCCGTCAGGCCATCGGCGTCGACACCGACGCTCTGGCCAAGGCCGACGCCGCCAAGGTTGGAAAAAAGGCCCCGTAATGAGTCTGGAACCTGCCTTTGACGCCTTCTCGGAAATCTATGATTCCGGGCGCCAGCAAGTCGTCTGGACTCGCCTGATCGACGATCTCGAGACCCCGGTCTCGGCCTATCTGAAGATCGCCCAGGCGCGTCCCTACAGCTTCCTGTTCGAGAGCGTCGAGGGCGGGGCCTGGCGCGGCCGCTATTCGATCGTGACCATGAATCCGGACCTGGTCTGGCGCTGCCGCGGCGACCAGGCCGAGGTCGCCGAGGGCGACGACATCGCCGCCGGCCGGTTCACCGCCCAGCCCGGCGGTGCGCTGGACAGCCTGCGCGATCTCGTGGCCCGGGCGCGGATGGAACTGCCCAAGGGCCTGCCGCCCATGGCCGCCGGCGTGTTCGGCGCCCTGGGCTACGACCTCGTCCGCCTGGTCGAGCGCCTGCCCGACATCAACGAGGACACCCTGGGCCTGCCCGACGGGATCATGACCCGTCCGTCGATCGTGGCCATCTTCGACGCCATCGCCCAGGAGATCATCCTGACGACGACGGTGCGCCCGCAAGCCGGCGTTTCGGCCAAGGACGCCCACGCCGCCGCCCGGGCGCGCATCGAGACGGTGATGGCCGACCTGCATCGCCCGCTGGCCCACGATGCGCCGCGCGCCGCCCGCGACCCGATGGCCTTCACCACCCCGGTCAGCCGCGCCGACTACGCCGACGTCGTGGCCAAGGCCAAGGATTACATCGCCGCCGGCGACATCTTCCAGGTCGTGGCCAGCCATCGCTTCCGCGCGCCGTTCGACCTGCCGCCGTTCGCGCTGTACCGCTCGCTGCGCCGGACCAACCCGTCGCCGTTCCTGTTTTTCCTGAACCTGGACGGTTTCAATCTCGTGGGCTCCAGCCCCGAGATCCTGGTCCGCCTGCGCGACGGCAAGATCACCATCCGCCCGATCGCCGGCACCCGTCCGCGCGGCGCCACGCCCGAGGAAGACGCGGCTCTGGAGGTCGAGCTGCTGGCCGATCCCAAGGAGCGGGCCGAGCACCTGATGCTGCTGGACCTGGGCCGCAACGATGTCGGCC
Organism: Caulobacter sp. Root343; assembly: GCF_001425745.1. GTDB lineage: Bacteria > Pseudomonadota > Alphaproteobacteria > Caulobacterales > Caulobacteraceae > Caulobacter. The sequence goes on along the minus strand of NZ_LMDF01000007.1, from coordinate 379,087 downwards.
GCGTGGCCATGCTGCGCGAGCCCGGCCGCAACCAGCCCAGCCAGATGCCGAAGGGGCCGCAGGTTCGCGTCACCGAAAGCTTCAAGATCGAGCGCTACAGCCACGTGATGCACATCGTCTCGAACGTCGAGGGCAACGCGCCCGACGGCGTCGATCCGGTCGACGTGCTGATGGCCGCCTTGCCCGCCGGCACGCTCTCGGGCGCGCCCAAGGTCCGGGCGATGGAGATCATCGACGAGCTGGAAGTCGAAAAGCGCGGCATCGGCTATGCCGGCGCCGTGGGTTATTTCGGAGCCGACGGCTCGGTCGACACCTGCATCGTGCTGCGCACGGCCCTGGTCAAGGACGGCATGATGTACGTCCAGGCCGGCGGCGGCATCGTCGCCGACAGCGACGCCGACGCCGAGTACGACGAGACCCTGCACAAGTCCCGCGCCCTCAAGCGCGCGGCCGAGGAAGCCTGGCGATTCAGCTGAGCCTTAGGGCTGCTTCTTCTGTCCCTACGGACCGCCCAACCGGTCGTCCGGAAGGTGCTGGGTGACCGCCGGCGGCGCCAGGACCATCACCGTGGCGAAGCTCAGCGCGCAGAACGCGGCGAAGGCCGCGGCGGCCAGCACCGGCGCCATCTTCTGGATGCGCGTCTTCGGCCGCAGCAGCGCGCGGACATAGGCGACGGCGACAGGGTCCAGGGCGGAATCACTCGGGTCCATGCCCATATGATGCTCGAGACCGCGACCGCTGTAACCGTAACTGAAAGCCGCAGGTGAAAATGCCGCTACACAATGGCTTCACCCGCGCTAGAACCGCACTTCGAAAGGCGGCGTCATGATCCTCGTCATCGATAACTACGACAGCTTCACCTACAACCTCGTCCACTATCTGAACGAGCTGGGGGCCGAGACGGTCGTCTACCGCAACGACGCCCTGACGGTGCAGGAGGCCCTGGGCCTGCGGCCCGCCGCCGTGCTGTTGTCGCCGGGCCCCAAGGCTCCGGACCAGGCCGGCATCTGCCTGCCGCTGCTGCGCGGCGCGCCGGCCGACCTGCCGATCCTGGGCGTCTGCCTGGGCCACCAGGCCATCGGCCAGGCCTATGGCGGCGAGGTGATCCGCGCCAAGTCGGTCATGCACGGCAAGGTCAGCAAGGTGCGCCACGACGACAAGGGCATCTTCAAGGGCCTGCCCAACCCGTTCACCGCCACGCGCTATCACAGCCTGGCCGTCCGTCGCGAAGACCTGCCCGCCGAGCTGGAGGTCACCGCCTGGACGGATGACGGCGAGATCATGGGCGTGCAGCACAAGACCCGCCCCGTCTTCGGCGTCCAGTTCCACCCGGAATCGATCGCCACCGAAGGCGGCCACCAGATGCTGGCCAACTTCATCGACCTGGCGGGCGTCAAGCGCGACGCGGCGGTCTGGGTCTAGGCCGCGCCATGTCCGACGCTTTCAAGCCGTTGCTGGCCAAGCTGGCCGACGGCCAGACCCTGGGCGACGACGACGCCGAAGTGTTCTTCGCCGCCTGCCTGCGGGGCGAGCCGACGCCGGCCCAGGTGGCCGCCGCGGTCACCGCCATGCGCCTGCGCGGCGAGACGGTCGGCGAGATCGCCGCCTGCGCCCGCGCCATGCGCCGCGCGGCCGTGCAACTGGAGCATCCCTACGACGTCATCGACGTCTGTGGCACCGGCGGTGATGGTCTGCACACCCTGAACATCTCCACCGCCGTCGGTTTCGTAGCCGCGGGCGGGGGTCTGAAGGTCGCCAAGCACGGCAACCGCGCCATCACCTCCAAGTCCGGCACCGCGGACGTGCTCGTGGCCTTGGGCGTCAATATCGACGCCACGCGCGCGCAGCAGCGGCAAGCCCTCGACGACGCCGGCATCTGCTTCCTGTTCGCCCAGGCCCATCACGGCGCGATGAAGCACGTCTCGCCGATCCGCCAGCAGTTGGGCTTCCGCACGATCTTCAACCTGCTGGGCCCACTGACCAATCCGGCCGGCGCCAGGCGGCAGGTGGTCGGGGTCCCGGCGCCGCGCTTCGTCGAGCCGATCGCAAAGGCGCTGGGCGCCCTGGGGGCCGAGCGCGCCTGGTCGGTGCACGGCTCGGGCATGGACGAGCTGACCACCACGGGCGAGACCGAGGTGGCCGAATGGCGCGACGGCGTCGTGCGGCTGTTCAAGATCACACCCGAGGCGGTGGGCTTGCCACGCGCCTCGCTGGCCGACCTCACCGGCGGCGACCCCGCCTTCAACGCCGCGGCCTTGACCCGCCTGTTCGACGGCGAGCCGGGACCCTATCGCGACATCGTGCTGCTGAATGCCGCCGCCGCCTTCCTAGTCGCCGACAAGGTCGAGACCCTGGTCGAGGGCATCGAACTGGCCGCCGACGTCATCGACGAAGGCCGCGCCAAGGCCGCCCTCGCCGGCCTCGTGGCCGCCACCAATTCGGCCAATACGAATTCGGAAAGTGCAGCGTGACCGACATCCTCGCCAAGATCGCCGCCTACAAGCTTGAAGAGGTCGTCGACCGCAAGCGTCGGCGCACCCTGGCCGCCCTTGAATCCGCCGCCCGGAACGCCTCGTCGCCGCGCGGCTTCAAGCGAGCCCTGATCGAGGGGCACGCGCCCGGCAAACTCTCGTTGATCGCCGAGATCAAGAAGGCTTCGCCGTCCAAGGGCCTGATCCGGGCCGATTTCGATCCCCCGGCCCTCGCCCGGAACTACGAAGCCGGCGGCGCGGCCTGCCTGTCCGTGCTGACCGACGGCCCCAGCTTCCAGGGCGCCGACGCCTATCTGATCGATGCTCGCGCGGCCGTCAGCCTGCCCTGCATTCGCAAGGACTTCCTGGTCGATCCCTGGCAGGTGGCCGAAAGCCGCGCCCTGGGCGCCGACGCCATCCTGGTGATCCTGGCCATGGTCGACGACGGCTTGGCCGCCGAGCTGATGTCCGAGGCCAAGCGCCTGGGCATGGACGCCCTCGTGGAAGTCCACGACGAGGCCGAAATGGCCCGCGCCGGCGGCTTGGGCGCGGATCTCGTCGGAATCAACAACCGCGACCTCAAGAGCTTCGTCGTCGACTTGGCGGTGACCGAACGCCTGGCCGCCCTGGCGCCCAAGGACGCCCTGCTGGTCACGGAGAGCGGCGTCTTCACCCACGACGACGTGGTGCGGATGGAGGCGACCGGCGCCAAGGCCATGCTGGTCGGCGAAAGCCTGATGCGCCACGCCGACGTCACGGCCGCCACAAAGGCCCTGCTCGGGTAGACGCCACGATTTGGTCAAGCTTGCCGGCCTACCCTGGCGCGAAACGAGAGGCGGATACATGGCTACGAAACCGCGCCGAGCCGAAGGGCTGATCGAGACCGCCAAAACGGTCGCCATCGTGCTGGCGGTGTTCCTGGTTCCGCGCACGGTCTTCTGCCAGCCGTTCACGATCCCGTCGGAGTCGATGCAGCCAACCCTACTGGTCGGCGACTACATCCTGGTCTCGAAATATCCCTACGGCTGGAGCCGCCACTCGATCACGCTGAGCCCGCCCGTCGGTCATGGCCGCCTGATGGAAAAGGCGCCCGAGCGCGGCGACATCGTCGTCTTCAAGAAGCCGTCCGACGGCCGCACCGACGTGATCAAGCGGGTGATCGGCCTGCCGGGCGACCATGTCCAGATGATCGATGGCGTACTGCATATCAACGGCGCCGCCACCACCCAGACCCTGACTGGCATCGACGCGGACGGCGCGCCGAACGCCTATCCGATCCCGGTGCGCCATCTGCGCGAGACCCTCCCGAACGGCCGGACCTACGCCACCAACAGCTTCGGCCCTCATACGGCGGCGGCCAATACCGGCGTCTATACCGTGCCGGCCGGCTGCTATTTCGTGATGGGCGACAATCGCGACAACTCGGCCGACAGCCGCTTCAACCCCGGCTCGACGGCCAAGGGCTACGCCTCATGCCCCTGGGACGTGGCGCGCGACGCCGATCTGCCGCCGGAACTGGGCATGGGCTTCGTCCCGGCCGAGAACCTGGTCGGCCGCGCCGAGCGGGTGCTGTTCTCGTGGAACGGCCACGGCCTGCGCCTGGACCGCACCTTCCGCAAGCTGCCCGCCCCGAAGGTTGGCTAGCGCCTGATCGATCGCTAGGGTCCGCCCCGCTGCGGATCGAAAGGGAATCGGATGCGGGACGGCTCTTTCCTGACGGCGCTGCGTAACGCCACGCCCGCACCGCTGCGTCCGGTCCTGGGCCGTCTGCGTCGCGCCTTGAGCGGAGCGCCCGCACCGGTCGCGCCGGCGTCGGCCGATCCGAACGCCGTCGCCGCGCCGCAGGAACTGTGGCACCTGGTCGGCGCCGCCGACGCCGATTTCGTCCGCGTGGGCCAGGAATTCAGGCAACTGTTCATCGAGGCCGGCCTGCAGCCGCATCACGCCCTGCTCGACGTCGGCTGCGGCATCGGCCGCGCCGCTGCCCCGCTGGTCGACTATCTCGACGAGGACGGCCGCTACAGCGGCTTCGACGTGATGGCCCAGGCCATCGACTGGTGCAAAGCCAATATCGCCGTCGGCGACCCGCGCTTCGAATTCGTCCATGCCGACATGCACAGCGACCGGTACAATCCGGAAGGCTCGCAGCCCGCCAGCGTCTATGTCTTCCCCTATCCGGACGCCAGCTTCGACTATGTCTGGCTGGGGTCGGTGTTCACCCACCTGCTGGCCCCCGACCAGGCCCAGTTCGCCCGCGAGATCGCCCGCGTGCTGAAGCCCGGCGGGATCAGCATCGTCTCCTGGTACCTGATCGACGAGGAAGCCCGCGCCAACACCGGCAATGGCCAGATCGCGTTCGACTTCGTCCACGCTCTCGATGGCTGCTGGACGGCGACGCCGGAGCTGCCGGAGTCGGTGATCGGCTACGACCTCGAGCCGGTCCTCGTCCAGTACGACGCACTAGGCCTCGAGGTGTTGAATCAGGCGCTGGGCGTGTGGCGTCGCCAGCCGCTGCAGGACCAGGACATCATCGTGGCCCGCAAGCGCGCCTGAAAGTTTTCGTTAAGCTTTTGATTCTGGCCGGTATTTGCTGTGTCGCGCGGCCTAAGCCTTGTTTTTCCATGGCTTTCCAGCCCACGACGGCCTCGACTTGACTTTGACGCGGAACGCCTAGAGAACATTCGCAAGGTTTGCGGTTTGTTCCGCGCTCCAGCCGAGGTCGCCATGCTCACCCGTAAGCAGCACGAACTGCTGATGTTCATCCACGAGCGGATCAAGGAGACCGGCGTCTCCCCCTCGTTCGACGAGATGAAGGAGGCCCTGGATCTGGCCTCGAAGTCGGGCATCCACCGGCTGATCACGGCGCTGGAAGAGCGCGGCTTCATCCGTCGTCTCGCCCATCGGGCCCGCGCCTTGGAAGTGGTGAAGCTGCCACAGCAGGCCACGACGGCCGCGCCGCCCAAGGGCCGTGGCGCGTTCCGGCCGCAGGTGTTCGAAGGCGGCGGCGCCCCGCCTCCGGCTCAGACGGCGACCGCTCCCGCCAATGACACGCGCGAGCTGCCGATCCTGGGCAAGATCGCCGCCGGCACGCCGATCGACGCCATTCAGCACGAGCGCGAGCGCCTTCCGGTGCCCGAGTCGATGCTGGGCGGCGGCGAGCACTATGTCCTCGAGGTGCAAGGGGACTCGATGATCGAGGCCGGCATCCTCGACGGCGACTATGTGATCATCAAGAAGGGCGACACCGCCACCTCGGGCGAGATTGTCGTCGCCCTGGTCGGCGAGGAAGCCACCCTGAAGCGCCTGCGCAAGAAGGGCGGCTCGATCGCCCTGGAAGCGGCCAATCCCAAGTACGAGACCCGCATCTTCGGCCCCGACCAGGTCGAGGTTCAGGGCAAGCTGGTGGGTTTGATCCGCCGGTATCACTAAGGTCTTTTGCTCATCCCGCTGTCATCCCGGCGAAAGCCGGGACCGCCACGGGCGCTTGGCTTTCCGACCTCGGCGTTTCCGGCGGTCCCGGATCGGTCCTTCGGACCGTCCGGGATGACAGTTGGAGCTAGGGCTTCGGCGCCAGGCGCCCCTCCTCCGCCAGGCGCTTGGCGACCGCGTCGAAGCCGGCCCAGGCCGCGGCGGCCAGCGAGCCTCCCGTGCTGACCCGGCGCACGCCCAGCGCGCCCAGGCTCTCGACCGACATCTGCGCTCCCCAGAACAGCACGTTGACCGGCTTGGGGGCGACGGCTTCGACGATCGCCCGGATCTCATCGACATCAGTGACAGCCGGCGCATAGAGACAGTCCGCGCCCGCCGCGGCATAGGCCTTCAGACGCTCCAAGGTCGGGGCCAGATCGCGGGTCCCGCGCAGATAGCCCTCGGTGCGGCCCACCAGCATCACGTCCTGGCCCGAGGCGTCGATCGCCGCGCGGGCGGCCTTGAGACGCTCCACGGCGACTGGCAGGTCGTAGAGGCCCGTTCCCGACCAGTCTTCGATCGAAAGCCCCGCGACACCAGCCTCGATGGCCAGGGTCACGCTCTCGGCCATGCCTTCCGGCGTTTCGGCGAAGCCGTTCTCGAAGTCGGCATTCACCGGCAGGTCGGTGACGGCGCACAGATAGCGCAGATGCGCGATCACCTCGTCTCGAGTGACCTGGCCGTCGTCCTTGCCCATCGCCCAGGCCATGCCCGCGCTGGTCGAGGCCAGCGCCTTGAAGCCCAGCTTCTCCAATCGCTTGGCGCTGCCGGCGTCCCATGGGTTGGGCAGGGCGAAGCAGCCTTCGGCGTGCAGGGCGCGGAAAGCCGCGCGACGGGCGGCGAACGGGTTCGACATTACTGAATCCTCCAGGCGCGTTGGTTCGCGCATGTTTGCCGACGATCTCTAGCGTCAGCGCGTGACATGGGGTGTCAGCAGACGGCTCCAAGGGCGGTCGCCCCGCAAAGGCTGCGCCCAGACAATCCGCCAGCCGTCCGGCCGACGATAGAGCTCCGCCGCGCCGCCGCGTTCGAAATCCTCGGCTGTCAGCAGCACCGTGTCGGCGCATAGCGGCGGAACCCGCTCCGGCGCCGCCGCCCGGACCACCAGCACCTCGCTGCGCATGCAGAGGCCCGACAGCGTCTCGGCGTCCGGGGTCTTTCGGCTCCAGGCGATCGACAACCGCACCGGCGCGCCAAGGGCCGGCGCGCAGGCTCGCTTGTCACAGGCGTAGAGGCTCCAAGTCGCTGGCGTCAGGCCGCGCCGCCGGGCCCACAGTTCGGCCCCGAAGCGCTTGGCGTCGGTGCGCAGCAGGACCGCCGCGTCGCCCGAGCGGACAGCCGCCGTCGCGCCGTCGGCGGCGATCCAGGCGTCCGGCGGCGCGGGCCTAGGCCACAGGGCGACGGCCAGGGCGAGCGGCGCGCCGATCCAGCGTAGCCTTCCCCGCCACAGGCACAGGATCATCAGTCCCAGGAACGCCACCACCAGCACCTGGGGCGGCGCGCTGGCGACGATCCTTTGAGCGCCGTGAGCGGCCGCGAAGCCGTTGGCGATCCCGACCATGGCGTCGATGCCCCAGCCGGCCACGGCCAGGAACGGTCCGCCAAGGCCGAACGGCTCCAGCAAGGTCCCGACCGCCAGGAATGGCATGATCACGAACGAGGACAGCGGCGCGACCGCCAGATTGGCTGGCAGTCCCCAGACGGCGACGCGGTTGAAGTGCTGCATGGCGAACGGCGCGGTCGCCAGTCCCGCCACCAGGCTCGCCGCGACGCTGGCGGCGAGCCAAGCGATTCCGGCCTGGGGCCAACGGATCCACCAAGGCGTCGAGATCTCACGCAGCGGCTGGGGCCAGGCCTCGGCCAAGGCGACCAGGGCGGCGGTGGCGGCGAACGACATCTGAAAGCCCGGCTCGCCCGCCGTTTCCGGCTTCAACGCCAGGATCAGCAGCGCCGCCACCGCCAGGCCGTGCAGGGTGATGGAGCGACGATCGAACAGAATGGCCAGGAAGGCGACGCTGGCCGTGATCGCCGACCGCTCGGCCGGCGGCGGCGCGCCAGAGATCAGGAGATAGCCGAGCACGGCGACCAGCCCCGCCACGGCCGCGATCTTCTTGCCCGGCGCCCGCAAGGCCAGCCACGGCCAAGCGGCGACGACCAGGCGCGCCAAGCCGAACACGAAGCCGCCGACGATCGCCATGTGCAGGCCTGAGATCGACAGGATGTGGGCCAAGCCCGAGGCGCGCATGGCGTCGGTCTGGGCTTGGCTGATCCAGGCCTCATGACCGGTCACCATGGCCGCGCCGATGCCGCCGCTATCGGGGCCCATATGCGCCAGGATCCGCTGGGCCAGACCCCAGCGAAACCGATTGACCGCCATGGTCAGGCGCAGCCGCCACGGCGGCGGATTGAGCACGGCCACGTCGACCTCGCCGATCACGAAACCGACCCCGCCGATCGAGTCGAACCAGGCGTCGCGAGCGAAATCATAGGATCCCGGTGCGGCGGGCGGCGGCGGCGGGCCCAGCATGGCCTTCAACCGCACGGCTTCACCCGGCGCCGGAGTCTCGTTCTCGCCGATCGTCACCCGGATCCGACGCGGCGTCCGCTCAGGCGACAGGCCCGACACCGCGACCGGCGCGATCAGCAGGCGTGGACCGCCCGCCCCGGGGCTGACCACATCGACCACGAAGCCGTCCACCCGACGGACGACCCGCTCGCCGGCCATGATCGGCGCGGCCACCCGGTCGCTGCGAATCTTGGCGGCCAGACCACCGGACGCGCCGAACGCCGCCAGACTGGCCAAGGTCAGCACGATCGCTGACGCATTCCAGTGTCGAACCGCCCACCAGATCATGGCCATGAGCAAGGCCAGCCCGCCCAGCGCCCACACCGGTGGTTCGGTCCGCGCCTCCAGATAGCCCGCCGCACCCAGGCCGAACGCCACCGGCGTCCACAGGAAGGCGCGCGCCTGATTGACTCGCAGTTCGGCCAACACCAGCGACGCCAGCCCGCGCCATGAGAACCGCACCCTAGGCCCCGCCGGCGCGATATCGACCGCTTCCGCGCCTAACACTTGGAAACCGTTGTGTTTTTGACGATCAAGCCAAGTTCGCCGCGATGCGGAAAACTGCTAGGCCCCGCGCGAACCGGCGTGCTAAGACGCGCCGCCCCAAGTCGCGTAGCCCTGGCTTCGCGGCCCGCGTTTTCCGACGCCGCCCCGGCGCCTCCTGCAGCCTTGAAGCCCATGTCGAACCCCTCCTCTACCGGCCCTTCCACGACGGGCGTCGTCACGCGCTTCGCCCCCTCGCCCACCGGTTTCCTGCATATCGGCGGCGCCCGCACGGCGCTGTTCAACTGGTTATATGCGCGGCATACGGGAGGGAAGTTCCTTGTTCGCGTCGAAGACACCGATCGCGAGCGTTCGACCGAGGCGGCCGTCGCCGCGATCTTCGAAGGCCTGAACTGGCTGGGCCTGGAATCCGATGACGAGGTCGTGTTCCAGCACACCCGCGCCCCGCGCCATGCCGAGGTCGTGCAGGCGATGCTGGCCAAGGGCCGCGCCTATCGCTGCTGGATGACCGTCGAGGAGCTGGAAGTCGCCCGCGAGAAGGCCCGCGCCGAAGGCCGCGCCATCCGCTCGCCCTGGCGCGACGCGCCCGAGGGCGACCTCTCGGTCCCGCACGTGATCCGCTTCAAGGGTCCGCTGGACGGCGAGACCGTGGTCGACGACCTGGTGAAAGGTCCGGTGACCTTCAAGAACATCGAGCTGGACGACCTGGTCCTGCTGCGCGCTGACGGCGCGCCGACCTATAACCTCGCCGTGGTCGTCGACGACCACGACATGGGCGTCACCCACGTGATCCGCGGCGACGACCACCTGAACAACGCCGCCCGCCAGAGCTTGATCTATCAAGCGATGGATTGGGACGTGCCGGCCTTCGCCCACATTCCGCTGATCCATGGCCCCGACGGCGCCAAGCTGTCCAAGCGTCACGGCGCGCAAGCCGTTGGCGAGTTCGCCGACCTCGGCTACATCCCCGAGGGCATGCGCAACTACCTGGCGCGCCTTGGCTGGGGCCATGGCGACGACGAGGTGTTCAACGACGAACAGGCGATCAGCTGGTTCGACGTCAAGGACGTGGTCAAGGCGCCGGCGCGTCTGGACTGGGCCAAGCTGAACCACATCAACGCCCAGCACCTGCGCAAGGCCGACGACGACCGTCTGACGGACCTGGCCCTCGACGCGGCCCAGAAGCGTGGCGAGCCCCTGCCCGCCGATGCGCGCGAACGCATCGCGCGGACGGTTCCCGAGGTCAAGGAAGGCGCCAAGACCATCCTGGAACTGGTCGATCACTGTGCGTTCGCACTGAAGACCCGCCCGTTCCCGCTGGAAGAGAAAACTCAAAAGCAATTGACCGAGGAAACGGTCGAGCGGCTCAAGCGCCTGCGCGACCAGTTGGCCGCCGCGCCGGCGTTCGACGCCGCCACTCTGGAAACCGTGTTGAAATCCTTCGCGGAATCCGAGGGCGTCGGCTTCGGCAAGTTCGGTCCTGCCCTACGCGGCATCCTGACCGGCGGCGCCCAGGCGCCCGATCTGAACAAGACCATGGCCGCCCTCTCCCGCGAAGAGAGTTTGGGCCGTCTTGACGACGCCCTAGCGCCGCGCGCATGAGGCGCTATAACGCACCCGCGAAAAGCGAAAGTTGGACTGCTCGTTCCAATTATGAAGGGGTCTAAGTATGACCGATAAAGCCACGCTGACGATCGGCGACAAGAGCTACGACCTGCCGATCCTCAAGGGCAGCACGGGTCCGGACGTCCTCGACATCCGGAAGGTCTATGCCGAAAGCGACCACTTCACCTTCGATCCGGGCTTCACCTCGACCGCGTCGTGCGAGAGCAAGATCACCTATATCGACGGCGACGCCGGCATCTTGCTGCACCGCGGCTATCCGATCGACCAGCTGGCCGAGAAGTCCTCGTTCCTCGAGGTCTGCCACCTGCTGCTGAACGGTGAACTGCCCAGCGCGGACGAGTTCGCCAAGTTCGAAAAGAACATCACCTATCACACGATGCTGCACGCGCAGTTCGACGCCTTCTTCCAGGGCTTCCGCCGCGACGCCCACCCGATGGCGGTGATGACCGGTGCGGTTGGCGCCCTGTCGGCCTTCTATGCCGACAGCATCAATGTCGACGACGCCCGCGAGCGTGAGATCAGCGCTCATCGCCTGATCGCCAAGATGCCGACGATCGCCGCCCGCGCCTACAAGTACACGATCGGCCAGCCGTTCGTGTCACCGCGCAACGACCTGTCGTACTCGGAAAACTTCCTGCGCATGTGCTTCGCCGTGCCGGCCGAGGACTGGAAGCCGAACCCGGTGCTGACCCGCGCCATGGACCGGATCTTCATCCTGCACGCCGACCACGAGCAGAACGCCTCGACCTCGACGGTCCGTCTGGCCGGTTCGTCGGGCGCGCATCCGTTCGCCTGCATCGCCGCCGGCATCGCCTGCCTGTGGGGCCCGTCGCACGGCGGCGCCAACCAGGAAGCCCTGGAGATGCTGGAGACCATCGGTTCGGTCGAAAACATCCCGGACTACGTCCAGGGCGTGAAGGACCGCAAGTACAAGCTGATGGGCTTCGGCCACCGCGTGTACAAGAACTTCGACCCGCGCGCGAAGGTCATGCAGAAGACCGCGCACGAAGTACTGGCGGAACTGGGCCACAACAACGATCCGCTGCTGCAAGTCGCCCAGGAGCTGGAAAAGGTCGCGCTGAGCGATCCGTACTTCATCGACCGCAAGCTCTATCCGAACATCGACTTCTATTCGGGCATCACCCTGCGGGCGATGGGCTTCCCGACCAACATGTTCACCGTGCTATTCGCCCTGGCTCGCACCGTCGGCTGGATCAGCCAGTGGAAGGAAATGTTCGAGGACCCCACTCGCAAGATCGGTCGTCCGCGTCAGCTCTATACGGGCCCGACGCAGCGCGACTACGTTCCGGTCGACAAGCGCTAAGCGCTTTTTCTCGGAACAACGGATCAGGCCCCGCCTCGGCGGGGCCTTTTTCGTTTCAGCGCTTCAAGAGAAAGCCGAGCACCTCGGCCACGGCGCGGTAGAGAGCCTCGGGGATCTCCTCGTCGACCTCGATCGCCGACAGAGCCTGGGCCAGCACCGGGTCTTCTTCGATCGGCACGCCGTGCTCACGCGCCGTCTCGATGATCTTCTCGCCGACCCAGCCCTGGCCCGAGGCTACGACCTTGGGGGCGTTGGGATCCTCGTAAAGCAAGGCCACGGCGATGCGCGGACGCCCCGTCGGGCCGGTGATCCCGCTCATGAGGCTTGGTCCACGAAATGGCCGAGCGCGCTGACGCCAGGCGTCGGCGGCGCGCCGGAATGGATGGCGACCTCGGGCGACAGCTCGGCCTGGCGCAGGGCCGCGGCCAGGCTCTCCTCGCCGGCCCGGAAGCGGGCGATGGTTTCCGCGCGTTCGGCCCACAACGACACGCGGGCGCGGGCGCCGGTCAGGGTCACCAGGGCGTGGACAGGCCCGAGTGGCTCGACGTCGATCGAGAACCGGGCGCGATAGGTGCGTTCGGCCGGCCCCACCGCGCCGCCGCCCGAACCGCCGCCGTCATGGCCGATCTCGAACTGGGCGACCGCCACGCCCTGCGGCGTCATGAACGGCAGGTCGAGGTTCAGGTGCGCGGCTTGCGGGCGGGTCCCGGCGGCCTCGGCCTCGTGGTGGTGGGACGCCTCGGGCAGTGAGGCGATCTGCATCAGGTCCTGCCGCGCAAGGGCGCCGCTCGCGCCCTTGAGCAGGCGGCGCACCAGGTCGGCGGTCGAGACCTGGCCCGCCGACTCGGGCGGCGTGGGCCTCTGGCCCGCCATCGGCCCACCGGCATAGGGCGGCGGCGGATTCTTGGGTCGCGCGCCTTCCGCGGTCGCCGGACCATAACCTCGCGCGACCAGCGGTTTGGCTTCGGCGGGCGGCGTGGTCGCGAGCGCTTCGTGAGCGGCCTCCTCGGCCAGCAAGCCCAGCTGGACAAGCGCCGACACCGCCGCACGGCCGATCGTGGCGGCCGGCGGCGACGAGCTCTTGGGCGTGGCCACGAACGACCCGAACCGCGCCGCGATCCCATCGTCCTCGGGTGGTCGCGCGGCGGGGCTTGGGTTCGGGGTGGGCGGCTTGGCGGCCGACGTCGGCTCGTCCGCCGGCCCTGGTTCGGCCGGAGGCGAAACGGGCGTCGTGACGACGGGCGCGTCATCGGTGACCAAGGCGGTGTCCGGCGCAACCGAAGCTGCTGTCGCGCCGGGAGCAGTCGTCTGGACCGAGGTCGGCGACGCAACCTTCGGCGCAGGCGCGCCACGAGGTTCGGGCGGCGCGGCTTCGACTTCGGCCTCCGGGGTGGGCACGGTCTCGGGCGTGACGTTTTCGTCCGCGACCGACGGCGCGGTGCGGGCGAGCCAGGCCGACAGAGCGCCCCGAAACACCAGCAGCGCCGCCTTCATGTCGGTGGCTTGGACCGGCGCCGGAGACGTCTCCGATGGCGGCGTAGCCGCGGCGCGAGCCATGTTGGCTTCGAGGAACACGCCGGACCGCTCGACGGCGCGGCGCAGGCCTTGCGGTGTCGCGATGTCGGCCGCCGAGGACGTCCTGGCTAGCAGCGCCCTGCCCGCCTCCCTCACCGTGATCGGCATGTCGGGGCGATCGACCACGGCGCGGACATTGGCCATCAGCGGCGCCAGCCCCGTCTGGCGCGGTACGGCCTCGGCCGCCGCGGTGCGCACCGCGCGGGCCATCCGGGTCTCGGAGGCGATCTTGACCGGCAAGGCCTGCGTCGCGACGGGCACGCCCTTGGCGCCGGGCGTATCAACCGCGTGGCCGGTGTCCTGGGTCGAGGTCTGCCCGACCTGCTCCACCGGCGCGCCGGTCTTGGGCGCCTGGGCGGCGGGACGGCCGACGATCTCGCCCAGTTGGGCGGTCGCGTTGGTCAGCGCCTGACGCGCCAGGGCCTGCAGGGCCGCGACCGAATCCGGCGCGGTTCCAGCCGGAAGGGATGGAAGGATGGGGGTCACGGGCGTGGTCGGGTCGATGGCCACGACGACGGCTCCACGGCGAAAGTTCCCTCAAAGATAGAGGGCGAGCGTAAACCACCCGTTAACCTCGAAAGCTTGACCTTGGGAGAGAGCGCCTAGCCGACGACGCCTCGCGCCCGCAGGAAGCCCAGCAAGGCCTCGGCGGCGGCTTCCGACGGGTCGCGCATCCCGCGTCCCATCCTGTCCAGCGCCGCATCCTGTTCGGCGACTTGACGGACCCGAAGCGCCGGATCGTCGAGCAGCTTCGCCACCTCCCGCGCCAGGCCCTCGCCTTCGCAAGCGTCCTGGATCAGCTCCGGCGCGATGGTCTTGTCGGCGGCGATGTTGAACAGGGTGATCCAGCGCGGCTTCATCAGGCGTTTCGCGATGGCGTAGGTGACCGCGCTGGTCTTGTAGCCGACCACCATGGGTCGGCCGGCCAGGGCCAGCTCCGTGGTGACCGTGCCGCTGCAGGCAAGGGCGACGTCGCCGGCCACGAAGGCGTCGTCCTTCAGCCCCTCGTCCTCGATCACATGGGCCCGGAACGGCCAGCCGGCGACGCGGGCCTTCACGGCTTCAGCGACCGTGTAGGCGGCGGGGACGACCACGACGAGTTCCGGCCGGTCGGCCTTCAGCCGCCGCACGGCGTCCTCGAAAGCCGGCATGACCCGCTCGATCTCGGACGGCCGGCTGCCCGGCAGGACCAGCAGGATCGGATCGGTCGCCGAGGCTCCGACCGCCGCGCGCGCGCGTGTCGCGTCGGCGTGGTCGAAACGCTTGGCCAGGGCGGAGTTGCCGACGAAGACGCTCTCGAGGCCGGCGGCGTCGAAATAGGGCCTGTCCATCGGCTGGATCGACAGCAGCAGATCGACCGCCTTGGCCAGACTCCGCGCCCGGCCCGGGCGATAGGCCCAGACCTGGGGGGCCACGTACTTCACCAGGGGCAGTTTCGGGTCCAGCTTTCGCAAGGCGTGAGCCAGGCGGATGTTGAAGCCCCAGCTGTCGATCAGCACCGCCACATCGGGCTTTTCCCGCGCCGCCAGGGCCACGGTGTCCTTCAGGCGGGCCATCGCCCTCGGATAGGCTTTCAGGCTCTCCAATATGCCCAGGATCGACAGCTGGGCGATGTCGAAGGGGCTCTCGACCCCCTGCTCGGCCATCTTGGCCCCGCCAACGCCGACGAAGACGACCTTGTCGCCCAAGCGCGCGCGCAGCGCCTTGGCCAGGCCCGCGCCGAGCGCGTCACCCGAGGCCTCGGCGGCCACCAGCATGACTTTCAAGGGCGTCTTCACTGGCGTCCCTGCGGATCGACCCCCAGCACGAAGAGGCCAAGGTCGTCGGCGCAGGCGATCACCGCGTCGCGGTCGACCACCAGCAATCGACCGGTTTCGCCGACCACGCCGGCCAAGCCCGCACGCGCGGCGCGCTGAATGGTGGCGACGCCGATCGTCGGCAGGTCGACCCTGGTCTCCTGGATCGGCTTTGGAGCCTTGGCCAGCACGCCGCGAGGACGCTCGGCCGAGCCCCGGATGGCCTGGGGAAGCTCGGCGACGCGGCGGAGCATGGCGTCGGTGCCCTCCTGGGCCTCCACGGCCAGGACGAGGCCGTCGCAGACCACGGCGCCCTGCCCCACGTCCAGCCGGCCGATCTCACGCGCCACCACCAGCGCCTTGTCGATGTCAGCCATGTGCTCGGCGGCGGGCGTCAGCTTGCCCAGCCGTCCGCGCGGCAGGGTCATCTCGCCCATCACCTCATGGGCGCCTTCGATCTCGAAGCCTTCCTTCTCGAACTCGTCCAGAACCCGCCGCAGCAGGGCGTCGTCGCCCTTGCGCGCGGCGACGATCAGGCCGGGGAGAACCTTCAGACCTCGGGCGTCCGGCATCAGGGCGGCGAAGTCAGGCCGCTTCACATTGCCGGCGAAGCAGACGACCTCGCAGCCTTCGGCTTGCAGAGCCTTGAACACCTTGCCGAACTCGCCGAGGCCGACCTCCTGGCCGGGATAGCGGCTCAAGGTGGGGTCGGCGAAGCTGCGCAGGCGCATGACCGAGAAGGCCCGTCCGGCGGCCTCGCAATGGGCGGCCAGCTCGACGGGAAGCGCTCCGCCGCCGGCGATCAGACCAAGCTTGCGCATGACGGAGAGTCTAGACCTCGCGCTCGGGCAGGCAAAGCGGCCGGTTGGCGTCGGCGCGGATGAAATCGACGATCTCCATCACCTCGGGATTGCCCGCGTGGATCTCGACGACGTCGTCAAGGCGCTCCTGGAAGGTGCCTTCGTCGGCGAACATCAGGCGGTAGGCCGCGCGCAGGGCGTTGATCGTCTCGCGCGAGAAACCCCGGCGCTTGAGCCCGACCAGGTTCAGCCCCTCGAGGTGGGCGTGGTTGCCCCAGACCGAACCGTACGGAATGACGTCCTTGGTCACCGCGGCCAGGCCGCCGATGAAGCTGTAGCGGCCGATGCGCGAGAACTGGTGCGCGGCGGCGAGACCGCCCATGAACACGTAGTCGCCGATGGCCACGTGGCCGCCCAGGGTCGCGCCCTTGGCCAGCACCACGAAATCGCCGACCGAGCAGTCGTGAGCCACGTGCGAGCCGACCATGTAGAGACCGTCCGAGCCGATCGTGGTCACACCCTTCCCCGAGGCCGTGCCCGTGTGCATGGTCACATGCTCGCGGATGATGTTGCGCGGGCCGATCAGGAGTTCGGTGCGCTCACCCTTGTGGCCCAGGTGCTGGGGCGGCCCGCCGAGATTGGCGAACGGATGCACGACGCAACCCTCGCCCAGCGTCGTCGCGCCTTCCACCACCACATGCGACAGCAGGCGGACGCCCGCCTCCAGGGTCACGTCCGGACCAACGATGCTGTAGGGCCCGATCTCGACGTCCGAGGCCACCTTGGCTTCGGGCGCCACGATGGCCGTGGGGTGGATCGTCATGCCTTGGGTCCCGTGTCGACCACCATGGCCGCGAACTCGGCCTCGGCGGCCACCTTGTCGCCGACCTTGGCCACGCCCTTGAACTTGAAGATGGACGAACGGGCGCGGACGACCTCGACCTCCATGCGGATCACGTCGCCGGGGCGCACAGGATTGCGGAAGCGGGCGTTGTCGACCGACATGAAGAAGATGGTCTTGCCCTCGGTGTCGACTTCCAGCGACTTGCTCATCAGCACCGCGCCCGTCTGGGCCAGGGCCTCGATGATCAGCACGCCGGGCATGACTGGATTGCCCGGGAAGTGGCCTTGGAAGAAAGGCTCGTTGATCGTCACGCACTTGATGCCGACGATCGACTTATGCGGCTCGTAGGCCTCGGCCCGATCGACCAGCAGGAACGGATAGCGGTGCGGGATGCGCGCCAGGATCTCCGCGATGTCGATGTCGGTCCGCACCGTTTGTTCGGCGTTCTGGCCCATACTCAGCCCCTCGTCCCTCGGCCGCCCGCCATGCGGGACAGCCATGCGGTCTCCCGGAGCCACCGCTTGAGCGGCCGCGCCGGAAAGCCCGTCCAAGTTTCACCTTCCGGCACGTCCTTGAACACCGAGGCGGCGGCCCCGATGCTCGCGCCCGAGCCGATGTTCAAGTGGTCGGCGACGCCGGCCTTGCCGCCAAACGCGACGCCGTCGCCGACGATCGTGCTGCCCGACAGCCCTGTATAGGCCGCGAGCACGCAATTGCGCCCCACACGGACGTTGTGCGCGACATGCACGAGGTTGTCGATCTTGGTGTTCTCGCCGACCGTGGTGTCGCCGAAGGCGCCCCGGTCGACACAGCTGTTGGCGCCGATCGTGACATTGTCCTGGATCACCACCCGACCCAGCTGCGGCAAGTCGACCATGCCGCCCGGACCGATGGCGGCGCCGAAACCGGCCTCGCCCAACACCGCGCCCGCCGAGACCGACACCCGGTCGCCCACCAGGGCAAAGCCGATCACCGCGTTGGGCCCGATCACGCAGTCCCGGCCGATCAAGACGCCCGGGCCGATCACGGCGCCAGGACCGATCCGCGTGCCTCGTCCGATCCGCGCGCCCTGACCAATCACCACGTTCGGCGACAGCAGGACGCCGTCTTCCAGCGTCGCCTCCGGGTGGACGGCGGGCGCGGACGGATCATGGCGGCGCGGCGCGTGCAGCCGTCCGACCGCTGCCGCCCAGGCCGCCTGCGGATGCTTGGTCAGCAGGACGGCGCAGGTCGAAGGTAGAAAGTCGCGATGTTCGGGGCGCGCGAAACAGGCTCCGGCCCGCGTGGCCGCGGCGGAGTCCTTGCGCTTGGCGTCGGAAAAGAAGGTGATCGCCTCGGCGTCAGCCCCGTCGAGCGGCGCGGCGCGGGCGATCAGGCGATCGCCCCAGGCCGCATCCGCCAGTTCGGCGGCGCCGGCCCGGGCCAACTCGGAAAGCGATGCCGGACCCAGGCTGTCAAAGAAACGCGGGTCCGGCATGGTTCCTCACGGCGAAAACGTTCCCTTAGGTAAACCTAAAGGAGACGATTCGCTTACTTGTTGGTCGGTTGCAGAGCCGCGGCGCCCGGGACCTGTTGGTCCAGACGTTCGCGGTCGAAGGTCAGGGTCTTGATGCGAGCGTCCAGAGCGGCGACGACGGCGTCGGTGATGTCCATGGCCGGGTTGGCCAGCATCACGGACTCGCGGTCCAGCAGAAGGCTGCATTTCTGGGCCTGATACACCTGCTTGATCGGCGTATCGAGCTCTTGGGAAACGCGGGCAAGCGCCTTTTGCTCGGTGACTTCGACTTCCTTCTGGCGCAGCTGGCCCTTGCGTTGCCAGGCGTTAGCCTTGGCCTGCAGAGTGGCGGCTTGCTGCTCCAGGGCGTCCTGCGCCGTGGTCGCCTTCTTGGCGTCCAGGGCCTTGGACTCATTTTCCAGAGCCGTCCGCTCGCCGGACAGTTCGGCGTTCACTTGCTGGGCGATGGTGCCCAGGCGCGCATTGACGGCCTTGCCGACTTGCGATTGGCCCACGGCCCGCTGGTAGGAGAAGATGCAGACGCCCGGCAGAACCGAGCCGTGCGTGACGGCCGGAGCAGCCGGCGCCGCGGGAGCAGCGGTCTGGGCCGAGGCGCTGGACGCGATGGCGAGAGCGACGACGCTGGACGCGGCCGCGGACAGGAACTTGGACATGTTTATTGGAACCTTGTGGAGGTGGAGAACCGGAACGTTTCGGTTCGGTCGTAACTTTCCTTGGCCAAAATGCGGCTGATATCGAATCGAATGGGACCCATGGGGGACTTCCAGTCGATCGAGATACCGGCCGTCGCACGCAGGCCGAGGTTGTCCTTGATGTTCGGATCGAAGACGCCAGGCGACTTCTGACGATCCACATCATCCAGCAGACCGGCCGTACCCACGTCGCTGAACAGGGCGGCCTTGATGCCGTACTGCTCGGGCAGGAAGGTCGGAACGGTCAGCTCGAAGGTGCTGATGGCGTAGAGCTTGGCGCCCATCGAGTTGTTCGTGCTCGAGATGTCGCGCGGACCGATACCGGCGATCTCGAAGCCGCGGAACGAGGTGCCGCCGCGGTAGAAGCGATCGTTGATGCGGACGTTGTCGCCGCCCCAGCCCTCGATATAGCCGAACGAGCCGGTCGCGCTGAACACCAGGTCCTTGGTGAAGCCGTAGTACCAGCCGGCGTCGGCCTCGGTCTTCAGGTACTTCACGTCGCCGCCCACGCCCGCCAGATCCTGGTTCAGGTCGGCGAACCAGCCGCGGGTCGGGTTGATCGGGTCGTTGCGCTTGTCGATGCGCAGGCCGTAGCCGATCAGCGAGGTGATATAGGCGCCGCGCTGCAGGCAGAGGATCTGCGACACCGAACCGCTGGTGCAGAGGCTGTCGGCGACGCTGACGTCGTCCTGGCGGATCGTGTAGCGCAGGCTCATCGACGAGTCGTTGGTCAGCGGGAAGCCGAAGCGGACGTCGCCGCCGACCGACTTGGTGTCGTAGGCCGCGTAGTCCGACAGGTCGTAGCGGAAGGTGTACAGGTTCACGCCCGCCACCAGGTTGCGGCCCAGGAAGCGCGGCTCGCTGAAGCCGAAGTCGATCTGCTGGCGCAGCGAACCGACCGAGGCGCGGGCGCGCAGGTTCTGGCCGCGACCGCGGAAGTTCCGCTCGGTGATGCCGACGTCCAGCACCAGCTTGTCGACCGAGCTGTAGCCGGCGCTGAACGACAGTTCGCCCGTCGGCTGCTCCTCGACCTTGACCTTCAGGCTGGTGCGGTCAGGCGCCGAGCCGGGGGTGTCCTCGATCTCGACTTCCTTGAAGAAGCCCAGACGGCGGATGTTGTTCTTCGAGCGGTCGACCAGCACGCGGTTGTAGGCGTCGCCTTCAGCGACCTCCAGCTCGCGGCGCAGGACGTAGTCCAGCGTGCGGGTGTTGCCGACGATGTCGATGCGGTCGACATAGACGCGTGGCCCTTCGCGGACCTTGAAGACGACGTCGACGGTCTTGGTCTCGCGGTTGGGCACGTAGCGCGGCACCACGTCCACGAAGGCGAAGCCGGCCGCGCCCGCCGCGAAAGTCAGGGCGTCGGTGGCCTGTTCGATACGCTCGTCCTCGTAGAGTTGACCGGAGCGGATCGGCAGGATCTGGGCCAGCAGATTGCCGTCCAGCTTCTTCAGCTCGGTCTCGACGGTGACCTTTCCGAACTTGTACTTCGGGCCCTCGTCGAGCGTGTAGGTGACGGCGAAGCCGTTCTTGTCCGGGGCCAGTTCGGCCACCGAGGAAACGACGCGGAAGTCGAAATAGCCGCGATTGCGGTAGAACTTGCGCAGCTGCTCGCGGTCGTACTCGATCCGGTCGGGGTCGTAGTTGTCGTTGCTGGTCAGGATCTTGTACCAGCGGCTTTCCTTGGTCACGACCACGTCGCGCAGGTCGTTGTCCGAGTACTCGCTGTTGCCCAGGAAGTTGATCCCCAGCACGCCGCTCTTGGGGCCTTCGCTGATCTCGAACACCAGGTCGACGCGCTTTTGCGGCAGCTCGACCACCTTGGGCGTCACGGTCGCCGAAATGCGGCCCGAACGACGGTAGAGTTCGATGATGCGCTGGACGTCGGCCTGGACCTTGGCGCGGGTGAAGATGCCGCGCGGGCGGATCTGGACCTCGTCCTTCAGCTTGTCTTCCTTCAGGGACGAATTCCCTTCGAAGACCACCTGGTTGATGATCGGGTTCTCGACGACCTTCACGATCAGGTCGCCGCCTTGCATCTCGATCTTCACGTCGGCGAACAGATCGGTGCGCGCCAGCGTCTTCAGCGCCAAGTCGAGGCGCTGGGAATCGACCGTGTCGCCCGGCTGGATCGGCAGATACGACAGCACCGTGCCCTGCTCGATCCGCTCGTTGCCCTGCACCAGGATACGCTGGACCTGGACCGTCTGAGCGGCCTGGGCGAAGGCCTGCTGCGGAGCCGTCAGGGCCGTCGAGCCGAGGAGCAGCGCCACACCGGTGGCGAACGCGGCGCTGTGGGCGCGAAGTTTGTTCATGTGACCAATCATGGGCGGAGGGCGGGCGTTCACGTGAACAGGCCGCCGATGAATTTGAACACGTCGTAGCGGTTAAGGTCGTTCCACGCCGCGAACAGCATGAAACCCAGGATCAAGGCAAGCCCCGCGCGGAAGCCGGCCGCCTGGAAATCCGCTCGTAGGGGCCGCTTGGCCACGGCTTCGTAGGCGTACATCAGCAGATGTCCGCCATCCAGAACCGGGATCGGCAGCAGATTCATGAAGCCGATGCTGACCGACAGGCTGGCGATCAGAAGCATGGACGAGACGAACACCCGCAGCGCCATGGTGGCGACATTGGGCGCGCCCTCGGCGCTAGCCTTGGTCACCGCGCCGGCGGTGTGACCGATGCCGATCAGGCCGCTGATCTGATCGGCGGGCAGTTGGCCGGTGACGAGGCGCCCGAGATAGAAGCCGATCGTCTTGATCATGCCCCACACCTCGACGGTGGCGTCGGGAACGGCGCCGAGCACGGTCGAGCGCTTCAGGTGGGTCATGCCGGCGTTGCCGATGCCCAGGCGGCTGACCTTGGTGCGGCCCGAAAAGCGGTCGGTGGTCTCGATCAGGCGCGGCGTCGCCCGCAGGTGGACCTCGCGGCCGTCACGCTTGACGGTAAAGTCGACCGCCAGGTTGGCGCGCAGGCCGATATAGTTTTGCAGGGTCTGGAAGCTCTCGATCTTGCGGCTGTCGGCCTTCAGGATCGTGTCGCCGGGTCGGAAACCGGCGGCCTCGGCGGCGCTGCCCCGCTCGACGCTGGTGACGACCGGGGTCGAACGCGGCGTACCGATCATGACCAGGAAGACGGCCATGATCAGGATAGCCAGCACGAAGTTCGATACCGGCCCGGCCACGGCGATGATCGCCCGCTGCCAAACCGGCTTGAAATGGAAGTAGCGGGACTCCGCCCCCTGGCCTTCCCGCGCCACGATCGAGGCGCGCATGGCTTCCAGGTTGTCCTGGTCGGGCACGCTGGCCGCATTCTCGTCGCCGAGGAAGCGGACATAGCCGCCCAGCGGAATCGAGGCGATGCGCCACTCGACGCCATGCTTGTCACGCCAGGACACCAGCGGCGGGCCGAAGCCCAGCGAGAAGCAGTCGATGGCCACCCCGCATGCGCGGGCGGCCCAGTAGTGGCCCAGCTCGTGGATGGTGACCACGACGGACAGCACGAAGACCGTGGAAAGGATGATGATCAGTACGTCGGTCATTAGGTTTGGCCGGTCCCCCGGATCAGAGCCGGCGATGCTTTTGCGCGACAACCTCGGCCGCAATGCGGCGAGCGCTGGCGTCGATCATCATCGCGTTGTCGACAGCGTCACTATCGGTGCGGGAAAGGCCGCCAAGACTATTCATACGCTCTAAGGTCCCCGCCACCGAGGCGGCAATATCGAGAAAGCCAATCCGCCGGTCAAGGAAAGCGGCGACAGCCACCTCATTGGCGGCATTCATGGCCGCCGGAGCGCCTCCGCCCAGGCGCAGCGCCTCGCGCGCGATGTCGATCGACGGGAAGCGCTCCAGGTCGGGCGATTCGAACGTCAGCTGGCCGTAAGCGGCCAGGTCCAGGCGCGGCGCGGGCCAGGGCAACCGGTCGGGCCAGGCGAAAGCGCAGGCGATCGGCGCGCGCATGTCCGGCGGCCCCAACTGGGCCAGGGTCGAGCCGTCGGCGTATTCCACCAGGCTATGGATCACGGACTGGGGGTGAATCACGACGTCGACGCGGTCTTCCGGGGTTCCGAACAGGTACGAGGCCTCGATCATCTCGAGGCCCTTGTTCATCATGGTCGCGGAATCGACCGAAATCTTGGCGCCCATCGACCAGTTGGGATGGGCGATGGCCTGTTCGGGCGTGGCGGCGGCCATCGCCGCCTTGTCCCAGGTGCGGAACGGGCCGCCCGAAGCGGTCAGGATCAGACGCGCCACGCGATGGGCGCAGGCCGGCTGCAGCACCTGGAAGATCGCCGAGTGCTCGGAATCGACCGGGATCACCGAGCCGCCAGCGGCCTTGGCGATGGCCAGCAGGGCCGGGCCGGCGCAGACGAGGCTTTCCTTGTTGGCCAAGGCGATGGTCGCGCCGGTGCGGGCGGCCGCCAGGGTGGGAGCAAGGCCCGCCGCGCCGACGATGGCCGACATGACCCAATCCGCGCCCATGGCGGCGGCTTCGCTGATCGCGGCGGCGCCGGCGGCGGCGCGCACGCCGGTTCCGGCCAGACCGTCCTTCAGCGCCGAAAACTGGGTCTCGTCCTCGATGACCGCCAGTTGGGGTCGCCAGCGCAGGGCCTGCTGGATCAGGCGTTCGACATTGCGCCCCGCCGTCAGGGCCAGGACCTCGACCGGCGCGCCGGACTCTTCGAAGAGGCTCAGGGTCGAGAGGCCGATCGATCCGGTCGAGCCCAGCACCACCACCTTACGTGGGGAGGTCAATGGGCCCATCCCCAGTGGTCGATCAGGCGGATGGCGGCGACGACGATCGCCGCGAACATCAGGCCGTCGACGCGGTCCAGCAGGCCGCCGTGCCCGGGAATGATATCGCCGCTGTCCTTGACGCCGAAGCGGCGCTTGAGGATCGACTCCCACAGATCGCCGGCCATGGTGGCCAAGCCGCCCATCAGACCGACCAGGGCCGCTGCCGGCCAGACCAGGCGAAGATGGGCCAACTCGGAGACAATGACTGCGCCGATCGTCGCGGCCACCAGACCGCCGACGAAGCCGGACCAGGTCTTGTTGGGCGAGATCTGGGGCCACAGCTTGGGCCCCTTGAAGATACTGCCGGCCACATAGGCGAAGATGTCTGCGAACCAGGTGACCACGAATAGCAGCAGGGTCCACCATAGGCCGTCCGACAGCGAACGGATCCAGACCAGGGCGATCACGGCCGGGGCGATATAGACGACGCCATAGGCCGCGTCGGCTCGGCGCTCGACCGCGCCGCGCGCGATCAGGCCCGCCAGGAAGGCCCCGACCAGCACGACGGACCAGGCGATGAAGAAGTGATGCAGGAATCCGGCGAGGACCGCGGCGGCGCAGAACAGGCCGACCACGACCCCGACCGCCCTGGGGGCCTTGGGCGCGCTGATCTTGCCCCACTCGCGGGCCAGCAGGGCCACGCAGACCAGGGCCAGGGCCAGGATCCAGTAGCCGCCCAGCCAGACGGCGGCCACGACCGTGGGCACGAGCACGGTGGCC
The DNA here is from genome assembly GCF_001425745.1 of Caulobacter sp. Root343. Taxonomy (GTDB): domain Bacteria; phylum Pseudomonadota; class Alphaproteobacteria; order Caulobacterales; family Caulobacteraceae; genus Caulobacter. Next base: position 354,389 of record NZ_LMDF01000007.1, on the reverse strand, counting down.
GAAACCACACGCATCCGTAGATTGCCCCAATTGAAGCGCTTAGCCGGCGACGGCGACGTCATCGGCCGCGATTCCTCCATAACGTCGATCCCGCCGGCGATAGTCGGCGATGGCCGCGGCCAGCGCCTCGGGGCCGTAGTCGGGCCATAGCACGTCCTGGAACACCAGTTCGGCGTAGGCGCAGTCCCACAGCAGGAAGTTCGAGATGCGGCGCTCGCCGCTGGTGCGCACGATCAGGTCCGGCGGCGGGGCCGCGGCCGTCGACAGGAAGCGTTCGAACGTCTCCTCGGTCAGGTCCGAGGGCTCGGCCTCGCCCCGCGCGACCTTTTCGGCGAAGGCCCGCGCCGCGTCGGCGATATCGGCCTGGCCGCCATAGTTGAAAGCCACTTGCAGAGTGAACTCGGTATTGGCCTCGGTGCGCCGCTCGGCCCGCTCGATCACCTCGGCGATATCGGCCGACAGGCCGGTGCGGCGACCGATGATCCGGACCCGGACCCCGGCCTTGGCCAGCCGCTCGAGGTCCGATTCGACGTAGGCCTTCAGCAGGCTCATCAGCTCGGAGACCTCGTGCGCCGGACGGCGCCAGTTCTCGGTCGAGAAGCCGAAGACCGTCAGCACGCCGACGTTCTGGCTCTGGGCGCCCTCGACGGTGCGCTTCAGGGCGTTGACCCCGGCGCGATGGCCGAGGACGCGCGGCATCCCCCGCTGCTTCGCCCAGCGGCCGTTGCCATCCATGATAATGGCCACGTGCAGACGTTGATCGGACGCATCGCCCCCGGCGCGCGTCGAAACGTTCTGCAGACCGGTGGTCGCCGGCATTCGCTTCAACCTTCCCTCGTCGCCTCCCCACTAACTCTCAAGGAAGGCGATCAAACCTGCATGATCTCTTGTTCTTTGATTTTCAAGGCCTCGTCGACCCGCTTGATGGCGTCGTCGGTCATCTTCTGGACCTCGGTCTCCATCTTCTTGCGCTCGTCCTCGGCGATCGCGCCGTCCTTTTCGGCCTTCTTGAGGTCGTCATTGGCGTCGCGACGGACGTTGCGGACCGCGATCTTCTGCTGCTCGGCGTATTTGCCGGCCAGCTTGGAGAGCTCCTTGCGGCGCTCCTCGGTCGGCGGCGGAAGCGGAATACGCAGGTTCTGGCCTTCGACGACCGGGTTCAGGCCCAGGCTCGAAGCGCGAATGGCCTTCTCGACCGCGACGACGACGCCCCGATCCCAGACGCTGACATTGATCTGGCGCGGCTCGGGCACGCTGACCGAGGCCACCGCATTCAGCGGCGTGGTCGAGCCGTAGGCTTCGACCATGATCTGATCCAGCAGACTGGCCGACGCGCGGCCGGTGCGCAGGCTGCTGAATTCTTCCTTCAGGGCGACGATGGCCTTGTCCATGCGATCGCGGTAACGCGAGAGGACGGGTTTTTCGGCGGCGGCCATGACGGGCTCTCCTCGCTGTTAGGGTCAGGCGGTGCGGTCTTCGGAGACCACGGTGTGGGTCCCCTCGCCTCGCAGGACGTTCAGCAGATTGCCGCGCCCCTTGATCGAGAAGACGATGATCGGAATATTGCTGTCGCGCATCAGCGCGACGGCCGAGGCGTCCATGACCCGCAGGTCCTTGGCCAGGACGTCCATGTAGCTCAGGCGATCGTAACGCTGGGCCGACGGATCCTTCTTCGGGTCGGCCGTATAGACGCCATCGACGCTGGTGCCCTTGAACAGGGCGTCGCACTGCATCTCGGCCGCCCGCAGGGCCGCGGCGGTGTCGGTGGTGAAGAACGGGTTGCCGGTCCCGGCGGCGAAGATCACCACCCGCCCCTTCTCGAGATGGCGCTGGGCGCGACGGCGGATGTAGGGCTCGCAGACCGTGGCCATCGGAATGGCCGACTGCACGCGGGTCTGGACGCCGATACGTTCCAGCGCGTCCTGCATGGCCAAGGCGTTCATCACCGTGGCCAGCATGCCCATGTAGTCGGCGCTGGAGCGCTCCATGCCCTTGGCCGCGCCGGCCATGCCGCGGAAGATGTTGCCGCCGCCGATCACCAGGCACAGCTCCACACCGGACTTGACGATCTCGGCCACGTCGTCGGCGACGGATTGAACGGTGTTCGTGTCGATGCCGTAGGGCGTGTCGCCCATCAGGACCTCGCCCGACACTTTCAGCAGGATGCGGCGGTATTTCTGGGGCGCGCTGGTATCGGACATGGGACCGCTATTCCTGAGTCGTCGGCACGCACATTACGTGCGTTCTATAGAAGTGGGACGTGTTTTGCCAACCGGGGTCGCCCTTTGAAGCGGGCGCCGCGAGGCGGGCGCAAAAAGGGCGCGGCGCGCGTCTAAACGCGCCGCGCCCTGATTGTTTGCCGAGGGCGCGAGAGCCCCCAACGACAGGCTTAGGCCTGGCCGGTCATCGAAGCGACTTCGGCGGCGAAGTCGTCGGTCTTCTTTTCCACGCCTTCGCCCAGGGCGAGACGGGTGAAGCCCTTCACGGTGATCGGCGCGCCCAGGGTCTTGCCGGTCTCGGCGACCAGCTGTTCGACCGTCTGGTCCGGGTTCATGACGAAGGCCTGCTTCAGCAGCACGACTTCTTCCAGGAACTTGCGGATACGGCCTTCGATCATCTTCTCGATGACCGCCGGGGGCTTGCCCGATTCCAGGGCCTGCTCGGTGAACACGGCCTTTTCACGCTCGATGGCGGCCGGGTCCAGGTCTTCCGGCGACAGCGACAGCGGGGCGGTCGCGGCGACGTGCATGGCGATCTTGCGGCCCAGCTCGCGCAGGGCGGCCTTGTCGCCAGTCGACTCGAGGGCGACCAGCACGCCGATGCGGCCGAGGTCCGGGGCGACGGCGTTGTGGATGTACGAAGCCACGACACCGTTCGCGACCGTCCATTGGGCGGCGCGGCGAACCATCATGTTCTCGCCGATCGTGGCGATCAGGTTGGTCAGGTGGTCCTGCACGCTTTCGCCGCCGGCCAGCTTGGCGCCGTTGACGGCGTCGATCGAGCAGTCGGTGGCGACCGCCACCTGGGCGATCTGGCGAGCGGCGTTCTGGAACAGATCATTGCGGGCGACGAAGTCAGTCTCGGCGTTCACCTCGACGACGGCGGCGGTTTCACCGGCGCCCTGCTCGGCCGTGGCGATGGCCACCAGGCCCTCGGCGGCGGCGCGATCGGCCTTCTTGGCGGCCTTGGACAGGCCCTTGGCGCGCAGCCAGTCGATGGATGCTTCGATGTCGCCGTTGTTTTCCGACAGCGCCTTCTTGCAGTCCATCATGCCGACGCCGGACTTTTCGCGCAGTTCCTTGACCAGCGCAGCCGTGATCTCAGCCATGGAATATCTCCATATTCAAACAGTTAGCGACCGGGCTTGTCGCCCGCCATATTCGCAAAGAGTAGCGACCGGGCTTCTAGCCCGGTCGCATGTCAGGGTCGCGACGGCCTCCGCGTTCCGGCCGAGCCGGGCGGAGGCGCGTGGGAAATCAGCCTTCGGCCGATTCCGGAGCCGCTTCGACGGCGGCTTCCGGAGCAGCTTCAGCAGCCGCTTCCGGGGCAGCGGCTTCCGGAGCAGCCTCGACGACGGCTTCCGGAGCGGCGGCTTCCGGGGTCGGTTCCGGAGCCAGAGCGCGAGCCAGGGCCGGCTCGGTCGGGTTCACGGCGGCGCCCAGGTCGACGCCCGAACCGGCTTGACCGGCGGCCAGACCATCCAGGACGGCGTCCGCGATCAGGTCGCAGTACAGCTGCAGCGCGCGGGCGGCGTCGTCGTTACCCGGGATCGGATAGGTGATGCCGTCCGGATCGCAGTTGGTGTCGAGAATGGCGACGACCGGAATGTTCAGCTTCCGGGCTTCCAGGATCGCGATCGCTTCCTTGTTGGTGTCGATCACGAACATGATGTCGGGGATGCCGCCCATGTCCTTGATGCCGCCCAGCGACAGTTCCAGCTTGTCGCGTTCGCGAGTCAGCTGCAGCAGTTCCTTCTTGGTGCGGCCTTGGCCTTCGCCGGTCAGGACGCCTTCCAGCTCGCGCAGACGAGCGATCGAGCCCGAGACGGTGCGCCAGTTGGTCAGGGTGCCGCCGAGCCAGCGGTGGTTCACATAGTACTGGGCGCAGCGCTTGGCGGCGGTGGCGACCGGGTCGCTGGCCTGGCGCTTGGTGCCGACGAACAGCACGCGGCCGCCGGCGGCGGCGACTTCACGGACCTTCACCAGGGCCTGGTGCAGCAGCGGGATCGACTGCGACAGGTCGATGATGTGGATGTTCGAGCGCGAACCGAAGATGTAGCGGTCCATCTTCGGGTTCCAGCGGTGAGTCTGGTGACCGAAGTGGGCGCCGGCTTCCAGGAGCTGACGCATGGAGAATTCGGGAAGAGCCATCGGGCCTTTAATCCTTTTTCCGGTTGAACCTCCGCGGACACCCCCGTTCCAGACCATTCTGGAGCGGGACCGGAACGGCGACGCCGGGATGTCTCCCCGGTCGCAACCGAACGTCCACGTGTGGAATGGCGGGGCAAATAGGCTTTCAGCGGACAAAAAGCAACCCCCCGGGCGTAGGCGTCGCGAACCGGCTGCTCGGCGCGAAAGACCGCGAACCGGCCTCCGCATCGTCGAAATGCCGCCATCTCTCCACGGAAGATTGAGATGGGCTTCGCCGGATCTACACACAGGCGTGCCTCAATGCCCTAAGCCCCTCCTCGCGGGGCGGGCGGAGAATCCTGACCATGCTCGCCGTGTTCGACTTGGACGGAACCCTACTGGACGGCGACTCCACGGCCCTGTGGCTCTGGGGCCGGGTCCGCCGCTCACCATTCCGCGCTATGGCCGTTCTGGCGATCGCCCCGGTCGCGATTCCCTTGGTCGCCCTGCCGCGCACTCGCCGCGCCGGCGCTTCCATCCTGCTATGGATCGCGACCGTCGGCCTTGGCGAACAGGGTCTACGCGAGTCCTGCGCCCGGTTCGGCGAGACCTTCCGCGCCGGCCGGAGCGCCCTGGCCTGGCGGGCGGGCGGCCTGGCGGTCTTGAACGCGCATCTGGCCAGCGGCGATCGCGTGGTGGTCGTCACGGCCGCCCCGGCTTTGCTGGCCCAGGCCCTGATCGGTCCGCTCGGCCATCCGATCGAGGTGTTGGGTACGTCGCTGAAGCGCCGCGGCGGCGGCTGGGTCGCCGACGTCCACTGCCGCAACCAGCAAAAATGCCAGGCCCTGGCCGACGCCGGTCATGGCGTGCGCTGGACCTACGCCTATACCGACAGCCTCGACGACCTGCCCCTGCTGCGCGGCGCGGAGACGCCGGTGATCGTCAAGGGCGGCAAGGCGGCCGAGCAGCGGCTGTTCCGGGCCGGCCTGGCCAATGGCCGTGCGGCGGCGTGGTGAAACGGACCCCACTCTCCTTCTGACCGGCCGCCTTTCGACAACGCCTGAGTATTCGACTTTCCATCGAATGCTTAGGCGGAGCCCGCTATCCGCTCTAGCCGTGCCCTGCAGCGCGCATTGGTTGATCGCCGATTATCGATCTGAACGGCGCCGGTGGAACCGAGCTCCGCGCCGCCAAGCGCCGGGACGCGCCTCAGAATGCCTTGCCGTCGACCTGCTGCGGCTGCAACGCGAAGACGTCGATGCCGTCCAGGCAGCGGACATTGATCGCCACCATCGCCTGCCCATTCGGCGCCGTGCCGCGCCCGAACGACTGGATGCCGCAGGTCTCGCAGAACAGGTGTGAGATATTGTGGGTGTTGAACTTGTACTCGGTCAGAGCGTCTTCGCCGCTCTTCAGGTCGAAAGCCTCGGCCCCGCTGAAGGCCAGGATCGAACCCAGCTTGCCGCAGCGCGAGCAGTTGCAGGTGATCAGACTGTCGAGCTCGACATCAACCGCATAGCGGACTCGTCCGCACTGACATCCGCCTTCTTGACTCGCCATCGTTTCTCTCCAAGGCTTCGGCCCCTGCGAAGGGCTCTTCGACATAAACGGCCCCGGCCAGCAAGGTCAGCTCAGGGTGGGCTTCAAACATAAATAGGAATATATTCCTAAACGTCCTCCAACAACGCCACGCCCGGCGCCGTCTTCAAAGCCCCCCGCAGCGCGGCGTCCAAAGTATAGCGGCCCGGCAGCCGCAACTCGATCTCGCGTCCGCCGCCGATCGCGGCGACGAAGGTCACCTCCCCGCCCTTCTGGGCCTGAGCCGGCTCCAGGCGGCGCTTGAGCGCATCGATCTCAGCGGCCGAAGGCGACAGGTGCACGCGCAGCCCCGCCACGACATTTTCGATGGCTTTCTCGATCGGCTCGGCGTCGTCGCCGAAGAAGCGCACCTCACCGTCACGGGCCTTGGCGCGGACCTTGATGGCCACGGCCTTGCCGGGCTCCAGCACGTCGCGGCACTTGCGCAAAGACTCTGGCGGAAACAGCACCTCGTATTCGCCAGTCGGGTCCGACAACGAGACGAAGGCGAACTTCTCGCCACTCTGAGAAGCCCGCTCCTGCCGACGCCGCACGACGCCGCACATGCGGAACGCCTCCATGCCGGCCTCCGCCTGGACCATGGCCTCGGCCAGCATGACCGTACGCCGACGGCGCAGCATGCCGACCATGTCCTCCAGCGGGTGGCCGGTCAGATAGAAGCCGACAGCCGACAGTTCCTCGTCCAGCAGGTCGACCTGGTTCCAGTTCTCGGTCTTGGCCATCCGAGGGCGGCCAGCGCCAGGATCCGAACCGAACAGGCCGCCCTGCCCGCCCTGACGGTCGGCGTGACAGCTTTGGGCATAGGCGATCAGCACGTCGGCCGAGGCCACGATCTGGGCGCGGTTCTTGTGAATCTGGTCGAAGGCCCCGGCCCGCGCCAGGTTTTCGATCGCGCGCTTGTTGACCTGCTTGGGGTCAATCCGTTCGACGAAGTCGAAGACGTCGCGGAACGGCCCGCCCTCCTCGCGGATCGCCACCAGGTGCTTCATGGCTTCGAGGCCGACGTTGCGGATGGCGCCGAGGGCATAGAGCACCTCGCCGTTCTCGACCTCGAAATCGGCGCCTGAACGATTGACGTCTGGGGCCCGCACCGTGACGCCGAACCGGCGGGCGTCCTGATGGAAGACGGCCAGCTTGTCGGTGTTCGACAGGTCGAGGCTCATCGACGCGGCGAAGAACTCGACCGGCGTGTTCGCCTTCAGCCAGGCGGTTTGGTACGAGATGAAGGCGTAGGCGGCGGCGTGCGACTTGTTGAACCCGTAGCCGGCGAACTTGGCCACCAGTTCGAAGATCGAGCCCGACTGTTCTTCGGGGACACCCTTCTCCCTGGCGCCGGAGACGAAACGGATCTTCTGGAGATCCATCTCCTCCTTCTTCTTCTTGCCCATGGCGCGACGCAGAAGGTCGGCTTCGCCCAGGCTGTAGCCCGCCAGGATCTGGGCGATCTGCATCACCTGTTCCTGATAGACGATGACGCCGTAGGTCTCCTTCAGCACCGTCTCCAGCGACGGATGCAGGGTGTCGACGGGTTTGCGGCCGAACTTGCAGTCGACGAAGGTGTCGATGTTGTCCATCGGCCCCGGCCGATACAGCGAGATCAGCGCGGTGATCTCCTCGATCGAACCGCAGCGCATCTTGCGCAGGGTGTCGCGCATGCCCTGGCTTTCGAGCTGGAACACCCCGACCGTCTGGCCCGAGGCGAGCAGCTCGTAACTCTTGGCGTCGTCGAACGACAGGCGGCCGAGGTCGATCTCCATGCCGCGTTTCTTCAGGTGCTTCACCGCCCGGTCCAGCACGGTCAGGGTCTTCAGGCCCAGGAAGTCGAACTTCACCAGGCCGGCGCTCTCGACCCACTTCATGTTGAACTGGGTGGCCGGCAGGTCCGAGCGCGGATCCTTGTAAAGCGGGGTCAGCTGGGTCAGCGGCCGGTCGCCGATCACCACGCCGGCGGCGTGGGTCGAGGCGTTGCGGAACAGGCCTTCCAGCTGCAGGGCCACGTCCAGGCAGGCCGAGACGTTGGCGTCTTCCTTCTTGGCCTGCTTCAGGCGTGGTTCCAGGTCGATGGCCTGGGCCAAGGTCACCGGCGCGGCCGGGTTGTTGGGCACCATCTTGCAGAGCCGGTCGACCAGGCCCAGCGGCAGCTGCATCACCCGGCCGACGTCACGCAGCACGGCGCGGGCCTGCAAGCTGCCGAAGGTGATGATCTGGGCCACGCGATCGCGGCCGTACTTCTCCTGCACGTAGGAGATCACCTCCTCGCGTCGCTCCTGGCAGAAGTCGACGTCGAAGTCGGGCATCGAGACCCGCTCGGGATTGAGGAAGCGCTCGAACAGCAGGCCAAAGCGCAGCGGATCAAGGTCGGTGATGGTCAGCACCCAGGCGACCAGCGAGCCCGCGCCCGAACCCCGCCCCGGGCCGACCGGGATGCCGTGTGACTTCCCCCATTTGATGAAGTCCGACACGATCAGGAAGTAGCCGGGGAAGCCCATCTTCTTGATGATGTCGAGCTCGAAATCGAGCCGCTTCCAGTACTCTTCCTCGGGCGCGGCCAGGGTCAGGCCTTCGAGACGCATCTTCAGGCCTTCCTTGGCCTGGTGCGTCAGCTCTTCGGCTTCGTTACGACCGTCGCCAGTCGGGAAGCTGGGCAGGATGGGATCGCGCTTGTGCACCATGAAGGCGCAACGGCGGGCGATGTCGAGGGTGTTGTCGCAGGCTTCCGGCAGGTCCGAGAACAGCTTGCGCATGTCGGCCGGCGGCTTGAACCAGTGCTCGGGCGTGACACGCCGGCGCTCGTCCTGACCCACGAACGAGCCGTCGGCGATGCAGAGCAGCGCGTCGTGAGCGTCGTAGAAGCTTTCCTTGGCGAAATAGACGTCGTTGGTGGCGACCAACGGCACGTCGTTCTCATAGGCCCAGTTGACCAGGCCCGGCTCGGCCGCCGCCTGTTTGGGCATGCCGTGACGTTGCAGCTCGACATAGAACCGGTCGCCGAAGACCCGCTGCATCTCGGCCAGGGCCGCCGAAGCCTCGCTGGTCTTGCCGGCGGCGAACAGGGCGTCGACGGGACCATCGGTCCCGCCTGACAGCAAGATCAGGCCTTCGCTATACTCGATGACCTTGGCCCAAGGCACGATCGGCTCGGGCAGCTCGGCGCTGTCGAGATAGGCGATCGATGAGAGCTCAGAGAGGTTGAGATAGCCGCGCTCGTTCTGGGCCAGCAGCATGATCGTCGGCGCCCGAGCCCAGCGCTCGGTCGGGCCGCCACCAATGCCGGTGATCGGAATGGCGCAGCCGATGATCGGCTGGACCCCCGCATCCTTGGCGTAGGACGAATACTCCAGGGCTCCGAACAGGTTGGCGCGGTCGGCGATGCCCGCCGCCGGCATGCCCGCGGCAGCGGCCAGCTTGCCGATCTGGTCGGCCTTGATCGCCCCCTCGAGCAGCGAATAGGCCGAACGGACCCGTAGGTGGACGAAACCCTGTCCTTCCCCGTCCGCCATGACCGACCTCCGCTACAAGACAGCCGCTCGCACGACTCAAGCCACCAGTTGGGCGACCGTACACATCATCCAGACGAAGCTGGCGACCGACACAAGCGCCAAAGACTCACGAGCGATACGGATCATCGGAACCTCCACAGATTTCTTGTTTTGTTCCATATTCTGGTTTTGTTCTGTTCACAAGATGTTCCGCGACGTTCCACCGCATTTTCTTTGAGCGAGTCACTCGATAGGCCGCCCCGCGCCCTTGAACCGCTCTGGTCAAGTCGCTCGGATCGGGGCAGATCGAGGCCATGCGCCTGATCATCGACACCGACACCGCCGGCGACGACGTCTTCTCGCTGATGCTGGCCCTCACCCGCCCCGGCGTCAGCGTCGAGGCCATCACCATCGCCCATGGCAATGTCGGCTTCACCCAGCACGCCGAGAACGCGCTGGTGACGCTGGATCGATGCGGCAAGGCCGGCCAGGTCCCGGTCTATCTGGGCGCCCAAGCGCCCTTTACCCGCGCGCCGCTCGACGCCGCCTACGTCTTCGGTCAAGACGGTATGAGCGACAGCGACTTCGCCAAGACCGCCCAGCGCCCCGCCGAAGGTCATGCCGTCGACGAACTCGTGGCCCGGATCATGGCGGCGCCCGGTGAGATCACCCTGATCGCTCAAGCCCCCCTGACCAACATCGCCCTCGCCTACCTGCGCGAGCCGCGCATCGCCCAGGCCTTGAAGCACCTGTGGATCATGGGCGGGACGGACAATGGGGTCGGCAACGTCACGCCGGCGGCCGAGTACAATTTCTATGTCGATCCGGAAGCGGCCAAGATCGTCGTCAACGCCGGCTTCAACCTGTCGATCGCCACCTGGACCCTGACGTTGCAAGACGGCCTGTGGAGCACCGCGCGGCTAGCCGAGTTGGAGGCCTTGGACACGCCCAAGGCCCGCTTCTTCACGGACGTGAACCGCGCCTCCCTCGCCTTCGCCCGTGAGACCGAGGGCTTGGATGGCAGCCTGCATCCCGACGCCCTCACCTGCGCGATCGCCTTGGACGAGACCCTGATCCTCGAGGCCGAGGACTGTGTCGTCGACGTCGAGACGATGGGCGAGTTGACACGTGGCTATCTCAGCGTCTCGCACGCGATCCTGCCGGATATCGAGTTGGCGGATCCTGCCCTGAAACGTCGGCCGCCCAATGCGCGGGTGATCAAGAAGATCGACCGCGCGGGTTTCTACGCCGCCATGAAGCAGGCTCTGCTTTAACTTAATCGCAGCGGTCTTCCCGCAGGTTCGCCGCATGGGGAGACTGACTTCGACCGTCGTGGGAACGGCCCTGGTCTTGGCGAGCGCCGGTTCGGCGCAGGCGCGGGCGGAGCTGTTCTCGCGCGACACTTTCTCTGGGCTTGTCGACCTGCGCCTCGCCGCCGCTGATGGCGAGGCCTCCTGGATCGACGGTCGCGTCGGCAAGGCGCGCTTCGGCGACGGCCGCCAAGGCGTGCGCCTGGGCGAGGCCGCCCTGGTCTGGAATCCTCGCTTTTCCGATACCGTATCGGCCGTAATCGTCGGCGAGAGCCAGGACGGCCAACGGCATCTGGTCGATCTAGGCGAAGGCTACCTGGCCTACCGCTCCCAACCGGGCTCGGCGCTGCGCTTGTCGGCCCGCGCCGGGGTTTTCTACCCGCCGATTTCACTGGAACACGATGGCCTGGATTGGTCCGTGGCCGACACCATCACCCCATCGGCGATCAATACCTGGGTGGCCGAGGAGACCAAGGTCGTCGGCGTCGAAGCCACGATCCGGCGCACCCTGGCGGGCCAGACCTTCAGCCTCACCGCCGGCGGCTTCCAGCACGGCGACACCGCCGGCACCGAGCTGACGTTCCGCGGCTGGGCGTTGCACGACCTCAAGTCGCCGGTGTTCGGCCGCTTTCCGCTGCCGCCGCTCAGCGCGCGAATGGCCCAGCGTCAGGCGCCGTCGACGACGCCCCTGGCCGAGATCGATGGGCGGATCGGCTACTACGGCCGTGTGGAGTGGCGGCCGTCCTCCGTCCTGGCCATCGACCTGTTCAGGTATGAGAACGAAGGTGACCGAACCAGCGTCGACGCCAACCGCGAATGGTCGTGGGAAACGCGGTTCTGGAACCTCGGCATGCGGCTGGACCTCGACGCCGTCGCCGTGAAGGCCCAGGTCATGACCGGCGAGACCCTGATGGGCTATTCGAACGCCAACGGCGTCTGGGCCGACATGGGCTTCGAGGCCGCTTATGTCTCAGCGAACAAGGCGCTCGGGCCCGGCTCGGCGACGCTGCGTTATGACCACTTCTCGACGACCGACCGGACCAACAAGGCCACCGACAACAATGCCGAGCATGGCTGGTCTGGGCTGGCGGCCTATCGTTGGGACATCAGGCCCGACAGCCAGATCGTGTTCGAGGCGCAACATATCGACAGCTTCCGCCGCGACCGCGCACGGCTGGGCCTGACGCCACGGCAAGGCCAGACGGTTCTGCAGACCGCCTTCCGTCGCCAGTTCTAGAAGCGCTTGGCTTCCAGGTGGCCGTCCCTGAGGGCCATGACGCGATCCATGTAGCGGGCCAGTTCCATGTTGTGGGTGGCGATAAGGGCGGCGACGCCTTGCTGGCGGGCGACCTGGTACAGCGACTGGAACACGGCCGCGGAGGTGGCGGGATCGAGATTGCCGGTCGGCTCGTCGGCCAGCAGCAGCTTGGGACGATTGGCGAGCGCCCGGGCGATGGCCACGCGTTGCTGTTCGCCGCCAGACATCTGGGCCGGCTGGTGGTTCATGCGCGGGCCCAGGCCCAGGCTTTCCAGCAGCTCCTTGGCCCGCGCCTCGGCCTCGCGACGGCTCTTGCCGGCGATGGTCAGTGGCATGGCCACGTTCTCGAGCGCCGAGAACTCGGGCAGCAGGTGATGGAACTGGTAGACGAAGCCGACCGTGCCCAGGCGGATGCGGGTGCGCACGCGCTCAGACAGCTTGGAGCAGTCGCGGCCCTCCAGCGCCACCAGACCACCGTCGGGACGCTCCAGCAGCCCCGCCGAATGCAGCAGCGAGGATTTGCCCGAACCCGAAGGACCGATCAGGCCGACAACTTCGCCCGGATAGACGTCGATATCGACGCCGCGCAGCACCGGCAAGTCGCCGGCCTCGGTCTTGTAGACGCGCTCGACCCCGCGCAGGGCCAGGATCGGTTCACTCATAGCGAAGCGCCTCCACCGGATCGAGACGCGAGGCGCGCCAGGCGGGCGGCAAGGTCGCCAGCACGCTGAACAGGGCCGACAGCGACACGATGCCGGCGACCTCGGTCCAGTCGATCTTCGCCGGAATGTGCGAAAGCATGTAGACGTCGGCGCTGAACACGGCAGTACCCGTCGCCCACTCCACGAAGTTCTGAATGGGCGTGATGTAGGCGCAGAACACGACGCCCAGAGCCAAGCCGCACAGGGTGCCGGCCACGCCGATCGAGGCGCCGGCCATCAGAAAGATACGAAGGATCGCCCCCTGCCCCGCCCCCATGGTCCGCAGGATAGCGATGTCCTTGCCCTTGTTCTTTACCAGCATGACCAGGCTGGAGATGATGTTCAGGGTGGCGATGGCGACGATGCAGCCCAGGATCAGCCGCATCACCTTCCGCTCGACCTGGAGGGCGGTGAAGTAGCTGTGGTTCTTGTCCTGCCAGTCGGTGACCAAGGCGCCCGGACCGCTGGCCACCTCGACGGCGCGCTTCAAGTCCTTGGCCTTGTCAGGATCGTCGACCTTGATCTCGACATAGTCGACCGAGGTGTCGCGGCCAAAGAACAGCTGAGCCTGCTCCAGCGGCATGTAGACGAACGCCTCGTCGAACTGGCTCATGCCGACGCTGAAGATCCCCCCGACGATATAGTTCTTCTCGCGGGTGGAGGTCCCGAACGCGGTGGCCGGTCCGGTCGGCGAGATCAGGGTGATGGCGTCGCCAGGGCGAACGCCCAGGGCCTGAGCCATGCGGTCGCCGATCAGGACGATATCGCCGCCATACTCGCCCTGGCCGAAGCCGTCGATCCCGCCGCTCTTGATGTTGCCCGTGATCAGCGACATGTGCCGCAGATCCGAGGTGTTCACCCCGCGCACGATAGCGCCCGTCACCTGGGTCGGGCCGATGACCATGGCCTGGGCCTCGACCATCGGCGCGGCCTGGATTACGCCCGGCGAGGCTTTGATCCGGCGGATGATGGTGTCGCGATCGGGACCGTTGATCAGCGGCGACTGGGCGTAGAGATGGCCGTTGAAGCCGAGGATTCGGCCCAGCAGCTCGGCCCGGAAGCCATTCATCACGCTCATCACGGTGATCAGGGCGAAGACCGCCAGCATCACCGCGGAGAACGAGATGATCGAGATCAGCGCCACGCCGCCGTTCTTGCGCTTGGCGAACAGGTACCGGCGAGCGACGGAGCGCTCCCAGCGACTGAAGGGACCGGCGGCGCGGGTGTCTGGCATCAGGCGGTCTTGCTCTTGGTCAGGCCGTCGAGGATCGATTCCAGCGAGGCGGTGTGGCGCTCGCCAGTTTTGCGGTTCTTGAGTTCGACCACGCCCTCGGCGATGCCCTTGGGGCCGACGATCAGCTGCCAGGGCAGGCCGATCAGGTCCATGGTGGCGAACTTGGCGCCGCCGCGGGCGTCGGTGTCGTCGTAGAGCACGTCCTTGCCGGCGGCCTTCAGCGCGGCGTAGGCGGTCTCGCAAGCCGCATCGCAGGCGGCGTCGCCTTGGCGCATGTTGACGATGCCGACGTCGAACGGCGCGACGCTCTCCGGCCAGATGATCCCAGCCTCGTCATGGCTGGCCTCGATGATCGCGCCCAGCAGGCGCGAGACGCCGACGCCGTAGCTGCCCATCTGGACCGGCGTATCCTTGCCGTCGGGGCCGGTCACGGTGGCCTTCATCGGCTCGGAATACTTCGTACCAAACGAGAAGATGTGGCCCACCTCGATGCCGCGCGCCGACAGGCGGTCGCTCTCGGGCAGTGCGTTGAACGCCGCCTCGTCGTGCATTTCCTCGGTCGCCGCATAGAGCGCGGTGCGCTGGTTGACCAGCGGCTGCAAGTCGCCGAACCAATCGACGTCCGGGCCGGGGGCCGGCATCTCGACCAGGTCCTTGTGGCAGAACACGGCGCTTTCGCCGGTATCGGCCAGAACGATGAATTCGTGGCTGAGATCGCCGCCGATCGGGCCGGTGTCGGCGCGCATCGGCACGGCCTTCAGCCCCATCCGCGAGAACAGGTTCAGATAGGCCACAAACATGCGGTTGTAGGCTTTGCGCGCGCCCTCGGCGTCGAGGTCGAAGCTGTAGGCGTCCTTCATCAGGAACTCGCGGCCGCGCATCACGCCGAAGCGCGGACGGCGCTCGTCCCGGAACTTCCACTGCACATGGTACAGATTCTTCGGAACGTCCTTGTAGCTGCGCACATAGGCCCGGAAGATCTCGGTGATCATTTCCTCGTTGGTGGGCCCGTACAGCAGCTCGCGCTCGTGACGGTCGGTGATGCGCAGCATCTCCGGGCCGTAGGCGTCGTAGCGGCCCGACTCGCGCCAGAGGTCGGCCAGTTGCAGGGTCGGCATCAGCAGCTCGATGGCGCCGGCGCGATCCATTTCCTCGCGGACGATCTGCTCGACCTTCTTCAGCACG
This sequence comes from Caulobacter sp. Root343, assembly GCF_001425745.1. Taxonomy (GTDB): domain Bacteria; phylum Pseudomonadota; class Alphaproteobacteria; order Caulobacterales; family Caulobacteraceae; genus Caulobacter. Next base: position 339,274 of record NZ_LMDF01000007.1, on the reverse strand, counting down.
CGGAAGCCCAGCGGCAGCCAGGCATAGATGCCCGCCGCTTCCTGGCGGATCATGCCGGCGCGAAGCATCAGCTGGTGCGAAACGATCTGGGCGTCGGACGGTGCTTCCTTCAGCACCGGCAGGAAATAGCGCGACAAGCGCATGCGCGTGGAAACTCCGGGGAATTCAAGGAGGCCTGAGATAGCCTCTCGTCCGACAGCTTGGCAACGCGGTAGAGCCCGCCCAGTTCAGATCTTTGATCCGAACTGGACTAGCGGGCTCGTCTCACCAAGGAATCGACGCGCGACAACCGCAGAAACTGGCCACCATCTTTGCTGTCGCGCTTCGGGCGGAAGTAAGGCTCCGTTGTGGAAAGAAGTAAGGCTCCGTTGTGGAAAAAAGAGAGGCCGCGCGGATCGCCGCGCGGCCTTTCAAGTCATCGTCGGGGAAGACGCCACAGAGCGAGATCGGCCAGGCCGATCTCCTGAAGTCACCTTACCGACCGAACACGTGTTGGGGCACGACCATCCGGGGGAAGCGCTGACAATGAGGCGCTTCGCCCAAGGCTTGGGCGATCGGGGGCAAATCGCTCGCCCCGCGCCCAAGGCTTGGGCATCCGGGCGTCAGGCGCCCATGGGCAGGTCGGGCAACCTCACCAGATGGAAGTGGAACACCACGAAGAACACCGTGAACACGATGGCCGAGACCCAGGTCGTGGTGATGAACTTGCGCTTCAGGTTCGGATTGACCGGCGCACCGGGGTCCGCGCCCGGCGGCGGCGTGATCCCGGCCTCGTGGAAGCTGCGCGACCCCAGCGGCAACACGGCGAACAGCACCGTCCACCAGATGGTCAGGTAGATCGCGAACCAGGTGACCGGGCTCATCAGTGATGCGCGTCCTTCGGCGTTTCCATGAGCTCGACCAGCAGGCCGCCCATATCCTTGGGGTGAACGAAGATGATCAGCGTGCCGTGGGCGCCGATACGGGGCTCGCCCAGCACCGTCGCGCCCTTGGCGACAAGGTCATCGCGGGCCTCGTAGATGTTCTCGACCTCGAAGCAGATGTGGTGCTGGCCGCCCTTGGGGTTCTTGGCCAGGAAGCCGTGGATCGGCGAGTTCTCGCCATAGGGCTCGATCAGTTCGATCTGGCTGTTGGGTAGGTTGACGAAGCACACCCAGACCCCCTGCTCCGGCATCGCCCACTTCTCGGTCACCGAGGTGGCGCCCAGCAGGTCGCGATACATCTTCACCGAGTCGTCGATCGAGGGCGTGGCGACCCCGACGTGGTTGAGCTTGCCGATCATCCTTCAAGAACTCCCGCTGCTTTTCTGGTTGTTGGCGATTGGCCTAGCACCAGTGCTGCATTGCGGAAAGATACGGGCGACCACGGTATTTCGGTGGCCGCCCGTGGTGATCAGAGCCGTAGGACTGTCGTTTCGACGACCGGCTTGCGCTCCCAGATCCGGAACGCGGCCTTCTTCACCGCGCGCGAGATGGCGCTTTCGATTGCGTCGTCCAGCTCGCGGGCGTCGCCCTGGAGCTTTTTGTAGGCGGTCTCGGCTTCTTCGGCGAGGTCGTCCAGGGCGTCGTCGAGGGTGTATTCCTCGTCGCCGGTCAGGCCGATGCCGCGCACCTGCGGACCCGAGACGATCTTGTTTCGGCCATCCAGGACGATCGACACGGCCAGCATGCCGTTGAACGCCGCGTGGCGGCGCTCGCGCAGGGCGTCGCCGTTCTCGGGCGTGACGACGCCGCCGTCGACATAGAGACGGCCGGCGGGCACTTCGTCGATGATCTCCGGCATGCCCGGCGCCAGGCGCACCATGTCGCCGTTGCGCGGCGAGACGGCGTGCGGCACCTGCAGGTCCTTGGCGAAGGCCGCGTGCTCGATCAGGTGGCGGCGCTCGCCATGGGTCGGTACGGCGATCTGCGGACGCACCCACGAATACATCTGGCGCAGCTCATCCCGGCACGGGTGGCCCGAGACGTGGATGCCGGGCGTGTCACGTTCGGTGTGCAGGCGCACGCCGCGGTCGGCCAGCTTGTTCTGCAGGTTGCGGATCGGGATCTCGTTGCCCGGAATGACTCGCGAGCTGAAGACCACGTGGTCGCCCGACCCCAGCTTGACGTGCGGATGGCTGCCGTCGGCGATCCGCGACAGGGCCGCGCGGGCCTCGCCCTGGCTGCCCGTACACAGGAACAGGATCTCGTTCTCGGGCAGGTGCTTGGCCTGGTCGTCATTGATGAACGGCTCGATGCCGGTCAGCAGTCCGACCGAGCGCGCCGCGGCGGCCATGCGATGCATCGAGCGGCCGGCCAGGCAGACCTTGCGGCCGCAGGCCTGGGCGGCGCGGATCACGGTGTCCATGCGCGCCACGTTCGAGGCGAAGCAGGCCACGGCGATCTTGCCGGTCAGGCTTTTGATCAGATTCCCGAGCGCCTCGCGTACGTCGGCTTCGGACCCGGCGGAGCCTTCCACGAAGACGTTGGTGCTGTCGCAGACCATGGCCAGCACGCCCTCGTCGCCAAGGCGGCGGATGGCGGCCTCGTCGGTCGGGGCGCCCAGCTGGGGCTCGGGATCGATCTTCCAGTCGCCGGTGTGCAGGATGGTGCCCAGCGGCGTCTTGATCGCCAGGCCGTTCGGCTCCGGGATCGAGTGCGTCAGGGTGATCAGTTCCAGGTCGAACGGGCCGAGCTTGAAGCGGCCGCCCAGCGGCACCTCGGTGATCGGGACCTCGTCGAGCAGGTCGGCGTCGCGCAGCTTCTCGCGCAGCAGGAAGGCGGTGAACGGCGTGGCGTAGACCGGCGCCTTCAGGCGCGGCCACAGCCAATGCACCGCGCCCAGGTGGTCTTCATGCGCGTGGGTCAGGACGATGCCGATGATGTCCTTGGCGTACGGCTCGATATACGAGGGATCCGGCAGGATGATCTCGACGCCCGGCGTCGTCTGATCGCCGAAGGTCACGCCGAGGTCGACCACGATCCACTTGCGATCGTGAGCCGGGCCGAAGCCGTACAGGTTGAAGTTCATGCCGATCTCGTTCGACCCGCCTAACGGCAGGAAGACGAGTTCGTCGCTCTTGGATTTTTTCATCAGGTCTCGGAAATGGTGTTTCGTCGGTAGATTTCGAGGAGACCCCGGATCGTCAGATCGGAGTCGAAGTGGTCGATGCTTTCGGTGGCGCCCTCGAACAGCGAGGCGACGCCGCCGGTGGCGATGACGGTCATGGGCTCGCCGCGCTCGGCTTTGATGCGCGTGACGAGACCTTCGATCAGAGAGATATACCCCCAGAACACGCCAGACTGCATGGCCGACACGGTGTCGGTGCCCACGATCCTGTTACCGGCGGGCCGCTGGATGGCGATCCGGGGCAGCTTGGCCGCCGCTTCGTGCAGGGCCTGCATGGAAAGATTGATGCCGGGGGCGATGATGCCGCCCTCGAAGGCGCCGTCGTCCCCGACGATGTCGAAGGTCGTGGCCGTGCCGCTGTCGATGACGATCAGCGGCCCCTTATAGACCATCCCCGCCCCGATGGCGTTGACCAGGCGGTCGGCGCCGGCTTCGGACGGCTTTTCGATGCGCACGTCGATGCCGAGATTGGCATTCTCGCCGATCACCAGCGGCTCGACGCCGAAATAGCGGCGCGACAGGTTGCGCAGGTTGAAGATCGACTGCGGCACGACGCTGGAGATGATCACCGCGTCGATGGCCCGGAAACCGAGGCCCTGCATCGACAGGAGCTGCGAGAGCCAGACCACGTACTCGTCGGCGGTGCGGGTGCTCTCGGTGGCCGAACGCCACTGCGCCACCCACGACTGACCGTCGTGAATGGCGAACATGGTGTTGGTGTTGCCCTGTTCAATGGCGAGCAGCATCACGCGCCTCCGAAAAACACGTCGCCGGCGGTAATCCGGCGGACTCGACCATCATCCAGGCGAAGCCGCAACGCCCCGTCGCCGTCGAGGCCCTCGGCCACGCCCTCGAGCGTCTCGGTTCCCAGACGCGCGGTGCAGGGTTCGCCCAGGCCGTGGGCGCGGGCGGTCCAGGCGTCGGCGACGGCGGGAAAGCCCAGCGACGTCCAGACCCGCGACCAGCGCTCGAACGCCCCGACCAGGGTTTCGATGGCCTCGGTCGGGTGTGGCGGCGGGCTGTCACGATAGGTGGCGATGGAGGTGGCGGGGCGTTCCGCGTCGATCGGCTTGCGCGCCAGGTTCACGCCGATCCCGACGGCGATCCAGAGGCCGCCCAGCGGCGACGCGCCGGACTCGACCAGAATGCCGCTGACCTTCAGCCCGCCCAGCAGCGGGTCGTTGGGCCACTTCAGGCTGACCAGGGAGGCAGGCACGTATCCGGCCAGCATGTCGGCCACCGCCAGGGCAGCGACGAACGAGACCTGGGCGGCCTCGGCTGGCGGCTTGTCGGTGCGAAAGAGGAAGGTAGCGGCGAGGTTGCCCTCGCCGGTCTCCCAGGCGCGACCTCGGCGGCCGCGTCCGGCGGTCTGGCGAAGGCCGAGCAACCATAGCGGCCCGCCCTCGCCCGCCTCGGCCCGGCGTCGGGCCTCGGCATTGGTGGAGTCGATCTCGTCGAGGACGACGACGGGCGGCAAGCCCGTCACGTCACGCGTGACCAAAGGCCGCCGCGGCGGCCTTGGCGGCGGGATCGATCCAGATCAGGGCCACCAGTACGATCGGGAACGAGAAGATCGCGGCCGCGAAGCCGACGGCGCGGGCCGACGGCGACGGGGCGTCGACCGAACCGGTCGAGGCGTCGAACCAGATGGCCTTGATCAGGCGCAGATAATAGAAGGCCGCGACCACGCTGCCGACCAGGCCGAGCACGGCGGCCCACTGCATCATCACGTCGCCCGTGCCGATGGCGGCCTTGAAGACGTAGAACTTCGACCAGAAGCCGGAGAACGGTGGCAGACCCAGGGCCGACAGCGAGAACGCCGTCATGGCCACTGCGATACCCGGCCGTTCCTTGATCAGACCGGCCATGTCCTCGATGGTCTCCATGGGCTTGCCGTCGCGGTTCAGCGCCTGCAGGCAGGCGAAGAAGCCGGTGACGTCGACCATGTAGAGGGTCATGAAGACCAGCATCGACTGCAGGCCGACCTCGCCGCCCGCCGCGACGCCCAGCAGGGCATAGCCGACATTGGCGATCGAGGAATAGGCCCACAGGCGCTTCAGATTGGTCTGAGCCAGGCCGGCGAACGCGCCGACGAAGACCGACAGCAGGGCCGCGATCACCAGGATCTGGCGCCACTTGTCGACCGAGCCGGGGAAGGCGTCGCCAAGCACGCGGGCGAACATCATCATGGCGGCCAGCTTCGGCGCGGCGGCGAAGAAGCCGACGACCGGGGTCGGGGCGCCTTCATACACGTCCGGCGTCCACATGTGGAACGGCGCGGCCGAGACCTTGAACGCCAGGCCGCAGATCAGGAACACCAGGCCGAACAGCAGGCCCACGCCATGCGAGCCGCCGTGGGCGGCCGCCAGGGCGATCTGGCTGAAGTGGGTCGAGCCGGTGAAGCCGTAGATCAGCGAGCTGCCATACAGCAGCAGGCCCGACGAGAGCGCGCCCAGCACGAAGTACTTCAGGCCCGCTTCCGACGACTTGGCGTCGTCGCGGCGCATGGCGGCCAGGACGTACAGGGCCAGCGACTGCAGCTCGACGCCGACATAGAGGCTGATCAGGTCGCCGGCCGAGGCGGTGACGCCCATGCCGAGCGCGGCCAGGATCACCAGGACGGCATATTCGAACTTCTGGTCGCCGCGCTGGGCCAGCCAGCGGTCGCCCAGCACCACGGCGATGGCGCTCGACAGATAGATGGCCACCTTGGCGTAGGTCGCCGCGGCGTCGGCCGCGTAGACCCCGTTGAAGGCGTGGCCGTGCGGACCCAGCACCGCCGTGGCGGCGGCCGCGACCAGAGAGGCGACGGCGGCGAGGGTGAAGATGGCCCCCACCTTGCCCCGGAAGGCGCCGGCCACCAGCAGAACCAGCGCCGCGATCGCCAGGACGATCTCAGGCAGGACGAGCGAGAAGTTGGCGGAAAAGGTCATAGGCTCCTCACCCGCCCACGGCGGCGCGCCAGGCGCCGACGAGCGCGTCGACGGACGTCGCGGTCAGGTTGAACACGAAATTCGGATAGATGCCGAGCACCAGGGTCGAGATGATCAGCGGGGCGAAGATCAGGATCTCGCGCTTGTCCAGATCGGTGATCGTGGCCAGTTGCGGGTTGGTGATCTCGCCGAACATCACGCGGCGGTACAGGGTCAGGGCGTACATGGCCGACAGGATCACGCCCGAGGCGGCGACGATCGCGGTCCAGGTCGAGGCCTTGTAGGCGCCGGTCATGGTCAGGATTTCCCCGACGAAGCCCGAGGTGCCCGGCAGGCCGACATTGCCCATGGTGAACAGCATGAAGGTCGCGGCGTACCACGGCATGCGGTTCGTCAGGCCGCCGTAGAAGGCGATCTCGCGGGTGTGCATGCGGTCGTAGACGACGCCGACGCAGAGGAAGAGCGCGCCGGAGATCACCCCGTGGCTCAGCATCTGGAACAGAGCGCCCTGCTCGCCCGCCGCGTTGCCCGAGAAGATCCCCATGGTCACGAAGCCCATGTGGGCGACCGACGAATAGGCGATCAGCTTCTTGATGTCGGTCTGACGGAAGGCGACCAGCGAGGTGTAGACGATGGCGATGGCCGACATCGCGAACACCAGCGGCTGGAACAGCTCCGAGGCGTTCGGGAACATCGGCAGGCTGAAGCGCATGAAGCCGTAGCCGCCCATCTTCAGCAGGATGCCCGCCAGGATGACCGAACCGGCCGTCGGCGCCTCGACGTGGGCGTCGGGCAACCAGGTGTGCACCGGCCACATCGGCATCTTCACCGCGAAGCTGGCGAAGAAGGCCAGCCACAGCCAGGTCTGCAGCCACGGCGCGAACTTGAAGGTCATCAGGTCCGGGATCGACGAGGTGTGGGCGATGCCGATCATGGCCAGGATGGCGGCCAGCATCAGCACCGAGCCGAGCAGCGTGTAGAGGAAGAACTTATAGGCCGCGTAGACCCGGCGCTTGCCGCCCCAGATGCCGATGATCAGGAACATCGGAACCAGGCCGCCCTCGAAGAAGAGGTAGAACAGGATCAGGTCCAGCGCGCAGAACACGCCGATCACCAGGGTTTCCAGGATCAGGAAGGCGATCAGGTATTCGACGACGCGCTTCTCGACCGACTTCCAGCTGGCCACGATGCAGATCGGCAGCAGGAACGCGGTCAACAGGACGAACAGCACCGAGATGCCGTCGATGCCCATGCGGTAGTGCAGGCCGGCGAACCAGGCGACGTCTTCCACGAACTGGAAGCCGGGGTTCTTCGGGTCGAACTGGACGGTGAGAACGATCGACAGTCCGAAGGTGACCAGGGTGGTCGCCAGGGCGATCCACTTGGCCAGGGTGTCGGTCTTGTCCCCCGCGCCGTGCAGGGCGCGCGCGGCGAGGATCACCGCGACGCCCACCAGGGGCGCGAAGGTCGTGAGGCTGAGAAGGCCGCTCATTAGCTCCGTCCCCCTCAACGGAATGCGTACAGGGCGAAGGTCAGCAGGCCGGCGACGCCGAGCAGCATGACAAACGCGTAGTGGTAGAGATAACCGGTCTGAAGCTTGCCGGTGCGCTTACCGACCTCATACGAGACCGCGCTGACGCCATCCGGCCCCAGGCCGTCGATGATCTTCTGGTCGCCGCCCTTCCAGAACAGGTCGCCGAAGAACTTGGCCAGACGCACGAACGTGGCGTCGTACAGCTCGTCGAAGAACCACTTGTTGTAGAAGAAGACGTACAGCGGCCCCTGACGGGCGGCGAGCTTGGCGCCCAAGCCTTCCTTCAGGATGTAGACGTAGAAGGCGGCGAACAGGCCGATGATCGAGGCGATCAGCGGGCTCCACTTCACCCACTCGGCCACCTCGTGCGCCTGGTGGAGCACGTGGTTGGTCGGGGCGTTGTAGATCGCGCCGCGCCAGAACTCTTCCTGGTGGTGGCCGACGAAGTAGTCGACGAACACGAAGCCGGCGGCGACCGCGCCGATCGACAGCACGATCAGCGGGACCAGCATCACCCACGGGCTTTCGTGCGGCTTGTGGTCGTGGCCGTGGCCGTGATCGTCGTCGGGTAGCGGCTCGTCGTGCGTCTCATGCGCCGCGCCGTGAGCGTCGTGGCCATGAGCATCGTGCGCATGGTGGTCGTCATGACCCCAGCGCGCGTGACCGTTGAAGGTGAAGAAAGCCAGGCGCCACGAGTAGAACGAGGTCAGGCCGGCCACCAGCACGCCGATCACCCAGGCGAACATGGCGATCGAATTGTGCCCACCAGCCGCGAAGGCCGCTTCGATGATGGTGTCCTTCGAGTAGAAGCCGGCGAAGCCCAGGTGCAGCGGCGGGAAGCCGAGGCCCGTGATGGCGATCGTGCCGATGGTCATGGCGATGAAGGTCACCGGCAGCAGCTTGGCCAGGGCGCCGTAGCGGCGCATGTCCTGCTCGTGGTGCATGCCGTGGATCACCGAACCGGCTCCCAGGAACAGCAGCGCCTTGAAGAAGGCGTGGGTGAACAGGTGGAACATCGCCGCCTGATAGGCGCCGACGCCGGCCGCGAAGAACATGTAGCCCAGCTGCGAACAGGTCGAATAGGCGATCACCCGCTTGATGTCGTTCTGAGTCAGGCCGACCGTGGCGGCGAACAGGGCCGTCACCGCGCCGATCACCGTGACGATGTTCTTGGCCACCGGGGCGTATTCGAACATCGGCGACAGAAGGCACAACATGTAGACGCCGGCGGTGACCATGGTGGCCGCGTGGATCAGGGCCGAGACCGGGGTCGGGCCTTCCATGGCGTCCGGCAGCCAGGTGTGCAGGAAGAACTGGGCCGACTTGCCCATCGCGCCGATGAACAGCAGGAAACAGGCGATGTCCATCAGCGGGAACGTGTGGCCGGCGAACGCCCAGGTGCGGCCCGCGTTGGCGGCGATCTGCGGGAAGATTTCGGCGAACTGGATCGAACCGAACGCCCAGAAGGTGGTCATGATGCCGAGGGCGAACCCGAAGTCGCCGACCCGGTTGACCACGAAGGCCTTGATCGCCGCGGCGCTGGCCGAGGGCTTCTTGAACCAGAAGCCGATCAGCAGATACGAGGCCAGGCCCACGCCTTCCCAGCCGAAGAACAGCTGCATGAAGTCAGCGGCCGTGACCAGCGACAGCATGGCGAAGGTGAACAGCGACAGGTACGCGAAAAAGCGCGGCTTGCTGTCGTCCTCGGCCATGTAGCCCCAGGAATAGACGTGCACGAGGGCCGAGACCGTCGTGACCACGATCAGCATGGTCGCCGACAGGGCGTCGATGCGGATCGACCAGTTGGCCTGGAAGTCGCCGATGTGGATGAACGGCAGCAGGTGGACGGTGAAGGCCTCCATGTGCCCCCAGGTCCACTGGCTGAACGTATACCAAGACAGGCCGCAAGCCAGGAGCAGCGCGCCGGTGGTGACCGACTGCGAGGCCACGTCGCCAATGCGGCGGCCGAACAGGCCGGCGATGGCCGCGGCGATGATCGGCGCGAAAACGAGAATGGTGACAAGCGTCTGCATGACGTCGCTTAGCCCTTCATCATGCTGGCGTCGTCAACCGCGATGTCGCCGCGGTTGCGGAAGAAGGTGACGAGAATGGCCAGGCCCACGGCCGCCTCGGCGGCGGCGACGGTCAGCACGAACATGGCGAAGATCTGCCCCGCCACATCGTGCAGATAGGCCGAGAACGCCACCAGATTGATGTTCACCGCCAACAGGATCAGCTCGATCGACATCAGGATGACGATGATGTTCTTGCGGTTCACGAAGATGCCGAAGACGCCGATCGTGAACAGGATCGCGGCGACGACGAGATAGTGCGGCAGGCCGATCATTCGGAGATCCCCTCACCCGGTTTGATCTGGACCAGCTCCATGCCGGTCTTGGGCGTGCGGGCGATCTGCTTGCCAATGTCCTGGCGCTTGACGCCCGGCTTGTGGCGCAGGGTGAGCACGATGGCGCCGATCATGGCGACCAGCAGCACCAGGCCCGCCAGTTGGAAGAAGAAGACGTAGTCGGTGTAGAGCACCCGGCCGATCGCCTCCGTATTGGGCACGCCGCCCGGGGAGGCGTTCGGCAGGCCGTTCTTGGCCGCCGCGCCGTTCGTCGCCACCGCGGCCACGACCATCACCATCTCGACGGCGATGAACAGCGCCACCGCCCCGCCGAACGGCAGGTATTGGGCGAAGCCCTGGCGGAGCTCGGCGAAGTCCACGTCCAGCATCATGACGACGAACAGGAACAGCACCGCGACCGCGCCCACGTAGACGACGATCAGCAGCATCGCCAAGAACTCCGCGCCCAGCAGGACGAAGAGGCCGGCGGCCGAGAAGAAGGCGGTGATCAGGAAGAGCACCGAGTGCACGGGATTCCGAGCCGACACGACGAGAAGACCCGCCGCGATGGTCGTGAAAGCCAGCAGATAGAAAGCGATCGCCTGCAAGGCCATTGGCCCAGGTGCTCCCCTGAAAACTAAAAGTCCAAATGACGGTGCGCCGGTGACGCGCCGCCTACCTCGGATTCGCGCCCGTCTTTAACGGTAGGGCGCGTCCAACTCCAGATTCTTCGCGATCAGGCGCTCCCAGCGGTCGCCGTTATCGAGAAGCCGTTCCTTGTCGTAGTAGAGTTCCTCGCGGGTCTCGGTCGCGAACTCGATGTTCGGGCCTTCCACGATGGCGTCCACCGGGCAGGCTTCCTGGCACAGGCCGCAGTAGATGCACTTGACCATGTCGATGTCGTAGCGGGTCGTGCGGCGGCTGCCGTCCTCGCGCGGTTCGGCCTCGATGGTGATCGCCTGGGCCGGGCAGATCGCCTCGCACAGCTTGCAGGCGATGCAGCGTTCCTCGCCCGACGGATAGCGGCGCAGCGCGTGCTCGCCCCGGAAACGCGGCGATTGCGGACCACGCTCGTTCGGATAGATCACCGTCTTCTTCGGCGCGATCATGTACTTCATGGCCAGGCCAAAGGCGCCGGCGAAGTCCAGAAGGGCCGCGCCCTTGACCGCTTGCGTGATGCGCTGGAACACCAGAGCTCTCCTAACACTTTTCCTTCGGGAGAGGACGGACGTCCCTTCCCTGCTCTTTCTGCTGCCGCCGCAAGGTCTGCTCGAGGACGCATTTCTTGGTCGCGGCGTCTTCCTTGCGGCGCGCCTCGACCTGGTCCTCCAGCGTCCGCTGCGGCGGTTGCTGAACACTCCGCCCCCAGGGCGCGCAGCCGGCCAACAGGCCGATCATCGCGATCCCGAGAACGACCCGCCTCATTTCCCGCTCGGGGGAATGACGCAGGTGTAGTTCGACAGCTGAGCGGGGTCTCCCCCGTCCTGCTTGGCCCGGATCGTTCCGCCCGAGCTCTTGCACTTGTCGCCCTCGCGCCGGAGGTCGTCATAGCTGACGATCCCATCGCCCAGGGAATAAGACCGTTCCTGCGCCGAGACGGCCTGGCAGGCCGTCAGCGCCAGACCGGTCAGGCCCAGGGCGATGAGAGCGATCCGGCGCATCAGGCCGCCGGACCGAACACGCGCCACGCGGCGACCGCGGCCACCAGCACCAGCGAGGTCGGCAGGAACACCTTCCAACCCAGGCGCATCAGCTGGTCGTAGCGGTAACGGGGCACGATGGCCTTGGCCATGGCGATCATGAAGAACCAGAAACAGATCTTGGCGAAGAAGACGAGCGCCAGGGCCAGCTTGCCCCACCAGCCCCACATCGCGACCAGATCGATCGGCAGACCCAGGTTCCAGCCGCCGAAGAACAGCACGCTGATCATGGCGCACATCAGGACGATGTTCGAATACTCGGCCACCATGAACAGCAGGTACGGCGTGGAGCTGTACTCGACCTGATAGCCGGCCACGAGTTCGGATTCGGCTTCCGGCAAGTCGAACGGCGGGCGGTTGGTCTCGGCCAGGGCCGAGATGAAGAACATGCCCATCGCCACCACCATGACCGGCAGCAGGATGACGTTCTTGAGGCCCGCGCCGCCGAAGACGTTCCAGTTCCAGATCCAGCCGGACTGCTTCTCGACGATAGTCGAAAGGTTCATCGAGCCGGCCAGCAGGATCACCGTGATGATGATCAGGCCGATCGAGACTTCGTACGACACCATCTGCGCCGCCGAACGCAGGGCGCCCAGGAACGGGTACTTCGAGTTCGAAGCCCAGCCGCCCATGATGATGCCGTAGACGCCCAGCGAACTCATCGCCAGCAGGTAGAGGATGCCGACATTGATGTTGGAGACCACCCAGCCCGGCGCGAACGGCACGGCGGCCCAGCCGACGAAGGCCAGGACCAGGCTCAGCAGCGGCGCCAGCAGGAAGACGACCTTGTCGGCGCCGGCCGGGATCACGATCTCCTTCAGCACGAACTTGAGGAAGTCGGCGAAGGATTGCAGCAGACCGAAGGGACCAACGACGTTGGGACCTTTGCGCATCTGGACGCCGGCCCAGATCTTGCGGTCGGCCAACAGCAGGAAGGCCAGGCTCAGCAGGACCCAGATCACGACCAGCAGGATGCCGCCGGTCGTCAGGCCGAACCAGAGAAGCGGAGAGTTCGAGTCCACGATTTACTCCGCGGCGATCTTGGCGGCGCCGGAGGCCACGGCCGCGCATTCGGCCATGGTCACGCTGGCGCGCGCGACGGGGTTGGTCAGGTGGAAGGCCTTGATCGGGCTCTCGAACGGCGCGTCCGAGAGCTCGGCGTCGCCGCCCAGGGCGCCGACGTCGAACGGAGTGGCGACCGAGCCCGGCGCGTAGTCGATCTGGCCGAAGGTCGGGTGATCGGCGAACAGCTTGGCGCGCAGCTGGTCCAGGCTGTCGTAGGGCAGCTTGTGACCGAGCACTTCCGAGAGCGCCCGCAGGATCGACCAGTCTTCCTTGGCCTCGCCTTTCGGGAACACGGCGCGCCTGCCCTGTTGGACACGGCCTTCGGTGTTCACATAGAGGCCGTTCTTCTCGGTATAGGCCGCGCCCGGCAGGATCACGTCGGCCTTGTGCGCGCCGGCGTCGCCGTGGGTGCCGAGATAGATCTTGAACGCGTCCGAGGCCGCGGGCTCGCACTCGTCGGCGCCCAGCAGGAACAGGACGTCCAAGGCGCCCGGCTTCAGCATGTCGGCCGTCGACAGACCGCCCTCGGCCGGCACGAAGCCCATGTCGAGACCGGCCACGCGGGCGGCGGCGGTATGCAGGACGTTCCAGCCGTTCCAGCCTTCCCGAACCACCTTCATGGTCTTGGCGAGGCCGGCGGCGGCCTTGAGGACGGCCGCGCCATCGGCGCGGGCCAGAGCGCCCTGGCCGATGATGATCGCGGGCCGCTCGGCGGCCTTCAGGGCGGCGACGAAGTCGCCCTTGCTCTTGGCCAGGCCCGACAGGGTCTTGGCGCCAGCGCCGAGGTAATCGTAGCCGAAGGTCAGGTCGGCCTGCTCGCCGATGACGCCGAAGCGGGTCTTGCCGGCGATCCACTGCTTGCGGAAGCGGGCGTTGAGGACCGGGGCCTCGAGGCGCGGGTTCGTGCCGACGAACAGCACGACGTCGGCGTTCTCGATGCCGGCCAAGGTCGAATTGAACAGCCAGCTTTCACGCGGACCATAGCCAAGGGCCGTACCGTCCTGACGGCTGTCCAGGTTCTTCACGCCCAGGGCGGTGAAGAGGTCCTTGGTCGCCTTCAGGCTCTCGGCGTCCTGCAGATCGCCCGCGATGACGCCGACGCGCTCCGGCGCGGTCGCCTTGATCTTGGACGCGATGGCGGCGAAGGCCTGGGCCCAGGTCGCCGGCTGCAGCTTGCCGGCCACGCGGACGTACGGACGATCCAGACGCTGACGGCCCAGGCCGTCGACGGCGTACCGGGTTTTGTCCGAGATCCATTCTTCGTTGATGTCGTCGTTGTTGCGCGGCAGGACGCGCAGCACGGCCGCGCCGCGGGCGTCGACACGGATCGACGAGCCCAGGGCGTCCATGACGTCGACGCTCTCGGTCTTCTTCAGCTCCCACGGGCGGGCTTCGAAGGCGTAGGGCTTGGAGGTCAGCGCGCCGACAGGGCAGAGGTCGATCACGTTGGCGCTGAGCTCCGACGTCACCGCCGCGCCCAGATAGGTCGTGATTTCAACGTCTTCGCCACGCGAGATCAGGCCGATCTCCGGCGAGCCCGCGACTTCGGTAATGAAGCGGACGCAGCGCGTGCACTGGATGCAGCGCGTCATCACGGTCTTGATCAGCGGGCCCATGGCCTTTTCTTCGACCGCGCGCTTGTTTTCTTCGTAACGACTGTCGTCGCGGCCATAGCCAACGGCCTGATCCTGCAAGTCGCACTCGCCGCCCTGGTCGCAGATCGGGCAGTCCAGCGGGTGGTTGATGAGCAGGAACTCCATCACCCCTTCACGAGCCTTCTTGACCATCGGAGTCTTGGTGAAGATCTCCTGGCCCTCGGCGGCCGGCAGGGCGCAAGACGCTTGCGGCTTCGGCGGGCCGGGCTTCACCTCGACCAGGCACATGCGGCAGTTGCCGGCGATGGACAGACGCTCGTGGTAGCAGAAGCGCGGAATCTCTTCCCCGGCCAGCTCCGCGACCTGCAGAACCGTCATGCCGGGCTCGAACTCGACTTCGACGCCGTTGACCTTGGCGATAGCCATTCTTGTTACTCCGCCGCGATCAGCTTGGCGCCCTGCACGTGCAGGCGACCGCTACGATAGGAAGCGATCCGCTCCTCCACCTCATGGCGGAAGTGACGGAACAGGCCCTGGATCGGCCAGGCGGCCGCGTCGCCCAGGGCGCAGATGGTGTGACCCTCGACCTGGGTCGTGACGTCCAACAGGGTGTCGATCTCTTTCGGATCGGCCTCGCCGGTGGCCATGCGTTCCATGACCCGCCACATCCAGCCGGTGCCTTCGCGGCACGGCGTGCACTGGCCGCAGCTCTCGTGCTTGTAGAAGTACGACAGGCGGGCGATGGCGCGGACCAAGTCGGTGGACTTGTCCATGACGATGACGGCGGCGGTGCCCAGGCCCGAGCGCAGGTTGCGCAGGGCGTCGAAATCCATCGGCAGGTCTTCGCACTGCTCGGCCGGGATCATCGGCACGGACGAGCCGCCCGGAATGACGGCCTTCAGATTGCCCCAGCCGCCCCGGATGCCGCCGCAGTGGTCTTCCATCAGCTGCCGGAAGGGGATGCTCATGGCTTCTTCGACGTTGCAGGGCAGGTTCACGTGGCCCGAAACGCAGAACAGTTTGGTGCCGGCGTTGTTCGGACGGCCGAAGCCGGCGAACCAGGCCGCGCCGCGGCGCAGGATCGTACCGGCGACAGCGATGCTCTCGACGTTGTTCACGGTCGTGGGCATGCCGTAGAGGCCCGCGCCGGCCGGGAACGGCGGCTTCAGGCGGGGCTGGCCCTTCTTGCCTTCCAGGCTCTCCAGCAGGGCCGTCTCTTCGCCGCAGATATAGGCGCCGGCGCCGTGGTGGACGTAGAGGTCGAAGTCCCAGCCGTGGACGTTGTTCTTGCCGATCAGCTTGGCCTCGTAGGCCTGCTTGATCGCCGCTTCCAGGCGCTCGCGCTCGAAGACGTACTCGCCGCGGATATAGATGTAGCAGGCGTTGGCCAACATGGCGCGCGAGGCGATCAGGCAGCCTTCGATCAGGAGATGCGGGTCATGCCGCATGATCTCCCGGTCCTTGCAGGTGCCCGGCTCGGATTCGTCGGCGTTGACGACCAGGTAGTGAGGACGACCTTCCTTCACTTCCTTGGGCATGAACGACCATTTCAGGCCCGTGCCGAAGCCCGCGCCGCCCCGGCCGCGCAGGCCGGAGTTCTTCATGTTGTCGATGATCCAGTCGCGCCCGGCGTCCAGGATGTCCTTGGTGCCATTCCAGCAGCCGCGCTTCTTCGCGCCCTCGAGGCCCCAGTCGTGGAGGCCATAGAGGTTGGCGAAGATGCGGTCCTTGTCTTCGAGGATACCGACCATGACTCAGCTTTGCGGATCGAATGGATGGGCGCGCACATAGCGCGTCCGACGAATGATGACATAGGCGAAAAGCAGCCAGCCCGCGCCAATCGTGACAAGACCGGCGATGACCGCCCAGAACGGCGCGCCCGGAACGGTGCGCCCCCAGATCAGCAGCATCGCGCCCGCCAGGCAGGCCACGAAGCCGACGCCGCGTTCGCGGCGATGCAGGCTCCGGATCGTGTCCGCGTAGGCGGCGCGACGCGTGTTGAGGGCGCTGTCGTCGATCATGACGAGGCCCCCTCCCCCTTGGTCGCGCGCATCCAGCCCAGGATGAACCAGATCTGCGCGACCACCCCCGCGGCGATGGCCAGGATGAAGACAGGCTTGGCCCAACCAAGTCCCAGCGACACCGCGCCATAGATCGCCACACCGGCCAGCACGAAGCAGACCGCGTCGATGGCGAGCATCGCGGTCAGGCGCTTCTTCTGCAGGGCGGCGTCGGCGGTCATGTCAGGCGGTCGGTTCCGGCTTGGCCTTCGAGGTCTTCGGCTTCTCGGGCAGGTTCGGGATCTTGATCTTCTTGGCGTACGAACCGTCGTACAGCTTCGGATCCGTCAGGGTGTGGATGGCCCCCTTCGGCTCCGAGGCGACACGGCCGTCATAACTGCCCGGCTTGGGCGACTTGCCGGCCGCGAAATCGTCCAGGATCTTGGCCAGGCTCTCCGGCGTCAGGTCCTCGTAATAGTAGTCGTTGATCGCGGCCATCGGGGCGTTGCAGCACGCGCCCAGGCACTCGACCTCTTCCCAGCTGAACTTGCCGTCGGCCGAGACGTGGTTGGCGTCGCCGATCTTGGCCTTCAGCACGGCCTTCAGGTCCAGGGCGCCGCGCAGCTGGCACGGCGTGGTGCCGCACAGCTGGACGAAGGCGACCTTACCGACCGGCTGAAGCTGGAACATCACGTAGAAGGTGGCGACCTCCAGGACGCGGATGACCGGCATCTCGAGCTGCTTGGCGATCTCCTGGATCGCGGGCTCGGACACCCAACCTTCCTGCTTCTGGGCCAGCCACAGCATCGGGATCACCGCCGACTGCTTGCGGACGGCGGGATATTTGGCCTTCCACCAGTCGGCCTTGGCCTGGCTGTCCTTCGAGAAGGCGAAGCTGGCGGGCTGCTCTTTGGCAAGACGACGAACGCTCATCGGGCGAAATCCACGCGGGCGATCTTGTCGCCTTTGAAAGTGTAGATGGCGGCGACCTCGAACACCGGGTCGCCATTGCCGCGGTCGACGCGCTCATGATCGATCACGTTCGAGCCGACCACGATACGGTTCAGCAGCTGCGCCTTGTTCTTCGGGAACTGGGCGAAGGCGGCCTCGTACCAGGCGCGATAAGCCTCGATACCCGTGCGCGCGACATCGCCGTTCAGGCCCGCGACCACTACGTCGTCGGTGAAGTGGGCGCAGTGGGCGTCCAGATCCTGGGCGTTGTAGGCGTCGAGTTGCGCCTGGGCGATCGTTTCAAGGCTCACCGGTCGACCTCGCCGAACACGATGTCGAGCGAGCCCAGGATGGCCGAGACGTCGGCCAGCTGGTGGCCGCGGTTCATCCAGTCCATCGCCGCCAGGTGCGAGAAGCCCGGCGCCTTGATCTTGCAGCGGTACGGCTTGTTGGTGCCGTTGCTGACCACGTAGACGCCGAACTCGCCCTTGGGCGCCTCGACGGCGGCGTAGACCTCGCCTTCCGGCGTCTTGAAGCCCTCGGTGTAAAGCTTGAAGTGGTGGATCAGAGCTTCCATCGAGCGCTTCATCTCGGCGCGGCGCGGCGGGCTGACCTTGTTGTCCTCGGTCAGCACCGGCCCCGGCGTGCCGCGCAGCATCTGCACGGCCTGCAGGATGATCTTCGTCGACTCACGCATCTCCTGCATGCGGCAGAGATAGCGGTCGTAGCAGTCGCCGTTCTTGCCCAGCGGGATGTCGAACTCGAACTCGTTGTAGTTCTCGTAAGGCTGGTTGCGGCGCAGGTCCCAGGCGATGCCCGAGCCGCGCACCATGACGCCCGAGAAACCCCAGGCCCAGGCGTCTTCCTTGCTGACCACGCCGATATCGACGTTGCGCTGCTTGAAGATGCGGTTGTCGGTGATCAGGCCTTCGATGTCGTCGCAGATCTTGGGGAAAGCCTTCGCCCAGCTCTCGATGTCGTCGATCAGCGACGGGGTCAGGTCCTGATGGACGCCGCCCGGACGAAAGTAGTTGGCGTGCAGGCGAGCGCCGCAGGCGCGCTCGTAGAACACCATCAGCTTCTCGCGCTCCTCGAAGCCCCAGAGCGGCGGCGTCAGAGCGCCGACGTCCATGGCCTGGGTCGTCACGTTCAGCAGGTGGTTCAGAATGCGGCCGATCTCGCAGAACAGCACGCGCACGACCTGGCCGCGCTTGGGCACTTCGACGCCCAGCAGCTTTTCGATGGCCAGGCAGAACGCATGCTCCTGATTCATCGGCGCCACGTAGTCGAGGCGGTCGAAGTACGGGATGTTCTGCAGGTAGGTCCGCGCTTCCATCAGCTTCTCGGTGCCGCGATGCAGCAGGCCGATGTGCGGATCGACGCGTTCGACGATTTCGCCGTCCAGCTCCAGCACCAGGCGCAGCACGCCGTGCGCGGCCGGATGTTGCGGGCCGAAGTTGATGTTGAACTTGCGGACCGGCGTCTCCGGGATGGCCGGAGTCGTCGGGGCGTCGCGGAAGAAGTCGGTCGCCGCGGCGGGCGCATTGGTGCCAGTCATGACTTAAGCGTCCCCTGCCCGCTTCTCGGCCTTCTCGTCACCCGGCAGGGCGTACTTGGCGCCCTCCCACGGAGACATGAAGTCGAAGGCGCGGAACTCGGTGATCTTCACGGGTTCGTAGACGACGCGCTTGAGCTCGTCGTCGTAGCGGACCTCGACGTAACCCGTCATCGGGAAGTCCTTCCGCAGCGGATGGCCGTGGAAACCGTAGTCGGTCAGGATCCGGCGCAAGTCCGGATGGCCCTCGAAGAACACGCCGTACATGTCGAACGCCTCGCGCTCGAACCAGTCGGCGACCGGGAATACCGCCGTGGCGCTGGGCACCGGCGTATCCTCGTCGGTCTGCACCTTCAGGCGGACGCGCGCGTTCTTCACCATCGACAGCAGGTGGTAGACCACGTCGAAGCGCGCGGCGCGCTCGGGGTAGTCGACCGCCGTCAAGTCCACCAACTGGTGGAAACGGTAGTCGGGATGATCGCGCAGATAGGTCAGGGCTTGGACGACGCGCGGGGCCGAGCCCAGCACGGTCAGCTCGCCGAACGCCACGTGATAGGTCGAAATCGCGCCGGCCGAGTTGGCGACGATCGCCTGGCCCAGGGCTTCGAGGTCTTGGCTCATCGCTCGATCGTCCCCGTGCGACGGATCTTCTTCTGCAGCTGCAGCACGCCGTAGACCAGCGCCTCGGCCGTGGGCGGACAGCCCGGCACGTAGATGTCGACCGGCACGACGCGGTCGCAGCCGCGCACGACGCTATAGCTGTAATAGTAGTAGCCGCCACCGTTGGCGCAGCTGCCCATCGAGATGACGTAGCGGGGCTCCGGCATCTGGTCGTAGACCTTGCGCAGGGCCGGAGCCATCTTGTTGGTCAGGGTGCCGGCGACGATCATCACGTCCGACTGGCGCGGGCTGGCCCGCGGCGCGAAGCCATAGCGCTCCAGGTCATAGCGCGGCATGGCCGAGTGCATCATCTCGACGGCGCAGCACGCCAGGCCGAACGTCATCCACATCAAGCTGCCGGTGCGGGCCCAGGTGATCAGGTCGTCGGCGGCGGCGGTGATGAAGCCTTTGTCGGCCAGCTGTTGCGAGACGCCGTCGAAGAACGGGTCGTGCATCTTGGGGTCATAGCCCTCCACCGTCGAACGGCCGGCCGAAAGCGCCGGCGTCGACGAGGCGTTGGCGGGAACGATCACTCCCATTCGAGGGCGCCCTTCTTCCATTCATAGACAAAGCCGACGGTCAGGACGCCGAGGAAGGTCATCATCGACCAGAAGGCGAACTGGGCCACGTCGTGCGGCAGCTTCATCAGCGTGACCGCCCAAGGGAACAGGAACGCCACTTCCAGGTCGAAGATGATGAAGAGGATCGACACCAGATAGAACCGAACGTCGAACTTCATGCGCGCGTCGTCGAAGGCGTTGAAGCCGCATTCGTACGCGGACAGCTTTTCAGGGTCCGGCGCCTTCGGCGCGAACACGGCCGCAGCGAGGATGAAGACGATGCCGATGGCCGCCGCGATCCCTAGGAAGATCACGATCGGCAGGTATTGGAGAAGGAAGGCGGTCATGACAGCCCTTGGCTTGAATCGAGCGGGTTGTAGCCCACTGTCGCAGCCGCTTCAAACACCCCGGAACACATTGAGAAACGATCGCAACTGGACCTGTTCCCGAGAACGTCGATCTATCTTGAGCGAACGATGAAACCTCGGCTCGGCGGGACCAGCCCGCCGCTCGCATTTGGTCCGGCGAGATCGAAACCACCCATGCGGAACAGGCTATTCGCTGCTTCTTCGAGATGCCCGTTGACACGAGTCTTCACCCGACATATCAGACGCCCCTCGCCGATCGGCGGGTCGCACTTTCGCTTCGGCGAAGGGATATGCGGATGTAGCTCAGTTGGTTAGAGCGCCGGCCTGTCACGCCGGAGGTCGCGGGTTCGAGTCCCGTCATTCGCGCCACCCCTTCAAAGGTGGTAAGCTTCCCCCTCTCGGTCTACGGACGACCGTCGCGCCCAGGCGCACGACGCGGATGTAGCTCAGTTGGTTAGAGCGCCGGCCTGTCACGCCGGAGGTCGCGGGTTCGAGTCCCGTCATTCGCGCCACCGTCCGGTGGTTTCTTCCTCATATCGAGAATGGTTTCGGCAACGCTCTATGTTGCTGAAGACTTGAGTTGCCGATAGCGCACGCCATGTAGCGGACATGACCCGTCCCGCTTACCCCCCGTTCTCCGTTCTGGATCTCGCGCCTGTTCCGCAAGGGACGCCGGTCGGCCAGGCTCTCCACAACAGCCTGGACTTGGCGCGCCACGCCGAAACCCTCGGCTTCCACCGCTACTGGCTGGCCGAGCATCACAACATGCCGGGCATCGCCAGCGCCGCGACGGCCGTGGTGATCGGTCATGTGGCCGGCGGCACCTCGACGATTCGGGTCGGTTCGGGCGGCGTCATGCTGCCCAACCACGCGCCGTTGATGGTGGCCGAGCAGTTCGGCACCTTGGCCGCCCTATATCCCGGCCGCATCGACCTGGGCCTGGGCCGCGCGCCGGGCACGGACCAGGCGACCATGCGGGCGCTGCGCCGCTACGCGGGCGCCGTCGATTCGTTCGCCCAGGACGTCGTCGAGCTGCAGCACTGGTTCAAGCCGGCCGAGCCGGACCAGAACGTCCGCGCCGTGCCGGGCGAAGGCCAGGACGTGCCGATCTGGCTGCTCGGCTCCTCGACCTGGAGCGCGCAGCTGGCCGCCGCGTTGGGGCTGCCCTTCGCCTTCGCCGCCCACTTCGCGCCCGACTCGCTGCTGGACGCCCTCCTCCTCTATCGCCGCCACTTCAAGCCGTCGGAGACGCTGGACAAGCCCTACGCCATGGTCTGCATCGGCGTATGCGCTGCCGATACCGACGCTGAGGCGACGCGCCTCTCGACCTCGACCCAGCAGCAGTTCCTAGCGCTGCGGCGCGGCCGTCCGGGCCTGTTGCCGCCGCCGGTCGACGATATCCGCGAGCACGCCTCCCCTGCCGAGCTGGCGGGCCTGGACCACACCTTCCAATACGCGGCCATCGGTTCGCCCGAGACGGTTCGGCGCAAGATCGATCAGGTGCTGGAGATGACCAGGGCCGACGAGCTGATGGCCGCGTCCCAGATCTACGACCACGGCGCGCGCAAGCGCAGCTACGAGATCTTGGCCAGCCTGCGAGCCTAGTGGTCGCGAAGCTGCGGCTGGCCGCCGAACGCCCGGTGGCCGCTTAAGGCCCCGTAGATCGCGCAAAGCTGGCCGAAGACGGCGTCCCAGCCGTGCCGCTCGACCGCGCGACGCCGGGCCGCCGCGCCGACCGCGGCGATGTCGCGGGCGAACAGGGCCTCGATCGCCTCGGCGAAGGCGGCCGGTTCCGATTCCGTGGCCAGCTGTCCGACCTCTTCGTCGACGGATTCGGCCACGCCGCCGGCGGCGACGCCGACCACGGGCAGGCCACAGGCCATGGCTTCCAGTACGATCAGGCCGAACGGCTCGTTGTCGTTGGCGTGGACGAAGGCGTCACAGCTCGCCAGCACTGCGGCCAGCTCGGCCGGATCGCGGACATAGTCCAGGCAGATCGCTCGGTCGCTGACCGGCGCTCCGCCACCAGCCCCAACAAACAGCAGCTTGTACGGCGCGCCCAGCCGCTCGACCGCCGCGACCAGCACCTCCAGCCGCTTCTCGCGCGCCGGCCGGCCGGCGAAGACCAGCAGGCGCTCGCCCGGTGAAACGCCAAGCCGTCGCCGCAGGGCGTCCCGATCGGCGCGGGAGGGATGAAACAGCTCGGTGTCGACGCCCAGCGGCAGGCCGATGGCGTTGTGGACACCCGCCTCGATCAAGCGGCCGGCGATGAAACGGCTGGGCGCCACCGCCTGGTCAAACTGGCGATAGATCGCCGCCCAGCGCTTCTGGACCGGCTTCTCGGCCCATTCGCCGATATGTAGCGCCGCCAGGGCGCCGAGATCGGTGTGGCAGAACCCGACGACCGGCACGCCCAGGGCGTCGCCGGCGCGGAGGGCGGCCAGACCCGGCGTGTAGGGATCGCCAGCCTCGATGACGTCAGGCCGCTGGCGGATCAGCCGTTCCATCCACGCCTGCTTGACCACGGGCCAGCGATAGCCGGCCCCGAACGGCAGTGGCGCGGCATAGATCGAGACCCGCCCTCGCCCGTCGTATGAATCGCGCGCGCCCGGCACCACCAGCGTGTGACGGACGTCCGGGCGGTTGGCCGACAGCCAGGCGCGTTTGGAAGACAGATAGCGGCGCACCCCACCACTGCGCGGAGCGTACAGCATGGTCGTGTCGACGAGGCGTACGGTGTCGTCAGTCGGCGGATCGATCTCGCGAGAAAAACCACGCAGGCCAAGTGGCCGGTCCGATCTCGTGTCCGTCACGCCGATTCCTCATCGATACTCCAGGCCACCCCATTCGGCCCCGGAACGATAAAGCTTTTGCGACGCTCACGGTTCCTCGCCGTTTCCGGACGATTTCAGCGTCACGCCGCGCCGGCCCAAGGCCTCGCGTAGCAATACCTCGACTTGCGCATTCACGCTACGCAACTCCGCGCCGGCCAGCCGTTCGACGGCGGCCAGCACCTCCGGGCGAACGCGCATCAGGAATGCACGGCGTCCGCCCTTGGCGTCGCTCGGATCGCCCGCCACGTCAGCCGTACAGGGTGCCGGTGTTGACCACGGGCTGGGCCT
Source organism: Caulobacter sp. Root343 (assembly GCF_001425745.1). Classification (GTDB taxonomy): domain Bacteria; phylum Pseudomonadota; class Alphaproteobacteria; order Caulobacterales; family Caulobacteraceae; genus Caulobacter. The sequence goes on along the minus strand of NZ_LMDF01000007.1, from coordinate 315,776 downwards.
CGCGGTCCGCGCACAGCACCACCAGAAGATTGGACACCATCGAGGCCCGGCGGTCGTCATCGAGCGTGACAACGCCTCGCTCGCTGAGCTGGCTGAGAGCGCTCTCGACCATATCGACGGCGCCGGCCACGATCGTGCGGCGCGCGGCCAGCACCGCCTCGGCCTGCTGGCGCTTCAGCATCGAGCCGGCGATCTCGGGAGCATAGGCCAGGTGCATCAGATGGGCCTCGTCGATGGCGACGCCAGCCACCGCGATGCGCTGCTGCAGGTCCTTCTGCAGGCGATCGCCGACCTCTTCGGCGTGGGCGCGCAGAGTGGGTTCGCCCTCCTCCGCGTGGTCATAGGCATAGTGCGAGGCGACTTCCCGCAGGCCGGTCTCGATCTGGATGTTCACGAAGGCGATATAGTCGTCGACGTCGAACAGGGCCTGGGCCGAATCCTGGACCCGCCAGACGATGTTGGCGGCGATCTCGATCGGGTTGCCGCGCTTGTCGTTCACCTTCAGCATCTCACTGGTGACGTTGCGGACCCGCAAGCTGATCTTCTTGCGACCGTACCAGGGCAGGATCCAGCGCAGCCCCGTACGGCGATCGGTGCCGACATAGGTCCCGAACAGCGTGATGACATAGGCCTCGTTTGGTTGCAGCGAATAGAAGCCGCACGAAACCATGGCGAACAGGAAGACCAGCAGAGCGCCCAAACCTGCATAGACCGCGCCGTCATCTCGAGCCTGGATGAAGGCCCAGATCCCGGCGGCCAGCAGGACCGGAAGCGCGAGCAGCGGCAGGCCGCCGCCCATGCCGCCGTGCGGCCGCTCCGTCGTCGGGTTGATGGTGCGAGTCTCGGGCATGACGCTCCTCCAGCGTTGATACCGAAATGATATCACTTTGGTAGCAGCCCGCAATGGGAAGCGTGAGCATGAGCCATCGACCCGCGGCGTGGGCCGCGGAGGCTGGGGTCACAGATCTGGAGGAGGATGGTGGGCAGTGAGGGGATCGAACCCCCGACCCTCTCGGTGTAAACGAGACGCTCTACCGCTGAGCTAACTGCCCTCTCGATCGCCGGCGCTTCTAACCGCCCGGCGCGTCCGCGCATAGCGCGAAAACGAAAAGGCGGAGCGCCAGCCCCCTGGCGCCCCGCCTCCGTTAAGCGGAAAACTGTTTAGCCGTTCAGCGAGGACTTCAGGCCTTCGCCAACCTGGAAGCGCGCGGTCTTCGACGCGGGTCGGTTCACCGTCTCGCCGGTGCGCGGATTGCGGGCGGTGCCGGCGGCGCGGGTCACGGCCTTGAACGTGCCGAAACCGACCAGGCGAACGTCCTGACCCGACTTCAACGAGTCGGTGACGGCGTCGATAAAGGCTTCCAGAGCGTCCTTGGCCTGGTTCTTGTTGATGCCCGCCTTTTCGGCGATCGCCGTAACGAGTTCGGCTTTTGTGGTCATGTTTTTCTCCCAGCCTGAGCGGCGACGCGTTCTTGTGCTTACGGCGCTACGCTCGGCGGGGATTATGGCGGTTGAAAATGCCTCGTCAAACGCGAGCGGCGCGGGAATCTCCCGCGCCGCATAAGTTATCAACGATAACTTGCGTCTAGTGGGTCAATACGGCGTCGCTATCGCCCTCGTCTTTCTTCGCACTCGCAGCAATCGGCTCCTCGGCTTCGTTCCACTCGACCGGAGTCAGAGGGCCCGTGAGGGCGTGCTTGAGCACCTCGTCCATGGTCGAGACCGGGATGATTTCCAGTCCAACCTTGACGCTCTGAGGCACGTCCACGAGATCCTTCTCGTTTTCCTGCGGGATCAGAACCGTCTTGACGCCCGACCGCAGGGCCGCCAGCAGCTTTTCCTTCAGGCCGCCGATGGCGGTGACCCGGCCGCGCAGGGTGATCTCGCCAGTCATGGCGATATCCTTGCGGATCGGGATCCCCGTCAGCACCGAGACGATGGCCAGACCCATGGCCGCGCCGGCCGACGGACCGTCCTTGGGCGTAGCGCCGTCCGGCACGTGGATGTGCACGTCGGTCTTTTCGAAGATCGGCGGCTTGATGCCGAACTGCACCGACCGCGAGCGGACGTAGCTGTTGGCCGCCGAGATCGACTCCTTCATCACCTCCTTGAGGTTGCCGGTGATCGACATGCGACCCTTGCCCGGCATCTTCACGGCTTCGATGGTCAGGATGTCGCCGCCGAACTCCGTCCACGCCAGACCGGTGACGATGCCGACCTGGTCGACCTCGTCGGTCTCGCCGTAGCGGTACTTCTTGACGCCCGCGTACTTGGCCAGGCGCTCGTCGTCGATCGTGATCGTGGTCAGCTTCTCGCGGGCCAGGTCCCGGACCGTCTTGCGCGCCAGGGCGCCCAGTTCCCGCTCCAGCGACCGCACGCCGGCTTCCCGGGTGTAGTAGCGGATCAGGTCGCGGATCGCCTTGTCCGGGACGACGAACTCGGCCGGCTTCAGGCCATGGTCCTTCGACAGCTTCGGCAGGATGTGCCGCTTGGCGATCTCCAGCTTCTCATCCTCGGTGTAGCCGGGGATGCGGATGATCTCCATGCGGTCCAGCAGCGGCTGGGGCATGTTGAGGCTGTTGGCCGTCGTGACGAACATCACCTGGCTCAGGTCGTAGTCGACCTCCAGATAGTGGTCGCCGAAGGTCGAGTTCTGGGACGGATCGAGCACTTCGAGCAGGGCCGAGGCGGGGTCGCCGCGGTAGTCGCTGCCCATCTTGTCGATCTCGTCCAGCAGGACGAAGGCGTTGGTCGTCTTGGCCTTCTTCATCGACTGGATGACCTTGCCGGGCATCGAACCGATGTAGGTGCGGCGGTGACCGCGGATCTCGGCCTCATCACGCACGCCGCCGAGGCTCATGCGCACGAACTCGCGACCGGTCGCCTTGGCCAGCGACTTGCCCAGGGACGTCTTGCCGACGCCGGGAGGGCCGACGAGGCACAGGATCGGGCCCTTCAGCGAGTTGGTCCGGGCCTGGACGGCCAGGTACTCAAGGATCCGTTCCTTGACCTTGTCGAGGCCGTAGTGGTCGGCGTCGAGGATCTCCTCGGCTTCCGGCAGGTCGATCTTCTTGGTCTTGGCCTTGCCCCACGGGATCGACAGCAGCCAGTCCAGATAGTTGCGGACAACGGTGCTCTCGGCCGACATCGGGCTCATGTTGCGCAGCTTCTTCAGCTCGCTCTCGGCCTTGGTGCGGGCTTCCTTGGAAAGCTTGGTCTTCTTGATGCGCTTTTCGAGGTCGATCAGCTCGTCGCGCGAGTCGTCCGGGTCGCCCAGCTCGCGCTGGATCGCCTTCATCTGTTCGTTCAGATAGTACTCGCGCTGGGTCTTCTCCATCTGGCGCTTCACGCGCGAGCGGATCTTCTTCTCGACCTGCAGCACCGAGATCTCGCCCTCCATCAGGGCGAAGACCTTTTCCAGGCGCTTCACGACGTCGAAGATTTCCAGCAGGTGCTGCTTGTCGCCGATTTTCACCGACAGGTGGGCGGCGATGCTGTCGGCCAGCTTGCCCGGCTCGGCGATCTGCGGGATCGACGCCAGGGCCTCCGGCGGCACCTTCTTGTTCAGTTTGACGTAGTTTTCGAATTGCTCGACGACGGCGCGCGACAGAGCTTCGGCCTCGGGGCCGACGCCTTCGTCCTCGCTGACCTCGCCGATCTGGGCTTCGTAGTAGGATTCCTGGTCGGTGAAGGCCACGACCGCGGCGCGGCCCTTGCCCTCGACCAGCACCTTCACGGTGCCGTCGGGCAGCTTCAACAGCTGCAGGACGGTGGCCAACACGCCGACGTCGAAGATGTCGCCCGGCGCCGGATCATCGTCGGCCGAGTTCTTCTGGGTCACCAGAAGGATCTGCTTGTCGCCGCGCATGACCTCTTCGAGGGCGCGCACGGACTTGTCGCGCCCGACGAAGAGCGGCACCACCATGTGCGGGAACACAACGATATCCCGCAGCGGCAAGACAGGAAGCGTACGTAGTTCGGACATGTGCTCAATACTCCCGGCCTGAGCGCCACTGGCGCTCGGCCATGCGGGCCGCCGTAACATCAGACGATGCGCCTGAGTCGAACGACCCGTCCGCCCGGGACTGGGCGAATGGTCGTTATTTATGTGGACGTTTTACAACACGGTTCAAGCGTACTCGCCCAACAGCGGCGACAGGTCGCGCGTGTGTGGCAAAGCTGAAGTGGATATGCCCCTCCCCGGCCCAAGGGAGGCAAGATCATCCAAGACACTGGCATTCCAAGCCTTTCACTCGCTCGCGCTTGGCGTGGCGCCGAAGCCTCACCAGTCGTCTCGCGGGTTTACGAAACCGGCTTATCCACGAAAAAGGCGCGCCTTCGTTCAAAAGGCGCGCCCCGTTTTCGTGGTGAAGTCGCGGTTTAGGCCGAAGCCGCCCCGCCCTTCTTCTCGGCGTAGATCAGCAGCGGCTGAGCCCGGCCTTCGACGACCTCGGCATTGACCACCACTTCCTCGACGCCCTCGTAGTTGGGCAGCTCGAACATGGTCTCCAGCAGGATGCCTTCCATGATCGAGCGCAGGCCCCGCGCACCGGTCTTGCGAAGGATGGCCTTCTTGGCGACGCCGTGCAGGGCGTCCTCCGTGAAGGTCAGGCCGATGTTCTCCATCTCGAACAGGCGCTGGTACTGCTTGACGAAGGCGTTCTTCGGCTCGGTCAGGATCTTGACCAGGGCGACCTCGTCGAGGTCTTCCAGGGTCGCGACCACCGGCAGACGGCCGATGAATTCCGGGATCAGGCCGAAGCGCTGCAGGTCGTCCGGTTCGACGTTCCGCAGGATCTCGCCCGTACGACGGTCTTCCGGATCGGCCACCTTGGCGCCGAAGCCGATCGACTTGGCCGCGCCGCGCGCCGAGATGATCTTCTCGAGCCCGGCGAAGGCGCCGCCGCAGATGAACAGGATGTTCGTCGTGTCGACCTGCAGGAACTCCTGCTGCGGATGCTTGCGCCCGCCTTGCGGCGGCACGGAGGCGACAGTGCCTTCCATGATCTTCAGCAGGGCTTGCTGCACGCCTTCACCCGACACGTCACGGGTGATCGACGGGTTGTCGGACTTGCGGCTGATCTTGTCGATTTCATCGATGTAAACGATGCCGCGCTGGGCCCGCTCGACGTTGTAGTCGGCGGCTTGCAGCAGCTTCAGCACGATGTTCTCGACGTCCTCGCCGACATAACCGGCTTCGGTCAGCGTCGTGGCGTCGGCCATCGTGAACGGCACGTCGATGATTCGAGCCAGGGTCTGGGCCAGCAGCGTCTTGCCCGTACCGGTCGGACCGACCAGCAGGATGTTCGACTTGGCCAGCTCGACGTCGTTGTTCTTCGAGGCGTGGTTCAGGCGCTTGTAGTGGTTGTGAACAGCAACCGCGAGCACCTTCTTGGCGTGACCTTGGCCGATCACGTAATCGTCCAAGACTTCGCAGATCTCGCGCGGCGTCGGGACGCCGTCCTTGGACTTCACGAAAGCGATCTTGTGCTCTTCGCGAATGATATCCATGCAGAGCTCGACGCATTCATCACAAATGAACACCGTCGGTCCCGCGATGAGCTTGCGCACCTCATGTTGGCTCTTTCCGCAGAAAGAACAGTAGAGAGTGCTTTTCGTGTCGCCGCTCGCGGCTTTCGTCATGATCGCTTCTCACACTATGGCGGCTTACGGCTTAACGCCGAGACGCCCCTCCGAGCGCATACACCGCCACCGAAGCAGACAGGATATACGCCGGGAGTTGTCTAATCCTTGACATTCCCCGATCCGGGCTCGGTTCACAAGCCTTGGCGGCGCCTTTCCCGCCTCAAACGCTCGAACCCGACGATCGTGTCATGACCTCGTCATCTAAATTGGGCGATTGGCGCTCCGGCGCAAGCGTCGGACGTCTTAGCCCTTACGGCGGCGGCTCGAAGACCGTATGACCGAGGCTAGAATCGTATGGAACGGAGCGTGCGGCGCACGCTCGCATGGAAGATCGATGGCGAAGCGTTCGTTGATGGCCAAGGGTTTGAGCGCGTCGCGCCCAATGACCGGCGAGATGGGCCATGAACCCGCCCTGGTGGCCTTCGACTTCGACGGCACCCTGACCGTGAAGGACAGCTTCAACGCGTTCCTCAAGTGGCGCGCCGGGCCCCGCAAGTGGACGCGCGGCGTCATCCGCCTGACGCCGGCTCTGATCACCTACGTGTTCGATCGCAACCGCACCAAGCTCAAGGCCGCCGCGGTGCGGGAGTTCATGAAGGGCGCGACCGTCAGTCAGATCGAGGCCGACGCCCGCGCCTTCGCCGAAGCCTTCGCCCCGTCCCTGCTGCGCCCCGACGCCCTGGCTGTCTGGCGCGGCTGGCGAGCCAAGGGAGCCAAGATGGTCATAGTCACCGCCTCCCCCGAGATCACCGTCGCGCCGTTCGCACGCGGTCTCGGCGCCGATCTTCTGATCGGCACGCGTCTGATGTGCTCGGAGGACGGCCGCATCCTCGGCGGTCTCGACGGGAACAATTGCCGGGCCAAGGAAAAGGTCGCGCGCCTGCGCGAGGTCTTCGGTCCCGACGTCCACCTGACGGCCGCCTATGGCGACACCTCCGGCGACACCGAGATGCTGGCGATCGCCGACGAGAAGGGCTACCGCATCTTCCGGGGCAAGCCGGACACCTGAGCCGATTTGCCGCAGGCGAGCGGACAAGAAAAAAGCCGCCGATCCTGAGATCGGCGGCTTTCTCGTTTCAGCGAAGCTTCGTCTATTCAGCGATGTCCGGGCCGTCGCGGCTTTCGTTGATGTGGTCGATCAGACCCCAGTCCTTGGCTTCTTCAGCGCTCATGAAGTGGTCGCGGTCCAGAGTGCGCTCGACCTCTTCGTAGGTGCGGCCGCAATGCTTGACGTAGATCTCGTTCAGGCGACGCTTGGTCTTGATGATGTCTTCGGCGTGGCGCTCGATGTCCGAGGCCTGGCCGCGGAAGCCGCCCGAGGGCTGGTGCACCATGATGCGCGAGTTGGGCAGGCTGATGCGCTGACCGGCGGCGCCGGCGCACAGCAGCAGACTGCCCATCGAGGCGGCCATGCCCATGCACACCGTCGAGACCGGGCTCTTGATGTATTGCATGGTGTCGTAGATCGCGAGGCCAGCCGTCACCACGCCGCCCGGCGAGTTGATGTACATGGCGATCTCTTTCTTGGGGTTCTCCGACTCCAGGAACAGCAGCTGGGCGCAGATCAGGCTGGCCATGCCGTCCTCGACGGGACCGGTCAGGAAGATGATCCGCTCCTTCAGCAGGCGAGAGAAGATGTCGAACGCGCGCTCGCCGCGGCTGGTCTGCTCGACCACCATCGGAACGAGGTTCATCGCCGTCGCCATCGGATCGTACATCATGGGGATCACCCTTTTCGTGTGTCTGGGCGCGCGAAAACGAATCAGCCCCCGGCGCGCCGTCGCTATCGCATATCGCGTGGCGCTTAACAGGTTGCAAGGAGCCGGCCGGTTCCAACCGATACGAAAAAGGCGCGGCCCTCGCGAGCCGCGCCTTGATCGTTTCAGCTCGGCGAGCTTAGCCGCCGTAGCCTTCCGGCAGGTCGTCTTCTTCCAGGAGCTCGTCCTTGGAGACTTCCTTTTCCTCGACCTTGGCCTTGCCGAAGATCAGGTCGACGACCTTGTCTTCGTAGATCGGGGCGCGCAGGGCGGCCTGCAGGTCGGCGCGCTGGCGGTACATGTCGAACACCTGCTGGGCTTGCGCGCCGTACTGGCGAGCTTCGCGCATGATGGCGTCGGTCAGCTCCTGGTCGGTGACGACCACGTCGTTCTTGCGGCCAATTTCGGCCAGCACCAGACCCAGGCGCACGCGGCGCTCAGCGATCTTGCGGTACTCGTCCTTCAGCTGGTCTTCCGACTTCTCGGCGTCTTCCGGCGGCAGGCCGCCACGGGCCTTGTCGGCCTCGACCTGTTGCCAGATGCCGGCGAACTCGGCGTCGACCATGCGCGGCGGCAGCGGGAAGTCGTGCTTGGTGTCCAGCACGTCCAGCAGGGCGCGCTTCAGCTTGAAGCGCGAGCTGTTGTCGTAGCGGCCGGCCAAGTTCGAGCGCAGCAGGTCCTTCAGGGCGGCCAGATCCGACAGACCCAGGCGCTTGGCCAGTTCGTCGTCGGCCTTGCCGTCGACCGGGGCGCGGACTTCGGTCACCTTGGTGGCGAACTCGGCGTCCTTACCGGCCAGATCCTTGGCCTGATATTCTTCCGGGAACTTCACCTTCACGACGAGTTCGTCGCCCGGCTTGGCGCCGACCAGCTGCTCTTCGAAGCCCGGGATGAACTGGCCCGAACCCAGGACTAGTTCAGCGCCTTCGGCCTTGCCGCCGGCGAATTCGACGCCGTCGACCGTACCGACGAAGTCGATCAGCAGTTGGTCGCCATCCTTAGCCTTCAGGCTCTTGCCGGTGCGCGGCTCATAGGTGCGAGCCTGCTTGGCCAGCTCGTCCAGCGACTCGTCGACCTCGGCGTCGGTGACCTTGTAGACCGGCTTGGTCAGCTCGATCGAGGCCGGGTCGATCGGTTCGAAATCGGGCATGACCTCGACGGCCAGCTCGAACGCCAGGTCTTCACCGCCGGCGATGACCTTTTCCATGTCCGACGACGGGTTCAGCTCGGGCTGACCGGCCGGACGCAGCTTGTTCTCTTCGAGGACCTTCTGGGTGGTCTCGTTCAACGCCTGCTCGACGACTTCGCCCATCAGGGCCTTGCCGTACATGCGACGGACGTGAGCGGTCGGCACCTTGCCGGGGCGGAAGCCCTTCACGTTCATCTGCGGAGCGACTTCGGCGATCCGCGCATCCAGGCGCGTGGCCAGTTCACTCGCGGGCACCGTAACGCCAAAAACGCGGCTAAGGCCTTCGCCCGACTTTTCAACGATCTGCATCGACATTCTTAAATTCTCGGGTCGAAGCGCCAAGCGCCCGATCTCCGCCCTGGGGTCCAAAAGATCGACGCCGCCCGCGAGGCCGGGGCGGCGAAAGAGCGCCCTTATGTCACGACGTGCGCGAGCATCCAAGAGCGGGATAGGTAAAACTCGTGACGGCCCCCAACGGTCATGGGCGAAGCCATCACGAGCTGTCTGGTGCGGATGAGAGGACTCGAACCCCCTACCCAGCGTACCTGAGCGGGTCGGAGCGTATATAGAGTGCCGGCCGGCTTGAGCGGAGCCACGCTCGAACACGCTGCGATACGCTCAATCGTCCCCGGAATTGTCCCCAGACAGCGTTCGAGGTTGACTCAGGCGGCTCTTCGGAATGAGAACATATGCGGAACACGCCATGTCCTCGCCGCCCACCCTTTCCAGCCTTCTCACTTATCAGCAGCGCCTTCACATCGACTGCTGCCGGTGCCCGCACAAGCTCGAGTTGACGCCCGAAGCGGCTATCGCGACGTTCGGCGCCGACATGACGTTCGTGCGCCTGCGGCGAATCCTGCGCTGCACGGAGTGCAACGCCCGCGGCCGGGATCGCGAGATTTCTGTCTACCCAGATATCAACGACTACTACGCTTGGTGCGACCGTCAGAAGTACGCCCGCGAGGTCGAGAAGTACGGCCAGGCGGAGGCTGACCGATGGTGGAACGGGCGCGGCGCGAACCTGCTGCGTCAGTAGAATACAGCTAGCCGAGCGCCGATCCTATAGTTAGCGTCCGAGCCGCATAGTCCGAGGCCCCCGACATGTGCAACATCGAAGAGCTGTACTACGACATTTTCGGCTGGGCGCAGGCCCACGAGGACTTGCTGAAGAAGAGCCTCACCCTCCCCCGCGGCACGCGGATCCAAGAGGCAAACATCGACCTCTCCTACAAGCAGTTCACCTATCCCAACTATTCGAAGCCGACTGTGCGCCTGAGCGAAGACGGCGGCCATGAGATCCATTTCGCCCGATGGGGCATGCCCTCGTCAGGCAAACGCATGATGGAGTTGGTGAAGAAACGGACCGCGCGCCTGGACGAGAAGGGCGTCGCGTACGACTTCAAGACCCTGTTGAGGGAAGAGCCGGATCCTGGCGTCACCAACGTCCGAGACCTGGATAACGCCCATTGGCGGCGTTGGCAGGGTGTCGAGAACCGCTGCCTTGTGCCCATCACCGCGTTCTGCGAGCCCGACCAGGATTTCGAAAGGACCGGCAAGCCAATCTGGTTCGCCGAGGTCGGTGAGCGCCGCTTGGCCTACTTCGCGGGCATATGGACACCCCACGCATGCGTGAAGACGAAGAAGGCCGGCTGGGAGGAGATGGAGGTCTATGCCTTCTTGACTACCGACGCCAACGACGTCGTTCGGCCCTATCACAAGAAGGCGATGCCTGTGTTTTTGCGCACGCCAGAAGAGATCGACACATGGCTGCGGGCTCCATGGGAGGAAGCGCGCGGCCTGCAGCGATCGCTCCCCAGCGATGAACTCCAGTTGATCGACCCTCCGCCGGCGCGGGCGGCCGCCTAGTTCCGCTGCTCGAGATCCCTGTACGGCTGCCCTCGGCCGCCGTCTTCGGCACGATTCAGCACCCCGTCGTCGAACGCGCTGCTGATAAGAACCTGAACGCCACGGTATCTGACGCCGGCCTTCACGCTCTCGCACGTGGTCGGCAGGTCCGTCGGTGACATCTTCACCCATGTCGACGAATTGAAGCTGATCACCCCCGGCAGCAGAGCCACATCGCTCTTGGCGGCGGACTCCGCGGCCATCTGGTCGAGCATCCGGTCAATTTCATCACGCGTCATAGTCGCCATCTAGCCGAGTCGGCTGGTCAGCGCAGCGCGACAACTTCGCCTGCTGGCGGACCGGTCCCGGCCCAGCCACAACGTATCCGACCGTACAGTACCGCATCGTTTTCAGTATTTTTTCAGATAGAAGCGGCGGGTCACTTCCCCGCATATCTATTACTGCCAGGAAGGACCCGTGAATATTGGAGCTATCCAGCCTTCCGACTGATGACGACCAGCGCCAGAAGCTCACGAATACTTCACGTCACTTGCATTTTGTTGTTGACGCGCACTCACCCACGCCTATGTTTCGGGTTGTCAGCGCCGTTCTGGCGTCCTGCATTTGGCAGGGCCGCCGCGGCTCGAGGTCCTGGCCTGGCTCGCATGCGGCGAGCACGTCCAGGACGGCGCAGACACCAAGGCCACGCATGCGGCGTGGTCCAGCAAGGAACGACCAGATGAAGCGCCTGTATCTCCTGGACCTAAACCCTCACGCTAAGGGCTCGGTCGATCGCTTCGCCGTCATGCAGCTGCGTGAGGATGGCACGATGGACCCGCTCTGGGGTGACCTGGGCGAGGGCAAGAGCGTCAACGACAACCCCCGTAAGGCCGCCAAGGCCTGGCCGTACATGGTGTACAGCCCGCGCCCCTCCAGCGGACCGGACAGGTATCCCGCCTTTCACTTCGCCATCCGGGGCTTTGGCATCAACAAGCAGCACGAGCTGGCGGAGGCCTTGGCGCTTAAGCTGGGCGAGGACGTGGAGCTGATCCCGGTGACCGGCTGGAATACCAAATCGGTTATTGGCCGCGTCTCGTAGCCCCTCCGCCTAGCCGCCCCTCCCTGCAGGGGCGGCCTCGCCGAGTGGTTAGCTCGAATGCCCCGCATGCGGCGGGGCCTGGAAAGGAACGACCATGCAAACGCTCACGATCGCCCGTCCTGGCGCCGTCATCACCGCCGAGGCCGCCTTGGCCCTGTACGACCTGGCCGCGACCAGCGGCGCGGCCTCGGCCTATGAAGCCGCCGCCCACGCCCTGGCGAAGGCCCTCCAGCGCCAGAAGGCCCTTTCGGCGAGCATGAGCCGCCCGGCCGCTGTCGCGCCGCTCGGCGCCCCCTGCGAGCCCGCGCCGGCCAAGCCCGTGCGCAAGGCGGCCGCCAGGGCCATCAAGGCCGCCGACGACGCCCTGACCGCCATCTTCACCGCGCCGCGCAGCAAGGCCGCCGCCGGCTCGTTCTGGGTCGTCTGGAACGATGGGTCGGCCACGCGGGTCAGTGGCGTGGTCTACAACGCGACCAAGCCGCAAACCCGGTGGGCGGCGGCGCTGCGCGCGGCGGACCAGCTGCGCCGGACGCGGGCTCGCGATGCCTATGCGGTGCAGCTCGCCGAGATGGCGGCCGACGAGGTTCCGGCCCTGCGCGTCCACACCTCGGCCGGCGTGATGGTCGACTCGCCCGACTGGCAGCGCCTGACCGCAATTCGTCCCATGGCCGCGCTCGCCGCCATCTTCGACGAGGCCAGCGAAGAGATGTTCACCCCTCCGGCCGGCGGCGACTATGGCGCGGGCGACGCCGCCGAGGCGCGGGCGCTGGAGGCCAGGCTTGTCCCGCCGCGCCTGTTCTGGCGCAGCGCCGAGGTTAGGGCCCAAGGCGGCCGGATCTTCCGGGGCCGATCGCCAGGCGCGATGATCGTCTACGAGCGCGCTGGCAGCGTGAAATTGCGCCTGGCCGACATGGACACGGCGGCCTTGGCCTCCATGCGGTCCGGCGCTCGCGAGGCGTTCAGCGACAGCTTGCCGCCGCCCGTCCTGGAGACGGCGGACCTTGGCGATGTCCCGCCGGCCTCGTTCTTCGAACTGGACGGCGCCGCAGTCGTCATCGACAGCGCGGCCGCCGCGAACGACGGCGACAAACGATTCGCCGCTTGCTGGGCCGGCGCCGCCGCTGGAAAACTCATCCGGTGGACCTTCAAGCGCCTGCCCGGCGGCCGTGAGTTCCGCCTGACCGCCACTGACGGCCGTTGCGTGAACGTCGATGGCCAGCGCGCCAGCCTGCTCCGCCTCGCCGTCTGACCATCCAAGCCAATCAGCCCGCCGCCCCTAGAGCCCAATCAGCCCCGCGCATGCGGCGTGGGACAGCAAGGAACGAAACCATGACAGCCGCCCCGCGTACTTTCACAGATAGCGAACGCCACACGATCGCGAACGCGCTCAGCGCCGCCGCCCGGCGCTGGAACGAGTTCGCCGACGAGCTGGCGCGCGTCGACGTCGCCGAGCGATTCCGGAAGCAGGCTGAGGAAGCCGACGCCTTCGCTACGCTGTTCCTGGTCGGAAATATCGCGCCGATCGCCGCTGAGCCGGCGAGCCCGGAAGACCAGTTCCGCACCTTGCTGGCGCAAGGCCTGCTCCCCTCGACCGTCCGTCCGATCATGGCCGAGCAAGACCAAGAGAGCCACGCCGCCTACATTGCCTACGCACGTGAGCGCCTGGCCAGCGTCAAACTTGAGATCGACGACGTGCCGGAAGTGTCTGAGGGTAGCGACGGCTGCTGGGTGGCGGCCTGGGTCTGGATCTCGGACGAACAGGCCGGCGTGACCACCGCCCAGGACGACGAGGAAGGCGGCGACGATGACTGATCGCGACCCCTGGCATATCGGCTTGCTGCCCAGCGACGACGGGCGCACCGTCCGCGACCAGAACGGCCTCACGGTCCTGGTCGCCACCACCGCCCAGGAAGCCCGTCAGCGGGTCCTGGACCACGGAGACGACCCGGACGCCTAGTCCGCCCTGCCCCTACCGCTCAATCAGCCCCCGCATGCGGCGTGGGCCAACAAGGAACGACACCATGGCCATTTTCGTGACCCTGACGCTGCTGGTCGAGGTGAATGACCCGCAAGCGCTCTTCGCGACCGCCTACGCCTACATGAAGGCCGTAGGCTCAGAGGACGGTGAGATATCAGCCCTCCTCGGGTCGGAAGCCGCGCCGGAGGTCGGCGCCTGCTGCGCGATGCTCCTGGACCGGTCGGAACTGCTCGGCGACGGCGCCGAGGTGTCCCAGCACGAAATCGAAGTGGACGACGGCGAAGGCGACGAGGCGGAGGACTGACTATGACCACCGCCCTGTTCAAAGCCATGCAGCCCGTCACGGCTGACCTGTCCCGCCTCCCCCTGCCCGCCTGGTCTCAGGAGAAGCACGATGGAGTCGGCGGCCTGGTGGATCCCGTCGCCGGCCTGGTCTCCAAGGAAAGCCGGCCCATCCCGAACAAGGAAGCCCGCGATTTCCTGTCCCAGCGGGCGCTGGAGGGCCTGCACGGCGAGCTGATCGCCCCCGGCGGGTTCGAGGCTGCCCAGGCGGTGTTCATGGCCTCCAGCGGGCTTCCTCCGGGCTGGCGCTTCATGGTCTTCGACCTGGCCGGGTCTGGCATGCCGTTTATCGACCGCCTCAACGCCGCCGCGCGCATGGTTGACGCCCTCGGCGCCCAAGACGTGGTGTGCATCTCCCGCCCCCGGCGCATCCGCTCCCTGGCCAGCGTTGACGACCACCTGGCCGAGGTCGTGGCGGCCGGCGGCGAGGGGATCGTCCTTCACTGTGGTGACTGGGGCTATCGCGAAGGCAAGGCCTCAGCCACGCGCGGCGAATCCCTGAAGGTCAAGCCGACCGAGGAGGCCGAGGCTGAGATCCTGGAGGTCCGCGCCCGCGAGGACGATCAGGATGCGGCGGGGTCCGTCACGCTCAAGATGGGCGGCCGGGTGTTCTCCGCCCCTGTCGCGATGTCGCGCACCCTGGCGACGCGCCTCCTGACCCTCCGGGCCAATCTGCCCGGCCAGCTGGGCACGGTACGCTACGCCGGCATGACCCGCGACGGCGCCCCGCGCTGCGCCGCGTTCATCGGCGTTCGCCGCGATCTGGCCGCCTAGACCCTACAGCTCAATCAGCCCCGCGCATGCGGCGCGGGCAGACCAAGGAACCACCGCCATGTTGATCAAGTTCTCGCGCATCCCCGGCTATTTCAACCTCGGCCGCAACGGCTCCAGCACCCCGTGCGGCCTGAGCGTCGAATCGTTCGGGCCTGACGATGACATCCGCCTCCAGCCCCTCAACAAGACCGGGTGGCTGACCCGCTGCATGATCTACCTTCCACGCGAAGCGGCCCTTCAGGTGGCGAACGCGATCCTCGATGCGGCCGGGCTCGAGCGCACCACCGTCACGACCACCGCCCAGGAGTTCGAGACGAGGCGGACCGTCGTCCTGTCGACGGCGCATATCCCGCAAGCGACGTGGGAAACCCTGCTCGCTCTCCCGCTGAAGGACTGGCCTGTCTCGGGCGGTCCGACCGGCTGCGGCGCCGTGATCTACGCCCATGAGCACAGCGACCGCGAGATCGACGCCTTCGAAGGTCTCTACGCCCCGCTGGCCTGGGCCCGCTCCCAGGGCTTCGACTACGTGATGTTCGACAACGACGCCGATCCTCGCGACGAGCTGCCCGCCTACGACTTGGACCAGGCGGCCTAATCCGCCCTGACCCTACAGCACAATCAGCCCTGCGCATGCGGCGCGGGAGACCAAGGAACGCCAGATGCGTATGACCACCGCCCAGGCTGTCGAGACCTGCGCCACCCTCGACATCGCGATCGACGATCAAACCCTGGCCGCCATCTGCGCCGGCGCGGTCGTGGTCTACAGCCTGAGCGGCGGCAAGGACTCGGCCGTGGCCGCGCACAAGGCCAACCAACTGCTCGACATGCTCGGCCACCCCAAGGCGCTGCGCCGGGCCATCCATGCTGACCTGGGGCGGATCGAATGGGACGTGACGTTGGACATGGTCCAGTCGATCGCGAGCACGCTCGACGTCCCGTTGATGGTGGTCCGGCACAACAAGCACGACATGATCTCGCGCTGGGAGGCGCGTTTCGCCGAGGGCAAGCGCCGCTACGCCAATCTGGAGGTCTTCAACCTGATCGGCCCCTGGTCGAGCGCGTCGTTGCGGTTCTGCACCGCCGAGATGAAGCAGCAGGTAATCAGTCCCGCCCTCCAAAAGGAATTCCCCGGGCAGACGATCATTTCCGTGGTCGGGATCCGGCGCGAGGAGAGCGCCAGCCGCGCCAACACGCCCATCTCCAAGCCCGAGCCTCGCTGGTGCAAGGACGACGGCACCACGCTGATGACCTGGCACCCGGCGGTCGAGGTGAAGACCGAGGAGGTGTTCGCCTACCACCACCGCCACGATCTGCCGCTTCACCTGGCATATGACGCCGGCTCTTCCCGCTTGGGCTGCTCGTTCTGCGTCCTCCAGCGTCAGGAAGATCAGCGCGCCTCGAACCGTGTCGAGTCCAACCACTGGACCTATCGCCACCTGGTGGAGATGGAGGCGTCGAGCACCTTCAGCTTCCAGCCCACGCGTTGGCTGGCGGACGTCACGCCGCGCTTGCTGGGCGCCGACCTGGTCGAGCGCGTCACCTGGGCCAAGGACAAGGCCGAGGAGCGACGGCGCCTGGAAGCTGAGATCAACATCAAGGGCCTGCGCTACGAGAAGGGCTGGCCCATCCGGGCGCCGACGCAGGCCGAGGCTGAGCGCATTGCCGAGGTGCGGGCGATCATCCTTGGTCACCACAGCCTGGAGAACATCTATCCGACGGCCGGCGACATCATCGCCCGTTTCGAGGATCTGCTGGCCCAGAAGGCGGCGAAGGAAGCGCGCGAGAAGGCCCAGGCCGAGCGCAAGGCGGCCCGCGCCGCCGGCTTCAAGGTCCACGCCGGCTTCAAGGTCCACACCGTCATCCAGGACGCCGAGCGGGTCGAGGTCGAGCTGACCTTCCCGGCCGGCGCTCTGACGTACCCCAAGGCCTAATCCGCCCCAACCCTACAGCCCAATCGGCCCCGCGCATGCGGCGCGGGAGATCAAGGAACTACCGCCATGAGAAAGCGTAACGTTCGCTCCCCCGGAAAAGAAGCTGCCGACGCGATCACCGAACTTTGTGAGCGGCTGATGGACTTCGCCGCGCAAAATGGATCGCCCGAGGCCGCCCAGCTGGCCTCCATCGCCATGTCAGACTCGATAAACTCGCGCAGCGCCTATGAGGCATCCCGGGGCCTCGGCGGCGGGTCCTCCATCGCTTGGAGCCTGCGCAGGGAAGGCAAGCAGCTCCGGGAACGCGCGGTTCAGCGCTACTGGACGGCCATCGAAGCCCTGACGCCTATCCTCAGACAGCCGCCTTTCGGGTCTCGTTGCCTTCCGCATTTGGAAGGCGACTGGAGCTGTCGAGACGCCGAGCACGTACTGTGGGCTGGGAGGTTCAGGTTCACGACAGCCTGCCGCCGGGGTCTACCTCTTCCGTCTCATCCGCCGCTCGCCTGAGCGCTATCTCATCTCAACCTGGAGCATACGCCCATGCCTTCCAAGTCGACCGTTATCCGCCAAGCCCGCGCCGCTGCGAAAGCGGCGGGCGTACCCCTCTATTCGGGCGCCGGAATGGCTACCGTTCGCACGGTCCTAGGCCTTGCCCCGCAAGGCTTTGCGACCACCGCCCAGAGCTGACCGTTTCGGGCGACCGTTCCAAGCCGAACGGTGGACGCGTTTTGCCGAACGGTGGAGCCTTGACCCTCTGCCCTGATCCGCCCCTATTGCCCGTGAAAGTCGAGAGCAGACCATGGACATCCCGCAGACCTATTCGGAGGCCACCGAGCGCACCCTGGCCCTGGGCGCGACGCTGCAAGGCGGCCGGGCGGCCGCCCAGGTCATCTACGACGACGTCGTTTCGGCCGTAGTGGCCGCGACCCGGTGCCGGACCTCCCACGGCTGGGTGAGCTGGAACGTCAACGAGGCCGAGCTGGCCCTGCGCGAGGGCTGGAATGTGTTCTGGGGCGTCTGGATTCAGACGAGCGACATCGAGCAGTCCATGGCCCAACTGGACGGCTACCTCAGCCAGGATCCTGACGCTCGCGCCCTGGGCGGCGCCTTCTACCTCTATGGTTGGCGGCTCGCTCGTGATCGTCAGATGCTGGCCAGCCTCGGCAAGCGTCCGCGGGACCCTTCGGCCTAATCCGCCCCTACCCTATCACCCAGTCTGCCTCGGAGGCGGCCGTGTACCTACTTCCCGAACAGCGCGCGCTGCAGGAACTCACCAAGGAAGGCGATGCGCTTGTCACCGCGGCTGGGATCAAGCATCCGGGCCTCACATGGAGCGGCCACCTCGACGGTCGCCTCTTCGTGCTGATCGCCGTGGATGGCGACTACAGCGTCGCGCACTTTTTCAAGCTGAGCGACTTCCGAGACGCCAGCCAGGGTTACGCCATCGCCGATGAGGCCGTCAGCCAGCTGGTGGTCGCCGTTAACCGCCGGCGCGCGGCTGACGGCAAAGACCCGCTGCCCACGCCGCCGCCCCTTTCCACCGTCCGTTGATCCATCTGCCCCGCAGGCGCGGGGCTTCAGCAAGGAACCACCGCCTATGACCTTCCGCACCCTGATCGGCTCGCGCGGCCGCCCGCTCACCGGGCCCGAGAGCCGCGCCCTGCGCGTCGCCTGCTGCATGGAGCGCCGCCACATCGTCGGCCTGGCCAACGCCCTGCGCGTCCGCGACGTCGAGGTGACCAACAGCCAGGTGGTTTCCTGGGAGCGGTCGAGCCGGGAGGGCTATCCGAACCCGGTGCGGGACGCCCTATGGCGCGTAGAGAGCGCTGTGGAGGGCCTAGCTAAGGATCTCGAGGAGGATGCGCGGCGCGGACGGGGTGAGCATGCGGGGCGCGGCCTCTTGCGCCGGCCGCTGGGCGGTCGCCACGCGCTTCGCCTGCTGCGCCTGCCCGATCACGATCTCCGCTTCGACGAGGCGCAGCTGGAGGCCCTGGACGCCTCGGGCGCCGACTTCTTCACCGCCATGGTGGACGCGGCCATCAGCCGGGCTGCGCAGTGGCTGGCGGCCGACGACTACGAGGTCACGGTCGTCATGGACAAGGAGCCAGTCTGATGAACACCTTCGCGCAAGACCTGAGAAGCGTCGATCCGAGCAAGGATCTCGGTCCGGGCCCGGTGCGGCTCTATGCGAGCTGCCTGTTCGCCAACTGGGGGTTCGCTGACGGCGAGATCCTGGACGACTACTTCGACCGCTGGAACATCGACAAGTTCGCCGAGGTGCAGCCAGGCCCCAACTCTACGGTCTACGACGGGCGCTTTCTGGGCACCGCCACCCTGCAGGAACTGGTGAAGCGCCACCTGCTGCCATTGGCGCCGGAAGGGTTCGGGACCGCCGAGTTCGAGTCGACGCCGCACAACCCGATCCGGGCCGACAGCACCGATGACGGCGAGTGGATCGGCAAGACCGACGCCTGGCCTGGCGACGTCGTGGTCGAGGTCAGCGCCGAGCAGGTGCTTGACGCGATTGTCGGCGCGTGGGCTTCGGTGAACCTACCCAAACTGGGCGCTTGAGCATGTCCACCCTACTCACTGTCGGCGACGTCAGCATCCCGTTCGACGATCATCAGAAGCTGGGCGCCTGGCTCGAGGCGGAACGGACTCAATGGGACTGGATGAACGGTCGCGGCCTGACGCAAAGCGCGTGGAACGCCGCCTCGCAGATGTTCCACGAGCTGAACAACGAGGTGTTGCGCAACGCCCAGAACGGACAACCGCTCCATGTGATTACGCCGCAGGTGGAGTCGCGCTTTCATAGCGGGCCGCTCGTCTATTCCGGTAGCGACGAAGGGCGCCGGATCCTGGAAATACGCCGTAGCGAAGGCGATGAGGCGGCCGTCGCCGCCTACGCCTACTACCGTCAGTTCGTGAGCTTCGGTGAGATACGCGGCATGGCGGCGCTGCGGGGGATCATGGCCTTCGCCTACCCTGCTCGTGTTCCCGTCGACCAGCTGATCAAGGATCTATCCGCCGAAAGAACCCAGTCGCGCCGAACCATGGGCGAGCTGACACGCCGGTTCGAGGTCACGGAGAAGGCCCTGGTCGAGCATTTTGGCAAGGTGCTGAATTCCAGGAAGAAGCTGGCCAACGAAACCATCCGCATAGTGATCTCCCAGGCCAAGGCGGCGATCGCTTCGAAGGAAGATGCCTGGACCGAGATGAAGGTCAGGGTCGACGAGGCCATCCTGCGCATCGACACCACCGAGCTAGCCTATGCCGAAAAGCTCGGGCTCGAGGCTCCGGTGACGTACTGGAAACGCAAGTCTCGCATCCACAAGGCGAAAGAGGCTCAGCACCTACGCATGCTGCGGTTCTACTTCGCCGGCGCGGCCGTCGCGATCCTGTTCGTCTTCTACCAGGCGGCCGACAAGCTCCACGAGCTGATCACCGTGCCGACGCCGGTTCTGATCGTGGTGGGTGCTGGGCTGACGCTGTTCGCCGCCCTGCTGCTGTGGATCGCACGCATCCTGACGCGCCTCTATCTCAGCGAGCACCACCTGCGAACGGACGCCGACGAACGGGCCGTCATGGCCAACGCCTACCTGGCGCTGATCCAGAAGGGCTCGCTGGAGTCGACCGACCGGGCCATCATCCTGCAGGCGCTGTTCCGGCCCTCTGTCGACGGCGTAGTGAAGGACGACGGTCCGCCGGACTTGAACGCAATCGTCGCCCTTTCCAAGATCGGCATGCCGACGCCGACGCGATAGCTCCGCTTGGCCGCTAGAACACGACCCGGACGTAGTCGACGCCTCGCTTATCCATCTCCGCCTCGAGGGCGCTTGCCCACTCCCTGAAGTCCGGATGTTCACGAACATTGGCGGGGTCCACGCCCAGCTCTCGCCGGATCGCCAGATAGCAGTCGAGGATGTAGTTGTCGGACACCTCGGTGATGTAGCTCCAACTGTCGCGCATGGTGGTCGGCCTCCCTTTCATCTTGGATATAGGGCCGTAGCCCACAAACGACAAAAGCGCCCCCGGCCGAAGCCGGGGGCGCTGTGCGTTGTGATCCCAGACCACCGCCTGGGCAGAATAGATCGCCGTGGAGGCCGCTCTACGGCTTGTCGCGGGCGAAGGGCCACCAGCGGCGTCTCTTCCGCTCCACGACCGCGTTGAACGCCAACACCTTCGCGACGACACCGTCGGCTCGCTGTCCTTCGGCCTGCTTGACCGCTTCCTGGGCCAGGCTGAAGTCCAGGAGCGGCCCGATGACGGCCCGGAACAGATAGTCGCGCTCCGCCTTCGCCGAGGCGTCCAACACGGGCTCCAGCGGCGGGAAAGCGGGCTTCTCCGGGTCAGCGGATCGGGTCGTGTCCCCCGCCGTCAGCAGGATCTGCGGCGATCGGGGCGGCGCCGTCGTTTCGCACGCCGTCAAGGCCATCGAGATAGCGACGCAGCCGAACGTCGTAGTCAGCAGTCTGCTGGACCGCATGGCGGGCCTCCTGGGCGGTTTGGTGGATGCGGGCGATGTTGCCTGCCCGCGAGTCGTTGATGGCTGCCCCGTCGGCGTTGATCTGGGCCTGCTGGCCATTGACCTTCGCCTCGGCGCGGGCGGCCGGCAGGGCGTTCCTGCCCAGGCCGAAAGGGTGCTTGACCCAGTCGATGGCCGCGCCGGCGCCGATCAGCACCAGAGCGACCACCGCCAAGGCGGTGCAGATCTTCAGCGCGGCGCCGGTCGGGCCGCTCATGTCGGGCCCGCTTCGCCCTGGTAGCCGATGGGCGTGGCGTAGGCCGGCCCCGGCTTGCCATAGAGCGCGCCGGTCAGGCCGAGCACGGTCAGGCCGAGCACGGCCAGGACGACGCAGGCCAGGCCGGCGAGCACGCCGACGGCCGACTTCTCTCCACTTTTCATGTGACTGTCCTCTCAGGTTGTCGTGGAAGGGACGCGGGTCAGCAGACGGTGAGCTGACCGTGGTGCAGGAAGCCGTGCCAGGTGGGGGTGGCGATCGACCCGGCGCCTGCCGCGCAGGTGTGACCCGCCTTGTCGACGTGCAGGTCGCCGTCTTCCGGCCGACCGTGCCGCACCCAGCACTTGTGCACGTCGTCGTCCGGCATGGTGCAGTTCGACGCTCGGCTGTCGATCATCCACACCGAGCCGTCGGGCAGCCTGCAGACCAGCGACCTGCCGTCGGGGCCGACCCAGTCGCCGCGGCGACCCTCGACCATCCAGAAGGCGTTCCAGACCGCTCCCACCGGGAGGGCCTGATAGCCTTCGAACGCCTCGCCCGTGTCGGTGCGTCGGACCAGCCGCTGATGGTGCACGCTGCGGTTCGCACCGGACCCGAACACGTGGCCGCATCCGCAGGCGGTCGGCCAGCGCTCGTCGCCGGCATACTCGCCTGTGGAGCCACTGGCCGGGATCACCTCCTCGGCCGGGATGGTGATCACCGCCACCCGATCGCTCGAGGCGTCGTGGCGACTGTATTGTCCGGGGAACAGAGGACACGGCGGCATGTCGCCGTCGCAGCTCTCGTAGACCCGCAGCTTGGTGAAGACCTGGTCGGTCGGCTCGCAGAAGAAGACCTTGGTCATGGCGTCAGGCCTCGTTCCCGCTGATAGCCGCGCCGCTGGCGGTGACCCGGAAGGGCTTGCCGGTCAGCGGCACGCCGCCGGGCCAGCGACAGGCGCTCAGGCGATCCTTGGCGATCTTGACGATCGACACCTGGTCGCCCTGGTTGCCGCCCAGGACCAGGAAGTGGGTCTCGTCCTCGCCGACATAGAAGCCGACGTGACCACCGCCCTCGCGCGTGAAGACCAGGATCGCGCCGACACAGGGCGTGACGCGCAGGCCCCAGCTCGACCAAGCCGAGGCCCGAACGGCGATCGGCGGCAAGGCCAGACCGACCGCGTTGACGCAGTGGGCCGCGAACAGGCCGCACCACGGGACGGCGTCGCCGGCGTACGCGACGCCCAGCTTCTTCCCGCCGAGCTTGTTGGCCCAGTCCATGATCTTCGGGTTGTTGGCGGGCCCGGGGGTTTCGCGCGTGCCGATCAGGGCGCGCGCGACCGCGAGCCAAGGCGCTTCGGCCATGACTTCGATCCTTCTAGCGATGTGGGTTGGGTTGGCCCTAAGCGCGGGGCTGACGCGGGCGGCCGAACCGGCCGTCGATCTTACCGTCGAGACCGTCGACGTGCTGGATGATCTTGGGGGCGTACGTGGCGCCCAGGTAGAGCACCAGGCCGCTCAGCATGAGGACATCACCCCAGCCGGGCGGCCTGCCCTGGAAGCGCGGGATGGCCGCTAGGACCAGGCCGGCGCCGAACATGGCCAGTCCGATCCGCTGGCAGAGGGTCAGGAGACCGCCCCAACCGAGGAGCAGCAGGGCGATGGCCAGCAGCAGGATCGCCGCGGCCAGTATGGAGATCATTTGGGCCAGCATGGCTCACGCCTCCCCGCCGCCGATACGCAGGCCGCCGACCTCGAACTTGATCAGCTTCAGGGGGTCGCCGGCGTACTTGCCGACGGCCTGGGCGAAACCGGCCAGGGCGATCATGCCCAGCAGGCCGGTCAGGAACGTGATCGCGTTTCCCAGCTCGACGGGAAACTTGCCCCACGGCCACAGTACGGCGAGCACGGCGATCACGGCCGGCGCGATCCACAGCGCGCTGGCCAGGCCTATGACGACGCTGATCGTCTTGCCCCTGACGGTCAGCTTTTCGCCAAACGCGAGGGACAGGACGGCGCCCGCGACCCCCGGCGTCATGGGCGCGAGCTTGCTCAGGACCGCCAGCAGGTGCGGGTCCCCGGTATTGTCGGCCATCGGCCGCCCCTCCTCAAATGAATGTAAACTTGATGGATGGTACTTCAGATGAAGCCTTGCCTTAGTTGCGCGCCAGGCGTTAGCTGAGCCTTAGCAACCCGGGGGGCGAGCTATGAGCGAAGTTACGACCGAAGACGTCGGCGGTTTGACGCCCGAACAGGGCGCCACCGGCGCGCTCGGCAAGGTTCTGGGCGCGATAGGCAAGGCCGTTCGCTGGTACTTCCGCGCCGTCTCCACACCGCTGACGGATGAGGAAAAAGACGCGACGATAACCTGGACCTAGCGTCAGGTTACATTCGGCCCAAGGGAGCGCTGCTCGGGAGGCTAGCGGTCGGGTAGTCGCAGATGCGCATGGTCACATTGCCCTTTGCATCGCCGATTTGCAGGCAGTCCATGACGTCAACCCGCTCACGATGGGCATCAGGATGACGCTGCGCGGCAGGTCCGGGAGTGTCGGCGGTCTTCACGGTATTAGCTCCTAGTGTTGACGCTTTAGGGGCGGGTGAACATCAGGCTCGTGCGACGCCCTAGCTGATCCCATAACGGATCTTCAGCTTGCTCACGAGCCAAGCCCAATACGCCGCGCTCGCGGCGGCGTGGTAGTCGCGATCGAACTGGAAGATGTCGAAGATTGTCCCGGAGAACGGATTGCCCAGCAGGTTGCTGGCGCCGAAGTTGAACGAGGTCGCTACGCTCTCGGCCCCCGCCTGGCCCGAGGTGATCGGGACAGACTTGTTGAACACGCCATCGAAAGAGAACCCGTATTTCACGCCCGTGGAATCGAAACTCAAGCCGATGATCTGGGTCGCGTTCGCAATGACCTTGCCGGCGTCGCTGGCGGGCTGTCCGGGCGTGCCCGACGCGGTTCGGGCCGAGGTGTGGCCGTCGGCCCACTGATACCAATTGGCGGTCGGAGCGGTGCCGGCCGTCAAGATATAGGCCCCCGTGGTGAGGCTCGCCGCCGCCTTCTGCACGATCACCCAGGTATAGGCACTGTTCTTCACGACCGAAGCGGCGGCCGACATCGTCTGCGCGCCCGCGAAAAGCAGACCTTGCTTCCCGCCCACCGTCGACAGCGACGGGCTCTGAGCCGAGTTGATGCTGGCCAGGGAAACGCCCGCGATCCTATCCTTGACCGAGGTGACGCTAGACAACTGGACCGCGTCATCCCCACGCCACCAATTCACCAGACCCGGCAACGCCAGGAACGGCAGCGGATCGTCGCTCGGAAAGGTTTGCGTACCTTGCTTGGCCGGGGAGGTAGCGTAGTCGCTGCCCGGAATTCCAACATAAAGGCCCATGTCAGCAGCTCCTAGGTGACGGGGATTTCAAAAATGACCGACCGCTTCGGCAGCGCCTTGCTACCGGTATAGCCAGAGACGAGCGTGTCCTGGTCAGCGAGGTTCGTTCTCGCCCCAGGGATGGAGTTCTGAGGCGACGTGGTCGCGCCTGGCGCTGTCCACGCCCCGCGCAAGACCTTGCCCGAGCCCGTGGGCGCGGTGGACAGCGTGACCCGCACGCCGCCCGCGATCGTGGTGACCGAAGAGATGGCCGGCGGCGAACCCGAGGCGTCGAAGTATTCGAGGCCGTAATTCGTGATGGCCGCGACGTCAGTCGTCTCGAACACGACGTTGCCGACTTGCCCCTCGAACAGCAGGTCGATGTCAGATCCACTGAGCGTCGCCGACACCGGTTGCAGCGGCTTCCAGGTCCCGCCGTCCACGACGACGGCTTTGAAGGGCCTCCAGTACTCTTCACCGAGGTGATAGTAGCCAACCGAGGTCGGGTGCTGGCTGTCGGATAGCGGAAATTGGTAGAGCGGCCCGACGCAATGGATGAGCGGATTTTCCTTCCCCGCCTCCCACAGCGCCAACGGGACCTGGGATTGGCTGAGCGAAGGCGATTGGCCGCCGAACAGGTGAACCGCGGCTTGACCTGTGATGGGCTTGATGTCGGCGTTCAAGTCGGACGAAAGCTCGGCGAGATAGCCCTTGTAGACGGCTCGCGAGGTACCGGTATTCGCCTCCCCGTGCTGCCAGGTCACGACAACTTCGCAGTCGTAGCCAAGGCCCGCCAACACGTCTCGCGCGCGCTGAACGGCGGCGATCATGTTGGCGTACGGAACCGTTCCCTTCTTCAGGGAGGTGTAGCTCTGCCCGCCAACGCCAGCCGCCAAGCCGATGCACCGAAGGCTAGAGGCGGCGAACAGTTTGTAGGCCAGGCTCTCGACGTGGGTCTGCCCATAAGCGGACCCGTCCAGACCCGCCGCCAGCGGCACGAGGTGGTCGATGTCTGTCGCGTTGACGACGTCGGTGACGGCCGGCGTGCCTGGAATGATCCGGACACCTCGGTTGAACATCAGCACACCCGATGCCGCGTTGGCCGTGGTCAGCGCGAAACGGGCGGAGTTCGACGTGCCGATCGACAGGCTCTGACCATAACCCACGATGATGTAGACCTTGGTCGACCCAAGCTCAGTGATCAGGTTCTTGCCGTCGACGCTCATCCGCATTGCGCGAACCGTGCCGCCGTCACGGTCGGAGGTGAGACGCACGGCCTCGCCGACCATTTGGGGATAGTCGTCGTTCGCCGTCCCGTCGGAGATCGTCGCCTCGCCAGCTCCGGTCACCCGGACGACCTGGCGCTTAGTGCTGATGGTCTTTGCGTAGACCAGGCCGGGCACGGAACTGGCGATCTTTTCGCGAACGAACGGCGCGACATCCGTCGCCAAGGTCGACCGCGTAACGGTCCCGTTCGCGAACGTGAAAACGAGCTTCCCGTCCGCCCCGGCCTTGATCGTGAAGTCACCAGAGGGAGACCCGATTTGCAGGCCATCCGAGGGTGAGAAGCGCACAATCTGGCGCAGCGCCCGCAGCGCCAACATGTCTTCAAACAGCGCGGCCGAAAGCGCGCTATCGCCGACAGCGCCCGCACTGATCGACGCGGTCGGACTTCCGTCAGCGGCGATTTGGAACGTGAAGGCGCCGGCTGGATCGCCGATCTTGAGCCCCCCCCCAGGAACCACCTTGATCAACGTCCGCAGCGCGCGGATCGCCAGGATATCGTCGAGCAGTGCCGGGTTCAGAGCGGCGTCGCCCACGGCCCCAAGCTGAAGATTTGCAGCGCCAACCGACGCGCCGGGCAGGACCAGAGAGCCGTCCGCACCGAGCTGGAAGGTGAACGCCCCAACCGGGTCGCCGATCTCCAGGCCAGCCCCAGGAATGTATCGTATCAGGCGGCGGAGCGTCCGCAGCGCCAGCACGTCTTCAAGTAGCGCACTGTCGAACGCCGCGTCCGTGACAGACCCGCCGACCAGCCGCGCGAAGAGACCGTCCGGGGACAGATCAAATATATAGTTCCCGACCGGGTCGCCCATCCTGATGTTGGGCCCAGCGATCCCCCGCAGGAGGAAGTTCAGCGAGGCAAGTGCTTCAGTGCCGTTGCTCTGCGCCGCGAGAGCTGCATCGCGAGCGTCAGCGGCTTGGCCAGCCTTGTCAGTCGCGGTGCCGGCGGCCACCACAGCAGTGTCCTTAGCTGCCAGGAGCGTAGCCGCTGCATCGACAACCCCTTGCGCGAGGGCGGCTTTGTCGTTCGCCAAACCGGCCTTAGTGTTGGCGAGGGCGGCCGCTTCGTCGGCGGTCGTCGCCGCGTCGTTAGCGAGGCCAGCCTTCGTATTGGCCAGGGCTGCCTTTGCGTCGGCGTTCTCCGCCGCTGCGTCTGCTGTCGCAGCGGCGTCCAGCGCAGGCTGCTTCAGTGATGCGATCCAGGCCTCTTCGTCGGCTGGAGGCACTTCCCCGGCCTCTTCAGCCACCTCGACCGCGACGTCGAAAGCGCTGGCTCCCCGCGCACCACGGAGACGGCCAATGTTTGTCCATGCGCCGGCCACCCGTCGATAGAGAAAGCCGTCCTGCGGATCAGCGGCGTTCACCAATTGATACGTGTCGCCGTCGGGCGCTACCGCCGGCAGGGCGCTTACGCTCGCGACTTCACCCTTCAAGTTCAGAGCCGCTTGGAGCGACGTCAGGATCGTCGCCCTGATCGCGATGACCTGCTGCATCTGGTCGAACAGCGCCGGAATGTTCTCCGACGCCGTCCACAGATCGCGCAGGCCGTCGCTCAGACCGTCTTCGTCGATCGTGCCGGCCTTGAACTGGGCCTGGAGAGCGGCCAGTTGCGCCGTGAAGTCCGCGATCCCCAGGGCCATGGCTTAAGCGTCCGCCTTTTCAGCTTCGGCAAGGCCCTGCTTCAGCAGTTGCGGCAGGCTCGGCATCTGATGCGACATCAGGGTGAGCGCCATCTTCACCTGCCCCTCCGGCATGGCCGGGAGCAACATGCCCAATACGTCGGTGAGTTTGCCGACCGGGATGTCCTCGGCCTTCTCGAGCACCGCCTTCAGGGTCGGAAAGGCGGCCTGGGCCATGGCCTTCCGGGCCGCGGCGAGCACGTCAAGGGGATCGCCGGCCGGAGCGGCCGTCGTGGTCTTGGTCATAGCGATGTCCTTTGAAGACTAGGGTTCGAGAGGTTCGACGCGCAGGCGCCGCCCCTGTTCATCCAAGACCCACTGGTGGGTCTGGACGAGACGGCCGGCCTCAACCTTGTGCGTCTGGTCGACCTGCGCGTCGTAGAGGTCGGTCGCGATCCATGGCCGCGTTTCCAGCATCAGCGCTCCCGGCGGGGCCTGGGTGGCCCACAGGATGCGGCCGCTGGTCGGATCGTTCGGAAGCGCTTCATAGATCACCGCGGGGATCGGCTCCTTCATCACCACGTCCCCGTCGATGTCATGTTGCGGTAGTCGATGTTGACGCTGGTGTGCGCGTTCCAAAGCAGCTCGACCAACCGGTAGCCGTCAGAGCACTCCTTGGACCCGAGGATGGGGATCGAGTCCTGGCCGTTAGCGCCGTACGTTCGGTATTTCAGCTCCCCGTCGATGTAGAGCTGGAATTCCCAGTTCTGGTTGCCGCTGGGAAAGTGCTGCGAGATGGCGCCCGCGACCGCGACGGTTCCGGGCTTGTCCATCTGGACGTAGTGCGAGAAGACCGTCTGGAGGCTGCCTGTGCCATTTAGCGTGCTGGACGCCTCTGAGCGCGACGTCTGCGTCGCGGCTCGCGTCGCCAGCTGAGCGAAGTCGACCGAGCCCAGGACCAGCAGCGAGCCGCTGATCACCACGTTGGTCATGTAGACGGTCGAGCCCGAGACGAAGAACGGGTACGTCGTGCTCAGACCGGTCGCGATCCCGAAGTAGTCGACATCGAAGATGAAACCACCTTCGATCCCGTTGTTGATCCCCCTGAAGCCCGTGATCTTGTTGCCGGCGGACAGCCGTACGCCGAAGGCCGCGCCCACTTGCCCGCCGAGCGTGGACAAGGTGGTGCTGATGATGCTCACCGACGACGTCAGGCTGCCGGTCGTCGAGGTCAGCGTCGAGATGCTGATCCCCATGGTGTAGTCGGCGTTCGACAGCGCGGTCAGTTGGGCGCTGACGGTCGTGACGTTGTTGTTGAAGTTGGTGGTCAAGATCGTCAGCGCCGAGGCCGTGGAGCTGAGATTGGTGGTCAGGGTCGAGAGCTGGCTGGTGAGGGTGGCGTAGTTGGCCGCCACCATCGCCGCGAGGTCGATCTGATAGACCGACAGCGCGCTATCCGCGGCCGCGCGAACCAGCATTTCAATCTGCAGCGCGGCCGTCTGCGCATCGAAGCCAGCGACCATCTCGATGTGGTGTTCGATGATCGTCTGGGTGTTGTCCTCGACGATGCGCACCTGGTCGTCCAGCGTCGCGCCGATCGGGCGGCCGCTGGCGGGCATGATCTGCTCGAGCAGATTGTTGTAGAGCGTCGCCGCCGAGGCCATCGCCGCGGCGACGCGCAGCAGGGCGTCACGGGCGTTGCCGTCGGCCAGATTGGTCAGCTCGGTGTAGAATTTGATCTGAGCGGCCGTGAACTCGCCGATGTTCAGAGTATTCGTCGCGGTCAGGGCGCCAGAAGGGATCTCGACGTTGGTCCGGACGACCCACTCGGAGGTCCAGTTGTCCGAGGTCCGCCACTGGGCGCGCACGTCCAGGTGCGCTCCGCCGGTCACGGCCGCGTAGTCGCCCTTCGGATTGGTCGCGGCCAGCGGTTGACCGGCGCTCTTCCAGTCGGCGTCAGTCCCTCCGGCTGGACGAATTTCGACGACCAAATCCTGCTCGAGGCCCGAGGCGATGGCGTCCGCCGCGACGGCTAGGGCCGGATAGGAGGTGCCGTCCGCGCCGGTGCGCTTGACGCCGTTGGCGGTGAAGTGCCCGGGCGCGTTCACCAGGCGCGAGACCTGGATGTTGGCTACGATCAACGGCTTTGAGACGTCACCGTTGCGCAGCTTGGTGCGGATCTCGACGTCGACCTTGTAGGCCGCTTCAGGGTCCTGGCCGGCCGACACCGCTTCCGGGAACGGCGGCGTGACAGCCAAGCGGGCGTTGGCGGCCGCCGGCGTCGTCACCTGCCACGGATTTTCGTCCGAGCTGGTCGACGACCGCCGCCAGCGGATCGGGAAGCTTTCGATCAGGCCGCCGCGCACCTCGTCGACGTCGAAGGCGATCTTCACCCCGTCCGGGTTGGCCTGGTTGATCGCGATCAGCCGAGGCTTCGGCGCCTTGACCGACGGCGTCAGCTTGGTCGTGAACTCCGGGATCTCGCCAGTCTCGGCCGCCACCAACAGCGGGCCGATGTACTTGCGGGCGGAGATTCGCACCTGGTCGCCCGACGGGGCGAAGTCGATGATCTCGACGTCCTCGGTGACTACGTCGACCTTGCCGAAAGCGACGAGGTCGCCGGCCATCGGCGCGTCCTCGACCGGCAAGGGCGACGGGAACATAAGGTCGCGCGTGCGGCCGGGGGCTGTGATCAGAATGATCCCGCTCAGCAGCTTGTCGTAGCGCTGGACGTCGAGGGCGTAGTTCAGCCCCTCTTCCATCTCGACTTCGTCGTCGAGGCGCACGCCCGTGACCAGGCCGCCGGCGCGATGGCAGAACAGCACCCTGCCCTCGCCCGCGCCGTACAGGCTGGTGTAGTGGCGGACGTGAACACGCGCGCCGTAGGACGAGGCGATGGCGCTGGGGCCGGCGGTCCACTCGAACGCTTCGACCTGCACGTTACGCTTGGCCAGGAAGACGAAGCCTTCCTTGATGGCGCGTTCGCCGGTCATCTGCCAGTCGAACCGGATCGTCTCCAGCAGGGTCGCCGTCTCGGCGGTGAAGCCGGTGTTGTAGACCGTGACCTCGTCCTGCTTGCCGCCCTCGTCGATGTTCTGGAATTCGACGACCACCGCATGGCAGGCCTGCTTGAAGTCCCGCGTATAGGTGAAGTCCTGGACGTTGCGGCCGACAAACAGCTGACGTGCGACCGGCTTTTCCCAGTCGGGGACCAGCACCAGGCCCTCGCCCGCGTCGTAGGCCGAGAACCGGCCTATGGCGCCCAGGATCTTCAGCGCGTCCTTCTGCGAGGCCTCGGTGGCCAGGATGTAGCCGCCCTTCCAGCCGCGCTCCTCGACCAACTCGTACATCTCGCCGAAGTCGGGGCCCCACTCGTCCGGATCGGCCGCCTTAGCGGCGCCGGGCCCGAGCAGCAGCATGCGGACATGGGCGACCGGGTTGCCGGTCGGCGCCCAGTTCTCCACCGCGTCGTCCCAGGTCTGGGTGTCAGCGTCGTAGACCGGCGCGTGCGGCGTGATCTTGGCGGTCACGGTCGGCAGGGTGCCGCCCAGGTCGTCCGAGGATTTGATGCGCAGCGCGATGCAGGCCAGGTTCTGGTCGACGATCGGCGGTTTCTTCACGATCGACCGCAACGCCGTCCAATAGGTGGCCTGGGTCGCCATGGTGGCGTCGTCACCGTCCGGGTCCCAGGCGCTGATCCGGATCTTGATCTGGTCGGCGTTGGCCTTGTTCCAGGCCAGGGTCCGGCGGACCGGGTCCTGGGTCCGCGCTATGACGTCGATCGTGCCCGCCGGCAGGACGCCGCCCAAGCGAGCATAGTAAGGGCCGCCCTCGAGGGGAGCGGGCGTGTAGCTCTCCGACCCTACCGGGGCCCACTCGACGAGGACCCGCGTCTCTTGCTGGACGATGGACCCGTTGGCCTTGCGAAACTGCAGGCCTTGCGGCCAGGTCAGGTCGATCTCGACCCGCTCACACTGTTCGGCCGTGGTGTGGACCTCGGCCGGACCGCCCAGGTCCAGCTCGTCCTGCAGGTTCTCCTGGTTGACCGACTGGTTGTAGAAGGAGAACTCGCGCGGGCCCGGGGTCAGCTTGTACTCGACCTGGATGTCCGAGGCCGGATAGTCGGCGAGCAGCGTTTCGCCGATCTTCACGTCGGCCATGTCGCAGGCGCCGTAGTGGCCCGCCATGATCACGTGCAGCCAGGTCTCGCCGTTGAGGTTGACGCTGTAGGCCTGGGCCGCGACGTCCAGCGTCACGCGGCCCTCGCCCAGCATCAGTGGCATCTGCCCGCGCCGGCGGATCGTGTTGCTGGCGCTGTTGAGCCCGCCCTGGTCGTTCGGCCCTGCCAGGCGGTCCGGCGTCTGGATCGGGAAGATCAGCTGCGGGACGATCGCCGCGCCCAGCTGCCACAGCGCCGCGGTGAACGCGCCGACGGTGAAGGCCGAGACGATCGCCACCGCGCTCAGGACGATGGTCAGCGCCAGGCGGGCGCTGCTGTTGGACCCGCCCGTGGGCTCGACCTGCAGGTTGACCAGCGAGCCGGCCGGCGGGACCAGGTCCAGCGACTCCGCCCGCTCCTCGTAGTTCGAGAACGAGATCGCCTCGCCGTCGACATAGACGCGCAGATCCGGCAGGTCGTCGGCCTCGAGCGCGCCGATGTTCACCGCATGGGCGATCAGCTCGGCGATATCGGCGCCGGCTTTGATCTCGACCGAGCGCAGGTCTGGCGCGGACGGATCTCGGGCGATGAACAGCCCGACCGCCGTGTCGCACCGCTCAACGACCCGCATCGAAATACCCCACAAGCCGCCGGGCCCATGACCCGGCCATGTCTTCGATAACCGTCCCGGTCGACTCGTCCCGGGCGTGGATGAAGATCCGCCGCGTCAGCAGCAGACCCACGTGGGCCGGTCGGCCCAGAATGTTGAACAGCGCCACCGCGCCGGGTACGGGCTCGCACCGGGCCCAGGCCTTCACGCCGTCGTCGAACAGCGCCCCGCGGCGCTCGTAGTCGTCGGCGT
The DNA here is from genome assembly GCF_001425745.1 of Caulobacter sp. Root343. Lineage (GTDB taxonomy): Bacteria > Pseudomonadota > Alphaproteobacteria > Caulobacterales > Caulobacteraceae > Caulobacter. The sequence goes on along the minus strand of NZ_LMDF01000007.1, from coordinate 283,196 downwards.
CCTGGCGGCTGTAGAAGCCGACGCCGTAGGGCGTGGAGAGGCCGAAAAGCTCGTGGCGTAGGGTCCGCACCATGCCGAGGCAGTCCCAGCCCCCTACGCCCGCCCCGTGCAGCCGATAGGGCACGACCAGGTATCCCGCGGCCTTGGCCAGCAGGGCGCGGTCTTCCTCGGTCATGAGATCAGAACAGTCCTGGCGTGCGGCTGATGGTGTAGCGGGCGGCCACGGCCGGCTCGGTCTCGTAGTCCCGGCCGGTGATCGGGATCTTGATCGTCCCGCCCGACACCTCGGCGCTCTTGATGATCGCGTTCTTCAGGGCGCGTTCGATATGGTCGGGCGCCGCCGTCCGGACGCGGGCGATCTGCGCCATCGGCTGGCCGCCCGTCGCCAGGCGGATCTGCTCGACGGCCTCGCCGCTGGCGTGGATCTCCAGCTTCGCCTCGCGGCTGGGCTCGCCCTCTCCGCTCCCCGGCCAGTCCATCTTGAACGGCACGTAAGGGTAGAAGTCGTCGCCCGCCTGCAGACCGTCAGGCCAGTTGGTGGCCAGGAACGGCTCGGGCAGCCCCTCGGCTTCGATGCGCACCAGGACCGCGCCGGGCTTGGCCTGCTCGGCATAGAGGTCCCGGATCATGTCTCCGGTCAGCGCCATCTACAGCACCACCAGCTGCAGGCCGATCATGCCGTAGACCGTGCCCACGCCCGTCGGCTCGTCGTCGGGGTTGCCGTCAGCGCGCCACGTTGCCCGGCAGAGCTGGGCGGTCTCCGGACGCACGAACAGGAACGGGTCGTCCGAAGCCGTGTGGAAGTCCTCGAGGTCGGCGTATTGGGCCAACGTCATGTGCATGCGGCCCGTGACGTTGATCGCCGGCAGGCCAGCCTTGCGCAGGGTGCCCTCGCGGTCGCTGTCGCCGCTGAATGCCTCGCGGATCTTGGTCTTCTGGTTGCCGTAACCCTCCAGGAGGATCGGCGGGAAGTGCGCGGGCCAGCGGCGCATGGCCGACAGGTCTGGATTGGCGAACAGGCCCGGATCCCAGACATAGGCCTTCCGGTCTTCCCAGACGGCGTCCAGGTACGGCTTGCTCAGCCAAGCTTCGAACGCGCCGGCGCCTCCCGACGTCGCCACCACCTCGACGCTGGCCAGGCCGGTCTGGGGGGCGGCCATCAGGGCATAGGCCGCGTTCAGCAGCTCGGGCGCGCCCTGGCGGCAGACGCCGGCGGCGCTGCGGATCTTGGGCAGGACAGTCCGCGAGATCAGGGTCACGCCGGAGTAGATGGCCAGGGCCAGCTCGACGCTGGCGCCGGTCGAGCCGTAGAGGCCCGCCACTTCCAGCGTTTGGCCGGCGGTCACGGCGACTCCGGTGCTACGAGCGCCGGCCGTCTGGCCGCCGCTCGTGGCGACGCGCGAGGCGACCAGGACCGCGCGGCCCTTGCCGCCCCGGCCTGCCTGGCCCTCGTCCACGCTCAGCGTGCCGCCCACGGCGGTCCAGCCGCCGGTCCCGTCGAGGAAACTGGCGTTCGTCAGGTCGTTGCCGGCCATCAGGCCCTCTTCGTCGGACGTGGAGACTGGTCGAGACCGCGCCGCAGGGCGCCAGAGCGCCCGGCGCTGCCGGCCATCTGGTCGGCCAGCGGTCGCAGGTCGATGTGGGTGTTGCCGTCCCGGTCGGTGTTCCGGGTCGCCGTCATGGCCTGGCCGGTGTTGTTGTTCAGGATCACGTCGCCTTCGCGCCGCGTGACCGACGTGGCCGGCATGTGCGACATCGGCGCCGAGGTCGGCATGTAGCCGCTGGCGTGGCCCGGCGCGTCCAGGTAGCGCATGTTCGGATAGGGGTTATAGGTCCCCTCGTTGATCTCGCGCAGGATCCGCGAATAGATCCGCGTCGACTTGGCGTTGATGATCGCCTCCTCATCGCTGATCCGCACCACGTTGTCGTCGCCCCGCGGACCACCGCGCCCCCGGAAGATCGGCCCGTCCATGCGGCCGTCCGCGAAGCCAGGGATGCGGCCGTCGGCGGCTAGCGAAGTCCCCGGGCCGATGCTGACCCCCGGCGTCGCTCCGGCGGGGCCGAAGCTCTTCGCCGCCGAGATCCCCACGTTCAGCAGCCGCTTCCAGAGCCCACCACCGCTCCCGGCGGCGGGGGAGGACATGAGGTCGTGGATCGCGTTCTTGATCAGCAAGCGGAGCGGATTTCCCAGCAGCTCGTCATAGATCGCCGACAGCAGGTCCATCCCTAGCCGCTTGCCGACATCGGCGAGATCACCACCAAAGGTGACATCCTTCAGCGCGCCGACGATCGCGTCGGCCGATTCCTGGGCCTGCTGCTCCGCCGCCTGAGCGCTTTCCTGGAGCGCCTGGCGCTTGATCTCGACGATCTTGTCCTGGGCTTCGATCTCCGCGGCCACCTGGTAGCCGGCCAGCATGTCGGCCCGCTGGCGCTGCAGCTCGACTTCGTTGACCTGCCCGGTCTTGCGCCGACGTTCGATCTCCTCGTCGACAGCGCGCTGCGCGTCCAGCAGGACGGCAGCCTTCGCGTCCTCCACCTGGCGCACGGCGGCCACCTGATCGACGACGCCGCGCGAGTCCGTCGGCTTCACCGTGCCGGCCAGCGCGTTCTCGAACCCGCGCTGCACCACCGGCTGGGCCAGCTGCAGCTGCTCGGCCAGCTTCGCGGCCTTTTCCTTGGCGGCGATCCAGGCCTTGTACTTATCGACGTCAGCCTGTTTGGGCTGGAGACCGTCCCGGATCATGTCGGCCAAGTCCTTCTCGGCCTTCGTCACCGCGCGGGACTTGCCCTCGATCTCGTCCTGTATGTCGCTCCAGCGTTCGCCAGCGCGCGCGGCCGTGCTGGTCGCTAGTTCCTGCGCCAGCATGGCGCCGGCCGCCAGCTTCAGCTCCTCGCGGGACTTGACCGATACGCCAAGCTGGTCAGCCTTCTTCTTCAGCTGCGCGTCGGTCGCGTCGTTCAGGCTCTCCACGACCCGAACGTATTTGGCGAGCGCCGTGGCCTCGTCCTCCGACCGCGCCGACACCTGCTGGCCATTCAGCGTCACCTTGCCGTCCGAGGCCGCGAAGCCTTTCCCGCCGGTCAGGTTGAGGAAGCCCGACTTCAGCAGGTCTTCATAGGCGGCCGACACGCCGCCCGGCACCGCTACCTTTTTCGCCTTCGGCGTCACCGTTGTCGGCGTGCCGGGCGCGCCGGACAGCAGCCCCTCTGAAGCGTCGGCCAAGGTCTTGCCCAGCTGCGTCCGGAGCGACCCAAGCCCTACCCGGTCCTGGGCGTTGGCGGTCTTGATCTTGGCGTCGACGATGGCGATGTCCGCCGTAACCTTGTCGACCTGCGCCTGCAGATATTTGGTCTTGGCGTCGACGACCGATTGCAGCTGGTCTTTGCGGTCAGCGGTCAGGGGCCGTCCGGCAGCGTCCGTGCCCCGCGTGATCTGCGACTGGGCGTCCGCCTTTTCCTTGGCGGCGGCGATGATGCCGTCGCGGTAGGCCGAGTCCTGGGCCGCCGAAGCGCGCACCTTGGCCCCGCCGGCGATTCCGCTGAGCGCCGTCACTTCGCGCTCAAGCCGGGCCGCCGCGTTCAGCAATCCCTGCGCGGCCTCGCCCGTGCCAGGCGATTTCAACTGTTCCTTGACCGCCGCAAGCTCGGCTTCCTTGGTGCGAAGTTGGGTCGCGATGACCTTCTCCTGCGCCGCCGCCTGATCCCGAAGCGCCTTGGTCTTGGCGAGGATGCCTGGGATCTCCGCCCAAGTAGCAGCGGCCATCGAATCCGTGGCTGCCCGAAGCCGATCGGTGATGTCGACCGTGTCGCGCAGCGCGCTGTAATGGGCCTTGACCGCCTTGTCGGCTTCGATGAAGGCCCAGATCAGACCACCGATCGCCAAGGTCGCGATCCCAATGCCGCCGCCCAGCAGGTTGTAGAGGCCCGTCAAGGTCTTCATCGCGACCTGTTGGAAGACCATGCTCCGCGTGACGTTGGCGCTGACGAGGGCTTCGGCTTCCTGAGCCACGGCGTTGCGCGTTGCGGCGGCGGCGGCGGCGTTCGTGGCGGCGACGTTGGCCCCTTTGGCCTGGGTCTCCGCGCGCTCGGCGGCCGCCACCAGGGCCGACGCTTCGGCCTCGGCGGTCGCCCGCGCGACGGTGGCGGTTCGGGCCGACGCGATTTCTGCCTCGGCGACCGTGACGGCCACAGCCTTGCGCTCCTCGGCGGCGGCAACCGTGGCGGCCGCGCGGCCTTCGGCGACCTCGATTTCGCGCAACCGCGCCAGTTGCTGGGCGCGCTGCTCGTCGGTCAGCAGCATCGCCTGTTTGGCGTCTTGCTGCGCCAGGCGAGCATAGTACGTGCCCGCGGTGCCGATACCGGCCTTCGACAGGTCGCCCGACGCGGCGGCGGCGTTCGCGGACTTCGCCGCGGCGGCGCTGCGCCGGGCTGCGTCTTCCTCGAGGCGGGCGCGGATCTCGGCGGCCTCGCCCTTCAGGCGCTGCGCGGCAGCGACGTCACGGCCAACGTCCGTCTCAACCTTCGCTAGCGCCGCCTGGGCGCGGGTCTGCGCCTCGGCTTCGGTGCGGCGCGCGGCCTCGGCCACAGCGGCCGCCTTGTCGGCGGCGCTGCGGACGCCGGTCGCGCGCGCCTTGGCCAGGTCGGCGGCCGCCGCTCGGTCGGTGGCGGTGATATCGGCGGCCACGGCTCCCGACCGCGCGGCGACGGCCGCTTGGGCCAGAACCGGTTGCTGCACGGCGCCGGCCTGGAAGCGGGCCGTCTTCTGGAACTCTTGCAGGTCAGCGATGGCGCCGCGCGAGGCCTGGGCGGCCGCCACGAACCATGTGGAGATCACCGAGCCCAGCTTCAGGGCCAGCACCGCCTCGCCGGCCGAGACGATCATGTCGAAGTTCTCGGCTGCCACCTTGCCCAACGTGGCGATCGACCCGACGGCGCCGCCGACGAAGTCGCCGGCCTGCTTCAGGCCGTCGAGGGCGTGGGGGTCGAGCAGCATCTTCTGGCGCCAGGCCTCGGCCTCGCTCGACATCCGGCCCAGCCAGTCGACCACCGCCTTTTGGCCGCCGACCGTCTTGTCGAGCGTGCCGATCACCCGCGTGATCTCGTCCTTCATCACGATCCAGCCCTGCTGGGCGGTCTTGGGGGCGTTGATGAAGTCGCGTTCGATAGCCGGTTGCGCCTTGAGAAGGGCCGAGATCAGCTTGTCGGTCGTCAGCGCGCCAGCCTCGCCCAGCTTTCGCAGCGACGAGAAGGCGACGCCGACCTTGCCGTTCACCTCCAGGTTCTGGGCGACATAGCGCAGCAGCTGGGGCGAGCTTTCGAGCAAGCTGCGCAGTTCGTCGCCGCGCAACACGCCGGAGGCGATGGCCTGGCTGAACTGTACCGTGGCGGCGGCCTGCTCGCGGACGTCGGCGCCTTGGATGGCCAGCGCTTTGCTGGTCAGCTGGGTGATCGTCAGGGCGTCTTGCTGGCTGCGGCCATAGTCCTTCACCGCCGGCGCGAGACGCGTGTAGAGGGTCGTCAGGTCGGCGACCGCGACGCGGCTGTCCTTGGACGCCTGATAGATGGCGCGTTCGTTCTGGGCGGCGGCGATCTGGCCGTCCGAGAAAGTGCGGATCCTGGCGTGCAGGGTCGAATAGCTGTCGGCCGCCCGCAGGACGTCGTCGGCATAGGCCGTCAGCACCGCGCCGGCCGCGATCGACCCGATGACGCCGGCGTTGAGGGTCGCGTTCATGATCCGCGAGACCGTGCTGGCCTTCTCGGCGGCCGAGGCCCAGGCCAGCAGGCCCTGAGCGGCGGGGTTGGCCGAACGTGCGATGGCGCCCAGGCCCGCGCCCAACGGGCCGATGGTGTTGGTCAGGCTGGTGATCTTGGCGCTGGCGCTCTGCGACACCGAACCGACCAGGCCGATCCCGGCCGTGGACTTCGGCATAAGCGCCACCAGTTCGCGCTGCTTGCGGGTCTGGGTGTCCAGCGCCTGGGTCAGGCTGATGACGCGCGCGGTCGTCTGTTGGGTTCCGGATTCGGAATAGACGATCTTGCTCTCACGCGTCGCCATGACCGTGAAGTTCCTCAGCTAGAGTGTTGTGATCGTTAGAGACGGCGGCGGGCGCGCTTGGCCGACCGCTTGTCGAATTCCTCGCCCCACACCTCGTCCTGGACGTCGCCGTGGCGGCGATGGATCGCGTCCAGGTCCAGGCCCTTCCGGGCCCGATAGGGCGGGATGTAGTACCAGAGCGGGGTCCAGGGATCGCGCGGACCCCGGCGACCCAGAATCAGCTTGTAGCGCTTGCCCATGACCGGAGCGATTTCCAGCTCCCACCCGGCGGCGGCCGCCTCGCTGGGCCACATGTACCGGCGCCCGCTGGGGGCGACCGGCGCGCGGCCTTCGATCGGCACGGCCACCCAGCCCTTGCGGCCCCGGATGGTCGGCGCGTTGTCGAACACCCAGGACAGCGCCACCCGGGCCGTGCGGCCCTTGCTGTAGCGGGCCTTGTCCGAGACCTCGTACGTGCCCCGCCCGATCTTCCGGACGACGACGCCCTTCATCCAGCCGCGGTTCTGGAACAACCGGCCGGACTTGAACCCCCGGCGGATCTGGCCGCGCCAGTCGCGCGCCGAGCGGAAGGCGGAGATGCGCGGAACAGCCTCGGCGGCCGCCGCGCTGTCTTCCATCGTGCCGCGAACGAACGACGCCAGGTCGTCGCCCCGCACGCTCATCCCGTACATCGGCTATTCCTTCGGCGCCTTGGACGCCGCCTTGGCGGCCAGCTTGGACGAACCGGACACCAGGCCCCGCTCATAGGCCTTGACCAGGTGCTCGACCTTTTCGCGATCGGCCGTGTCCGGGATCACGGCCATGATCGCGGCCCAGTCCAGGCCGGTGATCAAGGCGATCTGGCCGGCCCGGATCCACATGCCGGGGCGATTGGCGATATCCACCGCCAGCAGGCCCTCCGCCGTCAGCGGCGCATGCTTCAGCCGGGGGCAGAGGTTTCCGGCGTGGTTTCGCCCCCCGCTGGCGCAGGGTCGGTCGAGCTTTCGACATTGGGCGCAGAAGTCGCCGCCTTCGCCGTGGTTCCAGTCGGCGAGGCGGCTGAGCCGTTTCCCTCGTCGCGCTCCAGCGGCGAGGCGGCCTCGAGGTGCGCGCCCCACACCGCCCTCACCTGCTGGTCCTCCAGCAGGCGGGCGATGTTGGTGCGGTTCAACTCCAGGACCACCGGCTGCTTGGTGGCAGGGTCGACCTCGGCGAAGTTCCAGTCCCGCCACAGGTGGAAGGCGGTCTCAACGCTGATGATCAGGCGCGACAGGCCGGGCAGCTCGTCGTTCTCGAACCGGCGGGCGGGGAAGCCATAGGCCTCGACCACCTCGCTGTTCTCACGCACGGCCTGGATGGCGCGGGCGCCGGCCGCCTCGGCCTTCGACAGCTCCAGGAAGTCGGGCGTGATGAACTCGACGGCCAGGACCGGCTTTTTGTCGTCGCCCTGCTGCAGGACGGCGATGCGGTGTTCGCCCGCCTTTCGGGGGGTGAACACCGCGGGCGCGAAGCCTTCCATTAGCTGAAGGCGATCGTGGCCGAACCGCTCAGGGCGGTCGCCGACAGCACCGCGTCGGCCGTGGTCTGCCATGCGCGGAACTCGTAGTTCTGTTCGATCTCGTCGGCGCCGTTGATGTCGATCGGCGTCCGGTTGATCCGCATGTGCGGCAGGTCGAACTTCATCCCGCGCACCGACGACTTCAGCAGCTTCAGCTGCAGGGCCCGCTCCACCTGGCCCACGCCGTCGTCATAGAAGGTGTCGGCCCGGCAGCGGGTGCGCAGCGTGCCGGTGAGCGTGCTCTTGCCGCTCTGCTCGACGCTGTAGGGCGTGCCCGTGCCGTCGGCGGCGCGGTAGCGCTTCAGCTTGCGCGCGAAGGTGAACTTGCCGCCGATCAGATCACCGCCGGCCACGCTGTTGTAGATCACGCTGCACAGCTTGGCGGCGGGCCGGTCCAGGGTCGGCGCGGCCGTGACCACGCCGGTCAGGGCGGCCGAGTTCTTGACCTCCTTCAGACCGACAAAGGTCGCCTCGCACTGGGCGAAGCCCTCGCGCTCCGAATCCAGGTCGATCGTCAGGCTCTCGCCGACCAGACCGAAGTGACGGCGATACCGCCCGGTCTGCATCTTGTGCTCGAGGAAGATGTAGGGGAGCGCCTGGCCCGAGGCCCACAGGTGCTCGTAGTCGGGGGTCGTGCCCGAGGCGACTTCGGCGCCGAAGAAGGCGGCCATCCACCATGGGGCCTGGGCGATGCAGAGTGGGAACTTGATCGTGATCTTGTGATCGTCGAGGCCCGGCGCCGGCGCGGTCGGGTCGGAGGCGTTGTTGAGACCACCGCCCAGGATCTCGTCGTCGACGAAGTTCTCGCCCTGGCCGCCGGTGATCGAATAGACGTTCAGCGACTGGCGGGCCAGCGTGGTCGGATCGGCGGCCGAGGCCTGCTGGCCGATCGACACGGTAGTTTCAAGGCCGAGCATGCGGCTCTCCTGATCTTAGGGGCTGAAACGGGATAGCGGGCCGCGCGTCAGTAGCGACGCAGGGCCAGCTGGTCGGCGGTCGGCGTGGCGAACAGGCCTTCCGGGGTGGCGGCGAGTTCGGCGTCGGTCAGGTCGCGAAACAGGCCAGCGCCGCCGAACTCGGCGTGGTCGCGCGTCGACAGGTACGGCTTCTTCTCGCCATGGGTGACGGCCGGATCCTGATGGGTCGGCGCCGAGTCCTGGTTCTGGACGGCCGGATCCTGCGAGATCGGCGCACCGACGGCGGCGCCCGCGTCCGAGGGGACGCGGGTCGGGGTGGTCTTGGTCATCATGTCCTCGGGAGGTTGGCCGGCTCAGCCGGCGGGGGTCGGGGCGCCGAACAGCAGGCCGATCTGGACGTAGAGTCCGCCGGCCATCCAGTCGCTGTCGGGAACGTCGGTGGGCTGGGCGCCGGCGATGTCGGCATAGTCGACCGCGCCGCCGAGCTGGCGGTCGGCGGCGATGGCCGTCTTCAGCATCTCGAGTTTGACGTAGGCCGCCGCCTGGCGATCGTCCTTGGTCTTGCCGCTGAACGCGATCGTCACCTCGGCCGTGGCCTTGAGGTCGTAGATCGGACCGCAGACCACGCCCACGGTCTCGGGAAGATTGTCGTCGTGCTGGGCCACGTACCCAGCCAGGCCGTCCGTCTTGGCGGCCGGCGCTTTCAGACCGGAGGGGTTCCGGTGCAGCGTGTCACCGGCGAAGAGCGTGCCGACCAGGGCCCACAGCGCGTCGTGCGCGGCCCGCAGGCGGTTGGGGTTGGGGTCGGCCATCAGCTCAGCTTCTGCAGCTTCAGCCGCCACTCGCGGCCCTGCATGTCGTGGTCGGTCGGCGCCTCGCCGATCCGGAAGACCTTGCCGCCCAGGCGACCGCCGACGAACGTGATCGTCTCGTCTTCCGCAGGTGCTTCCACCTGGGACGAGCGCACCAGCATGGTCAGGTAGTTCTCGGCGACGCTCAGGCCCTGCGACAGGTCGAAGCCCGCCGTCCGCACCTGGTCGGCGGGCGGCTGGTGCATGACCAGCAGGATGTCCGGCACGGCGTCGCCCGACGACGGTTGATAGGTCGCGCGCAGCCCATGGGTCTCATAGGCTACGTCGACGACCAGGTCGTCCATGTCGTCGGGGTCCACCGTGCCGGCTCCTAGAAGATCACGCGGATCAGTTCGGGACCGCGACGCCAGTCAGGCCCGCGGAGTCCACCAGAGCACGAACGGCGGCGATCAAGTCGTTCGCCTGCTGGGCCGTCGTGAACCCATAGGGGGTGCTGTTGGACGCGCCCGTGGCCGCCGGTTTCGTGATCGCGGCAACGGGAGCCGCCGCGCGCGGCCACAGCTTCACGCTCACGGTGGCGTCGGTCGAAACCTTCGCGGCCGTGGCCGAACCGATGAGCAGATTACCCGTAGCCACGTTCGTGCATCGAGCATTGGCGACGTCCCAGTACACCGGTCCGCATTGGGCGATGCCCTGGTTCGAGGCGTGGGTCGCCGCGTCCAGTTCCCAGTTGCCATCGTTCTGGCCGGTGAAAAGCTCAGCGGCGGCGGCCGAGGTCAGGGCGACCACGAACATGCCGCCGATCAGATAGCCCTTGCCCGACGTGACGCCGCCGGAAGGGGCGACCAGGTCGTCGAGGACCGAGCCGCTGTTGATGTAGTTCTTAGCCATGGAAAAATCCTTGGTCGGGCCAGCGCGGCCCTCGAAACGGCGAAGGCCGCCCGGGTCGAAACCAGGGCGGCCTTCGCAGGCTCAGTGGGAGGCGGTGACGCCGGTTAGGTCTTCGGGAACTTGTAGCCGAAGCGGTAGTCGATCACGCCCACGCCGAAATCGTGGATCGTGGCGAAGGCCATGCCGTCGTAGTTGAACGGCTTGTCCTGCTTGATCTGCGGCGCTTCCTGATCGCGCAGGTAGCCGTAGACGAAGTTGGTGCCCGACGTCGCGTCGCCGAGGTTATACCAGCTGTCGTCGGCGATCAGCGCGTCGCTGATGATGCGACGCTTGCCGGCGAAGATGTTCTTGTCTTCGACCTTCGTCGCGGTGACCTCGACCAGCGCGACCTCGGCTTCGGTTTCCTTGTCGGGGCCGACCAGCAGGATGGGCAGATTGGCGTTCAACGGGTGACCGTCGATGTCCTTCTGCTTACGCGTGGCCTTGCGCGCGATGGCCAGGCTGTCCTTGTTGATCACGGCGGCGGCGTTGTTGAGGTTGCCGTGCGTGCCGTGGAACATGGCCACGTTGTCCGACAGGACAGCGTTCGCCAGGAGAAGCTGATAGAACATCAGGTTCTCGCGGCGAGCCGCCGAACGGCCGGCCCCGGCGGCGAAGTCGCCGAAGGCGCCCATGTCGTCGTTGATCAGCATCTGGCGCGTCATGTTGACCAGACGGGCCGAGGTGGCCAGTTGCGACTCTTCGCGGCTCTCGTTGAACTTGCCGGCCTTGATCTCGCCGCCCTCGCCCAGCGGCAGCAGCTCGGGGAAGTCGCCGACGCGCAGGAATTTCTGCGGCTTAAAGTCGTTGTACGACTTGCGGGTGCACATCTCCCGATAGGTCGGTTCCTGCAGCTTGTACGCCGCCAGCAGATTCTTGTTGGCGGCCGCTTCCAGGAGGAGCGGGAAATCCGACGTGGACATCATGCCGCCGGCGCGGGTCGAGAGTTCCATGCCGCTCATGCGCGCCGTCACGGCATCATAGATGCGGACCGGATCCCGCTCGTTGATGCCCATGCGGTGACCCCACATGTCCAGCATCCGCCAGCCCATGAATTCGCGACCGGCCTCGGTCGGCGTGGTGCTCGACATGCGCGCCGACAACGCGTCGATCATGCAGGTACGCTGCTTGTCCTGGGCCTCGACGCCCACCCGCATCGCGCCGCCAGCCGCGGGTCGGGTCTGCTCGGCCTGCCGGGTCGCGGCGGCTTCCAGGATCGCTTCGGAAGCAGCGGCGCGGCTGATGCTCGGCCGCGAGAGGATCGCGTCGACATCGGCTTCCGGAATACCCTGGCCGACGCCTTGCGAGCGCAGAGTGATCACCTGGCCGGCGGTCAGACCGCCCGTCGACCCCGGCTCGATTTCCTGGGTAGCGGCGGCCGTCGTACCGGCGGCGGTGATCGAGGCCCGAGCCTGGGTGGCCGCGGCCAGGATCTCCGATTGCGCGGTCTCCTTGGTGATGCCCGTACGGGACAGGATGGCGTCAGCGGCATCGCCGGTGAGGCCGAGCGTCAGGGCTTGGGAGCGCAAGGCCAGGACGTCGGTGGCGCCCAGAGCGGCCAGCACGGCCACGGCCGAAGCGCCGCCCGGCGTGGCGCCGGTGGCGGAACGAGTCTGCATGTCTTCTTCCTCTTGGGAGAGTTGGCCGGCGCCGGGGTCGACGACGGTCTGTGAACCGGGGGATTCTTCCGCCGACCTGACCCCGGCTAGCGGGTCAGCGGGAACGGGGACGAGGCTGACTTCCATCAGCTCCCAACGAGTGGCGACCCAGTCGTCCTTCTCCTTGGTGTCGTCGATGATGCGGGTCCACTGGCTGACGTTGTAGCCGACCGAGATGCCGGTCAGCTCGCCGCGCTGGATCATCCCCGCGTACTGGTCGCCCTCGGCCGTCTCGGCGACCTTGACCCGGCCTACCAGTTGGCCATTGCGGATCTCGGCCGACAGCACCTTGCCGATCGGCTCGTCCATGTTGTGCCCGAACAGCAGGCAGACCTGGTTCAGGGCGACGCGGGCGAGATCGACCGATGCGTCGTCGATCTGCAGCGTCTCGGTGTACCAGCGGCGGTTGACCGTGGAACCCGTCGCGAACGTGGCGTCAAACTCACGCGTGGCCGCGTCGTAAGACGAGCCGGTGAACGACACATAGCGCACGCCGCGCGATGGCGGCGGCGCGCCACGCACCTGATCACCGGTCGCCGGCGCATCGGCGCGCGTCATCGTGACCGCCGCCGCGAGCGCGGCGCCGGCCATAAGGGCCTTCCTCATGTGGAACCTCTCGGGTTAGCGGCCAGCCACTAGGCGGCCTTGGACTTGTCCTGTCCGTCGGCGGGCATCAGCCCCGCCTGGATCGCGCCGGAACCAGCCGTCAGGCGGGGATCGGCGTCGTAGATGAGCTTGTCGGCGTCCGCCACCTCGTTGACCTCGGCCTGCAGGGCGAACGCCTCGCGCCAGTCGATCCCCATGCGGGCCATGACTTCTGGCAACTGGCCGGGGAACAGTCGCAGCCGTTCCTTAAGCGCCATGATGTCCTTGTAGGGATCCACCCAGGCACGCTCGGGAACAGCGATCTCGCCCCGAACATCCAGAAGCCGTTTGTCGCCGGTCTCCAGGACCGCCAGCTCCATGCAGACCTTGAACAGGCGCTTCAGGAGCTTCGGGCCGAAGACCGTGTAGATCCAGTCGTCCAGCCGTCTGTGGTAAGGCACGATATCGGCGCGCAGCGACGAATAGTTGGCGTTGCTGACGTCGCCGCTGACGATGTGGTGCGGCACACCTTTGGCCGCCGACGCCCGCATCACCTCGGACTTCACGAAGGCGTCCGCCCCGCCTGACGCCGAGGGGTTGATGACCTCGACTTTGTCCCCAGCCTTGCCATAGAGCACCATGCCCGGCGCCAGCTTGTCGATTTGCCGTCCGCGATCATCCTTCGAAGTGCTACCCAAGAGGTCGCCCTCGCGGCCGCCTTCGCCCGGCGTGACGTGAATAGAAAGGCAAGCTTCGACGCGGCGCTTCACCCGCAGGGCCGTGCGCAGCTGTTCGATTTCATCGTCGGTCAGAACGCTGGCATAGAACCAGGGAACGCCCCGCGCCTGGTCGGGCCACAGCTCTTCGAAGACATGCAGAACATAGCGGGCCTCGATACGCTCCGAGGCCCATGCCATCGTCCCGATCATGTCGCCGGGGTGGTTCGGGAAGATCCAGTAGGCGACGACGTCGCTCTCGGCATCGCGCTCCACGCCCATGACCACGGTGTTGCCGTTGGCCAGGATCTCAGTCTTCGACTGGTCCAGTTGCTCGCCCGGAAGAATCTGAATGCGCTGGCTGGGCTTCTTGCCGCGCGGGCGCAGGACGATCAGCACCTCGCCGCCCAGGATCACCTCTCGGACGATCACCTTCTCCTTGACCACATAGTCGAGGAGTTCATGGAACGCGGACCAGGCCTTCTGGGCCTTTGCCACGACCTGCTTCGTCGGGTGCGCGGCGCGAATGTCCAGCCCGGTCAGGTCGACGGTAAGGTTTCGAACCGCCGTCGCCACTTCGGTTTGGTTCTGCTCCATGTGCCTGACACGGGCTCGGATCCACGACAGGTCGGGCGATAGGTTGGCGTTGCCCGACAGGCCGTTGCCGCGCCAGTCACCGGAGGTACGGCTACGCTGGGCCGCCTCGTATCGGCGCCGTTCAAGCTCCTGGGCGCCCGCTTTCATCTCATCCAGGGCCAGCCGCGAACGTGTGCGCTGGAGCGCCGAGGACGGCGAAAACCATTCGACGGTGCGGTCGATCATCCAGCTGAGCGAGAGCGCCATGTCAGTTCCGATCGAAACCGGCGTAGCCGGTACGGGCCGTTGTCTTACCGCTCGCTTCCTTCACGTCGGCCTTGGCTGAATCGATGCGCGTCTGCAGATCCGCGCCTTCAGCGAACAAGGTCTCCTTGCCGTCGGACTGGCGCTGGCGGACGACGCCGGAGTCGCGGATCTTGCGCAGGCGCGCCAGGCCGGCGGCCGCGTCGGTCTCGTCCGTCATCAAAGCCAGTCCTTCTGTGATTTGATCCAGTCGCCATCGCCACCCTGTGGGGTTGGGGGCGGACTGGGTTGTTCCTTGGGCGGTTCGGCCTCGCTGGTGACCCGCGCCTCGCGACGCCTCCAGTCGTCTTCCTTCCAGCGGTGCGACTTCAGCTGCCAGCGCGCGCCCTCCGCCAGAATCGCGCAGTCCAGCGGCTCGTTTCGCTCGATCAGCTTTTCCCACTTCAGCTTGCCGCGGCTGCTCTTGCGCAGCTCCTCGGAGACGAAGCCCTCCAGGAGGTCTTTCTCCTCGTCGATCCACGACGGCAGGTGCACGAAACGCTCGGAGGGGCCTTCGGCGGACGGGCCGCGACGCAGGTCGTCGTACCAGGCCCGCTTCGCCTCGGCGGTGTAAACCCACATCTGCCGGCGGCCGGCCATCACGACCTTACCGTCGCGGGTCACGTCGATGACCTTCGGCGCCGAGAAGTGGACGATCTTGCCCCAGCCCTCGGCCCCCTTGGAGCCGACGTTGCGGGACTTGGCCAGGTGCTCGAGGACGTCATAGACATCCGAGGGCCGGTCGCCGGCGTCATGCAAGGCCATCTCGACCCGCAGGCATCCGCCCAGCTCGTGACGCCAGTCCTTGTCGAGCGCCATCGCGTCCAAGTCGGCGGCGATGTCCTTCGCCGGCCGCAGCTTGCGATCCGCGTCCAGGCGCTCGACGACCACCTTGTCGACCAGCCAGCGCTCGCGATCCCGGGCCCAAGCCCAGACGAACACTTCGATCCGGTTCTTCTGGTAGTCGACACCCGCCGTCAGCAGCAGTCCGCCGGCCGGGACGACGCCCTTCTCCATGGTGTCGTCCAGCCGCTGGCGCAGCTCGCTCGCCTGCATGGCGTCTTCGCTGATCTTCCAGGGCAGGCCCAGGATGGTGTTCTGGAACACCTGCATCCGCGACGACAGGCCGGAGGCGACCACCGCCTCCCAGGTCTGCACCAGCTGGGCCCAGGTGCGCTGTCCGAGGCGGGCGTACAGGGTCGACAGGTGGAAGCCCGCCGTGTCCTTTCGGATCGGGTTCAGTTCGGTCGCCCGCCAGACCCCGTCGTTCCAGATCCCTTTCCAGGATCCTTCCGTGAACTGCTCCTCGCAGGCCACGCATTGGAGCTTGACGGTGTCAGGCTCGCCGTTGTCCCACTTGATGTTTTCCCACAGCCACTGCTGCTTGGTCCCGCACCCTGGGCAGGGGCACTCGAACACCCGCTGGTCAGACTGCAGCCATTCGCGCCAGACGATCGACGCGCCCTCGACCGTCGGCGACGACGGCAGGAACATCTTCCCCAGCACGCCGTACTCGGCGATGCGGTTGGCGGCCAGGTCGACCGGGTCGCCTTCCTTCAGCAGCTCCGGCGACCAGCGATCGACCTCGTCGCCCATGAAGCGCTGGACGGTCAGCGAGGCGAAGTTGTTGGGGCTGTTGGAGCCCCCGAACATCAGGTCGACGTTGTCGTTGCTGAAGTGCAGCCCGGCGGTGTCGATCGACCGGCCGGGGAAGCACTGCTTCAAGACCGACGTGGTCTTGAGCATCGGCTTGAACTTGGTCTTGACGATCCGCTTGGCGACCGCCTCGCTGGGCAGGATCATCAACAGGGACTGGCCCTGCGTGACCCCCTGCCCGGCCCAGATCAGGCCAAGTTCCGTGAACCCGAGCTGGGTGCCCTTGGGCGCCACCACCCGCTGAAACGGGCTCTTCTGATCCAGGGTCTCCAGGATCTCGCGGGCCCAGGGGGTGGCTCTGGACCGCCAGCGCGAGTCCTTGCCTTCCTTGGTGTACGTCCGGTGCTCTTCGCCGAACTTCAGCGGCGTCAGCCGCTCCTTGGGCGAGATCTCGTCAGCTTCGGCGTCGAGCAGAGCGGCCGCGCCCAGCAGCTCGGGCCAGTTATCGTTTTCCCCCTCGCCGCTGGGCAGCGGCGGCGGCGTGGCTGCGGGCGTCGCTGGCAAGGTCTTCTCTCATCTGCACGGCGACGATTTCATCCAGGGCCAGGAACACCTCGTGCTCCGCGACCCCCAGGCGTGCGGCGACGACGCCGGCGAAGTTGGCGGGCATGCGGTCGATCGACGAGCCGACCTTCTGGACAAAGGCACGATGGGCGCCGACGGCGGCCTCGCGGTCGACCAGAAGGCCTTGGGCGGCGGCCAGGCGCTGTTGCTTCCATCGGGTGTCCGCCTCGACCCCCGCGGCCTTGGCCTCGGCGATCCGCGCCATGGCCAACTGCTGGGGGCTCAAGTCCGGCGGCGTGGAAGCCGCGGGCGGGGCCGATGTCGATGGGGTTGGCGGCGGCCCCGGGGGAGGGTCGGGAACCGCCGCCTTGGGATCGACCGGAGTGACGCCCTCGCCCCGATCGTTCCCAGCGTGGGACAAACCGGCGGGCGGCTCCGCGCCTCCCGCCATGTTCAGCCCGCGTAGACTTCCGTCAGATGCAACCCGCACCTCGGTGTTGGCCATCCGCCAGGCATCAGCCTCGTGGATGTTCACCAGTTTGGAGTCGCGGCGCCCCTCGGGATCCTTGCCGTTCTCGAACGGCATGCCCTTGTTGAAGAATTCGCTCATCCGAGGCTTGGTGATGCCGACGCGGCGCGCGTACTCGGCGGCCGTCACCCACGTGACGTCGTCGGCGCGCCGAAGCGGTGTGGCCCTGGATTTACGAGAAGACTTCGTCGTCTTACGCGGGGCCATGGCCTCGCTTCCGGACGATGTTTGGGAGCGGCGCGCGTTTCTGCACCACTAGTGACCGAATCACCTGATTCACGGGTTTTGTCGATCTAACAGATTTGACTTTGTTGATATCGACGTTCGCCGAAGTGGCGAGAAGGTCTCGCCTCGTCATGCGGGCTGGCGGTGTCAGGTCGATCGTCGGCGCGGGATTGCATGTCCGCCAGCTGTCGCTTCCCCAGTCCGCGACGTCCCACTCGACACGGTCGGCAGCCCAGTCGACGCCGATCACCATCGGGCCGGCGTCGAGCGCGTGATCGTCAATGCGCCACCAGTGCTTGGCCGCCCTGAACCTGTTGAGCCTGTCGTAGGCCTCCAGCGCTCGGCTCATCATGATCTCGGTCAAGCCACAGCAGGACGGCTTGACGATGGTGATGTCCTCGTCGCTGAACGGCTCTCCGAAGGCCCGTTGGTACCATCCTCGGCGATCGTCGCCGTCCCCGAGACGCTTGGTCCGAAGGTGCGTGACATCGGGAGCCATTACCGTCGCCAGGATGTCCCGCGCCCAAGGCGCGGCCCGCGCCTCCCAGCGGGCCAACTCGGTCTTGCCCAGCTGCTGGGAGGGGTGCACGACGCGACAGCGGTCCGCGAACTCCGCCACCGTGACCCCGCGCGCCGTCATGCCTCGACCTCCATGGCGATCAGCATCTCTTCGACGGGATCGACGACCACCTGGCGCACCGGCGCCTCCAGCGGCTCGCCGGCCAAGTACTGCTGGCGGACCGACGCCCCCAGGGCCTCGGCCTTCTCCAGGATCGTGAACTCGGCGTCGAACGGGTTCAGGTAGTGCCAGCCGCCATGCTTGCGCTGCGCCAGGTGGTGGGCCTTCACCTGGTCCAGCACGACCTTCGCCGTGGCCCGATCGTTGGTCCAGACGGCGAAGCTGTCGACGATGTCGGTCGGGTTCCGGGCCTTCATGTCGTAGAGGGCCTGGCGCGGGTCGGCGCTGATCGACAGGTGCGTGAACAGCGTGCCCTCGACCATCGTGCAGATCGCCACGACCGCGTAACCCTCCGGCGCCGAGAACACGATCCCGGTCCGCTTGGCGGCCTGCAGCATGGCCCGGCGATAGGTTTCGCGGGCCCAGTTGTCGCTGCGCCCGAACTGGTCGCCCAGGTCGGTCCAGGACGCGCCGTCCTCGAGGTAGAAGTCGTCGAGCGCCTTGTAGCGCACCAGCTGGTAGATCTCGGTCCGCAGCCCCTCCAACAGCGCCAGGGCGCCGAGCAGGTCGTCGACGTCGGCGCCGGTGGGCCGGAACTTCCGCTTCGGCTTGTCGCCGTCCTTCTCGCGTTCGATCCGGTCGGCCAGTTCGATCACATGGTCCGGCCAGCCGCTGCGCACCGCCGACGGCCCGTCGCCGCTCAGCGTGGTCAGGGTCAGCATGGCCCGGTGGAGTCGCGCCTCCAGCGCGTCGATCGCCCCCTCGTCCGGCACGGATTGGCCGCGGCCCGGCAGGCCCAGGGTCTCGTCCCTTGGCCCGTCAAAGCCCGGCTTGAAAATGCCTCGTCTCGCCCCCGACTTCGCCATCACCCCAACTCCACGCCCGGCTTCAATTCGAACTTCGCCTTGATCTGGTCGACCAGGCGGGACCAGCTGTTGGTCTCCAGGAAGGTCGCGCGGCCGAGACCCCGGCTGGACGAGGCCGCGCCCAGGTGCGGCTTGGCCGTACAGCGGGCCTCGAGGCGCCGCCGCTCTCCGGCCAGGCCGGTGTACTCGTTCAGGGACCTGTCATCGCAGGCCAGGCCGACGTGCTTGGTGCAGAAGAAGGCCTTGCGCCCGAAGGTCGGCCGGCCGGTGATCCGGCAGTCCAGGACCCCGCAGGTGATCGTCGGTTCACGCATCGGCCTTTACCTCATCCCATGTCAGCTTGTCGGGGCCGAACCGCTGCGCGATCGACCGGGCGTGCCACAGGGTCGGCGCCCCAGTTCTGGGCGACCGAACGACCGTCGCCTTGATGCCGGCCAGAGCCTTCCGGCCAGTGGCGTCTATGGCCATCTGCGCTTCGTACTTGGCCGTGATGACGTTCTCGGCAGCGCCGTCCCAGCGCTTGCCGGTCCGGAAGTCCTCGACGCTCCATGTGATCGTGGCCATCAGCGGCCCACCTTCCGGTCGTAGCGCGCGAACAGCTCAGCGTTCCGACGCTTCATCTCGTCGCGCCGAATCTCGAAAAGGGCACGATCAAGACGCTTCGCTCGCCGCATTCGACGCGCCAAAAACGCAGCGCCAACAGCAAGCACGATGACGTGGAGGCCGATGATCAACTCGAACCAACCCATCAGGCGGCCTCCCCGGCGGCCTTGACGATCACCTGCACGCCGAACTCGTCGACCAGCATCTTGCCGACCGTGGTCCGCAGCTTCTTCTCGACCGTTGTGGCCAGGCAGACGATCGCCGCAGGCACGTCGCTCCACGTCGTCACGCTGTCGAGCCAGCTGGCGGCGAAGGCCTCGCCTTCCTTGCGGCTGCAGCGGGTCTTGGCGACCTGGGCGATGATCGCGTCACGGATGTGATCCGGCCCCGTCCAGTGGCTCTTCGGCTGCCCGCCCGTCGGCGCCCAGTTCTGCCATTCGCGCAGCTTGAGCCAACGGTGGAAGGCCTTCATCGGCTGCTTACCGCCCGAGGCGAAGACGACGTCGGAGACCGCTTTCGTCGCCGCGAACAGCCCGTCGGCGTCGATCTCGCCGCTAGCGATGAACTCCCGCCACAAGGTCCGCGCCATGCCCATGTCCGCCGGACCACGGGATTTGTCGTGCAAGACCGACCATGCCTCGTCGAACCTGTCACGATCGCCCCCCGTGGGGGGTTGGGGGGAATCTTCTTTTCCCTTTCCCTTTCTAGCCGTGACTTTTTCGTGACCCGTCACAGCTTCAGATCGTGACATGTCATGGGGACGGTCACGGTCTTGGTCACGTTGTTCGCCGTGACTTGTCACGCGTGACTTGTCACGCTGGTCACGCGTGACCATGGCGTCCGCCACCAACCGGCGCAGGTCGCTCGTCTTGGTGTTGAAGGCGACCGACAGGTTCAGACCCGAAGCTTCTTCGAACAGGCGCCGGCGATCGTCGCGCTCGCGCCGTTTGCGGGCCGCGTCGCCCGACCGCTTTTCCTGGAAGACCTGATGATCCGGCAGGGCGTTCATCGCCCGATCCGCGACGTCCGGGTGGTAGAGGAACCCGTCCGAGCATTTGACCCAGCCATGAAGGGCGCGATCCTTGACCTTCTCCCAATCGCAGAAGTCGACGCCGGCCAGCTTGGCCAAGGCGCGCGGCTCGTCCGGAAGGGATGCGGCCGGGATCCGGCTCCACGAGGCCGCGCGCAGCAGCATGGCGGCCTTGAACTCGTCTCCGGTCGAGAGCAGGACCAGGTCGGAGATCAGGATGTTCTGCACCTCAAACGGCATGTACGGCAGGCCGCGCAGATCGCAGTCGGTCGAGGTAAGCGGGTCGGGCAATTGGGCGTGCGTCATCGTGATCCCGCTACTGGTGGCGTCTGTTCTGAATGTCTGAGAACTTCGTCGTGTCGGCGTCGAAGGCCAGCTTGACGGTGCCGATCGGACCGTGCCGTTGCTTGGCGATGATCACCTCGGCAAGGCCGATCACCTCCTCCATCAGCCGCTGCCACTCGAGGTGTTCAGGGGTGCCCTCGCGCGGCTCGGTGCGTTCGGCGTAGTAGGCCTCGCGGTAGACGAACGCGACGATGTCGGCGTCCTGCTCGATCGACCCCGACTCCCGCAGGTCCGACAGCATCGGCCGCTTGTCGGCGCGCTGCTCGACCATCCGCGACAGTTGCGAAAGCGCGATCACCGGGCAGCCAAGTTCCTTGGCCAGCGCCTTCAAGGCCATGGTGATCTGGCTGACTTCCTGCACCCGATTGCTGTTGGGGCCCAGGTCCGTTCCCGTGACCAGCTGCAGGTAGTCGACCACGACGAGGTCCAGGCCGACCTGGCGCTTGAGCCGGCGCGCCCGGGCGCACAGCTTCGCGATGGAAAGGCCGCCGGTCGCGTCGATGTAGAGCGGCGCTTCCTGGATCTCCATGGCCGCGTCGCGGACCCGCCCGAACTCGCTGGCGTTGATCTCACCCTTCCGGAGGCGATCACCCGAAACGCCGGACGCGTCGGCCAGCATCCGCAGGGCCAGCTGCTCGGCGCTCATTTCCAGGGAGTAGAAGGCGACCACGCCGCCCTGGATAGTCTTGCGCGAGCCGTCCGGCTGCACCTCGTAGGCGTAGCGCTTGGCGACGTTGAACGCGATGTTGGTGGCCAGGGCCGTCTTGCCCATCGACGGGCGGCCGGCCAGGACGATCAGGTCGGACGGGTGCATGCCGCCCAGCTTCTGGTCGATGTCCGACAGCCCGGTCGAAACGCCCACCACCCCGCCGGCGCTGCCGTAGGCCTTGGCCACCATCTCGACAGCGCCGCGCAGAGCGTCGCCAAAGGCCACGTAGCCGCCGCGCACGTCGCCGTGTTCGGCGAGGTTGTAGAGCCCCTGCTGGGCCCGCTCCAGCTCCCCGTCGACCTCGTCCTCGTCGATCGCCTGGCCAGCGGCCAGCACCATCTCGTTGCCGATCCGGATCATCTCCCGGCGGCGCAGCAGGGTGCGCAACTGACGGGCATAGCTGACCACCATCGACGCCGGCGGGGCGAACTCGACCAGCTGGGCCAGATAGGCCAGGCCGCCCAGCTCCTCGTACGCGGGATCGCCGACCAGCCAGTCGTGGGCCAGGCGGGGCTCGACCAGTTCACCCTTGCGGATCGTCGTGACCACGCGGGTGAACAGGCGCTCCAGGAACGGGTCGTGGAATGCTGCGGGCGTCAGCCAGTCGATCCGCTCGACCGCCTGGTTGTCGGCCAGCAGCATGCCCACCAGGGCCATCTCGGTCTGGACGTTGTGCGGCAGGACCGCCGCGGGGAAGGATTGCGAGCCGTCAGCCATGGACGACGGCAGTACTGAAACTCATCGACACTTCTCCGATGGTGAAGGGGTCGTCAGCGCGCGCGAACCGGCGGGCGCGGAGGCTGGCGCAGACCAGGCGCCGAATATCGCCACCCGACATGTGCTCCATCGCGAAGGTGCAAAGGTCGGAGCCGGTCCAGCGCGACTTGGCGCCCAGATGCCGCAACGCCGCCTTCACCTCATGGACGTGCATCAGGCTCAGGACGGACTCGGCCAGGATGCGGCGGCGGCCGTACCACTTCAGCGGTTTGCTCACCTTCTGGAGCTGGCCGCCGCTCTCAAGCCAGACCGTCGCAGCGCGCAAGTGCTCATTGAAGTTCTTGTTGACGACTTGGCGCCCATCGACCGTCACGTAGATTTCGCGGAAGCCCAGGATCTGGTCGACGTGCTTCGACGTACAGATCACGCGGTAGTCGTCGCTGACCGACAGCGCGAATTTTGACTGATGCGCCAGCCGCTTCAGGCTGTCCTTCTCGGACTTGATCTCGCAGACCACGATCCGGTCGTGGTCGATCGCGGCGACATCCAGCCTGGCGCCGCCGATCTCCAGCTCGTGAATGATCCTGGCGGCTGGGAACTCGGCCCGCAGCATGGCTACCGTCGCGGCGCGCACGCGTTCTTCCGCATCCGAGAAGATCATGCGGCTGCTCCCTGATCTTGAAATCTCGCGGCCTTCACGGCCTCGGCCACGCGCCCGCGCTCGGCCTTCAGCGCCACCAGCTCGTCCAGCGCGCCGGGCTCGGCCAGGCGCGCGCGGGCGTCAGCGATGCGGCGATCGACGTCTTCCTGCTCGGTCAGCAGGTCGAACAGCGCCGACTCCGCCGGCGAGACCTCGGACTTGGCCAGGATCGTGTCGATGGTCGGCCGACCGCTCGCCAGGGTGGACGCGGCGACCTTCAGCTCGGGCGTGGCGCCGGCCTTCGGCGCCGCCCAACGCCCGCGCGGGCCTTGGCCCCGGCGCAGATCCTGGAACTGGGCGTCATAGCGGCCCATCAGGTCGCGCATGTAGGCGCTGGAGAGGTCCGCGTGCTGGATGGTCCGCGCGGCGAGGCGAAGGCGCCCGCGCAGGCCGGCGCGCTGCTCCGGCGTCGCCAAGGCGTCGACGGCGCGCTCGTGTTCGAACAGCAGCTCGACCAGCGGCCGCGTCTGGCGAAGTTGGGCGACAAGCGCGGCCACGCCCTGCTCGCGCAGCACATCGTCGGGGTCCTTGCCGCCCACGGGCAGGGTGAACTTGAACGTCCGCCGCGGCTCCAGGAGCGGCAGCGCCCGTTCGATCGCGCGCCAGGCGGCGCGCTGGCCGGCGGCGTCGCCGTCGAAGCACAGGGTCGGCTCGTGATGGAAGCGCCACAGCGCCAGCATCTGGCCCTCGGTCAGCGCCGTGCCCATCGGCGCGACGGCCGCGATCCCCGCCCGCTGGCAGGCGATCACATCCATATAGCCCTCGACCACCGCTAGGTCGGCGTCGACGCCGCCGGCGTGTTGAATCCGCCGGGCCTCGAACAGGCCGTAGAGCGTGCGACCCTTGTCGAACAGCACCGTCTCCGGCCCGTTCAGGTACTTGGCCTTCGCCGACGGGTTCAGGGCCCGGCCGCCGAACGAGATGATCTTCCCGCGCGCATCGGTGATCGGGAAGATGATCCGGTCGCGGAAGCGGTCGAACGGCGCCGTGCCGTTCTCCTCGTCGACCAGGATCCCCGCGGCGACCAGCTCGCCCGGGCGAGCGCCCTTGGCGACCAGATAGTCCTTCAGGGCCGTGCGGCCTTCCGGGGCATAGCCGATCTTGAAGCGCGACCACTCGCTCTCGGGCAGGCCGCGCCCCTCGAGATAGGCTCGGGCGCCCTGCCCCACCGGCCGGCGCAACTGCGCCTCGAACCAGGTGGTGGCCAGATCCAGCCAGTCGGTCAGGCTCGCGCGGCGCCGGTCCATCTCGGCCGCTTGCGGGTCGGCCGCCGGCAAGGCCATGCCCGCCTCGGCGGCCAGGCGCTCGACCGCCTCCGGGAACGACAGGCGCTCGGTCTCGACCAGAAACTCGATGATGTCGCCGTGCTTGCCGCTGGAGAAGCAGTGGTAGAAGCCCTTCTCGTCGTTGACGAAGAACGACGGGCTCTTCTCCTTGGTGAAGGGCGACAGACCGGAATACTCGCGCCCGGCGCGGCGCAGCTTCACCGTCTTGCCGATCACGTCCGAGGGCCGCAGCCGGGCCTTCAGCTCGTCGATAAAGTGGTCGTCGAAGCGGCTCATGCGGCCTCCCGCTGCGCTTTTTCTGCAGCGGCCTCGGCAGCGCGAGTTTCGGCCGTGGGGACTTCCAGGATGTGCAGGCGCTTTTTGGTCAAGCCGGCAAACCGCCAGCCTGCCTGGTAGAAGCAGTGGCCCCATGTCGGGCGCGAGGCTCTGATCGTAGGCGCGACGCCGCGTGGATCGACATAGGTGTAGAACCGCTCGCCCGGCCAGCGATCCCAGGCCAGGTCCATCGCCGAGGTCAGCATCGCGGAGGCGACGTCGCCGCCCTCTCGCCGGAAGATGGCGCAATTCACCCCTTCCTGACCGGCGTCGTTGATGAACTTGCGCCAGGCACACAGAGCCCCACCGTCGGCGGTCATCAGAACCAGCTTCTCGCCAGGGCCAACGATCAGCTTCGGTCGGCGGCCGTCTGCATAGACGTAGCGGCTGTAGTGGCGGTCGAAGATGGCGCGGCACGATGCGTCGCCATCTTTCATCTCCATCCAGCCTTCGCCGATCAGGAAGGGCTGGACCGTCATGCGGCAGCCCCGTCGAACAACGGCAGCGGCTCGAGGCCGCGCCGGTCGTCCGCCCCAGACACCATCGCCAGCTCGTTCTTCAGACGACGCTGGGCCATGGCCGCGTAGTCGGGATTGAGTTCGATCAGGATGGAGTCGCGCCCCAGCCGTTCGGCGACCAGCGCTGTCGTGCCGGCCCCGCCGAACGGGTCGAGTACTACCCCCCCCCGTGGACTTCCCGCCAACACGCATGGGGTGATCAACTCAGGCGGATAGGCCGCGAAGTGCGCGACCTTCAGAGGCTTTGAAGCCACGGTCCACACCGAACGCTTGTTCCGCTCAGACCCCTCCCAAGGAATAGAGCCGCAGACATTGGCCCCAGTTCCGTCCGGACAACCACGTGCGGCACCGGGTTTCCTTGCCAGGTTTCCTGAGCGGCGCCTTGGCGGAAAGCCACCTGACTTGTCCCGATCCTGACCCCGGGCTGCCGCGGCTGCCTGTTCTCCCCGACCGGTCACCCTCGCGCGCTGTTCGTAGCGCTCCTTCGGATCGGTCGTGATCGGTTCAGCGATCGCACCCGCGTCGAAGTAGTACCGGCGAGACTTGCTCAGCAGGAAAATGTACTCGTGCGACTTGGTGCAGCGATCCTCCACGCTCTCGGGCATGGGGTTCGGCTTGTTCCAGATGATGTCTTGGCGCAGGAACCATCCATCCTCACGCAGTGCGAAAGCCAGCATCCACGGGATGCCGATCAAATCCTTGGGCTTCAACCCCGCGCCTTTCCGCGATGCAGTCTTGATCCGCGCCCCCTTGCAGATGTCTTCCTTGCCGCGACGCCGATCGGCGAACTTCTGTCCGGTTTGGCGGCCCGCTGTTCCGCCGACCGAGACGTAGCTGTCGCCGATGTTGACCCACAGCGTGCCGTCCTTGCGCAGGACCCGGCGGACTTCGCGGAACACCGCGACCAGCTTCTTGATGTAGGCGGCCGGCGTCCTCTCCAGCCCGATCTGGCCTTTGACGTCGTAGTCGCGCAGCCGGAAATACGGCGGGCTGCAGATGCAGGTGTGAACGCTGTTGCTGGGTAGGGCGCGCAGCTGGGCCAGGCAGTCGCCGACGAGGATGGAGACGGTCAAACGTCTTCCTCCGGCGCCGCCACCTGGTCGGCGACCTGGTAGACAATCTCGCTCGCGGCTTTCGGGCCGAGCAGGCGCTTCAATGCGACCGCCCAGGCGCACAAGAACGCGATCGCGAGCGATTTCGCCACCTCGACCCCGAACTTCTGAGACGCCTTGTCTACGGCGGCGGCGGCGATGTAGCCGGCTTGCTCTGCTGTCGATCCGATCACGTCCGCACCCCTTCCATGCGGGGCTGCATGAAGGCGTTCTCTTTCGGCACGGCCGACAGCTGGACCGCCAGGTGCAGCACCTGGCCGGGATAGGCCGGATCGTCGTACTGGAGGTCGGCCGAGAACCCGGTCTCGTTCAGCGACAGCTCGGCGTGCGGACGGAAGGTCGCGCGGCGGCGCAGCTCGAGGGCGACGATCGCTTCGATCCCCGGCGACATGGCCAGGGCCCGAGCCGCTTCCGTCGGGATCAACCAGGAGATTTTCTTGGTGGTCTCGGTCATCGCCCCCTCCATCGCCTAGATCACGGCGCGCGAGCTGTTCGGGCCGCGCACGCGGTTCCGGGCCACCATGTCGCGGTGTGCGGCGCCGATGGCCGCCTTGATGACCTTGGCCTTGCTGGCGGGGTTCGACGGCTTCCAGGCGACGCGCTCGTGGCAGTCGCAATACGGCCGCATCGGGTCGCCGGTGCCCGCGGCGCAGAAAAGCTGCAGGTGCATCTCGCCGATCGGCGGAGTCGGGCCGACCGGGTACTTGCAGCACGAGGCCTTCAGGCCGCGATCGACCAGGACTCCGTCATCGCCACGCACGAAGTCCACCAGCAGCACCGCCTGGCCGACCACGACCAGTTCTGGCGGCGGCATGGGCAGGGGTGGCTTGCCGATGGGAACGACGTCAGGCGCCGCCGCTTCGGGCGTCAGCACCGCGCGGGGGCCGCCCGGATAGGTCTTGGGGCCGAGACTGGCCTGGGCCGGCGGCGGCCGAGGCGCGACAGGTACCGATCGGCTGAAGGTCCGGGGCTTCTCGGGCTTGGCCGCGCGGCTATCGGTCGTGATGCCCCTACGCGACAGCATGCCGATCACGGCGTTGCGCGTGACAGAATGCTTGTATTTTTCGGACAGCTTCCTGGCGATCTGCGAGCACGACAGCTCATCCTTGACGAACCAGTCGGCGGCCAGAAGCTTGTTTTCGTCGGTCCACGGGAAACCGGCCACGTCAGACCTCCTTGATCTTGATGTTGTGGATGCTGGCCATCAGGCTCTTCTTCAGCCGGTAGGATTTCTCGCGGGCCGTGGCCTCGGACTTGGCGTCCTCGACGACCACCGCGCCGGTGGCGATCACGCGGTAGCGGAAGTCGGCGCGATAGGTGATCAGCGGGTCACCGCCCAGCTCGAAAACCACCTGGCGCTCCAGCTGGTCGATCTCGCCGGCGCGCACCATCAGCTTCAGGACGCCCCAGCGCCGGGCCTCGTGCGCGGAGTCGAACCAGATGCCGTCGAACTTGGTCCGGACCGCGCCGTACTTGTTCTTGCGCTTGGGCGCCGGCGTCTTCTCCCCCGCGATCAGCGCGAACGCGCGGTCGCCGCGGCGATCCTTGGGACCGCCCCGCAGCTGAGCCAGCGCCTGCTGCGCCAGGGGATGGGACGCCGGCACGCGCATCAGGCGGCCTTCGGCAGAGCGGGCGGCCAGGGCGCGTCGGCCAGATAAGCCAGAGCGGACTCTGGCCGGGCCCAGAGCGGGGGCTGGTCGCCCTCGTCCGCCGGCGCCGACGAGGCGGCAATCCGGCGAAACACCGCGACGATCGACATGTCCTGCTTCAGCTTCGGACCGATGATCTGGTCGCGGCGGACGCTCTCCATGACGTTCTTGATCAGCGCGGGTGACGCGCCCTCGAGCACCGCCGAGATCCGGCCGATCGTCTCGTCGTCGATGTCGAGCGGCTTGCTGTAGCGCTTCACGATCGCGAAGCGCTGCTCGGGCTCAGGCAGGTCCACGGTCATCTGGACCTGGAAGCGCCGCCAAATGGCCGGGTCGATGATATCGCGCCGATTGGTCGCGGCGAACACCATCCCGTCGTGCCGGTCCAGCATTTGCAGCAGGGCGATGACGACCTTGTTGCCCTCTTGGCCGACCGAGCCGCTGTTGTCGGACCGATTGGTCGCCAGGGCGTCCAGCTCATCCAGGAACAGCACGACGTCGACTTCACGGGCCAAGGCGAAGAGTTTCGCGACCTGTTCGGCCGACTGGTTGACGTATTTCGACGCCACATTGGCCGCCTCAACGACCAGCATCGGCAGACCCAAGCGGGCGGCGATGTGGTGCATCAACGTCGTCTTACCGGTGCCCGGCGGGCCGTCGAAGATCCCGCGCAGGCGTGCCTTCACTCCAACCAACGCCAGTTCTTCGGGCGGGGTCGAAAGCTCCAGCATCAACTGGTGCAGGGCTTCGCGGACCGGCGGGTTCAGGATCGGTGGCTCGCTTTCGTCGGGCATCCGCAGGTCGCCGTACTGCTTCAGCGCTTCAAGCTTGGCGTCCAGCGACGGGGGCTTCAGCAGGTCGCTCAACGGCGTCGGCTTCATGGTGCGGTTTTCGCGGCTCACGCGTCACCGCCTTCCGAGCCCTCGCCACCTTCGCCCTCGGGCTTCGGCCCGCCCTTCTTCGGCTTCGGCGTCGGACGCCAGGCCTCGGGGATGTCCATGCCGTCCGAGCCGCTGGCCTGGCACCACGCCTCGTCCCACCACCCGCGCTGCTTGGTGCGCGGCTTGTAGGGGTTGGCCAGGACCGGCTGACCGGACTGAGCGGCGGCCGCGCCCTTCGCTCGGGCCTCATCCTGGCTGTCCTCGACGACGGGATCGTCCGCAACGACGTCACCGCTGGCGCCGCCGGGCGGCTCCTGTTCGTCGTCGTCGCTGAACGGCAGCTCGGAGTCTTCATCGTCACCGCCTTCCGGCCGGCGCTTGCGCTCCTCGGAAAGTCGGCGCAGAGCGGCCTCGCCGAGAGGCGTTCCGCCCAACATTCCCAGGGCGCCTTCGTAGATCTGGGTCAGCGCGTCTTCTTCCTCGCGCTGTTCGGGCGTCAACTTCGCGCGTCGCAGCACGTTGTTGAGCACCTTCTTCGAGAACCCGCGCTTGGCAGCGGCGGCTTTCGTCTCAGCGATCCGCTGATTGATCTCGTCGCGTTCAGCGAAGAGTTCGACGACCTTGTCGTAGAACACCTGCAACGGATTCCGGTTGGCCATCGCGCCATCCCCCTAAAACCTAACCCCGACCGCGTTTCTGGGTGCGGTCTTTCCCGTTGACGGTGGCGGACGGCCTACGAGGGGCCGTTCACCAGCCCGTCCAGACGTCGGTAGGCCCGCTCCCAGCGGTCGTTGGCCCAGTCGCTGGCGCGAACCGAGCGCAGGACGAGGGCGACGCCGTCGACCAGCTCGAGGCCGAGCAGGACGGCGGTCAGGGCGATGCGCTTAGCGAGCTTGGGCAAGGAGCCGCCTCCGGTGCTGGTGGGCCAGCAGGCGCTCGCGCCGCATGGCCAGTTCGGCTTCGTCACGGGCGATCCGCGCCAGTTGCAGGTCTTCGGCAGACATCACGGCCGGCAGGAACACGGCCTCGACCAGATCCTGGCCGTAGGCGCCCAGCAGGGCCTCGACGTGCGAGGGCCAGGACGGCCAGGCGCCGGTCAGCCATTTCTTGATCGCGTCCAGCCCAACCTCGACGCCCAAGGCGGCAAGCGCCTGTTGAACCGACTTGGCGGTGTGGTGCGGGTGTTTCTGGACGAGGAAGTCGCGCAGGCGACCGGCGAGGCCCGGATCGCGACCGATTTCGTTCCCTTCCAGGAGACTGACTTTGATGACGGCGGGCCTCATCGTGACCCCGCAATCAAGCCGAGGGGGCCATGGCCACGCGCAAGACCACAACGATCCAGACCATGCGTCAGGCGGCCAAGGCCGCGGGCGTGCGGCTCTACAGCAAGGCCGGTTTGGCGCTGGCGGTCGGCCTGCTGCGCCGAGGCGCTGACGGGGCGCGCGCCGCGCCCTTGCCCCCTCGCCCGACGGTCGTCGAATGAGCGCCCGCGAAGCGTGCTCCAGCACGGACCTTCCCGCCGCACGCGAAGAATGACGGCTAGATGACTGATATCGGGGAGAAAATCGCGATTTTTGGACGCAGTGAAACCGGTGGCTGTACCACAACCCGACCATGTCGGGTTACCGATCAGTCCCATGCCGCACGAGTCCAAAGCCCCGCTTTCGCTACCCTCATCCCGCCAGGATCTGATCCTGGAGGCCATGCTGACCGTCGGCGAGATCCGCAAGCCGGGGTACGTGCAGAAGGTCATGGACCAGCTGCTCGCCCAGGCCGCCTCGGTCGTGGCCGAGCTGCGACCGAACGCCGCGCCCGAACAGGACAGCGAAACGCGCAAGGACGCCGTGAAATGGCTGCGCCAGGCGTCCGTGAGGGCGCGGGCCAGGGCCGAGGAGCGGCACAAACGAAAACGCGATACCCGAAAGCGGCACACGTAGAACTTGCGTACCTTAAGATTGTGTGCGTGAATTCCCTCGACCAGAGTTCGGGGGAGCGCGTAGGTGTCCAGTTTAAGCGTCAGGGGCCCGGCCCCATTGGCCGCGTCCGTTCCGGCCAAGCCGGAGAAGTGCCGCAAGCAGACCCGCAAGCGGCTAAAGTCGCTCAAGGGTCCCAAGGCCCGCGACGGGTTCGCGCTGCACCCGGACACCATCGAACGCATGTGGATCCGCCGGCGCTGCGACGATTGCCGGGCCTGCGACCTCTTCTGAGGTGGGCGCGCGGCCGGCGGGAGGATGCCGACCGCGCTGTTTTCCCGGGAGGGCTCGACACCACCGGGGAAAGGGACGAGGCGCGCGCTCATGCGGCGGCGCCTTCTTCGGAAATCACGGCGCGTCTCTCGGCGGCCAATTCGGGAAATTTGCGGGCCTCAGCGGCGCGCGCCAGCTCCTCGAGGGTGGCGATCTTCAGTTGGACCAGGGACGGCCAGTACTCGGGCGGGATCGAGCCTGCACCTTCGCCGCCGAGCGGCCATGAACGGACCGTCGGATCCGGCAGGTCGATGCCGACGCTCGCCAGTTGCCTGCGAACGGGCGTCACGCCGCCCGCGTCTTCCAGGATTTGTCGGTGAGATCGCTCGCTCATGCCAAGCATCGTGAAATTTTCACGATGAAAGGTCAAGCCCAGATCGTGAACCATTCACGATCAGCGCCGGTAAAATCGTGAAATGTCCACGACCGACGCCAAAACCCGTCAGAAGAACCGAGAGGCCGGAGCGAGGCTCAAGGCCTCCCGCGAGGGCGCCGGTTACGAGACGGCGACCGACGCCGCCGAGGCCCTAGGGCTAAGCCGCAACACCTATATCCAGCATGAGAACGGCACGAGTCCGTTCTCTAGAAAGAAGGCCGAGGTCTTCGCAAAGAAGTTCCGCACGACGCCTGAGTTTTTGATGTTCGGGCCGAGCGAGCGCATGGGCCGCATCGTCGGCAAGCTGGGCGCCATGCCGGACGACTCGGTCGCTTTCACCTCCGGCCAGGCCAGGGAGTATGCCCCTATCCCGCCGGGGGCCAGCGAGGACGTCGTGATCTTGAAGGTCGAAGGCCACGCCTATAGAAGCGTCGTCGATGACGGATCGCTGATCTACTACGACGAGCGCCTGCCTGAGCCGACGAAGGACATGCTTCATCGCCTGGTATTCTGCCAGCTTGAGAGCGGCGAGATCGTGTTCAAGCGACTGATGAAGGGCAGCAACAAGGACGTCTACGACCTGCAATCGCTGCAGGCGCCGACGCTCGAAGATCAGCGCCTAGTCTGGGTTGCACACATCGCTTGGATCGCGCCCCCACACCAGGCGGAGAAGATCATTCGCCTCGACCATACGGCCGCCTGATGCGCGCCGTTTTTCTAGCCGCAGCACTGGCGGGAGCGACAATGCTGACGGGTTGCTCGGACCTGGCATGCATGCCGATCGGCGCTGAAAAGGCGGTCAAGGACGCGATCCGCGGCCAACTGAAAGCGCCGAGCACAGCTAAATTTATCGAAGTCACAACGATCACAACCGGCGTGCACGAGTACCTGATCATCGGCCAGGTCGATGCTCAAAACTCTTACGGCGTACCGATCCGGAGCCGCTTTTCTGGCGAAGCGTCGTGCACCTCCTCCAACGGGTCCTACACCGTGCGGTCAGCAACCCTCAACTAGCGATGTCGTGATTTTTTCACGATAAGCATTGACATGGCGTCGTGAATTTCTCACGATCTTCCTCGACCATCGGGGGAGACCATCGTGGACGCCACCACCAAAGAGCGTGCGGATCGTGACCAGTTCACACCGCTGAACCTGGCCAGCTTCGGCGGCCTCGGCCTATCGCGGGCCGCGATCATGGCCAAAGCCGCCGAGGCGGTCGTGAAGGCCGGCATCGGCTACAAGCCGGGCGGGCGCGGCGCCGACGGCGTCGACGGCTTCGGCTTCATCCGCCTCTGCGCCGAGCACGCCACCCACAGCGCGCTGAACGACCTCTACGGCTACCAGGGTTGGCCCGACGAAGAGCCGTGGAACGAGCGCGTCGCCAACATGCTCGAGGAGTGGGGGCTGACCCAGGTCGGCCGCTATGACTACCGCGAGTTCCGGCGCGGCGACGTCATCGTCCACGTCGGCGTCGGCCCGACGGCCGAGGTTCTGGTGAGTCCACCGAACGACGATCGCGGCGCCCTGCTCGCCGGGTGCTGGGCGCCCGAACCGCCCAAGATCCACACGCAGCTCGCCCGCCTGCAGCGCCACATGGTGCGCGTCTACCGCTGGACGGGGGCGTGACCATGGCCCGCAAGCAGCCCCTGCTGGGCAATCCTGTGCCGTTGCGCGCCGCGCGCGCGCCGACTCCCGCGACCCGCATCGTCTGGGCGACCCAGAGCGGCGCGAAGGTCATCACCGAGCTGACGCCCGCCGAGGCCGCATCGATCTTCGTCTACTGGGGCGTCAATCCCGACATCACCGAGGATCTGTGCGGCCGGGCCCTGACCAGCGAGCAGCTGGCGGCGATCCGCGAAGCGGATGCGCGGCCCCAGCCCTACCCCTACGTCGGCCACGTCGAAGCCCGTTCCATCTCGACCAGCATCAGCGCCCGCGAGCCCAGCCTGACCGAGCTGCTGCGCCGCCTCGAGCGCCAGAAGCTGGTCGAGCCTAGCCGGCCGTGGTGGGCCCGCGTCTTCGAAGGCCTGGTCCAGAGGTTCGGCGAGGATCTGATCATCCTGGCTGCCACCGGGGTCATCGGAGCCTTCTTCTTCGGGAAGACCGTCTTCGACCTCTACCACGCCGCCGGCTCGTGAAGCCCCTGCTCCGCTGGGGTCACCCCCTGGCCATCCCCGTCGTGGTCGCCGCGATCGTCGCCGGCGTCCTGCACATCGCCCTCTGGCTTCAAGGACCGTTCCTCTAGTGGCCCTCCTTAGCATCACCACGCTCACGATCACCCGCGCGCAGCTGGCGGACCTCTTTGCGGAAGCCGAACGGCGGATCCGCGCTGACGAAGGCGACGCGCCGCCGGTCGTCGACCTGCTCACGATCCCGGAAGCAGGTGTTGTCCACGCCGACTACCTGATCTCGTTGGCCTGCCAGCAGGCGGTGATCGGCCACTTCGACGCCGACGCCTTTTCGTTGGGCCACGCCTCCGGCAAGCCCGACACTGGACCTGCCATGTGCAGGGAACTGCGCGTGAGGGTCGCTGGCGTCGTCGCCCTGTCGGAGGGCGCACATTGAGCTCCCTCGTCGTCGACGTCGACATCAACCACGCCCACCTGGCCTGCGGCCTGGGCGCGGGGGCCCGGGGCTTCAACAACGGCCAAGCCCGCGTCGGCAACCTGCGCGCGCGCTTCAACTGCATCGGTGGGATCGACGTCGATCCGGCAGCGATCCGTGACTTCGGACGCATGACCGGGACACCCGGTACGGTCCGCGACCTGTTCACGGTCGACCAGTATCGCCGCTTCCACGACAAGGCCCCGCCAGCCGACTTCGTCGAGGCGACGCCCCAGGATCTGCACGCCGCCTTCCAGCACAAGCACCCGCACATCCTGTTCATCTCGGCGCCGTGCAAGGGCTTCTCGGGCCTGCTGGCCGAGGAAGTCAGTAAGACGGTCAAGTACCAGGCGCTGAACGAGCTGACGCTGCGCTGCCTATGGCTCGCCCTGGAGGCCTATCAGGACGACCCGATCGAACTGATCATTTTCGAGAACGTGCCCCGGATCGCGACGCGCGGCCGCCACCTGCTCGACCAGATCATCTCGATGCTTCGCTACTACGGCTACGCCGTGGCCGAGACGACCCATGACTGCGGCGAGCTGGGCGGCCTGGCCCAGAGCCGCAAGCGGTTCCTGCTGGTGGCCCGCCACGCCGCGAAGGTGCAACCCTTCCTGTACGAGCCGCCGAAGCAGCGCCTGCGTGGCGTCGGCGAAGTCCTGGACAAGCTGCCGCTGCCCGATGATCCCCGGGCCCCGGACATGCACCGCATGCCCAAGCTGCAATGGCAGACCTGGGTGCGCCTGGCTTTCGTCGAGGCCGGCAAGGACTGGCGGTCACTGAAGGATCTCGTGGTCGAGGACGGCGTCCTGCGCGACTACGGCATCATGCCCGAACGCCCCTGGCGCGACGGCACGCTCGGCGTCCTGCACTACGGCGCCAGCGCCGGCGTGATCTCTGCCAACGCCGAGGCGACCACCGGCCGCTATTCGGTGGCGGACCCGCGCGAGACGGCCCAGTGGCATCCCGGCGCCTACGGCGTTCAGGCCTTCAACGCGACGGCCGGTGTCGTGCGCGAGGGGCGGCCAGGCCAGGGCGTGTTTTCGGTCGCGGATCCCCGCGTCGACGGCCACCACAAGTCCGTTCAATTGGGCGTGCGCCGCTGGAGCTGTTCAGCGCCCTGCATCAAGGGCGACGTCTCGGTCGGGACGGGTCCCTACGCGATCAGTGATCCTCGCTTCAAGGACACGGGACCGCGCTTCAGCAACGTCTATCGGATCGTGCCCTGGGAGAACACCGGCCCGGTCGTGACCTCTGCGCGCGGGGCTCTCGCCGCCGTCGCCGACCCGCGACACCCCGGCAGCGACTACGTCCACACCAAGTACCTCGTCACGCCCTACAGGGGCGCGTCCAGGACGGTGATCGGCGCCAGCACCACGGGCGACGGCGCCTATGCGGTCGCTGACCCTCGCGTTGAGCTGTGGGCCACCGGCCAGGCCGGTGTCATGCGCTGGCGCGACACCGCCGGCGTCCTGACGACCGCCCGTTCGCCACTGCAGGGCATGTTCTCGGTCGCCGACCCGCGCACGGGCTTCGGCGAGAACAGCCACCGCAACAAGCTGCGGGTCGTGGGCTACCGTGGATCGGCCGGGACGGTGACGGGCTCCGACCGAGTCGGCTCGGGCGCGTTGAGCGTCGCCGATCCCCGCCCGATCGGGCTGACCGCCTACAAGACCGTGCGCTGCGACCACTACGGCGTGGTCAAGTACACCGACACCACCGGCGCGGTCCTGGCCAACGCCCACCCGTGGGACAACGGCCGCTGGTCAGTCGCGGACCCGCGGCCGATCGGCCTAGCGCACAAGGACCGCGATACCTACGCCAACCAGGGCCACTATGGGGTCGTGCCGTGGCGCAACGCCTCGAACGCGGTTCCGGCCTACGCCAAGAACAACAACGGCTTCTGGTCCGTCGGCGACCCCAGGGTCGTGCTGCCCGACGCCCAGGTGATGCGCGCCCTGGCGCTGCCGGACGCCAAGGACCGCCTGGTCGCGGTGATCCGCGCGCTGGATGGCACTTGGCACCGCCCGTTCACCACCCTCGAGCTGGCCGCGCTCCAGTCTCTCTTCAACCTCGAGGACGCCTGGTTCTTCCAGCTGGAGGGCAAGAGCGACGCCGACAAGCGCGAGCGCATCGGCAACGCCGTGCCCTCGGACTCGGCGACGGCGATCGCTTCCGTCATGGGCAAGACCCTGCTGATGGCGATGACGGGGACGAGCTTCATCCTGTCGAACGAGCCGATATGGGTTCAGCCGCTGGCCCTGGCCCTGGCCGTC
Organism: Caulobacter sp. Root343; assembly: GCF_001425745.1. Taxonomy (GTDB): domain Bacteria; phylum Pseudomonadota; class Alphaproteobacteria; order Caulobacterales; family Caulobacteraceae; genus Caulobacter. The sequence continues at coordinate 247,281 of NZ_LMDF01000007.1, read as the reverse complement.
CGCACCGAGGACCAGCCCTACCTCGAGGCCCCTGATTTCGAGCTGGTGCAATGACCCGGCCCGTCTTGATCGACCTCTTCTGCAAAGCCGGCGGGGTGGCCATGGGCTACCACCAGGCCGGGTTCGACGTCATCGGCGTCGATTGGGACCCGCAGCCCAACTACCCGTTCCAGTTCATGCAGGCCGACGTCTGGGGCCTGGCGCCCGGCTTCTACGCCGCGGCCGACGCCGTGCACGCCAGCCCTGAGTGCCAGGGGTACAGCTCCCTGCGCCACGCCAAGGGCGCGAAGGGTCGGCCCCAGGAAATCGGCCGCATCCGCAAGATCCTGCAGGGCCTGGGCCTGCCCTACGTCATCGAGAACGTCGAGATGGCCGCGTTCGACATGATCGAACCGATCAAGCTGTGCGGCTCGATGTTCGGCCTCGGGGCCCAGGGCCACCACCTCGAGCGTCACCGCCTGTTCGAGAGCAACATCGCGATCAGCGCGCCAGGCCCGTGCGTCCACCGCAAGCCGGTCATCGGCGTCTATGGCGGCCATGCCCGCAACCGCGCCGCCAAGCGCGGCGGCCGGGGCACGCGCGACGTCTGGGAGGGCGGCCACAACGCCGCCGCCAGCGAGGCCATGGGCATCGACTGGATGACGCTCGACGAGCTGTCCGAGGCGATCCCGCCCGCCTTCACCGAACACCTGGGCCACCAGCTGCTGGCCCACATCCACGCCCAAAGGAGCGCCGCGTGATCAAGCTGCACATCTGCCACGACCTGGAGACCTGGGGGAACTTCCCTGGGGCGTCGATCGCCTCCATCGGCGCGGTCGCCTTCGATCCCGCCGGCGCGGGTCTGACCGACAGGACGTTCTACCGGACCATCGACCGCGAATCCGCCAAGGCCATCGGCCTGATCGAAGATCCCGGCACGGTCGAGTGGTGGGATGCGCCCAAGCGCGCCGTCGCCCGGGCGGCCCTCGACGTCGATACCAGGCCCATCATGGAGGTGCTGGCCGAGTTCAGCGCCTTCTACATCGTCAACGCGCCGGTCGCTGACGAGACGGATCGCCTCTGGTCCAACGGGCCCAGCTACGACGAGACCCTTCTGGGCGCGGCCTACCGCGCCGCCGGCATCAAGCCGCCCTGGCGCTACAACGCCGGCCGCGACTGCCGGACGATCTACGACCTCTTCGGCCTGAAGCTCGAACACAGCGAAGGCGTGTTCCACCACGCGCTCGACGACGCCCGCGAGCAGGCTCTGCTGATCCAGGAGGGCTATCGCCGCCTGAACAGGGTCGGCGTGTTCCGTCCGGCCGACGTCTGCCACCTGCAGGGCCTTCAGCCGACGGCCTAGTCACCAGCGCGGCGACACCGCCGCCTGACATCCACCACCAAAGGAGAAGTACCGATGCAACGTGCTGAATCTATCCTTGGCAGCACCGTGAAGGACCGGATCACCGGCTTCTCGGGCGTAGCCACCAGCTACACCACCTACCTGACCGGCTGTAACCGCGTCGGCGTGACGCCGACCGTCGATGCCGATGGCAAGACCCGCGAAGACGCTTGGTTCGACGAACAGCGCCTCGATGTGATCGCGGACAAGGACAAGGTCGTCCTGGACAACAGCGCCGCTGGCTTCGGCGCAACGCCTCGCCGCCAGGCCGACCCGCCGGCGCGCTAGCCCCACCCGGCCCGGCTCCCACCGCCGGCGCCGCACCTGCCCAGGCCGATACGGCGGCACCCTGTCGGCCTGGGCCCTTTCTTTCCGCAACCGCCACAAGGACGCCCCCTATGGCCACCGACACCGCCAACAACGAAACCCGCAAGCCAAACCCGGTCGACATCCACGTCGGGGGTCGCATCCGCATGCAGCGCCGCCTGCTGGGTCTCGGCCAGGACGCGCTAGCCGCGCCGCTCGGCCTGACCTTCCAGCAGGTCCAGAAGTACGAGAACGGCGCCAACCGCGTCAGCGCCTCCAAGCTCTGGGACATCGCCCGCACCCTGCAGGTCCCGATCTCCTACTTCTTCGAAGGCCTGGACGACGCTGCGTCGACGGCGCAATCGGCGACGATCGACAACCCCGCCCAGCAGCTGGTCTCGGTCGCCGGCGGAGTCGAGATGGCCAAGGCCTTCGTCGCCGCGCCCAGCCACGCGCGCCAGCACCTGATCGGCCTGGCCCGCGCCCTCTCGGGCGACGCCTCGGGCAGCGCCCTGCAGGCGGCCTGACCATGGCCGTCCGCAAGTTCTCGGTGCTGGTGTCGCAGGTCGTCGAGGTGACGATCGACGACAGCAAGCTGGACGAAGCCTTCATGGCCGAGTTCAGGGCCAGCCACTACCAGTTCGATACCGTCGAGCAGCACGCGGAGCATATCGCTCAGCTGGCGGCGCGCGGGCTGATCGATATGGGGCCGAACCCCTTCGTCGAGGGCTACGGTCCGCTGGTCGAGGTCGGCGTCGAGTACGGCTGCCGCAACGCCAACACCGAGCTGTTGGGGGACCTGTGATGGCCAAGCGCCGCCTCGTCTACCCTGACCCGCGCCTGCTGCCGGTCGCGCGCTGGACGCCGGCGCGCAAGGACGAGCTGCTGCTGGCCGAGCGCCGGGGCGAGCTGTCGGCCGACCAGATCACCAGGGCGCACAAGATCTCGCCCGAGGAGTGGGAGAGCTGGCGCGCCCACGCCGATCGCTACGGCCGCAAGGGCCTGAAGGTCACCGCCCTGCAGGCGTTCCGCGCATGAAACCCGCGCCCGCCTACACCACCCTGGCCGACGTCCAGGCCGGCGACCGCATCGGCGCCGGCTCGGACGAGCGCCGCGAGGCCAACGCCACGCCGGCCATCAACCGCTTCGCCTGGGCGGTGAAGGATCTCCGCGCCCTGGGTCTCGCCGGCTCCTGGACCGTCCGCCTGCGCGACGGCGACCAGTCCGCCGCCCTGATCATCGAAATGCACGACGACGCCACGGCCGAGCAGGCCAGCGACGCCATCTGGGGAGACATGAAGTCATGAAGATCCAACACGACTTTGCCCTGGGCATGTCGTCGATCAAGACCAGCGCGATGCTGTTGGGGGTCACCGACTGGCAGGCCTTCCTGGACCAGGTGAACTTCGCCGAAGGCGCGGGTGCGGTCCTGAACCCCAGCACGTTCCTAGCCATTCAGCGTGACCCGCAATTCAAGGTGAAGGTGCGCCTGGCGAAAGCCGCCCAGGTCTTCCTGACCGAGTATCACGCCTGCGCCGCCGAGATCCTGGCGCAGTCGCCGGCCGCCTGACCCACCCATCCCCACGCGCCCGGGGGATGGCGGGCGCAGGAGAGACCACTATGAGCACGAACAGCGCGGTGCGCTTCATCTTGATCGGCGTCAGCGCCGTGGCCCTGCTGGGCTTCGTCGGATGTCACTCGACGACCGTCGAGCCGGGCAGTGTCGGCGTGAAGTTCCGCGCCTTCCCGACCGGCGGCGCGCCCGGCGTGGCCGCCGACGCCCTTGCCACCGGCTGGCACCTGCGCATGCCCGGTGAGCGCATCTTCCAGTATCCGGTGATCGAACGCCAATACAGCTACACCCGCGAGACCAACGGTGATGGCGGCGAAAACGAGGAGCTGGTCTTCGTCGACAAGAACGGCCTGGAGATCAAGGGCGACATCAATATCGGCGTCCGCGTCCTGCCGACGGCCGCGCCCAGCGTCTACACCAAGTACCGGGCCAACCTGGACTACCTGCTGGAGAACCAGATCCGCAACGCGGTCCGCACGGCCGTGGCGCGGTCGGCGGCCACCATGCCCGTCGAGTCGATGCTGGGCGGCGGCTACCAGAAGATCGCCCGCGACGCCTTCAGCGAGGTCTCGAACCGCTGGCGCGGCGACGGCATCGAGATCACCCGGCTGGAATGGTCGGGCGCGCCGCGTTTCCCCGAGGTCGTGACGACGTCGATCCTGGCGCGGGCCCGGGCGGACCAGGACGTTCAGAAGGCCAACGCCGAGGCCGCTGTGGCCGAGGCGGAGAAGCGCCGCAAGGTCGCCGAGGCCGAGGGTGACGCCCAGGCGCTGACCATCCGCGGCCAGGCCCTGCGCGCCAATCCGCAGATCATGCAGCAGCAGGCCATCGCCAAGTGGGACGGTGTGTTGCCGCGCGTCACCTCGGGCGCCGTGCCCTTCATCAAGATCGACTGATCTCCCCTTCCCCGCGGCCGGCGCTAGACGCCGGCCGCCCCGGAGTCCTGCGCCGATGGCCAGCAAGATCGAATGGACGGACGAGACCTGGAACCCCGTCGTGGGCTGCCAGGTCGTCAGCCCGGGCTGCAAGCACTGCTACGCTATGAAGATGGCCGGCCGCCTCGAGGCGATCGGCGTCCCGCACTACGCGGGCACGACCATGAAGACCAAGGCCGGGTTCGTCTGGACCGGCAAGATGGCCGCCGCGCCCGACGAGGTCGTCTTCAAGCCGCTTCGCTGGCGCCGGCCGCGCAGGATCTTCGTCAACAGCATGAGCGACCTGTTCGCCGAAGGCGTGCCGATCGCGCTGATCGACAAGGTCTGGGCGGTCATGGCCGCGACGCCGCACCATACCTATCAGATCCTGACTAAGCGCGCGGACGCCATGCGCGAGTACGTCGCCGGCCTGTTCACGCCCGTCGGCCTGGACCGCTTGCTTTTTACCTGGGTCGATCATCCCACCGGCCGTCGCCAGCTGATCGACCTGGTCGACGCCGGGCTGCTGGCCAGCCCGCTCCCGAACGTCTGGCTGGGAGTCTCCGTCGAAGACCAGGCTCGGATCGTCCGCGTCGTCGACCTTCTCCAAACGCCGGCAGCCAAGCGTATCGTGTCGGCTGAACCCCTGCTGGAGGGGCTGGATTTCACCAGGATCTCGACGCTGCGCTTCCGAGGCGCGGAGGTTTTGAACGCGCTGACCGGCGAGCTGAGCGGTATGTTTGGCGACTACTGTCCCACACGGCTGCCGCCGCTCGACCAGGTGATCGTCGGCGGCGAAAGCGGTGCTGACTCCCGACCGATGCACCCCGACTGGCCGCGCAAGATCCGCTCCGACTGCGAGCGAGCCAGCGTCGCCTTTTTCTTCAAACAGTGGGGCTCCTTCAAGGAAGCCTTCCACGACGAGGACGGCCCCAAGGTCGACATCGTCGACGCTGACGACGACGCAGCCGACAGCATCATGTCGCTCTTCGCCGGTCGGGAGACCGCCTTCGTCAGCGCCGACGGGCGCACCTTTCGAGGGCACCACCTGAACCTGCCGGAGGGCGTCGCCTGGCGCCTGATGGTCAAGGCGTCGAAGGGCGGCAACGGGCGTCTCCTGGACGGCCGCGAGCACAACGATATGCCGGAGATGGCCCATGGTTGACCGCCCGATCCTGTTCTCGGGCCCGATGGTCCGCGCCATCCAGTCCGACATCAAGGGCCAGACCCGCCGGGTCATGAAGCCGGCTCCCGGCAAGCAGTCCGCTTGGCTGACCCCGGAGAAGCTGCAGAGGGCGCCTACGGCGACCATGGCCGTCAACCCGGCCGACAGCCGGGTCGGCGCGCAGCTCGAGCACCCGAAGGGCGGGCCGCTGACCTGGGTCAAGTGCCCGTACGGCAACGTCGGCGACCGTCTCTGGGTGCGCGAGGAGCTGCGGCGCAGCACCATCGGCCACTGGGTCTACGGCGCCGACGAGCAGGCGATCTCAATGCGCCACACCGACCCGCGCGCGAAGGAAATGGTCGCCTGGGCGCATCACAAGGAGGGCAACCGCTGCCCGCCCATGCACATGCCGCACTGGGCCAGCCGCCTGACGCTGGAGATCACCGGCCTGCGGGTCGAGCGCCTGCGCGCGATCACCGAGGCCGACGCCGAGGCCGAAGGCGTCCGTGAGGCCAGCCTGGGCGATCCCCACGTCATCAGCCCGGACTATGTCGGCCCCCTGCCCCGCGTCACTGCCCCGGCCCTGGTGCTGTGGGAATTCCTCTGGCGGTCGATCAACGGCGACGAGTCCTGGGACGCCAATCCGTGGGTCTGGGTGGTCGAGTTCAAGCGGGTGCAGCCGTGAAACTGCTCCGCCGCTTTCTTCGCGTCGAGACGATCGGTTTTGGCAAGCCCTACCGGACAGCCCTGCTGCTCGGCCGCTTCCGCCTTCACGTCTTCCACCGAGGCGACCAGGATCCCGACCCCCACACGCACCCGTGGTCGTTCTGGACCTTTCCGCTGACCTCATACCTTGAGGAGGTCTTCGACCCGACCTCGGGCCTCAAGTACCTGAACGTGGTCCGGGCCTGGCGGCCGCACTTCCGGCCGGCGGAATACGCTCACCGGGTCCTGGGCCGCTATGCCCTGGGCCAGATGCTGGAAGTCGAAGGCCGCCGCTTCGAGATCCCCACCGTCCGGCCGGGCAAGATCATCACCCTGGTCTGGCGCGGCGCGCACAACGACACGCCGTGGGGCTTCTGGATCACGCGCATCAGCGCCGCCGAGCGCCGTCTGAAGGCCCTTGGGGAGGCCACCACCATCGATTTCGTGCTCGTCCATTGGCGAGCCTATGTCTTCGGAGAACAGCGATGAACGCTGAAACCATCATCCGTCTGACGGGCATATCGCTCGACGACAAGATGCGTCTTCTGGGAGCTGAGCGGGTCAAGATTCACTCGGACAACGGCTGGTGGAGGTCCGATAGGGCCGGGTACACCGATCAAGCCAACGCCGCGATCTACAGCGGCGCCGACGCCTACGAGGCGACGGGCCACTGCGGCCCTGAGAAGCACGTCGCCTACTACATCCAACCCAAGCAGGACCCGGTAACCACTCCGGCCCAGGTGCTGGTTCCGGTGGAGCCTCCCGTCGAACTTCTGGTGTCGATGGCGATCCGGCAGGACCACGGCCTGGGCGTGCCTGGCTACTACGACCAGCCGATCTTCGGGGGCGAGAACATCGGGCACGAGGCCAGGATGCGTTCCGCTATCGGCGATATGCGCAAGCTCTACGAAGAGGTGGTCGGCGCCGGCTTCTACTCACCTGAACACGCCGAGCGATACCGCGCGCTCGCGCCGTCGGATGACGGGGGCGTCGGATGAGAGACGCCGATATTGCCAACAGCGCCCGTACCGGCGGCAGGAACCACTGGTCCGCCGAGGAGCAACGGGTGCTCGAGGAGCAGTGGGACCGCCTGTGCCAAACGCTCCCCGACCGGCGCCCTGCCGCTATCGCCCAGCGCCTGGTCAAGTTTGAGAAGGGCGAGCTATGAGCGTCACGTCCGAACGCGCCGCCGAGATCGACGCACTGATCCGGAGACTGTCGCCGCCGGAAGTCCTGGACCTCGCCGTCCGACTCGCCGGCGAGGCCGGCTACACCTTGACCGCGCGCCCGGCCCGGCCGGATTTCTCGCACCTGAGGGGCGCACAAGGTGGGCTCGGCCGCCCCCTCCCCGCATTGCGGAAGGCCTGGGCCGCGTCCCCAGTGCAATTCGGCCTCGAGGCGCACCGGCTCCTGCGGACCTGCGAATGGGCGATAGCGGTGCTGATGGCGCGGCACGTCAACGCGGGTCATGACGACTTTCGCAACGCCGACGCCTTGGTCGAGACGATCACGGTCTTCTGTGACGTCGGCGACGCCGCTGGGTGGTTCACGGCCGCAAATCGCCCAGGAACCCTGACTGCCGACGAAGCCATGGGGTGGCTGGCGGCGCGGCCGATCTACGAGCTCAGCCACGGCTACGACGACCCCGAAGATGAGGGGTCCTGGCGCGTCCACCGCGTCAACGGCGGCGTGAACGATCGGGAGTGGACCCTAGTCGCGACCGGATCGACACCCCTCTACGCGATCCAGGCCGCGGCGGAGAAGGCCGATGCGTGACTACGACATCGACACGGCCGCAAAGATGGTGCTGTTCGGCTGCTTTGGCGCTGTCGCCGTTGTCGGCTATTTCACGCTCGTCGTCCCCTCCAGGATGGAGGAAGCGCGGTCGGCCGTCGCCCAACGCGGCTACGTCGTCCAGCAGTTCCAGGAAGCCCCCTTCGGCTTCTGCGGCAAGAACCGCACCGCCTACATCTGGCGCTCGCGCCAGGCGCGCGGCAAGGTCTGCGTCGGCGGCTTCCTCGGGCCCAGCGTCAGCGTGTGGCGATGAGCGATCTCTTGACCGAGACCGGCGCCCTCTTCTCGGACTGCGGGACATGGCGCGTGGCCCTGTGGCGAATCTGGGATAGCAGCCGGCCGCCGTTGGCCGCCGTAATGCTGAACCCGTCCAAGGCCGGCGCGGTCGAGAGCGATCCGACGGTCACGCGGCAGCTGACCCGCGCCCACCAGGGCGGTTACGGCAGCCTGTGGGTGTTCAACGCCCACGGCTACGTCGAGACCTATCCGGCCGAGATGAAGAAGCGGCTGAAGCAAGGTTTCGACATCGTCGGACCCGACACCATGGCGTACCTGCGCCTCGGCCTGGGCATGATCCGCGACGCCGGCGGCCTGGTCTACGTGGGCTGGGGCGTCGACGGCGGTATCGTCGGCCAGGACCGCACGATCTCCGCCCTGGCGGCCGAACTGGGCGTCCAGTTGCACTGTCTCAAGGTGCTGCCTGGCGGTCAGCCTGGCCATCCCCTCTACCTGCCCTATTCCGCAAAATTCCAGCCATGGAGCGCCCCGTGAGCCTCCGATACGTGACCATCGAAAAGTTCTCGGACGAGACCGGCTATACGGAGCGCGCGATCGAGACCAAGATCCACCGGGGCGTCTGGCTGGAAAACAAGCAGTGGCGTAAGGCGCCCGACGGCCGAATCCTCATCGACACGCAAGGGTATGAACAATGGGTCGAAGGGCAACGGGGACCGTCGAGCCGCGCCAGAACTGCATCCGCCTGAAGTTCACGCACCACGGGGAGCGCCTGGTCGAGACGCTGGACCTGAAGCCCACGCCCGCCAACATCAAGGCGGCCGGGACGCTCCTAGCCCGAATCCAGGCGGCGATCACCGCCGGTGTATACCGCCGAGAAGACTTCTTCGAAACGCCCGGCGCGCCGGCGGCCGAGCTGACCTTCGGTGTCTATGCCGAGCAGTGGCTGGAAACCCTGACCGTCGATTTCGGCACGTTCAAGCACTACAAAGGCGCCATCAACAACGTCTGGACGCCCGCGCTCGGCGCCAAGGTGCTCACGCGGCTGCTGCCGTCGGACATCAAGAAGGTCGTGGCCGCCCGCGTCCAGGAAGTCTCGGGCAAGACCGTCAACAACGACCTGATCCCGCTCCGAGGGGTCCTGGATTCAGCCGTCGACGATGGCCTGATCCCCGCCAGCCCGGCCGTCCGGATCAAGAACCAGAAGCATCAGAAGCCTGTGCCCGATCCCTTCACGGTCGAGGAGATGGAAGCGATCCTGGCGGCGCTGAAGGAACGAGAGCCCGTCGAGGTCTGGGCCTATTTCGAATTCGCCTTCTGCACCGGCCTGCGCCCGAGCGAACTCATCGTGGTGAAGTGGGGCAAGGTGGACTGGGGCCGGTCTCAGATCAGGATCGACGCCGCCAGAACCTACAGCCGCGAGAAGGGCACCAAGACCAGCACGATCCGGGACGTCGACCTGACCCCGCGGGCGGTCGCCGCGCTGGTCGCCATGAAGCCGATCAGCTTCATGAAGGGTGTCGACGGGCCGATCTTCCGCAATCCGGCCACCGGCCAGCCCTGGGCCACGGACGAGTACCAGCGGACCACCTATTTCACGCCGACCTTGAAGCGCCTGGGCATCCGCCACCGGGGCGCGGTGCAAACTCGCCATACCTATGCGACGACCGCGCTGATGGGCGGGGTCAACCCTGCCTACATCGCTCGGCAGATGGGCCACGCGACGACGGCGATGCTTTTCAACGTCTATTCGAAGTGGATCGACTCGGCCGACGGCGGTCGCGAGGCCGCCAAAATGGCGGCTCTACATCAGCCCGAAAAGTCCCCGAATTGTCCCCAAAAAGCGGTGAATGATTGATTTTCTTCACTAATTTTGGTGCGGATGAGAGGACTCGAACCTCCACGCCTCTCGGCGCTAGAACCTAAATCTAGTGCGTCTACCAGTTTCGCCACATCCGCGTTCGACGGGGATTACGAGCTCGGACCTCGACGCGCAAGCCCGCTCAGCGGTTTGCGTACAGCTGGGCCAGGACGCCGGGCGCCAGGCCCGGCAGATCCTCGGCGATCAGGCCAGGACCACGGCGGGCGCCGCACGCGGCATGGATCCAGGCCCCGGCGCAGGCCGCCTCGAAGCTCTCCATCCCCTGGGCGATCAGGCCGCCGATGAAACCCGCCAACACGTCGCCCGACCCCGCCGTGGCCAGCCAAGGCGTTCCGTTCAACGACACCGCCGCCCGACCGTCCGGCGCGGCGATCACGGTGTCGGCGCCCTTCAGCAGAACCACGGCGCCCGCCAGCCCAGCCGCCTCGCGCGCGGCGGCGATCCGCTCGGGCGACTTCGCCAGCAATCCGGGAAAGATCCGCTCGAACTCGCCTGGATGCGGCGTCAGCACGTCGTCACGGTCCAGGCAGGCGAAAAGCGCCTCGGGATCGTGGCGGAAGCTGGTCAGGGCGTCGGCGTCGACGATCAGGGCCGCGCCGGTGCGGGCCAGGGCCTGCAGGTTACGAGCGGTCGCCTCCCCCACCCCGGCCGCCGGGCCAATGATCACGGCGTCGGCCTGCTCCGCCGCCGTGGCGAGATCGGCCTCCGATTCGAACGGCGCCAGCATCACCGCTTCCAGATGCGCGGCATTCACGGCCAGCGCGTTCGGCGGCGACAGCAAGGTCACCGCGCCCGCGCCGATCCGCAAAGCCCCGCGCGCCGAGAGCCGCGCCGCGCCGGTATTCCACGCCTCGCCGCTGACCACTTTCAGTCGCCCCCGGCTGTGCTTGTGGGCGTCGAGAACCGGCCAGGGAAAACGGCGCGCCCAAAGCTCGGGATCGTTCTCGAACAGCGCCGAGTCTTCAGTGGCCCAGAGGCCGATGTCGGCGACGACGATCTCCCCGCACGCCTTGCGGCCCTCGACCAGGACGTGGGCCCGCTTGCGCCGGTGGAAGGTCACGGTGAGTTCAGCGCTGAAGGCCAGATCGCCGATAGGACGACCGGTGTCGCCATGGACGCCTGACGGCGTGTCGACCGCCACCACGCTCAAGGACTTCTCCTGGCAGGCCCGCGCCAGTTGCGCGACCGCCCCCTCGAGCGGTCGCGAGAGGCCCGCGCCGAACAGCGCGTCTATATAGAGCGTGCCGATCGATAGCTCGGTCGACAGCGACCGGACCTCGCCCTTCCAGCGCGAGGCGGCCCAGCGGGCGGCGTCGGTGGCCGGCGGCGCCGCGGCCTCGACCACGACCCGCCAGCCGCGCCGACGCAGATGACGCGCCGCGACGTAGCCATCGCCGCCATTGTCGCCCGGCCCGCACCAGATCACCACGGGCCGATGGGCGTAGCGCGCCCGCACCGCCCTCGCGACGGCCTCGCCAGCTCGCTCCATCAGGACGGGCGTCGGCGTTCCCCGCAGGACGGCGGCGCGGTCGGCGGCGGCCATTTCGGCGACGGTCAGGATCTCTCGGGCCACGCGGTCTCTCTCAAAGCACTTGGCTTTGAGCTTCGCGTCCTTTCTCGACCAGGATCAAGCGTTCGCCGTCGATCTCGAAGATCGTGCGCGAGCAGTGGTCGGGTCGAAACGCAAGGACCTCGGCCGCGCCGGTGGCGACGGAAACCGCCGCGTTCAGGGCCACGAAATGGCTGAACACCGCCGCGCCGGCGTGCTCGCGCAAGGCGGCGGCGACGCTTCGGGTCCAGCCGATATAGTCGAGATCGCCGATCATCTCGTCCCAGCGACCACCAAAAGCTCGGCGCAACCAGTCTGGCCGCTCGGCCGCGCTCAATGCCGCCGGCGTGGGGATCTCGCCGACACGCGGGTCGATTTCGATCGGCACGCCCAAGGCGTCGGCCAGCGGCTCCGCCGTCTCGCGGCAACGGCGCAAGGGCGATGAGACGACCCGGGTCGGCCTCTGATCGGCGGGCAGGGCCAGGATCTCCCGGGCGACGGTCATCGCCTGGGCCAGCCCCATGCCGTCGAGACCGGGATCCTCGTCCTCGCCGCCCCAGGTCGCGGCCGGACGGCCGTGGCGAATGACAAGCACTCTATTCATGACGCGGGATCCGGGACGAAGAGGTTGCGGACGCCGTCGGGATGCAGCCCGACCGAACCGGTTCGCCCAACGCCCTCGCGGCTTTCGAGATCGCGCAGCACGACGGGATCATCGGGCGTCTGAGCGACGAAGCGGCGGCCTTGATCGTCTCGGCCGATGACGACGCCCATCCGCACGCCCTCACGACCGTGGACGGCGGTGTAGGTCTCGATCGTGGCCTTGCCCTCCGGCCGCTCGACGATCTCGGGGTGCGGCAGGGCGTCAATCCGTGCCTGTATCACCGACGGTGATTGGCGCTCCCAGCGGCCCTCGACCGGCTTGGTCGAATAGATTCCCACCGACTGCTTCGTCAGGAACCAGCCGTTGGCGGTCGTGAGGCCGTAGGCGCCGGGCCGCTCGCGCAGCTGAACCGCCATTTCGGCGATAGCGTGGAGGGCGTAGTTGTTCCCTGGCCCGCCGAAATACGGCAGACCGCCCGTCACTGTCAGGCCGCGCGGATCATCGAGCGCCAGGCCCAGTTCCTCGGCCCCGATCCGCACCGCGGACGGGAAGCAGGAATAAAGGTCGATCAGCGCGAGATCTTCGAGCCCGATACCCGCCATCTCCAGCGCCCGCTCGCCGGTCAGGCGCATGGCGGGGCTGGAATGATAGTTCTGACGCTCCAACGGATACCAGAGGTCAGAGGCGTCGGCGCAGCCGTGCAGGAACACCCAGCGATCCTCCGGCACGCCCAGCGCGCGGGCCTTGCGCACACTGGCGATCAGGACCGCCGCCGACTGGTCGACCTCCATGATCGCGTTCAGGTATTTCGGGTACGGAAAGCCGACCATCCGGTTGCGGTCGGTGACCGTGATCAGTTCCTCGGCCGAGCGTTCGGTCGGAAACCAGGCGTGCGGATTGGCGGCGGCCACCTTGGTGAACGGCGTGAACAGCGCGCCCAGTTGGTTCTGGTGGTCCTCGATCGACCGTCCATCACGCGCCCGCAGCGCGTTCTCGAACAACGGATAGGTGTTGACCGGATAACCCAGCCCATGGGCGGCCTCCTGCGCCGTCACGCCGGGACGTGGATCACCGATCCGCTGGGGCGCGCTGTCGAGGTCGTCGCCCCAGCCGTCGAAGCCCAGGCCACCCTTCATCCGCTTCATCAGCGAGCCGAGGAACTCGGCGCCGGCCACCAGCGCCAGGTCCGACTCGCCCCCGGCGATCCGCTCGCAGACGATGTTGACCGCCTGCTGCGGACTGTTGCCGCCGGTCTCGGTATAGACGCTCCAGCGCGGCCGGGCCGACAGCGCCCGGGCCAGCGAGGCCGGCGGGTCCGCCAGCCTGGGCAAGGGCAGCTTCGAAAGCCCTCCCGGCGCGTCGATGCTGAACGCCACGACCGCCAAAGCGTCGAGGTCGGCAAGAACCGACCCTTTCAAGCCCGCATCGAGAACCGCCCGTTCCGCCGCAAGTTTCAGCAGTTGCAGCGGAGACGGTGAATTTCCCGCATCGCCTCGATACGTGAATTGGCCCGCGCCGATCAAAACCGGCGTGTCGTCGCGCATCTCCACCCCCGTTCAAACGATCGTTGGGCGCGATCGTAGGCGCGAAACGGCGCATCGCAAGGCCATTTGGCGGCCATTCCGAAACTGCACATACTGAGGGCGCCAGGCGCCTAAAATTCGAACACATGCCTCGAACTCAATCGTTCGGTCAGGTTTGTCGCAGACCCTCGCTTGCGAGCCTCCGGACGGCGTGATGGTTGCGCGCTCAGTGAAGGCGGTTCGCCGCCGACGGGCCCGAAAGTGGAACCGATGAAGAAGATCGAAGCCGTCATCAAGCCGTTCAAGCTGGATGAGGTGAAGGAGGCCCTGCAGGACATGGGCGTCCAGGGCATGACCGTGCTCGAAGCCAAGGGCTATGGCCGTCAGAAAGGCCATACCGAACTGTATCGCGGCGCCGAGTACGTCGTCGACTTCCTTCCCAAGATCAAGGTCGAGGTGGTCGTCGAGGACAGCCAGCTGGAACCCGCGCTGGAAGCCATCACCCGAGCCGCCCGCACGGGTCGCATCGGCGACGGCAAGATTTTCGTGTCGGAGATCACGGAAGTGATCCGCATCCGAACCGGAGAAAACGGTCCCGCCGCCGTCTAGGCCGGACTGTCAACACTTACGAGAGCTTACAAAGGGGATACGGAATGACCACCGCCAAAGATATCCTGAACCTGATCAAGGAAAAGGACGTCAAGTACGTCGACGTCCGCTTCACCGACGTGCGCGGTAAGATGCAGCACGTCACGTTCGACATCGACTTGGTCGACGATGACTTCCTGAACGATGGCACGATGTTCGACGGCTCGTCGATCGCCGGCTGGAAGGCCATCAACGAGTCGGACATGAAGCTGCGGCCGGACCTGTCGAGCGCGATCATCGATCCGTTCTATCAGCAGACCACGCTGGCTCTGTTCTGCGACGTCGTGAACCCCGACAGCGGCACCCCCTACAACCGCGACCCGCGCTCGATCGCGAAGGCCGCGCTGAACTACGTCAAGTCGGCGGGCGTGGGCGACACCGTCTACTTCGGCCCGGAAGCCGAGTTCTTCATCTTCGACGACGTCCGCTGGTCGGTCTCGCCGAACAACACCGGCTATTCGTACGACTCCACCGAACTGCCGGTGAACTCGGCCAAGGAATACGCCGAAGGCAACATGGGCCACCGTCCGGGCCCCAAGGGCGGCTACTTCCCGGTGAATCCGGTCGACAGCTGCCAGGACCTGCGCGGCGAAATGCTGGCCGTCATGGGCGAGCTGGGCATGAAGCCGGAAAAGCACCACCACGAGGTGGCCCCGGCCCAGCACGAACTCGGCCTGAAGTTCGACACCATGGTCGTGATGGCCGACCGGATGCAGCTCTACAAGTACGTCATCCACAACGTCGCGGCCGCCTACGGCAAGACCGCCACCTTCATGGCCAAGCCGATGTTCGCCGACAACGGTTCGGGCATGCACGTGCACCAGTCGATCTGGCAGGACGGCAAGCCGCTGTTCGCCGGTGACAAGTACGCCGGCCTGTCGCAGGAATGCCTGTGGTACATCGGCGGCATCATCAAGCACGCCAAGGCCATCAACGCGTTCTCGAACTCGACGACGAACTCGTACAAGCGCCTGGTGCCCGGCTACGAAGCCCCGGTGAAGCTGGCCTACAGCTCGCGCAACCGTTCGGCCTCGATCCGCATCCCGCACGTCGACTCGCCGAAGGCCAAGCGTCTGGAAGCTCGCTTCCCCGATCCGATGGGCAACCCGTACCTGACCTTCGTCGCCCTGCTGATGGCCGGCCTGGACGGCATCATCAACAAGATCGATCCGGGCGCTCCGGCCGACAAGAACCTCTATGATCTGCCGCCCCGCGAGCAGAAGAAGATCCCGGAAGTCTGCGGTTCGCTGCGCGAAGCCCTGGAGAACCTGGACAAGGACCGCGCCTTCCTGAAGGCCGGCGGCGTCATGGACGACGACTTCATCGACAGCTACATCGAGCTGAAGATGGAAGAAGTGATGCGCCTGCAACTGCACCCGCACCCGGTCGAATTCGACATGTACTACAAGTGCTAATCGCGTAAGCGGCTAGATGAGGACGAGGGCCGGAGAGCGATCTCCGGCCCTTTTTCGTTGCGCCGCACAAGAAACGCCACGCGAAACCTGGGAATGACTTATTACTTACGAGCAGCGACTGAACAAAAATGTCGCAAGTTCGCAACATAACCGGCGTAATCGCCCCTTTCCGGCTGGAATCGCGTAGCGCGGGATATCGCCGAGGCCGAAACTTGGCCTATCGCAGCGCAAACGGAATCGCCGCCAACGCCCTGCTCAATTCGGCGACGCGGCGCTTTAAGATCACAACAGGATCTCTCCATGCCCCAGCTCAACCGCTCCCTTCGTCGCGCCCTGACCGTGTCGTGCGGCCTGACCGCTCTCGCCTCGGCCATGGCCGTCGCGCCGGCCGCCTTCGCCCAGGAGACCAAGGTCGGCGAAGTGATCATCACCGCTCAGAAGCGCAGTGAAAACCTGCAAGACGTGCCGGTCTCGGTCGCCGCCATCAGCGGCGAGCGCCTGCAGGCGACCTTCGCCGCCGGCGAAGACATCCTGGCGCTGTCGGCCAAGGCGCCGGGCCTCTATGCCGAGTCCTCGAACGGCCGCGCCGCACCGCGTTTCTACATCCGCGGCCTGGGCAACGCCGACTTCGATCTGGCCGCCTCGCAGCCGGTGTCGATCATCCAGGACGAAGTCGTCCTCGAAAACGTCGTCCTGAAGAGCTCGCCGATCTATGACCTCGACCACGTCGAAGTCCTGCGCGGCCCGCAAGGCACGCTGTTCGGCCGCAACACCACCGCCGGCATCGTCAAGTTCGACACCGCCAAGCCGAGCGAAGAGTTCAAGGGCCGCGCCAGCGCCACCTATGGCAGCTACAATACGATGACCTTCGACGGCGGCGTCGGCGGCGCCATCGTCCCGGGCAAGGTCGCCGCGCGCGCCTCGCTTCTGATCCAGCATCGCGACAACTGGATCGACAACGCCTACACCAAGAAGAACGACGCCCTGGGCGGCTTCGACGAACGCGCCGCCCGACTGCAGGTGCTGTTCACCCCGACCGACCAGTTGAGCGCCCTGTTCAATGTCCATGGCCGCGACCTGGACGGCACGGCCGCCGTGTTCCGCGCCAACATCCTGACCAAGGGCTCGAACAAGCTCAACGGCAACTACGACCGCGACACCGTCTATTTCGACGCCGGCGCCGGCAATCCCCAGAAATACAAGGGCGTCGGCGCGTCGGCCAACGTTGAGTACGACTTCGGCGGCGCCAAGCTGACGTCGATCACCGCCTACGAGAACACCCACGGCTCCAGCCGCGGCGACATCGACGGCGGCAACCCGACCGGCCCGGGCTTCATCCCGTTCCAGTCGGAAAGCATCGACGGCATCAAGAACCTGTTCCAGTGGACCCAGGAAGTCCGGCTGGCCAGCGACACCGACGGCCCGCTGAGCTGGCAGGTCGGGGGCTTCTACTTCGACACCAAGTACGACATCGCCACCAACCCGTTCTTCGCGCCGGTCACCACCCTGCGCCAGAAGAACAAGGCCTGGGCGGCGTTCGGTCAGGCCTCGTACAAGGTCAGCGACCAGCTGACCCTGACGGGCGGCCTGCGCTACACCGACGACGACAAGGACATGAACGTCGTGTCGGGCCCGAACCCGGCCGCGCCGGTCTCGGTCTCCGACTCCAAGGTCAGCTGGGATCTGTCGGCGTTCTACAAGGTCGACGAGGACGTCAGCGTCTACGCCAAGGTCGCCTCGGGCTTCCGCGGCCCGTCGATCCAGGGCCGCGACATCGCCTTCTTCTCGCCGGCCTCGGCCGCCAAGTCGGAGACGATCATGTCGTATGAGCTGGGCTTGAAGAGCGAGCTGATGGACCGCCGCGTCCGCCTGAACGGCGCGGTCTTCGCTTACACCATCGACGATCCGCAGTTCAGCGCCGTCGGCGGCGGCAGCAACTCCAACCGCCTGATCAACGCCAAGAAGGGCGAGGCCTACGGTCTGGAGTTGGACAGCGAGTTCGTGGTCACCCCGAACTTCGTGGTCACCGCCGGCTACAGCTACGCCCACACCAAGATCAAGGACAGCACCCTGGCCGTCGCACCTTGCGCGGCTTGCACCGTCACCGATCCTCTGAACGCCGCCGGCCAGGCGCTGGTGAACGGCAACCCGTTCCCGAACGCGCCGAAGTACACCTTCGACTTCACCGCTCGCTATGCCTATCCGGTCGCCTCGGGCGAGTTGTTCGCCTTCACCGACTGGAAGGTCCAGGGCTACACGAACCTGTTCCTGTACCAATCGAAGGAGTTCTACTCGAAGGGCGACTTCGAGGGCGGCCTGAAGCTGGGCTACGCCAATAAGGAAGGCGGCTGGGAAGTCGCGGCCTTTGCTCGCAACATCACCAATGAGAGCAATATCAAGGGCGCGATCGACTTCAACAACCTGACCGCTTTCGTCAACGAACCGCGCGTCATCGGCGTCTCGTTGGACGCTCGCTTCTAGGACCTTTCGGATCCGAGACAGGAAAGGCCGGGGAGCGATCCCCGGCCTTTTTCTTTTTGACTAACTCTTCAGGCCGTGGGCGCTGACCGGGATGGTCTCGAAATGCTGCGGGAAGCCGGCGATGATCGGCCGGGCCTTGGCGATCGCCGCCTGCACGGCCGGCAGCTTCAGCGAGGCGGCGTGGGCGTCCTTGTCGGTCCATACCTCGGTGATCCAGAGCGCATCGGCGTTGGTCGGGTCCTTGGCGATCACGTAGCTCAGGCAGCCGGGCATGCCACCCGTGCTCTCGCCGAGGATCGCCAGCAGATCATCGCGCTTGCCCGGGGCGGCGAGCATCTGGCCGATCAGTCCGTACATGGGCCTCTTCTCCTGAGCTTGGGTCTTGGACGAAAGCGCGGCGAGCGCCAGGCCGCCGGCCAGCGCCCCGCGTCGGTCGATCATCGTATTCGTCATCCGCGGGTTCCCTCCATACGCGCACTGTCGCCAACCGCGGACCGGATCATGTCAGCATCCGCCGACGCCAGCATCGCGCCGAGACCCAACAGATGCAGGGTATTGAGGCAGAGCGGCAAGCCGGTCGGTCGGATCACCCGCACCCGCTCCCGCCAGGCCGGGGCTTCGACCAGGTCCAGCGGCGCGATGATCGCCCCGCGTCCGGCCGCGCAGCTTTCCATCGCCTCCTCGATCTCGCCGGTATGGTCCAGCCGGCGCAGGCTGTCGGGCTGGCGGCCGAACACGGTCTCGAACCAGTGACCGAAGACGAACTCGTACTCGTCATAGGTGGTGAAGGTCGTCGTCGCCATCGCCTCCAGATCGGCGGGCTCGACGGCTGCCCCCGCAATCGCCAGGACGATTTCCTCCTCGGCAAGCGGCTTGGACTGGATCGGGGCGGCGGTGACCGGCCGATAGGTCACGCCCAGGTCGGCCGCGCCGCTCGACACGGCCGCCAGCACCGCCTCGTGCGTGCCGAAGGTCAGCTCCAGCGGTCGATCGGTGGGCAGGCTCCGCATCAGGCGCGGCGCCAGCCGATAACGGCCGAACGCCGAGACCGTGGCGATCCGCAGTGGCCGCAGGGCCGGATCCTCTTGGCTCAGCCGCCAGCGGGTGCGTTCCACCTCGTCGAGGGCGCGGCCGACGGACTCGAACAGGGCCTGGCCGGCCGCCGTCAGTCGCAGCGCCCTGCCCGCCCGCTCGAACAGCGGCCGGCCGATCTCGGCCTCGAAGCGCTTGAGGTCGTGGTGGATGGCCGGCGGCGACTTGCCCAGGCGCGGACTGGCCGCCGCGATGCCGCCGGCCGCCGCCACCGCGTGGAACACCGCCGCCCGGCGCAGATCCGCGTGCCGCATGATTTCGGAATCCGAAAGAAAAAGCCTCTTCGTTCGAAATATCCCCGACCGCCGTTCGCCGCTAGCTCTTCCGCAGGAGGAGCTCATGACCCGACGCCATTTCTGGATCGCCCTCGCCGGCGCGCTGTCGCTGGCCAGCGCCGTCCGCGCTCAGTCGCCGACCGCCGCCTTCCTGTTCGCCTACGATATCGACCGCGGCCAGCAGAGCGCCTTCGAGGCCGGTTATGCGGCGCATCTGGGCTGGCACGCCGCCCATGGCGACACCCTGCCCTGGTATGGCTGGTACGTGACCAGCGGACCGAGGACCGGGCTGTTCATCGACGGGACCTTCGGGATCCCGTTCTCGGCCATGGACCATCGGGTAGATCCGGCTGGCGACGGCGCCGACATGGAGGCCAAGGTCCTGCCGTTCGCCAAGGCCCGGGTCTATTCGGCGCTGGAGTTCTGGCCCGAGATCAGCACGGCCCGCACGCTCGAAGACCGCAAGCCCAGCGCGGTGCTCGACGCCTATGCGGTCAAGGTCGCGCCCGCCGATGTCGCCGCGTTCGAGATCTCCCTGACGGAGGCGGCCAGAGACCGAAAGGGCCTGTCGCTCAGCTGGTATCGCCTGGTCAGCGGCGGTGCGGCGGGCGACTATCTCCTGCTGGTCCCGCGCCAGACGTGGGCGGAGCTCGCCGGCCGTCCGCGCGATCTCGCGGGCTTGCTGACGGCGACCTACGGCCCCACCGCGGCGAAGGCGGCCGCCCTGGTCGACGCCATCGAGGTCGAGAGTTGGTCGTACAAGCCCAAGCTCAGCCGCCTGCCCTAGCGAGATTTGCACTCGCCCTCGGCCGTGACGCTGACGCCCTTGGCGGCCGCCTCGCAGGCGTTGCCGTAGGTCTTGCCGTCGCAGCCGCACACCGGCTTGTAGATCCGGGTGCAGACCTGCGGCGCCTTCCTGCAGACGCCGGCCGCATCGGCGATCCGCCCGCAGACGCCCGGCTCCATCTGGCAGGTCAGGCCCGCTTGGCACTGGAAGCCGGCGAAGCCGCCGCACATGCCGCCTTCGGCGACAGGCGTCCTCGGCGACTGGGCCGGCGGCGCGCCGGCTCCAGGCGTTGTCGAGGCGGGCGCGCTGCAAGCGGTCAGCAGGATCACGGCGAAGCAAGCGAGCAGACGGCGCATGGAAGACCTCCGATAGGCGAGCCGGTCTGTAGAACGCTTCGCGCGCTTCCCCGGATGTCCATGGGAGCGCCGCGCAACGATTTTGCCGGCAAATGCATCCGACGGACGCTGTTCGACTTGATAACCCGGTTCTTTTCGTCTGTCCTTCCAGCCTCTTCGAGAGTCGGGGTTTTTCATGATCAGATGGCGTAGCGCGGCGACGGCCGTGAGCCTGCTCGCGCTGGGGCTTTCGGCCTGCGCGACGACCGGGGCCGGCGGCCCGGCCAAAACGTCCGCCGCGCCCGCCAAGCCGGCCGAAAAGGCCGAGGCCAAGCCGCTGCCCAAGGGCCTGGACGGCCAGGCCTCGACCGGCTTCCCGTCGACCTATCAGCCGTTCCCCTCGCGGCCGACAGCCTTCGTCGGTGCCACCGTCCTGACCGCGACCGGCCAGCAGATCGAGAACGGCGTCGTCTTCGTCTCGGGCGGCAAGATCACGGCCGTCGGCGGTTCCGACACCCCGATCCCGGCCGACGTCGCGGTGATCGACGCCAAGGGCAAGTGGATCACCCCCGGCATCATCGACGCCCACAGCCACCTCGGCGTCTATCCCTCGCCTGGCGTTCAGGCCCGCTCGGACGGCAACGAGGCCACCGATCCGAACACCGCCCAGGTCTGGGCCGAGCATTCGGTCTGGCCGCAGGATCCCGGCTTCAACCGGGCCCGCGCCGGCGGCGTGACCACGCTGCAGATTCTCCCCGGCTCGGCCAACCTGTTCGGCGGTCGCTCTGTGACCCTGAAGAACGTCCCGGCCCTGACCACCCAGGCCATGAAGTTCCCGGACGCGCCCTACGGTTTGAAGATGGCCTGCGGCGAGAACCCCAAGCGCGTCTACGGCGGCAAGAGCCGTTCGCCGTCGACGGCGATGGGCAACGTGTTCGGCTACCGCAAGGCCTGGATCGACGCCGCCGACTACGCCCGCAAGTGGGACGATTTCCGCGCCAAGCAGCAGAAGGGCGAGAAGGCCGACCCGCCCAAGCGCGACCTGCAGCTGGAGACCCTGGCCGGGGTGCTGAAGGGCGAGATCCTGGTGCAGAACCACTGCTATCGGGCCGACGAAGAGGCCACGATGATCGATATCGCCAAGGAGTTTGGCTACAAGATCACGATGTTCCACCACGCGATCGAGAGCTACAAGATCGCGCCCTTGCTGGCCAAGGAAGGCATCTGCTCGGCCACCTGGGCCTCGTGGACCGGCTTCAAGATGGAGAGCCTGGACGGCATCGACGCCAACGCCGCCATCCTGTGGAAGAACGGCGCCTGCGTCGTCATCCACTCCGACGACCCGATCATGACCCAGCGGCTGAACCAGGAAGCCGCCATCGCCATGACCGCCGGCAACAAGCTGGGCTACGGCATCAGCCGGGCCGAGGCGATCAAGTGGATCACCGCCAACCCCGCCAAGGCCATGGGCATCGGCGACAAGACCGGCTCTCTGGAGCCCGGCAAGGCCGCCGACCTGGTGGTCTGGAGCCGCGACCCGTTCAGCGTCTACGCCCAGGCCGAGAAGGTCTTCATCGACGGCGCGCTGATCTACGATCGCCAGGACAAGCGCTTCCAGCCCAAGTCCGATTTCGAGCTCGGCCAGCCCGGCCAGGGAGCGTTCAACTGATGACCCGGTCACTGCTTCTCGCCAGCGCCGCCTGCGCGCTCGCCCTCCCCTTGGCCCTCCCCGCGACCGCTCAGACGGTCGCCATCGTCAATGCTCGGATCGAGCCGGTGTCCAGCGCCGCCATCCCCTCCGGAACCCTGGTGATTAAGGACGGTAAGATCGCCGCCCTCGGCCCCAATGTCGCCATCCCGGCCGGCGCCACGGTGATCGACGCCAAGGGCGGGGTCGTCACCCCCGGCCTGGTCGCCTCGTCGTCGAACCTGTCGGCCTCCGAGATCGGCGGCGTCCGCGAGACCCGCGACGACGGCACCGGCAGCGCCCTCTCGGCCGCCTTCGACATTAGCTACAGCGTCAATCCGGCCTCGCCGATGATCGGCCTGGCCCGCGACGGCGGCGTCACCAGCTCGGCCGTCGTACCGGTGCTGTCGGGAACCGGCGGCGGCGCGAGCGAACACGCCGACGACGGCGTGGTCGAGGAGATGACCGCCGGCAAGGACGGCGCGGGCGACCCGCCGCTGTTCGGCGGCCAGGCGGCGTTCATTCGCCTGAAGGCCGGTTCGCCCGACATCGTCGAGGCCGCCAAGCTGGCCGTCACCGTCTCGCTGGGCGAGAGCGGGGCCCGGGCGGCCGGCGGCTCGCGCGGCGCCGACCTCGTGCTGATCCGCTCGGCCCTCGAGGACGCCCGCGCTTTCGCCAGCCGCCGCGCGGCCTTCGAGCAGGGCGCGACCCGCGACTTCGGTCTGTCGCGCCTCGACTTGGCGGCCCTGATCCCGGTCGTGCAGGGCAAGACGCCGCTTTTGATCCGCGTCTCCCGCGCCGCCGACATCCGCCAGGCCCTGAAGCTGGCGGCCGAGGAGAAGATCAAGATCATCCTCGAAGGCGTCGAGGAAGGCTGGATGGTCGCCGCCGAGATCGCCAAGGCCGGGGTTCCGGTCATCGTCGATCCGCAGGCCGACCTGCCCGACAGCTTCGAGGCCCTGGGTTCGCGGCTCGACAACGCCGCTCGCCTGAACGCCGCCGGGGTCTCGGTGGCGATCAACGGGGCGCGGGACTTCAACAATCTGCGCCAGGAGCGGCTGAACGCCGGCCTCGCCGTCGCCAACGGCCTGCCGTACGCGGCCGGCCTGGCTTCGGTGACCCTGACGCCGGCGAAGATCTGGGGCCAGGACGGCAAGATCGGCTCGCTGGACGTCGGCAAGGTCGCCGACGTCGTGGTCTGGAACGGTGATCCGCTGGAGACGACCAGCTGGCCGCTGAACGTCTTCGTCGGCGGCGTCGAGCAGCCGAAGGACAGCCGCCAGACCCAGCTGCGCGACCGCTACGCGACCACCGACGCCAGCGGATACCCGCCGGCTTACCGCTAGGCTTCGAGACCGACCCGCTGATCCGCCCCCAGTTCGCTGGGGGCGGATTTCGCTTTTCAGGGGAAGGCGGCGAGGCCATACGAGGCCCCCGCGTTCGAATCGCCTAGACTTGCCCTGATGTCCTCCGAAAAGATCCCCTCCCTGTTCGACGACGACGCCCTGGCGCCCGTCCCCGCCGCGCCGTTCCAGGCCAGCGTGGAGCCGCACGTCGAGCCGACGCCGCGCCCGATCCCGCCGCCGCCGCCGTCGTCGAAGGCCGCCCCGCCGCCGACGCCCGCCAAGACCAGCGCTCCCGGCGACTATTCGGCCGCCGACATCGAGGTGCTGGAAGGGCTGGAGCCCGTTCGCAAGCGTCCGGGCATGTACATCGGCGGCACCGACGAGCGGGCGCTGCACCACCTGTTCGCCGAAGTCCTCGACAACTCGATGGACGAGGCCGTGGCCGGCTTCGCCAAGACGATCGAGGTCAAGCTCGACGCCGACGGCTTCCTGTCGGTCAAGGACGACGGGCGCGGCATGCCCGTGGACCCGCACCCGAAATATCCCGGCAAGTCGGCGCTGGAGGTCATCATGACCGTCCTGCACGCCGGCGGTAAGTTCACCGGCAAGGCCTATGAGACCTCCGGCGGCCTGCACGGTGTCGGCGCCAGCGTGGTCAACGCCCTGTCCGAGCGGGTCGAGGTCACCGTCTGGCGCGACGGCTTCGAGCACCTGCAGGTCTTTTCGCGCGGTAAGCCGCTGGGTCCGATCCAGCAGGTCGGCCCGTCGCGCAAGAAGGGCACCATGGTGCGCTTCAAGCCCGACGACGAGATCTTCGGCGAGGGCGTGGCCTTCAAGCCGGCCCGCCTGTACCGCATGGCCCGCTCCAAGGCCTATCTGTTCCGCGGCGTGCAGATCAAATGGTCCTGCGATCCCTCGCGGATCCATGACCAGACCCCGCCCGAGGCCACGTTCCACTTCCCCAACGGCCTGGCCGACTTCCTGGCCGAGCGGACCAAGGGCCTGAACACCGTCACGCCCGAGAGCTTCTCGGGCCGTATCGAGCGCCAGGGCGAGGCTGGCGCGGTCGAATGGGCCGTGACCTGGACGCCGCAGGGCTTCGGCGAGCACGACGGCTTCATGCAGTCGTACTGCAACACGGTTCCCACCCCCGAAGGCGGCACCCACGAGAGCGGCTTCCGCGCCGCCCTGACCCGCGGCCTCAAGGCCTATGCCGAGCTCAAGGGCGAGAAGCGCGGGACGATCATCACCGCCGACGACGTGGTCGCCCAGGCCGGGGCCCTGATCTCGGTGTTCATCAAGAACCCGGAATTCCAAGGCCAGACCAAGGAGAAGCTCTCGACCTCCGAGGCCCAGCGCTTCGTGGAAGCCTCCTTGCGCGACCCGTTCGACCTGTGGCTCTCGTCGAGCCCGAAGAACGCCCAGGCCCTGCTGGAATTCGTCATCGAGCGGGCCGAGGAGCGCCTCAAGCGCCGCAAGGACAAGGAAGTCACCCGCGCCTCGGCGACCCGCAAGCTGCGGCTGCCCGGCAAGCTGGCCGACTGCGCCGGCGGCGCGGTCGACGGGGCCGAGCTGTTCATCGTCGAAGGCGACAGCGCCGGCGGCTCGGCCAAGCAGGCCCGCGACCGCAAGTACCAGGCCATCTTGCCCCTGCGCGGCAAGATCCTGAACGTCGCCTCGGCCACCGGCGAGAAGTTTTCCGCCAACAAGGAACTGTCGGACCTGATGCTGGCCCTGGGGGCCCAGGGCGGGAACAAGTATCGCGAGGAAGACCTCCGCTACGACCGCATCATCATCATGACCGACGCCGACGTCGACGGCGCCCACATCGCCAGCCTGCTGATCACCTTCTTCTACCGGACCATGCCGGACGTGATCCGCCAGGGTCACCTCTATCTGGCCCTGCCGCCGCTGTACCGCATCGCCCACGGCGGCAAGAGCGAATACGCCCGCGACGACGCCCACAAGGACGAGCTGCTGGCCACGGTGTTCAAGGGCAAGAAGCCCGAGATCGGCCGCTTCAAGGGCCTGGGCGAGATGATGGCCGCCCAGCTCAAAGAAACGACCATGGATCCCAAGAAGCGCACCCTGGCCCGCGTCACCCTGCCCCGCCACGAGGAAAGCGTCGAGGAACTGGTCGAAACCCTGATGGGGCGCAAGCCCGAGCTGCGGTTCCGGTTCATCCAGGAGAACGCCGAGTTCGCGACCGCGGACCTGGATCTGTAGGTTCATCACTGGCCCCCTCCGCGCTTCGCGCTCCTCCCCCGGAGGGGGAAGAAGGTCATCCTTCCGCCCCCTCCGGGGGCGGACGACCACGCGGAGCGTGGTCAGGTGGGGGCAAGTGACATCGGCTTCACGCGGCGATCCGCTGAAGTTAGGTGGGGAGGCGACGGAGCGGCCGGGCGAACCCGGATTGGACCAACTGGATCGGCTATTCCGTCTCCAGCTCGGCGATCCACGATAGGCGGCTTGTACGATCACCGCCCTGTCGCTCCGCTGACGATTTGGTCCCGGACGACCCCGCCACTCGCACGCGCTCCTAAAGAGTAAGCCGCGCGACCTGGCGAGGCCGCCGGGGACCGCCAGCGGCCCCGCTCAACCTATCCCCATCGCCGCTTCGGGCCGGATCCAAGCGCCCTCCCCTTGCGACGGGGACAGCGATGATTGTGCGGGGGTTTTGAACGCGGATCATTCAGCGGCGCGTAAAAGTGAGAAGCGGTTGAAATCGCTGGGTTCGGTTTCGCGAACGCCGGGGATACAGCGCCCTCAATCCCCGTGGTCGCCCCGTGAATCCCTCTCTCTGAGAGAGAGGGAGGGGCCCACGCGAAGCGTGGGAGGGTGAGTGGTTACACCCTCAGCCGGCGTGCCGGCACTGAGTCCCTCGACAGCGCCAAGATCGTCCAGGGGCTTCGCCTACCCACTCACCCTCCCACCGCCTGCGGCGGCGGGCCCCTCCCTCTCTCCATGAGAGAGGGATTCTGGCGGGCGGCCTCGCTTGGGTGGAAAACCTCCGCCTACGGCCGAGACCCCGGCTTCTCCAGCACCAGCAGCGACACCCCCTGACGCGGCAGCTGGAACGTCAGCGTCAACCCGTCCTTGGCGCGCGAGGGCGGCGCGGTGTCGATCGTGGTCAGGCCGCTGGCCGCCTCCAGAGCGTCGTACTGCGCCTTGGTCGGGGCCATCGGCGAGCCCATCCGTCGCCAAGCGCCGTAGACATTGCCGTGGTCCTCGTCGACCCGGTACTGGACCAGTTTGGCCCCAGCGAAGGCGCGCGGCAGGTTCTTGAGGACCAGCTGGACGTCCGCCGCCGGCCCCGGCACGTCGTCGTCGTGATAGTTCCAGACCATGACCGCCAGGCGGTCGGCCCCGAGGCTGGCCAGGGCCCCGACGTCGGGACGCCCTCGCACGCCCTTGGCGATGATCTCGTCCAGCGGGATCTGACCGGAACTGGTCGCCTCGACCCGCTCGGGGCCCATCAGACTGAACATCCGGAACACATTGACCACCGCCAGGTCCAGGCCGTTGCTGGACAGCTGCCGGAAGCCCGCGAAATAGGGCTGGTCCTCGAACTCGAAGGCCCAGGTCAGGGCGCCATCCAGGGTGACGCCGCGCTTGGCGGCCAGGTCGTGCTTACGGGCGAAGCTGGCGGCGGTGTAGCTGGAATAGACCGTGCCGTTTCGGTAGCTGAAGCTGGGCCCCTGGCAGGCGGCGCAGCCTTCGGGGTCGGACTCGCCGATCACGATCGGCTTGGCCTTCAGCGCCGGCCGCGCGGCGATCATGCTGAAGCCCTTGTCGATACCGGCGAGCTGCGTGGCGATCCCCATCTGGATGTGGCCGTCGACGAAGCGCGGCGAGCCCTTGGCGTGGAAGGCCAGGAAGTCGGTCGGCGTGCCCTTCTGGCCGGTCGCGTAGTTGGTCCCGTCCGAGATGTGGGTGAGGAAGTCCTCCATGAACTGACCGCCGCTGCCGGCCACGTCCGGTCCGCCGACCTTGGCGGTGGGCAGCGCCCGCCGGACGCCGGCGACCGCGTAGTCGTGCAGCTTTTGGAATTCCTGCGGCGTGCCCTTCCAATAGGCGGGTCCGTTCGGCTCGTTCCAGACCTCGAAATACCAGGTCTCGACCTCGGCCTGGCCGTAGCGCTCGACGCAGTGGCGGACCCACTGATAGGCCAGCTCGGACCACTTGTCGTAGTCCTTGGGCGGATAGCCCCAGCCGCCGCTGATCAGGTTGTAGTCGAAGCCCGGCCGCCAAGCGTGCTGGTAGGGCTCCGGGTGGGTCGACAGCGCTTGGGGCATAAAACCGATCTGGACATAGGGCCGCACGCCCTTGGCCAGGTAGGTGTCGAACAGGCGGTCCAGGATCGTCCAATTGTAGACCGGGCGGCCGTCGGCGTCCTCGGTATAGACATTGGTGCTGCCCCACTTCAGCGCGGGCGTGCCGTCGCCGGTGTTCAGCAGGTTGTGGGTGCGGAAATAGACCGCCTTGGGCTTCAGCGCGCCCAGGTGGTCCAGCAGCTTGCGGCCGTCCTTCATGGTCGCGTAGTTCGGCTCGTCGGCCCCGAAGAACCGCCAGATCGGCCGCAACTCGCCCATCGGCTTGGCGGCGTCGACGGTGATGGCCACCGGGATGGCGGCGGGCGCCTGGGCGAAAGCCGGCGATCCGGCCGACAACAGGGCCGTCAACAGCCCAACACCGACAGTCCTGCGCATGTCTCCGCCCTCCCGATCGGCGTCTTGCCTGACGCCCTTCGCCATGACCTAGCACGGATGATCGCGCCGGCCACCGCAATTGTAAGACAAAAGGCAAGCTGGCCAAGCTCGAGCGTCGCGGTTGCCTCCGTCGCCCGCGTACGGCGAAGACAAAGGGTCGCCGCCAGCTTGCCAACACGGCCGGCGGCTATTAGTCAGACAATAATAAGGGAGGCCGGCATGCTCAAACTCGATCGACGCCTGTGCGCCGCGGCGCTCGCGCTCTTGTTTGCGCTGGGAGGCGAAGGGACCGCCTCCGCCGCCGCCAAGCTTCCCGACACCATCCTGTTCGGCGTCGCCTACTACGACGAATACACGCCGACCGACCGTGTCGAGGAGGACGCCCGGATGATGCAGGCGGCGGGGATCACCGTCGTCCGGATCGCCGAATCCACCTGGGGCACGCTCGAGCCCCAGCCAGGGGTCTACGACTTCAGCCACGTCGACCGGATGCTGGCGGCGATGCAGCGGCACGGGATCAAGGTCATCGTCGGCACGCCGACCTACGCCGTCCCCACCTGGCTGGCGCGCGAGCATCCCAATGTCCTGGTGGTGACGCCCAAGGGCCGCGCGGAGTACGGCTGGCGGCAGAACATGGACATCACCGACCCCGACTACCGCCGGGCGGCCGAGCGGGTGATCGTCGCCCTGGTCGATCACGTGAAGGACCATCCGGCCGTCATCGGCTATCAGGTCGACAACGAGACCAAGGCCTACAAGACCAGCGGCCCCAATGTGCAGGCCGCCTTCGTGGAGACCATGAAGCGTCGCTGGCCCGATCTCGAGGCGATGAACAAGGCCTACGGCCTCGACTACTGGAGCAACCGCATCAACCGCTGGGAGGACTTCCCGTCGGTCAACGGCTCGATCAACGCCAGCCTCTCCAACGCCTTCGCGCAGTTCCAGCGCGACCTGGTCACCGATTTCCTGGCCTGGCAGACCGACCTCGTGCGCGCCCATGCCCGGCCCGGGCAGTTCATCACCCACAATTTCGACCTCGCCTGGCGCGGGCACTCGTTCGGCGTCCAGCCCGAGGTCGATCATTGGAAGGCGGCCAAGGCGCTCGACGTCGCCGGCATCGACATCTACCACCCCAGCCAGGACAAGCTGACCGGCGCCGAGATCGCCTTCGGCGGCGACCTGACCCGCTCGATGCGCGACGGACAGAACTATCTGGTGCTGGAAACCGAGGCTCAGGGCTTCCCCGAATGGACGCCCTACCCCGGCCAGTTGCGGCTGCAGGCCTTCAGCCACCTGGCCTCCGGCGCCAACATGGTCGAGTACTGGCACTGGGCCAGCACGGCCAACGCCATCGAGACCTACTGGCGCGGCGTGCTCTCGCAGGACTACCGGCCCAACGCGGTCTACGAGGAAGCCAAGACCATCGGCGCGGACCTTAAGCGGCTGGGCCCGAAACTGGTCAACATGAAGAAGCGCAATCGCGTGGCGCTCTATGTCAGCAACACCGCGCTGAGCGGCTTCGACGCGTTCAAGATCAACCCGGACATCGGCTACAACGACGTCATGCGGCCGTTCTACGACGCGCTCTATCGCATGAACGTCGAGGTCGACATCCTGTCGCCGTCGTCCGCCACGCCGCTTAGCGACTACAAGCTGATCGTCGTCCCGGCGCTCTACGCCGCCAGCGACGCCGAGATCGAGCGGCTGAACGCCTACGCCAAGGCCGGCGGCCACCTGATCTACACGTTCAAGAGCGGCTTCTCGGACGAGAACACCAAGGTGCGCTACACGCCCCAGCCGGGCGGGATCACCGAGGCGGCGGGCGTGCGCTACGAGCAGTTCACCAAGCCCGAGGGCGTCAGCCTGGACGGCGACCCGTTCGGCGTCGGCGACAAGGACAACACGGCCCGCTGGTGGATGGAGTTCCTGACCCCGACGACCGCGACCGTGGTGGCGCGCTACAAGCATCCGTCCTGGCCGGCCTATGCGGCGATGACGCGCAACGCCTATGGCCGGGGCGAGGTCAGCTATGTCGGCTTCATGCCGACCGACGCGACGATCGAGAAGATCCTCGCGGGCGAGGTCAAACGCGCCGGCGTCGAGATCCCCGAGACGCGGTTTCCGCTCATCGTTCGTGGCGGGACGCTGCCGGACGGGCGCGCCGTTCGCTACGTCCTGAACTATTCAGCCTCGCCGCAACAGGTGACCAAAGGTCTGGGCGGCGGGACCGAACTGCTGTCTGGCCGTCCGGTGAAGGACGGCGCCGCGCTGGACCTGCCGCCCTGGGGCGTGGCGATCATCGAGCAGCGCTAACGCCGCGCGCTGTCGCTACCGCAGGGCCCAGGCGCGGCCGATCTCCGCCAGCGGCACGCAGCCATGATAGGCCCCGGGCACGGGCTCGTATTTCAGCGCCACCGTCGCCCCGGGCTCGGACGTGAAGTAGCCCACGGTCACCAGGTCCTCGAGAGCCGGGAAGAAGTGCGGCTCCGCGGGGGTTTGGGCCCGAGCGGCCGTGGCTTCCTGGTCATAGCGGGTCAACTGCTCGACCTGCTGCTGCGGCGTCAGCGCGACGAAGGCGTCGCCATGGGTGGCGCGGGCGTCGGCGTCGATGCGGGTCAGTCCCGCCACGAACCGCTCCGCCTGTCCCTTGTTGTAATAGGTGGCCACGGTGCGGTCGATGAACTGCGGCACGCCGGCGTCGCGGGCGCCGGGGGTGTCGGTGGCGGGAATGATCAGTTCGGCCACCACGTCGACCAGGCGGGCCTGGTCCTGCGTCAGGGCCGTGGGAGTCCAGGCCAAGGTCGCCGGCGCCGGCGCGGCCGCCATGGCGCGCTCGGCCCAACCGGTCGTCGCCAGCCCGACCGTCAGGGCCAGGCCGCGGATCGTGTCGCGTCGGCTCAGCATCACAGCTCTCCCCTCTTGCGCGCCTGGACCGCATGGTCGGCGGCCCGCGCGGTCAGCGCCATATAGGTCAGGGACGGGTTCACGCACGAGGCCGAGGTCATCGCCGCCCCGTCGGTGACATAGACGTTCTTGCACTCATGGACCTGGTTGTGGGCGTTCAGCACCGAGGTTTTGGGATCGCGGCCCATGCGCGCCGTGCCCATCTCGTGGATGCCCAGGCCGGGGGCGTATCCGTCGTCGCGGCCTTTGACGTTCTTGAAGCCCGCCGCCTCCAGCATTTCCGCCGCGGCGGTCTGCATGTCGCGGCGCATGGCGATTTCGTTCTCGCGGATGGTGACGTTCATCGACAGGGTCGGCAGGCCGAACTCGTCCTTGACGCCGTGGTTGAGGGTGATGCGGTTGTCCTCATACGGCAGGATCTCGCCGAAGCCGCCCAGTCCCATGGTCCACGGGCCCGGCTGGGTGAGCGCGGCCTTGCGCGCGGCCCCGAAGCCTCGGTCGGCGGTGGCGCGATTGCCAAGGTCGCGATCCCACCCCGAGCGGCCGGCGCCGCCCTGGTAGCCGAAGCCACGCAGGTAGTCGTTCCGCTTGGTCGCGGCGTCGCCGAGGTTGCGGAAGCGCGGCACATAGATGCCGTTTGGCCGGCGGCCGGAATAGTACATGTCGGCGAACTCGGGCGCCTCGCCGCTGGCGCCGACGCCCAGGTGGTGGTCCATGACGTTGCGGCCCAACTGGTCGCTGCCATTGCCGAAGCCGTTCGGGAACCGCGAACTGGTTGAGTTCATCATGATCCAGGCCGAGTTGAAGGCCGAGGCGCACAGGAACACGACGTCGGCGTAGAACTCTTCCTCCTGGCGCGTGTTCGCGTCGAGGATGCGAACCCCGGTCGCCTTGCCCGCCTTCTCGTCATAGATCAGCGAGGTGACGATCGAGGCGGGCCGGATCACCATGTTGCCGGTGCGCTCGGCCGCGATCAGCCCCCCGGAGTTCGAGCTGTAATAGGCGCCGAACGGACAGCCGCGGATACACATGTTGCGGTACTGGCACTTGGTGCGGCCCAGGCTGAGCTGCTCCTCGGTCGGCTCGGTCAGGTGCGCGGCGCGGCCGATGGTGACCCGCCGCTCGGGGAAGCGCGCCTCGGACTTGGCCTTGAAGGCCTTCTCGACGCAGTTCATCTCCATGGGCGGCTGGTAGTGGCCGTCGGGAAGCTGAGGAAGGCCCTCGGCCTGGCCGGAGACCCCGATGAAGCGCTCGACATGCTCGTACCAGGGCGCGAGCTCCTCGTAGCGGATCGGCCAATCGACGCCGATCCCTTCACGGGCGTTGGCCTCGAAGTCGATCGGGCTGTGGCGATAGCTCTGGCGCCCCCAGGTCAGCGACCGGCCGCCCACGTGATAGCCGCGGATCCAGTCGTAGCGGCTTTCCTCGGTATAGGGGTTCTGGTCGTCGCGGACGAAGAAGTGCTTGGTATACTCCGTCATCGTGTAGCCGGTGCGCTTCTGGACGGCATAGTGCGCGTTCAGCTCGTCCTGCGGCAGTTGTCCCTGCGGGTACTTCGTCTGCCAGGGATCCATGACGGCGGTGGGATAATCCTCGAGGTGGCGGACCATCGGACCGCGCTCGAGCACCAAGGTCTTGAGGCCCTTCTGGGTCAGCTCCTTGGCCGCCCAGCCGCCGGTGATTCCACTGCCCACCACGATCGCGTCGTACGTGTTTTTCCGACGCGCGCGGCCGTTCACATTGGCCATGTTCACTCCCTTCGCAGTCCGCTCGATGGACCGCGCCGGTATGCTTACGCAACACGACGCCCCGACCTCGATGAACCCTTCATTCTTGCCTGGAGGCTTCCATGAAATGGGTTACATTGCAAGAAAGCTCGGCATTTCGCTGAAAAATCGCCGCGCCCCTGGGAGGAACAAGGAAGCCATGACCGAACAGACCGTTTGGGCGCGCCGCGCCGCCGTGGGATTGCTGCTGGGCGGCCTCGCGCTCGGCGCCAACGGGCCAGCGCTCGCCCAGGACGTGAAGGCGGGCGCCTGGAAGCCGCTCTTCGACGGCCGCACCCTGGACGGCTGGACGCCGAAGGTCGCCAAGCATCCGGCTGGCGAGAACTACCGCCAGACCTTCGTCGTCGATCACGGCGTGATCCGCGTCTCCTATGCCGGCTATGACAAGCTGGACGGCCAGTTCGGCCACCTGTTCTACAAGACGCCGTTCAAGGCCTACCGCCTGCGCCTCTCCTACCGCTTCCTCACCGAAGGCGGCCTGCCGGACACCCCGACCTGGGCGCGCAGCAACAGCGGGATCATGTTCGCCAGCCAAAGCCCGGAAAGCATGACGGTGGAACAGCCTTTCCCCGTCTCCGTCGAGTTCCAGCTGCTGGGCAAGGACGGTGACGCCCCTCGCCCGACCGGCGCAGTCTGCACGCCGGGCATCACCATCACCATCGACGGCGCCAAGGTCAAAGAGCACTGCACGCCGTCGGCCAACGCCCCGACCATCCCCAACGGAACCTGGGTCAAGGCCGAGCTCGAGGTCCGGCCAAACGGCGAGGTCTTCCACAAGATCAACGGCGTGGTCGTCCACCACTATGCGGGCGTGACCCTGGATCCCGACGACACGGTGGCGGGCGGCGCCAAGCCCTACATCCTGGCGCGCGGCGCGGTACCTGTGACGGAGGGTTATATCGCCCTGCAGAGCGAGGGTCATCCGATCGAGTTCAAGGACGTCGAGATCCAGGAGCTGACGGCGCCTTGAGGGCACAAATCCTGTTATCCCGGCCGTAGCGCGGCGAAGAGCCGGGACCGCAACAAGCTCGGAGCTTCCGGCGGTCCCGGCTCGGCGCGCTTCGCGCTTGGCCGGGATGACAGAGGGGAATGGGCTACTTCTTCAGCGAGCCCAGATACTGGATAACGGCGGCGCGGTCCTCGGGGCCAGGCGCGCCGATCAGCATCTTGGTGCCGGGGACCAGCTTCGCCGGCCCCTTGAGGAAGGTGTCGATCGCCTCGGGCGTCCAGGTGATGTTCGAGGCCTTCATGGCGCCGCTATAGGCGTAGCCGGCGGCCGTGCCAGCCTTGCGGCCGACGACGCCGGCCAGGGGCGGCCCCATCTTGCCCGGCGCGGGCTGGACCGAGTGGCAGACCGAGCAGCGCTGCTCGAACACCGCCTGGCCCGAGGGAGCGGCGACGGCGCTGGTCGCCAGGCCGGTCAGAACGGCGGCGAGCATGAACTGGAACTTCATAAAAGGAACTCCGTCAGGGGTTTGGCGGCGACTCTAGAGACCCAATAGACGCCGATTGCGGTCGCCGTCGGGCGCGCTGCCGGCGAAGTCGTCGAACGCCCGGTCCGTCACCTGGATGATATGGTCGCGGATGAACGGCGCGCCTTCGCGGGCGCCCTGTTCGGGGTGCTTCAAGGCGCACTCCCACTCCAGCACCGCCCAGCCGGCATAGTCGTACTGGGCCAGCTTCGAGAAGATCGCCTTGAAGTCCACCTGGCCATCGCCCAGCGACCGGAAGCGGCCGGGCCGCTCGGCCCAGCCCTGGTAGCCGCCGTAGACGCCGGACCGGGCCGACGGGCGGAACTCGGCGTCCTTCACGTGGAAGGCGCGGATCCGCTCGTGATAGCGGTCGATGTAGCCGAGATAGTCCAGCTGCTGCAGCACGAAGTGGCTGGGGTCGTAGAGGATGTTGGCGCGCGGATGGCCGCCGACCTCGTCCAGGAACCGCTCGAACGTCGCCCCGTCGTGCAGGTCCTCGCCCGGATGGATCTCATAGCAGACGTCGACGCCCTCTTTGTCGAAGACGTCCAGGATCGGCTTCCAGCGGCGGCCCAGCTCGGCGAAGGCTTCCTCGACCAAGCCGGCGGGTCGCTGCGGCCAGGGATAGAAGTACGGCCAGGCCAGGGCGCCCGAGAAGGTGGCGTGGGCGTTCAGGCCCAGGCGGCGACTGGCGACGGCGGCGGCCTTCAGCTGCCCCACCGCCCAGGCCTGGCGCTCCTTGGGCTTGCCGCGCAGCTCGGGCGGCGCGAAACCGTCGAACAGCTCGTCATAGGCCGGATGGACGGCGACCAGCTGGCCCTGCAGGTGGGTCGACAACTCGGTGATCTGCAGGCCATGACCGGCGAGCAGCCCGGCGATGTCGTCGCAATAGGTCTGGCTTTCGGCGGCCCGCGCCAGGTCGAAGAACGAGTCCGCGCCGCCGGTCGGCATCTGTACGCCGACGTAGCCGAGGTCGGCGACCCAGGCGGCCATGGTCTCCAGCCTGTCGAACGGCGGCTCGGCGCCGATGAACTGGGCCAGGAAGATACCGGGTCCCTTGAGCGTCTTCATCGCCCTTCTCCTTCAAGCAGCACCCAGCCGGCGTCGGCGCGGCTGGCGGCCACGGCGCGCTCGACGAAGGCCATGCCGCGCACGCCCTCGACGATGTCGGGCACGAGCCCCGCGCCGCGCCCTTGGATCGCGTCGGCGAAGTCGCGATAGATGTTGGCGAAGGCCTCGATGAAGCCTTCCGGATGGCCGGTCGGGATCCGCGTCACGGCCCGGGCGCCGGCGCCCAGATAGGCCGAGCCCGCGTGCAGCACCTGGGACGGGCCGTCCAGCCAGTCCAGCGTCAGCTCCGTATGGCGCTCATGCGACCAGGTCAGGCCGCCCTTCTCGCCATAGACGCTGATCTTCAGGCCGTTGCGCGCGCCCGCCGAGATCTGCGAGGCGATCAGCACGCCGCGCGCGCCGCCCGCGAACCGCAGCAGCACGTTGCAGTCGTCGTCCAGGTTCCGGCCAGGAACCACGGTGGCGACGTCGGCGCAGAGCCGCTCGACACGGTTTCCTGTGATGAACTCGGCGATGTTGAAGGCGTGGACCCCGATGTCGCCGATGCAGCCGCCCACGCCCGACTGGGCCGGATCCGAGCGCCAGTCGGCCTGCTTGTTGCCTTCCCGCTCAAGCGGTCGCGACAGCCAGCCTTGCGAATATTCGACGACGACCTTGCGCACGGCGCCGAGATCGCCGCGCGCCACGATCTCGCGCGCCTCGCGGACCATCGGATAGCCGGTATAGGTGTAGGTCAGGCCGTAGAGCTTGCCGGACGCGGCGACGATGTCGGCCAACTCCTTGGCCTGGGCCAGGTTCAAGGTCGCGGGCTTGTCGCTGATCACGTGCAGTCCGCCGCGCAGCGCGGCGGCCGAGACGTCGAAGTGCAGGTGGTTGGGCGTGACCACGGCGACCAGATCGACGCCGTCTTCCCGCGCCCCTTCGGCCGCGATCATCGCGTGATGGTCCGGATAGACCCGATGGCGCGGCACGCCCCAGTCGTCGGCGGCCCGCGCGCTCTTTTCGGGATCGCGGCTGAACACGCCGGCGGTCAGCCGGATACGGCCATCCAGCTCGGCGGCCATGCGATGCACCGGCCCGATGAACGAGCCGGGACCGCCGCCGACCATGGCCAGCCGCAGGGGCGCCCGTCCGCTCATCAGGCCGTCACTTTCGCCAGGTAGTCGAAGCTGATCTTGGCCGATTCCAGCCG
Organism: Caulobacter sp. Root343; assembly: GCF_001425745.1. Lineage (GTDB taxonomy): Bacteria > Pseudomonadota > Alphaproteobacteria > Caulobacterales > Caulobacteraceae > Caulobacter. The sequence continues at coordinate 210,450 of NZ_LMDF01000007.1, read as the reverse complement.
ACTATGGGCGAACGGCGGCTCCTGCTCGACATAGAAGCCCCGGACTCCGGCGGCGTAGGCGGCGGGCAGCAGCTTGGTCCACGGGATCATGCCGGCGCCGACCTCGGTCGGATCCTGCTGGAGGACGAAGTTGGGCTTGGTGCTGGCCTTGATGTCCTTGACGTGCATCTGGGTGAAGCGGTGCGGATGCGCCTTCAGCAGGGCGAACGGATCCTTGCCGGCCGCCGTGACCCAGCCGACGTCCATTTCGAAGGTGACGAGGTTCGGGTCCGTGCCCTTCAGCAGGATCTCCATGCCGGTCGTTTCGCCCATCTTGGCGTCTTGGAGCGGAGCGAACTCGAAATTGTGGTTGTGATAGCCGGTGACGATGCCGGCCTTCTTCAGGACGGCGGCCTTCTCGTTCAGGAAATCGGCGTTCCATTTCCAGTCGTCGGCCGTCATCTGCGCGCCGGCCGAGCGCAGATCGCCGCCCAGGCGGTCGGGGATGTAGAGGATCGGCATGATCGCCGCCTTCACCCCGATCACGTGCAGGTCGTCGGCCAGCTTGGCCAGGTCGCCGCTGAAGCTGGGGCCGCTGGCGCCCTTGGGCGAGATGTGGGCGCTGGGGCAGACCAGGCCCGCCTTGTCGAAGGCGGCGCGCAGCTCGGCCGGCGTGCGGCCCAGATAGCCGGCCAGCTCCACCGACTTGAAGCCGATCTTGGCGACCGTCGCGAGTTGAGCGTCCAGGTCCTTCTGCAGGTCCGGACCCAGGGTGTAGAGCTGGATGCCGACCGGCAGCTTGTGGCGCTGGAAGAACGGCGCCTCCGCCGCGGCGGCGGCGGTGGTCCAGGCCGCGCCGAGCGTGGCCGCGCCGGCGGCGAGGAGGCCGCGGCGGGAGAGATCGAGGCCGGTGGCGGAAGCGTTTGCGCGCACGAGGGCTATCCTTTTCTGAGGACTAGAGCTGGACCGGGGTGATCGCCGCGGCGGGCGGGGCTTCATCGACCTCGGCGACCGGTCCGCGGGTCGGCGGCTTGAAGAACAGGGCCAGCAGGCAGACGGCCGCCAACGCCAGGCCGGTCGGAACCATGAACAGGCTCGTATAGTCGACCACCGCGGCGCCATCGGCCCCGGTGTGGCTCAGGCGGCCGACCAGGGTGGGGAACAGGAAGCTGGCCGCCACGTTGCCGACGCCCAGGATCAGCAGGTTGAACAGGCCCTGGGCGCTGGAGCGGACGTCCTTGGGGAAGACCGCGTCCACGAAGATGTACACCGTGGCGAAGAAGAAGGCGTAGCAGATCCCGTGCAGCAGCTGCACGGCCACGATCACCGGAATGCTGTCGGCGAAGAAGGCGAACACCGCGAAGCGCGCGGCGTGGCCCAGGACGCCGATGATCATGGTGACCTTCCAGCCCAGCTTGGCCAGCACGCGCCCCAGCAGGAACATGGTCAGGATCTCGGCCACCTGACCTAGGCTCAGCACCACCATGCTGAGATTGCCGGCGATCCCGACCCGATTGGTCAGGAAGGCGTCCGCCATGACGAAGTAGCCGTTATGGATCACGGAATCGATGAAGGTGACGACGAACAGCACCAGCACGAACGGCGCGCCCAGCAGCTTGAAGGCGCGCCGCCAGGCCAACTTGTCGATCCCGGCCACGTCCTTGCGCGGCGGCGTATGCGGCAGCGTCAGGGCGTAGGCCGCGAAGGCGAACGAGATGATCGCCGCGACCAGGAAGATCCATCGCACCTGTTCAGCCCCGGCGTGGGCGCCCAGCAGGAACACGAAGGGCCAGCTGACCAGCACCCAGCCGACCGTGCCGCCCATGCGCACCGCGCCGAACTCGCCGGCCGGGTCGCGCAGGTTGGCGAAGGCGATCGAGTTGGTCACCGACAGAGTCGGCACATAGACCAGGCTGAAGATCAGGTAACAGGCGAAGAACGGCCAGAAGCTGGTCGACAGCGCCGTACCGACCAGGGCCAGGCCGCCGATCAGGTGACTGATGGCCAGGAACCTCTCGGCGGAGAAGTTGCGGTCGGCGAACTGGTTGGAGAAGAAGATCCCGACCAGGGCGGCCACGCCCCAGGCGCTGCCGACCAGCGACTGCTGCCACGGCGCGAAACCCAGCATGCCCATATAGGGGAAGATCTTGGGCGCCCAGGCGCCCCAGATCGCCAACTGGAGCACCATCATCAGAAAGAGCCGGAAGCTCGTCTTCATGGTCCTGGCCCTCCCCGACCAGCTTGGACGGATGTTTCGGCCCTTTTGGACCGCATCCGCTCCGATGTAATCGAAATCATCGATAACAGGGGTCCATCAAACCGGCAACCGGGTAACGTCGCTCGGGACCGGCGAGCTGCGCCTTGCAAAGCCGGCGGCATGTCGCCAGTGTCGCGCCAATGGCCACCATTCAAGATGTTGCGCGCGACGCCGGTGTCTCGACCGCGACGGTTTCGCGGGTGTTCAGCGCGCCCGAACTCGTGCTGGAGCCGACCCGGCTGAAGGTGATGGAGTCCGTCACCCGCCTCGGCTACGAGCCGAACTTCGCGGCCAAGAGCCTGCGCACCCTGCGGACCGAGAAGATTCTCGTCACCGTGCCGGACATCTCCAACCCGTTCTTCTCGCAGGTGATCCGCGGCGTCGAGGAAGCCGCCTTGGCGGCTGGTTACTCCGTGCTTCTGGGCGACACCCGCCACGAGGAGGCGCGCGAGGAGCAGTACGCGGCGATGTTCCGCCGCAAGGAGGCCGACGGCCTCATCTTCCTGGGCCACCGCCTGCCCGATGTGCTGGCCGAGATGGTCGCCGCCAAGGGCGCGCGCACGCCGATCGTCAACGGCTGCGAGTTCCGCCCGGGCCTGGCGGTGTCCAGCGCCCATATCGACAACGAGGGCGCTGCCGCCGAGGTGGTGGAGTATCTCTACGGCCTGGGCCACACCCGGGTCGGGGTGGTGACCGGACCGCTGGCCAGCCCGATCAGCAGCGACCGCCTGGCTGGCGTGCTCTCGGCGGCCCAGCGCCACGGCCGGACCAGCGCCCTGCGCATCGCCGTCGGCGACTTCTCCATCGAGTCTGGTGTACGCCAGGCCGGTGAGCTGCTGGACGAGCCGGGCCGGCCGACGGCGATCTTCTGCTTCAGCGACGAGATGGCCATGGGCGCGCTGGAGGCGATCCGGCAACGCGGCCTGCGCTGCCCGGACGACGTGTCGCTGGTCGGGTTCGACGACATCCGCTTCGCCCAGTACCTGGAGCCGAAACTGACCACGGTCAGCCAGCCCATGGAGCAGATCGGCCACGAGGTCGTGCGGCTGTTGCTCGACATCCTGGCCGACCGCGCCAGCGCCCTGCAGAACGTCACCCTGCCCCACCGGCTGGTCGTCCGGGCGAGCACGGGCCCGCCGCCGGTCTAGACTAGGGGCGCGGCGGGATCTCGCGGACCCAGATGTTGCGGAAGCTGATCGGCGCGCTGGGATCGCCATGGGCCTGCAGCTTGATCGGCGCCGCCCCGTGGGCCTTGTAGGCGGGCTTGCCGATATAGACGGTCTCGCCGGCCACGGTCGCGTTGTCCTGCACCAGCACGCCATTGTGCAGCACGGTCACCGTCGCGGGTCTGGCGATCGCGCCGTCGGCGCCGAACACCGGAGCCCGCCAGACGATGTCGTAGGCCTGCCACTCGCCGGGCTTGCGGCTGGCGTTGGCCAGCGGCGGATGCTGCTTGTAGACGCTGGCCGCCTGGCCGTTCACGTAGGTCGCGTTCTCGTACGAGTCGACAATCTGCACCTCGTAGCCGTGATCGCCAGGACCGGTGGAGGCCAGGAAGACGCCGCTGTTGCCGCGCGCCTGGCCCGCGCCCGTGATGTCCGCCGGAATGCGCCATTCCAGGTGCAGCTGATAGTCACGGAAGGCGCGCTTGGTCTCGATGTTGCCGCGCGTCTTGTCGACGGTCACCACGCCGCCGGCGACGGTCCAGCCGGCCGGCGACTTGTCGTTGGTGGAGACCCACTGATCGAGGTTGTGACCGTCGAACAGCACCAAGGCGTCCGAGGGCGCGCCGCCCGCCTCCCGCGCCGGCGTGACCACCGACGGCGTCGGCTTCCAGACCTCGGTCTCTTCAGGCTTGGTCTGGGCCAGGGCCAGCGACCCGACCAGCAGTCCGCTAAGGCCAAGCAGCGCGGACGCGCGCATCACGCTCTTCGATTTCATGTCGGTTCGTCGCTCCAAGCGGTGGGCGTGCGCACCATAGACGCCGAAACGCGGTCCGCTAGAGTCGAAAGAAAACGCCGGCGAGGCATGACCCCACCGGCGCTGGATTCGCGAACGGAGGGAAGGCGTCAGCCTTCCCTCCAGCGGTCCTAGAACTTGCCGCGCACGCCGAACTTGATCGTCCGCCCATTGAACTTGGCGTAGTCCATCCGCGACTTGCGGCCGTCGCCATAGCGACCGCTCACGTCGTCGAAGTAGTCCCACGTCAGGGCGTTGGTCAGGTTCAGCGCGTCGAGGCGCACTTCGATGCTGTCGTTGATCTTGTAGGTCACGTTGCCATCGAGGAACCCGGAGCCGGCGTGCCAGCGTTGCAGGTCCGAGCCGTTGTTGGTGGTCTCGATGATGTTCTTGGCCTTGTAGTTGTAGGACAGGCGAAGACCGAACGGCCCCTTCTCGTAATAGCCGGTCAGGCTGTACGAATATTTCGGCACCGTGTTGACGTTGATGATCTTGCCGCCGGTGGTGGTGTAGTCGTAGCCCGACGTGTTGACATGGGTGAAGCTGGCCAGGGCGCCCAGGCCGCTCCAGATTCCCGGCAGGAAGTCGAACGACTGTTGGTAGGCCAACTCGTAGCCGTCCAGCTTGATCGTGCCCTGGTTATAGTAGGTCGCCAGGGTGATCGGCAGGTTCGGATCGACCTTGCCGGTCGCCGGATTCTGGAAGATCGGCCCAAGCGCGGTGTCCGGCAGGCCCAAGGACGAGAAGGGCACGGTGGTCGTCGTCGAGACCGTGGTGTCCTTCAGCTCCTTCTTGAAGAAGCCGGCGCTGAGAATGCCGCCGCGCCCGAAGTACCACTCCACGCCGGTGTCATAGTTGGTCGAGATCTGGGGCAGCAGGTCCGGATTCCCCGACGTCGCGCGCGTGTCGTAGATGTTGGGGATGACCGTGTTGCCGGCGATGATCGACAGCGAGGCGCGGGTGATCGTCTTGCCCCACGACCCACGCCAGGTGAGCTTGTCGGTCAGGTCGTAGGCGAAGCTGGCCGACGGCAGGGTGTTCTTGTACGAGCCGTCGGCCTTGTTGGGCACATAGGTCGTCACCGCGCCGTCGGTCTTGCGCAGGTAGTTGTCGATGTCGGTGTTGGTCTCGGAATAGCGCACCCCGACATTGACGCGCAGGGTGCGGTCGAAGACCTGGCCCTTGAGGTCGGTCTGGACGAACGCCGTCTTGATCTCTTCCTCGGCGCCGAAGCTGGCGTTGAAGTCGGGCGACGTGGCCTTGGCCGTGTTGATCGGGTCGAACGTGCTCATCATGTAGGCGCGGTCGAAGGTCGCCCAGGCCTGCGGATAGCCCGATCCGATCACCAGGTGGTCGATCGGCACGTCGTGCAGCATGGCCGCGCGCAGGCCGGCCGTTCCGACCGAGTTCAGCTTGGCGGTGCCCGCGGCCGTTGCGTTGCGCTTGGTCGTGTTCTTTTTCGTCGAGACGTAGGCCAGGCCGCCCTTCAGGTGACCTTCCACGCCAAACAGGCCGTAGTCGTAGTCGGCGATGAACTTGGCCGTCTTTTCCTTGTCGACCTCGCGGCGCCAGTCGAAGCCGACGCCGAAGTCCTGGTAGTTGGCCGGGTTGGTGAAGTCGACGCCCGGCGCCGACAGGGCCGGATAGACGTGGTCGTCGGTGAAGTCGATCGTCGACGTCACGCCGTACAGGTTGGTGAGCAGACGGTTGCCGGTGAAGAAGGCGTCGCTCTTGCTCAGGCTGCCCTGGGCCGTCAGCTTCAGGCGGTCGGTCAGCTGATAGTTGGCGTTGAACGAGACCATCTTGAACTTGGTCTCGGCGTTGTAGAAGTAGCTTTCGCCCAGATAGGACGTGTTGCCGAACGTGCCTTCCAGCAGGTTCGATTTCGGATCCAGGGTGACGTTGATCGGCACGAGGCCGTTGTGGCCCGGCGCGCCGGCCTGGGCGGCCGTGTTGGTGGTCTTCGAGTTCCGGATCGGCAGGCCGAAGGTGTATTCGTCCAGCGAATCCGTCAGCTTCGAATAGAGGCCGTCGACGCTGATGTTGAACTTGTCGTTCTGATACTGCAGCGACCCGACGGCGCCGGTGCGCTCACGGGTGTTCTCGCCGCCGTAGTAGCGATAGAAGCGCGGCAGATAGCCGTTCTCGATCTGGGCCCGGGTCAGGCTGCCGGGATTGTAGCGCGGATCGGCGAAGTCCAGCGTGACCGCGAACGGCCCCTTGTTTGGCGACAGGCTGCCCAGGGCGTGACTGTTGTAGCCGCCGGTGGCCTCGAAGCCCGAGCGGTTGTTGACGCTCTTGGAATGGGCCACGGCCAGCAGGGCGCCGAAATTGCCCCAGGTGTTGGAGATCAGGGCGAAGCCGGCCGGATCCAGGTGCTTGGACTTGTCGTTATACGACCCCACCACCTGATAGCGGATGGCGCGGCCCGGATGGTCGAACGGACGCGGCGTCTGCAGGTCGACGACGCCGCCGATCCCGCCTTCTTCCAGTTCAGCCAGCGGCGTCTTGTAGAAGTCCACCCGCCCGAACAGTTCCGAGGCGAAGACGTCGTAGTTGAAGTCGCGCGACGAGCCGCCGACGTTGCTGGATGACGTCGTCCGAACCGGCGCGCCATTGATGGTCGTGACGTTGTAGTCCGAGCCCAGGCCGCGGATCGAGATCCGCTGGCCTTCGTTGGACGCGCCGTCGCGGCCCAGATAGACGCCGGGGATGCGCTGCAGCGCCTCGGCGACGTTGGCCTCGGGGAACTTGCCGATGTCCTCGGCCACGATCGAGTCCCGGACGCCGATCGCTTCCTTCTTCAGGCCTAGCGATTTTTGCAGCGAGGACCGGAATCCGGTGACGACCACTTCCTCGATGGTGTCGTTCGCCGCGTCGTTCCGCGTGTCGCTCGCCTTGGCGGTGTCGCGGGCCGAGGCCGCGTCCTGGGCCCAAGACGCCGTCGCGGCGCCGCCCATTCCCAAGGCCAGAATCGTCGTCAGCAGCAGTTGCTTCTTCTTCATGGTGTCCCTCCCCTCGCGGCGCTTTTCGGCCGCGCAGTTTCCCCGTCCCCCTCGATCGATCGAGGGAGCTGTCCGCCGGTGGCGGCGCGTTTCAAATTCGAGAACAGACGCAGGTGTGTGCGCTAAGCGGTGGAATCCCGCTTCGTCGGTCTAGGCATGTTTCCTCGCGGTCGAGCTTTTCGCTTCTGACGCAAGGCGTAACACATAGCGAAGCGCTCCAACATATAGAGGAACGCCATTTGTATGATTTTTCAGGTTAAGGCGCGTTTCGGCGCCTATTGTTGCGCGCCAGCAACACGAAACCGGTGGGTTCGGAGCGTGGGAGAGGTACGCCGGGGCGGCGGCGGCGTCCGGGCCAGCGACCGAATCGCGCCTCAGCGGTAGCCGAACTCGGCGCTGATCTTCAGGGTCGTTTCCTTGACATAGGCCGCCACGGTCTCGATCCGGGCGTCGTCCATGTATTGGGCGACCGAGGACACCGAAACGGCGGCGACGATCTTGCCGCCAATGTCGCGGATCGGCGCGGCGACGCATCGGATGTGGTCCTCGTTCTCGTCGAGATCGAGGGCGTAGCCGAGCGCGCGATACCGCGCCATGACGTCGAGCCACTGGCGAAGGTCGTAGCGATAGCGGGGGAGGATCGCGGCTTCGCGCTGGAACACCTCGCGCAGGAAATCTTCGCCCTCGTCCAACAACAGCGCCTTGCCCAGGCCCGTATGCCGCAAGGGTTGCCGCTCGCCGATCACGCATCGCACCTCGATGCGCCGCGTCCCGGGGATCTTGTCGATATAGTGCACCTGATCGCGGTCGAGGACGCCCAGATTGACCGTGTCGCCGGTGTCCAGCGAGAGCTGGCGCAGGTGGTCATGGCTGACGCGGGTGAGCGTGATCTGCTGAGAGGCGGCGTAACCGAGTTCCAGCAGCTTGGTCCCCAGCGCATAGCCTTCCCGCGGCGAGAACGACAGGAAGCCCGCCTCGACCAGGGTGGAGGCCAGGCGGTGCACGGTCGTCTTGTTCAGATCCAGCGACTTGGCCATCTTGCCCAGCGTCGTGTCGCCCTTGGCCACGCGGCTGAGCACCTCCAGCCCCTTGAACAGGGTCTGGGCGCCGGCGCTCGTTCGGGGCGAGGACGCCTCGTCCGCATCCATCGGGGCGGTGTCCGTCATATCAACCGTTCACGCGGGCTCACCGCGACATTGCCGTGCGCCGTACCGAATAGTGATACGGCTCCAAGGCCAGAATGCAATGGCCGCCCCAAGGCCGCCGTTCCGCTCAATAGTCGACCGCATAGTCTTTTTGGAACGGTTGCCCGGCGAACGCCAGCTTCTGGGTCCACGGCAGCGAGGGCGTGGTCCAGAAGCCGTCCGACGCGGGCAAGCCCAGGGCCAGAAAGCCTTCCGTGGTGACGTACATGCTGCCGTTGTTCGAATACCAGTCGCCCAGGGCCGGGTTGTGGCCCACGAAGCCGATGGTCAGAAAGCCGCCTTCAGTGAAATTGCTGGGCTGGGTGAACACGGCCTTGTGCGCGGCGACCAGCGCCGCCCTCACCTGCCCCTCCGACAACTTGGCCGGAAGTTGCTTGCGCCAGGCCAGCAGCGCCAGCGGCTGGAACACGGCCGTGCGATAGGTCAGCGACCTGCCGAACGGCGGGAAGGTCCCCTCGGGCGAAACGAACCGCTCCAAGTGCTCGCTGTAGCGCTGAGCCCGCTTGACGGCCAGTTCGCGCCACTTGGTCAGGTCGTCCTTCCAGAACGGCGCCTTGTGGGCCTCCATGATCTCCAGCACCTGGATCATCATCGGATGCATCACGAACGAGCCGTAATAGTCGAAGTGGAACGTCGAGCCATCCTTGATCCAGCCGTCGCCGACGTACCACTGGTCGATCATGCGGACGGCGGTGTTGAGCCGCATCGGATCGGATTCCTCGCCGATCTGAAGCAGGAAGGCCTCGTTCATCGCCGCGAACAGCAGCCAGTTGATGAACGGCGGATTGACCCGGCGCAGGCCCTTGATCTCCTCGACGATGCGCTTCTTGGTGGTCGCGTCCAGCGGGTCCCACAACGTCTTGGGCGCGCGCAGCAGGGCCTGGGTGAAATAGGCGGAATCGACCAGGGCCTGGCCGTGGCCGCGCCAGAGCAGATAGTCCGGGCTGGCCGGATCCACGGCGTGCGCGTAGGCCTGCAACGCCTGTTCGGTGAGCCGCTTGCGGACCTTGCCCTCGGCGGTGTCGTCCTGCGGCAGGCTCAGCCACGGCGACAAACCCGAGATCATCCGGCCGAAACATTCCAGATAGGCCACCCCGGACTCGCGCCCGTCCCAGGTGGGGCTGAGCTCCAGCGGGAAGGTCTTCTTCAGCTCGCCCTTGGACATCGCCGACAGGACCGGGCTGGCGATCTTCTCCAGCAGGCCGGCCATGTAGGCGCGGTCGTCGATCGGAGCCTTGGCCGGCTTGGCGGCCTCGGCCGCGCCAGCGCCCAGGGACGCAGCGCCGACGAGGGCGGCCTTCATGAAATCGCGCTTGTGCATGGTCGCCCCTATCGAACCGGCTTCAGGTCCAGATCCGCCATCGCCGTCGCCGCCAGCAGGAAGGCGCCGACGCCGTAGAACTGGGTGTCGTCGTAGCTGACGCTTTCCGGACGATCGGAGACCGGCTGGACGTAGCCGAACTTGCCGTCCGGGTGCACGGCGCGGGTCAGGGCGGTCCAGCCCTTGCGCGCGACGGGCTCGTAGGTGGGGCGATCGAGCAAACCCGCCTTCAGACCCCAGGCCATGCCGTAGGTGAAGAAGGCCGTGCCGCTGGATTCCGGCGGCGACTTGCTGGGATCGGACAGCAGCGACGGCGACCAGTAGCCGTCCGGCTTCTGGATCGCCTTCAGCTTGCCGGCCATTTCCTTGAAGACGGTCTCCATCCGGACGCGGTCGGGATCGCCGGCCGGCAGCAGCGGGATGATGCGCGCCAGGCCCGCGAACACCCAGCCGTCGCCCCGGCTCCAGAACACCTTCTCGCCGTCGGGGCCTCGCCGGGGGAAGAACCGCGAGTCCCGGTAATAGAGGTGTTCGTCCTTGTCGTAGAGGAAGTCGGTGACCGCCGCGAACTCCTTGCGCGCATAGGCGGCGTAACGCGGATCGCCGGTGACCGCGCTCAGCTCGAACCAGGTCGCGGGGGCCATGAACAGCGCGTCGCTCCAGCACCAGCGCTGGTCGCAATCGACGCCGCGCGGGTCGGTGTATTCGGCGTGCTCCAGCCCGACCTTGGGCGGATAGGTCAAGATGGCGTCGAACCGTTGGCGCAGCGGCGCGATCGCCGCATCCCCGCCGCCATGGCGCGCGGCCCACAGGTAGGACTGGCCGATCACGTGGTCGTCGGCGTGATAGAACCGCTTGCCTAGCTCCCACTGGTTGGCCAGGCCCCGCGCCAGGATCACCTGGCGATAGGCCGAATTGTCCGAACGGTCGGCCAGGTCACGCAGGCCGACGAACAGGGCGCCTTGCACCCATCCCTTCGGATCGGCCGTGTCGCGCGAGGTGTTGGGCGGGATGTAGCCGGCCGCCATGGTGGCCAGCTGGTAGTCGGCGACCTTCTCGGCCAGGCGGAGGACCTCGGCTCGCGCGTACGGAACGGCCTGTGACTGTGTCGCCGCCGGCGGTTGCGCGGGCGCGGCCGAGACGGCCGATGGCGAGAGCGTCGCCAGCAGGGCCGCCGTCCCGATCGCCGCCCCAATCGCCTTCCGGGAAACTCGCTGCATCTCTTCCTCCGTGTGCGGCCGGGTTTGTTTCCCGGCCTCGTCTTGTTGTTCTCGGTTCTACCGAAGCTGGCAGATGTCGAGCACGTTCATGTCGCCATAGTCGAGGTTCTCGCCGCCCATCGCCCAGATGAAGGCGTAGCTGCCGGAGCCGACCCCGGTATGGACCGACCAGGGCGGACAGATCACCGCCTGTTCGTCGGCGATGACCAAGGAGCGCATCGCGTCGGGCTCGCCCATGAAATGCACCGCCCGCTCGTCCCCCAGGCGGAAATAGAAATAGGCCTCCGAGCGGCGGTCATGCAGGTGCGGCGGCATGGTGTTCCAGACGCTGCCCGGCTGCAGGATGGTCAGGCCCAGCAGCAGCTGGGCCGAGGCGCAGACGCCCGGCACGACCAGCTGGTAGATGATCCGATGGTTGGCGCCCTCGCGCGAGCCGCGCTCCAACGGAATGGCCGTCGCCGTGGAGATCTTCTTGGTCTCGAAGCCCGCATGGGCGGGCGTAGAGGCCAGATAGAACCGCGCGGGGCTGGCCGCCTCGACGCTCTCGAAGCGCACGTCGGCCGCGCCGCGCGTGATGTAGAGGGCGTCCAGCGGCTCGAGGACAAAGGTCTCGCCGTCGACCACGACGCGACCGACGCCCTGCCCGACATTGACGACGCCCATTTCGCGGCTGGCCAGAAGCGGCCTTCCGGCTTCCGACGGCGGCTCGGACTGAGTGGGCAGAGTCAGGCTCGTCGCCACCGGAAACGCGCCGCCGATCACCAGGCGCTCCTGGTGCAGATAGTTGAGTTTGACCGCGCCTTCGACGAACAGACCCTCGATCAGGTATCGATCGCGCAGATCCTGATTGCTCGCGCCGTCCATCATCGCCGGATGGGTGGCGTAGAAAACCTTGTCGTAGGTCAAAGCGCGCGCCTCGGAGCCCGGCCGTGCTCCACCGCCACTACGATACTGACTGCTGGCATCTATCCCGTCCGTCGCTCGACGCGTTCTTGTCCTATTTATCTGACAATTTGATTTTTGAAACGCAAGATCAAAAATCGGAACGCATGAGTCGTAGCTAGCACACGGACGCGCGTCCGCCTCCCACCGTGATCGTGTTCAGCGTCTTTTCGCGGACGGCGTCGCGGTACGGGAACGCGGCGTGTTCGTGTCGTCAGGACATCGAGCGCCCCGCTAACGTCGAGCCGGACTCACGCTCCCTCACGCAGCGCGGGCGCCTCGACGCCCCGCGCCAGCAGGCTCGTGCGGCGGCTGTAGACCAGATAGACGACCAGGCCGATCGCGTTCCAAACCAGGAAGCGGATCAAGGTCCCCATCGGCAGGCTGATCATGAAATAGAGGCAGCCGACCACCGCGAGCGGCGCGACGATCCACGCCGCGGGGCAGCGGAACAGGCGCGGCAGGTCGGGCCGGCGCACGCGCAGGACCATCAGGCAGACCGCCACGCAGATGAACGCCAACAGGGTGCCGGCGTTGGACAGCTCGGCGATCTGGGCCAACGGCAGGAAGCCGCCGACCAGCGCCACGGCCGCGCCGGTGATCAGGGTCAGGATGACGGGCGCGCCGCTCTTGGCGTGAAGCCGGCCCAGGCCGCGTGGCAACAGGCCGTCGCGGGCCATGACGAAGAACACCCGGGTCTGGCCGAACATCATCACCAGGATGACGCTGGGCAGGGCGATGATGGCGGCGGCGGCGATGCCGAAGGCCGCGGCCGGGTGGCCCAGGCCCCGCAGGATGAACGCCAGCGGCTCGCTCGAGCCGGCGAACTGGGCGTAGGGCCAGGCCCCCACCGCGCAGGCGGCGACCAGCATGTAGATGATCGTGCAGATGACCATCGAGCCGATGATGCCGATGGTCAGGTCGCGCTTGGGGTTCTTGACCTCCTCGGCCGAGGTCGAGACGGCGTCGAAGCCGAAGAAGGCGAAGAACACGATGGCGGCGGCGGCCATCACGCCGCGCGGGTGGCCGGCCTCGGTATGGGCCGCGAAGCCGTAGGGCATGAAAGGCGTGAAGTTCTGGCCCTTGATGGCCGTGAAGGTCAGGCCGACGAAGACCGCCAGGGCGACGATCTTGATCACCACCAGGCCGATGTTCAGCGTGGCGCTCTCGCGCGCGCCCTTGGCCAGCATGGCCGTGACCGCCACCGTGATCAGGACGGCCGGCAGGTTGATGATCCCGCCGGCGTGCGGACCGGCCAGGATCTCGGGCGGCAGGTTGATCCCGGCGCTCTTCAGCAGCCCGACCATGTAACCGGACCACCCCACCGCCACGGCGGCGCAGGTCACCGCATATTCCAGCACCAGGCTCCAGCCGACGATCCAGGCCAGCCCCTCGCCCAGCACCGAATAGGCGTAGGTATAGGCGCTGCCGGCCGCCGGGATCAGGGTCGCCACCTCGGCATAGGCCAGGGCCGCGAACACGCACAGCACCCCGCAGGCCGCGAAGGCCAGGATCACCGCGGGTCCGGCCCGCTCGGCCCCGATGCCGGTCAGGGTGTAGATGCCGGTGCCGATGATCGCCCCGATCCCCAGGGCCAGCAGGTGCGGCCAGGACAGGGTCGGCTTCAGCCGGCGGTCGGCCTCCACGGTCAAGATCGCGTCGAGCGTCTTGCGGCGAGTCCAGAAGTTCATAGGGTCCCCCAGAGGTGGTCGGCGGCGGATGATGTCAGGGCGGGCGCGATCACCGCGAACCGAACGGCGTGTCGATCGAGGGCGAGGGCTCGGTGAACCAGGCCGCGCCGTCCTCGGTGACGTGGAAGTGGTCCTCGAGCCGCACGCCGAACCGGTCGGGCACGACGATCATCGGCTCGTTGGAGAAGCACATGCCCGGCGCCAGCGGCGTGCGGTCGCCGCGCACCAGGTACGGGCCTTCATGGATCGACAGGCCGATGCCGTGGCCCGTGCGGTGCGGCAGGCCCGGCAGGGCGTAGTCGGGACCCAGGCCGTGGCGTTGCAGCACGCGGCGGGCGGTCTCGTCGATGACTTCGCAAGGCACGCCCGGCCGTACGGCCGCGAAGGCGGCGGCCTGGGCCTCATGCTCGATGTCCCAGATACGGCGATGCTCGTCGTCGGGCTCGCCGAACACATAGGTGCGGGTGATGTCGGCGTTGTAGCCCTCGACCTGGCAGCCGGTGTCGATCAGCACCAGGTCGCCCTCGGCCAGGACCTGATCGCCGGGCAGGCCGTGCGGATAGGCGGTGGCGAGGCCGAACTGAACGGCGCAGAAGGTCGAACCGCCGTCGGCGCCCGCCGCCCGGTGGGCGGTGTCGATGAACCGCTTGACGGCGCTGGCGGCGATCCCTGGCGCCAGGATGGCGGCGGCGCGGCGATGGACGTCCAAGGTGATGGCCTTGGCGTAGCGCATCAGCGCCAGCTCGGCCGGCGACTTGACGCCCCGGCAGCCGTCGATCACCGGCGTGGCGTCGAGCGCGCGGAGCGACGGAGCCGCCTTGCCCAGGGCGCTGAACAGCGAGAATGGCGCCGCCGGGTCCAGGGCCAGGGCGTCGGCCCCGATCTCCGACAGGGCCCGTCCGACCAGCCCTGCGGGATCCTCGTGCTCCTGCCACAGGCGGACGTCGGCCTCGATCTTCAGGTCGGCTTGCAACGAGCCCAGTTCGAACGCCGGGCAGATCATGATCGGCCTGCCGACGCGCGGCAGCAGCAGCGCCACCAGCCGCTCGGTCGCGCCCCACGGCACGCCGGTGAAGTAGCGCAGACTGGCCCCCGCCCCGACCAGCAGGGCGTCGGCGTCCAAGGCCGTGGTCAAAGCTCGCGCCCGTTCCAACCGCGCCTCGTACTCGGCCATCGTGATGGCCGGCGGCCGTCCGGGTCTGCGCGACAGTCCGGCCAATTGCTGGTCCACGGTCGATCCACCGACGCCCAGGGTCATGCCGTCTTCCTCATTTTCTGGCCAAGTCCGCGATCGAAGCGGTCCAGATCGAACGGCGCCAAGTCGACCGATGGCGCCCCGCCTCCCATCAGAGCCGCGACCAGCTCGCCGGTCGCCGCCGCCAGGGTCAGGCCCAGATGCTGGTGTCCGAAGGCGTAGTAAAGCCCGCCGACCCGCCGGCTGGCGCCGATGGCGGGAAGATAGTCGGGCAAGGTGGGCCGGGCGCCCATCCATTCGGCGACGGGGCCTTCCAGGCGCACGCCCAGTTCGGACAGATGGCGGCGCAGGCGCGCCCACTTGCGCGGGTCGGGCGGCGAGGCCTCGCGGCCGAACTCGACGAAGCTGGCGGCCCGCAGCCGGTCGCCGAACCGGGTGAGGATCAGCGAACGGTCCTCGAACACCACGGGCGGCAGGTCGTCCCAGTGATCCGCGCCGCCTTCGAGGTGGTAGCCGCGCTCGGCGATCACCGGCGCGGCGTGGCCCAAGCCGCGCATGAGCGCCCCGGACCCGACCCCGCCGGCGACCAGAACCCGTTCCGGCGTCAGCCGCTGGCCGTCGTCCAGCAGCACTTCGACTTGGCCGTCAACGCTCTCGAGCCGCGCCGCGCGGCCAAGCCGCCGCTCGCCGCCGCTCGCGTCAAAAGCCTCGTCCAGCAGGCGCAACATCAGGACCGGGTCACTGACCTGTCCGGTGTTCTCGAAGGCCGCGCCGCCGGCGATCGGGGCGCTGACCAGCCGTCGAAGTCGCGCCGTCTCCGCGTCGGGCAACGGCGCCAGTCGGGCCTGGCCGGTGTCGGCGGCCCGCCAGGCCGCGAGGCCGGCGCGGGCGCTTGCCGGGCTTTCCCAGACGACGAGATGACCGCGCTCGACCAGCAGGTCGGGACGATCCAGGGACGCGGCCAACCGCCGCCAGGCCGGCAAAGCGTCCTCCAGCAGCGCGCCCAGCGCGCGCCGGCCCCGTACCGCGCCGCCAGGCGTGGAAGCCGCCACGAAGCGCGCCGCCCAGGGCCCCCAGGCCGCGATGTCGCCGAGCCGAAAATCCAGGGGGCCGCCCAGGGCGAAGAGCCTGCCGAACGCGGAGGTCACGGCCGCCGGTGAGGCCAAGGGTTCAACCTGCTCGATCGCGATATGGCCGGCGTTGCCGTACGAGGCGGGACGAGACGGCGCCTGCGGATCGAGCAAGGTCACCGTTTCACCGGCGCGGCGCAGGGCTAGGGCGCAGGTCTTTCCGACCACGCCGCTTCCGATCACCAGCGTTCCGGCTGCTTTTCTCACCCGGGCTTTACCTCCGCATCTCCATTTCGTATACAGTAGACGAAGCAGCCGGAGGTGCAAGCCGTATGAGTTCCATGAAATGGTCGGGCGTGTTCCCGGCCGCCACCACCCAGTTCAATGCCGATTCTTCGATCGATATCGACGCCAGCCAGCAGGTGCTGGACGCCCTGATCCGGGATGGTGTGCATGGTCTCGTCGTGCTGGGCACGTGCGGCGAAAACAATTCGCTGGAGGCCGACGAGAAGCGCCAGATGCTGCGCGCCGCCGTTGAGGTCGTGGCCGGGCGCGTGCCGATCATCGTCGGTGTTTCGGAGCTGACCACGCCGCGCGCCGCCGCCTTCGCAAAGGACGCCGAGACGATCGGCGCCGACGCGCTGATGGTGCTGCCCGCCATGGTCTACGTGCCGACCGAGGCCGAACTGGAAGCCCACTTCCGCACCGTCGCCCAAGCGTCGGGCCTGCCGATCATGCTCTACAACAACCCGCCGGCGTACCGCGCCGCCATTACCCTGGACGTGCTGACCCGACTGGCGGACGAGCCGACCATCGTGGCGGTCAAGGAAAGCGCGCCCGACACCCGCCGCTTCACCGACCTGGCTCGCGCCTTCGGCGAACGCTTCATCCTGATGGCCGGCCTCGACGACGTGGCGCTGGAAGGCCTGCTGCTGGGCGCGCGGGGCTGGGTCTCGGGCCTGACCAGCGCCTTCCCGCAAGAGTCGGTGGCCCTGGTCGCCGCTGTCGATCGCGGCGACCTGGAGGAGGCGCGCCGCATCTATCGCTGGTTCATGCCGCTGCTGCACCTGGACGCCGAGCACGACCTGGTCCAGTCGATCAAGCTGGCCGAGCAGATCATGGGCCGTGGGACCGAGCGCGTGCGCATGCCCCGCCAGCCCCTGGCCGGCGCCCGCCGCGCCGAGGTCGTCGCCATGGTCGAGGAAGCCGCCGCCAACCGGCCGCTGCTGACTTCGGCGGTCGCCGCCTAGCGTTCGAGAGGAAGTCCATGCGTCACACGTTCTTCTGCGTCGACGGCCACACCGCCGGCAATCCGGTGCGTCTGGTGGCCGGCGGCGCGCCGCTGCTGCGCGGCGACACGATGAGCGCCCGACGCCAGGACTTCCTCGCCCGCTTCGACTGGATCCGCACCGGCCTGATGTTCGAGCCACGCGGCCACGACATGATGTCGGGCGGCTTCCTCTATCCGCCCACCCTGCCTGACTGCGACGCCGGCATCCTGTTCATCGAGACCAGCGGCTGCCTGCCGATGTGCGGCCACGGCACGATCGGCATCGTCACCTTCGCGCTGGAGAACGGCCTGATCACCCCGCGCGAGCCCGGCAAGCTGCGCCTGGAGGTGCCGGCCGGCGTGATCGATATCGCCTACGAGACCGCCGGCGACCGGGTCACGGCGGTGAGGATCCGCAACGTCCCGGCCTATCTGGCCCGGGAAGGCGTCGCGATCGACGTGCCGGGCTTCGGCCCGCTGACCATCGACGTGGCCTATGGCGGCAACTTCTACGCCATCATCGAGCCGCAGGGCGTCTATGCCGGCATCGACGCCCTGGGCGCGGCCGAGATCCTGCGGATCAGCCCGATCGTCCGAACACTGGTGCGAGAAGCCTACGAACCGGTGCACCCCCTCGATCCGACCATCCGGGGCGTCAGCCACGTGCTGTGGGCCGACGCTCCGCGCGCGGCGGACGCCGACGGCCGCAACGCGGTGTTCTACGGCGACCGGGCCATCGACCGCAGCCCGTGCGGCACCGGCACCTCCGCGCGCCTGGCCCACCTGGCGGCCAAGGGACGACTGAAGGTCGGCGACGCCTTCGTGCACGAGAGCATCATCGGCAGCCGCTTCATCGGCCGCGTCGAGGCGGAGAAGGAACTGGCCGGACAGCCGGCGATCATCCCCTCGATCGAGGGCTCGGCGATCGCCACGGGCCACAACATCCTCTGGATCGACCGTACGGACCCGTTCTGGGAAGGGTTTCAGGTGATCTAGACTCCCGCCGCCCAGCGGAAGCCGGTATACGATAAGACTTGTTCCACGCCGTATTTCGGCGCGTCCTGTAATCGGCCTCGAGTCGATCGGCGCCCCCGACGTCCGCTAAGAGGTTCACCCCGCGCCTATGAACATCGTCGTCCGTACGCTGTCCGACCAGACCTACGAGATCGTTCGTCGGCGCATCCTGGTTGGCGCGATGCAGCCCGGAACCGCGGTACGGCAGGATGTCATCGCCGCCGAGCTCGGCGTCAGCAAGATCCCGCTGCGCGAAGCCTTGGGCCGCCTGGAACAGGATGGCCTGCTCAAGTCCTATCCCAATCGCGGCTACGTGGTCCGCGACCTGTCGACCGACGAGGCCAGCGAGGTCTTCGCCCTTCGCCTGAAGCTGGAGCCTGGCGCGGTGGCCGAGGCCTGTCTGCGGGCCAAGCCCGCCGACCACGCCGCCGCCGAGGCCGCCCTGGCCGCCCTGGAAGCCGAGCTGGCCAAGCCCGACGGCGATCACGTCAGCTTCAACCGCGCCTTCCACCTGGCCCTGGTGCGGCCCGGCGGGCACATCACGTTCCAGCTGATGGAACGACTGCAGATCCTCGCCGAACGCTATGTCCGCGTGCATCTGGAGCCCAATGGCCGCGACGAGCGCGCCAGCCGCGAGCACCGCGAGATCCTGGACGCCTGGATCCGCGGTGACGCCAAGACGGTAGAGGCGCTGACCGCCAACCACATCCGCGGCACCCTGTCGGACCTGAAGCAGGAACTGGCCGGCTGACGCCGGGGCTCTAGCGCCCCCTCACCTTCAGCAACACCGCCCCTTGAGGCGGCACCACGAAGGCCGCCGGCGCGGCGCCCAGATCGACGCCGGCCCAGAGATCCCGCACGGCTTCCAGCGTCATGAAGCCGGCATCGGCCGGCGCGAGGGCGATCGTCGTGGCCGCGTCGCCGCGATTGAACAGGGCCACGGCCACGCCGCCGTCGGCCAGCAGCTTCTTCCAGACCTCCGTCGAGCCTTCGCGCCGCGTCGCGCGCCCTTGGACGCCGCGCGCATCCTGGTCCACCGCGAGAACCGCGCGATTGGTCAGCAGCTTCAGCACCTCGGGACTGGTCTGGCGCAGGTCGTGACCCATCATCAAGGGCGCGGCCGAAATCGCCCACAGGGTCATGTGGGTGACATAGGCGTCGTGGCTCATGCCGCCGTTGCCGATCTCCAGCATGTCCGGATCGTTCCAGCCGCCGGGCCCGGCATGGTCGGGGCGGCCGTTCTTGTCGAAGCCGATCCTGGCCATGGTCGGATAGTCGTCGGTGATGTCGCCGGTCGTCCGCCACAGATGGCCACCCACGGTCCGTCCCCACGCGCCGACCTCGAAACGTCCGTACTCGCACAGCGAATAGACGATCGGCCGCCCCGTGGCCCGCAGCGCCGCGCCCATCTCGGAATAGGTCCGCTGGACCTTGTCGGCGTCGTCATAGAACCACTCGCCCGAGCAGAGGTCGTACTTCACATAGTCGACGCCCCAGTCGGCGAAGGTCCGCGCGTCCTGCCGGACATGGCCGTAGCTGCCTTCATAGCCGGCGCAGGTCTTGGGCCCCGGCGAGCTGTAGAGTCCCAGCTTCAGTCCGCGTGCATGGACGTAGGCGGCCAGCGCCTTCATGTCCGGGAACTTGTCGTTCGGCCGCAGCGCGCCGTCCGGTCCGCGCGTCCCCTGCCAGCCGTCGTCGATATTGACGTAGACGTAGCCGGCGTCGCGCAGACCGGTGGCGACCAAGGCGTCGGCCATGGCGCGGACGGTCTGGTCGTCGATCTTTTCCGCGAACTTGTTCCAGCTGCTCCAGCCCATCGGTGGGGTCTTGGCCAGGCCGTCGGGCGCCAGGGTCCGCAGCGGCGGCAGCACTGTCGGCTGGAAGGTCCGGGTCTTGGCCTCCCTGGCCGTCCCGCGCCGGCCGGTCTGCTCGACGTGGGCGTACCAGATGTCGCCCGTCAGCTTGAGGTCCTTGCCGTCCAGCACCGCGGTCCACTGGCGGGTGGCGTGGGCCTTGTCGTTGAGATTGCGCAGCTCGAAGGTCGCCCGGTCACCCTGGACGACCAGGTTGCGCATCTCCATCGGGCCGTACCAGGCCGTGGTGACCACGCCCTTGGGCTTGCCGCCTTCGCTGGAAATCCGGGCCATGGTGACGCCGGGATAGGGCGGGGCCTTGTCGAACAGCCACGCGCCGTCCAGCGGCGTCGCCGCCTGGACTTGAGTGGCGGCGGCGAGGACCAAGACCCCGAGTGAAAGCGTCATCAGACGGCGCGGCATGGCGTTTCTCCGGGTCGATCAGGGTTCGCAGGCCGGCGCCGGCGCGCCGGGCGGTCGATATGGTTGGGGCGTCGGGGCGAGGACTTCCCACTCCTGGACAGCGACGTCGGCGCTCGCGATGTCGAACACCGCCCGAACGCAGCGCGTCGTCACCGGCGCGAAGGCGGCGGACTGGAACGCGTCGGCGCCCGTCCCGAAGCCCTTCGGATCCTGCACCGGCCGCCAGCCGCGATCCCAGTACTCCAGCCGCCAAGCCTTGGGCGAGGCCATGCCCGCGGTGGCGTCGGCCCAGAACCGGATGCGCGCGCCGTTCAAGGTCACGGGCCGGTCGAAGCGGTACTCGATCCACGCGCTTGCCGAAGCGCCCTTGCCCGTACTGGCCCACAGGTCCGGCGGCAGCGGTGCGGCTCGGACGAGGCCGTCGTTCAGCGCCTTGATCCAGTAGCGCACGGGGATGGGTTCGTTGGACGCTGCCGGGGTCGCTTGCCCGGCGATGTTGCGGCTGGGCGCGGGCGGCGGCGCGGGCCGCTTCGTCGGCGTGACTGGCAGGATGGCCGGCGGGTCGGCGCGGTCGTCCCAGTTCATCCGATCGATCGCCACGCTGCGCCGGAAGTGTCCGCCGCCGACCGCGTCGGCCGTGTGATAGGCCAGCCACCACCGACCCTTGAACTCGACGGCGCCGGCATGGGAGGTGGTCGAGGAGACCGGCCTCAGGATCACCCCGCGATAGGTCCACGGTCCCAGGGGCGAGGTCGCCGTCCCGTAGGCGATGCAGGCGTGGTAGATCGCCGGCGTGCAGTCGGACGACGCCCCGGCGCGGTTGCCGGCGTAGAGCAGGTAATAGACGCCCTTGCGCTTCATCAGCCACGGCGCCTCGAAGAAGCCGGGCAGGCTCAGGACCTTCACCTGCGATCCCTTGGGCGTGACCATGTCGGCGGCCAGTTCCATGCCGCGCAGCTGGCCGAACGTGCCCCAGTAGACGAAGACCCGGCCGTCGTCGTCGACCAGCACCGTCGGGTCGATGTTCTGGATGTCATTGGCGACGGGGACCGATTGCGAGAGGATCGGCCCTTCGGGGTGAGCGTCTGTCCAGGGCCCGGTCGGCGCGTCGGCCACCGCGACGCCGATCGCGAACAGGTCCTTGCTTGCGCCGGCCCTCTGAAGGACCGGCGCGTAAAGATAGAACCGGCCGTCACGGCCCCGGACGATCTGGCCGGCATAGGCGCGGCCGGGCTCGGCCCAGGTGAAAACGGCCTCGGGCCGGGCGATCGCACGATAGTGCGACCAATCCCCGGAGGCCGGGTCCGCGGTCGACAGCGCCTGCCACTCATTCATGACGAAGTCGTCGATGTCCGGCGCGGCTTCGTCGCGGCCAGCCAGGATCCAGAGGGTGTCGCCCACCACCAGCGGCGCCGGGTCGGTCGAGTAGAAACGGCCGTCCGCCAGGATGGGATTGCCGGGCGCGTGGACGGCGACGGGCGCCTCAATCCACATCGGGATAAGGGCCCTTGCCGCCGTCGGCGATCAGCTGGTCGACGCGGGCGTCGATCACCGGCAGCGGCACCGAGCCCAGCTCCAGCACCGCGTCGTGGAAGGCGCGGATGTCGAACTTGGCGTCCAGGGCCTTCTCGGCCCGTTTGCGCGCTTCGACGAAGGTCAGCATGCCCATGTAGTAGGACAAGGCCTGACCCGGCCAGGCGATGTAGCGGTCGACCTCGGTCTGGATCTCGTGGTTGGCCAGGGCGGTGTTGTCGTGCAGGTACTTTTGGGCCTGCTCGCGGGTCCAGCCCTGGGTGTGGATGCCGGTGTCGACCACCAGGCGCGCGGCCCGCCACATCTGGTAGCTGAGCATGCCGAAGCGGTCATAGGGCGTCTCGTACAGCCCCATGTCCTCGCCCAGCGCCTCGCTGTACAACGCCCAGCCCTCGCCATAGGCCGACAGGTAGGTGTCGCGGCGATAGGCTGGCAGGGCCTTGTTCTCGGCGGCGAGCGGCATCTGGAAGGCGTGGCCCGGCGCGCTCTCGTGCAGGGTCAAGGCCATCAGCGAGTACAGCGGCCGGGACGGCAGGTTGTAGGTGTTGACCAGGTAGATCCCCGGCCCGCCTCGCCCGCCGGTGTAGAACGGCGCGATCTCGTCGGGCACCGGCCGGATGGCGAAGCGGCTGCGCGGCATGCGGCCGAACCACCGCGACGCGACGCCGTCGAAGCGCTTGGCGTCCCAGGCCGCTCGATCCAGCAGGTCCTGCGGGGTCTTGGCGTAGAAGCGTGGATCGGTCCGCAGGTAGGTCAGGAAGGCCGGCAGGTCGCCCTCGAACTTCACCTCTCGCATGACCTCCAGCATCCGGGCGCGGATCTTGGCCACTTCGGTCAGGCCGATCTGGTGGATCTGTTCCGGCGTCAGGTCGGTGGTGGTGAACTCGCGGACCTTGGAGCGGTAGTAGGCCTTGCCGTCCGGCAGGTCGTAGGCGGCCAGTTCCCGCCGCGCGCCGGGAATGTACTCATCCCGCAGAAAGACACGGAGCTTGGCGTGGGCGGGGGTCACCGCCTTGGCGATCGCGTCGGCGGCCTCGCGGCGCAGCGCCGCCTGGGTTTCCGCCGGAATGACTGCCGGAATCGCCTTGAACGGCGCGTAGAACGGCGAGGCCTCGGGCGTGGCGGCGTCGGCGACCAGGGCCACGCCGGCGTCGCGCCCGAGCAAGGTGATCTGGGCCGGGGTGAAGCCGCGCGCCAGGCCGGCGCGCATGTTGCCGATCTGCTGATCGTAGTAGCGCGGGATGTCCCGCAGCATCGCCAGGTAGCCGCGATAGTCCGCCTCGGTTCGCAACGGCTCGCGCGCCATCTCGGCCAGGTCGCCCCAGAAGCTGCTGTCGGCGTTCAGGGGCTTTTCGTAGTCGCGGTAGCGCTGCTCGGCCAGCAGCGCATCGACCTGGCCCTTATAGACTGCGTAGTTGACCTGGTTGGCCTTCGACAGCTTGGCGACCGGCAGCTCGGCCAGCGCGCGGGACACCTGGGTCCAGCGCGCCAGCCGCTCGGCCTGGATCTTGGGGCCTACGTCTGGAAGCTTGAACCGTTCGGACTTGGGCGCGTCCTCGCTGGGGCCGAACTGCGTCTTGCGCCAGGCATATTCGGCGGCGGCGATCGCCTCGAACCGCTTGTCGGCCGAGGCGACCGGCCGAGGGGCGGCCAGGGCCGGCGTGGCGATCGCCAAGCACAGGACTGCCGTACCGAAAAGCTCGTTGCGACGCATGAAGGGCCTCCTCACGCGACCGGCTGGGCGGTGAACAGGCGCACGCCGAACACCGGCCCCGCCGTATTGCGCTCATGCGGGACGAACCGCACCTTGATCGACGTCTTGCCCTTGGTCAGCGCCTCGGCCAGCGGATATTCGACGTCGAAGAACTTGCCCGGATGGTCGGCTTCCAGGCGCTGGGTGGCGACCTTAACGTTGTCGACCAGGATGTCGAAGTCGCGCTTGCGCTCCTCGCCCCAGTAGGTCGCCTGCAGGATCAGCGGGCCGGGACGGACCTTCATGTCGAACTCGAAGAAGCCGCCCGAGCGGGCGTCGCGGCCGTTGCGGTTGCGATAGGCCACCGGATAGGACAGCTCGGAGGTCAGGTTATGGTCGCGCTCGGGCTGCATCTCGCCCAGGTGCATGACGTCTACCGACCGCGCGGCGATGTCCTTAAGCCGCGCCTGCTCGGCCAGGAACGCAGCCTCCTCGGTCTTCCAGGCGCCTTCGGTGAAGCGCTTGAAGTAGACGGCGCTGCGGCGCTCGTACTGGCTGTAGAACGGCGTAAAGGTCAGGTCGGTGGGTCGCATGACGCCCTTGGCGACATAGACGGCCTTTTCCGGGGTCAGCGGCTGGAAGCGGTCCAGCACCGCCTCTCCGACCATGGCCGGGTCGACGCCCTTCCAGGGCTCGCTGACCGGCCCCAGGTCGGCGGCCAGCACCATCGGCCCGCGCAGCACCGCCACTGTGGTCTCGTCGCCGGGAGTCGCTTCCAGGCGCAGGTCCAGCGGCAGGCTGATCGCCACCACGTCGCCCGTCCGCCATTTGCGGTCCACCAGGGCGTAGCCGCCGGCCATCTCCGGAGCGACGGCCTGGCCGTTGACGCTGACCTTGGCGCCCTGGCCCGCCCAGACTGGCACGCGCAGGGCGATGACGAACCGTCCCGGCTTGTCCAGACGGCTCAGGGTCAGGCGCGACTCCGGCTCGTAGGGGTAGCGGGTCTCGAGCTTCAAGGTCGCGCCGCGCGCCTTCCACTGTGCTTCGGCGGGGATGTAGAGGTTGACCAGCAAGGTCCCCTCGCCTTCCCAGAAGATCGACTCACCGTGCTTGGCGTGGCTCTCCATGCCCGTGCCGACGCAGCACCAGAACGGATCGTCGGCCGGGTTCGAGAAGTCGCGGGCCACGCCGGTCAGCAGCGGCGTCATATAGGTGAAGCCGCCGGTCTTCGGGTTCTGCGCCGCCATCACATGGTTCAGGTGCGCGCGCTCGTAGTAGTCGAACAGCCCGCCGTCCGGCCGCCAGCTATAGAGCTGCCGGGTCAGTTTCAGCATGTTGTAGGTGTTGCAGTGCTCGCAGGTCTGCTCGCTGACGTGGGCGGCGATGCTGTCGGGGGCCGAGAAGTACTCGCGGTCGGCGTTGCCGCCGATGACGTAGCTGTGGTGGTCGGTGACCGTGCGCCAGAAGAACCGCGCCGCGTCGGCGTCCTGGGGCTTGCCGGTCAGCTCGTACAGCCGCGCCAGGCCGATCAGCTTGGGCACCTGAGTGTTGGCGTGGAAGTTGGTCAGCTTGTCCTGCTGGGCGACCAGCGGATCCAGGACCTTGCGGTCGTAGAGCCGCTCGGCCACGACCAGCCAGCGGCGGTCGCGGGTGCGGGCGTAGAGCTCGGCGAAGCTCTCGTTCAGCCCGCCGTACTCGCAGCCCAGCAGGGTCTGCATCTGCTCGTCGTTCAGGGCCGCGAACACGCGCTCGAAATAGCCGCCCAGGCCGACGGCGACGTCCAGCGCCTGCGGGTTGCCCCAGGCGCGATGGACGTCCAGCAGGCCGGCGAAGACCTTGTGCACGGTGTAGAGCGGCGACCACGAGCCGTTGAGGTCGAAGCCGCCCGAGCGGATGTCGCCCTTCATCACCTCGCCGAAGATCTCCTCGCCGTCGACGACCTTGCCGTCCTTCCGCTTGCGCTGCAGGGCCCCGACATAGCCCGTACCGCGCTTGGCCTGGGCCCGGGCCAGTGCGGCGACGATGTAGTCGGCCCGCCGCCGGCACTCGGCGTCACCGGTCTGCTCGTACATCACGACCAGGGCGGTCAGGTAGTGGCCCAGGGTGTGGCCAGCGATCGTGTCCGCCTCCCAGCCGCCATAGAGCTCGCCCTTGGCGGGCAGGCCGGCGAAGGTCATGAAGTTGTGCAGCAGGCGGTCGGGGCTCAGCTGTAGCAGATAGGCGCGGTTGACCTCCACGGCGGTCGCATAGGGCGACGGCAGCAGGCGCACCGACGACAGCGGCAGCGGTTGGGCCTTGGCCGGAAGCGTGGCGCGGGGCTTGGCGAAGGCCGCGATCGGCAGGGTCGCGCCGGCGAACGCCGCGGCGGTGAGCATCAGATCCCGGCGGGTGGCCATCGCGTTACCCCAACTTGATAATGTATACGATCCTAGGATGACACTGTTCGTTCGTCAATCTGGACCGTGGCGGCGCGGTAAGATCATATACTGTATAATTTCCTTGACGGCGCGAAGCCGAGCAGCTGTGCTGGTCCGAACTGGCGCCCGCTTCCCGTCCAGGCCGGCGGCCGATCCGCGGGCCGCGCCCGCTCCGCGAAAGACGAGACGTCGATGAGAAACCTTCGCCCCCTGGCCCTGGCGGTCCTGCTGCTGGCCACCACGCCGCTGAGCCTGGACGTCGCCGGCGTGGCGCGCGCGCAAGAGGCGGCGGCGGCGAAGCCGGTGTTCCCGCCGATCGCCAGGATCGCCCATCGGGCCGGACCGTTCCAGCTGGACCTTCGCGCCGACACCCAGACCCTGGCGCGGCTGTCGCCGTCGACCGAGGCCGGCTTCGACTTCGTCCCGGGCGGGCGCGAGGCCGAACGGCAGGGCGACGGCTATGTCCATGTCGGCGACATCCACCTGCGGCTGCGCGCCCCGGGCGGCCCCTGGCGCGATTTCAGCTCGGCTCACCAGCGGCGGCCGATCCGCGTCCTGGCCGCCGGTGGCGCGGTGCTGGCCGCGGCCGACATCACCGCCTCGTTGGGCGAGGGCTCGCCGCTGCGGGTCGAGCGGCGCTGGATCAGCGAAAAGGACGCGCTAATCCTGCGCTTCGTCCTGACCAACACCTCGCGCGAAGCCGTCGAGATCGGCGGCCTGGGCCTGCCGATGGTGTTCGACAACATCATCACCGACCGCTCGCTGGAGGAGGCCCACGCCCAGGCCAGCTTCGTCGATCCCTATATCGGCCGGGACGCCGGCTACCTGCAGGTGACCCGGCTGAACGGCAAGGGCCCGGTCCTGCTGGTCCTGCCGGAGCGGGGCGCGCCACTGGAGGCCTATCGCCCGATCGCCCAGGCAGGAAGCCCTGGCGCCAAACCCGGCGACATCCTCACCGACCGCAGCAAGCGAGCCCAGACGGCCGAGGGCTTCTACGACTGGACGGTAGCCAGCAAGGCCTTCGCCGAGCAGGATTGGAAGGGCGCCGGAGAGCCCTGGAACCCGCCGACCAGCTTCACCCTGGCGCCCGGCGCGAGCCGGACGATCGGCCTGCGCCTGGTCACCGCCCCGTCGATCCGCGCGATCGAGGACACGCTGGTCGCCCAAGGCCGTCCGGTCGCCGTCGGCATCCCGGGCTATGTGTCCCCGACCGACCAGGAGCTCTCGCTGTTCCTGAAATCGCCCAAGCCGGTGGCCAAGATCGCGAGCTTCCCGGCCGGCGCGCTGACGACCACACTAGTCAAGACGGGGCCAATCAAGAGCGGCTCGGGCTGGTCGCGTTACACGGTGCGAGCCTCGGGCTGGGGCCGCGCGACCCTGGCGATCACCTATGCCGACGGCGTCGTGCAGGCGATCCCCTACTTCATCACCAAGCCGCTGGACCAGGTGATGGCCGATCTCGGCCGGTTCTCGACGACCAAGCAATGGTTCGACGACCCGGCCGACCCGTTCAAACGCGGCCCCAGCGTCATGACCTACGACCGCCAGGCCGACAGGATCGTCACTCAGGACCAGCGAGTCTGGATCGCGGGCCTCAGCGACGAAGGCGGCGCGGGCAGCTGGGTGGCGGCCTTCGTCAAGCAGCTGGACAATCCCGACGCCGCCGAGCTGGCGAAGCTGGAGCGCATGCTCGACGAGACCATCATCGGCAAGCTGCAGGTCGCCGACGGCGAGCACGCCGGCGCGGTCAGGAAGAGCCTCTTCTACTACGACCCCGCCGCCCTGCCGTCCTACTACGACCCCAAACTTGACTGGAAGACGTGGGCCTCGTGGTCGAAGAAGGACTCCGAGGACCTGGGCCGCTCCTACAACTACCCACACGTGGCCATCGCCCACTGGGTGCTCTACCGCCTGGCCCGCAATCACGAGGGGCTGGTCAAGGCGCACGACTGGCGCTGGTACCTGGACCACGCCCAGATGACGGTCGTGGCGATGATGCGCGACGCCCCCTACTACGCGCAGTTCGGCCAGATGGAGGGAGACGTCTTCGTCGACATCCTCAAGGATCTGCGCCGCGAGGGCATGACCGCCAAGGCCGACGAACTCGAGACCCTGATGAAGGGCCGCGCCGACCACTGGAAGACCCTGCCCTACCCTTTCGGCAGCGAGATGGCCTGGGACTCGACCGGCCAGGCCGAGGTCTATGCCTGGATGCGCTTCTTCGGCCATCAGAAGCAGGCCGACGAGACCCGCGAGGTCATCCTGGCCTACGACCCGACGATCCCCAGTTGGGGCTACAACGGCAACGCCCGGCGGTATTGGGACTTCCTGTACGGCGGCAAGGTCCCGCGCATCGAGCGGCAGATCCACCACTATGGCTCGACCTTGAACGCCGTGCCGCTATTCGACGCCTATCGCGCCAATCCGGCCGACGTCCACCTGCTGCGCGTCGCCTATGGCGGCCTGATGGGCGGGATCACCAATATCGACCAGGCGGGCTTCTCGTCGGCCGCCTTTCACTCGGCCCCGGACATGATGGCGTGGGACGCCTATAGCGGCGACTACGGCATGGGCTTTTTCGGCCATGCCTATGCGACGGCGACCTATTTGGTGAACCACCCGACCTTCGGCTGGCTGGGTTTCGGCGGCAAGGTCATCCAGAAGGCCGGGGTCGTGCGGATCGAGCCCCGGGACGGCGCCCGGACCCGCCTGTTCGTGGCTCCGATCGGCGCCTGGCTGACCCTGGAAGCCGGCAAGATCGATGCGGCCGAGTTCAAGCCGGCCACTGGCGAGTTGGTCCTGACCCTGGCGGCGCGGGATCCCGCGACGTCCACGGCCAGGCTGCTCATCGAAGCCACCACGCCGGGCGCGCGTCCCTATCGCCCGAACGGCGCGACCTCGGAGCGCGGCGCCTACGCCCTGCCCCTGACCGACAAGCCGACCGTCGTCGTCCTGACGCCGAACTAATCCCGTTCCCCTCCGCCACGCTCGGCGCGAACCTCAAGGCTGCTCCATGAATATCGTCATCGCGATGGGCGTCCTGGTCACCTTGGCGACGGGCGTCCCCGTGCTGATGCAGTTGCTGAAGGAGCATCCCCGCGGACTGTTGATCCTGTTCTTCGCCGAGATGTGGGAGCGGTTTTCCTACTACGGCATGCGCAGCATCCTGATCTTCTACCTGACCCAGCACTTCCTGTTCGACCCGAAGACCGCGGCCGCCCACTACGGGGCCTACATCTCGCTGGTCTATCTGCTGCCGCTGATCGGCGGCTTCGTGGCCGATCGCTATCTGGGCACGCGCAAGGCCGTGATCTTCGGCGCCCTGCTGCTGATCGCCGGCCACCTGACCATGGCGATCGAGGGCAAGCCGGCCACCCAGACCCTGAGCTACGGCGGCCATACCTACGCTTTCGTCACCAACGGCCGAGGCGAAGGCCGGGTCTCCAGGCTGATGGTCGGCGACAAGCTCTACGCCGTGGCGGCCGCCAAGAGCGGCGACTTCGTCGTCGAGGGGCTGCCCGCCGCCGCCCCAATCCCCAAGGTTCTGCCCAAGGGCCAGTACCGGCTGGACGTCGCCGAGCGCGATCCGGTCTATCTGAACGTCCTGTGGCTGGCCTTGGCCCTGATCATCATCGGCGTCGGCTATCTCAAGCCCAACATCTCGACCATCGTCGGCCAACTGTACCCGCAGGGCGACCCGCGCCGCGACCCGGGATTCACCCTCTACTACTATGGCATCAATCTGGGCTCGTTCTGGGCCTCGCTGCTGTGCGGCCTGCTGGGGGTGACGGTCGGCTGGTGGGCTGGCTTCGGTCTCGCCGGACTGGGGATGCTGGCCGGCTTCGTCGTTTTCATGCTGGGCAAGCCGCTGTTGCAGGGCAAGGCCGAGCCGCCCGACGCCGCGCGGCTACGTCAGCCGGTGCTGGGCCCGTTAAGCCGCGAGACGCTGATCTACCTGCTGTCCCTAGCCGGTGTCGCGGCGGTGTTCTTCCTCGTCCGGCGTACGGCCGCGGTCAGCGGCATCCTGGTCGCCGGCATGATCGGCTCGCTGGGCTACGTCCTGTGGTTCATGTTCGCCAAGTGCGGCAAGGTCGAGCGCGAACGCCTGGCCCTGGCCCTGTTCCTGATCCTGGGCGCGGTGATCTTCTGGACCCTGTTCGACCAGGCCGGATCGTCGCTGAACTTGTACGCCGCCACCAATGTCCAGCTGGATCTGGTCGCCGAGCCCGTCCGGCTGCTGGGCGGCGGCGTCACCCTGGCCACGCCGCAGCAGCTGGCCGTCGCCGGCCTCGACAAGACCGCGACCTTCTGGATCGACACCACCTTCAACGCCGCCCAGACCCAGGCCCTGGCGTCGGGCTGGCTGCTGATCTTCGCCCCGGTCTTCGCCTGGCTGTGGACTTGGCTAGGCGCGCGCGGCAGGGACCTGAACCCCGTCGTCAAGTTCGGCCTGGCCCTGCTGCAGGTCGGCGCGGGCTTCCTGGTGCTTCAGCTGGGCGCGCCTCTGGCCGACGGCGCGTTCCGCACGCCGCTGATTTTCCTGCTGCTGATGTACCTGCTGCACACCACCGGCGAGCTCTGCCTGTCACCGGTCGGCCTGTCGCAGATGACCAAGCTGTCGCCGGCCGCCCTGGTTTCGTTCATCATGGCCGTCTGGTTTATGGCCGTGTCGATCGCCAACACGGTCGGCGGTTTCATCGCGGGGTTGACGGCCACCGAGACCGTCGGCGGCCAGGTGCTAGACCCGAGCGCGGCCCTGGCCCGCGCCCTGACCGTGTTCAACTGGATTGGCGGGAGCGCCATGGCGCTGGGCGTGCTGTTCCTGGCCCTGTCGCCTATCCTCAAGCGCTGGTCGCACGGCTCGGACGAAACCGCCGCGCCCGAGGACATGGCGAACGCGGGGTAAGGCCTTAGCTTCCTTCTCCCCTTGCGGGAGAAGGTGTCGCCGGAGGCGACGGATGAGGGGTCGATAGTCCTGTCGGCTTGGCGTCAACCTGAGCGCCGTCGCGGCGGATGCCGTCTTCAACCCCTCACCCGACCGCCTGCGGCGCCCCCCCTCTCCCGCAAGGGGAGAGGGAAATGGAGCGCCAAAAAAAGAAGGCCACCCGCGCGGGGCGGATGGCCAGGGGGACGTCGGGGAAGAATGATCCCCCCGCGCCCGGCGGACCGGACGCGAGGCGGCTGGGGAAACTAGAAGTCCATGGTCAGGCCGACGAACAGCGTGCGGCCCATCGGGTCATAGACACCCGGATAGGTGTTGCCGTTGCCGAACGAGCTGAGCAGTCCGGCCGCGATCACCGGCGGATCCTTGTCGAACGTGTTGTTGATCCCGCCGCGCAGCGTCAGCTGGTCGCGCAGCTTCCACGTCGCGGCCAGGTCGAGATAGCTGTAGGCCTTGATCTTGCTGTTGATCTCGACCGGGTCGCCTTGCAGGAACGGGTTGCTGTCATTGCTGGACAGCTTGGTCGAGCCGAAATAGCGCCAGTTGGCCGAGAGCGTGGCCGCGGTCCAGGGCATGTTCCAGGTGACCCGCATCTGGTGACGCCAGGCCGGGTTGGGCTGGCCGCAGGTCGGGCCGAACAGCCCCTTGCAGTTGTAGGACCCAAGGCCCGGCAACTGCTCGATCTTGCGGCTGTTGAGGTAGGTGCCGACGAAGCTGACGTCGAGGTCGCCCCAGTTGCCCAGCGACGACAGGTCGAAGCGATAGTTGCTCGTCACGTCGATACCGGACGTCTGCAGGTAGCCCGTGTTCTGGTTGGTGGCGACGATGTAGCCGCGATCACCGAACAGCACGCCCGAGGTCGGGTCGCGGTGGAACAGGCCGCAGAAGTAGGGATTGCTGGTCTGGACGCACTGGTTGATCACGGTCGGGGCGTCGACGGCGCCGATGTACTGGTCGACATAGATGTCGAAATAGTCGAGCGACATCGAGAAGCCCGGCAGGAAGCGCGGCGTCAGCACGACGCCGGCGGTGCGGGTGTCGGCCACTTCCGGCTTCAGGTTCGGATTGCCACCGCCCTGGGTGACGCAGGTCTCGGCCGGGCAGTCGGGGATCTTGCCATATTGCGCGGCTGAGACGCCGGTCAGCGCGCAGGCCGCGGCGCTGGCCTTCGGCGTCGGGCCCGAGCACGGGTCCACCGCCGCGACATTGCCGAGCCCTTGGGCCGCGTACAGTTCGCTGATGTTGGCCGCCCGCACCGCGCGGTTGTAGCTGGCGCGGAACCGCACGTCCGAGGTCGGGGCGTACTGCAGCTCGACCTTGTAGGTCGCGACCCTCTTGTCGAGGTAGTCGTACTTGGAGGTCCGATAGCCGGCGTTCAGCGATAGCGACTTGATGAACGGCGCGTCCTGCACCAGCGGCAGGTCCATTTCACCGTAGATCTCGTTGACGCTGAAAGCGCCGGCGTTCTCCTTGGTGCCGCCCGCCTGGGCCAGGGCGTCGGCCTCGAACTTCAGCTCCTCGCGGCGGTGTTCGACGCCCAATGCCAGGGCCGCGCCGTCATTGGCCCACGGGCTCTTGAGCCCGTACTGACCAAGGTCGCCGTTCAGCGAGGCGCTCAGCACCTTCTCGCGCTGAACGCCGTGAGTGTAAGTCGGGGCGTAGAGATATTTGTACGCCGCCGCGCTGAGGCCCTGATACTTGAACACGTCGATCGGCACGCAGCTCGGATCCGTGCCGTCGACCACCGACTTGCAGGTCGGCGTTCCGTTGACTGTGACCACCTGCAGGCCCTTGGCGGCCTTGGCGTTGTCGACGTTGTTCTTGTAGCTCTCGTCCAGGATGGTGGTGGAGAACAGGAAGCTGGCGTCATAGCTCCAGCCCGGCGCGATTTCGCCGCGCACCCCGGTGTTCACGCGATAGTCGGTGTGGCGCAGGTCGTCGCGGCGAGGCGAGCTGCCCGGACCGGTCAGGCGATAGCCGATGAAGGTGTCCTGGTTGACGCTCGTGCCCGCGGCCGTGCCGCACATCGTCGCCCGTTGAGACGCCGACATCAGCGGGTTGTCGCAGTTGATCTTGAACGTCGTCCCCTGGAACAGCGCCGACGGCGCCGCCTGCGAGAAGGTGTGGTCGTCCATGAACATGAAGCTGCCATAGACCTCGGCGGCCTTGTTCAGCTCGTAGTGCGCGAAGGCGCCGGCCGTGTAGCGGGCGTCGGAGCGCTGGATGTAGTTGGTCGGCGCGTAGTTGTAGAGGAACGAGCTGTTGTACGGGACCCAGGTCTTGGCGCCGTCCTTGGTATTGTTCAGCGTCTGGCCCGCATTGGGGCCGCTGAGCAGGGTGAACAGGCCGTACTCGTTGTTGCTGGAGCCGCCGCAGACCAGGGCGTTGTTGGTCGCTCCCGCCAGGTTCAGGCCGCATGCCGAATAGTCGCGCGAGTCCTGGGTGACAGGCTTCAGCTCGCGATAGCCGACATACAAGGTGACATTGCCCTTGCCGTTCGGCGCGTTCATGCCGATGGCCAGGTTGACGTCGATCTTCTCGCCGTCGCGCACGTGCTTCTTCGGCAGGGTGTAGTTCGCCTGGCTGATCAGCGAGCGCGGATAGGTGTTGTCGTTGGTGTGCTGGGCGGTGCTGTACTGGGCGTCGAAGCGCAGACCGTTCAGGTTCTTCTTGAGAATGAAGTTGACCACGCCGGACACCGCGTCCGAGCCGTAGACGGCCGACGCGCCGCCGGTCACCACGTCGACCCGGTCGACCAGGGCGCTGGGGATGAAGTTCACGTCCGCCGTTTCGGTCGGCAGCATCCGCTGGCCGTCCACCAGCACCAGGACGCGGCTGGAGCCCATGTTGCGCAGGTTCACCCGCGCCGTGCCGTCCGAACCGTTCGAGCCGTTCTCGTTGGAATCGGCGGTGAACTGCGGCAGGCGGTTCAGCACGCTCTCGATCGACGTAGCGCCCTGGTACATCACCTCGTCACTACCCACGACCGTCATGGGACTGGCCGAGACCAGATTGGGCCGCTTGATCCGCGACCCCGTCACCACGACCGCGTCCAGGGTCGCCGGCTCTTCGGCCTTCGCGACGTCTTGAGCCGAGGCGGCTGGCGCTCCAGCCATGACGGATAGGAACGCTACGGCCGCCGTTCCCGCCAGAAGATCAAGACGCACCTGTCTGCTGCCCATGGAATTCCCCTCCATGACGCGCCCCACCATCGGCCGCGTCCTGTTCCAATGAGGCATGATTATACAATTTATGTCAAATATCTTATACGATATACTCGTAACATTGTTTTACCGCGCGTCGGAGCACGGGCGTGACCAGCCCTAGGCGTCGTCGGCGGCTTGGCGCTGATCGAATTCGGCGCGCGCCCGCGCGACCACCGGCAGATGCGCGAAGGCCCATTGGCCCAGGGCCTCGACCGGCACGCGCAAGGAATGTCCCAGCTCGGTGAGTTCGTAGTCGACGCGGGGCGGGATGGTCGGAAAGACGGTGCGCGTCACCATGCCGTCGCGCTCCAGCCCCCGCAGCGTCAGGGTCAACATGCGCTGGGAGACGCCGCCGATCGCGCGCTTGAGTTCATTGAACCGCTTGGGACCGTCGGCCAGCGTCATGACGATCAGCACGGTCCACTTGTCGCCAACCCGCGACAGGATGGAGCCAATGGCGTCGCATTGATCCGGGAGATGGGCGGTCGCCCGGGTGGTTACGTCGGTGTGCCTGGGTGTCAAACCTGTGCCTCCTTGGCGACCTTCCCCAAGTACTCCATCTAGCCTTGGTAACAAATCCATACCGTCCTCGCGGCGCTTCACCCGAGGCCACGGCATCCTGCAAGGCTCCCAGGTTCCCATGACCCAAATCAGCCCCGCCTCGGTTTCGACAGCTATTGGCGACAACGCGCCCCGACGCGTCGTCTATCGCACGCGGGGTCGCCCGCACGGCCCGATCAACCGCCTGATGAGCCCCGGCGATCTCGGCGAGCACCTCAAGCCCTTCGTGTTCCTGGACCACTTCGAGACCAAGGCCGCCGACGCCGTGCGCTTCGGCGCCCATCCCCACTCGGGGATCGCGACCCTGACGACCTTCCTGGAAGGCGGCGCGACCTATGCCGACAGCACGGGCCAGTCGGGCGTCCTGACCGCCGGCTCGGTCGAGTGGATGCGGGCGGGCCGCGGCGTCTGGCACACCGGCGCACCGATTCCGGGCCAGGTGATGCGCGGCTACCAGCTGTGGCTGGCCCTTCCGGAGGCTTTGGAGCTGGCCGAACCGGAGAGCCTCTATCTGGACCCGACGCGGATCGCCTCCGAAGGTCCGGCGCGCGTTCTGCTGGGCGCCTATCAGGGGCGATCGAGCCCCATCCCGCTGCCGGTGCCGATCACCTATCTGCATGTCCAGCTGGCGGCGGGTGAGCGGTGGACCTACCAGCCCGGCGCCGACCACGACGTGGCGTGGCTGGCGGTCAATCGCGGCAAGCTTCGAACTGGCGACCTTGTCCTCGAGGACGAACTGGCGGTGTTCGAGGAAGGCGCCGGCGCGATCGACCTGGTGGCGGAAGAGTCGACCGAGTTCGTG
Organism: Caulobacter sp. Root343; assembly: GCF_001425745.1. GTDB lineage: Bacteria > Pseudomonadota > Alphaproteobacteria > Caulobacterales > Caulobacteraceae > Caulobacter. The sequence continues at coordinate 174,892 of NZ_LMDF01000007.1, read as the reverse complement.
ATCGGATCGGCCGCCAAGCATCCGCATCCCTTGGTCATGGGCTCCTACTCGGTGCACACCAGCGCCCAGGCCCTGGCCGAGGGCGAAGGCCGCATCGTCGCGCTGCGCGACACCCCGGCCGTGGCCGCCCTCAGCCAGATCGACCGATGAACGCGCCGTCCGGCCGCAGGCTTTCCTGGCGACCGGACGGGCCAGCGCCAATAGGGCTAGGTCAGGGCGGGCGTCACCATGGCGCTGTCCACGACCTGTTCCATGCTGACGATCTTGCCGTCCTTCAGCGTGTAGAGATGGGCGAAGGTCGCGGTCATCGCCTTGCCGGTGGCGCGGTAGGTTCCCGAATAGATGCCGAAGGCGGCGACGCGGTCGCCGTCCTCCAGATAGGTGTGGGCCTCCGCCCGATAGTCGATCCACTCGGTGGCCAGGCGCTTGAAGACCCCCGCCGCGATGGCCTCGAAGCCGACATAGGTCCCCGCATAGGGAAAGCCGGCCGCCTCGGTCCACGAGGCGTCGGGCGCGAGCGCCGCCTGCAGCCGTTGCCCCTTCTCGGCGGGCGAGGCCTCATAGGTGGCGCGGATGATGTCCTTGTTGGAAGCCATCGCTCAGCCCCACTTCATTTCGCCGGTGGCGACCTTGGCGCCGATCTGCAAGGCCACGCCCATGCCCGCGTCCGGATAGCGGGCGGTCATGGCCGCGATCAGGGCGGCGGCGTCCTTGGCCTTGGCCAGCTCCTGCTCGAAGGCAAGCAGATAGTCGCGGGTATAGGCCAGCGCCGCCGCCCCGGTCGGAGCCGAGGGCGTCATGTGGCCGGGAACGACCACCGCCGGCCCGCGGGCCAACATGGCGTCCAGTTGCTTGACCCAGGCCGCGCGCGCCTCGGCGCTGGCCGTGTCGGCGGTCCAGACGTGGACGCCGGAAAACACCAAGACCCCGCCGAAGATCGCCGACAGCGACGGCGTCCAGAGATAGCGGCGATTGGCCAGGCCCTGGGCCGGAACGATCTGGACGGCCTGACCGTCGACGCTCAACTGCTCTCCGTTGAAGGCGGTCGGCATGACGATGTCGGCCAGGGTCTTGGGGCCGTTGTCGCCCAGCTGCGGACCCCAGGTAGCCAGCTTCTTGTCGACGCTGGCCTGGATCGCCGCGATCGTGTCCGAGGCGGCCAGCACCTTGGCGTCCGGGAAGGCGGCCTTGATCGGCCCCAGGCTGAAATAATAGTCCGGGTCGCTCTGGCTGACATAGATGGCGGTCAACTTGCGGCCCGAGGCCTTGATCGCCTCGACCAGCGCCCGGCCGTCCGGAAGCGTGAAGCCGCCATCGATCAGCAGGGACTCGGTGGGGCCCCAGACCAGGACCGGCGCCCGGAAGAAGCCGTTCTCGCCGGCCGGGAAGGCTTTCCATTCCAGCTTGGCGCCGGCGGCCAGGGCGTCGCTCTGGCCCGAAAGGGATGCGGCCGCGCCGCCTGCGATCATCGTCATCATCTGTCTCCGGGTGGGCATGAGGGCTGTCGCTCTGGATCAAGGTCAGGGCGGAAGGCCGCTCCAGGTCCGAGACCAACATGCGCCCGGTCGATTGCAATTCGTAGACCGGAAAAATACACCTTCTGTATGTCCCAAACATACAATCACCGTGACGGCGCCAACCGCGGCATCAACAACCTCAAGCGCCTGGCCTATTTCGCCGAGGTGGTGGAAACCGGTTCGTTCACCGCCGCCGCCCAGCGGCTGGGCATCACCAAGGCCGTGGTGAGCCAACAGGTCGCCAAGCTGGAAGAAGCCTTCGCGACGACCCTGCTGGTGCGCACCACCCGCAGCGTGCGACCGACCGAGGCGGGCCGCGCCTTCTATGACCGCTGCGCCCGCATCCTCTCCGAGGCGCAGGAGGCTTTTGACGGGCTCGAGGCCGACGAGGACGCGCCCGCCGGAACGCTGCGGCTGACGGCGCCCTTCGACTATGGCGTCGCCATTGTCGTTCCCGCCATCGCCGAGTTTCAGCGCCGGTATCCCGCCTGCACCGCCGATGTCCTGATCAGCGACCAGACCCTCGACCCGGTCGAGCGGGACATCGAACTGGCGATCCGTGTCGGCTGGCTGACCGACAGCGATCTGCGCGCCCGGCGGATCGGATCGTTCCAGCAGATCCTGGTCGGCGATCCCGGCCTCGCCGCCCGCCTTGGCTCGGACTCCACGCCCGAGCAGCTCGCCGACCTGCCGTTCGTCGCCAACGGCGTCCTGCGCGACCCGCTCGGCTGGATTTTCCATGACGGCGAAGGCCAACAGCGCCGGGTTCAGATGTCGGCGGCGCTGCGCATCGACGCCACGCTCGGCGCCCTCGAAGCGGTGCGCTCCGGCGTCGGCCTGTCGGTGCTGCCTGACTACGCCGTGGAGGCCGACCTAGCCAGCGGCCGCCTGGCGCGCGTGCTGCCGAACTGGAGCCTGGAGAGCGGCGGGATCTACGCCGTCACCCCGGTGACGCGGTTTCGGCCGCGGCGGGTGGCGGCCTTTCTCGAGATCCTGGTCGAATGGGAGCGGCGGCGAACGAACGGCCGACATCTTCCCGCCACATCCATGCTGCACCGCACCACAAGCTGAGCAGCGCCCTGTGCGTTGCGGCTCGTGGCCTCTCCTCGCCTGTCGAAGGATCCCAGATGCGCCTGCCCCTGATCGCTCCCGCCGACCTCACCCCCGAACAGAAACCCCTCTACGACGACATGCGGCGAGGGATCGCCGGCCATTTCAACGCCTTCCTGGTCGAGCGCGAGGACGGCGCCCTGATGGGGCCGTGGAATCCCTGGCTGCACGAGCCGGCGATCGGCAAGGCGATCTGGGATCTCACCCTGGCCATGACGGCCAATGCGGTCCTGCCCGACAATGTCCGGCAGATCGCCATCCTGGTGGTCGGGGCGCGCTACGACGCCGCCTACGAGATCTACGCCCACATCGCCGTCGCCGAGCGCGAAGGCATGTCGCCCGAACGCCTGGCCACCCTGGTCGCCGACCTCAAGCCCAACGACCTGGCCAAGGACGAGAGCGTCGCGTTCGACGTGGCCTACGCCCTGAGCCGCGGCGGCGTGCTGCCCGAGCCGCTCTACACCCTGGCCGTCAAGATCTTCGGCCAGCATGGCGCCAACGAGCTGATCTATCTGGTCGGCCTCTACGCCCTGGTCTCGGTGACCCTCAACGGCTTCAACGTGCCGGTCCCCGAACGTGAATAGCCGGACGGGCCCCAAGCGCCGTGGGGCGGTCGCGCCGCCGGAGAAGCCCAAGCCCAACGCCACCGCGTTCGAGAGCGTCGCCCTGTTGCTGCAAGGCGGCGGGGCGCTGGGCGCCTACCAGGCTGGGGTCTACGAGGCCCTGCTGGAGGCCGAGGTCGAACCGACCTGGATCGCCGGCATCTCGATCGGCGCGATCAACAGCGCCATCATCGCTGGCAACCCACGCGAGACCCGCGTCGCTCGCCTGCGCGAGTTCTGGGAGCTGGTCAGCCAACCGCACGACGGCGGCTGGGGCAGCCTGTGGACCGACATGCTGAACGGCGACGCGGCCCGCGGCTGGGTCAATCAGCTGTCGGCGGGCCAGATCATGGCCAAGGGCGTGCCCGGCTTCTTCACCCCCCGCGCGCCGCCGCCGTTTCTGCGGCCGGCCGGCGTCGCCGGCGCGACCAGTTGGTACGATACCTCGGCTCTGAAGCCGACCTTGGAGCGGCTGGTCGATTTCGACCGGATCAACGCCAAGACGATGCGGTTCAGCGTCGGGGCGGTCAACGTCCGCACTGGCAACTTCGCCTATTTCGACAACGAGACCGACGTCATCGGTCCCGAACACATCATGGCCAGCGGCGCCCTGCCCCCGGCCTTCGACGCGGTGGAGATCAACGGCGAGTTCTACTGGGATGGCGGTCTGGTCTCCAACACGCCGCTGGACTGGGTGCTGTCGTCGCGCTCGGATCTGGACACCCTAATCTTCCAAGTCGACCTGTGGAGCGCCCAGGGCGGACTGCCGCGCGACCTGTCGGAAGTGGCCGTGCGGATGAAGGAGGTGCAGTTCTCCAGCCGCACCCGCGCGGCGACTGACAGCTTCAAGCAGATCCAGAGACTGCGCGCGGCCTTCAACGAATTGCTGGCCCAGATGCCGCCGGAGCTGGCGGCCACGCCCCAGGCGCGGCTACTGGCCGAGGCGTCGGACCCGGCGGTCTACAACATCGTCCAACTGGTCTACCGCTCGGCGACCTACGAGGGCCAGTCGAAGGACTACGAGTTCTCGCGCCGGACGATGGAAGAGCATTGGGCGGCCGGCCGCCGCGACGCCCTGCTCACCCTGGTCCATCCCGAGGTGCTGACCCCGCCCACCGCGGCCCACTCGGTCCAGACCTTCGACTTCACCACGCCGTCTGCCTCCTCCACCGCGAAAGACTGATCCCAAGGGAGATGGCTTCCTGTCGCCGCTGGCGGCGGCTGGGCCTTTGCACAACCCCAGATAACCATGTTAGCGCTATAAAAAATGGGGAGTTGTAGCGCGTGGCAAGCTTTCGGCTGACAGCGTCGATGATGTCGCTCGTCTTGGCGGCGACCATGGCTCAAGCCCAAACGCCGCCCGCACAGCCTGTTCTCCCCGCGCCGCCGGAAAAGACCCAAGCTGTCCGCGACGCCGAACGGCCCCTCTGGTCGCCGGGCGAGGCGCGCTACCTGCGTCGCTGGATGGTCACGGGCTTGGCGGAACCTTCCGCCGAGGAGGTCAAGCTGGCGGCGGGGCCCGACTGGAAGCCGCTGGCCGCCTGGGACGACCTTGTCGATCTGACGGCGGCTGGCGCGGAGGGGCGCTGGCTCTATGCCTCGGCGGTCGTCCAGCGCGAGGCGGATGGGCCGGCGGAGCTGTCGCTGGGCGCCGGCGGAGCGCTTTCGGCTTGGATCAACGGCGAACCGGTCGCGATCCCCGCCGCGCCCGCCGGCCTCTACGACGCCGTTCGCATTCCGGTGCGACTGCGCGCCGGCAATAACGCCATCCTGCTGCGCGCCGAGCGGGGCTCGGGGGCCACCTTGCTGTCGGCGCGGATCCTCTCCCCCGGTCAGCCGCTGCCCGACGTCCGGCTGCAGCCAGGGGCCTGGAGCCAGGACGGCCAGCTGAAGGTGCGCACCGACTCCCTGCCGCGTCAGGGAACCGTCGAGATTGTAGTCACCGCGCCGGGCGGCAGGGAGATGGGCCGGGCGACCGCGCCGCGCGGAACGATCGCCTCGTTGCCGACCGCCGATTGGCCCGACGGTCCCTATGAGGTCGCCGTGCGGACAATCAACGCCGCTGGACAGCCCTTGCTGGCCTTCGCGCCCTGGTACAAGGGCGACATGGCGACAGCGGCCAAGGCCCTGCTTGCTCAGGCCGCCGCCGCGACGGGTTCGGACGCCGAGGCCGGTCATTGGCGGATGCTGGGCGTCCTGGTCACGGATCGCGCGGGCGCCGATCTCTCGCGCCTGAAGGACGCCTATGCCCCGGTCCAATCAGCCCTGATGGAGGCGGCCGAGATGCGGATGGGGCCCCAGGCGGCGATCCGATCCTCGGGCTTCGCGCGCCTGGCCTGGGTCGATCCGCTGGACGGCTCCACCCAATTCTGCCGCGCCTATCTGCCGGTCGGCTACGATCCCGCCCGCGCCTGGCCGACCGTGCTGAACCTGCATGGCGCCAATCCCGCCTCGCCACCCTATGTCCGCTACTGGAGCATTGACGCCCGCCACGGGGGCGTCGTCGAGCGCTGGCCCGTGATCTGGATCGAGCCGCACGGGCGTGGCACCAACGGCTATCTCGGACCCGGCGAGCTGGACGTGATGAACTGCCTGGAGGCGGCGCGCGCCCGGTTGAACGTCGACGACACCCGCACCTATCTCACCGGCGGCTCGATGGGCGGCAAGGGAACTTGGCAGCTCGGAACCCATCACGCGGGCCGGTTCGCGGCCCTGGCCCCCGTATTCGGCGGCGCCGATCTCCGCATTGATCCCAAGGGCGGCCGCGACGATCCCGCCGCCGACCGTCCGATGGAACGCTGGCTGCGCGAGGCCGAGAGCGATTTCGTCGGGCTGGAGGCGCTGAACAACACGCCCGTCTTCATTCATCAGGGCGATGAGGACGTCGCCATAGACGCTCGCTATGCCCGTCACGTCACCGCCCTGCTGCAGCGCTGGGGCTACGATGTCCGCTATCGCGAATATCCCGGACGAGGTCACGAGGCGCTGGGCGAGGCCGACGACATCGTCGGCTGGTTCCTGCGGCAACGCCGGATCGAGGCGCCGACCAAGGTTCGCCTGCGCGCCGCCGATCTGCGCGCCGCCCAAGCCCACTGGATAACCGTCGATCGCGCGCTGGCGCCGCTGTCGGTGATCCAGGTCGACGCCGAGATGACCGAACCCGGTGTGCTGCGGCTCGACACCCGCAATGTCGCCCGCCTGACCCTTGCCCCGCCGGCGTCTCTGCTGAAGTCGAACGGACCTCTGAAGGTCGTGTGGAACGGCCGTCCCCTTGAGGTCTCCCCCAGCCCGGACGGCCACGTGACCCTGACCGCGCCCGACGCGCCCAAGGGAGCCAGCTTCAAGACCCCCGCCCTGCCCGGCGGCGCCTTCGACATCCTGTCGACGCCCTTCGTCATCGTCGTCGGCACGACGGCCCGCGATCCCGAGATGCGCGCCGAAATTCGCCGCAAGGCCGAGACCCTCGCTGGCGTGTGGCGCTCGGTCTACGGCGACGAACCCCGTGTCGTCGACGACAAGGCGCTGACGGCCGAGCAGGAGAAGGGCCTCTCGTTGATCCTGCTCGGTGGGCCTGACGCCAATGCGGTCGCCGCCCGACTGCGTCGCGACCTGCCGCTGACCGCGGCCCCGGACGCGATCACGGTCGATGGCCGGCGGTTCGCGGCCAAGGACGCCTACGCCGTCATGCTTCATCCCAATCCGCGCGCGGCGAACCGTTACGTGCTCTCGGTGACCGCCACCTCGGCCGCCGGCCTGTTCGCGTGGGAGCCGCTCTCGCTGGTCACCATCACGGGTGACTCCATCGGCAATTCATACGACTGGTGGATCAGCGATGGACGGCGGCTCGTTCAGGCCAAGGGCCGGACGCCGGACCGCGGTTGGATCGCCTCCGGCGTCTTCGACCAGACGTGGCGACGCGACGATCGCTGGACCTTCCTGGGCGATCCCGCGCTGCGCGCCGCCGCGCCGCTGCTGGTGCGCCCCAAGGCGACGACTACGTTGCCGTCGGCGGTCCTGGATCGCTATGTCGGCCGCTACGCCCTGGTCGGCCGTCCCGAGGTGACGCTCGCGCTGCGACGCGACGGCGAGGTCCTGATGGTCGATCCGCCGGCGCGCCTGCCAAGCGACAAGCTGCTGGCAGAGAGTCCGACGAAGTTCCGCCTGGCCTCGGACGGCTCCCTCGTCGAGGCCTTGCTCGACCCGACCGGAAAGATCGTCGAGATACGCTTTGGCGAAGGCGCCGGCGTCTCCGTTTGGCGGCCAGCGCCGAAGTAGTTCGTTTTGCAAGGCGCGCGAGCTGCCTCAAACGCCTGCGCTGAACGTCCTCTCAGCCCTTCAGCCCTCAGCAGCGCTCTCGAAGACGAAATCCGCATAACCGCCTTCCGCGGCCAGTCGGCAGGCCTCGCCATAGCGTTGGAAGCCGCCGGTATACATGCTCAAGCCGCGCGGTTTGCCGCGGATATTGCCGCCGACGTACCAGGTGTTGGCCTTGGACACGAGGGTCAGCTCCGCCAGCCCATAGACGGTGTCCATCCACGCCTGCTCGGCGCGGTCGGTCGGCTGCATGGTCGATAGGCCTTCCTGGCGCATGTGGGCGATCGCGTCCGCGATCCAATCGACGTTCTGCTGATCCAGCGTGATGATATTGGCCAGCGCCGCCGGTCCGTTCGGACCGCAGACGAGGAAGAGGTTCGGGAAGGACGACATCATCAGGCCGAGATGCGACCTGGCGCCGTCATGCCACTTGTCGCGCAGCTCGACACCGCCACGACCACTGACATCGAAGTTCAACAGGGCGCCGGTAAGGCCGTCATAGCCGGTGGCGAAGATCAGCATGTCCAGCGCCACCTCGCCGGCGGTGGTCAGCAGGCCGGTCTCCGTGATCTTGACGATCGGGCTCTCGAGACAGTCGTGCAGCGCGACATGCGGCAGGTTGAAGGTCTCGTAGTATTCGGTGTCGAGGCAGGGCCGGCGCGCGAAGATCGGGTAGCCGCGCGGCTTCAGCTTTTCGGCGGCAACGGGATCGGCGACCACCTCGCTGATCTTGTCGCGGACGAATTCGGCCACCTGCTCATTGGCCTCCGCATTGATCAGCAGGTCCGAGAAGGCTCCCAGGAACGACAGGCCGCCGCGCGCCCAGGCGTCTTCCATCAGCGCCCGCCGCTGCTCGGGCGTGACGCTGAAGAACGGCCGTGTCGATTGCGGGCGCACGCCGCCCAACGGGCTGTTTCGCGCGGCCTGCCGAATGCCGGCGTAGTTGCGCTTGATCTCGGCGACGTAGTCGGGCTCCAGCGCGACGTTGCGCATCGGCAGCGTGAAGCTCGGGGTGCGCTGGAACACCGTCAGCGCACCGGCGGTCTTGGCGACCTCCGGGACGATCTGAACGCCCGTCGAGCCGGTGCCGACCAGCCCGACCCGCTTGCCCTCGAAGCTGACCGGCTCGTGCGGCCACTTGGCCGCCAGCAGGATCTCGCCCTTGAAATCATCGGCCCCGTCGAACGGAACGCCCTTGGGGATCGACAACGGACCCGACGCCATGACGCAGTAGGTCGCCTCGAAGACGCGTCCGTCATCGGTGGTGACCCGCCAGACGCGGGTCGCATCCTGATAGACCGCCCCCGTGACGCGGGTCTCGAACAGGAAGCGCCGGCGCAGGTCCAGACGATCGGCCGCGAAGTTGGCGTAGGCCAGGATTTCCGGTTGAGCGGCGAACTGCTCGGTCCAGGTCCATTCCTGCTCGAGCTCCGGAGAGAACGCGTAGCAGTAGTCGAGGCTCATCAGGTCACAGCGCGCGCCCGGATAGCGGTTCCAGTACCAGACACCGCCGACGTCGCCGCCGGCCTCGATCCCCTGAACGGTCAGGCCCATGCCGCTGAGCTTGTGCACGGCGTACATCCCGCCAAAGCCGGCGCCGATGACGAGCGCATCGATACGAATAGGCTGTTGGCCTGCGGCAGGCTGTTTCGACGCGGTCATGGCGATCTCCCTGAGGAACCATTGCCTGTGTCGTCGCCCCCGCCCCCGCCCGACCAGCAAGAGCGCCGACGGAGCGCGAACATCACGGATGTGTCTGTTGACCGGATCAGGAGGCCTCGGCCGCGATCGCGGTGGCGGTGCGATAGTCGGCCTTGCCGCTCTCGTGCCGCGGCACGGTGTCCACCAGGATGAAACGCTTGGGGTGCTTGTAGCTGGAGAGGGTGTGAGCCAAGCCCGCTCTCACGCGGGCCTCGTCGAACGCGCCGTCTGGCTTGAGGATCGCCACGACGATCTTGCCCCATGTCTCGTCCGGCTGACCCACGACCAGCACGTCGCCGACGCCCGGCTGCAGCTTCAGGGCCTCCTCGACCTCTTCCGGGAACACCTTCTCGCCGCCGGTGTTGATCGACAAGTTGCCGCGACCGATCAGGGTGAACTGGTTGGGCGGCATCCAGCGGGCGAAGTCGCCCGGCGCGGCGTAGCGGACGCCGTCGATCATGCAGTAGGTGGCGGCGGTCTTCTCCGGGTCGCCGAAATAGCCCAGCGCCATGGGCCCGCTCCGCGCGATGAAGCCTTCCGATGGTCGATCCTTGGGCATCACCGCTCCGGTGTCCGGATCGATCAGGACCGTCAGGGCGGCCGCGTCGAACACGCCGGTCTCTGGGACATGGCCCGCCTTGGCGATCGAATAGCCGAACCCGGACGCCTCGGAGGCCCCCAGGATGTCGACGAGCGTGATGTGGGGCAGCTGGCGCAGCAGGCCGTCCTTGATCTCCTTGGACCAGGTCAGGCCCGCCGAACTGATGGCCTTCAGGCTGGAAAGGTCGTAGGCGCCGGGCGCGGCTTCCAGGGCCTTGAGCATCGGCTTGGCGAAGACGTCTCCGACGATGGCGATGCGGGTGGCGCGGTGCTTATCGACCTCGCGCCAGAGGTCGTGGGCGTCGAATCTGTCGCTGGACAGGATGATCGCCGTCCCGCCATTGAGCAGATCGCCCATCGCCGCGTTGCTGCCGGAGCCGTGCATCAGCGGACAGGCCGGAACGATGCGGCTGGGCGCGGCCGTGGCGCGCACGATCTCGGCGTGTTCCTCCATGGAAAGCGGCACGCGCGCGATCAGCGGTGACTCCAGCTGGACGCGGCGCGCCTGGCCGGTCGGCCAGTGGACGCCCTTGGGCTTGCCCGTGGTGCCGCCGGTATAAAGCAGGTAGCCGTCGTCGGGAGAACGCGTGATGGCCAGCGGCTGGCCGTCGCCGGTTCGCACCAAGGTCTCGTAGGAGAGAACCCCCTCGGGCGCGGCTTGTGGGGATCGCTCGCCTTCGATCCGCACCCAGGCGCGAACGCAGGGCAGTCGGACCTGCAGCGGCTCCAGCAGCGCGTCGAAGTCCGACTGGTAGAAGAGCGCCGCCGCGCCGCAGTCGTTGAGCACGTAGGCGATCTCGTCGGCCGTGTAGCGGTAGTTGAGATTGACCGTCAGCAGGCGCGCCTTCACGCCGGCGACGAGGAATTCCATGTAGGCGGGGTGGTTGCGGCACAGGATGCCCACCCGCGCGTCCGGCTCCAAGCCAAGATCGACCAGCGCCTTAGCCAGGTTGTTGGTGCGACGGTCGAATTCGTCCCAGGTCACCACGGTGTCGCGCCAGATCAGGGCGGGCCGTTCCGGCGGCACGACGCGCGCGACCGCGTCGAGGATGTCTCCATAGTTCCAGTTCACGGCGGCCTCCCGGGTCTCTTTCCCGAAAGCTATGGGCCAGCCGGGGACGAGCGGCCTTGGACGACCGGCGACGCTGACAAATCACGTGGGTGATGCGCGCGGCCTCGATGCGAACCCTGATGTGTTCGCCCTCCGCCGTCAGACGATCGGAAGCCTCGCTGGAATCTTATCACCCATGTGATTAGCGCCGGAGCCGCCGCACGCGTGAACGGTGAGACCGTGGCATGGGGTTTGGTGTCTCCAGGAGGAAGCGTCATGACGTTCACCGTGGAGATCGTCGGCAAGGAGCGCTGCCGATTGGGCGAGTCGCCGGTTTGGGATGGCGAGGCGCGCCTGCTCTACTGGGTCGACAGCGTCGCCCCGTCGCTCTGGCGGTACGATCCGGCGACTGGTGAGCAATCTCAGATCCCCGCGCCCCAGATGATCGGAAGTATCGTCTTGGGCCGGCCCGGCGAATTGATCGCGGGCCTGACCGACGGCGTCTATCGGGTCCAGCCCGACACGGGGGCGTTCACGCCGATCGCCCTGCCGAAGACCCTCGCCCCAAACGAACGCTTCAACGACGGCAAGGCCGATCGTCAAGGCCGGTTCGTGACCGGGACCATGGCCACGCGTCCCGACGCGGGTCGGGTCGGCAAGCTCTACCGCTTCTCCGCCGGGGGGGCCTGGGAGATCCTGCCCACCGATCCGCTGGAAATCTCCAACAGCACCTGTTTCAGCCCGGACGGCGCGACGCTCTATTTCGCCGACAGCCTGCGACACATGCTGTGGGCGTTCAGCTACGACACCAAGACCGGCGCCTTGGGCGACAAGCGCGATCTCTTCGAGACCGGCGGCTTCGGAAGCGCTCCCGACGGGGCCACGGTCGACGCCGAGGGCTTCATCTGGCTCGCGCTCGTCCAGGCCCAGAAGCTCGTCCGCATCTCACCGCAAGGGCGGCTGGACCGTGTCGTCGCAAGCCCCGCCCCGCTGTCCTCGTGCCCGGCGTTTGGCGGCGAGGATCTCGACATCCTCTACGTCACCTCGATCTCCGACAGCGGCGGCCGCCTCAAGAGCGACGTCGATGCTTCCGGCCGGCTTCTGGCCTTTCATGGCCTTGGCGTGCGCGGCATCGCCGAGGCGCGCTGTTTCCTCTGACCCGCGGTAGACCATGAACCTTGACCTGACCCCGGAGCAGCTCGCCTTCCGCGAGGACGTGCGCGCCTTCTTCGCCGAGAACACGCCCGAGTCCTTCAAGTCTCGCGTGCGCGCCGGCATGCGGCTCGAGCCGGAGGAGTTCACCCGGTGGCAGCGCCTGCTGCACGCCCGCGGATGGGGCGCGCCGTCATGGCCGAAAGAATACGGCGGCGCCGGCTGGGACCCGACCCAGCTCTATATCTTCGAGACGGAAGCCTCGCGCGCCGACGCGCCCGTCCAATTTCACCAGGGCCTCGAACTGATCGGCCCGATCATCTTCACGTTCGGCAGCGAGGCGCAGAAGGCCAGATACCTGCCGGCGATCGTCTCGGGCGACGACTGGTGGTGTCAGGGCTATTCCGAGCCGAACGCGGGCTCGGACCTGGCCTCGCTGTCGACCCGGGCGGTTCGCGACGGCGACGACTACGTGATCTCCGGCCAGAAGGCCTGGACGAGCTACGCCCATGTAGCCAACCGGATGTTCCTGCTGGCGCGGACGGATCCGGACGCGCGCAAACAGGCTGGCATCTCGCTGTTCCTGATCGACCTCGACACGCCGGGCGTCACCATCCGCCCGGTCATCACCATGGACGAGATCCATCACACCAACGAGGTGTTCCTCGACGACGTGCGCGTGCCGGGCTCGGCCCTGCTGGGCGAGGAAGGCAAGGGCTGGAGCTACGGCAAGGTCCTGCTCGACCGCGAGCGGGGCGTCACCGCCGCCACCACGACCCGCCTGGCCCAGCAGTTGCGTGGGGCCCGCCAGGCCGCGGCCGAGACCATCGTTGGCGGCGCGCGCCTGGCCGATGATCCACGCGTCGCCGACCGCCTGGCCCAGTTTGAACTGGAAGTCATGGCCCTGGAGGCGATGGTCATGCGCACCATGGCCGAGGCCGCGTCGGGGCAGGACTCCGGTCCCCGGGCCTCGATGATCAAGATCCGCTGGTCCGAGCTCCTGCAGCAGATCACCGAATACTGGGTCGAGCTTCAGGGATACGGCGCCATGGCATTCGCCGCACTGGATCCTGCTGAGACGCCCGAAGCCTGGCCGGCCAAGGGGATGGTCTATTCCCGCGTCACCAGCATCTACGGCGGCTCCAACGAAATCCAACGCAACATCATCGCCCGGCGGGCGCTAGGTCTCTGAGGTCCCCATGAATTTCGACCTTTCCGAAGAGCAGCGGCTCCTGAAGGACAGCGCCTGGCGCTACGGCGCCGACCATGGGGACTTGACCGCCTGGCGTGCTCGGGTCGCGCGCGGCGAGGCCTACGACGCGGCGAGCTGGCGGCGCATGGCCGATCTCGGCTGGTTGGCGCTGACGGTGCCGGAGGACGACGGCGGCCTCGGCGCCGGCCCCTTCGAGACCATGGTCGTGGCCGAGGCGTTCGGCCGTTACCTGATGCTCGAGCCCTTTGTGTCCGCGTGTGTGATCGCGCCGGTGCTGCTGGGCGCGGCGACGGACGCGGTGCGTGCGCGCCTCCTGTCCGGCCTCGTCGAAGGTGGGGTCGTGGTCAGCCTGGCCGACGCCGAACCGGCGGGCCGGTTCGATCTCAACCGGATCACCACGCGCGCGGAGGTCGTCGACGGCGGCTATCGTCTCACCGGCGAAAAGAGCCACGCGCTCGACGGCGGCGTGGCCGACTGGTTCATCGTTCCGGCGCGAACAGCCGGAGCGGACGACGACGAGGCTGGCGTCAGTCTGTTCCTGGCGCCGGCCAAGGCCGAAGGACTGACGGTCGTGCGCGGCCGCGCGATGGACAATCGCCACAACGCCAGCCTCAAGCTCGATAGCGTGGTCGTGCCGGGCGAGAACCTGATTGGAGATCTGGGCGAAGGCTTTGGCCTGCTTCGCAAGGCCGTGGACCATGGCCTCGTCGCGCGGCTGGCCGAAGCGGTGGGCGCGATGGACGCGGTCCACGAAATGACCCTGGAATACCTGAAGACCCGCAAGCAGTTCGGCCAGACCCTGGGGTCGTTCCAGGCGCTTCAGCACCGCGCCGTCGACATGGCGATCGCCTGCGAGGAAGCACGGTCGATGATGTATCTGGCGACGATCGCCCTGTCGGGCGACGCCGCCCGACGCCGGAAGGTGATCGCCGCGGCCAAGGCTCGCGTTGGCCAGACCAGTCTCTATGTCGGCCGTCAGGCCGTGCAGCTTCATGGCGGCGTCGGCTTCACCGAAGAACTGGCCGTCGCCCACTACCTCAAGCGCCTGATCATGATCGACATGGCGTTCGGCAATGCGGACCACCACCGCGCCGAGCTGGCGAAAAGCCTCAAGCCCGGCGCGGTCGCGGCTTAGCCGCTAGGCCAAGGCAGTCGCCAGACCGCCGTCCACCGTGAGAACCTGGCCGGTGACGAAGTCGCTGTCTTCGCAAGCCAGGTAGCGGACCGCCTTGGCGATGTCGTCGGCCGAGCCCAGCCGTCCCAACGGCGTCTGGTCGACGCGCTTGGCGATGCGGTCCTCCGAGACCACGCGGCGTACGCCCTCGGTGTCCACCGTCGAGGGCGCCACCGCGTTGACGCGGATATTCACCGCCCCCAGCTCGGCGGCCGCCGCCCGGGTGAGGCCCGTGACCCCCGCCTTGACGCCGCAATAGGCGATGCCGTTCGGGATGCCGAGGAAGGCGCTGACGGACGCGATGTTGACGATCGAACCGCCGCCCGAGGCGGCCATCAGCGGCGCGGCCGCCTGCATGCCCCAGATCACGCCGGAGAAGCCGACGCCGACCATGCGGTCCAGGCTTTCGGGACGAATGTCGGCGAGCGGCTCGTAGACGTTCCACATCGCGTTGTTCACCAGGATGTCGAACCGGCCGAACTGCTCATTGATCGAACCCAAGGTCGCGATCACGGCCTCCCGGTCGGAGACGTCGCAGCCCAAGCCAAGCGCCTGGCCGCCGGCGGCGACGATTTCGTCGGCCGCGGCCTGAGCCCAGTGCGTCTTCAAATCCAGCAAGGCCACGACCGCGCCTTCGGCCGCCAGCAGGGCCGCGGTCGCCCGTCCCAGGCCTCTCGAAGCCCCCGTCACCACGGCGACCCGTCCTTCTAGTCGACCACCCATCGTCCCCTCCTCCGTTTTGAAGCTTGTCTGGTCGAGCAGCGGCGCCCGCGCGAGCCGCGCCTTCACAAGGCATAGCCGCCCTCGCCGCCCCGCCCAGCTCTTTGGCCGACCCGGACGGCAACATCACCGATGTGATGGCCACGAAAAAAGACGGCGGCCTTTCGACCGCCGCCAGGCGCGAGGACCGGTTCCTCGAAGGATCAGAAGGTCTTCTGGACAGAGACGCCGATGATGCGGGGCTCGGTGAAGACCGCGTTGGCCACCTGGGCCAGCGCCTCGTCGACCAGGAACACGTCGTTGATCGCGCGCTTGTTGAAGACGTTCTTGACGTACGCCTCCACCTCCAGGCCGCGCTCGTCATTGACGACGCGCAGCGAGAGGTTGGCGTTGTCCCAGCCCTTGATCTGATCGATCGCCGAGTTGAAGACGCGGGCCTGGGACTTGCCTTGGCGGTAGTAGTCGCCGCGCACGGTCCCCTCCCAGCCATCCAGCACGTCGAACGAGTACTGGGCGCCGACGGACGCGGTCCAATGCGGCGAGCCGGGCAGCTGGTTGCCCTTCAGCTTGGCCGCGACACCGTCGGACGGCGTCACGCCGAAGGAGGTGGCGAAGGTTCCCGAGCAGACGCCCAGCAAGGCGGCGGGATTGCCCGAAACGCCGGCGACAGTCGGGGCGCCCGGCGACTGCTGGATAACCGCCAACAGATTGGCCAAGGCCGCTGTTGGGGCCACGCAGCCCGCCGCACCCGAAGTCTTGACGAGCGTCAGGCTCGGATCGTGGTTGGTGCGGTTCATCGGGTCGATGGACTCGCCGTTCTTGATCTTGGTGTCGAGCAAGCCCAGCGTGCCGTTCATGCGGAAGCGCTTGACGGGCTCCCAGACCGCTTCCAGTTCGGCGCCCTTGATCTCGGCGTCGATGTTCTCGGTGGTCGAGATCCGATTGACGAACTTCGAGATCTGGTAGCCCTTGTAGTCATAGAAAAAGGCCGCGCCGTTCAGGATCAGAGTACCGCCCAGCAGCGTGTTCTTGGTCCCCAGCTCAAAGGCGTTGACGTATTCCGGGTCGTAGAAGGGCCGCGCCGTCGTCACCTGGCCGATGTTGTTCGGACCGCCGCCCTTATAGCCGCGCGAGTAGAAGCCATAGATCAGGGTGTCGTTTGTGAAGCCCAGGTTCGGCTTCCAGTCGAAGCCCGCGCGTCCAGTGAATTTCTTGAACTCAGCGACCAGATGGGGCGGCGTCCCGGGGACAAGGCCGCTGCCCGGGGACAACAGTTTGACCGGGTAGTTGTCGAGCGTCTTCTTGTCGTCGGTGTAGCGCAGACCGACGGTGAACTTCAGATCGGGCGTCGCCTGATAGTAGAGCTCGCCGAACAGCGCGTTGGAGTCCAGGTGGTAGGGCTGGAAGCTCTGGTAGTTGCCGTGACCCTCGCCGCTCGGGACCCGGTTGGGATCGATGTAGACACACGTCCCCCCCGGCGCGCAGGGCGCGCCGCCATTGGCCGCCAGCGCGCCATAGGTGAAGGCGTTCGACATGATGTAGAACGACTGGACCACGTCATAGCGCAGGGCCAGGGCTCCGAGGCTGAAGTTCAGCGGCCCGGCGAAGCTTGATTGCAGGCGAAGCTCCTGGCTCCACTGACGCGACGGGGTGGTGATGCGGTCGGAGACCGTCACGCGGTTGGACGGCCCCAGCTGCGGATCGTTGACGACGCCTCCCGGCGCCAGCGCCGTGCTGTTGAATGGCGTCGACGCCTGGAAGCGGTTCATCTCCTCACGCGCGTCCAGGTCGCCGTCGTAGTACGAGGTCAGCGAGTTCAGCTGCAGGGAATCGTTGATGTCCCAGGCGATGTTCAGCGTGAAGACATCTTCCTTGGCCCGGTAGTACGGATTCATGCTCGAGTCGATCACGTCCAGCCCCTTGGGCTGGGACCCGCCATAGAGATCGCCGCTGGCCAGGCCGCGGCTGAAGGCGACGATGCCGTAGAGCGTCGCCAGGGAGTTGGGCGTACCGTAAGCGGCGTCGTTATAGACCGAGGCGTCGGCGCAGCCGCTGCTCAGGAAGCCGCGGGCCACGGCGCTGGTGACGGCCGTGCCGCCCACCGAGCTCGGGCCGGGGTCGCGCGTGCAAAGGCCCTTGCCGGTGCGAAGACGGGTGTCTTCCTCCTCGAACCGCTGCCAGACCAGGTTGGCGTCGAGGTTCGAGGTCGGCCGCCAGCGCAGGCTGGCTCGGAAGGAGTAGAGGTCGCGATTGTCGACCTTGTCCCCCGTGCCCAGGTTGTCGACGAAGCCGCCGCGGTTGAGGGTGGCGCCGGCCAAGCGCAGGTCGAGCTTGTCGCCGACCAGTGGGATGTTGACCATCCCGCGCAGCTTGCGGCCGTCATAGTTGCTGACCTCGGCCCGCAGCACGCCCTCGAACGCGCCGGTGGGCTTGGCGCTGATGACGTTGACCGCGCCGCCGGTGGCGCTGCGACCGTAGAGCGTGCCTTGCGGACCGCGCAGGACCTCGACCCGTTCAACATCGAAGAACTCGGCTTCGAACAGGCGGTTGGACGTCAACGGCGCGCCGTTGAAGTGCACGCCCGTGGACGTGTCGCCCGTGACCGCCGTCTGCTTGGTGCCGATGCCGCGGATCTGAAAATTGTAGCCGCTGTAGAAGCTCTTGGCGAAAGTGACGTTCGGAATCGCCAGCTGCAGGTTTGGGCCGCCGTCGATCTTCTGGCGCCTGAGCATGTCGCCGGAGAAGGCCGACACGGCGATCGGCACTTCCTGCAGCTTTTCTTCGCGGCGCTGAGCCGTGACGACCAGTTCGTCGAGCGTCGCGGTCTCCTGCGCCGGAGCCTGGGCGGCGACCTGGGCCGTCGCCGGCGAAGCCAGGAACAAAGAGAGCGTCGAAGCGCCGGCGAGCAAGGTCGCACGGCGCAAGGTCTGCGCGATCACCATTCGTTTCCCCCAATGAGCTTCCGCTGGCGCGGGCTCATCCGTGATTGTTGCGACGCGCTAGCGGCGTCTCGCCTAGGGAGCAGCGGCGAGCGTGATCTCGCCAGTGAAGGAAGAATAGACCTCTGAATATCGCAAACGAGATATTTGAATGCTGATTGGGAGCGATGAACTGTCGCACCCACGACCCTGTTCGCACCCTCCGGACGCAATGCAGTGTTGAGTGAGACCTCGCCACCGGGCGAAAACAACCTCCGGAAATATCACATATGTACAGGATGACTGGACGCGCCCTGAACGCAGCGGTCTAACCAGGACTGCTGTCAGGGTTGGTCCGTCACGCCTGGAACCTTTTCGATGCGCCGAGATCCCATCAAATCCGCCGCTCGCACGCTCGAGATTCTCGAGCTCTTCCAGGAACAGCGCACGCCCCTGCGCCTGACCTACATTTTCGAGAAGCTAGGCTACCCGCAGTCGAGCACGACGACGCTTCTGAAGAGCATGGTCGTTCTGGGCTACCTGAACTACGACCGCGCCTCGCGCACCTATTTTCCAACGCCTCGGGTGGCGGCGCTGGGTGACTGGGTCAATCACCACCTCTTCGGGTCTGGCGACATCGATCGTCTGGTCACCAGCATCTTCGAGCAGACCAACGAGACGGTGGTGATCTCGTCGCAGAACGACATCTTCATCCAGCACTTGCGGATCATCCAGCCTACCCACCCGTACAAGGTGGCGCTAACCGAAGGCAGCATGCGCGTCCTGCCCCACTCGGCCGCGGGCCTGGTCCTGATGAGCCATATGCAGGTCAAGGCGGTCGATAAGCTTTGCCGGCACATCAACGCCTATCTGGGCGGGACCGGCGACCGGATCGACATCACTCAGTTGCAGGAGCAGTTGGCCTGGGTGCGCCGGGAGGGCTACGGCCTGCTGGCCGCCTTCCCCTTCCCCAACGCCGCGGCGATCGCCATGCCGTTGCCGGCCACCCCGCACGGTGTCCAGCTCACCCTCGGCGTCGGCGGCCTCAACAGCCGCATCGCCCGGCACAAAAGCGAGATCGTGGCGATCATGAACGCGGGCGTGGCGGAATACGGCGAAAGCCTCAAGCGCTATGCCACGCCCGAGGCTTGAGGCGCTCGCCTAGGTCAGCTCGGCGGGTTCGTCGAGATGATGGCGATAGGTCTCGCGCAGCTTCGACTTCAATAACTTGCCGGTCGCCGTGTGCGGCAGGGCATCGACGATCACCACGTCGTCGGGGACCTGCCAGCGGGCCACGCGCGAGGCGAGGAACTGAAGGATCTCGGCCTTGTCGGGCGTGCTCTCGGGCCTCGGCACGATGATCAGCAGCGGTCGTTCCTGCCACTTGGGATGGGGCACGCCGATCACGGCCGCCTCTCGCACGTCGGGATGGGCGATCACGGCGTTTTCCAGATCGACCGAGGAGATCCACTCGCCGCCCGACTTGATGATGTCCTTGGACCGGTCGGTGAGCTGCAGGTAGCCGTTGGGATGGATCTTGGCGACGTCGCCCGTGGGGAACCAACCCTCCTCGGTCGTGGCCGGCGCCTCGCTCTTGAAGTAGCTCCGCACCACCCAGGGACCTCGAACCTGGAGATCGCCGACAGCCACGCCGTCATGCGGCGCGACTGCGCCGTCGACGTCGACGATCCTGAGGTCGACGCCGTAGATCGCGCGGCCCTGAAGCGCCTGAACGTCGTAGCGGGCTTGGCGGTCGAGGAAGGCGTGCTCGGGCAGCGGGGTTCCGACCGTCGCGAGCGGACTGGTCTCGGTCATGCCCCAGGCGTGAATGACGTAGACGCCCAGCATGTAGTCAAAACGTTCGATCAGGCTGCGCGGCGCGGCCGAGCCGCCGACCAGGACGCGCTCGAGAGCCAGGCCCGACAGATCCAGCTCCTCCCGGTGCGTGGCGACGTAGTCGAGAAAGCCGAGCCAGACGGTCGGCACCCCCAAGCTGAAGGTGCAACGCTCGGCGCGCATCAAGTTGAAAAGGCTTTCCCCATCGACGGCCGCGCCGGGCAATACCAGCTTGGCGCCGCACATCGCGGCGCTGAACGGAATCCCCCAGGCGTTCACGTGGAAGAGCGGCGTCACCAGGAGGATGCTGTCGCGTCGGGAGACGGCCATGCCGTCCGCGCCCGTGGCGATGAAGGCGTGCAGAACCAGGGACCGGTGGCTGTAGAGGACACCCTTCGGATCGCCGGTCGTGCCCGAGGTGTAGCAGAGGATCGCCCCGGCGTTCTCCGACACGGCGGTCCAGGGCGCATCGCTGGCCTCGGGCGCGACAAGGTCCTCGTAGCTGATGAGGTTGGGCAGGCGCAGGTCGGGCATGTCCTGGGCGCTGGACAGGCAGACATAGGTCTCGACGTCAGGCGCTAGGGCGGCGAGCGGTTCGAGCAGCTTTCCGAAAGCCGGGTCGAAGAACACGATGCGGTTCTCGGCATGGCGCAGGATATAGGCGATCTGCTCGGGGAAGAGACGCGGGTTGACGGTGTTCAGGATCCCGCCCGCCCCGGTGACCCCGTAATAGAGTTCCAGGTGCCGGGTGGTGTTCAAGGCCAGGCTAGCGACGCGATCGCCCGCGTTGAGGCCGAGGCGCCGGAGCGCGGCGGCCAGCTTGCGCGCGCGGGCCGCGACCTTCGCATAGTTGCTGCGGGTCACGCCGCCGGGGTCGCTGCAGACGATCTCGACTTCACCATGGAACCGAGCTGCGTGATCAAGCAGCGAGGACAGCGTCAGCGGCGTATCCTGCATCAGGCCGAGCATGGCTTTTCCTATTGTCCGATGGGCTTTGGCTCGAACCATAGGAGGGGATCGCCCGCCGCCGCCGAGCCGCCCTGGCCGGCGGAGTCTTTTCACATACGCGATACTGGGAAGCCGTCGCGGCCGAGCGCTTTCAGCGGTTCGCGCGGCGTGCTGTTGTGGGTGCATGACGCGTGCTTCGGCGCGCGTCGAACCGGCGAGAACCGCTTGAAGCGGACTGCGAACGCAACCGGTCGGAGGAAACATGGGACTGAGAACGCCCCGCCGACCGACGCTCGGCGCCTTGATCGGACAATTAGACCCCCTCACGCCGGCGCCCGTGCGCCAGGTCGCGCATCTTAAACTCGACTGCCCACCACCCTGCAGCTGGGATGCGGCCCACGCCCGAGGCTTCATCGAGAAGATCACCGCATTCGGCGAGGATCCCGATATCTGCGCCATCGTCCTGCACGGCCGACGTCTGTTCAGCGATGTGCTCGCCGCCAAAACCGCGCCCGACGACGCACGTTCGGTGGTCTATGCGGCGGTCGCCGGTTCGGCCAAGCCGGTCATCGCCGCCCTCTCCGGCCCCGTCACAGGCTCGGGTTTGGAGCTGGCCCTGGCCTGCGCCGCGCGCGTCGCTTCGCCCAACGCCACCTTCTCGACCCTGGCCCGCAGCGAAGGCCATCTGCCCGCCGCCGAGACGCTGATCCGCCTGGCGCGGCTGGTCGAGGTCGAGCGCGCGGCCAATCTCGGCGTCTTCAACGCGGTCTGGGACAGCAAGGCCGCTGTCGAATACGGCCTCGTCGATTTGGTCGCCGCCCGAGACCTCGTCCATGTCGCCGAGAAGCTGGCCTTCAGCTTCAACGGCGGGCGCAAGCTCACCCTCAGCGCCGAGCCGGAAGTCGTCGCCGCCAAGATCTATGGCCTGCGCGCCAAGGTCCGTCGGGACGCGCCGCATCAGAGCGCGCCGATGACACTGCTGCGGGCGCTGGAATTCGCCGCGCAGACGCCGGCAAAGCGCGCGCGTGTCGAGATCGACCGGCTGGACGAAGCCTTCGCCGCCTCGCCCGAGGCCCAAGCCCTGACCTATGCCGAACGCGGCCAGGCGACGCTGTCGCGCGCCAACCTCCCCGCCGAACTGGCCCACGAACTGGCATGGCCCCTGCTGCGCGAAGCCATCCACCTGCTGGACGAAGGCGCGACACCAGGCCAGATCGACCGCGAGCTTCAGAGGTTCGGCTTCCTTCAAGGCCCGTTCACGCGCTCGGATCGTGACGGCATGGAGGCCGTGTTCCGCCGCCAGACCAGTCTGGCCAATGGCGAGGATTGGATCACCTATTCGCCGACCCTCGATCTCATGGCCGATGAGGGCCGCACCGGCGGACCCGACGCGCCCGGCTGGTATCGCCACGCCAGCGACGGCCGTTTCACCTTCGAGCCGGAGGTCGATCGGCTTCTCCAGGCGTCGGCCACCTTCCAGCGCTGCGCCCGCGCCCCGATCGTCGACGAGGTCATCGTCGAGCGCTGCCTGACAGCCGCCATCAACGGCGCGGCCCATGTGCTCGAAGCGCGCGCCGACCTGTCACCGGCTCTGGTCGACGCAATTTGGACGACGCGGCTGGGATTTCCGAAGTGGCGCGGGGGGCCGCTCTACATGGCCCGGACTCACGCCTGCGATCCGCTCGCGTCCTTGGAACGCTGGACCCGTGTGCGCAACACCGCCGGCGTGGCCGCGCCGCTCCTTCGCCGGATCGTCGCGCCCCCCTGAGGCCGCGCCCCTTGGGACCAGGGTCGATTGGGCCGCGTCCGGCCAAGCCGAACGCGGCGGCTTCGCGCTACTTGCCCTGAAACACCGGCGGGCGCTTTTCGATGAACGCCTTGACCGCTTCCTTGGCGTCGTCGCTCTTCGACAGCTTCAGGGTATTTCCCTGCTCGTAGCGATAGCCGTCGCGCAGGCTCAGATTGTCGATGACGTTGAGGCTGTCCTTGGCCGCGGCGATGGCGAGCGGGCTCTTGCCGGCGATCTCCCTGGCGATGGTCCGGGCGTAGTCCAGGTACTCTTCATGTGGCAGGGCCGCCTCGATGAGGCCGCGCCGATAAAGCTCCTCGGCGGGCACGCGCCAGCCGGTCAGCACCATGCGCCGGGCCAGCGAGTGGGGGATGAAACGCAGGGCGTGCTTGGCGCCGCCGGCCAGGCCGACATCGATTTCGGGCAGCCCGAACACGGCGCGCTCGGAGGCCACGATGATGTCGCAGCTGGCGACGATGCCCAGGCCCGCGCCCAGCGCCGCGCCGTTGACGGCGACGACGATGGGCTTGCTGCATTCGACCATCGACCAGCTCATCTCGCGCGCCATGCGCTGGCGCGCATAGGCCGTGCCGGCCGGCGCGTCGGGACCCGGGCGGTTCTTCAGGTCGGCGCCGGCGCAGAAGGTCTTGCCCTCGGCGGTCAAAAGCACCGCGCGCACATCGGCGCTTTCGTTGAGCGCGTCGAAGGTGGAGGTCAGCTCCAGCATCATCTCGACGCTGGCGGAATTGACGGGCGGGTTGGTCAGCGTCACCGTCGCCACGAAGTCTTCGACCTCAATCTTCAAACACGACATCATTTCCTCCCTACCCGTCACCGGTCGCGGACCGTTTCGCCGCGATTGGTAGCCGCTACCGGCGAGCCGTCGCCATCAAGCCAGCCGGCGCCCCGCACATCACATGGGGGATATTGAGCGAGGTGGATTATGGCGGCGGATTGCGCTCGCGACCGCTGCTAGGCTTCTAGTGCGCCGCGCCGGCGCCAGCATCGAGCCGGGTACAGCATGCTCTCCAAGGCAACGCCGCGTGTGGTTCTGGTGACGGGCGGAGCCGACGGCATTGGCTGGGCGGCCGCGCAACGCTTCGCGAGAGCGGGCGACCGGGTCCTGATCGCCGATCGCAACGTCGAGCGCGCGGTCGAGCGGGCCGACAGCCTGGGCGCGGGCCATGTCGCCATCGCCATGGACGTTTCGTCCGAAGCCCAGGTTCGCGAAGGGTTTGACCGTGCATTGCGCGAGTTCGGCCGCCTCGATGTTCTGGTCAACAACGCCGGCGTGACCGATCCGCAACCGATCGCGATCCTCGACCAGACGGCCGACGAGATCCGGCGGCTACAGTCGATCAACGTGACGGGCGCCTTCCTCGCCGCACGGGAGGCCGGACGCATCATGACCGCCCAGGGTCGCGGGGCGATCGTCAACCTCGCCTCCGGGGCGGGGCTCGTGGCCCTGGCCAAGCGCACCAGCTACAGCGCCAGCAAGGCGGCGGTGATCTCCCTGACCCGAACCCTGGCCTGCGAATGGGCGGCGCGGGGCGTCCGCGTCAATGCCGTGCTGCCCGGCTACACGCGCACCCAGATGGTGCAGGACCAGATCGATCGCGGCCTGCTGAGCCCATCGACGGTGTTGGCCCGAATTCCGGCCGGACGGATGGGCGAGCCCGAGGAGATGGCCGAGGGCATCTTCTTCCTGGCCAGCGATGAGGCCAGCTACATCGTCGGCGCGACCCTCGTCGTCGACGGTGGCTACACGGTCTATGGCGGCGCCGGTCCGGCCTCGTCCGCCCCCGCGCCAGCGGCCGGACCGCGATCGCCCCGCATCGTCACGGTCACCGGCGGGGTCAGCGGCATCGGCCGTTCCGTCGTCGAGCTCTTCAGGGCCGCCGGCGACCGGTTGCTGGTCATCGACCGCGACGCGGACGGCGTCCGGACGCTCGCCGCGGAGCTGGGCGGGGATCACCTCGTCGTGCAGGCCGACGTCACGGACGTCGCCGCCGTTGACGCCGCCTTCGCGAGGGCCAAGGCGCGTTGGGGCCGCGTGGACGTGCTGATCAACAACGCCGGAGCCGCCGACGTCTCCAAATCGACTCTGGACCAGACCGCCGAGGACTTCACCGGCGTCTACGACGTCAATTTCAGCGGCCCACTGGCCGCCGCTCAGGCCGCGGCGCGCGCGATGAGCGACGGCGGCGTGATCATCAATCTCGGCTCGATCGCGGGCCTGGCCGCCTTGCCCCGTCGCAACGCCTACTGCGCCGCCAAGGCCGCCGTGACGATGATGACCAGGAGCCTGGCCTGTGAATGGGCATCGGCCGGGATCCGCGTGAACACCGTCGCACCTGGCTATATCGACACCCCGGCCGTCCTGACGCTGACGTCGACCGGACGGGCCCAGCTCGAAAAGATCGTCCGACGCACGCCGATCGGCCGCCTCGGCGACCCGGCCGAGGTCGCCCGGGTCATCGCCTTCCTGGCCTCGCCCGCCGCCAGCTACATCACCGGCGCGACCCTCAGCGTCGACGGCGGCTGGATGGCGTTCGGTGACGCCGGCGACGCCTCCGACATCCATTGACCCCAGATCCCGTGAGCCAGGTCCAAGCCATGTCAAACCAACCGAACCTGCAGGAACTGTGGGATCGCGAACAGATCCGCGAGTGTCTGTACCGTTACTGCCGCGGCGTCGACCGCATGGACGAGACGGCGTTGCGGTCGGTGGCTTGGCCCGAGGGCCGCGACCAGCATGGACCGTTCGAGGGCACGGCGTCGGCCTTCGTCGACTGGGCCATGAAGGCGCTGCCGCACATCGAGCGCAGCGTCCACCATGTGCACAACGTCATGATCAAGTTCCAGAGTCCGTCGGTTGCGGCGGTCGAGTCCTCGTTCACCGCCCTGCACCGGCAGCCCGACGACGATGGAGCGCTCGTCGTCCTGCACATGTGCGGACGGTATCTCGACAAGTTCGAGAAGCGCGATGGCGACTGGCGCATCGCTGACCGCCAGGTGATCTTCGACTGGCTCGAAAAAAGCGCCCCCACGCCTGGCGTGCATCCCGAGCGATTTGGCGGCCGCACGCCCGTCGGCGGCCGCTTCCCGGAAGATCCGCTGTACGCGTTCCTGCACCGCGCCCGCTAGCGCCGCGCGGGCGCCCTGCCCTGTCAGATCGTGCTCTGGCGCGCGGTGAAGCTGCAGCCTTCGTACCCGGCCGCCGCCACGCCGGCGCAGACCTCGGCATAGCGGTTGAGCCCCCCGGCGAAGACGTGGAACCCACGCGGCTTACCTTCGATATTGGCGCCCGTGTACCAGGTGTCGGCCTTCACATAGAGCGTGCGGTCGGCGATCTCGCCCACGGTCTGCCCCCAGCGCGCCACGGCCTCGGGCGTGGCCTCGACCGTCGCCAGGCCCTGGCGGCGCATGTGCAGGACGCAGTCCACCACCCAGTCGACGTTCATCTCGTCCAGGCGGATGTAGTTGGCCAGGATCGAGGGGCCGTTGGGACCGCCGATGATGAACAGGTTGGGGAAGCCGTCCATCAGCAGGGCCAGATACGACCTTGGCCCGTCGCGCCATGCATCGCTGAGTTTGACGCCGTCGCGGCCGGTGATGTCGATGGCCAGCATCGGACCGGTGAGCGCGTCGAAGCCGGTGGCCATGATGATCACGTCGAGGTCGATCTGGCGCTGGGTTGTCCGCAGGCCGGTCTCGGTGATGGCGGTGATCGGCTCCTCGAAGCAATCGACCAGCGAGACGTGCGGCTTGTTGAAGGTCTCGTAGTAGTGGGTGTCCAGGCACGGCCGGCGCGCGTAGATCGGATAGCCGCGCGGCTTCAACTTCCCGGCGGTGACCGGGTCGTCGACGACCTGGTCGATCTTGCCGCGCACGAAATCGGCGACCACCTCGTTGGCGGCGGCGTTGGTCAGCAAGTCCGAGAACAGGCCCAGGAAATAGAGCGCGCCCTTGTTCCAGGCGTCCTCCATCAGTTCATTGCGCTCCTCGGCGCTGACGCTGAACAACGGCCGGGTCGAGAGCGGCCGGACACCCCCGGTGAAGGTGTTGCGCGCCACGGCCCGCAAGCCCGACATGTTGGCCTTCAACTGGGCGGCGAAGTCGTCGGAGATGGCTCGGTTGCGCATGGGCAGGGTGAAGCTGGGCGTGCGCTGGAACACCGAGAGGGACTGGCATGTTTCGGCGACCACGGGCGCGATCTGGATGCCCGAGGAGCCTGTGCCGACCAGGCCCACCCGCTTGCCGCTGAAATCGACCGCATGGTGGGGCCACTTGCCCGAGCGATAGAGCTCGCCCCTGAAGCTTTCCGCCCCCGGGATGTCGATCGGCTTGGGCAGCGACAGCGGCCCGGTGGCCATGATCAGATGGTCGGCTTCGAACCGTTCGCCCCGCGCCGTCATCAACGTCCAGACCTGGCGCGCCTCGTCGAAGGCTATGACCTGGGCTCGGCTGTTGAAGCGGTAGGCCGAACGCAGGTCGAGCCGGTCGGCGACAAAATTGGCGTAGGCCAAGATTTCCGAACCGGCCGCGAAGGTCTCGCTCCAGGTCCATTCCTGCTCGATGGCCTCGGAGAAGGCATAGCTGTAATCGATGCTGGTGACATCGCACCGCGCGCCGGGATAGCGGTTCCAGTACCAGGTCCCGCCGACGTCTCCCCCCGCTTCCAGACCCAGAACCGATAGGCCCTCACAGCGCAGGCGGTGGACGGCGTACATGCCGCCAAACCCGGCCCCGATGACGATCGCATCGGTGCGTTGGGGAGCTTGGGTTTCGCGCGTGGCGGCGGTCGTCGATGTCATGCGCGGTAGTCTCACCAAGGATGAGGCCACTGGTTGGGCACGGCGCACCTCTTTCAAGGTCACCGTCGCCCCGCGATTGGAAGATCACATGGGCGATATTACGCCGTCACCTCGGTCAGGATGCTCGAGGTCGGGCGTCGCTCCGCGTCTCCGCCGACGAAGCAACCCACCGTTGGGCGGCGCCCCGACTAACGTGGCAAAACCTCTTCGCCGGTTACCGTTAGGCCGGCCTTCACCGTCGTGGCGTGGCCGGGCTGACCACCGCCGAGGTGGACGACATAGCGGCCAGGACCAACCTTGCGAACGCGCCGCCGAGGCGGCTCATGAGCTGCGCACGCCGCTGGCCATCCTCGCCGCGCGCATCGATAGCCTGCCGCCGGGCGATCAGGTCGCAGGCATGCGGCGCGACATCGAGCGCATGCGCGCGATGGTCGACCAGTTGCTCATGGTGGCGCGGCTGGAGGCGAGCGCCGCGAGGTCCGAGGACCTTGTCGATCTTGTTGATCTGACGCGCGATGTCGTCGCCGATTGCAGCCCGCTGGCTCTGGCTCAGGATCGCCAGTTGGCGCTTGCGCCCTATTGCGACACGCTCCTGGTTCGCGGCGACGCGCGCTTGTTGCACAGCGCCTTGCGCAACCTGGTCGAAAACGCCATTCGCGCCGAACCGCCCGGCGGCCGGATCAACATCACGGTCGGGCCCGAGCCAGTTGTTTGCGTGATCGACCACGGCCCGGGCGTGCCAGAGGAGGACCGCGAACGTATTTTCGAGCCCTTCTGGCGCCGCCGGGATGGGCATCCCGGCGCGGGTCTGGGCCTGGCGATCGTGCGCGAAGTGGCGCGTGCGCACGATGGCCAGGTAGCTGTCGCGGACACCCCCGGCGGTGGCGCGACGTTCCGCTTCAGTTGGTCGCGCCAGGAACTGACGCGGCAATCATGATCGCGAATTCACGCGACAGGGCTCGGCGGACGCGGGATCCAGACGCATATCGTTCTTGGAGTCACCGATGCCGACGTTTGCCCTTCTCGCCGCTCTCGCCATGACTCTGGTCGAGGTCCCGTCGCAGCCAGCCCTGACCGAGGCCATCGCGGGACGCGACTCCGCCTTGTTCGACGTAATGTTCGCCCAATGCGATCCCTCCGCCCTCAAGGGCCTGGTGACGGACGACATGGAGTTCTACCACGACAAGGGCGGAATGATGGGCCGCGACGCCTTCATCGCCGACTACGCCAAGAACTGCGCGGCCAAGCGCGCCCCGGACGCCTGGCGGTCGCGTCGCGAGTTGGTGGCCCCAACCCTGAAGGTTTACGCCATTCCGGGTTTCGGCGCGGTCGAGGAAGGGACCCACGTCTTCTACGAGCGCAAGGGCGAAGGCCCCGAACGGCTCGCCGGCAAGGCCCGGTTCTCGATCCTGTGGAAGCTGGACACCGACGGCCAATGGCGCATGGCTCGAACCTTCAGCATCGACCATGCCGCTATGCCCTAGCATGGGATCCGGCTCGGCGCTGCGGCGCCGATCCAACCTCTGAAGTCAGCCCAACATCAAGCTGCGCCGCGTCACCGGGCGTCAATGGATGCACTGCTTCCCGACGCACCGCCGCAAGGCGAGCCAGCCACGGAGCCATGCGAGGTTCTCTTGAGCTTGGCTATCAACCGATCATAGGTCGATTGGCGGATCGGCCTCCCATCGCGCAAAGACCGCCAAGTCGTTTCGCTGACGCCGAGCACCTCCTGAAGCCAGACCTTGGTCACGGCCGGAAGCGCACTGCGAAGGGCGAGGACCTGTTCCTGATTTACGAGCACCATGTTCATGCGGGCATCCAAGGCTGGCCGCCAGCGGGCTCGCGGCGACCCGGGTGTCTCGAAGGTTCCATCTGCTTCCTCCGGCTCCAATTAGGGCCACCGCCGCTCTGCTCTGCAGGCGAATTACGACAACGTTGTCGTAACTTGGAACGACAACGTTGTCTATAAGCTACCCCCTTGACATCGCTGTCGAACCTCAAGCGCGGACGCCCTTCGAGCAACCATGGGCTCGCGGCGCGGCCTCGTCGTCCGGCAAGAAAAAGGCGGCGCGCCAATCAGGCGCGCCGCCACTCGCCGCAGCGAGAACACCCAGGAACAGGGGGAGGAAATCCCTGGGAAGGCGTTGCGCGACCAATCGCGCGAAGTCCGCCAGCGGCTAGAAGCCCATCCGCGCGCGAATGCCGACGTAGCGCTTGGAATTGCGCGGCAGCAGCTGGGCGACGGCCCCGGCGTTGGACGAGCCGGTATAGCCGAGAGATGTCGCGTAGTGCTGATCGAACAGATTGTTGACGAACAACGCCACGCGATAGTTCTGCTCGTCGCGCCCGGCCACGCCGATGCTGGCGTTGACCACGCCGAACGCCTTCTGGCGCGAGATCGGCGTGCCCAGCAGGTCGAGCATGACCGCGCTCTGATGTGTGTATTCGGCGGTCACGAAGCCGTCGAAGGGCAGGCTCGGCAGGTCGACGTCATAGACGCCGGCCAGCGAGTATTTGAACTTCGGCGAGTTGGCCAAGGGCTTGCCCGAGAGGTCCTGGAAGTTGGAGCCTCCCACCGGCCGACAACCCTGGGCCAGCGTCTGGCCGGTGTAGCACGGCGCGTTGGCGAACTCGCGGATGGTGGCGTCGGTATAGGCGGCCGAAGCGTCCAGGCGCAGGGCGCGGACCGGCCTGGCCGAGACCTCGACCTCGACGCCCTTGCTGCGCAGCGCCCCGACGTTGCTCAGCTGCGGCACAATGGTGCCGTCCGGCTGGGTGACGCCGCCCTGGGCTTGGAAGTCGGTGAAGTCGGTCAGGAAGCCGGTGACGTTCAACTGGACGCGGTTCTCCAGGACACGGCTCTTGAGACCCAGTTCGTAGGCCTTGCTGGTTTCGGGACGAACCGGCTTGGCCGCCCGGGCCGGCGTGAAGCCGGTGCTGATGTCGAAACCCTGGCCCTTGTAGCCCGTCGAGAACGAGGCGTAGGCCATGACGTCGTCGGCCAGATCCTGACGCAGCGCCACCTTGTAGGTGATGTGGTCATCCTTGGCCTTGCCCGAGCAGACCGCCAGGCACGAGGCGTTGCCGGCGGGCGGCGTCGCCGTCGGCGTGCGATTGATGAAGGTGGCTTCGATGACCTCGTGGTTGAACCGCAGACCGCCATCGACGTGGGTGCTGGCGCCGACGTGGTACGTCATCTGGGTGAAGGCGGCCATGGTCTTGGTGCCGGCGGTCGCCGCCCAGCTGGTCGCCGCGTTGGGGCCCCGCGAGAATGAGCGGTTGGAGTCGCCGTCGGCGTAGAACAGGGCGAACAGATAGTCGAGCTTACGCGCGCCGCTCGACACCAGGCGCAGCTCCTGGGTGAAGTTCGTCGAGTGGAACGGACCGCCGGCGGTGGAGCCGTTCGGCAGAATGCTGGTCGGGTCGGCCGCGTTGAGCAAGGTCGGCGAGCCGAGCGTGTCGAGATCTTCCCGGAAGCGGAAACGCCAGTCCTGATAGCCGGTGATCGAGATCAGGTTGGCTTGGCCAAGATCCAGGCTGGCGCGGCCGGTCAGCATGGTCTGCTTGCTGGTGTTCTTCGGTTCGGTGTCGAGCCGGATCTTGTAATTGTCCGACCCTGGCGTGAGACCGACAGCCGATAGGGCCAGCGGCGCGCCAAAAGCGGTCGCTCCGGGCTTGATGCTCCGGAAGGTGCGGACCTGACCGTCGGTCTTGGTGTTGGTGTGAGACGCCGTCAGGGCGATGTTGAGGTTGTCGGTCGGATCCAGTTCCAACCGGCCCCGGACCCCATAGGAGCGGTCGCCGCCGAGCTTGTGACCGGTGTTGAGGTTGCGGACATAGCCGTCGCGGTCGCCGTAGAAGGCGTTGAGGCGGAAGCCGGCCTTGTCCGAGATCGGTCCGGAGATCATGCCCTCGACGCGCTTTTCGCCGTCGCTGGTTAGCGTCCCGCCGACAGAGCCGGTGAGGCTCTTGGTTGGCTTCTGGGTGACGATGTTGATGACGCCCGCGGCGGCGTTCTTGCCGAACAACGTACCCTGCGGCCCGCGCAGCACTTCAAGGCGGGCGATATCGTTGAGACCAGAGAAGGCCTGGGCCTGCTGCAGCAGCGCGACGTCGTCGACCACCACCGCGACGCTGGGCTCGATGCCGATGCTGAACGAGAAGGTGCCGATCCCGCGCAGGTTGATACTGTTGCCCGTAGCGTTGGTATTTTCGGTGATCGTCAGGCTGGGTGAGACCCGGACCACGTCGGCGACCTGGACCACATTGCGCGCTTCCAGCTGTTCGCTAGTGACGGCGCTGACGGCGGCGGGCACGTCCTGGAGGTTCTGTTCGCGTTTTTGCGCGGTCACGACGATGGTGTCGAGGGCGGTGACCTGCTCCGCCGGTTGGGCCGCGGCCTGCGCCCAAGCGTGACCCGAAGTTGCGACCATGGCGGCGCTCGCCAGCCAAAGAAGACGCCTGTTCATTTCCCCTCCTCATTTTTCTAACGAACGGCCTGACCGCTCGCACTTAATCTGCCTTACCAATTCTTGGGGTGTGAGTTTTTGCGTCAACCTCTTTTTGCCTGACAACTTGCTCGATCCGGACCACAATCAGCTTGGCGTCAACGAGTGTCGCCGCCGGCGCTCACGCCGGGCGGGCGCACGAGACGATCTTGGAGGCAAGGCATGACGGCACGCGCAAAGGCGAGCGCGGAAAAGGTCGGCGCCGTCGATGACGGCGTCGGGAATGGCGACCGCCTCTACCAGAGACTGGCTCGGCACATTTTCGACGACCTGGTCGCGGGGCGTTACGCGATCGGCAGCCGCCTGCCCGCCGAGCGCGAGCTCTGCGCTGAGTATGGCGCTAGCCGTCCCGCCGTGCGGGAGGCGCTGATCGCCCTCGAGGTCCAGGGCTATATCGACATCCGGGTCGGCTCGGGCGCCTATGTTCGCCGTCTGCCAGGCCGCGAGGACCACCCCGGCTTCGCCATTACCGCCTTCGAGCTCACCGAGACGCGCCTGGCCTTCGAGGGCGAGGCCGCGGCGCTCGCCGCCAAGCAGATCACCGACGAAGAAATCGCCAAGCTCGAGGCTCTGCTCGACGATATGACCGCCGAGAACCTTCGCGCGAAGGTCACCGAGGACGCGGACCGCGAGTTCCACATGACCATCGCTGGAGCCACGCGCAACGCCGGAATCGTCCTGACGATCGATGAACTTTGGCGCCTGCGCTCGACCTCTCCCGCCTGCGCCCTGCTGCACGACAAGGCGCGGCACGCCAAGATTCGCCCCGTCGTCGCCGAGCACCGTCGGATCGTCGAAGCGCTGAAAGCCCGCGACCCGCAGGCCGCCCGTGCGGCCATGCGCGCCCACCTGGCCGCGGTCATGGATCACCTGCTGTTCACCACCGAAGAGATGGCGCTGGAGGAAGCCCGCCGCGCCGCCGCCGGCGTCCGCGCCCGGTTTTCAGCGACCTCCGCTGAAGCTGACTGACCAATTTATATTAATTGATCTGGCAGATTTGATTTGAGGCGCTAAGGTCTCCCCCAAGGCCGCAACCCAAGCGGCGAGCGGGAGGCGTGCCGATGAACCGACTTTTGCTGGTCACGACCATGGCGATCCTGGCCGGCCCGACCGTCGCGCGGGCCGAGGTGACCTCCGATCCGGTTCGGGTGCAAACGCCGCTGGCGCAGAACTGGCGCTTTCGTCAGGACGACGGGCTGAGCGGCGTCGAGAGCCCGGCCTTCGACGACCAGGATTGGGCCCGCGTGGCCGTGCCCCATACCTGGAACCGCGTGGGCCTCTATCTTCCCGGCCCCGTCGAACGGCTCAATCGGCCCGAGACAATCAACAAGACCCAGGGGGTGGGCTGGTACCGGCTCTCGTTCGTCGCGCCCAAGCTCGACGGGCGCCGCGCCTATCTCCAGTTCGACGCCGCCAGCCGAAACGCCAAGGTCTGGCTGAACGGCGTCTATCTGGGCGAACACCAGGGCGGCTTTTCGCGGTTCCGCCTCGACGCCACTGACGCTCTACGCGCCGATGGCCGGAACCTGCTGGTTGTACGCACCGACAATACCAAGCCCGCGCCAGGATCCTCGACGGTCGACAACCTGCCCCTGACCGGCGACTTCTTCGTGCACGGCGGCCTCTACCGCCCCGTCAGCCTGGTGCTGACCAGCCCCGTCCATTTCGACATGCTCGATTTCGGCGGGCCCGGAGTCTATGCGACCACCACCGATCTTTCCGCGGCCAAGGCCGGGATCCAGGTCCGAGCCCGCCTCCGCAATGATCTGGCCAAGGCTCGGCCGGTTCGGCTGGTGACGAAGCTCTACGACGCCGCCGGCCGCGTGGCCGCCCAGGCCAGCGCTTCGGTCGCCCTGCCCGTCAAGGGCGTCCACGAGGCGACCCTGTCGCTCTCGCTGGCCGATCCGCATCCCTGGAACGGTACGGCCGACCCGTATCTCTACAGGCTGGAGACTGACCTGGTCGGCGCGGACGGCAAGGTGCTCGACCGCGTCTCGACACCATTCGGCGTACGCCAGATGGGCTTCGACCCGGATCGCGGTTTCCTGCTGAACGGCAAGCCCTACCGCCTGC
Source organism: Caulobacter sp. Root343 (assembly GCF_001425745.1). Taxonomy (GTDB): domain Bacteria; phylum Pseudomonadota; class Alphaproteobacteria; order Caulobacterales; family Caulobacteraceae; genus Caulobacter. The sequence continues at coordinate 140,849 of NZ_LMDF01000007.1, read as the reverse complement.
ACGGCGTCGGCTATCACCAGGATCGCGAAGGCAAGGGCTGGGCGATCGACGCCGCCGATGTCGAGGAAGACATGGCGATCCTGCGCGAGATGGGCGCCAACACCCTCCGCCTGACCCACTACCAGCACGGCCAGGTCATCCACGATCTGGCCGACAAGTACGGCTTCGTCTTGTGGGACGAGATCCCGCTGGTTTCGGCCTGGACGACGGGCGGCGCGCTCGAGCCCACCCCCGCGCTCGTGGCCAATGCCCGCCAGCAGCTCCAGGAACTGATCCGCCAGAACGCCAACCACGCCTCGGTGGCGACCTGGGGCATCGCCAACGAGGTCGACTTCGGCAACTCGTTCCCCGCCTTCCTGACCGGCTACAAGGACGGCAAGGCGCCCGATCCCATGCCGCTGCTGAAAGCGCTGAACATCCTGGCGCACCAAGAAGACCCCAGCCGCCCCACGGCGCTGGCGACCTGCTGCGAGGGCCGGGTCTTCGCGGCCGGCGTCGATGTGCCGACCACCGCTGAGGCCGCCGATCTTGGCGGCGCTAACCGCTATTTCGGTTGGTATTTCGGCGCGCCCGACGACCTGGGCCCGCACCTGGACGCGCTACACGCCAAGCGGCCCCGGCAGCCGCTTTCGGTCACGGAATACGGCGCCGGCGGCGGAGTGACCATCCACACCGACGACGTGCTGGGCGGGCCGATCGACTCCCGAGGCCGCGTGCAGCCCGAGGAGTATGAGAGCTACATCCACGAAACCGCCTGGGCGACGCTGTCGCGGAAGCCCTATCTCTGGGGAACCTGGCTGTGGAACGCCTTCGACTTCGCCACCACCATTCGGCACGAAGGCGACGCCGACGACATCAACACCAAGGGCCTGGTCACCTACGACCGTAAGATCCGCAAGGACGCCTGGTACTTCTACAAGGCCAACTGGGCGTCGACGCCGACGATTCACATCAATGGCCGACGCTATGTCGATCGCGCCTATCCGGTCACGGACGTGCGCGTCTATTCGAACGGCGCGACAACGGAGCTCACGCTGAACGGCCAATCGCTGGGCCAGCGCGCCGATTGCCCGCAGCGAGTCTGCGTCTGGCCGGCTGTCCGCCTGGAGCCCGGCGAGAATGTCCTGGTCGCCCGCGCCCGGTTCGAAGGCCAGACGGTCGAGGATCGCATCGTCTGGCGTCGTCCGACCGACGCGAACGCGCCGATCCGCATCGATGCGGGATCTCTCGTCGGGGCCGGCAAGACGGTCAAGTTCGGTTCGGACGCGTTCTTCAACGGCGGCCAGGCCTTGTCCGCCAACACCCCCGCCGACTACGGACGTCCCGAGGCCCGCGCGGCGATTACCGGGACGGAGGAGATCGACGCGGCCAGCAGCTACCGGCAAGGCCGCTTCACCTACGCGATCCCCGTAACGGCCGGCCGCTACAGTGTGCGCCTGACGTTGGTCGAGCCCAAGCTGGCGATTGGCGAGCGCCGTTTCGATGTCGTGGCCAACGGCGTCACGGTTCTGCCGGACTTGGACGTAGCCGCTCAGGCCGGCGGCCCGCTCAAAGCCCTAACCAAGACGTTCGAGGCCAACGTCGCCGATCAAGGCCTGACACTGGCGTTCAATCCGATCCAAGGCGAGGCGATCGTCTCGGTGATCGAGATCACGCCTCTACAAGCCGCCAGCCGTTAGAATCGAGCGGCCCAGGCGGAAGGGCGGTCCGCCTCTTTCAGAATGGTACGCCGTCTGCGCTAGCGAGCAGGCGGTTCGATCAGCGTCTCCTCGCCCGCTGGCGGCGCCGATCGGGGCGATCGCGCTACCCGCTGAGCCCTAGCCGGCCCATAGCGCCTTCGCCTCGCTCGCCAGAATGTCAGGACGCTCCTCCGGCCAGAACAGCTTGCCGCCCTCGACGAGGCGTATGCCGCGAGACTTGGGCAGGGTCCGGTCCAGCCATTCCGCCCATCGAACCGGGAAAAGAGGGTCGGCGGTTCCCCAGACCATACGGGTCGGGATCGGAGACCGGCGGAGCGCCGCTTCAATGGCGAGCAGCGGGTTGGGCTCGCAGGCGGCCAGGTAGCGGTTCAGCTGGGATCGGCGCTCGGGAGAGGCGACGAGCGGCCTGAGATAGTACTCTATCGCATCGTCGGAGAAGCTCGTGGGGTCGATATAGGCTGCGCCGCCGATGCCACTGGCGGATCGTGCATAGACCCGATCCTCCAGATGCAGTGCGATCTTCTGATCGTAGACCCCGGCCCTCGCCTTGGCGATCGAGCCGGCCATCTGCGGTGGAGGACTGTTTTCGTGCACATCGCAGTTGGTGAGAAGCATTGTCCTGACGCGAGTTGGATGCTGTGCGGCGAAAAGCTGTGCGATCGTGCCTCCGCTGTCGTTGGCGATCAGATCGACGGTGTCGATTGAGAGCCCATCGAGCAAGGCGACCAGCATGTCGCTCTGGGCTTGCGGCGACAGGTCTTGCGTGTTCGAGACGTCGGTGTAGCCCAGACCCATAAGGTCTGGTGCGAGGCATCGGCGTTGACCAGAGAGCCGGTCCAGCGCGCCTCGCCACTGATAGCCATTGAGTGGGAAGCCGTGGATGAAGAGCGCCACGGGTCCTGCGCCGCGGTCCGCATAGGCGATCCGACCTTGCGGCAAGTTCAGGCGCCTGCGCTCGCTCCTGAACCTGAGCGCGTCCCGAGACGCCGCCGGCGGCAACGGGCCGAGACCATCACTGGAAACCGCGGCGACCGCCGCCGTCAGAAAGCTTCGCCTATCCATCGCATCACCCTTGGTCGTGAACGGGGAAACGGAGAACCCGGGATTGTTGGGACGAGCACGCCGAACGAAAGTCGAGGTTTCAATCTTCAATGATCGTGGCGACGCCTTGATGATTCAGTCGCGCAAGGTTTTCTTTCATCTCGGCAAGCTGTTCGGGAGAGTGACCGACCCAGTCCTTGACCTCGCCGGTCACCCGCAGGGGATGAAGTGACCTGTAGGAGGCCGTGACATTCCCGGGAAACCTCTTGTCGGTGAGGTTGGGATCGTCTTCAAACTGGCCGGTCGGCTCCACCGTATAGATCCGGCCGCGCCCCTCGCCCTTCGCAAGTTCAGCGCCCCACGTCGCGGCGTCGAGCGTCGCCGTGAAGTAGATGTGCTTCAGCTCGCGCTCTATGAAATTACTCTGGAACCCGGGACTGAGCAGATCTCCAGCGCGTAAACTCGCTTTGGTTCCATGGTAGAAGATCGTTCCGGCGGGGACATCCTTGGCGTACATGAGTTCGTCGACTCCTGGTCTATCCGGGGGATGCTTGGGAAATGGCGCGAGGCGGGCCCGCGCAAAGTCCGTCGATGTAAAAGTCGAGATGCCTATGGGCGAGCGCACGCTCCTCACCCGACGGCAACCCCACCGCCAATGGCCGCGCGAAGCGGATCAGGGCGAACACGATGTCGCGCTCGGAGAGATCGCTGCGGAGCGGGCCGTCCCGGACGGCGCGGCTGACGAGGGTCCGCATGAGCCTCACGGCCCGGGCGTGAAGATCGGGCCAGTCTCGCCGCTCCAGGAGCGGGTGAATGATGTTCACCGCCCCGATCCCGTTATCGAGCGCCACGTGCATATATTGGCGGAGCGCATCGACGCCGTCGGGAACCGTCTCGACCAGGTCCTCTCCTGCACCGATGGTCCTTTCCAGCACGTGACGGACGGCAGCGTGGAGAAGCGACTGCTGGTCTGGGAAGTGCCTGTAGAGGGTTCCGATCCCGACGCCCGCCCGTTCGGCGACGGCGTCCCTGGCGGGCTCGCCGCCGACTTCCAGAACGAGCTCGACGGCGACCTCGATAAGCCGTTGTCGGTTTTTTTCCGCATCGGCCCGCATCGCCCAGCCCCCGCCCCATCCCAGACGATCGACCGACGCGGGCATTAATCGGAGCATATTCCTCCGTTTAATGCGATGTCAAGGTGACGCCGGCGCTGGCGCCGACCTCAGTCGCGGCTCGCCGCCTTCCGGGCGAGAGGACCGCTCCGGATAGTGTCGATCAGGGCGCGGAGCGGCGGCGCCATTCTCCGTTGCGCCGGATAGCAGAGATAGTAGCCCGGGAAGGGCGCGGACCAGGCCTCGAGCAGCGGAACGAGATTCCCCTGGAGGATGTGGGGCGCGATCAGCTGTTGGCTGGCGAAGGCGACGCCGACCCCGTCGACCGCGGCTTTCACCCCAAAGTCCTTCAGGTTGGAGATCAAGGGACCGTCGACGGCGATCTCGAACCACTTGCCGTTCTCCATGAACTCCCACTTGTAGGGCGCGGTCTGTCCAGGCCAGCGCCAGCCGATACAGCGATGGGCGAGCAGGTCGCGCGGATGGGTCGGCGTCCCGTGACGGGCGAGATAGTCGGGCGAAGCGACGGCCGTCTGGCGAAGGTCCGGGCCGAGTTTCACCGCGATGAGATCCTTGTCGATGACCTCTCCAAGTCGGATGGCGACGTCATATCGCCCGGCGACTATGTCCACCACGGCGTCGTCGAGGGTGATATCCAGGATCACGTGCGGAAAGGCGTCGTTAAAAGCGCGCAGGATCGGCGTGAGATAGAGATCCGCCGCCGCCCGGAAGCAATGCATGCGCACGATGCCGGCCAGGTCGGCTCGGCGCTCGCGGGTTTCGCCCAGCGCCTCCGCCAACGCCTCGACGGCAGGCTGCACCCGATCGAACAGCTTGGCGCCCGCCTCGGTGAGGGAGACGCTGCGGGTCGTCCGGTTGAACAGGCTGACCCCGACCTGCTCCTCAAGCGCGCGAACCGTCTGGCTGAGCGCCGAGGAGGAAACGCCGAGGCTCTCGGCCGCGCGGCTGAAGCTCAGCGAGCCGGCGACCGCCACGAAGGCGCGGAGCTGGTTGAAATCACCAGCGGACAGAAGGGGCGTGTCCATGGTCGTCTGCGATTGGTTAGGTCAGCTTACAAGGCTGGTTAGCGGGCGCCGACTAAACATCGACGGGCCTTTCTTTAAACCGAGCGAGACGCTGGATTTGAAGGAAACCGCAATGACGCCGTTGAACGCTTCGTCGAAGGACAACGTAGGCGGGTTGATCGCCTTGGCGCAAATCTACTTCGACGCCTCCTACGAGCTGGACGCCGGCAAGTTCGCGACCATCTTCAGTCCGACCGCCTCCATAACCCGGAGAGGCGACGACGACAGTGTGCTGGTCACCGCCCTATCCGCTTGGCTCGACGCGGTCGGAGGCATGACCTCGCCGCGGGACGCTGGCGTCGCACGCGTTGACGAGATTCTCGCCATCGCGATCACCCGCGACATGGCCATGCTCAAGCTCCGTTTGCGGATGCCGTCACGTGAAGTCACCGACCTGCTGTCGTGCTTCAACCTTAGCGGACGCTGGCAGATCGTTCAGAAGGTGTTCGCTGCGGAGGCCTTGGACTGAGCGGACGGTCATCGCCCGTGTCGAACGTCCACAACGGGTAACCGTTGGATTCGGGCCTCGCTCGGCAGCCCTCCAGGACGCGATCAGCTATCACGCCTGCTGCGACCAAGCGAAGCCGATCTTGAACGCCTTCCCGGCCAATCCTTTGGGACCGGCCTTCCCGAAATCGGTTCAGCAACCATCGCGCGCGGCGGCGACGGCATTGTCCTTCACGACTACGGTGCGTCCATAGCAGCCGAGTTCGCTGTCCTCGAACCGAAAGCGTTGAACCGACGTCCCAGAAGCGTTCTGGAAGCGCCGGGCCGTGCGGTTGAACTGGCCGCGAGCCGTGGGTGTGACGCGATTGCTCAGCGAGCGGAACCGAATACGACCGTCCGAAGAAACCTCGCGCTCGGTCCGGGCCAAGGTCAGGTCGACGTCCGCCGTCTGGTCGGTTCCCTCGGGCGTGGCCGTTTCCCGGGTGACGGTGTTCAGCGGATAGCTGGCGGTTTCCAGACGCTTCACGGTCCCGGATGCATCGGTGCGCCGGGTAAGAATGCGCATACGCGTCGATTGCCGCACGCGCCCGATCTGGACCTTGTCGTTGGAGACATAGTCCTGGCGGTTGGAAAACGACATGGCGTAGCGCACCGCTGTGACCACTTCGCCATGTGAGGTCTGGAGAACGCCCGCCACCTCCCCGTCCTGCGCTCGGCGCGTGACGATCCGGCCATTCAGGCCCTGCTGGTCCGTCCGGACCCGGCGCGCCTCCGTTTTCTCCCGTGCCGCCCCCAGTGTATTGCGCAGCAGGCGTCCAGAGGTCGATGCCGCTCGCTCGTCGCGCCAGGCCAGCAGGGTGGCGGTGACCAGATAGTAGTTGCGCACGCCGGGAACGGCGACCTCGATCCGATGCGGCAGCCCATCATTCATGAGCCCGGCGAATGGCGTCAGGTCGACCCGCGAGGGCGTGAAATTCAAGGTCTCCGGGGCGGGGACGGGAAACCACAGGTACGGGTTGATCCCGCCTGTGAAGACCCACGGAAACAGGGCGGCCAAGCCGGCGCGCTGGCCGTCGACGAAGACCTCGACCTGTCGGAAGGCCCCTCCCCCACAGCGACCTTCCTTTTCGGAAGCCAGGGCGTCGGGAACGCAGTCGTACCAGAACTCGTCGTCGGCCTGGCCCTGGGCGATAACGTCGAGGACCAGGCGCTCGACATTGGTCGGCAGCACCACGGACCGAGCCAAGCGGTCTTGATCCTTGGAAAGTTTGGCCAGCCCGTCGGAGATCGGCTGCACGATCTGCGGTGCGGTCGAAACCGGCGCACCGGTGGAAGCTGGGTAGAACAGCAGGCACGCGCTCGCTGTCAGGCGTCCGGTGTAGGTCTCGTTGACGATGTTGGCGATCAGCACCTCGCCGGCGCCCGGACGCGCCAACAAGGCGGCGTAGTCGGTAACGTCGCGCTCCACATGCCAGGCCGGCGCGATCGCGCGGCGCGGCTCCATCGTAGTGCCGTAATAGAGGTTCACGCCGCCCAGGTGGATGATGGCGGTGCGGTCGAACTGCCGACCGGCGGTCACGTCGAAATCGGCCTCCAGCACGACCTTGGCCCAGGGGCCGGGACAATCCGCGGGCGGCGCATAGGAGAAGGCGACCGGCTCGACGCCCTCGAACTGCCGCGGCGCGAACAATGGCGCGACGCAAGGCCGGCCCGGCGGCCGTGCAACGCGCGGCTCGACTTCGGCGATGGTGTTGACGCCTGGCGCGGGACGCGGAGGCCTGACGACGCCGGCGAGGACGGGGCCTTGCGCCCGAGCGGCGGCCATGGGCGCGACGAGGCCAAGCGCGATGGCGAGGACGGAGAGCAGGGATCGATGACGCGTCACGGAGGGCACTCTGAAAGGGGGCTAGAAATCCAGGCTGAAGGCGAGCTGCAGGTTGCGCCCCAGCGGATCGTAGGTTCCGGTGTAGGTGTTCGGATTGTTGGTCGTGCCGTCCACGAAGGTCGACGGAACGACCGGGGGTGTGAGGTCGAACAGATTGTTGGCCACGAGGCGGACCGTCAGGCCGGGTCGCAACCGCAGCGAAGCCCCAAGATCGAAATAGTCGTAGGCCTCGATCCGGCTGAACGGTCGGTAGGCGTAGGGCGTCGCGCCCTCGCTGACCGCCGGATCGGCGCTGTTGGCCGACAGTCGCGTCGGGCCGATATGACGCCAGACCAGGGACACCACCACCTCGCGCCAGGGCGAGCGCCAGGTCGCGACGAAGTTGTGACGCCAGAGCGGCTGCGGCGCGTAGCAATGGGGCGGGCCGAAATAGCCGGCGCAGTTGCGCAGTGGGTCGTCCGGCGCGCTCTTGCCCCCCGTCTTGATCAACCGCACGCCCGTCAGGCTCAGGTCGAGCCGCCCTAGATCGCCCAACTGAACATCGTAGCCGGCCTGGACATCCACCCCTTCGTTGACCAGCAACGAGGTGTTCTGGGCGCCGGCGGCGATGTAGCCGCCCGTGGCCCGATCCCCGAACAGGGCGCCGGTGTCGACGGCGCGATGCACGAAACGGCAGTAGTAGTCCGCGCCCTTGCCCAGGCAGTTCTGCAGCACGCTGTCGGCCAGGATCGGCCCGATATAGCCCTTCACCACGATGCGATAGTAGTCAGCCGAGAGGCTCAGCCCCGCTAGGGCGTGCGGTGTGTAGACCAGGCCGATCGTCCGGGTTCTGGCATTCTCGGGACGAAGGCCAACGTTCCCGTTGCCGCCGTAGGTCTGGCACAGCTGGTCTGGACAGTCCGGAATTCGCCCGTACTGCGCCGCGGTCACGCCCGTGCGCTGGCAGGCCTTGAGCGGCGCGGCTGGCGAGGGACCCGAGCAGGGATCCGACAGGCTGACCACGCCGTAGGTCGAACCCGTGTAGAGTTCCGAGATGTTGGGCGCGCGCGCGGCCCGGTTGAAGCTGGCCCGCGCCAACCAATCCCGCGTCGGCTGGTACTGCAGTTCGTACTTCCAGGTCGGCAGAAGGCCTTCGCCAGTGTTGTACTTCGAATAGCGGACGCCGGCGGTGACCTCCAGGCGCTCGATCCCGGGCCGCCCCTCGGTGATCGGCGCCTGCAGTTCGCCATAGGCCTCGTAGACCGATTGACGTCCCCGCAGCGGCGGGCTCAGCCGCTCGAACGCCAGCGCCTCGGCGTCGATCTTCTGCTTGAGGGAGTCGGCTCGATATTCGGCGCCGAGCGCCACGGCCAGGCCGCGAGCGCTCCAGGGGCTTTTCACGCCGTAGCTCGTCAGGTCCCCTGACAGGTTGGCGATCAGATCGGTCTGACCGTAATGGTTGGCCCATACGTAGTCGCGATAGGCGTAGGCGAAGAAGCGCGGATCCAAGGCGTTCGGGCGGAAGATGTTGGCCGGGACGCAGGCGAGGTCCGTTCCCGCGAGCTTGGCGGCGCAGGTCGGAACACCGCCGACCAGCACGACGTCCAGAGCGTTGGCGAGCCGGTCGGGGTCAATCTCGTTGCTGTCGGATAGCGAACTGAACACCGTCGAGCGGACCGCGCTCAGGTCATAGCGCCAATGCTCCAGCGCCTCGCCGCGCACCCCCAAGCTGATCCGGTAGTCCTGATTGATCGCCTCGGCGCGCAGCGGTCGGTCGCCGAGACCGCTCATGATGGCCGTGTACTGGGTCGAGACCCGTTGATCGGTTCCGGCCGCCGCGCCGCAGAGCAGTGCGCCTTGGCTGGTCGACAGGAACGGGTTGCGGCAGCTGATCTGGAAGCCGCCCGCTGGAACGTCGGCGGCGTTGATGTACGGGTAGAACTGGCTGTAGGTCGCGTCCTTCATGGTGAGCAGGCCGGCGTGCAGTTCCGCCGTTTCGGCGACCTTGAAATTGACGAACACCCCGGCCGATCGTCGCTCGTCCGACCGCATGAAGTTGAAGGTCTCGCGCGTATTGGCGGCATAGGGGGCGCCATCCTCGCCAGGCGCGAAGGCGCCATCGGCGGCGGCGTAGAAGACCCGCCCGGCCGAAGGGCCGGTGGTCGGCTGGAATCGGCCGTAGTGGGTGTAGAGCGTGCTGACAGCGCAGGACGGCGCGCTGGTGTCCTCAGTCGCGACGATCCGGCAGGCGGAGAAGTCACGATCCTTCCACCGCACGGGATCCTGACCGCGATAGGCGACGAACGCGAGGATGTCGCCGCGTCCGCCGGCGAAGCGCGTTCCGGCTGCGATGGTCAGGTCCTTGCGCACGCCGTCGGTCACGCGCCGCGGCGGACTCTTCACGCTGGGAAAGCCGGCGGTCACGCCTCGAATGGCGATGTCGTCGTTGGTGTGCTGATAGACGCTGTAGCCGCCGTCGATCCGGACCCCGTCCAGGTCCCGGTCCAGCATGACGTTGACGACCCCGGCCACCGCGTCCGAGCCATAGGTGGTCGAGGCCCCGCCGGTGAGGACGTCGATCCTGCGAACCAGGGCGGTCGGAATGATGTTCAGGTCGACCGCTTGGACGGGCGCAAGACGCTCGCCGTCCAACAGGATCAGCGTCCTCTGGTGGCCCAGATTGCGCAGGTTGATCTGAGCCCGCCCGTCGGCGTCCGATCCGTTGGTGAACTGGGTCGTGTCGGCTCGCGCCTCGGGCAGGCGGTTGAGCGCCTCCTCCAGATTGAGAACGCCGCCCAGCCTCAAGCTCACCTGGGAAAGCGTCGTGACCGGCGCCGCGGCCGTCGTGTTGGCGCGGCGGATACGGGTGCCTGTCACCACCAGTTCGTCGAGCGAAGCCGGCCCGGCGGTATCGGGAAGCGGGGGCCGCGGCGGCGCGAGGACGGCCCCAGGCGTCGGCGCCGGCTTGGTCTCCAAGGTGAGCGCGTAGACCCCAGGTCCGATCTGCCGTGCACGCAGGCCGGTGCCCTTCAAAAGGCGCTCCAGGCCATCGGCGACGTCGAAGGCGCCGTCCAGGGCGTTGGTCCGCCTGCCCCGCGCGGCGGCGGCCGCCAGCAGCAATTGGACGTCCGCCTGACGGGCGAACTCCGCAACGGCTGGCCCGGCGGCCTGGGCTTTGATCCGGAAGGTCTTTTGGGCCGCCGCGGCGGGCTGGGCCATGGCCAAAACCATGGTCATCACAACCGCGCTCCGTCGGCGTCCGCGCGATGACCGTGATCGAGGAAGAAGCGCCAAGGCTAAGACGCGCGCCTCCCGCCCAGGACAATCTCGTCGCCGTGAACCTCGACCTCGACTCCTAGACTGGCGCCGACCGCCGCCGCGAAGGCCTCCGGACCGCCGGTATTGAAGACGCCGTAGAAGCGTTCGTCCGCGATCCTGGGATCGCCGATGACCAGCTTGCGGTCGTTGTAGCGGTTGAAGTCGGCGACCGCCTCGCGCAGGGTTTCGCCCGCCAGGTCGATCTTGCCGTAGCGCCACTCCAGCTTGCGATCGACGGCGGCTGGCGCAGCTGTCGCGCGCAGGCCGATGGCGTCCGCGACGAAGGCGCCCTGCCCGGCCTTCAGACGCGCGGGCGCGCTGGACGCGCCCTCCGCCCAGACCTCGACGACGCCCTCGGTGACCAGTACCTCGGCGCCGTCGGGCCGCCGCCGCACCGAGAACGCCGTGCCGACCGCGCGCACGCGCACCGCGCCGGCCTCGACCACAAAGGGCCGCTGGACGTCGCGCGCGACCTGGAACCAGGCCTCGCCCGACCGTAAGCGAACGGTGCGCTGCTCGCTCTGGAAGGCCACATCGACCTCGGAAGCTGTGTTGACGGCGACGGTCGAACCATCCTTCAGCGGCACGCGACGAACCTCGCCGACGCGCGTGCTGAAGCGATCCTCACGCAGGATCAGGACGCCGACACCCGCCATCGACGCGGCCAGGGCGACCCCCGCCCCGGCCAGCCAGGCCCGGCGCGACGTCGATCGCGCTTGCCGGGCGACCGGGCCCGTCGTGGTTTCCCGCGCCCGCTCCAAAAGCGTCCAGACCGCTTCGGCCTTCAACAGGGCGCCTTGACGGCGCACGTCTCCCGCGAGCCAGGCTTCGAGCCCGGCTTCCAATTCGGCCGTGCGACCGTCACGATCGCGCCGCCAGACCCATCGGGCGGCTTCCGCCTCGATATCCTCAGCCCTTTCGCGATCGATCATTCGTCTTTCTCATCCGGTCGCCGCGCACCTCGGCGCCCTCTGCTTCAAGCGCGCGCATGATCAGGCGCATGCCCTTGACCGCCTCGTTCTCGACGGCGCTCTCGCTGATACCAAGTCGCCGGGCGATTTCACGTTGCGGCACGCCCAGGACCTTTCGAAGTTCGAATACCCGCCGGCAACGCTCCGGCAAAGCTTGGATCAGAGCCCGCACCCGGGACAGCTCGCGACGCGCGGCCGTGGCCTGCTCGGGCGAGGGCTCATCTGAACAGACGGACAGCGCCTCGATTTCCGTAACTGTTTCGATGCGCACCACCTTGGCGCGCCGCATTTTGTCCGTGAGCAGGTTGCGGACGACCTGGAAGAAATAACCGTCGGGGCTCTCGATCTGGTCGATGCTGCGCAGCCCCACCAGCTTGGCGTAGGCTTCCTGCATCAGGTCGTCGATCTCGTCGGGCGGCACGCGCGAACGCCGCAGCCAGGCGCGCACGCCCGCCTCGTGCGGCATGATCTCCTCGGCGACCCATTGGACGATACGCTCGCGTTCGGACGACACGGGGGCGAAGACTCTCGGCGGAAACGTCCGTTAGGGACGGCGCGAGGCGGTCACAAGTCAAGAACGCGATCACCGCTCGACAGTGATTTGTCGTGAAAATCATATATTTTCGTCAACTGCTCAAGGAACGCCGTTGCGCGTCCGTCTTGACCCTTAGGGACGCTGGGAATTCACCCGCGCCCAGAGGGGTTCATCAAGATGGTTGGCAAATCTGGTCGCTTCAAAGCGGGGCTCATGGCGTCCATCGCCGTATCGGCCCTGGCCTGCTCTCAGGCCGCCCAAGCTCGGCAGACCGAGGCTTCAACCACCGCCGCCGACAAGGCCTCGACCGTCGACACGGTCGTCGTGACCGGCACGCGCATCCGCCGGCCGAACGCCCAGTCGGCCGCGCCGATCGTTACCATGGACAAGCAGGAGCTGCAGTTCCAGGGCGTGATGAACATCGAGGACGCCCTCAACCGCCTGCCGCAGGTCCGCGCGGACAACAACCAGTTCGGCGCGGGCTTCGACAACGGCGGCCAGGCCAAGGTGAACCTGCGTCGGCTGGGCAACCAGCGCACGCTTGTGCTGCTGGATGGCGAGCGGCTGCTGCCCGTCCAGGCGATCGACCTCAACATCGTGCCGGTGGCCCTGATCTCGCGCGTCGACGTCCTGTCGGGCGGCGCTTCCTCGACCTACGGCTCGGACGCCGTGGCGGGCGTGGTGAACTTCGTGCTGAACAAGAAGTTCGACGGCGTGCAGGTCAACGCCTCCTACAGCTTCTTCCAGCACACCAATGACGACATGGCGGTTCGCGGGTTGATCTCGCAATATCCGAACTTCCCCGTGCCGGCCCAACACGTCACCGACGGCGGCCGCTGGGACATCAACTTCGCCGCGGGCAAGAACTTCGCCGACGGCGCCGGCAACATCAGCATCTTCGCCGACTACCGCGAACAGAACCCGGTCAAATGGGGCGCGCGCGACTATTCGGCCTGTCGCATCGCGGCCAGCACCACGGCTCTGTCGTGCTCCTCCAACACCCAGTACACCCCCTACGGCCGCCTCGACATCAGCAGCGGCCAGAACGCCGGCAGCGGCTACTACATCAACAAGAACGGGACCCAGAGCTTCGTCTCGACCGCTAACGCCGCCGACTACGCCAGCAACACCCGCAAGGACTGGAACTTCATCCGCGCCGACAAGCGGTTCACCGGCGGCCTGTTCGCCAACTACCGCTTCAACGACGCCGTCGAGGCCTACGCCAATCTCTTGGTGATGCGCGACGTCTCGATCGAGCAGCAGTCCGGCGCCTACGGCCAGTCTCTCAGCATCAACTGCAACAATCCGTTCATGTCGGCGAGCCAGGCCCAGAGCCTGTGCGGCGCGGCAGCGGGCAGCGCCAGCCTGGTCAATGCCGACTACTATCTGCTGCAGGAAGGTCCCGGCAGCATCCCGGTCCAGAACCGCATCGTGAACCAGGACTACCGCCTCAGCGCCGGGCTGAAGGGCGACCTGTTCGACGGCTGGCACTACGACGTCAACTTCATCGGCTCGCGCGTCGAGAACACGCTGTCCGACCGCAACGAGATCAACGGCGATCGCTTCGCCCGCACGGTGAACGTCGTCAATGTCAACGGGACGCCGACCTGCCAATCGGTGGTGGACAAAACCGACACCAATTGCGTCGCGGCCAACATCTTCCAGGCCAACAAGATCGACCCCAAGGTCTATCCCTACGCCTATGACAACTATCGCTGGACCAACGTCGTCGAGCAGCGGGACGTCACGATCAACCTCGCCGGCGATCTCGGCCAATACGGGATCAAGAGCCCGTGGGCCAGCGAAGGTGTGGCCATCGCCGTGGGCGGGGAGTACCGCCGCGAGAGCCTGAAGGTCCTGGCCGATGCAGCTACCGTCGCCTACGAGGGCTGGTTCAGCACCACGAGCGGCCACTACGGCGTCAAGGAGTTGTACGGCGAAGCCCAGTTGCCGATCGCCAACGACCTGCCCCTGGTTAAGAGCCTGGTGTTCAACACCGGCCTGCGGGCGTCCAAGTACGACAACCAGAAGAAGGAACTCTACACGTCGAAGGTCGAGGGCCTCTATCGCCCGGTCCGCGATCTGCTGGTGCGGTTCAGCTACAACTCGGCCGCGCGCGCTCCCAACATTTCCGAACTCTATTCGCCGCGGAACTTCAGCTACAACGGCACGGACCCGTGTTCGTCGAGCTCGCTTAGCCTATCCGGCGCGGCGACGGCGGCCCAGTGCGCCAACACCGGCGTGACGGCCGCGCAGTACGCCGCAAAGTCGATCCCCGACTGCGGACCGCAAGGCTGCCGCCGCTATGCCGGCGGCGGCAATATCAACCTGCAACCGGAGAAGGCGATCACCCAGACCCTGGGCCTCGTCTACACGCCCTCGGCCGTGCCGGGGCTGTTGTTCTCGATCGACCACGTCGACATCAAGATCAAGGACTTCATCGGCTATATCGACGCCAACGTGGCCCTGTCGAACTGCCTGACCACGGGCCTTCCGTACTACTGCCGTTTCGTCAAGCGCGACCCGACCACCGGGCGTCTCGATGGGACCTCGACGACCACCGGCTTCATCTCGGGCGGCACCGAGAACACCAACATTCTCAACTACAAGGCCGACGATGTTCAGGTCAGCTACAACTTCGGCATCGGCGACCTCGGCCGGATGGACCTGAACATGATCGGCACGCTGATGCTGCGTAGCATGGGGCAGGACTCGCCGACCACGCCGGCCTCGGACTGCGCGGGCTACTACGGCGCGCCGACCTGCTACGCCCCGGCGCCGAAATGGGCTCACAACATGCGAGCTACTTGGAGCACGCCGTGGCGCAACAGCACCCTGTCGCTGAACTGGCGCTATATCGGCTCCACCAAGCTGACGGCCAACAGCGCCGACAACGCCATCAATGGCGGCGGCGGCTCGCAGGGCTACAAGATCCTGACCAAGATGAAGGCCTACAGCTACTTCGACCTGGCCGCGTCGGTGATGGTGGTCAAGGACATGACCGCGCGGATCGCGATCACCAACCTGCTCGACAAGTCGCCGCCGGTGGTCCCCTCGACCTTCGTCGACGGCACCACCAACAACCCCAACACCTATACCGGTCTCTACGACCCGCTCGGCCGGGCGGTGAACGTCAGCCTGCAATACAACTTCTGACCCGCGCGGACCGCGCCGTCTCACGACGGCGCGGTCTTTCGCACCGGGCTAGCGGCCCGCGACGGTGATTACGTCCAGTTCCGCGAATACGACCTGCGTCTCACCGCCCGCAGTCCGCGTCACCTCCAGCCGCAGATAGCGTCCCTGTCGATGGGCGAACGTCACGCGCTGGGGCGCCAGGCTGGCGGCGACATTGGCGAACTCGCCTTCGCCCGTCGGAGTCCAGGCGACACCATCAAGGCTAGTCGCGACCCGATAGCCTGACGGCGCGCCAGCGCCCTGCGTCCGGTCCCAGGCCGGCGTCAGGATGAAACCGCCTAGTGATCTGGCCTTTCCGAGATCGAGCGTCACCGCGCAGGGCGCCGGCGCTCGCCAGGCCGAGCCGCGCTCGTCGTCGATCAGGGCCTCGGCGCCGGGCGCGCTGGCCTGCGCGATACGCCAGTCGGACTTGCGCACGTCGAAGACCCTTCGCGCCGGCGCACTGGTCACGCCGCTGGCCGGCTCGACCGCCACTGCCCTCACCTCCCCGCCCTCAGGCAGGGCGAAGGGCTCGGTGAAGCGTGTGGCGGCCCGGGTCGGCGCCGCGCCGTCCACGGTGTAGCGCAGCTCCAGCCCCGGCGCGTCGCCGACGATCGTCACCATACCCTGCCGGTCGCGTTGGATGGCCGGCGGATCCACCAGGACAGGTTGGCGGAAGAGGCTGATCTCGCTGATCGCGGGCCCGGCCGGCGCGTCCAGCACCCGCAGGCGTAGCTTGGCGGTCGTCAGCGGAGCGGCCAGGCGCACCAGCCGCTGGGCGCCGATCCCCTGGTGACGGGCGATCTCGCGCCAGCCGCCGTCCCAGACGTCCAGCGCGAACGCCGTGACCCGAAGGCCCAGCGGCAGATGTTCGCGCAGCCGCACCACATCGAAGGTCCGTGCTTCAGGCAGGGTGAGGACCAGTTCCGGCGACACGGCGCCGTCGTCACAGGCCCAATAGGTGTCTCGGGAGGCGTCCAGCACGTTCGCCGCGGCGTGACCGGCCCGCGCGCTACTGGCCTGGGCGCGAGCGCCGTCGGCCAGGTCGCGGGCGAACAGGGCGCGCCGCGCCTTGCCCCACGCCGTCAGGGCCGCCACGTCCTCTTCCGGGATGCGGCCGCGCCGATCAGGCGGCAGGTTGAGCAGCAGGTTGGTCCCACGCCCGACAGACTCGAAATAGATCTTCTGCAGCCGCCCGGCGGACTTCACCTCGGCGTCCTCATAGGCATGCCAGAACCAGCCGGGGCGGATCGAGACGTCGACCTCGGCCGGCCACCAGACCGAACCACCCCGTACGCCGCTCATGCCCTTGGCTTCGGTGTAAGGCCCGTCGTCCATGGTCGCCCAGCACGGATCACCGGCGAAGCCGCGCTCGTTGCCGACCCAGCGCAGATCCGCTCCCTTGGGGTCGAAGGTCACGGCCATCGGTTGTAGCTCATGGACGAAGGCGACCATCGACGGCCAGTCGTAGTAGTTGGGCCCGATCTTCCGCACCTCGCGCGCGCCGCCATAATAGCCGTCGCCGCCATTAGCCCCGTCGAACCAGACCTCAAACAGCGGCCCGTATTGCGTCAGCAGCTCGCGCAGCTGATTGCGGTAGTAGGTGACATATTCGGGCCGGCCGTAGTCGGCGTGATTGCGATCCCAAGGCGACAGGTAGAGGCCGAATTTCAGCCCGCCGCGCGCGCAGGCCTCGGACAGTTCCCGGACGATGTCGCCTTTGCCGTCCTTGTAGGGGCTGTTCTTGATGCTGTGCTCGGTGAAGCGGCTGGGCCACAGGCAGAAGCCGTCGTGATGCTTGGCCGTCAGGATCAGCGCCTTCAGCCCGCCCGCCTTGGCGGCCGCCACGATCTGGTCGGCGCTGAAGTCGGTCGGATTGAACAGGGCCGGCGACTCGTCGCCATAGCCCCACTCGCGATCGGTGAAGGTGTTGATCGAGAAATGGACGAAACCGTAGGTCTCGAGCCCGTGCCAAGCCAGTTGCCGCGCTGACGGGGTCGCCCCGTAGGGCGTCAAGTCGCCGGCCGTGCGGGCCATGGCTGGGAAGGCCGAGACGGCGACGCCGGCCAGCAGCAGGCGGCGGGACAGGTGCAGTTCGGGGCGCATCAACAGGTTCCGGTCAGTAAGAAGCGGAAGAAGGAACGGGATCGGGGATCAGCCGGCGGCGGTGCGATCTCATGCGAACTTCGGCGCCGAGGGCGGACGCGAAGACCGCGCCGCGCCAAACGCCGGGTTCGGCCGCGCGCCCATCCGGAACATCAACCGCCCCCCCTTGGCCAACTCGTCGTGGCCGATCCAGCACCGGTCATGCGGCGCGCCGTTCCAGGTCACCGACTGGATGTAGAAGCGATCCGGCGCGACGTTCTTGGCCTCGATCACCAGTCGGCGGCCCTCGCCCATCGCGATCTCGGCGCGCGGGAACAGCGGCGAGCCGAAGACATAGGCGCCCATGACCGGATCGACGGGATAGAGGCCCAGGGCGCTCATCACGTACCAGGCGCTCATCTGGCCGCAGTCCTCGTTGCCCGACAGGCCATCCGGCTTGGCCTGATACTGGCTCTTCAGCAGCATCCGCACCTGGGCCTGGGTTTTATGGTGCGCGCCGCAATAGGCGTAGAGGTAGGCCACGTGGTGGCAGGGCTCGTTGCCGTGCGCGTATTGGCCGACCAGGCCCGCGATGTCGGGCGGCGAGCCCGGCGGCATCTCCGAACTGGCCGTGAACAGCCCGTCGAGCTTGGCCTCGAAGCCCTTCTCGCCACCGAACAGCTCCATGTAGCCATACAGGTCATGCTGGGTCAGGAACGTCGCCTGCCAGGCATTCGCCTCCGTGAAGTCGCGCCACTTGTCCATGTGGCCGATGGCGCGCGGCTCGAACGGCGTCACCCAGGAGCCGTCGCCGTTGCGCGGCCGCATGAACCGGGTCTCGGCGTCGAACTGGTGGCGATAGTTGCGCGAGCGGGCCAGCAGGGCCTTGGCGTCGTCGTGGGCGCCGGCCGCGGCGGCGAGATGCGCCATGGCCCAGTCGTCATAGGCGTATTCCAGCGTGCGGCTGGCGCCCTCCATCACCTCGTCGACCGGGATGAAGCCCAGGCGTTTGTACCAATCCAGGCCCAACACATCGTCGTCGAAGGCGCGCTTGCGGAACGCCTTCCAGGTGCGGACCGGATCCAGGCCGCCCAGCCCCTTGGCCTGGGCCTCGGCCAGGACGACGGCGGCGTGCCAGCCGTTCATGGTGCCGGTCTCGATCCCCTGCAGCGGCCAGACCGAAGGTCCCTTGGGGCTCTCCTCGGCCATCGGCACGAGGCCGGCGACCACATCGGCCGCCCGGGCCGGTTGGGCCAGGGTCAGCAGCGGGTGCAGGGTCCGGTAGGTGTCCCACAGGGAATAGGTGCTGTAGTTCCGGCGACCAGCCGGAACCTTGTGGTCCTTCTGGTTCATGCCGCGATAACGGCCATCGACGTCGCTGAACAGGGTCGGCGCCAGCAGGCTGTGATAGAGGCCGGTATAGAAGATCTTCGCGTCGGTCTCGGACGCACCATCGATCCGGACCGACGACAGCGCCTTCTCCCAGGTCTCGCGGGCCGAGCGGCGCGCGCCATCGAAGTCCCAGCCCGGCGCTTCTGCTTCCAGATTGGCCAGGGCGCCCTCGATGTCGACGCCCGACAGGCCGACCTTGACCAGCAACGGCGCCGCGCCGGCGTCAGGGTAGCGCAGCACGCACTTGAGGTTCTCGCCCTTGGCCTCGCGCGCGTCCGCCGACAGCGGCTGGTCGGCGGCGTATAGCTGAGCATCCTTGAACGGCCGCGACAGCTTCAGCGCGAAATAGATCCATCGTCCCGGCGCCCACTGGAACACCCGCCGCGCCCCGACCAGGGTGTCGTCGCCGACCAGGCGCAGGACTGCATTCTTGACCCGGGTCTCCGGCGACTTCTCCCACCAGTCCTTCTGGCCGTGCTGCAGGTCTATGAGCAGATGGCCCGGCTCGCCCTTGGGAAAGGTGTAGCGGTGCAGGCCAACCCGCTCGGTCACGGTCAGCTCGGCGTCGATGCGCGTGTCGGTCAGGCGTACTCGGTAGTAGCCTGGCGAGGCATGCTCGCTGGCGCGGTCATAGCGCGAGCGATAGCCGTCGTCGGGCTTGCCGGGCTCGCCCGGCGTCAGCAGCACCGGCCCGGTGGCCGGCACGACCAGAACGTCCAGCAGGTCGGCGCAGCCCGTTCCACTGAGATGGGTGTGCGAAAAGCCCATGATCGAGCCGTCCTGCTGATGATAGCCAGAGCAGGAATCCCAACCGTTGTTGCTGGTGTCCGGGCTCAGCTGCACCATGCCGAATGGCAGGGTGGCGCCCGGATAGGTGTGGCCGTGGCCGCCCGTGCCGATGAACGGATCGACGAAGTCACACAACGCCCGGCGCGGCGCAGCGGCGGCCGGCGCGGCGGCGGCGAGGCAGGCCAGTCCCCCTCCGGCCATCAGGCCGCGGCGATCGATGGCGGGAACTTGGGTCATGCGGTCGTTTCCAGGGGGCGGGCCAGCAGGGCGGGACGGTGTTCGGTGATCTCGACGATCAGCTCGCCGAACAGGGTGTTGGCCCAGGCGAACCAGTCGCGGGTGAACTTGGTCGGGTCGTCCTTGTGGAAGGCTTCGTGCATGAAGCCCGTGCTGGCGTGCGTGGCCTTCAGAAGCCTCAAGCTGGCCAGGACGGTCGCGTCGTCGCCATCGGCCAGGGCGTTCAGCGCCCGCATGATGATCGACATCGGCCAGATCAGATCCAGGCCGGCGTGCGGGCCGCCGATCCCCTCGGCCGCCGTTCCCTTGAAAAAGTACGGATTGCGTGCGCTCCAAGCCAAGCGGGCGGTACGCTTGAAGACCGGATCGTCGTGCGGGACGCAGCCCAGATAGGCCAGGCTCATCAGGCCCGGCGCATTGGCGTCGTCCATGAAGAGGGCGTTGCCGTAGCCGTCGACCTCGAAGGCCCAGACCGGCTGTCCGTCGGCATCGCGGGTCAGGCCGTGGGCCCGCAGCGCCGCCGCGACCTCGTCGGCGAAGGCCGCGCAATCGGCGGCGAAGACCGGATCGTTCATCACCTCGCGCGCCAGCTCCGCCAGCTGCCTCAGGCTGGCCGCGGCGAACAGGTTGGACGGGATAAGGAACGGATAGACGCAGGCGTCGTCAGACGGCCGGAACATCGAGTGGATCAGGCCGACCTTGCGGGTCGGCGCGCCCTTGCCTTCCAGCATCAGGGTCTCGGTCGCCAGGGTGCTGGGCCGCTGGAAGCTGTAGGGTCCCGGACCGGTCTTGCGCTGCTGCTCGCGGAAGGTGCGCACGACGACGGCCATGGCTTCGCGCCATTCCGCGTCGAACGGGGCGGCGTCGTGCGTGGCGCGCCAGTAGCCGTGCGCCAGGCGGATCGGATAGCAGAGGCTGTCGATCTCCCACTTCCGCTCACCCACGCCGGGCCGCATGTCGGTGACGTCCTGCTGCGACCACTTCAGGTTCGTCCGCGCCGTCGGATCGCGCATATAGGCGTTGGCGTAGGGGTCGATCAGGATGCAGCGGGCCTGGCGGCCGATCACGCCACGAAACAGGGTCCGCAGCTCCGGCGCCTTGGCGGCCAATGGCAGATAGGGCCAGACCTGGGCCGAGGAGTCCCGCAGCCACATGCAGTCGATGTCGCCGGTGATCACGAAGGCGTCGGGCCTGTCGCCGGCCTCGCCGAGGAAGACGGTGGTGTCGAGGGTGTTGGGGAAACAGTTCTCGAACAGCCAGGCCAGTTCGGGATCGGCGACCTTGGCCTTCACCTGCTTGATCAGGCCCTCGACGGCGGGACTGACGAAGCGCCGCGCCTCGGGCGGCGGACGGCGCGAGACGAACGGCGCGGCGACGGCGGGCGTCGCGGCCAGGGCGGCGGCAGCGCCCGCCAGCAGGGCCTGACGGCGGGAAAGACGGATGCTCATCGCGGAAGCTCCTGCCGGCCCTCGATCGTGAAGCTGACCTCGTGGCCCGGCGCCTGGCCCGGTTGCCCGCCGCCAACGAACAGCGTGTAGCGTCCCGGGACCACGGCGCGCTCTCCGTTGCGCGCGACCTGCGAGAGATCGCGTGGCGACAGGGCGAACCGGACCTTGCGTCGCTCGCCGGGCTTCAGCGTCACCCGGTCGAAGCCGACCAGGGTCCGGAGCAGGAGCCGGTCGGCCTGCTGCCCTCGATAGTCGGCCGGCTTGGGCGGGATCAGATAGGCCTGGGCGACCTCGTCTCCGGCCCGGCCGCCGACATTGGCCACCTCGGCCTCCACCACCAGCGCGTCACCGGCCTTCAGCGTGGCCGTCGAGAGGCTCGGCGCACCGTAGTCGAAGCGGGTGTAGCTGAGGCCATGACCGAACCCGTAGGTCGGCTCGCCGGCGAAGTAGCGGTAGGTGCGCCCCTTCATGGCGTATTCGACAAGCGGCGGCAGGTCGCGCGCCGACCGGTAGAAGGTCACCGGCAGGCGGCCGGACGGATTGTTCAGCCCCGCCAGCGTCTCAGCCAGCGCCACCCCGCCGGCTTGTCCCGGATACCAGGCGGCCAGGATGGCGTCGGCGTGAGTCTTGGCCCAATCCAGCTCGACCGCGCCGCCGGACGTCAACACCACGACTAACGGCTTTCCGGTCGCGGCCAGCGCCTCCAGCAGCCGGCGCTGCGGCGCGGGCAGAGCGATGTCGGTGCGGTCGCCGCCGTCGAAGCCCGGCACGGCGATCTGCAGCGCCTCGCCCTCGACATCCGGAGACAGACCGACCACGGCCACGACCACGTCGGCCTGGCTGGCGGCCTTGACCGCCTCGGCCAGCTGGGACGCGGCGGGGGCGCGCCATTGCAAACGCAAGCCCTGGTCCTCGCCGGTGTGCGACAGCTCCAGGCGGATGCGGCGCGGGCGGGCGTCGGGGAAGTTCAGCACCGCCTCCACCGCCTTGCCGGAGCCGTTATCGTCGACCACCAGCTTGTCGTCGACCCAG
Organism: Caulobacter sp. Root343; assembly: GCF_001425745.1. Classification (GTDB taxonomy): domain Bacteria; phylum Pseudomonadota; class Alphaproteobacteria; order Caulobacterales; family Caulobacteraceae; genus Caulobacter. The sequence continues at coordinate 118,619 of NZ_LMDF01000007.1, read as the reverse complement.
AGGCGCACCGGATCATGGCCCTTGCAGTCGAAACAGCGGGCGACGCCCACGACCAGGGCGTATTCGCCCGGGCCGGGCGGAACCAGCGCGCCGGTCCAGCGCACGCCGTAGCGGGTCGGATCCAGGCCCGGCGCCGGGGCCGTGCGATCCCAATCGAAATTAACGACACGGTCGGTCCGGATGGCCCGCGGCGCGCCGGTGAAGGCGGGATCGTCGAAATAGGACCCGGTCAGTCCCTGAGCAGCGTCGACGCCTACGCCCGTGCGTAGGGCGGTCTCCGGCACGGCGACCGGCACGCCTTCCGCGACGGCCGAGCCCTGAGCATAGTGGATGTTTCCCTTGCCCCATTGGGCGCGCAGTCCCTGCAGCGGCGTCACCGGATCGACGGCCGTGCCGTGGTAGTTGGCCTCCAGCACCTCCAAGGCGTCGGCGTCCGGGCCGATCACCGCGATCCTCGTTGTCGAGGCCAGCGGCAGGCGGTTCTTGTCGTTCTTCAGCAGCACGATCGACTTGCGCGCCGCCTCCAACGCCAAGGCGCGATGGGCCGGCGCATTCACCGCGTCCCCGCCCAGGTTCGCGTAAGGATTGGCGGGATCGGGCGACAGCAGCGCGCCCAGCGCCGCGCGGGCCTCGAACACCCGGGCCACGGCGCGATCGACCACGGCCTCGTCGAGATCGCCTCGACGCACTGCAGCCGGCAACTGGGCGTAAGCGTTCCCGCAGTTCAGATCATCGCCGGCGACCAGGGCCGCGGCGGCCGAGCCGGCGTTGTCCGGGCGGAAGTAGTGGAACTGGGTCATGTCGTCGACCGCGTCGCAGTCCGAGACGACGAAGCCCTTGAACCCCCAGTCCCGGCGCAAGGTCTGCTCCAGCAGCAACGGAGAAGCGCAGGCCGGGAAACCATGGATGGCGTTGTAGGCGCACATCACCGACCGCGCTTGCCCCTCGACCACTGCTTGGCGGAAAGCCGGCAGGTAGGTGGCCTCCAGGTCCTGGGGCGAGACATCGACGTCGAAGCCGTGCCGCCCCGCCTCGGGTCCGGAGTGCACCGCGAAGTGCTTGGGCGTGGCGATGGCGCGCGGATGATCGGGATCGGGCCCCTGGACGCCGCGCACGAAGGCCGCGGCCAGCGTCCCTGTCAGATGCGGGTCCTCGCCGTAGGTCTCTTGCCCCCTCCCCCAGCGCGGGTCGCGGTAGATGTTGATGTTGGGCGACCAGATGGTCAGGCCTTCATAGCGGCCCGGATCGCGATAGCGGACGCCATTGAACTTGGCCCGCGCCTCGACCGAAACCGCTTCGCCAATCTTGCCTAGCAGAGCCTCGTCCCAGGTTGCGGCCAGGCCGATGGCCTGCGGAAACACCGTGGCCGGCCCATTGCGGGCCAAGCCATGCAGGCCCTCGCTCCACCACTCGTAACCTCGGATCCCCAGATGCGGAACCGGCGGCGCGGCGCTTTGCAACTGAGCGGCCTTCTCCTCCAGAGTCAGGCGGGAGACCAGGGCCGAGGGGGCCTCGGTGGCCTGGGCTCCGGTGGCGAACAGCAGGATGGACGCCGTAAGAAGTTTGGAACGCAGCATCATCGGGGTCCTAAGGCGTCGTCGGCTTTGTGGCGCCGTAGAGGCTGCGCAGGGTCAGAGCCCGCTTCAGCTTGTCCAGCGAAGCCTTGGAGGTCACCCGAATGGTGATCGCCTCGCCTGGCGGCAGATCGAAGGCGTTGTCCGCCGGCGTCGCGTCCAGGTCGCCGAAGTCCAGCCAGACGGCGCGAGCCAGCTTGGCGGCCTTGACGGTCACCGCGTAGCCGTCCGCCGTCTTCGACCACACGGTCGACAAGCGTGGATCCGGCAAGGCCATCGCCTTGGCCGGAACCTGGGTGACCACGCCGCGCGAGATCGTCTTGCCGTCCTCGATCAGCTCGAATACCGCGAACGTCCGGGCCGGATCGGCGCCCTTGAACAGCGTCGTGTCCGACAGGCTAGCCACCTGCGTCGCCGCCAGGGGCTTGAGCTCTGCGTCGGAAGTGCCGTCCGACAGCACCTTGCCGTCAACGTCCATCACCCGCACGCGCCAGCGGACCGGCGCGGCGGTCGTGCGATCGGACAGCAAGGTGACGGTCGTCGCGCCCTTGTCGTGGACGGCCGCCATCGCGACAGGCGCGTAGAAACGGCGAGCGTGATACTGCAGCGCCTTCCAGCGGCCATAGTAGTCGAGGCTGGACCACGACGCCCCGGGCCAGACGTCGTTGAGCTGCCAGTACAGCGAGCCCATGGTCTGAGGCCGCGAGGACCGGTGGTGCAGCGCCGCAAGCTCGATGCCCTCGGCCTGCATCACCTGACTCAGATAGACGAAGTCCTCGAAGGTCTTCGGCTCGCCGTAGTTGCGGCGGATGTAGAACAGGATCCGGTCGTTGCCCTCGCCCTTGGCGTACTTCTGGTGGGCGCGCATGACGGTGGAATTGACCGACATGTCCCGCGGCTTGATAGCGGTCTTCAGGGTCCGCATCTCCGGCTGCGACTGCAGGCCGTATTCGGACATGAAGCGCGGCGTGACGTGCAGGTATTCCTCGACCGGCAGCGAGCCGCCCCAGACGCTCCAGTAGTGGCGGTCGCCGTCGGTCAGCAGGTCGGCGCCGCCGTCATAGTCCGTGCTGGGCGAGCCAGCCCAGTAGGGCGTGTCGGGGTCGTTCTCGGCGACCGCGCCGCGCAGCACCTGGCCGAACAGGGTGGTCATGCCGACGACGATCCGCTCGCGCTCCTCGGGCGGAATGGCGGTCTTGAAGGCGACACGGTCGCCCCAGTTCTCCCAGCCGGTCTGCACCTCGTTGTTACCGCTCCACAGGACGATGCTGGGATGGTCGCCCAGGCGCTTGACCTGCTCGACGGCCTCGACCCGCGTGTTCTCGCGGAACGCCACGTCGTAGGGCGGGATGGCCCCGCCGAACATGAAGTCCTGCCAGATCATCAGGCCCAGTTCGTCGGCCATCGCGTAGAAGGCGTCGCTCTGATAATGCCCGCCGCCCCACATGCGCAGCATGTTCATGTTGGCGTCGCGGGCCGAGGTCAGGATCGCCCGCATTTTCTCGTCCGACACTCGCGGCGAGAAGCTGTCGAACGGGATCAGGTTGGCCCCCTTGGCGAAGACCGGCACGCCGTTGATGACGAACGCCATGCTCTTGCCCCAGGCGTCGGCCTCCCGACGCAGCTCGACCGTGCGCAGTCCCGACCGGCGCTCGGCCTTGGCCAGGACCGCGCCGTCCAGGGTGACGGAGGCGTTGAAGCGGTAGAGGTCCTGGCGGCCGTAACCCGCCGGCCACCACAGCTTGGGCGCGGCGATCGGCACAGACACGGAGACGCGGTTGAGTCCCGGCGCCAGGGTCACCGTTTGGCGGACCGCCGGCAGCGCGGCGCCGTCCGGCGTCGTCGGCGTGACGGCCAGCTCGACCGTGCGCGTGCCGTCGGACTCGATCTCGAACTCGGCGGAAAGCCGGGCATGGTCGGCGGTCACCTGATCCTGACGGATGCGGAAGCCGTCGATCCGCGCCTCGTCCCAGGCCTCCAGCCGCACCTCGCGCCAGATCCCTTCGGTGACGTAGCGCGGCCCCCAGTCCCAGCCGTAGTGGTAGGGGGACTTTCTGACATAGGTGGAGGTGTGCTTGGCCGCCGGTTCGTCGCCGAACGCGGAGTCATAGGCGCCGGGCAGCACGTAGGGCTGCTTGAGGATGTCCGGCTGCAGCTTCTTGATCGGCGACTTGAAGGTGACGGCGATCTCGTTGGCGCCAGGCTTCAGCACCGCCTTGACCGGCACGCGCCATCGGCGATGCTGGTTGTCGGCCGACAGCAGCTTGACCCCGTTGACCGACACTTCGGCGAAGGTGTCCAGACCGTCGAAGACCAGATCGACATGGTCGCGGGCCAGCAGGGCCGCGTCGGCGTCCAGCGTGCGCCGGTACTGCCAGTCGGCCAGACCGATCCACTGCAGTTGCGCCTCGTTGGCGTCCGCGAACGGATCGGGGATACGACCGGCGGCCAGCAGGTCGGTCTGCACTACGCCCGGGACCGTCGCCGGCCGCCATTGCAGCTCGGCCGCGTGGGCTTCGGCCGCGGCGTCGGCCGGATCGAGGCGGAAGCTCCAACCCTGGTTCAGGCTCCGCGTCTCGACGGGCCCGGCCATGGCGGCGGTGGCCAAGGTCGCGAGGGCGGCGGCGGAAAGCAGCGCGGATCGGAGCATGGTCTTCACCAGTTCAGTTGGAGACGCGAGGCGTCAGGGCCAGAGCCTCGACGGCATAGAAGGGGCCCGACAGGGGCGCCGTGAACAGCAGGCAGAGATCGGAATCCCCCGCCTCCTCGGGCAGTTCGCCCTTGAAGGTCAGGCGGTTGCTGGCGGTGGCCGGGTCGGGCAGCGGGAAGGTGGCGACCACCCTGCCCTCGCAGCCGCCGGCGCGGACGATCAGCTCGCCGAACCGGGTGGCGTTGTAGTGCCAGCGGACCTTGTCGGTGTCGCCGGCCAGACCATAGTGGCGCGGCACGCGCGCCACCTTGACCTCGAAGCCGCCCGCCAGGTCCAGCGGCGCGGCCGGATACAGGGCGCAGGTGTCGAACAGGTTGACGTTGAAGGCCGGCGCATCGGCCTGCGCCTCCGACGTCAAGGGCACGCGCAGGCCCAGCGCGCCCTTGGGGCAGGCGGTCAGGTCGCTGTTGCTCCGGGTGAGCAACGCCGTGCGGCCGAGGTCGAAAGCACGCGGCGCCGCGGTCGCGCGACCATCGGCAGTGAAGGCCGCCGCCCGGATCGTGGTTCCCACGGCGACCGCGAGCGGCTTGGCGTAGAGCGGCGAGCGCGTCGTCGGCGCCTTGCCGTCCAGCGTGTAGCGGATCTGGCCGAAGCCGGTCTGGGTCGACAGGACCACACTCGCCTTGCCCGACCGCAGCGCCGAGCCACGCCCGCCGTCCAGGGCGAAGCCGACCGCGAAGGCGCTGTCGGCGGCGTTGATCCCCTGGCGGGCGTAGCGCAGGCGTTGGATGTCCAGACGGTCGAGAAAACCCGTCCAGTCCCGTTTGTCCTTCGGCGACCAGGTGATCTCCGAAACGGCGTCCAGGCGCGGGAAGATCGCGTGGCGGATCTGCGCTGGCGTCACCAGGTACTCCGACCAGGCGTTGGCCTGGGCGCCCAGCACGTGGCCGACCTTGTCGGGCGCGATGCCCTTGGGCATGGGCTCGTAGCCGTAGACGTCCTTCAGGGTCATGATCGACAGCCGGCCCGGAGGCTCGTCGGCGCGATCGCTCTGCAGGCTGTCCAGATAGAGGATCGGCGCGGGCGATAGCACCACGTCGTGACCCTGGTTGGCCGCATCGATCGCCCCCTGCTCGCCCCGCCACGACATCACCGAGGCCGAGGCCGGCAGCCCGCCTTCGAGGATCTCGTCCCAGCCGATCAGCCGTCGGCCATGGGCGGCCAGGTACTTGCCGAGATGCTCGATGAACCAGCTCTGCATCTCGTGTTCGTTCTTCAGGCCCAGCTCGCGCATGCGGGCCTGGACGGCGGGCGAGCGCTGCCACTGGTCCTTGATCGCCTCGTCGCCACCGACGTGGATATAGGTCGACGGGAACAGGCTCATCAGCTCGTCCAGCACGCCTTCGATGAAGGTGAGGCTGGGTTGGTCCACGTCGAACAGGTAGGGGTTGACGCCCCAGTCCACCGCGACGGACGGGCGGTCGCCGAAGACGCCGATCTCGGGATAGGCGGCGACCGCCGCCTGGGCGTGACCCGGCAGATCGATCTCGGGCACGATGGTCACCGAACGCTCACGCGCGTAGGCGACCAGGTCGCGGATCTGGTCCTGGGTGTAGAAGCCGCCATAGGGCTGGACCGACGGCGCTTCGCCCGCCGTCGGCGGAGTGCGCCAGGCGCCGATCTCGGTGAGTTTGGGATAGCGCTTGATCTCGACCCGCCAGCCTTGGTCGTCGCTCAGGTGCAGATGCAGCACGTTCATCTTGTGCGCGGCCATGGCGTCGATCAGCGGCTTCAGCGACTCCGCCGGCTGGAAGTGACGCGCCACGTCGACCATGATCCCGCGCCAAGCGAAGCGCGGCTGGTCGCGCACGGTCAGGGCGGGAACCTTGACCGGTTGGCCGAAAGCCGCGTCGGGACTGAGCAGCTGGGCGAGCGTCATGGCGCCGTACAGCAGGCCGGCGTCGTCCTTGGCGGCGATGCGCGCGCCCTTCGGCGTCACGGTCAGCCCATAGCCCTCGGCGGCGGTGACGGACGGATCACGCGCCAGCACGATCTGGCCGGCCCCGCCCTCGCGGACCACCAGGTCCAGGCCGCGCGTTTGCTTGACTTGCGCGGCCAGTAGACGCGCGGCCCAAAGGGCCCCGGCGTCGCCGGCCGGAACCGAGACCACCGCGCCCGAGCGAACGACGAGGACGCCGCTGCCCCGGCTAAGCTCGGCGGGAACGGGAATGATCGGCAGGGCCTGAGTGGCGGCCACGGCCGAACTGGCGGCCAGGGCCAGGGAAAGGACAGCCAGGCTGGCGGTCGCGAGACGGTGAGCGGGTCGCATCGATGATCCTCAGCGCTTGACGACGGGCAGCACGTCCCAGATCGCCGGGTCTTCCGAGCCCAGCACCCAGGCGCTGAAACCGCTCAGGCCTTGCTGCTTCACCAGATCGTAGCGGGCCTTGAAGCTGCGGGCGTCGGGCATCGACACCCACTCATTCATCTGGTCACGGTAGAGCACGTACCAGCTCTCCTGCTGGACATCGTCCCACTGCACCTTGACGCCGTATTCGCGGGCCATCGGCATGGACTCGTCGGCGTCGAAATAGACGCCGCTGATGTTGACGGCTTCCGTGCCGTCGGGGCGCACGGGATTGTCGGCGAACCAGCGGTAGCCGTAGAGCGGGATGCCCAGCGAGAGCTTCTCGCGCGGAACGGCCTTCAAGGCGTAGTCGAGATTCTCCATCACCCAGGGCATGCCGCCGACCGGGCCGGGCGGGGTCCAGCGCGTGTGTTGGTCGTAGGTCATCAGGCTGACCTCGTCGGCGATCTTGCCCAGCGCCTCGATGTCGTAGGCGCCGCGCCAGTATTCCCACATCCACTTGGAATAGGCGCCCTTGCCCGGATGACCGGGCGCGTTGGGCACGACGGCGACGCCCATGATGAAGCCTGCGGCGTGCAGGGCGTCGGCGGTCTGCCTGGCCATCAGCGTGAAGGCGTCGCGGTCGAGATAGCTGATGTTTTCGAAGTCGAAATGGAAGCCGACATAGCCGTTGGCCTTGGCCTCGCGGACCAGCGCCTCGATCATGCTCTTCTTGGCCGCCTCGCTTTGCATCAGCTGATGCAGGCCCGCCCGCTCGGTCAGCGAGATGATCGGCATCACCGGCAGGCGCGCGGCCTTCGCCTTGCTCAGGACGCCCGGATTGGGCGCGCCGGTGACCAGGCCGTCCTTGGACACGCCGTACCAGGTCGGGACCAGCAGGCCGATCTTGTCGATGTGCTGCTCGAAGGAGCGCGTCGATTTGGGCGTCTCCATGAGGTAGAACAGCGCCACCGGCTGGGTGGCCTTTACCGACTTGGCTTGGGCCTGGGCGCTGCCTCCGAAGGCGAGCCCCAGCATGGCGGCGGCGAAAAACGCGCGGGTCAGAATGCGACGCATGACGGCCCTTCCCATCAGATCAGTTCGATACGGTAGACGTAGGCGGCGTGGCCGGCGGGCTGTCCACCGACCGCCAGCCGCAGGCCCTCGGCCGTCTGTCTGAAGGCGACGGGCCGGCCGGTGCTGAGCGCGGTGACGGCGCGGACCTGGTCCGTCGGCTTGATCGAGGCGATCAGGGCCTCGTCGCCCTCCGGCGCGTTCAGCTGCAAGGCGTAGAGGCGGCCGTCGCGGGTGGTGAACCGGAAGTCCTTGGCCGTGTACGGCTTGGTCTTGGTCTCCTGGAACGAGCCGTCGGCGATCTCGGTCGGCCCTTCGCCGAACACCCGCCAGGGCCGCGAGCCGTAGATCGCCTCGCCGTTCAATGTCAGCCACTGGCCCATGGCCAGCAGGGTGTCGCGGGCGGCCGGGGGGATGCTGCCGTCGGCGTGCGGGCCGACATTGAGCAGCAGGTTGCCGTTCTTGGAGACGACGTCGATCAGCAGGTGGATCAGCTGGGCGGGACTTTTGTAGGTGTCGTTCTCGATGAAGCCCCAGGCCTTGTCGCTGATCGAGGTGCAGGTCTGCCATGCGGTCGGCTGGATGCCCGGCGCCTGGCCGCGCTCGATATCCAGCACCCCAGCCCCGACCGGCATCGAACCCAGCTTGTAGTTGACCACCGCCTGCAAGCCCTTGGCGGCCTTGGCGTTGTAGTACTGGGCCAGCATCGCCGGCAGGGCGGCGCGGAACTCGGCCTTGCCGATCCACCAGTCGAAATAGATCAGTTCGGGATCATAGAGCTCGACCAGCTCGGCCGTGCGCGCGAGCCAGTCGTCGACCCAAGCTTGGGAGACGGCGGTGAAGTCGCCATAGAGGTCGGCGTCGTCCTTGCCCGACATCCGCAACTGGGCCGGCCCGTAAAGTTGGAGGTAGCGCGGATCATTGACGTCGGACGGGATCTTGCGGCCCTCGTCGAAGAACCAGTCGTGCTCGGCGCGGTGGCTGGAGAGGCCGAAATGCAGGCCTTCGGCTCGGGCGGCTTGGGCGAAGGCGCCGATCAGGTCGCGCTTGGGACCGGTCTTGACGGCGGTCCAGTCCGACAGGCGCGTGTCGTACATGGCGTAGCCGTCGTGGTGCTCGGCCACGGGCACGACATAGCGCGCGCCGGCCTGTTTGAAGAGGCGCGCCCAGCCCACCGGGTCGTAGGCCTTGGCGGTGAACCGCGGGATGAAGTCCTTGTAGCCGAAGCGGTCCTGCGGGCCGTAGGTCGCGATGTGGTGGTCGTACTCCTTCGACCCCTTTTGATACATCAGCCGCGAGTACCATTCGCCGCCGAAGGCCGGCACCGAATAGACGCCCCAGTGGATGAAGATCCCGAACTTGGCGTCCTGGTACCAAAGCGGAGCCTCATAGGTCTTGAGCGAGGGCCAGTCCGGGCGGAAAGGGCCGCTGGCGGTCACCGCCCGCGCCCGCTTGAGCACCGCGGCGCGGGACGCGTCGAACTTGCCGGCCGCGCGACGCCAGGCTTGGTCGATCTGTTCGGGGCTCAGGACACCGGCCGTCGGCGCGGTCGAAGAGGCCGCCGGAGATCCCGGCGAAGCGGCGAAGCCCGGCGAAGCGGTCGCCGCGGCGGCGCCCCCTGCGGCCCCGGCGAGGAAGGCGCGCCGGTCGAGACCCTGGGAACCTGTCTTGGAGCTGGACATCAACGCACCGCCGGGCTGGAAGGAAGCTGCGTCGGATCGGGCGGAAACGGCGCCGAACCGAGCTTGAAGGGTCGATACTCGACCGCCTGGCCGCCGGCGCGCGCGCCGCTCGCGGTCAGGACATCGACATTGACGCGGACGATGCCGTCGATCGGTTTGTCCCAGGTCCCGGCGACCATCGCCGCCGCCGTCAGGTCCAGATCGTGGAGCGCGCTCTCCGCGATCACCGCGCCGTTCTGGTCGAGGGCCTTCCAGCGGACCCTGGCGCCGATCACCGGGTAGGAGGGCAAGGCGCCGGCGGGGCGCGGCGCGACCTTGGCGATGAAGCCCTTCAGGCCGCCCTCGCCCACCGACCAGGCCACCGAGACGTCCAGCGCGCGGTTGCGCTGCTCCCAGGCCGCGTAGGACGGCTTGCGCTGGCGGTTCTCGTCGACGACGCCGTGGTCGACATAGCCGTCGACCGAGCCGGCATAGAGGTTCCGGTTGGAGTGATAGTCCTGGTAGGTCCAGAAGATCGCCCCGCCTACGAAGGCGCGCTTCTGGAAGGCGGCCAACTGGCCCAGCAGGTTCTCGATCCGCGCCGCGTCGGCGGCCTTCGGATCGGTGGAAAACGGCCCGGGCCAACCGAACTCCGAGATCACCAGCATCTTGTCGGGATAGGTCTTGTCGAAGAAGTCGAGCCAGGGTTCGACGGAATCGGCGCCGCCGCTCCACGTGCCGAAATAGGCGTTGGCCATGATGAAGTCGGCCTCGCGCAAGGCCTGGGCCGGCTTCCACGGCGCGATCGAGACGTCGGAGTCGGCGAAGGTCACGAAGCGGCCGGGGTCCAGCGCGTTGATATGCGCCTTCATGGCCCGGAAGAACGCCAGGCCGCCGGGCTTGGAGGCGTCGCTCTCGTTCATCACGCTCCAGGCCAGCACGCTGGGATGATTGCCGGCCTCGGTGATCATCTCGCCCATCTGGCGCTTGGCCAGATCCAGCAGCCGCGGATCGGCCAGTTGGGCCTCGGTCATCTGCCAGATCGGGATCTCGGGGATCAGCAGGATCCCGTCGCGATCGGCCGCGTCCAGCACCGCCTGGGGCTGTGGATAGTGCACGGGGCGCGTCAGGGTGACGTGCAGCGCGGCGAGATCGTTCCAGTCCTGGCGGATCGTCCCTTGGCTCTCGGCCTGGCCTTCCCACGGCGAATCCTGGTGGCGCGTCATGCCGGTCAGGCGCACCGGCCGGCCGTTCACATAGAGGCGGCGGTCCTTGATCTCGATACCGCGGAAACCGACCGTGTCGGCGCGCGTGTCGAGCAGACGGCCGTCTTCGTCGCGCAGCTCGACCGACAGCCGATAAAGCTTGGCCGCGCCAACATTCCAGAGTTGGGGCTTCGGAGCGTCGAGATCGAACGAAGGTTCTGCCGTCGCGCTTCCCGCCACGCGCACCGTCTGCTGGGCGCTGGCGACGATCCGACCAGCTGGATCCTCGAGACTGGCCGTCACCCCATAGGTGTGGGCGCCGGCGTCGACATTCTCGATCGCAACCCTTGTGCGTGCCGTGGCCTGGTCGGCGGACAGGCTCTGTCGGATCACTTGCCCGCGGATCTGGCCCTTGTCGGCGACGCTCAGCCAGACCTCGCGCAGGATCCCGCCGTTGCGCCACCAATCGTACCAGACGTTGCCCGAGGCCTGCAGCCGCATGGCGTACCCGGGTATGGTGGCGAAGCCCGGCCGATTGTCGATGGCCACCGCGATCCGGTTCTCGCCGGGGCGGAGCAGCTTGCCCACGTCCAGATGATAGGCCGTGAAGCCGCCCTCGTGTCCGCCAGCTTCGACGCCATTCACGAAGACCCGGCTCTTGTAGAAGGTCGCGCCGAAGTTCAGCTCGGCGTGCCGGCCAGCCAGCTCGGCCGGTAGGACGAAGGTCTTGAAGTACCAGCCGACGCCATCGAAGTCCTGGTCGGGACCGAGGTTCCACGTGTGTGGAACCGCGACGATGCGCGCGCCTTGCGGCGTCCGGGCGGACCATCCGGCGCCCACGCCTTCGGTGTTTGGATCGGTATGGAACCGCCAGGCTCCGTCGAGCTCGATCCGCGTGGCCGCGGCAGCCTGACCGCCCAGGGCCAGGACGAAGATCAGCAGGCTCAACCAAGCGCCGGCTCTGGTCATGCTGGTTCCGTCCCCTCGCCTCGCACGCGGCGGCCCCAGCGGCGCCGGGTCCTCAACACTCAATCCAGCATCCGAACTTCGGCTTCGGGCGCCAATACTGTTCAACAGAAAACAATTTCCCCAAAGAAAAAATTGGTCGCCGTCACCTTGCAGCGCGACGGCGACCAAGTTAGGGAGAAAGATAGAGCCTACATCTTGTAAGCGAAGCTCAGCGCCAGCACGCGGCCGTTCTTGTAGAAGGCGGTCGGCGCGGCCTTGTCGCCGCTGTAAGAGTAGTAGGTTTCGTCCAGCAGGTTCTGAGCGTTCAGGTTCAGCGACATACGATCGGTGAACTTGTAGGACGCCGAGAAATCGAGCTGGTTGTAGCCGTCGGTGCTGTCCTTCGAGTTCAAGCGGCCGATGCCGGTGAAGTAAGAAGAACGGTAGTTGTAGCTAAGGCGGGCTTGGAACGCGCCTCGCTCATAGTATGGAATGACATTGACCGTGTACTTGGAGAGGAACGGCATGTTGTAGTCTTGGACTTCGGCCTCCGAGTAGGAGACGTTGGTCTGGATGCCGAAGCCCCAGGGCAGTTCGCTCTGGAACGACACCAGCAAGCCATTGACCTTGGCGTCCTGGGCGTTGATCGGCGAGGTGACGCTGTAGGTCTCGTTGCGCTGAGTGTTCGGATTGAACAGCTGCATGTCGGTGGCCTTGGACACGACATAGGAGCTGATATCGCGGTGGAAGACTTCCGCCGAGACCAGCGCGCCCGGAGCGAAGTACCATTCGGCCGACAGCTCGAGGTTCAGCGCTTCATAGGGCTTCAGATTGGGATTCCCGCCGCCGGCGGTATGCTGGTTGTCATCCCGGCTGAACGCGCCGGCCAGCTGGCCGTAGCGAGGCCGGGCGATGACCTGGGCCGCCGCGCCGCGCACCACCACGTTATCGTTGACGGAATAGGCGACGTTGAAAGAGGGCAAGAACTTGTCGTAGCTCTTGGAGACCTTCGTCTGGCTGTAGGTATTGCCGTTGTCGCCGCTCAGCCAATAGGTCGAGTCGTCTTTCGTGTTGACGAAGCGGCCGCCGATGTTGCCGCGCCAGCCGTTCTGTTCGAAGTCGGCCTGGACGTAGGCGGCGGCGATGCTTTCGTCGACCTTGAAGCTGGCGCCGTAGTCGATGCTGTAGAACGAGTACTTCCGCGCCTTGAGCAGGCGGATGACCTCTTCCTTCGGAATGGTCGTGAACTGCGTGGCGTTGCCGCTGGCGCCCAAGCCGCTGAACAGGTCCGCGGGCGTCTTGATCGTCTTGATGTCCGCCAGGCTGAACGGCGTATCCGAGTAGTCGGACGTGCCCGCCGAGGATTCCTGGTTGCTGTGGTCGGAATACTTGAGGCCAAAGCGGATCTTGTTGAACGGACCCCATTCGACGTCGCGCTTGAAGTCGATCTGGCCATAGGCCTCTTCGTCCGAGGTTACGCCTGTGTAGACGCCGCCGAGCTGGTAGCCGGTGAACGTCTGGCCGTTGCGGGTGACCGTACCGTTCTTGCGGCTGGCGAAAGTGCCCGGGAGACTCGGATCGGCGGTATAGTTGACCACCGTGTTCTTGCCATCAAAGGCGTAGGTGAAGCCGGCGCTGGTCATCGCCGAGAACAGATACTCGGGGTCCTTGCCACCCGTCGCCTTGGTGTAGCCGACGTCCGCGTGGATATCCCAGTCGCCCGGCTTCCAGTTGGCGGCGAAGTTGAGGCTGTCGTTCTTGATCGTGGTCTTGCGATAGTTGGTGTCGAGCTGGGCGGTGTCGCCGTTCGACTTGGGACCGAAGACGCCCTTGGTCATCAGGCCATTGTTGACCGTGGCGGCCTGCAGCGTGGTGGGGGTCCAGACCGCGACGGAATATTCCGATTGGCTGTAGTTGTTGTACTTGCCCTCGATGTGCATCCCTGTCGCCAGGAGTTCGAGGTCATCGGTGGGCTTGTATTGCAGGGCGCCCGACACGCCGACCCGCTCGCGCGTCTGGTCGAAATAGGCGAAGTTGATGCAGCACGGCAGGCGCGAAGCGCGAAGGGTCGCCAGGCTGGCGTTGGTCGGCGCCGCGCCGTTGATGGTCGGGCCGCCGGTTACATTGCCGGCCGCGTCATAGGTGAAAGCGCTGTTGAAGCTGTCGCCGCCGCTGTAGCCGAAATACTCGACGCCGGCTCGGGTCAGGTGCTGCTTGTCATAGGTGGCGCCCAGCAGGACGCCCAGGCTGCCGGAGCTGTTTTTCCAGCTATAGAGACCCGAGGCGCGCGCGTTTCCCTTCTCGGAACGGTCGTTGTAGGCGTAGCCGAGCGAGCCTGAGAAGGTGTTGGCCTCCAGGTCCAGCGGCTTGCGGGTGTGGACGATGACGGTGCCGCCCAAGCTGCCTTCGTCGATCCGGGCTTCCGGCGACTTGAACACCTCCGCGCGCGCCACGATCTCGGGCGCGAGCAGCGAATAGTTGAAGCTTCGGCTCGAGCGGTCGGACGGGTTGCCGCCCCAATCGGCCGAGGCGATGCTGTGGCCGTCGACCAGGATGCGGTTCAGGGCCGGATCGGTGCCGTGGATGGCGACCCGCTCCCCTTCGCCGAACTGGTGATCGACACTGACGCCCGGCACGTGGGCCAGCGCCTCGGCGACGTTGCGGTCAGGAAACTTGCCAACGCCGTCGGCGGTGATGACGTCGATCACCGCGTTGGCTTCACGCTTGACCTGGATCGACTTCTTCAAGCTCTCGCGCAGGCCGGTGACGACAACTTCGTCAACCGTGGCCGCGCCGTCGGTCGCCTGCGCCGACGCCGCGCCGGCCGCCAACATCCCCGCCAACGCGGTCGTCAGGAGCACGTGTGATCTGAGGCTCATGTCCGAGTTCCTCCCCTTGGGCGCCGTCGCCCCCTCGCCAGACCGTCGAGGCGACGGCCGCTCAAGGTTCTCAAAAGTCATGCATACCAATTCAGGACCATTGAGATACCTGATACGAATTGGACCCTAGGACCGCGCTGGCAACATCGTCAAATAGTAAAATCAAATTTCATATATAATTTCCCACAGCCGCATAAAGTCGCCACTCTACGGACGCCGCCGCACCCTCAGGGCGGTCGTTCGAGCTGCTTAAAAAGTGGAGTAATACCTTACTTTTCAACCATGTGATGGTGATGCGCCCCGCGGCTCGGCTAGGCGGAGACAAACTTCACCGTTGGCACCTGTGGCGCATCCGATCAAATTTAAAGCAAATTGATGAGGTTTTCGTCTGGGCTCCAAGTGGTCTTATCCTGAACCCTGCAGCGGTCTCGCAAGCGAGCCGGACCCCATCCGAGCGCCTCGCCCCGCGCGCGCACTGGCGCCCAATGGCGCCTACCCATGAAATCCACAGGGAGTTCCATGTCCTTCTCCGATCTCGTGGGCCGGCTCGAGGCCGATGACGCCCTCCCCCTCTACCTGCAGCTACAACGTGTGCTCAGAAGCGCCATCCAGGGCCGCGTCCTGCAGCACGACGCGGCCATTCCCGCCGAACGGGATCTGGCGGAGGAGTACGCGGTCTCCCGCATCACGGTGCGCAAGGCGTTGAGCGGCCTGGTGGACGAGGGCCTGTTGAGTCGCCACCGGGGCGCGGGCACCTTCGTGACCAGCCGCGTCGAGAAGAGCTTCTCCAGACTGTCGTCGTTCTCCGAGGACATGGTGTCGCGAGGCCGCCGCCCCCATAGCGTATGGATCAATCGCTCGCTCGGCGCGGTGACGCCCGAGGAGGCCTTGTCGCTCGGACTCTCACCGGGCGCGGCGGTGTATCGCTTCCACCGCATCCGCTACGCCGACGATGCGCCCATGGCGCTGGAATATGCGACCATCCCGGCCTATTGCCTGCCCTCGATCGAGGCGGTTGGAGACTCGCTCTACGAGGCGCTCGCACAGTCCGGTTATCGTCCGGTGCGCGCCCTTCAGCGCTTGCGCGCGATCGCGCTTACCAAGGCCCAGGCCGACAGCCTCGGGGTCGCGGCCCGCGACGCCGGCCTGCTGATCGAGCGACGCGGTTTCCTTCCGGACGGTCGTGCGGCGGAGTTTTCCCAATCCTACTATCGAGGCGACGCCTATGACGTCGTCGCCGAACTCAGCAGCGGTCAATAGCGGCTCCATCCGCCACAGGGCTCTTGCGCCCCTGAACAAAGACCCGGCCAGGACGCCAAGAGGCTCGCCGACCCTCCGGAACGCGATCTTTTTTCAGGCCTAGGCGTGCTCAATACTCCAGGGCTGACGGCCCTACGGCGCTTGAGTCGAAGACGAAGAGGACGACCCATGCGAAGACCCGCCGGAACAACCCGTCCGGAAAGAAGCAAGGCTACTGGGCCGCGCCTGTCGGGCACCAACCTCGAGCGGGCTGGCGACTACAATCAGCGGGTAACCCTACAGGCCATCCGGGTCGTTGGCCCCGTGATCCGCCCGGACCTGGCCACGATCACCGGTCTGACGCCGCCGGCCATCGCGAACATCACCAAGCGGCTGCTGGATCAGAAGCTGGTCATCGAGGTGGGACGCGTGCGCGGAGGTCGAGGGCAGCCGGGCATGCAATTGGCCATCAATCCCGATGGTTGCTTCTCGCTTGGCATGAACATCGACCGCGATCACATCACGATCGTCTTGCTCGACTTCGCCGGCCGGGTGCGATCACGCGCGACCCGCGAAATCGACTTCGCCTCTCCCGAGGCCGTGGCGAGGTTTTTCCAGGACGAGACCGGACGCATGTTCTCGGGGTGGGACTTTTCCGCCATGCCGGTTCTAGGCCTTGGCGTGGCCATGCCCGACGACATGGGCCAGGTGGATCTGCCCCGCCGCCCCGCCGACTACGAGGCCTGGAGCAGCGTGGACGTGCGCGCCCTGTTGTCGCCGGCCTTCGACCTGCCAATCATCGTCGAGAACGACGCGGCCGCCGCGGCGCTGGGCGAGTCGCAATTTGGCCATGGGCTGCGCAAGCCCAGTTTCTTCTACATCCTGATCACCTCGGGCTTGGGTGGGGGACTGGTCATCGACGGCGAGCATTTCCGCGGGGCCAACGGACGCAGCGGCGAGATCGGCTTTCTGCCGGTTCGCTCGCGCCGCTCCCCGGCGCGGTCGCTACAGGGCGTCGTGTCGCTTTCAGCCCTCTACGATCATCTGGAGCGCGGCGGGTTCAGCCTATCCCACCCGGAGGAGCTTTCGGCCTTGCCGCCCGACGGCCAAGCACTCCTCGCCGAATGGGTGGATCTGGCCGCCGAACTCCTGACCGAGCCTGTTCTGAACATCAGCTGCGTGGTCAATCCCGAGGCCATCTATGTCGGTGGCCGCCTTCCGGCCGACATCGTCGACCACCTGATCCACGCCCTCAATCGCAGACTGTCCAAGGTCGAGGGGGTGCCGACCATCGCCCCCGTCCTGCGTGCGGCGACGGCGGCCGATGCGCCGGCGGTCGGTGCGGCGATCCTGCCGTTCATCAGCCAGTTGCTGCCGTCCCGAGCCAATCTGCGAAAAATGGGCGAGGACTAGCATAGCCCGCCGCTGTCATCCGCGAACGGCGGCCGCAGTCGCCCCCTGACCTCGCGAGCCGGTCCGCCGCTGACCATCCTGGTCACCCGCAACATCGCTTTCGACCATTCGGTCGAGCCCTGCAATCAAAGGCCGCGCCCTGCTGAATAGTCGATATCTCTGGACGCGTTGACTGAGGGCGGGCGCGGCCTGAGTGTATGGCCCCGGCATGCGAGACCGGCTCGCGCAATTCCGGTCGCCACGCGTTTTGCTTGGCGCTCGAGAGGAAGGTCGCCACGATGTTGAGCAGGCGCGATTTGGGATTGACCGCGGCGGCGGGCGTCGGCGTGACAATGGCCGCCTCATCCGGATCGACCCTGGCGGCGGAGCCAAAGTCCAGCGTCAGCTTTAACGTGATCTACCCGAACCACGACGGCGCGCGGTTCGACACCAGCTACTACCTGGCCACCCACATCCCCATGGTGATGCGCGTGATGAAGGCCGACAAGGTCACGCTGATCGAGGGCGCGCCAAGAGGCGCGACGCCACCGCCGTTCGTGATGATCGCCCACTTCGAGTTCGCGTCGTCCGAAGCCCTGGAGACCGCCCTCGCCAAACCCGAGATGGCTGGGCTTCGAGCCGACGTGGCCAAGTTCACCGACATCAAGCCAACGACCATGTTCGGCAAGTCGCTCTAAGCCTGGCGACGCGACGGCTAGACAGGTTGCAATCTACCCCGCCCTGCTCTGCGATCGAAAACCTGCACAGCCGGCTAGGGCTGCGCCGTAACCGGACCTCTCCGACCACGCCCGGAAGTAGGCTTGGCTTAGCGCTCATAGCCGCTGCGGCGCTCAATTAAGATATCGCGCCGCCACCGCGTGGATATTTCCCCGTGTCCGGACCTGACAGCGGAAACTGGACGCAAGCGCCGGGTCCCCGCCCATATATCGGGGAAACTCCGGATAGGGACACAGGGGACGCTGCGCCACGATGGGCTTGCGGACATCGTTATCCTGGAAGCGGACGCCGAGCAGTCGGGTCGGAGCGCGATTATTCTCAACCCACTGCACCAGGGCCCAGAGCGCGTCACGCTCGGGCGACCTCTCTGTACCGGGGGCCACATCCTGACCGATATTCCAAGCTCCCGGTCCCGCCGTGCAATGACCCATGCCCGGCGCCAGGAACAGGCGCATATAGGTTTGGACAGCGGCCAGATCACCTCCGTTCGCGCTCACATGTCGCTCGTAGTAGTCGATCGAGGTGTCAAACGGGATGATCGGATCGCTCAGGCCATGATACCAGAGGATCTTGCCTCCCCGCCGCTGAAAGGCGGTTAGGTCGGTGCTGTTCGCGTTGAGCAGACCTGCCAAAACGCCATCGATCTGATCGACGTCGCGATCGAAGTCGAACGAGGCCGGCTGAAACCCGTCGCGCCCCAGAGCCCAGTAAAACGGATAGAACATTTGTTGCGGCCAGGTCGGGCGTTGTTGCGCCTCCAAGCCGGGGGGCGTCGTCTCGGCCCCGATCGCCAGGGGGGGATAAATCCGCTCGCCGGTTCGGGGATTGACCGCGCCGCCGTAGACTCGACGCAATGCGAGGCGTTGGACGTCGGTTAGGCAATCGGCCTTGTCTCCAGTGTCGCAGCGGGGAACGGCTACGTCTTCAAATCTGCATCCTCGAGGGTCGGTGAGATAGTCGTCGCCCGGAGCGCCGCCATCCTTGCCGTTTCCGCAGGCCTTCACGACCGCCGCATGGACCAGCGCCAGTTTCTCATTGGAGAGTGTGGCGCCGGGCGTCTCCACCAGGGCGTCCCAGTTCCAGACGAAGGACATGTGGATGTGCGTTCGATCTTGCGCCGGGGCGCCGACCAGAACGCCGTCGTAGTCATCAGGATAGCGCTGGACATTGACCAGCGCCTGCTGCCCGCCCGTCGAGCATCCCGTGAAATAGGAATGGCGCGCCGGCCGGCCATAGAAGGCTTTGATGAAGGTTCGCGCCGCCCGCGCCATCTCGTGGTTGGCCCGATAGCCGAAGTCGCGCCACCGCGCCGGTTGTCCTATGGCGGCGAGCGCATTTGGCGCGGTGCCCAGATCGGTGTTCGCCACCGCGAACCCCCTCTGGAGATTTTGCGTCATCGGATTTCTGAGGGAGAGCTTGCCCGCGCCGCCGCCATTTCCCGTCGCCAGGAACCGTCCGTTCCAACCGGCGACGGGCAACCAAAGCTCGACGGCGATCGCCGATCCGCTTTCCGGGCTCATCGTCAAATTGACGCGGCAAAACGCCGGAAGCTGCGTCGCGGGGGCGTCCTTCCCATCCGGCCCAGGCAGGGTCGCTTGGCCGGCGGGCGTGAACATGACCGAATTCACGGTTGCGCCGTCAAGCTCCACGGAGCGCATCCTCTCGCACGCTGACGCGCCTGGCGCAGACTGTCTGTTGAGAGAGCCTGGCGCTGGCGCCGCGGAGGCGCTTTGCGCGAAGAGCATGAGGAGTGCGGCTAGGATCCACATCGCCAGTCCTGAACGAGCACACGGTAACTGCATCGTCTGGACGCCTTTCAGGGCCAAGCCCGACTGCTGGCTTGGCCATGTTAATGTGAATGCGCTCATCGACTGCGGTCGGCGCTCACTTCGCTGACGGGTCGAGCACCTGGCCCTCTTGCAGGAGGGTCTTTTTCAGCTTGCCGTAGTCGATGGACTGGACCGCCACGCCGTCTTCGAGGGCCTGGGACGCGGCCGCGCCCGCCGACTGTCCAAGGATCGTGAACACCGGCTCCATGCGGATCGACCCATAAGCGATATGGCTGGCCGACACTGCGACCGGCGCCAGCAGGTTGGCGGCCTCCGCCCGCTTCGGGACGATCGCGCGATAGCTGATCCCATAAACCCGCCCCGGGGAAATCTCGATATTGCCCTCGTTTCGGACATGGCCACGGGCGTCGACATAACGGCGCACGTTGTGGGAATCGAGATTGTAGGAGCCCAGCCCGATGGGCTCGGGTGTCGGGACTAGGCCGCGCAGGTGGTTTTCGGTCATCACGAAGTCCGAGACCATGCGGCGGGCCTCACGGATATAGAGCTCGCGTGGCCAGGCGCCGTTGTCGGTGAACTCGTCGGCGCAAAGCCCCCACGGCGCCATGGATTGGCGGACATCCGCCGGAGCGCGGGGATCATTCTGCAGGAACCAGAAGTAGCCTTCCTGATACCGCCGATGCTCGTCGGCGATCTTGGCGCGCTCGGCGTAGTCCGCGGTCGGATAGGCGTAGTTCATGCCGATATCGTCCGTCGAGAACGCACCAAAGTTGTTGGTGTCGGTCTTGCCGCCGGGGATGCTGGAGAAGATGCCGAAAGGACCGCGGAAGCCGGCGTCCAGATACCGCGCCAGGACCTCGTAGCGCATGGGGTCGTAGCCATCGGGCTTCTGGAACGCTTTCCGGTTGGCCGGGCTCTTGGTCATGCAGAGCCGGTAGTTGTAGGCCTGTAGGCGGCTGTCGCCCTCCCCGTCGATCCCCGCGGGCTTGGGGTCGATCCCAGGCAGCAGGCCGCTGCTCGGGTCCCCCGGAACGACGTAGGGATCCACGTCCTTGACGAACTGATGATTGGTCGAGTTGGCGACCTGGATCCCGTTGAGGGTTTCCCGATACTTGGCGTTCGCCTCCCGGCCGGTCGTGAACGACACCCCCGCCATCGCCAGCAAGTCGCCCTCATAGGTCGCATCGATAAATATCCGTCCTTTGTGGACATGACCATCGACGGTCTGGATCTGGCGGATATGGGGGCCGTCCTTAGACACCCCCTGTTTTGGGCTCAAAACCAGCTTCTGATTGAAGATGGGGCGAATGCCGGCCTCCTCAAGCCAGCGCCCGTAGACGGCTTCCGCCACGTGCGGCTCGAAGATCCACATGGTGTCACGGTCGTTTGCCGACCGGGATTCGGCGGTCTGGCCGCGGGTTGGCCCCGTATAGCCCGTAGCCGTGTAGTGGGCCTTCAGATCCCGATAGAACTTCAGGGCCAGTCCACCGATCGCGTCGTGATCACCCGCGTCCGCGAAGCCAAGACCATTGGTGCTCATGCCGCCGACATGCCCCCCGGGACACAGCAGGCTCACGCTATGGCCATGGCGCTTGACCTCGACGGCGGCGGCGATGCCCGCGGACGTGCAGCCGTAGATGACCACGTCCGCCTGCACGGTCGACGCGGGCTGGGCCACGGCCTGTGACGCGACCGTGGCCACCAGAACCCCGGTCAGGAATGTCAGCTGACGAAACATGTTGATCCCGATTCAAGAGTGAAAACGACGACGCTCTGGGCCGGAGCCGAGCACTTCCTCGACGCTCAGCCACCGGCGGACAGCTCGCGCCCACCGCGCAGCGTCAACACCTCGGCCGCCGCCCCGCCGAGGCCGAAATCGTCAACCGCGCGAAGCGTGACGGGTCCCCGCGGGCGGAAGCCGCGCAGGAAGGCGGAGCCAGACACCGCCGCGTCGACGATGACCGTCCTCGAACCGGATCGGACTTCGTAGCCCGCGGCGTTTTCGACCGGTTCGAAGAGCAGCAGCATCGCGCCGTCCGTCCCGGAAACCAGGTGCGCCGCCGATGGCGCCGGCAACCCGCCGGGGCCGCGAGGAACGCCCAGCTGTGGCTCCGTCCAACCGCTTATGTTGCCAAGACCGTTGCGACGGCGCATCCGGACCCGATAGCGCGCGCCATTTTCCAAGTGCGGGATGCGCGTCACGCCCGGTTGGTCGATGCTGATCGTTCTGGCCACACCCGTTGCCTCGGGCGTGACTTCGACATCGTAGAGATAGTCGATGGCCTCGGTGGAGTAGTTCAGGAAAAGCGCGCGGTCGGCCGCCTGAATGGACCACAGCACGGGCGGCAGGTCCTCCTGGCTGGTCGTGGCCTGGCGAGCGGAACTGGGCTGGCTCTCTCCGGCGCCATTGGTCGCGACCAACCGAATGTCGTAGGTCTTCCCGAGCTTCAGATCGGCAAGCTCGATGAAGGTGTCGATCGTCGGTTCGGTTCGCCGCTCCCCCTCCTCGCCGCGCACCAGCGCGACATATTCGTCGGCGCGCACGACGGCGTCGAAGGTGACGCGCAGTTTCTGGCTCGACACGTGAATCTTGCGGATAGAGGGCGCACTCGGCGGCGCCAGATCGCTCTTGGCGGTCAGCAGCGAGTAACCGAGAGGGTCAATCAGGTCGACGAGCAGCGAGGCAAGGCCGGGAGCCGGCTTGATCCCGAGCTGAACCGCGCCGCCGCCCGGCGCCAGGATGGGGACGTCGATCAGTCCTCCCTGGATCACCCCGCCGGAACCATCGAGCGCTCGCCAGAGAAGACGATATCCTCGCATGACATAGGCGGGCAGGTCGTTCTCATCGCGTGGCGTCAGCGTGACGACGAAAGAGCGATCCGTTCTCCCCAGGGTCATGCTGGCGACTGGCGCATGGGCGGCTCGGCAGGCGAAATAGCTTCGCTTGGGCCGACGATCGACGGTCAGCACGCCCCAGCTTCGGTTTTGGCTCGGGGCGGTGGGCGGACTAAAGGGCCAGCCCGGCCATGAACTCCTGTAGTCGGCGAGCGTCCAGAGCGAGGCGCCGATGACGTACGGCTTGTGACGCATCTCGCCCAAGTACGCGTCCACGGAATGCGTCGCCAGATTGGGATCTTCGGCGTCCAGGCCGCCGCCGTACTCGGACAGGAAGATCGGCTTACCGGGATGGAGCGCCCGCGTTTTCCTGATCGCCTCGGCGACGCCGCCGGGGACGTTGTCGGCGTTGTAGGCGTTGAGGAGAATGAGATCGGTGAACTTGACCGGATCGTCGGGCTGATTGGGCGCGGAATTGGATGCGTAGACCGCAAGCCGACGCGGATCGAGCTTGCGGGCTCGACTGACCGCCGATCGAACATATTCGCCCGCGGCTGGATTGCGATCGAACCGGCCGATTTCGTTGCCGACGCTCCATCCGATGATCGCGGGGTGATTGTATTGCTCGGTGATCAGCCGTTCGAGCCAATCGGCCGCCCGTTCCGAAGCGGGGTTCACGAGCTCGCTCTTGCCCCAGATCGGAACCTCGCTGATGCAGAGGATGCCCTTGCGGTCCAGATACTCGAGGAAGTCGCGCGGCAACGGAAAGTGCGAGAGGCGAGCTATCGTCGCGCCCAGCATCTTCATCCGATCCACGTCGGCGCGAAAGCGCGAGGGCGGCAGCATCGAGCCGGTGCGCCTGTCCTCGGGAATGAGATTGAACCCGACGCCGCGGACCGGCTCGCCGTTCAGCAACAGCTTTTCGCCGGAGACCTCCACCTTGCGGATGCCGAAGCTGTCGATAAGCCCATGGCACGGCGCATCTTGGCGGAAGAGGCGAACGCGCGCCTCGTAGAGGCTGGGGCTGGAAGGACGCCAAAGATGGACGTCCCCCCGATCGAGATGAACGCTGAATTCGAAATCGTGCCGCCCGTCCTGTGACTTGACCGGTCGCAGGACAGGTGAGCGATGCAGGACGACGCCCTCGTGCGTGATCGTCAGATCCGCGCCGAGCCCCCCGCCGACCTCCGCGGCGCTGCTGGCGCTCGCGTTGACCGACACCGCCGCCGTCCCCGCCTCGAGGTCCGGATCCGTCACTATCTTCAACCGCTCCAGGCGAGCCGGGTCGGTGATCTCGAGCCAGACGGGGCGGCGGATCCCCCCCCAATTCCAGACCGCTCCCAAGCGGAACCGGTTATCGACCATCACCGTCAGCTGATTGGGCCCGCCGGACGGCGCGAGGGCTTGAAGATCAAAATGAAAGGGGAAATAGCCCATGTCGTTGCCGCCGAGCACGCGCCCGTTCAGCCAGACCTTGGCGTCGTTATAGACCCCTTCGAAAACCAGCCGCACACGCTTTCCAGCCCACTCGGGTCGGGTCGTGAACTCGGTTCGATACCAAGCAAGTCCCGCGTAGTCGGAATAGTCGTTGATGACGTCCCAGACGCCGGGAACGGCGATCTCGTCCCAGTCACCGAGACGGCGTCCCGGGGCGAACCATTCTTCGCTCTCGCCGAGATTGTACGGGTCGGTGCAGAACTTCCAATCGCCGTCGAGAGCATGCCGCATCTCCCCCTCCGACGCGTTGGCTGCCTGGGCCTGAGCCGCGACGGGATGGCCGAGCGAAGCGAACGCGGAAGCGGCCGAAACCATCAGGAGGTCGCGGCGGGACAGACCTCTGTCGTGACGCTCACGCGCCCTTCCCGCGCTCGGCGCCGTGCTGGACGGCGCTGAAGGCGAAGACGAAGGCTGCCATCGATCCTGCGTCATGTCGGCCTCATCGGTCATGGTGCGCCCGCACGATCAAAAGACAGGCAAGCGGCGAGGCGCCGCTTGCCCAGTGGAGGAGAGATGTACCCGTCGCAAAGCCGGATGACTGCGAGATCGCCGCGCCACGCGAGCACCGAACGGCGCGGCCGATCGGCTAAAAGGTCATTGAAATTCCGAGCTTATAAATCCGCCCGTATATGACGTTCGTGACCAAGCCCTCAGAGTACCCATCGTAGGACCTCTGCTTGCTATTGAGGAGATTGATACCCTCAAGCTTCACCTCAACGCCTTTGTACAACCTGTACTTCATCGTGGATGATAGGTCTTTGTAGCTATTCGTGAATACGCCGTTCCCGGTCGTTCCGTTCAAGCTATTGAAATACTTGTCTCGCCAGTTATAGGCAACGCGCAGGCCGATCGGCCCCTTCTCGTAGTAGCCGACGAGATTGATATTGTTCTTCGACAAACCCGGAAACGTCATCGTACGCCCCTGGGCGTCTTTGATGGGCGTCTCCGAGGCGATGTACGAATAGGTGACCATCGCGCCGAGGCCGTCGAGCGGGGCCGGCAGGAAGGTGAAAGGCTGCTGGTAGAGGATCTCGAGGCCTTTGACCGTACCATTGCGGCCATTGGTCTGCCGGCTGATCGTATAGACCGTGTTATTGTAAGTCTCGGGCGCCTTGATCGAAACGACGAAACTGTTCACGTCCTTGTAGAAGGCGCCCAGGGAGATCAACCCCTCGCCGCCGAAGTAGTATTCGAACGACAGATCGTATTGCTTGGCCTTGAAGGGGTCCAGGTCGGGCGAGCCGCCAGAGCCGGTCCCCAGTTGCGTCTGCACACCGCCCACGAACACCGGATCGTTGTTGAGCGAGACCCCGTTGTTGAGCGAGGAAGTGCTCGGGAAGCTCAGCACCTTCGCGAAGCCCGCCCGCACGATCAGGCCACTGGGAAAGACCAGCTGCCCGACGACCGATGGCAGGACCTCGCTGTCGTCGCGCTTGAAGGCCTTTGGCGTCGCGGTCGTCCCGCTCAGCACATTGCCGATCGACTCGAGGCGACGAGCCACCAGGCGAACACCGGCGTTGCCCTTGAAATCGGCGAAGCCCAACTCCGTGGCGAAGTTCAGCTTGAGATAGGCGTTCCGGAAGTCTTCGTTGATGTCGTAGGTCTGCCCAAGGCTGCTGAGCGACTGGGCGGGGTTGAGGCAGGCGGGATCTTGCGAGACCGTCGGAAAGCCCGTGAACGCATGGCAGGACCCGACCGCCGTCTCCTTCGCCGCGAGGTAGGCGCGCGGCAAACCGACCAGTTCGCCGGGCAGAAACTCGGGGTCGGAGAAGACGCTCAGATAGGTTGGAGACAGCTGCGACGCCGGGACATTCGGCCTCAGCAATGCATTGTGCGGCCGGACCGAGGTCTCCATGCGCTCAAAGCGCGCGCCCGCCTCAACGGACTCGAGGAAGCCCTTGGAAACCTTCCAATCGACGTCAATGCGCGACTGCAGGCTGTCGGTCTCCACCTTGCGGCCGTCGTCATAGTAGAGCGCGAGAGTCAGGCCCGCGGGATCTGTCAGGTTGAAGTTCGAAAAGTCGAAGGCGCCGAAGCTTCCGCTCCTGAAATCGAACTTCAGCGGGGCCGCGGCCGAAGACGCCAGCGTCAGGCGCGAATAGTTGCGCGACGTATGGGCCACGGAATTGCCGAAGGCGACCTGGGACGAAATCTTGAGCCGATCGGTGAGCCAGTAACTGCCCGTCAGGGCTTGCGACCAGATCTCGTTCTTGACGTCGAAGAACGAAACATTGGAATTCGGCGTCGTCGTCGCCGTACCCGCCAAAAGCACGTTGTTTTCGGAAAAGACCGCATTGGTCAGGCCGACATTCGGGTTGAACCCGAGCCAGTAGCGATCACGGTCGGCCTCTTCTCGGCTGTAGAGAACATCGGCCATGAGATCGAGCCTGGAATTGGGTCGCCACTGGACCACGGCGGTCCCACCGACCTTCCGGCGGTCGTCCATGATCTCCTGGGTCCGCACATCGCTGTGCCCTGTCCGCGCGATGCCGCCGTATTTGAACGATGTATAGCCGGAGAACGTGGTCAGCCCCTGCTCGGAAATATTGCGCTTGGACTTCGACATACTGACCAAGACGCCGAGCGTGTCGTTGGCGAAGGTGTCCGACACCATCGCGAACAGTTCACTCCCGTTGCGGCCAGGCAGATCGTCTCGCACGCCGCTCGCCGTCAAAGCTCCGTTGAGCCCCTTCTTGTCGAACGGCTTGCGCGTATGAATGTCGATGATGCCGCCCAGCGCGCCGGAAATCTGGTTGGCGCCCGCCAGCTTGGTGACCTCGAGCCGAGAGACCAGCGGCGACGGCACAAGGGCGAAAAGGCCATAGGTCGAGCCGCCCAACTCATCGATGATGGACCCGCCGCGGCCGGCTGAATCAAAGATTTCGCGGCCATTGTACAGGGTCACGTTCTCGCCAAGACCGCGGATGGCGATGCTGGTTCCCTCCCCCACGCCTCGCCCAAGCTGTACGCCCGAAACCCGCGCCAGCGACTCCGCTACGTTGGAGTCAGGCAGGCTGCCGATGTCCGAAGCCACCACGGCGTCGACGAACTGCACCGTGTCCCGCTTGATGGATCTCGCCCGGTCGAGACTCTTGCGCGCGCCGACGACGATGGTCTCCACCGTGGTTTGCTCGGCATTGGGCGCAACGGACGCGGCCTGAGCCTGGGCGATCGTCGCGGTCGCCGTCGCCGCCAGACACGTCCCGGCCAAGAGCATCGACTTGAGCATTTTCATTTCCTTCCCCCTTTTTATGCGTTGGTATTGTCGCTGTTATAGCATCAATAACATCATTGCCAAGAGGGCTTCAAATGCCTTCCAGCGTCTCGGCGGCGCCCCTGGCGGCGGCCTGGAGAGAACCGCGCCTCGCGCTCGGACCCGTCGGAGCTAGGCGGCGACTAGGCGGGGAGCATGACCTATCGGGCGCTTCGGGCGCCCACGTCGACGACAAGGCGCGCGCTCACCTTGCGCTTCATCATAGGCCAGACCTCTTGTTGAGGTTACGGTGTGATGCTATTCTAGCAACAATACGCGACTCACGTTTCGAGAGACAAGTGCCCACCCCGCCCCTCCATGACGTCTCAGGATCGCCGGCAGGCGCTGGCATGACGTCGCAATGAATGCGCGGGCCCTCTGCCAAAGCATCGCTACATGCGCGGCCATTAAAGATTTAATCGAGTATATCTTGGGTATTTATACATGATAGAGTCTTGCGGCGGTGGCGAAGAGCGACACCTTTACAATGAAATCATCACTGCCGACTTCGTTGTGGTCGGCGGCGGCCTTTCGGGTGTTTGCGCCGCGGTCACGGCGGCGCGCGAAGGACTAGACGTCGTCCTGATTCAGGATCGGCCAGTCTTGGGCGGTAACGCCTCGTCGGAAGTGCGGATGTGGACCGTGGGAGCCACCTCGCACATGAGCAACAACAATCGCTGGGCTCGCGAGGGCGGAGTTATCGACGAGATACTTGTCGATAATCTCTATCGCAATCCAGACGGCAACAGCCTCATCTTCGATATGATCGTCCTGGAAAAGGTTCGAGCGGAAACGCGTATTCGGGTCCTTCTCAACACGGCCGTTTTTCGCGCCGTGATGTCCAGCGAGCGCTCGATCGCCGGCGTGCAGGGCTTCTGCAGTCAGAATGGAACGCTTTACGATATACAGGCCCCGCTTTTCTGCGACGCTTCCGGAGACGGGATCCTCGGCTTCCTCTCGGGCGCGGCCTACCGCATGGGCGCGGAGTCGAAGGATGAATTTGGCGAAGGGTTCGCGCCGGATCAGGCGTACGGCGAGCTTCTGGGCCACACGCTCTATTTCTATTCGAAAGACACGGGGCGTCCGGTTCCATTCGTAGCGCCGGACTTCGCCTTGAAAGACATCACCGAGATCCCGCGGTATCGCCAGTTCAAGGCGTCCGATCAGGGCTGCGCCCTATGGTGGATCGAATATGGTGGCCGCCTCCATACCGTCAGGCAGTCCGAAGAGATCAAGTGGGAACTTTGGAAGATCATCTACGGCGTCTGGGACTACATCAAGAATTCGGGCAATTTCCCCGAAGCTGAGACGTTAAACCTGGAATGGGTCGGGACGGTCCCCGGCAAACGCGAGAGCCGTCGCTTCGAAGGCGATTACATGCTCACCCAGTCCGATGTCGTCGAACAGCGCCAGCACCAGGACGCCGTCGCCTACGGTGGTTGGGCGCTCGATCTGCACCCCGCCGACGGCGTCTATTCATCCGAAACCGCCTGCACCCAGTGGCATAGCCAGGGCGTCTATCAAATTCCGTTCCGCACGATGTACAGCCGGAATATCGACAACCTGTTCCTGACGGGCCGATTGATCAGCGCCAGCCACGTCGCCTTCGGCTCGACGCGCGTCATGTTGACTTGCGCGCTGAACGGTCAGGCGGTGGGTATGGCCGCCGCGCAGAGCCTCGAGACCAAGCAAACACCGCGCGATCTCCTCGCGCCTGACCAGATGCGGCGCCTGCAAAGCCGCCTGGCCGCGTCGGGTCACTATATTCCCGGATGCGCCGTCGAACGCGACGATCTCGCCGCGATGGCGGAGGTCACGGCGTCAAGCGAGTACGCGCTCGATGCGCTGCCCGCCGGCAAGGATACCGCTGACCTTAGCTGCCCGCGCGCCCTGCTGCTGCCGTTGACCGCCGGGCCCGCGCCCGCCGTGACGTTCCTGGTCGAAGTCGAGCAAGACGCCGAGCTGGTCGCCGAACTGTGCATTTCGGCGCGGGAAGGCAATTTCATCCCCGACAAGGTGCTCGCACGGAGCAAGGTGAGCCTGGGCAGGGACGACACCTCCGCTCGCTTCGTGTTCGACACTCTCGTGCCGGACGGATACGCCTTTGTCGTTCTGCACCAAACCGAAGGCGTGCGCATTCGCCTGTCCGACACCCGCATCACCGGAGTCTTGACCGTCAGTCAGACGTTCGGCGACCGTGTGGCCAAAAGCTCGATCCAGACACCGCCCGCCAACATCGGCATAGACAGCTTCCCGTTCTGGATTCCCGAGCGCCGTCCCGGCGGCAAGCTCTTCGCGGCGATGTTTGATCCGCCTGTTCGGCCGTTCGGCGCGGCGGCGGTCCTGAAAGGCCCCGACCGCCCAGCTCAGGCGGCCAACGCCTGGCTGCCCGCGAAGGACGACCCCATGCCCGCGCTGACCTTGCGATGGACGGAAGCCCGGACCGTCGGGCGGATTGAGCTCAGCTTCGACACCGACTTCGACCATGGCATGGAGTCGCTGCTCATCCGCCACCCTGAACGCGTCATCCCCTTCTGCGCCTCGTCCTACCGACTGATCGCCGACGATGGTGTCGAGCTGGCCTTCGTCCACCAAAACTACCGGACACGGAACGTGATCCGCCTCGATCAGCCCATCCAGACACGGACACTGACGCTGGAGATCAAACAGGACAATGGCGCGCCGCCGGCTGTCTTCGCAGTTCGCGTATACGCTCAATGAGGATCTGAAGAGATGTGGGGGGAAAGACTGCGCGTACGATCGCGCTGGGCTGTTCTGGCGATGTTGTTCTTGTCGACAGTCCTGAACTATCTCGACCGTCAGGCCCTGTCGATCCTGGCCACGACGATCCAGAAAGATCTTGGGATCGACAATATCGGCTATGCCTTCATTGTTCAGATGTTCCTGATTTCGTACACGATTTCCTATGTGGTCGCCGGCCGACTGACCGACATTCTTGGGACGCGCATCAGCTTGGCCTTATTCGTGGGATGGTGGTCCGTCTCCAACATGCTCACGGGGCTGACCCACAACATCGCGCAGTTGGGCGCGGCCCGCTTCCTGCTGGGCCTGGGTGAAGCCGGAAACTATACGGCCGCGCCCCGGATCGTCGCCGAGCGCTTCGAACCGGAAAAACGCGGCTTGGCCATCGGCATCTATACCGCCGGCGCCATGGTCGGGGCCACGATCGCGCCGCCGCTCATCGCTTGGCTCGCGCTTAGCCATGGCTGGCGCGCCACTTTTGTCATCACTGGCGCGCTAGGCCTGGTCTGGCTGATCGTTTGGCTTTTCGTCGTTCCGCCGCGGCCGGCCGGCGAACGAGACGATCGCAAGAAAACCGATTGGAAGCGCCTTTTGACCGCGCCGCACCTTTGGTGGCTTTTGATCGCGCGCCTTTTAACGGACCCGGTTTGGTATTTTTACCTGTTCTGGTTTCCGAAGTACCTGATGGAAGATCGCCATCTCACGCTGCTCGACGTGGCGCGTCTGGCCTGGGTCATCTATCTGGCGGCGGACTTTGGCAGTATTCTGGGGGGGATGGCGTCCGGCGCGGCGGGCCGGCGGTTTAACTCACCGGTCAAGGGGCGTCTGTCGATCATGGCCGCCGCCGCCATGTTCGCCCCGCTCGGGGCGATCATCGCCGCGGGTCCGCATCTCCCACTGATCTTCGCGATCGCCGCACTCGTGAGCTTCTGCCATCAGGCCTGGCTGGTGAATCTTTCCGCGCTCATCACCGATCTCTTTCCAACCCAGGCGGTCGGTACGGCCTTCGGTCTCATCGGTGCGGGTTCCGGGCTGGGCGGCATGGCCTCGACCTACATCGTAGGCGCTCTGGTGACGTGGCACTCCTATGGAGCCGTGTTCCTCTGCATGGCCATCCTGCACCCGGTGGCGCTATTTTTCGTGGCCCAATGCCGCAGGGTCGAGCCTCAGCCTCAGATCGCGGGCTGAGGTAAGCTACGCCTCTTCTCGAGATCGCTAATACTGGCGGTCTCCACCTCGCCAAGCGCGATGCGGCGAGCGGTTTCGTGGAGAATGCCAGCCAACTCCGCGGCGCGTTCAGGCGAAATCGCGCCCGAAAAACCAATGGCGCTTTCGATAGGGTCTCCCACGGTCACCGCCACGGTGTGGTGCCCCTTTTCGGGCGCCGAATAGATATGGGCATAGCCCAGCGTTCGGATCCCCTCCAGCGCCTCGAGCAACGCATCGACCCCGCCGGGGAAGCCTGGAATGTTCTCCATCGCCCCGTAGGTGGCGAGCACGTCCTCGGTTTCCATCGACGCCAGAAGCGCCATACCGATGCCCGACAGCGTGGCGGGATAGAGGGCTTGCGAGCCGATGAAGCCACGCCGATCGCTAGATGTCGGGTCAGCGTGGAACAAGTAGGCCACGCTGTCGCGCCACAACACTCCGAGCGCGACGAGGTAGCCCGTCTCCATGAGTTGTTCCAGCGGGTGAAGCGCTCGGCGTAGTAAGCCCGAGGCGTAGAGACTTTGGGCGGCGATCACGTGCATGCCCGGACCGGGCATGTATTTTCGATTGGCGTTCTGCTGGGCGATCCCGAGGTATGCAAGCGTACGGAGCAACCGGTTCACACGCGTCGGCTCAAGTCCCAATTGCCGCGCCAACTCGCGGTTGCCCACGGGCCCGTCGGCGTTCGCCAAAGCCTGCAACGTCGTTATGCCGTCGATAAGGCTCTGGTTTGGTTGGGCGTTGAGGCTCTTTTTCATCTGTAAGTCCGTAGCTCTCGCTTGTTTTGTCCCAACCATGCCGTGCCACAGCACGGAATCGCACCGATGGACGCCCCAGCAGCTAAGACACTAGCGCAACGGGCAGGAACGTGCGCGCGGAGGTGAACTCCGGTTGGCATCGCGCGCTCACCACCCAGCTAGTCGGCGATCAACTCCAGGACACCGTCTCCAGGCGTCAAAACGATCTCGGCGGCGCGCTCGCCGCGAAGAGTGATGTCGACCGCCTTTCCGCGCCAGGAGGCTTTGCGCGGCGCGCGGTCGGTCACGACGAGCACGGACGCGGCGTGTTCGCCTTCGACGTTCAGCCGCGCCAGGAGACCTTGCGCGGACCAATGCTGCTGGCGGATGTGGGTATTGAAACCGCCGCTCAAGGTTCTTGACTGGTAGTAGGCCTCGTACCAGTTGCGCACGGGCGAGGAGAGCGCCCCAAAGGGCGACCAACCGCCTCCCCGTCCGGTGAAAGCATCGAACTGTTCGTAGGCCAAACCGCTTCGAGCGATCTCGCGGCTGTAGACGTCAAGCGCCGTCTGAGCGATGCGCCAGGCCAGTGCGCCCTGCCCATAGTCGAGCATGGCCTTCCACATCAGCCACTGGTGGGGCATCCATACGGAACCCGACCAGTAGCCGGCGCGATCGAAATAGCTTGCCCGCTGATCGACCGCGGTGACGCCGCTGGGTGTCCACAGTCGCTCCGAGGACATCAGGTTATCGATCATCGCCCGTCGCTGCGAGGCGTCGGCGATATCGGCCACGAGCGGTGCGACGCCATCGAGCCCCATGTTGAAATTTTCGCCAGCCGCGCTCCTCAGCCAACCGGTCGGCGCGCCTGTCGGATCGTGCACGACATAGGCGTAGTAGCCGCTTTGGGCGTCCCAGGCATGGGTTTGCAGCGCCTGGCTAAGCGCCTCTATGTCCCGGCTCCAGGCTTCCGCGTCGCGATGGAGATCAAGCGTCGTGGCGATGCGGCGCAGAAGCTTGGTGCATCGGATGGCATGGGCGGTGCTGATGGCTGGCGCGACGCGCGCGGCCAGACCGCCAGCATGCATGGCCATTTGCGCCGGATAATCATCCATGCCGGCGGCGTTGTAGAAATAGTCGTAGGTCCTGACGAGACCGCTACCCAAGGTCCGACACGTCGAGCCTGCCGCGCGCCCCAGCAAGAACTCAAGGTATCGCTTGAGTTTTGGATAGCGCTCCCGCGCGAAAGCCTTGTCGCCGTTCAGATTCCACAGCGCCTCGAACTGATAGAATTGGGTCGGGAGCGGCGAACCATGGTGGAGAAAGGCGGCCTGCTTGTCCTGAACCGGGCTCAGATAGGTGTCCAAAAGCGCGGTCGACAGGCGCGGCGTTCTTTTAGCCAAGCCCAGTCCCGTGAAACCGGAGTCCCAGGTATAGACCGACGGCCATTCGCGACCTGGACTATAATTTCGCACCCAGGCGCCACCGGTCCAGATCGGAAACAGCATATTGGTGGCCGCCGTGGCCAACAGGCGTTCGGCGCTTTCGGCGTACCGGTCGCCGGCGGCTCGATCGATATCGCCGAATTTTTGCCGAGCCGCCGCGAATTGCATATCAAGCGCGTCGGCGTCGGCTACGAGAAGCTCGCCCGCCGCGCCGCCTTTTCCCACCGCCACGCGTAGGTCTCGCCAAGCGGTTTGCCCCGGCTCGAGGTCGAACACCCGGTGGGTGAGCACAGTGACGTATTCCGAGGTCTCCGCATCGGGCACGCGACGCATAGTGAACGTCGCTGGAGACTTCAGGGCCGTCTCCAGGAGGCGCAGATCATCGTTGGCCACCGTGCGGATGGGCAGGATGTCGTCTGTCCAGCTCAGGGCGTAGGTGCTGTCGGTCTCCTCGGCGAAGGCCAGGACCGTGGATCGTAAGGCGTCGCGGCGTTGCGGACGCAGAGCCCAGGCGTGGGGGGCGAAGCGGACGGCCTC
Source organism: Caulobacter sp. Root343 (assembly GCF_001425745.1). Taxonomy (GTDB): domain Bacteria; phylum Pseudomonadota; class Alphaproteobacteria; order Caulobacterales; family Caulobacteraceae; genus Caulobacter. Next base: position 84,846 of record NZ_LMDF01000007.1, on the reverse strand, counting down.
GGCGGCATTCTGCTCGAAGAGAACAAATCCATTTAACTCGACGGCGGCGTCGCCCAGGGCCGTCAGCGACCAGTCGTGCTCGCCCGCCGCGAGCTTTCCCACGGCGAGATCGCGTTCCATGAAGGCTTGCGGATCATCTCCGCCGGCCAGCGTGACGACACCTGAGAAAAGCCCGCTCGCCACGAAACTGGCGGAAGGGAACGCGCAGCGATATCGAAGGCGCACGACCGCGTTGGCGAGGGGCTTGGTCAGCTTCACCCGCCAGCGGATCTGGTCGCCTTTCTCGCGCCCAAAACCCTGGCCAATTCCACACCCATCGACGAAGCCGTGCTCCACCACCTCGCCGTGGCGGCGGCCGTCGTACGGAAGGCTCTCATCCGGACCCGGCTTGGCCCATTGGAAATGGTCGTAGAAGAGCGCGTTGACCCAGACCGCATCGATGGGCAGCGACACACGCGCCGGTCGCAGGGGCGTGCGTGGGACCGCCAGGTGAGCAATGCCCGACGATCGCGGGCGCTCGAGGCGGGCCGGGCACGGGGGCGGGCAAAGCCGCGCGGTCCAGTTCAGAACAACAGGACAGGCGACATCGGAGAGGTTGCGAACACGGGCCCTGAGCACGCCTCCCGCCTCGGACAGGCGCAGCCATTCGAGGCGAACTTCAACGCCCGCTTCGAGCCGATAGAGCCATGCGTAGTAGCTCAGGTCCGGGTCCGCGCGCACCGGCTGCATGCCCAGGCCGCTATGCGCGAACGGGACTAAACTCTCCCGCCGCAGGATGGCTGGCGTGAGCGCGAAATCCATCCGCAGTCCACGCTCACGGTCCGTGATGTGGGAAACCCCGTTCCAATGGTCGCTATACGGGCCCCAGTCTGGCGTCGGGATGTCACGGTGCGCGGGCCGCGGCCAAATCACGGCGGAATCCACTGACCGGCCCTCAGCGTCGACATTCACGCCAGTCGCGCTCGCGGCCGCGCCCAGAAGCACTAGAGTGTTCCGCCGAGTGGGCATGCGGATCCTTTCACGACAATCGACGGCTTACAAAATTATGCGGAGCGTCGATAGCCTGACCGTCGAGCCGTAAAGAGTTCATCAGCTGTGGGTTGGCCGGTTCGCCTCAGGGCGCTGGTCAATCTCGCGCGCCAACACTGATGGCGGGATCAAGTCCATGGCGGGCCGAGAGCTCTGCCCCTAAGCTTGGCCCCTCCAGTCCATGCACGAGCGATCGATGTCCAGCCCTGTCGCCCTAATCATCGTCGACATGCAACGGGGCATGCTGCCGGAAAACACTGGGGCTCGAAACAACCCAGGAGCCGAGGACAACATCGCTCGACTGCTGGCGGTCTGGCGCGAGTGGGACTTGCCTATCGTCCATGTGCGCCACATGTCCCGTCAGCCTGGGAGCCCGTTCTGGCCGGGGTCTGAGAAGTGTGAATTTCAGCCCCGCTTCGAGCCTCTAGCGCACGAGCATAGGCTGGAGAAGAACGTCAACGACGCCTTCGCCAACAGTGGCCTGGAGCGCTGGCTGCGGGTTCGCGGCATCGCACGCTTGGTCGTCGCAGGCGTTAGCACCAACAACTCTGTGGAGGCCACCGTGCGCGCGGCGTTCTGCCTTGGGTTCGAAGTCACCCTGCCCGGCGACGCCTGCTACACCTACGATAAAGTCGACATCCTGGGCGTTCCGCGCTCCGCGGAGGATTGGCACGTGACCGCCCTGTCGAACCTGAATGGCGAATATGCGACTGTCGTCCGCACCGCAGAAGTCGTGTTGGCTTCTCGCGCAAACCCCTGAGCCGCTTTTAAGCACGGCTTCCCCATTCCTACCTGTCCGCCGGCCAGGCCGGCCGCGACAGGAAGTTTTTCCCAGATGCGTTTCGCCGTTCAACGATCGTCGACTCCCGCAGCCGCCGCATGACTCTGGAAGCATTCGGTCGAGACATCCCCGAGCGCGCTGCGGAGAACTATGGGTGGCCGCTAGCAATTCAGCGGGGTCTGAAATCCTTGCTCGCGGACGAGCGCGCGTCCCGGCGGATCGGTTGCGGCGAGCCCTAGAAGCGTGATGCGACCGCCACCCGAACAAGGCGACCGACCGGGTCGCGATCGTCTCGTCCATAACCTGGCGCGGGCGCGCCGTCGTCGAGGCGCGCGCGTGGACGGGCATCAAATAGGTTGTCGACGTCGATCGTTAGGGTTGCGCCCTGCCCACGCCTGGAGGACGCGCCTGCGGCTGTACTGAAGATGTAGGTGAGCTTTAGGTTCACCCTGCTAACGGCGCCCACCTTGAGGTCTCGCGCCCCGTCGTGTCCGCTTTGAGCCCGTATCCGATAAGCGTCCTTCCAATGGACGCTCAGGTCCCCGCCTATGCGCCCGCGGCGGGCGGTGGCGCGAAGACTGAGCTCTTGGCGGGGCGCTGCGCCGCCGTCTCCCGCGAGGCGATCCATGGGCGGCAGACCCGGATGGACGCGCATGACCTCTTTCAGGCGCCAGACATGGTTCAACGAGAGCTGCAGGGCGCTCGGGCCCGCAGACCCGGGCTTGGGAAGCGGCAGCGTCGCGGTCAAGGTCGTGGTCAAGCTCTTCGAGATGTCGGACGCGAAATTGATCGGGCGCCGGTCGACACTCACCAGAACACCTTCGGTGTTGCGTCCGAACCGATCCGGAAAGGCCGCTTCGATGTCGAGGGTCGGTTCCGAGAGCACGCCGATTTCATCCGTGGCCGCGCTCCGACGATAGCTAAGGCTTCCGAACATACGGCCAGCGCCGAACGGCCCCATGGAAACGCCGATCATTTGGCTTTCCCGTTTTGGCGACCGCAGATCAGGGTTGCCGCCGGTCAGCGGCAGTACGGTGACCGACCGGCCCGTGCGAAAATCAAAGACAGTAATCGGCTCGGCATAGACAGACGGAGCAAAGCGCTGGTCGTCGCTCGGGGCGTTGATGGATCTTGACCAGGCGCCATTGACGCCCAGAGCCTGGATCGGCGTCCAATAGAAGCTCGTATTGATGTCTGTTCCACGCGCCGCACCCGTCGACCGCTCCGCGGCGCCGAGGTTGATGGACAGATCGCCAACGCCGCGGCGATCCGTGGTCGGCGTCGGCGCCGATCGAGAAATCGGGACGGAGAGCTGGAAACCCGCGCTCGCGGTCTGGCTGGCGTAGCCGCGCCTGGTGCCCGGCAGGCGGGTCGACGCGCGCGAGCGCGAGGCCTGACCCGATACGTCCAGCGTGATCGGGCCGGCCGGAAGCCTCAACAGGCTGCGATCCATCGAGAGGGTCGTGTAGACGGCGTGGCTGTCGGTCCGCGCCGGGCTCAGGCCCGCGGATTGGACGCGCGACACCTGACCGGTCAAGGCGCCGCGAACGGACCAGCCCAAGGCTTGCCCGCCAAGGCCGCTGTTGAGCGCCAAGGCCCGCTGATCCGTCCGGCTCCTAATGTCCCGCCCGCCCGTGTTGGAAACGAAGGTCGAGGTCTGCTTTTGCGCATTGGCCACAAGCGACCCGTTCCAGGCGCCGATCATGCGGGTAAGGCTCAAGTCGAGTGTGGTTCGGTTCGATTGCGGGCGGAGCGACGTCCCGCCGCTCTCGGGATGATCGCGCCTGTAGTCGGGCCGTTCGTCGGCGCGCAACGAGGTGTCGCGAGAGAGCCGTAATCCAAGGCGGCTGGTGTTCAGATCCACGATTTGCGCTCGGCGCAGGTCGCCGCCGCTGCTCGCCTGGTCGCCGAAGGTTGGACGCGCCAGGCTGGCGCTGGCGTCGCGCCCGTCGAAGCGCCGCTGCAGCACGATGTTGATGACCCGGCGCGACGGATCGGCGCTCCCGTAGGCGGCCGCGGCGGCCGGCGGAAGCATTTCAACACGGGCGAGCGCGTCAGGCGGAAAAGGCAGGAAGGCGTCGGGATCGGCCAAACGCTGGCCGTTGACGATGACGACGGGCGAGCCGCGGCCGCCGGCCGCATCGTTGAACCGCCCGATCACCTCGCCGATATCGCTAGCGCCCAGAGTGTCGATCTCTTCGGCGCCGTATTCACGCTCGGGCGCGAAACGCGTCGCGCCGCGTCGTGCGACAACCTCGACGCCCTCAACCCAGTTGGGCGCGCCGGCCTGTGTGTCCGTGCGGCGAGACGCCATCGCTTGCCCGGGCTGGGCGGGGATCTCGATCGCGGCGCTGGCGGGGACCTGCGGTGTCCACGCCATACTTAGGGGCGCCTTGCGCCAGAAGGCCAGGACTGCACGCGATCCACCGAAAACCCGCTCAACCGGACGCTCCCAACCGCTGACGTGGCGGCATGGACAATAAATCAAGCTTCGAGAACTATCGTAAAGGTCGTTTTATAAAAATTTAATCCTTGAAGCGAGTAAGCTCGCGCATAAGCTGAGCTCCGCGACGTAAGGTCGTGCTTCTGGAGAACACCCATGCGTAAACTCCTCCTGTCCGCCGCCGCTCTGCTGGTCGGCGTCGCCATGGCGGGTTCGGCTTCCGCCACCGCCTACGATTTCGTGATCTTCAAGAACAACAGCCCATCGACCTGGACGAAGAGCAACGAAACGATGTCCGGTGGGACCTGGGCGACCATTCCGCCGTCGTCCAACCCGGCGGGCGGCACGAAGTCCGGCTACTACACCGCGCCGAACAAGGCTCCGACCAGCTATTCGGTGAGATGGACCGACAGCAGCGACGGCACCAGCTGCACCTTCAGCTCGTACGCCTATCAGAACAGCTTCGGGAACATGGCCTTCTCTTCGTCGGTCACGACCGCCGGGCCGCGCGCCGCTTCGGTGATCTGCGTGGGCGCGGTGCCCAGCACATCCAACCTGGACGGCAGCTACGATTTCAACATGAGCGCCGGCTATTAAGCGGCCATTTATGTACCATTGGTAGTGCTAGTGGGATCGCTATCGCGATCCCGCTAGCTTTTCGGGTGGAGTTGTCATGCAAGTTTCGTCCGCGATCACGCCGAACGCGACAGCCCAGACGGGGTCGCCGCTGGTTGACCAGGTTAAGCGCCAAGCCGCGATCCTCGCCGACGATTCCGGCGCCACGAACGACCAGAAGGTCGAGGCCTATATCGCCATCTCCAAGGCCATGGCCCAGTCGGCCAGCGCGGGTTCGGGCTGGTTCCAGCAGAGCACCCAGGCCGACCGCGACGCGGTAAACGCCGTCTTGGACGGTTCTGACGTGGCCAAGCAAATCCGGCAGGCCGCCGATGATTTCAATGCGCGCGGCATGCGTGGCGGGCGCAACGGCAACGTCATGGCCGATCAGCTGGGCTATTTGAACGGTCTGCCAGCCACCCAGCAGAAGATGATTTTCGCGGGGACCGCCAGCCTGGATCAAACAGCATCGCTGGACGGCTGGAAGGCGTTTCTCCAGCAGAACGTCGAGGCGCGCGACCAGCAGCTTGCAGCCGAAGCGCCCAAACGGTCGGCTGTGAAGGTCACGCTTACCGATGAAGCCAAGGCGGTGATGGCGCGATCGAAGGACGGCGCGGAGCCGTCGGCTTCCGGAGATCCCGGCGCGACGGTCACGTTGACCTTAGGACGAAACGACGAAGGCGGCGTGGCCGAAGCGGCTTTGAAAATGCTTCAAAGCGCTGCGGATCGGCGCCTCGAGGCCGAAGAGCGCGCCGACGCAAAAGAGAAAGCCAAGACGGCGTTAGGCCAGACGACCGACGTCTATGAAGCCGGTCAGGCTATCGACGCCCTGATCTAGATCGATCGTCAAACCCGTCCCAAGCAGGACATCGGGTTATTGCCGACGCCCTCGGCCGCGGGATGCGCTAGTGGCCGCCTTCGACCCAGGCGACGCCAGCGGCGCGCAACGCCTCGGCCAGCGCCTCTTCGAGATCCAAGGACTCCCATTGCCGCATGGGATTGAGGTGCGCGACCATGTCGGGCAGGAGCCGAACGCCAAAACGGCGCGCGGCGCTGCTGGATTTGTACCCTGTCTTGTGTTGGTCGAAGCGCAGATCCGGATCGCGTGCGGTCTGCCCGACATAGAGGCCCCAGGGCTCTGCGCGCCGCGGGTCATAGAGCAGAACGACGTACACCGAATGTTTGGCGCCGGAGGCGCGGCGCGTCGTCGCCTTGAACGACCGGGCCACGCTGAACGCGTCGTCTATCCATTGAGGCCCGTGATCGCGCAGCATCACGCCAGGCTATGAGCACGAACGCTTGCGCGCCAGTCGCGGAGGCGCATAGAGCGCGCCCCGAAGGATATCCGCGTGATCGAGGCCGCCCTCGGCGATCATCGTGCGGCGCGATCGAGATTTAGGATGGAGCGCCCAGTCGGCCGGTGACTGTTCCCGTAAGGTTGTTCAGGTGGCATGTATATTTAACACTGCCACTGAAGACGTTCACGGTAAGTGCGCCTGTCAGACGAAGTTCGAAGAGGTGGGCGTCAACGACGCGGCGCTCGCAGCGCTCAGCGGTGCAAGCACCGCAGTACCAGGGCGACTAGGACTGGAACTACACGTTTCATGACGAACATCCCGCCGGTAGCGCTGAGGCTGAGCGCGCCAGTAAGGGGCGACAAAGGAAGAGTGTCGTTAGGCGCTGGGCGTCGTCCAGGCCGCCTGGCCACAATGATCTCTCGAGTGAAGGAAAGGTACGACCTACTCGGCCCTATTGAAATCCGCGCGACGACGCCTCCTGCGTGGCCACATCGTACAATCGGTGGAGTTGGCGCGCCCTGCAGGATTCGAACCTGCGACCGCTCGCTTAGAAGGCGAGTGCTCTATCCAGCTGAGCTAAGGGCGCGCGCGCCGGACCTTCGACGAAGGCCTTAGTGGGTCCAAGGCTGCTTGCGGTTGGCCGCGAAGTTGTCGGCGTAGGCCTTGATGATCCGCTTGGGGGTCTTGGCCTCGAACAGCTGGAACGCGATCTCGTGGCGCTGGGCGTAGGCCACGGCTTCGTCGCGGGTCTCGAAAGTCAAGCGGACCTGGCCGTTCATGTCGCTGGACTGGGTCCAGCCCATCAGAGGATCGGACTTGCGGGCCGAGGCCGGTTCGAACTCCAGCACCCAGTCCTTGGTCTTGGCCTTGCCGGACTGCATGGCGTTCTTGGCGGGGCGATAGATGCGGGCCAGCATGGACCTCTCCCAAAGTACTTGCCGATGGTCGGAGCGGCAGGATTCGAACCTGCGACATCCTGGTCCCAAACCAGGCGCGCTACCAGACTGCGCTACGCTCCGAAACATCGGCAGGCGCGTGCTCTACAGGGGTTCGGCGCGCGGATCAACAAAGGCCGCGCTCAACTTCGCGTCTTGTTCACGCCTTCGGAAAGATCCGGTGCAGCACGCGGTCGCCTGGCAGAACGCCGAGCTGCGCCGCGCGACCGCCGGCGATCTCAAGCACGCCCAGCACCAAGCCTCCTGACGACAGGGGCGTCTCGTCATGAGGACGAGCGTTGCGGACGATCGACAGGATCCTGCCGTCGGGCTGGATGTAGATGATATCCAGCGGGATCAGCGTGTTCTTCATCCAATAGGCCGCCGGCTGCGGCCGTTTGTAAATGAACAGCATCCCCCGGTCGGGCGCGAGGGCCTTGCGGAACATCAGCCCCCGCTGCTGTTCGGCCCGGGTGGCGGCGATCTCGACCTGAAAGCGCGCGCGCCCGCGGCTGGTGACGATCTCCATCGCCTCCAGCCGCGGCGCGGCCCAGACCTCTCCGCCCGCGCAGGCGCCAAGCGCCAACCCGGCGAGCAGCCCTCGCCTGTCGATCATCCGTCGCGCCACATGTCACCTCGCCGAATGCCCGCCTCCAGGGAGACTAGCGTCCGGGTCAAGGCGGCGAAAGTCAGACGTCTCCGGCGGTGATTTCCGCGACCACCAGGCCCTTGGGCCCCCGCGCGAACCGCACCAAGACGTCATCGCCCGGCTGCAGGTCCTCAAGTCCGCCCCGACGGAGCGTCTCGATATGCACGAAGATGTCGCCCGGCTCGGCGTCGCGAATCACGAAGCCGTAGCCCTTGGTGCGGTTGAACCACTTGACCTTGGCATGCTCGGCCGGTCCCTCGGGGGTCAGGGCGTGACGCCCATGACCTTCCCTGAGGGGGTCGCGGCGTGGCGGCCCGTCAGCGAAAGTTCGCTTTTGCCGCTCGAGCGGCACGGGCGCGCAACTTTCGTCGAGATCGACGACTTCGCTGACCTGCCAGCCTTTCGGTCTCCGCACCACGTCGCACACGATCACCGCCCCCTCCATGGCGGTTTCGCGGCCGCAGTTGCGCAGCGATGTCACATGCAGAAGCACGTCCTTCAGCCCGGTCTGGCCCGGATCATCCGGTACGATGAACCCGTAACCCTTGCCGGCGTCGAACCACTTCACCCTCCCGCTGATGCGCACGAACTCTTCGTGCGCCGCAGCGTCCTCGAAATCATAACCAGACATCCCACCCCTCTGGCTCGCCCAATCAGCCCATCGGAGCGAGCACTACGAGAACAGTGTTCTCGCGTGACGAGAGCCGTCAATGACGAAATCACGTCAAAATGACGTGCGGGTGCGATCCGCGACATTTCGCCGCAGCTACACTCTGGCAATAATTCTGAAATACAGCCGAAGATGGCAGTCCCTAGGGGAGTCGAACCCCTCTCTCCAGATTGAAAATCTGGCGTCCTAACCGATAGACGAAGGGACCACGTCACGCCGAAGCGGAACATCGTCGAGATATGGCCTCGCGGGTGGCAGTCCCTAGGGGAGTCGAACCCCTCTCTCCAGATTGAAAATCTGGCGTCCTAACCGATAGACGAAGGGACCACGGCCCCGCGAGGAAGCGGGTGTATAGCCGCGTCGTTTGGGGTGCGCAACCCGCTCGAAGCCGTTTTTTCAGTCCGTCTACGCCGCCCAGCTAGAGTGCGTAACGCGCCCTGGGATCGTGGGCGTCCTCGATCTCCAGCTGGACGCCGTTGCGGCCCATGTAGTCGTCCGGCTTCAGCTTGCCCGCCACGTCCAGAGTCCCCCCACCGGCCAACAGGCGCTGGCCCAGCGGCGTCTCGGCGCTGCGCCAACTGATGGCCTTGATCCGGTCGCCCGTGGGCCCGACGAGGTCGAGGCGCACGTGCCCGCCCTTCAGGGCCGAGACGCGATCGGGGCGCACCTGGGTCAAGGCGAACATCGGCTCGGGATTGCCCGGGCCGAACGGGGCCAAGCGCTGGAAGTCATCCAACAGCGCTCGATTCGCCGCGCGCGGCTGGACCAGGGCGTCGATCTCTACCGCTTCGACGCCGACCGCTTCCATCTCGCCGGCCAGCCGCTCCTCCAGGAAGGCGCGGAATTCGGGAATCATCTCAGGACGGATCGACAGGCCCGCCGCCATGGCGTGACCACCGCCGGCCATCAACAGGCCCGCCTCGAAGGCGGCCTGGATCGCCCTGCCGAGGTTCACGCCCGGCTGCGATCGCCCCGAACCCTTGCCGACATTGGCGGCGCGATCGACGCCGATCACCACGACGGGCTTGCGATAGCGCTCGCGCAGACGGCCGGCGACGATGCCGATCACGCCGGGGTGCCAGCCCTCGCCCGCCACGACGATCACTGGCGCGTCGGTATTGAAGTTGCCACGCTCGAGCACGGCCGCGGCCTCCTCGACCACGGCGGCCTCGACCGCCTTGCGCTCGGTATTGAGGCCATCCAGCTCCTCGGCCAGGGCGGCGGCTTCCAGAGGATCATCGGTCGACAGCAGGCGCGCGCCGAGATCCGAGCGCCCGATGCGGCCGCCGGCGTTGATCCGAGGCCCCAGAATGAAGCCGGCGTGGAACACGGACGGATCCCCCGAGCCCTTGCCCACCGCGAACAGGGCCTTCAGCCCCGGATTGGCCCACGCCCCCATGGTTCGCAGCCCTAGCGCCGTCAGGGCGCGGTTGAACCCGACCAGCTGGGTGACGTCGCAGACCTCGCCGAGAGCGACGAGGTCCAGCCATTGGCGCGGGTCCGGCTGCGGACGCTCGTCGGTGAACAGGCCGCGTTTACGCGCTTCGCGGTTCAGAGCGGCCAGCAGCACGAACGTCACGCCGGCGGCGGCCAAGACCCCCTGCCCGCTCTGGCAACCCGGCCGGTTGGGATTGACCACGGCGGCGGCGGCCGGCGGATCCTCGCGCATCAGGTGGTGGTCGATGACTACGACCTCGAGGCCGATCTCGGCGGCGCTGGCGATGGCGTCATAGGCGGCCGCGCCGCAGTCGAGGGTGACGACCAGTTCGGCCCCGCCCTCGCGAATGGTGCGGAACGCCGCCGGACTGGGGCCGTAACCCTCGGTCAGGCGATCGGGAATGTAGATGGGCAACTCAACGCCCATGTACCGGAACCAGCGCACCAGCTGGGCGGCGCTGGTGGCCCCGTCGACGTCATAGTCGGCGAAGACCATGGTCGGCCGCCCCTGCTCCAGCGCGTCGATCAGGATCTCGGCCGCCCGATCCATGTCGGTGAAACTGGAGGGGTCGGGGAACAACGCCTTCAAGGTCGGGCGCAGATAATGCTCGGCGCCGTCCAGCGAAACGCCGCGCGACACTAGGGCCCGGGCCAGGGGCTCGATCAGCCCGTGGCGCTGCTGCAGGTCGCGCACGACGGCGAGGTCCGCCGGGCGTTCGCGCCAGGCGCGGCCGCTCAGCGAACGTTCGACACCCAGGAAGGCGTCGGGGGCGATATTGGAGACACCGTCAGCGGCCATGGCGGCAGACTACTCGTTCGTACGGATTCGCTCTACGACGCGGCGGCGACAGTCCCGGACGTGAGGAGGCGCTAGGCGTTCATTTCCGTCCGCACGGCCTCGACCTCGTTGGCCGAGCCCAGCACCACCGGCACGCGCTGATGCAGCTTGGTCGGCTTGATGTCGAGGATGCGCGTGACACCGTCGGTGGCCTTGCCGCCGGCCCGTTCGACAACGAGAGCCATCGGGTTGGCCTCGTACATCAGGCGCAGCTTGCCGGGCTTTTCGGGCTCGCGAGCGTCCCACGGATACAGGAAGATCCCGCCGCGCATCATGATCCGATGGACGTCGGCCACCATCGAGGCGATCCAGCGCATGTTGAAGTTCTTGGCCCGCGGACCATCCTTGCCGCTCAGGCAGCCGTCGATATAGCGGCGCACCGGCTCAGCCCAGTGGCGCTGGTTCGACATGTTGATCGCGAACTCGGCCGTGTCGGCCTTCACGCTGAGCGATGGATGAGTCAGCAGCCATTGGCCCTCGGCGTCGAGCGTGAAGGCGTTGACGCCGTTCGACAGCGTCAGGACCAGCATGGTCTGCGGGCCATAGACCGCGTAGCCGGCGGCGACCTGGTTGCCGCCCGGCTGCAGGAAGTCGGCCTCCGCCGGCGCATGGTCGGCCGGCGCCGGAAGCACCGAGAAGATGGTGCCGACCGAGACATTGACGTCGATGTTGCTGGAGCCGTCCAGCGGGTCGAAGGTCACCAGATAGCCGCCGACGCGGCCGGTAGGCTCGATCTCTTCCAGCTCTTCCGAGGCCAGTCCGGCGACAGGCGCGCAGCCCTTCAGGGCCTCGCTCAGCATGTCGTTGGTGATGACGTCGAGCTTCTTTTGCTCCTCGTCCTGGACGTTGGTGCTGCCGGCCGCGCCCAGGCTGCCCGACAAGGCGCCGGAGGCGACGACGCGGCTGATCTGGGCGCAGGTCGCCGCGATCGTCTGGACGACCTCCTTGAGGGCGGCGTCCGCCGGCTCCGCCGCGAGCCATGCGGCCAAGTCGACAAAGGAAGTCATGGGAACCTCAAAACCAGAAAGCGGAACGGCCGCCCTTACAGGACGGCCGTGACAGGAAGGTCTCAGACCTTCCGCTTCATGCGGACCTCGCGGACAGTGCCCGTCGAGGAGTTCATCACTAGGGTGTGGGTGTGGACGCAGCCATCACGGTAGACGACGCCGTCCACCAAGCCGCCACGAGTCACGCCCGTAGCGGCGAAGATCGCCTCATCGCGGACGATCTCGTGCAGGTCGTACTTCTTGTCGAGCTCGGTGATGCCCCACTTGGCGGCGCGGGCGCGCTCGTCGCCGTTGCGGAACAGCAGGCGCCCTTGGAACTGGCCGCCGACGCATTTCAGGGCCGCGCAGGCCAGCACGCCCTCCGGCGCGCCGCCCGAGCCCAGATAGAGGTCGATGCCGGTCGACGGATCAGTGGTGTTGATCACGCCGGCCACATCGCCGTCGGTGATCAGATGGATGCGCGCGCCGGCGGCGCGGACATTGGCGATGATCTCGGCGTGGCGCGGCCGATCCAGCACGCAGACCGTGATCTCGGTCGGCGCGACGCCCTTGGCCTCGGCCAGGGCCCTGATGTTCTCGGCCGGCGATTTGTCGAGATCGATGACGCCCGCCGGCAGGCCGGGGCCGCAGGCGATCTTGTCCATGTAGGTGTCGGGCGCGTTCAACAGCGTGCCCTTTGGGGCCCAGGCCATCACGGTCAGGGCGTTGGGCTGCGACTTGGCCGCCAGAGTGGTGCCTTCCAGCGGATCGAGGGCGATATCGACCTTGGGGCCCTTCCCGGTGCCGACCTTCTCGCCGATATAGAGCATCGGCGCCTCGTCGCGCTCGCCTTCACCGATGACGATTTCGCCGTCGATGTTCAGCTCGTTCAAGGCGTTGCGCATCGCATCGACGGCGGCCTGGTCGGCGGCCATTTCGTCGCCGCGTCCCAGCATCGTCCACGACGCGATCGCGGCGGCTTCGGTCACGCGAACCGCGTCCAGGACCAGCGAGCGGTCCAGGGTGTTCGAACTCATCCGTCTCTCCCGGCCTCCCCGGAAAAGGAGGCCTTGTTCCCAATGTCGCCTTCGGCGCCCGCCTTTTCGGCGGGTCGTTTAGATGCGCGCGACGCGCAGAAGGCGGGGACGCTCTAGCACGGTCTGCAGCTTTTCGATGCGGCTAATCGCGTCCAGGAGGTTCGATTCTGGCGTCGCATGGGTAACGAGCACGATCGGCACGCCCCCCGCGCCTTCGACGGGCTTTTGCAGAAAGCTGTCGATCGAAACACCGCATTCGGCCAGGGTTTCGGAGATGGCGGCGATCACGCCCGGTTGGTCCTGGACCATGACGCGCAGATAGGCCTTGCCCACCGCGCGAGCCGGATCGATCGGCGTGAACGAGGCCAGATCACCGGCCGGGGCCTGGAACACCGGGCGCACGGCCTGGGTCATCACGTCGGCGATGTCGGCGGCCACGGCGGCGGCGGTGGGGCCCGCGCCGGCGCCAGGTCCCTGGACGAAGATCCGGCCGATCCGCTTGCCCTCGATGAACAGCGCGTTCAGCGCCCCGCCCGCCTGGGCCAGGGGATGCTCGAGCGGAATCAGCGACGGATGCACCTTCACCGCGACGCCGTCATCGGTCTTGGCGGCGCTGGCCACCAGCTTGATGCGATAGCCCAGGTCCTTGGCCAGCTTGATGTCGAGCAGTTCGACGTCGCTGATGCCCTCGATCTCGGCGGCCGCGAAGTTGGGGGCGCAGCCGAAGGCCAAGGCGGCCAGGATGCTGATCTTGTGGCCGGCGTCGAAACCGCCGACGTCCATGGTCGGATCGGCCTCGGCATAGCCCAGCCCCTGGGCCTCGCGCAGCACGTCGGCGAACGAGCGACCGGTCTTCTCCATCTCCGAGAGGATGAAGTTGCAGGTGCCGTTGAGGATGCCGGCCACAGAGACGATGTCGTCGCCGACCAGGGCTTCGCGCATCATCTTCACGGCGGGCACGCCGCCCATCACCGCGGCCTCGAACAGCAGCGGCGCGCCATTAGCTTCCGCCAGGGCGGCCAGCTCGGCGCCGTGCTCGGCGATCAGCGCCTTGTTGGCCGTGACCACCGGTTTGCCGGCCTTCAAAGCTGTCTCGACGGCGGCCTTGGCCGGACCGTCCGAGCCGCCGACCAGTTCGACGAAGATGTCGACGTCCGGCGAGGCGGCCAGCGCCACCGGATCGTCGAACCAGGCGAGATTGGAAATGTCGACCGTGCGCGGCCGCGACTTGGAGCGGGCCGAGACGGCGGTGACCACGGCGCGATCGCCAGCAGGCGCGAAGCCCGGGCGCTCGGCCAGGAACTGCAGGAGGCCGCCGCCCACGGTGCCCAGGCCCGCGACGCCGACGCGCCAGGTCTTGTTCGTCATCTTCGAATCCTCGTTACGCCGTCCGGACGAGCCCTGTTCAGGCCTGTTCCATCGTGTTGTGGGCCTTGGCCAGGATGGTGTCGGCGTTGGCGATGAATTTCTTCACGTTGCGCGCCGCCTGGCGGATGCGGTGCTCGTTCTCGACTAGGCCGATCCGGACATAGCCCTCGCCATATTCGCCGAAGCCGATGCCCGGAGCGACGGCGACGCCGGCTTCCTCGATCAGCAGACGCGAGAACAGCATCGAGCCGGCCTCGCGGTACTGTTCGGGGATCTTGGCCCAAGCGAACATCGAGGCCGGCGGATTGGGGATGTCCCAACCCGCGCCCTTCATCGATTTGATCAGGGTGTCGCGCCGGCTCTTGTAGATGCCGCGGATCTCGTCGACGCAGTCCTGCGGACCGTTCAGCGCCGCGGCGGCCGCGACCTGCACCGGCGTATAGGCCCCGTAGTCCAGGTACGACTTCACGCGCGCCAGGGCCGCGCAGATGCGGGCGTTGCCGACCACCATGCCGACGCGCCAGCCGGCCATGGCGTAGGTCTTCGACAGCGAGTTGACCTCGACGGCGATGTCCTTTGCGCCCTCGACCTGCAGGATCGACGGCGGCGGGTTGTTGTCGAAATAGATCTCGCCGTAGGCCACGTCGCTGATGACCAGCAGGTCGTGCTTCTTCGCCAGAGCGACCGCGTCCTTGTAAAAGTCCAGGTCGACCCACTGGGCGGTCGGATTCGACGGATAGGACAGGATCAGCACGCTGGGCGGCGGCACCGAGTGTTTCACCGCGCGGCTGATATTGGACAGGTACTCTTCCGGCGAGAGAGCCGGCACGTGGCGGATGATGCCGCCGGCCATGATGAAGCCGAAGGCGTGGATCGGATAGGCCGGGTTCGGGCAGATGATCACGTCGCCCGGACCGGTCAGGGCCTGGGCCAGGTTGGCGAAGCCTTCCTTGGATCCGAGGGTGGCGATCACCTCGGTGTCGGGGTTCAGCTTCACGCCGAAGCGGCGGCCGTAATAGTTGGCCATCGCCTTGCGCAGGCCAGGGATGCCCTTCGAGGCGGAGTAACGCCCCGCCTTGGGATCGCGCGCCGTCTCGATCAGCTTGTCGACGATGTGCTGTGGCGTGGGCATGTCCGGATTGCCCATGCCGAAGTCGATGATGTCGGTCCCCTCGGCGCGGAGGCGCGCCTTGATCTTGTTGACCTCTTCGAAGACGTACGGCGGCAGACGGCGGATGCGGTGGAAATCGGTGCTCATGAGGGCTCTATGCGCCGCTTCGGCGCTTTGGGAGCGGAAAGTCGGGCATGGATAGACCCCAAGCGGGGGCGAGCCAAGCCGGTTCAAGGAAGATTATGCCTCCGTCGCCCTGTCAGGGCTGGGACGGAGGCGCGCTAGCTCGGCCGCGGGCTGCGCGCGCGAAGGCTTCAGTGGCGGCGCGATCGGCGTCGGTCGGCGCTTCGAAGGCCGGCGGCTTGACCTCGCGACGCGCCTTCGAGGCGTAGGCCTCGGTGTCCTTCAGCTCCCAAGTGCCCGGAGCGACGGCCTTGGTCAGAGCCTCACCGGCGACCTGTTGCTTGACGACGGCCGCGCGGATCTGGTCGGCGGTCGGGACGTCGGTCGGAATCGCCGGAATGTCCGAAAACTTGCGGTAGGAGGCCTTGGTCTTGGCCGCGGCGGTCGCCGAGGCGGCGACGGGCGAGCTGGGATCGACCTTGGCCGTCGTGAACGGGCTGGCGACGCATGCGGCCGCGCCGGCGGCGAGGCCGACGGTTAGAGCGATACGTACGATTTTGCGGGTTTCGCCGTTCATTGGTTCTGGTCTTATGCGATGATCGCGGCGAGTGAAAGGCGTTCGGCGCCGCTTTTCGCGAACTGCCCCTGGACAAGCGGAGGAAACCTCATGGCCACGGCGAAGGCGGCTTCAAAGCCTAAGAAGAAAGCCGCTCCCAAGGTCGAGACAACCGAACCCAAGGCCAAGGCCGGGTCCAAGGCCGCGAAGTCCAAGACCAAGTCGGAGGGCGCGCCACCGCCCAAAGCCGAATCGGCCGCTCCGCCTCCAGGGCCGCAAGCGTCCGGAGGCGCCAACCCTGGCGCGCCGCCCTTCCCGCCGTTCGAGACCGTGCTCTCGCCCGACCAGCTGAAGATGGTCGAGACCCTGTCGGCCAACCTGGCGCGCGCCGCGGTGACCGCCCAGGGCGCGATCGCCGAGGCCGCCCTGCGCCAGGCCGACCGCCCGGCGGCCCTTAGCCCTGATCCTTTCCACGTCGCCCCGGCCCTGAACGAGGTGATGTCCCGCTTGGCGGCCCAGCCCGACCGACTGATGCGGGCCCAGGCCGATCTCTTCAGCCAGTACATGGACCTTTGGCAAACGACCGCCCGTCGCGCCGCCGGCGAAGAGGTCTCCCCCGTCGTCGCGCCGGCCGCCGGCGACAAGCGTTTCAACGATCCCGACTGGGCGTCCAACCCGATGTTCGACCTGATGAAGCAGTCCTATCTGCTGTCGTCGAACTGGCTGAACGGCCTGATCGCCGAGGTCGACGGCGTCGATCCGGCCAGCAAGCGGCGGGTCGAGTTCTTCACCAAGATGCTGACCGACGCGTTTTCGCCGTCGAACTTCCTGATCTCCAACCCCGCCGCCCTGCGCGAAGTGGTGCAGACACAAGGCCAGAGCCTGGTGCGCGGCATGGAGAACTTCGCGGCCGACCTCGATCGTGGCGGCGGCCAATTGGCGATCAGCCAAACAGACCTGGCCAAGTTCAAGGTCGGGGAGAATGTCGCCACAGCTCCGGGCAAGGTCGTCTACCAGAACGACATCCTGCAGCTGCTGCAGTTCAATCCGACCACCGAGACGGTCAACGAGATCCCGCTGCTGATCTTCCCGCCGTGGATCAACAAGTTCTACATCCTGGACCTGCGCCCCGAGAACTCGATGATCCGCTGGCTGACCGGCCAGGGCTTCACGGTGTTCGTCGCCTCCTGGGTCAATCCGGACCAGAATCTCGCGGCCAAGACCTTCGAGGACTACATGTTCGAGGGCATCTACGACGCGACGCAGCAGGTCATGACCCAGTGCGGCGTCGATAGGGTCAACACGGTCGGCTACTGCATTGGCGGCACGCTGTTGTCCGTCGCCCTGGCCCACATGGCGGCGCGCGGCGACAAGCGGATCAACTCGGCCACCTTCTTCGCCGCGCAGCAGGACTTCGCCGAGGCCGGCGACCTCTTGCTGTTCACCAACGAGGAATGGCTGCAGTCGATCGAACAGCAGATGGACGCCGCTGGCGGCTTCCTGCCCAGCCAGTCGATGGCCGACACGTTCAATGCGCTGCGCGGCAATGACCTGATCTGGTCGTTCTTCGTCAGCAACTATTTGATGGGCAAGGAGCCCCGCCCCTTCGACCTGCTGTTCTGGAACGCCGATCAGACGCGGATGCCCAAGTCGTTGCACCTGTTCTATCTGCGCAACTTCTACAAGGATAACGCTCTGACCACGGGTAAGCTCAGCCTGGGCGGCGAGCAACTGGACCTGTCGAAGGTGAAAACCCCGATCTATGTCCAGTCGTCCAAGGACGACCACATCGCGCCGTTCCGCAGCGTCTATCGCGGGGCCAAGGCCTTCGGCGGACCGGTGACCTTCACCATGGCTGGCTCCGGCCACATCGCCGGGGTGATCAATCACCCGGACGCCAAGAAGTACCAGCACTGGACCAACGACGGCTTGCCCGGCGACGTCGGCGACTGGATTGCGAGCGCGGAGGAGCATCCCGGCTCCTGGTGGCCGCATTGGGCCGCGTGGCTGAGGGCGCGTTCGGGCAGCCAAATTCCGGCTCGCGATCCAATCAAGGGACCCTTAAAGCCGCTCGAGGACGCGCCGGGCAGCTTCGTGATGGTGAAGTCGCAGCCCTGAGGCCGCGACGTCTCCCGCGTCAGATCACACCGATCTCGTAAGCCAGCTCGACCGACAAGGCTTCGTTGCTCTCGATCAGCGCGCCGGCGCGGATCAGGTGCTCGCGGAACCGCGGGTCTTGCCGGAATCGCTCGCTGTCCTCCGCCGTCTCGAAGGCCGACACGAAGACGATCGTATTTTTCTCGGACGACTTGAACAACCGACCGCCGCGCACGCCCGGAACCGTGCCGCGGATACGCTCCAGATGCGCGATCTGAAGGGCCATGAACTCTTCGAAGTGGCCTGGCTTGATCCGGATGACGCTGATGCTGAGCGCCGGCTTGGCCGACTGGACGGCGTCAGCGACTTGGTCTTGAGCGGCGAGGGTCATGAAAGCTCCTGGGCGGTTGCCTGTTGAGGAGCCTCTCCTGTAAAACCTCAACCATAGTTGAGGTCAAGCGCCCATGTCGAAATCCTCTTCGCCTCCGACACTGAGCATCGGCGAAGTCGCCAAGCGTAGTGGCGTCGCCGTTTCCGCCTTACATTTTTACGAGGCCAAGGGACTGATCCGCAGCCTGCGCACCGATGGCAACCAGCGGCGCTATCCACGCGGCGTGCTGCGGCGTGTGGCGGTGATCAAGGTGGCTCAACGCACCGGCATGCCTCTCTCTGAAATTCGCGAAGCGTTGGCCGCCCTGCCCGACGACCGCGCACCCAGCGCCGACGACTGGAAGACACTTTCCACCAGCTGGCGCGACGAGCTGGATGTCCGCATTCGCCGCCTCTCCCAGTTGCGCGATCAGTTGGGCGATTGCATCGGCTGCGGATGCCTGTCGCTGACCGCCTGCCCACTCCGCAATCCGGGAGACGCCCTAGGCGCTGGCGGCTCCGGCCCACGTCTTCTGGAGGTTGAAGACAACTAAGATCGCGCAAAGACCCGCGTTCGCCCAAAAGTCGCCAGGATCGCGGTTAAGCTTCCGCGCCATGCTTACGCTCGACCGTCGGACAGCTTTGGGAATGTTCGCCGCCACGCCGTTCCTGGTGCGCGGCGGGCTCAGCCATGCCTTGATCCCGAACGCGGGCGCCAAGCTGGCCGCCGCCGCCCGCGCGCAGATCGGGGTCACGGTCGATTACGATCCCAGCTACCGGTCGATCGGCTATCCGAACGGCGACGTGCTGCGCACCCGTGGCGTCTGCTCGGACGTGTTGATCCGCGCCGCCCGTGACGCCTGGAACATCGACCTGCAAAAGCGTGTGCATGAAGACATGGTCCGCGCCTTCGAGGCCTATCCCTCGCGCCGGGCGTGGGGTCTGACCGCGCCGGACGCCAATATCGACCATCGGCGGGTGTTGAATCTGGAGACGTTCCTCGCGCGCCAGGACGCCAGGCTGACCATCGCCGGCTCGGGGCCGTTCGGCGGCGACGGCTTCGAGGCGCCCCAGCCCGGCGACGTATTGACCTGGCGGCTGGCCGCCGGCGGCCGTCCACACTTGGGCGTGGTGGTCGACGGCCCGCAGCATGCGCGCGTGGCGCACAACATCGGCGACGGCGTCCGCGAGGAGCCACTGTGGATGTTCAAGCTGCACAAACCCGCCGGCCACTACCGCTGGCGGGTGTAGACGCCGAGGACTACAGGCCCGCGTCTTCCTTCAGGCCTAGGGCGATGTTCAGATTCTGAACCGCCGCGCCCGACGCGCCCTTGCCCAGGTTGTCGAGCAAGGCCACCAGGCGCGCCTGGCCGCTGGTGTCCGAGCCGAACACGAACAGCTTCAGACGATTGGTGCCGTTCAGGCCCTCGGGATCCAGGGTCGACAGACCCTTGGCCTCCTCCAGCGAGGCGACCTCGACGAACTTCTCGCCCTTGTAGTGCTTGCAGAGCGCGGCGTGGATGTCGCCCAGCGACGGCGCGCCGTTCAGGGTCGAGAAGTACAGCGGCATCTCGACGATCATGCCCTGGAGATAACGGCCCACGGCCGGCATGAAGATCGGCCGGTTCAGCAGGCCGCCGTGCTTCTGCATCTCCGGCACGTGCTTGTGGCTCATCGACAGCCCGTAGATGCGATACGGGACCTTGGTGTGGTTGGCGGCGCCCTCGTCCTCGAACTCGGCGATCATCGCCTTGCCGCCGCCGCTATAGCCCGAGACGGCGTTGTACGAGACCGGCAGCTCCGGCGGCAGGATGCCGGCCGAGACCAGCGGCCGCGTCAGGGCGATGGCGCCGGTCGGATAGCAGCCCGGATTGGAGATGCGCTTGGACGCGGCGATCTTGCCCCGTTGCTCGCTATCGAGTTCGGCGAAGCCATAGGCCCAGCCCTCGGCGGTGCGATAGGCGGTCGAGGCGTCGATGATCACGGTGTCGGGGTTGGTCACCAGCGACACGGCTTCCTTGGCCGCCTCATCGGGCAGGCACAGGATCACGGCGTCGGCGCCATTCAGCATCTCGGCGCGGGCGGCGGCGTCCTTGCGCTTGTCGGGATCGATCGAGACCAGCTGCAGGTCGGTGCGGTCAGTCAGCCGCTCGCGGATCTGCAGGCCGGTCGTGCCAGCTTCGCCGTCGATGAAGACCTTGGGGGCGTTCGCCATGGCGGACTCCGATCCAGACAAGAGATGGAATGGACAAGAAAAAGGGCGCTTCGGATAACCGAAGCGCCCTCTTCCAAACGCGTGCGAGCCGCGTTTAGCGCTTCGAGAACTGGAAGCTACGACGGGCCTTGGCCTTGCCGTACTTCTTACGCTCGACCACGCGGCTGTCGCGGGTCAGGAAGCCGTGCGGCTTCAGGACCGGGCGCAGGCCGGGCTCGTAAAGGGTCAGGGCCTTGGACAGGCCGTGACGGATGGCGCCGGCTTGGCCCGAGAGGCCCGAGCCTTCCACGGTCACGACGACGTCGAACTGACCGAGGCGCTCGGTCACTTCCAGGGGCTGGGCGATCATCATGCGCAGCACCGGACGGGCGAAGTAAACTTCCTGGTCCCGGCCGTTGATGGTGATCGAACCCTTGCCCGGCTTGATCCAGACGCGAGCGATCGCGTTCTTACGCTTGCCGGTCGCGTAGGCGCGGCCTTGGGCGTCGATCTGGGGTTCCACCGAAGCGGCCACCGGGTTGCTGGACAGGCTGGCCAGCGCGTCAAAGCCTTGTGCGTCGGTCATGGCTTAGATGCTCCGGGTGTTCTTGGCGTTGCGCGCCGCGAAGTCGACGACTTCCGGGCTTTGCGCTTGGTGCGGGTGCTCGCCGTTGTTGTAGATGAGCAGGTGGGTCAGCTGCTTGCGAGCAAGCGGGCTTTCCTTCGGCAGCATGCGCTCGACGGCCTTTTCCAGGACGCGTTCCGGGAACTTGCCGCCCAGAACCTTGCGCGGAGTGGTCGACTTGACGCCGCCCGGGTGACCGGTGTGGCGATAGTAGACCTTGTCGTCCAGCTTCTTGCCGGTGAACTTCACCTTGTCGGCGTTGATCACGACGACGAAGTCGCCGCAGTCGACGTGCGGGGTGTAGTCAGGACGGTGCTTGCCGCGAAGACGCATGGCGATGAACGTCGCCAGACGACCGACAACGGCGTCCTGGGCGTCGACCACGATCCACTTCTTCTCGACCTCGGCGGGCTTCAGGGAAGCCGTGGTCTTTTGCATGGGATTGATCCGTAATTTCTAGGCGTCCGAACCCGAGAAAGCCGGCTTCGTCCGTGTGAGGCGCGGCAGGTACAGGAGGGTTCGCGGACTGTCAACAACAGCGAGCCGAGAAACTTACAAAAGCTATATAATACAATGTGATATGGCATACGGTATTATAATACCGCAACACCTTGTTCGAACCGTCATCAATGGCGGGCATAGCCCGAGCAGTCACCTCATGCACGGGCGCGATCCATGTCCTTTTCCCGCAGAAGCTTCCTTGGCGCCGCCGCCACCAGCCTGGCCTTCAACGCCTTCTCGGCTCGCGCCCAGGACGAGGTGGTCGAGGCCGAGACCTATCTGAACGAGGTCGAGGGCTATGGCCCGCTGGTCGAAGACCCCAAGGGCATGCTCGATCTGCCGGCCGGCTTTCGCTACCAGGTCATCGCCCAGGCTGGCGAGACGATGAGCGACGGCTTCCTGGTGCCTGGCAAGGCCGACGGCATGGGCTGCTTTCCTGTCGACGCCGACCGCGTGCTGCTGGTGCGCAACCACGAACTGTCGGTCAGCGATCTGCACAACGGCGCCTTCGGTCTCTCTGGCCACCTGGTCGATCGCATCGATCGCGCCAAGGTCTGGGACTTCCACAACGGCGAGCGGCCCCTGCCCGGTGGCACGACGACCCAGCTCTTCAACCTGAAGACCCGTCAGACCGAGCGTCAGCACCTCAGCCTGGCCGGCACCATCGTCAACTGCGCCGGCGGCGTCACGCCCTGGGGATCCTGGCTGACCTGCGAGGAAACGACGCTGGAATCGGGGCTGGAGGTCGGTAAGAGCCACGGCTATGTCTTCGAGGTGCCCAGCGCCCATGTCGGCCTGGTCCAGCCGATCGCCTTGACGGCGCTGGGCCGCTTCAAGCACGAGGCCGCCTGCATCGATCCGCGTACGGGCGTGGTCTATATGACCGAGGACGTGGCCGACGGCCTCTTCTACCGGTTCCTGCCCAACGACCGTCGCAACCTGACCGCTGGCGGTCGCCTGCAAGCCTTGGGCCTGGTCGATGCGCCCGAAGGTGGCGACACCCGCAACCAGGAGGAAAAGACCTTCCCGCGTGGCGCCTGGAAGACCGTGCGCTGGATCGATCTGGATGGCGTCGACAATCCTTACGACGATCTGCGTCGGCGCGGCTTCGCCAAGGGCGCGGCGGTCTTCTGCCGGGGCGAAGGCGTGTTCTTCGGCCAGGGCGAGCTCTACTTCGCCTGCACGGCCGGCGGCGCGGCCGGCTCGGGACAGATCTTCCGCTACGTTCCTTCGGACGCCGAGGGTCAGGCCGGCGAGAAGGACCTGCCGGGCAAGCTGCAGCTGTTCGTGGAAAGCCAGAACGATCGCGTGCTGGACTATGCCGACAACTTGGTGGTCGCCCCGTGGGGCCACGTGATCGTCTGCGAGGACCGCTATTCGGACACGCTGCGCAACCACCTGCGTGGCGTGACGCCCCAGGGCAAGGTCTATGCCCTGGGGCGCAACGTCTTCGCCGGCAATTCCGAGTTCGCCGGCGCCTGCTTCTCGCCCGACGGCGGCACGATGTTCGTCAATATCCAGAACCCCGGGATCACCCTGGCGATCACGGGGCCATGGTCTACCGTCAGGGCCTGACGGCAGATCTAAGCGATCACCAGAAGCGCTTCTTCTTGGCCTTGGGCGCTTCGGTCGGCGCGGCGGCGGCCGAAGCCGGCATCGAGCCATCGAAGCCGAAGGCGTGGCGCATGACCTGGAAGATGTAGCTCTCCTCGACCACGCCTCGCAGCAGATAGGCCTGGGGACCGTCGGCGAAGATGCCGACATCCTCGCCCGCGTGGGCGGCGCTGGGCAGGTTCACGGCCGCTTGCTGGTGGTAATCGATATCGTCCATATCCTCCTTGGCCGGATCCGCGCGGGTGTCGTTGCCCAGCGGGCCGCCGGGGCCAGTGGCGAACATCAGCGTCGTATAGGCCTTGCCGTCACCCGCGACGGCGGGCTCGCCCTCGTTGCCCGCCACGCCCAGGATCGGGGCGTTGCGCGGCGCGTAGCCCGAGATCACCAGGCCATGGCTGTGGTCGGCGGTGACGACGACGAGAGTACCCTTCAGATCGACCTTGGCCAGCACGGCGGCGATCGCCTTGGAGAACTCGACCGTCTCGCTCAGCGTGCGCTTGGCGTTACCCAGGTGGCTACCCATGTCGATCTTGCCGCCCTCGACCAGCAGGAAGTAGCCGTTCGGGTTCTTGGACAGCACGTCGACGGCGCTCGTCGCCATCTCGGCCAGGGTCGGCACGCCCTGCCCCAGCACCGCGCGCTCGACCTCGTATGGCAGGTGCTCGGGCGCGAACAGGCCCAGCAGGTGGCGCGTGTCGGGCGCCAGGGCCTTAAGTTGGTCGACCGTAGTCACGTAGGACGAGCCCGCGCCCTCGGCCTTCAGCCACTCGGCGGTCAGGTCGCGACCGTCGGCGCGCTTGCCGTCCTTGTCCTCGGGTAGGAAGCGCGAACGGCCGCCGCCCATGACGACGTCCAGGCGCAGGGCGTCCGGCGTCTCGACCAACTGGCGGGCGATGTCCTTGCAGCCGGCTTGCAGGGCCTCGACCGGCATGTCGCCGTCGCCTTCCCAGTCGCGATAGGCGGTGTGGGCATAGGCCCCGGCTGGCGTGGCGTGGGTGACGCGGGTGGTGGTGACGACCCCGGCCGCCAGCCCCTTGGCCTTGGCCAGTTCGGCCAGGGTCTCGACGCGATTACCGGTCTCGGTTTCGCACTTCTCGCCGATCGCCGCGCCGGTCAGGCCGATGATCTTGTTGCGCGTCTTCACGCCGGTCATGATCGCCGTGATGCCGGCGGCGCTGTCGGTGACCTGGGTGTCGTGGCTGTAGGTCTTGGAGAGCGCCGCGTAGGACAGCGTCTCGAAGGCCAGCGAATTCGACTCGCCATCGACGCCCTTCAGCTGGCCGTCATAGATGCGGCCGGCCGTGACCGTCGAAATGCCCATGCCGTCGCCCAGGAACAGGATGACGTTCTTGGCTTTGCCGGTATTGGGGACGACCGCCAGCTGCCGCGCCAGGGCCGCCTCGCCGGCTTTGTAGTAGGGATCGGCGGCGCTGACCGAGGGCGGGGTTTGGGCCAGGGCGAGCACGGGAACGGCGACGGACGCGACGAGGGCGAGAACGAGAGGGCGGATCAAGGCCAAGCTCCATGAGGAATCGGCTCGATTTGCGCCCGGCGTGTGACAGTTGTTCCGGCCTTGTGTTGCAGTCCTCGGAAAATCAGGGGCGGCGCACGCGCCAGGCGAAGACGGTGGCCGTGGCCAGCAGCACAGCTGCCCCCGCCTGGTGCAGCACCCCCAGGGCGATCGGTACGCTGGTCATCAGAGTCCAGATCCCGAGACCCGCCTGAAGGGCGACGACGACCGCCACCCCGAGCGCGACGGCCTTGCTGCCGGCGGCAAGCGGTCGGTCGCGCTGGGCGACGGCGCCGATGACGACCCCACCGACGAACAGGGCGTAGGCCATCAAGCGGTGATGCAGCTGGACCGCGCCCTGGCTGTGAGCCAGCGTGCCCCAGAAGCCGTGGCCGACATAGTCCGCCGGGAACAGATGGCCATTCATCAGCGGCCAATCGTTGTAGACGAGACCGGCGTCATTGCCGGCCACCAGCGCGCCCAGGAGGCTCTGGAAGAACACCGCGCCCAGGAACGCCAGCGCCCAGCCACGCCAGGCCGAGCGCTCCTCGACGCGGGGCGACCCGCTCCAGGCGTCCAGCGCCGTCCAGATCAGGACGACGAACAGGGCCAGGGCCAGGCCCAGATGCAACATCAGCCGCTCGGGCGCGACCGAGACCCGCTCGGACAGCCCGCTCGACACCATCCACCAGCCGACGAGACCTTGCAGGCCGCCCAGGCCCAACATCACCGCGCAGCGCCAGATCAGGCGGCGCGGGATGTCGCGGCGGATCAGGAAGACCACGAACGGAATGGCGAACACCACGCCCACCGTGCGCCCGAGCAGGCGATGGGCCCATTCCCACCAGAAGATGCCCTTGTACCCCTCCAGGGTCATGTCGGGGTTCACCAGCTGATACTGGGGGATCTTCTTGTAGAGCTCGAAACTCTCACGCCAGGCCTGTTCCGACATCGGCGGCAGCGCGCCCATGATCGGTTTCCACTGGGTGATCGAGAGACCCGAGTCCGTCAGACGGGTCGCCCCACCGACCACGACCATGGCGAACACCATGGCGGCGACGATGAAAAGCCAAATCGCGACGGCGCGCGAACGGTCGGAACGCAGGAAAGACGTCATAGGGTCGGAAAAGCGTCACTTCTGGGCCGAAATGCGGCGTGACTTCCCTACGCCCGACGCTTGCGCGCATCAATGTCTCTGTCGACCCGCATGACGGCGCCTCTGCTTCGTGCGAGAAACCAGGCTCTCGGGGCGGAGAAGGACAATGAGCGGCATGGGCGTTTTCGCGGCGGCGGTGATAGGCATCCTGGCCGGCTGGATCGCCGATCTGGTGCTGGGCCGCCGCCATTCGCTGTTCATCAAGCTCTTGATCGGCGTGATCGGCTCGTTCATCGGAGCGTTCATCGCCTCGCGCATCGACCTTCATCTGCCCGGCTTCGCCGGCGAACTGGTCGTCTCCAGTGTGGGCGCGATCCTGTTCCTGGCCGTGCTCGGCCTCTTTCGGAGAACCGCGTGAGCGCTCCTCTCATCCCGGCCCGCCTGCGTAAATTGATCGGCTCGATCGGGATCCTGGTGTTCCTGGCCGCCTACGTCTGGGCCTTCACCAGCCTCTACGACCGCCTGCCGCAAAACCGCTTCATCCATCTCGCCTATTTCGTGGTGTTCGGCCTGGGTTGGGGCCTGCCGTTGATTCCGCTGCTGTCGTGGATGGGCAAGGCCGACAAGCGGCTCTAGCGCCTCAATCGATGACCCCAGACTGGGCTTCCGGCCGAGCATAGGGATCGAACCGCACCGCCTGGCGCTGAACCGGTCGCGAGGTCTGGAGCGCTTGCTTCACGACCAGCGCTGGCTTCGCCGTCTGAGGCATATAAACCGTGGCGGTTCGCGCGGCGGGACGCGGCGACGCCTGCCGAAAGGCTTGAACGGGGGCTTGCCGGCGGGTCTGGGGTACGGAGGCGCTTAGCCGCGCCACCTGAACCGGCGCTTTTCGCGGCGCCGTAGTGAGCGGGTGGGAAGCCTGACGTGCCGGGAAGGGCGCGATCGAAGGCAACGTTTGAAGACCCTCGGCCGTGTCGAACCGGGCCGCGGCGGCCACGCCGCCCAGGGGCAGCAACACCCCGCGTCGCGCGATCGCCAGCCGAAAGGCATGCCCCGCCCCGCCGAACTCGACATTGATCGTCAAGGTGCGGATTCGATCATTCAGCCAGGGCTTTTCCAGCACGATCAAGCCGGTCGCCATGTGTCGGGGATCGATTGTCGTGGTCCGCAGGAGGCCCAAGGATTCGGGCGCGGCGGTGCGGCCATACGAATCGATGATCGCCTCCGCGTCGATCCCGTAGAAGGTCGCGGAAATCGCCCTGTTCGACGCCGCGGCTCCGATCCGGAAATGCTCCCTGGCCTCGCGCTGCAAGGCCGGAATCGGAACTAGGTTCGCGGCCCCGCCGTCCTCGTAGATCGCCCCGATATTCTCGTACCCGAAGTTGATGGGCGTAGCGCCCGTATTGATCGCCGTCACCGCCAGGACGATGCGATCCTGGAATTCCGAGGCCACGGGCGTGAGTTCGATCACCCCTGCTCCGGAGCGTGAAATCAGGGTTGGCCGGCCGCTCTGGTAGTGCGCCAGGCTCGCGCTGCTGGGAGCCGTGCCGATACTGTAAGGCGTCGTGCCGCAGCCGGCGATCAACAAGGTCGAAGCTAGAACGCCACTCAGGAACATCCTGCTCATGCCCGGTCTCCGCCGTAAGCTCGAGCTAACCCTCTGCCCTAATTGGTTAATTTTATTTTGACACGACAGTCAAATGTGAAATGGTCGTTTCTGCAAACGAAAAAGGGCCGCCTTTCGGCGACCCTTTCCAGCTTCCGCTATCTCCCGAAGGAAATGGTCGGAGCGACAGGATTCGAACCTGCGACCCCTTGACCCCCAGTCAAGTGCGCTACCAGGCTGCGCCACGCTCCGACGCGGAAGGAGCGCCCTTATAGGGGCCGCCCCGGCCTTGGGCAACACCGATTTCAGACCAAATCAACCGCGGGTCAGAAGACCGTCCAAACGCGATTTGATGGCGGTCAGATCATCCAGCGCGAAGGCCAAACGATCGCGCGCTTCGCCGGCCAAGCGCCGGCTCCGCGCCTCGGACGCGTCGTAGTCGATGTCGGGATCCAGACGAGCCGAACCGTTCGAGCCGATGCCCGCGGCGATCACCTGGGCCAGGCCATGGTCGCGGTGCAGTTTCTGCACGCCCTTGATGGTCAGGCCCTCGCTGTGCAGCAGGGTGCGGACGCCGTTCAGCACGGCCACGTCTTGCGGGCGATAGAACCGCCGCCCGCCGGCCCGCTTCATCGGGCGAATGAAAGAGAACTTGGTTTCCCAGAAGCGCAGGACGTGCTGAGGCACGCCAAGCTCCTCCGCGGCCTCTGAGATCGTGCGGAAGGCGTTCGGCCCCTTCGCCACCGCATGAATCCCTAGTCGCCCAAGGCGCGGTCGATTCGCGCCTTCATGACCTGCGAGGCGCGGAAGCCGATCACCCGACGGGGCTCGATTTCCGCCGGCTCGCCGGTCTTGGGATTGCGGCCCATGCGGGCCCGTTTTGAACGGACTTGGAAAACCCCGAAGCCCGAAAGCTTGACCGTCTCGCCCTCTTCGAGCGCCTCGGCCACGAGATCCAGGGTGCGCTCGACAAGGCCGGCGCAGTCCTGACGGGTCAATCCAACTTCTTCATGAACCGCCTCGCACAGGTCGGCTCGGGTCAAAGTAGCGCCCTTCATGCAACCCCCTTCACGCGTATCTTGGCGGCCCGACAGGCAGCCTCTGATGGAGCACTCGCGGCGAACTCGGGCTTTTCGCGGCCGCCCTCGACCGGCCGCACCCAGATTCACCGACGACCTCATGCCGTGATTATCACATGAAGTCAAAGGCTCAACGTCATGAGTTCATGCCCGCCGACAAGGGCGCGCAAGCTGCACCCTAAAGGCGCAGGACGCAGGCCCCCCAGGTCAGGCCGCCGCCCATGGCTTCCAGCAGCAGCAGATCGCCCGGCTTGATGCGCCCGTCCTTGACCCCATGGGCGAAAGCCAGCGGGATCGAGGCCGCCGAGGTGTTGGCGTGGATAGCGACCGTCGAGATCACCTTCTCCTCGTCGATGCCGCAGCGATGGGCCACGCCCGCCAGAATGCGCTGATTGGCCTGGTGCGGGATGAACCAGTCGACGTCCGCGACCTCGACGCCGGCATTGGCGGAGGCGGCGTGAATAGCCTCGGATATGTTGATCACGGCGTGCTTGAAGACCTGGTTTCCCAGCATCCGCAACTTGCCGACCGTGCCGGTGGTCGAGACGCCGCCGTCCACATAGAGCAGATCCTGCTTGGTCCCGTCAGCGCGCAGCGCGAAGCCCAACATGCCGCGATCGGCCGTGGTCCCCTCGCCTTCCTGGGGCTCCAGCACGATCGCGCCAGCGCCGTCGCCGAACAGCACACAGGTGCCGCGGTCGCTCCAGTCCATCAGGCGGGTCATGGTCTCGGCGCCGATGACCAGGGCGCACTTGGCATGACCACGCGCCACGAAGCCGTCGGCGACGCTCAGGGCGTAGACGAAGCCCGAGCAGACGGCCTGGACGTCGAAGGCGATGCCGACCGGCGCGCCCAGCTTGCGTTGGACGATGGTGGCGACAGCCGGGAAGGTCAGGTCGGCCGTGGTGGTGGCCACGATGATCAGGTCGACGTCGGCGGCCGTCTTGCCGGCGGCGGCGAGGGCTTCCTTGGCGGCCTCGGCGGCGAGGTCCGAGACCGGCTGGTCATCGGCGGCCTGATGACGCTGGCGGATCCCCGTGCGCTCGACGATCCATTCGTCGCTGGTGTCCACGAACTTGGCTAGGTCGTCATTGGTCACGACCTTGGGCGGCAGATACGCGCCGACGCCGGTCACTACGCTGCGGGTTACGCTCACTCGGCCGCTCCCTGGGCATCCACGCCAGGACCTTGCCCATCGACGGGCGCGTCCGTAGCCGCGACAGCGGTCAGGCGTTTCAGATTTCTGTCGATCTCGGCGCGGAAATCGCTGCGCGCCAGGTCTGTCGCGACCCGGATCGCCGAGGCGAAGCCGCCCGCGTCCGCGCCGCCATGGCTTTTCACCACAATACCATTCAGGCCCAACAGCGGGGCCCCGTTCACCCGGCTCGGGTCCAGGCGCTGGCGCATCTTTTTCAGCGCGCCCGAGGCGATCAAGGCGCCCAACATGGCCATCGGCCCCGAGGTCAGGGTGATCTTGATCTCATTCGAGAAAAACCGCGCCAGGCCCTCGGCGGTCTTCAACGCGACATTCCCGGTGAAGCCGTCGGTAACGACCACGTCGACCGTGCCGTACGCGATGTCGTTGCCCTCGACGAAGCCGTGGTAGTCGAAATCAAGCTTGGCCTCGCGCAGAATGGCGTGCGCCTCACGGACCTCCTCGTGGCCCTTCTGATCTTCGGAACCGACGTTCAACAGGCCCACGGTCGGACGCTTGGCGCCGTGCACGGCGTGGTGGAAGGCCGCGCCCATGATCGCGAACTCGACGAGTTGGGCCGCGTCGCTCTCGACATTGGCGCCGACGTCCAGAACCGTGGTCACGCCCTTCATGTTGGGCCAGTTGGCGACGATGGCCGGGCGCTCCAGGTCCGCGCCCATACGCAGGATCAGCTTGGAGATGGCCATCAGAGCGCCCGTGTTGCCGGCCGAGACGCAGGCCTGGGCCTGGCCGTCGCGGAGCGTCTCGATGGCGTTCCACATGCTGGAACCCTTGCCCCGGCGCATGGCCTGGGCGGGCTTCTCGTCCATCCCGATGGCCTTGTCGCTGTGGCGGACCTCGCTGACGGCCTTGGCGGCGGGATGCTTGGCCAGTTCAGCCAGGATCTTCTCGCCGTCCCCATGCAGCAAAAACCGCACTCCGGGCATGGCCTGGGCCACCTGGGCGACACCTGGCACGACGATGGAGGGGCCGTGGTCGCCGCCCATGGCGTCGACGGAGATGACTACGGATTGGGACACGTGGGGCAGTGAGCTCCGGCAGGCGGTCACGCCGCCCTCAAGGCGGCGGACGATACATCCGCGTGAATATCACGCAAGCGGTCGAGTCGGAGGCTCTAGCCCTCCTCGTCCTTCAATTTAAGGCTCTTCAGCGCCGAAAACGGGGAAAGCTCGACCGGCTCCGGCGGCTGGACGAACACCGCGCCCGGCTTGCGGGGGAACGGATCCAGTTCCAGCGCCAAGTGCTCGAGGACATAGCCAGAGACGTCGATCTTATCACCGTCCAGCACGTCCGGCGGATCGTCGGCGTCCGGATCCACGCCCAGGTCGCCGCTGTCCTCGTCCTGCGGCGCGTTCTTGCTATTAGCGGGAAGCACCCGCAGGTCGAAGCGAGCGTCGATCGGGGTTTCGAAGTCGTCGGCGGTAGCGCTGCAGGTCTGAACGATGCGCGCGCGCAGCAAGCCCGAGACCTCGGCCCCGTCCAGCCACGAGACCAGGAACACCTCGGCGCTGAACTCTTCCAGGCTGACGAGGTTCAGCTGCTTGGCGATAGCCTTGCGCTGCTCGGCTGTCGGCTCCAGGCGCAGCTTCACGGCGCCGCGGTCGACCTGGGCCAGCGGGATCTCGCAGGGCCAAGGGGCGGTCACGGGTTCGGCCAAGTCACGTCTCCTTGCAGCAGGGCCTCCAGCGGCTGTTCCGCCAGCGACGCGCGCGTCTTGATCAGATAGGCGCTCAAGGCCGTCACGTCGCCCTCCCCGCGCTCCTCGAACGCGGTGCGAGCCAGAAAATCGGTAACGGCCGCGGTGTCCGGCAGGGTCGCGAGCGCGTCATCATAGGTCTTCAGACGGCCATAGAAGGCGCCGGCCAGCTTCTTCATCTTCTTGCCGACTGCCGTGTCGGCCACGCCGATCTCGCGGAAGGCGTCGTCCAGTCCCTTCACATACGAGTCGAAAACCGTCTGCGAGGTCTCGGCCGCCGCGTCGCCCTCCCCCTTCAGCCGTTCGATCAGAAAGATCACGTGCAGGCTGAACAGCTCGAACCGGCCTTCCATCGAGTCGCGAACGCCGAAATCACGATAAAAGGCCGCGGACCGCGCCTGCCCGACCGCCGAAGCATACAGCTTGGCCCCCGCCGCCTTGGCGGGCCTGGGCTTGAGCAACCTGTCCAGAAACATGAAACGCCTCGATTTCGCCGCGACATCCCGCTATGCGCGGGGTCCGCCTTCACGCGGGCATTGAACTAAGCCCCCGCGGGCGATAGGTCAAAGTCTGCATTTTTCCGGTTCCGGAGCCTTGATGTCTCGCCCCGCCGTTTTCGCCGCCGCCGTCCTGGCCCTGGCGTTGTCTACTTCGGCCTGCACGCCGCTGACGAGCTATTCCGGCTTCCAGGCCATCGAGGCCAAGCCCGCCGACATGAAGGTCGGCCAGGACAGCAAGTCGACCCTGATGGAAAAGCTGGGTTCGCCGTCGGCGGTTTCGACCTTCGACCAGAACACCTGGTACTATATTTCCCAGACAACCGACCGCGTGGCTTTCTACATGCCGCGCGTGATCAAGCGCGACGTGGTGGCGATCAAGTTCAATCCGGCCGACGAAAAAGTCGCCTCGGTGAACACCTACACGCTGAAGGACGGCAAGGTGATCGCCTATAATGGTCGCGAGACGCCGACCCGCGGTCGCGAGATGACGATCCTGGAGCAGTTGCTAGGCAACGTCGGTCGCGGCGGGATGCTCCCGCAGGACGACGAGGCGCCGGGCCAGCGTCCGGGCGAACGCCGCTAAATCCAGCGCCGATGATCCGAAAGATTTGAAAGCCGTCCGCCGCAAGGCGGGCGGCTTTTTCGCGTGCTGGTTTTGTAGCGCGAGAGCCCTCCACCAGAGAGGGTGAGTAAATCCCGCGCATTTACTGTGAACTTGAGATTGACCTTCTTAAGTCTGACAGATTGCCGCACCCTAAACACTTCCTAAACCCAAGTTGAGTGAGTTTCAGACTCTGATCGCCTGAGATTTGGCGATGCGAATTCACGGCAGCTGTGGGAGGCGCACTGTGGAGAGCATGGATCTTCGCGATGTGTCGGTTCTGCTTGTCGATGACAATGCGAACATGCGGAAAGTCGTCAGTGAAATCCTGAAGGCGGCCGGCGTGCGCCGGGTTCGCGAAGCTGGCGACGGGCTGGACGCCCTCAAGATCTTCCAAAGCCAGGAGATCGACCTGATCTTCACCGACCTGATGATGCACCCGGTCGACGGCTTGGCCTTCATCCGCTGGGTTCGCACCTCGACGGCCAGCCCCAACCCCTACGTGCCGATCATCATGATGACGGGCCACGCCACCCAGCGGTCGCTGAACGATGCGCTCATGGCCGGGGTGACCGAGTTTCTGGCCAAACCGCTGACCGCGCGGGGGGTCATGCACCGCATCAACGAGGTCGTGAACAATCCCCGCTCCTTCGTCCGGACCGGCGAGTATTTCGGCCCCTGTCGTCGCCGAAAGATCGATCACGATTTCCAGGGCGCCGAACGTCGGGGCGCGCCGCAGGTCGAAATGCAGGACGCGCTGGCCGAGATGGACCACGAAGACGTCTATTGAGTCCGACGCCAAAGCTCGAAGCAAAACGCCCCGGAGTTTCCTCCGGGGCGTTTCAGTTTCAGCCTTGCTAAGGCGCTAGCCGCCGTGGGCCAGCACCGCCAGCAGCAGCAGGGCCACGATGTTGGTGATCTTGATCATCGGGTTCACGGCCGGACCCGAGGTGTCCTTGTAGGGATCGCCGACAGTGTCGCCGGTGACGGCGGCCTTGTGGGTTTCGCCGCCCTTGGTGTGCAGGACGCCGTTCTTGTCGGTGAAACCTTCCTCGATCACCTTCTTGGCGTTGTCCCAGGCGCCGCCGCCGCTGGTCATCGAGATCGCGACGAACAGGCCGGTGACGATCACCCCCATCAGCATGGCGCCGAGTGAAGCGAAGGCGTCGACCTTGCCGGCGATGGCCTTGATCACGAAGAACAGCACCACCGGCGAGACCACCGGCAGCAGGCTGGGCACGATCATCTCGCGGATCGCGGCCTTCGTCAGGATATCGACGGCCCTGCCGTACTCCGGCTTGACCTCGCCGGTCATGATGCCCGGGTTCTCACGGAACTGGCGACGCACCTCGGCCACGACCGACTCGGCCGCTCGGCCAACCGCGGTCATCGACATGCCGCCAAACAGGAACGGCAGCAGACCGCCGAACAGCAGGCCGACCACGACGTACGGATTGGACAGGTCGAAGGTCACCGGACCCATGCCGTCGAAGAAGCTGCCCGGCGCCGCATTGGCCGAGAAGAACTTCAGGTCCTCGGTATAGGCGGCGAACAGCACCAGCGCACCCAGGCCCGCCGAACCGATGGCGTAGCCCTTGGTGACGGCCTTGGTGGTGTTGCCCACGGCGTCCAGGGCGTCGGTGGTGACGCGGACTTCCGGCGGCAGGCCGGCCATCTCGGCGATGCCGCCGGCGTTGTCGGTGACCGGACCGAAGGCGTCGAGGGCGACGATGAAGCCGGCCAGCGACAGCATGGTCGTGGTGGCGATGGCGATGCCGAACAGGCCCGCCAGATTATAGGTGACCACGATGCCGACGATGATGGTCAGGGCCGGCAGGGCCGTCGATTCCAGCGACATGGCGAGGCCCTGGATCACGTTCGTGCCGTGACCCGAGACCGAGGCCTGGGCCACCGACTTCACCGGGCGGAAGTTGGTGCCGGTGTAGTACTCGGTGATCATCACGATGGCGGCGGTGACCGCCAAGCCGACCAGACCGCAATAGAACAGGCCGTCGGCGGTATAGGTGCGCGTGGCCGTTACGACCGGGGCCGGGATCAGGTCGTGCAGCACGTACCAGACGGCCGGGATCGACAGGACGCCCGTGACGATCAGGCCCTTGTACAGGGCGCCCATGATGTTCTGGCTCTTGCCCAGGCGGACGAAGAACGCGCCGATGATCGAGGTGACGATGCAGACCGCGCAAATAGCCAGCGGCAGCAGCATCATCGAAGAGACGATTTCAGCGCCGGCGCCGCGGAAGAAGATCGCCGCCAGCACCATGGTCGCGACCGTGGTCACCGCATAGGTCTCGAACAGGTCGGCGGCCATGCCCGCGCAGTCGCCGACGTTGTCGCCGACATTGTCGGCGATCGTGGCGGCGTTGCGGGGGTCATCCTCGGGGATGCCCGCTTCCACCTTGCCCACCAGGTCGCCGCCCACGTCGGCGCCCTTGGTGAAGATGCCGCCGCCCAGACGGGCGAAGATCGAGATCAGCGAAGCGCCGAAGCCCAGGGCCACCAGGGCGTCGACGACGCCACGGCTGGTTGGTTCCAGGCCCAGCACGCCCGTCAGCACCCAATAGTAGCCCGCCACGCCCAGCAGGGCGAAGCCGGCGACCAGCATGCCCGTAATGGCGCCGGACGTGAAGGCCAGCGACAGGCCCTTGGCCAGGCTTTCGGACGCGGCCTGGGCGGTGCGGACATTGGCGCGGACCGAGATCAGCATGCCCGCGAAGCCGGCCGCACCCGAAAGCACCGCGCCCACCAGGAAGCCCAGAGCAGCCCACTGTCCGATCAGCAGATAGACGATGACGAGGATGACCACGCCGACGACAGCGATGGTGAGATATTGCCGACGCAGATAGGCCTGGGCCCCTTCCTGGATCGCCGCGGCGATCTCCTGCATCCTTGCATTGCCGGCCGAGGCCCGCATCAGACTGGCCGCCTGCACGGCGCCGTACAGCACCGCCAGCAGCCCGGCCCCGATGGCCAGATAAAGCCAAAGACTCATTAGTTCATCGCCCCTTCGCGCTTCCAAATCAAAAGGGGGGACGCCGGTCCGGCGACTGGAGGAATGACCAACGCCACACCGCCGCCTGGATCGACGGGTGGGCCTTTGGCCTCGTACCCCCTCGATGCTCCCTTGCATGACGCTCGAACGGCGTCATGCGAATGAGACTGTCAGATGGCCGGGAGGCGCGCAACCCGTGTCGGCGCAAGCCTTTTCAGGGGTAAAGCTTGGCCGCGAAGGCGGAATCAGGGGTTCAGACTGGAGCTCGCGCCCGCTTTCACGGTGTTTGACCTGGGCGGCATCAACTGCTGGCGAGGGATCTGCTTGACGATCTCGACCGAGGCGACCTTGCCCTTGCCGAACAGACTGGCGCACTGGCCCATGACGAAGCCGGTCAAGCGAGGACCGTCCACCTCTTTCCACGTATCGCCGCGTGTGAACGGGGTCCTGTAGGCCGCCCGTATGATCGCGTCACGCAGGGCCGGTTCCTTGTCCTTGAACGCCTGAACCTCCGTGCCGGAGGTCAATGTCAGGGTCATGGCGACGAAGACGTAGTTCACGATCCGACCGTTGTAGATGATCGGAATGGTCATCGAGCCCAGCTTGTAAGACGGATCGAGCGCCTGTTCGCCGCCCTCCTTCTTTTCTTTCTTGGCGTTGGCCAGGGCCGGACTGGCCGCCCATGCGCCATAGACGGCGCAGGCCGCGGCGAGGAAAAGACGACGAGAAGGAGCGGGACGACCGGTCATGGGAATCTCCCATAGCCCGACAGGCCTTGAGATTGGCCTAATCGTCGAAAGATCAGCGGCTCAGCCGTGCAGCCAGCCCAAACGCGAGGGCGTCACGTCTCGCCCCTTGTAGTAGGCCGAGACCCCCTCGCCTTCGACGAACTCGCCGATTTCGCTGACCTTCACGCCCGCGGCGGCGGCGGCCACGCGGAAGGCCCAGGCCTCGTTGGGATCGACGGCGCAGACGATCTCATAGTCGTCGCCGCCGGAGGCTAGGGAGATGCGCCCCTCAACCTGCTCGGGCTGGTGATCCAGCCAGGCTTGGCCGCCGGGCGATAGCGGCAGGCGCTCGAGATCGACGCGTACGCGGCAGCCACTGGCCTTGGCCAAGTGGGCGCTGTCGGCCAACAGACCATCGGAGACATCGGCGGCCGCCTTGGCGTGGACGCGCATCGCCTCGCGCAGCTGCACGCGCGGTTCGGGCTGGCGGTAGTGGCGCAGCAGGGCGCCGTCGGCGTCCATCACCTCGCCCCATTGAGCCAGAAGGCCCAACCAGCCGTCGCCGATCGTGCCGGTGACCATCAGACGGTCGCCAGGCTTCGCCCCGCGCCGCAGGATCGCTCCGCCGGCCGGAACCCAGCCCAGCAGGGTCGCCGAGACGACCAACGGACCCGAGGTGGTGACGGTGTCGCCGCCAAGCAGCGAAATGTCGAACAGCGCGCCGTCCTCGGCCAAGCCGCGAGCGAAGGTCTCGCGCGCGGCCACGTCGGAACCGGATGGCCAGCCCACGGCCAGGAAATAGCCGTACGGCTCCGCGGCCTTGGCGGCCAGGTCGGAGAGGTTGGTGCGCAGCAGCTTGCGGGCGACGACGTCCAACGCCTCGTCGGCCAGGAAGTGCACGCCGGCGACCATGGCGTCCTTGGTGACCACCAGGTCATAGCCCGGACGCGACGGCAGCACGGCCGCGTCGTCCAGCAGGTCCAGCGCGACCGGATCGCCTCGCGTCAGCGGGCGCAGCAGGCGCGCGATATGGTCGAATTCCGTCGGTTGCGCGACCGCCGCGGCGGGCGCGGCGTCGTCTTCGGCGAACCAGTCGTCTTCGTCAGTCTCGTGCATCACGGGCGATCGCGTCGAGGGCGCCATTGATGAAGCCTGACTCGGGTCCTTCGAAAAAGGATTTCGCGATCTCGACATACTCATTGATGACGACTTCGGTCGGAACGTCCGGCCTGTACATCAGTTCGAAAGCCCCGGCGCGCAGCACGGCGCGGGCCGTGGCGTCCAGACGCTCGAGACGCCAGCCCGAGGCCAGGCGCTTGACGATGCCCTGGTCGATCTTGGCCTGGTTGGTCACCACGCCCTTGGCCAGTTCGGCGAAGAAGGTCTCGTCGGCGGCCGCTAGTTGCTCGCCCTCGACGTCGCGGTCGAAGCGGTGCTCGGAGAATTCGCGGATTACCGAGTCGACCCCCGCGCCCGAGACTTCCATCTGGTACAGCGCCTGGACGGCGGCGAGGCGCGCGACCGAGCGCGGTTGGATGCGGTTGCCGCTCATCGGGCCTGTCCCAGCAGTTGGCGCTTCAGGGCGATGGTCTCGAGGCAGGCCTTGGCGGCCGCGCCGCCGCGGTCGCCTTCGCTGACCCTGGCCCGGGCCCAGGCCTGGGCCTCGTCATCGACGGCCAGCACGCCAAAGCCGATCGGCAGCCGCTTGCCAATGCCCAGATCCTGAAGGCCCCGAGCCGTCTCGTTGGCGACCAGTTCGAAATGGTAGGTCTCACCGCGGATGATGCAGCCCAAGGCCACGAAGCCGTCGTAGCGCGCGCCAACCGGCCGGTGGCCGGCTTCCTCGGCCAGGGCCACGGCGGTCGGAATCTGCAAGGCGCTGGAGACCGTGATCACGTCGTATTCCGCGCCATAGGCCTCGATGGCCTGGGCGGCTCCGCGCAGCAGCTCGTCGGAGATCCCCGAATGGCTTCGGCCCTCCACGATCAGCAGGCGGATGTTGTCTTCAACCATCTAACTCGAATCTCCACGGCCACGCTCGCGGCGCGACCAGAAACACACATCAAGGATTAACGGACTATAGCTCGTCCTCGGCGCCGTCGCTCAGACCTTCTTCACCCAGGAACTTCGCGAAGTCGCTCGTCTCCTTGAAGTCCCGGTAGACCGAGGCGTAGCGGACATAGGCCACGTCATCGAGCGATTTCAACGCCTTCATGACCATTTCGCCCACGGTCGACGATGGCAGCTCGGTTTCGCCCATGCTTTCCAGTTGTCGGACGATGCCGTTGATCATCCGCTCGACGCGCTCAGCCTCGACCGGGCGCTTCTGGGTGGCCAGGGCGATCGAGCGGACCAGCTTGTCGCGATCGAACGGCGAACGCCGGCCCGACCGCTTCAGGATGATCAACTCGCGCAGCTGAACGCGTTCGAACGTGGTGAAGCGGCCGCCGCACTCCGGGCACATCCGGCGACGCCGGATGGCCGCGCCGTCTTCCGACGGGCGGCTATCCTTCACCTGGCTTTCGGCATGGCCGCAGAATGGGCATCGCATGATCTAGCCCCTCCCCGGCGCCATCAGGTCTATTAGTTGTAGATCGGGAAGCGAGCCGTCAAGGCCAGCACTTCCTCGCGGACCTGGGCCTCGACTGCCGCATTGCCCTCGGGGCCGTTGGCGGCCAAGCCGTTGACGACCTCGCCGATCAGCTGGCCGACGCGGGTGAACTCGGCTTCCTTGAAGCCGCGCGTCGTGCCGGCCGGCGTGCCCAGACGAACGCCCGAGGTGATCGTGAACGGCGCGGTGTCGAACGGCACGCCATTCTTGTTGCAGGTCATGTGAGCGCGCTCGAGGCTGTGCTCGGTGTCACGGCCGGTCACGCCCTTGGGACGCAGGTCGACCAGCATCAGGTGGCTGTCGGTGCCGCCCGAGACGATATTGACGCCCGAAGTCAGCAGAGCCTCGGACAGCGCCTTGGCGTTGGCGATGATCTGGCGGGCGTAGTCCTTGAATGCTGGCTGCAGCGCCTCGCCGAACGCCACGGCCTTGGCGGCGATGACGTGCTCCAGCGGACCGCCCTGCAGGCCCGGGAAGACGGCCGAATTGACCTTCTTGATGATCGCCTCGTCGTTGGTCAGCACCATGCCGCCACGGGGACCGCGCAGGGTCTTGTGGGTGGTGGTGGTGACGACGTGGGCGTGCGGGATCGGGCTCGGGAACACGCCGCCAGCGACCAGACCCGCGAAGTGGGCCATGTCGACCATCAGATAGGCGCCGATGCTGTCGGCGATCTCACGGAACCTGGCGAAGTCGATCTCGCGGCTGTAGGCGCTGCCGCCGGCGATGATCAGCTTGGGCTTCTCGCGCTGGGCGATCTCGGCCACGCCATCATAGTCGATCAGCTGGTCCTGCTGGCGCACGGTGTACGAGATCGGCTTGAACCACTTGCCCGACTGGTTGGCGGGCGAGCCGTGGGTCAGGTGGCCGCCGGCGGCCAGGTCCATGCCCAGGAAGCTGTCGCCCGGCTGCAGCAGCGCCATGAACACCGACTGGTTGGCTTGCGAGCCCGAGTGCGGCTGGACGTTGGCGAAGCCGGCGCCGAACAGCTGCTTGGCGCGCTCGATCGCGATCGTCTCGATCTCGTCGACATATTCGCAGCCGCCGTAATAGCGCTTGCCCGGATAACCCTCGGCGTACTTGTTGGTCAGGATCGAGCCTTGAGCTTGCAAGACGGCCTTCGAGACGATGTTCTCCGAGGCGATCAACTCGATCTGGTTCTGCTGCCGGTCCAGCTCGCGACCGATACGGTCGAAGATGTCACGGTCCGCGGTGGCGAGGTCCGCGCCGAAAAAGGCGCTGGTATTGGCTTGGGTCATGACGCTCTCCAGGCGTTACGGGGAGTCAGCAGAGGCGCCCTCTTTAACGGGATAGGCGCGGCGATCAATCTCGGAACCACATGCTCAGCTGTGCGTTGCAGTCGCGCAGGGCGGCTCTCAACCCCCGCGGCGTAACAACAGCAACAACGGCAATGGGGTATCACATGGCGTCTCAGGGCGGCGGCACGGACACGGCGAACGACAGCAGCGTCGACATCCTGGGGCTCAGCGCCGAGATCGTGGCCGCCTATGTGGGTCAGAACACGGTTTCTCAGACGGCCATTCCGGACCTGATCCGCACGGTCCACGAGGCGCTCGCCTCGCTGAACAACGGCGGCGAGGCGCCCCGTCCGCTCGAGAAGGCCAAGCCGGCCGTGCCGGTCGGCCGCTCGGTGCAGCACGACTACATCGTCTGCCTCGAGGACGGAAAGAAGCTGAAGATGCTCAAGCGCTACCTGCGCTCGCACTACGACATGAGCCCCGAGGAATATCGCCGCAAATGGGGTCTGCCCCCCGACTATCCGATGGTCGCGCCGGCCTATGCGGCCCGTCGTTCCGACTTCGCCAAGAAGATCGGCCTGGGCAAGGGCGTGCGGCGCGGCAGCTGATCCATCCACGTCTTTGAGGCACGCGAACGCCGCCGGAGTCCGGCGGCGTTTCTCGTTTCGGCGATGCGCGGTTCGATCGAAGCTGAAGTGCGCGTGTTCCTTTAGGCCGCGTGGCCGCCCATGCGGGCGACGTTGCAGTGGGCCCACAGCGCTTCCATCGCCGAGACCAGCTTGCGCATCATCTCATCGGTATGGAACGGCGTGGGCGTGAAGCGCAGGCGCTCGGTGCCGCGCGGCACGGTCGGATAGTTGATCGGCTGCACATAGACGCCATGATCGGCCAGCAACATGTCGCTGATCATCTTGGTGTGGATCGGATCGCCGACCAGCACCGGAACGATGTGGCTCTCGTTCTCCATCACCGGCAGACCGGCGGCCTTGAACATGGCCTTCAGGGTCGCGGCGCGCTCCTGGTGGATCTCGCGCACTTCCGGGTGCTGCTTCAGCCAGCGCACGCTGGCCAGCCCTCCGGCGACCAGGGCCGGCGGCAGCGAGGTCGTGAAGATGAAGCCCGAAGCCATCAGACGGATGGCGTCGATCACTTCGGCGTCGCCGGCGATGTAGCCGCCCATGACGCCGAACGCCTTGCCCAGCGTGCCTTCGATGATATCGATCTCGGCCATCAGGCCTTCACGCTCAGCGACGCCGCCGCCGCGCGGACCGTACATGCCGACCGCGTGGACCTCGTCCAGATAGGTCATGGCGCCGTACTTCTTGGCCAAGGCCACGGTGCCGGCGAGGTCGGCGATGTCGCCGTCCATCGAATAGACGCTTTCGAACGCGACCAGCTTGGGCGCATCGGCCGGCGCGGCCGCCAGCAGTTCCTCGAGGTGGGCCAGGTCGTTGTGGCGGAACACCTTGCGCGGGCCGCCGCCATTGCGGATGCCGGCGATCATCGAGGCGTGGTTCAGCTCGTCCGAGAAGATGATCAGACCCGGCAGGATCTTCTGCACGACCGACAGACTGGCTTCGTTCGAAACATAGCCGGAAGTGAACAGCAGGGCCGCTTCCTTGCCGTGCAGGTCGGCCAGCTCGGCCTCCAGCAGGACGTGGTCGTGATTGGTGCCCGAGATGTTGCGGGTGCCGCCCGAGCCCGAGCCGTGCTCGTCGACGGCGGTCTTCATGGCGTCCATCACGACGGAGTTCTGGCCCTGGCCGAGATAGTCGTTGCTGCACCAGACCACGACCTCGCGCTCCGAGCCGTCCTGGCGGGTCCAGGTGGCCCGCGGGAACGCGCCGCGCCGACGCTTCAGGTCGGCGAAGACCCGGTAACGGCCCTCTTCGCGGATCTGGTCGATGGCGCTGCGGAACGCGGCTTTGTAGTCCATGTCGATCTCTAAACCGGCGGTCGATTGGTCCGACGGTCCCCTAAATCCAGGCTCGGCTTTTCGCACCAAGCGCCCGTAGTGTCCATCTAAGGGCGTCTACCTAGCAAATTGAATTACGCGATTGGACGCATTGATTTCGTCAATGACCACTCAGGCGGACGCCGGTTCTTGGACGATTCAGTTGAGTTCCGCCAGCTTGCCGCGCAACATCTGGATGGCGGCCGAAAAGTCCTTGCCGCCGAAACCGTTGCCGTCGAGCAAGGCGTAGAGCGCCTCGGCCTGGGCGCCCATCGGGGTGCTGGCCCCGGCCTTGGCGGCGGCGTCCTGGGCCAGCTTCAGATCCTTCAGCATCATCGCCGTGGCGAACCCGCCTTCGTAGTGGCGGTCGGCGGGCGTTTGCGGCCCGACGCCCGGCACCGGACAATAGGTGGTGATCGACCAGCACTGGCCCGAAGACTTGCTGGCGATCTCGAAGAAGCGGTCGGCGGCCAAGCCCAGCTTCTCGGCCAGGGCGAAAGCCTCACAGGTTCCGAGCATCGAGACGCCCAGCAGCATGTTGTTGCAGATCTTGGCCGCCTGCCCCGCGCCGTGGTCGCCGGCGTGGATCGTCACGCGCGACATCGGCGACAGGGCCACCTCGACGGCCGCGAAATCGCCGACGTCGCAGCCAACCATAAAGGCCAGGGTCCCGGCCTCGGCGGCCATGATCCCCCCCGACACCGGCGCATCGGCGAAGCGGAAGCCGGCGTCGGCCGCCTGCTTGGCCACGGCCCGCGCGCTCTCGACGTCTATGGTGGAGCAGTCGATCAACAGGGCCGTCTTCGGCGCGTTCGCCAGGATCTGCTCGCCATAGACCGAGCGCACGTGGGGACCGGCGGGCAGCATGGTGATCACCACCTCGGCGTCAGCAACAGCTTCCGCCACCGAAGCCGCCGCGTAGCAGCCCGCCGCCACAGCGCGCTCCATCGCCGCCGCCGACAGGTCGAAGGCGCGGACATGATGCTGCGCCCTGGCCTGGTTGGCGGCCATGCCGCCGCCCATGTTGCCCAGGCCGATAAAGGCGATGCGCGTCATTGTGGAGCTCCCTGCAAATGCGAACCGCGCCTCATGGGCGCGGCTCTTATCGTTGATATACCTGGAATTTTCCGCCTACCGCGCGGTCGACGGCTTTCTGAACTTGTAGACGAACTGGTCGGTCCTGCCGCGGATGGACGGGTCGAAGACGTTGGCCTTGCGGCTGTCGCCCGAGTCGCGCAGCACCCGGCTCTCGCCCTCGAAGATGAAGCCGGCGGCCGTCACTTCGGACTTCACCACCGCCGAATCGATACGATGCAGGGTCTCGGTGTCGCGCAGGCCCGAACCGGGCTCGGCCGAGTGGTCGATGACCAGGAAGACGCCACCGGGCTTGAGCGCCCTGAAGATCTGCCGGTTCACCACCGACAGGTCGGCCGGGCCCATGAACTTGTCGTGCATGTCGTGATAGTTCTGGGCCGTGAACACCAGGTCCAGTTTCTCGGGCGCCGAGAAGTTCGGCAGCGTGTTCAGGATCACCGTGACGTTCGAGAAGGCTGGATCGCGCGCGATGGCGTTCACCGCCGGCTCGCGCTTGGCGAGCTTGGTCAGCTCGTCCGGCACATAGGCATAGACACGCCCACGGGGGCCGACGGCTTTGGAGAAGATACGGGTGAAATAGCCGCCGCCCGGGATCAGGTCGGCGACCTTGCCGCCGGGCTTCACGCCCGTGAAGGCCAAGACCTCACCGGGATGGCGGTCCTTGTCCCGCACCATGTCGGCGGCCGGGCGCGACGGATCGCTCAGGGCCGCGGCCACATAGGGCGGCAGCGCGATGGCGACCGGACGGGAGGGCGGAGGCGGCGGAGGCCCCATCGGTTGCGTCGCGCAGGCGGC
Organism: Caulobacter sp. Root343; assembly: GCF_001425745.1. Lineage (GTDB taxonomy): Bacteria > Pseudomonadota > Alphaproteobacteria > Caulobacterales > Caulobacteraceae > Caulobacter. The sequence continues at coordinate 40,814 of NZ_LMDF01000007.1, read as the reverse complement.
GAGGCCGAGTACTGCGACGAGACTGAGAAGCGGCTTACGCATGGCAATCCTTCCGAACCGACGTGTTCTTGTTGGAGCGACGTTAACCCAGGACTTTCGCTACGTCAGCGGGGTCCATTCCTCACCAGGCGGAAGCGGGGCGAAAATATCGTCCAACATGGCCTCCGTGACCTCCTCGAGGCGCGCCGGGTTCCAGCGCGGAGCGTTGTCCTTGTCGACGATCACGGCTCGGACGCCTTCGATGAAGTCGTGCTTGCGAACAACGCGCGAGCCGATCCGATATTCCATGACCATGTTGTCGGCGAAGTCGGTCATGGCCGCGCCGCGTTTCAGCTGCTCGAAGGCGACCTTCAGGGTCTGGGGCGACTTGGTCTGCATCGCGGCCAGTTGAGCCTTGCCCCAGTCGCTGGAGTCGAGGGTCAGGAATTCAAAGATTTCCTCGACGCTCTCGCCGACAAACAGACGGTTGAGATCCTGTTCGAAGCCCAGCAACGCGGCCTTGCCGGCGTCGGCGCGGTACTTGCGCAGGGTCTCGTCGATGCGGCGCGGGTCGGCGACGATGGCTTTCTTCAGCCCCTCGACGGCGCCGAACTCGACGAAATGGGTGGCGATCCCGAGGCGCATGCAGTCCGCGCCCTTGATCCGCGCGCCGGTCAGGGCCAGCCACAGCCCGGCCTTGCCGGGCAGACGCGGCAGGTACCAGCCGCCGCCGACGTCCGGGAACAGGCCGATGCCGGTCTCCGGCATGGCGAAGGTCGTCCGCTCGGTGGCGATCCGCACGTGCGCCGGCATAGAGATGCCGACTCCGCCGCCCATGACGACACCGTCCATCACCGCCACGACCGGGATGTCGTAGCTGAACAGCAGATGGTTCAGCTGGTACTCGGTATGGAAGAAACGGCGCGCCTCCTCGCCGTCCTTGGCTCCGCTTTCAGCCAGCATGCGGATGTCGCCGCCGGCGCAGAAGCCGCGCTCGCCCGCATGGTCGATCAAGACCATGTAGACCTCGGGATCGTCCTGCCAGTCCAGCAGCGCGCCGATCATGGTCTCGCACATGGAGAGCGTCAGGGCGTGCAGGGCCTTGGGGCGGTTCAGCGTGATCCGGCCGACGTTCTTCTCGACGCGGATCAGGACTTCGGGGTCTTCGGTCATGGCGATCCGTGTCTAGGCGGGTTCGGCGACGGGCGCGCAGCTGAGGCGATCGATCTGGCCGTTGCTCAGGCGGAAGATGGCGTCCTGCGGTACGTCCTGGCCGATCACCTCGGCGCGCGACAGGCCGGCATAGGCGCCGCGCAGCATCCAGCCGGCGATGCCATGGCTGACCACGATCAGCCGGCGCTCGGGCTCGGGCGCCTGTTCTGCGAGCCATCCGGATATCCGGCCCATGATGTCCTCGTAGGTCTCGCCGCCGGGCGACTTGAACGCCCATTCCGGGTCCGTCAGCAGCGCGGGCGTCTCGCGCTTGACCTCGTCGCGCAAACGGTTCGACCAGTCGCCGACGCTGATCTCCAACAGGCGATCGTCGAATTCCACCGGCAGGCCGAGGCGCGCGCCGATTGTCTCGGCCGTGTGACGCGCGCGGCGCAAAGGACTGGCGACGATGCGCCAATCGGCCGGAGGGTCGCGTCGGACCAGGTCGAACAGCAGGTCGCCCATGGCCGCCGCCTGGGCGCGGCCCAGCGGCGTGAGGTCCGACTCGGTCTGGCCCTGCATGCGGCCTTCGCGATTGTGAAAGGTCTGGCCGTGGCGACAGAGATAGATCACTGCCGGAACAGCTCGCGGGCGATGATGACGCGCATGATCTCGTTGGTCCCTTCCAGGATCTGATGCACCCGCAGGTCGCGCACGATGCGTTCGAGCGGATAGTCCTGGAGGTAGCCGTAGCCGCCATGCAGCTGCAAGGCGTCATTGGCCACCTGGAAGCCGGCGTCGGTGGCGAAACGCTTGGCCATGGCGCACAGCTTGGTCGCCTCGGGATGGCGATTGTCGAGCGCGTGGGCGGCGCGGCGCACCATCAGGCGCGCGGCTTCCAGTTCCGTGGCCATGTCGGCCAGCTTGAACTGCAGGGCCTGGAAGTCCTTCAAGGCTTTGCCGAACTGGTTTCGGGTCTCCATGTAGGCCTTGGCCGTGTCGAGGGCGAACTGGGCGCCGCCCAGCGAGCACGAGGCGATGTTCAGCCGCCCGCCGTCCAGACCCATCATGGCGAAGCGGAAGCCCTCGCCCTCCTGGCCGATGCGGTTCTCGACCGGTACGCGGCAGTTGTCGAAATTGACCTGAGCCGTCGGCTGGGCGTTCCAGCCCATCTTGCGCTCGTTCGCGCCGAAGCTGAGGCCCTCGGCGCCCTTTTCGACGACGAAGGCCGAGACTCCCTTGGCGCCCTCGCCGCCCGTACGGGCCATCACGACATAGACGTCCGAGACGCCGCCGCCCGAGATGAAGGCCTTGCCGCCGTTCAAGACGTAGTGGTCGCCATCCAGCTTGGCGCTCGTGCGCATGTTGGCCGCGTCCGACCCGGAACCCGGTTCCGTCAGGCAGTAGCTGGCGATCAGCTCCATGGTCGTCAGGCGCGGCAGGTAGCGCTGGCGCAGATCGTCGGAGCCGAAGCGGTCGATCATCCACGAGGCCATGTTGTGAATGGTCAGGTAGGCGGCCGTCGGCACGTCGCCGTAGCTCAAGGCCTCGAAAATGATCGAGGCGTCGAGGCGCGACAATCCGCTCCCCCCGACGTTTTCGTTCACATAGATGCCCGCGAAGCCGAGCTCGGCGGCCTGGCGCAGCACGTCGATCGGGAAGTGTTTTTTCTCATCCCACTCCGCCGAATGCGGGGCAAGCTGTCCCTCGGCGAACGCACGGGCGGCGTCCTGGATCGCGACTTGATCTTCGTTTAGCGCGAAATCCATGCGCGACATCCTCCCGTTCGGGGCAGAACCGCCCTCACCTTCTTGGCGGCTGACGTGCCGCGCCAGGGGGCGCCTGTCAATCGGCCGCACCGCCATTTCGACGCTGATCAGAGCCTTTTGATCAGCGTCCGGAGGGTGTGACCTGAAATCCTCCGTTACACGACTTGAATCGGCAGAAACGCCACACCCCCTTGATAACCATGGTCGTTCCCCTCAAATCCCCAGTCCACGGGGATGGCGTCCTCCAACTTTCAAATTTGCTCAGAACAACAATGCGTTTCGTGAAACTTGCACTGGCCGCTCTCGCGGCGGCCCTGGGAATGGCGGCGGTCTCCGCGCCGGCCTTCGCGGCCGACGGCGACATCTCGCGCAGCTATGGCGTTTGGCGCAATCCCAGGAACACCGTCCATCTGGAAATCAAGGACTGCGGCCCCAGCACTTGCGGCGTCGTCGTGTGGGCCAGCGCAAAGGCCGAAGCGGACGCGCGCAAGTCTGGCACCGACACCCTGGTCGGCAAGCAGCTGCTGCGCGATTTCGAAGCTCAACGCGACGGTTCGCTGAAGGGCCGCGTCTGGGTCCCGACCCTGAAGGTCACCCTGGTGGGCTCGGCCGACATCGTCGACACCCGCACGATGCGCGCCAAGGGCTGCGTGATCGGCAACTTCCTGTGCAAGTCGCAGCTGTGGACCCGCATCGACGGTCCGTCGGTCCTGGCCTCGCGCGCTGCCCCGTAGGCAACGACCTTAAGGAGCCAAGAGGGCGCTTCTTCGTCTTGCCTCGCGCGGTCCGCCGCGCGAAACCAGTCGCATGACCACCCCGCCCCTCGCCCCCTATCCCGCCACGCGCCTGCGCCGCCTGCGCCAGGCCGACTGGACCCGCCGTCTTGTCCGTGAAACCGAGGTTCGGCCCTCCGACCTGATCTGGTCGATGGTGGTGCATGAGGGCGAAGGGACCATTCCGGTCGCCTCGATGCCCGGCGTCGAGCGGCTGTCGGTCAAGGAGGCCGCCAAGGCCGCCGTCCGGGCGCGCGACCTGGGCATACCGGCTATCGCCATCTTCCCGCATATCGACGGCTCCCGGAAGGACGCGACCGGCTCGATCGCCGCCGATCCGAACGGGGTGATCCCGCGCGCCGTGAAAGCCATGAAGGACGCCGCCCCCGAGGTCGGCATCATGTGCGACGTGGCGCTGGACCCCTTCACCGACCACGGCCATGACGGCGTGATCGAGGGCGGCAAGATCCTCAACGATCCGACCATCGAGCGCCTGATCGAACAGGGCTTGATGCAAGCCGAGGCCGGCGCCGACATCCTGGCGCCGTCCGACATGATGGATGGCCGCGTCGGCAAGCTGCGCGCAGCGCTGGAGGGCGCGAACTTCCAGGACGTGATGATCATGTCCTACGCGGCCAAGTACGCCTCGGCCTTCTATGGCCCTTACCGCGACGCCATCGGCTCCGCGAAGCTCGCCGGTGGCCAGGGCGACAAGAAGACCTACCAGATGGATCCGGCCAACACCGAGGAGGCGATCCGCGAGGTCGCGCTCGACATCGCCGAGGGCGCTGACATGGTCATGGTCAAGCCAGGGATGCCCTATCTGGATATCCTGCGGCGCCTGGTCGACGAGTTCCGCATGCCGACCTACGCTTTCCAGGTCTCCGGCGAGTACGCGATGATCATGGCCGCCGCCCAGAACGGCTGGATCGACCAGGACCGCGCCATTCTGGAGAGCCTCACCGCCTTCAAGCGGGCGGGCGCAGCGGGGATCATCACCTACTTCGCCCCGTGGGCCGCCGAGAAGCTGGGCTAGCATGGCCGCGCCGAGAACCGCCTTCAGCCAAGGCCGGTTCTACGGCGCGCCCACAATTGAACGCCGCCTGCCAGGCGTACGTCTTGCGCATCTGGAAGCCACCAAGCGCGCCGAGCACGTCGACGAGCACAGCCACGACGACGCCCACTTCGTGCTGGCCACCCACGGCCGCTACATCACCACCGCCGCCGGTCCAGAGACCGAAGGGCCGGTGCTGGTCTTCAATCCGCCCGGAGTCGTCCATCGCGACCGCTTCGTCGAGGTCGGCGGCTACTTTCTAGCTGTCAGCTTCGAGGCCTCGGACTGGCGAGCCTTGGCTGACGCCGGACGCGGCGCGGCGATCGACGCCCTGCGGCTCGTTGGCCCTGATGCGCGCCGCGCGGCCCTGCGCCTGACTCGCGCCTTGCTCGCTCGCGACGCCGAGCCCCTGTCGCTGGAGGGCCTGAGCCTGGAATTGGCGGCCCAGGCCTTGAGCCCGACACGCGACGGCGAACGGCTCCCGTCCTGGCTGGAACTCACCGAGACCTATCTGGCCGACGCCTTCGACCAGCCGATCGGCGTCGCCGACCTGGCTCGCGTAGCGGGCGTACATCCGGTCCACCTGGCGCGCGGCTATCGCCGCTGGATGGGCGCGGCGCCGGGCGATCGGCTGCGAACCCGTCGCCTGGAGCGCGCCGCCGACCTTCTGATGCGCGGCCGCGATCCGATCGGCGAGATCGCCCTGGCCTGCGGATTCTGCGACCAGAGCCACCTCAATCGCCAGTTCCAGCGCGCCTATGGCGTCACGCCCGGCGAGTTCGCCCGGCTGTGTGGCCGCCCGCCGGATGTTGCACGCGTCCAAGACGAGACGTCCGACGCGGCTTAGAGCTCGGGCGTCTCCGTGGAGTTCCCGCCCTTGAAAGCCCTCGCCTTCGCCGCCGCCCTGGCCCTCTCTCCGCTGTCCAACGCGCTCGCCGCGTCCGACCTGCCCGTCGCGACGCCCGCCGCCGAAGGCCTATCCGCCGCCAAGCTCGACGCGATGTCCGTCGCCATCAAGGCCGGTCAGTTCCAGCAGATCACCAGCGTCCTGATCGCCCGCCACGGCAAGCTGGTGTTCGAGGCCTATTACGACGAGGGCAAGCCGGATGGCGGGCCGGAGGCGCGGCGCAACACACGCTCCACCACCAAGACCGTCACCGCCATGCTGGCCGGGGCGGCGATCGCCCGCGGCGCTCTGCCCAGCGTCCAGGCGCCGATCAAGACCTACCTCAAGGACCGGCCGCCGGCCGCCAATCCGGATCCGCGCAAGGACAGGGTCACGGTAGAGGACTTGCTGACCATGAGCTCGATCGCCGAGTGCGACGACGACAACCAATACTCGCGCGGCAACGAGGAGCGGATGTACCTGATCGAGGACTGGGTGGGCTTCTACCTCGACCTGCCGGTGCGCGGCTTTCCGGAGTGGAGCCCCAAACCCGAGGCCGCGCCCTACGGCCGCGCCTTCAGCTACTGCACCGCGGGCGTCGTGACCCTGGGCGCGGTCGTCCAGAATGCAGTGAAGAAGCCCCTGCCCGCCTTCGCCGATGAGGTCCTGTTCAAGCCGCTCGGCATTGAGGCCCCGCACTGGCAAATGTCGCCGAAGGGCCTCGCCATGGGCGGCGGCGGCCTGGGCCTGCGTAGTCGCGACCTGCTGAAACTGGGCCAACTCTACGCGAACGGCGGCCAGTGGGACGGCAAGACCGTCTTGCCGGCCGAGTTCGTGAGGGCTTCCGTGGCTCCGCACGCCAACGCCCGAGAAAACACCGACTACGGCTATCTGATCTGGTTGCAGACCTTCCCAGGATCTGATGGGGCCGACCACAAGGCCTGGCTGATGAGCGGCTCAGGCGGCAACAAGGTGGCCATCGTTCCGGACCTCGATCTGGTCGCCGTGATCACCACCACCAACTTCGGCGTCCGCCAGCCGCACGCCATCTCCGAGAAGCTGCTGACCGAGCACATCCTGGCGGCGATCGAGAAGTAGCGGCCCGAATCTCGGGACGCGGCTACCCTGCCGTCATGAGCCGCGTCCTCGACATCGTCACCGCCGTGATCCGCGACGCGGACGGCCGCATGCTGCTGGTCCGCAAGCGCGGCACGACCACCTACATGAAGCCCGGCGGCAAGCGCGATCGCGACGAGGACGACCTGACCACCCTGGCCCGCGAGCTGGCGGAAGAGCTGGGCTGCCGGCTGGTCCACGCCGAGCTGCTGGGCCGGTTCTCCGCCCCGGCCGCCAACGAGGCCGGCTTCACGGTGCAATCGGCCACCTACCTGGCGTCGGTCGAGGGCGACATCGCCGCGCTGGCTGAGATCGAGGAGCTGGCCTGGATCGACCCGGCCGCGCCGGGCGATCTGCGCCTGGCGCCGCTGCTGACCGACGCGGTGCTGCCGGCTCTGCTGGCGCGGGTCTAGAGCTTACCGCTGATCCGGCCCTGGATCAGCTCCAGCGCCAGCTCTCGCGCCCGCTCGGGCGGCCGGCCGAGCAGCTCGCTGAGGGTCGGGCCGAACAGGCCCACGCCGATGGCCAGGATGATGTTCAGCAGGATGAAATCGACCGCCGCCTCGCGGTCGGCGACCACCTCGCGCGCCAGTCGCGTCTGGACCACCTGGTCGACCACCGCCCGGACCAGGGTCATGCGCCGCCCCTCGCCGGTCAGCTCCAGCCAAGCAGCCAGCCGCGCCGCGCCCTTGGCCTCGAACGCGTCGAACAAGGCCTGGGCGCCGAAGCCAGGCGTCGCGCCCTCCTCGTTGAAGCCGGCGATGATCTTGTCGGCCAGCTGGCGGATCATCCGCTCCATCAGCGCTGTCTCGACGCCGGCAATCGAGCCGAAGTGATGGATGACGTTGGCGTGGACCACCCCGGCGGCCTTGGCCACGTCGGCCAGCTTGATCGCCTGCGGACCGTGCTCGACCAGCAAGGCCTCGGCGGCGGCCAGAATGTTCTCGCGCGCCGCCTCGGGCGAGCGGCGGACGCGCGGTTTCGGAGCGGATGCTTCTATTGACATTTTTGTCAGTATAACTCACTCATGACCGCGAGACAGGCCGACAGAGCCGTAAACCGGCGGAGCGCGCAACGCCATGACCGACACCAAAACCACGCCCGGCGACCTGACCGTCCAGCCGCGCGACATCCGCTTTTCGCTGGAGGACGCCCGTCAGGGCCATTGGCTGGGCGGCGATCCGGTCGGCACGGCGGTGTTCAACGCCCTGTCCCTGACCTTCCCGGACGGCGAGCGGGTGTTCATGGACGCGGTGAAGAACTACCGCCACCTGCTGACCGGCAAGCTGGCCGAGGACGTGCGCGGCTTCATCGCGCAAGAGGCCATCCACTCGCGCGAGCACCACCAGCTGAACAGTCTTATCGATCGCCAGCGCTATCCGGTGACCGAGGTTGAGGCGGCTATTCGCGGCCGCGTCGAGCTGGTCCGCGGACGGGGCAAGATGGCCATGCTGCTGTCGACCATCGCGCTCGAGCATTTCACGGCGATGATGGCCGAGATGCACGCCCGCCATCGCGACCTGTTTGACGGCGCTCCCGCCGGCGTCGAGCAGCTGTGGCGCTGGCACGCCATGGAAGAGACCGAGCACAAGGCCGTGGCCTACGACGTCTTCCTGGAAGTCACCAAGGACTGGCCGCCGCTGCGCCGCTACATGATCCGCTGCCGGGCGATGGTCCTGGTGACCCTCATGTTCACCCGCAACATCAGCCGCTACGCCGCCCGACTGCTGGAGGCCGACGGCTACACGCCCAAGGCGGCGCTGAAGGCCGTGAAGCGGTTCGTGTGGGGCAACCCCGGCATCTTCCGCCGCGGCTGGAAGACCTACCTGGCCTGGTACCGGCCAGGCTTCCACCCATGGGACCAGGACGACCGCGCCCTGGTGGCCGACTGGAAGGCGGAGTTCGACGTGGCGGCGGCTTAGCGAGGGTCCTCCCTAACCCCGACCTCCCCGGCGAAAGCCGGGGCCCAGTTTCATCCTGGGCGTCAGCCGTGAATGCGAAAGAGCGCCGCGCGAAGCCGCACGGCGCTCTGGGTTCGATCTGGACCCCGGCTTTCGCCGGGGAGGTCGGATGGGGTTAGCCCGCGATCAGCCCGAAGTCCGCCACCTGGCCCATGGCGTCGCGCACCGCCGCCAGCGTCTTCAAGCGGTTGTCGCGGTGCTCGGGATCATTCACGAACACGCCGTCCAGATAGGCGTCGACCGGACCGCGCAGGCCAGCGAGCTGAGCCATGGCGCCGGTGAAGTCTTCCCTGGCCAGGGCGTCGGCCAGCGGCGCCTTCAGCACGCGCAGGGCGTCGAACAGCTGGACCTCGGCGTCGCTGCCGGCGGCCGGAGCCTGCGGCTCGCCGGTCGGCAGAGCGCCCTTCTTCTCCTCGGCCTTGAGGATGTTGGAAGCACGCTTGTAGCCAGCCATCAGGGTTTTGCCGTCGTCGGTCTTCAGGAAACCGTCCAGGGCCTCGACCCGCGCGACGATGCGAACGAGGTCGTCGTCGCCTAAGGCGAAGACCGCGTCAACGAGGTCATGGCGTTTGCCTTGGTCGCGGAGGGTGACCTTCAGACGGTCGGCGAAGAAACTATCGAAATCACGAAGATCCTTCGAGAACTTCTCCGCCACGATATTCGGAATATTTTCAATTTCCGCCCGGACGTGCTTGACGTCGTTCTCATGCGTCAGTTCGGACAACTCTTTTGATGGATCTCTAACTCGTTCAACCAAGTAGGCCAGATCAATGATCCGCTCACCCACGGGCTTGTGCAACTTTAGAACTGCCGTGCCGACCTCGGAGTCTGGACTTACAACACCGTGAGCGGCCTTTGATTTCTTTTGTAGATCGTCGACAACACCGTCGAAATTCAGCCAACGGTCGACGAAATAGGACTGCAGCAGGAATTGAATATCTTCATCCGAAATAGAGTCGACGAGACCACCATACTCGATACGACCCCAAATCGCGTGTAGTCTCGTAGAGTCCAAATTCGCGTGCATTGCCACGAGAGATTTCACGGCTAGCGGGCGTAACTCGGCGTGAATTTGATTCTCTAGAATGATCCGGATCACGCCCAACGCCGCGCGGCGCAGCGCATAGGGATCCTTCGACCCCGTCGGCTTTTCGTCGATCGCGAAGAAGCCGACCAGCGTGTCCAGCTTGTCCGCCAGCGCCACCGCCACACTCACCGGCGCGGTCGGCACCGCATCAGACGGCCCTTGCGGCTTGTAGTGGTCCCGCACCGCATCGGCGATCTCGCCGTCCAGGCCGAAGGTCCGGGCGTAATAGCCGCCCATGATCCCCTGCAGCTCGGGGAACTCGCCGACCATCTGCGAAGCGAGATCGGCCTTGGCCAGGCGCGCGGCTTCCTTGGTCTTCTCGACGTCAGCGCCCACGAGCGGGGCGATCTCGCCAGCCAGGGCGACGATGCGCTCGACGCGCTGGGCCATGGTCCCGAGCTTGGCGTGGAAGGTCACCCCGTCCAGCTTCTTCAGCCACGGCTCGAAGCCGACCTTGACGTCCTCGTCCCAGAAGAAGCGGGCGTCGGACAGGCGCGAGGACAGCACCTTGGCGTTGCCGGCCGCGATCACCGCGCCGCCGTCGGCCGCCTGGATGTTGGCGATGGTGATGAAGTGCGGCGCCAGGCCCTGCTCGCCCGCTTTGCGGACGGCGAAGTACTTCTGGTGGGTGCGCATCGAGGTGCGGATGACCTCGGACGGCAGGCTGAGGAACACCGGATCCATGTCGCCCAGCACCGGCGTCGGCCATTCGGCGAGGCCCGCGACCTCTTCCAGCAGGCCCTGGTCTTCGACCAACTCGAGATGGCGCGCGAAGCACAGGGTCTTGCAGCCCTCGAGAATGCGTTCCTTGCGCTCCTCGACGTCAAGCACGACGTAGTGAGCTTCCAGACCGGCCGCGTACTCGTCGAAATCCTTCGCGACGAACGGCTGGGCGTCGCCCATGAAACGGTGGCCTTCGGTGATGTCGCCGCTTTCGATCCCCTCGATGGCGAACGGCACGACCTCGCGGTCCAGCACGCAGAGGATCCGCTTCAGCGGACGCACCCAGCGCAACTTCTTGGTCCCCCAGGTCATCGACTTGGGCCAGGGGAAGTTGCGGACGATCGCCTCGACCATCTCGGCGACGATCTCCGGCGTTGGGCGGCCCTTCTTCTCGATGAAGGCCATGTAGACGCCGTCGCGCTCGACCAGCTGGTCTTGCGTCAGGCCCGCCTTGCGCAGGAAGCCTTCCATCGCTTGAGGAGGAGCGCCGACGCGGGGACCTTTGAGCTCTTCCTTGCGGTCAGCCTGGGCCAGCGGCAGGCCCTCGGCCACGAGGGTCAGGCGGCGCGGGCCGGCGAAGGTCTTCAGGGCCTCGGGCAGGAAGCCGGCGGCGGCCAGATGCTCGCGCGCCATGCGCTCCAGGTCCTTGGCGGCCTGGGCCTGCATGCGGGCCGGGATCTCTTCGGAGAACAGTTCGAGAAGAAGTTGGGGCATCGGTACTTACGCGGCTTCCTGCTGATCGACCCACGCGCTGGCGCACAGCTTACAGAGGTCGCGGATGCGGCCGATGTAGCTGGCGCGCTCGGCGACCGCGATCGCGCCGCGGGCGTTCATCAGGTTGAAGAGGTGGCTGGCCTTGAGGACCATGTCGTAGGCGGGCAGCACCAGGGCCTTGCCCTGATACGAGCGGGCCAGCATCAGCGGGACCTGCTGTTCCATCTGCTCGAACTGCTGCTTGAGCACGGCGACGTCGTAGCCGTGGAAGTTGGCCTCCGACTGCTGGCGCTCGTTCTCCAGGAACACTTCGCCATAGGTCGTGGCGCCCAGCGGCGAGTCGGGGTCGTTGAACGGCAGGTCGTAGACGTTGTCGACGCCGAACACGTACATGGCCAGGCGTTCCAGGCCGTAGGTCAGTTCGCCGGCCACCGGCGAGACGTCCAGGCCGCCGACCTGCTGGAAATAGGTGTACTGGCTGACTTCCATGCCGTCGCACCAGACTTCCCAGCCCAGGCCCCAGGCGCCGACGGTCGGGTTTTCCCAATCGTCCTCGACGAAGCGAATGTCGTGGGTGCGCAAATCAAGGCCGATCGCTTCCAGCGAGCCGAGATACAGGTCCTGCATGTTCTCGGGGTTCGGCTTCAGGATCACCTGGTACTGGTAATAGTGCTGCAGGCGGTTGGGGTTCTCGCCATAGCGCCCGTCGCCCGGGCGGCGCGAGGGCTGCACATAGGCCGCGTTCCACGGCTTGGGGCCCAGGGCGCGCAGCACCGTGGCCGGGTGCAGGGTCCCCGCCCCCACTTCCACGTCATGCGGTTGCAGGATGATGCAGCCCTGCCGGCTCCAATAGTCATGGAGCGTCAGGATCAGGCTCTGGAAGGACTTGGGTTTTTCGCGCGACATCAATCAAAGCAGGGCTGGAAAAAAGTCGGCGGACCATAGGGCCCGCCGACTGCTGCTTCAAGCGATGTCCGGAGCGTGTCCGGCGAAAGTGCCAGGCGGCGAACTAGTTGCCGCGCGGGGCGGTGCGCTTGCCGGCGTTCGACATCGGCTTGCCGTACTTGGCGCGGTTCTCCGGCGTGTCGGCGACCGGCGGGTTGGAGACCACATTGGCGTCGCCGGCCTTCAAAGAGGCCTGGGCGTCCGGCGATTGCGACGACACCGGGACCGTGCCCGAAGTGTTCACCCCGGCGGCCGGGGCGGCCATGGCCGACGGCGAGGCGGCCGGATCGGCGGCCAGGTCGGTGGTCGAGGTCGGCGCGGTCGTGGCGGACGGCGTGGTAGCTTGAGCCGACGGGGTCGTCGGATCCGACGGCATGGCCGGCGCGACCTGCTCGTTGGCGGCCACGTTCATGGTCGCGCCCGGGTCGGTGGCCGACGGCGTGGCCGCGGCCTGCAGGCCGGGAACGTCCTTGGGCAGCAGCACCTTGTCGACGACGTGCAGCACGCCGTTGCTGGCCATCACGTCGGTCTGGACGATGGCGGCGTTGTCGACCATTGGCGTCGCCCCGCTGCCGTCCAGCAGCAAGGGCGAGCCCTCGACGCTCTTCACCTCGCCCTTGGCGCCCTTGATCTTGGTGGAGTCCACCTTCGCGTTGATCAGGTGATAGGTCAGCACCTTCTGCAGCAGCGGCCCATTCTCGGGCAGCATCAGCTTGTCCAGCTCGCCGGCCGGCAAGGCCGCGAAGGCCGCGTCGGTCGGGGCGAACAGGGTCAGGTTCTGATTGGTCTTCAGGACGCTGGTCAGGTTCACCGCCGAAACGGCCTTCAGGAAGGTGTTGAATTGGCCCGAGGCTTGCGCCGTTTCGATCAGATCGCCCTTGGCGACGACCGGCGAAGCGGCGGCCGGCGCCTGCGCGGCGGGCGCCGACGAGGTCATGTCCTGGGCTTGGGCGGCGCCGGCCAGCAGGGCGATAGCCGCGGCGGCGGTCAAGAGACGCTGAATGTACATGGTCGAGTTCCTCTCGGTTCGAGCGGTGTACGCCCGGACCGGGGACTCGGTTCCGCGATCACGGCCTCGTGATAGCCACGAAGCTCTACTTGAAGAAGAACACCACAGCCACGCCGCAGACGATCAGCGCAAAGCCAGCAAGCGTCGTCCACTTGATCGCTTCTCCGAGGTAGAAATAGGAAAACAGCGTAAAGACCAGTAAGGTGATGACCTCTTGCCCAACCTTCAACTGCGCTGTCGAATACATGCTGTGCCCGATGCGATTGGCGGGAACGGCCAGCATGTATTCGGGAAGCGCGATCAGCCAGCTGGACAGGATCGCCACGGGCAGCGCCATCGGCTTGCCTTTCAGATGGCCATACCAGGCATAGGTCATGAAGACATTCGACAACACCAGCAGCAGCCAGGGCGCGATCTTCATAGCGAGTGGCGGCATGTCGAAAGGCTCCGGAACTGGGCGATGGGGATTCTCGCAACCTAGAGCAAGAGCCCTCCCCCTCGCCACCACCGTCCCGTCGACCCGAATCGCCGGTTTCTGACGCAAATGCAGCGCCGATCGCACACATTTTAGGCGCCTTGCCTATTTCCTTTCCAAATTCTTGTCCTTGAGCCCCGTCACGGAACCGTCGCCGATAGCGTGGCCGCGCCGGGGAAACGATGCAGCGCGTGATGGCGGCGTCGGCGGTGATCAAACCGGGGGCGGTCTTCCGCTTCTGACAACCAAGCAAAGCAAGCCCGTGCTTCAGCGGGTCGGAGCAAGGCGGATGAAACTGATCATAGCGGTCGTCAAACCCTTCAAGCTGGACGAGGTGCGCGAAGCGCTCGTCGCCGCCGGCGTCGAAGGCCTGACGGTTTCTGAAGTGAAGGGCTACGGCCGCCAGAAGGGCCAGACCGAGATCTACCGGGGCGCCGAGTACCAGGTGAATTTCGTGCCGAAAGTGAAACTCGAAGCGGTCGTGGACGACGCGTCCGCCGCCAAGGCCGTCGAAGCGGTCAAGGCCGCCGCGGCCACCGGCAAGATCGGCGATGGCAAGATCTTCGTCTTGAACGTCGAGGAAGCCGTCCGCATCCGCACCGGCGAAACCGGCTCGGCCGCTCTGTAACGCATCGGGAAAAGGGGATACCGACGATGAAACTCACCTTCAAACCGCTGGCCGGGCTGCTGCTCGCCGCGACCCTGGCGGGGGCTCCGCTGGGGGCGACCGCCTTCGCCCAGGAGGCCGCGCCCGCGCCGGCCGCCGCTACCGCCGCCGCGCCCGCCGAGGCCGCGCCGGCTCCGGCCGCCGCCCCGGCGCCCGCCGCCGCTCCGACCATCGTGGACAAGTCGGACAAGGGCGACAACGCCTGGATGCTGGTCTCGACCCTGCTGGTCCTGCTGATGATCATCCCCGGCTTGGCCCTGTTCTACGGCGGCCTGGTGCGCGCCAAGAACATGCTGTCGGTGATGATGCAGGTTTCGACCGTCGGCATCATCGGCATCCTGGCCTGGGCTCTCTGGGGCTACAGCTTCGCCTTCACCGACGGCGGCAGCTGGGACACCTTCGTGGGCGGCCTGGGCCGCATCTTCCTGAAGGACGTCACCCCCTCCAGCACCGTCGCCACCTTCTCGACCGGCGTCGTCATCCCTGAACTGACCTTCATCGCCTTCCAGTCGACCTTCGCGGCCATCACCGCCGCCCTGGTCGTCGGCTCGCTGGTGGAGCGCTTCAAGTTCTCGGCGATCGTCGTGTTCGCCGTTCTGTGGCCGCTGCTCTCCTACTATCCGATCGCTCACATGGTCTGGTGGTGGCCTGGTCCTGACGCCATCGCCCTGCACCCGACCGACCCGATCAAGTCGGGCCTGTCCTGGGGCTTCGGCGCCCTCGACTTCGCCGGCGGCACCGTGGTTCACATCAACGCCGGTATCGCCGCTCTGATCGGCGCCCTGATCCTGGGCAAGCGCCAAGGTTACGGCAAGGAACCGATGCCCCCGCACTCGCTGACCCTGACCCTCGTGGGCGCTGGTCTGCTGTGGGTGGGTTGGTTCGGCTTCAACGCCGGCTCGAACCTGGAATCGAACGGTTACGCCTCGCTGGCCATGATCAACACCTTCCTGGCCACCGCCGCCGCCGGTCTGTCGTGGATCGTCGTCGAGTGGGTCACCCGCAAGAAGCCGTCGGCCCTGGGCCTGGCCTCGGGCCTGGTCGCCGGCCTCGTGGCCGTCACCCCGGCCGCCGGCTTCGCCGGTCCGATGGGCTCGATCATCCTGGGTCTGGTCGTCTCGCCGATCTGCATCTTCTTCTGCTCGGTCGTGAAGAACGCCCTGAAGTACGACGACAGCCTGGACGCCTTCGGCATCCATGGCATCGGCGGCATCGTCGGCGCCATCGGCACCGGTCTGCTGGTCAACCCCGCCTGGGGCGGCGCCGGCGTGGTCGACTACGCCAGCTGCGCCAAGGATGGCGACATCTCCACCTGCGACACGGCCGTCTACAACCTGGCCACCCAGGTGATGTCGCAAGTGAAGGCTGTCGGCGTGACGATCATCTGGTCGGCCATCGCTTCGGCCATCGTCTTCTTCATCATCAAGCTGGTCATCGGCGTCCGCGCCTCGGCCGAAGCCGAGGAAGAAGGCCTGGATATCTCGGAACACGGCGAACGCGCCTACCACAGCTAAGCGGTAGGCTCCCGTCGGGAACCGAAGGGCGCGGAAGGGCGCGGAAGGGAAACCTTCCGCGCCCTTTCTCTTTGCGTCTCGCGCTCGTTCGGCCAAGTTGCGACGCTCGCCTGGAGATCACCGTGGACGTCCAACTCTTCCTGCTGTGCGTCCTGACCTTCGTGATCCACCTGGTCGGCGCCCTGGCCTACGCCGTGCGCATCGCTGGCGTCCGCACCCGGCGGATCGCCATGTCGTTCGCCTTGTTCAATGTGTTGGTGCTGCTGTCACGCGCCTCGAATGCCTTCCAAGGCCCGTTCCTGTCCAAGCGGATCGAGAGCAATCTTCTGGCCGGCACGGGCCAGCACCTGCTAGCCGACTTCCAGTGGCTGATGGCCAGCGCCAGCCTGGCGGCCTTGGTCGGCGCCCTGGCCGTTCCGACCGCCCAGCGTCTTTTCACCCGCGCCGTGGCGCACTTCCAGGTCCACCGCTCGGTGCCGAAGCTACTGATGCACGCCTTCGCCAAGGGCGGGATATCCTACATCCGCGACGCGGTCGCCCTGCCCTCGGCACACCACCTCGAAGGGCTGCGGCAGAAGATCGATGTCCCGGCCCGGGTGATCGTGATGAACGTCCTGGCCCAGGCCCTGCTGACGGTCGGAGTCTTCGCCTCGCTTTATGCCGGCTATCTGGACCCGCAGCTGCGGGTCACGGCCATGAGCCTGTCATCGGTGATCAACGGGGTGGCTACGATCCTGCTGTTCGTACTCATCGATCCCGCCTTGTCGATTATGACCGATGACGTGATGGACGGCCGCGTCAGCGAGGCCGCCTTCCGCCGCGCGGTCGTCTGGTTCGCCGGCAGCCGCGTGGCGGGCACGGTCCTGGCGCAAGTTCTGCTAGTCCCGGCGGCGACCGGCGTGGCGATGCTGGCGAGAATGCTCTAGACGCGGCGCGCGCTGAGGATCGGCACGACCGGATCGAGCATTTGCCCCTTCATCACCGGATTGGTCGCCACGCCGGGCGTCGGCAGGTTCAAGATCTTCCGGACGATCTCCATGCCCTTCACGACCTGACCAAAGGCCGCGAAACCGGCGTTGTCGCCCTCGCCAGCCGGATTGGCGTCCAGGTACGGCGCTTCACCCACGCAGATGAAGAAGTCCGAGTCGCCACTGCCCGGCTCTCGGCGGGCCAGGGAAAGCGTGCCATCGACGTGGCGCAAGCCGGTCTGGGTGGTCGGTTCGTGGACGACGGGCTTGAGCACCTTCTTCGGATCACCGGCCAGGCCGCCCTCGATCAGACCATAGTCGACCGAACTGGGCGCCTTGGCCGCTCGCCAGAAGCTGGCCCCGTCGTAGAGCTTGCCATCGACATACTGGAGGAAGTTGGCCGTGGTCAGCGGCGCCTGCTTGGCCTTCAAGGCGATGATGATCGCGCCGAGACTGGTCTCAAGGCTGACGACGACATCACCAGGCCCGGGCATGATCGGCGTCGGCGGCAGGTTTAGCACTTGGCCCTGCGCCAAGCCTGGCGTGGCGGCGAGGCCTGCCAGACCCGTCAGGACGTCACGACGCTTCATGCGGATCTCCTAGCACAGGCGGCAGCGCCGCACCCACCAGTCCGGCCGCATCGCCTCCAGACGCTCGACCAGACCTTCGGCCTCGATGTCGCCGGCGCACAGAGCAAAGCAGGTCGCCCCGGAGCCCGACATCCGGACCAGCAGACTTTCAGGCTCGTCGCGCAGGACGTCCAGCACTTCCCCGATGCGCGGCTCCAGGCTGACAGCCGGCGCCTCCAGGTCGTTGCGCGTGGCCGCCGCCAGCCAGCCGGCGGTCTCCTCCACGCTTTCGAGATTGGACGGCAGGAACGGCCGCGCCGCGCCGCCGGGATGCACGGCCGCGTCATAGGCGCGATAGACCGCGCCAGTCGGCGACGGGACGCCCGGATTGACCAGCACCGCGTGCAGCTCGGGCAGCTTCGGCGCGGGCGTCAGGATCGCCCCTCGCCCCTCGGCCATCAGCGCCGTGGCGCGCAGGCAGGCCGCGCCGTCGGCGCCCAGGCTGGCGGCGATCGGCTCCAGGTCGTCATCGGAAAGATCGGGAGCCAGGGCGTCGCGCAGCAGCTTCAGCGCTGCCCCCGCATCGCTGGAGCCTCCGCCCAGGCCTGCCGCGATCGGCAGGCGCTTTTCCAGGATCAGGCGATACGGCGGAACCGGCCCACCCAGCTTGGCATGGAACGCCTTGGCCGCGCGGATCACGAGATTGTCGTCATCAGCCGAAATCGCGCCGCCGAACGGCCCGGAGATCTCGAAGGCCGGCGCGTCGCTGCGCTGGATCACCACCTGATCACCGACGTCGGCGAAAACCATCAGGCTGGAGATCGGGTGATAGCCCTCGCCGTCCGGCCCGCCCACGTGCAGGAACAGATTGACCTTGGCCGGGGCGAAGGCGGACAGCCGCATGGATTCTCTAGCTCAGCTGGAAGGAAAGTCCGCCCGATAGCTCAGTTGTTGACGACCGTCGACTTGACCGCCGCCGCGCCCGTTGGGCCCAGCCCGTTCTTCAGCTTGGCCTCGGCCTCGGCCTTTTGCTTGTCGTCTGGCTCCAGGCTCAGGACGCGCCGCCACTGGAACTCGGCCTCGGTCTTGCGGCCGATCTTCCAGTACGCGTCGCCAAGGTGGCCGTTCACGTCTGGATCACCCGGCTCCATCTCGACGGCGGCTTCCAGCTTCTCGACGGCGGTCTTGTAGTCACCCAGCCGATAGTAAGCCCAACCTAGCGAGTCGAGCATGGCGCCCGATTGCGGACGCGCGCTGACGGCCTTCTGGACCATGCCCAGCGCCTCGGCCAGATGCTCGTTGCGGTCGATCCACGAATAACCGAGGAAATTCAACAGCTCCGGCTCGTCCGGATTGGCTTTCAGCGCCGCCTGCAGGTCGCGTTCGGCCTCGGGCCAGCGCTTGGCCTGTTCCAGGGCCACGGCGCGCAGATAGAGCAGCCGCCAGTCGGGCTTATCCGTCTCGCGAGCGATGATTGGGTCCAGCACGGCCACGGACTCGCTCCACTGGCCTCCAGCTCGCAGCAGGTCGGCCAGGGCGACATGGGAGTCGCGATCGTTCGGCGCGGCCGTGGCGGCAGTGCGGGCCACCTCTAGCGCCTTGGCCTTGTCGCCCAGGTCGTTCCAGGCCCAGGCGCTCTTGCTCTGGGCCGAGGCATAGTGCGGAGAGCCCGGCGGCACGTGGCCATAAGCCTCGATCGCGCCTTGCGGATCCTCGCTCTGGTTCAGCAGATCGCCGACCAGCACCCAGGCCTCGTCACGGGCCGGATCCAGCCGCAAGGCCAGGCGCAGATAGGCCAGGGCGAACTGGGTCTGGCGCTCGCCGGCGAAGGTGGCGGCGCAGGCCACCAGACCCTCGGCCGCGCCTTGGCGAACGGTCGGCAGCGGCGGCGGCGCGCCCTTGGCGGCCGCGCGGGCTCGGGCCCGCTGCAAACCGAGGTCGCTCGGCGCGGCGCGCAGGGCCGCGTCATAGACGGCCACCGCGTCGGCATGGCGTTTGCGCCGCTCCAGGAACGCGCCGTAGTCGAGCGTGAAGATGCTGGCTGTCGCCGTGTTGGCGGTCAGGGCCTTGTAATCGGTCTCGGCCTCGTCATAGCGCTTGGCCCGTTCGTACAGGCGCGCCTGGCCCTGCTGGCCGAAATACTGGACCAGCTTGTCGGTGCGCAGGGTCGGCTGGACGATCGCGCCCTCGTTGTCCCCGGCCGCGGCCGCGGCCCAGGGCGCCAACAAGGCGGCGGCTTGCTGATGCGGGAAGCCGGGCGGATCGCCCTTCAGCAGCAGCTGGGCGTCCTTGCCCTTGCCGACGGCGATGGATTCGACGACGCGGGTCAGCACGCCCAACCGCTTGATCGCTTCGGTGGCGTCCGGACCGGTCGGGGCGGCCAGGGCCGCGCGGCTGATGTCGCCCGCCAGCAGCAGGGCCGTGAACGAGCGCTCGCCGATCACGCCGGGATCCTCGCCCAGCACCGCGGCCGTACCGAAATAGGTGGCCGCCTCCTTCGATTTGCCGTCGCGCAGAGCCGCCTGGCCCGCCAGGAACTGACCATAGGAGGTGCGGGTGTCGAACAGCGACGCCCCCGCGCCGACGGGGCCTCGCAGCGTCACGTCGCCAGGCGCGGCGCAGGCGGCCAGAACGGAGACGGAAACGCAGGCGAAAAGGACTTTGATACGCGTCATCCGCCCACCCTCGGAGGTTTCGAGGTGGTCCGCAAGAAAAAGCCTCCCGGCCGAAACCGGGAGGCTCGTTCGTGGCGCGCGGGCCTACATGTTCGGGTAGTTCGGTCCGCCACCGCCTTCGGGCGTGGTCCAGACGATGTTCTGCGACGGGTCCTTGATGTCGCAAGTTTTGCAGTGGACGCAGTTCTGGGCGTTGATCTGGAAACGCGGATCCTGCCCCTGCTCGTTGTAGAGCACCTCGTAGACTCCGGCCGGGCAGTAGAGCCGCGCCGGCTCGCCGTACTTGGGCAGATTGACCGCGATCGGGATTGACGGGTCCTTCAGCTTCAGGTGGGCCGGCTGATCTTCCTCGTGGTTGGTGGCCGACAGGAACACCGAGCTCAGCTTGTCAAAGCTGATCACGCCGTCGGGCTTGGGATAGACGATCGGCTTGAAGTCCTTGGCCAGGCCCGTCGAGGCCGCGTCGGTCTTCTCGTGCTTCATCGTGCCGAAGAACGAGAAGCCGCCGAACAGGTGCGTGCACCACATGTCGAACATGCTGACAGCGCCGCCCAGAGCGGTGCCGAACTTGCCAAGCATCGGCTTGGCGTTGCGGACGACCTTCAGCTCCTTGGCCACCCACGATGTCTCGTACGAGGCCTGGTAGGCGGTCAGCTCGTCGCTGGCGCGCCCGGCCTGGACCGCTTCATAGGCGGCCTCGGCCGCCAACATGCCCGTCTTGATCGCGTTGTGGCTGCCTTTGATCCGCGGCACGTTGACGAAACCGGCCGAGCAGCCGATCAGCGCGCCGCCGGGGAAGGTCAGCTTCGGCACCGACTGATAGCCGCCCTCGGTGATGGCCCGCGCGCCGTAGGCGATGCGCTTGCCGCCTTCGAGGTGCGGCTTCACGCTCGGATGCTGCTTGAAGCGTTGGAATTCGTCGAAAGGCGAGATCCAAGGGTTCTTGTAGTTCAGGTGCACGACGTAGCCGATGGCCACGTAGTTGTCCCCGAAGTGGTACATGAAGCTGCCGCCGCCGGTCTGGTTGTCCAGCGGCCAGCCCGTGGTGTGCTCGGCCAGACCGGGCTGATGCTGCTCAGGCGGAACCTGCCACAGCTCCTTGATCCCGAGGCCGTACTTCTGGGGCGACTTGCCGTCGTCCAGCTTGAACTTGCCGATCAGCTGCTTGGCCAGCGAGCCGCGCACGCCCTCGGCGATGAAGACATACTTGCCGTGCAGCTCCATGCCCGGTTGGAAGTCCGGTTTGTGGTGGCCGTCCTTGGCGACGCCGACGACGCCGACGACGACGCCCTTGACCGAACCGTCCTCGTTCCAGACCAAGTCCGAGGCGGCGAAACCGGGATAGATCTCGACGCCCAACTCCTCGGCCTTGGTCGCCAGCCAGCGGGTCAGGTTGCCCAGTGAGGCGATATAGCAGCCGTGGTTGTGCATGAACGGCGGCATGGCGAACATCGGCAGGCTGAGTTCGCCCTGCGGACCCAACAGCTTGAAGCGGTCCTTGGTGACCGGCGTCTCCAGCGGCGCGCCCTCTTCCTTCCAGTTGGGGAAGAGTTCGGCCAGACCCTTGGGATCGATCACCGCGCCGGACAGGATGTGGGCCCCGACCTCGGAGCCCTTTTCCAGCAGGGCAACCGAGATCTCGGTCCCAGCCTTGGCGGCCAGCTGCTTGAGCCGGATCGCTGCCGAGAGGCCCGCGGGACCGCCGCCGACGATGACGACGTCGTATTCCATCGACTCGCGTTCGAGGTCTTCGCTCATGAGGTCTCCCGGCTGGGCCCGTTAGCCCGTCTTATGACTGTTTGAATCACAGCTTATCCGAACGTGACGCGTGGGCGGTCAAGCACCTGTTCTCGCTTTTTTGCTGCGCCGCAGCGTGGAGACCGGGGGCAATCCGCGCTAAGACGGTCGCATGAGCCTCGCCGTCGATCAACGCGCCGTCGAAAGTCTGCTGGCCTTCTGGGCCGATGCGGGCGTCGAGGCCTGCTACGCCGACGCGCCGATCGACCGTCTGGCCGAGGGTGCGGCGATGCTGCGCGCCAAGAGTCAGCCTCCGCCTCCCCCGCCGCCCGCTACTCGTCCGGGCTTGGCCATCGCGCGCGGCCCCGACGTCGGCTCGGCCATCGCCGAGGCGAGGACCGCTGCGGCCGCCTGCAACGACCTTGAGAGCCTGGCCGCGGCCATCGCCGCCTTCGACGGTTGTCCGCTGAAGACACAGGGCGCCAAGCAGGCGGTGTTTTCGCGCGGCGTCGCCGACGCGGCGCTGATGGTCATCGGCGAGGGTCCCGGCGCCGACGAGGACGCTCAAGGCGCGCCGTTCGTCGGTCGGGCGGGCAAACTCTTGGACCGGATGCTGAAAGCCGCCGGTCTCAACGAGCGCGTCTTTATCACCAACACCGTCTTCTGGCGTCCGCCAGGCAACCGCACGCCGACGCCGCAGGAGCAGGCCGTCTGCGCCCCGTTCGTCGAACGCGCCATCGCCCTGGTGAAACCCAGGATGCTGCTGCTGGCTGGGGGGGCCTCGGCCAAGGCCATGCTGAAGCGCGACGAGGGCATCCTGTCGATGCGCGGCCGCTGGTTCGAATGGACGTCGGAGGACAAGTCCGTCGAGCTTCCGGCCATGCCGACCCTGCACCCGGCCTTCTTGTTGCGCACCCCCGCCCAGAAGAAGAAGGCTTGGCAGGACCTTCTGACGCTGACCGAGCGACTTGATCGTCCGGACCGCCCGCACTAGAACTTCGCGACCAGTCGAAACGGGGGACGCGCGCCTTGGGGGCAGCGCGGATCGAGTTTGCAGCTTTGGGCTCGCCTTGTGGCCGCGCTTTCGGCCCTTTTCCTGTGCGTGACGGCCACCGCCGTCCACGCCGGCAGCCTCGACCCTCTGTCTCAGGACGACGTCCGTTACTACCGGGCCGCCTTCGCGGCGATCGACCGGGGCGATTTCGACGCCGCCGAAGCCGCCTACGCCAACGCCCGTGACCATAGCCTGGCCGGCCGCCTGGCCTTCGCCAAGGTCATGCATCCGACGTTGTATTCGGCCAGCTACGACGATCTCACGGGATGGCTGAAGCGCTACGCTGACGAGGCCGGCGCCGATCGGGTCTACGCCCTGGCCATCAAGCGCAAGCCGGCCGGCAAGCGTGTCGCCGCCCCGCCCGTCCCCATCCTGTTCATGGCCGACGAGAACGGTCCGCCGCCGGCCGACAAGGGACGCGCCGCCCGCGAGGCCTATTATTCCGGTGACGTGAAAAAGGCTTTGACCCTGGCGATCGCCGGCGGCGAGCGTTGGATCGCGGGCTTGGCCGCCTTCCGCCTGGGCGCACCCGCCAAGGCTCAGGATTTCTTCGAGCAGGTCGCCAACGATCCGAACGAAGATGAGTGGCTGCACGCCGCTGGCGCCTTTTGGGCCGCCCGGGCCGCCAGCCAAGTCGGCAAGGCCGGCCAAGCGCAGGCCCTGCTGATCCAGGCCGCCCACGCTCCGCAGACCTTCTACGGCATGATCGCCGCCCGCCAACTGGCCCTCACCGGCGTGGCCATGCCCAATGATCCCGATGATCCGATCGCGGCCCTGATCAGCCGCGCCGCCTATGCTGGCCCCGACACCGCCTCGCTGAGCCAACTGATGCAGGTCGACCCGCGCGCCCGCCGCGCCGCCGCCCTCGCCCAGATCGGCCGTTGGCGCGAAGCCGGCCTGGAGCTGCGCGCTGGCCTGTCCTTGGCCGACACCGACGCCCTGCGCGCCGACTGGACCACCCTGGCCCTGGCGCTGAACGCCAATGCGCCGCTGAACGGCGGCCGGGCGATCAAGCGGGTCGGCGGTGAGGACTATCCGCTGCCGCCGCTGGAGCCGATCGGCGGCTTCACCATCGACAAGGCCCTCGTCTACGCCCTGGTGCGCCAGGAGAGCCGTTTCGATCCGCTGGCCGTTTCCAACGCCGGGGCCATGGGGCTGATGCAGGTGCGCCCGGTCGCCGCCGCCCGCGCCGCCGGCGACGACAAGCTGCTAACCGACAGCACACCGTTGTTCGATCCGGCCTTCAACCTGCGGGTCGGCCAGGACTATTTCACCTGGCTGATGGATCGCGGCCTGCAGAGCCCCGACATCCTGCGCGCGGTCGCGGCCTATAACGGCGGCCCCGGTACGCTGAACAAGGCCGTGGCCCAACTGGGCGCCGACTGCGACAGCCTGCTGCTGATCGAGAGCCTGCCGGCCCAGGAGACCCGCAACTACGTCGAGAAGGTGATGGCCAGCTACTGGACCTATCGCCGGCTGATGGGCGCGGAGACCAAGACCCTGGACGCGGTGGCGAGCGGCGCGCAGCTCGTGGACTTCCGCCTCGACTCACAGATCCTGCAGCCCACCTCGATCGACCAGCTGGTCGCCACGCTTCAGTAGCCGGCGAGTTTAGTAGCTCAAGCGACGAGCCTTCAGCGCCTTCGCCAGGGCCTTTTCGTCGCCAACGACCGCCGGCCAGTCCAATCGACGCACGACCACGCCGTGCAGGCGCGGTGAAAGCTTGCTCAGCATTCCGCCCGGGACCGTCAGGTAGGCCGGCGCCCCCGCCCCGCCCGCCAAGTGCTTCTCGACCGGCTCGCGCCAGCCTTCGCGCAAGGCCGGAGCCGACCGCAGAGTCAGGATCCAATCGCCCCGCGCCACCGCCGCGCCGGCTGACAGCCTCACCCCGACCTCGCCCGGCGCCTTCACCAGGCGCGCGCCGCTGTCCTCGGCCAGGGCTTCGACACCAGGCTCGCCATCGGCGACCAGGATCACCTCCTTGACCAGGCCATCCACGGCGGCGGGCACCAGCATGGCCATCTGAGCGGCCAGGCCTGTCAGGTCTTCGGAAGCGACAAGGACAACGGAGATCATGCCCCTGCTTGGCCAGAGGGCGCGGCGGGGGTCAAGAGCCGCTTTCTCGTCACCCGCCCGCAGCGGGGCGGAGAGCATGGACCGCCCTCTACGGACCAAACAGATCCATCTGCGCGCTCCTCGGCCGGGGCGGCGTGAATTGGGTGGCGTCCAGCGGCGTCCAGGGCTGATCCAGGCCGAACTTCTTGACCGCCAGGTGAAAGCGCTGGCGCAGCACCTCGGCTACCGGCCCGTCGCCGATCATCCGTTCGCCCCAGTTGGCGCTGTAGGTCTCGCCCTTGCGAATCTGGCGCACCAGCGACATGACCTTGCGCGCTCGGTCCGGATAGTCGGTCTCGAGCCACTCCTCGAACAGCTGGGCGATCTCGCGCGGCAGACGCAGGGCCACATAGCCCGCGCCCCGCGCCCCGGCCTTGGCCGAGGCTTCCAGCACGGCTTCGACCTCGTGGTCGTTGAGGCCGGGAATGGCGGGGGCGAACATCACCGTCACCGGCACGCCGGCTTCGGTCAGCCGCCGCACCGCCTCGATCCGCTTGCCCGGCGTCGCCGCCCTGGGCTCCATGCTGCGCGCCAGTCGCCGATCCAGGGTTGTGATCGAGATCGCCACCCGCGTCAGCTTGCGCGCCGCCATGGCGCTGAGCACGTCGAGGTCGCGCAGGATCAAGGCTGACTTGGTGATGATCGTGAACGGATGGCTGTAGCGCTCCAGCGTCTCGATCACCTGCCGTGTGACGCGCAACTGCTTCTCGTCGGGTTGGTAGGGATCGGTGTCGCCGCCGATATGGATCGTGGCCGGCTTGTAGCTGGCCTTGGCCAACTCCTTCTCCAGCAGTTCGCCAGCGTGCGGCTTGAAGAAGATCTTGCTCTCGAAGTCGAGGCCCGGCGACAGGCCGAGATAGGCATGGTTGGGCCGCGCGTAGCAATAGATGCAGCCGTGGCTACAACCGCGATAGGGATTGATCGAGCGGTCGAAACCGACGTCCGGGCTCTGGTTGCGGGCGATGATCGTCCGCGACTTCATCGGCTGCAGCTCGGTCTTCAACTGCTTGGGCTCGTCCTCCCCCTCCTCGGTCCAGCCGTCGTCGAACGCTTCGCGCGCCTGCGACTCGAAACGTCCGGTTCGATTGGATTTCGCACCCCTTCCTCGGGGCGCGGGCTTCAATTTCACTGCCTCGGTCATGAGGGCGACTATGCGCCGGCAATTGGAACATAACAAGAACACACTTTCGCAGCCGCCCGTGCGCCAATCCGCCGCATACCCCTCCAGGGAGGCGTCAGGTTTTGGAAAGGTGGCTTCCCGCATCCTGCCTTCACGGCAGTGCAAGGTTTGCACGCTCGAGCGCGAGGCCGCCTGATGTCGGATCGGATCCTGATCGTCGATGACGACCCCGTGGTGCGGCAGTTCGTCGAACTGGTGCTGACCCAGCAGGGCTACGCGACGTCGTCCGCCGCGACGTCGGAGACGGCTCTACAGGTGCTGGGACGCGAGAGCTTTCACCTCGTCCTGCTGGACATCAACATGCCCGGCATGACCGGCCTCGATATCCTACGCGTGATGCGCTCGCGCCCGAAGCGGCCGAAGATCCTGATGATGACCGCGCATCGCGATTCCCAAACGATCATGAAGGCCATGCAGCAAGGCGCCGACGGCTATTTGGCCAAGCCGTTCCAGCCCCTGGACCTGATCAAGCGCGTGGAGACGGTGCTTCGCGGACCGGCCCCGCCGAGGTCGGCGCCGGCAAAAGCGCCCGGCGACGAGATCATCCTGGACTAAGGCCCTACTGCTTGCGCTTCTGCGCGTCGTTGGCCTGGAAGTCACCCTTGCGCTTGGGGTCGTGCGCATGGTGGACGTCGCCCTCGCCGCCACCGCCGGAGACCTTGGCGTGTCGGCTGTAGCGGTCCGGATCGTCGGGATCCTTCACCGTCGGATCAGGCCTCGGCTTGTCGCGGTTCTCGTGGCTCGCGCCGGGTCCGCCCCAGCGTTCGGTGTTGTCGGTCGATTGGGCCATGGGTTCCTCCTGGCTTTGAGGAGGGAACCCCGGCTCGACCGGCCAAGTTCCGAGAATGCGTGGCGGCGACAAGCGCCGCCACGCCCAGGTTCAAGCTTGCTTTTCGGCGGCGACCTTCATGTTGGCCAGACCGGTCTCGAAGTCCTTGCCGATCATCTTGTCCATGTTGAAGAACAGGCCCATCAACTTGGAGATGTAGGGGCTCTTGCCTTCCATGGTCCACGTGACCCTGGTGGCCGCGCCTTCCGGCTCGAACACGAAGCGGCCGGTGTTGCTGGCCTTGAACGGCTTGAGGAAGTCGAGCTTGAACACGACCTCGCGGGCCGGAACCACCTTCTGGATCTCCATGCGGCCTGCGCCGACCTTGTCGTTGCCGGACCAGGCGTAGGCCGAGCCGACGCCGGCGGCAGGCCCTTCGTAGGTGCGGCTCATGCCTGGATCCATCTTCTCCCACGGTGACCAGGCGCCCCACTGATGAAAGTCCTGGACCAGGCCGACCAGCCTTTCAGCCGGCGCGTTAATTACCGCGGTGCGCTTGACGACGAAGCTGTTCGGCCGAGTGGCCGCGAAGCCGAGCACCGCAACGATGGCGACGACGATGACGAGCAGTACGATCTTCAACATGAGCCCTCTCCCTTTGTGTTCTGTTCCTCTTATGCCTTGGGCGTCGTGGCCAGGGACCAGCGAACACCGAACTTGTCCTTCAGCTGACCGTACCGATCCCCCCAGAACATCAACTCGATCGGCATGACGACCTCCAAGCCTTCCTTGACGGCCTGCTCCCACGCCGCGTCAACGTCGGCCACCTGCAGGTGCAGAGTGTAGGCCTGCGGCTTTTCGGGGTTGAAGCCGTGCTCGGGGAAGAAGTCGCTGACCATCAGGTTGCCGCCGTTGATCTCCAGGTGGCAATGGATCAGCCGACCGTCGTCGTCCTTGTAGGGCAAACGCAGCAGCTCGCGGGCGCCGAAGGCGCGCTGATAGAGGGCCGAAGCCTCGGCCGCGCCTTCCAGGTTGATGTAGGCGATGACACCGGTCAGGGGCGGCGATTGGTCGGTCATGACGTTTTCCTTTGCGCTCTCGACGCCGCCTGTCGCGGCCTCGAAGCAAGGACGGACGCGATGTCCGCTGTCCGACACTAGGACGAAGATTTTTTCGCATCCGCGGAGACGCGATCCAGGTACTGGCGAATATTGGCCGCCTCGGCGGCCGTGTTGGCCAGGGAGATCGCGCGATCGAAGGCCTGGCGGGCTTCAGCCTGGCGACCGGCCTGCAGCAAGAAGGCGCCGCGCGCGCCGTGGAAATGAAAATAGCCGTCGAGACGCGTGGCCAGCGGCTCGATCATCTCGAGCGCCGCCGCGGGGCCGCGCACCTTGGCGACGGCCACCGCCCGGTTCAGGGTGACCACCGGCGACGGCTGCATCCTTTCCAGCACCGCGTAGAGCTGGTCGATCTCGACCCAGTCGGTGTCCTCGGGCTTCGCGGCCCGGGCATGCAGGGCGGCGATGGCGGCTTGGACTTGGTAGGGACCCGGCGCGCGCTTGAGCATGGCCTTGTCGATCAGAGCCAGCCCCTCCCCGATCATTTTGCGATTCCAAAGGCCTCGATCCTGATCTTCCAGCAGGATCGCATTGCCGTCTGCGTCAAAGCGGGCGTCCGAGCGGGCGTGCTGGATCAACAGCAGCGCGGTCAGCCCCATCATCTCCGGCTCGGCCGGAAACAGACGCAGCAGCAGGCGGGCCAGGCGGATGGCTTCGTCGCACAATCCGCCCCTAGCCTCGACGGCCCTGCCGCTGGCCGAATAGCCTTCGTTGAAAACGAGGTAGAGCATCGCCGCCACGGCCGCGAAACGCTCGGCGCGCTCGATCGGCCCGGGGGCTTCGAACGAGGCCTCGCCGGCCCCGATCTTGGCCTTAGCCCGGGTGATCCGCTGCTCCATGGCCGCCTCGCTGACCAGGAAGGCGCGCGCGATCTCCCTCACCGAAAGCCCCGAGACGATCCGCAGGGCTAGGGCGATCTGCTGGGTGGCCGGCAGGTCCGGATGGCAGCAGATGAACAGCAATCGCAGGACGTCGTCGCGATAGTGCGAGCCGTCGAGGCGCTCGGCGGCCTCGGCCTCGGCGTCCTCGAGATCGGACAGCAGCTCCTCGGGTGGCAGCACCGTGTTGCGGCTGGATTTGCGCACCGCGTCGATGGCGGCGTTGCGGCCGACCATGATCAGCCAGGCGGTCGGATCGCGCGGCGGCCCGTTCTTGGGCCACGCCTTGAGGGCGCGCAGGCAGGCGTCCTGGAACGCCTCCTCCGCCGCGTCCATCTCACGGAAATAGCGCAGCAGCGCCGCCATGGCCTGGGGCCGGGCGGCGGTGATCGCGCCTTCGATCCAGCCGAGGTCCGTCACGCGCCCACGGCTCCCCCCATGGCGCCCGAAGCGGCTCCCGGCTGGAACAGCGCGATCGGACGGATCTCGTAGGAGCCGCCCGGATTGGCCTTACCCAGGTCCTTGGCGATCTCCAGCGCGCCATCCAGCGAGTCGCAGTCGACGACGTAGAAGCCCAGCAGCTGTTCCTTGGTCTCGGCGAATGGGCCGTCCAGTACCAGGGCCGGCTCGCGGTCCTTGCGCAGGGTGGTGGCGGCGGTGGTCGGCATCAGGCGGGCGACGGGGCCCAGCCGGCCCTCGCGGCTCAGGCGCTCCTGCACCGTCATCAGCTTCTGCATCACACCGTCCTCGTGCTCCTTGGACCAGGCGCAGATGACGTCTTCTTGGTTGTAGCAAAGTATGGCGTACAGCATGGGCGATCCTCTTCTCCCGTTTCAAGGACGGCGGACTATGCCCGCATCCGACAGGGCCTCGAAGATTTTTTGGATCAGCGCGTCAGCGCGCGCAGCCGACGTCGGACCGGCTCGTCGTAGAGCTTCAAGACGCCCCAGGCGCCCAGCACGATGACCACCATCGCGGCGATGGCGAAGGTCCAGGGATAGCCATGGCCGCCGAACGCTTTGTACAGCCGCAGCATCAGCTCCCAGCCGACCCAGTGCAGGATGTAGAGCGGGTACGAGATGGCGCCGCTCACCCGGCAGACCTTCCCGAGGAGGCCGTCGGGGTCGCGCCGGCCGGCCAGCACGATCAGCGGAAAGGCCAGGCTGACGCAGGCGAAATCGTAGAGCCAATTCAAAGGGGTCCACGGGAAACTCAACACCGCCGCCAATACGACAGCCAGCAGCCAGACGGGGACTGTCGCGGCGACATAGGCCCGGATCCGATAGCAGCCGAAACCCAGCAGGAACGGCAGGGCCGTGCGCAGCAGGCCGATCCAGAAGGTGGCGCGGTCCCAACCTGTCTGCACCCCGCCCATGCCGTGACTGATAAAGACCATGGCGCAGCCGAAGCCCACGATCAGCAGCACGTGGCCCATGACGTTGATCCGCCGCAGCGGAAACCATAGGGCGCTGGCGGCCAGCTCCAGGAACAGCGACCAACTGGGCGGATTCAGCGGAAACAGCGGCGAGAACATCGCCTCGTCCGGCCACACCCGAGGGATCATCAACAGGCCCAGGGCGATCCAGCCCGGCAGCCGCTCACGATGTTCGATGGTCACCGCCGCGCCGGCTAGCATGGTGATGGCGATCAACGGCCACAGGCGGATCAGGCGGTCGCGCATATAGCCCAGCCAGCCGATCTCGCGACGGCCGTAGGCGTGGGCCAGGACAAAGCCCGACAGGCAGAAGAAGAAGTCGACGGCCAGATAGCCGTGGACCGCCAGCCACGGCCGGCCGGTCCAACCCCCGACGTGGTAGAGCATGACAGCGAACGCCGCGACGCCGCGCAGGCCGTCCAGCGCCTCGTATCGTCGTCCCGCGTCCTGCTCTCGCAAGCCCGTTTCCCCCGCTCCCCGTCCTTGCTTGCCAAGGTGGAGCGGTCGACGCAACTCAGGTCTTCGGTTTCTCCAGCAGCAGCGCCTTGGTCAGGAAGGCCCGATCCTCGCCGATCACCCGCAGACCGGCCTCGGCGAACAATGCCGGCAGGTCGGTCTCGGCGTAGGTTCCGTAGTACGGCTCGTGGAAATAGACCGGAAAGGCCTCCAGCAGTCGGGCCAGGTCGGGTGTGTCGACCGGCTGGATCGAGTCGACGAAGACCAGCACGCCGCCGGGCTTCAGCACCCGCGCCAGACTGGCCGCCACGACCGGGCGCACGCGCGGCGGCAGTTCGTGGAACAGATAGACACAGGTCACCGCGTCCAAAGACGACTCCGCGAACGGCAGCGCTTCCACATTGGCTTGGATCGCGCCGATGCCCGCGCGCTTGCGAGCCTCGGCCAGATAGGCCGCGGAGAGGTCGAGGCCCGCGATGGCCGCCCGAGGGAAGGTCGCCTTCAGGTCCTTGAGAAAGGCGCCCGAGCCGCAGGCCGCGTCGAGGATTTTCGCGTCTCGGTGATCGCGACCGCGCCAGTGCCGGGCCAGCAACGACAGCCCTCGCCGCCGCATGGCTCCGGCCGTGCCGGAGAACAGCGCCTCGACCTGGGCCTCGTAGCGCCGGGCGCTCTCGGCCGTGAACCAACCGCCCGACTGATAGTGAAAGTTCTGGCGATAATAGTTGGGATAAGCTCGACCATTATCTTCATTGCGCGCCTCGACGCCGTCGCCACGTCTGCGGCGCTGGTCGACCTCGAAGGCGTCGGCGATGAAGTCGGCGGCCTCGCGCAGGGAAGCGGAGGGACGGACGGGACCGTCATCGGCGGCGGGATAGAGGCCGGCGGCGACGTCGCGGGCGTCCTTCTCGAAAGCCTCCAGATAGGCTTGGCGCAGGCTGGTCTTGACGGTCGGTCCTGACTTGGGCGCGAAACGCCGGGCCTGCTCGCCTTTCGTCGGTTGGGTCAAGGATCGAGCGAGGCTTCCGGTGGCCGTCCACCAGGCCGCCTTGACCGCGGCCCTGGCGCGCTGGCTTACGGCGTCGACCGCGAAGGCCCCTCTCGCGCGCTGCGCGTCCACCTTGAGCTCATCCATGCTGGCCTCAGCGCGAGAACACCCCGACCAGTTCAATATGGGGCGACCAGACGAACTGGTCCACTGGCAGCACCTTGTCCAGGCGGAAGCCGGCGTCGACCAGGACGCGGGCGTCCTTGGCGAAGGTCGCCGGATTGCACGACACGCTGATCACCTTGGCGACCTTCGAACGGGCCACCTCCACGGTTTGTTCGGCCGCCCCGGCGCGCGGCGGATCGACGACCACCACGTCGGTCTTGGCCAGCTCGGTCGTCAGCACTGGACGGCGGACCAGATCGCGAGCCTCGGCGGTGATCGGCTTGAGGCCCGATATCGAGCCGAGGGCGACCTTCAAGGCGGCCACCGCCGGCGCGGCGCTGTCGGCGGCATGGACCGCGCCGATCTCGGCCAGGCGGAACGTGAAGGTGCCCACGCCACAATAGAGGTCGGCGATACGGCTGGCCCCTTGCGCTTCCGCGACCGCGAAATCGACCATGGCTCGCTCGGCGGCCGGCACGGCTTGTAGGAAACTGCCGGCCGGCAGGGCGACCACGGCGGGTCCCAGCTTCACCAGCGGCTGGCGAGCGCCGTAGACGGTCTCCCCAGCCAGGGTCACCCGCGCGAAGTCGCCCTCGCCCGCCGCCATGGCCGCGCGCATCCGGGCGTCCGCCGACAAGCCGCCGCTCTTGCGCTCCACGCCGGTGACATCGATGTCCAGGCCCGTGGCGGTCAGGGTGACGTGCAGGGTCGGCGCCGATTTGGGATGCTCCAGGAACGGCTCGGCCAAGCGCGACAGCGCCGGCAGGGCCGCGACGATGCGGGGATCGGTGACCGGGCACTCCTCGATCGGCACGAGGTTCCAGGACCGACGCTCCTTGAAGCCCAAAGCGGCCCCGCCCTTCACCTTGCGGGCGTGCAGAGCCACCCGGCGGCGCGAGGCCGGCGGGGCGGCGAAGGTCGGCAGGATCTCGGTCTCCAAGCCTTCCATCGACAGTTGGATGCGGACCTGCTCGGCCTTCCAGGCCAGATAAGGCTCGGCGGCCCAGTGCTGCAGGGCGCAGCCGCCACAGACGCCGAAGTGCCGGCAGGGCGGCGTGACGCGGTCGGCGCTGGCCTTGAGGATCTCGGCGATCTCGCCACGCGCGCCATCCATGTGGGCGAGGATGGTCTCGCCGGGCAGGGTCAGGGGCACGAAGGCCGGCTTGCCGTCGCCGGTCCGCGCGAGACCGTCGCCCTGGGCGCCGACGGCGTTGATCATCATTTCTTGCATTTGCCGTCCATACCCCAAAAACAGGGCTTGAGCGCGGGCCGTGAATGATTTTCCGTGCGGGTGAACAAAGCTGAATAGTCCGGTCAGGCGCCGTTCATGTTAGCCGGGCCATTCCTACATCAACGGACGGACTTGGGCGGTCGGCGCGGACGCGGCGGACGCCCACAAAAAGACAAGCTCTCTCATGACCCTCTCTCTCAAGACCGCGACCGCCTCAACGAGCAGGACTCCGATGATCAAGACCGTTCTGGGCGTGACCGCCGCCCTCGTCTGCGGCGTGCTGACGCCGACCCTGGCCTCGGCCCAGGCCTACGGCTCGTCGAGCTATGGCAGCGGCGCCTACGACAACCGAGGCTACTACTACGACCCCTGCCAGCGCTCGACGACCAACCGCACCACGGGCGGCGGTCTGGCCGGCGCCGGCATCGGCATGGCGCTTGGCAGCGGCATCGCCGCGCGCGGTCACCGCACCGACGGCGCGGTCCTGGGCGGCGTGCTGGGCGCGGTGGTCGGGTCGATGGCCGGCAAGAGCTCGGCCGCCTGCCGTCCCGGCCAGGCTCCGCCGCCGCCTCCCCCGCCGCCGGCCGCCTACAATGGTTCCTACGAGGATCCGGCCTATCGCTCGGGCTCGTATGAGGACGCCCGCCGCGACGCCGATCGCGACAGCTATTACGAGCGCAGCTACGAGCGTCGCGAAGGCTATCGCGTCAGCGACCGCAGCGGTCAGGCCGACGTCAACGGCTGCACCCTGGCCGAAAGCCCGATCTACCTGCCGGACGGCCGCGTCCAGAAGCGCTTCGTGCGCGTCTGCCCAGACGCCAACGGCAAGTACCAGGTCGTCGACTAGGTCCGACCGACCATCTTGTGGAAGACGATCGGCCGTCCCTCGGGGCGGCCGATTTCGTTTAGTCCTTGGTCGCCCAGACCAGGCGCTCGACCTGGCCCTCGCCGCCCCTGATGGGGCTTTCGGCCAGGCCCTTCACCGACCAGCCGGACGCCTCCAGGAAATCGACGACCTCGCGCTCGACGCGGGCGATGGTCTCGGGATCCTTCACGAGGCCGCCCTTGCCGACATTGCCGCGCCCCGCCTCGAACTGCGGCTTGATCAGCGCCACCAGATCCGCGCCGGCCTCCGCCAGACCCAGCGCGGCCGGCAGGGCCTTGATCATCGAGATGAAGCTGACGTCGCTGACGACCAGGGCCGGCGGCGTCGAGATCAGGCTCTCGTCCAGCGCCCGGGCGTCGACGCCCGACAGCTCGACGACGCGGGGGTCGCCCCTGAGCTTGGCGTGCAGCTGCTCACGTCCGACATCGACCGCGAACACCCGGGTCGCGCCCCGCGAAAGCATCACCTCGGTGAACCCGCCGGTCGAGGCGCCGACGTCGACGGCGACGCGCCCCTCCACGGCGATCGGCCAGAGATCCAGCGCATGGACCAGCTTCAGCGCCCCGCGTCCCACCCACGGATGAGCAGCCTCGGCGACGATCTCGACGTCCTTCTCGACCGTTTCGGCCGGCTTGAGGATCACCTTGCCCGCGATCGACACCAGTCCGGCCTCCACGGCCGCGCGAGCCTTGGAGCGGCTGTCGAAGACGCCCCGCTCGACGAGCAACTGATCGATGCGCTTGCGGGCCATGCGGCCTCCTGAAAACTCTGGGTTCGCCGTTTAGCACGGGCTTGCGGCCAAGGTCTCTTCGGGATCAACTGAACAGTGATCACCGGCGCATCAGACGCCGGTCCCGTCGGGAGGGAATTCAATGCATTTCAGCCGCCGCGGCCTGATGGCCGCCACCGCCGCGATCGCGGCCGCGCCTTCGGCCTTCGCCAAGCTCGGGACGTCCGCCGCTCCGACGCCGTGGACGCCCGACGCCACCGAGATCGCCGGCCGCATCCGCCGCAGGGAGATCAGCGCCGTCGAGGCCGTCGAGGACGCCATCCGCAAGGCCGAGGCGCTGCAGCCTCAGGTCCAGGCCCTGGTCGATTCCGATTTCGATCGCGCCCTGGCCAGGGCCAAGACCGGCCAGATCTCGGGTCCGTTCGCCGGCGTGCCGTTCCTGGTCAAGGACCTGGATCCCTACAAGGGCGTTCCCACACGCTATGGCACGCGCGCCAGCCTGGGGGCGAAGCCGGAGACGGCGCAGACCGCCTATATCGACGCCTTCGACGCGGCCGGCTTCGTGACGATCGGCAAGTCGGCGACGCCGGAATACGGCTTCCTGCCCACCACCGAGCCGATGGGCTTCCTGCCCACCCGCAATCCCTGGAACACCAAGCATTCGTCGGGTGGCTCGTCCGGCGGGGCCGCGGCGGCCGTCGCCTCGGGCATCGTGCCGATCGCCCACGCCAGCGACGGCGGCGGCTCGATCCGCATCCCCTCGTCGAACTGCGGCCTGTTCGGGCTCAAGCCCTCGCGCGGCCGGATGATCGAGAACCGGCCCAGCAGCCGGGGCATCGACCTGTCGGTTTCGCACTGCGTGGCCCACAGCGTTCGCGACTCCGCCGCCTTGTTCGCCGCCACCGAGCGCACGGACGCCGGCGCTCCGTTCAAGCCAATCGGGGTGGTCACCGCGCCTCTGAAGCGGAAGTTGAAGATCGGCCTGGTCATGAACACCGGCACGGGCCTGACGCCCCATCCAGAGGTGCAGGCCGCCGTCAACAACGCCGCCAAGCTGCTGAAGGACCTCGGACACAAGGTCGAGCCGACCGCCTGGCCGATGGACGGCGCCCAGTTCGGCCAGGACTTCACCTTGCTGTGGGCCAGCGGCGCGGCGGAACTGGTCGCCGGCATCGGCAAGGCCATGGGCCGCAAGCCCGATACGAGCGTGCTGGAGCCGTTCAGCCTGGGCATGGCCGAGCTGGTCGGCAAGCTGCCGCAAGCCGCCCTGCCTGCCGCCATTCAGCGCCTGAACGCCAATATCGGCGCCTATGACGCCTGGCTCTCCAAGTACGACGTCATCCTGTCGCCCGTGCTGGGCATGCCGCCGGTCGAGCTGGGCTATGTCGCCGGCTGGGTCCCGTTCGAAGAGCTGCAGGCCCGCCTGACGGCCTATGTCGGCTACACCCCGGTGCAGAACGTCGCCGGCGCCCCGGCCATGAGCGTGCCGTTGCACTGGACGGCGGACGGCCTGCCGGTCGGCGTCCAGATCGCCGGTCGCGCGGGCGGCGAAGCCACGTTGCTGGGCCTGGCCTATCAGCTGGAGGAAGCCCAGCCGTGGGCGCACAAGAGACCGCCGGTCAGCGCGTAGTCAACTAACACTGTCATCCCGGGCGAAGCGCAGCGAAGACCCGGGACCGCAAAAGGCGTCGGCGCTTCCGGCGGTCCCGGCTCGGCGCGCTTCGCGCTTGGCCGGGATGACAGCTTTCACGGCCTATCCCTCGACAAACACCTTCTTCAGCTCGTTCTTCATGATCTTGCCGTTGGCGTTGCGCGGCAGGGTCTCGTGCCAGAACACCACCTTGACCGGCACCTTGAAGGCCGCCAAGCGATCGGCGACGAAGGCGCGCAGCTCGGCCTCGGTGGCCTCCGCGCCCGGTTTCAGGGTCACCACGGCCGCCGGCTCCTCGCCCAGGGTCTTGTGCTCGATGCCGACCAGGGCCGCGTCCATCACCGCCGGGTGGTCGTAGAGGCAGTTCTCGACCTCGATGCAGTAGATGTTCTCGCCGCCCCGGATCAGCATGTCCTTGGCGCGGTCGATGATGAAGCAGAAGCCCTCGGCGTCGAGGCGCGCCAGGTCGCCCGTGCGCACCCAACCGTCGATGAAGGTCTGGGCCGTGGCCTCGGGCTTGTTCCAGTAGCCGCGCACCACCTGGGGCCCCTTGCACCACAGCTCGCCGACCTCGCCGATCGGCAGCTCGCGATACGGCGCCTCGACGGTCATGATCTTGAGGTCCGTGACGGGTACGGCGGGCCCGCAGCTGTCGGGACGGTTCTCGTAATCCTCGGCCGAGTTCGAGGTGGCCGTGGCCGACGTCTCCGTCATGCCCCAGCCGTTGCCCGGCGAGGCCTTGGGCCAGATCTCCTTGATCTTGCGCACCAGTTCCGGGGCCGACGGCGCGCCGCCATAGGCCACGGCCTCGATCGACGACAGGTCGTACTTCTCGCGGTTGGGGTGCTCGATGATCTGCCAGGCGATGGTCGGCACCCCGCCCATCTGAGTCAGGCGCTCGTCCTGGATCAGCTGCATGGCCTTGTCGGGATCCCACTTGCGGATCATGGCCAGCTTGGCCCCGCCGAACAGCGAGGGATTCAGCACCGCGAAGCAGCCGGTGGCGTGGAAGAACGGCACCGAGATCAGCGAGCCCTTCTGCGGCAGGTTGGGGTCGGGCTGGGGCGGCGCCTCGCCGCGGCGCAAGAAGCTGCGTGCGCCCGCGGCGGCGGCGGCGAAGATGTTGCTGTTGACGTTGCGGTGGGTGCCGATCGCGCCCTTGGGTTTCCCCGTGGTGCCCGAGGTGTAGAAGATCGTCGCGTCGTCGTCGGGGCCGATCGGCACGGTCGGCATCGGCTTTTCGTCCAGCTTGATCCAGTCGTTCGGACAGCCGATCACGCCTTCCAGCCGCTTCACGTACGGGTGGGCGATCTCCTCCTTGGCGCGGCTGACATAGACGCGTTCCAGCGTCGGGCAGTTGTCGAAATGCTCGGCCAGGCGTTCGAAGCGCTCGACGTCGACAATGGCCAGGCGCGCCCCGGAATCGACCAGGCCATATTCCAGCTCCGCCCCCGTCCACCAGGCGTTCAGCGGCGTGACGATCGCCCCCAGCGACAGGGCCGCGTAGAAGGCCACCGGCCATTCGGGCAGGTTGCGCATGACGATGGCGACGCGATCGCCCTTCTGCAGGCCGAAGGCCTCCAGCTCGGCGGCCATCACGGTCACGGCGCGATAGAAGGCCTCGAAGCTGACGCGCTCGTCCTCGTGGACCAGGAAGATCTTCTCGCCATGGGCGCGGCCGACCAGAACGGTGTCGCGCAACGTCGGCGGAGCGTTCTTCCAGGTCCGGGTCTTCACGCCCCGGATCTCGACCTCTTCCATCTCGCCGGGCGTGCCGGGGGCGGTGATCAGGGCGTAGGCCTGCTGCACGGACATCGCCGGCCACGGCGCGGGCTTGGACGCGGCTTGGGGGGCGGCCTGGGTCATGTTTACTCTCCCGGTATGGTGTCGCGCCTTGTTGATCGAGCGCGTTCGCTGAAGACAGAGCACAGCCCGAAGCCGGATGCAAACGTACGTTTGATCCAAAGAGAACATTGATAACCTAGGTGGCGCGACCGCCGGTTTACGCCGGGTCATCACACCCTGGATTGGGCAAGGCCTTGCGCTCCCGCTTGGCGACCTCACATGCCCTGACAAGGCGTGGAGTCGCCGCTATTCGAGGGAAGAGGTTCCGATGCGTGTCCTGCTCACCGGCTTGGCGGCCGCCGCCAGTCTGGCCTTGGCCATCCCGGGCGCGACCGCCGCCGCGCCGCGCCTTCCCGCCGCCGCCCAGGCGCCCGACGCGGCCCTGAAGGCGCGGATCGACGGCGTGCTGGACCGCGCCATCGCCGAGCAGCGCCTCGTGGGCGTCGTCGTCCTGGTCGCCCGGGATGGCAAGCTGGTCTACCACCGCGCCGCCGGCCTGGCCGATCGCGAAGCCAACCGGCCGATGACCGAGGACGCCGTCTTCCGCTTCTCGTCGGTGACCAAGCCGTTCGTCAGCGCCGCCCTGATGCGCCTGGTCGAACAGGGCAAGATCAAGCTCGACGCGCCGGTAACCGCCTATCTGCCCGACTTCAAGCCGAAACTGGCCGACGGGACGACGCCGGTCATCACCATCGCCCAGCTTCTGGACCACACCGCCGGCCTGACCTACGGCCTCGCGGAAGGCCCTTCCCACCCGTACCACAGGCTGGGCGTCTCGGACGGGATCGACCTGTCCGGCCTCAGCCTCGACGAAAACGTCCGCCGCATCGGCCAGGCGCCCCTGGCCTTCACGCCGGGCTCGGCCTGGCGCTACTCCGTCGCCATCGACGTGCTGGGCGACGTGATCGAGAAGGCGGCCGGCAAGCCCTTGCCCGAGGTCGTCGCCGAGACCGTGACCCTGCCGCTGGGCCTGAAGGACACCGGCTTCCTGGCCAAGACCCCCGCCCGCCTGGCCACGCCCTACGCCAACGCCCAGCCGACGCCGGCCAGGATCACCGACAATCAGGACGTCCCGCTTGGCCCGACCGCCGTCCGCTTCGCCCCCAGCCGCGCGACGCATCCGGAAGAATTTCCGTCGGGCGGCGCCGGCATGGTCGGTACGGCCGGCGACGTGCTGACCTTCCTGGAGGCGATCCGCAAGGGCGGCGCGCCAATCCTGAAGGCCTCGACCGTCGCCGAGATGATGAAGGACCACACCGGCCCACAGGCGGCGACGCAAGGTCCCGGCTGGGGCTTCGGCTATGGCTGGGCGGTGCTGGACGATCCGGCGGTCGCCAAGACCCCGCAGGCGGCCGGCACGCTGGCCTGGGGCGGCGTCTATGGCCACAACTGGTTCGTCGACAAGAAGAACGGCCTGACCGTGGTGCTGATGTCCAACACCGCCTTCGAGGGCATGAACGGCCAGGTGACGCGGGAACTGCGTGACGCGGTGTACGGGCGATAGCGCCATGGCATGCGTCCTCCGCTTCACGCGGTTTCGAGGCGAGTCACTGGCCCCCTCCGCGCTTCGCGCTCCTCCCCCGGAGGGGGAAGAAGGTCATCCTTCCGCCCCCTCCGGGGGCGGACGACCACGCGGAGCGTGGTCNTCACTGGCCCCCTCCGCGCTTCGCGCTCCTCCCCCGGAGGGGGAAGAAGGTCATCCTTCCGCCCCCTCCGGGGGCGGACGACCACGCGGAGCGTGGTCAGGTGGGGGCAAGTGACATCGGCTTCACGCGGCATTCCGCTGAAGTTGGTGGGGAGGCGACGGAGCGGCCGGGCGAACCCGGATGACCGTGGGTGTTTGTGTGCGTTTCGGTTCGTCGTCCGCTCCGCCAGGCTGTTCT
>NZ_LMDF01000007.1:0-603 GCF_001425745.1 Caulobacter sp. Root343 | reverse complement strand
TGAAGTTGGTGGGGAGGCGACGGAGCGGCCGGGCGAACCCGGATGACCGTGGGTGTTTGTGTGCGTTTCGGTTCGTCGTCCGCTCCGCCAGGCTGTTCTCTGCCGTGAGGACGGCGGGCGTGAGCGTTGTCTGCTCGGGCCTCCGTTACCCCCGGACGGGCATGGACCAACTGGATCGGCTATTCCGTCTCCAGCTCGGCGATCCACGATAGGCGGCTTGTACGATCACCGCCCTGTCGCTCCGCTGACGATTTGGTCCCGGACGATCCCGCCACCCGCACGCGCTCCTAAAGAGTAAGCCGCGCGACCTGACGAGGCCGCCGGGAACCGCCAGCGGCCCCGCTCAACCTATCCCCATCGCCGCTTCGGGCCGGATCCAAGCGCCNAACTGGATCGGCTATTCCGTCTCCAGCTCGGCGATCCACGATAGGCGGCTTGTACGATCACCGCCCTGTCGCTCCGCTGACGATTTGGTCCCGGACGATCCCGCCACCCGCACGCGCTCCTAAAGAGTAAGCCGCGCGACCTGACGAGGCCGCCGGGAACCGCCAGCGGCCCCGCTCAACCTATCCCCATCGCCGCTTCGGGCCGGATCCAAGCGCC
>NZ_LMDF01000006.1:664088-1134861 GCF_001425745.1 Caulobacter sp. Root343 | reverse complement strand
ACGACGCCGGCGCCGACGGTGCGGCCGCCTTCACGGATGGCGAAGCGCAGCTTCTCTTCCATGGCGATCGGGGTGATCAGCTCGACGTCCAGCTCGGCGTTGTCGCCCGGCATGATCATTTCCACGCCTTCGCGCAGCTTGATGATCCCGGTCACGTCGGTGGTGCGGAAGTAGAACTGCGGACGGTAGTTGGTGAAGAACGGCGTGTGACGGCCGCCTTCTTCCTTGGTCAGGATGTAGGCTTCGGCCACGAACTTGGTGTGCGGCGTGATCGAACCCGGCTTGCACAGCACTTGGCCGCGCTCGACGTCTTCACGCTTGGTGCCGCGCAGCAGCACGCCGACGTTGTCGCCCGCTTGACCTTGGTCCAGCAGCTTGCGGAACATTTCGACGCCCGTGCAGGTCGTCTTCTGGACCGGACGGATGCCGACGATTTCGACTTCTTCGCCGACCTTGACGATGCCGCGCTCGACGCGACCGGTGACCACGGTGCCGCGGCCCGAGATCGAGAACACGTCTTCGACCGGCATCAGGAATGGCAGGTCGACCGGACGTTCCGGCTGCGGGATGTAGGCGTCGACCGAGGCCATCAGCGCCAGGATCGACTCTTCGCCGATCTTGGCGTCACGGCCTTCGACCGCCGCCAGGGCCGAACCCTTGGTGATCGGAATGTCGTCGCCCGGGAACTGGTAGGACGAAAGCAGCTCGCGCACTTCCATCTCGACCAGCTCGAGCAGCTCTTCGTCGTCGACCATGTCGACCTTGTTCATGAACACCACCAGAGCCGGCACGCCGACCTGACGGGCCAGCAGGATGTGCTCACGGGTCTGCGGCATCGGGCCGTCGGCGGCCGACACGACCAGGATCGCGCCGTCCATCTGGGCCGCGCCGGTGATCATGTTCTTCACATAGTCGGCGTGGCCGGGGCAGTCGACGTGCGCGTAGTGGCGGTTGGCCGTCTCATACTCGACGTGAGCCGTGTTGATCGTGATGCCGCGGGCCTTTTCTTCCGGCGCGGCGTCGATGTCGGCATAGGCCTTGGCGGTCGCGCCGCCCGACTTCGCCAGCGTGATCGTGATCGCGGCCGTCAGCGTCGTCTTGCCATGGTCAACGTGACCAATGGTGCCGATGTTGCAGTGCGGCTTGTTACGTTCGAACTTTTCCTTGGCCATCTTCTTAGCTCCAGGACCCCAGAACCCTACGAAAAACGGGGGGGCCTTTTATTGGTTGAACTTCTGGGGTGGTGCGGAGGGGGCTCGTGAAAGCCCCCTCCTGATCGCGGCCGTCAGCGTCGTCTTGCCATGGTCAACGTGACCAATGGTGCCGATGTTGCAGTGCGGCTTGTTACGTTCGAACTTTTCCTTGGCCATCGTCTCTACCTTCGCGCCGGCGGCTGGTTGTTGGGAATAACTCTCGGGGAGCTGGAGCGGGTAGCGGGAATCGAACCCGCATCCTCAGCTTGGAAGGCTGCTGCACTACCATTGTGCTATACCCGCCCAATCACCCAAAACGGGGCTAGCGGGGTCGCGATCGGCTCCCGGTCTTTCGGCTCTGGGACGCCGTCGCTTGTCGCCGGAGCTCGTCGCGCGCGTGGTGGGGGAAGCAGGACTCGAACCTGCGAAGGCGTACGCCAGGGGATTTACAGTCCCCCCCCTTTGCCACTCGGGACATTCCCCCAAGCGCGCGACGGAGCTCCGATGAAAGCGGCCTATCCCTTTCGACGGCCGACGACAATTCGCCGAACGCCGAACTGGAACAAAAGCTTCCTAAGCCAGTGTCGGACGGTGCTAAGAGCAGCGCCGGCTGGCCCGAGAAACCCTTGGGCCCCCAAATCGGAGCGCGTCTTATAGTGTCCTCTCATTCCGAACGCAACGA
Organism: Caulobacter sp. Root343; assembly: GCF_001425745.1. Classification (GTDB taxonomy): domain Bacteria; phylum Pseudomonadota; class Alphaproteobacteria; order Caulobacterales; family Caulobacteraceae; genus Caulobacter. The sequence continues at coordinate 1,132,986 of NZ_LMDF01000006.1, read as the reverse complement.
CCGGAAACGTCCTTCTGCGCCGGGCCGTGATTTTCGTTCCAAGCCTCGGAAATCGAACGAGTTTTCGAGAGGCCAAGGCGACGCTAAGGACTGGATCTGGGGGACTCACGCCGTAGAGGCGGCGCTTTCGAACCCTCTGCGCCCCGCTCCGAAGCGCCTTCTGGCGACCCCGGACCGCGCCAAGCGACTCGCGCCGAATCTCCAGAACCTGGCCTGCCTGCAGGTGATGGAAGGCCAGGAGATCGCCAAGCAACTGCCGCAGGGCGCCGTCCACCAGGGCCTGGCCCTGAAGATCGATGAGCCCGAGGCCCTGTCGATCGCCGAGCTCGGGACCCCGGCCAAGGGACTGCTGGTCATGCTGGACCAGATCACCGACCCGCAGAACATCGGCGCCATCTTCCGCTCCGCCGCCGCGTTCGGGGCCACCGGCGTCATCCTGCAGGATCGCCACGCGCCGGTGTTGTCGGGCGTCCTGGCCAAGACCGCCGTCGGCGCGGTCGACAAGGTCGCGCACGCGCGCGTGGTCAATCTCTCCCGGGCGCTGGAGGAACTGGCCGATCTGGGCTGGCGGGCCGTGGCCCTGGCCGGCGAGGCGGAGGAAAGCCTGGAGGCCGTGCTCGACCACCAGGCCACGGTCCTCGTTCTGGGTTCGGAAGGCGAAGGCGTCCGCCGCCTCGTCGCCGAGCACTGCGACGCCCTGGGAAAGATCCCCATGCCGGGCGGTTTCGAGAGCCTGAACGTCTCCGCCGCCGCCGCGATCGCGCTCTACGAAGCCTCGAAAGTTCGCGTGAAGGAAGAAAGCGGTTCGTGAATCTCTCTTAACCGTTTTGATTTCGTCGCAAGCTCGTGCTTCTCTCGCGAACAATGGTCCGCGAGCCTCGCTTCGTGGAGGAATCTGACATGGGATCGGGGGACCCGATGTTTGGACGTAATGTACGCTTGGCCGCCTTGGCGACTTCAGCGGCTGGCGTTTTGTTGCTCGCCGGCTGCAGCGCCGGGGACCAGGCGAACGCGCCGCCGCCGCGCAGCGACTATCAGGCCGAGTCCAGCACGCCGGACCTGATGGGCGCACCGCCGCCGCCGAGCGCCAGCCAAGCCCAGGACGGCCTGCTGGGCGGCCCGGCCGCCGTCGGCGACACCTCGGCCCGGGCTCGCGCCGACGCCGGCGTCACCTCGCGCCCCCTGCCGCCGCCCGCGCGCAATTCGCATCTGAGGACCTGGCGCCGTCCGGACGGCACCCTGGTCACCGCCATGCGGCCGATCCCGAACCCGAAGGGCGCCTATCGTGTCGCGACGGCCAGGCCGCACCGCGTCTACGCGACGGTCCCGACCTCGACCTATCACCCGCCGGTCACCCATCACGCGGCGGCCGCCCCTCATGCCGTTGCCAAGCCGGTCGTGGTCGCCAACGTCAAGCCGGTGACGCCGAAGACGGTCGCTCCGGCTCCCGCGCCGGTGAAGGCCGCCCAGCCGATCAAGCCGACCACGCCGCTGACCAAGCCGCCGGTCGTCGCCGCCGCCAAGCCGGTCGCGCCTCCGGTCGCCAGCAAGCCGGCCACCAAGCTGGAGAAGCTGCAGGCCGCCGTCGCGCCGGAAGCCACCAACGGAGCCGTCCTGGCCGCCGGCGAAAGCCTGGCCAAGAACCAGCCGGGCCAGGTGACCCTGTCGCTGCCGGCCACCTTGGGCGATCTGATCAAGACGGAAGCCGCCAAGCTGGGCCTGACCAAGGCCGCCAAGAAGACCAGCGCCTACGCCCAACTGGAGGGCGAAGGCTACGAGGTCACGCCGAACGGTCGCCAGACGGCCGTCGTCAAGCCGGGCGAGCCGACCACCTTCGCCTGGCAGGTCAAGCCGGGCCCCGACGCCAAGGGCCAGCTGAAGTCGCAGTTCGGCGTCGAGCTGAACGGCGCCAAGCAGCCGCAAGGCTTCGCCCTGGGCGAGATCAGCAAGCGGGTCGCCGCCGCGCCGGAACAGATCAAGAAGGGCTTCGGCGATCTCGATCTGGGCGGGCTGAACGGCAAGATCGCCCTGCCCGGTCTCGGCGACACGCCGATCAAGACCGTCCTGGGCGCGGCCCTGGTGCTGCTGGCCCTGATCATTCTGGTCGGCGTCTCACGCAACGCCGCGGCCTCTCGCCGCCGCGCCGAGCGCCAGCGCAAGTACCGCACCCAGACCGACTACGGCCGCAACGAGATGGAGTTCGAGCGGCCCGAGAGCGCCAACGTCTCCTATGTGAACCCGTTCATCGCCGCCGCCGGCGGCGCGGCGGCGGGCGCGGCGGCCATGCACGCCTATGACAACCACAAGGCCGACCACGACCAGGGCCATGGTGATCAGGGGCATGCACACGACGCGCCTGCTCACGACGATCACCAGGGCCACGGCCATGACCTGCATGCCGAGGCTCACCCCGAACCGCACGCCCCGGCCGAGCACGTCTCGTACGTGAACCCGTTCGCGACGTCGGATCACGGTCACGACGCTCATAGCAAGGAGCCGGAGCCCGTCCACTAGGCAGTGGTTCCAGCCAGGAAAGCAGGGCTCCGGGTCGAGAGACTCGGAGCTCTTTTCTTTTGCGGCCGCCCTGCTTTTGCGCCTTGCATCGCCGCGCGCGTCACCGCATTGAGAACGGATGTTCGACGCTCTGACGGCCCAACTGGGCGGCCTGCAAGGCCCGCTGACGGCCCTTCTGCAAGTCCTTATGATCGACCTCGTCCTAGCGGGCGACAACGCGGTAGCCGTGGGCCTGGCCGCCGGCGGTCTGCCGCCCAAGGACCGCAAGAAGGTCATCCTGTACGGCCTGGCCGCCGCCGTCGTGCTGCGCATCAGCTTCGCCCTGATCACCACCTGGCTGCTGGGCGTCATCGGCCTGCTGCTGGCCGGCGGCTTCCTGCTGCTGTGGGTCTGCTGGAAGATGTGGCGCGAGCTGCGCGAGCAGGCCTCGCACGACCAGGCCGACGCGGTGGCCTGCGTCGACGGCGATCCGAACACCGAGCCGCGCGCCCGCGCGCCCAAGTCGTTCAAGGCCGCCTTCATCCAGGTGCTGATCGCCGACGTCTCGATGTCGCTGGACAATGTGCTGGCCGTGGCCGGCGCGGCCCGCGAGCATCCGGGCATCCTGATCTTCGGCCTGCTGCTGTCGATCGCCCTGATGGGCCTGGCCGCCAGCGCCATCGCCAACCTGCTGCACAAGCACCGCTGGATCGGCTTCATCGGCCTGGCGATCGTGCTCTACGTGGCCGTCCACATGATCTGGGAAGGCCACCGCAGCGTGGTCATGGACCTGAACAAGACCGCCGCCTACAACGCCGCCGCCCCAGGCCCGCTGGACATCAGCCCGGACGAGCTGGCCCGGCACAACAAGCACAAATAGGCGGCTCCAGCATGACGGCGTGGACTCCCAGGATCTGGACAGGCCTTGCCGCGATCAGCGGTCTTCTGGCCGTGGCGTTCGGGGCCTTCGCCGCCCATGGCCTGACCCAGGCCAAGCCGATCGAATGGCTGCACACCGGCTCGCAGTACCAGATGGTCCACGCCCTGGCGGTGTTCGCCGCCCTGGTCCTGCACCGGGCGGACGCCAAGAGCATGGGCCTGGTCGCCGGCCTGTTCCTGGTCGGGACCGCGCTGTTCTCGGGCTCGCTCTACGCCATGGCCCTGGGCGGGCCGCGCCTGCTGGGCGCGATCACGCCGCTGGGCGGACTGTCGTTCATGGCGGGCTGGGCCGTGATGGCCTGGCGAGGCTTTAAGCTGCCTCAGGCCTGAAGCTTCTTCCCGCCCGGCAGGGCCAGGAAGAAGATCGCCAGGGCCGAGCCGACCAGGCAGGCGAACATCACGGCCGCCACCGGGCGTGGCGTCCCGTCGTGCAGCAGGCCGCCCGCCCACGACGCCAGAGCCCCCGCCCCGAACGAGGCCGAGCCCATCAGGGCCGAGATCGAGCCGGCGCGGCGCGGATCGACGCTCAGCGCCCCCGCCATGGTGTTGCCGCCCATCAGGCCGTAGATCGACAGGGCGCAGAACAGCAACGGCAGCACCGTCCACTGACCGCCCCAGCCGGTCCAGGCCGCCAGGGTCAGCAGGAAGGCCGCGACGATCGAGGCGATGCTGGCCTTGCTCAGCACCTGGTCCGGCAGCGACCGGCGCAGCAGCAGGCGGTTGACCTGACTGGCCCCGATGATGCCGACGGCGTTGAAGGCGAAGATCAGGTTGAAGACCAGCGGCGAGTGGCCATAGGTCCCCATCACCAGGTCCGGCGCGCCCGAGATGTAGGTGAACAGCACCGCCCCGTTCAGCGCCCCGGCGATCGCGTAGCCCATCAGGCGGCGCATGCCGAACAGGGCGACATAGGCCCTCAGCGGATTCTCGGAGCGAGCCTGGGCCTCGGTCTCGGGCGAGCGGGACTCGGCGAGGCTGATCGTGACCCACAGGCCGATCAAGGCGCCGAAGCCGACCAGGGTCCAGAACACGCCGCGCCAGCCGCCGAAGTACTGCACCACTCCACCCAGCTGCGGGGCAAGGACGGGGGCCAGGCCCATGATCAGGGTCATCAGCGACAGCACCCGGGCGGTGTCGGTATGGCTGAAACGGTCGCGGACCACGGCGCGGGCGATCACCGGACCCGCGCAGCCGCCTAGCGCCTGGACGAAGCGCGCGGCGATCAGGGTCTCGATGTTCGGGGCCAGGGCGCAGACCATCGAGGCGGCGAAGAAGACGCCAATGCCGACCAGCAGCGGCAGGCGGCGGCCGAACCGGTCAGAGGCCGGGCCGTAGACGATCTGGCCGATGGCCATGCCGGCGAAGAAAGCCGCCAGGGTCGCCTGGGTCTGTTCGGGGCCGGTGTGCAAGGTCCGGGCGATCGACGGAAAACTGGACAGATACATGTCGATCGACATCGGCCCGAAGGCCGTCAGCGCGCCCAGCAGCAGGACGAGACGCCAAGGGACGGCGGCGGGCGGCGGTGGCGCTTCGATCATGGGACCTTTTACGCCGGTTCGACCTTACGGAAACCTCAAATGGCGCTTGTCGGGGCGGGTGGACCGATCCAGGGTGATCAGCAATCACATAAGAATGCGGAGGACGAGCGGTCATGACGGTCAAGCATCCCGAGACTCCCGCCCTACCCGAACCGAAGTTCGCGGACATCAACGGGATCCGCATGGCCTATTACGAGGCCGGACCGCGCCAGGGCATACCGATCATCCTCTGCCACGGCTTCCCGGAACTGGCCTTTTCCTGGCGTCACCAGATCGCCGCCCTGGCCGCCGCCGGCCGCTGGGTGATCGCGCCGGACCAGCGCGGCTATGGCCTGACCCTCGGTCCCGAGGCGGTCGAAGCCTATGACATGCAGCACTTGACCGGCGACCTCGTCGGCCTGCTCGACCATCTGGGCGCGCCGAAGGGGATCTTCGTCGGTCACGACTGGGGCGGCATCGTCGTCTGGCAGCTGCCGCTGATGTATCCCGACCGCGTGGCGGGGATCGTCGGCCTCAACACCCCGTTCCTGCCGCGCCTGCCGATGGACCCGATCACCATGTTCCGCGCCGCGTTCGGCGACGACATGTACATCGTCCACTTCCAGAAGCCCGGCGTCGCCGACGCCCAGCTGGCGGCCGACGTCGAGCGGACGATGCGCTACTTCATGCGCCTGCCTGGCGGCACGGTGGAGGCCTTCTCCGGGCGTCCCGCCGAGCGGCGCAGCCTGGCCTTGCAGGACGGCTTGGCGCGCTTTGATCCGGCGACCGACACCCAGCAGTTCCTCAGTCCCGAAGAGCTCGCCTTCTTCGTCGAGTCCTTCCAGCGCACCGGCTTCACGGGCGGGATCAACTGGTACCGCAACTTCACCCGCAACTGGGAGAAGGCAGAGCCCCTGCCCCGCCGGATCGACGGCGTGCCGTGCCTGATGCTGATGGCCGAACACGACGTGGTGCTGCCGCCCTCGCTCGCCGACCGCATGCCCGACCAGATCGAGAACCTGGAACGCGTGCTGATCGAAGGCAGCGGCCACTGGACCCAGCAGGAAAAGCCGGCCGAGGTGAACGCGGCGATGCTGGACTGGCTGGACCGGAGGTTTCCGCTCTAGTTCCGCGCCGCGATCATGATCTCGGCGCGGCGGCGCATGGCGGCCGCCAGCTGCAGCATGGCGAGCGCCGAGACCTCGTCGCGCTCGGCTGCGCGCAGCGAATAGACGTTGGCCATGGCGAACAGCGCTTCGGCCCGGTCGACGCCCTCGGCCCCGAACATGTCGCCAATCTGACGGTCAAGCTCGGCCAGCTGAGCCGGGTTCAGCATCTCGAGCAGTTCGTCGTCGGAATAGTCTTCAGGTGCTAGCTGAGTCATGGGCGCAACATACAGAACCGGGCGAAAGGCGCGAGCCCACCTCAATCCTTCGTTCACAGGCGGATACAAACCAAGTTAGGGTCAGTCTCATGGATCGTAACGCTTCCGCCGCCGCCATGGGTTCCGTCGGCCGTCGTGGCCTCTTCCGGGAGGTCGAGCCCTTCTCGTTCGGCTGGCTGCAGACGGGCGGCCCGCACGAGATCTATTACGAGGAATGCGGCAATCCGCGGGGCAAGCCCTGCGTGATCCTGCACGGCGGTCCGGGCGGCGCGGTCAATCCGACCATGCGGCGCTTCTTCGACCCGGCCAAGTGGCGCATGACCCTGTTCGACCAGCGCGGCTGCGGCCGCTCACGCCCGAACGCCAGCCTGGACGACAACACCACCTGGAGCCTGATCGAGGACATCGAGCGCCTGCGCGTGCATCTGGGTGTCGAGAAATGGACCGTGTTCGGCGGCTCGTGGGGCTCGACCCTGGCCCTGGCCTACGCGATCAAGCACCCCGACCGGGTCGACGGCCTGGTGCTGCGCGGCATCTTCCTGCTGACCGATCGCGAGCTGCACTGGTTCTACCAGGAAGGCGCCTCGATGCTGTTTCCGGACGCCTGGGAGCGGTTCCTGGCGCCGATCCCGCCGGCCGAGCGCGGCGACCTGATGACCGCCTACCATCGCCGGCTGACGGCCCCTGACCGCCGCGTGCAGCTGGAAGCCGCCGCCGCCTGGAGCCAATGGGAGGGCGACACCATCTCGCTGCGCGGGCCCGAGGCCCGTCCCCCCAAGTTCAACGAAGAGGACTTCGCGATCGCCTTCGCGCGGATCGAGTGCCACTTCTTCACCAACAAGGGCTTCTTCGGCGAGGACGGCTGGATCCTGAACAACATCGACAAGATCCGGCATATCCCCGGCTGGATCGTCCAGGGCCGCTTCGACGTAGTGACGCCACTGGACAGCGCCTGGAAGCTGCACAAGGCCTGGCCCGAGGCTCGCTTCGACATCATCTGGGACGCCGGCCACGCCTCGACCGAGCCCGGTGTCATCGACGGACTGGTGCGGGCGACCGAGGCGGCGCTGGTTTCGTAAACCAGCGCCACGCCTACATCAGCGAGCCCTTGCCGCTGGTCACTTCCGTATAGCGGTGCACGCGGACGGCCTGGACCAGGCCGAAGCCGACCATCACCGTCAGCATGACGGTGCCGCCATACGACAGCATCGGCATCGGCACCCCCACCACGGGGGCCAGGCCCATGACCATGGCCCCGTTGATCAGCACATACAGCGAGAAGGTCGCCGTGACCCCGGCCGCCGCCAGGCGTCCGAAGTGGCTGTGGCTGATCGAGGCGATGCGCAGGGCCATGAAGATGATCGCCCCGTACAGGAACAGCACCCCGAAACAGCCGACGAAGCCGAACTCCTCGGCCAGAGTGGCGAAGATGAAGTCGGTCTGCTTCTCGGGCAGGAAGTTCAGCTGGCTTTGCGAGCCGAGGCCGAAACCCTTGCCCAGCAGACCGCCCGAGCCCAGGGCGATCTTGGACTGCAGGATGTGATAGCCGTCGCCGGACGGGTCCTGCTCCGGGTTCAGGAAGGTCAGGATCCGGTTGCGCTGGTAGTCGTGCAGCCCGAACATGATGAAGGGCGGAATGGCCACGGCGGCGGCGGCCGCGCCGGCCGCGATCACCCGCCAGTCCAGGCCCGCCAGCATCATGATCGCGCCGCCGGTGGCGACGATCAGGATGCCGGTGCCCAGGTCCGGCTGCTTGGCGACCAGCAGAAACGGCACCACGATCATGGCGGCCGGGATTAGCAGGCGCCACGAGAACCGGGCGCTGTCCGACGACAGGCCGTGATAGTAGCGCGCCAGGGCCAGCACGAGGCCGATCTTCATCACCTCGGACGGCTGGAAACGCACCGGCCCCAGCTGCAGCCAGCGTTGGGCCCCCAGCGAGACGTCGCCGACCAGGTCCACCGCGACCAGCAGCAATAGGCCTATGATGTAGATCGGATAGGCCGCCGCGAACCACCAGCGCAGGTCGCACATGGCCAAGGCGATCATGATGATGAAATAGACGCCGAACCGCAGCAGGTGCTTGTCGGCCCAGGGCTCCCACGAGGCCCCGGCGATCGAGAACAGCATCAGGCCGCCGACGCCGGCGATCATCGCCAGCACCAGGCAGAAGGTCCAGTCGACCTCCATGAACTTGATGATCGGCCGGTCGCGTTCGCCCGGTCGGGTCAAGCCGCCGCTCAGGGTCATTGGGGGCCTCCCTGTGGAGTGGTGGGCGAAGGAGAAGCGCCCGGCGCGGGCGGCGGCGTCTCGACCGGATCCTCCGGCGCGGCGCCTTCCATGAGGTCTTCCGGGGCGACCTCGGGCAGAGGCGCGGGGCGTTCGATACGGGCGCGGATCTCGGGATCCTTCAACAGAGCCACGCGCATCACTTCGCGCGCGCGCGGCGCGCCGGCCGTGGCCCCGCCCATGCCGCCGTGCTCGATGATGACCGCAACCGCGTAGCGCGGGTCGTCATAAGGCGCAAAGGCCACGAACAGGTTGTGGTCCTTGAGGCGCCAAATGGTTCCGGCGCCCTTCCGATTGGCGACCCCGTCGTAGCTGCGCACCTGGGCCGTACCGGTCTTGCCCGCCATCTGTACGTCGCCGAGGCCCAGCTGGCTCTGGCGATAGGCCGTGCCGCGCACGTCGTTGGCCACGGCGGCCATGCCGCCCCGGACATATTCCAGGTGCTCCTGCGAGAACGGCAGGTCGGGCACGGCCGCGCCGCTGGGCTGCTCGACCCCGCCGACCGACTTGATCAGGCGAGGGTTCAGGGCCTTCTTGCCGTTGGCCAGGCGCGCCGTCATCACCGCCAGCTGCAGGGCGTTGACCGTCAGGGCCCCCTGCCCGATGCCGTAGCTGGGGGTCTCGCCCGGAAACCAGATCTGGTTGGCCGGATTCTTCTTGAACGCTCGCTTCTTCCAGGCCCGGTCGGGGACATTGCCCTTCTTCTGGCCAGGAATGCCGATGTCGAACAACTGGCCGAATCCCATGGCCCGCGCCGCCGTCGCGATGGCGTCGGGGCCGACCTTCAGCGACGTCTGGTAGAAGTAGACGTCGCAGGAGTTCTTGATGGCCTCGTGCAAGTTCTGCGACCCGTGGCCGCCCTTCTCCCAGCAGCGCCAGACGCGGCCGCCGTAATACCAACTGCCCGGACAGTTGATGCGCACTTCGGGGTCGACGCCGGCGGTCAGGGCCGCCAGGCCGACCGTCGGCTTGAAGGTCGAGCCGGGCGGGAAGTTGCCGGTCAGTGACTTGTCGAGCAGGGGCTTGCGCTCGTACTCGGCCAGCGCCTTGTATTCGGCCCCCGATAGCCCCTTCACGAAGCGGTTGGCGTCGAAGCTGGGCGCCGAGACCATGGCCAGCAGGTCGCCGTTGCGGACGTCCATCACGACGATCGCGCCACTTTCCTCGCCCATCACCTCCAGGGCGCGGTTCTGGATGTCGGCGTCGAGGGTCAGCCGGATGGCCTTGCCCGGTGTCGGCGGGATGTCGCCGGCCGGGTCTAGGCGAACGACGCGTCCCTGGGCGTCGACCTCGGCCTTGGTGGCGCCGGCGTGGCCCCGCAGGTCCTTGTCGAAGGCCTTCTCGACGCCCTGCTTGCCGATCCGGAAACCGGGATGGTGCAACAGTTCCTGGTCTTGCGTCGTGTCGTCCTTGGCCGCCGTCAGGTCGCGGTCGCTGGCCTTCGCCACATAGCCGATCACGTGGGCGAAGGCGCCGCCGAACGGATAGACCCGCACCTCGCCCATGTCGGCGGTGACGTTGGGCAGTTCCGGGGCGCGGATGTTGACGCGCGAGAACTCCTCCCAGGAGAGGTCCTCCATCACCACGACCGGGGCCTTGCGCGGGGCGCGCTCCAGTTCCTTGAGCACGCGGGCTCGGCGGCTGCCCTCGATCGGGACCAGCTTGGCCAGGTCGTCCATGACGGCCTCGGCGTCCAACCCCTTGTCCTTGTTGATCATCAGCCGGAAGTTGGGCCGGTTCGACGCCAGGGACACGCCGTTGCGGTCCAGGATCAGGCCGCGCGGCGGCGGCACCAGGCGGTAGTTGAACTGGTTGCCGGCCGAAAGCTTCTGGTAGCGCTGGGCCTCGACCAGCTGCAGCTGGGCCAGGCGGCCGCCCAGGGCCAGCAGGCCCGCGCCCGTCAGACCGCCCAGCAGGAACGCGCGCCGGTGGAAGACCCCCTGACGCTCGTTGACTTCGAAAAAGAAGATGGACGGTTCGCTCATGGCCTCACCGGAACCGCACGTCGGCGTCCTCGAAGCGATCGACCAGGCGGTGGGCGAACGGGAACAGCAGCGCGGTGACCAGGAACTGCCAGAACACCGCCAGCAGGCTGGGCATGGCCAAACTGTCGAGCATGGTGAACAGGAAGCCGCCGGTCATGGCCACCGCCGTGACGCCGGCGAACCAGGCCCACATCATCGGGCGGCTCTGGCCGGTCATCATGTTCCGCAGGACCAGCACCATGGCGTAGGCGACCAGCAGCGACAGGCCCCACAGGCCCGTCGGCCCGCCCCAGAAGATGTCGAGGAACAGGCCCAGGATCAGGATCGCGAACGGGGCCAGGATCGAGGGGCGGATCATCGCCCAGGCGAAGGCCGGGACCATGGCGAACACCGGCTCGGGCAACTGCAGGCCCCAGATGCGGATCGGCGCGGCGAACAGGATGGTCGCCCCGATGGTCAGCAGCATGGGCACGCCCAGCCAGCGACCGGGATTCAGAGGCCGCGCGCCGCTCATGCTCATCGTGGCGCTCCCGTCGGGGCGGGCGTCGCGGTCGCGGGCTTCGGCGCGGCGGGCTTGGCGGCCGGCGGCTTGGGCTGAGCCGTTCCGGCGGCCGGCGCCGTGGCGGTGGCCGCCGGGGGCGTCGCTGGCGGGGTCGCCGGCGGCGGCGGGGCCGACAGGATCGAGGTCTGCGGGTCCTCGGTCGTCACCGGCGGCAGGGTCTTGGCTTCCAGCTGCTTCTGGTCGGCCAGCTGGGCGAAGTCCTTGAACAGCAGGATGCGGACGTAGTCGATCGCGGCCTGGTCGGCGAACAGCACCACGCGCCAGCGGCCATCCAAGCCCTTCACGGCCGCGCCCACCGGCAGGCCGCGCGGCACCACGCCGCCGTCGCCGGAGGTCACCACCCGGTCGCCCTGCTGGATCGGATCGACGCCGCGCAGATATTCGAGCTTGGGATTGGGACCGCCGTCGCCGGTCAGGATGGCCCGGGCGTTGGTGCGGTCGATCATCACCGGCGTGCGCGAAGCGATGTCGGTCAGCAGCAGCACGCGGCTGGCGCCCTGGGCGACGCCAACGATGCGGCCCACCAGGCCACGCTCGTTCAGGACCGGATTGCCGACCTGGATGCCGCGCTCCGAACCGGCGTCGGCCAGGCGGGTGTTGGCGAAGGGGCCGCGGCTGTCGCTGACCACCCGGGCCGAGGCCATCGGGATCGGCGGATCGGTGCGCAGGCCCAGCAGCGACTTGTAGCGGTCGTTGGTGTCCTGCAGGGCCAGGGCGCGGTCCCGCCACTGGCGCATTTCGGCCAGCTCGGTCTTCAGCCGGCGGTTTTCCGAGGCAGTGAAGAAGTAGCTGCGGACATAGTCGAGGCCCAGGCCCGTCCAGCGGCCCGGGGCGGCGATGGCGCCGCTGACCGGCTTGGCCACCGTGTCCACCGTCTGGCGGGTGACGCCATAGGCCTGCTCCTGGAGGGTCTCGCGGCGATCGGCCAGCAGGAAGGCGACGGCGATGACGGCCGCCACGATCAGGGCCACCGCCGCCGTCCAGGTAAGCGGCACTTTCAGGTCGCCGAGGGGACCTTCGCGAAAGGGCACGTACTGTTTCTCCTGGCGCCCCCCGGCGCCTCTAGAGGGACTCTAGAACTAGGCCAGGGTCGATTCCAGGACGCCCTTCATCCACTTCGGGTGCTCCAGCACCTTGCCGCAGCCCAGGGCCACGCACGACAGCGGATCGTCGGCCACGGTGACCGGCAGGCCGGTGTGGTCGCGGATCTCGGCGTCCAGGCCGCGCAGCAGCGCGCCGCCGCCGGTCAGCATGATGCCCTTGTCGGCGATGTCGCTGGCCAGTTCCGGCGGGGTGGCTTCCAGGGCGACCTTCACGGCCTCGACGATCTGCCCGACCGGTTCGGCCAGGGCGTCGGCGGCCTGCTTTTCGCTGATGCGCACTTCGCGCGGCACGCCCTGCATCAGGTCGCGGCCCTTGACGTCGATCGACAGGCCTTCGCCGTCGGCGGGTGCGCGGGCGGTGCCGATTTCCTTCTTGATGCGCTCGGCGGTGGTCTCGCCGATCAGCAGGTTATGGTGGCGACGCATGTAGCTGATGATCGCCTCGTCCATCTTGTCGCCGCCGACGCGGACCGAGCGCGAATAGACGATGCCCGACAGCGACAGCACGGCCACCTCGGTAGTGCCGCCGCCGATATCGACGACCATCGAGCCGGTCGGCTCGTGGATGGGCAGGCCGGCGCCGATCGCGGCGGCCATCGGCTCGTCGATCAGGCCAACGCGGCGGGCCGAGGCGTTCAGGCAGCTGTCGTTGATGGCGCGGCGTTCCACGGCGGTGGCGCCCGACGGCACGCACACGATCACCTTGGGGTTCACGAAGCCCTTGCGGTTGTGAACCTTGCGGATGAAGTACTTGATCATCTCCTCGGCGACTTCGAAGTCGGCGATGACGCCGTCGCGCATCGGGCGGATGGCTTCCATGTGGCCCGGCGTGCGGCCCAGCATCTGCTTGGCCTCGATGCCCACGGCGTGGACGATCTTGCGACCGCCGACGTTGCGCAGGGCGACCACCGACGGTTCATTCAGAACGATCCCCTTGCCCTTCATATAGATGAGGGTGTTGGCCGTTCCGAGGTCGATGGCGATGTCGTTCGAGATCACGCCGAAGAGGGAAGAGAACATTGAAAGCCCTGACTGAGGGATAGGAGGGGCGTAACGGGCAGGTCGAAGAAGGCAGATCGAAGTGGTCGTATCGGAGAAGCGGAGCCTTTTCCGTCCCGGGGACGGGGTCGGCGGAGAAGAAATGGCTCCTACTTCAATTCAATGCGAGGACAACATGATTCCCGCATTTAGCGGATTTCGATCCGGTCCGCGCGTCCAGTCGCTCGACGGGAGCGCCGCCCCCTGGCCGCGCCGTCGTCCTAGCGTCATATGATGCGCCGACGCCCGCCCGTTTGCCCTGCGAAAGCGTTGATTTCAAGGTCTATTAGCGGGCCGTCCTAAGCCTTTTGCGGTGAAGCCGGTCAACCACTGGATCATGGCGAAATCTAGCCGAGCGCGGCCATGACGACGCCGACCGCCGTTATCGCGCCGGCGACCATCTGCGTGACCGACAGACGCTCCTTGAACAGACGGCGTCCGGCCAGGGCGGCGACCGGCATTTCGACCACCCCGACCGCCCTCACCGGCCCCACCGGCGACAGGGCCATGGCCGTGAACCACAGGCCCGAGGCCGCCGCGCCGCAGAATCCGGCTCCCAGTGACTGACGCCAGGCGGCGATCACCGCCTTCAGGGAGTCGGGATTGCGCCAGGCCAGATAGCTGGTGAGGCCGACGGTCTGGATGGCCTGGACCACCAGCACGGTCGTGAAGGCCGCGGCTGGCGGGTGGCCGGGATCCAAGGTCAGGGCCGCTTGCCGGAAACAGTTGGCGCAGAGGGCGAACGCCGCGCCCGACGCCAAACCCGCCAGCACCGCGCCGCGCCGGATCTCGATCTCGCCGCGCGGCCACGACAGCGCCGCGAGCCCGGCCGTGGCCACCAACCCGCCGGCCCAGGCGACCGGCCCGACGTGGTCCCCGAAAACCAGGGCGCCGAAGACCAGGGCGAACGGCAGGCCGCTCTGCTGCAGCGCCGTGCCCAGGGCGAAGGACGAGCGGTGCATGGCCGTCAGCATCGCCGCCGTCGCCCCGATCTGGAACATCGCGCCCGCAACGCAGGCGATCCAGAACTTGGCGTGTGGGTGGAAGTCCAGGCCCGGCGTCAGCAGCACCGCGATCAAGGCGAAGACGGCCGCGAACGGCAGGCCGAACAGAAAGCGGACCAGGGTCGCGCCCCAAGGGCCGGCCCCGCCCATGACCGAGCGCTGAGCTGCGTTGCGCGCGACCTGGAAGACGGTGGCGGCGACGGTGATCGGAATCCAGATCATGCCCCTACCGCCTCGCCGCGATGATCAGGCCCGAGGCCCAGGCCAGGTTCGCCACCGTCAGATCGGGATCGGACGCCAGGCGCTCGACCAGCACATCGACCCGCGCTGGGTGGCCTTCCGGCCAGTTGGACTGGGGCAGCATGTCGTCGACCACGTACAGCCCTCCCCGCCGCAGCAAAGCCAGGGTTTCGTCGAGACCCTCGTACTTGCCCGGCCAGGCGTCGGCGAAGATCAGGTCGAACGATCCCGGAGGCTGGGCGCGAACATAGTCCAGCCCGTCGGCCAGCACGAAGCGCAGGCGCTCGTCCTTCAGGTGCTCGCGCGCCACATCCTGGACGACAGGATCGATGTCGACGCTGGTCAGGCGGGCCGAGGCGTCCAGGCCGTGCAGCAGCCAGGCCGTGGCCAGGCCGGTGCCGGTTCCCAGCTCCAGCATCCGCCCGCCGGGCTTGGAGGCGGCCAGGAGGCGCAGCAGAGCCCCGGTCCCGGCCTCGGAGGGCATGTCGAAGCCGAGCGCGGCCGTGCGCGCCTGGATCGCGTCCCAGGCGGCGGGCGGGGCGTGGGCGTTGTCGCCGAAGGTCATGGGCTGTCTCCTGCGCCGCCGAGCGGACACGCGCGCTCGCCCGACGTCCTTCGCCAGGACGCGGTCGCGGGCGCGCGGAGCCGGGCCTCACCTGATGCGGGTGAGCGCCGAGCGACGCGATTAGTGAGAATGGATAGTCCGGCCGAAGCCGGACCGAGGCCTAGAAGCCGCTGGCGATCGCCGCCTCGGGCCGGCTCTTCTCCTTGCGGGCGAAGAGATTGTTGAGGGCGTTGACGTACGCCTTGGCCGAGGCCGTAAGCGTATCAGTGTCGGCGGCCGCGCCGGTGGCGATGCGGCCGTCCTCTTCCAGACGCACCGAGACCTGGGCCTGGGCGTCGGTGCCCTCGGTCACCGCGTGGACCTGGAACAGGCGCAGGGCGGCGCTGTGCGGCACGATCTTGTGGATGGCGTTGAACACCGCGTCGACGGGACCGTCGCCGGTGGCCTCGGCCGTGCTCGAGACGCCGTCGACGTCCAGGGTCAGTTCGGCCGACTGGCCGTCGGTGCCGGCGACCACGCGCAGGTGCGAGACGCGGATCTTCTCCGAGCCGCGCGCCAGGGCGTCGTCGACCAGGGCGATGATGTCGTCGTCGTAGACGTGCTTCTTGCGGTCGGCCAGGTCCTTGAAGCGGCCGAAGGCTTCCTTCAGCGCGTTCTCGCCCAGTTCGTAGCCCAGGTCCTTCAGCTTGGCGCGGAAGGCGTGGCTGCCCGAGTGCTTGCCCATGACCAAGCTGGACGGGGCCTGACCCACCGACTCCGGCGTCATGATCTCGTAGGTCTCGCGGTTCTTGAGCATGCCGTCCTGGTGGATGCCGCTCTCGTGCGCGAAGGCGTTCTTGCCGACGATGGCCTTGTTGTACTGCACCGGGAAGCCGGTGATGGCCGAGACGTAGCGGCTGGCGCGGGTGATGTGGGTGGTGTCGATGCCGGTGCGGTACGGCAGGCGATCGCCGCGCACCTTCAGGGCCATGACGATCTCTTCCAGCGCGGCGTTGCCGGCGCGCTCGCCCAGGCCGTTGATGGCGCACTCGATCTGGCGGGCCCCGCCCTGCACGCCGGCCAGGCTGTTGGCCACGGCCAGGCCCAGGTCGTTGTGGCAGTGGGTCGAGAAGACCACCTTGTCGGCGCCCTCGACGTTGCTGACCATCCAGTTGAACAGGTCGGCGTATTCCGACGGATAGGTGTAGCCGACGGTGTCCGGCAGGTTGATCGTCGTGGCGCCGGCCTTGATGGCGGTCTCGACCGCGCGGCGCAGGAACTGGCGGTCGCTGCGGGTGGCGTCCTCGGCCGACCACTCGACGTCGTCGCGCAGGTTGCGGGCGTGGGTCACCGAGCGGGCGATCACGTCGATCACCGCGTCGGGCTCCATCTGCAGCTTGTGCTTCATGTGCAGGTCGGAGGTGGCGATGACCACGTGGATCCGGCCGCGCTGGGTCGGCTTCAGGGCCTCCGCACACCTATCGATATCCACCTGGTGGGCGCGGCACAGGCCGGCGATGGTCGAGTTCTTGACGATCTTGGCCACTTCGCGGACGGCCTCGAAGTCGCCGTTCGAGGCGATCGGGAAGCCGGCCTCGATGATGTCGACCCCCATCTCCTCGAGGATCTTGGCCAGTTCCAGCTTCTCTTCCAGCGACATCGACGCGCCGGGCGATTGCTCGCCGTCGCGCATGGTGGTGTCGAAAATAACGACGTTATCGCGCTTGTCGGAAGCGCTACCAATCGAGGTAGCCGGGGATACGGGGGTCATGGAAGTACTCGTCGAATGGGGTGTCTGCGTGCGGGCTGCGGGTCAGATGTCCCCTGTGCGCCCGGCCACGACGACGCGCGGCCCCTAGAGCGCCCAGGGGCTGATAAGCCGAAGCGAAAGCAGGACGCGCGCGACAGTCATGCAGACTTTCTACACATCGGCCCAGAATCGAGCAAGCAATTTGCGCCAGCCGCGCGATCCGTCGCAGCTGACGCAACGTTCTTCCGCGCAAAGGCTCGGTTCGGGCGTGTTACGATCGGGAAGTCGGCTGGAAAGGCGTCAAACCATCCCGCCAGCCCGGCGGTGTGGTGCGAACTCGACCTCAGCCCTCCGCTTCTTCCGCGGTCTCCCGGCGCTTGAGCCAGGCGCGGCTGAGCAGCCCCATGCCTAGCCAGATCACCACCGCCAGCACGATCATCACGATGTGCTGCTTGCCGCCGCCCTTCATCGCCTGGACGATCGAATTGCCGGCGAAGGCGGTCAGGGCGATCTTCGGCACGATGCCGATGGCGGTGCCGGCGGCGAAGTCGCGCAGGCGCATCGGCGTGACGCCGGCGGCCATGTTGACGACGATGAACGGCGCCGAGGGCACCAGGCGCACGATCAGGCTGGCCATGAAGCCGTTCTTGCCGATCATCCGCATGAACTTGTTGACGCCCTCGCCGGCGAAGTCGCGCAGGATCCGCGCGCCGTAGGCCCGGCCCAGCCAGAACCCGACCAGCGACGAGACCAGGGTGCCGATCCAGCTGTAGGCGAAGCCGGCCCAGGGCCCGAACGCCACCACCGCCGCGGCGATCAGCACGAACTGCGGCACGCCCAGGAAGGCCATAACCGCGAAGGCCGCCACGGCCATCGGCAGGGCCCAGGGCCCGCTGGCCGCGCCCAGCCAGTGCTCGACCGCCGTCTCGCCGTTGACGCCCAGCAGCTGGGCGCCGAACAGGAAGACCAGCCCCACCCCGCCGAACAGCACGAACGAGACCGCCACCGTGCGCCAGGCGCGGGCGTCCATATTGGTCACGAAATCGAGTATGCGGCGGATCACGGGCCCTCCTCGCGCAAGCGTCGCCCAGGGTCAAGCAAGGCTTTAGGCGGACACGCGCCGAGAGCGCAAAGGAAACGGGCGTTTTTCCGACCGATGCGCCGGAACCGCGATCCGGGGACGTTAACACTCGCCCGCCACGACATTTCGGTTGCGTAAGCTTCACATGACAGCGTTACTTATCCACAGGCTGCAAGGGCCGAAAACCTTGGCCCGGTAAGGAGTTGGATCGTGAAGACCCTGGCAGTGATCTCCCGCAAGGGCGGCGCCGGCAAGACGACGCTCGCGGTCAATCTGGCGATCACCGCGCATCTCTCCGGCCTCAAGACCATGCTGGCCGACATCGATCCGCAACGGTCGGCGACAGACGCCCTGCGAGCCCGCAACGGCGACGGTCCCGTGCTGGCCGAGATCAACGCCGGCAAGCTGTTCTCGACCCGGGTCCAGGCCCAGCACGGCGACTACGACGCCCTGGTCATCGACACCCCCGCCGCGCCCGAGGCCGACGGCCTGCAGGCGATCAACTGCGCCGACCTCTGCGTGCTGGTCTGCCGCCCGACCTTCCTGGACATCGCCTCGGTGGTGCGCTCGGCCGAAGCCGTCCGCCGCCTGGGCAAGAAGGGCGTGATCGTGCTGAGCCAGGCGCCGTCGCGCCGCAACGGCGTCGAGCCGCCGTCGGTGCTGAAGGCCGCCGAGGCGCTGCGCTTCACCGGCATGCCCCTGGCCCCGATCGGCCTGCGCGCCCGCACCGCCTTCCAGCAGTCGCTCGCCCATGGTCGGTCGGTGTGCGAGTGGGAGCCGGGTTCAGCCGCCGCCGAGGAAATTTCGCGCCTGTGGGACCTGATCGCCCCGATGCTGCTGAGCCAAGAGGACATCCGCGCCCGCGCCGGCTAAGGCTCGGCGCATGAAGATTCTCGCCGTCTCCGGCAGCCTGCGCGCCGCCTCGTACAACACCGCCCTACTCCACGCCGCCCGCGAACTGGCGCCCGAGGACATGACGATCGAGGTCTTCGGGCTGGGCGACCTGCCGTTCTTCAACCAGGACGTCGAGGACCAGGGCGATCCGGCGACGGTCGCCGCCTGGAAGGCCGCCGTGGTCGCGGCCGACGGCCTGCTGATCGCCTGCCCGGAATATAATGGCGGCCTGACGGCGGTGCTGAAGAACGCCATCGACTGGGCCTCGCGCGGCAAGCCCGCCCCATTGGACGGCAAGCTCGCCTGCGCCCTGGGCGCCAGTCCGGGCATCACCGGCACGGTCCGCTCGCAGGACGCCTTGCGGCTGAACCTGAAACGAACCGGCTGCGATCTGACCCCGCTCTCCGACATCCTGGTGGGCCAGGCCCATACCAAGTTCGAAAACGGCGCCCTAATCGACGAGCGCACGCGCCAGGCGATCGCGCGCCACCTGGCCAGCTTCGCGGCGATCGTGAAGGCGCGCGCTTCTTGAACTCTACTGCGCCAGCTTCTTCAGGTCGTAGTCGGGCCCGAAGTCCAGCACGAACACCGGCCCCAGCAGCACGGTCTGCTTGGCCGCGCCCAGGTGCAACGAGACGCTGCCCGCGCCGGCCGGGATGTCGATCGTGGCGCGGCCCGGCACGGTGTACATCTTCCACTCGCCCTCGACCTTGAGGCCGCCTTGCATCGCCGCGTCATAGGGCGCGGCCGCCTGTTGGACGCGGACCGCCGAGATGTCGGCCGCTGCCGGCCCGCCATCGACGCTCTCGGCCTTGGCCCAGAACGCCACCAGCAGCACGTCGCCCTTGGTGACCTTGCCCGCGACGGGCTGCGAGGCGCCGACGCCCCACGGCTTGTCGCTGGCCGCCTGGACCTCGACCTTCATGGCGCCGCCGCCGGCGATGGCCTTGTCCTTGACCGCTGCGCTCTTCTGGCCCGCGCCATAGATCGCCCAGTTGGCCGAGGGCTTGTTGATCGCCTTCTGCAGGATGTCGCCGTCGCCCGACTGGCGGGCGAAGCCTGACGACGCCGCGCCCAACGCCAGCGCCACGATGGCCAAGGCGATGTAGAGAATCTTCGTCTTCATGGTGGTTTCCCTCCCCTTCGGGACCGTCTTGGCGGTCCGCGTTTCCCCCGAGGTCGACCGGCGTTCCCCGCGATCGATCCTACTGGTGGTAGCGGTATCTTGGAGACATCTCGGGCGCAAGAAGGTCGTCTCGGCCAAGCGTCACCGAAATGTCCCAAGTGGTCGATGAAACGTCCCGCTTCGCGTTGCGCCGCGGCGAACGGGGGCGTAAAGACCGCCGCAATCCTGAAACGGCCCGCTTGAAGGGCCATGCAAGCACAGGGGAGTCCTGCAAGATGTCGCTCGAGTCCGCCGCCCTGCGGCGCATCGCACCGTCGGCCACCATCGCCATCAGCGCCAAGGCGCGCGCGCTGAAAGCCGCCGGTCGGGACGTGATCGCCCTTTCCGCGGGCGAGCCTGACTTCGACACGCCGGACAATATCAAGAATGCCGCCATCGAGGCGATCAAGGCCGGCAAGACCAAATATACCGACCCGGACGGCATGCCCGAGCTGAAGGCCGCGATCTGCGCCAAGTTCAAGCGCGAGAACGGCCTGGACTACAAGCCGAGCCAAGTCCACGTCGCCCCGGGCGGCAAGCCGGTGATCTACAACGCCTTCGTCGCCACCCTGAACCCCGGCGACGAGGTGATCATCCCCGCGCCGTACTGGGTGTCGTATCCCGACATGACCCTGCTGGCGGGCGGCACGCCGGTGTCGGTCGAGACCACCGCCGAGAGCGGTTTCAAGATCACGCCGGAAGCCTTGGAAGCGGCGATCACGCCCAAGACCAAGTGGCTGATCATCAACAGCCCGTCCAACCCGTCGGGCGGCGCCTATACCCGCGCCGAGCTGCAGGCCATCGCCGATGTGCTGCTGCGCCACCCGCAAGTCTGGGTGCTGACTGACGACATGTACGAGCACCTGGTGTTCGACGACTTCGAATTCACCACCATCGCCCAGGTCGAGCCCAAGCTCTATGACCGCACCCTGACGATGAACGGCGTCTCGAAGGGCTATTCGATGACGGGCTGGCGCATCGGCTACGCCGCTGGCCCGGAAGCGCTGATCAAGGCCATGGGCAAGATGATCAGCCAGACGACGTCCAACCCCTGCTCGATCTCGCAGTGGGCGGCGCTGGAGGCCCTGAACGGCCCGCAGGACTTCATCAAGCCGAACGCCAAGCTGTTCCAGGAACGCCGCGACCTCGTCGTGTCGATGCTGAACCAGGCCACCGGCCTGCACTGCCCGACCCCGGAAGGCGCCTTTTACGTCTATCCGTCGTGCGCCGGCCTGATCGGCAAGACCGCGCCGTCGGGCAAGGTCATCGCCAGCGACGAGGACTTCGCCGGCGAACTGCTGGAAGCCGAGGGCGTGGCGGTCGTGCACGGCGCCGCCTTCGGCCTGTCGCCGTTCTTCCGCATCAGCTACGCGACCAGCAACGAGGTCCTGGAAGACGCCTGCCAGCGCATCCAGCGTTTCTGCGCCAACGTGAAGTAGACATCTATCGCCCCGCCGGTTCGCTTTTGGTCGGATCGGCGGGGCGCGCTCTGCGCCATATGCGTTTAATGTCGAAACCGAAAGCGGCGGAAGCGCGCTTGAGGAAAACTGTCGCGCTAGGCGGCCAACGGAGGTCGCCGACATGGCGCGCACACCCAACTACTCCTTCGAACGCCAGGAACGCGAACGCCAGAAGGCGCGCAAAGCCGCCGAAAAGGCTGCCGAAAAAGCCGCGGCCAAGCAGGCCGCGCAGTCGGACGAGCTCCCTCCCCGGGAACAAGACGACAACTGAAAGATACGGCGTGACCCATTCGACAATGTATAACCACGAGACTGTCTCGCTGGACGGCGAGCACTTCTCGGGCTGCGAATTCCGCGGCTGTCGGCTGATCTATGCCGGCGGTGAAGCGCCGACCTTCGACAACTGCCGCTTTGAAAACTGCGAGTGGAAGTTCGACGACGCCGCCGAGCGCACCCTGGCCCATTTGAAAGTCGTCTGGAACAACGGCGGCAAGGCCCCGGTCCAGGCTATGATCAAGGAAATCACCGGCGGCGGCCGGTGATCGAACTCTCCGCCAGGAGAGCGCCTAGTCCGGCAGTTGGAACAGATCCTCGACGCTGACGCCCAGCACCTTGGCCAGGGTCAGCGCCAGGATCGTGGACGGCACGAAGACGCCGTTCTCGACGGTGTTGATGGTCTTGCGCGAGACCCCGGCCTGGTCGGCCAGGTCCGCCTGGGTCAGCCCCTTCCCCGTGCGGACTTCGCGCAGGCGGTTGTTCAGCCGTTCATGCATCCCGGTAAGCGCGCCGCTCCAGATAGGAAAACACCAGCAACGGTACGGTCACCCCGAAGGTGATCACCGCGTGCAGGACCTCGCGGGTCGTCACCGTCTCGAACAAGCTCAAGGCGTAGAGGCCGAAGGCGACGGCCATCATCGTCCAGAAGCCCCAGACCAGCGACAGCCGGCGATGTGCCCGCGTGGACTCGTCGTCCAACAGGCCGCGCACGTCGCGACCGCGCAGCAGATTGCCGCCGGTCGCCAGCAGCACCAGCAGGACCAAGGCGTTCACGGCCCAGGCCCCGATCTTGACGTGGTTGATCCGCGAGGCTTCGACCAGCGCGCCGTTCGACAGATAGACGGCCTGCAGCGCCAGGAACATCACGGCCAGCACCGCGAAGATCCGCGCCCGGCGCTTGGACAGCCGCTCGGCCTTTTCGACCCGATTGAGTTCGTTCATCGCGATTCCCCCGTGCGATCATGTAACTTGAAGGTTACATGTAACTCACAGGTTACACGCCGACAAGAGGCCTTTCGCGATCGACCCTAGCCGTTGATCCAGTCCGTCAGACCTTCGCGGGCGTGAGCCTCGCGCAACGCTGGGCGCTGCCGGACGCGATCGAGATAGCGCTTCAGGTTCGGCCAGGCGGTGGCCGGCTTGGGCATGTTGCGGCTCCAGCGGCACAGGATCGTGGTCAGCAGGTCGACCGTGGTGAAGTGGTCGCCGACCATGTAGTCCCGATCCGCCAGACGCGCGTCCAGCCGCGCCAGGCCGGCCTCGATCCGCGCCAGCGCGGCCGCCTGCACCGCGTCCTGGGCCTCTCCGCCCGCCGGCTCGTGCGGATAGAACCAGGCGCGGAAGTTCGGCTGGAAGCTGTTGGCCAGCCAGAGGGTCCAGCTCAGATATTCCGCCCGCTCCGGCGAGCCCGGCGGCGGCGCGAAGCCGGCCTCCGGATGCCGCTCGGCCAGCAGGGTGGCGATGCCGGCCATCTGGGTGATCGGCGCGCCGTCGACGATCAGGGTCGGGACCACGCCATCGGGATTCAGCGCCAGATATTCAGACGTCTTGTGCTCGCCCTTGTCGAAGTCGAGCAGCCTCAGGTCGAACGGGACGCCAAGCTCGAGAAGCAGCCAGTGGATGGCCGTGCCGGCCGTGCTGGGCGAACCATAAAGGGTGTACATGAAGAGCCCTCCGCGCTGATGCGGCGGATGTCGGCTGCTTCTCCCGAATGGTCAAGCCGGCGCGAAGAGGCCCCTGCCCTTTCGAGCAGAGGCCCTCGAAATCATCGGATGGCGGGCGCCTAGTGCTTCTCGCGCCACTGCGACTTGGCGTCGTCCTGGGTCAGGGCCAGGTGAACCTTGTCGTCGTCAACATATTCCACCCACGACAGCGGGATCAGGTGGTGCTTGAAGCCGCCGCCCAGATCCAGCTTGGCCAGCTCGATCTCGCCGCCGGCGATGTGGTCCACCCGGCCGACATGGCCGCCGTCCGAGCCGACCACTTCCTGGTGCTCACGGATTTGCGTGACGTCGATCATCTGTCGTCTCCAGCGATTACGGGAGGGGATGTCCTCGCGACATCAAACGGCCACGCCACCGGCCAAGTTTCGGCTTGCCATGCACGCATGGATTGTTCTTGATACGTTCCGAATGATTTGAGGACGACGCATGAGCCTCCGCGCCCTTCTCGCCGCCGTGCTCCTCGCGGCCGCGACGCCCGCGCTCGCCGACCCGGCGATCGGCAAGCGAGTCGACGCGGTGTTCGCCGACGACGCCGTGACCCTGACCGAGGCCGGCAAGACCGTGCTGGCGTACCGGACCAAACCGCTGAACCCGGCCGCCGAGCCGGGGCGCGCCAACTATGTCGGGGCGCTCTACGCCCCGGACGGCGCGGCGCTGGTCGAGGACAGGCCGGGCGACCATCCGCACCAGCGCGGGGTCTGGTGGGCCTGGATGAAGGTCCAGACCGGCGGCAAGACCGTCGCCGACGGCTGGTACATGAAGGGCCTGACCTATTTCGTCCGCGAGAAGCGCTTCCTCGGCGACGCCGAGGGCGGCGGGACCCTGACGGTCGACGTCGACTGGATGGTCAATTCTGGGCCGGAGCTGGCCTATGTCGCCCGCGAGACCACCAAGGTCACGGTTCGGCCGCTAAAGGCTGGCGCGCGGCGGGTCGAGTTCGACACGACGATCGTCTCGCGCGTCGACGCCCTGGGTCTAGGCGGCAGCGAGGACGACCGTGGCTTCGGCGGCTTTTCGATCCGCCTGGTGGATCCCGAGCACCTGACCTTCTCGTCGGGCGGCAAGACCATCACCCCGAACGGCGGCGCGATCGACGCCGGGCCGAACATGGGTTTCGCCTGGAGCGGCGGAAGCGGCGGAAGCGGCTCCCCCGCTTGGGCGGTGGGTTTGGCCTGCAAGGCCAACGGTCAGGCAGTGAAACGCTGGATGCTGTATAACGACCGCTCGATGCAGAACTGCGTCTTCCCGGGCCGAGCTCCGCTGGTGCTGAAGAAGGACCAGGCCTTGCATCTGCAGGAAACCCTGGTCATTCGTCCGATCGCCAAGAAGAAACCCTGAGCCTTTAGGACACGGGAGAGCCCGCCATGGCCGACATCGTCAATTTCAACCAGGCTCGCAAGGCCAAGGCCAAGGCCGACGACAAGACCCGGGCCGCCGAGAACCGCGCCAAGTTTGGCCGCACCAAGGGCGAGAAGACGCTGGACGCCGCGCGGGCCGACAAGCTCAAGCGCGACCTCGACGGCGCCAAGCGCGAGGACTGAGGCGCTGGCAGGACTCAAGAAACGATCGGTGAACCTGGCCGGCCACGCCACCTCGCTGGCCCTGGAGCCGGAGTTCTGGGCGGCGCTGGAACGGGCGGCGGCCGACGGGGCCTTAAGCCTGGCCGGCCTGATCCAGCGCATCGACAGCGAGCGCGGGGATCGTCCGCTGGCCTCGGCCTGCCGGGTGTTCGCCCTGGAACGGGCGGGGCGATAAACGCTGTCATCGCGGCCGTAGCGAAGCGAAGAGCCGCGATGACAGCGTAGCCTACCGCCGCGCCTCGGCCTCCACGCCCGGACGGCGCGAGATCGGAACCGGGGCGGGCTGCGGGT
This sequence comes from Caulobacter sp. Root343, assembly GCF_001425745.1. Lineage (GTDB taxonomy): Bacteria > Pseudomonadota > Alphaproteobacteria > Caulobacterales > Caulobacteraceae > Caulobacter. The sequence continues at coordinate 1,107,667 of NZ_LMDF01000006.1, read as the reverse complement.
TCGGACCCTTGCGCAGCGCGGGCATGTCGGTCAGGCGCTGGCGGAGATCCACCCTGTCGCCGGCCATGACGCCCAGCTTCCACGCGCCCCAGACCGCGGCGGCCAGGACCAGCACGACCAGCAGGGCGGCCCAGACGCCGCCGCGCTCCGAGTCGTGACGTCCAGAATGACGTCCGTCGTGCGCGAGTGTCTTCATGAGCCGCCCGGCGCCTTGGGCGCTTCAGGGGCCTTCGGCGCGTCGGGCAGCTGCGGCGCCGAGGCCGAGATGTCGACGTCGACCTTCTTCTTCTGCGTGAAGCCGCCGGACATCATGAAGAAGGCGAGCACCGCGACGATGACCACGAGGCCGCCCACGATGAACGCCAAGCTACTGTTGCTCCCGCCGCCGCTGCTGGTTTCTTCCGCCATCAGAGTCTCCGTGCCTGTCGGCTCTGTTTCCAATGGCGGATCAACGGTACGCGAGCCGGGAAGTTCCTTTCCCGACACTCGCGGCCGCCGCCGCCCTGGATCCTCGGGGGCTTAAGCCGCGCGAGGTTTGTGCTACATATGTTCCATGTATCCTGACGCCGACTCGCCGGATTTCCCCGGCGACCTCCCCGCCCCCCGCATCTCCGACCTCGCCCGGCCGCGCCCCCCGGCCCAGGCGGGCGTCGCGCCCGCCTATCTGGACGGGCTGAACCCCGAGCAGCGCGAGGCGGTCGAGACCACCGAGGGGCCGCTGCTGGTCCTGGCCGGGGCCGGCACCGGCAAGACCCGGGTGCTGACCACGCGCCTGGCCCACATTCTCGCCACCGGCCGCGCCCGGCCGTGGGAGCTGCTGGCCGTCACCTTCACCAACAAGGCCGCCCGCGAGATGCGCGAGCGGATCACCCACATCATCGGCCCGGAGGCCGAGGGCCTGCGCTGGCTGGGCACCTTCCACTCGGTGGCCGCCCAGATCTTGCGCCGCCACGCCGAGCTGGTGGGGCTGAAGTCGAACTACACGATCATCGACACCGACGATAACGAGCGGCTGCTCAAACAGCTGATCGAGGCCGAGAACATCGACGCCAAGCGCTGGACCCCACGGATCCTGTCGCAGATCATCGACGGCTGGAAGAACCGCGGCTGGACGCCCGACCGCGTGCCGACCAGCGAGGCCGGCGAGTTCGCCAACGGCAAGGGCATCAGCCTCTATCGCCAGTACCAGGAACGCCTGCGCATCCTGAACGCCTGCGACTTCGGCGACCTGCTGCTGCACAATATCAGCCTGTTCACCGGCCATCCCGACGTGCTGGAGGATTTCCAGCGTCGCTTCAAATACGTGATGGTCGACGAGTACCAGGACACCAACGTCGCCCAGTACCTGTGGCTGCGGCTGCTGGCTCAAGGCCGCCAGAACGTCTGCTGCGTCGGCGACGACGACCAGTCGATCTATGGCTGGCGCGGGGCCGAGGTCGACAACATCCTGCGCTTCGAGCGCGACTTCCCCGGCGCCAAGGTCGTTAGGCTGGAGCGCAACTACCGCTCGACCGAACACATTCTCGCGGCGGCCTCGGGCCTGATCACCGCCAACAAGGGCCGGCTGGGCAAGACCCTGTGGACCGAGGCGACGGGCGGCGAGAAGGTCAAGGTCAGCGGCGTCTGGGACGGCGAGGCCGAGAGCCGGATGATCGCCGACGAGATCGAGCGGGCCAAACGGGCCGGTCGCAAGTACAGCCAGATGGCCATCCTGGTCCGCGCCTCGTTCCAGATGCGCGCCTTCGAAGAGCGGTTCGTGCTGCTGCAGATCCCCTACAAGGTGGTCGGCGGCCCGCGCTTCTTCGAACGGGCCGAGATCCGCGACGCCCACGCCTATCTGCGCCTGATCCAGTCGCCGGACGACGACTTGGCCTTCGAGCGCATCGTCAACACGCCCAAGCGCGGCATCGGCGACACCAGCGTCCAGAAGCTGCTGCAGATCGCCCGGCTGGGCGGGATCTCGACCGTCGAGGCGGCCCGCCAGATCATCGCCAGCGACGAGCTGCCGGCCCGCACCCGCACCGCGCTCAGCAACTTCATCCGCGATCTGGACCGCTGGCGCTCGCTGGTCGGCAATGTCCACCACCAGCGCCTGCTGGAGACGGTGCTGGAGGAGAGCGGCTATACCGACGCGCTGCGGCTCGACAAGGGCCCGACCAGCCAGACGCGGCTGGAGAACCTGAAGGAACTGGTCCAGTCGATGGCCGCCTTCGACACGCTGGAGGCCTATCTCGAGCACGTGTCGCTGGTCATGGACCTGGACCGCGAGGCCACCGGCGACGCCGTCTGGATCATGACCCTGCACTCGGCCAAGGGGCTGGAGTTCCCGCTGGTCTTCCTGCCCGGCTGGGAGGAAGGCGTGTTCCCCAGCCAGCGCAGCATGGACGACAAGGGCGAGAAGGGCCTCGAGGAAGAGCGCCGCCTGGCCTATGTCGGCATCACCCGGGCTCGCGAGCAGGCCCTGATCAGCTTCGTGGCCAACCGCCAAGTCTATGGCCGCTGGACGTCGCAGCTGCCCAGCCGCTTCGTCGACGAGCTGCCGATCGCCCACGTCGATGCGGCGTCCGAGACCGGCTATTACGGCGGCGGCCCCGGCATGCAGTCGACGGCCGCCTCGCGCTGGGACGATCCCGGCACCAGCGCCTTCCAGGCCGGCAGCTACGACAGCCCAGGCTGGAAACGGGCTCAGGAACGCACGGCCGGCTTTGGCGAACGCGGGACCGCCTGGCGCGGCGCGACGGGAACCCGCGCCGGCTCGGCCGCCCGTTCGGCCCCAATCGAGGGCGAAGGCCGGCTGGTCGCCGTCTCCGCCCCCGTGGGTAGCGCCTATGCGCGCGGCGACCGTGTGTTCCACGTCAAGTTCGGCTACGGCAAGGTCTCCGGCGTCGAGGGCAACAAGCTGACCGTCGCCTTCGACAAGGCCGGCGAGAAGAAGGTCATCGACAGCTTCGTCGAGAAGGCTTGAGGTCGGTCCGGTCACTGGCCCCCTCCGCGCCTGCGGCGCTCCTCCCCCGGAGGGGGAAGAAGGGCGTGCATCTTCCGCCCCCTCCGGGGGCGGACGGCCGCGAAGCGGCCAGGTGGGGGCAAGTGACATCGGCTTCACGCGGCTCACCGCTGAAGTTTGGTGGGGAGGCGACGGAGCGGCCGGGCGAACCCGGATGACCGTGAGTATTTGTGTGCGTTTCGGTTCGTCGTCCGCTCCGTCAGGCTGTTCTCTGCCGTGAGGACGGCGGGCGTGAGCGTTGTCTGCTCGGGCCTCCGCTACCCCCGGACGGGCGTGGACCAACTGGATCGGCTATTCCGTCTCCAGCTCGGCGATCCACGATAGGCGGCTTGTACGATCACCGCCCTGTCGACGAGGCCGCCGGGAACCGCCAGCGGCCCCGCTCAACCTATCCCCATCGCCGCTTCGGGCCGGATCCAAGCGCCCTCCCCTTGCGACGGGGACAGCGATGATTGTGCGGCGGTTCTGAACGCGGATCATTCAGCGGCGCGTAAAAGTGAGAAGTGGTTGAAATCGTGAGACTCTACCTCGCGAACGCCGGGGATACAGCGCACCCAATCCCCGTACTTCCTTCTCCCCTTGCGGGAGAAGGTGTCGCCGAAGGCGACGGATGAGGGGTCGATAATCCTGTCGGCTTGGCGCCCAGCATCCACCGCCCCAGCAGCTTCTCCGTCCTTCAACCCCTCACCCGACCCGCTGCGCGGGCCACCCTCTCCCGCAAGGGGAGAGGGAATTGTGCGATTGGAGATCAAGCGCTCCGCCTGCGCCTCGGTGTCGCGGGGGTTGAACGCGACAAGCGGCTAACCATATGCTAGTCAGAGAGCAGCCAAACGCCTTCAGCCCGACCGGTTGAACGCTCCCGGCGCTCCATCGCCCCGCCGTCCTCGACGGCTGCGGGCGGATTTTTCCAACCCTTTGATCTCTACGGGCTGGCGACACGCCATGCCCTTGTCTGGAACTTTATGAAAACCAACGTTACCCGCGCGGCCGCTCTTCATCGCGCGCCCCGCATTTCCTCCCCCACGCAATCGCCGCCCCGCTTGGCGCAGTCCGCCGCGCGTCCCGCCGCTTCCGACTGGGCCTGGCCCGGCCTGACCCGCGCCGAGCTGCGCGAAATGGTCATCGAACAGATCGGCTGACCTGGCCTACACTCAGGACGGGCTCGCCGCCCGTCCCTTCGGCCGCCTTTCCACCAACACCGTCTCCCACGCCCCGACCGCCACCAGCGCCAGGGTGGTCAGCACCGATAGCGCTAGCGGGCTGACATGCCCCGCGATCGGAACCGTCGCCGCCAACAGGCCAAGGCCGACGATCCGCGTGTACGACCACCGCCGAAACACGGCCAGCTTGAACACCACCGACCCGAACAGGAACAGCGCCGGCCCGCCGATCACGGCGGCGGCGATCTTGAAGTCGGTGTGGCCCAGCGGATGGTGCAGCACCCACTCGTCGCCCACCGCCGCCACGATGATGCCGGCCACCGGCAGCAGGTGGCTGTAGGTATAGGCCACCCGGGCGATGGCCCCGGGATTGGCCGAATGGGCGATGGCCTCGCTGGCCGCCTCGGCCGTCGACGAGAAATAGATCCACCACATGGCGATGCTGCAGACCAGGGCGCTGGCGAAGGCGGCGATCACCTCGGCGTCCCAGGGCAGGCCCACGACGGTGGCCCCGGTGACGACGATCGACTCTCCCAGAGCGATGATCGTGAACAGGGCGCAGCGCTCGGCCAGGTGCCCGCCCTCGACGGCCCAGTCGTTGGCGTTGGAGCGGCCCAGGCCCGGCGTCCAGAACCCCAGGGCGGGCCCGGCATACTCGATCGCCATCGCCAGGGCCCAGACCAGCAGCCGCGTCTCGCCGTCGATCAATGCGCCGGAAATCCAGAACAGGCCTGAAAAGGCTAGCCAAGTCAGGATCCGCCCGAAGTTCAGACGATGCGCAGGCTCGCGCCAGACGCTGACCAGGAAGAACGACGTCCTTCCCACCTGAATGAACACATAGGCGGCCGCGAACACCAGGCCGCGCTTGCCGAACGCGTCGGGAATGGCCGCCGACAGCACCAGGGCCGCGGCCATCATCACGAACAGCATGATCCGCACCGGCGGGCGCTCGGGGTCCAGCCAGTTGGTGACCCAGGCCGTGTAGACCCAGGCCCACCAGACCGCCAGCAGCAGCAGGCCAGCGTGCAGCAGCCCCTCGCCCGTCGGATGGGCCAGCACGGCATGGGACAGCTGGGTGACCGCGAACACGAAGACCAGGTCGAAGAACAGCTCCACATAGGTGACGCGGGCGTGCTCGTCGGCGTGGCGTTGGCGCAGCAGCGGCGTCTTGCGGTCGGTCATGGCGTTCCCTTCGACACCGAGCCTAGCCGCGCGTCGGCGAGTCTCGCGAGAGGCTTTCGCCCCCGTTTCGAACCAAATGACACTCTCACGCGCTATCTCGGCATGGACCGGCTCGAACATCTGCTGACAAGCCTGAAGGCCTTCGCCCTCACCCGGCCGGTGGCCTATGGCGCGCCAGCCTGCGCCGCGATCGGCGTCATCGCGGGCCTGGCCATGCAAACCGGACCGCAGGACGGGCCCTATAAGTCCGAGATGGCGCCGGCCCAGACGTCCTACGAGGCCATGGCCGAGCCGATCGCGTGGCCGGCCGGCAAGGTCCCCGACTATGTGGTCGGCACCGACTTCCTGAAGGCGACCCAGCCGCCGCCAGTCCAGATGGCCTCGTACGAGGAGCCCTCCTACGAAGCCCCGCCGATGCCGGACATTCCGCCCTATCAGCCTGGTATCCATGGTCCGGCGACCGCGCCGCCCGATCCCGACGGCCCCCATTGGGCGTCCGAGCGCGGCGACATCCGCGACGTCTCCCTGCCCGAGGATCGCGCGCCACAGCCGGTCCCGACAGTGCTGGCCGACGCGGCGGCGACCGGCATGACGACGCGCTGAAGGCTCGCCTTTTCGGCGCTTTGCCGCTAACGGAGCGGCATGACCGACTATACGCCCCAGCAGATCGTCGCCCGCGGCGCGCGCGCCGAAGCCGAGACCGCCGCCGACGCCATCGACAACCATCCGGGCCTGGAAGGCGCGACCTACTCGATCCTGGAAGAGGACGAGGACAAGAACGTCTGGCGCATCGACGCCTTCCCGACCACGGAAGACGAAGACGAAGGGCTGATGACCCTGCTGGCGGGCTTTGACCTGAAAGTCACGCGCGACACCCTGGCCGACGCCGACTGGCTGGCCATGGCGCTGTCGGGCCTGCCGCCGGTGCGGGCCGGCCGCTTCTTCGTCTATGGCATGCACGATCGCGGTCGCCTGCCGGCCAGCACCATCAATCTGCGCATCGAGGCCGGCGCGGCCTTCGGCACCGGTCACCACGGCACCACCGTCGGCTGCCTGCAGGCCTATGACCGTCTGATCAAGGCGCGGCGCTTCAACAAGGTCCTGGACGTCGGGGCCGGCACCGGCCTGCTGGCCATCGCCGCCGCCCGCACGGGCACGAAACTGGCGGTCGGCACCGACATCGACAAGCCGTCCGTGCGGATCGCCAAGGAAAACGCCCTGGTCAACAAGGCCAACGCCCGCTTCGTCCACGCCTCGGGCCTGTCGAACAAGCTGGTGGCCGAAAACGCACCCTACGACCTGGTGTTCGCCAACATCCTGGCCCGGCCGCTGATCAGCCTGGCCCAGGACATCAAGCGCGCCCTGGTCCCCGGCGGCACGGTGATCCTGTCGGGCCTGCTGCGCACCCAGGAGCGGATGGTCAAGGCCGCCTATCTGTCGCGCGGCTTCAAGGTGGTGAACCGCATCCACCGCGACGCCTGGGCGACGCTGGTGCTGCAGCGGCCCTAGGAACTTAGGTCTCACCGGTCACGTTCCTTCAGCCACAGACTTGAGCTGGAGGAACGCCCATGACCTACACCGATCCAAACGTCCCGCCTCCCCAGACGCCGCCGCCGGAACGTCGCGTCGAAGTCCGCGAAAGCGGTTCCGGCAACGCCGGCTGGCTGATCGCCGGCATGATCGCCATCGTCGCGGTGATCGCCGTCGGCTTCCTGATGATGCGTCCCAGCAGCAACGATCCAAATCAACTGCAGCAGGCCCAGGAGCAGGGTCGCCAGGCTGGTCTGGTCGAAGGCGCCCAGGGCGCGGCTCAGACCGCCCAGGCCGCCGCCGAGAACGCCGCCCGCGACGCCCGCTCGACCGCTGACCAGGCCCGCCGTGACACCGAGCAAGCCGCCGCCAACGCCGCCCAGGCGAGCCGCGACGCCGCCGACCGGGCCACGACCAGCTCCAACGACCAGGCCGCCTCCCCCGACAACCCGCCGGCGCAGCCGCAGCAGTAAGCGCTAGAAAGTTCGGGGCCTTTCCAGGGCCGGGTCGGCGGATTACATCGAGGCATGCGCCAGACCTTCGATGAATCCACCGACCCGTCCTTTGGTCCCAAGCACGTCCCGCTGATCCGCGCGGCCATGGCCGCCCAGGGGCTGGACGGCTTCCTCGTGCCGCACGAGGACGAGCACCAGAACGAATACCTGCCCGCCGCCAATGATCGCCTGGCCTGGGCCAGCGGCTTCACCGGCTCGGCCGGGGCGGGCGTGATCCTCAAGGACCGCGCCGCCGTGTTCGTCGACGGCCGCTACACGCTGCAGGTTCGCGAGCAGGTCGACCAGGGCGTGTTCGAGATCCGCGACCTCGTGGAAGGCGGCGTGCCCGCCTATCTGGAGACCGCCGAGCCGGGCGCGGTGATCGGCTACGACGCCCGCCTGCACAGCCCCTCGGCTCTCGAAGGCCTGAAGGCCGCCGCCAGCCGGGCCGGCGCGGTGCTGAAGCCGGTCGCCGCCAACCCGGTCGACCAAGCCTGGGGCGAGGCCCGCCCCGCCCAGCCGATGGCGCCGATCGTGCCGCATCCCGTCGACTATGCCGGCGAGGAGTCGAGCGCCAAGCGCGCGCGGGTCGGCGCCGCGGTCGCCGCAGTCGGCGCGGACGCGGCCGTGATCACCGCCCCGGCCTCGATCGCCTGGCTGTTCAACATCCGCGGCGGCGACGTGATCCGCTCGCCCCTGCCGCTGTCGCAGGCCATCCTCAACGCCGACGGCACGGCGCGGCTGTTCATCGAGCCCGCCAAGCTCACCACCGACCTGCCGGCGTGGTTGGGCAACCAAGTCTCGCTAGAGACGCCGGACAAGCTGGAGGAAGCCCTGGGCGACCTTTCCGGCAAGGCCGTGGTCGTCGATCCCGGTCAGTCCTCGGCCTGGTACTTCGACACCCTGGCCGCCGCCGGGGCCAAGGTGGTGCGGGCGATGGATCCCTGCACCCTGCCCCGCGCCTGCAAGAACCCCGTCGAGCTGGACGGCACGCGCGAGGCGCATCGTCGTGACGGCGCGGCCCTGACCCGCTTCCTGCACTGGCTGGCCACCGAGGGTCAGGTCAGCCCACCGGACGAGAAGGAGGCGGTCGCCAAGCTGGAGGCCTTCCGCGAAGCCACGGGCGTGCTGAAGGACCTGTCGTTCGACACCATCGGCGCGGCCAACGGCCACGGCGCCCTGCCCCACTACCGCCCGACCGAGCGCAGCAACGAACGCGCGCGGATGGGCTCGCTGCTCCTGGTCGACAGCGGCGGCCAGTATCTGGACGGCACCACCGACGTCACCCGCACGGTGGCGATCGGCGAGCCGAGCGCCGAGATGATCCAGCGCAACACCCTGGTGCTGAAAGGCCATCTGGCCATCGCCCGCCTGCGCTTCCCGTCCGGCACCACCGGCTCGGCCATCGACGCCCTGGCGCGGATGGCGCTGTGGGCCCACGGCCTGGACTACGATCACGGCACCGGCCACGGCGTCGGCGTCTATCTGGGCGTGCACGAGGGCCCGCAGCGGATCTCCAAGGCCCCCAACACCATCGCCCTGCAGCCCGGCATGATCGTCTCGAACGAGCCCGGCTACTACAAGGACGGCGAATACGGCATCCGGATCGAGAACCTGGAAGTGGTCATGCCGGCCGAGCCCGTGCCCGGCGGCGACCGCCCGATGCACCGCTTCGAGGCCCTGACCCTGGCCCCGATCGACCGCCGCCTGATCGACAAGGCGATGCTGACGGCCGAGGAGGTGGCGCAGGTCGACGCCTACCACGCCCGGGTGCTGCGCGAGATCGGGCCGCGGGTCGAGGCGGATGTCAGGGCTTGGATGGAAGAGGTCTGCGCGCCGCTTTAGAGGTCACTTGCCCCCACCTGACCGCTTCGCGGTCGTCCGCCCCCGGTGGGGGCGGAAGGGAAACGCGTCCTTCTTCCCCCTCCGGGGGAGGAGGGCCGAAGGCCCGGAGGGGGCGAGTAGCAACCCTATTTGATCCGGTTCCACACCTGCGTCTTGCAGAACGGCGCGACGATGCAGCCCTTCAGCTTCAGCTTGTTGTCGCTGAGCTGTTCGATCGTGCCCGAATAGGTGCCGCCGTCGTCGGGATTGTAGACCTTGCCGCCGGTCCACTTGGTCGGGCCGCCGGAGAAATCGTACAGCATCTGCAGGTTCTTCAGCGTCCGGCCACGCTGGGCTTCGTCCTTGTTCTTGGCGTCCTTGACGGTCGGATCTTCCTTGATGCGGGTCGAAGTCACCAGCTTGCCGCACAGGCTGTTGCCGCAGCGGGCGATCTCGACCTGGCCGCCGTTGGTCGGCGTGGCCCACAGGCCGGTGACGTCGGCGGCGAAGGCCGAGCCCGAGACGGCGGCGAACGCGGCGGCGATCAAGACGGTGCGGATCATCTGTTTCTCCCTAGTGGCGCGGCTGAAACGCGCGTTTGGGTCCCTCGTTGCGCGATCCCTTCAATCAGGACAAGGCCGAAGGCGAAAACGAGGCGGGAATTGCGGTCGCGGCGATCCGCCTCAGCCCGCATAGACCGGGCGACGATACTTCGGCGCGCCGCGCGGCGGCGTGTAGCCGTCGTGATCCAACCGGCCCAAGGTCATGCCCAGCCGTCCCGGCAGCTCACGAATGTGGGCGAGGCTGTTCAGCGACGTGGCCGCCAGGGCGACCTGCCCGCAGGCATAGGCGTCGGCCGCCGCGTCGTGGTGGGCGAAGGTCACGCCCAGATGGCCGCAGACCACATTGAGCTTGTGCGACGGCAGGTCCGGCCAGACCCCGCGCGCCACCTGCACGGTGCAAAGATAGTCGAAGCCCGGCGCCCGCACGTCATAGTGCTCGCAGGTCCGGCGGATGACGCTGACGTCGAACGAGGCATTGTGGGCCAGCACCAACGCGCCCTCCAGTTCGGGCCGCAAGCGCTCCAGCACGTCCGGCCATTCGTCGGCGTCCGCCACATGCTCGGGCCGAATGCCGTGAAACGCCATGTTGAACGAAGCGAAGCGATTGCCGGGCGGACGGATGTAGTGGTGCTCGATCCGCGCCACCTGACCATCCTCGATCCAGGCCAGGCCGATGGAGCACGGACTGGCGCGCTGCTCGTTGGCGGTCTCGAAGTCGAGGGCGATGACTTTCACGCGCCGACCATCGCCAGCCACTCGTCCTCGGTCATCACCTGGACGCCCAGCTCGGTCGCCGTCTTCAGCTTGGAGCCCGCGCCGGGGCCGGCGACCACCAGGTCGGTCTTCTTGGACACCGACGAGGCGACCTTGGCCCCCAGGCTCTCGGCCTGAGCCTTGGCTTCGTCGCGGGTCATCTTCTCCAGCGCGCCGGTGAAGACGATGGTCTTGCCGGCCACGGCGGTGTCGGTCTTGGGCTTGGCGACGGGCTGGATGTCCAGCTCGGCGACGAGATTGGCGACCTTGGCGCGGTTGTGGTCCTCGGCGAAGAACCGCGCCAGCGACTGGGCCGCGACCGGGCCGACCCCGTCAATCGCGGCGAGGTGCAGATAGTCGTCGCCCGGCGCGCCCGAGGCGGCGGCGGCTAGGCCCTCGGCGAAGGCGTCCCAGGTTCCGTAGCGCTGAGCCAGGGCGGCGCGGGCCGGCTTGGTCAGCTTGGGGACCGCGTGGCCGATCTTGATCTCCAGGTCGTCGGTTTGCGGCCAAGGATCGGCCATCGATCCGCCCTTCCCCGCCTCGATCAGGGTGTCCAGCGCCTTGGGCCCGACCCCGGGCGCGGTCGAGAGCTCCAGATAGGTCTCGCCCGGCAAACCTGCTGCGGCGGCTTCGGCGGCGGCTTGCAGGTCCTCGAAGCGGTCGAAGTTGCGGGCCAGCACGGTCGAGGTGGTCTCGCCGATGTCGCGCGCGCCCAGGCCGTAGATCATCCGGTCCATGCCGATCGTGCGGCGAGCCTCGATGCCCTTGACCAGGTTGGCCACCGAGGTCTCGCCATAGCCGTCGCGCTCGCGCAGGGCCGTCAGCTTCTCCTCGTCCTTGGCCAGCTTGAAGATGTCGGCCGGCTCTGTGATCCAGCCCTCCTCGAAGAAGGCCTGCAGCTGCTTCTCGCCCAGGCCTTCGATGTCGAAGGCGCGGCGCGACACGAAGTGGCGCAGGTGCTCGACCCGCTGGAACGGACAGGCGAACTCGCCGGTGCAGCGGCGCACCACCGACTCCTGGCCCGAGGCCGTGACCTCGCGGGCCAATTCCGTTTTCAGCGGGCATTCGCAGAGGTGGGGGAATTCGTAGACGGGAGGTTCCGGGTCGGGACGAGCCGCGAGGTCGACTTCGACGATCTGAGGAATCACGTCGCCAGCGCGTTGCAAGACGACGGTGTCGCCGATGCGGACATCCAGTCGAGCGATCTCATCGCCATTGTGCAGCGTGGCGTTGGTCACCGAAACGCCGCCGACCGTGACAGGCTTCAGGCGGGCGACCGGCGTGTGAGCGCCAGTCCGGCCAACCTGAATCTCGATGGCCTCCAGGACGGTGCGGGCCCGCTGGGCGGGGAACTTGCGGGCTATGGCCCAGCGCGGCGAGCGCGAGACGAAGCCCAGCCGCCGTTGCTGCTCCAGGTCGTCGACCTTGTAGACGACGCCGTCGATGTCGAAGTCGAGCGTCGGCCGCAGGGTCTCGAACTCGGCATAGACATCGAGCAGCCCCTGCGCGTTCTCGACGCGCCGGGCCGGCGGGGCCGTGGTTACGAAGCCCCATTCCTCCAGCTTGGCCAAGGCGCCCCACTGGCTGTCGGCGAACGGCCCCGAGACCAGGCCCCAGGCATAGCCGAAGAACCGCAGCGGCCGCTGGGCGCTGATCTTCGGGTCGATCTGGCGCAGCGAGCCGGCGGCGAAGTTGCGGGGATTGGCGTAGGTGCGCTGGCCGGCCTCGAGCGCGGCGGCGTTGAAGGCGGCGAAGGCGGCGAGCTCGACATAGACCTCGCCGCGCACCTCGATCACGTCGGGCCAGCCCGAGCCCTTTAGACGATGGGGGATGTCGGCGATGGTGCGCAGGTTGGCCGTGACGTCCTCGCCCACCCGGCCGTCGCCGCGCGTCGCGCCCTGGACCAGCACGCCCTTCTCATAGCGCAGCGAGGCCGACAGGCCGTCGATCTTGGGCTCGGCGGTGTAGGCCACGGTGTCGGACGGCGACAGCCGCAGGAACCGCCGGATCCGCGCGTCGAACTCGGTCGCCTCGTCGTTGGAGAAGGCGTTGTCGAGGCTGAGCATCGGCACGCCGTGCTCGACCGGCGCGAATTGCTCTGCCCGCGCGGCGCCCACGCGCATCGACGGGGAGTTCTCGCGCACCAGGTGTGGGAAGCGGGTCTCGATGTCCAGGTTGCGGCGCTTCAGCGCGTCGTACTCGCCGTCGCTGATCGTGGGCGCGTCCTGCTGGTGATAGGCCAGGTCGTGGGCGGTCAGGTCGTCGGCGAGACGTTCCAGCTCCTCCACGGCCTGGGCTTCGGTGAGATCGGCGACGGGGATCTGAGACACAGGCGGCGAATCCGAAGGCGGCGACAAGTCGGCACGTTAGCAACGTGGCCCCAGCGGGACGAGGGCCCGCGAACCATCGCGAAACAACGTTTCGTGGCCCAGCACTTGCGACCGGTGGCTCGAAGGAGTCCACGATGTTCAAAGCCGGCACAGTCCCTGCCCTCCCCGTCCTGTCGCGAGACGGACCGCTGGACGCCCTGCGCTTCCTGGCGGCGCTGTTCATCGTGCTCTATCACGTGGCCGAGCGGGCCCCGGTGTCGCTGTTCAGCCTGTCGCCGGCCTTCGGGCGCGGCTATCTGGCGACCGACTTCTTCTTGATGCTGTCCGGCTATGTGCTGGCGCGCACCTACGGGCCGCGCGTGCTGAGCGCTGATGTCGACACCCTGAGCTTCTTGAAGCGCCGGGTGCAGCGCATCTGGCCGCCGCACTTGGCCATGCTGGCCCTGTTCATCGCCTTTTTCGTGCTGACCAGTGTGGTCGGCCTGGCCCCGCAGAACCCGCAGTGGTTCCAGTGGGACCAGTTGCTGCCGCAGATCTTCCTGGTCCAGGCCTGGTTCGTGCCGGGGACCTCGGGCTGGAACATTCCGACCTGGACCCTGTCGGCCCTGATCGTCGCCTACGCTCTGTTCCCGATGGTCTGGCGCAAGGTCGCCGCCACGAACCGACCGGTGCAGTTGCTGGCCATGGGCCTCTGCGCCTATGTGGCCGTCGATTTCACGGCGCTGATCCTGTTCGGCGTCCATGGCTATCAGCTGCCGCTGCGCTTTGGCCTGATCCGGGGCGTGCCGCTGTTCATGATCGGCCTGCTGGTCGCCCGCCTGCCGGTCACCGACCTGGCCCGCCGCCAGGCCCTTCCGCTGGCCGCCGCGACCTTGGCGATCGTCGTCGGCATCCAGGCGCTGGGCAATTTCGACTACTTCAGCCTGGCCCTGCTGGGTTTCCTGATCTACGCGGCCGGGGCCTCCAAGCCCCGGGCCTGGCGCTGGGCCGGCGCGGCGGGGCGGCTGTCGTTCTCGCTGTTCCTGACCAATTCCCTGACCGCCGCCGTCTGGTTCGGGCTGGTGCGGACGCTCGAGAACAAGTTTGGCCTGCCGGCAGGCGCCGAATGGGCGCTGTGGGCGGCGGCCATTCCGGCGACGATCGTCGTGGCGTGGGTGTTCGAGCGGGTGGTGGATGCGCCGCTGCAGCGGTGGGTCAAGGCGCGTGAGGCGAAGGTGGTCACGCCGTTGACGACGGTGACGGGAACGCCGGTACAGGCTTAACTTCAACTGTCATCCCGGCCGTAGCGAAGCGAAGAGCCGGGACCGCAGCAAGCGCCGGCGCTTCCGGCGGTCCCGGATAGGCGCTTCGCGCCTTCCGGGATGACAAGGTTAACTAAACCATCAGCGCCCGCGCCGCCGCGCGCGCGGCCTCGGTGACCTCCGCGCCCGACAGCATCCGCGCGATCTCTTCCTCGCGCTGGGCCGGAGTCAGCGGCTCGACCTTGGTGCGGGTCGAGGTGTCGTCGCCGGACTTGGAGATCCGCCAGTGGGCGTCGCCGCGGGCGGCGACCTGGGCCGAGTGGGTGACCACCAGCACCTGGGCCCCATAACCGTTTGAGCCATCGGCCAAGCGCTTCAGGCGCAGACCGACCGCGTCGGCCACGGCTCCGCCGACGCCCTGATCGACCTCGTCGAAGATCATCAGCGGCTGCGGACCGCCGCCGCGCGCGGCGAGCGCCGCCTTCAGGGCCAGGGCGAAGCGGGCCAGCTCGCCGCCCGAGGCGATGGCCTCCATCGGGCCGAACGGGGCGCCGGGATTGGTCGAGATCTCGAACGCCACACGGTCCAGGCCGGTCGGGCCGGCGCGATCCTCGGGCAGGGCTTCGACGGCGACCCGGAACCTGGCCTTTTCCAGCTTCAGCGGCGCCAGCTCGGCTTCGACGGCCTTGGCCAGGGCGTCGCCGGCCGCGCGGCGCTCGGCCGACAACGCCTCGGCGGCGTAGAGATAGGCTTCGCGCGCCTCGGCGGCCTCGTGGTCGGCGGCCTTCAGGGCCTCCTCGGAGGTTTCGATGGCTTGCAGGCGGGTGGCGAACTCGGCGCGCTTGGCCGGCAGATCCTCGACCAGGACATTGAGCTTGCGGGCCATGCCGCGCAGGGCGAACAGCCGTTCCTCGGCCTTTTCCAGGCGATCGGGTTCGAACTCGAAGGATTCGGCGACCGCGTCGATGGCGGCGCTGGCTTCCTGGGCTTCGACCAGGGCCCGGTCGACGGCCTCGCAGGCGGCCTGCAGGCGGGTCATGGCCGAACCCTCGGCCGGAGCGCCGGCCTGCAGGGCGCGCTCGCGGGCTCGTTCCAGGGCGCGATAGGCCTGAGCCAGCTTGCCGGAGAAGTCTCCGCCCAAGCAGTCCTGGGCCGAGGCGATGTCGATGATGGCCTTTTCGGCCGAACTCAGCAGGGCCCGTTCCTCGGCCAGGCTGGTCTCCTCGCCTTCGCGGGGATCCAGGCGGTCCAGCTCGGAGAGGCGCAGGGTCAGTTCCTCGGTCTCGGCGGCGGCGCGGCCGGCCAGGTCGCGCAGGCCCTCGGCCTTCTCGCGGGCGGCGCGCCAGCCGCTCCAGGCCGAGGCGACGGCCGAGATCGAGACGCTGCCGAACGCGTCCAGCAGACCCCGATGGGTCTTGGGATCCAGCAGGCCGACGGTCTCGTGCTGGCCGTGGACCTCCAGCAACAGGCCGCCCAGGTCCTTCAGCACCCCGACGCTGGTGGCCTGGTCGTTGACGAAGGCGCGGCTGCGGCCGTCGGGCGACAGTTGGCGGCGCAGGACCAGGTCCTCGTCGCGGCCGTAGTCCAGGCCCTTTTCGTCGAGATAGGCGAAGGCGGGGTGGTCGGCCGGCAGGGCGAAGATGGCGGTGGCCGAGGCGTGGCCGGTCGCCCCTCGGCGCACCAACCCGGCGTCGGCGCGCGCGCCGGTGGCCAGGCCCAGGGCGTCGAGGATGATCGACTTGCCCGCGCCGGTTTCGCCGGTGAGCGCGGTCAGGCCCTCGCCGATGGCGAGGTCCAGGCTCTCGATGAGCACGACGTCACGGATGGAAAGGCCGATCAGCATGATGCGCAAGATCGCCGGGAATCACGCTTTCTCAAAGCGCAAAGGTAGAACGAAACGGGATCAACGTCCGATATTGGCGTCGATCCCTCGTCACTACATGCCCAGGACGCCCATCAGGCCGCCCTTCTTGGACTTCTTCTCGCCGGGAGGCGCCAGGGTGGTGGACTTGTCCTTCGACAGGATCCGATCCAGGGCGTTGCGCTTGGTGCCCGCCTTCAGGGGCTCGACGGCCGGCTTCAGGCCGTTGTCGTTGAGCAGCTTGTAGGCGTCGGCGTACCAGCGATCGCCCGGGAAGTTGTAGCCCAGCACCGCGCCGTTGCGCTTGGCCTCGTCCAGAAGGCCCAGGGTCATGTACGACTCGACCAGGCGGAACAGGGCTTCGGGCGTGTGCGAGGTGGTCTGGTGCTTCTCGATCACCGCCTTGAAGCGGCCGATCGCGGCCAGGGTCTGGCCGTTCTTCAGGTAGTAGCGGCCGATGGCCATTTCCTTGCCGGCCAGCTGGTCGTTGACCATGTCAATCTTCAGGCGGGCGTCCTGGGCGTATTCCGTGGTGGGATAGCGCTGGACGACGTCGCGCAAGGCCGCCAAGGCCTGCTCGGTGGCGGCCTGGTCGCGGTTCACGTCGACGATCTGCTCGAAGTAGCAGATGGCCTTCAGATAGAAGGCGTACTGGGCCGACGGATTGCCGGGATACAGCGAGATGAAGCGGTCGGCGTCGCCGATGGCTTCGTTATAGTTGTTGCCCATGTAGTGGGCGTAGCCGGTCATCAGGATCGAGCGGCGCGACCATTCCGAATAGGGGTGCTGGCGCTCGACCTCGCGGAAATAGTCGACGGCTTCGTTCCAGTTGCCGCGGTCCAGGCGATCGGCGCCGGTGGAATACAGCAGTTCGACGGGACGCTCTTCATAGGCGAGGGAGGGCTTCTTGGACTTGCCGGCGCAGCCCGCCACCGAAACGGCGACGAGCATAGCGGCGATAGTGACGGCCGAACGTCCCGAGAAATTGCGAAGCACGGAGTCTCTCACCCTAGAAGCAAACGTGCGCCCCAGCGCCGTGCAAGGCTTCTACACCACGCCGTCAAAGGCGCAAATGCGAACGCCGAGCCCCGACTCTCGGAGTGCTATCTAAACCGCTTCCGCCAGTTCCGACGCGAGGGCGCGAAGGCGCCAGGCGCGCGGTTGGGCCAGCAACGCTCTAACCACGGCGTTATTGAGGCCGTGACCGGCCAGGACGCCTTCGAAGCGGCCCAGAATCGGCTTGCCCAGCACGTAGAGGTCGCCCACCGCGTCCAGCGCCTTGTGGCGAACGAACTCGTCCGGACGGCGCAGGCCTTCCGGGTTCAGCACGCGGTCGCCGTCGATGACCACGGCGTTCTCCATCGAGCCGCCACGAGCCAGGCCGATGGCGCGCAGGGCCTCGACATCGCGGACGAAGCCGAAGGTGCGGCAGTCCGACAGCTCGGCGCGGAACGATTCTTCGTCGACGGTCAGATCCACGGCCTGGCGGCCGATGACCTTGCAGTCGAAGGCGATCTCGAAGGCGACCTCGAAGCGGTCCGACGGCAGCAGGCTGGCGCGCTTGTCGCCCTCCTCCACCGTGATCGGAGCCAGGATCTCGATGTACTGGCGGACGGCTTCCTGCTTGCGGCGGCCGGCGCGGTCCAGGATCTGGACGAACGGCTCGGACGAGCCGTCCATGATCGGCACTTCCGGGCCGTCCAGTTCGACGACGCAGTTGTCGATCGACAGGGCCGCCAGGGCCGCCATCAGGTGCTCGATGGTCGAGACGCGGACGTCGTCGCCATTGTTGATGACCGTGCCCAGTTGCGTCTGGCACACCGCCGCGGCGGTGACGGGGACGCGATTGGCACGGTCGTGCACGTCGGTCCGCACGAAGACGATCCCCGCGTCGGGGGCCGCCGGACGCACCGCGACGCGCACGTGCGCGCCGGTGTGCAGGCCGATCCCCGCGAAGATCACCGGTCCTGCGACCGTGTGCTGAAAATAACCCGAAGCCGACACCAGAGACCCTTATCGTTGGACGGACGACTCTACGGCCGTCCTATCGCCCCGACTTAAGCATGTAGGAAGGATGCTGCGTCGCGGCAAAGCAAGTCCTGTTTCGGATTGTTACCGGCTAAGCGACTGACTTTATTTCACTTTTATTACGAACGCGCACAAGCCGAAACAGAACGCCGGTCAGCGTTCCGGGCTCGGGAATCTCATCCCCGGTTCCCCTAGGCGGCGGTCGAAAGCGGGACTAGGCTCCGCCACCAAAGGGATAACTGTTTCCGGGAAATTGGGTTTCATGATCAAG
This sequence comes from Caulobacter sp. Root343, assembly GCF_001425745.1. Classification (GTDB taxonomy): domain Bacteria; phylum Pseudomonadota; class Alphaproteobacteria; order Caulobacterales; family Caulobacteraceae; genus Caulobacter. Next base: position 1,089,426 of record NZ_LMDF01000006.1, on the reverse strand, counting down.
AGTTTGCGCCTCGCCGCCTCCGCCGTCGCCCTCACCGTGGCCCTGGCCGGCGCGGCCCACGCCCAAGGCCTCCAAGCCTCCCCGCAGGCCGCCCCACAAAAGCCGCACGTCTTCACCGCCAAGGACATGGCCAGCCTGGACCGCCTCAGCGATCCGCGCGTCTCGCCGGACGGTCGTTACGTTCTCTATTCCGTGCGCACCCTCGACTATCCGGCCAACAAGGCCGCGATGTCGCTATGGGTCGCCGACCTGAAGGCTCGGATAGCCCCGCGCCGGCTGAAGATCTCGGACGGCGGGGCCTCGAGCGGCCGCTGGAGCGCCGACGGCAAGACCATCTACTTCTCGTCCAGCCGCGCGGGCGGGACCGAGCAGGTGTTCCGCACCGACGTCGCCGGCGAGGCCGCGACCCAGGTGACCAAGACCCCGTTCGACGTCCAGGCCTACAAGGTGGCTCCGGACGGCAAGACCATCGTGGTCGCCCTGGCCGTGTTCCCCGACTGCGCCGACTTCGCCTGCACCGAGGCCCGGCTGGCGGCCAAGACGGCGACCAAGGCCACCGGCGTGGTCTATGACCGCCTGTTCGTGCGCCACTGGGACACTTGGAACGACGGAACCAAGAACCACCTGTTCGCCTACACGCTGGACGCCAACGGCGTGGCGGCCGGCCAGCCGATCGACCTGATGAAGGGCTTCGACGGCGACACTCCGACCAAGCCGTATGGCGGCGACGAGGACTTCACGATCTCGCCCGACAGCAAGGCCGTCGCCTTCTCGGCCAAGGTCGCCGGCAAGGACGAGCCCTGGACCACCAACTACGACGTCTGGGGCGGTCCGCTGGACGGGTCGGAGAAGCTCCAGAACCTGACCGCCGCCAACAAGGCCTGGGACACCGCGCCGGTGTTCTCGCCCGACGGCAAATGGGCCGCCTATCGCGCCATGAAGCGTCCGGGCTTCGAGGCCGACCGCTTCGCGATCATCCTGCACGACGAGGCCACCGGCCAGGAGCGCGAGCTGGCCCCGACCTGGGACCGCTCGGCCGACTCGATCGCCTGGAGCCGTGACGGCAAGACCATCTACGCCACCGCCCTGGACGTCGGCCAAGGCAAGCTGTTCGCCATCGACGTGAAGAGCGGCAAGGTCACCGCCCTGACCGGCGAGGGCCATGTCACCGCCTTCGACGTCGGCCCGACCGGCGTCGTCTACGCCTCCGACTCGCTGAAGAGCCCGGCCGAGCTCTACGTGACCGCGCCCAAGGGCCCGCCGATCAAGGTCGCCAGCGTCAGCGGCGAAGCCCTGAAGGACGTCGCCTGGGGCGAGCCCGAGCAGTTCGCCTTCAAGGGCTGGAACGACGAAGAGGTGCACGGCTTCGTCGTGAAGCCGGCCAATTTCGATCCAGCGAAGAAATATCCCGTGGCCTTCCTGATCCATGGCGGTCCGCAAGGCTCGTTCAGCAACAGCTGGAGCTATCGCTGGAACCCGCAGATCTACGCCAATGCCGGCTATGCCGTGGTGATGGTCGATTTCCACGGCTCGACCGGCTACGGCCAGGCCTTCACCGACGCGATCAGCCAGCACTGGGGCGACCGCCCGCTGGAGGACCTGCAGAAGGGCTGGGCCGCCGCGCTCGGCAAGTACGCGTTCCTGGACGGCGACCGCGCCTGCGCGCTGGGCGCCTCGTACGGCGGCTACATGATCAACTGGATCGCCGGGAACTGGAACGAGCCCTGGAAGTGCCTGGTCGATCACGACGGCGTCTTCGACACCCGCTCGATGGGCTATGTCACCGAGGAGCTGTGGTTCACCGAGTGGGAGAACGGCGGGACGCCCTGGCAGCCGAACACCACCTACGACAAGTTCAACCCGGTCGATCATGTAGGAAGCTGGACCAAGCCGCAGCTGGTCGTGCAGGGCCAGCTGGATTACCGCATCCCGGTCGAGCAGGGCCTGTCGGCCTTCACCGCCCTGCAGCGCAAGGGCGTGCCCAGCAAGCTGCTGTACTTCCCCAACGAGAACCACTGGGTGCTGAAGGCCCAGAACTCGGTGCAGTGGCACAAGGAAGTGCTGGACTGGCTGGACCAGTGGACGGGGAATACGCGGCCGGGGCGTTAAACTGCACCCGGTCCATCTCCTAGACCGACCTCCCCGGCGAAAGCCGGGGCCCAGATGCAAGAGCGCCCGCGATCCGGACATGTTCGCGGGCGTTTCTGCATGCGCCTCTCAGCTTTACGATCTGGGCCCCGGCCTTCGCCGGGGAGGTCGGATGATTGGGTGCGAAAACTACAGCCGCCCGGTCGCCACCGCGAACGTCAGCCGCGCCTTCTTCTCCAGCTCGCCCATCTCGCGTCCGGCCACATAGGTCCGCGCCAGCGCCGCCGGCGCCACGGCGGGGAAGGCCGCCACGGGCAGTCCCCTCACCTCGCCCCGCGCCGCCTTCAGCTGGGCTTCGACCCGCCGCGCCACGTCGGCTTGCGTCCAGTCCGCCGGCAGGCGCGAGCGGCCGGCCTGTTTCAGCCGCCACAGGCCCGAAAGGCCATAAGCCCGCGCCGCCCCTTTGACAGCATGAGGATCGGCGGCCGGATCCAGCCGCCGGGCCGCCAGCACCGCCAGGGCGCCGGCCGTGGCGTCGACATAGGCCAGCACCGCCGCCTCGTCCTTCAGCGGCCCCTCGTCCAGGTCGGTGAAGCGCGCTTCGGCCAGGGCGGCCAGGGCATTCGGGTCGATCTTCGAGGCGGCCAGGGCCTCGACATTGGGATGCTTGCGCGGCGTCTTGCCGGCCGCGATCTCTTCCATGGCCTCGCGCCACCAGGTCAGGCGGATCTCGCCCATCAAGGCATTGGAGACCCCGCCCGCCACGCGGGCCAGCTCGTAGTTCATGGCGACGAGCGCGATCACGTCGGCCCGCGCCGCCGGGTCGCCGATGAACCGGCTGGCCAGCCAGCGGTCGGGATCGACGCGGCGGACGAGATCGTCGAGGGTTTCGGTGTCGGCCATGGTCTTCAAACGGAAAAGAGCCCGCCGGCGGAGTCGCGGCGGGCCCTCCCCTTACAGCATTTTCGGTCGGTGTTTAGCCGAACAGCGTCTGGTTCATCGCCATGGTCGCCAGCATCGGCAGGCTGAGCAGCGTGTTGGTGCGCGAGAACAGCATGGCCAGCTTGGCCGCCTTGGCCTTGGCGTCGGCGTCGGCCTCGACCATGCCCAGGGCGATCTTCTGGTTCGGCCAGATGAAGACCCAGACGTTCAGGAACATGATCGTCGCCAGCCACATGCCGGTGCCGATGAAGGTGAAGCCCATGTCGACGCCGGGGGTGTAGCCGCCGGCCAAACCCAGGGTCGCGGCTTCCAGCAGATAGCCGCGGCTGAAGGCGAGGATCACGCCCATGACCCAGGTGGCCAGGGCCGCCCAGCGGAACCAGAACAGGGCTTCCGGCGCGATGTACTTGCTGACCGCCGGCTTCAGCTCGGCCGGGATCTGCGGCATCACCCGAATCTGCACGAAGTTGAAATAGTAGAGCAGCCCGATCCACAGGATCCCGAACATCACGTGCAGCCAGCGGAAGATGGCCTGGAAGTAGCTGGCGTCGTGGCCGTGCGGGCTGTGCGCGTAGCCGACGATGATCACCAGCGCCAGCACGAAGCTGACGATGACGGTGTTGCGGAAATTGGAAAGCAGTCCGGACATCGGTTTCCCCCTCGGATCCCTTATGGCGTTGGCGCGACCATAGGACGGTTCTGGGGAGTCGGCAAAGCTCCGGGTAACGACGGTCTTCGACGTCTCGGCCGGCAAGGCCCCTACCCGAGTATGACCGAGCCTCCCGAGGGCTATTGCGACGTCCAGAGAACCGGTGTCGTCTTGCCCGCGTGGCTGAGGCTTGAGAGTTGGAGCGACGCTTGTCCCTCGAACGATTCATCGAAAAATGGACGCACCAGGACTACTCGCCGGAGAAGGTCGCCGGCGCGGACCTGAAGACTGTCGAGGCGCGGTTCGGTTTCGAACTGCCAGGGGACTACAGAGCGGCGGTCCTGGCGCATGGTCTGCCCCGGCCAACGATCGCGCTGCTGGACGGCATCCTGGCCGCCGAGGCGCCTTTCGCGGACGTATCCGACTTCTTCAACGCCGAGGAGATCATCCGGCTGACGGAAGACTGGCGCGGCGGCGGCATGCCGGACCACCTGGTCGCCTTCGCCACCGATTGCGGGGGCAACCTGTTCTGCTTTGACGCCAGCCCCGGCGCGAACCGTTCGATCGTGTGGTTCTGGGACCATGACAACGGCGGCGTGACCGTCGCCGCCGACAGCTTCACGAGCTGGATCGAGCGCTTCTGTTCAGTCGAACCCGCGCCCGAGGGCTTCGAGCCATGAGCCCGAAGCCCGATCTCGCCTCAAACCGCGATCAGCGCCGCCGCTAGCCGCCGGCCTTCACTGGCCAGGACGTTGTAGGTGCGGGCGGCGGCCTCGGTGCTCATGAACTCCAGCCCTACGCCGGCGGCCTTCAGAGCGTCGCGGACGGGGCGCGGCGGCAGGGCGTTGACCAGGCCCGTGCCGAGCAGGACGAACTCCACCGTCCCGGTCGCGGCGAACACCTCGGCGAAGGATTCCGGCGTCAGGTCGGCCAGGGTGGTCGCGGCCCAGTCGCGCGGCTGATCGTCGATGATCAGCAGCGAGCCGGGCCGCCAGTCGCCGGCGACCCGAAAGCCGCCGCCGCCCCAGGCGTCGATGGACGGCGGTTGCCGCATCAGGGCCGCGAGGCCGCGCCGAGCTTGATCGGCGTGGCTTCCTCGTCGTTGCGCTTGACGCCCCAGATCAGGATCATGGGCAGAGCGATATAGACCGACGAATAGGTGCCGATGACGATCCCGAAGATCATCGTGAACACCAGCGGATACAGGACCGGGCCGCCGAACGCCATCGTGCCGCCCAGGGCCAGCAGGGCCGTGGTGCCGGTGATGATCGTCCGCGACAGACGCTCGTTCTCCGACAGGTCGATGACGTCGCGCAGCGGCGTGGTGCGGTACTTGCGCAGGTTTTCCTTCAGACGGTCGAAGGTGATGACCTTCTCGTTCATCGAATAGCCGATGACCGTCAGCAGGGCCGCGATCTCGGTCATCGAGAACTCGATGTGCCGGAACGACAGCAGGCCCAGGGTTAGGACGATGTCGTGGATCACGGCCACGACCGCACCCGTGCCGTACGACAGGCCGAAGCGGAACCAGATGTAGCCCAGGGTCAGCAGCAGGGCCACGCCCAGGGCCTTGAAGCCCGACAGCAGCAGCTCGCCCGACACCTTGGCGCCGACTTCCGAACGGCTGGTCACCTTCAGGTCGGGGAAGCGCTTGATCAGCTCGGCCTCGACGTGTTTGGAGGCGGCGCTGACGTTCTCGCCTTTGGCCGGCAGGAACTTGACCATGGCCGAGTTCGGCGAACCGAAGCCCTGCACCTGGCCGTCATGGGCGCCGATCTGGTCCAGTGTCGTGCGCAGCTGCGCCAGCGGCACGGGGCGCGGCATGGCGATTTCCAGGGCGACGCCGCCCTTGAAATCGATGCCCAGGTTCAGGCCCTGGAAGACCAGCAAGCCGATCGAGGCGACGATCAGGACCGCCGAGAAGACGGCCGCGACCGGGGCCCAGCGCACGAAGCGGAAGTGGGTCGAACGGGGAATGTAGCGAATGAGGGGCCAACGCATGGTCGGATCTCCTATGCGATCGGCAGCTTCTTCGGCTTGGTGGTCTTGAACCACCAGCCGATGAGCACTTGGGTGATGAAGATGGCGGTGAACAGCGACGTGAACACGCCGATCACCAGGGTCCAGGCGAAGCCCTTCACCGGGCCCGAGCCGAAGCTGAACATGATCAGGCCCGAGATCAGGCTGGTGATGTTGGCGTCCAGGATCGAGGTCAGGGCCAGCTTGTAGCCATGGTCGGCCGCCGCCATGGGCGTTCGCCCGGCATTGGCCTCGTCGCGCATGCGCTCGTAGATCAGCACGTTGGCGTCGACGGCCACGGCCAGGGTCAGGATCAGGCCGGCGATGCCCGGGAAGGTCAGGGTCGCCTGGCTCACCGACATGATGCCGACGATCAGCAGCACGTTGACCACCAGGGCGATGGCGGCGAAGCCGCCGAACAGGCCGTAGGCCAGGATCACGAACACGAACATCGAGACCGCGCCGATGGCCAGCGAGATCGAGCCGGCCTTGACGGCGTCGGCGCCGAGCTCGGCGGTCACGGTGCGCTGGTCTTCCGGGTTCAGCGGCGCGGGCAGAGCGCCCGACCGCAGCAGCAGCGACAGCTCGTTGGCGCTCTGGGCCGTGAAACTGCCGGTGATGATGCCGCTACCGCCCGTGATCGGGTCGTTGATGACCGGCGCCGAAAGCACCTTCTTGTCGAGGACGATGGCGAAGCGCTTGCCGTGATTACGCAGGGTGACGTCGCCGAACTTGCGCGCGCCCGACCCGTTGAACGAGAAGGCGACGGCCGGCTGGCCGTTCTGGTCGAAGGTCTGGGAGGCGTTGGTCAGCTCCTCGCCCGACACCACCGCGCGCTTCTTGACGACGTAGAACGGCGCGAAGCGGTCGCCAGGCAGCACTTCCGAGCCGGGCGGGATGCGGCCGGCCTGGATGTCCTCGGGGGTCACCGTCTCGTCGACCATCTGGAAGGTCAGCTTGGCGGTCTTGCCGATGACGGCCTTCAGCCGCTCGGGATCGCTCTCGCCGGCCGCCTGGATCATGATCCGGTTGGTGCCCTGGCGGTTGATCGAGGGCTCCTTGGTGCCCAGGCTGTCGATCCGGCGACGGATGGTCTCGATCGACTGCTCGACGGCCTTGGCCTCGTCGGCCTTGGCGGCCTCCGCCACGAAGCGGACCTCGATGCGGTTGTCGTCCTTGCTGGCGACCGTGACGTCCTTGCCGCCGATCACGCCGGCGAGCGGGGCGCCCAGGTTCTTGCGCAGCAGGTTCACGGCGTCGTTGAAGCGCGCGGCGTCGCCGATGCGGACGCTGATCACCTCGCCCTGCTGGGCCAGTTCGCCGAACGGGATCTGCTCATTGCGCAGCTGGGTGCGCGTGTCTTCCAGAAGGTTGGACAGACGCTCGCGGTGCAGGGCGTCGGTGTCCACCTCGTACAGCAGATACGAGCCGCCTTGCAGGTCGAGGCCGAGGTTCAGCTTCTGGTGCGGCAGCCAGCCGGGCATGGCGTCCAACGTCTTCTGCGGGATGACGTTGGGCAGGGAGAACAGGATGCCGAAGATCACCGACAAGGTGACGGCGATGATCTTCCAGCGGGAGAGGGTCAGCATGGATCAGTGACTTTCAGGCGACGTCGCGTGGAACGCCTCGCTTGGGGTTCGGGTGCGCCTTAGTTCTTGGCGTCGTTGGCCGCGGCCGGTTCGCCCTTGGCGCGGACCTCGGTGATCATGCCCTTCATCACCTTCACGGTGACGCCCTGGGCGATCTCGACGCCCACTTCCTTGTCCTCGACGCGGACGATCTTGCCCAGAACGCCCGAGGACAGGACGACGCTGTCGCCGCGCTTCAGGTTGCCGAGCATCGCCTGATGCTCCTTGGCGCGCTTCTGCTGCGGGCGGATCAGCATGAAATAGAACAGCACGACCATCAGGAGGATGGGCGCCAGCTGCAGGACTTGAGCGTTGATATTGGACATAGGGACTCCGAGAAATTCCGTAAGGCGCGCCGCCTGACATAGGGTCGCGCCAAGTCGGCGGAAGCTATGCGTTCGCCTCCCCTTTTGCAATGCGACCGCACAAGGGTATGGAACGCGCCATGACCGACGCGTCCACGCCCCCGCTCGCCCCCCTGCTTACGCGCATCGCCGACGCCCTGGAGCGCTTGGCGCCCCCGCCGCCGGCCGCGCCCGATTTCGCCGCCGCGCGCCTGTTCCGGCACGAGCCGAGGGACGGCGCCTTCGTCCCCGCCCCGGACTATCCGCTGTCGCTGGACCTGCTGGTCGGCATCGAGCGGCAGAAGGGCCGGTTCGTCGAGAACCTGCGCCGCTTCGCCGTGGGCCTGCCCAGCAACCACGTGCTGCTGTGGGGCGTGCGCGGCACCGGCAAGAGCTCGGTGACCAAGGCCGCCTTCGTGACCCTGGCCGACGAATTCCCGGTCCTGAAGCTGATCGAGGTCGACCGCGACGAGGTCGCCGCCCTGCCGCCGCTGTTCGACCTGCTGCGGACACGTTCGGAGCGGTTCGTGGTGCTGTGCGACGACCTGTCGTTCGAGGACGGCGCGGCGGCGGGCAAGGCCCTGAAGTCGGCGCTGGAGGGCGGCGTCTCGGGCCCGCCGGAGAACGTGCTGTTCGTCGCCACCTCGAACCGCCGCCATCTGATGCCGCGCGACCATGTCGAGCGCCAGGGTGCCATCGCCGCCGCCGAGAACGCGGAGGAGGAGATGAGCGTCTCCGACCGCTTCGGGCTGTGGATCGGCTTCCCGCCGATGGATCAGGAGACCTATCTGAGCGCCATCCGCGCCTATGCCGAACAGTTCGGGCTGCGCGCCCCGGACCTCGAGCGCCGGGCCCTGCAGTGGTCGCAACAGCGCGGCGGGCGCTCGGGCCGGGTCGCCTGGCAGTTCGTCCGCGACCTGGCCGGCGAGTTGGGCGTGAAACTGCCGAGCTGACCGACCCGATCATCAACAGCACGACGACCCGAGCCCATGGACATCACCGCCCCCGCCTTCCGCATCGTTCCCGGCGACTTCGACGACGCCCGGGTCGCGGCGCTGCTGGCCACCCACTTCGCGGCCATGCGGTCGACCGCTCCCGTGGAGAGCTGCCACGTCATGCCGCTGGACGCCATGCGCGAGGCCGGCCTCGACTTCTTCGCCGTTTGGGACGGCCAGGACCTGGCCGGCGTCGGCGCGGTCAAGCGGCTGGACGCCACGCACGGCGAGATCAAATCCATGCACACGGCCGCCGCCTATCGTCGTCGCGGCGTGGGCCAGGCCACGCTGGACCACCTGGTCGCCCACGCGATCGGCCTGGGCCTGTCGCGCTTGAGCCTGGAAACCGGGGCCGGCGACTTCTTCGTCCCGGCGCGCGAAATGTACGCTCGCAACGGCTTCACGCCCTGCGCCCCGTTCGGCGGCTACAAGCTCGACCCGAACAGCGTCTTCATGACCCGCACGCTCTGAGTCCAGGCAACGGCTTCAGGATTTCAGGTACAGCCACTGCATCCCACGGATCAGGCCCACCGGGAACGTGGTCTCGTGGAAGCCGTCCTCGACGACGTCGGTCCGCAGGCGCAGGCCTGGATAGCTTCGCGCCTTCAGGGCCGCCGCCAGCCGCGCCTGGCCCGCGATCATGTCGTTGTCGCAGCCTGGGCAGCCGCCGGGTCCGGGATGCTCCCGCGAGCCGGTGGCCAGGTAGAGGGTCGCCTTCAGGTCCTTGTGGCCCTTGGCGTAAGCGGCCTCGTCGGCGAGGATCCGCTGGCCCGCGAACCAGATCGAAGGGCTGGTCAGGACGTAGTTCTGGAACGTCCCCGGCGCGTTGAACGCGATCCACAGGCCGAACAGGGCGCCATAGGACTGTCCCGCCAGGGTGCGGGCGGCCGGGTCGACGCGATAGCGCCCCTCGACCAGGGGCAGCACCTCGCCCTTCAGGAAGTCGAAGTGCGCCTGGCCGCCGCCGGTCTCGCCCTTGATCGCGGGATCGCGCCACGGCGTCAGGTCGCGCCGGCGGCTGTCGGCTGGGGCGTCGCCCTTGGCCCATGACAGGCCCACGACGATGAACTCGTTGAAACGCCCCTGGCTGAACGGCAGGCGCGAAACCGCCGACGCTACCTGGAAGGTGTAGGGTCCGTCGGTCAGGTAGATCACCGGATACCGCCGGCCTGCGTTCTCGGGCTTGCCGTAGCCGGGCGGCGTCTTGACGAAGATCTCGTAGTCGCGGCCGCTCGCCTTGGCGCGGATCGGGATGACGGTGCTGTTCTCGATGACGAAGCCGCCATCGGCCGACGAGGCCGGCGAGGCCGACATCGCGCCCGCCGCGCCCTCGGTGGTCTTGGCCGGCTCGGCGCCGCACGCCCCCAGGCCCAGGGCCAGCACCGCCATCGGCAAGACCAGGCGCGACGTCATCCGAAACTCCACTCAACACGACATCGTCCGGACGCCGCCGCGACCGTAGGACGAGTCGTTCGCGGCGGACTTTTTCGTATGGCCCCGTCGCGAGTTTCCTGTGGACGCACCCCGTGAGATAATGCCGCGACATCATCGGAGGCGACCATGGGCAAGCCCTGGTTTCATACGAAGCGATACGGCGTCGGCGCGGGCCTTCCGTGCAGCTGGGAAGGCTGGGCGCTGCTCGCGGTCTTCACCGCCGCCATAGTCGGCGTGCGCTTCCTGCCCGGCGCCCTGACCAGCGCGCATCCCTGGATCGATCCCGCGCTTCGCGGCGGACTGATCGTCGGCGTCATCGCCTTGGCCTGGCTCAAGAGCGACGGCCCCTGGCTGTGGCGATGGGGCGGCAAATAGCGAAACGGCCCGCCTCTTTCGAAGCGGGCCGTCCGAATTTCAGCGACGAAAGCCTTAGCGCGGCAGGACCAGGCCCGGATCGACCGGCTTGGCCTTGTCCTTGACCGTGGGCGCGTAGCGCATCTCGAAGTGCAGCTTGGACTCGTTGGCGCCGCCGGTGGAGCCCACCGCGCCCAGCTGCTCGCCCTGGCGCACGTCCTGCTGCATCTTGACGTTGATGCTGGAGAGGTGGGCGTAGGCGGTGACCCAACCGTCGGCGTGCTTGACCAGGACCAGGTTGCCGAAGCTCGGGACCTGGTTGCCGGCATAGGCCACCTTGCCGTCGGCCGCCGACAGCACCGGCGTGCCTTGGGCGGCGCGGATGTCCAGGCCGTCGTTGCGCTGGCCCGGGCCGTTGGCGCCGAAGGTGGAGATGATCTCGCCGCGCACCGGCCAGGCGAACCGGCCCTTGCCCGAGGCGATGATCTCGGCCTCGGTCGGGGCGGCGCTGCTCTCGATGATCGGACGCGTCGATGACGGCGGGGTCACCGGCTGGGCGGCGATCGGCGCGCTGGGACGCGAATAGCTGGGCGTGTACGGGACGGGGTTGGACGGCGTGGGGGCCGGCGACGCGCCGATCGGCGGCGCCGAGGGCCGCGGGGTCGGCGACTCGACCTTGGCGTAGGTGTTCGACGGCTCGACTGGCGCCGGACGAGCCACCGTCGTGGTGGTCTTGATCGGGCCCTTGTCCTTGTAGCCGTCCGGCAGGACGATCTTCTGGCCCTTCTTGATCGTGGCGCTGGTCCGCAGGTCGTTCTCGGCCGCCAGCGCCTTGACGCTGACATTGAAGCGCTTGCCGATGGCCGCCAGGGTGTCGCCGTTCTGGGCGACATAGGCCTTGGACGTGGTCGCCGGGCCCTTGATCTTCGTGCCCAGCTTCAGCGGCTTGCTGGTGCTGATGTCGTTGGCGTCGGCCAGTTCCTTGACGCTCAGGTCGAAGCCGCGAGCGATCGAGGTCAGGGTGTCGCCCGACTTGACGGTATGGACCTGGCGCGGCCCCGCGACGCTGACCACCGAACCGGTGACGCTGAGCGAGGTGGTGCTGACCGTGGTCGGCGTCGGCGGCTCGTAGGCCGGCTGGGAGGTCGGGCGCGACGACGCGCCCGGACGGGTGGTCGCCGGCAGGGGCGCGGGCTCGGCGCTGGCCGTGGAGGTCTGCGACCCCGGCGTGCCCGGGATCACCGTCGTGGTCTTGATCGGGCCCTTGTCCTTGAAGCCGTCCGGCAGGAGCAGCTTCTGGCCCTTCTTGATGGCCGCGCCGGTCTTGAGGTCGTTCTCCTCGGCCAGGGCGGCCTGGGTGATGTTGAAGCGCTTGGCGATGGCGAACATGGTGTCGCCGGTCTGGACCACATAGGCCTTCTGATCCTGGGCCGGCCCCTTGATCTTCTGGCCCAGCTTCAGGCGGTACGGAGCCTCGAGGTCATTGAGCTTGACCAGCTCGGCGCGGGTCACGCCCATGCCGCGGGCGATGGCGTCCAGGGCGTCGCCGGACTTGACGACATGCACCTGCGGTTTGCCGGCCACCTCGACCACCGAACCGGTGACGGTGGTGGTGACGACGGTCTTCGGCGGAACCGGGCGCAGGACGGGTTGCGGCGGCGGGGTCCGCGCCGGCGTGGGCGGCGGCAGCTCCGACTGGCTCACCGGGGCCAGGGACTGGCTCTGGATGATCGGCTGAGGCGGCGGCAGGACGGCGGCCGCGTCGCTTTCGTTCGAGGTGTTCTGGGTCGGCGCGGCGGCTTGCGGCGCCGAGGCCGCGGGCGCCTGGACGATCGGGAAGTTCGGAGTCGGCATCCGCCCTTGCGGCGCGGGCGCCTGACCTTCACGCGCCGCGTACTGCGGCGTGTCGGTCGCGCAGGCGGAGAGCGTTCCAGCCGTCAGGGCGATCACCGCCGCTTGCGTCCACAACTGCCTCATAACGTCTCCTTTCCCGCCGGGGCCCCTCACAAGGCTCCGCCAGGGTGAATCAATCTTTAACACCGAAGAGCGCGAACACCGCGCTCTCCAACCCTCATTGGTCCTTGGCGACGCCGGCCAGCAGCGGCACGAAGCGCACGTCGCACAGGATCTCGACCCGGAAGCCCCCCTTGCCGTCGCCTGCGTAGCGACGGAGGCTCTGGACAGGCCCCTTCCCCACCGGCGCGACCAGGACGCCGTTGGGTTTCAGCTGCGAAAGCAGCTTCTTCGGATCATCTTCGGCCGCAGCCGTGACCATAATGCGGTCAAACGGCGCCTGTTCGGCCCAACCTTCGCCGCCGTCGCCGAACTTGGTGATGACGTTGGTCAGGCCCAGCTTGTGGAAGCGGCCTTCGGCCTCCTTCATCAGGGTCCGATAGCGCTCGATCGTATAGACCAGGCGCGAGACCTTGCTGAGGATGGTGGTTTGGTAGCCCGAGCCGGTGCCGATCTCCAGCACGCGGCAGCGCGGCTCGATCGTGAGGGCCTGGGTCATCAGGCCGACGATATAGGGCTGGCTGATGGTCTGGCCGCAGGCGATCGGCAGGGCGGAATCCTCCCACGAGCGGTCCTTGAACAGGTCCGGCGTGAACAGGTCGCGCGGCGTGGTCTCGATGGCCTTCAGCACCTGGGGATCGGTGACCCCCTGGTCGCGCAGAGCCTGCATCAGGCGCGGCAGGTCGGCCTTGGCGTTCTCGGCGGCCTTGGTCGTCCGTCCGGTCATGCGCCGACCTTCAGTTTCGGGGGCGCGCCGCCCAGCACGCCTTTCAAGGCATGAACGCTTTGGTGGTGCGTCAGGTCGATGTGCAGCGGCGTCACCGAGATGCGCCCGTCGTAGACCGCGCGCAGATCGGTGCCCTCGACCGGCTCCGACGCCTTGGCCGAAAAGCCCATCCAGTAATAGTCGCGACCGCGCAGGTCGGTGCGCTTTTCCATGTTGCGCAGCAGGCCCTCGCGGAAGCCCTGGCGCGTGACCTCGACCTCGGACACCTCTTGCGGCGGGCGCGCCGGGAAGTTGACGTTCATGACCACGTCGGCCGGCCAACCCACCTCCAGCAGGCGCTGGACGATACCCGGTCCGAAATGTTCGGCCGTCTCCCAATGGGCGACGATCTCGTCGTGAAAGTAGTTCATCGCCTGCGACAGGGCGATCGACGGAATGCCGTGGGCCATGCCCTCGATCGCGCCGGCGACGGTGCCCGACAGGGTGACGTCCTCGGCGAGGTTCTGACCGCGGTTGACGCCCGACAGCACCAGATCCGGCGACGGGCCGTCGATCAGCTGCTGCACGGCCATCATCACGCAGTCGGTCGGCGTGCCCTCGACGGCGAAGCGGCGCGCGTCCAGCTTCCGCACGCGGATCGGGTCCGACAGGGTCAGGGCCCGGCTGGCGCCCGACTGCTCGTACTCCGGCGCACAGATCCAGACGTCGTCGCTGAGGGCGCGGGCGATCTTCTCCAGGGCCAGCAGGCCGGGCGCGTGGATGCCGTCGTCGTTGGTGAGGAGAATCCTCACGCGGCGCCCCCGATGTGGGTCAGCCCGCCCATATAGGGCTGCAGCGCCGCCGGGATGTGGATGCGGCCGGCCTCGTCCTGGTAGTTCTCCAGCACGGCCACCAGGGTGCGGCCGACGGCCAGGCCCGAGCCGTTCAGAGTGTGGACGAAATGGCCGCCCTTCTCGCCGGTCTTGCGGAAGCGGGCGTCCATGCGGCGGGCCTGGAAATCGCCGCAGTTCGAGCACGAGCTGATCTCGCGATACATGGCCTGCGACGGCAGCCAGACTTCCAGGTCGTAGGTCTTCTTGGCGCCGAAACCCATGTCGCCCGCGCACAACAGCATGGTGCGGAACGGCAGCTCCAGCTTCTTCAGCACGGCTTCCGCGCACTCGACCATGCGCTGGTGCTCGGCGTCGGACTGGTCGGGCGTGGTGATCGAGACCAGCTCGACCTTGTAGAACTGGTGCTGGCGGATCATGCCGCGCGTATCGCGGCCGGCCGACCCGGCCTCGGCGCGGAACGACGGCGTCAGGGCCGTCAGCCGCATCGGCAGCTCTTCCTCGGCGACCAGCTGCTCGCGGACGATGTTGGTGAGGGAGACTTCGGCGGTGGGGATGAGGTAGCGAACTTCGCCATACTCATCATAGAGGCGCTTTTTCCATTCTTGCTGACGCACCATCGTAAGCATCGCGCGATCGATCTGGGGAATCTGCTTCTCGCGAAATTCCTCGAATTGCGCATCTCGCGCCGCTTCATAGTCCGGCCAAAACCGTTCGAGGTCCAAGTATGAGGCTTTGAAGAGATCTTCCTCGAACTTCGGCAATTGACCCGTACCGAACAGAGCCTCGCCCTTGACCAGCAACGGCGGGCTCACTTCGGTGTAGCCGTGCTCGACCGTCTGCAGGTCCAGCATGAACTGGCCGATGGCGCGCTCCAGGCGCGCGATTTCCTTTTTTAGGACCACGAAGCGCGCGCCGCTCATGCGGGCGGCAGCCTCGAAGTCCATTCCGCCCAAGGCCGCTCCAAGATCAACGTGGTCCTTAGGGGCATTCAGACGCCCCGCCGGCAGCATGCTCGCATCGCCCCAGCGGCGCTTTTCTTCGTTACCGCTCTCATCTTCACCCGCCGGAACCTCGGGGGCCGGAATATTGGGGAGCCCCGCCAATAGCAGAGTGAGATTCAGCTGCGCTTCGCGTTCGGCATCCACCAACGGCGCAGTATCAAGCTGCGCCTCCAGCTTCTTCTCCGCGACTTTGCTTTCTAGGAAGGCGATCTCGTCGATATCCTCCTCCCGACGGGCCTTATTTAGCTGCCCCATAAGCATGCCGATCTCCTTGGAAGCGGCATTGCGGGCAGAGAGGGCTTCCTGCAGGGCCGTCTGGGCCGCGCGCAGCTGGGCGTCCAGCTTGACGGCCTCGGCGGCCGCGCCCGACCGACCCTTGGCCGACCACGCGCGGTCGAAAGCATCGGGATTGTCGCGGATGGCCTTGATGTCGTGCATCGAACGCAGCTCGGGAGAAGTCGAGGAGAAACGCCCTCTCTAAGGCGCGTCGGCGGGGGCGCCAAGCTTTCCGGGCCGGCGGCCCGCGTCTCAACGGCTTCGTGATCCGGCCGCGAGGGCCGCCGCCCCGCTCGTCATTGCGCGAAAACCCGAAAATACGAAACATGCGACCGGATGACGCACGTTCAAAAGACGATCATTTCGCCGTTTTACGGCCAAGCTGCATGAATTCTCCGCCTGTTAACGAAAATTATCCGCGCTTCCACACCCCAGATTAATCCAGAGGGCCGAAAAGCCGCGTCCAATTCAGTGTGCTTACAAATCAAGGCCCTCCCCGGCCAGCATCCGATCATTCGAAGGATTTTAGACCCATGAAGACGTTCGCCGCTTTCGCCGCCCTCGCCATCGCCGCCGCCACCGCCGTCGCCCCGGCCAGCGCGAAGACCATCAGCACCGAAGTTCGCGTTTCGATCGCGGGCAAGAACTCGGTGCAGATCGAAAACGAGATCAAGGCCGCCGCCAACACCGTCTGCGCCGCCGACGCCAAGATCGTCGCCCAGGACTGCGTCGACAACGCCCTGATGAGCGCACACCGCCAGCTGGCCTCGATCATGCGCGTTCGCGACACCGGCAAGACCCCGGCCACCGAAACCGTCTCGGTCGTCCGCATCTCGCTGAAGGGCAAGACCCGCGACCAGATCCACGCCGAAATCCGCACGGCCGCCGCGACCGTGTGCAAGGCCCAGAACCCGCACTTCAGCGTCGTCACCTATCAGGCTTGCGTGACCGACACCGTCCGCGCCGCCAAGGCCCAGCTGCAAGTCCGCATGGGCGCCGCCGTCTAAGGCTCGACGCCGACAGAAGTCGCTCGCGTATTTGAGCGGGAAAGAGGCCTCGCGGCACGGTCGCGGGGCCTTTTTTCGTGGTGGGCCGACCTGCCGCTCGTCGCAGCGTGATTGCCAAGCTCGGCCGTCGTCCCCAACTACCGAGCGTCCCTCGCCGTCGAGAGCGCTCCCGATGATCCCCGCCGCCTTCGCCGCCGCGCTCGCGCTTTCGACCGCTGCCGCCGATCTGGCGACGCCGATGCCGTGGGAACCGGGGGTTATTTCCGGCCCCGTCCATGATGCTGCCCCGGCCTTCACGCCTGACGGTCGCACCGTCTATTTCGGGCGCAGCGTGGGTGAAGGTCGTCCCTATCCGGCGATCTACGTATCGCGCCGGGTCGCCGGACGCTGGACCTCGCCGGAAATCGCGCCGTTTTCCGGACGCTATGGCGACATGGAGCCGGCGATGTCTCCCGACGGCGCGTTCATGATCTTCATTTCGAACCGTCCGCAGCGGCCGGGCGAGCCGATGCTGAACGGGCGCTACGCCGGCAAGGACTGGCCCGAAGGCGGCGGGGCGCTCTGGCGGGTCGATCGCACGCCCTCGGGCTGGAGCCGCCCTACCCGTCTGCCCGACGCGCTCAACATCAGCCGCTCGACCTTCGCGCCGGCGGTGGCGGCCGACGGCAGCCTCTACTTCATGCGTCCATCCGAGCCGTCGGGACGTTTCCACATCTACGAGACCCGCTATCGCGACGGCGCCTATGAAGCCCCGCGCCGCATGCCGTTCAGCCAGGAGGGCGTGTCGGACGTCGACCCGGCGGTCGCCGCCGACGGGTCGTTCCTGGTCTTCGGCTCGCGGCGCGATCCCGACATCGCGGTCGGCTCGATGGATCTGTTCATCGTCTTCAGGCGCGGCGACGGCGACTGGGGGCGTCCCGTCCACCTGGGCCCGCGGGTCAACGCCAAGGGATCGGACGCCGAGCCGCGCCTGTCGCCCGACGGCCATCGCCTCTATTTCAGCAGCGAGCGCCTGGCGACGGACAAGCCGCGGAACGACCTGGGCTGGAACAACGGCAAGTACAACATCTGGACGACGCCGCTTCCGCTAGCCGTGCTGGCGCGGCTGAAGGCCGAGTCGATCCGGCCTTAGAGCGCCACCACGTCCGTGCCGGCCTCGGCTTCGTCGTCTTCCCGCTTGCGGCGGCGTTCGATCAGCCACACGCACCAGATCGAGATCTCGTAGAGCAGGCACAGCGGCACCGCGAGGGTGATCTGGCTGATCGGGTCCGGCGGGGTGACCACGGCGGCGACCACGAACACGGCGACGATGGCGTAGCGCCGGCCGCCGCGCAGCATCTTGGAATCGACCAGACCCGCCAGGCCGGCCAGCGACAGCACCACCGGCAGCTGGAAGCTGAGGCCGAAGGCCAGCAGCAGGGTGGTGACCAGGGTCAGATACTCCGACACCCGCGTCTGCAGCACGACCTTGACGCCCTCGCCGACGATCTGCTGGCTCAGCGAGAACCACAGCACGAACGGCAGCATGATGTAATAGACTAGCGACGCGCCCAGCAGGAACAGCACCGGCGAGGCGATCAGGAACGGCAGGAAGGCGTTGCGTTCCTTCTTGTACAGGCCCGGCGCGACGAAGCGGTACAGCTGCCAGGCGATGATCGGAAAGGCGATGATGATCGCCCCGAACGCCGACAACTTGATGTTGGTGAAGAACTGCTCCAGCGGCGCGGTGGCCTGCAGGGTGATGTCGGCCAGCGACGCGGCCGGAACCTTCTTGATGCCGACCAGGGCCAGCAACAGGTCGAACGAGCCGTGATGGCCGCCGCCGGCGTCCTGCACGGCCTTCAGGCCCTCGGCCACCGTGAACGGGCGGACCAGGAACAGGAAGATCGGCTTGACGAAGGCGAAGCAGACGCCGAACGCCACGGCGATCGCGCCGACGCAGACGATCAGGCGCATGCGCAGCTCGATCAGGTGATCCAGCAGCGGGGCGCGCGAGGACTCGATCTCGTCCTCGGGTTCGTATCCGATGGCCTTGTCGTTCACGAGACGATGTCCGAAGCGGTCGAGCCGCCGGCCTTGGCGGCGCGCTTACGCGGCGCGCGAGCGGCCTTGGGGGCTTCCACGGTGATGTCTTTCTTGCTCGCCGGCGCCCTGCGGACCGGCTTGGCCGGCTCGACGATCGCCGGCTCGGCGACAGCCTTCTTGCGCGCGACGCGCTTGGGCTTTTCGACGATTTCGGCGGCCGGTTGCGGCGGCAGGATGGAATTGTCGGTGGTCAGGGCAGGATTGTGGATCTCGCCCCCGGCATAGGGGTGCATCTGGGTCGCGCCGCTGGACAGCGAGGCGTCGATGTCGGCGAAGACGCCGTCGACCTCGGCGCGGCCGGCGTCGGTCGCCGCCTGCACCGGATTGGCGAACTGGCCGGCGCGCATGGCCTGGACCTCGCGGCGCAGCTCGTCCAGTTCGGACTGACGGGCCATTTCGTCGAAGCTGGCGCGGAATTCCGACGCCATGCCGCGCATGCGGCCGACGAACTGGCCGAGCTTGCGCAGCAGAGCGGGCAGGTCCTTGGGACCGACCACGATCAACGCGACGGCGGCGATGACGAGGAGTTCGGTGCCGCCGATATCAGGAAGCATGGACGCGCCTTAGAGCGGCGGAGCTTCGAGCGCTCCCCGCGAGGTTGGATCGTCGCGCGCGGAGAACCCTCCCCACGCGCCTGAAAGCCTTACGACTTGCGAAGCTCTTCGGCTTCCGCCTCGGTGCGCGGCAGGGCGCCCTTGGCCTTGTTGTCGGCGACTTCGCTGCTGGTGTCGTCCTTCAGGCCGTCCTTGAACGCCCGGATGCCCTTGGCCGCGTCGCCCATGATGCCCGACAGCTTGCCGCGGCCGCCGAACAGCAGCAGCACCACGACGGCGACGATGATCCAGTGGATAGGACCGAGACTTCCCATAACCTAGACTCCTTGAGACAGCGCCAGATAGCCGCTGCGACGCGTCGTTACAACTACCGGAGAATATAGGCGCTCGCGGGGCTGGGGACCATCGTTCGACCGCAGGACGCGAGGTCGCGGGCGGCGCGGCAAGTTCTGCTCGGTCAAGTTGACCGCCCGGCGACGCTTCCGCCAAATCCTTGCGCCGTAAGCGGTTGAAAAGTCGAGCTTAGCCCGACTGGCGCGGTTCTTGCCAAGATGTC
This sequence comes from Caulobacter sp. Root343, assembly GCF_001425745.1. Taxonomy (GTDB): domain Bacteria; phylum Pseudomonadota; class Alphaproteobacteria; order Caulobacterales; family Caulobacteraceae; genus Caulobacter. The sequence goes on along the minus strand of NZ_LMDF01000006.1, from coordinate 1,069,921 downwards.
GCACCCTAGTAGCGGGAGCGCGTCCATGTCGATTTCCTCGATTGGTTCTTCTTCGTCCGTCGGCGCCTATGGCGGCGTCAGCGCCTCGACCGCCTCGCCGATCGGCGAAACCTCGGCCAAAGACGAGTTCCTGAAGTTCCAGGCCATGACGCCGGCCCAGAAGATGCGGGCCATGATGCTGGCCAAGCTGGGCCTGACCGAGGACGACGTGAAGGCCATGTCCCCCGAGGACCGCAAGAAGGTCGAGGACAAGCTGAAGGAGATGATCAAGCAGCAGGTCCAGGACGATCCCGAGCGGAAGGATCACAAGGGCCTGGTGGCGAATATCATGGCTTAGGAAGCTGTCATCCCGGGTGAAGCGAAGCGCAAACCCGGGACCGCGACAGGCTCGGAGCTTCCGGCGGTCCCGGATCGGCGCGCTTCGCGCTTGTCCGGGATGACAGTTTTTAGTTTTCCGCCTTCTCCGGCTCGCCCAGGAAGTCCTGCGCGAATTCCGGAGTCTCGCCGTCCTCGAGGTCCAGCGGATCCTCGTCCTCGCCAGCGCGCAAGCCCAGCGGATCGGGCACGTTGAAGCCCGGCGGCAGGTTCATTTCCAGCAGCCCCGCGGCCTTCATCTCGGCGATGCCCGGCAGATCGCCTAGATTTGCCAGGCCGTAGTGCTCAAGGAAGGCGTCAGTCGTCCCGAACGTCACCGGCCGGCCCGGCGTGCGACGCCGGCCGCGCATGCGGATCAGGCCCAACTCCAACAGCACGTCGATCGTGCCCCGACTGGCCTGGACGCCACGCACGGCCTCGATCTCGGCCCGGGTCACCGGCTGGTGGTAGGCGACGATGGCCAGGGTCTCCTGGGCGGCCTTGGACAGACGACGCGGCTCCTCGCGTTCCTCGGTCATCAGGAACGAAAGGTCGTTGGCCGTCTGGAATCGCCAGCGCCCGGCGACGCAGACCAGCTCGATCCCTCGTCCCTCGTAGCGGGCGCGCAGGCCCGCGATCCCGGCGGCGATGTCCGCGCCCTCGGGCAGGCGCTTGGCCAGGTCGACGTCGCTGAGCGGCTCGGCCGCCGCGAACAGCAGCGCCTCGATGCAGCGCTCGACGAAGAGGGGGTCGAGTTCGACGGTCATTCCGCGATTTCCAACGGCTCCGCCCGGGTCCGCAAGTAGATGTCCTGGAACGCCTCCATCTGGCGCGCCTCCAGCACGCCTTCCTTCACCAGCTCCAGCGAGGCCGAGAGGGTCGAGGCCAGGTAGGAGGCGGGCGTGGGCCCGTCGTCGTCGTCCAGCGCCCGCTCGATCGGGGCGACGGTCGAGAGCACTGTCCAGTCCTGCATCTTCGGCAGCAGGCTGCGCAGGCGGTCGCGGGCGTCCTCCAGCGGATAGGCGGTCGGCGGGCGCGGGGCGTAGTGGCGGCTGTGCTCGCGTTTGCGTTGGGTGATGTAGGCGCTCATCAGGCCGTAGAGGTCGCCCTCCAGCCGCGTCGAGGAGACGATCTTCACCGCCTCGGGGTCGCCGCGCATGAACACGTCGCGCTTGAGGATCGGGCGGTCCTTCAGGGCCTCGACGGCCTTGCGCATCACGTCCAGCTTGGCCAGGCGGAAGGCCAGTTGCGCGGCCATCTCCTCGGCCGGCGGCTCCTCGGCCTTGGCCCGCTCGGGCTTTGGCAGCAGAAGGCGGGACTTCAGATAGGCCAGCCAGGCGGCCATCACCAGATAGTCGGCCGCCAGGGCGAAGCGCACGCGGCGGGCCTGCTGCACGAAGGCCAGGTACTGTTCGGCCAGGCGAGTGATCGACAGCTGCAGCAGATCGACCTTCTGGCTGCGGGCCAGGGCCAGGAGGACGTGCAGCGGGCCTTCGTAGCCGTCGATGTCGATGACGAGCGCCGCGCCATCCTCGGCCGCCTCGTTGGCGGCCTCGAAGTCGAATGTGGGCTGAAAGCCCGTGCTCAAGCGTACTTTCCGTCAAAGGCCGCGTCGAAACGGGCCCGCGCCTCGGCCACGTCGAACGGCTCGGGAACCTTCACGAGGCGGCCCATCACGGCCTGGGCCCGGCGGCGGGCCTCCTTGGACATCTTGCCGACGCCCGACATCACCGCCTTCATCTCGGCCATGTCGCCGTTGCAGTGCAGGACGACGTCGCAGCCGGCCGACAGGCTGTCCTTGGCGCGCTGCTTGAAGTCGCCCGACAGCGCCTTCATCGACAGGTCGTCGCTCATCAAGAGGCCGTCGAAGCCGATCGAGCCGCGAATGATCTGCTTGATGGCCTTCTTCGAGGTCGTTGCGGGGTTCTTGCGGTCGATGGCCGTGTAGACGACGTGAGCGGTCATCGCCATGGGCATGTCCGACAGCACCCGGAACGGGGCGAAGTCGCGCGCGTCCAGCTCGGCCAGCTTGGCCTTGACCACCGGCAGCTCCAGATGGCTGTCGCTCATGGCGCGGCCGTGGCCGGGGATGTGCTTGATGATCGGCAGCACGCCGCCGGCCAGCAGGCCCTCGGCCGCCGCGCGGCCCAGGGTCGCCACCTGCTCGGGCGTGTCGCCATAGGCGCGGTCGCCGATGATCTCGTGGCCCTTGGGGTCCGGCACGTCCAGCACCGGCACACAGTCGACATTGATCCCCAGTGCGCGCAGGTCGTGGGCCATCAGGCGGGCGCCAAGACGGGTGACCTCGCGGGCGACCAGCGGATCGTTGGCGACCAACTGGCCATAGGCGCGGCCCGGCGGATAGGTCCGCCAGTGCGGCGGCTGCAGGCGGGCGACGCGGCCGCCCTCCTGGTCGATCAGGATCGGGGCGTCGTCACGCCCGACCGTGGCGCGCAGGGCGGCGGTCAGCGCCCTCACCTGCTCCGGGTCGGCGATGTTGCGCTTGAACAGGATGAAGCCCCACGGCTTCACGTCCTTGAAGAAATCGACTTCCTCACGCGAGAGCGTCGTCCCGGCGCAGCCGAGGATGGCGGCGGACGGCGCGCCCGACAGCAGGCTCATTTGACGAAGCAGGACTTGCCGGACGCCGAGATCGTCTCGCAGAAGGCCTTGGCGGCCTCACGGCTGGCGAAGCCCGTCACCGAGGTGCGGTAGAGCGTCGTGCCGTTCTTGTCGACGGTCTCGACCTTCTTGCCCTTGCCCGAGGCCAGACCGGGGGCCAGGCGCACGGCGTCGGTCCAGGCCTTGTCGGCCAGGGCCGGTGAGGACAGCGCGCCGATCTGCACCGAGGCCGGGCCGCTGGCCGTCGCCGCGGGCTTGGGCGTGGCGGCCGAGGCCACCTGCACCGGCTTGGGAGCCGGCTTGGCCGCCGCGGCGGTGGCCAGGGACTCGATAGTCGGCGCCGGTTTGGCGGCCGGCGTCGCCGGTTGGGTGGCGGTCGGCGCGGGCTTGGCGGCCGGCAGGGCGGCGGTCTGGACGGGAACGGTGTTCAGCGGCGCGGCCGGACGCGCGACCGGCGCTTCGGGCGGCGCGGCGAAGGTGGCCGAGGGCTGCGGGTCCTCGTTGTGATAGATCTGCAGGCCCGCGGCCGGGTCCTGCGGCTGGCTGGCGGCGGCCGGCGGGGTCTTCATCTGGGCCACTTGCGTCCCCACCGCCTGCGGCGGCTCGTTCGGCCCGCGGACACCGCCGCGATAGATCATGACCACGGCCACCACCAGGGTCACCAGCACCACCGCGCTGATGATCAGGGTCATGGGCAAGGGGCGCGCGCCGCGCACGGGCTGACGCGCGTCGAACGACAACGGAGCGTCGGTGGGCGGCGTATAGGCCCCGCGGTGCGGATCAGACATCTGAGGTAGGCTCCAAAACTCGGCGCGCTAAATTAAGGCGCGCGGATCGAACGTCTCGAATCAGACGCGCGCGACCCCAGGTTACCCAACGCCGGCGCGTCTCAGAAGCGTCCACCCCGCTCAGGTGGCGAACGAAAGGCCGCTCGCGTCCCCATTCCGAGTCTCAGGAAGCCCCTAGAGCGTGATAGCCGAAAGTGGATACCGGTTTCAGCGGCGATCACGCTCTAACTTTTTAAACCGAGCCTGTCCGTATCGGACAGGCTTGGGGCTTAGTTCCAGACGTCGAGATGGAACAGCTTGCGGTGTTCTTCTATCGCGAAGCGATCGGTCATGCCCGCGATATAGTCACAGACCACGCGGGCTCGGCCGGCTTCGTCGCGGTTCTGCGACTTGGCGAACCAGACGGTCGGAAGGACCTCCGGCTCCTTCAGGAAAAGCCCGAACATTTCGCCCAGAATACGGCGAGCTTGGCTGCGCGTGCGGTTGACGCGCCAGTGGCGGTACATCCGCTCGTGCAGGAATTTTCGCAGCCGAGCCAAGTCCTCGGCCATGTCGGGCGAGAAGGCCACCAGGGCGTGATCCAGGCCGCGAACGTCGTCGGCCGAGGCGACGCCGGTGGCGGCGGCGCGCTGCAGGGTCTCGCCCATCACGTCGTCGATCATCGCGCCGATCATGCGGCGGATGGCCTCCAGATGGGTCAGGCGCGCGTCGAGGTCCGGGCGCTCGCTCTTCACCGCCGCCAGGATCGGGCCGATCAACGGCACGTCCATCAGCTCGTCCAGGGTGAACAGGCCGGCGGTGACGCCGTCGTCGACATCGTGGTTGTTGTAGGCGATGTCGTCGGCCAGGGCCGCGACCTGGGCCTCGGCCGAGGCCCAGGTGTCCAGACCCAGATTGTAGTCGTTGTCGTACTTGGAGATGGCCTTCCAGGACGGCTTGCCCAGCTTGTTGGTCACTGGGCCGTTGTGCTTGATGATCCCTTCCAGGGTCTCCCAGGTCAGGTTCAGGCCCAGGAAGTCCGGATAGCGGTGCTCCAGTTCGGTCACGACCCGGAACGTCTGGACGTTGTGGTCGAAGCCGCCGAAGTCCTTCATCTGCTGTTCCAGCTCGTCCTCGCCGGCATGGCCGAACGGCGGATGGCCGATGTCGTGGCCCAGGGCGATGGTCTCGGCCAGGTCGCTGTCCAGCCCCAGGGCCGTCGCCAGCGAGCGCGCCACCTGGGCCACTTCCAGCGAATGGGTCAGGCGCGTGCGGAAATTGTCGCCCTCGTGCGCCACGAAGACCTGGGTCTTTTCCTTGAGCCGGCGGAAGGCCGAGGTGTGGATGATGCGGTCGCGGTCGCGCGCGAACGGGGTCCGGGTGCGGCTTTCGTCCTCCTTGAACCGACGGCCCCTCGACTTGAAGGGATCCTCGGCATAGGGCGCGCGGGGGACGAAGTACGGGACCTGAGACATTAACCGCCTTTATCGCATTGGACGATTTGGCCCCTTCCGTCGGAGCCACGACATCCTCATATAGGTCAAGGATGACTTTTCCACAGCCATGACCCAGCCAGACTTAACGCTTTCCGAAAACGCCGCTCGCCGGATCAAGACCATCGCCGCCAGCGAGGGGCGCCCGTTGATGCTGCGCGTCGCCGTCGACGGCGGCGGCTGCTCGGGCTTCCAGTACCGCTTCGACCTGGTCGACAGCGTCGAGGACGACGACCTGAAGATCGAGCGCGACGGGGCCGCGGCCCTGGTCGACATCGTGTCCCTGGCCCTGCTGAAGGGTTCGGAGATCGATTTCGTCGACGAACTGGCCGGGGCGGAGTTCCGGGTCCGCAACCCGAACGCCAAGTCCAGCTGCGGGTGCGGCGTCAGCTTCTCGATCTAGGTCGGCACGAACCGCAGCAGCGTCAGGGCCGCCGCGCCCCAGGCCAGCGGGACGGCCATGGCCGCCCAGGCCAGCGGCGTCTCGCCCTTGCGCCACAGGATCCAGCCGGCCAGCGGGGCCAGCAGGCACACTACCCAGAACGACGCCGCGAACACGAAGCTCAACCAGGCCACCGCATTCAGCAGGTTGCCCGCGCGGTCGAAGACGAGCGGCGTGAAGATGGCCAGGATGCCGCCCAGCACGGCCAGGCCCAGGCACGCGCCGGTCGCCAGGACCATCAGCAGGACCTGTCTCACGTCGATCGTTCGCTTGTCCGACTTGAGCACGGTCACCATGAGCCCTAGCCTCCCGCCGCTGTCTGGAGCCGTCAATGCGTATAGCCACCTGGAACGTCAATTCGATCAACGCTCGCCTGGAAGGCGTGCTGGCCTGGTTCGAATCGGAAGCGCCCGACGTCGCCGTGCTGCAGGAGATCAAGTGCGTCGACGAGAAGTTCCCGACGGAAGCCTTCGAGCGGCTCGGCTACAACGTCGTCGTCCATGGCCAGAAGACCTATAACGGCGTGGCCCTGCTGTCGAAGTTCCCGGTCGAAGACGTCCGCAAGGGCCTGCCCTTCCTGTTCGACGGCGAGGTCGACGAGCAGGCGCGCTATGTCGAGGCGGTGATCAATGCGCCCACGCCATTCCGCGTGGTTGGGATCTATCTGCCCAACGGCAATCCGATCGGCACAGAGAAGTTCGACTACAAGCTGGCCTGGATGCGCCGCCTGCACGCTCACGCCAAGAGCCTTCTCGCGTTCGAGGAGCCGCTGGTCATCCTGGGCGACTACAACGTCATTCCCGAGGCCGAGGACGTGGCCAATCCCGAGGCCTGGACGGGCGACGCTTTGTTCCAACCAGAGAGCCGGGGCGCGTTCCGGGCGCTGAAGAACCTGGGCTTGGCCGACGCCTACATGCAAGCCGACGGGTCCCCCGGCGGCTACACCTTCTGGGACTACCAGGCCGGCGCCTGGCCTCGGAACCTGGGCATCCGCATCGACCACCTGCTGTTGTCGCCCCAGGCCGCCGACCGCCTGACGGGCGTCGTCATCCATCGCGACGAGCGCGACAAGGAAAAGCCCTCGGACCACGTGCCCGTCGTCGGCCACTTCCGCGACTAAGCCCCCCTGTCGCGGAATCAGGACTCCCGCTAGCGTGCCCTCATTATGAGCGAACTCGCGCGTCTTTTGCTGTTCGTGGCCATCGCCGGCTCGGCGGTGACGTTCCTTGGCAGCCTGGCCATCTGGTACGGCGACGAGGACCGGCGCCTGCGCCGCGCCCTGCGCAACGTCCTGAAGAGCGAGCCGGAAGGCGTCGTGGTCGCGCGCGGCCGAGGGCGCGGCGCGGGCTTTTCGTTCTCGACCAACCTGTTGGCCGTGGCCTGGGACCGAGGCGGCTGGTGCCTGGTCTATCGCCTCGACGAGTTGATGGGCGCCGAGCTGCTGGTCGACGGCCAGGTCATGGGCCGGGTGTTCCGGGGCGAGGGCCGCCGGGCCATCGACCACGTCGCGCCCCAGGCCCAGACCGTCGCCTTGCGGTTGGTCTTCGACGATCCGCGCCATCCCGATTTCGTCCTGGACCTCTGGGCCCCGGGCGACGAGCAGCGGCGCGAGAGCCGTTCGCCCAGCGAACTGGTGCAGGAGGCCAACCGTTGGCTGGCCCGCTGCGAGGCCATCGTCCGCCGCCCCTTGCCGCCGCGCCCGGAGCGTCCCGCCCCCGCGGCGCCGACGCCCGTCGCGGCTAGGCCAGCCGCCCCGCCGCCTCCGCCCCCGCCTCCGCCTCCGCCTCCGCCGCCCGAAGCGTTCGACGACGAAGACGACGAAGACGATTTCCGGGCGCCGTCGCCCCTGCCCGACACCCCGCCGCCGCTGGCCCGCCGCTCGTCATTCGACAGTACGCCGCGCGTCGCGCCCGCCCGCCCGATCTCGCGCCCCGTCTCACCGGCGGCCGCGCCCGCGCCCCGGCCAGCCCCCGAGCCGGACATGTTCGACGACGCGCCCCCCTGGGACGACGAGATCGACGACGCGCCGCCTCCGCCGCCAGAGCCTTCGTACAAGCCCGTTTCCAAGGCCAAACGCGAGCCCGCCGCGGACCAGGACGAGCTGCCGTTCGACCTCGACGATTAGGATCGTGCGCTCCAAGATGAACCCACATCACGGTTTCGAGAGCAGCGCCTTTTCGTTTGCTGCGACGCACAGGCGAGCGTAAAGCGCCGCGGTCGGACGTGAGCCGACGCTAGGAGCCTCGAGCTTACATGGCGGGTAAAGATCCCCTCGCCGCCGCTTCTTCCGACACCCCGACAATTCAAACTCCCTCCCACGGCCACGCGACGTCGCGTTTCTGGCCGCTGGCTCTGGGCAGCGTGGGCGTCGTGTTTGGCGACATCGGCACCAGTCCCCTCTACGCCTTCCGTGACGCGCTGGAGGAAGCCGCGCACGATGGCCTGGTCCGCCCCGAGATCATGGGCGTGCTGTCCCTGGCGCTCTGGGCGCTGATCCTGGTGGTCAGCGTCAAATACGTCCTCTTCCTGATGCGCGCCTCCAACAAGGGCGAAGGCGGGGTGCTGTCGCTGATGGCCCTGGCCCAGCAGGGCGCCAAGGGCCGGACCGGCCTGATCTTCGCCCTCGGCGCCATTGGCGCGGCCCTGTTCTATGGCGACGGCGTCATCACGCCGGCCATCTCGGTGCTGTCGGCGGTCGAGGGCCTGAAGTCGGTCAAGGGCTTCGAGCATTGGTTCGGGACCCAGGAGGTGATCGTCACCGCCCTGGTGATCCTGACCGCCCTGTTCACCTTCCAGGCCAAGGGCACGGCCAAGGTGGCCGGGATCTTCGGCCCGATCATGGTGTGCTGGTTCCTATGCCTGGGCGCCTTGGGCGTCTGGCACATCAAGGACGATCCCAGTGTGCTGGGCGCGATCTCGCCGACCTACGCGATCTATTTCCTGGCCCATCACGGCCTGACCGGTTTCCTGGTGATGGGCGCGGTGTTCCTGACCGTGACCGGGGCCGAGGCCCTGACGGCCGATATGGGCCATTTCGGCCGCGGCCCCATCCAGTTCTCTTGGTTCACACTGGCTCTGCCGATGCTGGCCCTGAACTATTTCGGCCAGGCGGCGCTGGCGTCCAAGGCCCTGACCGCCGCCGAGGCCGCCGGAACGGCCCTGCCCAACGCCGACTGGTTCTTCCTGATGGCCCCGCACCAGTGGCGGCTGGGTCTGGTGCTGTTCTCGGGCGTGGCGACGGTCATCGCCAGCCAGGCGGTGATCACCGGCGCCTTCTCCCTGACCCAGCAAGCGATCCAGCTGGGCCTGCTGCCGCGCATGGATATCAAGATCACCTCGTCGACCGAGGCCGGCCAGATCTATGTCGCCCCGATCAACTGGCTGCTGTTCGTCGGCGTCGTGCTGGTGGTGCTTTCGTTCCGCTCGTCCAGTTCGCTGGCCCACGCCTACGGGATCTCGGTGACCGGCACGATGGTGGTCACCACTATGCTGGCCTACATCGTCGTCCGCCACGTGTGGAAATGGCGCCTGGCCGCGGCCCTGGCCCTGATCGTGCCGCTGTTCGCCCTGGACCTGACCTTCTTCGTCGCCAACCTGCTCAAGGTCCTGACCGGCGGCTGGGCCCCGCTGGCCCTGGGCGCGGGTCTCTGCCTGTTGATGGCGATCTTCGTCAGCGCTTCCGAACGGCTGCGCGGCAAGCTCAGCAAGGACGGCCTGCCGTTCGCCGATTTCCGCGAGATGATCCTGCGCCGCCCGGCCGCCGCCACGCCCGGCACGGCGGTGTTCCTGACCTCGGACCCGGACACCACCCCGCCGGCCCTGATGCACAGCCTCAAGCACTACAAGGTGCTGCATGAGCGCAACGTGCTGCTGAAGGTGGTCAGCGAGACCACGCCCTACGTCTCCGACGCCGAGCGGGTCGAGACCCGGGTGCTGGACGACCGCTTCTCGCTGGTCACCCTGCGCTACGGCTACATGGAAAGCCCGAACATCCCCAAGGCCTTGGCGCTGTGTCGCAAGCAGGGCCTGAAGTTCGACATCATGAGCACGTCGTTCTTCGTCAGCCGCCGCACCATCGTGCCCTCGACGGCCGGCGACGCCCTGCCCGGCTGGAAGCGCAAGCTGTTCACCTTCCTGACCCGCAACGCCACCGACCCGACCACCTTCTTCCACCTGCCGCCTGGGCGGGTGGTCGAGCTGGGGACGCAGGTCAGCCTGTAGGCGCCAAAGAACCTGTCATCCCGGCCGCAGCGCAGCGGAGAGCCGGGACCGCCGGAAGCTCGGAGCTTGTTGCGGTCCCGGATCGGCGCGCTACGCGCTTGTCCGGGATGACAGTTCTCTAAGGCTAGAGATCCACGTAGATGTGGGTTTCCTCGGCCGCGCCGGGATGGGTGGTCGCGCCCAGGTGGGCCGGACCGACCAGCTGGGCGAACTTCCAGATCGCGCCGCTGTTGTAGTTGGTCTTGATCGGCTTCCAGTCGGCCTTGCGGCGGGCCAGCTCGTCGGCCTCGACCTCCAGCTCGATCGTGCCCTTGTGAGCGTCGATCGAGATGATGTCGCCGTCCTTAACGAGCGCGATCGGACCACCCTCCTGGGCCTCCGGACCGACGTGACCGATGCACAGGCCGCGCGTGGCGCCCGAGAAGCGGCCGTCGGTGATCAGGGCGATGTTCTCCACGCCCTGGCCGTACAGCGCCGCCGTGGTCGACAGCATCTCCCGCATGCCCGGACCGCCCTTGGGCCCCTCGTAGCGGATCACCAGGACGTCGCCTTCCTTGTAGTCGCGGCGCTCGACGGCCTCGAAACAGGCCTGCTCGCCGTTGAACACCCGGGCCGGGCCGCGGTGGACCTGGTGCTTGAGGCCCGCGACCTTGACGATGCAGCCGTCGGGGGCCAGCGAGCCCCACAGGCCCACCACGCCGCCGGTCGGCGACAGCGGGGCCGAGACCGGGCGGATGACGTCCTGGTCGTCGCGCCAGACCACGTCGGCCAGGTTCTCGGCCAGGGTCTTGCCGGTGACGGTCATGCAGTCGCCGTGCAGCAGGCCGGCGTCCAGCAGGGTCCTCAGCAGCATCGGCACGCCGCCGGCCTCGCCCATGTCCTTGGCCACGTAGCGGCCGCCGGGCTTCAGGTCGGCGATATAGGGCGTGCGGGCGGCGATCTCGGCCACGTCCTTCAGAGTGAACTCGATGCCGCACTCGTGGGCCATGGCCGGCAGGTGCAGGGCGCCGTTGGTCGAGCCGCCGGTCGCGGCCACCACCACCGCGGCGTTCTCGAACGCCTTGCGGGTGCAGATGTCGCGCGGGCGCAGATTGGTCTCGATCAGGCGCATGACCGCCTCGCCCGAGGCCACGGCATAGGCGTCGCGGTCGGTGTAGGGGGCCGGCAGGGCCGACGACAGCGGCAGGGCCAGGCCGATGGCTTCCGAGACGCAGGCCATGGTGTTGGCGGTGAACTGGCCGCCGCAGGCGCCGTCCGACGGACAGGCGGCGCGCTCGACCTTGCACAGGCGCTCCTCGTCGATGACGCCGGCCGAGAACTGGCCGACGGCCTCAAACACGTCCTGGACGGTCAGGTCCTTGCCGTCCAGGCGGCCGGGCAGGATCGAACCGCCGTACAGGAACACGCTGGGCACGTTCAGGCGCAGCATGGCCATCATCATGCCCGGCAGGCTCTTGTCGCAGCCGGCCACGCCGACCAGGGCGTCATAGCCATGGCCGCGCATCGACAGCTCGACCGAGTCCGCGATCACGTCGCGGCTGACCAGCGAGCTGCGCATGCCCTCGTGGCCCATGGCGATGCCGTCGGTCACGGTGATGGTGTTGAACTGGCGCGGCGTGCCGCCGGCCTTCTTGACGCCCACGACCACGGCCTCGGCCTGGCGGTTCAGGGCGGTGTTGCAAGGGGCGGCTTCGTTCCAGCACGAGGCCACGCCGACGAACGGCTGGGCGATCTCACGCGTGCCAAGGCCCATGGCGTAGTAATACGAACGGTGCGGCGCGCGGGCCGGCCCCTCGGTTACATGGCGGCTGGGCAGGTTAGACTTGTCCCAGGTGCCGTCGGGTTTCTTGGTCATGGTAGAACGCCTTGGTCCGATAACGAGCGCCGTGGTTAGCCCAAGGCGAAGCGTGGCGGAAGGGTTCGGCGCTTAGTTTTTGCCCGGGAAGCCCCCATCGCGGCGACTTTCATTGCGATCATCTCGCAGAAAGCCCCCTCGCGGCGCATAATCCGTGCGGCGTTCAGCTCTCCGCCGCCTGCTCCACCGCCAGCGCCAGGTCCAGAGCCCGAGCCGCCTCCTCCCCCGTCACCACCGGCCGGGGCGTCTCGCCGCGCACGGCGGCCAGGAAGCCGGCGACCGACAGGCCCAGCGGGTCCTTGCCGGCGGGGGTCTCGGTGAAGTTCTCGATCAGCGGATAGGGCGTGGTGTTGCGGAAGGCGCGGGTCAGGAAGTCGATCTCGACCTCGCCCGAGGGATAGACGACCTTCATGGTCCGCTCGCGGGCCTCGGCGACGCGCGAGCTGTCGAACACGGCGACGAAGCCGTTGTCGAAGGTGGCTTCGGCCTTGACCCAGTCCAGCGACGTCGAGCGGGTGATCGCCCCCTCGCCTTCCACCGCCAACGGCGCGCCGTCGCAGAGCGCCAGGGCCAGGTCGATGTCGTGGATCATCAGGTCCAGCACCACCGAGACGTCGAGATTGCGGTCCGAAGGCGTGCCGCGTCGCACCGCTTCCAGGCGCAGCGGCTGCTCGGGGATGTCGAGCAGGCCCATGGCCTGGAACACGACCCGCTCCTGATGGCCGCAGGCCAGGGGCAGGCCCGCCCAGGCGGCGACGGCGACCATCCGGTCGGCGTCCTCGGGCGCCACGGCCAGCGGCTTTTCCGAATAGACCGGCTTGCCCGCCTTCAGCGCCGCCAGGGCCGCGCCGGCGTGGTGGACGGCGGGCGTGGCGACCGTGACCACGTCGACGGCGGCCAGGAAGGCGGCCATGTCGTCGAAGGCCGTCGCGCCCAGCGGCTCGGCCAGGGCCTGGGCGCGCGCTAGATCGATGTCGAACACCCCGACCAGGGTCACGCCGTCCAGCTCGGCGTACTTCTTGGCGTGATAGCCGCCGAACACTCCGGCGCCGACGACGCCCGCTTTGAGCACTTGGGTCATGGCGGGCTGTCTACCCCGCTTCGCCGCCGCTTAGAAGCACTGGAGCCTTCGCCCCGGACGCGCTAAACGTTCGTTTAAATTAGCAACGCTCGATAAGAGCTTGGGAGGAACACCATGACCACCTCGCGCGAGATCCGCCTGAAGAGCCGTCCCGTGGGCCTGCCCAAGGCCTCGGACTTCGAGCTGGCCACGGTCGACCTGCCCGCGCCGGGCGACGGCGAGGTCCAGGTCAAGAACCTGTGGATGTCGGTCGATCCCTATATGCGCGGCCGCATGTATGACCGGCCCAGCTACGTGCCGCCGTTCCAGATCGGCCAGGCCCTGCAGGGCGGCGCGATCGGCGAGGTCGTCGCCTCCAACGATCCGGACTTCAAGCCGGGCGACGTCGTCAACTCGATGTTCGGCTGGCGCGAGGCGTTCAACGCCCATCCCAAGTCCCTGGCCGCCGCCGGCATGGGCGCGATCACCAAGATCGACACCCAGGGCGTCCCGCCCCAGGCCTTCCTGAGCGTCGTGGGCATGCCCGGCATGACCGCCTATGCGGGTCTGCTGCGGGTGGCCGCGCTGAAGGACGGCGACGTGGTCTTCGTCTCGGCCGCCGCCGGTGCGGTGGGCTCGATCGTCTGCCAGATCGCCAAGCTGAAGGGCCACACCGTGATCGGCTCAGCCGGCGGACCCGAGAAGGTCGCGTTCCTGAAGTCGATCGGCGTCGATCACGTCATCGATTACAAGGCCACGCCCGACGTGGTCGCCGAACTGGCCAAGGTCGCGCCCAAGGGCATCGACGTCTATTTCGAGAACGTCGGCGGCGTGCACCTGGAGGCGGCCCTGAACTCGGCCCGCCCGTTCGCCCGCTTCGCCCTGTGCGGGATGATCTCGCAGTATAACGAGACCGGTAAACCCGAAGGCCCGTCCAACATCATCCTGGCGGTCGGCAAGAGCCTGCGGCTGGAGGGCTTCATCGTCTCCAACCACTACGACCTCTATCCGCAGTTCGCCAAGGACATGAGCGCGTGGATCAAGGCCGGCCAGATCACCTGGAAGGAGACGGTCGAGGACGGCGTCGAGCGCGCGCCGGACGCGTTCCTGAAGCTGTTCTCGGGCGAGAACCTCGGGAAGATGCTGGTGAAGCTGGGGTAGGCCCTACTCGCGGGGCTCGAGCTTAGACACTTCGAGTCCCGCGGGCGTCTTCTTGAACTGGAACTTGACCCGCGAGCCCGGCGCGATCGGGGCCTCGGCGATCACGTCCGCATAGACCTTGAACTTGTCGCGGCCGGGCTTCAGGCCCGCCGCGCTCGCGCCGTCGTGATCGAGCGTGAGAATCTGGCCGTCCAGGCTCGAAATCACGCCCTGCGCGTCATAGGTCGGCAGCGATTCCGTCGATGGAACAGCCTCCACGACACCCGGAATTGAACGTCCTTCCTGTGAAGCTTTTCCGCAAGCGGCCAAGCTCAGCACGGCGACAATCGCGGCAAAGTTACGTAATTTCATGATCTTACCGAAATTCCCCGGATCGGCGAGCACCGCTCGCCTCACACGTTCTTCAAGTTTTTTCTCGCAACTGCGAAATCCGCGTGATTTCCGGTAGCGAATTTGTGATCGAAGTTTTACTGTAGGCTCTACCGGCGGCTCTCCACGCCGGTTTCGACCGTCATGACGCCGTCACACTTCCCCGAGGCCGTTCCCTAGCGGACGCACGGCGGGGCGGAAAGAGGCTCCGGGGTCGAAATGCGCGGAGAGAGCCCGGCCCGCCGGAAAAGTCCGAGATCTGACGATATGAGCGATCGCTCCGCCCTCTTCGACGTGCGCTCTTCCACGAGCGTGGCCCTCGATCAGGTCGTTCGGCGTGACACGGTCGAGATCCCGGCCGAGGTTCCGCTGGCCATGCCGGTCCAGCCGCTGGGCTTCTGGCAAGGCGGCCCGCGCCGCGCCACCGCTCTGGTGGCCAACATGACCATGCGCCGCTGGCTGGTGGCCCTGTCGACCATCGTCATGGGTTTCGCCGGCTGGAAGGCCACCTTCGACACCGTCGCGCTCGGCGGCGTGACCCGCCTGGAAGCGGTGGTGCTCGTCCTGCTGGCCCCGCTGTTCCTGGCCCTGTCGCTATGGTTCTGCACCGCCGTGGCCGGCTTCGTGATCCTGCTGGGCAAGCCCAAGGATCCGCTCGGCATCGACGGCGAGGCCCCGATGCCCAAGCTGCACACCCGCACCGCCATCCTGATGCCGGTGCACAACGAGGACGCCGCCGCCGTCTTCGCCCGCCTGCGCGCCATGGACGCC
This sequence comes from Caulobacter sp. Root343, assembly GCF_001425745.1. GTDB lineage: Bacteria > Pseudomonadota > Alphaproteobacteria > Caulobacterales > Caulobacteraceae > Caulobacter. The sequence goes on along the minus strand of NZ_LMDF01000006.1, from coordinate 1,054,806 downwards.
TCGATCGCCGAGACCGGCATGAGCCGCCACTTCGACATCTTCGTGCTCAGCGACACCCGCGACGCCCAGGTGGCCCTGGCCGAGCAGGCCTGCTTCGCCCGCTTCCGCCGCGAAGCCCACAGCAACGTCTACTACCGGGTCCGCAAGGAAAACACCGGCCGCAAGGCCGGCAACGTCGCCGACTGGGTCAGCCGCTGGGGCAGCGCCTACGAGCACATGCTGATCCTGGACGCCGACAGCCTGATGACCGGCGAGGCCATGGTCCGCCTGGCCGACGCCATGGAGCGTCACCCCGGCGCGGGTCTGATCCAGACCATGCCGACGATCATCAACGGCCAGACGATCTTCGCCCGCACCCTGCAGTTCGCCACGCGCCTGTACGGCCGCGTCGCCTGGACGGGCCTGGCCTGGTGGTCGGGCTCGGAGAGCTCGTTCTGGGGTCACAACGCCATCGTCCGCACCCGCGCCTTCGCCGAGACCTGCGGCCTGCCGCACCTGGCCGGCCCCAAGCCGTTCGGCGGCGAGGTGATGAGCCACGACGCCCTGGAAAGCGCCCTGCTGCGCCGCGGCGGCTGGAGCGTCCACCTGGCCCCCTATCTGGAAGGCTCGTACGAAGAGAGCCCCTCGAACCTGCTGGACTTCGCCACCCGTGACCGCCGCTGGTGCCGGGGCAACGTCCAGCACGTGCCGCTGATCGCCCTGCCCGGCCTGCACTGGATGAGCCGCCTGCACCTGGTGATCGGCGTGCTGAGCTACGCCCTGTCGCCGCTGTGGTTCATCGCCCTGTCGGCCGGCATCACCTCGCGCGCCCTGATGCCCGAGCTGAAGAAGGCCGCCTTCACCATGGCCGACCTGCAGGCCGCCGCTCACGCCCTGATCGACTGGCGCGAGATCCAGGCCACCGCCTGGGCCATGATCATCACCTTCGTCCTGCTTTTCGGCCCCAAGATCCTGGGCTCGATCCTGGTCTTCTCGCGCAAGAGCGAGATCAAGGGCTTTGGCGGCAAGCGCCGCGTCGCCGCCGGCCTGGCCGTCGAGATGCTGCTCTCGGCCCTGGTCGCCCCGATGCTGATGTTCACCCAGACCCGGGCCATCGTCGAGATCCTGGCCGGCAAGGTCGGCGGCTGGGCCACCCAGCGCCGCGACGCCGACAAGGTCGACTTCAAGGAGGCCTCGGCCGCCATGGGCTGGATCAGCGCCACCGGCCTGGTCCTGGGCGCGACCTTCTGGTTCACGCCGGACCTGTTCACCTCGACCGCTCCGATCCTGCTGGGCCTGATCCTGGCCGTGCCGCTGACCATGCTGGGCGCGCACAAGGTCGCCGGCCTGAAGCTGAAGACCAACGGCCTGTTCATGACCCCGGAAGAGCGCCGTCCGCCGGCCATCGTCCGCGCCGCGCTCGGCCAATCGTGCGAACCGCCGATCCGCTGGTTCGCCCGCAACGGCCGCCCGATCGGCCCGACGACCAAGATCCGCGACGCGGCCTGATATCTTCCCGCTACCGTCTGGCCCCTCGCGCCGGACGGGAGTAGAAGCGCGGCTTCCTTATCCGCCAAGGAGCCGCGTGCCGTGTCGCGTCTGTTCAGCGCCTATGTGATCGTCGACTGGAGCGCCGCGGCCAAGCCGACCACGGGCGCGGATTCCATCTGGATCGGCGTGCTGAAGCGCGACGTGCGCTTCCGGCTGACCTTCGAGAGCTACAACCCCGCGACCCGAGGCGAGGCCGAGGCGAAGCTGGCGGCCGTGCTCGACGACCTGAAGAAGCGCGGCGAGCGGGCCCTGGTCGGCTTCGACTTCCCGCTGGGCTTTCCGCGCGGCCTGGCCAAGGCCCTGTCCCTGCCCGGCGAGACGCCCTGGCGCGCGGTCTGGGACCAGTTGGCCAAGATGGTCAAGGACAAGGCCGACAACACCAACAACCGCTTCGGCGTCGGCTCGGAGATCAACCGGCGCCTGACCGGCGGTCCGTTCCCCTTCTGGGGCTGCCCGCCCAAGGACGCCCTGACCACCCTGCAGCCCAAGCGGCCGCGCGAGCATGGTCCGGACGACCTGCCCGAGTACCGCCACGCCGACGAGGCCGCCAACGCCAAGGGCGCGCACTCGATCTGGAAGCTCTATTACAACGGCTCGGTCGGCGGTCAGGCGATCGTCGGCATTCCGGCCGTGCGCCGCCTGAAGGACGCACGCGGCGAGGCCGTGCGGGTCTGGCCGTTCGAGACTGGCTTCAAGGCCCTGACCGAGGCCGACCTGGACGGCGTCGCGGTGGTGGTGGCCGAGGTCTATCCCTCGATGCTCAAAACCGCGCCGGCCGCCGGCGAGATCAAGGACCTGGCCCAGGTGCGGAACCTGGCCGAGCACTTCGCCAAGCTGGACGAAACCGGCAAGCTGGCCGCCGCCTTCGCCGCGCCGAAGGGCGTGCCGGAGGAGGTGCTGGAGGCGGCAGCGACTGAGGAAGGCTGGATCCTGGGGGCCTAGCCAAAAAAGCTGTCATCCCGGACAAGCGCGCAGCGCGCCGATCCGGGACCGCCGCAAGCGCTGAGCCTTTTGCGGTCCCGGGTCTTCGCTGCGCTACGCCCGGGATGACAGGTGTTGGTCTTCCGCCAGCTTCCGATCCCGCCGATCCAAGATCCGGAACCGCGCCAGCAGGAAGCCCGCCGCCAGGAAGCTGGTGACGATCACCGACGTCACCACCCCGTTCAGGCCCATGCCGCGCGGGATGGCCAGCCACCAGGCCAGCGGTCCCATGACCAGGGCGTAGCTGATCAGGTGGGTGATGGTCGGCACCCACACCTCCCCCCGTGCACGCAAAGCTTGGGCCGTCACCACCTGCACCGCGTCGGGGGCCAGAAAGAAGCAGGTCAGCACCAGGGCCGGCAGGATCAGGCTCAGCGCTGCCGGGTCGGTGGTGTAGGCCAGGGCGACCCAGTGCCGGGTCGGATAGAGCAGCAGGGCGGCCAGGAGCCCCACGACACCGATCACCGCGAAGGCGATCCAACCCGCGCGGGTCATGCCCGCCGGGTCGCGCGCGCCATAGGCTCGCCCGACCTGGACGGCCGTGGCCGAGGCGACGCCCAGCGGGATCATGAAGATCACCGCGGCCACGTTCAGCACCACGGCCCAGGCGGCGACCGCCAGGCCGCCGATCCAGCCGGCCACCAGGTTCATGCCGGCGAAGGCCGAGACCTCGAAGAAGTTGGACGCGCCGGCGCCGTAACCGATGCGGCGCTGCTCGATCTCGGCCGCCTTGTCCGGCGCGGGTTTGTCGAACACGCCGAGCGTACGGGCCTCCTTCATGCGCAGCACGAAGACCGCCATCGCCACGGTCATGAAGCTGCGGGCGATGAAGGTCGACCAGGCCCCGCCCACCGCGCCGAGGGCCGGCAGGCCGAAGGTCCCCGGCACCAGCACCAGGTTGGCCAGCAGGTTCACCAGATTGGCCAGCCACATGATGATCGTCACCGGGCCGGGCCGCGACAAGCCCTCGAGCCAGAAGGTCAGGGCCACCGAGACCGCGTACAGCGGCAGCGACAGCGAGAAGACGATCAGCGGCGCGGTCGCGCCGTCGGCCAGGCCGTCCTTCAAGCCCAGGCTGTGCAGGAACAACGGCCCGAGCGCGGCCAGGAGCACGGCCGTCGTCACGCCGATCCAGCTGGCATAGACCAGCCCGCGCCGCAGGACCGCGCCGGTCTCGTGCGGTCGCCCGCCGCCCATGGCGCGGGCCGTCATGACCTGCACTCCGACCAGCAGGCCCACCGTCATGGTCACGAACACCGACGACGGCGCCCAGGCCATGGCGTGGAAGCCCAGCTGGCGGGCCGAGAAGTGGCCGACGACGATGGCGTCGGTCAGGCCCATGACCATGATGCCTAGGCGCGACAGCACGACCGGCCCCGACAGGCGGAGCAGCTCGATCAGATCGGTCATGATGGGGCCGCGCGGCCGCTTCGGAGGAAGCGCCGTTCCGGCCGCGTCGCGCGGCATGGTCGTCACCTCAAAAGACTTAAAAAGAAGGGGGGTCAAAGAAGGCCGGCAAGGTGGCCCATGCCGGTTTTTCCGGCAACCCGCATTCAGTCACGGTTGGAACATCGCTCCGCCCCAGCGGTTTTGGGGGCTCAGCCCAGGAGCAAGCCCATGGCCGAGACCCAGACCCCGCAATTCGAGAAGGGCGGCGACCGCGCGGCCGACGCCGAACGCGATATCCAGGCGCCGCTAGACGCCAAGGAGGAGCGATCATTCAAGTCCCAGGAGGGCCCGCCGAAGGACGAGAAGAAGAGCCAGGCCATGCAGGCCGGCGCCCGCCCCTACCCGGCCCCGCCCTTCCCCGAGCAGCACCAGGCCAAGCCCGGTGAAGAATACAAACTCGACCCCGCCCCGATGTACGACGCACCGTTCTACAAGGGCTCGGGCAAGCTTGAGCACAAGGTGGCCCTGATCACCGGCGCCGACAGCGGCATCGGCCGGGCCGTGGCCGTGCTGTTCGCCCGCGAAGGCGCGGACGTGGCCATCGGCTATCTGTCGGAAGACCGAGACGCCGAGGAGACGCGGCTGGCCGTCGAGCTGGAAGGCCGCCGGGCCATCCTGCTGCCCGGCGACGTCGCCGATCCCGCCTACGCCAAGGCGGCGGTCGAAAAGACCGTCGCCGAGCTGGGTCGGCTCGACATCCTGGTCAACAACGCCGCCTTCCAGGAGCACGTCACCGACTTCGAGGACCTGACCGAGGAGCATTTCGACCGGACGCTGCGGACCAATCTCTATGGCTATTTCCACATGGCCAAGGCGGCGGTGAAGCACCTGCCGAACGGCGGCGCGATCATCAATACCGGCTCGGTCACCGGCATGCTCGGCAACAAGGACCTGCTGGACTATTCGATGACCAAGGGCGGCATCCACGCCTTCACCCGCTCGCTGGCCACCCATCTGGTCGAGAAAGGCATCCGGGTGAACGCCGTCGCGCCGGGCCCGGTCTGGACGCCCCTGAACCCGGCCGACAAGCTCGGGCCGCAGGTCGCCGAGTTCGGCGCCAAGACCCCGATGAAGCGGGCGGCCCAACCCGAGGAGATCGCGCCCGCCTATGTGTTCTTGGCCTCGCCGCAGACGTCCAGCTACATCACCGGCGAGATCCTGCCGATTATCGGGGGTTATAGCGGGGGGTGAACGCCTCTTCGCTTTTTCTTGTCATCCCGGATCGGCGCGCTGCGCGCTTGTCCGGGATGACAAACTTTTTCTGGACCTGGAGCGGCCACACCTCGGCCAGCTCCTGAAGCGGCGGATCGCGAGCCAGGTTCTAGAACCCCGACGCTGACAACGGCCTGACGCGTGCTATGCAATCGCCTCCGCCAAAGGAGTCGCCCATGGCCCGCCGCGTCGCGCTCGTCTCCCTGCTGGTCGCCGACTATGACGAGGCGATCACCTTCTATGTCGGCAAGCTGGGCTTCGCCCTGGTCGAGGACACCGACATGGGCGGCGGCAAGCGCTGGGTCGTGGTCTCGCCAGGGACCGAGGGGACCAACTTCCTGCTGGCCCGCGCGACGGGCGACCAGGCCGAAGCCATCGGCCGCCAGGGCGGCGGTCGCGTCTGGCTGTTTCTGTACACGGACGACTTCGAGGGCGACCACGCGCGCATGACCGCCGCCGGGGTGACCTTCCTGGAAGCGCCGCGCCACGAAGCCTACGGAACCGTGGCGGTGTTCGAGGATCTCTCCGGCAATCGCTGGGACCTGCTGCAACCCAAGAGCTGAGACCGACATGGCCCGCCTGCTGACCTTCATCGCGGCCGTGACCGCGCTCTGCCTCGCCACCCTGGCCCCGCCTGCCGCGGAGGCGGCGCCGGCCAGGATCCGGGTGCTCTATCTGGATCAGTCGGTCGGCTGGCGGCACGCGCCGGTCACCCGGCCCAAGAACAGCAACGGTCCGACGCAATCCGAGCTCGCCCTGGCCGAGATCGGCGCGAAGTCCGGCTTCACCGTCGAGTCCACTCAGGACGCCCGTACGATCACGCCCGAAAAGCTGAAGGACATCGACGTCCTGGCCTTCTACACGACCGGCGAGCTGCCGATCCCGGCCGAGACCTGGGCGGCGATCCAGAAATGGATCGAAAGCGGCAAGGGCGGCTTCGTCGGCCTGCACAGCGCCACCGACACCCACTGGGACTATACAGGCCCCGGCCAGACCTACACCGCCTTCATCAACGGCAAGTTCGCCGGCCATCCGTGGACCCAGGGCACGCCGATCACGGTGCAGGCGCTGGGCGGCAAGGACCCTGTGAATACGGCCTGGCCCGCCCGGTTCGCCTATGCCGAGGAGATCTATCAGTATTCGGACTACGATCCGACCAAGGTCCGCGTGCTCCAGGCCCTGGACTTCACCGACATGGCCTTGAAGCGCCCGTGGTTCGTGCCGATCACCTGGACGCGGCAGATCGGCCGGGGCCGGGTGTTCTTCACCAATCTGGGCCACACGCCCAGCACCTGGGACGACCCGCGCTATCGCGCCCAGATCGTCGAGGCGGTGCGCTGGACCGCCCATCGCGCGCCGGGCGCGGCCAAGCCCAATCCGGACGAGCAGGCCTTGTGGGCGCTGCGCTCGCTGCTGGCCTATGACGGTCGCCCCAAGGCCGAGGTCGAGGCTCGCCTCGCCAAGCTGGCCAAGGCCGACTCCGCGTGGCTACGCGACGCCGCCGCCCGCACCGCCGCCCTGCGTCCGCTGTGGCCCGCCAAGCCCGACAGCGACAAGGCGCCGTTCGAGGCGGCCTACAAGGCGGTGCTGGCCGACGTCGTAGCCAAATCCGACGGCTGATCCGGACCGAAGGCCTCGGCCGCGTAGGTCCGCAACTGGGCGGCGATGTCGTCCGGCCAAGCCTGGATCCGCGTCTCGAAGCCGGCGTCGTCGCCGGCGAACAGGGCTCGCATGGCCTCCTCGAAGCCCGGCAGATCACCGCCGATCGCCGAGGCGAACCGGTAGGCCGCCTCGCGGGCCGCGCGGATGCGGTCCGGCCCTTCGCTGGCCCGGCGGGCGGCCTCGACCAGCTTGCGCAGCGCCACCGACGCGCCGCCCGGCTGGCTGGCCAGCCAGTCCCAGTGGCGCGGCAGCAGGGTGACCTCGCGCGCCACCACGCCCAGCTTGGGCCGGCCGCGACCGCGCGGGGCCTCGGTCGGCGGCGACAGGCGCCTGGCCAGCGCGTCGGGTCCGCCGCTGAGGTCGAAATCGACCGAGCGACCGTCGGGACCGAAGATCAGCACCCCGCCCTCGCCTGTCAGCGCTTGAGCCGCCAAGGCCGCGTCGAGCCGCGATCCCGCCGCCACGCGCGTGGTACCGTGGAAGACCACGTAGCGCCCCTCGCCTTCGTCGCCCGCCATCAGTTCAGCCCCTTGGCGTTCAGGGTCTCGATCCAGTGGTCACGGCGATCCTTCAACCGCGCGGCGCGGCCGAAGCGGTCCAGCCCCTCGGCGTCGATCGTCTCGACCGGCTCGAAGGCGAAGGCGTCGGGCCCGTGCGCATTCCAGGCGGCCTGCAGCGTCGGCTCCCGGTGCGAGTCCCGGCGCAACGAGAACCAGACGCCGTTCTGACGGGTGGAGAGGTCCGGCGTCGCGCCGATCCACACCTCGCCCGTCGCGACGCAACGCACGGCGTAGATCCCGGCCTCGACCTTGCGTTCCTTGTAGGCGCGCAGCAGCGCCTTGCGTTCGGACATGCAAATCTCCTCGGGAAGCGAACCTCGTGGCGCGCCTTTTACCCGGACGAAATCTGAAGTCAATAATATCCGGGTAAATTACCCTTGACTGGGTCGGTAGGCGACGTAGCCGCGCTCGACCATCCGCCGCGTGGCCTCATAGGCCGCCGACAGCTCCTCGAAGGCCGAACGCAGATGGGTCAACTGCGCGACCTGGGCCTCGGAGAGGCTGGCGCCCGCATCGGCGATCGATGCCGCCTCGGCCACCCACTTGGCGCGCGCGGTGGCGACCGCGACGGCCAGGCGCTGGAACCGCTCACCATCGACGTAGGGCGCGGTCGCGCCCAGCACCGCCTTGTTCGAGGCGAAGGCGGTGTAGTCGATCTGCTCCAGATAGCCGCGCAACCGGCGCTGAACCTGGGGATCACCGTCGTTGGGCTCGAAATGGTCGCCGGTGCGGCGGGTGCTGGAAGTCATGATCGCCATGACGGCCTCCGATCCGGCCGATAGCGCCGTTCGAGAAGGAGCGTGCGCCTCACAGCTTAAGGGCGGGTTTAGGACGATGCAGCGAGAAGCTGAGCCCTACATCAGCTTGCGGAAGCTGAAGCGCACCGTGCGGCCCAGCGGGTCGAGGTAGTCGCGCTGATAGGCCTGGGGCGTCGCGCCGTTCTGGTCGCGGACCGTCTGCTTGGCGTCGAGCAGGTTGTCGAAGTTCAGCGACACCTGCGCGCCCTTCAGGATCGGGAACCGCTCGACCGCCTTCTTGCGAGCCGGGACGCCGAAATTGGCGAAGACGTTCACGCCGACGACGGCCAGGTCCGAGAAGTAGAGGGTCTGACCACCGGTCGCCCCGCCGTTGACCCAGGTCGAGGCCTTCCAGGCGGCGTTGAAGCGGGCCCCGAGGCCGTTCTTGAAGTAGCTGCCGTTGACCTGCACCTCGTGGCGCGCCTGGCCGCCGCGCGCGCCGATCGCCGAGCCGTCCAGCTGGTCGAGGACCGGCAGGCCCTTGCGGACGGTGATCTCGTCGGTCAGGCGCCAGGTGTGATAGACCGACAGCTGCAATATGCCCTGACCGGGCTGGACCCTGAAGGACGGAGCTCCGCCGCCGGACCCGCCGGGCCCGCCGCCACCTGGGCCGCCGCCCGGTCCGCCGAAGCGCATCATCCCGCCGCCGCCGCCCGGACCACCCCCACCCGGGCCGCCGCCGACGCGACCGCCGCCGGGACCGCCGCCGGGACCGCCCGCCGCGCCGGGGGTCGGCTGACCGACCGGCTTGAACAGGTTAAAGCCCCAGCGAATGTTCTCGGACTCCGCGCTGGCGAAATTGACCGGCCGCGCGTCGATCGACAGCAGGCGTCCGGTGGCGTCGCGCGTGAAGCGATCCGGGAACGCGGCCTCCAGGTCCGGCGTGATCGACGGGAACGAGGCGATCATGTTCTTGGTCTGGGCCCGCGTGTAGGTGGCGTTGAACGTCAGCTCGACCTTCTCGAACGGCTTGTAGTTCACGCCCAGCTTCTGGACCTGGCGGTTGTCGTTGCGAAGGGCGGCGTTGCCGCCGTCGGTGCGGGAGATGATCACCGTCTGGCCGGTCGTGAAGTCGAACACCGAGACGTTCGGGGTCACCACCACCGGATCGTTGATCTGGTTGGTCGAGGGCGCGCCCTCTTCCTCGGTGTAGCTGGCGACGAAGCTGATCGGCTTGAACGGCGACCAGTTGAGCCCGCCGCCCACGGTGGTCAGCCCGCCCAGGTCGGACAGGTCCTCGTAGCCGAGATTGACGTTGGCCGAGAGGTCGCCCGCCTTGGCCAGGAAGTTCTGCCGCGTGCTGGTGATCGGCAGGTTGAAGCTGGTCTGAACGCTTTCGCGGTTGCGGGTTATGTCGCGCGTCGTGGTCACGCCCGAGCGGACGGTCCTGGAGTCGAGCGCGCGGGTATCGGCCCCAACCTTCAGCGTCGTCTGCAGGCCGCCGGCGGGCAGCTGGAACAGGTTGCCGCTCAGGACGACCTCGGCGCTGGCCGAGGTCGAGACCGAATGGGCCGTGTCGGCCGCGGCGTACTTGTAGAGGTTGGCCGGGATCACCCCGAACGGATTGACGGCCGGATCGCCGGCCGCCACCGCCGCTTGGAAGGCCGAGGCGTCCAGGCCGCGCCCCGTCGTCGTGTCGGTCTTGATTCGGTCGACGTCGCCCGTGAAGTTCCAGCGCCAGTCGCTGATCCGGCCATTGGCCGCCATGCTGGCCTGGGTGCGCAGGGTGTCGACGTCGCGCACCATGGCGCCCGGCGCGTCGATGTAGCGATAGCCGGTCACGGCCCTCGAGAACGGTGAAAACGGACTGCCCGCCGGCAGGGTGAAGGTCACGCCCGGCAACCCCAGCAGCGCGCGGCTGCTGGTGTCCTCGAGATTGCCGGTCAGGGTCAGCTGGATCTTCTTGTTGATGTCGCGGGTCACCGAGCCGCGCAGCGTGCCGCGGTCGACCTTGTTCATCAGCGTGCGCGACGCGGTCAGGTCGCCGGTGTTGTAGCGTCCCGCGCCGGACGCGAAGTCGGCCAGGCTGGCCCGTCCGACCAGGGCGGAGCTCGGCGCGCCAGCGAAGGTGACCGTGCTCCCCGCCAAGGCGGACAGCGCCGGGTCGATTTCCGCGCCAGCCACGCCGCTGATATTGCCGACCCGGTCGAACGGCTGGCCGTTGGGCGTACGGATAATGTCGCGATCGGTCTCCAGCAGGTAGGGGTCATGCTGCAGCGAGACGTCGACGTTCCAGCGCTTGTCGCCGTTGATGTTCAGGCGATTGCCGTTGAGGTTGGGCACCACCCGGCCGCCGTCGGTGGCGACCGTGGCCGCCGCCTGGGCCATCAGGGCGTTGTAGTTCTTCTTGAGGATGATGTTCACGACCCGCTGGTCGGCCTTGTAGCCGTAGCTGAGCGCGACCTCCTCAGGGAACACCTGCCACCTCTCGATCGCCTCGGGCGGGATGCCCTGCATTTCCTGGAAGCCCGAGATGCGGCGACCGTTGATCAGCATCACCGGCCCGCCGCCGCCGTCGCGGCCGCGCGTGCTGGTGGTCTGGGGAGCCAGGATGGTCAGCAGCTCGACGATATTCGCCGCGCCGAGGCTCTGGATCTCCTCGGCGTTCAGTTCCAGATCCGGCGGGATGTCGCTGTCGACCTTGCCGCGCTTCTGAGCCTCGATGGTGAGGCCATCGACCTCGGTCGGACCGTCGTCCTTGACCTGGGGCTTCTTCTGGTCGTCCTCGGCGAACGCCTCGGTCGGCGCCGCGAGCAGCGCGTTCGCGCCCCCCGTCACCGGATCGAACGCGACGGCGGCCAGACCGTAAAAAAGCAGGGTCGAAAGGGTCATACAGGCCCACGGAAGCGGGTGGCGAGGACGCCGACGCTTCGCGGCGCCAACGCTGGGTTGATCCTCCTTACGGGCCCGCGAGCTTCACCGCAACGCTCCCCGGAATTAAGAAAAGGCAATGCGGCATAAACCGCACACGGGTGTGCGCTTGAGCGCCTTTCAGCCGCTCAAGCGTTGAAATAACGTCACATTTTCGACGTGGACGTGTGACGCCGGAAACGATGTTGCAAGCAAGAAACAAAGCCCGCGAGCGTTCCGCCGCTCATCCCAGATGACGGGATTACGCGCCGCTCGGCGGTCGCCCGCGCGAGCGGCGCAACCTTAGCGCGTCAGCGCTCGATGAAGGCCTGGAAGCCGCCGAAGATCATCCGCTTACCGTCGAACGGCATGCTGGCCGTGTCGGCCTTCAGGCGCTCGTCGGCCATCACCTTGGCCATCACCGCGTCGCGGCTGGCGCGGTCGGCATAGGTGATCCACGAGAAGATCACGATCTCGTCGTCGGTCGCCTGCACCGCGCGGGGGAATGAGGTCAGCTCACCGTAGGGCACGTCGTCGGCGACGCACTCCACATAGGACAGCGCCCCGTGCTCCAACCAGATGTCGCAGCCCTTCTGGGCCAGGGCCTTGTAGGCCTCCAGCTTGTCCTTGGGCACGGGAACCACGAAACCATCGACATAGGCCATGACGTCCTCCTTGTTCGTCGTTGACGACACAAGGACGCTCAGCGGCCCGCTGTTCCGACAGCCGGGACCGCGCCGGCGCGAATTTCTTTCATCAGCTCCAGAATGGCCTTGGCGTGGCCGCCGGCCAGGTCGCCGTCCGGAAAGACCGCCAGAGGGACGTCGGGCGCGAGACCCCGGCCCTCCAGGTCCTCGCCCTTCGGCCCCTTGTAGAGTTCGGCGGGCAAGGCCAAGGCCCAGCCGTTCGGCAGGGGCTTGGGCAGCTGGTCCGAGAACGCCCCATGGGTGGTCCCGCCCACTTGCTTCACATTCGGCAGGGCCTTCATCATCAGGGTGAAGGTCTCGCCGGCGCTGACGGTCACGTCGCTGGTGACCAGATAGACCGGGCCGGTGAAGCGCTCCCCGCTGGCCGGCTCGACCCGAACCGGTTGAAGCGGCGCCTTGGCCCCGACGCCGATCTTCGAATAGGCCAGGACCGACTGGTCGGCGAAGCGGCTGGCGACGGCCTGGCTGATGGTGTCGTAACCGCCGCGGTTGTTGCTGACGTCGACGATCACCGCCCGCGCGCCGGCGAAGGCCGCCATCGCCTCGTCCAGCACCGCGTCGAGCGGCCGGGGATCGTCCGGCGCGGCGTTGCGAGCGAAGCCGCCCATGGTCATGAAGTTCAGGTAGCCGATGTCCTCGGCCCGGCCCCAGAAGACCCGGTTGTTGGCCGCCTGGCGACCTCGCCCCGCCAGGATCTGGGTCAGGATCCCCTCGCGATAGGCCTGTAACCAGACCTTTTCGCCGCCGGTCGGATCGGCGGCGGTGACGCGGGTCAGGGTGGGCGAAGCGCCAGGCTCGAGGTCGCGCTGCGCGCCATCGACCATGCCATGCAGCTCGACGTGGGGATCATCCAGGCCGGCGATCAGGCCCGACAGCGCCGACCACAGCTGGAAGTCGGTTGCGGTTGGCCCAACCTGGGCCAGGGCCGCGGTCTTTCGCGCCTTCCAGTCCAGGCCACGCTCGGCCGAACGCGGGTAGAGCTCGGCGAAGGTGTCGGCGGCGAACGCGACGATGCGGTCGGGCGTCCAGGCGGCCGCGCCGATACAGGCGGTGGGGAGGTTGGGCAGGCGGTCGAACAGGTAGCGGGCGCCCGATGCATCGCCAGCCAGGGTGATCGTCCCCTGCCCCTCGGAGCGCCAGACCTTCAGGATCTCGTCGGGATCGGACTGCTGCCGCGGGTCTGGATAGCAGGCCTCGCCAGCGGTGTGGAACAGCTGCGAGCCGTCCGAACCGAACTGCACGATCCAGCCGTAGCCGCGCGACTTCCAGGCGCCGCGCAACTCCGTCGCCACCGCGCCGCCCTTGGCCTGGACAGGCCAGAACGGACTTTCGGCCAGGACCGGCGTGGCGACGGCGAGAACGGCGACCGCCGCCAGGAGACTCAAGCGTTTCATGGCGCGACGGTGAAGCGCTCCCCACCGCCGCGCCAGTGAAATCACCGCTACTCGGTCTTCAGGTAGATCTCCGAGCCCTGTTCGCGGAACTTCTCGCTCATCTCGGCCATGCCCAGTTCGGCGTTGTTCGGCGCGAGACCCGCCGCGAAGTCACGGACCTCGTGGCTGATCTTCATCGAGCAGAACTTGGGACCGCACATCGAGCAGAAGTGGGCGGTCTTGTGCGCCTCCTTCGGCAGGGTCTCGTCGTGGAACTTGCGGGCGGTTTCCGGGTCGAGGCCCAGGTTGAACTGGTCCTCCCAGCGGAATTCGAACCGCGCGCGGCTGATGGCGTCGTCCCACATCGCCGCGCCGGGATGGCCCTTGGCGAGGTCGGCGGCGTGGGCGGCCAGCTTGTAGGTGATGACGCCGGTCTTGACGTCGTCGCGGTCCGGCAGGCCCAGGTGCTCCTTGGGCGTGACGTAGCAGAGCATGGCCGTGCCGAACCAGCCGATCATCGCCGCGCCGATCGCCGAGGTGATGTGGTCGTAGCCAGGCGCGATGTCCGTGGTCAACGGGCCGAGGGTGTAGAACGGGGCCTCGTGGCAGTGCTTCAGCTGCTCGTCCATGTTGGCCTTGATCTTGTGCATGGCCACGTGGCCGGGCCCTTCGATCATCACCTGGACGCCGTGCTTCCAGGCCACCTTGGTCAGTTCGCCCAGGGTGCGCAGCTCCGAGAACTGCGCCTCGTCATTGGCGTCGGCGGTCGAGCCTGGGCGCAGGCCGTCGCCGAGGCTGAACGACACGTCGTAGGCGCGCATGATCTCGCAGATGTCCTCGAAGCGCTCGTAGAGGAAGTTCTCCTTGTGGTGCGCCAGGCACCACTTGGCCATGATCGAGCCGCCGCGCGAGACGATTCCGGTGACCCGCTTGGCGGTCATCGGGATGAACGGCAGGCGCACGCCGGCGTGGATCGTGAAGTAGTCGACGCCCTGCTCGCATTGCTCGATCAGGGTGTCGCGGAACACTTCCCAGTTCAGGTCCTCGGCCACGCCGTTGACCTTCTCCAGCGCCTGGTAGATCGGCACGGTGCCGATCGGGACGCTCGAGTTGCGGATGATCCAGTCGCGGATGTTGTGGATGTTGCGGCCGGTCGACAGGTCCATGACCGTGTCGGCGCCCCAGCGCGTGGCCCAGACCAGCTTGTCGACCTCGTCGGCGACCGTCGACAGCACCGCCGAATTGCCGATGTTGGCGTTGATCTTGACCAGGAAGTTGCGGCCGATCGCCATCGGCTCCAGCTCGCCGTGGTTGATGTTGGCCGGGATGATGGCGCGACCGCGGGCCACTTCCTGGCGCACGAACTCAGGCGTCACGAAGTCCGGGATCGAGGCGCCGAAGTCCTCGCCGTCGCGGACGCACGGGCGGTCCTGCTCGCGGCGCAGGTTCTCGCGGATGGCGACATATTCCATTTCGGCCGTGATGATGCCGGCGCGGGCGTATTCCAGCTGGGTGACCAGCTTGCCCGGCTTGGACCGGTAGATCGTGCGGCTGGTGTCCGGGAATTGGGGAGCCAGGTGCTTGCCCTGGGCGAAGCCGTTGTCCTCGGGCTTCACCTGGCGGGGATCGGTGACAATCTCGACGTCGCCGCGCGCCACGACGAAGGCCTCGCGGGTGCGCGGCAGGCCCTTCTCGATGTCGATGGCCACCGACGGGTCGGTATAGGGGCCCGACGGGTCGTAGATGGTCACCGGCGGCTCGTTGGCCGACGGGTGGACGGCCACCTCGCGGAACGGAACGCGCAGCTCGGGGAACAGCTCACCGGCCTGATAGACCTTGCGCGAGCCGGGGACGGGGCCGGTCGAGATGGTCTCGGCGACGGCCTTGATGGTGGTCTGGACGTTCATATCGGGCGCTCCTCAAGCGATAAGGAGACCCGGACGTGTCGTGCTTGGATCGGTCTGACGGACGGAAAACCAGGCTCCGTCCGCGTTCCCTCCCTTCGCCGGCATGACCCGGATCAGGTTCTACGGGTCAGGGCGAAAGCCCAATCTCAGCCGCGCGAGCGACCCCCCGGTGAACAGAAGGCGGACACTAGGCCGGTTGACGGACAGGTCAAGGGCACGCATGAAAAACAACCATCGCGGTTAATTCTATGGACCACAGGCGAAAGTTACTATAGATATAACGACGATATGCGAATTCAGTCGGGGGGCTGAAATGAGCGGCGACAATCTACGGAAGACGGCCAAGAGCCTTTCGGAAGCTATTGCTAACGGCGCGTCCGAGCGATGGCGGCTCGTCCTGCTTGGCATCCTGTTCTTCCTGGGCGCCTTGCTGGCCTTCTTTGGATGGGACGTGGGCGCGCGCCTGCTGGGCGTCTGGATGATGCTGCTATCCGGCGTCTCGGTCGTCGTCCTGGTGCTGTTCGACTTCGCCAAGAACCTGATCGGGCAACCAGACGGCAATAAAGCCGGCGCGCGATCCGCTTCTGTTGTCTTGGCCCTACTGCTGGCAGCGCTGGCCTCGCCCGAGGTGGTGTCCTCGACGGCAAAGACGTTGGTGACGTCCGTCTACACCGCCACGGTCTACACGCCCCAGTTGGCGGCGGCGAAGAACGCCTTGGCCGAAGACGCCGTCGTGGGCCTGATGCGGACTAAGGGGAAGAAGGCTGGCGAGGAAATCATCACGCGCGTTGCTGCTAAATCCAGAAGCGTCGCCGTCGACATCTACGGAAACCAGGCCAATGCCGAGCTGTTCGCCAATCTTTCGCTGCTCATCTATGACGCGACCAAAGACAGCAAAGCCGACAGCGCCGCATGGATCTGGTTCTTCTTCGTGTTCGCGGCGATCCTGTTCTTGGCGCGCGCACTGGTCCAATCCTACGACGCCATGTCGCCCGGAGAGCCCAAGGAGGTGAAGGAGGACACTCCCTCCGCCTCCGTTCCGGACGCGAAGCCCGATGCCCCCGCGAAAAGCGCGCCGAAACCGTCCAACCGCCCCCCCTTGATGAACTATCCCAAGTGGCTTGCGCTGTGCCTCTATGCGTCAATCCTGGTTCCGGCGACTTACTTCTCGCTCGGCGCCCTGCTCAAGCTGGGCTTAGATTCGAAGGGCACAGAAGTCTCAGCCGTCCAGACGCAGTTGCGGGAAGCCGGCGCGGCGGCCATGGAAGCCTCGCCGGGCTCGCAGGTCGACCTGGACAAGGTTGCTGGAAAACTCAAGCGGTACAGCCTCGCCGCAGCCTCCCCGCCCTTGGAAAAAGATAAGGCGACGCCAACTGCGCCATCGGTCCCCGATCACTATGCCGACACGCTAAGGAACGCAGACGCCGCGGTAACCGACGCGAGAGCGCTGACCACGGGCCTCGAAGCTTGGCGAGCGGGATACGAAGCGGCCGCCCTGCGGCAGGCCACGAGTTTCAAACGCGTCGCGACCGCCGATCAGTTCTCAGATCACGTCAGCGCCGTCTCGGCGCAGTATCGCTCGGACATTCTTAGGACGCGCTCGGACATCCGCGCCTGCATGATCGGCTTGTCAGATCTCGAAGCCGGTTTCGGCGACAAGACGCTGGGCGTCATCCAGCCAGACCTTGCGACCGACGTCATGGGCAGGTGCGAGAAGGCGAGGGCAAGTGTCGAGAAAGCCCCATGGCCACCGGTGCCAGTGATTTGCAGCGAGACTTGCTCGATCACCGCCAAGTCAGCCGGTCTTAAGACCGACGCCGGTTGCCTGGCGTGCCAGGGCGGCGCGATGAATAATGTCCTCTACGGCTGGATGGCGGATATCTCCGATTCCGCGGTGCTGATCGTCGGGTTGATCGGCTTTGGCCTATTCGGCGCGTCAATACGCATGCTGGGCAGGCCGGACGAAACCTTGGTTACCGAGGCCGACTTCACCCTGGCGCGTATGCAAAGAGATGCCGAACACGTACGGCTGAAGGAAAAAGGTCAAGCCAAGCTGGACGCAACGGCCAAGTACGAGGCATCGAAGGCCAAGTACGATGAGGATTCCAAAACGCTAGATTCTAGCGATGCGAAGACCGCGGCAGTACTCGAAGCGCTCGCGAAGAAACGCGATGCGGCCCAGGTCGAGGTGGAGGCCGCTCAGAATGAAGAGAACGACGCGAGAGCCGTCGCGTCGAAGGCCGACATCGCGCTCGCTACCCTGGATCGTCGCGCCGCAGAGGGCCACAGCAACTTCGTCGTCGAGCGGATCGAGGACGGCAAGCGGGAGTATGTTATTTCAGGCGCACCGGCAAAGGTATTCGTTTCGGGTCTCGGCGCGGCCTTCACGGTTTTCCTGGCGGGCAAGGCCGGCGTGCAGATCTTCACCGAGGGCGGCCGCACCAGTCCGACAGGCTTGTTGCTAGCCTGCTTCGTGGGCGCGGTCTTTGCCGAGAATATATGGCGCGCTGTCAGCGACGCGGTGGTCAAACGCACGACGCCAGCCTCGCCGCCTTAACGCGCCGCATTTAAAGCCGCCCCGCCGAGAAGGTGTCGCAGGCCGACGGATTGCCCTGGTCGTAGCCGCGCGTAAACCAGCGCATGCGCTGGGCGCTGCTGCCATGGGTGAAGCTGTCGGGCACCACCTGCCCTTGCGTCTGCTTCTGGATGGTGTCGTCGCCGACCGCCGCTGCCGCGCCCAGCCCGTCCTTGATGTCATCACGGTTGATGACGATCCGGCCGCCCGAGGCCTCGTTGGCGTGCGAGGCCCAGACGCCGGCGTAGCAGTCGGCCTGCAGCTCCAGCCGCACCGAACCGCTCTCCTCACCCCGCGCACCCAGACGGCGAGCTTGCTGGTCGGCGCTCAGCAGGTGCTGCACGTGGTGGCCGATCTCGTGGCTGATCACATAGGCGCGGGCGAACTCGCCCTGAGCCCCGAAGCGGCCTTCCAGCTCGCTCCAGAAGGACAGGTCCAGATAGACCTTCTGGTCGGCCGGACAATAGAACGGCCCCATCGCCGATTGGCCCGTGCCGCAGCCCGTGCCGGTGGCCTGCTTGTACAGCACGATCGCCTGGGGCGGACGGTAGTCGACGCCTTCGCGCTGGAAGATCGGCCCCCAGACCTCGCGGTTGGAGGTTTCGATCACGTCGACGAACTGGCCTTCCTTGTCGGAGACCTCGCCGCGCGCGCCCTCCTGCTGGGCCGGCTGCTGCAACCCTTGAGTCGCCTCCATCGTGGTGCGCGGATCGATGCCGAACACGAAATAGCCGATGGCGGCCAGCACCACCGCGCCGACGCCGCCGCCGGCGATGCCGACCGGTCCCAGACCGCGCCGATCCTCGATGTTGCCGGACCGGCGACCGCCTTCCCACTCCATGAGATCCTCAATCCTTCTTGCCGACCTGTTTGGGTTCGCTAGCGGGCCTGATGGCCAGCATGCGGGCGTTGCTTTGCGCCAGCGCATCCTGCGTCAAGCGCTCCATCCGGTCCATGGACCTCGAGAGCTCGGCCTCTCGCCGGGCCGGCTCGTCGAGTGGCCGGGCTGGCGGCGCGGTCAGCGGCCGCAAATTCGGCGCCCCGGCGCGCTGGGCGTCGAGATCGCGCAAGGCCGTCTGGGTCCGCGCCCGCTCATTGGCGTTGGAGGCCTCGATCTGGCTGGACAGCAGGTCGCGCCGGGCGTCCTCCAGGGCGTGGGCGGCCGCGTTGCGGGCCTGGATGTCGCGCAGATCCTGGGCGCGCGCGCCGGCGACGCCCAGCGCCGCCAGGCTGACCGACAGCAGAAGAACCGCGCGCGTCATCGGAAACTCCTCAGCAGGAACGACCGATGACGCGCAAGGCGCCTAGGGCCGCTTGATCGTGAAACGCGCGAGCTCGGTCTTCGGCGCCGGCCAGTCGGGCTTCAGCTCGGCGGCCTTCGAATAGTCCTTGTAGGCCGACTTCACGTCCCCCAGGCCTTCATTGGCCAGGCCTCGGTTGAACCAGGCCTTTTCCGGGTCCTTGACCCCCAGGGACAAGCCCTTGTCGATCTGCTCGACGCCTTCCTGGTAGCGCTCCTCGCCGACCAGGGTCGCGCCGCGGTTCACATAGGCTTCGCCCAGGTTCGGGTCGATATTGGCGGCCTGGTCGAAATCGGCGCGCGCGGCCGAGAATTGTCGCTGCCGAAGCTGCAGGACGCCGCGGTTCACATAGGTGCGGGCGCGGTCGCGGAAGTTCAGGTTCTCGACCTCCAGCGCCGTCGTGCAGGCCAGCACGGCGCGATCGTCGGTGCGGCCCTTCAAGGCGGCGTCGGAGCATTCCTGGGCCGAGCCGCTGCCAATCACCAGGGTCGAGGCGCCGGCCGTTCCGGCGGCGCCGAGGAGAGCCGCCGCGCAAAGGGCGGCGAGCGGGATGGTTCGGGTCATGTCTTCCTCCCTGGACCGATCATATCCGCCGGCCCTCTGCGGCCATCATACCACCACCGCCTCCAATGCTCACGCGCGCAGACGGCCGGCGCGCGATCACCTAGTCGCGAAATTCAAGGTTGCAGAGCAAGGCGACCACCCTCAACATTCCGACAGCTTCACATTTTGGATGTGACCCATGATCCTGTTCGCCGTATTTGCTCTGGCCGTCGCGGCGACGCCGCAGGAGACCTCCCAGACCAACGAGGTTGCCCCGGCGATCATCCAGCCGCGCAAGGGCCGGGGCGGCGTCGTTCCCTCGGACCTGGAGATCGAACGGCAGCTTGACCTTATGCTGAAGGACCAGCCGGAGAAGGTGATCTGCGTCCGCCTTGTCCGAGAGGGCTCGCGGCTGCCGCATGAGGCCTGCAAGACCTTGCGCGGCTGGTACGATTTCGAAACCGGCCGAGGCAAGGAGGGCCAGGTCCGTGACGTCATCGCCGCGCTGAAGCACAATCCGCGCGGCGGCGACGAGGTCGGCGCCAGGGTCAGGGCCGCGCCCTACGAACTGATCGAGATGATCAAGGACCGTTATCGCAGCCCCGCAGCCCGCGCCCAAGCCGCTCAGCGAGCCAAGACACGCCTTGCCCCCGCGCGCTCGCCAGCGGACCCGCTTACCTCGAACCCGTAGACACACGCCTTCCCGATCGCGACGGACGCTGACCGTGCTAACAGAGGCGGCGACTCTGTCAGGGACCGTCGCCAATGCACCTCGCCCGCTTTCCCCGCGCCCGCTTCGCCCACCTGCCGACGCCGCTGGAGCCCTTGCCCCGCCTGGGCGCCGAGCTGGGCATCGACCTCTGGGTCAAGCGTGACGACTGCACCGGCCTGGCCGGCGGCGGCAACAAGACGCGCAAACTGGAATTCCTGCTCGGCGAGGCTCTGGCGCAGGGCGCGGACACCCTGGTGACCCAAGGCGCGGTGCAGTCCAATCACGTACGCCAGACCATCGCCGCCGGCGCCCGCTTCGGCCTGAAGACCGAGGTGGTCCTGGAGGAGCGCACCGGCTCGAAAGCCTCCGACTACATGGGCAACGGCAATGTGCTGCTCGACAAGCTGATGGGCGCGGCGATCCGCTTCGCGCCCGGCGGCAGCGACATGGTCGCCGAGCTGGAGGCCACGGCCGAAAGCGTCCGCCAGCGCGGCGGCAAGCCCTATGTCATTCCCGGCGGCGGCTCGAACACGGTCGGGGCGCTTGGCTATGTCGACTGCGCCCGCGAGCTGATGGTCCAGGTCGATCAGATGGACCTGAAGATCGACCGCCTGGTGACCACCACCGGCAGCGCCGGCACCCACGCCGGCCTGGTCGCCGGCTTCGCGGCTCTTTCCGTGGATGTTCCCATCCTCGGCTTCGGGGTGCGCGCGCCCAAGGCCAAGCAGGAAGAGAACGTCTTCAACCTGGCCGTCGCCACCGCCGAGACGATCGGCGCGGCCGGCCGCGTGAAGCGCGAGATGGTCGTGGCCGACTGCGACTATGTCGGCGAGGGCTATGGCCTGGTCGATCAGGGCGTCATCGACGCCCTGGCCCTGGCCGCCCGCACCGAAGGCCTGCTGCTGGACCCGGTCTATTCGGGCAAGGCGATGAAGGGTCTGATCGACCAAGCGCGCAAAGGCGCCTTCAAGGGTCAGCGGGTCGTCTTCCTGCACACCGGCGGCGCCCAGGGCCTGTTCGGCTATCAGAGCGTGCTGGAACCGGCCCTGGCCTGAAGGAGCGGTGATGAGCAAGGTTCTCGGCGTCCTCGGCGGCATGGGCCCTGCCGCCACTCTCGACTTCCTGGCCAAGCTGCAGGCGGCGACGCCGGTCAAGCGCGAGCAGGACCACCTGCGGGTGCTGGTCGACATCAATCCCAAGGTTCCCGACCGGAACCTCGACGACTCGGATCCCGGCCCCGTGCTGGCGGCCATGGCGGCCGGCCTGCGCGACGGCGGGGCGCAGGTTCTGGCCATCGCCTGCAACACCGCCCATGCCTATGCGGAGGACGTTCGGGCTAGCGGCCTGCCCCTGGTCGACATGCTGGAGACGGCGGGCCTGGCCGCCCGGGCCAAGGGCGCGACGGTCGTCGGCGTGCTGGGCACCAGCCTGGCTCTGGGCCTCTATCGCGACCGCTTCTCGTCCATGAGGCTGGAGGTGGTGACGCTGGACGACCATGAGCAGGTCGAGTTCATGGCCCTGCTCTATCGCATCAAGCAGGGCGAGGTCGGCGAGGCCTCGCGCGAGGTCATGGCCGCCCTGGCCCATCGCCTGGTCGGCAAGGGCGCGCAGAGCGTGGTGGCGGGCTGTACGGAAGTGCCGCTAGTGCTGGACGCGATGGACCTGTCGGTTCCGTTCCTGGACGCGACGGAAGAGCTGGCCCGGCGTTGCGTAGCCGTCTGCCTAGCCTAACGGCTCAGCGTCGGCCGCGCTTCGTCGTGGCAGGCGTCGAACATGCCCATCAGGGCCGCCGCGCTCCGTGACGCCTGGGCCATGCGCAATAGCGCCGCGCGCGCATGCGCGTTGTCAGCGATCTCGGCCTGGCGCTCGAGATGCTCCGCTTCATAAATATGGTCGTTGCGGCTGCCCATGGCGCAAACGTTTACAGGAGATGAACGGGCCCGCCATGTGACCGCTGGACGCACACGCACGTTGTTCGAGGAATAGCGTGCGCCCGATTGTCACGGATTGTTAAAGTCTGAGTATAGCGACAAATGAAAACACCCCCAGACCTGATGGCCCGGGGGTGTCGTCCTGTTCCCCAACAGGACGGCGTCGGCGGCGCTGAAACTCGAGCGCGGCGGCGTCGCCTCAAAACTTATGAACCTCCTTTCGCCGAACGGAGATCGACAAGCAACGCGTCCGCCTGTCGCAGGCCCCATTTCGGGGACAAGGCCAAGCTAGAAAACGTTTGCGATCAAGGAACTCACGCCGAGAGACCGCACGACCCGCGACGAGCGGCCGCAGGCGGTCGGCCCGGGAATGGGACCGGTCGCAAAAATGGATGGCCAAAACGATGACACCGGTAGCAAGCTGGACGAAATCGTCACTGCAAGACGACGGGGCTCTCACAAGCTCGGGAGGAACCAAGATACGCCCCTTCCGGCTCGATGACGGCCTCGCGTCGCCCGGAGTCCTCCATGCCGCTCAGCCCGATCTCCCGCCGCCGTCTGATGGCCACCTCGGCCGCCGCTTTCGCCGCTGCCGGCGCCTTGACCCCGCTGCAGGCCCTAGCCGCCCCCAGCAAGGCGCAGGCGCTGGACACGATGAAGAAAGCCGCCCGCTTCATGGTGGAAAAGGCGGCCTATAAGGGTGGCTATGTCTGGAGCTACCTGCCCGACTTCTCGCGCCGCTGGGGTGAGATGGAAGCCTATCCGACCATGATCTGGGTGCAGCCGCCCGGCACCGGCACCATGGGCCACCTGTTCCTGGACGCCTATCACGCCACCGGCGACGACTATTATTACGACGCCGCCTGCAAGGCCGCCGAGGCCTTGATCGCCATCCAGCACCCGGCCGGCGGCTGGAACTATCTGGGCGACCTGGCCGGCGAGGCCTCGATCCGCAAGTGGTACGACACCATCGGCAAGAACGGCTGGCGGCTCGAGGAATTCCAGCACTACTACGGCAACGCCACCTTCGACGACGCCGGCACGGCCGAGAGCTCGCAGTTCCTGCTGCGCCTATACGTCGAGAAGAAGGACAAGCGCTTCAAGCCGGCCCTGGATAAGGCCCTGCAGTTCGTCCTCGACAGCCAGTATCCGGTCGGTGGCTGGCCGCAGCGCTTCCCGCTGAAGAACGAGTTCCACCACCACGGTCACGAGGACTACACCGGCTTCATCACCTTCAACGACGACGTGGCCGGTGAGAACGTCAAGTTCCTGATCATGGTCTGGCAGGCCCTGGGCGATCCGCGCGCCCTGCCCGCGATCAGGAAGGCCATGGACTGTTTCGTGGTTTGTCAGCAGCCCCAGCCGCAACCGGCCTGGGGCCTGCAGCACCATGTCGACACCCTGAAGCCGGCCGGCGCCCGCACCTACGAACCGGAAGCCTTCGCCTCGCACACCACCGGCGCCAACATCGCCGCCTGCATGGACTTCTACGAGCTGACCGGCGACCTGAAGTACCTGGCGCGCCTGGGCGAGGCCCTCGACTGGCTGGACAGCATCAAGGTGACGCCCGAGATCCAGAAGGGCCGCCCCTACCCGACCTTCATCGAGATCGGCACGGGCAAGCCGCTCTATATCCACCGCCGCGGCAGCAACGTCGTCAACGGCGCGTACTACAACGACCAGAACCCCGAGAAGACGGTCATCCACTACTCGTCGTTCCGCGCGGTGAACGTCGAAGGCCTGCGCAAGCGCCTGGCCAAGCTGAAGGCCACGCCGCCCGAGGTCGCCAGCAAGGACTCGCCGCTGAAGGGCGGCCGCAAGGCGCTGCCCAAGTACTTCACCACCGGCGACATCTCGGTCTCGGACCTGAACGTCGGCGTGCTGAAGGCCGACGCCGGCCAGGCCGCGCCCGACAAGGCCGCCGGCCTGATCGCGGCCCTGAACGCCGAAGGCTGGTGGCCGACCGAGCTGAAGGCGACCAGCAACCCCTATATCGGTGACGGTTCGCCCACGCCCGCGCCGGGAGACTTCAGCCAGACCCGGGTCGGCGATGCGACCGACACCTCGCCCTACATCACCGACACGCCCAAGATCGGCATCTCGACCGGCGCCTTCGTCGAGAACATGTCGGCGTTGATCAAGTACGTGACGGCGTAGGAGATCCGGCGACCGCCTTCTAGGACGCCCGCCCCAGCGCCGCGCGCACCACTTCGGGCGCATGATCGATGACCCGCAGATAGGCGGTCAGGGCGGCGTCCGGTCGGGCGTCGCCGTGCTCCAGGTCCTCCAGCAGCGTCAGGTCGATGCGGAAAGCGTCGGCGAACTCGGCCTGGGAAAGGCCGGTGCGCCAGCGGACCGCCTGGACCAGGGCGCGAGCGGATCGCGAGCGAGCGGGCGTGGCGGCCTCATCGATCGCGGGGTCGGCGGGTCGGGTCATCATCGGTACGCTCCTGGGCACTGGGGCCTCCCCTGGAGGGTCTTCTAGAGCGCCTCGATTGCAGAAATTCGACGGCTTTGAGTCAGCGTTGCGTCGTCATCGCCCGCGCCTTGGCCTCGACCTCCTCGACACCCCGCAACGGATCACCCGACGCCTCCAGCATGCGGTTGAAGGTCCGAAGGTCGTTGGTCGTGATGTGGCGGATCTTCTTGTCGCGCGACCATTCCAGGCCGATCAGCTGGCCCAGCCGGCACGCCTTGGGCAGCAGGGCCGGCTGCTCCTTGGCGCCGCCCTTGATCAGCAGCTTGCCGACGATGTCGTTCCAGTTCGGCGATCCCGCGAAACAGAACGGCAGGTGGTCGCAGGTTCCGGTCCAGAAGCGCCTGTACCAGCGAGCATGGAGGGGCGTGTCATAGGTCATGCCCTCGCTCGGCATGACAAACGCCCGGCAGTCGTCACGGACAAACTCCCGGGCGTTGGCGGCGCCGGCGACCAGCAAGGTCGCAGCGAGGATTGGCGCCATAGGAACGGATTTGGCGAGACGAACCAACAAGGCTTCTCCAGACGAACGGAAGCGTTGTTAAGTCCGCGTCTTCGACAAAAATGCGGCGGTGGCCTCGATGGCGTCGACAAGCCCCACCCGCTCGATGGTCACGCCTTCGGGCAGACTGGAGAACAGCCGCGTCGGGGCGGCCGCGTCCAGCATGACAAAGACGCCCTGGTCGTCCGCGCGGCGGATCAGGCGACCGAAGGCCTGGCTGATACGGGCGCGGGCCACGGCGTCGTCATAGCCCTTGCCGCCGAAGCGCAGGCGCCGGGCCTTGTGCAGCACGTCCGGCCGCGGCCACGGCACGCGGTCGAAGACCAGCAGGCGCAAGCTGCGGCCCGGCACGTCCACGCCGTCACGGATGGCGTCGGTGCCCAGCAGGCAGGCGTCTTCCTCGGCTCGGAAGATGTCGACCAGCGCGCCGACCTCCAGCGGATCGACATGCTGGGCGTAGAGCGCCAGGCCCTGGTCGGCCAGCGGCGCGGCGATCCGCTCGTGCACCGCCTTCAGCCGGCGGATGGCGGTGAACAGGCCTAGCCCCCCGCCGCCGGCGGCCAGGAACAGCTCGCGCATGGCGGCTGACACCTGGCGAGGGTCTTCCTTGTTCACGTCGGTGACGACATAGGCCTTGGCGTGGTTCGCGTAGTCGAACGGCGACACCAGCCGCAGCACCTTGGGCGCGGTCGGCAGGCGCGCGGCGCCCGTACGCATCTCGGCCAGGGCGAAGGGGTCCTCCAGGGCGGGATCGACCAGAGTGGCGCTGGTCACCAGCACTCCGTGGGCCGGCGACAGCACCGCCGCGCGCAACGGCTCGGTCGGATCCACCCAGTGGCGACGGCAAGCGGCGTCGACGACCCGGCCATAGAGGAAGGTCGCCTCGAACCAGTCGACGAAGTCCGGATCGGTGGCGGTCGGATCGACGTCGTCATCCTCGACGGCCTTCAGGATCGAGCGCCAGGCCGGCAAGGTCATGCGGGCGCGGCGGTCCAGGCCGCGCAGCGCGCCTTCGATCCGGGCGCGTTCGGACGGGGCCAGGTGCTCGGCCTCCTCGTCCAGAGTATCCTCGAGAGCGCGGGCCAGGGCCAGCAGCGGCGCCTCGATGGCGGCCAGGGCCTTGGCGGCCTCGGGCGCGCGTTCGCGAACCAGGTCGGTGGCCGGCCGGGCGTCGCATTGCAGGCCCAGGTCCGCCCCGCCGCGATCGCTGGTGCGAGCCCGCAGTTGCTCGATGACCGCGACCAGGAAGTTCTCGATCGGACCGATCGGATTGATCTGGCCGTCGGGCGGCGCGACACGGCCCGACCAGCCCTCGCCTGGCAGGGCGGCGGCAGCGTGGATGGCCTGGGTCATGGCCCCCCGCGCGCCTTCGCGGTCGCCCAGGATGTCGAGCAGGCGCGCCTCCAGGCCGCGCCCCCGCCGGCCACGGCCTTCGGGTCCCCGGATCCAGCGGCGCAATTCGGCGGCCTCCGCGCCTGACAGAGCCGCCGAGAAGGCGCTGTCGGCCGCCTCGAAAAGGTGGTGGCCTTCGTCGAAGACGATGCGCTTGAGGCTGGTGGTCTCGTTGTCGCCCTTTAACCCCCGCGCCGTCCGCGCGCCGTCGAAGGCGGCCTGGGTCAGGACGAGGGCGTGGTTGGCGATGACGATGTCGGCGCGCTTGGACGCCCGCACCGCCTTCTCGATGTAGCAGATGCGATAATGCTGGCAGCCGGCGTGGATGCACTCGCCCCGCCGGTCGACCAAGTTCGAAGGACTGGCCTGGGCCGAAGGCGGCACGGCGGACAAGGTCGGCAACCAGGCCGGGAAATCGCCGCCGGTCATGTCGCCGTCACGCGTGGCCCGGGCCCAGCGAGCGGTCAGGGCCAGGCCGATCAGGTCGCCATTGCCCAGCTGGGCGCCGTTGATCTGCTCCTGGAAGTTCAGCAGGCACAGATAGTTTTCGCGGCCCTTGCGCACGACCGCCTTGCGGGCCCGCTCCTTGAGGTCCGGATAGATCGAACGGCTCTCGCGTTCGATCTGGCGCTGCAGGGCGCGGGTATAGGTGCTGACCCAGACCGCGGGCCCATTGGCCTCGGCCCACAGCGAGGCTGGCGCGAGGTATCCCAGGGTCTTGCCGACGCCGGTTCCCGCCTCGGCCAGCATCATGCGCGGCTCGCCCTCCCGCTCGCGCGGCTGGAAGGCGTAGGCGGCCTCCTTGGCGAAGGTCATCTGCGCCTCGCGCACCTCTTCCAGGCCCGAGCGCTGCAGCAGCTCGGCCAGGCGCTCGCCGACCCGTTCCGGATCGATCGGTCGCGAGCCGGCCTCGCCGGGCGGCGCCTGGTCCTCCCACTCCGGCAGTCGGGCCCAGACGTCGAGCCCCGAGCCCCGGAACTGGTTGCCGGCCTGGACCGAGCGTAGAGCGCCGATCACGGCCGGCCCCCACGACCAGCCGGCCTTGGCCAAGGTTTCGGCGACGGCCAAGGCCTCCTCGCGCGACGGGACCGGCGTCAGGGCGAGTTCGCGCAGCAGGGCGTCGGCGCTCTCGCGCAAGCTCTGAGCCTGCTCCGCCGCCCCGTGCGGCTCGGCCAGGCCCAACGCCATGGCCAGGCCCACCGCCGACGGCGCGCAGAAGGCGGCCGGACGGACAAAGGCGTGCAGTTCCAGCACGTCGAACAGGCGCGGGCCGCGTGAGGGCGGCGACAGGTTCAGCCGCCGGGCGGTCATGGCCGCGTGGGCCACCAGCACCGGGCCGTGTTCGAACAGGTCGCGGGCGTCGGGCGCCCGCAGCATCCGGCCTTCGCCGCCGCCGTCGGCCATGCCGGCGCGCGGCCCGGGCAGGACGACCAGGGCGGGAGCTAGGTCCAGAGTCGGCGGGAAAGCGGTCACGCGAGTCTGTTAGCAAAAACCGCAGCGAAACAGAATGGGAACAACCAGCTTTCCAAGATCAGCCGATCGGGCTTTCGTCGTCGTCGAAGCCTTCCAGCCGGTTGATCGCCTTCTGGGCCTTCTGGCGCAGGTCGGCGTCCTCGCTCTCGGCGGCCCGGCGATACATCAGCAAGGCGAGATCGTCGTCGGCCTTGATGCCCTGGCCACGCTCGCACATGACGCCAAGGTCGTACCAAGCCTCGAGATAGCCCCGGTCGGCCGCCATCTGGAACCAGCGCATCGCCTCGACATAGTTGACCGGCACGCCCTCGCCATTGTGGTGCACGACGCCCAGGTTCGACATGCCGGCGGGCAGGTCGTTGCTGGCGGCGGCGGCGTACAGGCGCAGCGCCTCGGCGTCATCGCCCCGCACGGCGCGGCCTTCCGAGCGCAGGCGGCCCATGGCGTTCATGGCCTCGGCCGAACCCATCTCGATCGCCCGGCCCAGCATCAGGACGCCCTTGGCCGTATCAACCTTGGTCCCGTAGCCGTCGAGATAGGCTTCGCCCGCGCTATAGGCGCCCCGGGCCGAACCCGCGGCGGCGGCCTTCAGATACCAGGCCAGCGCCAAGCTCGGGGTCTCGCGGATCCCCCCGCCGCCTTCGTGGGTCACGCCGACATTGTACATGCCATTCGGATCGCCCAGCTGGGCCGCCCTGGCATAGAGCTTCAACGCCGCGCGGTGGTCGGCCTTCACGCCGTCCGTACCGTCGAAGTAGACGTTGCCCAGCTCGACCATGGCGTCGGTGTCGCCGCCGGCCACCCCCTTGCGCAGCCAGAACAGCGCCTGGGGCACGTCGCGGCCGACGCCGTCGCCCTCCAGGTACAGCATGGCGAGGTCGACATAGCGGGTGGCGTCGCCGCGCCTGGCCTGGCTGAGCGCGACCTCAAAGGCCGCCCGCGCCTCACCGGCGCCGGTGTCCTCCCACGCGCCAGCCGCGCCGCCCATCGACAGCGCCAAGCCCACCAGCACAGGCAGCACCCTGCTTCTCATCATGTCCCCACCGCCCCTCGATCGTCGGCTCGACGGGCGGGGCGTCAAGGCAGACAACCTCAAGCCTGACCACGCGCAACCGAACTCGCCCCGCAGGCGCTAGCGAAAGGGACCAGCGCGCAAAAGACAGGTGAAACAGAAGGGGAACATGCTATATCGCGAACAATGCTCGCGGCTGACGCCCTCCCCCCCAAGTTCCGAAACTGGTTCGCCGCCCGCGGCTGGAGCCCGCGCGAACATCAGCTGGCCATGCTGGAGAAGGCCCGCCAAGGGCGCGGCGCGCTGCTGATCGCCCCGACCGGCGGTGGCAAGACCCTGGCCGGCTTCCTGCCCAGCCTGATCGAACTGACCGAGCGGCCGCCGCGCAACACGCCGGCGGGCGTCCACACCCTCTACATCTCGCCGCTGAAGGCCCTGGCCGTCGACGTCGAGCGCAACCTGCTGACCCCCATCCGCGAGATGGGCCTGCCGATCGTGGCCGAGAGCCGAACCGGCGACACCGGCGAAGCCCGCAAGGCCCGCCAGCGCATCCGCCCGCCGGACATCCTGCTGACGACCCCCGAGCAGTTGGCCCTGTTCTGCGCCTGGGAAGGCGCGCGCGAGTATTTCGCCGACCTGCGCTGCGTGATCATCGACGAGGCCCACGCGATCTGGCCGAGCAAGCGGGGCGACCTGCTGGCGCTGGGCCTGGCGAGACTGCAGCGGTTCGCGCCAACGCTGCGGCGGGTGGGTCTGTCGGCGACGGTGGATGACCCCGACCTGGTGCGGAAATGGCTGGGGGTGAACTCCCCTCCCCCTTGCGGGGAGGGGGTAGGGGGTGGGGGTGTCAGTGCGGCCCTATCAGAGCTAACTCCCCCACCCCAACCCCTCCCCGCAGGGGGGAGGGGCCCGACTTCGCATAACATCGACCTCGTCCTCGGCTCCGGCGGCGCCCAGCCCGTGGTGGAAGTCCTCGTCTCCGGCGGCCGCGTGCCGTGGGCCGGCCATACGGCCGAGCACGCCATGGCCGAGGTCTACGAGATCATCAAGTCGTCCCAGACCGCGCTGATCTTCGTCAACACCCGCTTCCAGGCCGAGTTCGCGTTCCAGCGCCTGTGGGAGCTGAACGACGAGGGCCTGCCGATCGCCCTGCACCACGGCAGCCTGTCGGCCGAGCAGCGCCGCAAGGTCGAGGCGGCCATGGCCAAGGGCGCGCTGCGAGCCGTGGTCTGCACCTCGACCCTAGACATGGGCATCGACTGGGGCGACGTCGACCTGGTCATCCAGCTGGCCGCGCCCAAGGGGGCCTCGCGGATGGTCCAGCGGATCGGCCGCGCCAACCACCGGCTGGACGAGCCCAGCCGCGCCCTGTTCGTGCCGGCCAGCCGCTTCGAGATGCTGGAGTGCCGGGCCGCCGCCGACGCCATCCTGGAGAACCACCTCGACGGCGACCCGCCGCGCATCGGCACGCTGGACACCCTGGCCCAGCACGTGATGGGCTGCGCCTGCTCCGAGCCGTTCGACCTGATGGCCCTCTTTGAGGAGGTCCGTTCGGCCGGTCCCTATGCCGAGCTCTCGTGGGAGGACTTCGAGACCGTCGTCGACTTCGTCTCGACCGGCGGCTACGCGCTGCGCACCTACGACAAGTTCCGCCGCATCGTGCAGACGCCCGAAGGCCTGTGGACCGCCCGCAACGCCCAGGCGCGCCTGCAGCACCGGATGAACGTCGGAGCCATCGTCTCGCCAGGCATGATCAACATCCGTATCGGCGGCGGCCGTCGCCCCATGGGCGGTCGCAAGATCGGCGAGGCCGAGGAAGGCTATTTCGAGCAGCTGACGCCGGGCGACACCTTCATCTTCGCCGGCCAGGTCTGGCGCTACAACAGCATGGTCGGCGCTGACGCCTTCGTGTCCCCCGCGCCGAACGACGATCCCAAGATGCCCAGTTGGGGCGGCTCGAAGTTCCCGCTGTCGACCTATCTGGCCAGCCGCGTGCGCCAGATGATGCACGACGAGCGTGAATGGACCGCCCTGCCCCCGGACGTCCAGGAATGGCTGGCCTGGCAGAAGATCCGCTCGGCCATTCCGGGCGATGGCGAAATGCTGCTGGAGACCTTTCCGAACGGAAAGCGCTTCCACATGGTCTGCTATCCGTTCGAGGGCCGCCTGGCCCACACCACCCTGGCCATGCTGCTGACTCGGCGGCTTGACCGGCTTGGTGTCGGGCCGCTGGGGTTCGTCTGCAACGACTACGCCCTGAACCTGTGGTCGCTGCGGCCGATGGACGGCCTGGATCTGGACGAACTGTTCGCCCAGGACATGCTCGGCGATGACTTGGAGGCTTGGCTCGACGAGAGCTTCATGATGAAGCGGGCCTTCAAGCATTGCGCCCTGATCGCCGGCCTGATCGAGCGTCGCCACCCCGGCGCCGAGAAGTCCGGGCGGCAGGTGACCTTCTCGACCGACCTGATCTACGACGTGCTGCGCAAACACCAACCCGACCACCTGATGCTGCGCTGCGCCCGCCACGACGCGGCCACCGGCATGCTCGACATCGCCCGGCTGGGCGACATGCTGACCCGCGTGCACGGGAACATTCGCCACATGCCGCTGGACCGCGTCTCGCCGCTCGCCGTGCCGATCATGCTGGAGATCGGCCGCGAGCGCGCGCCGGGCGACGCCGCCGGCGAGATGATCCTGGCCGAGGCCGAGGAAGACCTGATCGCCGAGGCCATGTCGTGACGCGTTTCTCCCCTTCATCCTGCGGCGGTCTGCGGATCGCCCTGTCCAACGTCGAGGTCATGCTGCGCTGGTCCGGCGCGATGTGGCTGGAGGCCGAGCGCACCCTGGTGGTCGCCGACCTGCACTTCGAGAAGGGTAGCAGCTACGCCGCGCGCTTCGGCCAGATGCTGCCGCCCTACGACACCCGCGAGACCCTGGACCGGCTGGACCGCGAAATCGCCCTGCTCACGCCCGATCGCCTGATCTTCCTGGGCGACAGCTTCCACGACGGCGACGGCGAGGCGCGGCTGGCGCATGACGACGCGAGGCGGCTGGAGGGCCTAGCCCTGGGCCGCGAGCTAGTCTGGGCGGTCGGCAACCACGACGCCGACGGCCCGAAGGTTCTGCCCGGCGAGATCATCGACGAGGCCGTGATCGCCGGCCTGACCCTGCGCCACGAGCCCCTGCCCGGCGTCCAGTTCGGCGAGGTCGCGGGTCACCTGCACCCGGCCGCCAAGGTCACCAGCGGCCGCGCCACCATCCGCCGCCGCTGCTTCGTCACCGATGGCCAGCGGCTGGTGCTGCCGGCATTCGGCGCCTTCACGGGCGGGTTGAACGTCCTGGACGAGGCGTTCTCGAACCTGTTCGCCGGGCCGCTGCTAGCGGGCGCCTTAGGCCCCAAGCGGGTGCACGCGGTGGGTCGGAAGTCGCTGCGGCCGGACTAGGGTCGGCTGGAGATCTGGATGGCGTTGCCGTCGGGATCGCGGCCGTCGCACATGTCGAAGACCGGCGTGGACTTGACCGGACCAAGACCCTTGAAGCCGCGCAGGATCAGATTGACCCGCGCCGTCCCGACATCGGCCGCCTGGAAGACGATCTTCGGTGGCCGGTTGCCGACCTTGGACGCGCCGGCGTGGATGGCGATGTTGCAGCCTCCCGCGTTCAGCTCGACCCAGCCCTCCTCCGTTCCCACGACCGGCAAGCCGATCACGTCGCGATAGAAGGCCGCCAACCGAGTCACGTCGGCGGAAAAGAGGGTGATGCGCTTGAGAATGAGGTCCATGTCCGCTCCGATAAGGGGTGCCTGGACCTCACAGAGCGGGTCGCATTTATTTTAACAAGCCCGACGGGCCGGTCACATGTGCAGCGCTTGTTCCAGCGAGAACGCCAGGGAGATGGCCGCGCCGGCCGTCATCAGGGTGCGCATGCGCGGACGCCAGGTCGGGCCGTCGTGGTCGGTCACGTCCCAGACCCACTGCAGCAGGAAGACCAGCAGGAAGCCCGACAGCTGCCAGGCCGGTTCGAACTTCAGCTCGCCCAGCAGCAGGCCGAATCCAGCCAGCGGGAATAGCAGCGATATGCCCAGCACCGACCAGCGCGGGCTGGGATGCTCGATCTCCAACCCGGTGCGCACGCCGCCGAAATACGAGACCATCGCGGCCGAATAGGCCAGCAGGCCCAGCAGCGACGACTTCTGGATGGCGACCGGGCCGTAGCAGAACAGCCCCGATGCGATGAAAAAGGGAATGAGGGTCGATAGACCAAAGACCCATACCGCCGGTGGCACCGGCGTCCGCCCCGCCGCGGACTCGTTCATGACTCAACTCCTTCGGAAGGCGACCGAAGCCGCCCACCCTGCCCCGAGCGCGACTATTACCGACACGAGCCCATAGGTCCACGGACGATCTTTCGCGAACAGGTAGAGCGCCCGCTCGGCGCCCGCCTTCTCGACCACCAAGGCGCGGTCGCGGATCGACACCGGCTTACCATCCTGGAACAGCACGATGCGAGCGGTGTAATGGCCGATCGGGGCCTCGGCGGGCAGGTCCAGCTGGGCGCGGAACAGGCCTTTGTCGACGAAGCGGACGCCGCGCGGATCGGACGCGTAGAGACCCGCCCTCTCCTTCAGGCGCAGCACGGCGCGCCGCCAGTCGAGGTAATCGGCGCCCAGGCGGCTGACCACGACATCGCGCACGCCATAGGTCGTCTCGACCCGTTGCTCCAGCGGCGCGGCGATGGCCAGGTGCTCCAGGCCCGCGCCCAGGTGGCGCAGCGGGGCGAAGCCGGCGATGTCGGTCAGCGGCCGAGTCGAGGCCACGCGGTAGAAGCCTGGCGCGCCCCGGAACACCACCGGCCGGCTGTTCAGCCACAGGCCCGCGACCTGGGTCTTGCGGGCGATGCGGATCGGGGTCTCGGGGCCTCGTACGATGACGACGATGTCACTGGGCCGGTCCTTGGGATCGAAGACCGCGCCGTACAGCACGATCCGCGCGCCTCGGAAGCCGGAGCTGACCCGGATCTCGGTGTCGGTCAGGGCGGCCGAGATCGCCGGCGCGGGCGGGGCCTGGACCACGGGGATTTGCTCGGGCGGGGTCATCGCACCGTCCCCGTCATCAGCACGAACGCTTCCTCGGGTTTCAGGAACAGGCCCGCGCCCATGCGCAGACCGACGAGCAGCACCAGCAGGGCCAGCAGCGCCCGCAGCTCCTCGGCGCGGAAGCGGCCCGAGGCGCGCGCGCCCAGCTGGGCCCCGATCACGCCGCCGATCAGCAGCAGGGTCGCCAGCACGATGTCGACCGTCTGGTTGCGGCCGGCCTGCAGCACGCTGGTCAGCGAGGTGGTGATGACGATCTGGAACAGGCTGGTGCCCACCACCACCGGCGCGGGCATCCGCAGCAGATAGATCATGGCCGGCACCAGGATGAAGCCGCCGCCTACGCCCATCACCGCCGACAGGATCCCGACGAAAACGCCCAGCAGGATCGGGGGAATGACGCTGATATAGAGGCGTGAACGCGGAAACCGCACCTTGAGCGGCAGGGCGTACAGCAGCAGCGGCCGGCGGTCGCGGCGGGGCTTGGGCGGCTGACCGCTGCGACGGCGCAGGATCGCTCCGACCGATTCCGTCAGCATCAACCCGCCGATCACGCCCAGGAACACCAGGTACGAGACCGAGACGGCGAAATCGGCCTGGCCGATCAGGCGCAGCCAGCGGAACACCTCGACGCCGGCGAACGAGCCGATCGCCCCGCCGCTGGCCAGGACCGCGCCCATGCGGAAGTCGACCACGCGCTTCTTGCTATAGGCGATGACGCTGGAGACCGACGACGCGGCGACGTGATTGGCCTCGCTGGCCACGGCCACGACCGGCGGGATGCCCATGAACACCAGCACCGGCGTCATCAGGAAGCCTCCGCCGATGCCGAACAGCCCCGAAATAAAGCCCACGAGCCCGCCCAGCGCGACCAGCACCAGCGCGTTCACCGACACCTCGGCGATGGGAAGGTAGAAGTGCAAAGCTCGCGCGGCCTTCGCGGCGTCAGGGATATCCCTGATTGCCGGGTGAGACCCCGGGGGTCAACGCGGTAGATGCTCCACCGCGTCGCGGGGGAGCTGTCGCGGAGCGACTGAGGGGGTTTCTCGGCCAGCGCCGTGCTACCCCCTCCCGGCCCTCTGGGCCACCTCCCCCCGAAGGGGAGGAGAAAGTTTACCGCGCGTAGACCGAAAGCTTGTTCAGAGTCTCGCCGTCCATGGCGCCCGAGGCCGGCAGGCCCTGGTCGCGTTGGTAGGCGGCGATGGCCATCCGCAGGGCCGGCGAAGCGACGCCGTCGCGCGGACCTTGGTAATAGCCCAGTTGCGACAGCACCTTTTGGGCCAGGCCCAGATTGGCGTTGACGGCCGGGGCGGCCGAGGTCGACAGGCTGGCCGTCTGGACCTGGGTCTGCGGACGGAAGGCCAGGGCCGAGCGGTCGGCGGTCTGCTGGGCCTCGGCGGTCAGTTGGGCGCGCAGGGCCTGGGCGCGACCGCGCGCGGTGGCGTCACCGGCCCGGCCGGCGATCACGTACCACTTGTAGGCCTCGGCCGGGTTCTGGCTGACGCCGAAGCCGCCTTCATAGAGCTGGGCCAGGTTGAACTGACTGTCGACCAGGCCGAGGTCGGCGGCCTTGCGGAACCAGGTGGCGGCGGTGGTCACGTTGCGCGGACCGCCCTCGCCCTTGAAATAGTAGAGCGCCAGGTTGTGCATGGCGCGGGCGTCGCCGCCATTGGCCGCGCGCTCACTCCAGCGGCGGGCCTCGGGCATGTCCTGCTTCACGCCCTTGCCGCTCTCGTACATCTTCGAGAGATAGAATTGAGCGGCGGGATAGCCCCCGTTGGCGGCTTGTTTCAAAGCGTCGAGGCCCGAGCGGTCGCCGGTCTCGATCTTGCGGACGCCGTCCTCGAACAGCGCCTTGGCGTTGTCGGCGGGCTGGGCCGGGGTCACGGCATCGACTGGCGTCGCCTGGCCGGCCGTCAGGGCGACGGCGGCGCGCGGCAAGCCCGGGGTGGTGTCGGCTTCGGGACGGGAGACCTCGACGTCGGCCTTGCGACCGGCGATGGCGGCGGCCACGCGGCTGGGCGCGGCGCCCGAACCATCGGTGTTGAGCAGCAGCAGGCCGCCCACGCCCGCGCCCAGGGCACCGGCGGCGCCGAACACGGTGATGGCGGTGGCCACGGTCGCGCCTAGACGGCGCTTTTGCTTCTTGGCGGAGAAACCGCCGAAGCCGCTGAACAGCGAACCGGACTTCTCGCCCTTGGCCTTCTTTTCCGGCTTGGCCTTGCCAACGCCCTTGGCGTCGGCGGCGGCGGCGGCGCGCGCGGCGGCGCGGGCCTGTTCGATGATGTCGCGGGTCGACAGCGGGCGCGGCGGTTCGGCCGGGGCGAAGTCGGAAACCTCGGGCTCGACCTCGTAGCGCGGCGCTTCCGGCTCGAAGCCGTCGGCGATCGCGTAGTCGTCATGGGCGAAGCCAGGCTCTTCCGGCTCTTCGGCCGGGAACTCGGCGACCTCGAAGGCCGGGGCGCGCGACGGCGCCGGCGGCGGCGCGTCGAAGACATCGTCCTCGTCGTGCGCGTCGTGACCGCTGAACGATGCGGATTGGCCGAAATAGCTGTCTTCGAACGGCGAAACGGGCGGCGGCGCGGCGCGGACCGGCGCGGGAGCCGGAGCAGCCGCCGGCGGCGTCTCCAGCTTGCGCTGGGCGTCGTGCAGGCGGGTGTCGATCTTCTCGCGCGCTTCCTCCAGCATGCGGAGCGTGCGCTCCTCACTTTGGCGGATGCGGTCGACCAGCTCCTGGCTGGAGCGTTCGTGGCGCTGGTTCAGGCGTTCGGTGACGCGAGCCACCTGCTCGCCGACATCATCGATGGCCAGGGCGTTGCGGCGCTCGGCGCTGCCGATGCGTTCGGCCAGCTTCTCGGTGATGCGGGCGATCTCGCCGCCCAGTTTTTCCAGAGCCTGAGCCTGGACGCTGTCGGCGCGGTTCAGCTTGTGCTCGACGGTGGCGGCGATGCGGGCGACCTCTCCCCCGACCTGCTCGATGGCGGCGGCGTTGCGGCTCTCGGCGGCGTGGACTCGACGATTGAAGGCGTCGGCGACGCCGACGACCTCGCGGCCCATGCGCTCGATGGCCTGGGCCGAGCGTTGCTCGGCGGCCTGAACGTGGGCGGCCATTTCGCCGAGCTTGCGCTCCATGCGGTCGAAGCGGCCATCGGCGCTTTCGCGCAGTTTGGCGGCCATCTCGACGCGCGCGGCTTCCATGCGCTGGGCCAGGTCGGCGGCCAGGCTGTCCAGGCGTTCCTGCACGCCGGCGGCGGGATTGGCGCCTTCGACGGCGCCCAGGCGCTGGTCCAGGGCCGAGAACGACGAGCCGAGCTCGCGCAGGGCCTCGCTGGTGCGGGTCTCGGCGGCTTCGAGGCGTTCGCCTAGCCGCGCCACGACGGCGTCGACCAGGGCGGCGGGATCCTGCGGGGCGGCCGCCGGGGTCGCCGATTGTTCGTTGATGCGGGCTTCCAGCGCGGCGATCGCCTCGCGGGTGCGGGCCTCGCCGTCATAGAGGTGGCTGGCGACCTTGCCCAAGGCGCCTTCCAGGGCGCGCAGAGCTTCCGCCGAACGCGGCCCAGCCGCTTCGGTCTCGATGCGGCGCACACGCTCGATGGCGCGGGCCTGCTCAGTCTTAAGCTCGTCCACAGCGCCTTCGAAACGAGCGGCGACGGCGATCTGTTCACGCTCCGATTGTCCCAATCGCGTGAGCGCGTCGCGGACCGAGTGGTCGATGCCCGAAATGGCGGCGGCGCTGCGGCCCTCGGCGGCCTCGATGCGTTGGGTCAGGCGGTCCAGGGCCACGGCCACGCGGCCAACCTCGTCCGCCGGATGTTCGGCGATTTCTATACGCGGGGGAGCATCGTCCTTGACGATCTCGAGATAGGCGCGGTTCGGCGCGCCCTCGGAGCCAGTTTGCTGGTCCGAACCCAGACCATCGCCTTCGATGATCATTCGATTGAGCCATTCGCCCAGAGTCATGCCGGAGCGACGCGCGAGGTCCTTGGCGACCTCCCGTGCCTTGGGGTCGATCCCCTTTACGCTCCATGGCGACGCCGCAGTCATTGCGAATCGATCTCCTCGCATCTGAGGAAAACGCTAGTCACCGATTCCTGGGGTGTAAACGCGACCAAAACGCTAGATGTAGCGCCTGTACGATTCACTGTGGAGGAATCGGAACGGAGTCCCAAGATTCTGTAGCGCGCTTCAAAAGCAAGAGGGTTAACGCGGGTTAACCATTTGCCAGGCGGATTGTCGCAGGCCTAGAAGCCGGCATGGACCTTGCCTTCACCATCGCCCTGACGGTCACGTTTCTAATCCTCGCCGTCGTCTGCGGCTGGTTCGGCGCGCGCCCGATCAATGTCTTAAAGGGCCCGCGCATGGTTCCGTGGCGCCCGCTGATGATGGTCTGCGTGGTCGGACTGATGCTGATGATCGTGCACCTGATCAACCTCCTGGGTGTCGAGACCGGCGGTCAGCCGCGCTACTAGGTCGCGGCTAGCTGGAGGCCTTCTTCGGCCGTTTCGCGAGCCCCGAGACCCCGCCGGAGGACAGCAGACCGATGTCGGCGAGCAGAAAAGGGATGGCCCACTTCTGGGGCGCGGCAATGTAGCGCGGCTGCCAAACGGGGTCGTACTTGTCCTTGTACCGCCTCACGCCCTGGAAATTGTAGATTTCCTCGCCGCGCTCGTAGAGCAGCCGGCCCACCCGCGACATGATGGGAGCCAGGGGACGGTCCTGCAGGCCGGCCAGCGGCGCGACGCCGAACTCGAACGCCTGATAACCCTCGTCCTTGCCCCACTGCAGGAGTTCGACGAACAGGTAGTCCATGACGTTCTTGGGGGCCTCGTCGGAATAGCGCATCAGGTCCATCGAGAACGCCGTCTTCGAGGACGTGGTCCACAGCGTGGCGAAGGCGACGATCTTGCCTTCGTCGCCCCGCACCACCGCGACCGGGAACTCCGCCACATAGCGCGGGTCGAAGCCGCCCATCGAGAAGCTCTTCTCGCCGCCGGCGTGGTGGCCCAGCCAGGAGTCGGAGATCGCCTTCAACTCGTTCATGATCGCCACGGCCGCCCCGACGGGCAGGACCTCGAAAGCCGCCCCGCCCTCCCCGGCCTTGCGCCAGTTGCGACGCAGGACCTCGCGACGGCGGCCGACCAGGCTGAAGGCCTCCAGCGGCACGGCGGCGCTCTCGCCGGTCTTCTGGATGGCCAGACCCAGGTCGACCGTATCGGGCAGATCCTCGGGACCCAGGCCGTAGAAGGCCGCGCGGGCCGCGTGGGCGTCAGCCAGCTCGCGGAAGCGCCAGAACAGCTCCATCCGCTCGTCGTGCCGACCGACCGGCGGCCCGAGCGCGATCCACGAGCGACCGCGCACGCCGAACATCAGAAAGCTCTCGCCCGAGGCCGAGAACAGGAAGCGCTTGTCGCCCAGCAGGGCCAGGTTGGCGCTGGGCTCGGCGTCCTCGGCCTTGGCCAGGATGGCCCGGACGCGGTCGAAGTCCGGATCGGTGTCGTCGACCACGGGCGGGGTCGCCGCGGTGGCGACCAGGCGCCAGACGCCGACGGCCAGCAGGACGATGGCCGCGGCCACCGACGAGCGGATGGCGCGGGCGGCCTCGTCATGGTCCTGCAGCACCCGGATCCAGGACTTGTCGGCGAATTCGGTGTGGTTGAACGACCACCAGCCCAGCAGGCCCGCTCCGGCCACCGCCGCTCCCGCCGACAGCAGCCAGCCGGGCGTGATCTCCATCTTGGTCAGGGCCGCCTTGCGCGGGAACGCCTCGTGGAACGGAACGATGCCCAGGAAGCAGACCGACAGCATCGCCGTCTCCTCCCAGTTCAGGCCCTTGAAGATCGCCAGCACGGCCGAGGCGGCCAGCACGATCAGCGCCGCCCACCAGGCCGCGCCCAGCCGCGCGCGCAGACCAAAGGCCAGCAGCAGCAGAACCAGGCCCAGGATTGACGAGAAGAAGTGGCTGATCTCGATCAGCAGGTCCGGCGCGAAGGCCAGCAACAGCAGGAAGCGGGTCGGCTCGGAGGGAGTCGCGCCCGAGGCCAGCAGCATCACTCCGGCCGAAGCGGCCAGGATCGCCGCCAAGGTCGGGGCGATGGCCAGGGCCGCGGGCCTGAAAACTGTCGAGGACATCCAGATCCCGAAAGGACGAATCCCTCGCGGGATCCAGCAGCGGTCCCCCTATACCGCGCAAACCCCCAAGTGGTCGCGGGCCAAGAAGCGAACGTCCGTTTGAATCGACTTGCCGACGCCGCCGCCTGGCGTACTGTGCCCTGAAAGACCGTCCGTTAGGGAGATGAGACGATGGCCGACTTCGGGGCTTCCGAACTCGACGCCTTTCGCGCCGAGACCCGCGCCTGGCTCGAGGCCAACTATCCGCCATCTCTGAACGCGCCCATGGGCGAGGACGAGGCGCCGTGGGGCGGCCGCAAGATGGTCTGGAAGAACCCCGACGCCAAGCTGTGGCTGGACCGGATGGCGCAGAAGGGCTGGACCGCGCCGATGTGGCCCGCGGAATACGGCGGCGGCGGCCTTTCCAAGGCCCAGAACAAGGTGCTGGAGCAAGAGCTGCGCCGGCTGAAGGCTCGCCCGGCCCTGATGAGCTTCGGGATCTGGATGCTGGGTCCCGTGCTGCTGGAATACGCCACCGAGGAACAGAAGCAGCGCTTCCTGCCCGCCATCGTGCGCGGCGAGACCCGCTGGTGCCAGGGCTACAGCGAACCGGGCGCGGGCTCCGACCTCGCCGCCTTGCAGACCAAGTGTGAGGATAAGGGCGACCACTACCTGATCAACGGCCAGAAGGTCTGGACCAGCTACGCCGACCAAGCCGACTGGATC
Organism: Caulobacter sp. Root343; assembly: GCF_001425745.1. Classification (GTDB taxonomy): domain Bacteria; phylum Pseudomonadota; class Alphaproteobacteria; order Caulobacterales; family Caulobacteraceae; genus Caulobacter. The sequence continues at coordinate 1,013,932 of NZ_LMDF01000006.1, read as the reverse complement.
TTCTGCCTGGTGCGCACCGATACCGCGAAGAAGCACGAAGGCATCTCGTTCGTGCTGTTCGACATGACCTCGCCCGGCGTCGAGGCGCGGCCGATCAAGCTGATCAGCGGCTCGTCGCCCTTCTGCGAGACCTTCTTCGACAATGTGAAGGTTCCCAAGGACCAGCTGGTCGGCAAGCTGAACGGCGGCTGGGACATCGCCAAGCGCCTGCTCCAGTACGAACGCCAGAACATCAGCGCTTCGGGCTTCGGCGGCGGGGGCGGCCTCAGCCCGGTCGAGGCGGCCAAGACGGAGATCGGCGTCGACAGCGAAGGCCGGATCGCCGACGGCGACTTCCGGGCGCGCCTCGCCGCCCATTCGATGGACGCCCACGCCTTCATGCTGACCGTGCGCCGGGCCGAGGCGGAGTCCAAGCAGGGCTCGGGACCCAGCGCCGCCGTCTCGATCATCAAGTACGCGGCCGCCAAGATGAACCAGGATCGCACCGAACTGCTGGTCGAGGCCCTGGGCCTGCAAGGCCTGGGCTGGCAGGGCGAAGGCTTCAGCGCCGAGGAACTGGCCGCGCCGCGCGCCATGCTGCGCGCCAAGGGCAACTCGATCGAGGGCGGCACCAGCGAGGTGAACCTCAACGTCGTGGCCAAGCGCGTCCTCGGCCTCCTGGACCACCAGTAGCCCGATGATCGAGTTCTGGTACGAGTTCGCTTCGAGCTACTCCTATCCGGCGGCCATGCGCGTTGAACGCCTGGCGGCGGACAAGGGTGTGGCGGTGGCTTGGCGGCCCTTCCTGCTGGGTCCGCTGTTCCATGAACAGCAGGGGCTGAACGACAGTCCTTTCAACGCCTTCCCCGTGAAAGGCGACTACATGTGGCGCGACCTGGAGCGGGTCTGCGAGGACTCGGGCCTGCCGCTTCGTCATCCCAGCCAGTTCCCGCGCAACAGCCTGCTGGCGGCCCGTGTGGCGATCGTGGGCCTGGAGGACGGCTGGACCCCGGCCTTTAGTCGCGCGGTCTACCAGGCCAATTTCGTCGACGACCAGGACATCGGCAGCCCCGAGGTTCTCGCGCCCCTTATCGCCGGAGTCGGCGCGGGGCCGGAGCACGTGCTGGCCGCCGCCCAATCCGATCCGGTGAAGGCCCGGCTGAAGGACCACGTTCGCCAAGCCAAGGAACGCGGCCTATTCGGCGCGCCCAGCTTTCTCACCGCCGACGGCGAGCTCTTCTGGGGCAACGACCGTCTGGAACAGGCCCTCGACTGGGCCGCCCGTCATCAATCCAGGGAGCACGCCTGATGGCCGTCCTGACCGAAGAACAGACGATGCTGCGCGACGCCGCCAAGGGCTGGGTCGCCGACAGCGCGCCCGTCGCCGCCCTGCGCAAGCTGCGCGACGGCAAGACCGGCCAGAGCTTCGATCCCGCCGCCTGGAAGGACATGGGCGAGATGGGCTGGGCCGGGGTGGTCGTGCCCGAGGCCTATGACGGCTCGGCGTTTGGCTATCTGGGCCTGGGCCTGATCCTGGAGGAGACCGGCCGGACCCTGGCCGCCTCCCCCCTGCTCTCCACCGCCCTGATCGCCGCCTCGGCCCTGCAACTGGGCGGTTCGGACGCGCAAAAGCAGGCTTGGCTGCCGAGGATCGCCGCCGGTGAGGCCGTCGTCACCCTGGCGGTCGACGAGGGCTCGCACCACGCCCCGGCGCGTACGGCCCTTACCGCCACCAAGAGCGGCGCTGGCTATGTCCTGAACGGAACCAAGACCTTCGTGTTGGATGGCGAGGCCGCCGATCTGCTGATCGTCGCCGCCCGCACCGGCGGCAAGGCGGGCGAAACCGAGGGCCTGACCCTGTTCCTGGTGGCCGGCGACGCTCCCGGCGTCACCCGCACGCACCTGATGCTGGTGGACTCGCGCGGCGCGGCGCGGATCACCTTCGACGGCGTCGAGGTCGGCGCGGACGCCGTGCTGGGCGAGGTCGACAAGGGCTGGACCGTGCTGGAGCCGACCCTCGACCGCGCCTATGCGGGCCTGGCCGCCGAGATGCTGGGCAGCGCCAGCGCCGCCTTCGACATCACCCTGGACTATCTGAAGACCCGCACCCAGTTCGGCCAGGTGATCGGCACGTTCCAGGCCCTGCAGCACCGCGCCGCCAAGTGGTTCACCGACCTGGAAACCACCCGCTCCTGTGTCGAGGCCGCGCTGGAGGCCATTGACGCCCAAAACGCGACAGGGGGCGGAGACACCCGGGCCCTCGCCTCCCTGGCCAAGGCCAAGGCCAGCGATCTGGTCCACCTGGCCAGCAACGAGATGGTCCAGATGCATGGCGGCATCGGCATGACCGACGCTCACGACGCCGGCCTCTACATGAAGCGCGCGCGCGTCACCGAGACCCTGTTCGGCGGCGCCAGCTTCCACCGGGACCGCTACGCAAGGCTGATGGGGTTCTGACGCCAAGCGGAAAACCCCGTCAGCTTCTCGCGGACAAACTGGTCGACCTTATAAGCCGCCGTTCTGGCGGCTTTTCTTTTGCCCATACAGATTATCGTAGGTTGCAGGCGATCTTCATTGAGTAGTTATGTCGGGAACCCGACTAAGCGGCATTCTGTCAAATGATGGTGGAAAATAGAAGGTTTCGCGGACTCTTATATTTTCGCGACGTCCCTGACTGGATTGTGTCGGCTAAGCGACGGCGCGGCCCAGCTGACCCACCTATAGCTTGCAACCCTTGCCGCGAGACGGCGTTCGATTCCGCATGACTGGGCCGTTAGCGACCTTGAAGAACCGCCTGCTCTCCGCTTTGCCGCCCGAAGACAGGGCCTTACTCACGCCTCATCTGGCCGCGGTGGACCTCGATAAGGGCCGCCTGCTCTACGATCCGGGAGATTTGATCGATCAGATCTATTTTCCGAACGACTGTGTCATCTCGCTGATGACCCTGATGGAGAGCGGCGCGGCGATCGAGTCCGCCGCCATCGGTCGCGAAGGAGCATTGGGTCTGATGGCCGCCGTGGCCCCGCGCCAGTCGCTGTCGCGCGCCATCGTTCAGGCGCCAGGCTCGGCGCTGCGGATCGCCGCCGGCCCTCTGCACGATGTCTGGACGCGCAGCGCGCCGCTTCGCGATCTCGTCGATCGCCACAACGAGGCCCTGTTCGGTCACGCCATCCAATCGGTGGCCTGCAACGCCTTGCACGCCGTCGAGGCTCGGTTCTGCCGCTGGCTGCTGTCGTGCCACGATCGCATCGACACTCACACCGTCAACCTGACGCAGGAATTCCTGGCCGACATGCTGGGCGTCCAGCGCACGACCGTCACCGCCGTCGCCGGCTCGCTGCAGGCCAAGGGCCTGATCCGCTATCGGCGCGGCGTGGTCGACATCATGGACCGCGCCGGCCTCGAGACCGTGGCCTGCGAGTGTTACGGCGCGGTGCGGCGCGGCTACGAGCGGCTGCTGCCGGCCTCGTTCATCGACTAGCCGGCCTCCTTTTTCCCTAAGCTAGCGCCGGCGAGCCGGCGCGGGCGCATGGGCCAGGCGTAGCAGGTTGGCGGCGCCCGGAGCCCCGAACGGCGTCCCGGCCACGACCAGCAGGCGTTCGCCCGGCGCGACCAGACCCAGTTCCAGGGCCTTGCTCGAGGCGTCGGTGGTGACGACCTCCAGGCTGTCGGGCTGGGCGCTGACCCGCGGCTCGACACCCCAGACCAGGGCCATGCGACGCACGGCGTTGATGTCGGGCGACAGCGCCAGCACCGGCTGCAGCGGCCGTTCGCGAGCCAGGCGGCGCGCGGTCGCCCCCGTGGTGGTGAAGGCCACCAGGCACTTGGTCGAGCCGGCCTTGGCCGCGCCGGCGGCGGCGACCACCAGCACGTCGGCGTCGTCGTCGTCGTGCCGCTGCTCGGCCTGCATCAGCTCGGGCCAGCGCGGGTCGCGTTCGACGCGTTCGATGATGCGGTTCATCATCGAAACGGATTCTTCCGGATATTCGCCGGCCGCCGATTCCGCCGACAGCATCACCGCGTCCGCGCCCTCGTAGACCGCGTTGGCCACGTCCGAAGCCTCGGCGCGGGTTGGCGTGGGCGAGCTGATCATCGATTCCAGCATCTGGGTGGCGACGATCACCGGGATGCCGCGTTCGCGCGCCGCCCGCAGGATGACCTTCTGCGCCACCGGCACCTCTTCCGGGGCCATTTCGACGCCGAGGTCGCCACGGGCCACCATGACGCCGTCGCAGAGGTCGAGGATCGGACCCAGCACTTTCAGGGCTTGGGGCTTTTCGATCTTGGCCAGCACGGCGGCGCGGCCTTCGACGATGCGGCGCAGCTCGGCCATGTCTTCCGGGGCCTGCACGAACGACAGGGCGATCCAGTCGACGCCCAGGCGCAGGGCGAAGGCCAGGTCCTCGCGGTCCTTGGCGGTCAGGGGCGACATCGGGATGACGACGTCCGGCACCGCCACGCCCTTGCGCTCGGACAGCTTGCCGCCGTTGACGACCGTGGTGTTGGCGTAGCCGGGACCGGCGTCGGTCACCGTCATGCGCAGCTTGCCGTCATCCAGCAGCAGGGTCGCGCCGGGCCGCATGGCGGTCAGGATTTCCGGATGCGGCAGGTGCACGCGCGTCTCGTCGCCGGGGGTCGCATCGCTGTCGAAGCGGAACGCCTGGCCGGCCTTCAGAATGACGGGGCCGTTGGCGAACTTGCCGACGCGCAGCTTGGGGCCCTGCAGGTCGGCCAGGATGCCCAGCGGGCGGTCGACGATCGCCTCGGCCTCGCGGATCGCCGCATAGACGGCCGCGTGGGTCTCGTGGGCCCCGTGGCTGAAGTTCAAGCGAAACACGTCCGCCCCGGCCTTGGCCAGGGTGACGATCATGTCGCGCGAGCTGGAGGCGGGGCCGAGCGTGGCGACGATGCGGGAGCGACGGGCGCGGATCATGCCGTCGCTCCTTCTTGATGATTTAGCTTGGCGGACAGAAGGCGTCGCCCTCGTTGGACGCCAGCCTGATTTCCGTGAACGACAGCGTCAGGCGCCCCATGGTCGACAAGGCGAACGGGGATGAAACATGCTCCATCCTGGCGCCCTTGGCCATGAAGCAGGAAAGTTTGATCTTGGCCGTACGCCATTCGCCGATTTTCGCACCTGATAACGTGGACGTCAGGTCTACAGCCGCCCCGCAGGATTCGCCACAGACTATCCCAAGGGAAACGGGTTTCTCTGGGAGTGCGTCGACGCGGTAGCGGATCATCACGGCCATGTCGCCGGTCGTTTGGCGCGAAAGATCGACGGGCTGACCCATGACGGTCAAGGCGCCCGAGCCCTCCCCGCTCCACGTCGCCTGGCGGGCGTTCTCCTGCGCGCCGGCGTCCACCGTCTTCAGCGAGACGGTCCCGGCGGCGTTCATCGTCCACGGCGCGGGCGCCCGGCCGGCGACGAAGTAACGGTCGACATTGACCGCCGCCGAGGCCGTTCCCGGATCTTCCGACAGCGCCGCAACCTTGCCTGGCTTGGCGTAGCTGAGGCCGTAGCCGTAGGCGAACAGCGGGTCATAGTTCTTGTCGCCGACATTGATCGGCTCCTGGTCGGCGCGCTTGGGCCAGCTGAACGACAGCTTGCCCTGGAAGTCGTGGCGCGGCTTGCCGGCCTTGTCGCCCACCAGCACGTCGGCGACGCCGCCGCCTTCCGAGCCCGGCAGCCAGGCCGCGACGAAGGCGTCGGAGGCGTTGATCTCGGGATTTGTCCACAACGGGCGGCCGCTGAGGAACACCGAAACCACCGGGATTCCGGCGGCCTTCAGCTTCTTCAGCAAGGCCAGATCGGTCTTGTCGCCAGGCTGGTACTCGGCCGTTGCGATGTCGCCCTGGAACTCGGCGTAGGGGTTCTCGCCGAACACCACGATGGCCACGTCGGGCTTGGTCTTGAAGTCGCCCGAGACCGACAGCTCGGCGCTGCCGCCGCCGGCCTTCACGGCTTCGGCGACGCCGCCATAGATCGATTGGCTGTGCGGGAAGTCGCTGTTCTTGTTGCCCGTGCCTTGCCAGGTCAGGGTCCAGCCGCCAGCGGCCTTGCCGATGTCGTCGGCGCCGTCGCCGGCCACCAGCACGTGGGCCGAGCTCTTCAGCGGCAGCACGCCTTGGTTCTTCAGCAAGACCAGCGACTTGCGGACGGCCTCGCGGGCCACGGCGCGGTGCGCGGGCGCGCCCAGCAGTTCGTACTTGCCTTCCAGCGGGCGCTTGTCCTCAAACAGCCCCGCCTTGACCTTCACGCGCAGGATGCGGCGCACCGCGTCGTCGATCCGCGCCATCGAGATCTGGCCGGCCTTCACCTGGGCCAGGGTGTTGTCATAGAGCCCCTTCCAGCTGTCGGGGGCCATCATCATGTCCATGCCGGCGTTGTAGGCCTGGGCGCAGTTGGTGTTGGTGCAGCCCTCGACCTGGCCATGGGCGTTCCAGTCGCCGACCACGAAGCCCTGAAAGCCCAGCCGCCCCTTCAGCACGTCGGTCACCAGGCTCTTGTTGCCGGTGTGCTTGACCCCGTTCCAGCTGGAGAACGAGACCATCACCGACAGAATGCCGGCGTCGATGGCCGGCGGATACCCCGCGGCATGCAGCCGGACCAGATCAGCCTCGGAGATCTTGGCGTCGCCCTGATCCTTGCCGTTCTCGGTGCCGCCGTCGGCCAGGAAGTGCTTGGCCGACCCGGCCACGTGGCCCGCCGCCAGCGGCTTGCCGGCGACCAGCGCGCCTTGCAGGCCCAGGGTCATCGGGCCGGAGTAGGTCTTCACGACCTCCGGGTCCTCGGCATAGCCCTCGTAGGCGCGGCCCCAGCGCTCGTCGCGCGGCACGGCCACGGTGGGGCCGAAGGTCCAGTCGGCGCCCGAGGCGGCCATTTCCTGGGCGGTCGCCTCGCCGATCCGGCGGATCAGGTCGGGATCGCGCGCCGCGCCCAGGCCGATATTGTGCGGGAAGATCGTCGAGCCGACGACGTTGTTGTGCCCGTGTACGGCGTCGACGCCGAAGATGATCGGGATCTCTTGGTGACCGCCGCGCTTTTCCAGCGCCGCGGCGCGGAAGGCGCGGATCCACTCGACCCAGCGCTGCGGCGTGGCGCGGTCGTTGCCGTCGGGCGCGCTGTTGCCGCCCACCAGCACCGAGCCCAGGCGGTACTTTTTCAGCTCCTCCGGGGTGATCGAGGCGCCGTCGGCCTGGATGGTCTGGGCGACCTTCTCCTCGACACTCATCTTGCTCATCAGCTGGGTGATGAAGGCCTCGGTCTTGGCGTCGGTGATCGCCGCCGGGCTGGCGGCCTTGGGCCAGATCTCGGGATGCGCGACGGCGGCCGGATTGGTTTGGGCCGAAGCGGTCCCCGCCAGGCCGCCGGCAAGGATAAGGGCCACCGCGGAGGCGCGGACGAGACGACCAGATACGGACATGATGTTTCCCAGGATACGCCCGCCCCCCGGCGGACCTCGCGAAATGTCGAGAAAGGCGCTCGGCGCGGCGCTTGCGGGGTTACCGCGCCGAGCGAAAGAAAAGCGGTCAGGTCCGCTTGGAGGGGAGTGATCGTGCACACAAGGTGCGACGGGCGCTGGTCAGGCCAGGCGAGGTCATGGCGTTTCCTCCTGACGCCGCCTTTCCGTGGGCGACCGTCTTGATCGCCTTGATGTCACGTAGATCGGACAGCGCTGTCAAGAACATTATGATTGCGGTAACACGTCCCGGCGACCCGAAAAGCGTCTAATCGGCCGGCTGCGCGGTGGATTCTCGAACCACCAGCTCGAAATCCAGCAGGCGGGACGGCGGCGGCGCCCCCTCTTCCTGCTCGACGCCATGCATCAGCATGTCGGCGGCGGCGCCGGCCATGGCGAAAATGGGCTGGCGCACGGTGGTCAGCTGCGGCCAGGTGATCTTGGCGCCGGGCGTGTCGTCGAAGCCGGCGACGGCTAGGGTCTGGGGCACGTCCAGGCGCATCCGGTTGGCCACGGCCATCACACCCAGCGCCATGTCGTCGTTCGAGGCGAAGATCGCGGTCGGCCGATCGGCGCCGCCCAGCAGCCGCTCGGCCGCCTCGAAGCCCGAGCGGAACGAGAACCAGCCCTGCTCCATCCGGTCGTCGCGAATGGGCAGGCCCGCGTCGCGCATCGCGTCGATGAAGCCCTGGTGGCGGCGATGCGACGCGCCGTGATCAGGATGGCCGATGATGAAGCCGATGTCCTTGTGGCCCAGGCCGATCAGGTGCTTGGTCATCTCGAAGGCAGCCAAGCGATCGTCCATGCTGACCCACGGCGCGCGATCGATGTCGCCACCCGGCGCGATGCGGACGTAAGGCACGCCCTCCTGCTCCAGCGCGGCCAGAACCAGCGGATGGTCACTGAGCGGCGGGGTCAGGATCACCCCGTCCATGCGCAGCGTCGCCAGCATCGGCGCGACCTGGTCCTCGACGTCGCCGGTCGAGTCGATCGGCTCGACGATCAGGTGGTAGCCCTCCTGCCGACACCGCGCGATCGCGCCCAGCTGCACGTCGGTGACGTAGCCGGGGCTGGGGTTGTCGAAGAAGACGCCGATCAGATAGGCCTTCGAGCCCGCCAGGCTGCGAGCCGAGATGTTGGGCCGATACTTCAGCGCCGCCACGGCCGCCTGCACCCGATCGCGGGTGTCGGCCTTGACGTTGGGCTCACGGTTGAGCACCCGCGAGACGGTCTTGATCGAGACCCCGCTCTCGCGGGCGACGTCGTGGATCGTGATCTTGGCGCTCAATTCCGTTCCTCGCCGTCCCGATTCGTTCGGTTTGGCGAATACTAAGCCATGACAACCTTGTCATGGCGAGCCCCAAGAGGTCCCTCCCTCGAAACGAAGGGTGGTCAGACTTTACATCCTCAGATGGAGCGCGCTATCCGAGAGTTGCGGCGTCTAGGGCGCCTTGGGGGATGCGGATGTTGAATTGGAAGACGCTGGCCATGGCGGCCGCGCTCGGCGCGTTGAGCGTCACCTCGGCCACCGCTCAGGTCGAGCAGGACCCGGTCGCGAGACTGAACCAACTGGGCCGCTACGCGGGGCAAGCGACGGTCTGTCAGGAATTCGGTTTCGAGGTCCATCAGGACAGGATCGAGGCCTATGCGAATGACGCCATCGCGTTGGGCGCTCGCGCCGGCTTCTCGGAGACCCTGTCCTACACCTACATCAAGAACGCCATGGACCATGCGATGCAGCAAGCCCAGGAGAACATCAAGGCGATGTCTCAAGGCGGTCACGAAGACGAAGCCAGCCTCGCCGAAAACGTCCGCAACCAGGCCCGGAAGATCATCGCCACCTGCCGTGAAATCGCTCACGATCCGGCGGCTCGCGACATCGTCTCCGACTCTCCGCTGAGCGACGACATCCTGGTGCGCAACGCCACCGACGCCATCCTTATGCCGACAGGTTACGCAAGCTGGCAGACTCCATACATGCGCGCAGGGGCCGACATGGTTCAGGCGGTCACCGTCTGTTCGGCGCACCTCACACGCGCCCAGGCGGACGCCTATCTCGCAGAACTCTATGCTCCCAACCGCTTCCCTCTGAAGGTCGAAGACAAGGCTCATGCCTATTTCGACTTCTGGAAGGAGCAGGACAAGTTGTCCGATATGGACCTCGACGCCACTCAGTGCGCCAGACTGCTGACCGGCCGCGCCGCCGTGCTCAAGGCGGCGCGCTAACCCGGCTTGGCGTGGCTCTCTACGAGACCGCCGCCCTGCCCTCCGGCGTCAGAGCCACCGCCGCGCCGATCAGCGCCGTATGCGGATGCAGGATGACGTGGGTCGGGATCGCCTGGGTGAAGCCCGACAGGCGGCCCTTGGCGTCGAAGCGTTCACGGAACGGGCTCTTTTCCAGGATGTCGATGATCCGGGGCGCGATGCCGCCGGCGATGAACACGCCGCCGCGCGCGCCCAGGGTCAGGGCGATGTCGCCGGCTGTCGAGCCGAGCACCGCGCAAAACCGGTTCACGGTAGCCAGGCAGTCGGCGCAGCCCTCGACGGCGCGTTCGGTGATCTGCTTGGCGGCCAGGGCGTCGACCTTGCGGCCTTCGGCCTGAGCCAGGGCCAGGTGCAGATCCTCCATGCCCGGTCCCGACAGGATGCGTTCGACCGAGACGCGGCCGCCGTCCAGCTGCTTGGTCAGGGCGCGCAGCACCTCGATCTCGACCTCGTCGAGCGGCGCGAAGGCGACGTGGCCGCCCTCGGTGGCCAGCGGGATCTCCTGACCGTGGCGACGCACCAGGCCGGCGACGCCGAAGCCGGTGCCCGGGCCAAGGATGGCCAGGTCCCCCTCGCCCGAGGTCGGCAGATGACCGATCTGGCGCAGGTCCTTGGGGCTCAGGCGCGGCGCGGCCAGGGCCTGGGCGGTGAAGTCGTTGATCAGCTTGGCGGTGCGAAAGCCACCCGCGCGACGCAGGCTGTCCTCCGAAATCCGCCAGTCAAGGTTGGTCATGTGGACCGAGCCGTGCTCGATCGGCCCCGCCACGGCGACCACCGCCTGGTCCGGGTGTCTGACCCCGACCTTCTGCAGGTAGTGCGCGATCGCGTCCTCGGCCGTGCCGTAGTCCTCGCCCTTATAGGCGGTCGGCTCGATCAGGCGCGGGTCCTGACCGTCGAATTCGACCAGGGCGAAGCGGGCGTTGGTGCCGCCGATGTCGCCGACGAGGCCGAGCCCCCCGGTGTGATTGCCGTCCATGACCTAGCGCTTCCTCAAGCAAAGACGGACGCGCCGGCGTCGGCGGCGCCGACCCCCGCCCGCATCCATCCGAACAGTTCCCTACCAAAGCCCGGCTTGCTCGCCGGGACGTTCGCTGGGGTGCGAGCCAGCAGCGCCGCCTCGTCCACCAGGATGTTCAGTTCGCCGGTCTCGGCGTTGACGCTGATCACGTCGCCGTCCCGGACATAGGCCAGAGGTCCGCCCTTGGCGGCTTCCGGCGTCACATGGATGGCGGCGGGGGTCTTGCCCGAGGCGCCTGACATGCGCCCGTCGGTGACCAGGGCGACCTTATAGCCGCGATCCAGCAGCACCGAGATCGACGGCGACAAATTGTGCAGCTCGGGCATGCCGTTGGCCGACGGCCCCTGGAAGCGGACCACGACCACGACGTCGCGATCCAGCTCACCGCGCTTGAAGGCGGCGATGAAGTCTTCCTGCTCCTGGAACACGGCGGCAGGGGCGGTGATCACGTGGTGCTCGGGCTTGACGGCCGAGATCTTCATGACGCCGCGCCCCAGATTGCCGGAGAGCAGGCGCAGGCCGCCTTCCTTGCTGAACGGATCGGAGACGGGCCGCACGATGGCGGTGTCCAGGCTCTCTTGCGTACCCTCGCGCCAGGTCAGGACGCCGTCCTCAAGGTGCGGCTCCTGGGCGTAGAGCGACAGGCCGGCGCCGGCGATGGTCTGGACATCCTCGTGGACGAGACCGGCCTTCAGCAGTTCGCGGATCACGAAGGCCATGCCGCCGGCGGCCTGGAAGTGGTTCACGTCGGCCGAGCCGTTCGGATAGACGCGGGCCAAGAGCGGCGTGGCCTTGGAGATGTCGTCCAGGTCTTCCAGCGTCAGCAGGATGCCGGCCGCGTGGGCCATGGCGACCATGTGCAGGGCCAGGTTGGTCGAACCGCCGGTGGCCATCAGGCCGACCACGCCGTTGACGATCGACTTCTCGTCGATCATCCGGCCGACGGGGATGTATTCGTTGCCCTTGGCGGTGACGGCGGCGGCGCGGCGCGCGGCTTCCTTGACCAGGGCCTCGCGTAGCGGCGTGTTGGGGTGGACGAAGGCCGAGCCGGGCAGATGGAAGCCCATCAGCTCCATCAGCATCTGGTTGGTGTTGGCGGTGCCGTAGAAGGTACAGGTGCCCGGGCCGTGATAGCTGGCGCTCTCGGCTTCCAAGAGCTCGGCGCGACCGACCTTGCCCTCGGCGTAGAGAGCGCGGATACGGGCCTTCTCGCTGTTGGGCAGGCCCGAGGTCATCGGGCCGGCAGGCACGAACAGGGCCGGCAGGTGGCTGAAGGTCAGGGCCCCGATCACCAGGCCCGGCACGATCTTGTCGCAGACGCCCAGATAGAGCGCCGCGTCGAAGGCGTCGTGGGTCAGGGCGACGGCCGTGGCCATGGCGATGACGTCGCGCGAGAACAGCGACAGCTCCATGCCCGGACGGCCCTGGGTGACGCCGTCGCACATGGCCGGCACGCCGCCGGCGAACTGGGCGGTGGCCCCGACCTCGCGGGCGGCGGTCTTGATCAGCGCCGGGTATTCCTCCAGCGGCTGGTGGGCCGACAGCATGTCGTTATAGGCCGAGACGATGCCGATGTTGGGCGCGTTCGGGTCCAGGGCGCGGACCTTGTCGACGCCCGGCGAGGCGGCGAAGGCGTGGGCCCAGTTGGCGCAGGACAGCTTGGCCCGGCCGGGCTGGCTGTCGATCGCGTGCTGCATGTTGGCCAGATAGGCCGCGCGGCTGTCCTTGCTGCGGGCCACGATGCGGGCGGTGACTTCGGCGATGACCGGGTTCAGGCTCATGGCGATCTACTCCGCCCAGAGGATGCGGACCTTGGCGCGGTCCTGCTTCAGGATGGCGGCGACCGGCAGGGCCGGATCGACGTCGCCTTCCAACAACGTTTTCTTGGCCGCGCCGGTGACCAGCAGCACGATCAGGTCGGTGCGGGTCAGGGCGGCCAGGGTCAAGCTGAGACGCGGAATGTCCGGCGCCGGATCGCCCGGCGGCACGGCCAGCACCGAGCGCTCGGACGCCAGGTCCAGGCCACGGGCCAGCACCGGATTGCCCGGGAACAGCGAGGCGAAGTGGCCGTCGGGGCCGACACCCAGCAGGACCACGCCAAACGGCGCAGCGGCGTCGACGCCGGCTTGCGCCTTCAGTGCGCTGTCCTCGTGGCTGACGCCCTCGAAGAACAACGGCGCGAACTGAGCCTTGGCCGCCTCGCCCACCAGCAGGTGACGACGGACCAGGCCCTCGTTGCTGCCGGGATCGGTCGGCGGGACGAAGCGCTCGTCGGTCAGGGTGACGGTGATCTTGTCCCAAGGCGCGGTCAGCGTGGCCAGGCGGTCATAGACCGGAGCCGGCGTCGTGCCGCCGGTCGCGGCGAAGCCCGCGCGGCCGTGGGTCGCCACGGCCGTCGTCAGCGCCCCGACCAGGATCGAGGCGGCGGCGTCATAGAGGGCTTCGCGCGAGCCGAAGGCTTCCAGCTTGGCCATCGTCAGGCCTTCCAGGCCCGGCCGCCGGGCGAGATCAGGCCCTGCGCCGACTGCGGTCCCCAGGTGCCCGCCGCATAGGGCGCGGGCTCGATGCCGGCCTCCGCCCAAGCGGCCGAGACGGCGTCGATGAACTTCCAGGCCTGCTCGACCTCGTCGCGGCGCACGAACAAGGTGCGATCGCCTCGGAACGCGTCCAGGAACAGCTTCTCGTAGGCGATCCGACGACGGCCGCCGCTCTGGCCGAACGACAGCGACAGCGGCAGCGACTGCAGGCGCATGCCCTCTTCCGACAGGCCAGGCCGCTTGTTCATGATCGTCAGCGAGATGTCTTCGTCCGGCTGCAGGTCGATGACCAGCCGGTTGGCGCACAGCTCGCCGTTGGTGGCCGGGCCGAAGATGTTGTGCGGCAGCGGCTTGAACTGGACGACGATCTGGGTGCGGCGGTCAGGCAGGTTCTTGCCCGTGCGCAGGAAAAACGGCACGCCGTCCCAACGCCAGTTGTCGATCGCCACCTTCATGGCCACGAAGGTCTCGGTCTTGGTGGGCTTGCCGACTTCCTCGACATAACCGGCGCGCGCGCCGCCCTCGACCACGCCGGCCACGTACTGGCCTCGCACGGTGTCGTGGGCCACCGTCTCCTTGGTGAAGGGGCGCAGGCTGCGCAGAACCTTGACCTTCTCATCGCGGACCGCGTCGGGGTCGAAGCCCGACGGGGCCTCCATGGCGACCAGGCACAGCAGCTGCAGCATGTGGTTCTGCACCATGTCCCGCAGCGCGCCGTACTCGTCGTAATAGGGCCAGCGGTCGCCGACCTTCTCGGTCTCGGCGATGGTGATCTGCACGTGGTCGATCGTGTTGCGGTCCCACAGGGGCTCGAACAGCACGTTGCCGAAACGCAGGGCGGTCAGGTTCTGGACCGTTTCCTTGCCCAGGTAGTGGTCGATGCGGAAGACCTGGCTTTCGTCGACCACGGCGGCGACGGCGGCGTTGGTGGCCTTGGAGCTTTCCAAGTCACGGCCCAACGGCTTTTCCAGGATCAGGCGCGTCTCGGGACCGGTCAGGCCCGCGGCCTGCAGGGCTTGGCAGGCCGGGCCATACAGGCTGGGCGACAGCGAGAAGAAGATGACCAGGTCGCCGTGCTCGCCGATCCGCTCGGCCAGTCTCTTGGTGTCGTCTTCGCTGGTGATGTTGGCCGGCACGTAGTCGAGGCGGGCCGCGAGACGGTTCCAGGCCGCCTCCTCCACCGTCGCGCGCTTGGCCAGCTGCTCGCGGACCAGCGCCTTGTAGCTGGCGGCGTCATGTTCCGCGCGGGCGACCCCGACGATCCGCAGGTCGTGCGGCAGCAGGCGGTCGACTTCCAGGAAATAGAGCGAGGGCAGCAGCATCCGCAGGGCCAGATCGCCCGCGCCGCCCAGCAGCACCAGAACTTCGCGGCCATTTTCGCCGTCGTCGTTTTTCTTAACCAAGGTCGTCCACCCTATGACAACGTTGTCATGACATGCCTGCGACAAAATGGCAAGCGGTCCCGGCGCCTCCCGCCATATGGGACGTTCGGCGGGCCCTAACTAGGCTAAACGTCTGGAGCCCGCCATAAGACCATTCCGGTTTAAGCGGGTATTTTTCAGGCGCATGAAAGCGCTTCGAGGGCGCTCATGCCTCGAACGACAGCCGATGACCGCACGTACGGAAATTCTCTGCCTTATTTGCCCGCGCGAACTGGCGAACCGGCGGGCTGGCCGGTGCGGAACTTGTCCTTCATCCGCCCGATCCAGCCGTTGAAGGCCTCATTGTCGGCGGTGACGCGGCCGAAGTCCGAGGCCGACAGCGATTCGGCGTTCAAGCCCTGCAGGGCCACGCGCAAGCCGTCGGGATTGCCCGCCAGGTCGATGAAGCCGCTCCAGCGCTGACGCAGGCGGCCCAGCGCGGCGTCGTCGTCGGCCAGGCTGTAGGCCACAGCGGCGCGCAGCAGGCGGGCCTCGTCGCCGGGGCTCAGCGCGCCGGGCGTCTTGAACCGATCGCCCAGCGAACGCTCGTACAGCGCCCCGGCCGCCGGCCAGGTGTGCTGCTTCCAGGCGATCTCGGCGCGGATTTCCTGGCCGTCGCGGCTGTTGTCCTTCTCGATCAGCTCGAGAGCATCGTCATAGCGGCCCAGGCTCATCAGGGCGCGGGCCGTGGCCAGCCGGCGCTCGGCGTTCAGGGCCGGCGGCAGGATCGTCGAACGGGTCGCGTTGATCGTGTCCAACGCGTCCTCCGGCTTCTTGTTCATCAGGTAGATCCAGGCCAGGTCGGTCGCGACCTGGGCCTTGGGCACGCCGTTCAGGCGATTGTCGACCTGGTATTTCAAGAGCTTGGCCGCGTCGTCCAGCAGGTCGACATCGACCAGGCGGCGCACCAGATTGCGGACCATCTGGTCGCCATCGGCGCCGATCGGCGTCAGGTCCTGGAAGTCATAGAACAGACCCACGGCCTGGACTGGCTGCATGCCGTCGGCCAAGCCTTGCAGGAACAGCTGGCGGAAGGTGTTGGAGAGATCGTTCTGCAGCGCCACCGCTTCGGGGCGATCAGGCAGTTGGCGACCGGCCGAGCGCAGCACCTCCAGCGCTTCGCGATAGCGACCTTGGTCGATGAACAGCTTGCCCAGCGCCCCGATGACTTCCAGCTCCACCCCGTCGCCGCGCCAGCGATAGCGCAGCTGGTTCAGGGTGGTGGCGGCCTGGGCGGCGCTGATCTTGCCCTTGGCGTAGCCGATCTGGGTGGCGTGCAGCAGGGCCGGTGTCGCGAGGCGGTCGATCGGAGCGCGGGCGATGGCCTGGAACATGCGCTGGGCGCGGACCTTCTCGCCCTTGGCCTCGAAGATGCGCGCCTGGGTCAGGCGGATATCGAGCTGGTCCTCGATCGGGATCTTGGGCTGGGCCAAGGCCTTGGTCACGAACTGCATGGCGCCCGTCAGGTCGCCGACGCCGAGCGCCGCCTGAGCCTCGGCATGCAGGAAACGGGCGCGCCAGAGCGGCGGAAACAGGTCGAGCGCCCGGGCGCCGCCGACGAACTTGGCCCGTGCGTCGGCCCATTGGCCTTGCTTGGCGGAGATATAGCCCCGCCAAAGGGCGCTGGATGGGTCGTCCGACAAGACCGGCGAAGAGAAGTCGGCGTCGGCCTCGGTGAGGCGTCCAGCCATCACCTTGGCCATGCCGCGCAGGCCGCGAAACTCGGCGTCGCCCAGCAGGGTCTGGTGCTTGCGGCCCGCGGCGTTGAGGACGCCGATGGCCTCGAACGACATCTGCGAGCCGACCAGGAAGCGGGCCAAGGCCATGCGCGCGCCGGTGTCGCTATCCTTGCCGTCGCCTTCCGGCGCGGCGGGTATCGCGCCCTGTAGCGCGTTGTAGCGGGTCAGGAAGCCGCCCGATCCGGTCTTGGGCCAGTTGTCCAAGTCTATCAGGGCCGGCATCGACATCGGCTGGGGGGCGCCGGCGGCGGCCTCCTCCGGCGGGGTCGAGGCGGAGATCGGCGACAGGACGAGACCCTTGGGCCGGCCGATGCGCAACAGATCGCCGTCCGCCTGGACCAGCAGGTCGGTGGCGTAGGTCTCGACGGCCAGGCCCTGCACGGACTGCAGCAGCGCCATCTCGACATATTCGCGGCGTGACGGCAGGCCCTTGGAGGGGGCCAGGGCGGGAGCGACGACCATCTTGTCGCCGACGGCCGGGTCGTCGACCCAGACGGCCTTGGTCACGCCAGAGACGGTGGCCGACAAGGTGGCCGGGTGCACGCTCTCGTCGCGCGCCACCTTGATGACGTCCGGCGTCTCCTGGTTCCCCGGACCCAGGCTGATCTTCCACAGTGCGCCCTGCCCTTCGGCGACGTAGGGCGTGCCGGCCTGGGCGACCAGCCGCAGGGCGCTGTAGTCGGCGCCCTTGAAGGCCTGGATCTTCGAATAGCGCGCGCCAGACGTCGGCAGCTTGCCGATGTCGAGGCGAGCGGGCGTGTCGAACACGATCCAGATCGCCTCGCCGCGCCGGAAGACGGCGGCGCCGGCGGGCGCGGCCCAGTTGAAGACCAGAGTGACCTGTTGGTCCTGGCGCTCGAGCTCGACCTTGACCACACCGCCGGCGGGCATGGGATTGGGACGGCCAACGGGCGCGGCGGGGGTCGTAGCCTGGCTGGTCGGCGGCGCGCCCGGACGAGCGAAGATGTTGACGAAATCAACGCCATCGGCGTTGCCCAGCCGCGCGTCGGCGTCGTCGGTCAGGGTGACGACGATCTCGAGCACGCCGTTGATGTGGCGGGCCTCGGAGGCCTTCACCCAGCGCGGCGGAGCGATCTTCAGGCTGGAAAGGTCGGGATTGGCGTCGCGGCTGAACCGCATCACCAGGGTCTGGCCGTCGCGGTGCGAGACCATCTTCGCGCCGCCGGCCCAGTGGAACTCGATGCGCGAGAAATCCGCCGCCTGCGCCACGCGCACGTCCAACGCACCGCGCGCCGCGACGGGCGGCGGCGCGGCGTACGTGGACGGCGCCAGCGTCCCCGCGATGCACGCGGCGGCGACGCTGGCGCGCAGGAGCTGGCGAAGGGTCATGGGCCTCCCTCAACCGGCCTTTTTGGGAGCGGACTTCGCGGCCTTGGGCGCAGCGGTCGGCGAGCCGCCGGCCAGCGCGGCGTCGGCCTGCTGGTTCGGCGCGGCGCCCGAAGCGCCCCCCTGGGCCGTGGCGGCGTTGTCGGCGATCGCGGCCTTGCCCTTCTCCACCACCGGATTGGCCATGCGCGAGGCCAGGCGCTCGGTCAGCACCTTGGCGTCGCCCGGTGACATGTTGGCGAGCACCATGGCCAGGGTGCGCTCTTTCATCTTGGCGGCGATCGGCAGGCGGACTTCGTCCGACAGCAGGCTCATACGGGCGGCGGCGTCCTTGGGCTTCATGCCCGAATAAACGGTGACCAGGCGGTCGACCTCGGCCTGCTTCTGGCTGTCGACCTGGCCCAGCAGGCCCTGGATGTCGCCCTTCAGGCCGGTCAGGGACCGCATCTTGGCGTCGAGCTTGGCTTCGGCGGCGGCCAGCAGCTGCAGCTGCACGTCGATATCCTGCTCGCGCTGGTCCAGCTGACCGCGGCGCGCGCCCAGGCTTTGCAGCACGCGCAGTTCGGCGGGCGAGAGGCCGGCTTCCTTGGCCAGGGCGTCGGCGGATGGGGCGCAGACCCGCGGCGGCGGGGCGTTGGCGGCGGCCGGTTGGCCCGCGTCATCGGCCGAAGCGGCTTGCTCGCCCTTCTTGCCGTCCGGCTTGACGACGCCTTCGGCGAAGGCCTTGGCCCCGCCCAGCAGGTCCGGCAGCGACTTGGCGCCGGCCATGGCGTTGATCGCCAGCACGCCGCCGACGGCGACGCCGACCAGGGGCAGAATACGCGGAACGTTCTTCATCGGCGGGGCGCTCTGGGGTTGCTTCCGGGACGCGAGCCGTCGGCCGGTCCGTCGAAGAGGTCATCATCGATCCGCGCCCGGGAGCGCGGAGGGTCACGAGGGGCGCCGGGCGCGTCGAGGGGCGTACGGGCGGTCGGCGGGATGCGGTCTTCCCGCTCCAACAGGCGCTCGAAATCCTCGGCCTTCAGGCGGCGCTCCGCCGGCGTGGTCGGCTCGGCCGCGCGCGCCGGACGCGCCAGCGGCGGGATCTCGCGTTCGAGCCTTTCGACAGCGCGGGGCGCCGAAGTCTGGGTCGGCGATGGCAGCGGGCGGTTGACCCGGTCATCCAGCTGAGCCGCCAGGGCCTGGGCGCGTTCGATGCGCAGAGCCAGGGTCTCGGCCGCCTCGTCGGTGGCGGCGCGCAGATCCGCGAGGCCCTGCTCGGCGCGGGCCGCGGCCTGGTCCAGTTCGGTGACGGCCTTGGCGAAGCCCTCGTGGCTGTCGCGCAGCGCCTTCAGGCGGCGCTCGAGACGCCAACCGAAGACCAGCGCCGCGATCAGCAGCACCGCGAGGAACCCGTTCATGGCGAAGGCGACGAGGCTCATTTCAGCTTCTGCACGGCCTTCTTGGCGGCGGG
Organism: Caulobacter sp. Root343; assembly: GCF_001425745.1. Taxonomy (GTDB): domain Bacteria; phylum Pseudomonadota; class Alphaproteobacteria; order Caulobacterales; family Caulobacteraceae; genus Caulobacter. The sequence goes on along the minus strand of NZ_LMDF01000006.1, from coordinate 994,710 downwards.
CGTCAGCGGCGCCTCGGCGCGCACGGCGATCGAATGGTTGCGGCGGCCCATGCGGCCGCGCGTCAGCGGGATGGCCCCGGCGCGCAGCTCGACCAGGCTATCGGGCGTGGCGTTCAGCATCAGGGTGTCGCCGATCTGCATGTTCAGCACCCGCGACAGCGGCACCTGCTGCTCGTCGAGAACGGCGCGGACCTCCATCTGGGTGGTCCAGAGCTCGGTGGCCAAGTGGCCTTCCCAGATGTTGTCGCGGCCGAACTTCTCACCCATGAACTGCTGCAGCAGCATCTTCCGAATGGGTTCCAGCGTGGCGTAGGGCAGCAGCAGCTCGATGCGGCCGCCACGGTCTTCCATGTCGATGCGCAGCTTGACCAGGATCGCGGCGTTGGCCGGCCGGGCGATGGCGGCGAAGCGCGGGTTGGTCTCCAGGCGGTCCAGCGAGAAGCCGACCGGATGCAGCGGCTCGAAGGCGCTCTTCAGGTCGTGCAACACCACCTCGATCATCCGCTGCACCAGCACGCGTTCGATCGTGGTGTAGGGACGGCCTTCGATGCGCATCGCGGCCGTGCCGCGACGGCCGCCCAGCAGCACGTCGACGATCGAGTAGATCAGGTTCGAGTCGACCGTCAGCAGGCCGTAGTTGTCCAGCTCCTCGGCCCGGAACACCGCCAGGATGGCCGGCAGCGGGATCGAGTTCAGATAGTCGCCGAAGCGGATCGAGCTGATGTTGTCGAGACTGACTTCGACGTTGTCCGACGTGAAGTTCCGCAAGCTGGTCGTCATCAACCGCACCAGGCGGTCGAAGACGATTTCCAGCATCGGCAGGCGCTCGTACGAGACCAGAGCCGAGTTGATGATGGCGCGGATGCCGGTCCGATCCTCGCCGCCATCGCCGGAGAGATCGAAGCCCAGCAGGCTGTCGATTTCGTCCTGGTTCAGGATGCGCTCGGAGCCGCCCTCGCCGCCGCCGTCGTCCCAGCCGCCCATGCCGCCGGAGAAGTCGCCGAATTCGTTGCCGCCGCCGCCATCGCCGCCGCCTTCACCGAAGGCGCCGGGGGGATTTTGCGAGGCCCACTGGGCCATCGCCGCCTGATCGTCGATTTCGTCCGCCATGATTGTTCGCCCAACCGGTCCGAGGACCTAGTTGATCAGCATCTCCTCGATGAGGACCGCATTCACCTTGGCGGGCGCGGCGACCAGGTTCACCCGGCGCAGCAGTTCGACCCGCAGTTGGAAGGTGCCCTGGCTGCCGTTCAGGTCTTCGGGACGCAGCTCGCGCAGGAACGTCTGGAACATGTCCTGCAGCCTGGGCAGATTCGGCGTCAGCGCCTCCGCCGTCTCCTCATCGGGCAGCTCGAAGGTCAACTTCAGCTTCAGGAAGGTCGACTTGCCGTCGGCCGTCTGCATGTTCACGACGATGTCGGGCAGGGTGTAGAAGACCACGCCGTCGGGGCCTTCCTTGATCACGGGAGCCGGACCGCCGGCCGCGGCTGCGCCCTCGCCTTCCTTCTTCTCGCCGTGACCGCCCTTTTCTTCCTTCTTTTCCTTCTTCTTTTCCTTGCCGTGCTCGCCAGCGGCGGCCTCGGACTTCGGCTTCAGAAGCAGGAAGGCGCCGCCGCCGACGCCGGCCAGCAGAAGGACGCCGCCGGCGATCGCGATGATCAGCATCGGCGGTTTCTTCTTGGCGGGAGCTTCGCCCTCGGCGCCCTCTTCGCCTTCGGGAGCCGGAGCTTCCTTTTCGGGTTTCTTGGCCACGCGCGCGGTTCCTTGGAATCTATACCCGTACTCATGCCCGGGGCATGGTTAACGATGTGTTTTGGAGGCCATTTGGTCGCAGGCTGAATCTGCCCGGCAGACTCCGACCCGCGCCCCCGCATTAACCTTCCTATTCCTTGTTTTATATAACGATTTGGCTCTGGCACGAAGGTTGCTTCTAGGGATGCGGCGCATTTGTCGCGCCAGCCGCCCGAGTTAACTCGCCATGGACAACGCGCTTTACGTCGGCCTCTCGCGCCAGATGACGCTTCGCCGCGAGCTGGACATCGCTGCGAATAACATCGCCAACGCCAACACCACGGGCTTCAAGGTCGAGGACCTGATGGTCCATACCGAGCAGGCCAGGCCGGCCAAGACCCTGGACGGTTCGTCGCCGGTCAAGTTCGTGCTGGACTCCGGCGTGGCCCGCAACTTCACCCAAGGCGCGCTGACCAAGACCGGCGGCGACTTCGATCTCGCCATCGAGGGCCAGGCCTTCTTCAAGATTCAGACCGCCAGCGGCGAGCGCTATACCCGCGACGGCCGCTTCACGACCAATCCTGAAGGCATTCTGGTCACCGAGGCCGGCAATCAGCTCATGGACGAGGGCGGCGGCCAGATCACGATCGATCCGAAACTGGGTCCGGTCACCATCGGCAAGGACGGCATCGTCAGCCAGGGCGCCATTCGGGTCGGCAAGATCGGCCTGGTGCGACCGGATGACATGGCCAGCCTCGCCAAGGATGGCGACAACCTCTACCGCAACACCGCCAACACCACCCCGCAGCCTGTCACGGACGCTCAGATCCACCAGGGCATGCTGGAATCCTCGAACGTCCAACCTGTGATCGAGATCACCAAGCTGATCGAGATCCAGCGCGCCTACGAGGGCGTCGCCAAGATGATGGACAACACCGCCGAACTCTCGCGCAGCGCCGTCGAGCGTCTGGGCAAGCTCAACTAAGGAACGCCAGCGATGCAAGCTCTCCGCACCGCCGCTTCGGGTATGGCTGCTCAGCAGCTGAACGTCGAAGTCATCTCGAACAACATCGCCAACATGAACACCGTTGGCTTCAAGCGCCAACGGGCCGAGTTCCAGGACCTGCTGTACCAGACGATCGAGCGCGCCGGCTCTCAGTCGTCCAGCGACGGCAACATCGTCCCGACCGGCGTCCAGGTCGGCGGCGGCGTCAAGGCCGGCTCGGTCTATCGCATCACCGAGCAGGGCACCCCGACCCAGACCAACAACCCGCTGGACGTCGCGATCCAGGGCAAGGGCTACCTGCAGATACTGCTGCCCTCGGGCGAGACGGCCTATACCCGAGCCGGCAACTTCTCGACCAACGACCAGGGCCAGGTGGTCACCGAGGACGGTTATCTGGTCCAGCCGGGCATCACCATTCCGCAGAACGCCACCGGCATCACGATCAGCAAGACCGGCATGGTGCAGGTCAATCTCGACGGCCAGCCGGCCCCGCAGACCGTGGGCCAGCTGCAGCTCGCCAACTTCATGAACGAAGGCGGTCTCGAAGCCGTCGGCGACAACCTCTACCTGGAAACCGCGGCCTCGGGCGCGGCCAACCTCGCCGCCCCCGGCGAGCCGGGCTTCGGCACCCTGCTGCAGAACTACACCGAAGCGTCGAACGTCGACGCCGTCTCGGAAATCACCGCCCTGATCACCGCCCAGCGCGCCTACGAGATGAACTCGAAGGTCATCACCACGGCCGATCAGATGCTGCAAACCACCTCGCAACTGCGGTCGTAAGCTCATGAAGACCTTCCTGCTCGCCGCCGCCGCCACCGTCGTCATCGCGGCGCTCTCCGCTCCGGCCTTCGCCGGAACGGCGGTGAGCCTGCGCATGGACACCACCGACGCCGACGGCCGCATCACCCTGGGCGACCTGTTCGACGGCGTCGCCGGTCCGGCCGCCAACATGGTGGTCGCCGCCCGCATGGGCCCGACGGCCGTGCTCGACGCCGGCCAGGTGCAGATCTCGGCACGCCGGGCGGGTTTCGACTGGGCCAACACCAACGGCATCCGCCGCATCATCGTCCGCGAGGGCGTCGACAACGGCGGCGTCTCGGCCAACGGCCGCGGCGGCGCGACCGCCGCGCGCGCCAATGTGGAAGTTCTTGCCTACGCCCGCAGCATCACGGCCGGCGAAATCGTCCAGCCACAGGACCTGGTCTGGACGAAGATGGCCGGCGCTCCGGCCGACGCCCCCCGCGACGCCGACGCCGTGATCGGCTTGGCGGCCAAGCGCCCCCTGCGTGAAGGCGCCGCAGTCCAGAGCCGTGACGTGGGCGCCGCCCAGGTCATCAAGTCGGGCGACCTGATCACTGTCACCTATGACGACGGCGGAATTTCCCTTTCGCTTCAAGGCAAGGCCATGGCCGCCGCCGCCACCGGCGACGTCTTCGCCGTTCAGAACACGCTGTCGAAGAAAATCATCCAGGCGGTCGCGACCGGTCCTGGCGCCGCCGCCGTCGGTCCGCAGGCCCAGGCCTTGCAAGGCCGTTCGCAACCCGTCCGTTTCGCCGCTCGCTAAGAGGTCTTCACCCCATGCGTCGCCCCGCCATCCTCGCCGCCGTCGTCCTGCTCGCCCCGCTGGCCGCCTGCTCCACCGTCACCGAAGCCGTGAAGGGCCCGCAGCTGGCCCCGGTCGGCTATCCGGCCGCCCTGGCCCCGATGGAACAGCAGTATGTCTCGGCTCGCGAGCCCTCGCCGCAGGCTGCTTCGGCCAACTCGCTGTGGCGGGTCGGCGCCCGCGCCTTCTTCAACGACCAGCGCGCCAGCCGCGTCGGCGACATCGTCACCGTCATGATCGACATCGACGACAGCGCCAGCACCAAGAACGCCACCAACAGCTCGCGCACCTCCAGCGCCGGCGCCGGCGTCGACCATTTCCTGGGCCTCGAGTCGAGCCTGGGCAAGGTCCTGCCGGGCGGCTTCGACCCGTCCAAGGCCATCGGCACCAACTCGACCTTCAGCAACGCCGGGGCCGGCGGCGTCAGCCGTTCGGAAAAGATCAGCCTGACGATCGCCGCCGTGGTCAGCCAAGTCCTGCCGAACGGCAACATGGTCATCCAGGGCACCCAGGAAGTCCGCACCAACGCCGAACTGCGCCAGCTGACCGTGGCCGGCATCGTGCGTCCCGAGGACATCTCCTCGGCCAACACCATCAAGCACACCCAAATCGCCGAAGCCCGCATCAGCTACGGCGGCCGCGGCGACATCAGCCGCGTCCAAAAAACCCCGGCCGGCCAGTCGCTGGTCGAGAAGTTCTCGCCGTTCTGATCTGAAGACCGCGATCCAGGATCGTCGGGCGCGGCAGCCGCAAGGCCGCCGCGCCCGATGCGTATTCAGGAGCCATTCAGGCCGCCTCCGCGTTGATCGGGCGAGGAGGACCCGCCATGGCGTCCCGCATCGCCGCCTTCACCGCTCTGGGCCTGCTGGCCGCCGCAATTGCCGGCTGCGCGCATGAGAAGGTCGGGATGGACGGCTATCGCTGGGCCTATCTGGCCGATGGCGCCGAAACGCCGCGCCTGGCCTACGGCCGTCCCAACAGCGACGACGTCGTGTTGATGATGAGCTGCCGCCCGGGTCAGGACCAGGTCAACGTCTCGGTCGTCGGCCTGTCGGGCGGCGAGGTGGTGCTGACGTCTGGCCGGACCGAGAGCCGGTTCGCCGCCGCCAAGGTGCAAGACGCCCTCAGCGAAGGCGGTCTGCTGGAAGCGCGCGGCAATGCCAGCGCGCCCGCGCTGGTGGGTTTCCGGAAGTCAGGCGATCTGGCGCTGCTGAGCAAAGGCGAGCGGCATAGCCTGGCCGCGGAGTCCGCCGACCGAGGCCACGTGCGGGCCTTCTTCAAGGCTTGCGGGGCCTAGGCCCTACGCCCGGCGCCCGCCGCGCTGACATTGTCCATGCCCAGGGCCGACAGCGCGCCGCGCAGGATGCCCTCGGCGTCGAGACCAGCCTGGGCGTACATGACGTCGGGCTTGTCCTGGTCCTGGAAGATGTCCGGCAGGCACAAGGTGCGGATCTTCAGGCCGCGATCGAAGGCGCCGTGCTCGGCCAGGGCCTGCAGCACGAAGCCGCCGAAGCCGCCCATGGCCCCCTCCTCCACCGTGACCAGCGCCTCGTGCTCGCGCGCCAGACGCAGCAGGAGGTCGATGTCCAGCGGCTTGGCGAAGCGGGCGTCGCAGACGGTGGCCGACAGGCCGCGCGCGGCCAGCAGATCGGCGGCCTTCAGGCTTTCCGACAGGCGGGTGCCGAACGAGACGATCGCGACGCTGGTCCCCTCGCGGACGATACGGCCCTTGCCGATCTCCAGCGGGTCGACGTGGGCCGGGATCTCGAGACCCAGGCCTTCGCCGCGCGGATAGCGGAAGGCGCTGGGGCGATCGTCGATGGCGGCGGCGGTGGCGACCATGCGGGCCAGCTCCACCTCGTCGGCGGCGGCCATCAGCACCATGCCGGGCAGAGCGCCCATGAAGCCGATGTCGAAACTGCCGGCGTGGGTGGGCCCATCGGCGCCGACCAGGCCGGCGCGGTCCATGGCGAAGCGCACCGGCAGGCCCTGGATGGCCACGTCGTGCACCACCTGGTCGTAGCCGCGCTGCAGGAAGGTCGAATAGATCGCCGCGAACGGCTTCATGCCGTCGGCGGCCAGGCCGGCGGCGAAGGTCACCGCGTGCTGCTCGGCGATGCCGACGTCGAAGGTGCGCTCGGGGAACGCCTTCTGGAAGATGTCCAGGCCCGTGCCGGACGGCATGGCGGCGGTGATGGCGACGATCTTGTCGTCCTTTTCCGCCTGCCTGACCAGTTCCTGGGCGAAGACCTTGGTGTAGCTGGGCGGGCCAGCGGCCGGCTTCTGCTGCTGGCCGGTGACCACGTCGAACTTGGCCACGGCGTGCAGCTTGTCCTCTGCGCCCTCGGCCGGAGCATAGCCCTTGCCCTTCTGGGTGACGCAGTGGACCAGCACCGGCTTGTCGCCGAAGGCCTTGGCGTTCTTCAGCACGCTGACCAGGGCGTCCATGTCGTGGCCGTCGATCGGGCCGACATAGTGGAAGCCCAGTTCCTCGAAGAAGGTGCCGCCGGTGACCATGCCCCGGGCATATTCTTCCGCCTTGCGCGCGGCCTCGCGCATCGGGGTCGGCAGCTTCTCGACCACCGTCTTGCCCAGCTTGCGCACCGAGCGGTAGGCGCCGCCCGAGACCAGGTTGGCCAGATAAGCGCTCATGCCGCCGACCGGCGGCGCGATCGACATGTCGTTGTCGTTGAGGATGACGATCAGGCGTTTGGTGGCGTCGGTCGCCGCGTTCATCGCCTCATAGGCCATGCCCGCGCCCAGCGAGCCGTCGCCGATCACGGCGATGACGCTGTTGTCCTCGCCCTTGGCGTCGCGCGCGGCGCAAAAACCCAGGGCCGCCGAGATCGAGGTGGCCGCGTGGGCCGCGCCGAACGGGTCGTAGACGCTCTCGGCCCGCTTGGTGAAGCCCGACAGCCCACCACCTTGGCGCAGCGTCTTGATGCGGTCGCGGCGGCCGGTCAGGATCTTGTGCGGATAAGCCTGATGGCCGACATCCCAGATGACGATGTCCTTGGGCGTCTCGAACACGTGGTGCAGGGCCACGGTCAGCTCGACCACGCCCAGGCCCGCGCCCAGATGGCCGCCGGTCACCGACACGGCGTCGATCGTCTCGGCCCGCAGCTCGGCGGCCAGCTGTTTCAGCTCCGCCAGAGAGAGGCCCCGCGTGTCGGCCGGCGAGGCGATGGTGTCGAGCAGAGGCGTTTTGGTGGGCATGTTTGAAGAAAGCGCGGTCAATTGCGGCGGTCCAGCACGAAATCAACGCTTTCGCGCAGATGTTCGGCTCGTTCGCCAAAGATTTCGAGATGGGAGCGAGTCTGGTCGGCAAGAAGCGCCACGCGCTCTTTCGCCGCGTCCAGCCCCAGCAGGGTGACGTAGTTGGCCTTGCCCTTGGCGGCGTCCTTGCCGCCGGCGGCCTTGCCCAGGGTCTTTTCGTCGCCCTCGGCGTCCAGAATGTCGTCGACGATCTGGTAGGCCAGGCCCAGGTCCTGGGCGAAAGCCATCAGGGCGGCGCGCTCGGCCTCCTTGGCGCGGGCGATGATCAGCGGGATCTCGAAGGCGAAGGCGATCAGGGCGCCGGTCTTCAGGCGCTGCATCCGGGCCACCGCGCCCAGGTCGTCGCGGACGCCCAGGATGTCGATCATCTGGCCGCCGACCATGCCCCGGGCGCCCGAGGCGATCGCCAGCTTGCGCACCAGCTCCGAGCGGACGTGGCCGTCGTCGTGGGTGTCGGGGTGGGCCATGATCTCGAAGGCGGCCGTCTGCAGCGCGTCGCCGGCGAGGATGGCGGTCGCCTCGTCATACTGCTTGTGCACGGTCGGGCGGCCGCGGCGGACATTGTCGTCGTCCATGGCCGGCAAATCGTCGTGGACCAGGCTGTAGGCATGGATGCATTCCAGCGCGCAAGCCGCGCGCAGCACCGGCCGCTCGGCCAGGTCGAACATCTTGCCGGTTTCGAGGGCGAAAAACGGCCGCAGCCGCTTGCCCGGCCCCAGCGCCGCATAGCGCATGGCCTCGGTCAGTCGGCTTTCCGGACCGTCGGCGCGCGGCAGCAGCTCGTCGAGCGCCACGGTGACGATGTCGGCGGCCTGGACGACGCGCCTGGCGAGATCGGTCAAGGGCGCCTCCCCTCGGTCGGCGGACAAGCGCCCGGCATCAGTTGAACTCGGCCGCTTCGGCGGCGACAGCTCCGCCCTGGCCCAGGACGATCTTCTCGACCTTCAGGCGCGCGGCTTCCAGCTTCTTCTCGCAGTGGGCCTTCAAGGCCGCGCCGCGTTCGTAGATGTCGATCGACCGCTCCAGCGGAGCCTGGCCCGATTCCAGCTCGGCCACGATCCGTTCCAACTGCGCCAGCGCTTCCTCGAAGCTGAGGCTGGAGATGTCAGCGGGATTGCTCGTGGCGTCGGTCATTTCAACTCTCAGGTGAACAGCGGCAGCCTAGTGGCCTAGACCGGCGCGGGCAACGGCCTAGAGCCTAGGCGTGGTTAAGGGAAGAGGGTTTGAAAGCTTCAGGCGCGACGGAAGCGCTTGATGCTCCAATAGGCGTGGCCCTCGTCGACCAGCTTCGTCAATCCACGCGCCTTCAGGGCGTCGGCGATCATCCAGTTGAAGAAGCCGTGGGCCAGCACCAGCACGTCCTGGCCAGCGTCGGACAGCTCGATCAGCAGGTCGGCGGCCTGGCCAGCGCGGACCTCGGCCTGCTTGCGTGTCTCCTGGCCGCCGTGATTGTTGAAGAACCACCACCAGAACCGGGCGAAGAAACCGAGGCGCTTGGGCGACATACGGAGCCAGAGCGGCCACGGCGGCGGCGGCAGCGGGGCCTCGATGAAGGTCGGATCGGTTGCGAAGGCCCGATCACCGACCACCGCCCGGGCGGTCTCGATCGACCGGCGTCGGGTCGAGGCGATGATCACGTCGGCCTCGCGAGCGATCTGAATCAGCGTGTCCGGCGGGGTCTGGCCGGCCTTCAGCCCGCCCTCCTCATACCGGCTCCACCACGCGCCATATTCGGGCGCATTGAGTCGGACCTGACGCGACAGGGCGGGCTCCCCGTGGCGAGCCAGGGTGATGACGCCCGGCTTCGCGGGCGGGGACGCTTGGTCGGCGATGGTGACGTCGGCCATGTTGTGGAGAAGCCGGTCGGCCAGCGGGCCTTGCCGTCCTCTCACCCCTCCTGAAGAGCGCGTACATGCGCGGCGGCGGACCGCCCCAGCGCCTGGAGGTCGTAACCGCCCTCGAGCGACGATACAACCCGGCCCTTGGCCCGCGCGTTCGCCACCGACACGATTGCGCGGGTCGCCCAGGCGAAGTCGTCCTCGGTCAAGCTCTGCGCCGACAGCGGATCGCGGGCGTGGGCGTCGAAGCCGGCCGAGACGATCAACAGCTCAGGCGCGAAGGCGTCGACCTTGTCCATCAGCCCCTCGAATCGCGCCCGCCAGACCTCGCGGGCGGCGTGCGGCGCGACGGTGGCGTTGGCGATGTTGCCCAGGCCGGTCTCGGACGGATCGCCGGTGCCGGGATACAGTGGCGACTGGTGGATCGAGGCGAAGAACACGGTCGGGTCGTTCTCGAACACCGCCTGGGTGCCATTGCCGTGATGGACGTCGAAATCGACGATCGCCACCCGCCCCAGCCCCGCCGCCTGCGCCGCTCGAGCCGCCACCGCGACGTTGGAGAACACGCAGAAGCCCATCGCCGTCCCGGGTTCGGCGTGATGGCCCGGTGGTCGCACGGCGCAGAAAACTCGCTCGGCCTCGCCCGCCGCGACAGCCCGCACGGCCGCCACGCTAGCCCCCGCGGCGCGGCGCGCCGCCGCCAGGCTGCCGGTCGAGAGCACGGTGTCGGGGTCCAGGGCCAGCCGTCCGGTCTTGGGGGCCGACCGGAGCACGGCGTCGACGAACGCCTCGGGGTGCACCCGCAGCAGATCCTCGACATCGACCATCGGCGCGTCTTGCGGCTCCAGCTCCAGATTGGGGTCGTCGTTCAGGGCGTCGATCACCGCGCGCAGACGCTCCGGGCTCTCCACGTGCCCGTCGCCGGGCCGGTGGTCGAGCATGTCCAAATGGGTGTAAAGCGCGACAACCATGGGAGACTCTTAGACCGTGAAAGCCGACCCGACCATCCGCCCCCATTCGCTTCGTAGAGCCACGGCCGATGACGCCGATGTCGTGTCCAGCCTGGGCGCCCGCACCTTCACCGAGACCTTCGCCCACCTCTATCCGCCCGAGGACCTCGAGACCTTCCTGGCCTATGCGTACGGGCTGGAACGCACACGCAACGACCTGGCCCACCCCGACAAGGCCACCTGGCTGCTGGAGGACGAGGATGGCGAGGCCATCGGCTACGCCCTGGCCGGCCCTTGCGAGCTGCCGCACGAAGCGGCGCGCTCCGAGGACGGCGAGCTGAAGCGGATCTACGTGCTGAAGAGCCACCAGGGCGGCGGCCGCGGCTCGATGCTGCTGAACGCGGCGCTGGACTGGCTGGAGAAGGACGGCCCGCGCCCGCTGTGGATCGGGGTCTTCTCCGAGAACTTCGGGGCCCAGAAGCTGTACGGTCGCATGGGCTTCGAGAAGGTCGGCGAGTACCACTTCAAGGTCGGCGAGACGCGGGACCTGGAGTTCATTCTCAGGAGAGGGTGACCTCCCCCCACCTGACCGCTTCGCGGTCGTCCGCCCCGAAGGCGGGCGGAAGGTTCCTTCTTCCCCCTCCGGGGGAGGAGCGCCGCAGGCGCGGAGGGGGCAAGCTCTCCGCCCTAGTTGCGTCTCGTTTGAGAACCCTCCATTCTCCCGAACATCTGTTCGAAAGCCGCGCCGATGTTCCTTCGCTTCTTCTCCGAGCTCCGCCAGGCCAAGGTGCCGGTCAGCCTGCGCGAATACCTCCTGCTGATGGAGGCCCTGGACAAGGACGTCATCGACCGCTCGGTCGAGGACTTCTATTTCCTGTCGCGCGCCAGCCTGGTGAAGGACGAGAAGAACCTCGACAAGTTCGACCGCGTGTTCGGCCACGTCTTCAAGGGCCTGGAGACGGTCAACGAGGGCCTCGCCGCCGATATCCCCGAAGAGTGGCTGAAAGCCCTGACCGAGCGGTTCCTGACCGACGAGGAAAAGGCCCAGATCGAGGCGCTGGGCGGCTTCGAGAAGCTGATGGAGACCCTGCAGGAGCGTCTGCGCGAGCAGAAGAAGCGCCACGAGGGCGGCAACAAGATGATCGGCTCGGGCGGCACCAGCCCGTTCGGCAACAATGGCTACAATCCCGAGGGCGTGCGCATCGGCCAGGACAAGAGCCGCCACGGTCGCGCGGTGAAGGTCTGGGACAAGCGCGAGTACAAGAATCTCGACGACAGCGTCGAACTGGGCACCCGCAACATCAAGGTCGCCCTACGGCGCCTGCGCAAGTTCGCCCGCACCGGCGCGGCCGAGGAACTGGACCTGCCTGGCACCATCAAGGGCACGGCCGAGAAGGGCTATTTGGACATCCAGCTGCGCCCCGAGCGCCGCAACGCCATCAAGGTGCTGCTGTTCTTCGACATCGGCGGCTCGATGGACGGCCACATCAAGCTCTGCGAGGAGCTGTTCAGCGCCGCCAAGACCGAGTTCAAGAACCTGGAATTCTACTACTTCCACAATTGCCTCTACGAGGCGGTCTGGAAGGACAACAAGCGCCGTCACGCCGAGAAGATCCCGACCTTCGACGTGCTCCACAAGTTCCCCGCCGACTACAAGGTGATCTTCGTCGGCGACGCCACCATGAGCCCGTACGAGATCACCTATCCGGGCGGCAGCGTCGAACACTGGAACGAGGAGCCCGGCGCGATCTGGATGCAGCGGGTCGCCGATATCTACCAGAGCTGCGTCTGGCTGAACCCGACGCCCGAGCGCCATTGGGACTACACCCAGTCGATTGGGGTGATGAAGCAGATCCTCGGCGATCGCATGTATCCGCTGACCATCGAGGGCCTGGACAAGGCGATGCGGGAGCTGGTGCGCGGCTAGAGCCGGCCAGCCTCAGCGGACCGGGGTCGTGGGATCGGCGAAGTGGCCTATGTCGGTCGAGGGCTGCCCGACCAGCGGCACGTCTGGTGGAGCAGCCGCATGGTCGTTCGCGATTGTCGTTCCCACGCGGAACGTCGTCGCGGAGGCGCCGCCCAGAAGGATGAACACGTCCTCGCGCCCGTCGCCGTCGATATCGAAACCGACGCGAGCCCCGGCGACGGCGTGGGTCACGTCCGCGACCTGCGTAGCGGTCGCCTCGCCCAGAGTCGCGCCCTGGACGGCCAGCACGTCACTGACCGAGGCGGTGGTGACCACGGTGACCTGCCCCTTGCCCAGCACCGCCAGGTGGTCGCCCTTGGCGGCCGAATAGTCGAGCACCACGCCCAGCAGCGTGTCCGCCTTGGCGGCCGGCGGCGTGGCCGAGATCAGGAAGGTGTCGGCCCCGGTCCCGCCAGTGGCCACGACGTGGGCGTTCATGACGATCCGGTCGTTACCCGCGCCGCCGTCCAGACGGTCGATTCCGCCGCCCGCGCCAGCGCCAGCCAGCCCGGTGCTCGCGCCCCCAACGGTTCCCACGCCGCCGCCGTCGATATAGTCGTCACCGGCGCCGCCATGGATCGTGTCCGCGCCCGGACCGCCCTTCATCACATCGTTTCCGGCGGTGCCGATCATGGCGTACTTGGTTCCGGCGAAGCCCTGCCCCTCCAGGCCGGGCGTGCTCGGCTGATCGGCCGGCGGCTGCGTCGGTCCGCCGCTCGGAGGCGATGACGCCGATTCCGAGGCGATCAAGTGAGTGGCCTTCGCGGCGAAGAGTCCGGGCAGTCCTTGCGCCGGCGGCTCGACGACCACCGCCTTGTCGCCTTCGGGTTTGATCGTCGCCGGATCCTGGGCCGCGCCGGCCCCGGCGGCGGGCAAGGCCGCGTGGTCCGAGGCGCGATCGGCTTCGAGGTTCAAGGCGGCGATCAGCTTGGACGCCACGCCCTCGATGGCCGGATCGTCGGCGCGCGGCAGGTTCTCGAAATTGAGGCGGCCCGCCTCGCCGAGGTCCAGGCCGCGAAGCTCCAGATAGAGGCCCACGGCGATGACCAGCGACAGGAACGACTGGGCCTCGCGGCTGGATGGATTGAAGGCCACCACGACCCCGCCCGGGTCCTCGACACTCGAGGATAGCACCTGGCGCAGCGCTCCCCACAGGCTGCCGACCTGATGGAACATGTCGATCGCTGCATCATGCACCACGAACTGGCCGTCGATGCGGGCGATGTGGACCAGCACGTCCTGGTTGGCGTCGGTGACCACGTACCAGGGGTCGCCCGAATCGGTCTGGCCGAACACGCCGTCGACCTCGCCATAGCTGGACGAAAGCTGCTGGGTGAGCAGCATCAGCAGGCCCCGCTCGTTGGGGGACCAGTCACTGGCCGGCGGCCGGGGGCTGAAAGCTAGGATCTCACCCATCTCGCGACTCGTCAGGCTTGAGCCGCCCGCCCGGCGAGGGCCGGATCGGCCTCGTCAGCGGCGCCGTCGAACAGCAGGCGATGCAGTTCGGGCTCGTAATACCGTAGCAATGTGCGCGCGAACTGGCCCGGATCAAGCCCCAGGCTCTCGGCCCAGATCGCCTGGGCCTCGATCGGCACGCGGCCGAGACCGTTCTCCACCTGGGAGACGAAGGTGTAGTAGCGCAGGCCCGTCTTCTCGGCCAACTCCGCCTGGGTGAGGCCCGCGGCCTCGCGCGCGGTCTTCAGCCAACGCCCCGCCTCGCGACGGAGGGTCTTGGTCAACGCCGCCTTGGCGGGATTCATCGCCGTTCGTGACATCGCAAAGCCGCTTCCGCGCCCACAAGCGGGCGCTCCCCTAGTTGTTACACATTGCGTAAAAACGCAACAATCCGTTGTCGGCCATTCGAAATAGCCTTGCGGGTCATCATCAACGCACATACAGTTTTTACGCAACTATTTAGAACGAAGCGAGAGCATGTACGTCTCGATCGAGCCCGCCCACTCCCGCGCCGCCGCCCTGGCGATCACCCCGCGCCTGTCGCTGGTGATGGTCGTCTACATGACGGGCCCCGCCCTGATGGAAAGCGTGCGCCACGCCCTGGCCGAGCCGCGGGTCGAGGAGTTCATCATCGTCGACAACGGCTCGTCCCTGGCCGACGCGGCCTGGCTGCGTGAGCTGGCCCGGCGCGAGCCGCGCGTGCGTCTGCTGCAGGGCCTGGGCAATATCGGCTTCGCCCGCGCCGCTAATCTGGGCGCGGCGGCGGCCAAGGGCGAGACGCTGATTTTTCTCAATCCCGACGCCTTTTTGACGCCTGGCGCGGTGGCGGCCCTGGCCGACGCGGCTCGCGACCGGCCCTCGCCCTGCATCATCGGGGCCCGGGTATTCAATACCGACGGCAGCGAACAGCGGGGCGCGCGACGTGGCGAAATCACGCCCGTCACCACCCTGCTCACCCTCTCGAAGCTTAGCGCTATTCTGCCCCCGCTGCGCCGCTTCGAGATCCACCGGGAGGGCGAGCCCCCCCCGTCCTACCCGGTGGACACCCCTACGATCTCGGGCGCCTGTTTCTATATGTCGGCGTCCGACTTCCACGTCCTGGGCGGCTTCGACGAGGGCTATTTCCTGCACGTCGAGGACATCGACCTGTGCTGGCGCGCCCGCCGACAGGGCGGCAGCGTCCTGTTCCAGCCCAACGCCCGCATCGTCCACGTCGGTTCGACCAGCCGCGAGAACCCGCTCATCGTCGAATGGCACAAGGGCCGCGGCCTCGTGCGCTACTTCCTCAAGCGCGCGGACAGCCCGCACCGCAAGGCCCTGGCCCTGCTCCTGGCCCCGCTGATCCTCGGGACCGCCGTGGCCCGGCCGCTGCTGCGCCAATTGCGGCGTGGCCGGATGGGGCGTCCCGTCGAACGCCTGGCCGCCATCCCGGGTTGAGACTTCTCGACGAACGGCGTTAGCGCTATCACTGGACGCGAACCCGCCGGAAGCCGTCCATGTCTCGCCAAAGCCTCGTCCGCCTCGGCCTCGCCGGCATCCTGGCGGCCGTCGCCTTACCCGCCGTCGCCCAACGCCCGCCGTCCGACGAAAGCTGGGGCAAGCCTGGCGTCTCCTACCTGCAGTACCGCACCGACGCGGTCGAATGCGCCTACAAGGTGGGACAGGAAGCGCCGGTCAGCATCCCGATGGTGGATCTGGTGTTCTCGATGGACATGCCGGTGATCGATCCGGTCGACGCGGCCGGCGTGATCGACACCAGCGGCGCGCTCAACAGCTCCGCCTATGACACCGTCAAAAGCCTCGACTCCGCGCACTCCAGGATGACCAAGCCTTGGCGCGAGGTCGTGCGACAGGTGCGCCCCGCCCTCGCCCAGTGCCTGACCGAGCGCGGCTATCAGCGCTTCCGCCTCACCAAGGACCAGCACCAACAGCTCAAGGCCTTGCCCGTCGGAACCCGAGCGCGGCACGTCTATCTCTGGGCCATCGCCGTCGATCCGGAGGTCCAGCGCCGCCAAGCCTTACGCCGTTAGCCCGCGTTCGGCGTCATGCAGGCGGCTTCGACCACCGTCTCATCAAAGGCGCCTGGCTCGGGCTTGGTCCACTGCCGGTCCTCGAAGGCGAAGGCCGTCGCCTCGCCGCCCAGGTTGTTCTCGGGATAGCGATAGACGGCCAAGCTGCGAAACGCCTTGGCCTTGCAGTCGACATCCTGAGCCATGCGCTCGGAGCGGAAGGTCACGCCCGCCTCGCTTTGCGGCAGACGGAACTCGTGGCGCACCCACACCCGCTGCCAAGGCTCGCCGGCGGGCGTCTTGCCGGTCTTGGCGAAGGTGATGACCGTCTTGTCCTCGCCCACGCCCAGGAATGGCCAGCCGATCCCCTCGATCTTGCGCGACCACGGCGGCAGCGGCGCGGCCTTCTTGCCGGTGGCGGTCACGGTGACGGAATCGACCTTGGCCGGATCGTCCGTGGCGCCGGGCGCGGGGGCGCTGGCCTGGCCGCTCATCAGCATCATGGCCGTCAGCATGCCGATCATCGCGCGCTCCCTGCTGGTTTAGCGGAAAAGCCTAAACGTGAACGTCGTTACACGCTACAGGAGCGATACTTGACGCTTGCGCCAATTTCGAACGGACGTAAGAGTTCCCTACGGGTAAAGGGGAATATGTAGTGAGTCCGACCACCGACGCCGCCTCGCCTTCTCTCAATGAAGGCGTTGTCGAGGCCGCCGAAACCGAAGCCGCCACCAAGAACCTGGTCTTCGTCGCCGCCGAGCGCCTGTTCGCGCTGCACGGCTTCCAGAACGTATCGGTGCGCGACATCACCGCCGCCGCGGGCGTGAACTTGGCCTCGGTGAACTATCACTTCGGGTCCAAGGACGCGTTGCTGTTCGAGATCTTCCGTCGCCGCACGGCCGAGCTCAACCGCGAGCGGGCCAAGATGCTGCACGAGGCCAATGACCGCAACGACGGCGCCCCGCCGCTGCGCGAGATCCTGGCCGCCCTGCTGACCCCGCCCCTGCGCTGGCTGGCCCCCGACCACGAGCGCCGCATCTCTTTGCAGTTCCTGATCCGTGCCCGCAGCGAGGGCACCGATGAGATCCGCACCGTGCTGAAGACCGACGTCTCGCACCTGCGCCGCTTCTCCGACGCCCTGCTGCGCGCGCGTCCGGATCTGTCGCCGGAAGAGGTCTACTGGCGACTGCACTTCACCCTGGGCATGCTGCACAACAATCGCTTCGCCGAGTTCGACCGCCTGAACGTGCTGTCGGAAGGCCAGACCAGCGAGGCCGACGTCGTGGCGCTGCTGAACCGGATGCTGGCCTTCGCCGAGGCCGGCTTCCTGGCCTAGCGGAACCGGCGCCATGCCGGCGCGTTGAGGCTCCGGCATGGGACGGCTGCGCATCCTTCACGAGACGCGGTACTATTATGAACGGCCGGTGCGGTTCGGACCGCAGCGGCTGATGATCCGTCCGCGCGACAGTCACGCCCTGCGCATCGTCGAAGCCTCCCTGCGCCTCTTCCCGCCCGGCGGCACCCGCTGGAGCTACGACGCCAACGGCAACTGCGTCTGTTTCTTCCAGCCCGACGGCCAGGCCGACGCCATGCGGGTGGCCAGCGAGCTGGTCATCGACCGCTATCCCGCCCCGCTGGCCCCACAGAGGATCGAGAACCCCGACACCCTGACGCCGATCGTCTATTCCCGCGAGGATCGGACGACCTTGGAGCCGTTCATCGCGCCGGTCACCGACGATCCGGACGCGGTGCTGCTGCGCTGGCTGCGCGGCCTGAACGCCCATCGCGACGAGCCGGCCCTGGCCTTCCTGCTGCGGGTCAACGAACTGATCCACCAGCAATTCGAATATTGCACACGCACCGAGGAAGGCGTGCAGACGCCGGTCGAGACCCTGAAGCGGCGCGGCGGCGCCTGTCGCGACCTGGCCTGGCTGATGGTCGAGGGCCTGCGCCGGCTCGGCTACGCGGCCCTGTTCGCCACCGGTTACATCCACTCGCCCGGGGCCCACATCCGCGGCGCGGGGGCGACCCATGCCTGGTGCGAGGTCTTCCTGCCCGACCTGGGCTGGCTAGAGTTCGATCCGACGAACGGGCTGGTCGAGTCGCCGGATTTGATCCGCGTCGCCGCCACCCGGACGCCAGCTCAGGCGTTGCCGGTGTCGGGCGCGATCATCGGCGACCCGGGAACGTCCCGTCTTCACGTCTCCGTGGACGTGCGTTTGATCGACGAAATCGACCGCGCCGCGTGATAGCCTCAATGGCTTACGGGAGAAAAAGCCCATGACCAGCGGCTTCCAAAATCAGAACCCGATGACCAACTTCAACTTTCCCAAGTCGGAACCCAAGGCCCAACACGGTCAGAAGCCCGACGAGGCCTGCTTGAAGGTGAAGGAAAAGCGGACCTTCGAACCCAAACCAGGCCACTAAAACGCCTCCCAATCGGGCGTTGCCCCCACTCGCGGCGCAGTTGTCACGCGAGACGCCTATACAGACGGGTAAGGTGTCATTAATCATGACGCCAGGGGAATTGGGGGAGCTGAACGAGCATGCGACGAGTCGCGCTCGGATGTCTGCTGGCGACGGCTGGCCTCGCGGTCATGGGAACCGCGACGGCGTTGTCGACTCATACGCCTGAACCCTTCAACCAAACCTTGACCCTGGCCGGCGGCCCCGAGACGGCGCCCGCGCCTTCACCGAGCTATGTTGATGATCCCGACGCTCCGATCGCCACCGCCCGCTATGGCGGCGAGCGGTCGCGCGCGGTCGCTGTCGAGCAATACGCCGCTCCCGCCGCCGCCACGGTGGCGCTCGCGGGCGGTCTCGACGAGGCAGGCCTGGCCGGCGCGACGCCGACTCCCGTCGTCGAAGCCACGGTCGCCCCCGCCAAGACGGAACCGCAACGTCCCACCGTACGGGTGCTGGCCGAAGCGCCTGCTCGCCACCGTCCCATCCTGGCCCTGACCAGGGTTCATGAGATCCGTCCCTATGGGAAGGTGCTGAAGGTCGAGGTCAACGACCAGCCGTTGGCCTTCACGCCCATGGGCCTGCAGTCCAACGCGGTCAGGCGCCTGACCCTGAGCGCCTCGAACATCATGTCCAAGAGCCGAGCCACCGCCGAGGACCTGCGCCGCGGCCGCTGGATGCTGTTCGCCGCCAGCTCGGGCAAGGCCTACGGCCTGAACCTGATCCGTGACTCCCTCGGCGGCTGGCGCAACGCCGGCTACAGCGAAGAAAAGCTCGCCCGCTTCGGCAGCCGCCAGGTCGGTTTGGGATATCGCAAGAACAACAGCCTGATCTCGCTGACGGCGACGCGGCGCAAGCTGACCTCGATCGACTATTCCGACAAGGACACGGTCGTCGGCGTCACGGTCTCGGTGCGCGGCAAGTAGGCGTCTGACCGACGGTCAGCGCGAGGGCGGCTTGGGCCCCTCTTCTTCGGTCCGTCTCTGGTGAAAATACGCGGCCTGGGCGGGCGCTTCGACGGCCCGGATCTTGGCGCTGTGCTGGATCGAGTCGATCTCGCCGCGCAGCTTGGCGGCGGTGTCGAAATCCTGGGCCGCGACAGCCTCTTCCAGCTGTTCCTTCAGTTCGTCGAGATGCGACATCGGCGCCTCCATGGGATCGGCTCCCATGGAGAACGCGCGAACGCCGTCTTTAGCCGCGCGCCGCCGCGATGCGGGCGCGGGCGATCTCGTCGGCGACCAGGTTGGCCGGACGCTTTTCGGCGATCGACTGGTCGATGACCTCGGCCAGGGTCTGGGCCAGACGGTCCAACTTGGTCGAAACCCAGCCGCCATCGAAGGCGCCGCCCGCTTCCAGGGCGCGGATCTCGGCGGCCACATTGATGATGCCGCCGCCGTTGATCACGTAGTCGGGCGCGTAGAGGATCCCGCGATCGAACACGGTCTGGCCGATCATGGCGTCGGCCAGTTGGTTGTTGGCGCCGCCAGCGATCACCTTGACCTTCAGGCGCGGCAAGGTCGCGGCCGAGATCGCGCCGCCCAGGGCGCAAGGGGCGAAGACGTCGGCCTCGACGTCGAAGATGGCGTCGGTCGGCACGATCGTCGCGCCGGTCTTGGCGGCCACTTCGTTCAAGGCGTTCTGGTTGACGTCGGCGATGGTCAAGACCGCGCCGGCGGCGTGCAGTTTTTCGGCCAGATAGGCGCCGACGTGGCCGACGCCCTGGATGGCGACGTGGACGCCCTTCAGGTCACGATGCAGGGCCCGCTCGACACACAGGCGCACGCCGCGGAACACGCCCTCGGCCGTGACCGGCGACGGATCCCCCGAGGCCGCCGCGTGGCCTTCCAGGCCGGCGACGAAGCGGGTGGTTCGGCGGGTGCTTTCCAGGTCCGACGGCGAGACGCCGACGTCCTCGGCCGTCCAGTACTGACCGCCCAGGCTGTCGACCGCGCGACCGAAGGCTTCGAACAGTTCCGGCGTCTTCTGGCTGCGGCTGTCGCCGATGATCACCGCCTTGCCGCCCCCGAAGTCGAGGTCGGCCATGGCATTCTTGTATGACATGCCGCGCGACAGGCGCAGCGCATCGGTCAGGGCCGCGTCGGCGCTGGAATAGTCCCACATGCGGCAACCGCCGGCGGCCGGCCCCCGCGCGGTCGAGTGGATCGCGATGATCGACTTCAGACCAGTTTTTTCGTCGAAGAAAGCGTGGACGCCTTCATGTCCCTCGAAATCGGGGGAATCGAACAAGGTCATGCTGTCGGTCTCGCCTCGGCCGGGATGAACGTGGCGGGGATGTACGCCCCCGCGCCGCGCCTCACAAGCCCGAACGCCGAGGCTGCGACGCCTTCGCCTTGACGGGCTTCGGCGGGTCCAACGCTGTCATGGCGGCCACCGTCGTGGGAATGGGCGGCGCGCCCGACGGCGGCCAGGGTCCGGGCGTGTCACGCAAGAAGGCCTCGGCGTCGGCCCAGACCTTTTCGGCCTGCCTGTCGACCAGCAGCAGGTGGTAGCCCTTGGCGTAGTAGGCCGTCTTCGCTCCCGACTTCAGACGGTTCACCGCCTCGACCGTCGGCTCGCGCGGAATGATGTGGTCGTTGGCGCCGTAGAACCAGGCGGTCGGCGCGGCGATGCCGCCGCTCGACTTCCAGGCGCGCTCCATCAGGCCCACCAGGCCGTAGATGGTGTCCGACCGCGCCCCCCAGATCATCAGCGGATCGCGGCCCATGCGGCGCAACTCGTCGATATTGTCGCTGGGCACGACGTTGCGGACCAGCCAGTCCGGCGGCTTGACCACCCACTCGCCGACCACGTGGGCAGTAAACCACAGGCTCATCCGGTTGGGCAGCGGCTGGTTCGACCAGCCCCAGACTGCCGGAGCGAACAGCATCAGCTTGTCGACCGCCGGCGGGTTCGGTCCGGCCATGGCGCTAATCGCGAGGGCCCCGCCCATGCTGACCCCGGCCAGGGCGATCTTGGCGCGCGGATGCCGCTCGCGCACCGCCTGCACCAAGACCCGCACGTCCTCGATCACCAGGTCATTCGGCGCCCAGACCCCGCGCTCGGGCGAGCGGCCGAAGCCCCGGACGTCCAGGGCGTAGGTGGCGACACCCCGCCCCGCCCACCACTCGGCCGCCAAGTGATAGGCGTTGGCATAGTCGTTCATGCCGTGCAGGCCGACCACGACCCAGTCCGGCTCGTTTGCCGGCAGCCATCGCATCAGACCCAGCTTGGCGCCGTCGAAACTGACGAAGGCGTCGTCCAGCAGGCGTGGGCCGCGAAAGCCCAAGGCCGCCAGGTCCGGCCTCTGCCGTAACGGCGCGCAGGCGCCGAGGACGGCGGCGGACGCGGTCAGGATCAGGGCGCGGCGGTTCATGGCTTCAGAATGTCCGCGACCCGCTGGCGAAGATAGGGGGCGACCTCGGCCTCGAACCACGGATTGCGCTTCAGCCAGCCGGTGTTGCGCCACGACGGGTGCGGCAGCGGAATCACGTTCGGCCCGAAGTCACGCCAGGCGGCGATGGTGTCGGTCATGGTCCGGCCCGTCCGCCCCGGCAGCGCCCAGGCCTGGGCGTAGCCGCCGACCAACAGGGTCAGCTCGACGTTCGGTAGCCCAGCCAGCAGTCGCGGCCGCCACAGCGTCGCGCACCGCGGCGGCGGCGGATAGTCGCCACCCTTGGGATTGGTCCCCGGAAAGCAGAAGGCCATGGCCGCGACGCCGATCTCGGGCCGGCCGTAGAAGGTCTCGCGGTCGATCCCCATCCACTGGCGCAAGCGGTCGCCTGAGCGGTCGTTGAACGGCAGGCCGGTCTCATGGACGATCCGACCCGGCGCCTGGCCGGCGATCAGGAGCTTCGTCTCCTGGCGAACCCGCACCACCGGCCGAGGCGTGTGGGGCAGATACGGCGCGCAGGCGCGGCAGGCGGCGATGTCGGAAAGGAGCGCGTCGAGCGGCATGGGCGGCATTTAGGCGTGGCGCCTCGAACTCCAAGCTCGACCTTGAGGATCAGTCCTCGTCGCCGCCGATCTGGTCCTCGCCAGCCGTCTCCTCGAAGCTGGTCGGGTCGCCTTCCATGCGCAGGCGGATGCGGTAGACGCCCCGGAACTTCTCGGGATTGACCGGCTTGTTGTGGCGCAGGATCACGACCTTGCCGTCACGGGCCAGTTCGATAGCATTGGTGCGCACATGGCCGAGGATCTGCTGCCAGCGCTCGGGCTGCATCGCCTTGGCGACGTTCATCGGGTCGATCGACTTGCCCTCGGGCAGCGCCGCCAGCTGGGACAGGATGATGTCTTGGATCGGGGAGCTCATGGACGCTCCCTTGCCACGGATTGTCAGCAGAGGCGAGACCGACGGCTTGCGCTAACCCCTCCGCCCTTCTAGCTGATCTTCAAAGACAACGGAGGGGATCGGGCCATGGACGGCGGAAACGACATCTGGAGCGGCCCCAAGCTGGTGGAGACTGGCGAGTGGGCCGGCTGGCGCACCTGGTCGGGCATGGACCCGTTCGAGGACCAGTCCGGGCCGTTCTACTTCAAGGAAGACGAAGACGGTCGGGTGACCGCCGCCTTCCGCGCCGAGACCAAGCACATGAACGGCGGCGGCTTCATGCACGGCGGCTGCATGATGACCTTCGCCGACTACTCTTTGTTCGCGATTGGCTGGAAGGCCCTGGCCGACAGCCGCGCCGTGACGGTCAGCCTGAATGGCGAGTTCATCGGCCCGGCCCGCCCCGGCGACCTTGTCACCTCCACCGGCGAAGTGATCAAGGCCGGCGGCTCGCTATTGTTCGTGCGCGGCCTGATCTCGACGGGAACCGGGCCGATGCTGAACTTCTCGGGCGTGATCAAGAAGATCCGGGCGCGCTAGATCCCGGCCTCCGCCGCGGGGCGGGCCATCATCATCTCGCGCCAGCGGTTCAGATGCTCCAGCTCCTTGGGCGACCGGAAGCGGATCATCCGCGCGAAGTCGATGGCGGTGATCGCCAGGATGTCGGCCATGGTCACGCGGTCGGCGGCGATGAATGGGCTCTCGCCGAGCCGTCGGTCCAATACCTTCAGAGCTCGCTCGGCCATGGCGAGGTTGTTCTGGGCGACTTCGGGAATCTGGGTCTCGATGCCCGCCATGGCCGGATGGGTGTGGCGCACGGCCATCATCATCGGCGTGCAGATCATCATCTCGGTTCGACGCATCCACATCTCGATCACGGCGATCTCCTTGGGATCGCGGCCGAACAGGTTGGGCTCGGGATAGACGCTCTCGAGATAGCGGCAGATGGCGACGGACTCGGTGATCGTCGTCTCGTCGTCGATCTCCAACGCCGGCACATGCGGCAGGCCGGCTTTCGAGAGATAGTCGGGCGTCTTGTGATCGCCGCCGAAGATCGAAACGTCGACGATCTCGACGTCCTCGATCCCCTTCTCCGCCATGAACCAGCGGACCCGGCGAGGATTGGGCGCGCGGCGGCTGTCATAAAGTTTCAAAGGAAAATCCTCCCGGCTTGTGACCGGGAGGATGATCTCATTCCGCCACGGAACGGAAGCGGGGCTCTAAAGCCCGAACAGCGCCCGGGGCATCAGGCCGACCAGCGAGCCGGTCAGGCAGGTGGCCAGGAAGCCGGCCATCATCGCCTTCCAGACCAGGCCCAGCACTTCCTGCCGGCGCTGAGGCACCAGCACCGAGAAGCCGGCGACGTTCATGCCGACCGAACCGATGTTGGCGAACCCGCACAGGGCGTAGGTCATGATCATGCGCGTACGCTCGTCCAGCAGGGTCCCGCCGATCTTGGACAGCTGGATGAAGGCCGTGAACTCGGTGAGGATCAGCTTCACGCCCAGCAGGCCGCCGGCCGTGCCGGCCTCCTTCCAGGGGATGCCCATCGACCAGGCCAGCGGCGCGAAGACCACCCCCAGGCCGCGCGAGATGCTCAGCGGCTGGCCGCCGATCGGCGGCATGGCGCCCAGGATCTTGTCGACCATGGTGGCGAGGGCCACGAAGACGATCAGGGTCGCCCCGACGTTCAGCGCGATCTGCAGACCGTCGGTGGTGCCCTTCATCACCGCGTCGATGGCGCTGCCGTAGGTCTTGTCCTCGGCGGCGAGATCCAGGTCCCCGCCCTTTTCCATCGGGTCCGACGGCACGATGATCCGGGCCAGCAGCACCCCGGCCGGGGCCGAGATGATCGACGCGGTCAGCACGTGGGCGGCGGCGTTGGGCAGCACGTCGTGCAGGATCGTAGCGTAGGCGACCATGGTCGAGCCCGAAACGCAGGCCATGCCGACGGCGATCAGCATGAAGAGCTCCGAGCGCGACAGCTTGTCGAGATAGGCGCGGATGAAGATCGGACCTTCGACCTGGCCCATGAAGATGGTGGCCGCGGTAGCCAGGGCCGGCGGGCCGCGCAGGCCCAGCGTCTTCTGGAACACGAAGCCGAAGCCCTGGGCCAGCCACTTGAGGATCTTCCAGTGCCACAGCAACGCCGACAGCGCGCAGACCACCAGGATCACCGGCATGACGCGGAAGGCGAAGATGAAGCCCGCGCCGGGATTGCTGACCGTGAACGGCTGATCGCCGCCGGCCAGGAACCCGAAGACGAAGGCGGTGCCGGCCTGAGTCGAGGAACCCAGGCCTTCGACCGCGCTGTTGACGCCGCGCAGCATCTGCTGGGCCTGTGGCAGGCCGAACAGCACCAGGACCAGGATCACCTGGACGACAATGGCGCCGATCGCCAGAACCCACGGGAATCGCTTGCGATTCTCGGAAACGAGCCAGCAAAGGCCCAAAGTGAGCGCCAGACCCGCGAGGGCCTGCACGTTCTCGGGACGGAACATCAAGATGAAGACCTTACGATGAGGCGACGCCCCCGCGACGCCGACCAAGGGCGAAGAATGACACCAAGTCTGCCGTCGCACGCAAGCGGCTTGCGTAAGGAACCGGTCAGGAAGGCGTCCGGCGCCTAAGTCAGAACCTTCTTACTATTGAAATTGTCATCCCGGCCGTAGCGAAGCGAAGAGCCGGGACCGCAACAAGCTCGGAGCTTCCGGCGGTCCCGGCTCGGCGCGCTTCGCGCTTGGCCGGGATGACAGCCGCATGGGCCGCCTAGGCCGTCACGCTGACGCCGCTGCGGGCCGTGCTGCTGGCGGACGACGACGTCAGGGCCGTGTCCAGCTGCGCCAGGAGCTTCTGCATCAGGTCGGCGGCGGCCGTGGAGCCCGACATCAGGCTGGCCAAGGTCGAAGAAGCCGAGCCGGTCCCGGTCCCCTTGCTCTGGTCCAACAAACTGTAGAACTCCCCGCCGCTCAGCGCGCCGTCGCCGTCCTGATCAGCGGCCTTGATCAGGCTGGACGCCGCGTCGGTCCCGCTCGCATCGTCGGTGTTGGCCGCCGCCAGTTCCTCGGCCGAGACCGTACCGTCTTGGTTGGTGTCGAGGGTCTCGAACACACCGCTCGAGCCAGCCGAGCCCGCGCCGCCGAGCCCGCCAGCGGGTGGCGGCCCGGGCGGCGGGCCACGCATCGCCTGGGTCGAGGACGCGTTCGAAGCCGCGCTGGAGATCGCCGACGAGATCTCGGACGACGACAGGCTACCGTCGCCGTCGCTGTCCAGCGCCGACATGATGTCCGAGGCCATCTTGTCCTCCAACCCCTGCCCTTTCGCCTTGTCAGGCGCGTTGGCGGCCAGGGCGGTGGATATCTCGCTGGCGGTCAGCAGGCCGTCGCCGTCGGCGTCGCCGCTCTCCATGAGCGAGCTGGTGACGTCATCGACCGATTGGGTCGACAGCAGCGACGACAACGTATCGCCGCTGAAATGTCCGCCGGGTCCGCCACCGCCGCGCATCGGCGGCGGGCCCTTGTGCTCGCCCGAGCCCTGCACATTTTGCCCGACAGACTGGAACTCGGCCTGCGACAGCTGCCCATCGCCATCGGCGTCCGCCGTCTTGAAGGCCGCCGCTTGCTGCAACTGGCGCAGCTGGGCGGGGCTCGTCGAGGATCCGACGCTTGTGACGCTCATTTCGCTCTCCCTCTTTCGTCGAGGACGCCACACGAGGCGAACGCCCTGCCGCGCCGAAAGCCGGCGCGGGACGGAAGAAGCGAAAAACATTCCAGATTTCCGCGCGTTGCGTGGGTGAAATGAAGCGGCGCTAACGCCCGGTCAGTTCCTGGACCAGGGCCGTTCGCTCGTAGACCTTCTCCAGCGCCTCGGTGATCGCCACGGCCGAGACCGACACGGTGCGGTTCCGCGCCGCGTCGTAGCCATAGACCCCACCCAGCGAATGGATGTTGCCGTCGAAGGCCACGCCGATCAGCCGTCCCTTGGCGTCGATCACCGGCGAACCGGAATTGCCGCCGACGATGTCGTTGGTGCTGGAAAAGTCGAAGACGGTCATCAGCTTCAACCGGTCCTTGGCGTCCAGCCAGCGCTGCGCCGCCGCGAAGGGCTCCACGCCCGTGACCCGATCGTAGAACCCGGCGAAGGCGGTCGTGGCCGGGACCTTCTCGCCCCATTCCTTCCAGCCGGCGACCTCGCCGTAGGACAGGCGCAGCGAGAAGGTCGCGTCGGGATAGACGCTGTCGCCCAGCACGGCGAAGCGAGCGCGGGCGATCTTCTCGGCGGCGATGTCGACCGGTCCGGCGACCTCGGCCTCATAGGCCGCGCGCGCGGCGCGGGCGATGGGGTCGGTGCGCCGCACGAAGCGGATCAGCGGATCGTCGGAAGCCTCGATCGCCGCCTCTCCGCCCTTCCACAGCGCCATGCGCATGTCGGGATCGGACAGCCGGCTTTCGGCCAGCGTTTCGGCGACCTGTTCGGGACTTTCGCGACCCAGCAGCGCCTGGACCCGCGGGTCGTCGACGGTCAGCGTCTCGCGGACCTTCAGCAGCCAGTGCTCCAGATAGATCCGCTCCAAGGCCGCGTTGGTCGGCGGGACATCGGCCAGCTTGCGTTCGATCAGCGGCAGACGGGTGTCGGCATACTCCGGCAGGCGCTCGGCATTGGGCTTGGTCCGCTCCTTGGCGGCCCGCACCAGCAGGCGAGCATAGTAGTAGAGCTCGGAACCGCCGCCGGCCCCGCTCTCCAGCATCCGCAGGGGCAGGAAGCGTTCGGCGGCGGCGGCCTGGGCCTCGGCGATCTGGTCCCAGGCCTTGCCCGCCTGGACCTCCAGCTTGGGATCGGCGGCAACCTTGGCGCGCAGGGCGTCTTCCTCGGCCCGCTTGGCGGCGAGGAAAGCCTTGTCGTTCAGCATGGCCTGACGGCCCAGGCCCAGCTTGTAGCTGTTTTGCACCCACGCCAGCGCCTGGGTGGCGGCGCGCCTGTGCTCGTCGTTCTCCTGACCGAACTGGATCAGCCGACCGCGCAGTTCGGCCCGCTGCAGCTGCGCGAGGGGCATGACGAGGTCGCGCTGGGTCTCCAGCTGGGCCACCGTCAGCTGACGCTCGGTCGCCCCCGGATTGCCGACCACGAAGGTCGGTTCGCCCTCGACCGGCGCCTTGGCGCGCCAGGCCAGGAAGGTCGGCGTCATGGCCGGCGCGTCGTCGGCGTAGAGTCGTACGAACGCCGCGTCGAGCGCGTAACGCGGGAAGTTGAAGTTGTCGGGGTCGCCGCCGAACGCGGAGGCCGCCATCTCGGGCGCGAACACCAGCCGCACGTCGTTGTAGCGGCGGTACTTGTAGACCTTGTACTGGCCGCCCCGGAAAAAGCTGATCGCCTGACAGCGCAAGGCCTGGTCCTGGCCGCAGGCCGCCAGCTCGGCCACCGCCATGGCGCCCTCGCGGGCCCGCACGAAGTCACGGCCGCTCTTGCCCTCGGCCGCCGCCCGCACCTGGTCGGTGACGTCGATGATGGCCAGCAGCACCTCGGCCTGAACGCCGGCGCACTTGCGTTCCTCGTCGCGCCCGTCGGTCAGGAAGCCGTCCTGAACGTAGTCATGGCCGCCGCTGGACAGGGCCTGGGCGCATTCGGAGACGCAGTGGCTGTTGGTGACCGCCAGGCCCGCGCCGCTGACCAGTCCGGCCGAGCAGCCGTTGGTCAGCCGCACGCTCGAGGCCTGCACGGTGTCCAGCCAGGCCTGGTCCAGGGTCACGCCCGTCGCGGCCTTGATCTTGTCGACCGGAATCCTGTCGAAGGTCCACATGCCCTCGTCCGCCCGCGCGGGGACCGTCGCGGCGAGCGCGAGGACCAGGGCGAAAACGGCGCGGAAGACTGTCATGGACGTTTCGGATCGCTGCACTGAAGTCGTCGCTTAACCTCGACCATAGGGTCCAACCAGTCTTCTTGGCCTCGCCGACGAATATTTCACTACGGAAATCCGCCTTACCCCGATTTAACTTGGACGTTCGACGATCGCCGTTCATTGCTGCAACCGTCGGTTTGGGGGAGCACGGTTTCGAATGTCGTTGGCCTTGGCCACTCTGCTTTATGAGTGGCGTCGTTATATGGCGGCCGTGGTCGCCCTCGCCTTTTCCGGCCTCCTCGTCCTGGCTCAGGTCGGCATGTTCGTCGGCATCGGCAAGGGTTTCACCGCCCAGATCGACCGCGCCCGCGCCGACGTCATGGTCCTGGGCCCCGGCGCCAAGGCGCTGTTCGGCGGTCCCTCGGGCCTGCCGCGGCGGATGATCCCGCTGGTCTACAGCCATCCGGAGGTCGTCCAGGTGGCGCCGCTGGACGGCTCCGGCGGCCGTTTCCAGAACATCCTGTCACCCGAGCAGCAGGCCAAGGAAGAGGCCCGCGCCAAAAAAGGCGGCAAGAGCAAAGGCAAGGGCGGCGGCTCGTCGCGCAAGAGCGAGTTCGTCAACGTCACGGTGATCGACGCGATCCCGGGCTATGTGACCGTGCCGACCGACTACACCCAATCGATGCTCGAGGCCCTGCGCCGCCCCTACGCCGTGGCGGTGGACGAGACGGCGCTCAAGCGCCTGGGCGTCAAGAAGGGCGACCGCGCCCTCTACAACGGCAAGACCATCACCATCGCCGTCGTCACCCACGGCTATCCGAACATCATCCAGCCGACCCTGGTCATGTCGCGCGACACCCTGCGGATGCTGGGCGAGGCCGACACCGGCCAGCGCGTCGGTCCGCTGATGGTCGAGATCCGCGATCCGGCCCGCGCCGAGATCGTCGCGGCCCAGCTGAACAAGAAGGCGGACGGCAAGTTCCGCGCCTGGACTCGTCAGGAGCTGGCCGACGCCAATTCGGGCGCCATGCTGGACGACCAGATCATCGGCATCATGCTGGGCTTCTCGGCCTTCCTGGGCCTGCTCATTGGCGTGGCCATCACCTGGCAGACCCTGCGCGGCGCGATCATGGCCAACATCAAGGAGTTCGCCAGCTTGCGCGCCCTCGGCGTCTCGATGGGCGACCTGCGCAACATCGTCATGGAGCTAAGCTTCTGGGTCGGCATCGTCGGCGTGCTGGCAGCGGGCCTGCTGACCTGGCTGGTCACCCTGCTGGCCAGCGCCGGCGGCGTGCCGATGTACTTCCCGCCGACCCTGGTGATCGTCGTGGCCGTGTTCCTGGTGATCATCGCCATGCTGTCCGGCTTCCTGTCGCTGGGCATCCTGAAGAACAGCCAGCCCGCGGACCTGCTGCGATGAGCAACGATCACAGCCACAAGCGCGGCGAGAGCGCGCTCTCGGCCAACGGCCTGGTCAAGCGCTTCAAGACCGGCCGCACCTTCATCGAAGTGCTCAAGGGCGTGGACTTCGACGCCAAGCACGGCGACGTGACCATGGTCATGGGCCCCTCGGGCTCGGGCAAGTCGACCCTGGTGGCGGCGCTGTCGGGCCTGCTGAAGCCCGACGAGGGCAAGGTCACGGCGCTGGACACCGACGACCTGTGGTCCTTGTCGCGAAGCAGGATCGACCGCTTCCGGCTCGACCACTGCGGCTTCATCTTCCAGGGCTTCAACCTGTTCCCGGCCCTGACGGCCAAGCAGCAGGTGATGACGGTGTTGAAGTACCAGAGCATCGGTCCGGGCGAGGCCGCGCGGCGCGCCCAAGCGGCTCTGGAATCCGTGGGCCTTGGCCCGCGCGTCAATCAGCGGCCGTCCGAGCTGTCGGGCGGCGAGAAGCAGCGCGTGGCCATCGCCCGCGCCCTGGCCAAGAACCCGAACCTGATCTTCGCCGACGAACCGACCTCGGCCCTCGACGGCAAGAGCGGCGAGACGGTGATCAAGCTGCTGCGCGCGGCCGCCACCGAGCGCGGCGCGGCGGTGATCTGCGTGACCCACGACCCGCGGCTCGAGGCCTATGCCGACCGCGTCATCCACATCGAAGACGGCCGGATCCTGGACGACGTGCGTAGAACGCCCGACGCCAATCCCGCGCCGCTCAGCCACTGATTTTCTGGGGGAAACTCTGATGCCCGGCTTCCTGCGCCGACCCGCCTTCTACATCGTCCTCGTCATCGTCCTGCTGCTCGGCGGCGGCTTCTTCTACATGAAGGGCCAAGCCGCCGAGAAAAAGAAGAAGCTCGAGGCCGCCGCCGCTCAAGAGGAGCCGTCGCCCTATGCGGCCATCGCCCAAGGCAAGGCCGACGTCGAGGGCGGCGTGATCCAGGTGGCCGCGCGCCGCCAGGGCATCGTCCGCGAAGTCTTCGTGCAGGAAGGCGACGTCGTCACCCAGGGCCAGCCGCTGGCCAAGCAGGAGGACGACGACGTCCGCCTGGCGGCTCAGACTTCCGCGGCCAACCTGGCTTCCGCCAAGGCACAGCTGCAACTCTACCAGGTGCAGCTGCGCACGGCCCAGCGTGAGTATAATCGCCTGCAGGGCCTGGCGGCCTCGAACTACGTCGCCGCCCAGAAGCTGGACGCCGCCCGCGACCAGATCGCCTCGGCCCAGGCCAACATCGGCGCCCAGCAGGCCGCGATCAGCGTCGCCGCCGCCCAGGTCGCCCAGGCGAAGTACAACCAGGAACTGACGATCATCCGGGCGCCAGCCAACGGCCGCATCGCTCGCCGCCAGGCCAATCCGGGCGCCGGCGCCTCGACCCTGAACGTGACCGCCATGTTCGACCTCGAGCCGAACACCCAGCGCATCGTCCGCGCCGAGATCGTCGAGGCCGACATTCCGAACGTGAAGATCGGCCAGGAGGTCGAGATCCAGCCGGAAAGCAATCCGGACCTGACCTATCTCGGCAAGGTCCTGCGCCGCGCCGCCGTGTTCGGGGCCCGCAAGCTGGCCTCGGACGATCCCAGCCAGCGCAGCGACGAGCGCGTCGTCGAGGTGGTGGTCAGCGCCGACGGCGCCCCGCTGCTGGTCGGCCAGCGCGTCCTGGTCAAGTTCATGAAGCCCGGCCAGAAGGCCGGCGTGAAGCGCGACAAGCCGACCCAGCCGGTGGCGGGCGGGATGACCAAGAAGAAGACGTAAGGCCTCTTCTCAGCTTCAGCCTTTCAAACGCCGCGCGGTCGCCCGCGCGGCGTTTTCGTTTGCGCCGTCGCCCTTGACGCCCCTGCCCTCGCGCCGCACAAACACGGCAAACCAAACACGCGTTTGAGGGAGACTTGGGCATGGCGGACATCCGCTTCGACGGCAAGGTGGCGATCGTCACGGGCGCGGGCGGCGGGCTCGGCCGACAGCACGCCCTGGAGCTGGCCCGGCGCGGCGCCAAGGTGGTGGTCAACGACCTGGGCGGCAGTGTCGACGGCTCGGGCGGCTCATCCGAAGCGGCCCAAAAGGTCGTCGAGGAGATCAAGGCGCTCGGCGGCGAGGCCATCGCCAACGGCTCGTCCGTCACCGACGACGCCGGCGTCGCCCACATGGTCCAGCAGGCCATCGACCAATGGGGTCGCATCGACATCCTGATCGCCAACGCCGGCATCCTGCGCGACCGCACCCTGACCAAGATGGCGCTCGAGGACTTCGAGGCCGTCATGCAGGTCCACGTCTGGGGCACCTTCAAACCGATCAAGGCGGTCTGGGACCTCATGAAGGCCCAGAACTACGGCCGCATCGTCGTGACCACCTCATCATCGGGCATGTACGGCAATTTCGGCCAGTCCAACTACGGCGCGGCCAAGATGGCGATCCTGGGCCTGATGAACACTCTCAAGCTGGAGGGCGCCAAGAACGACGTGAAGATCAACGCCATCAGCCCCGTCGCGGCCACCCGCATGACCGAGGGCCTGATGCCGCCCGAAGTGCTGGCCAAGCTGGCTCCGGAATACGTCACGCCGGGCGTTGTCTATCTGGCCTCGGACGAAGCCCCGACCGGCGCGATCCTGACCGCCGGCGCCGGAGCCTTCGCCCTGGCCCGCATCTACGAGACCGAGGGCGTCTATCTGGGCGAAGGCGGCCTCTCGGCCGAGGAGGTCCGTGACAGCTGGGACAAGATCACGGCCGAGGATGGCCAGAAGGCCTACTTCAACGGCGGCGAACAGGGTCAGAAGTTCTTCCGCAAGATGTCGGGCGGTTGACGCTGCGTAAGCATAGGCGCCGCGCGAATACCCGCGCCGAAGCAAGATTTGACAGAACGGCGATTGATACGAGGGCCTCGCGCCCTCGTTTCTTTAACAGAACTGACAAAATCCATACTTACGTCAATTTATAGCAACGCTATTTGAGCAGATGCGTTAAAGGCGGCGCTCCTCGAGCGCCTCCAATACGTGGTGGTGTTTCGGCGAGCCTCTTCCTCCCCAAGAAGGTCGCAGTCATCATGTCTCTCTCGCGTACCAGCCTCGCCGCCGGCGTCGCTCTGCTGGCGCTCGCCGCCGCTTCCCAGGCCGCCGCTTCGGCCTTCTACCTGCAGGAACAGTCGGTGCGCGGCACCGGTCGCGCCTATTCCGGCGAAGTCGCCGACAAGGGCGTCGGCAGCCTGTGGTGGAACCCCGCCTCGATCGCCGGCATCGAGCGCAGCGAAGGCTATCTGGGCCTCAACGCCATCCTGGTCGATTCCAAGGTCACCGACACCGGCTCGACTATCACCCGTCCGATTCCCCCAGCCGGTCTGACGACCCCGGTCGGCGGCGAAAACCGGGCCGCCAAGCCGATCAACAACGGCGTGGTGCCTAACCTGGGCGGCGCCTTCCGGATCAACGACAAGCTCTCGCTGGGCCTGTCGATCGCCGCGCCGTACAACTTCACCACCGAGTACAGTAAGGCCAGCTGGACCCGCTATGACGCCCTGAAGTCGCAGCTGCGCACGGTCAATGTCGACGGCGTCGTGGCCTACAAGGTCAACGACCTGATCGACCTGGGCGTGGGCGTGACGGCCATGTACGCCGACGCCGAGCTGACCAACGCCCTGCCGAACATCTCGCCGCTGCAACCCGACGGCAGCCAATCGCTGAAGGGCGACGGCTGGGCCTACGGCTATACGGTCGGCGCCCAACTGCACCCGTCCAAGAGCCTGACGATCGGCGCCAGCTATCGCTCGAAGCTTGACCACAAACTGAAGGGCACGGTCACCGTCGGCGGTCTGCTGGCCCCCATCCCAGCCGCCAACAACTTCTCGACCGATGGCGAGGCCAAGATCACCCTGCCCTGGATCGCCAATGTCGGCGCCCGCTGGGCCGTCAACGACAAGCTGACCCTGAACGGTTCGATCAGCCGCGTCGGCTGGAGCGAGTTCGACGCCATCCGCGTCAGGTTCGCGACCAGCGCGACCGCGAGCGTCCAGAACTACAAGAACGTCACCACCTATGCCGTCGGCCTGGACTATCAGGCCACGCCGCGCCTGACCCTGCGCACTGGCGTCCAGTACGACCCGACCCCGACGCCGGACGTCGGCCGCACCGCCCGCGTGCCGGACGGCGATCGCATGATGTACGCCACCGGCGCCACCTGGGCCGCGACCGACAATCTGAAGCTGGACGCGGCGATCAACTATATCGTGTTCGACAAGAGCAAGATCAACCGCACCGACGTGACCGCCACCGGCTCGACCGTGAACCTGCGCGGCGACGTGGAAGGCTCGGCCGTCGTGCTGTCGACCGGCGCGCGCTTCAGCTTCTAAGGCTGGCGCATCGCTGAAACAGAAAGCCCGCCCGGATCGCTCCGGGCGGGCTTTTTTGCTAGTCCTGGATGCTGTCCCACAACGCCCGCGCCGCCGCGACGAACACCGCCGCCGCCTGGCCTTCGGGCTCGCCGATCACGGCGGGGACGCCCTGGTCGCCGCCGATCCGCACGGCGATCTCGAGCGGCACGCGGCCCAGCAGCGGCACGCCCAGGCGCTCGGCCTCGGCCACGCCGCCGCCCTCGCCGAAGATCGGAATCGGAGCGCCGGTGGAAGGATCGGCGAAGAAGGCCATGTTCTCGACCAGACCCAGGATCGGCGTCGCGGTCTTCTCGAACATCGCCGCGGCGCGACGCGCATCGATCAAGGCGATCTCCTGCGGTGTGGTCACCAGCACCGCCCCATCGATGCGCAGCTTCTGGACCAGGGTCAGCTGAACGTCGCCCGTACCTGGCGGCAGGTCGACAACCAGCACGTCCAGCGGCGCAGCCTCCGAGCCCCAGGCCACGTCGTGGATCATCTGGCGGACGGCGGATGACGCCATCGGCCCACGCCAGATCATCGCCTTGCCCTCGTCGACGATGAAGCCGATCGACATCAGCTTGACGCCGTGGGCTTCCAGGGGCTGAAGCTTGTTTTCTTCGAACAGCGGGTCGCCGTCGACGCCCATCATCTTGGGGGCCGAGGGGCCATAGATGTCGGCGTCCAGCAGGCCCACGCGCAGACCCATGCGGGCGAAGGCCACGGCCAGGTTGGTGGAGACGGTGGACTTGCCCACCCCGCCCTTGCCCGACGCCACGGCGATCACGTGGCGGACGTGGGCGGGCTTCTCGGCCTCGGGCGGCGGGACCATGCGGGCCTGCGGGTCCTCGGAGATCTTGGCGCCCTTGCGCACCCGGGTCGCGCCCTCGGCCGCCTGGGCGGTCAGCACGACCTGGGCGACGTCGATCCCCGGCAGGGCCGCCAGCGCCTTCTCGGCGGCCTCGCGGATCGGGGGGTAGGTGGCGGCCTGGCTGGCGGGAACCTCGAGCATGAAGCCGGCGCGGCCGTTGCGAACCACCAGGCCTTGGACCAGGCCGGCGGCGACCAGCCCCTGCCCGCTCACCGGGTCGGCGATGCGGTCCAGCGCAGCGCGGGCGTCGTCGAGGGTGGCGGGGTTGTCAGCGGTCAAGTCGGTCAGGCCTCTCGTCAGGGGCCTGATATCCGCGCGGCGGTCTCGTTTTACAAGTGCGTAGCGCCCCTAGCCGTGCCGCCGGGAGATGTGACCTCGGCGGTACGCGTCGTGGCGCGAGGGTCCGCACGCCATGACCCACAAGCTTTTGCGGAAAACTTCCAAGTAAATCGAAAACCCAAGTCTCGCGCAGACCATCGGACCGCGCCTCAAGCGCTACGTTAACGCGCACTTCACTCGGAACGGCGTACGAAAAACCTGATGAGACACCTTGCACTACTGCTGATGGTTGCGCTCTGGGGCAGCCGCGCGCTGGCCGGTGATCTCACCGTCACCGTACGCGGCGCCGATGGCAGACCCCTGCCCGACGCGGTGGTGATGGTCTATCCGAACGGCCAGCCGACCAAGGGACCGATCAAGTTCCCGTGGCCCTATCGCGTCGCACAGCAGAACATCCAGTTCAGCCCGTTCATGCTGGTGGTCCCGGTGGGAGCCGAGGTGGCCTTTCCGAACCTCGATAAGGTTCGCCACCACGTCTACTCGTTCTCGCCGGGCAACAGGTTCGAGATCAAGCTGTACGGCCGCGAGGAAAACCGCACCGCCAGGATGAACGCGGCCGGCGCCGTGGCCATCGGCTGCAACATCCACGACCAGATGGTCGGTTTCATCCGCGTGGTCGACACCGCCTATGCCGGCAAGACCGACGCGGCCGGCGTGGTCACGATCCAGGACGTGCCGGCTGGCGCCGTCGTCGCCAAGGTCTGGCATCCCTATCTGCGCGCCCCAAAGAACGAAAAGACGCTCTCGACCACCAGCGTGGGCGGCGGTCCGGCCCACGAAGCAGTGTCGGTCGAGCTGCGCGCGCTCGCCGACCACCACTGACACGCCGATGTTCCAGCGCCTCCAGACCAAGCTGACCGTCCTCTACGCCGGGCTTTTCGCCCTGGCGCTGAGCCTCGTGGCGGTGACGGTCTATGTGGCGATCGCCAGCAACGCCCGCAGCGCCGTGCGTCAGGAGCTGGCCGCCTCGAGCACCGTGTTCGACCGGGTCTGGGCCCTGCGCACCCAGCGCCTGCAAGACGGCGCCGAACTGCTGTCGCGCGACTTCGGCTTCCGCGCGGCCGTCGCCACGCGCGACGGCCCCACCGTCGCGTCGGCCGTCGCCAATCTGCGCCAGCGGTTAGGTCTGGACCTGGCCTTCACCATCGGCGTCGACGGTGACGTCGTGGGCCTCGATCCCGCCCGTCTGGATCTCGCCAAACTGTGGAGCGCCTTGGACGCCGAAGACGGCGCGCAGGGCGTGTTCGCCATCGACGGCCAGCCCTATCAGCTGATCTCGGCTCCAATCCTGTCGCCCACCCTGACCGGCTGGGTCGTGTTCGCGGCCAAGCTGGACGAACGCGAGATGCAGGCCCTGGAGACGCTGTCGGCGATCGGGCTGGACGCCCAGGTGTTCGACCAGCGCGGCGGCCAATGGATCTCGGCCGACCGCGGCCCGGCCAACGCCGCCTTGGCGGCCTTCGTCGGCAAGGCCATGCGCGACAAGCTGCGCGCGCCGACCATGCTGCGCGGCGACGCCGACAGTCTGGTGCTGGTCAAGCCGATCAAGGCCCTGGACAAGGCCAGCGGCGCGGCCCTGGTCCTGCGCTACCCGATGGCCCAGGCCATGACGCCCTATCGCCCCTTGATGGCCGCGGTGATCGCCGTCGGCGTGATCGGCGCGGCCCTGGTGGCTGCCGCCAGCTGGGCCCTGTCGCGGGGTCTCGCCAGGCCGATCACCGCCTTGGACGTCGCGGCCCGCCGGCTGCAGCGCGGCGAGGACGTCACTGTCGAAGTGACCACCCGCGACGAGATCGGCCGCCTGGCCGAGAGCTTCAACCTGATGGCCGGCGAGATCCGCCAGCGCGAGGCGGAGATGACCCGCCAGGCGCTGCATGATGGCGAGACCGGCCTGCCCAATCGCCGCGCCCTGGAACGGGCGATCGAGGCGCGCCTGGCCCACCTTGCGCCCGGCGAACAGGTGGTGATCAGCGCCATCGGCTTCGACCGCTTTCCAGCCGTGCGCGCCGCCATCGGCTACGAGCTGGCCACCGAGCTGGTCGCCAAGCTGGGGCAACGGGTCGCCGACACCGTGCCCGGCGTCACCGTCGGCCGCCTGACGACCTCGATCCTCTGCACCCTGTCGGCCACCAACGATCTGAACACCGTGTTGCACCGCGCCGACGGGTTCCTGCCAGGCTTGGAAACGCCGATCCTGATCGGCGGCGAGCCCGTCGATGTCCATATCACCCACGGTCTGGCCGCGACTTCGGTCGGCGGCCTCGACGCCGCCCGACTGATCGAGCGCGCCTTGATCGCGCTGGATCAGGCCCGCGCCGCACACAAGAAGCTGATGGTGTTCGACCCCGTCGTCTATGGCGACCCGGCCGCCAATCTCTCCCTGATGAGCGAGATGCTGGAGGCGGTGCGCAAGGGCGAGCTCTTCCTGAACCATCAGCCGAAACTGGACCTGCGCACCGGCGCGATCACCGGGATCGAGGCCCTGGCGCGCTGGAACCACCCGACCCGCGGCTATATCCGTCCGGACCTTTTCGTCGGCATGGCCGAGGAGACCGGCCATATCCGCGCCCTGACTGACTACGTCCTGGCCCAGGCGATCGAAGACCAGGCCCGCCTGCGCGTCGCCGGCCACGACGTCGTGATGTCGGTCAACATCTCGGGCCGCCTGATCGACGACCCCGAGTTCGCCGAATACGCCATCGCCGAGGTCACGGCGGCCGGCGCTCGGCTGTGCTTCGAGATCACCGAAACGGCCGTGATCGGCAATCCGGACGTGGCGCTGACCGTCATCGAGCGGATCGCCGAGGCCGGCATCCCCGTCTCGATCGATGATTATGGTTCAGGCCTGTCGTCCCTGGCCTATCTCAAGCAGATCCGCGCCGACGAACTGAAGATCGACAAGGCCTTCGTCATGACCCTGGAGTCCGGCGGCAAGGACGCCCTGCTGGTCAAGTCCACGGTCGACCTGGCCCACAGCCTGGGCATGAAGGTCACCGCCGAGGGCGTCGAAACTCGCGAAGCCCTGGCGGCCTTGCAACTGATGGGCTGCGACCTGGCCCAGGGCTATCACATCGCCAGGCCGATGGGCCTGGACAAGCTGGTCGAATTTCTCGGGGCGTGGTCGATCGACCTGCCGGTCGACGACGAGGCGCGCAAGACGGCGTGACGTTGGAGAAGGCTCCGCCGCGTGCTACGATCGTAACGGTTGTGGAGACATCCGATGGCCTCGAAACGCCCCTCGCCCCTGGATCCCGGCGCCTATGGCAAGGACCAGCGCTGGCATCGGATCCTCACCGACGCTGCCCGAACGCGGGCCGAAAAGCGCGATGAGCAACGCCGGCGAGCCGACGAGGCGGCCAATACTTCCGTGCTCTCGTCAGCCGCGGCGGCGATGATGTCGATCTTCCGCTAGGCCGCCTCTTCGACGGACGCCTTCAGCAGGTCCAGCACCTGGTGCAGGCTGTCGGCGATGTGCACGCACTTGTCGTGCATCTCCTCGTTGGGATCGAGGATGTCGGGCACCATCACGGTCATCATGCCGGCTGCGTGAGCGGCGCGAACGCCGGGGTGCGAGTCCTCCAGCGCCAGGCAGTGGGCCGGATCGACGCCAAGCCGGCGAGCCGCTTCCAGATAGGGATCCGGGTTCGGCTTATGCCGGGTGACGTCGTGGTGGGCGATCACCGCGTTGAAACGATGCAGCAGGTCGAAACGGCCCAGATACTTCTCGACGGCCACCATGCCGTTCGACGTGGCGATGCCGCGCGGCAGGCCCAGATCGTCCAGATAGTCGAGGATCTCGATCACGCCCGCCTTCAGCTTGGTCTCGGCGGCCAGCAGGTCCTCGACGTCGGCCCAGACCCGCTCGAAGTAGGATTGGACCGGAAAGTCCTGGCCGTAGAGCTCCTGCAGCATGACCCCGCACTCCGGCGTGGTCTTGCCGACCATGGCCGCATAGGTCTCGCCGGTGAACTGGACGCCGAAGACGTTCCCCGCCTCGATCATGGCGGCGCGATAGACGATCTCGGTGTCCAGCAGCAGGCCGTCCATGTCAAACACGACACCTTCGACACGACGGGGAAAGCTCACTGTACGAACTCCTCGATCTTGTAGCCCTGGAAGTAGAGCAAAGTGGTCAGGTCGGTATGGTCGACCTTGGCGTCGGCCTCGGCCGCCACGATCGGCTTGGCGCGGTAGGCCACGCCCAGACCAGCGGCTTCGATCATCGCCAGGTCGTTGGCCCCGTCGCCGACGGCCAGGGCGTCGGCAGGCGTCAGGCCCAGAGCGGCCGTCTCTTCCTGGAGGGCGGCCAGCTTGGCTTCCTTGCCCAGGATCGGATCGCCGACATGGCCGGTCAGAACGCCGTCCAGCTCGATCAGGGTGTTGGCGCGGTTCAGGTGGAAGCCGGCGGCCTCGGCCACCCGGCTGGTGAAGAAGGTGAAGCCGCCCGAGACCAGGGCGCAGCGGGCGCCGTTCCTGGCCATGGTGCGGACCAGGATCTCCGCGCCGGGGTTCAGCCGAACCCGCTGGTCGTAGCAGGTCCGCAGCGCCTCGACCCCCAGACCTTTCAGCATGCCCACGCGCTCACGTAGGGCGCCCTCGAAGGCCAGTTCG
Source organism: Caulobacter sp. Root343 (assembly GCF_001425745.1). Taxonomy (GTDB): domain Bacteria; phylum Pseudomonadota; class Alphaproteobacteria; order Caulobacterales; family Caulobacteraceae; genus Caulobacter. The sequence continues at coordinate 954,631 of NZ_LMDF01000006.1, read as the reverse complement.
CCGCGCATGGCGCGCTCGGTGATCTCGGAGACCTGTTCCTTGACGCCGGCGAAATCGGCCAGTTCGTCCAGGCACTCGACGTTGATGATCGTCGAGTCCATGTCGGCGATCAGCAGGCGCTTCCGACGGTTCTCGACGGGCTGAACCGCAAAGTCGACCGGCAGATCTGAAAAGATTTCGGTGCCGCCAGGTATCCCCAGCATCTTCGCGCCGAAATGCGCCCTGTCTGTATTCAGGAAGAAATCCGTCGCCAGCGGACCGAGGCGCTCGCTGCGGCTGGACACCAACCCTTCGACGCGCGAAACGGCTTGTGCGTAAGCGTCGGGGTTCGCCCCAACGATGGTGAGGACGGTCGGGATGGTGGAGAGTTCGGACATCGCGCCCCGCATCTGGCTGATTGCCGGCCCGACCGCAAGCGGCAAGTCGGCTCATGCCCTGCAATTGGCCGAGCGGATCGGCGGCGAGATCGTCAACGCCGACTCCATGCAGATCTACGCCGGCCTGCGCGTGCTGACCGCCGGACCTTCGCCAGACGAGACCGCCAGGGCGCCCCATCACCTGTTCGAGGTCGTCGACGCGGCCGTCGCCTGGTCGGTCGGCCGCTGGCTGGACGCGGCGACCAAGGTGCTGGCCGAGATCGAGGCGCGCGGCAATGCGGCCATCGTGGTCGGCGGCACCGGCCTCTATTTCCGCGCCCTGACCCACGGCCTGGCCGACGTGCCGCCGGTGTCCGAGACGCAGCGCGAGATCTCAGGCCTGCTCTACGCGGCGCGGGGTGAGGAAGACTTCCGCGAGATCCTCAAGCCGCTCGATCCGCAGGCCGAGGCGCGCATCGAGGTCGGCGACCGCCAGCGCCTGGTCCGCGCCCACGCCGTGGCCATCGCCACCGGCAAGTCGCTGACCGCCTGGCAGACCGACACCAAGCCGGCCCTCGCGCCCGACAGCTGGAAGGGCGTGGTGCTGGATCCGCCGCGCGCCGAGCTCTACGCCCACTGCGACGCGCGCCTGTCGGTCATGGTCGAGCAAGGCGCGCTCGACGAGGTGGCGGCCATGGAGGCGCGAGGCCTGGATCCGTCCCTCCCCGCCCTCAAGGCCGTCGGCTATCGCGAGTTCGCCGCCCACCTGCGCGGCGAGACCACGCTGGACCAGGCCCTGGACGCCGCGCGCCAGGAGACTCGCCGCTACGCCAAGCGCCAGCTGACCTGGTTCCGCAACCAGACGCCGGACTGGGAGCGGATCAGCGTTCCGTGATCGTGGTCCCGCCGCGGACCAGTTGTGGCGTGACGACCAGCTTGTAATCGTCGTCGTACAGTTGGTCCTTGGTGCGATCCACGGATGCGATCACCCGACTCTCGGCGCCCTCCACCGGCTTGGCGAACACCTCGCAGACCGTTCCGACCGGCAGGTCGGCCTGACCCGTGTCCGTCGCCTTCAGCGGGGTGGTGTCGCCGTTGGTGCAGGCCAGGAGACCGGTCATCGAATAGAAGCAGATGTCACGCTGCAGAAACGACTCGACCGTCCAGGCGCACGGTATCGCGCTGACGCTTACGCCCTCGGCGGTCGCCGGGACCGCGCCCGGCCTGACGGTCGTACGGATGAAGATCTGATAACGCACCAGCGCCTTCTCGGTCCGTCCGCCCTTGGTCAACACCAGCGGCCGGGTCTTCTGCGAGATCGGCGCCAGCCTTTGCAGCGGCGGCTGCACGGGAACGGCGGGCGCGGCCGCGGCGGGCGGCGTGGCGGCTTGAACGAGCACGGGGATCTCCGGGTTGAGCTTGGCCATGCTGAGCACGTTCGCTCAATCTTGGCGAGAGCCTTCAACCACGCGTGTTTGCAGGTTCGCGTCTTGCCCCTATGGAAGGGGCCGCCCATCACGAAAGAGTCAAGATGTCCGACCTCAACGCCATGGCCGAACGCGTCGCCGAGCGTCTGATCGCTCGCGGCGAGACCGTCGCCATCGCCGAGTCCTCGGCCGGCGGCCTGATCTCGGCAGCCCTGCTGGCGGTGCCGGGCGCGTCGAAGTTCTATGTCGGCGGCGCCGTCGTCTACACGGCGCGGGCTCGCCTGACCCTGATGGACATTCCGCAGAAGGCCATGGACGGTCTTCGCTCCGCCAGCGAGCCCTACGCGGTCATGCTGGCTCGCGTGGCCCGCAAGAACCTAAAGGCGACCTGGGGCCTGTCGGAGACCGGTGCGGCCGGGCCCGACGGCAACCGCTACGGCGACGCGCCCGGCCACTGCTGCATGGCCGTGGTCGGCGAGGAAACCTCGGCCAGCGCCACCCTGGAGACGGCCAGCGCCGAGCGCGCCCCCAACATGCGGGCCTTCGCGGCGGCCGCGCTCGAGCTGCTGGCCCAGACTCTGGAGAAAGAGCCGCTCGAAGCCTAAACCGTCCCGAACAGCGCGTAGGCGAACTCGTCCATCGCCTTCTGCGTGATGCTGGTATTGTTCAACAGCACGACGGTGGTCTGGTCGTCGAAGCGATGCCCCAGCACCGAGCGATAGCCGGCCGCCCGGCCCGTCTCCCAGGCGAAGACCCGCGGCATGCCGTCGGCGAACAGGCTCTTAACCCGGCCGCCCAACGCATAATCCTGGTCGGGCCAGCCCACGGTCAGCAGCTCTTTCTTGCGGGCCGGCGGGAGGAGCGTCCCGTCGAACACGGCGTGGGCCGCCTTCAACAGGTCGCCGGCCGTGCTGACATAGCCCCCGCTGGCAGACATGAAGGGAAAGCGATCATTGGACTGCCGGACCAGCGGCTCCAGCGTGCGATATGAGATCGCGATGTCCGCCGGATCGGCCGGCATCGTGCGGGAAAGCCCCAGCGGCCCGATCACCAGCTCGTTCATCGCCTCGGCATAGGCTTTGCCGGTCAGCGCTTCGATGATCGCCGTGACAATGATCCAGTTGGTCAGCACGTAGTCGAATCTGGTCCCGGGCTCGAAGGCCAGGTCGCCCGAGCACCACCGCTTCACGGCCTCGGCGGTCGTGAAGGTCTTCTTGAACAGGTCGGGATCGGGATTGGCCTTGGTCCAGGTGGCGAAGCCGTTCGGAATGCCGCTGGTGTTGGTCATCAGCCGCCGCAGGGTGACCTTTGCGCCCGTATCGGCGCGGTAGTCGGGCAGGTAGCGGACGATTGGCGCGTCCAGGTCGAGCTTGCCCGTCTCGGCCAGCCGCAGCAGCGCGGTCGAGGTCAGCCATTTGGAGATCGAGGCGACGGCATAGGGCGTTCCGAGCGTCGCGGGTCGTTTGGCCTCGACGTCGGCGAACCCGATCGCGCGGGAATAGATCGGCTTGCCCGCCTTGCCGATCAGGACCACGCCCTGGAACGGTTGGGTCTTGAGGAATGCATCGACCGCCTTGTCGGCGGCTCCGCCCGACAGCACTCTGGCCGTCGCGGTTTGGGCCAAGCCGAAAGCCGCCGTCCCGGCCAAAAAATCTCGCCGTCCAAACACTGAAACGCTCCCCGATTGCAGGCGCGCGACGGTGACGGGTGAAACCTGCCCCTGTCACGTGAAACTCCGGTAAGGTCACACCGCTCGGCAAAGGCACAACCTTGCGACAAACAGCGCCTTGACGCTCCATCGGGCGCGTGTCATGACCCATTCCGTAGCTTTGGAGCAAGACTCGTGCGCAAAACCATGATCGTACTTATGGAGCGGCCGTTCGCGGGGTGACCTAGAAGTCACGTCGTAGCTCGGTCGCGCGCGCAAAGGTCCTTCGGGACCTTTTTTCTTTTCCACTTCCCCGTTCCTTGGCTTCCCCCCAGCTTCCCACCGGATCCGTCCCATGACCGCCCATCAAACCATCGAGAGCACCGCTCCCGCCGCCGACACCTCCCGCGCCATGACCGGCGCCGAGATCGTGGTCCGCGGCCTCGTGGACCAGGGCGTCGAGGTTCTGTTCGGCTATCCGGGCGGGGCGGTCCTGCCGATCTACGACGCGCTGTTCCACGAGCCGCGTCTGCAGCACATTCTGGTCCGTCACGAGCAGGGCGCGACCCACGCGGCCGAGGGCTACGCCCGCAGCTCGGGCAAGCCTGGGGTCGTCCTGGTCACCTCGGGCCCGGGCGCGACCAACGCCATTACCGGCATCATGGACGCCCTGATGGACTCGATCCCGATGGTCGTCATCACCGGCCAGGTCCCCACCCATCTGATCGGCACCGACGCCTTCCAGGAAGCCGACACGGTCGGCATGACCCGCTCGTGCACCAAGCACAATTATCTGGTCAAAGACGTTCGCGACCTGCCGCAGATCATCCACGAGGCGTTCAAGATCGCCACCACCGGCCGTCCGGGTCCGGTGCTGATCGACATCCCCAAGGACGTCCAGTTCGCCAAGGGCGAATATTACGGTCCGACGGAAGTCGCCTCGACCCACGCCTATGCGCCCAAGACCAAGGGCGACGCGGGTCGGATCGCCGAAGCGGCCAGGCTGATCGCGGGCGCTCGCCGGCCGATCTTCTACACTGGCGGCGGCGTCATCAACGCCGGCCCGAAGGCCAGCCAGGCCCTGCGCGAGTTCCAGGCGCTGACCGGGGCGCCGGTCACCTCGACCCTGATGGGCCTGGGCGCCTTCCCGGCGGCCGATCCGGCCTGGCTGGGCATGCTGGGCATGCACGGCACGTTCGAAGCCAACAACGCCATGCACGATTGCGACGTGATGATCTGCGTCGGCGCCCGCTTCGACGATCGCGTCACCGGACGCCTCGACGCCTTTTCGCCTGGCAGCAAGAAGATCCACATCGATATCGACGCCTCGTCGATCAACAAGAACGTCCGCGTCGACCTGCCGATCGTCGGCGACGCCGGCAGCATTCTTGAAGACCTGATCGCGGCCTGGAAAGCGGGCGGCCACCAGCCCAACAAGGCCGCCTTGTCCGACTGGTGGGCCCAGATCGACCAGTGGCGCGCCCGCCAGTGCCTGAACTACCGACGCTCCGACACGGTCATCAAGCCGCAGTACGCCATCGAGCGCCTGTACGAGCTGACCAAGGACAAGGACATCTACATCACCACCGAGGTCGGCCAGCACCAGATGTGGGCCGCTCAGTTCTTCCGCTTCGAGGAGCCGAACCGCTGGATGACCTCCGGCGGTCTGGGCACCATGGGCTACGGCCTGCCCGCCGCCCTGGGCGTGCAGTTGGCCCACCCCAAGAGCCTGGTCGTCGACATCGCCGGCGAGGCCTCGATCCAGATGTGCATCCAGGAGCTGTCGACCGCGATCCAGTTCGACCTGCCGGTCAAGATCTTCATCCTGAACAACGAATGGATGGGCATGGTCCGCCAGTGGCAGCAGCTGCTGCACGGCGAGCGCTACAGCCACTCGTACTCGGACAGCCTGCCCGACTTCGTGAAGCTGGCCGAGGCCTATGGCGCCCACGGCATCCGCTGCGACGACCCCGCCGAGCTGGACGGCAAGATCCTGGAGATGATCAACAGCGACAAGCCGGTGATCTTCGACTGCCGTGTCGAGAAGCACGAGAACTGCCTGCCGATGATCCCCTCGGGCAAGGCCCATAACGAGATGATCATGGGCGAGGTCGAGGACATCGGCAGCGTGATCGGCGAGGATGGCGCGGGGCTGGTCTAAGCCTCTCGCGCCCTCCCCTTCCTTTGGCATAGAAGCGATCCATGACCGCCAACGTCCAACCCGCTCCCGCCTCGGCCTACGACCTTAGCCCCACGGGCCAGGTCGAGCAGACCGCGACCTTCGCCCTGCTCGTCGACAACGAGCCCGGCGTCCTGCATCGCATCGTCGGCCTGTTCGCCGCGCGCGGTTACAACATCGAGAGCCTCACGGTCGCCGAGACCGATCGCAAGGCCCACACCAGCCGCATCACCGTGGTGACGCGCGGCACCCGCCAGGTGCTGGACCAGATCGAGGCCCAGCTGAACAAGGTGGTCAACGTCCGCCGCGTGCACGATGTGACCCGCGACCCCAACGGCGTCGAACGCGAGCTGGCCCTGGTCAAGGTGCGCGGCTCGGGCGTCGATCGCGTCGAGGCCCTGCGCATCGCCGAGATCTTCCGCGCCAAGCCGGTCGACACCACGCTGGAAAGCTTCGTGTTCGAGATCTCGGGCGCGCCGTCCAAGATCGACAAGTTCCTGGACCTGATGCGCCCGCTGGGCCTGGTGGAACTTTCCCGCACGGGCGTCCTTTCCATCGAGCGGGGCGTCGAAGGCATGTAAGGGAAACGGGCGATGAGCGGCCTGACCGGATTGATCGCGGGGCTGGCCCTCGCTTCCGCTCAGCAGGCCCCGCCACCGCCCGCGCCCTATCCTGACCCGACGATCTGGTGGTCACCCGAGGTTCCGCGGCCGCCGCCAGAAGTCGAGCCGCTGTATAATCGCCGCCCCGGCCGTGACGAGCAGCCGATCCCGATCGACAACGGCGTCCCGCCCCTGCTCTATCGCCTCTGGGGCCTACAGCCACTGCAGAGCCAGGTGCTCAAGCGCGGCGAACTGATCCTGGAAGTCTGGGCCCGGCCCGCACGTGGCGTGCGCCAGGCCTTGGTCCGCGTCACCCTGCGCCGCGACGGCCGCGCCTTCGTCCAGGCCCGCGCCGGACTGGGCTGCTGCACGCCCGAGATCGGCCGTCGGGTCGATATCAACGCCGAACTGGCCGCCCTACAGATCGCGCCCCTGCGGGCCTTGCCTACAGATCCGGCCTGGAGCCAACCGCGTTCGGTGATCGTCGACTATGGCGGCGGCGCGGTGTCGGCGCTGTGCGTCGACGGCGTCTCGTGGGACGTCACCCTGCTCGTCCCGGGCCAGGCCCGCCATCTGCGCCGGGCCTGCGACGATGCCGAGGTAGGGTCGATCGCATCCATCCTGACGGCCGCCCTCGGCGCGGTGGTCGGGCGCGACCCGCGCTTCGACGCCGTGCTGCCGCGAGGCGCGGACTTCTCTCGCCAACGGCGGGCCTATGAAGATTTGCTGGCCGGAGGGGGTGGGTTGCGGGCGGGCGAGTCGAACCGCCCCCAGCCGCCGGCCGTGCCTCCGCCGCCGGAGGATGGGCAACCTGATTGACGACTTATGAGAGAATTATAATGTGATACAACTCACAGTCTAATTTCACATAACGGCGTTACTCTCCCCTTGTCAAAGATCCTGGGAGGGACGCCATGACCTATCGTCGAGCAGTCGCCTACGCTTTCAAAGCCGCCCTGATCGGAGCGAGCGGCCTCTGCGCCGCCTTGGGCGCGACATCCGCGTCACAGGCCCAGACCCCGCCGCAGATCGCCACCGTTCCCGCCAACAGCAATCCGCCCGTGCCGGCCGGCCTCAAGGTCACCTGCACGCCGAATCCCAACACCGGCGCGCCTAGCCCGACCTGCCCCGTCATCCAGTACGGCGGGGTCACGACCTGGGCCTACAGCTTCATCGACAATCGCGTCTCGTACGGGATCGTCAGCTATGACGCCAACGGCCAGGTGCTGAAGAACGTCACTCGCGACGGGGCGCGCTACGTCTACAAGATGACCGTCGATCCCGGCGCCAAGACCGTCAGCGTCTGGGGTCAGAGCGACGCCAAGGTCGACATCGCCTGGAGCGACTTGCCGACCAGCACCCCGGTCTATGCCTGGGTCGCGGCGGCGTCGCCTCCGGCCAATGTGGTCAAGGGCGCCAACATGGCCCAAGCGCCGGTGTGTCGAGGCTTGGGCCAGTACGACCGTCCCTGGGCCGGCTGGTGGGACGGCTCGGCCTGCAACGGCAGCTACGGCGGCGGCATTCGGCTGGCGACCAAGAACATCCAGTTCCTGACCCTGGTCTCGGGGACCGTCAGCTGGGTCCCTGGCCAGTCGAACCGCTACAACCAGGTCGGCCCGTTGCCGCCAGGCAGCGTCAACGCCGGAAAGACCTACAGTGGTTACGATCAGGTGCTGTGCTCGTACGGCGGCTTTATCGGATGGGTATATTCCAACACCTGCGAGCAGAGCGGCACGCACCAGGGCGGAATCGGCCCGTTCGTCCTGACCGGCGCGGTGCAGTAGGGATGATCGGCCCCGGCGTCTAAGCCGGGGCCGACACGCTGGAAATCACCCGGCCTTCAGCACATTGAACCGATAGAGCAGCGCGCCCAGGATCGCGCCGATCGCCGGGGCCGCGAAGAACAGCCACAGCTGAGCCAGCGCCTGGCCGCCGACCAGGACCGCCGGGCCGAAGCTGCGGGCCGGATTGACCGAAACGCCGGTGACCTGGATGCCGACGATGTGGATCACCGCCAGGGCGATGCCGATCCCTAGGCCCGCGAAGCCCGGCGCGGCGTCGGCGCCGGTCGCGCCCAGGATGACGATGACGAACAGCGCCGTCATCACGACCTCGAAGACGAAGGCGGCGTGCAGCGGATAGGCGCCCAGATAGCCCGGCCCCCAGCCGTTCTGACCCAGGCCGTGCGCCGTGCCGCCGGCGATGCAGGCCAGCACGGCCGCGCCCGCCAAGGCCCCGGCGAACTGGGCGATCCAGTAAAGGCCCATCTCCTTGACGCTCATGCGACCAGCCACGAATGCCGCCAGGCTGACGGCCGGATTGACGTGGCAGCCGGACACCGGGCCGATGCCATAGGCCAGGGCGATAATCGCGAAACCGAAGGCCAGGGCCGTGCCCAGCTGACCCACGTGATCTCCGCCTAGCACCGCCGCGCCGCAGCCAAATAGAACCAGAGCAAACGTACCGATAAATTCGGCAACAATTTTTGACATTTCGACGACTCCCCGATCGAATTTCAGCGAGTTCATGCTAGCTCGCGAACTCGATCATGCAGCTTTTCGTCGAGTCTTGGAATAGCGCTACTTAGTCTACGCCCCTGCCATCTGCTCGGGCTGCTCCCGCAGGCGGGTGACGTCCCTGAGCGGCGGCGCGCCGAACAGCCGGGCATATTCGCGACTGAACTGCGAGGGGCTGTCGTAGCCGACACTGTGGCCGGCGGTGGCCGCGTCCAGGCGCTGGACCAGGATCAGCCGCCGCGCCTCCTGCAGGCGGATCTGCTTCTGGTACTGCAGCGGCGACAGCGAGGTCACGGCCTTGAAATGCTGGTGCAAGGCCGAGGGGCTCATCCGCGCTTCCTCGGCCACCGCGTCGATGCTGAACGGCTGGTCGAAGTGGCGCTTGATCCAGCCAATCGCGCGATTGACCTGCCGCAGGCGGCCATCGCGGCGGGCAATCTGGGCGAGGCGCGGGCCCTGCTCGCCGGTCAGCAGGCGATAGACGATCTCGCGCTCAATCAGCGGGGCCAGGACCGGAACATCCTCGGGACTCTCGGTCAGGCTGACCATCCGGCAGACGGCGTCGAACAGCGCGGGCGTCATCGCCCCGGCCGACATGCCGCCGACCAGTGGCGCGGCGGCGTCCAGGCGGGCGGCCAGGCCGCACTCCATCATCATCTCGCTGATCAGGTTGGGATCCAGCACAATCCGGAAGCTCAGGTAAGGCTCGTTCGGCGAGGCGGCGACCACCTGACCCGCGGCCGGCACGTCGATCGACGACAAGAAATAGTTCCGCTCGTCGTACTCGTGCATGACGTCGCCGACGAACACGCGCTTGCGGCCCTGGGCCAGCACACAGAACGCCGGCTCGTGCACGCCGTGCACCGGCTCGGTGGTCTGGGTCGCGCGATAGAGGTTGACCCTGGGGCAGCAGGTTTCGCGCGGCCCTTCGTTCGGCGTGAATCGTTCAATCAGGGCGGCCAGCGCCTCGCGAGTGCTCATGGGCTTTCTCTTGTTGGAACGAGACCATTTGTAAGCCTTGCACGATCCTCCGTCACGTCACGGCGTTCGGTTCCGGAGGATCGTGCAATGATGTCGGAGCATCGGTCTACCACCTGGACGGGCCCGCGCCGCATAGTGGCATCGTTCCGCTCCCCGACGCGGCAACTCCCAAAATCTGGATACGTGATGAGACGCTACACGCCCCGACGCGGCGTGGCGGCTCCACGCTGGTTCGTCGCCGTCCTGCTGGGCGGCGCGGCCGCGCTGACCGCCATGACCGCCGCCCTTCCCTCCGTCACCGCCGCCCCGGCCTCGCAAACCTGGAGCATCGCCCGATGATGATGTCCGCCATCGTTCCCCACATCCCCGTCGCCGGCGTCTGGACCTCGCCCGACGGCCACGTCAGCCTCGAGCTGCGCGCCGATGGCCGCTTCATCGAGACTCGCGACGACTTCGCCGACGTGTTCACCGGCGTCTATGTTTTGGTCGGTGAGACGCTGAAGCTATTCGAGGACCAGGGGGCCGTGATCTGCGGCACGTTGTCCAACGGACGCCTAAGCCTGGGGACAGTCGAGCGTCCGGCCTTCCATACCGAGGTGGAAGCCCCTATATTGTGATCGTCCGGCTTCGGCCGAACTATGGGGATAAACGCGCACGTAATAAGCGGACTGGACCCGGGTGCGATTCCCGGCGGCTCCACCAATCTCTCCCAAGTTATCATGGGACTGCATGGGGCCGATCAGCATCGACAGACGTGTAAAGGTGTATGCTTTCTCTCGGCTTGATCCACCGTTTCGGGTCATTTTTCTAAATGCGAACGATAACTTCGCTGAAGAGTTCGCCGTCGCCGCGTAATGCGGTGCAGGTGAATTCGCCTCTTAAGTCCTAGGGGTTCAGATCCCTAGGCGGGGCCCGGAGGGAGCCTGCCAACAGAATCCCTCCACTTTCTCCAGCTTTGCCGAGGCTCCCTCCTCTCTTTCGAGGTGGAATGGGGGAGCCTGCCAACAGAATCCCTCCACTTTCCCTCCGTTAAAGCTGTCATCCCGGCCCAGGGTCGCTTGCGACCCGCCGAGTCGGGACCGAGGAAAGCTCGGATGCAAACGCTTGCGCTCCCCGCGATTCCGGATCTTCGCTACGCTTCGTCCGGGATGACAAAGGACCCGCTTTGCGCGAGGCCTTCGACGCGCTAGGCTCCGGGCTTCGTCTCCAGTTCGAAGTACCGACTCCAGCGCATGTCCCAGACCAATCCGCCCGAAGACCTCATGCAATACGAGGCCATGGCCCAGGACGCCCTGCGCGGCGTGGTCAAGGCGGCCCTGAAGAAGGCGGCCGCGCCCGGCGGCCTGCCCGAGCCGCATCACCTGTACATCACCTTCAAGACCAAGGCCGCCGGCGTCTCGGGCCCGCAGGACCTGCTGGGCAAGTATCCGGACGAGATGACCATCGTCCTGCAGCACCAGTACTGGGACTTGGCGCCCGGCGAGACCTTCTTCTCGGTGACCTTGAAGTTCGGCGGCCAGCCCAAGCGCCTGTCGGTGCCCTACGCGGCCCTGACCCGCTTCTACGACCCCTCGGTGCAGTTCGCCCTGCAGTTCGCTCCGCCCGAGGTCATCGAGGAAGAGCCCCAGCCGGAGCCCGAGGCCGAGGACAAGGTCCCCGCCCCGGCCGGCGAGGATGGTCCCAAGATCGTCTCCCTGGACCAGTTCCGGAAGAAATGAGCGACGTCGCCTCCGACGCTCCCCAAGCCCTGACGGACGAGGCGATCCTCGCGCGCTTCCGCGCATCCAAGAACGCGCCGACCGGATCCCAGACCCTGGGTTTCGAGCTGCTGGCCGTGCGCCAGGTCGAGCGCGAGGTCGAGGTCGGCTTCACGGCGCGCGCCGAGCTGCTGTGCAACCCGATGGGCCAGATCCAGGGCGGCTTCGTCTGCGCCATGCTGGACGAGTGCATGTCGGTGGCGGGCCTGATCACCTCGAGCATGACCCATGTCGTCCCCACGCTCGAGATGAAGACCAGTTTCCTGCGCCCGGCCATGCCTGGATCGCTGCGCGGCGTCGGTCGGGTCGTAAAATGGGGCCGCACCGTCTGCTTCATGGAAGGCGAGCTCTACGACGTCGACGGCCGGCTGCTGGCCAAGTCGACCGGCACGGCGATCCCGACGCCCTTCGCCAACTTCAAGAAATAGGCCGATAAAGGAGCGGATGGAGCCATGCGGAGAGCGGCGGCGGTCATCGGACTTCTGATTCTGCTCTTCTCGCCCCTCCAGGCCGCGCGCGCCGCCGGCCCGTTCTCGAACTGGGCGGCCGTGGTGGTGGCAGGCGACTTCCACGCCCATTCCGGCGGTCCGACCGAGGCCTTCGACAACGCCCGTCGCGACGTCTCCAAGACCCTGGTCGAGCTGGGCTTCGACAAGACCGCCATCCAGCAGTTCTCGGTGCGACCCAGGCGCTATCCCGCCCAAGATCCGGGTCGCGCCGACGCGCGCACGATTCAGGACGCCCTGCGGATCAAGGCCCAGACCGCCAGGGCCGGATGCCTGTTCTACCTCAGCTCGCACGGCGGCCCCGAGGGCGCGATTCTCGGCGAGGACTTGCTGCGCCCTCATCGCCTGGCCGCCCTGCTCGACCAGGCCTGCCCTGATCGCCCCAGCGTGGTGGTGATCTCCGCCTGCTTTTCGGGCGTCTTCATTCCGCCGCTGCAAAAGCCCGACCGTCTGGTGTTGACCGCGGCCCGCTCCGATCGCGCCTCGTTTGGCTGCGGCGAGAGCGACAAATACCCGTATTTCGACGACTGTTTCCTGTCGTCCGCGCCCGACGCACGCGATTTCGCGGCCCTGGGCGCGGCTGTCCAGGCCTGCGTCGCGCGCAAGGAAAAGGAGACCGGCGCGGAGCCGGCCTCCGAACCCCAGGTCTGGATCGGTCCCGCCTTGCGGCCGATGTTGCCGCTCTACGCGTTCAACAGAAACAAACCAAAGCAGCCTTGACCGGTGATCGGGTTTGACCCTGGCCCCCAGCGCGCTACACAAACCTTAGAAGTTTTCCGCTTCACGAAGTTTATCGCTTCACCCAGGGGACATCGTTGACGTCGCGCGTTACGCCCGCAGCCGCCTTCGCGGCGGCCTTCATGGCACTTTGGTCCTTGGTCGGATCGGAGGCGCGCGCGCAGGACGCTACAACGCCGCCGCCGTCCGCCAGCGAGCCGGCGCTCAACGCCGCGCCGCGCCCCTATACCAGCCTGCGTCCGCGCCGCGTGCGCAGGATCCCTCGGCCGGCCGCCGTCACGCCTCGGCCCGCGCCCGCGGCCACGCCCGTGACCGCCGCCGCGAGGCCCGCTCCGGCGACGCCCACCGCCGCCCCACCGCCGATCGCCGCCGTCGCGCCGATGTCCGGACCGGAGCTGGAAGCCTTCGTCGACGGCGTCGTCCGCCGCGCCATGAGCCGCGACCACATCGCCGGCGCGACCATCTCGGTGGTCCAGAACGGCCAGGTGGTGCTCAAGAAGGGCTACGGCTTCGCCAATCTCGGCCAGCGCAAGCCGGTCGATCCCGACAAGACCCTGTTCCGCGTCGCCTCGATCTCGAAGACGTTCACCTGGATCGCCCTGATGAACGAGATCGAGTCGGGCCACATGCGCCTCGACGGCCCGGTCAATCTCTACCTGCCCGAGCCGCTGCAGCTGAAGGACCAGGGCAAGAAGACGCCCGTGCGCCTGAAGGACCTGATGACCCACACCGGCGGGTTCGAGGATCGGGCGCTGGGCCAGCTGTTCGAGCGAGACCCGAACCGCGTGCGTTCGCTGGCGGACTATCTGCGCCAGGAACGTCCGCGCCGGGTGCGCGAGCCGGGCCTGCTGCCCAGCTATTCCAACTACGGCGCGGCCCTGGCCGGCGCGGCGGTCGCCAATGTGGTCGGCAAGCCCTACGAGCAACTGGTCAGCGAGGAGATCATCCTGCCGGCCGGGATGAACCACACCACCTTCCGTGAAGCCCGCCCCTGGCGGGACGGCCTGCCCGCGCCGATGTCCGAGACCCTGGCCGCCGACCTGTCGGACGGTTTCTCGTGGACGCCGATGGGCTGGAAGACCCAGCCGCGCGAGTTCATGGGCCACGTCGCCCCCGCGGCCTCGGCCTCCAGCACCGCCGGCGATATGGCGCGCTACATGACCCTGCTGCTGAACGGCGGCGCGATCGACGGCAAGACCATCTTCTCGCCGAAGACGTCCCTGGCCTTCCGCACGCCGATGTATCGCCCGGCCCCCGAGGCCGCCGGCTGGAACGCCGGTTTCCAGGACACGCCCCTGCCCGGCGGTCGCCGCGGCTTCGGACATCAGGGCGCGACGCTGTACTTCTATTCGAACCTGGTGATTGTGCCGGACCTGGGCCTGGGGATCTTCGTCTCGGTCAACACCGACAGCGGCGCGAACCTGCCCGCCACCCTGCCCTCGACCATCGTCGAGCACTTCTACGCGCCCGCCCCGCCCGCCCCGCCGCCCAGCGCCCTGACCTACGACCAGGCCCGCAACTACGAGGGCGACTACCTGACCACTCGCCGGGCCTATGGCGGGCTGGAGGGCTTCACCAACCGCATCATCGGCCGCGCCACGGTGCGGGCCACGCCCGAGGGCCGGCTGACGGTCACCGACGGCGGCGTCAGCACCTTATTCAACGGCACGGACCATCCCGGCGTGTTCAAGGCCCTGGATGGCGCCCTGACCCTGGTGTTCGACACCAATGGCGACCGTCCCTCGCGCTTCTACGCCGCGCGCGGCTTCTCGACCTATGAACGAATCAGCTTCTTCCGTTCGGCCAGCCTGCTGGTCTGGACCGTCGCGGCGGCCGTCCTGGCCTGTGCGGCCACGATCCTGGGCGTGCTGTTCCGTAATCGTCGCGAGGACCGCCAGACCCCGGTCCAGGCCCGCGCCAGCCAGATGCAGACCATGCAGTCGGTGCTGTGGCTGATCTCGGCCGCCTGCATGGGCGTGTTCGCGGCCAAGGCCGCCGACCAGACCACGGTGTTCTTCGGCTGGCCCAGCGGCTGGCTGTTGAGCGGCTCGGCCTGTGCGCTGGTCGCGGCGGTGCTGAGCATCGTGACCTTGGGCGTCCTGCCGATGATCTGGCGCGGCGGGCGCCGCGTCGACAGCTGGAGCGGGGCCCGCAAGGTGGCCTTCACCTTCACCGCCCTGCTGTTCGTGTTCCTCGCCGTGCTGCTGGGCCTCTGGGGCTACCTGCTGCCCTGGAGCTGATCCACGCGACCTCCCCCCGTCATCTTCCGCGGCGCCCTGCTTGCAGATCAGCGTTCCGGGAGACGAGCGAGGGAGACGCGACGTGTCAAAACTGGACGGTTTGGCGTTTGGGGGAACGGGATTGGCGGCCTGGTCGGCGGCCACCCTGTTTTACGCCGCTTTCGGTGGGGGGCTTCTGGAAAGCGCCTTCTGGTTTTACGCGTTGAACGCGTTCGCGGCCGCTGCAACGGTGACGTTCGCCTTCCAGGCGGTGGCGCGGCTGACTCATACGCCGCGCCGCCGCCGGCTGTTTCCGATGATCCTGTTCTCGACCCCCGGCTTGGTCGCCGGCGCCCTGGTGGTGTCGCGCTACGCCGAGGTGATGCCATCCGGCGATCCGGTCAGCATCGGACGCTACGGCGCCTTCCTGGCCGTGCTGTACGTCGCCGTGGCCGCGTCAATCTTCGAGCGTGCGCCGCATAAGGTTTGAGGCCAGCTTCCGCACCTGGATGACGATGCGCTCGCGCTCTCCCGGACGGCGCTCGACCAGCAGCCGGGCGACCTGGGCGTCGTCATGGAAGGCATAGCCCTTGATGGCGTCCAGCAGGGCCTTGGCCAGGTTGTCCAGGTCCATCCACGGCGGCTCGCCGACATATTCCATGCCGATCTCGACGCTGAACTCACCCCAGGCCGGGCGCGCGCCGCGCCACGACTTGCGGAAGAACTCGTAGATCAGCGGCTTGTAGTACTTGCCCTGGGTGGTCAGGCCGTCGACCACGATGATCAGCTCGCCATCGGCCTCGCGAGCGCGGACCTTGCCGTGGTGGGTCCAGTCGGGGCCGTCGAGGTCCAGGCTCACGCGCCCATCATCTCCGCCAGCTTCAGCACGGTGTTCCAGTTGCGGGTCGTGCCGACCGGATTACGCTTGGTCTTCTTCCACTCTCGATCCAGCAGCGAGTCCGCCATGCTGATCGGGAAATCGAGATAGAGTTCGCTCGGCCCCACCGCGAACCGCTCGGGCCCGGTGATCGCGGCCCGCAGCACGTCTTCGTCGCCGTCTGGCAGCGGCGTCTTCAGGAAGTTGACGATCACGTGGCTGGGATGGTCGTTCGCCTCGGCCTTGAACGGATTGGCCTCGACGATCGCCCGCATCTGGGCTGGCGAACGGACCATGAAGTCGGTGCGCAGGCCGATGCGGGTCACCAGGGCCTCCTCCAACGCGCGTTCCAGAGCCTCGCCGCCAGCGTGGTCGCCCCACAGCAACAGGTTGCCGCTGGCGAGGTAGGTCTTGGCGTCCTTGAAACCCGTATCGCGGGCGATGCCGAGCAGGTCGTCCTTCAGCACCTTGCGCTTGCCGGTATTGATCGAGCGCGGCAAGGCGACGAAGACCGCCACCTAGAGCGCCTCGACGCGGACCGCCGCGCCATAGGCCAGGACTTCGGTGATGCCCTCCATGATCTCGTTGGCGTCGTAGCGCATGGCGAGAATGGCGTTGGCGCCGACCTCGCGGGCGTGGGCGACCAGCAGCTCGTAGGCCTCCTGCCGAGCCGTCTCGGCCAGCTTGGTGTAGATCGACAGATTGCCGCCGAAGATCGACTGCACGGCCCCGCCGATATTGCCGATGACGCTGCGTGAGCGGACGGTGACGCCCCGCACCAGGCCCAGATGTTCGACGATGCGATAGCCGGCCAGATCGTTGGTGGTGGTGACGAGCATGGGTCCCTCCTGCTGTCTTCGATATAGCGAAGGCTACTGAAGGGCGCCACGGCGTTGCGAACCGGGGCCTCAGGGGCTAGACCCCGCTCGACCGTTTTTCCGGAGATCGCCGCATGACCGCCACGCGCATCGAGACCGACACCTTTGGCCCGATCGAAGTCGCCGCCGACCGCTATTGGGGCGCGCAAGCCCAGCGCAGCCTGGGCAACTTCAAGATCGGTTGGGAGAAGCAGCCCCTGCCGGTCGTCCGCGCCCTGGGTATCGTCAAGCGCGCCGCCGCCGAGACCAATCTGAAGCTCGGCAAGCTGGACGCCAAGATCGCCGAGACGATCATCGCGGCCGCAAATGAGGTGATCGAAGGCAAGCTGAACGATCACTTCCCGCTGGTCGTCTGGCAGACCGGTTCGGGCACCCAGTCGAACATGAACGCCAACGAGGTGATCTCGAACCGCGCGATCGAGATGCTGGGCGGCGAGATGGGCAGCAAGAAGCCCGTCCACCCGAACGACCACGTCAATATGAGCCAGTCGTCGAACGACACCTATCCAACGGCCATGCACGTGGCGTGCGCCGAGCAGATCGTCCATGACCTGCTGCCGGCCCTGAAGCACCTGCACGCGGCGCTCGAGGCCAAGACCAAGGCCTGGACCGACATCATCAAGATCGGCCGCACCCATACGCAGGACGCCACGCCTTTGACCCTGGGCCAGGAGTTCGGCGGCTATACCCAGCAGGTCGCCAATGGCATCGAGCGTATCGAGAGCACCCTGCCTAAACTGATGCAGCTGGCCCAGGGCGGCACCGCCGTCGGCACCGGCCTCAACGCCCCGATCGGCTTCGCCGAGGGCGTGGCCGAGGCCATCGCCAAGATCACCGGTCTTGAGTTCACCACCGCCCCGAACAAGTTCGAGGCCCTGGCCGCCCACGACGCCATGGTGTTCAGCCACGGTGCGATCAACACGGTCGCCGCCAGCCTGTTCAAGATCGCCAACGACATTCGCTTCCTGGGCTCGGGCCCCCGCGCCGGCCTGGGCGAACTGGCCCTGCCGGAGAACGAGCCCGGCTCGTCGATCATGCCCGGCAAGGTCAATCCGACCCAGTGCGAGGCCCTCACCCAGGTCTGCGTCCAGGTGTTCGGCAATCACGCCGCCCTGACCTTCGCCGGCAGCCAGGGCCACTTCGAGCTGAACGTCTTCAACCCGGTCATGGCCTACAATTTCCTGCAGTCGGTGCGCCTGCTGGCCGACGCCGCGGTCAGCTTCACCGACAATTGCGTGGTCGGCATCGAGCCGCGGATCGACAACATCAAGAAGGGCGTCGAGAACAGCCTGATGCTGGTCACGGCCTTGAACGGCAAGCTGGGCTACGACGCCTGCGCCAAGATCGCCAAGACCGCGCACAAGAACGGCACGACCCTGCGCGAGGAGGCCGTCGGCGGCGGCTATCTTACGAACGAGGAGTTCGACCAGTACGTCCGTCCCGAGAAGATGGTCTCGCCGGGCTGACCTTGAGTGCTGCAACTCGTCAGGATCTTTGACGAACTGCCGGATGGCTTCGACGACTTGGTCGCCGAGGCCTCCGGCGAAGGCGTGCGCAACATGGCCCGGCTGGCCGAGGAGTGGCAGAGCGGCGCGCGCTTCCAGGAAGACGGCGAGGCGCTCTTCGCCGCGTTCCTGGTCGGCGAGCTGGCGGGGATCGGCGGCCTGTCCGTCGAACCCGTCTCGCCAGAGCCGGCCCGCCGCCTGCGCCGGTTCTACATTCGTCCCGCCATGCGCCGCCGAGGCGTCGCCACCGCCCTCGCCTCGGCCCTGATCCACGAAGGCTTCGACAGCGTCGAGCTGCTGACGGTCAACGCCGCCGCCTCGCCGGCCGCCGGTCCCTTCTGGGAGGCGCAGGGCTTCGTGGCGAACGAGACGGGACCGTGGACCCACGTGATGCGACGCGCCAGGCCAGATCAATTCATAGTTGATTTTCCGACGACTACAGCCAGACTGACCGCTCCGCTGTGAGCCAGGGACGCGCCATGCTAGTTTCTCATCCCATGGACGCTTCCGACCTCGACCGAGGCATCGACCCGGAACTGCTGGCCCAGGCCGAGCGGCTCGGGATCTCGGTTGCTGGTCTCAGCGAGACCCAGCTTCGCCTGCATCTGCAGAAGGTCGACCCCGCCGGCGCCGAGGAACGCGCCCAGCGCTGGGCCGAGGAGAATGCGGAGGCTTTGAAAGCCTATCGCGAACGGGTCGAGCGACGTGGCGCTTTCGGAGATGATCTCCGGACGTGGTGATCCGCCAGTTCGATCTCTTCGCCAATCCTTCGCCGCGTAGTCGGGACGAAGCGCCCTATATTGTCGTGCTCCAGTCCCATCATGCCGGCGACCTTCCCACCATCGTTGTCGCGCCTGTCTACCGCCGGGAAACGTTCGAGGTCCTCACCAGACTAAGCGTGGCGATTGAGAGTCGCGGTCATTCCTTGGTGGTCTCGATTCCGGAGTTGGTCGCTATCAACATCGCCCTACTGCATCGCCGATCAGGAAGCCTGGCCGAGCACGAGGACGCCATCCGTCGCGCGCTCGACCGTCTGTTTACCGGCTTCTAGCGCCGCACCACGTCGCGACCGATCGGGGCCAGGGCGATGTAGGCCAGTTGCAGGTCCTTGATCGCGAACGGGATGCCGATGATCGTCACCGCCTCGGCGACGGCGACCAGCACGTGACCCAGGGCCAGCCACCAGCCGGCCAGGACGAACCAGATCACGTTCAGCACCGTGCCAAGCGGGCCCGTCCCGATGTCCGAGCGCCCCAAGACCTCGCGATGGACGATCTCCTTGCCGAACGGCCAGAAGGCGAAGCCGGCGATCCGGAACGCCGCGCCGGCATAGGGCAGGCCCACGATGGTGATGGCCAGCAGCACCCCGGCCAGCAGCCAGCCCAGCCCCGTGACGAGACCGCCGCAGACGAACCAGAGAACGTTCAGGATGAAACGGATCATGTCTTAGCCCCAATCAGGACCTTCGAGGTCCAGGCCCCGTACGTGGCCCCGCCCGGTCTCGCTGTGAAGACCGTCAGGCCTGGATTACGCCGAATTCACCGCACCGCCGAAGTCCGACGGCCGGTTCTACTTGATCAGCTGCCACTTGCGCGCCCAGCGGCTCTTGCCGATCGGCGCCAGGGCCAGCAGGTAGATGCCGGCATACAGCACCGCGCCGAACCCGATCAGCGCCCAGGACCAGGGACCGGGCATGTGCAGGGCCGGCGCCGTGATGATCCAGTCGTGGCGCGGCGCGGTGAACTCCAGCCACAGGCCGCCGACCCAGGCCAGGGCGAACAGAGCCACGATCGGATAGCGCAGGATCGGGCTGCGCTGGATCAGCAGCACGGTCTGGACCAGGGCCACGAGCGCGCCGGCGGCCAGACCCGCCAGCCAGGGCTGCCAAGGGCCGGGAAAGGCCCGCGCCGCTCGCAGGCCCGCCCAGAGCGGCGCCCAGAGGATCGGGCCCAGCATCAGGATGACCAGCACCGCGCCGATCAGCACGCCCAGGCCGCCGCCAATCACCTTGCCCGCCGCTTCGCCGGCCTCGTGAGGCCGCACGTTGGGATCGCCGCTGGGGTTCTCCGGCGAGGTGGCGATGACAGTCCGCAGCCGAGGCAGCGGCTCGCCCGGCCTGGTCGGGGAAAGCTCGCCGTAGGATGACTTCCGCCGAGCCATCAGGCGCGACGGCTGACCGCGAAGTCGGCCAGGTCCTCCAGCGCCCCGCGCCAGTCGTTGGCCGGGAACACCGCCAGCGCCGTCTTGGCCTTGTCGGCATAGTCGGCGGCCAGGTCCAGGGTGGCGTCCAGGGCGCCCGAGCCGATGATCAGCTCGCGGGCCCGGCGGAAGTCGGCCTCGGTCTGCTCGCGGCGGCCGATGGCCCGCTCCCAGAACTCGGCCTCGCGGGGACCCGAGCGGGCGATGGCCAGCAGCAACGGCAGGGTCGCCTTGCCTTCGCGGAAGTCGTCGCCGGCGTTCTTGCCAAGCGTCTCGGTCGCGCCGCCGTAGTCGAGGGCGTCGTCGGCCAGCTGGAAGGCCAGGCCCAGGTTCAGGCCATAGGCCTTCAGCGCCTCGGCCTTGGCCGCGTCGACCCCGGCCGAGACCGCGCCGGCCTCGGAGGCGGCGGCGAACAGTTCGGCGGTCTTGGCTTGGATGATCTCCAGATAGATCGCCTGCGACAGGTTGAGGTCGTGGCTGCGCATCAGCTGCAGCACCTCGCCCTCGGCGATGACGCGGCTGGCGCGGGCCAGGATCTCCAGCGCCTTCATCGAGTTCGTCTCGACCATCAATTCGAAGGCGCGGGCGAACAGGAAATCGCCGACCAGCACGCTCTGGGCCCCGCCCCAGATCAGGTGCGCGGCGACCTTGCCGCGGCGCAGGGCGCTGCCGTCGACGACGTCGTCGTGCAGCAGGGTGGCGGTGTGGATGAACTCGACGGCGGCGGCCAGTTTCAGGCAGTGGTCGTTGCTCGAATTCGCCAGATCCGAGCCCGCCAGCCGCGCGGCGGCCACGGTCAGCAGCGGCCGCAGGCGCTTGCCGCCGGCCGCGATCAGGTGCTCGGCCAGGGCCGGAATGATCGGCACGTCGCTCTGCATGCGATCGGTGATCAGGCGGTTCACGCCCGCCATGTCGGCCTCGGCGAGGCGCACGAGACGATCCACCGAGCCCGACTTACGGGGGAGGGTCGCTGCGGCTGCGTCCAAAACCATACTCTCCTTGCGGCACCCCTCAGGATGAACCGTTGCGAGGGACAATGGTGGCGGGATAGGTCACGGTCAAGGCGAGCACAAGGCCTAGAAAGCATTGGACGATACAGGCGTTACCGAGGATCGGGTTCTGGGCGGCCGCGTGCGGCTGCGCCAGAAGCCCGACGGCTACAGGGCCGGCATGGACGCCGCCCTGCTGGCGGCCGCCTGCGACGCCCTGCCCGGCCAGCGTGTGCTGGAGCCCGGCTGCGGGGTCGGCGGCGCCCTGCTGGCCGCCGCGACTCGCCGGCCCGGCGTGACCTTCCAGGGCGTGGAGCGTGATTCCGCCGCCGCGACCCTGGCCGCCGAGAACGCGGCGTTGAACGGCCTGGCCGACCGAGTCGCCGTGACGCGAGGCGACGTCGAGGCCGGCTTCCGCGCCCTGGCCCTGCCCGTCTTCGACGCGGTGATCACCAACCCGCCGTTCTTCGACGATCCCAACGCGCTGCGCGCCCCCGCCCCGGCCAAGAGCGGCGCCTGGATGGCCGACGGCGGCCTGGCCGCCTGGACCGGCTTCTGCCTGAAGGCGGTGCGCGAGGGCGGGACGATCACGATCATCCATCGCGCCGACCGCCTGGCCGACATCCTCGCCCTGCTGGCCCCCAAGGCCGGCTCGTTCAAGATCCGGCCCGTCGCGCCGTTCGCCGACGCCCCGGCCAAGCGGGTGGTCGTGCGGGCGATCAAGACCGGCAAGGCCCCGCTGGTCCTGCTGCCGCCGCTGGTCCTGCACGACCGCGAAGGCGGCAAGCACTCGGCGGCGGCCGAGGCGATCCTGCGCGGGGAAGCAGATCTTGGGTGGTGAGGCGCCGATAGATCTCCCCCGCTGGAAGGATCTGGAGGCCCGCCTCCGCTACAGATTGATCCTCCCAGCTGGGGGGAGATTTGGGTCACGGTTTCGCCGCTTCACGCGGCTTGCCGCTGAAGTTTAGTGGGGAGGCGACGGAGCGGCCGGGCGAACCCGGATGACCGTGAGGGTTTGTATGTTTCGGCTCGCTTACCGCTCCGCCAGGCTGTTCTCTGCCGTGAGGACGGCGGGCGTGAGCGTTGTCTGCTCGGGCCTCCGTTACCCCCGGACGGGCGTGGACCAACTGGATCGGCTATTCCGTCTCCAGCTCGGCGATCCACGATAGGCGGCTTGTACGATCACCGCCCTGTCGTTTCGCCGCTCGGCCTTGTCCCGANGTCTCCAGCTCGGCGATCCACGATAGGCGGCTTGTACGATCACCGCCCTGTCGTTTCGCCGCTCGGCCTTGTCCCGACAAGTCCGCCACCCACGTGCGCTCCTAAAGAGTAAACCACGTGGCCTGACGAGCCAGCCGGGGACCTAACGGCGACCCCGCTCAGCCTATCCCCGCCGCCGCTTCGGGCCGGATCCAAGCGCCCTCCCCTTGCGACGGGGACAGCGATGATTGTGCAGCGGGATTCAACGCGGATCATTCAGAGGCGCGTMAAAGTGAGAAGCGGTTGATTTCGTGGGGGTTCGATCTCGCGAACGCCGGGGATACAGCGTGCTCAATCCCCGTGAATCCCTCTCTCTGAGAGAGAGGGANAGCCAGCCGGGGACCTAACGGCGACCCCGCTCAGCCTATCCCCGCCGCCGCTTCGGGCCGGATCCAAGCGCCCTCCCCTTGCGACGGGGACAGCGATGATTGTGCAGCGGGATTCAACGCGGATCATTCAGAGGCGCGTCAAAGTGAGAAGGCGTTGATTTCGCGGGGTTCGATCTCGCGAACACCGGGGATACAGGCGCTTCAATCCCCGTGAATCCCCGTGAATCCCTCTCTCCATGAGAGAGGGATCTGGTGGGCGACCCGGCGCAACCCACCCATGGCAGCAGCCCCTACTCCGCGTACAGCGCCAGCGCCTGCAAACACAGCTCCAGGCCCGTCAGGTCGCGCAGCGGGTCCTGGGTGACGATCACGAACAGCCGCCTCGCCTCGCCCCACAGCATGACGGTCTCGGGCAGGCCGTGGTCCTCGATCACGCAGCCGTCGCCGTCGCGCCAGATGCGGTTCTCGTCCAGGGTCGCGCCGAGGATGGTGTCGACGCGGGCCACGTATTCGGCCTGGATCTCGCTGGTGACGTTCAGATAGGCGAAGGTCGGCTTGCCCAGGCCGGCCAACACACCGGCCTCGAAGACCGCGGCGGTGTCGGCCGACGGTCCTCGGAACGGGGTCAGGTTGATCACCGCCGCGTCGGCCTGGCGCAATTGCGCCATGCGGCCGGCATAGAACTTCCGGGCTTCCATCTCGTCGCCGCCCTCGCCCGTCGGCATGCGAGCGGGGGTCAGAGGCTCGAGCCCGGCCTCCAGGCATAGGGCCCGCTGCCGGGCGGCGTGGGCTTCGGCATCGGGGAGCCAGGCCTCGGGGCCGGCGAGCCATAGGGAACGGACAGGACGCATGCGCCTTAGGTCTGGGTCCTGGGGCCTGAAGTCAATGACCGAAGCCTTTTCGAGGACGTCACGTCCTCCACTTGGAGACCGAATGAGGCCTATCGCGCGAAGAACCTTGTTGGCGGCGCCTCTCGCCCTGGCCGCCACGTCCGCCTGGTCGGCCGCCCCGCAGCCCTGGATCGCCTATGAGCGCCGCCTGCGCGGGCTGTTAGCCGACCCACCCGGCGGCGACTTCGACCCGGACTTCGAGGAGACCCTGCTGGACCTCAACAATCTGTTCCGAAGCCGCCAAGGGCCGCGCCCTCTGGCCTGGGACAAGGGCCTTGCCCTGGCTGCTCGCGCCCACGCCGCCGACATGGCGGTGACCGAGATCTTCGACCACGTGACCCGCGAAGGCTATTCCCCGGCCGGCCGGGTCGGCCTGCTGGCCCGCGATCTCGTGGGCGCGCCGGGCGAGAACATCGCCATGCGCCGCAACGCCGCCGGGCCGGTGACGCCGGACCAGATCATGGGCCAGTGGCGCACCAGCCCGGGCCACCGCGCCAACCTCCTGGCCCCGGGCTTCACCCATGTCGGCTACGGCGTTCTGCGCCAGGGTCCGCGAGTCATCGCGGTCGGCGCCTATGCCGAGGTCGCCGCGCGCCTGGCCGGTCCGGCGCCGCTGCGGGTGGGCTCGGCCGACGAGATCGCCCGGGCGCTGTCGAACGCCACGCCCTCGATCCGCCAGTTCTCGGTGTCCGAGCCCGGCGGCGAGGTGCTGACCACCACCTATGTCGAAGGCCGCCCGCCCAGCGTGCTGGCCCCCGGCGCCTGGCAGCTGCGCCCGCACCTGTCGTCGGGCGAGCACCGCTACGAGGTGGCCTGGGGGCCGGTGTTCGTGCTGGGGTGAGGCGCAGCGCCCCCTACTGCGCCACCGCCAGGGTCTCGATGCGGATCGCCACGGCGTCGCCGATGATCCCGGCCGCGCCGGCGCTGCCGAAGGCCTTGCGGCTGACGGTTCCGGTGATGGTGAAGCCGGCCTGCTTCTTCTGATTGTTCGGCGCCGTGCCGATCTTGTTCAGCTTGACGTCCAGGGTGGCCGGCTGGGTCACGCCCATGATCGTCATGTCGCCGGTGACCTTGGCCGTCATGGCGCCGGTCTTTTCGACCTTGGTCGACTTGAAGGTCATGGTCGGGTTCTTGGCCGCGTTCAGCCAGCGCTCGCCCTTGACGTGCTGGTCGCGGGTCGGGTCGGCGGTCAGCAGGCTGTCGACCGTCACCGTGGCCTCGACCCGCGACTTCTCGGGCGCGGCCTCGTCCAGCCAGATCGTGCCTTCCGACTTGGCGAAGATGCCGATCACCGAGGTGAAGCCGAAGCGGTCGACGACGAAGGTGGTCTCGGTGTGGGCCGGGTCCAGAGTGTAGGCGACCTCGGCGGCGAAGGCGGGCGCGGCGGTCGCCGTCAGGGCGGCGCCGGCGATCAGGGTGGCGAGCAGGCGTTTCATCGGGCGTCTCCGTCGCGTCCCCAAGCGGGACCGGAACGGACTTTTCCAAGCCCGGCCAAACCGCGCAACCCACAAACGAAAAGCCCCCGGCCTTGGGAGGGCCGAGGGCTTCGTGGGATTTTACGCGGGAGTACTGAAGTTCATGCGGGTCGCGCGATGGCCGCCGAAACCGGCGACCACTTTCGGCTATCGCGCTTTTAGTTTTTAGCCTGGTCGACGAGCTTGTTCTTGGCGATCCAGGGCATCATGCCGCGCAGGCGGCCGCCGACTTCCTCGATCTGGTGCTCGGCCGCGCGGCGACGGGTCGCCTTGAAGCTGGGCTGGCCCACCTGGTTTTCCAGCATGAAGTCGCGGACGAACTTGCCCGACTGGATATCTTCCAGCACGCGCTTCATCTCGGCCTTGGTTTCCGGCGTGATGATGCGCGGACCGGTGACGTACTCGCCGTACTCGGCCGTGTTCGAGATCGAGTAGTTCATGTTGGCGATGCCGCCTTCGTACATGAGGTCGACGATCAGCTTCAGCTCGTGCAGGCACTCGAAATAGGCCATTTCCGGCGCGTAGCCGGCTTCCACCAGCACTTCGAAACCGGCGCGGACCAGCTCGACGGTGCCGCCGCACAGGACGGCCTGCTCGCCGAACAGGTCGGTCTCGCACTCTTCGCGGAAGTTGGTCTCGATGATGCCCGAGCGACCGCCGCCGATGGCCGAGGCATAGGCCAGGCCGAGGTCGAGGGCGTTGCCGGTGGCGTTGTGGTGCACCGCGATCAGGCAGGGCACGCCGCCGCCCTTCTGGTACTCGCCGCGCACGGTGTGGCCCGGGCCCTTCGGCGCGACCATCAGCACGTCGATGGTGTCCTTGGGCTCGATCAGGCCGAAGTGGACGTTCAGGCCGTGGGCGAACAGCAGGGCCGCGCCGTCGCGGATGTTGGGGGCGATCTCGTTCTTGTAGATCGCGGCCTGATGCTCGTCGGGCGCCAGGATCATGATCAGGTCGGCCCAGGCGGCGGCTTCGGCCACCGTCATGACCTTCAGGCCCTCGCCCTCGGCCTTCTTGGCGGTCGGCGAGCCGGCGCGCAGGGCGACGGCGACGTTCTTGATGCCCGAGTCACGAAGGTTGAGAGCGTGGGCGTGGCCTTGGCTGCCGTAGCCTACAATAGCGATCTTCCGGTCCAGGATGCGGGCGATGTCGGCGTCGCGGTCGTAGTAGACGCGCATGTTTTTTCTCCAGGACTGGTCAATCAGGGTCGCCCGGCGCAACGGCGGAGCGACAAAGGCCGGGCGTTTGAGCGTTTTTTTGCCGTTTCGTCAAGGTGAAGCCGACAGAACGCCGAAATGCAAAAGCCTTCGCGGCCACGTTTTAAGCCCTCGCGCGTTCGTTCGCCATGTCCGCCTTGAATCTGGACGGCCTAGAGCCCCCGATCACCCCGCCCCAGCCCACCGAGCAGCGTCCGCTAAGGGTGCTGATCGTCGCCGGCTCGCAACGCCGCCACAACAGCTGTCCCGGCCTGGACTCCAAGGCCCGCGCCCTGATGCTGCGAATGGCGGCGCGCATGCCGCCGGGCTGGCAGGTCGACACCGAGGACCTCGGCAACCAGCACGGCAAGCCCAAGATCCAGGCCTGCAACGCCTGCGTCAGCTCGTCGATGGCGCTCTGCGTCTGGCCCTGCAACTGCTACGGCCCGCGCTCGACCACCCAGCCGGACCTGATGTGGGACCTGGACCTCTACGGCCGCCTGGCCCGCGCCGACGCCTGGGCGTTCGTCGGGCCGACCAACTGGTATGGGCCCAGCTCGAACTTCAAGCTGATGTTCGACCGCCTGGTCTGCGCGGCCGGCGGCAATCCCCGCCCCGACCTGATTGACAAGAAGGACACGCTGAAGGCCCAGGCCCTGGAGCGCTCGCCCGAATGGCGGCGATTGACCAAGAACCACCTGGAGGGCCGCACGGCTGGCTTCTTCACCTATTGCGACGGCGGGGCCAACGAGCTGGGCGAGGACGGCCGGCCGAAGCTGGTCCGCCACAAGGCCTGGTTCGATCCGTCCGAGGAGCCCTACCAGGACGAACGCCTGGCCTATCAGGGCCTGGTCTGGCAGTGCCGCTACAGCGGAATCGAGGTCCCTGACGAACTATGGGTGGCGGGTGTGTTCGGCGAAGGCGTTCCGTACGCCGACGACCAGATCCAGGACATGATGGCCGATGTCGAGGGCCTGAAACCCTTCGACGCCTGGGCCAGCGCCTTCATAAGGCACGTGGAGCGCAAGGGGGTCGTGGCGACCCAGGACGACGAGCGGGCGGCGAAGTCGACGACGAACGTGTGAGGATTTAGAGCCCTACCCCCGCAGCTCCAGCCCGTTGCCGTCGGGATCCCGCAGGTAGATCGAGGTCGACAGGCCCGAGGCGCCGTAGCGCTCGCCCTCCTCGCCCAGTTCGACGCCCTTGGCGACCAGTTCGGCCTTGACCGTCTCGACGTCGAAGCCTTCGATGGCGATGCAGAAGTGGTCCAGGTTGCGGCCCTCCTCGCCTGGAGCCGCGCCGCCCCGGCGGCCCAGCACGCCGTCGATCTCGACGAGGTCGATCAGCGAGGACCCGGCCCGCAGCTGGGTCATGCCGATCACGTCCTGTCGGCGCTCCAGCCCGCAGCCGATGACGTCCCTATAGAAAGCCTCGGCGACGGCGCGGTCGCGCACCCTCAGCACCACGTGATCGATTCCGACCGGCTTCATCCGCGCGCTCCTGTGTCGTTTCCGCCGATATAGGCGCGGCTACGCCCTCCGCCAGGGGAACAGGGCGCGCAGGGCCGGGTCGCGCAGCCACAGGCCGCCCCACATGAACAGGCCCAGATAGATCGAGAACAGCTCGTGACTGAACAGCGGGTTTTCGATCCGCACCTGGGTGGCCATGGCCCCGCCCAGCAGGCCGGTCATCAGCACCGCACCCAGCAGCGACGTGCGCGGGAAGAGGTATAGCGCCAGGAACGCCGCCTCCATCAGCCCGATCATCAGTACGTAGTCGGGCTTCCAGCCCAGCGCGATCATCGTCTGGGCGGCAACCGGCATGCCCAGCAGCTTGGGCGCGATCGAGGCGCCCAGCATGAACAGGGCGAACAGGCCGGTCAGGACGCGGCCGGTCCACACCATCGGGGAAGCTTTCATCGGGTCTCTCCATCGGGGCGGAACAGCCGCCTTCCGTTTCAAGACGGCCGAGCTCGGCCCGGGCCGACACGGGAGACCAAAAAAGTTCGCCGACCACGAAAAACGGGCGGGCCTCCGCAAGGAAGCCCGCCCGCCAAACGCTCGCCGGAAGAGGCGCCTACCAGAAGAGGTCGTAGTAGACGCTCAGGACCTGGCCGCTCCAGACGTCGACCAGGATGGCGTCGTCGCCGACCCGGACCCACTCACAACCGATCGGCGGCTGCGGCAGGTCGTACTGGTACCAGTTCAGATAGTACGGGCTGGAGTACCAGCCGCCCGGCAGGTAGTCGCCGAACGACCAGCTGCGCACGTACCAGCCGCGCGGATAGCGATAGGCCGGGGCGCGGTAGCGCTGCGCGGACCGGAAGCTCGGCCGGTAGTGGTTGCGGTCGTACTGCGGACGACCCCGGTCGCGGTCGCGATACTGGCCCTGGCCCGGACGGCGGTCGTTGCGATCCCAGCCGCCGCGGTTGTCGTTGCGATCGTTGCGATCCCAGCCGCCCGGACGGTTGTCGTTGCGGCCGTTGTGGTCGTTCCGGTCCCAGCCGCCGCGATTGCCGTCGCGGTCCCAGCCGCCCCGGTTGTCGGCGCCGCCACGGTTCCAGTCGCGGCCGCCGTTGTTCTGCTGCGGCTGCTGTTGCTGCGGCTGAGGCTGCTGCTGAGGACGGTCGCCCCGGTTCCAGCCGCCGCCGTCGGGCCGGCCGCCGCGGTCACCCCGGTTCCAACCACCGCCGCCGTTGTTCTGCTGAGCTTGAGGCTGGGCCTGAGGCTGCGCTTGGGGCTGAGGCTGCGGACGCTCGCCGCCGCCACGGTTCCAGCCGCCACCGCCGCGATCACCGCCTCGGTCGCCGCCTCGATCACCACCCCGGTCGCCGCGGTCGCCGCCACCGCGGTCGCCCCGCTCGCCGCCGCGATCGGCCCGAGGACCACCGTCCCCGCGCTGCTCGCGCTGCGCCTGCTGCTGCTGCGCGGCCACCGCGCCGGCGGCCCCGGCTTCAGCGGCCGCGCCGCCCAGCAGGGAAAGCAGCATGGCGGTCGTGATCAGACGTTTCATTTCTTGCTCCGAAGGGCCTTGAAGCGCGGCCCGGGCTTGTCCCTTGATAGCAATCTCGGACTCACCGGATGAACCGGGCTTGAACGGACTTCACGAGGCCTTCGATGAGCGCGCACCCTAACGACGTCGTCAGCTACTGGCGCAAGGCCGGCCCCAGAAAATGGTTCGCCAAGGACCATGCCTTCGACGCCGCCATCGCCCTGAAGTTCGAACAGACCCACTACCGCGCCTCGATGCGCCGCTACGACAACTGGGCGGAGACGGCGGAGGGCGCGCTCGCGCTACTGATCCTGCTCGACCAGTTTCCGCGCAACATGTACCGCAACACGCCGCACGCCTTCGCCACCGACCCGCTGGCCCGGATGTTCGCCCGCGCCGCCATCGCCGCCGGCCACGACCACGATCCGATTATCTCGGTTGACCTGCGGCCGTTCTTCTATCTGCCGTTCGAGCACTCCGAATCCCTGGTCGACCAGGAGTTCAGCGTCCAACTGTTCGCCTCGCTCCAGGCCGACACCGGCGACGAGGAGTCGATGAAGTACGCCCTGATCCACCGCGACATCATCGCCAGGTTCGGCCGCTTTCCGCACCGCAACGCCGGCCTGGGCCGCGAGACGACGCCGGCGGAACAGGAGTTTCTCGACGAGGGTGGTTTCGCGGGGTGAAGCCTACCTCTCCTCCCCATTAGGGGGAGGTGGATCGCCGCGATACGCGGCGAGACGGAGAGGGTCCGCGAAGCGGTGGTGCGTCCGCCGCCTCGCAGGGCCCCTCCACCGCCATCCGGCGGTCCCCCTCCCCCAAAGGGGGAGGATAGTTGGCGCCGGCCTGTGGACTCCTCCCGGCGCCGCAGTGTTCAACGGCGCGATTCGCCGTCACAATCGCGGACCATGACCACCGCCGTTCTCGCGCCCCCGAAAGCCGCCGCCGACCATCCCGAGCGGCAGTACCTGGCCCTGCTCGCCGACATCCTGGCGAACGGCGTCCAGCGCGGCGATCGCACCGGCACCGGCACGCTCGGCGTGTTCGGCCGGCAGATCCGCTTTGATCTGGCCAAGGGCTTCCCCGTCCTGACCACCAAGAAGCTGCACCTGCGCTCGATCTTCATCGAGCTGCTGTGGTTCCTGAAGGGCGACACCAACATCGCCTATCTGAAGGACAACGGCGTGCGCATCTGGGACGAGTGGGCCGACGAGAACGGCGACCTCGGCCCGGTCTATGGCAAGCAGTGGCGTTCGTGGGCCGCGCCGGACGGACGGGTGATCGACCAGATCGCCAATCTCGTCGAGAACCTGAAGACCAACCCCAACAGCCGCCGCCACATCGTCTCGGCCTGGAACCCGGCCGACGTCGACGACATGGCCCTGCCGCCCTGCCATTGCCTGTTCCAGTTCTTCGTGGCGGATGGAAAGCTCAGCTGCCAGCTCTACCAGCGCAGCGCCGACGTGTTCCTGGGCGTGCCGTTCAACATCGCCAGCTACGCCCTGCTGACCCTGATGGTCGCCAAGGTCGTCGGCCTGGAGCCGGGCGAGTTCGTCCACACCTTCGGCGACGCTCACCTCTATCTGAACCACCTGGACCAGGCCCGCGAGCAACTGACCCGCGAGCCCTTCCCGTTCCCGACCCTGAAGATCGCCGACAAGCGCGACCTGTTCGGGTTCACGTACGAGGATTTTGCGTTGGAGGGCTATCAGGCCCATCCGCACATCAAGGCCGAGGTCTCGGTTTGATCCCTCTGGCCCTCGTCGTCGCCCGCGCCGCCAATGGCGTGATCGGTCGTGACGGCGACCTGCCCTGGCGGCTGAAGTCGGATCTGGCCCTGTTCAAGGCCACCACGATGGGCAAGCCGGTGATCATGGGCCGCAAGACCTGGGACAGCCTGCCTCGCAAGCCCCTGCCCGGCCGCATGAATCTCGTCCTGTCGCGCGACGGCTCGTTCGCGCCCGAGCAGGCCGTGGTCTGCGAAAGCTTCATGGAAGCCGTGCAGATGGCCCGCGAGCAGGCCCAGGACGACGGGGCCGAAGAGGTCTGCGTGATCGGCGGCCGCAGCCTGTTCGAGGCGGCGATGGGCAAGGCCAAGCGGCTTTACCTGACCGAGGTGGACGCCACGGTCGACGGCGACGTGACCTTCCCCGAGTTCGACGAAGCGGCCTGGACCGAGGTCCGCCGCGAGGAGCACCCCGCCGGCGAAGGCGACGACCACGCCTTCGTATTCCGGGTGCTGGAGCGGCGCTAGTTCGCGCATCAACTTTAGAACGGGTTCAAATTTCCCTGCCTTCCTGGGCCTTGTGCCCAGGACCCATCATTCAGGCTCAGCTGAATTGGGCTGAATTCACGGCCTATTCGCCGCGCGGATCCTGGAAAGTTGGCGTCTGCCGCTGGCATAGGGTCCTGGGCACAAGGCCCAGGAAGGCAGTGGGATTTGCACCTGCCCAGATGGATGTCGATTGACTAGTTCACGCCATCCGTCGGCAGCGGCTTCGGATGCTTTTCCAGGCCGGCCAGCTTGCGCGTCTTCAGGAGCTTGCCCGTGCAGGCCTTGAACACGACCTCAACCTCGCCGCCCTTGCCGGGCTCGGGCATCGCGAACTTGGCCGGACCGATCCGTTGGGCTGTGATCACGGTGTCGCCCCTGTCGGTCTTGCTCCAGGCGAGCCGCACATGGCTCCCGGTGTCGCCGAACCGCTTCTGAAGATCGCGATCGAACGTCTTGTGGACGGCGCCGTCGACGACCGGGGCCCAGGCCTCGTTCTTCATCGCCGGGCAGCTCGGCCGCGTCGGCATCGACGTGGGCTTCGACGTCAGCAGGGGAAATCTGGCTCCGCAGCCCGTCATCATCAGCCCGACCGCCGCGACTGCCATCAAAGACGCCCGCATCTCAGAATCCCTTATTCGCACTTTGCCCCACGCTCACCGGGAAGACCGTCGGGCGCAAGGCCTCAGTCGTCGGTGAAGTAGTCCGCGATCGTCGCGTCGACGGTCTCCAGCTCGAACTTCGGCGAGGCGGCGCGCTCCAGGGCGCGGCGGATCTGCCAAGCGCTGCGGCCGACATGGACGCCCATGCCGCGCAGCTCGGCGACGATGGCCTCGCGGGTGGCCTCGTCGACCGACCTGTTGTTCTCCAGCCGCGCCTGGTCCAGGCGCCAGCCGAAGAAGGTCTCGGGGGTCAGCTCGACCACCGCCCCCGGCGCGGGCAGCCACTCGTAGATCGCGCTTTGCCGATCGACGGCGTGGTCGACATAGCTGGCCAGGCAGTTGCGGTAGCGGCGGGCCGCGTCGCGGATGGCGGCGACCGTCTCGAGAGGGCGCAGGCGCTCTGTGCCCGGGTGCGGCGGCGGCGGCAGCTCGCGGCGGAAGTCCTCGGCCACCAGGGTGAACAGGGCCTTGGAGGTGGGCGCGTGACCCCATGCCGCCACGCGATGAGCCAGCAGCTCGGGCGTCAGACGCTTGGCCAGCACCGCGTGGGCCTCGGCCAGCAGCGCCGCCTGGGCGGGCGTGACGCGCAGGGCCACGCCACCCGCCTCGCGCAGATCAGCGGGCAGCGCCGCAAGGGCGCGAACGAGATCGGGTGTGATAGCCTCGGCGTGGCGCAGGGTCTTGGCCGGCGCGGGGTCGGCCAGCATGTGGACCAGGGCGCGATAGTCCTCCGGCGCCCAGGCGATCTCGCCCAGGCGCTCCAGCGCCCGGCGCAGGCCGTCCGGAGCGACGTCCTCCAGCGCCAGGCGGATGGCCTTGCGCAGCGGCAGGTCCATCAGGCGGGCGACGTCGATCGGCGGACCGCCCAAAGGCTCGGCGGCCAGCATCAGGCAGATCAGGTGGCGCCGCGCGGCGGGCGCGGTGACGAAGGCGGCGTGCGGGGCGGGCCACAGGGCGGCCAGCACCTCGGCATAGGGCGGCGCGATCAGGCGCAGCAGGGGCGAGGCGACCAGGGTCGAACTCGCGAGAGACTGGACGGTCATCGAAGAGCTCCGGCGGCGGCCGGAGCGGCCGCGACTAGCGGGTGGTGCGCAGGGGGCGGTGGGCGGATCGGCGGCAACGCGACATCGACGGCGCGCGCCAACCCGCCTTCGGCGGTGCGTTGGTTTTCGCGGCGAGAGTCATGTTGCGGATCGGCCTCCTGGAGCTCGATGGAAGCGTGCTGATCCCACGATCCCCGACTCGCCACAAGAGCCGAGAACGTCGTTCGCGCACGCGCGCCGGTTGATGTGGCTCGCACGACACGGTTCGCCGAACGGAGCCCTCGCCAGATTCAAACAAGCGTTTATAGTCATCGGCAGCGCCCGCTCAGAAGCGCGAGGGAGACACGCGATGGACATCCAGCTGGTCGCCGAAGGCCTGCAATTCCCCGAAGGGCCCGTGGCCATGGCCGACGGCTCGGTGATCCTCACCGAGATCCAGGGCCAGCGCCTGACGCGCATCTGGCCCGACGGCCGCAAGGAGATGGTCGCCGAGACCGGCGGCGGCCCCAACGGCGCGGCGATCGGGCTGGACGGGGCGCTGTATGTCACCAACAACGGCGGCAGCTTCCAGTTCTTCGAGGCCAACGGCCTGAACATCCCCGGCCCCACCCCGCCGACCCACACGGGCGGTTCCATCCAGCGGATCGACATCGCCACCGGCGCGGTCACCACGCTGTACACCGCGTGCGACGGCAAAGCCCTGATCGGCCCCAACGACCTGGTTTTCGACAAGCAGGGCGGCTTCTGGTTCACCGATCATGGCTGCTCGACGCCCGAGGGCCGCAAGTACGGGGCGCTGTACTACGCCCTGCCCGACGGCTCGAGGATCACCCGCTGGCGCGACCACTTCGTGTCGCCCAACGGCGTGGGTCTCTCGCCGGACGAGAAGACCGTCTACATGGCCGACACCATGCTGGGGCGGCTGTGGTCGTTCGCGATGACCGAGCCCGGCGTGCTGGCTGACCCGCATCCGCTGATGCCGGGCGACGTGGTCTGCACCCTGCCCGGCTACCAACTGCTGGACAGCCTGGCGGTCGAGGCCGGCGGCAAGGTCTGCGTCGCCACGATCATCAACGGTGGGATCACCGCCTTCGACCCGGACGGCTCGACCGAGCACTACGCCGTCCCGGACGTGATCGTGACCAACATCTGCTTCGGCGGCGCCGACCTGCGCGACGCGTGGATCACGGCGTCCGGAACCGGCAAGCTCTACAAGGCGCGGTGGCCGCGGCCGGGGCTGAAGCTGAACTTCAATGCCTGAGGTTGGCTCTCCTCCCCCGCATCGCGGGGGAGGTGGCCCGTAGGGCCGGAGGGGGCCAGCTCGGCCAACCTCCAGTTAGCCCCCTCAGTCGCTCCGCGACAGCTCCCCCGCATCGCGGTGGAGCATCCATCTGTGAATTCAATTCACAGATCCTGATCCCGTCCACGGCATAGTTTGACGTCAAGATCATCCTATCTAGGTTCCATCAAACAATGGAGCCCAGCGATGGACCTCAAGCTTCAAGACAAGACCGCCCTGGTGACCGGCTCGACCGCCGGCATCGGCCTGGAGATCGCCCGCGCCCTGGCCGTCGAAGGCGCCCGAGTGACCTTGACCGGCCGCAGCCAGGCCAAGCTCGACGCGGCGATCGACAGCATCCGCGCCTCGGGCGGGGCCAAGGTGAGCGGCATCGTCGCCGATCCCGGCACGGCCGAGGGCGCCGACGCGATCCTGAAGGCGCTCCCGGCCGTCGACATCCTGGTCAACAACCTCGGCATCTACGAGATGAAGGCCTTCGTCGACATCCCCGACGAGGACTGGTTGCGCCTGTTCGAGGTCAACGTGCTGAGCGGTGTGCGCCTGTCGCGCGGCTACTTCCCCGGCATGCTGGCGCGCGACTGGGGCCGGGTGATCTTCATCTCCAGCGAGTCCGGTCTCGCGATCCCCGGCGAGATGGTCCACTACGGCATGACCAAGAGCGCCCAACTGGCCGTCGCGCGCGGCATGGCCCAGCAGACCAAGGGCACGGGTGTCACGGTCAATTCGGTGCTGCCCGGCCCGACCCGCTCGGAAGGGGTTCTGGACTTCCTCAAGAGCGTGTCCAGCAACCCCGAAGGCGCGGCCAAGGAGCACGAGGCCGAGTTCTTCGCCAAGCACCGGTCAGCCTCGCTACTGCAACGGATGATCGAGCCCGAGGAGGTCGCCAGCCTGGTCGCCTATGTCGCCAGCCCGCTGTCGGCCGCCACCAACGGCGCGTCGCTGAAGGTCGAGGGCGGCCTGGTGACGACGATCGCCTAGGCAAACTGAATCTCCTCCCCCGCGATGCGGGGGAGGTGGCCCAGCGGGCCGGAGGGGGCAGCGCGGCGTAGGTCGCGGAGCATCGCCCCTAGTACAGAACCCCCAGCGCCTCGCGCTCGAAGTTCTTCAGCTCGTCCTGGCGGCCGTCGCGGATCTTCACGACCCATTCTGGATCCTGCAGCAGGGCGCGGCCGACGCCGACCATGTCGAACTCGCCGCGCTCCAGGCGCTCCAGCAAGCCATCGATCGAGGCGGGCTGGCTGCCCTCCCCGCCGAACGCGGCGATGAACTCGCCCGACAGGCCCACCGAGCCAACGGTGATGGTCGGAGCGCCGGTCAGCTTCTTGGCCCAGCCGGCGAAGTTGAGGTCGCTGCCCTCGAACTCCGGCTCCCAGAACCGGCGCTGGCTGCAGTGGAAGATGTCGGCGCCGGCGTCGGCCAGGGGCTGAAGCCAGGCCTCCAGCAGTTGCGGGGTCTCGGCGTTCTTGACCGCGTAGTCCTGCTGCTTCCACTGCGACAGGCGGATGATCACCGGATAGTCCGGGCCGACGGCGGCGCGGACGGCCTTCAGGATCTCGGCGGCGAACTTGCCGCGGTCGGCGATGGTCGGGCCGCCGAACACGTCGTCGCGGACGTTGGTGCCTTCCCAGAAGAACTGGTCGATCAGATAGCCGTGGGCGCCGTGCAGCTCGATCGCGTCGAAGCCCAGGCGCTTGGCGTCGGCGGCGGCGGTGGCGAAGGCTGAGATGGTGTCGGCCACCTCCTCGTCGGTCATCGGCTCGGTGAACGGATTGCCGCCCTTCTTGGACAGGCCCGAGGGGCTGTCGATCTTGCCCAGCACGTCCTTGCCGCGCGCCGCGCCCACGTGCCACAGCTGCGGGGCGATCAGGCCTCCGGCGGCGTGGACCTCGTCGACCACCTTTTTCCAGCCGGCCAGCTCGGCCTCGCCATGGAAGCGCGGCACGTTGGCGTCGTTCAGCGAGGCGGGCCGGGCCACGCCCGTGCCCTCGGTGACGATCAGCCCCACCTGACCCTTGGCGCGGCGGCGGTAGTAGGCGGCCACTTCGTCGGTAGGCACCCCGCCGGGCGAGAACGACCGCGTCATCGGCGCCATCACCACCCGGTTGGGCAGCTTCAGCGACTTGAACGCGAACGGCGTGAACAGGGCGTCGAGGGACATGGGGCGTTCCGGAACAGGAGGTGTTGCGAGCAATCCAAACACTTGTTCGGACCAGAAGCTAGTTAGAAATACTGGGGTGATGCAGAGCGCCCCCTCCGTCGCCTCCGGCGACACCTCCTCCATAAAAGGGGGAGGAGGACCCGCGCCCTTCCTCCCGCTTTATGGGGGAGGTGGCCGCGAAGCGGTCGGAGGGTGCAGCGCCGCCGCTAAAGCCCCAGCACCATCTTCGCCATGATGTTGCGCTGGATCTCGTTCGAGCCGGCGTAGATCGAGGCCTTGCGGTAGTTGAAATAGGCCGGCGCCGCCGGGCCCGCGTAGTCCGGTCCCGCCCGGCCGTCGTTGCTGGCCGCCCAGGTGTCCTGGACGAACGGCGCGGCGTAGGTCCCGACCGCCTCCAGGGTCAGTTCGGTGATCGCCTGCTGATGCTCGGAGCCGACGCATTTCAGCATCGACGAGGCCGGGCCGATCGCCTTGCCGGCGGTGCGGCTGGTGAAGATCCGCAACTCGGTGGCGTTCAGGGCCGCGACCTGGATCTCCAGATTGGCGATCTTCTGGCGGAAGTCGGCGTCGTCGAGCAGTCGCCCGCCATCGTCTGCCCGCTCGAGCGCGGCGATGCGCTTGACCTTCTTGAGCATGTTCATCAGGCCGGGCGCGTAGGCGTTGCCGCGCTCGAACTCCAGCAGGTACTTGGCGTAGGTCCAGCCCTTGTTCTCCTCGCCGATGCGGTTGGCGACCGGCGCCCGGACATTGTCGAAGAAGACCTGGTTGATCTCCTGCTCGTTGTCCGGCGGGCCGTCCAGGGTGGGCAGCGGCTTGATCTGGATCCCCGGGGTGTCCATCCGCAGCAGCAGGAACGAGATGCCCTCCTGCGGTTTGCCCGCGCTGGAGGTGCGGACCAGACAGAACATCCAGTCGGCCCACTGGGCGTGGGTGGTCCAGATCTTCGAGCCGTTCAGGACATAGTCGTCGGTCCCATCCTCGTTTTTGGCACGCACCGCCTTCATCTGCAGGCTGGCCAGGTCCGAACCCGAACCCGGCTCCGAATAGCCCTGGCACCACCAGATGTCGGACCGCAGGATCGCCGGCAGGTGCTGGGCCTTCTGTTCCTCGGAGCCGAACGCCATGATCACCGGCGCGACCATCTTCAGCCCCATGGGCGAGGACGTCGGCACGCCGGCCAGGCTCATCTCCATGTTGAAGATGTAGCGCTGCGAAGGGGTGAAACCCGCCCCGCCCAGCTCGACCGGCCAGTCCGGCGCGACCCAGCCGCGCTCGAACAGCTTCTTCTGCCAGCGCACCTGGCCGGCCTTGTCGAGATAACCGTTCTTGGACTGGGCGTACTGCTTCCTCAGGTCGTCGTCATAGGCCGTGGCGATCCAGTCGCGGACCTCCTGCTGGAACGCCAGATCCTCGGGCGAGAAGGCCAGATCCATCGCCCTACTCCACCGCGTCGAGATATTCGATGTCGGGGCGGCCGGCCATGAACGGCCCCATCGCCGCGCCGGCGGCCTTGAAGTAGTCCGTACCGCCGTGGGCCTTCAGGGCGTCCGCCGAGGCGTAGAGCTCCAGCACCTTGTAGGTCCCGGCCTCGGTCCTGGACTTGGTCAGCTGGTAGGCGAGGCAGCCCGGCTCGTTGGCCTTCACCCGGTTCTGCAGGTCCAGGAACACCTTTTCGAAGTCCGCGGACTTGTCCGGCTGAACCTTCAGGATCGCGACGACGCCGATCATGCTTGCCTCCCAACGTTTGTTTGAATGAAGCATGGGGTACGGGCGCGGCGGGAGCAAGGGGCATGTGGGGGAACCGGAACCCCTCTCTCATAGAGAGAGGGAGGGGCCCGCCGCGAAGGGGTGGGAGGGTGAGAGGTTTCACCGTCGGCCGGGAATCCCAACGCTCTGCCTGGTCACCAAACTCCGAGCCACCAAACTCCGACCTCCCCGGCGAAGGCCGGGGCCCAGATTCATCCGGAAAGTTTGGGGATGACGCGCCCTCGCGTGGCGCCGTCCGCGTGAAGGCGCGTGGGTTCCCGGGGAGGTCGGGAGAATGAGAGTTTCATTCGGAGAGAGTGTAACCTCTCACCCTCCCACGCTTCGCGCGGGCCCCTCCCTCTCTCTATGAGAGAGGGTCGAGTAAATCTAAGGCCGCTCGTTCCAGCCGTAGGCGACCCACGAATGGCCGCCGACGTTGCGGGCTTCGATCAGGCTGGGATCGCCGTCGCGCGCCTTGCCGACCTTGCGGCCGCGGAAGGCGAAGGCGGCCAGGCCGAACAGGGCGCTGCCGATGAAGCCGACCACGACCACGGTGGCGGCGAACACCACCGCCAGCACCGCGCCGATCACCACGGCCGCCGACGTCGCCAGGGCTCCGGCCATCCAGGCCAGGCTATGGAGGGGCGAAGCTGCGGCGCTGGGGCTGCTCATCGGGATCCTTTCGTCCGCGCTCATGGTCAATGAAGTTGGTTCACAAGCGCTGAACGGCAACTGAACACCCGCCGGGCCCGGATGAAAAGTCTTTTCCGGCCCCTTACGGGGAGACGTATTGTCTCGGCTAACCCGCGACGGCCAAGCCCAGTTCCTTGCGCTCG
This sequence comes from Caulobacter sp. Root343, assembly GCF_001425745.1. Lineage (GTDB taxonomy): Bacteria > Pseudomonadota > Alphaproteobacteria > Caulobacterales > Caulobacteraceae > Caulobacter. The sequence goes on along the minus strand of NZ_LMDF01000006.1, from coordinate 915,096 downwards.
CGCATCACGGTCGAGAAGGCGGCGTTGATCGCCGCGGCCTTGGCCTCGGCCACCTCGATGAATTCGGCCGGCAGGCCCCGTGCGCGGGCGCGATCGGGGTGGGCGACGGACAGGGCCGACTTCCAGGCCTTGCGGACAGTGGCGTCGTCGGCGTCGGGCAGCACTTCCAGCACGGCGTAGGGATCATCGGCCCCGACGCCCAGATGGGTGGCGCGCAGCCGGCGGAAGGCCAGCGGCGACATGCCGAACAGGTCCGAGACCCGGGCCAGATAGTCCAGCTCGTCCTGGGTCACCACGCCGTCGGCCTTGGCGATGTGGAACAGGCCGTCGACCACGTCCTCCAGCAGTTGCGGGCAGCTGGAATAGCGCTTGGCCAGCCGCTTGGCGTAGCTCTCGAAGCCGTGGGTGGTCTGGCGGGCCAGTTCGTACAGGCGATGGATGTTGGGCTCGGACGCCGGGTGGGGCTGGAACACCTCGGTGAAGGCGGCGAACTCGCCGCCGTCGGCGCGGCCGTCGACCTTGGCCAGCTTGGCGCCCAGCGCCGTCACCGCGGTCGAGAACGCCGGATCCTCGCCCGGCAGGCCGCCCGGACATTCCGTGCAGTCGGCCAGGTCCAGACGCCGGGCGGCGATGCTCGCGATGTTGCGCCAAAAAGTCATGAAGCGCCTCGATACCAGCGACGGACGAAAGAGATACGCGCGACGGGCCGATACGGATCACCCCGTCGATGCGCTTCTAGCACATTGAGAATGATCGTTCACATGACTTTAGTGCAATGCGGCGAAACCGCCCGTGCTCGCGACGAAGGAGCCGATCGGCCGCTCGTTCGTTATGGCCACGCTTGATCGGGATAAGCGGGGCGAGCCGCCACGCAACGGTCCCAATCGGCATCGAAATGCTCTAGTTACCGTGCTTCTGTTTTCGAAAGGACCTCCGCCCGCATGGCGAACGCCCTCCTCCTCGCCCTCGCCCTTCTCGCCCAGGATCCTTCGGCGGCTCCCCAAGCGACCGCGCAAGGCCCCAATGCGCCGCCGGCCGACGAGTACGGCTATGTCGCCTGGTGCTACGGCGCGCTGGGCGGCTACGCCTCCCTGTACGATCGCGTGATGCCCGAGGTGACGCGAATCGAGAAGGCCTTCCCCGGCCCCGACGGCGTGGCCGCCTCGCTGAAGACCTATCCCGAACTGAAGGCCCAGGCCCAGAAGGACCTCAAGACCTTCGCGTCGGCGATCACCGCCGCCGAAAAGGCCAGCCCACGTCCGATTTCGGAATATGGCGGCGCCCAGGTCAAGCGCGGCTCGGCCATCTGGCAGGGCGCTGATTCCGTCGACAAGGCCCGCCTGGCCCAGATGTGGATGAGCTGGAGCCCGCCCGGCGACTGCGAGCGTCGCGCCAAGGCGCTGGAGACCAAGTCGACGATCCTGGGCAAGGCGCTGAACTACAACAGCGTCTCGGCCACGACCGCGGCGCCGGCCCCGCAGCCCGCCCAGCAGCCCGCCCCGCCGGCCCCGCAGCCGGTCGAGACCGCGCCACTGTCTTCGGCCCCGATTCCAGTGTCCGAAACGCCCGCGCCGCGCCCCGTCGCGACGCCGAAGCCGGCGGCCCCGAAGGCCGCGCCCGTAAAGACGACCACCTCCGCCAAGCCGCTGGCCAAGCCCCTCGCTAAAGCCCCCGCCAAGGCGCTGCCCCCGATCGGCGGCAACGAGGTGATCGTCGACCCGGTCAACCCCATCCCCTGCGCCGGCAGCCTGGTCCCCGCCAAGCGCGGCGGCCGCGACGTGCTGCTCTGCAAGGCGGACTAGGGGCTCTCAAAACGCTGTCATCCCGGACAAGCGCGTAGCGCGCCGATCCGGGACCGCCGGAAGCTCAGCGTTTCTTGCGGTCCCGGCTCTCCGCTTCGCTACGGCCGGGATGACAGCTTTTTATGGCTTCACCGACAGCAGTCCGCTCTTCGCCAATTGCGAAAACCACGCGTACGACGCCTTCGGCATTCGCACGCCCGTGGCCCGGTCCATCGCCACCAAGCCGAACTTCGACGTGTAACCCAGGTCCCATTCGAAGTTGTCGATCAGGGTCCACTCGAAATAGCCGCCCACCTCGCAGCCGGCCTCGCGAGCGGCCAGCACCGCCTCGAGATGGCGACGCAGATAGGCGATGCGGAACTGGTCGTCCAGGATCGCCGGCCCCTTGCCGAACGGATCCGAGCAGCCGTTCTCGGTCACCAGCATTTTAGGCGCGCCGTACTCGCGCCGCACGCGCTCCAGGGTCTCGAACAGGCCCGACGGATCGATGTGGCGGCCAAAGGCGTCCAGCTCCGCGCCCTTGGGCGGATTGGCCGCCGCGATCTTGCTGGGCGCGTTCAGGTCCAGCCGCACATAGGCCGGCGCGTAGTAGTTCACGCCCAGGAAATCGACCGGCTGCTTGACGGTCTTCAGATCGCCGTCCTGGACGACGCCCTTCAGCAGCTCGTCCATGTCCTTGGGATAGGTCCCCTTGAACAGAGGATCCAGCCAGGCCCGGTTCCACAGCGCGTCCAGCCCGTCCGAGGCCAGGCGGTTCCAAACCGCCCACGGCCCGCCCGCCGGCCGGCAGGGTTGCAGCGCCATGGTCGTGCCGACGGAGAGATCGTCCCGCCCTGCCCGCAGCGCCTGCATGGCCAAGCCTTGGCCCAGGTTCATGTGGTGGACGACCTTGCCCAGCAGGTTGATGTCCTTCAGCCCCGGCGCCTGCTCACCCAGGACGTGGCCGAACACGGCGTGCACCGCCGCCTCGTTGAGGATGATGTAGTGCTTGAGCCGGTCGCCCAGCCGCTCGACCACCGCGTGGGCGTAGTCGGCGAGGCGCTGCGCGGTGTCGCGCGCGGCCCAGCCGCCCTTGTCCTGCAGACCCTGCGGCAGGTCCCAATGGAACAGGGTGGCGTAAGGCGTCACGCCCTTGGCCAGCAGGGCGTCGACCAGGCGCGAATAGTGGTCGAGGCCGGCGGGGTTCACCGCGCCTTCACCGCTCGGCAGCACCCGCGGCCAGCTGATCGAGAAGCGGTAGGCGTCCAGCCCGGCGCCGGCGATCAGGTCGACGTCATCTTGGAAGCGGCGGTAGCTGTCGGTGGCCACGGTCGCGTCGGAGCTGTCCTTGACATGGCCCGGGACCTTTTCGAACACGTCCCAGACGCTGGGCCCGCGCCCGTCGGCGGTCTGCGAACCCTCGGTCTGGAAGGCGGCGGTGGCCACCCCCCAGACGAAGTCCTTGGGAAACTGGCGGCTCTTGGGGCGGAGGTCGGTGTCCTGACCGCCCTCGCAGCCCGACACCCCCATCGCCGCGCCGCCCAGCGCGAGCGCGCCCAAGGCGCGGCGGCTGACGCCTGACCGTTGCATGGTTTCCCCTCCCCTCATGTCGTTGGAGGGGAGGATGCGGGCGGGTTGGATCGTTAGCAATCCTCCCCCTCTGGGGGAGGTGGCCCGGAGGGCCGGAGGGGACAGCGCGGCCTATGTCCAGCTAGCCCCCTCAGTCGCTCCGCGACAGCTCCCCCAGAGGGGGAGCACGGTTTTCTATCGCATCCGCACCCGCTCGCGCGCGCCGGCGATCGCGTCGGCCGGCATCGGGCGGCCCAGCAGGAAGCCCTGGAACTCGGAGCAGCCCAGCTTGATCAAGGCGTCCAGCTGGCTTTGGGTCTCGACGCCCTCGGCCGTGGTCTTCAGGCCCAGCGACTTGGCCAGGCTGACGATGGCGCTGGCCACGGCCATGCTCTCGTCGTTGCTCGGCAGGTTGGAGACGAACGAGCGGTCGATCTTCAGCTTGTCGATCGGATGGCGGCGCAGATAGGCCAGGCTGGCATAGCCGGTGCCGAAGTCGTCCAGGGCCAGGCGGAAGCCCAGGCGCTTGAGGCGGCGCAGGGCCTCGTGGACGCCGTCGCTGTCCTTCAGCAAGGCCGTCTCGGTGATCTCCAGCATGAAGACGTCGGCGCGGGCGCCGGTCTCGGCCAGGGTGGCGACCATCTCGTCGACGAAGCCGGGGTTCGACAGCTGGATGGCCGAGACGTTGACCGACACCTCCAGCCCCGACCAGCGCAGGCTGTCGTAGCAAGCGCGGCGGAACACGGCCGCGCCGATCGCGCCGATCAAGCCGCAGGACTCGGCCAGCGGGATGAAGATCGCCGGTGAGATGTCGCCGCGCTCGGGATGGGCCCAGCGGGCCAGGGCCTCGACCCCGACCATGGCGCCGCGCGCGTCGGTCAGGGGCTGGTAGGCGACCGTCAGGGCGTCGTCCTCGATCGCCGTGCGCAGGTCGCGCTCCAGGCCCTTCCGTAGGCGCAGGGCCGAGTCCATTTCGGGCTCGAAGAAGCAGTAGCGGCCGCGGCCCGCCTCCTTGGCGCGGTAGAGGGCCACATCGGCCTGGCGCAATAGCTCGGCCTGGCCCTGTTCGGCGTCGGAGACCACGGAGACGCCGACCGAGCACGACAGCAGGGCGCGGCCGATCGACAGGTCGACCTCGCCCGACAGGCCGTCGACCACGCGCTGGGCCAGGGTGGCCGCGCCGGAGGGGTTGGTGTCGGGCTGAATGATGGCGAACTCGTCGCCGCCCAGGCGGCAGATGGTGTCGGTGTCGCGGCAGATGGCCTTCAGGCGGCGCGCGACCTCGCGGATCAGCTGGTCGCCGGCGTCGTGGCCATAGCTGTCATTGACCTCCTTGAAGCGGTCGAGGTCGATGCACAGCACGCTGAGATAGCCGGGCTTGCGGCGCAGCAGGGCGTGGGCGTGGATCAGGCGGTCGGTGAACAGGGTGCGGTTGGCCAGGCCGGTCAGCGGGTCGTGCAGCGACAGGTGCTTGGCCTCGGCCTCGCTGAGCAGCAGCTTCTTGGCGGCGCGTCGGGTGATGCGGAACAGCAGGAACGAGCCCAGCGCCGCGGCGATCACCGCGGCGGCCAGTAGCGGCGTGGCCGACTTCAGCAGCTCCTCGCCGGGCTGGCGCGGCGTCCAGCGCAGGACGATGCGGCGGCCGTCGGCGGCCCGGCCCAGCACGGCCTGGGCGCCCTTGGTCCCCAACTGCTCCGGCTTGACGATCGCGATATGGGTCTGGTGCAGCAGGAAGCGGTCGGCGAAGGCCTTCACCACGCTGTTGGCCACCGGAATGCCGGTCACCAGCAGCGGCCCGCGCGGGCCAAGCGTCTTGGCCTTCAGGTCGGGACGGACCAGCGAGACGGTGATCAGCACCGGCTCGTTTCCGATCAGCTCGACGCGGCTTTTGTGCACGGCCCGCAACGCCGCGACCTTCTTGGGGTTGGCCTCGATCTCGCGGATGGCCCTCACCAGCGGCGCGGTCGGGCCGGCGTAGCGGGCGTAGGTGTCGGGAGCGACATCCTGGCCGTTCAAGTGGCCGTAGATCGGCGTGTCGTCGGCGCCCAGGACGTAGACGACCTTGTAGCCCGGCGCCCCGCCCAGCGAGGCGCCGATGTTCTGGCTGGCCCAGGCCTGGTCGAACTGGTTGTCCAGCTTGATGATCGCCTCGTCCCAGATGACGTAGGGATTGAGGGCGGTCTGGACCTCCTGGGCGCGCTGGCGCAGGCCATTGCCGACCAGGGTCTGCTCGTACTGGCGCTCGCGGGCGTCGGCATGACGGGTGGCGATGGTCAGGGCGAAACCGGCGAGCAGAATCATGCCCGCCGCCATGCCGGCGATCAGGCCAAAGATCTTCAGCTCGATGTTTCTGCCGTCCATCCCACTCCCCTGAGATGGCTGCATCCTTCACGGGAACGGTTGCGGAAGTCCTTATCCGGCGTGTCTTGAGGACATTTTATCGCACAGCGTTCCGCGATTTGGGTTTTGGGGCCGCCGATCTACGCCGCCGCCCCGCGGGTGCGCGCCGCCGGGTCGTAGTTGAGGATCGGCGACAGCCAGCGCTCGGCGGTGGCCATGTCCCAGCCCTTGCGGGCCGCGTAGTCCTCGACCTGGTCGGTATCGATCTTGCCGACCCCGAAATAGTGCGCCTTCGGATGGCTGAAATAGAGGCCCGAAACCGCCGCGCCGGGGGTCATGGCGTAGCTCTCGGTCAGCTGCAGCCCGGTGGCGGCCTCGGCGTCCAGGAGCGTGAACAGCGTGCCCTTCTCGGTGTGGTCGGGCTGGGCGGGATAGCCCGGCGCGGGGCGGATGCCCTGGTACTTCTCGGCGATCATCACGTCGGTGTCGGCCGCCTCTTCGGGCGCGTAGCCCCACAGCTCGACACGGGCCTTGTAGTGCAGCCACTCGGCAAAGGCCTCGGCCAGGCGGTCGGCCAGGGCGCTGGCCATGATGGCGCTGTAGTCGTCGCCGGCGTCCTTGAACCGCTTGACGATCTCGTCCTCGCCATGGCCGGCCGTGACCGCGAAACCGCCGACATAGTCCGCGCCCTGTCCCACCGGCGCGACGAAGTCCGACAGCGCGACGTTGGTCTTGCCCTCGCCCTTGTCCATCTGCTGGCGCAGGGTGTGGAGGCGCGACAGCTCGGTCGCGCGGGTCTCGTCCGTGTAGAGCACGATGTCGTCGCCCTGGGCTTGGGCCGGCCAGAAGCCGATCACGCCCTTGGCCCCGAACCACTTCTCGGCCACGACCTTGTCGAGCATCTCTCGGGCTTCGCGATAGAGGTCCGTCGCCGCCTGACCGACCACGTCGTCCTCCAGGATCTGCGGGAAGCGGCCGATCAGCTCCCAGCTGGCGAAGAACGGCGACCAGTCGATGAACGGGACCAGTTCCTCCAAGCTCGGCTCGAAGGTGCGCGCGCCGATGAAGGTCGGCTTGGGCGGGACGTAGCCGTCCCAGTCGATGGCGAACTTCTTCTTGCGCGCATCGGCGATGCTGGTGCGCGCCTTGGCCGTCTGGCCGCGGGCGTACTGCTCGCGGATGCGAACATATTCGGCCCGCGTCTCGGCTTGCAGGCGGTCGCGCTCGCTGGCCGACAACAGGCCCGAGACCACGCCCACGGCCCGGCTGGCGTCCAGCACATAGGTGGTCGAGCCCTTGTGGTAGGCCGGTTCGATCTTGACCGCGGTATGGGTGCGGCTGGTGGTGGCGCCGCCGATCAGCAGCGGGATGGTGAAGCCCTGGCGCTCCATCTCGGCGGCCACGAACACCATCTCGTCCAGCGACGGGGTGATCAGGCCCGATAGGCCGATCATGTCGACGTTGTGCTTCCGCGCCTCGTCGAGGATGCGGTCGGCCGGGACCATGACGCCCAGGTCGATGACCTCGTAATTGTTACACTGCAGCACGACGCCGACGATGTTCTTGCCGATGTCGTGGACGTCGCCCTTGACCGTGGCCATCAGGATGCGGCCGGCCTGTTCCCGAGGCTTGCCGGCCTTCTCGGCCTCCATGAACGGCTCCAGCCAGGCCACGGCCTGCTTCATGACGCGGGCCGACTTGACCACCTGCGGCAGGAACATCTTGCCCGAGCCGAACAGGTCGCCGACCACGTTCATGCCGTCCATCAGATGGCCTTCGATCACGTGCAGCGGCCGCTCGACCGACAGGCGCGCCGCTTCGGTGTCCTCGTTGATGAACTCGGTAATGCCGTTGACCAGGGCGTGGGTGATGCGCTCGCCCACCGTGCCCTTGCGCCATTCCAGATTGGCCGTTTGGACCTGGCTCTTGTCGCCCTTGTAGCGCGGGGCCATGTCGACCAGGCGCTCGGTGTTGGAGACATTGGTCCGCTGCGGGCGGTTGAGGATCACGTCCTCGACGGCCTCGCGCAGCTCGGGGTCCAAGGCGTCATAGACCGGCAGGTCGCCGGCGTTGACGATGCCCATGTCCATGCCCGCCGCGATGGCGTGGTACAGGAACACCGAGTGGATGGCCCGGCGCACAGGCTCGTTGCCGCGGAAGCTGAACGAGACGTTCGACACGCCGCCGGAAATCCGGGCGTAGGGGCAGCGCTTCTTGATCTCGCGCGTGCCCTCGATGAAGTCGACGGCGTAGTTGTCGTGCTCCTCGATTCCCGTCGCCACGGCGAAGATGTTGGGGTCGAAGATGATGTCTTCCGGCGGGAAGCCCACCTTGTCGACCAGGATATTGTAGGCCTTCTCGCAGATCTCGATCTTGCGGGCGGCGGTGTCGGCTTGGCCGACCTCGTCGAAGGCCATGACCACCACGGCCGCGCCGTAGCGCAGGCACAGCTTGGCCTGTTCGATGAACTTGGCCTCGCCTTCCTTCATCGAGATCGAATTGACGATCGCCTTGCCCTGGACGCACTTCAGGCCCGCCTCGATCACCTCCCACTTGGAGCTGTCGATCATCACCGGCACCCGGGCGATGTCGGGCTCGGCGGCCATCAGGTTCAGGAAGGTGACCATGGCCTGCTTGGAGTCGAGCAGGCCCTCGTCCATGTTGACGTCGATGACTTGGGCCCCGGCCTCGACCTGCTGGCGCGCGACCGACAGCGCCTCGGGATAGTTCCCCTCGACGATCAGCTTCTTGAACTTGGCCGAGCCGGTGACGTTGGTGCGCTCACCGATGTTGACGAAGACGGGGCGCATTTCAGTATCCAGTATTCAGAGTAGGAAGCGGCGGCACTCGCGCGATCGAAACGCGGCGAGGACGTTGACGGAAGTAGTGAAGAAGCGAGTAGTCGCTATCCCGTTGGAAGCGGTTCACGCCTCGTGTTCGCAAGCGATAGATGTGAAAGCGCAGACCAGTTAAACGCGACCGCACCAGCCGTACCCCACCTGCCTTGACCGCATCGCAACAGGCCAAGACCTCGCGTCCCACGGATTCGTTCGGTTTGGCGATTTCCGTCCAGAGGGGACCAAAGCTGTACTCGATATCACCTGGACTCGCCGCGACGGTCAGCATCAGATGTTGTTTCGTCGGCGCTTTGACGCGAAGCCATACGTTCTCAGCGTCTCGATCAAAATCGACGAGATCACTTCTCAAACCTTGGGCAAAGGCCTGAAGCTGGTCGGCAAAATCCGAGAACCAGCTCTGCTCCGCCGCGGACACTAAGCCAACTCGAACGGCTCGAGCCCCGCCAGGCGCATGGCCTTGGGGCGCTCGGGGATCTGGCGCGGCGCCACGCCGCGAACCTCGTCGGCCACGTGGCGGATGTGGTCCGGCGTGGTGCCGCAGCAGCCGCCCAGGATGTTGACGAGGCCGTCCTTGGCCCATTCGTGCAGGGCGTGGCCGGTCTCGTGCGGCTGCTCGTCGTACTGGCCCATGGCGTTGGGCAGGCCGGCGTTGGGATAGGCCGCGACCAGGGTGTCGGCTATGCGAGCCATCTCGGCGATGTGCGGGCGCATCAGATCCGCGCCCAGGGCGCAGTTGAAGCCGACCGCGAATGGCTTGGCGTGCTTGACGCTGTTCCAGAACGCCTCGGCCGTCTGACCCGACAGGGTGCGGCCCGAGCGGTCGGTGATGGTGCCGCTGATCCAGATCGGCAGCTCCTCGTGACCCTCGTCGCGCAGGTCGAGGATGGCCTTGATGGCGGCCTTGCAGTTCAGGGTGTCGGTGATCGTCTCGATCAGGAACAGGTCGACCCCGCCCTGGTACAGGGCGTCCACCTGCTGGCGATAGGCCTCGTAGACCTGGTCGAAGGTCACCTTGCGCGCGCCGGGGTCGTTCACGTCCGACGACATCGACAGCATGACGTTCAGCGGCCCGATCGAACCGGCGATGAACTTCGGGCGCTCCGGGTTTTCGGCGTTCCAGCGATCGGCCACCGAGCGGCCGATGCGAGCGCCCTCGAAATTGATGTCCCAGACCTCCTGCGCGCCCAGGTGATAGTCGGCTTGGGCGATGGTCGTGCCCGAGAAGGTGTTGGTTTCGGAAATGTCGGCGCCGGCGGCGAAATAGGCGTCGTGAAGTTCGGCGACGAGGTCCGGCCGGGTCAGGCACAGGATGTCGTTGTTGCCCTTCATCTGGCCCTTGTAGTCGGCGAACCGCTCGGCCCGGTAGTCGGCCTCCGACAGGCCCTTCTTCTGGAACATCACGCCCCAGGAGCCGTCGAGGATCAGGATACGCTGCTTGGCGGCCGCCTTCAGGGCGGCGACGCGATTGGCGCGGATGGAAAGGTCGGTCATCGCTTGGCGCCTCCCGGGCTCGCGGCCTGCTGGCGGGCGAGCTCCTGGTTGAAACGGGTCTCGTAGCCGTCGACGAAACGGGCCAGTTCGGTGGGGTCGATAAAGGCGTTCGGATCGCCGCGCAGCAGCTTCTGGCGCTTGGCCAGCAGATCGCCCTGCTCCTCGTGCGACGGCAGCATGACGTCGGTCGGGATCGCTCGCAACTTCACGAAGCTGGACCGGTAGTCGGCGACGATCGACCGGTGGCCCTTGTTGCCGACCAGCACGTTGCCGGCCACCGACAGCGAGCACGGGAAGGTGACGTTCAGCGGCCGGCTCTTCTCGACCACCGCCATGGTCCAGGTGGTGCAGCCCAGGGTGTGGCCCGGCGTCAGGTGGGCGACCAGCGCGGTTTCGCCCAGCTTCAGCTTCTGGCCGTCGCCGAAACTCTTGTCGACCTTCACGGCCGGAAACGGCGTCGGGCCGTTGCTGTTGTCGCCGATGTGGTGGCCCTGCTCCAGGGCGGGCTCGTCCAGGCGCGAGGCCCAGACCTTGGCCCCGGTGTCGGCCTTCAGCTGGGCCAGGCCGCCGGCGTGGTCGAAGTGGGCGTGGGTGTTGATCAGGATCTTCACGTCGGCCAGCTGGAAGCCCAGTTGCTGGATGCTCCGCTCGATCAGCTTGGCGCCGTCGGCCGACGGGCCGCTGTCCAGCAGCACGTGGCCCTCCGACGAGGTGATCAGCCAGGCCGACAGGCCCTCGGAGCCGACATAGTAGATGTTGCCGACCACGCGATACGGCTTGATCGGCTTGACCCAGTTGCTGTTGTCGTCGGCGTGGGCCGCGGCGGGAGCGATCGCCGCGAGGGCGAAGGCCAGGGAGATCAGGACGCGCTTCATGCCGCCGCCTCCGCCGTCGCCGGCACGGTCTCGCGCACGCCCAGCACGCGGCATATGGCGTAGACCAGGTCGGCCCGGTTCAAGGTGTAGAAGTGGAAGTCCTCGAAGCCCTGCTCCTGCAGCTTGGCGCACATCTCGGCGGCGACCGAGCAGGCAATGAGGCGACGGGTCTCGGCGTCGTCCTCCAGGCCGTCGAACAAGTTGGCCAGCCACGAGGGGATGGCCGTGCCGCAGGCGGCGGCCATCTTCTTCAGACCGTTGAAGTTGGTCACGGGCATGATCCCCGGCACGATCGGGATGGTGATCCCCGCCGCGCGGACCTTGTCGACGTAGCGCAGGAAGGCGTCGAGATCGAAGAAGAACTGGCTGATGCCCAGGGTCGCGCCGGCCTCGACCTTCTGCCGCAGCACGTCGATGTCGTGGGCGATCGACGGGCTTTCCGGATGCTTTTCCGGATAGACCCCGACCAGCACCTCGAACGGCGCGACGCCGCGCACGGCGCGGGTAAGCTCGGTGGCGTTGGCGTAGCCGTCGGCGCGCGGCACATAGACCCCGCCGATGCCGCCTTCGCCCGGAGGCGGGTCGCCGCGCAGCGAGACGATGTGGCGGACACCGGTTTCCCAGTATTCGCGAATAACCTCGTCCACCTCATCGCGGCTGGCGCCGACACAGGTCAGGTGGGCGGCGGGCTTCAGGCGCGTCTCGTCCAGGATGCGCTTGACCGTGCGGTGGGTGCGCTCGCGGGTCGAGCCGCCGGCCCCGTAGGTCACCGAGACGAAGGCCGGGTCCAGCGGGGCCAGGCGGGTGATCGCCTGCCAGAGGTTCTCTTCCATCTGCGGCGTCTTGGGCGGGAAGAACTCGAACGACACGCGCGGACGGCCGCCGGCCTGGCTCTGGCCGCGCTCGCCGGCGCGGGCGACGGGGCCGATCACGCGATGGGTGGGCGGAAGGGTCATGCGGCGTTCCTCGCGGCGGTGACTTGACCCGAACGGCGCGCCGTCCAGATCTTGACGGTCAAGCCCTCGGCCGTGGCCGGCGGCAGGGCGATATTGCTTTCCAGCGCCAGGCCCGCGGCCTGGATCCAGGTGACGATCTCGACGTCGTCGAAGCCCAGGCGGCGGTGCTGGTGCACCTCGCGCAGGAACTCGTGGTCGTGCGGGGCGAAGTCGGCGATCAGCAGCAGGCCGCCTGGTGTCACAAGACGCGCGGCCTCGGCCACGGCGTTGGCGGGATCGGACAGATAGTGCAGCACCTGATGCACGGTCACCAGGTCGGCGCAGCCGCCCGGCAGGCCGGTGCGGAAGATGTCGCCGTGGCGCAGCTCGCACTGGGCCAGGCCGGCCTTGGTCACCTCGTCGCGGGCGATGTTCAGCATCTGCTGCGACAGGTCCAGGCCCAGGGCGTTGCTGGCCCGCTTGCCCAGCAGGGTCAGCATGCGGCCCGCGCCCGCGCCCAGGTCGACCAACTCGTCGAACGGCCCCTCGCCGGTCGCGCGCAGGATCGCGGCCTCGACCTCGGCCTCGTCGACATACAGCGAGCGGATCTCGTTCCAGCGCGCGGCGTTGCGGGCGAAATAGGCCTGGGCGTCCATCGAGCGCTCGGCCCGCACGGTCGCCAGCTTGTCGGCGTCCAGGCGCACGACGGGATCGGTGTCGTCGATCAGGTCCAGGGCCTGTTCGACCAGGAAGCGGCCCGGCGACTTGGCGGCCAGGCGATAGAACACCCAGGCCCCGTCGGGGAAGCGCTCGACCAGGCCCGCCTCGGCCAGCAGCTTCAGGTGCCGCGAGACGCGCGGCTGGCTCTGGTCGAGGATACGGCACAGCTCCAGCACCGACAGCTCCTCGGCCGCCAGCAGGGCCAGCAGCCGCAGACGCGTCGACTCGCCGGCGGCGCGCAGCACCTCGACGACCTGTTCGGCGGTAAGCTTCATGAGGACATAAAGATATCTTTATGTCCGATTTGGCAAGAGGAAACTATGCCCCAGGTTCGCCCTTGGACGGCTCCCAGAGCTCAATCTTGACCCCTGCGGGATCCAAAAGCCAGGCGAAGCGGCCCATGCCGTCCTCGTCCTGGCGCCCTACCGGCTCGACGCCCTCGGCGGCGGCCTTGGCCAGCAAGCCGTCGATATCATCGACAATGAAATTGATCATGAACGCCGCCGTCGACGGCTCGAAATAACGCGTGTCGGCCGCGAACGCCGACCAGTTGGTCGAGCCGCCCTTCACGGGCTTGAACACCGCCCCGCCCCAGTCGTGGATGTCAAAGCCCAGCACGCGGGCGTACCAGTCGCGCACCGCGGCCGGATCCTCGGCCTTGAAGAACACCCCGCCCAGACCCAGCACCTTGGCCATCATCGTCTCCCCTTTGGCCCGGCAGTCTAACCCTCAGCGGGCGACGGCTTCCACCTGTTCTCGCAGCCAGGCGTTGCCGGCGTCGGCCTCCAGCTGCGGCGGGTGCATCAGCCACTGCTGGTCGGGATCCTGGGGCACGGACAGTTCGAGGCCGCGCACGCCCAGCGGAGCGCCCAAGGCCGCGACCATCCGCGACGGCAGCACGGCGACGTGGCCGCCCCGCGCCACCAGTTGCAGAGCCAGCAGGTAGTGCGGCACGACGGCGACGATGCGGCGCGAGCGTCCCTGCTCGGCCAGCCAGCGATCGACCGGGTCGCGGCTCGCGCCGGCCGCGATCACCGCCACGTGCTCCAGCGCCAGGGGATCGCCCGACGGCGCCTCGCCCGCGAAGGCCAGGATGTCGTCGTCCTGATATAGCGGCTTCATCCGGAAGTCCGGGAAGGCGTCGATCTCGGTGGTGATCACCAGGTCCAGGTCGCGCGGCTGCTCGGCCTGTGGCCGCCAGGGCAGCAGCTCCAATCGGCAGGCCGGGGCGGCCTTGGCCAAGCGCGCCAGCAGCTCGGGCAGGATCACGGCCGCGACCACGTCGGGGATCACCGCCCGGAACGCCCGCCTGGCCCTCGCCGGATCGAAGCCGGCCGGCGCATAGAGGTCCTCGGCGGCCCGCAGCATCGCCGCCAGCGGCGCGCGCAGGGCCTCGGCCCGAGGCGTCGGCCGCATCCGTCCGCCCACCCGCACCAGCAGCGGATCGTCGAACGCCGCCCGCAGCCGCCCTAGCGTCCGGCTGACCGCGGGCTGCGACAGCCCCAGCCGCTGGCCGGCCAGGGTCAGGTTCTCGCAGTCCAGGATGACGTCGGCGGCGACAAGCATGTCGAGCTTGCCGCGCAGGACATGCGCATCACGCATCTTGAATATCAGTCCTATGCATTTCCTGCATAGCGTACGCGCCGGCATGCTGACGTTCAAAGGAGAACCCGATGAGCGCCGCCGAAAACAAGGAAACCATCCGCCGCATCTACGCCGCCCTGGAGACGGGTGATCGCGGCGTCTTCGGCGAGAGCGTGCATCCGGACTATGTCTGGCGCTTTCCCGGCCATTCGGACTGGTCGCGCCGCTTCGAGGGCCAGGACAGCATTCGCCGCGACCTGCTGGCCCCGCTGTTCAACCTGTTCGCCGACACCTACACCGCCCGCGCCATCAACCTGATCGCCGAGGGCGACCAGGTCGTCGCCGAGGTGCGCGGCAGCGTCATGACCAAGAACGGCCAGTGGTACGACAACGAGTACTGCTTCATCTTCCGCTTCCGCGACGGCAAGATCGCCGAGGTGGTCGAGTACTGCGACACCGATCTGGAGGTGCGCGTATTGGGTCCCTACGACGCCGCCGTGGCGGCCTACCGCGCGTCCTTGGCCTGAAGATCGTCGGCCCAGGCCTGCGACCAGGCCATCAGCGGCCATAGAGCCTGGATCAGCTGAGCTCCGCGCGGGCTCAGCCGATAGCCGCCCTCGGCCGCCACGATGTCGGCGGCGCGCAGTTCGGAAAGGCGCGTGTTCAGCGTGCCCGGCGGCAGCTCGGCCGCCGCCTGCAGGGCGCGGAAGGTCAGGACCCGCCCCTCGCGCAGCTCCCAGACGATCCGCAGCGCGCCCCGCCGGCCCAGCAGGTCCAGCGCCGCCATGATCGGCTGGCCGCTCGTCGAACCGCGCACGGCTCGCCCCGGAACGGGCGCTTCAATTTCTGTAGCGTCGTCGTGATCATTCATGATACAAAATTTGTAGCATAGAGGATCGCCAATGTCGCCCAGGATCGCCCCCGCTCAACCGCCCTACCCGCCCGCCGTCGCCCGCACGCTGGAGCAGCTGAGGACTCCCGGCGATCAGCCGCTGTCGCTGTTTCGCACCCTGGCCCGCGACGCGCGGCTGTTCGCCCGCTTCACCGGCGGCGGCCTGCTGGATCCTGGCTGCCTGAGCCTGCGCGAGCGCGAGATCGTCATCCACCGCACCTGCGCCCTGAACGGCTGCGGCTATGAGTGGGGGGTGCACGCGGCGATCTTCGCCGACGCCGCCGGGCTCGACGCCGAGCAGCTGGCGGCTACGACCGCGCCCGGGATCGCCGCCTGCTGGGGCCCGCGCGAGGCGTTGCTGATCGCCTTCTGCGACGCGGTCCATGCGCGCGCCGACCTCGACGACGCCCTGTGGGCGCGCCTCGCCGAGGCCTTCTCCGAAGAGGCGCGGATCGAGCTGATGATGCTGGCCGGCTTCTATCGGACCGTCAGCCTGCTGGCGAACGGCCTGCGGCTGGCGCCGGAGCCGTTCGCCGCGCCGTTTCCGCCCTAGGCCGCCACCGGCGTGGCCAGCGGCTCGCCGTGGAAGTAGCGGCGCAGGTTCTCCAGGGTCAGGTTGACCATGGCCGGGATGCTGTCCAGCGTCGCCCCGGCCGTGTGCGGGGTCAGCACCGTGTGCGGCACGTCGGCCCAGCGCGCCGGCGAGGTCGGCTCGTGGTCGAAGACGTCGAGGGCGGCCATGCCCAGGGTCCCGGCCTTCAGCGCCTCGATCAGGGCGTCCTCGTCGATCAGCGAGCCGCGGGCGACATTGACGATCAAACCCTGCGGCCCGAGCGCCTCGATGACGGGCTTGCTGATCAGGTGGCGGTTGCCGGCGTCGGGCCGGGCGCAGACCACCAGCACGTCGCTGTCGCGGGCCAGGGCCATCAGGCTGTCGGCGCGCGGATAGTCGCTGTCCTTGGGACGCGGCCCCCACCAGGCGATCTTCATCTCGAACGCCTTCAGTCGGCTGGCCACCGCCTCGCCGATATAGCCGAGGCCGACGATCCCCGCCTTGCGGCCCCGCAGGCCGTGGCGCGGCGACATGCGCTCGGCGTGGGTCCAGTGACCCGTGCGCAGGCGCTTGTCGCCCTCGACGATGCCGCGCCAGGCGGAAAGGACCAGGCCCACCGCGTGGTCGGCGACGTCCGCGGCGTTGAGGCCCGTCGAGTGGGTGACGGCGATGCCGTGGGCCTTGCACCAGGGCACGTCGACCCCGTCATAGCCGACGCTGACGCAGGCGATCAGACCCAGCTGCGGCATCTCCGAGAGCATGTCGCGGGACAGGCCCATCTCGCCGGCATGGACGATGGCTCGCACGCGCCGGCCCGGCCCTTCGAAGAAGGCCATTCGGTCCGGGTAGTCCCACAGCCGATGCACCTCGTAGGCGCCCTCCAGCAGCGGCTGCAGCGGCAGGAGCATCTCGTGCGACAGCAGGACGTGCGGTTTGTCGACTGCGGTTTGTTGCGGCATGCGTGTCCTCCAGGCGAGCCGACCTTGGTCGGCGGGACAATCGTCTCTTGCGTGACCAGGCTACTCCTCTCGGAGCGCCGATCAAAAGCTAAGCAGCGTAGCGGCGCGCCSCCAGCCGTTACGCCATCACGGTCTAGTGACGGCGGTCGGCGAACGCCTCGACCACAAACCGCCGCGCGGCGGCGAAGTTCCTTATCGGTCAAGCTGTGAACCTGCGGTCGCGGCGCGGGTTGTTAACCACAGCGCCACTACGGCGCTCCAGGCTTGGAGATTTTCGATGCTTATGAAGACCCTCGCCGCTGGCGCGGCGCTCTCAATGCTGCTCGCGGGCGGCTCGGCCGTGGCTCAATCCAAGGGCCGCGCCGCGATCGGTCCCAAGGAGCCGATCCCCTACTCGCAGCTGAACGCCTATATGAAGGCCTCGCCCAAGGCGCGGGCCAGCAAGGACTGGTGGTCCGGCTCGGCCTCGACCGGCGCGTCGACCGACACCTCGGCGACCACCTCGATGGGAACCACCACGGGAACGACCACTGGCGACACCATGTCGAACACGTCGTCGAGCTCGACGACGTCGACCGACACTTCGGTGAACCCCGCGCCCTCGGCCGCGCCGCCCAGCATGCCGACGACGCCGCCGACGGACGCCGCGCCGCAACCCGGCGAGCCGAACCTGTCGAACCAGTCGACGCCCGGCGCGCCGGCCACGCCGCCGGTGACCCCGCCGACGGAACCCAAATAAGCCCGACGATCCGGGACGGCGACGCCGCCGCCGTTCCGGTCGCTCAGCCGCCGCCGAAGATGAAGTCGGCCTTGTAGTAGCCCTTGGCCGGATCGAGGATGTCGATCGCGAACGGCGCCGAGCCGTCGGCCAAGTCCGTCAGCCAGGCGTCGTTGGCTCGCGCCATGACGCCGAGGTCGGCCTTCTGCGCCTCGGCCAGAAGCCAGCCGACCATGGCCGCCTTGGTCCCGATCCCGCTTGTCCCGTCGCCGCCGTACGCGGCGAGATAGTCCGCCCGGCTGTCGATCATGGCGTGGATCTTGGCGTCGGTCGGAGCCGCGCCGAAGATTGTCTTGTAGGCCTCGCGCGTGGCGTCGAAGAGGCTCAAGCTTCCGTACTTGGCCGCGAACGCCTCCTTGCCCTCGCCAACCTTGCCCAGATTGACCGCGAAGTTGATGTAGCGGTTCTCGTAGTTGAAGCTTTGGTAGTAGGCGCTGTTGAGGTTGTTGGCGTTCGGTCCGGTCGGCGAGACCAGATAGTCAATGCCGCCCTGCCCTGGAACTTTGCCCGTGAAGAACTCGTAGGCCAGGGTCGCTACGGAGGTGCTCCCGCCGGCGGCCTTGATGATCTCGGAAATCGCCCCGTCCAATGTCGACACGCCGGAAACAATTTTGGCGTCGAGATCGGCCGCACTCGCGGCTTGGCCGCCTCGCAGCAGCGCGTTGATCACGATCTGGGTCAGAGAAATGACGTCGTCCGAAAACCGCAGGACTTCGACGCTTTTCAGAGTGTCCTGTCCGTCGGGAGCGTCGGCGCGGAGATCCCAGACCGTCCAGGACCCGTCGGCCGATCGGATCAGGCTGTACGACGAGGCGGAAGCTGAATAGACGCCCGTATCGAGCCCCTCCCCGCCGTCCAGAGCGTCGTCTCCTCCCCCGCCGGTCAGGACGTCGCCGCCTTTTCCGCCGCTCAGCCGGTCGAACGCCGCGCCCCCGTTCAGACGATTGGAGGCGCCGTCACCTATCAACACCGCGCCGTAGTCGCCGCCCAGGACGACCTCGAACCCCTGGAGCACGAAGCGCCCCACTCCTGTTTCCTGGGCGGTATCCTTGCTCAGGTCGACGGTCACACCCGTCTTGACGCGACTCAAGTCCAGCAGGTCATAACCGAGGTCGCCATGGAGTGAGACTGCGGTGGTGTTTCCAAGGGCGCTCTGGATGACGATGATGTCGTCGCCTTCGCCGCCCGCGACGTCGGCGAGGCGCGCCGTCTCGCCGGGCCTCAGCCCGTCGATGAAGATTTGGTCGTTTCCATCACCGCCGTTGGCGGAGGCGTCTCCGAGTTCGACGTAGATCAGGTCGGCCTGCACGCTACCGTAGATCTTGTCGTATCCGGCGTCACCGTACAGCGTCGACGCGCTTTCCCAGCCACGGCACTGGATCGTGTCGTCGCCGTCTCCGCCGTGGACCACGCCGCCCAGGCTCTCTATCCAGTCTGAACCCGCATCGCCGAACAGCTGCCCGGCGCCGCTGATCGAGTCGTTCCCATCGCCGCCATGGACTTCGCCATGCGGTGACAGCCCCCCGGCGATGTAGTCGTTGCCTGCGTCGCCATAGAGGATGTCGACATCGACGGTGCTATCGGCCGCCTGAAAATCGATCGCGAAGATCGCGTCGCTTCCGTCGCCGCCATGGATGATGTCGCCGCCCGGTCCGCCCGCGATGCGGTCGTCGCCGGCCCCGCCGTCGAGGATGTCCGCGCCGTCCCCGCCATAGAGCCGGTCGTTTCCGGCGTCGCCCCAGATCTGGTCGGCCCCTGTATCGCCGGACAGCACGTCGGCGCCGTCGCCGCCGCGAATTTTGTCGTCGCCGCCGCCGCCGTAGTAGACGTCGTCCCCTACGCCGCCCGTGAACAGGTCAGCACCGTCGCCGCCCATCGCGCCTTTGAAATAGTCGAGTCTGAAGCTGCCGGGCGTTATGTTGGCGCCGTTCGCGAACTTCACAACCATGTCCTGGGCCGAAACCTGCCCGTCACGGTCGAAGTCGATGAACAGATAGGACGCGCCCCCGCTGAACCAGGTCCAGGCCTGCATGAAACTGCCGCCCGAGTCGGTGGCCGAATAGTGCTGACCTAGCGCGACAGAAAAATTCGAGGCGGTTACCGCGCCCCGGAAGACGTAGTTGACACCCTCCGAGGGTGGCAAAGCGCCCAGATCAATACGATCGCCCTCGGCGGTGTTGAAGTCGGTGACGGTGCTGTAGCTGCTCTTGCTCCATTGGAAGAAATCGTAGAAACCGCCATAGAAGATGTCGGCCCCGGCCCCGCCCGTGATCGTATTTGCGGCGTTCAGCCAGATCTTGTCGGCCCCGGTCCCGCCATCCATCATGGTGTTGAAGCCACGGAGTTCGTCGTCTCCGTCGCCGCCGTAGAACATGTCCCCGGGGTTGTCCTGCCCCACGCCCGACATCAGCAGATCGTTCCCGGCGCCCCCGTCGAGGATGTCCTTGCCGGTGCTTGAATAGAGCGTGTCGTTCCCGTCACCGCCATAGAGTTTGTTCAGCGCACCGGGCGTGTCGCTATCGCCCTGCATGGGCGAAAGGCCGCCATAGAGCGTGTCGTTGCCCGCGCCGCCATAGAGCGTGTCCGCGCCCATGCCGCCATACAGCGCGTCGTCGCCAGCGCCGCCATCAATCGTATCGGCGCCGTCGCCGCCATGGAGTTGGTCCGCCCCGTCCTGGCCGTTGATCAGATCGTCGCCGGTGAAGCCGTAGTAGGTTTCCGCCCCCGCGCCGCCGGTCCACGTGTCCGCTCCGGTCGTCCCCCCAAGCACGGTGAAGGCCCCGGGGGCGAATGCGCTGGCCGACAAGACCGGCGCCCCCTGGAGTTCGATCACCGCGTCGCCGTCGCCGAGACGGCCGTCGCTGTTGGTGTCAACGATCACATAGGTTGAGCCGCCGCCAGTCCAGGTCGAGACCGAGACGAAACCGCGCTCAGGCGGGTCGGGCAGTTCCGCGCCTCTGACTAGGCTGAATCCGGGCGTCGTGATCGCGCCATACCAGAGAAGATATTCGTTGAAGCCCGGCAACCGTCCGTCGGTCATCCCGAAAGAAATCCGGTCCCCGTCGGCGACCGAGAAATCGGTGATCACGTCGCGCGTGTCGATCGTGTTCCCGGTGATGAACGAAGAGATGGAGCTCTGGAAGAGGTCAGCCCCGCCGCCGCCGGTCAGGGTGTCGACGGCCTGATCGAACTCGAGAAAGATCGTATCGGCGCCGGCGCCGCCGTCCAGCGTATCGCGCCCGGAACCACCGTACAGGGTGTCGGCTCCCGCGCCGCCGATCAGCGTGTCGACGCCGCCGTAGCCGGAGAGCCAGTCGTTGCCGTCGCCGCCTTCCAGCCGATCGTTCCCATCGGCGCCGATGAGCGTGTCGTTGCCCTCGTTCCCCAGGAGCGTGTCGTTGCCCCCGTTACCGTAGATCGTGTCGTTCTCCGGCGTCCCGGTCAGGGTCTCGCTCGCGCTGGTTCCCGATATGCTGGCCACTTTGGTGATCCCCCGACGCCCTACAATCAGCGCCCCCTTTCCGCGCTATCATTGGGCCTCGGGCCTTGCAATCTTAGATCAAGCAAAGAAAGGACCGCGCACCTGAGGGTGCGCGGGCCGAAAACATCTCAGCTGTGAAGTCGTCGCCGATTTACCGCGCGAACTTCTGGAACTTGATGCGCTTGGGGATAAGGCTGTCGGCGCCCAGGCGGCGCTTCTTGTCTTCCTCGTACATCTCGAAGTTGCCTTCGAACCATTCGACGTGGCTGTCGCCCTCGAAGGCCAGGATGTGGGTCGCCAGGCGGTCCAGGAACCAGCGATCGTGGCTGATGACCACGGCGCAGCCGGCGAACTCTTCCAGGGCCTCTTCCAGAGCCTGCAAGGTTTCGATGTCCAGGTCGTTGGTCGGTTCGTCGAGCAGCAGCAGGTTGCCGCCGGTGGCCAGGGTCTTGGCCAGGTGGACGCGGTTGCGCTCACCGCCCGACAGCAGGCCGACCTTCTTCTGCTGGTCGCCGCCCTTGAAGTTGAAGCTGCCGACATAGGCGCGGCTGTTGATCTCGCGCTTGCCGACGATCATCACGTCGGTGCCGCCGCTGATCTCTTCCCAGATGGTCTTGTTCGGGTCGAGGGCGTCGCGCGACTGGTCGACGAACGACAGCTTGACGGTCTCGCCGACCTTGACCGTGCCCTGGTCGGGCTGCTCGCGGCCGGTGATCAGCTTGAACAGCGTGGACTTGCCGGCGCCGTTCGGGCCGATGACGCCGACGATGCCGTTCGGCGGCAGGCGGAACGACAGGTCCTTGAACAGCACCTTGTCGCCATATTCCTTTTCCAGGCCGTTGACCTCGAGCACCAGGCTGCCCAGGCGCGGGCCGGGCGGGATCTGGATGTGGGCATGGGTCTGGGCGGCGCGGGCGTTCTCCTGCGCGGCGACCATCTCGTCGTACGACGCCAGGCGGGCCTTCGACTTGGACTGACGGGCCTTGGGCGAGCTGCGGACCCATTCCAGTTCGCGGGTCAGGGCGCGCTGGCGGGATTCGGACTCCGACTGCTCCTGGACGACGCGCTTCTGCTTCTGCTCCAGCCAGCCCGAGTAGTTGCCCTCGTAGGGCACGCCCTTGCCGCGGTCGAGTTCCAGGGTCCACTTGGTGACCTGATCCAGGAAGTAGCGATCGTGGGTCACCAGGATGACGCAGCCCGGGAACTCTTCCAGGTGATGCTGCAGCCAGGCCACCGACTCGGCGTCCAGGTGGTTGGTCGGTTCGTCCAGCAGCAGCATGTCGGGCTTGCTGAGCAGCAGGCGGGCCAGGGCGATGCGGCGCTTCTCACCGCCCGACAGGTCGGCGATGCTGGCGTCGTTGGGCGGGCAGCGCAGAGCGTTGATGGCCATCTCGACCTTGGAGTCGATGTCCCACAGGTCGCGGGCGTCGATGATCTCCTGGAGCTTGGTCATCTCCTCCATCAGCTCGTCGGTGTATTCCTCACCGAGCTGGGCCGCGAGGGCGTTGTACTTGTCGAAGATCTGCTTGTCTTCGCAGTCGGCGATGACGTTGCCCCAGACGTCCAGGGCCGGGTCCAGCACCGGCTCCTGCGGGAGATAGCCGCGCTTGATGCCGTCGGCGGCCTTGGCCTCGCCGGAAAATTCCTTGTCCAGGCCGGCCATGACCTTCAGCAGCGTCGACTTACCCGAGCCGTTGACGCCGACCACGCCGATCTTGGCGTCGGAATAGAACGACAGCCAGATGTTCTCGAAGACCTTCTTGCCGCCGGGATAGGCCTTGGTCAGGCCCTGCATCTGGAAAATATATTGCTGCGCCATGAGGCTCGCGATCTCGCTGGGACGGAGTTTCGGGGATTGGGCGCTGAAATAGCGGTCGGGGGCGGTTTGCGCAATCGTGGCCGGTAGTTCCGCCGCGCGACGCCGTCATCAAGTCGTCGCGCGAGTGTCGGACAGTCGACACGGAACCGTCGCCGCGCCGTCGTCGGCCGCTGTTAGCCCAGCATCCCAGGCCGACGCCTCCCCGCGTCGGCATGGGGAATCAAGAAACATGAAGAACCACCTGATGCTGGGCGCCGCCGCCGGCGCGCTCCTGATCATGACCGCCGGCCACGCCTTGGCCGCCGACGCCGCGCCCGCTCCGGCTCCGGCCGCCGCGCCCGCCGACAACGCCCCCGAAGTCGGCTCTGAAGTCGACGCCGTCGTCATCATCGGCCAGGGCCAGAGCCGCCAGGTCCAGACGGTCAAGGACGACGCCATCGGCCTGGAAGCGGCCGGGACCAGCGCCCTGAAGGCAATCGACAAGCTGCCGGGCGTCACCTTCCAGTCGGCCGACGCGTTCGGCGCCTACGAGTGGTCGACCCGCATCTCGATCCGGGGCTTCAACCAGAACCAGCTGGGCTTCACCCTGGACGGCGTGCCGTTGGGCGACATGAGCTACGGCAACCACAACGGCCTGCACATCAGCCGCGCCGTCGCCAGCGAGAACATCGGCCGCGTCGAGCTGGCCCAGGGCGCGGGCGCCCTCGGCACCGCCTCGACCTCGAACCTGGGCGGCACGCTGCAGTTCTTCTCGCGCGATCCGCAGCAGACGATGGGCGGCGAGATCGACGTCACCGGCGGCTCGGACAACATGCACCGCGTGTTCGGCCGCTTCGAAACCGGCGCCATCGAGCAACTGGGCGGCCTGCGCGGCTACATCTCGATCGCCGACCAGAAGACCGACAAGTGGAAGGGCGGCGGCGACCAGAAGCAGCGCCAGTACGACGCCAAGGTCGTGATGCCGCTAGGCGAGCGCGGCGACCTGACCGGCTTCTACCACCGCTCGGAACGCCGCGAGCAGGACTACCAGGACCTGTCGTTCGAGATGATCAAGCGCCTGGGCCGCGACTGGGACAACACCCAGCCGAACTGGGGCCTGGCCGTGGCCGCCGCCCGCGCCTACCAGACCGGGACCGCCCTGCCCGCCCCGTTCGCCACGGTGGACGACGCCTACTACGCCGGGGCCGGCGTGCGGGACGACGACCTTTACGGCGCGGCGCTGAAGCTGGACGTCACCGAGCACGTGACGTTCAACGCCACCGCCTACGAGCACAAGAACAAGGGCCAGGGCCTGTGGTACACGCCGTACTTGGCTAGCCCCGGCTTCGGCACGGCCGGCTCGGCCGCCGCCCCGCTGTCGATCCGCACCACCGAATACGACATCGACCGCGGCGGCCTAATCGCCGACCTGGCCGTCGAGCTGGGCTCGCACCGCTTCAGCGGCGGCTTCTGGCACGAGATCAATCACTTCAACCAGGCCCGCCGCTTCTACGCCGAGACCGCCGCGGCCCCGTCGCGCGATCCGCTGGACTTCCAGGAGAACCCGTTCTTCACCCAGTGGCAGTACGCGTTCGAGACCAAGACCACGACCGGCCACCTGGAAGACGAGTGGACGATCAGCGACGCCTTCAAGGTCAATTTCGGCTTCAAGGCCATCAAGGTGACCAACAGCGTCAAGACCGTGGTCGGCAACCCACTGGCCGGCCAGATCGAGAGCAAGGATAACTTCCTGCCGCAGGCCGGCTTCGTCTGGAAGCTCAGCCCCGACATCGAGGCGTTCGGCGGTTATACCGAGAACCTCGGCGCCTTCGTCTCGGCCGCCACCGCCGGTCCGTTCGGCTCGCAGAGCCAAGCCGTCGTCGACTATGTCGCCAAGACCCTGAAGCCGGAGAGCTCGAAGACCTTCGAACTGGGCGCGCGCTATCGCAACGAGCGCTTCCAGGGCGTGGCCGCGGTCTATCACGTGGCCTTCGACAACCGCCTGCTGGCCGCCAACACCGCCGCCCCGATCCTTGGCCTGCCCGCCGTGCTGTCGAACGTCGGCTCGGTCGAGACCAAGGGCGTGGAGCTGGCCGGGACCTACCGCCTGACCGACGCCTGGAGCCTGTACGGCGCCTACACCTACAACGACTCCAAGTACGAGGACGACGTGGTCGACGGCGCGGGCAAGGTCACGGTCCGCACCAAGGGCAAGACCGTCGTCAACACGCCCAAGAACATCTTCAAGGGCGAGCTGTCGTTCGAGCAGGCCGGCTTCTTCGGCAAGCTGGGCGTGGCCTATACCGACAAGCGCTACTACACCTACGAGAACGTCGGCGGCCAGGCCCCCTCGACCACGATCGCCGACCTGACCCTGGGCTATCGCTTCGGCGACGAGGGCTGGGGCAAGGGCCTGCAGATCCAGGCCAACGTCACCAACCTGACGGACAAGGACTACATCTCGACCATTGGCTCGGGCGGCTTCGTCAACAGCGATCCGACCGGCACGGCCCAGACGGTGCTGACCGCCCCACCGCGTCAGTTCTATGTGTCCGTGAAGAAGACGTTCTAGGATCCGTCGAAATCGAAAAGACGAAGGCCGGGAGGGCAGCCTCCCGGCCTTTTTTCATGCCTTGAAACAGAGAATGGCCGCGGCGGTTTCGCGCTAAACGATTAAAGCGCTACAGCTAAACGTCTTCGCGACGGCGGACCGACGTATTCTCCCGCTCGCCGTCTTCCAATTCAGAAGCGTGTGGCTATGCGTAACGGAACCATCCGCCTGGCGATCGCGATCGCCCTTTTCAGCCTTCCAGGCATCGCTGGCGCGGAACGTGCGCCGATCGTGTCTTGGGGCAAGCCTGGCGTCTCGTTCGACGACTACAGGCAAGATTCGATCACGTGTGGAAAGCGTGGCGCCGCGACCTCGATGAAAGGCCGGAGCGAGTTCGATGCGGTGATGCTGGGGCTGAGCCGTCAAGATACCGACATCGATATCGGCAGGTCCTTGCCGCCGTCCCTGTCTCAGGAAGATCCGTCGCAGAAACTCGCCCGCGACTATGCGCTGAACGGCGCGAAAAGCCGGCCGGAGCCAAGGGTGAAATCCTTGCAGGCCTTTCTCGAAGAACACGTGAGGACCTGCCTGTCCGAGAAGGGCTACGTCAGGTTCGCCCTCACCCCTGACCAGGCAGCCGCGCTGGCGAAACACAAGAAGGGGTCGGACGAGCGCTTTAGATTTCTTCACGCCTTGGCCAGCAGCGAAGCGGTCCTTCGCCAACAGCGCCATGACTAGCGACGGGCAGGCCTAGGTCGTGGCGGCCGTTTTCACCTTCGGCCTCTTGCGCGTCTTCACGCCCGTCGGATTGCCCCAGAAGGTCACCACCGTCAGCGTGCCCAGCAGAGCCAGGGTCAGGCCGGAGACCGTCATCACCAGGCGATAGGCCAGGCCGCCGACCTTGGCCGCGTGCAGCGGGTAGTCGGCATTGGCGATGCGCGAGCCCAGCGGCAGGGCCAGGGCGTCGCGCGTGGCGACCATCTTGCCGGTCGCCGGATCGAACCAGGCCATGGTTCGACCGTTGGGCAGCCACTCGGACCTCTGACGCAGGCGGATCTGGATCAGGCCGCCTGCTTTGGCCGGCAGGCCGATCGTCCGCACCTCGGCGCCCGGATAGCGGGCCTGGGCCGCGCCGATCACCTCGGTCCAGTCGAGATCCTTGGCCAGCTTGCCGCCCTTGATCTTGGGCGGGGCGGAGGCCTTCTCCATCGCCGCCGGCGGCGAGAACGGTGCGCGCAGAGCCTGCGAGAACCACTTCAGGTTCATCGCCGCCCCGGTGGTCAAGGACAGGATCAGCAGCGGCGCGATCAGCACGCCCAGGTCGCGGTGATGGTGGACGATCGCGGCCCGCTTCAGCATCCGCGGCCACAGGCGCAGGTGGAACATCCGCCGGGTCGGCCACCACAGGATCAGGCCGGTGATCACGAAGCCCAGACCCGCCAGGCCGGCGATCCCACCGACGATCTCGCCCGCGTCGCCGTTGAACAGGTGGTGGTGCAGGTCGAACAGCCAGACCTCGGGCCGGGCCCAGTTCGACGCCCAGCTCTGGACGATGGTTCCGTCCTGGTCGGCATAGGCCGCGTGCTCGCCCTTGTACGCCAGCTTGTTCAGGCCCAGCCGCTGGGTCGCCAGCACGATCGAGCGCGGCCGGTCGTGGGCGGCGAACACCTTGGTCGCCATCGCCGCCAGGGTCGCGGTGTCCTGCCGCTGGACGTCGGCGGCGTGGGGCACGGTGGCGCGCAGGAAGGCGTCCTCGTGCACCAGCAGCGCGCCGGTCAAGCCCATGATCGCCAACAGCAGGCCGATCAGGCCGCCTGTCCAGCGGTGCAGCAGACGCAGGGTCTTCATCAGAAGCGGGTTTCCCAGCCCAGGGTCGCGGTGCGGCCGCGGCCGGCGTAGATCTTGTCCTTGGCCGGCAAGGTGGTGTCCGAATAGTAGGTCAGGAACTGCTTGTCGAAGAGGTTCTGGACGCCCAGCGACAGCGCCCCGACCGGCAGTTCGTAGCGCACGAACGCGTCGGCGACCATGTAGCCCTCGAAGTCATCCTTCACGAGCGCGGTCTGCATGTTGCGCGAGATGTACTTCTGCACCTGCAGGCGCAGGGCCCACTTGCCGGTCTGGTAGTCGGCCGCCAGGTTCAGGCGGTCAGGCGAGATGTTGGCGCCGTCCAAGTCGGTGTCGACCTTGCCATCCTTGTTGGTGTCGGTCTTGCCGCGCAAGCGGGCGTAACCGGCCGAGAGATCCAGGCCCGGGACCGGGGTCCTGGCCTTCACATTGACTTCGAGCCCTTCGATGGCGATCGGCTGGCGCTGGACGTCGAAGACATTGCCGGCGTTCTTGACCAGTAGTTGGCCCAGCTTCGACGACGACCAGAAATAGGCGACGCTGGCGTCGATCGGTCCGCGCTTCAGCTCCGCGCCCAGTTCGCGGTTGTTCGAGACGATCGGCTCGACGGCCAGATAGGTGTCGACGTCCTTCCCCGCCTCGTTGATAGCGCGCAGGATGCGGCCCACGTCCGGCACGGTGTAGCCCTCGGCGTAGCTGCCATAGAGGCGCACGCCCTTGGCCGGCTCGAACACGACGCCGCCATTGAGCAGGGTCGCCTTGAAGTTAGGATCGCCGCCGCCGACCTTGCGCGCGCCGTAGAAGGCCAGGGTGGTGAAGTCGTCGACCTTCAGCTGGACGTTCTCGAAACGCACCCCGCCGGCCAGGCGCAGCTTGCCGTCGAACAGGGCGTAGTTGCCCTGCACGAAGGGGGCGGCGCTCTGGAACTTGGTCGGCGGCACCCAGGCGCGGCCGGTGGCGACCAGCAGCTGCTCGGTCCGGTCGGTCAGGGCGTCGAGACCGGCGGTGGCGGTCAGGCCCTGGATCCCCGGGACGGCGCGTTCGTAGCTGACCCGCGCGCCCAGCTTGCGAGAGCGGTTCGAGGACTGGTCGAACAGCGTGCCGGCCGGCGCGATGCTGGCGTCCTGGAACGTGGCGTTGACGTCGCCGCCGAACGTGTCGCGCGAGCGGTTGAAGAACAGCTGGGCGATCAGGTTGCCGCCGAAGAGGTCGTTGTCGGTCAGCGAGGCCGACACGGTCTCGACCCGGCCCGCCGCCGGTGTGCCAGGCTGGACGCCGCGATAGGCGGTGGTCGGCAGGCGCGCAGCGCGGTTGCCGTCGGTCCGCGCCGCCGCCGCGCCGGTGACCGTCACATAGTCGCCGTCGCCCTTCAGCTCGAAGCGGTTGGCGACCACGTCGAGGCGCGTGCTGTCGTTCAGCTGCCAGCCGAAGCGGCCGAAGATCGACAGGGTCTTGCTGTCCTGGATGTCGCCCTGGGTGTTGTCCATGCCGATGCGGCGGCCGTTGGCGTCGTAGAAGGCGCCGCGCGCGTCGTAGGCGACGCCCGCGGTGGCGTCGAACGCCCCGCCCCGCCAACCGACCAAGCCGGCGACCTTGCCGCCGACCGCATCGCCCAGCTTGTGGGCGAGGGTGGTCTGGACCAGGGTCCGGCCCGAGACGCCGTCTTCCTTCGGCGGTCCCACCGTCACCTGGTTGACCACGCCGCCGGTGGCGCCGATGCCTTGCAGGGCGTTGGAGCCGTAGATCAGCTCGACGCGGTCGATGAAGAACGGGTCGATCGTGTAGCCGTCGCGCGAGCCGTCGCGGATCGGGGTCGACTGCGGGATGCCGTTGATCGCGTACAGCGGCGAGCGGCCGCGCAGGGTCTCCCCCGCCCCCGACAGCTTCTGGCGCGTGGGCGAGAACGACGGCGACAGGGTCGAGACCGCGTCGACGATCGAGCCGCTGACGGACACCTGCTGGGTCAGGCTCCGGTTGTCGACCACGTCGACGGTCAGCGGCAGCGCGCTGGCCGGCAGGATGGTGCGGGCGGCGGTGACCACCACCTGGTCCACATCGGTGTCGCGCGCCTGGGCGTGGGCAGCGCTCGCACAGGCCAGGGCCAGCAGGGATACGGCGGCGAAACGACGGGCGCGGGCGACTTGGAACATGGTGCGGGATCCGGAAAGCGAAGCCCGGCGCGTATAGCTGCCATTGCGAGTGATTAGCAATAACAAAGGCCGCGTAGGGGTGACGCTCCCCCTCAAGTTGGCTTTCGGCCAAAAGAAAAGCCCGGCCAAAAGACCGGGCTTGAAAGTTTATAGGGAGGAAACGCCCAGGAAGGGCAGAGGCGCTCGGCGCCTCACGGAACCCTGGTAGCGCTAACACGGGTGTGGATGCAAGCGATTCCTTACATGCGCGGCGACCTGACGCACGATTGTCCTGTCCAAGGCTTTACGCCACGGCGAAGAGGTCATACCAATGTTACCGCTACCGCCAACAAGGCGGAGCGGGGAGAAACGTTCATGAAGCTGCTGTCGCGTCCGACCCTGGCCGCCCTGGGGCTGGCGCTCGCCCTGGCCCTGCCCGCCCACGCCGAGACGGCCGCCAAGCCGCTGAAGTGGGTCGGCGCCTGGGCCAGCGCCCAGATGGCGCCCGACGCCAAGAACAGCCTCGCGCCCGAAGACTATCCGAACGCCACCCTGCGCCAGGTGGTCCGTCTCAGCCTCGGCGGCGACACGATCCGCGTCCGGCTGTCCAACGCCTTCGGGACCCAGCCGCTGACCATCAAGGCCGCCCATGTGGCGGTGTCGGCGGCGCTGGACAGCGCCCGCATCGACCCGGCCACCGATCGTCCCCTCACCTTCTCGGGCCGGGGCCAGGTGACTATTCCCGCCGGCGCCGACTACTGGTCCGATCCCTTGACCTTGAAGGTCGCGCCGCTGACCTCACTGGCCATCAGCCTGCACTACCCCGCCGCGCCCAACGTCCAGACCGGCCACCCGGGCTCGCGCGCCACCTCCTACGTGCTGGCCGGCGACCACACGGCCGACGCCGACCTGCCGGGAGCCAAGACCATCGACCGCTGGTTCCAGATCTCCAGCATCGATGTGATCTCGGACAAGAAGGCCTCCGCCGTCGTCGCGTTCGGCGACAGCATCACTGATGGCTACGGCGTCCAGCCCAACACCAACCTGCGCTGGACCGACGCCCTGATGACGCGACTGAAGGGCAAGAATATCGGCGTGCTGAACCTGGGCATCGGCGGCAACCGCGTGCTGCTGGACGGCCTGGGTCCCAACGCCCTGGCGCGGTTCGAGCGCGACGTCCTCTCGCAGGCGGGAGTCACCCACGTGATCCTGCTGGAAGGCGTCAACGACCTGGGAACCCTCACCCGCGAGGCTCCCGCCGCGCCCGAGGCCCACAAGGCCCTGGTCGAGCAGGTGACCGCCGGCTACCGCCAGATGATCGACCGCGCCCACGCTCGCGGGATCAAGGTCATCGGCGCGACCATCCTGCCCTATTCCGGCTCGGCCTATTATCACCCCGGCCCCGAGAGCGAGGCCGACCGCCAGGCGATCAACGCCTTCATCCGCGCGCCGGGGAACTTCGACGGGGTGATCGACTGGGACAAGGCCCTGCGCGACCCGGCCAAGCCGACCCACCTGCTCCCGGCCTACGACAATGACGGCCTGCATCCCAATCTGTCGGGCTACAAGGCCATGGCGGACGCCGTGCCGCTGAGCCTGTTCGAGACCCACTAGAATTCCGACCTCCCCGGTGAAGGCCGGGGCCCAGATCCATCCGGGGAGTTAGATGTGTTCGCGCCCAAGACCGTAGCCAAGACCTCCAACACTCAGGGTTCGATCTGGGCCCCGGCGTTCGCCGGGGAGATCGGGAAGTGGGTGGGCGTCGCATGTGTGGCTTTGATGGCCTCCTCGGCTCAAGCCGCCGACAAGCCCGTCATCGCCATGACCTGGGACGACCTGCCCGCCCACAGCGCCCTGCCGCCGGGCGTGACGCGGGTCCAGGTCGCCGCCGACCTGTTGAAGGCCTTCGCCGACGCCAAGGCCGAAGGCTTCGGCTTCATCAACGGCGTCCATACCGAGCGCGAGGCGGACTCGACGCCGGTGCTGAAGCTGTGGCGCGAGGCCGGCCAGCCCCTGGGCAACCACACCTGGTCGCATCCGAACATCGCCGACCTGACGCCCGAGCAGTTCGAGGCCGAGATCGCCCAAAACGAGCCGATGCTGAAGGAGCTGATGGGCGCCAAGGACTGGCGCTGGCTGCGCTATCCGTTCCTGTCGGAGGGCGACACCCCCGAAAAGCGCCTGGCCGTCCGGAGCTGGCTGGCCGCCAACCACTACAAGATCGCCAGCGTCACCATGAGTTTCGGCGACTATGCCTTCAACGAACCCTACGCCCGCTGCGTGGCCAAGGGCGACCAGGCCGCGATCGCCGATCTGGAGACCCGCTTCCTGGACGGCGCGGCGGCGGTCGCCGATCGTTCGCGGGCGATGTCCAAGGCCCTGTACGGCAAGGACATCGCCTATGTTCTGCTGATGCACGGCGGCGCCTTCGACGCCCGCATGGCCCCGCGCCTGCTCAAGCTCTACCAGGACAAGGGCTTCGGCTTCACGACCCTGGCCAAGGCCGAGAGCCACCCGTTCTACAAGACGGATGTGGATCCCAGCCTGCCGCCCGAACCGACGACGCTGGAGAACGCGATGAAGGCCAAGGGGTTGGCGGTTCCGGCTTTTCCAGTGGATCTGAAGGCGCTGGAAGGGGTGTGTCGGTAATTTCCTCAGCCACTAGCCGTGTCATCCCGGCCGAAGCGTAGCGTAGAGCCGGGACCCAGGGGCGGCCGCGCCGCACTTCGTCACCCCCTGAGTCCCGGACAGCCTCTACGAGGCTTCCGGGATGACACGGCTTTTTGCATTTCAGACCCGCAACAACTTCCCTGCTGACAACGGCGACGCTCCCGCATAGCGTCCCGCGCCATGATCAAGCCCTCGCTCACGGCGCTCGCGGCCGTCCTCGCCCTCTCCTCGCCCGCTATGGCGGAAAAACTCACCCCGGAACGTATCTTCGCCGATCCGGGTCTGTCGGGCCCGACCGCCAAGGGCGTGGCGCTGTCGCCGGACGGCAAGCGGGTGACCTATCTGAAGGGCAAGCCGGAAGCCGCCAACGTCCAGGATCTGTGGGCCGCCGACGTCAAGGGCGGCGAGCCCTACCGCCTGATCGACTCCGCCGCCCTGTCGTCGGGCGCCAAGGAGCTGTCCGAGGCCGAGAAGGCCCGCCGCGAACGGGCCCGGGTCTCGGCCCGCGGCATCGTCGAATACAGCTGGGACCGCCAGGGCCGCTTCATCCTGGTCCCGCTGGACGGCGACCTCTATCTGGACAGCGTCGCCGACGGCAAGGTCACCCGCCTGACCCAGACGGGCGGCGACGAGGTCGACGCCAAGGTCTCGCCCAAGGGCGGCTTCGTCAGCTACGTCCGCGACCAAAACCTCTACATCAAACCCCTGAGTGGCGGCGACGAGACCGCCCTGACCACCGACGGCAAGGACGCCCTGTCGTTCGGTACGGCCGAGTTCATCGCCCAGGAAGAGCTGGACCGCTTCACCGGCTACTGGTGGAGCCCGGACGAGGCCCGCATCGTCTATACCCGCGTCGACGAGAGCGGCGTCGACGTGGTGCCGCGCGCCGACATCGGCCCTGGCGGCGCCACCGTGGTCAGCCAGCGCTATCCGCGCGCCGGACGTCCCAACGCCGTGGTCGACCTGTTCGTCCGCGACCTGGCCAGCGGCAAGGTCACGGCTCTGGACCTGGGCGCTAACAAGGACATCTATGTCGCCCGCGTCGACTGGTCGGCCGACGGCAAGACCGTCTACGTCCAGCGCCTGTCGCGCGACCAGAAGACCCTGGACCTGCTGGCCTTCGACGCGGCCACCGGCGCCGGCAAGACCATCCTGACCGACACCGATCCGCATTTCATCGAGGTCGGCGACGACTTCCGCCCGCTGAAGGACGGCACCTTCTTGTGGTCGTCGGAGAAGGACGGCGACAACCACCTCTATCGCCACGCCGCCGACGGCAAGCTGATCGCCCAGGTCACCAAGGGCGACTGGCCGGTGGCCGGGCTGGAGGGCGTCGACGAGGCCCGCAAGGTGGCGATCTTCGCCGCCTCGATGGACAGCCCGCTGGAGCGCCGCATCTATGAGGTCAGCTACGCCAAGCCCGGCAAGCCCAAGGCCCTGACTGCGGCCGGCGGCTGGTGGACGGCCAAGGTGGCCGAGACCGGCGGCGCCTTCGCCGGCACGTACAACGACCCCAAGACCCCGCCCCAGACGGCGCTGTACGCTCCAGACGGCAAGCGCGTGCGCTGGATCGAGGAAAACCGGCTGGCCGAGGGTCACCCCTACTGGCCCTACGCCTCGACCCTGCCGGTCCCGGAGTACGGCACGCTGAAGGCCGTGGACGGCGAGGTTCTGTACTACGAGATCCTCAAGCCCCAGGGCTTCGACGCGGCCAAGAAGTATCCGGCCATCGTCTCGGTCTATGGCGGCCCGCACGCCCAGAAGGTCAACCGGACCTGGCAGAGCCCCTCCGAGCGCACCTATCTCGAGGCCGGCTACGTCATCTTCAAGCTGGACAACCGCGGCAGCGGCAACCGCTCGGCCAAGTTCAAGCGGGCGCTAGACCGCAAGCTCGGCACGGTGGAGGTCGACGACCAGCTGCTGGGCGCCAAGTTCCTGGCCGGCCTGCCCTATGTCGATCCCGGCAAGCTGGGCGTGATGGGCTGGTCGTACGGCGGCTTCATGACCCTGATGCTGCTGACCGCCGACAACACCCCGTTCAAGGCTGGCGCGGCCGGCGCGCCGCCGACCGAGTGGAGCCTGTACGACACGGCCTATACCGAGCGCTACATGGGCAAGCCGGACGAGAACAAGGCCGGCTACGCCTATGCCGACATCAACACCCGGATCGGCAAGCTGGCGCCCGGCAGCCTGCTGCTGCTGCATGGCATGGCCGACGACAACGTGATCTTCGAGAACAGCACCCGGCTGATGTCGGCGCTGCAGAAGCAGGCGATTCCGTTCGAGACCATGCTGTATCCGGGCGAGCGCCACAGCGCGCCCGGCAGCAAAACCAAGGGCCTGCACGTGCTAAAGACCCATCTGAGCTTCTTCGATCGCAGGCTAAGGGGCGAATAGGGTCCGAACTGGAGCATGGCGGCCGAAACCGTGAGCGTATCCGCCACCGCGCTTAAATCCTTGATTTATTAGATCTATAGCCGCTTCACACGCAGCCCTGTGAGGTTAAGAGGCTCTAGCGTGTCGCGGATAGCGCGCGATTAACGACCTTATGTCGCAGATCGCTAAGGCCAAGCAGTGGTTATGCTCCACCGCATGGGTTGTGAGGACCGCGTCGTGACGAAGACCACGCAAGAAGCCGTCGAATGGCTGATCGACACCGTCAGGGAGGCGCTCGAGGACGGGCGCGCCTCGGAGTCGGATCTGCAGGACTGGTTGCTGGCGGCCATCGCCCTGGAAGACATGGCGCTGGAAGATCAGTGCGACGACCAGGAAACACGCGCATTCACCACCTGGATCAGCCCCAGCAAGATGGTTCACTAGACCCCTAGGGTCGTGCGAAACCCGCCGGAGTCAGCTTCAGCTGGCGGGCGTCGATGTTCACCTCGCGGCGAAAGCGCGCCGCCGCCGCCTCCGAGAGACGCTCCGCCAGGCCCGCATCACGCCGGGTCATGGCGTCGGAATAGGCCGATCCCTGGACCACGAAGTTCAGCATGAAGGTCTCGGCCATCTCCTGCTTGCCGGCGTCGCCCAGATGCTTGAAGTCCGGATTGGACGCCAGGGCGCGCGCGACCTGGCCGCGCACCGCCCGCACCCTGGCGCGGTCCACAAAGGACGTCCGGGTCGCCATCTGCCAGTTCTGCACCCAGTAGGCGGTCATGGCGTCGGCCACGTCTCCCCGGCGCAGGCCGTCGATCGAGACATGTTTTTCCCACAAGCCGAGCAGGTCTTGTCGGCGGATCGCCTCCCGCAGGCGCTCGGCGTTGGCCGGATCGGCCTTGGCCGCGAAGTCGGCGAACCGCGTTCGGACCCGCGCCGAGACTTCCGGCGACGCGCGATAGCCCGTGTCCGCCGGGGCGCCGTTCACAGGTGAAGCGGCTTCGGCGCGACCGCCGCTCCTGTCAGTCGATCCCAGCACGTTGTTCAGCTGGCCGACCGCCATCATCGAGGCGCCATAGTCGATGTACTGGCTGCCGATGCTGGAGAAATCCTGAGCCGTCGCGGGTCGCGCGGTCAGGACCACGCCGACGGCGAGCGCGGCGAAGCCAGTACGTTTCATGCGGCGAGGCCCCTTCCGTGCGGCGCGAGCGCTACCAGGGAAACAAACAATTTCACCTAAGGTTGCGCAGCGTCAGCCAGACGGACCGCTTGACTTCCGTAGCGAAAGAAAACGAACCTCGCTCTCATGAGCACCTACACCGACCTCCTCGCCGCGCTCCACGCCACCGACGCCGGCTTCACCGCCACGGTCACCGACGACTGGAAGCAGGGCCGCACCACCTATGGCGGCCTGTCCGCCGCCCTGTGCGTCGAGGCGGCCCAGCGCGCCTTCCCCGAGGCCCCGCCCCTGCGCTCGGCCCAGTTCGCGTTCGTCGGGCCAGCGGCCGGTGAGCTGTCGATCGACGTCAAGGCCCTGCGTCAGGGCAAGTCGACCCTGTTCGCGGCCGTCGACCTGATCGGCGAACAGGGCGTGGCCACCCACGGGACCCTGACGTTCGGCGCAGCGCGGGAGTCGCACGTCGCTCACATCGACGTTCCCTGCCCCGCCGTGGCTCCGCCCGACCAGTGCGAGCCGTTCCACAAGGGCGACACCAGCGCCGCGCCCAGCTTCATCCGCCAGTTCGACTTCCGCGTCGCCGGCGGCGGACGGCCGGGCTCGGGCGGACCGCCGGAATATCTGCTGTGGATCCGCCACCGTGATCCGGCGGCGACCTCGCTGTCGGCCCTGATCGCCCTGGCCGACGCCCCGCCGCCGCCGGCCATGGCCCTGTTCACCCGCTTCGGCCCGATCTCGACCATGACCTGGTCGCTGGACGTGGTCGGCCTGCCCTCCGAAGGCGACGACGGCTGGCGCCTGCTGCGCAGTCGGGCCGAGACTATCGGCGACGGCTATTCGACTCAGGAGATGCATCTGTGGGACCGGGATGGTCGCCCGCTGATCCTGGCGCGGCAGAACGTGGCGGTCTTCGTCTGAGGGCCTTCTTTAAAAATCCGATCTCCCGGCGAAGGCCGGGGCCCAGATGGAAGAGCTATGGGGCGGGTTCTAAAGGCGCCGCGTCCCTCCAATCAGCCCAAGCGCCATGAGATCTGGATCCCGGCTTTCGCCGGGAAGGTCGGAATAAAGAGCGGTTCAGGATTCCGAGCACGAACGTTCCGCGATTTCCTTGGCAGGCGTGGATTTTTGACCTCATGTTCTCGGCCTGGGCCGCGCCAAGAGTCGCGGCCGCGTTCGGGGAAACGCTGATGACCAAGATCGCCTGCCTTACTGGCGCGGCCGTCCTCGCCCTGCTGGCCGGGGCCGCGTCCGCCCAGACGTCGGAAGACGCGACCAAGGCCTACCTTGCGGTCATCAAGGACAAGAACCCCGTCCTGCACGCGGTGATCGTCACCAATCCCCACGCCTTGGCCGACGCCCGCGCCCTGGACGCCGAGCGCAAGGCCGGCAAGGTCCGCTCGCTGCTGCACGGCGCGCCGATCCTGCTGAAGGACAACATCGAGAGCGCCGACGACACCGCCACCACCGCCGGCTCGCTGGCGCTGAAGGACAATGTCACCAACCGTGACGCCCCGATCGTCAAACGCCTGACCGACGCCGGCCTGGTCATCCTGGGCAAGGCCAACCTGTCGGAATGGGCCAATATCCGCTCGTCCAAGTCGATCAGCGGCTGGAGCGCGGTCGGCGGCACGGTGCGCAACCCCTATGTCCTGGACCGCAGCGCCTGCGGCTCGTCCAGCGGTTCGGGCGCGGCGGTGGCGGCGGGCCTGGCGCCCTTGGCCATCGGCACCGAGACCGACGGTTCGATCACCTGCCCGGCGGCGATCAACGGCCTGGTGGGCCTCAAGCCGACAGTGGGCCTGGTCTCGCGCACCCACATCGTGCCGATTAGCCACAGCCAGGACACCGCTGGCCCGATGACCACCACGGTCGAGGACGCGGCCAAGGTGTTGACCATCATCGCCGGCTCGGACCCCGCCGACGTCGCCACCAAGGACGCCGACACTCACAAGACCGACTACGCGGCGGGCCTGTCCAAGGACGCGCTGAAGGGCGTCAAGCTGGCCGTGGCGCGGTTCTACACCGGCTATTCGCCCAAGACCGACGCCGTGTTCGAACAGGCCCTGAAGGAACTGCGGGCCCAGGGCGCGATCCTGGTCGACGTCAAGGACTTCGACGAAGGCCCGATCGGCAAGGCCGAGGGCGTGGTGCTCTATACAGAGCTGAAGGCCGACATGGCCGCCTATCTGGGCTCGACCGACCCGAAGAAGGTGCCCAGCCGCACGCTGGCCGACCTGATCGCCTTCAACAAGGCGACGCCCAAGGAGTTCGAGTGGTTCGGCCAGGAGAGCTTCGAGAAGGCCGAGAAGACCAAGGGCCTGACCGATCCCGACTACCTGAAGGCCCTGGCGGATTCGAAGCGGATGGCCGGCCCCGAGGGCATCGACAAGATCCTCAAGGACACCGGCGCGGTGGCGATGATCGCCCCGACCACAGGTCCGGCCTGGACCATCGATCCGCTGAACGGCGATAACTACGGCGGCTCGTCGACCACCCTGCCCGCCGTGGCCGGCTATCCGCACCTGACCGTGCCGATGGGCGACGTCACGGGCCTGCCGGTCGGTCTCTCGTTCATCGGCCCGGCCTGGAGCGAGAAGCTGCTGCTGAACCTGGGCTACGCCTACGAACAGGCGACGCACCATCGCAAGCCGCCGACGTTCCTGAAGACCATCGCGCCGTAGGACGCGCCTACGGAATCTTCGGCCGGATCACGTCGATCGGCGGTGGAGGCGGCGTCACCTTGTTCGGGTTCGGCGCCACCGGCGCCGAGGGCCCACGGTAAGGCGGATAGGGCCGTCCGCCGCACGCCGCCAAGGCCAGGGCGACGACGGCCAGCGCCAGGACCGGTTTCAGCATCGGCGGTCGGCCGCGCCCGGGCCGAACAGGCCGACGCCGGAGCGGAAGCAGCGGTTGTCGAGGCGCGGGTCCCAGACCTCGGTGCGGCCGTCGCTGCGGGTGAACTGGTAGCGCTCGCCCCGGTCGTCGCGGCCGCTGAAGCTGACCTGGCCCGGACGGTCGGAGGTGACGCCGTACGACTCGCGGGTGATCCCGTCGACGGCGCACGAGGCGACCAGGCCCGGACGGCTGAGGTCGCCGGTCAAGGCCGCGGCCGAGCCGGTCTGGGCGTTGTAGGCCGAGACGTCAGAGCCGCCGCCGCGTCCGCCGCCGACGAACACCTGGGTGCCCGTGGTGCTGTCATAGGTCATGATGTCCGGCGCCTGGCCGGTCAGGGGCGCGCCGCAGACGCCGCCGCCACGCTTGCCAGCCGGACCGCCGTGACCACGGTCCTGAGCCCAGGCCTGGGCGCCGGCCAAGGTCGATACGACGACGAGGACGGCCAGACCGCCGCGAACCAGCTTGCTCATTTGGGAGCTCCTAGAGCCGAAGGCCCGCCAGCCAGCGGCGCGACCTTCTCGTAGGCGGGCGGCGCGCCCGCCGGGCCGGGAACAGTGCGATAGACGTCGGGCGCCGAACGGCGAGACGTCGAAACGCCCGTGGCGGCGGCTTCGTCCGACAGGTCAGCCGGAACATTGGCCGCCATCGGCGCCGGGCCGATCGAGGCGGCGGGCCAATAGGTGTCGTAGTCCAGGCGGGCCCGGTCGCGCGGCGTGCGGTACAGCTCCGGCGCCTCGAACCACGGGCGGCAGGTCAGCTCGCCGTCGAAGAAGCCGCTGACCAGGGCCTTGCAGCCGTCCTTGCGGGCGTAGATGCGGTTGTCGACCGCGCGGACCTGGCCGCCGGCGTCGGCATAGATGCCCGAGCGCATGACGCCGACCACCTTGTTGTTGCTGGCGTAGGCGATGCCCGAGGCGACGTAGAGACCGACATCGACCGCCTCCAGCTCGCCGTCGTTGAGGCGCAGGTTGGCGTTCTCGACCGAGACAGCCCAGTCGCTGTCGCGCACCACCGGCCGCAGCAGCGTGGTCTCGTCGCCGCCGCCGATATAGACGCCGCGCGAGAAGCCATCGACGTACAGGCCGTCGATCGTCACCAGCTGCTGGCGGTTCATGCCGCTGATCACGAAGCCGGCCGAGTTGCGGGTCCGCGACGAGCCGGTCCAGTCGCCCAGACGGACGATGCGGATGTCGCGCAGGCGGCTGTCGCCCGAGGTCTCGAAAGCGCCGCCGATCGCCGTGGCGGCGATCTCGACGTCCGAGGCCATGATCGTGCCGGTGGCCTTGACCACCGCCGAGCGGGTGCGGCCGATGAACACCGCGCCCGACAGCTCGATGCGGCTGTCGCCAATGTCGAAGGCCGAGGCGTCGCCGTCGTAGCGGACGCTGACGTCCTTCAGGGCGATCTCGGTGGCGCGGCCGACGATGCACGAGGCCGAACCGCCACGGCGGGACTCGATGCCCAGGCCTTCCAGCACCACGTACTGCACGCCCGGGGCGATCTTGATGCAGGGCTGGTCGGCCGGCGCCACCAGGATCGGATGACCCGGGCTGGCCTGATAGCCGCGCGCCACGATCGTCACCGACTGGGTGATGTTCAGCGACTCGACGCAGGCCCCGCCATTGGTCGAGGTCAGGGTGATGGTGTCGCCGTCATAGAGGCGCGCCAGGGTGTCGGAGACCTGGCCCGGATAGGCATAGTCGCAATTGATCTCGCGCTGCACGTAGCGGCCGCCGCCGGGACCATAGCCGCCACCGCCGTTGCCGATGACGCACCGGCCGCGCGAACGGTAATAGCCGCGCGCGCAGGGCCTGGGCTTGGCGTAGCGGACCTTGCAGCCTTGCGAGAGGTTCGGCTGGATCAGCAGGCCGAAGCAGGGCCGGATCTGCTGGTCGATCTTGGCGTCGGGCGAGGCGGCGGCGAGCTCGGGCGTAGTGACCGCGAAGCCGAAGACCAAGGCGGCCCAAAGCGCCATCAGGCGGCTGAGGCGGCGCATCTAGAAGTCCCTTTCGCTGTACGGACGGCCGCGATCGGCGACCTGCCGGGGCGGACGCGAGACCTGGGCCAGCAGTTGCTGCAGCCGCATGGCCGACGGCTTGAAGCCCGCCAGGGCTCCGTCGAGCTGGTAGACCACCGCCTTGGCGCGGTCCTGGTCGGCCACGCCCTGGAGGCCCAGGGAGAAGAAGGTCGACATGGCGTACTTGGCCTCGGCCGACCCTTGGCGTTCGGCCTCTTCGTACCAGTGATAGGCCCGGGCGTAGTCGCGCGGCACGCCGACGCCCTCGGAGTACATCACCGCCAGCACCAGCTGGGCCTTGGACGAGCCGTTGACCGCTGCGTACTGGATCGCCCGCACCTTCTCGATCGGGGCCAGGCGGCCGGTCGTGGGACGGCCGATCATGCTCTGCAAGGTCTGGGCGTCGTTGAGGCCGAGCAGCTTCTCGTCGAGCATCGGCGTCGGGATGACGCGCAGATAGGTCAGGGCCTCGGCCACGTGCACGAACGGCAGCTCGTTGATGCGGGCCAGCGCCGCCTCGCGCTGCTCGCCCGACAGGTCCGACTCGTCGGAGTGCGGCACGCCCGAATCCGGCGATTCCGGCGGATAGAACTCGTAGGTCGGGATCCAGCGCTTGGCCTTGGTCTCGACGAACGAGCCGTACGAGGCCCGCTGCGGCGAGGAGCGCTCGAAGTCCTTGAGCATGACATAGGCCGACACGTCGCCTGTCTGCACCGCCAGGTAGTTATAGAGATAGGCGTCGACGTCGTTGCGGCGGAACAGGTCCAGGGCGGCCGGCGCGCCGGGCTGGCTGGGCTTGCCGTACGCCTCGATGGCCTGAAGGTTGTCGGACGGCTCGCCATAGGGGCCGAAATAGCCGTCGTGGATGCGCGCCAGGGTCCGGAAGCCGTCCGCGCCCTGGGCCGAGAGGATGTAGATCACGCGGTTGCGGACCTTCTCGCGCTCCTCGGTCGACATCCGCGACAGCAGGCGGTCCAGCGCGCCATAGGCGCTGCGCCGCTCGAAGGCGCGGCAGTCGTCGAAGCGCGACACCGCCCGCGATTCCTGGCCTCGGCGCTCATAGGCCGCGATCGGCGCGTAGCCCCCGGAATTGGCCAGGGCCATGGCGTACCAGACGCCCGCCTCGACCGGATCCTCGAGGTTCTTGTCGACGGCGCGCTGACCTTCGTAGCGGCGGGCTAATTCGAGCTGGGCGAAGAAATCGCCGCGGAAGCCGCCCTGGCGCAGGGCGCGAATCTCTTGCTGCTGCTGATTGAACTGGCCCGACACGCCCTGCGCCGCCTGCGGGCGCGGGCAGGCGCTGGCCCGCTTGTGGAACCAGAAGCTGGGGCCGGTGTCGCAACCGACGAGGGGGATCACCACGGCCGCCACGAGCGCCCCAACGGGGGCGCGGCGCAGCAGCGCGGCGCGGCCGGCGTAAGCCCGCGCAGCCGCTTCACGCAGCATCCTAAGGCGCGCAAATGCGTCGCCGGCCTCGCGCATGAATCCCCCTTCAGCCGCCGCCGTTAACCATATATCCCCGGTCTGTCATGTGCCCGGGACGGGTTACTGTCAAGGTCGCCCCAACCCATCCCGGGAGGAAGATTCGATCCCGAAAGACGAGGTTCGCGCGGCAGGCGAATTTGTCGAAAATCTTGGGGCTTAGGTACGTGCAAAGGATCGGAAACGCCCTGAAAGGGCGGCAACGATCCGACGACCAAGCCCATCGGCGTCGGGTCCGAAGACGACGATTCGACGAAGTTCAGCGGCCGGTCGGCATGTCCTTGAAGGGGACGTCCTTGTCGACCCGCACCTCGCCCGGCAGCCCCAGCACCCGCTCGGCGATGATGTTCTTGAGGATCTCGTCGGTGCCGCCGGCGATGCGCAGACCCGGGGCCCACATCAGGCTCTGCTGGAACGCCGCCTCGGCCGGGGCCTGATCGGGATCCACGAGGATGCCGTACTGGTCCTCCATCTCGACGGCGGTGTTGGCCAGGTCCTGCAGCTGGTTGGCCGAGATGATCTTGCCGATCGAGCTTTCCGGCCCGGGCGTCTGGCCCCGCGACAGAGCGGTCATGGTCCGGAAGCGGGTGAACTTCAGCCCCTCGGACTGGACGTACCAGTCGGCCAGCTTCTCGCGGAAGGCCTGGTCCTTCAAGGCCGGGCCGGTGGGACCCGACAGCTGGCGGGCCAGCTTCATGATCTCGCGATAGTTCGGACCGGCCGAGCCGCCGACCGCCAGCCGCTCGTTCATCAGGGTGACCAAGGCCACCTTCCAGCCATCGCCGACCTCGCCCAGGCGCTGGCTGTCCTTGACCCGCAGATCGGTGAAATAGACCTCGTTGAACTCGCGGCCGCCCGACATCTGGTGGATCGGCCGGCACTCGACGGCGGGATCCTTCATGTCGATCCAGAACATGGTCAGGCCCTTGTGCTTGGGCGCGTCCGGGTCCGTCCGCGTGAGCAGGATGCCGTAGTCGCAATAGTGGGCGCCGGTGGTCCAGACTTTCTGGCCGTTGATCACCCACTCGTCGCCATCCCGGACGGCGCGCGTGCGCAGGGCCGCGACATCCGAACCCCCGGCCGGTTCGGAGAACAGCTGGCACCAGATCTCCTCGCCCTTCACGGCGGGCGAGACGAAGCGCTGCTTGGTCTCGCTGTCGGCGAAGGCCATGACCGTGGGCACGCACATGCCCAGGCCGATCGTGAAGTAGCCGTAGCCGAGGCCGGCCTTGGCCTCCTCCTGGCCGAAGATCACCGACTGGATCGGCGTGCCGCCGCCGCCGCCGATGGCCGCGGGCCAGGTGATGCAGGCGTAGCCGGCGGCGGCCTTGGTCGCCTGCCAGTCCTTGGCGGCGACCATGTGCTCGGGCGTGTTGGGCTTGAGGTCGCCGAACCGGGCGCGGTGGGCCGCGGCGTTCTCGGCGAGCCAGGCGCGAGCCTTCTCGCGATAGGCGGCTTCCTCGGGAGAGTCGTTGAAATCCATGATCCTGCGCTCCCTTAGGCCGCGTTCTTCTGCTCGAGCTGGCCGACCAGCCGCTCCTTCCAGACCTTCGGCGCGCCGACCACCAGGCTCAGTTGCCGCGAGCGGCGGTAGTAGAGGTGGCAGTCGACGTCCCAGGTGAAGCCCATGCCGCCATGGACCTGGATGCTTTCCTTGCTGGCGAACCAGAAGGCTTCCGACGCCGCGATCCGCGCCGCCGAGGCCGCGATCGGCAGCTCCGGCGCATCGTCGTTCAGGGCCCAGGCGCCGTAATAGACGTTGGAGCGGGCGACCTCGTTCTTGACGTACATGTCGGCCAGCTTGTGCTTGATCGCCTGATAGCCGGCGATGACCCGGCCGAACGCGTAGCGGCCCAGGGCGTAGTCCTTGGCCATCTCCAGGCAGCGGTCGGCGCCGCCCAGCTGTTCGAACGCCAGCAGCACCGCGGCGCGGTCCAGGATCGCCTGGACGAGGTCGAAGCCGGCGCCGGCCTCTCCCACCCGCTCGGCGGCCGCGCCGTCGAAGACGATCCTGGCCACGCCGCGCGTGGGGTCGAGGCTCTTCAGCGTCTCGCGCTTCACGCCCGCGCCCTTCAGGTCGACCAGGAACAGGCTCGGCCGGCCGCCCTCACTGGCCAGCACCAGGGCGGCATCGGCGACGTCGCCATCGGTGACCGGGATCTTGGTCCCCGAGAGCTTGCCGCCCTCGACCCGGCAGGTCAGGGTCGCCGGACCGACGACGCCGGGGCCTTCGGAGGTCGCCAGGCAGCCGATCAGCTCGCCGGCGGCGATGCGCGGCAGGACGGCGGCCTTCTGGGCCTCGGAGCCAAAGGCCATGAGCCCCTCGGCCAGGCAATAGACGGTGGAGGCGAACGGGATCGGCGCGACGGCGCGGCCCAGCTCCTCGGCGATGGCGCACAGCTCGACGCGGCCAAGGCCCAGACCGCCGTGTTCCTCGGGGATGCAGGCGCCCAGCCAGCCCTGCTCGGTCACGCCTTTCCACAGCTTGTCGTCGAACGAGCGGCCCGGATCATCGAGCACGCCCCGTACGACGCCGACGTCGCAATGGGCGGCAAGGAACTTGCGCGCCTCGTCCTTCAGGAACTTCTGGTCGTCCGAATAGTCGAAATCCACGGGATCCTCCCAGGACCCGCTCTGATGGCCGGTCTCGGGAACACACTGAACGACGTTCACGCGAAGGGAAAGATTGACCCGGCGTCAAGGATT
This sequence comes from Caulobacter sp. Root343, assembly GCF_001425745.1. Classification (GTDB taxonomy): domain Bacteria; phylum Pseudomonadota; class Alphaproteobacteria; order Caulobacterales; family Caulobacteraceae; genus Caulobacter. Next base: position 870,634 of record NZ_LMDF01000006.1, on the reverse strand, counting down.
TCAGGTTCTTATGCGGCCTTTCGTGATTGTTCGGACGTTACCAGCAGGCCATGGCCAAGACCGTCTTCCAGAAAAACCAGCGCGTGTGGGTCGAGAGCGTCGGCTGTTGGGCGACCGTCGAGAAGATCGTGCCCGTCTGGGCCAAGGGCTTCGACGAGCCGGTGCGGGTCACCTACGACCTTGGCCTGGGCCGCGAATTCCAGGCCCAGGAGTTGAAGGCCGAGGACAAGACCGACCCGCAAGCCGGCCTCGACGGCGACTGGCGTGTGCTGCGGGCCCGCAACAAGTGGCAGCAGGAGGGCGACTGCGCCCATCATCCCTATCCGGGCACATATCCGGTCGTGGTCACCGACCCCAACGACTGGGGCGGCTGGCGCACGCCGGGCGCGGAGTACGACCGCGACCCGCACAAGATGGAATACCAGGCCCGCCTGATCGCCAGCGCTCCGCGGCTGCACGCCATCGCCCGTGAGGTCCTGACCCTGGTCGCCGACAGCCCCGAAGACGCCCCGCCCGTGTTGACCGCCCTGGCCCAGAAGATCGTGGCGATCGAGCGCTACCTACAGGAAACGCCGGCGGCGGGGCCGGCCTCCGACTAGGACAGCCGACGAAGGCTGCATACCTCGCAAGCTCATTCGCCCCGATCCTCCTTTCCGCCGGCGCGTCGCGTCGCCGCTGCTTGAAAGTTCCGGTACCGTGCCGGCGCGCAGCGACCCCGCTGGGCGAGCGAAAAGGAACGATCAGGATGGGGAAAAAGCATACGGCGCGCTGCGCCTGCGACGCCGTCAAGTTCGAGTTCGACACCGATCCGGACTTCATCGCCATGTGCCACTGCCTGGACTGCAAGAAGGCGTCGGGCGGCGAGGCGGCGGTGTTCTTCGGTATTCCCGCGGATGACTTCACCCTGACCAGCGGCGAGGTCAGGCCATTCCATTACATCGCCGACTCCGGCGGCCATCTCGACCGCAATATCTGCATCGTCTGCGGCGCGCGGTTGTTCACCAGCAATCTCGACACGTTTCCAGGAACCATCTTCGTCCAGCTTGGCAGCCTGGACGACAAGAAGGACTTCGCCCCCAGGCTTGAGATGTTCACCAAGCGTCGCTTGGCCTGGGTGAAGCCGCTCGACCTGCCCCAGTTCGAAGCCATGCCCGGATAGTCTCATCGGCGCGCTCCAGGCCTCCCGGCGCGCGCCGACCTTAGCCTCGGATACCGTCAGGTCGCGTCCGCTCGCACCTTGAAGTTCCCCTTCTTCCAGGCCAGCCACAGCACGACGATCGCCACCAGCGTGCCGACCACCATGGCCGGCAGCGAGGCTTCAGGGCCGAAGGCGCCGCCACTGAGGAACTCGGGCGCGCCGGGCTTGGGCTTGCTGACCAGCCAGCTCTCGACCACCGGAATGCCCGAGACCGAAGCGCCCCAGACCCAGCCCTGGGTGAAGTTCCAGGCGGCGTGGACGCCGATCGACATCCACAGGCGCCCAGTCAGCAGGTAGAAGCCGGCCAGCATCAGGCCCGCCTCGATGGCGATGGCCGCGGCGGCGACCGGCGTGGCGTTGGGATTGGCCAGGTGCAAGGCGCCGAACAGCGCCGCCTGCGCGACCAGGGCCGGCCAGATGCCGAAGGCCCGCATCAGCAGGCGCAGGATGATGGCGCGCATCAGCAGCTCCTCCATCACCCCGGACTCGACGGCCATGGCGATCGTGCCCCAGGCCGAGCCCGGACGCGGGCCGCTGATGTCGTAGACGCCCAGGGCATAGAGCCCGCCCACGGCGACGCTCAGCATCGCGGCCCCGACGAGGAGGCCGATCGCCAGGTCCGCGGGGGCTTTCCGCAGGTTCAATTCCTCGGGCCAGCGCCCCTCGGCCAGCCACACGACCCCGCCGTAGAGCGCCAGGCCCGCGCCGCAGATCGCCGCGACCTCCAGCACTTCGAGCAGGTGGCCGCCGCCCTTGAACAGCGGATTGCCCACCATCTGGGCCCCGGCATAGACCACGGTGAAGATGACGAAGAGCAGCACCATCCAGCCCGTCGCCCGTAGCCAGCGCAGCGGTCCCGGATGCAGGAAGCGCCTGCGGCCGACTTCCAGTCCGGTCTGATCTTCCGTCATCGTCACGTCCCCCATTCGAAGGCGAACTGGCCATTAATTCGGGCTTGGCCGTCAAGGTCCTCTCGCGGAGGTCGCCTCGCGGGACTAAGTAGGACGGATGCGCACCGACACGTCTCAGCCCATCCGCCTGGCGGACTATCGCCCGTTCCCGTTCGCCATCGAGACCACCCGGCTGGTCTTCGACCTGCGTCCGTCAGCGACGCGGGTCCGGGCCGAGCTTTCGGTGCGTCGAACCGGCGCCAAGGGCGAGCCCCTGGTGCTGAACGGCGAGCGGCTGAAGCTGCTGTCGGCAGCCATCGACGGTCAGGCGCTCAGCGCCAACCAGTATGCTGTCGATCCCGAGCACCTGACGATCCACGAGACCCCGGACCAGTTCGTCCTGACCACCGAGGTCGAGATCGATCCGTCGTCGAACAAGGCGCTGATGGGCCTTTACATGTCCGGCGGCCGCTTCTGCACCCAGTGCGAGGCCGAGGGCTTCCGCACCATCACCTATTTCCCCGATCGGCCGGACGTGCTGAGCCGCTACAGCGTGCGCATCGAAGCAGACCGCAAGTTCCCGCACCTGCTCAGCAACGGCAATCTGGTCGACAGCGGCGCGCTCGGGAGCGACCGCTTCTTCGCCGAGTGGACCGACCCTTTCCCCAAGCCCTGCTACCTGTTCGCGCTGGTGGCTGGTGACCTGGACGTCCTGACGGACAAGTTCGTCACCATGAGCGGCCGCGAGGTGGCGCTGAAAGTCTTCGTCGATCCGGGCCAGGCCTCGCGCGCCGCCTACGCCTTGGACAGCCTCAAGCGGGCGATGAAATGGGACGAAGAGGCGTTCGGCCGCGAATACGACCTCGATCTGTTCATGATCGTGGCCGTGCGCGACTTCAACTTCGGGGCCATGGAAAACAAGGGGCTGAACATCTTCAACAGCTCCCTGCTGCTGGCCGATCCGGAGACCGCCACGGATCTGGACTACGAGCGCATCGAGGCCGTGATCGCCCACGAATACTTCCACAACTGGACCGGCAACCGCATCACCTGCCGCGACTGGTTCCAGCTGTGCCTGAAGGAAGGCTTCACGGTTTTCCGCGACCAAAGCTTCAGCGCCGACATGCGTGGCGCGGCGGTGCAGCGGATCAAGGATGTCCGAGCCCTGCGCGCGCGGCAATTCGCCGAGGACGCCGGCCCTCTGGCCCACCCGGTGCGGCCGTCCAGCTACTTGAAGATCGACAACTTCTACACCGCGACCATCTACGAGAAGGGCGCGGAGATCATCCGCATGCTCAAGACCATCGTGGGCCCGGCGGCGTTCCGGAAGGGCAGCGACCTCTACTTCCAGCGCCACGACGGTCAGGCCACGACGGTCGAGGCCTTCATCGCCTGTTTCGCCGAGGCCTCGGGCCGCGACCTTTCGGACTTCTTCGGCTGGTACGAGCAGGCCGGCACGCCCTCGGTGACGATCGAGACGGCCTATGACGTCGACGCCAAGGCCGTGACCCTGAGCTTCACCCAGTCCACCGCCCCCACGCCCGGCCAGCCCACCAAGAAGCCCTTGCCGATCCCGATCGCCATCGGCCTGCTGTCGACCGAGGGCGAGCTCCTGCGCGACACCGAGGTCGTGCTGCTGGACCAGGAGCGGCTGACCGTCCGCTGGGACGGCGTCGCCAGCGCCCCCGTATTGTCGGCCCTGCGCGGCTTCTCGGCGCCGGTGAACCTCTCGACCGACGCCCGGCCGTCGGACCGCTACGTACTGTTCGCCTCGGATTCCGACCTCTTCAACCGCTGGGAAGCCGGCCAGACCCTGGCGCGAGACCTAATCCTGGCCCGCGCCGCCGGCGCGCCGGACGAGGTGGGCGAGGAACGCTACGCCGACGCCCTGGGCCAGGCCCTGGTCGACGACGCCGCCGAGCTGGCCTTCAAGGCGCTGTTGCTGACCCTGCCGTCGGAACAGGACCTCGCCTTGATGTCCGAACCCGCCGACCCGGTGGCCCTGCACGCGGCCCGCGACCACCTTCGCGCCCGCATCGCCGTCCATCTGGGCGACCTGCTGCGCCGCCTGCATGGCGAAGCCCAGAGCGACGGCGAGTTCTCGGCCAGCGCGGGGGCCGCCGGTCGCCGCGCCCTGCGCAACGCCTGCGCGGAGGCCCTGTCGGCCGATCCCCACGCCGACAACCTGATGCGCCTGGTGGGCCATTTCGAAGCCGCCCGCAACATGACCGACATGATCGGCGGCCTCTATCCGCTGGTCGCCATCGGCGGCGTGGCCCGCGAGAAGGCCCTGGCCCGCTTCCACTACGCCTGGCGTGAGGAACCCCTGGTGCTGGACAAGTGGTTCGCGGTGCAAGGGCGCGATCCGAACGAGGACGTGCTGGAGCGGGTGATCGCCCTGACGACCCACCCGGATTTCGAGTCGACCAATCCCAACCGCCTGCGCGCCCTGATCTCGACCTTCGCCAACTTCAATCCGGCGCGCTTCCACGATCCCAGCGGCGCGGGCTACCGCTTCCTGGCCGACCAGATCCTGGCCGTGGACTCCTTCAATCCCATGACCGCCGCCCGCCTGGTCGAACCCCTGGGGAACTGGCGGCGCTACAAGCCCGAACTGGGCAAGCTGATGCGCGAGCAACTGGAGCGCGTCGCGGCGCAGCCGGAATTGTCAAAGAATGTATCGGAGCTCGCCACTAAGGCGTTGGACTGACTAGGATTTCACGAGTCGGACCAGGGCGGGATTGCGACCAATAAGCCCACAAGGCCGGAATCCGCCTCTTCGGCGGTGACGCCGTCCCGGCCGGTAAGTTAGATTCACCATCTTGGCGAAGTGACTCGCCATGATGATGTGACGGAGCCGGGCGGTTTGGACAGGGGCATGGCGAGACACGGGGGGCCGGCGCGCGCCGGACCGACCGCGCCCGCGGCCATGCGGGCCAAGACCGTTCAAGGTCCCTCCCAAGCATTCGTCCGTGTCGCCATCCTGGCCGCGCTGCTGCTGCTGGCCGTCTACACCGCCTTCGGCGTCAAGCGGCTGCAGAACGAAGCCGCCGTCCAGCCCGGCGGGGCCCCGCTGTCGGCCAAGGCCGGGCTGATCGCCGGCCGGGTCGAGGTCAATCTCGCCGCCCAGCGCGCGGGCCTCTCGGCCGCCGCCGACCTGCTCAAGCGCGATCCGGGCGCGACCATGGACGCCGCCGAGACCGCCCTGCGCGCCGCCGGCGGCGAGGCCGCGGCCGTCGCGGTCGTCGGCCCTAGCGGCGTCGTGTCGATCGCCGGCCGCGACGAGGGCGCCGACTGGAAGGCCGCCGCCCAGGCCGCCGCCGCTTCGGGCCGCACCACCTGGACCGGCTCGGTCGGCGACACCGGCCGTCTCTATGTCGCCACGACCGCCACCTTGGACCACGCCCGCGCCTTCGTGATCGCCAGCGGCGACGCCACGCGCCTGATCGAAGACCCTCAAAAGGGCGACAGCGCGGCCCTTGCGCTGCCAAGCGGTAAGCTGATCGCCGCACGCGGTCGCGGCGCCCAAGGCGCCAATACGGTCCGCGAGGCCTTCGCTTTGTCGCCCGAAGATGTCGGCGACGGCGCGGTCGCCCTGCGCGGCCAGGCGATCGACGGCGCGGCGCTGGACGTCGCCGTGCGTCCGGCCGCCGAAGGCGCTCTGCAAGTGCTGGCCGCGGCGCCCACTCACACCGTCGCCAACCTGGACCGGCAGGTCATGGACGGCGCGTTCAACCTGCTAGCCCCGTTGGCCGTCGGCATCGCCCTGGCGCTGCTGCTGCTGATCCAGAGCCGCAAGGCCGAAGTCGCCCACCGCGAGTTCGTCGACAGCGAGCAGCGCTTCCGCCTGGCCGTCGAGGCCGCTCGCTGCGGCATCTGGGAATGGGACCTGAACGGCGACCAGGTATTCCTGTCCGACGTGACCGGCGCGATGTTCGGCTGGGGCGGCGGCGGCGTCGTCTCGGGCCAGGACCTCCTGGAACGGATCTCGATCGACCACCGCGAGCGGGTCCGCCAGGCCCTGGCGAACGCGGCCATGTACGGCGCCTTCGACGTGTCGTTCCGTGTCCCCGCCGCCGAGCAGGGCGGCCGCTCGCTGTGGATCGACGCCCGCGGCCAGGGGTTCGGCAAGCCCGGCGTCGACGGCTATGTCCGCATCATCGGCGTGGCCCTGGACGTCACCGAGGAGCGCATCGCCCAGGCCCGCGCCCAGGCCGCCGAGAACCGCCTCCGCGACGCCATCGAGAGCGTGTCCGAAGCCTTCGTGCTCTGGGACCGCCAAGGCCGTCTGCTGATGTGCAACCGCAACTATCGCAGCGTCTTCTCGCTGGAGCCCAAGCTGCTGAAGCCGGGCGCCGCGCGCGCCGAGGTCAACCGCTTCGCCGCCCTGGCCATCAAGCAGGACCACCCCGCCCCCGACGGCGCCAAGGGCGTGCGCGAGGCCGAGCTGATGGACGGCCGCTGGATCCAGATCAGCGAGCGCCGCACGGCCGAAGGCGGCCTGGTCATGACCGCCGCCGACATCACCGCGATCAAGACCCAGGAAGAAGCCCGCCGCCTCAACGAGGAGCAGCTGCAGAACGCCATCGCCGGCCTGGAGCGCAGCCAGGAGCAGCTGGCCGAGCTGGCCCGCAAGTACGAGACCGAGAAGGTCAGGGCCGAGAGCGCCAACAAGGCCAAGAGCGAGTTCCTGGCCAACATGTCCCACGAGCTGCGGACGCCGCTGAACGCCATCAACGGCTTCTCCGAGATCATGATGAACGAGATGTTCGGCGCGCTCGGGGACGCCCGCTACAAGGGCTACAGCCAGGACATCCACTCGTCGGGCCAACACCTGCTGGCGCTGATCAACGACATCCTCGACATGTCGAAGATCGAGGCCGGCAAGATGAACCTCAAGTTCGAGCCGATGCACCTGGAGGACGTGGCCGAGGACGCGGTCCGCCTGATCCGCAACCGCGCCGAGGCCGCCGGCCTGAAGCTGAGCATCGACTTCCCGGTCCTGCCCGAGATCGAGGCCGACTACCGGGCGGTCAAGCAGGTGCTGCTGAACCTGCTGTCCAACGCCATCAAGTTCACGCCGCGCGCCGGCAGCGTCACCGTCCGCGCCGAGGTGCGCCGCGACCCGTTCAACGACACGGTCAAGGTCTCGGTCACCGACACCGGCATCGGCATCGCCAAGGAAGACCTGGAACGCCTGGCCCGGCCGTTCGAGCAGGTCGAGAGCCAGTTCTCCAAGACCACCCAAGGCACCGGCCTTGGCCTGGCCCTGACCAAGTCGCTGATCACCATGCACGACGGCGTGCTGGAGATGCACTCCATGCCCGGAGAAGGCACCACGGTCAGCTTCACCCTGCCCGTCCGCCAGAGCGACCATAAGGCCACGCGGGATTTCGCCGCCGCCTAGGATTTCAAGCCCGAGGCAAGAAGCGTGACAGCCTATTTCGTTCTCGACCTGACGATCCGCGACTTCCGCGGCTTCGCGCCTTACATGGCCGCCATTCCGGCCTTCATCGAGAAGCATGGGGGACGGTATATCGTCCAAGGCGCCGAACCCCTGGTGATGGAAGGCGACTGGACGCCGGAACGGGTCGTGGTGATCGAATTCCCGAGCCGGGAGAACGCCGAGGCGTTTCTGAATGATCCCGAGCGCCAGGACCTATTCGCCATTCGTCATCGGACAACGACCAGCAAGCTGATCCTGGTGGACGGCTGCACCTAGCGGCGTGCTCGGGCCGAAAAAGTTCGCGGACCGTTGTCGGCTTCCGGCGCGCTCACGCGTCCTTCGGACGAGGCGGCGAACGGACCGGCTGAAACATGGAGCTCGCCGATGGCCAAACTCGTCTTCGGAATGATGCAATCGCTGGATGGCTATGTCGCCGGCGTGACCGACGGGCCGCAGCTGCCGATCCCCGGACCCGCCCTGCATCGCCACTTCAACGATCACGTCCGCGACCTGGCCGGCTGCCTCTACGGCCGCCGCATCTACGAGGTGATGCGCTATTGGGACGAGGACCGTCCGGACTGGGACGAGATCGAACGCGACTTCGCGCAAGCGTGGCGGGCGCAGCCCAAATGGGTCGTGTCACGCACTCTGAAGTCGGTCGGCCCCAACGCGACGCTGATTTCCCGTGACGTCGAAGCGTTCGTCCGACGGCTGAAGGCCGACGTCGAGGGCGACATCGACGTCGCCGGACCGGAGCTGGCGGCCAGTCTCACCGACCTTGGCCTGATCGACGAGTATCGCCTCTATCTCCGCCCCGTCGTGCTCGGCGGCGGAAAGCCCTACTTCGCCCGATCGCGACCGCCCCTGCGCCTGATCGCCAGCGGCACCGTCCCGGAAGACGCCGTCAGGCTGGTGTTCGTCCCGGCGTGACGACCCCGCCGTTCAATTCTAAATTTTCGGAAATATTACTTGTGTTTCATAGACTTAAATCGAGGTCATGAAGCACTCGTAACGGGTTTTCGGCGCTGACCAGGTCTACACCCTCGCTCAACGGATCGCCGCGGGCGACCAACCAGAGGGATCGAGACCATGAGCAAGATCGTCAACCGTATCGCCGTCGCCGCCGCCCTGGCCCTGGCCGCCACCCCGATCATCGGCCTGAGCGCCGCCCACGCCGGCCAACGCGTCGAGCCCGTCGCCCGGATCAAGGTCGGCGACCTGCGCCTGTCGGACCCTACGGATGCGCGTGAGTTCGCCCGCCGTGTGAATATCGCCGCGAACCGCGCCTGCGAAGCCAAGGGGCTGCGGGGCCTGTCGGTCAAAGCCTGCCTGATGGACTTCGGCGCCGATGTGCAGGACGCCCTGAACGAGAAGCAAGCCGCCGACCTGAAGGTGGCGAAGGCCGCCGGAGCCGGCGTGGCCTTGGCCGCGAACTAGCCTCTGCGCATCCATGCCGCGACCGCCCAGGCATGGGCGTCGTGGCGGAGGGCGACCACCGCGTCGCGCGGGTCCAGCCAGACCAGCGCATGGTCGTCCTCGACCTTTAGGCCCGGCTTCTCGCCGGTCACCTTGACCGCATAGATCCCGCCGAAGTTCCGCACCGGTTGGCCGTCGGATTTCAGGAACAGCTGCGACACCGTATCGATCAGAAGACCGGCCTCGACCACGAGGCCGGTCTCTTCGCCGAACTCGCGGACCACCGCCTCGGCCTCGGTCTCGTCACCGTCCACGGCCCCGCCGGGCAAGTCGAAGTAAGGAGCCTTGCCGGGCTTGCTCACCTGGGCCAGGGCGATCTGGCCCAAGGCGTTCTCGGCGACGCCGAACGCGGCTGGACGGTCGAGATAGGTCAGCCCCGCCACGGGCGCGCCGAAAGCCAGCATCCCTTGCCTCAGTCCTTGCCGTAGAGGTCGAACCACGGATCGACCTTGCCGGACTCGACGTCCGCCACGCTGGTCTCCGGACGATAGCCGATCGTGCCCTTGGCGCTAGCGGTCCAGGCGTCGGTGACCAGGTCGCGCAGGGCCGTGGCCCCGGCCGCGACGCGGGCCTGGACGAAGGTCTTGGCGCGCGGATCGGTCTCGACCATGCCGCCGGCCTTTTCCAGCTGATACAGCGGCTCGGTCTGTTTCCAGGTTTCGGTCAGATAGCCGACGACGCGGGTCTCGATCGAGCAGTCGCAGGCCTTGTAGGCCGGCACCAGCGCCTTGATCGACGCCTCGTCGCCCAGGGCCTTGGCCAGCGGCCCCTCGAACTGGAAGTGGGTCGAGCGAGCATTGGTGTAGCCGTTGGGGTTCGGATAGTCGCCCCAGCCGTTGTAGTGCACCGACAGGTGCAGCGGCTGGCTGCCGTCGCCGACATAGTGGGCCCAGACGCCCAGGTCGCGGACCAGCAGGTCTTCCCGGCGCTTCAGGTCGGCCTTGTAATAGGCCAGCCGGGTCGGATCCTTCTCGATCTTCAGCGCGGCGGTCAGGATGCGCCAGTAGGTGAAGTCCTTCACCAGCTGCTGATAGCCGTCGATGATCGCGTACGGCAGGTAGCCGGCCTTCCAGCTGTCGACGCCGGCGGCCTGCAGGGCCTTCTCGTAGTCGGCGCGGGTCGGCGGCAGGGTCGCCACCGTGAACATCGGCCCACCATACATCCGGCCTTGATCATCGATGTCCAGGAAATGGGCCGCGTCGCGGTCGGTGTCGTGGACCTTGCCCGAGCCCTTCCAGCGGTCCGGCTCGCGCGCGTACTCGCCGATCGCCGCGATCGCCGCGGGCGTGCGCAGGAAGGCGGGCACGTCCGACGGCAGGCTGGCGGCGCCGACCACGCCCACGACGCGGTGGCCCGAAGAACCCCAGGCCAAGGCCGAGGCGGCCGGCGCCGACAGGGCGGCGGCGAGGACAAGGACTTTCAGGCTGGACGACAGACGCAAGGAGGAGCTCCGAAGGATCAGATAATGCCGAGCGCGGTCTCCATCCGCTCCACCCAGGCTGTCACGGCCGGATACAGCGAAAGGTCGAACCCGCCCTCGTGCGCCACGCGGGTGTAAGCCACCAAAGCGATGTCCGCCAGGGTGAGCCGCTCGCCGACCAGAAAGGGCGTTTGTTTCAGCTGTGTTTCCAGCCGCGCCAGGGCCTGGCCGCCGCGCTCGATCAGCCGCGTTTCCAGGCTCTCCGGGGCCTTGCCCAGATAGACGACCTGAAAGCGCGCCACGGCGACATAGGGCTCGTGGCTGTACTGCTCCCAGAACAGCCACTCGAACATCTTGGCCCGCGCATAGGCGTCGGCGGGGACCAGGGCCGAGCCCTCGGCCAGGTGGAGCATGATGGCGTTGGACTGAGCCAACGGGCGGCCGTCCTCCAGGATGGCCAGCGGCACCTGCCCCGCCGGGTTCAGGGCCAGGAACTCGGGCGTGCGCGTTTCAGCGGCCAGGACGCTGGTCTCGATCCACTCGAACGGCCGGTGCAGCTGTTCGGCGGTCCACTTCACCTTGAGGCAATTGCCCGAGATCGAGTCGCCGTAGATGCGCAGCGTCATGGCGGGTTCCTTCTGTGAAGCCGTCGAAAGCGAAAAAATCGATACGCCAAGGCCAAGTTTCAAGCCCCTGAATCGACGCCGCTTTTTCGCTCATCAAGCGAACGGCGCCTGCGACGTATGGGCTCCAGGGGTTGTCACAGGGCTGTGATCAGAATATCCAGACGCCGCCCGACAGACACGCCGATAAGAGGACCCCCTCGATGCGACGCAAGCTCGCCGGAATTTTGGCCACCGCGGTCATCTCCGCATTCGCCTTCCCCGCCATCGCCGCCGCCGGCCCGGACTCTTCGTCCGACCAGACCACGCGCGCCGATCCGCTGGGCGAGCTGATCACCTCGGCCCTGAGCGGCGGCGCCCTGCCCGGCTCGGTCGAGTTCAAGATGAAGGCCACGATGTACCACGCCGGCGCCAAGGGCATCCGCGCGTTCGACTCGCTGGGCTGCAAGGTCGCGGCCATGCGCACCGTCGCGGTCGATCCCAAGGTGATCCCGCGCCGCACCGTGATTTTCATCAAGGAAACCGTCGGCCTGCCCATGCCCGACGGCGGCGCGCACGACGGCTATTGGTACGCTTCCGACATCGGCGGCGCGATCAAGGGCCTGAAGCTCGACTTGTTCAGCGGCTTCGGGGCCGCCTCGATGAAGACGCTTCGCGGCATCGACCTGTCCAGCCTGTCGGTCAGCAAGGTCGGCGAATTCAAGGGCTGCCCGCCGCAATAGCAGGCGCCGCCGCCTCGTCCGAGCTTCGCCGTCTTGGCGCTCGGCGATGTTCCCCCTACACGTGATGACCGTTCGAGGCCCTCGATGGGCTCGGGAGGTCGTTCATGCGTGTTCTGTCCGTCAGCGTCCTGGCCTTGATGGCCGCCGCCGTTCTCACCGCCTCGCCGGCCAACGCCGCCGATGACCTCTCCGGCCTGAAGGCGCGCGCCGCCAAGGTCCAGATCGTCCGCGACGACTGGGGCATCGCCCACATCCACGGCAAGACCGACGCCGACGCCGTGTTCGGCATGGCCTACGCCCAGGCCGAGGACGACTTCAATCGCGTCGAGACCAACTTCATGACCTCGCTGGGCCGCACGGCCGAGGCGGAGGGCGAGAAGGCGATCTGGGCCGACCTGCGCCAGAAGCTGTTCATCGATCCGGCCGTGCTGAAGGCCGACTACGCCAAGAGCCCGGCCTGGCTGAAGACCCTGATGAACGGCTGGGCCGACGGGCTGAACTTCTATCTGGCGACCCATCCGGACGTGAAGCCGAAGGTCATCAAGCACTTCGAGCCGTGGATGGCGCTCAGCTTCTCGGAAGGCAGCATCGGCGGCGACATCGAGCGGGTGGCCCTGACCCAGCTGGAGGCCTTCTACGGCCAGCGCCAATTGGCCATGACCGCCGACGAGAAGGGCCTGCTGTTCAAGGAGCCCAAGGGCTCGAACGGCTTCGCCATCGCCCCGAAGAACACGCTGGAGGGCCACGCCCTGCTGCTGATCAACCCGCACACCAGCTTCTTCTTCCGCTCGGAGATGCAGGTGGCCAGCGACGAGGGGCTGAACGCCTACGGCGCCACGACCTGGGGCCAGTTCTTCATCTACCAGGGCTTCAACGCCAAGGCTGGCTGGATGCACACCTCCAGCGGCGTCGACGTGGTCGACGAGTTCGCCGAGACCATCGTCGAGAAGGACGGGAAACGCTTCTACAAGTACGGCGCGGCGCTGCGCCCGCTGAAGAGCGAGGTGATCACGGTCCCCTACCGCGCCGCCGACGGAACGATGGCGGAAAAGCGCTTCACCGTCTTCAAGACCCACCATGGTCCGATCGTCCGCGAAGAGAACGGCAAGTGGATCACCATCGCCCTGATGAACAAGCCGATGGCGGCGCTGGAGCAGTCGTTCCTGCGCACCAAGGCCACGGACTACGCCAGCTTCATGAAGGTGGCGCAGCTGAAGGCCAATTCATCGAACAACACCCTGTTCGCCGACGCCAAGGGCGAGATCGCCTATCTGCACCCGCAGTTCATTCCCATACGCGACGACCGCTTCGATTACACCAAGCCCGTGGATGGCTCGGACCCGGCCACCGACTGGAAGGGCCTGCACGCCCTGAACGACGCGCCGCACGTTCTGAACCCGCCGAACGGCTGGGTCTTCAACACCAACAACTGGCCCTACACGGCCGCGGGGCCCTACAGCCCGAAGAAGGCCGACTATCCAAGGTACATGGACAGCGCGGGCGAGAACCCACGCGGGATCCACGCCGACCTCGTGCTGAAGGACGCCAAGAACCTCACCCTGGGCGGCCTGATCGACAAGGCCTACGACCCGTACCTGACCGCGTTCGCGCGGCTGATCCCGACGCTGGAGGCGGCCTACGCCGCCACGCCCGACGGCGATCCGATCAAGGCCAAGGTGGCTGATCAGGTGGCCGCGCTGAAGGCCTGGGACCGCAGGTGGTCGGCCCGATCCACGGAAACATCGCTGGCCGTGTTCTGGGGCGAAGCGATGTGGGCCAAGGCCGCGCCGGCCGCCAAGGCCCAGGGGCTGAACCCCTACGACTTCATGGCCTACAGGCTGACCGCCGCCGACAAGCTGGCGGCCCTGGCCGAGGCGTCCGATCGTCTGACCGCCGATTTCGGATCGTGGAAGACGTCGTGGGGCCAGATCAACCGCTTCCAACGCAACGACGGCGCGATCGTCCAGACGTTCGATGACGCCAAGCCCAGTATCCCGGTGCCGTTCACTTCGGCCCAATGGGGCTCGCTGGCCTCGTTCGGGGCCAAGCGCTGGCCGGGGACGAAGAAGTACTATGGGACCCTGGGCAACAGCTTCGTGGCGGTCGTCGAGTTCGGCGACAAGGTCCGGGCCCGCGCCGTCTCGGCGGGCGGCGAGAGCGGTGATCCCGCCTCCCCGCACTTCAACGACCAGGCGCTGAGGTACAGCCAGGGCAATCTGCGCGACGTCTACTTCTATCCCGAGGACGTCAAGAAGCACGCCGTCAAGACGTACCGCCCGGGAGAATGACCCGGGCGGCATGAGGCGAGCCTAGAAGCGAAGAACCGCGCCGAGGTTGAAGCGGGTTTCATTGCCGTCCAGCTTGAGCTTCTCGCCGCCGGCGAAGGTCACCGCCTTGTCGTCGTACTTCACGCGCAGCGCCTCGGCCCGAAGGGACAGGTTGCCGGTCAGCAGCTGTTCGTAGCCGACGCCGTACACCAGGCCCTTCTCGGTCAGCTTCTTCTTGGAGCCGATGATCGAGGCCTCGACCTTGCGGCGCTCCAGCCCGACCTTGCCGTACAACAGGCCGCCCTCGGTGACGACGAAGCCCGCGCGAGCGGCCGCGCCGTAGCGCAGGCCCGGATCGATCGTCACCCTGGAGCCGGCCAGATTGCGCGAGGCCTTGCCGCCGCCGGCGCCCAGCGACGCCTCGCCGCCCAGATAGAGGCTCTCGCCGACCACGGCGCCGTAGCCGACGAAGCCGCTGTAGTCGAAGCCCGTCTTGTTGGCCGAACCGGCGGCCGCGGCGCCGGCCTTTGGCGTGAAGTCCAGCTTGGTCTTGGGCTTGGCGTAGCCGACGTCGGCCCCGGCGTAGAAGCCGCTGAGGGTGTCGGCGTCCTGGGCCATGGCGGGGGCGGCGAAGGCCGTGCTCAGCAGGGCCGCGGCGATGATCGTGATTTTCAGCATGGGAGAGACTCCATCTCGTTGACGACGCCGGCGGAGGGGCCAGCTGGACGTGGAGCCTTGGTGGCGGCAGGCGATGGAGGGTCTGCGCGCGAAGTGTGGAGACCGCGTGCGGGCGACCTTAAGAGTAATTCATTTGCCAGAACGACGATCCGCGGGCCTTGCGTAGGGATCGCGAGGCTTTCGCCGAACCTCCACGAAACCTCGACAGTCCCCCGGCAGGATGCGCGGCCCAGGTTCAGGATCCCGAAGATGGAAAACGCGCTGATCTGCGTGGTCGAGGACGACCCCGACATCGCCCGCATCCTGCAGACCTATCTGGAGCGCGAGCGCCTGCGCGTGGTCTGCGCCGCCGATGGCGAGATCGCCCTGCAGCAGCACCGCAGCCTCAATCCCGACCTTCTGCTGCTGGACGTCAACATTCCCAAGACGGACGGTTACGCCGTGCTGGCCGAGGTGCGGCGGCGCGGCGACACCCCGGTGATCTTCGCCACGGCCATGGCCGAGGACATCGACCGTCTCACGGGCCTGCGGATGGGCGCCGACGACTATGTGGTCAAGCCGTTCAACCCGGCCGAGGTGGTGGCGCGGGTCAAGGCGGTGCTGCGGCGGACGCGCGGCGGCCGCGGGGCCGGAATGCTGCGCCATGGCCCGATCGAGGCCGACCTCTCGGCCCACCTGGCCCGCGTGGTCGATCGCGACGCCGGCGCGAGGACCCTGAACCTGACGCTCAGCGAGTTTCGCATCCTGGTTCAGTTCCTGAATGCGCCAATGCGGGTGTTGGGCCGGGCCGAGATCCTCGACGCCTGCCTGCCCGACAGCGACGCCCTGGAGCGCACCGTCGACAGTCACGTCAGCAATCTGCGGCGCAAGCTGGAGGCGGCGGGAGCCGTCGGCTTCGTCGTCAATGTGCGCGGCGTCGGCTATCGCCTGGTCGGCGCGGCGTGAAGGCCCCGCCCACCCTCGCTCGCCGCCTGGGCACGGCCATCGCCGGCATGCTGGTCTGCGCGGTCGTCTTCATCGCCACCGCCTCGGCCGGGATCGACAGATTGATCAATCTGGAGATCAAGAGCCGTATTCCCCCGCGCCTCGTCCACGCCATCGAGCAACTGGACCGCAACGAAGTCCCCTCACACACCGACATGCTGGCCTTGCTGAAAACGATGGCGGCCGAGCAGACCCGCGCGGTCGTGCTCAGCTATGCCGGCGTGGCGGTCTTGTCGCTGCTGGTTATCGTCATCTGCGTGTGGCTGGCCGGGCGGATCGCGCATCGCTTCGCCGAGCCCGTCAACGCCGTCGCCGACGGGGCCAAGAAGATTGGCGCCGGCGACTTCAGCCACCGCATCGTCCCACCGCCGAAATTGACCCGCGAACTTCAGAGTCTGGTCGACGGCTTCAACGCCCAGGCCGAGGCGCTGGAGAACTCGGAGCGTCGGATGCGGTTCCAGTCCGCCGCCATCGCCCACGAGCTGCGTACGCCCCTGACCGTGCTGAACGGCTATATCCAAGGGGCGCTGGACGGCGTCTTTCCGCGCGACGACGCGCAGATGCGCGCGCTGCTGACCCAGGTGCACGACCTGTCGCGGATCATCGACGATCTGCGCACGGTCAGCCTGGTCTCGACCGGCGCCCTGGCTCTGGAAGTCACCGACTGCGACCTGGCCGAGGAAACCCGATCGGTGCTCCACGCCCTGGCTCCGCAATTCGCGGCGGCCGGAATGGTCGTCGAGACCGATCTGGAGCCCGCCCTCGTTCGCGCCGACCCTGCCCGCGTGCGCCAGATGCTGCGGGCGATTCTGGAGAACGCCCGCCGCTACGCCGCCGAGGGCGGTCGCCTGTCGGTCCGCACCCTTGTCCAGGACGGCGAATGCGTGCTGCAGGCCGCCGACCGCGGCCCCGGCTTCCCGGCGGACCATCGGGCCTTCGAGGGCTTCTGGCGCGCGGATCTGTCGCGTACTCGAGCGACGGGCGGCTCGGGGCTGGGCCTGGCGGTGGTCAAGGCGCTGGCCGACGCGCACGGCGGCGAGATCACGATCCGCAACCGGCGCAACGGCGGCGCGGTGGTGGAGCTGCGGTTCCTGGCGCGCGACGAGGCCGAGCGCCTGGCCCTGCCCCGGCTGGCGCGAATGCCGGTCTAGATATCCCCGCCGACGTTCGAGGCCACGCCAGGAGCGCGGGCGACGTGGATGCCGCACTCGGTCTTTTCCTGGCCCGCCCAGCGGCCCGACCGGCCATCCTCGGACGGCTTCGTGCAGGGCCAGCAGCCGATCGAGGCGTAGCCCTGGGCCACCAGCGGATGGGTCGGCAGGTTGTGCTCGGCCACATAGGCGTCCAGCTCCGCCTTGCCCCAGTTGGCCAGCGGGTTGAACTTGATCTTGCCGTCGGCCTCCTCGACCACCGGCAGGCTCAGGCGATCGCCGCCGTGGAAGCGCTTGCGGCCGGTGATCCAGGCGTCGAAGCCGCCCAGGGCCCGGTCCAGCGGCAGCACCTTGCGGATGTTGCAGCAGGCGTCGACGCTGGTGCGCCACAGGTCCGAGTTCGGGTCCTGGGTCGCCAGGTCCGCGAAGGCCGGGCGCAGGTCGCGCACATCGGTCAGGCCGAACTGGGCGGCGACGTTCTTGCGATAGTCCAGCGTCTGGCCGAACAGCATGCCGGTGTCGAGGAACAGCACCGGAATGGCCGGCGACACCTGCGAGGCCAGGTGCAGCAGCACCGCCGACTCCGCCCCGAACGACGAGACCAGGGCCAGCCGGTCGCCGAAATGCTCGTGGGCGGCGCGCAGGATGGTCAGCGGATGGGCGTCGCGCAGCTCGGCGTCCAGCCGAGCCGCCAGCCCGGGAGCCGTTGCGCCGGTCTGGTCGTAAGCCATCAGGAGGCCCTTTCCTCGAACGCCACCACCCGGTCGTCGGCGGCGCGCTGATACACGTGGCGGAAGCGGCGGGCGGCCTTGGTCCAGGCCTCGGGCGTGGCGCCGTCGGCGGGCTCGAAGGCGTCGAAGCCGCAACGGACCATGAAGCCGGCCTGCTCCTGTAGGACGTCACCCACCGCGCGGACCTGGCCCTGATAGCCGAACCGCTCGCGCAGCAGGCGGGCCGAGGTATAGGCGCGGCCGTCGCGGTACTTCGGGAAGGCCAGGGCCACCACCGCGATGCGCGGCAGGTCGTAGGCCAGAACCTCGACCTCCTGGTCGGACTCGATGCGCACGCCGACGCGGCGGCTGTTCGACGACAGCAGGGCGTCGCCCTCGGCTTCGAAACGGGCCAGCGACAGGATCACGTCGCCTGCGTCGGGAATGGCGTCCTCGTCGGCGACGTGGACGAAGGCGTCGTCAGCCCAGCGGGCTTCGCCGTCCGCCAGCTCAATCAGCTTGGGCATAGACAGCCTCCTTGAAGGGCTCGAGGCCCACGCGGCGATAGGTGTCGAGGAAGCGCTCGCCATCGGCGCGGACGTTCAGATAGGCTCCGACCAGCTGGTCGACGGCCGTCGCGACCTTATCGGCCGGCAGGGCCGGACCCAGGATCTTGCCGATCGAGGCGTCCTCGGCGCCGGAGCCTCCCAGCGACAGCTGGTAGAACTCCTCGCCCTTCTTATCGACACCCAGGATGCCGATGTGGGCCACGTGGTGGTGGCCGCAGGCGTTGATGCAGCCGCTGATCTTGATCTTCAGCTCGCCGACCTCTTCGGCGCGATCGGGATCGGCGAACTGGCGGGCGATGTCCTGGGCGATCGGAATGGCGCGGGCGTTGGCCAGGGCGCAGTAGTCCAGGCCCGGGCAGGCGATGATGTCGCTGATCAGGTCGATGTTCGGCGTGGCCAGGCCCGCCGCCTGCAGGGCCGCGAACACGGTCGGCAGGTCGTCCTGCTTCACGTGCGGCAAGACCAGGTTCTGGGCGTGGGTGACGCGCAGGTCCGAGAAGCTGTAGCGTTCGGCCAGGTCGGCGACCAGCTCCAGCTGATCGGCCGAGGCGTCGCCCGGGGTCTGCTCGGGCGCCTTCAGCGAGACCTCGACGATCGCATAGCCCGGCTGCTTGTGGGCGCGGACGTTGTTGCGCACGAAGCGGGCGAAGGCGCTGTCATGGGCCTTGGCGAGCTCGAAGGCTTCCGATCGAGCCGGCAGAGTCTCGAACGGCGTCTTGGCGAAGGACGCGCGGATGCGGGCCAGCTCGGCGGCCGGCAGGTCAGCGCGGGCGGCGTCGATCTTGCTCCACTCTTCCTCGACCTGGCGCGCGAATTCCTCCGCGCCCAGGGCGGCGACGAGGATCTTGATCCGGGCCTTGTAGATGTTGTCGCGGCGGCCGTGGCGATTGTAGACGCGCAGGACGGCTTCCAGATAGCTCAGCAGACGGTCGGTCGGCAGGAACTGCTTGATGCTCGGGCCGACATAGGGCGTGCGTCCCTGGCCGCCGCCGACGATCACCTCGAAACCGTGCGTTCCGTCGCGCCCCTGGCGCAGCAGCAGGCCGATATCGTGCACCTTGGCCGCGGTGCGGTCCTTGGCCGAGGCGGTGATGGCGATCTTGAACTTGCGCGGCAGGAACGAGAATTCCGGGTGCAGGGTCGACCACTGGCGGATCACTTCGGACCAGACGCGCGGGTCGTCGATCTCCTCGGCCGTGGCGCCGGCATAGGGATCGGACGTGGTGTTGCGGATGCAGTTGCCGCTGGTCTGGATGGCGTGCAGGTCCACCTCGGCCAGCTTGTCCAGGATGTCCGGCGCGTCCTTCAGCTTGATCCAGTTGAACTGGATGTTCTGGCGCGTCGTGAAGTGGCCGTAGCCCTTGTCGTAGTCGCGCGCGATCTCGGCCAGACGACGGGTCTGGGTCGGGTTCAGCGAACCGTACGGAATGGCGATCCGCAGCATGTAGGCGTGCAGCTGCAGATAAAGGCCGTTCATCAGCCGCAGCGGCTTGAACTGGTCCTCGGTGATCTCGCCGGCCAGGCGGCGGCCGACCTGACCTCGGAACTCGCTCGAGCGGTCGATCAGGAATTCACGGTCGATGACGTCGTACTGGTACATGGCTTTCCGCCCTACTTCCTGCGGATCAGATCGACACGGCCGGTCGAGCGCGCCGCGCCGGCCGCGTGGCGCAGGGCCTCGACGACGTCGCCGCCCTCGGCCTGCTTGCCGTGCGTGGGTTCGTTGGTGGGGCCCAGGGCCCGGATGCGTTCGCGATAGCTGAGCGGCGCCCAGCGGCCTTCGGACTCGATCAAGTCGATCGGATAGACGTCGACCACGACGGTCGGCTGGCCCTTGCCCGTGGCGACGGCGGCCTCGACCGGCTCGTCGGTATCGAACAGCTCGGCCTCGCCGAAGCGCTCGACCCATTGGCCGCCCTTCCAGAACACGACCTCGCCGTCGAGCAGGCGGTTGGCGGTGATGGCCTTCATGGGCGCGAGCTCCGCTCGAACGGGAGAGAATGGGAAACCAGATCGGCCGCCGGCGCGACGTCGGCCATGGCCATCGCCTCGCCGACCATCAGCAGCGCCGGGCCGGTCAGGCCCTCGGCGGCTTGGGCCAAGTCGGCCAGGGTGGTCAGGATGCGGCGTTCGTCGGCGCGGCTGGCGTTCTCGACGACCAGGGCCGGGGTCGAACCCGCGCGGCCGGCGGCGGTCAGGCGTTCGGCGATCAGGCCGGCGGTCGAGACGCCCATATAGACGACGACGGTCTGGTTGGGCCGCGCCAGCGCGGTCCAGTCCAGGTCGGGCTCCCCATGGGCCGCATGGCCGGTGACGAAGGTGACCGCCTGGGCCGCGCCGCGATGGGTCAGGGGCGCGCCGGCCCCGGCGCTGGCGGCCAGGGCGGCGGTGACGCCGGGCACGACGTGGCAGTCGACGCCAGCGGCGCGGCAGGCCAGCAGCTCCTCGCCGCCGCGGCCGAACAGGAATGGGTCGCCGCCCTTCAGGCGGACCACGGTCAGGCCATCCAGGGCCAGAGCCACGATCAGCTGGTTGATGTCGTCCTGCGGCAGGGTGTGGCGCGACTTGCGCTTGGCGACGTTGATCCGCCGCGCCGCCGAGGGCGCCAGGTCGAGGATCTCGTCGGAGACCAGGCCGTCATGCACCACGACATCGGCCGCGCGCAGGGCGTTGAAGGCGCGAAAGGTCAGGAGGTCCGGATCGCCGGGACCGGCGCCCACCAGCCACACCGCCCCGGGGGCGCGCGCGGCCCGCGCCCCGCCGACGACGACGAGACCGGACTTGCGGCCAAACTTGCTGGGCGGCGCCGTGCGAGGGGCCATCGGGTGTCAGGTCCTCTAAAAGCGCGGAGCGACGTTCTCGCCGCCGCGCGACCCTTTGAGTTTTCAACGCAATACGGGGCGGCTCTTACGAACCACCCCGCTAGCGCCCACTGACGAAAAGGGCCAATCCGTCAGCGAACGCTTGCAAACTCGGCGCGAAGAGGCCAATTCGCAAACAAGGACTTCTGCCGGGGCGTTCAGTAAAACTCATGGAAAGACCGAACGAGCGCCGCCGCCTGCCGCCCCTGAACGCCCTGCGCGCGTTCGAGGCCGCCGCGCGGCACCTGAACTTCAGCCGCGCCGCCGACGAGCTGTCGGTGACGCCCGGCGCCGTCAGTCAGCAGATCCAGAACCTCGAGGACTATGTCGGGGCCGCCCTGTTCAAACGCACGCCCAAGGGCCTGCTGCTGACCGACGCGGCGCAAACCGCCCTGCCCGCCCTGCGCGAGGCGTTCGACCGGCTGGCCGAGGCCGCCAGCCTGCTGACCGCCGCCGTCGACGGTCGGCGCCTGACCCTGACCGCCGCCCCCTCGTTCGCCGCCAAGTGGCTGGTGCCGCGCCTGGGCAAGTTCGAGCAGGCCCACCCGCAGGTCGACGTCTGGCTGTCGGCCGGCATGGAGGTCGTCGACTTCGCCACCGGCGAGGTCGACATGGCCATCCGCTACGGCTCGGGCCGCTATCCCGGCCTGGAGGTCATCCGCCTGCTGCACGAGACGGTGGTGCCGGTCGCCAGCCCCGCTCTGCTGGCCGAGAACGCCCTGGAACGTCCCGAGGATCTGGCCCACCACATCCTGCTGCACGACGGCTCGCCCGACGCCGACGACAGCTGCCCCGACTGGGCGATGTGGCTGGCGGCGCGCGGGATCAAGGGCGTCGACGGCGCGCGCGGCCCGCGCTTCAACCAGTCCAGCCTGGTGATCGAGGCCGCCGCCAACGGCCGTGGCATCGCTCTGGCCAAGCGCACCCTGGCCCAGGCCGACCTCGACTCGGGGCGCCTCGTCATCCCATTCGAGGCCTCCACGGCGGTCGACTTCGCCTATTACGTCGTCCACCCCAAGGCCAAGGGCCGCCTGCCCCAGGTCAAGGCCTTCGTGACCTGGTTGAAAGCCGAGGCCGAAGCCCACGAAGCCGCCCTGCTGACCATGGACAATGGCTCGGGCATTTAAGCCTCTACAGCTCTGGTTTTAGGCGACGGAACCGGCTTAAAGGGGCCCATGAAAACGACGACTCTCACGGTCGACGAGCGCCTCGCGCCTGCCGACTGCCAGACCATGGCCGACGTGCGACAGGGCGTGGACGCCCTGGACCGGGCCCTGGTCCAGCTCCTGACCGAGCGCCAGGGCTACATGGACGCGGCCGCCCGCATCAAGGCCGACCGCGGCAAGGTGTTCGACCGCGCGCGGATCGAGGACGTGGTGACCAAGGTCAAGGCGGCCGCCCGCGAAACCGGCCTGTCAGAAGCCATCGCCGAACCGGTCTGGCGCACGCTGATCGACCGCTGCATCGCTTATGAGTACGACAGCTGGGATCGGACCAAGGGACAATAGAAGCTGTCATCCCGGACAAGCGCGTAGCGCGCAGATCCGGGACCGCCGGAAGCTCCGCGCTTGTGGCGGTCCCGGCTCTCCGCTTCGCTGCGGCCGGGATGACAGCCTTTTGCGGCCTAATTCCCGTCGATCAGGTTCCCGAACTGGCCGAGGATGCTGCCCTCGCCGCGGTTGCCGCCCTGCCCTTGAGCGGCCTGCATCATGCGGCCGGCCAGGCGCGCGAACGGCAGGGACTGGATCCAGACCTTCCCCGGGCCGCGCAGGCGGGCGAAGAACAGGCCCTCGCCGCCGAACAGCACGCTCTTGACGCCGCCGGCCATCACCAGGTCGAAATCGACGCCAGGCGTATAGGCCGCCACGCAGCCCGTATCGATGTGCAGCTCCTCGCCCGGGGCCAGCTCGCGCTCGACCAGAGCCCCGCCCATCTGGACGAACACCCAGCCGTCGCCCTCGAGGCGCTGCATGATGAAACCCTCGCCGCCGAACAGGCCGGTCATCATCCGCTTCTGGAAATGGATGCCGATCGAGACGCCGCGCGCGGCCGCCAGGAAGCTGTCCTTCTGGCAGATCAGGGTTCCGCCCAACTGACCCAGGTTCAGCGGCAGGATCGAGCCCGGCGTCGGCGAGGCGAAGGCCACCCGCGCCTTGCCTTGGCCGGTATGGGTGAAGACGGTGGTGAACAGGCTCTCGCCGGTCACCAGCCGTTTGCCCGCGCCCAGCAGCTTGCCCATGAAGCCGCCCCCCTGGTCGGCCGAGCCGTCGCCGAACACGGTGGTCATCTGGACGCTGGCGTCCTTCCAGACGAACGAGCCGGCCTCGGCCACGGCGCTTTCGCCCGGATCGAGCTCGATCTCGACGAACTGCAGCTCCTCGCCCTTGATCTCGAAGTCGATGTCGTCGGCGACGCCGGCGGCGCGCTGGTGGCTCCAGGGGCTGGGGGGCATGGGAAAACTCCTCGTGTCTAGAGCCCCTGTTCTAGCGAGGCCGCGCCGATCCCGCCAATTACGCATCCTTTAAAATTGGCCCGCGAAACGCCCTTGAGGGCGGTCAAGTCGGACGGCTAATTTGGTCATACCATTAGTCAGACAAATGAGACAAAGGTTCGCCTGACCAGCTCATGTCGGCCCGGGCATTTAGGGTCGGGTTTTCCTCGACAATTCAACACCTGGTGCGTTTTCACCATTGAGCGCGCTTCCATCGACGACCAACCCTCCCACACGCTGAGGTTTTGGCCTGACCACGTGGTCGCCAGCTTGCGCCAAGTGGCATTACCAATTCTTGACAATGGCGCGGACTGGTCGGATAAGTCTCGCCAAGGGCGCCAGGTCAGTGCGCCGGGGGAGGCATTTCTCATGATCCATGCTCGCAACACCTTCGCTCTTCGCGCCGCGCTGATGGCGTCCTGCGCGGCGCTGGCCGTCGGCTCGGCCGCCGAGGCCCGGCAGACCGCGCCCGCCAAACCCGAGGCCGAGACCGTCGAAGCCGTGGTCGTCACCGGTTTCCGCCAGGCCTACGCTAACGCCATCGCCACCAAGCGCGAGACGCTGGAGATCTCGGACGGCATCTCGTCGGATGGCCTGGGCCGCTTTCCCGACCTGAACGTCGGCGAGGCCATCCAGCGCATTCCCGGCGTACAGATCAACCGCGAGGCCGACAGCCGTAACGCCACGATCAGCTTGCGCGGCCTGCCCGGCACCTTCGCGCGCACCACGCTAAACGGCGGGGCCTTCGCCGATCCGATCCTGAACGGCTCGACCCCGCTCGGCGCGTTCAACTCCGACATTTTCACCGCGATCAACGTCATCAAGTCGCCGTCGGCGTCGAACCTGGCCGGCGGCCTCTCGGGCAATATCGATCTGCGGATCAACCCGGCCCTGGCCCGCAAGGACGGCGGCTTCGCCAAGCTGTCCTACGAGTATAACGACCTGGGCAACCTCGGCAGCCCACAGGCCTCGCTCGGCTACAACAAGCACCTGACCGACGATTTCGCCGTGTTCGGCGTCGTCGCGTGGAAGGACGAGAAGTTCCGCCGCGACTCGATCACCGTGAACTCGTGGGCCAATCGCCTGGGCTCGATCCAGGTCGGCAACCAGGCCACGCCCGGCAACAACCCGATGTACGACGCCCTGATCGCCAAGTATCCGGGCGGCGTCTACTATCCCAGCCAGACCCGCCAGCTGGTCAAGTTCAACCGCGGCACCACCCTATCGGGCGCGACCGGCTTCGAATGGCGGATCAACGACGAGTGGAAGTTCGGGGCCAACGGCTTCATCACCAAGCGCAAGCTGGATGAGGCGACCAACAACCTGCTCTATATCGACGCCGGTCCGGGCAACAACACCAACACCGCCCTGACGGCGACCTCGGCCGTCGCCCACATCACCGACGTCGGCACGCCCTATATCGTCAAGACGCCGAACGGCGACCGCGCCTACGTCAACAAGTTCTCGGCCGAGAACATCAACACCTTCGACTCGGTGCGCTCCGAGCCCGCCAAGAACCAGACCTGGGCGATCAACCCGACCCTGGAGTTCAAGAACGACGCCTGGAAGGCCACCGCCAACCTGACCGTCTCGCGCGCCAAGGCCCAGGCCAACCAGATCGAGCTGGACGTCGTCCAGAACCCCTATCGCAACCTAGGTGTCGCCGGCCTGAACGGCATCACCACCTCAGTCTACCTGGGCGGAACGGACCTGGCGAACTACACGGCGGTGCTCAACACCCCGCACGCCACCCACCTGCCGACGGGCGGCTTCCTGATCCCGGCCACCCCAACCGCGCCGACCCAAGCGGGCGCCCAGATGCCGGGCCAGTCGGCGACGACCGCGGCCGACCGCTTCGGCGTCACCGGCACCAGCGGTCAGGCCGACAACGTGCTGGACGCGTTCCAGCTCGATTTCGACCGCACGCTGGATGGCTCGATCATCACCAACCTGACGTTCGGCGGCCGCGCCGAGCACAACAAGTTCACCTCGAGCGGCTCGCGCAACACCGCCCTGGGCGCCCAGACCCAGAACATCACGCCCGACATGGCCGGACAGCTGTCGTACGCGCGCGACTTCTTCGGCGGTCAGGCGGCCGGCGCCTCGTCGAACTGGATGAACGTCGACATCGACCGGATCCTGAAGGCGATCACGCCGGTCAACACCAACCTGCGCACGGCGACCAATCCGAACGGCCTGCCCGACCAGTTCGCCCTGGGCGCGCCCGGCGTATTCCTGACGCCCTATGGCGTGGTCAACAACTACACGGACGGCAACTACTGGAACAACAACTTCAGCAACCAGAACGACGTGTTCTCGGCGTATCTGGCGGCCAAGTTCAAGACCGAACTGTTCGGCGTTCCAGTCCGCGGCACCGTCGGCACGCGCTACGAGTACACCGACAACAAGATCGTCGCCCTGAACTGTAAGAACTGCACCACCGCCCTGGCGTCGCTGGCGGGTCCGATCAACCACTCGCTATCCACCCAGACGTCGAAGCGGAACTACGACTACTGGCTGCCGTCGGCGATCGTGGTGGCCGACCTGCGCGACGACCTGGTGTTCCGCGCCGCCGCCTACCGCACCTATGTCCGTCCGCAGCCGCGCGACAACGTGCCGACCACCTTCGTGCAGGTGCCGGTCGACGTGAACCCGCCGACCGACCCGGTCTATACCGTCACCCTCGGCGCCACGGACATCAAGCCGTACACCTCCGACTCGTATGATGCGTCGCTGGAATGGTACAATCGCCCGGGCGGCCTGATCTCGATCGCGGCCTACCGCAAGGAGATCCAGGGCTATATCGGCCCGATCACCGACCAGGCGATCCTCTGCCCGGCCAGCGGCAAGATCGACGGCCTCGATGTCGACCTGGGCACGCTCAGCATCGACAACTCGGCCGGCACGCCGCGTTGCGTCAGCTCGAACAAGTTCGTCGGCGCCGGCGGCGTCCTGAAGAACGCCCAGGTCAATATCAGCGGCAAGACCAACCAGAGCCCGATGACCGTCACCGGCTTCGAGTTCAACATCCAGCAGAACCTCGACTTCCTGCCGGGCTTCTGGAGCGGTTTCGGCGGCGCGTTCAACTTCTCGCGCACGAAGATCGACGGCAAGGACACGGCGGGCAACAAGATCACCCTGCCCAGCGTGTCGAAGAACAACCTGAACCTGATCGGCTACTACGAAGGCAAGGATTGGGGCGTCCGCCTCGTCTACAACTGGCGTGACAAGTATGACCTGGCCGCCGGCAACTCGTTCGTCGGCGACGCCCGCACCGTCAAGGCGCGCAGCCAGCTCGACGCCTCCGCCTCTTACAAGATCACCGACAGCCTGACGGTCTCGGTCGACGCCTTCAACCTGACCGACGCGACCCGTTCGGAATACGAGAACGACCCGATGCTGCCGCGCCGGATCGACTACGACGGCCGCACCTACCAAGTCACGATGCGCGCCAAGTTCTAAGGCGGGCCATCGCACCCTCTCCTCCTCGGGGCCGAAGTTCGCTTCGGCCCCTGTTTTTTTGCCGTCAGCCCTTCAGCGACCGCAGCGCCTGTTCGTGGGCGTAGGCGGCGATGTCCATCAGGACGACGTCCAAGGCCGTCCGCACGCCCTCCAGGCTCTCCTGGCCGGCCTCGCACCGTTCGCAGACCTCACCGAGCGCGAAGGCCCCGACCCCCCGCGCCGCGCCCTTGACCGTATGGACCGCGTCCTTCCAGCCGGGATGGACGGGATCCAGCATCGGAGTCCACAGCGCGGCCTGTTCGCGAAACAGCGCCAGCACCTCGTCGACGACCCTGGAATCTCCAGCCGCGAACCCTTCCAGGTAAGCGAAATCCACGGCTCCGCTGATATCTCGTCTGGCCAAAAAATAGTCCCTTGCGTTCCAAGATTCTTTGAGTATGTTCCGCGCCTCGCCGCCAAGGCACGCAAGTGCTTCGGACCGAGCGGGCGCATAGCTCAGTTGGTAGAGCAGCTGACTCTTAATCAGCGGGTCGTAGGTTCGAATCCTACTGCGCCCACCATTCTCTCTGAAAACCAGTAGGTTGACGAGGCCGCGCAAGCGGCCGAGCGCCCCTGTGCGTCATGCGCATTCTACACGATATGGCGACTTTCCGACAGCCAAGCGGAGCCCTATCGCGGCGAGATCATTTCAGACCTGAAAACCGGCGCACACGTTAGGCCTCTACGGGTCGGGAGACCGTCTGCTTATCGACGGCTCCCTAGGGGCGGCCTGTCGCCGCCCGTTCACGCCGCGCCCGTTCGCGGCTGACTCGAAGGCTGACGATGACTGACACCCCGCGCACGCCCCCGCGCCGCCGGACGCTGATCCTTGGCGGGCTGATCGCCATCCTCGCCCTGATCGGCGTCATCTGGCTGGCCTGGACGCTGCTGCACGGCGACAAGGGCGAAGGCGGCGGCGGTCCGGGAGGCCCCGGCGGCGGATTTGGCAGCGGCGGCGGCCGGCGCGGGCCGGCCAGCACCGTGGCGGTCGCCGCGGCGGCGACCACCGATCTTCCGATCATCATCGACGCCCTGGGCACGGTGAAACCCGCCGCGACGGTCACCGTGCGACCGCAGGTCTCGGGCGTGATCACCCAGGTGCTGTTCCGCGAGGGCCAGGTGGTCCAGCGCGGCCAGACCTTGGTCCAGATCGATCCCCGCCCCTACCAGATGGCCCTGTTGCAGGCGCAGGGAAACCAGACCCGCGACGAGGCCCAGCTGGCGGCCGCTCGCCTGACCCTGTCGCGCTACCAGACCCTGCTGGCCCAGGACTCGATCGCCCGCCAGGAGGTCGACACCCAGGCCGCGACGGTCAAGCAGCTGGAAGGCACGGTGATGTCGGATCGCGCCGCCGTCGGTACGGCGCGGCTCAATCTCGGCTTCGCCCGCATCGTCGCCCCGGTCTCGGGTCGCGTCGGCCTGCGCGTGACGGACGTCGGCAACTATATCGGCGCGGGCGACGCGAATGGCGTGGCGGTGATCACCACGGTCTCGCCGATCGACGTCGAGTTCACCGTCCCGCAGGACGACGTGCCGCGCATCGCCGCCCGCCAGGGCCGCGCCAACGTGCCGGTCACGGCGTTGGACCGCACCCGAACCCAGACCCTGGACCGCGGAACCTTCTCGACCCTCGACAACCTGGTCGACACCGGCACGGGCACGGTGAAAGCCAAGGCCCGCTTCCCGAACACCGGCAACGCCCTGTTCCCCAGCCAGTTCGTCAACGTCCGCATGGAGCTGGACACCATCAAGGGCGCGGTCGTCGTCCCCGCCACCGCCGTGCGCCAGAGCAGCGACGGCTCGTTCGTCTGGCTGCTGAACGCCGACAAGACCGTCTCCAAGACGCCGGTGAAGACCGGCCAAGCCACCGGCGTCCAGGTGCAGATCACCGAAGGCCTCAAGGCCGGCGACAAGGTCATCACCGAGGGCGGCGATCGCCTGCGCGACGGCGGCAAGGTCCAGCTGCCGGGCGCGCGTCCGCAAGGCCAGGGCAAGGGTCAAGGCCAGGGCAAGGGGCAGCGCCGCCATCGCGACGGGGCCCAAGGGGCTGGCCAGGGCCAGGGTGGCGGCGAAGGCCGCCAGCGCCAGCCGCGTTCGGAATAGCCGGACGCCGCCCCGATGAACCCCTCGCGTCCCTTCATCCAGAGGCCGGTCGCCACGGCCCTGTTCATGGCCGCCATCGTCCTGGCGGGCCTGGTCGGCTTCCGGCTGCTGCCGCTGTCGGCTTTGCCGCAGGTCGATTATCCGACCATCCAGGTCCAGACCCTGTATCCGGGCGCCAGCCCCGAGGTGATGAGCCAGACGGTCACCGCGCCGCTGGAACGCCAGCTGGGCGAGATGTCGGGCCTGGCCCGGATGAGCTCGGTGAGCACCGCCGGGGCTTCGGTGATCACCCTGCAATTCAATCTGGGCGAGACGCTGGACGTCGCCGAGCAGGAGGTGCAGGCGGCCATCAACGCCAGCGGCTCGCTGCTGCCGGCCGACCTGCCCGCCCCGCCGGTCTACGCCAAGGTCAATCCGGCCGACGCACCGGTCCTGACTCTGGCGATCACCTCCGACACCCTGCCGCTGACCGAGGTGCAGAACCTGGTCAACACCCGCCTGGCTCAGAAGATCAGCCAGGTTTCCGGCGTGGGTCTCGTCAGCCTCTCGGGTGGCCAGCGGCCGGCCATGCGCATTCAGGCCGACACCCAGGCCATGGCCAGCTACGGCCTGACCCTGTCGGACGTGCAGACCGCGATCAGCAACAGCAACGCCAACAGCGCCAAGGGCAGCTTCGACGGCCCCACCCGCAGCTACACGATCAACGCCAACGACCAGCTGCTCAGCGTCGACGACTATCGCTCGCTGATCGTCAGCTACAAGGACGGCGCCCCGATCCGCCTGTCCGACATCGCCCAGGTCGTCGAGAGCGCCGAGAACACCCGCCTGGGCGCCTGGGCCGACAAGACCCCGGCCATCATCGTCAACGTCCAGCGCCAGCCCGGCGCCAATGTCATCAAGACCGTCGACGCGATCAAGGCCAAGCTGCCGGAGCTGCAAGCGGGCCTGCCCGCCACCCTGGACGTCAAGGTCCTGGCCGACCGCACCACCGGCATCCGCGCCTCGGTGCACCATGTCGAGATCGAGCTGCTGCTGGCCGTGGTGCTGGTGGTGCTGGTGATCTTCTTCTTCCTGCACAGCCTGCGCGCCACGGTGATCGCCAGCCTGGCCGTGCCGATCTCGCTGATCGGCTCGTGCGGGGTGATGTATCTGCTGGGCTTCAGCCTCAACAATCTCAGCCTGATGGCCCTGACCATCGCCACCGGCTTCGTCGTCGACGACGCCATCGTGATGATCGAGAACATCACGCGCCACCTGGAGAAGGGCGAGAAGCCCATGGAGGCGGCCCTGAAGGGCGCGCGCGAGATCGGCTTCACGATCATCTCGCTGACCATCTCGCTGATCGCGGTGCTGATCCCGCTGCTGTTCATGGGCGACGTGGTCGGGCGGCTGTTCCGCGAGTTCGCCATCAGCCTGGCCATCACCATCCTGATCTCGGCCGTCGTCTCCCTGACCCTGACGCCGATGCTGTCGGCCCGCTGGCTGGCCTCGCATCCAGAGCAGGAGTCCAAGGGGATCAGCCGCAAGGCCCAGGACCTGTTCGAGCGTGTCGAGGCCCGTTACGAGACGGCCCTGGCCTGGGTGCTGGAGCGCCAGGCCGCGACCCTGGTCGTCGCCGTCGCCACGCTCGTCCTGACCGCCGTGCTCTACCTGGTCATCCCCAAAGGCCTGTTCCCGACCCAGGACACCGGCCAGCTCCAAGGCCGCACCGAGATGGCCCAGTCGGTGTCGTACGATCGCATGTCGGCCCTGCAGCAGCAAGCGGCCGAGGCGATCCTGGGCGACCCGGCCATCGAGAACGTCGCCTCGTTCATCGGCGTCGACGGCGCCAACAACGCCATGCTTCACACCGGCCAATTGCAGATCAACCTGAAGCCCGACCGCTCGGGCTCGCAGGAACGGATCATGCAACGGCTGCGCGACCGCGTGGCCAATGTCGCCGGCGTCACCCTCTACCTGCAGCCCACCCAGGACCTGACCATCGACGCCGAGACCGGGCCCACCCAGTACCGCCTGTCGCTGGAAGGCGCCGACACCGCCACGATCAAGGAATGGGCCGGGAAGCTGACCGCCCAGCTGGCCAAGGTGAAGGCTGTCCGCAACGTCTATTCCGACGCCTCGGCGACCGGTCAGGCCGCCTTCGTCGACATCGACCGCGACACTGCCGCTCGTCTTTCCATTACGGCGTCCGATGTCGACGACGCGTTGTACAGCGCCTTCGGCCAGCGGATCGTCTCGACCATCTTCACCGAAACCAACCAATACCGGGTGATCCTGGAGGCCAAGCCCGGCGTCCTGACCGACCCCACCACCCTGGGCAATCTGAACCTGAAGACCGGCGGCGGCCTGCCCGCGCCGCTCGCCGCCTTCTCGACCATCAAGACCCAGCAGTCGCCGCTGCAGGTCACCCATGTCGCCCAGTTCCCGGCCACGACGATCGGCTTCGACACCGCGCCCGGCGTCTCGCTGGGCCACGCGGTCGACGAGATCCGCCAGGCGATGAAGGCGATCGACATGCCCGTATCGGTCACCCACACCTTCCTGGGCGCGGCGGGGGCCTATCAGAACTCGCTGTCGAACCAGCTGTGGCTGATCCTGGCGGCCGTGGTCTGCGTCTACATCGTACTGGGCGTACTCTACGAGAGCTACATCCACCCGCTGACCATCCTGTCGACCCTGCCCTCGGCCGGGGTCGGGGCGTTGCTGGCCCTGTGGATCACCGGCAACGACCTTGGCGTCATCGGGATCATCGGCATCATCCTGCTGATCGGTATCGTCAAGAAGAACGCGATCATGATGATCGACTTCGCGATCGACGCCGAGCGCGAGCAAGGCAAGTCGCCGCACGAGGCCATCTTCCAGGCCGCCGTGCTGCGCTTCCGGCCGATCCTGATGACCACCCTGGCGGCCTTGTTCGCGGCCATCCCGCTGATGCTGGGCTTCGGCGAGGGCGCGGAGCTGCGGCGGCCGCTGGGCATCGCCATCTTCGGCGGCCTGCTGCTGTCCCAGCTGCTGACCATGTTCACGACACCGGTCGTCTACCTGGCCTTTGACCGTTTGGCGCCCGCCGGCAAACATCGGACCACCGATGAAGGCCCGCACGGCGACCGGATCGATCCCGAGCCGATCCCGGGGGCGCCGTCGTGAACCTGTCCGCGCCCTTCATCCGGCGGCCGGTCGCCACCATCCTGCTGACCCTCGGCGTCGCCATGGCCGGTATCGCGGCCTTTTTCGTGCTGCCGGTCTCGCCCCTGCCGCAGGTGGACTTCCCGACCATCTCGGTGTCGGCCAACCTGTCGGGCGCCAGCCCCGAGACCATGGCCTCCAGCGTCGCCACGCCACTGGAGCGAAGGCTGGGCGTGATCTCCGGCGTCAACGAGATGACCTCGCAGAGCTCCAACGGCTCGGCGCGGGTCACCCTGCAGTTCGACCTGAACCGCAAGATCGACGGCGCCGCGCGTGAGGTGCAGGCCGCGATCAACGCCGCCCGCGCCGACCTGCCGGCGACACTGCGCAGCAACCCGACCTACCGCAAGATGAACCCGTCGGACGCGCCAGTGATCATCCTGGCCCTGACCTCTGACACCAAGACACCGGGCCAGATCTACGACGCGGTCTCCAACGTGGTGGCCCAGCGCCTGGCCCAGGTAAGCGGCGTCGGCGACGTCGAGATCGGCGGCGGCTCGCTGCCGGCGGTGCGGATCTCGACCAACCCGTTCCTGCTCAACAAGTACGGCGTGGCCATGGAGGACATCCGGGCGGCCATCCAGTCGGCCAACGCCAACCGTCCCAAGGGCGCGCTGGAGGGCAATGGCCAGCGCTACCAGGTCTATACGACAGGCGCGGGCCGCAAGGCCGCCGACTATGCCGGCCTGGTGGTGGCCTGGCGCGGCGACGCCCCGATCCGGCTGTCCGATGTCGCGGATGTCACCGACAGCGTCGCCGACACCCGCACCCTGGGCCTGTTCAACGGCAAGCCGGCCATCATCGTGCTGATCACCGCCCAGCCCGGCGCCAACATCATCCAGACGGTCGACAGCGTCCGCGCCACCCTGCCCGAGCTGCGCGCCCAGCTGCCGGGCGACATCAGCGTGGCGGTGGCCAGCGACCGCACCAACTCGATCCGCGCCTCGCTGCACGAGATCGAGGTCACCCTGCTGATCTCGATCATCCTGGTGATCGTGGTGGTCAGCGTCTTCCTGCGCAGCGCCCGCGCCACCTTCATCCCGGCGGCGGCGACCATCGTCTCGCTGCTGGGCACATTCGGCGTGATGTACCTGCTGGGCTTCAGCCTGAACAATCTCAGCCTGATGGCCATCACGGTCGCGACCGGCTTCGTGGTCGATGACGCCATCGTGGTGCTGGAGAACACCGCCCGCCACATCGAGAAGGGCATGGACCGCTTCCAGGCCGCCCTGCTGGGCGCGCGCGAGGTCGGGTTCACCGTGCTGTCGATCAGCATCTCGCTGGTCGCGGTCTTCATCCCCTTGCTGTTCATGGGCGGCCAGGTCGGGCGGCTGTTCCGCGAGTTCGCCGTCACCCTGTCGGCGGCGGTGCTGATCTCGCTGGTCATCTCGCTGACCACCACGCCGATGATGTGCGCCTACCTGCTGCGGCCCGAGCGCAAGGACAAGGAAGGCCCGATCGCCCGCTTCTTCGAGCGCGCCTTCGCCGTCGTTCATCGCGCCTACGAGCACAGCCTGGACTGGGCCCTGGCGGCCAAGCCGCTGGTGATCCTGATCCTGGTCGCGGTGATCGCCATGACCGCCTGGCTCTACATCGCCGTGCCCAAGGGCTTCTTCCCGCAGCAGGACAGCGGCCAATTGAACGCCGGCATCCGCGCCGACCAATCGGTCTCGTCCCAGGCCATGCAGAAGAAGCTGCGGCAGGTGGTCAATATCATCCGCAAGGACAAGGCGGTCGACACGGTCGTCGGCTTCACCGGCGGCAACCGGGCCGGCGGCGGGTTCCTGTTCGTGAACCTGAAGCCGATCGGCGAGCGCAAGGAGAAGGGCTCGGTGGTCATCGCCCGCCTGCGGCCCCAGCTGCAGCGCGTCACCGGCCTCAACGTGTTCCTGAACCCCGTCCAGGACCTGCGCATGGGCGGGCGACAGAGCAACTCGACCTACCAGTACACCCTGACCAGCGACAACAGCGCCGACCTCAAGGAATGGTCCGCCAAGCTGGCCGAAGCGATGAAGGCTCACGACGACGTGCTGACCGACGTCGATTCCGACCAGCAGGAGAACGGCGTCGAGACCCTGGTCAACATCGACCGCGACAGCGCCGCGCGCTTGGGCGTCACGCCGCGCGCGGTCGACAACGCGCTCTACAACGCCTTCGGCCAGCGCCAGGTCGCGACGATCTACGAGGACGTCAACCAGTACGCGGTGATCCTGGAGTGGCAGAAGCCGTTCGCCCAAGGCCCCGAGGCGCTGAACGACGTCTATGTCCCGACCCGGCCGGCTAGCACGACGGCGACCACCACCTCGGCCGAGCCCAGCGTCAATCCAGCGCTGCGCGATCCCTCGACCGGTTCGGCCCTGAACACCGCCGCCACGGCCATGACCCCGTTGCCGGCCATCGCCACGGTCGTCCAGAACGCCACCCCGACCTCGGTCAACCACCAGAACGGCGAGCTGGCCACGACGATCTCGTTCAACCTGGCCGACGGAAAGGCGCTGGCCGACGCCCAGACGGCCGTGGCCCAGGCCGAGGCCGAGATCGGCATGCCCACCACCGTGCGCGGCAGCTTCCAGGGCCAGGCCCGTCAGGCCAACGACCAGATGAAACAGCAACCCCTGCTGATCCTGGCCGCCATCGTGGCGATCTACATCGTGCTGGGCATCCTCTACGAGAGCTACGTCCACCCGGTCACGGTGCTGTCCACCCTGCCCGCCGCCGGCGTCGGGGCGGTGTTGGCCCTGCTGATCTTCAAGATGGAGTTCTCGATCATCGCCCTGATCGGGGTCTTCCTGCTGCTGGGGATCGTCAAGAAGAACGCCATCCTGATCATCGACTTCGCCCTGGACGCTCAGCGCAGCCGAGGGCTGACGGCACAGGAGGCCGCGCGCGAGGCCAGCCTGCTGCGCTTCCGTCCGATCCTGATGACCACCTTGGCCGCCGCCTTGGGCGCCCTGCCCCTGGCCATCGGCTTCGGCGAAGGCGCCGAACTGCGCCGGCCGCTGGGCGTGGCCATCATCGGCGGCCTGATCGCCAGCCAGCTGCTGACCCTGATCACCACCCCCGTGGTCTATGTCTATCTCGATCGCCTGCGCGGCAAGGCGCGCGACAAGGACGAGCGGCATCTGGCCCACCACCCGCACGCGCCGGAGCCCGCACGATGACCCACCTTTTCCGCATCGCCGGATCCGCCTGCCTGCTCGTCCTGCTGGCCGCCTGCTCGATGACGCCCGCCTACGAGACGCCGGTCCTGAAGACCCCCGCTCCGGCCGCCTACAAGGCGCTGGAGGGCTGGAAGACCGCGACGCCGACCGACCACCTCGACCGGGGCGACTGGTGGACCCTGCTGGGCGATCCCCAGCTGAACACCCTGGCCGAGCGCGTGAAGGTCGACAACCAGACCATCGCCGCCGCCGAGGCCGCCTATCGCCAAGCCCGCGCCATCGTCCGCGAGCAGCGCGCCAGCCTGTTCCCGACCGTCGACCTGTCGGCCTCGGCCACCAAGTCCGGCGGCGGCGGCACGCGCAGCACCCCGTCGGGCGGCGGCAGCACGAACGCCGGCGACACCCAGCGCTACCAGGTCGGCATCGGGGCCAGTTGGGAGCCGGACGTCTGGGGTCGCATCCGCGCCGGGATCAGCGGCGCCGAGGCCAGCGCGGAAGCCAGCGAGGCCGACCTCGCCGCCGCCCGGCTGTCGGCTCAGGGCGAACTGGCGACAAGCTATCTGGGCCTGCGCCGCGCCGACGCCGAGATCGCCATGGTCCAAACGACGGTGGAGGGCTATCAGCGCAGCCTCCAGATCACGACCAACCGCTACAACGCCGCCATCGCGCCCAAGTCCGACGTGCTGCAGGCCCAGGCCCAGCTGGCCAACGCTCAATCGACCCTGGAAGGCTTGGTCCAGGACCGCGCCACCTTCGAGAACGCCATCGCCGTGCTGGTCGGCGAGCCGGCCAGTTCCTTCCGCCTGGCGGCCGACGCGGCCTGGAAGCCGGTCGTGCCCGAGATCCCGATCGGCGTGCCCTCGACCCTGCTGGAGCGCCGCCCCGACGTCGCCGCCGCCGAACGTCGCGTGGCCGCCGCCAACGCCGATATCGGCGTGGCCCGCGCCGCCTTTTTCCCGACCTTCAATCTGAGCGCCGACGGCAGCTCGACGGCCAGCAAGCTGGGCGACCTGTTCGCGGCCTCGGCCAACACCTGGTCGCTGGGTCTCTCGGCCGCCCAGACCCTGTTCGACGCCGGCGCGCGGCGGGCGCGCGTGGCGCAAAGCCGCGCCGCCTATGACGCCGCCGCCGCCGACTACCGCCAGACGGCGCTCCAGGCCTTCGAGGACGTCGAGAACCAGCTGACCGCCGCCCGCACCCTGGAGCGGCAGTACGCCCTGCAACTGACCGCCTCCCAGGCGGCGGACCAGACCGAGCAGATGCTGCTGAACCAGTACCGCGCCGGCCAGGTGGCCTATACCGACGTCGTCGCGGCCCAGGCCTCGGCGCTGACGGCGCGGCGGGCCCTGGTCACCACGGCGGTGTCGCGCCAGACCACGGCGGTGGCTCTGGTCCAGGCCTTGGGCGGCGGTTGGCGGTGACCCAGGGTCAGGCTGGACGCGGCCCG
This sequence comes from Caulobacter sp. Root343, assembly GCF_001425745.1. GTDB lineage: Bacteria > Pseudomonadota > Alphaproteobacteria > Caulobacterales > Caulobacteraceae > Caulobacter. The sequence continues at coordinate 833,750 of NZ_LMDF01000006.1, read as the reverse complement.
CCTCAGGCCCGAAGCTGGCGGCCATGTCCGCCTCCGCCGATCCCGAACTGATCGAAGCCCTGCGCCAGACGGTGCGGGCCCTGTGCCGCGACTTTCCGCCGGCCTATTGGCGCGCCCTGGACCGCGAAAAGGCCTACCCCACCGACTTCGTCGCCGCCATGACCAAGGCGGGGCTCTTGGGCGTGCTGATCCCCGAGGAATACGGTGGCGGCGGCCTGGGGCTTACGGCCGCGGCGGCGATCCTGGAGGAGGTCCACGCCAGCGGCGGCAACGCCGCGGCGCTGCATGCTCAGATGTACACCATGGGCACGGTGCTGCGGCACGGCTCGACGGCGCAGAAGGAGACCTGGCTGCCGAGGATCGCCGACGGCTCGATCCGCCTGCAAGCCTTCGGGGTCACCGAGCCGACCGCCGGAAGTGACACCACCGCGATCTCGACCTTCGCCCGCCGCGAGGGCGACGCCTATGTCGTCAACGGCCAGAAGGTCTGGACCAGCCGGGCCGAGCATTCCGACCTGATGGTCCTGCTGGCCCGCACCACGCCCAAGGACCAGGTCGCCCGAAAGAGCGAGGGCCTGTCGGTGTTTCTGATCGACATGCGGGAGGCCAAAGGCGCCGGCCTGACGATCAAGCCGATCGCCACCATGCTGAACCACGCCACCACCGAGGTGTTCTTCGACAACCTGGTCATTCCCGAGGGCAGCCTGATCGGCGAGGAAGGCAAGGGCTTCCGCTACATCCTGGACGGCATGAACGCCGAGCGGATTCTGATCGGGGCCGAGTGCCTGGGCGACGCCGCCTGGCTGATCGGCAAGGCCAGAGACTATGCCAACAGCCGGGTCGTGTTCGGCCGGCCGATCGGCCAGAACCAGGGCGTGCAGTTCCCGATCGCCCGCGCCTACGCCCAGGCCCACGCCGCGCGCTTGACCGTCTATGACGCCGCCGCCCGCTATGACGCCGGTCAGCCGTGCGGCGAGCAGGCCAATATCGGCAAGATGCTGGCCTCGGAGGCCTCGTGGGCCGCGGCCGAGACCTGCCTGCAAACCCATGGCGGCTTCGGCTTCGCCGAGGAGTACGACATCGAGCGCAAGTTCCGCGAGACGCGGCTCTACCAGGTGGCGCCGATCTCGACGAACCTGATCCTGGCCTATGTCGCCGAGCACGTGCTCGGCCTGCCGCGCTCGTACTGATGCGCGCCTTCGCCGACTGGATCGGCCGCCAACGGCGGCGGACAGCGATGCTGGAAGCGTCGGACCTGGCGCGGCTGGCGGCGGTGCTGGATCGCCCGGCGCCGCCGGCGGAGGTCCCGCCCGCCTGGCATTGGGCCTGCCTGGCCGAGTCCATTCCCCGGTCGAACCTCGGCCCGGACGGCCATCCGAAGCGCGGCCTCTTTCTGCCGCCGATCGAGGCGCCGCGCCGGATGTTCGCGGCGGCGGAGATGAGCTTCGTCGGGCCCCTTCTCCCTGGTCGCGAAACCGAGCTGGTCGAGACCATCGCCGACGTCACGGAGAAGGCCGGCGGCAGCGGGCCGCTGACCTTCGTCACCGTCGACCGGACGTTCAGTCAGCAGGGCGAGGTTCGTGTCAGCGAGCACCAGACGATCGTCTACGCCGCCGCCCCGCCGGCGCCACGTACGCCCGACGCCGCGCCTTCGCCCCCCGCCGACTGGAGCCGGGAGACCGTGACCGATCCGGTGCTGTTGTTCGGCTTCTCGGCGGCGACCGCCAACAGCCATCGCATCCACTACGACCAGGCCTATGCGATGGAGGTTGAGGGTTATCCAGGCGTCGTGGTCCACGGGCCCTTGATCGCTTTGCTGTTGCTGGAAGCCATGCCCGCGCGGCCGCTGACGCGCTTCGCATTCCGGGCATTGAAGCCGGCCTTCGCCCGAGAAACGATCACGGCGCGAGGCCGGTTGATCGATGGCGGCGCGGAGCTTTGGGCCGAGACCGGCGGCGCGATGCTGATGAAGGCGCGCGCCGAGTTCTGATTTTCCTCCCCCTCTGGGGGAAGGGGACCGCCGAATGGCGGTCGAGGGGCCCTGTGAGGTGGCGGACGCACCACCGCTTCGCCCCCCCTCCGTCTCGATGCGTATTCGCATCGATCCACCTCCCCCCTAATAGGGAGGAAGAAGGCCGCCCTACTCCTCCAGCGTCGACGTATCGAAGCCGTGGTACAGCGACAGGAACCGGAACGGGTGACCCGGCACGTACTCGCTGAACATGACGTTGTTGATGTCGCTGAAGGTGTCGAAGGCCCCGATCGTGACGTCCGGAACGTGCAGCGCCAGGTGATGGCGGGCCAGGTTCAGGGCCACCTGGTCGATCCACCGCGTCACGGTCTCGCGCGACAGCCGCTCATCAAGATAGGCCCGCAGCCAGCGCAGCAGGACCGCCGTCGCCGGGGTCGGGCGGGCCAGCAGCAGGTTGGCGGTGATGCGCGAACCGGCCTGGATGTTACGGTCGTTCTCGTTGATCACCAGATCGGCGTGAGACCATTGCTCCAGCAGGTCCGAGACGCCGCGCTGCAGCAGCAGGTCGATGTCCGACACGAACACGGGCCGTTGCAGCAGCTCCAGCAGGCCGCCCAGGCGCTGGAAACGCACCGACTGGTAATGGGCGACCGGGATCTCGATCAGGCCCTTGGGCGGAGCTTCGTAGCAGAGGGTCTTCACGGTCGAGGCGTCGAAACCGTCGCCGGTGAAGATCACCCGCGGGTCGTCGATCCCGACCGTCGCGGCGGCCTCCGCCAGGCGCTCGCCGCCGCCGATCACATGGAGGACGACCAGGAACGGCACGTCGCTGTGCTTGAGCACCGACAGGGCCAGCCAGCGGCCATAGAGCTCGACATAGCGCTCGTCGGCGGCGGCGAAGAACACCGCCTGCACGCCCAGCGCGTCGGCGTGAGCCTTGAGACCGTCGCCGTCGAGCGTCTGGCCGTCGCCGGTCAGGAAGGTCTGGGGACCGTCGTCCGGCGCATCCGGCGTGGGCCCGTCGAGGTTGGCGCCGGTCAGGGAGTCCATCACGACGCGATAGTGGATCACCCAGTCGGTCCATTCGGGCGTGGGCGCCTGGACGTCCATGGCCGCCGCCTCGGCCAACAGGGCCTCGAACAGGTCGAGACGCTCGCGGGTCAGGGGCTCGCACAGGATCAGGCTGACGGCGTCGTGGTAGAATTTCATCCGCCCCAGCGGATGCAGGCCCGAGCGCGGATCGCGCGCGGTGGCGACCGCCTGGGCCAGTTGGGCGGCGACGTCGATCCCGGCCTCTTCGGACAGCGCCTCGGGCGTTGCGCTCCCCAGGTCGGCGCCGGGGGCGACGCCCTCGAAGAAGTGGCCCATCAGGGCCAAGGCCTGCTCGCGGCCGGGAAGAGCCCCTTCCCCGCCAAGAACCTCGAACCGCAGCCCGCCGCGCCAGCCGACCTGCAACTCGAATTGCCGCGGGGCCTGCTCCCAGACCGTTTCGCCCGGGAAGGTCAGATGCTCGATCAACGGCGTCTTGGGCGCCAAGACCAGAACGCCGTCGACGCTGTCCACGCCCCAGCGGTGATGGGCGAAGCCGCGATGCGCGCCTTCCGGCTTCAGGACTTCCAGATAGCGCGAGGGCGTGGTGATCCAGCCCGCCTCGGCGACCAGCGGCAGCCGCTCCAGCAGCACCGACGGTCGCGCCAGAACCTGCAGCGCGTGCGGCGTCACGGCGTAATCGAACCGCCCCTCGCGCGCCACATGCGCCAAGACGGCGCGGTAGCTGTCCGGATCAGAGAGGTCGCCGGGAAACTCGGCGCCCGTTCCGCCCAGGGTCGCATCGCGCAGGTCCTCGGGCCAGCCGGGAGGGCCGCCGCCGATCAGCAGGACCCGGAAGCTCGCGTTCTGCGCCTTGCGCGCCCGCAGATGGGCGACCAGCCCGCCCAGGTCGTTCAGCGCCGTCAGTCGGCTGAACTGCGACGGGCGCGCCACACGGCGCTTGAACAGAAAGTCCATCTGCAGGATGCCGTCGTGCGTCTCCTCCAGGCGATGGAACTCGGTGACGTCGGCCGGGACGAAGCCCATGGCCGCCAGCTGGGCGAAGACGTCCTCGGCGGGTGGCGCGCCCTCGTTGAAATTGACCAGCGAGATCTCGATCAGGATGTAGTCGGCCTGGCGCAACACGGCCTGCCCGCCGCGCAGGACATCCAGCTCCGATCCTTGGGTATCGATCTTGACGAAGTCGAAGCGGCGACCGGCGAACAGGTCATCCAGTCGGACCTTGGGCGCCGTCTGGCGGACCATGATCTCGTCGCGGAAATAGTGGGTGTTCTCGCGGTACAGCGAGGTCCCGGTCGATTGCAGCCAGTCCTTGGACAGGAACAGCTCGGCCTCGCCGTTCTGGTCGGACGCGGCGACCATGTGCCGCTCGAACGGCGTCCGGGCGAGCGCCTCCTCACAGTATGGATTGGGCTCGACCAGGGTCGGGACGCAGTCTGGAAACGCCTGCAGGAAGTCGCGGGTGAAGTCCCCCACATTGGCCCCGATATCGAGGACGTGGCGCGGGGCGTAGCCGTCGAGTTTCAGCGCCTCCAGCTGCTGGCGATTCACCGGGCTTCGCCTTCCCACAGCCGGTGGTCGGCGGGGATGGCCTTGACCTGGTGACGCCGGGCCAGCTCGTGGCGATAGAGGCCGTGCAGGTCGGGTTCGGCCTGCATCTCGCGGTCGTCGCGGTCCAGCGACAGGCCGATATCGAGATAGGTCTCGAAATTGGTAAGGTTCGGCCGAGGCCGCTGGCCGGCCTGGTGCTCGGCGATCATCTCGTCGTAGAGCGCCTCCAGCTTGGCGGTCAGCAGGTCCATGTCGAACAGCACGCAGGCGTCGCGGCTGGCCTCCAGCGTCGCGCGCAGAGCCTGGGTTCTTTCGCGGTCGGCGCCGAGCTCGACCGCTTTCTCGACATAGGCCCGCGCGCTGTCGACCACCAGTTCGGGCAGGCCCGCGCTGCGCACCAGGCTGCCGCAGACCCGCGAGGCGAAGCAGCGGCCCGACCAGGTCAGCATCGGCACGCCCATCCACAGCGCGTCCGAGGCCGTGGTGTGGGCGCCGTAGGGCGTGGTGTCCAGGAACAGGTCCGCCAGGCGATAGCGCGCCAGGTGAGCGGCATTCGGCATCTTCGGCGCGAAGATCAGGCGCGTGCGATCGACGCCCCGCGCCTCGGCCGCGTCGCGCAGACGGGCGTTGGTCTCGGGATTGCTGTCCAGCAGCCACAGAACGCTGCCGGACGTGCGCTTGAGGATCTCCATCCAGCGGTCGAACACGTGCGGCGTGATCTTTTGCGTGCCGTTGAAGCAGCAGAACACGAAGCCGTCCTCGGGCAGACCGGCTTCGGCCCGGGTCGGGACGTGCTCGTCCACCTTCCGGCGGCGGTCGTTGGGCTGGTAGCAGGGGATGCGGCGGACGGCCTCGGAGTAGTAGAGCTCCATCTCCGGCGGGATGATCCACGGATCGGCGATGATGTAGTGGTGGTAGTCGCTGCCCATGGTCCCGGGATAGCCCAGCCAATTGACCAGGATCGGCGCAGGGCGGCGCGCGAAGACGGCGGTCCGGGCGTCGCGGGTGTGGCCGTTGACGTCGACCAGGATGTCGATGCCGTCCTCGGCGATGCGCTGGGCGGCCTCGTCGTCCGTCATCGGACGAATGTCGGTGAAATGCTCGACGGCGGCGCGGATGCGGGTGTTGAGGCCGTCGCTGGACTCGGGGCCGCAATAGTAGGCGAAGACCTCGACCTTGGACTTGTCGTGCACCTCGAACAGCTCGGCCATCAGATAGCCGACGGCGTGGTCGCGCAGGTCCGACGAGATGTAGCCGATCCGTGGCCGGCGGCCCGCGAGATCGATCGGAGCGTCGCGACGGTCGGCGCGAATCTGGTCGGGCGTGGTCTTGGCCTCGCGCTCGCTGAACCGGTTGCCGGCGGCCAGTTGCAGGAGGGGGTCGTCGGTGTAGGCGGCGATCGACAGCGGGTTGACGCCCTTCAGCAGGGTCTTGCGGCTCAAGCGGTCGGTTGGCTGCAACGCGGGCCATTTGCATTGGCTCAGGCGCGTGGCCACCAGTTGTCCGATCACGTCCATCGCGTGCGGATCCAGGTCGGCGGCGCGCTGCAAGGCCATCTCGGCGCGGGCGGGCTGGTGGATCTCGCCCAGCAGGCGCGCGATCTGCTTGAGGCAGGTGAAGGCGTAGCTGACGCCCATGCCGTTCATGACGGCGGGGCGGTTGGCGCCCGCCTCCCACGTGACGATCGCCAACTCGTGCAGCCCAGCGCGCTCCTGCAGACCACCCAGATTCACATAGGCCGGCAGAAAATCGGCGTTCAGGGCGATAGCGGCTTCCAGAGAGGCCGCCGCCCCGGCGTTATCGCCCAGGGCCGCCTGCAGGACGGCGCGGTTGAAATGCGCCACGCACAGCTGCGGATGGTCAGGGTTGAAGCGGATCCAGACCTTGTAGGCCTGGTCGGCCAAGGCCGGCTGCCCCCCCTGCCCCAAGGTCGCGGCCAGGGTGATCACGTCGCCGAGCGGGCAATTCTCGGCGGTCAGCTTGCTGAGCATATCCAGCGTGTCGACGTCGGCCATTGTCTTCCTGAAACCGGTGGGCGGCCGACAGCCGCGCGCGAACATGGCGCGCGAGTCAGCCGAACACGATCATGGCATGGGGAAGGACGCTCGACCAATGGCCGAGAAGCGGTCCGCCGCTCGCGCCTGTGGGCGCGAGCGGCGTAGGCCAGGATCAGCTGACGTTCAGATACGCGGCGATCTGCGAGTCGTTCAGGCTCTGCACCTGGGTGGCGGTCAGGGCGTTGGCCTGAGTGCTGGACATCGCCGAGATGTTGGTCGTCGAGAGATAGTCCAGCTGGGTTGAGGTCAGGCCGGACAGTTGCGTAGCCTGCAACTGGCCCATCTGGGTGGTGTTCAGGGTGTCGATCACCGTCGTCGACAGCGCGCCCAGCTGGGTCGAGGTCAGCGACGCCAGTTGGGTGTCCGCCAGGTCGCCGACGTCGGTTGCCGACAGGCCCTTCAGCTGCGTTCCCGTCAGACCCTTGATCTGGGTCGTCGACAGGGCGGCGGTTTGGGTCGAGTCCAGCGCCGAGACGTTGGTCGCCGACAGGGCCGCCAACTGCAGGATGCTGAGCGCGGCGATCTGGGTGTCGGCGAACTGGCCGATGTCCGTCGTCGTCAGGCTCGACAGCTGCGTCGCGGCCAGACCCTTCACCTGGGTGCTGGTCAGAGCGCCGACCTGGGTGCTGTCCAGGGTCGAGAAGGCGGTCGCCGTCAGCGCGCCCAGTTGCGAGCCGTTGAGGGCGCCGATCTGGGTGGTCGACAGCTGTTGCGCCTGGGTCGTGGCCAGGGCCCCGATCTGGGCGTTGGTCAAGGCGGCCACCTGGGTGTCGGCCAATTCGCCGATGTCGGTGGTCGTCAGGCCCTTCACCTGGTCGACGGTCAGGCCCTTGACCTGGGTCGCGCTCAGGGCGGTCATCTGGGTCGCGTCGAAGGCCGAGAGGTTGGTCGTCGACAAGGCCGCCAGCTGGCTGGTGGCCAGGGCCTGGATCTGGGTGCCGGCGAGTTCGCCGATATCCGTCGTGTTCAGGCCCTTCAGCTGGTCGACCGTCAGGCCCTTGATCTGGGTGGTGGTCAGCGCCGCCGTCTGGGTCGCGTTCAGGGCCGAGACGTTGGTCGCCGTCAGAGCGCCGATCTGGCCGGCCGACAGGGCCGACAGCTGGGTCGTGGCCAGCTCGCCGATGTCGGTGGTCGTCAGGCCCTTCAGCTGCGTCGCCGTCAGACCCTTGACCTGGGTCTCGCTCAGCACCGCCACCTGGGTGGCGTTGAGGTTCGAGAAGCCCGTCGCGGTCAGGGCGCCCAGCTGGGTCGAGGTCAGAGCGCCCACCTGGGTGTCGGCGAGGTCGCCGATGTTGGTGGTGCTCAGGCCGGCCAGCTGGCTGCTGTTCAGGCCCTTGATCTGGGTCGTCGACAGCGCGCTCACCTGGGTGGCGTTCAGCAGGCTGACATTGGTGGCCGCGATCGCCCCGATCTGGGTGGCCGTCAGGCCGCCGATCTGGGTGGTCGACAGTTCCTGCACCTGGGTCGAGGCCAAGGCCCCGATCTGGGCGGCCGAGAGCGAACCGATCTGGGTCGCCGAAAGCTCGTCGATGTCGGTGACCGACAGGCCCTTCAGCTGGGTCGTCGACAGCGCCTGGATCTGAGTGTTGCTCAGCGCCGCGACCTGGGTGTCGGCCATGGCCGAGATGTTGGCGGCCGAGATGTTCTTAAGTTGGTCCGCGGTCAGGGCGCCGATCTGGGTGGTCGCCAGCTCACCGATGTCGGTGGTGGTGAGGCCCTTCAGCTGATCGGCGTTGAGGCCCTTGATCTGGGTCGTCGACAGCGCCGCCACCTGGGTGGCGTTCAGGGCCGAGAAGCCCGTGGCCGTCAGCGCGCCCACCTGGCTCGCCGTCAGGGATGTCCGTGGTCGTCAGGCCCTTCAGCTGCGTGGCGGTCAGGCCCTTGACCTGGGTCGTGGTCAGGGCCGCGGTCTGGGTGGCGTCCAGGGCCGAGAAGGCCGTGGCCGTCAGCGCGCCCAGCTGGGTCGGCGTCAGCGCCGCCACCTGAGTGTCGGCCAGTTCGCCGACATCCGTAGCGTTCAGGGCGGTCAGCTGGCTGTTGGTCAAACCCTTGACCTGGGTCGTCGACAGCGTGCCCACCTGGGTGGCGTTCAGCGCCGAGAAGCCCGACGTCGTCAGGGCGCCGACCTGGGTCGCGCTGAGCGCGGTGATCTGGGTCGTCGACAGCTGTTGCGCCTGGGTCGTGGTCAGGGCGCCGACCTGGGCCGTGCTCAGGGCCGCGACCTGGGTGTCGGCGAGATCGCCGATGTCGGTCGTCGACAGACCCTGGATCTGGGTGTTGGTCAGGCCCTTGATCTGGGTCGCCGTCAAGGCCGCCGACTGGGTGGACGACAGCGCCGAGAGGTTGGTCGTCGACAGGTTCTTGATCTGATCGGCGGTCAGGGCGGCCACCTGGGTGTCGGCCAGCTCGCCGATGTCCGTGGTCGTCAGGTTCTTCAGCTGATCAACGGTCAGGCCCTTGATCTGGGTCGTCGACAGCGCGCCGACCTGGGTGGCGTCCAGGGCCGAGAAGCCCGTGGTCGTCAGGGCGCCGATCTGGGACGCGGTGAGGGCGCCGACCTGGGTCGTGGCCAGCTCGCCGATGTCGGTGACCGTCAGGCCCTTCAGTTGCGACGCCGTCAGACCCTTGATCTGGGTCTCGGTGATGGCGCTGACCTGGGTGCTGTTCAGCGTCGAGAAGCCGGTCGCCGTCAGCGAGCCCAGCTGGGTCGCCGACAGGGCGGCCACCTGGGTGTCGGCGAGGTCGCCGATGTTGGTGGCCGTCAGGTTCTTCAGCTGGTCGGCGGTCAGGCCCTTGACCTGGGTCGTCGACAGCGCGCCGACCTGGGTGGCGTTCAGCTGCGTGACATTGGTCGTCGAGATCGCCGCGATCTGGCTGGCCGCGAGGCCGCCGATCTGGGTGGTCGACAGTTCCTGCACCTGGGTCGAGGCCAAGGCCCCGATCTGGGCGGTCGAGAGCGCGCCGACCTGGGTCGACGAAAGCTCGTCGATGTCAGTGACCGACAGGCCCTTCAGTTGGGTCGCGGTCAGGCCTTGGATCTGGGTGTTGCTCAGCGCCGCGACCTGGGTGTCGGACAGGGCCGAGACATTGGCCGCGGAGAGGTTCTTCAGCTGGTCGGTGGTCAGAGCCGCGACCTGGGTCGTGGCCAGCTCACCGATGTCGGTGGTCGTCAGGCCCTTCACCTGGTCGGCGCTCAAGCCCTTGATCTGGGTCGTCGACAGCGCCGCCACCTGGGTGGCGTTCAGGGCCGAGAAGCCCGTGGCCGTCAGCGCGCCCACCTGGCTCGCCGTCAGGGTGACCGTCAGGCCCTTCAGCTGCGTCGCCGTCAGACCCTTGACCTGGGTGGAGCTCAGCGTCGCCACCTGGGTGGCGTTCAGGGCCGAGAAGCCGGTCGCCGTCAGCGCGCCCAGTTGGGTCGGCGTCAGGGCGGCCACCTGGGTGTCGGCCAGTTCGCCGATGTCGGTGGTCGTCAGGCCGGCCAGCTGCGAGGTCGTCAGGCCCTTGATCTGGGTCGCCGACAGCGCCGCCACCTGGGTGGCGTCGAAGGCCGAGAACTTGGTCGCGCCGATCGCGCCGATCACCGTGGAGCTGAGGCCCGAGATCTGCGTCGCCGACAGGTTCTGCACGTTCAGAGCCGTGACCTGCGAGGACGACAGGGCGGAAATCTGGGTGTCGGCCAGCTCGCCGATATCGGTCGTCGTCAGACCGGCGATCTGGGTGTTGGTCAGGCCCTTGATCTGGGTGACCGACAGGGCCGCGGTCTGCGTGACGTCCAGCGCCGACAGGTTGGTGGCCGAGAGGTTCTTGATCTGGTCCGCGCTCAGGGCGCCGATCTGGGTGTCGGCCAACTCACCGATGTCGGTGGTCGTCAGACCCTTCAGCTGATCGGCGGTCAGGCCCTTCACCTGGGTCGTGGTCAGGGCCGCGACCTGGGTGCCGTTCAGAGCCGAGACATTGGTCGCGGTCAGGGCGCCGATCTGCACGGCCGACAGGGCCGCCACCTGGGTCGTCGCCAGTTCGCCGATGTCGGTGGTCGTCAGACCCTTCAGCTGCGTCGCCGTCAGGCCCTTGACCTGGGTTTCGCTCAGCGCCGCCACCTGGGTGGCGTTCAGGGCCGAGAAGTTGGTGGCGTTCAGGGAGCCCAGCTGGCTGGCCGAGAGGGCCGCGAACTGGGTGTCGGCCAGGTTGCCGATGTTGGTCGTGTTGAGGCCGGCCAGCTGGCTGCTCGTCAGGCCCTTGACCTGGGTCGTGCTCAGCGCGCCCAGCTGGGTGGCGTCCATCAGCGAGACGTTGGTCGCGGTGATCGCGCCGATCTGGGTGGCGGTCAGGCCGCCGATCTGAGTGGTCGACAGCTCCTGCACCTGGGTCGAGGCCAGGGCGGTGATCTGGGCGGCCGACAGCGCGCCGACCTGGGTCGCCGAAAGCTCGTCGATGTCGGTGACCGACAGGCCCTTCAGCTGGGTCGTCGACAGCGCCTGGACCTGGCTGTTGCTCAGGGCCGTGACCTGGGTCTGGTTCAGCGCCGAGACGCTGGTTGCCGTCAGGTTCTTGATCTGATCGGCGGTCAGGGCGGCCACCTGGGTGTCGGCCAGCTCGCCGATGTCGGTGGTGGTGAGGCCCTTCAGTTGGTCGGCGGTCAGGCCCTTGATCTGGGTCGTCGACAGCGCCGCCACCTGGGTGGCGTTGAGGGTCGAGAAGCCCGTGGCGGTCAGCGCGCCCACCTGGCTCGCCGTCAGGGCGGCCACCTGGGTGTCGGCGAGGTCGCCGATGTCGGTGACCGTCAGGCCCTTCAGTTGGGTCGCCGTCAGACCCTTGATCTGGGTCGTGGTCAGGGCGGCGGTCTGGGTGGCGTCCAGGGCTTGCAGGCCGGTCACGGACAGCGCGCCGACCTGGGTCGGGGCCAGGGCCGCGATCTGAGTGGTCGCCAGTTCGCCGATGTCGGTCGCGTTCAGGGCGCCCAGTTGCGAGGCCGTCAGGCCCTTGACCTGGGTCTCGTTCAGAGCGCCGACTTGGGTGGCGTCCAGCGCCGAGAAGTTGCTGGTCGAGAGCGCGCCCACCTGCGAGGCGCTCAGCGCGCCGATCTGGGTGGTCGACAGGCTCTTCACATTGGTCTGGCTGAGCGCGGAGATCTGCGAGGTGGCCAGGGCCGCGATCTGGGTGTCGGCCAGTTCACCGATGTCGGTGGTGCTAAGGCCGGCCAGCTGGGTCGTGGTCAGACCCTTGATCTGCGTGCTCGTCAGGGCCGCGACCTGGGTGCCGGCCAGGGCCGAGATGTTGGTCGCCGACAGGTTCTTGATCTGGTCGGCGCTGAGGGCGCCGATCTGGGTTGTCGAAAGCTCGCCGACGTCGGTGGTCGACAGGCCCTTCAGCTGGTCGGCGGTCAGACCCTTGATCTGGGTCGTGGTCAGGGCCGCGACCTGGGTGCCGTTCAGGGCCGAGACGTTGGTCGCCGTCAGGGCGCCGACCTGCGCGGCCGACAGGGCCGCGACCTGGGTGTCGGCCAGCTCGCCGATGTCGGTGGCCGTCAGACCCTTGAGCTGGGTGGCCGTCAGGCCCTTGATCTGGGTCTCGGTGATCGCCGCCACCTGGGTGGCGTTCAGGGTCGAGAAGCCGGTCGCCGTCAGGGCGCCCAGTTGGGTCGAGGACAGGGCCGCGACCTGGGTGTCGGCGAGATCGCCGATATTGGTGGTGCTGAGGCCGGCCAGCTGGGCGGTCGTCAGGCCCTTCAGCTGGGTCGTGCTGAGCGTGCCGACCTGGGTAGCGTCCAGCTGCGTCAGGTTCGTCGTTGAAAGCGCGCCGATCTGGCTCGAGGACAGGCCGCCGACCTGGGTGGTCGTCAGCGTCTGGACCTGGGTCGTGGCCAGGGCGCCGACCTGGACGGTCGTCAGGGCGCCGACCTGGGTCGACGAGAGCTCGCCGATGTCCGTGGTCGTCAGACCCTTGACCTGGGTCGTGGTCAGGGCGGCGACCTGGCTGTTGGTGAGCGCCGTGACCTGGGTCTGGTTCAGGGCCGAGATGTTGGCGGCCGAGAGGTTCTTGATCTGGTCGGCGGTCAGAGCCGCGACCTGGGTGTCGGCCAGCTCACCGATATCGGTGGTGGAGAGCCCCTTCACTTGGTCGGCGGTCAGGCCCTTGATCTGGGTCGTCGACAGCGCGGCGACCTGGGTGGCGTCCAGCGCCGAGATGTTGGTGGCGGTCACGCCGGCCAGCTGCGTGGCCGCGAGCGCCCCGACCTGGGTGTCGGCCAGTTCGCCGACGTCGGTGACCGACAGGCCCTTCAGCTGGGTGGTCGTCAGACCCTTGACCTGGGTCGTCGACAGGGTCGCGACTTGGGTGGCGTCGAGCGCCGAGAAGGCGGTCGCCGTCAGCGCGCCCAGCTGCGTGGCGCTGAGCGCCCCGACCTGGGTGGTGCTCAGTTCGCCCACGTCCGTGGCGTTCAAGGCGCCGACCTGGGCCGTCGTCAGGCCCTTGATCTGGGTCTCGCTCAGCGAGCCGACCTGGGTGGCGTTCAGGGCCGAGAAGTTCGTCGCGCTGAGCGCGGCCACTTGGGTCGAGCCCAGCGCGGCCAATTGCGTCGTCGCCAGCTGCTGGACCTGGGTCGAAGCCAGGGCGCCCAGCTGCGAGGCGTTCAGGGCGCCGACCTGGGTGTCGGCCAGTTCGCCGATGTCGGTGGTCGTCAGGCCCTTGATCTGGTCGTTGGTCACGCCCTTGATCTGGGTGACCGACAGCGCCGCCGTCTGGGTGGCGTTCAGGGCCGAGAAATTGGTCGCCGACAGCGCGCCGACCTGGGCCGCCGAGAAGGCGCCGACCTGAGCGGCGGACAATTCGCCGATGTCGGTGGTGGTCAGGCCCTTCAGCTGCGTCGGGGTCAGCGCAGCGATCTGGGTGGTGCTGAGCGCGCTGACCTGGGTGCCGTCCAGGGCCGACAGATTCGTGGTGGTGAGCGCCGCGAGGCGGTCGCCCGACAGGGCGCCGACCTGGGTCGCGGACAGTTCGCCGATGTCGGTGGTCGACAGACCCTTCACCTGGCTGGCGGTGAGGCCCTTGATCTGGGTCTCGTTCAGCTGCCCGACCTGGGTGGCGTCGAAGCCCGAGAAATTCGTGGCCGACAGCGCGCCGATCTGCGTCGAGCTGAGGACGGCGATGTGGGAGACGTCGAGCGAGGCCAGCTGGGTCGAGGTCAGGGCCGAGACCTGCTGGGTCGAGAGCTGGGTCAGCTGGGTGACGTCGAAGGTCACCGAAGTGGCGAACTTCGGGATCTGGGTGGCGGTGAGCGCCTTGACCTGTGTCGTGCTGAGCGCGGCGACCTGGGTGTCGGCGAGCGCGCCAATCCCGGTTGCGCTGATCGCGGCGACCTGGGTCCCGCTGAGGGACTGGATGTCCGTCGTCGACAGGCCTTGGATCGCGGTGACCGTGAGGCTCGAGATCTGGGCGGCGGAAAGGCTCGAGATCGACATGCATCCATCCTTGCTGGGTGGACACGCCCCCGAGCGCGTCACATAGCAATCTGGAGACGCCCCCCAACTCAAGCGTCCCGACAACAAGCCGCACTACGGCCTGATCGGCGTAACCTTATTTCCTTTCCAAGACCTTTCAACGAGACATGCGGACGCAGCGCTACTCTTGCGAGCGACCAAGCCCCGAGTCGAGCCGATTTTGACGCCTAGAATTGCAACAAAGCCTTGCAAGACAAGGGCCTGGCCTGGACCTGGATCATCCGTTCACTGTTCCGATATTGCCGTATTTTGCTTTCCGACGACCAGTCCAAGTGCGACGAAAAGCCGCGCCCGCCACATTCAAGACCAATTTCCTAACGGATCGATTCGGCTTCAGCCCTGCCCCGCCGCCAGCAGCTCGAAGCTCGCGCCCAGGCCATCGACCGAGGAATTGGCGATCCAGACGTCGAAAACGCCCGGTTCGGCGAGCCAGTAGTCATTGTCGCCGACGAACATCAGGTGCTCGCGCTTCAGCTCGAACCTGACTTCGCGCTCGGCCCCCGGAGCCAGGGACACCCGCTGGAAGCCCTTCAGCTCGCGCACGGGCCGCGTGCGGCTGGCCACACGATCGCGGATATACAGCTGGACCACGTGCTCGCCGTGAACCTGACCGACGTTGCGCACCTTGGCGGTGACGTGCAGCGTGTCATTCCAAGCCAGACGCGCGGTGCTGAGCTTCACGTCCGAGACCGCGAAGCTGGCGTAGGTCAGACCGAAGCCGAACGGATATAGGGCGTCGTTGCGGATCGAGCGCCAGCGCGCCTTGTACTCCTGGCCGTTCGGATCCGCGGGCGCCGGACGCCCCGTGGTGCGGCCATTGTAGAAGAACGGCTCCTGACCGCTGTCGATCGGGAAGCTGACCGGCAGGCGGCCCGACGGGTTCACCGCCCCGAACAGCACGTCGGCCACGGCGTTGCCCATCTCGCTGCCCAGGAACCAGGTGGCCAGGATCGCAGGCGCGTCGCGCACCACGCCTTCCAGGGCGATGGCGCGGCCGTGGCGCAGCAGGACGACGACGGACTTGCCGGTGGCGGCGATCGCCTCGGCCAGGCGCTGTTGCACGGCGGGGATGCGGATGTCGGTGCGCGACTTGGCCTCGCCGGTCATGTCCTGGCTCTCGCCGATCGCCAGCAGGACGATATCGGCGGCCTGCGCCGCGGCCACGGCCCGCTCGAAGCCACCGGCGATGGTGGTCTCGACCTCGCAACCGCGCTCGACGATCAGGCTGTTCGGGTCGGCCATCTGGGCCCGCAGCCCCGTGGCCAGGTCGACGTTCAGCCGCCGGTCGGCGAAGAAGCCGCCCCAAGCGCCCAGTACATTCTCGCGATCGTCCGCGAAGGGGCCGATCAGCGCCAGGCGCTTGCCCGCCTTGGGCAAAGGCAGCAGGGCGCGGTCGTTCTTCAGCAGCACGATCGACCGACCGCCGGCTTCCCGACTGAGCGCCCGCATCGCCGGCGTGGCGGTGTGTGCAGCCTCGGCCTTGGGATCGAGCGAGCGATAGGGATTGTCGAACAGGCCGATCGCCTCCTTCAGCGACAGCACCCGCCGCACGGCGGCGTCGACGGTCGCCATCGGCACCGCGCCCGAGGCGACCAGTTCCGGCAGATAGCGAATGTAGACGCCGCTCTGCATGCTGATGTCGACGCCGGCCAGGATGGCCAGGCGCGCGGCGTCACGGTCGTCGGCGGCGAAGCCGTGGGCCACCAGCTCCTGGTCGGCGGTGTAGTCCGAGATGACCACGCCCTTGAAACCCCACTCCCCGCGCAGCAGGTCGGTCAGCAGGCGCTTGTTGGCGGTGGCGGGCACGCCGTTCACGTCGTTGAAGGCCGACATCACGGTCAGGGCCCCCGCCGCAAAGGCGGCCTGGAACGGCGGCAGGTGCACCTCGCGCAGGGTCGCTTCCGACAGCTCGACGGAATTGTATTCCAGCCCCGCCGTCACCGCGCCGTAGGCGGCGAAGTGCTTGGGCGTGGCGAGCATGCTGTCGTCGGCCTTCAGGTCCTTGCCCTGGAAGCCGCGCACGCGGGCGGCGGCCATCACCGCCCCCAGGAAGACGTCCTCGCCCGAGCCCTCGGCCACGCGGCCCCAGCGCTGATCGCGGGCGACGTCGACCATCGGCGCGAAGGTCCAGTGCAAGCCCGTGGCCGTGGCCTCGACGGCCGCCGCCCGGGCGGTGCGCTCGGCCAGGTGCGGATCGAAACTGGCGGCCTCGGCCAGAGGGATCGGGAACACGGTGCGGAAGCCGTGGATCACGTCGGCGGCGAACAGCAGCGGGATTTTCAGGCGCGAGCCTTCGACCGCGGCCTTCTGGGTGTCGTAGGCGGCCTGGGCCCCGACGCCGTTCATCAGCACCCCGATCCGCCCGGCCTTGACCTCGGCGGTCAGGGTCTGGGCGTTGCGGATGTTGACCAGCGGGTTCATGTCGCCGATCGGCGGCCGGATCATGTCGGCGAAGCACGACAGCTGGCCGGCCTTCTCCTCGATCGTCATCTGGGCCAGCAGGGCCTCGACGCGATTGGAGGCTCGAGCGAAGGCGCGCGGGGTCGCGACAGCCAGGCCCGCCAAGGCCGCCGCGCCGGACAGGAAGCCGCGCCGGCTCGCCCCCACGGGGGCGCCGTTCGCCGTCTTCAAAGTCATGGAATCCCCCGGGGACGCTTCACCAAGCGGGCAAAATCGCCGCTAAAGGGCCCTCTTGCAACCAACTTGGGGGCGCAACCGCGCTCGCCTATTCGGCCGCGTGCAGGGTCGCCTCGGCCGGAACGCGAGCGGCGTTGTAGATGTCGAGGTCCAGTATGCCTTCGCGCTTGGACACGATGGTCGGGACCAGGGCCTGGCCGGCGACGTTCACGGCCGTGCGGCCCATGTCCAGGATCGGGTCGATGGCCAGCAGCAGCCCCGCGCCTTCCAGCGGCAGGCCCAAGGTCGACAAGGTCAGGGTCAACATCACTGTCGCGCCGGTCAGGCCCGCCGTGGCGGCCGAACCGATCACCGAGACGAAGACGATCAGGAAATAGTCCGACACGCCCAGGTGCACGCCGAAGAACTGGGCCACGAAGATCGCCGAGATCGCCGGATAGATGGCCGCGCAGCCGTCCATCTTGGTGGTCGCACCGAACGGCACGGCGAAGGCGGCATAGGCGCGCGGCACGCCCAGGCTGGTCTCGGTCACCGCCTCGGTCACCGGCAGGGTGCCGACCGACGAGCGCGACACGAAGCCCAGCTGGATCGCGGGCCAGGCGCCCTGGAAGAACTTCACCGGATTCAGGCCGTTCAGCGCCAGGATCGTCGGGTAGACGACCAGCAGCACCAGGGCCAGGCCGAGATAGATCGCGCCGGTGAAGGCCCCGAGCTGGCCTAGGGTGGTCCAGCCATATTGGGCCACGGCGTTGCCGAACAGGCCGATGGTGCCGATCGGCGTCAGGCGGATCACCCACCACAGCACCTTGCGCACGATGGCCAGGGCCGAGGCGTTGAACTTCAGGAAGGCCTCGCCCGCCTCGCCGACCTTCAGGGCCGCGACGCCGGCGACCAGCGAGATCACCACGATCTGCAGGACGTTGAACGACAGCGAGGTCGTGGCCGCGCCGGCGTCCGAGATCTTGGTCGAGGCGGCCAGGCCCAGGATGTTGCCGGGCACCAGGCCGGTCAGGAAGTCCAGCCACGAGCCATGGGTCTTGGGCGCCTTGGCGGCCGCGGCGGCGACCGACGTATGCAGGCCCGGCTGCAGGATCAAGCCCAGGGCGATGCCGATCAGCACCGCGATCAGGGCCGTGACCGCGAACCAGAACAGGGTCCGCCAGACCAGGCGGGCGGCGTTCTGCATCTGGGCGATATTGGCGATGCTGGCGACGATGGCCGTGAACACCAGCGGCGGCACCAGGGTGCGCAGCAGTTGGATGAAGATCGCCCCGACCTGGTGCAGGGTCTCGGCCAGGACGTAGCCCGCCTGCCCTTCCGCCGGTCCCAGGTTGCGCGCCAGCAAGCCGAGGCCCAGGCCCACGACCATGGCGGCCAGGACCTGGATCCCGAACCCGCTGATGAAGCGGCTGCTTTTAGCTTGGGCGGCGGCCATGTTCGTTCCTTGGCAACTCAAGGCGTCAATGTCGTGCCGCGCGGTGGGATTTACGAGCGAGGTTTTTCCACAGGCTCCTTCAGGAAAACTGATCTGCCTAAAGACGCGGCAACCACAGACCGATCGCCGCCAGCAACCCGCCCGCCGCCGTCGCCAGGGTGGCCACCGTCATCCCGCCGGCCATGGCCCACTTGGCGAGGACCCCGCCCTTGTCTCGCGCCAGCAGATAGAGCTCCAGCACGGCCAGGGGCAGCAGGACGTGGGCGAAGGCCAGGAAGATGTCGAACGGGCCGTCGAAGGCGTCGGTGTGGCCGACAGGGCCTCGATTGGCGACAAACCACAGCATCATGCCCAGGCGATAGAAGAAGACGCCCAACATCAGAACGAAGGCCCGCAGCGCCCAGCGCCTGTGAAGGTCGAACCGCCGCTTCACGGCGAACTTCAGCGCCAAACCCGCGCAGGTCATCAGCAGCACGGCGTTCAGCGTATTGCCGACCGCCATGTAGACCCCGGCCACCGCACCCCGCGTCAAGGCGATGTAGAGGCCTGACCCGGCGATAGCGAAGGCCACCGCGATGAAGATCCGCCCGTTCCAGCGATGATAGGCCGGCGCTTTCGCTCGCAGCGCCGGAACCAACTGCATCGCGCCGGCGAAGGTGACGAACACCGCCATCAGCAGGTGGACGCCCAGCGCCAGGTTCCCCGCCGTGTCGCCGCGCGTATAGCCGTGGCCGCTGGGCAGCACGGCGTTCCAGCGCTCCCAGTTCCCGGTCGCCGCGCCCACGCCGTAGAGGCCGACGATATAGATCCCGAAAGCCCAGAGCCCTCCGACCAGGGCGACGAACCAGGCGGCGGCCGAAAGGCTCAGCGCCTTGGCGGCGGTCGACTTCATACGCAAATCCCGTCCCGACAAGCATCCCTCGGAGCCAGGCTAGGGATCAACGCCGGCCGGAGCCATGACGCGCAGCGCCATGAACTTGACCCTGGCGATCACCCTGCTACCGCTCGGCCCATGGCGAGCGTCCCCCACGAAAGCGGCCCCGGCGAGAGCGTGCGGACCCAGGCGACCGTATCGGGCGGGTTCTTCAGCGCCCTGCTGGCGTTCGCCGTGTCGCTGGGCGCGGATCGGGACGCCCTGCTGGCGCGGACCGGCGTCCGCCCGGTCGACTTCGCCGACCAGGACGCCCGTGTGCCGCTGGCGGCCTACAAGGCGCTCTACCGAGCTGGCCAGGCGATGACCGGCGAGCCGGCCCTGGCCCTGAAGTTCCCAGAGGCCACCCGCTTCGAACAGATGTCGATCGTCGGCCTGATCTGCCAGTCGGCCGACACCATGGGCGGGGCGCTGAAGCAGTTGAACCGCTTCTCGCGGCTGGTGGTCGAGGTCGACGGCGTCTCCGACGGTCCGCGCTTCCAGCTGGCGCGCCGTGACGGCGAGCTGTGGCTGGAGGACCGCTGCTCGAACGCCGAGGACTTCCCCGAATTGGTCGAGGCGGCGCTGGGCCGGTTCGTCTGCGAAATGGCCCGCCACTATCCGGACTTCGCCTTCGTCCGCGCCGTGCATCTGACCCGGTCGCGCCCCGCCCACGCCGCCGAGTACGAGCGGATCCTGCGGGCGCCGGTGACCTTCGGCGCGGCCTGGAACGCGTTGCGTATCGAGGAGGCGTGGCTGGCGCTCGAGATCCATCGTCCCAACCGCTACGCGTTCGGCATGTTCAACGGCCACGCCGACGCGCTGCTCAAGAGCCTGGAAGCCACGAAGACCACGCGCGGCCGGGTCGAGGCCTTGCTGATCCCGCGGCTCCACACCGGCGAACTGGCCATGGACGACATCGCCAAGGCGCTGGGCCTCAGCCGCCAGACGCTCTATCGCCGCCTGCGCGCCGAAGGAGCCAGCTTCGACCGCGTGCTGAACGCCCTGCGTCACAAGATGGCCGAGACCTATCTCGAGCGCCTATCGGTCAACGAGACCGCCTATCTGGTCGGCTTCTCCGAAACCAGCGCCTTCTCCCGGGCCTTCAAGCGCTGGACCGGCGCCAGTCCGCGGAGCCGGAAGACCTAGTCCTCCAGCCGCACCTTCACCGTGGTCGACAGTCCCGGCCGCAGCCGAGCGACCTCGGCTTGGCCGGGATCGATGCGGATGCGGACCGGCACGCGCTGAACGATCTTGGTGAAGTTGCCCGTGCCCGGCTCGAACGGCAGCAGCGAGAACTGCGAACCCGAGCCCGGAGCGAAGCTCTCGACGTGACCCTTCAGCGTCTTGCCGCCCAGGGCGTCGACCTTGATCGTCGCTTCCTGCCCCGGGAGCATCCGCTCGACCTGAGTCTCCTTGAAGTTGGCGGTCACGTAGAGCGCCTTGATCGGTACGATGGTCATCAGCCGCGTGCCGGGCTGGACGTAGTCGCCAGGCTCGGCCTGGCGATCGCCGACCACGCCATCGATCGGCGAGACGATGACGGTATGGTTCTGGTCCTGGCGGGCCAGGATCAAGGCGGCGCGGGCGCGCGCCACGGCGGCCTGGGCCTGGGCGAGGTTGGCCGACAGGGTGGCGCGCTTGGCGCCCGTGACGGCGGCCTCGTCCTGGCTGACGGACAGCTGGGCGCGGCTGCGATCGGCGGCCGACTGGGCGCCAACGGCGGCGGCGCGAAAGCGTTCGACATCGCGCCGCGCCACCGCCCCGCTGTCGGCGAGGTCCTCATAGCGCTTGCGGTCGGCCTGGGCGCGGACGTTCTCGGCGTCGGCGGCGGCGATCGCGGTCTGGGCGGCGCGGATGTTCGAGCCCGCAAGGCGCTGTTCGGCGTCCAGCGAGATCAAGGCCGCGCGGGCGCTGGCGGCGGCGGCCTCGGCATTGGCGATGTCGGCCTCGGCCGAAGCGACGCGGGCGTCGAACTCCTCGGGATCGATGCGGACCAGGGCGTCGCCGCGCTTGACCGTCTGGTTGTGTCCGACCAGCACCTGGGCCACGAGGCCGCGCACCTTGGGCGCGACGCTGGAGCTGTCGGCTTGGACATAGGCCGCGTCGGTCGAGACCGAGCCCTTGGGCATGGCGATCAGCGCCGCGCCGCCGGCCGCCACGACGAGCGCGCCGCCCACGGCCAGCACCGTCTTGCGCGAGAACGGGGCCTTGCGGGCCTTCACGGTCTGCTTGGTCGCGACGCCCGAGGCGTCTTCGAAGGTGGCGTCGGTCATTGGGCGGCCTCCAGGCCGAGGCGGCGTTTCAGGTGCGCGCGCGAGCGTTCGAGAATGGCGTTGGAACGGTCCGGATCGGGCTCGGCCCGGGCCAGGGTCACGGCCCCGACCAGCTCGGCCAGGGTCGAGCTGGCCTCGTCCTCGGGGTGGTCGCGGCCAAGGGCCGAGAGGTGCGTGGCGATGATGCCCGTCAGATGGGCCACGCCCTTGGCGTAGCGCTGGCGGGACGGTTCGGAGAGACGAGGCGCGTCGACGGCCAGATAGGGCAACGGACATCCGCCTGTCCGCGAGTCCCGGTGCCGAGCTGACAGGTAGAAGTCGATGTAGCCGGTCAAGGCTTCGCGCGGCGGCTGGCCCTTCACCTTTTCCAGCATGGCCGTAGGCCCGCCTTCGAACATGTGGGCGATCGCGTCGGCGACGAAGGCCTCCTTCGACGGAAAGTGGGCGTAGAAGCCCCCGTGCGTCAGGCCCGCGCGGGCCATGACCCCGGCCACGCCCAGGCGGTGCGGCCCTTCCTCGCGGATGGCCTTGGCGGCCTCGTCCAGCACCTTCTGGCGGGTGCGCGCCTTGTGCTCGTTGTCGTAACGCATCTTGCGGCCTCGATTATATGACGCATATAATATGATAGGCGTCATACTTTCAAGGGGCGCTCCCTGGGATCAGACCATGAGCGACGCCGCCAAGCCGATCGATCCGGGCGCCCTGCCCACCCCGACCAAGTTCCTGATCTTCGCGGTGATGGCGTTCGGGCAGTTCATGGCCTTGATCGACATCCAGATCGTCGCCGCCTCGCTGAACAGCGTGCAGGCGGGCCTGTCGGCCGGACCGGACGAGATCAGCTGGGTGCAGACCGGCTATCTGATGGCCGAGCTGGTGATGATCCCGTTCGCCGCCTTCCTGGCCCAGGCGCTGTCGACCCGGTGGCTGTTCGCTCTGTCGGCCGGGCTGTTCACGATCTCGTCGGCCCTGTGCGGCATGGCCTGGGACATCAACTCGATGATCCTGTTCCGGGTGCTGCAAGGCTTCACCGGCGGGGCCATGGTGCCGACCGTGTTCGCCACCGGCTTCGCCATGTTCTCGGGCCCGCAGCGGGCGATGATCCCGGCGATCCTCGGCATGGTCTCGGTGCTGGCCCCGACCCTGGGCCCGACGGTCGGCGGCTGGCTGACCGAAGCCATCGGCTGGCGCTCGATCTTCTACATCAACATCGTTCCAGGGGCTCTGGTTACGCTACTGGCGATCAACGTGATCAAGGTCGATCGGCCCAAGCTCTCCATGCTGAAGACCATCGACTATTCGCACCTGGCCGCGATGGCCGTGCTGCTGGGCGGACTGGAATACGTGCTGGAGGAAGGTCCGCGCCGGCAGTGGTTCGAGGACGACGGCATCGCCATCGCCGCCTGGGTGACCCTGGTGGCGCTGGGCCTGTTCATCGAGCGCTCGCTCCGATCAGGCGGACCGATCGTCAAGCTGTCGCCGTTCCGCAAGCCGACCTTCGCCTTCGCCTGCCTGTTCAACCTGGTGATCGGCTTCGGCCTCTATTCTTCGACCTATCTGATCCCGATCTTCCTGGGCCGGGTGCGCGGCTATGACAGCCTGGAGATCGGCACGACGGTTGTGGTCACGGGCATCGCCCAGATCCTGTCGACCGTGATCGCCGCGCGGCTGTCCACGCGGGTGGACGCCCGGATCACCGTCAGCATCGGCCTGACCCTGTTCGCCGCGGCGCTGTGGCTGACCTCGCACATGACCAGCGAGTGGGGCTTCATGGCGCTGCTGGGCCCGCAGGCGCTGCGGGGCTTCGCGATCATGCTGTGCATCGTGCCCAGCGTGACCCTGGCCCTGGGCGGTTTCGAGGCGGCCGAGCTGCGCTACGCTTCGGGCCTGTTCAACCTGATGCGCAATCTGGGCGGCGCGATCGGCATCGCGGTCGTCAACACCTGGCTGGGCGACAACGCCCGGATCCACGTGGCCCGGTTCGGCGAGGCGCTGGGCGAGGCCGGCCGCTCGGGAACCGACGCGCTGGGAACCCTGGCCGCCCGCATCGCCGAGCGTACGCCCGACGCCGCCCAGGCCGCGCTGGTCATGCAGGGCGAGCTGGCCCGGGTGGTCGGCCGCGAGGCCCTGACCCTGGCCTTCAACGACGTCTTCCGCATCATGGCCGTGCTGTTCCTGGCGGCCCTGGTCATGGCGCCGTTCTGCAAGCCGCCGCCCCTGGCGGGCGCGGCCCCTCCTCCGCCCGACGCCCACTGAGATCAAAAAAGAACCCCGGGAAGATGGACTTCCCGGGGCGCGCTTGCAGGTGCGAGTGGGTGTTCGGTCAGTGACCGCTGGCCACGCCTTCCTCGATCTCGTGGGTCGGGGCCTTCTTGGCCGCGATCGAGAACCACAGGACGTAGAGGTAGCAGATCAGCGGCGCGGCGAAGGCCAGCGACTTGGAGCCGGTCATCTCCTCGATCTTGCCGAAGATCAGCGGCAGGAAGGCGCCGCCGACGATGGCCATGCACAGCAGGCCCGAGGTCGCCGAGGCCGGGGCCGACGAGCGCTGCAGGGTCAGGGTGAAGATGGTCGGGAACATGATCGAGTTGAATAGGCCGATCAGCAGGGCCGCGAAGGCCGGGATCAGACCGGTCGTCACCGGAACCGTGGCCAGCAGCAGGCTCACCTCGCCGGCATGGGCGCTGGGGACCATGTCCTTGGTGAGGATCACGACTAGGCTGAGCGCGATCGCGCCCAGGGCCACGAAGGTCAGCAGGGCGTAGTCCTTGAACGACTTCAGCAAGGCCGAGCCGCCAAAGCGGCCGATCATGGCGAAGACCATGTAGAAGGTGGTCATCTTACCGGCCTGCTCGGCCGGGATGTTGAGGATGTGCGCCTGCTCGATGAACAGCAGCAGGTTCAGCGAGATCGCCACCTCGGCGCCGACGTAAAGGAAGATACCGATCGAGCCGAGATTGGCCCATTTGGACGACAGAGCCGTCAGCGGGTTGACGAAGTGGCCGGTCTTCGGCGCGGCGTCGGTGATCCGCTGGCGCACGAAGAAGATGGCCAGGATGAACAGGGCCAGGCCCAGACCGATCACGAAATAGACGTTTGAGACGAAGCCCAGGGCCTGCTCACGCATCGGCTCGGTGATCGTGATCCCCTTCTGGAAGATCTCGCCCTTGAGCAGGAAATTGGCGCCGAACCACAGGCCGCAGGCCGCGCCCAGCGAGTTGAACGACTGCGACAGGTTCAGGCGGAACGAGCTGTCCTCGGGCCGGCCCATCGAGGCGATCAGCGGGTTGGCGGCCACCTGCAGCAGGGTGATGCCCGAGGCCATCACGAACAGGGCGGTCAGCACCAGGGCGAAGGTGTGCAGCTTGGCCGCGGCGATGGCGATGAAGCAGCCGACGACGATGCCGCCCAGGCCGACCATCACCGATTTGGCGTAGCCGAACTTCGACAGGAACGCCGCCGAGGGCATCGACATGACGCCGTAGGCGATAAAGAAGGCGAAGCCGGTCAGGTTGGCTTCCACCGGGGTCAGGGTGAAGACCGTCTTCATGGTCTTCAGCAGCGGGTCCAGCAGGTTGGTGACCAGCGCCCAGATGAAGAACAGGCACGTCACATAGACGATGGCGAGCTTGACGCCCCCGCTCTTGGGCGCGGCCTTGGCGATCGCGGCGTCGGTCATTGGGCGACACCCCCGAAATTGAACTTCAACACCGCAATCACTGCACCACTCCCTAGTGACGATATTCGTGGAATCCGTCTTTGCGCGGACGCGCCATTCACCGGAAGCGTGACAACGTTGTCAACCATTTAGATGGCTTTTCGGTTTTTGGAAGCGCTGCCAGGGGAACCGAAATTCCGTCACGCCGCTAAATGGAACGGCAGGAGGCCATCATGTCGGTTCTGGCGATCCTAATGATTTCGAGCTTCTTCGTGCTGGCGGCGATGGTCGGCCTGGCTGACGCCTTCGTGCACTTCGTCTGCTGGAGCGCCAACCGCCTGACGGCGCGCAAGACCGCCGACCAGCCGGATCATTCGCCCGCGCACGGAATGACGGCATAGCGGTCAGCCCGGGGGGCGCGTTTCGCGTCCAGCTCAAGCAAGTCATTCACAAACGGCGCGCCGGGCGTCCAGTCGTGGGCCGCGAGCGCGGACTCCGGCGGCGGCGCGTCGCTCCAGCGGGGCCAGATGATCCATGCCGGCGCGTCCGACGCGGCGCAGAACGCCTCGACCCGCTTACGTTCCGGCGAAGGCGGGCGCCGCGCGGGGACGGTGAGCGGCCGCTCGAAGTCCTGGCCCACCAAGCCGGCCTCGGTGAGACGCCTGGCGCGATCCCGGATCTCGAGGGCGAGAGGTCGCGAGAACACCACGCCAGCCCCCTGCACCTTCGCGGACCAGCTGGAGCGGCCCATCAGCACCCAGGGTTCGACATCGCCGCCGAGCCAAAGCACCGGCCCCGATCGCGCCGCGGTCAGGGCGACCAGGGCCGGATCCGGCCCCCTGTCGCGAAAGCGGACGAAGGCGCTCCGATCGTCCCAGAGCGCGGCCGCCAGCAAAACGACGACGGCGGCCCCGGCGAGACGGATCGCGATCGGCGGCGGAGACCAGGCCCTGGCGAGCCAGACGCCGAGAACCGAGGCGATCAGCAGTCCCGGCAAGTCACTGAACCAGACGATTGTCTGGCTGTAGGCGTCGATTCGCCCGAGCTTGTGGACCAGGCCGGCGACGTACAGCTGGACGCAGAGGCCGGCCGCCACCGCCAGGAGACCGGCCGCCAACCCGGAAAACAGCTTCGGATGACTGAAACGCATCGCGCCGCCCACCGCCACGAAGAGCAGGCCGACAGGCGCGGTCAGCAGGCCCGCCGCGCCCAGGTCGCGGAACATCCAACCGAGCCCCAGCAAGGCCAGGGCGATAAGGCCCGAAGGACCGCGGCGGGGAAGTTCGGCGCAGAGCGGAGCGAGGCAGGCCAGGGCCAACACCGCCAGTGGCTGGAGCGTCCGCCAGCTTTGAACCTGCAGGAACAGCAGCAGCGACAGCCGGTCACCCAGGACGGCGACGACGGCCACGCCGAGCAGGCCGGCGACAAGCGCCCCGAGCGCCAGACGCCGAGCCCTGCCCTCGAGCAGGAAAGCACCCGCCGCCAGGGTGCAGGCCTGAACCGCCAAACGGCTCCAGGCCTCGATCGGCCAGAGGGAGGTGAACAGGATCGGGCTGCGGGTCTCGACCACCGCGCGCCAGGCCGGGTCCATGACCGTGACGATGCGATCGGCGACGGGCAGATGGGCGAGGCCAGCCAGGGTGATGGCGCCGACGCCGGCCAGGCCTGCCCAGAGCCAGCGCCGGTCCTCGAGACAGAGCGCCAGCGCGATCGCCGCGGCCGAACACAGCCCCATGATCGGGTGGAACAGCATGCCGAGGGCGCAGGCGCCGAGGCCCAGGAAGCGCCGCCCCGACAGATAGGCCGCCATGCCCGCGAGGCCCGCGGCCTCGACCAGACCGCGTGGCGTCGCATAGGGCTCGGCGAAACCGATGACGTTCAACGGGCCGTACAGCGAGGGCAGCGTGGCCACGAAGACCAGGGCCGCCCAGCGCAAGCCCGCTGGCCGATCGGCCAGGAAGCGCTCGACCATCAGCGCCGCCGCCGCGAACCAGAGGACCAGGGTCAGGGCCACGATCGCCATCGTCCCGCCCGATATCCCCAGCAGGCGGATCAGCTGCGCCAGCATCGGCGTGTAGAGACTGAAGCCGAACTGGCCGTCGTGGACGAACATCAGGTCCTTGCCCACGCCGGACGGATCCAGCTTGGCCAGGGCGGCCGCCACATAGAGGCGGCCGTCGTGATAGACGCCCGGATAGGCGCGGCTCAACAGGAAGAGGCCGAAGGCCGCCAACAGCCCCGGCCAGGCTCCCTTGGCCCACGAGGAGACGCGGTCGGCCAGGCTCACGGCCGGGCGGCGTCGACGCGGGGCGCGCGGAACAGCAGCGCTCGGCGGACGGTGAAGTTGAACAGGAAGACGACGCCCGCGGTCGGGATCTTGGCCAGGCCGGGCGTCCAATGCAGCGCCTCGACCCAAAGCGCCATCAGGCCCTGGGTCAGGATCAGGCCCGCCAGGCCGACCCCGAGAAAGCCCACGAACTCGCGCCGACGGTCGGCGACCGGGCGATGGCGGAACACCATCGAGACCGACAGGACATAGGTCACGCCGATCCCGCTGGTGAAGCCGGCGCCGGAGGCGACCAGGTAGTTCACCCCGAGCTTGGTCAGCAGCAGCAGCAGGCCCCAGTCGACGCCCAGCGCCAGGGCGCTGGCCAGGCCGTAGAGCGCCAGTTCCCGCAAGCCTTCGGGAAGCCGCCGCCGGAGCTGGAGACCAAGGCCCATCCTAGGCGGCGACCTTCTTGGGCACGGCGCGTTCGCTGCGCAGGGCCTCGCGGGCCCCGGAGACGCCGGCTTCGCCGTACTCGGCGTCCTCGTTGACCTCCCAGACGTCGTGGAGGGTCTCGCCGGCGATGATGTTCTCGGCCGTCAGCAGGCCGGTCATCATGGCGTGGTCCTGGTTGTTGTACTTGTGCATGCCGTTGCGGCCGACCAGGTGCAGGCCCGGGAAGTGCATCTTCAGGTCCAGGCGGATCATCTTGATGTGCTCGGCATAGGCGTCGTCATAGACCGGATAGGCCTTGTGCTGGCGCACCACGCAGGCGTCGTAGACGTCGGCCGGCTCCATCAGGCCGATCTTGCCGATCTCGCGCTTGGCCTGGGCGACCAGGTCCTCGTCCGAGCTGGTCCACAGGCCGTCGCCCTCGAAGCAGAAATATTCCAGACCCAGGCAGGTCGAGACGCCGTCCGGGATCATTTCCGGCGACCACGAGCGGAAGTTCTGCACCCGGCCGACCTTCACCGACGGGTCGTGGATATAGATCCAGTTGTCCGGCAGCTCCTTCTGCGGCTTGCCGATCAGCACCACGGTGATGAAGTCGCGATACATCAGCTCGCCGGCGTGGAAGACGCTGATCGGGGTGGGCGAAACCGCCTGCATCAGCTCGCGGATCGGGGCCGAGGAGACGACGTCGTTGGCCGTGTAGATCTCTTTCTTGCCGTCGGCGCCGGAGACCGAAACCGTCCAGATCTTGGCCAGCTTGTCGTAGTGCAGGCCGTCGACCTTGCGGCCCAGGCGGACCTCGCCGCCCAGGGCGGTGATCTTGGCGGCGCAGGCCTCCCACATCATGCCGGGCCCCTTGCGGGGATAGCGGAAGCTCTCGATCAGGGTCTTGGGCGCGCCCTCCCCTGTCGCCTTGGCCCCCGTCTTGGCCTTGACGCCCAGCGAGCGCTTGACGCCGTCGACGATGGCGGCGGCCAGGTCCAGGCCCTTGATGCGCTGGCTGGCCCAGTCGGCCGAGATCTCGTCGCAGCTCATGCCCCACACCTTCTCGGTGTAGGTCTTGAAGAAGATCGAGAACAGCTTCTCGCCGAACTGGTTGCGGACCCATTCGTGGAAGGTGGTCGGCGCGGCGATCGGGCGGAACTTGGCCCAGCCGAACGAGGCCATGCACTTGGCCGCCGTCAGGACGCCCAGGTTGGCCAGGGCCTCGAAGGCCTTCAGCGGATAGGCGTAGAACTTCTCGCGATAATAGATCCGCGACAGGCGCGGGCGGTCGATGAAGTCGTCGGGCAGTATCTCGTTCCAGAGGTCGACGATCTCCTGGCTCTTCGAGAAGAAGCGGTGGCCGCCGATGTCGAACTTGAAGCCCTTGTAGTCCACCGTGCGGCTGATGCCGCCGACGTAGGAGGAGTCCATCTCCAGCACGGTCACGCCGCGCCCGGCCTTGGCCAGCGTATAGGCGGTCGTCAGGCCGGCCGGACCGGCGCCGATCACCAGGGTTTCCACGTGCTGGGCCATCCGCCCCTCCAATCCCATTTCAATACAGGATGAGGCGGGATGGTTAAGGCGGGGTCGCGAGGCGTGGTGAATCCCGGTTAATCGTGAATCTGGGACGATGGGTCGCGGTGGGGTTTGGTCACTTGCCCCCTCCGCGCCTGCGGCGCTCCTCCCCCGGAGGGGGAAGAAGGCGTCGCGCCAACCTTCCGCCCCCTCCGGGGGCGGACGGCCGCGAAGCGGCCANGAACGCCGGGGATACAGCGTGCTCAATCCCCGTACTTGCCCCCTCCGCGCCTGCGGCGCTCCTCCCCCGGAGGGGGAAGAAGGCGTCGCGCCAACCTTCCGCCCCCTCCGGGGGCGGACGGCCGCGAAGCGGCCAGGTGGGGGCAAGTGACATCGGCTTCACGCGGTTTACCGCTGAAGTTTGGTGGGGAGGCGACGGAGCGGCCGGGCGAACCCGGATGACCGTGAGTGTTTGTATGCGTTTCGGCTCGCTTACCGCTCCGCCAGGCTGTTCTCTGCCGTGAGGACGGCGGGCGTGAGCGTTATCTGCTCGGGCCTCCGCTACCCCCGGACGGGCGTGGACCAACTGGATCGGCTATTCCGTCTCCAGCTCGGCGATCCACGATAGGCGGCTTGTACGATCACCGCCCTGTCGTTTCGCCGCTCGGCCTTGTCCCGACAAGTCCGTCATCCACGTGCGCTCCTAAAGAGTAAGCCACGTGGCCTGACGAGCCAGCCGGGGACCTAACGGCGACCCCGCTCAGCCTATCCCCGTCGCCGCTTCGGGCCGGATCCAAGCGCCCTCCCCTTGCGACGGGGACGGGATTGATTGTGCAGCGGTTCTGAACGCAGATCATTCAGAGGCGCGTAAAAGTGAGAAGGCGTTGAAATCGCTGATTTCGATCTCGCGAATACCGGGGATACAGCGCGTCCAATCCCCGTGAATCCCTCTCTCTGAGAGAGAGGGAGGGGCCCACGCGAAGCGTGGGAGGGTGAGTGGTTGCACCCTCAGCCGGCGTGCCGGCACATCCCTCGCAACAGCGCCAAGATCGTCCAGGGGCTTCGCCTACCCTCTCACCCTCCCACCGCTATGCGGCGGGCCCCTCCCTCTCTGCATGAGAGAGGGGTTTTGGCGCCGCCCTCTTTACATCTCACGGCGAGACGATCGCAGGGCTGATCAGGTCACTCAAGGACGACGCTTCGCGTCGCCGCGCGCGGCCGCCGGAGGCGGTGTCGGCGGACTGACCTGATCAGCCCTGCACGCTGCAGCCTCCAAGAGATTTAAGGATCGCACCCGACCCGGGAGGTCGGCTCTCGACCCGTTGCAGATCAAGGCGTGAGATGAGATTTTTGGGTTATGCGAATTCTGACCATCTTCGAAGCCGCCTACGGTAGTCGGGAAAATCCCAATCTCGGTGACGCGGCTTGGTTGGTAGAGTCGCCGGAAAACCGTTCTCTAGCGACGCGCGTCTGGGCTGAAGCTGGTTCCGGCCCTGAGGTCACACTGTTCAATGCGCCCCTCGACGAACCAGGCGATGAAGATGCGTTGGCTCTGTTTGAAGACGTCGACCTTCATCACCCTTCGTGGACAGAGATCGGCTTTGTCGGGGTTCGGCTAACGGAGGAATTGGCACAGGTCATGCTGTCCCTTGGCGCGACTACTGCCGTCACCGATGCGGGCTTCATCGCCAGGCGATAGATCCGCCCTCCACCCCCAAGTCCCCCTCACCGCGTCCCGAACGTCCGATCCCCCGCGTCGCCCAGGCCCGGCACGATGTAGCCGTGCGCGTTCAGCTCGGCGTCGACCGCCGCCGTCCAGATCGGCACGTCCGGGTGGGCCGCCTGTAGCGCCTCGACGCCAGGTTGGGCGGCCAGCAGGCAGACGAAGCGCAGGTTGGTGACGCCGGCCGCCTTCAGGCGCGAGATGGCGGCGATGGCCGAGTGGCCGGTGGCCAGCATCGGGTCGACGACGATGACCAGGCGGCCGGCGATGTCTTCCGGGGCCTTGAAGTAATATTCGACCGCTTCCAGCGTGGCGTGGTCGCGATAGAGGCCGATGTGGGCCACGCGGGCCGAGGGCACCAGGTCCAGCATGCCCTCGCACATGCCCAGGCCCGCGCGCAGGATCGGGGCGAAGACCAGCTTCTTGCCGGCGATCTCGTAGGCCGTGGTCGGGGCGACCGGCGTCTCGATCTGGACGGGGTCCATCGGCAGGTCGCGGGTGATCTCGTAGCAGATCAGGGTCGCCACCTCGCGCATCAGGGCGCGGAAGGTCTTCGTCGAGGTCGTCTTGTCCCGCATCTTGGTCAGCTTGTGCTGGACGAGCGGGTGGCTGACGACGGTGACGTGCGACGGGACGGGGGACATCGGAAGACCTTGCTAGGAGCGGTTGCAACGCTCCTAGCACGGCGTCTCGAAATCAAGCCAGTTGGTCGCCGATCGGCAGGGTGCGGAGGCGCTTGCCGGTGGCGGCGAAAAGCGCGTTGCACAGCGCTGGCGGCGTCGGCGGATAGGCCGGCTCGCCCAGGCCCGTCGGCTTGTTGTCCGACAGCACGAAGGCCACCTCGACGGGCGGTGCCTCGGCCATGCGCAGCAGCGGGAAGTCGCCGAAATTGCTCTCGACCACCGCCCCGTTCTCGATGGTGATCTTCTGGCGCAGGGTCGCGCCGATGGCGTCCAGCACCGAGCCCTGCACCTGCTGCTCGGCCCCGCTGGGATTGACGATCTGGCGGCCGACGTCGACCGCGGCCCAGGCCTTGTGGACCTTGGGAGCCCCGCCCTCGCCCACCGAGGCCTCGACCACCACCGCCACATAGCCCTGGTGGCTGTAGTGGCAGGCCACGCCCAGGCCGGTCCCCTTCGGAACCTGGCGGCCCCAGCCGGACATCTCGGCGACGCGGTCCAGCACCCCGCGCATGCGGCCGGTGTGGAAGCTGTCGCCCTTGCCCGGTTCGCCCAGCAGGCGTGGCTCGCCCAGCAGGCGGCGGCGGAAGGCGACCGGGTCCTCGCCGGCCGCCAGGGCCAGTTCGTCGGTGAAGCTCTGCATCACCCAGCCGATGGCGTTGTTGCCCGGCGCGCGCAGCCAGCCCGTGGGCGCGCCCAGCGGCATGGTCGAGACGTCCATGGCGTAGTTGGCCACGGCGCGAGCGGGGAACTGATTGCCGCTGATGTTGCCGGCCCGGACGAACGTCTTTTCGCCGCCAAAGCTGATGAAGTGGTCGCGCCAGGCGACCAGCTCGCCCTTGTCGTCGAGGCCGGCGCTCAAATGGTGCCAGCCGGCCGGGCGGAAGAAGTCGTGCTGGATGTCGTCCTCGCGGGTCCAGACCAGCTTGATCGGCGCGCCGACCGCCTTGGAGATCCACGCCGCCTCGGCCATGAAGTCGTTCATCAGCCGCCGGCCGAAGCCGCCGCCGCTGCGGGTGAAGTGGATGGTGATGTCGTCCTGGCTGATGCCCAGCGTCTTGGCGACCAGCTCGCGGCCGTCCTCCGGGTTCTGGGCCGGGGCCCAGATCTCGACCTTGCCGTCCTTGAACGACGCCGTGCAGTTCTGCGGCTCCAGGGTGGCGTGGGCAATGAACGGGTAGTCGTACGAAGCTTGAACGCGCTTGGCCGCGCCCTTCAGGGCCGCGTCGACGTCGCCGTCCTTGCGCAGGGTGCGTTGCGGCGGCTGCTTCGCGAGCTCGGCGGCCTGGGCGGCGAAGCCGGCCGTGCTCTGAGCCGAGGTCGGGTGCTCGGCCCAGGTCACCTCCAGGGCGTTGCGGCCCTTGCGCGCCGCCCACCAGCTGTCGGCCACCACCGCCACGCCGGGCAGCAGGCCTTCCAGCGCCGTCCCGCCCTCGACGATGAAGGCGTCGCGCACGCCCTTGACGGCCTTGGCCGGGGCCAGGTCGACCTTGGCCACCTTGGCCGCGAACACCGGGGCCTTCAGGAAGGTGGCGTACAGCATGCCCGGCAGGCGCACGTCGATGCCGAACAGCGGCTGGCCGGTCACGATGGCGGCGTTGTCGAACTGGCCGTGCGGCTTGCCGACGATGCGGTAGGCCTTGGGATCCTTCAGCGGCACGGTCTGGGGATCGGGCGGCGTCAGCTTGGCGGCGGCCTCGACCAGCTCGCCATAGGCGATGCGGCGCTTGCCGGCCGGGTCGACGACGACGCCGGGCTCGGTGATCAGGCCCGCGGCCGGGACGTTCCAGCGCTGGGCGGCGGCCTGGATCAGCATGGCGCGACCCACGGCGCCAACCTGGCGGGTCGGCTCCCACTCGTCGGGGGTCGAGGTCGAGCCGCCGGCCGACTGCTCGCCATAGACCTTGGCGTCGACCGGGGCCTGTTCGATGCGGACCTTGGCCCAGTCGACGTCCAGCTCCTCGGCGATCATCATCGGCAACGAGGTCTTGATGCCTTGGCCGATCTCGGGCCGCTTGGCGGCGATGGTGACGATCCCGTCCGGGGCGATACGGACGAAGGCGTTCAAGGCCGGCCCCGAAGGCGCGCCCGCCGCCCGCGCCGCGCCCGGCAGGTTGAACGACAGCAGCAGCCCGCCGCCGGCGGCCGCGCCGGCTTGCAGGAACAGGCGGCGCGAGGGCTTGTCGAGCAGATCGGTCATGATCAGGCCTCCGCCTTGACGCCGGCGGCGACCTTGATCGCCTTCTTGATGCGGATGTAGGTGGCGCAGCGGCACAGGTTGCCGTTCATGGCCGCGTCGATCTGCGCGTCGGTGGGCTTGGGCGTGGCGGTCAGCAGAGCCGTGGCCGACATGATCTGGCCGGCCTGGCAGTAGCCGCACTGGGGCACGTCGATGGCCTTCCAGGCTTCCTGGACCTTGGCCCCGACCGGAGTCTTGCCGACGCCCTCGATCGTGGTCACGGCCTTCTTGCCCACGCGGCTGACCGGCGTAACGCAAGCCCGGACCGGCGCGCCGTCCAGGTGGACCGTGCAGGCGCCGCACAGGGCCGCCCCGCAGCCGTACTTGGCGCCGACCAGGCCCAGCGTGTCGCGCAGCACCCACAGCAGCGGCGTGTCGCCCTCGACGTCCGCTGTCCGCGTTTCTCCATTGATGGTGAGCGTGAACGCCATGACGCAACTCCCGTTCCTCTAGGTTGCGGCGATCCTGCCTCAACGCCGCCGTTCACGCGAGGACTGTCACACAAGTTTCACAGATAGGATTTGACGACCAAATCCTTCCGTGGTTCCGGTGCGCCGCGCGGCGGTCCGTTCACGGATGAACGCCGTTCCGCACGGATTTGCCGCCTCGCGTATCGAGGCGAAAACCAACCGCTTCGCACGAGGGAAAGAAGCACGATGCTGGGCTTGTTCAAGGCGGTCATGCCGAAGGAAGACGCGTTCTTCGAGCTGTTCTGCGCCCACGCGCGGACCCTGGTCGCCGGGGCCGAGGCCCTGCACGACATGACGGCCGGCGGCGACGCCGTCGAGGCCGCCAGCGCCCGCGTCTACCAGCATGAGGAGGAGGCTGACGAGGTCACCCGCCAGGTGATGGTCGCCGTGCGCCGCAGCTTCATCATCCCGTTCGACCGCAGCGACATCCAGGACCTGACCACCTCGCTGGACGACGCCATCGACCAGATGCGCAAGACCGCCAAGGTCGTCAGCCTGTTCGAGGTCAAGACCTTCGAGCCGCACATGCGCGAGATGACCCGCATCATCGTCGAGGCGGCCAAGCTGACCGAGGAGGCCGTGGGCCTGCTGCCGAAGATGCGCGTCAACGCCGGCAAGCTCAGCGAGATCGCGGTGAAGATCACCCAGATCGAGGAGCAGGCCGACCAGATGTACGACCAGGGCCGCAAGGACCTGTTCATGGCCCATCGGACCGGTGATCCGATGGCCTTCATCGTCGGGGTCGACATCTACAGCCACCTCGAAAAGGTCGTCGACCGCTTCGAGGACGTGGCCAACCGCATCAGCGGCATCGTCGTCGAGCAGGTCTGAGCCCGTGGACGCCACGCTCCTGATCCTGGTCTTCCTGGTCGTCGTCGCCCTGGCGTTCGACTTCCTGAACGGCCTGCACGACGCCGCCAACTCGATCGCCACGATCGTTTCCACGAGAGTGCTGTCCGCCCGCTGGGCGGTGCTGTGGGCGGCGTTCTTCAACTTCATCGCCTTCCTGTTCTTCGGCACCAGCGTGGCCAAGATGGTGGGCTCGGGCATCGTCGACCCGCACGTGATCAGCGACCGCCTGATCTTCGGCGCGCTGGGCGGAGCGATCACCTGGAACCTGCTGACCTGGTGGGCCGGGATCCCCTCGTCCAGCTCGCACGCCCTGATCGGCGGCCTGGTCGGCGCGGCGATCGCCAAGGTCGGCGGCCTCGGCGCGATTCAATGGGTGGGTCTGCGCAACACCGCCGCGGCGATCGTCGTCTCCCCCACCCTGGGCTTCCTCCTCGCCCTGCTGCTGGTGCTGGTGGTCTCCTGGACCTTCGTGAAGAGCTCGCCGTTCTTCGCCGACCGGGTGTTCCGCAAGCTGCAGTTCGCCTCGGCGGCGCTCTACAGCCTCGGCCACGGCGGCAACGACGCCCAGAAGACCATGGGCATCATCGCCGCCCTGCTGTTCGCCCATGGCGCCACCGACAAGGCCGGCCACATTCCGTTCTGGGTGATCATCGCCTGCCAGACGGCCATGGGCCTGGGAACCCTGTTCGGCGGTTGGCGCATTGTGCACACGATGGGCAGCAAGATCACCCGCCTGACCCCGATGCAGGGCTTCTGCGCCGAGACCGGCGGGGCCATCACCCTGTTCTTCTTCACCCACCTTGGCATTCCGGTCTCGACGACTCACACGATCACGGGCGCTATTGTCGGCGTCGGCGCCTCGCGCCGAGTCTCGGCGGTGCGCTGGGGCGTGGCCAAGGACATCGTCATCGCCTGGATCGTCACCCTGCCGGCGGCGGCTCTGACGGCGGCCGTGTTCTACTACCTGGGATTCTGGATGAAGTGACCGATACGGGGGCAAAGCAGGAGGGACGCAAGTCCGGCGGCAAGCGCCGCCAGGTCGCCGCCCTGCCCTGGCGGGGCGAGGGCGAGACCTTGCGCATCCTGCTGGTCTCCTCGCGCGAGACCCGCCGCTGGGTGATCCCCAAGGGCTGGCCGATGAAGGACAAGACCGACTTCGCCGCCGCCGCCCAGGAAGCCTATGAGGAAGCCGGGCTGGACGGGGTGATCTCCGAACGCCCGATCGGCGAATACGAATATCTCAAGAAGCTGAAGAGCGGCGCGGCTCGCCTGGTGAAGGTCGACGTCTTCCCGATGCAGGTCACCGGCGAGCACGCCACCTGGCCCGAGAAGGGCCAGCGCACCCTGGACTGGATGACGCCGGTCGAGGCCGCCCTCGCCGTCCAGGAGCCGGACCTGCGCGACCTGATCGCCCGCTTCGCCGGGATCGAGCTGCCGGAAGAACGCCCCGCGCCGCACCCCGCGCCGACCCCGGTCCGCGTGGCCTTCCAGCGCCTGCGCCGCCGCGTGACGGCGCTCTGGGGACGCTACCGGCGATAAAACTGTCATCCCGGCCAAGCGCGAAGCGCGCCGAGCCGGGACCGCCGGAAACGCCGGCGCTTGCCGCGGTCCCGGGTCTCCGCTGCGCTACGCCCGGGATGACAGGCTTTTAGGACTGTGGACAATTCCAGTCGCGCCACATAATGTTCCCATTATGTTCTTGCACGGCGAGTCCTCATGCAGCTGTCCCTAGGCCTGGCGCGGTCGCCGCTGGAGAACGTCCGCGACGCCCTGCTCTGCGAGTTCGGCCCGCAGCGGCCGGTGGCGCGGATGGATCCGATCTCGCAGCTGGTGAAGTCGTCGATCAGCGGCCGCACCCTGGACGCGGTCTCGTGGAACGCCTTCCTGCGCCTGCGCTCCGAGTTCAAGGCCTGGGAAGACCTGGCCCGCGCCCCGGTCGCGGCGGTGGCCCGGATCATCGACGACGTCACCTTTCCCGGCGACAAGGCCCGCCACCTGACCACCGCCCTGCGGATGATCGAGGACAAGGTCGGCTGGCTGTCGCTGAGCCACCTGAAGGGCCTCGAGGTCGACCAGGCGCGCTGGGAGCTGCAGGCCCTGCCCGGCGTCGGGGCCAAGGTCGCCGCCTGCGTGCTGAACTTCAGCGATCTGGCGATGCGCGCCCTAGTGGTCGACACCCACGTCCACCGCGTCGCCAAACGGATCGGACTGGTCGGGGCCGGCGACGCGACCCAGACCTACCACACCCTGATGGACCTGGCGCCGGACACTTGGACCGCCGACGACCTGTTCGAGCTGCACTGGCTGATGAAGCGCGGCCTGGGCCAGATGCTGTGCCCGCACGAGGGCCCCAAGTGCGGGGCTTGCCCGGTCAAGGCGATCTGCGCCAAGGCCGGCGTCGGCCACAGCGCCGACGTGCTGGCCTGGCGGCCGCGCGCCAATTCCCCTCTCCCATAGGGAGAGGGCGGGCCCGCGCGAAGCGTGGGAGGGTGAGGGGTTACACCCCTTTGAAACGGAACCTCGGCCCAGGCGCTGATCCCGCATGACCATCCGCATCGGCACGGCCGGCTGGAGCTTCCCGCGAGACCTCGACTTCCCGACCGAGGGCACGGGATTGGAGCGCTA
Organism: Caulobacter sp. Root343; assembly: GCF_001425745.1. Taxonomy (GTDB): domain Bacteria; phylum Pseudomonadota; class Alphaproteobacteria; order Caulobacterales; family Caulobacteraceae; genus Caulobacter. The sequence continues at coordinate 795,903 of NZ_LMDF01000006.1, read as the reverse complement.
CGCGGCGCGATTCGACTGTGTCGAGATCAACTCGTCCTTCTACCGTCCGCACCAGCGCAAGACCTACGAACGCTGGGCCGCGACCACCCCGGCGAACTTCCGATTCGCGGTGAAGGTTCCACAAGCGATCACCCATGAGCGGCGGCTGGTCGAGGTCGACGACCTGCTGGCGCGGTTTCTCGACGAGACCGGCGGCCTGGGCGACAAGCGCGGACCGCTGTTGATCCAGTTGCCGCCGAGCCTGCGGTTCGATCCGGCGATCGTGGAGGCGTTTCTGAAGACCTGGCGCGAACGCACCGACACGCCGACCGTCCTGGAGCCGCGTCATGCGAGCTGGTTCGAAGCCGCGCCCGACAAGCGGCTGGCCGACTTCCAGATCGCCCGCGTCGCCGCCGATCCGGCGGTCGTCCCGGCGGCGGCCGAGCCTGGCGGCTGGCGTGGCCTGACCTACCGCCGCTGGCATGGTTCGCCAGTGATGTACGAGAGCGGCTATGAGCCCGAGGCGTTGCGGGTCCTGGCGAACCGGCTGGCAGACGAGGCCAAGACGGCGGAAGCCTGGTGCGTGTTCGACAACACCAAGTTCGGCGCGGCGACGCGGGATGCGCTGACCCTCGAATCCCTGCTGTCATCCCGGCTGTAGCGAAACGGAGAGCCGGGACCGCGGCAAACACCTGCGCGTCCGGCGGTCCCGGATAGCGCTTCGCGCTTCCGGGATGACAAGATAGGGAGGCTTCAAAGGAGCTTCCCCATGACCGCCCCCGACGCCGCGATGATGGCCGCGCCCGAGGCGCTGGCCCGCTTCCTCGAAACGGCCGACACGCGCCGCCTCGACGGCGTGTTCTCGACCGGCGACGTCACCATCCTCGAGAACTTCCCGCCGCACGTCTTCACCGGCCAGGGCGGCCTCGCCCGGTGGCGCGAACTGATGACCCAGCACGTCCGGGCCATCGCCGACCTGCGCCACGCGTTCGGGCCGCCACAGGATTTCGGCCTGACCGACGATGTCGTCCACTTCACCCTGCCCACCCACTGGATCGGCGTCCGCGACGGCCGGCCGTTCAGGGAACTGGGCGGCTGGACCTTCGTCCAGGTGCGCGAAGACGGCGGCTGGCGGATCCGGTCCTACGGCTGGGCGGTGATCAGCTTCGAGCAGCCAGCTCCGTGAACGTCCGCGTCCCGATCCCGTAGTGGCGCCAGTCCTTGTAGTCGAAGTGCCACCATTCCTCGGTGTAGACGGCGAAGCCTTCGGCCTCCATCGCCTGGCGCAGGATCGCCCGCAGCGCCCGCTGCTGGGTCGTGCCACCGACGAAGTCGGCATAGGCGCGGCCCGAGAACTCGTCGTAGCGGCTGGGCATCTCGACGGGCTTGCCGGTCTTGAGGTCGTACAGCGTCAGGTCCACCGCGCAGCCGCGGTTGTGGCGCGAGCCCTTGGCCGGGTCGGCGACGAAGGCGTGGTCCTCGGGCGGGGTCGCCTCCCAGAACATCCAGGTCACGAACCACGGCCGATAGGCGTCGTGGATCAGCAGGCCGTAGCCCTTCTGCGCCAACGCCTTCTGGGCCCGGCCCACGACTTCGGCGGCCGGCCGTTGCATGTAGGCGGCCGCGCGCTCGTACAGCGGGATGCCCATAAAGTTGTTCGATCCGGCATAGCGGATGTCGAGCTTGATGCGCGGGTCGATGGTCGTCAGGTCGACGAGGTCGGCCGGCACGTGCGCCTCGGTGTCCATCGGCGGCGCGGCGGCCAGGGCCCGCTGGCGTAGAGCGACCGGATCGGCGCGGACGGCCTTGTGGATGGCGTCCTGGGTCTCGGCTCCGAAATCGCGCCAGGCCAGCGGCGTGCCGTTCAGGCGCACCGCGCCCGTCTCCAGGACCAGCTCGCCGCCGCCGGCGATCGCGTAGCGGCCCCCGCCGGTCGGCGTCAGCCGCGCGGACGACAGCCCGGCCCCGTCGATGAACAGGGCGCCGTCCTTCTCGAACACCGTCAGCGGCGCGGCCTTGTCGCCGTACTGGCCGACCGCGGCGAGTTCGGCCCTAGTCTGGGCGCGCGCGACACCAGCCAGGACCCCGGCGGCGGCGATGGACAGGAAGGATCGTCGAACCAGATCGCTCATCACCGTTTCCTCAGGATCAGTACGAACCCAAACTCACCATCACGTGTCATCCCGGCCGAAGCGCAGCGGAGAGCCGGGACCCAGGGACCACAGCACTGCGCTTGGCCCCTGGGTCCCGGACAGCCTCTGCGAGGCTTCCGGGATGACACGGGAAAGGAGGCGGTTTGAGACGATAAGGCCTCTCAACAACCTCACTGCCTCCCCCGACCCTACTTCATCGTCGGGATGACGAAGCTGCTGTCGCCCACGTCGCCTTCCGGCCAGCGGGCAGTCACCGTCTTGACCTTGGTGTAGAACTTCACGCCCTCGACGCCGTGCTGGTTGGTGTCGCCGAACGCCGAGCGCTTCCAGCCGCCGAAGGTGTGATAGGCCACCGGCACCGGGATCGGCACGTTGATGCCGACCATGCCGACATTGACCCGCGCCGCGAACTCGCGCGCCGCCCGGCCGTTGCGGGTGAAGATGGCGACGCCGTTGCCGTACTGGTGCTCGGACGGCAGGGCCATGGCCTCCTCGAAGCTCTCGGCGCGGACCATCTGCAGCACCGGGCCGAAGATCTCTTCCTGGTAGGTCCTCATGCCCTTCTTGACGCCGTCGAACAGCGACGGGCCGATGAAGAAGCCCTTCTCATAGCCTTGCAGGCTGAAGTCGCGGCCGTCGACGACCAGTTCAGCGCCCTCTTCCTGGCCGATGCGGATGTAGTCGGCGATCTTGGCGCGGTGGGCGGCGCTGACTACCGGCCCGTAATGAGCGTCTGCGTCGGTGGAGATGCCGACCTTCAGGCTGCCGATCTCGGCGACCATCCGCTCGCGCAACTCATCGGCGGTGGCCTTGCCGACCGGCACGACCACCGGCAGGGCCATGCAGCGCTCACCGGCCGAGCCGAAGGCCGCGCCCGACAGGTCCTTCACCACCTGGTCGAGGTCGGCGTCAGGCAGGACGATGCCGTGGTTCTTGGCGCCGCCCATGGCCTGGACGCGTTTCCCGTGCGCCGTGCCGGTCTGGTAGACGTAGTGGGCGATGTCGGAGCTGCCGACGAAACTGACCGCCTTGATGTCCGGGTGGGCCAGGATGGCGTCGACGGCGCTCTTGTCGCCATGGACCACGTTCAGCACCCCGGCGGGGGCGCCGGCTTCCATCATCAGCTCGGCCAGCTTGACCGGCACGGTTGGATCCTTCTCCGACGGCTTGAGGATGAAGGTGTTGCCGACGGCGATGCTGATGCCGAACATCCACATCGGGATCATGGCCGGGAAGTTGAACGGGGTGATGCCCGCGCAGACGCCCAGCGGCTGGCGCATCGAATAGACGTCGATGCCCGGACCGGCGCCCTCGGTGTATTCGCCCTTGAGGACATGAGGGATGCCGCAGGCGAACTCGATGACTTCCAGGCCGCGCTGGATGTCGCCCTTGCTGTCGGCGATGACCTTGCCGTGCTCGGACGACAGGATCTCGGCCAGGGCGTTCATGTCGCGCTCGATCAGGCGCTTGAACTCGAATATCACGCGGGCGCGGCGCTGCGGATTGGTGGCGGCCCAGCCGATCTGGGCCTTGGCGGCGGCCTGAACGGCGGCGTCCAGCTCGGCGTCGGTGGCCAGCGCCACGCGGGCCTGGATCTCGCCGGTGTTGGGATTGAAGACGTCGCCGAAGCGGCCGCCCTTCTCGATTGGGGATCCGGCCAGGGTCTGACCGTTCACGAAATGGGCGATGTCTCGCATGATGCGCTCCCTAACGCTGTTTTGCGCGTCAATAGCATCCAAGGTTCACGCCGTATCGCGCGAAATTCTGCCAAGCTCAGTCGGCGTCGACATGCACCCGGCGGAACCGGCCCTGCAGATAGACCAGCGGCTCATGATCGGGGTCGTAGCGCAGCTTGACCACCCGCCCGACATAGACCCGGTGGTCGCCGGCGTCGAAGACGTGGTGGGTCTCGCACTCGAAATTGGCCATGCAGCCGGGCAGGATCGGCACGCCGGTGCGCCAGGTCTCGGTGTCGATGCCGGCGAAGCGGTCGGTGTCCTTCTGCACGAACTGGCGGGCCAGCTGCTGGTGCTCGGCGTGCAGGACGTTGACGGCGAAGCGCCCGGCGGCGTCCAGGGCCGGCAAGCTGGCCGACTTCAAGTCGACGCAGACCAGGGCCAGCGGCGGGTCCAGCGACACCGAGGTGAAGGAATTGGCGGTCAGCCCGACCTTGCGGCCGTCCTCGCAGACCGTGGTGATCACCGTCACGCCGGTCGTGAAGCACCCGAACGCGTCGCGCAAAGCCCGGGCGTCGTGCTCGGCGCCCTCCCCTAATTCGATCGTGACCGCTTTACTCATCGCCTAAGCAGTGGGGGAAAGTGGGCCGGCGGGCAAGCGTGGAAAGCCCCTTCCCCCTCGCGGGGAAGGGGTTGGGGATGGGGGCGCCGGCTCCGTGTGCGTCGACGCTCACGCAGACACCCCCACCCCTGCCCCTCCCCGCAAGGGAGAGGGGTTCTAACTAGGCGCTCTCGATCAGCACCCCGGGCCGGCTGGCGTCCAGGCCGAACGTCACCGGCAGGTGGCGCACGTGCGGGGTCTGCAAGCCCAGAGCCTTCGCCCCCCGCGCCACGGCAAGCTTGCCCAGGGCCGTGGGCCCGAAGCCGTCCTGGATGCGCGGCTTGGCGCCCAGGCGACGACGCAGCACGCCATTGGCGTAGATCACGTTGGCCCGCATCAGGGCCGGCGGCGTCATGAATTCGATCGAGATCGAGACGTTCAGCATCGGGCCGTTCTCGATCCGGTGCGGGGCGTTCTGCTTCCAGGTGACCATGTTCCCGGGCGTCAGGTCGACGGCCTGGGCCCCGGCGTCCCACGCGGGCTCGAAGGCGAACTGCTCGGCGGTCTCGCGCAGCACGATCTTCTCCAGGGCCAGGTCGCCGACATAGGGATCGGCCACCGGATAGACCCAGACCTTCTTCTCGCCGCGGATCTGCCACAGCGACACCAGCGGCACGTCGAGATGGTAGAAGACCTGGGCGTTGGCGCTGCTGATCAGCATGCCGACGTCGCGCTTGAAGGTCTTCAGGCCCGGGACGTGAGCCTCCTTGTCGGCGAAGATCTCGTCGCTGAGCGCGGCGTATTCGGGCACGTGGTCGTTGGTCTGGCGCAGGTTCAGCCAGATGCGGCCGGTCTTGGCCGCCTCCAGCAGCTGATCGCCCGTGAGATTGCCGGCCGAGCCCTTGCGCCAGGTCGTCCAGGCCTTGGGATCCTCGCCCATGGTGAAGACGCCCAGCTTGTCGCGGGGATACAGGTCCAGCAGCCGCGCCAGGCCCTCGTCGTCGAACATCGGCCGCTCGTGCAGGGCGTGCTTGAACATCAGGTTCTCGCGGCCGAAGGCCTTGGCCTTGTCCGCCGTCCAGTCGGTGATCACGCTCACGCGGTCCTCCCGTAGAATTGGATCTTGAAGGGCCCCCACCAGAAGGTCTTGCCGAGGCCGCGCGCGGCGCGGTCCAGCCACTCGGCGCGGTCGCCGGCCCGGGTCAGCCATTTGAAGCCGGCGACCAGGCCGAACACGGCGACCTGCCCCAGGCCGATCAGCATCCAGCGGACGACGCCGAGCGTGTCGCGCGGCGCCGCGGCGGCGCAGTGCGCGGTCGGCCCCTGGCCGTAAGCGAAGGCGCGGGCGATGGTGTAGGAGAGGTTCAGGCGCGAGGGCACGGGATCTTCCCAGACCCAGGCCGCCGGGTCCCAGGCGAAGCGCGCGCCGGCCGCGCCCATGTGGCCGAACAGCATGTCGTCCTCGCCGCCGATGTGGTTGCGCTCGGCCGAGAACGGCGCGACCGGGTCCGGCAGGGCCGCCCGGCGGATCAGGCTGTCGCCGCAGCCGTAGTGGCGGTCGAGGATGGTCGCCTCGGCCGGGCCTTCGCGCGAGAAGAAGCGCTCCAGATAGTCGCGGTGATCGACGATGTCGGCCGGGGCGCGGGCCTTCACCGGACCGAACACCACATCGGCGTCGAAGCGGTCGCGGGCGGCGATCAGGGCGGCCAGCCAGCCGGCGGGCGCCTCCTCGTCGTCGTCCAGGAAGGCGATCAGCTCGCCCGAGGCGCGGGCCATCCCGGCGTTGCGCGCGAAGGCGACGCCGGGGCGCTTCTCGTTGACATAGATCACCGGGAACGGCGCGGCCTTGGCCAGGTCGTCGGCGACCGGCTTGGCGGACGGGACCTGGTCGTTGTCGACGATGACCAGCTCCAGTTCGGCGAAGTCGACGCCGGTCTGGCCGAACACCGAACGCGCCGCGACGGCCAGGCCGTGCGGACGTCGTTGGGTCGGGATCATGATCGTCACGCGCGCCATCAGGCCTCCGGATGGTCTCCCTGGCGGCGGTGCGCCCGCGAGGCCACGGCCTCGACGAAGTCGCGCACGCGGCCGCTCATGGTCAGTTCGGTGCTGGCGATGGCGTCCATGCGGCGGCGCAGCTGGCCGACCGGACCCGCGCCATGGGCGCCGGCCAGGCTCCAGACGCTTTCCATCGAGTGCGCCATGCGACCGCCGATGCTGGCGGCCGTCGCGGCCCCCTCGCCGATCGTCGCGGTGTTGAGGCCGTACGCGCGCTTGTAGTGGTCGTGGCCGGGACCCAGGTCGTAGCGGGTCAGGCCCAGCTCCGGCATGGCGGCGATGGCCCGCAGGAAGAAGATCTGGCCCGGCGACCAGGCGGCGTGCGCGGGGTTCGTCGAGGCGATCCACGGGTGATAGACCGCGCCCTGGCGGATCCCGAAATGACCGCTGACCAGGGTGTCGCCAGCATAGAGGTTGATCATCAGGCCGCGCAGCTCGCCGTCGCGCTGGACGAACAGGTCGGCCATCAGCTCGCGGGTCCAGTCGGCGCGCAGGAAGTCGTGGCCGCCGGTGCGGGCCAACTGCTCGCGCTTCCAGTCGATCAGCTGATTGAAGGCCTCGCGCGACGTGTCGCCGGCCACCAGGCGCAGCGGTCCGGCCTCGCGGTCCAGCTTGTGATCCAGGCGGCGGTAGTTCTTGATCTTCTTCGGGCTCTCGACCCGGACCGCCTCGAGATAGGCCTCGGCGCTCGTGCCCGTCAGATCGATCAGATAGGCGGTGCGGTCGCTCTCCGGCGCGGCCGGGAACACGCCGTGCGGGTCGATCAGGCCGGTGTAGCGGAACACGCTGACGCCGGCGGCGCGCAGGACGTCGTCCGCCTTCAGTCCCGCATCGGGACGGCTGACCAGGCCATGGTAGTCGGACAGCGGCGAGCCGATCGGCCGCGCCAAACCGCCCGGCCGGCGGTGATAGGCCAGGAAGCCGAGCGTCTCGCCCCCGCGACGGACCACCGCGACGCGTGCGTCTTCACGAACCTTTCCAACGGCTTGAGCGAAGTCCGGCCCCATTAGCGGGTTGGCGAACCCCACCTGGGACGCGGCCAGGCTCCGCCACAGCGCCACGTCGGCGGCGCTCAGCAGGCTCGGATGAAGGGTCTCGACGTCCAGCATGTCCACCTGTCCTACTCCGGGGCGGGTTAGGGAAAGATGGACCGCGACCTGCAATCGGCAGGCCAGATTGGAGGCTAGCCGAAGGTCGCGCTGAGGATCTTTTCCAGCCACAGCTGGTCGACCGCGTCGAACGCGGCGGGCTTGTCGGAATCGACGTCGAACACCGCGATCAGCGCCCCGTCCGGCCCGAAGACCGGCACGACGATCTCGCTCGCCGAGCGGCTGTCGCAGGCGATGTGGCCGGGGAAGGCGTGCACGTCGGGGACAAGCTGGGTCTCACCGGCCGCCGCCGCCGCGCCGCAGACCCCGCGCCCGTAGGCGATGCGCAGGCAGCCCAGCGACCCTTGGTAAGGCCCGACCACCAGCTCGCGCTCTTTCGCGGGATCGACGACGTAGAAGCCGGTCCAGAAATAGTGGTCGAAGCTGTTGGCCAGCATCGAGGCCACGGTGGCCATGCGGGCCGTGACATTGGGCTCGCCGTCCAGCACGGACGCGATCTCGTCGGCGACCTCGGCATAGCGGGTCGCCTTGTCGGCGGAGAGGGTGATGTCGTTGAACGCTTCGGCCATGAGCGGGATATAGCGCGCCGCGCGGCGGAAGCGAGAGGGCCGCGGCGGAGTTTGGCAAGCAGCGGCCACTGTGATGGGCTGCTTTGGGTGGAAAGTAGTACTTAGTGCGGCCCTGGGGGCGCTTGCCTGAAGGGCCGCCGTTGAGCTAGCGGAGCGTTGAGAAACTGGTGTTTCGGCGGAATGATCTAAATCCGCCTTGCATTGTGACGCTTGCCTAACAATGTTCTCATCGAACGCTGTTCGAAGGAATTGCATCTTGGGCGACACATTCTCCGCCGTCTTCGCCGGCTTGGCGTGCATTCTGTCGGCGTTCGCCGTCTACCGGACACTAAATCACAATCGCAGTTCAGTCACTTTAGATATCTGGAAGATCTGGATCAGCAAAGAGTATCGCGAATACCGCGTCGATGCGTTCAGGGCAATCAAAGCCGCCCGCGAGAATCGTATTGGTGACGAGCCACTCCAGATGACTGCATTACTTTCTGACCGCAGAACCGAAGAGGCTATTGGCAGCGTTGAGCACATTTTCGCTGAGCTGGCATCGATAAAACGCCTCGGCCTAATGGATGAACGCCTATTTGAAGCGCTGTTCTACCGGAGCACGGCTGACTGGCAATCGCTCCTCGCGGGCTTCGCCCGTGACAAAACAGAAGCTTTTACTGACACTGAGTTGGCGGAAACCTTCGCAACTCTCCTCGGCAACACTAAGGATCAACGTAACCGTTTCCTGCTGCCTAAACCGGATTCGCCGAAGAGCTAAAACAAAGTAAGTGGCATTGACAGGTCGGCTCTGGATGCGCGAACCGCAAATATCCGGGCTGAAACTGTAGGCTCAGAGACGCAGATTAGCCTGCACCTCAATGTCCGCTCAGGGTCGTGAGCGGATCTCCCGGTCGGGTGCGATCCCTAACCACGCCCCCGCCCTATCGCGCGAACCGCGCCTTCACCGGGGCGTAGCTATCCCAGACCAGGCCGTCGCTGACCGAGCGTAGCAGCTTGACGTATTCGGCGTGGCTCCAGGCTAGCGGGGTGGCGGAGTCGGTGCCTTCGCCCCGCGTGTAGCCGTGGGGGCTGTCGGCGCCGACGCCGTCCCAGACCTGTTCGGGGATCAGCAGGCCCTCGTTGGCGAACAGCTCCATGGCCCGGACATAGGTGTCGCGGATCGTCTTCAGCGCCGCCGCGTCCGGCTTGCCCTTCAGACCAGCCAGCGCCAGTTCGTAGTGGCCACGCTCGCCGGTGAAGATCGGCCACACCCGGCCGCGCTGGCCCGGACGCATCTGATTGCCTTCGCCATAGTTGGCCCCAGTCTTGGTGTCCTCGCCATAGCCGTCGACGCCGTAGCGCCGCCAGCCGGGGAAGGTCCCCTCGACGCCCGGGAACTTGAAGCCGTAGCGGACGCGGTAGAGGTCCTCCATCGACTCGTCGTCCAATTTGGGCAGGGTCGCCACGATGGCCGGGTCGTCGGCGCGGCGCACGCCATAGCGGACCAGCTCCAGGAACCCGGCGTCCAGGATCCGGTCTTCCGGCGCGGCCTGCTGGCCGTTGCGCTCCTCGACCTTGCTCTTGTTGTCCGGGTCCTGGTCGCTGTTGAGGCGCAGATAGTAGTGGCCGTCGCCGAACGATCCCTTGGTCGTGACCATGCGCGCCTCGACCTTGCCGGAATAGTCGTCGGCGGTCTTGCGATAGAGCTCAGCCGAGACCTTGTCTCCGGCGGCCTCGGCGATGTCCCCGGCGACGACCAGGCCGGCGATCACGGCGGCGGTCGTCGAGGGCGAATAGCCGCCCTGCTCTTCCCAGCGCTCCTGCTGAGTGAACGGCGGCGTGATCGTGCTGGTGTTCCAGCCCAGGTTCACCTTGCCGCCCTTGACCAGGAAGTCGGCGGCGGGCTTCAGCATCCTGGCGTAATAGGCCTTCAGCTCGGCGTCGGGCAGCCAGCCCAGCTTCCATAGCTTCCAGCCCAGCATGATCGGCATCGCCGTCTGGTCCAGCTGGACTCCGACCCATTCGGGCGTGCCGTCCACGTGCGACTTCTGCAAGAACCAGCCGCCGTCGCCCTTGTTGCCTAGTGTCTTGGCTCCGACCTGCACCGTCGGCAGGTAGTGGAACGCGGCCAGCGGCGTCTGCTTGTCGCCCAGCGCCGCCAGGGCCATGGCGCACTGGTAGAAGTCGCGCGGCCAGACGGCCTTGTAACCGGTCGAGGACTGGGTGGCGTCCACCGTGTCGCCCCACGGGTTCGACAGCGAGGCGATCAGGGCGCCGGCGTGGGTGCGGTCCTCCTGGACCTTCAGCATCAGGGCGCTGGCCTGGACCAGCTTGCCGCCGTTCTCGGAGGCCTCGCGCAGGCGCGGCAGCTCGGACAGCGAGGCCAGGTAATCCTCCCAGCCGACCCGCGCGCCCTCGCCGTTGTAGCGGGCCAGCACCTCGGCATAGCCGGTCTTCAGCGAAGCGGCGGCCGTCGCGTCGGCGGCCTTGGCGTCGGGGCCGAAGCCGATCGCGAAGTCGAAGGTCGCTTCCTTGGCCACGGCCGGCAGTTGGCCGGTCAGGACGATCGCGCCCTTGGCGGAGGTGGTGGTCGCCTTGAGCGCCGCCAGGGCGTCGCCGTCCTTCAGCGCGCTGGCGCCGGCCTTGGCGAAGGGCTTGGTCCCCTTCAGGCTCAGGAACGCCTTGCCCTCGTAGGCGGTCAGGGCCGCGGCCGAGGCCGCGCCCGTATCGCCGCCGCCGGTGTTGGCCATGTGCGGCTCCAGCACCAGGGTCGGGGTCACCGGGCCCTTCAGCGCCTTGACGGTCACCCGCACGAACAGGGCGTTACGGTCGGGATCGGTGAAGATCCGCTTCTCGATGACGAAGCGGCCCTGCTTGTCGGTGGTGGTGATCTTGTAGGCCGGCGACAGCGGCCGGCCAGCGGCGTCGACGTGCAGATATTCGGTCTTGGCGGTCGTGTCCGCGCCCTCGACCGCCAGGCCCAAGGCGGTCTGGACGGCGATGCGCATCTGCTTGATCTGGGCCTCGTGGATCAGGCCGTACATGGTCTCGGTCAGCACGCCGTCGGCGATCGAGAACCAGACCTTGGACACCGGCCCAGTTCTACCGCCGGCCTTGTAGGCGCCGTCGACATAGGCCTCGTACGAGGCGCCCACGCCGGTCTTGGCGGAGTAGGCCCAGGTCGTGGCGGGCGCCGCGTGGGCTGTGCTCGCGGCGAGAGCGGCGGCCGAGGCCAGGGCGAGAAGTTTCAGGCTGCGCATGGCGAGGACTCGTCAGGCTGGAAGGAAAAACGGAAAAGGGTTCAGGTCGGTTCGCCAGAGCGCGACTGCGTGTCGGTGTCCTCGACGACGAAGGTCGCGGCGGCGGCGGCGATCGCGAACGAGGCCGCGCCCAGGACCAGGGCCCAGATCGCCTGGCCGCCGAAGAAGCTCTTCAGCAGCAGACCCAGCACCGTCGCGGCCAACAGCTGCGGGATGACGATGAAGAAGTTGAAGATGCCCATGTAGACGCCCATCTTCCGCGCCGGCAGGGCTCCGGCCAGGATCGAGTACGGGGCCGACAGGATCGAGCTCCAGGCGAAGCCGACGCCGATCATGCCGATCCACAGCAGGCCGGGCTCGCGGATCAACAGGAACGACAGCAGGCCCACCGCTCCGAGCAGGAGGCAGGCGGCGTGGCTGACCCGGCGGTTCGTCGCCTGGACCATCAGCGGAATGACCAGCGCCGCCAGGGCCGCGACACCGTTGTAGACGGCGAACAGCACGCCCACCCAGTCCGCGCCGGTATTGTAGGCCTTGGACGTCGCGTCGACGGCGTGGAAGTGGACCGCCGCCACCGCCGGGGTGGTGTAGATCCACATGGCGAACAGGCCGAACCACGAGAAGAACTGCACCACCGCCAGCTGGCGCATGGTGCGCGGCATGCGGAAGAAGTCCTCCAGCACCTCGGAGAAGCCGTTGCGGGTCTGGCCTCGACGCTTGAGCCGCACGCCGACGACGCCCATCGCGCCGAACACGGCCAGCAGGCCGGCCAGGACGTAGAGCTCCTTCTCCAGCGCCGCGCGCCAGACGATCAGGGCCAGGGCCGCGCCGCCCAGCAGGCCGCCGGCGGCGAGGCCGAAATAGGCGTTGACCGAGGGCTCGGGCTCCTCGTGCGGCTGGAAGCGGCTCTCGGCCCGCTCGGCGGTCTCGAAGGCGTCCAGCTGGTCGGGGCTGTATTCCTTCGTGGTGAAGACGGTCCATAGCACCGCCAGCAGCAGGCCCGCGCCGCCGGCGTAGAAGGCGATCCGCACCGCGTCGGGGATCTGGCCGGCCGGGGCGGTGTTGGCGACGTGGAACCAGTTGGTCAGCATCCACGGCAGGGCCGAGGCCAGCACCGCGCCCAGGCCGATGAAGAAGCTCTGCATGGCGTAGCCGGTGGCGCGCTGCTCGTCGGGCAGGTTGTCGCCGACGAAGGCCCGGAACGGCTCCATGGTGATGTTGATCGAGGCGTCCATGATCCACAGCGCCGCGGCCGCCACCCATAGGCTGGGCGAGTTGGGCATGACCAGCAGGGCCAGGGTGGTCAGGATCGCGCCCCAGAAGAAGTACGGCCGGCGGCGGCCGAGGCGTCCCCAGGTCTTGTCGCTGAGATGACCAATGATCGGCTGGACCAGCAGGCCCGTGGCCGGCGCGGCGATCCACAGGATCGCCAGGTGGTTCACGTCGACGCCCAGGGTCTGGAAGATGCGGCTGGTGTTGGCGTTCTGCAGGCCGAAACCGATCTGGATTCCGAAGAAGCCAAAGCACATGTTCCAGATCTGCAGGAACTTGAGCCTCTGCCTGGCCATCGATCCTCCGCCCCGCTCCGACCGCCGGTTACTCCAGCTGGTTCGCAAGTTTTTTCATAGACTGACTTGGCGGGCATTTGCGCACGCGCCATCAAGACGCGCAACGATAAATCCATGTTTGATTGGATATGTTGGTCGAAAACTCAACACCTTCGACCTCATCGGCCTGATCGGTCTGGACAAAAGCGCTGGATAGTTTGCAAGAGTTTGCACGACCGGATTTCCGCCACCGCGCTTGCAAACCCGCTCGAACGGCGCCTTATGGGCGACTGAAAAAGTTTGCAGAAATCTTTGCATTAGGGACGGACGTCAGGTGACCAAGGGGGCGACGCGACTGGAGGACCTGGCCAAGCTGGCGGGGGTTTCGATCTCGACCGCCTCGCGGGCCCTCAACGACAGCCCGGCCGTCAACAAGCGCACCAAACAGCTGATCTGGAAGCTGGCGCGCGAGATGGACTACCCGTTCCGCCGCTACATGCCCGCCGGCCCGATCGGGGCCGAGGCGACGATCGCCATCGTCACCCCCCGTCCGCAAGGCCGCGGCAGCAGCATGTCGGACCCGTTCTTCCTGGAGCTGCTGGCCGGGGTCGGCGAGGCCGCTCGGGAACGCGGCTGCGACGTGATCCTCAGCCACATCGCCCCGACCAATTTCGAGGACCTGTCGGCGGCCATGACCACCAGCCGGGCCGAGGGCGTGATCTTCCTGGGCCAGAGCTCGCTGCACGCGGCCTTCAACCGCCTGGCCGAGACCGAGAACCGCTTCGTGGTCTGGGGCGCCCAGCTGCCGGACCAGAACTATTGCTCGGTCGGCTCGGACAACGTGATGGGCGGCCGCCGCGCCACCCTGCACCTGCAGCGCCTGGGCCGCCGGCGTATCGTGTTCCTGGGCGACACCGAGGCGCCTGAGGCGATGCAGCGCCATCGCGGCTACCTCGACGCGCTCGAGCACGCCAAGCTGGGCGTCGATCCCGAGCTGATCGTGCCGGCCCACTTCGAGGTCGAGTCGGCCGAGGCCGCCGTCGACTCGCTGATCCACCACGACGTGAAGTTCGACGGCGTCGTCGCGGCCTCGGACCTGATCGCGCTGGGGGCCATGCGGGCCTTGAAGCACGCGGGCCTGTCGGTGCCGGGCGACGTCTCGGTGATGGGCTTCGACAACGTGCCGTTCAGCCGCTACGCCAGCCCGGCGCTCAGCACCATCGCCCAGGACACCAACAAGGCCGGCCGGCTGATGGTGTCCAAGCTGCTCGACAGCGGCGAACGCGCCAGCCGGTCCGAGCGCGTCCCGACGGACCTGATCATCCGCGAGAGTTGCGGGGGCTGAGACGGCCTTGCGCCGACCGCGACCCTAGCGCGAGGGCCACTGGACCAACGCCCGTCGCAACGCCTAACCTCGGAACGAACGAGGACGCGAACGCCTGATGCGCGACGGTAAACCGCGGACAGCGGCCAGCAAGGTCCCCGCCGTCACTCTGGGCTTCTGGGTCATCAAGGTGCTGGCCACGACGCTGGGCGAGACCGGCGGCGATACGCTGAGCATGACGTTGAACCTGGGCTATCTGGTCAGTTCCGCGATCTTCCTAGCGATCCTCCTGGCGTTCGCGGGCGGGCAAGTCCGGGCGCGGCGCTTTCATCCGTTCCTCTACTGGGCGACGATCGTAGCCTCGACCACCGCCGGCACGACCATGGCCGACTTCGCCACGCGCTCGCTCGGGATCGGCTATGCGGGCGGGTCTCTGATGCTGTTGGCGAGCGTACTCGCCTCGCTCGCGGGCTGGCGGCTGGCGCTAGGCAGGATCGATGCGGACGACATCCATTCGCGCAAGGCCGAGCTATTCTACTGGTTGACCATCACCTTTTCCCAAACCCTCGGCACGGCGCTGGGCGACTGGACCGCCGACACAGCCAACCTCGGCTATGTCGGGGCGGCCATCATCTTCGCGGGCCTGCTGGCCCTGGTCGCGGTGCTGCATCTCTGGACTAAGGCCAGCAAGGTCTTGCTGTTCTGGGCGGCCTTCATACTGACCCGCCCGCTGGGCGCCGCGGTCGGCGACTTCCTCGACAAACCTCTAGACCATGGCGGCCTGGCGCTGAGCCGTCCGGTCGCCTCGGCTGTTCTGGCGGGCGCCATGATCGCGCTGATCCTCATCCTGCCCCAGCGCAGCGGTCGCCATCCGACAGCCCGGACGAGCTAAGTCAGGCCCGCCGCGCCACCAGCCCGGCGCACGGCGGCATCTCGCCGTCGGCGGCGAGGTTCACGCCGTCGACCATCGCCCAGCCGTCCGGCAGGGACCACGTCACCGTCTCGTGCCCCAGGTTGAAGGCCAGCAGCAGCGCCTCCGTCCCCTCGCCGCGCTGGAAGATCAGCAGCGGGCTGTTGGTGTCGATGAAGCTGATCGCGCCGGTGCGCAGCGCCGGATAGGTGCGGCGCAGACCGATCAGCCGCCGCGCGACATGCAGGGTCGAGGACGGATCCGCCTCCTGGGCGTCCACCGCCAGCGGCAGGTGCTCGGGATCGACCGGCAGCCACGGCTCGACGGCCGAGAACCCGGCGTTCAGCACGCCCGACATCCACGGCATCGGCGTGCGGGCTCCGTCGCGGCCCAGGGTCTGGGGCCAGTTGGCGATGGCCTCGGGATCCTGCAGACGTTCGAACGGGACATTGGCCTGAGGCAGGCCCAGTTCCTCGCCCTGGTAGACGAAGACATTGCCGCGCAGCCCCATCAGCAGCAGCAGGCACATCTCGGCGAAGGCCTTGCGGTCGCGCCCCTCGGCCCAGCGCGACACCGCGCGCGGAGCGTCATGGTTCGAGAAGGTCCAGGAGGGCCAGCCCTCCCCGTCCTCGCCCGGCCACATGGCCGCGCCCCGGGGGATCATGTCGCCGGTCAGCTTGTCGGCGTAGAGATAGAGGAAGCCATAGGCGCTGTTCAGCCGGTCGTCGCCCGCCGTGAACAGCTTCATCTCGCGGTCGGCATGATCGCCGCCGACCTCGGCCACCGAGAACCGGCCGCCGTTCGCATCGGTCAGCGCCCGCAGCCGGCTGAGGAACTTCGGAATGTCGGCGTGGCTCTGGTTGTGGATCTTGTCCTGGAAGTCGAACGGCCGCGTGCGCTTGCCGCCCGGCGGCAGCGGCGGATTGTCGGTGAACTTCGGGTCGTGCATCGAGAAGTTGATGGCGTCGAACCGAAAGCCGTCCACGCCCTTGTCGATCCAGAACTGGGTGACCGCCAGCAGGGCTTCCTGCACCGCCGGATTATGCAGGTTCAGCTGCGGCTGCGAGGCCAGGAAGTTGTGCATGTAGTACTGGCCGCGGCGGGCGTCCCAGGTCCAGGCCGGGCCGCCGAACACCGACTGCCAGTTGCTGGGCGGACTGCCGTCGGGCTTGGCGTCGGCCCAGACGAACCAGTCGGCCTTGGCGTTGGTCCGGTCCTGGCGGCTCTCGGCGAACCACGGGTGCTCGTCCGAGGTGTGCGAGAAGACGAGATCGATGATGATCTTGAGGTCCAGGGCGTGGGCCTTGGCGATCAGGGCGTCGAAGTCGGCCAGGGTTCCGAAGATCGGATCGACGTCGCGATAGTCCGAGACGTCGTAGCCGAAGTCCTTCATCGGCGAGGTGAAGAACGGCGACAGCCACACGCCGTCGACGCCCAGCGAGGCGATGTGATCGAGATGGGCCGTGACCCCCGGCAGGTCGCCGACGCCGTCGCCGTTCGAGTCGGCGAAGCTGCGCGGATAGACCTGGTAGATCACGGCGCCGCGCCACCATTCGGCGTTCATCGACATCTCCGCACCGGGGCGAACAAGAACTTCAACGGTCACTATCGTCCCTCGGAAACGCAAATCATGTAGTCGAGCGGCGCCAGCTCGACGGTATAGCTGCCGGGCGCGCTGGCCGTCGCGGCGCAGGCGCCGCGCAGGGCTCGCCACGCGACGGAACCGGCCTGGACCGGAACCTGGGCCTTGATCGGCTTGTCGCTCGTATTGAAGACGGCCAACACCTCGGTCTGGTTCAGAAGACGCGAGAAGGCCAGCAGGCCCGGCTTGTCGCCGGCGTAGCGGACCACCTGCCGGCCGTCGCGCAGGGCGGGCGTCGCGCGGCGGATCTTCGCCAGCGCGGCGATGCGGCCATAGAGCACGCTGTCGGTCCTGAACGCCGACACCGGTCCCTTGGCGCTGGAACCGACCAGGCGGTTGTCGTTGTAGCTGGCGACCTGGCTCGCGAACATGTCCTCGCGGCTGTCGGCATAGTCGCCGTCGCCGGTGAAGCCCTGCTCGTCGCCGTAATAGATCGTCGGCGCGCCGCGCGCGGTCAGCATCAGGGCGTTGGCCAGGGTGACGCGGGCCAGCAGTTCGTCATCGCCGATCCCCGGCTTGGCCTTCAGCACGAACCAGCCGAACCGGCCCATGTCGTGATTGCTCAGGAAGGTCGGCAGCTGGCGCGCGGTCGCCTCGCCTCCCTCATAGACCGCATCGCCGGCGAAGACGGTGGCCAGCCGATCGGTCCCGGTCCGACCGATGGCCACGTCGGTGGCCGCCGACTGGAAGGCGAAGTCCAGCACCGCCGGCAGCTTGTCGACACGGGTGTGGCGCGCCAGGGCGGCGACGTCGGGGTCGAACACCTCGCCGAAGATGTGGAAGTTCGGGACGCCCTTGGCCTTGGCGCGCGCCAGCATGGCCGGGACGAAGGCCTGCCAGAACTCGGGGTTCACATGGCGGGCGGTGTCGATCCGGAAGCCGTCGATCCCGAACTGGTCGATCCAGGCGCCGTAGACCTCGATGAAGCCCGCCACCACGCGCGGGTTCTCGGTGAACACGTCGTCCAGCGTGGCGAAGTCACCCAGCAGCGAACTCTCGCCAGCGAACGTGCTGTCGCCGCGGTTATGGTAGTAGATCGGATCGTTCAGCCAGTCCGGCTTCTTGACGTGCTCCTGCCCGGCCGGGACGTATGGCGTATAGGCCCAGTCGGGCCGCTTGAGCTTGCCGAAGTCCTTGCTGTCGAAGCCGTCGTTGATCGGCGCGCCGGCGAGCCCGCCCTGGCGGACATAGGGATAGTCGGCGACGCCGCGATAGGCGCAGCGGCTGTCCGGGCATTCCTTGTACTGGATGACGTCGGCCGTGTGGTTCACGACGATGTCCATATAGACCTTCATGCCCCGGGCGTGGGCCGCGTCGACCAGGGCCTTGAAGTCGGCCTTGGTCCCGAGATGCGGATCAACGTCGGTGAAGTCGGTGATCCAGTAGCCGTGGTGCGCCGCCGACTCGTGACCCGGCGGGCCCTGCACGGCCCGGTTGGTGAAGATCGGGGCCAGCCACACGGCCGTCGCGCCCAGGCCCTGGATGTAGTCCAGCCGCCGGGTCACACCCTTGAGGTCGCCACCGTGATAGAAGCCGGCCCGCGTCGGGTCGAAGCCGTCGACCAGCGGTCCGCCCTTCAGGCCGCCGTGGTCATTGGCCGGGTCGCCGTTCTCGAAGCGGTCGGGCAGGACGAAGTAGATCACCTCGTCCTGGGGCTTGCGTTGCAGGTAGGGAACCGAAGCGGCGTGAGCGGCCGTCGCCAGCGCGCTAGCGGCCGTCATGGCCAGCAGCGTCCGTCGCCAGGGCGTCAAGGCCGACATCGCTCCCCTCCCGTTCACGGCGACCTCGAAATCGGATCGCCCTTGCATTTCTTTGCAAGAATTTGCAGAACCGATCACTTCCTGTCAATCCACCGTCTTGAGGCGATTTGCAGCCATTTCGGCGCACAAACTCACCAGGCAAGTGGCGCATAGAAGCCACACGCGACGCGATTCCGATGTGGCGGCGGAACTAGACGACCTCCGTTTGCGATTTTTTGGGTTGATTACAGCTCGTTAATTTGCAGTAGTTTGCACCAACGGCCCGCCGCACGACACCAAACGCGCAGAGCCGGACAGGGAGGGACTTCATGAGCACTCAATTTTCGCGCCGCCGCGCTTGGCTGATGGCCGGCGGGGCCACGGGCCTGGCGCTGACCTTCGCCGTGACGGGCTCGGCCCAGGCGCAGACCGCCACCCCGGCCGCGCAGGACGACTCGAAGGTCGAGGAGATCGTCGTCACCGGCATCCGCCGCGGCATCGAAGGCGCCATCACGCTGAAGAAGAGCTCGACCTCGATCGTCGAAGCCGTCTCGGCGGAAGACATCGGCAAGCTGCCCGACGTGTCGATCGCCGAGTCGATCGCGCGTCTTCCTGGGTTGACTGCACAGCGCCTCGACGGCCGCGGGCAGGTCATCTCGATCCGGGGCCTGGCGCCCGACTTCACCACCGCCTTGCTGAACGGACGCGAGCAGGTCTCGACCGGGGACAACCGCGGCGTCGAATTCGACCAGTATCCGTCGGAACTGCTGAGCGCCGTCGTGGTCTACAAGACCCCGGACGCCGGCCTGATCGGCCAGGGCCTGGCCGGCACCGCCGACATGCGCACCGTCCGCCCGCTGGCCTTCGGCAAGCGGGCCTTCGCGGTCGGCGCCCGCTACGAGTGGAACGACATCGGCGCGCTGAACGCCGGCACCAAGGCGCACGGCAACCGCCTGTCGATCTCGTA
Organism: Caulobacter sp. Root343; assembly: GCF_001425745.1. GTDB lineage: Bacteria > Pseudomonadota > Alphaproteobacteria > Caulobacterales > Caulobacteraceae > Caulobacter. The sequence continues at coordinate 776,387 of NZ_LMDF01000006.1, read as the reverse complement.
CATCGACCAGTTCATGGACGGTAAGCTGGGCCTGGCGCTCGGCTACGCCCACATGGAGTCGCCATATCAAGCCGAGCGCTGGAACGCCTGGGGCTATCCCACCGACGCCGCCGGCAATCTGGTGATCGGCGGCGCCAAGCCGTACGTCCAGTCCAGCATGCTGAAGCGCGACGGCGTGATCGGCGTCCTGGAGTTCGCGCCCACCGACACCTTCACCTCGTCGCTGGACGTCTTCTATTCGGAGTTCAAAAACCACCAGATCCAGCGCGGCATCGAGCTGCCGCTGGTCTGGGGCGGCGTGCCGCTGACCAACGCCCAGGCTTCGGGCGGCTTCGTCAACAGCGGGACCTTCAACGGCGTCAAGGGCGTGGTCCGCAACGACGGCAACGACCGCGACGCGACCATCAAGTCGGTCGGCTGGAACAACAAGCTGCAAGTCGGCGACGCCTGGACCCTGGTCAGCGACCTGTCCTATTCGAAAGTCGAGCGCACCGACCAGATCCTCGAGACCTACGCCGGCACCGGCCGCTCGGGCACGGGCGCCACCGACAACATGACGTTCGCGATGAACGACGACGGCGTGGCGATCTTCAAGTCGACCCTGAACTACGCCGACCCGAACGTGATCAAGCTGACCAGCTCGCAAGGCTGGGGCAGCGACATCATCGCCGGCGGCCAGGACGGCTATCTGAACCAGCCGACCATCGAGGACGAGCTGAAGGCGGTCCGCCTGTCGGCCACCCGCGCCCTGGACGACGGCCTGTCCAGCTTCGAGATCGGCTTCAACTACAGCGAACGCTCCAAGGGCCTGGTCAATGACGAGTGGTTCCTGCGCGTGAAGGGCTCGCCGGCCAGCGTGACGATCCCCTCGTCGGCCATCGTCGGCACGACCTCGCTGGGCTTCATCGGCATCCCCGGCATGGTCAGCTACGACCCGTTCGCCCTGATCAAGGGCGGTACGTACGATCTGGTCCGCAACCCGAACTCGGACGTGCTGGTCAAGAGCTGGGACGTCGAGGAGAAGGTCGCGATCGGCTATGTGAAGGCCAATATCGACGCTGCCCTCGGCAGCGTGCCGGTCACCGGCAATTTCGGCTTCCAGATCGTCCACACCGACCAGGGCTCGACCGCCCTGGGCGCCAGCGGCACCGGCGCCGGCGTGACCCGCGCCAACCTGTCGGGCGGCAAGAAGTACGTCGACTTCCTGCCCAGCGTGAACCTGCGGTTCGCCCTGCCCAACGAGCAGAGCCTGCGCTTCGCCATCGCCCGCACCCTGGCCCGTCCACGGATGGACCAGATGCGCGCCAGCAAGACCTTCAGCTTCGACCCGGCCAAAGCCAACAACACCAACATCAACTTCTCGCCGTGGAGCGGCACGGGCGGCAATCCCGAGCTCGAGCCCTGGCGCGCCGACGCCTATGACGTGTCGTACGAGAAGTATTTCGGTCGCCAGGCCTACATCTCGCTGGCCGCCTTCTACAAGGACCTGAAGACCTACGTTTACGACCAGAGCGTCGTGTTCGACTTCACCGGCTTCCCGACCGGCGGCAACCCGGAACCGGCCACCCGCCAGGGCTTGGTGACGACGCCGCAGAACGGCAAGGGCGGCGCGGTCAAGGGCGTCGAGTTCGCCGCCTCGATGCCGGGCGCGCTGCTGACCCCGATGCTGGACGGCTTCGGCGCCACCTTCAGCGCCTCGTACACCGACAGCTCGATCCAGCCGAACCCGAGCGACAAGACCGCGCCGATCCCGGGCCTGTCGAAGAAGGTGGCCAACCTGACGGTCTATTACGAGAAGAACGGCTTCTCGTTCCGGGTCAGCGACCGCTACCGCTCCAAGTTCCTGGGCGAGGTCTCCGGCTTCGGCAACGGCCGCAACTACCGGATGGTCAAGGGCGAGTCCGTGGTCGACAGCCAGGTCGGCTACACCTTCGACGACGGCCCGATGAACGGCCTGTCGCTGCTGGCCCAGGTCAACAACCTGACCAACGAGCCCTTCGTCACCTACCAGAACAACGACCCGCGCCAGGTCATCGACTACCAGAACTACGGCCGCACCTTCCTGGTCGGGCTGAACTACAAGTTCTAGTCCCTTAAACCTTCCCCTAAGCCTGCAAGCCCCCTGTCGGTCCCGCCGACAGGGGTTCTTTTTGCGCGCCAGCCTCCGGCAAGCCTGATCTTTCAAGCTCTCTTTAGAATTGAGCGCGATAGTGCCCGCCGATCTGGGGGAGCGCATCGATGTCGACGAAATCCATGGGCCTGGCCGCGTTGCTGGCCGGGGCCAGCCTGCTGGGCGCCTGCGCCACTCGCGATGACGTCGCCGCCCTGCGCCAGCCGGCGATGCCGCCGCTGGCCGTGGCCAAGGCCGCGCCCGCCCGCGCCTACTACCGCAACGTCGCCGTCCAGGCCGTCGAGGGCGCGCCCGAGTTCCGCTGGTTCGACGGCGGCGCGGTGATCACCACCCGCCCTACCCGCGTCCAGGTCGTCGAGAGCCTGAACGACCATCTGCGCCACGCCGAGATGCTGGCTCCCAGCCGCCTCGACGCCGAGTACATGCTGTACACGAGCTTCGAAGAGCTGCGCGGCCCCAACGTCTGGCTGGGCAGCGACAAGCTGGCCTCGGCCCGCGTCACCTTCCGCCTGGTGCGCTGGCGCACGGGCGAGGTGGTGCGCGAAAAGACCATCGAGGCCTCCTACGAAGCGCGCTGGACCGGCGTCACGCCCGAGATCGCCCGCGCCGCCATCGCCGGCCCGCTGGGCGCTTCGAAGGACCGGGTGATCGCCCTGCCCGGCGGTGCCATCGGCGGCGTGGCCCTGGGCTACTACGTCAACCAGAAGCTGATCGTCTCGATCGCCGACGCGCCCTATGCCAGCCTGGTCGGCGCGGTCCAGGCCGGCCTGATCGGCGGCCCGTATCGCACCGGAGCCGGCGCCGACGCGGCCTTCGCCACGGCCCTGGCCGTCGGGACCGCCGCCGGCCGCTTCCAGGACCTGGAGGCCATGCTGGCCGGCGGGGCGATCAGCGCGGCCGGCGCGGCCGCCGGTCCGGTCCCGGTCTCGCGCGACGTCTCGACCAGCGACGAGATCACCACCACCTTCAACGGCCGCACCCGGCGCCTGGCGGCCACGCGCGGCCTGATGGACCTGGCCTTCGACATCTTCATGAACGACCTCAGCCGCGACGGCGCGGTGGTCTACAAGACCGCCGTCTCATGCCGCGCGCTCAACGGCGACGCCGGCCGGGGTCCCTATCTGGCCGAGACCGCCAACGCCTACGCCGTCGACTGCCCCGGCGCGGCCTACAACGACGCCAAGACGGCCAAGGCCTATCCGTCCCAGTTCTAGGGCTTCGGAACGCCGGACGTCTCGGCGGCCGGCGGACAGGCGCGGGTCACCCTCAGCGAGCCGCCGCCCGGCTGGCTCTTGTCCACGGTGAGGTTGACCGTCCGCTCGCAGCCCTCGTTGAGGATCCTGACCGCCTGGGCCAGGGTGAGCGGATCGGCGGCCAGGCCAGCGCAGGCCGACAGGCAGACGGTCAAAAGCAGGCCCGCCATCGGGCCGATGACGTGTTTCATTTCAAAGCTCCTTGATTGAGGAAGACCACACGCTCGGCCTCGCGGCGGGCGACTAGGCCCGGCAGTTCGCGGCCGCCGGCGTAGCGCCACAGCCGGAAGGCGTCGGCCGCGCCCGCGACGTCGCCGGCGATCAGTCGCCGGCGCACGCTGCTGTCGGCGAAGTCCGGCCCGCCGCCGACCTCGCCGACGCCGACATTGTAGGCCAGGCTGACCATCGCCCCGAGCTGGGCCTCGCTCAGCGGCGTCTCGGGAAACAGGGCGACGACCTTGTCGCAAACCGCTTGGGCGTCGGCCTTCAGCAGCGCGTCGGCGTCGGGTCGGACCATCCCCGCCGGCCAACGCGCGCGCCACAGGCGATAGGCGGCCTCGCGGTCCTTAATCGGCTTGCCGCCGGCGAACAGGGCATGGCCCCAGCCGACCGTGTAGATCCCGACCGGATCGGCCTGGGGCTCCAGCACGGCGGTCTTGCGATCGCCGTCGTGCAGCCCCTCGAACCGCCGGATCAAGGCCAGCGCGCAGGCGGGAACGTCCCGCGCCGGGGGCGTGGGCATGGGCAGGCTCCTTCTTGTCGGAAATTCAGGCGGTCAGCCGACCGCGCGGGGGTGACGACCGGCTTGTCGCCGGCCGCCACCTCGAAGTGCTAGGCGGCCGATTCCTCGGCCAGGCCATGGGCGGCCAGGATCCGGCGATAGGCCGCGACCCTGGCCTCCAGCTGGCGCTTCTCGCCCTCCAGCAGGGCGATGCGGGCGTCCTTGTCGAGGATCATGCGGCTGTGCTCGCGACGCAGGTCGCCCAGCTCGGCCTCGACCTGTTCGAGGCGGTGCGCCAGGCGGTCGGCCTCCTCGCGCAGGGTGTGGATCACCCCCGAGGCGGCGTCCTGCGCCATCTGCATCAGGTCCGCCTCGGCCTTGCGGGCGATCGCCCGCCGGCCGAGGAGGTCCTTGACCACCGCATAGATCCCCGGCGCGGCCACCATCACATATGGCCACGATTTGGCGATGGCTGTGGGGATGTCCACGGGGGTTACTCCTTACTGTTGCTGGGCCTCTTTTTGAGAAACGGGCTCTTCCGGTTCGATCTCGGCGATCAAACGGTCATCCCGCACATGCCAGCGCCCGATCGCCCAGACGACGGCGCCGCCTTCGGGGAACTTGGGCGGCGCTGGCGCTCGCACCCAAGTTGGCGTGCAGCCATCGACTTCATCGATCTGGTCGGACGCGCCGGTCCATTGGCCGAATTCGTCGATTTCGTAGATATCGATCATGGTCAGGACGCCTTGATATAGACGCCGAGGCCGGCGGCCGCGGGCGTGATGTTGGGAGTCGTGAACTGGGTCGTCGAGGCGTCCAGTCCCGATCGGAATCCGCCGGAGGCGACGATGATCGGCGAGGTGACATTGCTGGAGGCCCTGGCGACTCCGGTAATGGCCGCGGAGCCGACACCGGCGCCCAGCGCTGTCCAGCCGGAGGACCCCGTCGTGGAGGAGGCCAGCGCTCCGTTGGATCCGGACGCGATGAAGCGAGCGCCGTCGTATATCACCTGGTTCCAAGTGACGCCGGTGAACGGCGTCGGCGCAGCTGAGAAATTCAAACCATCGGACGAATACTGAATAATGTTTCCGGCTCCGACGGCGACGAACTTTCCAGCGCCCCACACACAATCGTACACGGTCGTGTTTGCAGTATTTACCGGATACCAATCAGACAAATTTGGAGAATAGTACCCTGAAGTCCCACCAAAGGAAATCCAACGAGGTATGGATGAACTATAGGTCAAAATTCTCATTGTATCGCCGTACTCAATCGTGGCGCCGCCAGACCAATTTATACCGTTACTAGACGTCACAACGCCGAAGCTGCCGCCAAAGTAGCCGAACATGACGAACTGAGCGCCACTCCAGGCGAGAACAAAGATCGACCCAAGCGGACTTGACCGGAGAGTCCAAGTCAGACCATCGGGTGAAGTATAGATTGCCGAATTGGTGACCGCGACGAACACCCCCGCGCCGTAGACGACAAATAGGGGCGCCGTCGAGGTCCCGAACGGGTTAGTTCGCGACGTCCACGTAACGCCGTCTGGAGACGTATAGAGGGACCAGATCGAGCCGTTCGCGGCCCAGGCCAAGAATATGCCGGCGCCATAGTAGACCTTGTCCGTCGTCGTCACCGACTGCCGCAACGCCATCGGATTGACGTAGGCCTGCATCGAGGACGCGATCGCGGGATAGGCCGTGTTGAGATAGGTCTGTCCGGTGCAAGGCAGCCAACGCGAACCTGGGTTAATCGAGCTCTGCACGATCCCGCCCATGGGGGCGCCGAAAACCGCCGCCGACTGCGCCGCGCGCTGGGGCGTCATGACTGTGACGGCGTCGGTCCCCGCCTCCGCCTGCGCCTGGGTCGCGACCGCCATGGACCGTCCCGCAGCCAAGCCGCAATTCCAGGCCGCGAACGTCCCCGAACCACCGACCGTATCGACCTCCAAGGTCGCCGCGCCGGTGCCGGAGTTGTAGGCCGTCAGGATCCCGCTCATCCAGTTCAGCGGCGAGGCGGTGCTGGCCAGAAAAAAGCCCTGCCCTGGGACCCAGGCCTTGCCGGTCTGCGTCGTGAAAGCCTTGGTCCCCGTCCCGACCGGCAGCGAAGTCGTGCTGCTGCCGTTGGTGCCGGGCGAACTCAGGGCGCTGACCGAGACAGCGCGGTCGAGGCCGGTCTGCACGCGGTCGGCCGCCGTCTGGGCGGCGCTGGCCGCCACTTCGCTGGCCAGCGCATTCGCCTCCGTCACGAACGTCGGCATCTGGCCGAGGAACGCGTCGGCGCGGGTGTTGAAGTTGGCGGGGTCGTTGGTGGAGGGCGGCGTGGGAAGCGCCGTGATTTGTGCGGGCACGGGGTCAGACCTCTTCGAGTTCGAGGGAAATCAGGGCGTCTTCCGGCTGGTCCATCGAGATCGTGAACCGCTTGTAGACGCCGACGATGAGCAGGGCCGAGAAGTAGCCGCTGTCCTGGTCGTCCAGGCCCGACCACAGCGCCGGCGTGGCGTTGAGGTCGTCGCGCAGCTGCAGGATCCGATCGACGTCGGTCTTCTTGCAACGAAGCGTCTGGACGGTGCGCGGCACCGAGCGGCGCGGCACCAGGGTGGCGGTTCCGAAGTCGTCGCGGTCGATCTTCGAGAAGTTCAGCGCGTCGCTTTCGGCCTCGTGCAGGGTGCGGCCCAGATAGACCGACGAGCCCAGCACCACCCCGCCGCAGGTGACGTTGCCGTTCGCCTTGGTCAGGGTGATGGTGACGACCGCGTTGGTGTAGGGCGGCAGGTCGAAGCGGGCGAACTCCTGCCGGTAGCGGAACGCGCCGAAGAAGTAGTCGTACCAGCCGCCGGTCGGCCGGTTCAGCAGGTTGGCCGAGGCCGTGTAGACCGTCGCGCCGGCCACCGTGACGGTGACGCTGACCGTGTCGGCGACCATGCCGACGACGCCGATCGAGTCGACGCGCTGGCCCGGCGTGATCGACACGGTCAACGGCGAGGCCGTGGTCGTGCCGGTGTTGCGCAACAGGTCGAACATGGCCCAGCGGTTGGTCGGGCCGATGTTCAGCCACCAGGCGGCGTTGGCCGCCAGGGTGGGATCCTTGCCGGCGTTACTGGCCTTCAGGCTCTCATAGACCCGGTGGGTCGCGGTGCTGATCACCCGGTCGCCGACGGCGTAGGTGGTCCCGCTGGCCCACACAGCCTCCCCCGCCGAAGGCTCGGCGCAGGAGGTGCTGGTCAGGAGAGCCGGCGTGATGGGAATGGGAGGCAGGGCGCGCATCAGGCGGCCGCCTCGGTCATCATGGCGCGTCCGCCTTCGGTGACATTGGTCAAGGTGCGCTCCATCTTGTCGTTGCTGTTGGCGATGCGGACGCTGGTCTCGCGCAGGTCGGCGAGTTCCTCGCGCAGGCGTCGCAGTTCGGTGATCAGGGACCGGTCGCCCTTCTGGTCGGCGCGCTGGACGTTGACCGCCTCGCCGGGGCTGAGGGCCAGGTTGAACAGCTTGGAGTCCGGCGGGCCGGAGCCCCCGACCTCGAAGCCGCCGCCGGTGGCGAAGTTCAGAGAACCGCCCTGCAGGACCGACAGCTTGCCGGCGTCGACCAACGCGTTGGCGGCGTTGATCCCCTGCGTGTTGACGATGTCCATGTAGCCGGGCTTGTAGGTGTTCCCGAGGGCGATATAGGCCTTGGTCGCGTCGTCCGGCTTGGTGTCGTTGGCCGCCGCGAGCATGCCGTGGGTGAGCAGCCAGGCCATGTTGGCGTTGGCGAGGGTTGGGTCACGCTGAACGGTCGGGGACGGAGAAGACGTGTTCGTCGGCGTCAGCCCGAGGTTTGAGCCGCCGACCGAACCGACGCCCGCCGCCCGCGCTTCGACTAGCGCGCCTTGCAGATTGGCGATCGCGTCCCTGACCGAGATAACGCCATCCTTAACGTCGATCAGCCCCTTTAAGGACTCCTTCAACGTCAGCAGTTGCTGGTCGGCGATCGAGACCTGGTTATCCGCCGCGTCGGCCGCGTCATCGACGGCGGAGCGGACCAGACCGACGTCGCGCAGGTAGTCGATGCTGGTCGAGGCGTAGTCGCGCGAGGCGCTGGTGAACGCCTCGCCCTCGGCCTGCAGCCGGCGCAGGGCGTCCTCGTTCCCGGTTCGCGCCAGGGACGCCGTCGCCTGGAACGCCTGCCGTGTCGTACGATAGCGCGTGGCCAGGTCCGCGCCGGCGATGGTGTCCGACAGGCTGGCGCTGAACGCCTTCAAGGAGTCGGAGAGCTCCTTGAACTTGTCCTTGGTCTTCAGGATCTCGTCTTGCTCGTCGTGATAGGCCTGGGTCAGCACGTCGCGCGCCACCGACACCTTGGCGGCGGCGTCCTCGGCGGCCCAGGTGCGCTGCATGTAGGTCCGCTGGTCGGGATCCTTGACGTCCGCCAGGGCCAGGGTCCGCCGTTTGGCCTTGGCTTGCTCCGTGAAGCCTTGGGCGTCCAGCATGTCGGCCTCGGCGTTCGACCGGTCGGTCGCCAGCTTGGCGGCCTCGGCCGCGTCCTGCAGCTTCCAGAGGTTCTCGAGCAGCGGGACCAGCGACAGATCCAGCGCCTTGACCGCCTCCCTCTCCTTGTCGCGCGACTTGGCGAGCAGTTCGGCGGGCGACTTGGTCAGTTCGTCGATCTGGTCCTGGATCGAGGTCCGCTGGTCGTCGATCGCGGCCTTGGCGGTCTCGGCGGCCGTGGCCACCTTATCGAAGGCGGGAGCCAAGGCCATCAGGGCGGCGTAGAGCTCGGCGCCGTCCTTGGTGGACACGTCCTGGCCCTGGACGAACTTCTTGAAGCCTTCGCGCGACAGGTCGGCGGGTTGGCCCATCGCCGTCAAGGTGGTCGCGACCGAGGCCCTGAGAGGCTTGAGGCGATCATCCTCGGTCAGGAAGTGTTCGCCGAAGAAGGCCGTCTGCGACGTGAAGGCGTCCAGGCCGCCGAACTTGTCGAGCAGACCCTTGCGCGCTTCCAGCGACCCCAGGCCGCCGGTCTTGAACGCCATGCCCACCGAGGCCAAGGCCGCGTCGATGGTCTTGTACTCGGTCGCCAGCCGCGTCAGCGTCTCGAACGCGCCCTCGCCGACCTTGGCCAAGTCCTTCAGGGCCGGCACGCCGGCCGAGGCCAGGTCATCCGCCACCTTGTCGAACATCGCGTTGATCGCGGCCTCGATCTCGTCGGGCTTGAGGTCCTTGAGGGACAGCTTGCCGAGATCGATCGTCGCGCCGGCGAGCGCGTCCTGCGCGGCCTGACCCGCAGCCTCGCCGAAGGTCTTGGCGGCGGTGACGACGCCTTCGCCTAGCGCCTCGATGACGCCGGTGATCTGGGCCAGCAGGTCGGGGTCGACGCCGCCATAGACGGTCGAGGTGCTGACCTTGGTCGACAGACCGATGCCGGCGAACGAAGTCTTCTTGGTCGTGAGCAGGTCGGCATACTGGCTGCCAGCCAGGCCGTCGGCGGTGATCTGGCCGAACGTTTGGGCGGTGAAGTTCAGGCCCTGATCCAGAACCTGGACGGTCTTCTTGGTCTTGGTGAGCGCGCCGACCAGGGCGCCGACAGCGCCCGCGATCCAGCCGATAGGATTGGTGGCCAGAAACGCCGTGATCCCTCCAAGCACCAAGCCGCCACCAACCGTCGCGGCAGCGAAAGCCGCGCCTGTAGCCGCCGCGCCGACTCCAACGCCAGCCAGGCCACCGATCGCCCCCCCGATGCTCGCACCGACGACGCGACCGCGCGAAGAAGTCGAGCCCAGCCCCAGACCGGACGTGCTCAGCAGCCCGCCGCTTGCGATGCTCCGCGCGATACCGGCGGCGACGACACCGATCTTGCCGTCGATCGACCGAAGCGACCCCAGCATGGCGTTCGAATAGTCGAGGTCGGTGTTCTGGTACTGTCCGGCCAACCCGAGCGACTTTTCGATCGCGCCCGAACTCTCCTTCTGCCTGGCCTGCAGATCCTGCTGCGCCTTCATCAGCGCATCGATCTTGGCTTGCGCCTTGGCGTTGGAAGCGCCCAGCAGACCGGCCACGCCCCCCAGCGCCGCGCCGACCGCCGCACCCCAGGGGCCGCCCATCTGGAAGCCGGCCGCCGCGCCCGAGCCGGCGCCCGAAAGCGCCGCCCCGGCCTTGCCGCCGATCATCGCGCCCACGCCGTTGGCGAGGCCGGCAATCGCGCCGATCTTGGACTCAAGGCTCGCGCCGCTGTCCTGCATCTTCAGCGTGAAGGTTTCGAACGCGTCGAACAGGCTTTTCGTCGCCCCCAGCCAATCGTGCTGGTCCAGCGCGCTGGCGGCATTCTTGAGCGTAGACGACATGTCGCCGTACGAGACGTCCAGCCGCTGCGCGGCCTCGACCTGGTTGGCATAGGTCTGGTTGAGGACGCCGATCCGCTTCTCGGCGTCGCGCACCTGCTCCGGAGTGGAGCCAGTCCCGTTGACGATAGCCTGCTGGGCCGCGATCTCCTGCTGGTGCTTCAGGTCCAGGATGCGCGCATCGATCGCGCGGGTGGCGCCGACCGAGCGCGCCAGGACCTTCTGGCCTTCCGCGATGTCGATCGTGCTCTGCAGGCCGGCCACGCGGATATCCAAGGCGTGCTTCTCGGCATCAATCGTCTGCTTGCGGATCGTCGCCTGTTTCTCGGCCTGCTGCACCTCTTCCTGCTGGATCTCCAGCAGGAAGGCTTCGAGCCAATCGATTTCGCCCGTCCGGATCTTCTGCGTATTGGTACGCTGCAGCGTGAAGGTCTCGAACTCCTGGCGGCGCTTGAGGGCCTCCAGTTCGATCCTATTGCGCTCCTCTGCCGTACCCACGGTGTCGGCAGTGAACTTGTCCATCTGGTCGAGGTAGCCGTTCTGGCTCTGACGGCGCGCGACCTCGGCCTGCAGCAGCTGAGCGCTGCGCTCCTGCTCGATCGCCGCGTCCTTGGCATTGGCGATGGACTTATACTTTTCCCCGATGAACTCGCCGTCGGCCTTGTTGATTTCGCCGTTCTTCATCTGGGCGATCAGGCGGTCTTGCTGGGACTTGAACTCGACCGCGACCTGCTCGTGCCGGAGCCTGGCGATCTCCTGGACGTCCTTGGTTGCTCCCAACTGCGCGGACAGCTCAGCCGACTTTGCCGCTTGAATGGCGTCGCCGCCGCGATATTCGGCATGGGAAGCGGAAGCGACGCGCGTGGAGGCTCCCCGGGCGGCCGCGCTCGAACCGTCCCCCTTCTGCAGGTCCACGATCTTTCCGTTCAGCGTTTGAATATCCCGCTGGGCCTGCGCCTTGGTCAGGCCGGCATCCTTCAGCGCGCCGACGCCCCTTGCCACCGCGTTCGACAGGGCCGCCCTATGGTCAGTCAGCTCCTTGATCTGCCGCTCTTTCGGATCGGCGATCTCGTGAGCCGCACGCGCTGCGGCGCCGATCGTGCTATCAACGGCGCCGTCCTGAGCTTTTTGGCGCGCTGCCTTGCGCTTCTCGGCGGCCGGATTGTAGCCGAAACCGGCATAGGTTTCCTCGACCGCAGCCGGGTCCGGCTCGGTAAACACGACCTTGGCCATCTTCTGCAGGTAGTTGCCGATCGATGTCGCGGCGCGATCGTAGGCGCCGCTGAGTGTCGTCACCTTCCCCGAGGTCGCCACCGTGCGGTTCTCGACCTCCCTGAGAATGAGCGCATCAGCCTGGGCCAGTTCACCGCGCCGAGCCATGCTTTGGATGCTGTCCCGGGTCGCGTAGTCGAACCCGCCAGTCGCTCTGGCCAGGGCGTCAAGGTTGGCGATCGGATTGGTCAAGGCCGCGCCCAGCAGTTGGGACGCCTGAGCGCCATCGACGCCAATCGCCTTCGCAAGGGCCTTGGTGTCCGCTACAGCTTGGCCCAAGACACCAGAATTGCTGACGCCCATCCTCACATAGGCCTGGGTCCAGCTCTCGGCGTCGGCGATCGAGGCATGCGCGGCGTCCGCCGCCGTTTCGGCCAAGGCCTGGAGCTGCCCGCCGGTCATGCCGACGTCCCGTCCCACGCCTTGCGCCAACTGATTGAACGCCGCCGTCTGCTTTTGAGCCTCGGCCGCGGCCGAGGCCACGGCGCTCAGGGCGATGGCGACCCCCGCGACCGGCGCGCTGACGCCGGCGATCGGACTGGCCGCCTCGACAATCCCTCCGAGCAACTCCTTCAACGGTGCGCCGTTGGAAATCGCCTTTGCGAATACCTCCGCGACGGCTGGGCCCTGCGCTGCAAAGGCCTTGAGCGGATTCTCGCCGGCCGAGATCGAAGAGATGAAGCCCTTCGTCGCATCCTTCAGCTTGCCCATCTGCTCGGCGGACACGCGAGCGGTCTGGGTCGTCGACGCCGTTTGCGCATCCAACTTCTTCTGCGCGCCCGCGAGCTCGCTGGCGGCCCCGGCGGCCTTCTTGCACTCCGAGATCAGGTCGTTCAGATCGCACACAGCGGCTCTCCCAAAAGGTTCGGGCCGCGCCCCCGCTTGGAGGCGCAGCCCGTGAGGTGGTCAGCCGCCCTTGGCGGGGGCCGTCATCGTCAGAAGGTGTTCGGCGTCGAGGGCCAGCAGGGCCCGGCGTTCCCAGGGCTCCAGCCGGACGCCCTCGTCGCGCTCCCAGGCCTGGACCTCCAGGCGCGAGAGACGGGACGGGCCAAACCCGCCGCTCTGGCGGGTCTGGCAGAGGTCGGCGTACCAGGCCCACAGGTGGGCCACGTGCGGCGACAGCGGCGGCGGGTTGGCGAGCCGCCAGGTCGCCTCGGCGTCGCCCTGGCGGGCGAGGCTCTCGAGGTGGGTCCGCAGCGGCTCGCCGTCGTCCTGCCGGCCCGCGAGCTCGAACTGCTCGCGGGCGTAGGCGATCAGGCCGCGGACTTGCCCAGCATAAAATTTCCGAGGTTGTTCGACGCGGCGGTGACCTGCTCGGCGATCTCGGAATTGCGGCTGACCAGGCGGTAGGCGTTCTCGGCCGACCATTCCTGCTTGATACCGCGCCAGCCGACCAGGCGGACGGCGGTCAGGCGGTGGCCGAAGGCGATGTCGTCCTCGATCGGGGTGAAGTCGGCCTTTTCGGGATTGGCGCGGCCTTGCATCGCCGCGGCGATCGCCTGCTTCTTGCGGCGGTCGTTGACGAGGCGGTTGACCTCGCCCTGCACCTTCTCGGACTGGCCGCCCAGCACCAGCAGGAAGACGCCGGAGCCCGAGCCGTCGGCGCGGACATATTCGATCTCGAACGGGGTGTCGCCGGCGGCGACGGCGTCGAGGTCGTTCAGGTCGAACAGGGTGGTCTCGGTCGGGGACTTCATCATGGTCGTGTCCTTGAAAAGGACGGCCGGGCGCGACCCGGCCGTTGAGTTGAGGGGGAGTGGGACGGGAGAAAGGACGCCGGCGGTTAGGCGGCGCTGTCCTGGATGGCGATGATGGTCTGGTCGCTGGCCAGGGCCGGGCCGCCGGCGCCGTTGATCTGGGCCGTGAACGGATAGGTCCGGATCACCGCCTTCTCGCCGTCGTCGGGGGTGTCGCCGGTCAGCTTGATCATCGGCAGGTTGATGACCACGAAGTCGGCGTTGAACGTGGCGTCCTCGGTCACCGCCAGCACCAGCGAGGTGGTCGAGCGGCTGTCGAAGATGGTCTGCAGGGTCACGCTGTCGAACTTGGCGGTGAACGAACCCGACACGGCGATGCGGCCGCGCTGGATGTCGTCGACCACGTTCGAGCCGACCACGGCGTCGCTGTGGGCGGCGTTGCCGTTGATGGTCACCTGGGCGCCGGTGACGTTGGCGACCGGTGCGCCGTTGACCAGGACCACGCCGTTCACCGCCGTCAGGATGTCGGTGACGGTCTCGGCGGTCGGGCCGGTCAGCACCTGGGCGGCGCCCAGAACGCGGGTGCGGCCTACGGTGTCCAGCGAGATCGTGGCGTTGCCGGTGGCCGGCAGGTTCAGCGCGGCCTGGCCCACCTGCTGGTCGGCATAAGCTTCCGAGCGGCCCAGGTCCGGGTACCACTCCTCGAAGGTGTAGTAGTCGTTGGTGTGGGCCGTCAGCGGGACCAGCGACTTCTTGCCGGTGACCGCGATCGTGGCGCCGGTGACCGGGCCTTCGGGGACCATGGTCGAGCCGTTGATCACCCGGACCGTGGCCACCAGCGGGGCCAGGGTCACGATCAGCAGGTTCTTCTGGACGTTGGCGGGATTGAACGCGCCGGCCGTCAGGCGCACCACGTCGCCGACCTTGAAGCCGTCGGTCAGGTACGAGCCGGCGGCGCGGGTCAGGGTGTAGTTCTGGCCCGAGCCGGCCACCGTGATCGAGGCGCCGGCCGCCGAGACGCCGGCCGTCATGTCCTTGCGCAGCAGCGAGCCCAGCAGGGTGGCGTAGGTGCCCGGCGACAGCAGGCCGTCGATCTTACCGGCCGGCTTGACCACGCCCAGGCCGACGCCCGTCGACTGCTGGTGGCTGACGATCTCGTTGCTCTCGAAGGTGTCCGGCGGAGCCTGGAACACCGAGCTGGTGCGGCGGACGACCTGGCCGCCGGCGCCGGCGGCGGGCGCGCCGAGGCCGGTCTGCTTCTTGTAGACGGTCTTCTTGTTGATGCCCTGGGCGACGGCCATGGGGATCTTCTCCTGGGAAGTTGTCGGGATGGGTGGAGGGTCTGGACGGAAGGCCGTCCCTTCGGGCGGGGACCGCCGTCAGCTGGTGATCGTGGCCAGGAACGGGACCTGGACGGGCACGACGTAGCGGTCGCCCTCCAGGGTCGCGGCCAGGATCAGCGGGGTGCGCGCGACCAGGGTGGTCAGGCCATCGGCCGTGAACGCGGCCCCGCGATAGAAGGTGGAGCGCAGCAGCTCGATGCGCCCGGCGGCGTCGGCCGGACCGGCGCCTTGCGGGTAGCAGAGCGTCACCCCGAACAGGCCGCCCTGCTGGAAGCTGCGGCCGTACTCGATGTTGACCGGCTCGGCGAAGGTCATGGACACCCGCTGGTACGGTGTCCCTGCCGTCGGCGTGTACGCCATGTTTTCCCAGGCTGTGGCCAGGGCCGGGCTCATCGCGGTCAGCGCCGTCTCCAGCGCCGCGCGGATCTTCAGCACGCTCATCGGCTGGCCGCCCGGCTCGGGGCGCGCGGACGGGTCGCGGGAGCCGCGAGGCTCCCGGCGTCGGGAAGAAGGGTCATGTCGGGGTCCCCGGTGATGGGAAGACGAGACGAGAAGCCCGCCGCCCGAGGACGGGCGGGCTCGCGAACGAGGACCCACGCCTCAAGTCGAGCGTGGGATCCGAAAGAGATTGGAGGAAAGAATTTCAGTCTTTGGAGGTTGAAAGCCCCGCCTGGGGCGTATCTCCGACTGTGACTGGATTAGACCATTTCCCTTCCCGATCGTCAATCTGTTTGTTCGCTATTTGTTCTTGTTTTTGCGATCGCGCGCAATCTGCTTGGCCAGCGCCAGAACGAGGTCCAGGGCCTCCACCAAGACTTCACGGTTGCGCGTGAAGGCGCGGCCGGCGCCCCAGGCCGACAGGCTGGTCCCCTCGCCGACCACGGCGCGCAACAGGCGCAGGGCCATGGGCTTGTCGGCCAGCGACATGGCCACGGCGCGGTCGGCGCGGACCACGAAGTCCAGCATCCGCGCGCGCCGCAGCCGGGCCGCGACGAAGCGGTCGTTGTCGTGGCCGCCGCCGCTTCCGGGCTCCAGACTGGCGACGCGCAGGTCGCGGCCCCTCGCCTCGAAGCCGGCGCGGTACAGCAGGCCGACGGCGTAGTGGGCGTCGGTGATGTGGCCGCCCTGGCGCAGGCTGTGCAGGCCGTCGCGACTGGAGACGCGGAGCGGCCCGCCGCCGGTCTCTCCGGGCGTCTCGACGGTCTCGCCACGCGCGCGGGCCAGGGCCAGGGTCTCGACGAGGCCAGCGGCGACGTTGGACTCCTCGGTCCGCGCCAGCTGGGCGCCGGCGATGCGCAGCACGGCCTCGCGGGCCGCCTGGCGGGCGGCGGGACTGATGGCCAGGGCCGCGGCGCGGTCGGCGCGGGCCAGGTCTCTGAGCTCGGCCGAGGTCAGCCCCTCGGGGCGGAGGACTTGGACGGAAATGACGGTTCCCCTTTCGATATGTTCAGCGCCCGAAGCGGACGCCGCGTCGGTTCTGCGCCAGCGCGTGGCGGCGGGCCTCGCCGGCGCAGACCTGGGCGACGAAGTCGTGGCCTTCGCTCTCGGCCAGCATTCGGCCGGCGGCGCGGATGATCGCGCACAGCATCGGCTTGCGCGGGCCGCAGGCGCGGACCGCCTGGTCGATGGCGCCCTCGGCGACCTCGTCCTGGAGCCCGCCCATCGCCCTTAAGCCTCCAGCGCGGCTCGGCCGGCCGGCGTCAGCCGAACCCGGCAGGGCCGGCCGCCCAGGCGCTCGACCAGGCCTAGGAGTCGCGCGGCCTGGGCCCGGTCGCTGCCGGCCGACAGGCTGACGGCCATCTCGTCGGCCAGGTCGGCCAGGGTCAGCGGGCCGTCGACCAGGGCCTCCAGCACGGCCAGGACCTTGGCGGGCGCGACGGGCTCGGCCGGCGCGGCCCCACACAGACGGGTGCGAATGGCCTCGGACAGCGCGTAGCGGTCGGGGCGCGGATCGCCCATCAGCCGGGCGGTCAGCACCGCGCGCGGCGGCCGGCGATCGGCCTCGGTCCGGCGGGCGACATAGCCGGGCGCGGAAGCCTGGACGGAGACATGAATGGGCGCATGACCGGCCGGACCGGTCGCGTGGATCGGAATCATTGGAGCTTCCTGCGGCTGGAGCCGATGAAGGGAATTTCGCGGAAACCGCCCGGCTCGCGTCGCCAGGGCGGATTTCTCGGAATATCCAATTTGTACCAAATACAAATTTGCATAGCAAGCAAAATCTGTGTTTAATGGGCGGACATCTCCCCTTTCGCACCCACCCCCGGATTTGCATGACCCCCGACCGGCAGGCCAAGGCGAAGCAGCGCGCGAAGACCTTCATCCGCGCCTGGCGCAAGCACCGCGGCATGAACCTGGAGCAGGCCGTCGAACGGCTGGAGCTCGAGGTCGGCTATCCCTATTCGGCAGCCCAGCTGTCGCGCGTCGAGCGCGGCGAGACCGGCTATTCCCAGGACGTGCTGGAGGCGCTGGCGACCATCTATCGCTGCGAACCGGCCGACCTGATCATGCGCGACCCGGCGGCCGGCGAGGCGATCTGGTCGATCTGGGACCAGCTGCAGCCCGTGCAGCGGATCCAGTTGGTCGAGATTGGCCAAACCCTCAAGAAGACAGGGTAATTTCCGCTCACTCCAACGCCAGGATCTCGCCCTGGCGCGCGATCAGCCTGGGCTTTCCCCACAGGCCCGACAGCGGCTCGCCGCTGACGCGGTACAGCGCCACGCCCGAGGATCTGCGGGCCAGGACCTCCATCTCGCGCCGCGCGTCCGCCTCGAAATAACACTCCCGGACCTCGGTCGGCTGTAGGGCTCCGCCCCGCCGCCCGAAGGCCTGTACGCAGAAACGCGTTACCGAGAACACGACAACCTCCGCCTTCAACATCCCTACTCTGCACGCCTCCTGCGCGTGAGTCGATCGGTCGCGGCGGCGCATGCGTCCGACTCTGACGCAGGTTAATTTTTGCGCGAGAAGCAAATTCTAAATAGGCCGATAGATTTGCGTTAGCAGCAAATCGGCGCACCGCGCCCGGGCCGCGCTTTACGCGCGAACAGCGGAGATATACAACTATGAGAAGTTAATCCGACCAATACACGAATAGAGAGCTCGCCCGCACCCGGTTCCCGCGCCCGATCCCCCTTGGAGGACAGACAATGAGCAAATGGCATCCCGTGGTCCTGAAGCTGCAGAAGCTGGTCAAGGACAACGGCTGGGAGGCGCGGTTCGAAAAGGCCGTCGCGGAAGCCCGGGCGTGGAACATTCCCGAACTGGCCGACCTCAAGAACCTCGAGAGCTACTACGTCTACATCAACGACTTCCTGACCTGGATCCCCAGCGAGAACGAGCCGGGCCGCGAGGTCTACAACAAGCTCTGCAAGTTCTATTTCGTGCTGGACCAGGACGCGGTGAAGGGCCTGCAGAACAAGGTCGTCCCGCACGACAAGGCCCCGCCCCTGACGCCGCTGTCGGCTTGGCTGGTGGACTACGCCAACGCCCTGGGCGTCTTCCTGGACACGCCGGAATCCCTGACGCCAGCCTCGCTGGAAAGCTTCCGCAAGTCGCCCAGCTACAACATGGACGACTACATCGAGCCGCACGGCGGCTGGAAGAGCTTCAACCAGTTCTTCGCCCGCAACTTCAAGCCGGGCTACCGGCCGGTGGCGGCGGTCGCCGACCAGCGGGTGATCGTCTCGCCGGCCGACTCCACCTTCGCCGGCCAGTGGGAGATCCGCACCGATAGCCACGTCACCGTGAAGAACCTGCACTGGAAGATCGAGGAGCTGATGGAGGGCAGCCCCTACAAGCACCGCTTCACCAACGGCCTGTTCATGCACGCCTTTCTGGGCCCCAACGACTATCACCGCCAGCACGCGCCGGTCGGCGGCACGGTGCTGGAGGCGCGGGTCATCCCCGGCCAGGTCTATCTGGAGGTGGTGGCCGAACCGGTCGCCGGCGACACGAACGGCGTCCACAAGCTCAAGCCGCTACGCGCCTTCGACGCCCCGGACTCGGCCGGCTACCAGTTCGCCCAGGCCCGCGGCCTGATCGTGCTCGACACCCCGATCGGCCTGGTCGCGGTGCTGCCGATCGGCATGTGCCAGGTCTCGTCGGTGGTCCTGACCGCCGAGGTCGGCGTCACCCTGCGCAAGGGCGAGGAGATCGCCTACTTCCAGTTCGGCGGCTCTGACATCATCGTGCTGTTCGAGGCCAAGAGTAACGTCAGCTTCACCGCCCAGCCGAATGTCCACTACAAGACGGGCACGAAGATTGGGGATGCTTATCCGGTGGTGTGAGGGGCGGCGGAATTCAGCGCGAGAGTCGGTTGGAAGCCGCGATATCCGCGCGCTCCTGAGGGTCCATCCACATGCCTGATACTTCTTTCGCGCGCACCAGCGCGCGTCTCAGAAGAGCGTCACCATGCCCAATCCGGAAATACATCTCTACGTATCTGGCTGCTACGCAGTCTGGCGAGACGAATACGGACAGATCAAACAGGTCGCCGAAATCCCGCCTTCGATAGGTGGCAAAAGCGAACGCCACCTTGTTTCCGATCAGCGACTTTGGAACGGACTCGTTCCTTTCAACGAGTTCGTTGCGATCCAGCAGACAGTAGCCGCCGAATAGCAGGAACGGCCGCCGCTCTTAGGGGCGGCGGCCTTCGTTGCCGTTCCGCATCGATCGGCCATGGCCAATCCATCACTCAAGCTTCAGAAGTTTTGGTAGGCCTGGAGGGACTCGAACCCCCAACCAGACCGTTATGAGCGGTCGGCTCTAACCATTGAGCTACAGGCCCGCGCGGATACGTGTGAGCGTACGGCGAGCCGGCGGATTAGCATGAGCCGAACGCGGCTTAAAGCTCCGGTTCAGGTTGAGCCTGTCACCAAGGCGTCCTAGCTGTCTGGCGACGCTTTCTGGCGCCCGATAGCCCTGGAGAAAGAACGATGACCAACACCGCTCGCAACCCCTTGGCCGCTTTCACCCTCCCCGCCCTGATCGGCGGCGCGCTGCTGATGGGCGCGGCCGCTCCGGCCCTGGCCCAGACCGGCGCCGACGCCGCGTTCAAGGCCACCACCTTCAGCCTGTCGGCCTATGGCGAGACCCGCGTCGCGCCGGACATGGCCTCGATCAGCCTGGGCGTCCAGACCGAGGCCCCGACCGCCGCCGCCGCCCTCGCGGCCAACGGCGCGCGCATGAACCAGGTGATGGCCGCCCTGAAGAAGGCGGGGGTCGCCGAGCGCGACATCCAGACCTCAAACCTGAGCATCAACGCCCAGTACGTCTACGAGCAGAACAAGCCGCCGCGCCTGACCGGCTACCAGGCCTCGAACCAGGTGACGATCACCGTCCGCGACCTGACCAAGCTGGGCGCGACCGTCGACGCCACGGTCGGCGCCGGGGCCAATACGGTCAACGGCATCAGCTTCGGCCTGGCCAACCCGCAGGCGGCCGAGGACGCGGCGCGTCTGGAAGCGGTCAAGGCCCTGCAGGCCAAGGCCGAGCTCTACAGCCGCGCGACCGGCTACAAGGCCTGGCGCCTGGTCAATCTGAACGAAGGCGGCGGCTACACGCCCGCCCCGCCGCCCATGCCGATGTACGCCATGGCCAAGCGCGAGATGGCCGACTCCACCAGCGTCGCGTCCGGCGAACTGAAGGTCCGGATCGACGTCAACGCCGTGTACGAAGCGGCCAAGTAGAGACGAAAAAGCCGCCGTCGGGAGGTCCCGGTGGCGGCTTTGATTTCGAGGCCCGGGAAGCGGCTAGAAGCCGGCCTTCCGGAAGGCGCGCTCGACGCGGTCCTTGATCTCCAGGCCCGGCAGGGCGCGTTCCCCCTCCATCACCGCCACATAGGTCAGGTGGCGCTCGGGCTTGCCCTCGCCGGTCGGCACCGGGCCGATAGCCCAGCCGACCGTGTTGGCCGCGCTGGACGGGCTGGGGCAGCTGAGGAAGCGGGCCGGCTTGCCGAGATTGGCCTTCACCAGGTCCTCGGCCGTGGTCGGCGCGCCCTCGCAATCGGGCAGGCTGCGCGCGCAGGTGATATAGCCGCCGCCGCGCCAGACCAGCTTGCCCTTGGGGTCGGCGATCACCACGCAGGTCGAGGGCGAGCCGATCGCGCGGCCGACCGCCTGGACCAGGACGCTTTCGTCGATCCCTTCGGGCAGCTTGGGCGCGCAGGCCGTGAGGCCGGCGGCGGCGAGCGCGACAAACGCCACTCGACGCATCAGGCCGCCTTCTTGATCAGGTTGCCCTCGTCCAGCAGCACGACGGTCGGGGCATAGTTGCGCGCCTCCTCGGCCGGCATCTGGCAGTAGGTCACCACGATGACGAGGTCGTTCTTCTGCACCAGGCGGGCGGCGGCGCCGTTGACGCCGATCACCTTCGAGCCGCGCGGGGCCTCGATGGCGTAGGTGGTGAAGCGCGCGCCGTTGGTGATGTTCAGCACGTCGACCTGCTCGTTCGGCAGGATGCCCGAGGCGTCCAGCAGGTCGCGGTCAATGGCGATCGAGCCTTCGTAGTCGAGGTCGGCCTGGGTCACCGTGGCGCGGTGCAGCTTGGCCTTGAGCATGGTGAGCAGCATGGCGGGGAAGTCTATCCCTTTGAACGATTTGGGGTGTTCCGGGCCGCCACACACAAGGCCCGTTGATCAGGTCCCGCCATATAGACACGAACCCGCCGGGGTTCAATCGCAGTGCAGCATGCGACAAAGGTTAACAGCGCCGCCGTTTCACGCTAGAGCTTGATCGAACGCGGTTCGGTGGGGGACTCCATGCGTCACGAAAAATGGCTGGTGACGGCGGGGGCCGTCGCCGCGACCCTGGTCGCGGGTGCGGCCTGGATCACGACAAGCAAGGCGCAGACACGCGACGCGGCGGGCCGGCCCATTCCAGGCGCGGCCGCGCCAGCTCCGACGGTCACGCGGCCGACAGCCGGGATCGCGGCCCTGGTGGCTCGGCCCCGCAGCCGGGTGGACTGGCAAGGCGCGGTCGGCGGCCTGCGGCAGTCGGGCGGAGTCGGCGACACCCTCGGAGCCAATCTCAACCGCGACCAGGTCGACATCACCGCCGTGCCAATCCTGCTGCCGCGCGACCCCAAGCTGACGGCGGGCGCGCGGATCTACAGCTTCGGCGACTACTACACGATCACGGCCGACACGGTCGGCGGCGGCGTCTCGCTGAGCGGGACCACCACCACCGTGCCGATGCCGGCGAGCAAGCCGCTGAAGATCGAGAGCGGGCCGGAGATGCTGACGGTGCAGCGCACGGTCGACGGCCAACTGGCCAGCTTCGTGCGCTACGGGGTGCTCTACACGGTGGAGGTCCGC
The DNA here is from genome assembly GCF_001425745.1 of Caulobacter sp. Root343. Classification (GTDB taxonomy): domain Bacteria; phylum Pseudomonadota; class Alphaproteobacteria; order Caulobacterales; family Caulobacteraceae; genus Caulobacter. The sequence continues at coordinate 754,339 of NZ_LMDF01000006.1, read as the reverse complement.
TGTGACGCGCCCAGCGACCCGCGCTGCCTCGACGACAACTACGTGCTGGGCCTGGTCGGCAAGACCACGGCCGTGGTCCTGGGCAAGGCCGCCCGGGCCGAAGCCGGACTGGGAGGCTAGAGCATGCGTATCTCCCCGCTCCTGCTGATCGCCGCCCTGGCCTTGGCGCCGCTGGCCGCCTGCGACGACACCACCAAGCCCCCGGCACAAGGCGGTGACGTCAAGACGCCGGCCTCGCCCGAACCCGGACCGCCCACGGCCGACGACTCGCCCGGTGACGGCGGGGCCGAGCAGCCATCCAGCGAGCCGGTGCCGCCCAGCCCCGATCCCGCGCCGCAGCCGGCCGAGCCGCCCGCGCCTTCGCCGGCGACGTTCGACCACGCCCCCGCCGGGGCGATCCCGGCCGGGCAAGGCCCCGGCTATCTGGACCGCACGGTCTGGTCGCCCAAGATGTGCTGGCCGATGGTCGACGCCGGCTTCCCGAACTCGCAGGTGTACGGGCCCGGCGGCGGCATGGGCCCGCCCGGCAAGCCCAGCCAGTGCGACAGCCTCAACTACACCCTGCCCTGGCATGACACCTTCTGCGAGGCCCGCTCGCGCGCCAATCCGCTGTGCGCGGGAGCCGGCACCGGCCACCAGGGCCAGGACATCCGCCCGGCCACCTGCAAGAAGAACGAGCACTGGGCCGTGGCGGCCGAGGCCGGCACGATCACCGATATCGGGACCTACAGCGTCACCCTCGTGGCCAAGGCCGCGCCGCACTACACCTACCGCTACCTGCACATGCAGGTGGCGACCCTGGCGGTGAAGGAAGGCGACCAGGTCGCGGTAGGCCAGAAGCTGGGCAAGGTGTCGAACGACTTCGGCGGCACCCCGACGACCATCCACCTGCACTTCGAGCTGCGGGCGGGGGTGGCGGGCACGACCACCGACGGCAAGCCGATCGCCCTGCACACCTTCCTGCCGCCCTATCTGAGCTTGGCCGAAGCCTATCAGCGCAAGTTGAACGGCAAGGCCTGCGGAAGCTAGTTCAAGGCCGGCCTTCGACCAGCTTGGCGATGGCGTCGAGATAACCGGCGAAGGCCGCGCGGCCGGCGTCGCTGAGCGCGACGCGGGTCAGGGGCTTGCTGCCGACGAAGCTCTTGTCGATGGCGACATAGCCGGCCTCCTCCAGCTTGCGCAGGTGGACCGACAGGTTGCCGTCGGTCAGCGACAGCTTGGCTTTCAGGGTGTTGAAGTCGGCGACACCGGCGCTGGTGAGATAGGCCATGATCCCCAGCCGCACGCGGCCGTGGATCACCTCGTCCAGGCGGTCGATCTCGAACTCTTCCACGCCGTTCGCTCAGTCCGCCGGCGGTTCCTGGCGCATGAGCGCCAGGCCGGGAACCAGGGCCAGCAGGATCAGGGCGGCGGCATAGGCCAGCCACACCCAGGTCGAGCCGATCAGCAGGCCCAGGGCGATCGCCGTCGCGAACGAGGCGGCCGCCACGGCGCGGATCCAGGCCAGGCCCGACACCGAGGCCGCCACCCACCAGGCCGCGCCGTACAGCACCAGCACGATCGAAGGCGCGAAGCCGATCAGCACGTCCGTCCGCGCTTTCCAGCTGGCCACGGCCAGGGCGGCGAACAGGACGAAGCAGCCGAGCCCGACGGCGCTCCAGACGTCGCGACTGGCGCGGTTGGTGGTCGAGGCCATGCCCGGCTTGGCGGCCAGGCGGCGGATCAGCAGCGCCTGGATCGACAGGTGGACAGCGACGGCCAGGAGCCACACGCCGAGCAGCGAGGCCGGCGGAACCGCGACGATCCGGGCCAGGATCAGCCACTGAACGACGCTGGCCAGGCCGTAGCAACCGCCGGCCGCCGCCAGCAGAGAGCCGCCCAGCAGTGGCGTGCGCCGGCCGTCCTCGGCCAGGGCCCGCAAGAAGGCGAGATCGTCACGGATGGCCTTCACGTCGTCGGTCACGGCGAATCCTCCTCGGAACCCGCCTCACTTTGCGACGTAAAGCGCCGAGCTCAAAGCTTGTCAGTCCTAAAGCTTGCCAGCGCTAAAGCTTAAAGGTCCCCGCCTCGATCTTGGCGTACATCGGCTTGGTGATCTTCACATAGCCCTTCACCGGATCGCGGAAGTACAGCGGATCCTTGGTCTTGGTCGGGTCGAAGCCGTCCTTGACCAGGTCGATCTTGCGGTACTTGAAGGTGCCGGTGGTCTCGATCGCCTTCTGCAGGCGCACGAACAGCGGCCGGGCGTAGCTGGCCAGGTGCTCGTCGACATGCTTGCTGAACGCGGCCATGTCGAAGTCCTCGGCGGTGACCAGCGCGGCCATGCCGGCCTTGCCGTCGAGGTCGCCGACCTTGACGCCGTAGACGTTGATCTCCTGCACGCCCTCGAAGCCAGCCAGGCGCTCGGCCACCTCGCTGGTGGCGACGTTCTCGCCCTTCCAGCGGAAGGTGTCGCCGATGCGGTCGACGAAATAGATGTAGCCGTCGCCGTCCACCTTCATCAGGTCGCCGGTCCGGAACCAGGCGTCGCCCTTGGCGAAGACGTTGTGCAGCACCTTCTTCTCGGTGGCGGCCTTGTCGGCGTAGCCGACATAGTTGGAGCGGGCGTCGTTGGCGATGTGGCCGATGCACTCGCCGACCTCGCCGGGCGTGACCTCGATGCAGCAGCCGTTCGGACCGCGCACCGGCTCCTCGCTCTCGACGTCGAACTTGACGATCCGGATGTTGAACTTCTTCCGCAGATAGCTCGGGATCCGACCGATCGCGCCACGGCGGCCGTCGAAGTTGAACAGCGAGACATTGCCCTCGGTCGCGCCATAGAACTCCAGCACCTCGCCGACCTTGAAGCGGTCCAGCATGTCGTTCCAGACGTCGGGGCGCAGACCGTTGCCGAAGATCATGCGGATCTTGTGGGCGCGCTCCAACTCGTGCTCGGGCTGGTTGGCCAGGTAGCGGCACAGCTCGCCGATATAGACGAACATCGTGCAGTTCTCGCTGACCACGTCCGGCCAGAAGTGGGTCGCCGAGAACTTCTTGCGCAGCACCACCGAGCCGCCATTCAGCAGGGCCGCGCCCAGGGCGCAGAGGCCGCCGGTGGCGTGGTACAGCGGCAGGGTCACGTAGATGCGGTCGCTCTGATTGGCTCCGGTCGAGCCGGCGAAGCCGCGCATGTAGAGCTGGGCGCGCATGTGGGTGATGCGCGCGGCCTTGGGCAGGCCCGTCGTGCCGCTGGTGAAGATGAAGAGGGCCGTGTCCTTGGCGGTGATGCCGTCGCGGGCGGTCTGGCGGTCGGGGCGCAGCTGACTGCAGCTCTTCAGCGCCTTCACCAGATCGCGCTGCTCGCCGGTGGCGGGCCCCAGCACCCACTGCTGCATGTGACGCTGCAACTGGCCCTTCACGTCCTCGAAACAGGGCGAGGTCTCGGAATCGACGATGCAGTGCAAGGCCTGGGAGATGTTCAGGCAGTGGGCCAGGGCCGCGCCAGTCAGCTGGTTGTTGATCAAGGCCGTGGACACGCCGACCTTGGTCAGGCCGTACCAGATGGCCATGTATTCCAGCCGGTTGGGCATGAAGAGCGCCACGGTCTGGCCTCGCGTCAGCCCCTGGCCCTTGGCCCAGTGGGCGTAGCGGTTGGCGATGGCGTCCAGCTCGGCGTAGGTGACCGTCTTGCCTTCGAACGTGATCGCCTGGCGGTCGCGCCACTTGTCGACCGCGGCCTCGAGATCGTCGCAGATCAGATTGGTGCTGTCGGGAGCGATGGACTTCACGCGCTTGAGCGTCCGGGACAGTCCCTTCAGGAACCGGATCTCCCGCTTAATCTTCTGACGCAGACGCATTCGGCTCTCCCTTCAAACAACCATTGGAGAGCGCCGCGCGGCCGGTCAAGACGCCGCGCGTTGCATCGCAAACCTTTCGCCGTTCGTGCAAACGGCGCCCTAGCCTTGAACGCGGAAACGGACCTCGCTGCGCTTGAAGTCCATCGAGACGGTCTCGAAGTTCCGCAGGATGTCCGTCCCGATCACGATCGCCGGCTGGTCGTGAAAGCCCCAATAATCAAAGGTATGGATCGCGCCGATGATCAGCGGCACGTTCCGCAGCGTCATCTTCCCCAACGTGAGGCGTGACAGGACCGCGGTGCGCCCGGACAGCACCTGGCCGGTGACGCTGCGCAGTTCGGTGTCGGCCAGCGAACCCAACACGGCCTTGTTCCGACGCGCCGCCTCCAGCAGGGCCAGATTGCCGACGGTGGCCATCGAGCCGCTGTCGACGAAGGCGATCAGCCGCTGAAGCGGCATGAAGGCGTCGATCAGCGTGAGCCCGCCGGGCAGCAGCTTGGCCTCGACGGTCACCGTCTGGGCGTCGACCAGGGGCAGCGCCTCGCCCACCGTCATCCGCCGCCGCTTGAAGTCCAGCAGCAGGCTGGCGCGGTCCAGCCACTCCAGGCCCAGGACACCATCGATGCGCAGCTGCTCGCGCGGCAGGATCGCCACCGTCATGTTCGCGCGCGAGCGTTTGCCGACCGACAGGGTGGCGACCTTGGCCGTCTCCACGGACTGGGAACCGGCGATGCTGTGGAGGTTGCTGGACGCGCCGCGCGGCAGGTCCAGCTGGCTGGCCAGCTCGGCCGTGATCACCGAGCTGTTGGCTCCGGTGTCGACCAGGAAATCGAAAGGCCCCTGCCCGTTCACCCGCGCCTTCACGGAGAGGCGCTGGGCCGTATCGAGGTATTTGAGCGGGTCGGTGGTCTCGGGCAGAGGCGAAGAGGCCGGCGGCTGCGCATCCTGAACGGCGAACGCCACGCCAGGCGCGACCGCCGCGCTCGCGACCAGCCCCATGAGCGCGCGGCGCTCGATCTCCTGACTTGTGAGCGCTCGGCGCTCGATCTCTTCGCTTGTGAGCGCTCGGCGCTCGATCTCTTCGCTTGTGAGCGCTCGGCGCTCGATCTCTTCGCTTGTGAGCGCTCGGCGCTCAACGCCTCGATCGTCCATAAGCGTCCTCCCGAAGGAGGACGCTATAGGGACCCGCGAACCGGCGCCAGAGAACGCCGTTCGCGGATCGACCAAACTAGCCTACGGCGAGACGACGCTGATCGTCGCGAGCGGCCTTGAGCTTCTCGGCGACCAGGAAGGCCAGTTCCAGCGCCTGCTCGCCGTTCAGGCGCGGGTCGCAGTGCGTGTGGTAACGGTCGGCGAGGTCCGTCTCCGAGACCGCGCGGGCGCCGCCCAGGCATTCGGTGACGTTCTGGCCGGTCATCTCCAGGTGGACGCCGCCCGGATGGACGCCTTCGGCCTGGGCGATCTCCACGAAGCTCTTCACTTCCGAGAGGATGCGGTCGAACGGACGGGTCTTGTAGCCGGTCGAGGCCTTCAGCGTGTTGCCGTGCATCGGGTCGGTGGCCCAGACCACCGAGCGGCCGGCGGCCTTGGTCGCCTTCATCAGGCGCGGCAGGCGGTCGGCGATCTTGTCCGAGCCGAAGCGGCCGTACAGGGTTAGGCGGCCGGGCTCGTTGTTCGGGTTCAGCACGTCGATCAGGCGCAGAAGGTCGTCGCCCTCCATGGTCGGGCCGCACTTCAGGCCGATCGGGTTCTTGACGCCCTTCATGAACTCGATGTGGGCGCCGTCCAGCTGGCGGGTGCGCTCGCCGATCCACAGCAGGTGGGCGCTGGTGTCGTACCAGTCGCCCGAGGTGCTATCGACGCGGGTCATGGCTTCCTCGAAGCCCAGCAGCAGGGCTTCGTGGCTGGTGAAGAACTCCACCTGGTGCATGCCCGGATGGCTCTGAGGCGTGACGCCGATGGCGGCCATGAAGGCCAGGCTCTCGGTAATCTTGTCGGACAGCTCGCGATAACGCGCGCCCTGCGGGCTGTCGCCAACGAAGCCCAGGGTCCAACGATGGATATTGTGCAGGTCGGCATAGCCGCCGTTGGCGAAGGCGCGCAGCAGGTTCAAGGTCGAAGCCGACTGGCCGTAGGCTTTCAGCAGGCGATCCGGATCGGGCAGGCGCTCTTCGGCCGTGAAGTCCATGCCGTTGATGTTGTCGCCCCGGTAGGACGGCAGGGTCACGTCGCCGATCGTCTCGATCGGCTCCGAGCGCGGCTTGGCGAACTGGCCGGCGATGCGGCCCACCTTCACCACCGGCTTGCCGCCGGCGAAGGTCAGCACCACCGCCATCTGCAGGATCAGGCGGAAGGTGTCGCGGATGTTGTCCGCATGGAATTCCTTGAAGCTCTCGGCGCAGTCGCCGCCCTGCAGCAGGAAGGCCCGGCCTTCCGCCACGTCGCCCAGCAGGCTCTTCAGACGGCGCGCCTCGCCCGCGAAGACCAGCGGCGGCATCTGGCGAAGCGTCTGCTCGACCCGTTCCACGGCGCTCGCGTCCGGATAGTCGGACGGGATGTGCTTGGCGGGTTTTGCTCTCCAGGCGGCGGGGGTCCAGCGGGCGGTCATGACAGGCTCGATAACAACAAAGGGCGGCGTAGATACCGCGAAAGGAATGAAAAGGCAAAATCGTGCGGTTGAACACCGTCGATACGCCAAAGCGAGAAATTTCGTTGTCGCCTACCGGGTAGCGGCGCTCGATTTTTGCGCGACCCCGCAGGCGATGGCGGTCAGGGCGCCGAGGGCCAGCCACCATTCCTGCCAGACCCCGAAGCTCAATCCGCCGATCACCAGATAGGATACCAAGGCCCCGGCCGCCATGGCGCCGTCGCGCCGATCTTCGCCCGTCCAGGCCACGACGCGGTAGAGGATCCAGGCGAAGAACGCCGCCGCCAGGGCCGCGCCCAGCGATCCCAGCTCCAGCCACAGCTGCAGGGCGGCGTTGTGGGTGTGCAGCGGGATAGCCGGGCCGAAGGTGCGGCTGGCGTCGATCCCCCAGCCGCGCAAGGCGTGCTGGACGATCTGGTTGGCGGTGAAGGCCCAGATGTTCAGGCGGTGGTCCCAGGACGGCGGCGCGATCACGTGCAGCCAGGCGAACAGCCCCGACCGCACGCCCCACAGCACGACCATCGGCGCGAAAATGAACGGCGTCACGACGATCGGGATCAGCGCGCGGGCGATCGGCTTGCCGATCACGCGCACGCCCAGCCAGGTCAGCCCGCCCAGCGCGATGGCGGCGATCGGGGCGTCGGCGCCGGTGAAATGCGCGCCGAGGACCGTGCAGAGCGCGATCAGCGCGATCAGCAGGTTACGGCCCTGGAATTTCCAGGCGTCCAGCATGCGCGCGCAGGGCCAGAACAGCAGCACCAGCGGATAGGTCGCTTCCGAGACCTTCACCACGGCCTGGTCCGGCCGGATGGGCTCTTCGGTCAGGTTGTGAAGAACCATGTAGATCTTCGCGTGGAGAAGGCCGTCCACGCAGGCGACAAGCGCCAGGACCGTGACGCCAACCAGCATCACCTTGCCGGCGAAACGGGCGGAGCGCCGCGACATCCCGCCGAGCGCCGCCACCGCGACGCCATAGAGGCCCAGCTGGAACACCAGCTTCAGGGCGGTGAACTTCTCGACGTCCTTGTCGCGGCGCAGCGCGGACAGGTCTGGGGCCGCCGGGCTCCAGTTCAGGCTGATCAGCGCCCAGGCCACCAGCAGCACCAGGGCCAGCACCGGCAGCACCGGCGGCCGCGAACGCGCCAGTCCCGGCGTCGCCAGCAGGCCGACCAGGCTGAGCAGCCCCGCGAACCAGAGCGGGATCAGGTAGCCGATCAGCGGCGTCATCACCATCATGAAGACGGCGAGCGCGCCCAGCCACCGCGTGCGTCGCTCCGGCGCGTCCGGCAAGACGTCGGTTCGGGTCATCCAACCCCGCCGACTTCGACCGGGACGTACTTCTCACGCAGGGTGACCAGTTCCTCGGCCAGGGTCGGGTGCACCGCGCAGGTCGAGTCCCATTGGGGCTTGGTCACGCCCATCTTCACGGCGATGGCGGCCATCTGGATGATCTCGGGCGAGTCCGGGCCCACCACGTGGACGCCGACCACCTTCTGGTCGTCCTGCTTGACCACCAGCTTGACCAGGCAGCGCTCCTGGCCGCCATAGAAGGTGATCTTCATCGGCCGGAACACGGCGCGATAGATGTCGACCGTTCCAAATGCATGGCGCGCCTCGGCTTCGGTCATGCCGACCGAGCCGACCGGCGGCTGCGAGAACACCGCCGAGGCGACCATGTCGTGATCGAAGCTCGTCGGGTTGTCGTAGAACTCGGTCTGCGAGAAGGCCGCGCCCTCGCGGATCGCCACCGGGGTCAGGTTGATCCGGTCGGTGACGTCGCCGACGGCCCAGATGCTGGGAACGTTGGTCTTGGAATAGTCGTCGACCGCGATCGCGCCGCGCTCGTTCAGCTTCACCCCGGCCTTCTCCAACCCGAGCCCCTCGACATAGGGACCGCGACCGGTGGCGAACATCACCGTCTCGGTCTCGAAGGTCAGGTCGTTGCTGAGCGTGCTGAGCAACGTGCCGTCCTCGCCCTTCTCGATGCTCTTGTGCGCGCAGCCCAGCACCACCTTGATGCCGCGCTTCTCCAGCTCGTCGGCCAGGTGCGAGCGGACGTCGTCGTCGAAGCCGCGCAGGATGTTGGCCCCGCGATAAAGCAGCGTGGTCTGGACGCCCAGGCCGTTGAAGATGCCGGCGAACTCGACCGCGATATAGCCGCCGCCGACGATCATGATGCTCTTGGGCAGTTTCGGCAGGTGGAACGCCTCGTCCGAGGTGATGCCGAACTCCGCGCCGGGGAATTCGGGACGCACGGGACGGCCGCCGGTGGCGACCAGGATCTTCTTGGCCGTGTAGGTCCCGGCGTCCTTGCTGTCTTCCTTGGGCAGCACCTCGACCGTGTGGGCGTCGACGATCTGGGCGCGGCCGTGCAGCAGGTGCGCGCCGGCCTTCTGCAGGTTGGTCACATAGATCCCCGATAGTCGGGCGATCTCGACGTCCTTGTCGTGCAGGAAGCTCTTCCAGTCGAACTTGGCGCCCTCGACCGTCCAGCCATAGCCCTTGGCCGTCTTCAGCTGGCTGGTGACCTCGCTGGCGTAGACCATGAACTTCTTGGGCACGCAGCCGCGGATCACGCAGGTGCCGCCGACCCGATACTCCTCGGCCACCGCGACCTTGGCGCCGCTCATGGCCGCCAGTCGCGCCGCCCGTACGCCGCCCGAACCGGCGCCAATGACGAAGAGATCGAAGTCGTAGTCAGCCACGGTGGCCTCCGGAAACCTTAACGGGTCGGCTTATGTAGGACGTCAGGGAACGAGGCGCACCACACCCTCGTCCGTGCCGATCAAGGCCTCGTCGGCCAAGTCGAGGAACAGGCCGTGGTCGACCACGCCGGTGATGCTCTTTAGCGCCGTGGCCAGGGCCGCGGGCTCGTCGATGCGCCCCGAGGCCATGTCGTAGATCAGGTTGCCCCCGTCGGTGACCACCACGCCCCGGTCGGCCATCCGCAGGCGCGGCGGCGGCAGGTCGAACTCGGCGGCGATATCGGCCAGGCGCCAGCTGGTATGGACGTGGCCGAAGCGGACCACCTCGATGGGCAGCGGGAACTTGCCCAAGGCCGCGACCTTCTTGGCGGCGTCGGCGATGACCACGCAGCGGCTCGAGGCTTCCCAGACCAGCTTCTCGCGCAGCAGGGCCGCGCCGCCGCCCTTGATGAGGCTGAGGCCCGGACCGACCTCGTCGGCGCCGTCGACGGTCAGGTCGATGGTCTTGACGTCGTCCAGCGCCGCCAGCGGGATGCCCAGCTCGCGGGCCAGGGCGCCCGTGGCGTCCGAGGTCGGCACGCCGCGGATGTCCTTCAGGCCGCGGGCCGCCAGCGCCTTGACGAACCAGGCGGCCGTCGAGCCGGTGCCCAGACCCACCACCATGCCATTCTCGACGAGTTCGGCGGCGGCTTCGCCCGAGGCGCGCTTCTGATCGTCGGCGCTCATGCCTTCTTGTCCTTCTTGGATTGCTTGAGGGCCCGGAACCTGGTCGCCCAGCCGGCCTTGGCGGTCTGTTCGGCGCGCGACAGCGCCAAGGCCCCATCCTCGACGTCCTTGGTGATCACGGAGCCCGAGCCGGTCATCGCCCCGTCGCCCACCCGCACGGGCGCGACCAGAGCGCTGTTGGAGCCGATGAAGGCGCCTTTGCCGACATGGGTCTCGAACTTCTCGAAGCCGTCGTAATTGCAGAAGATCGTGCCGGCCCCGATGTTGGCCTTCTCGCCCACCGAGCCGTCGCCCAGATAGCTGAGGTGGTTGGCCTTGGCGCCCGCGCCGACCTTCACCTTCTTCACTTCCACGAAATTGCCGATGTGGGCCTCGCGTCCGATCTCCGCGCCGGGCCGTAGGCGGGCGTAGGGTCCGATCAGGGCGCCCTCGCCAACGCTGGCGCCTTCCAGGTGGCTGAAGGCCTTGATCACCGCGCCGCTCTCGACGCTGACGCCGGGGCCGAAGACCACGAACGGCTCGACCACCGCTCCGGCGGCGATCCGGGTGTCCCACGACAGATGGACCGTCTCGGGCGCCGGCATGGTCACGCCCTCGACCATCAGGGCCTTGCGGCGCGCGCCCTGCCAGACCGCCTCGGCGGCGGCCAGCTCGGCCTGGGAATTGACGCCCTGCACCGAAGGCTCCGGCGCGAAGGCGGCGCGGGTCGAGAGCTTGCGGTCGTGGGCCAAGCCGACAACGTCCGTGAGGTAGTACTCGCCCTTGGCGTTGTCGTTGCGGACATTGGCCAGGATATCGAACAGCGTCGCGCGATCGGCGGCCAGGACGCCGGAATTGCAGTGCTTGACCTGCTTGGTGGCGAGATCCGCTTCCTTCTCCTCGACGATGCGCAGCAGCACGTGGCCCGGGGCCAGGATCAGGCGGCCGTAGCCGGTGGGATTGGCCGCCTCGAAGCCCAGCACCGCGACGTCCGTGCCACCGGTCATCAGGTCGAACAGCGGCGCGATCACCGGGGCGGTGGTCAGCGGGCAATCGGCATAGGTGACGACCACGTCGCCGTCGAAGTCCGCCAGCGCCTCCCGCGCCGCCAGCACGGCGTGGCCGGTGCCCAGCGGCGGATCCTGGACGACGGTCGCGTTCGGGCCCAGGCGCTTGCGGGCGCTCTCGCCGACCCGGGGACTGTGCGCGCCCACGACCACGACGATCCGCTCGCAGCCCAGGCCCTCGGCCGCGTCGATGGCGTGGTCCAGCAGGGTCCGGCCAGCGACGCTGTGCAGCACCTTGGGGGTCGGCGACTTCATCCGCGTACCCTGACCGGCGGCCAGGATCACGGCGGCGCGCGGGCGAGCCGGTTTGGAAACGGATTCGGTCATGGGCCTTGGCGACTCCCTCGAGGGCGTTCCAGCGTTGCATTAGCCGCGCAATTGGCCGAAACGCCAGACCCATGAGCGAGCTTCATGACCGGAACAGGGCCCTGGGCGGGGCGACAATCGCCTTCGATCTCGACGGCACCCTGGTCGACACCGCGCCCGACCTGGTCGGAGCGCTGAACACCATCCTGGCGCAGGAGACCTTGCCGCCCCTGCCGTTCGACGAGGTGCGGCTGATGGTCGGCCGCGGGGCCCGGGCCCTGCTGGAGCGCGGCTTCGCCGCCGCCGGCGCGCCGCTGGGCGCCGACCGCGCGCCGACGCTCGTCGAGCGGTTCATCGCCGTCTATCTCGACCGCATCGCCGACCAGAGCGCGCCCTTCCCCGGCGTGATCGACGTGCTGACGGAGCTGAAGGCCGCCGGCGCCAAGCTGGTGGTCTGCACCAACAAGCTGACCAACCTGTCGGTCGCCCTGCTGGACGCCGTGGGCCTGACGCCGTTCTTCGACGCGGTGGTCGGCGCCGACCTCGCCCCCGCCGCCAAGCCCGACGGCCGCCACGTCGCCGCCGCCATCGCGGCCGCCGGCGGGGATCCCGCCCGCGCCGTCATGATCGGCGACAGCGTCAACGACGCCCTGGGCGCTCGCAACGCCAGCGTGCCCTGCGTGCTGGTCAGCTTCGGCTACACCGAGGATCCGGTCGAGACGCTGGGGGCCGACCTGGTCATCCACAGCTTTTTGGACGTGCCGCGGGCCTGTATCGCGCTTTTGGCCTCTTGCCCCGCGCCGAACACCGGGCTATAGGCCCCCTCCTCTCGCGGATCGGTCCTTCACGGCCCGAACCGACAAGGCGGATGCTTAGCTCAGCGGGAGAGCACCTCGTTCACACCGAGGGGGTCGCAGGTTCAATCCCTGCAGCATCCACCATTTCAAACATTCCAAAATCGACGACTTAGAGCGGCCGCATCGGACCGTTCGCGGCGCCCGTTCACGCAGCCTCGCGCCCACGATTATGCGCCGGGCGCGCGATGGGTTAGTGAACCGCTCGAGCCTTGAATACGGCGGGGGATAGGGTTGGCGAGAACGACTGGACCTACACGCGGCGCGACGATCGTCGATGTCGCGGCGCGCGTCGGGGTCTCCGCGATGACGGTGTCGCGGGTGATCAACGGCCGCGCGGGCGTGGGTCCCGAAACGCGCGCGGCGGTGGACGCGGCGATCCGCGATCTCGGCTACACCCCCAATGTCGCGGCGCGCAGCCTGGTGACCTCCGCCGAGCTTCGGATCGGCGTCCTCTACGCCAATCCCAGCGCGGCCTTCATGAGCGATTTCCTGACGGGCGTGTTCGAGGAAGCCTCGATCCGGGGCGCTCGCCTGACCCTGCTCAAGGGCGAGGGCGGCCGCGCGCCGGACGCCGCCGCGCTCACGAACCTGCTGGCCTCGGGCGTCGGCGGCGTCATCCTGGCCCCGCCCCTGGGGGAATCGCCGACGGTGCTGCAGGTGCTGCGCGAGGCGCGACTGCCGATGGCCGCGGTCGGCGCCTACGGCGTGGACGGGGCGATCTGCGTGCGCATCGACGACCGGCGCGCGGCCTATGAGATGACCCGCGAGCTGATCCTGTTGGGGCACCGCGAACTCGGCTTCATCCTGGGCAATCCCGACCAGGCGGCCAGCGCCGAACGCCTGGCCGGCTTCCACGCCGCCGTACGCGAAACCGACGGCGCGCGCACGGCCATCGCCCAAGGCGACTTCAGCTTCGCCTCGGGACTCGCGGCGGCCGAACAGCTGCTGGACGCCGCCTCGCCGCCAACCGCGATCTTCGCCAGCAACGACGACATGGCCGCCGCGGTGGTTTCGGTCGCCCACCGCCGTCATCTCGACGTGCCTGGCGAACTCACCGTCGTGGGTTTCGACGACACCTCGGCGGCGGTGACGCTGTGGCCGCCGCTCACGACCGTGCGCCAGCCCGTGCGCAAGCTGGCGGCCGAGGCGCTCGGCCTGCTGGCGGCCCGGATCGCCGATCCCGGTCCGGCGGTTGGCGAGCCCAACGACCGGGTGCTCGACCACCAGATCACACGGCGCCAGTCGACCTCGGCGATATCCGTCCCCTAGGCGCGATCTGAATGGCGAGGCGCGAGCATCTTCGGCGTCAACGTTAACGTTATCATCTGTTGCGCTTGCGTGCCGGCGACAACGCCTTGGCCGTGAAATCGGCTGATCAACGCTATTGCCGAGCTTCAACCAACGCGGCTTGAGGATATTATGTCGGAGTATTGACAGGGCCCGAGGCGCAGCCTACCCCTTTTTACGATAACGCTAACATAGCCGATCAAAAGGCCTGTTGGACGTCAAATCGAGTCAGGCGCGACAACGCCTGCAAAGGGAGGGACGAGAATGAACACCAAGGGCAATACGCCTTCGCGCGGCCGCGCCGCCAACGAAGCTCGCGACACCGAAATACTCCGACATCCTGACCTCGCATCGCCCCGGCGACGCGACGCCGACGGGTTCCAGGCGCGCCGAGGTTCGGCGGCGCTGACGTCGGCCAGCATCCTTGCCCTGGTCACCGCCCTGTTCGCCGCGCCGGCGATGGCGCAGACGGCTCCGTCCGTAGCCGTCCCCAGCGGCGGCCCGAAACCGGCGGCGGCAGAAACCGCCACGGTCAGCGAGATCGTCGTCACCGGCACGCGCATCCAGACCACGGGCTTCACGGCGCCGACGCCGACCTCGGTGATCGGCGAAGCCCAGATCCAGAACAACGCCCAGCCAAACGTCTTCGCCACCATCGTCCAGCTGCCGTCGCTGCAGGGTTCGAGCGGCTCGACGACCAACACCTTCAGCACGTCCAGCGGCCAGCAGGGCCTGAGCTCGTTCTCGCTGCGCGGCCTGGGCACGATCCGCACCCTGACCCTGCTGGACGGCCAGCGCGTAGTCGGCGCCTACTACACGGGCGTCACGGACGTCAGCCTGTTCCCGCAGCTGCTGATCCAGCGCGTCGACGTCGTGAATGGCGGCGCCTCCGCCTCTTACGGCTCCGACGCGGTGGGCGGCGTGGTCAACTTCATCACCAACACCCGCTTCACCGGGCTGAAGGGCAACGTCCAAGCGGGCGTCTCGACCTACGGCGACAACGAGCAGGGCCTGGTGCAACTGGCCGGTGGCCGCAGCTTCGCCGGCGATCGCGTGCACGTGGTCGGCAGCGTCGAGTGGGCCAAGGAAAACGGCGTCGGTCCTGGCGACTTCGGCCTGGACCTGGCGGGCGATCGCGACTGGTTCACCCAGACGACGATGATCAACCGCAACGTCACCAACGACGGTTCGCCGCAATATGTGATGCGCGACAACGTCCAGCCCTACGCCTACACCAAGTACGGCCTGATCACCGCCGGCCCGCTGCAAGGCACCGCCTTCGACCAGAGCGGCCAGCCATTCCAGTTCCAATACGGCTCGGGCGGCGTGCCGTCCAAGGCCGCCAACGGCGCCGTCATCGGCTGCTTCCCGGGCTCCTGCGTCGGCGGCGACCTGTCGGGCAATGTCGACAGCGGCCGCACGCTGCAGTCGGCGATCGAACGCAAGGTCGGCTACGGGCGCATCGGCTACGACTTCGCCGAAAACAACGAGGCCTACGTCTCGTTCAACCTGGGCCAGGTCAAGACCCACAACCAGCCCGTCAACGGCATGAACAAGACCGGCCTGACGCTGCAGTGCTCCAACCCGTACGTGCCGGCCTCGGTGCAGACGGCCTGCGCGACGGCGGGCATCACCAGCTTCCAGTACGGCGTCAGCAACGCGGTGCTGCCCAACACCAAGGTTCACACCGATCGTCGCCAGTACCGCGTCGTCGGCGGCCTGAAGGGCAAGTTCGGGCTGCTCAGCAAGGACTGGAGCTACGACGCCTACTACGAGCATGGCGTCAACAAGACCGCGGTCGACGTCGACCACATCCTGCTGACCCCGCGCTTCAACCAGGCGATCCAGGCCACCACGCTGAACGGCGCGATCGTCTGCGCCGATCCGGTGGCGCGCGCCAGCGGCTGCCAGCCGCTCAACATCTTCGGCGGCAAGCCGCCCTCGGCCGCGGCCCTGGAATATGTCCAGCCCGCCGCCGGTCCGTTCCAGCGCCTGCGCATGACCCAGGACGTGGCCAGCCTGAACTTCTCGGGCGCGCCGATCGACCTGTGGGCCGGCCCGCTGTCGGTGGCGTTCGGCGCCGAGTATCGCCGGGAATTCTACACCGTCCGGGCCGACCCGTACGGCGCCGGCGTCGCCGCTCGCAGCCCCTACGGCGGCGCCTATCCGGCCGATCCGCTGCTGAACGCCGTCGGCAACAACTGGCACGCGGGCAACTACAAGAACGGCGACGGCGTCTACAACGTCAAGGAAGCCTTCCTGGAAATCGACCTGCCGCTGTTCGACAACGACACCGTCGGTCGCGCCAACTTCAACGCCGCGGCGCGGGTGACCGACTACAGCACCTCGGGCACGATCTGGACCTGGAAGGCGGGCGGCACCTGGGACACGCCGATCGAGGGCCTGCGCCTACGCGGCGTGACCTCGCGAGACGTCCGCGCCCCCAACCTGTCGGAACTGTTCGCCGCGCCTGTCACCACGACCCTGCCGAACTTCTTCGATCCGGTGAACAATCGGAACGTGGTGGCGATCCAGAACGCCGTCGGCAACCCCAACCTGACGCCGGAAATCGCGCGCAACTCCCAGATCGGCATCGTCCTGGCCAATCCGTCCTGGCTGCCGGGCTTCAGCGCGTCGTTCGACTACTACAAGATCAAGGTCGACGACGTCGTCTCCAGCCTGGGCGCGGCCCAGATCGTCGACTACTGCTATCGCAACATCCTGCCGCAGACCTGCAGCGCCTATAACCTCAACAACACCAACGGCCCGAACTACATCAACGTCCAGTCCTTCAACCTGGCGTCGATCAAGACCAGCGGCTTCGACATCGAGGCCAGCTATCGCTGGCAGCAGCCGCTGGGCCTCTCGGGCAACTTCACGCTGCGGGCCCTAGCCACCCACATCCGCGACTTCTGGACCGACACGGGCCTGCCCGGCACGGTGCCGGTCGACTCCGCGGGCGTGAACCAGGGCAACACCCCCAACTGGAAGTGGCTGGCGATCCAGAGCTACGAAACGGACCGCTTCAGCCTGACGCTGCAGGAGCGCTGGTTCACCGACGGCAACTACGGCAACCAGTACGTCGTCTGCGCGCCCGGGACCTGCCCCGTCTCCACGCCCAACGCGCCGACGATCGACAAGAACTTCATGCCGGGCGCGTTCTACATGGACGTCGGCGGAACATACGCCCTCCGCGAGAACGTGACGGCCTACTTCAAGGTCGACAACATGTTCGACCGCGCTCCGGCCAAGTCGCCGAACTACGCCAATCCGGCGCTGTACGACATCGTCGGCCGGATGTACCGCGCGGGCGTCCGCTTCCGGTTCTGATCGCCCGGGCCGCGCCGGCGACGGCGCGGCCGCCTTGCCTCCTGGCCGATCACCCACCTCCTCCGATCGGCTATCCCGGCCGGCGCCTCCTTCCAGGCGTCGGCCGTCTTTTCATCAAGGACTGGGCCGGCGGCCGCTAGTGCGTATTCGCCGAGTCGAGCCTGATGGTTAAGGTTGAGCCTGAGGTCTGACCTCTCCTTCCGCGAGGGCGGGCCGCGCGGGTTCTTCGTCTCGAGGTCAGATCGGATTTCCTTAGTATTCCTGGAGGTTGCACTGACCTGCCGACGTCTTTCGCGCCGCCAAATTGCCTGACAACTTGCCAACGCTGAGCCGGTTGCGCTTATAGGATGCTTCACACTCAGGAGCCCCATGCCCATGCCGACGGACGAGCCGGACGACAAGCCGATCATGCGATCGGCGAAAGGGTCTGGGCGACGTCTACGCGGGGCGGTGGCGCACTATCTGGGAACGGCCATCGTCTCGGGCGAGATCGCGCCCGGCGAGACGCTCAGCGGAGAGATCGCCAACGCCGCGGCGCTGGACGTCTCGCGAAGCGCTTATCGCGAGGCGGTCCAGGTCCTGACCGCCAAGGGCCTGGTGGAAAGCCGGCCCAAGGCGGGGACCCGAGTTCTCCCCCGCAATCGCTGGCACATCCTCGATCCCATGGTCCTGGCCTGGGCGTTCTCGGCCGAGCCGGACGCCGGCCTGGTGCGCGACCTCTTCGAACTGCGCGCGGTGGTCGAACCGGCCGCGGCGCGGTTCGCCGCCGAGCGCCGCGACAAGGACGACATCAAGGCGATGAAGGACGCCCTGGCCGGCATGCGACGCCACACCCTGGCCACGGAAGCGGGCCGCGCGGCGGACCGAGCCTTTCACGACGCTCTTCTGCGCGCCTCGCACAACGATGCCATGATCGCGCTCAGCGCCAGCATCAGCGCCGCGGTCAGCTGGACGACGGAATTCAAGCAGCGCTCGCGCGCCCTGCCGCGCGATCCGGTGCCTGATCACGCCAGGGTCTGCGACGCCATCGTCGCTGGAGATCCAGAGGCGGCGAGCGCGGCGATGCGCGCGCTCGTCGATCTGGCGTTGGATGACACCCGCTCGTCCATGTAATCCGGCCGTCGCCTACGGCCTACCAAATCCGAGTTGAAACACCGCCACCAAGGCTTCGAGCGGCGATCGCGTGCGCGTGCTTTCGTCGGCCTAGATAGCCGGCTGAAATCCCGTTTCACCACCAGACCAACGCGCCCCTTCAAGCGACCGCTCCGATCTCGAAATCTCCGGAAGATTCATCGTTGTGGGCGCCACCGATGAGTCCGTCATTTTATATATGGAAACATTGTCAAATATGAGAATCCTCTCGACGAGGGGACCCTAAAATCATATTTTTTCCTGAGTAATTAGGGTTCGCGATGTCGTCGTTTGGTTCTCTGCGCGCCGCCCAGGTGACCCCGCTGGGGCGACGCGCGCCGCAGCGGCTGGCCTATGAATTGATGAGCCGCATCAAGGCCGGGGTCTTCCGCCGTGGCGACTGGCTGCCGACCGAGCAGGAGCTGCTGAGCGAGTTCGGCGTCAGCCGCACGGCCTTGCGCGAAGCCTTGATCATCCTGGAGTGCCTGGGGCTGATCGTCTCGCGTCACGGATCGGGCAGCCAGGTGATCGGCGCCGAGCCCAGGAGCGGCCTGGGCGGGAACTCTTCCGTCGACCTGGTGGCCCTGCTGGAGGCCTGCCGCGCCTTCGAGATCCAGGCGGCCAGTCTCGCCGCGGGCCTCGACGCGACGGAGGGCTCCCTGCCCGCCTCCCCGCCCCCCAGCGCGCCGGGCGCGACCACCGCCGAGTGTTGCCGCCGCTTTCATGTCGCCCTGGCCCGGGCCAGCGACAACGCGGCGATCGCGGCCTCGATCGAGAACCTCTGGGATCTGGCCGCCACCCGGCCCGGACTTCGCGGCCCCTTCAACGCGGCGCTGGCCCGCTCGTCGCGGTCGATCCGGACGCTGCAGGCGCGGGTGGTCGAGGCGTTGGCGCAGCGCTCGCCCTCCGCGACACGCCAGGCCGTCGGCGCGCTCTTCGACGCCTATCTCGCCGCGGTGTCCGACTTCGAGGCGCAGGAACGCCTTGCTCGGATCAACCTCGAGGGCGCGCACCACGGCGGTCGCTGGAACCGGCGATCGACCGCCGATGCGGCTCCCGGGACGAGCCTCGGTCCTAAGCCTCTAGCGTCGCAGAGCCGCCTCGCCCCAGGTGACGGGATCCGGATGCGGGTCCGCCTTGGCCGCCCGTGCGACCAGCTCGATTAATCGCACGCCGGCCACGTCGATGCTGAGCGGCTGCGCCTTCTGGCCAAACTTCAAGGGCCGCGAGCGCCCCAGCAGCTTGCCGTCGCCATAGACCAGGAAGGTGATGGCCCGGCCGCGATCTATCGCGCTGTCGTCAACGCCGACGGTCGCGGTGAAGCGTCGGAAGCCGGCGTTGCGAACCTCCAGCCGCGAATTGGCCAGGACGCCGAGGCCGGCGCCGAACCGCTGGCTCGCGATCGCCAGCTCCTGATCATAGGGCGTCCGATCGGCCTGGGCGCCGCCCCAGCCGCCGTAGCGAGGCGGCTCGCCGGCGCCGCGCGTGCCGCGCCAGGGCAGGATCGCCCGATGAACCAGCGGGTCGGCCTGCGGGGTGACTACGCCGTCGATGGCCGGATTGACCGCGCCGGGCTGCTCGGACAGGAAGACGCCGTCCGCCAGCCGTCGCTTGCCCTTGGCCGAGAACAGCAGGGTCTGGCGCGGCGCGAGCTGGAACTTGCGCTCACCTTTGAAACGGGAGGCTTGGCCGGACCAGAGGTCCGTCAGATCGATATCGGCGTCGGCCAGGAACTTCAGGTGCTCGGCGGTCAGGATCGCCTCGGCCGGCGCGGCGGTGCGGTTGAGGATCGCCACGGCCTTGTCGCCGCTGGCCAGCGTCTTGACGAAGATCGAGAGGTCGGCGGAATCGAACGCCAGGACGGCCTGGTTGCCCGCCGGATCCTGGTTCAGGGCGATCACCTGTTCGGCGCCGAGGATCTCCAGCAAGGCGGGATTGGCGTTGCGCAGGTCATAGCCGATCAGCAGCGGGGCGTTGACCATCGCCCAGAGCGCGAAGTGCGACCGGGCGGCCTCGAGATGGTCGGCGTCGAAGTCGCCCTTGCCGACAAAGAGCATGTCCGGATCGTTCCACGTCCCCGGATGGGCGTAGAGCGGCCGCCGCGAGACGCTGTCGAGATTGTGCAGCATGCGGCTCCAGGTCGGCGAGATGTCCTCGCTGGTGCGCGACATCGCCCCGACGTTCTTGCCCCAAGACCGCACGTCGGCCGCGCCCCACAGGCAAAGCGAATAGACGAAGTCGCCGTCGGGATTGTGCTTGTCCAGCGCCCGGCCGACGTCCTCGTAAAGCCCACGGACCGTAGGAATGTCGGTTCGCCCCAGAGAGTCGATGTCAACGAACGGCCCGAGCGCTCGATACTGCCCGGCCTTGACCCTGGGGTCGGCGGGGCCGAGACCGCGCACCCCGCAGCCGTCCACCTTGATCAGATCGAAGCCCCACTCTCCGAAATAGAGGCCGATGTCCTGATCGATGTGACCGTAGAGACCAACCTCGCGTTCGCGCACATCGCCTTCCGGCTGGTTGGGAAAGGTCGAGGTGAACACCTGGCCGCAGCTGTTTCGGCCTATGTCGGAATAGATCCCCGCCTTCAGCCCCATGGCGTGAAGGCGGTCGGTGAGCGGGCGGAAGCTGGTGTCGCCATTGGCGGTCGCAGCCGAGGGGAAACGCGCCGCCCGGATCAGCATGCGGCCGTCCGAGGCCCGGCGCTTCAGCCACCAGCCGTCGTCGAGATTGACGTAGCGATAGCCCTTGGCGGCCAGGCCCGATGAGACCAGGACGTTCGCCGAGCCCATGATCTTGTCTTCGTCGATGTCGCTGGTGAAGGCGTTCCAGCTGTTCCAGCCCATCGGCGGCGTGCGCGCCGCGCTCCGCTCATGGGCGCTCCACCGTCCCGTGGCGGCCAACGGATCGGCCGCCGCCGAGGCGGCGCAGACGAGAAGCGCGGCCGCCAGGGCGGCGCTCAGGCGGCGTGAGGACATCTGGGGGCTCCGGACGGCGGGCGACATGGATCTCAGCGCGCCTGGAACGACAGGTTCTGGCTGAAGAACGGCAGGACGTGGTCCTGGAAGCGTCCGGCCACGTCGCTGGTGTGATCGCCCGGATAGATCTCGAAACCATTGGCCAGACCGTAACGGTCCAGCGTCTCATGCAGCTTGCCCGCGTCGCCCTTGAGGCTGTCGCGGTCGCCCACGTCGATGGCGATCGCCTTGTAGCGGCGCAGTTGGGACACGTACTGGTCGACGAAGGCCAGCGGTGCGTTGGCCGCCCACTTGGCCAGCACCTCGGGCCGCGCGACGCCGTTCTCGACCGGCAGATCCAGGTAGAGCGGCGGCTTTTGCGGGTTGGGCGACCAGGCGGCGGCGGCGGCGAGCTGCGGGCGCAGCGCCCCCGGCAGCTTGGCGACGTCTTCCTTGGTCTTGACCTGGGCCAGCGCGGCGGCGGCTTCCGGACTGAGCGGAGCCGCCTCCCGCGCCGAGAGGCAGCACGGGCTCATCATGTAGAGCGCGCCGAACACGTCGGCGTGACGCATGCCGATCCGGCTGGCCCCGTAGCCGCCCATCGAGTGGCCCACCAGGCCGCGGCTCTCGCGGCGCGGCAGGGTTCGGTAGTGCCGGTCGACATAGGCCACCAGGTCGCGGGCGACGAAGGTCTCGAAGTCGCCGGTGGTCTGCGAGCTGGAATACATCGAGCCATTGTGGATGGTCTTGCTGTCCGGCAGCACGACGATCATCTCGCGCGCGCCCTTGGCGAAGGCGCTCTCCACGGTCTGGGGGACGTGGATCTCGCCGCTCCACTGCTGCGCGCCGATCCAGTAGCCGTGCAGCGCATAGACGACCGGATAGCGCTGCTTGGAATGGCTCTGATAGCCGGGCGGCAGCACCACCAGCACGTCGCGGTCGGCGCTCTCGCCCTCGAGATTGCCTTCGATGGCCGCCGAATGGACCTTGATCTTCTGGACGGTCGCGGGCTTGGCGCCGGCGACGGGCGGGGGCGCCTTGGTCGTCACCTGGGCGCTGGCGGCGACCGGCGCGGCCAGGCCGAGCAGGGCCATCATCAAGGCTGAGGCGAAGGCTCTCGAGCGCGCGCCGCCCTGGCCATGCTTGTCGCGAGTCGTCATCGAAACCTCCCCGGCGCCGCGTGATCGCGGTCGTTGCGCTCTGCCATTGTGAGCGCTACCATTTGTCTGTGTAAATGAAGCTTCGTCAACCGCGTCGGTGCGGAACGCCTTGAAATTCACGCTTCGCCCTCCGACGCGAACCCATACCAAAACCGGCAAGAAATCGGCGAGAGAAGCCGATCTGTCGCGCGAAGACCGTTCGGGGAAACAGCGGCGTCTCGCGCCGTCGTCGCCCACGCGAGACTCATAAATAAACAGAGTAATTAGGGAGATTCAGATGCGTTCCAGGTTGATGTTGGCCGCCTGCCTCGGCTGGGCGATCAGCGGCGCGGCGGAAGCCGCCAGCGCCGAGCCGGTCAAGGTGACGATCGATGGGGCGCGGCGCGCCGCCGCCGTCACCAAGTACGAATACGGCATGTTCATCGAACCCATCGGCGGCCTGGTGGCGCGCACCCTGTGGGCCGAGATGCTGGACGACCGAAAGTTCTACTACCCGGTGGTCCCCGCGGCGCTGGACACGCCGCCGCCCCTGAACGCTGAAGGCCGGCCTGGCGTCAGCTATCGCAAATGGCGCCCGATCGGGGGCGACGACGCGGTGATCATGGACAAGGCGGCGCCCTATGTCGGCGCCCAGAGCCCGCGGATCGTCGTCGATCCGGCGACGCGCAAAGGCCTGTCGCAAGCGGGAATCGGCCTGGCCAAAGGCAAGCGCTACGACGGCTATGTGCAGATCTCGGGCGACGCCGGCGCCCAGGTCGAGGTCGCCCTGGTCTGGGGACCAGGCCCCAACGATCGCCAAGTCATTGCCTTGCCCGCTCTCGGCGGCGACTGGAAGCGCGCCGATTTCAACTTCACCCCGACCGCCGACGCCGCCGACGCGAGGCTGGAAATCACCGGCCTGGGCTCGGGCGCCTTCCGGATCGGCGCGGTTTCGCTGATGCCGGCCGACAACGTGCGAGGCTGGCGCGCCGACACCACCGCCATCGCGCGCTCGCTGAATTCGGGCATGTGGCGTCTGCCGGGCGGCAACTTCCTGTCCGACTGGGACTGGCACGGCGCGATCGGTCCGCGTGACAAGCGCGCGCCGATGTTCGACCACGCCTGGAGCGCGATGCAGCCCAACGACATCGGCATGGACGAATGGCTGGACCTGACCAAGATCATCGGGGTCGAGCCCTATGTCACCGTCAACGCCGGCCTGGGCGACGCCAATTCGGCGGCTGAGGAAGTCGAGTACCTGAACGGGCCGGCGACCAGCGCCTGGGGCGCGCGCCGGGCGGCCAACGGCCATCCCGAGCCCTATGGCGTGAAGTTCTGGAACATCGGCAACGAGCCCTATGGCTGGTGGCAGATCGGCAAGACCTCGCTCGACTACTTCATGATCAAGCACAACGCCTTCGCCGAGGCGATGCGGGCGGTCGACCCGACGATCACCCTGATCGGCTCGGGCGCCATGCCCGACCAGGGCCATCCGCGCGGCACCAAGGAGAACGCCTCGCTCGAGAGCGTCGCGCCCAAGTTCGGCACCGAGTGGGACTGGACCGGCGGCTTGCTCGCCAAGGCCTGGGGCAATTTCGACGGCATCTCCGAGCACTGGTACGACCAGCCCGAAAAACGGCCCGACGCCCCGGCGGACGCCGAGCTGATGGAATATGCGCGCTCGCCCTCGAACCAAGTGCGCATGAAGGCCGAGCAGTGGAAGATCTACCAGCAGCGCTTCCCGGCGATGACGGCGAAGAAGATCTTCCTGTCGATCGACGAGTACGCCTATTTCGGCGAGGTCAATCTGAAGTCGGCCCTGGCCTACGCCATGGTCATGCAGGAGATGCTGCGCCACACCGACTTCCTGACCATGGCCGCCTTTACGACCGGCGCCTCGACTATGGACATCACCCCCACCGCCGCCACGCTCAACACGACGGGCTTGGTGTTCAAGCTGTATGGCGAGCACTTCGGGGCCGGCGTCGTTCCCGTGGCGGTCGATGGTGACGCGCCGCAACCCGAGCCGCGCTACCCCGTCGGCTTCAACCATCCCAAGGTCCGGGCGGGCAGCCCAACCTATCCTCTGGACGTGATCGCCGGGCTCAGCCCGGACGGCAGAACCTTGAAGGTCGGGGTGGTCAACGCGACCCAGACGCCTCAGACCGTGCGCCTGGACCTGAAGGCCCTCGCCCTGCGCGGGGCGGGCCAGAAGTGGACGCTGAGCGGCTCCTCGCTGGCGGCGGCCAACAAGGTCGGCGCGCCGGCGGGCGTTTCGATCACTCCGAGCGCGGCCCGTCCAAGCGCGAGCCTGGTGGTGTCGCCCGTCTCAGCGACGGTGTTCGAGTTCCCGATCGACCCGCGCGGCCGCTAGGACACGGGCGCCGGCTAGCCCGGCGCCCTACCCGCCTCGCAGCATCCGCATGATCGTCGCGCGGATGCGGCCATAGGCGCCGTTGGCGAGCGGCCCCAGCAGGCCGTGACGCTCGGCGGGCAGATGCGCCAGCGGGTGGCCGTCGGGGCGGAAGACGTAATGGTCGAAGAAGGCCCGCCACGCCTGGCGCTCGGCCCAGGGCCGCTCGGCGATGGCGATCATCGCCAGCATCATGGTCGTGTAGGGCGCGTCCGGGCCGGCGGCGAACCCGTCCCACCAGTAGTTGACGAGCAGGTTGCGCGGCTCCAGCGCCTCGACCTGATGCCACCACAGCTTGGGCAGGTAGAGGGCGTCGCCGGCCTCGAGCTCCACAACGCGGGCCTCGGCGGCGGCCGCGGGAAACCGCGGATAACGGGGGTCGCCCGGCGCGGCGCTGGCGGCCAGGCTGGTCGGCTGTCCCGCTAGGGTGTGGTCGATCGGCCCGACATAGAGGTCGGCGATGGCTTGCGGCGGAAACAGCGTGAAGCGCCGACGCCCCGCCACGACGCAGGCCAGATTATCGTAGGTGTCGTAGTGGCAGGCCACCCGGCTGGCGTTGCCTAGCCATAGGCGCGGCGCCGCCATGGCCGGCAGGATGTCCAGGGCGTTGGCGGCCGCGAAGCCGGGCGCATAATCGTCGGCGGGGAGCGAGCCCATATAGACGCTAGGCGCCTCCGGCTCGCGCGCGGCCCGGTCGATGCGCTCCAGGGTCTGGGCCAGGGTCAGGGACTGGCGCTCGAAGTTGAACCCGTCCGGGCCATCGCCATAGTCGTAGCGCCCGGCGATCGCCGGCGGGCCAATGAAGGCCTGCCCGGTGCGGCCGGCGTCGAACGCGAGCAGATAGGCCGCCAGTTCCTCCCAGCCTTGGCGGGCCGCCGCGCTGGCCGGCCACTGGCGACACAGCCCCCGCAGCACAACCGGTTGGCAATCCTGGGCCACCAACCGGAAGAAGGTCGCGGCGTCGAGCCCGTCGAACGCCGGCCCTTCCAGGATGCGCACGGGCGCGGCGCTCATGCCGAGATCTGGTCGTTTCGCCGCGCGGCCAGCCGCGAAACCTGCTTCAGCGATCCGGCCATGGCGTAGATCAGTTGCAGGTGTCCGCGCCGAAAGAGGTCGAGCACCGCCGCCTCGTCCAGCTCGCCCAGCTTGTCGAGGCTGACCGTGTAGAGGCCGTTCAGGCTCAGGGTCCTGCCGTCGTCGAACGACAGGTCGACGTCGATCGGCTCGACCAGCCCCCGCGCCAGAACCGCCTGGATGAACGCGTCGGTCTCGGCCAGGCCGTTGCGCAGGCGGGCCATGGCCTGCTGGACGCGGCGCAGAGCCTGGCTCGGCTCGCCGTCGGCTTCGAACAGGCGTGCGCCCCCCGCGGCCGCGAATCGGGGATGACCGGGATCAATCGCGACCAGGTCGTCATCGATGACGAAGAAGCCCTGGCGCGCGAGGTCCAGTGGCGCGAACAGCGCGCGCGAGATTTCGTCCAGCAGGTTCTCGCCCGGCTCGAAACCGAACATCGCGCCCGCGTAGAATTGGCCGGTATCCGCGCTTTTTGTCAGGAACAGCGGGCAGACGGCGGCGGCGGTGGTGAACTCGGCCGTCACCGCCTGCACGAAATGAGGGCCCGCTCCCACGGGCCCGCCCAGGCGCAAATCGCCGTGATCCCGGGCGTTGAGCCGCTCCAGCTGTCCTTGCATCGCTTCCTCCAGAGGCCTCGTTGAACCCCGATACGGCGTCCGACGCAATGCGTCGCACCCCGCTCCATACCTTCACAATTACACCGACAAATAACTATTGATACCGGTAACTGGTAGCGCTAACGTTGCGTCATAAGAACGATAAATGCGCAGGGAGGATGTGATGAGCAAGACTCACGCAAGCGAGGCACCACACCCTCTTTAGTCAATGGAATCGCAGCGTTACGGCGTCTGCGTGTGCGTCCGGCTGCCTCATGCCGGAAAGAAAACACCCCATGACACCCTGGAGGGGGAAATGAAAACCACGACAATATCTTATCAGAGTAATTACGGCATGCGCACGGCCTCCAAGTCGGCGCTAGCCGGTGCGGCGAGCCTTCTGGCTCTGGCGCTTTGCGGCGCCGCTCACGCCGCAGACCGCGCCGACGGCGAGGCGATCGCCACGGCCGCGGCCCTGGCCGCGCCCGGCGCGGCGCAGGCTCAGACCTCACAAGCATCCGATCAGAGCGTCGTCGAAGAGGTCGTCGTCACCGGCCTGCGAGGCTCCCTGCAGCGCAACCTCGATATCAAGCGCAACTCAGCGGGCGTCGTCGACGCGATCTCGGCGGAGGACATCGGCAAGTTCCCCGATTCCAACGTCGCCGCGTCCCTGCAACGCCTGCCGGGCGTTTCGATCCAGCGCTCCGGCGCCCGGGGCGAACCTCAGGGGATCACGGTCCGCGGCTTCGGCGGCGATTTCAACGAAACCCTGTACGACGGCCGCCGGATCTCGACGGCCACGGGCGGCCGTTCGGTGGACTTCAGCACCGTCGGCGCTGATTTCGTCGGCGGCCTGTCCGTGCTCAAGACGCCCGACGTCTCCCTGTCGAGCAGCTCGATCGGGGCGACCGTCAACGTCGCCTTCCCCAAGCCCTTCGACCATCCCGGTCGTCGCATGGCGCTCAGCGCCTCGGGCTCGGTGCAGGACGACGCGGGCAAGTTCGTTCCGACCGTCGGCGCGTTGTTCAGCGACACCTTCGCCGACAACAAGTTCGGCGTCCTGGTCGACGCGATGTACACGCGTCACGACACCCAGACCAACCGCGTCTATGTCAGTGGTTGGCCGGGCGGCTACTACTCGCCATGCCAGCTGACCCCGACCTGCACGCCAGCCCAGCAGGCCTCGGGCACCAAGACCGTCCTCGGCTGGTTCGAGCAACAGGCCGGCGCCAGCCAGATCTACACCAAGGACGAACGGCTCGACGGGCGCATCGCCCTGCAATGGGCCCCGACCGACGGCCTCACGGTGACGCTCGACGACAACTATTCGCGTCAGAGCATCCGGGCCGACAACTTCGGCTACGGCATCTGGTTCAACCAGGACGGTCTTCGGAACGTCAAGCTTGACCAGAACGGCACGACCGTCGACTTCACCCAGGCCGGCTCGCAAACCGACTTCACGGCCGGCACCGATCGCTCGGTTCTGCGGACCAACCAGACGGGCCTCAACGTCCAGTGGGACGCCTCCGACAATCTGAAGTTCGAGGCCGACGCCAGCTACGCCAAGAGCTGGCTGAACCCGGGCGGCGAGCTCACCAGCGACGGCGCCGACGTTGGCTACGGCTTCGGCATCGGCCCTTCGCTGGGCATCAGCATCGGCGGCGACAGCAAGAACACGCTGCCCGTGCTACACAACTACGGCCCGAATGGAGACGCCGCGCGTTGGGCGGACACGTCGGTGATGGGCTCTCACGTGGTGGTGCGCCAGGCCCAGCAGAACACCGACGTCGTCAAGCAACTGCGGTTCGCCGGGTCCTGGGAGCAGGAAGGCTTCAAGATCAAGGCCGGCGGCAGCTATCTAGAGGATCACTACAAGTTCCAGCAGAGCAACACCTTCGTTAACAACTTCTGGCAGGCCTATCCGGGCTATGGCCCCGCCTCGGGCGCTAACGGCGGCGTCATGGTCCCGGCCAACCTGTTCACCGCCCGCGTCAGCACCAAGAACTTCATCCCAGGCTTCGACGGCGCTCTGCCGCCGTACCTGCTGAAGTACGACGCCCACGCCTTCCAGCAGTTCCTGTCGAGCCTGGGCAATCCCCAGACCAAGAACATCCCGGGCTTCAACTATGGCGGCGGCGGCGTCGGAACCCAGTTCACCGGGGCGTTCGACCTGGCGCTGGACAACGGCAGCATCCGCGACATCACCGAAAAGACCTGGGCGCTGTTCGTCCGCGCCAATTTCGACGTCGACGTGGCCGGCATGCCGTTCCACTTCAACGCCGGCGTCCGCGAGGAGAACACCCACGTCACCTCGAACGGCTTCGGCCAGGTGCCGACCGCGATCACCCGCAGCACCGGTGACCCCACCCTGTTGACGGTGTCCCTCAGCCAACCCCAGGCGGTGTCGACCAAGAGCAACTATTCCTACCTGTTGCCCAGCGTCGACATGAAGCTGGAGCTGACCGAGAGCATCCACCTGCGTCTGGACGCCTCGCGGACCCTGACGCGGCCGAGCCTGAACTTGTTGACGCCGGTGCTCAGCGTCGGAACGGGCCAACGCGTCGGCGCCCTGACCGGCAGCGGCGGCAGCCCGTCGCTGAAGCCATACCTGGCCGACAACTTCGACGCGGCGGTGGAGTGGTACTACAAGCCGAACTCGTACGCGGCGGTGAACTTCTTCATCAAGGACGTCAGCAACTTCATCGTCGGCGGCACCCAGCGGCAGACGATCAACGGCGTGATCGATCCGACGACGAACCAGCCGGCGGTGTTCAGCGTCACTCAACAGGTGAACGGTCCGGAAGCGACCGTGCGCGGCGTCGAGCTGGCCTGGCAGCACGTGTTCGGCGACAGCGGCTTCGGCTTCAACGCCAACACGACCCTGGTCAGCACCAACAAGCCCTACGATCGCAAGGACATCTCGCAGAGTGGCTTCGCGATCACCGGCTTGGCGGACTCGGCCAACCTCGTGGCCTTCTATGACAAGAACGGTCTCGAGGCGCGGGTCGCGGTCAACTACCGCAAGGAATATCTGCGCGCCTTTGGCCAGAACCAGAACACGGGCGCGTTCGGCTCCGAACCCACGTTCGAGAACCCGAACCTGCAGATCGACTTCTCGACCAGCTACGCGCTGACGAAGCAGATCAACCTGTTCTTCGAAGCCCTGAACCTCACCAACGAGGTGCAGAGCACGCACGGCCGGTTCGACAACCAGCTACTCGACGTGTTCGCGTACGGCCGTCGCTATACGGCTGGCGCACGGTTCCGCTTCTAGTCTCTACTCCCCACTGGACCGGGAACGTCGTTTCGGCGTTCCCGGTCGCTCCTTGTTTCCCAATCGCTTTTTTCCAAGCCCCTGCTTGCGCCGAGATCATGGTCCGTCCCGTCAAAAACATCGTGATCGTCGGCGGCGGGACCGCCGGGTGGCTCACCGCCGGCGTGATCGCCGCCAAGCATCGCGCCCGCCAGGCCGGAGGCTTCACCGTCACCTTGGTGGAGTCGCCGACCACGCCGATCATCGGCGTCGGCGAAGGCACCTGGCCCACGCTCCGCACGACCCTGGCCAAGATCGGAGTGTCGGAGACCGACTTCTTCCGCGAGTGCGACGCGGCGTTCAAGCAGGGCGCCAAGTTCGCCCGCTGGACCACCGGCGCGCCCGACGACGCCTACTATCATCCGCTGGTCCTGCCACAGAGCTTCGGCCAGGTGAATCTCGCCGCCCACTGGCTGGCCAGCGGCGCGGCGCAGAGCTTCTGCGACGCCGTCTGTCCGCAAGGCGTGCTGTGCGACGACGGTTTGGCGCCCAAGACCATCACCGCCCCACCCTACCAGGGCGCGGCCAACTACGCCTACCACCTCGACGCCGGCAAGTTCGCGCCGTTCCTGCAACGCCACTGCTGCGAGAAGCTGGGCGTGCGCCACGTCCTGGCCGACGTTCGCAACGTCACCCTGACCGAGGACGGCGACATCCAGGGCGTGGTGACCGAGCAGTGCGGCGAAGTCCGGGGCGACCTCTTCGTCGACTGCACCGGCTTTCGGTCCCTGCTGCTGGGCGAGGCGCTGGGCGTCAAGTTCCGCGAGTGCGGCGACGTGCTGTTCTGCGACACGGCCCTGGCCATCCAGGTCCCGCACGAGCGCGAGGACAGCCCCCTGTCGACCCACACGATCTCGACCGCCCAGAGCGCGGGGTGGATCTGGGACATCGGCCTGCCGACCCGTCGCGGCGTCGGCCACGTCTATTCCAGTCGCCACATCTCCGACGAAGACGCCGAGCGCGAGCTGCGCGGCTATATCGGGCCGGCGGCGCGCGACCTGTCGGCGCGCAAGATCTCGATCCGCTCGGGCCACCGCGAGACCTTCTGGAAGGGCAATTGCGTGGCCGTCGGCCTGGCCGCCGGCTTCCTGGAGCCGCTGGAGGCCTCGGCCATCGTCCTGATCGAGCTTTCGGCCAAGCTGATCGCCGAGCAGATGCCCGCCTGTCGCGAGGTGATGGACGTCGTCGCCGCCCGCTTCAACGCCACCACCCACTACCGCTGGGGCCGGATCATCGACTTCCTCAAGCTGCACTATGTGCTGAGCCAGAGATCCGACACCGCCTTCTGGCGCGATAACCGCGCGCCCGAGACCATCCCCGAGCGCCTGTCGGACCTGCTGCGCCTTTGGCGTCATCAGCCGCCCTGGCTGCATGAGGAATTCGATCGAGTCGAGGAGGTCTTCCCGGCCGCCAGCTATCAGTACGTGCTCTACGGCATGGGTTTTCGGACCGAGATCGAGCCGGGCGCCCTGGCAGACGAGGCGGCCCTGGCCCAGCGGGCGCTGCGTGAAAACGCCCTCCAGACCGAGCGGCTGCGCGCCAGTCTGCCCCGGCATCGCGACCTGATCCGCAAGATCGTCGAACACGGCCTTCAGCCGGTATGAGCCCGCTCACCCATCACGCGCGCTGGCGCGGCGTTCTAGGCGCCGCGCTCCTGATCGCGACGCCGGCCACGGCGCAGTTGCCTCCGGCCATCGCCATCCCGCCGATCGCATCGGCCGATCGGCCCAATTCCGAAAAGGCGTTCTCGTCGGTCGAGATCCACGAGCGCCCCGCGCCGGTTCCGATCGTCTTCAACGTCGCCCCAGGAGGATCCGACGCCGGCGACGGAAGTCCCGAGCGGCCTTTCGCCACCTTGGCCCGCGCCCAGGCGGCGGTGCGCTCGGTCAACAAGACCCAGTCGGTGACCGTGCGTCTGGCCGACGGCGTCTATCGTTTGCGCGCGCCGTTGCGCTTCGCCGTCGAGGACGGCGGTCAGGCCGGCTACGTCGTGCGCTGGGAAGCGGCCAAGGGCGCGAAACCGATCCTCTCCGGCGGCGAGCAGGTCACCGGCTGGCGCCAAGCCGATGCGGCGCGCGACATCTGGATGGCCGACATTCCGCGCGGCGCGGACCCGCGCCAACTGTGGGTCAATGACCGACTGGCCCATCGCGCCGCCGTGGAGGCGCCCCGCCGCGCCTTCGCGTTCCACGACTGGGGCATCGAGATCGTCGACCCCGCCTGGCGCTTCCTGGCGGACCTGCCCGACCAGTCCCGTCTTGAGGTCGAGAACACCGGCTTCTTCACCGATCGTCGCGCCCGCGTCGAAAGCATCAAGGACGGCCGCATCGTCCTGGCCCAGCCGGGCTGGCGCAATAACCTGATCGGCTACGACACCTTCGCGCGCCCGGTCTCGGGCGACCGCGCCCGGTTCTTCATCGCCAACGCCCTGGCCTTCGTCCGCGCCGAGGGCGACTGGTGGGCCGACCCGGCCAAGGGCAAGCTCTACTACAAGCCACGGACCGGCGAACGTCTGTCCGAGAGCCAGGTGATCATGCCGAGGCTGGAGGCGCTGATCTCCGCCGCCGGACGCCCGGGCCAAGCCCTGCACGACCTGCAGTTCGCGAGGATCGGGTTCCAGCACACCAGTTCGCTCGGCCCCTCCAGCGCTGAAGGCTACGCCAGCCAGCAGAGCGGCGCATATCTGGCGGGCGAGGTCGCAAACTATCCGGCCGACCCGGTCAGGGATTGCAGCTGGGGGTGCTGGGCGTTCGAGTCGATGCGCAACCACTGGCGTCAGCAGCCGGCCGCCGTCCAAGTGTCGGCCGCCGCGCGGATCCTGTTCGAGGACTGCCAGTTTGCGCATCTGGGCCAAGTGGCGCTGGGCCTCGGCAACGACGCCAGCGCCAATCTCAGCGGGACCAAGCTGGAGACGCGGTCGGTCGAGGTGGTCCGCAGCCGGTTCCAAGACCTGGCCGGCGGCGCGATCATGGTCGGCGGCGTCTCGACCGACGCCCACCACCCCTCGCGGCCAGACCTGGCGGTGCGCGACATCGTCATTCGCGACAATACGATCTCGGGCGTGTCCCAGGTCTATCGCGAGCAGGCCGCGATCCTGGTCACCTACGCGAGCGCCGCCGTCATCGTGCACAACGACGTCTCCGACGCCCCCTATGACGGGATCGATGTCGGCTGGGGCTGGGGCGTCAACGATCCGGGCGGCAACACCGCCTACATGTCGCTGAACCGCGGCTACTACGACCAGCCCGGTAACCTGATCTACGACACCCCGACGATCCTGCGCGACACCGTGATCCTGGGTAACCGGGTGCACGGAGTGAAGCGCTGGTTCCCCGACGGCGGCGCGATCTATCATCTCTCCGCCGACCCGGGCGCCCTGATCGCCGAGAACCACGTCTATGACGTGCCCGGCGGCATCGGCGTCTATCTCGACGAGGGCTCGCGCTACGTGACCGTGCGCGACAACGTGTTCGACGGCCTCGGACTCTGGGTCAATCTGAACGCCCTGGACGGCGCCCATCCGCGCCGCACGGCCGCCGACAACCTCGCTCGAGGCAACTGGCACAACGCCGGCAAGGCCAACGGGTCGTGGTCCGGCTACGCCAACAACCGTCTCGTCGACAATGTCCCGGTCGAAGGCCCGGCCTGGCCCGAGGGCGCCCGCGCGGTGATCGCCCGCGCCGGCCCGTCCCGCTAGCCCCCGCGATCCGCAAAGCCATTCAGATGTCCATTCCCAAGGTGCAAGCGATGTTCAGGTCTTCATGGCGCCGCAGCGGCGCGAGCACGGCGCTCTGCGCGATCCTCGCCCTGACCGCGCCGTCCGTCGTCCAGGCCGCCCCGCTCGACGCGGCCAAGCCGGCCAACTCGGCCGCGCGGGCCAAGGCCGACCGCCTGGCCGCCGACCTGGTGGCGAAGATGACCACCGAGGAGAAGCTCGACCAGCTACTCAACACCGCGCCGGCTATCCCGCGCCTGGGCGTGCCGGCCTACAACTGGTGGACGGAGTCGCTGCACGGCGCCCTGGGCGCGCTGCCGACCACCAACTTCCCCGAGCCGATCGGCCTGGCCGCGACCTTCGACACCGGCCTGGTCGAGGACGTCGCCGGGGCGATCGGCGCCGAGGTGCGCGGCCTGCACGGCCTGGCCCGGCGAACCGGACGCCTGGGCCGGATCGGCACCGGTCTCGACACCTGGTCGCCCAACATCAACATCTTCCGCGATCCCCGCTGGGGCCGTGGCCAAGAGACCTATGGCGAGGATCCGTTCCTCACCGCGCGGATGGGCGTCGCCTTCGTCCAGGGCGTCCAAGGTCCGGACTCCGATCTGCCGCAGGTGGTAGCCACGCCCAAGCACTTCGCCGTGCACAGCGGTCCGGAATCGACCCGGCACAGCGCCAATGTCTTCGTCTCGCGCCACGATCTCGAGGACACCTATCTGCCGGCCTTCCGCGCCGCGATCACCGACGGCCGCGCCGGCTCGGTGATGTGCGCCTACAACCGCATCGACGGCCAGCCGGCCTGCGCCAGCGAGCTGCTGCTCAAGGATCACCTGCGCGGCGCCTGGGCGTTCAATGGCTACGTCGTCTCCGACTGCGACGCCGTCAAGGACATCGCCGACCACCACAAGTACGCGCCCGACGCGGCCACCGCCGTCGCCGCGGCGATGCGGGCGGGTGTCGACAACGAATGCAACGGCGCCACCCTCACCGACACAGCCGGCCTGACCCATCCCTACCAGGACGCGCTGGACCGCGGGCTGATCACCCTCGCCGACGTCGATCAGGCGCTGGTGCGGCTGTTCTCGGCCCGGCTGCGCACCGGCGACCTGCCCGGCGTGCGACCGTCGGAAACCGGCCCCGCCACGATCGGCGCGGTCATTACGCCCCAGCACGAAGCCCTGGCCCTGGCGGCCAGCGAGAAGAGCCTCGTGCTGCTGAAGAACGACGGCCTCCTGCCCCTGCGGCCAAACCTGCGGATCGCGGTGATCGGCCCCCTGGGCGACGCCACCCGGGTTCTGCGCGGCAACTATTCCTCGGCCCTGTCGGCGCCGCCGATCTCGGTGGTGGAAGGCCTGCGCCGCGCCATGCCGTCGGCCAAGGTCACCTATGCGCCGTTCGGGCCCTCGTTCACCGACGGCGACCGGGTGCCTACGACCGCCCTTCAGACGCCTGACGGCAAGCCCGGCCTGCTGACGCGCTACTTCAACACGGTCGAGCCGCCGCCGACCCGCTTCGAGCCGGGTACGTTCGGGCCGGCCGTGGCCAAGATGCGGTTTTCCGACCAACCCGTGGTGACGCGGGTCGAGACCGACGTGGCCGCTCGCAGCCTCGACCTGGCCGCCGTGTCCGATCACCACAAGGTGGTCTGGACCGGCTATCTGGTCCCGCCCGAGAGCGGGACCTACCGGCTGGGCCTGACCGGGTTCAACGGCGAGCTCAAGCTGGACGGCAAGCCGTTCGCCGATCTGCGCAAGGCCGGCTGGGGCAGCCTGCCGACCCTGAAGACCATCCGCCTGGAAAAGGGCCACCGCTATCCGATCGAGGTGGTTTCGGAGTCCCACGCCCTGTCGGGCGTCAGCCTGATCTGGAAGCGCGTCTCGACCGATCCGACCGCCGACCTGAAGGCGGCCGCCGCCCAGGCCGACGTGCTGGTCGCCGTCGTGGGCCTGACCTCGGACCTCGAGGCCGAGGAAGCGCCCGTCGAGATTCCCGGCTTCAAGGGCGGCGACAAGACCACGCTGGACCTGCCGGCCGACCAGCAGGCGCTGCTGGAGCAGGCCAAGGCGCTGGGCAAGCCGCTCGTCGTCGTGACCATGAACGGCAGCCCGCTCAACCTGTCCTGGGCCAAGGCCAACGCCGCGGCGATCCTGGAGGCCTGGTATCCGGGCCAGTCGGGCGGTCTGGCCGTCGCCAACGTCCTGTCGGGCAAGACCAATCCCTCGGGGCGCCTGCCCCTGACCTTCTATCGCTCGGTCGACGACCTGCCGCCATTCGGCGACTACGCCATGGCCGGGCGGACCTACCGCTACTTCACCGGCGAGCCGGTCTATCCGTTCGGCTTCGGCCTCAGCTACACGCGGTTCGAGTACGGACCCGTCAAGATCGAACGCCTCGGCGCGGACGCGAGCCAGGGCCTGCGTGTCACCACCACCGTGCGCAACAGCGGCGCGCGGGCCGGCGACGAAGTCGCTCAGCTCTATCTCAACTTCCCGCAGGCGCCGGGCGCGCCGCGCGTGGCCTTGCGGGGCTTCCAGCGCCTGAGCCTCAAGCCGGGCCAGGCGCGCGAGGTGAGGTTCACGCTGTCGCCGCGCGATCTCAGCTCGGTGACCCCGGAGGGCGAGCGCCAGGTAGCCGCCGGGTCCTACCGCGTCACGGTCGGCGGCGGCCAACCCGGCCCTGAGCTCGCCAGCCACGCCGCCGAGTTCTCCGTCGCAGCCGCGGCGGCCGTGCCGAAATAGCCGAGGCTTCGGCAACCACGAACGCCCTCAAGGGCGCAAAAAGATAGGGAGCGAAACAATGGGACACCTCAGCGGAACGAGACTTCTGCGTCTGGTCCGGCCGACTTGCGCGCGCCTGGCCGTGGTCGGGCTCGCCGTGGCCTGCGTCCTGGGCACGCCCGCCCAGGCGCAGAACGACAAGATGACGCCGATCCCGATCCCGGCCCAGCCGAACGCGATCGAGCTTGGCACCGGCGTCCTGCCGAACGCGCCGAATCCGGAATCCTGGCACAGCCAGTATGGCTCCGTCTTCGCCCGCAACGTCACCGTCGCCACGTTGACGCCGTTCCTGCCGGATCCCGCCAAGGCGACGGGCGCGGCGGTGATCGTCGCGCCGGGCGGGGGCTTCCGCACCCTGTCGATGGAGAACGAGGGCTGGGACACCGCCCGCGCGTTGCAGGCCCAGGGCGTGGCCGCCTTCGTGCTCAAGTACCGACTGAACCAGACGCCGGCGGACATGCCGGGCTTCGAACGCTCGATGCACGAGATGTTCTCCGGCATCGCGCGCGCGCCGCGGCCCAGTCCCGAACAGGCGATCGCGGGACTGGCGCCCCAGATCGCCGACTCGCGCGCGGCCTTCGCGCTGGTGCGCAAGCGCGCGGCCGAATGGCGGGTCGATCCCGACCGTATCGGGATGGTGGGCTTCTCGGCCGGCGCCATGCTGACCATGGCCACCACCCTAGCCGGCCAGGACGCCAAGCCCGCCTTCATCGGCATCATCTACGGTTCCCTCGCGCCGGTGACGCCGCCGGCCGACGCGCCGCCGCTGTTCGTCGCGCTGGCGGCCGACGATCCGTTCTTCGCCAACAGCGGCTTTGGCCTGATCGACAGCTGGCGGACGGCCAAGCGTCCGGTCGAGTTCCACCTCTATGAGCAGGGCGGGCACGGCTTCGGCATGTATCCGAAGAAGACCACGAGCACCGGCTGGTTCGACGCCTTCTCGCGCTGGATCGGCATGCACGGCATGCTGAGCCCTCGCGCTCGCTAGAGCCGGCGTTGGACCTTGCCCGCGTAGCCCGCGAAAGCTAGAGCCAGAGGCCCCGGTTTTCGAAGGTCTCGCCATGTCCGATCGCAAGTACACCGCGCCGGCCCTGGAAAAGGGCCTGGATATTCTCGACCTCCTCGCCGGCCACGGCCAGGCCATGACGCTGTCCCAGATCTCGGTGGCGCTGGGAAAGTCGGTCGGCGAGATCTTCCGGATGATCCACGTCCTGGAGTTCAAGGGCTTCATCGAAACGGTGCCTGGCGCGGAAGGCTATGAGCTGACCAACCGGCTATTTCGGCTGGGCATGGCGCGGGCGCCCGTCAAGACCTTGCTGGAGGCGGCTCTGCCGCTGATGCGCGACCTGGCCGCGCGGGTCGAGCAATCCTGCCACCTGGCCCAGGTGTCGCGCGAGCAGATCGTCGTCGTCGCCCGGATCGAGAACCCCGGCTACTACGGCTACTCGGTGCGCACCGGCCATCGTCGCGACATCGTTGCGGCCACCTCCGGCATGGTGCTGTACGCCTTCCAGCCGCCGCCGGTCCAAGCCGTGTGGCGCGAGATGATCTTCAAGGACGTCTCCCCGTCGGAACAGTCCACCTTCCTGGCCAATGCCGAGCAGGTCGCCCGGCAGGGCTATTGGCGGGCCGAGAGCGATCTGGTGCCCAACATCATCGACCTCTCCTCGCCGATCGTGGCCGACGGAACCGCGGTCGCGGCCTTGACCATGCCCTACCTCTACAAGCGCGGCGCGCGGTCCATCGACGAAAGCATCGCCGAGGTCCAGGCCACCGCCGCGGCGATCTCGAGCGAGATCCAAGGCGTCACCTAGCGGACGCCGTCGCGGTCCCGCTCTACCGCCCTACCGCCCTACCGCCCTACCGCCCTACCGCCGGGCGCCTGCTCAGAATACCCAGGTGACCACCAGGAAGACGGCGGCCAGGAACGTGACCAGGGTGGTGGTCCACCCCAGAAGGTTCGTCCCGAGGCTGTTGGCCTTGTCGCCCATCATGACGCGATCATTGGTCATGATCAGCATCAGCACGAGCAGGGGCGGCACCGAAAAGCCCTGCACGATGCCCGACCAGACGAGCATCTTCATCGGATTGAGACCGAGCGCGTTCAACCCGACGGCCGTGACGGTCACCCCGGCGATGACGCCATAGAAGAGCCGCGCGTCGCGGGGCTTGTCGTGCAGGCTGCCGCGCCCTCCGATGCTCTGCACCAGATCGTAGGCCGCCCCCGTCGTCATGATGGGAATGGCCAGGAACCCTACGCCCACCACGCCAGCGATGAACAGCAGACCGGCCATGTCGCCCGCCAGCGGACGTAGCGCCTCAGCGGCCTGGGCGGCGCTCTCGATCTCGGTCCGGCCGGCCGCGTGAAGCGTCGCCCCGGTGGACATGATGATGAAGTAGAGGATGACATTGGAGAAGATCATGCCGATCAGGATGTCCCGCCGGGAACGGCGCAGCTCCGTGTGTGTCGCGCCTCGGCGCTGCCACCAGCGCCGGCGGCCGACGGCGATCTCCTCCTCGACCTCCTGATTGGATTGCCAGGTGTAGATGTAGGCCGAGAGCGACGTGCCGATGCAGGCGACGACGAGGCCGAGAAAGTCAGGCGTGAGGGTGATGTTCGGCGTGAAGGTGCCCCGCAGCACCGCGCGCAGGTCGGGCTTGGCCATGATCGCCGCCACGATGTAGGCGAACAGCGCCAGGGCCAGCCATCGGAAGATCTTCCGCAGCAGGGTGTAGGAACCAAACCACTGCAGGGCCAGCACCACCGCCGCGACGACGGCGACGATGACCGGGATGGGCGCCGGGACGTGAAGGTTCAGCGCCGCCGCCACGCCGCCGAGATCGGCGGCGGCCTCGATCACATTGCCGGTCACGCCGCCGACCAGCATCGGGTACAGGACCCATCGCGGAAAACGGTCGCGGATCGCGTCGAACAGGCCCTTGCCGTAGACTTGGCCCAGCTTCGACGACAGGTAGACGACCGCGTACATCATCGGCAGCAGGACCGGCGCCACCCAGAGGAACGCCAATCCGTATTTCGCCCCCGCGCTCGCATACGTGCCGATCGCCGACGGGTCGTCGTCCGCCGCCCCCGTGACGACGCCCGACCCGACCAGGCGAAAGACGCTGGTCGGCGGCTTCGAACTCGCGTGATGCTCCGCGACCTCCAACGGTTCGCGAATTTTGTCGGTCATCCGGAGCTCGTCCCAAACGCGCGGCGCGTCGGCTGTGAACCCGTCGGGCAAAATTGGGTTCAACTCACCATCGAAGGATGGTCGGCAGGTGCGCTAGGATCACCGAGTCCCTTCCCCAAGAGTCGCAAACGCTATGACCACCGCGCTCACCCGCCGCGCCTTCGCCGGATCTCTCGCCGCCCTGCCGACCCTGGCCCACGCGGCGCCGGCGACCATGGGTCCCGTGGTAGGCCGCGTCGAACGGCTGGATCCGGCGCTGGACGCGCTGATCGACGCCAACGCGCCGGTCGAGACGGTCCTCGACGGCTTCACCTGGAGCGAAGGTCCCGTCTGGGTCGGCGGCCGGTCCGGCTATCTGCTCGCCTCTGATGTGCCGGGGAACCGCATCATGCGGTGGTCGCCCGCCACCGGCGGCGAGGTCTGGCTCACCCCGTCGGGCCGCGGCGACGCCAACCCGATCAGCGCGCGCGAGGCCGGGACCAACGGCCTGATCGTGGCGCGCGGCGGTCTCGTGGCGGCCGACAGCGGCAATCGTTGCCTCGTTCGGATCGACCTGGCGACCAAGCGCAAGACCGTGCTCTGCGCGCGCTTCGAAGGCCGGCGCTTCAACAGCCCCAACGACCTGGTCCTGGCGCCCGACGGCGCGATCTACTTCACCGATCCGCCCTGGGGCCTGAAGGGCGCCTGGGACTCGCCCTATCGCGAGATGGACTATTTCGGCGTCTTCCGCCTGGCCCAAGACGGCGAGGTCACCCTGGTCGACAAGACCCTGCAGCCCAACGGCATCGGCCTTTCGCCGGACGGCCGCACCCTCTACGTCACCGACCGCGACACCGGCTGGGTGGCCTTCGCCCTGGACGCCAAGGGCCGACCGACGGACCGGCGGATGTTCGTCGACCGCAGCGCCGGGATCCAGGGCGGCGACGGTCTGAAGGTCGACCGCAAGGGCAATGTCTGGGCGTCCAGCAAGGACGGGATCTCGATCTTCGCGCCGGATGGACGGCGCCTGGGCGTGATCCGCGCCGACGACGTCATCTCCAACTGCGCGTTCGGCGCCGACGGCTTCCTCTACATGTCCTCGAACAAGCGCCTGGTGCGCGCGCCGCTGCGGCGGGGCTAGGCCCGAGCGGCGGCGCGCGCGCCTTAGACGGCGACGCCGACGGTCACCGTGGCGGCGTAACCGGCCGAGAGGCTGCCAGTCACGGTCGGGGTCATGGCTGCGATCTGGGTCGTGGTGTTGTCGCCGAACACGCCGTCGGTCGTCACGCTGACCTTCGCGAAGTTGCTGATCGACGCCGAATAGAGGCTCGAGCCGTTGTAGATCGTCGTGCAGACGGCCGACGGCATGGCGAACTGCGAGGTCAGCGTGGCGTTGCGCTGGGTGGTCGCCGTCGCCAGGCTCGGGAAGATCTCGAAGTGGATGTGCGGCCAGCGACCATCGTAGCAGGCCGGCCAGATGGTGGTGAAGGTCACCTCGCCATTGGCGTCGGTGACCTGGACGCCGCGCAGATAGTTCTGGCTGGTCACGCCGCTAGAATAGAGCGAGTAGCGCCCCAGGGCGTCGCAGTGCCAGACATAGACCGCGTAACCGGAGAGGTTCGCGCAGCTGGAATTGGTGTTCACCACCTTGACCTTCAGGGTCAGCAACACGCCGTCGGCCGTGCCGCTGTAGCTGCCGAAGCTGGAGCGGATGTCGCTGCGCACGACACCGCTGGTCGTCAGGCTGTTGGAGACCACGCCGCTCACGGTGTTGGTGCCGTCCGACGGGTAAGGCCCGTTGGTCTCGGTCGGATCGGCGACGCAGCTGGATGTCGTGGTCGTGCCGGTGGTGGTGGTCGTCGTGCCGGTCGTGGTGGTCCCGGTCGTCGTCGTGGTGGTGGTGGTCGAGGCGGTCGAGGTGGTCCCGGTGCTCGACGATCCGCCGCCGCCGCACGCGGCGATCAGCGCGCCGGTCCCGCCAACCGCGAACAGGCTGAGCAGTTTGCGTCGGGCGAGGGTCCGCGTGGCCATGACCTCAAGGTCGTGATTGAGGCCCCGATCATGGTCTTCCAGATGATCGTGTTCTTGCATCGCGCTGTGTCTCTCCCTTGCTCGGCGGCGCGAACGGTTCGCACCGCAACGCGGCTGTCGGGAGCAATGGCCAGCCGCTGAGGTCTAAGTGGGGCTCGACTGTATTGGCTTCGTATCGTCCCTGATCGCGGTCGATACAAAGCCAATACGAACACGCCCGACTGCTCTCACAATCGCGCCGTCTACTCCGTTTCGCCGCCCCGAGCGGGCGAGACGGAGACCAAGACGTGAGGACATCCGCCAGAACCTGGACCGCGACGCTCGCCATCCTGGCGATCGCCTCGGCGGCCAGGGCCCAGGTCCTCGAGATCGGCGACGACGGCGCGGTCCGGAAAATCGGCGGCGGCTGGTCGGCCGCGCCCGGCGCGCCGCCCGCCAAACCCCCCATGCCCTATCGCGCCGCGTTCGAGGCCGCCGCCAGCGCGAACGATCTCGACCCAGACTTCCTGGCGGCCGTCGCTCGCACCGAGTCCGCCCTCGACCCGCGGGCGGTGTCGCCGGCCGGCGCGATCGGCCTGATGCAGCTGATGCCGGCCACGGCGCGCGGCCTGGGCGTCGATCCCTGGGATCCCCGGCAGAACATCATGGGCGGCGCGCGCCACCTGCGCGTCCTGCTCGACCGGTTCGACGGCCGGATCGACCTGGCCCTGGCCGCCTACAACGCCGGCGCCGGCCGGGTAACGCGATACGGCGGCGTCCCGCCCTTCGCCGAGACCCGGACCTATGTCGGCCGCAACCTGGATCGCCTCGCCGACCTGGCGCAGGCCAAGAACGAAGGAAGCTCACAATGAGAGATCCCGCGGGCTCGGGCCCGATCATCGCCGCCCTCGGCTGGGTGCAAGGCACGTTGCTGGGCAATGTCGCCACCGCCGTCGCGGTCATCGCCGTGGCCATGGTCGGCTTCATGATGCTGACCGGTCGGATCAACTGGCGCATGGGCGCGACGGTGGTCCTAGGCTGCTTCATCCTGTTCGGCGCCACCACCATCGTCGGCGGCATCCAGGCGGCGGCGGG
This sequence comes from Caulobacter sp. Root343, assembly GCF_001425745.1. Classification (GTDB taxonomy): domain Bacteria; phylum Pseudomonadota; class Alphaproteobacteria; order Caulobacterales; family Caulobacteraceae; genus Caulobacter. The sequence continues at coordinate 712,203 of NZ_LMDF01000006.1, read as the reverse complement.
CTGAGATGGCCTCGCTCTCGCGATCGCCGATCTTCCGGGCCCTGACTCAGCCGCAGATGTTCGGCGGCGTGACCTATTCGTTCTTCATCATCAACGGCGTGGTGACGACCGAAGCCTTCCTGGTCACGCGCAGCTTCTGGGCCCTTGGCGCGGCGGTGGCGGTCCATGCCGTCGGCTATCTGGCCTGCCTGCGCGAGCCCCGGATCTTCGACCTGTGGCTGACCCGCGTCAGCCGCTGCCCGCGCACGCCCGATTGGCGTCGCTGGCGCTGCAACAGCTACGCCCCCTGAGCCCCCATCCGAGCAAGCGATGCGCCTCTTCCAACGCCAAGACCCCCGCGCCGGCGACCGGCTGCCCTATGACAGCCTGCTGGGCGGCGACACCGTCGTGCTGCGCGACGGCGCGCTGCTGCAGGTCCTGCACCTGACCGGTTTCGCCTTCGAGACGGCCGACACCGCCGACCTGAACCATAAGCAGGCCGCCCGCGACGCGGCCCTGCGAGCGGTGGGCGATTCCCGCTATGTCATCCGCCACCATATCATCCGCAGGCGGGTCGAGGCCGGGCTGGAGAGCCGCTTCGACGATCCGGTCTGCGCCGAGATCGACCGCCGTTGGCAGGATCGGCTCAGGTCGCGGCGACTGTTCGTCAACGACCTGTTCGTCAGCATTCTGCGCCGTCCGGCCAAGGGCAAGGCCGGCCTGGCCGAGCGTCTGACCGGCCTGTTCGCCGGGCGTTCGGCCGAGGCGCAGGCGGCGACCCTGATGCGTGAAACGCGCGAACTGGACGGCGCGCGCGAAGCCCTGATGTCGGCGCTCGCGCCCTACGGCCCGCGCCTGCTGGGCGACTACGAGACGGTCAACGGCCGCTGCTCCGAGCCGTTGGAATTCCTGTCGGCGCTCTACAACGGCGAGATGCGGCCGGTCCTGGCCCCGACCGGCGACGTCGGCCATCACCTGCCCTATCGCCGGATCAGCTTCGGCCACGAGACGATCGAGCGGAAGGGCGCGACGGCGGCCAAGGACTTCTGCGCGATCCTGTCGCTGAAGGAATATCCGCCCTTCGCCACCCCGGGCCTGCTCGACGCCCTGCTGCGCCTGCCGTTCGAGATGACCCTGGCCGAGGGGTTCGCCTTCCTCGACCGCCAGACCGGCCTGGAGCAGGTCTCGCTGGCCCTACGCCGCTTCCGCGCCGCCGACGAGGATTCCGCCAGTCTCAAGCGCGGCTTGGTCGAGGCCAAGGACGACCTGGCCTCGGGCAAGTCGGCCCTGGGTGAGCACCAGTTCAGCGTCCTGATCCGCGCCGAGAGCCTGGAGGCGCTGGACCGCGCGGTCGCCGACTGCGCCGCGGCCTTGGCCGACGTCGGCGCGATCGCGGTGCGCGAGGACTTGGCCCTAGAGCCGACCTTCTGGGCCCAGTTTCCCGGCAACGAGGCCTATGCCGCGCGCAAGGCCCTGCTCTCGACCGGCGCCTTCGCCAGCCTGGCCTCGCTGCACGGCTTCCCGATCGGTCGGGCCGAAGGCAACCACTGGGGACAGGCGATCACCGTGCTGGAGACCACGTCGGGCACGCCGTACTTCTTCAACCTCCACGAAGGCGACCTCGGCAACTTCACGATTATCGGGCCGTCCGGTTCAGGCAAGACCGTGGTCCTGAACTTCCTGGCCGCCCAGGCCCAGAAGCTCGCCCCGCGCACGATCTGCTTCGACAAGGATCGCGGGGCCGAGATCTTCCTGCGCGGGATCGACGGCCACTACGCCGCGCTGCGCCCGGGCCAGCCGACCGGCTTCAATCCGCTGCAGCTGCCCGACACCCCGGCCAACCGGGGTTTCCTGCGCAGCTGGGTCGCGCGCCTGGTCTGCAAGCCGGGCGAGACCCTGTCGGCGGAGGACGAAAAGATCGTCGCCGATGCCGTCGACGCCAACTACGACCAGGAGCCGACCTACCGCCGTCCACGCTATTTCCGCGAACTGCTGGGCGGACTGCGGCGTCCCGAGCCGGGCGACCTGGCCTCGCGCCTCGCGCCGTGGTGCGGCGACGGCGAGCACGCCTGGCTGTTCGACAACGCGGCCGACCGCCTCGACCTGTCGCGGGCGACGCTTGGCTTCGACATGACCGAGATCCTCGACGACCCGGTCCTGCGCACCCCCGCCCTGATGTACCTGTTCCACCGGATCGAGGAGCGGCTGGACGGAACGCCGACCCTGATCCTGATCGACGAGGGCTGGAAGGCGCTGGACGACGAGGTGTTCGCCACGCGGATCCGCGACTGGATGAAGACCCTGCGCAAGCGCAACGCCGTCGTCGGCTTCGGCACCCAGAGCGCCCGCGACGCCCTGGAAAGCCGGGTCGCCAGCGCCATCATCGAGCAGACCGCGACCCAGATCTTCATGCCCAATCCCCGAGCCCAGGCCGCCGACTATTGCGACGGCTTCGGCCTGACCGAGCACGAGCTCTCCCTGATCCAGGGCCTGCCCGCCCACGCCCACTGCTTCCTGGTCAAGCACGGCAATCACAGCGTCGTGGCGCGGCTGGACCTGTCGGGCATGCCCGACCTGCTGACCGCCCTGTCCGGCCGCGAGGCCAAGGTCCGGACGCTGGACGACCTGCGCCGGCGCCTGGGCGACCACCCCGCGCGGTGGTGGGAGGTCCTGATCGGCGCGCCCTATCCCGGCGAGCCGCCGCCAACTCCCGTCACCCGTCTGAGGAGCGTGTCATGAGCGGCTGCGCGCCCTTGCGGATCGACGACGGCGCCAGCCTGGCCGGAGCGCTCGAGGCCTTGGATTGCCAGGTCAATGGCGCGGTCGCTTCGGGCTATGGCCACGTCTTCGGCGCACATGGCGTGCTGGGCGGGGCGCTGACCGCGGGCCTGACCCTGTACGTGGCGATCATCGCCCTGGGCCTGATCACCGGCCGCACGCGCCTGACCCTGCGCGCCCTGGGGCCGCGCCTGCTGAGCCTGGGCTTCATCCTGGCGTTCGCGACCGCCTGGCCGGCCTATCACGCGGTGGTCTATGGCCTGCTGACCGGCGGCCCCGACCAGGTCGCCTCGGCCCTGCTCGGCGCGCAATCCGGCGCGACCCGCGCCTTCGCCGCGCGGTTGGACCAGCTGTTCGACGCCGTGTTCCAGATTGGCCAGAGCCTGTCGATCGGTCCGCGCTCGCCCAAGCTGGACATGGCCACCAACCTGATCTGGTCCAGCGCCGGGCTGATCCTGGTCACCACCCTGGGCCTGCTGGTCATCGCGCGGATCATCCTGGCGGCGCTGCTGGCGCTCGGCCCTGTCTTCATCGCCCTGGGCTTGTTCGGCGGTACGCGTGGGCTGTTCGAGGGCTGGCTGCGGCTGTCGGTCGGCTTCGCGCTGGCGCCGCTGCTGATCGTGGTCGGCGGCTCGGGCCTGCTGTCCGTGCTGGGGCCAGCCATCGCGGCGATCGCCGACGATCCGCTGGGCGCCGTCGAGCGCATGCGCCCCATCGCGACGCTGTTCGGCGTCTCAGTGATCTATGCTGGCCTGCTGTTGGCCCTGGCCGCAACCGCCATCGCCCTGACCCGAGGCTGGCGACTGCCCAGCGGCGCGCCGGGGTCCAGCACGACCGAGCTCGCCCAGACCTCCTTCCTCGACCAGGGGGCCCGTCACACGACCGCCGGTCTCACGGATCACCGCCCCGCCAACGACGACCGCGTGGGCGGCGTCGCGGCCGCCCTGATCCGCGAGGAGTCGCGCGCCGCCGACCGTCGCGTCGAGATCGCCGTCGACGCGCTTCCGTCCTCCGCTCCGGCGCCACGCGCCGCCGCCGAGCGTCGCGTGGCCGGTCTTGGCCAAACCTTCCGCCCGGCCGCGCCCGGCCGCTCACTCTCGGGGATCATCGGATCATGAGACCAGTCCTCCTCCTCGGCGCCGCCGCGCTGCTGGCCCTGGCCGCTGGCCAGGTCCAGGCCGACGCCCGCCTCCGCAAGCTGGCCTATGACCCGGATACGATCGTGCGCCTGGAGGGCTGCTTCGGCTTCCAGACCCTGGTCGAGTTCGGCCCCGACGAGCGGATCGAGAACGTCGGCCTGGGCGAGGCCGCCCAATGGCTGGTCTCGCCCAACAAGCGGGCCAACATGCTGTTCGTCAAACCGGCCTACCGGACCACGCACTCGAACATGACGGTGTCGACCGATCGCCGTCGCTACGCCTTCGAGCTGGTGGCCCGCGACACCCCGGCCTGCCGCCGGGGCGCGGTGGCCTACAGCGTGCGGTTCACCTATCCCGAGGAGCCCGCCGCGCCACCGCTGGTCGCGACCGAGACCAAGCCCCCCGAACCCGCCGTCCCGCCGCCCGAACAGCGCAACGCCGCCTACACCTTTTCCGGCGCGCGCGAGAACGTGCCTCAGCGCATCTTCGACAATGGCCGGGCGACCTATTTCCGCTGGGCCGAGGGCTCGACCACGCCGGCCGTCTTCGCCGTCGCCGCCGACAAGTCCGAAACGCCGGTCAGCTTCACCAGCGAGGGCGACTACCTGGTCCTGGCCCAGGTGGCGCCGGCCTTCGTGCTGCGGCGGGGTAACGCGGTGGCCGTGCTCTACAACGACGCCTACCAGACCCCCAGTCTCGACGCGGGCTCACCCCAGCCGCGCCCGGAAGTCGCCGCCGAGACCGCCAGCCGCGACCTGTTCGGCCGCCGGAGGACCGCCCGATGACTACGCTGAGCCTCGATCGCCAGGGCCGCGACCCGCGCCTGGAGCTCTCCCCCGACGACCTGGCCGGAGCCTCGGTCCGCGCCGCGCCTCAGGTGGGCAAGGCTCAAGGCGGCGTGGATCTGGGCATGCTGGCCGGCGGCGCGGGGGCCATCGCGCTGGGAGCCCTGACCCTGGTGACTCTGTCCGGCCACCAGACCACCAAGGCCGAGCCGCGCACGAACCTCGAAGCCGAAACCGCGCAGCCAGTCGCCCAAGCCGCACCGATCGTTCGCGCGCCGGTTGCGGCGCCGCCGGCGCCGCTGACCTCGGGAACACCGGCCAACGTGATCGATCCGAACCAGTCCCGCGCCAACCCGATGATCATCGACAACACCGACGGCCTGCTCGCCCTCGGCCCCGCCAAGCCCGCCAACACCGGCGAGGCCAAGCCCAACGGCGCGGCCCTGTCGGCCGACGAGCAGTTTTCGCTGCGGGTCAGCGGCGACAACGGACCGGCCCGCAGCGAAAGCTTGGCCGATCCGGCCCACACCGTCGTCCAGGGCACAATGATCGCGGCGGTGCTGGAGACGGCGCTGAACTCCGACCTGCCCGGCTACGCTCGCGCCATCGTCAGTCGCGACGTACGCGGCTTCGATGGCAGCGGCGTGGTCATTCCGCGCGGCAGCCGCCTGATCGGCCAGTACAAGAGCGGCCTGTCCTCGGGCCAGAGTCGGGCCTTCGTGGTGTGGACGCGGCTGATCCGGCCCGACGGGGTCTCCATCGCCTTGGGATCGCCGGCCATGGACGAGAGCGGCCAGACGGGCCTGGGCGGCAAGGTCGATCGGCACTTCCTGCAGCGGTTCGGCGGCGCGATGCTGCTGTCGGTGGTCAGCGCCCTGCCCGGCGCGCTCGTCGGTGGAAGCTCGACGGCGCTGGTGATCAATTCCGGCTCCGACGCCACCGGCGCGGCGAGCCAGGCGCTGCAGAGCGACACCCGGATCGCGCCGACCATCCGCGTGCCGCTGGGCGCGCCGATCCAGGTGTTCGCCGCCCGCGATCTGGTGTTCGGAGACCGTTAGATGGCCGAGCCGATCCCGTTCGACGGCGTCTACCTGCGCAGCTACCTACGTCCGTTCGCACGCTGGCTGGAGCAACCCGACGTCAGCGAGGTGCTGGTCAACCGGCCCGGCGAGGTCTGGATCGAGGCGGCCGGCCAACCGGCCATGCAGCGCTTCGACGCTCCCGAGGTCACCGACGAGCTGATGGGCCGCTTGGCCGCCCAGATCGCCCGAGCCGGACATCAGGCGGTGAACCGGCAGAGCCCTTTGTTGGCGGCGGTGCTGCCCTCAGGCGAGCGCGTGCAGATGGTCGGCCCGCCCGCGACCCGTCGCCACTGGGCCATGGCCATCCGTCGGCACCTGACGACCGACCTCGATCTCGACGCCTATGACAGAGGTCCGCTGTCGCCGCCAAGCGCCTGCGCCCCGCCGCAGGACGACGAAGCCGAGGCGTGGCGCGACCCGATCGGCTTCCTCAAGCACGCCGTGGCCGCGCGAAAGACCATCCTGATCTCGGGCGGCACCTCGTCCGGCAAGACCACCTTCCTCAACAGCCTTTTGAAGGCCGTGCCGCGGGACGAGCGGATCGTGCTGGTCGAGGACACCCCCGAGATCGCGGTCCGCCAGCCCAACGCTCTGGGCCTGACCGCCGTGAAGGGCGACCTGGGCGAGGCGCGCGTCAGCGTCGACGACCTGCTGCAGGCCGCGCTGCGCCTGCGTCCGGACCGGATCATCGTCGGCGAGATCCGGGGGAGCGAGGCGGCCACCTTTCTGCGGGCGATCAACACCGGCCACCCCGGATCGTTCACCACCGTCCACGCCAACACGCCCGAGGGCGCGCTGGAGCAGATCGCCCTGATGGTCATGCAGGGCGGCATGGCGCTGCCGCGAACCGAGATCCTGGCCTATGTCCGCTCGGTGGCGGACGTGGTGGTGCAACTGGGCCGCGTCGACGGCGAGCGGCGCATCCTTGATCTTCGGCTGCTGCGGCCATGAGCGTCTCGACGGCCCATGCCGCGCGCTGGGCGCGTGCGCTTCCGGACCGTCCGTCCACGCGTCGGGCCGGAAACGATGTGACCACGCGCTTAAGCTCGTGGTTTACTGTCGGGACCATGAGCCTGCAGACCGTCACGACCCCCATCGCCGAGATTTTGCTGGTCGAGGACGACCTCGAGCTTCGCCGGGAGATGACCGCCTACCTGACCGATAACGGCCACGTCGTCCACGAGGCCGGCGACGCGGCGACCGCGCGGCGGGTCCTGGCCGAGCGCGCGATCCAGGTGGCCGTGCTCGACGTGAACCTGCCCGGCGAGGATGGCCTGTCGCTGTGTCGCGCCCTGGCCGGCGGCGACGGCCCCGCCATCCTGATGCTGACCGCGCTGGGCGACCCGATCGACCGGATCCTGGGCCTGGAGCTCGGGGCCGACGACTATGTGGTCAAGCCGATCATGCCGCGCGAACTGCTGGCCCGCGTGAAGGCGCTGTTGCGGCGACGTCCCGCCGGCGCCTCGACACGCAAGACCAACGTCTACCGCTTCGCCGACTTCCGCCTCGACCTCGCCGCCCGCCAGCTGAGCGCGCCGAACGGGACGATCCTGCTCCTGACCCGCAGCGAGCTGGCGATCCTGGGCGCGCTGCTGGAGCGCGCGCGGCAAGTGGTGCCGCGCGAGGACCTGATCGCCCTGCTGCGCTCGGATGACACCGAAGAGATGGGTCGCGCCGTCGACCTGCATATCAGCCGCCTGCGCCGCAAGATCCAGGACCAGACGGACCGCGAGCTGATCCGCACCTATCGCGGCGTCGGCTACATGCTGGACGCCGGCGTGGTCGGCGAATGACCTGGCGCCGGCGCCTCAGCCCGCCCCTGTGGGCCCAGATCATGGCCATCGTGGTCGGCGCGCTCGCCGCCGCCCAGGTGGTGACCCTGGCCCTGACGGTGTTCTTCCCGCCCGATCCGCCGCGTCAGTACAGCCTGACCGACATCAGCGCGGCGCTGCGCGGGGGCGCGGCCCAAGCTTCAAATCGACCTCTGGTGCTGACCTTCGAGACCGCCGCGCCCAGCCTGCAGAGCCCTGGCTGGGTGGTCTCCGCGCCGGCCACCAAGGATCTCGCCCGCATGGTGGGCGTGGCAGAGTCCGACGTGCGCCTGCTGTTCTACGCGCCGCCGCCCTTGGCCGGTGGAACGCCGATGCCGCCACCGCCGCGCGCCGAGGCCGCGCCCGCGCTCTTCATGTCCCGCATGGTCCAGGTCGGACAGGCTGGCGGCGCCGCCGGGCCGGGCGGCCCTCCGCCGGGAATGAGTTCCGGCGGTCCGGGCGGCTTTCCGCCTTCCGACATGAGATCCGCGGGCATGGGTCCGCCAGGCGGCTTCCCGGCCGGTGGCCCGATGCCCCAGCGGCCTTCGTCGCCACAGATGCGGGTCATGCGTGCGCCGGGGAGCTTTCCTGGCTCGCCGACGCCCTCCTCCGCCGGCGGCGCCATGAGGGGACCCGGCGGCGCCCCGCCCTCGATGGGCCAGGCCCAGCCCGGCCGCGCCCCTGGATCACCAGCCTCGCCAGCGACCGTGGGTGGACCGCCGCGCGGGCCGATCATCCGCTCGCCGCTGGACGCCGCGGTCTTTGCTCGCCCCAGCCGTATCGTCCTGACCCCCGCCCAGGAGCCCGTTCGCTCCGCGCCGCCAGCCGTCACGGCCCCGCCAGTCGAAGCGCCCGCCGCCGAGCCGCCCGTCGCCACGCCCACGCGGATCGAGCCGATACGCCCCGCCACCGAGGCGGTGATCGCGGCCATGCCCCGGCCGTCGCCGCCCCAGCCGCAAGCGCGAGCGCCGCTCCCCGCCGTCCCTGACCGCACCTTGCCGCCGCCGAATGTCGGCGGCTTCCGCCTCGGCCAGGCGCCCTATATCGAGGGCGAGTTCGTCGCCGCCATGAAGATCGCCGACGGGCGTTGGGCCACCGTGCGTCCACAGCCCGAGGGCTTCCTCAACAGCTGGCAGCGGCGGGTGCTGCTGTGGTTCGGGCTGTCGGTCGCCCTGATCGCACCGCTGGCCCTTTTCGTGGCCTGGCGCCTGGCCGCGCCGCTGAAGGTCTTCGCCGAGTCCGCCGACCGCCTGGGCCGCGAGCCTTCGGCCGACCTGCCGCCGCTGTCCGGTCCGGCCGAGATCGGCAAGGCCGCCGACGCCTTCAACCTGATGCAGCAGCGCCTGAAGCGCTATGTCGAGGACCGCACCGGCATGATCCGGGCCATCTCGCACGACCTGCGTACGCCGCTGACCCGGATGCGCTTCAAGCTGGAACGCGCCTCGCCCGCCCTGCGCGTCGCCATCGGCCGCGACATGGATCAGATGGAGGAGATGATCGCCTCGGTCCTCAGCTTCATGCGCGACGAGACCCAGGTGGGAAAACGGCAGGTCGTGGACCTGCGGTCGCTGCTGGAAGTGGTCGTCGACGACGCGCCGGGCCCCGCCAAGCTCGAGCCAGGGCCGCCCGTCCTAGCCGAGATCGACGTCGTCGGCGTGCAGCGTGTCGTCGAGAACCTGATCGACAACGCCCTCAAATACGGCGAGCGCGCGATCGTGCGGCTGGACGTTCGTGACGGCGAGGCCTGGATCGAGGTCGCCGATGATGGCCCTGGCCTGGCGACCGAGGACCTGGAGCGGGTCTTCCAGCCGTTCTACCGCAGCGTCGCCGCCCGCGCATCGGGGAAGGCCGGCGTCGGCCTCGGCTTGTCGGTGTCGCGCTCGACGATCCGCGCGCACGGCGGCGACCTGCGGCTGCGCGCGGCGCCGAAGGGCCTCATCGCCGAGCTGCGCCTGCCCGAGGCCCGGCCTGCGCGCACGGCCGCGGCGGCCTGATCCGGCGTCCGCGAAACGTCTATTCGGCCACGATCGAGGCGCGCAGACGGGCGGCGACGTCGCCCAGCGTGATGGCCCCGAGGGAGTCGTTGACCTCGAGCACGCCCTGGCCGTGCTGCTGCGACAGGTTGCCGGTGAAGTCGGTCAGGGCGGTGATGTGCTGGGCCAGCAGGTCGACCGTGTGCAGCTCCTGCATCACCGACAGACGGTGCTCGTCAGGCACGACGTCGAGGATCTTGCCCAGCGCCACGTCCAGATGCCCACACGCCACCGCGGCGAACGACATCTCGGCCGAGATCGCCTTCAGCACCGTCTCAACGCTCGCGGGCGCCAATTTATCCGACATTACTTCCCCCTGATTCCAGGGGGAGAGGTCAGCACGCGCGGCACGGCGCCCGCAAGGCCTTGATTTGTGCGGCGAATTATCGCGCCGGAGAACAGCGCGCCTTCAAAAACAACGTCAGATGGCGGTGCGGCGGAGAAGCTCGTCGCGGCGGTCGGCCATCTCCTGGCGCGTGCGTTCCAGCGCGTCACGTTCGGCCATCGACAACAGGGCCTCGACCGTGCGGTTCAAGTGCTCGTGAATCACCCGGCGCGCTTCCTTGGGATCACGGTCGCGCAGGCTGGCGACGATGCGGCGGTGATCCTCGGCGAAGGCCTCGGGATCGGCCAGACGCACCCGGCGCAGCTGGGCGCCGCAGTCGCCGAACTGCCGGCGCAGCGTCCAGATTTCCTCCACCGCCGCGACGATGGCGGCGTTGCGGGTGGCGTGGGCCACGGCCAGGTGGAAGTCGTGCTCCAGCCGTTCGCCGTCCTCCGTGCCAGCCAGGCCGGCCAGTTCGCGAACCATCCGCTCCAGGGCGGCGAGCTGCTCGTCGCTGACGGCGGCGGCGGCCAGGGCGCAGGCCTCACCCTCGAACAGGCGGCGGGCCTCGGTCAGTTCCAGGGCGCTGACCTCGGCCTCGGTCGTGTCGTCCTCGGGCTTGCCCCGCGCCATGACATAGACGCCCGAGCCCTGGCGCGCTTCGACCAGGCCTTGGAATTCCAGGGCGATCATCGCGTCGCGGATTGTTGGCCGGCTGACGCCGAACGAGTCGGCCAGACCCCGCTCGGACGGCAAGCGGTCGCCGGGGACATAGCGTCCCTCGGCGATCGAGGCCGCGATCGAACGGGCCACCTGCTGGTAGAGCTTCTGGGGATCTGGCGCGCCGCGCATCAAAACTCACTCTGGATTCTGCGGCTCCATCTTAGCGCTTGGCTGGACCTTGGGAAGGCGAGCCCGAAACTTGGCCAAGCTTGCGCACCTCGCTGGCCGCCAGCAGGAAGGCGCCGACACCGTAAAGCTGAGTATCGTCCGGCCCCACCTGGTCCGGCGCGGCGCCGACGCGCTGCACCCAGCCCAGGCGCCCGTCGGGCTCGATCGCCGCATCCAGGGCCTTCCAGCCCTTGTCGATGACCGGACCGTACTTGGCGCGGGACAGCAGCCCGTGGTTCACGCCCCAGGCCAGGCCGTAGACGAAGAAGCCCGTGCCGCTGGTCTCCGGCGTCTTTTGCGGCTCCAGCAGCGAGACGGGCCAATAGCCCTGCTCGCCCTGCAACGGCGCGATCCGCGCGGCCATCTGCTTGAACACCGCCTCGTACCTCGGGCGGCTGGGATGGTTGGCCGGCAGGTCCTGCAGGATCCGCGCGATCCCCGCGAACGCCCAGCCGTTGCCTCGGCCCCAGAAGATCTTGGCGCCCGCGTCGCTGCGTTGGGCGATGAAGCGGCTGTCGCGGAAATAGAGGTGGTCGGTCTTGTCGAACAGGTAGTCGTGGGTGGCCCAGAACTCGCTGTCGGCATGGGCCAGATAGCGCCTGTCGCCGGAGACCTTGCTCAGCGACGTCCAGGCTGGCGGGGCCATGAAGATCGCGTCGCTCCAGCACCAGCGGACCTGGCAATAGGGCGGGCCCTTTTCGGGCTTCAGCGAGAAGTCCAGCGAGACCTTGGACGGGTCGGCCAGCACCGCGTCGAAGCGGGCGCGGATCGGCGTCAGCTTGCTCGGGTCCTTGGTGCGCTCGGCCGTCCAGACCCAGACCGCGCCGGTGGCGTCGGCGTCGGCGTGGCGCGGACGATGGTCGAAGCCCCAGCCCTCGGCCTCGCCATGTTTGAGGACGGCGGTGGTCAGGTACGGATCCTGGGTCGCGTCGGCGAAGGTGTAGAGGCCAATGTAGAACGCCGCCTGAATCCAGTCGCGCGGCGCTTCGGTATCCTTGCGAAATTGGCTGACCGGCACGTAGTCGAAATTGTCCATGTGGCTCAGCTGCCAGGCCGCGACCTTGCGGCCGGCGGCGTCGACCGCCGAGACCGGAACACTGACGACGGCGCTCCTCGGCGCGGCCAGAGCCGGCGCGGCGGTTCCGGCCAGGATGGCGAGGGCGGCGGCCGCCTTCAGGAGGGTCTTGAGGGTCATTCGCTTGGCTCTTCCGCGTTTAAGCGCCCGGCCCGAGGTCGGACACGGCCAGGACGTCCATGTCGTCGAACTCGAGGTTCTCGCCGCCCATGGACCAGACAAAACTGTAGTTGGCGGTGCCGACGCCGCTGTGGATCGACCAGCTGGGCGAGAACACCGCCTCGCCGTCGTCCATGAACACCGCGCGCGGCTCGGACGGGTCGCCCATCAGGTGCATGACGCGGCCGGGAGCGGCGTCGAAATACATGTAGATCTCGCTGCGCCGACGGTGGGTGTGCGGCGGCATGGTGTTCCAGACATTGCCCGCCTCCAGCTCGGTGAAGCCCATCACCAGTTGGCAGGTCTCGACGACGCCGGGGCGGATGCTCTGGCGGATCACCCGGCGGTTGGCCGTGTGGGCCTCACCGGCGAAGATCGTCCGAGCCTCGTCGCGCCGCACCCGCTTGCTGGGATGGCTGGCGTGGGCTGGATAGCTGACGAAGTAGAAGCGCGCCGGCCGGGCCGTGTCGTCGCTGGCGAAGCTGACCGTCTCGACGCCCCGGCCGACATAGAGGCTGTCGTGGCGGGCCAGGTCGAAGCGCTGGCCGTCCAGGGTCACCGAGCCCGGGCCGCCGACATTGATCACCCCGACCTCGCGGCGCTCGCAGAAGAAGCGCGAGGCCAGTTCCTTGTGGGTCGGCAACAGCAGCGGCGCGCCGACGGGCATGGCCGAGCCGACCACCGCCCGTTCGATCTCCAGATAGCTGAGTCCCAGCTCACCGGGACGGAACAGGCTGTCGATAACGAAGGTGTCGCGCAGCTCGCGCACCGTCATCCGACTCATGCCGGCACGGTCGGTGCTCTCGCGATAGTCCATCTGCACGGTCATCGGCGGATACGGGTCCGTCGCCCGCCGGCCGCCGATCCTGTCGGCGATCGCTCGCTGATACGCATCCGCCCTCCCCCTGCTTATCGCGATTTCTAAATTGACATTACCAATCTGGAGACCAAGCCGTAAAGCCCGAACAGAGGCTTGACTCCTTACCCAGCGCCGTCGCGTCAATGGACGCGCTTCCATCGCTGCCTGGTAGAGTGAAAATCCCACCACCCAGACCGCATGGGGCCGCATAACGCCGCTACTTGACAAGTGGCCTGACCATACTTCATCAGTTGGGCATACCAATCGCCGTCGGCATTGAACCGGCGAGCATTAGCGCGGGGAAGGCCAGGCCATGACCAACATTCGATTCTTGCTGCTCGCTTCCACGGCCGCGGCCGTGATGGCAGCCACATCCGGCGCCGCCGCGGCCCAGGCTCAGGCCAGCGACTCAGCCCAGCTCGAGGAGATCATCGTCACCTCGACCAAGCGGGCCGAGCGCCTGCAGGACGTGCCGGTCTCGGTCACCGCCGTCACCGCCGACGTGCTGGAACGCAACAACGTCCGCGAATTGGGCGACCTGGTGAAGCTGTCGCCGGGGCTGGTGATCAACTACGGCAGCCAGCCCGGCAACTTCAGCATCAATATGCGCGGCATCGGCACCTTCTCGAACGGCATCGCCGTCGAGTCGGACGTGGCGGTGGTCATCGACGACGTGCCGGTCGGGTTCCAGGCCGCCGCCTTCAAGGACCTGATCGACGTCGAGCGCGTCGAGGTGCTGCGCGGCCCGCAGAGCACCCTGTTCGGCAAGAGCGCCATCGCCGGCGTCCTGAACATCGCCACCGCCGCCCCCACCCGCGAGTTCTCGGGCAAGGGCATGCTGCTGGTCACCGACGACGGCGAGAAGCGGATCGGCTTCACCGCTTCGGGACCGATCAAGGACGACCTGCTGCTGCGCGTGACGGTCGCCAAGAGCGACTACGACGGCAACGTCAAGAACCTGACCACCGGCAAGAACGTCAACGGCAGCGCCGGCTTCACCGCCACAGCCAAGCTTGTCTGGACGCCGACCGAGAACCTGACCCTCAGCGTCGCCCCGCGCTACAACCACAACGTCTCGACCTGCTGCACCAGCCCGATCACCGAGCTGACGCCGGGCCTGTTCTACCAGGGTGAGCCCGCCTTCCCGGCCAGCCTGACCCTGCGCGGCATCACGATCGACAAGAACAACCACTTCGTCCGCGCCAACGACCGGATCGGCGGCGGCAATTCGGACGTCTTCGGCACGACCGCCCGCATCGACTACGACTTCGGCGACGGCTCATTCCTGAAGGGCCACACCCTGTCGTCGATCACCTCGCACGACCGCTGGAAGATGGTCGACTTCCAGGACATCGACGGCACCGACCAGCCGTTCCTGCTGGGCTTCCCGGTCGCCAGCCCGTCGGGGATCAACAGCGGCGCGCATATCGACGGCTATTTCCACGCCGACTCGTGGACGCAGGAATTGCGGCTGGTCTCGCCAGGCCAGAGCCGCTTCCGCTATGTGGCCGGCCTCTGGTACGCCAAGAACGACCTGGATCGCTATCTGAACCGCGGCCCGGTGCTGCAGCTGGCTCGCTACCTGGCCGAAAGCACCAACGAGAACTATTCGGCCTTCGCCAACGCCACCTGGGACGTGACCGAGAAGCTCAGCGTCACCGGCGGCGCGCGGATCAACCGCCAGAAGATCAGCTATCACTTCGACAAGACGATCTTCGCCAACACGACCCTCACCTCGCCGACGAGCCACCAGCTCTTCAGCAAGGCCGACCAGGACGACGCGTTCACGGGCAAGGTCGGCGTGCAGTACAAGATCACGCCCGACATCATGACGTTCGGGACCTTCTCGACCGGCTACAAGGGTCAGGCCTATGACCTGGTCAGCACGTTCAGCGCCGCGATCGCCGCCCAGATGCCGGTGAAGCCGGAAACGGCCAAGAACTATGAAATCGGCTTTAAGAGCAGCCTGCTGGACCGTCGCGTCTATTTCAACGCCACCGTCTTCCGGGCCGACTACAAGGGCTTCCAGACTTCGGTGACGTCGTTCCTGCCCGACGGCACGTTCCTGACCTTCCTGAACAGCGTCGGCCAGTTGCGCACCCAGGGCGTTGAGCTGGACGCGGTGGCCCGCGTCACCTCGAACTTCCGCCTGAACGGCGCCTTCGCCTACACGGACGCCACGGTCATCGACTTCCCGAACGGGCCTTGCAACAACGCCCAGCCGGCCACCGCCGACCTGCCGCTGCAGCCGGCGGGCTATGTCGGCAAGCCGGGCGAGTGCTACCGCACGCCGACCACCAACGGCCGCGTGCAGAACCTCGCCGGTAAGCGGCTGAACAACACGCCGAAGTTCAAGTTCAATATTGGCGGCCAGTACGACATCGCGCTGCCGGGCATGCCGTTCAAAGGCTTCGTCGGCGCGACCTATCGCTGGCAGGACGACGTGAACTTCTCGCTCAGCCAAGACCCGCGCACGATCCAGAAGGCCTACAGCGTCGTCGACCTGAAGCTGGGGATCACCGACCTGAAGGACCGCTACAAGGTCTCGGTCTTCGCCAACAACCTGTTCGACAAGCGCTATGCCCAGGGCATCGGCAACGGCACCTCGGGCTACAGCAACCCCGCCATCCCGACGGCCCAGGGCCGCACCTGGTTCCCTGGCCGCGACGCCTTCCGGTACTTCGGCGCCCGCCTGGACGTGAACTTCTAGAGCGCAGTTCCCTCCCCTAGACCCCTCCTGCGCGGCCGGATCTCCCAAGGGGATCCGGCCTCTTTTTTGGGAGACGCTCGAAGGACTACTTCGCCGCGCTGGCGGCGCGGAGGGCGATCTCCTCGCGCTTGGCCGCCAGGCTTTCGCGGGTGCGCTCGATGGCCTCGAGTTCGGCGGTCAGCAGCAGATTCTCGATCAGCCCGCCCAGGTGAGCCTGCATCGCGCCGCGCGCCGCCTTGGGGTCGCGGGTGCGCAGGGCCTCGATGATCTCCTGGTGCTCGTCCTTCAGCGGCCGCTTGCGCACGTGCCGGGCCTTTTCCAGCATCTGCATGCACAGGCGCGAGCGATAGCGCAGGTCCCAGGTGTTCTCGACGATCCGCACCACGGCGGTGTTGCGGGTGGCCTGGGCGATGGTGATGTGGAACTGGCGGTCGGCTAGTTCGCTCTGCTCCTTGGTCGATTCCTCGCTGTTCATCTCGGTGACCAGCGCCTCGAGATAGGCCAGCTCCTCGTCGCTGATCAGGGTAGCGGCCAGGGCGGCGGCCTCGCCCTCGAACAGGCGGCGAGCCTCAGCCTGTTCGAAGGCCCCGATGTCGAGGTCCTTCACCGGAGGCGGCGGCTGATCCAGGCGGACATACACGCCCGAGCCCTGGCGAGCCTCCAGCAGGCCGCGCATCTCCAGCGCGATCACGGCGCGGCGCACGGTGGGCCGGCTGACGCCGAACTCGTCGGCCAGGTCGCGCTCGGACGGCAGCCGTTGCCCGGGCTGGAAGGTCCCGCTGGCGATCGACGCGCTAATCGAGGCGGCCACCTGCTGGTAGAGCCTGGTGGACTCCGTGGAAGGCGGATCCGGCGATGGGGTCGACATGAAAAGCGGCCGTGGTCAGGCGCCAGGGTCGGCGCGTCCCAAAGGACTAGCGCGCGTCCCGCCCTGTCACAAGCGCTCGCGGTCGAGTGGCCTTACCAAGACGATCCGCCAAGGCGGCGGTCTAAGGCGGCGGGCGACCGGAGGGTAAGGACTCCGGCCGCCATCGTCGTCCGCCCCGGGAGGAGGTCGGCGCAAGATACGCAGCGCCTGTGGTCGACGAGCAAGCGATTGAACGGAGTTGGAGGCTCCATTCCGTCGCGCTCTGTACCCTAGCGAAATTGGTTAGGCATGCAAAGCAAAATGGCCTGACCAATCCAGCCAAATTTGAGCGACTTGTACAACCACTTTGGAAGCGCTCTCAAACCTCGACATTGACCACGACGCCGGCATCGGACCAATTTCTGCGGGCGTCGGCATGCGCCTTATCCGAGCCGCGCGGCTTATCCCTGTCGTGAGCCGCGTCTCGGTCCGTCGCATTCACCCCGTACGGACCATCCTTGGGGTGGGCCGGGTCGATGTGCTTCTTGGCGTAGTCGACATCCGTGCAGTTCTTGCACGAGAAGCCATTGACGGTGACCGGCTGCGGGTAGTCCCCATTGATAGCCATCGTCCGCTCCCCTGATCGGCGCCGATACGCACCTGCTGGGTCATTCGAACGATGGCCTCTTCTGGTTACAGTCCCGTTTCATTTTCCTAGGCCGCCTGGCGCAGCCCCCAGGGGTGAGCCGGATAGAACTGCGCCATCATCCGCCCGACATAGTCCACCAGGCGCGGATAGCTCTCGGCCTCGCGTCGTAACGGCGAGTCGAAGAACGGGGTCATGATCGCCGCCAGCATGGCGAAGGCCGTGGCGTCGACACCGACCGGATGGCTGTCGCGCATCAGATAGGCCTTGTCCTCCAGAAGCTCGTCGAGGGAGCGCAGCGACAGGCTGCCCAGCCAGGCGACCTCCTCGCGCAGGTGCCGGCCGACGCCGACGGCCCGGACATTGGTCGCCACCGCCTCCAGCAGCCCCTTGCGCAGGTCGTCGCGCAGGTGTTCCGGCGCCTGGTCGAACCAGCGGCCCGGCCCCTTGGCGAAGTTGGCCGGCTCCAGGAAGCGGAAGTAGCTGGACACCCAGCCCAGCTGGTTCTCGATCATCCGCTCGATCGCCCAGGCCTGGGCGCGCTCCTTGCCGGTCAGACCCGCATCCAGGTCGACATCGTACTTCTGCTCGACATGGGCGCGGATGAAGGTGGAGTCGCCGATCGCCTGGGCGGCGTCCTCGATCCACGGCAGCTGGCCCTTAGGCGCGGTCTCGCGGCTGCCCTTGGTCTTCTTGTACTTCAGACCCGCCATCATCAGCTGGACTTCGGTCTTGGTCACGTAGGGGCTGATCTCGGGCAGCCCGAACCCGGCTCCGGCGGCGAATAGCGTGATCATCATCCCTCTCCATCCCGAATGTCGCGATGACGACTTGCTACCGCCAGGCTACTGCCAGCATGCTGTCAGCAACGATCAGCGATATTCGAAGCCATGAGACGCGCCGAACGCCTTTTCCAGATCATCCAGATCCTGCGCCGCAGCCGCGCGCCGGTGACCGCCGACGCCATCGCCGCCGAGCTCGAGACCTCCAAGCGCAGCGTCTATCGCGACATCGCCGCCCTGGTCGGCCAGCGCGCGCCAATCCGCGGCGAGGCCGGGGTGGGCTATGTGCTGGAGGCCGGCTTCGACATGCCGCCCCTGATGCTGACCCCCGACGAGATCGAGGCGGCGGTGCTGGGCGCGCAATGGGTGGCGGGACGGGGCGACCCGGTCCTGGCCAAGGCCGCCAGCGACCTGATCAGCAAGATCGCCGCCGCCGTGCCCGACCGCCTCCGGCCCTATGTGCTGGAGCCCGCCATCGGCGCGGCCCCGGCCTGGAACCCGCAGACCGACCGCATCGACGTCGCCCAGGTCCGGGCCTGGATCCATGCCGGCCGCAAGATCCGGCTGGACTACAGCGACGGGGCCGGCGCGGTGAGCGCCCGGGTGATCTGGCCGGTCACCGTCGGCTATCGCGAGACGATCCGGATGATCATCGCCTGGTGCGAACTGCGTCAGGCGTTCCGCAGCTTCCGCACCGACCGCGTGGTCGGGGCCGACTTTCTGGAAGAACGCCACGGCAAGCGGCCGGCGGTGCTGCGCGGTGAATGGATCAAGTTCCGCGACGCCGAGATCGCCGCCTGGAAAGCCAAGGAGCGCGCCGGCTGCGGCGCCTAAACCCCGTGACGCTTGGCGAAGGTCTCGAACAGGCTCGGCCAGGCCGCCACCGGCTTGTCGGTCGCGAAACGCAGGCCAAAGCCATGGCCGCCCTCCTCGAACACATGCAGCTCGGCCGGCACGGCCTTGGCCTTCAGCGCCGCGAACATCGCGAGCGAATTCTCGACCGGCACGGTCCTGTCGTCGGCCGCGTGCACCTGGAACACGGGTGACAAACCCTCGCGCACCTGCTTCTCGGGCGACAGCTCCAAGGCGCGCTCAGGCGAGGCGTTCGCCGTCAGCAGCTGCTTGCGCGAACCGGCGTGAGCGATGGCCGGATCCAGGCTGACCACCGGATACATCAGCGCCGACAGGTTCGGCTTGGCCGGAAGTTGGTCGGCGGCGTCGATCGGATCATAGGTCGGAGCGTCGAAGCGCACCGTCAGGTTGGCCGCCAGGTGACCACCGGCCGAAAAGCCCATGATCGCCACCCGGTCGGACGAGAAGCCCATCTCCTTGGCCTTCGAACGGATCAGGCGGATGCCCCGCTGAGCATCCTGCAGCGGCGCATCGCCGCCCGCCGCCCAGCCGTCCCCCGGCATCCGGTAAAACAGCACGAAGCAGGTGTAGCCGCGCGCGTTCAGCCACCGGGCGGTCTCATAGCCTTCCTTATCCAGCACCACGCGCTCATAGCCGCCGCCGGGGATCAGCATCACGGCCGCGCCGTTCGGCGTCTTCGGACGGAAGACGGTCATGGTCGGCTTGCGCGTGTGGACCTGGGCGCGGTCCCTGGGCCCCTTGGGGTCGCCCGCCCGTTCGATGATCTTTTCCTCGGCCGTGACGCCCTCCCCGCCCGGCGCGCCGTTCGGCCAGAGGGTGATGACCTCGGTCGGGTCCGACGGGGTGATCTGGGGCTTGTCCACAGGTGCGGCCTCCGCCTTGCGAGTCGCCAGCACTGCCAGGACGCCGGTGACGAAAACGGACAGGGCGCCGCGGCGGTTCAGCATGGGATCGAGCCTTCTGACGGGATGTTCTGGGCAGACCCTAAATCCGCTTCGGCCGATTTGGAAACCGGTTTCCTAGCCTCGGGCGAAGCGCAGATGATGCAGCACGATCCCGCTGGTCGTGGCGACGTTCAGCGAGTCGAAGCCGCCCGCCATCGGAATGCCGACGGTCCTCGCGCCGGCCATGACCTCGGGAGAGAGGCCCGGCCCTTCCGCGCCCAGCAGCACCGCTGTCCGCGGCGCTGGTGTCAGGCGAGCCAGGGTCTCGGTCGCCGACGGACTGAGCGCCAAGCTTTCGAAGCCCATCGCCGCCAGGAGTTCGGCGATGTCCTCGCCCCGCTCCAGCCGCGCGGTGGGAACCGACAGGGCCGCGCCGACCGAGACGCGGATCGCCTTGCGGTACAGCGGATCGCAGCAGTCGGCGTCGAGGATCACAGCGTCGGCCCCGAACGCGGCGGCGTTGCGATAGATGCCGCCGATGTTGTCGTGATTGGCGATGCCGCACAGCACCAGTACGACCGCGCGGCCGGGCAAGCGGGCCAGCAGGGCTCCCGCCGCGACCGGCTCGGGCTTGCGGCCGACGGCCAGCACGCCGCGATGCAGGTGAAAGCCGGCGATGGCGTCGACCACCGCCTGGTCGGCGAGATGGACCGGCGTCTCGTCCGGCAAACCGGCGAACACCTCGGCCAGCTTGTCCTTGCGCTTGGGATCGATCAGCAGCGAGACCACCCGCTCGGGCGC
Source organism: Caulobacter sp. Root343 (assembly GCF_001425745.1). Taxonomy (GTDB): domain Bacteria; phylum Pseudomonadota; class Alphaproteobacteria; order Caulobacterales; family Caulobacteraceae; genus Caulobacter. The sequence continues at coordinate 691,744 of NZ_LMDF01000006.1, read as the reverse complement.
GTCACGGACAAAGGCCCGCAGCACCGTCTCGCCCTCGGCGATGAACAGCCCCTCGCGGCCGACGAGGTCGCGTTCCTTGATCGCTCGGAACGGCGCGACGGCGGGATCGTCGGGGTCGGTGACGACGCGAAACTGGGGCAAGGCGGCCTCTGGAAGGGTTAGCGCACCCCTCGTATCGGCAGGATGGCCAGACCGCCAGCCAGAGCCAGCGCCGCGGCCATCAGGAAGAAGACGTGAAAGTTGAGATGGGTCGGTCCCAGGCTCCAGACCGCCAGGGCCGGCGCCAGGGCCTGCGGCAGGGTGTTGGCCAGATTGATCACCCCAAGATCCTTGCCCGCATCGCGCTGCGAGGGCAGCACCTGGGTGACCAGGGCGATGTCGACCGCATAGAAGCAGCCCGCTCCGCAGCCGAGCACGATGTAGGCCACGATCAGGGCGGGCCAGCCGGGCGACAGCGAGAGCGTGGCCATCGACGCGGCGATGGTCAACGCGGCGGCGAACGCGAACAGCTTCCGCCGCTTCAGGCGATCCGACAGCACGCCGCCCAACAGGGCGAAGGCGATGTTGAAGCAGGTCGAGACCGTGGTCAGGATCGCCAGGCCCTCCTCCGATCGATGACCGGGAAACAGGCTCGGATAGTCCAGAACGTCCTGCAGGAAGTAGAGCATGTAGTTCTGGATCAGGCTCAGGGCGACCAGCACCATGAACCGTCCGACCCAGGCGAAGGCGAAATCCGGATGCTTGCGCGGATTGACCCACAGGCCCGCGACGAATTCCATCAGATGGAACGGCGGCACGTCGGCCTTGGGCAGCGGCGGATCGCGCAGGCGGATCACGAACGGCGCCAGGCCCAGCAGCAAGGCGGCGGAAATCGCCGCGTACCGATAGCCTTCGGTGACCAGCACCCCGCCGATCAGCACCGCCCCGGCGGCCGTACCGATCGGATTGCCCAGGCTGAGGAACGCCGCCACCAGCCCCTTCTGAGTGTCGGGCACCCGGTCGGGCATCACCGCCACCAGGGCCGAGAAGCAGAGATTGAAGGTCAGTTGAAACAGGATCACCCCGCCGATCAGCTCCAGCGGCGTCTTGGCGCGCATGATCGCCAGATAGGCGAGAGACGCTCCCAGGGCGCCCACCACCATCCAGGGCCTGCGACGACCGAATCGCGAGGTGGTGCGATCGCTGATCGCGCCGGCCAGCAGGTTGGCGATACTGGCGACGATAGCGCCGTAGAACGCGACCTGGCTCAGCACCACCGCCTTGCTGGCATGGTCGATGGCGGCCGCCTTCAGAGGCAGCAGGACTTGCAGCAGCGGTTGAAACGAAACGAAGGCCCCGATCTGGGCCAGGGTATAGGCGGCGATGAAGTTCGCGCGCACCGGCGTCTTGGGCCGCGCCCCGTCGTCAGGCCGCATCTCACCTCCCCAGCGAGCATGGCCACCGCCATGCTCCAGATCCTTTGAACGGCGCCCGTTTTTCCACTTCCGAGGCTTTCACCGGAACTGGACAGGCTCCGCGCGGTCTTCGCGCCGCGTCGAAACTGGACAGTGGCCGCCCCTTCGGGGCTGCACAAGGGGGCGCTTACGGTTAAGCAGGGAGTTTCCTTCTTGAGCGGACAGGCTCTAGGTTGGGCTAATGGGCGTGACTCCAATGCAAGTCGGGACGGACTGATGGCTTCGGTGACGATCTACGACGTCGCCGCGCGGGCGGGCGTCTCGATCAAGACCGTTTCGCGGGTGATGAACAACGAGCCGAACGTTCGGCCCGCGATGCGCGAACGCGTGCTCACCGCCGCCGGCGATCTCGGCTACAGCCCGAACCTGTCGGCCCGCAGCCTGGCCGGCTCGCGCTCGTTCGTGATCGCCGTCTTCGTCGACGCGGCCCTGACCATCGACCATTGGCAGAGCGAGCGCGGCGCCGACTATCTCAGCCGCATCCAGCTGGGCGCGACGCTGGAGTGCCGCGCGGCCGGCTATCACCTGCTGATCGAGTTGATCGACCACGAGGGCCCGCAGGTGCGCCAGGAAGTGGCGGCCCTGCTGGCCGCCCTGAAGCCCGACGGCGTCATCCTGACCCCGCCCTCCTCGGACAACGAGGTGGTGCTGGAGCTGCTCGACAAGGCCGGCACGCCCTATGTCCGCGTCGGCCCCGAGCGCGGCGGCCTTGGCCCGCGCGTGCACATGGACGACGTCGCCGCCGCTCGCGAGATGACCGAGCACCTGGCCGACCTGGGCCACAAACGCATCGGCTTCATTGTCGGCGAGCCCCGCTACGGCGCCAGCCAGGCGCGGCGCGAGGGCTATCTGGAGGCCATGAAGGCTCGCCGCCTGCCCGTGGCCGAGGGCCTGGTGCGCCAGGGCGACTTCACGTTCCAGTCGGGCCTGGAGCAGGCCAAGGCCCTGCTGGCCCTTGCCGACCGCCCGACGGCGATCTTCGCCAGCAACGACGACATGGCCCTGGGCTGTATCGCCGCGATCGCCGAAGCCGGGCTGATGATCCCCGGCGATATCTCCGTGGCAGGCTTCGACGACAGCCCCAGCTCACGCTTCAGCCGGCCGCAACTGACCACCGTGCGCCAGCCGGTGGCGGAAATGTCCTCGGTGGCGGCCAAGCTGCTGATCGCCCAAGCCAAGAGCAATGAGCGGCCCGAGCGGCCGATCGATGAGCTCCTGCCGTTCGAACTGATCCACCGCGCCTCGACGGCGCCGCCGCCGCGCTAGGCCTTACCGTCCCGGACGCGCGAAAGCGGCGACCCGGGCCCGGGCGGCGTGCACCGGGTTTTCGACCGGGCGCTCCTGATAGGTCGATTGGAAGGTTTGGGTCTGCGGACGCGAGCCCAGGCGGAAGGCGGCGACGCGGTTCGACAGGTCCGCGGCCTCGACCCGCAGGGTGTGGGTCGCTTCGGTCGACCGCGAGACCATGGCGGCGTTGCGCTGGGTGACCTGGTCCAGTTGGTTCACGGCCGAATTGACCTGACCCAGGGCCGTGGCCTGCTCGCTGGCCGAGGCGGCGATGGCGTTGACCAGTTCGTTGATGCCCTCGACCTTGTTGACGATGCCGCGCAGGGACTCGCCCGTCTGGCCGACCAGGTCGACGCCTTCGCTAACTTGGCGGCTCGACTCGGTGATCAGCGACTTGATCTCGCGGGCGGCCTCGGCCGAGCGCTGGGCTAGGGCCCGCACCTCCTGGGCGACGACCGCGAAGCCCTTGCCGGCGTCGCCGGCCCGGGCCGCTTCGACACCAGCGTTCAGAGCCAGCAGATTGGTCTGGAAGGCGATTTCGTCGATCATGCCCAGGATCTGGTTCACCTGCTGCGACTGGGCCTCGATCTTGGTCATGGCCTGGGCGGCGCGGGTGACGATCTGTCCCGAGCGCTCGGCCTCGGCCGAGGCTTCGCCGACGCGCGAGGAGACCTCGCGGGCGCTCTTGGCGGTCTTGCCCACGGCGCCGGTCAATTCCTCGACGGCGGCGGCCGTCTGTTCCAGCGTGGCCGCCTGTTGTTCGGTGCGCTGCGAGAGGTCCTCGGCGCCGCGGGCGATCTCGTCGGCCCCGGCGCGAATACCGCCGGCCGAATGCTCGACCGCGCGCATCGCCTCGCCCAGAGCGCCGGCGGCGCGCTCGAAGTCGATCTTCAAGCTCTGGAACTCAGGCGCGAGGTCGCCGTCGACGCGGGCCGAGAGATCCCCGGCGGCCAGGCGCGCCAGGGCATCGCCCACCGCCTTGACCGCTTGGGCCTGACGGAGTTCGGCGGCTTCACGTTCGGCCTCCAGGGCGTCGCGCTCTTCCTGCAGCAGGCTCAGATAGCTGGAGATCGCCAGTTCCATGTCGAGGAACACGGCCTTGGTCAGGGCCGACAGGCCATCGGCCAGCTCGGCGTCCGATTTCGCGCCGTTGAACAGCCCCTTGGCGCGCTTGGCGACCACGGCGCGGATCAGTTCCTCGGCCACCAGGGCATAGCCGCCGATGTACCATTGCGGCTCGAGCTCGGCGTCGACATGGGCGCGGCCGATCCGCTCGACGTCCCGGACATAGGTGTCGCCGTAGTCGGCCTGGGCGATCCGGCGCCAATGGGCGGCCTGGGCGCGCTCGGCGCCGGCCATGTGGCCCTCGTCGCGGAACTTGCCGCGGGTTTCGGGGAAGGCGCGGATCTGGTTGTAGAACTTGCCGAGGGCCGCGGAGATCTCGGCGTCGATCACCGGCTTGATCGCGCGCAGGGCCGAACGCGAACGCTCGTCGAAGCGCATGAAGGCCATCCGCTGATCCAGCTTCGCGTGCGCGCTCATGCCTTCGGTACTCCGACTCGATGGTAAGGTTTGATTGACCACGTTCGTGACCGGAATCTGTTAACCAAGATTGAAGTTCGGCACGATGCGCCGCGTGGCCGCACCACCCGCCGAGCAACCCGTTTTCGCAGGTCACGGCCACGTTCTGGCCGTGAATAGAACCAAGCTGCGCCTTGGCGCGTTTTGGACTTGTCAGGTCCATGGCGGGGCTTGGATATAGTCGCGTAGAGACCCTCAAGGACTTCATGGCGCTTCCGGCGGACTTCACCTTGACCGAGCAGGACGGCCGATCGACGGCCGTGCTCTCGGGGGATTGGACCGCGCGGGGTCTGCTCGACGCCGGCCTGCGCCTGGCCCAGGCGCTTTCCACTCGGCGCACGCTGGCGCTGGACCTGATGGGCGTCAACCGCTGCGACACCGCCGGCGCCTACGCCATCCTGCGCGCGGCCGGCGACCGGCTGGACACCCAGCACGTCCAGGCGCGTCGCGAGGTGCTGCGGCTGCTGGAGTTGGTCGGCGCCGCCATCCAGGTCGAGCCCGAGCCCACCGTGCGGCCCGGCGGGTTCCACGCCCTGCTGGAGCGGATCGGCCGCGGGGTCTTCGGCCTGTTTTCGGACGGCTACAGCACCATGGTGTTCCTGGGGCACCTGCTGGTGGCCCTGGGACGCAGCTTCGCCGATCCGCGCCGGATCCGCTGGGCGCCGATCATTTCGCAGTGTGAGCGCGCGGGGCTCGACGCCATGCCGATCGTGGCGACCACCACCTTCTTCATCGGCGCGGTGGTGGCCCTGCTGGGCGCCAACATGCTCACCGACTTCGGGGCCCAGGTCTATTCCGTCGAGCTGATCGGCATCTCGGTGATGCGCGAGTTCAACATCCTGATCACCGCCATCCTGCTGGCCGGCCGCTCGGCCTCGAGCTTCGCGGCCGAGATCGGCTCGATGAAGATGAACCAGGAGATCGACGCCATGCAGGTCATGGGCGTGGATCCCTACGAGGCTTTAGTGTTGCCGAGGTTCGCCGCCCTGCTGTTCACGATCCCGCTGCTGACCTTCGTGGCCACCATCGCGGGCCTGGCCGGCGGCATCCTGGTCGTGTGGATCGTGCTGGACCTGTCGCCGACCTTCTTCCTGCAGCGGATCATCGACTATGTCGGGGCCACCCACTTCTGGATCGGCCTCTCCAAGGCGCCCGTCATGGCGATGGTCATCGCCGCCATCGGCTGCCGCCAGGGGATGGAGGTCGGCAACGACGTCGAGTCCCTGGGTCGGCGGGTGACGGCGGCGGTGGTGCACGCCATCTTCGCCATCATCCTGATCGATGCGATCTTCGCCCTGGTCTATATGGAGCTGGACATATGACCAGCCCCGCCCCCCTGCCGCCATCGATCGACACGGCCGAGGCCGAGCGCTTTCCCATCGAGGTCCAAGGCCTGGTCTCCTGCTTCGGCGACAACATCGTCCACGACGGCGTGGACCTGAAGGTCGAGCGTGGCGAGGTGCTAGGCGTGGTCGGCGGCTCGGGCACCGGCAAGTCAGTGCTGCTGAACACCATCATCGGCCTGAAGGCGCCCGACGGCGGCACGGTGCGACTGTTCGGCGGCGACATGCGCACGGCCTCGCGGCGACGCTGGTCGTCGGTCGAGCGACGCTGGGGCGTGCTCTTCCAGCAGGGCGCGCTGTTCTCGAACCTGACCGTGCGCGAGAACGTCGCCGCGCCGCTGTTCGAGCATACCCGCCTGCCCCGGCGCGAGGTCGAGGAATTGGCCGAGCTGAAGATCGCCATGGTCGGCCTGCCCGCCCGCGCCGCGACCTTGAAGCCCGCCGAGCTGTCGGGCGGCATGCGCAAGCGCGCCGGCCTGGCTCGCGCCCTGGCCATGGACCCCGAGCTGTTGTTCCTGGACGAGCCCACGGCCGGCCTCGACCCGATCGCCGCCGAAGCCTTCGACGCGCTGATCAAGGACCTGTCCGACAGCCTGGACCTGACCGTCTTCATGATCACCCACGATCTGGACAGCCTCTACGCCATCACCGACCGCGTCGCCGTGCTGGCCGACAGGAAGGTCGTGGCCGTGGCGCCCGTGCGCGAGCTCGAGCGTTCGGATCATCCCTGGATCAAGCAATACTTCCTGGGCCCCCGGGGACGCGCCGCCGCGACCTCCGAGGATCCGGCCGAGGCGAGGACTGATTTCTGATGGAAAGAAACGCCAACTACGCCCTGGTCGGGGCCATATCCCTGGCCCTGTTCATGGGCCTGGTGATCTTCGTGGTCTGGCTGGCCAAGCTCAGCTTCACGCGCGACTACGACCTCTACGACATCCTGTTCATCGGTCCGGTCCGCGGCCTCTCTGAAGGCGGCGAGGTCCATTTCAACGGCATCAAGGTCGGCGAGGTGTCGCGCATCGAACTCGACAAGAGCGACCCCAACCGGGTGATCGCGCGCGCGCGGGTTACCTCGGACGTGCCGATCAAGGTCGACAGCTACGCCACGCTGGAGCCGCAGGGCATCACTGGCGTCAACTACGTCCAGATCACCGCCGGCTCGCCGAACAAGGCGCTGCTGAAGGACACGGTCAAGAGCGGCAAGGTGCCGGTCCTGCGCAGCCAGCGCAGCGCCCTCTCCGACCTGCTGGAAGGCGGCGGCACGGTGCTGACCCGCACGATCGAGGCGCTGGACCGGGTCAACCGCGTGCTGTCCGACAAGAACATCAAGACCTTCAGCGCCTCGCTCAGCGACGTCCAGGCCGTGACCGCCGAGCTGCGCGAGCGCAAGGAGATCATCGCCGACGCCCAGAAGGCGCTGCAGAGCATCGACGCGACCGCCCAGTCGATCACGGAGCTCTCCAAGAGCGCCAACGGCCTGGTCGACGGCGACGGCAAGCGCACGCTGAAGGAGCTGGGCGACGCCGCGGCCGAGTTGAAGGGCGCCGCCAAGGACGCCCGCGGCATGGTCTCCAAGCTGGAGGGTCCGACCAGCGACTTCGCCACCACCGGCCTGCCGCAGCTCTCGGCCGCCATCGTCACCCTGCAGTCGGCCGCCGAGTCCCTGGACCGCCTGGTCGCCGACGTCGAACAGAACCCCCGAGGCGTCGTCGGCAAGCCGCCCGCCAAGGAAGTGGAGGTCAAGCCGTGAGCCCGATGATCCGAACCGCCTCCAAACTCCTGGCCGTCGCGGTCCTGGCCGCTAGTCTTTCCGGCTGCATCAGCGTCTTCCCGAAGACCAAGCCCTCCAGCCTCTATCGCTTCGGCGAGGCGAGCGTCAGCGTGCCGAAGGGCCCGCCGGGCGCGATGTTCGGCGTGCTGAAGGCGCCGTCGGCGTTCACCCGCGCCGCCGCCGGCGATCGCATCCTGACCAGCACCGGCGGCGAGGTGGCCTATATCGCCGACGCGCGATGGGTCTCGCCGGCCTTCGTGCTGTTCGAGGAAGCCGTCGCCCATGCGTTCGAGAACGATCCCGGTCGGGCTCGGCTGATCGGCCGCGGCGAGGTGGCCAAGGCCGACCTCGTGCTGCGTCTGGAAGTCCGCACCTTCGAGACCGACTACGTCAACGGCCCCAAGGCCGCGCCCGAGATCGTGGTGCGGGTGCGGGGCGTGCTGAACAGCAACCAGGATCGCGCCCTGGTCGGCGACCAGGTGTTCGAGGCCCGCGTGAAGGCCGCCGACAACCGCGTCTCGGCCATCGTGCCGGCCTATGACCAGGCCGTCGCCAAGGTGCTGGGCGACGTGGTGACCTGGGTCAACGCCGCCGGGCCTGGGATCAAGAACTAGGGCGCCCTCAAAGCGCCAGCCTAAAGCGCCTCCAGGGGCTCCGTCACCGGGCCATAGCCGGCATTCTCCTGGATCCGCAGGACGGGCCCATCGACCCACGGCTCGACCGTGACCAGCTCGCGCGCCGCCGCCCGGGCGACGGCGTCGGCGGGACTGGCGCTCTCGGCCAGCAATTGCAGGTTCATCCGCGTTGGGAAGATCACCTTGCGCGCGCCCGACGCCGCCAAGTCCAGGGCCAGGCCCGGCGCGACCCATTCGGCGTCGACGGCCTCGTGGCCGTCGCAGATCGCCTGCTGCGCCAGGGGCGCGTGGGCGACGTAGAACCAGGTGTCGAACCGCTTGGGCATCAGCTTGGGCGTGATCCAGCGAGCAAAGACGGTCAGGGCCGAGAGGTCCAGCTTGAGCCCCAGGTTCTCGACCACGTCGATGAAGGCGACCTTGTCCTCGGCCACCGCCGCACGGACGTCCTTGGCCGCCTCGCCGGCGTAGAAGGCCCCGTCCCGGTCGCGGGCCAGCAGAATGCCGGCCTCCTCATAGGCTTCGCGGATGGCGGCGATGCGCAGGGCCGCGGAGTCCGGATCCAGGGCGTCGAACCCCAGCGCCAGCCTAGCCCAGCGCGGATCGCTGTCGCCCTGGTGGCTCTTGCCGCCGGGAAAGACCAAGGCCCCCGCCGCGAAATCGATCTGATGGTGGCGCTTGACCATCAGCACCTCGAATGACGGCGCGTCGCGGAGCAGCAGTATGGTGGCGGCGGGACGGATCGCGCCCGGTGCGGGGTCGGACATCCGCCAAGTCTGGCGCCGGCGCGCGGCCTTGCCCAGGCCTCTTTCGAACAGCCGTTTGGCGGCGAACTCAGGCCGAGGCGGCGCGGCGCTTGTTCGAACTGCGGTCCATGCGCTCCAGCAGGTAGTCGCTGTCCTCGCGCGAGGCCGCGTGCGGCGAGGTCAGGAAGCGCTGGATCATGTGCTCCTGGAAGCGTTCGCGATCGTGGGCGCGGCCGTCGAATTCCAGGCCGTGGAAGGCGTCGACGCCCGCGCGGAAGGCCGAGAGCAGGCGTGGCGGCAGGCCGGCGCGCTCGCAGATCGCCTTCAGGCCCAGGGGACCGGCGTCGTGGATCATCAGCCAGGTGCGATGGTGCGGCACGCCGGCCAGCTCGGCCACGGCCCATTCGAAGAACGTCATGTGGCCGTGGGCCAGGGCGCGCAGCAACAGCGACGGCGACAGGCGGCCCACGCCGTTCAGGTGCGCGACGAAGGCCTTGGGATCGGCGGCGCGGCCGGCCTGATCCACGAGGTCGATCGTCGCCCGCTCCTTGGCGCCGACGATCAGCTCCAGGGTCCGTTCAGGCGACAGCGCGTGGTTGGACAGGATATGGTCGCGCAGCTGGTCGCCGACCATGTCGATCAGACGCTCGGACACGGCCAGCGGCAGGGCCGAGCGGTAGGCGACGGCCTGCAGCACCTGTTCGGACTTGGCGAAGCGGTCCAGGGCCTTCTGCAGCGTCACTTCCGAGAAGCGGGCGTTGTCGTTGGCGCAGGCCGTGGCGACCACGTCCTCGGCGCCTTCCTCGACCAGCATCGAGGTGATGCGCGCCGACAGTTTGGGACGCTTGGCCACCGCCATCTGGCGCAGCGGGCCGCCCACGCGGACGATTTCGGCCAGGTCGGCGTCGGTGAACACCGGCGAGAAGCTGATGACCGGCAGGCTGACGCTCTCGACATCGCGCGCCAGGCGGTTGGCGACGTCAGGCGGCAGGGCCGTGGAATTCTTGAGCGTGACGGCCAGAGCCCGGCGAACCAGCTCGGCGGCGTCGGCCGCCATCACGCGCAGGATGTCGTGCGCGACCTGGCGCTCCTCCTCGGTGAGGACGGCGCGGTCGATGTTGCGACACAGCTTGTGCGCCGCCAGGGCGCGCTCGTCAGGCGTCGCGCCCTTCACGAGCATGCGGATGTCGGAGTCTGTCAGTGCAGCGCGTGTCGTGGCCATGGTTCGCCCGCCCAACCCTATGCGTGGAGTCGCATCCTCGACGGTTAGGCTTAATGATTGTTTGAGCCAGGAAGCTGTGGATTAACGATGTCCCGTAACCGGGTACACACCATGCTCTCCTAAGGTGCGCGCTGAACCACGAGGAGCGCGACCTTTGTTCGCCGAGCGCCGCCCTAAAGAGAGCCCGACGGACGGCGCACACCTGGCCAAGGCGCTGGATTCCCAAGCCGCGCTTTTGCCTTATGCGCTTGGGGTTTTCGCGGTCAGCCTGCCCTTTTTCGTCTGGGTCGGGTCCTTCGCCGCCAATCGCGTCTGGATGAGCGCCAGCTTCGCGCTGTTCGCGATCAACTGGGCCGTCTTCTACGCCGCCGTGAACTGGCTGCGCGTCGAAGCGTCGCAAGACCTTAATCGCCGCGCCCGGGTTCAGGTGCTCTGTGGCGTGCTTTGGGCCCTGACCGTCGTTCAGATCTCGGCTTTCGCCCAAGGCGCCGGTCCGGCGCGCGACACCCTGCTGATGCTGGCGACGGCGGGCGCGGTGCTCTGCGTCTTCTTCGCCGCGCCCTACCTGCCGAGCTTGTTGATCGTCGCCCCGATCGCGGCGGCCGGTCCCTTGATCGCTCGATTCTCGCATCCGGACGGGCAGCAGGCCGGTGAGCTGACCTGGGGCGGCCTGGCCCTGGCGATCACCCTGGCCCTGATCCTCAATCGCATGTTCCGCCGTCAGCACGATCTGGCCGTCGCTCACGAGCATATGGTCGACGAACGCCTGCGGGTGCTCGAGGCCGCCGAACGCACCGCCCGTTCGAAATCGGACATCGTCGCCACCCTCAGCCACGAAATCCGCAACGGCCTGACCGGCGTCACGCACGTGCTGGCCGCCGCCGCGGGTCGGGGCGGTCGCGCCGCGCCCTCGCGTGAGCAACTGAACGCCGCCCTCGACGCCGCCCAGGACCTGATCTCGGTCCTGAACGCCACCCTCGACTCCGAAACGGCCGAGGCCGGTCGCCTCAATGTCGAGACCCAGCCTTTCGACCCCGTGCGCCTGGTCCAGGACCTGGTGCTGCTGGACAAGCCGCACGCGGCGACCAAGGGGCTGGAGCTGGCGGTCCATGTCGACCCGCTGCTGCGCGGTCGCGACAGGGGCGCGACCGTGGCCGACGCTCTGCGCACGCGCCAGATCATCGCCAACCTGCTGGGCAATGCGGTCAAGTACACCGTGCGTGGCCGTATCGAGGTCCGCCTGGAGCTGCGCGAGGGTCAAGTGGCCATCGAGGTCGCCGACACGGGCCCCGGCCTGTCGACCGAGGAGATGGAGCAGGCCTTCGAACCCTTCCGCCGCGTCGAGCGCACCGGGGCCGGCGTCAACGGCGCGGGCCTGGGCCTCTCTCTGTCGCGCCAACTGGCCCGCCTGATGGGCGGCGCCCTGGAGGCGCGCAGCGCCGTCGGCGTCGGCAGCTGCTTTACCCTCACCTTGCCCTTCGACGACTCCGTCGAATGCGAGCTGGAGCAGGATCTGGACTCCGCCGCCGTCGAGGCTTCGGGCGCGCCGCGAACGTTGCGCATCCTGATCGCCGAAGACGACGCCCTGAACGCGGCCATGCTGCGCGCCATCCTCGAGCAGCTGGGCCACCAGGTCGTTCACGCCCAGAATGGCCGCCGGGCCGCCGACCTGGCCAAGATCGCCGAGTTCGACCTGCTGATGCTGGATCATCGCATGCCGCTCGTGGACGGCCCCGCGGTCGCCGCGTCCGTGCGCGACACCGAAGGTCCCAATCGCGCCGCGCCCATCGTGGCGATGATCGACGGGGACGGCGACGAGGCTTCGGAATTCCTCGACGCCGGCGCTGACATCGTCCTGCGCAAACCGGTCAGCGTGGCCGCAGTGGCGCGTGTCTTGGCCGACGCGGCGTCTCTCGACCGCCGCGAAGCCAGGACCGAAGCCGCCGCCTGACACGTCTTCCCCCTTCGGTTTGACAAGCCGGGCCGGGGGTGGAGAATGGGCGCATGTTCTCGCGACCGACCTTTCGTCGTTTTCGCCACCACGGCGGTAGCCTGCTCGCAGGCCTCTAGCCCCGAGCCGTCCGCGTATCCGTCGCGGGCGTTCGGGGCGAACATCACCCATTCCGCCATCTAAGGGACCGCCGCGCGCGTTCGCGACCGTCCAACCGCACCTTTGTCAGGAGCTTTCCATGCCTCTACAGGCATACGCCGTCGCGCGCCCGTGCATCGTCATGGCCGAGACCGAGGTCGAACGCCTGTCGATCTTGGCCGCGCAAATGGAACGGGCCGCGCCGTTGGCGGCCGAGATGCTTTTGCAGGAAATCGACCGCGCCGAGATCCGGCCCGACGCCGACATGCCTTCCCATGTGGTCCGGATGCGCTCGACGGTCCGGTTCGAAGATGACGCCAACGGCATGGCCCGGTCGGTTCTTCTTGTCTATCCAAAGGAGGCCGACATCGCCGCTGGCAAGATTTCAGTCCTCTCCCTGGTGGGCGCGGGCTTGATCGGCCTGTCCGTCGGCCAGGAAATCCAATGGCCCGATCGCGGCGGCCAAGACAGGCTGTTGCGCATCCTCAAGGTCGAGCCGCCCGGCCGGCTAGTCTTTTGAGTGGAGGGTTACCGCTGGGTAAGCCTTCCCCCAACGACCGCCCTCCCCCATGGTTCCAGCGACAACAAGAGCGGGAGGGCGCGATGCTGGAAGGACTGCGGGTCGTCGAGCTGGCGACCTATATCGCCGCCCCCGGCGCGGCCGGGATCATGGCCGACTGGGGCGCCGACGTGATCAAGGTCGAGTCGCCCGAGGGCGACCCGATGCGGCGCTTCTTCGACACCATCGGTTCGGATCAGGACGCCAACCCGATCTTCGAGCTCGACAACCGCGGCAAGCGCGCCGTGGTGCTGGATATTCGCTCCGACCTCGGCCGCGACGCGCTGAAAGCCCTGGCCGCCACCGCCGACATCTTCCTGACCAATGTCCGCCCGGCCGCCCTGGCGCGCGCCGGCTTGGGCTTCGAGGCGCTGCGGGCCGTCAATCCGCGCCTGATCTATTGCAGCCTGACGGGCTATGGCCTGACCGGTCCCGACGCCGACAAGCCGGGCATGGACGTGGCGGCCTTCTGGTCGCGGGCCGGCGTCGGCTCGATCACCGCGCCCAAGGGGGCCGAGCCGTTCCCGATCCGGACCGGCATGGGCGACCACGTCACCTCGCTGGCCACGGTCTCGGCGATCCTGGCGGCGGTCCACGAGCGGACACGCACCGGGGTTGGCCGCCTGGTCGAGACCTCGCTGCTGCGCACCGGGGTCTATGCGATCGGCTCGGACATGGCGATCCAGCTGCGGTTCGGAAAGCTGGCGTCCACGCGTGGCCGGCGCGAGGCGGTGCAGCCCCTGGCCAACTTCTACAAGACCGCCGAGGGCCGCTGGATCTGCCTCTTGCCCCGCCAGGGCTCGGTCGATTGGCCCCGCATCGCGGCGGCGGCCGGGCGGCCGGAGCTGGTCGACGATCCGCGCTTTTCGTCGGCCAAGGCCCGCCGCGAGAACGGACAGACCTTGGTCGATATCCTGGACGAAGCCTTCGGCGCCATGAGTTATCCACAGGTCGCCGAAGCGCTGGACGCCGGCGATATCACCTGGGCGCCCTATCAGACCCCGCGCGAACTGGTGGCGGACGCCCAGGCCGAGGCGGCCGGCTGCTTCGTCGACACGCCCGACGGCGCGGGTGGGACCTTCAAGGCCCCCGCCGCTCCGGCCCGCTTCCCGGGATCAGAGGACGGCCCGCGCGGTCCCGCGCCACGGCTCGGCGCCGACACGGCGACGGTGTTCAGGGAGCTGGGATGGTCGGAGGATCAGGTGGCGGCCCTGACGGCCGTCAGCGCTTGATCTTGTCGTTGGCGTCGGCCAGCACGCGCAGCATCTCGGCCGAGAACATCGAGCTGGCCAGTCGCTGGCCGCCGCCCATGCCCGAGCCGCTCGACGACTCGCCGAACGGATTGCCGACCTCCTGCGAGCCGCGCAGGATCAGGTCGACCATGGCCTCCTGCTGGCGGATACGCTCCAGGCGCCGGCCGCCAGCGTATTGCATGAAGCCCTGATCGCCTTCCGGCAAGCGCACAGGGTCTTGGTCGGTGACCCGGGTGGCGCCGCCGGTCTTGGTCAGGTTGGCATAGACCTCGCCCACGGTGGCGGCGCGGCCTTCCTTGTAGAAGATCGAACGGTTGGCCTGGGCGGCGTCGGGGAACATGGCCGCGGCGCTAGCGCCCGGCGAGGCCGTCGCGGCCTCGATCAGGCGAGCCGAGCCCTTCGGGCCCAGGAAGTGGGCGGCATACAGTTCGCCGGCCGTGGGGTCGCGCCCCACCCGGCCACGCAGGTACGAGGCATGGTCCGAGGCCAGCTCACCGGCCATCAGGGACGCCGCGTGCGGATCGGTCTTCAAGCCCAGGACGGCCTTGCGGGCTTCGTCGCCCTCGACCCGGTAGCGGCCGTCGGAGCCCTGGCTGATCAGGTCGGCGTAGCGGGCGTAGCCGTACTTGGCGCCGTGCTTCTTCAGCGTGGACAGCCAGGTCTGGTCGACGAACTGGAACAGGCCCGAGGCCGACGACGTCCGGGCCTTGGCGGCCGGGTTGAAACCGCTCTCGCGCTTGGCCGCGCCCATCAGGAACGTGAAGTCGACCCCGGTCGCGCTGGAAGCGCGCTGGATCGCCGACTCGACGACGCTGCGAATGGAACTGACGGCGGGCATGGGCCTCATGACTGAGCGAGTATGGTTAATTGGCAATTAACCACGCTTGCCGGACGGCGTCCGGGGACGAGATGCCGCACCCGATCTTACAGACGTAAGAAAAATCGTCATGCGGATTACGATTGTCAATTTACAGCCGACGCGCGCCATGCTGACCTGATCCTACAGATGTAATTCCATCTAGGAGGTCGACATGAACCTGGCTCTCCATCCCAACGGCTCGGGCATTCCCGGCCTGGACGGCGCCCCGCGCAAACCTTCACGCGTGCTGCTGATCGGCATCGGCGTCTCGGCGGCCGCGCACATCGCCCTGATCGGTTACCTGGCCTATCAGAAGTACGTCACGCCGCTGCCCAGGATGGATGACGACAAGGCCATCATCCTCGAGCCGATCTACACGCCGCCGAAGCCGCCGCCCCCTCCCCCGCAGACGAGCCAGCCGCCGCCCCAGGCCGCCGCGCCGAAGCTGCATGTCCCGCTACAGACGCCGTTCGAGACCCCTCCGCCGCTGGTCGCCGACCCGATCGTCGAAGGCCCTCCGGCTACAGGTCCGATCACCACCCTGACGCCGACGCCACCCGCGCCGCCAGCCCCGCCTTCGCCGCCAACCAAGATGATCACCCGCGCCAACTGGCTGCGGCTGCCTTCGGCCGATGACATGGCCCGCTACTATCCGGAGAGCGCCCAACGGCGCGGCCTCTCGGGCTCGGCGACCTTGAACTGCGTGGTGGCGGTCAACGGCACGGTCCGCGACTGCTCGGTGATCTCGGAGACACCCGTCGACGAGGGCTTCGGCAACGCGGCCTTGAAGGTTTCGCGCTTCTTCAAGATGAGGCCGCAGATGGAGGACGGTCGTCCCGTCGATGGCGCGACGGTGCGCATCCCGATCCGGTTCAACGCGGGCGCCTGACAGCCCTCCTCCAGCGTTGAAACGGCGGCCGGGTCGCAGCCTCCCAGCGACCCGGCCATATCCCTCACTAGTAGCTTTTCGGCAGGCCCAGCACGCGCTCGGCGATGAAGTTCAGGATCATCTCGCGACTGACCGGCGCGATGCGGGCGATCATCGCCTCGCGGAAATAGCGCTCGACGTCGTATTCCTTGGCGTAGCCCATGCCGCCGTGGGCCAGCACCGCGTTCTCGCAGGCATGGAATCCCGCCTCGGCGCCCAGGTACTTGGCGGCGTTGGCCTCGGCCCCGCACTCCTTGCCGGCGTCGTAGAGGGCGGCGGCCTTGAAGGCCAACAGGTTGGCGGCCTCCAGCTCGGCCCACGACTTGGCCAGCGGATGGGCCACGCCCTGGTTCTGGCCGATCGGCCGGCCAAACACGATCCGCTCATTGGCGTAGGTGGTCGCCTTGGCCAGGGCCGCGCGCCCCAGGCCGATGGCCTCGACGGCGAACAGCACGCGCTCGGGATTGAGGCCGTGCAGCAGGTACTGGAAGCCCTTGCCCTCCTCGCCGACCAGATCCTCGGCGGGGACGAACAGGTCCTCGATGAAGAGCATGTTACATTCGACGGCCTTGCGGCCCATCTTCGGGATCGGCTTGGCCTCGATCTTCTCGCGGTCGGTATAGAACAGCGATAGGCCTTGCGTCGGCTTGGCGCACTGGTCCTTGGGCGTGGTGCGAGCGATGATCAGGATCTTGTTGGCGCGCTGGGCGCCGGTGGTCCAGATCTTGCGGCCGTTCAGGCGATAGCCGCCGTCGACCTTCTCGGCCCGCGTCTCCAGGCTCGAGGTGTCGAGGCCCGAATTGGGTTCGGTGACGGCGAAGCACATCTTGTCCTCGCCCGAGATCAGCCGGGGCAGCAGGCGCTCGCGCTGCGCATCGGTCCCGAACTTCACCAGCGGCATCGGGCCGAAGATGTTCAGGTGGATGGCCGAAGCGCCTGAAAAGCCGGCCCCCGACTGGGCCACGGTCTGCATCATGACGGCCGCTTCGGTCAGGCCCAGGCCGGCGCCGCCGACGCTCTCCGGCATGGCCACGCCCAGCCAGCCGCCCTCGGCGATGGCGGCGACGAAGGCCTCGGGGAAGTTTCCGGTATCGTCGGTGCGGCGCCAATACTCGTCGTCGAAGGCGGCGCACACCTTGGCGACGCCTTCGCGGATGGCTTCCTGCTCTTCGGTCAACCAGAATCCGGACATCCGGCCTACTCCCCTGCGCGCTCTTGTTCGTTAGATCCTGGTTGTCAGGACTTGGGCTCCTCGAAGCGTCGCGCGTCCATGGCGGCGGCGTCGGGGCCCGGGTTATCGTCATTCAGATACGCCGCGACCATGTCGGCCACAAGCGGCGCGAGCAGCCAGCCATTGCGCCGCGCACCCACCGCCAACAGGACGCCGGACGCCGCGCTCCAACCGACCAGCGGCAGGCCGTCGGGCGTGGTGACCCGCACGCCGACCTCGACCTTCGCCCTGTCCAGATCGAGGTCAGGACGCAGGGCCCACGCCGCCGCCCGCAGGCTCTGGGTCGCCGAGGCGTCCGGCGCCAGGTCATCGCGCCCTATTTCCATGGTCGCGCCGATGGCCAAGGTCTGGCCCGGGGCCAGATAGACGCCCTCGCCCCGCACCACCGCCGCGTCCGACTCAGTGACCGGGGCGCGCAGGATCTGGCCCTTGATCGGCGTCAGGGCGACCGTCTCCGGGGCCAAGCGGCCATCGCGCGCGCCAGGTCCGGTGGCCAGCACCAGGACGTCGAAGGCCTCGGTTCGCCCGTCGGCCAAGCGCAGGGTTCCCGGCGCGAAGGCCTCGATCGCGCTCGCTTGGAAACGCACGCCCGCCGCCTCGGACGCCGCGCGCAGGGCCTCAAGGGCGCGCAGAGCGTCGACGCGCCAGTCCTCGACAATGACCTCGCCGATTGGCAGGCCGAGCTCACGCAGACGCTGACCGACCTGGGTGCGCCAGGTCTCGGAGCCCTCGATTCGCACGCCAGCGCGGACGATCTCCAGTCCCAGGTCCTCGGCGAAGGCCGGCCACAGGTCGCGGGCGCGGCGCATCAGGGGCAGGTGATCGCGGGACGCCGGGTCGAACAGGGCTTCGCTCACCGGCGCCAGCATGCCGGCCGCAACGCCCGAGGCGTTGGCGCCGGGCGGAGCCGGATCGAAGACGGTGACGGCGAACCCCGCCCGCGCCAGGCGCAGCGCCGTGGCTGATCCCAACGCCCCGGCCCCGGCCACCGCGACGCGCGCGCCCGATTGAACTTTCATGGCGCGCAGACACCTCCCACGGCCTCGTCCGTCAAGCCCCTGACGACCTCTTCCGACCACGTCGCTCTCTTGCGAGCCGCGAAGCTAGACCGCGACACATTGGCGCGAGGACCCGTTCCGCGCATGCCCGCACGTGACGACGCAGCCAAGCTCGGTCTATATCCGTTAATATTGGCACGAGGCCGCCTTCGCGGCGTTGGAGGGAATACAGGCGGATGAACGATCGACCCGCAGTCGAACCGGCCCACCCCGTTGATCTGTACGTGGGGGCCCGGCTGAGAATTCGCCGCAAGATGATGGGTCTCAGTCAGACCCAGGTCGCCGACGCCCTCGGCATCACCTTCCAGCAAATCCAGAAGTATGAGCGCGGCGCCAACCGCATCAGCGCCAGCAAGCTGTACGACGCGGCCAAGCTGCTGCAGGCCCCGGTGTCCTACTTCTTCGAAGGCCTGGAAGAGACCGACGGCGGCATCGACGACGGCTTCGCCCAGCGGATGACCGAGTTCGTCTCCACGCCGGAAGGCCTGGAACTGGCGAGCCTGTTCCCGCGGCTCGCCGACCGCCGCCTGCGCCGCCGGGTCGTCGACCTGGTCCGGGCCATGGTGGACGACGAAGCCCCCTAGGACTCGTCTTCAAGGTTACGGCAAGAGCCCGCGTCAGCCTCGGCGACGCGGGCTTTTTTGTTGCCTCGACAGACGCCCGACTCATCGGCTCGCGCTCCACTTACGAAGTAAAATCTTACTTCCGGACAACCGCTGATCGCCCCTCGCGCCTAGCGAACGACCGTTCGTCGCCGAACGTCGTCCAATTCGCAGGCAAGCATGCGCCCTCCCCTGGCGTTTGCGCCGTCGCGTCTTTGTAGGTTCGCGCGGCTGTGTCGGACTCGCCATGACGCGCCGTCATCATCGCCGCCAGACGGCTGTTCTGGTGACGTCGCGAAGCGAGGGGATTTACATGATTTCGATGAAGCGATTGGCGGCGGGGGCCGCCCTGGGCGCCATGACATTGGCGATGGGGGGCGCGGCCTACGCTCAGGAGACGACGGCCTCCCTGCACGGTCAGGTGACCAGCGGCGGCGTGGCCGTGCCCAATGCCAGCGTCACCGTGCTGCACACGCCCTCGGGCACCCGCAGCGCCACCATGACCGGCGGCAGCGGCGCGTTCGACGCGCGCGGCCTGCGCGTGGGCGGTCCGTATACGGTGACGGTCACCACGCCGGATGGCGGGACCAAGACCTTCACCGACCTGTTCCTGAGCCTGGGCAAGACCACCGACCTGGACGTCGAGCTGGGCGACAGCGCCCAGGTCGAGGCCATCGTGGTCTCGGCCGCCAGCCGCGCCAACAACGACCAGGGACCCAAGACCGTCCTGAACCGCGACGACCTGAACTCGGTCGTGGCGGTGACCCGCGATCCGCGCGACTTCGCGCGTCGCGACATCCTCGTCGCCCAGGATCTCAGCGGCGGTCGCGCCGGCACCAACGGCGGCGGCATCTCGATCGCCGGCTCGAACCCGCGCCTGAACCGTTTATCCGTCGACGGCGTGTCGGCCCAGGACAATTTCGGCCTGGCCCAGGGCGGCATGAGCACCGCGCGCGGCCCGGTCACCCTGGACGCCGTCGAACAGTTCTCGGTCGCCGCCGTTCCGACCGACGTCGAGAACGGCGACTTCGTCGGCGGGGCCCTGAACCTGGTGCTGCGCTCGGGCGGCAACAGCTTCCACGGCGTGGCGTTCGACAACTATCTGAACGAAGGCATGGTCGGCCGCCACTACAGCAAGACCCGCGTGCCCCAGACCATCAGCCAGAAGAACTACGGCGGCTTCCTGTCGGGCCCGATCATCAAGGACAAGCTGTTCTTCGCGGTCAGCTACGAGACCTACAAGACCCTGGACACCACCCAGTTCGGCGCGCCGGGCTCGGGCGCGGTCAACACCTTCTCGAACGGCCTGACGCAGGCGACGATCGACTCGATCGTCAACACCTACAACAACAATTACGCCAGCGATTACAGCCTGGGCTCGATCCCGCTGACCGCGCCGGTCACCGACAAGAAGTACTCGGCCAAGATCGACTGGAACATCAGCGACAAGCACCGCGCCAGCCTGACCTACCGCTACGCCGAGAGCAGCTCGTTCCAGCGCACCGACCTCGGCGCGACCACGGCGTCGCTGTTCTCGCACTGGTACCAACAGGCCAACAGCGACGAGGCCACGACGCTGGAAGTCCACTCCAACTGGACCGACAACCTGTCGACCACGGTCAAGGCCACCTATCGCGACTACCGCAACGGCCAGAACCCGCCCGGCGGCCAGAACTTCTCGGACGTGCGCATCTGCGCCGCCCCGAGCTCGGACGCCACCCTGACCAGCTGCGCCGCCGGCTTCTCGCAGGTGCTGTTCGGCCCCGACCAGTTCCGCCACGCCAACGCCCTGGACGAGCAGGAGACTCGCTACCAGGCCGTGGCCGAGTACAGCTGGCGCGAGAACCGCTTCAAGGTCGGCGCTCAGGCCCGCAAGGCCGACGTCTTCGACGTGTTCGTTCCGAACTCGCGCGGCCAGTACTATTTCGACTCGCTCGCCGACTATCAGGCCGGCAAGGCCAGCCAGCTGATCTACGCCAACTCGGTGACGGGAAACCCGAACGCCGCGGCCTTCGACAGCACCTACTGGACTTATTCGGGCTTCGCCCAGGACACCCTGGACATCACCGACAACCTGCAGGTCTCGGCCGGCTTCCGCTTCGACTGGTATGACGAGCCGGACCGCCCGATCCTGAACCCGAACTTCACGGCCCGGAACGGCTACACCAACCAGAAGACCATCGACGGCCTGCATGTCTTCATGCCGCGGGTCTCGGTCGACTGGAAGGCCAGCGACAACCTGCGCTTCACGGGCGGCTTCGGCCTGTTCGCGGGCGGCTCGCCCGACGTGCTGACAGGCATCTCGTTCTACAATACCGGCTACGCGACCAGCCAGGTCACCATCCAGCGCAACAGCAACGGGACCTTCACCGAGACCGGCGGCACGCCCGGCTTCACCCAGGCCATCGGTTCGACGGCGCTGGACGGCCTGAACACCGACGCCAAGTTCGGCCTGGCCGTTCCGACCGTGATCCAGCAACTGCAGCAGGGCACCTTGGCCGGCTCGCCGAGCATCCCGCCGCTGGGCGAGGTCATCGCCCTGTCGCCCAGCTTCGAGATGCCGGGCCAGTGGAAGCTCTATCTGTCGGGCGAATGGCGCGGTTCGGGCAAGTGGACCGACGGCTGGACCGCCACCGTCAACTACATCGCCACCCAGGCCCAGAACGAGATCACCTATTACGATAGCCGCGCCCAGCCGCTGACGATCGGCGGCGTGCAGCAGTACCTGCCGGACGGCCGGATCCGCTATGACGGCCTGGCCGCCACCACGCCGGGCAAGAGCTCGGCCAACCTCGGCTCGAACCGCGACGTCATCGTCACCAACGCCGACAAGGGCGAAAGCTGGACGGCCAGCGCCCAGGTCTCCAAGCGCTTCGACTGGGGCGGCGACTTCTCGCTGGGCTATGCCCGCCAGAACATGAACGACATCAACGCCGGCCTGTTCTTCGGCACCACGGCGGGCTCGCTGTACGGCGGCGTCGCCGCCGGCATGGACCCCAACCGCGACTACCTGGGCCGCTCGGTCTACGAGATCAAGAACCGCTACAAGGCCGAGTTCAGCTACCGGAAGAAGTTCTTCGGCGACAACGAGACCCGCGTGACCCTGTTCGCCGAGCGCCAGGACGGCCGTCCGTTCGGCTTCTACATGCAGGACCGCCAGTCGGGCCGCAGCCAGGTGTTCGGCGTCAACCGCACGGCCCAGATGCTGTACGTGCCGGACCTCAGCGGCAACGGCGGCGCGTCGGGTCTGGACTACGGCCTGGTGACCTTCGCCACCGCGAACGACCTGAACCTCTTCAAGAAGTACGTGGCGCTATACGATCTGAAGCCCGGCCTGGCGCAGAAGAACTCGAACACCAATGCGCCGGTCAACCGCCTGGACGCCCAGTTCAGCCAGGAGCTGCCGACCCTGATCGAAGGTCACAAGCTGAAGATCCAGGTCGATGTCCGCAACCTGCTGAACCTGATCAACCGCGACTGGGGCCTGGTGTCGGAATACAGCGACATCAACACCCTGGCCCGCGTCGATTGCTTGAACAAGGACAACGCCCTGGCGGCGACGAACGACGCAGGCTGCGTCCGCTACCGCTATTCCAGCGTCCCGACCTCGGTGACCAAGACCCGCAATACGGGCCTGTCGCTGTGGTACATGCAGGTATCGCTGCGCTACGAGTTCTGATCGTAGATCCGGCGACGGAAATCGGGCCCGCGGCGTTCGCGTCGCGGGCCTTTTTCGTGTCCGGAACCCCGGCTTCCCGCGCGCCGTTGATCCTGGAACGGAGCGGTCACGAGGGCGGGCGAGATGCCACGCGATACGATGGGGAGTCCGCCGGCCGCGTCCGGCCTGCTGTACGTCAATGACGACGATCCGGGCATACGGCGCGTCCAGACCAAGAGCGGGTTCGACTATCGCGATCCGGACGGCGACCGGATCTCCGACGCGGCGACCCTGGACCGCATCCGCGCCCTGGCCATTCCGCCAGCCTGGACCGAGGTCTGGATCTGCCCCTCGCCGCGCGGCCACATCCAGGCGACTGGCCGCGACCAGAAGGGGCGCAAGCAGTACCGCTATCACGACGCCTGGCGGCGCGACCGCGACGGCCTGAAGTTCGGCCGCATGATCGCCTTCGGCCGCGCGTTGCCGAAGCTGCGAGCCAGGGTCGAGGCCGACCTCGCCCGCCGAGGCCTGCCGCGCGAGAAGGTCGTCGCCGCAGTGGTCCGGCTGATGGAGCTGACCCTGATCCGGGTCGGCAACGAGGCCTACGCCAAGGAGAACAAGAGCTTCGGCCTGACCACCCTGCGCGACAGGCATGCCAAGCTGTCCGGGGTCGGCGGCACGTTCCAGTTCAAGGGCAAGAGCGGCAAGGTCCACACGACCGGCTTCCGCGACCGCCGCCTGGCCCGCATCGTCAAGGCCTGCCAGGACATCCCCGGCCAGCGATTGTTCCAGTATCTCGACGACGACGGCCAGCGGCGCACGGTCGAGAGCGCCGACGTCAACGCCTATATCCGCGAGGCGATCGGCGAGGACTTCTCGGCCAAGGACTTCCGCACCTGGGCCGGCACCCTGGCCGCCGCGCGGGCCCTGTGCCTGGTCCCCAAGGCCGGCAGCGCCGCCGAGGCCAAGCGCAACGTCAACACCTGCGTCAAGGCCGTCGCCGGCCTGCTCGGGAACACCGCCGCCGTCTGCCGCGGGTCGTACATCCACCCGCTGGTGCTGGAAGCCTACCAGCAAGGCGCCCTGCCGCTGAAGCCCGGCCGCTCGGCCCGGGCGTTCGAGCTGGCGGTGATCCGCTTCCTGGAGGCCGCCCAGGCTTCGTGCGGCCAAGCCTGACGGGAACGGCGCTCGACCCCCGCCGTTGACTCGGTTCGATCGGAGAAACGCCCATGGCCGCTGGCCGTCCCACCTGGCAGGGCCACCTGCGCCTGTCGCTCGTGACCTGCCCCGTCGCCATGTACACCGCCACCGACTCGCGCGGCGACGTGCACTTCAACATGCTGCACAAGAAGACCCATAACCGGATCCGGATGATCCCGACCGATCCGGACCTGGGTCCCATCGAACGCGCCGACATCGTCAAGGGCTATGAGTACGAGAAGGGCGAATACGTCGTCATCACCCAGGACGAGATCGACAGCGTCCGCCTGGAGAGCACCCGCACCATCGACATCGAGCGCTTCGTCCCCGCCAACGAGATCGACCGGCTCTACTGGGATAATCCCTATTTCCTGGTCCCGGACGGCAAGCTGGCCGCCGAGGCCTATGGCGTGATCCGCGAGGCCATGACCAAGGAGGGTCAGGTCGCCCTGGGACGCGTGGTCATGCACCAGCGTGAGCGCCTGCTGGCGATCGAGCCGCGCGACAACGGCATGGTCGCCTGGTCCCTGCGCACCCGCCGCGAAGTGCGCGACGCGGCCTCGTACTTCGACGCCATTCCCGAGAAGAAGCCCGACGCGGCGATGATCCAGATCGCCCAGAAGATCATTGAGCAGAAGGAAGGCCCGTTCGATCCCGAGCAGTTCAACGACCGCTACGAAGACGCCCTGCGCGCCCTGATCAAGGAAAAGCAGAAGGGCAAGAGCCGCAAGGTCACCGTGGAGGAACCCGCCGACACCAATGTCGTCGACCTGATGGAGGCCTTGAGGAACAGCCTGGGCAAGGCGCCGGCCAAGGCGGCCGGGAAGAAGCCGGCGGCCAAGGCTCCGGCGAAGACCGCGCACAAGGCCGCACCGAGGAAGAAGGCGGGTTAGCGAAACCTCCTCTTCCTGTCATCCCGGGCGAAGCGAAGCGGAGACCCGGGACCGCCACGAACTCAGCGCTTTCGGCGGTCCCGGATCGGCGCGCTGCGCGCTTGTCCGGGATGACAGGGTCATTTCGCCTTCGCGCTCCCCAGCTTCTTGATCGCCGGCGCCAGGTCCCGCTCGCTGTCGGCATAGGCGTCCCAGGCGTCGAGGTCCTTCAGCAGCCCCGGCACGGTGCGGATGTTGAACCGCGAGGGATCCAGACCCTTGCGCACCTGGGTCCAGGCGACCGGCCAGGACACCGGCGCGCCGGAGCGCCCGCGTGGCGACAGCGGCGCGACCGCCGTGCTCATGCGGTCGTTGCGCAGGTAGTCGAGGAAGATCCGGCCGCCGCGCTCCTTCTTGGCCATGCTGATCAGGTACTGGTCCGGACTGTCGGCGGCCATCTGGGCGCAGACCTCGCGGGCGAAGGCCTTGGCGGCGGGCCAGTCGACCTTGCTCCCCTTCCCTGGGGCCTTCAGCGGCGTCACCACGTGCAGCCCCTTGCCGCCCGTGGTCTTGCAGAATGGCACGAGGCCCAGGGCCTCCAGCCGGTCGCGGATCTCGCGCGCCCCTTCGACCACGGCCTCGAACGGCACATCGGGCGCGGGGTCGAGGTCGAAGACCAGGCGGCCCGGAACCTCGGGAGCATCCGGCCGGCAGTTCCACGGGTGCAGCTCGGTCGCGCCCCATTGGCCGGCGGCGACCAGGCTCTCCAGGGTGTTGAACATCAGATAGGGCTTGCGGTCGCCGCTGACGGTCACGTCGTCGATCAAGGCCGAGACGCCCTTGCCCGAATGGCGTTGGAAGAAGGTCTCGCCGCCAATGCCGTCGGGGGTGCGGATCACCGAGCACGGGCGGCCCTTGATATGCTCCAGCATCCACGGCCCGACCGCCTCGAAATATTCGACCAGATCCAGCTTGGTGCCCGGCGTCCCATCGCCCGCATCCGGCCACAGCGGCTTATCGGGATTGGAGATCGCCACGCCCAGCACCGAGGCCTTGCCGCCGGAGCGCCTGGCCGGGGTGGCGGCCTTGGGCTGGGCCAGCTCGACCTGCTCGGCCGGCGCCGGGGCCTCGGCCTCGACGGCCTGGGCCGGCTTGTCCTCGCGCAGGCCCTTGAACGAGGCCTGGCGCACCGAGCCGTCGCCGGTGAAGCCGGCGAACTCGATCTCGGCCACCAGGACGGGCTCTACCCAGTGCACGTTGGGACCGCCGCGCGGCGCGCCCTTGCCGCTGAACGGCGAGGTCTTGCGGGCGTTGGCCTTCAGCTTGGGCAGCAGCTTGCCGACCTTGTCGCGGCCATAGCCCGTCCCGACCCGCCCGACATGGACCAGGTCGCCGTCGCGATAGACCCCGACGATCAGCGAACGGAACGCATCGCCGGTGGTGGTCCAGCCGCCGATCACCACCTCGTGGCCGGCCCGGCACTTGGCCTTGGTCCAGGTCCCGCTCTTGCCTGAGCGATAGGGCGCGTCGAGCTTCTTGGAGACCACGCCCTCCAGCGACATCCGGCAGGCCGACTGCAGCACCGCCTCGCCGCCGCTCTGGAAGTGCTCGACATAGCGGATGCGTTCGCCGCCCTTTTGGGAAGCGGAGGGCAGCAAGGTCTTCAAGCGATTCTTGCGGTCCGACAGCGGCTGGTCGGTCAGGTCCTCGCCCTCGGCGTGCAGCAGGTCGAAGACGAAGAAGATCAGGTCGCCTGTGTCCTCCTCGGCCAAGGCCGCCTGCAGGCCGGCGAAACTGGGCGAGCCGGCCTCGTCGAGGGCCACGACCTCGCCGTCGATCAGGCAGTCGGGGAAGCCCGCCGCGTCCTTGATCAGCTGGGGAAAGCGCGCGCTCCAATCCAGGCCGGCGCGGGTGCGCAGCGCGGGCTTGCCGCCCTCGACGCGCAACTGCATCCGATAGCCGTCGAACTTGATCTCGTGGACCCAGTCGCCGCCGGCCGGCGGGCGGTCGACCAGCTTGCACAGCTGCGGCGGCACGAAGTCTGGCATGGCCGCCTTTCGTCCCGGTTTCGCGGCCGGCTTTGATTTAGGGGTCGGCTTGCCTTTCGCCTCACGGCCTTTCGGCGCGCCGGTCTCCTCGGCGGCTTGCTCGGCGCTGGCCTCGGGCGAGCCCTTGCTGTTCCAGACGGCGTCCGAGGCCGGCCCGGCCTTGGTCATGAACGGCGTCGGGGCCTTGCCCTTGCCGGCCGCGATCTGCTCCATGGTCCGGCCCGAGGCGATCGAGAAGGACGTATCCTTCAGGAAGTCCGTGTCGCCCTCGATGGCGAACTCGTCGCGATGCTTGATCAGCAGCCAGTTCTCGCGCTTGCCGCCGCCTAGCCTGTCGTTGTTGATCCGGACGAGCACGTAGCCGCCCTTCATCCGCTCGCCGGCGAAGACCAGCTTGATCTCGCCCTTCTTCAACCCCTTCTGGAGGTCGAAGCCTGGCTCGGGCGCCCACCAGCCGCGGTCCCACAGCATCACCGTGCCGCCGCCGTACTGGCCCTTGGGGATCGTGCCCTCGAAGTCGCCATAGGCCAGCGGATGGTCCTCGACATGCACCGCCAGGCGCCGGTCGTGCGGATCGCGCGAGGGGCCCTTGGTCACGGCCCAGGACAGAAACACGCCCTCGTGCTCCAGCCGCAAATCGTAGTGCAGCCGCGTGGCGTCATGCTTCTGGATCACGAACCGCGCCCGTTCCGAGGCGGCGACGCCGACCTCGCCGGACGGTTCGGCGGTGACCTTGAAGTCGCGTTTGGCCGCGTAGGCCGCCAGCTTGCGCGCCGCCATCGCCGCCCTCTATTCGCCGTCGAAGACTTCGGGCCGCTCGTCGTCGACGTCGCGACCGTCGCCGGGATCGTCGTCCTGCTCGAGTGCGATGATCTCGTCGTCGTCCAGCTCTTCGCCGATCAAGGCGTCGTCATCGTCGGCGTCACCCTCTGCCTGGGTCACGTCCAGCACGTCGGGCAACTCCTCGAAGGTGCGCAGCTCGCCGTCCTTGCCGACCACGTCCTCGTCCAGCGCCTCTGCGCCGTCCTGCTCGTCCCAGCCATCGGTATCGACATCGGTCATGGCGTTTCTCCTGTGCGTGCAGGAGGAAATGGCTAGAGGCCGGCCGGCGTTCCGGTCTTGTCGATTTGCGCCGCGAACACGGCTCCGCCGCCTCACGCGGCTGGCCGCTGAAGGGATGGAAAGGGACGCGGAGCGCCGGACAGCGTCCGGAGTGTGAGTTTGTAAGTACCGTTTCGACGAAGCCAGACGCTCCGCGCGACC
>NZ_LMDF01000006.1:354504-664024 GCF_001425745.1 Caulobacter sp. Root343 | reverse complement strand
CGGACCGTCCGAGTATCCCCCTCGGACCTTCGCCGCTCGATCGCCCCCCGCCGCCGCAATCGGTCGCTGGCCATGCGCCCTTTCCTCGCGACGAGGTGAGAAGAAGCATACGGCGGGTTCTGGAGGGGAGGATGAAAAGGCCTGAACGCTCGTGAGTTACATCATCCCTCTCTCTGAGAGAGAGGGAGGGGCCCATGCGCAGCATGGGAGGGTGAGTGGTTACACAGCTCACCGATAAATCCTGAAACTCAGCAGTTTGAGCGAAATCACTGACCGGCTTCGCCTAACCTCTCACCCTCCCACGCCTGCGGCGCGGGCCCCTCCCTCTCTCAAAGAGAGAGGGGTTCTATCCTCGCGCCCTGACGAGCGTTCGCGCCTCTGGAAATCGCCCCGCGAACCCTCACCAACGCGATTCCCGTGCAGAATCACCTACCGCGCGAGTCACCAGATGGTCCACCTTAGAGACCATCATTAACGCTTTTACCCCTAGCTTGACCGTTCCGAGGGCGGAGGAATCGTAAGAATCCCCGGCCCACGGGCGTTTTGTCCCCGTGAATCGGCGTTTTAACCTTTCCGGGCGGGTGACAAACGCGATCGGTCTCGTCAGGCTCGAACTTCCCTGATTCACAGGAATGAGCTTAGAGATGACGAACGTTTCCGATCTGGTCGACGCTGCTGTCGCCGCCGACGACAAGCTGACCAAGACCCAAGCCAAGGCCATCATCGACGGCGTCTTCAAGGCGATCTCCGACGCGGCCGTGAAGGGCGAAGAAGTCTCGATCCCGGGCTTTGGCAAGTTCAAGGTCCAGGCCAAGCCGGCCCGCACCGGCCGCAACCCGGCCACGGGCGCGACCATCGAGATCGCCGCCAGCAAGAAGGTCGCCTTCACGCCGGCCAAGCAACTGAAGGACGCCGTCAACGGCTAAGCCTTCGGCGGGAGGCGGGCTCCACGGCTTCGCCTCCCGGCGCTTTCCTTCCCGCGCGATACGTCCGTCAGGCCGTGTCGCGCGGGAAGATCATCTGGAACAAATCAAGAACTATCGACGCAATCGACGGAACCCGGCGGCGATGCGGATCATTCCGCAGCGGATCGAAACCGCGCAGGAACAACCGTCGTCGCCATGGCCGTCGCCCCGCCCCGTTCGCCTCCGGATCGCGCGCTCAAGACCGGACCGCATGCGGCGCGCGAGGTCGCCGCCGGCGACCGGGTTCCGGCCAGCCTGGACGAGGTCGAGGCCGGGATTCAGGTCTGCCGCCGCTGCGACCTGTGGCGCGACGCCACCCAGGGTGTGCCGGGCGAAGGCGCGGCCCACGCTCCGCTGATGTTCGTCGGCGAACAGCCGGGCGACCAGGAAGACCTGGCGGGGCGGCCGTTCGTCGGTCCGGCCGGTCAGATCTTCGACAAGGCCCTGGCCGAGGCCGGCGTGCCGCGCGACCGGGCCTTCGTCACCAACGCCGTCAAGCACTTCAAGCACGAGCCGCGCGGCAAGCGGCGCATCCACAAGACGCCGAACCGGGGCGAGGTCACCGCCTGCCGCTGGTGGCTGGACGCCGAGCGCCGCCTGGTGCGGCCGCGCGTGATCGTGGCGCTGGGCGCGACGGCCGCCCTGGCGGTGGTCGGCAAGGCGACCCCGATCGGCGCCAACCGCGGCAAGCCGCTGCAACTGCCCGACCAGGCCCAGGGCTTGGTGACCTATCACCCGTCGTTCCTGCTGCGGGTCCCCGACGCGGCGGCCAAGGCGCGGGCCTATGCCGAGTTCGTGGAGGACCTGCGGCTGGCGGGGGAATTGGCGGGGGTTTGATTGGCATGAGCGATGCTCCCCCGCGATGCGGGGGAGCTGTCGCGGAGCGACTGAGGGGGCTAGTGCGGCCCTAGGTCCAGCTGGCCCCCTCCGGCCCTCTAGGCCACCTCCCCCCGCGACGCGGGGGAGGAACAAAGAGCCTAGTGCGCCGACTTGCCGCCGAGCTGGGTCATCAGCTCTTCCTTACGCAGCTTCAGGCGCTCGCCCATGGCTTCGAGGTCCTCGTCGCCTTTCTTGGCCTGGGCGAACATGCCGCCGGGTTGTTCCTCTTCCTTGACGTGGTGCTTGATGTACTCGCCCAGCACCTTGACCTTGGCGTCGTAGAACTCCTCGCCCGGCTTCATCGCCTCGATCTCGGCGATCAGCTTCTTGGCCCCGTCGTGCTCGACATAGGCCTCGTCCATCAGGTCGTCTTCGACCTCGCCGCGGTTCTCCGGATAGAAGATCTCCTCCTCGATCTGGGTGTGGACCTTCAAGGCCAGGGCGATCTTGTTGAACAGCTCCAGCTTCTCGGCGTCCTTCTCCAGCTGTTCGTATTCGTCGAACCAGCCCTCGACCTCACGGTGATCCTTCTTGAGCAGGGTGATGGCCAACGGATCGCGCCGGCTCGTACGCCGCGTGCGGCGCGGCTTGGCGGACTTGGTCTTGCTCGACGAACTCTTGGCGGCAGCGGCCATTGAATGTCTCCCTCGATATCCCCGACCGCCAACCAACACCCGGACGCCCCGACCCGTTCCGCTTCTGCTAAACTCTCGAATGAGAAACGTTTTCAGTGTCGGACAGCCGACTGTCCGACACCGGAACTCAGCGGTCCTGGACGTTGCCCGAGCGGCTGGTGTTCTGGCGCAGATTGCCGTGACGGCCCTGCTCGTCGAGATTCACGTCCGCATTGCCGGGATCATTGCTCTGCAGGCTGTCGTGGCCGCCCTTGCCTTCGATGTCGGGCTTCTGACCCTTGAAGGCGCGCTGTTCGGGCGGGATGGGGGGCGCTTTGGACATGGCTTCCTCCTTGAGGTGATCGAGTTCAACCGATCCCCGGCGAAAGTCGTTCCGACAGTCCAGTTGGCGCCCTAGCTGGCCCGCGCGACGCCCGACAGGGCCGCGTCGAACTCGGCGGCCAGGGCTTCGATCCGGTAGGGCTTGATCAAGACCCGCCGCCCCTCGTTGGTCGCGGCGGCGGCCGCGGCGCTGTAACCGGTGGTCAGGATCACCGGCAGGTTGGGCCGCAGGCGCGAGATGTCGCGCGCCAGGTCCAGGCCGCCGACGTCGCCGGGCATGACCATGTCGCTGAACACCAGGTCGAACGCGCTGTCGTTGCGCAACACCTCCAGGGCCGCCAGGGCGTCGCCCGCACGCACCACCTCGTAGCCCAGCTCGCGCAGCATCTCCTCGACCAGCTGGGCGACATTGTCGTCGTCCTCGACCAGCAGGATGCGATGGCGGCCGGTGGAGGTGGACGGTCGCGGAGGGAGGGCGGCGGGCTCGACGGTCGCCGCCTTGGTCGAGCGCGGGATCCGCAGCCACACGGTGGTGCCCTCGCCCAGCTTGCTTTCCACCCCCGCCTCGCCGCCCGAGGCGCGGGCGAAGCCGTAGACCTGCGACAGGCCCAGGCCGGTGCCCTTGCCGACCGCCTTGGTGGTGAAGAACGGCTCGAACACCCGGCTCAGCATCTCGGGGGCGACGCCCACGCCCGTGTCGCGGATCGCCAGCCGGACGAGATCGCCGGCGCCGTCCGGGCGACCGGACGGCTCGTTGCGCGCCTCGATGATGATCGTGCCGCCGTCGGGCATGGCGTCGCGAGCGTTGATGGCGATGTTCAGCACCGCCACCTCCAGCTGCGAGGCGTCGACCTCGATCCGCCAGAGGCCGGCGGGCAGCTTGACCTCGACCGTCACGTCCTCGCGCAGCGAGCGGTCCAGCAGGGCGTGCATGCCGGCCAGGCGCTCGCCGATGTCGACGACCTCGGGCTTCAGCGGCGTGCGGCGCGAGAAGGCCAGGAGTTGCTGGGTCAGGCTGGCGCCCCGGTCGATGGCCTGGCGCACGCCCTGGCGCAGGCGCTCGCGCCGCGCCGGGTCGGTAGTGCGATCCAGCAGGTCGATGCCGCTGGAAGCGACCATCAGCAGGTTGTTGAAGTCGTGGGCCACGCCGCCCGTGAGCTGGCCCATGGCCTCCATCTTCTGCGACTGGCGCAGCGCTTCCTCGGCCTTTTCGCGCTCGCGGATCTCGGCCTGGAGCTTGCGATAGGCCTCGACCTCGCGGGCGTTGGCCACGCCCAGCACGGCGACCAGCAGCGCGGCCATGACGATCAGCAGGGCGAAGCCGGCATAGCGCATGGCCCGCCGCGCCGGCGATTCCAGCGCGGTGCGCAGATAGACCGAACCCAGCATCGTCTCGCCCTCGGTCACGGGCGAGGTCACCACCAGGCGGGAGCCGTCGTTGCGCGGCGGGCCCAGCGTGTTTCGGGAGGGCAGACCCGGTCCCGTGCGCACGAAGCTGGCGGCCAGCCGTCCCTGCATGTCGTAGGCGGCCACCGCCTCGACGTCCGGATTGGAGCTCTGGGCGTTGACATACTCCTTGGTGGCCGCCCGATCGTCGAAGGCCAGGGGCGCGGCCACGCTGCCGGCCAGGATCCGCACCTGCACCTCCGCCTGGCGGATCCGTTCCTGCTGGCTCAGGTGCTCGTTGTAGACGGCCATGGCGAAGGCGGCCGCCACGATGGCGATCGCCAGGCCCACGGCGATGGACAGCGTGAGGGCGGGACGCGTCCGCGACCAGCCGAGCGGGCCTTTCCGGCTCATCGACTGTCTCCTTTTTGCGGCGCCGCCGACAGCGCCTGGAGCTTGGAGCTCAGGGTCAGGCCGCCGGCCTGGACGGCGTCGGGCCGGATCTCGAACCGCACCCGGCCGTCGGCCAGGACGAACTGGACCATCGCGCCCTTGGCGCTGAGCCCCTGGTCGGCGACGGTCAGCACCGGCTGCCCGGCCACCGCCGCCAGCATCTGCTGCGGCGTCTGCACCCGCGAGCGTCCCAGGAACAGCAGGTGGCAGGCCGCACCCTTGGCCACCACCGGCAGGCGGATGATCATCACCGGATGGTCGGCGACGCGCCGATCGCGAACGACCCGGTCCATGGCGGCGCCGAACGGATCATGCCCCGCGACGCACAGGTTGAACGCACTGGTCGGCGCGTCGAACGCGGTGGGCGGCCACTCCACGAACGGCGTGAACTTGTAGAGGTAGTTGGCCTTCACCGCATATTCGAGCGAGGCGTCACCCGCCCGTACGGGACCGGTCAGGCCGACACACAGCGCCAGACCCGTCAGCAGGCTCAGCGGCCCGGTCCGCCGCCGCCCTGAGCCTAGAACCGCCATTGCAGGTCCACACTCACGGCGCGGGGGATCTGCGTCCCCTGCGGATATTCGGGATGGCGGTCGTGCAGCAGGTTGCGGCCCACCAGGGCGATCTCGGCGCGATCGTTCATAGCCCACGCCAGGCGTCCGCCCAGTTCCATGTAGGACGGGGTGCGCGGCTCGGGCAGGTCGGAAACATAGCGCAGGTCGGCGTCCAGGCTGACGCGGCGCGGCAGGTCCATCGACGAGCGCAGGAAGGCCTGCCGGCGCGGATCGTCGCCGGCCTGGGCCACGCCCAATATGCCGCTCGACCCGGGCTTGAACTTCAAGTGCTTCTCCAGCGCGGTCGCTCCCGCCGACAGCCGCCACCAGGGCTGGACCCTGTACTCGCCCCAGGCCTCCAGGCCCCGGACATGGCCCTCCATGCCGTTGCCCCAGCGCAGGGGCAGGAAGCTGACCGGGGTCGTCTCGATGCTGCGCAGATCATCGTAGGCGTTGTAGTAGGCCGAGAGCGACAACAGAGCCCGGGCGCTGGGCTTGAACCGCCCGCCGACCTCGTAGGCCGTCAGCTTCTCGGGCCGGAAGGCGCCGCCGCCGACCAGGAAATCCACCCCGCCCAGGCGCTCGAGCACGTCGCGGTCGAACGGCGTGGCCACCCGCAGCGCCCGCGAGGCCGCGGCCCAGACGCTGACGCCTTCGGCGGCGCGCCAGGCGAACCGGACACTGGGCGACCACTGCGGGCCGGCATAGGGCCCGTCCTCCAGCTTCAGCCCCACGGTCAGGCTGGCCCGATCCGTGAGAGCGTAGCGATCCTGCAGAAAGAGATTGTAGAGCCGCAGCGTCCGGCTCGAGGGCGAGAACAGGAAGCTGTCGGTGTTGCGGATATCGTAGCGGCTGAGCCGGATTCCGCCGCCCCAGACGAGTTGGTGGTGATCGCGCGTAAGAGCGTGCTGCAGGTCGAAATCGTAGGTATCCAATCCGAAGGCTCCGCCTCCGGACGTGGCCCTACGATTGTGGTCGTAATAGGCCTGGGCCTGCAGGCTGGAGCCCTCGGCTTCGCGCCGCCAGCGAGCGGTGAGATTGCGGCCGGAGACGTCCTCCTGGCCGCCGCCGGCCAGGTTCTCCGCGCCGTCATAGAGGTCGCCGGACAGCGTCAGCGCCTCGCCCTGACCCAGGTTCCAGTCCGCCCGAAAGCCGCCTTGGCCGCGCCGAAAGCTATCCTCGGCCGACGTGTCCGAGGCCGTCCGCGTGGCGTCCACATGCGCGCCTCGGGCATAGACGCGGAATGCTCCGTTCGCGCCCATTCGGCCGCCGTAACGGACGCTGGCGCTGCGGTCCTGGTCCCCGCCCCGGCCCTGCAGATACCAGCCCTGCGTCTCGTCGGCGGCGCGCGTGGTGACGTTGATGACGCCGTTGACCGCGTTGGCGCCCCACAGGGTCGCTCCGGGGCCGCTGACCACCTCGATGCGGTCGAGATCGGCCGGCAGGACGTCCTGGGTGTCCCAATAGACGCCGGAATAGAGCGGCGAATAGACGGTGCGGCCGTCGATCAGGACCAGCAGCTTGTTGGAGAAGTTCTGCGCCTCGGGATTGCCGTTCAGGCCGCGGGCGGTGACGGCGTAGGCGCTGGCGCTGCGCTGGGCGACCTGCAGGTTGGGCGCCAGGCGCAGCAGTTCCGGCAGGCTGTTGGCCCCCGAACGGAGGGCGTCCTCGCGGCTGATCAGATAGATCGCCGCCGGCGCGTCCATCACGGTCTCGGCGCGCTTGGATACGGAGGTGACCTGGATGTCGCCAAGCTGCTCTAGCGACAGCTCCGCCAGGTCGTTGGGCGTGTTCTGGGCATGACCGATCCCCGACGCCGCGGCTTGAATAATCATCGCCGCCGCGCCGGCCCGAACCAGACGCCCACTACAGCCCTGCATACGCCGTTCCCCTTATACGGGAAGGGGAACGCCAAGCGTGGCCGTTTGGATCCCCGACTCTGGCCATTTTTGTCGGCTATTCGACCCAGGGTGTCGAGACAGTAAAAAAGCCCGGGGGCGAACCCCAGGGCTTTTCAAAGGCTTGCGATGGTACCACCTCTCGGGCTCGAACCGAGGACCTCTAGATCCACAATCTAGCGCTCTAACCAACTGAGCTAAGGCGGCTTATCGCGAGGCGTTGTCTTTAGTGGGATCGGTCCGCGCAATCAAGCGCCGATCCAGGCGATTTTAACAGGAAAACGCACTCGGCTCGAACGGCGTCTTCCAACGGAAAACACGCCTGCCCCGAACGAGCGTTTCCCAAAGGAAAACGCCCCGGAGCCGAAACTCCGGGGCGCTTCCTTGTTGTCGCCTTGGTCCAGGTCCTATTGCGGGACTTGGAACACCAGCGGGACCGTCACCTGACCACCGTCGACGGGCGCGCCGTCGAGGGTCTTGGGCTTCATCCGGAACAGACGCGCCAGCTTCAGCGCGGCGTCCCCGAAGCCCATGTCGGCGGGGTTCTCGGACACTATCGAGCAGCCCTCCAGAGTCCCCTTGGCCGTCACGGTGCACGAGATCGTCGCGCGACCGCTGACTTCCATCCGCTGAGCACGGTCCGGATAGTACCGGGCCATGTCGTCCGCGTTGGGCTTGCGGGCCCAATCCGGACGGGTGATCACCGAGGCGCGAGCCGGCGGGTTCGAAGGAACCGGCGGCACGGCGGAGATCACCGGCGGAGCCGTCTGTTCCACCCGCTTTTCGACGGGCGGGATCGGCAGCGGCGGCGGCGGCGTCACGTCCGGCGGCGGAGCCACCGGGGGACGCGGCTGGACCACGGCCGGAGGCGGCGGCGGTTCATTGGTCGGCGGCGGCGGCGGAGGAGGCGGCGGCGGCGGCGGGGGCGGCGGAGGCAGCTCCACGTCCACGGCGTCGTCCGAATACTCCTGCATTACCGCTTCGAACTTCTGCTTCGCCAGATAGGCGAAGAGGAGTGCGTGAACGCCGCAGACCACGACGAGCGCGATACCGAAGGGGCCCATACCCTTCTTGCGACGCGGACCTTCCGAAGTGAGCGGATCGTAGTGGCGATGCTCGGGCGTTTGTTGTTCAGCCATGCAGCACCCCTACCTAGCTATCATCCCGTCCAACGAGAGCCACGCTGTAGAAGCCGTTATCCTGGAGGGTGTTCATCACCTCCATGAAAGCCCCGTAGCGAACCTTCTCGTCGGCCCGGATGAAAATGCGCTCCTTGGTCGGATCGCGACGGCCCATGCCCTTCACAATGTCCTGCCCGATCTCGTCGATCGTGGTCGGATTGTCACCGATGAAGAGCGCTCCCGACTGTTTGATCGAGATGTAGACTGGCTTCGGCGGGTTGGGAGTTGCTTTCGCCACCGCCGCGGGCAGGTTCACTTCGATCGACACGGAGGCCAGCGGAGCGGCCACCATGAAGATGATCAGGAGCACCAGCATGACGTCCACGAAGGGCGTGACGTTGATGTCGCTGTTCTGTTCGACGTTGAACCTGTCGCCCCCACCGCCTGAGAGTTTGGCGGCCATGGGTGTTACGCCCCCTTGTCGAGCTGACGCGAGATGGCGTTCATCAGTTCAGCAACGAAACCTTCCGAGCGGGTGCCGTAACCCGAGATACGGGTCTGGAAGTAGTTGTAGAAGATAACGGCCGGGATAGCGGCGAAGAGACCGATACCGGTGGCGAGCAGGGCTTCAGCGATACCCGGCGCCACGACGGCGAGGTTGGTCGTGTTGGTGTTCGCGATGCCGATGAACGACGTCATGATGCCGTACACCGTACCGAACAGACCGATGAACGGACCGGCCGAACCGACCGAGGCCAGGAACACCATGCCGCCCGACAGACGCTTGGCCAGCGAGGCTTGCACCGCGCTGATGGCGTAGGTGGCGCGAGCCAGCGTCGAGTCACGATGCTCGCCGGCGACGGCCAGACCCGCTTGACGCGACAGTTCGACTTCCTGCGAGGCGGCGGCGGCCATGTCGGCCATCGGGTTGCCTTCGAATTCTTCCGACGAGCTGATGCGCGCGATGTCGGCGATCGAGCGAGCGCCGCGGAAGGCTTCCAGGAACTTGTCCGACTGCTTGTTCAGGCCAGCGAACTCGAAAATCTTGGTGAGCAGCAGAACCCACGAGAAGACCGACGAGAGCAGCAGGCCGATCATGACGACCTTCACGACGGCGCCGGCGGCGAGGAACATGCCGACGGGGGTCAGCGCGCCGTTTTTCTTGCCTTCAGCAGCGGCGACGTCAGCCGGCGGAGCTTCGGGAGCCGGAGCGGCGGCCGGAGCGGCGGCAGCGTCGGCGGGGGCGGCGGCTTCCGAAGTCGCGGGGGCCGGAGCCGCGGCGTCTTGGGCAAAAGCCGGGGCGCTCACCATCAGCGCCACGGCGCCGACGAGAGCGATGAGGGGGGTCTTCCGTTTAATGTCGAGCATCTGTCGCCAGTTCCTGATTGGTCTAGCACGTTTGGACCGAGGGTCGTCGCGCGAGAGCGTCTCCACCCTAACTCTGAATAGCCCACCTGGAGGTCGATTGCTCTCCCAACCTGGCGGACCCGCTTCGCTGCGCTCGACCCGTTACGCCCCTCACGAGGACCAAGCCTCCAGAAGGATCGTTTCGAAGCGCGGGCGACCGAGGCCCTGTTGAGGGCTCCGGTCTTACCGCAATGTTAGAATTGCGGCTGTGGTCCTTTGGCAACCCCTTTTCGCACCGTCAAGGGGCTCGTGTGGGCACAAAATCGTCGTAGACGGCCCACGCACCCGGCCTCCACCGCAGCGCACAAAAGGATTTTCCGGAAATAGGGGCGGTTTTTCCCAGATAACGAGAAAAACCATGCTGCACTGCAGCAAGGCAACAAAACGCTGGTCGATGAAGAAAGGCGCCCGCCGACTTGGCAGATGGGACCTCGGCCCAATGGATCAAAGGCCGCGATGACGAAAGAACGACAACGGGGCCGACCTGCGGCCCACGTGGCGCCAGGCGACCCGGAATGAGGTTTCACGTCCAGAAAAGTGGTGCCTGGGGCCGGAATCGAACCAGCGACACGCGGATTTTCAATCCGCTGCTCTACCAACTGAGCTACCCAGGCATCCGGGCTTTGGCGATCAAAACCGCCTTGGCGACCTCGCCTTGCAGCGAGGAGCCGGGTCTATAAGTGAGGCCGAACGGGAAGTCCAGCGCCCTTTTGTCATTCCCTGTCGATGTCTTCGGACGAGGGATTTGCGGACGGATTCTCGTCGCCGTCCTCCGCGCCGGGGACGACATAGCGGTCGCTCAGCCACCGCTGAAGGTCGACGTCCGAGCAGCGCTTGGAACAGAATGGGCGGAAGGCGGAATCAACCGGCTTGCCGCAGATCGGGCACCCCGTGCTCATGTGGCGGACACCTCCAGACGATCGACCGGCCAGTCGGATCGGGATTCGATGACGAAACGACGGCCCAGGCGCTCGGCCACGCCGGCGTCCAGTTCGGCCGCGAAGGCTTCGGCGACGGCGGTCGCGCAGCGGGCCGTCAGACGCCCGCCGGGATCGGCCCTGCCCTCGCGTTCCAGCGCCCGCGCCAGGCGGCGGGCGACATAGCGGGGATTCGGCGCGCCGCCTTCGGCCAGCAGCCGGTCGAGAATCGGCGGCGCGCGGCGCGGCACGATCATCTCCAGCGTCCCGAACTTGCTGATCGCCCCGACGCCGACGCCGGGATTGTCCGGCGCGAAGGCGTTGCGGGCGGCGGTGGTCAGGGCCTGGCCGTCGTGACCGCGGCCGACCAGGTCGAAGACGACGATGCCGCCCAGGCCCTTCAATCGCAGCACCCGCGCCGCGACGCTCAGCGCCGCCATGTTGGCCTGGCGGGCGGCGCGCTTCGAATCGGTCGCCTCCCGCGCGCCCAGGTCGACGTCGACGGCCGTCAGGGCCCGCGTCGGTTCGACGGCGATGTCACCGCCGCCCGGCAGCGCGAAAACGGTGGTCAGGGCGTCGCTCTCGGCCTCCTCGACGGCGAGCAGGGCCTTGTCGCCGGTGGTGGGCGAGCCAGCCTTCACCAGATGGCGCAGACGGTCCTCGATGGTCGGGGCGGCCTCCAGCACGCGCGGCTCGCCCTGCCCTTCGGCGACGAAGCGGGCCACGGCGGCCTTGCCCAGGCGGGCGGCGGTCTTGATTTCGATCTCGACGAGTCCGCCTTCAACCAGCGGCGGCATGTCGGGGCGTAGCGGCAGAATGGCGTCCTGGCCGCCCGGCAGCTGCACGAAGGCCGAGGCGAAAGCCTTCTCGATCTTCCTGACGCGGGCGACGCCGCGCACGCCCTCGGCGTCCAATGGGTCGTCGCCGGGCCAGGCGACGAACAGGCGCTCGGGCCGGCCGTCCAGGGTCACCACCCCGACCGTCTCGCCGACGCCGGTATAGAGATAGGCTCTGCGTTCACTCATGACTTGGCGCTCATGCGCGATACCCCAGGCCGGAGAGCAGGTTCAGGGTTTCGTACAGCGGCAGGCCCACGACGCTGGGATAGGAGCCCTGCAGGTCGGTGATGAAGCCGCCAGCTAGGCCCTGGACGCCATAGCCGCCGGCCTTGCCCTTCCATTGGCCGCTGGCGACGTAGCCGTAGCGCTCGGCGTCGGACAGGCGCTTGAAGCCGACCCTGGTCTCGACCAGGCGCGAGGCCTCGCGGCCGTCGGGCGCGATCAGGGCCACGCCGGTCAGCACCTTGTGGTTCCGGCCGGACAGCAGTTTCAGACAGTAGAGGACGTCGGCCTCGGTCTCCGCCTTGGGCAGGATGCGGCGACCGACGGCCACCACCGTGTCGGCGGCCAGCACGAAGTCGCCCGGCGCGCGGTCGGCGACGGCGCGCGCCTTCTCCCGCGCCAGGCGCAGGGCGTGGCGGCGCGGGGTCTCGTCGCGCAGCGGGGACTCGTCGATGTCGGCGGGGTCGACCCGGTCGGGCGTAACGCCGACCTGGGCCAGCAGGTCGAGGCGCCGGGGGCTCGCGCTGGCCAGGACCAGCGACGGCTGGGCGGCCATTCGCGATGCCATGGGCGGCCTACTTGAAGCGGTAGGTGATACGGCCCTTGGTCAGGTCGTAGGGGGTCATTTCGACCAGGACCTTGTCGCCGGCCAGCACACGGATGCGGTTCTTGCGCATCTTGCCGGCGGTGTGGGCGATGATCTCGTGGTCGTTTTCCAGCTTCACGCGAAACGTGGCGTTCGGCAGCAATTCGCTGACCGTACCGGGAAACTCGAGCAGTTCTTCCTTAGCCATCAGGCCTCTCAAAGGGACGAATCAGATTGCCGCGAGGGTACGCCTGACGGGGGAGTCAGGACGAGGCCCTTCGCGGCGAGGCGCCTCTATAACGCAATTACCCCCCAAACGTCGATGGCGCGCCGAAACGTCTCTTGATCGCCTCGGCGAGGGCGTCGCGAACCTCGCGATAGGCCTCCAGCCTGGCCTCCCGCGAGCCGTCCACCAGGGTGGGATCGTGGGTCGGCCAGTACTCGATCTCGACCGCCCGATCACGCGACAGCTCGACCGCTCGATGCTGGGCCTCGGGGGTCAGCGAGACGACGACGTCGAAGCTGTCGTCCTCGAGCTGGACGAAGGTCTTGGGCCTGTGATCGGAGACGTCCAGGCCCAGCTCGTCCATGACCACGATCACGAAGGGGTCGACCCCCTCCCCGGCCGGATCGGCCTTCAGCCCGCAGGAATCGACGAACGCCCGCGTGCCGTAGAAGCGCTTGAACAGCCCCTCGGCCATCGGCGAGCGCACGCGGTTGTAGTTGCAGGCGAACAGCACCGCGTCCGGCAGTGAATCCGACACGCGCCCTCAACCCCGCCAGTGCAGCGCGCAGATCAGGGTGAACAGCCGGCGGGCGGTGTCCAGGTCGGTCTTGACCTTGCCGTCCAGGCGCTCGCGCAGCAGGCTCGAGCCTTCGTTGTGCAGGCCGCGCCGGCCCATGTCCAAGGCCTCGATCTGCTGCGGCGTCGAATTGCGGATCGCCGCGTAGTAGCTGTCGCAGATCATGAAGTAGTCCTTGATCACGCCCCGGAACGGCGACAGCGACAGCAGGTGGCGGCGCTCGTAGCGCTCTTCCACGGGTCCCGGCCCGGCGATGTCGAAGGCCAGCCGGTTCTCGATCAGCGACAGCTTGATGTCGTAGGGGCCCGCCTGCGCCTCGACCGGCTCGAAATAGTTGGCGTCCAGCAGATCGAAGATCGCGACCTGACGCTCCTGCTCCTGGTCGCGCGACGCGGCCGCGAGGCTGTCCTCGTCGATCACGATCGACTTGATCCGGTGGCTGGCGCGGTCGTCGGTGCTCATCTGACGCGGGAGGTTCGCGCGTCAGTCGCCAGAAGGCAACCTAATGGACGCCGACAGGGCGTGGGCCGGCAGTCCCTCGGCCGTCGCCAGGGCGACCGTGTGCGGTCCCAGGATGCCGAACGAGGCCGCGTCGCACTTCACGATCGAGGTGCGCTTGATGAAATCGTACAGCGACAGGCCCGACTGGAAGCGCGCCGCGCGGCTGGTCGGCAGCACGTGGTTCGAGCCGGCCACATAGTCGCCGATAGCCTCGGGCGTGACACGCCCAAGGAAGATCGCCCCGGCGTGACGGACGCGGTCCGACAGCCGCTCGGGGTTGTCGATCGCGAACTCGACGTGCTCGGGCGCGATGGCGTCGACCAGGGCCGGGCTCTCGTCCAGCGGGGCGATGATCACCGCGCCGTGGTCGCGCCACGAGGCGGCGGCGTCCTCGCCGGTGGCCAGGGTCTTCAGTCGTTCAATCACGGCGGCCTCGACCGCGGCGGCGAAGGCCTCGTCATCGGTGATCAGGATCGACTGGGCGGCCGGATCGTGCTCGGCCTGGCTCAGCAAGTCGGCGGCGATCCAGTCGGGATTGTTGTCCCGATCGGCGACCACCACGATCTCCGACGGGCCGGCCAGGGCGTCGATGCCGACCACGCCGTAAAGGCGGCGCTTGGCGGCGGTGACATAGGCGTTGCCCGGCCCGACGATCTTGTCGACGGACTGGATGGGCCCCGCCCCATAGGCCAAGGCCGCGACGGCCTGAGCTCCGCCGATACGCCAGATCTCGGT
The DNA here is from genome assembly GCF_001425745.1 of Caulobacter sp. Root343. GTDB lineage: Bacteria > Pseudomonadota > Alphaproteobacteria > Caulobacterales > Caulobacteraceae > Caulobacter. Next base: position 649,802 of record NZ_LMDF01000006.1, on the reverse strand, counting down.
GACGCCGGCTTCCTTGGCGGCGGCCAGCACGGCCGGCTGCAGCTTGCCGGGCGGGGTGACCATGGCGATGCGGTCGACGCCGGCCACCTGGGCGGGCACGGCGTTCATCAGCACGGTCGAAGGATAGGCCGCGCGGCCGCCGGGGACGTAGACGCCCACCGCCTCCAGCGCCGTCCAGCGCCAGCCCAGCTCGACCCCGGCCTCGTCGGTCCAGGCCTGGTCGGCCGGGCGCTGGCGAGCGTGATAGGCGCGGATGCGGGCGGCGGCGAAGGCGATGGCCTCGCGCACGTCGGCGGGGGTGTCGGCGGCGCCCTGCTCGATCTCCTCGGGCGTGACGCGGATGGTCTCGGCGGTCAGCTCGACCTTGTCGAAGCGCCGCGTGTAGTCGAGCACGGCCTCGACGCCGTTGACGCGCACGGCCTCCAGCACGTCGGCCACGGCGGCGTCGACATCGGCCGGCGAGCCGCGGCGCTCATCGAGGAACGCCTTGAAGGCGGCGGCGAAACCAGGATCGGAAAAGGAGAAGCGGCGCATGGGCGCTTAAATGCGGCTTTTGCGCTGGGAGGCAAGTGAGAAAGGCTGCAAGCGCCCCTACGCCCTGCCCCGCATCATCACCCCGTACACCGTCGCCGCGATCGCCAGGCCCACGAACCAGGCATAGGTATAGAGCCCGGTCCAGAACCCGCCCACGCCGCCAAACACATGCGGCGCGGCGGCCGCCAGGAAGCCCGGCAGGTTCGGCAGCAAGCCCAGGACCAGCGCCACGATCGCCGCCGGGTTCCAGCCGCCGCGATAGGCGTAGGCCCCGTCCCGGACATAGAGGTCGTCGACGGCCAGCTCGGCCTTCCGCACCAGCCAGTAGTCGACGATCAGGATGCCGGCGATCGGCCCCAGCAAGGCGCCGTAGCCGACCAGCCAGGTGAAGATGTAGCCCTGGGTGGTCTCCAGCAGCTTCCAGGGCATGATCAGCACGCCGATCCCGGCCGTGATCCAGCCGCCGGTGCGATAGCTGATCTTGCTGGGCCACAGGGCCGAGAAGTCGTAGGCCGGCCCGACCAGATTGGCGGCGATGTTGCAGCACACCGTGTCGAGGCTGATGATCAGCAGGCCCACGACGACCGCGATCCCGCCGATGTCGCCGGCCAGCTGCACCGGATCCCAGATCGCCTTGCCGAACACCAGGGTGGTGGCCGAGGTCGTCACGACGCTGACCAGGGCCAGCAGGCCCATCGGCGCGGGCAGGCCCACCGCCTGGCCGATGATCTGGTCCGACTGGGCCCGGGCGAAGCGCGTGAAATCGGGGATGTTCAGCGCCAGGGTGGCCCAGAACCCGACCATGGCGGTCAGGGCCGGCGCGAAGACGCTCCAGAACTGGCCGGCCTTGGGGCCGCCTTCGACGAAGGCCGAGGGCTGGTGGAAGATCGGCCCCAGGCCGCCGGCCTTGGACACCGCCCACCAGACCATCAGGCCGCAGATCAGAACCTTGATCGGCGCGGTCCAGGTCTCGAGCTTGCGCACCGCCGTCAGCCCCTTGGTGACGAACAACAGCTGGATGGCCCAGAAGGCGAAGAAGGCCAGCAGTTGGCCGGCGCCGATGCCCAGCACCGGCAGCGGCGCGCCCTCCAGCTTCCTGCCGACGATGATCCCCAGCAGGGTCAGCAGGGCTCCGCCGCCGATCCAGGTCTGGATGCCGTACCAGCCGCAGGCGACCACGGCCCGCGCCACCGCCGGGATCCGCGCGCCCTTCCAGCCGAACGAGGCGCGCGCCAGCACCGCGTAGGGCACGCCCCAGCGCGCGCCGGCGTGACCGATCAGCAGCATCGGGACCAGCACGACCAGATTGCCCAGCAGCACGGTCGCTACCGCCTGCCCGGCCGACATGCCCTGCTCGATCAGGCCCGAGGCCAGCATGTAGGCCGGCACGCAGATGACCATGCCCAGCCACAGGGCCGCGAAATGCCGCCAACGCCAGGTGCGTTGCGCCGCGCTGGTCGGGGCCAGGTCCTCGTTCCACAGATCGCTGTCGGGGGCGCGCATGCGGCTCTCCGCGTGGGCGCGTTGAAATCGCGACGCGCGCCGGCCCCCGCCTCGACGCGGAGGGAGCTTAGGTGGGGTTGGGGGGACGGAGCAAGGTGGCGGAACGGCGTTCGGTTTGACCGCCATGAAAGACGTCCCCTTCTCCCTTGCGGGAGAGGGAGAAGGTTCTCTAACCCAGCGCCGCGTAGGCCAAGGTCGCCAGTCCGGCGAAGAACACCACGCACAGCGCCACCAGCGTCGCGCGGCCCCAGTCGAAACAGGGTCCGCCGTGGCGCAGGACCGGCGGTTCGGGCTTGGTGATGTCGCACGCACGGAAGAAAACCGACTGGGTTTCCCCAGTCGCATAGGCTGTCCTTCTGGCCATGCTGGCCTCCCTGACAAGCTCGCGCCTCTGACGGGTGCGTGACGTCAGGCTAGCACCGCTCGCGCCTCAGGCGAATTGGCCGGCCGATCACTAGCGCGTGGGACGAATCCTGAGCGGCGCGTCTGCTCGCCGAAAGATCAGAAAAAAGGCGCCGCCCACGAAATGGGCAGGCGCCTGAATTCACGGTCCGCGCGTGGACCTTAGTCCGCGTGCCCCGGGGTCCGAGGCGTCGCCCAAGGTTCGGAAACGTCGGCCAGGGCCACGTCTAGGCAATCGACCGACAGCCGCAGGTCGCCGCCGCCCGCGAAGGTCAGGGTGACCACGCCGGCCGGGGCCTCCTCCGCCGGCTCGAAGCCGATCGACAGCAGCTCCACGATCGCGCCCTTGGCGTCGCGGCGCAGGTTGCGCGCCTGGACCCCGGCGACGTCGCCGAACTGCAGGGCCGAACGCACGCGCTCGCCTTGCTTGCCGCTCTTCTTGCCGGCCGGGGTTTCCCAGCGGAAGCGGTTGCAGGCCAGGGTCAGCGTCCGCCCCTGGGCGTCCCAGCGGATGTCGCCGATCTTGGCCACGGCGTCCTGCAAGGCGGCCGACAGCACGGCCAGGTCCTCGGCGTCCTGGGCCAGCAGCCGCAGCGGTTTTGCCGTCTCGGCCATGCTCACAGCTCCGCCTCGCCGTCGCCGGTGATGCGACGGACCTGGGCCCCACAGGCGCCCAGCTTCTCTTCGAGACGCTCGAAGCCGCGATCCAGGTGATAGATGCGGCTGACCGTGGTCTCGCCCCGCGCGACGAGGCCGGCGATCACCAGGCTGACCGAGGCGCGCAGGTCGGTGGCCATCACCTCGGCGCCTTCCAGCTGAGTGACGCCGCGCACGCGGGCCTCGCCGCCGGAGACCGAGATGTCGGCCCCCAGGCGCATCAGCTCGGGCGCGTGCATGAAGCGGTTCTCGAAGATGGTCTCGCGGATCCGGCTCTCGCCGTTGGCGGTGGTCATCAGGGCCATGAACTGCGCCTGCAGGTCGGTGGCGAAGCCCGGGAACGGCTGGGTCTCGATGTCGACCGCGTTCAGGCGGTCGCCGTTGCGGCGGATGATGCAGCCGTCGGCGGTGTGCTCGACACCGGCGCCGGCCTCTTCCAGCTTGACCAGCAGGCTGTCGATCAGGCCAGGGCGGGCGTTGGTCAGGCGGACTTCTCCGCCGGCCATGGCGGCCGCGACCGCATAGGTGCCCATCTCGATCCGGTCGGGGATCACCGCGTGGGTCGCGCCCTTCAGCCGGGCGACGCCGGTGATGGTGACCGTCGGAGTTCCCGCGCCCTCGACCTTGGCGCCCATGGCGTTCAGGCACTCCTGCAGGTCGACCAGTTCCGGCTCGCAGGCGGCGTTGTGGATCACGGTGACGCCGTCGGCCAGCACGGCGGCCAGCATGGCGTGCTCGGTGGCGCCCACCGAGACGAACGGGAAGGTGATCTCCGCGCCCTTCAGGCCACGCGGGGCCTGGGCGTAGACATAGCCCTCGTGCAGGTCGATCTTGGCGCCCAGGGCCTCCAGGGCCTGCAGGTGCAGGTCCACGGGGCGCGCGCCGATGGTGCAGCCGCCGGGCAGCGAGACCTTGGCCTGGCCCGAGCGGGCGACCAGCGGACCCAGCACGTTGAACGAGGCGCGCATCTGGCGGACCAGGTCGTAGGGCGCGAAGCCGCTGGTGATCTCCGGCGCGTGGAGAACCGTCTCCTGGCCGTCGGCGCCGTCGGCTTCGGTGACGCTGACGCCCAGACGGCTCAGCAGCTTGCCCAGGAACCGGGTGTCGGCCAGGCGCGGCATGTTCGTCAGGCGCAGCGGCTCGTCGGTGAGCAGGCTGGCCGCCATCAGCTTGATGGCCGAGTTCTTGGCGCCGCTGACCGGGATCGTCCCGTTCAACCGCGCGCCGCCGGTGATGGCGATGCGATCCATTCAGGTCCCTCGAACGCGCGGGGGTGGGGGTCGCCGCGCGGCTCACATGTGAGGGGCGGGTTCTATCCGTTGCAAGAGGGGTTGCAAGGCCCTCCCCATCTTAAGTGGCCGCTAAATCGGCGCCGACAGATCGTAAGGCCGCTCGTCGTCGGGCCAGCGCAGGTCGTGGGTCGTGCTGGCCAGGTCGAGGGCCACCTGGGCCAGGTCGATCGCCTTGCGGATCGCCGCCAGCCCGTCGGGGCCGAAAGCCGCCTTGCCGCCTTCGGTGTCGAACGGCCCGCCGCCGCCGGTCAGCCGCACGGCCGCCGCCCAGCCCTGCCCGTCCGGATTCGGGAACGGCGCGGAAAGCTCGACCACGAGATCGACCCGGCTCCCGTCCCGGTGATTTATCCCCAGCAGTTTTCGGACGACGCTATAGGGCCGCGGCGCGGCGCGAACGGCCTCGACGGCGGCGTCGGAATCGCCGGAGGCGCCGCGCGCCGCGGCTTTCCGCTTGCGGAGATTGGTTCTGAGGGCCTCGGCGAGCTTGGCCTCGCGGATCGATTTGTCGTCGCTGATCGGCATGCGCCCGGGGTGCGGCGTCAAAGATCGTCGGTCAAGGCGATTTAGGGCTTTGCATCCGCGATTCTCCTCGCTATACGCCCCTCCTCTTCGCCGCGGTAGCTCAGTGGTAGAGCGCATCCTTGGTAAGGCTGAGGTCCAGGGTTCGAGTCCCTGTCGTGGCACCATCGGGGCCCAAAGCAGTTCAAGCTTTGGGCCCCGACCATTTTCCCCCTGAAATCGCTGACGTTATTTCGCTTCGGCGAACGCGCACGCGCTTGGCGACGGCCAAGCCTTCGCCCTAGCGCGAAAAGCGATACTCGCCGGCGCCGACCTCCAGGATCAGCCGGTCGCCGGTCGAATCCAGGACGCCGACGTCGGCGCGCCCGCGTAACGCTCGACCGCCCTCCCGCCAGTCACCCGCGGCGGGCAGCCAGACCTCGGCCTTGGCGTTCGGCGGCACGGTCAGCGCCAATCCCGTCAAGCCGCGAGTGTCGCCGCTCACCTCGGTGGCGATCAGGCCGAGACAGGAGCGGTACGAGGCCTTGACCCCGCCGACCTGGGGCAGGAACAACGGATCGACCTTGATCCGCCGGAAGCCCGGGCTGGCCGGCGCGATCCCGGCCAGGCGGCGGTAGTAGAAGCCGCACACCGCGCCGTAGGCGTAGTGGTTGAAGCTGTTCATCGCCAGGTCGCCGGTGTCGCCGTTCCACCGCTCCCACATCGTCGTGGCGCCCTTGATCGGCATGTAGCCCCACGAGGGGTAGCCGGTCTGCAGCAGCAGGCCCGCGACGACGTCGTGGTGGCCCGCGTCGGCCAGAATATCCAGCAGGTAGGGCGTGCCCAGGAAGCCGGTCGACAGCTTCATGCCGCGCCGCTTGATGTCGTCGGCCAGCACCCGGGCCGAGCGCGCCCTGTGTTCGTCGGGCGCCAGGCCGAAGCGCAGGGCCAGGATCTGGCTGGTCTGGCTGCCGTTGCCGGCCGCGCCGTCTGCGCGCATCAGGTTGGCGGCGAAGGCGGTCTTTATATGGGCGAACAGCTCGCGATAGCGGGCGGCCTCGTCGGCGCGGCCGGTCGCCGCCGCCATCTCGGCCATGATCGTCGCGCAGTGACCCCAATAGGCGGTGGCGCACAGCACGCGCGGCGTCGTCTCGTCGGCTGGATTGACCGCGTCGACCGAGAGCCAGTCGCCCAGGTCGCAGCCTCGGCCGTTCCGCCAGAGGAAGTCCGGGTTGCGCGAGGACAGATAGTCCATCCAGCGGGTCATCGCCGACCAGTTCTCGTCGATCACGGCGGTGTCGCCGTAGCGGTTCCAGAGGGTCCAGGGCAGGATCACCCCGGCCTCGGACCAGCCGGCCGTGACGGTCTCGCCGAACCAGAGCGGCGCCGGCGTCACGATGGGATAGGCGCCAGCCGGGCTCTGGGCGGCGCGGACCTCGGCCAGGTAGCGGCGGACGAAGGCGTCGACGTCCATGTTGAAGGCGGCCGCGTCGAGGAACACCTGGATGTCGCCCATCCAGCCCATCCGCTCGTCGCGCTGCGGGCAGTCGGTGGGCACGCCGAAGAAGTTCGACCGCTGGCTCCAGAGCGCGTTTCGCCAAACCTTCTGCAGCAGGGCGTTGTCCAGCGTCATCTCGCCGGTCGGCGCGCAGTCGCTGAAGACCACGACGCCCACGATGTCGGCCGCCGTAGGCTTGCCCGGATAGCCCTCGACCTGGACGTAGCGGAAGCCGTGATAGGTGAAATGCGGCGCGTAGACCTCGCCGCCGGCGTCCCCGCGCAGGGTGTAGACGTCGCGGGCCAGCGCCTCGCGCAGGTTGGCCTGATCGACCTCGCCCGACGGCTTTAGATATTCGCCGAACCGCATCGTCACCGAGCGCCCGGCCTCGCCGCGCGCCTTCAGCCGGACATGGCCGGCGAAGTTCTGGCCGAAGTCGAACACGAAGACGCCCGGTCGCGGTTCGGCGATCGTCTCCGCCATCCGCGTCATCTGGGACTTCAGCCGGGGGCTGGTCTGGGGAACGAGACGGCCGCGCGGCGCTTCGCCGACCTGGGCGACCGCCCAGCCGTCGGCGTCGAATCCCGGCAGGTCCCAACCCCGGATCTTCAGCCGGGCGTCGTAGACCTCGCCGTCATAGATCTCGGACCGCAGGATCGGCGACGGCGCCACGCGCCAGCCGGGCCCGGTCAGCACCCAGTCATGCCCGCCGTCGGCATAGTCCAGCCGCAGCTGCATCATCAGCCGACGCGGCGGCGGTCCCAGGCTGTAGCGCTGATTGTTCCAGGTGAAGGCGCTGGCGTAGAAGCCGTCCCCGACCAAGGCGCAAAGGCTGTTGAGACCGTCGCCGATCAGGTCGCCGACGTCGTAGACCTGGTAGAAGAGATGGTCTTCGGCGACGCTGATTTCGGGCGCCAGTCGGGCTTCGCCCACCGGCCGCCCGTTGATCGACGCTTCATAGGCGCCCAGAGCCGTGGCGTAGAGCCGGGCGCTGACGACGCGCTGGCTTGGCGTGAAGGTGGTGCGCAGCTGCAGGGCCGCCTCGGCGGGCAGCGGGACGCTCTTGGTGCGGTCGTTGACGACCCGCGCCGTCGTCCATCCCGTCGGCTCGAAGTCGGGTTCGGTCCAGGTCGAGGGCGGCTTGGTCGTCCCCTTCCAATTGGACCCGCTGGCGATCCGCTGGACCGTGCCGTCGGCGAGATATAGCCGGATCAGGCTGGCCACCGCCCCGCCCGTCGGCTCGAAGAAGCCCCACCGATCCTGCGTGACCAGCAGGCAGAGCGAGTTCTTCCCCGGCCGAACCTCCATGGGGACTGGCCGCAGGACGCCCCAGCTGGGATTGAGCGGTTGGCGCCAGGGGACCGCCCGGCCATTGGCCCAGACGGCGCGCAGTCCGTCCTTGGCCGTCACTAGCACCTCGGCCCGCACCAGGGTCGGCGGAGCCTCGAAATCCAATCGGAAGGCGTGGGGCTGGTCGTCGAGGGCTTCGCCGGCCCAGACCCAGTCGACGCCCGCGGCGCGGTCGGCCGCCGCGAATGGATCCTCGGCTGCCAGCCACTGGCCGCGCCAGTCGCGCGGATCCGTCAGGCCAGCCTCGAACCAGGCGGGTTTGGAGGCCAGGACGCGGCCGTGGTTGTCATGGGCCTCGACGGTCCACCAGACCCGCTGCTGGGAGCGCAGGTCGGGCCCGCCGAAGGGGATATCCAGGCAGGCGTCGGAGCGGACCCAGCCGCTGTCCCAAAGATCGGCCCTCCCCGCCGCCACCTCGTCTCGCCTGGATCCGGCCCGGACTCGATAGGCGACCTGGGCCAGGCCCCGCTCCGGGCCCGTCATCCGCCAGGACAGCCGGGGCTTGGCGACGGCCGTTCCGAGCAGGTCGGTGGTGTTCTCCGCCCGCAGATCGACGACGGCGGGCTTGGCCGGGGCCGGTCGCGCGGACGCGGCTGTCGCCACGCCCGAGCTCGCGACCGCGAGGCTGGACGCCGCGAAAAACCGGCGGCGGTTCATGGATGGCATGCGGCGATCCAGACTGGTGGTGAAGAGGCCGGCGGCTGAACCGCCGGCCTCTCATGCGTCATTCGCCGAAGCGGAAGCGCAGGCCCAGGCCGTAGTACCGGCCCTCGTAGCGGACATCGACCGGATAGGCCCGGTTGGTCTCGTAGTTGTTGTAGTTCTCGAACGGCTTGGCCAGCAGGTTCGAGACATCGGCGCTGACGGTCAGGTGCTTGGAGACGTCATAGCTCAACGAGGCGTCCAGGCGGGAGACCGCCCTGATGCCCACGCCGGTGTACTGCGAGCCATCGGCGGCCTGGCGGTAGTAGTTCACCCAGGGCGAGCGGCGATTGTACGAAATCCGCCCCGTCAGGCCATTGCGCTCATAGAACACCGCGGCGTTGTACGTCCACTTGGACAGGCCCGTGATGCGGACATAGGCGGCGTCTCCGCCGAGCGTCCTGGGGAATTGGTTCTTGCCGTCGACATAGGTGACGTTCCCCTGAACGCCGAAGCCCTTCAGCGACTCCGGCAGGAAATCCAGGAAGGTCTGGGCGTTGATCTCGAAGCCCTTGATCTTGCCCGCGCCGGAATTTTCCGGACGGTTGATCTCGATCAGCCCGTAGACGGGATCCTGGATGCGCCGGGTGTAGTTGCTCGTGAAGCCGAAGAGGTCGCGATAGAAGCCCGCGACCGAGATGCTGCCCGTGCTCGAGAAATAGTACTCGGCGCTGACGTCGTAGTTGTTGGACGTGAGCGGAAGCAGATCGGGATTGCCGCCCGAGCCATAGGCATTCGGCTGCACGGGTGCGTTGGGGTCGATGGGCTGCGTCGGGTCTCGAACCACCTGCGAGACGTTCAGAGCCGGGTTGAGCGCGCCGAAATCGACGCGGGTGCGGGTCTGGGTGTAGCCCAGGCGCAGCTGCAGCTTGTCGGTCGGCCGGATCCGCATGCTGACGTTCGGCAGCACGTCGGTGTAGTTCTGCCGGATGGTCCGCGGGATCAGGGTGGTGACGCCGTTGGCGGAGACGCGCGACGTGCCGGAATATTCGCCGAGGGTCTGGACGACGCGGACGCCGATCACGCCGTCGACCGCGACCGATCCCAGATCGAAGTTGTACTTGGCCTGGGCGTACTCGGCGTAGCTTTGCTCGGTGGCGCTGAAGGCGCCGCCCTGGTCCAGCGGCACGTCCGGGCTGCCGAAGGCCTTCAACGTGTCCTTGTAGCCCTGATCGGTGGGGTTCAGCGCCACCAGCTGCTGCAGGGCCGCGACCGACCGCTGCAGCAGGCCCGCGGTGTTGCCGGCGATGCCGTCACGCGTCGGCATCAGATACTGGGTAAAGCCCTGCGAATTGCCGCGGAACGGATCCTCGACCATCTGCAGTTGGCCGACGGGGAGCCCGGCCAGCGGGAGCTTGAGCGGGAGCACCCACGCGTAGCGCGAGCCCTGGATCAGCGAGGCGTCCCGATCGGTGTAGCGCAGCCCGAACTTGATCTCCGGGAGCCACGAGGCGCCGGTGTCGAACACCGCGTCGCCGCGCCATTGGACGCCGCTGCCCTTGGCGATGTAGTGCCGCTCGTAATAGCCGCGCCAGAGGTAGTTCGCCGGGTTCGAGGCGTCGAAGCCGGTGAGGTCGAACGCCGCGCCGTCCTTCTCGTTGAACTTGACGACGACGGTCGGCGGCGAGGCGAAGGCGCTGTCGAGGCTCCAGTTGCGGGCCTCGTATTCGCTATCCTCGTAGGCCAGATCGGTGGACAGGGTCAGGCGATCGCCGCGCCAAGTCGCGCCGAACGCGCCCTGGTAGGTGTTGGTGTGGTCAGCGCCGGTCGAGCGATAGGCCTGGGGCGCGACGCCGCCGGTCTTGGTGAAGCCCGCCGCCTGGTCGGTCGTCCCCGGAACCAGCGTGACGTTCGTCAGCGTCGGGTCCTGCCTGACGGTCGAATCCCAGTCGCGCAGATTGACGTCGAGGTTGTCGGTGGCCTGCCGGCCGCGATAGCCCTGGTAGATGCCGTCGAAATAGATCTCCAGCTTGTCGGTCGGCCGCCACTGAATGGCGACGTTTCCGGACGGGCGGTAGCGCTTGCCGCCGTCGTTGTAGAGGCCGACGGAATACGGATAGCGGAAGTTGTGGCCCACGCTGGCCGGCGAGACGCTGGAGGCGGGGCTGACCGTGGCGATGCCCTGGTTGTTGTACCGCACGCCGTTACGGTACTGCGACTGGGCGTAGGTGGCGTTGGCCAGGATGCCGATCTCGCCGATCGGCGTGTCCCAGCGGTCCGAAACCAGGATGTTGCCGTTGGGGTCGCGCTTCTTGGTCTGGTCGTTGTAGGTGCCGCGGACGCCGCCGCCGACAAACCAGTCCTTGAAGTCGAACGGACGGCGGGTGCGGACATTGATCAGGCCGGCCAGGCCAGGCTCGACGATGTCGGCCGTCCCGGACTTGTAGACCTCGATCCCCGCTAGGGCCTGGGCCGGGAAGTCCTGCAGCTGCACGCGGCGCAGCTCGGCCGTGAAGATTTCGCGGCCGTTGTAGGTGGTGGCCACGTCCGGCAGGCCGCGGATGAGGACGCGGTTGGCCTCGTCGCTGAACCGCTCGACCTGGACGCCGGCGAGGCGCGCCAGGGTTTCGGCGGCGGTGTTGTCGGGAAGCTTGCCGATGTCTTCGGCCACGACCGCGTCGAGGATGGCGTCGGAGTTGCGCTTGATCTGCTGCGCCGAGCGCAGGCTTTGCCGCAGGCCGGTCACGACGACCTCGGTCACGGCCGAGTCGTTCGTCGCGGCGGCCGTCCTGGCCGGAGCCGACTTGTCGGACAAGACCTGTCCGGCGGGCGTCGTCTGCGCCACGGCGGGCAAGGCCAACAGCGCCATCGGCGCGACCGACAGCATAAACGCAAGGCGTTTCATAATTTCCTCCCAGTATCCCGCGCGAGGCGTTCTCCTCGCGACCATCTTTTGTCCGACTAGACGTGCCCTCGTCAGCGCCGATCGTCAATAGAATTGATATTATTAATCAGCATTGGGTTCGAATGGATTTTCGATGGCCTTCTTGGCGCTGCCGTTGGGCGAATCCGCTGGCCCAGGCTCCGCGCGCACTTCGTCCTTTTGTCCTACATTAAGACGAATCGCTCTTACGGCGCCGCTGCCCGCCTGAGCCACGTCGGCTCCGCCATCTCGGCACCGATCTTATACTCAGACAAATTTGACGCTCGCGAAGAAAATGGAGAGGGCAATCGCGGAGCGGTGAGGGCCAGCGCTAGATCCCGCGTAGCCTACTAGGCAACCGCAGCTCGACAGGACCCCTCATGGCCTTCCGCGCCTTTCTCCTGACCGCCGTCCTTTCGGCCTCGGCCCTGACCGCCGGCGAGGCCAGCGCCCACGCCAAGCTCGTGGCGTCCAACCCCGCCGCCAACGCCACCGTGGCCGCGCCGACGGCGATCCGCCTGACCTTCAACGAGAAGCTCGCCCCGGCGTTCTCGACCTTCGCGCTGACCACCGCCGACGGCAGGACGACGCCGGTGAAGACGTCGATTTCCCAGGACCGCAAGGTCATCACCGGCGTTCTCAAGGGCCGGTTGGCGTCCGGCGCCTACAAGATCAGCTGGCGCGCGACGGCGGCCGACGACGGCCATCGGATGGACGGCGTCGTCGCTTTCACGGTGAAATAGGCGATGGAGACCGGGGTCGTCCTGCTGCGATGGGCGCAGTACGCGGCGAGCTTCGTCCTGATGGGCGGAGCGCTGTTCGCGATCTACGCGCTGCCGGCCAGCGGCCCCGCCAGCGCCGGGACTCTGGAATGGCCCCGCCGGCTGCTCGGCTGGGTCGCCGCCATGCTCGGTCTCGCGAGCATCGCGGGCCTGCTGCTGCAAACCGCGGTCGTCGCCGGCTCCCCGGGCGCGGCGTTTGACCCGTCCATCCTCGTCTCGGTGCTGACCGAGATGGCCATGGGCGCGGCGTCGCTGGTCCGCGCCTTGGCGGCCGCTCTGGCCTTCGTTCTCCTGCTCGCTGTTCGACCGGGTCGCGGCGTCTGGGTCGGCGCGGCGTCCCTCGGCGCGGTGGCGACGGCCAGCATGGCCTGGATGGGTCACGGCGCGGCGACCGAAGGCGCGGCCGGCGGCCTTCACCTGTTGGCGGACATCGTCCACCTGGCGGCCGCGGCGGTCTGGATCGGGGCCCTCGCCTTCTTCGTCATCCTCGCCGGCGATGCGCGGCTTAGCGAGAACCGCCGCGCGGCCTTCCACGCCGCGCTGGCGGGTTTCTCGGGCCTGGGCTCGGGCGTGGTCGCCGCCCTGGCCGCCAGCGGCCTGGTCAACGGCTGGTTCCTGGTCGGTCCGTCAGGTTGGACGGGACTGGTGGAGACGTCCTATGGCCGCCTACTGATCCTCAAGCTTGTCCTGTTCGCCGCCATGGTCGCCCTGGCCGCCGCCAACCGCTTTCGGCTGACGCCCGCGCTCCGGGCGGCGCTCACGGACCCCGCCGAAGCGGGCGCGGCGATCGACGCGCTGCGCCGCAGCCTGTTGCTGGAGTTCGGCGCGGGCCTGGCGGTGCTGGGCCTGGCAGCCTGGCTGGGCCGCCTGGCCCCGATCACCGCCCAGTAGCTCGCTAGAACCAGGCCCGCACCCCGACCACGAAGCTGGTGTCCAAGACGTCGCGGCCCTGGGCGCGGGCATAGTCGGCGGTGCGCCCGAAGCGCCTCGCCCAGCTCACTCCGACATAGGGCGCGAATTCCCGGCGGACCTCGTAGCGCAGGCGCAGGCCCAGCTCGCCCTCGGAGAGGCCCGATCCAGTCGCGGTTTCGGGAGTATCCTGGGCGGCGAAGTTCAGCTCGGCGCGCGGCTGCAGGACCAGGCGCTGGGTCAGTCGCCAGTCGATCGCCCCTTCCGCCCGGCCCAGGACGTCGCCCTTGTTGGACAGGAACAGCGCGCCGCCGGCCTGCACCCAATAAGGCAGCAGGGTCTGGACGCCGACCGTGGCGTAGGTGCGCGACTTGGGCTCGACGTCCTGGCGCACGCCGACCTGCAGATCGGTGTAGAGGCTCACGGCCCGCGAATAGAGCGCCTGGACCTCGCCGGCCTCGACGCCGTGGCGGTCGCCCTCGCCTTCGGACTTGAGGACGAAGCGGTTCAGGTCGCCGCCGAACCAGGCCTCGCCGTCCCAGTGGTAGCCGTCGGCGCCAGACCCTGCCCGGTACTCCACGAGGTTGGCCATGACCTTCGACAGGCGCGCTCCGCCGTGCTCCTCGCGCAGCAGGGCGCGGGCGCTGTCCATGGCGGCCGGGTCGTAGACCTTATCGGCCAGATGATCGGCGGGCGGCGACGGCGCGGCCGTCTCATGGTCCGGCAGCGGCGGCGCGCCTTGGACGGCCTGGCTGGGGGCGTCCATGCCAGGCATGGCGCCCATGTCGTGGCCCGCGTGCGGATCGGCGGCCGGCTTCGGACTGGCCTGGGCGGGCTGAGCGCTCGGTGGCGGCGCGGCGTGGTGGCCGGCATGCTGCGCCATGGCGGGCGCCGCCCACAGGGCCGGCAGGAGGGCGATCAGCGAGGCCTTCATCGCGCGCCCTCCGGGCTCGTGTCGCGCACGCTGAACACCTGAAACATCCCCGCGTGCATGTGATAGAGCATGTGGCAGTGGAAGGCCCAGTCGCCGCGCTCGGCGGTGAAGTCGAAGCTCACGCGCCCGCCGGGCAGCACGATCACCGTATGCTTGCGCGGCAGGTAGCCCGCCGGCCCGAAGGTCAGCTCGAAGAAGTGGCCGTGCAGGTGGATCGGGTGGGCCATCATGGTGTCGTTGATCAGGGTGACCCGCACCCGCTCGCCGGTTCGGAACGCATAGGGCGGCGGCCGGTCGCTGAACTTGCGCCCGTCGAACCCCCACATGAACCGCTCCATGTTGCCGGTCAGGTGGATCTCCATCGACCGCTCGGGCGGGCGGGTGTCGGCGTTGGGCTCCAGCGCCACCAGGTCGCGATAGACCAGGACTCGATGGCCGACGCTCGCCAGCCCCTGCCCCGGCTCGCCGGTGCGATCCATCGGCATGGGGGCGATCATCTGCACGCCCGGGCCGAGCTTGACCTGCGGCGCGTTCTCCGGATTTCGCATGGACATGTCCATGCCGCCGGACTCCATCTTGCCCATCACGTCGCTTCCGCGCGGGCGCGGCGCGGCCATGCCGGGAACTGGCTTCGCCGTCATGGCCTCATGGCCCATGGCGGCGTGGTCCATGCCGGCTATGGACCCGAGGTTCATGCCGCCCATGCCCCCCATGTCCATCCCCATGTCGCGCATGGTCGTCAGGGGGCGTTCGCGCAGCGGCGGAACCTCGGCGCTCATGCCCGGACGCGGCGCCAGGGTGGCGCGGCCGAGGCCGGAGCGGTCGACCGACTCCGAGACGATGGTGAAGGCCTTGTCCTGCGCCGGCTGGACGATGACGTCGTAGGTCTCGGCGTTGCCGATCTGGAATTCGTCGACCTCGACCGGGCGCACGTGCTGGCCGTCGGCGGCGACCACGGTCATCCGCAGCCCCGGGATGCGGACGTTGAAGACCGACTGGGCCGCGGCGTTGATGAACCGCAGGCGCACCCGCTCGCCGGGCGAGAACAGCGCCGTCCAGTTGTCCTTGGGCCCATGGCCGTTGACCAGGAACGTGTAGGCCGCGTCGGTGACGTCCGAGATGTCGGTCGGGTCCATCAGCATCTTCGCCCAATCCAGGCGCTCGGCCAGGACCTGGTCGCGCCCGGCGAGCAGGCCGGCGATGGTCTGGCGCTGATAGTTGAAGACGCCGCTCTGCTGCTTCAGCTTTTTGAAGATCTGGTGCGGATGCAGCGCGCTGAAGTCCGACAGGACCACGACATGCTCGCGGTCGAAGGCCACCGGATCCTCACCGGCGGGATCGATGATGATCGGACCATAGTGGCCCATCTGCTCCTGCAGCCCCGAATGGCTGTGGTACCAGTAGGTCCCCGACTGCCGGACATGGAATTCGTAGACGAAGGTCTCGCCCGGCTTGATGCCGGGGAAGCTGACGCCGGGGACGCCGTCCATCTGGAACGGCACCAGCAGGCCGTGCCAGTGGATCGAGGTTTCCTCGTCCAGCGTGTTGGTCACCGACAGGCGGACGTGCTGGCCCTGCTTCAGCCGGATCAGTGGGCCGGGGACCGTGCCGTTGATCGTCACGGCGTGGGCGCTCTTGCCATCTACCGTGACCGGCGTGTGGCCGATGGTCAGCTTGATCTCGTCGCCGGAGAGCGCCGGCGGCGCACGGCCCGGATCCGCGCCCCGCGCCGCGCGCGCCCAGCCGGGCAGCAGGCCAGCGAGGGTCGCCCCGCCGCCCAGCACGGCCAGCGCTTGAAGGATGCGGCGGCGATCGAAAGCCGTACCGGGTCGATGCATGACAGCCCTTTAGGCGATGGCGCGCTGGCGAGAGACGAACGGACGCCGCGATATCAATGGATAGCTACGCGGCCCGCCTTGATCTCCCTCGCCGGCCGGGGGCGAAAATTCAGGACTTGTCCATCCAGTCGGCCAGTCGCTTGCGCGCGCGGTAGGCCCGCGTCTCGACCGTCTTGACGCTGACCTTCAGCAGGTCGGCGGCCGCCTGCTGGGAATAGCCTTCCAGATAGGTCAGGATCAACGGCTCCTTCAGCTGGTCGGGCAAGCGGGCGATGGCCGCCTCCAGCCGCGCCAGCTGCTCGGCGCGAAGGCTGGCGGCTTCCGGTCCCGGAGCGGGGTCGGCATAGTCGGGCGCGCCGGGCGCGTCGATCGACCGCTCCCCCAGGATCAGCCGGCGCACCAGCAGGCGCCGGCCCCGGTCGCGGCACTTGTTGAGTACGATCGTCCGCATCCAGGCGCCGAACGGACGCGAAGGATCATAGCGGCCAAGCGCCTTCCACGCCGCCACGAAGCTTTCCTGCACGACCTCGAGCGCCGCCTCGGGGTCGCCGACGTGACGTCGCGCGAAGGCGTGCAGCGGCCCCTTGTGACGGCGCATCAACCGGGTGAAGGCGCGCTCGTCGCCCAGCGCCGCCCGCCGGGCCAGCGCGCCGTCGTCATCCTCGTCCGCCCCGGAGGTCACGGCGCTTCGTTCGTGAGCGCCTCGCTGACGCGACGATCGAACTTGGCCGCCTGCTCGGGTGTCAGCACCTTGCGCATGGCCAGGACGTGCTGGACCGTCTCGAGCTGCAACGCCCCCATGGCGGCATGGAAACGCTCGACGGCGGCCGCGACCTCGGGTCCGTATTCGTGGCGCGCCTGAATCGCCGCGGCCAGCTGGGCGTTGGCCGCCCGCAGCTCGGCTTCGCGAGCCCGCCGGCGGACGGCGAAATCCTGCTCGAGCCCTTCGATCTGGCGGTCCTGGGCCGAGGTCAGCTTCAGTTCATGATGGACCATCTCATGCAGCGACGGGGCCGGGCGCTGGGCCAGGCGACCGGATCCGAGCCATCCGCCGGCCACCCCGGCCAGCAGCGCCAGGACCACGGTCAGAACCGCGCCACGGGAAATCCTGCGCATGTCAGCGGCCGATCAGCAGGGTCGAGGGCGCCAGGTGCGCGTCGACCGAAAAGGCCGAGATCTCCACCGGCGCCCGCGCGCCGGCGCTGGCCGCCAGGCTGCCGCCGACGATCCCCAGGCCCAGGGCCGCGACTACCGACGCCGCCCTCAGCGGCGCGAGCGCGCTCGATGCGTGGCGGTGCTCGCGCCAGGCGTCGATCCGGGTCCAGACCTGACCCTCCAGTCCCGGCAAATCAGCATCCGGCTCACGCCGCAACGCCTCGAAAAGATGGTCGAGCTGGTCGCTCATCGCCGATCCCCTGACCTCTGCACCACAAGGATACGCGCGCGACGCCCGGATCCCTCGCGCGAAGGATCCGGGCGTCGGCTGACCCATTGTGGCGGACGGCGTCGCCGCGCGCGACATGCTAGGGCGAAAGGTCTCAGCGGCCCCGGGCCAGCATCGCGTTCATCTGATCGATCTCCCGCTGCTGCCCCTCGATGATGGTCGCGCAGAGCTGGCGAAGCTCGGGGTCCTTGATCGGCGCCTTGCCGCACATCAGGATCGCCCCCGAATGGTGCGGGATCATCGAGCGCAGGAACTCGCGGTCACCGATCAGCCATTGCTGGCGAATGGCGGCGAAGCACAGCAGGCCCACGGCCAGGCTGGCCGCCAGGAGCCCTTTGTTGAGCCCCTTGCGCGGATACATCATCCCCATCAGCAGCAGCTCGATGATCACCATCGGCGCAGCCATCAGACCGGCCATGTAGGCCTGGTTGAAGCTGGGATGAATGTTCGAGGCCTTGTCGACCATGGCGTACATCAGGACGTACATCGCCAGGAACGACAGGACGGTCATGGCGGCCAGGCGCTGGTAGGGCGCGTGATGCGAATGGTCTTGCGAGTGCGGGTCCTGGGCCATCGAGCATCTCCTGAGTTGAGGCCTGGCCGGCGGCGCGGCCTGTGCCTGTCTTCGCGTGCGATGCCGGCACAAACCGCTGAATTCTCTTGGTGTTCCGCTCAGGAAATTAAATCGTCTCCAGGCGCGGCGAGGCGCGGGATCCGCCTGCACGCCGCGTAAAAGGCTCTAATGGGCGATCGTGGATAGTTGCGCCGATCCTGTGGACGATCACGCCCGCGGCAACCGTTCAGAAACCACCCTGGTGGAAAACACGCGCATTGGGATTGAACCAACGGGTTTGGTCATGGACTTCCAGGAACAAGCACACCAGCACAGTCAAATCCGCGAGACGCTCGGCGCGGCGATCACCGAGCAGCGCCGCATCGATCCGGCCGCCTTCAAGTCCGACCGGCTTTGTCCGGCGGGATGCTGGCTCCACGGCGAGGGCGGCAAGCGCTGGGCCGGCAACCACGCCTTCCTCAGCCTGCTCGAGGCGCATCGTGAGTTTCATGCCGCGGCAGGCGCGGTGGCCGAACAGGTCGGGCGCGGCCAATTCGCCGAGGCCCAGCGCGGGCTCCGCAACGGCATGCCGTTCGCCCAGGCGCTGGCCGACCTCACCTTGGCGTTCCGGCGCATGAAGACGGCGGCCACGACGCTGGCCGCCTAGAGCCTGGAGCGATCAAGCGGCGACGATCTCGCCGTGGATCCGAGGCGGGAAGAGAAATCGTCCCGCCGAGGCGCCGTCGCGGAGCCGAATTTCCAGGACCACGGGTTCGCCGGCGTCGGCCAGGCGATGAGCCAGGTCGCGGGCCGTGCTCTCGGCCCGCGCGCCGGTGCGATACAGCATGGGATTGTCGCTGAGGGAGCTGCGGACGGCCCACGCGTCTCCGGCCGGCTCCACGACGATTAGACTCGGCATGGTCATTCTCGAACAAACTTAAGCGTATTCGGGGGAAGTGACGGCCGGTCCTCCGCGAGCCGACCGTCCGCCCCAACTCAAGGGAATCTGGCCCGGTCGAGGCGACCCAGGGCGGCCAGCACCTCGCTGAGCGGCACGGGCGCGGGGGTTCCCAGGAGCCATCTCTGGGTTGGCCGATCCTCGACGGCGCTGGCGTCCGACGCCCAGGCGGCGAGGATCTCGCGCTTGGCGGCGACGTCCAGATCGTCGTCCTTGACGACCTCTAGCGGATGCAGAAAACCGACGGCCGGCCGCACCGGCCACGGCGGCGTCCGGCCGGTCGAGACAGAGAGCGGTTGCATGGCGCCCTGCTCCCGACCGCCTAGGCCGCCTGCCGCGCTTTTGGCGCGGCCGCCTGGTCGATCAGCGAGTCATGAAGCGGAGAAAAATCGAACACGGTGCTCATTTCCATCTCCTCGAAAGCAAGTTGGACATGAGGGGCGGCGTTCGCACGCCCCAGGGCCGGGCCCTTTCGGCGCCCGGCGGCAAGCGATGAGTTAGGTCGCGCGCGGTCCGCGTCAAGAGGTCCGAGGCGCCTTCGAAAGTCCCTCGGCGGGGCGGCGCCCGCCGAGGTCCCCCAGCGTCAGAACTTGGCGCTCAGCACCAGCCGCACGTCGCGACCGGGCATCACCACCGAGTCCTTGTTCAGCGCGGTGGCGTTGCGGATCGTCTCGTCGGCGAGGTTGTGGCCCACCAGCAGAAGCTCGATCCCCGGCTTGGCCTTGAACGGCTTCCAGCGCAGTTGGGCGTCGACCGAGGTGTAGCCATCGGTCGCCGGATCGGCCACGCCGACATGGTCCTGCGCGGACACCGCCAGCACCAGGAAGCTGGCGTCGAACGAATCGTTGGCCCAGTCGAGGCCGCCGCCGAAGCGGCCGGGCTGGATCCGCGGCACGTCGCCGCCGCCGCCCGCGAACTTGGCGCGGACATAGTCGCCCAGCACCTGGCCCGACAGCTTGCCGCCCGCCACCGAGGTCAGCGGGAAGAACGCCTTGGCCTCGACGCCCCAGAAGCTGGCGTCGCGTTGACCGTAGTTGAGTTCCTTCAGGTCGCCAGGCCCGCCAGCGGCGCAGACGCCGTCCTCGTCGCAGAGACGGCCCGTCAGGGCGCCGTAGATGTAGTTGTCGAAGCGCGCGCCCCAGACCGAGGCCTCGATGCGGCCGGCCGTCCCGAGCTTGTAGCGGGCGGTGGCCTCCAGCGAGTTGGCGCGCTCGAGCTTCAGGTCGGGATTGCCGGTTTCGTAGGTCGCGGGGCCGTCGTGCGGGCCGCGGGCGAACAGTTCCGTCTGGGCCGGCGCGCGCGCCGCCGAGGCCGCCGTCAGGCCCAGGCGCAGGGCGTCGGAAGCGTCGTAGGTGAAGCCGGCCGAGGCGCTGAACGGCGTGTAGTTGCGGCGCGTCTCGACGCCAGAGGCCGGCGTGCCGTCGATCCGGATGCGCTCGACACGCAGCGCGCCCTGGAACTGCAGGGCGCCCACCGGCGCCTCGACGAAGGCGAAGGCCGCGCCGCTGCGGGTGTGGGTTGGCAGCAGATAGTCGGCCCCTTCGCCGAGGGCGGCGAATTTGCGGTCCTGGAACTGGACGCCGACGGCCGAGGCCGACAGCGGCCCCATGGCGCCGAACAACGCCTCCATCCGCCCGTCCCACTCCTTGTTGTTGAAGGTGGACAGGACGACATTGCCTTCCGGGTCGATCTCGCTGTGAGAGTAGTCGGCATAGCCGGCGTCGACGTTCACCCGCTGCAGCAGGCCCTCGCCGAACTTGAACGATCCGCCGAACGCGCCCTTGTCCTGCTTCATGCGAATGAAGGTGTCGTCGGACGGGATGCCGTAGCGGGCCGCGTAGTGCGTGCCGCTGGCGCCGACCCGGCTGTCGTCGCCGAAGAAGTAGGACGCGCCGGCGGAATAGCCGTTGCCATGGAAGAACGAGTTGGGCTGTTTGCCGTCGGGCGTGTCGTAGTCGCTGGCCCGGCGACCGAAGCCGTCCAGGTGGACCGCGAACGGGCCCTGCCCCGCGTCGAGGCTGACCGTGCCTTCACCCGTCGCCGAGCTCGTGGAATAGGCCGTGGTGGCCTCGCCCTCGATCCCGTCGATCGGCTTCATGGGAATGCGGTTGTTGATGACGTTGACCACGCCGCCGATCGCCTGGCTGCCGTAGCGCAGGGTGGCCGCGCCGCGAACCACCTCGATCTGCTGGGCCGCGAGCGGATCGATCGGCACGCCGTGGTCGGGACCGACGTCCGAGACGTCCGAGCTGGAGAGGCCGTTCTCGGCCAGCTTCACGCGCTGGGCGTCCATGCCACGGATCACCGGACGGCTGGCGCCGGCCGCGAAGCCCGTCCCGGCGACGCCAGGCACGTTGCGCAGGGCGTCGGCCAGACTGGCGCCGCCGTTGCTCAGCACCTGGTCACGGGTCACCTGCTCGACGATGGTGGCGAAGCGGTCGGGGTCGCCGGCCAGCGGCGAGGCGGTGATCACCACCTCCGACACCGAAGAATGCCCCAGATCCTGGGCGTGCGCACCCGCGCCCAACCCTAGCAGGACCCCAGCGCTGGACGCCGTCAACACCATCGAACGCAGCCGCATTTGGCTTCTCCAGAAAAAGCGAACTGCGGCTTAGTATGTTATATCATAACTCCAGCCAAGCCCATCTTTGGCGATAGCGTGAAGACGAGGCCGGTGATGCCTTTTTGATCACAAACCCCTGGATGGCGGCGCGTTTGGCAGCGCCCGGTCCGCTACTCCCGGCCGACGACGACGTCCGGCGCGCCGTGGCCATGCGGCTTGGAGTGACCGCCCGTTCGCAGGAAGCGGCGGTCGATCTCGGCGATGATGTCCTCGGCCCGCTCGCCGGCCTGGAGCCGGATCAGGGCGTCCAGCTTGGCCTCGGAGCGGTCGTCGTTCTCCTTCGAGGACGGCGAGCCGACATAGAGGAAATAGGCCAGGCCCACGACCTGCCAGATCAGCTGCAGGAACTCCGACTGCCAGTTCTCGAAGGTGTCGCGCCCCATCTCGACCAGATAGGGCGCGAGTTGCGGCGCCTGGTGCAGGCTCTGCTGTTCGTCGACGAAGGCGAACCAGCCGAAGGCCCAATGGCCGATGATCGAGACGAAGAAGAACAGCCCGGTCAGCCAGGCATAGGCGTAGCGCTTCATGTGAAATCCTCCTCCAGCAGCGTCAGGCTGGCGACCTGGCCGTCACGCGCGACCAGGCGCATGGGTCGGCCGCGCACCCACAACCGATTGATCTCGATCGCCTCCCAGCCTCGCGGCAGGACGACGGTCGCTCGCCCCCAGCCTTCCGGCGCGCCCTCGTCCGGCTCCAGGCGCGGAAAGCCCAGCAGCAGGCTGCTGAGGAACCCGCCCATGTTGGCGAAGAACGGACCCGCGCGGGGCTGTTCGGGAAACCGGTCGGGCCGATATTCCAGGATCTGGCTGAAACGCCCGGTCTCGAACTGGGCGTAACCCTCCTCGAGCAGCTTCAGCGCCAAGGCGCGATCGCCCGTTCGCGCGGCCCAGGCTCCGTACAGCGCCGACAGCATCGGGCTGCCTAGATAGTTGTCGGCCTGGTCGAGATAGAACCGCAGGGTCGCCTGCTCTTCGTGGGGCGCGAGCTCGAAGCCGAACGGCCAGAGTCCCATCAGCGGATCAGGCGTCGCGCCCTTTTCCTCGTTCTTGCGATAGCCGTCGTGCGAGACGACGACGTCGCCCCGCCGCGGCAGGATCATGTTCCCCGCGATCGCGCGCCACGCCGGATTGATCTGGCGCCCCAGCCGCTCGCCCGTGCGGATCGCGTCCCTCAGCACCACCACGGCGGCCATGTTGCTGAAGGCGGCGTTGTCGACCTCCTGCTCGCGCTCGGCGATGCCCATCGAGGCGCGGATCTCGTAGCCCTCGGCGGCGCGGTGCGCGCGCGATACGATCCAGTCGGCGACAGCCGCCAGCACCGGCCAAGCCTTTTCGAGCCGAAACTCCGCATCCCCCGTCGCGTCGGCATAGAGGGCGAAGGCGCGCGCCACGTCCATCGACGCGTGGTCCTCGTGCCAGGCGGCCGTGCCTGGCAGCGGCGCGGCCTCCTCGCCGCGCGAGGGCGAGCTCTCCCAGGGAAACTGCGCGCCGGCCCGGCCCATGAGCTTGGCGTTGGCGCGGGCCTGGTCGAGATTGCGGTGGCGATAGTCCAGCAGGGCGGCGGCGGCCTGGGGCTGGAGGAAGGTCAGGACGGGAACGGCGAAGGCCTCGATGTCCCACATCACGTGGCCGTAATAGTAGTGATAGTCGTGCCAGATCGAGAGGCCGAAGATCGAGGTCGACGAACAGGCCGAGGCGTGGACCGAGCTGTTCAGATAGAAGAACGCCGCATCGGCCAGGGCCTGCCAGCGCGGCTCGGCGCCAACCAGGCGGACGCGACCTTTCCAGATCTCGTCCCAGGCCAGGCGGTTCTCGGCGCGGATCGCCTCGAAGCCGTCGTGCCGGGCCTTGGCCGCCATGCGCGTGGCCTGCTCGGCCGGGCGGGTGTGCAGGGCGCTGGGCACGAGGCTGGTGATCTGGCGCAGGCGATAGGTCGTCCCGGCCCGGGCCCGGAAGCCGTAGGTGGTGATCAGGCCCGTGGCGTCCAGAGCAGGCCGAACCGGCTCGATCTCGCTCGTCGCCCCGCCGGACAGCTCGGTGACATAGGCCAGGCCCACCTCACATATCGCGCCGGCGGATTCCCAAAGCAGTCCGCCGTCGCTGTGCTGAACGGCCTCGCCCGGCGTATCGCGCAAGAACCGCAGGGCGCGCCCCAGAACCCCCGCCGTGGCGATCCCGGCGCGGAGCTGAACGTCGCAGGCGCCGTCGACCTCCACGGTGATCTCCTGGCAGACCAGGGTCGGATCCTCGCGGCTGGCGAAGGTCAGCACCGAGCAGTCGAGGCGGCGCCCCTGGGCGGTGAAGACGAAGCGGCTGGTCAGTTCTCCGCAAGAGAAGTCGTAGGCCTGCTCCAGATCGCTGGCCTGGTGCGGAAGGTCCGACAACCAGACGCCGCCGATGGCGATGTCGCCCGCCAATGGATAGGGCGCGGGCGCGGCGGCCTCGATCTGGCGTTCGGGATCCTCGCCGGCATAGCCGTTGACCAGGGCCATCCCCGCCTGAAGCGGCTGGCAGCGCACCCGCAGGCCGATCAGGCCGTTGCTGACATAGGCGGGCAGATCCGGGCCTCCATCACCGGAAACGGGCGGAGGACTGATGGGTCGCGACATCTTCTCCCTCTCAAGGCGCAGATCCACTCAACTCCCCGACCGCGCCAAAGGTTCGAACCCAGGGCCTTCGCCGGGCGTTGCTGGTGGCGCAACGGCAGGAGGACCACGCCATGGGACAGCTGAACGGCAGGATCGCGATCGTCACCGGATCGGACTCGGGGATCGGCCAGGGCATCGCCGAGGAACTGGCCCGCGAAGGCGCGGACGTGGCCATCACCTATCTGCACGACGAGGCCGGCGCGGCCGAGACCCGTCGCAAGGTCGAGGCGTGCGGTCGCCGCGCGTTCGTCACGCGCCTGGACCAGGCCGACGAGACTTCGGTCAGCGCCCTGTTCGACGGGGTCGGCGAGGCCTTGGGCACACCGGACATCCTGGTCAACAACGCCGGCGCCACCGACATTAAAAAGGCCCCGTTCGCCGAGACCCCGACGGCCGACTTCGACCGGATGCTCAAGGTCGACCTCTACGGCCCATTCTTCTGCAGCCGCGAGTTCGTGCGGCGGCGCGGCGGCGGCGGCAAGATCATCAACATCACCTCGGTGCACGAGGTCACGCCCAGCCCGAAATACACCGCCTACAACGCCGCCAAGGGCGGGTTGCTGAGCTTCACGCGCGGCCTGGCGCTGGAGCTGGCCCCGCAGAGGACGACCGTCAACGCCATCGCCCCCGGCCTGACGCGCGCGCCGCCGACGCTGGAACGGATCGAGAGCCCCGAGGGTCGGGAGAACATCAAGAAGAACATCCCGCTGCAGCGGGCCGGCGAACCGCGCGAGATCGGGAGGCTGGCGGTCTATCTTGCCTCCGAGGACGCCGACTACATCACCGGCCAGAGCTTCACGATCGACGGCGGGCTGGAGACCAACTGGGGCCAAGGCGCCTAGGCTCAGCGCCGAGAACCACGCCGTCCGACGTCCGTTAGATCCGCATGGAAACCTTCCGCCTTCTGATCGGTCCCGACACCGGCGCGGCGAGTATCGGCCAGCTTTGCGTCCGCGCGGTGCTGCTGTTCCTGTTCGGCGTCGTCTGCATCCGCGTCGCCGGCCGAAGGACATTCTCGCAGATCACCCCGCTGGACATCATCGTGGCGATCATCATCGGCTCGAACCTCAGCCGCGCGATGACCGGCAAGGCGCCGTTCTTCGGCGGGCTGGCCGCCACCCTGGTGGTCGTCGTGCTGCATCGCCTGCTGGCCATGGCGACCTTACGATGGAACGTCGTCGCACGGCTGTTCAAGGGCGCGCCGGTAGTTCTGGTGCGCGACGGCGTCGTCGATAAAGACGCCTTGCGCCGGCACGCGATCAGCCGCGCCGACCTCGCCGAAGGCTTACGCATGGAGCAGGCCGCCGACGCCAAGGACGTCAGCCTGGCGACGCTGGAAGCCGGCGGCACGATCAGCGTCGTGCCCAAACCGGACGACGCCTAGCGCGCGCGGACCCGTACAAGATCCAAAAAGTTTCGCGGCGGACCGGCGGAAACGGTGGTCTCACCCGTCGATCTGATATCGCAGTGCGCGACGCCAGGGGATCGCACCATCATGAAGCCTGTCCGGATAAGCTTTTTCGGCGCGACGGCGCTGGCCGGGATCCTCGGCGTGGCCGCCTTCGGGGTCGCCCAGGCGGCCAAGTCCGCCAATGCCGACGTGGTCGCGATCATGGGCGCCACGGTGTTCGACGGCACCGGCTCCGCGCCGCATCCGGCCAATGTGATCATCCGCGACGGGCGCATCGCCGAGGTCGGACCGGACGTGAAGGCGCCGCGCGACGCCAAGGTGATCGACGCCAAGGGCGAGGCCCTGCTGCCGGGCTTCTTCGACCTGCACACCCACTGGACGCCGGGCGGCGTTCCCGCCACCACGCCGCAGATCGCCACCGCCTATGTCTCGGCCGGCGTCACCACGGTCAGCGACTTCAACGCCGCGCCCGAGTCGTTCGCGCCGCGCCGCCAGTGGCTGTCGACCCTGGTCGCCCCGCACGTCAATTTCGCGGCCCGCATGAGCACGCCCGGCGGCCACGGCGCCGACTGGGCCGACACGGCCACGACCAAGTGGGTCAACACGCCCGAGGCGGCGCGCGCCGCGGTCAAGGCGCTGGTCCCCTACAAGCCCGACCTGATCAAGGCCTTCACCGACGGCTGGCGCTACGGGACCGCGCCCGACAACACCAGCATGGACGAGTGGACCCTGACCGCCCTGGTCGACGAGGCCCACAAGAACGACCTGAAGGTCTTCACCCACACCGTCAGCGTCGATCGCGGCGAGGTCGCCGGCCGCGCCAAGGTCGACGTCATCACCCACAGCCTGCAGGACCGCCGCCTCGACGCCGAGGCCATCGACATCCTCAAGGCGGGCGGCACGGCCGACACGCCGACCCTGGCCGTCTACGAGCCCGTCAAGCCGGGCCAGCCGCCGCGCGATCCGGACGAGAGCCCCAGCGTCAAGCAGAGCTTTAAGAAGTTCGACAACGCCCTGCACAACGCCAAGGCGCTGCACGACGCGGGCGTGATCATCGCCCTGGGCACCGACGCGGGCATGCCCGGCACGCCCCACGGCGTCTCGACCCTGCACGAGATGGAGCTGATGGTCCGCGCGGGCCTGACGCCCACGGAGGCCCTGATGGCCGGCACCGCGCTCAGCGCCAAGGTGATCAACCTGCTGGGCGATCGCGGCACGATCGAAAAGGGCAAGCGCGCCGACCTCGTCCTGATCAAGGGCGAACCCTGGAAGACCATCGGCGACGTGCGCAAGACCGACCGGGTGCTGATCGACGGCAAGCTGGTCTTCGGCCCGGGCGCGCCGCCGATGACGGCCAACCAGGCCACGACCCTGCCCTCGATCCCGGCCAAGCCCGCGATCGATGATTTCGAGCGCGCCGACGGCCGCTCCAGCCTCGACACCCTGCGCACCGACGATCCCGACGGCGGCCTCGACCGCACCGTCGAGGTCAGCCAGGTAATCGCTCGCGGCGACCAGGGCCACGCCCTGTCGATCAACGCTCGCATGTCGATGAAGCCCAGGCCCTACGCCGGGGTGATCATCCCGCTGACGCGCGGCTCGATCCAACCCGTCGACGCCCGCGCCTTCAAGGGCGTG
The DNA here is from genome assembly GCF_001425745.1 of Caulobacter sp. Root343. GTDB lineage: Bacteria > Pseudomonadota > Alphaproteobacteria > Caulobacterales > Caulobacteraceae > Caulobacter. The sequence goes on along the minus strand of NZ_LMDF01000006.1, from coordinate 622,766 downwards.
CGCTTCGAGGTGCGCGGCGACGGCGACTACGCGCTGGGCGTCAGCACGGCCGGCGGCCGCTGGTCGGCGCCGTTCTCGGCGGGCTCGGCCTGGAAGACCGTGGAGATCCCGTTCTCGGCCCTCAAGCCGGCCGGAGAACGCGGCCCCAAGGGCGAATGGACCGGCTCGGACCTGACCGAGGTCGAGTTCATGGGCGGCCGCAAAGGCGGCGAGAAACTGTGGATGGAAATAGATAACGTCGATCTCTACTGATCAGATTTATCCACTTTCAGAAATACTTAGCATAGATAGCAACGATACAACCAACCCATAAGCATTACATAAAAACGACGACACGTTGTATTTACGAATTTGCTGTCTAAAGCGAAAACTTCAAGTGAGGGGACTGCTTCATGACTAATTCCAGAGCGCTTCGCGCGACTATGTTTGCGACTTCAGCGCTTTGCGCGGCCTGGGGCGGCCAGGCCGTCGCCCAGACCGCCAGCGCCCCGGACAGCACCGTCGAGGAAATCGTCGTCGTCGGTTCGCGGATCGAAGGCGCCAAGGCCACCGCCGCCCTGCCCGTCACCGTCGTCGACGCCAAGCAGCTGGACGCCGTGGCCGCCAGCTCGGGCGACGACCTGTTCCGCGCCATCCCGCAGATGGGCGACGTGAACTACAACTCGAGCTATCTGCCGGGCAGCAGCAACTCGGCCCGCGGCGACATCGGCTCGGTGAACCTGCGCAACCTCGGTTCGGGCAACACCCTGGTGCTGCTGAACGGCCGCCGCGTGGTCGCCCACCCGACCAGCCAGGCCGACGGCACCAGCCTGGTGCCGACCCTCACCTACAACACCAACGCCATCCCGACCTCGGGCCTGAAGCGCCTGGAAGTGCTGCGCGACGGCGCGGCGGCCATCTACGGCACCGACGCCGTGGCCGGCGTGGTCAACACCGTGATGAAGGACAATTTCGACGGCGTGGACGTCGAGGCCCAGTACGGCGCCGCCAAGGGCACGAACCTCAAGGAATACGAGTTCAACGGCCTGTTCGGCCACAACTTCGAACGCGGCAACGTGACCGCCTATGTCGGCTACGACAAGCGCACCGCCCTGCGGTCGCTGGACCAGACCTACACCGCCTCGGCCGACAAGCGCGTCCTGTTCAGCGGCACGCGGTTCGACAGCGCCGCGACGCTGGACGGCCGCATTACAACGACCCCGTGGGGCAGCTTCACGGCCGCCTCGGCGGTGCGGGTCGGCACGACCCTGATCACCAGCTCGGCCGGCGCCTTCCACGTCCAGCCGACCAGCAACCCGGGCAGCCTGGCGACCGTCGGCGCGGGCATCAGCATCGATGACGGCGCGCTGGCCACCTCGGGCGAGGATCGGAACCTGCGCTACGACGCCGCCGCCAGCGACCTGACGGTCATGCCGGCGCTGAAGCGCCTCAACGTCTTCGTCAGCGGCAACTACGAAGTCACCGACTCCATCACCGCCTTTGGCGAGGTCGGCGTCTATCACGCCAAGACGCGGTCCTTCCAAGCCCCGGTGACGACCACCTCGGCCCAGGTGCTGACCGCGCCCACCTCCAACTATTGGAACCCCTTCGGTCCGGTCACCTTCGCCAACGGCGCGGCCAATCCGAACCGCCTGGCGGGGATCAACGCTCCCGCTGGCGGTCTCGCCGTGACCCTGACCAGCTACGACTTCGCCGATGTGGGCAAGCAGCGGGTCGACGTCACCAACGACCAGACCCGCTTCCTGGCCGGCCTGCGCGGCCAGGCCCTGGGCTGGAAGTGGGAGTCGGCGCTGCTGTACTCGCAAGCCAAGGTCAAGGACGTCTCGGACGGCATCAGCGCCACGGCGCTGCAGAAGCAGCTCGCCCTGTCCACGCCCGACGCCTACAACCCGTTCAACGGCGGCACGGTCGCCAATCCCAGCGTTGGCGACGCCACGCCCAGCAGCCAGGCGGCGATCGACGCGATCCGCATCAAGTCCATCCGCGAAAGCACCAGCTCGCTGGCCTCGTGGGACTTCCGGGTTTCGAAGGCCGACCTGTTCCAACTGCCCGGCGGCGACGTCGGCGTGGCCGCCGGTGTCGAATGGCGCCGTGAGACCCAGCACGACGACCGCGACGCGCACGTCGACGGCACGATCACCTACACCAACGCGGTCACTGGCCTCGTCTATGGCAGCGACCTGATCGGCACCAGCCCGTCGCCCGACACCAAGGGCTCGCGCAAGGTCAGCTCGGCCTATATCGAGTTCGCCGTGCCGGTGATCTCGCCGGAGATGGACATCCCGCTGGTCCGCAGCGTCGAGGTCCAGCTGGCCGGCCGCGCCGAGAAGTACAGCGACGTCGGTTCGGTCGCCAAGCCCAAGGTCGCCGTGGCCTGGGACCTGGTCGACGGCTTCCGCGTGCGCGGCTCCTGGGCCCAGGGCTTCAAGGCCCCGAACCTGGAGCAGATCAACGCCACCGTCGTCACCCGCGCCAACACCCGCACCGACTATGTGCGCTGCGAGGCCGACCTGCGCGCCGGGCGGATCACCAGCTTCAGCAACTGCACCCGCACGCTCAGCGTCCAGGCGCAGCGCTCGGGTAACCCCGACCTGAAGCCGGAAGATTCCGAAACCATGGGCTTCGGCTTCGTGTTCGAGCCGAAGTTCATCCCGTCCGACTTCGGTTCGTTCACCTTCACCGCCGACTACTGGCGTGTGAAGCAGAAGGGCATCGTCGGCCTGTTCGGCGAGGGCAACGCCCTGATCCAGGACTATCTGCAGCGGGTCGGCGGCGGGTCGAACGCCAACGTGGTCCGCGCCAATCCGACGGCCGACGACATCGCCGCCTTCGCCGGCACCGGCCTGGCCCCGGTGGGCACGGTGCTCTACGTCAAGGATCAGTACGTCAACACCCTGCCGCAGGAAGCCCGCGGCGTGGACGTCGCCGTGATGTGGCGCAAGCACGGCACGCGGTTCGGCGACTTCGACGTCACGATCAACGGCGCCCACCTGATCAAGTTCTACCAGCAGCCGTCGCCGCAGATCGCGGCGCTGCTGGCGGCGCGTGGCGCGGGCACGATCAACGCCGGCACCACGATCAACGGCGGCGGCAGCTACATCCGTCAAAACGGCAAGCCGGACTGGAAGTGGACCGCCTCGGCGACCTGGAGCCTCGAACAGGTGTCGATCGGCGTGTTCACCCAGTACCTGTCGGACGTCGACGAAACGGCCCTGCTGGATTCGCTTGGCGCCCCGTGGATCATCGACTCCCAGATCACGACGAACGTCTACGGCCAGTACGCCTTCACCGAGGGCTGGGCGGCCAACACCCGCCTGAAGCTGGGCGTGCGCAACCTGACGAACGAGGCCCCGCCCCTGTCGTCGAACGGCTATCTCGGCGCGATGTACCAACCCTATGGGCGGTACGTTTACGCCAGCATCCGCAAGAGCTTCTAACGCCTACCGCGCTCCCCTTCGGGGGAGCGCGACCTTCCTCGAGCGCCGAGCTCGCGGAAACTGGACCACGCGCGGCTCGCGTGGGACAACACGCCGCAACCTGGACGATAACGTCGATTAACCCTCCGCGTCCTAGCGTTTGGATCATGACGTCGATCATCGATTCCAGTGCGGACGGCGCGGACCGTCGGGCCCATCCCCGCTACCAAGACCATAGTCCTGTCTATGTCGGCGACGGCGCCGTCGCGCGAAAGTGCGCCTTCGCCGACGTGTCCGAGGGCGGCGCGCGGATCGTGGTCGGCAAGGGCGCGACGCTTCCGCGCTACGTCGTCCTGGTCGATCCGGCCACCGGCTTCAGCCACCGGGTCGCCGTCGTCTGGCGGAGCGAGACCGAGATCGGCGTCCGCTTCATTCAGGAAGGCGTACGCTATCGCGTCATCAGGTCCGCCAACGACCTGTGTCGCGACGAGGACCGCCCCTCGCGCCGCTGGGCCTCGTAGGGCCTTAGCGCGCACCGCTACCGGGCCTCGCCCTGCTTGCGACGTCTAGCCGCGACAACGGGACCGCAACTCCTAATGGATTTCAGACAATAAACCCGCCATCCTAGGTGCATGACAGCGATTGCCTGCCTGAAGATTTTCGTCGGCGAGGATCTGCGGTTCGCCGATTCCGAAACCATGGCCACGCTCGTGGCCAAGGTCGCTAGCGCCTATCTGGAGACCGAGTGGGTCTGGCCGCGACGTTATGGTCTCGTCGCCCCCTACTCCTTCGTGCTGGCCGATCCCCGCGCGACGCGGCTGGACGCCCATGAGCTGCAGAAGCTGGCGCGGGACCTGCACTTCAAGATGTTCGGCGAAAAGGGCGAGGGCGACATCGCCCTGCTGATGTTCGAAGGCGACCAGACGGACGTCATGCGGTTCGCCAGCACCCATGCCGACGTGCTCAAGGCGCTGCTGGCCGGCGAGGACGACGGCCAGTTCTCCGGGCGGGTCTGCAAGATCACGCCGGACTCCGTCACCAGCATCGCGCCTCCGGGCGGCCCGCTGGAAGGCGCGCCGCCGGCCGAGGAACTGGCGGCGATCGAGCCGGAGCCGCCGCTGGGCGGCATCGACGAACTCCTGGACGTCGCGGCGCCGAACACCGGTTGGTGGGGCATCTATTATCTGACCAAGGAGCGTTTCGTCGGCAGCGGCGTCGATTGGCGCAAGGCCTGGGACGATGTCGGCTTCGGCGCGATCGAAGACGCCGACGTGGTCGCCCGCGACCAGGCCTGTCTGGACTCGGCTCTGGAACAGCTGAGCCAGCAACGGCCGGGCTACATCTTCTTGCCGTTCTGCTTCTCGTCGCTGATCAAGCCGTCGGTGCGCGAGAGCTACCGGTCGTATATCGAGAAGTTTCCGCGCGGCCTGCGCCCCCGCATGGCCGCCAGCGTCTATGACGTGCCGCGCGAGCCGTCGTACGGCGCGATCGGCCAGATCCGTAATTTCCTCAATCCCTATTTCTCGCTGATCGACCTGCACGTGAAGGACCCGGGCTTCCGCATCGAGAGCCTGCCGGCCGGCGCCGTCCACAGCGTCACCCTGGTGCTGGAAGGCGCGGACGAACGCGCCCGGCTGGCGACGATCACCCGCTTCCTGAAGGATCCGGCCATGTATCGCGCCAAGCGGGTCTGGCAGGGCGTGGCGATGGTCAACAGCCTCAAGGAACTGGACCTCTGCCGCCGCCTGAAGGCCCCGTTCCTCAGCGGCCCGATGATCGCTCCCCTGTCGAACGCCCCGACCGGCGAAGTCGCCTGCCCGGCGCTCAACCTGCCTTATCGCAACTGGGTCGACGTGGTGTGAGGCGGCCGGTTCGGCCGCCACGCTCTAGTTGAACAGCGCCGACAGGCCCAGCAGGCCGCAGTTCGGCTCATTGACCAGATAGAACGGCACGTCGCGCAGATAGGCGGCCATCCGCCCCTTGGCCTCGAAGCGCTCGCGGACGATGGCGCGGTCCAGCATCTCGCCCCAGGACAGCACCGTCGCGCTGATGATGTAGACGCCGCTGCGCGCGCCGGCGGTCAGGACTAGGTTCCCCGACACCGCGCCCAGCCATCCCGAGACCAGGGCGAAGACCTCGCGCGCGAGCGGGTCGCCGCTCCGGGCGGCCGCCAGCAGCACTTCCAGATTTTCAGGACGCTCGGGCTTCCCGGCCAGGGTCGATAGAGCCAGCGCCACGTCCAGCACGCCCTCGCCCGACAGGACGCATTCGGCCGAGACGTGGCCATGCCGTTCGCGCAGCACACGGATCACGTCGGCCTCGCGGTCGTTCGAGGCGGCCAGGTCAGCGTGCCCGCCTTCGGCGGCGGCGGCCATCCAGCCGACGAAGCCGTCGGGATTGAGGATCGACATGCCCAGACCCGTCGCGGACGGCCCGATCGCGCCGGCGGGCGCGTCCCGATGCGGAAAGCCGCCCCCGATCTGCTCCATGGCGTCGGGCCCCAGCAGCGGCACCGCCAAGGCCCTGGCGGTGAAATTGTTGACCAGGTGCAGGCGATCCAGGCCGAGCCGCTCGGAGAGAACCGCCGCCTCCAGGCGCATCGACGAATGGGTCAGCTGGATGACGCCGTCGAGGCTGGGGCCAGGCGCGGCGATGGCGGCGCCAAGAACCTGGCCGCCAAACGCGGTGCGGGTCGCCGCCAGGATGGCGATCAATTGGTCTTGGCTCGCGCACGCGACGGTCGTGATCTCGGTCGGCGGAGATCCGCGCTCGGCGAGCACGATCCTGGCGTCGCGGCCGTCCACGTCCGCCAACAGTACACGTGGGACCGGATCATGCGGCAAAGTCATGCGATCGATCTCCTCCGACGGAAGCACAGTCGCCGGAGTCACACTATGGGCCAATGCGCGAAAGCGTCGCAACCGGTACGACAAAAGACTTTGGTCATTGCGAGCGCTAGTCCCGCCCATGCCCGCGTCGACATCGAAGGCCTCCGCCCCTGCGGCGCGTCGTCGCAGGCTACGAAGGCGCTAGCGTCCGAAAAGCCTTGGCCGGCGGCGATGGCGATCGCTTTTCGACAGCTCCCGCTCCGCGCGCAGTCGAAGCCGGGCTCGCCATCGGCGTTGCCCGCCCCCAAACCGGTCGATACGGTTTCGGGATCGGCCGTCGCCACGAGCATCTCCTCCGGCGGCGTGGCCGGTCTCGGACCAGGGTATGAACAGTCGTAACGGCGTCAGGGTCGCGGGCGACTCCGCCTTCCTCTCCGGGGGCGGCGAGATGGCGCGGCTGATCGGCGAGACCGACTGGTCGACGACCCCGCTGGGCCCGATCGACGCCTGGCCGCAAAGCCTGCGCACCACCGTCAGCCTTTGCCTGGCCTCGAACTTCCCGATCAACATCATCTGGGGTCCCGAGCACTGCCAGATCTACAACGACGGCTATCGCGTGGTCTGCGGCGCGGCCCACCCGCAGGCGCTGGGCGAGCCCTATACCGTGACCTGGGCCTCGGCCTGGCCGGCGATCGGCGAACCGTTCCACCGCGCCCTGGCCGGCGAGACCTCGTTCCTCGAGAACCAGCGGATGTTCCTGTTCCGCAACGGCTATCTGGAGGAGACCTTCTTCACCTTCTCGCTCAGCCCGATCCGCGACGAGAGCGGCGGGATCGGCGGGCTGTTCCACCCGGTCACCGAGACCACCGCCAGCATGCTGGCCGAGCGCCGCGCGCGGCTGTTGCGCGACCTGAACGCCCGCCTGGCCGAGGCGCGCACCACCCGGCAGGTGTTCGACAACATCCTGGCGATCATCGCCGAGCACGCCTTCGACCTGCCGTTCGTCCTGCTCTACGCGCTGGACGCCCGGGACGGCTCCTATCGTCTGGCGGGGTCCGCCGGTGTCGCGCCCGACGACCCCATCGCGCCGGCGGTTCTGCCGGAAGACGCCGCCGCGCCCTGGCCCGTCGAGGCCCTGGCCATGGCGCGCGAGCCGATCGAAGTCGCCTTGCCGCAACCCGGACACGGCGCCGCGCGCGGCCCGTACGAAGAATCTCCGAGCGTCGCCCTGGCCTTCCCTATCCCCGCGCCCGACATGGCGCGGCCGCAGGCCCTGCTGATGGTCGGCGCCAGCGCCCGCCTGCCGCTGGACGAGGCCTATCGGGGCTTCCTCGGCCTGCTGGCCTCGGCCCTGGGCGCGGGACTAGCCAGCGCCCGCGGCTACGAGGAAGCCCGCCAGCGCGCCGAGATGCTGGCCGCCCTCGATCAGGCCAAGACCGCGTTCTTCTCGAACGTCAGCCATGAGTTCCGCACGCCGCTGACCCTGATGCTGGGGCCCATCCAGGATGCGCTCGAGGCGGGCGACGACCTGCCCCCGGCCCAGCGCGAGCGCTTGGCCGTGGCCCACCGCAACGCCCTGCGCCTGCTCAAGCTGGTCAATTCGCTGCTGGACTTCTCGCGCGTGGAGGCCGGCCGATCCCGCGCCGCCTTCCAGCCCACGGACCTGGCGGGCCTGACCGCCGAGTTGGCCAGCAACTTCCGCTCGGCCTGCGAGCGCGCGGGCCTGGCCCTGGTCGTCGATTGCCCGCCGTTGCCGGAGCCGGTCAATGTCGATCGCGAGATGTGGGAGAAGATCGTCCTCAACCTGCTCTCCAACGCCTTCAAGTTCACGCTGGAGGGCGGGATCGCGGTTCGCCTGCATCGCGTGGACGGGCGGGTCGAGCTGATTGTCGAGGACACTGGCGTGGGCATCGCCGACGCCGAACTGCCGCGCGTGTTCGAGCGCTTCCACCGGATCGAGGGTCAGGGCGGACGCACCCACGAGGGCAGCGGTATCGGCCTGGCCCTGGTCGAGGAGCTGGCCAAGCTGCATGGCGGCGCGGTGTCGGTGCGCAGCCAGCTCGGCGAAGGCAGCGCCTTCACGGTCAGCCTGCCGCTGGGCGCGGCGCATCTGCCGCGCGACCAGGTCTCGAACCGCGAGACCCTGAGCGACGCCAGCGTCCACGCCGAAGCCTTCGTCGCCGAGGCGATGCGATGGCTGCCCGATGCCGAGGACGCTGTTCCGTCAGACGTGCCGGAGGCGGCGGAAGACTTCGGCGGCCTGGTCGAAGGCCGCCCCCGCGTGGTGCTGGCCGACGACAACGCCGACATGCGCGCCTACGTCAAACGGCTGCTCGAAGCCGGCGGCTACGCGGTCGAGGCCGTGTCCGACGGTCGCGCGGCCCTGGAGGCGGCGCTGCGCGGTCCGCCGCCCGACCTGGTGCTGAGCGACGTGATGATGCCGGGGCTGGACGGCTTCGGCCTGCTGGCGGCTCTGCGCGCCGAGACCAGACTGGAAGGGCTGCTGGTCATCCTGCTGTCGGCCCGGGCCGGCGAGGAGGCGCGGGTCGAGGGCCTGGCCGCCGGGGCCGACGATTATCTGGTCAAGCCGTTCAGCGCGCGCGAGCTGCGGGCCCGGGTCGACGGGGCGGTGCGCCTGGCCCGCCAACGTCGCCAGGCCGCGCGCCGGGAGCAGGCCCTGCGGGCCGAGATGATCGCCGAACGCGGCCGCGCGGCGCTGCGTCAGAGCCAACAGCAGCTGGAGTTCGCGCTCGAAGCCGGGCGGCTGGGCAGTTGGGAGATGGACGTCGCCACCCGCCGCATCACCGTCTCCGACCACTGCCGCGCCCTGTTCGGGCTGCGCCCCGACGACCCGTTCGAACATTATGACGACGTCGTCGCGCGCGTGCATCCGGAGGACCGTGAACGCCGGGATCGCGAGATCCAGCATGCGATCGCCTCGGGCGAGGATCTCGAGGTCGAGTATCGGATCCAGAGCCCGGACGACGGCGTCCGCTGGGTGATGGCGCGAGGGCGCGCGACCTACGACCAGGGCCGCGCGGTCCACATCGCCGGCGTGACCCTGGACATCACCGAGCGCAAGGCCGCCGAGGCGCGTCAGACCCTGCTGCTGGCCGAGGTGGACCACCGGGCCAAGAACACCCTGGCCAGCGTGCAGTCGATCGCCCTCCAGACGCTGAGATACGCCCGCGATCCGACGGCCTTCGCCGATACTTTCCAGGCGCGGATCCACGCCTTGTCGCGCGCGCACGAACTGCTGACGGCGAGCGCCTGGCGCGGCGCGGACCTGATGGACGTGATCCGCCGCACCCTGGAGGTGCATCTTCCGGCCGGCGAGCAGGAGCGCATGGTCTTGACGGGCCCGTCCGTCCGGTTGGGACCCAACGCCGCCGTCACGGTCAACATGGCGTTCCACGAGCTGGCCACCAACGCCACCAAATACGGCGCGCTGACGACGGCCGACGGTCGGGTGGAGGTGGCCTGGGCGTTGGACGGCGACACGCGGGAGATCATCATCGACTGGCGCGAGACGGGCGGTCCCGCGGTCGCGCCGCCCTCGCGGCGGGGGTTCGGCTCGCGCCTGCTGGAGCAAGGCCTGCCGCGCGAACTGGGCGGCGGCGTCGACCTTCGCTTCCTGCCCGAGGGACTGCGTTGCGCGATCCGCCTGCCGCTGTCGGCAAAGGTCGGACTGGCGGAGACCTAGTCCGCCGCCGCGTGCGCCCCGCCGCCGCTGATCGCCTTGCGGGTCAGCCAGATGATCGGGATCAGGATCACGCACAGCCATGCCGAGACCCGGAAGAAGTCCAGCGCCGCCAGCAGATAGGCCTGGTTGATCACCTGCTGGGTGACCGCTCCCACGGCTTGGAGGTGGGTCATGCCCGCCGCCTGCAACTTGCCCACGGCGTCGACCCAGGCCGGGTTGGTGGCGCCCATGGTCTCGGCCAGCCGCGTCTGGTGGACGGCCTCGCCGCGGTCCCAGATCGTCGTGGCCAGCGAGGCGGCGAAACTGCCGGCGGTGATCCGCGAGAAGTTCGACAGGCCCGAGGCTTGCGGCGTCTGCTGCGGCGGGATGCCGTTCAGCGAGATGGTCACCATCGAGATGAAGAAGGTGCTCATCGCCACGCCCTGCACCAGCATCGGCATGACCAGCACGGTGAAACTGGCGTCGGGCGTATAGCCGGAGCGCATGTAGAACGACAGGCCGAAGGCGGCCAGCGACAGGGTCGCCAGCCAGCGCGCGTCGACCTTGGCCATCAGCCGCGCGGTGAACGGCGTCAGGAACACCGCGACCACGCCGCTCGGCGCGGCCACCAGCCCGGCCCAGGTGGCGATGTAGCCCATCCGGGTCTGCAGCCACAGCGGCAGCAGCAGGTTGTTGCCGAAGAACACCGCGTAGCCCAGACAGAAGGCCAGCGTGCCGATCGCGAAATTGCTGGAGCGGAACAGCGACAGGTCGACGATCGGGTGCTTCTCGTTCAGCTCCCAGATGACCCAGGCCACGAAGCCGATGATCGCGATCCACAGTTCGACGACGATGGCGGGCGAGGAGAACCAGTCGGCCTCCTTGCCGGTGTCCAGCATGACCTGCAGAGCGCCGACCCAGACCAGCAGCAGCATGAAGCCGGTGCGGTCGATCGGCAGCTTGCGGGTCGGGGTCTCGCGACTGGCCATGTTGCGCCAGCAGACGACGGCGCAGAGGATGCCGACGGGCACGTTGATCAGGAAGATCCACGGCCAGGAGATGTTGTCCGAGATGTAGCCGCCCAGGATCGGCCCGCAGATCGGGGCCACCAGGGTGGTCATCGACCAGATGGCCAGGGCCGTCCCGCGCTTGTTCGGCGGGAAGATCATGATCAGCAGGGCCTGGGAGCCGGGGATCATCGGTCCCGACACCGCGCCTTGCAGGATCCGGAAGAAGATCAGCGACGACAGGTTCCAGGAGACCCCGCACAGGAACGAGGCGACCGTGAACAGGATCACCGAGGCCACGAAGGTCTTGACCACCCCGTAGCGGCCCATCAGCCAGCCGGTCAGCGGCACCGAGACGCCGTTGGCCACGGCGAAGGCGGTGATCACCCACGTCCCCTGGCTGGAGCTGACGCCCAGATTGCCGGCGATGGTCGGGATCGAGACGTTGGCGATGGTGCTGTCCAGCACCTGCATGAAGGTGCCGAGCGCCAGGGCGATCGAGGTGACGGCCAGGAGGATCCCGGTCATCGGCGGCGGACCGGCCGCCTGGGTTTGTTCGGACGCCATGGGGCGGCTCCTCGGGAACTCTGACCTACTTGGCGACGTCGATCTTGGCCTTCATCGACAGGCCCACGCGCAGCGGGTGCTTGGCCAGTTCGGCGGGGTCCAGGGTGATCCGCACCGGCACGCGCTGCACCACCTTGATCCAGTTGCCCGAGGCGTTCTGGGCCGGGATCAGCGAGAAGGCCGACCCGGTGCCGCCGGCCAGGCCCTTGACCTTGCCGTGGAACTTCACGCGACCGCCGTAGAGGTCCGAGACCAGGATCACCGGCTGGCCGGGGACCACCTTGTCCAGCTGCACTTCCTTGAAGTTGGCGTCGACATAGGCCTGGGTGGTCGGGACGACCGACATCAGCGGCGCGCCGACGGCGACCTGCTGGCCGACTTGCACCGACTTGCGGGCGACCACGCCGTCGGTCGGGGCGCGGACCACGGTGCGGGCCAGGCTCAGGCGGGCGGCGTCCAGCCGGGCCTGGGCGGCCTTCACCTCCGGGTTCTCGGTGACCGAGGCGCCGGAGATCAGCACGGTGTTGGCCTCGCGCGTGCCGACCGCGGCTTCGCGGCTGGCCAGGGCCTGGGCGCGGACGGCCTGGGCGACGGTCAGGGCGGCCTGGGCGTTGGCGAGGCGGTTCTGGGCGGTGGTCAGCTCGTCGCCCGAGACGGCGCCCTCGCCCACCAGGGCCTGACGGCGCGAAAGGTCGATACGAGCCCGCTCGACGTCGGCCTTGGCGGCCAGGATCTGGGCGTCGGCCCGCTGGACGTCGGCCTGGCGAGCGTCGAACTGGCCCAGCAGAGCGGTGTCGCTGGCGAAATAGGTCTTCACCTTGCGCTCGGCCTGGCCAAGGGCCGCTTCGGCCTGGGCGACCGCGATACGGGCGTCGGCGTCATCGATGACGATCAGCGGATCGCCGGCCTTCACGCTCTGCGTCTCCGAAACGAAGATCTTGGCGACGGGGCCGGGCGACAGGGCGGTGACCTGCGCGGTCTCGGCCCCGACATAGGCGTCGTCGGTCTCGACGAAGTGGGAGTCGAAGGCCAGCCACCAGGCGCCGTAGCCGACCAGGCCGATGGCGACGGCGCCGCCCAGCAGGGTCAGTTGGCGACGGCGCTTGCCATTCGCGGCGTTCTGAGCGGCGGCGGGTTGAGCGGTGTCGGACATGTGAGGAAGTCCTAGCAAGCGAATGTTGGGCGAGCGGATGCTGTGATGATCGGGGTTCAGGCGCCGGTGAAGCCGCCGCCGAGGGCGCGGACCAGGGCGATGTCGAGGGCGAAGGCGCGGCTTTCCAGGTCGGCGACGACCCGGCGCTGGGCCAACACGGACTGCTCGGCCAGCAGCACCGACTGATAGGTCGACAGCTGGCCTTCGTAGCGCAGGCGGGCGATGCGATAGGCGTTCTCGTTGGCCGCAAGGGCCGAACGCGCGTCGGTCAGGCGCGAAGCCAAGGCCTTCTCGCTGGCGGCGGCGTCCGCGACCTCGCGCAGGGCCTGGGTCAGGGCGCCGTCATAGGCGGCCACCGCCGCGTCGCGGTCGGCCTCGGCCCCGCGCAGGCCGGCGCGCAAGGCCCCGCCCTCGAAGATCGGCAGGCGCAGGGCCGGGCCGACCTGTCCGATGTCCGAACCGCTGGAGAACAGCTTGTCGAGATAGAGGGACTGGACGCCGACGAAGCCGGCCAGGTTGATGTCCGGATAGAAGGCGGCCTTGGCCTGGCGGGTGCGCGCCGTGGCGGCTTCGGCCCGCCACTTGGCGGCGACCACGTCGGGACGGCGGCCGATCAGGTCGGCGGGCAGGTTGGCCGGCAGGCCGAATGGCTTCAGCGTCGTCGCGCCGGGCCGGGCGATGGCGAGGCCTCGGTCGGGGCCGGCGCCGACCAGGGCGGCAAGGGCGTTGCGGGTCAGGGCGATCTGCTCGTCCAGCGCCGACAGCTCGGCCTTGGAGGTCGGTGGCCCCGCCCTGGCCTGCTCGCTCTCGGCGCGGGTGTCGAGGCCGTTGGCGACCCGGCGGGCGACCAGGTCGCTGGTCTCTTGCCGCAGGCGCACGGCCTGCTCGGCGACGTCGCGTTGGGCGTAGAGGCGGGCCAGCTCGGCATAGGTCGAGGCGACGGCGGTCGACAGGGTCAGGCGCGCCTGGGCGGCGTCGGCCTGGGCGGCCTTGGCTTCCGAGGTCGCGGCGGCGACGGCCGCCCGGTTCCGGCCCCAGAAGTCCAGCTCCCAGCTGAAGTCGAGGGCCAGGCGACCGATGTCGTTATAACCGTGCGGCACGAAGGCCGGCGGGATGCCGGCGTTGTAACTCTGCTTGGCCTCGGCGGCGCTGGCGCCCAGCGAAACCCGCGGCAGGTCAGCCGAGCGCGCCTGGGCGATCTGGGCCTGGGCGCGGCGCAGGCGGGCCTCGGCGGCGGCCAGGCTGGGCGAGCCCTTCAGGGCCTCATCCTCCAAGGCGTTCAGCTGAGTGTCGCCATAGCCGCGCCACCAGGCGTCGGCCGGCCATTCGGCGGCGGGCGCGGCCAGGGTGTGGGCGGCCTCGTAGGCTTGCGGCGCCTTGGCGATCCGCGCCGGCTGGGCGGGCGGCAGGCTGGCGCATGCGGCCAGCACCAGAGCGCTGGCGGCCGCGAGATACGGACCGTGACGACGGAGAGCGGCGGCGGAAAGAGACGGCATGGGCGGCGCCTTGATGTGACCGTACGGTATAGTCATATGCGTAGCCGCAAATATGCCGCACTTGCCGCACCGTCAAGGTGACCGTACCGTACGGTTGGAAGAATTATGATGATCGACGCCAAACCCCGCCTGGATCGCGACGCCCGCCGTGAGGCCATCCTCGACGTCGCCGCCGAGGTTTTCCTCGAAGAAGGGTATGACGCAGCCTCGATGTCGACCATCGCCGCGCGGGTCGGCGGCTCGAAGAGCACGCTCTACAACTACTTCAAAAGTAAGGAAGAAATCTTCCAGGCCCATATCGAACGCTATTGCGACTGGCAGCGCGACGTGATGTTCGGCCTGCTGGACGACAGCGCGGATCTGAAGACGGTCCTGACCAATGTCGGCCGCCGCTACCTGTCCAACGTGCTGTCGGACCGCAACATGCGCCACTTCCGCCTGATTGTGGCGGCCGCCGAGCGTTCGCCGGATCTGGGCAAGGCCTTCTACGAGGCCGGGCCTCGGCGAGGCGCGGCGATCCTGGGCGATTTCCTGGCGCGGATGCGGACCGAAGGACATATCCAGGCGGCCGATCCGGTCGTCGCCGCCCATCAGTTCATCGGCCTCTGCCAGAACCGTCTGCTGAAGGCCCGCCTGACCAACTATGTCGGCGAACCCACCCCGGCCGAGGTCGACACCGAAGTCGCGGCGGCGGTCGACACCTTCCTCGCCGCCTTCGGTCGCCGCGCCGCCTGAACTAGACCTTCCAGCCCGCCAGCACCGCGTCGATGCTCATTGCCTTGGCCTCTGTTTGGGTCAGGGTGCGGCCACGCGGGAAGGCCGCCGCGCCGGGGCCACGGGGCCGATATTGGGAAAACCGGACGGCCTCCGGCTGCAGCATGGTGCGCGGATTGCCGTCCTTGCCGGTGTACCACATCTCGGTCCAGCCGGCCGGAGCGATATGGTCGTCCATCCAGCAGTCGAGGAAGGCGCTGGCCCCCACATATTTCGGGTCGCCATAGCGGCCGTCCGGGAACTGCGACGACGGCCGCCACGGCCGCCCCAGATACACAGAGCCCTTCTTCGTCCCCGGCTCCTTGGTCAGGCGGCAGTGCTGGAACACGAAACCGAACGGCTGGTCGATGCGGGTGCTGGGCGCGACGATGTAGCCATCGATCGGATCCACGGGCCGGGGCCGCGAACGGATCTCGCAATCACGGAAGAAAGCGATCCCCGCGCCAAAGATGAAATCGTAGCTGCCGGTGATCAGGCAGCGCTCGAACAGGCCGCGGCCAGCGTCCGGAAACAGCGTGTCCTGGTAGCTGAGGACGTCCACCTCGGTGAGCCGCGCCCGGTCCGAGCCCTTGTCCAGCATCAGCGCCACGGCCTGCGGGCCGGCCCCGTCGTGCGAGTGCAGGCCGCCGGGCTTGATCATCTCGGCCAGGCCGTCGAAGGCGTTCTGGATGGTGAGGTTGCTGGCGGTGAAGTCCGGCGCGCGGACGAACAGGGTCGGGGTGCGGAACGTGCCCCAGCGCTTGCCGTCGGGCGCGGTCAGCCCCGAGGCGGCCAGATGGCTGATCACCGAGGCCTTGCGGTCCTCGCCGACCAGATGGACGAACGGCTTGTCGATAAAGACCTGCTCGTCCCAGACGCCGCGCGTCACCAGGATCCGGAACGGCTTGGTTCCGTTCGCCGGCGCGGCCGCGACCGCCGCCGACAGGCTGGGATAGTTCGGCGCGGCGACGGGCGCCTTCCCCTGCCCGCGCCAAAGCACGGCGTCATAGCGCGGCGCCGCCACGGCGGAGCCGGCGGAAGCCAGGGCGACAGCGCCGGCCAGAGCGTCCCGGCGCGAAGGAGACATCAGCGACATCACGCATCTTCCAAAAGGGGGCGGGCGCCGGCCGGGAGGACAGCCGACGCCCTGATTTCTCGGGGGGAGGAGACGATCCCGAGACCTAGAACGAATACCGCAGCCCGAAATTGAACTGCCGGCCGGTGTGCGAATAGACATAGACGCTGTCGCGGCGACTATCGGTGTACTGGTCGTTGAATTCGTCGGTCAGGTTCAGCCCTTCGAACGTCACCTTCAAGCGCTTGTTGATCGCGTACGAGGCCGAGGCGTCGACGGTGAAGGTCGAGCGCACGCCGTCGATGTCGTTGGTGCTGGTCCCGCTGGGGACGGCGGTCAGGTACTTGTCGCGATAGGCCCCCGAGACGCGGGCGCTGAACTTGCTGTCCTCGTAGTACAGCGTGGCGTTGAAGGCGTTCTTCGACAGGCCGACGAGGTCGTTCTGCACGAAGCCGGTCGGCGAGCGGGCCGAGATGTAGTCGATCTTGGAGTCGACCAGAGTCACGTTGAAGATCGCCCCCGTGTGGCGCAGCACGCCCGGCAGGAAGCTGAACGGCTGCTGGTAGCTGACCTCGATCCCCTTCAGCGGACCGCCCTTGGTGTTGACCGGCTGGCTGAACAGGAAGGTGTCGCCGGCCGAGACGCCCAGGCCGTCCAGCAGGCTGAGCGGCAGGCCCGAGGCGTTGAACGGCTGCGAGATCCGCGAGGTCTGGATGTAGCTTTCGATGTCCTTGTAGAACAGGCCGACCGACAGCAGGGCGTCCTTGGCGAAGTACCATTCGGCCGACAGGTCGTAGGTCGTGGCGCGGATCGGCTCCAGATACGGATTGCCCGAGCTGACGCTGAACACGCCGACGGTCGACAGGCTGCCGCCGGGGGTCAGGCTGCCCAGGTTCGGACGGGTCATCACCTTGGCCGCGCCGAAGCGCAGCAGGAAGTCGGGCGTCACCTCGGCCGTGATGTTCAGGGCCGGCAGGACGTCGTCATAGTCGCGCTTGACCGTGGTCTGCTGGGCCGCGCCCGCCACCAGTTGGTAGCCGGTCGAGCTCTGCTTGGTCTTGACGTAGCGAACGCCGAGGTCGCCGCGGATCGGCCAGGCCAGGCGATCAGTCTGGAAGTCCAGCTGGGCGTAGGCGGCGCTGTCCTTCTCTTCGACGCTGCGGATGTTGCCGCGGGCATTGGCGTTGCTGGCCCCGCTGAGCTCGAATAGGCCCGCGCCGCTATAGATGTTGTAGAGCCTGGCGAAGGCGTCGAGGTCCGGCGCCGCCCAGCTGGTCGGCACGCCTGACGGCGCGCCGAGATTGTGGCCGAAGCCCGAAACCAGCTTGGTCAGGCTGGCCAGGGTGACGCCGGCCGGCAGGGTCGGCACGACAGACTCGTTGACCCGCGCCTGGGCCCAGGAGTCGAAGTTGTAGGTCTTGGCGTTGACGCCCAGCTTCAGACGCAGGCCGTCGTTGATCCGATAGTCGCCGTCGAGCTGGAAGGTGGCGATCTTGTTGGTCACGCCCTGCGGCCGCAGGCGGATCTCCGAGCGCGCCGCGCCGAAGTTGTAGGCCAGCGGATCGGCGACGTTGAAGCCGAAATTCATCAGCGGCAGGTTCGGATTGACCCGGTAGTCGTACGAGAAACCGTCGGCGTTCTCGCGGTTCAGGATCACCGTGGTCTGGACCGGGTTGTCGAAGTCCGACTTCGAAAAGCCCAGCAGGCCGCTCAGCTTGAAGCGGTCGCCGAATTCGTGCTCGGCCGTGAAGGTCGCCTGGGTGTACTGCGTGTCCAGCTTGTCGAAGCGGGTCTCGCTCTCGACGTCGACGTCGTCGAACAGGCCGTAGACCATGTCGCCCTTGGCGTTGATCACGCCGTCGCGGACGACGATCTCGGGCCGGCCGCCCTGTGAGGCGTTGCGGGCGAACGACAGGGCCTCCAGCCAGTTCTCCTCGCGCGTGGCCTTGAAATCCGAATAGAGGACGTCGAGGCCGATCAGGGTGCGGTCGTCCGGCCGCATCTGGAACGAGCCGGTGAGCCCCAGGCGCTCCTGGTTGTGGGTCAAGCGGCCATAGCGCGGGAAGCGCGGCGAGAAGGTCGTGGCCGAGCTGGCCTGGGCGAAGGTCGAGGCGGGGCTGTAGCCGCCGACCTCGGTTCCGTTCAGCCAGCCGCCCGAGCCGTGGCCCTCTTCCAGCAGCTCGCGCTTGGTGTAGGCCACCGAGACCAGCGCCCCGAGCTTGCCGTCGAACCAGGTGTTGGAGGCCAGCACCGCCAGGCGCGGGTCCCACGACTTGGAGAGGTCGTTGTAGCCTTCTTGCGCCGACACGACGAAGGTCGCGCCCTTGTAGTCGAACGGCCGGCCGGTCTGCAGATCGACCGTGGCGCCCAGCGAGCCCTCCTCGGTCTGGGCGGAGGCGGTCTTGCGCACGGTGATGCTGTTGAACAGCTCCGAGGCGAAGACATTGAAGTCGAAGGCGCGGTTGCGGTTGGCGCCGCCCGAGCTGTCGGTGCCGCTGGTCGTGCTCTGGCCCTCGACTCCGTTGATGCGCACGCGGGTGAACTGCGGACCCAGGCCGCGGACGGTGATCTGGCGGCCCTCGCCGGCGTCGCGGGCGATCGAGACGCCGGGCACGCGCTGGATGGACTCAGCGAGGTTGGCGTCGGGGAAGTCGGCGATGTCCTCGGCCTTGATCACGTCGACCACGCCATTGGCGCGACGCTTGAGGTTCATGGCGCTCTGCAGGCTGGCCCGGAAGCCGGTGACCACCACTGCCTCGACCTCGGAGGCGGCCTCCTCTTGCGGCGCGGCGACGGGCGACACGGCCTGGGCGGCCAGCAGCGGCACGGGGACGGTGGAGGCCAGCTGCAGCGAGGCGGTCTGGCCCAGCACGGCGGTGCGGCCGTTGTTGGAGACGACCGTCAGGTCGGCCCCGCGCAGCAGGCGGGCCAGGCCTTCCTCGACGGTGTAGGCGCCGCGCACGGCGTTGACGCGCTTGCCCTGGACCGCGCCTTGCGGGGCCAGGATTTGCAGCTCGGCCTGTTTGCCGAACTGCGGGATGCCGGTGGCGGCGGCCTGGGCCGGCACGTCGAACTTGCGGACCTGGGCGTGGGCCCCAGCGGCGACCAGCAGGGTCGTCGCGCCGGCCGCCAGCATCAAACAGGACTTGGTGTTGTGGTGACGCAGCGCCGTTCGCATGCGGCCCCTCCCTCTATGTTTCGTTCAAACGGCGCTTCTGGGAACGCCTGTCTGGAGCGATGCGGCGGAAACCGGTTTCCGTCAGCGATCGCCGAATTTTTTCGAAATGACCCTCAGCCGCCCCGCAGGACGATGGCGTCGTCACGCAGGCTGACCTTGCCGTTGAAAGTGGTCGCGGCGGCCTCGGCGAAGCCCTCGGGGTCGTTGGTGCGGAACCATCCGACGAAGCGCTCGTCGGCCAGACGCGGGTCGGCCACCTCGATCTTGCGGTCGTTGTAGCGATTGAACTCGGCGGCCGCCTCGGCCAGGGTCTGGCCGTCCAGCACGATCTGGCCGTCGCGCCAGGCCAGCTGGCGGTTGAGGTCAACCTCCGCCTTGGGCGGCGTCAGGACGCCCAGGCTGTTGTCGGCGAACACCCGCTGGCCAGCGCTCACCCGGCGGGGCGGCGTCTTGCCGTCGCGGGTCCAAACCTCGACGACACCCTCGGTGACCAGGACGTCGCTGCCGCCCTCGCGCTTGCGGACCGAAAAGGCCGTGCCGACCGCCCGCACCCGCACCGGGCCGCTCTCGACCACGAACGGGCGCGACGGATCCTTGGCGACCTCGAACCAGGCCTCGCCCCGGTCCAGCTTCACCGCGCGCAGGTTGCCGCGCATGGCGACCTCCAGCTCGGAACTGGTATTGATCGCCGCCACCGAGCCGTCGGTCATCGGCACCCGTCGGATCTCGCCCAGGGCGGTGCCGTAGCGTCGGGACAACAGGCGCGGCGCCACGACGACGCCCACGATACCGGCGGCCAAGGCGCCCAGGCCGCCGACCAGGCTCCGGCGACGGAGTAGCGGCGGCGTGGCCGCTACGTCGTTTGCCAGGAGCTGGGCGCGGTCCAGGTGTGTCCAGCCAGCCTCGGCCCGCGCATAGGCGCCGATGCGTCGGCGGTCGCCGGCCAGCCACGCCTCGAGTTCGGCGCGGACGCCGGGATCATCGCCGTCACGGTCGACGCGGACCATCCATCGGGCGGCGTCCGCCTCGATGTCAGCGGCGCTTTCGCGTTCGGCCATCGGTCGTCTCTTTTCGTCCCTTGGCTCCAGCTGGAGCGTCCTGTTCGGTCATAGCGGCGAGGATGGCGCGAAGCCCCCTCACCGCCTCGTTCTCGACGACGTGCTCGGTTACGCCCAGCCGCCGGGCTATCTCGCGCTGAGGCACGCCCTCGATCTTGCGCATCTCGAAGATCCGCCGGCAGCGCTCCGGCAGGGCCGCGATCAGTTTCCGCACCCGCTCCAGCTCGCGCCGGCCCGAGACGATGCGCTCGGCCGACGGATCCTCCAGCGCCAGGTCCAGCGCCTCGATCTCGCTGACGGTCTCGATGCGCACCACCCGGGCGCGGCGGATCTGCTCCAGCGCGACGCTGCGCGCGGCCTGGAAGAAATAGCCGCGCGGCTCGCTGATGTGATCGATGGTGCTGAGGGCGGCCAAGCGGCAATAGGTCTCCTGGATGATGTCGTCGACGTCTCCGGCGGCGGCGAACGAACGCCGCAGCCAGACGCGCACGGCGGCCTCATGGGGCAGGATCTCCCGCCCCAGCCACGCCACGATGCGCGCGCGTCCCTCCGACACGTTTCCTCGCCCTTGTTCTTGGTCTTCACCCTCAGCGATGCACGGGCTCGGAATTTCCGTCAAAGGAAAGCACGCGGAGCACGGGAGCGACCTTGGGCGTTGCCAGAAGATACGACCACGGAGCTTCGCCGCCATGACAGAGACGCTGTCCCCCACCCTGCCGCCCGAGGTCGAGCGCAAGGTCACACACGTCCTGAAGAGCGCCTGCGACCGCGAGCTCACCCTGGCCACGGCGGAGAGCTGCACCGGCGGCCTGTTCGCTTCGCTGTTGACCGACGTGGACGGCTGCGCCCATGCCTTTGACCGCGGCTTCGTCACCTATACCGACCAGGCCAAGACCCAGCTGCTGGGCGTACCGGCGGAGCTGATCGTCGAGCATGGCGTAGTGTCCGCGCCCGTCGCCCGCGCGATGGCCCTGGGCGCGCTGGAGGATTCGGAGGCGGACGTCGCCCTCTCGGTCACCGGCTTCGCCGGACGCGGCGGGCCGGACGACGAGCCCGGCCTGGTCTTCCTGGGTGTCGCCCGACGCGGCGGGAGCGTTCAGGTGACCGAGCACCATTTCGGCGACGTGGGTCGCGGCGCGGTGCGGATCGCCTGCCTGGACGCCGGGCTCGACATGCTGCGCGCCGCGATCGAAGATCCGGCGCGCGACGCCGCCTAGACTGGCTCCAACTCGATCAGCACGATGTCGTTGGCGCGCATCGGCAGGTCGACCACCGCTTCGCCCCGCACCTTGATCACCTTCTCGATCTCGGGACGGTCCCGGGTCAGCGCCTCCAGCTGGCGCAGCTGCTCGGCGGTCAGGGTCTTGGGCAGGCCCATGTCGATATAGGCGCTGTAGGCGTCGTTGGCGCGATAGCCGGTGCGGCGGACGCGCAGGCGATAGGACCCGGGCTTCAGGCCCGTCAGGCGCAGCTTCAGCGGCTCGACGTCGAATGTCGGATGCGGGCGCGTGTAGAAGGGCCGGTTGCTGACCTTCTGGTCCGGCTGGCGCCAGGCATAGGCCAGGGCGCTTACCCGGTCGCCGTCGCGGGCGGCGAAGACCTGGCCGTCATCGCAGGCGATCTCGCGCCCCTTCACCGCGTTCAGGTACTTGTAGGCGAACCAGGCGGGCTTGCGGATCCCCTGCGGGTTCATCAGGCCGAAGCCGCCTTCGAACGGCTTGGTCGGTGGGCCCGGCTCCTCGAACAGGTCGGTATAGGTCCAGTAGCTCATGCCCTGGACCAGGCCCCGCGTGCGCCGCAGCTTCTCCAGAATGTAGGCGGCGCTGACATAGCTGTCGTGGACGCTGTCGCGCGGCGTGTAGCTGGTGCTCCATTCGGTGAAGTACAGCGGCAGGTTCGGGAAGGCCGAGGCCTGGATCTGCTCGCGCACCCGCCGCACGTCGCCGACGATGGCGTCGGGCGAGGCCGACAGCTTGGTGTCCTGCTGGCCCTTCTCGTCCAGGAAGCCGCCGTCGACGCCGTAGGTGTGGGTGGTGACGAAATCGACGGCCGAACCGGTCGTCTTCACATGGGCCAGGAACTCCGGGACCCAGGCCGCGCCCGCCGTCGAGGGGCCGCCGACCCGCAGGGCCGGATCGATCGCCTTGATGGTCCGCGCCGTGACGTCATAGAGCTCGAAATAGGCCGCCTGGTCGGCCTTCTCCCAGAAACCGTCGAGGTTGGGCTCGTTCCAGACCTCGAAGAACCACTTGCGGACCTCGTCAGCGCCGTAGCGTTGGCGGACATGCCGAACGAAGGCGTCGATCAGGTCGCGCCAGGGGTCCAGCTTCGGGTGGGAGGTGTTACCCTTCCAGTAGAAGATGGTCAGCTCGGAGGTCTTCATCGCGTCAGGGGTGAAGCCCAGCTCGACGAACGGCCGGATCCCCTTGGCCAGCAGGGCGTCATACAGCTGGTCCAGCTTGGTCCAGTCGTAGACGATCTTGCCGTCCTGGACCTTCACCGTGCCCAGCACGTCGTGGAAGATCGCGTGGAAGCGGATGTAGCGGAAGCCCAGCTCGTCGACGGCGGTCTTCAGCTGGGCCTGGCTGTCGGGGCGGATCAGGGTGCCGGGATAGTCCGAGCCGACCGAGAGGTCGAAGAACCGGTCGACCGGACCGCCGATCTTGGCCAGGTCCAGGGCCACCACGCGCGGCGCCGGCGCGGCCCAGGCCCGGGTGATCGCGGCCAGATTCGCCAACGGCGCCAGGCTTGAGAACGTGGCCAGCACGGTTCGGCGCGACATCGCCATGGTGTTCCTCCCTCTTGTTGGCGAAAGGGCTACACGGCGATGATAGCGCTATCAATCGTTATTGTAGGACAATTTCCACTCAGCGACGCAGAGCGAAGCCGACATAGATCGTCCGCGGCGCCGAATAGCTGGTGACGCCATCCGCCGTCTGGCCGACGGCGAGGTCGGCGTCCAAGGCGTTGTCGGCGGCCAGATAGATCTCGCTAGTCGGCGAAACTTTCCAGCCCACCCGCAGGTCCAGGCCCGCCCCCGCCTTCAGGGTCCGCGTGTTCAGGTCGTCCTCGAAGCGCTTGCTCTCGTAGCGCAGGTCGGCGTCGAGGCTCAGCCGCTCGATCGGCCGCCAGCGCGCGCCGGCGGTGACGGTCAGGGCGGGCGCCTGGGCCGGGCGCTTGCCGGTCAGCTGGGCCGCGCCGTCGACGCGGGCATGGGTGGCCGAGAAGGCGGCGCGCACGGTCCAGGCCGGCGACAGGTCGGCGGCCATGTCTCCCTCGAGGCCGTAGGCGCTGATCTCACCGGCGTTGCGCCGCTGGCGCAGCACGCCGCCGGCCGGGATGAAGCCGGCGATCGGGAAGGTCCCGGGGCCGACGCCGATCGTGACGTTGGTGATCGGGTCCTGGACCTGGTTGTAGAAGGCGCCGAGGGTCCACCGCACAGCGCCTTCGCCCGCGAGACCGGTCTCGAGGCCGTACAGGGTCTCGGGCTTCAAGGCGGCGTTGGCCTCGGTGACGTCGTTGCCGACCCGGAACGGGCGATGCAATTCGTTCAGCGTCGGCGGCCGGAAACCGGCATAGGCCGCTGCCCGCCACCAGGTCTCGCCGGATACACGCTGACGCACGCCGATCCGCGCCGTCGGCGTCGTCCCGGAGGCGTCGGCCGGCGGCGCGTCCAGGGTCAGGGCCCCGGTCGCCGCGTCGCGCTCGCGCCGGACGCCGGCGTACGAGCGCCAGCCGTCCAGCCGCGCGCCGGCCGTCAGCGAGAAGTCCTCGCGGGCGTAGGCGGTCTCGGCATAGAGGCCGCCGACCAGGGTGCGGCCGCCCGCCGTGCGCTGGCGGGTGAACGCGCCGGCCATGTAGCGGAACAGCTCGTTGGTCCGCCCCTCGGTAGCACGGACGTCGCCGCCCAGCTCCCAGGACCAGTCGCCGGCCTTGTGCTGCCAAGCGGCGTTGAGGCCATACCCGCTGGCCGGGGTCGAGTATTGGTCGTTGGCCGGCGTCGTCCCGACGCGCCCGGCGGCGACGGCGGCCGAGGTGTTCTCCAGGTCGCTGGACCGCGCCCAGGCCTGCAACCGCCAGGCCTCGCCGGCCAGGGTCACGGCCAGGGAGCCGCCAGTGGCGTTAGAGCGGGCGCCGACCAAGCCGGCCCCGCGCTTCTCCTGGAACGCCCCGGCGCGTACGGCCCAGCGGACGTCGCCGAGTTCGCCCTGGACCCGGGCGGCGATCGAGCCGTCTTCCAGGGTCGTGGGCGCGTCGGCCGCCCCCACCGCCGCGCCGCGTACGGGCCGATAGCCGTCGGTGCGCGAACCACTAGCGGTCAGCAGCAGGTGGTCGGTTCCGAAGGTCCCGGCCGCGCGCCAGCTGTCGCGCTGACCGGCCTGGGCGGTGAAGCTGGAGAGCCCGCCGCCAACCGCCCGCTCGCGCAGGACCACGACGCCGGTCAGGGCGCCGGCGCCGTAGGGGCCCGCCCCCGCGCCGCGCACGATGGTCGCCCCGGAGAGGCCCTCGCCCGGCAAGGCGGTCCAGATCACCCAGCCGCCGAACGGATCGTTTTGCGGCGCGCCGTCCAGAGTGACCAGCGCCCGGCCGGCGCCGGAGGGCGCCACGGCGCGGAGAGACAAGCCCTGGATGGTCGGATTGGCCGCGTCGCTGCCGGTGCGGCGGAACAGCGAGACCCCCGGCGTCGTCTTCAGCACATCGTCCAGCCGCGTCTGGCCGCTCAGGGCCCGAGCATCATAGGTCGCGGTGGAAAAGGCCTCCTGCCCCGCCAAGGATGGCAACCGCGGCGCCTCGACGACGATGGCGGACACCGGGGACGGCGGGGCTTCAAGCAACACGGGCGACCTCTAGGCGGAGAGGAGCCCGGTGTAACGGAGGTCGGCGGCCAGGGCCATCGCCCCAGCCGCCGCTCGGATCCGCTAGGCCAGCGCCTTCTTGTACAGCGCCAGCAGTTCGCTCCAGGCCTTCTCGGCCGAGGCCTCGTTGTAGGCCTGGCTGCCGGGAACCGTCCAACCGTGGTTGGCGCCCGCATAGACCTCGACCGTGGCCGACCGCTTGGCCTCGGCGAAGGCGGCCTTCAGCTTGTCCTTCGAGGCCGGATCGCGCTGGTCGTCGTTGTCGGCGATGGCGACCAGATAGTCGGCCTTGGTCTTGGGGATCAGCAGATAGGGACTGTCGGGACCATCCGCCGTCAGGCCGCCGCCGTGGAAGCTGGCCACCGCGCCGATGCGGTCCGGAGCGACCCCGGCCGTCCGGAACGCCAGCGGCCCACCCATGCAGTAGCCCTGGGTCCCGACCCGCTTAGCCTTGTTGGTCTGGGGCTGGGCGTCGAGGAAGGCCACGAAGGCCTTGGCGTCGACCACCGCCGTCGTCGGGGTGACGGTCTTGGCCAGGGCCATGATCGTCTCGCGGTTTTTGGGGTCGGCGAAGTTCATCGCCCCCTCCATCACCGGCGCCTTCTTGGACCGGTAGAAGAGGTTGGGAACCAGCACGACATAGCCGGCCGCGGCCAGCCGACGGCCCATCTGACGGAACACCGGGCGCAGGCTCCAGATGTCGGGCCACACCAGCACCGCCGGCCACTTGCCCTTGCCTTTCGGGTAGAACAGGGCCGCGTCGGCGACGCCGTCGGGCGTCTTGATCTCGACGTCCTTCTCCTCGACCGTATCGTCGGCATGGGCCACCGTGGCGACGCCGGTCAGGGCCGCGGTCAGCAGGCCGAACTTGCGCCGCGAGATCGTCGGATCCTGTATGAGGCCGGGGTGGATTTCGTCATCGCACATGGCGGTCTCCTCCTGAATGGGACCGGCACGCTATAACTGCGTTATCCGTTCGCCTATCCACTTTAAGAGGCGGCCTGATAGGTCGCCTTGCCGGGCAGCAGCAGGTCTTGCTTGCGGCCGTCGCACAGGGCGTAGCTGAAGCCCGACTGGATCGCCCAGGCCCCGACCTCGCCCTGCTTGTTGATCGCCAGGAAGCCGACCTGGATGGCCTTGGCCTGGGGCTTCTTCTTCAGGATCCGCTCGACCGCCTCGCGGCAGGCGTCCTGCGGCGAGCGGCCCTGGCGCATCAGCTCGACCACGAGGAAGCTGCCAACATTGCGGATCACCTCCTCGCCGACCCCGGTCGAGGTGGCGCCGCCGACGTCGTTGTCGACATAGAGGCCGGCGCCGATGATCGGGCTGTCGCCGACCCGGCCGCGCAGCTTCCAGGCCATGCCGCTGGTCGTGCAGGCCCCGGCGATGTCGCCCTTGGCGTCGATGGCCAGCATGCCGAGGGTGTCGTGGTTGTTCGCCCCGCCCGGCGTGCCGAGCTGGCCCGAGGTCTTGCCGTAGTCGCCGACTTCGCTGTTGGCCTTGGGCTGGTACTTGGCGTCCTTCTTCCAGGCTTCCCAGGCGGCCTTGGAGTCCGGCGTCAGCAGCTCCTCGTATTGGAAGCCCTGTTCGATCGCGAACTGCAGGGCCCCGGCCCCGACCAGCATCACGTGCGGGGTCTTCTCCATCACCTTGCGGGCCACCGAGATCGGATGGGCGATGTGCTCCAGCGCCGCCACCGCGCCGCAGTTGCCAAGCTCGTCCATGATGCAGGCGTCCAGCGAGACGTGGCCGTCGCGGTCGGGATAGCCGGCCCGGCCGACGCTGTGGTTCTTCAGGTCCTGCTCGGGCACGCGCGCCCCGGCCTCGACCGCGTCCAGCGCCCGGCCGCCCTTGGACAGCACCGCCCAGGCCGCCTGGTTGGCGGCGACGCCGAAGTCCCAAGTGGAGATCACGCACGGGCCTTCCAGCTTCACCGAACCCTCCGCCGCGGCCTCGGCTCTTGGCGCCTTCGCGCCGATCATCGCCGATCCGACCAAGGATGCGCCGATCAGGCCCCTACGATTCATCATGCGCGTGTGCTCCAACAAGACCGCCCCGAATCCGTAGCATGAGCGAGAGCTGAGCATGACCGCCGACCGCATTCTGCTGGAAGTCTGTATCGATACGCCCGCCGGATTGGCGGCGGCGATCGCTGGCGGGGCGGATCGGATCGAACTTTGCGCGGCCTTGGCGCTGCAGGGCCTGACTCCCGCCCCTGGCCTCATGGCCTTGGCGGCCAAGGCGTCGATCCCGATCTATCCGATGATCCGGCCGCGCAACGGCGACTTCTGCTACGACGCCGGCGATCTGGACGCCATGCGCCGCGACATCGACGCGGTGCGCGCCAACGGCCTGGTCGGCGTGGTCATCGGGGCCAATCGTTCCGATGGCGAGCTCGACCTGGCGGTGCTGGAAAAGCTGGTCGAGCACGCGAAGGGCCTGGGTATGAGCCTGCACCGGTCATTCGACCTGGTCCCCGATCAGGCGGCGGCCCTGGAGATCGCCATCGACCTCGGCTTCGAGCGGGTGCTGACCTCGGGCGGGGCGCTCACGGCGCAAGCCGGGGCCGAACGGATCGCAGCGCTGGTCGAACAGGCGGCCGGGCGGATCGGCATCCTGGCCGGCGCGGGCGTCAAGCCGGGCAACCTCGCCGAACTGGTGAGACGGACCGGGGTGCGCGAAGTCCACGGCTCGTTCAGCGGCCCGATCCCCGGAGCGGCGCCCGGGTCCAAGCTCGGAGAGATGGGCTTCGTGCCGCCGGAGCTGCGGGATACCGATCAGGCGGCGGTGGCGGAGGCCGTGAGGGTTTTGCGCGGGCTCTGATGTTTGTCATCCCGGAAGCCTCGCGGAGGCTATCCGGGACCGCCGGAAGCGCTGAGCTCGCGGCGGTTCCGGCTCTTCGCTTCGCTACGACCGGGATGACAGGATATGTGGGCGCGCGCCTACTTCGGGTGGCTCTTGGCCCAGGTCTCATACGCCTTGATCGCCTTGGCCGATTGGGCGCCGAACCAGGAATAGCCGTTGCGGCGCTCCAGCGAGAGTTCGTTGACCTCGTCGCGCAGGGTCTTGTCGCGCTCGCCGAAGACCGGCTTGCCCGTCGTGCGGCTGTAGTAGCGCGACCAGATCGGGCCGGCGCCGGGCTGGTCGACCAGGCGGCGGCCCTCGGGGTCACCCTTTCCGCCGATCCAGGCCTTGCCCATGATCGCCGCGCCCTTCATCCAGGCCACGCCGCCGTGGACCGCGGCCACCTCCGCGGGGGTCGGGTCGGGCAGGCTCATCAGGTACATCAGCAGGTCGGCGCTCTCGCCCGTCGACAGGGCCGGCGGCTCGAAGTTGCGACCGGCGACCGGCTCGAGGGTGAACGGGTCCGCCTGCTGGCCCCAGATGGTCGGTTTCCCGTCGATGCGGATCTGCGAGGCGACGATGACCTCGCGCCCGTGCTTGGCCGCCACGCCGGCCTTGGCGCGCAGGTCGGTGGGCACGAAGGCGAAGTCGGCCTTGGCTTCGGACACTTCGGTCAACAGGGCGGCGGCCTCGGAGACGGCGTTGTCGTTGAAGGTGACGGCGTCGTGATAACCGCCTTCCAGCGGCCAGACCTGCGGCCAGCCGCCGTTCGGGAACTGGGCGGCCAAGAGATAGCGCACGCCCTTCAGGAAGCTCTGACGATAGGCCTCGCCGTCCTGGCCCGGCAGCCGCGCGGCGACTTTCGCGAGAAAGCGCATCTCGGTGATGGTGGCGTTGTTGTCCAGCGTGCCGACATAGCCCCACTTGGGGTCGCGGGCGGCGTCGAAGTCGTTCTCGCTGAGATATTTGGAATTGTTGTCCGAGGCCCAGGGCTGGCCCGGCAGGCGTAGGGCGCCCTCGCGGTCCTGGTTCTTGCTCCAGCCGCCGGCCGGGGTCTGGAAGCTGACGATGACGTCGGCGATGTGGCGCGCCTCGGGCGAGGCGTACCAGGCCGCGTCCTTGTTCAGCGCCATGCCGCCGTCGCCGTGGCCCGACGGCGGTGGCGCTGGGGCGACCTCGCCCGGCTTCAGCTCGGCGGCCAGGGCGGCGCGGTCGGCCTTCTCCTGGGCGGTCGAGCGGTCGAGATAGGCCTTCCACGCCGGCTGCTGGGCGGCCGGCAGGGTCGCGATCCGGGCGGCGGTGATCGGCTGGGCCGGGACGTTGGTCCCGATGACGCCCGCGAAGGCCGGCGCAACCAGCAGGCTGGCGGACAGGAACAGGCCGATGGCGGCGGCGCGGTGGGTCATCTGGACGTCTCTCCCCGAAGGCGTCGTTGTCGTTGGACACCTTTCTCTCACGGGAATGATACCGGTTTCCTACCGGGTTGAAACAGAGCTTCTCGCAGCCGCTTCGGTGGAGATTTACGCCCTATGCCTCGATGATGTGGGGCACGAACCGCGAGCGGTCACGCGTCACCCGTCCCCGGTCCTCGCGCACGCCGATCCCGGCCGGCTGATCGCCGATGACCCAGGAGCCGACCACCGGATAGTTCACGCCGAACTTCGGCGGCGGCTTCAGTTCCTGGCGGATCCAGCCTTCCGCGCCATAGCCCTGGTCCAAGACCCGACCCTTGCGGCCGTCCTTCCAGAGCTCGACATTGGCGCCCTCGCGGCTGAACAGCGGCTTGCGGGCATAGCTGGCGCCCAGGCGCTCGACCTTGGGGTCGTCGTCGAAATAGGTCTCCAGCAGGTTCGGATGGCCCGGGTGGCGCTCCCACAGCAGCGGCAGCAGAGCCTTGTTGGACAGCACCGCCTTCCACGGCGGCTCCAGGAACAAGGTCTTGCTGGCGGCGATGTTGGCGGCGTAGGGCTCGCGCAGCATCTCTTCCCAGGGGTGCAGCTTGAAGATCGCGCCGATCAGGTAGTTGTCCTGATCAACGAAGCGGCCGTCGGCGTCGAGGCCGATCTCCGTGATCGGTACGAACTTGGGCTCCAGGCCCGCCAGCCTGCCCATGTCCTCCAGGAACCGCACCGTCTGGCGATCCTCGACGAAATCGGCGTCGCTGGCGAAATGGACGAAGCCGCCGTTCGGGAAGATCTCCTTGAACCGCTCGGCCAGCCGGTCGTGCAGACTGTTGAACTGGTCTGTGCTCTCGGGCAGAGCGCCCCGCTGGATCAGGTCCTCCAGCCACAGCCACTGGAACACGCCCGCCTCATAGATGCTGGTCGGGGTGTCGGCGTTGTACTCATAGAGCTTGGGCGGACCCGCCCCGTCGTAGAAGAAGTCGAAGCGGCCATAGAGCGACGGATCGCGCGCCTTCCACGAGGCGGCGACCACATCGCGCGAGGCTTCCGGGATCTGCAGCCGGGCCATCAGGGCGTCGCTCTGGACGGCGTCGGCCACCAGGTCGAGGCACAGCTTGTGCAGCGCCTCGGTCGCGGGCTCCAGGTGGCCCTCGACCTCTTCCAGCGTGAAGGCGTAGGCCGCCCGCTCGTCCCAATAGCGACGGCCGTCGGCATGGTGCCAGGTGAAGCCGACCGCCTCGGCCTTGGACTTCCAGTCCGGCCGAGGCGTCAGGGTGAGACGGCGCATCAGGCGTCCGAGCCGTCCCGGGCGACCTTGGCCTTGTCCTCGATCGCCAGCATGGGCGCGGGCAGAGCTTCGTCCTTGGGGGCCATCAGGCGGGCCAGCACATCCTCGGCGCCGCCGCCGCCCGGCAGGATGCCGGCCGCGGCCAGCTTGGCGTCGAGGTCGGCGCCGGTCTTGCGGTCCTCGGACTCGCTGTGCAGGCGGAACTGCTCCTCGCGGACCGACTGGCGTTCCTTGATGCGCTTCAAGCTATCGGCGGCCGAGCCGACGACGCCGCTGGCCGAGCCCGAGCGCGAGATCACCGCCGCCTGGGCCTTCTGGACGCTCTCGTTGACCTTCACCATCTCGATTTCGCGACGCAGCGCTTCGACCTTGGTGTCGGTCTGGGCGATGATCGTGCGCATCTTTTCCTCGGCCGTGCGCAGCTCGGTCATCTGACCGGCCTTCTGCGTCGCGTCCTTCTCGAGGTCGGCGATCCGCTGGGCCACTTCCAGGGCCAGAGCCTGGTCGCCCTTGTTCATGGCTGCGCGGGCCGAGGACTCGTACTTGCGCGACTGGTCGGTCAGCTGGGC
The DNA here is from genome assembly GCF_001425745.1 of Caulobacter sp. Root343. Lineage (GTDB taxonomy): Bacteria > Pseudomonadota > Alphaproteobacteria > Caulobacterales > Caulobacteraceae > Caulobacter. The sequence continues at coordinate 591,593 of NZ_LMDF01000006.1, read as the reverse complement.
GACCTCGGTCTCCAGCGAGCGGCGGCGCGCCACCAGCTTGGCCAGCTCGTCCCGGGCCTTGCCCTGGGCGCTGTCGGCGTCGCGGATTTCCTGGTCCAGGATCCTCAGGGCGTTGGCGTCCACGATCGTCTGGGCCCCGTCATGGGCCGTGCCGCGGAAGAGCGCCGAGAGCTTGCTCCAGATCGACATCGATTTAAGTCTCCAGATCTCTTTGTCTTAAGCGGCCGCGACGCGGCTCTTTTCGAAGGAGTCGCGCAGCTCGCTGGCGGCGGCGATGGCGTTGTCGGCCAGGGTGCGCAGCTCGATGATCAGCGTCTGCAGGGTGGTCTTGGACGAAATCTCGCCCATCAGCTCATAATAGTCGCGGCCGTCCACCGTGGTGATGCCGAAATTCGACAGCGGCACGATCTTCTGAGCCTTGAGCAGGAACTCGTTGAAGGCCGCGCGCTCGTTCTGCTCGTCGCAGGGCCACAGAATGGTCGAGACGACCATCTGCAGCGAACCGCCGCTGACATAGATCGGCAGGTCGCCGAACTCATGCATGACGACCAGCAGAACCGGCTCGACGCCCTCGATGACGGTGGCGGTCAATTCGTCCTGGCGCACGAGGGCGCTCTCGGCCAGCGCGTCGCGCAGGCTGTGGATCGTCCAGGCGGTGTCGATAACGGAGTCCATGTGTCTGACGCCCTTGGGGGGATGGGGGTTGGTGGCCAGGGTCGGTCCGCGGACCGACTCGACGACGATCGCCTGCACGGCCGAGAGGATGTCGGGCTTGCACGCCGCCGGCGCCCAGACCTCGATCTTCACGAAGCCGGCGTTCCTGCGCGCTTCACGCCACGCGCGGGTCCTTTCAGCGGCTTGAGCGCCTCTCGTCGGTTTGACCGGCATGCGTTACATGTACGCATAACATGTACGCTTGACAAGATGCGGTTCGCGTTCATCCTGCAGTTGACTTGGGCTGGGGGCAAGCTTGTCGCTCGTAATTCTTCTTCGACGCACGGCGGACCGGCTCCACCTCGCCGTCGCTGAGCTTCACTGGTGGGTGCTGGGCGCGGCCGCCGCGGCTCACGCCAGCCTGTCATGGTTGTTGATGATGCTGGATGGCGAATCCAAGATCGTCGCGCCGGTCGATTTCCTCTATTGGTACGCCACCACCGCCTACACCGTGGGCTATGGCGACCTCAGCCCCCAGACGCCCGCCGGAAGGCTGGTCACGGCGGCCTTCGTGTTTCCAGGCGCGATCGCCATCTTCACGACGATCGTCGCCAAGAGCCTCACGGCCATGGGCGACTTCTGGCGGCGGCGCAGAGAAGGCCGCGGAGATTTTCGACGCATGACGGATACGACTGTGGTGATCGGGTTCGTTCCCGATCAGACGCCGAAGATGATCGAGGAACTGCACGCCGAGGCCGGCGGCCAGCGCGTGGTGCTGATCACGCGCAAGGAACTGGCGGACCCCGACGAGCGCGTCCTCTATATCCGCGCCCGCACGCTCACCGATCCGAACGAACTTCGCCGCGCCGGCGCGCACAATGCTCGGCGGGTGGCGATCTATACGGACAACGACCCTGACACTCTGGCCGCCGCCCTCGCCATCAGCGGCATCAATGAAACCGCGCACGTGGTCTGCTACTTCCAGGACCATCACGCCGCCGGCCTGTTGAAATTGCACTGTCCACACGTCGAAGCGATCATCGCGCCGGGACCCGAACTCGTGGTGCGCGCGGTCCAGGACCCTGGCGCCAGCCGGGTGCTGAGCGCCCTGATCAGCCACCTTGACGACTCCGCCACCCTGTACTGCGCCGAGTGGCGGGGCGAACGGCCGGCGACGATCGACGAGGCCGCCAAGCGACTGCACGAGCGAGACGCCACCCTCCTGGCCTGGCAGGCCGCCGGCGCGGACCAGCCGTCGTTCGACGTCCGCAGTCAGGCTGACCTGCCGACCGGCGCCCGGCTGTTCTACGTGGCCCAGCAGCGGCTAGCCGATCCGATGGGAGCCTGAGCGCGATGTTCGGCAAGCTTTTCGGCGGCAAGGACAGAGAGCCTCAAGCCGCGCTGCCCGTGGTCCGCAACGTCACGGTGGGTCGTACGGTCATCCTTGATCCGCTGACGTGGCGACGCTTCGGGGCCGAGACCCGCTTCGCCCTCGACCGCGACACCCTGGAGATCACCGCCCAGGGCGTGATCGGGTTGAACGAAGGGGCTTTCGTCCATCGGTTCTACACCGACGACGAGATCATGTTCCAAGCGGTCTCGGACGACGCCGCCGGCGAAATGGCCAACGACTTCACAATCTTCCTGCCGTGGGCCAGCGAATATCCGAACAGCGGCGATGGCAGCCGTTTCGACTGGGCGCAACGCCTCCGTCAGCGCACCTTCCAGCCGCCCGAATTGCCGGAGTATCGCCGCTTCTGGTTCGGCGACGACGCGGCCGAGGCGGATCCGGTGACGTTCTGGGAAGACGTCTATTACGACCGCGCGGCCACGACGCCCGACAAGCGGCTCTTCCAAACCACCATGCTGTTCAGCCGCGACCTGCCAGGCGACGGCCGCGAACTCATGTTGGCGTTGACGCTCGAGCCGGAAGGCGGCGAGGTGACGCACGAGATGATGATCGGCCTGCCGCTGTCGGCGGGCGAGTTCAAGGCTTAAGGGGGCCACACCAAGATGTTCGACCTTATCGCTTTCAAGGATGGCGCGCTCGCCTTCCTGCTGGCCTTCGTGGCGGCGGGCCTCTTCACGATCGCCTTCAAATATATCTACCAGTGGATCACGCCCTATAACGAGAAGGCCTTGATCCGCGGCGGCAACGTCGCCGCCGCCATCGCCTTGGCCGGCGCCCTGATCGGCTACGTCCTGCCGCTGGCTTCCGCGCTGAGCCATACCGTCAGCCTGCCGGAATTCGCCGCCTGGGCGACCCTGGCCGGCGTCATCCAGATCGTCACCTTCTCCATCGTGCGCATGATCGCCCTGCCCGACGTCAAGACGCGCATCGAGAATGGCGAGACCTCGATCGGCATCTATCTGGCGGGCGTCTCGATCGCGGTCGGCCTGCTGAACGCCGCCTGCATGACCGCCTAAGGACGTCCAGGATGACCACGCGCAAACGCTCCGCCTCGCTGCAACTGACCACCATGTTGGCCGGCGCGGCCACGCTGGGCCTGACCGGCTGCGAGGATCACAACTCGCAAGCCAGCTTCGACCCCAATCGCGGCGAACAGATTCAGGCCTACAACTATAAAACGCTCGCCGAGTGCCTGAAAGCCGACGAGGTCCCGGACGACCAGTGCCGTACGTCGTATGCCGCGGCCCAAAAGGACGATGCGGAATCCGCGCCGCGCTACGACGAACGCTCCACCTGCGAGGACGTCTACGGACCCGGCAACTGCGTACCGCGCAGCTATAACAACGGCTCGAGCGGGAGCTTCTTCACGCCGCTGCTCGCCGGCTTCGTGATTGGCCGGATGCTCGATGGCGGCGGCTATCGCGGCACCAGTCTCTACCGCCGCAGCGACGACTACGGCGGCGGGTACTACTCCGCCTGGGGCGGTCGCCTCGACCGGGACTACAGCACCGGCCGGACGGTGATCACGCGCGAGAGCATTGATCCGCCCGCCGCGATCCGCCAAACGCCGCCCAAGGTCCAGACCCGCACTTCGGTTGTTTCGCGTGGCGGGTTCGGCGGTGATCGAAGCTATGCCCGAAGCAGCTACGGCAACAGCTCCAGCTACGCCACGGGCCGCAGTTCCTCCAGTGGTCGCAGCTACGCCAGCAGCGGCGGCTATCGCGGCGGCTTCGGCGGCTAGGACCGGCCCGACACTTTTGCGATTGACTCTCAACTAGACATCCCATCTAGTTGAGAAGTGTTCGCAAGAACGCGTCGGGCCGCTCACCGAGATCGGTTCGCCATGGCGGGTGTCGGCCCCCTGTCTGGCGAGGAGATTTACGGCGTGCGGTCCGACCCTTTCTCCGAAACTCACCTGAACCATTGCGGCCCCGTGGGCCTGGCTGACGGCGAGCGCCTCCTGCTCTGGATGCTGCGCCAGTGGGTCACCGCCCGGGTGCTGGGCGAGGAGCCCGGCGCGCGCCTGTCGAAGAAGGCCGGCGCCCTGGTTTCATCCCGGGTGGCCACCGCCTTCATCCTGATGATGACCGCGATCGAGGGTCAGGTGCGGCGGCCGCTCTGCGTCTCCGCGCCCTGCTGCGGCGGCTATGCCGACGACGAGCAGCGCCTGATCACCGCCTGCGGCGTCTGCCCCGCCTCGCCCGAGATCGCCGGCCGCCTGCTCGAAGGCATGGTCGTCACGCCCGAGGCGGTGACGGTGATGGCGCGCTTTCTGAACACGGCGCTGGCCAACGACGGCAAGGCCCTGCCGATGCGCTTCGATGCGCCGGAGGTCGTGGCGGCGCCGGTGCGGAGGCCGACGTTGCACTGAGAAATCCCTGTCATCCCGGACAAACGCGGAGCGCGCCGATCCGGGACCGCAAGAAGCTCGGCGCTTGTGGCGGTCCCGGCTCTCCGCTGCGCTGCGGCCGGGATGACATAACTCTTTTATCGCCACCCCTCATCCGCCAACCGCCGCGCCAGCACCTGGGCCGCCATCACCACATCACGCCAGGTCACGTCGAAGCCGGTGTCGTCGCCGTAGTAGGGATCGGCCACCGCCCTGCCCTCGTGGCCGGGAACCAGGTCCAGCAGCAGCCCGACCTCGGCCGTCGCGTCGCGCGGGGCGATGGCCCGCAGGCCTTCCAGGTTGTCGTGATCCAGGGCGTAGATGTGGGTGAAGGTCCGGAAGTCGTCCTTCGTCACCTTGCGAGCCCGCTGGCCGCCGATGTCGACGCCGTTGCGGCGGGCCACACCGACCGAGCGCGGGTCCGGCGGATCGCCCGCGTGCCAGCCGCCCGTGCCGGCGGAGTCGACGACGACGTCCAGCCCCAGGCGCTCGGCTTCCGCCCGGAACGCACCCTCGGCCAGGGGCGAGCGACAGATGTTGCCCAGACAGACGAACAGCACACTGGCCCTGGCCATCACGCCCTTCCCCAGCCGCCGCCGCCGGGCGTCTCGATGACGATCGTGTCGCCCGCGTCGACCTCGACGAGGTCGGTGGCCGCCATCGTCCGCACGCCGCCATCCGCTCGCTCGATCCACGCCTTGCCGACCGCGCCGGGCTCGCCGCCCTCCAACCCGAACGGCGGCACGCGGCGGCGGTTGGAGAGCAAGGTGGCGGTCATCGGCTCGCGGAAGCCGATCTTGCGCACGACACCGTCGCCGCCGCGATAACCGCCCGCCCCGCCCGAGCCGCGCCGGATCGAGAACGCCTCGACCAGCACCGGATAACGGGTTTCCAGCACCTCGGGGTCGGTCAGGCGGCTGTTGGTCATGTGGGTCTGGACCGCGTCGGTCCCGGCGAAGCCCGGCCCCGCGCCGGAGCCGCCGCAGATGGTCTCGTAGTATTGCCGACGGTCATCGCCGAACGTGAAGTTGTTCATCGTCCCTTGCGCCGCCGCCATCACGCCCAACGCGCCATAGAGGGCGTCGACCACCACCTGGCTGGTCTCGACATTGCCCGCCACCACCGCCGCCGGATAGCGCGGCCGCAGCATCGAACCCTCCGGAATGACCAGCTCTACCGGCCGCAGGCAGCCGTCGTTCATCGGGATCTCGTCGTCGACCAGAGTGCGGAACACGTAGAGCGCCGCCGCCCGGCAGATCGAGGCCGGGGCGTTGAAGTTGGTCGGGACCTGGTCGCTTGTTCCGGTGAAATCGACGCGCGCCGTGCGAGCCTGCTGATCGACCGTGATGGCGACCTTCACCACCGAACCGTCGTCCAGCTCGTAGGCGAACGCGCCGCTCTCCAAGGTGGCCAGCACGCGGCGCACGGCCTCCTCGGCATTGTCCTGCACGTGGGCCATATAGGCCTCGACGACCTCCTGGCCGAACTCGGCGACCAGGCCGGTCAGAGCCTCGGCGCCGCGCGCGCAGGCGGCGATCTGGGCCTTCAGGTCACCGATGTTCTGGTCGGGATTGCGCGCCGGCCACCGGCCCGAGGCCAGCAGCGCGCGGGTCTCGGCCTCCCTGAACCGGCCGCCCTCGACCAGCAGGAAGTTCTCGATCAGGACGCCCTCTTCCTCGACCGTCCGGCTGGTCGGCGGCATCGAGCCGGGGGTGATCCCGCCGATGTCGCCCTGATGGCCCCGCGCGGCGACGTAGAACAGCAGCGCCCCCGCCGCGTCGAACACCGGCATGACCACCGTCACGTCCGGCAGGTGGGTGCCGCCGTTGTAGGGGGCGTTCAGCATGTAGACGTCACCCGACCTCATGCCCCGGCCGTCGCCCTCGCGGGCGTCGCGGATGGCCCGCACGCTGTCGCCCATCGAGCCCAGGTGCACCGGCATGTGCGGAGCATTGGCGATCAGGTTTCCGTCGCGATCGAACAGGGCGCAGGAGAAGTCCAGCCGCTCCTTGATATTGACCGAATAGGCGGTGTTCTGCAGCGCGAAGCCCATCTCCTCGGCGACCGCCATGAACAGGTTGTTGAACACCTCCAGCATGACCGGATCGGCCTCGGTTCCGATCGCCTTGCGGGCCGGCAGGGCGACGATCCGGTCGAGGATCAGGTTCAGGCGAGGATCGACCGTGGCGCGCCAGCCAGGCTCGACGATGGTCGTGCCGGTCGCCTCGCGGATGATGGCGGGGCCCGGGATCGCGGCGCCGAAGGCCAGGGCCTCGCGGTCGAACACCGGTGTGGCGTGGACCTCGCCGGCCATGCGGACGTCGACCGTGGCGAGCGGCTCGGCGGTTTGATCTGCTCCAACGGATTTTAGGTCCGGCGCGCTTCCCGCGTCCGAGTGGCCGATCGCTTCCACCGACAAGGTCTCGACGACCAGCGGCGTGGTCGGCGAGGCGAAACCGAAACGCCGCTGGTGCAGATTCTCGAACGCCGCGCGGACGCCGGCCGCATCCGCCAGCGGGACGACCAGCGGCGTGTCGGTCCCGGCGTACTTCACGCGCAAGGTCGCCACGGTCTCGACCGACGCGACGGGCACGGCCTGGGTGCGCAGGGCGGCTTCGGCTTCGATCGCCAGTACGGCGGCCCGTTCGGCAAGATCGGATGCCTCATCCAGCGGCCGCTCGACCGTCTGCTCGCGGATCAAGCGCAGGTCGGCCAAGCCCATGCCGTAGGCGCTGAGCACCCCGGCGAACGGGTGGATCATCACCTGCGTCATGCCTAGGGCGTCGGCGACCAGACAAGCGTGCTGGCCGCCCGCCCCGCCGAAACAGGCCAGCACATAGCGGGTGACGTCATAGCCGCGCTGGATCGAGATCTGCCGCACGGCCTTGGCCATGTTCTCGACGGCGATGGTGACGAAGCCTTCGGCGACCTCCTGCGAGGTCATGGCCTTGCCGGTCGCTTTGGCGATTTCGGCCGCCACGGCGTCGAAGCCGCGCGCCACGGCCTCGGCGTCCAGCGGCCGGTCGCCATTCGGCCCGAACACCTTGGGGAAGAACTCCGGCCGCAGCTTGCCCAGCATGACGTTGCAGTCCGTCACCGTCAGCGGTCCGCCCCGGCGATAGGCCGCCGGGCCGGGGACCGCGCCGGCCGAGGCCGGGCCCACGCGCAGCCGCGCCCCGTCGAACGAACAGATCGAGCCCCCGCCGGCCGCCACGGTGTGGATGTTCATCATCGGCGCGCGCATCCGCACCCCGGCCACCACCGTCTCGAAGGCGCGTTCGTACTGGCCCGCGAAGTGGCAGACGTCGGTCGAGGTGCCGCCCATGTCGAAGCCGATCACCCGCGTGAAGCCGGCCTCCTCCGCCGTCCGCGCCATGCCGACCACGCCGCCGGCCGGGCCGGACAGAATGGCGTCCTTGCCCCGGAAGGCCCGCGCGTCGGTCAGACCGCCGTTCGACTGCATGAAGAGGAGCCGCGTGTCCTCGCCCCCATCCTTCGCTTGAAGCGCGTCGCTGACCTGATCCACATAGCGCCGCAGGATCGGCGACAGGTAGGCGTCGACCACCGTGGTGTCGCCCCGCCCGACCAGCTTCATCAGCGGGCTGACCTCGTGGCTGACCGAGACCTGGGTGAAGCCGATCTCGCGCGCGATGCGAGCCACCCGCGCCTCGTGGTCGGTGAAGCGAAAGCCATGCAACAGTACGATGGCGACGGCCCGGAAGCCTTCGTCGAACGCAGCCCGCAGCCCCGCCCGCGCCACATCCTCGTCCAGCGGCCGCAGCACCTGGCCCTCGACGCTGATCCGCTCGTCGATCTCGACAACCCGGTCGTAGAGGGCCTCGGGCTTGACGATGTGGCGCTCGAACAACTTGGGCCGCGCCTGATAGCCGATGCGCAGGGCGTCGGCGTGGCCCGCCGTGATCGCCAGCACCATCGGCTCGCCCTTGCGTTCGAGCAGGGCGTTGGTGGCCACCGTGGTACCCATCTTCACCGCGTCGATGCTCGCGCCCTCGGGCAGCAGGGCCCGGACGCCCGCGACGGCGGCGTCGGCGTAGCGCTCGGGGTTCTCCGACAGCAGCTTGTGGGTGACCAGCGATCCGTCCGGACGCCGCGCGACGATATCGGTGAAGGTGCCGCCCCGGTCGATCCAGAACTCCCAGCCGCGCGCGGTCGGATCATGGGTCATGGGGGGCGGGACTCCTTGGCTCGCCACCTCATAGCGCGTCCACAACCATTGTCATCCCGGGCGTAGCGCAGCGCAGACCCGGGACCGCAACAGGCTCAGCGCTTCCGGCGGTCCCGGATCGGCGCGCTAGCGCGCTTGTCCGGGATGACAGCCGTTGGAGCTCTAGCCGAACACCCCCACTAGCTCCGCCACCTGCCACAGCCCCAAAGCCAGGAAGATCACCGCCGCCCCAATACGCACGTACTTCAGCGGCACGACCTTGGTCGCCGCCTCGCCCAGATACACCGCCGGGACGTTGGCCAGCATCATGCCCAGGGTGGTGCCGGCGGCGACCCAGGCGATCGAGTGGAACTTGGCCCCCAGGGCGACGGTGGCGATCTGGGTCTTGTCGCCCATCTCGACCAGGAAGAAGGCGATGGCGGTGGTCAGGAACACGCCGTAGCGGCCCGCGCCGCCGGCGTCCTCGTCGTCGGCCTTGTCGGGGATCAGGGCCCAGGCCGCCATGGCCACGAACGAGACGGCGATCGCCCACTTGAATGCGACGCCGCTCAGCAGGTCGGCGACCCAATAGCCGGCCGTGGCCGCCAGGGCGTGGTTGGCCAAGGTGGCGACCAGGATGCCCAGGATGATCGGGATCGGCTTCTTGAACCGGGTGGCCAGGATGATGGCCAGCAGCTGGGTCTTGTCGCCGATCTCGGCGATGGCCACGACCAGGGTCGAGACGAGCAGGGATTCCATGGAGCTCTAAAAACCTTCCGGGCCGGGCATGCCAATAGCGTCGACACCCCACCCGGCCCGGATGGAGATCGGCGCCATTGGTCTCGCCAAGGAAGCTGCAAGTCCGCTTCCCTTCCCCGCGCCATGATCCCGAAGGATCAAGTATGTTGACGGCGGGGCCCGCTGATAGGCGCGGGCGGCTACTCCCCAAAGGTGGGGCGGCGTGTAGCGGCTCGAGCCCGCGCCGTCAACGCGTCAGGCCACGGCCGCCGGCGCGTCGAAACGCAGCAGGTGGATCGCCACCCGCACCTTGCCGGCCACGAAATTCCCGCCGACGGCCGTCAGCAGCACCGGCGTGTCGGCGTAGTAGGCCGTCGGCCCGACCACCCCGACATTGCTGGAATTCTTGGCCACGCCCAGCGAACCGCCGAACTTGCTGGCGTCACCCGAGACGCCGCAATTGTACGAGGTCGCGCCGGTCACCGCGAGCGTCGTGCGGGTCGAGACCGCCAGCACGATGGCGCGGTTCGGGATGAGGATCGTCGTCGCCGTCGCGGCGCCCGTCACGGTCACCTCCTGCTCCACGATCTCCAGCCGGGTGTTGGCCAGGCCCGGCGACGCGGCGGCGGTTGTCGCGCGGAACGTCGCCGACAGCGGCGTCCAGGCCGCGCCGTCGAAAGCGACCACCTGGTTCTCGTCCTTGACCCAGGCCAGCACGCCCTCGGCGGGGAGCAAGGCTTCCCAAGCGCCGGCCTCGAAGCGCATCAGGGTTCCGGCGGCCTGACCGGTCCACGCCGCGCCCGTCGAGCCGGCCGGCAGGATCCAGACCCCCCCGGCGACGGGACTGGCGGGCTGGGCCGAGACCGAACGGCTCTCGACCGCCAACTGTACCAAGCCGTCCAGCCGGGCGAGGCTCTCGTTGATGGGAATGTGCTTCTGGGCCTGGGCGGCGACCACATAGGGCAGGCCGAGGCGGGGCGTGACGTCGTCGAACATTGAGGGGCTCCTGGAGCGGATTGAGATCGCTCCAAGCATCACCTCGCCGCGAAAGCCGGGGACGGAGGTCGCTCCATCCCCGTGCCTTACCCGCCTATTCGGCGGCGAAAGCCAAATGATTTCCGGACGTAAGCGCCGTCTTGGCCGCCAGTTCGGCCTTGGCTTGCTCGTACTCCGCCGAGAACTTGGCGATGAGTTCGCCGGCGGTCAGCACGTTTTCGATGGCGCCGATGCCCTGGCCGCAGCCCCAGATGTCGCGCCAGGCCTTGGCCTCCTGGTTGCCGCCCGAACCGAAGTTCATGGCCGACGGATCGCTGACCGGCAGGTTCGCCGGATCCAGGCCCGCCTTGACCACCGAGGGGCGCAGATAGTTGCCGTGCACCCCGGTGAACAGGTTCGAGTAGAGGATGTCGTCGGCCTTGCTGTCGACGATCATCTGCTTGTAGCCCTCGACGGCGTTGGCCTCCTGGGTCGCGATGAAGGCCGAGCCGACATAGGCCAGGTCCGCGCCCATGGCCTGGGCGGCCAGGATCGAGCGGCCCGAGGCGATCGAGCCCGACAGCGCCACCGGCCCGTCGAACCACTGGCGGATCTCCTGGATCAGGGCGAACGGCGACAGGGTGCCGGCATGGCCGCCGGCGCCGGCCGCGACCGGGATCAGGCCGTCGGCGCCCTTCTCGATGGCTTTGCGGGCGAAGCGGTCGGTGATCACGTCATGCAGAGTGATCCCACCGTACGAGTGGATCGCCTGGTTCAGGTCCTCGCGGGCGCCCAGCGAGGTGATGACCACCGGGACCTTGTATTTGACGCACATCGCGATGTCGTCTTCGAGGCGGTTGTTGGTCTTGTGGACGATCTGATTGACCGCGAACGGGGCCGAGGGCGCTTCCGGATGGGCGCGGTCATGGGCGGCCAGCTCCTCGGTGATCCGGGCCAGCCACTCGTCCAGCTGCGACAGCGGCCGGGCGTTCAGCGACGGGAACGCGCCGACGATCCCCGCCTTGCACTGGGCGATCACCAGGTCGGGATTGCTGATGATGAACAGCGGCGAGGCGATGACCGGCAGGCGCAGGCGGTCACGCAGGATTGGCGGCAAGGCCATGGAAGAGCTCCCCTTTGGAGATCGGCTTGCGGCGCCGACATATATGATCGCCGTTCAGATTAAACGATCGTTTAGCTCGGGCGCAAGGCTTGACGGCCCCAAGGGCAGGAGCGCATCACGGTTCAAAAGACAAAAAATGCTGCACCGCAGGAGAGAGACGCTTTGACCGTGGCGACCACGCCCCTGGCCGAGGAATTTGGCGCCCAAGGCGACGCGGCGACCCGCGCCCGCTGGATGGCCCTGGTCGAGAAGACCCTGAAGGGCCAGAGCTTTGATGAGGCCCTGACCGTCACCACGCCCGACGGCCTGACGATCCAGCCGCTGTACACCGCCGAGGATGGCGTCGCCGTCGCTCGCGACCTGCGCGCCCGCGATCCCGAGCGTCCGTGGGACCTGCGGGTTCGCGCCGCTCACCCCGATCCTGTTCGCGTAGCCAAGGATGTCGTGACCGACCTGGAAGGCGGCGCGGCCTCGGTGCTGCTGCAGCTGGACCCGACCGGCGCGAACGGCGTCGCGGTCGGTTCGGCGGAAAATCTTTCCACGGCGCTGTCGGGCGTCATGCTCGACCTGGCTCCCGTCGCGCTGGACGCCGGTTTCCTGGGCCCGAAGGCCGCCGATTGGCTCGGCGCCCTGGCCAAGGCCGCGCCCAATGCGCCGCTGGCCTTCCACATGGACCCGCTGACCGCCTTCGCCCAGGCCGGCGTCAGCCCTGGCCCGATCGAGAGCCACGTGTTCAACGCCGCCACGGTCGGCTCGCGCTTGGCGCAGACCTACGTCAAGGCCAGCCTGTTCCTGGCCACCGGCCGCGCGGCCCACGAGGCCGGCGGCTCGAACACCGAGGAGCTGGCGGTGATGACCGCCAGCGCCCTAGCCTACGCCAAGGCGCTGGTCCGCTCGGGCCTCTCGATGGACGAGGCCTTCGGCCGCATCGTCCTGGGCGTCAGCCTGGACGGCGAATACTTCACCGGCGTCGCCAAGCTCCGCGCCGCCAAGGCGATGTGGGCGCGGCTGACGGAGGCCTGCGGGGTCTCGGTCGCGCCGAGGATCGAAGCCCGCTCCTCGCGCCGGATGCTGGCCAAGGCCGACGCCTGGACCAACCTGCTGCGCCTGACCTCGGCGGGCTTCGCCGGGGCGATCGGCGGGGCCGACGCGATCCTGCTGGACGCCTTCACCGACGCCATCGGCCTGCCCACCACCTTCGCCCGGCGTCAGGCCCGCAACACCCAGCTGGTCCTGATGGAGGAGAGCCATCTGGGCCGCGTCGCCGATCCGGCTGGCGGGGCCTGGTACCTGGACAACCTGACCGACCAGCTGGCCCGCGCCGCCTGGGGCGGTTTTCAGGCCATCGAAGGCGCTGGCGGGATGATCAAGACGCTGGAGAGCGGCCTGGTCGCCGACGCCGTCGCCGCAACCCGCTCCGCCCAGGAGGCCGCCTTCGCCGACAAGCGCCGCAAGATCCTGGGCGTTACGGCCTTCCCCAATGCCGACGACAAGCCGCCGGAGGTCGAGACGCCCGACGCCTCAGCCTTCGCCGTCGACAGCCCCGACGTCCGCCTGCCCGGCCCCGACAGCCGCTGCCCGGCCTTGACGCCGGTGCGCTTCGCCGCCGCGTTCGAGGGAGCCTGAGCCTTGAGCAAGTTCCCCGACTTCACCACGATCGACTTCGCTGAAGTCCCCTCCTCGCCGGCCCCGGACGGCGCGGCCTGGAATACGCCCGAGGGCATCGTCGTATCGCCGGCCTTCGACGCCGAGGCTGTAGAGGGCCTGGACTTCACCGGCGGCTATCCCGGCGTCGCGCCGTTCGTGCGCGGCCCCTATCCGACCATGTACGTGACCAATCCGTGGACGGTGCGGCAGTACGCGGGATTCTCGACCGCCGAGGACAGCAACGCCTTCTACCGACGCAATCTGGCCGCCGGCCAGATGGGCCTGTCCGTCGCCTTCGACCTGGCCACCCACCGCGGCTACGACAGCGACCATGAGCGGGTGAAGGGCGACGTCGGCATGGCCGGCGTGGCCATCGACTCGATCCTGGACATGCGGACGCTCTTCAGCGGCATCCCGCTCGACAAGATGAGCGTCTCGATGACCATGAACGGCGCGGTGCTGCCGATCCTGGCGCTCTACATCGTCGCGGCCGAGGAACAGGGCGTCTCGCCCGACAAGCTGTCGGGGACGATCCAGAACGACATCCTCAAAGAGTTCATGGTGCGGAACACCTATATCTATCCGCCCGCGCCCTCGATGCGGATCATCTCTGACATCTTCGCCTTCACCTCGGCGAACATGCCCAAGTTCAACTCGATCTCGATCAGCGGCTATCACATGCAGGAGGCAGGGGCGACGGCCGACCTGGAGCTGGCCTATACCCTGGCCGACGGCGTCGAATACGCCCGCGCCGGCGTCGCGGCGGGCATGAGCATCGACCAGTTCGCCCCGCGCCTGTCGTTCTTCTGGGCGATCGGCATGAACTATTTCATGGAGGTGGCCAAGCTCCGCGCCGCGCGCCTGCTCTGGGCCCGCCTGATGAAGCGCGAGTTCGATCCCAAGGACGACCGCTCGCTGTCCTTGCGCACTCACAGCCAGACCTCGGGCTGGTCGCTGGCGGCGCAGGATGTGTTCAACAATGTCCCGCGCACCTGTGTCGAGGCCATGGCCGCCGTGAACGGCCAGACCCAGAGCTTGCACACCAACGCCCTGGACGAAGCCCTGGCCCTGCCGACCGACTTCTCGGCCCGCATCGCCCGCAACACCCAGCTGTTCCTGCAGATGGAGAGCGGCACGACCCGGGTCGCCGACCCTTGGGGCGGCAGCTACTATGTCGAGCGGCTGACCTACGAGCTGGCCCGCAAGGCGCTGGATCACATCGAGGAGGTCGAGGCCGCCGGCGGCATGGCCAAGGCCATCGAGCAGGGCATCCCGAAACTTCGCATCGAGGAAGCCGCCGCCAAGACCCAGGCCCGCATCGACGCCAATCGCCAGAGCGTGGTCGGCGTCAATCGCTACAAGCCCGAGGTCGCCGACGACATCCCGATGCTGAAGGTCGACAATGGTTCGGTCCGCGCTCAGCAACTGGAGAAGCTGGCCCGCCTGAAGGCCGAGCGCGATCCGGCCGCCACCGAGGCCGCCTTGAAGGCGCTGGAGGATGGCGCTCGGAGGACCGGCAACCTGCTGGCCCTGGCCGTCGACGCCGCTCGCGCCAAGGCCACCGTCGGCGAGATCAGCTTCGCGCTGGAGAAGGTGTTCGGCCGCCATCAGGCCGTCATCAAGTCGATCGAAGGGGTCTATGGCCGGGAAGCCGGCGCCGATCCCAAGACCGCCCGCGTCCGCGCCATGGTCGCCGCCTTCCGCGAGGCCCACGGCGGCGCGCCGCGCATCATGGTCGCCAAGATGGGCCAGGACGGTCACGACCGCGGCCAGAAGGTGATCTCCAGCGCCTTCGCCGACCTCGGTTTCCAGGTGGAGATCGGCCCCCTGTTCCAGACACCCGCCGAAGCCGCCGACGAGGCCATCAAGGCCGGGGTGCACGTGGTCGGGGCCTCGTCCCTGGCGGCGGGTCACTTGACCCTGGTGCCCGAGCTGAAGGCCGAATTGGCCAGGCGCGATCGGTCCGACATCGTGGTGGTGGTCGGCGGCGTGATCCCGCCCCAGGACTTCCAGGCGCTGCTGGACGCCGGCGCCGCCAGCATCTTCCCGCCGGGCACGGTCATCGCCGAAGCCGCCATCGAGGTGCTGGACAAACTGAACGCCCAGTTGGGCTACAGCCAAGGAACGGCGGCCTAGAGCCTGTCGCTAGCCGCTCTTCTTCCGGAACAGCCCGCGCTTCTTCCGCGACCGTTCCAAGGCCACCTCCTCGGGCAAGCCGTGGCGGGACTCGATGTCCTTCTGCAGCGCCTTGGCCGCCATCAGGTGGCCGGGGAACAGGGTGTCGACGGCCCAGCCCAGGACCGGCACGGTGTCGGAGAGGTTGTCGGCCGCCAGATAGGCCGCCATCCGCGCCAGGGTGGCCACCGAGGCGCCGCCCTGGAAGGCGTGGACCATCAGGAGCGCGCCCGCGCCCAGGCCGTAGGCCAGGCCCACGCCCGGCACCCAGGCCAGCACGCCGTCCAGGCCGATGCCGAAGGGGCCGACGCCGATCAGTCGGTCCGACAGGCGCTTGACCGTCTCGGCCGACCGCCAGGCGCGATGGGCCTTGGCGCGGCGACCCTCGTGATGGTCGGAATAGGCCGAGGTGGCGGAGATGTCGTCGGTCATGCTGATCTGAACGCTCCGCCTCTTGTGTCGATCCGACCTAGCCCAGGAACACGACCCGGCGCTTTTCCTTGCCCGACTGGATCCGGGCCAGCAGCTCGCGATATTCCTGAGTGGCCTGCACGTCCTTGCGCGAGCCCTCGAAATAGATGGTGTCGTCCATGTGCTTGGTCAGCATGTCGGCCGACCACTTGTGGCCGGTGAACAGCACGTCGATCGCCTTGCCCGCCACCGGGATCGAGCCGGCCACGGTGTCGATCAGGATGATGGCGCAGATCTGGATGACGATCATCGGCGCGGCGCGAGCTCGTACGGCGTCCAGCACGATCAGGCCGCCGGCGCCCAAGCTGTAGAGCTCGCCCGCGCCGGGGATCCAGGTCAGCAGGCCGTCCAGGCCGATGCCCAGCGGACCAACGCCGACCACGTTGTCGGAGAGCTTCTTCACCCGCTCGACATTGTTGCGGATGTTGTGCAGCTCGATGTGCGACTTCGCGAAGATCACCAGGCGGCTCCGGACGGTAAACGCGGGCAATCTGCCCCAAGCGTGGCCGTGCAGGAAGGGCCATAGCCCCAGATTCCCCCGTCGCGCGAACCCCGGGGCCGAAAGCGTCGCTTTTCGGGGGAGCCCCTCGCGAATGGCGACGTTTGCGCCTAGGTTAACCGCACTGCGGCCCAGGATTCCCGGATGCTGATCACGACTACGCCGTTCATCGAAGGCCACCCGGTCCAGGAGTACAAGGGCGCGATCTATGCCCAGTCGATCCTGGGCGCGAACGTCGTGCTGGACCTGCTGGCGGCGATCCGTGACTTCGTCGGCGGCCATTCCAAGTCGTACGAGCGCGTCCTGGCCCGCGCCCGCGAGGACGCCCTGAAAGCGCTCGTCAAGGAAGCCGAGAAGGTCGGCGCCAACGCCATCCTGGCGGTCGACCTCGACTACAACACCGTCGGCCCCAACGCCCAGATGATGATGGTGTCGGTTTCGGGGACGGCCGTCGTCCTCTAATCCGGAGTGGCCAACCTGGCGCGGCCGCAACCCTGGATCGCTACGGCCCGAAGCGCTAGCGCCCTCTTGAATTGTGCACGGGGCCATGCATTGTCAGCCGGGCCAGAACGCAAGCACGTTGGAAATACAATCGCTTAGGAGTCGGATCGTGTCGGAGGCGTCCTGCGGCGAAACGACACATCGGGCGATAGCCGGGCAACTGGCGCGCGGGCGAGCGTATTCATGGAGGCGTCGTCGTCCACGGCAGAGAGCCGTGCGCGGCGCCGCAATTGGCGTGGCTCCCGAGCGCTCGGCCGTCCGACGCCTGACCGCCGCGCCAAAGAGCGGGCCGAACGGGGGACAGAACGAGCATGCCGCACAGGCCGGCCAAGCAGGAACAGAGACGGCAGACCGCCTTGCTGCTGGGCCTGTCCGCCGCCGTCGTCGTCAGCCTGGCGTTCAGCGAATATCTGACGCGCAGCGTCTTGGGCGTGGCCGCCTTCTGGCCGGCCAACGCGCTGCTGGCGGCAGGCCTGATCACGCTGGGCGGCTCGCGCCGCGTCTCGTTGATGATCGTCTTCGTCGTCTTCCACCTGGTCATCGACCTGCTGGTCGGCGACAGCCCCCCGCGGGCGCTCCTGTACACGGCGATCGACGCCGGGGAGGCCATGGCCGTCTGGGGGATCTGCCTTCGCTTCTGGCGCGGCGCGCCGCGTATCCGCACTCTGCGATCGCTGGCCCTGCTGCCCGCCGTCACCACACCGGTCGCGGCGGCCAGCGCGCTGCTCTGCGCGGCGATCCTGGCGGGAGGGTTCTCCGGGCCGTTCCTGCAGGCGCTGACCGACTGGTTCCTGCGCTGCGCCCTCGGGCTCGCCGTGGCCTTGCCCGCGACCCTGGTGTTGATCGACGCCGAACACCGCCGCTCGTTCTATCGGCCGTGGCCCGAGCAGTTGCTGCTGTTGTTCGCCGTCGCCGCCGTCACCCTGCTGTGCGCCCACCCGGCCTCGGGCGCCCCGCCGTTCCTGATCTTCCCGATCGCCCTGGCCACCGCCTACCGCCTGGGCGCGCGCGGCGCGGCGATGGCCTCGCTGATCGTGGCCTTGATCACCCTGCCGATCGCCATGTCCGGCGCCTCGCCCCGGTTCAACGCCATTCTGGGCCCGGTCGCCCAGGCCCGGACCATCCAGGTGTTCATGGCGGTGCTGTTCTATACCAGCCTGGCCGCGGGCCTGGCCCTGGCCCAGCAGGATCGCCTCAAGCGCCTGCTGCTGCGCCGTGAGCTGCTGACCCGCGCCGCCCGCAGCCGCGCACTCGCCGCGACCGAGGCCAAGACCGAGTTCCTGGCCACCATGAGCCATGAGATCCGCACGCCGCTGAACAGCGTGCTGGGCTTCGCCCAGCTGCTGGCGACGCGCCAGGATCTGCCGCCCGACGTCCGCCGACAGATCAATCTGATCGACAGCGCCGGGGCGGCCCTGCTCACCGTGGTCAACGACATTCTGGACTTCTCGCGGGTCGAGGCCGGCCAGATCGAGCTGCTGCCCCAGCCGACCTCGGCCGCCGCCCTGCTGCGCGACACCGTGGCGATCATGGCGCCCGAGGCCCGCGCCAAGGGTCTCGCCCTGGACCTGACGATCATCGACCCGGTCGAGGCCCTGCACGACCTCGACGCCGACCGCCTGCGCCAGGTGCTGATCAACCTGCTGAACAACGCCGTGAAGTTCACCGACGAGGGCCGTATCGACGCGCGCCTGATCGTCGAGCCCGGCGACCTGGAAGACCGCCTGCGCTTCGAAGTGATCGACACCGGCGTCGGCATCGACCTGGACAAGCAGGCCCTGCTGTTCCAGCGCTTTTCCCAGGCCGACAGTTCGATGAGCCGCCTGCACGGCGGCGCGGGCCTGGGCTTGGCGATCTGCCGGGCCCTGGTCGAGGTGATGGACGGCAAGATCGGCGTCGACAGCGTCGCCGGGCGGGGCTCCTGCTTCTGGATCGAATTGTCGGCCCCGACCGTCGAACCGATCGCCGCGCCCGAGCGCCCGAAGATCCCCAGGCCCGGCGCGGCCAAGATCCTGATCGTCGACGACCACCCGATCAATCTGGAGATCGGCGCGGCCCTGCTGACCCTGGTCGGCTGCGAGGTCGACCTGGCCGAAAACGGCAAGGAGGCCGTCGAGCGCGCCACGAACGGCCACTACGACATCATCCTGATGGACATCCACATGCCGCAGATGGACGGGCTGCAGGCGACCCGCGCGATCAAGGCCCTGCGCGCGCCAGCCGGCGATGTTCCGATCATCGCCATGAGCGCCGACGCCCTGCCCCGCCAGGTCGAGCGCTGCTACGCCGCCGGCATGGTCGACCACATCGCCAAGCCCATCCAGCGCGAGGTGCTCTACGCCAAGGTCGAGCGCTGGCTGCAACACAAGGTGACGCCCGAGGTTTAGGGGTTCAGAGAGCCCGACCTTCCCGGCGAAGGCCCGGACCCAGATCCCATGGCGCTTTTGGCTGACGGGATCAACGCCGCGCCTTTGGAACCTACCCCGGCATTCCTCCATCTGGGCCCCGGCTTTCGCCGGGGAGATCGGAGTCATGGATTCCGCCCGCTTCCCGCTTGGAACTCAGCTCTCCGCCCCCTAACTTGGCCTCAAATCGAGGGAGCCCAAATCCATGCGTCGCCGCGTCTTTGTCACCATGGGGGCCGCCCTGGGCCTGACGGCCCTGATCGCCGCCTGTTCGCCCGCACCGACCAAGGACGCGGCCCCCGCCGGCGAGACCAAGCTGAAACTGGCTACCGACTGGCGGGCCGAGGCGGAGCTGGGCGGCTATTACCAGGCCCTGGCGACCGGCGAGTACAAGAAGCGCGGCCTGGACGTGACCCTGATCCAGGGCGGCCCGGCCGTGAACGTGCCTCAGCTCTTGGCCACCGGCGCGGTCGACGTCGGCGTCGGCTCCAACAGCTTCATCGTCATGAACCTGGCCAAGGAGAACGCCCCGGTAAAGGCCGTCGCGGCGTTCATGCAGAAGGACCCGCAGGTCCTGATCGCCCACCCCGGCCAGGGCATCAACGGCATCGCCGACATGAAGGGCCGGCCGATCCTGCTGTCGGACGCGTCGATCACGGCCTTCTGGGTCTGGCTAAAGGCCAAGTACCAGTTCAGCGACGACCAGGTGCGCAAGTACAACTATTCCAGCGCCCCGTTCCTGGCCGACAAGCGCGTGATCCAGCAGGGCTACGCCACCAGCGAGCCGTACCTCATCGAGAAGGAAGGCAAGATCAAGCCGGCCGTGTTCCTGCTGGCCGACAGCGGCTATCCGGCCTACGCCTCGATGGCCCTGGTCCCCGACAGCCTGATCGCCAAGAACCCGGCGGCCGTGCAGGCCTTCGTCGAGGCCACGGCGGCGGGCTGGAAGTCCTACCTCTACGGCGATCCCAAGCCGGGCGATGCGGCGATCCTGAAGGACAATCCGGAAATGACCCAGGACGTCCTGGACCAGGCCCGCGAGAAGATGCGGTCCTACGGCATCGTCAGCGCCGAGTCCGACAAGACCGACATTGGCCTGATGACCGACGCCCGCTGGGCCGAGTTCTTCAAGGTGGCGTCCGAGCAGGGCGTCTACCCCAAGGACATGGATTACAAGAAGGCCTACACGCTGCAGTTCCTGCCCAAGGGCCAATGACAGCCACGATCGCCAGCCTCGCCGGGGTCGAGGTCGACTATGCCCGCGGTCGCGCGCTAGGCCCGGTCGACTTGAGCCTGGCGCCCGGCGAGATCGTCGCCCTGGTCGGGCCGTCGGGCTGCGGCAAGTCCACGGCCTTGCGCCTGTTGGCCGGTCTCGAGGTCCCGACGCGTGGACAGGTGACCCGCGCGGCCGGCCGGGGCGAGACCTCGGTGGTCTTCCAGTCCCCGACACTGGCCCCTTGGTTGTCGGCGCGCGACAACGTCGCCTTGCCGCTGGAGCTGGCCGGCGCCGCGAAAGCCGAAGCCCGTGCGGCCGCCGACGAAGCCCTCGGCAAGGTCGGCCTCGGCGGAGCTTTGGCCGCCCGCCCGGCCCAGCTGTCCGGCGGCATGGCCATGCGCGCATCGCTGGCTCGCGCCCTGGTCACCCGGCCGCGCCTGTTGCTGCTGGACGAACCGTTCGCCGCCCTGGACGAGATCACCCGCCGCGCCCTGGCCGACGACGTCCTGGCTCTGGCCGCCGAACTGGCGCCGGCCGTCGTGTTCGTGACCCACAATGTCGAGGAGGCCGTCTACATGGCTCGCCGCGTCGTGGTCATGACTCCGGGCCCTGGCCGGATCGCCGGCGAGGTCGCGATCGACGGTCCCGTCGTCCGTCCGCCGGGCTTTCGCACCACCGAGGCCTTCCGCGCCTCCGCCGAGGCGGTCTCGGCCCTGCTGGCGCGGGCGACGGAGCGCGCCGCGTGAAACGCGTCCTGGCGCCCCTGATCCTGATCGCCGTCCTGCTGGGCGGTTGGGAAGTCACCTGCCGGATCCTGGCGGTCCCGTCCTATCTGCTGCCCACGCCCAGCGCGATCTGGTCGGCATTCCTGCAGTCCTGGCCGCTGCTGCTGGCCTCGGCCTGGGCCACCCTGTCGACGGCTCTGCTGGCCCTGATCATCGCCAGCCTTGCAGCTTGCGCTCTCGCCCTGGCGGTCAGTCTGAGCGGCGTGCTGGAGGACGCGGTCCGACCGATCGCGGTGACCCTGCAGGTCACGCCCCTGGTCGCCATCGCCCCGCTGGTCACCATCTGGGCCGGTATCGATCATCCCGAGCGCGCGGTGGTCGGCCTGGCCGCGGTCGTCGCCTTCTTCCCGATCTTCTCGGGCGCGCTGACCGGCCTGAAGGCGGTGGACCCCGACTTGGCGCGCCTGTTCGACCTCTATGGCGCCAGCCCGGTGCATCGCCTCGTCCGCCTGCGTCTGCCGTCGGCCGTTCCCGCCCTGCTGGAAGGGCACAAGGTCGCCGCTGGCCTGGCCGTGATCGGCGCCGTGGTGGCCGAGTTCGTGGCCGGCTCGGGCGGCGCCCAAGGCCTGGCCTGGCGGATCCTCGAAGCCTACAACCGCCTGCAGACGGCCAAGGTGTTCGCCGCCTTGCTGACCTTGGCGGTGCTGGGCGTGGTGCTGCACACCGCGATGGAGCAGCTGGAACGTCGACTTCTGGACTCTTGGCGCGGACGTTAGGCCAAGATTAAGCCGCTGAGGCTACGACAGGAGACCTAAGACTCCGTCCGGATCGGCCCCATGCGCTGCATCGCCCTCATCGCCGCCCTGGCCTGCGCGACCTCCGCGTACGCGGACGGCTCGCGCGAGAGCCGTTACGGCCCGGCGCCGGATCGCGCGCCTGTCGCCGTGAACGGCCGAGCTCCCGGCTATACCGGCCAAGCCTATTCCGGCCGCGCCCTGGGCTGGAGCGGCAAGCGCGAGATCGTCGCCCCCACCGCCGAGGCCGCGTCGCAGGCTCAACCCTGGTGGGCTCGCGGCGCATCGCAGGCCGGGCCGCAACCCCAGCCGCAACAGCCGGTCCGCGCGACCTACCAGCCTCAGGTCCCCGCCTACGCGCCGCCAGCCCGCGACCTGCCGCGAAGCATCTACGACGCCCCGGCCGCCGCGCCTTCAAACACCATGCCGGTCCCGGTGGCCTATGCCGCGCCCGTCCAGGCCCCGCAGCAGCCGTTCGCGCTGCCGGCCGGTCAGGTCGGAGCTCGCACCTATTCCGTCGGCCGTCAGTTCGGCATGATCCCCGACGCCATTCCCGCCGCCGGTCCGCCGCGCATGGTCCTGATCGCCCCGCCGGCCTCCGCGCCCGAGGACGAGGACAAGCCGCGCGATGACGGCGAATGGCCTGCCCAAGGCTCGTCGGGCAAGACCAAGAAGGACAGCGACCGGTAGATGCAGTCGCGCCTCAACGACCTGATCGCCCTGGCCAACGAGCCCTCCAGCGCCAAGCGCCGGGAACTGCTGCGCGGCGTCACCGACCTGCTGTTCGCGGCCGACGGCGGCAACGCGGTCGAGATGGCGCTGTTCGACCAGGTGCTGAGCCAGCTGGCCGGCGACATGGAAGAAGCCGTCCAGATCGAACTGGCTACCCGCCTGGGTGAAACCCCGGTCGCGCCACGCGGCCTGTCCAGCACCCTGGCGTCGAGCTCGATCGTGGTGGCCGAGCCGATCCTGCGCGGCTCGAACGCCCTCACCGACGAGGACCTGCTGCACGTCGCCCGCACCAAGGGCCAGGACCACCTGCGGGCCATCTCGCAGCGTCCCAGCGTCTCCAGCGTGGTGTCGGACGCCATCGTGGCGCGCGGCGACGACGACACCCTGGGCGTCCTGCTCCGCAACGAGGGCGCGGTGCTGTCGCGCCAGGCGCACGAGACCGTCGTCGACCGCGCCGCCGCCAACCCCGCTCTGCACGAGGCGGTCATCGACCGTCAGAGCCTGCCGGTCGACCTGCTGAACGAAATGTATTTCGTGGTTGAGGCCCGCCTGCGCGACCGGATCATGGAGCGCAACGCCGGCGTCGATCCCGCGACGCTGGAAGCCGCCCTCGCCGCCGGCCGCAAGCGCGTCGCCACCCAGGACGGCGCCCTGCCGCCCGATCACGCCGAGGCGGAAGCCGAGCTCCAGGCCCTGCGCGCCAAGGGCCCGATCTCGCCGCAGATGCTGGCCAACATGCTGCGCGGCAAGAAGACGACGCTGTTCCTGGTGGCCCTGGCCGACATGGCCGAGGTCGACTTCCACACCGCCCGCAAGATCCTGGAGCGTCGCGAAATGGACGCCCTGGCGGTGATCTGCAAGGCGGCCGACTTCGACCGTTCGCTGTTCCTGACCTTCGCCCTGCTGATCCTTGACCCGTCGGATGACGTCATGGTCAAGGCCCGGGCCTATGGCGAGCTCTACGCCGCCCTGCCGCGCGAGTCGGCCCTGCGCACGATCCGCTTCTGGCGCCTGCGCCGCCAGACCGGCGACGTGGCCGCGGCCTGAGCCCGCATTAAGGCCAAAACCGGCCAACCTCGCGCCTTGCGTGCGCCATGCGGGACGGCCAAGGTGCCGCCTCCGTTTTTCTCCTGCCCTGGATTCTCGATGATCAGCGCTTCGCGCTTGGCGCTTGTCGCCGCCGCCGGCCTTTCGGTCGCCGCCTGCTCGCACCTTCCCACGCCGTCCCTGCCTCTGCCGAAGAAGGAAGCCGCCGCGCCCGCGATCCCCGAGGCGCCGCCCTTGGCGGGACCGAAGGTCGCCGACCTGAAGCCTGGCCAGTGGGCCCAGGAGATCTCGGACGTCGCGCCTGATCCGGCCTGGCGCTTCGGCGTGCTGCCCAACGGCATGCGCTACGCCCTTCGCAAGAACGCCACGCCCCCTGGCCAAGCCTCGGTGCGTCTGTGGTTCGACGCCGGCTCGCTGATGGAGACCGACGACCAGCAGGGCTTGGCCCACTTCCTCGAGCACATGGCCTTCAACGGCTCCAAGAACGTGCCTGAAGGCGACATGGTCAAGATCCTGGAGCGCCACGGCCTGGCCTTCGGGGCCGACACCAATGCCCAGACCAGCTTCGACGAGACCATCTACCAGCTGGACCTGCCCAAGACCGACGACGGCACGGTCGACACCTCGCTGATGCTGCTGCGCGAGGCGGCCGGCGAGCTGACCATCGCCCCTGACGCCGTCGACCGTGAGCGCGGCGTGGTGCTGTCGGAAGAGCGCACGCGCGACAGTCCCGGCTATCGCGTCGCCATCGCCACCCTGTCAGCCCAGATGGAAGGCCAGCTGCCGCCCAAGCGGATCCCGATCGGCAAGCCCGACATCCTGAAGACCGCGCCGGCCCAGCGTATCCGCGACTTCTACGAGGCCTATTATCGGCCCGAGCGCGCGGTGCTGGTGGCTGTCGGCGACTTCGACGTCGACGCCATGGAAGCCAAGATCAAGACCAAGTTCGGCGACTGGGTCGGCAAGGGCAAGAACGGCAAGGATCCCGATGTCGGCCCGGTGGCCAAGCGCGGCCCGACCGCCAAGCTGATCGTCGAGGCCGGCGCGCCCTGGTCGGTGCAGATGACCTGGATGCGCAAGCCCGACGGCCTGCTGGAGACCAAGGCCGTCGACGAGCGCGACATGCTGGAGAACCTGGGCTTCGCGGTGCTGAACCGCCGCCTGCAGGCCATCGGCCGCTCGGCCGAGCCGCCGTTCATCGCCGGCGGCGCCTTCAAGGGCGACCAGTACGGCGCGGTGCGGGTGACGACCTTCGGCGCGACGGCTCAGCCGGGCCGCTGGCTCGAAGCCATGACCGCGCTGGACGCCGAGCAGCGCCGCGCCGTCCAGTACGGCGTGCGCCAGGACGAGCTGGACCGCGAGATCGCCAGCATGCGTTCGGGCTTGGTCGCGGCGGCGGCCGGCGAGGCCACCCAGCGTACGCCCGGCCTGGCCAACCAGTTGGTCGACACCCTGGGCGACGGCGAGGTGATCACCTCGCCCAGCCAGAACCTCGCGGCCTTCGACGCCCTCGTGAAGGGCCTGACCGCCGACCGCGTCAACACGGTGCTGAAAACCGCCTTCGCCGGCTCGGGCCCGCTGGTGGTCATCGCCGCCCCGACCAATATCGAAGGCGGCGAGCCGGCCATCCTGAAGGCCTATGACGCGCTGAAGAGCCAGGCGGTGACACCGCCGGCCGCGCCGGGCGTCACCGCCTGGCCCTATTCCAGCTTCGGCCCGACCGGCAAGGTCGCCGAGCAGAAGGAGATCTCCGACCTCGACGCCGTCTTCGTGCGCTTCGAGAACGGCGTGAAGCTGACGGTCAAGCCGACCAAGTTCCGCGACGACCAGGTGCTGGTGAAGGTCCGCACGGGTCATGGCTTGCTGGACATGCCGTCCGACAAGCAGAGCCCGCTGTGGTCCGGCACGGCCTTCGTCGAAGGCGGTCTCAAGCAGATCAGCGCCCAGGACATGGAGCGGGTGCTGACTGGCAAGATCTGGAACGCCCAGCTGGGCGTCGAGGACGACGCCTTCACCCTGAACGGCCGCACGCGCCCCGAGGACCTGTCGACCGAGCTGCAAGTGCTGACCGCGTTCGCCACCGAGCCGGGCTGGCGGCCCGAGGCGTTCAATCGCGTCAAGACCAGCTACGGCACCCTGCACGACCAGCTGCAGAGCACGACCGGCGGCGTCTTGAGCCGCGACCTGGGCGGGCTGATGCACGTCGGCGACCAGCGCTGGACCTTCCCGTCGCGCGAACAGATCGCCAGCGCGTCCCTGGACGAACTGAAGGCCGCCGTCGCCAATCCGCTGACCAAGGGCGATGTGGAGATCGTCATCGTCGGCGACACCACGGTCGACAAGGCCATCGCCGCCGTCGCCGACACCTTCGGCACCCTGCCTGCCCGCTCGGGCGATCCGGCCACGCCCGGCGCCGAGAAAGCGCCCTTCCCCGCCCCGGCGACCGAACCTGTGGTGCGCACCCACAAGGGCCGGGCCGACCAGGCGGCGTTGTTCATGGCCTGGCGGACGGACGACCTGTTCTCGAACCTGCAGCGCTCGCGCGACATCTCGATCCTGGGCCAGGTCATGCAACTGCGCCTGATCGACGAGCTGCGCGAGAAACAGGGCGCGACCTACTCGCCCAACGCGATGTCGACCGCCAGCGTCACCTTCAAGAACTGGGGCTATCTGGCCGTCAGCCTCGAAGCGCCGCCCGAGAAGCTGGACGGGGTGATCGCCTCGATCCGCAAGATCGCCGCCGACCTGCGCGACAAGCCCGTCAGCGACGACGAGCTGGAGCGGGCCAAGAAGCCGCGCATCGACCAGATCGAGAAGGCTCGCGCGACCAACGAATACTGGGTCGGCGCGCTGTCGAACGCCCAGAACGATCCGCGCCTGCTGGACGCCACCCGCTCGGTGCTGGCCGGCCTGGCCCGCGTCACCCCGGCCGACGTCCAGAAGGCGGCCAAGACCTATCTGGGCGACGACAAGTCGTGGCTGCTGCTGGTCAAGCCGGAAGCGGCGGCGAAGTAGGACGCGGTGTAGAGTGCCAAAGAGAAAGGCCCCGGCGAAAACCGGGGCCTTTTTCGTATCTCCATCTCCCGCCCCTCCCGGCGAACGCCGGGAAGGGCGGTGGTTTGGTGTCTAGTACACGACCCCACCCACGCCGCCGTCCAGGCTGAAGCTGGTCGACAGGGTCTGGCGCTCTTGCACCGTCTCCTCGCGGTAGGCGGTGTACCTCTCGATGGTCATGATCGTCAGGATCTTCACGCCGGCGCCGAAGCGACGCAGCAGCGAGCGCTCGTTGCAATCGCGGGCCGGACGCTGCGGACGGCAGGTCAGCGTACCCTGGCCACCCTGTCCCCCATTGGGACCGGCGCCGGGGACGTGATAGAGCGCCTCGTTCTTCTGGCAAATGTAGGTCTGGCCGGCGCCGCCGGTCGAGATGTCGATCTGGCCCTCGTAGTCGGCGATCACGTACTGCATGCGGCTGCCGGCGATGCAGCGATAGAGCTCGCCGTCATAGGCGTCGTCGATGTCGCGGTCGGGCGTGACCTGCGAGGCCGGGTGCGGCACGTCGCGGTCGTCCAGGCAGACGGCGCGGATGATGACGCGGCGCACCTTGGTGCGGGTCGCCTCATAGGCCTGGCGACGGCGGGCTTCGCCGCCCTCGACGTTCAGACCCTGGATGTAGCCGCTGGCCACCGGGCCGGAATAGTAGCCGCCGTGCGAGCCGCCGCCGTAATAGTTGACGACCCCGCCGGCGCTGGCGCCCGCGCCGGCCGAAGAGCCCGCGCTGGAGCCGGCGTTGCTGGTCGCCGTGGCGCTGGAATTGGCGTTCACGATCACGGTCGCGCCGATGTTCACATTGACGCCGGGAATGTTGACGTTGTGACCGCCGCCGCAGCAGCCGGTCGGCGGCGCGGGAGGCTTGGGCGGCGGGGGCGGCGGCGAGCAGCACGGGGGCGGCGGCGGCTGACACCCGCTGTTGCACTGGGCATAGGCCACGCCGCCAACCAGCAGGCCGCCAACGAGGGCGCCCAGGGCGATCAGCAGAGCGCGCGTGTTCAATTTCGGCGCCTTCATCGGCGGTTCCCTTCACATCGGGTCGTTCCGCTCGCTGTTAAGCAAGAATCGGGCCGAAGCGCCCACCCCTCCCCGGATCTGCTCCAGAATGGGACGGTCAAGCCTCTGGCCCGGTTCTCCCAGCAAG
The DNA here is from genome assembly GCF_001425745.1 of Caulobacter sp. Root343. Classification (GTDB taxonomy): domain Bacteria; phylum Pseudomonadota; class Alphaproteobacteria; order Caulobacterales; family Caulobacteraceae; genus Caulobacter. Next base: position 563,731 of record NZ_LMDF01000006.1, on the reverse strand, counting down.
CCTCGTGCGGTCGAAAACAGCCGCGCAGGACCCGCCAGGGGACGACGATGTTCCATCCAAGCACGGAACGGTTGATAGACTATTGGCGTGACAAGAAGGGCGACGCCGCCCTGCCCCGTCGCACCGACGTCAATCCGGGCGATTTCCTGGAGCTTCTGCCGCAGGTCTTCATTCTCGGCCGCGACGGCGGCAAGCTGCCGTTCCGCCTGGCCGGGGGCTTCGTGTCCGACCTTCACGCCCGCGACCTGCGCGGCCACGACGCCCTGTCGCTGTGGGCCCTGTCGCACCGCCTGGAGCTGAAATCGGCGCTCGACGTGGCCCGCAAGCGCCGCACGCCGGTGGTCGTCACCGCCGACATCCGCGCCCACGGCGTCCCGTCGGTCGGCATGGAAGTGCTGTTCGCCCCGCTGCAAGGCGCCAGCGGCGAGACCGACCGGTTCCTGGGCCTCTACCAACCGACCGCCATGATGGCCCGCCTGATGGGCCGGCCCGCCTACGAGCTGGGCCTGCGCGAGATCAAACCGCTGGGCGAGGCCAACCAGGACATGCCCCGCCTGCGCCTGGCGACCCTGGACGGCCGGGCGATCGCCTAGCGCCCCGCCTCATCCAGCCGCTTCCACACGTCACTGGGCAATTCCAGCCGGGCGGCGGCCATCAGCTCGTCCAGTTGTTCCACCGAGGTCGCGCTGGCCAGCGGCGCGGTGATCGCCGGATGGGCCATGATCCAGGCCAGGGCGACTTGAGCCTGTGAGGCCCCGACCGTCTCCGCCGCCGCGTCCAGCGCCGCCAGCACCGTCCGGCCCCTGTCATTCCAGTAGTCGCGCAGGATCGTCCGCGCCCGCGCCTTGCCCTCGAAATCGGCCTCGCTCCGGTACTTGCCGCTGAGGAAGCCGGCGCCCAGGCCGTAGAATGGAATGATCCCCAACCCCTCCGCCGTCGCGAGATCCGCCAAGGCGCCCTCGACCTGCTCGCGGTCGACCAGGTTGAACTTAGGCTGGATCGTCTCGTAGCGCGTCAGGCTCTTGGCCTTCGACGTATCGAGGCTGGCCTTCAAGCGGTCGGGAGAGAAGTTCGACGCCCCGATCGCGCGGACCTTGCCGGCTTTGACCAGGCGGTCGAAGGCCTTCAGCGTCTCGTCGATCGGCGTCTCGGCGTCGTCCTGGTGCGACTGATAGAGGTCGATATAGTCGGTCTGGAGCCGCTTCAGCGAACCCTCGACCGCGGCCTCGATATTGGCCGCCGACAGCCCCGGCTGCTTGGGCCACATGGCGACCTTGGTCAGGATCAGCACCTTGTCGCGCTTGCCGCTCGCCTGGAACCACCGGCCGATCACGCCCTCGGACTCGCCGCCCTCGTGGCCGGGAACCCAGGCCGAATAGACATCGGCCGTGTCGATGGCGTTAAAGCCGCCGTCGACGAAGGCGTCCAGCAAGCGATGTGAGGTCGCCTCGTCGGCCGTCCAGCCGAACACGTTGCCGCCGAAGATCAGCGGCGCGGTCGAGAGGCCGGAGCGGCCGAGGGGACGGTGCTTCATGGTGTTCTCCCTAAGCCGCCACGGCTCGCCCGTCCTCGAACACCGGAACGTCCTGCGGCGCCAATGTCGCCTTGCCAAGGATGAGGTCCGCCGCTCGCTCCGCGATCATCAGGGTCGGGGCGTTGGTGTTGCCGCCCACCAGGGTCGGCATGACCGAGGCGTCGATCACCCGCAGGCCTTGCAGCCCCTGGACGCGCAGCCGGTCGTCGACCACGGCCAGCGGATCGCCGGCCACGCCCATGCGGCACGTGCCAACCGGATGGTAGATCGTCTCGGCCTTGGCGCGGATCCAGGCGTCGAGGTCGGCGTCGCTGCGGACATCCTTGCCTGGCGCGTACTCGGCGTCGCGATAGGGGTCGAAGGCGCTCTGCGCCACGGTCTCGCGGGCGATGCGCACGCCCTGACGGATGGCCCGGCGGTCCTCGTCCGTGGCCAGGTAGTTGGCGCGGATGGCCGGATCGTCGAACGGATCGGCCGAGCGCAGGCCGACATGGCCCCGGCTCTCGGGACGCAGCTGACAGACGTGCAGGGTGAAGCCGTCCTTCTCGACGACCGTCTTGCCATGGTCCTGCATGATCGCCAGCACGCCGTGGATCTGCAGGTCGGGCCGGTCCAGGTCGGGCCGTGACTTCAGGAACGCGCCGCTTTCCAGGAACTGCTGCCGGCCCAGGCCCTTGCCGAGGAGCATGTACGACAGGCCCACGCCCAGCTTGTTCAGGCCCTTGTTGGCCGAATAGGCGGTCTTGAGGTTCTTGGTCGTCCACGAGACGCAGACGTCCAGGTGGTCCTGCAGGTTGGCGCCGACGCCTTTCGACTCATGGACGACCGCGATGTCGTGGGCTTTCAGGTCGTCTGGCGCGCCGATCCCTGACAGCTGCAGGATGTGGGGCGACTGCACCGCGCCGGCGCTGAGCAGCACCTCGGCGTCGGCATAGGCCGTCTTCTGCTCGGCGGCCTTGCCGACCACGTAGCCGACGCCGACCGCCCGCCCTTTCTCGACGATGATCCGGGTGGTGCGGGCCTCGGTCACGCAGGTCAGGTTCGGGCGCGACAGCGCCTGGGCCAGATAGGCCATGGCCGCGCTGCAGCGCCGGCCGTCGCGAATGGTCAGGTCGTAGGGCCCGAAGCCCTCCTGCTGAAAGCCGTTGAAGTCCTTGGTCGTCTTGTGGCCCGCCTGGCGGCCAGCCTCGATCAGGGTCGAATAAAACGGACTGTCTGACTCGCCTTTCGACACGTGCAGCGGACCCTGGCCGCCGTGATAGGCGTCGCCGCCGCCGTGATGATGTTCCGAGCGCTTGAAGTAGGGCAGCACCTCGGCATAGGACCAGCCGGACAGCCCCATCTGCCGCCACTGGTCGTAATCCCGTGCATGACCGCGGATGTAGATCATGCCGTTGATAGCCGAGCTGCCGCCTAGGCCTTTGCCGCGCGGCCACCAGAGCTTGCGATTGTCCAGGTTGGGCTCGGCCTCGGTCCAGAATCCCCAGTTGCAGTCGCCCTTGTCCTTGATCAGCTGGCCCACGCCGGCGGGCATCCTGACCAGGATCGAGCTGTTCTTGCCGCCGGCCTCCAGCAGCAGGACCTTGATGTTCGGATCCTCGGTCAGGCGGGCCGCCAGCACACAGCCGGCCGAGCCGGCGCCGATCACGACGTAGTCAAAGCGTTCGCTGGCCATGGCCCTGACGCCCTCCCTCGCAGGTTATCATTGTTAAGGCAGAGTGGTCCGGCTTCTGGCCGCGCGCAAGGCTCCCGGCGGCGCGTGGTGTTTGCGCGCCCCGTCTCGAAGGGCGTCAATCCAGCGCAACTCGAGGTGATAATTTCCCCATGTTTGCGCTAACATTATCTGTTGTACTTTAAGCCCGCCGCCCAATACGGTGACCTCGTGCATGAATCTTGCCCGCCCCGACAGGTTTGGCGCGCAGGCGAGTAACGGAAGCGTGGAGGCGCAGGGCGGAAATGACGAGACGGACAAACGCCGCGATCGCCGAGAGCCCGCACGAGAGCCTCGGCGAACTCACCCCGGCCCAACTGAGGGTTCTCGAGCGCGTGAACTGCATCGCCGAGGCCACGGTGAAGGCGCATATGACCGCCGTGATGCGCAAGCTCAACGTCCACAACCGCACCCAGGCCGCGATCGCGGCCCAGGGCATGATCTGGAAATTACGAGCCTCGACCGACTGACGGGGCGCGGTGCGCGGTTGTCGAACACCTCGCCTCCGAGGAATATCGCGCCAGGTGCGCGACAGGCTAGCAGCGCTCGAGCTTGAGCGCGCGGGAGATCGGATTGGCGAGACGGACTGGACAGACGCGTGGCGCGACGATGGTCGACGTGGCGGCCGAGGCCGGCGTCTCGGCCATGACGGTGTCGCGGGTGATCAACGGCCGCAGCAACGTGGATCCAGAGACGCGCGCGGCGGTGGATCAGGCGATCCGCGCGCTCGGCTATACGCCCAATGTCGCCGCGCGCAGTCTCGTCACCTCGGCGGAACTCAGGATCGGGGTCATCTACGCCAATCCCAGCGCGGCCTTCATGAGCGACTTCCTGACCGGCGTCTTCGAGGAGGCTTCGACCCGCGGCGCCCGCCTGGTTCTGCTCAAGGGGAGCGAAGGCGGCCATCCGCCCGACAAGGAGTCGCTGAAGAACCTCCTCGCCGCCGGTGTCCGCGGCGTCATTCTGGCGCCGCCGCTCGGCGAGGCGGCCCCAGTGCTGCGCGTCCTGCGCAAGGCCAAACTGCCGATGGCGGCCGTCGGCGCCTATGGGGTCGAGGGCGCGATCTGCGTACGCATCGACGACCGGCGCGCCGCCTGCGAGATGACCCGCGAGCTGACCGGTCTGGGCCACCGGCGCCTCGGCTTCATTCTCGGCAATCCGGACCAGGCGGCCAGCGGCGAGCGCCTGGCGGGGTTCCTGGCCGCCGCGAGCGAGGTCCAGGGGGTGCGGACGACCGTCGCCCAGGGCGACTTCAGCTTCGCGTCGGGACTGGCGGCGGCCGAGCAGTTGCTCGACGCCTCTCCACCGCCGACGGCGATCTTCGCGAGCAATGACGACATGGCCGCCGCGGTCATCTCGGTGGCCCATCGCCGCCAACTGGACGTGCCGCGCGAACTGACCGTCGTCGGCTTCGACGACACCTCGGCGGCGGTGACGCTCTGGCCGCCGCTGACCACCATGCATCAGCCGGTCCGCAAGCTGGCGGCCGAGGCGCTGGGCCTGCTGGCGGCCGAAATCGCCGGCGGCCAGAGCCTTACGGCCCGGTGCGCCGACCACGTGCTCGAGCACGAAATCGTCCGACGCCAGTCCACCGCCGCGCGGCAGCCCGCTCGCGCCGACAGCTAGGCGCCGCCAAAGGCGATTCGCCCATTCACACTCAACTCGAAACCAGATACATACTACCTATGGACGAAACGGGACACGATACGCCCGCGCCGTCCCGCCGCGAACACGACGCCTCCTCGCGGCGAACTTCCTTCTCGCGCTACGTGCCCAGCGTGGGAAGCGGGAGCGCCGCCTTGCATCCCCCCCAAGCAAGCGGGCGGCGCTCCCAACCGTTTTCCAGGGGCCTAGGCCTCGACGACCTTGAGGTCGCGGGCATAGCGCTTCCAGTTCTCGACATAGTGCAGGGCCGAGGCCTGCAGGATCATCGTGTGGTGCTCGCTGACCTCGCGCACCACCTTCCCCGGCGCGCCCACGACCATGGAATTGTCCGGGATCTCCTTGCCCTCGGTGATCAGGGCGCCAGCGCCCACCAGGCAGTTCTTCCCGATCTTCGCGCCGTTCAGCACGATCGCCCCGATGCCGATCAGCGAGCCGTCGCCGATCGAGCACCCGTGCAGCATCACCATGTGACCAATGGTCACGTTCGCCCCGATGGTCAGCGGCGCGCCAAGATCAGTGTGGAGAACCGAGCCGTCCTGGACGTTGCTGTTCTCGCCAATCGTAATCGGATCGTTGTCTCCACGGGCGACCGCGCCCCACCAAATACTGGCATTCTTCTTGAGAATCACATTCCCCATCACGCTCGCCGTCGGCGCGATCCAGTATTCGCCTTGCGGGGGAAGCGCGGGAGCCATGGCGCCCAAGGAATAGACAGTCATCCGTATGCCTCGTTTTCTTGGGCGCGATTTTCAGATTAACGACCTGGAAACCATGATGCGCCATTGTAGTCAGGCGATTCGAGAGGGAACCTTCCTTTAGCGGGATGATTCTTCTCTCGTACGGGTCGGGGGCGACCACCGCCATCGGCCCACCCGCTGACGAAGACGAGGTGTCGCTCTTGGCGTTCCGGCGTTCAGCACCGCCCATTGGAAGCTCTCCGGAGCCGCCCCGCCGCGCACGCGCCTTCGTTGTTATCCAACAGCTCACATCCAAGGACGACGCCTTTTGGCCTCGTCCTTTTTTATTGCCCTCATGGAGGCTTTGATGACCAAGCGAGCCCTGAAGCGGATGGCGCGCGAAGGCGCGTATGAGACCGGCCACTACGGTGATGACGCCAAGGTGCGTCGCCTGCCGATCGATATTCGCGAGCGTGGCAACGCGTGGAATCCTCTTGGGCACGACGGCGCGCCGAGCAATCCCGAGCGCGATCAAAGTTACCTCAAAACCATAAAACCAAAATCGCCAGGCCAGGCGGAGTTGATGGAGGCCATCGACAACAAGAACCTGGTCATGGCCCTGGGTCCGGCCGGCACCGGCAAGACCTATATCGCCATCTCCAAGGCCGTGGAGGCCCTGGAGGCCGGCACGGTCAGCCGCATCGTCCTGTCACGTCCCGCCGTCGAGGCCGGGGAGTCGATCGGCTATCTGCCGGGCGACATGGAGGACAAGCTGGCGCCGTATCTGCGGCCGCTCTACGACGCCCTGACCGATCGCCTGTCGGTCAAGCGGATGCGGGCCCTGATGGCCGAGGGCGCCATCGAGATCGCCCCGGTCGGCTTCATGCGCGGCCGCACCCTGAACAACGCCTTCGTGGTGATCGACGAGGCCCAGAACTGCACCTACATGCAGCTGAAGATGCTGCTGACCCGTCTGGGCTGGCACTCGACCATGGTCGTGACCGGCGACCCTAACCAGTCGGACCTGTTGCCAGGCATCTCAGGCCTGGCCGATGTCGCCGACCGCTTCGAGGCGGTCTCCAACATCGCCGTGGTCCGTCTGGCCGACCGCGACATCGTCCGCCACCCGCTGGTCGCGGAGATGCTGGGCGTCCTCTAAAGAGCCGAGTGGGGCCGCTTCGTCCGAGGACGGAGCGGCCTTCGGTGGCGATTGCGCTTTACAGCAGTCTGAGGTTGAGCAACCCTTCCCTTCTTGTCAGGCTCAGGAAGGAACGGTCATGTTGAAAAGCTCGGCCCTCGCGGCCCTCGTCCTTGCCAGTTTCGCGAGCGGCGCTTTCGCCCAAACCCAGACCCAGACCTCGCAGCAGCTCAATACGTCCAATCTGCAGGCGCGGCCCTCGGGGCTGTCCAGCATGTACGAGAACATGAACGTCCAGACGAAGCTCTGGCGTCAAAGCATGACCGACGACGCCCAGCCGGAGGTCACCCCGGCTCAATGGCGCCGCGCCCGCAAGGCGGCCTCTCTGATCAACACCAATCACTGCGAGGACGCCTATAAGCTCGCGGTGTCCGCGCAGGACGACCGACTGGCCGGCAACGTCGCGCAGGTCTGCAAGGCGCACCCTCGGTCCTGACATACCCTGACGACGAACGGCCGATCGGCGTTCGCTGAAATCGAGACTTGAGTTTGAGGCGGTCGGACGTGCAAGGTCCGGCCGCCTTAATACTTTTTTGGACATGTTCATGGCCGACACCGAAGCGCCGCGCACAGAATTGACCCTCCGAGGGATCATACTCGGCGTCCTGATCACCCTGGTCTTCACCGTCGCCCAGGTCTATCTGGGCCTTAAGGTCGGCCTGACCTTCGCCACCTCGATCCCCGCCGCCGTCATCTCGATGGCTCTGCTGCGGGCGTTCAAGACCTCGACCATCCAGGAAAACAACATCGTCCAGACCATCGCCTCGTCGGCGGGGACCCTGTCGTCGGTGATCTTCGTGCTGCCGGGCCTGCTGATGATCGGCTGGTGGGCGAACTTCCCCTACTGGCAGGTGTTCGGCGTCTGCGCGGCTGGCGGCGTGTTGGGCGTGGCCTATTCGATCCCGCTGCGCCGGGCCCTGGTCACCCAGTCCGATCTCCCCTACCCCGAAGGCGTCGCCGCCGCCGAGGTGCTGAAGGTCGGCTCCAGCTCGCGCGAGGGCGCCGAAGAAGGCAAGGCGGGCCTGTTCGCCGTGACCGCCGGGGCGATCACCTCGGCGCTGTTCGCGGCCCTGGCCGCCGCCAAGATCTTCGCCGCCGAAGTAGCCGGCTACTTCAAGGTCGGAGCGGGCGCGACCGGCCTGGGCGCCTCGGCCTCGATGGCCCTGATCGGCGCGGGCCACATCATGGGCGTCACGGTCGGCGTGGCCTTCATCGTCGGCCTGATCATCGCCTGGGGCGTCGCCACCCCGATCCTGACCGCGATCACCCCCTGGACCGGCGATGTCGCCACCCATGCCGTCACCGTGTGGCGCACCCAGGTCCGCTTCATCGGCGCCGGCGCGATCGGCGCCTCGGCGATCTGGACGCTGGGCAAGCTGGCCGTGCCCGTCTGGCGTGGCCTGATGGCGGCCCTGGCCGCCAGCGCCGCCCGCAAGTCGGGCGAAGGCGCGATCCCCCGCGTCGAGCAGGACATTCCGATCGGCATCGTCGGCCTGATCGTCCTGATCGTCCTGGCCCCGTCGGGCTGGCTGCTCTACGACTTCCTGGCCGGTGGTCCGCTGGCGGGCCTGGCCGTGCCGCTCGTGCTGGCCGGCGTGGCCTTCATGGTCGTGGCGGGCCTGTTCGCCGCCGCCGTCTGCGGCTACATGGCCGGCCTGATCGGCGCCTCCAACAGCCCCGTCAGCGGCATCGCCATCCTGTCGATCCTGGGCGCCTCGGCCATGGTCGGCGCGATCGGCCACGCGACCCTGGGTCCTGACGCCAACACGGCGATGATCGCCTTCGCCCTCTACGTCACCACCCTGATCATGGCCGTGGCCGTGATCGCCAACGACAACCTGCAGGACCTGAAGACCGGCCAGTTGGTCGACGCCACGCCGTGGAAGCAGCAGGTGGCCCTGATGATCGGCGTCGCCGCCGGTTCGGCCGTGATCCCGCCGGCCCTGGAGCTGATGAACCGCGCCTGGGGCTTCGCCGGCGCGGCCAACCTGCAGTCGGTGGCCACCAACCCGCTGCCGGCCCCGCAGGCGACCCTGATCTCGACCCTGGCCAAGGGCGTGATCGGCGGTCACCTGGAGCTGCACATGCTGGGCATCGGCATCGCCGTCGGCCTCGGCCTGGTCCTGATCGACGAAACCCTGCGCAAGCTCAGCGCCAACAAATACGCCCTACCGCCGCTGGGCGTGGGCCTGGCCATCTACCTGCCCAGCGCGGTGACCGCTCCGGTGGTGATCGGCGCGGTCGGCGGCTGGCTATACGAGAAGTGGGTCAGGAAGGGGCCGAACGCCGAGGGCGCCGAGCGCCTGGGCGTGCTGGCCGCCTCGGGCTTCATCGTCGGCGAAAGCCTGTTCAACGTCGCCTATGCCGGTCTGATCGTGGCCACCAACAAGGACTCGCCTTTGGCCGTCCCGTTCGCCCCGCCCGAAGCGGTGGGCATGATCCTGGCCGCCATCGTCGGCGTCGGCCTGTTGGTCTGGCACTATGTCTGGGCCAAGGGCGCGGCGGCGCGGTCGGCGAAGGTTTAAGGCGCGGATGCTGAAGGTCTGGGGTCGCCGCTCCTCCTTCAACGTCCAGAAGGTGCTGTGGCTGGTGGGGGAGCTTGGCCTTCCCCACCAGCACATCCCCGCCGGCGGCGATCACGGCGGGCTCGATGATCCTGATTTCCTGGCGATGAACCCGCACGGCCGAGTTCCGGTCATCGACGACGACGGCGTGGTCGTCTGGGAATCCCACGCCACCCTCCGCTATCTGGCCGCCCGTCACGGCGGTCCCGCCTGGTGGGCGGGCGCCCCCGCCGATCGCGTCCAGGCCGACGGCTGGATGGACTGGGCCCAGACCGCTCTGCAGCGCGACTTCCTGACCGGCGTGTTCTGGGGCTGGCACCGCACACCGGAAGACCAGCGCGACAAGGCCGCCATCGACACCGCTCTCGCCGCCTGCGCTCGCCATTTCCGCCTGCTCGATCGGATCCTGGCTGACCGGCCATTCCTGGGCGGTGACGCGCCAAGCCTGGCCGACATTCCGGCCGGAACGCATCTCTATCGCTACTACGAACTCGAGATCGAGCGGCCCGCGACACCGAACGTCGAGGCCTGGTACGCTCGCCTGCGTGATCGCCCCGCCTATCGCGAGCACGTCCTGATCCCATTCGACGAGATGAAGGGGCGGCTGGCCTACTGAGCCGGCTTCAGGATCGTGAACATCACTTCGCGCCGGCCGCGATAGCCCAGCGACTCGTAGAGGCCGATGGCCGTGGCGTTGTCGGCGTAGCTGTGCAGGAAGGCCTTTTCGCCGCGCGCCAGGATCTTGGCGGTGACCTCGCGCAGCAGCCGGGCGGCGTAGCCCTTGCCGCGATGGTCGGGATGGACGCAGACGCCGCTGGCCTCGGTATAGCCGTCGGGCCGCATCCGCTCGCCGGCCATGGCGACCAGCTTCCCATCGACCCGCACCCCGATGAACTCGCCCAGCTGGTGGGTGCGGCTGAAGAACGGTCCGGGCTTGGTCAGGGTGGCCAGGGCCAGCATCTCGGCCGCGTCGGCGTCGCCTAGAGCCAGCATCCCGAACGCCACGTCCCGCGCGGGCGCGACCTCGATGGCCTCCATTTGCAGGCAAAGGGCGCTGGAGACCATCTCCGTCCCGGGGACCGGCGGCGGCGTGGTCGGCTCGACGAGACCCACGGTCCCCTGCGCCCGCACCAGCTCGCCCAGGGCCGTCAAGCTTTCAGGGCTTTCGTCGACCGTGCCGGCGAACAGGCCGAAGTCCGGATGCATCCGCAATGCGCCGCCGTGATGCACCGCCAGATGGCTCTGGCGGCCGGTCAGGGTCGAATAGGCGGGGCGGTCGAGGACGTGGGCGGTCATGCCCCTACTCAAGCCGGACAATAGGCGGCGATCAACGCCTTCACGGCCCCGACCACGGCCTTGGCGGGTTTGTCGTCGCCGTCGAACATTTGGCTGGAGGTGAAGACGCCCTCGACCAGCAGCATCATGGCGTCGCCGACGACCTGGGGATCGGACGCGCCCATCTCGACGGCCTTGGCCCGCAGGCGGTCGCGCAGCTGCTGCTTGTGGACCTGGGCGACCTGGCGGCCGGCGTGCTGGCGGTCGGGATATTCGACGACGGCGTTGGAGAGGTTGCAGCCGCGATAGTCGTCGCCGCCGGACCGGTCGGCCAGCCCCTGGAAATAGGCGACCATCTGGGCCTTGGGATCTTCGGGATGCAGGGCCTCGGCCGCCTCGAAACGGTCCCAGAAACCGGTCTCGACCTCGCGCAGCACGGCGGCGACCAGCTCGTCCTTGGATTTGTAACTACGGTATAGGCTGGGCTTGGTCACGCCGGCGCGGGTGACGATCTCGTCCACGCCCACGGCGCGGATGCCCTCGCGATAGAACAGCTCGCGCGCCGTGTCGAAGATGCGATCGGCGGCGCGGGTAGCCGGCGCGTAGGGTCCGGCGAGGATCTCTTCTGGGGTTCTTTTAGACATTTTCGAACATGGCGCTTGACGATGTTACTTACCGGTACGTATGTAGCCAATCAAGCCCGTACCGATCGGTTACATCACCTTCCATATCGAGAGACGACATGCCCACCGCAAGCCGCCCCTTCGGACAGAACTATGCCTTCGTGGTCGCCGGCGCGATCTTCTTCGCGCTCCTGGCCGCCGCCGGCCTGCGCGCCGCGCCCGGCGTGCTGATCCTGCCGCTGGAGAAGGCCTTCCACTGGGACCGCGCGTCGATCTCGCTGGCCGCCGGCGTCGGCATCTTCCTCTACGGCCTGACAGGACCCTTCGCGGCGGCGCTGATGCAGTCGTTCGGCCTGCGCAAGACCGTGACCCTGGCGCTGGTGATGATGTCGATCTCCACTGGCCTGTCGGCCTTCATGACCGCCTCCTGGCACTATGTGGCCACCTGGGGCGTGCTGACGGGGGTGGCGAGCGGCGCGGTGGCCATGGTGCTGGGCGCGACGATCGTCAATCGCTGGTTCGTGGCCCGGCGCGGCCTGATGCTGGGCCTGCTGGCGGCCTCGACCGCGACCGGCTCGCTGATCTTCCTGCCCGGCATGGCGGTGATCGCCGAGCATGGCGGCTGGAAGCCGGTGGTGCTGACCGTCTCGATCGTCTGCCTGGTGCTGGCCCCGCTGATGTGGCTGCTGATCCCCGAGCGTCCGGCCGATGTCGGCCTCCGGCCCTATGGCGCCCCGGAGGACTATGTGGCCCCCGCCCCGCTGAGCGGCGGCAGCGCCCTCTCCTACGCGTTCGGCGCCTTGGGCCGCGCGGCCAAGACCCGGACCTTCTGGCTGCTGTTCCTGGGCTTCTTCATCTGCGGCCTGACGACCAATGGCCTCGTTGGCGTCCACATGATCGCCTTCTGCGGCGATCGCGGGATGCCCGAGGTGCGCGCCGCCGGCCTGCTGGCGCTGATGGGCCTGTTCGACCTGGTCGGCACCACCGCCTCGGGCTGGCTGACCGACCGCTATGACAGCCGCAAGCTGTTGTTCGTCTACTATTCGCTGCGGGGCCTGTCGCTGATCTACCTGCCCTTCTCGGACTTCTCGGTGGTCAGCCTGTCGGCGTTCGCGGTGTTCTATGGGCTGGACTGGCTGGCCACCGTGCCGCCGACCGTGCGGCTGGCCTCGGAGGCGTTCGGCGAGCGCGACGGCCCGATCGTATTCGGTTGGATCGCCGCCGGTCACCAGCTGGGCGCGGCCACCGCGGCCATCGGCGCGGGCGTGATCCGCGCCAGCCAGGGCCAGTATGTCGAGGCCTTCATCATCGCCGGGGCCGCGGGCCTGGCGGCCGGCGTCGCCTCGCTGATGATCCGCCGCGCGGTCCCCAAGCCTGTGATGGCCTGAGGCGCGCGGCGATCACGAAAGCCTTTAGTCGAGGTCTTCGGCGAGGATGGCCATCTCGAACATGAACGAGCCGTCCTCGTCCTCGTCCTGGAAGACGACGCCGATGAATTCGCCGGCGACTTCGACCTCGGCCGAGTCCTTCTGCTTCGGACGCGGCTTCACGGCGATGTGCGGGTTGCCGAAGGTGCGCTTCAGGTGCTTTTCGAGCTTGGCGACGGTCGTGGCGTCCACGGGGGGCCTCTTGTTCTAGCTGAGCGCCCGGGGAGCGCCTTCGGGGCGAAACTAGCGACCGGCGCGAGAGTCGCAAGCCGCTTCCGGCGGATGAGGTGTGGACGCCCCCTCGGCCAGCAGCCAATCGCGGAACAGAGCGGCCTCCGGGGTGGCGCCTTCGGGCGGCGTCACGGCCACGATCCGGGCCCGTCCGGGCGCGAAGCCGAGCGGCGCGACGAGGCGACCGCTGGCCAGGTCGCGCTGCACGAAGGCCCAGGGCCCGATCGCCACGCCCAGTCCAGCGGCGGCCGCTTCCAGCATGTAGAAATAGTGGTCGAACTCCTGCTCGCTGACCGGCGTCGGCAGAAGGTCGAGATCGAAGTTCCGGGCCCAGTCCAACCAGCTCTCCGGGAAGGTGCGGGTCAGCAGGCGTGGCAGGGCGCAGACCCGCTCGAGAGTCATCGGCCCGGCCGCCGCCAGCTCCGGCGCCATGACCGGTCCGTGGAAGTGCTCCATGAACGGGGTCACGACGGAGTCGTAGGGCGCCGGCTGGCCCGGCACGCGCATGCGGATGGCTAGATCAATGCCATCATCCTTGAAGTCGAACGGTCCATTGGACTCGGCGACGCGGACCGGGATGTCCGGATGCGCGGCCTGGAATCCTGGCAGGCGCGGGATCAGCCACTTCATGGCGAAGGTCGGCAGGCACGAGACCACCAGCGGCCGCGGCCCTGCCTGGACCGGACGCGGCACCGCGGCCTCGATCTGGTCGAAGGCCGGCGACAGGGCCTGGGCCAGCTTCAGCCCCGCCTCGGTCATCCGCAGCCGCGAGCGCGGCCCCTCGGTCAGGGCGACGCCAAGCTGCTCCTCCAGCTGGCGGATCTGGCGGCTGACGGCGCCGTGGGTCACGCACAGTTCGTCGGCGGCCAGGGTCATGCGGCCGTGCCTACCGAACGCCTCGAAGGCGCGCAGGGCGTTCAGCGACGGCAGCTGTCGACGGGCCATGTGAAGAAACCTCACAGAAGGCCGACCGATAAGTCGTTATCCGGAGCCGCGCAACCGGGGGATAGTCCCGCCCATGTCGCCCGCTGATCCCCGACGCATCACGCTTTCCCAGGTCCTGGCCTTGATGGCGATCTGGACAGCCGTAATCTATGGCCTCACCGCCAAGCGGCCGGCCGACGCCGAACAAATCTCGATGAAGGGAAAGCCCACCCTCGTCGCCTGCGCCAAGCAGAGCTAGGCTCCAGACAGGGGTGAGCCCCGGCGACGTCACGCGCGGCCGGGGCTCGGTCCGCCCACTAGGTCGGGGGGGCGTAGAGGGGCGGACGCGAGATTAACGCTGTCTCCCGAGCCAGGTTCCGGCTCTACCGCCCTGGCGAGAGTTTTATTTCGAAAAGTTTCGGCCACAGCTTGCCGGTCACGAACAATCGGTCCTTGGCGGCGTCATAGGCGATGCCGTTCAGCACGTCGTCGCGGGTGCCGGTGACGCCGGCTTCCTTCAGAAGGCCCGCCAGCTCGACCCAGCCAGTGACCTCGCCCGTCGCCGGATTGATCCGCGCGATGCGGGTGGTCTGCCAGATATTGGCCAGCAGTTCGCCCTTCACATATTCCAGTTCGTTCAGGTTGCGGACCGGCACCCCGTGGTCGGTGACCTCGATGCGGCCCGTCTCCTTCAGGGTCTCGGGATCCAGGAAGCGGATGAACGAGGTGCCGTCGCTCATGATCAGCCGCTTGTCGTCGCGGGTCAGGGCCCAGCCCTCGCCCGGATAGCTGAACTCGCCGATCCGCTCGAAGGTGTCGATGTCGTAGATGAAGCCGATCTCGTTGGTCCAGGTCAGCTCGTAAAGGCGGTTCTTCCAGTCGACGACGCCCTCGCCGAAATAGCGGGAGTCGACCATGCGCTCCTGCTCGGAAAAGCCGGTCTCGAGGTTCCATTTGCGGATAAACGAGCGGCCGGCCAGGCCGGTGCTCTCGAACATGAAACCGTCGCGATAGAACAGGCCCTCGGTGAAGGCGTTCGGATCGTGGGGATAGGTCTTCACGATCGTATAGCCGCCGACCGGGGCGGTCTTCTGCGCCCAGGCCGGCGCGCCGACAGCCAGGACAGCCGCCAGCGCCAGGCCGCTCAGACTACGCAGAAGAGCCCGCACTCAGATCTCGCCCAACTAGATTTCGTAAGAATAGACGGTCTCGGCCAGGGTGTGGTCCATGGTCTTGGCCGGTTCCTCGCAGGTCGGGCAGTTGACCAGGCGGGCGGGCACGCCGGCCGCCGTGCAGTGGGCCGGCACCGGGCGCAGCACCACCGAGCCCGAGGCCACCTTGGCGTAGTCGCCGATGATGATGTTGCCCAGCACCTTGGCCCCGGCGCCCAGCAGGACGCCCTTGCCGATCTTGGGGTGGCGATCACCGCGCTCGGCGCCGGTGCCGCCCAGGGTCACGCCATGCAGCATCGAGACGTCGTCCCCGACCACCGCGGTCTCGCCGATGACGATGCCGGTGCCGTGGTCGATGAACACGCCCTTGCCGATCTTGGCGGCGGGATTGATGTCGACCTGAAAGACCTCGCTGGCCCGGCTCTGCAGATAGAAGGCCAGGGTCTCGCGGCCCTGATGCCACAGCCAGTGCGATACCCGGTGGGTCTGCAAGGCCAGGAAGCCCTTGAAGAACAGGAACGGCTGGACATAGCCCTTGCAGGCCGGATCGCGCTCGAACACCGCCTTGAGGTCGGCCTCGGCCGCCTCGACGATCGACGGGTCGCTTTCGAAGGCGTCGGCGGCGAACTCGCGCGCCGTCATCGCCCGCATCTCCTGGTCGCCCAGCTTGCGGGCCAACTGGAAGGTCAGGGCGTCGGCCAGATTATCGTGGCTCAGGATCACCGCATTGAGCAGCGAGGCCAGGGCCGGTTCGTCCTTGGCCGCGTGTTCGGCCTGGTTGCGCAGGGCCGCCCAGACCGGGGTCTGGGTGTCCGGCGTCACCACTTCCAGAGGCTTGGCCATCGGGCTCTCCCTTGCCTGCAGGCGCGATACATAGAGCATCTTGGTTGACGATGCCCCAATTCAAGCGACCGACGCCGCCTTTTACAGGATGAGAGCCGCCAGGTCGCCCGGCAGTTCCCCTCGCACAGCCATATGGTGCGTCCTGAGCAATAGCGCCACCGTGATTGCGTCGGGCATATGGCCGGCCGTCGCCGCCTCCAGCGCCTCGCGGAACGGAACCCGGGCGATCGCCAGGTCCTCGGTCTCGTCGGGAGCCGTGTCGGTCGGCGACAGATCCATGGCCAGGAAGCCGTAGGCGATCTCGTCGGTGACGGAGTTGGACAGCTCCATCCGCAGGATCTGACGCCAATCGGCCGCCCGCAGTCCCACCTCCTCGGCCAGCTCGCGCTTGGCGCCGTCCAGCGGGTTCTCGCCGTGCGGCGCGCCGCCCTCGGGCAGCTCCCAGCTGTAGTTGGCCAGGGCGAAGCGGTTCTGGCCGACCAGGGTCACCGTGCCATCCTCGTGCAGGGGCACCACGCCGATCGCCTGGTTCTTCATGCCCACCTTGCCGTACAGCGCCGGCCGCCCCGTGGGCGCGATCGCCTGGTACTCGGTCAGGGTGATCCACGGATTGTCGTAGACTACCTTGCTGGACGAGACGCCCCAGGGCTTGCCGTGCGGCCGGAGCCAGGCGGACTTTTCAGACATCGACGCTCCAAACTTGTGACCCGGGCCAGTTTATCGGACGGGCCTGGTTTCATCCTGACCGTACAAGGCCTACCTGATCGGGCCTATATCGCTTGTGTCGCTTCGTGGAGATCGTCTTGGCCGGTTCCGTTCCTCCCGCGCCTGAATTTGGTGAAACCCTGCCGATCGAGGCCTCGCCCGAAGTCGTCGCCTTCCTGGCCAAGCGTCGTTCGGCCTCGGCCATGACCCTGGCCGCGCCCGGGCCGGATGACGCCCAGCTGGCCGACCTCCTGCGCCTGGCCGTGCGGGTGCCCGACCACGGCAAGCTGGCCCCCTGGCGGTTCGTGATCCTGAAGGGCGCGGCCAAGGACGCCTTCGCCGAGAAGATCACCGCCCTCGCCGGCAGCCAGGAGAATCCGGTCAAGGCCAACGCCGCCCTACGCAAGCTGACCCGCCCGCCGGTGGCCGTGGCCGTGGTCTCGCGGTTCATCGCCGGCGAAATCCCCGAGTGGGAGCAGCGCCAGAGCGCCTCGGCGGTTTGTCATCAGATGTTGTTGGCCGCATCGGCGTTGGGCTGGGGCGCCAACTGGATCACCGACTGGTACAGCTACGACCCGCGCGCCACGGCGATCCTGGGTCTGGCCGAGGACGAGAAGTTGGCCGGCTTCCTCTATCTGGGCACGGCGACCGAACAGCCGCAGGAGCGTCAGCGCCCCGACGTGGCGGCGATCACCCGCGAATGGAGCCCGGTCCAGGGAGCTTAGCCTCGGATCGGGCGTTGGTTCAGCAGCAAGCGAGGACACCGACATGGCGCGACGCAAGGATCCCTGGACCAGCCTGGCCTTCGACAGCTGGGCGCTGGGGTTGGAGGCCTCGTCGGTCATCGGCCTGCGCATGATGAAACTGGCCGCCGGCGGCGCGGCCGCGCAGGCCGAGGCGCAGCTGATGGTCGGCGAGAAGGTGGCCGCGGGGCTGATGCTGCCGATGCTGGCCGCGACCGGCCAACTGGGCGCGTCGGGTCAGGCCATAGCCGCCGGTTCGCTGGCCCACTTGCGCAAGAAGGTGCGCGCCAACCGCCGACGGCTCTCCAAGAGCTAAAGTTGGCCAAGAGCTAGACTTGGCGAAACGGCCGACAGGGGGCATATTCAAGGCATGAAAGTCACCTCGACCAGGACGCGCAAGGCGCTTCTAAAGGCCCGGGAGAAGTACGGCACGTGGTCGGAAGTGCTCAAGCACGCCGTACGTGACAAGGACGGCATCCTGCGCGTGCCGCGCATCGACGACGAGGACGAACTGGCCGCGCGTAAGGCCGGGTGACGTTCAGCTTCAATCTCGTCCTGGCGCTGTTCCTGCTGGCGCCGGGCTTCGCCTTCGTGATGGGCGTCTATTACGGCGGCCCGCGCACACGGCTTGAGCCGACTCCGCCGCCGCCCAACTCCCTGGTCGCCCTTGCCCTGGTCACCAGCGGCGCCCTGGCCGCGCACCTGGCCTGCGCGGGCTTCTACGCGGCTTGCGAGCTGATCGCCCTGTGGTCCAAGGCCAGCTGGAGCCTGCCACATCCCAATCCTTACGTCGTCGCCCTGGGCCTGAACGGCGCCGCGGATCGCTATCGCGAGTTCGGCCTGTTCTGGGCCCTGCTGAACCTGACCGCCCTGTCGGCGGCGACCTTCGGCGCCACTCGCCTCGTCATCGACTGGCGCCTGCGCAAGCACAGCCGCATCCGCGGCGCTCTCTATGGCTGGATGTCGGAAGCGACGATCAGCGAAGGCGCGATCGCCTATGTCGTCACCACCCTGGAGCTGGACGGCGCGGCCGTCGGCTATGA
Source organism: Caulobacter sp. Root343 (assembly GCF_001425745.1). Lineage (GTDB taxonomy): Bacteria > Pseudomonadota > Alphaproteobacteria > Caulobacterales > Caulobacteraceae > Caulobacter. The sequence goes on along the minus strand of NZ_LMDF01000006.1, from coordinate 545,396 downwards.
GGGCCTAGTAGAATACATGACCTTGGACTCGTCCAAGCAGATCGTCTCGCTGGTGCTAAGCGACTGCGAGCTGTTCACCATGGTGGCCAAGGGCGGCATGGTCCATCGCGTGCGCAACCCGCGCGAGGAGCCGCTGGAGAACATCGTCCTGGGGCGCGAGGCGATCCGCAACATCGCCTTCACGCCGGTCGGGGCGCCCGAGGACGAGGCTCTCGCCTCCGCCTAAGCCTCTTCCGCCGCCAGCCCCAGCCGAGCCTGCACCGCCTTCACATAGGTCGGCCCCACTGGCACGGCGACGCCGTCGCGCAGGACAAGAGCGATCAGGCCCTTGCCCAGGCGGTTGACCGCTTCGACGCGGTCGGGGCTGACGAAGGCCGAGCGGTGGACGCGGATCATCTTGTTCGGGTCCAGCCCCTGCTCCAGCGCGCTCATCGTGATGCGGTGGATATGGCTGCGGGTGGCCGTGTGCAGCAGGACATAGTCCTTGGCCGCCTCGATCCAGTCGATCTCGCTGACCGCCACCCGCACATGGCCTTGGCGCGTGGCCACCCAGATGCCGTCCAGATCGTTGTCGCGAACCGGCGCCGCCTCGGCCTGTTCGAAGGCCTTCTGCAGGGTCCGCCGGCGGCGAGCCCGCTCCACCGCCTGGCGCAGACGATCGAAGCGCACGGGCTTCAGCAGATAGTCGGCAGCCTCCACCGCGAAGGCGTCGGCGGCGTAGACCTCGAAGGCGGTGACGAAGACGATCTCGGGCCGCGCCCCGACGGGCAATTGCGACGCCAAGGCCAGGCCGCTCAGCTCCGGCATCTGGATGTCCAGCATCACGAGATCGGGCGAGAGTTCGGCGATCGCCTGACCCGCCTCGCGGCCGTTGCGGGCCACGCCGACCAGCCGGGTGTCAGGGATCTGGGCGAACAGAGCCGACAGCCGCTCCAGGGCGGCGGGCTCATCGTCGACCAGCAGGACCTTCAGTTCCATCACGCCGCCCTGGCCCCGGGCGTCACGGCGGCCGGATCAAGCCGAAGCGGAATGCGGAGCAGCACCAGAAAGCCCCGCTCGCGCGGCGCGGCCTGCAGCACGCCCCGCGCGCCATACAGCACCTCCAGCCGCTGGCGGACGTTGGTCAGGCCCACGCCCACCCTTCCGACTTGATGGCCGGCCGCAGGGTGCGCGCCCTGGTGGGCTGGCGCCTCGCCGTCGTCCTCGACGATGACCACCAGGTCGTCGCCGTCGCGCGAGACCTCCAGACGGACCGTCACCGGACGGCTGGTCGGGGCCACCCCGTGCTTGATGGCGTTCTCGATCAGGGGCTGCAGCACGAAGCTGGGGACCAGGGCGGCGCGCAACTCGTCGGGGCACGAGAACTCGACCCCCAGCCGGTCGCGGAAGCGCACGCTCTCGATCTCCAGATAGGCCTGCAAGGTGGCCAGCTCGTCCTCCAGCGGGATCATCGCCTCGGGGTCGGCGGCCAGGGTCAGGCGCAGGAACTCGGCCAGGCGGGCCAGCATCGACTCGGCCTCGTCGTTGCGGCCGGTGATCACCGCCGACGAGACGGCGTTCAGGGTGTTGAACAGGAAGTGCGGGTTCAGCTGGTAGCGCAGGGCCGCCAGGCGCGCGGCGCTGGCCTGGGCCTCGGCCGCCAGGGCCTGGGCTCGAGCGTCGGCCAGCTGCCCCTCATGCTCGCGGGTCACCCGGACGGCGATCATCATCAGATATAACGCGCCCAGCAGGGCGAACATCCAGGCTCCGACCAGGAACTGGCTGGCGGCCCGGGCGGCCACCATGCGGGGAGCCGGATGGACGCCGTCGAGCGCCACTCGCAGGTGGCCGCCGATCAGCATGTCCGAGGTCGCCATGACCAGAGCCAGGCCCACCACCGCCGGGAGCAAGGCGGCGAACCGCACCGGCCGGTCGTCGCGCGGCGTGCGGCTGGCTCGGACATAGACCAGACCCGACAGCAGCGCGCCCAGGCCCATGAACAGGAAGTGGCTGGCCAGCATGCCCGGCAGTGGCGGCTTGCCGCTGGCCAGGTACGGCAGGGCGAACAGCAAGGTGTCCAGTCCCCAGATGCCCAGGGTCAGCAGAAGCGCCTGTCTGAAAAGGTCCGACTTCAGCCCGACGTCGATATCTTTCATGGGCGCAGTCTAGCGGAAGGCGCGCCGCGCGCAGCCCTTCTCGGACGCGCCGGAATCCGCTTTCGTCGCTCGGGCGACCGTCTTCAGCCGCGGCCGCGATACGGGGCGACGCCCTGGTCGGGGACCCACAGCCCCTCGGGCGCGGGGCCGGTCTGCCAGAACACGTCGATCGGGATGCCGCCGCGCGGATACCAGTAGCCGCCGATGCGCAGCCAGCGCGGCTGGGCGATCTCGACGATCTTGCGGCCGACCTTGACCGTGCAATCCTCGTGAAATGAGCCGTGGTTGCGGAAGCTGGTCAGATAAAGCTTCAGCGACTTGCTCTCGATCAGCCAGTCGCCCGGCGCGTAGTCGATCACCAGGTGGGCGAAGTCCGGCTGTCCGGTCACCGGACACAGCGAGGTGAACTCCGGCGCGACGAAGCGGGCCAGATACAGCACGTCGCTCTGCGGATTGGGCACGCGCTCGAGGACGGCGGCCTCGGGGTTCTCAGGCGCGTCGACGACGCGGCCCAGCTGGGTGACATTCAGATCGGTCATCGCCGCGATTTAGGCTTCCCGGCGCGGCGAGACAAGCCGCTTGGCCCCGGCTACAACGTCGCGAACAAGTGTTTGCCGCGTGGCTGGGAGAGAACGATGTCGGGACGGGACTTCGACGGATTCACGGTGGTGGTCACGGGCGCCTCCACGGGTCTGGGCCGCGCGATCGCGGTGGAAACCGCCCGGCGGGGCGCGGGCCTCGTCATCGTCAACTTCGCCCGCAGCGCCGAGGAGGCCGAGGAGACCGCCCGCCTGGTCCAGGCCGAGGGGGCCAGGGCCGCCCTGGTCCAGGGTGACGTCGCCACCGACGAGGACTGCCGCAGGATCGCGGCGGCCGCCGACGCCACGGGCCGGATCGACGCCCTGTTCAACAACGCCGGCGTCACCAAGTTCGCCCCCGACCACGCCGACCTCGACGCGGTGAACGCCGAGGACTTCCTGCGGCTCTATTCGGTCAATGTGGTCGGCGCCTTCCAGATGGTGCGCGCCGCCCGCTCGCTGCTGGAGGCCGCTCCCGCCCCGGGAGCCGTCGTCAACACAGCCTCGATCGCCGGCGTGGTCGGCAACGGCTCGTCGGTGCCCTATGCCGCCTCGAAGGGCGCGATGACCACCATGACCCTGTCGCTGGCCAGAGCGCTGGCGCCGCGTATCCGCGTCAACGCCATCTGTCCCGGCTTCATCGACACGCCCTGGTTCGGCAAGGCCATGGACGCCGAGCGCGTCGATCGGCTTCGGGCCGGCGCGGCGGCCGCCACGCCGCTGAAGGTCGCTTCGAACGCCGAGGACATCGCCGGGGCCGCGGTCTTCCTGGCCTCGCCCGCCTCGCGTCATGTGACCGGCGAGACCCTGCTGGTCGACGCTGGCCTGCACCTGGGCGGCGCGAGTCTTTCGATGCGGTAAATATCACAGGCGAGCGGCATTCGCTTTTCCGGCGCCTGTTGCCGATATGCGCATGATCTGAAGCAAAATCGTCACAGTGCGCTCAAACTTTGAGCCACAGGCGCCCTTCTCGCTGGCGTTCCGAGTCCCCTGATTGCAACTAAGGGCGGGTCGCCGACTAATCCAACGGGGACGCAAACGCGCTTGCAGGCGCCGTCGGCGCTTGGGAACCAACCCGAGAGACGACACAGAAAAAGGGGATAGAACTATGAAAGCCATGAAAATCGCGCTGGCCGCGGCCGCCGCCACCGTCGCGCTGAGCGGCGCCGCGATGGCCGAAGAGCTGAAGCTCTCCTACAACCTGGGCGTCGCCAGCGACTACGTGTTCCGCGGCGTCAGCCAAACCCAAGAAGATCCGCAAGTGTTCGGCGGCATCGATGCCGGCTACGGCATCGGCTACGCGGGCGTCTGGGCCTCGAACGTCGACTTCGGCGCCGATGACCCGACCGCCGAAATCGACCTGTACGCTGGCGTGAAGCCGACCATCGGCGACACCAACCTGGACCTGGGCGTCGTCTATTACGGCTACCTGGAAGACAAGGGCCTGACCCCCGGTTCGTACAGCTACGTCGAACTGAAGGCCGCCGCTTCGCACGCCTTCGGCCCGGCCACCCTGGGCGCCGCCGTGTACTACTCGCCGGAATTCCCGGGCAAGGGCGGCAACGCCACCTACGTCGAAGCCAACGCCGCGCTCCCGATCGCGCCGAAGCTGACCCTGTCGGGCGCCGTCGGCCACCAAGCCATCGAGAACTACGGCAACTACAACACCTGGAACCTCGGCGTCAGCTACGCTCTGACCGACAAGCTGTCGGCCGACCTGCGCTACCACGACACCGACGAACACAACTTCGGCAAGATCTATGACAGCCGCATCGCTGTCAGCCTGAAGGCCGCGTTCTAAGCCTCTCCGCTTAGTCCGAAAAATGACGAAGCCGCCCCGGGGGACCGGGGCGGCTTTTTCTTTGGTCGGTTTCCTAAGGCTGCGGCGCTCGGGGCGGCCGCATGGCCATCACCGCGACGAACACCACCGCCGTCACCGCCGCGAACAGCTGGAAGGTCGGGGCGAAGCTGCCCAGCCGGTCGCGCATGGCCCCGGCGATGAACGGCCCCGCCGCCGAGACGGCCCCGACCAGGCAGGTCAGCGAGAACAGCTCCAGATTGCTCTGGCGGCCGTAATAGTTCAGCAACAGCACGGTCACCGCCAGCACGGTGAGGCCGAAGCCGACGCCCGTGCCGAGGGCGTAGAGCAGCATCAGGGCCGGCGTGGCGGCGTGGGCCAGGGCCAGCAGGCCGGCGACCAGCATCCCTTGCGCGAAGACCAGCAGCCAGCGCGGGTCGATCCGGTCGCCCAGCGCGCCGCCGGCCAGGCGGGCCAGGGTCTGCATCAGCGATTCCAGGCTCAGCATCTTGGCCGCGAGAGCGCCCGCCGCCACCGCCGCCACACCGGCCGCGACGCCAAGCTCGGTCAGGTGGGTGACCGAGACGCTGGCCACGGTGACGCCGACCAGCAGGTGGCTGAAATAGGCCGCGACCAGGATGTAGAACTGCGGCGTGCGCAGCGCCTGCTTCACCGTCCACTCGTGGGCCGTGCGATAGACGCGGGCGTCGGCGGGGGCCTGACGGGCCTCCGCCTCTACCTTGAGATCGACCTCGTGCGCGGCCGCCGCCAGCCACTTGGCGCCCCCGACCATCAGGGCGCAGATCACGCCCACCGCCGCCGCCAGCACCGCCTGGACGATCCAGTAGAGCCGCCAGTCGTCATGGCTGGCGCCCATCAGGCTCAGGGCCATCCACGGCCCGGCCGCGCCGCCCAGCGAGCCGAAGGTGAAATAGATGCCGAACGGCAGGGCCCGCTTGCGGAACAGCGACGACAGAACGTGAGTGCCGGGGATCAGGGCGGCCATCTGGAAGCCGACTCCGCACGCGGCCGCGCCGGCGTAGTAGCTGAGCAGGCTCTCCGAATTGGCCAGCCCCAGGAAACCGCCGGCCAGCACCGCCGCGCCCAGCAGCAAGGTCCCGCGCACGCCGATCCGGCGGATCAGGATCGCCGGCAGCCACGACGAGGCGCCGGTGAACACGCCCAGCACCGAAAAGCCCAGAAACGCCTTCTCGAAGCTCCATTTCAACTCACCGATCATCGCCGGCAAGACGACGCCCAGCGAGCCGTAGGTCGAGGCGGTGATCAGGAACAGCAGCAGGCTGAACCCGGCCAGCAGCAGCCAAGGACGGAAGCGGTCTTCGGAAGTCGTGGTCACGATCAGAACGTCCGCTTCAGGGTGGCACGCCACTCGCGGCCCTTGCCCGGCAAGGCGCCGAGGTTGGCGTAGGTGTCGGCGTCTGGGGTGAAATAGAACTTGTCGAACAGGTTATCGATGTTGACCGACAGGGTGTACGGCCCACGGTTCACGAAAGCCGAGGCATTGACCAGGGCGTAGGCGGGATAGCGCACCGCGTCCTGCACGGTGCCGGCCGTATGGCTGACGTGGCTGACCCCGACGGTCGCGCCCGCCTGCCCCCAGTCATAGCCCTTGCTGGTATAGGTCCCGTACAGGCTGACCACCGACTTGGGGATCAGGGTGTAGGCGTAGTCGCCGCTTCGCCCTGGCAGGCCGGCGAAGCTCCACACCACGTACGAGCCGCCATAGGCTTGCGCGCCTGGGACGCCGGCGGTGTAGGCGGGGATGTACTGGAATGACGTGTCCGGCCCCTTCACCGTCGTGCGTTGGCTGTTGCCGGCGAAGGTGAACGACAGGCGCTCGGAGGCCAGCCAACGGACTTCCAGCTCGACGCCCTTGGCGCGCGTGCCCTGCACGGTCGGCGGCGAGATGGCCCCGGCGATCTGGGTGCGGTTCTGGCGGTAGGCGGCCAACGAGCCGATCAGGGTCCCGCGCAGCAGCTGGAACTTGACGCCCGCCTCGGTCAGGTCGGAGCTGGATAGCCACGAGCCGTCGGCCACCAGGTTCGGGGCGACATCGCCGGCCTGGCTCATCTCGAGCGCGGCGGCCTTGGCGTAGCTGACATAGGGCATCAGGCCGACCGGCAGCTTGTAGGTCAGGCTGGCGCTGTAGGTGGCCTTGTTCCGGTCGTCCGCCTGGCGACCCGCAACGACATAGCTGAGGAAGCCGGTGTCCTGGCTCTCGACGCTATAGTGGTCCCAGCGCCCGCCCAGCACCAGGTTGAAGCGGCCGGCCTCGATGTCGGAGGTGACGAAGACGCCCGTCTGCTTCCAGGTCGAGCGGTTGTCGTTCTCCCACCGCAGGCCGATCCCGCCCGGCTCGTCGTCGAACGGGCTGTCGATGGTGTCGGTGGGCGTGGCGCCGAAGCTGATGTCGCGGCGGTCCAGGGCGATCAGGCCGCTGTTGAAGCTCTCGCGGCGGCGGCCCTCGTACCAGCGGTGCGAGGCTCCGGTCAGGGTGCGGGCGTGGACGCCGCCGAGCTCAGTTGGGAAGGCGTAGGTCAGGCGGACCTCGCTGACCTTGGCGTTCGTCGCAGACGGATAGCCGTACGAGACGAAGCGCCTGTTGTCCTGGCGATCATGGAACAGCTGCAGCTTCAGCGACCGGTCGCCGCCCAGGTCCTGGGCCAGGTCGAAATAGAGGGTCTGGGTGTTGGTCCGCGAGAAGTCGGCCGGGCTGATATAGACCGTGCGGCGGTCGAGCCTGGTCGTGCCGACGCCGGTGTCCAGCGCGTGGGCCGCGTCGCTGCTCGGGAAGCCGTAGTATGGGATGTAGAGCGCGCTGGCATAGGGATAGAAGCCGACCTCGTTGGGCGTCAGCTTGCCGTTGCCGTCCGTGTCTTTCAGCGTCGTATCGCGGCCGGTGATGTAGGCGCGGTTGTCGATCAGGTCCTGGGTCAGGCGGTTCCAGCCCGGCGTCTGCACGTCGCCCGTCGAATGGAACACCATGCCGCCGAAGGCCGTGCTCCAGCCATTCCCGAGATCGAAGTCGGACGACAGCTCCAGCGTCTGGTGACGCGGATAGATGCCCTTGTAGTAGCTGTGGCTGTCCTCGGCCTCGCCATAGACCCAGACACCCCCCTCGGCCTTGCCCAGGGTCACGGGGGCGCCGAACTGGCCGGTGACCAGCTTCTTGTTGTAGCTGCCGAAGGTGGCCGTCACCTCCCCTTCCGGCGCGGCCAGGAAGCGGCCTTCGTCGCGGGCCGACTTGGGAATGAAGTTGACCAGGCCGCCGACCTTGCCGGCGCCATAGACCGGGGTCGGCGGGCCGCGCAGGATCTCGATCCGCGCCGCGCCGCCGATCGGGGTCGAATAGGTGCCGCGGTTCTCGACCCGCTTGAAGCCGCGGAAATAGTTCTCGGCCAGGGTGCCTCGGATGTTGAGCGCGCCGGGCACGCCGTAGAAGCTGGCCGTGTGGGTTCCGGGCGAGACCTTGGTGACGCCGTCCAGGGTCAGCACGCCGTAGCGCTCCAAGGTCACGTCGCTGACCAGGCTGGCCGATCGCGGCGTCTCGATCAGGGGCTTGGCGAGGCCGAACACGGTTTGGCTCGGCTGCTTTTCCAACAGACCCGCCTTGTCCCGCGCCACGATGACCACCGCGTCGACCTGATCGGCAACCTGGGGCTGGGCCGCTATTGCGTCGGCATGGGCGGCGATCGAGCTCAGGCTCGAAAGCGCCAGGACGCTGGCGGAGAGCAGGACGTTTCTGGGCGGCATCGCGGGTCGAACCTTCACGCCGCCGGGCGGGGAGGCCCGGCGGTCTAGGTTCCGATATCTGGGGATGACCTAGCGTCCGTCAAAATGCCTCCTGACATTTCAGTTATGATTGCGAAGGCGCTGTGGCGGGAAAGTCGCAGCTTACCTAGAGGTCAGGCGGCCCCGACGTGCGGTCGGGTCTGGGCTTCGGGCTGAACGTTCAGGATCTTCAGCATGGCCTGGCGCGAGGCGTCGGGATCGCGGCCGCCGATCACCCGCGCCACCTGACGGTGCTCCTCGATCTCCTCCAGCAACTCCTGCTCGGTGGCGCCGTTGAACGAGAACACCCAGAACCGGGCGGCCTTGTGCTGCAGCGGGATCAGGATCCGGGCTAGAGCCAGGTTTCCCGAGGCGCGGGCCACGGCGGCGTGGAAGCGCAGGTCCATGGCCACGAGCGCCGGCAGGTCGCAGGTCCGCGCGGCCGCCTCGCCGTCCGCGAACACGTCATACATGGCCTGGGCCTCGGCCTTGGAGGCGTTCTTGGCGGCCAGCGACGCGCAGTGCGGTTCGATCAGCACCCGGGCCTCATAGCCCTGGCGCAGCTCGACCAAGTCCAGCGGCGCGACGGTGGTGCCAGAGCGGGCGCGGCGGACGACCAGGCCTTCCAGCGCCAGGCGCCCCAGGGCGTCGCGCACCCCGGCTAGACCCGTATCGTAGCGCGCGGCCAGCGACTGCTCATCCAGGCGGGCCCCGGCCGACAGTTCGCCCAGGATCAGGTCCAGAAGGATGCGCTCATAGACCTTGGTCTTCTGCAGGTCCGGCGACCAGTCCTCCAGCCCGGAGGAATTGGCGACGTCCAGCACCAGGGTGCGAGCGGCGGGCGATTTCAGCGACGGCGAGGCCATGGGGAGTCCGTGAGCGGCGGTCGCTGATAGGTAGTGTGAAATGTCAGAAGACACCAGCGTCCCGTCTGCTCTCACGAGAGAAGACGTCATCGGAAGATGACGGGCGGCCCACTCCCGCATGGGACAAGGAACGACCAATTGCTCAGTTTCCGATCAGTTCGTCCGATGATCACCAAATCCTGCCCATCCCCGCGACCGATCGCCCCTCGAACAGGCAGGACCTTGCGCGATGGCGAACGTCACGCTACCTGTAACAAGCGCTAACTGGATTCATCGCTTCCACATGCAATCGCACTTCGCCTTTACCGCCTTTATCGCGACCGGCCTCACCGCTGGCGTCGCGATGTCGTGCGCGGTGGCGATGTGGAACATGATTAACAACCAGATTAAAACCGTTCCCATTCGGACGGGGCAAAATCGGCGCAAGCAGCGGTAGGAACCCTACCCTCACCACAGCCGAAGGATCGCAAGATCTCCAAAAAGCCCCGCTCCCACGAGCGGGGTTTTTTGTTGCGCGGTTCCTCGGTCCTCCAAGCCTCTCATGCACAGGACCAACCCCGATGAGCTACCTGCCCTCTCCACCAAGTTTCCACAGTGACTCCGACGGCGTCACCGTTCACCAGCTGCTGCTGGCCGCCCAGGACGCGCCCAGCGCTCTGGACGCCGTCCGCCAAGGTCTGGCCGACAGCGGCGCCGAGCTGTGCGGCCTGACCCTGAAGCCGGTCGGCCAGATCGTCGAAGCGTCTTTGCGCGTCCGTCACCTGGGCGACCAGGCCGCTCGCCTGCTGGCTCGCGACCTCGCCGCCTGGCCCGGCGTCAGCTCGGCTAGCGTCGAGCACCAGTGGGTGCGCCCGTGAAACCCGACGACGAGAAACGCCGCCTCTTCCTCGTCACCGCCGACGACACGCCCGACGCCCTGATGCGGGTCCTGGGCGTGGCGTCGGTGCAGCAGACTCGTCTGCGCGCCCTGTCCGCCGCTCCCGAGGGCCAGCATCTGGCCATTAGGCTCGAGATCGACGACCAGGGCGACGCCCGGGCCGAGGTGCTGGCCTTGCGCCTCGCGGCCTGTCCCTCGGTGCGCGGCGTCGGTTTCGGTTGGCGGGCGTAACTTCCACGCGTTTTCGTGCGTATCTAGGATGACACCCCGCGTGAAAGAGCCTCCGATGCGCCGCCTCCTCGTCACCCTCGCCGCGACCCTGGCCCTGTTCGGCCTGACCAACGCCTTCGCCGCGACGCCGCCCAAGCCGGCCAAGACCGAGACCGCCGTGTTCGCCGGCGGCTGCTTCTGGTGCATGGAGCACGACATGCAGGGCGTGCCGGGCGTCCTGAAGGTCGAGAGCGGCTACACTGGCGGCCACGTCAAGAACCCGACCTATCGCGACGTCACCAGCGAACAGAGCGGCCATTACGAGTCGGTGCGCGTCACCTATGATCCGGCCAAGCTGGACTACGGCTTCCTGCTGTATCGCTATTGGAAGCTGGTCGATCCCACCGACGACGGCGGCCAGTTCTGCGACCGCGGCCCGTCGTACCGTCCCGCCGTCTTCGTCACCCCCGCCCAGCGCCCGATCGCCGAGAAGTCCCGCGCCGAGGCCGCCAAGCGCCTGAAGTCCGGCACGATGAAGGCCCAGATCCTGGACCTGAAGACCTTCTATCCCGCCGAGGAATACCACCGCGACTACGCCAAGCGGCACGCCCTGGACTACGCCGCCTACCGCACCGGCTGCGGGCGCGACGCGACGCTGAAGCAGGTTTGGGGCGGGTGAAAAGGGCAAAATAGCGCCGCCCTGAGGTCCTCCATCACGACTTTACAATGGTCGAGCCGCAATAAGGAGGCGGCCGACTATGCAGAACTTCGATCCCAATCTTCACTTTTGGACCGTGGATATCACCGCCTGGGGGATTCATCGCACACTGCGCGATGCAGCTACCAAAGTCGCCTTGCTGTATTTCCGCGAAGTATCTGAGGAAGTAGCGCGACGTCGGATTGAGAACCAAGAAGCGGGTACCATAAATCGGGGCTTCGCAGCCTTTGAGATTGAACCGATCTTCCTTGGGGAGCCCTTATAGGGCTGTAGCTTTAAAGCTTGAGCCTCAGCGGCCACGCTGCTGGGGCTCAACCATTTCTTGCGAAGCTCAACCGCCTCGACTCCGCCCCAATCCCGTGTAGCTTACTTCTGTAAATACACGGGAGGACGTCGATGAACCGTCGGGCGCTGCTGGCCACGGCCGGCCTGTTGCTGGCTCCGCTCCACGCGGCCCACGCGCAAGAACGCGAGGTCTCGGTCACCATCTACAATTCCGACCTGGCGCTGGTCGAGGACGCGCGGTCGCTGGACCTGAAGGCCGGCCGCCAGAGGCTGGAGTTCAAGGACGTCTCGGCCGCCATCCGCCCCGAGACCGTCAGCCTGTCGGCGCCGGGCGTGACCATCCTGGAGCAGAACTTCGACTACGACCTGCTGACGCCGGACAAGCTGATGGAGAAGGCGGTCGGCCAGCAGGTCAGGATCGTCCGCACCAATCCCGGCGACGGCAAGGAGACCACCGAGGTGGCCACGGTGCTGGCCGCCAACGAGGGCGTGGTGCTGAAGATCGGCGACCGCATCGAGGTGCTGCGCGACGACGGCGTCCCGACCCGGGTGATCTTCGACAAGGTCCCCGAGACCCTGCGCGCCCGCCCGACCCTGTCGGTCAGCGTCGACGCCGCCAGCGCCGGTCCGCGCCAGGCCAAGCTGAGCTACCTGACCTCGGGCCTGTCGTGGAAGGCCGACTATGTGGCCCTGTTCGACGAGGCCAAGAACGCCTTGGATCTGCAGGGCTGGATCACGCTCTCCAACAACTCGGGCACGCCGTTCGAGAACGCCAAGACCCAGCTGGTCGCCGGCGACGTCAACCAGCTGAACCAAAATAACGGCTACCGCCCGCCGCGCCGCCAAGGGGGCTCGGGCATGATCAGCGCAGGAACCGAGAGCGGGACCGGCGAGCGCATCGCCGACTACTATGTCTATCCCCTGGCCGAGCGGACCACGATCGCCTCGAACCAGAACAAGCAGGTCGGCTTCCTGTCGGCCCAGGCCGTGGCGGCCAAGAAGGTCTACGAAATCCGCGAGGGCTGGTTCTCCAGTGACGCCGAGCCGGTCAAGGCCGTGGTCGCCATCCAGTTCAGCAACGCCCGCTTGGCCGGCTTGGGCAGCCAGCTGCCGGCCGGGACCATGCGGGTCTACATGCGCGACACGGCTGGCGATCCGAAGTTCGTCGGCGAGAATGCCATCGGCCACACCCCGGCCGGCTCGGAGTTGTCGATCAAGACCGGCGAGGCCTTCGACGTCTCCAGCCAGGCGACGCTGGTCGCCGAAACCAAGGTCTCCAAGACCCGCTCGCGCTACGAGATGCGCTACCTGCTGCGCAACGCCAGGGACCAGCCGGTGACGGTGGAACTGCGCCAGGGCGGCCTGTGGCGCGACGGCGAAGTCAAGGCCGAGAGCCTGAAGAGCCGCCGCATCGACGCGCGGACCCTGGGCTGGAGCGTGCCCGTGCCGGCAAATGGCGAGACGGTGCTGACCTTCACGGTCGAGACGGGGTGGTGATGATGCGCCGCAGATCCTCCCCCTCTGGGGGAGGTGTCGCCGGAGGCGACGGAGGGGGTAGCCCCGCCGTTTCCGAGCTTGCCTCCTCCGGCCCTCCGGGCCACCTCCCCCGGCGGGGGAGGATCTTGATCTGCGCCCTCGCCTTCGTCGCGGCCCTCCCCGCCCACGCGGCCGTGATCCCCTCCGCCGCCCCGGAGAAGGTCGCCATCACGCTCTATCGCGACGGCGACGGCCCGTTCCAGGCGATGGACGACTGGCAGCGCCAGCAGGCCAAGGAGCGCGGCCTGATCCTGGTCACCGAAACCCGCACGGTCGACCTGCCTGCCGGCCGCCATACGATCCGCTTCGACGGGGTCGCCGAGGGCCTGATCCCGCAGAGCGCGGCGGTCGAGGGCCTGCCTGGCAAGGCGGTCGAACGCAACTACGACTACGCCCTGCTCAGCCCTGGAACCCTGGTCGAGCGCTCGCTGGGCCAGCCGATCAAGGTGGTGCGCACCAATCGCAGGACCGGCCGGCAGCAGACGGTCGACGCCACCCTGGTCCAAGGGCCGAACGGCCTGATGGTCCAGACCCGCGAGGGCGTCGAGGCCCTGGGTTGCTCCGGCGGTCCCGAGCGCCTGGTGTTGGACCGTGTTCCCGACGGGCTGACCGACAAGCCCAGCCTGTCGACCGTCGTCGATGTGCCCGCGCCCACGCGTGCGAGGCTGACCGTGTCCTACCTGGCCCTAGGGGTGAACTGGCAGGCCGACTACGTCGCCAGCATCCACCCGGACGGCCAGCATCTGGACCTCACCGGCTGGCTGACCCTGGTCAACAGCGGCGGCAGCCAGTTCGCCGACGCCAAGACCCAGGCGGTGGCCGGCAAGCTCTCGCGCCAGTACGTGCGCGTCGACAAGGGCCGAGCCCAGTCGATCAACCGCGCCTGCTGGCCGATGGACACCACGCACATCGGCAAATCTCCGCCACCACCGCCCGCGCCGCCGGCGCCGCCCGCCGTGATGATGGCCGCGCCCATGGCCGAGGCTCGCGGCGGTGTCGAAGAGATCGCCGTCACCGCCCAGCGCGCCAAGCTGGCCGAGCAGTCGAACCTGGGCGACTACAAGCTCTACACCTTGCCTGAGCCGGTCACCCTGAACCCGCGCCAGACCAAGCAGGTGGCATTCCTCGACCAGAAGGACGTCACCTTTCAGCGGCTCTATGTCGTCGCGCTGAACGTCTGGGACAGCCTCGACGAAGAGAACGCCTTCCGCGCGCCCCAGGTGACCCTGCGCCTCGAGAACAAGACGTCCAACGGCCTGGGCAAGCCCCTGCCCTCCGGCGCCCTGTCAGCCATGGAGACGGTCGATGGCCGCCCGACCTTCGCCGGCGAACAGGCGGTGCGCGACGTGGCGATCGGCGAACCGGTCGATCTGGTCATCGGCCAGGCCATGGACGTCCTGGCCCGTCCGCGCCTGATCGAGGAGACGAAGCTTTCTAAGGGGCGCGTGCGCCGGACCTACGAGGTCGACCTGTCGAACGCCAAGACCATTCCGGTGACCGTCGAACTGCGCCAGAACCCGAACCTGCCGACCTTCAAGGTCGTGTCCGAGCCGCGCAAGCATGACATCCGCCAGGGCCAGGTCGCCTGGCGCGTGCCGCTGGGCGCCGGCCAGACCAGCAGCTTCCGCTACGCGATCGAGTACGGCGGCTAGCGGTGGCGTTCGTCACGGGCGGCCTCTAGGCTTGTCGCTTGAGGAGCCCCCGATGAAGAAACCCCTGCTGGAGACATGGCTGGAGCGCGGCCTGTTCGCCTCGCGCTGGCTGATGGCCCCGTTCTATGTCGGCCTGGTCATCGCCCTGGCGGCGCTGATCGTGGTCTTCTTCCAGGAGCTCTTCCACGAGCTGCCGCACGTGCCGTCGATGAAGGCCGAGGATGCGATCGTCCTGGCCCTGTCGCTGATCGACCTATCGCTGGCCGCCAACCTGCTCGTGATCGTCATCCTGTCCGGCTACGAGAACTTCATCTCCAAGATCGATACGGCCAGCCACGAGGACCGGCCCGACTGGATGGGTACGGTCGACTTCTCGGGCCTGAAGATGAAGCTGATCGCCTCGATCGTGGCGATCTCGGCGATCGCGCTGCTCAAGGCCTTCCTGAAACTGACCGAGCCCGACGAGGCGCTCGACCAGCCGCGCCTGCTCTGGCTGGTGGTGGTGCACCTGTCGTTCGTGGTCTCGGGCGTGCTGCTGGCCGTCATGGACTGGCTGAACGGCAGGGTCGAGAAGCACTGACCGCCTAGAACGGCACCCACCGGCGCTTGCGGCTGTAGCCGAGGTAGCCGACGTTGGCGCCCAGGCGCAGGCCCACGCCGGCGCGGATCGGGGCCAGGGTGATCTCGTCGGCCTTCTGGTAGTTCACGCCCAGGCCGCCCACCAGATAGGCGCTCCCCTCCACGCCCGGGAAGCGGCGGAAGACGGCGTCGGGATATTGCAGGTTATAGCAGAGGGTGAAGACGCGGCTGGCGTTACCGCCCCAGTCCCAGCCCACCGAGGGGCCCTGCCAGTACACCTCCAGCGTCGGCCGGCCCTTCATGTAGAGCAGGCCCCGGCCATAGCGCAGGCCGGCCACGAAGGCGCCCGAGCCCTCTTCGCCGGCGATGTAGGCGGTGGGCTGACCCTTGTCCTTGAACACCTTCTCGATCGCCGCCCCGGCGCTCTCGGCCGTCACACCCAGGAAGTCGGATGTGGCGCGGACGATCTCGTCGGCGGAATAGGTCTGGGCGCGGCCGGTGTCATAGGCCGGAGTCGGGCCGTTCGAACCGGGGGTCGGTGACGGCGGCGGCGGCGAGGACGCATACGAGTCCCGGGCGGCCGAAGGCGGAGCCGCATTCGGGTCGTTGATGGGCTGCGCCGGCGGCAGTTGTTCCGAGGTGATCCGCTGGCGGGCCAGGGCCTCGGTGGCTGCCGCGCTCAGACTGGCGGCGGCCCCCGAGAGGATCAGCTTGCGACGGTCCATGCAGGGCCTCTCGATCGAATTGATTGCAACAGTGTTGCAAGCCATTGAGACCGGTTTGCGGCTCCAAACTTAACGAGCGGTTAAGCATGCGCGACCTGTCGCCGCACGCGTGGGCCGGCCGAGGGGCGCAACGCCTCTCGCGAAGCGGGCCAAATGTGCTATGCGCTCGCGCATGACTTCGACGCCTCTCGACAAGATCCGCAACTTCTCGATCGTTGCACACATTGACCATGGCAAATCGACCCTCTCGGATCGCCTGATCCAGGAGACGGGCGGCCTGACCGCGCGCGAGATGAGCGCCCAGGTGCTCGACAACATGGACATCGAGAAAGAGCGCGGCATCACCATCAAGGCCCAGACCGTGCGCCTGAAGTACAAGGCCGACGACGGCGAGGACTACATCCTCAACCTGATGGACACCCCCGGCCACGTCGACTTCGCCTACGAGGTCAGCCGCAGCCTGGCCGCGTGCGAGGGCTCGATCCTGGTCGTCGACGCCTCGCAAGGCGTGGAAGCCCAGACCCTGGCCAACGTCTATTCGGCCATCGACAACAACCACGAGATCGTCCCGGTCCTCAACAAGATCGACCTGCCGGCCGCCGAGCCCGAGCGCGTCCGCGCCCAGATCGAGGACCTGATCGGCCTGGACGCCAGCGACGCCGTGCTGGCCAGCGCCAAGTCGGGCCTGGGCATCCACGAGGTGCTGGAAGCCATCGTCACCCGCCTGCCCGCCCCGAAGGGCGAGCGCGACGCGCCGCTGAAGGCCCTGCTGGTCGACGCCTGGTACGACGCCTATCTCGGCGTGGTCGTGCTGGTGCGGATCTTCGACGGCACGCTGAAGGCCGGCCAGCAGGTCCGGATGATGCAGACCGGCGCCACCCACCGCATCGACAAGGTCGGGGTGTTCACCCCCAAGGCCACCGACGTCGCCGAGCTCGGCCCCGGCGAGGTCGGCTTCTTCACCGCCAGCATCAAGGAAGTGGCCGACGCCGCCGTCGGCGACACCATCACCGACGAGAAGAAGCAGACCGCCCAGGCCCTGCCGGGCTTCAAGGAAGTCCAGCCGGTGGTGTTCTGCGGCCTGTTCCCGGTCGACGCCGCCGACTTCGAGGACCTGCGCGCCGCCGTCGGCCGCCTGCGCCTCAACGACGGCAGCTTCACCTACGAGATGGAGAGCAGCGCCGCCCTCGGCTTCGGCTTCCGCTGCGGCTTCCTAGGCCTGCTGCACCTGGAGATCATCCAGGAGCGCCTCAGCCGCGAGTTCGACCTCGACCTGATCGCGACCGCTCCCTCGGTCGTCTACAAGATCCACATGCGCAACGGCGAGGAGATGGAGCTCCATAACCCCGCCGACCTGCCGGACGTGATGCAGATCGAGAGCATCAGCGAGCCCTGGATCAAGGCCACCATCTTCACCCCCGACGACTATCTCGGCGGCGTGATCAAGCTGTGTCAGGACCGTCGCGGCATGCAGCGCGAGCTCAGCTATGTCGGCAACCGCGCCATGGTGGTCTACGACCTGCCGCTGAACGAGGTGGTGTTCGACTTCTACGACCGCCTGAAGTCGATCTCGAAGGGCTATGCCAGCTTCGACTATCAGGTCGAGGACTACCGCCCCGGCGACCTCGTGAAGATGTCGATCCTGGTCAACGCCGAACCCGTCGACGCCCTCTCCATGCTGGTCCACCGCGACCGCGCCGAGAGCCGCGGCCGCGGCATGTGCGAGAAGATGAAGGAGCTCATCCCGCAGCACATGTTCGTCATCCCCATCCAGGCGGCGATCGGCGGCCGGATCATCGCCCGCGAAACCGTCCGCGCCCTGCGCAAGGACGTCACGGCCAAGTGCTACGGCGGCGACGCCTCGCGCAAGCGCAAGCTGCTGGACAAGCAGAAGGCCGGCAAGAAGCGCATGCGCCAGTTCGGCAAGGTCGAGATCCCGCAGGAAGCGTTCATCGCGGCGCTGAAGATGGACGAGGATTGATCGGGCTTTCGACTCGACCTAGCCGGTCGAAGTGTTTTGGACGCCCTCGTCAGCGGAAGCTGGCGGGGGCGTTCTGACTCTTCGGCAGGGTTCAGGATTCCCGCACTGCCGCCACCGGACGGACGCGGGAAACGCTAGCCGCACGCCCCATCCCAGCATGCGGGACGCATTGTTGCATATCCGCAATATGGCCGCGTTGAACACCGAAGGGGACTGGCGGAACCGGTGGCGAAGCGTATTGTAGCCTACAAGTTGGGATACAATCTCAATATATGAGAATAGCGGGCCGCTCGAACTACCCTGTTCCACGCCTATCACAGCCCCGCCCTCCCAACGGAGAGTCGCCATCAAGGCGGCCCCATCGATCAACACGGCCACCGGCACGGGTGACCGAACAGGGAGAGGAAAACCATGGGCTCGCAGTCCAAGAACAATGGCGTCCTGCGTACGGGATGCTCGATATTGGCGCTGTCGCTGGGCGCATCCCTGCTGACCGCCTTCGCCGCATCGGCGCAGACGGCGGCGGCCCCGGCGGCCTCGGCCAAGCCGGACGACACGGCGGTCGAGGAGGTGGTGGTCACCGGCTTCCGGGCCAGCCTGACCAGCGCCATCAACACCAAGCGCATCTCGAACAACATCGTCGACGTCATCAAGGCCGACGACATGGCCAGCTTCCCGGACGCGAACTTGGCCGAGTCGATCCAGCGCATCCCGGGCGTCTCGATCACCCGCGACGGCGGCGAGGGCCGCAACATCACCGTGCGCGGCCTGGGCGGCGACTTCGTCCGCACCACCCTGAACGGCATCGAGGCCTATTCGGCGACGACCGGTTCGACCCTGGGCGTGGTCGCCGGCATCAACCGCTCGCGCGGCTTCGACTTCTCGACCTTCGCCTCGGAGCTGTTCAACAGCGTCACCGTCAGCAAATCGCAGTCGGCCGAGATGGACGAGGGCTCGCTGGCCGCGACCGTCGACCTGCAAACCGGCCGGCCGTTCGACAAGAAGGGCTTCCGCGCCGCCGCCTCGCTGCAGGGCGCCTATTACGACAACAACAAGTCCAAGGCCCCGCGCTTCGCCGGCCTGATCAGCGACACCTGGGGCAATTTCGGCGCCCTGTTCTCGCTGGCCTATAACGAGCGCAAGCAACAGGAAGAAGGCTACAGCGACACCTCGCAGTCGGACTATTCGGACGCCAACAACGGCTTCTGCGGCGTGGCGGTCGACATCGCGTCGCAGCCCGGCAGCCAGGTGGTCAACACCGCCATCCCGTACGTGAACCCGCTGTCGGGCGCGGGCAACCGTCCCGCCAACCAGTGCTTCTCGGGCCTGCCGTCGGATCCGACCGCCTACGCGGCGATCAACCAGCCCAACGTCTTCCTGCCCCGCAATCCGGGCCTTGGGCGCTTCCAGCTGGATCAGAAGCGCCTGGGCATGACCGGCGGCCTGCAATGGCGGCCGACCGACAAGACCGACGTGACCCTGGACCTGGTCTATTCGCAGTTCGACCAGGACCGCACCGACTACGCTCTGTCGAACGCTTCGCTGAACCGCAACGTCAACGGCGCCAGCGCGGCCTTCCCGCTGTTCGCCGGCCGGGTCGACGCCCAGATCATGGACGTTCATGTGCTGCCGACCGGCCAGGTCGACTACATGAAGATCAACAATGTCGACATCAAGCACATCGAGGAAAAGAGCCAGACCACCACCAAGACCCACCAGATCGGCCTGAACCTGGAGCACCGCTTCAACGACCGGCTCAGCGGCAATGTGAAGCTCGGCCACTCGGGTTCGGACTTCAAGCAGCCCTGGGACGTGCTGATGTCCTATGACGGCTTCAACAAGCCCGGCTATGTCTGGGACGCCCGCGAGGACGCGCGCCGGCCGTTCATCAACTACGGCTACGACGTCGCCAACCCGGCCAACGTCACCTTCACCAATGCCGGCACCGGCCTGACCCCCGACATCCGCGTCGTCAAGGCGGCGGTGTTCAACACCCTGACCACGGCCGAGGCCAACGCCAAGTACCGCCTGAACGACGTCTTCACGGTCAAGGCCGGGGTGGCGCTGAAGTCGTTCGACTTCCAGACCAAGCAGGTCCAACGCCTCTATGGCAACAACGGCCCGACGGCGGTCACCGCGACGGGCACCATCCCGTTCAACTTCGCCCAGTTCGCCGCCGACTTCCCCGGCTCGGCCCCGCTGAGCGAGACGATCACGGGCTTCGGCAAGCAGCTGAACCTGCCGGCCAATTCGGTGACCAGCTGGGTGGTGCCGGACGTCTCGGCCTACATCAACAAGCTCGGTTTGCTCTGCAACTGCTCGAACAAGTACGGCGACTTCACCCTGGCCATCAACTCGGCCCTCGGCAACAACCGCCAGGTCGAGGAAAAGGACAGCTCGGCCTATGTGCAGGTCGACTTCGACGCCGACGTGCTGAACGGCCGCCGCCTGCGCGGCAACGCCGGGGTGCGCTACGTCAAGACCGACCTGGACGCCACGGGCTACACCTCGCTGACCTCGCAGATCACGGTCAACAACAAGTACAGCGACTGGCTGCCGTCGGTGAACCTGGCCCTGGACGTGATGCCCAACCTGGTCGCCCGCTTCGCCGCGGCCAAGGTGATGGCGCGCCCCAGCTTCGGCAACCTGACGCCGGGTGGCTCGGTCAACACCAACTTCGGCGCCCAGTCGGCCTCGATCGGCAACCCGTTCCTGGATCCGTACCGCGCCAAGAACTACGACTTCAGCCTGGAATGGTATCCCAGCGAGGGCGTGATCCTCAGCGCCACGGTGTTCGACAAGGAGATCGCCAGCTCGATCCAGACGATCGCCACCACCGAACCCTATGGCAATACCGGCCTGCCGCTGGGCCTGCTGCCCGCCGGCCAGGACGCCAGCACCCCGTACCTGGTGACCCGCTCGCGCAACACGCAAGGCGGCTACATCCGCGGGATCGAGCTGAACTGGCAGCAGCCGTTCAAGTTCCTGCCCGCGCCGTTCGACAACATGGGGACGATGGTCAACTACACCTATGTCGACAGCTCGGTGCTCTACTACCTGTCGAGCGGTACGGCCACGACCCCGGCCACCCAGATCCACGATCAGTTCCTGAACGTCTCGCCGCACTCGGTGAACGCCACCCTATACTACGAGGACACCAAGTTCTCGGCCCGGGTGTCGGTGGCCTATCGCGACGAGTACCTGACCGCCCTGCCCTTCAAGTCGGAAGTGCCGGACGCCAACGGCAGCTATGCGACGACCAACATCGACGCCTCGGCCTCGTACAAGCTGACCAACAATCTGAAGCTGACCTTCGACGCCCTGAACATCACCAATCAGGAAGCCGACCAGTGGAGCGGCAAGCAGCGCCGCTCACAGCGGGTGTTCAGCACCACCGGCCGCCAGTTCTTCCTGGGCGCCTCGTACACTTTCTAATCCTTCGATCTCCTCCAAAGGCTGACTGGCGCCGGCTGAAAGGCCGGCGCCTTTTTCTTTGAGGCGGCTGTCGGATCGCGCCACGCTCGCGCGTCCTCGGGAGGCGAACAGCGAGGGACCGACGATGAACCAGATCCAGAAGGGCCATGTCGAGGCCGGCGGCGTCCGCTATGGCTACGAGATCCACGGCGACGGGCCGCCCCTGCTTCTGCTGCACGGCGGGTTCGGCACGATGGAGATGTTCGGTTCGGTGCTCGACGACCTCGCAGCCCGCCACCGGGTGATCGCCGTCGACCTCTACGGCCACGGCCGCACCGCGCTGACCGATCGGCCGATCGACGCCGTCGCCATGGGCGACGACCTGGCGACCGTGGTGCGCGCCCTCGGCTTCGAGCGGGTGGACGTCCTGGGCTTCTCGTTCGGCGGCATGGTCGCCTTCCGCCTGGCGGTCCAGCACCCCGAGGTGGTGAATCGGCTGGTGCTGGCGTCCGTGCCCTACGCCCACACGGGCTTCTACGAAGACATCCGCGAGCAGCAGAAGGCCATCACCCGCGAGAGCGCGCCGATGATGATGCACGCGCCATTCTACGCCAGCTACGAAGCCGTGGCCCCGCGCGTCGAGGACTTCCCCGAATTCGTCGCGCGCATGGGCGAGGCTATTCGCACGCCCTACGACTGGTCGGAGGACGCCAAGACCCTGAAGCCGACCACGCTGCTGGTCTATGGCGACAGCGACATGTTCGAGATGGAACACATCGTCCGGTTCTATCAGCTGCTCGGTGGCGGCCTGCGCGACGCGGGCTGGGATGGAGCCGGGATGGTCCGCCATCGGCTGGCCATCCTGCCGGGCGTCACCCACTACGAGATGTCCGACGCGCCGGGGCTGGTCGAGGCGGCGCTGGCGTTCCTCGATGGGGCGGAGGTTGGCGGGAGTCCGGAAGAGGTCCCCTAACGACCCATACTTGCCCCCTCCGCGCCTACGGCGCTCCTCCCCCAGAGGGGGAAGAAGGGATGCGCGCCCCTTCCGCCCCCTCTGGGGGCGGACGACCGCGAAGCGGTCAGGTGGGGGCCGCGCCTGGAACCAACCTTCACCCGAACGGCGGCTTCAGCCTGTAGAACCGGCCCTCGCCCAGCAGATCGTAGACGCGGCGGATGCGGAAGGCG
Source organism: Caulobacter sp. Root343 (assembly GCF_001425745.1). Taxonomy (GTDB): domain Bacteria; phylum Pseudomonadota; class Alphaproteobacteria; order Caulobacterales; family Caulobacteraceae; genus Caulobacter. The sequence continues at coordinate 523,065 of NZ_LMDF01000006.1, read as the reverse complement.
TGGGGCTGGGCCTCGGCCAGGGCGAACTCGGCGTGGCTGAGGCCGAATGGCGCGACCTCGCCGGCCAGGGTGGTCTTGACGACGATCAGGCGCGGGATCTCGTCGAGGCCGAAGCTGACCACATCGCAGCCGTCGGGGTCGCCGGCGCGGGCCGGGCGGATCTGGCCAGCCAGGTCGGGACGGCCCCGGTCCGAGAGGCGGCGAGCCTCGTGGGCGACGATGCTGGCCACGCCCAGGCCCTTCAGGAAGCGATCGTCGGCCTCGCGGGCCGACATGTCGAAGCGCTGGATGATCCGGATCAGCCGCTCGTCCATCGGCATCGGCCGAGGCGGCGCGGTCTCGATCAGGGCGATAGCCGACGGGGCGTAGAACAGGGCGGCGGGCCGGACGGCGGCGACCAGCAGGGCCGGCTTGGCGGCCAGCTGCTCCTCGACCGCTTCCAGCAGGGCTTCGTCATACGACCAGCGCGGCGGCTGGTCCCTCAGGATCGGCAGGCCGATCAGCGACAGCACCGCCGAGATCTCGCCCTGCTTCCAGGTGATCGGCATGTCCGACTTGCCGGTGACGAAGCGGACGGTGCGGTCATGGCTGGCGCGGTCGACCGGCTTGCCGGCGAGCGTCTTCTCCAGCTGGGCGACATAGTCACCCACCACCACCGCGAGGTCCGCCCCCGTCCAGTCGCGCCCGCCCGATTCCCCCGTCATCGGAAGATGATGGGGCAAGGTTGGCCCGCGCGCCACAAGCTTGGATGGCGGGGGCGCCGTGTCGATCCCGACCAGGACCGTCCACCCCTCAACTTTCGGTGGATTCAGATCCCCGAACCATGGTTCGCTGCGCGCCTTCTTCCCGGGAGCCGAGTCATGTTCAAGGGACTGTTCGGACGGCGGACGCCGCCAAGCCAGACCACCCCGTTGTCCGAGGCCGTGCGTGGTCTCTATCCCTCTCTGGTGCTGGACATTCCCACGCCGGACGTCACGCACGCCTTGTCGGCATGGGGGTGGCTGGATCCGCCCAGCACGGGCGTCGCCTTGGTCGGCCCGTTCGGCGACATGTTCTTCGAAACGCCGGACGGCGTCGTGACGCTGGACATGATGGAGGGCGCGCTCCGCGTCGTGGCCCAAGACCGCGAGGCCTTCGTCCAGGCGATCGGCGACAATGAGTACCGGGACATGCTGTTGGGCGACGTCTGGGTCCAGGCCGCCGCGCGACGCGGACTGAGCCTGGATCCTCGGGAGTGCTTCGATTGGACCCTGCCGCCTGTCCTCGGCGGCCAGTGCTCGGTGGAAACCGTCACCAAGACCCTGTTCGTCGTAAAGGCCGACCTCGCCGCCCAACTGCATCAGCAGGTCAAGGATCTGCCGCCCGGCGCTCCGATCACCGGCGTCACGCTCGACGACTAGCGACCCGAGGCGCTCGCCGCCACGGCCATCGGCGCGTCTTGAACCGGCATCTGGTCCGGCTGCAGCTTGGCCGCCTCCATCGCCCGGCGCACGGTGGTGATCGGCGTGTCGGAGTCGACCTTGAACGTCAGGGCCGCCGTCAGGGCCGGGTTCTCGCCGAGATTGGCGAAGCCGCCCGGCCGCTGGGCGTTGAACGTCACGCCATAGGTTTTGTCGGCCAGCACCCGGCACAGCAGCACGAAGGTCCTCTGGTCGCCGAGCAGGCGCGGCGTCTTCACGCAGTCCATCGGCTCGGCGCCCGGGGCGGGCGCGTAGTTCCAGGCGCTGGGCGTCATCTGCTGGTCGAACGAGACCTTCAGGATCAGCACGCCCGGGGCGACCGTCTCGCCCTCGGCCGGATAGGTCGAGACCAGCTTGGGCGGCAGGGTCGGCGGCATGATCAGCACCGGCGAGACGGCGTTGGGCTCGTCCTTCGGCGGGGCCTTGCTTTGAGCGTTGGCGACCGACGCCGAAAGGGCGGCGAGGGCGATCAGGACGGGAACCGAACGGCGGCGCGACATCTTTCCAGACTGACCTTCAAGCGCGGCCTTCTCAAGGCGTCTTTCGAGGCCTACATCGCCCCTATGACCGATAAACCCGAAGTTCCGGCCCCCGAAGCGTCGAACGACGAGACGCCGATGCAACGCGCCCTGCGCCTGAAGAAGGCCGCCCAAGGCAAGCACGGCCACGGGGCCAAGGCCTCCAGCGGCAAGATCGAGCGCGCCAGCGTCGCCGCGCCCACCGGCAAGTCCAAGCCCTGGATGACCCGGTGACGATCCCCAAGGTCCTCGGACGCACCTCTTCCATCAACGTCCGCAAGGTGCTCTGGACCCTGGACGAGCTGGACCGGGCCTATGAGCGCGAGGACTGGGGCGCGGGCTATTCGCCCACCAACGATCCAAAGTTCCTGCAATGGAACCCCAACGCCCTCGTGCCGGTGCTGATCGACGAGGACGGTCCGCTGTGGGAGAGCAACGCCATCTGCCGCTATGTGGCGGCCGGCACGCCGCTGTTTCCGGACGGCCGCCGGGCGCGGGCCCTGGTCGACCAGTGGATGGACTGGCAGGCGACCGAGCTGAACACGGCCTGGCGCTACGCCTTCGCGGGCCTCGTACGCAAGTTCCCCGGCTTCGACGATCCCAAGCAGATCGAGGCCAGCGTCGTGGCCTGGAACACGGCCATGGGCCTCCTGGACGCGCGGCTGGTCGACACCGGCGCCTACGTGGCCGGCGAGCACTTCACCATCGCCGACATCGTGCTGGGCCTGTCGGTCCATCGCTGGCTGCACAGCCCGATCGCGCGCGAGGAATGGCCGGCGCTCAACGCCTATTACGCGCGCCTGAAGCAGCGGCCGGCGTTCGCGAAGTGGAGTCTTCCGGAAGTTCCGTAACGGACTCCGAGCCCGCCTGGGGCAGGCTGGCGATCGGCACGCCGGGCAGCAGCGGCTCGCCGGTCCACTCCCAGTGCCAGGGCTCGTAGACGTAGTTGACGAAGCCGAACCGCGGCGCGTTCACCACCATCCAGCGATAGAGCGGCGAGCGGCTCATCACGAGGCGATTGGCGTCGGCCGAGGAGTCGGGGCCAAAGCCCGGGGCCGCATCGATGAACACGTCCATGGCCAGGCCCGTGCGGTGGGCCGAGCAGATGGTGCGGATCAGGCCCTGGCAGTTGTTGTCCCGCGCGCAGCGCTGTGCGTCGGCGTCGGGGCTGCGGAAGCCGGAATAGATCATCAGGCTCTCGGGCCGGCGCAGCACGCCCGCCGCCCTCGCCTCGGAGACCATCCGACGATAGGCGTCCAGCGCGCCGGGCCGCAGGCGGATGGCCTTGCCGCCGTAGCTCTCCTTGGGATCCGCCTGGGCCAGGTTGGCGTCAGGCGGCGCGCCGGGACAGGTCCCCTCGCGGTTCACCCGCACGAACGGCCGGGCCAGGTGCCAGCGCACCAGCATGGCGGCGAAGACGGCGGGATCGACGACCCCCGTGCGCTGCAGGCCATGCGCGCCTTGCCAGCGGGCCAGGGCCGAGGCGAAGCCGTTCGAGCCCGGGGCGCAGGTCGTGCCGATCTCGGCGGCGATGCGCGGGGCGTAGATCTCCCACCCCGTCTCGGGCTTGCCGAACGGCGACCAGGCCAGGGTCGTCAGCGAGGCGGCGTTGACGGCGGCGGCGGTCTCGGGCGCGTCGCCACCGTCGCAAGACTCCGGCGCGCCGGAAAGAGCAGTCAGGGCCGAGGGCGGGTCGATCGAGGGTACGTGCTGCGGCGGCGCATAGGCGGCCACGTCACGCGGCTGGGCGGGGGCTGGTGACGGCGAGCCAGCTTGCCCCCACGGCGGCCAGATCACCCACAACCAGAAGCCGCCGACGGCCAACGCCAGCAGCCCCAGGCCCCACAGCAAACGGCGCAACGCCTTCAATCCGATCCCTCAGGTCCGTGGAACTTCGCCATGGCTCAAGGCTTGAGACGGGAGAGCGTTCCCGCCCCTTGGCCCGCCATTTGGCCCCGTTTGGAGATTGCATGACCGGCCTGGTTTCCCGTTTCGCCCTGATCGCCGTCCTGGCCCTTTGCGCCTGTGACGACAAGCCGCCGGCCAAACCCGTCCCCACTGGCAAGACCGTCCAGAAGGCCCCCGTCCAGACCCCGTTGGTTCCCGCGCCGCCGGCCGTGACCGCCGCCTCCCCGATCGCCCAGGCGATCAACGACGCGACCTTCGATCCGGCCGCGACCGATCCGAACGCCCATCGCGACCTGCTGGTCCGGGTCCAGACCCTGCTGGACCGTGCCCATGTCTCGCCCGGCGTCATCGACGGCCGCGACGGGACCAATCTGAAGCTGGCCATCCAGGCCTTCCAGACCTCACGCAACCTGCCCGCCAACGGCGAGATCGACGCCAAGCTGGTCGAGACCCTGGCCGCCGGCGACAGCGGCCCGGTGCTCGTCGACTATACGATCACGCCGCAAGACGTGGCCGGGCCGTTCTCGCCGCCCGTCGCCAAGGAAGACTATGAGGCCATGGCCGCCCTGCCGGCCATGAACTACCACAGCCCGCTGGAGATGCTGGCCGAGCGCTTCCACGTGGACGAGGCCCTACTGCAAGCCCTCAATCCGGGCGCCGACTTCGCCGTGGCCGGAACGACGATCATGGTGACGGCGCCCGGCGCCGACACGCTGGACCGCAAGGTCGACCGCATCGAGATCGATAAGGCCCTTGGTCAGGTCCGCGCCTTCGACAAGGAGGGCGTCGAGCTGGCGGTCTATCCGGCCACGGTCGGCAGCACCGAGCGCCCGGCCCCGTCCGGCGAGTGGGCGGTGCGCACCCTGGCGCCCCGGCCGACCTACACCTATGACCCCTCGCGCCTGACCTTCGGCAAGCCCAAGGCCAAGCTGACCATCAAGGCTGGTCCGAACAATCCGGTCGGCTCCACCTGGATCGACCTGACCAAGGACACCTACGGCATCCACGGCACGCCCGACCCGAGACTGGTCAACAAGCGCGCCTCGCACGGCTGCGTGCGCCTGACCAACTGGGACGCGGCCGAACTAGGCTCGGCCGTCAACAAGGGCGCCAAGGTGGTGTTCATGGGCGCGGAGGCGCGGGCGTCGTAGAAGAGTCTAGCCGCTGGATCCCGGATCGGCCCTGACGGGCCGTCCGGGATGACAGCTTCGCTGTCACTTCGGCTTGCGGAACTTCAGGATGAACTGATCCGTCTTCCCGCGGATGCTGGGATCGAACACGCTGGCCGTATGCGGATCGGCGGCGCTGGCCAGCAGCGGGCTCTCGGCTTCCAGCTTGAAACCGGCGGCCTCGACTTCACTCTTCACGGCGGCGACGTCGATGCGGTGCAGGCTGTCGGCCGCGCCGATGCCCGAGCCGGCGACGGCGGCGTGGTCGACGACCAGGAACACCCCGCCCGGCTTCAGCGACTTGAAGATCTCGGCGTTGGCCTTGGCGGCCGTGTCGACCGGGAAGGGCTTCAGGTGCATGTCGTGATAGTTCTGGACGGTGATCACCGCGTCGACATTGTCGGGAAGGTCCAGCGCCGTCATCGGACCGGTCAGGGCCTTGGCGTTGGGCAGAGCCGCCACGGTGGTCTTCTGGTCCTCGCCGTACTGGGCCTTGAACTTGATGAACTCGGTGGGCTGGAACGCGTAGACCGTGCCCTTCGGCCCCACCGCGCCCGACAGGATGCGGGTGAAGTAGCCGCCGCCCATCACGTAGTCGACGACGGTGGCGCCCGGCTTGATCTCGGCCAGGGCCAGGATCTCGCCCGGATGGCGCGCCGCGTCGCGGGCGCTGTCGGCGGCCGGGCGCGACGGATCGGCCAGAGCTTTGGCGATGTTGGCGGGGACCTGGGCGAACGCGGCGCCGCTGACGCTGAGCGCCAGAAGGGCCATAACCGAGACCAAATGCTTGCGAGCCATTGCGCGCCTCCCTTGCTGTGGCGCTTGTCGTAGCAGGCCCGAGCGCTCCGGCGAACGGCGTTATCATGAAGTTTCAGCAAGGATTCGTCGAAACCGGCTCTTTCCTCGACGAAGCCCGCCCCGCATGATCGCCGATAATAAATAGAACGGCCGGAGAGGCCCGGGGGAAACAAGCATGATGAAGTGGATCCTGCGCGGCGTGGGCGCGCTATTGGCGCTGATCGTGCTGGCGGCGGCGGCCTTGGTCGTGATCGATCGAGCCAGCCTGCCCAAGGCCCCGGACCGGCAAGCCATCCTGGCCAAGGCCAAGCTCTACGACGTCCGCATCCGCCGCGACGAATGGGGCGTGCCGCACGTGCTGGGACGCACCGACGCCGACGCGGCCTTCGGCCTGGCCTACGCCCAGAGCGAGGACGACTTCGAAACCCTGCAGGACGTGGCGCTGGCGACGCGCGGCGTGCTGGCCCGCAGCAAGGGCGCGAGCGCAGCCCCGACCGACTATGTCGCGGCCCTGCTCGACGTCTGGCCGACCGTCGACCGCCACTACGACGAGCTCCCCGCCGACCTGCGCAAGCTGATGGAAGCCTATGCCGACGGGGTCAGCGTCTATGCCGCCAAGCATCCGGAAAAGCTCAAGCCGGGCTTCCTGCCCCTGACCGGCAAGGACGTCGAGGCCGGCTTCGTGTTCAAGCAGCCGTTCTTCTACGGCCTGGACGGCGAGCTGAAGCGCCTGACTTCACCCGCGACCGAGAGCGCTCCGCCGAAGGGTTCCAACGGCCTGGCGACCGCGCCCGCCCGCAGCGCCGATGGCGCCACCCGCCTGCTGGTCAATTCGCACCAGCCCTATACCGGCCCCGTCGCCTGGTACGAGGCCGTGGTCGAGAGCGGCCAGGGCTGGCACGTGGCCGGCGGCTTCTTCCCCGGCGCGCCGTTCATGCTGCATGGCCACAACGCCACGCTCGGCTGGGCCAACACGGTCTCCAAGCCCGACCTGGTCGACGTCTACCGCCTGACGATCAACCCCAAGAACAAGAACCAGTATCGCCTGGACGGCCAGTGGAAGGACTTCGAAAAGCGATACGTCACCCTGCGCGTGAAGCTGCTGGGCCCCATCGTCCTGCCGGTGCGCAAGGCGGTGCTGCGCTCGGTGCACGGCCCGGTGCTGGAGACCAAGCAAGGCGTCTTCGCGATCCGCTACGCCGGCATGGGGGAATGGCGCCAGCCGTTGCAGTACTGGCGGCTGAACCACGCGCGGACCATGGACGAATGGCGCGCCGCCATCGCCACCCACGCCATCCCCAGCCTCAACTACATCTATGCCGACGCGGCGGGGAACATCGGCTTCGTGCACAACGGCCAGTATCCGAACCGCACCGTCGCCGCCGACTGGGCCGGGATCCTGCCCGGCGACCGCTCGGACCTGGTCTGGCAAGGCTATCGCCCCGTCGACCAGAGCCCGCAGCTGTGGAATCCGAAATCGGGCCTGGTGTTCAACTCCAACAACAGCCCCTTTCGGGCCAGCGAGGACGCCGACAACCTCAAGCCCGCCGACTTCCCCGCCTCGATGGGCCTGCAGACCAACATGACCAACCGCGCCTGGCGGGCGCTAGAGACCTTCGGGACCGACCACGCCATCACCGACGCCAGCTTCCGGGCCCACAAGTTCGACGTGGGGTTCAGCGACCGTTCCAGCGTCATGGAGATGGTTCGCGAAGTGACGGCGATCGATCCCAAGGGCGACGCCGATCTCGCCAAGGCCCAGGCCATCCTGCGCGCCTGGGACAGGAAGGCCGACGTCCACGATCGCGGCGCGGCCCTGGCGGCCCTGATGACCCAGCCGATCCTGTTCGCCCATGTGAACGACGACCCGGCCCCCGCGCCGATCGACAGCCTGCGCGCGGCGATCACGACCCTGAAGACCCACTTCGGCCGCCTGGATCCCGAGTGGGGGCAGGTCAACCGGATCCGGCGCGGGAGCGTCGACCTGCCGATCGACGGCGCCGCCGACACCTACCGCTCGGTCTGGGGCATCCCGCAGAAGGACGGCACGACCACCGCCGACGGCGGCGACACCTTCATCATGTTCGTCACCTGGGACAAAGCCGGACAGCTCCATTCGGAAAGCATCCACCAGTTCGGCTCGGCGACCCTGGACAAGACTTCGCCGCACTATGCCGACCAGACGCCGCTGTTCGTGGCCATGAAGACCAAGCCGGTGCTGTTCACCGAGGCGCAGCTGAAGGGACACGCCAAGGTGGACTATCGCCCCGGCGACCGCTGAAGGTTAAGCTGGGCCGTTCAGCCGCCGTTCAGTTGAGGAGCGGCTAGCTGGCTTCACAACGAAGCTTTCTGGTGGGGAAACGACATGCACAAGACCTTCGCCCTGGCGGCCCAGACCGCCCTCTCTCTGACCGCGCTCGCTCTCGCCGGCGCCGCTTCGGCCCAGGCGCCGAGCTGGAACGGCCAGTACGATGATCCGCCGCGCGGCTCGTACACGCGCTCGTGCCGCGATATCACCGCCTTCAACGGCCAGGTCTGGGCCCGCTGCCAAAGCGGTCGCGGCGGCTGGGAATGGAGCAGCGCCCGCGTTCGCGACTGCGGCAGCCAGGGTCTGGAGAATCGCGACGGCCGCCTGGAATGCGCCGGCTTCAACGGTGGCGGCGGCGGCTGGAACGGCGGTGGCGGCGGCTACAACGGCGGCGGCGGTTACAATGGCGGGGGCGGCGGCGGCTACGGTGGCGGCGGCTATCGCGCGGACATCGTGATGTTCGAAGACCCCAACTACCAGGGCCGGGCCTATGAAGTGATCGGCGACATGCCCGATCTCGGGGCCGTCAAGTTCAACGACAAGGCCTCGTCGATCAAGGTCGGCCGCGCCGGCGGCCGCTGGGAGATCTGCGAGCACGCCAACTACCAGGGCCGCTGCAGCCGGCTCGACGCCGACCAGGCCATCCTGCCCCGCGAGTGGAACGACGGGATCAGCTCGATCCGTCGCGTTCGCTAGGAGACCGCCACATGCGCAAGATCGCTTTCATGATCACCTGCGGCGCCGTCGCCTTGCTGACCGCCAACGCGGTTGTCGCCCAGGACCGCGACTGGGACCGCCGCGACGGCCGCTACGACCGTCGCGATGACCGGCGTGACGACCGGCGCGGCGACCGCTGGGGCGGTGGCGGCGAGGTCGTCCTGTTCGAACACGACGGCTTCCGAGGCGAGGCCCGTCCTCTGCGCGGCGACACGCCGGACCTGTCGCGTCTCGGCTTCAACGACCGCGTCTCGTCCATGCGCATCTCGCGCGGGGCCTGGGAGTTCTGCGAGCACGCCTACTATGAGGGAAAGTGCTGGCGCTACGACTACGATATGGCGAGCCTGCCCAAGAAGCAGAACGACCGCTACAGCTCGGTCCGCCGGGTTCGCTGACGCTAACGAGCGCCAAGCCGCGCCGGGCCTCTTGAAGCCTGGCGCGGCGCGCGGCTAAGGTCCCGCCGCCTTCACGTGGTGAAGCTCAGGAGCCTATTCGAATGCGCAAGATCGTCGTCCTCGCCGCCGCCGCGGCCGCCCTGCTGGTCTCGGCCTGCAACACCATCGAAGGCGCGGGACGCGACGTCTCGGCGGCCGGCAAGGCCGTCGCCGGCGCCGCCCGCGACGCCAAGAACTAGGCGTCCTCCTCCCGCGAGGTCTCCGCGCCGATCGTCCGCTTCTCGTGCGGGGCGACGGCGCCTTCCGGAGCCTGGCGGACGGCGTGCTCGGCCTTGGAAACCGCCTCGCCTTCGCGGGGCGGTTTCGAGGTCTTACTGGACGACGTATTGCGGTCGGACGTCATGTTTCGCCTCGCTTTTCAGCACACGCGATCAACGCCATGACATCACGGCGGTTCCGAACCCGGATTGAGGGGCTTCTATTTCGAGGCAACCCCGTGAAATACAGCCTTCATTAACCAGGACTGCCTCAGAAAGCAGTCGAGACATCGTTTGCACGGTTTGATCCAGGTCAAATCCGGGAAACGGTTCACCGTTACTTACCTTCGACATGGACAAAACGTCGCCCGTGCGACGGCTGGTCGCCCTTTTCTCGCCGCGCCGGGAGGCGCATATGAGCGCCATGCCAGAGACCCAGTCCGTGTCCCAACCCGCGTCACCGCTGCTTACCGGCCTCAAGCGCGGCCTGTTGCACCGCTGCCCCAACTGCGGCGACGGCCGGCTGTACATGCGCTATCTGAAGGTCGATCCCGAGTGCGAAGCCTGCGGCCACGAGCTGGCCGGCTATCCTGCCGATGACGGCCCGGCCTATTTCACCATCCTGTTGGTCGGCCACCTGTTCGTGGCGCCGCTGCTGTTCTTGCCGTGGATCTGGCAGGCCTCGCCGCTCCTGGTCGCGCCGCTGACCTTGATCCCGCTGGCGGTCCTGACCCTGCTGCTGCTGCCGCGCGTCAAGGGCGGCGTGATTGGCGCGCTGTGGGCCTTCCGCCTGAGAAAAGCCGAAGACACGCCCATCTAGCGGGAACCAAAAGGCGCGGAACCGACAGGCGCCGCTGAGTATTCCGAAGACCTGACCCCAGCGTCGCCATGGTGGCGGACGTGGGATTGGAGGGAACTTCGGACCATGCTCGGCACGATCCTCATCATCATTCTGATCCTGGCCCTGATCGGCGCGCTGCCCACCTGGGGTCACAGCCGTTCGTGGGGCTACTTTCCCAGCGGCGGTCTCGGCCTGATCCTGGTGATCATCATCATCCTGGTCTTGCTCGGCAGGATCTAGCGCCGCGTTCGGGCGCTTGCCCTAGACCGGGGTTCGCCTAAGCTCCCCTCCGAACCGGGAGGGGAGACCATCATGACGGCGACCGCCGAAGCGGCATCCGACAACGGGGCCGCGCGCCTGTCGCCGCTGGCCCGGGCCAAGGCCATCCTGGGCGGCTCGGCCGGCAACCTGGTCGAATGGTACGACTGGTTCGCCTACGCCGCCTTCACCCTCTATTTCGCCCCCGCCTTCTTCCCCAAGGGCGACCAGACCGTGCAGCTCCTGCAGGCCGCGGCGGTGTTCTTCCTGGGGTTCGTCGCCCGGCCGATCGGGGCCTGGCTGATGGGTATGTACGCCGACCACGCCGGACGCCGCGCGGCCCTGTCGGCCTCGGTGGCCCTGATGTGCGGCGGCGCTCTGATCATCGCCCTCACCCCCGGCTACAAGGCCATCGGCCTGTGGGCCCCGGCCATTCTCCTGTTCGCCCGCGTGCTGCAGGGCCTGTCGGTCGGTGGCGAGTACGGAGCCAGCGCCACCTATATGAGCGAGATGGCCGGCAAGGCCCGGCGCGGCTTCTGGTCCAGCTTCCACTACGTGACCCTGATCGCCGGCCAGCTGCTGGCCCTGGGCGTGCTGATCGTGCTGCAGCGCTGCCTGCCCGAGGCCGATCTGAAGGCCTGGGGCTGGCGTGTGCCGTTCGCCATCGGGGCCCTGCTGGCCGTGGTGGTGTTCTGGATCCGCCGGGGCCTCGACGAGAGCATCGCCTTCAAGGCCCCCGCCCAGCGCGAGACCCTGTCACGCGGCCAAGTCGTGGCCGCCAGCGTCCTTCTGTTGCTGACCGTGGCCGCCGGCGTAACCGGCGTCACCACCGGTCCGCTGGCCCGTCCTGGCCAGATCCTGGCCGCGGTGTTCCTGGCCCTGTTCTTCGTCTCGCTGATCGTGCCGCTGATCCGCCGCCATCCGCGCGAGAGCCTGCTGATCATGGGCCTGACGGCCGGCGGCTCGCTGACCTTCTACGTCTACACGACCTACATGCAGAAGTTCCTGGTCAACACCGCCGGGTTCAGCAAGGGCCAGGCCTCGGAGGTCAGCGCGCTCAGCCTGATCGCCTTCATGCTGATGCAGCCCCTGGCCGGCTGGCTGTCGGACAAGGTCGGCCGCAAGCCGATGCTGATCGTGGCGTTCGGCGGCGGCGCCCTGACCATCTGGCCGATCATGACCGGCATCAGCCACGCGACCTCGGTGACCACCGCCTTGGCCCTGATCCTGGTCGGGGTCGCCTTCCAGTCCTGCTACACCGCGATCAGCGCGGTGGTGAAGGCCGAGCTGTTCCCCGCCCATGTCCGCGCCCTGGGCGTGGCCTTGCCCTACGCCCTGGCTAACGTGCTGTTTGGCGGCACGGCCGAGATGGTCGCCCTGGCCTTCAAGCACCAGAAGATGGAGAGCACCTTCTATCTCTACGTCGCCGGGGTGATGACCCTGGGCTTGATCTGCTCGATCGTCCTGAAGGACACCGGGCGAAATAGTCTGATCATTGAAGACTGAGCATGGTTTTCCGACTCTCCGCGTCCAGCTAGATTTCGCCCATGCACCTGCTCGACACCATCGTCCTGACCATCTTCGCCGGCTGCTGGCTGCTGTACGAGCCCATGCTCAAGCGGCTGGGCGAAGGCGGCGGCGTGCTCAACACCGACATGACGGTGATCCGTCGTCGCTGGATGCAGGAGATGGCGGTGCGCGAAATCGCGCTGCTGGACGGCCAACTGCTGGGCCACGCGATCAATTCGGCCAGCTTCTTCGCCTCGTCCAACCTGATCCTGATCGCCGCGGCGGCCGGGGTGCTGTTCGGCGGCGACAGCGCCTGGAAGAGCGTCGAAGGCCTGGCCGTGCTGGCCAAGACCACGCCGCTGATGTTCCAGGTCAAGCTGGGCCTGGTGCTGGTGGCCCTGGCGCGGGGCTTGCTCGACTTCATCTGGTCGATCCGCCAGATGAACTACTGCCTGGCCGCGATCGGCGCCGCGCCGATGTGGGCCCCACCGCAGATCCTGGCGGAATACGCCGAAGCCGCGGGCGAAATTCTCAATCCAGCCCTGTCGGCCTTCAACGCCGGCGTCCGCGCGTACTATTTCGCCCTGGCGGCGGCGGTATGGCTGCTGGGCCCCATGCCCTTCCTGTGCGCCACGCTGGGCGCCATGACCCTGCTGCTCTGGCGTCAGCGCCGCAGCCGCGCCTCGAACGCCGTGCGCAAGGTCCGTCAGATCCTGGAACGCCAGCCGGTGACCCACGGTCCGCACCTGACGCGGCTCGAGCCCCCGCCGCCGGAAGACCGGATCTAGATCTCGGATCGCTGGGAACGTCCCCCGGCGCGGCGTTTTTCCCGCCGTGAACACCTGCTTCCCGAATGCAATAAGCCCCGCCGGCGAAAGTGGTCACCGGCGGGGCTAATGGGAAGTCTTGTGGGTAGACCTATTCTTTATACCTTAACCGACTGGGTCTCGCAACCGCTCCGTTACGAGAATCCGACATTTCGTCGTGAATTCGCCTTGCAACTTCCGCTATTGCAAAGCTCCGCTCAGATTCCAGCATCGATAGTCATAATATCGATCGACGCCCACGGCAGAGCAGCAGGGCGTCAAAATGTCGACACTCTATAAAGCTCTCCAAGTAAGATTAACTTTCCGATGCTCCAAGCCAACATCGAGATCCCAACACTGAAAGTTGACCGATATCTTCCGCAACCAAGCAAACTACATTTTAGCGGGGCTCAGCCGCGCCCGCGATCGTTTCAAAATTTAACAATTGCACGCCAACCAGGCGAGATTCGCGTCGCGCGACGCTGAGGCCCGAGCAGCGTCGCTCGGCTTCACCGCAGATCCACTCTCGTAAAGCGCGTGTGCTGGGACCGCGGCTAGATGCCTAGGGCCGTCCAGACCGGCAGAATTTTCGCGTTCCACTGCTCGGCCTGCGTCTTCAATTCGGCCAGATTGTCCTCGCCCTGCAGGGTCACGCCGTCCTTGATGATCGCCTGGTTCTGCGCCTGCAGCAGCTGCCAGGCGGAAGTCGCCCAGTCGTTGGGCGTTTTGCCGCCGGTCTGCTTGCTGATCCAGAACAGCTGGCTGAAGCGCGGCGCCAGCACGCCGCCACCGGTGACCGGAGACGCGAAGTAGGCGACGTCGCCGACCGACAGGGCGCGGCGGGAAATCGCCTTGTTCAGCGCCTGGGTCCGCGTCTTCGCCTTGGCGAGATCCTGGCCGGGGGCGGCGGCTTGGACGACACCGAGGCCAAGCAAGATCGTCAGGGCCGAGTTCAGCTGCGCGAAGTTGACGTTCTTGCGGCCGACATGCGCTTCCAGGTCCAGGATCGAATGGGGCTTGTGGTCCAGAAGGAGTTCGTAGATCGGCTGATAGATCTGATCGATCAGATCCGCCTCGCCGATCGCCCCTCTCACCTTCGACGGCAGATCCTCCTTGGCCATGGTCAGGACGATGCGTTCCTCGCGCAGGGCCGCGATCTGCTCGTGCCCCACCAAGGCCCGCACGCCGCGCACCCAATAGTCGCGTCGGAATTGCTGGTTCACGCAATAATCCCTGATGGTCTCTCGCAACGACACGTCAGGGATCCCCCGCATGAAATCGGCCTGCGCCGACGTCATGTTCAGGTCGTACAGATTGTCGAGGGTGTGGGCCGAGCTGGCGAACCCGACCTTGGCGTCCCCCAGCCAGTTTTCCAGGTCGGCGAAGTACATCGGGTGCCAGTCCCGGTTCATGTACTCGTGCGCCAGGTAGTTTCGATCCTGGCCCTTGACCTGCTTTAGCCGCTCGACCGCGCCGGGATTGGCCTTGGCGTAGAGGGGTTCCAGCGCCAGGAATTGATCGATGAAGCCCAGGGCGGCGTCGGTTTGGCCAACGACCCCCTGCCCCGGCGCGCCCATCACGTCCGCGTGGCGCTTCATCAGGTGTCGGATCGGCGCCGAGGCCGACCAGCCTGGTAGAGTGTTGTAGGAAATATAGAGCACGCCGCCCGGCCGCAGCTTGCGACGGATGAAATCGACCAGCACGCCGCGGTTCTCATCCGAGATCCAAGTCCAGATGCCATGCAGGCCGATAAAATCGAAATCCGGTAGGTCCTTGCGATTGCAGAACTCGGCGAACGCTTCGTCGTAGAGCTTGGCGTCGGCCCCGGCCAGCCGGACCATTTCGGAGGCGAACGCAGCCTGGGACGGGTTGAAGTCGGTGCCGTACCAGTTGATCCCCGGTTGGGCGGCGGCGTGAATCGAAACCGAAAGCCCTTGCCCAAAGCCTAGTTCACAGGCGTTCTCGATCTTCGGCGCGTGGCGGCCCACCATCAGAAGCGGAAGACGGCAACGAAGCGGGTTCAGCTCCGCATAGTAGCCAAAGGTGTAGTTTACGTCCGTGACGTAGCCAGCATTCCATTCGGTCGACACGCGATCTCCTTACGGTTGCTTACCGTCAATTGCTGCATTGAAATATTGCCCCTGACAAGTTCGCGGTGCGCTCTCTGGGCGTACGGCCGCCCTTTCGCGTGGCGCCCTTGCGTGACGAGCCGCTATAGGTCTGTGATCCAGCCCTCCCGGCGATCGATTCCGCACGCATCATTCATGAAAGCTCGCCTTCTCGCGCTCTGGCGAAATTTGCCGGTCCCGGTGCGTCGCGCCGCGCACTTGACGGCCGGGGCGCCCGGCGCGACGTTCAGAGCGGCGTGCGACGCCTATGATGCGGCGGCCAAGGCGCGCGCGGAACGCACGGCCCAGGCCCGCGCCGGTCGTCGCGCCAAGCGCCGGAACCTGCCACCGACCCTGCCCGTCACCATCGTCGGCTTCCACGGCGCGGTGCACGGTCTCGGAGAGGGCGCGCGCATGCTGGCGCGGGGCTTCGCCGACGCGGGCCTGGCCACGCGCGCCGTCGATCTGTCCGCTCAGGTCGGCTTCCCTGTCGATCTGCCGGCCGTTTTCCCGCCGCCCGCGACCGACGAGCGCGGCGTGGTGATCTCGCACATCAATCCACCGGAGCTGCTGCGCTGGGTCCGCGAGACCGAGGGCCGACCGTTGGAGGGCAACCGCCATATCGGTTACTGGGCCTGGGAGCTGGAAGACGTTCCATCCGAGTGGAACGCCGCCTTCGCCCTCGTCGACGAGGTCTGGACCCCCTCGGCCTTCGCCGCCGACGCCATCCGCAAGATCGCTCCGCCGCGCGTGAAGGTCTCGCCGGTCCCCTATCCGCTGTACCTCAATCCACGCCCCGCGCCCGATCGCGCCCGCTTCGGTTTCCCGGAGCGCGCGGTGGTCGTGCTGATGGCCTTCGATTTGCGCTCCACCGCGCAACGGAAGAACCCCTACGCCGCCCTGCGCGCTTTTCAGCGCGCTCAGGCGACGGCGTCCAAGCCCGCTCTGCTGCTGTGCAAGGTGGTCGGCGCGGATCTCTATCCCGAAACGTTCGAAGCGCTGCGGAGCCAGGTCGCGGACGACCCGTCGATCCGCCTGATGACCGAAAGCCTGTCGACTGACGACATGGCGGTACTGACCGCCAGCAGCGACATCGTCCTGTCCCTGCACCGCTCCGAGGGCTACGGTCTGTTGCTGGCCGAGGCCATCTGGCTGGGCAAGCCGACCCTGGCGACGGGCTGGTCTTCGAACGTCGAATTCATGGATCCCGCCTCGAGCCGGTTGGTCGATTTCAACCTGATCCCGGTCGAAGGCGACGGCGCCATCTACCGCGCGGGCCGCTGGGCCGACGCCAGCGTCGAGGACGCGGCCGGCAAGCTGGCGCGGATGATCGCCGACGACGCCTGGCGCGCCGAGCTGGCCGCCGCGACCGCGCACAACGGCCACGTCTCGTTCGATCGCGAAACCTGGCTGCGGATGATCCGCGAGCTGCTGCCCCTCGCCTAGCCCTTCGGCGCTGTGGCGACCGGCGAGTCGTTCAGACTTGGCAGATCGTTGATCGACTGCGGCGGCGTCACCTTGTCGGCCGACACCGGCTTGGCCGGAAGGTCGGTGGACGGGGGGCGGATCGGCGTGGTGTCGCCGGCCTCGGGTTTCTTCGGCTCGAGCGGCAGGGCGATCTTGTCGAAGGTCTGGACGATCAGGTCCGTCGGCAACATGCCCTTGTAGCGGACCTTCTTGAAGTGCCGCTCGGGATCATAGGACTGGACGCCCGGCGCCAGATTGCCGACTTCCAGCGTGCCGACCTGGGCCAGCAGCTGCACGCGGCCGACATATTCGTTGGCCCGACCGCGCACGAAGCCGATTTGGGCGTTCTGCAGTTCGGCCTGGGCGTTCAGCACCTCGATCGTGCTGCGCAGGGCGAAGCGCTCTTCCTCGCGCACGCCGTAGAAGGCGATGGTGTCGGCCTTCATTTCCTCTTCGAGGGAGACCAGCGACTTGCGGGCGGCGACCAGTTGGTCCCAGTACTGCGAGACGCTCAGCACCATGTTGCGGCGCGCGTCGTCGATCAGCAGCTTGTCGCGATTGTTCTCCTCGACCGACTGGCGGACGGCGGAACTCAACTGACCGCCCGAGAACAGCGGCTGGCTCAAGGTGATGCCGGCATTGACCGTGTCTTCGCGCAAATTGCCCCGCCCGTAGTAGGGCGAGCTCGACCCATTGCGATAGGCCGCATTGGCGCTGACCGAAAACAGGCGCTGGGCGCGAGCCTCGGCGACGCCCTCGCGCGACGACTTTTCCGTATAACCTGCGGCCAGCAGGCTCGGATTCGACTGTTCCCCCTGATTGAAGGCCTCGTCCAGGCTAGTCGGCAGGCCGTCGATGTCCGGCTCCGGTTCGAGCGTGTCGGGCATGTGGCCGATCAGCGAGGCGTAGAAGGCGGCGCTGACATTCAGTTGCGCCTGAGCGTTGGCGACCTGGGTGGTGGCGGAGGCCAGACGGGCCTTCGCCTGCTGCACGTCCGTGAGCGTCACCTGGCGAACCGAATACTTGTCCTCGGTGTCCTGCAGCTGCTTGCGCAGCCAGGCTTCGCCACCCTGGCTGATGCGCAGCACTTCGCGATCGCGGCGCACGGAGACATAGGCGTTGGTGACCCGCACCAGCAGGTCCATCTCGATGCGACGCAGGTTCTCGCGCGCGGCCTTGATCTGGGCCTCGACGCCGGCGAGCCGCGCAGCGTAGCGGCCGTTGGTATACAGCGCCTGGCTGAGCGAGAGCTGGGTCGTCTGGCTGGCGGCCTCGATCCCGTTATCTTGCAGAGCACCCTTCTGCCAGCCGTAGTTCTCCGCCACCGACGCGCTGGCCTGCAGGCCGTAGGCCGCGCGGGTCTGGGTATAGTTCTCGTCCAGACCGCGCATGGCGGCGCGCTGCGCCTGGATGTTGGGGTTGCTCTGATAGGCGGCGGCGATCGCGTCGGACAAAGTCTCGGCGTGAGCGAGTTCGGCGCGACCGACCACGACCATGGCGACCGCCATGGCGATGACAGATGACCGAACGGACAAGGCTTTCAACAACACTCGCACTTCCTAGACTTGGGCGGATCTCAGCTTAACCCGGCCTTCAACCCAAAATTTATGGCTTAATCAAGAAGACGGCGGACCGTCTCCTCCCATGTGACATTCTTGTCGCGCCAGAGTTCACGCGCGACGCCCCCCAGGGATATCGCCCGCGCCTTATCGGACGTCAAACTATGCAACGCTTGAGCTAACGCCTGAGGCGAAGGTTCGGCCACCGCGCCAGTGTCCTGACTGACAATTTCCAGCAGGCCGCCGGAGTCGGTGACGGTCAGCACGGCCTTGCCCGAGGCGAAGGCCTCCATGGTCACATAGCCGACGCTGTCCTCGTCGAACGGCAGATAGGCGCAGACCAGGGCGCCGTTGGCCCAGCGGGCGATGTCCTCGCGCGGGTGGAAGCCGAAGCGCAGGTCGACCCGATCCTTCAGGTCCAGGTCCTCGACCAGCTTGCGCAGCCGGTCGGCATAGGCCTGGTTCTCCGGCGGCCCGGCGACGACCAGTCGCGGGCCGTTCGGCAGCAGGGCCAGGGCCTCGACCAGCAGGTGCTGACGCTTGCCTGCCGCAACACGACCGCCGGCGAACACGTAGTCGCCATAGTCGCCGCCGGTGAACAGCTCACCGTCGTTCAGCGGCGGATACAGGACCTCGCTCTGCACGCCGTTGAACTTCATCAGCCGGTTCTGGGTGACGGGCGAATTGCAGAAGATCTTGCGGCACTGGGCGAAACAGTCGTTGTCGGCCGCGCGGATCGCCGCCTTCACCGCCCTGCCCGTTTCGTCGAAATCGAGATGGCTCTGGCCGGCTTCCGACAGGTCATAGGCCTGGCGGAACTGATGCAGCAGCCACAGCACCTTGTCGTGGTGGGGGATCAGATAGGCCGGAAACTTCAGGCCAATCACGCGGTCGACATTGTAGAGCCGCATGCCCTTGGAGATCAGCATCTCCTCGATCAGCCGCTCGGCCGGCTCCCACGTGAACGGCACGCGGACAAGCTCCGACTGGACGCCGGGCGTGGCGTTCAGGCGGCGGACCAGATGGTCGGCCAGCTCTTCCGCGCCCCCGCGCTGGAACGGGGCGGCGTTGTTGACGACCAGAACCTTCATGCGGTCAGCCGCTCCACGACGGTGCTCCAGTCGATCTTCATCTCGGCGAGGCGGTTCAGCGACGCGGTTCCCATCCTGGCCACGCCTTGCTTGTCGGCGTGCAGACGATCGAACTGTTCGGCCAGGGCTTTGGGGTCGGGTTCGCTGATCAGGCCGTTGCGGCCGTGCTCGACCAGCTCCAGCACGCCGCCGGAGTCGGTGGTGGTGACGATGGCCTTGCGCGCGTGGGCGCCTTCCAGCGACGGGTAGCCGTAGCTGTCCTCGTCCTTGGGCAGGTAGGCGACGGCCAGCGCTTCTTTTAGCATCTGCGCCTTCTCATCCTCGCTGATCCACCGGTCCTCGAGGATCACCCGGTCGGCGACGCCCAGGTCGCGGGTCATCTGGACCAGCTGACGGCCATATTCGGGACTGGACGCCGTGCCGGCCAGGCGCAGCTTCACGCCGGTCTTCACGTGCTGCATGGCCTCGATCATCAGGGCCTGGCGTTTGTGAGGCTCCAGACGCGAGATCGCGACGATCTCGTCGCCATAGCCCGTATGGGTGAAACGCTCGGGCTGATAGACTGGCGGATACAGCGGCGTGGCGTCCAGGCCGTTGAACGTCTTCAGGCGGTCGGCGACCACCTGGGAATTGGTGAACACCGCCCGGGACTCGGCGATGGCGCGGGTGTCCAGGGCCCGCAGGTTGTCGCGGATCGCCCGGGTGTTGGCGTCGTCCGGCATGCCGCGATAGGGCGTGTCCCACAGGTCGTAGAAGGTGCGGATGTGGTGGATGAACCACAGCACCTTGTTGGGATGGTCCACCACATAGGCTGGCGGCCGGAAGCAGATCACCCGATCGCACCACTGGGTCAGGTCGATCAGCCGCCAAGCGGCGATCTGGTGCAGGAGCTCGTTCGGATCGTCTGTGAACGGAAGATAGAACCGCTCCACCTCGTGGCCGGCCTCGACGAGCTTCTCCTCGAGCCACTCGACGATGAAGCGCGCCCCGCCGTTGATGAACGGCACGATCGAGGACAGCAGGACGATCCGCATCGGCTAGACCAGCACCTGGTCCAGCGCCGCGACGATGCGGTCGATGTCCGCCTCGCTCAGGCCCGCATGGGTCGGCAGGTTCAGGCCGTCGGCGCCGCAGGCCTCGGCGGTGGCGAGGTCGCCATTGGCCAGGTGAGCGTAAGGCGGCATGACATGCATCGGATAGAACACCGGGCGGCTCTCGATCCCCAAGGCGTCCAGATCCTTGATCACCTGGTCGCGCGAGGTCGACAGGCCCTCGCCCAGGCGCACCGTGTACATCCAGAATACGTGACGGCCGGTCGGCGCGACATAGGGCTTGATCACGCGGTTGCCCAGGCGCGTCAGCTTTTCGTCGTACCAGCCGATCACCTGCTCGCGGGCGTCCAGGTGAACGTCGACGCGCTCCAGCTGCGCCAGGCCGATGGCGGCCTGGATGTTGGTCATGCGGTAGTTGTAGCCGACGATCGGGAACCAGTAGCGGCGGCTCGGATCCATGCCCTGGCCACGCAGCAGGCGCATCTTGGCGGCCAGTTCGTCGTCGTCGGTGGTGATCATCCCGCCTTCGCCGGTGGTGATGATCTTGTTGCCGAAGAAGCTGAACGTGGCGCACGTTCCCAGCGAGCCGGACTTCTTGCCGTTGTAGGTCGCGCCGACGGCCTCGGCCGCGTCCTCGACCACCTTCAGGCCGCGCTTGCGCGCGACCTCCAGGATCGGGTCCATGTCGCAGATCTGGCCGTACAAGTGCACCGGCATGATCGCCTTGGTGCGCGGCGTGATCAGCGCCTCCAGCTTGGCCGGATCGAGGTTGAAGGTGCGCGGATCGTTGTCGATCAGCACCGGCGTCGCGCCGCAATAGGTCACGGCGTTGGCCGAGGCGATGTAGGTCAGGCTGGGCACGATGACTTCGTCGCCCGGACCGATGTCCAGGGCCACCAGGGCCAGGTGCAGGGCCGTCGTGCCGTTGTTGCAGGCGATGGCGTTGCGCACGCCGCAATAGTCGGCGAAGGCCTTCTCGAACTCGGAGATGAAGCGACCGACCGACGAGATCCAGGTCGTGTCCATGCATTCGAGAACGTATTCGCGCTCCTTGCCGTCCAGGCGCGGAGCGGCGACGGAAATCCTGGGCAGGGTGTTCGCCGGGCTGGTCATGGCCGGTCTCCTTTGATTTTCGCCGGAACGCCGATCGCAAGGACCCCGTCCGGAAGGTTACGAACGACGACGCCGCCGGCGCCGACGATCGCATCCGCGCCGATGGTCACGCCCGGGATCACCCGCGCGCCGACGCCAAGGAAGGCGCGCTCGCCGACGGTCACGCCGCCCGCCAGAGCCGAGGCGGGGCCCAGGTGGCAGGCCGCGCCCAGTTGGCAGTCGTGATCCACGACCGCGCCAGTATTGATGATGGCCAGATCGCCGACCTGGGTGTCGGCGTTGATCGCCACCCCGGCCATTACCGCGATCCCTTCGCCGAGGCGTGCGGTTGGCGAGACGATGGCCGAAGGATGGATGGCGTTGACGAGGGTGAAGCCCAGCTCACGGCCCTTCCGACCCAGTTTCTCGCGCAGCCGGTTCTCGCCGATCGCGACGAACAGCTTCGAAAAACCCTGCTCCCGCAGACCGGGCAGGACCAGGTCGTCGCCGACCACCGGAACGCCCAGCACCGCGCGCGGCGTAGGATCGGCGTCGATGATCGCCGTGACCATCTCACCCGAGGCCCGCAGGCTCTCGATGATCACCTTGGCATGGCCGCCGCCGCCGATGATGACGACGCCGCCGATGACGACGGCGCGGGTCATTTTCCCCCGCGCCGCTTGAGGTCGGCCTCGACCATCTCGGCGATCATGTCCTGCATGGTCGTGGTGGGTTCCCAGCCTAGCTTGGCCTTGGCCTTGGCCGGATCGCCCAGCAGCAGGTCCACCTCGGCCGGGCGCAGGAACTTCGGATTGATCGTGATGTGATCCTGGTAGTTCAGGCCGACCGTGGCGAAGGCCACCTCGCACATCTCGCGGACGGTCCAGGTCTTACCGGTCGCGACCACGTAGTCGTCCGGGATTTCCTGCTGCAGCATCAGCCACATGGCCTCGACATAGTCGCGGGCGTGGCCCCAGTCGCGCTTGGCGTCGAGATTGCCGAGCTCGACCGTCTTCTGCTGACCCAGCTTGATCGCCGCCACCGCGTCGGTGACCTTGCGGGTCACGAACTCGATGCCGCGCAGCGGGCTTTCGTGGTTGAACAGAATGCCCGCCGAGGCGTGCAGCCCGAAGCTCTCGCGATAGTTCACCGTCATCCAGTGGGCGTAGAGCTTGGCCACGGCGTAGGGCGAGCGCGGGTAGAACGGGGTGGTCTCCGACTGGATCGGATGCTGCACCAGGCCGTACATTTCCGACGACGAGGCCTGATAGAAGCGCGCCTGCGGGCATTCCAGCCGCACGGCCTCCAGCATGTTGGTGGTCCCCAGCCCCGTGACCGAACCGGTCAGGTGCGGCTGGTCCCACGAGGCGCCGACGAAGCTCTGGGCCGCGAGGTTGTAGACCTCGTCCGGCTGCAGCCGACGCATCAGCCGCGACAGGCCGCCCTCGTCCAGCAGGTCGCCCAGTTCGAAACGGATGTCGTCATAGACGCCGACCCAGCGCAGACGGTCGCCGATCACGTCGGCCGAGGCCGAGCGGCGCAGCATGCCGTGGACGGTATAACCCTTCTCCAGCAACAGCTTGGCGAGATAGGCGCCGTCCTGACCGGTCACGCCGGTGATCAAAGCCGTCTTCGCCATACGCTCCCGTCGACTCCAGTAACAACGAAGGGTCCTGACTACACTATTGGAGCCGATTGGAAAGCAGCGGCGACGACATTTCCATCGTCACGCACCGCTTTCCGAAAGGCGTTGGAAATCAGGCTCTTGGAATCGCCGACTACTCCTCGCGCATGGCGGTGCGCATCGCATCGCGCAGGGGCGAGAACAGGTACTGCAGCACGGTGCGTTTGCCGGTCGGCACCACCACTTCGGCCGGCATGCCCGCGGTGACCTTGGCGCGGAACTCCCTCGGCAGTTGCTTCACGTCGACCTGGACGATCGCGAGGAAATAGACCGTCTTGCCCTCTGGATCGTTCAGCCGGTCACGCGAGATCGACATAATCTTGCCATTCAGGATCGGAATTTCGCGGGAATGGAAAGACGGAAGACGCACCTCGGTCACCATGCCGGGGTAGATGTTGTCGACATCGGTCGGCGCGAAATGGGCCTGAATCACGAATGACTCGTCGTCGGGCGCGATGTCGACCAGCGGCTCGGCCGCGCGGACGACGGCGCCCTCCGTGTAGAACCGCAGGTTCTGAGCGGTGCCGTTGACCGGCGAGACGATGTTGATCCGCCGCTGGGCGTCGGAAGCCACCACCTCTCGTTCGGTCACCTCGGCCAACTTCACGCGAGTCTCGCTGATGCTCTGGCTGACTTGCTCGAAAAACTGCTGCTTGATCTGACGGATCTTCAGCTGGGTCTCGCCCGCGCCCTGCACCGCCTTGGAACGGTCGGCGGTCAGGCGGCCGATCGAGCCAGACAGCGACGCCTGCTCGCGCTCCAGCGCCAGCAGGCGCGGGCGCGGCACCAGGCCCTTGTCGTAGATCTTGCGCAGATCGTTCAGCTCGTCCTCGATGAAGCCCAGCTGGTCCTTCAGACCTTGAGTCTGACGATCGATGCCCTCGATCTCGCTCTGATACTGCTCGCGCTGGGCGTTCATCAGGTCGGTCTGGCCCTGGATCGTCTGGCGGCGTTCGAGGAACTGCGATTGCTCGTCGACGATGGCGCGCGCGACCATCGGATCGCTCCGCTGGCTGAGCAACTCGGCCGGGAAGGTGATCGTCGGGCGTTGGTCGCGCTCGGCCACCAGGCGCGCCTCCATGGCCATCAGAGCCACATATTGGTTCTTGGTGATTCCCGCGGCGGCGTTGGCCTGGGTCGGGTCCAGCTCGAACAGGATCTGGCCGGCCTTCACCTTCTGGCCCTCATGCACGAGGATCTTGCGGAGCATGCCGCCTTCCAGATGCTGGATGGTCTTGCGATTGCCCTCGGCGGTGATGACGCCGCCGGCCCTCACGGAGCTGCTCAGGCTCGTGAACCCCGCCGCGAATAGGCCTAGGAACAGGACGGCGATCACGGCGTAGCCCATCCGGGCCACGCCTTGGTAGTTGTCCGTCGGACGCTGGATCTTGGGGGGCTTCATCTTGTCTTCAGCCTGATGGGCGCGTCCCGGGGACGGCCTTACGAAAAGGGAGCGAACGGACGACTAGTGGGCGCTCTGGATGGGCGTGGGCGCGGTCGGCTGGGGCGGAGGCGCCGCGCCGGTCAGCTTCGCCAGCATGGTGTCGCGCGGACCGAAATCGGCGATGACGCCCTGATTGATGACCATGATGTAGTCGGCCTGGGTCAGCAGGTTCACCTTGTGGGTGGCGAAGACCACGGTGCGCTGGGCGGCCTTCAGCTTGTTCATGGCCTCCATCAGCGCGATCTCGCCGACCTGGTCCAGGCTGGCGTTCGGTTCGTCCAGAACCAGCAGGGCCGGCATCCGGAAGATGGCGCGCGCCAGGGCCAGGCGCTGGCGCTGGCCGCCCGAGAGCGAGGCGCCGCCCTCGCCGATTGGCGTGTCGTAACCCATGGCCAAGCCTTGGATCATCTCGTGCACGCCGGCCAGGGTGGCCGCCTCGATGACTTCCTGGGCTTCGTACTCGGTGAAGCGAGCGATGTTCTGGGCGACCGTCCCCGAGAACAGTTCGATGTCCTGCGGCAGGTAGCCGATATGGCGGCCCAGCTTCTCGGGGTCCCACTGCTTGATGTCGTAGCCGTCGAGCCGGATCACCCCCGCCGCGCAGGGCCAGACGCCGACGATGCCGCGCAGCAGCGACGACTTGCCGGCCGCGCTGGGGCCGACCAGCGCCACGGCCGTGCCGGCCTCGATACGGAAACTGGCCTGACGCATGGTCGGGACCTGGGCGCCGGGCGGCAGGATCGAGGCGGCCTCGGCCGACAGCACGCCGCGCGGTTCGGGCAGCGGCATGTGATCCTCGGCGGATTTCTCCTCGCGCAGCATCACCTGGAGACGGTCCCAGGCGCTGCGGGCCCCCAGCAGACCCTTCCACTGGCCGACGGCCCCTTCGATCGGCGCCAGGGCGCGACCGACCAGGATCGAACCGGCGATCATCGAACCGGCCGTGATCTTGCCTTCGATGGCCAGATAGGCGCCACCGCCCAGGATCAAGGTCTGGACCACCTGACGGAACACCTTGATGCCCGACATCACCGCGCCGCCAGCGTCGCTGGCGGCGGCTTGCCAAGCCACCTGCTCATCGCGACGCACGCGCCAACGCGCTTGCAGGCCGCCCCACATGCCCATCGCCTTCATGACCTCGGCGTTGCGAAGGGTCGAGCTGGCGTCGTTCTGGGCCGCGATCGAGGCCATGGTGGCCATCTGGATCGGGTTCTTGGTGCTGCGGTCGTTCATCATGGCAAGGCCGAAGATGACGAAGCAGCTGATGATCGCCAGGATGCCGAAATAGGGATGCAGCGACCACGAGACGATGATGAAGACGGGCGTCCAGGGCGCGTCGCAAAAAGCGATCAGGCCGCCGGTCATGAATTCGCGGACTTGGTCCATGTCGCGAAACGCCTGGCCGCTGCCGCCGCGCCGGCTAAGCGTCGAATCCAGCACCGCCTTGAAGATCGGATCGCGCGCGACGCTGTCGAACTTCAGGCCGCCGCGCACCAGCACCTGGGTGCGGAGCGCCTCCAGCAACCCGTAGATGATGAACAGGAAGACGCAGATAATGGTCAGGACCACCAGGGTCGAGACGCTGCGGCTCGACAGCACCCGGTCATAGACCTGCAGCATGTACATCGGGCTGACCAGCGCCAGGATGTTGATGAAGAAACTGAAGACCATGGCGGTGACCACCGCCGGCTTCGCGACCAAGACGGCCTGGTCAAGAATGGTCGGCTTGGCGCCGGTGCGGTTGACGATCATCTCGAGCCTTCAGGACGCCACGCCAGCGAGCGGGGCCGTATACAGTAACAACTTAGGTCGCGTCTCGACCACGAAATTGTGGCGGAAAAGGAGCACTCACTCCGGTTCGCCTTAAACACAGGGCTTGGCGTCCGCAAGCCGTCTCGCGCCCGATGCGCATTCATCCGATCGGAAAAAGAAAACGCCGCCCTGGAGAACCAGGGCGGCGCATCTTGGCCAGGTTGCCGGCCGGAGCGAACTCCGGCCAGTTCCCAAGTCGATTAGACGGCCAACAGCGTGTTGGTGGCGGCCGTGTACGAAGCGGTCGTCAGGTCAACGTTGCCAGCCAGCTTCACCACGACGTCGGTGGTGTCGAGGTTGGTCGAAGCGCCGGTGTGCTCGACGACGTAGGTGTTGCCGGCGTACTGGAACCAGTAGATCTGGGCGTTCGTGTCACCAGCAGCGGTGATCGCGATGTCCAGAGCGTTGGCCAGCGTGGTCGCGGCGCCGACCGAGGCGGCCGTAGCGTTGAACACTTCGGTGCCGACGTTAGCGAAGATCAGCGAGTCACCGGTGGCGAACGTGTCGGTGATGGTCGTGAACACCGGCGTAACCAGCGACGCGACCGTGGTCAGATGGGCGTCGACCGCATCGTTGCCACCACCCAGGGTGATGGTCGAAGCGCCGGCGGCCGTCGTGATCGTGTCGTTGCCAGCGCCCAGCAGGACGGTGGCGCCTTGAGCCAGGGTCACGACATCAGCGCCCGAACCCGTAACGATCGTCAGGCCGCCAGTGGCGACACCAGCGTTCGTGGTGTTCAGGGTGATGGCGCCGGTCGCCGCCGAAGCGTCGATCGTGGCCAGGCCGTTGGCGCCGGCGGTGCCGAAACCACCAGCGTCGAAGCCAACGGTCAGGGCTTGCGAGCCCGTGACCACCAGCGACTTGGCCGAGGTGTCCAGCAGCGTGATCGTGTTGCTGTTCACGCCAGCAGCCGAACCCGAAGCGATGTTGACCGTCTCAATGCCGGCGATCGCCAGCGTACCCGCGGCGACCGTGGTCGGCGACGAGGTGGTGCCAGTGGTCGAGGCGTTGAAGCCGATCGTGTACGCGTCGGCGGTGCCAGCCACGTCGCTGAAGGTCAGCGTGGTGGTGCCGCCAGCGGCCGAACCCGTGACGCTCAGCGATTGGGCCTTGACCACGTTCGTGAACGTGCCATTGCCGCCGCCGGCGTACAGCTCCAGGCCCGAGATGGTCGAACCCGTCAGCAGACCGGCGTCCAGCGTGTTGGCGCCCAGACCCAGCACTTCGAAGCCCTTGAACAGCGCGCCGTTGCCGGCGTTGATCAGGCTCGAAGCGACCGTATCGCTGCCCAGGCCACCGTCGATGACCGTGGTGGCCGAAGCGGCCACGGCGGTGGTGCCGACCAGGCGGTCGTTACCAGCGCCCAGCACGATCGAACCGCCCGAAGCCAGGGCGCCCGACAGGGTGACCGTGTCCGAACCAGCGCCGCCGGCGAAGGCGACCTTGGTGGCGTCGATGGTCACCGACGAGGTGCCGGTGGTGGCGGTGGTGTCGACCTTGGTCAGAGCCGTCGCCGTGGTCAGGTTGGCGACCAGGCCAGCCGAACCCGTGACGTTAGCCGTGGTGACGGCGGTCAGGCCGGCGTTGGCAGTGAAGGTCACGGCGGCGGTGCCCGACACGTTCAGCGTGGTGGCGGCGGTGGCCGACACGTCAGCAACGGTGTTGGCGCCCGAGACGGCGACGTTCAGGGTCTTGTAGCTGGTGGCGAGCGTGACAGCGCCCGTCGTACCAGCACCCAGGTTCAGCGCCAGGGCGCTGACCGTGGCGCCAGCGCCGGTGGTGACGCCGATGGTGCCGACCTTGCCCGAGACGTTCAGGGTGGCCAGCGAGTTGTCGGTGATCGCGACGGCGCCGGCGTTGGCGAGCGTCACGGTGCCGATGGTGCCAGCCTTGGTCGCGTGAGCGCCGTTGGCGTCGTTGATGGTCACGGCGCCAGCGCCGATACCCTTCACCGAAGCGCCGGCGGTCACGGCGGCCGTTTGGTTCACCGTCACGGCCGTGGTGGCCGAGGTGCCCGTCACCGTCACGGCGGCTTGCGTCGTGGTGGTGTTGTTGGTCGCCTGGGTCGCGGCGGTCGTCACGGAGACGGTGGTGCCGCCGGTGACGCCGATGACGCCTTGGGTGAGGTTACCCGTGCCGGCGACCGAGGCCTTCACGGTCACGGCGCCGGTCGGAGCGGTGGTGTTGCCGACGGCGATGGTGCCGGTGCCGGTCGTGACCGTGGTCACGTTGACGGTGCTGCCGCCTTGAACGCTGACAGCGCCGCCCGCCAGAGCCGCGTCGACCGCGGTGATGGCGGTGGTGCCGGCGGCCGTGGCGGTGACGCCACCGATCGTCGTGGTGCTCAGCGCTTGGACGCCAGCCCAGCCGCTGGTGTCAACCGTGCCGGTGGTGATCGACTTGAAGGTCACGTTTTCAACGTTCTTCACGGTCGCGCCGACGACGCTAGCGGTGTTGAAGGCGCCGGTGACGTCAGCGATCACCAGCGTGTCGTTGCCCGCGCCACCGTCGATCGTGTCGAGGTTGGTGAAGGTCGTGTCCGAGCCGTTGAACGTGTCGTTGTTGGCGGTGGCCACCGGGGTGTCCACACCGACCGTCAGCGTCAGCGACGAGCCGACGGTGCCAGCCGACGGATAGGCCGTCAGGATGTTGACGCCGGCGTTGCTATCGGTGCTCAGCGTGCCGTCCGACAGGTCGACCAGCAGGGCGTTCGTGGCGTTGGCGTAGAGGCCAATGCCCGAAACCGTAGCGGCGTTCAGGATTTCACCGATCAGGGCGGCCTTGACGGCCAGGTCGATGTCGGCGGCCGCGGTGAAGCCGGTGTTGGCCTTCACGAAAGCGGTCAGGTAGTCGATGTTGGCTTGACGGCTCAGGAAGGTCACGGCGGCGGCGACGTCGACGCCAGCGGCGGTCGCGGCGGCGTTGCCGATGATCTTGTCATAGGCCGAGGCCACGACTTGAGCGTACGAAACGCCCGTGCCGTAAGACGCGGCGAAAGCGGTGGCGCCTTCACCCGCGCCCGTGGCGAGGTTGATCGAGAAGTTGATGAAGCGGTTTTCTTGACCGAACTTCGCATAGTAAGCGTCGTTCAGGTCGGTGGTGTTGGTGGCCGAGTTGACCAGGTAGGCCAGACCAGCCGCCGACGGAGCGCGGTTGGTGAAGAACTGGTAGGTCTCGACGGCGACGGCCGTCGTGCTGTTGACCAGCTTCAGCGTGTTGGCGAGCGCTTGAGGCTCGGTCAGGCCGCCGCCCGGCAGGGTCTGGGTCGCATACGCGTCGAGCGTCAGCGACGTGGCAAGGTCCGGAGCTTTGCCAAGGTTAGCCTTGGTATAAGCGTCCACCAATTGGGCCGTGGTATAGGCCATGAGGAATGTCTCCCAAAAAAATCCCACACCCCCTGCGACCGAGTGGCGCGCATGGGAGCAGCGATGGCTATAGAGCAAACGTCATACGTCCACAATACCTGAAATCGCGCCGTACAGCATTTTCGTAACCGGTACAGCAAATTCCTATATAGCGTTCCTTGAACCCCCCCTCGAAACGCGCTACATATAATGCGATTTCGTCGGGTGGATGAGCGAGCGCGAGCGCGCGCCCCTCGCACCGGCCGAAGCGCGAGGTCTTTGTTATGTATGGCAATCCACAACGACGCAGCGCCTCAGAGGTCCAAGACCTCCGCCGCGAGGGCGGTCGCTGGCTGAAGGAAATGCGCGAGGCCGTCGGCCTGTCGCAACGCCAGCTCGCGGCCAAGGTCGGCGCGGACTACTACACTTTCATTTCCCAGCTCGAGACAGGCCGGGGCCGCATTCCGCCCGATCGTTATCGCGACTGGGCGCATGCGTTCGAGGTTCCGGAGAAGACTTTCGTCCGGGAACTGCTCCGCTTCTACGATCCGATCACCTACGAAATCCTGTTCAGCGAAGAGTAGATCGGCTAGATTGCCGCCGCCGGTTCGCCGGCCGTCGTCTTAGGCGTGGGGAAGCTTCCACCGTATGGCCGCACAGGTCCTTTCGTTCTTTCAGCGCTCGCCGCGTCAGGCTCCGGCTCAGACCGATTGGAGCCAGCAGGAGCTCGCCGAGTTCTATCGTGTCGAAGGCGCGCTGATCCGCGCCGGCATCCGCGTGGGCACCGACCGCGGCCTCAGCGACGAGAACGAGCCCTGGTTCGTCTTCTATCGTTCCGACGATGGCGAGGTGGTGATCCATTTCGCGCGGATCGACGGCGAATATCTGATCGCCGGCCCGGCCTATGAAGAGATCGCCCGCGGCTTCGACTTCACCGCCCTGGTCCGCAATCTGGTGGCGCGTCATCCGCTGATCCGCCGGTCGGAAAGCGGCGGCAACCTTTCGATCCACCCCGCCGCCCTGCTGGTGGCCGTGGTCGGCACCGCCTTCTTCAAGACGGGCGAGGCGCGCGCGGCCGAAACCGGCGCCACGACCGGTCACGCCAGCCACAGCCGCCCCGCCCTGCTCTCTTCGAGCTCGAACACCGGCCTGACCAACGGCGCGCCGGCCGCCGCCGCGCCCGCCCAGGATTCGATCCAGCTGCCGGCCAACCAGGCGGTGCTGATCCTGGCCGCGGCGATGTTCGCCTCGGACTACGGCGTCGACACGACCAGCCTGGACCCGGCCGCCCGCGCGGCGATCTCGGCCGCCGCCGCCGCTCTGGACTTCGGCCCCGCCCCGACCGCCTCGGCGTTTGGCTCGGAAGACGGCGCCGTCAAGATCTCGGCGACCCATGTGGCGGCTGTCGACAACACGCCCGTTCAGACCGTGTCGTCGGTCCTGTCTCTCGTGGCGATCCTCGCGACGATGCCGCACACGACCGAAGCGCCCGCGCCGACCCAAGGGCTCTTGAGCGTGGCCACGGAATCCAGCCGCCATAATCAGCCGCTGTCGCTGCCGCCCGCGTCGGCCGAAGCCGCCAACTGGGCCCTGGACGTGCGCCTCAGCGCGAATCTGAGCGGCTTGCCGTCGGTGGAGGCTGTTCAGCTGATCCGCGGGCTGGCGGGAGAAGCCGGCGCCCAGAAGATCTCGGTGGTCGAGGTCAACAAACTTCCGGACGTCCTGGCCGACCTGATCGCCAAGAGCGACCACTATAATGTGACGCCCCCGCTCACACCGTCCCCTTCGCTCGACACGTCCCCGATCCCCAAGGATCCCGCGCCGGCGACGCCGACCGAAAACGTCGAGACGCCCACGCCGTCGCACCCCGATCCCACGCCGACGCCTGTCGAGCCGCACACTTACGCTTCGCCGGACATCGTCAAGCAGTTCATCGACTACTTCATAGCCCATACCGGCAGCGTCGAAGTGATGATGAAGGGCGCCGAGATCGTCATGTTCGACGCGCGCGTCCTGCACGACGTCGGTTTGATCGTCCATCTCGACAGCATGACCTTCGACTTTATCGACGGCAGCTCCATCAGCCTCGTGGGCGATCATTCGTCCTTCCTGGTTGGCGGGATTCTGGTCTAGACGGGACGCGGAGCGCGCGCCGCTCCGGAGTTTCGCGAGATCGGAGACGGCGCCCCATGGCCGCCGCTCGGGAAGGATTGACTTGAGGCCTGTACGCCTGGACCTGGCGATGAGCTCCGCCATGCGCACTCCCGTCGCCGAGACACCGAACGCTTCGACGGATCCGACTCCGCCCGGCGCGCCGCCTCGTCGCCGTTTCGGTTTGGCGCGCCGCCTGCTGGGGCCCGTCCTGTCGCCGGTCGCCAACTATGTCCGCCGCTATCTGCAGGCCAGCGTCGAGCATGAACTGCGTGAGGCGCGCAGCCACCTCAACGTCCTCTCGGCCGAGTTGCACGCGGTGCATGCGCGACTGGACCAGACCCAAGCCCTGTTGCACGTGGCGTTGAAGCAGAACGACACCACGGCTCGGGCCCTTTCGGCCCATCTGTCACGCCTGGAGCCGCCGCTCGCGCGGATCGGCGACGACCTGGCCCGTCTGCCCGCCCTGTTCGGCCCCCGCTTCGACGAGCTGGAAATCAAGCAGCGGCCGCTGATCGCCTATGACGACGAGTCGATGGCGATCCGCATGCGCGACGGCTACGTCCTGGCTCCGCGGGCCCTGCCGACCTTTGTGACCATGCTGGCCAACGCCACCAGCAAAGGCCTGGAGCCCGGCACCGGCGACGTGCTGCGCCGCCTGGTCCAGCCCGGCATGACCGTCGCCGACGTCGGCGCCAATATCGGCCTCTTGACCCTGCTGATGGCCTGGGCGACCGGTCCGGAGGGTAAGGTCGTCGCCTTCGAACCCGAGGCCATCCCGCGTTCGAATCTCGAAAAGATGAAGCATCTCAACGGCCTATCCTGGGTC
Organism: Caulobacter sp. Root343; assembly: GCF_001425745.1. GTDB lineage: Bacteria > Pseudomonadota > Alphaproteobacteria > Caulobacterales > Caulobacteraceae > Caulobacter. The sequence goes on along the minus strand of NZ_LMDF01000006.1, from coordinate 490,488 downwards.
GAGGTCCGCGACCAGGCCGTCGGCGAGAAAGCCGGCCGCCTGACCTTCCACGTCAGCGACATCATCGGCCACAGCTCGCTCTACGCCCTGCCCGAGGCCGAGGAGGCCCGTACGGTCGAGGTCGAGGTCGTGCGCCTCGACGATGTCGCGCCGGCCAAGCGCATGGACGTGGTCAAGATCGACGTCGAGGGCGCCGAGCTGGACGTGTTGGCCGGCATGAGCGGCGTGATCGCCAAGAACCCCGACCTGGCCATCGTCGCCGAGTTCGGTCCCGAGCATCTGAAGCGGGTCGGCCAGACCCCCGCCCAGTGGTTCAAGGCCTTCGCCGACGCGGGCTTCAAGGCCTACGTCATCGACGAGGCGACCAGCGCCTGCGCGCCGACCAGCGCCAAGGCCGCCGCCAAGGTGGTTTCGGCCAACATCGCCTTCGTGCGCGCCGGCGGCGACGCCGAACGCCGCCTGCTGCAGCGCTAGGACGCCGCCCGTGAAGATCTGCTGGGTCACGCCGTTCGCCCTCCGCTCGTCGATCGGCCGGGTCAGCGCCGAGGTCACGCGCGCCCTGGCCGCCCGCGGCCACCAGGTCGAGATCCTGCGCTGCGAGGACGAGGACAATCCGGCGGAAACGCTGCACCCAACGGCGTTGCGCGTCCGGCACTGGCGGTTCTATGACCTGGCCAGCCTGCGGACCGAGTTCGACGTCGTTATCGTCAATATCGGCGACAACTATCCCTTCCATGCCGGCGTGTTCGCGATCCTGGACGCCGCGCCGTGCCTGGGGATCTTCCACGACTTCTATATCTACAACCTGTTCTCGGGTTGGCTGCACTACAACGGTTTGGACTATCGCCGGCACGACGCCGAGATCGTCCACACCTACGGCGCGGCGGCCGAGGCCGACGCCGTGGCCGTCCGCTCGGGCCAGATGCTGGACATGGGCGAGATCGCCGCCAAGCTGCCGATGACCGAATGGCTGGCCGGCCGCTGCGAGGCCGCCCTGGCCCATGCCCGTTTTTACGCGCCAAAGCTGGAGGCCGTCTGCCCCGGGCCCGTGGCCGTGACGCCGCTATGCTGCCCGGATCGCGCGACGCCGGCCGGTCCGCCCCAGGCCAAGGATCAGCTCGTCGTCACCACCGTCGGCGTGATGAACGCCAACAAGCGTGTCGCCGACGTGATCCGCGCGATCGGCGGCTCGGAAGCCCTGAAGGCCTGCGCCTATCGCCTGGTCGGCCCGATCTCCGACGAGGAGCGCGCGCGCCTGACGGCGATCGCGGCCGAGGTCGGCTTCAAGAACCTGATCATCGACGGCGCCGTTGACGACGACACCCTAGACCAGCGCCTGGCCGAGGCCGACATCATGGTCTGCCTGCGCAAGCCGGTGCTGGAGGGCGCGTCGGGCTCGGCGTGCGAGGCCATGCTGAGCGGCCGCCCGACCGTGGTCGCCAAAGCCGGCTTCTACGGCGAATTGCCGGACGACCTGGTGTTCAAGATCGATGGCGAGATCGTGGTCGAGGAACTTCGCGCGGTGCTGGAGCGCCTGGTCGCCGACCCGGTCCTGCGCCGCGAGACCGGTGTCGCCGCCCGCGCCTGGGCGCTGGAAACCCTGAACGCCGAGCGCTACGCCGCGGCGGTCGAGGCCCTGGCCCGGACCCAGGTCACCGGCCGGCCACTGTTGGCCGTGGGCCGCCGCCTGGGCGCCGAGCTGAAGGCCATGGGCCTGGCCGACGCCGATCCGGCCACGACCAGGATCGGCGACACGCTACAGAAGCTGTTCGCGCCCCTGGACGCTTAAGCGCTGCGGCTGACCGGCGGCGCGCAATAGCCGTCGAGGAAGGCCTGGTGCTGCGGCAGGCGCGTCACCGCGCCGGCGATATTGCGCTTCAGGTCGTCGAGAGCCTGCTTCAGCTGCTGCGGCGGCATCAGCCGACCCATCTGGTGATAGGCCTGGGGCGTCACGCGCTGGCCCAGCAAGACCTGCAGCCAGGAATCGACCTGGAACAGCTCGCCGGGCGCCTGGTAGACCTGGGCGCTCTGGCGGAACAGTTCGATCCGCTGGGCCAGGCTGTCGGGGATGTCCATCTCGCGCACTTGGTCCCAGAACGGACTGTCGGTCCGCTCGGTCGCCTTGTAGTGCAGGATGATGAAGTCGCGGATCTTCTCCAGCTCGTCGTCGGCCTGGCGGTTGTAGCGATCGACCACCGCCTGGCTGACGCCGGCGAACGGGAACAGCTGCATCAACCGCGTCACGCCGATCATGATCAGGTGGATCGAGGTCGACTCCAGGGGCTCGACGAAGCCGCTGGCCAGGCCCAGCGCCACCACGTTCTTGTCCCAGGTCTTGCGCCGGCGGCCCGTGCGGTAGCGGATCAGGCGCGGCTCGATCAGGGTCTCGCCCTCGATCTCGCCCATCAGCAGATCCTTGGCCTCGTCGTCGGACATATGCGCGTTGCTGTAGACGAGGCCATTGCCGACGCGATGCTGCAGCGGGATCTTCCAGCGCCAGCCGGCCTTGTGGGCGATGGCGCGGGTATAGGGCACGGCCGGCTCGGTCGAGCGGGTCTGGACGGCCAGGGCGCTGTTGGTCGGCAGCCATTGGCCCCAATCCTCGAACCCGGCTTTCAGGGTCTGCTCGATCAACAGGCCCCGGAAGCCGGTGCAGTCGACGAACAGATCGCCCTCGACGACGTCGCCCGATTCCATGACCAGGGCCTCGACATAGCCATCGGTCGATCGCTGGCGAACGCTGGCGATCTTGCCCTCGACGCGCCGCACGCCATCGCGCTCGGCCATGCCGCGCAGGAAACGGCCGTAGAGTCCCGCGTCCAGGTGGTAGGCGTAGTTCAGCGGGCTCTCTTCGCCGGTGAAGAACTTGTTCTGCTCTGCGGCCTTCAGCTCGAAGCAATAGTCGCCCAGCTCGCCGCCGAAGCCCTGCGCCTTGGCCTGCATCCAGAAGTGATGGAAGCCGCCCATCCAGGTGGATTTGCCGACCTGGCCGAACGAGTGGATGTAGCGGTCGCCGACCTCGCCCCAGTTCTCGAACAGGATGCCGAGCTTGAAGGTCGCCTGGGTGGCGCGCATGAACTCCGGCTCGTCGATGCCGAGCAGGGCGTTGAAGGTGCGGGCGGTGGGGATCGTCGATTCCCCGACCCCGACCGTGCCGATGTCCTCGGACTCGACCAGGGTGATGTCGAGCAGCGGGCCCAGTTGCCGGGCCAAGGCGGCGGCGGCCATCCAGCCGGCGGTGCCCCCGCCCGCGATCACCACCTTGCGGATCGTCTGCTGATCCATCGCGTCCCTCCCAGGGTTCTTATCGGTTGAGGCGGTCGAGCAGATAGGCGCGCAAGCGGCGGGCCTTCAGCTCGTCCATGGGGCCCAGCGGTCCGCGCGCGGCCTCCGGCAGGTGCGCGCCGGCGCGCTCGGCGGGGCCGAACACGTAGTAGTCGAACAGGGCCTTCCAGCCTTGCTTCTCGAAATCGGGCCGGTCGCGCAGGCTGAGCAGGCCGTGCAGCAAGGTGCTCATCGGCGTATCGACATAGGCTGGCGAGGCGTTCCACCAGTAGTTCACCAGCACGTTGAAGGCGTCGAGCGCCTCGACCTGGTGCCACCACAACGCCGGATAGACCAGCACGTCGCCAGGCTCGAGCTCGGCCACCTGGGCGGCGGCCTGGGCCTCGCGGAACAGCGGATGGCGGTCGAAATCGGGCGTCTCGAAGTCGACCATGCTGACCACCTGGCCGCCGGGTGTCGGCTCCAGCGGGCCGGGATAGAGGTTGGCGACCTGGTCCGGCGGAAATAGCGTGAAACGCCGCCGGCCGACCGCGCAGACGGCGATGTTGTTGGACATGTCGTAGTGCGCCGCCGCCACGGTGCGGTTGCCCAGCCATATCCCGGCCATCGGCGGTTCGGGGCCGAACATCTCCGGGCCGAGGCCCAGGTCATTGGCTGCCTTCAGGCTGGGGAAATAGGCGTCGAGATCGGTGGATCCGACATAGACCGACGAGGCGTCGTTCCGGCCCTCAACCTCCTCGAGGCGTCGCAGAAAGGTCTCGAGCGGCGCGCGCTCGGCCTTGAAGTTCATGCCCGTGCGGGTCTCGTCATAGAAGAAGCGGCCCTTGATGGTCGGATCGCCCGTGTAGCCGACCACGCGTCCGCCCTGGTCGTGGCCGCGGATATAGTCGCGGGCCGCCTGGCCGGACCGGAGTCCCGCCTGGACCAACGGCCAGTCCAGCGCCAAGCCCTTGAAGATCATCGGCGTTTGGCCGGCCAGCACCGCGTCGAACGGGATGTCGCCCGGGGTCGCGACCGTGGTCTCCAACGTCCGGCGGGCGACCAGGGCGCTCATGCCGCGCTGGCTTCCTGGGCGGCTCGACGCGAGGCCTTACGGGCGATCAGCTCTTCGATGTTGCCCATCGACGAGATGATCCAGTGGGCGGCGCGCAGCAGGCCCGACTGGTGCAGGCGCTCCAAGGGCTCGCCCGTCACCGCCGCCAGTCGATCCGGCGCCAGGGTGAAGACGTCCGGCAGGTCGTAGCGGGTGTTGTCGTCGAGCTTGATCTCGACGTCGATCGGTTCGATCAGGCCTAGCTCGTCGAAGAAGGCGAACATCGGTCCGGCGACGTCCAGGCCGTCATGGATCTGGCCCAGGGCCCGGCTGACGCCCTGGAGGTAAGGCGCGTTGCCGCCGGCCGGCAGGAACAGGGGCTCGCCTTCAACGCGGCTGATCCGCGGATGGTCGAGGTCGACGTGGATCATCGGGCGCGGCTCGCCGCCGGGCTCGTCGCGTTGCAAGGCGATCGAGAACGGCCCGCGCCGCTGGACCGCCGGCACGTAGCGAGCGTTCCAGCCGGTCTCGTCCAAGAACAGGTTCTCGTCGCGGTCCAGGCCCAGCAAGGCCACGGCCTGATAGGCGCCGCTGGCGTCCTTGCGGATCAGGATCGGATATTCGCGCTGCACGGCCTCGAACTCGGTCGGTAGCACCAGAACCTGGTTGATCGCGTCGCCGAACGCCGCGCCATGACCGGCGATCACGCGCAGGTCGGCGTGGTCGACATTGTTCAAAAGCACCCGGTTCATGTCCGCCCTACTCACGCTCGTCGCATTCACGCACTTCAAAGGAAGAAAGGGGCCGCCGCAAGCGCGACGACCCCTCCATCCACTTCTAGAGACTTCCGATCCTAGAAGCGGTAGCGGGCGCCGAGGAGGAAGCGCCGATCCAGTTCTTGGGCGAACCAGAGTTGGTTCGGGTCGCGAGCGTAGGTGCGCAGGCTCTCCTTGGTCAGGTTGATGCCTTCCAGCGACACCGCCAGCTTGGGCGTGACGTCGTAGCTGATGTTGAAGTCCAGCTGGCCGAACGGCGCGACGTAGACCGGGTTACGCGAGCCGCCGCGGTTGGTGGCTTGCAGGAACTTGTCACGCCAGTTGTACGCGACCCGCGCCGAGATCCCGTTCTTGTCGTAGATCAGGGTGGCGTTGGCCGTGTCCGACAGGCCCAGCAGAGCGAACTGGTCCTCGGCCGGGTTGGAGCCGTTGTTGAACCCGACGTCGCCGCGCACCATCGTATAGGCCCCCGAGACACCGAAGCCGGTGTCGCCGAAGAAGTGCTGCGCCGCGATTTCGAAGCCGTGGATCTTGCCGGTCTTGTTGTTGATCGGCTGGGCGACCTGGAAGTTGAACAGCGGATCGGTGCTGTTGGCCGAGATATCGACGGCCGCCAGGATGGAGTCCACGAACGCCTGGTTCAGGTCGCCGCCAGCGCCGCGATTGGCCTGGAATTGAGCCTGAGCCGCCGCCGACGAACCGGTGGTCTGCAGCAGCGCCGTCATCGTGAACAGGTTCACGTCGGTCTGATCGGCGCCGATGGCCGTCAGGATCGACTTGGCCGTGCCCGAACGGGTGCCTGCCGCGCCGGAGCTGGGATCACGCAGACCGAACAGGTTCTGCATCACCGTGCCGGTGCCCACGAAGTTGTTCACGCGCTTCTCGAAGAAGCCGGCCGTGATGAAGCTGCTGGGCTTGTAGTACCACTCGAGCGAGACGTCGAAGTTGTCCGAGATCAGCGGTTCCAGGTCGGGGTTGCCGCTGGTGCCGAGCGGGATGGCCCCGTTGGCGATCGGACGGTTCGGCGCGCCAGCCGTCTGGGCGGCGAACAGGTTGCCGTAGTCCGGACGGGCGATCGTCCGGCTGAACGAGAAGCGGCCGACCAGGTCGTCACGAACCTCGACTTGGAAATCCAGGGCCGGCAGCAGGCTGCTGTATTTGCCCTTGCCCGAGATCGGCGAGTAGGTGCTGGCCGTGTCGAGACGGAAGTCGTTGTCGGCGGTCCAGACGATGCCGCTGGGCGTGCGCACCAGCGACGTCGAGGTCACCTTGGTCTCTTCGTAGCGGACACCGGTGACCAGGGTCGCCTGGTGGCCCGCCAGTTCGGACTTCCACGTCACCTGGGCGTAACCGGCCAGGATGTCTTCGTCGACGCGGTTGTTGGCTTGACCCGTGACCCCGACGGGGTTGCCCTTGGCGACGTAAGGCGCCGACATGGCGTTGAAGAGATCGATCGCGTTCGCGCGGAACGACACCAGGCCGGCCCCGCTCTGCTTGAGCTCGAGCTCGTCGAACTGGCAAGCCAGGCAGAAGGCTTTCACCAGGCTGCCGGCGTACTGCTGCACGTCACGAGGGTTGGAGATACCCCAGCTGCCCAGGTCCTGCTGCGTGTTCAGCGTGGACTGGACCATTTTCGAGGTGCGGTAGTCGACACCGAAGTCGAAGCGGCTGCCGTTGTCGTCCAGGTCCCAGGTCGCGTCGGCCCGGAATTCCTTGATCTCGTGCTGCTGGCGCTGGGCCGAGGTGCGGGCCACCTGGCTGCCCAGGTCGCCGACATCCAGCACGCCGTTGGCGTTGCCGCGCGGGGCGGCGTCGTTGATCGTGATCGTCTGGACCGGGACCTTGCCGCTGTAGTCGACCGAGTGGGACGACACGATCGGCGCGCCGATCGACACCGAGGTCGAGGTCGTGCCGTTCGGCGAGTTCGGCTTGGAGTCGGCCTTGGAGATATGGCCGTCCACATTGACGTGGAAACGTTCCGACAGGTCCCAGGCCGCGTTCAGGCCAAAGGACTTCAGGGTGTCTTCGTTGCTGCGATATTGCTGCTCGAAGCCCATGTCCTTGGTGCCGCTGAGCGTTTCCGACAGCAGGACGGCGGTGGCCACGACGGGGTTGTTGTCGAACGTGACCTTGTCGAACGGGCGGTTGAACCAGTTGGTGCTGTCGTTGCGGCGCTCGAACGACTTGTTCTGCGCATAGAGGGCGTCCGCCGTGATCGTCAGGCCTTCGACCGGGCGGAATTGCGCGGTCAGCTGGCCGTTGATCCGCTCACGCTCGCCTTGCGAGAAGTGATAGCGGCTGTCGTTGGGGATCGCGACCAGGGTCGAGCCGCTGGACGGCGCGTTGGTGATCTGGGTCGCGCCGCCGTTGCGGACGAAGCCGTTCGCCGGATTGATGAAGTCGGCGTAGGTGCGGATGTTCCAGTCGTTGGACGTGACGCTGCGGCTGGTGAAGTCGCGCTTCTGATAGCTGCCGAACAGGGTGACGCCGAACTTTTCGCTGTCGTCCAGCCAGTTCAGCAGGCCCGAGACTTCCGGCGTGATCTTGTGGCCGAAGTCGTCGACCTTCTTGTCCATGCTGGTGTCGTAGACGCCCTTGACGCCGATGCTGCCGCTGAGGCCGCTCTCATGCGCATCCAGCGGATGGCGGGTCTTGACGTTGATCGTCGCGCCGATGCCGCCCGAGGGAATACCCGCGCGGCCGGTCTTGTAGACCTCCAGCGTGGTCACGCCTTCCGAGGCGAGGTTCGAGAAGTCGAACGAGCGGCTGGTGCCCGCCGCGAAGTCGACCGCCTGGTCGCCACCGACCGTGGCGACATTGGCCGTCGGCATGGTGCGGCCGTTCAGGGTCACCAGGTTGAAGCCGCCGCCGAAGCCGCGGACGGTGACCTGGGAGCCTTCGCCGTTGGTCCGGTCAATCGACACGCCGGTGATCCGCTGCAGGGATTCGGCGAGGTTGGTGTCCGGGAACTTGCCGATGTCTTCGGCGGAGATGGCGTCGACGACGCCGCTGTTGTTGCGCTTGATCGCGATCGATCGCTCGAGCGAAGCGCGGATGCCGGTGACGACGATCTCGTCGACGGCGTTATCTTGGGTCTGCTGGGCCAGCACTGGGCTGGCGAACATGGCCGCCGTGATGGCGACGCAAGAGGCAGACGCGTGCAAACGACGAAGTCGCTTCATAGCCGTTCCCCCTAATTTAGCCCCCTGTGGGGCGCTGTTTTTGTTACGAGCCGGAAGCATTTCCCGACCGCTCTTCCCGCTCCCGCGCCTGGCGAACAACCAATGCACGAGAGATGAGTTAGCGGTAACATCGGTCACTGACTGCCGCAACGGCAAATTGACAGCGCTAGCAATCTTTTTTCAAGGCCTTTTTTGGCTGATTTTTATGATAAATGAGCGCTGATTTTGCTGTTTATCGCACTGCCGCAAAGGCGCCGCATTCCCGCTATCGCGCCGAGGTTGCGTTATATTTCGCAAGGGAAACCGGTGTCCACGCGTCGCAGCGTGCGCGAGCAGCCGGCTTATCGCCGAATGCCGCCTCTCATGCGTGCATGAAAATTCGCGGAAGAGTGCGGCGCGTCAGCCGAGAATAAGATCGACGCCGGCGCTCTTCAGGCCTTCGGCGGTCGCCGTCACCCTGGCCCGCCCCGACTCACCGCGCCGCGTGCGGACGATCGCCTGGGCCAGGCCATTGAACACTTTCCGCTGGCGGGCGACGTCCGGCTCGTGGCTGGTCGGGTCGCCATTGCCCACGCCGATCACGTCGACGGCGCCCGAGAGCTCGAAGCGCACCAGGGTGTCGGCGCGCGGAACCGCGCGGCCCTTGGCGTCCAGCACCTCGACCTTGAGGATCGCCACGTCCTGGCCGTCGGCGTTCAGCCGCGCGCGGTCGGCGGTGAGGCGCAGGGCGGCGGCCGGGCCGGCGGTCTCGCGGCGCGCGCGCAGCACGACCTTGCCGGCCTTGTAGCCATGCGCCTCGAGGACGCCAGGCGCATAGGGCACGGACCATTCGACGTGGTGGTTCGGCTTCACGTCGCGGACGCCCTGGCTCTTGCCGTTCAGGAACAGCTCGACCTTGTCGCAGTTGCTATGCGCCCAGACCGCGATCGGTTGGCCCTCGCGGCCTTCCCAGTTCCAGTGCGGCAGCAGGTGCAGCAGCGGCTCGGCCCGCCACCAGGCGCGGTAGTAGAAATAGTTGTCCTTCGGGAAGCCGCAGGTGTCCAAGGCCCCGAAGTGCGAGCTGATGCTGGGCCAGCGGTTGAACGGGGTCGGTTCGCCGCGATAGTCGAAGCCGGTCCAGATGAAGCCGCCCGCCATCCACGGCCGCTCGGCCGCGTGGCTCCACCACTTCTCGGCGGTCGTCGCCCACCAGGGATGCTCGGTGTCGTAGGCGGGGACGTAGGACTTGGCGTCGTCGCGGGCGTACTCGCCGCGCGTGGCCACGGTGCTGGCGCTCTCGGTGCCGATGATCGGCACGTTCGGGAAGCGGGCGTGGAATTCGTCCATCTTCTCGTGACGGTAGTTGAAGCCCTGGACGTCGATGACGGCGCTGATCCCCTCGCCGAAACCATTGTCCATGGCGGCGGTGACCAGGCGGGTGTCGTCCAAGCGATTGACCAGTCGCTTCAGGGTGCGCGCCACCTGGGCGCCGCGGGCCGTGCCCTGCTGCGGCTCCTCATTGCCGATCGACCACAGGATCACCGACGGGTGATTGCGATCGCGGCGGACCAGGCGCTCCAGCTCGTCCATGGACGTCGGGTCGCTGGACATCCGGCGGGTCTCGTCGATGACCAGCATGCCCAGGCGGTCGCAGGCGTCGAGCAGCTCCGGCGTCGGCGGATTGTGCGAGGCGCGATAGGCGTTGCAACCCATCGACTTCAGCTGCTCCAGCCGCCAGACCTGCAAGGCGTCCGGGATCGCCGCGCCGACGCCGGCGTGGTCCTGGTGGTTGCAGGTCCCCTTCAGCTTGACGGGCTTGTCGTTGAGGAAGAAGCCGTTGGTCGGATCGAAGCGGATCGACCGCACGCCGAAGCGGGTGACGAACCGGTCGACCACCGCCCCGTCGACCTTGGTCTCGGTGACCAGCGCGTAGAGGTGCGGGTTCTCCAGCGACCACGGGACCGGATTGGCCAGGGTCACGGTCTGCGACAGGCTCTGGCGTTCCCACGCCGGGATCCTGTCAGTGGCGGGAGCCACGGTCAGGGCCGGCTTGCCGGCGGCGTCCAGCACCACGTGCGAGACCTCGAAGGCCTGCGCCGTGTCGGACTCGTTGACCAGGTCGGTGTCGATCCGCAGCGCGCCGTCGAGCTTGGCGCGCACGAAGACGCCCCATCGCGGCACGTGAACCGCCGCGGTCTTGACCAGCCAGACGTGGCGATAGAGCCCCGCCCCCTCGTAGAACCAGCCCTCGCCCAGGCTGGCGTCGACGCGCACGGTCAGGAGGTTGTCGCCGCCCAGCTTGGCGATGTCGGTGATGTCGACGCGGAACGGGCTGTAGCCGCTGTCCCCGCGCTCTAGGATGTAGCCGTTGACCATCACCAGGGCGTCGCGGAACGCGCCGTCGAATTCGATCGACAGCCGCTTGCCGGCGTCGGCGGCCGGCAGGGCGAAGGTCTTGCGGTACCAGCCGACGCTGGTCTCCGGGAATTCGCGGCCCAGGGGCTTGTAGCCGTGGGCGGCGCGCAAGTCCTCGTCGTCGGGCTTGCCCGAGGGCTTGTAGTCGGGATTGGGGACGAACGGCAGTTCGACGGCCCAGTCGTGCGGTAGGGTCACCGGCTTCCAGGCGCTGTCGTCGAAGTCCTTCTGGGCGGCGGCGGCGACCTGCCAGGACGGGCTGCTGGCCCCGGCCTTGGCGTAGGTGCGCTGGTTGGCGCCGAAGCCGAAGTCCTTGGCCGGGTCGGACGCATGGCCCAGGGCGAAGCGCCAGTCGAAATCCAGCGAGACACGCTCACGCGGGCCCAGGTCGGTCGCGGCGGCCTGGGCGCTCGCGCCCGAAATCCGCGCCAGCAGCGCCGCGCCAGCGGTGACGGCCAGAGCCTGGCGCCGGTTGATCTGGACCATCGGGAAGGAGCCTTAGAGTAGGACAAGCGAACGTCGCTCTTCGCGACTATCATTTGTCGTACAATTATTGCAAGTCGCCGTCAGTCTGGGCCAAACGCGCCTGGGCCACATCGGCCAGCACGGCGTATAGGGCGGCCACGTCCAGAGGCTTGCGCAGGGCCCCGTCGGCGCCGTCCTCGCGATAACGGGCGACGTCGTCCGGGAAGACGTTGGCGGTCAGCATCCAGATCGGGATCCGCGCGTCGGCCGGCTCGGCCGCGCGGATCGCCCGCACGGTTTCCCGACCGCCCAGCACCGGCATGTTCACGTCCATCAGGATCAGGTCGAAGGCCGCCGTGCGCCAGAGGTCCAGCGCCCGCGCCCCGTCCTCGGCGAAGGTCAACTCGACCGGGGCGCTCTCCAGCGCCAGGGCCAGGACCCGGCGGTTGGCGGCGTTGTCCTCGGCCGCCAGCACGCGGATCTGGTCGCGCGCCGCCTCTTCCCGCTCGACCGCCGGCGGGAGCGGCCGATGGACCCGCGCCGCGAAGGCGAACCAGAACACCGCCCCACCCTGCCCGGCCGCCGCGTCGACGCCGATCTCGCCGCCCATCAGGGCCAGGTTCTGGGCGCAGATCCGCAAGGCCAGGCCGGTGCCGCCCTGGATCCGCCCGCGTTCGGTCTGGTCCCAGGCCTCGAACACCTTGCAGCGCTCCTCGGGCGAGATCGGAGGCCCCGTATCGACCACCTCGACCAGGACCCGCAGCGCCTCGCCTTCGACGACGCCAGCCAGACGCAGCCTGACCTTGCCGCCTTCGGAGACGGCGCCCAGGGCGTTGGAGACCAGGTTGACCAGGGTCTGCTCGACCCTGACCAGGTCGGTCCGCACCAGGAAGGACACGGTCGGGTCGGCCTCCTCCAGGGTCAGATCGACGCCAATCGCGCGGGCATGGCCGCTCCAGACCCGGATCACCGAGCGCGCCAGGGCCCGCAGGTCGACCGGCGACAGCTCCAGGCGCGCGTCCCGCGTATCGGCCCGTGCCAGATCCAGGATGCCGCCCAGCAGGCGCGCCAGCTGCTCGCCGCCCTCGACCACGCCGTCCGCGAGCTCGGCCTGGCGCGGCGACAGCGGCTCGCCCTTCAGGGCCCGAGCGAAGCCCAGGACGGCGTTCAGCGGGGTGCGGATCTCGTGACTGGCCACGGCCAGCAGGTCGCTCTTGACGCGGTTGGCCGCGCGGGTCTCGTGCACCGCCTGGGTCAGGGCGACGTTGTTGCGGGTCAGGTCACGCATGGCCCCGGCCAAGGCCCGGTCCGTCACCTGCTGACGTCCGGTGACCACCAGCACCGCCGCCACGAACAGCGCCATGGCCAGGGTGTAGTGGTGAGCCTTGAACGGATCGCTCCAGTCGATCGCGATCCAGATCAGGGTCAGGGCCGGTGGGACCACGCCGACTACGTAGCTGACCCGGGTCAGATGCGCCCGCAGCGCCACGAACAGCAGGACGCAGATCGCCAGCAGCGCCGCTTCGACCCGCATCTGCGGCTGGTCGTAGAGGCGGATCTGCACCGCCATCCAGCAGGCGTTCGAGGCCAGCAGGAACATCAGGACGTCGGACTGCAGGGCAAGCCGCCGGTGCGCCTTGACCGGATCGGGGTCGCGCAACGCCAGCTCAGTGGCCAGGAACAGGCCGAAGTAGAGCCCGAGTTCCAGGAGACCCAGGGCCGCGATCCGCCAGGGGGTGAATTTCAGCAGCAGCAGGACGAAGCAGGCGACGAGGCCCAGGCGCGACAAGGCCACGCCACGCGAGTAGCGCACCAGCCCGTCGAGCTGGGTGACGTCCGTCGGCCTCTTCAACATTCGGGTCCCGCCGAGCCCTATTTCGTAAGGGAAGCCTGCCGTCCCATAGGGCTACGATTCGCGCCGCAACGATCGCCTTAAACGCGAGTATTCGGTCGGATGTCGACGGACGGCTCAGCCCGGCAGGATCACGCTCAACGCCAGCACGCCCAGTAGTCCCACCACCCCGACAAGGCTCTCCATCACCGTCCATGACAGGAAGGTGCCCTTCAGGCTGAGGCCGAAATATTCCTTGAACATCCAGAAGCCGGGGTCGTTGACGTGGGAGAACATCAGGCTGCCCGCCCCCACGGCCAACACCATCAAGTTCGGGTCGACGTGCGAGGCGGCCACCACCGGCTGCAGCAGGCCGGCCGCCGTCAGGCCCGCGATGGTGGCCGAGCCCAGGGCCACGCGGATGACCATGGCGATCAGCCAGCCCAGCACCAGCGGATGCAGCGGCACGGATCGCAGCCAGCCGCCCAGCTCGTTGCTGATCCCGCTGTCGACGAACACCTGCTTCAGCGCCCCGGCCCCGGCGAGGATCAGCAGGATACCGGCCACGTCCTTCAACGCGTCGCCGTAGCGGCCCATCTGGCCGGTGAACGGCAAGCCGCGCAGCACGCCCAGGCTGAAGGTGGCGTAGACCAGCGACAGGGTCAGCACCACGACCGGCTGGCCGACGAAGGTGACGATCGTCTTGGTCTCGGACGGCGCCTTCATCGCGAAGACCAGGGCGGTGGTCGCCGCGATCATCACCACCGGCAGCAGGGCGGTCGTGAAGCTGTTGAGCGCGCCTGGCGTCGCCGCGTCGCCGGTCTCGGCGACGACGAACGTGGCCTCGGCGCCCGGTTCGGCCTGGGGCACGGCGTTGAGACGCTTGAGGACCAGGATCAGCAGCGGCCCGCCGGTCATCAGCGCCACGATCGCGACGGCCAGCCCGTAGCCCAGGGTCAGGCCGGTGTCGGCCCCGAACAGGGCGATCAAGGCCACGGGCGACGGATGCGGCGGCAGGAAGCCGTGGGCCACCGACAGGCCGCACAGCAGCGGCAGGCCGACATAGACCGGCGACAGGTCGGCGCGCTTGGCGATGGTCAGGATCAGCGGGACCATGACCACGAAGCCGACGCTGTAGAACAGCGGGATGCCGACGATCAGGCCGGTCATAGCCATGGCCAGCAGGATGAAGCGCAGGCCGACGGCCCCGATCAGGGTCCGGGCGATGCTCTGGGCCGCGCCGCTGTCGGCGATCGCCCGGCCGAACATCGCGCCCAGGCAGATGATGGCGGTCAGGCCGCCCAGCATGTCGCCGACGCCCTTCTCCATCGACTTGGCCACGTGGTCCAGCGGCATGCCGAAGCAGAAGGCGGCGGCCAGGGCGGTCAACAGAAAGGCGACGAAGGGCGGAACCTTGCCCCATCCGATCAGCACGACCAGCAGGGCGATCAGCGCGAAGGCCGTGAACACCATCGGGAAGGCCACCCTTGAACGCGCGGGAAGCTCCGCGACCGGAGAAACTAGAGAGCGATTCCCCGGCGTCGTGGCGTTCGACGTACGACACCGGGGAACCGGCCCCCTCGCGGCGGGGAGACCGTCGGAGGGGCTCTGCCGACCGCTTCACCGGGGAGGTGGCTTCGCGGACGGCGGGGCGCGCCGGGGGAAGGGCGCGCCCAGGAGAGGTTAGATCCTAGAACCGCAGACGCACGCCGGCGCGGTACATCCGGCCGATGACGTCGTAGAGGAACGGGTTCACGCCAGGGCTGACATTGGTCGTCGGCGAGGCGACCGGATCCTTGTCGAACAGGTTGTCGATCTTGAAGTAGGCGGTCGCGTTGGCGGTGACCTCGTACGAGCCGCCGACGTCGACATAGGTCGCGCCCTTCATCTGGTTGTTGTCGATGGTGTGGTGAGCCACCGTCGAGACCGGGCAGCCGGTCCGGCACTCGATGAACTCGTTGCTGTAGACGCCGTCGCTGATCCAGCGCTCGTAGACCGAGAGGCTGAGCTTGTCCTTGGTCCAGGTCTGGGTGAACGTGGCCTTCCAGTCGGGCGTATTGCCGACGTTCACGCCCGCGCTCTGCACCGGGATGGTGCCCAGGACGCCCGAGTTTGTCAGGAAGCTGATGGTGTGCGTGGCCAGGGCCCGCAGTTGCACCTGTCCCGGCAGGCCCCAGTCCTCGAGGTTCTTGCGATACACCGCCTCGATGTCGAAGCCCTTGTTGCGCAGCGACGCGACGTTGAAGGCCTGGACGCGGACGAAGTTGGTGTTTGGCGTGGTGCTGGTCAGCAGCATGGCCGAGCAGATTTCCTGGTTGCCGGCGACGCAGAGGTCGACCAGGTCCTGGGCGGCCAGGGTGCTGATGGCGCCCTTCACCTTGATGTCGAAATAGTCGACCGACAGGCTGAAGCCCGGCAGGAACTTCGGCTCGGCCAGCACGACGCCGACCTCGGTGTTGCGGGCCGTTTCCGGACGCAGGTTGGCGTTGCCGATCGTCTGCAGCAGGACGTTGGTCGCCACGCCCTTGTAGAGGACGGTGGCGTTGGTCACGACCGGCGGCGCGAACAGCTCCGAGAGGTTCGGGGCGCGGATGTCGCGCGAGGTCACGGCGCGGAAGCGCAGGCCCTCGATCGGGGTCTTCCAGGCGCCGCCCAGCTTCCAGGCCGTGACATTGCCCGAGGTGCTGTACTTGGTCTGGCGAACCGCGCCGTTGATGTTGGCCTCGCCCAGCGCGTCCGACTTCAGGATCGGCACGTTGGCTTCGAGATAGCCTTCGACCACGTGATAGTAGCCGTGGCCGCTGTGGTAGTTGCCGGCGTACCAGTTGTTGCCGGTCGTGCGGACCAGCGGGTCGGCCGGATAGTCGGCGTTGTACTGGGCGGTGGCCGTCAGGCCGTCGCCGTACGGGTCGGTGATCGTGCGGTAGTCCTCTTCACGCCACTCGACGCCGGTGGCGATGGCCACCGGGCCGGCCCAGGTCGAAAAGGGCTCGCCGCTGACGTTGAAGCTGGCGACGGACTCGATCTGCTTGGAACGCTGGAACGGACCGTTGGCCGGCAGGACATAGGCCAGGGCGGCCGGGTCCAGGGTGACCTGACCGATGACGTTCAGCGGCACGCAGCCATTGGCGCGAGCGACCGGATCGCGGCAGATCGCGATGCCGTTCGGGCCGGCGATGGCGTCTATCGCCGCGTTGTAGCGCGAGGTCACCGAGATGTTGTCGACGTCCAGCTTGATGCGGTTCGTGCCGAACGCGTAGTAGGCGTCGTACGTCCAGTCCGTGCCGAACAGCTGGTGATTGCCAGTCGCGCCCAGGACGAAGCGGGCCTGTTCGCGCTTGATGTTGACGGCGATCGGGCCGAATCCGCCGTTGCTGGTGCCGAAGGCGAAGCTGGTGATGCCGGCGGTGGCGCACGAGGCCTTGATCGCGGCGGGAACGAACGGGTTCTCGCATTGGATGGTCAGGCCGGTCTTCTCTTCACCGGTGTTGGGCTGGTTCAGCGAATAGGCGTCGGCGAGGTTGGCCGTGAAGTAGACCTCGTCGTTCTCGGTGGCCTTGAGGCTGACCCGGCCGTAGGCGACCTTGCGCTTGAGGCGCGCGGCCAGGGTCGGCGAGGCGCCGATGATGCCCGACAGGTCGCCGCCCACGCAGAACGGGCTGAAGCAGTTGGTCACCGCGCCCGTGCCGGTGGCGACGCCGTTCGAGCCGTACTGGAACTGACGCGGCGCGCCGTTGGCTCCGAAGGCGATGCCCTGCAGCGGCCCGTTCGTGATCAGGCCGTACTTGGCGTACTGGAGCTGCTGGGCGCCCTGGATGACGCGGTACTGCGGCAGGCCGTCCGTGGTCGAACCCAGCGGGCGCACCTGGATGGCGGGCGAGTTGAACCAGTCGCGGCCGCCGGCCTGGTTCAGGCCGAAGTCGCCGGCCAGGACGCCGGCCTCGCGGTTATATTCGACGCTGCCGATCACGCGCAGGCGACCGTCGAAGAACGACTTGCCGCCGGCGAATTGGGCCACGACCGTGTCGTTGTCGTGGTACTTGCTCTCGCCGCCTTCCAGACGCGCCTTGAAGCCCTCGAAGGTCTTGTCGGTCACGAAGTTGATCACGCCGCCGACCGCGTCGGAACCGTACGAGGCCGAGGCGCCGCCGGTCACCACGTCGACGCGCTTGATCAGCAGTTGCGGGAACTGGCTGACGTCGGTGACGCCGGTGATGTTGGCCGGGGTGACGCGCTGGCCGTCCAGCAGAGTCAGGGTGCGGATGGCGCCGAGGCCCCGCAGGCTGAACGCGCTGAGACCCTGGGCGCCCGAGCTGGTGCCGTTGGCCGCCACCGTCTTGCCCGTGCTGCCCTGCAGGGCCGGCATCTGGGTGATGGCCTGGAAGATGTTGGGCTGCGAGGCCTTCTCCAGGTCCTCGGCCGTGACCGTCGTGGTCGGCGTCGGCTGGGTGAAGCCGCGGGAATTGATCCGCGAACCGGTGACGACCACCTCGGTGATGGTCGTCCCGTCGTCGGCCGCCGGCGTGGCGACCTGCTGTGCGTTGGCCATCACCCCCCAGGACAACAGCGCCAGAGCCGAGGCCGAGCCGGCATAGATACGGCGATTTATCTTGAACAAAATTCCTGCCCCCGTGCTGAGAAGACTATCCCCTGGCCCCCGGCTGGGAGCGCCGACCGCATGCATTGGTTTCTTTTTTATTTGCAGCGCTGGCGCGCTGTTTCTTAATTCCACTCAAGATGATCGAGGCAGTATCTCGACGTACTTAAACTACGCCTTGATCATCTGCTTCTGACGCCCTGGGCGGAACATAACGAGGATAGGCATGGCGCTCAGAGAACGTCAATCATAAAACATTCATTTATGTAGCGTTCATAAAAGCCCTGCTCAGCCACACACCACAGTCAGAGTAATTTTCCATATTTTTCAATAAGAAAACACGACGCCTAGAAAAGCGGCGCCGACGGCGATTGACAGGCGCCCTCCCTTATCCGCCGGCTACCGGCGCCGACGGGTCGCGCTATTCATCTCCAATATTTCCCAGCAATTTCCTTCAGGTAGCAGCTACGCCGGGATCAACTGTAAATGTCCGACACCCTCTCGACCTGACGAACGGTGCGATGTAGTCACACTATCAAACATGATCGCGAAACCGCCGGGAGGACCTCCGACATGATGGCTTCAAGCCCCTCGCGCGCCCTGTTTCTAGCCTTGGCGGCCGCGGCCAACCTCACCTCCCCGGCCCCCGCGGCCACGAGTCCGGCGCTCGTGCCCTGGCCGGCGGAGATCGCGCCCCGGGCCGGCGACTTCCGGCTGACCGCCAAGACCCGTATCCACGTCCCCGCCGGCGACGCCGAAGCCAAGGCGGTGGCGCTGCAGCTGCGCGACATGCTGGTCCGCGCGGGCAAACCCCGACTGGAGGTCATCGACGGCGGCCCGATACCGGCGGGCGCAATCGTCCTGAAGCGTTCAGACAGCGCGGGCGAGGCCTATGGCCTGAAGATCGCGCCGACCGGCGTCGAGATCGCCGCCGGCGACCGCAAGGGGTTGTTCTACGGGGCCGTGACCGTCTGGCAGCTGGCGACCAACGGCCCCGCCCTGCCCGCCATGACCATCAAGGACGCGCCGCGCTACGCCTGGCGCGGCTTCATGCTGGACAGCGCCCGCCACTTCCAGAGCGTCGATGAGGTCAAACGCCTGATCGACGCCATGGCCGCCTACAAGCTGAACGTGCTGCACTGGCACCTGAACGACGACCAGGGCTGGCGGCTGGAGATCAAGGCCTATCCGAAACTCACCGAGGTCGGCGCCTGGCGCCAGCCCAAGGGCGCCGACGCCTATCGCCCCGCGCCCGCCAAGTACGAGCCCTACGGTGGCTTCTACACCCAGGCGCAGGCCCGCGAGATCGTCGCCTACGCCGCCGCCCGCAACATCATGGTCGTGCCCGAGATCGAGCTGCCCGGCCACGCCACGGCGGCGATCACCGCCTATCCCGAGTTGGGCGTCACCGGCGAGGTCCCGACCTCGGGCATGTCGGACTGGGGCGTGTTCGCCAACCTCTACAACATCGACGACACGACCTTCGCCTTCCTGGAGACGGTGCTGGACGAGGTCGTGACCCTGTTCCCCGGCCCCTACCTGCACATCGGCGGCGACGAGGCGATCAAGAACCAGTGGCAGGCCAGCCCCAAGATCCAGGCCCAGATGAAGGCGCTGGGGATCGAGAACGAGGACAAGCTGCAGAGCTGGTTCATCAACCGCATCGCCGCCCATCTGGCCAAGAAGGGTCGCCGCATCATCGGCTGGGACGAGATCCTCGAGGGCGGCGCCGACCAAAGCTCGATCGTCATGGCCTGGCGCGGCGTCGATCGCGCGGCCGAGGCGGCCCGCCTGGGCCACGACACCATCCTGACGGCGCATCCTCAGTTCTACATGGACAGCCGCCAGAGCCTGTCGGCGAACGAACCGCCGGGCCGCAGCGAGCTCTCGACGCTGAAGAGCCTCTACACGTTCGACGCCCGCACCGAGAGGCTCTCCGAGGAGCAAGCCCGCCACGTGATCGGCGTGCAGGCCAACAGCTTCACCGAGCACCAGCGCACCGCGCGGCGGGTCGAGGCCATGGCCTTTCCGCGCCTGACGGCCGTGGCCGAGCTGGGCTGGACGGCGCCGGAGCGTCGCGACTGGCCCCGCTACAGCAACGGCCTGCCGGTGATCCTCGACCAGCTGAAGGCGTTGGACATCGCGCATGACGACGTGCCGTTCGAGCCCGAGGCGACGCTGTCCAGGCAGGACGGCAAGATCGGCGTCACCCTCGCCTCCTCGCTGGGCGTGGGCGAGATCCGCTACGCCACCGGCGGCGCGATCCCGACCACCGCCTCGCCGCTGTACGCCGCGCCGTTGGCCTTGGCGGACGGGACGAAACTGAAAGCCCGCAGCTTCCTGAACGGCCAGCCGCTAGGCGGCGCACGGGATATCGACGTCTCGACGCGAGCCCTGAACACCCGGGTCAGCAGCCAGCTGAAGTTCTGTGGCGAGACCGTGCCGCTGCGGCTCGAGGCCGATTTCCCGCGCGAGGGACAGCGGCCGGTGTTCATGATCGGCATCTACCGGCCCTGCTGGATCTGGGAAGGCGCCGACCTGGTCAAGGGCGCGACCCTGACGGCGCGGATCGGCCAGGCCCCGTTCAACTTCCAACTGGCTGGTGGGCGGCGGATCGTGAGCTTCGACACCCCCAAGACCAGCCCCTATGGCGAGCTGGTGGTCCGCAAGCGCGAGACGAATGGGGCGCTGTGCGAGGGCCAGACCCTGGCCGTGATCCCGATCGACGCGGCGGCCGCGGGCAAGGCGGGACTGTCGGAGGTGACGGCGCGGATTCCGCCGACCGAGGGCGTCAAGGAAGTGTGCCTGACGTTCAATCGGCCGAAGCAGGAGACGCTGTGGGCGCTGGACGCGGTGACGTTGGAGCCAGGACGGTAGAGCTCAACTCCACTGTCATCCCGGACAAGCGCGCAGCGCGCCGATCCGGGACCGCCGGAAACTCCGAGCCTGTGGCGGTCCCGGCTCTTCGCTACGCTTCGGCCGGGATGACACGGGTTGAGGATGTTTTCCTCAATCCCCGATCGGCTGCCGCGGCGCGATGCCGTGCAGCCACGCCACGCTGCCGCGCGCCCGGCGCAGCATCAGGTGGGCGCGCTCGCCCATCGTCACGGCCACGGCGTAGGCCAGGCGGTCGATGACGAACAGCTGCGCGAAGCGCATCGGATTGGGCTGGAACTCCTCGATCCCCGAGGCGGCCAGGCCCACGTGCAGGCAGATGTCAGCATCGCGGCCCAGCGGCGACTCGGCGTCGGTGATCGCGATGCACGAGGCCTTGTAGTACTTGGCCAGCTCCAGGCTCTCCTGCAGTTCGCGCGGCCGGCCCGTCGAGGAGAGGAAGATCGCCACGTCGCCCTCGGACAGGATCGCCGCCGACATGCGCTGGGCGTAGCCGTCGGTGAAGACCATGGCCGGCACGTCCAGGCGGAACAGGCGGTTGTGGATCTCGGTGGCCAAGGCCGCCGAGCTGCCGCCGATGCCGTAGATCACCACGCGGCCGGCCCGGGCGATGGCGGCGGCGGCGGCCTGCAGATCGTCCTCGACCAGGGTGTCGCGGGTGCGGTTCAGGGCCTCGATGATGGTGTCGAACACGCGGTCGCCAACCTCGCCGTCGCCTTCCGCCAGGCTGCGCATCGCCTGAACCTCACGGACCGGCGCATGAACCGGTCGCGCGGCGCGTTCGCGTTGGTCGGTCATGGCCTGGGCCAGGGCCAGTTCCTGGATCAGCCGGAACTTCAGGTCCTTGAAACCCTCGCAGCCGACGGTCCGGCAAAAGCGCAGCACGGTCGGCTCGCTGAGGCCGAGGTCGGCGGCCACCGAGCGGACGCTGGAGCGGACGAATTCGTTGGGCGATTTCAGGATCAGCTTGGCGATCTTCAGGTCCGATCGAGTCATCGACTCCATCATGCCCTTCAGGCGTGGAAGGATGTCGCCGCCGTCGATCTGCGCGCCAGGCTGGCTCATCCCGTGGTCCCCTCTCGCAAGCGTCCTGATCCCGACGCAGCAAGGCTTATCTTCGGCCCGTTTCCCGTCGCGCCGCAACAGATAGTGACAACGATGTCGGCCCGCAATCGCGTTTGACGGCCGGAATGATAGCCAAAATGAATGTTTCACTACATTTTCGTTGACACCACTACATCAGCGATGGCCTTTTCGGCTTCAATAGCGCTCCAGGAGGTCATCTTGTCGATTGAACGCATCGGGGCCGCGGCCACCGGAACGGGTGGCCAGTCCCTGCCCTTTTGCCAGGCCACGATCGCCAACGGCTTCGTGTACGTGTCGGGCCAGGTGGCGATGGACGAGAACGGTTTCGTGGTCGAGGGCGGCGTCGTTCCGCAGACCCACAAGACCATCCAGAACCTGATCGCCATCCTGGAAAAGGCCGGCTGCACCCTGAGGGACGTCGTGAAGGCCAATGTCTGGCTGGACGACGCCCGCGACTTCCACGCCTTCAATCGCGTCTACGCCAGCTATTTCGGCGACGCCATGCCGGCCCGCGCCTGTGTGCAGTCGCCGCTGATGATCGACGCCAAGGTCGAGATCGAGGTCATCGCCCTGAAGCCGCAAGCCTAGGCCGGAGAACAGCGTGCGCCTCGGCGACATAGACGACCTGACGCTGGCGCCGGGGACCAAGGCGATCCCGCTGGATGGCTCGATCCGGACGGTGGGCGACCTGGCCAAGGCCGGCCTGAACTTGCTGACCGGCGACCTGCCGATGCCGGCGGCGGTGCTCAAGCGCTCGGCGCTGGAGAACAACCTGGCGGTCATGCAGGCCTATGTCGACCGGGCCGGCGCTAAGCTAGCCCCGCACGCCAAGACCACGATGTGCCCGCAACTGCTGGTCCGCCAGCTGGACGCCGGCGCCTGGGGGCTGACGGTCGCGACGATGACCCAGCTGAAGCTGTGCCACGACATGGGCGCGCCGCGCCTGATCCTGGCCAACCAGTTGGTCGGCCGGGCCGAGATCGAGGTCCTGGCGCGCCTGACCGCCGCCGCGCCCGACCGCCCCTGCTACGTCCTGATCGACAGCGCCGCCGGCGCCGAGGCGATCTCGGATGTCTTCAGCCGCTTGTCTGACGCCCCGCCCGCCCGCCTGCTGATCGAGCTTGGCATGGCCGACGGCCGCTGCGGCGTGCGCTCGATCGACGAAGGCCTGGCCCTGGCCCGGCGGGTCCGCGACCTGCCGCGCGTCGATCTTCACGGCGTCGAGGGCTATGAGGGCCTGATCTTCAGCGATCACGCCGTCCGCGACGCCACCGAGGTCGACGCCTATCTCGGCGGCGTGCTCGGCTTCTACGAAGCGCTGCGCGCCGAGGCGCTGTTCGCCGATCCAGACCAGGTGATCCTGACCGCCGGCGGCTCGGCCTACTACGACCTCGTCGCCCACGCCTTGTCCGGCCGCGCGCCCGGTGTGGTCCCGGTGCTGCGCAGCGGCTGCTATGTCACCCACGACAGCGGCTTCTATCGCGAACTGCTGGCCCGCATGGACGGTCGGAGCGTCATTGGCGAACCGCCGCGCCTGAAGCCGGCGCTCGAGGTCTGGACCCGGGTGATCTCGCGCCCGCAGCCCGACTTGGCTATCGTCATGATGGGCAAGCGCGACGTGTCGTTCGACATCCATCTGCCCATGGTCCGCCGCTGGTTCCGCGAGGGCTTGCACACGACGCCCCAGGCGGCGCCCGAGGCCACCATCGAGAAACTGGCCGACCAGCACGGCTTCCTGTCGCTTTCCGCCGGTACCGATCTGAAGGTCGGCGACCTGCTGGGCTTCGAGATCTCCCATCCCTGCACGACCTTCGACAAGTGGTCGCTGCTGCTCGAGGTCGACGACGACTACGCCGTCCTGGGCGGCCTCAAGACATTCTTCTGACGCGTATCATGGCCAAAGACATCCTCTCCGCCGACCTCGTCCTGAAGGGGGGCCGGATCATCGACGGCGGCGGCGGCCCGGCCTTCGCGGCCGACGTGGCGATCGCCGGCGACACCATCGTCGCGGTGGGCCAGGCACTGGACGCCCCCGGCGCCCGCGTCGTCGACGTCACCGGCCTGATCGTGGCGCCCGGCTTCATCGACGTGCACACCCACGACGACCTGATCTGCATCACCCAGCCCGACATGGTCCCGAAGATCAGCCAGGGCGTGACCACGGTGGTGGCCGGTAATTGCGGGATCTCCGCGCCGCTGCTGCGCTTCGACGACGCCGTCGCCGAGCCGTTCAACCTGCTGGGCGCGCGCGAGGACTTCGCCTACGACACCTTCGCCGACTACCGGCGGGCGGTCGAGACGGCCGTTCCCCGCGTCAATGTCGCGGCCCTGGTCGGTCACTCGGCCCTGCGCGTGCTGTGCCTGGAAAACCTGGACCGCCCCGCCACCGCCACCGAGCGCGCGCGCATGGACGCCCTGCTCCAGGACGCGCTGGACGAAGGGGCGCTGGGCCTCAGCTCCGGCGTCTTCTACGCCCCCGCCTGGGCCGCCGATGTCGAGGAGCTGCGCGGCCTGGCCGCGACCGTGGCGGCGGCCGGCGGTGTCTATACCGCCCACATCCGCGACGAGCGCGAAGGCATCATCGAGGCGCTGCAAGAGGCCTTCGCGGTGGCCCAAGGGCGAATGGAGGCCAGCGCCGACAGCGGCCCGGCGTCGCTGATCCTGTCGCACCACAAGTGCGCCGGGCTTCGCAATTGGGGCCGCGCGGCCGAGACGCTGGGCCTGATCGATCAGGCCCGCCAGCGCCAGCCGGTCCATCTGGACTGCTATCCCTACACGGCCGGCTCGACGATCATCCGCCCCGACCTGGCCGACGGCGAGGTCGAGATTCTGATCAACTGGTCCGAGCCGCATCCCGAGCTGGGCGGCCGCACTCTGAAGTCGATCGCCGACGACTGGGGCGTCACCCAGGCGGAGGCGGCCGAGCGCCTGCAGCCGGGCGGGGCTAGCTACTTCCAGATGGCCGAGAGCGATATGCGGGCCATCCTTGGCCACGCCTGCTGCATGGTCGGCTCGGATGGCCTGCCGCACGACACCCTGCCCCACCCGCGCCTGTGGGGGGCCTTCCCGCGCGTGCTGGGCCACTATGCTCGCGACCTGCGGCTGCTGACCCTGGAGGCCGCCGTGCGCAAGATGACCGGCCTGGCCGCCGAGACCTTTGGCCTCAAGGATCGCGGCCGGGTCGCCGTGGGCATGAAGGCCGACGTCACCGTCTTCGACGCCGACACCATCCTGGACCGCGCCACCTACGAGGCTCCGACCCAGCCGGCGGCGGGGATCGCCCATGTGTTCGTCAACGGCGTCCTGGCCTGGACCGAGAATGGTCCGACGGCCGAGCGGTCCGGCCGCTTCCTGCGCCGATCATAAAAAAGAGCGCTGTCCGAAGACAGCGCGCGGCAACACAAAAAATGGGCGCTGTCCGAAGACAGCGCCCAGGGGGAGCGGGGGATCGCGAGGATTGATCAGCCGCCGAACTTGTACCGAAGGCTGACGCCGTAGATCCGGCCATTCATGAAGGACTGGCGCAGGATGTCGGTGTCGTAGCCGTTGCCCGGCTCGCCGACGTAGCGGGTCGGGGCCTTGTTGGTCAGGTTCGACGCCGTGAACGACAGCGACAGGTCCTTGCGCAGATTGACGTTCACCGAGGCGTCCAGCAGGCCGTAGCCCTTCAGGTAACGGCCATCGATCGGATTGGCCGAGATCCCGAACAGCACGTAGTCGGAGCGGTAGGTGTAGACGAGGCGAGCCGAGATCAGCTTGTTCTCGTAGAGGCCGGCCAGGCTCCAGTTCTTGTCCGACTGGAACGGCTGGCGAACATTGACCTTCGCGCCCGCCAGCAACAGCGGCAGCTCGGTCTTCACCCAGGTGTAGGACCCCTGGACGCCGAAATTGTGCAGGAAGCCCGGCACGAAGTCGTAGTCGAAGAAGGTCTGGCCCGCGACCTCGACGCCCTTGGCGTAGCCGGGATCGGCGTTGACCGACTGAGTGATCCGGTATTGGCCTGTCGCGCAATTGTTCGGCGTCGCCCCGGTATAGGCCGGCGCCGTGGCCACCGTCTGACAGCTCTCGACGCCAAGGGCGAAGCCGTTGATGTCCTTGTAGAATGCGGCCACCGACGCATAGGCCGACTTGCTGAAGTACTTCTCCAGCGACAGGTCGTAGCTCTTGGCGCGCAGCGGGGCCAGGTTGGGGTTGCCCTGCGAGCCGGTGCCGTTGGTGATGTTGACCGAGACCGTCGGGTTGATGTCGCCGACGCTAGGACGGGTCAGGCCCTTGCCGAAGCCGAAACGCAGCAGCAGATCGTCCTGAAGATAACCGGTGACGTTCAGGGTCGGCAGGACGTCGGTGTAGCTGTTGCTCTTGCTGTTGGGCACGATCACCGGCGTGGCGCTGGTGGTGTCGGTGATCATCGCCTGGGCGTTCAGCTCGGTGCGCACGACGCGGACGCCGGCGTTGCCGCGGATGCGGTCGTTCAGGAACGCGAAGTCGACAACGCCATAGCCGGCGTAGGTCTGCTCGACGGCCTTACGGCGCGACAGCAGCACTTCGGGGATCGAGTCCTCCGCCGGGATGCCGGCCAGCGGAAAGCGGTTGCGGACATTGTCGCCCAGCAGCGAGTCCGGGTTGAAGGTGAGGTAGCCGCCGGAATAACCGCCCTCGCCGTCGAACCAGTTGGTGTGCGAGCCGGCGACCAGGTCCTGGACGCTGCTGGCCAGGATGCCGTTCGACTGGTTGGCGGTCAGCGCCAGGCCGTCCGTCGTCAGGTTCTTGCCGCTATAGGAATAGTTGTAGAAGCGTGACTTCTTCCGGTAGTAGCGCGCGCCGAACTTCACGGCCTCGATGAAGCTGTCGTGGACCCGCAGCTTGCCGTCGAACTGGGCGGCGTAGCCGACGTCGTCATAGATGTTCTCGGTGCCGTTGGCGTAGTTCTGGAGCACCCAGTTTGCGGGATTGTCCAAGCCGGGGCCGCTGATCGCCACCTGCTGCGGCAGGCCGACGGTCCGGGTCGTGTTCCAGGTCAAACCGGCGCGCGGCTGCATGGCGACCGAGCGGTTGTCCTGCTCCTGGTCGGCCTTCACGTACGAGAGGTCGGCCCGCAGATCCAGGTCGTCGGTCGGCGACCACTTGGCGCCGCCGGCCAGGATGTAGGTCTCGTAGAGGCGGTGCTCGTCGCCGCCGGTCGAGGAGAAGGTGGATCCCAGGAACGTGCCGCTGCCGAAGCGCTGGCCGGCCAGCGAGACGTCCTCGCCCCCGTTGCGATTGCGCTGGGTCAGGCCCTCGCTGGTGTTGAAGGCCGTGGTCTGCAGGCCCTGGACGTAGCGGCTGTCGGCGCCGTTCAGGAACCGGTAGCCCTGGTGATAGAGGTAGGAGTTGTAGTTGCCGTCGACATAGAACTCGAGGCCCGGACGCGGCTTCCACTGGAAGGCCCCCGACACGCCCTTGCGGGTGCGCTGGATGTCCTCTTCGTTCACGTTGATCTGCACGCCGGCCATGTTGACCAGGCCCGAGCGCTGGGCGGCGGTCAGGGCCAGCGGATCGGCCACGTCGGCCAGGAACGCCACGTCACTACGGCCGGCATAGGCCTGGTTGTAGGCGGCGTTGCCAATGTATTCGGCGCTGTCGGCGCGGACCACGCGGCGCAGGTTGGCGCCGCCGGGACCAGGCGCGTTGTCCGAGCGGTTCCAGCTCTTCTGGTAGTTGGCGGCCAGCAGCAGACCCATCTCGCCGTCGCCCACATTCCAGCGGTGCGAGAGCAGGGCGAAGTATTCGGGCTGCCACTGCTTGACCATGTCGTTGTAGCGGCCCGAGATCGCCGCGCTGCCCGAGAAGTCGGGCATGTCCAGCGGCTTGCGGGTGCGGATGTCGATCAGGCCGCCGATGCCGCCCTCGATGTGCTCGGCCGAGGGGTTCTTGTAGACGTCCAGACCCGCGACCATGCCCGGGATGGCGCCTTCGATGTTGAACTCGCTGCCGCCGGCGGTGAAGTAGGAACGGCCATCGACCTGCGAGGCGGTCTGGCCCGAAAGGCCGCGAATGGTGAGGCCCGAGCCGACGCCGACCGGCGAAGCGCCTTCGCCGCCGTAGCGGTAGCCCTGCACGCCCGGGATCCGCGTCAGCGTCTCGGCGACGTTCGGATCAGGCAGCTTGCCGATGTCCTCGGCGCGGATGGAGTCGACCACCTCCATGGTGTTCTTCTTCATCTGCACGGCCGATTGCAGGCTCTGGCGGATGCCGGTGACGACCACCTCCTGGACGGCGGTGTCGCTGGCCGGAGTCGTCTGAGCGCGAGCGGCGCCGGCGGCCAGCAGGGCCACGGCCGATGCCGTCAGCAAGAGGCGGCGGTGTTGGTGTTGCGTCTTCATGGTGTCCCCTCCCGTGGACCCGCGCTGGACTCTGTGGCCGGCGTCGAGTTCCCCGAATGCGTTTCGCCTGTCGGCGGATGTTTGTCCGAACTCATGGGGCGCGACGCGCCCGGTTTCACTCCCTGACGGCCTTGGACGCATCGTGCGCCGGGGCCGTTCTGATGTCTTCGGCTCTATGGCCGTAATTATTGATATCGTTATCAATGGAGACTTGGCAAGGCCATTAGTCGGACAAATGGCCACATATGATATCGATATCACACGTTTGTGAGAACTGGCTCGTCCCGAGGTTGGCCTACTTGAACCGGACACCCTCCACGTTCGGACCGATCTCGATCACATCATGGTCCTTGGCGGTCAGCTTGCGGCCGGCGATCATCACGTTCTCGAACGTGATGTCGCGCACCGGGCGGTCGGGGGCGAGGCCGGCGATCGTCGAGGGGCTGGCCCAACCGGCGCCCGAATAGGTGATGTCGCGGAAATGGATCCCCTCGACCAGAAGCCCCGGGCTGGTGTTGTACTTGCCGTTGTAGACGGTGCGCAGGTTGAACAGCTTGCCTTCCTGGATGTGCTCGACGCGCACGTGGCTGAAGGCGACGTTCCGCACCGTGTTGGTGTCGCCCGCGCTGATCGCCATCACGCCTTGATATTCTGGATCGTCCTCGTCCAGGTCCAGCACGTCGATGTCGTCGAAGGCGATGTCGTCCAAGGTATTGGGCGTCTTGCTGTCGCCATGCAGGCCGATGAAGATCGCGTGGGCGACGTCGGGCCAGAACACCGAATGGCTCACGCGCACGTGGCGGGTGTCGCCTATGCCGTCCTTGCGCGTGGCGTAGATCGCGATGCTGTCGTCCGAGGTTCGCACGAAGGCGCGTTCGACCTCGAAGTCCTGGCAGGCGAACACGTTGATGCCGTCGGACCATTGGCCGTTGCTGATCGTCTTGATGTCCTTGAACGCCACCTGGCGCGACGACGAGCAGGCGATCGTGCCGTGCGCCGGCGTCAGGAAGGTCAGGCCCTCGACCGTCACGTTGCGCGAATCCTGGACCGTCAACTGGTCGGCCGGGCGGACGACGATGCCGTGGCCGATGATCCGGACGTTCTCGACCTTTTCCGGCCTGAACGTGCCCTGCAGCAGCGCGCCGCCGGCGACATAGATCGTCTGGCCCGACTTGACCGGAAAGAAAGCCCCGCCCTCGGGCGGCGCGTGGATGCCCGGCTCGAACACCACGACGTCCGGCCCCGGCGCTGGCCGAGGGATCGGCGCGCCAGCGAAGATATGCAGGTTGTGCAGCCGGTCGCCGTCGAACTCGACGGACAGGTTCTGAGGCTTGTCGATCGTGAAGACCACGCGGCCGTTCTCGATCCTGGGCTTGATGGCGTTGGCGACGGGCCGCACCTCGACGCGCCGGAAGTCGCCGTTGTTCTTCTCGATCCCGATCTCGACCGTTCCGCCCGCGAAATCGAACTGCACCATCGAGACGTCGCTGGGGCCGTCCTGGTCGATCTTGGCGGTATATTCGTAGAGGTCCCGCCACGGCCCGCCGGGCCGGCGCACGCGCACGGTGAAGTCGTCATTGTGCAGAGCGTAGAGCAGCTTCGGCGGCGGCGCGGCGTAGGTGTAGAGCCCCGCCTCCGAGGTTTCCTGCGACCAGGCGTGGGACACGGGCGCCAGCAACGCCAAGGCCGCCAAGGAAGCGCCCAACAGGACGGCGGATCGGATCATGGACGGTCTCCCTTCGGACGGCGCTGTCCAGCTTGTTCTTGTATCGCCTCGCCCTCGAAGGACCATCCCGACACGCTGCGCCCGCGGTCGAAAAGGAGGGGCGTCGGACCCGCCGACGCCCCATCGGCCCGAAGGCCGCCATGCAGAGGGAGGTCCCGAAGGACGTGCAATTGATATCGATATCAGTTACTTTGCGCAAGCCATTCGGAAAACCGCGGATCGCTGACGAAAATTAGTTGGTATCGTTATCAGCATGTTCTATGACCGAAAGGTCCGGTCAGTCCGCCGAAGCAGCGGGCCCCCTCCGGACAAGGGAGGCGCCGGCCATGAACTTGAAGAAGAAGAACTACGCGCTGCTCAGCGCCTTCCTGTTCCTGTACTTCTTCGCCCAGGCCATGAGCATCTCGCTGCTGGCCCTGTGGCTCAAGCGCACCCTCGGCCTGACCGGCGCCCAGACCGGTGTGGTGTTCGCCGCCAACTTCGTCTTCGCCATGGCCTCGCAGCCGATCTACGGCTTCGTCTCGGACAAGGCGGGGCTGCGCAAGACCATCCTCTGGACCGTGGGTATCCTCGTCCTGCTCTCCGGCGCCTTCTTCGCCTTCGTCTACGGGCCGCTGCTGAAGACCAACCTGCTGCTGGGCGCGGCGATCGGTGGGGCCTATCTGGGCGTGACCTTCATCGCCGGCAGCTACGCGATCGAGTCCTATGTCGACCGCGTGGGCCGCAAATACGGCTTCGAGTACAGCCGCGCGCGCCTTTGGGGTTCGCTGGGCTTCGCCTTCGCGGCGTTCTTCTCGGGCCGGCTGTTCAACATCGACCCGATGATCAACTTCGCCCTGGCCTCGGTCGCGGGCCTGCTGCTGCTGCCGCTGCTGGCCTTGACCAAGGTCGAGACCACCGACGACGAACGTCAGCGCTCCGACAGCTTGAAGCCGCTGGACGCGCTGGCCATCCTGAAGCTGCCCAAGTTCTGGGGTTTCATGGTGCTGATCCTGGGCGTGACCAATCTCTACCAGGTCTACGACCAGCAGTTCCCGGCCTACTACGCCTCCCAGTTCGCGGACCCGAAGCAGGGCGCGGCGATGTTCGGTTACCTGAACTCGGCGCAGATCTTCGTCGAGGCCGGGATGCTGTTTGTGGCGCCGTTCATCGTCAATCGCATCGGCGCCAAGCGAGGCCTGCTGCTGGCGGCGTCGATCATGATCGTCCGCATCGCCGGCTCGGGGTTGGTCGCCGGTCCGTGGGCCATCTCGGCCATGAAGATGCTGCACGCGATCGAGCTGCCGATCCTGGCGGTGTCGATCTTCCGCTACATCGCCTTCCACTTCGAGACCCGCCTGGCCTCGACCCTCTATCTGGTGGGCGTCAGCTTCGGCCACTCGCTGGGCCTGGCCATCCTGTCGCCGATCGTCGGCAAGAGCTACGACCTGATCGGCTTCCCCCACACCTACCTGCTGATCGCCCTGGGCGCAGCCGCCTTCTGGCTGGCCTCGCTGTTCAGCCTGTCCCCCACGCCCCGGACCGTCGCCGAGGCCGAGCCGCTGCCGCCGCTGGCCCGGGCCGACCTCGGTCCGGACCTCGCCAAGGTCAATTGAACATGATCCATTCCACCCCCTGGCCGCCCGCCGCCCGCGAGTCCGCCCAGCGCGCCCCCATCGCGCGGGCCGGCGAGATCCTCCGCCGCCCGCGGCCCGACCGCGCCCGTCTCGACGCGATCCTGGCCGCGGTGCTGCAGCGGATCGATCGGAATCTCGAGGTTTTCACCGACGCCTTCCCCGCCCCCTCCAGCCAGGGCGGCGTGTACCCGGCGATCGACAACACCGAATGGACCAACGGCTTCTGGACCGGAATGCTGTGGCTGGCTTGGGAAGCCACCGGCGAGCACCGCTATCGCGAGGCGGCCGAGCGCCAGGTGCTGAGCTTCCGCGACCGGATCGACAACGCGATCGCCGTCGACCACCACGACCTGGGATTTCTCTATTCGCTGTCCTGCGTCCCCGCCTGGAAGCTGACGGGCGACACCGTCGCGCGTGACGCGGCCCTGGCCGCCGCGCGGAAGCTGCTGGACCGCTATCTGCCCGTGGCCGGCGTGATCCAGGCCTGGGGCGACCTCTCCGACCCCAGCCAGGCTGGCCGGATGATCATCGACTGCAACCTGAACCTCCCCCTGCTCTACTGGGCCGGGGAAGAGACCGGCGAGCCCGCCTTCGCTCAGGCCGCCAACCGCCACATCGCCCAGGCGGCGCGTTACATCGTCCGACCCGACGCCTCGACCTTCCATACCTTCTTCATGGACCCGCGCTCCGGCGCGCCCCTGCGCGGGACCACCCACCAGGGTTTCAGCGACAGCTCGTGCTGGGCCCGCGGCCAGGCCTGGGGTGTGTCGGGCTTCCCGCTGGTTCACCGCCACCACGCCGACCCGGCGCTGATCGAAGTCGCCGCGCGGCTGGCCAACTACTTCCTCAATCGCCTGCCGGAAGACCTGATCTGCTGCTGGGACCTCGTCTTCACCGACGACACGCAGCCG
This sequence comes from Caulobacter sp. Root343, assembly GCF_001425745.1. Lineage (GTDB taxonomy): Bacteria > Pseudomonadota > Alphaproteobacteria > Caulobacterales > Caulobacteraceae > Caulobacter. Next base: position 458,329 of record NZ_LMDF01000006.1, on the reverse strand, counting down.
CGCGACAGCTCGGCCGCCGCCATTGCCGCCTGCGGCCTGCTGGAGCTGACCCGCGCCCTGCCGCTGGATGATCCCGACCGCGAGACCTATGCGGCCGCCGCCCTGGCCATGGTCGACGTGCTGGGCGAGCGCTACCTGTTGCCCTTAGGGCCGGCCGGGACCGGCGTCCTGGCCCATGCCGTCTACCACATGCCAAACGGCGTCGGCGTCGACGAGGCCTGCATCTGGGGCGACTACTTCTTCCTCGAGGCGCTGGTGCGCCTGACGCGCGTCTGGGAGCCCTATTGGTGATCCAGATCGGCGTGGATTTCGGCGGCACCAAGGTCGAGGCCGCCGCCCTGGACGCGGCCGGCCAGGTGCTGGCCCGAGCACGCGTTCCGAACCCCGGCGGCTACGACGCGGCGCTGACGGTGGTGCGCGATCTGGTGGCCAAGCTTGAGCAGCAGGTTGGCCAGCGCGGGACGCTGGGCGTCGGCGCGCCCGGCTCGATCTCGCCGGCGTCCGGCGTGATGCGCAACGCCAACTCGCTGTATCTGAACGGCCGCCGCTTCCGCGAGGATCTGTCCGAGGCCCTGGGCCGTCCTGTGCGGCTAGCCAACGACGCCAATTGCCTGGCGCTGTCCGAGGCCGTAGACGGCGCGGCGGCCGGCGCCAAGCTCGCCTTCGCCATCATCCTGGGCACCGGCTGCGGCGGCGGCCTGACCATCGACGGCAAGCTGATCGAGGGTCCCAACGGCATCGCCGGCGAATGGGGCCACATGCCGCTGCCCTGGCCAACGGACGAGGAGCAGGACGGACCCCAATGCTGGTGCGGCCAGCGCGGGTGCCTGGAGATGTGGATCTCCGGCACCGGCCTGCGCCACGACTTCCGCCGCGCCACCGGGCTGGACCTGCCGGGCGAGGCGATCATCGGCCGCTTTCGCGCCGGCGAAGCCGAGGCGACCGCCGCCTTCGACCGCTATCTGGATCGCCTGGGCCGGGCCGTCGCCGTGCTGTGTAACATCGTCGATCCCGACGTGATCGTGCTGGGCGGCGGGCTGTCGAACGTCTCGGAAATCTACGCCCGCCTGCCGGCCCTGATCGCGCCACGCGTTTTCGCCGACCCATGGCGCGCCAGGATCGCGCCCGCCGTCTGGGGCGACGCCTCGGGCGTGCGGGGCGCCGCGCGGCTGTGGTCGCTGGACGAGGTCCGGGCGCTGGCGGCAGTGACCGCCTAGACGCCCGGCGCCGGTCCCGACGAGCCGCGCTCGATCAGGGTGAACTTCATCAGATGATGGTCGGGCGCGGGGTCGCCGCCGGCTTTTTCGGCGCGGATCTGGTCGGCGATCAGCGCCACGGCCGTCCGCCCCATGGCGGCGATGGGCTGGTGGATGGTGGTCAGCTCGGGCCAGACCGTGGTCGCCACCGCGGTGTCGTCGAAGCCGCAGACGGTCAGGTCCTGGGGTACGGCAATCTGGCGGCCATGGGCGACGGCCAGGGCCGCGGCGGCCATGTCGTCGTTGCTGGCGAAGATCGCGGTGGGTCGCATCGGTCCGTCCAGCAACTGCTCGGCCGCCGCCAGGCCCGAGCGATAGGTGAACAGGCCCTCGGCGATCCATTCCTGCCGGACCGTGATCCCTGCCTCGGCCATGCCCGCCGCGAAGCCTTCGAAGCGCACCTCGGTGGGGGTGTGCAGCGGATCGCCCTTGATGAACGCGATGTCGCGATGACCCAAGGCCACCAGCCGCCGCGTCATGGCCAAGGCTCCCTGGAAGTCGTCGATCCGTACGCAGGAAACGTCCGGCATCGGCCGCGCCGTCGCCAGGGCCAGGACAGTCACCCCGGCGGCGCGCAAACGGTTGATGGTCGGCCGGGAGTCGCACAGCGGCGGCGGCAGGATCACCCCGTCCACGCCCGCCGCCAGCAGCCGCTTCACGGCCGCCTGCTGGCCAGCCAGACCCTCGCAGCGCTCCAGCAGCAGGTGGCTGGCCAGCTTGGAGCTCTGCTCCAGCCCGCCGACCATGATCTCGCTGAGATACGAGGCGCTGGGGTTGCTGTAGAGGATGCCGATCCGCGCCGCCGTGGTCCGGGAACGCGTCGCCCGCGCCGCGACATTGACCTGGTAGTTCAGAGCGCGCACCGAGGCCTCGACCCGCTCGCGCATGGCCGGACTGACATTGGCCGCGCCCCGGATCACCCGCGACACCGTCATCGAGCCGACCCCGGCGTGGCGCGCCACGTCGTGGATGGTGATGGGCCGCGAGGGGTCGTCGGCCTTGGCGGGCTCTCGACGTTTCCGGGCCTTGCTCTCACGCGTTTCGGTCAAGCGGCCTCGCGATTGGTGACGATAACAAACACAGTCCTTAGCAGGCGCCGGCGCGCGATCAAACGCGTCGGTGTCCGCGATCAAGGACCGACGAGAAACTCTTCGACGTCCGACCAGCCGATACGGGTCGAGGTATTGGACGGCGTGCCGCTGGGCGCCTGGGCGAACAGGCCCATCTGGGCGCCGACCCAGCGGCCAGGCTTGCTGACGAACGGCTCGCCCGCGGGCCTATAGGTCACGCCGTCGAGACTGTAGCTGAACGTCACCTTGGCGTGGGTCGAGCGCAGCATCGACGGCCAATAAGGCGAGAAGCCCGGCGGCGGATCGGCCACGGTCACCGGCTCTGCCGACAGCCGCAACCACACGGTGGCGGGCGCGGTTTCCAGCACCTTCGTGACCTGCTCAGGCTTGAAGGCGTCGGCGCCCGCGCGGTCCACACGGACCAGGGACAGCCCGTCCTTGCCGTTGCGCAGGCCGAGCCAGGCATAGTCCGAGCCGAACATCACAAGGCCCGTCCGCTCCCCCACCGCGCGCGGCGCGAAGGTCAGCTTGGTGGTAACGGTGAATCGCTCGGCCGGCAGCTTCTGGGTCAGAAGCGCCCCGACTTCCCAGAGGTTCTCCGAACCCGAGATCGACTTCAGGCGCAGCTTGCCGGGCGCGGCCTTCAGGTCCGCCCAGTCGGCCTGCGCATTGGCGTTCCACTGCCAGGCCGGCGACAGCTTGCCGTCGAAGCGGTCACTGTCCGGCGGGGCGGCGATCGCCGAGGCCACGGCGCTCTTGGGTTTGCGATACGTGAGCACCGGTTCGCCGATGCCGTCGCCATCGGGGTCGGTCCCGATCACCGGCCAGCCGTCCTTCCAGGCCATCGGCTGCAGCCAGACCCGGCGGCCGTAGGAGTCGAAGTCCTGGAAGTGCAGGAACCAATCCTCACCCGTGGGCGTGGTCACCCAGGCGCCCTGGTGCGGGCCGTTGACCTCGGTCTTGCCCTGATCCAGCACGTCGCGGCCCTCATAGGGCCCGGTCAGCTTGCGCGAGCGGAACACGCCCTGCCAGCCGCCCTTCACGCTGCCACTGGGCGCGAACACATAGTACCAGCCGTCGCGCTTGTAGAGCTTGGGGCCCTCGGTGGTCATCCACGGGAACGGCCCGCGCGAGGTCATGACCTTGAGCTGGGTTTCGCCATCGATGATCTTGATCCGCTCGCCCACGGCCTTGTCGCCCGCCGCGTTCAGCCTTCGCAGGCTGATGACGTTGGCGATGCCCGCGCGGCTGCGCGCCCAGCCGTGGACCAGCCAGCCTTGGCCGTCGTCATCCCAGAACGGCGCGGGATCGATCATGCCCTTGGCGTCGTCGACCAGCACCGGCTTGCTCCACGGCCCGGCCGGATCCTTGGCGGTGACCAGAAACACCCCGAAGTCCGGATCCGGATAGTAGATCATGAACTTGCCGCCGTGATGGCGGATGGCGGGCGCCCAGACCCCGCCGCCGCGGCGCGGGGTCATGTGATGGGCCACGGGCGGGATGTCGGTGAGGGCGTGGCCGATCAGCGTCCAGTTCACCAGATCGGTCGAGCGCAGAATCGGCAGGCCCGGCGTGTTCGTGAACGACGAGGCGGTCAGGTAGTAGAATTGGCCGACCCGCATCACGTCCGGATCGGAATAGTCCCCCGCCAACACGGGGTTGCGATAGGTCCCGTCGCCTTGATCCGGCAGCCACGCCTTCTGCTCCGCCGCGAACGTCGGCGAGGCGGCCAGCAGGGCCAGGGCGAGAAGGATCGACCGCTTGCTCACGCCTTGACCTCCGAGGCTTCGAACAAGACCGCTTGGCCGCCGCTCGGCTTGAGGTCAAGGATGAGGACGTCGCCTGGGCCGACCCGGATCTCGGACAGCACCACCGGCGTCTGGTTGGCCTTGGCGCCGGCCGGGCCATCGGCGAACACCCGCGCTCGGCGGACGCCCTTGCCCAGGAAGCTCAGCGGGAGCTTCAGCACGCGCGGCGTCTCGTTGGTCATGGCCCCGAGGAACCAGCGGTCGCCATGCCGACGCGCCACCACCACGTACTCGCCGATGCGTCCGGCCAGGGCGCGGGTCTCGTCCCAGACGGTGGGACACTCGTCGAACCAGGCCAGCTCCGGCCACGGCTTGCCGGCGTACTTGGCCGGCGTGTCGTACCAGTAGAGGAAGGTCAGCGGATTGTAGTAGACGGCGGCCATCGCCAGCTGGTGGGCGTTGGTCGTCTGGTTGCGCTCGTGGGCGTAGCAGATCGTGTAGTCGATCGGCCCCGCCACGGCCCGGGTGAACGGCAGGGTGACGTTGTGGCGGGCGGTCGGGAACTGCTCGTTTCCGCGCACGCCCTCCAGGGCGACATAGTTCGGATAGGTCCGCTCCAGCCCCGCCGGGCGCAGGTTGTCGTGCAGGTTCACCAGCAGGCCGTGCTCGCCGCACGCGCGGATCAGGTCGACAATGAACCGGTTGTCCGACTGGCGGCCCTCCCAGACGAAGCCGAACTTGATCCCCGCCACGCCCCAGGCCTTGTAGGTCGAAAGGATCGCGTCGCGCTGGCGCATAGCCGGCACGCGGTCGACATAGAGGATGACGCCCAGGTCCTTCGCGCGCGCCGCCGCGACGATGGCGGGCATGTCCAGGGCCGGTATAGCGCGGGTGGCGTCGCTGGGGTCCGTGCCGTCGCCGTACCAGTGGGCGTCGAACTCGATGTAGTCCAGCTTGTGCGCGGCGGCGAAGGCGATGACCTCCATCGTTCCGGCCATCGAGTATGACTTGCGAACCCGCACCGCCCGGCCCGGCTTGATCCAGCGCACGTCGCCCAGCCGGTTCGGCGAGGCCAAGGTCGTGATCAGGTCGGCGTGCTCGATCAGGCCCGCCTCGGTCTCGGCGACCAGCAGCACGCGCCACGGGCTGGCCTGGCCGATCGCGAAGTCGAAGCTCTCCTCCGCCGGCGTATCGCCTGGCCCGGACCAGCCGTCGGCGCGTCCCGGGAAACGCATCAGGTGGACGTCCAGCTTAGCGCCGTCGGCCTTCAGCATGGCGCGCGGATAGTCCAGGCGGTCGGACTCGGCGATCAGCACCGCCGCGCCCGGGATCATCGCCGTCACCGGCAGATCCGCGAACGGACCTTTGTCGGCGCTGGCGGTCAGAGCCGGATGGACCACCGGCGCCAGGCCGGCCGGCGCGGTGCGCTGGTACTCGCCCTCGTCACGGCTGGCGTAGAGGACGGTCTCCGGCGGCAGGACGAACCCGGTCGCCTCCCCCGCCAGCTTCACGGCGCCGCCGGGCGCGCCACGCAGGACGTAGCGCACCGCGCAGCCGTGGTCGTAGGCGCGAGCGACCACCGCGAAGCGGATGCCCGTGTCGGGTTGCTCGAATTCGGCGGTCAACTCGGAACAGGCCTGGTCATAGCGGGCGCGGATCCCGTAGGGCGGCGTCCAGGCGCCTTGCTCCCGCCGGTGCGTCACGCCGGTCAGGCGCGCGCCGGATCCCAGCCGCCGGCCGTCCGCCAGGACTAGGCCTAGCGGGCTGGGGGCCAGCACCGCCCGTCCCGCGCGCGTCACAGTCCAGGTGAGCTCGCTCGCGCCGACGCTCAATCGCAGCCGAACCCGGCCGTCCGGCGAAACGACCTCGAGCCCCTGGCCCTTGGCCGCCCAGGCGGGCCCCGCGAGCAGCGCCGCGCCCGCGCCCGCCAGAACCGCGCGTCGCGCCGGTCCGCCCACGTCTTCCGACCGTTCTTCTCCCGACACGCTCCACCCCAACTCTTTTTGCGTCACCGCTTATGATAACGATATCAAACCTGAGGACGCCGCCCTTGGCAAGCCGTCGCCGATACGGGACCAAGGTCGTAGCGCGTGCGCTTGGACATCGCCCCCGGGACTTCGGTAGAGTGTCCGTGAGCGCGGACTCCGACAGAGAGTCGCGCCAGCGTATGAGGGCGAGTCTTGAGCGGACAGCGGCGGCAGACGCCCACCATCCACGACGTGGCGCGCCACGCGGGGGTCTCGTCCATGACGGCCTCGCGGGTGGTCAACGACTATCCGCACGTCAGCGCCCCGGTCCGCGAGCGGGTCAACGCGGCGATCCAGACACTCGGCTACCGCCCCAACACCCAGGCCCGCGCCACCCGCACCGGCATCGCCCAGATCGGCCTGCTCTATTCGAACCCGAACTCGTCCAACCTCAGCAACTTCCTGATGGGCGCGTTCAAGGAGGCCAGCGCCAGCGGCAACCAGCTGCTGATCGAGCCGACGCCGGCCCATCCGACGCCGCTGGCCGCCGTGCGCAAGCTGGTCGAGGCCGGCGTCCGCGCCATCGTCCTGCCGCCGCCGCTGTGCGATGACCCGGAGGTGTTCGCCTATCTGGAACGCGAGCGCGTGCCCTCGGTCAGCTTCGCCACCGCCACGCCGCGTCCCGAGAAGGCGGCGGTCTTCGTCGACGACTATGCCGGCGCGCGGATGATGACCCGGCACCTGATCGACCTTGGCCACGTCGACATCGCCTTCATTCGGGGCGATCCGAAGCACTCCACCGCCCGTCGGCGCGAGGAAGGTTTCCGCGAGACCATGGCCGCCGCCGGCCTGGCCGTCCCCGACGCCCGTGTCGCCGACGGCGACTTCACCTATCGCTCGGGCCTGGACGCCGCCCGCCAACTGCTGGCGACGGGCAAACGTCCGTCGGCGATCTTCGCGGCCAATGACGACATGGCCGCCGCCGTCAGCGCCGTGGCCCATGGTCTGGGCCTGGACGTGCCCAGCGAACTCAGCATCGGCGGCTTCGACGACACGCCGGTGGCCTCGACCGTCTGGCCCGAACTGACCACCATCCGTCAGCCGATCGCCGAGATGGCGGCGACCGCCGTGTCCATGGCCGCCGCCCTCATCCGCCAGGACGGCGAGGACGAGCGCCGCCACGTCAACGCCGGGCTGACCCTGGTTCCGCGCGCTTCCACGGCCGCGCCGGGCGCGGCGCGGTCCTAGAAGCGTATCGCCTGGCCCACGACAGCGTCGAACTTGTCGAGCGGACAGTCGAAGGCCGGTGTCGCGGTGCTGCAGCCAGGGATGAACACCGGCGCGCTCGACGGCGGAGCGGCCAAGCTCAGCGGCGTGGCGGCGCGCAGCTGACCCAGGCTTTGGCCGGTGAAGCGAGCCCGGATCACCCGAACGCCATCGGCGCGCCGCCAGCGCTCGAATACCAAGGCCGCGCCGGGCTGGATCTGATTGGGCTGGTAGCTCGGCAGCGTCCATTCCAGGCGCAGCAGGCCGCCCAGCAACGCCAGGGTTCCGTCATGGCCGGCGATCACCACCACTCGCGCGTCGCCGGGACCGATCATCGCCGGCGAGACGCTCGGCTTTAGAGTGGCCAGCAGGCGCCCCGCGATCTGACTGGACAGGGCCTTGGCGATGTAGGGCGTGCGCAGGCGCAGATCGAACTCGGCCTGGTGCAGGAAGAAGGTGCGGGTCAGCGTCGGCTCGTCGACGCCTTTCCAGCCGAGACCGGCGAAGTCGCGCCCGTCGGCCCAGGCCATCAGCAGGCTCTCGGTGACGCCCGACGCGAAGGCCTCCGGACCGGACAGGCTGGCCAGCTCCTCGCCGTCGACGAAGCCGGGCTTGGCGTCCAGGATCCGGCGCTTGCCGGGGATCGGCGGGCAAGGCCCCTGGGTGCATTGCATCAGGAAGGCGTCGAGCTGTTCGGCCTCTTGTCGATGGCTGGCGCTCCAGGCGGAGAGGTCGCCGCCGACCCGGCCGGCCACCGCGGCGCGCGCTAGAGCCGGGTCGGGCGTGGCGACGCCGGCCTTGACCGGCTCGAACATCGGATCGAACCGCCCCTCGCCCACCGTGTTGACGGGGACCGCGCAGCCGGGTGACAGGGCCCGAGCATAGGCGCCGGCGGTGGCGATGGTGCGCTGGGTGACGTTGGCCCAGTAGTAGACCGCGCCACAGTCGCCGGGCTTCAACAGCCCCTCGGCGGCGTAGAGCTGGCGATAATAGCCGCCCATCAGCTCGACCAGCTGGCCGCCGCGCGCGGTCAGGTGGCCGGGCGGGACGTCGAAGCGCGGCCACGGGCGGGCCGAGGCCTCCTCCAGCCGCTCCGGCGTCGACATCGCGGCCCGCACGCCGTGGCGGCTGAGGATGATGACCTTCTCGAGCTGGTCGCCCCAAGCCGACGTCGCCGACAGCAGGGCGACCGCGACGGCGGCGATACGAACGGACAGGCGCATAGGGCTCCTACAGCTTCACGACGATCCCGCGGCGATCCATGACATAGCCGAGCAGCCAGCACACCAGCATGTAGGCGATCGCGCACAGCAGCGAGCCCAACGCGCCCGGCGTGAGCGCCTGGAACACGTGGACCCCGACCCACGCGTAGAGCCCGACGCCAGGCTCGACCTCGATCATGCCCAGCACCGTCACGAACAGCTCGGAGAACAGGTAGATCACCAGCGGATTGAGGCCGAACACCTGGAAGAAGCGCGTCGCCGGATTGGGCGCCTTGCCTTCCAGCAGCGCGGTCAGGGCGGCCAGCACCATCAGGTCCAGGCCCACGGTCAGCAGGACGAAACTGCTGGTCCACAGCTTCTTGGCAATCGGGAAGGCCAGGCTCCAGGCCAGCGCGGCCACGATCAGGACGACACCGGCCAGGGCCATGCGCAGGGTGGCGCGGCGGGCGGCGGGCGCTTCCTTCAGGAAGCGCGCGGCCAGGTAGCCGGCCAGCACGTTGACCGTCGCCGGCAGGGTTCCCAGCAAGCCTTCGGGGTCGAACCCGCCGTCCTTGCGATAGAGGTGGTTCTGGCCGATCAGCCACAGGTCCAGATGAGTGCCGGCGTTGCCCAGCTTGGACAGCGGATCGCCCGGATCGCCGAAGGCCATCAGGATCGCCCAGTAGCCCAGCAGCAGCGCGACCGACAGCACGACGATCAGACGCGGCGACAGCCAGCGCACGGCGAACGCGGCCAGCATGTAGCAGAGGGCGATGCGCTGCAGCACGCCCATCACCCGCGTGTTGGAAAACGGGCTCAGCGCCCAGTGCCCGTCGACCTTGTGGACGAACGGGAACCAGTACATCAGGAAGCCCAGCAGGAAGATCAGGGCCGTGCGCCGCAGCACCTTGGCCATGAACTCGCCCGTCGGGATCGGCCGCGAGAAGGCGAAGGCCATCGAGCAGCCGACGGCGAACAGGAACGACGGGAACACCGCGTCCGCCGCCGTGAACCCGAACCACGGGGCATGGACCAGCTGTGTATAGGCCTTCGCGCCGGGACCATTGGTGTTGACGACGATCATCAGGCAGACCGTCAGACCCCGGAAGACGTCCAGGGACAGGAAACGCGTGGCGGGCTTGGTCATGCGGTTTTCCCTCGGGCCTGGTCCAGGCGAGCGATCAGGGCCTTCACGCCGCCGACCGGATCGGCCGGCCGCTCGCGGCGATAGGTGACATCGGCGGCGACCCAGGCGCGCTCCCAGGCGACGCCGTCACGGGTGACGGCCGCCTCGTCGAACGGTCCGGCCCCCGCCGCCTTCAGGGCGTCGAGGAACCGCGACCAGCGCGGCAGGTAGAAGTCGCGATAGAGACCTTGCCAGGCCTTGGAGGCGTAGTCGTTGAGGTTGCCCTCCCCGCCCCAGATCGTGACCTGGGCCTTGGCGTTGGCGACATAGGCCGCCGCGTCCGCCGGGGTGTCGCCATAGGCGCGAGCATCGTCGATCCAGGTGGCCAGGGTCTCGGGCTGGACGCCCAGCAGGGCGTCGATAGCGCGCGCCAGGGCCTCGACCTCGCCGCGCGCCCGGTCGCCGGCGGCCACGTCCCCCTGGCGATAGGCGGCGACGGCGGCCTGCAGTTGGCCGTCGATCTCGAGGCTGGCCAGGTGCCGGGTGGCGTCGACCAGGTCCAGCACGAACAGCGGCTGGTCGGCGAAGGCGCCGGCCTGGACCGCCAGGGCGCGGACGGCGGCGTCCAGCTGGACGCGGTCGCCGGGATGGGGCGGAAACTCGCCGATCGTCGCGGTCGGGCGCTTGAAGAACAGATAGGCGCCGGCCTTGCTCTTCCACCAGCGCGGCGACCAGTAGCGGGTCGAATAGGCGGCCTGGACCAGCTGGCCCAAGGCCGCGTCCAGCGCGGGCGTGGTCCGGCCATAGCGCGAGCGGGCGTAGGTCGACAGCCAGGCCGGCAGCGACTCCTGGCCCGCGCCCCAGGCCTGGTCGAAGGCGGCCTCGTAGACGATCGAATTGTTGTGCAGCCCCTCGGGAAACATGCCGAAGCCGGCCAACTTGCCGGTGTCGGGATTGGCCGCGATCGCCATGAGATCCCGACGGTAGTAGTCGAGGTCGCCGTAGACCGGGTTGCTGGCCCCGTAGTTGTGCACGTAGCCATAGATCCACGGCTTGCCGCCGAAGGCCTTGGCGTTCTTCCAGACGTTGGGATAGCGGTCGTTGCCGATGTCCAGGACCATCAGCCGGTCGTCGGGAACCAGGCTCAGATAGGCCGAGATGGCCGGCGGATCCCAGAAGTGGCTGTCGGCGCCGAAAAGCCAGCCCTGCATCACCCAGACGGCGTCCGGCTGGCCCTGGCGGATCGAGTCGTAGAGCGCCTTGCCGTAGGCGGCCAGGCGCTTGGCCTTGAGGGCCGGATCGATCTCGACCTTGGTCTTGGTCGCGGCGGTGTTGGCCGCCCCGTCGCCATAGGCCGCGTCGCGGGCGTCCGCGCCATCGGCGTTGATCGGCGGCAGCATCTCGTTGAACGAGTCGGCCAGGTAGTAGGTCCCCGCCCCGTAGGTCTGGGCGTACAGCGCCAGGAACCGGCCGGCGATCCTGGCGAACAGCGGGTCGGCGGGGTCCAGCCAGTAGGTCTCGTGGAAGCCCTCCCATGGCCGCATCCGATAGATGCGGGCTTCCGGATGCTTCTGGGCGAAGGCCTTGGGCACGTAGCCGCCGAAGGCCGGCAGGATGGGGCTCATGCCCAGCGACCGCATACGGCCCAGGATCTTGACCTGCAGATCCTTCTTCTTGTCGATCCAGGCCGTCGGCAGCGGGGCGCGGTAGCCTTCGATATTGCCCATGCGCTGCCAGGGCGTGAAGGCGGGGCCCGAGAAGTAGTCGGCCAGTTCGACCTCGGTCAGGCCGAACTCACGCCACAGCGCCCGCCAGACATATTCCTGGCCTTCCATGGCCAGGGGCATGTCGACGCCGTGCGCCGCCATCCAGTCGATCTCGCGGCTCCACCGCCCCCAGCCCCACCACGGCGTCGTGTATCCGTAGGTGCAGGTGTTCAGATAGGCGCGGTGTTTGAACGGGCTCTCGACCCGGCCACCGGTCGCGGCGGGCAAGGCGCCGCCCTGGGTGATCCGATCCCCCTCCCAGCTGACATGGGCCAAGCCGGCCTGGCGCAGATAGGCGTAGGCGCCGCGCACCAGGGCCACGGGGCTGTCGCCGGTGATCGAGAGCTTTCCGCCCTGACCGCTGACCGAATACCAGGCGCGCCCGTCGCTTGGCGCCAGGCGCAGGGACACGCCCGCCAAGCGCTTGCCGAACAGACGCGTGAGGCTGGCCTTGGCGGCGGTGGTCGACCCGGCCGGGTTCGCGGCCAAGGCGGGCCCCGCCAGCGCGGCGGCCAGCCCGGCGGTCAGCGCCTGACGTCGATTTACAAAAGCGGTCATGCACACCAGCGCCCCGGTAGAGACCATTTCAATACCTCTTCGCGTCACCCTGGACGGCGGAAGACTATTGAAGGCGCTCCTACCAGGCCAACGCCCCTCACAAACCCCGGAGCCGTGTCGCCCCATATCCTTAGACAACGCGGCCGCAGGGCTTCACAAGCGGGAATTTTCCAGCGGATGGAATTTTGGTTTCATTTCGCCTGAAAAGGCAACAGCACGATCGCCACGCTCGACGATCGATGCGACCAATTTAATACCTCTTAGTCACACCAACGATGAGCTGCGGGAGACGGTCGTCCATCGAACGGCCGTCTCCTCCTTCGCGATCTATTGCGGCATGGTCGCCTGGGCCGGCGCGGCCTTGTCGGGCGTCGTGCCTTCACCGTCGAAGGGCTCGAGCCGGAAGGCCACGCGGGTCGGCTCCAGCTTGGTGCGGTATTGCATGTGCGGCTGGCCGACATGGTTCCAGGCCGTGTCGCCGCCGACACCCCATTGGGCGCCGTCGACCAGCAGCGAGACCTCGCCGTGCGGCGTGATGTCGGTGCTCTTCCAGGTCCCTTCCGGACGGCGGTAGAGGTCCATGTAGGGGAAGGCCAGGACGTTCATCATCAGCGGGCTCGCGCCCCGGACCCGCAGGCCCTTGCCCTCGCCCGAGACCTCCATCCAGCGCACGTCGACCTTGTTGCCGGTGTCCTGGGGCCGCATGTAGTCGTGGTTCTGCTCGGCGATCGCCCCGCGCCACAGGCCGATCGGGGCGCTGGTCTTGCGATCGACATAGCTCTCGTGCGGGCCTCGGCCGTACCACTCGACCGTCTTGAGGCTGGTTGGCATCGAGAACCACATCCCCACCCGCACCGGCGGCGGCAGGTCGCTCTTCAGCGGCGTCAGCAGGCCGGCCACGTCGACGGTCCCGTCGCCGTTCATCGTGTAGGTGGTGACGAAGCGCGCCGCGCCCGCCCCCAGCTCATGGTCGACGACGACCTCGGCCCCGCCGCCCGGCAGGCGGCGGCTGGTGATCGCGCGGACCTGCCGTTCCTTGGTCATCGCCCTCCACGGCGTCTGCTGCGAGACGGTGCCGGTCAGGGTGTCGTTGTCGATCTCGGCCCGGAAGAAGTTGGGCTGGCCACCGGTCAGCAGGGCCGCGCCGGCCTTGCCGTAGCCGGAGACCAGGCCGGTCTTGCGATCCACGGTCAGGCTGGTTCCGCCCGCCGACAGGATGACCGCGTCGGCGGCGTCCTTCAGCTCGACCGCACCCTTGGCCGCCTGGAAGACGGGAGCCGCCGGCTGGCCGAGGGCGAACTGCTCCCAGCCGACCACATAGCCCTCTGGCGTCAGGGGCACGGCGCCCGCCTTGGCCTTGGCGCGAACGGTGACGAAGTACTCCGCCCCCGGCTTGCGCTCGATCTTGGGCAGCGGCAGCGTGACGGTCTCCGTGGCCCGCGCCTTGGTCGCCAGCGCCAGCAGGTCGCCCGACGCGACGGTGACGCCGTTCTCCTGCAGCACCCACTCGAACGCGAAGCCGGACAGGTCGCGGAAGTCGTGGCGGTTGCGCACCGTCACCGCGCCGGTCGCCGGATCGAAGCCCTCGAACTGGATCGGCGAGAGGACCTTCTGGACCTCGTAGATGTGCGGGTTGGGGGTGCGGTCGGGCTGGTTCAGGCCGTCGCCGAACTCGACGTCGCCGCCGGGGTTGGGACCGTACTCGCCGCCGTCGCCCCAGTAGCGGCGACCATCCTTGGCGTAGCGGTACATCGACTGGTCGACCCAGTCCCAGATGAAGCCGCCCTGCAGCTTGTCGTACTTGTAGATGGTGTCCCAGTACTCCTTGAAGTTCCCGCCGGAGTTACCCTGCATGTGGGAATATTCGCACTGGATCATCGGCTGGGTGCGGGTCGGATCCAGCGCCCAGTCGACCATCTTCTCGACGTCGTCGTACATCGGCGCGTAGACGTCGACATAGCTGTTCGGGGCATGCTCCCAGTCCAGGGTGCCCCAGCCGAGATACGAGATCAGGCGCGACGGATCGCGCTTGCGGGCCTCGCCGGCCGCCTTCTCGAAATTGGGTCCGATCCCGGCCTCGTTGCCCAGTGACCAGAAGATCACCGACGGGTGGTTCTTGTCGCGCTCGACCATGTTCAGGACGCGGCTGACGTGAGCGCCCTCCCAGGCCGGATCGAAGCCGATCTGCAACTTGGGCCGCAGCTCCGGATGCTTGTTCGCGTAGTCCATGTACGCATGGCTCTCGATGTCGGCCTCGTCCATGACATAGAGGCCGTACTCGTCGGCCAGGGCGTACCAGAGCTCGGCGTTGGGATAGTGCGAGGTGCGCACGGCGNTGGCTCTCGATGTCGGCCTCGTCCATGACATAGAGGCCGTACTCGTCGGCCAGGGCGTACCAGAGCTCGGCGTTGGGATAGTGCGAGGTGCGCACGGCGTTGATGTTGTTGCGCTTCATCAGCTCGATGTCGCGGCGCATCGAGGCTTCGGAGATGACGTGGAAGGTCTCCGGGTCGTGCTCGTGGCGATTGACGCCGCGGATGACGATNGCGCTTCATCAGCTCGATGTCGCGGCGCATCGAGGCTTCGGAGATGACGTGGAAGGTCTCCGGGTCGTGCTCGTGGCGATTGACGCCGCGGATGACGATGGGCTTGCCGTTGACCGCCACGCGGCCGTCCTTGATCTCGACGGTGCGGAAGCCGATCCGCTGCGGCGTGGCCTGGATCACGCCGCCCTTCGCGTCGAGCACCTCGACCAGCAGGGCGTAGAGGTTGGGGGTCTCGGCGGTCCACTGGCGCACGCCGGGAACGGACGCCGACAGGGTCTCGGTCCTGGCGGCCCCGGCGGCGACCTTGGCCTCCTTCGTCAGCACCGCCTTGTCGCCGTCGAGCAGGGTCATGCGGACGGTCACTGGCTGAGTGCGCGCCGTCAGGGCCACGTCGGTCGACAGCACNGGCCTCCTTCGTCAGCACCGCCTTGTCGCCGTCGAGCAGGGTCATGCGGACGGTCACTGGCTGAGTGCGCGCCGTCAGGGCCACGTCGGTCGACAGCACCCCGTCGCGATAGGCCTTGTCGAGGCCGGCGTGGACGAAGAGATCCGTCAGCCGAGCCTTGGGCGCGGCCTTCAGATAGACTGAGCGCTCGATGCCCGAGACCCGCCAGAAGTCCTGGTCCTCCAGGTAGGAGCCGTCTGACCAGCGATGGATCTGGATAGCCACCACGTTCTTCTGGCCGGCTTTCAAGAGCTTGGTGACGTCGAACTCGCTGGGCAGCTTGGAGTCTTCGGAATAGCCGGCCTCCANGGATCTGGATAGCCACCACGTTCTTCTGGCCGGCTTTCAAGAGCTTGGTGACGTCGAACTCGCTGGGCAGCTTGGAGTCTTCGGAATAGCCGGCCTCCATGCCGTTGACCCACACCCGATAGGCCGAACCGGCCGCGCCGATGTGCAGGATGACGTCCTGGCCCGACCAGCTCGCCGGGATCTCGAAGCTCTTGCGGTACGAGCCGACCGGATTGGTGGCGTGCGGAATCAGCGGGCGGTTGGCCGGAAACGGATAGGTGATGTTGTTGTAGCGCGGCTGGTCGTAGCCTTCGGTCTGCCACATCGCCGGGACCTTGATGGTCTTCCAGCCGCTGACGTCATAGTCGGGCTTCTCGAAGCCGTCGGGAACCGCGTCCGACGAGGGCGAGAAGCTGAACGACCATGGGCCGTCCAGGGTCTGGTAGCGGCTCGACTGGGTCGGGTCGCCGGCCAGGGCCGCCGCGCGGCTCTCGAACGGGAAGTGCGTCGCGCTGGCCGCCAGCTTGCCCCGCGCATACACCGCCGGGTTCTCCCAGTCCGGACGCGAGGCGTCCACCTGAACCGGCTGGACCTGGGGCCCCTCGGCGGCCGCGACCGTGGCCAGACCCAACCAGGCGACACTGGCCAACAGAAGCTTCTTCATACGCACCCTCCCGACCGGCGAACCCGGTTTCATTTATCAGACAATTGATCTCTAGACCGGGGCCGGCGTCCGCGCCAGACAGTGCGCGGCGATGAAGTCGCCGTGCGTCGGCATGCGGTCGACCGCCTGGCCCGCCAGCTCGGCGATCTTGGCCAGGCGCGCGGCCGCCGCGTCTTGGGGAACCGCCAGCGCCAGCGGATCGTCGCCCAGCGCTTGCGCGCCCTGCCCTTCCAGCACCGCCAGCCAACTGGTCTTGGTGAACAGTGCGTCGGTTTCGCGGAAGATCCGGCCGGTGGCGCGGTAGATGGCCAGCCGCTCGACAAGGCTATCGGGCGGCGTCATCGCCCGCAGCTCGCGCCAGTACGGCGTGTCGTCGCGCTGGGTGAGGTGGAAATGCAGCACCAGGAAGTCGCGGACATCGTCGAAATCGGCCGCCATCAGGCGGTTGTAGCGCCGCGCGTCGGCCGGCTCGAAAGCGCGGGTCGGCAGCATTTCCAGAAGGCGCGCTATGCCCGCCTGGATCAGGTGGATGCTGGTCGATTCCAGCGGCTCCAGGAAACCGGAGGCCAGGCCCAGGGCCACGACGTTCTTGGCCCAGCAGGCCTCGCGCCGACCGGCTTGGAAGGTCAGCAGCCGCGGCTCGGCCAACGGCTCGCCGTCGAGGCCCGACAGCAGGGTCGCCGTCGCCTCGTCGACCGACACATGCTGGCTGGAGAAGACGTAGCCGTTGCCGGTGCGGTGCTGCAGCGGAATGCGCCATTGCCAGCCGGCCTCGCGGGCCGTCGAGCGGGTGAACGGCGTGGACGGGCCGACATTGGCCGAGGGCACAGCCAGGGCGCGGTCGTTGGGCAGCCAGCGCGACCAGTCCTCGAACGGCGTCCCCAGGGTTTGGCCAAGCAGCAGCGAACGAAAGCCCGAGCAGTCGATGAACAGGTCGCCGGCGATCCGCTCGCCGTCGGCCAGGGTGACGGCCTCGACGAAGCCGTCGGCGCCGCGCAGGGCGATGTCGACGACCTTGCCCTCGCGACGAACGACGCCGGCGGCCTCGGCGTGGGTTCGCAGCATCCGCGCGTAGAGGGTCGCGTCGAAATGGAAGGCGTAGCCCATCGGCGGCGGTCCGCCGCTGGCCTGGGGCAACGGAGCGAAACGGCCCCCGGCGGCCGCGCGGGCGCAGACCGAATAGGCGTCCAGGCCTTGCGCCTCGCCCCCACGTCGCAGGCGCCGCCAGACGGCCTCGAACGGCGCGACGCCGAAGTCGTGGCCGTAGACGCCGAACGGATGGAAATAGCGGTCGCCCAGCCGGGTCCAGTCGACGAACTCGATGCCCAGCTTGAAGGTGCCTTGCGTCTCGCGGACGAAGGCGGCCTCGTCCAGCCCGATCAGGGCGTTGAAGGTGCGGATCGGCGGGATGGTCGCCTCGCCGACGCCGACGATGCCGATTTCCTCGGACTCGACGAGCGTGATCGACGGACCGCGCGGCCCCAGCACGCGGGAGAGCGCCGCGGCCGCCATCCATCCGGCCGCCCCGCCGCCGACGATCACGATACGCGAAATCGCGCCGTCCCGGTCGGAGGGCGCGATCGAAGGGGTGGAAGCCTCGGTCATGAATGAGCCTTGCGGGCGCGCCTGACAAAAAGCGCCGGCGTGGCGACAAGCGCCACGCCGGCTAGCCTCAGGGGAGGGACTAGTAGGTCACGCGCACGGCGAGACCGAAGCGTCGATCGTTCAGTTGGTACTGCAGCGGCGCGGCGGGCGTGCCGATGTAGAGAACGTTCATGCGGTTGTTGATGTTGACGGCGTCGAACGACACGGCGACGTGGTCGTTGACGTCGTAGCTGATCGAGGCGTCCAGCGAGGCGTAGGGCTTGGCGTATTGTGGGATGCCGTTGGCGCCGCTGCCCGTGGTCTGGTCCAGATAGGCCGAACGCCAGTTGTAGGCGACGCGGGCGCTGACCGGGCCCTTCTCGTAGAGGCCGACGATGTTGTAGCTGTTCTTCGACAGCTTCTCGAGCGGCACCTGGGTCGGGATGTTCGAGCCGGCCGTCGCGAACGGGTTGCTGACGCTGCTGTCGACATAGGTGTAGTTGGCTTGCAGGCCCAGGCCGCTGAACAGGCCCGGCAGGAAGTCGAAGAACTGCTGGTAGCCCAGCTCGATGCCCTTGACCGTGCCCTTGCCCGAATTGACCACCGTGCCGACGTCGTAGACCACGCCGTTGTACGTGCCCGTGATCGTACCGCCGGCCAGGAAGCCGTCGACCTTCTTGTAGAAGGCGCCGGCGGTCAGCGAGCCGGTGCTGGAGAAGTACCACTCGGCCGTCAGGTCGTAATTGTCCGACTCGATCGGATGCAGGGTCGGGTTGCCCGAGCTGGCGCTGGGGTGGCCGGTCACCGGGTTCACCTGGTTGGGATTGTTCAGCGTCAGGTTGGTCGACAGCTGGTCGAAGTTCGGTCGCGCCAGGCCCTTCGAATAGGCCAGGCGCGCCTGCAGGGTGTCGGTCAGCTTGGCGCGCAGGTTGAAGCTGGGCAGGACCCGCGTGTAGCTGTTGTCGACGTCGATCGCGGTGGTGGTGCCGTTCGAGTTGAACTGGGTGCCCGTCGAGGTGGCCTCGGTCTTGATCACCCGCACGCCGATGCCGCCGTCGATGGCCACGCCGCCGATTTCGGTGTCGTAGTCGGCCACCGCCCAGCCCGTATAGGTCTTCTCGGTCTGGCTGTTGAGGTCACCCGGCGTGAAGTTGTCCTTGGTCGTCGCGCCCAGCAGGGCGTAGAGCGCCTTGGTTTGGGCCCACACGCCGTCGCCGGCCGGGAAGGCTGGGTACAGCAGGCCGGCCTTGACGGTGTTGCCGTCGAACCAGTCCTTGGATGGCCCCTTCATCGCCAGCTGCGGATGGGCCGACAGCGGCACCAGCGGTGTGCCGGCCGGGGCCGAGCAGTTCGGGTCGGCGCCCAGCGAGGTCACGCAGACCCCGTGCCAGGTGCCGCGCAGGTCGATGCTGTTGTCGGAATAGCGCGCGCCGCCGCGCAGCTTGTCGAAGAAGCCGCCCTCGAAGTCGTATTCGAAGTCAGCGGTCAGGGCCAAGGTCTCGGCGTCGTTGCGCTGCAGCGAGTCGGCGATGTACGGCGTGGTGTAGTTGGCCGGATTGTTCAGCAGGCTCGGGTCGCGAACCTCGAAGCGCGGATATTTGCCGGTGAGGTCGAAGTCGACGATCGTCTTGTGCGGCGTGGTCAGGCCCGTCTGGCCGGCCTGGGTGTACAGCGACAGGACGTGGCCGTTGCGGTCGGCGTTGTAGTACGATTTCAGATACTGGGCGTCGAAATTGGCCTTCAGCTTGTCGCTGACCCGCCAGGCGGCGTTCAGGGTGAAGTTCTGGCTCTGGCTCCACAGCTGCTGGTCGTAGCGACCGGTCTCGAAGGTCTGGTTCTGCAGCGCGCCCTTGGTGGCGTAGCCTTCGTCGTTGAAGGTGAAGGCGGCGCCCGGCAGCGGGTCGGTGCCATAGCTGGTCACCACGCCGGCGGCGTTGCGAACGTTCGAGCGGTTGTTGAAGTCGTAGTAGTAGGCGCCGGTCCGGTTGAACCAGTACTTGGTGCGCTGGTACTGGGCGGTCAGCAGCAGGTCGTCGCTGGGCTTCCATTGGAAGGCCGTGGCGATGCCCAGGCGCTTGCGGTCGCCGGTGTCGTCATAGATCTCGAAGCCATACGGCACCTGGGCGTTGGCCGGGGCGTTGGCGATCGAGCCGGCCGGAACGGTGTCGAACGGACCGGCCAACAGGCCGTCCTGGCGATAGCGGCTCTTGCTGAGCACGGCGTTGACCAGGAAGCCCATCTCGCCGACCGAGGTGTCCCAGCGGTCGCTGTAGAGACCCGAGATCGAGCCGCCCTTCTTGTCGACCCGGTCGTAGTAGTTGCCGCGCGCCGTGGCGCTGAGCACCCGGCCGGCCGCGTCGAACGGCTTGCGGGTGCGCAGGTTCACCGCCCCGCCGACGCCGCCCTCGATGATGTTGGCCGGGGCGTTCTTGTAGACGTCGATGCCCGACAGCAGCTCCGGCGGCACGCCTTCCAGGTCGAACGCCCGACCGCCCGAGGCGGAATAGACGGCGCGGCCGTCCAGGAAGTTCTGCACCTGGGTCAGGCCGCGCACGGTGACGGCGGGCTGAGTGCGGTGATCGAAATCGGTCGCGCCTTCGCCATAGCGGCGCTGGATCTGGACCCCGGTGATGCGCTGCAGCGCCTCGGTGGTGTTGGCGTCCGGCAGCTTGCCGATGTCCTGCGCCTGGACCGAGTCGACGATCTGGTCGGCGTTGCGCTTGATCGCCTGGGCCGAGCGCAGGCTTTCACGAACGCCGGTGACGACCACCTCGGCCACCGCGGTGTCGTCCTGAGCCGCCGGCGCGCCCCCCGTCTGGGCAGTCGTTTGGGCAGCCGTCCCGCCGACCATGGCCAGTCCCAGCGCCACCGCCGAAACGCCCCGCATCAATCCCGTTTGCACCGACCTCATTGGGCCTCCTCCTCGCTTTGTTTTTTCCATCGCGCTTCGTTCTAGAACGCGATTTCTTGTCTGACATATTATGCTGTCATTTGTCATACAAGTATGATTTCGGGGGACAGCGGGAGATGAACCGCAGGATTAGCAAGCTTGGCTGGAAGGCGCCTCGAAGGGGCAAAAAGCTTCACCATGTGGGAAAATTCGCTAAACCATTGGTGATGTGGGAGTTTTTCTCGCCCCAAGAGAACAACCCAAGGTGAGATCGCCGGCACTTGACGTCCGGAAACGCGACTGAACATTTCCCGGATGACGTTGGTTTGTCAGACAATTGTTAGCGCTACCAAAGGCAGGATGACGATGACGAACACCTCCCGCTCGAACCGCCTGTCCCGTCGCGCGCTGCTGACGGCCGCGGCCGGATGGGCGCTCGCCGGTCCCGTCGCCGCGCGGCGCGGCGAACCGCCGGTGACGATCCGGCTGCGTCCCGACCTTTCCCGCGCGACGACCGTCTTCGAGGGCTGGGGCACGGCCCTGGCCTGGTTCGCCAATGTCACCGGCGGCTGGCCGGACGCCGAGCGAAACCACCTCGCAGACCTGTTCTATGGACCCGGCGGCCTGGGCTGGACGATCGCCCGCTACAATATCGGCGGCGGCGATCGGGCGGACACCAAGCCCTACCTGCGCCCCGGAGCGGCGGTCCCCGGCTTCTGGCGTCAGCCCGAGGGAACGACCGGGACCGACTGGTGGCGTCCGGATCAGGAGGCGATGTGGGACTGGTCGGCCGACGCCAACCAGCGCTGGTGGCTGGACGCCATCAAGGCTCGCGTCCGCCAGCCGATCTTCGAGGCTTTCTCCAACTCGCCGCCCTGGTTCATGACGGTCAGCGGCAAGGTGTCGGGCGCCGAGAAGGCCACTGACGATAACCTCCGACCCGGCCAGGAAGCGGTGTTCGCGGCCTATCTGGCCCGCGCCGTCGACGAACTGCAGCGCCGCCACGGCATCACCTTCCGCACGCTGTCGCCGGTCAATGAGCCGAACACCGACTACTGGCACGCGGCCAACACCCAGGAGGGCGCCCACTGGTCCCCCGCGCGCCAGGCGGCGATGATCCTGGCCACGGACGCGGCCCTGAAGGCGCGCGGCCTGAAGACGGCGGTCAGCGCGCCGGACGAGACCAACTCGCACCTGTTCCTGGAAGACTGGGCCGCCTATCCGCCGAAGGCCCGCGCCGCGATCGGCCAGCTCAACGTCCACAGCTACGGGACCGTCAACCAGACCGGCGTCCGCGACGCGGCCCGCGCCGCCAACATCCGCCTGTGGATGTCCGAGAACGACACGCCGCTGGACAAGGATCCGGAGGACTTCGAGGGCATGGCCACGCCGTTGGCCTTCGCCGAGCACGTGGTCCTGGATCTCAAGCGTCTGGAGCCGAGCGCCTGGGTGTTCTGGCAGGCGGTCGAGAACCTCAGCACCCGCCACGGCGCGAAAGGCTCGAACTGGGGGCTGGTCAAGGCCGACTACCAGTTCGCGCCCGAGGGACCGCACGCGATCCACGTGACGGCCAAGTACTGGGCCATGGCCCAGTTCAGCCGCTTCATCCGGCCGGGCTATCGACTGGTCCCGGTCGACGACCTGGACACCGTCGGGGCATTGTCGCCTGACGGCAAGGAACTCGTCCTCGTCCACGTCAACGGCGGTCTGTCGCCGCGCCAGCTGACGCCGCCCAGCGGCTGGACGGGACGGATGATCGTCACCGACGCCCGCCGACGCGCCGAGCCCCTCCCCGGCCTCACCGCGCCGCCGCGCTCGATCGCAACCCTAGTCCTGCGCCCCGCCGGGTGAGGAGCGCCCTTCAGCGCGCGGTGCGGACCTCGACGCGGCTGGGCGTCAGGCCGGGCGCGTCGGCCGTGACCACGATCGGGCCGGCCTGGCCCGGCTTGGCCCGCACAATCGCCATTACCTGCCCGTTGAAGGCCTTGCGGGCCGGAGATGGGAAGGCCTCAAGGTCGGTCGGGTCGCCGTTGTCGGTGGCGACGATCTCGCCGGGGCCTTCGATCTTGAAGGTCACGCGCGAGTCTGCGCGCGGCGCGGTGACGCCGTCCTTGTCGACGATCCGCACCGAGACGAACGACAGGTCGCGGCCGTCGGCCTTGATCGTCGCGCGGTCCGGAGCGGCCTCCAGGGCGGCGGCCGCGCCGGCGGTCTTGACCACCTCGGTCGCCCAGACCTTGCCGTCCTTGTAGGCCACCACCTTCAGCTCACCGGGCTGGTAGGTCGTGTAGTCCCAGCGGAACCGGTACTCGTAGGGGCCCCGCTTCTTGCGCCCCTGCGATTGGCCGTTGATGAACAGCTCGGCCTCGTCGCCCGACGAGAACACGTGGACCGGGGTCACCTCGCCCACCCGTTCTGGCCAGGTCCAGTGCGGCAGGATGTGGGCCATCGGCAGGTCGGGCCGCCAGCGAGCCTGGTAGAGGTAGAAGCGGTCCTTCTTGAACCCGGCCAGGTCGATGATCCCGAAATAGGCGCTGCGGGATTCGTAGTAGGGCGTCGGCTCGCCCAGATAGTCCCAGCCGCTCCAGACGAACTCGCCGGCGATGTATGGGTTCTGGTCGTGGGCCGCGAAGGTCCGGTCGGCCGAGGACCCAAAGTCCGCGGTATAGAGCTCATAGGCGCTGACCTGGCGGGTCTTGGGATCGCCGCCGATCCCGGGCCGCACCGGGGCGCTGTTGCTGCCCACCACCGGAAACTGGAAGTCGCCCCGGGTGCTGAGCGCCGCAGCGCTCTCGGTGCTGACGATCATCTTGTCGGGGAAGCGGGCGTGGAACATCGGCGCCTGGGACGGCAGGGCGCGGATGCCGGCGGCCTGGTAGTTCAGCCCGATCACGTCCACCTCGGCCGGCAGGGGCATATCAGCCTTGGCGAAGTTCATGGCGGTGGTCGTGGGCCGGGTCGGGTCCTCGTCCTTGGCGATCGCGACCAGCTCACGGGCGACCTTGGCCCCGTCGGCGCCCGTGTACTGCTCGCCGACCTCGTTGCCGACGCTCCAGATCATCACCGACGGATGGTTGCGGTCGCGGCGGATCATCGACCGCAGATCCTGCTCATGCCAGTCGGGGAATATCAGATGGTTGTCGAGCGGCGTCTTCTTGCTGAACCACATGTCGAAGACCTCATCGATGACGAGGAAGCCCATGCGGTCAGCCAGGTCCAAGAGTTCGGGCGCGGGCGGGTTGTGACTCATCCGCAGGGCGTTGACGCCCATCTCGCGCAGCATCTCCAGCTGGCGCTCGGCGGCCCGGGTGTTGAAGGCCGCGCCTAGGGCGCCGAGGTCGTGGTGGTTGTTGACGCCCTGGATCGCCACCCTCTGGCCGTTGACATAGAGGCCGTCGCCCGCCGTGCGGATCTCGCGAATGCCGAACGGCGTCTCATAGCGATCGACCACGCGTCCGGCCTTCGCGACAGTGGTGACGGCGAGGTAGCGGTTCGGTTGCTGCCGGGGCGGCGGGCCCCACAGGCGCGGATTGTCGATCCGGACCGAGGCCGGAAGCGTGGCGCTGCCCCCCGCCGGAACCGTACCCTTGACCGGCGCCAACCGGGCCACGGCCGGACCGGTCCGGCGTCCGTCCGCGTCCAAGGCGTAGAGCTCGGTGCGGACCTCGACCTCGGCGGCTGTCTTGGCGGCGTTGTCGACGGCGACGTCGATCTCGACCTTGGCCGCCTGGGCCGAGACCTCCGGCGTGCGGACGAACACGCCCCAGTGCCCGACGTGGACGGGCGACGTCTTGGTCAGCCAGACGTCGCGATAGAGACCCGCGCCTGGATACCAGCGCGACGACTCCGGCGGATTGTCAAGGCGAATGGCCAGTTGGTTGACGCCACCGGGCACGACATAGGGCGTCAGGTTCAGGCGCCAGGAATTGTAGCCATAGGGCCAGCCGCCCACGAGCCGGCCGTTCAGCCAGACCGCCGCGTAGGACATCGCGCCGTCGATATCGAGGAAGATCGACTTGCCCGCGTCGCCGGCCGGGATGTCCAGCGCCTTGCGGTACCAGCCCACGCCCCAGCTGGGCAGCCGGCCCACGCCGCCATAGGGCCCCTCCGCCAGGAACGGCCCCTTGATCGCCCAGTCGTGCGGCAGGGTCACCGCCTGCCAAGACCGGTCATCGAACCCGGCGCGGACGTAGGAGACCTCGCCGCCAGGGTCGCCGGCGGGGCGGACGTGACGCTTGGCGGGATCCTTGAGGAAGGCGTCGCCGGTCGGCAGGATCCAGGGCTTCAGCACCGGGCGCTTGCCCGCCTCGAGCTTTTCCGCCTCATCCGGGCGGGCGTCGGCGGCCTTGCCGTCGGCCGACTGCTTGACCTCGGGCCGCAGATCGTAGCGCAGGCCCGGCGGCGCGTCGGCGGGGTCGCCTAGCGTGAACCGCCAGCCCTTGTCGATCAGGATCCGTTCGCGAGGACCGGTGTCCGCGGCCGACGCCAGGGCGGGCGCGGACATGACCAGAAGGGCCAGGCCGAGGCAGACGAGGCGGCTCATGCGGAACTCTCGGAAGCGGATCATGGAGCGCGACGCCAGATGAAGCTGACGCCGTCTTCGCGGTCGGCGGTTGGGCCGGGACTGTCGGCGACCAAGGCGTTCGCGGCGGGATCCAGTCGCAGGTAGCGGTGGGTCTTCAGCGACATCAGGGTGATGTCGCCGGCCAAGCTCTCGATCCACTGGAAGGTCTGGGCCTCGTCCGCCGCGCGCCCGGCCCACGCGGCCCGGCCGTCGTCGCCCACGGTCAGGGCCTGGCCGTTGCGCTCCAGGCTGACACGCCCCGGACCTCGGGCGACCAGGCGCACCGGCGCCGCCAGCGGATCGGCGCCGTCAGCGCGACCGACCGGCCGCAGCGACACGGCGCCGTCGGTCGGGATCGGCTTGGCGCCGCGCGGATCGGGCTGGTCCAGGGTGAAGCCGTCGAAGTCGGCGACACCGCCCTCATGGCCCTCGGTGTTGAACGCGAACAGGGCGTAGCGCACGCCCTGGAAGGTGATCAGCTGGAAAACCGAGACGAAGTCCTCGCCCAGCGGCGTGAAGCGGACGCCGTCGGTCGACCACGACAGTGTGTGCCGCTCGGTCAGGAAGTCGCTTCCGACGCGGAACCAGACGCGCCGGACGTCCTTGCCGAGCGGCGCGGTGGTTCGGATCGCCCCCTGCTCGTCGAAGCGGACGATGCGCTGGCCCTCGGCCGTGCGCTCGACACCGATCCAGCCATAGGGCCGGTTCAGCAGGGCCAGGCCCGCGACGTCGCCGGCCTTCAGGCCCGACACGTCGAGCGCCGCCGTCGCCGTGGCGTGGGGGCCAACCGCGCGCTGGGTCAGGCTGTTGCGCGCGGACAGGAAGTCCGTGGCCGGCTGGCTGGTCAGGCGCAGGAAGCCCGGGCGTGCTTTCAGAGACCACTTGTCGTCGGCCGGGACGTGGTTCCACTGCCAGACGGCGCCAAGCTTCGGCCCCGCGAAGTCGTCATTGCGTATATACGGCGCGTGCGGCGACGAGGGCCTGTCGGTCTTCGGCTTGATCCAGGTCCGGGGCGTGCGCGCCAGGTTGCCGGCCAGGCCGAAATAGGGCCAGCCGTCCTTCCAGGTCACCGGCGACAGGGCAGTCAGGCGGCCGATCGAATTGGCGTCGTACATCGATACGCCCCACCACTCGCCGGCGGGGGTCTGGACGATGGTCCCCTGATGCAGCGAACCCCAGTTGCGCGCCGACGGGTCGGGCGGCGAGATCCTGAACGGCGGCTTGCGGTCGTTGGTGCGATGGCCCTTGGCCAGGCCGAAATCCTCGCCGACGCTGATGGCCGGATTGACCTCCCACGGGCCCGCCAGCGAGGTCGCGCGGGCGGCGGCCATGCGCATGCCATCCCACTCGGCGCTGAAGATGAAATAGGTCTGGCCGAACTTCACGAAGTGAGCGCCCTCGCCCATGCCAGCGCCCTTGGGGATCAGCACCCGTTCCGTGCCCGGCACGATGTCGGTCAGGCTGGCGTCCAGCTGGGCGAAGTGGATCTCCTGATAGCCCCACACCACGTAGGCCTTGCCGTCGTCGTCGAACAGCACCGACAGGTCGTGCAGGCTGCGCTTCATCGGCGTGCGCGTCCACGGGCCCTTCGGATCGCTGGCCGTGAACAGCTGGGTGGTCGCGCCGTTGACGTTGCTGAAGATGTAGAACTTGCCGGCGTGGTGGCGCAGCGACGGCGCCCAGATGCCCTGGCCGTAGATCGCCTTGCCGCCCTCCAGCCGGTAGGCGGGTCCGAGGTCCAGCTTATCGACGGCGTAGGACACCAGAGTCCAGTTGACGAGGTCGCGCGAGCGCAGGAGCGGCAGGCCCGGCATGGCGTGCATGGTCGTGCCAGCCATGTAGAAGTCGTCGCCGACCCGGATCACGTCCGGATCCGAGAACTCGTCATAGAACAGCGGGTTGGAGTAGGTCCCGTCGCCGTTGTCCGCCGTCCAGGTCGCTTGTGGCGCGGGGGCTGGCGCCGAAGGGGACGGGGCGGCCGAAGACACGGCCAACAAAGCAGTCGCCAACAGGGCGAGGGTCATTGGGGGCGGGCTCCCTTGCGGTCTCGGATCGAGGGACGCCGGCCGCGGACGCAGGCCCACGAAACTCCCGCCGCCCGGCGAACCGTTGACGCGGCGCGCTCAATTGTCTGAGTTACCGGTAACTTTTCATCGGGAACCCGAACAGTCAATAGCGTCGCCGGCGGGTTGGCGAACGAGGCCTTCCACCCGTAATGGCCTGTAACTATTGATGTATGAGGCCGGGGACGCTGTGCTCGTAGGTGTTCTTGGCCGTCACCGCGCCGGCGCTGTTCAGCGTGGCGATGATCGAGCCCCGATGGTCGGCCAGCAGCCATTCAGGCGTGGTCCCGGTTCCGACATAGCGGGCCAGAGGCTCGTCCATCCCGACACCAAATACGTAGCGGCGCAGCGGGGTCGACGAGGAGGCGTCATATTCACCGATCAGGTTGGCGCCGTCGTAGAGATAGCGCGTGACCGTGCCGCCGACCGTCGTCGACGAATAGAGCCGGCCCCGCGGATCGTAGACCAGGCTGGCGCCGGCGGCTGGATAGGGCCGCCTTACGCACTTGGCTTTGCGGCCACACACGCGGACGGGCTTCCTCCGGAGCCGATCTTGCCCTTGAGGCGGTTTTGGCGGCGCACGAAGGCGCGCGGATAGATTTCAAAGGCCTGGCCATGAGGCTTCATACATCTTGATCAGCGCAGGAAGAGGGCGGCTGAGAAGGCGCTAGGAGAGTCGCAAGGCCCGCTGGTCAGGCGCGCCACGCTGCAAGGAGCCTAGCTACCAAAAAACCAAATGTAGACACGGAAGGCGATGGCCGCGACACCCACTACAAGAAGTGTAATGCTTGGGACAAATAAAATTACAACCCCAGCATCCGAGTTTGGTACATTACGAGCGAGAACCAAAATCCAAATAAACGCAGCGCAGATAGATAGCACCCCA
Source organism: Caulobacter sp. Root343 (assembly GCF_001425745.1). Classification (GTDB taxonomy): domain Bacteria; phylum Pseudomonadota; class Alphaproteobacteria; order Caulobacterales; family Caulobacteraceae; genus Caulobacter. The sequence goes on along the minus strand of NZ_LMDF01000006.1, from coordinate 430,440 downwards.
ACAGGGAGAAGAATTTTTTGTACGAACGTGTTTCTGCTGCGATCGACGACGATACGCCGGTTAAGCGGCGAACGTTTTATTATCGGCCGCACTAGAATTAGCGTTGCAGCAGCCACAAAAAAGACCATCGCAGACGCTAATTGGCCAAACGGAAAACGTGACCCAAAAGAGACGACAGCGATGATCGCAATGGCCAGAATGCCCCATGCAACCCCCCATCGCGCTGTCTGCTTTTCCATATCTGCGCTCCTATTTGCACGAGGGTAGATTGCCGTAGATCCGGCGAGCAGCAGCATCGCCAATATCGCCTGCAGGATCCGCCCCCGGTAGTGCGGGAGGCAGAAATCCGCCTACCGCCTGCCCCACGGCAGTCGAGGTTAGAGGTTCGGGATCTCCAGCTTGGTAAAGATAAGCGCCGGCGAGCAATTGCACGCCCAGTCCAGCAACGGAAACCCCCTTGCCAACAATCACGCCGACACCGCCGGCCGCGACAATTTCGGGCTGGAGAGTTACAGCACCGAGGCCAGCGACGCCCATTCCCGCGACTGCCGTCCAATCTCCCGCTGATTGCATGCTCGATCCGAACTCCCTGGCATTTCGCGCGAAATCCGCCAACGGTCCGACCGGACAAGTACTAGCCGGCGCTATCTTCTTGGCAGTCTTCTTGGCAGTCACGACAATAGCATCTACGGCATTGCCGGTAACATCCCGCACTAGATTAGCCATCGCCATGGCTTCCTGTTGGGCCATTATCCGAGCCCATTCTTCGTTGCTCCGCCCCTGGATCACGACAGGATCAACCGGCACTAGTCCGGTCGGATCGTTCCGGTTCAGCGGATCGTTGCCCACGTAGGCGTACCAGTTCATGCCTGCCGAGTAGCCTACGGGGTCGGTCTGTAGGAAGCGACCCAGGGTCGGGGAATAGGCGCGAGCCTTGTAGTGATAGAGCGACAGGTCCGAGAGATAGACCTGCCCGGTGTACTGGAAGAGGCCGGCGTTGCTGAGGCCCGGGACGCCGTACTCGTCGTAGGTGTTCTTGCTGGTCACCGCGCCGGCGCTGTTCAGCGTGGCGATGATCGAGCCCTGGTGGTCGGCCAGCAGCCATTCAGGCGTGGTCCCGGTTCCGACATAGCGGGCCAGCGGCTCGTCCATCCCGACGCCGAACACATAGCGGCGTAGCGGGGTCGACGAGGAAGCGTCGTATTCACCGATCAGGTTGACGCCGTCGTAGAGATAGCGCGTGACCGTGCCGCCAACTGTGGTCGACGAATAGAGCCGGCCCAGCGGGTCATAGACCAGGCTCGCGCCGGCGGTCGTGCCGCGTAGACGGTTCTCGGCGTCGTACTTGTATTGCGTCGTGGGTGTGCTGGTGCAGGCCGGCGCGGCCGTGGCCACGCACAGGAGGTTGCCGCGTCCATCATAGCCATAGGTCGTATAGCCGCTGGTCCCTGAGGCGCCCGCATTGACCACCCGGTTGAGGCCATCGGTGTTGTAGGGACGATCGACCGCATAGCCGCCGTTCCAGACGTAGGCGGTGTTGCTGATCGTGCGGCTCTTGACCTGTCTGGCGGCATTGTAGGTGAAGTCATAGTTGACGCTGTCACCGGCGCTGGTCGGCGCCTGGGCGATGCTGCTCAGCATTAGATTCGTCGGGTCGTAGCTATAGGTCGTCGAGGCCGTCGTGGCGCCCCGTGAGATCCCCACGCGCCGGCCCAGGTCGTCATAGGCGAAGCCAGCGATCTTGTCGGCCGCGGCGGTGCTGCCGGCCCGGCGGATGAAGGTCAGCTGGCCGGCGTTGTCGTACTCGTAGGTGACGAAGAAGCTGGTATCGGGCCAGGTCAGCTTCGTGCGCCGGCCAGCCGCGTCGTATTCGTAGCTCACCGTACCGACGCCGCCGCTTTCGGACTTCATTCGCCCCAGCGCGTCGTAGTCCTGCGTCAGGGTGCGCGTTCCATCACTGATCGAGTTGGGACGGTCGGCGTTGTCATAGCCATAGGTGTAAGTCGCCCCGGCCACATCGGCGGCGTCGACGGTCCTGGTCCGCAGGCGACTGAGGTTATCGTAGACGCCGGTGATCGAGCGGCCATCCCGCAGGCGCCACGAGGTGACATTGCCAGCCGGATCATAGCCGAACAACTCGTAGTCGCCGCCGTTGACCGCGTTGGCCCCTTTGGTCGTGCTGGGATAGTAGACGAACTTCAGCCGGTCGAGGCCGTCATAGACATAGGTGGTGAGGTTGTTCTCGCCGTCGGTCTCCGAGGCCAGCTTGCCGTTGAGCGTGTAGTCCGCCCGGCGCTGTTCGATCAGGTCGACGCCCACGCCCGACTGCTGGGACTTCACCTGCCCGTAGCGGTCATAAAGCGTCTTGCTGATCCGGTCGTAACCCTCGCTGCCCGTCACGCCCGGGCTGCAGGCGGCCGGACGGCTCGAGAACTGGCTGGCGTTCATGCGCTGGGCCACGCAATCGACCCGGCCCAGGGCGTCGTAGCTGGTCTGGGTCAGGGCGATCGTCGAGCCGCCGCCAGTGGCCGACACCCGAGCCACGACACGTCCGTAGCCGTCGAACTCGCTGGTGACCGACGTCTTCACCTGGAAGCTGTTGGCGAACGTCACGTCCGAGCGGTCGGCCACCACGCCGGTATAGGCGGTCTGCACCTGGCCGTCGGCGCGGTAGAGCGACTTGGCCGCGCGATACTGCAAGGGTCCGCCGCCGTCCGGGTCGGGGCCCACCGTCCCCACCACCCAGCGCGAGTCGTTGTAGCGCGTCTGGACCAGATCGACATTGCCCGGCAGCGGACCATCGGTCTCGATCACGTCGCCGCGGGCGTTGTAGGCGTAGGTCGTCGTCGCCGAGACGCTGTTGTCGCCGGCTCGCGTCGTCACCGAGGTCAGGCGGGCGTTGTGATAGTAGCCCGTGCCGGACTCGTAGCCGTACTGGGTGACCATCTCGTCGGCCGTGCCCACGCAGCTCGACTGGGTGCGGCAGGCGGAGGTCGTGTAGACGCGCCAGGCCGGCGCGCCGAAGACCACGGCGCCGTCCTTGATGTAGGTGGCCGAAACCGACTGATACGTATAGCGCGTCTGCGGCCGCACGCCATTCGGCCCGGCCGGCCGGGTCACCGTCGCGACCGCGCCGCCATGGGCAAGGTCGTAGGTGAAGTCGGTCTGCTTGCTGTTTTCGTCTTGGATCCAGTCCGGCTGGTTGCAGATCGTGGCGATCGGCGCGGCCGTCGTCGTGCGGCAGCTGTAGCTGGCCTTGACCTCCGTCACCGGTTCGGCGGAGCTGGGATAGCCCTTCGGATAGTGCTTGCGGCTGATGATGTTGGCATAGCCGTCATAGGTGTATTCGAAGTAGTCGCCCTCGGGCATGGTCACGATGTGAAGCCTGCCGTACCCCGCCGTGGCGCCGGTGGAGCCCGCCGCCCCGGGGACCGAGCCGGAACCGTAGGAGTAGTAGGTCGTACGCCCCTGATCCGCGCCGAGCTTGCCTTGCTGGTCGCTGAGGATATGGCCGTTGCCGATCCGCGAACGCACCACCCGCTGATAGCCGTCGGGTGCGGTCATCGTCACGGTCAGGATCCCGTCGGGAGCCTGGTTCGACGGGTTGTCCTGAGCGTAGTTATACGCATAGGTCCAGGTTTGCCCGCCCCTGCTGACCGAGCCGACGACACTGGTCGACTGCCCCTCGATGCCGGCGCCGCCGATGATGTTGTAGACGCGCACATCATCGCCCGAGGCGCTGGTGAAGGTCGTCGTGGACCCTGAGTTCACCTGCTGGACGGCGTGCCCCTGGCTGGCCTCGCTGCCGAAGGTCGGGCCGCCGCAGGCGGTGTCCGTGCAGTTGCCCTGGGTGAGGTTGGCGACGAACGGAGAGCGGAAATCAATCGGAGTGATCAGCGCGTAGCCCAGGCTGCTCTCGACCTTGAGCATCAGAGCGCTGCCGCTGCCGGTGCGCGAATAGGTCAGCGTCTCGCCCGACGGATAGGTGATCGATCTCAGATAGCCGACCGCCCCATTGCCGTGGTTCGGATCGTAGACGACGTAGTTGAAGACCGCCTTCGTGCCGTCGGGCCCGACGTAGACGATGCCCGTGGCGCTATTGGCGACCCCCACGAAATTGCCGACGGAGTCGCCTTCTGGCGCCGTATCGCCCAGCCCGGCGGTCCCGGAGAACGCCTGCGATTGGCCGTTGAGCACCAGGGTCGAGTGACGCTGGACCCCGTCATCGGTGATCTTCACGTACGACCACAGCGAGGAGATCAGCGGCGCGCCGCCCCGCAGGACGTTGGTCGCCTCGATGGATCCGGGCCCCTTGGGGCCGATGCTGTTGGCCAGCTCGGTGATCGAAACAACGCCGCTGACCAGATCGACGCCGTTGTCATCGGTGGCGATGATCTTCGGCGGCGGGATCTCGTCGGCTCGGCTGGGGGCCGGCCCCGCCAGCACGGCGAGCATGGCCAAGGATCCCAGCAGCAGGGCGCGAATGCGGGCCACTGCGCCGCCCGAAGACGCGAAACGATCAACGCGCGACACCATAGATTGACCCCACCCCGAGATACAGCTAATCGGCGGAAGCTTGGCTGAGCTTATACCTGCTCGTCAACATTGCATTTATAAAAAAACAATGTGAGGCTGTCCTCAATTTTTCGGGTCGGGGGATACCTTCGCATGGCGCGCTTCGGTCACGCGGCAAGTGCTGTCGCAATTTTGGTCGCGATGTCGGCTTCAGCCCAGGCGCAGGTGCAGACGATCTACACCTACGACGTGCACGGCAGACTTGTAGGGTCGGACCGCACCGGAACCACGACCGAATACAACTACGACAAGGCCGGCAATCGCTCGCGCTACAAGCTGGTGGCGTCCGGCGCCAACCACCCGCCGACGGCGAGCAACCTGACCGCCTCGGCGACGGCGGGCGGCAGCCAGGTCAACATCCCGATCCTGTCGAGCCTGACGGATGTCGATGGCGACACTCTGACCTTGTCGATCGGCACGCCAACCGTGCCCCAGGGCACGGCCACGCTCGCTTCGGACGGCAAGAGCATCAACTACTCGGCCGGCTCCGGCGTGGCCGCCGGCGACTACTACATCTACTACACCGTCTCCGACGGCCACGCCTCGGCCTCGGCCAACATCAAGGTCACGGTCTCGGCCGTCTCAAACCCCGGGGGCGGAGACAGCGAAATCATCCCGACGGCGTTTACCGCCTCCTCCAGCTATTCCAGCTTCGGCTATACCGGCCTGACCACGGCCAACGGCATGCGTGACGGCCAGTTCCTGGCCAACAACACGATCCACGGCACCAACTCCGAAGCGGACGCCTGGATCAAGGCCGACCTTGGCGCGGTCAAGACCGTCACCAGCATCAAGGTCGCGCCGGCCAACGCCGCCGCCGCCGGCTCCTGGGGAGCCAGCTATCTCAGCGGCGCAACGGTCCAGTACTCGACCGACAACGCCAGCTGGACAACCTCGACCACGATCTCCGGCGCGGTCGAAGGCGCCTACTCCACGGTCAACATGGGCGGTGTCTCGGCCCGCTACGTGCGTGTGCGCAAGCTCAACGACTATGTCGGCGTCGGCGACTTCATGGTCTTTGGGTCGGGCGGAACCACCCCGCCCCCGACCGGCAGCCCGCCCGTGGCCTCGACCAGCTACGCCACCGTCGCCTACAACTCCGCCAGCAACGTCATCCCGCTCAACATCTCGGGGACCTACAACAGCGTCGCCTACGTGACGGGTTCGTCGCACGGCAGCGTTCAGGCGGTCGGCTCGCAGATGTACTACACGCCCTTCACCAACTATTCGGGGTCGGACTCATTCACCTTCACCGCCACGAACACCTACGGGACCAGCAACGTCGCCACCGGCAACATCACGGTCACGGCGCCGGCCGCGGTCCCTAACGCCAACGCCGTCAGCACGACCGTCGCGGCCAACTCCAGCAGCAACGTCGTCCCCATCAGCTTCAGCGGCGCTACGCCCACGACCGTACGCGTGCAATCCTCGGTGGGCCACGGCACGGCCACCGTCAGCAACAATACGATCTACTATACGCCCACCGCCGGCTACAGCGGTCCTGACTCGTTCTACTATGACGGCGGCAACGCCGCCGGCTATGGCACGATGGCCCTGGCCTCGATCACCGTCACCGCGCCTCCGCCGCCCAATACGCCGCCTGTCGCCAATGAAGACGACATCTACACCCCCACGCTGTTCCAATCGACGAGCGTAACCATCCAGCCCACGCTCAATGACACCGACGCGGACGGCCATTCGCTCAACGTTATCTGGGTGGGGTCGCTGAGCTTCGCCTACGCCAAGATCAACGGCGTCGACTATGACGGCACCACCGGCTATCCGTTCAGCCTGGGAACGCTCAGCGTCAGCGGCAACACCCTCACCTACACCGCGCCCTACCTGAGCAACGCCTATGGCTCGCACTTGGTGGTGGTCGTCTACTACACCATCTCCGATGGTCACGGCGGCACGGCCACGGCCCCCGTCGTCATTCCCGTCTACTCCCAGCCGTGATCACCGAAGCGCGCGCCGCTACCCAGACCCGCGTCCCGCGCGGGTCTGGCAGGATCGCTCCGCTCCTCGGCGCCACGCTTCTCCACACGGCCATATTGATGGCCTGCCTGCTTCGCCCCCTGCCCGCCTACGTCCCGGCTAGCGGAACGTTCGGTGGCGCGGTCGCCGTCACTCTGACGCCAGGGCCGCCAAGTCCACGCTCTGACCACCGCACGGCGACGACGCCGTCGCTGGCCAGTCTCGAACGGCGATTGTCGACGAGCGCGACGACGCAAGCCGCCCCGCCGCCCGCGTCCACATCGTCTCCGCCGAGCGGTTCGCTTTCCCAGATGCTTGGCGAAAACGCCGGCGACGCGCCCAACACCGGCGCCAAGCAGGCGGGCGCGGATCTCCTGGCCTCCAGTGACGATCCCTATGCGCGAGCCTCGGTGTCGTTCCGAGGTGACGATCCAGCCAAGGCCACCAACCTGAAAGTCCAAGCCATACGCTGCGCGAAGCGATTTTCCGGCGCGCGCCTGCTGCTGCTCATCGATTCCAAGGGACGCCTTGTGGGCCAGCCGCGCCTCGTTTCAGGCTTGACGCCAGATCGTGCGACCGCCGTCGCCGCGGCTTTAGAGCGGTGCGGCCCCTTCGAAACCGCCGCTTCGCCCGGCGCGCCCAGATCCTACGAAATCCAGATAGACTAGCCGCGCCTATTGCAGCGCGGCCGCGCCCATCTGGCTGACGCCGGACAGCAGGCCGGCCATCAGAAGGCCGATAAAGCCCCCAAGTCCGACGATCAAGGCCGGGCCTAGCAGCTGCCCCATGCGCTCGATGCCTCGGATCGCCTCTTCTTCTTCCAGGCGGCCGGCGCGGCTCAGCATCGGCCCTAGCGATCCCGTCGTTTCACCTACAGCGGCCAAACGGGTGATGGCGTCTGGAAATCCTCTAACCCGCTCCAGGGCGGTCGATAGCGCCTCGCCCTGACGCACCTCCTGCAACACCGGTTCGAGTCGGCGGCGAGCCAGGGGCGAGCCCACCGCGCGGATGGCCAAGCGCAAGGTCTCGCTCATCGGCGCGCCCGCACTGAGCATGCCGCCGATCGCAAGGGCGAAGGCGCCAAAGACGAGACGGCTAGTGGTGCGGCGGACTGGCCCCTCGAGCAGAATCCGGTCGATCACCCGTGGCAGCAGACCCAATCTCTGCATCAGGCCAAGGCCCACAAGCGCCACGAACGCCAGAACGCCCAGGACGGGGAGGTTGGCGCGCAACGCGTCGCTGACGGCGATCATCGCCGCCAGCGACGCGGGCGGTTCCACGCCGGTGTCGGAGGTCAGAGGCGCGAGGACGGGAATGACGAAGAGTAGAAGCACGAAGACAGCCACCACGGTGCTTACGAGCACGAAGGCTGGATAGGCCAGGATCGAACCGAGCTTTTCCTGGAGTTTCAGACGCGAGAAGATCATCTCGCCGGCGCGTGCGAGGCCGCCGGCGAGGTCGCCGGACGTCTCTCCCGCCGCGACCATGGCCGAAACGAGCGGAGCGCGTTTACCGATGTGGCGACCGAAGGCCACGTCGAGCGCCTCGCCCCCGCCGATATCCCCGGCCAGATTGCGGCAAAGATGCTGCACGGCTGGCCGAGTAGACCGCGCGCCCAGGATCGACAGAGCCGTGCGCATGTCGGCGCCGGCTTTCAACAGGTCGGCGAGATTGCTGACGAGCTCAGCCGTCTCACGTTCTGACAGCGGCGCGCCGCGATATTTGCGCGGATCACGCTTGTCGCGTCGCAGACTGAGGGGCGACAAGCCCTCGAGTCGCAAGCGCTCGAAGGCTTGGGCCTCGTCTCTCGCCGAAACCGAGCCCCGTACGCGCTTGCCGGTGCCGGAGACCGCTGCGTAACGGAAGATCTGATCGCCGTCAGCCATGCACGGCCGCCACCACCTCGTCGAAGGTGGTCACCCCGGCCGCAACCTTTTCCAGGCCGTCGGCGAGCATCGCCCCCAGTCCATCCTGTCGCGCCAGGGCCTCGATCTCGGCCACGCCGCGGCGCTCGGCGATCGCCCGCAGCAGGGGCTCGCTGGCCAAGAACCCTTCTCCAATCGGCGCGCGTCCGCGAAAGCCCACACCCTGGCAATGGTCGCAACCGGCGGGCGCGAAGACGCGTGCGGGCACGACAAGGTTCGCGTCGACGCACGCCAGGCGCACGCTCTCCTCGGTCCGCGCCTCCACCCGGCAATGCGGACAGAGTTTGCGGACGAGCCGCTGAGCCACGACGCCGCGAAAGCCCGCCGCCAACTGATAGGGCTCCACGCCCATGTCCTGCAGGCGCGGCAGTACGGCCAAGGCGCTGTTGGCGTGAACCGAGGCCAAGACGAAGTGGCCGGTCATCGCCGCCTGGATCGCCACGGCGGCCGTCTCCGGATCGCGAATTTCACCCACCAGGATCACGTCCGGATCCTGGCGCAGAAAGGACCGCAGCGCCGCGGCGAAGGTCAAGCCAAGCCCGGGCGCGACCTGGGTCTGGGTCACATGTTCGAAGTGATATTCCACCGGATCTTCGACGCTGAGCACTTTCTTGTCCGAGCGCGCGAAGGTCTGGAGCAGGCCGTAGAGGGTCGTGGTCTTGCCGCTGCCGGTCGGGCCGGTCACCAGGAAGATCCCATGCGGCGAACGGGCCGCCTGGCGCAGGCATGCGGTCAGGTGGGGCGACAGCCCCATCGCGTCGAGGTCGAGGGGCACCGTCGTCCGGTCGAGAATCCGCAGCACGGCGCTTTCGCCAAACACCGTTGGCGAGGTGGCGACACGGACATCGACCCGCTTGCCCTGGATGACGAAGGTCGTGCGACCATCCTGTGGCAGGCGGCGTTCGCCAAGATTGAGGTTGGCGAGGACCTTGACGCGCGACACCGCCGGGGCGGCGAAATCGGCGGAGACGATCTGGTGATCAAGCAGGCGTCCGTCGACACGCAGCCGGATCTGCAGATCGTGCCGGCGCGGCTCGAAGTGGATGTCGGACGCGCCCACGGCGATCGCGGCCTCAAAGGCGGCTTGGACGAGCCTTGCCCCACCGCCTTCGATGGCGTTGTCGGAAATGAGATCGACCTCACGGTCCAGCCGCCTTTCGTCGGCGATGACCGGGGCTGCCTCGGAAGCGCCGAAGGCCAGATCAAATCCGCGCCGCAGATCGGTCGGCCGCGCGACTTGAATGGCGATAGTCTTGCCCGTAGCGAAGACGAGACCCGACAGCGCTTCGTCATCGAGCGGATCCCCGGCGGCGAAGAGCAGGGCCCGACCGGTCGTGCGCAACGGGAGAAGCTTGGCGCGGCGCAAGTATTCGGCGGTGACGCCCAGTTCGGAAAGATCCGGCGCGACCGGGGTTTGATCGGGGTCCCAGATGGGACAATTAGCGACAGCCGCGTAGAGCGCCACGAGATCGTCGTCGGCCAATGAGCCTAACTGATTAAGCACTTGCTCGACCGGCTGGCCGGTCCTGGCGGCCACAAGCTCGGCTCGCGCCACGGCGCCGGCGTCGACCTTGCGATCCTGGCGCAAGCGTTCAAGGAGGGTGGCGCGTCGCCGCTGTTGCGGCTCGAAGTTTTGCGCGGCTACAACAGTCGTGGCCAAAGGCCGCTCTCCATCAAAAGGCCTATGGTCATGCCCGACGCAGCGATCATCGGCCCCATGGCGATGCGACCATCGCCGCGCCCGCGGAGAGCGACGACGATCACAGCCAACGCGTAGGCCGCGAAGATCATCCACCAGGCCGCCACGCCGAGCCAGAGCGCGAAGGCGCAAAGCAACCTGACGTCTCCGAGCCCCACGCCGATATGCCCGCGCCAGCGTCGAGAAGCCTTGCGGATCAAGATCATCAGTCCCGCAATCAAGCCCGCGCTGACCAGGCCTTCCACCAGCGCGATCGGCCCATGCGCGAACGCAAGGCCCGCGCCCAGCAGCGCCACGACCGCCGTCAGCTTGGTCGGCAGAATACGTGTTCGCGCGTCGATCACCGCCGACGCCAAAAGGCAGGCGGCCATGGGCGCGAGCATCAAGGCCCGCCAATCGGGCGCGGCCGTCATGACCGCCGCGCCGAGCACCAGCCCCGCCAGCTCACCCAAGGGATGAAACAACGAGATCGGCGCGGCGCAGGTTCGACAACATCCAGCGAGGGCGACGTAGGATACAATCGGCGCCATCTCACTAAACCGCAGCGGCCGCCGGCAGCCGTCGCAAGCCGATCGCGGTCCCGCAGGCGCCGCGGCGTCGGTTTGGCGCAAAGCCATCGTCGTCACGTAGCTGGCGACGACACATCCCAATGCGCCGCCCAGCACGGGAAGGGCCAGGAACATCAGGACCCGTTGGAGACCGTGGTGGTGGTGGTGTTGGCCGGCGCCTGAAGATCGAGATTGACGCCCGTGCCGCCTTCCTTGTTGTCGGCGCCCAGCGTCGAGACGGCGAAGCTCTGCCCATCCGTGTTCAGCGTATAGAGAATGTCGCGGCCCCACGGGTCCTTGAGGGTCTTGGCGTCCTTCAGATAGGGACCCGTCCAGCCTTCGATCAGCGAGCCGCTGCTCACGAGGACCGTCAGCTTCTCTTCGCCGGTCGGATAGCGCCCGGTGTCCGCCCGGAACAGCTCGACGGCGGAGGCTACCGTATCGAGCTGCAGCTTGGCGGCCTTGGCGCGCGTTCGCTGCAGGCTCTGAAACAAGGCCGGAGTCAGGAAGGCGGCGATCACCGCAATGATGCTGATCACCACCAGCATTTCGGTGAGGGTGTAGCCTTCCGAGCCTTCTTCGGAGTCTTCTATGCGCCGGCGATCAGCGTGTCGCATGCTAGGGGGTCCTTCCGTCCTCGTGTGAATCGGCGTCCGATGACGACCGCGGGGCTCAAGCCGTTGCCGGTGAAGCGGATTATCCGCTCGTCGCGCCATCCGTCGGTGTCGGTGATGCTTACGCGCCAGATCTCTCCGGCGCGCCACTTGCTCTCGTTGTTGCCGGCCTCGGGCTCGACATAGGCCAGGCCTGGCGTCGAGACAGACCTGCCATAGGTCGAAAGCAGCGCGCCGGCGCAGGCGCGCCAGATCGTGGCCGAGGCCGCGTCGGCCGGCCAGGCCAGCCCTGCGCGCGCCTTCATCGCGGCAAGGGCGGCGCGCACCGAAGCCGGATCGCTTATGCCCAGTCTTGCGAGAAGCGCATCATCAAGCCCGTCGGCCGCATCAAGGCCAAGCTTTGGAGCTTCAGGCTCGGCGGTGATGATGAAATCGTGAGTGAGGGCGGATTGTTTCCAGCGATAAGGCGGCGCGCGCAAACTGGTGGCGATACTGAGCGTCGCCATGTTCTGGGCGCCGTCCAAACGGTACTCGATTTGGCTCCTGGCCCAGTCGGCGCGGACGAGCCGGGCCTGCATGCTGGTCACGGAGATGAAGGCGATCGCCATTGCCGCGACCGCCATCGAGATCACGGCCGCAGCCGGCGTGGCGTAGCCGTCCTGCTCAGAGCCGCCCATCGAGCAGTCCCCTCGCCTTCAGTTCACGCATGTCATCGAACAGCGACCGCATGACCCCATCACTCTGATCGGGTTCGACCATCACCCTGGCGCGCAGCAACACGATCAGCTCGGTTCGCGCGCCCTCGTGATTGTTGGTGCTGAAGAGACGGCCCAGGCCCGGAACGTCCTTCAGTCCCGGAATGCCGGTATTGCCGCTATTTCGCGTACGGCTAATGAGCCCCCCCAAAGCCACGACGCCGCCGTCACGCAAGGTGAGCGTGCTCTCGAACTTGCGCTGCTGGATCGTCGGCGAGTCGATGCCGGAAGTGTCGGTCTGGACAACCGAACTGACCTCCTGGGAGATATCCAGAACAATGCGGTTCTCGCCGGCGACGCGCGGCGTCACATTGAGGATGACGCCGCTGTTGCGGTAATCGACATTGTTGATCACGGGCGCGTTGGGCGTGGACGTATTTTGCGAGGTTTGGGTGACGATCGGCACCTGATCGCCGACTTGCAGGCGCGCCGTGCGGTTATCCAGCGTGATGATCTTGGGCGCCGACACCACTTCCACGCTGGTCCGCGATCCCAGCGCCGAGATCGCCGCCTGAACGTCGGTGTCCAGAAAGGTGAGTGAAAAGCCTGGATAGCTCGGCGTGATCGCGCCGGCCCGATTGCCGATGCTGCTAGCTTGAATGTGGTGGTCGTTGCCAAATACCGTCCAGTCCACCCCGAAACGGAAGTTGTCTCCCAAGGTGACTTCGAGGACCGACGCCTCGATCAGAATCTGAGCCTGCGGTCGATCAAGCTCGGCCAACATCCGCTGGATGGGCAACCATCGCCAGATCGGAGCCGAGATGATCAGGGTGTTGGTGTCCTTGTCGACCGCGACACGCACGTTCTCTTCGCCGCCTGTCGCGCGTGGCGCCGGCCCGCTGGAAGAGGCCGGGGTGACACCCGCGGTTTTAATGTCCACCGCCGTAGACGGGACGCTTCGCGACGAAGCTTCGGTATCGCCAGCCGAGACTTGACCGCCGACTAGGCCGGCCAGTGTGCGGCTGAGCGCTTCGGCTGACGTATTTTTGGGATGATAGACCCAGAACCCGGCCACGGCGTCGCGCACTGGCGTGTCGAGCCGCGAGATCCACGGCGACACTTCGTCCAGGGCCTTGCTCGTCTGCCCCAGCACGAGGATGCCGTTCAGACGCTTGAGCGGCAAAACCGTGATCCCGGAGAGCTTGGCCGCGCTGATCATCGTCTCCAGCTCGTCCGCCACGGTCGTGGCGGCGGCGCTGGAAAGGTCGAACCAGCGGATCCGCGAGCCCTGCAGACCGCTTTGGTCGAAGATCTTGATCGCCTCCAGCGCGGCCTGAAGTTCCTGGCCGCCGCCACCCAACACCAGCAGGCCAAGGCGCTCGTCGGCATAGACCACGGAACCGGGGCCGGAGATCGCCTCCAGCGCCTTGGCCACCTCGGTCGCGGACGCGTAGGAGAGCGGAACCGCGACGATCTCATAGCCCAGACGCCGGGCGCCCTCGCCGACGGGACGTAAGGCGGCCGAGGCGCGGGCCTTGGTCTTGGCGGTGACCACGACGCTGTCACCGTCACGGACGAGCGCGATGTCGTTGGCCGCCAACGCCGCTTCGAACGCCTGAAGCAGTTGAACCCTGGTCAGCCTTTGCTCGATGCGAAACGAAATCTTCCCCGTAACCGACGGGTCGATGACGTAGGGCACGCCAATCGCGCCGAACACCTCCTGGGCGGCCTGCTGCACATCGGCGTCCTGAAACGCGAAGGTATAGGCCGCCTCGCGTTCAGCCGCCGGCGCCTTGGCCTGGGCAGCGCTCGCCGCGGGCGGACCCGGCGGCGCGGCAAACGCGTTTGCCGACAGGGCGAAGGCGGCGAGTACGCCAAGACTAGCAACAGAAATACGCATCATCACTTCATGCTCGGCGCGCTCGCCGGCGGCGGCGGGCCGCGCATGCCCGGCGGCGGCGTTTCGGACGCGTTCGGCGATTCCGACGCCGGCCCCAGGAAGATTTCGCGCTCACCGTTGGCGGTCGAAACGACGACGCTGGCGGTGGACACCGTCTGGACGAGGACGCCCTGTTGTTCTTCGCCGACACTGATCCACTGGGCCGGCGCCCCGCCGATCGCGAGCAGCGCCGCCGCACGCGCCGGAGTGCGGACAATTCCCGTCAACCGCAGCGGAAGATCGGCCTGTTCGCCGACCTCCGAATGTCCCAGCAGCGGAAGCGCCAAGGCCTTGGCCAAGGCGTCGCTGGGCCGCTCCAGCGGGCGCCGGGTCTTGGTGGAGACAGCATCAAGCCGCGCTTCGACGTCGCCCAGCGCCTTGCCCTGAGCGCCGCCCGTCACGGCCCAGAATCCGCCACCCAGCAACAGACCGGTCGCCGCGGCGGCTCCGGCTAGGCTCATCCGCGCGTCCAGCAAAACACCCTCCCGACCATCGTCAGATGCGTGTCCGGCCCAGCCGCGCTCAGATCGGTGGTGTCCACAAAAATGGTCGGGGTCAGGCGACGAGCTTGATCCATCCAGTTGAGCACGCCGTCATAACTGCCCTCGGCCTCGAGCCGCAGCGGAATGGGCGCCAACTTGCCGCCGGCCTCGGTCGCCTCGCCCAGGCTGATCTGCACACGGCGCAAGGACTGAGCGCTTGCCGCCTGCTCCAGCGCGTCACGGAGTTGAATGGGAGCCTGGCCTTCGATGCTGTCGCACACCGCGCCCTTCGGAAAGGCCGCGTCATTTCCCGGCGACTTGGCCAAGGCTTCGATCCGACGCGTCTGATTTTCGAGCGCTTGGCTCCGAGACTGATAGTCCTGGGGCGTGGCGATGGCGTGCAGCGCAGTGGATGCGCCCAAGGCGAAAACAGCGGCCACGATCGCCGCGAGCGCCATCCAAAGCGGACCCAATCGCTCGGTCATCGCGAACCGTCCTGGCCCAAAGGCACGGCCGCGATCGGTTCGGGCGCAGCGGTTCTAAGCGGCTGGTTTTCGATCGCCCATAGCCAGACATTGCGCCGGATCGGCCGCGCGGAGCGCTTGAGTTGCTGATCGGCGAAAACAATGAGCGGCGGTCGCTCCCCACGCGCCTCGACGCCAACCAGCCCGCGCTCCCAGTGGAAAGCTTCGATCCGCGCTTGACCATCGACCGCCCCGCTGGTCGCGGCGATGTCGGCCAGCACTTCGCCGAGCGGCGCGCCGCGATCGGGCCAAGCGCGCAGGGACTGTTCCTGGACTCTCAGGCGCGCCTTGGCCGAAACGCCCCTGAGTTTTACCGCGGCCTTTTGCTCGGTCGAGGCCAATTGACCTTCCAGCTGGGCGCGTCGGGCAAGCGCCCCGCCCAGGGCCGCGACCAGGACGAAGATGGTCAGCGCGGCCGAGAGGCCCACCATGCCCAGTTGCCTGGCGCGCCGGGCAGTCTCGTCGGTCGACTCGAACACCACCACGATGGTGCGTCCGTCGACCTGGGCATGGGTCTCCAACCTGCCTGTCACCTCAGCGGCCAGAACATAGAATGCCGCAAATCGAGCAGGGCCGCCCGGCCGCCACGGCTCCAGCCGCTTGAGCTGATAGCTGACGTCCCCGGCCGGCAGGGGCGAGCCCAGGCGCGCATCGAGATCGGCCAGACGACCTTGTTCCCACGGCCAGCCGGGCGGTGCGACCAATTTGCGGACAAAGACCTTCGGCCCGTCCTGCGCCGGAGCGGGCCCGGCGTCGTCAGACGGCTCATCGACCAGCCTGAGCCCTAGGGAGAGGTTCATGGCGCCCCTCGGCAATCTTGGCTGATGAGGTCGTATTCGCACGCCGGCTTCTGCTGTAGCCAAAGGCGCGCCAGCGCGACGGGCTCATCACTGGATGAGGAGGATTTGCGCACGACAACAGCGCGAAGCGGCTCCCAGGCCGGCGCCGGCGGTGGCCGGGGCGTGGGTGGCCAGATCGCCGATGCGTTGCTGGCGGTCAGATATTCGAAGCGCAGATCCGCCGTTGTTGGCAGGCGCGTCGTTCGCTCGCCGCCGGCGTCCTCCAGAACAAGCGACGCCCCCTCCAAGCGCGCGGCGCAGCGCCCGCCAGCGCATGGGAAATCCATCGTTCGCGAGTCTCCGCGCAAGCCGTTGGCGTCATCGGAGCGGAAGATCCCGCCTGTCGACAGCGCCAACGTCAGCTGACTTTCCATTGCTCGGCGTCGCTCGACGTCGTTCAGCGCGGCTTGCGCCTGGCCTTGATGGCGCCCGATCAACATGAGGCCGCTGGTCAGCCCGCCGATGGCCAGGCCCAGGATCGCGAGAGCAGCCAACGCTTCCGCGGCGGTATAGCCGTCCTGGCTCATGTGGCGGCCGCGCGGCTACAGACGACGTTCGACTCGAAGGCGAACGTTCTGTGGCTCTTGTCCGCAACGATGTTGGCGCGCTGGACGCAGATCGCGCTGGCGCCGACCGCCATCACGGGTTCGGAGACGCTTTGTTTCCAGGAGAAGCTCTCCGTCCGCCCGCCGCGGACCCCGGGCTGAACAGGCGCGGTCTCGATGAGATATCGCCCGAGTACGGTGGCCTGCCGGGTTTCCAGCGCAAAGCGCGCGACCTCGGCGGCTTGGTGGGCGGCCGTCAAAGCGCAGATTAGCGTCGATGTCAGGATCATCAACGCCACAAGAGCGTCGATCGCCGCGTAGCCGTCCTCGACGCCTTCCGCGATCGGATCGGCGTTCGGTCCACGAACTCGCCTTGTAGCCTGCCTAAGCCGCGACCAACGCAACTCGACGCCCCCCGTCGCCAACCTTTGCGACAAAAGTATCTATTCGCAATCAGAGGGACGCATCAAGCCGCATGCGTAGTTGATCCACACATCTCGTCACGTACGCGGCATTCCGGCCCGCGCCGAAAGGGTGAAGAGTAAGCCCGAACGGGACCGCATCAGCGAGAGAGGCCGCCTATGAGGAACGATCGCCGGGAATTCTTGCGAACGGCGGCGGCGATGGGCGCGGTCCTCGCGTGGGGCGGTCGGGCGCACGCCTCGCGTCTCGCGTGGCGCGAACGCGAGGACCTCTATCCCGAGGGAGTCGCTTCAGGTGATCCGGACTCGCACAGCGTGATCCTGTGGACCCGGAGGCCCTTCGCGGCGGGCGCGCGGCATATGCTGTCGGTGGAGGTCGCCGAGGACCAGGCCTTTCACCGCGTGGTGGCGCGCGCCCAGGCGCCTGTCTCGGCGGCGGCGGACTGGACGGCGCGGGTCCTGGTCGGAGGGCTCCAGCCGTCGCGTGTCTATTGGTATCGTTTCGCCGACTCCGAGGGGAACGGCAGCCGCGTCGGGCGGACCCTTACCGCCCCACGCGATGACGACCAGCATCCGGTAGCCTTCGCCTTCGTCAGCTGCCAGAGCATCAACGAGGGCAAGCTCAACGCGTACCGCCGGATGATCTTCGAGGACGAGCGCGCCAAGCCGGAGGACCAACTCGGCTTTGTCCTGCACCTCGGCGACTTCATCTACGAGGTGGTGGAATATCCCGAGGAAATCGCCACCCGCTATGATCGCACGGTATATGAGGTCACCCGCCTTCCCGAGGGCGGAAAGACCGGCAAGTTCCACTACCCGCTGACGCTCGACGGCTATCGCGCTGTCTATCGCGGCTATCTGGCCGATCCGGACCTCAAGGACGCCCGCGCGCGCTGGCCGTTCGTGGCCATTTGGGACAATCACGAGTTCTCCTGGCAGGGATGGCAGAGCATCCTGAAGCCGGGCGACGGCGGGCGACCGGGCCAGACCCTGAAGGTCGCCGCCAATCAGGCGTGGTGGGAATACCTGCCGTCACGCTGCCGCAAGGCCGGGGGCGCGTCCCTGGAAACCTTCGATCCCCCGGTCGTGAAGGACGTCAAGATCGAGCGGTGGGACACGGACGGCCTCGGCGACGAGCCGAACAATCTCGCGGCGATCAACAGCCTGATCGGCTACCGCGCGTTCCGCTACGGCCGACATCTTGAGATGATCATCACCGACCAGCACAGTTACCGAAGCCAGGACCCGTTCGACCATCCCGAGCTCGACAAGCTGACCCCGACCGAGTTCATCGGCATGTTCCAGGAGGAGGCGGCGCAGGTGCTCGACGGCGGGCGGGCCTTCAACGGCGGCCATCCGCCCGCGGAGTTGACCTATAATGGCGCCAGCGTCGCCAACCCGCAGAAGGACGCGCCGCCGCAGACGATCCTCGGCGCGGAGCAGAAGGCCTGGTTCAAGGCGCGGCTGCGGGCGTCCACCGCCACCTGGAAGATCTGGGGGAATTCGCAAGGAACGCCGGACTGGCGGGGAGACCCGCAGAATCTGCCGGCGGGAATGACGAAGCCCTGGCCAGGCGGTTTCGCGATCCTCGGGGCCGGCGACTACGGGACCGCCTATGCGGAGCGCTCCGAAATCTACGACCTGGTCCGCGACGCCGGGATCACCGGCTTCGCGATCGTCTCGGGCGACCGTCATAGCTTCTGGGCCGGATACGCCTCGGCGGCGCTTCCGCCGGGCAAGTTCGAGCCGGTCGGCCTGAGCTTCGTCGGCGGTTCGCTCTCGAGTCCGGGCGCGCTGGAGTCCTACGAACACCGGCTGCGCAAGGATCATCCCCTTCGGCCTCTGTTCCTCGTCGACCGACAGGGCGCGGCCAAGCCCGACCCGACCTTCAACATGCTGCTGAAGCACGGGGTGCGCGCGTGCCTCGAATACGCCAAGACCTTCGACCTGGCCCGCGCCCGCGCCCTCTCGAACCCCGAGCTGTCGCCGCACCTGGAGTTCGTGGATCTCGGCGGACATGGCTACGCCACGGTGCGCCTGAGCGCGGAGGAGATGCGGACCGAGTTCGTCTGCATCCCGCGCCCGATCACCCGCAGCGAACGGCCCGACGGCGGCGATCTCCGCTACCGCGTGGCCCACACCGCGAGGCTCTGGAAATCGGGAGAGCGGCCGCGGCTCGTTCAACGGGTCCTGGACGGCGACCCTGGGCTCTCGATCTGACCATCGACCCGTCGCCGCCGTCCGGGAGGGGTGGCGGTCAGGGGCGCGTCCGGGCCAGGAGCCTGCCGGCCAACCACCGCCGCGCGGGCTCGTCGTAGAGCTTGAGGCAGGCATAGGCGATCGTGACCGCCGCGGCGAACACCCCCGCTCCCACCAGCGCGCCCTGAACGGGAGGAACCTTCTTGTCCACCACCCAGCCGGTGTAGATGTAGATCAGCGGGTAGTGGGTGATGTAGAGCGGATAGGACAGACCGCCGAAGAAGCGGGCGATCCGCACCGAGGGTCCGTGGGCGTCCTTCTGGCCTGCCCCGATGACGACGATCAGCGGAAACAAGACGATCACGCAGAGCGCTTCGTAGAGGCCGTTGACCCACAGCCGTTCTGTTCCGCCAAAGCGCGGCAGCGCCAGCGCCACGACCAGCAACAGGCTGCAGGCCGCGAAGGCGCCGCCGACCTTGATCCGCTTGCCCAGGCGCATCAGCAGCACGCCCGCGAGGAACGGGAACAGCACGCGCGTCAGGCCGATGCGAATGCCGCCGGCGTCGAGGGCCCAGCCGCCGATGACGTCGCCCCGGGGCCCGAACACCAGCAGATGGACCAGCGCCGCGGCCGCCACCGCCACGAGAACGCCCAGCCAGCGGTTCGACAGCTTCCGTAGCCCCACCGCGTAGAGAATGTTGGCGACGTACTCGTAGAACAGCGACCACGCAGGCCCGTTGAGCGGATAGATCTCGCCCCAACCACGGATTTCCGCGGACGGCGTCAGCGGGATCATCGCGAAGCCGAGCAGCATTACGACCACGATCCGCCAGGCTGAAACGCTCTCCAACTTGGGGAAGATCGAGAAGTGTTGGAAGGCGACGAGCGCCGCGCCGATCAGGCTGCCCATGATGATCATCGGCTGAAGCCTGATCAGACGGCGTTTGTAGAATCCCCATTGGCCCATGCCCGCCTTCCAGCGATCGTCATAGGCATAGGCGATCACGAAGCCCGATAGCAGGAAGAAGAAGTCGACGGCCAGATAGCCGTGATTGATGATCTGCTTCTGGGGATCCCCGCCCGCATAGGCTTCGAAGAGGTGGAAGACGACCACCATCAGGGACGCGACGCCGCGCAGTCCATCCAGGACGACATAGTGGCTTTTCCCGGCCCTGTCGGTCGAAGTCGCCGCGTCCGACGAAGGCTCGGCGAACACCTGAGTCCGTGGGGTCATGTTTCCTCCCGAGGCGGCGCCGGCCGCCTCAACACTCTTTGTCGGTCACGCGATCGCTTGGACCGCCCACCGCCGCTGCGTCGCTGGCGGCTCGAACTTGCCCCACGAGACGTCCCGTCGATAGACCGGCCGGTCCCGAGCGCGCTCACTCGAGCTCCGCGACGATCACCTCCGCTCCCATTCCGAACGGTTCGCCGGGCGCGGCGGCCATCAGCACCGCCACGATCCGCTCACCGTCCTTGGGCGGCAGCGTCGCGGTCAAGGCTCCGGGCGCGGCGTCGGTTTTGGTCGCGATCCTGACGCCGTCGAGATAGACCTCCGCCGGACCGGTGAGCCGGCCGAACACGAGCTTTCCGCCGGCCCGCCGCACCGTCGCGCGGGGCGTGAAGGTCGCGCGATAGAGGACGAAGCCGCCCTCGGGAACAGCGTCCTGCAACAGTCCCGGCCGCGCCCAGGTCCAGGAATTCATGTCGTGGTCGGCTGGCTTGGTCGACGGATCGGGACGAGCCCGCGTCACCGGCGACACCCGCCAGTCTGACAGGATCGAGATGGGCGCGGTCCGCGGCGCCATCGCACGCGCTCCGGGGCGAACCGACAGCTGCGTTTGCGCGCCCCGCAGCCCCTGCGCTGACGCCTTCAGGCGTAGGACCCCGCTGGAACCGCGCTCGGTCTGCACGATCACCTGGGCCAGCCCGTTGAACAGGCTGCGCGTGTTTCCCTTTTCCGGTTCATGGCAATTGGGATCGCCGTTGCCCAGACCGATGATCCGGCCATTGTCGATCTCGAAGGTCACCGCCAGGTTGGCTGTGGGGACGGCCCTTCCCGCCTTGTCCAGGGCCTCGACCGTGATCGGCGCGGCGTCGGCGCCGTCGCCGGTCAAGACGGTGCGATCGGGCGTCAGGCGCAGAGACACCGGCGGACCGGCGGTCTCGACGATCGCCTTCGACACAGGCCGGCCGCCGACATAGCCGATCGCCTCCAGTCGCCCGGGCGCATAGGGCACGATCCAGGACGGCATGACGAAGGGATCGACCGCCTGGCGCGAAATCAGCTTGCCATTGAGGCGCAGCTCGACCGCTTCGGCGTTGGTCAGCGCCATCACCTTGATCGGCTGCCCCTCCTTGCCCGGCCATGTCCAGTGGGGCGCCAGGTCCAGCAGGGGCCGGTCCTTGATCCACTGCGCGCGGTGCAGGAAGAACGCCATCTTCGGGAAGCCGCACAGGTCCATGGCTCCGAAGAACGAGCTGGCCGACGGCCACGCCAGGGGCGAGGGCTCGCCGCGATAGTCGAAGCCCGACCACAGGAAGGCCCCCGCCACGAACGGGCGCTTGGCGATCGCTTCCCAGGCCTTGCGATGCGTGGCGCCCCAGGACGCCGGCTCCTCGTCGTTCTCGGCCAGGATGTTGCGCGAGCGGTCGGTGAACCATTCGCCCCGGGTCATGAACGAGGAGGTGTCCTCCGAACTCATCAGCGGCAGGGTCGGATGCTCGGCATGGAACCGGTCGTACTTGTCGGGCTGATAGTTGAAGCCGACGACATCCACGGCCTGTGAGACGTTGATCGGGTTGAACATGCCGTCGTTCATCGCGGCGGTGACCGGGCGGCTGTCGTCCAGCCGCTTGACGGCCGCGACCATCCGCCGAACCATCTGGTAGCCCGCCTCCGTGCCCTGCATCGGCTCCTCGTTGAACACCGACCACAGGAAGACGCTGGGGTGGTTGCGGTCGCGACGGATCAGCCACTCCAGCTGCCGCATGTAGTCGGGGCTGGGATTGAAGTTGCGGTTCTCGTCGAGGATCAGGACACCCAGCCGATCGGCCGCGTCGAGCATCTCCGGCGCCGGCGCGTTGTGGGCGCAGCGGACGGCGTTGGCGCCCATCGCCTTGACCCGCCGCAGCCGGAAATCCCAGAGGCTGTCGGGCACGGCGACGCCGACCCCGGCATGGTCCTGGTGCAGGCAGACGCCGTGGATCTTCAAGGGGCGATCGTTGAGGAAGAACCCCTGGTCGGCGTCGAAGCGCAGTGTCCGGAAGCCGGTCGAGGTCACCGCTTCGTCGACCACCTGGCCGGCCCGCCAGACTCGGGTTCGCACCGTGTAGAGCGCAGGATCATCGACCGACCAGAGGCGCGGATCGTCGACGTTCAAAACAAGGCGGGCCTCACCCTGGTCCAGCGGCGGAACCTCGGCGGCGACGCGCCCCGCGCCCACCGCCTTGCCCCAAGGATCGATCAGCTGGGCCTCGACTTCGACCGCCTCGGCCTTGGGCCCGATATTGCCCAGGGTGGCGACCACCGGCAGGGTCCAGCGCCCCGCCGCGTCCCGTCGCGGATCGGCGTGAACCCCGTTGTCGGCGATGTGCACCGCCGAACGCCTGGTGAGCCAGACGTGGCGATAGATGCCGCCGCCCTCGTACCACCACCCCTCCATGGCGTCGGCGTCGACCTGCACGGCGATGCTGTTGAGTTCGTCGCCGTAGCGGGCGAACGGCGTGATGTCGATCTGCAGGGCGTTGTAGCCGCTCCAGTTGCGCGCCACGACGCTGCCGTTGAACCAGACCGTCGCGTGGGTGGCGATGGCTCCGAACTCGATCGAAAGGTGCTTGCCGCGATCGGCCGGATCCAGTCGAAGGGCGCGGCGATACCAGGCCTTGCCGCGCGGGCGGTAGCCCTGGGCGAGGTTCTCGTCCTTGTCGAACGGCCCCTCCACCACCCAGTCGTGCGGCAGGTCGAGCTCGCGCCAATCGCTGTCGTCGTACTCGGGCGAGGCCGCGCCTCCGGCATTGCCGGCCTTGGCGTTCGCGTAGGACCAGCCATGGCCCCTGATCTTCGGAAACGGCACGTCGCCGAGATGGAAGCGCCAGCCTTGGCCCAACGACAACCGCTCGCCGGGGGCCTTGAGCTGAGGACTGGGATAGGCGCGATCGGCGCGGGTTGTCGCGCCCGCCCATCCCAGGCCTGGCGCACCGCCGGCGCCCGCCAGCGCGACAGCCGAACTCGTCCACAGGAAGCGACGCCGATCCAAGGTCATGCTGCTCATCTCAAATCCTCCAGCAGGGCATCGATTTCGAATGCTGCGCCTGCGAGGCATGTTTATCCCTCCCGATGCGCGCCAAATGGCAACGCTGTCATCGCCCATCGACGTAGCCGATCGACGGAAATTATCAAGAATACTCCTCATACAAATGCTTCGAAATCACCGCGAATTCGTTCCCTTCCCCCGACACCGGTGACATGGCTTGGGAACCGATCCCGCGCCTCTTATCAAGCTCTATCCAGCGGAATCATTGCACCTTTGGACATCGGCATCGATCCGCCCGACGTGACAGACAGCGCAGGTCGCTCGCGAGCCAGGGGCCGTTAATTAATCAGACAATTCACAAGACGCTCAAGGCCAAAGGCCCGCGACCCACGTTTCAATGACTGAACTTGCGAGCGTCCGCACGATCGGGTCGAAGAACGGGCTTGCTCACCACATAGCTCCGCGCGCGGCCCTCCGGATCCGTTCGCCATCCTTCGGCAGAAGGAATCCAGCGGCGATACTGTCCCGAACGCTTCGGGCGATGGCGCGGCGGTACGCCCCCTTGCTTGAGTACAGAGCGCGCAAGCGGGCGAGATCGAAGGGCAAATAATAGCCCTGCGAGCGGCACGCCGCCGCGCCACTGTTCTTCCCTACGTTGAGGCCTACGGGAACGGCGACGTCGGGGAGCCGGATGCCGCCAAGCGACAGGCCCGACGCGTCACGCTTCAAGCGCCCCTCGGCGTCGAGCTGACGGACAAGACGCGGCGCGCTCGGGATCGGCGACCCTCCCCGAGACCAGGCGACCAGGCTGTCCAGTCCCGCCGCCTCGACCATATGGGCCGGAGACACGGTCCCGATCGCCGCGATCGTGCACGTCGGCCCGATCGCCGCCTGAACCGAGACGCCCAGGTCGCGCAGCTGCACCGGTTCTCGCGCGGCCCGCAGATGACGATCGACATGAGATGTCCCCGCGATCTCCCATTGGCGAAAGCGAACAGAATCTTCGGGCTGGTTCTCGGCGTCGGCGCCGGCGGCGTCACCTTCCGCGACCACGCGTAGCACGGGCGCCGGCGTGGCGGGATCGATCGTGGCCCCCGTCGCGGAGATGAGCAGGAACGCGTCGATGGTCCGGTCGCGCGCCAAACCGGAATTGACGAAGCCCGCCAGCCAGATCGCACTCTGCGACTGACCGGCGGCGACGACCGTGGTCGGCCTTAGCCCGCCCAGCAACGCGGCGGCGTCGCGGCCGCGCACGCCGGCCGCGATCTGGCGGAAGATATCCAATGCAAGCGGCTCCTTGGTCATGGCGCCGCCATTCTCGATCTGCAGGTCGCCATAACGAGCCGGACTCCAAGCTCGCAGCGCATCCACCCCGCCAAAGCCCTGAGCTGACACGCCGATCCAGGCATACCCCGATGCGACAAGGTGATCTTGCAGCGCCAGCCAAACGTTGTCGGCGTCGAAGCCATTGGAGTCGTTGAGCCATTCGAGAATCACCACGCCGTTGAAGCGTTCGGGACGATCGGGGCGACGGACAAGCACGCGCGTCTTGAAAGGCCTGGGCGGCCCCTTCGCCGTCGCGGTCTCGCCAGGATCGGAACCATAGGGCGTCGAAAGCGGCGCCGCCTGCCCGGAGACGAAAACTTCCTGTTCGACGTAGCCGTCGAAAGCCAAGTCGCGGTTCGCGGCGAAGAAGGGATAGAGGCGGCTCGAACTTCCCGGCGCTTCCTCGGCCCTGACCGACGTCCAGTTCAGATCTTGCGCCTGTGCGCGCCCGGTGACCGCCAGGACGAGCAGGCTCAAGACGGCCATCGAGAAGCGAAGCAGATTGAGGCGCATGCGCCCAAGGTCCAGAATTCAAAGCTTTCAGCAAGCCGCGTGACGTTTGCGATCCACCGCCGCGAAGGCGACCTATTCCAAGGTCCGCAACCCGTCCTTGTCAGACGATCAAACGTCCGGTTCCGGGCGACAAGCGCCCGGCCTCGCCGCCCGAGGGTGGCTAAGGGAAATATGGAAACTTACGAAAGGTAGTGGCGGTGAGAGTCCGCGCATAGGCCATATCAACTTGAAATATATCAACTATTTAGCGCGCCAAGCTGAAGGCCCACCCCCGCTTTGACCTCCGTTTCCAAAGCGGATGCACGCGGACGGCCGTGCATGCCGCTAGACGATCCAGGCCGCCTCGAGGCGACTTTCGCGCCTTGAAGCCCTAGCTGTTTTCCGGCGTCAGCAGTCGCGCCGGGGCCACCTTCAGTGCCAGCGCCAAGCGTTCGATGTTGTCGAGCGACAGATTGCGCTCGGCCCGCTCGATCGCCCCGACATAGGTCCGATGCAACTGGGCCTGACCGGCCAGTTCCTCCTGGCTCATCGCCAGCTCGCGCCGAAGCCGCCGGACGTTGTCGGCCACGATGCGGCGAAGGGCGGAGGGCGTAGCTTTCATCACCCTCTTCTGCGAAAATGATGACTTTGCGGCGACAGACGATAAGTAGCTTTCAGCCGGCAACCGATCGATCCGGAGGCCTAAAGATGAATGCGATGTCACGAGCGACCGCATGCCCGAGGGCGTCGTCGCCAGGCGCGCCTATTCGCCTTGCGCGCCGCGCCGCACCGAGCCGGCATAAAAGCCAGCTCCGACGCCCGTCTCGAGAGGAAAGAACGCTCGCCTGGGCTTAGGTGGTAGTGGATCGGGTGGCCCGAAGTCCGATTTGAACCGCAGCAATATGCTCCGTACTACTTCCATGAGATTCGTCAGCGTCATGACGACGTCCATGGAGGCAAACGGCACGCCCGGTGGGAACCGCACGCCAACATAGCTCAGGCCCGGCGTGTACTTGTCGAAGGGTGCTGATCGGGCGGGAGGGTCATCGTCGTCGCCTCAGTGATCGGTTGCATGAAGCCGTCGCCGATCCACGCTTGAGACCAAGCTAAACCTGAACCGCGGGCGGGAGTCGAGCGGAGCTACTCGGCTGCCGGTCCATCGAATGATGGATATGCGCATGCACACCAGCGCTCGAAACTTTACCGATGGACGTCTTTGTACAGTTGTGGGCAGCCTCAGGCGCTACTATGCGTAGCGTACGCAATTAGACCAGATCAGCCGGAATACGCCGAAGGTGCGATCGCTGTGGGGGCAATCAAATGCACCTAACGGGGAGCCTCAACATGACACGTCCAAGTAGACGCCCCCTCACCGCTAACGAGGGCGTGCCTGCCGGCGCGCTCTTCATCGGCGGCATTCCCGTCACCATTAATGGCGCTTACGTGGTGATCGGAGTCAGTTCGTGACCCAAGACAGCTATGACACGAGCGTCCCTGCTGACCGCGCTGCTATTGCCGCCGGAATGGCGTCCGCCGGTCTAGCTCTGTCGATCGATACACTTAGCGCCGCAACAGCGCTGTACGTCCCATCGACGGTGAACCAACTTCAACTCTCTGGCTACTACGCTGCTGGCGATGGCGGCGCTGCTCTGTATAAGCGCGTCAGTTCCGCGCCATCTCACCAGGGTAAATTCCAAAGCATGGATGGTGCTTGGTGGGAGATTGCCTGCACTAGCCCGTATCCTGAGATGTTTGGCGCCGCCGGCGATGGGACTACGGATGATAGCGTCGCGCTGCAGAACGCCATCGATTTTTGCAAGCTTCAGGGTGTGCAGCTTTTCCTTGCCGGGGCCACCTATAAGGTCGCGCGCTCTTTGAATTGCCAGGGTGCCTCATCGAACACGAATTTCTGGATCGTTGGTCAGGGCCGCTTCAAGTCGGTGATCTCGCACGCCTTTCCCGCTGGCGAAGAGTATCCCGTGCTCGATATGTGCGGCAACGGGCGCGGCGGCTTGCGCAGTATCGGCATCTCGCCCAGCGGCGCCTCAAAGGCGACATGCGGCGTCCTGCTGGCGAAGTCCGTGGGAGGCAGCGCCGGCAATACGCAACAGATTGTCGATTGCTCCGTCACCGTCTTCGGGGCGACGACCAATTATGCGATCGTGGTCTATAATTCTGACTTGAGCAGGATCATCGATACCGAAGCCAAGGGCGGCGTCGTGATCGGGGAGACGAAGCCTGCATCCATCGCATCGAAATTCATCACGATCCCAACGGCCGTCGACTTCACCCAAGGATATATCGATCGATGTGAATTCGTCGCCGAGTACGTCGCGCCGCTGGAATTTTCCGGCGGCAACTCGCTGTCGATCCGCAGCACTTATTGTGCGCTTACGGGGGCCGGATCAGCCGGGCGTATTTTCCTCGTGGACGCGCACGGAAACGGTGGCGGCTGCAATGTCAACGCAGACGAGCTACGGACTGAAAACCAGAGCACCGCGACGAGTGTTCCAGCTGTGTATTTCGCCACCACGTCAACTGCTGGCAAAATTCACGGTCGTCTAAGTTCCGACACCACCTCCGCAGCGGCGATTGCTGGGGCTTCTGGCGCGAATATCGCGAACTACAGCTTCAACATCCAAGGCCCCATTTATAAGCTATTCGACCTTTCCGGGTACATTCGCGATTGTGCGATTTTCGCGAACGTCTCTTCGGGCCTGTTCGGCGCCGTCGGCTCCGGTTCGTCGGACATCTCCATCGGTGGAAATCTCACGCTGACCAGCGTCGTCTCGGCCATCGGGTCGATTCCTGGCCTGCGCCTAGGCTATTCTGGTCTGCTATATCAAGGGACGCGCGACCTTGTCGTGAGCGCCGAGGACACGCGTCAGACGACGGGTAGGCGCATGGCCGTGTATGGCTCGTCTACCTACTCGGCGCAGAGCTATACTGGCGGCTCGGGTGAGCAAACTCTGTTCTCATACACACTCCCTGCTCTCCTCACCAAAGCGGTGCCTGGAAATGCCCAACCCCTTCCACTCGCCACCCTCAAGCTTCGCGGCCAACGGACGAGCGGTGCGGTCAATGGCAGGGTTCGGGTCACTATGACGCAAGGCGCCAATTTGGTTTCCGTCTGGGATACTGGAGCAACCCTGGCGGCCGGATCCGGCGGCTTCAAGTTCGATCTTGAGGTGCGCGGCTTTTCTACCAATAGCGTCGCAGTAAATGCTGATGGAAGAATAGGCTCGCTTGCGCTTAACACCGACACCACTTCAGTTTCGGGCATCGTGTCGGACGGTGGCGACATCACCGTCGCGATTCTAGTTACGGACACAAACAATAATCCTCTGCGCATTACATACAGCCGCCTCACTTCCGAATAGCTGTCAATTCATTCAAATATTCTGGGATCAAATTTTCCATTACAGGGGACTGATCTTCACGCGCGTATTTTTACCTACATCCCCCCTTCTGCTCAACGCTAAAAGAGCAATTTGATGGGCAAAAATTTTAAACCCGCCAATAAACACCAAGCCGCCCGATGCGCCGCTTGCGCTAAGGATCCCGGCCTACCGGCGCGCGCCCGAAGAGGGCTTCGAAACCGTATGGCACTATGGGCTCGTGCAACACGTGCCGACTAGATGGACCTTCTGGCGCTAGGCCAAACGCTGTCGCTGTTCACCAAATCCGAAGCCATGACCAAGGCGTCGCGCTGACCCCATGCCGCGCGGTTGGCGGCGACGCGCGCTCAAAAACAATGGCGGATAATGAAGACGATAAGTAGCATTGACGTCGATGACGATACGTAGCATTCAAAAGGGCGACCGAATGATCTGGAGGCCCGAAGATGAATGCATTGCCGCGCGCGACTGGCATGCCCAAGGGCGTCGTCGTCGCCCCCGCCCGCCATGGCGGCGATCAAGCCCAAGCCTTCCTGCGCCGCGGCCGGCGCTACATCCCGCTCGGCGCGCCCGATGCCGAGAGCTTCCCCGCCCGGCTCGACGCGGCCCTGCTGGGCCCAGAGCCCAGGGCCGGCAGCCTTGGCCACCTCGTCTGGCGCTACCAGCAGTCGCCGGAGTTCAAGCGTCTGGCCCCGCGCACCCAGGACGACTACCGCGAACAGCTGGGCCGCATCGGCCGCGCCTTCGGGCGAGAGCCGCTGTCGGCCTTCGACGACAAGGTCGCCGCCCAGCGGATCTTCGCCTGGCGCGACCGCCGCGCGGCCAGTCCACGCCGGGCCGATTACCGCGTTCAAGTGCTCAAGTCCTTGCTTGGCTGGGCCGCCGGTCGCGGCCTCGTCGAGCGGAATCGCGCCGCAGGCATCCCGCCCCTTTATCGCAGCGACCGTCGCTACAAGATCTGGCGGCCGGAAGACGTCGAGGCCTTTGTCGCCGTCGCCGCGCCCAACCTGGCCCTGGCGTTGATCCTGGCGGTGGAGACCGGCCAGCGACAGAGCGACCTTCTGGCCCTGCGCTGGCGCGACATCGATGGCGACGTGATCGGTCTGCGGCAGGCCAAGACACGCCAGGACGTCGCCGTGCCGATCACTCCGCCCCTGGCGCGGGCGCTGGAGATCGCGCCGCGAAGCAGTCCGTTCGTGCTGGTGCGCCAGGACGGTCAAGCCTGGGCCTCGGAAGGGGGTTTTCGCAACGCCTGGCGCTACTATTGCCGCAAGGCCGGGATCACCGACCTCACCTTCCACGACCTACGCGGCACCTTCGTCACCCGTCGCCTGGCCGACGGCTGGTCGTTACAGGAGGTGGCCTTCTGCACGGGCCACAGTTTTCGCAACCTCGCCTGCCTGGAGCGCTATGCCCACCGCGGCACCATCGCGCGGGCTTTGGCCCGGCGACGTCTTCGGCAGAGCGAGATCGCGCTTCCGCCACCAAGTCCCATGGCTTTGTGGCCCGAGGGGCCATAGCCGCAGCTTCAAGCACACACGGGACAATTGGGACATTCTGGACAAAAAGGCCATTTTGCCCTATATGGGTCGCAGATGAGTCCGGAGCGCCCTATGTCCACCTCCCCCGCGCGGCGTCGGCCAGCCGCAAGCGACAATCCTCTGGGCCTTGACCCCCAGCAACTCGTCGCCCTGCTGTCCAAAAGCCACCCGCGCCTCAGTCCCCGCCGTCTAGCGATGACCGGCCAGGCCCTTTCCGCCGCTGCTTACCTGACGACCAAGCTGACTGAAGCCCAGCAAGCGGCCCTGGCCAACGATGTGGTCAGCCAGGACCGGGTGCTGAAGGCGATGCGGGAGATCCTGGCGGAGACGTCGGCGACGACGGCTAGGCCAGAGAACCCAAGCGCCATGCGCGGGGAAGGTCTAGGCGCGCTCCTAAGTTTGGAAGAAGGCCAACGCCGTCTGAGCGCCTACGCCGAGCCCATGAAGCTCGAGGATTGGGCCGGACCGGTGGCCGGATCAACGGAGCTGCGGCGCGACTACGGCATCGCCCGCTCCTCCCTGCACGCCTGGCAACAACAAGGCGCGGTCGTGGGCCTGCTCAAGGGCCGGCGCGCCCATGTCTTCCCCATCGCCCAGTTCATCGACGCTCGCCCCGTCGAAGGGCTGACGTCCGTGCTGACCATCATCCGCGAACCCCGTACCGCCTGGTTGTGGCTGATCTCACCCCATCCCGAGCTCGACGAACAGACGCCGCTCGCGCAGCTGAAGGCCGGTAAGGTCCGCGAGATCGCCGATCTCGCGGCCCGGGACTACGGTCAGCCGTGAAGTTCGATCGCGCCGTCCTCGATCGGTTCACCGTGAATCGCGATCTGGGCGACTACCTGCGCGCCACGCTGTTGGCCAACGCGACTACGCCCTTGGGTATGGGCTATGGCCGCACGCGCTTTGCCAGCCCGACCGACGCCTTCCGATTGCTCTATGCGGCTCCCGCGCTTGTAACCTGCGTCGCCGAGACGCTGGTGCGCGACCGTTTCGCCGGCAAGTCCAAACGCGATCTCACCCAGGAAGAAGTTGAAACCTGGGGCGTCACGGTGGTCGCCTCGACAGCGCCTCTGCGGCTACTCGATCTGACCGGGCTTGGCCCGACCCAACTCGGCGTGAAGACCGACGCCCTGTTTGCACGCAACCAGAAGGCCGGCCGCAGCTTCAGCGCCGAAATCTACGAACAGGCCCCAACGCTGGACGGTCTAATCTACACCTCGCGCCATAGCCGCGAGGAATGCGTCGCTGTCTATGACCGCGGCGTTGGCAAACTGACGGCCGGCCCCGTCCACCCGCTGATGATGCTGAGCGCTCTTGTCCCGGCCCTGAGCGACCTCAACGTTCGACTGATCCGCAAGCCTTAGTGAACATCGCCCAAGCGACCGTGATGAAGCCCGCCAGGACAAAATAGCGAGCATCAAACATCAGGAAGCTTTCCTAGCTTGGACGGTGATCGTTCCGGGCGGAAGGTCAATGGCCCCGGCCGTCGGGTTAAAGAACACGGCATAGCACTGGTTGGCCGCGCTCACGAAAGCGGTCAGTATGACGCCGCCGGTCAGTGGATTGCTGAAGCTGACCTCGACGATGTCCCCGACGCTGGCCCCGGGAACAGAGACAGGGCCCGCTGAGGCATAGCCTTGGGCCCCCAGGCTGGGCGGATCGTAGGCCAGTGTTCCGTAGGAATAATCGAAACCCAGCAGGTACCATTGGCCCTTTCTGAGCATGAATTGATAGTTGTGCCCGTTTTCCAGCGTAAAGCTCACCTGCCCTTGCGGCGGCTGAACACCGCCGGTGGCCGCCGTGTACTGAACGCTTGTGTTGGGCGAACACCTGCTGTCGATCGCAGATCCGCAGCGCTGGCGGGCGATCACGGATCAGCGGGGCAAGAGGTCGGCTGAGGTGAAACCGTCCACCCACGCGCGAGGTTCGAAGCCGGCAAATCGCCACGCCAGAGCAGACGGAGCGGTGCGATGAGGTCGAGCGCCTCTTCGACGAAGGCGGGGTTGACAATGATGACGATACGTAGCATTTGTTCAACCGGGCTCCGATTGGCGCGCTCGGTAGGAGCTGGTGACGGCGATCCTGATCGGGCGATTTCGAAGTTGCAGCGCTGCGAGCGCTCCTGTATCGAACGCCCTCCCCCGCCGACGTGACTTGCGTCGACGCCCGGATGGCCCGGTGGCGGAGTGGTGACGCAGCGGACTGCAAATCCGCGCACCCCGGTTCGATTCCGGGCCGGGCCTCCAACTACTTTCAAGCGCTTAGGTATCGGACTGGCGAGTTGGTCTGTTCGCAGTGCGAGCAGCGTTGGTTTGGGGCGCACAGCCGCGAATGAGATCGCATATCGCGTGTCTCGGGTCGCTTCGGTGCCAGGAGTAGATGTCAAAGCGCGACGACCGCTGCACCCGACAAGCGCTTTGGTCTTGGCCGTTTAGGCTGGATCGTTTGAAGCCGAGACGGCATCACCCCCTACAATCGGCGATGCTGAGGTGCGGCATTCAGCTCATCCTCAATGGATCATCTTTGCCTTCGCAACCACTCCGGGGGAAACCATGCGCCTCGAATATCCAATTGTTTTCGACCAACCGATCGTGACCGAGGCGGAACGAGCGGAAGATATCGCCATCCTGAATGCCGAGAGCGAAGCATCGCCTTTTGCTTACGTGACCTATGACATCGAGCCTCGGACAGATGAAGAAGCTCACGTTTGGCATCTGGCTAAGATCTCTGGTTGGCCAGAGGCCAAGACGGTGTGGAAGGTGAAGTGTCACCTTGGGATCTGCACCAAGGTACCGGTCCTGTACCGACGCTCCTGCACCAAATTCGCCTACGCAAAAGTCATCTACCCGACAGGCCAAATGTCAGCAGTGAATGAGTGCGTGGTTGGAGCCGGATTAGCGGCAGCGGTCGCCGCCGTCATCAGCGGCGGCGCGGCGGCGAGCGCAACCTTCGAAGCTGCGCTGCAGGCCTGCTTGGAAGCGAAGGGTTATGAGTGGGCTCGCTCGGTCAGGGTGTCGGCGGGATGGGATAGCCAGTGCGGCGATTGGCACCCGGTCTAGCCCAGCCCAACTTGATCATACCGCCGCTCCTCGCAGGACGAGGAGCGGCTCCTGTCAGCAGGAGCTTCGAGGCCTGCGGTCGTTAACCTACAATGATCTGGAAGTCCTGAGCGTTCGTCGGATCAACGTCCTAGATGCCAAGACGGTGCGAACTTTCCGGAACGCCAGCCTTGGCCGCTCAGCCAGGTAAAATTAAACCGAAACGTGCACTTTCGCTGGGAAAATCTTGTCGCGAAGCCGCATGACGGGCTTCTCCACTGCATAATAGGCCATCATTGCAACGCCTATCGCTGCGCCATATTTGAGCGGAACGATAATGGCAGGTGAAACTAAGCCAACCTTCGCAGCGAGCTTTACGGCCAAGTTGGAAGCGGCCATGTGCCAGACATACATGCTGTAGGAATAAAGCCCTATTAATGAAAGGGGTCGAAAGAATAAGCCACCACGCCTTATGATCTCGCTTTTGTATATAAGCAACAATAGAGATGCAGATACCAAATAGGCGACGGTGAAACCAAATGTCGCGCCAAGCTCGCTGTCTTTCTCAAATAACAGCAGGAAGGCCACCCCAGCACCGATTATGACCACGTGCAGCGGCCAAGCCTTTTGAAGCGCTCTAAAAGCATCGGGCCACTTCAATTTTACAAGCGACAGGAGAACACCGCACGCCAGGGCATCCACGCGGTACTGGGTCTGCCACTGCAGAGCTTGATAGTCTGCCCCGAAAAGCAATCCACCAGCACGCAATAGAGGCGCGATCGCGATAACGCCTAACAGACCCCAAAACATCCACCTCGTGATGTCTCGAAGACTATTCATTAGAAGAAAAACTACGGCCAAAATGACGTAGAAATGCTCCTCTACGGCCAACGACCATAGATGAGAAATCGAGGACACCCAGTAGTTCTGGACGTGCAAAAGATTTTGAAACAAGAAGGTCGTCCAGGATTTGTCCGCCAGAACAAGCTGCGCGGCCAAGAAAACCCAAACGACGGGCCATAAACGGATCGCCCGCCGCCCAAGGAAACGGCCAGCGTCAAATCGGCCGCTGACCTCGCGCTCCTTGAGCACAATGCCCCCGATCAGAAAACCGCTGAGAACAAAGAACAGATCTACCCCTGCCCATCCGAAACTACGGCCCGGCTGAAGAAGCCAATCCAGTAGAGGTAAGCCAGTGTAGGCGTTGAGATGCCAACCCATGGCTAGGAGGATGGCGATCCCCCGCACCACATCCAAACTCTGGTCACGATCGAAAGCCCGCCCGTCTTGCATTGTGTCATGAGCTATATGCGCCCCCGCCCTGTCAATCACACAACGGTGAATTAGGGCCAATTCTTTCTGCAATCGCCTACAGCGAGAGCGGAACGAAATTCGCGTGCATGTGCGAGACTTGCCCCGCGACGCATAAGCAAAAATATCCGCCTCATAGAGCATTTCCGACAAACTATATCATCAACTCTTATCCTTCTTTGATTTATACTCCATGATAAATCGTAGCAATAAAGCGGCCACGAATTCGCCATGTCGTGAATGTCGGATGGACATCTCTCAAGCGCAGAGATCGCCACTATGAACTCGGTGATTCCTCCTGGCCTCAAGTTTGCAACCATCGGGTTAAGCTTGGCGGTCGCATTGCCCGGTTTCTCAGTCGCCGCGAGTCCGTTTGACACGATTTCTATGGTTGATCGCATCACATGGGGACGGACGGCCGACGCCGTGGCGACCGCCTCCCGTCTGGGCCCCGACCGTTGGCTGAGCGGCCAGCTACGCCCCGCGTCGGATGGAACTCTGCCCCCTCAGGTCCAAGTGCAGATCGACGCAATGCGCATCTCACGCGAACCTATGGAGCAGATCGCTCCCTCCATGGATGCCCAGAGTAGGGCGGCGGTTAAGATAGAAGAGCCGACCGCGCGCCTGGCAGCCCAGCAGGCTTACGGCAAGGGCATGCAAGATCTGAAGCAGCAGGCGACCGCCCGTTCGCTACTGCGCGATCTCTACTCTCCGAATCAGTTGCAAGAACAAATGACCTGGTTCTGGTTCAACCATTTCAATGTTCAGGCCGACAAGCGCGATATCCGCACCATGGTTGCTGACTATGAAGACAAGGCAATACGAGCGAATGCCCTGGGCAAGTTTCGCGATCTGCTGAAGGCCGCTGATCTACATCCGGCGATGTTGCGCTATCTCGACAATGATCAGAATGCGGTCGGCCATATTAACGAAAACTACGCTCGCGAGGTCCTCGAATTGCACACGATGGGTGTCGGCTCTGGCTACACCCAGAAGGACGTTGAGGAGATGGCCCGCGTGCTAACCGGCGTCGGCGTTAGCCTTTCACCCGACGCGCCCAAACTGAAGCCTGAACAGCAAGCGCTCTATGTCCGTCGTGGGTTGATGGAGTTCAATCCGGCGCGTCATGACTTCGGTGAGAAGATGGTGCTAGGCCGCAAAATCGCCGGAGCCGGGCTTTCAGAGTTCGAAGAGACCCTCGACATCCTCTCGAGCCAACCCGCCACCGCCAAGCACGTCTCGACCAAGCTGGCCGTCTATTTCATGGACGAGGCGCCGCCGAAACTGATCGACCGAATGACGGCCACCTTCCTGCGCAGCGATGGCGACATCGCCGATGTTTTGGAAGTCCTGTTCAAATCGACCGAGTTCAAGGCTTCCCTGGGCAAGAAAGTAAAGGATCCGATCCACTATGCGGTCTCGGCCGTGCGCCTAGCGTATGATGGCCGACCGATCGCCAACTCCGCGCCGCTGCAAGGCTGGATCAACCGGATGGGCCAGAGTCTTTATGGCCGCGATACGCCGGACGGTTATCCTCTGGAAGATACGGCATGGTCGGGACCTGGCCAGCTCACGGCAATGTTCGAGGTGGCGCGCCTAGTGGGCTCCAGCTCCGCCGGCCTATTCAAGCCCGACGGCGCGGAAGACCAGCCCGCGTTTCCCCAGTTGCAGAACTCACTCTTCTATTCGAGCACCCAGGCCAGACTGAGCGTTCAGACCAGGACCGCCCTAATTCAGGCGCGGACGCCGGCGGAGTGGAACACCCTGTTCCTTTCGTCCCCCGAATTCCTGCATCGATGAGGCCTCCGTCATGCGTCGACGCGATTTCCTGACCGCCAGTCTCGCCGTTTCCGCCACCACCGCTGTCGCCGGCCACGCCTGGAGCACCCCGGTCACAGACCAGCGTTTCCTAGTGATCTTCCTTCGCGGCGGCTACGACGCGATCAACGTGGTGATCCCCACCTATAGCGACTTTTACTACGAGAGCCGTCCCACCATCGCGATCGCGCGACCCGATCAGACCAATCCCAACGCCGCGCTGCCGCTTGATGGCCAGTGGAGCCTGCACCCCGCGCTGAAGGACAGCATCTATCCTCTCTGGCAGAGGAAGCAGATCGCCTTCGTCCCGTTCGCAGGAACCGACGACCTGACCCGCAGCCATTTCGAGACACAGGATACCATCGAGCTGGGCCAGCCGGTCGGCGCGGCGCGCAACTATCGATCGGGCTTCATGGCCCGCCTGGCGCAGGAACTCTCGGGTTCGCGGCCGATCGCCTTTACATCTCAGCCTCCGCTGGCCTTTCACGGCGCCGCGGCCGTCCCGAACCTTGCCGTTGCTTCCGTGAGCAAACCGGGTGTGGATGATCGCCAAGCCAAGCTGATCCAGGACATGTACCAGGGACACGATCTTCAGGTTGCCATCGCCGAAGGCTTCTCGGTTCGCGACAAGGCCTACTCCACCTTGGCCGGCGAGATGGAAGCAGCCAATCGCAATGCCGTATCGCCTAGCGGTTTCGAACTAGCGGCCCGTCGTGTCGCCCGCCTGATGAAGGCAGACTACAATCTCGCCTTCCTCGACGTCGGCGGCTGGGACACCCACGTGAACCAGGGCGGGGCAAAAGGAGTTCTCGCCGATCGCATAGGGCAGCTTGGACATGGATTGGCGGCGCTGGCGGAGGAAATAGGATCCGAGACGTGGGCCAAAACTACGGTCGTGGTGCTTTCGGAGTTTGGCCGCACATTTAAGGAGAACGGAGACAAGGGCACCGACCATGGACACGGGAGTGTCTATTGGGTGCTCGGCGGCTCTGTCAGGGGCGGACGAATGGCGGGCGCGCAGGCGAAGCTCGCCCAAGCGGCCTTAAACCAAGCGCGAGATCTGCCTCTATTGACCGACTATCGCGCGTTGATAGGCGGGATCATCGCTAGCCAGTTCCAACTAGGCCAGGCCCGCCTGACCCCCGTCTTTCCAAACGCGCGCCCTCTCAATTTGGCGCTCGTCTAGACTGAAAATATTGCTGAGGGCCCCCGCGTTCGGCGACGTCATTACCATGCAGCGCGACTGCCATCCGCAAAACCCAGATGGGTAATGCACAGGTTCAAGCTTGGATTCAGGCTCGGTTATGGACACGACAAACGTTCCACCGGCCACTATTCACCGCTCTATCCTTGGGCGATCTTCGGCAAATACAACCATGCCGCTAACAACAGTATCTGCGGGCGATTTGCCGCATCCGAGAACTTTGTTCGACGCGCCGCGAGAGTTCCTGCTAAATCGCAATGAACTTGCCGGGGGGCATGGGTGAGTAAGATTGCGGGCCAGCGGCCGCTCATTTTCTTATGGGAGAACTTCGGACCTCTGCATGTCGATCGCTGCGAGGCGGTCGCACACGCCATGCCGTCGCGCCGCGTGATCGGGCTCGAAGTCCTGAGTGAAAGCACCGATTACGACTGGATCAGTGCATCCAGCCAAAAGTTCGAGAAGATTACGCTCGCGGCGCGCGCAGATCCCAAGGCATGGTCCCCCTGGCGAATCGCCGCCGTGATCGCCAGGCTTCGCCCGGAAGCGGTCTTCTTCTGCCACTACCAACGCGCGGAAATTTTCCTCGCCGCGACGCTCGCACGAGCCATGGGCGTTCGGGTGTTCACGATGAACGACTCGAAATTCGACGACTATCCTCGTGAACTCTGGCGTGAAGTCGCGAAGTCCCTCTTTTTCCTCCCCTATCAGGGGGCGCTAGCGGCCAGCCGTCGCTCGGCGGACTACCTGCGATTTTTCGGCATTCGGAAGGATCGCATCGCGCACGGCTATGACTCGATCTCGGTCGCGCGAATTCGCGATCTAGCCAAGGCTCCGCCGGCGCCCGACGGCGCCGCGTTCGAGGGCCGTCATTTCACAATCGTGGCCCGCCTGCTACCCAAGAAGAACATCGCGCTGGCCCTTCGCGCCCTGGCCATCCTAGCGCGCGCCGGGCAAGCGCGAAAGCTCGTCATCTGCGGCTCGGGACCCTTGGAGTTTGAGCTCAAGGCTCTTGCAAAGGATCTTGGCGTCTCGAGCCTGGTCGATTTCAAAGGCTTCGCACAGACTGAGGAGGTTTGCCGCATCCTGGCCCAAACGCTGGTGCTGATCCTTCCAAGTGTGGAAGAGCAGTTTGGCCAAGTCATTCCAGAAGCGCTTTCGATGGGCGTGCCGGTTCTCGTCTCCGACAACTGCGGCGCGCGCGACCACCTGGTCGAAACAGGCGTCAATGGGTTCATTTTCGAACCCACCAACGTCGAGGGCCTCGCCTATTTCATGCGCCTGCTGAGCACTGACGAAAGCACATGGCGGTCGATGGCCCTCGCGGCCCTTCGGATCGCCGGGCGCGGTGACGTGTCCCAGTTCGTGACGGGTGTCCGGCAACTGGTCGATGGCGCGATCGCGCCGTCTTTGGCGCAGCCCCCCAAGGCGGAAACGTTCGCGCTTCGTGAAGAGGCGGAACTGGAAGTGATCAAAGACTGCGCTTGAACGCCTCAGGCCTCGCCGCTACGCGACCAGTAAGAATAGCGCTGTGAAAAACCGATCTGCCTGAGCTCAAGCCATGATCTTGAGATTCAAGAATAGACGTCGCCCAGTTGCGATCTTAGCCGAAGCACACGACAATCCGATGTCGCGTCGCCGATCGCCTGCGAACTACCGGTGACGGTTAATGGCGCCCGTTTGACGTTCAATCACAACTTTTGACGCTGCGGCGCAATAACAAGGTCGCATCAACGAAAAGCTTACGCTAAGACGCCACTACGCTAAGCGGAATAGCTGCGTTCTCGAAGGTGGGGATCTTATGACGGTTGAAAGCAATGGTAAGGTCGCGCTCATCACGGGCGTGACCGGTCAAGACGGCGCGTATCTCTCGGAGTTGCTGCTGTCGAAGGGTTATACGGTTCACGGCGTGAAGCGGCGGTCGTCGTCGTTCAACACCGGACGCCTTGAGCACATTTACCAAGACCCGCATGAAGCCAATCCGCGCTTCGTGCTGCACTACGGCGACATGACGGACAGCACGAACCTGATTCGGATCGTGCAACAGACCCAGCCGGACGAGATCTACAACCTCGCCGCCCAGAGCCACGTGCAGGTCAGCTTCGAAACACCGGAATATACCAGCAACGCCGACGGCACCGGCACCCTGCGCCTGCTGGAAGCCATCCGCATCCTGGGCCTGGAAAAGAAGACCAAGTTCTATCAGGCCTCGACCTCGGAGCTGTACGGCCTGGTGCAGGAAGTGCCGCAGAGCGAGAAGACGCCCTTCTATCCTCGCAGCCCGTACGCCGCCGCGAAGCTCTACAGCTACTGGATCGTGGTCAACTACCGCGAGGCCTATGGCATCCACGCCAGCAACGGCATCCTGTTCAACCACGAGAGCCCGTTGCGCGGCGAGACCTTCGTCACCCGCAAGATCACCCGCGCCGTCGCGGCCATCAAGCAGGGCTTCCAGGACAAGCTGTACCTGGGCAACATGGACGCCAAGCGCGACTGGGGCCACGCCCGCGAATATGTCCGCGGCATGTGGCTGATGCTGCAGCAGGAACAGGCCGACGACTACGTCCTGGCCACCGGCGAAACCACCCTGGTCCGCGACTTCGTCGCCAAGGCCTTTTCGGAAGTCGGCATCACGATCAACTGGTCGGGCACGGGCATCGACGAAAAGGGCGTCTGCGCCGAAACCGGCAAGGTGCTGGTCGAGGTCGACCCGCGCTACTTCCGTCCGACCGAGGTCGAGCTGCTGATCGGCGACCCGACCAAGGCCAAGGAAAAGCTCGGCTGGGTTCACGAAACCAAGTGGGAACAGCTGTGCGCTGAAATGGTCGCGGCCGACATGATCAATGTCGCCAGGGAGAAACGTCGAAACGCCGAGTAACATCTCGGCCTCACTCGGGAGGATGTACCATGGTGCCGTCCAAAGAGTATTTGTCCGGAGAAGCGTTGTGGGGAGATGATCTCCCGCTCAAAGGCTTAGAAGATTGGTATCAGTCCGAGAAATCGGGCTATTACGATCTAGCGACGAAATATTATTCGGACGGTGCCGCGTCTCACGAGGCCGAGACCTACCAATACGAAACCCTGAACCATCTCCACGCTTTCGGTTATGTCGAAAGCCGGCATTGGGAGACGTGCGTCGCGCTGGGATGCGCGACTGGGGCCGACGTCGCCCCACTCTCCAAGGCCGTCGATCGGTACATCGCGATCGAGCCGGCCGAGAAGTGGTGGACGTCGGAAATAGGAGGCAAGCCCGCTGAGTTCTTCGCGCCAGACATTCAGGGAACGATGCCGATCGCCTCGCGCGCCGCGGACCTCTTCGTTTCCCTGGGCGTGCTCCACCACATTCCCAATGTCAGCCACGTGATCCGCGAAAGCGCGCGCGTGCTGCGA
Organism: Caulobacter sp. Root343; assembly: GCF_001425745.1. GTDB lineage: Bacteria > Pseudomonadota > Alphaproteobacteria > Caulobacterales > Caulobacteraceae > Caulobacter. The sequence continues at coordinate 389,689 of NZ_LMDF01000006.1, read as the reverse complement.
AAGGATGGGCTGCTGGTCCTGCGGGAGCCCATCAGCTCCATGGGCAAGTGGTGGGAACCCCGGGCCGGTCTGACGCCGAACGAACGAGGCCTACCGGAAGGCTGGCTACGGCGCACGCTTCAAAACAGCGGATACGCCATCGTCAGATGGCGGCACTGCATGTTTTCCCCGCTGGGGGTCGCGACCGGAAAACTGAAGCTCAAGTTCCCGTTCCGCCACCAATCCTACTGCCTCGCCGACTGGATATTCTCGGAGGCGACCGCTTTTAACGCGACCTACTACCGGCCCACGTTCGCGCGGAAATTCGCGCCCGGCTCGGTGTTCGTCATAGCAAGGAAGACCGACTAGTGAATTCTGCCTCGTCCAACGCCGCGGAAGTTCTGTTTCCTCTGGAAGGCAAGCGCGTCTGGGTGGCCGGCCATCGTGGGATGGTCGGTTCCGCCATCGTGCGGCGCCTGGCTTCTGAAGGCTGCGAGATCATCACCGCCGGCCGCGATGTCCTAGACCTCGAGCGCCAGAGCGCGGTCGAGGCCTGGATCGACAAGGAAAAGCCCGACGCCGTCTTCATGGCGGCGGCCAAGGTCGGCGGCATCCTGGCCAACGACACCTATCCGGCCGACTTCCTCTACAACAACCTGGTCATCGAGACGAACATCGTCGACGCGGCCTGGCGTAGCGGTGTCGGCAAGGTGCTGTTCCTCGGCTCGTCGTGCATCTATCCGAAGTTCGCGCCGCAGCCGATCATGGAGGACAGCCTCCTGACCGGTCCGCTCGAGCCGACCAACGAGTGGTACGCGATCGCCAAGATCGCCGGCATCAAGCTGGCCCAAGCCTATCGCCGGCAACACGGCTGCGACTTCATCAGCGCCATGCCGACCAACCTCTACGGCATCGGCGACAACTTCGACCTGAACAGCAGCCACGTGATGCCGGCCCTGATCCGCAAGGCTCACGAGGCCAAGCTGGCCGGGGCCGACAGCATCACGATCTGGGGCACGGGCACGCCGCGCCGCGAGTTCCTGAACGCCGACGACTGCGCCGACGCCTGCGTGTTCCTGATGAAGACCTATTCGGACTTCGAACACGTCAATGTCGGCTCGGGCGAGGATGTCACCATCCTGGAGCTGGCCCAGCTGGTCTGCGAGGTCGTGGGCTTCAAGGGCCAGATCGTCACCGACACCACCAAGCCCGACGGCACGCCGCGCAAGCTGATGAGCGCGGATAAGCTGCGGGGCATGGGCTGGAAGCCGTCGATTGAACTGAGGGATGGGATTGTCCAGGCCTACGACGCGTTCCGTCAGCACACCGGGGCTCTAGCTTGAGGGACAATCTATCTGTTGCAAGCTTGCCCCTGACCAACGGCGCCCCTAGCGAGCAACGAACAGTCAAACACGTCGAGATAGCACCGCTAACATCCCTGCGGTTTGTAGCGGCGCTGACGGTGGTGATCTCCCATATTCATGGCCTCGGCTTCGCCAACCTGACCTTTCTCCACGACTTCTTTGATGGAGGCAGGCCAGCCGTATCCTTCTTCTTTATTCTATCTGGTTTCATTCTCACGTATAACTACCGCAGAATAGAAACTTCGACCGCTGCGAGAGGTTTCTGGGGTGCCCGCTTTGCTCGCATATACCCAGTTCACCTTCTCGGACTTACAGTCGCCATTGCTGGATTTATCACATTCTATTCCAACGGCAATCTAAGCTCAGCACTAGATCTCTACTCTCTAAAACCAACATACAAAATACACAACCTCACGACCGGGCCAGGACTTTTTCTTGGACTGAGCCTTGTCGGGCAAATTCTGCTGCTGGCTGCTTGGCTGCCGTTTGCCGTGCTCAATCAACCGTGGAACGGCCCTGCTTGGAGCATCTCGTGCGAAGCCTTCTTCTATGCGACCTTTCCTTGGATCAGTAAAAGAGTCTTCCGAGACGGCGCGCGCCCAATAACTTTGGCCATAGCTCTTTTTGGAACTCAGATTTTCATCATCTGCGCGCTCAAGATGATCGGCGGAAAAACAAATTTCTTGATATCTCAATTCCCGCTAACGCACTTTCCAGACTTCTTTATCGGCGTCACACTTGGATATTTTCACGTCGAAAAGAAAATTAACTTTATTCGCAACAATAGCACCTGGATTTTCTTAGGGAGTCTGGTTGTAATCGGGCTCATCTCGGCTTGGCATCCAGTAAATCCCATGTACGTTATACTGGAGCCGATCTTCGCCGTCCTCATTCTCTCCGCCGCCAACTTGAGACTATCGATAGTCAGCAGCATTTTGGCGAACCGCGGCTTCGGGAAACTGGGCGAGGCGAGCTACTCGCTTTACATCTTGCACGTACCCTGCCTCTCACTCCTACTGGCGTTCGGCATCAAGGCGCCCTGGCAGCTCATCCTTCTCGGATTGATAGGCCTGAGTCTCGCTTCACACGCGCTCGTGGAGGAGCCTGCACGGAAACGCCTTAGAAAAGCGCTCTCGCGATAGAAGCATAGAGCGCTAAGAGGCCGTCTTGAGTCTCTTGGCGATCCAGAAACTGAAACCGATTGCTAGCCCAAAGAGTAGGCATGCGGAGCGGCTTCCCATCGTTCCGCCGAGAAAGCCAAAGGCCATGAACGCAACGACGCCTAGTGGCATCGAAGCGATCGATGCCAAACGGTGCGCGTCCAAATCGTGCTTTTTCAGCGCTCTGAAGATGGAAATCGATTTTAGCAGAGATCTTACTTGAAGTAGCAGAAGCGCGCCGCCGAAAATAATGCCGCCAATATATATTGTACCCACATAGTTATTGTGACCGACACCGGTTTCCGTCCAGTAGGCCGACTTCTTTCCAAGCAGGAGCGCAATAATCCGAGCGTTCTCGCCGTCGTAGAAGTTACTGGCTGACGCGCCGTATCCAAACATTAGGCCAGGCACGGACTCCTTCAATTTTCCGATCTGATAACCGGTCTCTCCCGCTCGCGTCACTGCGGTGATGTCGTATCCGTGATGCTCTTGAGCCGAGAAAATGCGCTGGGTCCATCGCTCCAGCGGCGAGGTCGGTAGCACCGCATCGGCTACCAAGACAGCCCCAACAAGGGCTAGAACGGCCAAAATCTGAAGGGGTAGAGCCCTACCTCTAATGACTTTCTCGCCTGCGAAGAGCAGCGAGAACAGAACTAGGACGGCAGCAATGACGACGTGCGTACGAGTGATGGAGATGAGAACCAAACTCGCATAGAGTAGAGAAGTCGCGATGCTCCAAGGCCGCCAGCCCCCAAACATAAGTAGCGCTATCATGCTAGCGCAGACGAGAGGCGCGCCCCCGGTCAAAACTTGATACCGAATAGTTTCGAAATCAATGCCCGTGATACTGGCTACTAGGATCAAATTAATGAGTAGGCCAATGCCGGTTGCTTTCTGGATTTCGTTGAATATCGCTTCGGGTGGGAAGGGCGCATTAGACAGCGCCGCAGCGGAAAACATTCCTAGGCTGAATAGCAAAATTGGCGGCATCGCGCGGAGCAGAGCAATTTCGTCCTGCCCACGAAGAATTCCGCTCGTATAGGTAACAGCAGCAAAGGCCAAAGCGATGATGCCCGCGAGCATCGCACCGCGATTTGACCTCATCCTGTACTGCCCTATTAAGGCGAATGAGGCGCAGGCGCTAATCACGAAGAGGATCGCGTAGAGAATAGTCGTCCAGTCTTGCGCCCCCTTCGGTTTATAGTCGACGATCGCCGGCAACAGCATCAGCCACATCAGAAGACGGGTCGTGGCAAAGCTCGGCGAGGCCGCTTTTCGCGCGCCCCTCGAACGGATGTTTTCAATCGCGACCATCGAATTCACCGCGCGCCAGACTTCACAACGCTCTCCGCGAGCAGGGCGTACTGCTCGGCGGTCGCCTTCAGATCGTAGGCGTCCATCGCATGGATGTAACGCCCTCCCGCCTCGCGAACCGCGTTCGCGAACTTCGCGGCGGCGTCGGGCGAGGATAGGTCGATCAACGAGATACCCTCAATTCCCTTCGCAAAAGCGAAACTCTCGATCTCCGACGCCACCATCGGCGGCCCGCTGGCCATCGCTTCGAGGAAGGCGATGCTGTGGGCTTCCGAGAGCGACGGCATCAGATACACGTCGGCGGCGCTGAGCAGGTCGGGCACGTCGAGGCGCGGTCCCAGAAAGCGGATCCGGTCGCCCAGGCCCGCCCGAGCGACATCCGCCTCGAAGGCCGCCGCGTAGTCGGCGTCCTCGACGATGCCGGCGAACCACAGCTTCAGGCTGGGATCCTCGCGCAGCAGCGGCGTGACAGCCTCCAGCGTGAAGCGCTGCTGCTTGACGGGCGCGAGCCGCCCGACCTGCAGCAACAGCCGGTCCATATCCGAAAGGTCAAGCGCCTGGCGGATCTCGCCGCGCCGCTCACGCGCCGCGTAGAAGCGATCGAGATCGACGCCGTTCAGGACGATGCGCATCGGCGGCGACACCTTCAGCCGGCGCAGGTAGCTGTCGGCGGCCGATTGGGAGACGGCGATGATCTGGTCTGTGCGGGCCTGTAGAAGCCGCTCGCCCCAGCGGAGCTTGCGATCGGCATAGTCGTCGGTGCCACTGTGCAGGATCGAGATGAACTTGGCCTTGGAGCCCGCCAGCAGGACGGCCAGGCGGCCATAGATCGCCGGCAGGGCCGAATGGCCGAAGATGACGTCGGGCTTGAACGCGCGGATGGCGGCGGCGTAGCGCCACGCCCTGTCGGCGCCGCCCAGGACGGCGTCCGGAATGTCCAGCGTCACGCCGGCGGCGGTCAGCTTGTCCAGCTCGGGCTTGAACGCTTCGGCCGACGGGGCGAAGGCGGCCACCGCGCAGGCGTGGCCGTCCGCCGCGTGCCGCAAGCACAGATCCCTGACCAGCACCTCGGCGCCCGAATGGCGCGGCGTATGAACAAGGTGCATCAGTCTCATGCTCGTCCCCCAAGTTTCGCCAGAGCGCCGCCCGCGCCCGGCACGCGCGCGAGCAGGCAGGCCCAGGCTTCCCGCGACGGCCATATTGGAACGTTCAGCGACCGGCAATTCAGAACCCACGTGACGACGCCGCCGCTGCCGATGGCGATCATGGCGCCCGCGGCCACCCCTACCCCGCCGAGCGGCTTCGCCAGAAGCCAGGCGAGAGAAGGGCTGCCTAGGGTGCTGATCAGGCTGCCGACGATGTTCCACCGCAGTCGTCCCGTGCCCATGCCCAGGAAGAAGCCCGGCGTCGAGAGGGTGTTGAAGAACCACCCGCCAGCCAGAATGAAGGAAAAGAGCACGAACAGCGGGTCGATCCGGTGCATCCAGATCAGGCTGAGGATTGGAGACCCTACCGCCATGCCCAACATCGCCACGCTGGACGCGACGCCGATCACGGTCAGGGCGCTGTCGTAGATCCGCCGCATCTCGCCGGGATCACGCTCGTGGGCCGCCGCGAAAAGCGGCGTCAGGTTCTGGCCGGGCGCCACGACGAGCTGACGAACCTGAAGGATCCCGCGCGAAGCCAGTTCGTACATGCCCAAGGCGCTCAACCCGCCCAGCGACGAGAAGGCGAACTTGGTGAAGGGATCGAACAGGAAGCTGGCGATGTTCAGCACCTGCAGCCGGAGGCCGAACCCCATCAATTCCCGCAGGGGCGCCATGCGAATTCGCCAGGGCACGGCGAACCCCGTTACGCCCGCGGCGCGCACGACCAGAAACCATCCTCCGCAGGCCAGCAACACGTATTGGACGATCTGGGCCAGGGCGACGCCCCGCAGCCCCAGGGTCTGGACCGTGGCGAGCGCCACGCCGGCCTGCACCATCAGGGTCAACAGGGTCAGCATACTCTTCTGGTACGACCGGTGGAAGCCGATCAGAGCGGCGGTCACCACGTTCGAGATGTTCTGCAGGACGAAGGAGCCGATGGCGAAGGGCAGAAGCGCCCTCGCCTGCTCGATGGCCGGCCCATGAATGCTCAAGCCCAGCCCCCACCAGGCCGGCCAGTAGAGGAGAAGGCCCAGGACCAGATAGAAGCCGACATTGGTCAGCAGGGCGGTTTCGACATAGATCAGCGCGTCGTCCGAACGGCCGCCACGCGCCTGGGAAACCGCCACATAGCGGCCCAACCCGCCGGCGGCGCCGAGATCGGCCACGCGAGCCAGCGAGGTGGTCGCCAGCACCAGAGACCAGATCCCCAGCGAGGCCACGCCCAAGTGCTTCAGGATCAGGCGATACAGCACGAAAAGCACGACGCTCGAGACGAGCACTTCGAGCAGGTTCCAGGTCGCGTTGCGCTTGAGACCTCCCAAGCTCACGACGCGCTCCCCGCCAGCGGCAGACCTAAGGCGTGGGACAGGGTCGCGATGCTGCGCTCGCGCATCGTCGCGACCTTTGTCGCGGGCTTATCGACCGCCGCGGGCGGAGACGCGAGCGCCGCGGCGGCCGCCTCGGTATCGTTCCACGGGATGGCCAACATCGGATGCTCCAGGATTTCCGCGAGGCGCTCGACGTAGGCGCCCTCGCGCACGACGATCGGCCGCCCGGTCTGCACCGCGCGGCCAAAGATGCCCGAGGCTTGATCGTAGTCTGGCGAATAGCAGCCCCAGACGACCGTGGCTTCACGATAGAGATCGCGCAGTTCCGCATCGGTGACGAAGCGATCGACGAGCAAACCCTGTTGGTCGGCGAAACGATCGGCCTTCTCGCGAGACCCTGACGCGACCTTGCCCGCGGCGACGAACAGCCAGCGGTCACGGACGCCCGGCCGAGCGGCCCACACGTCGGCCAGGAAGTCGAACCCCTTGTCGCGACTCTGTCCGCCCAAGGCGACGGCCACGGCCCGTCCGGCGGCCTGCTCGCGGACAGTTCGCGCTAGATCGGAACCGTGGGCGTCCTCATCGGGAGCCAAGTCCCAAAGCTGGGGATCGTAGATCCAGCCGTCCGCGATCCCGGCGAACGCGGGATCCAGCTCGAACGGCATGATGGTCGCCACGGTCACGGTCGGCAGGGCCTTGGCGACCTTCAGCAGCATCTTCTTGACCAGGTGTCGCGGGGCGGACGAGCGCACCGCTTCTCCGGGACGGAACATCAGAGCGCAACTGCGTCGCCCCAGGAGCGCCCTGAAGATGGCGACGATCAGGAACTTGGCGGTATGTTCTTCGAGCATCGGCGAAAAGAGCGCCCCGGACGCGAACACATCCGAGAAACGGAGCGCTCGAGTCTCGTACGTAACCCCGCCGGTCGCGGCCATCTCTTGAAACAGAGCGATATATTCGCGACGGTGTCCATCGTCACCGTCGACGGCGATCAAAAGCCGCGCCATGCCCCCACACGAGATTATGTGCAGCGCGCGCCATCGCGGCTGTTCAGCCTCCTGCTAACGCGCGAGGCCGCACAGGACAAGCGCCTAGATAAAATTGCCGCCAAACTCTTCGCGTTTGCTCGAACGAGCGTCATCAGACACTCAAATGAATGTCATGGTTTTGGTAGAATTGAGCTTTGGTCTCTCGCGATATACGTGTGCGGGAATTCATAGGCGAACCGATCGAAACGCCATTAACCAATCGCAGCCGATCAGGTCTCTGGCGCCGGCGAAAATCACTCTTTCCGAAAGGAAATTCGACAATGAAGTCGATCACGCAACGTTACTGTCGATGCACGATCACTTGGCTTCATTTTCTATCCCCGAACCGATAGTCAGGCATTTACACGCTACACCTTCTATCCTACCAGATCGCTTAACTGCGGCGTGTCTCGATGTTCGAGAGAGGAGCAAGTTTTTATGGGCGAGCTAGCCCCGATCGCCATCTTCTCGTTTCGCCGCCCGCACCACCTGGCAGCCACGCTTGACGCCCTTCAACAGTGCCCCGAATTCGCGGCCTCGGAGGTGATCGCCTATTCAGATGGCCCTCGCCGAGCGTCGGACGAGGCGGGGGTGAACGAGGTTCGGCAACTCCTCCGCAGCCGCAAGACGCCAAACATGACGCTCGTCGAACGTCCCATCAACATGGGCCTCGCGAACTCCATCATCGGCGCGGTCACCGAGATCACGCGACGGGCGGGCAAGGTCATCGTCGTCGAAGACGATCTCGTTCTGCAACCCTCGGCCCTCGCCTGGCTGAACGCCGGCCTCAACGCCTATGTCGACGACGAACGCGTCATGCAGATCAGCGCATATCAATATCGTGTGCCGGAATTCGCCCAGCGCCAGAACGGGACATTCCAGCGCTTCGCCACCACCTGGGGATGGGGCACCTGGGAGCGAGCCTGGAAAAAGTTCGATGCCGAGGCCAACGGATGGCGGGATTTGATCGACAATCCGGAAATTCGCACGGCTTTCGACGCGGGCGGGGTCTACCCATTCGCCGACATGCTGCAGAAGCAGATGTCAGGTAGGATCGACAGCTGGGGCATCCGTTGGTCCTGGAGCGTGTTCAGGAACCAAGGCTTAACGCTGATGCCGCCGCGTTCGCTGGTCCGCAACACGGGTTTGGACGGGAGCGGTACGCACAGCACGCTCGGCCCGCTTAAGCGCTTCGTCGCAGCGCCTCAGCCACTGCAATGGCACAATGCCGAACCGCCACAGCTCCCCACTGAAGTCATCTTGAGGGCAGAGGAAGAACAGGCGTTCCGCCGCGCGCTCAAGAACACGCACGCTCTACGCAATCACCACATCAAGCGCGCCCTCGCCAAGGCGGGGCTGAAGCACTTCGCCGACGCATGACTGTCCGCTCGCCGTCGGTTGTCGCCGTCGCCCAACTTCCGCCTCCCGTCACCGGGCTGTCCGCCGTCAGCCAGAGGATGGTCGACCTCTTCTCCGAGCGAAACCTTCTCCTCTGCGTCACCAACGTCGGGCCGCCGGCGGGAGGCCCCTCCTGGGCGAAGCTGCCCGTTCGGGCCCTGCGTACGGCCACAGCGGCGGCCGCGCTCGTACGGCTGAAACGGCTCGGCGCGAAAACCCTTTATATGCCAACAGACAGCCAGAAGGGTCTGGCTCTCAATATCGTCATTGCTTCAATTGCGCGATGGTTGGGTTATCAGGTGGTCTTTCACCACCATAATTTCTCGTACATCGACCGCTACTTTCCTCTGATGGATCGGCTGATCGCCGCCGCACCGGAGAGAACGGTTCACGTGATGCTCTGCTCGGGCATGCACGAGCGCTTTGCGGCGCAATACGAGAAGAATTGGCGAGCCGCGCGGGCCGAAGGCTTTGTGCTCCCCAATGCCTTCATGTCGTCAGCGGCGACTTCGGTCGAGAAGCCTATCAACCTAACCATTGGCCACCTCTCGAACCTCACTGTTGCGAAGGGCGCGCTCCGATTCATCGAACTATTCCGCCGCCTCAGAGAGGCCGGCGTCGATGTCTCCGCCGAAATGGCCGGGCCGTGCCATGACGAGGAAGTGCACACGGCTATCCAGTCGATGATCGCCGCTTACCCCACATCGTTTCAATGGGCCGGACCGCTCTACGGCGCTGAGAAGGAAAGCTTCTACCGCAGAGTCCACGTGTTCGTTTTTCCGACCGCCTATCCCAATGAAGCCCAGCCGCTTGTACTGCTGGAGGCCCTGGCGCATGGAGCCGCCATCCTAGCGACCAACATTGGCTGCATTGGGTGTGATCATGCGCAGGCGCCGGGACGAATCTTCGAACAGGAAGTCTTTGACGAGGAGGCCTTCACCTGGCTCTCGGAGCAGGCGAAACATCCTTCCTGGCAACACCGTTTCACCGATCATGCGCTAGCGGCGTTCAACGCACAGCGGAACGAAAGCCTCTCAGCTCTAAGTGAACTCCTTACGCGGCTAGAGCGGTAGCGCAGTAGAACCCTATCCGACCGTCGCCAGAATCTTGCGACAGACCACTTCACGATCGACGGTCGCTTCAACATAGCGGCGCCCGGCTTGCCCCAACCTCGCGGCGACCGCTGAATCGGCCACCAAATGCTCCACTGCGTCAGCGAACGCCACGGGATCATTGGGTTCGACACAGAGTCCCGCCTCGGCCTCGTTCGTGACCAAGGCCAACGGCGTGCCTGGGCTGGCGGTCGCTACGTAGGGGCGTTCGGCGGCCATGATCGAGAAGATCTTGCTTGGCAGCGCGAAATTCGCCCCGCCCGGCGCCTGAGGCACCAAATGCAGGACAGCCGCGCCCATTGCCTCGCTCAGCGCTTCCCGCGGGGCTAGGTCCGAAAACCGCAAATTCGTCAGCTGTTCGCGTTGGGCTTGCTCTTCGAGGCCGGCTCGCTCAGAACCTTCGCCTCGAATAAGGATATCGATAGCCGCGCCGCGGCGCATCAATTCCGTCGCCAGCGCCAGCACTTGGTCAAGGCCCTGCTTACGGCCAAGGTTGCCCGAGTAGACGGCGAGCGCGCGCGCTCCGCGAACAGTTTCGATCGGGCGAATTTCGCGAACATTCACTTGCGGCGGAATGACTTCGATGGGAGCCCGAACGCCGATGCCCCGCAACTCATCGGCCATCGCGGGCGTCAAGGCGATCACCGTGTCACACCGGTTAAGCGACCACGCCTCCAGAAGACGAAGAGCGCCCGTCAGCAGCCCCCCTACCCCGAACTTCAAGTTCGCGGCCAATCCCGACTGAATGTCATGGACGATCGCCGCCACTCGACCGTCTTTCGAGACGAACATGGGGGCGATCAGGACGACGAAGACGGAGGGACAAACGCAAATCACCCCCTGATGACGGCGACGAACTCGCAGCGCGGCAAGGGCGAAACTTGTTTCCGAAAGAAGTCGCCCGACGATACCGCGCGATTTCGCGATGAACGATTTGACGCGACGCACTTGGACGCCCCGAAAATCCTCTTCGTCCAGCTGACCGGCTTCATAGCCGTCGTACACGGCGTTTTTCGGATAGCTTGGACGGGCCGTCAAAACCTCGGGTGCGTAGCCGTTCTCGGCAAGCCAAAGAGACAAGTCTGTAATCGGCGGAGCGCTTCCGGTTGGTTCCGGATGATAGTAATTGCTGAGGACCAGCAGAGATCGGGAAACACCCATAGTTTCAGTCGCCACAAGCGATGCCGCGTTTCGGTCACTCATGCGAAGGTGCCCTGGGTCTCCTGCGACCAGGTCTTCAATGCAGCCTCGATATCGGTTTCAAAAACATAGCCATTGGAAAGCAACCAGCCCGGCTTCACCCGGGTCGATCGCACTAGTTTCCAAATCCGTTCCCGGTGTATCGGATTTTTGAATCCAAGCTTCGACAAGACCTCGAACCCCCAGGCAATCGCCAGCAGCGGGGCGATGGGCAGGATCGGGTACTTCACGCCAACACTGGAAACCCGACCAAAAGTCTTGACGATATCTTCGGTTGTGCTCTCAGTCGGGTAGGCAAAGTTGAAGGTGATTTCAGCTTCCTGCTTCTCGATGGCGAACTCGATCGCAGCGAGCAGTTCGTCGACGAACCCTCCACTCTTGATCGTGGTCTTGCGTCCGGGATAGGCGAAAAGCCCCCGCTTCAGGGCTCCAGCCAGATTGCTGTAGTTGCCCTTTTCGCCAGGACCGAACACGACGCCAGGACGGACAACCACGAGTCGACGCCCCTTAGCCGCGCTTGCCCAGCGACGATGTACTGCCTCGGCCATCAGCTTGGAGCGGCCGTAGTCAGAAGTCGGCGCCGGTGGCGTAGCCTCGTCCACGACATCTTCTCGTGGCCCATAAACCGATATGGAGCTAGTGAACACAACAAGGTCGGCGCCAATATTTTCGGCGAATGTCGCTACGTTCAGCGCTCCGAAAACGTTCGTGTCATAGTATTCGTGTGGTGGATGGCCGGGCGTACGATGAACCGCGGCAAGATTGAAGATTGTCGCGCCGTTCGGAGCCAAATTGGCGGGGATGGCATGCCGTACATCATGCGACACATACTTTACGCCTGGGAGATTTACGCGCGGCGGCAAGATATCCACCGCGACCACATCAACTCCTTGCGCGGCCAGGCGCTGAGTTAGGCGCGTGCCAATAAATCCGCTCGCACCAAAAATAACAGCAGCCACTACCAGCCCCCGATCCCGAAATTAAAGACGCTTCGCCGCATCGCTACGTAATTGAAAGTATCTGGTAGCGCAAAAAGATGACGATGATGGCAAGTGCAATCGCCACTCCCGCCGAAATCCAAATAATCTTTCGGATTTTTGCCTCTTGGCGCAGCTTCTGCCCAGTGGATGTACGTCGCCTCGAAGACCTTCGGCGCTTTTCCGCCATTTGCTCCCCCAATCCTGTAAGCCCCCGCCTTAGCACGAGATTCTTACCAACGTATCGCCCGCAGAGAGCGAGGTGATTGTTGGATCGGCGGGTGCAGGTGCGCCAAACCATTTTTGAGTGCTTATCGCTTCCGACAGCCTCTCGCGGGGGCCGTCTTCAGTACGCGTTTTCCGCCAGCAACAGGTGCGGCAACGTTAGCGCTAGGATCCGAACATCGCTCCAGATCGACCAATCGTCGATATAGTCATTGTCGGCATCCACCCGAGCCGCCATTGCTTCCACAGCGCTCGTGCCGCCGCGCAGACCCTTGATCTGCGCCAGACCGGTTAAACCCGGACGGGCCCGGAAGCGAAGGTGATAGTTGGCGATCAGGGGGCCGTACTGATCGTCATGCGCCAGCGCATGCGGCCGCGGGCCGACGATCGACATGTCGCCCTTCAGCACATTCAGCAGCTGCGGCAGCTCGTCGATGCTGGTCTTGCGCAGGATCCGGCCAAGGGTGGTGATGCGATCGTCGTCGCGCTTGGCCTGAACGACCTTGTCGCCGTTCTCCTGAACGCGCATCGAACGGAACTTGAAGATCGTGAAGGCTTGGCCGTTCAGGCCGCCGCGGGCCTGGCGGAACAGCACCGGGCCACGCGATTCCAGCTTGATCAGGATGGCGACGAGCGCCAGCAGCGGCGCGAAGAAGAGCAACGCGCCCCCAGCGACCACGATATCCAAAGCTCGCTTCAGTGGATCTTGCGCGACCGGCAGCACGCTCAGCGCACCGCCCGGCTGATCCGCCGACGGATTAGAAATGACCAGCACAGGGTCCCCACCAGTCTATGCCTTCGAGTCTTACGCCCGAAATTTACGAAGGCTTTACCGAAAACGTGCCGCGCGCACAACTGGGCAACCAGGACGTTAACCGTACTTTCTGCCTGGAGCCCGATGTCTTGCGCAGTTTGTCGGCGAGACCGCCGCTTTTCTAGCGCGCCGGCGCGATTGTTTGACTTCAACTTGACCATTGAGACGAAAGGCACACGCCCCAGTTGCCGGCCCTGAATGACCTCATCGAGATCAATGTGCCGCTGACCATGGCTCTCGCGCGACGCGTCCAGACTGTCGTTGATCGGAAATCCATCCGATATTTAGCCGTCCGAGCGCCCGAGGCCTTCCTGCTCGCTCGCCGTAGCCCAACAATCCATCAGCGCTCGGCGCTTTTCGAAAAGATCGCCTCGCCGATAGGCCGCTTCCACCTTGTTTGCGATGGCGTGCGCCAGCGCCATCTCCACAACCTCGCTCGGGAAGTCCGTTTCCTCCGCGGCCCAGTCGCGGAAGGAACTACGAAAACCATGGCTGGTCAGATCGCCACGGCCCATGCGGCGCAGAACGGCGAGCAGGGCCATGTTGCTCAGCCCCTTTCCCGCCAGTTGCCCCCAGAACACCGGGCCCAAGGGTCCGACCTCGCCAGCCTTTAACGTCTTCCTGTGCCGCCGCGCCTCGATCTCGAACCAGGCGTCTCGTTGCCGCTCGAGGATTTCCATGGCTGGCCGGCTGAGCGGCACGCGGTGTTCTCGGCCGGCCTTCATCCGGGATGCAGGTATGGTCCAAGTCTTGTTTTCGAAGTCGATCTCACCCCAATCGGCGCCGATCACTTCGCCGGTGCGCGCCGCGGTCAGGATCGTGAAGCGAAGCGCCTGCACCCCCACCCCGCCCTGCGAACGCAGGGTCGCCATGAACTGTGGGAGCTCCTTATAGTCCAGTGCGGCGTGATGCTTGACCTTCGCCACCCGGCGACTTGGCGGGCAAGATCATCTCGATATGCCCCTTCCACCGCGCGGGGTTCTCGCCCTGGCGGTAGCCGTGGACGGCGCCCCAGTTCAGGACGGCTTCGATCCGCCCGCGCAGACGACTGGCGGTCTCTGACTTCGTCAGCCAAATGGGCTTTAGGGCGTTGAGCACATCGGCCGTCTCGATATCGGCGAGCGCTTTTGCGCCAAAATGAGGGACGGCGTAGGTCTCCAGCGTGCTCGACCACTGCGCAATATGCTTCTCATTGCGCCAGGCCGCCTTGTTCGTATCGATGTAAGCCTCCATCGCCTCCTTGAAGGTGACGCCTACCGGCGCAGGGGAGACAGGCGTTGGCCGCCGCCCGATGCGGCCGCCGAGCGGATCCTCGCCATTGTATCGCTGCAGGCGCGCAGCCCGGGCCTTCTCGCGGGCCTGCGCCAGCGAGACAAATTCCAGCGGGCCAAGACCCATCTGGCGTTCACGGCCCGCCACGCGATAGCGGAAAATCCAGGGCCTCCCACCGCTCGGGATGATGTGGAGGTACAGGCCGCCGCCGTCCGGATATCGGCCCGCGCCTCGCAGTTGCCGGACCGTCATCGCCGTAAGTCGCTCATAGACACGAGCCATGGCTAACCCACACTTTGACCCACGCGGAGCATCCCCCCGCTTTGACCCCCGCACATGTTCATAATCGTTACCGAACGCGGCTGGACGCGTCGAGGTACAGAAATGCGATTTTTCCGTGATAAATCAGCAGCCTGTCGCTGCCGATGAACGTCTATGGACAGGTCTGGATTGGGGTAGTGGCGGTGAGAGAGGGATTCGAACCCTCGATAGAGTTTCCCCTATACACGCGTTCCAGGCGTGCGCCTTCAACCACTCGGCCACCTCACCAGCGCAGTCGAGTCGGGGGTGGTTGAGACCCCCGGCGCGGGAAGGCGCGCAATATACTCAGGGACCGGCCGGTAGCAAGCGCGTTCCCGGATGAAACTCCCGGCGCGAGCGCTTATATCCGTGGCCGAAGGTTTCCCGCGTCCGAAAGGCCCGCCATGCTGTCGTTCAAGAAGTCCATCGAGATGCCCACCGCCGACACGGCCCTGCCCGGCCGAACGCAGGCGATCCCGACCGCCACCACCCATTTCATCAATGGCCACCCGCTGAAGGGCCCTTATCCGGACGGCCTGGAGACGGCGGTGTTCGCCATGGGCTGTTTCTGGGGCGTCGAGCGGATTTTCTGGCAGGTCCCGGGCGTCTATGTGACCGCCGCCGGCTACGCGGCCGGGATCACGCCAAACCCGACCTACGAGGAGGTCTGCAGCGGCCGCACCGGCCACACCGAAGTGGTGCTGGTGGTGTTCGACCCGAAGGTCGTCACCTACGAGGCCCTGCTGAAGACCTTCTGGGAGAACCACGACCCGACCCAGGGCATGCGCCAGGGCGGCGACATCGGCACCCAGTACCGCTCGGGGATCTATGTCACCAACGACGCCCAGGCCGCCGCGGCCGTGGAGTCGAAGGAGGCCTATCAGCAGGCTCTTTCGGCCAAGGGCCTGGGCGAGATCACCACCGAGATCGCCGCCGCCGGCCCGTTCTACTTCGCCGAGGACTATCACCAGCAGTACCTGGCCAAGAACCCGAACGGCTATTGCGGCATTGGCGGCACCGGCGTCGTCTGCCCGATCGGCCTAGGTGTCGAGGGGGGTATCGAAGCCTGATGACGCCCGAGGCCTTCGACAAGGCGTGCCTGGCCCTGCCCGGCGCGACCCTCTCCATCCAGTGGGGCGACGACCACGTGTTCAAGGTCGGGGGCAAGATGTTCGCCGTCCGGGGGAACGCCGTTCCCAAGGGCGGGGTCTCGTTCAAGGCCTCGGACGTCGCGTTTGAGGTCCTGACCGAGAGCGGCCGGGCCATTCCCGCGCCCTATCTGGCCCGCGCCAAGTGGGTGCGCTTCGACGACCTCTCCGGTCAGGACGACGCCGAGGTCGCCGACTGGCTGAAGAGCGCCCACGGCCTGATCGCCGCCAAGCTGACCAGGAAGGTCCGGGCGGAGTTGGGGCTTTAAAAACCTGTCATCCGGCCAGGCGCGTAGCGCGCCGAACCGGGACCGCCGGAAGCGCTGAGCCTGTCGCGGTCGCGCCCCTCCGCTTCGCCGCGGCCGGGATGACAGATCGCTATGCCTTCGCCAGCCCCTGCAGGGCCGTGGTCTCGATCGCTTCCAGCAGCCGTTCATTGGTCAGGCCGGGCGTGGTCGGGGTCCATTTGGTCAGCCAGATCAGCATGCCGACCAGCAGCTGCACCACCAGGGACGGCTCGCAGGCCGTGATCGTGCCGTCGGCCATGCCCTCCTCCAGGAACCGCTCGAGGCGCTTGCTGAGGCGCGCGGTCCATTCCTCGATCGCCTGGCGCTGGGTCTCGTCGAGATAGGAGCTGTCGCCGAAATAGAGCTGCGGTCCGTTGGTCACCGCGTCGTCCAGCAGGGCGCTCAGGAACCGCCGGAGCTTGCAGAGGCCCTGGCCTCCGCCCGCCTCGACCACCGCCAGGATGGCCTCGAACCGCTCCAGCGAGCGCTGATGGCCCGCGAAAGCCAAGGCCTGCTTGTTGGGGAAATAGTAGTAGAGCGCCGCGTCGCGCAGATGGATAGCCGCGGCGATGTCGGTCATGGTCGCGGCCGCGAAACCCTTGGCGTTGATGATCTCGATGGCCGCGCGCAGGATCGCCTCGCGCTTCTTCACCGACTTCTGGCTCTGCGCCATGGGCCTGGTCTCTTCGACCAGGATCAGGGAATCCCCCTTCGACAACCGCTCTCTCCTCCGTCGGCGCGCTCGATTCTGCCGTCGAGCAAACACCGATATTCCAGGCTGGTCCCGAACGCCGTCTGGTTCAATCTGGAAAATTCTAACTTGCGCTAGAATATCAAGGTCATATTAAAATCACCCTAGCCGCGTTCGGGATGCAAGACCGGACGCGCTGGGGCGAAAACATGACGCAAAGCGTCCTCATCCACGGCTCGGCCCTTCCGACCGCCTCGCGCGGCCCGGCCGGCCGGTCAGGATCGCCCTTACCCTACGTCAACACGACCGCTCTTCCCCAAAAGAAACCCGCGATTGCTCGAGGCGGGATGGGAAGAAACGCGGCCGATAATAAAAGAAAACAGGGAGATATTTATGAGAAACGTCCATCTTCTGGGGGTGTCCGCGCTGGCGCTCGCCCTCGCCTCGCCCGCCCTCGCCCAGGTAAACCCCGCGCCGGCTGACAACACCGCTATCGAAGAGATCGTCGTCACCGCCACCAAGCGGGAACAGACCCTGCAGGACGTGCCGATCTCGGTGGCCGTCACCGGCCAGCAGACGATCGAGCGCGCTCAGGTCCGCGACCTGATCGACCTGCAGTCGGTCGTGCCGTCGCTGAAGGTTTCGCAGTTCAACGCCACCGGCCAGACCAACTTCGTGATCCGCGGCTTCGGCAACGGCAACGGCAACGACGGCATCGAAAGCTCCGTCGGCGTGTTCATCGACGGCGTCTATCGCAGCCGCTCGGCCGCGGCCCTGGACGACCTTCCCGAAGTCGAGCGCATCGAAGTGCTGCGCGGCCCGCAATCGACCCTGTTCGGCAAGAACGTGTCGGCCGGCGCGATCAGCATCGTCACCAAGCGGCCCCAGTTCGAGGCTGGCGGCAAGATCGAAGCTACCGTCGGCAACTACAATACGCGCCAGATCAAGGGCACCTTCACCGGCCCGCTCAGCGACACCCTGGCCGTCCGCCTCTCGGGCAGCCTGAACAAGCGCGACGGCTTCTTCACCAACCTGACCACCGGCAACGACGTCAACGATCGCGACCGCTGGTCGGTGCGCGGCGACGTGCTGTGGGAGCCGACCGACAAGACCTCGGTGCGGATCATCGCCGACTACAACAAGATCTCCGAGACCTGCTGCGCGGTCGCCTCGATCTTCAACGGCCCGGCCACCCTGGCGATCGGCGGGGTGCTGAAGAAGCCGATCGGCGACCCGACCAAGATCTTCGAACGCAACGTGATCTTCAACACCGACCCGTCCAACGACCTGTCAGGCAAGGGCGTCTCGGGCCAGGTCGACCACGACCTGGGCTTCGCCAAGCTGACCTCGATCACCGCCTACCGGAACCAGAAGAACGCCTCGTTCCAGGACGTGGACTTCACCGGCGCCGACATCGCCAACAACTCGACCGCCAACAACATCAAGACCTTCACCCAGGAACTGCGCCTGGCGTCCAGCGGCGATGGCCCGCTGAACTGGCTGATCGGCGGCTTCTACCAGCATGAAAAGCTCGATACCGGCCGGACCATCAAGTACGGCACGGACATCCGCGCCTTCGCCGAGACCCTGTCGGGCCCGGTGCCGGCCGCGCTGCTGGGGGCCTTGCCCGCGGCGTTGCGCCCGGCCCTGACCGGCAAGTCGAACGTGTACGCCCTGGAGTTCCTCCAGAGCCTGGCCACGCCGACGCTGGTCAAGCCCGGCTCGACCTACTTCCAGGCCGGCCAGGGCATCGACGACTATTACAGCATGAAGCAGACGTCGTACTCGCTGTTCGGCCAAGCCGACTACAAGGTCACCGACAAGCTGACCCTGAGCGGCGGCTTGGCCTATCTGAACGACGACAAGAAGGCCCGCTCGAACGTCGTCCTGACCGACCCGTTCTCGTCGCTGAACCTGGCGGCGGTGCCGCAGTTCCCGGCCCTGGGTCTGCCCGGCAACCTCTATCAGGCGCTGGGCGGCCTGCAGTTCTTCTACGGCAACGCCCCGACCCACGGCCCGGTCAACTTCCCCAACGCCACCGAGTCCGGCCAGTTGAAGGCCAACAAGGTCACCTACGCCGTGCGCGCCGCCTACGACTTTGGCGCGATCAACGCCTATGTCAGCTACTCCACGGGCTGGAAGGCCGGGGCGTTCAACCTGTCGTCCGACAGCCGTCCGCCGAACGCGGCGGGGGTTGGCCGCACCGCCAATCCGGAAGACGTCAACGTCTATGAAGCGGGCCTGAAGGCCAGCTTCCCGGGCGGCTACGCCAACGTCGCGGTGTTCAAGCAGTCGATCAAGGGCTTCCAGTCGAACGCCTTCACCGGCATCGGCTACAGCCTGGTCAACGCCGGCGAGGAGTCGGTGAAGGGCTTCGAGGTCGACAGCGCCTGGCGTCCGGTCGGCTGGCTGAACCTGGCCGCCGCGGTGACCTATCTGGATCCGAAGTACGACAGCTTCACCGGCGCGGCCTGCGTGAACTACGACACCACCCGTTGCCCGGTGAACCCGGCCACCGGCCTGCGTCCGAACTTCCGCGACCTGACCGGCGACACCCCGGCGGGGATCCCGAAGTGGTCGTTCTCGACCTCGGCGACGATCAACCACGACTTCGGCGGCGACTACCAGGGCTTCGCCCGGGTGGAATACGACTATGTCAGCAAGACCCAGCTGACCGAGACCGTGGCGCCGAACCTGTCGAGCTACGATCAGAACGTGGTCAACGCCAGCCTCGGCGTCACCAACCGGCCCCACCAGATCGAGGTGATGCTGTGGGCCCGCAACCTGACCAAGGACGACAGCCTGATCTCGGCCTTCCCGACCGTGGCTCAGGACGGCAGCTACAGCGGCTATCCGAACGCGCCGCGCACCTACGGCGTGACGGTCCGCAAGAGCTTCTAAGGCTCTAGACAAGAACCCACCTAGGGCGGCCCGGTCACACCGATCGGGCCGCTTTTTCTTTGCGCCTCGCAGCCAAGTGGTATGACCAATTTGGTTGCGCCCTGGCTGGTCCTCGTGCTTCAACCTCTGCGCACAAGGCCGAAGAGCTGGTGGAGGACGCGATGGGAACGGGATTGAAGGCGCTGTTGGGCGCGATCGGCGCCTTGGCCCTGCTGGCGCCGGCGGCGCAGGCCTCCTCGCCAACCCTGACCCGGGCCGACACCCGCGACGGTCAGGACCTTTCGGGCGCGTGGCATTATTCCGTCGATCCCTATCGCGACGGCCTGGCCGGCTTCCACCGCGGCGCGCCGGGCGCGGGCCATCGGCGCTATGACGACGTCGACGTCGACGCCCTGACGAAGGCCAAGCCGACCGCCCTCTACGAATACGACATGGACCGCAGCCCCACGGCCACCTTGCCCGGCGGCTGGATCGGCCATGACCCGAGCCTGCGCTACTACAACGGGCTGATGTGGTACGAGCGCCGCTTCGACGCCCCCGCCCTGAAGCCCGGCCAGCGCGCCTTCCTGCGCTTCGAGGCGGTCAACTACACCGCCAAGGTCTATCTGAACGGCAAGGCCGTGGGTGAGCACGAGGGCGGCTTCACGCCGTTCTCGATGGAGGTCACCGACGTCCTTCGGGCCAGCAACAACCAGATCACGTTCGGCGTCGACTCCACGCCCCAGACCGACGGCGTGCCGCCGCCGGTCACCGACTGGGAGAACTATGGCGGGATCACCCGGCCGATGCGCCTGGTCATCACCCCGGGCACCTTCATCGACGAGGCCTGGGTGCGCCTCGGCAAGGACGGCAAGATCGCCGCGACCGTGAAGCTGGACGGCGCGCAAGCCGCCAACCAGGAGGTCCACGTCCGTGTCGGCGAGCTGGGACTCGACGTCACCGGCAAGACCGATGCGCAAGGCGTGCTGAACGCCTCGGCCGCCGCGCCCAAGGGGCTGGTCCGCTGGTCGCCGGAAAAGCCGAAGCTCTATGACATCGCCGTCCAGGCCGGCGAGGACCGCCTGACCGACCGCGTCGGCTTCCGCACCATCGAGACCAAGGGCAGCGAGATCCTGCTGAACGGCAAGCCGATCTTCCTGCGCGGCATCTCGATCCACGAGGAGGAGTTCGGCGAGAACCCCGCCCGCACCATCACCGAGGCCGGGGCTCGCGCCCTGCTCAGCGAGGTCAAGGAAGGCCTGCACGGCAACTTCGTGCGCCTGGCCCACTATCCGCACAGCGAGGTCACCACCCGCGTCGCCGACGAGATGGGCCTGCTGGTCTGGAGCGAGATCCCGGTCTACTGGCTGGTCGACTTCGCCAATCCGCGCACGATGAAGCTGGCGCGCGACATGCTGGCCGACAACATCCGCCGCGACCGCAACCGCGCCTCGATCATCATGTGGAGCGTGGCCAACGAGACGCCGATCACCGACGCCCGCAACACCTTCCTCTATCAGCTGGTCGACGACGTCCGGGCGCTGGACGACAGCCGCCTGGTCACCGCCGCCCTGCTGACCGACCGCAAGACGGTGGACGGCCGCCCCTTGATGGGCCTGAACGATCCGCTGGCCGACAAGCTGGATGTGCTGTCGGCCAACACCTACAACGGCTGGTACAGCGACGACGCCCTCGACGCCCTGCCCGACATCGCCTGGAAGGTTACCGACAAGCCGATGGTGCTCTCCGAGTTCGGGGCCGACGCCCTGGCCGGCTTCAGCGATCCTGTGCTGATGCGCAAGTTCTCCGAGGATTTTCAGAAGACGTACTACGAGAAGACCCTGGCCATGGCCCGCAAGATCCCGACCTTGCGCGGCATGTCGCCCTGGATCCTCAAGGACTTCCGCAGTCCTCGCCGCCAGCACCCGATCTATCAGCAGGGCTGGAACCGCAAGGGCCTGGTCTCGCCGACCGGCCGCCGCAAGCCGGCGTTCTGGGTGCTGCAGGGCTTCTACAAGGAGAAGGAAGCGGGGAAGTAGGGCGCTCGTTCTCTCGCCTCTTTCTACGACCAAAGTCGTGGGGAGCCGGCGCGGCTTTCGGATAGCGCTCCCATCGGGGGGGCGTTATCCCAACGCTTGGCGCTCGCCCAAGAGATCACACGACGGGGATGGCATGACGACGCGGCGGAACGTGATGGCGGGCGGCTTCGCCCTGGCGACCACCCTGCTGACGCCGCGCCCCGGACGGGCCGCGCCGCCGACGGCGGCCCACGCTCAGCGGATCAAGACCCTGCTGGCCCGCATGACCCTGGACGAGAAGATCGGCCAGATGCACCAGCCGGCCGGCGGCCGGCAGAAGGCGCTGAACTCCAAAATCGACGCCGCCGCCCTCGACCTGGTCCGCCAAGGCGGCGTCGGCTCGTACCTGCACGTGGCCGGGGCCCAGTTCCTGCGCGACCTTCAAAAGGTCGCCGTCGAGGAGTCGCGGCTGAAGATCCCGCTGCTGTTCGCCATCGACGTGATCCATGGCTTCCGCACCCTCTATCCCGTGCCGCTGGCCATGGCCGCGACCTTCGATCCCGAGGCCTATCGCGCCTGCGCCCGCATGGCGGCGGTCGAGACCAGCGTCAGCGGCTTGCACTGGACCTTCGCCCCGATGGTCGACGTCGCCCGCGATCCGCGCTGGGGCCGGGTGGTCGAGGGCGCGGGCGAGGATCCCTATCTGGGCTCGGCCATGGCCGTGGCCCAGACCGAGGGCTTCCAGACGAAAGACCTCGCGGGGCGGGACACGGTGCTGGCCTGCGTCAAGCACTTCGGCGCCTACGGCGCGGTGGCCGGCGGGCGCGACTACGACAGCGCCGACCTCTCCGAGCGGACCCTGAACGAGGTGGTCATGCCCGCCTTCCACGCCGGCAAGACGGCGGGTGCGGGCTCGTTCATGACCGCCTTCAACGACATCGGCGGCGTGCCGACCACCGCCAACGCCGCCCTGGTGCGCGGCCAGCTTCGCGACAAGTGGGGCTTCGACGGCATCGTGGTCAGCGACTGGAACGCCATCGCCGAACTGATCGCCCACGGCGTCGCCGAGACGCCGGCCCAAGCCGCCGCCCTGGCCTTGAAGGCCGGCGTCGACATGGACATGGCCGGCGGCGTCTATGCCGCCCACCTGAAGAGCGCCGTGGCCGAGGATCCATCACTGCTGCCGCTGATCGACCAGGCCGTCGGCCACATCCTGCTGACCAAGGCGCGCCTGGGCCTGTTCGACGATCCCTACCGCTTCGGCGACGTGGCGCGCGAGAAGACCGTGATGGTCAGCGCCCCGCATCGCGCCATCGCCCGCGACGCCGCCCGCAAGGCGGTCGTGCTGCTGAAGAACGATGGCGCTCTGCTGCCGCTGGCCAAGACCGCCAAGGTCGCCGTGGTCGGGGCTCTGGCCGACGATGCCCGCAGCGCCATCGGCTCGTGGAAGGCGCGCGGCGAGGAGACCGACGCGGTCACCCTGCTGGCGGCGCTGAAGACCCGCCTGTCCGGCGTGACCTACGTTCCCGGCGCGGCGCCGCGCAGCGATGACCTCTCCGGCGTCGCCGCCGCCGTCGAAGCGGCCAAGGCGGCCGACGTGACCCTGCTGGTGGTCGGCGAGGACTTCGACCACAGCGCCGAGTCCCGCAGCCGCGCGGACCTTTCCCTGCCCGGCGGCCAGAAGGCCTTGGCCGACGCCGTGCTGGCCACCGGCAAGCCCGTGGTGCTGGTGGTGATGGGCGGCCGGCCGCTGGCCATTCCCGACCTGCTGGCCAAGGCCCCCGCCTCGCTGATGACCTGGCTGCTGGGCGTCGAGAGCGGCCCTGCACTAGCCGACATCCTGCTGGGCGAGGCCTCGCCCGCCGGCCGCCTGCCGATGGGCCTGCCGCGCGACGCCGGCGGCCTGCCCGAAACCTATGCCCATTACCCGACCGGCCGCCCGGCCAACCCGGACCTGGCCCAGGACACCGCCCGCTACCACGACCTGGACATCGGGCCGGTCTATCCGTTCGGCCACGGCCTCTCCTACGCCAGCTTCGCCTATTCGGACCTGACCCTGGACAAGGCCACGATCGGCCCGAATGACACCGTGTCGGTCACCGTCGCCGTCACCAACACCGGCAAGGTCGCCGCCGACGAGGTGGTGCAGCTCTACATGCGCGACCCGCTCGCCGCCGTGGCCCGTCCCGTGAAGGAGCTGCGCGGCTTCCGGCGCCTGGCGCTGAAGCCCGGCGAGACCCGCCGCGTGACCTTCAAGCTCGCCGCCCGCCAGTGCGCTTTCTGGGAAGCCGGGCGCTGGCGGATCCAGAAGGGCAAGATCGAGCTGATGGTCGGCGCCTCGTCGGATGACATCCGCGCCCGCGCCGCCTTCGCCATTTCCGTCGACGGCTGGAGCGACACGCCCGCCGCCGCCCTCCTGACCCCGGTGACCGTCGCATGAGCCTCGAAGCCTCCACCGTCCGCCGGGTGACGACGCGGCTGATGCCGCTGTTCTGCCTGATGTATCTGATCGCCTATATCGACCGGCAGAACGTCTCGTACGCCAAGCTGGACATGGTCCAGGCCCTGGGCCTCAGCGAGGCCGCCTACGGCCTGGGCGCCAGCCTGTTCTTCATCGGCTACTTCCTGTTCGAAGCCCCGTCGAACCTGATCCTGGCCAAGGTCGGGGCGCGGGTCTGGTTCGCGCGGATCATGTTCACCTGGGGTCTGGTCACCCTGGCGCTGGGCTTCACCCAGAACGCCACGATGTTCTACGTCCTGCGCTTCCTGCTGGGCGTGACCGAGGCGGGGTTCTTTCCCGGCGTGCTGTACGTCCTGACCCTGTGGTTCCCGCAAGGTCATCGGGCGCGGATGGTCGGCCTGTTCATGGTCGCCTCGGCCCTGGCCAACGCCGTCGGCGCGATGGTCGGCGGAGCCCTGCTGGACTTGCACGGCGTTGGAGGCCTGGCGGGCTGGCAATGGGTGTTCCTGGCCACAGGCCTGCCGGCCGTGCTGATGACGCCCTACGTCCTGTGGAAACTGCCGAACGGGCCCGACAAGGCGCCATGGCTGGAGCCCGACCAGAAGGCTTGGCTCGCCGAAACCCTGGCCGCCGAGCACGGCGGCGCGGAGATCAACCACGCCGGCGCCTGGAAGGCGATCCTGGACCCGCGCGTGCTGATGCTGGCGGGCCTCTATATCGGCATGCCCCTGGGCGCGTATGGCCTGAGCTACTGGCTGCCGACCATCGTCAAGGCGTTCGGCGTGTCGAACACCCTGAACGGCCTGATCAACATCATTCCCTGGGTGCTGGTCGGCGCCGCCTTGTGGTTCGTGCCGCGGCACGCGGCTCGTCGCGGCTTCACCGTCTGGCACGTGGCGGGTCCGCCGCTGATCGCGGCCGTGGCCCTGGTCCTCAGCGTCGTCGTGCCCGGGACCTGGGCCAAGTTCGCCCTGCTGTGCGTCGCCGCCCCCGCCATCTTCGCCGGCCAGCCGGGCTTCTGGAGCCTGCCGCCGACCTTCCTCTCGGGAGCCCGCGCCGCGGCCGGCATCGCGGCGATCAACGCCGTCGGCAATCTGGGTGGTTTCATCGCCCAGAACGTCGTGCCGATGATCCGCGACGCCACCGGCAGCAACCTGGCGCCGATGCTGTTCCTGGCCGCCTGCCTGACCCTCACGGGAGGCCTGGTCTTCGTCGCGTTCGGCGTGCTGAAACCAACCCGGACGGGATGATCCCCCCATGGCCGAGCAAGGTGCCTAAAGCTTAGCCATACGACTTGTGCGCGTGTTTGTCGCACAGGTCGGGGATATGAATCGTTGTCATTGGCCCCGACTTATTGGAATTATAGGGAACTCGGCGCACCCCACCGCGCCGACGCCTTTTTTTGTACAGCCGGTTGGTGCGGTCCTTTCGGGGGGCGGGGCCAGCCGGCTTTTTTATTGCGCCATCCGACGCTTCAGAACGGCTTTTCGCCCTTGATCGTCACGCGCTCGACGATCCGCTCCTGGGGCCAATAGTCCAGGGTGGCGTAGTGCTGGGTCGCGCGATTGTCCCAGAAGACGATGGCGTTCGGCGTCCAGCGGAAGCGGACCTGGTATTCGGGCGTCTTCACCCGGTCCAACAGGTCATGCAGCAGCGTCTTGGCCTCGTCCTCGGGCAAGCCCAGGATCCGGGTGGTGAAGACCTTGTTGACGAACAGGTGCTTCTCGCCGGTCTCCGGATGGATCCGCACCACCGGATGGACCATGACCGGATAGGCCGCCCGCAGCTCCTGGCGCTTGGCCTCGTCGACCCGGTAGCCATAGCTCTGGATGATGTCGTGCTCGGCCGTCAGATTGGCGATCCGGTCCTTCAGCGCTTGCGGCAGGTCGCGATAGATGGCGGCGGTGTCGGCGAACAGGGTGTCGCCGCCCATCGGCGGCAGATGGCGAGCCCGCAGCACCCCGCCCATCGACGGCGCCTCGCGGAAGGTGACGTCGGTGTGCCACTTGTTGGCGGCGCGGACGAGCGGCACGATCTCCTCGCGCAGCTTCATGCCGTCGGCCGCCTCGATGTGCAAGATCTCGGGAAAGCCCGGCACGTGGGCGGTCACGGGGTGCCCCTCCAAGTCGCCGAAATAGCGGCCGAAGCGGACGTGGTCCTCGTGGCTGATGTCCTGGTCGCGGAAGAACACCACCTTGTGGCGCAACAAGGCCGCGCGGATCGCCGCGACGATCTCGGGCTTGAGCTCTTCCCGCAGGTCGAGCCCCGAGATCTCGGCCCCCAGCACCGTGCCGGCGGGCGTGACGGTCAGGCCGGCATAGTCGACGGCCTGGTCTTGGGAAATGGTGACAGGGGCGTTCATGGCGTTCTCCCTGGGCCGTCTGAGGCGGCGCCTGGAGGGAACACTAAGGGTGAACGCCGTTCACTCAATTCACAATTTCTGACGCCGGTATTCCCGCTCCTCGTACTCGAACCAGTCGAAGTCGGCCGGGGCGCCGTGTCCCGAGGCGTCCTGGCAGGCCATGCCGACGAAGGCGCCGGTGAAGTTGGGCGCGCCCGGTGCGGTGGCCTCGTCGGACAGGATGCTGGCGTCGAACACCTCCGGCAGCCAGGCCCAGGCCCCCTGCCCTTGCCGGAAGCCGAAGCGCAAGCGCTCGAAGTCGACCTCGACCCGCAGCTCGACCGGGCCGGCGGCGAGCGGGACCGGGGCGGTGAAGCTGTCGGCCTGCGGGCTGTCCGGCGTGCAGGTCATGACCCGCAGGTGCTTGCCGACCTCTTCGTCGTGGGTGACGTGCAGATAGTGCAGCTTGGAGCCGTTGTAGTAGCAGATCAGCCCTGCTGCTTGCTGGAAGTGGGCCGGCTCGAAATCCAGCACCGTGGCGGCCGAATAGCAGTGGGCTTGCTGGCGGCGGGCGACCAGGGCCTGGTTGAACACGCTGCCCAGGCTCTCGCGGCCATAGAGGCGTAGCGATCCTGGCTTGGCGGTCAGGCTGAAGATCTGCTCCGGGAACGGCGTCCGCAGCCATTGGAAGTCGATCGGCAGCTCGGGATCGTCGAAGTCCGCGCGCACCGGGCTGTCGGGCCAAGGCTGCTCGGGCAGGTCGGGCGCGGGCGTCTCCAGGGTCGGGTCGCCGGAACCGTCCAGGGTGCGCGGCCAGCCGTCGTCACCCCAGGCCAGCTTCTGGATCGCCGTCTCGCGCCCCAGGGTGCAGCGGCCGCGATTGGGAATGGGTCGGCCGACCAGATAGACCGCATAGGTCTCGCCGTCGGCGGTCTCGACCAGATCGGCGTGACCGGCCCGCTGCAGCGGCGCGTCGGGCCGGTCGCGAGAGGTCAGCAGATAGGTGTCGGGGTGCAGCTCATAGGGACCGTCGATCGTCCGCGAGCGGGCCATGGTCGCCGTATGACCCCAGCCGGTGCCGCCCTCGGCGGTGATCAGATAGTACCAGCCGTCGCGCTTGTAGAGGTGCGGCGCCTCGGTCAGGCCGATCGGCGTGCCTTCGAAGATCACCTTGCGCTCGCCGACCAGCCGCGCCTCGGCCACCGAATATTCCTGCAGCACGATGCCGGCGAAGCGGTTCTTGCCCGGCCGGTGGTCCCACAGCTGGTTGACCAGCCACTTCCTGCCGTCGTCGTCGTGGAACAGCGACGGGTCGAAGCCGGAGCTGTTCAGATGGACGGGGTCCGACCACTCGCCGTCGATCGTCTCGGCCGTGACCAGATAGTTGTGGAAGTCGCGCAGGGAGGCCCCCGACGCGCCGCCGACCGTGGTGCGGCCATAGCGCTTCACGTCGGTGAAGATCAGCCAGAACTTGCCGTCGGCGTGGGTCAGGCATGGGGCCCACACCCCGCAGCCGTCGGGATCGCCCAGCATGTTCAGCTGGCTGGCGCGGCGCAGCGGCCGGCTCAGCAGGCGCCAGTTCTTCAGGTCGCGCGAGTGGTGGATCTGGACGCCCGGAAACCACTCGAAGGTCGAGACGGCGATGTAATAGTCCTGCCCCACCCGCACGATCGACGGATCGGGATTGAAGCCACGCAGGATCGGATTGCGGATCAAGGGAACGCTCACGGATTGGGGATCTGGCTGACCGGCTCGGCCCGGGTTACGACCCGGTCCTTGACCAGGGTCCAGAGAAGAATGGCGCCGGCGATGTCGAGCACGCCCAGGGCGACGAAGAACGGATCATAGCCGATCGTCGTCACCAGGCCGCCGATCAGCAGCGAGAAGATCAGCACGCCCAGATTGCCCATCATGCCCGCCAAGCCCGCCACGGTGGCGACCTCGTCGCGGCGGAACAGGTCCGAGGCCATGGTGATGACGGTGACCGACAGGGTCTGGTGGGCGAAGCCGCCCAGGCACAGCAAGGCGATGGCGGCGTAGGGGCTCTCGACCCGGCCCACGAAGATCATGCCCGTCATCATCGCCGCGCCCAAGGTGAAGGCCCAGCGCCGGGCGTTGATCAACGACACGCCGCGCGCCTGCAGGAAGTGCGCGACGCTCGGCCCGAACAGGCAGCCCAGGTCCGCGGCCACGAACGGCAGCCAGGCGAACATGGCGATGTGCTTCAGGTCGAAGCCACGGGTCTGCGACAGGTACAGCGGCACCCAGAACGACAGCGTCCCCCAGGTCGGATCCGCCAGGAAGCGCGGCAGCGCGATGCCCCAGAACTGGCCTTGCTTGAGGATCGAAACGATCGACGGCCGGGCTCCGGCGTCGGTCAGGTGCGCCTCCTGGCCCGCGGCGATGCGCGCGCGCTCGTCGTCGGTCATCGCCGGATGCTGGTCCGGCGAGCGGTAGAGGGCCAGCCACAGCGCCACCCAAGCCAGGCCGAGGATCCCGGTCAGCACGAAGGCCGCCCGCCAATTCCAGGTCAGCGCGGCCCACACCACCAGCGGCGGCGCCAGGACCGAGCCGAACGAGGCCCCGATGTTGAAGATCCCGCCGGCGAAGCCGCGCTCCTTGGCCGGGAACCAGGTGGCCACGGCCTTCATGCCGGCCGGCTGGGCCGAGCCCTCGGCCAGGCCCAGGAAGCCCCGCAGAACGGCGAAGCCCTGCCAGTTGCTGGCCAGGCCGTGGGCCATGGCGATCACCGACCACGCGGCCGCGAACACCGCGAAGCCGGTGCGCAGGCCCAGGGTGTCCAGCACATAGCCGCAGACCGGCTGCAGCATGATGCCGATCTGGAAGGCGCTGGTGATCCAGGAATACTCCCGCACCGTGATGCCGAGATCCTTCAGGATCGTCGGGGCGGCGATGCCCATGGTCGAGCGGGTCAGGTAGTTGACGATCGCGCCCAGCATGACCAGGCCGATGATCCACCAGCGCAGGGCGCGCAGTTTGGGCAAGGCGGTTCTCCCCGTCGCGCCGCGCGCTCGTCATGACGCGCTGGATCGACTCGGTGTTACCGCTATCCTCGATGATATCTGACGTCCATCCTACCAAGGTCTGATGTCATCGGCCTGCTTGGTCTAGGAACCGGCCTTCAGCGCCTTGGCGCGGCTGGCCGCCTTGGCTCTGGCCGACGGCTCTTTCTTGGCGCCCGACTTGGCGGGTTTGCGCTTGGCGGCCCGGGCGTCCTTCTCGGCCGCCAGCCGCTGGTAGTTGCGCATGTGGCGATCCGCGCGCTCCTTGCAGTGGGCGTGCATCGCTTCGAGCTCTTTGTCGGTCAGCTTTTCGATGCCGATGAACTCGTTCTCGGCGTCGGTGGTGGCGCGGATCAGTTCATCCAGCTTGGTCTGCAGCGCGACGCCGTCACGGTTCTGGGTGTTCTGGATCAGGAAGACCATCAGGAAGGTGATGATCGTGGTGCCGGTATTGATCACCAACTGCCAGGTCTCGGAGAACTTGAAGATCGGTCCCGAGGCGGCCCACAGCAGCACCATCGCGACGCAGATCAGAAAGGCCGGCGGGCTGCCCGTGGCTCTGGCGGTGACGTTGGCGAACTTGGCGAACAGCTTGTCCACGGGCGATCTCCTTCAGGAGGCCCGGTAACGCTTAAAACGTCGCTACGGCTCCCTGTTGAGCCTGGCTTTCGTGCGCTGACCTAGCGTTCGGACGCTCGACCTCGCCGACGAAACGATCCTTGCCTTCGGTCGCCGAGGGCTCCCAGACGAAGACGCCGACACAGTCGTGCGCCGTTGCGATCTCACCGGCCAATTCCAACGCGTCGCGGTCGTCCTGAGCGGCTTCCGCGATGAAGGTCAGGGACACGCCGTCCGCGCGTCTCGGATAGAAAAGATAGGTAGGCATATACGAGCTCCAGCCTTTCGAGCGGGAGCAAAGCCGAGGCTTCGTCTCTCAGTCATCGGCGCTCGAGAAAGACCGTGCCGATGATGGCTAAATGCTATCACCCCATTTCGGGGATTACGAGCGCCAAAGCGGTAAATCGAAAGAATTGTTCGTCGTAAATCCGACATTGCACCCAACAGTGCTAATTCAACTCCCTTAAATACATGGTTATCATGACGACTCCATTTGGAATGGTACCGGTATTAAAAGCATATGACACTTTCTGGCTGAAATGACGCTTTCTTCCGACACTGAAACGCTGGAAGCCCCGCGCGAGCCATAGGCCCGCGACGCCAGACCGCCGGCTTTGGCGAGAGGGCGAAAGCGCCATGGAATCGGGCCGCCGCGGCAAGGCCATGCGGTCGCACGCCGGCTAAGGCCGGTGGCGGGCCTATTTGTAGGCGATCGTCCAGCTCACGGTGATCGGCCGGCCCTCGACGGCCCCGCCCGTACAGCTGGTCAGGGCGGTCATCGCCCCGGTCGGCGCGCGGTAGGCCTTGTCGTCGGCCAGCGGCCGGGTCGAGCAGCTCAGCCCCTCGACCGTGAAGCCGGTCACGTCGCCCGTCCCGAAGGTCGTCGCGCCGCCCTTGGTCACGGCCTTGCCCGAGAAGCTGGCGAAGGCCAGGTCGACGGCCTTCACCGGAACCGCGCCCTTGGGCGTGAAGACGTCGGTGCGGTGGATCCGGCCGGGCTCCAGCACATAGGTCGTCTTGACGCTGAAGCGGTCGTCGGCGACCGGCGCCCGCTGACCCAGGCGGTCCAGCTGGTCCTGGTCGTAGGTCACGATCGTGCGCGCGCCCCGCTCGTCGATCTTCACGTGGGCCGCATAGGCCAGCGGCGCCAGCTGGGCGCCGTCGGCCAGGGTGATGCGCGGCAGCAGCTGCGGGAACTCCGCGTCGGCCACGCCCTGCAGCATCCCCGGCGAGAACGGGATCGGATAGTAGGGCGTGTGCATGTGCTGGGTTTCGCCGCCGTTGATGATCGGCAGGCCGATGACGCGGCCGCCCTTCCCGCCGGTGGAGTCGCGCAACGTGATCACCAGCCGATCGTTCTTGCCGCGCGCGAACCAGGTCACCGAGCGTTTGGGCAGGGTGTTCAGCCAGGCCGCGTAGCCGGGATCGGGCGCCTTGTCCTTGAAGCCCAGCTCGTCCCAGATGGCGCTGGTGTAGATGTACTGCCGGCCCAGGCTGAGGTTCTCGCCCAGGATCCGATGCTTGCCGCGATAGTTGTCGGTGCGGCGGCCGTGCTCCCACATGTTCACCGAGCCCATCTTGGGATCGAACCAGAAATCCATGTAGCGGGCCGCGACCCGCGAGCTGAACGCGTAGGCCATGGTCTTTTCCTTGGGCGTCAGCACGTCCAGCTTGGCCGCGGCGGTCAGCACCTCCAGGAAGGCCGTCTCGCCATAGGTCCCGATGCTGCGGCCATACTCGAAGCCTTCTCCGCGCAGGTTCAGGCGCGGCAGCATCAGGTCGACCGAGCGGCGCAGCCAGGCGCGGACCTCCGGCGTGGCGGGCATGCCGGCCTCGATCAGGCGATGGCTGATCTCGCCGATCAGCAGCACGCTGTAGCGGTCGAAGCGCCCCTCCCCGTCGGTCTCGTCGGCGAAGCCGTACTCGCCCGAATACTTGCGATAGTGCTCCAGGGTGCGGCCCAGCAGCGCCTCGCTGGCCGAGGCGTCCTCCCAGCCTAGCCGATAGCGCAGACGCGCCACGCTGAAGGCGACGCCATAATAGTTGTTGGGCAGGTTGATCAGGGTCAGGTCGTCGGTGCGCACGAAACGGCGCCAGTCCAGCTTGGCCTTCAGCTTGGCCTGGGTCTCCGGCGAGACCGCCTGGTCCAGCAGCCCGGCCTCCTTCAGCATCCACAGGGCCTGGCAGTAGTAGTAGATGCCCCAGGTGTCGTTGGGGTCGTCGACGGTCAGGTCGGCGATCTGGCGGTAGGCGGCCAGGTACTTGGCGAACTTCGGATCGGTGCGCGGCGTGTCGACCACGAGGTAGGCCAGGCCGATGGCGATCTTGCCCGGCAGGAACTTGTCGTCGGCCTCGAACACCTTGACCCCGTCCAGGGTCATGTCGCGCTTCTCGGCCAGCAGCTTGTCCAGCAGCACCGCCATCTGCGGCAGCAGGCGGGTCTCGATCGTGCGGTTCATCGGCGCCACGGCGCCGGCGTAGATGGGGCCGCGCGGCCCCTGGTCGGCGCCGGAAACCCGGGACGTCGAGGCCGCCAGGGCGGGCGTGGCCGCGACCATCAGGGCCGCCGTCGTGAGGAGGAGAGAGGTCTGGAGGCGCATCGCTTACTCGCAACGGAGAAGCCGCGCGACGAAGATCGGCGGCAAGTTGGCATGACCAATCTTGCCGCCGCCCGTCAGATGTCAAGCCAATTTGGCTTTACCAATTGAACATGGTGCCGTCTTGCAGACGATTCACTGGTAGGTAGGCGCGTTTATAGGTGTATTTTTCGGCCAGAGTTTCATCGATGTCGACGCCCAGGCCCGGCTGGTCGCCGGGGTGCAGCATGCCGTCGGCGAACGTGTAGGCGTGCGGGAACACCGCGTCGGTTTCCGGCGTGTGGCGCATATATTCCTGCAGGCCGAAGTTCGGGATCGCCATGCCCAGGTGCAGGGCCGCGGCCATGGTCACCGGCGACAGGTCGGTGGCGCCGTGGCAGCCGGTCTTGACGTGGTGCAGGTCGGCGAAGGCGGCGATCTTCTTCAGGTTGGTGATCCCGCCCGCGTGCAGCACGGTGGCGCGCAGATAGTCGATCAGCTGCTCCTCGATCAGGGTCTTGCAGTCCCAGATGTTGGAGAAGATCTCGCCGACGGCCAGCGGGGTGGTGGTGTGCTGGCGGATCAGGCGGAAGCCGGCCTGGTTCTCGGCCGGGACCGAGTCCTCCATCCAGAACAGGCGATAGGGCTCCAGGTCCTTGCCCAGGCGCGCCGCCTCGATCGGCGTCAGGCGATGGTGGACGTCGTGCAGCAGGTGCACGTCCCAGCCGAGCACCTCGCGCGCCTTGGCGAACAGCTTGGGCGCGTGGTTCAGATAGGCGGAGGTGGACCAGACGTTCTCGGTCGGCAGATTGCCGTCGGCCGGCTCGTAGAACATCTTGTCGCCCGAGACGCCGTAGGTGCTGGCCAGGCCCGGCACGCCGGTCTGCAGGCGGATGGCCTTGTAGCCCAGCGCCTTGTACTTCACGGCCTCGGCGATGGTGTCCTCGATCGTCTCGCCGTTGGCGTGACCATAGACCGTGACCCCGACCCGGCTGGCGCCGCCCAGCAGCTGGTACAGCGGCAGGCCGGCGACCTTGGCCTTGATGTCCCACAGCGCCATGTCGACGGCGGCCAGGGCGCTCATGCCGACGGGACCGCCGCGCCAGTACGAGCCGCGATAGAAGAACTGCCAGGTGTCCTCGATCTGGTGCGCGTCGCGCCCGATCAGGCAGGGAATCATATGATCTTTCAGATAACTGACCACCGCCAGTTCGCGGCCGTTCAGCGTGGCGTCGCCGACGCCGGTGACCCCGTCCTCGGTCGTGATCTTGAGGGTCACGAAATTGCGGCCGGGGCAGGTGACGATGACCTTGGCGTCGATGATCTTCAGCATGGACCTAATGAACTACCTGAGCGGAAAGTGGCCTGACCACTTTTATAGACATATCTGGCAAGAAGCTAGTGGTCTTGCCACTTTGCGTGAAAGCGTGCGGTGTAGCGTCACCCGGGCCCATACAATAGGCTGCGACAAGGCCGGCGCGGTCGGATGGATAGTAAGCAGATGACCACTTCCACGACGGAAACCCGCAAGCTCTACCAGCAGGTTGCCAACTCGATCGCCGATGCGATTCGCGACGGCGTGCATAAGCCCGGCCAAAGACTGCCCTCCGAGCGCGACCTCGCCGAGGACTACAAGGTCAGCCGCCCCACCGTGCGCGAAGCGATGATCGCTCTGGAAATCCGCGGCCTGGTCGAGGCGCGTCACGGCTCCGGCGTCTACGTCACCGAAGCGCCGCGCCCGGAGGCTCCGGCTCCCGACCTGGACATCGGCGCCTTCGAGCTGACCGAGGCCCGCCGCCTGATCGAGGGCGAGGTCGCCGCCCTGGCGGCCGCCACCATCACCGACGAGGAACTGGCCGAACTGGCCGCGATCATGGACGACATGGTCACCGAGAACGACAACAACGTGAAGGGCGAGCGGGCCGACCGCCGCTTCCACGTCACCATCGCCCGCGCCAGCCGCAACAGCGCCCTGGTCACGGTCGTCGAGAACCTCTGGGACTTGCGCTACAAGTCGCCCCTGTGCCGGGCCATGCTGGAACGGGCCCGCCAGGTCGGGGTCCGCCCGCTGATCGACGATCACCAGGAAGTGCTGATGGCCCTCCGCGAACGCGATCCCACCAACGCCCGCAACGCCATGCGCGAACATCTGGGCCGGGTCATCGACAACCTGCTGACCGCCACCGAGATCGACGCCCTGGAACGGGCTCGCAACGAGGTGGCCGCGCGACGGACCGAGCTGGCGAGGCGATCGGCGATCTAGGCTGATTGGCGAGCGGAGAGGGTTCATCGCGTCGCACGCTCTCGGGGTCACGGCTTCGCCGCCTCACGCGGCTCGCCGCTGAAGTTTGGTGGGGAGGCGACGGAGCGGCCGGGCGAACCCGGAGACCGTGAGGGTTTGTATATTTCGGCTCGCTTACCGCTCCGCCAGGCTGTTCTCTGCCGTGAGGACGGCGGGCGTGAGCGTTGTCTGCTCGGGCCTCCGCTACCCCCGGACGGGCGTGGACCAACTGGATCGGCTAT
>NZ_LMDF01000006.1:0-354493 GCF_001425745.1 Caulobacter sp. Root343 | reverse complement strand
CGAGCCAGCCGGGGACCTAACGGCGACCCCGCTCAGCCTATCCCCGCCGCCGCTTCGGGCCGGATCCAAGCGCCCTCCCCTTGCGACGGGGACAGCGATGATTGTGCAGCGGGATTCAACGCGGATCATTCAGGAGCGCGTAAAAGTGAGAAGGCGTTGAAATCGCTGACTTCGATGTCGCGAACGCCGGGGATACAACGCGCCCAATCCCCGTGGTCGCCCCCGAAATCCCTCTCTCTGAGAGAGAGGGAGGGGCCCACGCGAAGCGTGGGAGGGTGAGTGGTTACACCCTCAGCCGGCGTGCCGGCACATCACTCGCAATGGCGCCAAGATCGTCCAGGGGCTCCGCCTACCCACTCACCCTCCCACCGCTACGCGGCGGGTCCCTCCCTCTCTCCATGAGAGAGGGATTCTACGGAGCACGGCCTCGCTTGGTGGGAACCCCTCCCCTCCCCCCGGAGAAGGAGCCCTCCCTACATCTCACGGCCAGACGATCGCAGGCTGCAGCCTCAAGGACCGCGTTCAACCCACCATGCAAAGACTGCTTTCGCCCCTTAGCGTTCATTGGGCGAATGCCAGATTTCAGGCCGCGAGGAGACTTGTGATCACGATTTAACTTGTGGTTTTCAGAGATCGCCGCAAGGACGCTTCATAGCAGGGGTGATTTGATATGAAGCTGAAATCGATGGCGGCGGCCTTGGCGCTCGCAAGCCTGTGCGCGGCTTCCGCCCACGCCGAGCCCGTTGCGTCGCTCTCGTTCGCGGATCGGCTGGCGCAGGCAGGGGCGCCGCTGACAGTTCGGCCGGAGGGCTTCTCGGGTTCGGGAGCCGCGATACTATCGGAGGCTATCAACGCCAGCCGATACGTCCTCATCGGCGAGAGCCATCATTCGCGCGAGATCCCCGCCTTCACCACGAACGTCTGTCGATTGATGGCGCCCGGCGGCCTGACGGCCATGGTCGTCGAGATCGGGCCGGAGGCCGCCGGAGCGGTCAACGCACGGCTGAGAGCGCCGGACCGGGAGCAGCGGATTTCTGACTTCATGCGCTCGCATCCCGACGCCATGGCCTTCCTCAACGGCCGCGACGAGGGCCAGACGGCGGCCGATTGCGCAGGCGCCGCCGGACCGGATTTCAAGCTGTGGGGGCTGGACCAGGAGTTCTTGGGCTCGAGCGGCTATTTGCTCGAACAGATGCTGGCGGCCGGTCCAGGACCGCTCGCCCGCGCCCAGATCGAAGCGCTGGCTGAGCAGGAGCGGACGGCGATGCAGGCCGCGCTCACCTCCGGTTCACCCATGGACCTGTTCCTGCTCAAGGCCACCGATGCAGCGCTGGATCAGGCGGGGAAAGCCATCGACCAGGACGGCGGCGACCGGGCCAAGGCGCTGTTCGCCGCCTTGCGCGAAACACGCGCCATCTATCAGTCCTCGCAGTCCCGCAGTGGCGATCCGAACGGGCGCAGGGCGCGGCTGATGAAGCGGACCCTGGTGACGCATTTTGCCGAGGCGCCGCAGGCCCGCTTGCTGATGAAGTTCGGCGCCTACCATCTCTACAAGGGCTACAATCCACTCGGCCAGCGCGACCTGGGCAATTTCGTCGCTGAACACGCCGATGGAGAGGGCGTGAAGTCCCTCAACGTCATCGTCACCGGGGCGAGAGGCGTGCAAGCCGGATACAACGGGGTCGGCCGCCAGGTGGCCGTGCACAACTTCGATGCGACCACGGGCAAGGACAGCGACTGGTGCAAGGATGTGATGCTGGCCCGCCCGTCGGGCACGCCGCCGGGCGACTGGTTCCTGGTGGATCTGCGCCGTTTGCGCGGCGCCGATCTGGAAGCCCTGACGCCTGAATGGCGCGCGCTCATCCGCGGCTACGACCTCGCCATTGTGGCGCCGGAACTGTCTGCGTCCACCATGCTGGGGGTTCATGACGCCCCTTAGGCTCAGGACTCATTCCCAATAGTCAGACGAGCACGATGGCGGCGAGGGCTATGGCGGACATTCACGGCCAAGGTCGCGCAGTTCGCCGCTGCGGACCGTCCCCCTTTCGCCGGAAAAATCGGACCCGGAAAACTACTTCCTGTAAGCCGCGACCGTCAGCCGGCTCTGGGCCGCCGGCGACTGTTTGGCGATGAAGTCGGCCTTGGCGGCGAAGGCGGCGTCGCCATAGGCCCAGGCGGCCAGGTCATAGAGATCCAGCGCCTCGCGGGTCGCGTCCTCGGGCTTCAGGTCCTTGTAGGGGAAGGCCTTCTCGTTGCCGACGAACTGGGCCAGGTAGTCGTAGGCGACCCGGATCCCCTGCCCCTTCGGCCCCTTGTAGCCCCACAGATCGACGCCGACGCAAGGACCCAGCTCGGCCATGCCGACCAGCGGCTCGAGGGCGAAATAGCTGTAGTGCAGCCCCTTGGTCCGGGCCAGCTCGCGGGGCATCTTCCCGTCGGGCTCGATCTGCGGGTCGATCCGGTCCTTGCCGGCGGCGGCGATCACGCGCTTGGCCAGGTCGGGCTTGCGGGCGAACAGGGCGAAGGTCGCCAGCTGGTTGTCGAACCAGATGCCGTGGTTGTTCTCGGCCGCGCGCTCCTCCTTGCCGGTCGGAGCGGTCCGCATCCACTGTGTGTAGTCGCCGAACCAGGCCTCCAGGCCCTTCTGCTCGGCGGAGGACAGCACCTTGGACGGGGCCAGGACGCCGATCGACTCCACCACCCGCAGCAGGCGGAAGGTGTCCAGCACGCCCTCGGCCCGGCCCGGGGTGCGGCCGGGCACGCCCTGGGCGTAGGTCATGCTGGGGTTCATCCGAGTGGCCGGATCCAGGAACCAGACGCGCAGCAGCTGGGCGGCCTTGGTCGCGTACTTCGGATCGTCGGTGAAGTAGTAGGCCAGGGACAGGGCCTCGACCGCGCCGGCCATCGTGTCCATGCGGCCGGCGTCGAAGGCGTTGGTGTTGCGCTCGGGGTTCACCTCGCCGTCCTTGCGGATATAGGGCTCGCCGTTCGGCTGGGCGGGATCGGGCCACCAGTACGGGCCCATCGAGATGTAGTCGTGCTTGTCGCCGCTGGGCGGGGTGCGGCTCTTGTCGACGACGCTGTAGACGGGACCGGCCAGCGCCTTGTCGGCGCGGGCCATCAGGGCCTGATAGGCGGGCGACAGCTCGGCCCCCTTGGCGTTGGCCTTGGCCGATCGCAGCCACTGCGGCTTCCAACGGAAGGTGCGGCGGCCGTCGAAGTCGGCGGCGTAACCGTCGTCCGCCCGGCAGACGGGTTCCGCCGCCGTGGCGGGGTTGGCGAGGAGGCCGGCGACGGCGGTGGCCAGGCCAGCGGACAAGGCCAGGGCGCGAATCGAAGCGGAGATCATCGGGTCTTCCTGCGAACGGAGGCGCGCCACCTTAGCGCGGTCTCGACATCACGCAAGGATTGGCCTGACCAAATTGGTCATCTATCTTGCGCGGAAGTTTGCCTGGCGCGGGCAAGATCGGTAAGACGACCTTCGAGGACCGTCGCCAACCTGGCGCCGCCGAAACCAAGCGCCCGCAGAGGCGCCCGGGACGAACACGAGGGGAAGACCACCATGCGCGTGAAGCTCGCGACCGCCCTGGCCTGCCTGGCTTTCAGCGCCGCCGGCGCGCTGGCCGCGCCACCCCCCTCCGCCCCACCGGCCGCGACGGTCGATGTGTCCGCCTCGGCCCTGACCCTGGGCCGCACCGTCGCCGACTGGCAGCTGCGGCACATGGACGGCCAGTTCGACTACGTCCGGACCCGCCGCGAAGGCACGCAAAATCCGCGCGGCTGGATCCAGGCCGCCTTCTATGTTGGTCTGACCGCTTTCGCCGAGCGGACCGGCGATCCCCGCTATGCCCAGGCCATGCGCGCGCACGGCGTCGCGCAAGGCTGGGGCCTGGGCAAGCGTCCCCTGCACGCCGACGACCACGCGATCGCCCAGACCTGGATCTGGCTGAACGCCCGCGACCACGACCCGGCCCAGATCGCGCCCGTCAAGGCCCGCTTCGACGCGATCCTGGCCGATCCGCCGAAAGCCGACCTGACCTTCATCGACGGGACGGAGGAGCAGCCTTGCCAGGCGCGCTGGTGCTGGAGCGACGCCCTATTCATGGCCCCGCCGACCTGGACGGCCCTGTCGGCCATCACCGGCGATCCGCGCTACGCCGCCTATGGCGACCGCGAATTCTGGGCGACCACCGACTATCTGCTCGACAAGGAATACGGCCTCTATTTCCGCGACAGCCGCTTCTTCGACCGTCGCGACGACCAGGGCCGCAAGATCTTCTGGAGCCGCGGCAACGGCTGGGTCTATGCGGGGATCGTCAACATCCTGAAGACCCTGCCGGCCAACCACCCCGACCGGCCGCGCTATGTCGCCCTGTTCAAGCGGATGTCGGCCAAGCTCGTCACGCTGCAGAAGCCCGACGGCTACTGGCCGGTGTCCCTGCTGGCGCCCGAGCACAGCCCGCCCGAGACCAGCGGCGCGGGCTTCTTCGTCTACGGCCTGGCCTGGGGCGTGAACCAGGGCCTGCTGAAGGACCCGAAGTATCCGCGTTCGGCCCGCCTGGGCTGGTCGGCCCTGGCCAAGGCCGTGGGGCCGGACGGCAAGGTCGGCTGGGTGCAGCAGGTCGGCTACGCCCCCGACCACGTCGAAGCCGACGACACCCAGCTCTACGGCTCCGGCGCCGTCCTGCTGGCCGCGTCGGAAGTCTCACGGGGACGCTTCTAGGTAGCTCGGATTCCCTCTCTCTATGAGAGAGGATTTTCGCTCTTGCACCTTCGCATCCGCGAACATCGTTATTCAGTAAAACCAACTATTCGAATCTTGACGCGCAGCAGCGCGACAGATCCAGCGTTCCGCGAACGGTGAGATTTCAGTTACGTTCCACAAGCTCCGCCTTAAATTTCCGTTATGTTTCGCCGCCGATACCGCTTTGACTTATTCACGCCCCATTTGGCGCAAGGCGTTGCCTTAAAGAGACAGCTTCACGACAATTCGATTACATTTCGAACCGTGCGATTGACCACTTTGGTTCAAGGCTCCTAAGCCGCCGATAACCGCCGGATCGCGGCGGGAAACCTCATCTCGCATCGGGCTGTAAGGACGCCGGCGTTCGCGCCGACGAGGGCGGCCCGGAAGGATCGAACATGAAGTACAAGATTAGCCGGGGTCGTCTGCTCACGACCACGATGATCGCGGGCGTGGCCACGCTGGCCGGCTTCGCCGCGAATGCTCAAACCACCACCACACCAGGCGCTCCCGCCGCTCAGCCGACGGCTCAGAACAACGAGGTCGAGGCCGTCGTCGTCACCGGCTCGCTGCTGCGCCGCACCGACACCGCCACGCCCTCGCCGGTCACCGTCCAGACCAACGAGCAGCTGAAGGCTCAGGGCATCACCACGGTGGCCGACGCCATCCGCAGCCTGTCGGCCGACAACTCCGGCTCGGTCCCGGCCGCCTTCGGCAACGGCTTCGCCGCCGGCTCGACCGGCGTCGCGCTGCGCGGCCTGACGGTCAACTCGACCCTGGTGATGATCGACGGCCTGCGCAACGCCAGCTACCCGCTGGCCGACGACGGCCAGCGCTCGTTCGTCGACCTGAACTCGATCCCGTTCAACGCGGTCGAGCGCATCGAGACCCTGAAGGACGGCGCCTCGTCGCTGTACGGCGCCGACGCCATCGGCGGCGTGGTCAACATCATCATGAAGTCGAACTTCCAGGGCATGGGCGCTGACCTGTCGGTCGGCACGTCCCAGCACGGCGGCGGCGACCAGTATCGCTTCAACGGCGAGATCGGCCACGGCGACCTGGATACCGACAAGTACAATGTCTATCTCGACGTCGAGTACCAGCTGGACAAGCGCATCCGCATCGACCAGCGCGGCTTCCCGTACAACACGTTCGACCTGAGCTCGATCCCGGGCGGCACGAACGACAACCCCGGCGCCGGCGGCAGCACCTTCTACGGTCAGGTCAAACGCGCCACCATGGGCACGCCGGGCGACATCTCGACCGGCCAGGCCTTGGCCGGCGCCCTGTGGCAGCCGCTGCGCACCTGCGGCGCCGACGCCCCGCTGACCACCTCGGCCGGCGGTGCGTACTGCGCCCAGAACATCGCCACCTTCGGCGACGTCCAGCCCAAGCAGGAGCGCGTGGGCGTCTACGGCCGCTTCACGATCAAGCCGAACGACAACTTCCAGGCCTATCTCAGCACCAGCTTCATGCAGTCGAAGACCTCGGTGACCGGCACCCCGCCGGGCATGTCGTCCTCGACCCCGCACAACCTGTCGAACATCGTCCTGCCGGCCCTGCTGCCGACCGGCGCGCTGAACCCGAACAACCCGTTCGCGGCCGAAGGCTATGACGCGCTGATCCGCTATCGCTTCAGCGACCTGGCCACCGGCTCGACCTACACCAACCGCATGGCCCGCATGGTCGGCGGCGTCGAAGGCTCGGCCAAGGGCTGGGACTACCACGCCAACCTCGTCCTGGCGCACGGCTGGCTGGAGAGCGAAGTCAACGGCTTCGTCAGCTACAACGCCCTGCTCGGCGCGGTGAAGAACGGCACGTACAACTTCCTCGATCCGTCGAAGAACAGCCAGGCGGTGCGCGACGCCCTCGCCCCGGCCCTGACCAAGACCTCGACCAGCGACCTGGACTCGATCAACTTCGTCGCCTCGCGCGAAGTGTTCAACCTGCCGGGCGGCCCCGCCCAGCTGGGTCTGGGCGGCGAGTTCCGCTACGAGGCCGTCAACGACCCGGCCCTGAACCCGGTCAACGACGCGCAAGGCCTGGGCAACGCCCGCACCATCGGCAACCGCACGGTCGCCTCGGCCTTCGCCGAGTTGGGCATGCCGGTGCTGAACAATGTCGAGGTCAACGTTTCGGGTCGCTACGACCACTATTCGGACTTCGGCGGCAACTTCTCCCCGAAGATCGGCGTCAAGTTCACGCCCATCAAGACGGTCGCCCTGCGCGCCACCGTCTCGAAGGGCTTCCGCGCGCCGTCGTTCTCGGAGTCGGGCAACTCGGCCAGCCAGGGCTTCACGAACTTCTCGTTCACGAACT
Organism: Caulobacter sp. Root343; assembly: GCF_001425745.1. Classification (GTDB taxonomy): domain Bacteria; phylum Pseudomonadota; class Alphaproteobacteria; order Caulobacterales; family Caulobacteraceae; genus Caulobacter. The sequence goes on along the minus strand of NZ_LMDF01000006.1, from coordinate 347,430 downwards.
ACCCGGACTTCGTCGCGGCGCACGGCGGCAGCGAGTACACCAAGACCTACTCGCTCTCGAGCATCACCGCGGCCAATCCGGACCTGAAGCCCGAGAAGTCGACCAGCTACACGCTGGGCGCCGTCTGGGCTCCGACCCGCACCTTCAGCGTCTCGCTGGACTACTATCACATCAAGAAGAACGACGTGATCGCGCAGGCCAGCGCGGGTGACGCCATCGCCGCCTACTACGCCGGCGAAGCCATCCCGGCCGGCTATGTGGTGACCCCGGATCTGCCGGATCCGGACGCTCCGGGCGCCCTGCCCCGCATCCTGTCGGTGGCGTCGCCGTACATCAACGCCGACTCCCTGCGGACCAGCGGCATGGACCTCAGCGTCCAGAACACCGCCTACCTGCCGGCCGACATCAAGTGGACCAGCAACCTGGAAGCCACCGTCCTGTTCGACTTCAAGTACACCCAGGGCGGCACGACCTATAACTACGTCGGCAAGCAGGCTCCGTACGTGCTGTCGTCCGGCGCTGGCACGCCGAAGTATCGCGCCTCGTGGGGCAACACCTTCACGCGCGGCCCTGTTTCGGTCACCGGCACGCTGAACTATGTCAGCGGCCTGCGGTCGATCGACGAGAGCTACGCCGGCGACCAGTCCTGCCTCTACGGCACGGACGGCTTCAAGTGCCACACGAAGGACTTCTACGACTTCGACCTGACCGGCGCCTACGACGTCAGCGATCACACGACGGTCTATGCCGACGTGCTGAACCTGTTCGACGCCGGCCCGATGTTCAACCCGGCCAACTACGCCGCGGTGAACTGGAACCCGACCTACTCGCAGTCGGGCGCGGTCGGCCGCTACTTCCGGGTGGGTGTCCGCCTGAAGTACTAGGTCACGAGCTATCTCGCGTACGGGTCGCGTGAGTATGACCCGATGAGATGGAGGGGCCGTCCGTGAGGACGGCCCCTTTCCTTTTGCCCAAAACCTTTCGCCCCGAAAAAATGGGCTGGCGACGCCGTTGCTCCGACGGCGGAAATCCCCTCCAGCTTCGTCGGTCTAGAAAGGCGGATCTCGCCAGGGCTTACGGGGTAGAACGATGACGCGTGGTTCAGCGATGGCCGGGGCGGCCCTCGGCGTGGTGCTGGCTTTCGGGGCCATGGGTTCGGCGATCGCCGCCGACGTCACGCCCCCGGACAAGGCCTTCGCCCAGCCGATCGGCAGCGACTACTTCCTGGCCGACTACACCGCCTACGAGGCCTATCTGAAGACCTTGGCCGGCCAGTCCGACCGCATGAAGCTGGTCGACATCGGCAAAACCGAGGAAGGCCGCACCATGTGGGTGGCGATCGTCTCCTCGCCCGCCAACCTGGCCAAGCTGGACGACTACAAGGCCATCGCCCGCAAGCTGGCCAAGGCCGAGGGCGTCAAGGAGGACGAGGCTCGCAAGCTGGCCGCCCAGGGCAAGGCCGTGGTCTGGATCGACGCCGGCCTGCACGCCAGCGAGACGATCACCTCGCAGGGCCAGATCCAGGTGCTCTACCGGATGCTGACCCAGAACGATCCCGAGACGCTGCGCCTGCTGGACGACTGCATCATCCTGTTCGGCCAGGACAATCCGGACGGGATGGAGATGATCTCGGACTGGTACATGCGCAACCAGGATCCGAAGACACGCGAGTTCGGCTCGCTGCCGCGCCTGTACCACAAGTACATCGGCCACGATAACAACCGCGACAGCTTCATGTCGGCCATGGCCGAGACGACCAACGTCAACCGGCAGCTGTTCCGCGAGTGGTACCCGCAGATCATCTACAACCAGCACCAGACCGGCCCCAACGGCATGGTGGTGTTCGTCCCGCCGTTCCGCGACCCGTTCAACTTCAACTACGACCCACTGGTCATGACCGAACTCCAGGAGGTGGGCATGGCCATGCACAGCCGCCTGGTGGCCGAGGACAAGCCGGGCTCGGGCGCCCGCAGCGCCGCCCCCTACTCGACCTGGCACAACGGCATGGAGCGATCGGTCGCCTATTTCCACAATTCGATCGGCCTCTTGACCGAGATCATCGGCGGCCCGACCCCGACCACGGTCAACCTGGTGCCGGAGCTGCAACTGCCGGGCAACGACCGTCCTGCCCCCATCGCGCCGCGCGAATGGCGCCTGCAGGACTCGCTGGACTACCAGTGGACGATGAACATGGCGGTGCTGGACTACGCGTCCCGCAACAGGGAGCGCCTGCTGTTCAACATCTGGAAGATGGGCGACAACGGCATCAAGCGCGGCTCGCGCGACAGCTGGACCATCACCCCGACCCGGGTCGAGGAACTGGCCGCCGCCGGCAAGGGCAAACCGGGGCCATACGGCGCGGCGATCGATCCCGGCCTCTACAAGTCGGTGCTGCAGACGCCGGAGGCGCGTGACGCGCGCGCCTATGTCATCCCGTCCGACCAGGCCGACATGCCGACCGTGACGGCCTTCCTCAACGCCCTGATCAAGACCGGCGTCGACGTGGACAAGGCGACCAGGCCCTTCGCGATCGGCGGCAAGACCTATCCGGCCGGCTCCTACGTGGTGCGCACGGCGCAGGCCTATCGTCCGCACGTGCTGGACATGTTCGAGCCCCAGGACCACCCGCACGACCTGGAATATCCGGGCGGCCCGCCCAAGGCGCCGTACGACGTCACCGGCTACACCCTGGCCTACCAGATGGGGATCAAGTTCGACCGGGTCCTGGACGGCTTCGAGGCCCCGACCACCCGCGTGCCCGACCTGATCGCGGTGACGCCGGGTTCGGTGAAGGGCTCGAGCGGCGCGGGCTGGCTGGTCAGCCACGAGACCAACGCCAGCTTCACCCTGACCAACCGCCTGCTGAAGGCCGGGGCCAAGGTCTATTGGCTCAAGGATGGCGCCAAGGCCGGCAAGACCGCCTTCGGCCCCGGCGCGATCTGGATTCCCGCCTCGCCGGCCGCCAAGGCGGTGATCGACAAGGGCGTCAAGGACCTGGGCGTCGACGCTTGGGCCGTCGGCGGCAAGCCGTCGGGCGCGACCATCGCCCTGAAGCCGGTCCGCATCGGGCTGGTCGACGTCTATGGCGGCTCGATGCCCTCGGGCTGGAACCGCTGGATGCTGGAGAAGTTCGAGGCCCCGTTCCAGGTGATCTATCCCCAGCGCCTGGACGCCGGCGACATCGCCAAGGACTTCGACGTGCTGGTGTTCCCGGACGGTGTGGTTCCCGCCCCGGCCGACGGGCCGTTCAAGGCCGGCCGTCCCGCGACCCAGCCCAAGCCCGAGGACATCCCGGCCGAGTACCGGGCCTGGCTGGGCCGGGTGACTGACGACAAGACGCTGCCCCAGATCGCCGACTTCGTGAAGGGCGGCGGCACGGTGGTGGCGATCGGCGCCTCGACCCGCCTGGCCATGGCGCTCGGCGCACCGGTCGAGGTGGCCACCGCCAAGCTCGAGAACGGCCAGCTGAAGGCGCTGACGACCCGCGAGCTCTACATCCCAGGCTCGGTGCTGCGGGCCAAGGTCGATCCCAAACAGCCACTGGCCTACGGGGCTTCGGACCAGGTCGACGTCTTCTTCGACCGCAGCCCGACCTTCACCTTGAAGGCCGAGGCCAAGGGCGTGGCGCGGGTCTCGTGGTTCGACAGCGACAAGCCGCTGCGCAGCGGCTGGGCGGTCGGCCAGGACAGGCTGAAGGGCTCGACGGCCATGCTCGACATCGACATCGGCAAGGGCAAGGTCTTCGCCTTCGGCCCCGAGATCACCCAGCGCGCCCAGTCGTGGGGCACGTTCAAGTTCCTGTTCAACGGGATGCTGTACGGGCCGGCGGTTTCGGCCCGCAAATAACCCAACCGTTCCTGTCATCCCGGACGGCCCGTAGGGCCGATCCGGGACCGCCGGAAACTCCGCGCTTGTTGCGGTCCCGGCTCTTCGCTGCGCTACGGCCGGGATGACAGGGCCGTTGAACGAATATCGCCGCCGGAGGGGCAGCTCCGGCGGCGAATGATCGCGCGTTTGGGGGACGTTCGGTGGGAGGATTGTCCCCCGTGGCGCGATCGCCTCGGCCCCGGATCGGGGCGCGAGAGGGGTGGGCTTAGAACCGCTTGCTCAGGTTCATGTACCAGTAGCGGCCGGTGGCGTTGTGCAGGGCGCCCAGATAGCCGAAGTTCGAGGACGCGATCGGCGGATCCTTGTCGCCGACATTGCGGACGCCGACCCGGACGGTGGAGCCGTCGAACCGACCGTCCTTGAACGCGTACTGGGCGTAGAGATTGACCGTGGTCCAGGCCTTGACCGGGAAGTACTGGCCGGCCACCTGGGCCGGGCCGGTGTCGTAGACCTCGCCGACATAGTTGACGAAGGCGCCGGCGCCCCAGCCGTTGTAGCGCCAGGTGAAGCTGGCGGTGCCGCGGAACTCGGGGAAGCCGTCCATCTTGATCTGGTTGCCGGCGCTGGCGATCGTCACGCCGGGCAGCGAGCCGGCGGCCACGGCCTGCTGCAACAGGCTCTCGATCGGGCTGGGCGACTGGTCGTACTTCAGCAGCTTGGCGACGTTGACGTTGAGGCCGAAGTCGCCCCAGGCGGTGTCGTCCAGGTCGTAGTCGAGTGAGAAGTCGACGCCCTGCACCATGCGCGGCTGCAGGTTCTGATAGGTGTCCTGGATGTAGGCGATGTTGCCGACGATGGCCGTGCCGACCGGCGCGTCGCGGACGACGTTCGGGTTGGACGAGCCGCCCTGGCGCAGCAGCCAGTCGTAGGCGATCTGGTTGCCGCCGCCCAGGATGCCGATGATGTTCTTCTCGCGGATCGACCAGAAGTCCGTCGTCAGGGTCAGGGCGCCGAACTGGCGCGGGATGAAGGTCGGCTGATAGACGAAGCCGACGGTGGCGTTGTCGGCCTCTTCCGGCCGCAGGTTCTTGTTGCCGCTACGCACCTCGATCGTGCTGCCGCTGGGGCAGGTGGTCACGGTCGGGGTGTTGATCCGGCAGGCGGCGTAGTCGGTGCGGGTGTTCGAGACCGTCGAGCCGTCGCTGTAGAACTGCGGCAGGTTCGGCGCGCGGAAGCTTTGCGAGACCGAGCCGCGGATGGCCAGGCCCTGACCGACCTTCCAGTAGATCGCGCCCTTGGGCTTCAGCACGTTGCCGAAGTCGGAATAGTCCTCGTCGCGGGCGGCGATCTGCAGGCTGATCTCCTCGACGAACGGGATGTTCATCTCGGGCGAGATGATCGGCACGGCCAGTTCGAAGAAGGCCGAGGTCACCGAGCGGCGGCCCGAGATGTCCGGCGCGCCCGAGGCGCCCATCACGTCGGTGCCGTAGGTCACGCCGGTGACGCTGTTGGTGTACTTGATCTTGCCGTCCAGGCGGTCGTCGCGATCGTCCTTGTAGGTCTCGCGGCGCCACTCGACGCCCGCCGCGAAGCCGACGTCGCCGCCCGGCAGGGTGAAGAGGTCCTTCTTGGAGACCTTGAAGTCGGCCAGGGCCAGCGAGGTCTTGCTGATCCGGTAGACGTTAATCAGGAACGCATTGATCGTGGCGCGGTCGTTGGGCGTGGCGTCGCCGACCGAATAGTCGCCCAGCGAGCCGCCGTTGAACGGGTTATAGGCCGTGACGTCGGTGCGGTTCACCGCCTGCTGAAACAGGGTGTTGCTGATCGCGTCGTGCGTCATGTCCTTGGTGCGGGCGGCCGAGTACAACATGGCCGAGTCCCACTTCCAGCCGTTCCACGCGCCCTTCAGCCCGCCCAGCAGGCGGTAGCTGTCGTCGGTGACGGTGTAGGTGCGCGGGCCGGTGTCGACCGGTCGGTAGGTGGTGATGTTCATCGCCAGGCCCGTGGTCGGCACGCCGGTCAGGCCCGCCAGGCGGTTGGGGCTGGTGGTCGGGCCGAAGGGGTTCCAGTAGGCGTTGGCCGCGATGCTGATCGGCGCGGTGCTGAGCGGAGCCGACTGCTCGCGGCTGCCGGTGAACAGGGCGTGGTAGTAGCCCGCCTCGCCATAGGCGGTCAGCTTGCCGATCTCGTGCTCGACGGTCGAGAACAGGTTGGTGCGCTCGACCCCGCCTTTCAGGGTACGGTCCGGGTTCTCGTCGTAACGCAGCGCGCGGTCGGCCGCGCCGGTGATCGTGCCCGACTTCAGACAGAGATTGCCCGTCAGCACGGTGCTGGAGCAGCCGGCGGCGGTGTTGCCGACCGGCTCGACGTGGAAGACGCCCGAGGTGGTCAGGGCGGTTGTCCCCTGGCGCACCGTCGTCGTCGACGGGATCACCGTGAACGAGCCCCAAGGGCTGGCGGTCGCGCGGCTGTCGAAGGTGGTGTTATCGACCCAGGGGGTGTTGGCCACCTGGGCGCGGTGATCCTCGCTGGCGGCATAGTCGCGCTCGGTCGCCATCAGGCGGCTGCGGCTGGTGTAGCTGCCGAAGAACGTCAGGCGCGTGCCGTCCTCCAGTCGCGTGCCGGCCTTCAGATTCACCGAGCCCTCGCGATAGCTGGTCCCTTCCGAGCCGCCGTACTGGGCCTCGATCCTCAGGCCGCGGAAGCGGGTGTCGAGCACGGTGTTGACCACCCCGGCCACGGCGTCGGTGCCATAGATGGCGGCGGCGCCGTCGCGCAGGACTTCGACCCGCTTGATGCCGGCGACCGGGAAGGAATTGGTGTTGACGGTCTGGACCGGCACCAGGTTCTCGGTCTGGCTGCCTGGAGCCAGCACGGCGCGGCGGCCGTTCAGCAGGGCCAGGGTGTTGCCGGTGCCCAGGCTGCGCAGGTTCAGCGACGCGACGTCGCCCCGCGCGTCGTTCAGGTTGCCGGTGGTGCGGGCCTCCTGGAACTGGACGTCGCCGGCCTGCGGGATCGAGCGGAACAGCTCGTCGCCCGACACCGCGCCCGTGGCGATGATGTCGTTCTCGCCGACCACCGTCACCGGCAGGGCTTCGGTGGTCCGCGCGCCCTCGATCTGCGAACCGACGACCACGACGGTTTCGACGACCTGGGCCTCTTCTTCAGTCGCGCGGGCCCCCACGCTCGAGGACTGGGGGAGCGGAGACGCGGAGACTTCGGCCGGGGCCGAACGCAGCGTGATGGTCTTGCCGTCGTCGGCCGCGACCACCAGGCCAGCGGCCTTGGCCAGGCGCGCCAGGGCGTCGGCGTCGGCGACGTCGCCCGTCACCGCCGGCGTGCGCTTGCCCGAGGCGGCCTCGAACGGGAACAGCACCTGCTTGCCCGACTGCTTGGCGAAGGTCTGCAGCGCGCTCACCGCGTCGCCGGCTGGAATGTTGAAGGTGTGTCGAGCCCCCTGCGCCAGAGCCGGACCGGCCAGAACCAGGACCGCGGCGGACGCCATCAGGAAGCCGCGAACCGTGCGGCGCCGGGTGTCGATCGACATGCTCTTCGTTGCCCCTCTCGGCGCCCTCCATCCCCATGGGAAGGCGCCTTCACCAGACCGACGCCGCGCTGTCCGTTTTCCGCCATGGCGGATGGAACTTTTTCGAGCGACGCTCGACGCTACCCCCGCCGCGACAGGCGGATCGTGCCGTCGGCGCCTTCGGTGGCCCGCACCGGGAAGGCGCTGGTCACGGCAGCGACGAAGCCCTTGGGCTCGGTGGTCTGGAAGTAGCCGGCCAGGCGCAGGCCCGAGATCGACGGGTCGGCGATGCTGACCTGCTGGCGGTTGTAGCGATTGAACTCGGCGACCGCCTGCTCCAGCGACTGGCCATTCAAAGCGATCGCGCCCTGACGCCAGGCCAGCGCCCGGTCGATCTCGCTCTCGGAAACGCTACGCGAACGGCTGCCGGCCGAGCCGTAGATCGCCGCGACGCCGGCGTTCAGGCGCAGCTCGTCCTTGCGCTCGGTCGGTTCGGGATCGAGGTCGACAGCGCCCTTGCGGACCGTGACCACCGCCCCGTCCGAGCGCAGGCGCACGGCCAGTTCGGCGGAGCCGTCGGCCTGCATCACCGCGTCGGCGGCCTTGATCACGAACGGCCGCGCGTCCTTGGCGGCCTCGAACACCGCCTCGCCGCGCACCAGCCGCACCTCGCGCACGCCATTGCGATAGCGGACCACGACCTTGCTGTCGGTGTTCAGCTCGATGCGGCTGTTGTCGCTGAGCACCACCACCCGGCGCTCGCCGATCGCGGTGGCATAGGCGGTCGAGGTCCCGAACGACATCACACCGGTCACGACCAGGGCGGCCACCGCCGCGGCGGCCATGCCCCGCGCCCATGGCGACCGGCTCAGGCCAGGCAGGGATGAACGCCGCGCCGGCTCCAGCAGGTCACGGTCGGGCCGCTCGCCGGGCGGACGCAGCACACGCAGGCGGTCGAGCCGCGCCCAGGCGACGGCCTCGCGCTCGAAGGCGGCCTCGTGCTCATGGCTTTCGTCGCGCCAAGCCTGGAAGGCGGCGCGATCGGCGTCCGAGCACGAAGGATCGTCAAGCCGGACCACCCAGAGGGCGGCCGCCTGTCTCACCGTTTCGCGTCGTGATCCCGTTTCGCGCTCCATGAGCGTCCTTCGTCGACCTTGTTCTTGCGTCCGATACGCCGTCCGAGCTTGTCGGAACAGTAGCGAAGACCCTTCACCAGATGTTTCTCAACAGTAGAGACGGATAGTCCCATCCGAACCGCTATCTCCTCCGGCGAGAGGCTGTAAACTTTTCTCAACGTGAAGGCGCGGCGGCACTGGGCGGGCAGCTCGGCAATCGCGTCGGCCAGGGCCCGCAGCTCCTCACGTGATTCGAGCACCGTCTGGGCGCCGGGCGCCTCGTCCATCGGCTCGATGCGCTCGAAGTCGGCGACCGCGGTGATGGTCAGAACCTTGCGGCGGCGCAGGGCGTCCAGGGCGCAGTTGCGCAGGATGCGGGTGGCGAAGGCGGCCGGATTGCCCACTTCGCGCCAGGTCTTGCAGGCAATGGCGCGCGCGAACGTCTCGTGGACCAGGTCCTCGGGATCGGTCTGCCCGTCGCGACAGAACTGCCGGGCATAGGCCGTCAGGTCCGGCTCCAACGGCAGGATTTCCCGCCGGAACCAGGCGCGCCTGTCTTCGTCGTCCTGAGCCATCAACGCTCCCCTCGGAGCGCAGCCAAGCTCATTGGCGGGAAGATGGCAACCCGGCGGCGGCCTCGCCGCCGGGTTGCTGAACGCCGGCGCCTAATCCTCGATCGGATTGTGCCGCGTATCCTTCAGGAACAGGCCACCGATAACGGCGGTCACCGCCGCGATGATCACCGGGTACCAGAGGCCCGAATAGATATCGCCGGTGGCCGCCACGATGGCGAAGGCCGTGGTCGGCAGGAAGCCGCCGAACCAGCCGTTGCCGATGTGGTAGGGCAGCGACATGGCCGTGTAGCGGATCCGGGTCGGGAACATCTCGACCAGCATGGCCGCGATCGGGCCGTAGACCATGGTCACATAGATGACCAGCAGGGCCAGCAGGCCGATGACCTTGGGCTTGTCGACCAGGGCCGGGTCGGCCTTGGCCGGATAGCCGGCGGCCTTCAGCTGGTCGCCGAGATCGGCTTCCCAGGCCTTGCGGGCGGCCGCGAAGGCCTTGCCGGTCGCGCCCTTGGCGTCGAAGCCTTCCAGGGTGACGCCGCCGACTTTCACCGTGGTCGCAGCGCCGGCCGGGGCGGCGTGGGCGCTGTAGCTGACCCCGGCCTTGGCCAGATAGGCCTTGGCCACGTCGCAGGGCGTGTTGAACTTGGCCTTGCCGACCGGATCGAACTGGAAGGCGCACGAGGCCGGATCGGCCGACACCACCACCGGGGCCGAGGCCTCGGCCCGCGCCAGCACGGGATTGGCGGCCACGGTGATGGCCTTGAAGATCGGGAAATAGGTCGCCGCCGCCAGCACGCAGCCGATGATGATGATCCACTTGCGGCCGATCTTGTCCGACAGCCAGCCGAAGAACACGAAGAACGGCGTGCCGATCAGCAGGCTGGTGGCGATCAGCATGTTGGCGTGAGCGCCGTCCAGCTTCAGCGTCTTCTCCAGGAAGAACTGGGCGTAGAACTGACCGGTGTACCAGACCACCGCCTGGCCCATCGTCAGGCCGAACAGCGCCAGGAACACGACCTTGAGGTTCTTCCAATTGCCGAAGGCCTCGGCCAGCGGCTTCTTGGTGCCCTTGCCCTCGGCGATCATGCGCTGGAAGGTCGGGCTCTCGTGCAGCTTCAAGCGGATCCACAGCGACACGCCCAGCAGCAGCAGCGAGACCAGGAACGGGATGCGCCAGCCCCAGGCCTTGAAGGCGTCCTCGCCCAGCTGGGTGCGGGTGACCAGGATCACCAGCAGCGACAGGAACAGGCCCACGGTCGCCGTGGTCTGAATCCAGCTGGTGTAGAAGCCGCGCTTTCCCTCCGGCGCGTGCTCGGCGACATAGGTCGCCGCGCCGCCGTACTCGCCGCCCAGGGCCAGACCCTGGACCAGGCGCATGACGATCAGGGCGATCGGCGCGGCCACGCCGATCTGCTCGTAGGAGGGCAGCAGGCCGACGACGAAGGTCGACAGGCCCATCAGCAGCATGGTGATCAGGAAGGTGTTCTTGCGGCCCCAGATGTCGCCCAGACGTCCGAAGATCACCGCGCCCAGCGGCCGGATCGCGAAACCCGCGGCGAAGGCCAGCAGGGCCAGGATGAAGCCGGTCGTCTCGTTGACGCCCGAAAAGAAGTGGCCGGTGATGATCACCGCCAGCGAGCCGTAGAGATAGAAGTCGTACCACTCGAACACGGTGCCGAGCGAAGATGCCCCGATCACCAGCGCGTCGCGCCCCTTCCCCGCCTTCACTTGGCCGGGCGCGGCTTGGCTGTCAGCCCCCATACGCTTAGTTCCTTCCCTCAAATGCGCCGCGCGTCGCCCGCGGTCACCCCAATTCGGCGGCGACCCTAACGCGGCGACCGTGACCTTTGCGACCGAGGAAATCTGTTAGCGGTCACTTTTGTCGGACAAACGTTTCGAGGTCAGGGGGCCGGCGCCTCGGTCACCGGGAACGGCGCGCCGGGCAGGTACAGCAGGATCGGCCGGATCTCGTAGACGGCGGTCGGGTTGGCCTTGCGCAGGTCTCGGGCCATGCCGACCGCCTCGTCCTGTGACGCGGCGTCCACGACGTAGAGCCCCAGGAGCTGCTCCTTGGTCTCGGCGAACGGACCATCGGTGACGACGCCGGCGCCGGGCCCTCGCAAGGTGACGCCGCCACCGGTGCCGCCCAGCCGCGCCGCCGGCCCAAGTTGGCCCGCGGCGGTGAGGCGGCCATGAACCTCATGCAGGTCGCTCATCAGGGCGGCGTCTTCCTCGGGCGTCCAGGACTGAACGATCCCTTCCTCGTGATAGGCCAGGATGGCGTAGAGCATGCGGCTTCCTTAGGCTTGCGATCGCGGAGAAGTGGCACGGAATAACGCCGTTCGCCAACCCGTCGGCCGGGCTGACGCGGTCGAAATGTTGCGCCATAACCGGGTGAACACAGGAGCCGCCATGGACCGCGCCAAGATCGCCCGCCGCCTCGTGCTGGGAGCCCTCGCCGCCTCCCTTCTGACCGCGCCGGCCCTCGCCGCGCCCGCCAAGCCGCGTGTGGCGATCGAGACCGACAAGGGGACCATCGTCGTCGAGCTGGAGGACAAGAAAGCCCCGATCACGGCGGCCAACTTCCTTTCCTACGTCGACAGGCGCCGCTTCGACGGCGGGCAGTTCTTCCGCGCCAACCGCGCCAAGGGCGCGCCGGGCGCGGGTTCGATCCAGGGCCAGCCCAAGCCCTACTCCCGCCGCGCCCCGCCGATCGCCCACGAGAGCACGTTGAAGACCGGCCTACGCCACAAGGCCGGGGCCATCTCGATGGGCCGCGACGCGCCGGGCTCGGCCACGGCCGACTTCTTCATCTGCGCCAGCGCCCAACCCTATCTCGACGCCAAGCCCGGCAAGTCCGACGCGGCCGCCGGCTATGCCGTGTTCGGCCAGGTGGTCCAGGGCATGGACGTGGTGAAGAAGATCCTGGCCGGTCGCACCGACGGCGCGACCAACGTCCCCTCGATGAAGGGCCAGATCCTGAACCCGCCGGTGAAGATCCTGAGCATGAAGCGGGTTTAGGGTTCGGAGCCTCTCGCCCCAAATTCCCGACCTCCCCGGCGAAAGCCGGGGCCCAGATTCATCCAGGACCATTTGGGATGATCCGCCCACGACCCGAGCCAACGCGTCGGACGTTCGGGGTTCGATCTGGGCCCCGGCTTTCGCCGGGGAGGTCGGGGTTTTGGTTCTGAGCTTATCCTCCTAAGCCACCGTCTTCATCGGCGCGGCTATTGGCTCCGGCGGCGGGGCCGGGCAGTTCTGGGCCAGGAACTCGCCGTGGCTGGGCAGGCCGGCGACCTGGGCGGCCAGCATCGGGGCCGACTGGTCCAGGGTGTTCTGGATCACCTCGTACGGCACGGTGTCGACCAGCTGCTGGTAGCGGCGCGGCCGTACGCCCATGCCCTCCATGATCGACTGCCAGGACGGGTTGCGGAACATCTCGTCGACGCCTTCGCGCAATACGCCGTGGGCCCGGAAGAGCGCGATGCGTTCCTTCAGACTGTCGGGGATCGGCGCGTCGCGGCAGGCCCTCCAGAACGGCGTGTCCTCGCGCTGGCTGGTGCAGTAGTGCAGCACGATGAAGTCGCGGATCTCCTCGTAGTCCGCCGTCATGCGGCGGTTGTACTCGGCCGCCAAGGCCGGGTCGCAATCACGGTCGGGGAAGAACCGCAGCAGGAAGTCCATGCCGCGATAGATCAGGTGCAGAGCCGTCGACTCCAGCGGCTCGATGAAGCCGCCGGCCAGGCCCACCGCGACCACGTTCTTCTCCCACGGGCGCTGGCGCATGCCGGTCTTGAACGGGATGAACATCGGGTTCATCAGCGCCTCGCCCTGCAGGGTCTTCACCAGGGTGGCGCGGGCCTCGTCGTCGCTGAGGTGCTTGGAGCTGAACACGTAGCCGTTGCCGGACCGGTGCTGCAGCGGAATGCGCCAGCGCCAGCCGGCGTCCTCGGCCTTCGACAGGGTGAAGGGGTGCGGCGCGCCGACGTTCTGTGTTTGCACCACCACGGCGCGGTCGCAGAGCAGCAGGTCCGACCAGTCGACGAATGGCACGTCCAGGGTCTTGCCGATCAGCAGGGCGCGGAAGCCCGAGCAGTCGATGAACAGGTCGCCCTCGACCTCGTGGCCATTCTTCATGATCACCTTGGCGACCCCGCCGTCGGGACGGGTGACGACGTCGGTGACGATACCCTCCGTCCGCTTGACGCCTCGGGCCTCGGCGTAGTCGCGCAGGAACTTGGCCACCAGCCGCGCGTCGATGTGCAGGGCGTAGCTGGCCCCGGCGATCAGGCTGCGCTGGGCCTTGAACGGCAGCATGAACTTCCACTGGTCGGCCATCACCGTGCCAGGCGCGAAGTCCTGCAGGTTCGACGGATGGCCGTTGGCCTTGGCGCGCAACCAGCACTGGTAGAACTCGTGCGGGCCGATCGGGCCGCCGATGGCGCCGAACGGATGGTAGTAGTGCTCGCCCTTCCGCTTCCAGTCCTCGAACCGGATGCCCAGCTTGAAGCTGGCCTGGGTGGCCTGGATGAACTCGCGCTCGTCGACGCCCAGGCTGGCGATCAGCTGCAGGAACGGCGGGATGGTCGACTCGCCGACGCCGATCGTGCCGATCTCCTCGGACTCGATCAGCTCGACCTCGCAGGTTTCCTTTTGGGGGCCGCCCTTCTGGAAATAGTGGCTGAGCATCGCCGCCGAGATCCAGCCGGCCGAACCGCCGCCGACGATGACGATCTTCTTGATGGCGTTGGGGTTGGTGTTCGTCATCGGGAGCCTCCTACTGGGCGGCTATGGGAACAGGGCGGCAATATTCTTCGAGGAAGGCGCCGTGCGGCGGGGCGGCGGCGACCACCTCGCGAACGGCCTTGCGCATCTCGGCCAGCGGCGCGCTGAGCGTCTTCGGATCGATGCCGTCCAAGGCCGGATCGACCATCTCCGGCAGCAGTCCGAAGCCGGCATAGATCGCCATCCAGCTGGCCGGCTGGAACATCTCCCAGCGATAGCGGACGAAGTGGCCGCGCTGGCGGAATAGCTCGACCTTGCGCTGGAGCGTGTCGGGCAAGGTGATGGTGTTGCAGTCGCGCCAGAAGGCCGTATCGCCCCGCTTGTTGGCCCAATAGTGCAGGATGATGAAGTCGCGCACGCGCTCCATCTCGCGCTTGGACCAATCGTTGAACTCGTCGACCAGTTCGGGCGCGAAGTCCTTGTCCGGGAACAGCGCCTTGATCTTTTCGACGCCCGTCTCGATCAGCGCGATCGAGGTGCTTTCCAGCGGCTCCAGGAAGCCGGACGCCAGGCCCAGGGCGATGACGTTCTTGTTCCAGGCCTGCTTGCGGCGACCGGGATTGAAGCGGATCTGGCGCGGCTCGTGCAGCGGCGGGTCGGGCACGGCGGCCTTCAGCTCGGCCAGGGCGTCCTCGTCGCTGACATGGCGCGAGGAATAGACGTAGCCGTTGCCGTAGCGGTGCTGCAGCGGGATGCGCCAGCGCCAGCCGGCGCTCTGGGCCGTGACGTCGGTATAGGGCATCGGGTCGCCGACCCCTTCGCTCTGGACGGCGTAGGCGCGGTCGCAGAACAGCACGTCGCTCCAGCTCTCGTAGCCCGTCCGGAGCGCTTCCTCGATCAGCAGGCCCCGGAAGCCCGAGCAGTCGATGAACAGGTCGCCCTCGAGCGTCTCGCCGGTATGCAGGTCCAACGAGGCGACGAAGCCGTCCTCGGGCCGCAGGTTGACCTTGGTGACCTTGGCGTCGATGCGGCGCACGCCGTTGTCCTCGGCCACCCGGCGCATCAGCTGCGCGAACAGGCTGGCGTCGAAGTGCAGGGCCCAGTCGAAGATCGACAGACTGGAGGCGGGGTTGCGCGGCGGGGCCATGAACTTGCCCGCCGCCGCCAGCGAGGCGCCTAGCGAGTAGTCGGCGATGTCGGTCGGCTCGCCGGCCTGGGCGAGCTTCCGCCAATAGTGGTGGAACGGGATTCCGCGCAGGTCCTGGCCGAACAGGCCGAACGGATGGATGAACGACTGACCCTCGCCGGCCCAGCCGTTGAAGCGGATGCCCAGCTTGCAGGTGGCCCCCGTGGCCCGCATCACCTCGATGTCGGAGAGGCCCAGCCGCTGGTAGAAGCCGCGGATGGTGGGGATGGTCGCCTCGCCCACCCCGATCGTACCGATCTCGGAGCTCTCGACCAGGGTGATCTCGAGCGGGCCGCCCTGGAAGTGCCGGCGCAGCGCCGCGGCCGCCATCCAGCCGGCGGTCCCGCCGCCGACGATCACGAGCTTGCGGATTCGGTTGTCCTGCATGGAGCGCTCCCACTCCGGTCTCTTGGAGGTCCGGTTGGCCGCAAGCTATCGGCTCACGTCACGACCGGACAGGCCCCGCCTCCTGAAAAAAGTGGCCGCCGTGAGGGTTCACGGCGGCCGCAGGAGGTCAGAGGGATGGTTTACCAGCGCGCCCGGACGCCCAGCGTGTAGCGGGGCTCGAACTCGTTCTGGCGGATGTACTGGGTCTTACCCTTGGCGAAACGAGCGTAGTAATCCTCGATCTCGCCGGTCACGTTCGACCCGTTGAAGTAGACGGTGACGTTGTCGCGAACGTTGTAGCTGACGTTCACGTCCACATAGCCCGTGCTGTTCTGGTAGATCGGGATGTTGTTGCTCATCACCTCGGCCAGGCGGTCGGTGCGATAGTTGTAGGCGACGCGCGCCTGCAGCTTGTCGTCCTGGTACCAGCCGACCAGGTTGAACTGGTGCTTGGAGTTGTCCTGGAAGGCCAGCTCCTCGCCGTCCAGACCGGTCCGCGACTCCTTGCTCGGCGAGTAGGTGTAGTTGGTGTCCACGCCGAAGTTCGAGAAGAAGCCGGCGTCGGGCAGGAAGTCGCTGACCGCCAGCTTGGCGCCGACTTCCAGGCCCTTCACCTCGCCGCCGTCGCCCTGGATGGGCAGGGTGACGTTGACCGTGCGGCGGGTCACGCCGTCCTGGTCGGGGAAGCGGCCGGTGGTGACGCCATTGGTGACGAAGCTGTCGATCTTCAGCTTGAAGGCCGAGATGTTCAGCATCGAGGCGCGGCCGAAATAGTACTCGATGGCGCCGTCGAAGTTCTGCGACCGCCAGGGATCCAGCATCGGGTTGCCCGACGCCTCGGCGCTGGTGACGCAGCGGACGTTCGGCAGGGCCGCGCCGCAGTCGGCGGTGTTGATCTTCAGACCGCCGCCATAGTTGCCCAGGTCGAGCGGCTGCATCGTCTTGCTGTAGGCGAAGCGGAGCTTCAGGTGGTCGTTGACGTCATAGGAGACGTTCAGCGACGGCAGCCAGTCGGTGTACTTGCGCTTGGTGACGTTGTCGCCCGCGTCGGCGTTAGTGTCGCCGTAGTTGCGGGTGTCGCCGGTGAGGTTCTGCTTCACCGTCAGCTCGGTCTCGATCACCCGCAGGCCGAAGTTGCCCGACAGGCCGCCGGCCTCGAAATTGGCCGCGCCGTAGGCGCTCTGCTCGCGCAGGCTGACGTCATAGGTCTGGCCCGGGACCTGGACGCGGATGGCGCCGCCGAACACCTTCTTGTGGAAGGCCTCGGCGTCGTCGAAGTCGCGCGGGTCGATGGCCCAGAAGCCCGGCATGCCGCTGGTCACGCCGCCCAGGTCGTCGACCCAGACCACGTTGTTGTAGGTGTCCAGACGGGTCGGCGCATTGACCGTGTAGCCTTGGAACACCGGCTTGCCGGTGACCGGGTCGGGCACGAACTCGCCCGCCTGGCACTGGTTCTGGTTCATGACGACGTCGATGGCCTTCCACTGGGCCTCGCAGCCGCCGGCCGGAACGGGCGAGCCGTTGGCCTGCACCGCGCCCGGCGAGCCGCCGTAGAAGCCCGAGAACAGGTGGAACTGCTCGACCTCGACCGAGCGTTCGCTCTGCCGCACGCCGCCGTCGACCTTGGTGATGAAGCCCAGCAGCTTGTCGTCGAACTTGTAGTGACCGTCGGCGCGGAACACGTTCATGTCCGAATTGACTTCGTTGTTGCCCTCCGACGAGAAGGCCCCGATGGCGTAGCTGTCCTTGTTGGCCATGTAGTCCTTGAGGGACTTGCCCGCGCCCAGGCCGCCGGCCAGAGGACGGTCGAAGCCGCTCCACACCGGGTGGTCGCCGCTGATGTCGTAGTGCAGCTGCGGATTGGCGCCGTAGCCCAGCGGGTTCGGATCCAGGAAGCAGCCGCCAGCGCTGCCGGTGACGGCGTTGGTGCGGCGCGAAGAGCCGAACTTGTCGCAGATGGCCTTGGGATAGAACGTGCCGCGCGTGCGGTCGGCCGGATCCCGGAACAGGTTGAAGCGGCCGTCGGCATAGCGCCAGTTGCTCAGGTCGCCCTGGGCCTGGCCATTCATGCTGAGCCGATCGCCGTCGGCGCGGATGGCGCGGGCCTCGAAGGTGAACGGACCGCCGTTGTCGTAGTTGAGTTCGAGATTGTAGTTCTTGGTCTTCGACTTGGTCGTGCGGTTGACGGTGAAGGAGTTCACCCACCACGCGTTGATGTCGTACTCGTCGACCGCCAGCCAGTTGCCGATGCCGACGGGCGAGGACACGGTCGGCTTGTTCCAGGTGCCGAAGGCGCCGCCGTCCCAGCGGTTGGAGATGTTGATGCCGACGGCGCGGTTGTATTCGTCGAGCTTGGCGTAGAAGCCCTCGGCGATCAGGGTGAAGCCCTCGCCCAGGTCGGCCTCGAACGCCGCGTTGATGCCGAGGCGCTTGCGCTCGACCACCCGGTTGAAGCTCTCGTAGCCGTGGGGCGAGATGTAGCTGGTGGCGAAGCCGCCGCCCCAGTCGTTGTTGCCCGACAGGCCGACGGTGCCCGAATAGTTGTTGCCGAGATTGGCCTCGCTGGCGGCGACGCCGACCATCAGGCCGACCCGCTCGTTGCGC
This sequence comes from Caulobacter sp. Root343, assembly GCF_001425745.1. Taxonomy (GTDB): domain Bacteria; phylum Pseudomonadota; class Alphaproteobacteria; order Caulobacterales; family Caulobacteraceae; genus Caulobacter. The sequence goes on along the minus strand of NZ_LMDF01000006.1, from coordinate 329,487 downwards.
CAGTTGACGACGCCGTTGACCAGATAGTCGTCCTTCTTGGTGCGGTCGCCACGCTGCGCCTCGGCCGCGCCCGTGAAGGTCAGGCCCTGGTCGAACTGGAACGGACGGCGGGTGCGCAGGTCGATGGTGCCCGAGATGCCCGACAGGGCGTTCTTCGGGTCGGTCGACTTGTAGACCAGCACCTGGTTCATCAGCTGCGACGGCACGTCCAACAAGTCGGGCTGGGCCGAGCCCATGTTGCCGGCGCTGAGGTACTGCTCGCCGTTCAGCAGGGTGATGACCTGCCGCAGGCCGCGGATGTTGACGGTCTTGCCTTCACCGGCGTCGCGCTGGATCTGCACGCCCGAGATCCGCTGCAGCGAGTCGGCGATGGTGACGTCGGGCAGCTTGCCGATGTCTTCCGCCGAGATGGCGTCGACGATCGAGGCCTCGCGGCGCTTGACGTCGACCGACTTGATCTGTGACCCGCGAACGCCGGTGACGACGATCTCTTCGACCTGGGTTCCGTCGGCCTGCTGGGCGAAGGCCCCGCTGACCAGGGCCAGTTGCGACGCGCCGGCGACCAGCGCCAGCGTCAGGCCGCGCCTGAGCACGGCTTTCCTTGCTTCCTGTGACAATTGCTCGCTCCCCAAATGAATCGTTCTTATTGGCCGCCCGCCCGCGCCTCGCGCCGCCGCTCTGATGGCGGCTGTCGAGGAACGTTTGAGACTTTGCGGGCGTGTCCAGACGCCTGTCCGGCGACTGTCCAATCCCTCGGCGGCCTCGGCGCCCAGATGTTCGATTCCAGCCCCGCGCCTTCATCGAACGCCGGCACCTTCGCCAAATGTCCCGATCAAGTCAACAACAATGTCAACGTTGTCATTCTTGCGAGACAAGGGTTTTCGAGCATCCGCGACCAGACCTTGAACCGAAATCTCGGCGAGACCGAATGCTTCAATCAATCGTCACCGGCCATGCTTATCATTGATTTTACTCACATTTTTCTTCCACGTGGCACGCCGGCGCTAGGAGCTTCACACTATCGTCGCAACATCTCGGTCGAGACGTGGGCAACCACCGGAAACCCCTGAAGACGCGACGTCAACCGTCGTAAATGTCCTGATAATGTCCTACTGATCGACTAATTTTGACCCATTATTGTCCTGATGACATGACATTCAGGACAGCATGGACTATGGCTTTGGACGTTCGCCGCCTTGCGGGCGCCGCCTTTCACTGATGGGGTGGCGCGGCAAGCTTGGCGGTGGAGCGGGTACGGGGACCAATGACAACGATCACAGACGTGGCCGAACGGGCGGGCGTTTCGCCCAAGACCGTCTCCCGCGTTCTCAACGATCACGACAGCGTCAGCGCCAAGACGCGTGATCGCGTCCGCGCGGCCATGCAGGACCTTGGCTACCAGCCCAGCGCCGTGGCCCGCAGCCTGCGCTCGCAGGGCTCCGGCTCGGTCGGCGTGCTGATGGGCGACCCGTCCGGCGGCTATCACACCCGCGTCCATCACGCCCTGCTGCTGGCCTGCGTCGAGACCGGCCGTCACCTGTCGGTCGACCTGTCGGAAGGACCCGTCCCCGGCTGGCAGGACCGGGTCCGCGCCTTCGTGCGCGACGGCGGCATCCGCGAGATGATCCTGCTGCCGCCCGAGTGCGACTTCGGCCCGATGAAGGAGCTGATGCGCGAGCTGGACGTGCGCTGCGTGCTGATCGCCCCCACCACGCCGGATCCCTATTTCCCGGCCATCGGCATGGACGATCGCGCCGCCGCGCGCGAGGTGGTCGAGCACCTGTTCTCGCTGGGCCACACCCGGATCGGCCACATCGCCGGCCATCCGGACCACGCCGCCAGCACCCATCGCCGCAACGGCTTCTTCGAGGCCTATGCGGCCCGGGGCCTCCCCCGTCCGTCGCCCGAGCTGATCGTGCAGGGCGAGTTCACCTTCAAGACCGGCATCGACGCGGCCAAGGCGCTGCTGGACATCGACGAGCCGCCGACCGCGATCTTCGCCAGCAACGACGACATGGCCGCCGCCACCTGCATGGAGGTCCAGCGTCGGGGCCTGCGCATCCCCGACGACGTGTCGGTGGTCGGCTTCGACGACGCGCCGATCGCCGGCGTGATCTGGCCCGCTCTCACCACCATCCGCCAGCCGTTCGAACAGATGGCCCTGCGCGCGATGCAGGCCTTCGCCGCGTGGAACGCCAACGAGGGCGCCGGCAAGACCAACACCCCCTTCCTCGCGCAGCACAGCCTGGTAGTGCGCGAGTCCACCGGTCCCGCGCGGAGCGGCTCGCCGCCCCGCCGCAAGACTTAAACCCTCCCCCGCCGCGGTCCGACGCCGCGCGGGGCTCTAGAACAAGACCACGGAGGAAACATGACTTCGACGACCTGGCGGGGCCTGACGCTCGCCCTGCTGATCGGCGCCTCGGCCTCGGCGCTGACCGTCGCCCCGGCGCTGGCCCAAGCCGCCAAGAAGCCCGCCGCCGCGCCGGCTCACCCGTGGCTGAACGCCAAGCTCGCCGCCGACAAGCGGGCCGACCTCGCTTTGGCGGCGATGACCAACGACGAGAAGTTCACGATCATCTTCGGCTACTTCGGCTCGGACATGAAGCCGAAGTACACGCGCCATCCGGACTCGCTGGACGCCTCGGCCGGCTATGTCGCCGGCGTGCCGCGCCTGGGCATTCCGGGCCAGTGGCAGACCGACGCCGGCGTCGGCGTCGCCACCCAGGGCAGCCACCAGGACCTGCGCGCGCGCACCGCCCTGCCCTCGGGCATCGCCACCGCCGCCACCTGGAACCCGGAGCTGGCCTTCAAGGGCGGCGCGATGATCGGCAAGGAGGCCCGCGACTCGGGCTTCAACGTCCAGCTGGCCGGCGGCATCAACCTGATGCGCGAGCCGCGAAACGGCCGGAACTTCGAATATGGCGGCGAGGATCCCTGGCTGGCCGGCGCGATAGTCGCGGCCCAGATCAAGGGCATCCAGTCCAACCACATCATCTCGACGATCAAGCACTACGCCCTGAACGGCCAGGAGACCGGCCGCTTCGTGGTCAGCTCGAACATCAGCGACGCGGCCGCCCGCACCTCGGACCTGCTGGCCTTCCAGTTCGCGATCGAGCAGTCGGACCCGCACTCGGTGATGTGCGCCTACAACCGCGTCAACGGGACCTATGCCTGCGAGAACGACTGGCTCTTGAACACCGTCCTGAAGAAGGACTGGGGCTACAAGGGCTATGTCATGTCGGACTGGGGCGCCGACCACTCGTCGGCCAAGGCCGCCAATGCCGGCCTCGACCAGGAGTCGGCCGGGGACGCCTTCGACAAGGCGCCGTTCTTCGGCGCGCCGCTGAAGGCCGACCTCGCCGCCGGCCGGGTCAGCCAGGCCCGGATCGACGACATGGCCCGCCGCGTGCTGCGCGCCATGTTCGCCAGCGGCCTCGTCGACCATCCGCTGAAGGGCGGCCCGGACGCGTTGCCCGCCGCCGAGCTGGCCGCCCACGCCAAGGTCACCCAGGCCGACGCCGAGGAGGCCATCGTCCTCCTGAAGAACGACGGCGACCTGCTGCCCCTGGTCAAGACCGCCAAGACCATCGCCGTGGTCGGCGCCCATGCCGACGTCGGCGTGCTGTCGGGCGGCGGCTCGTCCCAGGTCTATCCGGCTGGCGGCCGCGCGGTGAAAGGCCTGCAGCCCGCCACCTGGCCGGGCCCGGTGATCTACTATCCCTCGTCGCCGCTGAAGGCGCTGCAGGCCCGCTATCCCGGCGCCAAGGTGGTCTATGACGACGGGACCGACCCGGCCCGCGCCGCCAAGCTGGCGGCGGAGAGCGACCTGGCCCTGGTCTTCGCCGACCAGTGGACCACCGAGTCGGTGGACGCCGAGAGCCTGAACCTGCCCGGGAACCAGGACGCCACGATCGACGCGGTGGCCTCGGCCAACAAGAAGACCGTGGTGGTGCTGATCACCGGCGGTCCGGTGGTCATGCCGTGGCTCGACAAGGTCGGCGCCGTGGTCGAGGCCTGGTATCCGGGCACGGCCGGCGGCGAGGCCATCGCCCGCGTGCTGACCGGCGAGGTCGACGCGTCGGGACGCCTGCCCGTCAGCTTCCCCAAGAGCGTGGCCGATCTGCCGCGTCCCAAGCTGGACGGCGATCCGAAGAAGCCCGGCGACCTGTTCGACGTGAACTACGACATCGAAGGCGCCGCGGTCGGCTACAAGTGGTACGACCTCAAGCAGGTCCAGCCGCTGTTCCCGTTCGGCCACGGCCTCTCGTACAGCAAGTTCGCCTATTCGAACCTGACGGCCAGCGCCGCCGGCGACAAGGTCACGGTCAGCTTCGACGTCAAGAACGTCGGCCCTCGCGCCGGCAAGGACGTGCCGCAGGTCTATGTCGGCCCGAAAGCCGGTGGTTGGGAAGCGCCCAAGCGCCTGGCCGGCTTCAAGAAGGTGTCCCTCGCGCCCGGCGCCAGCCAGCACGTCACCCTGACGGTCGATCCGCGCCTGCTGGCGGTCTGGGACGGCAAGGCCCACGGCTGGTCGATCGCGGCCGGCCAATACGACGTCGCCCTGGGATCCTCGTCCCGGGCGCTCGCCTCCACCGCCCAGGTCACCCTGGCGGCCCGGAGCCTGCCGGTCTCTCCGGCGGGCAAGTAAAGGATCGGCGGAGACCCCTTTTCCGCCGGCCCTTCAGTCTCTTCCCCTTCAGGAGCGTCGCCCCAAGCGGCGCTCCTTTTTTATGGTCCTCGCAGGCGGCGTGCTTGCGCGGCCGCATTTATACTATAATTAGGCCGAGCCGCGCGTGACGGCGGGAGGAAGCACAGCGTGATCCGGATCGGCCTCGTCGGCGTGGGCAAGATCGCCCATGACCAGCACATCCCCGCCCTCGCCGCGGACCCGCGTTTCAGCCTGGTCGCCGCCGCCAGCCGCAGCAAGCCCGACCTGGGCGGGATCCCGGTCTACCACGACATCGACGAGATGCTGGCGCGGGGCCCCGAACTGGACGCCGTCGCCCTCTGCACTCCGCCCCAGGCCCGCCGCGAGACGGCGCTGGCCGCCCTGCGCGCCGGCAAGCACGTGTTCCTGGAGAAGCCGCCCGGGGCCACGGTCAGCGAGGTGGCCGAACTGGCCGCCGTCGCCCGCGACCACGGTGTCGTCCTGTTCACCAGCTGGCACTCGCGCTTCGCCGCCGGCGTGCCCCAGGCCAAGGCCTGGCTGGCCACCCGCGCCGTCCGCAAGCTGGCGATCGAGTGGCGCGAGGACGTGCGCCGCTGGCATCCCGGCCAGACCTGGATCTGGCAGGCCGGCGGCATGGGTGTCTTCGATCCCGCCATCAACGCCCTGTCGATCCTGACCGAGATCATGCCGGCCGAGGTGTTCGTCACCGACGCCCGGCTGCGGGTCCCGGAGAACGTCCAGTCGCCGATCGCCGCCCACGTCGATATGACCACGCTGGGCGGAACCGAGATCACCGCCGACCTCGACTTCCTGCAGACCGGCCCGCAGACCTGGGACATCACCGCCTGGACCGACGACGGCGTGCTGAAGCTGTCGCTGGGCGGGGCCAAGCTGGAGATCGACGAGGCGCTGGTCGTGGACGGCGAGAACCGGGAATATCCGGGCCTCTACGACCGTTTCGCGGCCCTGGTGGCCGAGGGGCGGTCCGAGGTCGATGTGCGGCCGCTCACCCTGGTGGCGGATGCGTTTCTGGTGGGGACGCGGGAGGTGGTCGAGGCGTTCATCGAGTAGCCACTTGCCCCCTCCGCGCCTTCGGCGCTCCTCCGCCGGAGGGGGAAGAAGAAACACCTTCCGCCCCCTCCGGGGGCGGACGACCTGCGGAGCAGGTCAGGTGGGGGCCCGCCGAGCCAGCCACCTAATTCACCTGCCGCTCCCGCCCCGCCCAATACGGCGCCCGCAGCTCCCGCCGCAGGATCTTGCCCGACGCGTTCCTCGGTAACGCCGCCACGAAGTCCACGCTCTTCGGCGCCTTGAAATGCGCGATCCGGGTCCGGGCGAAGGCGATGATGTCGTCGGCGTCCGGCGTCACCCCCGGCTTGGCCGCGACCACCGCCTTCACGGCCTCGCCCCATTTCTCGTCCGGCACGCCGATCACCGCCACCTCGGCCACGTGCGGATGGCCGTAGACGGCGCTCTCGACCTCGGCCGGATAGATGTTCTCGCCGCCGGAGATGATCATGTCCTTCACCCGGTCGTGGATGAACAGATAGCCGTCGGCGTCCAGATAGCCGGCGTCGCCGGTGCGGAGCCAGCCGTCGGCGTCGAGCGTCTTGCGGGTGGCCTCGTCCAGCTTCCAGTAGCCGGCCATGTTGGCCAGGGAGCGCACGGCGATCTCGCCCACCGCGCCGGTCGGCAGGCTGTTCCCGGCCTCGTCGATCACCTTCAGCTCGACACCCGGCATCGGCAGGCCCGCCGACCGCATGCGCGCGTTGCCGGCCGGGTCGTGGTCCTCGGGCGGCAGGTAGACCACCGTGCCGGTCGTCTCGGTCATGCCGTACTGCTGGACGAAACCACAGCCGAACACCTCCATGCACTCGCGCAGCAAATCGAGCGGGATGGGCGCGGCGCCGTAGAGGATGTGGCTCATCCGCGAATAGTCGACCTGGCGGGCCCGGGGCTGGCGCACCACGATCTGCAAGGCGGCCGGGACCATGAACATCTTCGAGACGCGGTCCTTCTCGATGAAGTCCAGCACCTTGGTCGGGTCGAACTCGCGAGCCACCACGCCCTTGGCGCCGTTGAACAGGCCGACGAGGCCCCAGCCGGTGCCGCCGATATGGGCGACAGGCATGGCCACCAGGCTGACGTCCTCCGGCCCCCACTGGTTCCAGGCCAGGGGCGAGCGGGCGGCCTCGCGGCGCATGGCCAGCAGATTGTCGTGGGTCAGCATCGCGCCCTTCGGCCGGCCCGTGGTGCCCGAGGTGTAGAGCTGGATGGCGATGTCCGAGGTCTCGATCGGCTTGTGCGGGTCGACGTCGCTCCGCGCGTCGCGCCAGGCTTCGAAGGTCGGATGCTCTCCGGCGCCGCAAGCCTCCATGACGATCACCACCGGCCGGTGGGTCAGCTCGGCCGCCACCTCGCCGACATGGGCGATCAGTTCGGGGCCGACAAACACCAGCTTGGCCTCGCTGTCGGCGATGATGTAGGCGATCTCCGCCGGGGCCAGGCGCCAGCCGATCGGCGTGGTCACCACCCCGGCCTTGGCGGCTCCGATCAGCAGCTCGAAATAATGGTCGCTGTTCTTGCCGACATAGGCGACGCGGTCGCCGGTCGAGAGGCCCGCCGCGATCAGGGCGTTGGCCACCTGGCTGGTGTGACGGTCGAAGGCGGCGAAGGTCGTCTCGCGCCCCTCGAAGCTGAGAGCGACCGCGTCGGGGCGCACCTCCGCGTGATAGCGGGCGACGTCGCCCAGGGTGGGCATGCGGTCGAAGGCGATCGCGTCGGACATCTGGCCTGCTCCCTCGGGTTCCGGTCTCGGCGCCGGGTCAAACGGATGTTGGGACAGGCTCACCCGCACGGCAAGCGCGACGTGCGGGCTTGGGCGCGGGATGACAGCCGTCGCGCGCTTGAGGTATCACCCGACCATGTCCAAGAGCACTCCCGCCACCCTCGCGCTCACCAAGGCCGGCGTCGCGTTCGACCTGCATACCTACGACTACGACCCCGGTTCGGAGCGTGTAGGCCTGCAGGCGGCGGAAGCCCTGGGCGAGGATCCCCGCCGGGTGCTCAAGACCCTGGTGGTGATGCTGGACGGCAAGCCGGCCTGCGCCATCCTGCCCTCGGACAAGGAGGTCAGCATGAAGAAGCTGGCCGCCGCTCTGAAGGGCAAGTCGGCCGCCATGGCCCCTGTGCCCGACGCCGAGCGGATCACCGGCTACAAGGTCGGCGGCGTCAGCCCGTTCGGCCAGAAGAAGCGCCTGCCGACGGTGCTGGAAGAAGCCGCCCTGGCCGAGCCCTACGTCTTCATCAACGGGGGCCAGCGCGGTCTGCAGGTGAAGCTGACGCCGGCGGACGCGGTCAAGGCGTTGAGCGCGGTGACGGCGGCGATCGTGGCGGACTAGGGTGCTTGAAACGCCCCGGGGTTCTCGCCTATAAGCCGCGCCTCCTGGTCCGGCTGGGTAGCTCAGATGGTTAGAGCGGTGGATTCATAACCCACAGGTCGGCGGTTCGATCCCGCCCCCAGCCACCACAGATTGACCGGCTCGCGCCCCGGCCTCTACCCTCCGGGACATGACCCAGACTCCTTTCAAGGGCGGATGCCTGTGCGGCGCTTTGCGCTGGGAGGCCGACCGCGCGCCGAACTATATGGGCGTCTGCTGCTGCGGCGATTGCCGCCGGGCGTCGGGCTCGGGGTTCATTCCGTTCATGGGCTTTCCGGCCGAGGCGCTGACCATCACCGGCCCGACGCGCCAGTATCGCAGCCGGGCCTTCCGCGGCGGCGAGGCGACCCGCAACTCGTGCCCGACCTGCGGCGGCCTGGTGTTCGGCGGCGAGCATGGCCTGCACGACTCGCACACGATCTATGCCGGCTCGCTGGACGACCCCAGCCTGTTCAAGCCGGCCATGCTGCTGTTCAACCGCGACCGCCCGGCCTGGGTCGTGCCGCCCGAGGGCGTGACGCTGTTCGAGACGATGCCGGACTAGCCGCCGGGCAGGACGGTCCGTTTCGCCGGTCGGGCTGCTGGCGGCGAAGCGGTGCTCGAACGGCCGGTATAGGCGACCGCGTCGAAACCCTCCGGCGGATTGGTGAAGTCGACGCGGCGCGCCTGGTCGCTCCAACCGCCGCGCGGGTTCTCGCCGCACTCTTGGCGGCAGTTCCAGGCCGTGCCCGACCCACCCCGGATCACCACCAAAAGGGTCTCTCCGACCGGCATCGCCTTGGCCGCCAAGGCGTAGGTCTCTCCCTGCCGGACGTTCTCGCCGCGCTTTGCGTGCAGGTTGCCCGAGAAGGCCATCACCAAGGTCCGCGGATCAGCATCCCGCGCGGCCAACACCGCTTGCGCCATGGACTGTTCGTAGACGGCCGCCGAAGCGCCGCCCGCCAGGATCAGTTTGACGTCCTTGATGGCGCCCTGACGCTTGGCCAGCCGCAGGCGGTCGGCCAAGCCCAGCATCGCCTGACTGCTACGGCCGTCCTGAACCTCCCAGTTCCAGGAAGGGGCTTGCAGGAAGGCGGCTCGAGCCGCGGCGCCGCCGTCGGAGGCGAGATAGGCATTCCACAAGGGTTGCTCGGCGACGTCCCGCTCCAACGCCACCACGACCGGCCGCGTGGCGGCGGCCTGGCAGACCAGGTCGCCGAACAGGGCCGGCTCCTCGGCCGTCCCGTGGACCTCGCCGACCCAGACGTACTTGGTCTTCTCCGTGAAGAGGGCCGCCGCGCCGTCGACGGGCGGGCAGGAACTGGCCGTCGCCACGGCCATGGCCGCGAAGAATGCGATCATCGACTACCCCCACTCGATCCAAGGCTGCATGATGATCATCAGCACTTGAAACGAGCAAGGGTGTTCGCCCCTTAGCCGCCCGGGAACGTCCCCGGCCGGATGTAGGCGAACATGTGGCTGACCCAGTCGGGCTTGCCCAGCGCCACGCCCTTGTGGCGCAGGATCGCGTAGGCGGCCATCAGGTGGAAGTAGAACTGGGGCAGCGCCCAGTCGCGCGCGAACGACTCGCCGGTCATGTCGAAGACGATGCCGTTGGGCAGCTTCAGCTCGATCGTCTTTTCGGCGACGCCCTCGAAAGCCGAGGCCGGGGTCGCCTGGATTCGCTGGGCGGCGTCGGCCAGCTGAGCGCGCAGGCCGTCGAAGTCGGTCGCGTCTTCGGCGGGTGCGAACGAGTCCGCGCCCGTCAGGTGGCGCAGCACGTCGCTGGCCTGGGTGCAGACGAGCCGCACCTGGGTCGCCAGCGGGAACATGTCCGGCGCCAGGCGCGCGCCCAGCAGGTCCTCGGTCGACAGGCCGGTTTCGCCGGCGAAGGCCTCGGCCTTTGTCAGCTGATTGCCAAGGCCCTTGAGCATCTGGACATAGGTGGGGATGACGAGCGCGTGCAGGTCCATGGGTGTTCTCCGGTTGGCCGCAGCTAAGCCGGACTCGCCCTCAGGCGCCAGGCCCGAACCGCGCCACCAGGTCGTAGGCCTCGCCGGGGAACACCTGCCGCACGCGGGTGACGTGCTGGCCTTCGCGCCAGGTGCGGCGGTCGACGACCAGGCAGGCCGCGCCCTCATCCAGAGCCAGCAGGCGAGCAGCCTCGGCGTCGGCGTTGACCGCGCCGATGCGGCTCTCGGCCTCGGTCCAGGCGACGTGCTCCAGCAGCCAGGCGCCGGGCGGGACGTCGGCGAAGTCGGCGGCTTCCATCTCGGGAGCGGCCTTCAACGACACCAGGCGCCGCTCCAGGGAGAAGGGCCTTCCGCCGGCGTCGTGGACGCCATCCAACTCCAGCAGCTTGCCGCCGGCCGCCAGCTCGACCTCTTCGGGACTGTCGCGATCGGCCGCCCGCACCCGCCGCGACAGCAGGCGGAAGGCGTAGGCCTCGCCGCGCGCGACGATCTCGGACTGGATGTCGGGAATGTTCAGCACCGGCGCGTGGACCTTGGGCCGGGCCACGAACGAGCCGGCCCGCTTGCGCCGCACGATCAGCCCGGCCTCGACCAGGGCGGCCATGGCCTTGCTGACCGTCATCCGGGCGCAGCCGTACTGGGCCATCAGCTCGGTCTCGAACGGCACGCGGTGGCCGGGCGGCCATTCGCCCGAGCGGATGCGGGCCTCGATGTCGGCGCGGATGCGCTGGTGCAGCGGGCCCGTCACGCCAACAGGGCTTTCAGGGCAGTGTTGTAGCGGGCGACGATACCTTCACGGCCATGGTGGCGACCGCCCGACACCAGCTGACGGCCGTGACGCCAGACGGTGTCGACGCCGCCGCCAGCGAAGACCAGACTGTCGATCAGCGTGTCGCCCGAGCGGCCGATCAAGTTCGGGTGCTCACGGTCGAGCGTGACGAAGTCCGCCGCCGCGCCCCGCCGCAGACCACCGCGCCCGACGCCCAGGGCCTGAGCCCCGCCCATCGTCGCCGCCCGCCACAGGTCGCCGCCGGTCGCGCGGCGCGGGCCGCCCGCCAGCACGTTGCGGGCCCGGCGGGTCAGGCGCTGGGCGTATTCCAGGGTCCGCAGCTCCTCGGCGGCGCTGATCAGGATGTTGGAGTCGGTGCCGATTCCGAAGGCTCCGCCAGCGGCCAGGTAGTCGGGGGTCGGAAAGATCCCGTCGCCGAGGTTGGCTTCGGTCACCGGGCAGAGGCCGGCCGTCGCGCCGCTCTTGGCCAGGCGCTCGGTCTCGGTGGCGTTGATGTGGGTGGCGTGGATCAGGCACCACTGCTTGTCGACCTCGGCATGGTTCATCAGCCAGCGGACCGGACGCTGGCCGGTGGCGGCCAGGCAGTCGTCGACCTCCTTGGTCTGTTCGGCCACGTGGATGTGGATCGGCCCGCCGGCGGCCAAGGGCAGGATCGCGTCCAGCTCCTCGGCGGTAACCGCGCGCAGGCTGTGGGGAGCGATCCCGACCACCGCCTCGGGCAGCGCCGCGACGGTGCCTCGACAGGCTTCGACCAACCGCGCGAAGGCGTCGACACCGTGGATGAAGCGCTTCTGGCCGTCGGTGGGCGGCAGGCCGCCGAAGTTGGCGTGGGCGTAGAACACCGGCAGCAGGGTCAAGCCGATGCCCGTCTCCTCGGCGGCGGCCGCGATCCGCGCCGCCATCTCGGCCGGGTTGTCGTAGGCGCCGCCGTCGGGCGCGTGGTGCAGGTAGTGGAACTCGCCCACCCGCGTGAAGCCGCCCTCCAGCATCTCCATCTGGCCCATGGCGGCGATGGCCTGGACCATGTCGGGATCCAACCGCTCCAGGAAGCGGTACATGACCTCGCGCCAGGTCCAGAAGTTGTCGCCGGTGTCGCCGCGCGTCTCGGCTAGACCGGCCATGGCGCGCTGGAAGGCGTGGCTGTGGACATTGCCCAGACCCGGCAAGGCCGGACCGAGGCGGAGAGCGTCGCCGGCGCTGGTGTCAGTGTCGATCCGGGCGATGCGGCCGTCGGTGATCGTGAACCTCACGCCGCGCGCCCAGCCGTCGGCCAGCATCGCGCTCTCGCACCAGACCACCGTCGAGGCTTCAGCCGGATTCTGCGTGTCGGTCACTGGACAAGCCTCATCGTTCGCAAATATGTCTATACATATTGAAACGGGCCGCAAGGGTCGGCCCATGTGTCGGGAGGCAGGCTCATGCGCTGTGATCGGGTGTGGATCAACGCCCGTCTCGCCACGCTCGCCCCGGACCGCGAGGGGCTGGGCGTCGTCGAGAACGGCGTCGTCGCCAGCCTGGACGGCCGCATCGCCTATGCCGGTCCCACCGCCGAGGCGCCGGTCTTTGAGGCCGCCGAGGTCATCGACCTGGAAGGCCGCTGGATCACCCCCGGCCTGATCGACCCGCACACTCACCTCGTGTTCGCCGGCGACCGCGCCCACGAGTTCGAGCTGCGCCTGGCCGGGGCGTCCTACGAGGAGATCGCTCGGTCCGGCGGCGGCATCGTCTCGACCATGCGCGCCACCCGCGCCGCGTCGGAAGAGGAGCTGGTCGCCGCCGCCCTGCCCCGCCTCGACGCCCTGATCGCCAAGGGCGTCACCACGGTCGAGATCAAGTCCGGCTACGGCCTGTCGCTGGACGACGAGACCAAGAGCCTGCGCGCCGCCCGGACGCTGGGCGAGATCCGCCGCGTCGGCGTCAGCACGACCTTCCTCGGGGCCCACGCCCTGCCGCCCGAATATCGCGACGATCCGGACGGCTATGTCGACCTGGTCTGCGAGAAGATGATCCCCGCCATCGCCGCGCGCGGCCTGGCCGACGCGGTCGACGGCTTCTGCGAGGGGATCGGCTTCTCCCCTGCCCAGATACGCCGGGTGTTCGAGGCCGCCCGTGACCACGGCCTGCCGGTCAAGCTGCACGCCGAGCAGCTGTCGAACCTCTCCGGCGCGGCGCTGGCGGTCGAGTTCGACGCCCTGTCGGCCGACCACCTGGAGCACCTCGACGCGGCCGGGGTCGCCGCCATGGCCGCCTCGCGCACGGTCGCGACCCTGCTGCCCGGCGCCTACTACTTCACCCGCGAGACCAAGGTCCCGCCGATCGCGGCGCTGCGGGAAGCCGGCGTGCCGATGGCCCTGGCCACCGACTGCAATCCCGGCACCTCGCCCCTGACCTCGCCGCTGCTGGTCATGAACATGGCCGCCACCCTGTTCCGGATGACGGTCGAGGAGTGTCTGGCCGGCGTCACGCGCGAGGCCGCGCGGGCCCTGGACCTGTTGAACGATCGCGGGACGCTGGAGGCCGGCAAGGCCTGCGATCTCGCCATTTGGGACATCGAGCGTCCCGCCGAACTTGTCTATCGCATGGGCTTCAATCCGCTCCATGCGCGCGTGTGGAGAGGCCAGTGACCGAGCTTGTTCTGAATCCGGGCGCGGTCCCGCTGGCCGAGTGGAAGGCGATCTATCGCGGCGCGACGGCGCGCCTAGCCGAGACCGCCTGGCCGGTGATCGCCGAAAGCGCCAAGGCCGTGGAACGCATCCTGGCCCGCCATGAGCCGGTCTACGGGATCAACACCGGCTTCGGGAAACTGGCCAGCGTCCGCATCGGCGACGCCGACCTGGAGACCCTGCAGCGCAACATCGTCCTGTCGCACGCCGCCGGCGTCGGCGAGCCGTCGCCGGTTCCGGTCATCCGCCTGATGCTGGCCCTGAAGCTGGCCAGCCTGGCCCAAGGCGCGTCGGGCGTGCGGGTCGAGACGGTGCGGCTGCTGGAGGCGATGCTGGTCCGAGGCCTGACGCCGGTGGTGCCATGCCAGGGCTCGGTTGGCGCCTCGGGCGATCTCGCGCCGCTGGCCCATATGGCCGCGACCATGATCGGGGTCGGCGAGATCTTCGTCGGCGTTGCGCGGCTGCCGGCCGCCGAAGCCTTGAAACAAGCGGGCCTATCGCCCCTGACCCTGGGCCCGAAGGAAGGCCTGGCCCTGCTGAACGGCACCCAGTTCTCGACCGCCAACGCCCTGGCCGGCCTGTTCGAGGCCGAGCTGCTGTTCCAGTCGGCCCTGGTCACCGGCGCCCTGTCGACCGAAGCCGCCAAGGGCTCGGACACCCCGTTCGATCCGCGCATCCACGCCCTGCGCCGCCACGCCGGCCAGATCGAGACCGCCGCCGCCCTGCGCGAGCTGATGGCGGCCTCCGAGATCCGCGCCTCGCACCTGAAGGAGGACGAGCGGGTCCAGGACCCCTATTGCCTGCGCTGCCAGCCGCAAGTGATGGGCGCGGCGCTGGACGTGCTGCGCCAGGCGGCCACGACGCTGGAGACCGAGGCCAACGGCGTTTCGGACAATCCGCTGATCTTCCCGGAAACGGACGAGGCCCTGTCGGGCGGCAACTTCCACGCCGAGCCGGTGGCCTTCGCCGCCGACATGATCGCCCTGGCCGTCTGTGAAATCGGCTCGATCGCCGAGCGCCGCATCGCCATGCTGGTCGACCCGGCCCTGTCCGGCCTGCCCGCCTTCCTGACGCCGAAGCCAGGCCTGAACTCCGGCTTCATGATCCCGCAGGTCACCGCCGCCGCCCTGGTCTCGGAGAACAAGCAGAAGGCCTATCCCGCCAGCGTCGACTCGATCCCGACCTCGGCCAACCAGGAGGACCACGTCTCGATGGCCGCCCACGGCGCGCGGCGCCTGATGGGCATGGTCGAGAGCGCCACGGCGGTGGTCGGGATCGAGCTCCTGGCGGCGGCGCAAGGCTGCGACTTCCACGCCCCGCTGCGGTCGAGCGCGGCGCTGGAGGCGGTGCGGAAGTTGACGCGGAGCAAGGTCCCGCACCTGACGGATGACCGGCATTTCCATCCGGACCTGGAGGCGGCCAACGCCCTGGTGCGGAGCGGCGCGGTGATCGCGGCGGCGGGTGATTTGCCGGGGGTGGCTTAGTGCCTCTTCTTCCTCCGACCTCCCCGGCGAAGGCCGGGGCCCAGATCGAGCCCATGGCCATTCGTGATCTTGGCGAGGCTGTGGGCGCGAACACTCAAGCCGCTCAGGCTGAATCTGGACCCCGGCCTTCGCCGGGGAAGTCGGAGTTCAGAGGGCTTGGAGCATGAGCGATTGGCTCCAAGTCACGCCCGGCCAAGCCCCGCTGATCATCTCCCTCCCGCACACCGGCACGGAGATCCCCGCCGACATCGAACCTCGCCTCGTCTCCCCCTGGCTGGCCCGCAAGGACGCCGACTGGTGGGTCGACCGGCTGTACGCCTTCGCCGAGGGCCTGGACGCCACGCTCGTCCGAACCGCGATCTCGCGCACGGTCATCGACGTCAATCGCGACCCGTCGGGCGCCTCGCTCTATCCGGGTCAGGCGACGACGGAGCTCACGCCCACCACCACCTTCGACGGCGAGCCGCTGTATCGCGACGGTCAGACGCCCGATGAGATCGAAATCGCCCGCCGGCGCGAGACGTACTTCGAGCCCTACCACGCCGCCCTCCGCGCCGAGATCGACCGCCTGCGCGCCGTCCATCCGCGCGTGGTGCTGTACGAAGCCCATTCGATCCGTTCGCGCGTGCCGCGCCTGTTCGACGGCGAGCTGCCGCAGTTCAACCTCGGGACCAACAGCGGCCAGAGCTGCGACCCCGCCCTGACCGCGGCGGTCGAGGCCGCCTGCGACGCCTCGGGACGTTCGCGGGTCACCAACGGCCGCTTCAAGGGCGGCTGGACGACGCGCCACTACGGCCGGCCGGCGATGGGCGTCCACGCCCTCCAGATGGAGTTGGCCTGCCGCGGCTACATGGACGATCCCGCCGAGCCGCCGACGCCCGACACCTGGCCCACGCCCTTCCAGGCCGATCGCGCCGAGCCGCTGCGCGCCGTGCTGGAGGACATCCTTTCCGCCTGTCTGACCTTCGCCCGGAGCCCCGCATGACCCGCCGCGACAACACCCGAGTCATCCGCCCCGCCACCGGGACCGCGCTTTCCGCCAAGTCCTGGCTGACCGAAGCGCCGTTGCGGATGCTGATGAACAACCTGCACCCCGACGTCGCCGAGCGGCCCGAGGAACTGGTCGTCTATGGCGGCATCGGCCGCGCGGCCCGCGACTGGGAGAGCTTCGACAAGATCGTCGAGACCCTGCGCCGGCTGGAGGACGACGAGACCCTGCTGGTCCAGTCCGGCAAGCCGGTCGGCGTGTTCCGCACCCACCAGGATGCGCCCCGCGTGCTGATCGCCAACTCCAACCTGGTCCCCCGCTGGGCCACCTGGGAGCACTTCAACGAGCTCGATCGCAAGGGCCTGGCCATGTACGGCCAGATGACCGCCGGCTCGTGGATCTATATCGGCGCCCAGGGCATCGTGCAGGGCACCTACGAGACCTTCGTCGAGATGGGCCGCCAGCACCACGGCGGCGATCTTTCGGGCAAGTGGCTGCTGACCGCCGGTCTGGGCGGCATGGGCGGCGCCCAGCCCCTGGCGGCGGTGATGGCCGGGGCCTCGTGCCTGGCCATCGAGTGCCAGCCCTCTCGCATCGAGATGCGACTTCGAACCGGCTATCTCGACAGGTCCACCGACGATGTCGACGAGGCCCTGGCCTGGATCGAAGCGTCGTGCGCGGCCAAGACCCCGATCTCGGTCGGCCTGCTGGGCAACGCCGCCGAGCTGCTGCCGGTGCTCTACGAGCGCGGCGTGCGGCCCGACCTGCTGACCGACCAGACCAGCGCCCATGACCCGATCAACGGCTACCTGCCGGCCGGCTGGACGCTGGACCAGTGGGCCGACGCCAAGGAGCGTGCGCCCGAAACCGTCGGCAAGGCCGCCCGGGCCTCCATGGCCGTTCACGTCAAGGCCATGCTCGACTTCCAGACCGCCGGCGTGCCGACCGTCGACTACGGCAACAACATCCGCCAGATGGCGCTGGAGGAAGGCGTGGCCAACGCCTTCGACTTCCCCGGCTTCGTGCCGGCCTATATCCGCCCGCTGTTCTGCCGGGGGATCGGCCCGTTCCGCTGGGCGGCGCTGTCGGGCGATCCCGAGGACATCGCCAAGACCGACGCCAAGGTGAAGGAACTGATCCCGGACAATCCGCACCTGCACAACTGGCTCGACATGGCGGCCGAGAAGATCAAGTTCCAGGGCCTGCCCGCCCGCATCTGCTGGGTCGGCCTCGGCGACCGCCACCGCCTGGGCCTGGCCTTCAACGCCATGGTCGCCAGCGGCGAGCTGAAGGCGCCGATCGTGATCGGCCGCGACCACCTCGACAGCGGCTCGGTCGCCTCGCCCAACCGCGAGACCGAGGCGATGAAGGACGGCTCCGACGCTGTGTCCGACTGGCCGCTGCTGAACGCCCTGCTCAACACCGCCTCGGGCGCCACCTGGGTATCGCTGCACCATGGCGGCGGGGTCGGCATGGGCTTTTCGCAGCACGCGGGCATGGTGATCGTCTGCGACGGCACCGAGGCGGCGGCGAAGCGGATCGCGCGGGTGCTGTGGAACGACCCGGCCTCGGGCGTGATGCGCCACGCGGATGCGGGGTACGAGGACGCCGTGGCGTGCGCGCGGGAGAAGGGGCTGGACCTGCCGGGGATTCTTTAACAGCTGTCATCCCGGACAAGCGCGCAGCGCGCCGATCCGGGACCGCCCCAAGCGCCGAGCTTGCCGCGGTCCCGGCTCTCCGCTTCGCTACGGCCGGGATGACAAGAGTTGGGCCGCCTCCGCCGGGCTCTTCTTGCCCGTATCCCGATCCACCGCGTAGTTGGCCGCCTGCATCGCCTTGACGTCGATGCTGTCGCCCAGCGGCGTCAGCGCCGCCAGCAGCCGTCGGTCCCCCGCCCGCTTCGGCGCGACCAGGATCACCGCGTCGTAGGGCGGCAGCGCGCCCTTCGGATCGCCCAGCAGCACCAGATCGTCCGCCGCGATGCGTCCGTCCGACGAGAAGGCCGAGATCACATCGGCCTCGCCGCTGGCCAGCGCCCGGTACATGAAGGTCGGCTGGAACTGGCGCTTGGTCTTGAAGCTCAAGCCATAAGCCTTCACCACTGCCGCCCATTCAGGTCGCGAGAAGAACTCCAGGTCGCCGCCCATCACCAGGTCCGGGGCCTTGGCGGCCAGGTCGGCCAGGGTCTTGACGCCCAGGGCCTCGGCGCGGTCGCGGCGCATGGCCAGGGCGTAGGCATTCTCGAAGCCCAGCGGGGCCAGCAGCACGACGCCGTCGCGGCGCTTCAGCTCGGTCCGCAGGCCGTCCAGCACCGCCTGGCGGCCGGGGTTGTCCTGGCGGTTCAGGACGTTGGCCCACAGGGTGCCGGAATAGTCGACATAGGCGTCGATCTCGCCGGCCGCGAGGGCGCGATAGGCGACCGCCGAGCCGAGGTTCACGCGGCGCTGAACGCTGGCGCCCTCGGCCTCCAGGCGGCCGGCCATCAGCTCGGCCAGGATATATTGCTCGGAGAAGTTCTTGGCCCCGATCACATAGGCTGGCCGCCCTTGCGACAACGCCGCGCCGGCCAAGGGGGCCACCGCCGCCAGCAGGCCCAGCGCCAGGCCCGCGCCGCCGGCCCACAGGCGCCGGGGATCGCGCCGCGCCACACCGCCCTCGATCAGGCCCAACAGCTGGTCGACGACCATGGCCAGGCCCGCCGAGGCCGCGCAGCCGACCAGCACCGCCACCCAGTCCTCGGTCTGCAGACCGGAGAAGATGTAGTCGCCCAGCGACGTCTGGCCGACGGGAGTCGAGAGCGTCGCCGCGCCGATCGTCCAGACAGCCGCGGTGCGCACGCCGGCCATGATCACCGGCGCGGCCAGGGGCAGCTCGACCCGCCACAGCCGCTGGCGGTCGGTCATGCCGACGCCCCGCGCCGCCTCGACCACGGCCGGGTCGACACCCGAAACGCCGGCCGCCGCGTTCCGCAGGATCGGCAGCATCGAATAGAGGGTCAGGGCCAGCAGCGACGGCAGGAAGCCCAGGGCCGGAAAGCCGTGGCCCAGCACCTTCACCGCCAGGCCCGAGAGCAGCAGCAGCAGCGGATAGAACAGGGCCAGCAAGGCCAGGCTGGGAATGGTCTGCACCAGGCCGGCGGTGGCCAGGGCGATCCACTTCAGGCGCGGGTTGCGGGCGGCGGCGATGCCCACCGGCAGGGCGATGGCCAGGCCCAGGGCCAGGGCGGCGGCCGACAGGGTCACGTGCCAGCCCAGGCGCTCAGGCAAGACGGTGAGCGCGGCGGAAAGACGGTCAGCCACGGGCCAGCTCCGCGAGACGTTCGGCTTGCCGGCGCGGCGCGGCGATCAAGTCGGTGACGACCGGATCGGGATGGCCCGCCAGCAGGTCCCGAGGCGGCGCGTGGGCCAGCACCTTGCCGCCGGCCATCACCACCACCTCGTCGGCCAAGAGCAGAGCCTCGCCAACGTCATGGGTGACCATCACCGTGGTCAGGCCCAGGGCCTCGTGCAGGCGGCGGACGTCGTCGGCCAGGGCGACGCGAGTGACCGGGTCCAGCGCCCCGAACGGCTCGTCCATCAGCAGGATCGAGGGGCGCGCCGCCAGGGCCCGGGCCACGCCGACCCGTTGGCGCTGGCCGCCCGACAGTTCCGACGGCGCCCGGCCGGCGACCGCGCGCGGCAGGGCCACGAGGTCCAGCAGCTCATCGACCCGGGCGGCGATCTCGCCCTCGGGCCAGCCCAGCAGGTTGGGGGTGATCCCGATGTTCTGGGCCACGGTCATGTGCGGGAAGAGGCCGATTTCCTGGAAGACGTAGCCGATCCCGCGCCGCAGTTCGGGTCCTGGTCGCGCCGCGACGTCGACGCCCTCGACCAGCACCCGGCCGGTGGTCGGCGTCGACAGGCCGTTCATCAGCTTCAAGAGCGTGGTCTTGCCCGCGCCCGACCCGCCCACCAGGGCGACGAAGCGGCCCTTGGCGATCGACAGCGTGGTCGGCGCCAGGACGGCCTGGCCGTCATACGACTTGCCGGCCGCGTCCAGAACAATGGCTTCGATCATGCGGACTCCGGCGGCGGACGGGACTCAACCTTGGCCGACCTCGGGCGTTGAATCAAAGCCTCACGGCCGTTCGTACGTTCGGGGGTGCGACAAGGCGGCGCGCGACAGGTCGTCAGGTTCGCGAAGGCCGAGTCAATCTCGACCATGGGGTCATGGTTAAGGAGCTTTCCATGAACGTCGCGTCGCAAGCCCGTCCGTTCGATCCGCGCCCCCGTCGCGCGCAGAGCCGCGCGCCCCGCCAATGGCCGCTCGGTTTCGCCGTGCTGCTGGCCTCGGTGCTGAACGCGATCGTCTGGGGCGGACTGCTGGCCGTGGCCAAGGCGTTCCTGCATTTGTGAGCCCCCTCGTTCAGTAAGCGTAGCGTTTTCATTTCTCCCCTGAAGCGAACTGGGCCGCCTCCTTCCCTCGGAGGCGGCCCTTCTTTTGCTCAAGGCGCCGGGCGATAGGTCCAGACCACCTCGTCCCGGACCACGCCGGCGTCGGTGACGGTCAGCCGATTTTCCCCTTCCGCGAGCGCGACGGCGGGCCAGAGCGCCACGTGGTCCAGGACCGGCCGCTCGCCCAGGTCCGCGCCGTTCAGCGCCAGGCGCAAGGACGTCGCGTTCGAATAGACCTTCACATCGACCTTGGCGGTCGTCCGCACGGTGAAGCGGCGGCTGGTGACATAGGCCATCGGCGCGTCCGACCAATTGGCTTGGTACCAGGCGTAGGCGTCCTTGCGGGTCTTGCGGTCGTAGGTGACCAGGCCCTTGTCGTTGATCCCCGGCCGGTCGCCCTCGTCGCGGCCGTCGGAGGCGAGGTCGAACCCAACCCAGACGAAATTGGCCCACAGGTAGGGCCGGGCGCGCAGCTGCCGCCAGGCGTTCTCGTGGAACAGGGCCTGATACTGCTCGGGATGCCAGCGGCCGTTCGGCTTGGGCCGCGCGGGTGGATCCTCCTGGTGCAGGATCGAGGCTCCGGCCCCGTACTCGCTGACCGCCATGGCCCGGGTCGGCGCCGCCGCGTGAGCCCGGTCGGCCCAGTCGCCGATCTCGCCGACCTGGTCCGGGTACCAGCCGAAATACTTGTTGAAGGCGATGAGGTCGGTGACGCGGGCGTGCGGCGCGGTGTCGGCGCCGCAGCAGTGGGCGTAGACCGTCGGCCGCGACGGGTCGGCCTCGTGCGCCGCCTGCTGGACGAGGTTCAGGATCCGCTGGCTGGTCTCGTCGGACTTGTAGATCTCGTTGCCCAGGCCCCAGACGAAGACCGAGGGGTGGTTGTAGGTCTGGCGGATCAGCTCGCGGGTCTGTTGGACCAGGTTGGTCGCGAAGGCCGGGCTGGCTTCGACGGCGCTGTTGAGCGGGATCTCGGTCCAGACCAGGAAGCCGTCGCGGTCGGCGTCGTCATAGGCCCGTTGCGGATGCTGGAAATGCACGAACCGCAGCGCCGTCGCGCCCAGGTCGCGGACGATGGCGAAGTCCTCGTCGATGTCGGCGTCGGTCACGGCCAGGCCTCGGTCGGGCCGGCCGCTGTGGAACAGGTTGACGCCATGCAGGCTGGTCGGACGGCCGTTCAGCCTGGCCCCGTGGTCGGGGTCGATCGTGATCGTCCGAAAGCCCAACGGCGTCGTCACCGCGTCGCGGGTCTCGTCCCCTTCGGCCACCGACGTCGTCAGGCGGTAGAGATACGGATCGCGCCGACCGTCCCACAGATGAGGCCGGGCCAGCGCGCCGCTCAGGCTTACCGGCACGGTCTGCCCCGGCCGGACCGTGACGGCGGCCCGCAGCGTCAGCGCGGTCTTGCCGTCCGCGTCCGCCAGCTTGGCGACGACCCGCAGTCGCGCGGGCCGGGCTCGGTCGTTGCTGACCCGCGCCAGCACGTGCACCCGGGCGCTATCGGCGCTGACCGCCTCGCCGCGCGCATAGGCGCCGGGTCCGCCGTAGTCGAGCATGTCCAGGTGTACGTCGGCGGTCCGAACCAGCCGCACCGACCGATAGAGACCGCCGAACACCGTGAAGTCGCCGCCCAGCGGGGCCACGGTCTTGCTGGCGCTGTTATCGACCTTCACGGCCAGCCGGTTCCGGCCCGGCCGCAAGGCGCGGGTGACGTCTAGGCGGAAGCGCGCATAGCCGCCTTCGTGCCGGCCGACGAACCGGCCGTTGACCCAGACCTCCGCGACCAGGGCCGCGCCGTCGAATTCGAGATAGCTGCGCTCACCCGCCTTGGCGGCGGGAACCTCGAATGTCCGCCGATACCAGGCCGGGCCGCGATAATAGCCGCCGCCGTCCGCGCCGTCGGCGGCGTTGAAGGTGTGAGGCAGGGTGACGGGCGCCCAGTCGCCGTCGCTGAAATCAACGTCCGAGGCGCGGGGCGCGTCGGCCTTCAGGAAGCGCCAGCCGGCGTCCAGCGGCCAGGCCTGGCGCGGCGCCGCCCAGGCGGGTGCGGCGAGGCAGAAGCCGGCGAGGACAAGGGCCGCGCCGAGTCGGCGAACAAGGTCGGTGAAGGTCATGCGCGGCGACTAAAGCACACCGCGCGTCGGGATAAAGCCAGGCGGCGCCGAAGCGCTCCCTAGATCGGCATCCGCATGATTTCCTGATAGGCCGAGATCACCTGGTCGCGCACGGCCATCACCGTCTCGAGGCTGGCCTCGGCCGAGCTGATGGCGGTGACCACGTCGACCAGTTCGGCCTTGCCGGCCACCTGGTCGGCGATCTTGTGTTCGGCGACCTTGGAGGCCTTGGTCGCGCCGTCCATGGTCGACTTGAGCAGCTCACCGAAGTCGATGCCGCCCTTCTTTTCCGAGCCGCCGATTCCACCGATGGAACCGACGCCCATGGCGCCTTGCGAGGCGTAGGCCTTGGCGGCGGCGAGCGCGGTGATCATGGCCTGGCCCCTACTTCTTCAGGATGTCGAGCGTGCGAGACGCCATGGAACGCGCCGTCTCGATGACGTTGAGGTTGGCTTCGTAGGCGCGCTGCGCCTCCTTCATGTCCAGCGCCTCGACCAGCGAATTGACGTTGGGCAGCTTGACGTAGCCCTTGGCGTCGGCGGCCGGGTTGCCGGGGTCGTACTCGGTCTTGAAGTCGCTCTGGTCGGGATCGACGCGCAGCATCTGCACGCCCTCGCCGCCCTGGACCTTGGTGGGCTGGAACACCGGGACCTGGCGGCGGTAGGGGTCGCCGCCGGCGGTGCGAGCGGTCGAATTGGCGTTGGCCAGGTTCTCGGCGATGACCCGCATGCGGCCCTGTTGGGCGCGAAGGGCCGACGAAGCCACGGCCATGGTCGCCAGCGAATTGGATTTGATCTCGGGCATCGCCTAAATCCTCAGCCGTTCGGCTTGCGCGCGGCCATGCGCAGCATGTTCATGGACTTCTGGTAGAAGGTGATCGCCGCGTCGTAGTTCATCCGCGCGTCGGTCATCTTGAGCATCTGGTCCTCGAGCGAGACCGCGTTGCCGTCGAGGGTGGTCTCCGAATCGGCGCCCGAGGTCGCCCGCCAGGCGCTGGGCGCGTTCGAGGGCGCCATGTGCGCCGTCGAGGTCGCCATCATCTGGACGCCCGAGGTCGGCGCGCTGGGCCCGCCGCGATAGACCGCGCCGGACGCCTGGTTCATCAGCGAGGCCTGGAAGCTGTAGGGCTTCAGGTCGCTGGGACGATAGCCGGGCGTGTCGGCGTTGGCGACGTTCTGGGCGACGACCTTCTGGCGCTCGGTCAGATAACCGAGGCGGCTCTTGAGCATGCCAAAGAGGGGAATGTCGTCCGGACCCATGGCGATCATGGTGAAGAAACAGGGTTAATCCGGCATTAAGAAGCGTCAGGCACACCAGGACATGTGGGGCATTCGCCCTGCGTTATCTTGTCTCGCTCAGGCGGCCCTTTCGCCCCATGGATCCCATCGAATTCATCCGCG
Organism: Caulobacter sp. Root343; assembly: GCF_001425745.1. GTDB lineage: Bacteria > Pseudomonadota > Alphaproteobacteria > Caulobacterales > Caulobacteraceae > Caulobacter. The sequence goes on along the minus strand of NZ_LMDF01000006.1, from coordinate 305,557 downwards.
CCCTGGCGGCGCTGGCCGTCACCCTGGGCCTGATCGGCCTGGCCGCCTGGGCTCTGCGCAAGTTCGGCCCCGACGCGGTGGGCCGGCTGATCGCCGCGCGCCAGGACCGCCGGCTGAAGATCGTCGAGAGCCTGGCGATCGATCCCACGCGCCGCCTCCTGATCGTCAGCCTGGACGGCGAGGAGCGCATGGTGCTGCTGGGCGACGGCAAGCTGCTGGACTGGGTTCCCCAACCCGGAACGGCTAAGCCCGCCCTCGCCCCCACCGTTTCCACGCCGGAGCCCGTGGCCTGATGCGCGACCTGCTCAAATCCGTGACCGGCGCCAAGGCCGAGGACCTGCGCCGCGCCGCGATCATCTCGTTGCTGGCGACCATCGCCTGCGCCGTCATGCCGGCCGCGGCCCTGGCCCAGTCGGCGGTGAACATCAATCTGGGCACCGGCGCGGGCCTGACCGATCGCGTGGTGCAGCTGGTCGGCCTGATGACGGTGCTGTCGCTGGCCCCGTCGATCGTGATCATGACCACCTCGTTCGTGCGGATCGTGGTGGTGCTGGGCCTGCTGCGCACCGCCATTGGCGTCCAGCAGAGCCCGCCGAACCCGGTGATCATCAGCCTGGCGCTGTTCCTGACCGCCATCGTCATGGGCCCCACGTTCGAGAAGTCCTACGACGCCGGCATCAAGCCGTTGCTGGACCACCAGATGGAGCTGCCCGAGGCCTTCGAGGCGGCCGGCGGCCCGGTGAAGGGCTTCATGCTGCGCCAGGTCGACCGCGACGACCTCGCCTTGTTCGTCCGCCTGTCGAAGATCCCGCAGCCGAAGACCGCCCAGGACACCCCGCTGAAGGTCGTCACCCCGGCCTTCATGATCTCCGAACTGAAGCGCGCGTTCGAAATCGGCTTCCTGCTGTTCATCCCGTTCCTGGTCATCGACCTGGTGGTGGCCAGCGTGCTGATGAGCATGGGGATGATGATGTTGCCGCCAGCGACGATCAGTCTTCCGTTCAAGCTTATCTTCTTCGTGCTAGTGGACGGGTGGCGACTCGTGGCCGGAAGTCTCGTCGAGAGCTTCCAGCGCGGGGGCGGCGGATAGCCAACAAGAAGACCTAGAAGACCAGGACCATGACTGTTTTCGTTCTCGGCTCGATCAATCTGGACGCCGTGGCCCGGGTCGACGACCTGCCGCGCCCCGGCGAGACGGTGGCCGGCCTTTCGCTGGAACTGTTCCTGGGCGGCAAGGGCGCCAACCAGGCGGTCGCCGCCGCGCGCATGGGCGCCCCCACCCGCCTGATGGGCGCGGTCGGCGGCGACGAGAGCGGCCGCAACCTGAAGGCCAAGCTGGCTGGCTACGGCGTGCAGGTGGCCGACGTGATGGAGCTGGACGGCGTGGCCACCGGCCAGGCCCACGTCTGGGTCGCCAAGAGCGCCGAGAACATGATCGTGGTCACCGCCGGCGCCAACGCGCGGGTCACGCCGCAGCAGGTCTCGGCGACGCCGCTGGAGGGCCAGCGCGTGCTGCTGTGCCAGCTGGAGACCCCGCCCACCGCCATCGAGGCCCTGTTCCGCACCGGCGCGTCCAAGGGGGCCCTGCGCGTCCTGAACGCCGCCCCCGCCCTGCCGCAGGGCGCGGCCCTTTTCCCGCTGACCGACATCCTGATCCTGAACCAGACCGAGCTGGCCACCTACGCCAAGCTGGATCGCGAGCCCGTGCGCCTGGAAGAGGTCTCGATCGCCGCGCGCAAGCTGATGAGCCGCCCGGACCAGATCATCATCGTCACCCTGGGCTCGGCCGGCGTCGCCGCCGTGCGCCGCGACGAGGCCTTCCTGATCGAAGGCAAGAAGGTCAAGGCGATCGACACCGTCGGGGCCGGCGACTGCTTCTGCGGCGCGCTGGCCGCGGCCCTGGCCGGCAATATCGACCTGCGCGACGCCGTCGAGATGGCCAACGCCGCCGCCGCCCTCTCGGTGCAGAAGGCCGGCGCCGCGCCCTCGATGCCGTCGCGCCGCGAGGTCGAGGTGTTCCTGGAGAGCTAGAGCATCGCGCGGAAAAGTGGTCGCCGGTTTTCCGCGAAAGTGATGCGAAAACAAAAAGCTAGAGCAAGCCGCGCGATTCCGACATCGCGCGGCTTGCTCTAGCCCTCCGGATCTCGCTTCAGGTTCTTGGCCACCACCGCCACGATGATCAGCAGGAAGGCGGCCAGCCGGATCAGGTAGATGCCGCCGCGCTCTTCCTGCGGGATGCCCAGGATCACCGGCAGCGCCTGGTTCAGCGCCATCAGGGCGAAGGCCGCCGAGAAGGCCAGGAACAATCCCTCGCGCGTCCGTCCCCAGAAGCGCAGGAAGAACGCCGCCAGCACCAGGAAGCCCGCGGCCAGGCCGCCGGCGACCAGTCCCTCCAAGGGGCTCATTGGTCTACCTCCCAGATGAAGGCGTAGACCAGCACGCCGATCGCCGCGATCAGGGCGATCTGGCGCGGCCACCACAGCGACGTCTGGGTCGGCAACAGCACCAGGTCGACGACCAGCAGCAGGTTGTTCAGCGCCAGGAACGCGAACGAGACGGCGGTCCAGAGCAGGAGGCGCGTGCGGGCCTTGGCCCAGGCGCGCGCCAACAGGCCCGCGCACAGCAGGCTGGCCAGCAGGCAGAGGCCGTAGACGACAGCGGGCGTCACTTGTCCCCTCCCTTTGGCTTGCCTGAAAACTTGAACGCGTCGGCCAGCGACTTCAGGCGCTCCACCGGCGCCGAGATCCAGCGGATCACCGTGACCGGGCGCACGCGATAGGTCTCTTCCAGCTCGTCGCACAAGGTCGCCAAGGCGGCGGCGGCCGGCCGGTAGCGGAAGCAGCCGCGATCGTCCGGAACGACCAGGCCGGCGCTCATCAGGGCCGCCAGGTTGTCGTCGACCAGGGCGTGGCTGGCGCGCATGGCCTCGACCAGTTCGTCGGCCGTCCAGCAACGCTCAGGATCGGCCTTTAGCCTCAACAGCAGTTCGAGCGCCCACACCGAACGGATGTGTTCGCGGATGAAGCTCAGAACGTCTGGATCCCCGGTCACACGATCTCGAAAGCAGCCCCTCGGAAGCGCGCGACTTTAAGGGTCGAGCCCCGGCGAGCAAGCTGAGCTGTAGAGATTTCTGGGGTCGAGAAGGTCTTCGGCCGGATCAGGCCGCGCGGATGCCCGAGAAGCCCTCGGCTTGCGAGCCGACCACGGCGTCGTAGCCGAGGATCATGTCGACGTCCTTGCCGTTGCTGGCCAGCGGCAGTCGCAGCCATAGGATCGAGGTGTGCGGGGCGCCGCGCCAGGCCAGGCTGTGGACGCCGACGCCGGGGCGACGTTCGTCGACCACCTTGTCCAGTTCCTTGCGCCAGTAGTCGAAGGCGGCGGTGTTGTAGACATCGCCGATCATCCGGCCGGTGATCTCGCGGCCATAGACGCCGTAGAGGCCGGTGCCGGCCAGGCGCAGGCGGTAGTCGCGCGGCTCGTTGACGACGTCGATCAACGACACCGTCGGCAGCAGCCGTTTCATGCTCGCGGGATGCAGGTCGACGCGCGCGGGGAGGCTAGCCCCCCGACGGAGGGACGCCCAGTAGGCGAACATCTCCTGATGAGCGCGGGCCGCCGAGGCCGATGCGCTCAATTGCGCGGACATCTTCAGAGTCCTTAACAAGCTATTGGAATCACTTCGATTCACTATCGCTTAAGGAACGAATCGGCGGCAAGTGAAAAACATGTCGCGCGACAAGATTCCCGAGATGAGTCAACCACCAAGAGAAACGCCCGCCGTCCAAAACTGGACGACGGGCGCTGCGATGTTTTCGGCCTGTTACGGCCAAGCTTTTGTTCCGACTCGGCTATTTCGCCTTGCGCGCCGGTTTGCGACCGCCCTGGCCCAGGCCCATCTGCTTGGCGAGGTTCGAACGCGCCTCGGCGTAGTTCGGGGCCACCATCGGGTAATCCTTGGGCAGACCCCACTTCGAACGGTAGTCCTCGGGGGTCAGATCGTACTTGGTGCGCAGGTGGCGCTTCAGCGATTTGAACTTCCGACCGTCCTCGAGGCAGATCAGATAGTCGGGCGTGATCGAGCGCTTGACCGGCACGGCCGGCTCCTTCGGCGCCGGCGCCGGCTCGGCGGCCGGAGATCCGACGGTGGCCAAGGCGGCGTGGACTTGCTTGATCAAGGCCGGCAGGTCCGCGGTCGAGACCACGTTGTTGCCGACATAGGCGGAGACGATGCCCGCCGTCATCTCGATCAGGTCGGATTGATCTTCCATTAAGGCCTCGCTCGACGCCAACTTTTTGTTGATCCGGCTGATTCCCGAACCAGTCGAGGGCTGCATACAAAGATTGCCGACGGCCGGCAATACGATCTCGCCAAGAGATTATCCGTAATAGAGCAGTGTTCAGGCCTTTGGCTCGACCCGTCACAAAATGAGTAAGTCCGGTTGAGTTCCTGAACCACAGCAAGCGGCCGGAGTGGGAGACCAACGATATTCGGGAGTTAGCGCCCGAAATCGCGGGAGAGCGCCAACATCGCCGCGCGTTGTGGCGCCGAGTATTCGTCGACGGCGGCCTCGTCGCCCTCGCGGATGGCTTTCAGCAGGGCCGGGGTCAGGGCCGAGGTCAGCGACCAGTTCCAGTAGCGCAGCACCGTCTGGGCCCGATCGACGGCAATGGCGTCATAGACGCGCAGCACCCGCTCCAGCGCGTGGTCGATGGCCCCGCTGCGGTCGACCTCCTGCCGGCGCAGGCCGCGCCACAACGAACGGAGCGCCGCGCGCGGCAGGCCGGTGGCCTTGCACAGGATGGCCAGGGGCTCGCCGCCGGGATCGGTGAAGATCTTGGCGCCGGTCATCGGCTTCAGGCCCGAGAGATAGGAGATCTCCTCGCAGATCTCGCGCGTCAGGCCCGACTCGCCGGCGGCGACCGCCTCGTCGAGGCTGTCGTACGGGCTCTTGGCGATGGCGGCGCGGTTGCGCTGGCGGCGCTCGATGAACTGCAGGGCCTTGCGCGACAGCGGGTCCTGCCAGCCCTCGGCCGAGGCCAGGGCGAAGACGTCGCCGACCGCGTCCTGCAGGATCTCGCGCGACACCGCGAAGCGCTGGAGGATGGTCCGCCGCGCCTCGGCGTCGGCCCACCAGAACATCACATAGGCATGGCTGGGCCGCAGCTCGGCGCGGCGCAGCAGCATCGGGATCAGGTATTGGGCGTCGCGCGTCGCGGCGACGATGTTCTCGACGCCCTGGTGGCTGATCTTGACCAGCTCGTTGCGCAGCAGGGCCTCGATCACCGGCGACTCGCCCATGTCGATCAGGGCGTCGGCCACCACCTCGCTGACGCCGCGCCGTTGGGCGATCAGACGGCGGTGCTCCATCGAGGCGTGGTAGAGGCAGCTGATCAGGTCGGCGTCCGACAGCTTCTCGGCGTCGACCAGCAGGGCCCGCGCCACCGGCAGTTCGTCGCGCAGCAGCAGGCGGACCAGCACGCCGGGCATCTCGTTGAGCATGGCCAGGCGGCGGGCGACCTTCTCGCGCTCGACGACGTTGGCGTCGCGCAGCATCTCAACCAGCAGGTCGGCGGTCATCGACCGCTCGAAGGCGTTGATCCGGCTGGTCGGCAAGCAGACCACGTCGGCCAGGCGCTTGAGCAGGGTCGTGCGCGAGCGCGGCGCGGGCCTGGGGGCCTCGGGCTCTCCGAACGACGATGTCAGCGCGGCTTCGCTCATCGGATCGACAAGAGCACGACGTGCTTAACGGGTGATGAGCAGTTGGCCGCGACAGTACGACACTCTCTCCTCCCCATTAGGGGGAGGTGGATCGGCGCGAATACGCGGCGAGACGGAGGGGGTCCGCGAAGCGGTGTTGCATTGGCCAATTCACAGGGCCCCTCCACCGGCGTTCGCCGGTCCCCCTCCCCCAAAGGGGGAGGAGAAATGGCCTACCGAAACGCCGGCTCTTCCCACTCCGGCCAGATGTCCGGCAGATCGGTCGAGACCTTGTTCGGATAGACCGGCGCGCGCTTTTCCAGGAACGAGGTCACCCCCTCCTTGGCGTCGCCGGACGAACCGCGAGACTGGATGGCGCGGCTGTCGGCCTTGTGCGCCTCCATCGGATGGGCCGCGCCAGCCATGCGCCACAGCAGCTGGCGGGTCAGGGCGACCGAGACCGGGGCGGTGTTGTCGGCGATCTCGCGGGCCAGGGCGCGGGCGGCCGGCAGCAGGTCCTCGGGGGCGTGCAGCGAGCGGACGAGACCCTTGTCCAGCGCCTCCTGGGCCGGGAACACGCGACCGGTGTAGCACCACTCCAGCGCCGTCTGCAGGCCGACCAGCCGCGACAGGAACCAGGACGAGGCCGCCTCGGGATTGATGCCGCGGCGGGCGAAGACGAAGCCGAACTTGGCCTCGGTCGAGGCCATCCGGATGTCCATTGGCAATTGCATGGTGACGCCGACCCCGACCGCCGCGCCGTTGATCGCGCCGATGATCGGCTTCAGGCTGTCGAACATCCGCAGGACCACGCGGCCGCCGCCGTCGCGATAGACGTCGCCGACCTTGCCCTCCTCGCGCTCCAGGGCTTGCGGCGAAGTGCGGTCGAAGGTGGCTCCGCCGGCGCCCAGGTCCGCCCCGGCGCAGAACGCCCGCCCCGCGCCGGTGATGATCACCACCTTCACCGCGTCGTCGGCGTCGGTGAGGTCGAACACCTCGATCAGGTCCTTCATCATCCGGGCGGTGAAGGCGTTCATCCGCTCCGGCCGGTTCAGGGTGACCGTCGCGACCCCGTCCTCGACGGCGTACAGCAGGGTCTCGAAGTTGGGTTGCGACATAGGGGCGTCCTCTGATTTCCGCGATCCAAACATGCGTATGAATCAGGCGCAACATCCCTTCTCCCCTTGCGGGAGAAGGTGTCGCCGTCAGGCGACGGATGAGGGGTCGTACAAGCCGTTCCGGACAGGACTTTCGACCCCTCATCCGTCCGCTTCGCGGCCACCTTCTCCCGCAAGGGGAGAAGGAAGATCACGCACCCCCCACGGCGCCTTGCGCGATCTGGAAACCTGGGCGCATCCTCTCAACTGAACGCCGATAACGCGGGACACACGCGAACGGCCGCCCAAGAGAACGGGCAAAAGGGAGAGAGACGATGACCGGGACCCTCGAGGCCGACTATGTGATCGTCGGCGCCGGTTCGGCCGGCTGCGTGCTGGCCGCGCGGCTGTCGGAAGGCGGACGCCTCAAGGTCCTGCTGCTGGAGGCCGGCGGCGACGACCGCCCCACCAAGAACCTCGGACAGTTCGCCTCGAACCTGATGATCCACATCCCGGTCGGCTATTCGTCGACCTTGAAGGATCCCAAGGTCAACTGGCTCTACACCACCGAGCCGGACCCCGGCACCGGTGGTCGCACCCACGTCTGGCCGCGCGGCAAGGTGCTGGGCGGCTCGTCCTCGATCAACGGCCTGCTCTACATCCGCGGCCAGCACGCCGACTATGACGGCTGGCGGCAGCTGGGCTGCGAGGGCTGGGGCTGGGACGACGTCGCCTCCTACTTCCGCCGCGCCGAGCACCAGGAGCGCGGCGACTGCGACTGGCACGCCACCGGCGGCCCGCTGAACGTCTCGGACGTCACCACAAAGCACCCGGTGTCGGACGCGGTGATCGAGGCCTGCGAGCAGGCCGGCATACCCCGCAACGACGACGTCAACGGCTCGGCCCAGGAGGGCGCGACCTACTACCAGCTGACGGTCAAGAACGGCCAGCGCTGCTCGGCGGCGGTGGCCTATCTGCATCCGGCCATGACGCGGCCGAACCTCCGGGTCGAGACCAACGCCCTGGCCGGCAAGATCCTGTTCGAGGGCAAGCGCGCGGTCGGCGTCGCCTTCACCCAGAACGGCGTCCAGCGCGTCGCCAAGGCGCGGGGCGAGGTGATCCTGGCCGGTGGAGCGATCAACTCGCCCCAGCTGCTGCAGCTGTCGGGCGTCGGCCCCGCCGAGCTGCTGATCCGCAACGGCGTCCCCGTGGTCGCCGACCTGCCCGGGGTCGGCGAGAACCTGCAGGACCACTATGTGATGAGCGTGCGCTATCGGCTGAAGCCCGGCGTCGTCTCGGTCAACGAGCAGTCCAAGGGCGGGCGCCTGGCCGGCGAGGCGCTGCGCTATCTGTTCCAGCGCAAGGGCCTGCTGACCCTGTCGGCCGCCCACATCGCCGCCTTCTGTAAATCGCGTCCGGATTTGGCGGGACCGGACATCCAGTTCCACATCCTGCCGGCGACCATGGACCTGGCCAAGCTGAACAACGAGCAGAAGATGGTGCTGGAGGACGCCCCCGGCCTGACCATCGCCCCCTGCCAGCTGCGTCCCGAGAGCCGAGGCCATGTGCGGATCAAGTCGGCCGATCCGTCGACCTATCCGACCATCTTCGCCAACTACCTGGCCGATCCGCTGGACCAGGAGGTGGCGGTGGCGGGCCTGAAGTGGGCGCGCAGGATCGGCGCGGCGCCGGCGCTGTCGCCCTATGTCGAGAGCGAGCTCAATCCGGGCGGCGCGTTCGCGACCGACGAGCAGCTGCTGGCCTATGCCCGGCTCAGCGGCTCGACCATCTATCACCCGGTCGGCACCTGCCAGATGGGCCAGGGTCCGATGGCCGTGGTCGACGCCCAGCTGCGGGTGCGCGGGATCGAGGGGCTGCGGGTGGTCGACGCCTCGGTCATGCCGCGCCTGGTCTCGGGCAACACCAACGCCCCCACGATCATGATCGCCGAGAAGGCCAGCGACATGATCCGCGCCGCGGCGAGGGAGGCGGTGGCGGCTTAGTCCCCGCCTCCCTGTCATCCCGGACAAGCGCGCAGCGCGCCGATCCGGGACCGCCGGAAGCGCCGACGCCTGTTGCGGTCCCGGGTCTCCGCTGCGCTCCGCCCGGGATGACATTCAAGTTCGAGAAGAAGAGGCCCCCGCGATGCACCCCTGCCGCCACGCCGAAACGCAACCGGACAAGCCCGCCTATGTCATGGCCGGCTCGGGCGAGGTGGTGACCTACGGCCAGCTGGACGCGCGCTCGAACCAGGGGGCGCATCTGTTCCGGTCGCTGGGCCTGTCCGCGGGCGAGGTCATCGCCATCCTGATGGAGAACAACGCCCGCCTGTTCGAGGTCGCCTGGTCGGCGCAGCGGGCCGGGCTGTACTTCGTCTGCATCTCGACCAAGCTGACCGCCGGCGAGGTCGAGTACATCCTGAAGGACTGCGGGGCCAAGGTGTTCGTCACCTCGACCGCCATGGGCCCGCTGATCGACGAGGTCGCCCGGCTGGTCCCGGACCTCACCCTGTTCGCCGTCGGCGGTCCGCACGGCGCCTACAAGAGTTACGAGGACGCCCGCGCCCGCGAGCCGACCACGCCGATCGCCGACGAGACCGCCGGCTCCGACATGCTCTATTCGTCCGGCACCACCGGCCGGCCCAAGGGCGTCAAGCCGGCCCTGAGCGGTGGCCCGATCGACGCGCCCAACGCCCTGCAGGCGATCGCCCAGGGCCTTTTCGGCTTCTCGGGCGACAGCGTCTATCTCTCGCCGGCCCCGCTGTACCATGCCGCGCCGCTGCGCTGGTGCATGACCGTCCACAAGCTGGGCGGCACGGTGGTGGTGATGGAGAAGTTCGAGCCCGAGGCGGCCCTGGCTCTGATCCAGGATCGCCGGATCAACTGCGGCCAATTCGTCCCGACCCATTTCGTGCGGATGCTGAAACTGCCCGAGGCGGTGCGCGCCAAGTACGACGTCTCGTCGATGCGGTCGGCCATCCACGCCGCCGCCCCCTGCCCCGTCCCGATCAAGGAGCAGATGATCGCCTGGTGGGGGCCGGTGATCTACGAGTACTACGCCGGCACCGAGGGCAACGGCTTCTGCTGGATCAATTCCGACAACTGGCTCGCGCGGAAGGGCAGCGTCGGCCAGGCGGTGCTGGGCGAGCTGCGGATCTGCGACGAGGCCGGCGACCCGTTGCCGCCCCGCGCGGAGGGGACGGTCTATTTCGCCAACGGCCCGGCCGTGAACTACCACAACGCCCCGGAGAAGACCGCCGAGAGCTACAACAAGCACGGCTGGACGACGCTGGGCGACGTCGGCTGGGCCGACGAGGACGGCTATCTCTACCTGACCGACCGCAAGAGCTTCATGATCATCTCGGGCGGGGTGAACATCTATCCGCAGGAGATCGAGAACCTGCTGATCACCCACCCCAAGGTCGCCGACGCCGCCGTGGTCGGCGCCCCGTGCGAGGAGATGGGCGAGCAGGTCGTGGCGGTGATCCAGCCAATGGACCCCGCCGACGACCAGGCCACCCTGGCCGCCGAACTGCTGGCCTTCGCCCGCGCCAATCTCAGTCACGTGAAGGCTCCAAGGCGGATCGACTTCATGGCCGAACTGCCCCGGCATCCGACCGGCAAGCTCTACAAGCGCCTGATCCGCGACGCCTATTGGGGCAAGGGCGAGAGCCGGATCGTCTAGCCGCGATTGCGGGATTCACGGGCGCGCCCTATCTGGCCGCCATGACCGAGATCGCCACCATCGCCGGAACCAAGGTCCTGTTCGTCGCCGCCGACGGCGCGCCACTGGACGCGATCACCGCCGGCGATCTGCTGGGCGAGGCCTGGGGCGTCGAGGCCGACCTGGTCGCGGTCCCGCTTGCGCGCCTGGCCGAAGGCTTCCTGGACCTTTCCACCCGCATCGCCGGCGAGGTCGTCCAGAAGTTCACCAACTATCGCATCCGCCTGGCCTTCGTCGGCGACATCTCGGCCCGAACCGAGATCAGCCGCAGCCTGCGCGACTTCGTCCATGAGTCGAACCAGGGCCGGCAGGTCTGGTTCGTGACCGATCGGCCCGAGCTGGAAGCGCGGCTCTCCGAAGCTTCCCGCTAGCCCCGGCGCCACATGTCGCCGGGGCCGCCGCTGGGGTTTGCGGGCTCGCCAGGGATCGGGGAGACGCGATGCGAGCTTTCGGGGAAGGGCCGGACGATGCGAACGTTCCGCCATGAGACCGTCGTCGCGCGAGATCGTCGCGTTTCGCCTACGGGTTGATCAACGGCGCTCAAGTTCGCGGCGCCGGGGCTGACAACGCGGCCGACACTCGCCACCTTGGCCGTATGTTCGCCGCCCTGCTCGACCGCCTGCCGAAAACCGCCACCGCCCCGTTCTGCCCGGCCGAGGTGCGCGGCGCCGTCACGGTGCCGGACGGCCTGTCGACCTGGAAGCGGATGCTGCGGGTGGCGGGGCCCGGCCTGCTGGTCAGCGTCGGTTACATGGACCCCGGCAACTGGGCGACCGACATCGAGGCCGGGTCGCGCTACGGGACCAGCCTGCTGTTCGTCGTGGTGCTGTCCAGCCTGGCCGCCATCGTGCTGCAGACCCTGGCCATGCGTCTGGGCCTGGTCACCGGCAAGGACCTGGCCCGGATGTCGCGCGAGCGGTTCGGGCCGCGCGCGGTCCGAATACAATGGCTGCTGGCCGAGCTGGCCATCATCGCCTGCGATATCGCCGAGGTGCTGGGCAGCGCCCTGGCCTTCAAGCTGCTGCTAGGCATACCGCTATGGGTCGGCGTGCTGCTGACCGCCCTGGACACGGTCATCGTGCTGGGCCTGAAGGGCAAGGGCTTCCGGCAGCTGGAAGCGATCATCCTGGGCCTGATCCTGACAGTCGGGGTCTGTTTCCTGGTCCAGCTGATCCTGGCGCCGCCGAACGCCGGCGACGTGGCGCGCGGGCTGGTGCCGTCGCTGAGCGCTCTGCAGCAGGGCAACGCCCTCTATCTGGCGATCGGCATCCTGGGCGCGACGATCATGCCGCATAACCTCTATCTGCACTCGTCGATCGTGCAGACGCGGGTGACCCCGGCCGACGAGCCGGGCAAGCGGGCCGCGATCCGCCTCTCGACCATCGACACCGTCGTCTCGCTGTTCCTGGCCCTGTTCATCAACGCCGCCATCCTGATCCTGGCCGCCTCAGCCTTTCACCGTTCGGGCCTGACAACGGTGGCGGGCATCGAGGAGGCGCACCAGTTGCTGGCGCCCGTCACCGGCGGGGTGCTGGCCGGCGCCCTGTTCGCCATCGCCCTGTTCGCCTCGGGCCAAAGCTCGACCTTCACCGGCACCATCGCCGGCCAGGTGATCCTGGAGGGGTTCCTCGATCTGAAGATCCCCTGCTGGCAGCGGCGGCTGATCACTCGGGGCCTGGCCATCGTCCCGGCCCTGATCGGCGTGCTGACGATGGGCGAGCATTCGGTCGGCAAGCTGCTCGTTTTGACCCAGGTGGTGCTGAGCGCCCAGCTGCCGTTCGCCATCTGGCCGCTGCTGCGCTTCACCGACGACAAGAGCCTGATGGGGCCGTTCGCCAACGGCTGGGCGACCAAGGCCGTGGCCTGGTTCCTGTTCGTGGTGATCTCGGCGGCGAACGTGTGGCTGGTGGTTTCGACTTTTTCGTAATCCTTCGTCTCGGAGGAGTGCGTGGATGCGCCGCCGCGCCTCAGGCTCCCTTGGTTGCGGACTTCGGGAAACCCCCGCTATGGTCGCGCTTGGATTTGGAGGGGGCTCCATGAACCGCGCATTGATCTTGGGTTTGGTAGTCACCGTGATCGCACTGGCGGATCACGCGCACGCCGCCGAATGGGTGGATTTGAGCGAAAGCACCAACGGCACGGTTTGGGCCGTCGACGCAAGTAGCGTCGTGATCGGCCGAAGAACTCAGAATGTCTGGATCCGCTCAACACTGAAAAAGCCGGATGCGGATGGAGCGGTTTCGACCACGTGGCGATACCAAATCAGCTGCGATGCATCGACCTACACAATTCTTGCGGCGCTCTCGCACCGCGCCGATGGCACGGTGAGCTACAGCAAGACGTTCGCTTCATATGAGCAAAAGGTTGAGCTGGCTGCGCCCGACACCGTGAGCGAAACGATAGTCAAAGCGATCTGCGCGGCCTCGAACGATTCACCGGCCAAATCGAACTAACAGCGCCAAAGCAAGGCCTAGTTCCCGCTCAGCTCACCCAAGGGGCTGTTAGGATGCTTGCCCTTGACCGTCTCTCATGTGATCAATCCAAACAGTTGTTCGAGGGAGAGAAACGCCATGAAGGAAGTCGCCTATGCCGACATCGCCGGCCTGGTCGGTCAGGAGATCGGGGTCTCCGACTGGGTCGAGGTCACCCAGGAGCGGGTCAACCTGTTCGCCGAAGCCACCGGCGACCACCAGTGGATCCATGTCGACGTCGAGCGCGCCACCCAGGAGATCGGCGGCCCGATCGCCCATGGCTTCCTCACCCTGTCGCTGATCCCGATGCTGGGCGCGGGCATCCTGCGCGTCACCGGCGTCACGCGCGGCATCAACTACGGCTGCGACAAGGTCCGCTTCACGGGCATGGTCCGGGTCGGAAAGCGGGTGCGCATGCGCCAGAAGCTGGTCTCGGTGGAGCCCAAGGCCGGCGGCCTGCAGATGAAGAACGAGTGCACCATCGAGATCGAGGGTGAGGAACGTCCCGCCTGCGTGGCCGAGACGATCTCGGTGATCTACGGGGGGTGAGCTCTCTCCTTCGCAACTAACACTGCCTTCCTCGCCCTTGTGGCGAGGACCCATGGTTCCGCCAGGTGGGATCTCGCATAGAGCGCTCCGCTAGCGTGGGCGCGCTCCGATCACGATCTGGCCGGCGGAACACTGGGCCCTAGGCACAAGGCCTAGGGAGGCAAGATTTGTTTGGCGGAAATCGAGGGATAGCCGTCATTTCGCGCCCTACCCGCGCGCGCTAGCCAAGCCCATGCTCCAGCTGCGCCCCAACTGCGAACTCTGCGATCTCGACCTGCCGCCGGACGCGCCGAACGCGCGGATCTGCAGCTACGAATGCACCTACTGCGCCGACTGCGCCGAGACGGTGCTCCAGAACGTCTGCCCGACCTGCGGCGGTGGCTTCGCGCCCCGGCCGATCCGACCGCGGCAGGCTTACCACCATCCGCATATTTCACTGGGCCTGGGCTTCAATCCGGCCAGCGACATCCGCAAATACACGCGCTGGAGTCGGGACGAGATCGCCGCCATGACCGCGCGACTGAAGGATGTCCGTCCAGAGGAGCGTTGAGGAATGGCCAAGCAGCACGACTACACCTGCCTGATCGAGTGGACCGGCGACCGGGGCGAAGGGACCAAGACCTATCGCGGCTATGACCGCACCTGGAACATCGCCACCCCGGGGAAGCCGGTGGTCAGCTGCTCCAACGACCCGCTGCTGGGTGGCGACCCGACGCTGCACAATCCCGAAGACCTGCTGCTGTCGTCGCTGAGCGCCTGCCACATGCTGTGGTACCTGCACCTGGCCTCGAGCGCCGGGATCGTGGTGCGCGGCTACCAGGACCAGCCGATCGGCGTCGGTGAGAGCACGCCCGACGGGGCCGGCCGCTTCCTGAGCGCGACCTTGAAGCCGCACATCCGGGTCCAGCGCGGCGCGGACCTGGCCAAGGCCGACGCCATCCACCACGAGATCCACAAGGTCTGCTTCATCGCCCGCTCGGTGAACTTCCCGGTCGACTACGCGGCGACCTACGAGGAGGTCGACTGAAGCGCCCGAGCCGTCGCGGCGTCCGCGGGCAGGAAGGTCTCGATCGCCAGCTCCGAGACCATGACGTCCAGCGGCGAGCCGAAGGTCATGGTGGCGGACAGGAACGACAGCTCCCCGCCCGGCGTCTTCAGCCGCAGCGGCGCGGCGATCAGGCCTTCGCCGGCCCGGGGATGGGCCTCGCCGCCGGGATAGGCCGACAGCTCCTTGATCAGGTCGGCCAGCTCGGCGTCGCCGCTGTCGGCCAGCTGGCGGCGGAGGCGCGAGAGGATGTGGCCGCGCCATTCGGCCAGGTTGGCGATGCGTGGCGCGACGCCGTCGGGATGCAGGCTGATCCGCAACACGTTGACCGGCCCCTCCAGCAGCTTCGGCGACACGCCCTCCAGCAGCGGCGCGAGGGCGGCGTTGCTGGCCAGCAGGATCCAGCGGCGGTCGATGGCCAGCGCCGGGAACGGCATGTGGGCGTGCAGCACCGCCTCCACCGCCGCGCGGACGGGCGCCAAGCCTGGATCCTCGAACGACCGGTCGGGAAAGACCGGCGCGTAGCCGGCGGCCAGCAGCAGGGCGTTGCGTTCGCGCAAGGGAACTTCCAGGCATTCGGCCAGGCGCAGGACCATGTCGCGGCTGGGCGCGGCGCGGCCGGTCTCCAGGAACGACAGGTGGCGGGTCGAGATCTCGGCGTCGAGCGCCAGGTCCAGCTGGCTCAGCCGGCGCTTCTGGCGCCAGTCGCGCAGGCGCTCGCCGA
Organism: Caulobacter sp. Root343; assembly: GCF_001425745.1. Lineage (GTDB taxonomy): Bacteria > Pseudomonadota > Alphaproteobacteria > Caulobacterales > Caulobacteraceae > Caulobacter. Next base: position 290,250 of record NZ_LMDF01000006.1, on the reverse strand, counting down.
TCGTGGGGACCTTGGTCGGGGCGGAGGTGGTCGCGGTGTTCATAGTCCGGAAGCTAGGGCCCGCCGCGCGGCTGCGCCATTACCTGCCGCGTAATCGACGGTCGGCGCGGTCGGCAAGATCCTGGCGAGGCTCGAACGACGAGCGACACCTCGCCGGAGACCGTCATGACCGCCGCCCTCGCTCCCCTGCCCCGCCGCCGCGCGATCACCGTGATGACCGGCATCGGGGCCATCGTCGCCAGCCTGCCGGCGACCGCCGCGCCCAAGCCAGCTCCCGCCCCCAAACGCCCGGCCTCGATCGTCGCCCGCGACGGGACCCGTCTCTACCACCGCGACTGGGGCGAGGGCCGGCCGGTGGTGTTCCTGGCCGGCTGGGGCCTGCCATCCGAGTGCTGGGCCTATCAAGCCGCCGCCCTCTCGGAGGAGGGCCTGCGCTGCGTCTCATACGACCGGCGCGGCCACGGCCGCTCGGACGCGCCGTGGAAGGGCTACGACTACGACACCCTGGCCGACGACCTGGCCGCGGTGCTGGAGCAGCTGGACCTGCGCGACGTGGTGCTGGTCGGCCATTCGATGGCCGGCGGCGAGATCGTACGCTACTTCAGCCGCCACGGCGGCGCGCGCGTCGGCAAGGTGCTGTTCCTGGCCCCGCTGGACCCCTGCCCCGCCCACAAGGCCGACAACCCGACCGGCCTGCCGCCCGAGACGTTCGAGCAGTTCAGGGCCCAGGTGCTGATGCGCGACTATCCGCGCTGGCTGGAGGAGAACGCTCGTCCGTTCGTGACGCCGGACACCTCGGCCGAGATGGTGGACTGGGTGCGCGGCCTGATGCTGGGGACCACGACCAAGGCCCTGGTCGAGTGCAACCGCGCCGCCACCACCGCCGATCTGCGTCCCGAGATCCCGAACGTGACGGTCCCGGCGCTGGTGATCCAGGGCGACAAGGACGCCTCGACCCCGCTGGAGACCAGCGGCCGGCGCTACGCGGCCCTGGCCCCGAACGCCGAGCTGGTTGTCTACCAAGGCGCGCCGCACGGGCTGATGTTCACCCATATCGAGCGGCTGAATGGGGACATCATCCGGTTCGCACGGAGCTGAATGCAAAACGGCCGCCGGATCGCTCCGGCGGCCGCTTCGTCAGTCTTGGGCAAACGGTCAGTGCTTGATCGCGTCGCCGATCTTGTCCTGGACCTTGCCGACCTTGTTCTGCACGTCGCCCTTGGCCTTCTGGGCCGCGCCCTCGGCTTCGAGACGTTCGTTGCCGGTGGCCTTGCCCGTGGCTTGCTTGACGGCGCCCGCGCCCTTGTCGATGGCGCCTTCGACACGATTGGTGCTCATAACTCGCTCCTGTTGGTGTTGAAGTCCCAACAAGAACGGGCGCGGCGGGCCTGTCGTTCCGAGAAATCCCTAGTGCGAAGCGCCCATCGCCATGGCCGAAACCGCCACCGCCGGCGTCGCGCCGGGCATGGCGGGCTCGGGCTTGGACGCCTTGGCCTGGGTCACGGTCGCGCCGGGAACCTTGTCCAGGATGGCCAGGGTCTCGCGGATGAACTTGGCGTGGGTGACGATGCCGATCTCGAGGCGTTCGCCCGACAACTCGACCTGCTGGGTCAGCAGGCCGGCCACGAACTGGACCTCCTGGCTTTCGCTGGCGCCCGGCCGGCGACGCGCGCCCTCGGCCATGAACACCGGCCCGCCGGAATTGCCGGGGAACACCGAGAAGTCCATCAGGAAGGTCGGGAAATTGGTCGCCGGGGCCAGCGGGTACGAGGCCACGCGGCCCGAGCGCAGGATCGGGAAGCCGGCCGGATTGGCGGCCAGACCGCGCGGGAAGCCCAGCGCCATCATCTCGTCGCCGGGGCCGAGGTTGAACTTGTTGAAGGTGTCGTCCTGGGCCAGGTAGTTGATCGGGATAGCCGCCTTGACGAACTCGGGCGGGGCCTCGACCACCATGGCCGCGACGTCGCGGGTCGGGTGCTTGACCCACAGCGGATGGTCGCCGTCGCGGATCTTCAGGGTCTCGGGATCGTAGCGCCAGACGCCTTCGGCGCCCTGGATGCGATAGCCGATCTTGGCCGACATCGAGGGCATCTTCTCGAAGACGTGGGCGGCGGTGATCAGGATGGTCCGCGGCTTGCCGTCCGGGGTCGGATCGGAAATGAGGAAGCCGGTGCCGACGGTCCGCGAACCATCGCCCAACGGCTGCTCAAGCTGGACCGTCGCCTTGATCAGGTCGACGGACAGATCCAACGGCATGACGCCCCCTTGTTACGCTTAGCTACTGCTAGTCGCCCGACTATTGAGTGAGTTTGACCACAGGAATCTTGCGCCGCAAGTTGTCGTTCTGCCGCAGTCGCGCGTTAAAGCCTGTTGGGGAAAATTCTGGCCATGAACCGGCGACAGATGATGACGCGCGCCGCCGCGACGCTTACGTCATCCCCCACAGTCCTTCCTGGAATAGCTTTCGGAACCGCCATGTCCTCAGACGCCGCTCGCCCTGTTCCCCCGGTCGCGCGAAAGGTCCCCAAGACCATCGAACAACTGGGTCGCACCCGGACCGACGACTATGCCTGGATGAAGGACGAAAACTGGCAAAAGGTCCTGCGCGACCCCAGCCTGATCAAGGCCGACGTCAAGGAGCACCTGACCGCCGAGAACGCCTACACCAAGGCGATGCTGGCCTCGACCGAAGCGCTGCAGGCGCGGATGTTCGAAGAGATGAAAGGTCGCATCAAGGAGGACGACGCCTCGGTGCCCGCCAAGGACGGCCCGTTCGAGTACTACACCCGCTTCGAGAAGGGCGCGCAGCACCCGATCCATGCTCGGAAGGCCCTTGGTGGGGGGGCCGAGGAGATTCTGCTGAACGAGGAAGCCGAGTCGAAAGGCAAGGCCTTCTATCAGGTCGGGGCGGCCAGCCACTCGCCGGACCACAAACTCTACGCCTGGGCCGTCGACGAGCAGGGCTCGGAGGTCTACCGCGTCCATGTGAAGGACCTAGCCTCGGGCAAGGTCCTGGAAAGCCCGGTCGAGAGCACCACCGGCGACTTCTGCTTCTCGCCCGACAGCCAGTGGCTCTACTGGACGTTCCGGGACGACAACGGCCGCCCGGCCAAGATCTATCGCCGGCCGGCGCGCGGGACCGCCCGGGACGACGTGCTGATCTATGACGAGCCCGACGAGGGCTTCTTCATCGGCGTCGGCGTCACGTCGTCCGAGAAGTTCGTCGTCATCTCGTGCGGCAACCAGGAGACCAGCGAGGCGCTGCTGATCCCGGCCGCGACGCCGACCGCCGCGCCGGTCGTCTTCCACCCGCGCGAGGTCGGCCTCCGCTACGAGGTCGAGCACTGGAACGACCACTTCGTGGTCCGCACCAACGCCGACGGCGCGGTCGACTGGAAGCTGGTCGTCTGTCCCGAGACCGCCACCGGCAAGGCCCACTGGAAGGACTGGATCGCCCACCAGCCCGGCCGCCTGATCTCCGGGACCATGGCCTACAAGCGCTGGTTCGTGCGGCTGGAGAAGGTCGACGCCCTGAACCAGGCGGTCGTCACATCTGCTGGCGGCGGCGAGCACACGATCGGCTTCGACGAGGCCGCCTACGCCCTCTCGCTGGAGGGCGGCTACGAGTACGACACCGACACGCTGCGCTTCGTCTACAACTCGATGACCACGCCCCGGCAGTGGTTCGACTACGACATGGCGACCCGCGAAAGGACCCTGCGCAAGACGCAGGAGATCCCCTCCGGCCACGACCCGGCCCAGTACGAGACCCGCCGCCTGAACGCCAAGGCCTCGGACGGGACCGATGTGCCGATCTTCATCCTGATGAAGAAGGGGACCAAGCTGGACGGCTCGGCCCCGCTGCTGCTGTACGGCTATGGCAGCTATGGCATCGCCATGGAGCCCAGCTTCTCGATCCGGAACCTCAGCCTCGTCGACCGCGGCTGGATCTGGGCCACGGCCTGCCCGCGCGGCGGCTCGGAAAAGGGTTGGGGCTGGTTCCTGGACGGCAAGAAGTTCAAGAAGAAGAACACCTTCACCGACTTCATCGCCTGCGCCGAGCACCTGCACGCGGCCGGCTATGGCGCGCCGGCCAACACCGTGGCCTATGGCGGCTCGGCCGGCGGCCTGCTGATGGGCGCGATCTCCAACATGCGGCCGGACCTGTTCGCCGGGATCATCGCCGCCGTGCCGTTCGTCGACGTGGTCAACACCATGAGCGACACCACCCTGCCCTTGACCCCGCCCGAATGGCCCGAATGGGGCAATCCGCTGGAGGACAAGGAGGCCTACGACTACATCGCCAGCTACTCGCCGTACGACAACGTGGCGGCCAAGCCCTATCCGGCCGTGCTGGCCACCGGCGGCCTGTCGGACCCGCGCGTCACCTATTGGGAGCCCGAGAAGTGGGCCGCCAAGCTGCGCGAGCACACCACCAGCGCAAAGCCTGTGCTGTTGAAGATCAACATGGACGCCGGCCACGGCGGCGCGTCCGGACGCTTTGACTTCCTCAAGGAGATCGCCTTGGACTACGCCTTCGCGGTGTGGGCGGTGGAACAGGGCTGGGCGTAAAGCCCCTTCCCCCTCGCGGGGAAGGGGTTGGGGATGGGGGCGCCCGCTCCGTATCGGCCGGCGATAGCGCCGACACCCCCACCCCTGCCCCTCCCCGCAGGGGGGAGGGGTTCGTGCTTTCGAGGATCTAGATGCTGACTATCCGCCCCTCCACCGACGCCGACGTGCCGGCGATCGCCGGCGTCTATGCCTGGAACGTGCTGAACGGCCTGGGCACCTTCGAGGAGATCCCGCCGGACGAGGCCGAGATGGGCCGTCGCCGCGCGGCCTTCCTGGATCGCGGCCTGCCCTATCTGGTGGCCGAGCTGGACGGCGAGGTGGTCGGCTATTGCTACGCCGGCCCCTTCCGCCTGCGCGCGGCCTACCGCTACACGGTCGAGGACAGCGTCTATGTCTCGCCCAAGGCGGTCGGGGCCGGCGTCGGCAAGGCCCTGCTGACGGCGCTGATCCAGGCCTGCGAGGACCTGGGTCTGCGCCAGATGTGCGCGGTGATCGGCGACAGCGGCAACGCCGCCTCGATCGGCCTGCATGCGTCGCTGGGCTTTGAAAAGAAAGGCGTCTTCCCGGCCATGGGTCACAAGTTCGGCCGTTGGGTCGATCTGGTCTGGATGCAGCGCTCGCTGAACGGCGGCGGCGACACCCCGCCCGACGGGCCGGGACTGAGCCTCAGCGGCGTTTGAATTGTAAAATTTTGTTCTTCCGAAACAAGGCTTAACCAACCCGCCCCTAGACTACTCAGCTGAGGAAAGTCGGGGACAGGTCTTGGCGGTTTCGAAGACTGACGAGCGCCAGCGGACGAAGGTCGCGCTGATGCAGGCCTACGTGCCGATCGCCCGCGGCTACCTGATCGCCGCGGCGATTTACTATGTTCTGATCAGTCTATCCCACCCGTTCTACGAGCAGCGCCTGGCGCTGCTGGTGCTGGAAGGCCTGGCGGCGTTTTCGGCGCTCTATGCGTTCTGGAGCTGGATCGCCGTACGGCGCGGCCACATCATGGGCCGGCCGCTCGAGGCCGTGGTCCTAGGCATGAACGCCCTGTTCCTGAGCAATGTCCTGGCCTACCAGACCCTGCATTTCGAGCCGCAGAAGCTGGTCTATTTCGTGCTGATGGCCCTGGTCTTCGCGACCTCGGCCCCGAGCCGGCGGGTGTCGCTGGTCAGCGTGGCCGCCGCCATCGCCAGCCTGGCCTGGGTGGCTCGCCACGCCTCGCGGGAGACCATCGACCAGTTCATGTTCGTAGGCTTCGCCGCCGCCTTCTCGGCGGTCGGCATGTCGGCCCTGATGCGCGGCGTGGTGGGTCGCGAGGTCCGCGCGCGCCTGGCCAGCGAGGCCTTGAACGCCGAGCTGGCGCACGAACTGGCCGAGAACCGCCGCCTCAAGACCGCCGCCCAGGACCTGGCCCTGGCGGCCGAGACCGCCAACCGGGCCAAGACCGAGTTCCTCGCCACCATGAGCCACGAGATCCGCACGCCGCTGAACGGCGTCCTCGGCATGGCCCAGATCATGAGCGCCGGCGCGCTGGACACCGACCAGCGCCGGCGGCTCGACACGATCAGCGCCTCGGGCCAGTCCCTGCTGAGCGTCATCAACGCCATTCTCGATATCTCCAAGATCGAGGCGGGCAAGATGGAGATCGTCGCCGCGCCGTTCGACCTGACCGCTCAGCTGGACGCCCTGCGCCAGCTCTATGGCGGCCTGGCCCGCGACAAGGACCTGGAGTTCAGCCTGGAAATCGCCCCCGAGGCCGCCGGCTGGCGCCTGGGTGACGCCGAGCGCCTGCGCCAGGTGCTGTCGAACCTGATCTCCAACGCCGTGAAGTTCACCGAGGCCGGCTCCGTGCGGATCATCGTCGAGGGCGACGACCGGACGCTGTCGGCGCGGGTCATCGACACCGGCGTCGGCATCCCGGAAGAGCAGCAAGACCGCCTCTTCACCAAGTTCGCCCAGCTGGACAGCTCCAGCACCCGCCGCGCCGGCGGATCGGGCCTCGGCCTGGCCATCTGCAAGACCCTGGTCGAGCTGATGGACGGGACCATCGACTTCTCGACCCCCGCCCAAGGCGGCGCCTGCTTCTCGATCGCCGTGCCGCTGCCCCAGGTCGCCGCCGCGCCGCCCGCCCCCGTCCTGGACATCGCGCCGGCCGAAATCGACGACATGGCCGCGCCGAAGGTCCTGGTGGTCGACGACAACCAGACCAACCGCGCGGTGCTGCTGACCTTGCTGAGCCACCTGGGCGTCGACGGCCACTTCGCGGTCGACGGACGCGACGCCGTGGCCATGTGGGAAAAGGACCGCTGGGACGCCATCCTGATGGACGTCCACATGCCGGTGATGGACGGCGTCCAGGCCAGCCAGGCGATCCGCGAAGGCGAGCGCCGCACAGGCCGTCCCCGCACCCCGATCATCGCTGTGACCGCTAGCGTCCTGACCCACGAGCGGACGCTCTACGCCGAGGCCGGCATGGACGCTCTGGTGCCCAAGCCGGTCGAGATTCCGCGCCTGGTCGAGGCGCTCGCCAAGGTGCTGGCGCTGGACAGCGAAGACGAGGCGGAAGCGCGCGGCGCGGCGTAGCACCCTTCTCCCCTTGCGGGAGAAGGTGGCCCGAAGGGCCGGATGAGGGGTCGCACAGACAGAAACGCCGCGACTAGCCGATGGGCCGGTCGCGGCGTTTTCGTTCTTCAACCCCTCACCCGACCGCCTTCGGCGGCCACCCTCTCCCGCAAGGGGAGAGGGGAACCAAAAAAGGGGACGCCCGCCGCGTCCCCTTTTCCGTGTCTGGAAGGCTTTGGAAGCCGATCAGCCCTTGCGGCCGCGCGGCGCCGTCTTGCCCTTGCGACCGCCCTGGCCCAGGCCCAGGGCCTTGGCCATCTTCGAGCGCGCTTCGCTATAGGCGGGCGCGGTCGTGGGATAGTCGTTCGGCAGGCCCCACTTGGCCTTGTACTCGGCCACGGTCATGCCGTGGGTGGTCAGGTGGCGCTTCAGCGTCTTGTACGGCTTGCCGTCCTCGAAGCTGATCAGGGCCTCTGGTGTGATGCTCTTGCGGATTTGAGCCGGCGTCGCCTTGCTTACGGCTTCGACGGTCGGCGCGGGCGGCGCGCCAATACCAGCCAAAGCGTCATGCGTAGCGCGGATCAACGCCGGAAGTTCCGAAACTGGCGTGACGTTATTGGCCACATAGTTGGCCACGATTTCAGCCGTAAGCTCGATCAGGGTAGCTTTGTCTTCCACGATTATAACTCCATTCCCCTTTTATCCGCAAATACACCCTAGCATCAGAAACACAAGTAGTTCGAGGCCAGATTCTCATCTGACTTCGTGAATTCTCGTAACAATCGACTATCGAGGAGCGGGTTCAACGAGGCGAATTTTCGTCAACTATACCGATGACAACGTTGTTCTCAGACACGAAACCGGAAGCTAAACCCTTGCGTGCGCTGCTCTATCTCGCAACTGCGAACTCAACTTGCCGCCTTGTGACGGATTACCGGGCAAATACCGCCGTACGGCCGACTCGCACCGCCACGAAAGGCCAGGAACGGCCTTGGCGTCTTCGCCCGACGCGTCATTGTCTCGACAATTGCGCATCTGCACCTATCGGCGGAACATTCGATCGGCGGCGAGCCAAGATCGGGAACGGTTCGTGAGCGTATAGGTCGCCGCCCGACCAAGCTTCACCGACATGACGACCCGCCACGAGGTCGTGGCCGACGTTCGGCGCGCGGAAGCGCCCGAGGCCCAAGAGAGGGCCCCAAGATAACCGGACTATTGGCGGGAAGAAGTGGCTGGGGAACTAGGACTCGAACCTAGAATGACGGTACCAAAAACCGCAGTGTTACCATTACACCATTCCCCAGCAGGAACGGCGAGACCCGTCAGGGCCCGGCGAGGCGGTGGAGATAGCGCACGAGTCGGACGGATGCAACGGGACTTTTCAGAAGTTTTCTCGCGCTGTCACACGAACCTCGAAAAAGGCGCTTGCGCCCTCCGGAACGCCCTCCTATAAGGCCGGCCTCCAAGTCGGAGTGTGGCTCAGTCTGGTAGAGCACTGCGTTCGGGACGCAGGGGTCGCAGGTTCGAATCCTGCCACTCCGACCATTTCTCCCCCGCTAGCCAGAAGCGGGAAACCTGCCAAGAAAACAGAAGCTTAAACGCCGCGAAAGCGGCGTTTGGCCTGTGCGCCGGCCAAGACCCGTTTCGTTGCGCGCTCTTCATTTGGTCGCAACCAGAACAGCGGTTAGCTTGTCGGCGTTTTCGCAAGCAGGACCTCCGATGAAGCAGTTCTTCCTGACCGTCGCCGGCGTCTTCGTCGGCCTCTTGTTGTTCGTGGTCGGAGTGCCTTTCCTGCTGATCGTGATGGCCGCCGGCGCCGCGCGGCCCGCGCCCGTTCCCACCCATACCGTACTGCAGCTGGACCTGCGCGGCGGCCTCTCGGACCAAGCGCCCAAGAGCCCGTTCGCGGCCTTCAGCGGCGGCGGCGGCGACTCGGTGATGTCGATCATCGAAACGCTGCGTCGCGCCGAGAAGGACGACAAGGTCGAGGCGATCCTGGTGCGCCTGCCCGAGGGCGGCGTCGCCCCGGCCGCCGCCGACGAGCTGCGCCTGGCCTTCAAGCACTTCCGCGAGGTCGGCAAAAAGCCGATCTACGCCCACAGCCAGGGGCTCTACCCTTCGGGCATGATCACCTCGACCTACATGCTGGGCGCGGCGACCAGCGAGTTCTGGATGCAGCCCGACTCGAGCTTCCAGGCCGTCGGAGTCTCGTCTGAATCGATGTTCTTCAAGCGCTTCTTCGACAAGTACGGCGTCAAGGCCGAGTACGAGCAGCGCTACGAGTACAAGAACGCGGTCAACCCGTACCTCTACAGCGACTACACCCCGGCCCACCGGGAATCGACGCTGTCGTGGATGGGGTCGGTCTATCGCACGGCCCTGACCAGCGCCGCCGTCGACCGCCACAAGGACCCGGCCCTGCTGACCAAGACCATGGAAGACGGCCCCTACAGCGCCCAGGAGGCGCAGGCAAAGGGCCTGATCGACAAGGTCGGCCAGGTCAGCGACATCCAGGCCTTCGCCCTCGACAAGGCGGGCAAGGGCGCCAAGCTGGTCGACTTCGACGACTATGCCAGCCGCTCCAAGCCGCCGACCGTGAAGACCGGCCCGGCCATCGCCGTGATCGGGGCCGAGGGCGCGATCGTCACCGGCGCGGGCGGCGGCGGCGGCCCGTTCGGCGGCGACAGCAACGTCTATTCCGACGAGGTGGCCAAGGCCTTCCGCGACGCGGCCGAGGACAAGGACGTCAAGGCCATCGTGTTCCGCGTCTCCTCGCCGGGCGGCTCGGACACCGCCTCGGAGCAGATCCTGGCGGCCATGAAGAGCGCCAAGGCCGCCGGCAAGCCCGTCGTGGTCAGCATGGGCACCTATGCGGCCTCGGGCGGCTACTGGATCTCCAGCCAGGCCAATGCGATCGTCGCCGAGCCTTCGACCCTGACCGGCTCGATCGGCGTCTATGGCGGCAAGTTCGCTCTGGGCGACGCCCTGGCCCGCTTCGGCGTCGACACCAAGGACCTGCACGTCGGCGGCGCCTATTCCGAGGCCTTCGGGTCGGCGGAAGGCTTTACCCCCGACCAGCGCGCCAAGTTCGCCGGCTGGATGGACCGCATCTATGCCGGCTTCATCAGCCGCGTGGCCGAGGGCCGCAAGCTCCCGCCCGAACGCGTGCGCGAGATCGCCAAGGGCCGGGTCTGGACCGGAGAGCAGGCCAAGCAGCTGGGCCTGGTCGACGAACTCGGCGGCTTTTACCAGGCCGTCGACAAGGCCAAGGCCCTGGCCAAGCTGGACGGCGACGTCCGCCTGAAGCGCATGGACGGCGGCAAGTCGCCGTTCGAGGCGTTCGAACGCTTCCTGGGCGTCAGCGAGACCTCGGCCAAGACCCTGGCGGCCGCCGCCTGGGTGCTGGGCGACCCGCGCTCGCAGGCGATCCTGGACGAGATGGCCCACGCCCGCCTCCGCGCGGCCCCGGGCGGCGCTTCGGTGCTGGCGGATACGCCGCTGCGCTAGACCCGCGAGCGGTCTCGAAACGACGAAGGCCGCCCGTTCGCCGGGCGGCCTTTTTCGTATTCGGTCCAGGAGAACCGAGGCTCAGCGCGCGGGCGCTAGGAGCGGACATTTTGATCGTCCGTTGCGGGTGATGAGCGGACATGCGTCGGCTATCCTGGCGACATGACGACGCCTACCAAACATCATCCGAGCTTTCTGAAGCTGCTCGCCTTCCTCGCGAGTATCCCTGCCGTGCAGACCAATGAAACGCCGTGGGGTGGATTTGGTACGGGTATCGACGAAAGCGGATGGTGGGTGAAGCTATCGCTGGACATCGACCATCCTCTCGCCTGGAACGTCGTGCAGGAGATAGGCTACGTCCTCAACGAACTATCCGTCTCCGAGCGCTTGCCGACGGTGTTCAAGCCGGTGTCGCCGCCGCCATATCTGAATGGCGGGCCGCGCGACTATCTCTCCTGGGTCGTCGAGTGCCGGGATCAAACCCTGAAGCCTGGAACGGTTGCTGATTGGCTGGAGAGCCGCCTGCCCCAACCTGTCGACGATATCTCGGCTTGGCCAACGGACGAGTAAGTCGAACTTCCGCTCAGGGTCGGAAGCGGCAATGCCGGCCTGAGCGGCAAGCGGTCCCACAAAGCTCTGCGCCAAGCAGCGTCGCCGCCGGAACCTCCCGCCCAAAAGAAAACGGCGGGCTCCTTTCGGAGCCCGCCGCCATCTTCAGGTCTAGTCCGTCGCTTCTTAGAAGGTCAGGTCGAAGCCGACGCGAACATAGCGCGGCGTCTGGTAGGTGGTCGGCTGGCCGAACACCGGCTTGCGGCTCGCCGAGAGCGGGCTGCCGGCGGCGGGCGCCGTGTAGAGGGTGCCGCCGTTTTCAGCGACGTTCTGGACGTTCACCGGCTTGCGCGAGTTGAAGATGTTGAAGACATCCACGCGCAGGACGAGGTCGCCCTGATAGGGGACGAACTTCGGCACCGTGTAGCGCAGCGAGGTGTCGAACGCGCTCGCCCAAGGCGTGCTGACGCCCTTGCCTTGCGGCACCAGCTTGCCACCGCAGTAGTGGGCGAACGACGGGCCGTAGTTGGCTTCCAGGACCGGGTCGTTCGGGTCGTAGCCGATGCAACCCACCCGACGGGGCGAGATGATCGTGCCGCTGGCGCCGAGCAGCAGGCCGTCGAACACCTGATACGAACCATAGCCCTTGAAGACGTGGGCGTGGTGGTTCGGCAGCAGGCCGTAGGCGCCTTCGACCAGGGTCGGCGTGTCGAACTGCAGGGTGATGCCCGAGTCCGTCTGGCCGCTGGCGTAGTCGCTGTACGACGAGCCTTCGTAGTTACCCTTCAGCTCCGACAGGGTGTAGGTGCCGTGGAAGCCCCACTTGCCGTCGAAGGCCCGGTCGAACGAGAAATCCAGCGCGGTGTATTCACGCTTGGGCTTCGGATAACCAAGCTGATCGGCCGTGAAGGTGATCGTCGGCAGAACGGTGCTCGTCGAGGACAGCGGGTTCTGCAGGCGAACGGTCGCGGCCGAGCCCGGGTTGATGATCGCGTAGTCGTTCAGCGTGCCGTCGTAGTTGTCGCAGCCGCCGCCCGGCGCCAGGGAAAGGCCCTTTTGCTTGCAGTAGGCGCGCACGGCGTAGTCGATGGCCACGTCGTCGGCGCCTTCAACCAGGTTCCGATAGGTCAGGGTCACGCCGACGGTCCACAGGTTCTCGAACTTGTGGCTGTAGCCGATGATGTACTCGTCTTCTTCCGTGGCCTTCAGCTCTTTGCTGTGCTGCTGGTCGGCGGCGTAGAACGAGCCATCGTTCTGGTAGGTACAGCCGATCACGCCCGCGGCCGAGGCGCCGCCGGCGATACAGGCGCGAGCGCCCGTGAAGCCGACGAGTTGGGTTCCAAGCCCGCCGGTCGGCAGACCGGTCGTCGGGTTCGGCGTGTAGCCGGCCAGATTGTAGTAGCGCGAGGTGAAGTCGTAGGTGCCAGCCGCCTGACGATAGGCCGTGTTGCCGGCGATGGGCAGGAAGTACTTGCCGTAGTTCGCGAACAGCTTGTCGCGACCTTCACCGGTGGGGTCCCAGGTGACGCCGATGCGCGGGGCGATGTTGTTCTTCAGATTGGCGAAGACGACGCCGTTCGAACCCGCCTGCTTGAAGCTGTCGCTGCGGACCCCGAGGTTGAGCGTCACGCCACGGATAGGCTCCCAGGAGTCCTGGACGTACCAGGCCTTGTTCTCGCCGTCGAACTCGCCGCCGGAGATGAAGGTGCGGGCTTCGAGGTACTGCGTCCCCGCGGCGAGGCCGTAGACGTTACCCGCGACCGCGGTCTGGTAGGTGTACGCCGCGTTGCCGGTGTATTTCGAGAAGTGGGTCAGATAGTCGTCTTCGTGGTCATAGCCGCCCCGGATGTGGTGCGTGCCCACGAGATCGAAATAGAGGTCGGCGTCGACGCGATAGAAGTTGCGCTTGGTCTTGTAGGGCTGCTGGATCGCCGAGACCGACTGCTGGCTGATCGTCGATGCGGTGCCGGTGCGCCCATCCTGTACGAGCGGGTCGGTGGTGTTCAGCGGCAGGACCGCGAGGTTGTCCTGGTTGCGGCCATAGGCGGCCGACAGGGTGAACCAGTCGGTGAACGAGCCCGTGTACTTGAACACGAAGTTCTCGCCGCCCGTCGGGAAGTTGGAGCCCGACTTGAAGGCGCCGACCTTGTCGGTGAACTGGTTGTAGCCGTAGACGCGGCGCTTGGTGACGTCGTTGGTCCGGAAGTAGGTGGCTTCCAGGTGCTGGCGCGACGTCAGATAGGCGTCGAGCTTGGCCCCGTAGAAGGCTTGGCCCGACCGGTCGACGGTGAGGTTCTCGGCGCCGTTCGGGTTCGCCGTCTCTCTAGCCGAGGTGGCGCTGGCCGTGCGGGTGGGCTGGTTGGCCGGATTGGTTTCCAGATTGCGCAGTTGCGCCAAGGCGTACAGGAACAGGTGGTCCTTGATGATCGGGCCGCCGGCTTCGAAGACCAGGTCCTTGGAGCTGCGCTTCAGGTGGTTGCCCGCGTTCAGATAGGTGTCCTTCTGGTCGGACCGCCACTTGTTCGGCTCGTAGTTGCCGTGAACGGCGAACATGAAGTCGTTCGTGCCGGACTTGGTCGTGGCGGTGATGACACCGCCGGTCGCGCGGCCGAACTCGGCGGGATAGCCGCCGGTCTTCACTTCAAACGTCTTGTAGAAGTCGAACGGCACGTTGGCGCCGCCGAGATAGGTGTTGAAGTTGGTGATGTTCAGGCCGTTGATGAAGAAGGCGTTCTCCGACACCGAGGCGCCGCCGACGGCCACCTGGCCCGCATAGTTGCCGGCCGCGCCTTGAATGGCGCCAGGCGCGAGCAGGGCCAGACCCTGGGCGCTGCGGACCACGGGGACCGACTTCACGAGCTGTTCCACGTCCACGGCCAGGCCGGTCGTGGTTTGGGAAAAGTCCAGCTCCGGCCGAGCCGTGGCCGTGATCACCACCTCGGCGACTTCGCCGACGCCGGCCATGGTGAAGGTGTAGTTCGACTCACCACCCGCGCGGACCGCGAGGCCGGCGTTGTTGCTGGGCTGGAAGCCGTCCTTCGAGACCGTCACCGTGTAGGCGCCGGTCGGGATCAGCGGCGCGCGGAAGGCGCCGTTGGCGTCGGTCGTCGAGTTCTGCGTAACGCCCGTCTGTTGCGAGCGCACGGTCACCGCCGCGCCGGCGACGGGAGCGCCGGCCGAGTCCAGGACGCGACCGTTCAGCGTGCCGCTCGTATAGTCCTGCGCCAAAGCCATGGTCGGGATCGTGGTGGCGATCGCCGTGACCGCGATCGGCGCCGCGATCGCGAGGCCCGCGAGCAGCGTCGATGTCAGTAGACGCGCGCGCGCGCTACCCTTCGTGGAATGGTTGCTCATAAAAATCCCCTCTGAGCGTGGCGCTGGGCGGCAGACCGGACAAAAACCCCTCTAGAAACTTTGTCCGACCTGGAGCGGAAATCCGCCTAACGGCGCCACGAGATCACTGGTGTCCCGGAAACATTTCCCCGGTTAGGGCGACGTTAGGGGGGCGCGCCACCGAGGGTCAATTGTCATTGCAAATTTGTAATCCACATCGCCACCCCCTGTCGCAAAATCGCCACAGGGTCGCCGCTTTTCGAAAGATCAACGCTCAACGTGGATACCCCGCCCACGCAAAAGCCTGGAAGACTTTGATCACCCGATTGTTTTTTCGTGGCAATTTCGCCTAAGTCGAACGTCGTTTTCGGAATTCGTGTTTCTAAGAATTCTTTGCGACAACATACCCCGACCTGATTGACAATTGCCAAATCGTTCCATGTCCAGCGGACCAAGGATAAAAGTTTTTTAATCTTTGGCGCGAAACGAGCACGTTCCTTTCGGCAAAGCTCGTTTCGCGCGCACGCTTATGGACACCGGTGACCATTGCCTAGGCGCCCGCCCATCGCGAAGATGCGGCGGCGGCGGCGTGCGCCGCGCAATCTTGTTCCGGCGAACCCATGAGCGATTTCCGACGCGTCACCGACTCTCTCTCCGTCAGCCCGCAGGTCACCGAAGCCGACATGGCCCGGGCCGCGGCTGAGGGATTCGCGCTGGTGATCAACAACCGCCCCGATGGCGAGGACCCCAGCCAGCCGTCCGGCGCGGCGATCGAGGCGGCGGCGCGGGCGGCGGGCCTGGATTATCTGCACGTGCCGGTGCGCGGCGGGCCGACCCAGGCGCAGGTCGACGCGGTGCGCGCGGCGGTCGAGGCCGCGAACGGACCGGTCCTGGCCTTCTGCCGCTCGGGTACGCGCTCGATCGTCACCTGGTCGATCGGCCAGGCGCTGGCGGGCGAGGATCGCGAGACCCTGGTCAACCAGGGCCGTGAAGCGGGCTACGACCTGTCGGGGGTGCTCCCTTAGGTCTTAGAAGGCGGTCGACTCGCGGGCCGCCATCGGCGTCGGTTCGGGCTGGCAGCTGGCCAGGGCGAACTGGGCCAGAATGATACACAGGATGGCGAAGGCCGCGCGCTGGAGCCGTTTCGAGACAAAAATCGCCGCGTCCGCCGTCATGGCCAGTCCTTCCAGGGTTACTGGAGGGCTCCAGCGCAAGACCGGCGCCGGCGATCTGGCCGCCCTTTTGGGCCAACCCTTGGAGAAGGAGCGTTCCGATGATCCCCTTCGTCCGCGAGCTGGAGTTCGAATACGGCCGCTGCGACCAGGTCTCGCCGCTGATCCGGCGGGTGATCGCCCGCAATCCCGGCCCGTTCACCTACACCGGCACCGGCGTCTATATCGTCGGCCGGAGCGAGGTGGCGGTGATCGACCCAGGCCCGGACCAGGCCGAGCATTTCGAGGCCCTCAAGACCGCCCTGGCCGGCGAGCGGGTGACCCACGTGCTGGTCACCCACCATCACCTGGACCACTCTCCCCTCGCCCATCCGCTGGCCGAAGCGTTCGGCGCCAAGGTCTACGGCCGGCCCGCGCCGGTCGATCACGGCGAAGCCGCCGCGCCCGGCCTCGAGGAAGGCGCCGACGGCCGCTTTCGGCCCGACGTCGAGCTCGCCGACGGGGACGTGCTGTCCGGTCCTGGCTGGACGCTGGAGACGGTGACCACGCCCGGCCACACCTCGAACCATGTCTGCTTCGCGCTGAGGGAAGAAAACGCCCTGTTCAGTGGCGACCACATCATGGGCTGGTCGACCACGGTGATCACGCCGCCCGACGGCGACATGGCCGACTATTTCGCCAGCCTGGAGAAGGTGCGGGGGCGGGCCTTCGACACCCTGTGGCCGACCCACGGCGCGCCGGTGCGCGAGGTCGCGCCGTTCGTCGACGCCTATGTCGCCCACCGCCGGGCCCGCGAGGCCCAGATCCTGGCGGCCCTGGGCGCGGGCTTCACGACCATCAAGGCCATGGTGCCCAGCCTCTACGCCGCCGTGGACCCCCGCCTGCACCCGGCCGCCGCCCACTCCGTGCTGGCCCACATGATCCAGCTGGTTCGGGAAGGGCGGGTCGTGGCGGCCGGGGAGCCGGGGATCGATACGGCGTACGGGCTGGCTTGAGGGCCTCTTACTCCGACCTTCCTGGCGAAAGCCGGGACCCCGATGGAAGAGCGCTGGGGTGGGCTCTAGAAACGTAACGCCGATCCAATCATCTCCAGCGCTTCGAGATCTGGGCCCCGGCTTTCGCCGGGGAGATCGGATCTATTGAGACCTACCCCCTCACCGCCTTGATCAGCCCGCCGATCCGCGCGCAGTTGCGGCCCTGGTCGGGGCCGGCGTCGCGGCCGATCGAGCGCATGTCCAGGCGAGAGCCTTGGGCGTCCGGGCGCACCCGCACCACCAGGTCGTCGGTCAGGCCGTACCAGAAGCTGCGAGCGGTGGCCTCCAGGCGCCCGTCCATCGGGTCGTCGGTGACCAGGGTCATGCCCGAGGCCATCACCGCCGCCTTCACCGCCTCGTAGGCGTCGCCCGGCGCGCGCGCGCTGACCAGGGGACGGGCGGCCGGGCAGGTCTCGGCGTTGATCTCGGCCAGGCGCCGGCCCGCATAGGCGGCCGAGCCGACCGGCAGGCTGGGATCGTCGTCGACCAGCTCGGCCGAGCCGCCGCGCGCCGCCATGGCCGCGTCCGACAACGCCAGCGGCGTCTTCCAGTCGGTCGAAACGTCGTGGATGGGCGGCGACTGCCCCAGCAGCGCCTTGGCCCCGTACATCACCGCGAAGGTGGCGGCCGTGATCACCAAACTGAACACCGCCGCCTTCCACAGGCGGGCGAAACCGCCGATCAGGGCGACGACGACACCCAGCAGGCCGGTGGCGACGCTGACGAAGGCCAGCTTCGGCGCCCAGTCCAGGGTCATGGAGGTGTAGCCCAGCGGCAGGCCGATCAAGCCCAGCTTGACGCCCAGCGCGCCGCCGCCGGCCAGGATGGCGGGCGCCAGGGCGGCCAGGATCGCCAGGTCCAGATAAAGTCGAGCCCAGGCCGGCGGCTTGCCGGAAGCCTTGGCCGAACTCTTGGCGGACTTGGCCGTCTTCGCCTTCGCGCGCCTGCCCGGCGTGATCGGCATGGCGAACGGCAAGGGCTCGGCGGCCTCCCCCGTCACCGGCTTGACCCGGGGCGCCTCGGCCTTGGAGGGTTCGTGCAGGCGCAGCGGCGGCTCGGGTTCCGGCGGGATAGGCGGCGCCGCGACGGTCGTGGCCTCGGCCTGGGGCGCCGGCTGGGCTGGTTCTCCGGCGGCGGCGATCGCGGCGGCCTCGGCGATGATCGTGTCCGTGGCCGACACGGCCGAGGGTTCGGGCTCCGCGACGTCGGGGTCCTGGAGCTCGGACTCCAAGGGCTCGGGTTCGGCGTGGGCGGCGGGTTCGACCTCAAGCGCGGTCGCGTCGAGCACGGCCTCGGGCTCGACCTCGCGCGGCGGGTCCGGCGCATAGATCACCGAGGCATGGGCCCCGTCGGCGGCCGCCAGGGTCGGGACTACGGCTGACTCAGGCTCAGGCTCCGGAGCCGGGGTCGGCTGGACCGGCGTGTCCGGCAGCTTGTAGCCCTCGTCGGCCAGGCGCTTGCGGATCAGCTTCTTGTCGATCTTGCCGGTCGCCCCCAGCGGAATCTCGTCGACGAACAGCACGTCGTCGGGCAGCCACCACTTGGCGATCTTGCCCTGGAGGTAGTCGATGAACTCCTCCTTGGTCGCCGTCTCGCCGTCCTTCAGCTTGATCAGCAGCACCGGGCGCTCGTCCCACTTGGGATGGGCCGCGCCGACCACCGCGGCCAGGGCGACCTTGGGATGGCCGACGGCGATGTTCTCGATCTCGATCGTGCTGATCCACTCGCCGCCGGACTTCACCACATCCTTGGCGCGGTCGGTGATCTGCATGAAGCCGTGCGCGTCGATCGTGGCGATGTCGCCCGTATCGAAGAAGCCGTCCTCGTCCAGGATCTTGCCGCCCGCGCCCCGGAAGTACTCGGCGGCGATGATCGGGCCGCGGATCTTCAGGTGGCCGAAGGCGTGGCCGTCGTGCGGCAGCGGCTTGCCGTCGTCGTCGGTCAGGCACAGCTCGACGCCCAGCGGCGGCCGGCCCTGCTTCAGGCGATACGGCATCTGCTGGTCGTAGGGCAGCTTGGCCAGCTCGTCGGTCATCACCGACAGCGTCCCGACCGGCGAGGTCTCGGTCATGCCCCAGGCGTGGACCACCTCGACGTCATAGTCCTCCTGGAAGGCGCGGATGATGCTCTCGGGGCAGGCCGCGCCGCCGATCACCACCTTCTTCAGGGTGGGCAGCTTGGCGCCGGTGCTCTTCAGGTGCTGCAGCAGCATCTGCCAGACGGTGGGCACGGCGGCCGAGAAGGTCACCCCCTCGGTATCGAGCAGTTCGTAGATCGAGGCGCCGTCCATCCTGGCGCCCGGCATCACCATCTTGGCGCCGGTCCCGGGAGCCGAGAACGCCACGCCCCATGCATTGGCGTGGAACATCGGCACGACCGGCAGGATCACGTCGTTCTGCGACAGGCCCATCACGTCGGGCTGCAGGGTGATGAAGGTGTGCAGGAAGTTGGAGCGGTGCGAGTACAGCACGCCCTTGGGGTCGCCGGTCGTGCCCGAGGTGTAGCAGAGGCCCGCGGCCGTGCCCTCGTCGAACCCGCCCCAGGCGCAGTCGGCGTGGTGCTGCTCGACCAGGTCCTCATAGGCCAGCAGACCCTTGAAATGCAGCGCCTCGCCGGCCAGCGGGAACTCGGCCGGCATATGGTCACGATCGGTGAACACGACCACGTGCTCGACGTGCGGCAGGCGCGGCAGCACCGCCTGGAGGATCGGCAGGAAGGTCAGGTCGGTGAAGATCACCCGGTCGCCGGCGTGGTCGGCGATCCAGGCGATCTGCTCGGGGAACAGGCGCGGGTTCAGGGTGTGGCACACCGCGCCGATGCCCATGATGCCGTACCAGGCCTCCATGTGCCGGCCGGTGTTCCAGGCCAGGGTTCCGACCCGGTCGCCCGGCTTGATCCCCAGGGCCAGCAGGGCGTTGGAGACGCGCTTGGCGCGCTCGTGGATCCGGGCGTAGGTCGTGCGCACGATCGGCCCCTCGACCGAACGGCTGACCACCTCGCGACCGCCATGCCACTGGGCGGCGTGGTCGATGATCTTGTCGAGGGTCAGCGCCCCATGCTGCATCAATCCCTGCATCGAACCCGCTCTCTCGGTCGCTTATCGTTATGGCTTATCGTTGTTCAGGCGAGGCTATCGGTGTGCGGCGCGGCGCGCAACGCGCAGCCCTCCAGGCGCGAACAGAGGGGGCGCGAACAGAGAGGACGCGAACAGACCAGGCGCGAACGCGTTGGTCGACTAGCCGACGATCCGCGTTAATCGGTCGCAGGTCGCCTTCAGAGACTCTTGGTTGCGATCGCGGGATAGTCATCGTCTGGGCGAACACGGTTCGCCCGCTAGGAGACGCCTCTTGAGCTGGCTGGCGGAGACACTGGCCGACGAGCGGCTGGACGAGGTCGCGGCCGACATCCGGCGGCTGGGGCCCTCGCGCATCGTCTCCGGCTGCCTCGGCGCCGGCGTGATCGGCCTGGGGCTGGGCTACCGGATCGCCCTGGCCTGGCTGGCCAGCTTCCTCGCCGCCGAGGGCCTGGCGTTCCTGGCGACGCGGACCTTCGGGCGCGGCCGCCCGGGCAAGCGCCACGAGCGCGCGGCGTTCATGCTGGCCGCCATTCCCGTCAACGGGAGCTGGGCGGTGCTGGCCACGCTGCTGTGGATGCAAGGTTCCGACAAGCTGAAGATCGCGGCGGTGGCCATCTGGTGCGGCCAGCTGATCTTCACCCAACAGTATCGGCACCAGCCCTTGGCCCTGCTGATCCTCAGCGGCCTGGCCCCGGTGCTGTGCCTGATCGTCTTTCCGTTCTTCTTCCTGGCCGGGTCCGACCCGGTGACCCAGGCCACGCGCTGGTCGCTGGTGCTGCTGATCGCCGTTACCGTCAATGTGGCCCTGCGCAACCGCGCCGCGGCCCAGCGGATGGACGAGCTGACCCGGGGTCTGCGCGACGAGCGCGAACGCGCCCTGGCCGCCGCCCGCGCCAAGTCGACCTTCGTCGCCGTCGCCGGTCACGAACTGCGCACGCCGATGAACGGCCTGCTGGGCATGGCCCACGCGCTGGAGCGCTCGGACCTCGCGCCGGGGCAGCGCCAGCAGGTGGAGCTGATGATCAAGTCGGGCGACAGCCTGATGCGGCTGCTCAACGACGTGCTGGACCTCTCGCGGGTCGAGGCCGGCAAGGTCGAGCTGACGCCGGAGCCAGTCGATCCGCGCGTCGTCGTCGCCGACGTGGTCGACGCCTGGCGCGCGGCGGCCGAGGCCAAGGGCCTGTCGCTGGTCGTCCGCTTTGGCGACGAGGTCCCCGCCTGCATCGCGGCCGACCCGCTGCGCATTCGCCAGGTGCTGACCAACCTCGTCTCCAACGCGGTCAAGTTCACGGCGCGGGGCCAGGTCGGCGTCTCGGTCAGCGCCGAGCCGGCGGACGGCGGGCGCCTGATCCGCTTCGCCGTTTCCGACACCGGTCCCGGCGTGCCGGTCGAGGCGATCGACCGGGTGTTCGACAGCTTCACCCAGGCCGACGAGACGATCTCGCGCGGCTATGGCGGCGCCGGGCTGGGCCTGGCCATCTCGCGCGCCGTGGCCCGCCAGCTGGGCGGTGACCTGGTGCTGACCCCCAGCGCCGTCGGCGCCTGTTTCGTGCTGAGCATCCGCGCGCCCTTGGCGCTGGCGCCGATCGCGCCCGAGCCGGAGCCGCAGGTCGACGACGAGGCGCTCGGTCAGATCCACGTGCTGATGGCCGAGGACAACGCCGTCAACCAGCTGGTGGTGCGCACCATGCTGGAGCCCGCCGGCGTGGCCCTGACCGTGGTCGAGAACGGCCAGGAGGCTCTCGAGGCCATGTCGCAGGAGCACTACGATTGCGTGCTGATGGACATCAACATGCCGGTGATGGACGGCATCACCGCCCTGGAAGCCATCCGCGCCGGCCGCGCGGGCGATCCCGGCCTGCCGGTCATCGCCCTGACCGCCTCGGCCATGGCCGGCGACCGCGAGCGGTTCCTGGGGCTGGGCTTTGACGACCACCTGGGCAAGCCGGTCAAGCCCATGGACCTGATCACGGCCATCATCCGCGCGGTGAATCCGGATCCGCCGGACGAGGGTCTGCAGGCGGCTTGATTATCCCTCTTCCCCTGCGGGAGAGGGTGGCCGCCGGAGGCGGTCGGGTGAGGGGTCGAAGGCGAGTTCCGCCGCGATGGCGGTCGATCCCGGGCGCCAAGCCGACAGGACTATCGACCCCTCATCCGTCGGCTTCGCCGACACCTTCTCCCGCAAGGGGAGAAGGGAAAAAATCACCCCATCGCCTCCGCCAGGGCCCGGGCCTCGTCCTCGAAGGCGCTGACGGTGTCGACCCGGCGCCAGGCGATCTCGCCGGTGTCGCGGGCCAGCTGACTTTCCAGCACCGCCACGTCGGCGTCCGAGGCGTCGTTGACGCGGGCCGCGACGCGGGCGCGCAGCACCTCGGGCGGCGCCTCCAGCCAGACGCCCTGGAACGCGACGTCGACGCTGCTGGCCAGCGCCTCGGCGCGGGCGCGCTCCTCGGGCTTGAGGAACACCGCGTCCAGCACCACCGAGCGGCCGGCCTTCAGGCACAGGGCCGCGTCGCCGAACAGCTGGTCGTAGACCCGCGTGCTCATCTCCGGCGTATAGGCCTCGCGCGGCAGGCGCTGCAGCGAGGGGACGCCCCACAGGCGCTTGCGGATCTCGTCGGTGCGCAGGACCACCGCGCCGGGGGCCGAGCCCAGGCCGGGGGCGCAGACCCGCGAGAAGGTCGACTTGCCCGAGCCCGACAGGCCGCCGGCCGCCACCAAGCTGACCGGACGCGGCGCCAGGTGCTCGAGGGCGGTCTGCAGATAGGCCCGCGCGGCCTCGTCGTCGCCGGTATAGGCCCAAACGTGGGTGCGCACGGCGGCGCGGACGCTGAGCATCAGCGGCAAGGCGGCCAAGCCGGTCCACAGGCCTTCGCCGAACGTACGGGCGGCCTCGTCCAGATAGGCGTTCAGCACCCGGCCCGCCGCGTCGCGGCGGCGGCGGAAATCCAGGTCCATCAGCAGGAAGGCCAGGTCGTACTGCACGTCGATGTCCGACAGGGTGTCGTTGAACTCGATGCAGTCGAACAGGATCGGCTGGCCGTTCTCGATCAGGATATTTCCCAGGTGCAGGTCGCCGTGGCAGTGGCGGGCGAAGCCGTCCTTGGCGCGGCCGTCCAGCAGGGGCGCGAGCCGCTCCAGGGCGATGTCGGTCTCGTGCACCAGGCGCTCGACCGCCTGCTTGCCCAGGCGACCGGAGAGGCCGCGCAGCAGGTTGGCGTTCGAGCGGATCGTGTAGCCCAGGGCCGAGACCCCGCCGCCTTGCGGACGCAGGGCCGAGCCGGCGTGGAAGCGGGCCACCGTGCGGCCCAGCGAATCCTCCAGCGCGTCGTCGATCGCCCAGGGCTGGGTGGCCAGAACCCCGTTCTGATCGAAGCGGCGCATCTCCAGCAGGTATTCGACGATCTCGCCGCCGCCGTCGAGCTCGAGCCCGCCGTCGGTCATGCGGGTCAGGCAGCGCACCTCGCGATAGATGTCCGGCGCGGCGGCGCGGTTGAAGGTCAGCTCGCGCTCCAGCGCCCAGCGGCGCAGCTCCAGCGTCGAGTAATCCAGGAAGCCGAAGTCGACCGGCCGCTTCACCTTGAAGGCCGAGCCGCCGATCAGGAACACCCGAGCGCACGAGGTCTCGATCGTGCTCTCCGCCCGGCCTTCGAACCAGGCGGCCACTTCCTGCTCGCGCGCGGCTTCCGCGTCCTTGATCACGCCTTCGATCCCATCAGTGCCCGCGCGAAAATCGGCGCCGGGGCTGCATAGCCGAAACCAACAGACGAGTCCTCTCGCGCAACCCTTGCTTAGGGTCCATTTTCGCGGCTAGATTGCATCGAAGCCTAACAGTGCGAGTCTCACATGCTTGTCGGCGCGGGTCTGAAGCGATCGGGGCACAAGCGCGAGGAAATCCTCGGCTCGGCCAGGAATTTGTTCTTGCGCCAGGGCTATGCCGACGCCGGCATGGAGGTGGTGGCGCGCGTGGCGGGGGTCTCGACGGCGACCCTGTACGCCTACTTCCCCAGCAAGGCCGACCTGTTCAAGGCCATCGTCCTGGAGACGGTCAGCGGCATCGCCGCCCCGGTGCGCGAGGCCGTACGGACCAAGGGCGACGCCCGCACGCGGCTGACCGCCCTGGCTGTCGCCTACGCCACCTTCTTCTCGCGTCCCGACACCCGGGCTATGTTCCGCATGGTCACGGCCGAGCGCCGCCGGTTCGAGGACGTCGCCGAATACTTCCTGCAGAGCGCCCGCGACGAACTGGGCGGGGCGGCGATCTCAGTGATCAACGACCTGGTCAAGACCGGCGAGCTCAAGGTCGAGAAGCCCTCGTGGGCGGCCGGCCAGCTGATGGGCATGCTGGACCACGTGACCCTGGTCCTGGGCCTCTCGGCCGGCGACGAGGTCCAGCCTCGGCGGCCGCTGAAAGTCATCGCCGAGGACGCGGTGGAGACGTTCCTGGCGCGCTACGGGGCGCGTTGAGCCAAGCCCTCCAAGACCTCGCGGGTGCGTGCGTCGGTCGGGAAGCAGCACTCGATCCGCAGTTCCTCCAGGGTCACGTCGCGCGGCATGGCGAAGGTGGTGATGGTCGAGAAGAACGAGAGCTCCCCTTCCCCATCGCGCATGACGGTGGTCAGCAGCGGCGACGGCGGGGTCGCGAAGTCCAGCTGGCGCCAGCGGGTCGGCACGCCGGGATAGGCGAGGACTTCGGCGACCAGGGCGTGGCCGACCTCGTCGCCAGGCGTGGCGGCCAGGGCGTGCTGCAGGTTGCCGATCACCGCCCCGGCGATCTCGTCCCAATTGACGATCGTGCGGCGCACGTCTTCCGGGTCGAAGATCTGCCGGATCATGTTGGCGTGCCGCGACGGGCGCCCGCCCAGCACGTGCGAGACTATGCGGTCGAAGCCCTTGTTGGACTGGACGATGTTCCAGTGCCGGTCCAGCACGCTGGCGGGAAACGGCTCCTGCTGGGCCAGCAGCAGGTCGATCGCGCGGCGGACCTCGGTCAAATGCGAAGTGGCCAGGGCGGTCTCGGGATAGATCGGGGCGTAGCCGGCCGCCATCAACAGGGCGTTGCGGTCGCGAAGCGGGATCTCCAGCGTCTCGGCGATGCGGATCACCACGTCCCGGCCCGGCTGGGCCTTGCCGGTCTCGACGCAGCTGAAATGGCGCGACGAGACGTCCGCGGCCGTGGCCAGGTCCATCTGACTCATCCGGCGCGCGGCGCGCCAGCCGCGCAACAGAGCGCCGAAATGCGGGGTCGAGAGCACCTCGCGAAGCTAAGCCACGACGTCACGACGTCAATGACCTCCAAGGTCATCGCGCCATGACCTCCAGGTCATTGATCCGCATTCCCGCCACGCCCTAGCTTGCCGACGCGGCGATCGGGCCGCGGGAGACGACGCGTGAAATCCTTTCTGACCATCGGCCTGATGCTGGCCCTGTCGGCGGCGGCGCCGGCGACCGCCGCGCCGGTCGCGCCGACGACCCGGCTCGACCACGTGCTGCTGTGGGGGCGCGGCATCGACGAGGTGACCTCGATCATGGCCGTGAAGCTGGGCTTCCAGGTCCGCGCCGGCCGCGACACCGGCGGCGTCGCCAACCGCTATATCCGCTTTTCCGACACCAGCTTCATCGAGCTGCTGGGCGTCACCCGCGCCAATCCTGACTACGATCCGGGCATGAAGGACGACCGGATCGCCCTGAAGGAGCAGCCTGGCGCGCGCACCTTCGGCTTCCGCTCGTCGAACGTCGACGCCGTCCAGACCTCGCTGAGGGGCCTGGGCTATCCGGTCACTCCGATGTTCGCCGGCCCCGACAGCAGCAAGCCCGGCTGGCGCCTGTTCGCCTTCGACAAGGCCCCGCTGTCCAGCAACACCTTCTATATCGACTACAACCCCGCCTACGCGCCGGACCAGGCCGACCCGGCCAATAAGGACGACTGGCGGGTGACGCGCGAGCATCCCAACAGCGCCCGGAGCCTGTCGGCGATCTGGCTGGTGTCGAGCGATCCCGAGGCCGATCGCAAGGCTCTGGAGCGCATGGGCCACGGCGGCGCGGTCCCGGTCAGCCTGCCGGCGCTGGGGGCCAAGGGCTATTGCGTGCCGGTCGGCCCGACGGCCCTGCTGACCCTGGCTCCTGACGGTCCGGGCGCGGCGGCGGAGACGCTGGCCCTGGGCCCGCGCATCCTGGGCGTCAGTCTTGCCACCGCCGACCTCGGCCGCGCCCAGCGCTGGGTCGAGCGCGGCTATGAGCGCAAGCTGACCCGCTATGCCGGCCTGTCGGGCGAGGCGTTCCTGGCCCCGACCCAAGGCGACCTGGGGATGCTGATCGAATTCCACGCCGTGTCGAAGGCGGGCGCGAACCCGTGCGGCTCATCAGGGAAATAGCCGCTTGGTCGTCCAGCCGCCCTCGGCGCGATCGAACACCAGCCGCTCGTGAAGGCGGAACGGACGGTCGCGCCAGAACTCGATGCTGACCGGGACGACGCGATAGCCCGACCAGTGCGGCGGTCGGGGCACCTTGGAAAGGCCGAACTTCAGGCCCATCTCGGCGACCCGCTTCTCCAGGGCCAAGCGGTCGGGCAGCGGCCGCGACTGGTCGCTGGCCCAGGCGCCCAGCTGGCTGTGGCGCGCGCGGCTGGCGAAATAGGCGTCGGCCTCGGCCTCGCTGACCGGCTCGACCACGCCCCGGATCCGCACCTGGCGGCGCAGCGACTTCCAGTGGAACAGCAGCGCCGCCTTGGGCTGGCCTTCCAGCTCGCGGCCCTTGGCGCTGTGGGTGTTGGTGTAGAAGACGAAGCCACGCGGATCGAAGTCCTTCAGCAGCACCATGCGCGAGTCCGGCATGCCGTCGGCGTCGACGGTCGAGACGGCCATGGCGTTGGGATCGCTGGGCTCCTTCTTGCCCGCTTCCTCCAGCCATTCGGCGAACAGGGCGAACGGATCCTCCTCCGACAGCAGGGCCGGCGGCGTCGCCTCGGTCACCTGGCGGACATAGTCGTCCTCGCTGGGCGAGGCGGGGATCAGGGTCGGGTCGGCGCTCATGGGACTGATATAGGCCGCCGGCGCGCGAGGGGCCACAGCCCTGAAAGTCTTAACTTAACCCGCCGTTGACCATCCGGCGTCAGGGTCGCCGCATGACTGCCCGCGCCTCCGCCCTGACCCTTTCGGCCGCCCGCGCCCTGCTGGGCGTGGCGCCGGACGCGGACGAGCGCGAGCTGCGCACCGCCTATCGTGAGGCCGCCAAGCGGGCCCACCCCGACCGTCCGACCGGCGACGCGGCCCTGTTCCGCGACGTGCTGGCCGCCTACCGCCTGCTGCAGGACCACCCGTTCCAGCCGACGACCTTCCCGCCGGCCGTGACCAACGCCGTCCCGGTCGTCGACCGCGTCTTCCTGGAGATCGACATCGCCACGGCCGTGGCCGGCGGCGCCGAGGACCTGGCCATCGATGGCCGCCATCTGCGCCTGAAGCTGCCGGCCGGCCTGCGCGAAGGCGACAAGGTCCGTGTCGAGGGCGTGACGTTCGAGGTCCGCCTGCGGGCCCAGGACGGCGCCCTGGTGCGCGGCGACGACATCTGGCTGACCGGCAAGGTCGATCCGCGCGTCCTGGCCGAGGGCGGCCGGGTCGACGCCGACACCCCGCTGGGCCCGCGCCCGGCCTGGATCTCGACCAAGGCCGCCGCCCGCGGCCTGGTCCGCCTGCCCGGCCAGGGCCTGCCCGCCCGCGCCGCTCACAAGGCCGGCGACCTCTTCCTGCGCCTGGAAGCCGCCGAAGCCGGCGCCGAAAGCCCGGCCCGGTCCCTGCTGAAGCGCTTCGCCGCGGCCTGGGCGGCTTGAAAGCGAACTCTCCTCCCCATTAGGGGGAGGTGGCTCGCTGCGAATACGCATCGAGACGGAGGGGGTCCGCGAAGCGGCGGGGCGTCCGCCGATGCGCAGGGCCCCTCCACCGCCGTTCGGCGGTCCCCCTCCCCCAGAGGGGGAGGAAAGTCGACGCTAAACGGCGCCCATCAAACAAAATTCAATCGCGCGCGATCTTTTTCACGGTCGCGCCCTTGCATTTATATCGCGCACGATTAAATCGTTCACATCAATCAAGCCAAGGACCTCTCCGATGACCACCCTCTACACCACCCGCGCCACCGTCGTCGGCGGCCGTGACGGCCACGCCCGCAGCGAGGACGGCCTGCTGGACGTGCAGCTGTCGATGCCCAAGGCGCTGGGCGGCAAGGAAACCGGGACCAATCCCGAGCAGCTGTTCGCCGCCGGCTACGCCGCCTGCTTCCAAAGCGCCATGGCCCACGTCGCCCGCACCCAGAAGATCGCCCTGACCGGCTCGACCGTGACCGGCCAGGTCGGCCTCGCCACCCAGGAGGTCGGCTTCAAGCTGGAAGTCGCGCTGGAGGTCGAGACCCAGGGCCTGTCGCAGGCCGACGCCGAGGCGCTGGTCGCCACCGCCCACCAGGTCTGCCCCTATTCCAACGCCACGCGCGGCAATCTCGACGTGGCCATCACCGTCAAGGCGGCGTAATCGATAGTCCGATGAGCCAGAAACCCGCGTCGTCCGATCGTCCGCCCGAGGCCCTGCGCCTGGACAACCAGCTGTGCTTCGCCCTCTACGGCGCGGCCAATCGGATGACGCGGCTTTATCGGCCGATGCTGGACGCCCTGGGCCTGACCTATCCGCAGTACCTGGCCATGCTGGTGCTGTGGGAGGCCAGTCCCCGGACGGTCGGCGCCCTGGGCGACGCCCTGGACCTCGACTCCAGCACCCTGACCCCGCTGCTCAAGCGCCTGGAAGCCGGCGGCCTGGTCGAGCGCCACCGCGATCCCGACGACGAGCGACGGGTCATCGTGGCCCTGACCGACAAGGGCCGCGCCCTGCGCGACCAGGCCGAGACGATTCCCGAAAAGCTGTTCTGCGCTCTGGACATGCCGCTGGAGGCGGTGGGGACGCTGCGCGAGCGCCTCAAGACGCTCGCGAAATAGGGCTAGACCTGCTGCCGGGGCGGTTGGCCTTGCGGCGGCGGCGTCTGGCGAGCGCGGAAGACGGCATGGTCGGCGTCGCTGGTCTGGCGCAGGGCCCGCAGGTCCTCGCTGATCCGGAAGATGGCGACGTAGAACTCGCAGAAGGCGCGCCACAGCAGCACCAGCGCCCCGGCGACCAGCAGGCCGGCGATCAGCACCGGGAAGGCCAGCAGCAGCGAGCCGACGCCCGGCTCCTTCAGGGCCAGGCCGACGGCGGCGCCGACGACCGAGAAGCCGAACAGGGCCACGACCCCGAGGCCAGCCCAATAGATGAAGTGAATCACTGGCCCGGTGACCAGGCGATCGAACGTCAGCAAATCCCACAGCAGTGAGTTGGACCCACGCTTGGTCTTATTGGCCGGAGGCATACGGAACCCCAAGTCGGCGAAAAACGCCCGCTTATGGGGCCATCGCTATCAGTGACGAGCCCGCTCGGCAATGCCGAGCGGGCTCGCGGTCGCAACGTCTTGTGCGCGGACCTTATTGTTGCGGCTTGGCGCCCGCGACCGTCGCGTCGATCTGGGCCTTGGTGGCCGTGGTCGAGACGCTGCCGTCCGCCCCGGCGCTGAGGCTGTTGGCCGGCAGGGCGAACTTCACGCCGCCGTTGGTGACGATGACGTTGGTCGAGCCGTCGGCGCCCGTGCTGGTGCCGGTGATCTGGCCCACGGCGACGCCTTGGGCGTCCTTCACCGACGAACCGGTCTTGAAGCTGGCGACATTGGCCGAGCTGGGGGTGGCGGCGCTGTCGGCCGTGCTGGCCGAAGGCGGCGTGGCCGGCGTGGCCGGGTTGGCGGAGCTGACACCCGGATTCGCCGGGGTGGCTGGGCTGGCGGGCGTGGCGCCCGGCTTGGTCATCGATTGACCCGGAGCGGTGGACTGGCCCGGCGCGGTGGCCGAGGCGCCAGGCGTCGTGCTCTGGGTCGAGCTGGTCGCACCCGGGCTGGTGGTCGAGGTGCTCTGTGCGTAAGCGGCGCCGGCGAACGTCAGGGACGCAGCGGCGGCGAGCAGGGCAAGCTTATGGGTCATCTCATTACTCTCCGTCGGGGGCCCCTCCCGGCGGAAACAACGTGACCTTGCCGTGACGGTTCCGTCGGAGAGTCGACGCATGTCGCGATCGGCGCGTGTTTTATGTGACGCCCGCGACAAAATGGGCGGTCGGCCCTGGCGCGGCCGCTCCTTTTTAGAGACGCGGTCTTTAGACCATTCCCACCGTCTTCAGGCGGGCGCGGGGGTGGATCTCGTTCTGGCTCATCACCACGGTCTGGCCGCGGAAGCGCTCGATGATCGAGCGGACGTAGGGACGCACGCCGGGGCTGGTCAGCAGCACGGCGGCCTCGCCGGCCAGGGCGGCGCGCTCGAAGGCGTCGCGGACGCCGCGGATGAAGTCCTGCAGGCGCGAGGGCGGCAGGGCCAGCTGCTTGTCGTCGCCGGGCCCGATCAGGGCTTCGGCGAACGCCTGCTCCCATTCGGCCGACAGGGTGATGATCGGCAGCGCGCCGTCGTCGCCGCGGTTGGCCCAGCACAGCTGGCGGGCCAGACGGGCGCGGACCTGCTCGACGAGCTGGGTAACCGAGGCGGTGTGCGGCGCGGCCTCGCCGATGCCTTCCAGGATCTGCGGCAGGTCGCGGATCGAGACCCGCTCGCGCAACAGCGACTGCAGCACGCGCTGGACCGTGGTGGCCGTGGCGGTGCCGGGGATCAGGTCGTCGACCAGCTTGCGCTGCGCCTCGGGCAGCTCCTTCAGGAGCTTCTGGACCTCGGCGTAGGACAGCAGGTCGGCCATGTTCTCCTTGAGGATCTCGGTCAGGTGCGTGGTCAGCACCGTGGCCGGATCGACGACCGTGTAGCCGCGGAAGGTGGCTTCCTCGCGCAGGTCGTCGGCGATCCAGGTGGCCGGCAGGCCGAAGGCGGGCTCGCGCACGTGCTCGCCGGGCAGCTCGACCTGGCCGCCACGCGGGTCCATGGCCATCAGGCAGCCCAGGCGCACCTCGCCGGCCCCGGCCTCCATCTCCTTGATGCGGATCGCGTAGCCCTGGTTGGCCAGGCGCATGTTGTCGAGGATCCGCACCGGCGGCATGACGAAGCCGAACTCGCCGGCCAGGGTCTTGCGCAGGGCGCGGATCTGGTCGGTCAGCTTGCGGCCGTCCAGGTCGTTGATCAGGGTCAGCAGGCCGTAGCCCAGCTCGATCTTGACGTCGTCGATGGCTAGCGAGGCGCTGATCGGCTCTTCCTCGGCCTCCGCCGGCGTGGCCGCTTCCAGCAGGGACGGATCGATGGGCTTTGGTTTCTTGGCGTCCTGGATGCGCTTGTAGGCCAGGGCCCCCGCGCCCAGGGACACCGCCGCGAACGGGATGATCGGCATGCCCGGGATCAGGGCGATGATGCCGGCCGAGGCCGAGACCATGCCCAGTGCGGCCGGGTTCATGGCCAGCTGGGTGACCAGGGCCTTGTCCGCCGAGCCTTCGACGCCGGCCTTGGAGACGACCATGCCGGCGGCGATCGAGATGACCAGGGCCGGGATCTGGCTGACCAGGCCGTCGCCGATGGTCATGATCGTGTACGAGGACGCGGCCTCGCCGATCGGGATCTTGTGCTGGACGACACCGATGATGATGCCGCCGATGATGTTGATGCCGGTGATGATCAGGCCGGCGATCGCGTCGCCCTTCACGAACTTGCTGGCGCCGTCCATGGCCCCGAAGAACGTGCTTTCCTGCTCCAGTTCCTTGCGGCGGATCTTGGCGTGTTCCTGGTCGATCAGGCCCGTCGACAGATCGGCGTCGATCGCCATCTGCTTGCCGGGCATGGAGTCCAGGGTGAAGCGGGCCGCCACTTCGGCGATCCGGCCCGAACCCTTGGTGACGACCATGAAGTTCACCACCACCAGGATGATGAAGATGATCACCCCGATGACGAAGTTGCCCTGCATCATCAGGTGACCGAAGGCCTCGATGACCGCGCCGGCCCCGCCGGTGCCTTCCTGGCCGTGGCCGAGGATCAGGCGGGTCGAGGCGACGTTCAGGCCCAGGCGATACAGGGTCGCGACCAGCAGGACGGTCGGGAACGAGGTGAATTCCAGCGGCTTCTTGATCAGCACCGCCGTCATCAGGATCAGCACCGACCCCGTCAGCGAGACCGCCAGCAGCAGGTCCAGCAGGACCGGCGGGACGGGCAGGATCAACAGGACGATGATGCCGACGACGCCCAGAGCCAGGCCCATTTCGCCGCGCAGGAACCCGTCCAGCAGCGACCTGGCGCTGGGCATGGATCTGGCGGTCGGGGCGGCGGCGTCGGCCATTCGGAACCTTGAACCGTGGATGGAGCTAGACCAGCGCTTGAAGCGATTTGCGGCCCGCCGCCATCTCCTTAACCAAAATTAGCCATGTTCGGCGCCGGACGGATGGTCGCGGCGCCGCGACATGTTGACCGCCCTCAGGCGGCGGCGCCGATGCCCCCTTGCGGCGGCGGAACCGGGACGCCGGCGTCCGAATATTCCTTCAGCTTGTTGCGCAGGGTGCGGATCGAGATGCCCAGGATGTTGGCGGCGTGGGTGCGGTTGCCCAGGCAGTGCTCCAGGGTGTCGATGATCAGCTGCTGCTCGACCTCGGCGACGGTCGAGCCGACGAAGGTGCGCGAGACGGCGTCGGCGGCCATCTGGGCGCCGCGGGCCACCGCGACGTCCGGGGCCGGCGCGGGCGCCAGCTGCTGACCGTCCGGCAGGCGGATGGCGAACTCCTCGATCTCCGGGCCGGTCGACAGCAGCACCGCGCGGTGCATGGCGTTTTCCAGCTCCCGGACGTTGCCCGGCCAGCGGTGGGCGAGCAGCCGGCGCTTGGCCTCGGCCGAGATGGGCTTTTCCGGCACGCCGTTGGCGGCCGAGTACTTCTTCACGAAGAACTCGCACAGGCTGAACACGTCGCCCGGACGCTCGCGCAGCGGCGGCAGGCGCAGGTTCACGACGTTCAGGCGGTAGAGCAGGTCTTCGCGGAACACGCCGTCCTTCACGGACTGGACGAGGTCGCGGTTGCTGGTGGCCAGGATGCGGATATTGACCTTGACCGGCTTGGAGCCGCCGACGCGGTCGATCTCGCGTTCCTGGATGGCGCGCAGCAGCTTGGCCTGCAGGCGCACGTCCATTTCGCTGATTTCGTCCAGCAGCAGGGTGCCGCCGTCGGCTTCCTCGAACTTGCCGATGCGGCGGGCCATGGCGCCGGTGAAGGCGCCCTTCTCGTGGCCGAACAGCTCGCTTTCCAGCAGGTTCTCGGGGATGGCGGCGCAGTTGACCGAGATGAACGGCGCCTTGGCCCGGCGCGACTTGCCGTGGACGTAGCGGGCCATGACCTCCTTACCCGAACCGCTTTCGCCGGTGATCAGGATCGAGGCGTCGGACGGGGCGACCTGGTCGGCCAGCTTGATCACCGACTCCATGGCCGGGTCGCGGACGACCATCGGCTTTTCGTCGTCGGTGACCGCGGCCAGGACGGCGGCGATCAGCTCGGCGTCCGGCGGCAGCGGGATGAATTCCTTGGCCCCGGCCTTGATGGCGGCGGCGGCGCGCATCGGGTCGGCGTCGACGCCGCAGGCCACCACCGGCACCCGCATCCGCTCGGCCTCGTTGGCCGCGATCAGCGCGGCGATGTCCAGCGCGTAGTCGACCATCAGGAGGTCGGCGCCCTGCCCCGCGCGCAGCGCGTTGGTCGCCTGCTCCGCCGTTTCGACGTGCGAGACCTTCGCGCCCGCGTTCATCGCCATCTTCACGGCGACCGAGAGCTGCCCGTTCAGTTTTCCGACGACCAGAAGCCGCATGTTCTACTCTCCCTCACGGACAGCAGGGCTTAGCCCTGGTCGCCGTCCTTGATGATTTCCGTCATGGTCACGCCCAGGCGCTCGTCGACGACGACGACCTCGCCCCGGGCGACCAGGCGGTTGTTGACGTAGATGTCGATGGCCTCGCCGACCTTGCGGTCCAGTTCCAGGATCGACCCCTGCGAAAGCTGCAGCAGCTGCGCCACCGACATGTGGGCGCGCCCCAGCACCGCCGAGATGTTGACCGGCACGTCGAAGACGGGGGCCAGGTCCGAGGCGGTCTTGTCGCTGAGCTCGACCGGCGCTTCGGACGCCAGCATGGCGCTTCCGAATTCGTCGAGCGGGAGATTGTCTTCGGCCATCACAGTCAGCCTTCGCTGGGTAATCTTGCTAAGTGAACAGGGGTTCGGCGTGGAGGCCTTCGGCGGCGATGGCCGCTTCCAGCGCTTCGGCGACGCGCTGGGCGGCGCCTTCCGGGTCGAAGGCCGCGCGGCCCTCGCCCCAGTCGAAAGTGAAGGCCGCGGGGGCCATGGCGCCGTCGGCGCGGGCGACGATCTGGCCCTGGAAGCCGATCTGAACCGCCACGTGCTCCAGCGCCTGCTGGGTGCGCTCCTCCAGCTCGGGCGAGACCCGGACGAAGATGCGCGGTTGGGCCTCGACCTCGCGGGCCAGGGCCTCGAGGGCCGCCGTGACCGGGGCCTCGGGGAAGTGGATCAGGGCCGCGTCGGCGATCTTGCGGCCGCAGGCCAGGGCCAGCATGGCCGAGCCTTCGCGGTGCTCGTGCGCCACGTGGGTCAGGGTCTCGAAGGCCTGCTGCACGGCGTGGGCGACCTCGCCCAGAGCCTGGGCGGCCTCCTGCTCGGCGCGGGCCACGGCCGAACGCTCGCCGTCCTGGTAGGCCTGAGCCTTGGCGGCCTCGACCTCCTCGAGGGTGAAGTTCTTCTTCACCTTCGGCGGCGTGTAGGAGCCGCCGCGGTCGTCGAAGACCGTGTCGAAGCCAAATCTGCGGTGAGGGGTGTCGTTCATGCCATCCGCCTCAGTAGATCAGCTCGTCGTCGCCGCCCGAGCCGGCCAGCATGATCTCGCCCTTGGCGGCCAGATCCTTGGCGACCTGCACCATGCCCACCTGGGCGGCGTCGACGTCCTTCAGGCGCACGGGGCCCATGCTTTCCATGTCCTCGCGCATGATCTTGGCGGCGCGTTCCGACATGTTCGAGAAGAACAGGTCGCGCAGCTTGTCCGAGGCGCCCTTCAGGGCCAGGGCCAGCTGTTCCTTGCTGGTGCCGCGCAGCAGCGTCTGGATGCCGCCCGGGTCCAGCTTGGCCAGATCCTCGAACACGAACATCAGGGCGCGGATGCGCTCGGCCGCCTCGCGGTTGCGCTCTTCCAGCGCGGCGATGAAGCGGGCTTCGGTCTGGCGGTCGAAGTTGTTGAAGATCTCGGCCATCATCTCGTGGCTGTCGCGCTTGGACGTGCGCGCCAGGTTCGACATGAATTCGGTGCGCAGGGTCATCTCGATCTTGTCGAGGATCTCGCGCTGCACCGGCTCCATCCGCAACATGCGGGTGACGCATTCCAGGGCGAAGTCTTCCGGCAGGCAGGCCAGCACGCGGGCGGCGTGGTCGCTCTTCACCTTCGACAGCACCACCGCGACGGTCTGCGGGTATTCGTTCTTCAGATAGTTGGCGAGCACGGCCTCGTTCACGTTGCCGAGCTTGTCCCACATGGTTCGACCCGCCGGACCGCGGATCTCCTCCATCAGGGCGTCGACCTTCTCCTGCGGCATGAAGGCCGCCAGCAGGCGCTGGGTCTGTTCGTACGAGCCCATGATCGCGCCCGTCGAGCTCATGCCCGAGACGAACTCGACCAGCAGCTCTTCCACGACGGAGGCGGAAACCGTGCCAAGGCCGGCCATGGCCTGGGAGACTTCCTTGATCTCCTCGTCGTCCAGGGCTTCCCAGATCTTGGTGTGATCCTCGCCGAGCGCGAGCAGAACGATCGCGGCCTTCTCGGGCCCCGAAAGGTTCTTCACGTCATTGATGGCGGCTTTCATGGCCATCAGGTCGACTCGTGCAGCCAGTTACGGAGGATCGCCACCGACTCGTCGGGATGCTTCTCGACGAACTCGGAGACACGCTTGATCGACGAGGCCTTAACCTGGCCCTCGATCTTGGCGATGTCGATGCGCTGGTCGATGTCGCTGCCCCCCGAGGGACCGGCGATCGCCATCGGCTCSCCCGCCTGGTCGACCACGACCTGCTGCTGGGTGCCGTCCGACAGGGTGACCAGGCGGGTGACCGCCTGGCCCGTGGGACCAGCCAGAGCCATCTGGGCCGGGGCCGGCGCCGACAGGTTCTTGATGAACGGGCGGACCGCGAACAGCATGACCAGCAAGGCCACGACGCCCAGGACGCCCAGTTCGGCGAAGCGCATGATGTCGTTCTTGTCGAAGCCGGCCAGCAGGCCCTGCTTCTCCAGGCCCTGGTCCTCGGGCTGCGGGAACTTGATGTTGGTGACCTTGACCTGGTCGCCGCGGGCGGCGTCGAAGCCGACGGCGGTCTTCACCAGTTCCTCGATCTGCGCGATCTCCTGGGCGGTGCGCGGGGTATAGGCGCCCGGCTTGCCATCCTTGCCGGCGGGCGCGGTGATCCCGTCGATGGCGACGGCCACGGCGACCTTCTTGATCGTGCCCGGCTCCTGGACCGTGGTCTTCACGGACTTGGAGATCTCGTAGTTGGTGACGCTCTCGTTCTGGTTCGAGCGCGAGCCCAACTGCTGGAAGCCGTTGGCGCCCTGGCCGCCCGGCACGTTGGCCGCCGCGGTGACGCCCGAGGTGTCGTCGTTCTTGGTTTCGCTGTTGCCGGCTTCGTTGGTGCTTTCCGAACGGATCACCTGGCCATCGGGATCGAAGCGCTCTTCCTGGGTGGTGACGCGGTTCAGGTCCAGGTCGGCGGTGACGTTGACCCGCGCCTTGCCCGGGCCCAGGACGCCCTCGATCATGTCCTTGACGGTCTTGGCGATGCGGGCCTCGGCCTCGGTGCGGCGGTCGGCGGCTTCCTTGCCGGCCAGGCTCTCGTCGCTGGGGGCCGACAGGGTCTTGCCGTGCTGGTCGATGACCGCGACCTTTTCGGCCTTCATGTTCGGGACCGACGAGGACACCAGGTTCTGGATGGCGCGGACCATGTCGGTGGCCGGCTCGCGGGCCCCGACGCCGATGGTGACGGCGGCCGACGGTTGCTCGGCGTCCTCCTCGAACAGCTGGCGCTTGGGCAGCACCAGATGGACGCGGACGCTGTTGACGCCCTGCATGGCCTTGATGGTGCGTTCCAGCTCGCCCTGCAGGGCGCGTTGACGGTTCAGTTGCTGGACGAAGTCGGTCTGACCCAGCGCGTTGTTGCCGTCGAAGATTTCGTAGCCGATCGAGCCCGAGCTCACGAGGCCCTTGCCGGCGACCATCAGGCGGGCGCTGGCGACCTTGTCGCGCGCCACCATGATCGTCGAGCCGTCGCCCTTGGCCTGGTACTTGATGCCGGCCTGGTCGAGCGCCGCGGTGACTTCCGAGGCTTCCTTCAGGTCCAGGTTCGAATAGAGCAGCTCATTGGGCTCCTTGCCCATGAACATGACCAGCGCGACCAGCACGGCGACGACACCCGCGCCGACACCGAGCATCGCGGCCAGACGCCCGACGCCGAAACGCTGAATTGAACCTAGAAAGCTTTCCACGAAGCCCCATCCCCTGCTCAACGCCCCCGAAGGGACGCCCGACGTCCGAACGAAAACCGTCCGTCGGTAGGCAGGATTTACCCAGTTCAAGGTAAACGAGGCGTTTATATTTGGCCGCCGGAGGGGCTTCCGATGGCGCCAAAACGTCGCGGCCGCGCCCTTTCGGGCGCGGCCGCTGAACGTCTTCAACCCCTTTGGGCGCAAGGCCCGCGAGGTTTTTAGGGACGACGAGGGGTGGTCACATTAACGCACCCTTCAAAACATCCCTGAGCAGACCCTTAACGGTACTGCTGGATCCGCGTCGTACGCAGACCCGCCAGGCCGTGCCGGTCGATCGACTGCTGCCAGGCGAGGAATTCCTCGTTGGTCAGCTTGTAGCGGTCGCACGCCTCGTCGAGCGAGAGCAGGCCCCCGCGGACGGCGGCGACCACCTCGGCCTTGCGCCGGATCACCCAACGCTGGGTTTCCGGAGGCGGCAAATCGGAGAGAGTTAGAGGCGCGCCGGTCGGACCGATCACGTACTTCTCACCCCGGCTGTTCGTGCGCTGCTGCTGCAACATGGCTTTACGCCTTTCCACAACCATCACTGTTGAAGGCCACTATAGGCGCCGCCTAATAACAGCGGCTTAATTCCAATAGTAAAGAAAGGCCTAAACAAGACGGCTCCTCAACAATCCGTAGTGTCTCGATGTGAAACACAAGAATTAAAGAGCGTTAATCCCTATGATCAGCGCTTAATATTCAGAAGCTCTTCAAGCATCTGATCCGCGGTTGTAATGATCTTCGACGACGCCGAGTAAGCACGCTGGGTCGTGATCAGGCCCGTGAACTCCGTCGACAGGTCGACAGTCGAAGCTTCCAAGGTCGAGGGGGCCAGCGCGCCGGCGCCGCCCTGGCCCGGAGCCTTGAGGCTGTAGGTGCCGCTCTCGTTGGTGACGCGATAGGCGTTGCCGTTGACGCCCTTCAGGCCGTTCGGGTTGCTGAAGGTGGCCACGGCGACCTGGGCGATCCGGCGGGTGACGCCGTTGTCGAAGATGGCCGAGACATAGCCGTCGTCATCCACCTCGATGTTGGTCAGGTTGCCGAACGCCGTACCGTTGGTGTTCACCGACTGGACGACCGACTGGCTGTTGTACTGGGTCAGGCCGCCGGCGGCGTTGGCCAGGTCGATCTGGACGGCCTGGGTGTCGATGCCCAGGGCGTCGGCCCAGGTCGGCGGCTGCGGGGTCGGCGGCACGGTGACCGGGACCGGCGGGGTGCCCGAGGCCTGGATGGTGATCGAGGTCGGGTTCGTCAGGCCGAACAGGCCGCCGGTGCTCTGCAGCTTGCCGTCGGTGGTGAAGGTGACGATGCCCGTGCTGATCAGACCGTTGCCGTTGTTGGACAGGTCGCCCGGCTTGGCGCGCAGTTCGGCGTACCACTGGTTCGGGCCGGGGCCCTTCAGCATCGACAGGGTGACCGTGCGCTGGCCGCCCTTGGAGTCCGACAGCGGGATCTGGATCTCGAAGTCCGGCTTCACGCCCTTGGTGTTGTCCTGGGCGTAGTCCGACATCGACCAGGTGGCCGGGTCGTAAAGCTTGCCGGCCTTGGCGTCGACGTCGTCGGTGGCGCCGCCGACCACGCCCAGGGCGGCGAGGTTGACCGTGGTGCCGGCGCCGTCGATGTCGACGGTCGTCAGGCTGGCGCTGGGCGTCACCCCCTTCGGGGCCAGGGTGGAGCTGACCAGGGCGCCGGTGGCCGGGTCGTAGCCGACCGTGCCGGTGGCGACGAGGACGCCGTTTTCCTTGATGTCCAGCTGATACTCGTTGTTGCCCGAAGCGGCCGGGTTGGCCAGGCCGGTCGAGCTGTAGACCACGTCGTAGTTGTGGTTCACCGACGGCGTGGCGCTGTCCGGCACGAGGGTCTTCGACGGCGAGCCGGCGGTGCCGACCTTGTACGAGACGGCCGCGGCCACCGGCTGTTCCGAGCGGAGGTTGGCGTTGACGCCGACGCGGGTGGTCTTCTCGGCCGTGCCGCCGACGGTGCCGACGTTGATCGACGACAGCTGCATCAGGTCCGACGGGTCGGGCGTGATCATGCCGCTGACCGGATCGGCCAGCCAGCCTTGCAGATAGAGGCCGGCGTCGTTGCGCAGGTAGCCCAGGTTGTCCAGCTGGAACGAACCGGCGCGGGTGAACGAGCGGGTGTCGGTCGCGGTCAGGTCTTCCGGCTTTTCGGTGGTGACAAAGAAGCCCGAGCCCGAGATCGACAGATCGAGGTTCGAGGTCGTCGACTGGGTCAGGCCCTGCTGGCTGACATACTGGTGCGTCTGGGCCTTCACGCCGCCGGCGCTGTAAGCCTGGTTCTTCGAGCCCGAGGTCACCAGGGTCGAGAAGTTGGCGCTGGAGCGCTTGTAGCCGACCGTGTTGACGTTGGCGATGTTGTCCGAGATGGCGGCCAGGGCCGACGAGTTCGCGATCAGGCCGGAGACGCCGGCGAGCATGGCGCTGTTGATGCTCATGACTGAATTCCTGCTTCTAAATGGGGTTCGAAGGGTTCAGCGCTGTTTGCGTTTGGGTCCGGGGGAAGACCGTCTTCCGGGGGACCGCGTCGGCGTCGTTCTGACGCCCGTTCGATGGGTGTTCGTCGGTGTTAGGCGGCGGCCGCGACGGGAGGGTTCTTCACCCCCACCACGCTGTCGATCGGGATGGAGACGCCGCCGATCATGACCATCGTCTGGCCGGAGGCGTTGTCGACGCCGGTCACGACGCCTTCGGTGCGGCCCTTGATGTTGGAGGCCTTGATCTCCTTGCCGTCGCCGCTCTTGGCGGTGACCGCGACG
The DNA here is from genome assembly GCF_001425745.1 of Caulobacter sp. Root343. Taxonomy (GTDB): domain Bacteria; phylum Pseudomonadota; class Alphaproteobacteria; order Caulobacterales; family Caulobacteraceae; genus Caulobacter. The sequence goes on along the minus strand of NZ_LMDF01000006.1, from coordinate 250,094 downwards.
GTGTAGACGCCGCCGTCGGGCAGTTGGGCCCCGCTGTCGTCCTTGCCGTCCCAGGTGATCTCGTGGTTGCCGCTCTTCTGGTCTTCCGGCTTCAGAGTGCGGACGACCTTGCCGGCGGCGTTCTTCACTTCCACGATCAGCGAGGTCGAGGCGCTCGGCTGGGTCCACGAGAACGTCGCCTGCTTGTCCTTCAGGGTCGAGCTGTCGGAGGTCGCCGTCACCTGCTTGCCGATCATCGAGACGCCTTCGGACAGGCCCGTGCCGGTGTTCATGCCGACCAGGGCGGCCAGCAGGTCGTTGGTGACCAGCTGCTGCTCGACGCCCGTCATGGACGTGATCTGCTGAGTCATCTGGGTCGTGTCGGTGGGCGACAGCGGATCCTGGTTCTTCAGCTGGGTGGTCAGCAGCTTCAGGAACGTCTCCTTGTTGGCGGCGAGAGACGTGCGCGAGTTGTTGATCTTGTCCAGGACCGACGAGGTGTTCTGCGACGAGACGGCGGTAGCCATGGCTCGTTCCTTCCTTAGATCCGGATGTCCAAACCGCTGTCCGCGACCGTCTTCAGGCCTGGCAGCAGTTCGGGGGTGAGGGCGATGTCGTCTTCGGCGTTCATGGCGGCCTTGAAGGCGCGACCCGAGAAGGCGCGCTGGCCCTGGTCGTTCCAGCCGTCGAAGGCGAAGAAGGGGTTCGGGTTCTGGCCGCCGTTCTGGCTCGACACGTCGAAGCTCAGAGCGTTGTCGGCCACGTTGAAACCGGCGTCGGCCAGGGCCTGGCGGAGCTCATTGGCCTTGCCGCGCAGTTCCTGGGCGGCGTGGACGGTGTCGAACTTCAGCGCCGCGGTCAGGGCGCCGTCGCGGCCGATCTCGATGCGCACGTCGACCTTGCCCAGATTGTCCGGGGTCAGGGTCACGTCGAAGCGGGTGGCCTTGGCGTCGGCCTTCTTGACGATCTCGGCCGACAGGGCCGCGACGGTCTCGGGCGAGCCGCGGACCGGCGCCGGGGCGGCGGCCGGGGCGCTGGCGGCCTGGGCCTGGACGACGGGGGCCGGCGCGGCCAGGGCGTTGGTGTCGATCGCGGCGCTGGCGGCGGCCGGAGCGTCGACCGGCGCGATCGTCGCGGCGGTGTTGTCCGAGCCCTTCGAGTCCGCGTTCGTGTCGCTGCCCCCATGGCCGGCGGAGCCGGCGGCGACGGCGGTCACGGCCTGGGCGGTCTCGACGGCGACGGCGTCGGCGGCCTTGGCCTGGGCGGCCAGGGGCGACGGCGCGGCCTTCGGGGCCTCGGCGGTCTTGGTCTGGGCGGCGGCTTCCGGCGCGGCGGCCTCGGCGACATCCGCGACGTTCGCGACGACCTCGGTCGCGACGGCCTCGCCGGCGACCGGCGCGGTCTCGGCGACGATCTGGGCCTGGACGGGCGCGGCGAGCGGTGCGGCCACGGGGGCCGGAGCGGCGGGCTGGGCGATCGCCGCCTTCGGCGCTTCGGCCGGCTTGCCGGCGTCGGGGGTCTTGGTCTCGGCGGTCTTGACGTCCGCGGCCTGCGGCGTGGTCAGGTCGCCGGCCGCGATCGAGGTCGCGTCGTCGGCGCCCAGCTGCGCCAGGGCTTCCAGAGCGGCGGCGTCAACGGCCTGGCCTTCCGGCGCGACGGCGGCCTGGGCGACCGGCGCGGCGGCCGGAGCGGCCGCCGGCTGAGCTTGAGCCGCCTGAAGGGTTTGAGCGGCTTGAGCAGCGACGGGGGCGGCGACCGGCGCGGCCTCGACGGCGGCGGCGAAGTCGGCCGCCTGGCCGGCCGCGACGGCCGTGGCGTCGACCGCCGGCTGGGCGGCGGTGACGACCTCGGTCTGGACCGGGGCCTGCACGGGAACGGTCATGGCCGCGATCAGGGTGGCGGCGGCCTGGGCGGCGGCGTCGGTCGCGTCGACCTGGCCGGCGTCCTTATTAGAGGCCTTGTCCGAAGCCTTGTCGTCGCCCTTGTCGGCGGCGGCGTCGCTCTTGGCGTCCTTGGCGGCGTCGGCGCGATCGGCGGCCCGATCGGCGACGGCGTCGGCCTTGGCGTCCTGAGCCGCGTCGGCGCGCTCATCGACCTTGGCGTCGGTCTTGTCGGCCTTGGCGTCGGCGCGATCTGCGGCCTTGGCGTCGGCGGCCTTGCCATCGGCCTTGGCCGGCTTGTCGGCGGCCTTGGCGTCACGATCCGCGTCGCGGTCGTCGCGCTTGCTGTCCGGCCGCGAGGGAGCCTGGGCGCGGGGCGCCGGCGTGTCGTCGGTCCTGCCGGCGATCGACAGCAGGGCGTCGAAGCCGTCGCTGGACGACTTGGCGCCCGCGGCCGGGGTCGGCGCGGCGGGTAGAGCGGCGGTAGGGGCGGCGATCGCGGTCATTCGCAGTCGTTGCTCGCTTGGGCTCGGTGGGGTGGCGGTCCATGACGAACACGCCGGTGTCGGCCTTCCTCTGAGCAACGGTCGGGCCAACTCGCCAAAACGTCATCAAGCCCATGATTTCATTCGTTTTAATGGCTTGTTTACGAAGCAAAATCGCTCTCGATGCGGCGCTTTTTGCCGAGTCCGATCGGTCGCGACGGACGGGAGTTGCCGCGTCGCCGCGTCGCAAGGACGCCCCTGGGTCAGTTGGCGCCGTCCTTGCGCAGTGTGACCTGTCGAATTTCCGACCGCCGGAACATATCGCCATGAATTTCAATGGCTTGGTACAAATCAGGGGCTTGATCCCCTCCCCCGCCCGGCAAGTTTCGCCGGGCAAGGGCGCGTCATGTGTTGCGCGGTTTGCCCAGCTTAAGGGAGTCTCCGCATGTCGCTGAATGCGATCATGAACACGGCGACGTCCGGCATGATGGCCGCGCAGACGGGTCTGCGCGTCACGTCGGACAACATCGCCAACGTCAACACCACGGGCTACGTCCGCAAGACGATCGCCCAGTCGAACCTGCTGTCGGGCGGCATGGGCGTCGGCGTCAGCATCGACGCCATCAAGCGCGCCACCGACCGCTTCCTGCAGTCGGCCAGCCTGAACGCCGCCTCGGACAGCAACCGGGCCGGCGCCATCTCGCAGGCCCTGAACACCGCCCAGCAGCTGTTCGGCGACCCCAGCGGCGACACCAGCTTCTTCTCGACCCTGGACGACATCTTCACAGCCTTCTCCTCGGCCCAGGACGATCCGTCGTCTTCCCTGCTGCGCACCCAGGCGCTCACGCGGGTGGACGACTTCCTCAGTGAATCGAGCCGGATCACCTCGTCGCTGTCCAAGCTGGGCAAGGACGCCGACACCCGCATCTCGGCCGACGTCGACCGGGTCAACGACCTGCTGAGCCAGATCGACGGCCTCAACACCGACATCACCCGCGCCAAGGTGGCCGGGGCCGACGCCACCGGCGCCGAGAACGTCCAGAGCGGCCTGGTCGACGAGCTGTCCAAGCTGATGAACGTCCAGGTCAGCCCGCGCACCATGGGCGGCGTGGTCGTCCGCTCGACCGAAGGCCTGAACCTGGCCGGCGACGGCGCGGCCAAGGTCACCTACCAGACCTCGGCGACCGCCACCGGCTATCTGACGGTGCAGTTGGCCAACGGCTCGGTGATGCCCACCCCGCTGAACATCTCCAGCGGCGAGATCAAGGGGCTGATGGAGGTCCGCAACACCGACCTGGTCGCCCTGTCAGACCAGCTGGGCGAGTTCACCTCGCGCGCGGCCGAAGAGATCAACCGCGCCGCCAACGCCGCCTCGTCGGTCCCCGCGGCCACCACGCTGAGCGGCCGCGACACCGGCCTCGACTCGACGGCGGCCGTGACCGGCATGACCGGCAAGACGACGATCGCCCTGACCGACGCCAGCGGCGTGATGCAGCGCAGGATCGACGTCGATTTCGACACCGGAACCCTGACGGTCAACGGCGTCGCCTTGCCGCCGCCGGCCTTCACGCCGGCCGACTTCGTCAGCAAGCTGAACGCCGCCATGGGGGGTCAAGGCACGGCCGGTTTCTCGGGCGGCGCGTTGACGCTGAATGGAACCGGCGGACTGGGCGTGGCGGTCGCCGACGACCCGACCACCCCGGCCACCAAGGCCGGCAAGGGCTTCAGCCACTATTTCGGCCTCAACGACATCATCCGCACGAACGGCTATTCGCCGTACGAGACGGGCCTGACCGCCGGCGACCCGAACGGCTTCACCTCGGGCACGATGACCGTCCGCCTGACCGACGTCGAAGGCGGCCGGATCCGCGACATCAGCGTCGACCCGCCGATCGGCGGCACCATGCAGGACATGCTGGACGCCCTGAACTCCCGCGCCTCGGGCACGGGCCTCTACGGCACGTTCTCGCTGAACGGCAAAGGCCAGATCAGCTTCGCCTCGAACACGACCACGCCGGTCAGCATGTCGATCGTCGCCGACACCACCGAGCGCGGCGTCGGGGGGCCCTCGGCCAGCCAGCTGTTCGGCATCGGCCCGGCCGAGCGCAGCACCCGGGGCGAGAAGTTCTTCGTCAACGCGGCGATGGACCAGAACCCCAAGCTGCTGCCCTTCGCCCAACTGGACCTGGCCCAGGCGGTCGGCGGCAGTCCCGCCCTGGCGATCGGCGACGGTCGCGGCGCGCTGGCCCTGGCCAAGGCCGGCGAGACCATCACCAACTTCTCGGCCGCCGGCGACGCCTCGGCCGTGACCATGACCGTCTCGCGCTACGCCTCCGACTTCAGCGGATCGATCGGCCGCCGGGCGGCCACGGCCGAGAGCCGCAAGGACGCCGCCGAGGCGGTGTCCAGCGAAGTCAACAGCCAGCGCCAGTCGGAAGAGGGCGTGAACCTCGACGAAGAGCTGATCAACCTGACCACCTATCAACAAGCCTTCAACGCCTCGGCCCGCCTGATCCAGGCGACCAAGGACATGTTCGACGTGCTCGTCGGAATTATGGGGTAAGCCATGACCCGCGTCTCGACCGTCCAGAACTACAACATCATGACGTCCAACCTGATGCGGGCCCAGATCCGCCAGAACGACGTCGGCGGCCAGGTGTCCAGCCAGAAGGTCGCCACCGACCTGAAGGGCTACGCCAAGAATGCCGAGGTGCTGACCGCCATGCGCGGGACCCACACCCGGATCAACGGCCTGCTCGACCAGGCCAAGCTGGTCACCAACCGGCTGGAGATGCAGGACACCGGCATCGGCCGCGTGGCCGACGCCACCAAGACCGCGCGCGAGTCCATCGCCAACGCCCTGGCGGCCGGCAGCGCCGCGACCCTGATGCAGCAGCTGCAGGCCAATTTCGGCGACGTCGTCCAGGGGATGAACACCAAGTCGAACGGCCTCTACGTCTTCTCCGGCGCCCAGACCGACACGGCCACGACCTCGGCCACGGCCATGGCCGACCTGACCGCCGCGCCCTCGACGGCGTCGCTGTTCCACAATGACCAGTACATCACCACAAACCGCGTCGACGAGCAGACCAGCGCCAAGACCGGCGTGCTGGGCGACGCCCTGGGCACGGGCGTGTTCGACGCCTTCAAGCAGGTGCAGGCCTATGTCGACGCCAACGGTCCGTTCACCGGCAACCTGACCGACACCCAGGTCACCTTCCTCAAAGGCCTGCTGCCGACCTTCGACGCCGCCTATACCGGCGTCATCGACCTGCAGGGCAAGAACGGCGTGACCCAGAAGCGCTTCGAGAGCGCCCAGTCGGATCTCTCCAACCAGGCCGACACCCTGACCACCATGGTCGGCGGCATCACCGACGTCGACATGGCCGACGCCGTCACCCGGCTGGAGTCGGCCAAGCTGGCCGTCCAGGCCTCGGCCCAGGTGTTCACCAGCCTGCAAGCCTCGTCGCTGCTGAACGTGCTGAAGTAGGGAAGAAGATGCTCCCCCGCAGTGCGGGGGAGCTGTCGCGGAGCGACTGAGGGGGCCAACTCGGCCTCGATCCAGCTTGCCCCCTCCGGCCCTTCGGGCCACCTCCCCCGCATTGCGGGGGAGGAACCTCCTACCCCCAACCTCGCAAAACCGCCGCCGACCCGCTATATGCGCGGCCATGGACGCCGCCTTGCTGACCACCGCCGCCACCCACGAACCCGACGCGCTCATCGTCCGGGCCGTCGAACAGGTGCGCGCGGCCGTCGGCCTGCCGGAGGGGACGCGGATCGTCGCGGCCATGTCCGGCGGCGTGGACTCCACCGTCACCGCCGCCCTGCTGGCCCGCGCCGGCTACGACGTGGTGGGCGTCACCCTGCAGCTCTACGACCACGGCGCGGCGATCTCGCGCAAGGGCGCCTGCTGCGCCGGCCAGGACATCCTGGACGCCCGCATGGCCGCCGAGCGCATCGGCATCCCGCACTACGTGCTGGACTACGAAAGCCGCTTCCGCGAGCAGGTCATCGAGGACTTCGCCGACGCCTATCTGCGCGGCGAGACGCCGATCCCCTGCGTGCGCTGCAACCAGACCGTCAAGTTCCGCGACCTGCTGGACGTGGCCCGCGACCTGGGCGCCGAGGCCATGGCCACCGGCCACTACGTGCAGCGGGCGTTTACGGGCGGCGGCAACCGCCCGCAGCTGCGCCGCGCCGCCGACCCGGCCAAGGACCAGAGCTATTTCCTGTTCGCCACCACGCGCGACCAGCTGGACTTCCTGCGCTTCCCGCTGGGCGGCATGGACAAGCCGACCGTGCGCGCCGTCGCCGCGGGCCTGGGCCTGGCCATCGCCGACAAGCCCGACAGCCAGGACATCTGCTTCGTGCCCGAGGGCAAGTACACCACGGTGATCGACCGCATCCGCCCGCAAGGCGCGGAGCCGGGCGACGTCGTGCACCTGGACGGCCGCGTGCTGGGCCGCCACGAGGGCGTCACCCGCTACACGATCGGCCAGCGCCGGGGCCTGAACATCGCCGTCGGCGACCCGCTGTTCGTGGTCCGCATCGACGCCGACAAGCGCCAGGTCATCGTCGGCCCGCGCGAGGCCCTGCTGACCGCGTCGCTGACCCTCAAGGAAGGCAGCTGGCTGGGCGGCCAGGACAGCCTGGAAGCCGCCGCCGAAGAGGGCCAACCGGTCCTGGCCCGCGTCCGCTCGACCCGCGAACCCGTCGCCGGCCGCCTGGCCTTCAAGGATGGCCAGGTCGCGGTCGTGTTCGACGGGGCCGAGGAAGGCGTCGCGCCCGGCCAGGCCTGCGTACTCTACGATCCGGCCGATCCAGAACGGGTGCTGGGCGGCGGCTTCATCGCCGGCACGACGCGCCAGATGGATCTGGCCGAGGCCTAGTCTCCACGGATCAAAGCGGGCGGCGCGGGGTTTCTGTCGGAAGCCCTTCGCGCACGGAGACCCGCCCATGCTCCAGTCCCTGCTCATCGGCCTTTCGGCCGGATCCCGGTCGATGACGCCGCTGGCCGCCGTCAGCGACGCGGCCCGTCACGGCCATCTGGCGGCTGACAACCCTCCAGCGCGCTGGCTGGCCCATCCGTGGGTCGCGGCCGGCTCCAAGGCCTTGGCGGCCGGCGAGCTGTGGGGCGACAAGCTGCCCTCGGCCCCTGACCGGATCGTGCCGCTGGGCATCGCCGCGCGGCTCGTCACCGGCGGCCTGGCCGGCGCGGCTCTCGCGCCTCGGCGACGGGTGGTGCTCGGCGCCGTGGTCGGGGCGAGCGCGGCGGTCGCCGCCGCCTATGTCACCTTCGGCGCCCGGATGAAGGCCATGCGCCGGTTCGGCCAGACCTCGACCGGCCTGGTCGAGGACGCCCTGACCGTCGGCGCCGCCCAGCTGGTCACCCGCGCCCTGCCGCGCCGCTGAACGAGGTCTGTGATGAAGCCGAAAAAACCCGAGCCCAAACCGAAGGCTCCGAAGACGCCTCAGCCGGCCGCCGAGACGAAGGCGGCGGGCGTGCGACGCCAGCGCCAGCACATCAAGGACCTGACGGGCGAGGATCCGCTGCGGGCCGGGATCGCGGACTAGTCCAACGCCGCTGCGCTATCCGTCTTCAGCCCGCGCCAACTCCTCGAAGCTCAGGCCGACCTTGAACAGGCAATAGCCGGTCTCGTCGACCAGACGGGCGACGTCGGCGGCGGTGTCGTCGCGCTCGCGGGAGATGGTGAAACGCCAGTCCTCTTCGCGGGCCGCCGCCGGGAACGGCGCGCCCTCGGCGATTACCAGCCTGTACGCCGGCCGCGTGTGATGGACGTGGAAGCGGTAGCTCACTCGGCCGCGATACGGGAGGCTTCCAGCGCCTCGCCGACGGTCTGCATTTGGTCTTCCTGCGGGGCGCGTTCGAGGTCGCGGCGCTGGACCACCTCGCCGCATTCCTCGCAGGCCAGGACGGGGTGGAAGGCGCAGCCGCAGCCCTTGTGGCGGAACATCACCGGCGACTTGTCACGGCCGTAGACGTGCTGGTCGCCCCACTCGGCCATGGTCAGCAGCACCGGCGACAGGGCCAGGCCCTTCGGGGTCAGCCAATATTCGTGGCGCGGCGGGCGCTCCGAATAGCGGCGGGTTTCCATGACGCCGTTCGCAACCAGGGTCTTGAGCCGGGCGGCCAGGACGTTGCGGGCGACGCCCAGTCGCTCCTGCCACTGCTCGAAACGCTTCACGCCGGTGAAGGCGTCGCGCAGGATCAGCAAGGTCCACGGATCACCCACGACCTCGAGGGTGGCGGCGACCGAGCAACGTTCGTTGGTGTAGTCAGCAGTGCGGCCCATTCTGGCAGGGTGCGGCGTTCCGCGAGGGAAAGCAAGAGACCGTTGCGTTTGAAGATGAACCGGCATAGGTTTTTAATCGCAATTGACTCTCTCGGTTATTGCACGACTGGCGAGGCGTCGCGGGCCCACCCAACGACGCCTCGCCCCTTTCTCATCACATCTTCGCAATCCTCTTGCGCACGATGAGACCATGAAGGCCTATCTCGCCTCAAAATCCGCTCAGGGAGCCTAATCCATGTCCGTCGCTGATCCCGTCGTCATCGTCTCCTTCGCCCGCACGCCGATGGGCGGCTTCCAGGGCGCGCTGGGCGGGGTGAAGGCCACCGAACTGGGCGCGGCGGCGGTCAAGGCCGCGATCGAGCGGGCCGGCGTCGCCGGCGACAAGGTCGAGCAGATCATCATGGGCTGCGTGCTGCCCGCCGGCCTCGGCCAGGCTCCCGCCCGCCAGGCGGCGATCGGCGCGGGCCTGCCTCTTTCCGTCGAGGCGACCACGGTCAACAAGATGTGCGGCAGCGGCATGCAGGCCGCGATCCTGGCCCACGACGCCCTGGCGGCCGGCTCGGTCGACGTGGTGGTGGCCGGCGGCATGGAGAGCATGACCGGCGCGCCCTACCTGATGTCCAAGCATCGCGGCGGGGCCCGGATCGGCCACGATCAGATGTGGGACTCGATGTACCTGGACGGTCTCGAGGACGCCTACACCCCGGGCAAGCTGATGGGCGCCTTCGCCGAAGAGACGGCGGCGACCTACCAGTTCACCCGCGAGGCCATGGACGACTACGCGACCAAGGGCCTGATGAAGGCCAAGGCGGCGATCGAGAGCGGGGCCTTCAAGGCCGAGATCGCCCCGGTGACGGTGACCACCCGCAAGGGGACCGAGGTCGTCGACACCGACGAGCAGCCGCTGAAGGCCGACCCGGCCAAGATCCCGACCCTGCGCCCGGCCTTCGCCCGCGACGGCGGCATCACGGCGGCCAACAGCTCGTCGATCAGCGACGGCGCGGCCGCCCTGGTCATGACCCGCGAAAGCGTCGCCAAGGCTCTCGGCCTGCCGATCGTCGCCAAGGTGGTCGGCCACGCCGCCCACGCCCACGAGCCGGGCCTGTTCACCACCGCCCCGGTCCCGGCCATGCGCAAGGCGCTGAAGAAGGCCGGCTGGGAGGTCGCCGACGTCGACCTGTTCGAGGTCAACGAAGCCTTCGCCGTGGTCGCCATGATCGCCCAGCAGGAGCTGGGCTTCGATCCCGACAAGCTGAACGTCAACGGCGGCGCTTGCGCCTTGGGCCACCCCATCGGCGCCTCGGGGGCGCGGATCCTCTGCACCCTGATCTCGGCGTTGCAGGCGCGCGGCGGCAAGAAGGGGTTGGCGTCCTTGTGCATCGGCGGCGGCGAGGCCACGGCGATGGCGATCGAGCTGGTTTAAGACTTCGAGTCTGCTCCCCCGCGATGCGGGGGAGCTGTCGCGGAGCGACTGAGGGGGCGAGCTGGAAGCATGCCGCGTTGGCCCCCTCCGGCCCTCCGGGCCACCTCCCCCGCATCGCGGGGGAGGATCAGATCATAGCGAAACGCGTTCCCTCGTCATGACCGACACCTTCCGCCACAACCCCGAACTCAGCCGCTACGAGCTGGAGGAAGACGGCTTCCTCGCCTGGGCCGACTATCAGCGGGCCGGGCACCGGCTGGTGATCCCGCACGTCGAGGCCGACCCCGCCCTGCGCGGCAAGGGCTCGGCCGGACGCCTGATGACCCGCGTCGCCGAGACGGCGCGCGCCGAGGGCATGCGGATCACCCCGCTATGCGCCTACGCCGCCGCCTGGCTGAAGCGGAACGATCCGGACCTGATCGCTTAGGTCCATATCCCTCAACAAACCTGTCATCCCGGCCGCAGCGTAGCGGAGAGCCGGGACCGCCACAGACTCAGAGCTTCCGGCGGTCCCGGATCGGCGCGCTGCGCGCTTGTCCGGGATGACAGCTTCAGGGTTGCTTGGGCGCCGGAACCACGCTCTCGAAGCTGCCCGCCGCGCCGGGGAACACCACCGGGCTCTCCCAGCCGTCGGCGCTCACCGCCGACACCCCGAAGAAGAAGTCGTCGATGACCACGTCCTTCAAGGTCGTCGTCACGCCGTCCGGAACCCAGCGGCTGAAGCGCCAGGTCGGGTCGATGGTGCCGCGCCACCACACCCGGTGGCCGGCCGCGCCCGGCGTCTCCGCCCACGAGACCTTGGTGTCGGGGCTGACCGCGCCGGCGATCTTGACGTCCGACGGCGGCGGCGGGGCCGAGGCCAGGCTGGCCATGGCGACGGTGTTCAGCCGCGTGACCTGGGCCAGGTAGGCAAAGTCCACGCCCTCGATCACGTCGCCATAGGCCTTGCCGTTCTCGGTGCGCAGGGTCTGGTGCTGGCGGTCGTAGTTCTCGATCGCCTCGGTGACCCGCACGGCCGGATAGCCGGCCTCGAGCAGCGGCACCTGGTCGCCGCCCCGGCCGTAGCGGTCGGTGCGGTAGACCATGGTCACGTCGAAATTGGTCAGGTAGCGGTCGGCCAGGCCGTCCAGGAAGCGGGCCAGGTTGCGCGAGGGGCTGTCGACCTCGCCGCCGTTGTAGCGGCGGCCGTTGGCCTGCTCGGGCGTCTCGACCGCCTTGGTGCCTTCCGAGAAGACGCGGACGTGGGTGTTGTCCATCACCCCGCTCTGGCCATGGCTGTTGCCGACGATGTCGTTGTTGAGGTCGGCTTCGACCTTCCAGCCCTGGGCCCGTGCGTAGTCGGCCAGCACCTTGCCGCCCAGCAGGCCCTGCTCCTCGCCCGACAGGACGGCGAACACCAGGGTGGCCGGGAACTTGTGCTTGGACAGCACCCGGGCGGCCTCGACCACCGCCGCCACGCCCGAGGCGTCGTCATTGGCGCCGGGAGCGTCGCTGGTGAAGTCCATGACGTCGGTGACCCGGCTGTCGAGGTGGCCGGCGATGATGATCACCCGGCCGGGGTCGCTGGTCCCCTTCTGGATGGCCAGCACGTCCATCACCTCGGTCGGGTTGGGCGCGCGCTTGTTGGTGAAGACCTGCGAGGGCGTCTCGACCGTCAGGCAGCCGCCGCAGTCCTTGCCGATCGCCTCGAACCGCGCCTTGGCCCAGCGGCGGGCCGCCCCGATGCCGCGCTTGTCCGATTTGGTGTCCGACAGAGTGTGGCGGGTGCCGAAGCCGACCAGCGTACGGATCGTGCCCTCCAGCGCCTTGGGATCGACATCGGCGGCGATCGTCCGCAGCAGCGGCTGGTCGGTGGAAGGCGCCGGAGTTTCCGCATGGGCGGCGCTGGCGAGGGCCAGGCTTGCGGCGAGGATGATGGGCAGACGCATGCGGGCTCCGGAGCAACTGAGGCCGAACGTTGCCGTTGCCCGCATCTTCAGACAACACACTTTCCCGGCTTCCCCCAAACTTCCGACCTCCCCGGCGAAGGCCGGGGTCCAGATGGAAGAGCGCTGGGGTGGGCTCTTTGAACGCCGCGCCCTTCCCGTCAGCCCAAACGCCATGAGATCTAGGCCCCGGCGTTCGCCGGGGAGGTCGGGTTTCTTACTTCCCCGCCCGCTCGGCCATGAACGCCACCCGGGCCAGCACCTCGGGACCGGCGGCCGGGCCGGGGGAATAGGCGAAGTGTTCCTCGGTGATCGGCTTGCCGCTGACCCGGTCGACCAGGATCGGCTCGGCGACCCGGCCCGTCTGGCGATCGACCAGCTGGCTGGCCGCGCCCTCCGGAGCGAAGTGGCGGTTGCCGAAGGCCATCATCGCCGTCAGCACCGCGTCGAAGTCGCGGCCGAGGTCCGTCAGCAGATATTCGAAACGCGGCGGCCGCTCCTGGTAGCGGCGCTTTTCCAGCAGGCCGTTCTCGACCAGGGCCGCCAGCCGCTTGGTCAGGATGTTGGGGGCCACGCCCAGGCTCTTCTCGAACTGGTCGAAGCGGGTCAGCCCCTGGCCCGCGTCGCGCAAGATCAGGAAGGTCCAGCCGTCGCCGACCCGCTCCAGCGTGCGGGCGACCGGACATTGGGTGGCAGGGCGTTCAGATTTGCTCATGACGATTAAATTGGCCACTCACTTGCGAAATGCAAGTTACCTCATAGCTAGGGTGGACGCCGGACCGCTGGGGCCTCGGCAAAGGACTTAGACGACGATGAGCGACAACAACAGCAAAGGCGTGGCCCTGATCACCGGCGCCTCGACCGGCATCGGCGCGGTCTATGCCGACCGCCTGGCCAAGCGTGGTTACGACCTGATCCTGGCGGCCCGCGACGAAAGCCGCCTGAACGCCCTGGCCGAGCGCCTGCGCGCCGAGACCGGCGTCAAGGTCGAGGTCATCAAGGCCGACCTGACCGACAAGGCCGATCTCGTGAAGCTGGAAGAGCGCCTGGCGACCGACCCGACCATCGAGCTGCTGGTCAACAACGCCGGCGCGGGCGGCTTCGCCGGCTTCGCCGTCAGCGACCGCGACGCGATCGACCGGCTGATCCAGCTGAACGTCACGGCCGTCACCCGTCTGGCCCAGGCGGCGTCCTCGGCCTTCGTGCCGCGTGACCGCGGGACGATCATCAACCTCGGCTCGGTGGTCGGGGTGATGCCGGAATTCCGTTTGCCGGTGTACGGCGCGACCAAGGCCTTCGTCCTGTACCTGACCCAGGCCCTGCGCGAGGAATTCCCGGCCGGCGTGCGCCTGCAGGCCGTGCTGCCCGGCGCCACGCGCACCGAGATCTGGGAACGGGCCGGCCACGACGTCGACGCGCTCGACCCGAACACGGTGATGGACGTCGACGATCTGGTCGACGCGGCGCTTGCCGGCTTCGACCAGGGCGAGCTGGTCACCATCCCGTCGCTGCCCGATCCGGCCGACTGGGACGCCTTCCAAGGCGCCCGCGGCAAGCTGGCCCCGAACCTGTCGCGCCGCTATCCGGCGGACAGGTTCAAGGCCGCTTAAGCCTACTGTTAGGTGAAGCGAAACCTCGCCGGCGCGGCGCTCACTCCCGCGCCGGCGAGTCCGCCCTGATCGGTCTTCCCGGGTTGATGCCTACCGGGAAGCCGACCTGGAACGCGAACTTTACGAAAGCACCATCACGACGACGCGGCGGTTCTGGGCCCGGCCTTCGCGCGTTTCGTTCGGGGCGACAGGGGCGTCTTCGCCGTACGAGATCGTGGCCATGCGGTTCAGCGCCACGCCATGCTGGCTGAGGAACTTACGCACCGTTTCGGCCCGCTTCTCGCCCAGCTCCTCGTTGTAGGTCGGGGCGCCCGAGTTGTCGGTGTGGCCCTGGATTTCCAGGTACACGTTCTTGTTGTCGGCCTTCAGCTTCTCGGTGAACTCGGCGAGGCGTTGCTCGGCTTCCGGCGAGAGGTTCGCCGCATTGACCGGGAACTTCACCGAGTCATCGCTGAGCACCAGGGCGTACTGGAACTTGCCCTCCGCCAGCTTGCCGGCCGCGGTGGCGCGATCGAGCGCCTCCTTGGCGGTCTTGTCCAGTTCGCCGATCTGGGTGTCGTGAGCGCTGACCCGCGTCTCGACCTGGCCGACCTGCTGATTGACGAACTTCTTGGTCGCGCAGCCGCTGACCGACAGGCCGCCCATCACCAGGGCGGCGGCGACCATCATGGTCTTCGTGCTTGCTATCATTGTCTGGGTCTCGTCCGTAGTAGGGGGTGCGAGACGTCCTGCAACGCTCGCCGTTGCAAATCGGCAAGCCAAACTAGGCCAAAGATGGGCGCGATTCCGGCCTTTCGAAGCCAAGCTAGACCGTTGATATCGCAGCCTATTTCGAGCACTTTCTATACCGCGCGCGAGCGCCGTCCACGGACTTTGGTTCCCGGGATTTTTTATTCACTGGAGGTGCTCGAAAGCCACGCCTGGAAGGCTCGCAAGGCGGGACTCGGGGCCTTGGACTTCAGCCAGGTCAGCCAGTAGCGACCCGCGCTGACCTGAGTCGGGAACGGCCGAACCAGGCGTCCCTGCTGCAGATCGCGAGCAAACATCATTGGCGGCGCGAGGGCCACCCCTATTCCTTGCATGGCGGCCTCGACCATCACCCAGGAGCTGTCGAACACCGGCCCGCGGATCGGCGGCGGCGGCAGGCCGGCGGCGGCGAACCAGTCCGGCCAGTCGGCGGCGCGGTAGCTGCGCAGCAGGGTCTCGGCCAACAGGGCCGCCGGCTCGGTCAGCCGCTCGGCGATGGCGGGCGAGCACAGCGGACTCATCGGGGCCTCGAACAGCGGCGCGGCTTCGGTCCCGTGCCAGGCCCCGTCGCCGAACCGCACCGCGCAGTCCAGGCCCTCGCCGGCCAGGTCGGTGCGGTTGTTGTTGGTGAACAGGCGCAGGTCGATGAACGGGTGGGCCTCGCGGAAAGCCGGCAGGCGCGGCAGCAGCCAGCCGACCGCGAAGGTGCCCACCACCCCGACGCTGAGCACCTCCAGCACCCGGCCGCCCTCGAACCGCGCCAGGGTGTCGCCCAGCCGGTCGAACGAGTCGCGCACGCTGGGCAGCAGGGCCAGGCCCTCGTCGGTCAGGGCCAGGCCCCGGGGCAGGCGGCGGAACAGGCTCGCGCCCAGCCGCGCCTCCAGCCCCTTCACCTGATGGCTGACGGCGGCCTGGGTCACGCACAGCTCGATGGCGGCGCGGGTGAACGACAGATGCCGGGCCGACGCCTCGAAGGCGCGCAGGGCATTCAAGGGCAGTTGGGCGCGGCTCATGCGGTAGACCCAAATTAAACTAGGGGCTCAGCCAAGGTATCGTCGTTTGCGGCGATGACCAGCCCCGGGCAGGTTCGGCGGGCAAGGAGACCTCACATGTATCGCAGAACCTTCCTCACGGCCCTGGCGGCCGCGCCCGTCGTGCTGCCTACTTTCTCGTTGGCCGCCGAAGAGGGCTCGGCAGCCCTTAATTCACGTATTAACGACCTGGAGCAGCGCAGCGGCGGCCGCCTGGGCGTGGCGGTTCTGGACACTCAGACGGGCCGTCGCTTCGCCTGGCGCGGCGACGACCGCTTCCGGATGTGCAGCACCTTCAAGATGCCGCTGGCCGCCGCCGTTCTGCGCCGGGTCGACCAGGGCCGCGAGCAGCTGGACCGCCGGATCACCTACGGCCGCGACGTGCTGATGGGCAATTCACCCGTGGTCGAGAAGCATCTCGGCGAAGGCATGATGGTGGCCGCCCTGTGCGAGGCGACCATCACCTGGAGCGACAACGCCTCCGCCAACCTGCTGCTCGACGCGCTGGGCCCGGGCGCGGGCGGGCCGGCCAGCCTGACCCGCTTCCTGCGGGCCATTGGCGACCAGACCACCCGCTGCGACCGCCGCGAGCCCGAGCTGAACACCGGCGCCCCCGACGACCCGCGCGACACCACCACGCCCTCGGCCATCCTGGGGACCTGGAAGACCTTGCTGCTGGGCGACGCCCTCTCCCCGGCCTCGCGCAAGCAGCTGACCGCGTGGCTGGTGGCCAACCGCACCGGGAACAAGCGCCTGCGGGCGGGCCTGCCGCGCGGCTGGCGGGTCGGCGACAAGACCGGCAACAACGGCAAGGACACCACCAACGACATCGCCATCGCCTGGCCGCGCGGCCGCAAGCCGATCCTGATCGCCGCCTTCCACGATCGCGGCAGCGCCGACGACGACGCCCGCAACGCGGTGCATGCCGAGCTGGCCCACGCTGTCGTGGCGGCGGGGTTCGGGGCGTAAGCGGGAAAAGTTATCCACAGGGCCGATCTCTCCTCCCCATTRGGGGGAGGTGGATCCGTGCGGATACGCACGGAGACGGAGGGGGTCCGCGAAGCGGTCGTGAACTCGCCACCTCACAGGGCCCCTCCACCGGCGTTCGCCGGTCCCCCTCCCCCAGAGGGGGAGGAGAGGGAAACTCCCGTGCTTATCCCCGCTAAAAAACCAACGTTTCCGTTCTTCGACAGGCCGTTACAGGAAAACGCACGTTTCTTATCCCCGGCCCTTCCGGCGGCCTCATGCTCTATCTCCATGAGCGACACCCACACCCCCGTCTCCACCTGGTGCGAAGTCCTGCAGCGCAAGCTGATGGACGCGATCGACGCCGCCTGGGCCTTGGCCGAGAAGAGCGACGACCCGGCCGTCATCGCCAAGGTTCGCGACAAGGCCCGGCTGGCCGGCCAGCTGGCGGCCGAAGCCCGCCGGATCGCCGCCCTGGTTCCCCCACGCCGCAACGAAAAGCCCCGCCTCGCGCCCGCCGCGTTGCGCGAGGCCTTCGACCGCATGGACGCCGCCGACGCCGCGCCCCCTGAGCCGGCCGGGGCCAAGCCCCCAGCGGCCCAGGCGGCGGCGATGCGGGCGGCGCTGGCGAAGATGGGGCGGCGGTAGGCTCCTTCATATCCGTGTCATCCCGGAAGCCTCGCAGAGGCTATCCGGGACCGCCGGAAACGCCGAGCTTTCCGCGGTCCCGGCTCTCCGCTTCGCTGCGGCCGGGATGACACATGAAAGGGGTCGTTCAATTGAGTACGGCCGCCCCTCCCCCTCGCAACAAAATGTCGCACCGCCCCTTTCCTCAACGATGGGGAAACGCTGACGCTCTAAAGCCGAGTAACGCAGGTTTCTGCGCAGCGCCTTCGACCCGCGTCGAGGCAGGCGAGGGGAAGAGGGTGTCGAACGGTCCGGATCATCGCCCATCCTCGACGGAGCTCGCCCCCGCGCGCGCCGACGTCAGGGATGGTCGAAAGCCCTGGCTGGCCTACGCCAACCTCAAGCTCGAGGCTGCGATCTTCCTGCTGCTGGCCGTCACCTTCGCGGCGGTGCTGGGCAAGAGCGCCCTGACCAGCCAGACGCTAGACCTGTCGCCGGACTCCGGGCGCTTCGCGGGCTACACCTTCTCGGACGCCGACGACGGCGGCCGCTCGGTCGTCTCGGCCGATCCGAAAAGGCCGCTGTCCTGGTCGTGCCAGATCCGCGCGGGCGTCACCTACCCCTATTGCGGCTACGGCCTGCAGCTGGACGCCGCCAGCAAGCCCGGGGCGATCGACGGCAAGGGGTTGAACTTCTCGACCCTGCAGACCGTCACGCTGCGTTTCACCTATCACGGCGACGGCGACCGGCTGCGGCTGCTGGTCAGAAGCGCGCCGCCGGCCGCCCTGCGCGCCAAGCTGAAGGGCGAGCTGGTGCCGCTGGCGACCGACTTCCCGGTCGTGCAGGGCGTCAATGTGGTGCGACTGCCACTTAGCGAGCTGGCGCCCGAACAATGGTGGGTGGCCAACCACAAACTGTCGCCGGAGGAGGCCGCGCCGGTGCTGGACGAGGTCCACATCGTCGCCATCGCCACCAGCAACGCCAAGGCGCCGAGCGCCCAGGCCGTGACGGTCGACCAAGTCGAATTCAGGGGCACGCACTTTTCGACCGAGCAGTTCTACCTGGTCATCCTGGGGGTCTGGCTGGTCGTGGCGGGCGGCTTCCTGGTGCTGCGCGTCTTCCAGATGCGGCGGGCCTATGAGGCGCGCCAGCGACGCCAGGCCGACGAGGCCCGCCTGCTGGCCGGCGCCCACGCCTCGGCCGAAGCCGCCAGCCGCGCCAAGTCGCGCTTCCTGGGCAATATGAGCCACGAGCTGCGCACGCCGCTGAACGCGGTGATCGGCTACGCCTACTGGCTGAACCGCACGGAGCTGTCGGCCAAGCAACGCGAGGCGATCGGGGCCATCCAGTCCAGCGGCGAGCACCTGCTGGCCATGATCAGCGACATCCTGGACATCGCCAAGATCGAGGCCGGCAAGTTCGAGCTGCTGGCCGCTCCGCTGGATCTGCACGACTGCGTGGATGGCGTCGGCGAGATGTTCCGCCTGCCGGCCGAAGAGAAGGGCCTCGACTTCGCGGTCGAGATCGCCCCCGGCGTCCCGACCGCCGTCGTCGCCGACCGCAAGCGCATCCGCCAGGTGCTGATCAATCTGGTCGGCAACGCGATCAAGTTCACCGAGCGGGGCGCGGTCACCTTGCGGGTCGTGGCCGTCGCCTCGAACGAAGAGACGGCGCGGCTGCGTTTCATCGTCGAAGACACCGGTGTCGGTATCGCGGCCGACCAGATCGAAAACATCTTCCGCCCGTTCGAACAGGTCGGCGACCAGCTGAGCCGCGGCGGCGGCGCGGGGCTGGGCCTCAGCATCACCCACCAGATCGTCGAGATGATGCAGGGCGACCTGAGCGTCGAAAGCGCGCCGGGCCGGGGCAGCCGCTTCACGGTCGAGGCGTCGTTCCCGCTCGATCCGGGCGCGGTTGGAACCGAGGCCTCGCCACGTCTCGAACACGCCGTGGGCCAGGGCTGAGCCAGGTCCCCACGGCCAACTCTACCTTCGGGTAGATAAACCCTCGCGGCTCAGCTTGAGGGTGTTTGGCGAGCTCTGTATGGCTATCGGGATTGAGGACCGTTCGCCGCAAGGCGAGGGATTGGAGCGCGCGTGATGGCCACAACCCTGCTGACCCTGAAGACCTACTACGACAATGTCATGCGGGCGGACTTCGCCCATATCCCGGCGGCGCACCAGACGCTGCTGGCCAGCCTGTCGACCCAGGTGGATGGCGGAACGCTCAGCGTCGCGGACGCCCGGAGCCAGATCACCAAGCTGGCCAACGACACGACCTCGGTCGCCAGCCTGGCCTACAACTTCTTCACCGGGTCGACGCCGTTCAGCCACGGCTTCGACTATCTGGTGTCGGCGAGTGGCCCGAACGCCAACAACTTGAATTCCGCCTACTACCAGTCGTTCAACGTCGAGAACCGCTACATCAACTTCGCCATGAACCTGGGCAAGACCGGCGACGGCCAGGCGTGGTTCACGGCGAACTACGGCGCCCTGACCCTCAGCCAGTCGTTGACCAAGGCCTATGCCGAGATCTTCGGAACCACGCCCGACGCCGCCAAGGTCACGGCGTTGCTGAACGACCAGGTGCCCGACGGCCAGGGCGGGACCTACGCCCGGCAACAGTACTTCGCCGCGTACGGCGGCGATGGCCTGAACGGCCAGGGAACCAAGGCGGCGATGGTCGGCTGGCTGCTGGCCGCGGCCGCCGGGGAAGACGTCGGGACCTACGCCAAGGCCAATGACGCCTTCCTGGCCGATCTCGGCCTCGACGGCGTGGCCGCCTTCCGCAGCGGCCTGGTCGCGGCCTACGGGACGCCCGCGGCGGGTTCGCCCGGCGCGACCCTGACGGTGGCCGCCGACAAGTCCATCTCCCCGACCGCCGCCGACCCGCTGCTGAGGTCGACCGCCAACAACGACACCCTCACCGGGACGGCCGGCCTCAACCCGTTGCAGAGCATCGACGCCGGGGCCGGTCACGACACGATCAACCTCACCGGCGTGATCTACGGCGCGATCAGCACCGCCGACGGCGGCGACACGGTCACGCTGGGAACCCTGGGCGCTTCGACTCCCACCCTGGGCGTGCCGGCCCAGTACGGAACCGTGGCCCTGGGGGCGGACGGCAATACGGTCACCCTGAAGGGCGACATGGCCCAGGGAACCAGCCTGACGGCGGCCGGCACGGCGAACACGCTGCACGTCGATCGTCCCGGCGCGGCGGATTTCACCGGCTACAACGGAACGATCAGCGGCTTCCAGACCGTCTACCTGCACTCGCTCTATATGCCGGGGGTGACCGGCGCGACCGTGATCTACGACGTCGTCAACGCGCCGGCCCTCAACGGCGCCACAGTGGGGATCAGCGTCGGCAACCGCGAGCTGGTGGTGCTGAAGGACACCGCCAACGCGGTCAGGATCGACATGCCGGTGGTGGCGACCTCGGGGACCAAGCTCGACCTGCACCTGCAGAACTTCCAGGGCGCCCCGACGACCGCCGTGAACGCGGCGTCGGGCGGCGTCTACATCCCCAACGGCGGCGCGATCGGCGTGGTCACCAACACCGCCGGCCCGGTGGACCCTGGCGCGACGGTGGCGCTGCACGTCGACACCGACAGCACCGCCGGCCTGATCTACGGCTACGCCACCAACGCGGGCCTGGGCGCCAGCTTCAAGGGCCCCTTGTCGAACCTGACGATCACCGGGGCGGGCAAGCTGACGGCCCAGATCGCCAGCAACTTCACCAATGTCGACGCCACCCAGGCCGGCGACCTGACCCTGACCTACGAGGCCATGACCTCCGCCCTCGCCCAGACCGTCCGCCTGGGCGACGGGACCAACCAGCTGAGCGTCTTCTTCGGCGGCGCGCTGACCCCGAACCTCGACCCGGCCGCGGTGAGGTTCTACCTGGGCGCCGGCGCCGATACGGTCAGCGCCATCGGAACGATGATCCAGGGCCCGATCGCGGGCGGCGCGTCCAGCGCCGCCTCGCTCGCCAACCTGTACATCCGCAACAACACCACCGTCGGCGGTCCGCCCGAGATCATCGGCTTCCAGAAGGGCGTCGATCACCTGGTGCTGGACGCCCTGACCCACGCGATCACCGCCAATGTCCAGACCTATGCCGACGGCAAGGCCTCGCTGACCGACGCGCTGATCGCCGTCTCGGCCCACGTCGCGGTCAATACCGCCGCGGTCTTCACCTGGAACGGCGACACCTATGTCTACACCCAGGACGCCACGGTCGGCGTCAACATGGGCGCCAGCGTCAACACCGGCGACGGGCTGATCAAGCTGGTCGGCGTCACCGGCCTGACGGTCGGTACGGGCGCGGGCAACTACGACATCCACTACGCGTAGTGGTTTGCCTTCTCCCCTTGCGGGAGAAGGTGGCCCGAAGGGCCGGATGAGGGGTCGACAGGCTTGTCAGCCCCTCATCCAGCGCCACCGCCGTCGCGGCGGACCTCGCCTTCGACCCCTCACCCGACCCGCTGCGCGGGCCACCCTCTCCCGCAAGGGGAGAGGGTTTTCTTTTACCAAAATCAATTAGCATTGACTAATGTATTAGCCACTACTAATTAATCGACATGACCGAGACCATCCCCTTCGACGCCGTGATGCGCGCCCTGGCCGATCCGACCCGGCGGGCGGTCTACGAGCGCATCGTCCGCGCCAGTGAGATCACCGTGGCCGACCTGACCCGCCACAGCGGCGTCAGTCAGGGCGCGGTCTCCCAGCACCTGAAGTCCCTGAAGACGGCCGGCCTGGTCGCCGAGCGGCCCGAGGGGCGCAAGGTCTACTACCGGGTCGAGCCCAAGGGCCTGGCCCCGCTGGTCGACTGGATGAGCCTGTACGGCGTCTTCTGGCGCGACCGCTTCGACGACCTGCGCGCCCTGCTCAAGGACATCGATCCCCCCGAACCCTCTTCTCCCAAGGACCCCAACCCATGACCAGCCTGGCCCTCCAGCCCGACGCCCAAAAGGCCGCCACCCAAGAGATCGTCGTCGACGAGGTCTTCCCGCACACGCCCGCCGTGGTCTGGAAGGCCCTGACCGACGGCGCCCTGATCGGCCGCTGGCTGATGCCGCCGACCGACTTCGCGGCCGTCGAGGGCCACCGCTTCACCTTCAAGACCACCCCGGCCGGCGAATGGGACGGGACCATCCATTGCCAGGTGCTGGAAGTGGTCGAGACCCAGCGCTTCGCCTATGCCTGGACCGGCGGCCACGAGTCCAATGTCGGCTATGGCTCGCGCCTGGAGACGGTGGTCACCTGGACCCTGTCGCCCAGCGAGGGCGGCACGCGGGTGCGCCTGGTCCATTCGGGCTTCGTGCTGCCGCGCAACGACAGCGCCTACCGCAACATGAGCGACGGCTGGACCAAGGTCGTCCAGAAGCTGGACACCGTACTGGGCGAGGACGGGCAATGAGCGGCCAGAAACCTTTCACCGGCGGCTGCGCCTGCGGCGCGGTGCGCTACGCCGTGGCCGGCGAGCCGCTGATGATGAACGATTGCCAGTGCCGGCACTGCCAGCACCGCAGCGGCACGGGCCACGGCTCATACCTGACCTTCAAGGACGCGACGGTGACCGTCTCCGGCCAGGCCGCGATCTGGCACGTCACCGGCGACCTCGGCACGGTCAAGGGCCACAACTTCTGCCCGACCTGCGGAACGCCGACCCACCTGACCTTCCCGGCCATGCCGGAGATCTTCATCGTCCATGCCGGCAGCCTGGACGAGCCCGAGCGCTACCAGCCGACCGTGGCGATGTTCGCCGCCAGCGGCCACGCCTGGGACACCGTGGCCCCAGGCGTGACGCGGTTCGAGGGGATGCCGGGGTAAATCCCTTCTCCCCTTGCGGGAGAAGGTGTCAGCGAAGCTGACGGATGAGGGGTCGATAGCCCTGTCGGCTTGGCGCCCAGTGTCGACCGCCCATCGCGGCGGATCCGGTCGTGCGACCCCTCACCCGACCCGCTTCGCGGGCCACCCTCTCCCGCAAGGGGAGAGGGAAGCTAGGCGCTAGAACGCCTCCCCCACCATCCGCTCGCTCAGCGCCCACAGGGCCTGGGCGTTGGCGGGGTCGAGGGCGTAGGCCCGCACGCCGAAGCGCACCTCGGCGGCGTCCTCGACTGGCGGGGCCAGGTGGCAGTCCTCGCAATAGAGGCCGCCGACGGTCTCGATCGGAGCCACGACCCCGGCCCAGACGCTGGTGGCCGCGCCCTGCGGGATGGTCTTCCATTCCATGGGCGCCTCGCCCTTGGCCGCCGCCTGGGCGGCCAGGTCGTCGATCCACCCCTGCAGGAAGGCCGGGTCCAGGTGGCGAGCCAGCTCGGTCTGGATGCCGCCCGGATGCACGGCCACGGCCCTCACGCCGCGATCCTTGTGGCGGCGGTCGAACTCGACGGCGAACAGGATGTTGGCGGTCTTGGAGCGGCCATAGGCGCCGAACGGCGTGTATTCGGTGGTCTCGAAGTTCGGGTCCTCGAGGTTCACGTCCGAGAAGCGGTGGCCGGACGACGCCAGCGACACCACCCGCGCGCCGGGCTTCAGCAGGCTGGCGATGCGGTTGATCAGCACGAAGTGGCCCAGGTGGTTGGTGCCGAACTGGGTCTCGAAGCCGTCGGCGGTCTTGCCGAACGGCGGGGCCATCACCCCGGCGTTGGCGATCACCAGGTCGAACGAACGACCATCGGCGACCAGGGCGTCGGCGCAGGCCCGCACGCTCGAAAGGTCGGCCAGGTCGAGGGCGATCAGCTCCAGCGAACCGCCCTTGGCCGCGGCCGCGCGGACGACCTCGGTCGCGCCTTTCGCCTTGGCCAGGTCGCGAGCCGCGCCGACCACGTGCGCGCCGTGGGCGGCCAGCACACGGGCGGTCTCGACGCCCAGGCCGGCCGAGACGCCGGTGACCAGCACGCGCTTGCCGGAGAGATCGACGCCGGCCAGGACGTCGTCGGTAGTGGATTTTGCGCCGAAGTGTTCGCTCATGACCCTGGTTTCCTTGTGGAGGGCTGTTGTCCGATCCCATCCCCCGTATTAAATGGAGGATGGCTCCGGATACATATTCGGAGGCGCCCTCCGTTTTTCAAGGCCGATGTCCGAAGAATCTGAAACGAAAGCCCGCAAGCCCCGCGCCGACAGCCTGCGCAACCGCGACCTGCTGCTCGCGGCGGCCAAGGCGGCGTTCGCTGAAATTGGAGCCGAGGCGCCGCTGGAGGACGTCGCGCGCCGCGCCGGCGTGGGCATCGGCACGCTCTATCGCCACTTCCCCACCCGCGAGGCGCTGCTGGCGGCGGTCTATGCGCGCGAGATCGCCCAGCTGGTCGCCTCGGCCGAGACGCTGACGGCCGAGCGTCCGGCGGGCCCGGCGCTGGAGGCCTGGCTGGACCTGCTGATCGACTATGTGGCCACCAAGCGCGTCGTGGCCCCGGCCCTGCGCGCCGACCCCGGCGAAGGCGCCCGCCTCTACGAGACCTCGGGCGCTACGCTGCTGGCGACCATGCAGCGCCTGATCGCGGCGGCCCACGCGGCCGGCGACATCCGTCCCGACATCACCTACGAGGACATCCTGCGCATGACGGGCGGCATCTGGTCGGGCTACGAGCACCCCGGCTGGGAGGCCGGCGCGCGACGGCTGCTGGACGTGATGATGACGGGGCTGCGGGCGCGGGCGGGTTGAGCGTCAAACCGCACTACCCATGTCATCCCGGAAGCCTCGCAGAGGCTATCCGGGACCGCAGGAAGCGCCGAGCTTTCCAACGCCGAGCTTCTTGCGGTCCCGGCTCTTCGCTGCGCTACGGCCGGGATGACACTGTTTAGAAAACTACCCTTGGATAAACGCCAGCAGGTCGGCGTTGATGGTCTCGGCCTGGGTGGTGGCCATGCCGTGCGGGAAGCCCGGATAGGTCTTCAGGGTTCCGTTCTTGACCAGCTTGATGGCCAGGTGGGCGCTGTCGGCGATCGGGACGATCTGGTCGTCCTCGCCGTGCAGGATCAGCACCGGGACGTCGATGGCCTTCAGGTCGTCGGTGAAGTCGGTTTCCGAAAAGGCCTCGATGCAGTCGTAGTGGGCCTTGGCGCCGCCCATCATCCCCTGGCGCCACCAGTTCTCGACCACCGCCGGCGACACCGTCGCGCCCTCGCGGTTGAAGCCGTAGAAGGGACCCGCCGCCACGTCGTGGAAGAACTGGGCGCGGTTGGCGACCAGGGCGGCGCGGAAGCCGTCGAACACCTCGATCGGCAGGCCGCCCGGATTGGCCTGCGTCTTCAGCATGATCGGCGGCACGGCCCCGATCAGCACCGCCTTGGCCACGCGGCCCGGCTCGGCGCGGGCGACATAGTGGGCGACCTCGCCACCGCCGGTCGAGTGACCGACGTGGACGGCGTTCTTCAGGTCCAGATGCTTGGCCAGGGCGATCACGTCGGCGGCGTAGGTGTCCATCTCGTTGCCGGTGTCGGTCTGGGTCGAGCGGCCGTGGCCGCGGCGATCATGGGCGATGACCCGGAAGCCCTTCAGCGCGAAGAACATCATCTGGGCGTCCCAGTCGTCGGCGCTGAGCGGCCAGCCGTGGTGGAATACGATCGGCTGGGCGGTCTTGGGACCCCAGTCCTTGTAGAAGATCTGCACGCCGTCGGGGGTGGTGAAGAAGCCGCTGCTCATGTCCGTTGTCCCTCTGCTCGGGAGGCCGCCAGGCCCGTTCCCGGTGTCCGATGAGGAGAGAATGGTCGCGACCGAACGTCGCATAAATAGAAATCACGGAAAACCATTGTTTCCGAAATTGATCTGCACATTTCTCCTTCTCCCCTTGCGGGAGAAGGTGTCGCCGAAGGCGACGGATGAGGGGTCGCGCCTACGAAAACCGCCACGACGGCGGTGAGGCCGTCGCGGCGGATCGTATCTTCAACCCCTCACCCGGCCCTCCGGGCCACCCTCTCCCGCAAGGGGAGAGGGACAGGGACTACTGCAGCGTCGCCTTGCCGAACGACAGCTGGCCGTCCTCGACGCCGACGGCGATCACGCCGCCGTCCTCGATCTCGCCGGCCAGCAGCCGGCGGGCGATCGGGTCGACCAGTTCCTTCTGGATCACCCGCTTCAGGGGCCGCGCGCCGTAGACCGGGTCGTAGCCCTTGTCGGCCAGCCAGTTCAGGGCCTCGGCGTCGAGCGCCAGGGCCATGCGGCGGTCGGCCAACAGCTTGTCGACCCGCTGCAGCTGGATGCGGACGATGTCGCCCATGTTGTGGCGCGACAGGCGCTTGAACAGGATGATCTCGTCGATCCGGTTCAGGAACTCGGGGCGGAAGTGGCCGCGCACCGTGTTCATCACCATCGGCCGGACGGCCTCGACGTCTTCACCGTCCTCCTGATTGGCCAGGAACTCGGCGCCGAGGTTGCTGGTCATGATGATCAGCGTGTTGCGGAAGTCGACCGTGCGGCCCTGGCCGTCGGTCAGGCGACCGTCGTCCAGCACCTGCAGCAGCACGTTGAAGACGTCCGGGTGAGCCTTCTCGATCTCGTCGAACAGGATCACCTGGTACGGCCGGCGGCGGATGGCCTCGGTCAGCGCCCCGCCCTCGTCGTAGCCGACATAGCCGGGAGGCGCGCCGATCAGCCGGCTGACCGAGTGCTTTTCCATGTACTCGGACATGTCCATCCGGGTGATGGCGTGCTCGTCGGCGAACAGGAACTCGGCCAGGCTCTTGGTCAGCTCGGTCTTGCCGACCCCGGTCGGACCGAGGAACAGGAACGAGCCGATCGGCTTGGACGGATCCTGCAGGCCGGCGCGAGCCCGGCGGACGGCGTCGGACACGGCCGCCAGGGCCTCGTCCTGGCCGACCACGCGACCGCGCAGCTGGTCCTCCATCTTCAAGAGCTTCTCGCGTTCGCCTTCCAGCATCTTCTCGACCGGGACCCCGGTCCAGCGGCTGACCACGGCGGCGATCTGCTCGGCGTCGACGACTTCGGGCGTCAGGGCCTTGCCGGTGTTTTCGCCGGCCTCGGCCTCGGCCAGGCGGCGCTCCAGGGCCGGGATCTCGCCGTACTGGATCTGGCCGGCGCGGGCGAAGTCGCCGGCGCGCTGGGCGTTGGCCAGGTCGGCGCGCAGGCGGTCGAGGGCTTCACGGGCTTGCGCCGCGCCGCCGACCTTCTCCTTCTCGGCTTTCCAGCGGGCGGTCATCTCGTCCGATTCCGCCTGCAGCTCGTCGATCTCGTCCTCGAGCTTTTCGAGGCGCTGCCGCGAGGCCGCGTCGGTTTCCTTCGAGAGGGCCTCGCGCTCGATCTTCAGCTGCACCAGGCGGCGGTCGATCTCGTCCAGTTCCTCGGGCTTGGAGTCGATCGCCATGCGGACGCGGCTGGAGGCCTCGTCGATCAGGTCGATCGCCTTGTCGGGCAGGAAGCGGTCGGCGATGTAGCGGTTGGACAGGGTGGCGGCGGCGACGATGGCGCTGTCGCTGATCCGCACCCCGTGGTGAACCTCGTACTTCTCCTTCAGGCCGCGCAGGATCGAGACGGTGTCCTCGACCGTCGGCTCGCTGACGAACACCGGCTGGAAGCGACGGGCCAGGGCCGCGTCCTTCTCGACGTGCTTGCGGAATTCATCGAGCGTGGTGGCGCCGACGCAGTGCAGCTCGCCGCGCGCCAGGGCGGGCTTGAGCAGGTTGGAGGCGTCCATCGCCCCGTCGCCCTTGCCGGCCCCGACCAGGGTGTGCATCTCGTCGATGAACAGGATGATCGAGCCCTCGGCCGCCGTGGTCTCGGCCAGCACCGCCTTCAGGCGCTCCTCGAACTCGCCGCGATACTTCGCGCCGGCGATCAGGCTGCCCATGTCGAGGGACAGGAGCTTCTTGTCCTTCAGGCTTTCGGGCACGTCGCCGTTGACGATGCGCAGGGCCAGGCCCTCGACGATGGCGGTCTTGCCGACGCCGGGCTCGCCGATCAGGACGGGGTTGTTCTTGGTGCGGCGCGACAGGACCTGGATCGTGCGGCGGATCTCCTCGTCGCGGCCGATCACCGGGTCCAGCTTGCCGTCGCGGGCCGCCTGGGTCAGGTCGCGGGCATAGCGCTTGAGGGCCTCATAGCCTTCCTCGGCGTTGGCGCTGTCGGCGGTGCGGCCCTTGCGGATGGCGTTGGCGGCGGTCTCCAGGGCCTGGGCCGAGACCCCGGCCTCCTTGAACAGCTTGCCGGCCTCGCCGCCTTCCTTGGCGATGGCGATCAGCAGGCGCTCGGTGGTGACGAAGGCGTCGCCCGCGGCCTTGGCCGACTTCTCGGCCTCGGCAAAGACGCGGGCCGTGTCGGGCTTCATGTAGAGCTGGCCGCCGGCCCCGTCGACGCGCGGGGTCTTGGCCAGCAGGGTCTCGACGCCGCCGTCCAGGGTGTCGGCGCGGCCGCCGGCGCTCTGGATCAGGGCGCGGGAAAGGCCGTCCTTCTCCTCGAGCAGGACCTTGAGGATGTGTTCGGGCGCGAACTGCTGATGGCCTCGCGCGAGGGCCAGGCTCTGGGCCGACTGGACGGCCTGTTTGGCGCGGTCCGAATAGAGGTCGATATTCATGGGTCTAAGATGTCCCCTTCCTAGGCGGATCCGGACCCGCCGCCTCCGATGAGCACGGCCGGTCCCGATGGGGGATGTAGGTGTGGCGGATCAGCCACACAAGTCTCACCAGCCCTTGCTGGCGAGATAACGTTGGAGTTCCTGGATCCGCACCGCGTCCGACGGGTGGGTGGAGGCCATTTCGCCGCCGCCGGACTTGCCGCCCGCCTGGGCCTGCATGTTCCGCCACAGGGCCACGGCCTCGCGCGGCCGGTAGCCGGCGCGCTGCATGAAGTCGACGCCCAGGCGGTCGGCCTCCAGCTCCTGCTTGCGCGAGAACGGCAGCAGCACCCCGAACTTGGCGGCCTCGTCGCCATGGTCCTTCACCAGTCGGCCGAGGTCGGTCTTGCCGGCCGCGGCGCCGGCGATGCCCAGCAGGATCTTCGAGGTGGTCTCCTGCGAGGCGCGTTCGGCGGCGTGGTGGGCGACGACGTGGCCGGCCTCGTGGCCGATCACGGCGGCCAGCTGGTCGTCGTTCTCGACGAGGCTCAGCAGGCCCACCGTCACCCCGACATGGCCGCCCGGCAGCACGAAGGCGTTCGGCGACTCGTCCAGGAACACCGCGTAGTCCCACGGCCGGTTCGACAGCCCGGCCGCGGTGATCACCCGCTGGCCGATCGCCTGGACCCGGGCGTTCTTGCGCGGCTCCTTGGAGACGTAGCTGGTGCGCAGCGTGTCGGTCCAAGCCTTCTCGCCCTGGCTGGCCAGGCTGTCGTCGCCGACGATCAGCAGCTGGTTGCGCCCGAGATCGGCATTGTAGGCGCACCCCGACACGGCGCAGGCGGCGGCCAGCAGAAGCGGAACGGTCAGACGGCTAAGGCGCATGCCAACGGGACTCGGCTATATTTCAGAGGCGACATAAGCCTTATCGACGGCGGCATTGCGACGCGCAACCGGTACAGCTTGTTTCCTTCTCCCCTTGCGGGAGAAGGGAAACGCCAAGCGCGCGGCCCGTGCGCGACATTGTCGCACCACCACTGGTTTCAACTTCTTGGAAACGAGCGCGCGCCAAGGGTTGAGGCTAGACCCGAGGAGTTCGTCCGATGAGCGCTGCCGCCGCCGTTTCCGAAGCCCCGCTGCACGCCAGCATGGCGACCATGCTCGACGTGCTGGCTTGGGAGATCGAGCTGGCCGGCGCCCGCTGCATCTATCTGGACAGCATGATCGGCAAGATGATGAAGACGGTCCCCGAGGGGCAGCAAGACCTGCTGGTCGAGGGCATGCACACGGTCGACCTGCTGGCCCAGCATCTGACCAGCCTGTCGGCCTTCGCCCGCCGGATGAGCGCCCTGACCCCGGACGACGTGTCGGCCAGCGTCGACATCGCGCTCAGCGACATCACCCTGGGCGCCCTGGCCGACCGCATGTCGGTGGCCTTCGGCGGAACGGAACGCGGCATCTACGACGGCGAAGACGCCGGCGACCTGGACCTGTTTTAGGTCAGGCTCGTGCGGAGGTTCATGCGATGATCTACGCTCAAGGTCAGAAAATCATTGTCGGCGACAGCGACCGCACGGTCCTGGAGATGCTGCAGATCCGGCTGGACACGGCCGGCTATCACGTCTGCCTGGCCCGCAACGGCCCCGCCGTGCTGGAAGTGCTCAAGCAGGTGCGGCCGGCGGTCATGATCCTGGACGCCGGCCTGGCCGAGCTGTCGGCCTTCGACATCCTCGACACGATGAAGAAGCGCGGGGAGAAGCCCTGCCCGGTGCTGCTGATCGGTCGCCGGCTGGCGCCGGAAGACGTCAAGCGCGGCATCGGCCTGGGCGTGCGCGACTGCATGCTCAAGCCCTTCAGCGGGTCCGACGTGGTCGAGCGGGTCGCGCGCCTGCTGCGCCCGCCGGCGCCGCCCAAGCCCGCCCCCACGCCCGCGCCGGCGTCGATGCTCAAGCCGCCGCCGCCGGAGTTCGGCTCGGCCTATGTCTGAGAGGCGGGCTCTCGGGCCTGTGACATTCACTCCGCGTTGAACTTACCCCGCCTTCCTGGGCCTTGTGCCCAGGACCCAGGGTTCAGCTTCAGCGGCATTGAGGCTGAGCTCACGGCCTTTCGGCCACGCGGACCTAAAGACTCCACACCTGTCTCCAACATGGATCCTGGGCACAAGGCCCAGGAAGGCAGTGGGAATTGGACCCGCCCCAGATGAATGTCGACGAGCCTTAGCCCTCGCCGATCCGTTCGATCACCCGGGCCAGCTGGCGCGGGTCGATCGGCTTGGACAGGATCGGCGCGTCGCGCAGGTCGGGCCGCACGCCCTGGTCGCCATAGCCGGTGATGAAGGCGAAGGGCACGCCGCGCGCCCGCAGGATCTCGGCGGTCCGGAACGAGGTCTCGCCGTCGCCCAGGTTCACGTCCAGCAGGGCGAAGTCGAACGTCTCGTGTTCGGCGGCCAGCACCGCCTCGCGCGCCGAGCCGGCCGGGCCGACCACCTGGCAGCCCAGGTCGCCCAGCAGGTCCTCTACCAGCATGGCCACGAACAGCTCGTCCTCGACGACCAGGACCCGCAGCGGATCAGGCCGCGCCGCGGATGAAGCGGTTGGATTGGCCGGTCTGGGCGAGCTCCGCGTCGATCTCGCAGACGACGCCCCCCGGCGGGTATTCGAGGCGGACCTCGCCCCCGAGCTCGCGGGCCAGGCCGCCGGTGATGAGACGCGTGCCGAAGCCCTGGCGGGTCGGAGCTGAGACCGGTGGCCCATCGATTTCTTCCCAAGTGAGTTGCAGCCGCTCGCCCGCGTCGGTCTTGGTCCGTCGCCAGGCCAGCCGCACCTGGCCGTCGGCGTTGGACAGCGCGCCGTACTTGGCGGCGTTGGTCATCAGTTCGTGCAGCGCCATGGACAGGGCCAGGGTCGCCTTGGGGGCCAGGCGCACCGACGGGCCGTCCAGCACGAAGCGCTGGGCCTCGCCGTGGGCGGCCACCACGGCGGCGGCGATGTCGGACAGCTCGGCCCCGTCCCAGCTTTCGCGGGTCAGGATGTCGTGGCCGCGCGACAGGGCCAGCAGGCGGGTGGTCAAGGCGTCGCGGGCGTCCTGCAGGTCGATGGCGTTGCGCAGGGTCTGGCCGGCCACCGACTGCACCGTCGCCAGGGTGTTCTTCACCCGGTGGTTCAGCTCGTTGACCAGCAGCCGCTGCAGCTCCTCGGCCCGCCGGCGGTCGGTGACGTCGCGCATGACGCCGGTGAAGAAGCGCCGCCCATCATCGCGCCACTCGGCGATCGACAGCTCCAACGGAAAGGTCGTGCCGTCCTTGCGGCGGCCGCTGACCTCGCGGCCGATGCCGATGATCCGCCGCTCGCCCGTGTGGCGATAGCGCGCCAGATAGCCGTCGTGCTCGCCGTGATAGGGCTCGGGCATCAGGATGTTGACGTTGCGGCCGATCATCTCGGCGGCCACGTAGTCGAACAGGCGCTCGGCGGCGGGGTTGAAGGCCTCGACCCGCCCCACCTCGTCGATGACCACGATGGCGTCGACGGCGGTGTCGACGATGGCGCGGTAGCGTGCATCGACGGCGGCCGCCTTGGTCGCCCCGCGTTTACCCGGAGATCGTCCGCCCGGCGCAAGCTTGCGCGCTCCCGTCATGATCGACTCCGCCCCGTCGGAACCCGACACTATCGCCGAAGTTGCCAACTCGCCAGAGCTTCGCGCAAACAGTGTTCGCCGAACCTTGGGCGCATTGTCGCACCAGGACCGTGGCTCAGCGACACCCGCTCCGGCGCAAGCCTTCCATCGCCGCCGCCAGGCGAGCCCCAACGACGCGCTGGGCGGCGGTGGTCAGGTGCAGTTCGTCGGGCTTCATCGGCAGGCCCCGGGCCGGGACCATGGCCACGCAGGCGGGCAGCGGCCCGGCCTGGATCGCCTGGATCGCCGCCCACGACGGATAGGTCTTCGGCGCGCTGACTTGCGGCGACGGCGGGTCGGCCAGTTGCACGATCACGATCGGCAGGCGTTCGTCGCCCAGGTCCTGGCGGAACTTCGCGACCAGCCCCTCGAACGCCGCGCGCCAGGCCTGGGCCGAGTCGGCGCGGCCGGCGTCGGTCTCGCCCTGATACCAGAGGATCCCCTTCACCCGGCCACCGACCGCCCCGGCGCGGGCCAGGCACGAGCCGTAGAGGGTGTCGCGCCCGCCGCCGGGCTTCCATTGTTCAATGGACGAGCCCCCCTTGGCGCAGGGAACCAGCAGGATCGGTCTATGGCGCATGGCGCGTGTCGCCCGAGCGAAGAACAGGCCCGGCCCCACGGCGGCGATCCCCGCGTCGCTCGACACCGCATCGACCTGACCCGTCGCGTCGTCCAGCGGATCCAGGGCAGGGCGGGTCTTTCCGTCATTGCCGTAGAGCTGGATGGCGGGGTCGGCGACGCGCTCTGCCGGCGTCAGCTCCTCGACCAGGCCGCGACCGGACATGTTGGACTGGCCGGTGAGCAGGTAGACGTCGGGCTTTCGCGCGGCGGCTGCCGGGGTGGCGGCGAGCGCCAGGAGCAAGACGAGGGCTGTCAGGCGCATGGAGGACTTTCGCGAGAGGCGTCACTGCTGTCGGGACTGTCCTCAGTATCAAACACGATCCAAGGCCAAACTAGAGTGTCATCTCGGCCGCAGCGAAGCGGAGAGCCGGGACCGCCACAGACGCAACGCTTCCTGCGGTCCCGGATAGCCTCTGCGAGGCTTCCGGGATGACAGGGAGAGGGGGTCGGTCGAGCTAGGCGTCCGCCCAACGAAAAAGGGAGCCGCTTTCACGGCTCCCTTTCCGAAACATCGATGACCTAGCCTCAGGCCTCTTCGGAGCCCGAACCGGCCGGAGCGCCCTCGCCCGCCTCGAAGCTGCGCGGGGCGCGGCGGCGGCGGGGCTTCTTGGCCTCTTCGCCGCCCTCGGCGTTGGCGGCCGCGGCCGGAGCCTCGGCGGCGACCGCCTCGACGGCGGCCGGCGCGGCGGCGGCGCGGGCGGTCTTGCGGCCCAGGAAGGCCGGGGCCTCGCTGACGGCGCCGTCCTGGCCGCGCAGCACCGGCGAGCTCTCGCTGGCCGGGGCGGCGCTGGAGGTCGGCAGCGGCGAGGCTTCCGGCTCGATCACGGCCATCGGATCGCGGTCGCCGCGCGGCTGCCAGTCGCGATCGCGGTTGCGGTCACGGCCACGGCGGCGGCCTTCGCGGCCCTCGCCCTCGGCGCCTTGCGGCTGGGCCTCGCCCTCGGCGGCGACCGGACGGTCGTCGCGCGGACGATCATCGCGGGGACGGTCGTCACGGAAACGGTCTTCGCGCGGCCTGTCGTCACGGGGGCGGTCGTCACGAGGGCGGTCGTCACGAGGGCGGTCGTCACGAGGACGGTCATCCCTCGGGCGGTCGTCGCGGGGACGATCATCACGGGGACGATCATCACGGGGTCGATCATCACGCGGGCGGTCGTCGCGGGGACGATCATCACGAGGCCGATCGTCACGGGGACGGTCGTCGCGGTCACGCCAGCGGTCGCGGCGACCTTCGCCTTCGCGGACGCCGTCGCGGGGACGGTCATCGCGGTTGCGGTCACGGTTGTCACGGTTGTCGAAGTTGCGGTTGCGGTCGCGATCACGGTTCTCGAAGCGGTCGCGGCGCTGTTCGCCTTCACCGCCCTCGCCGCCGTCGCCCTGGTTCTCGGCCTGGGCCGGAGCCTCGACGGCCTCGGCCTCTTCGGGCTCGGCCTCGAAGTCGATCTCGTACGCCGCGTAGACGTCCTTGCCGACGATGTCGCTGACTGGACGATTCGGCTGGATGGCCCGCAGGACACGGAAATAGTGCTCGGCGTGCTGCAGATAGTTCTCGGCCAGCACCCGGTCGCCGGACGACGTCGCGTCGCGGGCCAGCTGCTGGTACTTTTCGTAGACGCTCTGGGCCGCGCCGCGAACCTTGACCCCTTCGGGCCCGTTCGAGTCGAACGCGCGGTTGGCGTTGTGCTGTTGAGGCTTGCCGCCGTTGCCGCCGCGATTGTTGCGGCCGCGTTGGCGCTTCATGCCTTTGAAATCTCTCATGTTCTCTTCTGAACCTGTCCGGAGGTCAGTCTTTTGCTGGCGCGTCCGGCCTTGCTGGTCTCTGAGCGGGTCGAACCCTGGGTCGGTTTCAGAGACACTGGTTTCCGTAGAGCCCCCGCCCTGCCTTGCGGCGCGGCGACCGGCGGACCGGGCGCGCCTGCCGGGGGAGCCTCGCATGCGCCCGACGCCTAAGCGTCAACGACGTCTGCTTTTCCCGTCACCCGGCGATCTGGAAGGAGACATGACTCGTCTAACGGTTCACGCCCGGCTTTCCAAGGGATTTTTCACCCCGGTGACAACGCGGTCGTGGGTCGACAGGTCCTTGACCGTCCGGACCTCCTGGCCGCCGGCCTGGCGGAACAGGGCCTCGACGGCCTTGGACTGGTCGAAGCCGATCTCGACGGCGAACATGCCGCCGGGCTTCAGCACCCGCAGGATCTCCGGGGCCAGCAGGCGATAGGCGTCCAGGCCGTCGGCCCCGCCGTCCAGGGCCAGGCGCGGTTCGTGGTCGCGAACCTCCGGCTCCAGGGTGTCGATGTCGGCGGTCGGGATGTAGGGCGGGTTGGAGACCACCAGGTCGAAGGTCGCGTCGCCCAGGCCCGCGGTCCAGTCGCCGTCCAGGAAGGCCGCGCGGGTGTTGAGGTCCAGGCTGGCGGCGTTGTCGCGGGCCACGGCCAGGGCCTCGGCGGAAGCGTCGACCCCCAGGCCTTTGGCCGCCGGCCGCTCGGCCAGCACCGCCAGCAGGATCGTGCCCGAGCCGACCCCCAGGTCCAGCATGTTGAAGTGCATCGCTTCGGGGAAGGCCTTCAGCACCTCGTCGACGATGACCTCGGTCTCGGGACGGGGGGTCAGGACGTTCTTGTTGACCTGCAGCAGGATCTTCCAGAAGCCCTTGCGGCCGATGATGTGGCTGACCGGCTCGCGGCGCGCGCGGCGCGAGAGGTAGTCCTCGAGAGTGGCTTCCTGCTCGGCGCTCAGCTCGCGATAGGGATCGGTGACGATCTCGGTGCGCGAGACGTCGGCGGCCACTTCCAGCATCAGGCGCGCGTCGATGGACGGCTGATCGATGCCCGCCGCCTTCAGGCGATCCTTGGCGGCGGTCCAGGCTTTGACGAGGGTCAGGGTCATGGGCGGGGGTTTAGCGCTTTGGGGAGAGCGTTCCAATATCCGACTTCGGCTGTCATCCCGGACGGTCCGCAGGACCGATCCCGGACCGCCGGAAGCGCCGAGCTTTCCGCGGTCCCGGCTCTCCGCTTCGCTGCGGCCGGGATGACAGGAGAATGGCGGGATGGCGAAGCTGACTAGCCCAACGCCACCCGATCACCCTCCCCGACCGTCCCGCCCTGCGTGACGTTCAGGTAGATCCCGCAGAACATGTGGCCGTAATTGTCGAACAGCGCCTTCACCAGCTCGACGTCGCGCTCGGCGGTCGTGGGGTCGACGTGGGTGGCGGCGCAGCGGACGATGGGTTTCAGCACCTCGGCGGTCGCGCCGCCGACGGTCAGGGTCTTGCCCGTCCAGTCGTTCTCGACCCAGGCCGGCCAGCCCTCGACATAGAGGTTGGCGCGGAAGCGCAGCGGATCCAGGTCCATGCCCACGCGCCGCCCGAGGTCGCGCACGCTGGCCAGGTTGACGATCGAGACGTAGCCGGACTTGCTGTCCATGAACCGGTGCGCGCCGGGCCCCTCGATGACCTTCAACGGGCCGGAGACCTCGTCGCCCAGCAGGCCAGCCAGCCAGGCCTCGAAGGCCGCCCGCCCCGCGTCGGTGCGCAGATCACCGGCGAAGCCCTCATGGCCCTCGGCCGTGGCGCTGAATACTCCAGTGGCCGCATCATAGGCTGTGCGCGCCTTGGCGACGGCCGGGATCTTGGCCAGCACCGTGAACTTCATCTTCGAGATGTGGTCCGGCGCGGCGGGATCGAAGCCGCTGGGCCCGTCCTCGACCGCGTAGAGCCGGTCGCAGGGGAAGCACGCCCCCGCCTCCAGCGCGGCCGAGGTCAGCCGCTCGGGCGTGAAGCCCTTGACGGGGTGGCGGTAAATCGAGGCGATCCGGGCGTCCATGGCGCGCAAGATCGTGGCCGACTCGGGCTATGGCAAGGCTTTCAGCGCCGCAATGCGGAACAGAGCGCGGCCATCGGGGTTTCCCTGGCCTGGAGGGCGCCCATGACCGACGCATCGCCGCGTCCGATCCTGAGTTGGTTGAAGTCGCGTCCGTACCATCTGGCGCCGTGGATCGTGCTGCTGGCGCTGACGCCGTTCGCCCTTCCAGCCAAGAAGCCGACCGAAGAGCCGATCATCGATCCGCCGGGCCTCTCCGAGGATCGGGCGATGCCGCCGCACGAGTTCGACGAGGCCGAACCGCGCCGGGGCCGGGCGGCGCGCCATCCGGGCCATATTCCGCTGCTGGGCTGGCGCGACATCCTGTGGCGCACCTGGCGCGAGATCAGCGTCGACCGCCTGCCGGCCGTGGCCGGGGGCGTGACCTTCTACACCCTGCTGGCCCTGATCCCGGCCATCGGCGCCTTCGTGTCGCTGTACGGCCTGTTCGCCGACGTGCGCACCGTCGAGGAGCAGCTGCGCGGCATGCAGGGCGTCTTCCCGCCCAGCGTGGTCCAAATCGTCGGCGAGCAGATGCTGCGCCTGGCCAACCAGGGCGAGGGCAAGCTGGGCGTGGCCTTCGCCTTCAGCCTGCTGCTGTCGATCTGGAGCGCCAACGCCAGCATGCGGGCGCTCTTCGACGGCCTGAACATCGCCTATGACGAGGAGGAAAAGCGCCATCTCGTGCCGCGCACCCTGCTCAGCTATCTCTTCACCTTCTGCGCCCTGCTCTATGCGGCGATGGCCTCGGGCGTGCTGATCATCACGCCGATCCTGCTGAAGGCCGCCCGGCTGTCGGCGCTGGACGGGATCCTGGCGCCGATCCGCTGGCTGAGCGTGATGGCCATGACCGCCTTGGCGTTCGGGGTGCTCTACCGCTTCGCCCCCAGCCGGGCCCAGGCGCGCTGGCGGTGGGTGTGGATCGGGGCGGCCGCCGCCTCGGCCGGATGGCTGGCCGGCTCGCTGGGCTTCTCGCTCTATGTCAACCGCATCGCCCATTACGACGCCACCTACGGCCCGCTGGGGGCGGTGATCGCCTTCATGGTCTGGGTGTGGTTCTCGATCATGGCCATCCTCGTGGGCGCCGAACTGAACGCCGAGATCGAGCACCAGACCGCCGTCGACTCCACCACCGGCCCCGAACGGCCAATGGGCGCGCGCGGCGCGGCCATGGCCGACACGGTGGGCCTGGCCTTCCACCCCTGGGAGATGATCAAGCGCGAGGCGGGCATGGTCCGGCGGGTGACCGGCGGGGCGTGGAAGAAGGTGCGGGGGCGGTAGATCTGGTCTCTCCTCCCCATTAGGGGGAGGTGGATCGATGCGAATACGCATCGAGACGGAGGGGGTCGCGAAGCGGTGGTGCGTCCGCGACCGCACAGGGCCCCTCCACCGGCGTTCGCCGGTCCCCCTCCCCCAGAGGGGGAGGAGAGATGAGATCTCGTCTTCCCTCTGAAACCTTCCCGCCCTAGCTTGCCGCGCCTTTTCCGCCAGGAACCCACCATGCCGCTGCTGACCCTCTACAAGGACCACGAGCTGGCCGACATCGCCGCCCTGGTGAACTCGGCCTATCGCGGCGAGCTGGCCCAGCAGGGTTGGACCAGCGAGAGCTACCTGCTGGGCGGCCAGCGCACCGACGAGGCCACCCTGCGCGCCGACCTCGCCGCCAAGCCGGGCTCGACCCTCCTGACCTTCCGCGACGAAGAGTGGGAGAAGCCCTATGCCTGCGCCTGGCTGGAGCTCGCTGGTGACGACGCCTGGTATGTCGGCATGGTCACGGTCTCGCCGCTGCGCCAGGACGGCGGGATCGGCCGGGCGATGCTGGAGACCTGCGAGGCCTACGCCAAGGCGCGCGGCGGCAAGACCATCCGGATGACCGTCATCTCGGTCCGCGACACCCTGATCGCCTGGTACGAGCGGCGCGGCTACCGCCTGACCGGCGAGACCGAACCCTTCCCGTACGGCGACGAACGCTTCGGCGTGCCGCAGCGCGACGACCTTTGCTTCGTGATCATGGAAAAGGCGCTGTAGGGGGCGGCTGAGCCGGAAAACCGCCTTCAAGCCAACAACCCTGCCTTCCTAGGCCTTGTGCCTAGGACCCATGCTTCCGCTCGCGCGACGCCACAGGGTAGGCGACCACACGGACGGAGCGCGCCGTCCTTGCCGAACCCAGCCGATCCATGGGCCCTAGGCACAAGGCCTAGGGAGGCAACGATTTTGCTGATCTCTCCCTCTCAGCGCATTACCGAACCTTAAGTGGCGCCGCGCCGCCCCCTGCCCTCACATGCCCGCGTTCTGTGATCAGGGGCTCTCCATGCGTTTCATGTTCCGCGCGGCCTTCGGCGCCGCGCTCGCCGTCGCGGCATCGGCCTCCACCGCCTGGGCAGCGGTGACGCCCGTGCCGGTCGGCCAGCCGCTGGCGCGGTTCGACAAGGTCAAGCCGGCCGTGCACCGCTACCTGCGATACCGGCAGGTGGGCGACACCATCCAGCCGATGGACGTCTGGACCCGCGAGATTCGCATCGAGCCCGACCCGGCCGGGGTCAAGCGCCTGCACATCGTCCAGCACTGGGACGGGGCGACGCTGGGCAACGTCAAGACGCTGGACTCGTGGTTCGAGCTGGGCACCTTCCGGCCGTTCACCCACGAGCGCCGCACCACCAAGGACGGCCAGACCAAGATCGAGGGCTTCGACTTCAAGCCCGACCGGATCGTCGGCCTGAAGGACCTGCCCGGCAACGCCCAGGCCGCCTATGACGTGGCCTCGCCGGAGCCCAGCTTCAATTTCGAGACCGACACCGAGTTCCTGCAGGCCCTGCCGCTGGCGGCCGGCTACGAGGCCAGGATCGTCTTCCACCACCCGGGCGGCGGCCCGCCGGCGCCCTACGTGTTCAAGGTGACGAGCAGCCAGGTCCTGACCAGCTCGGCCGGCGGCAAGGTCGACTGTTGGGTGATGACCACCGACTACAACCGCCCCGACGGCAAGCCGGCGACCTTCTGGCTGGCCAAGGACAGCCAGGTGGTGGTCAAGGTCGTGTCGCCGGCGCCGGATGGCTCGACGTGGGTGAAGACGTTGATGTGGTGACCATAAAAACTGTCATCCCGGACAAGCGCGTAGCGCGCCGATCCGGGACCGCCGGAAACTCTGAGCTTGTCGCGGTCCCGGCTCTTCGCTTCGCTACGGCCGGGATGACAGTTTTTATGGCCTAAACCATCGCCCGCGACCGCTCGCCGACCTCGCTGGACAGCGCCCCGGCCACGATCTCCAGTCCCCGTCGCAAGGTCTCCCGATCGGGGGTCGCGCCCAGGCAGACGCGGACGCCGCTGCCGAAGCCCGGTTCGATCACCGGGGCCGACGGCGGCGTGACCTCGGCCCCGCCGCGCAGGGCCCGGCCGGCCAGGCGCTCGGCCTCCAGCTCGCTCATCGGCAGCCAGACGTGCGGGGCGGTGTCCGAGCGCGGGGCCTCGATCGCGGGACCGAGGATCTCGCGGGCCATGACCAGGCGCACGGCGGCCTCGTCGCGCACCTCGGCCAAAATCGCGTCGGCGACGCCGTCCTCGATCCATTGAGTGGCGATCAACCCGCCGAACGCCGGCGGGGCGAAGGTCACCACCCGCACCGCGTCCAGCACCCGCTCGAAGGCCTCGGCGGCCGGAGCGACCAGGAAGCCGGCGCGCAGGCCCGGGGCCAGGGTCTTGGACACTCCCGAGATGTGGAAGGTCCGCTCCGGGGCCAGCATGGCGAACGGCGGCGGGGCGTCGTCGGCATAGGCGCCGTAGATGTCGTCCTCGACCAGGGTCAGGTCGTGCTTGCGGGCGATGGCGACGATCGTGTCGCGGCGCGAGCGGCTCATGATCCGACCCGTCGGGTTCTGCAGGGTCGGCAGCACCGCCAGCACCCGTGCGCCGGTCGCCTGGATCGCTTCCTCCAGGGCGTCGGGACGCAGGCCCTCGGCGTCCATAGCCAGGCCCCTGACCCGCCAACCGCTGTGGGCCGCCAGGGCCTTGAGGCCGTGATAGGCCAGAGCCTCGGTCAGCAGCACGTCGCCGGGCCGCAGCACCGCGCCCAGCGCCAGGGACAGGCCCTGCTGGGCGCCGGCGCAGCAGATCAGCCGCCGCCAATCGACCGCCTCGTAGCTGCTGGTCCGCGCCAGCCAGGCCGCCCCGGCCCGCCGCTGGGCCTCGTGCCCCGTGGGCGGCGCGTAGGCCAGGTGCTCGGCCAGGTCCGAGCGCTTGCGCAGGCGGGCCAGGGCCTCGGCGATCCGGTTGGTGGCCGGGGCCGACAGGGCGATGTTCTGGGCCAGGTTGATCGGTCCGTCGCGCTCGAACGGCCGGTGGGCGGTCAGGGCGTTGACGAAGCTGCCGCGGCCGACATGGGCGCTGACCAGCCCGGCCTTCTCGGCCTCGACATAGGCCCTCGTCACCGTGCCCAGGCCCACGCCCAGCCGATAGGCCAGCTCGCGCTGCGGCGGCAGGCGCGCGCCGGCCGCCAGCACGCCCGAGGCGATGTCGCCGCGCAGCACGCCCACCAGCCGCTCGTACAGCGGCGCCTCGCCGTCGGGGATCACTGGCGTCCAGGCCTGGACCACAACCGTCTCCTATATTGTCACCATAACAATATGCGGTTTGACTCGCGATACAATCGAAATCATCACGGTGACATCTTGCCCGATGGGAGGCCGTGATGACCCCGGAACTGCTGCTCGCTTTCGTCCTGTTCGCCTTCGCCACGGCCGGCACGCCCGGCCCGAACAACATGATGCTGCTCGCATCCGGCGCAAACTTCGGCTTCCGCCGCACGGTGCTGCACATCCTGGGGATCAGCTGCGGCCTGGGCTTCATGGTGCTGGCCATGGGCTTTGGCCTGGGCGGCCTGTTCCGCGCCTATCCGGTGCTGCACGAGGTGCTGCGCTGGGTCGGGGCGGCCTACATGCTGTGGCTGGCCTGGAAGATCGCCATGTCCAGCTCGGTGAGCGACAAGAGCCTGGGCAAGCCGATGACCTTCCTGCAGGCCGCCGCGTTCCAGTGGGTCAATCCCAAGGCCTGGGCCATGGCCCTGAGCACGGTGACGACCTACACGCCGGAGGGCTCGGGCTGGACCATCGTGCCGCTGCTGGCCGGGACCTTCATGCTGGTCGGCGCGCCGTGCAGCGCCGCCTGGGCCGGCTTCGGCCAAGGCCTGCGGCCGTTCCTGGACCGCCCGGCCGTGCTGCGGACATTCAATGTCACCATGGCCGCGCTGCTGGTTGTCTCGCTGTACCCGCTGCTCGTCGACCACAAGGCCGCGCCGGCGCCGGCGCCACGTGAGGTGGCGTCCGAGGCGCCCGCGCTGCCGGTGATGCGGTCGCACGGGTAGCGTCCCACGTTGTCATCCCGCCCCGGGCTTGACCCGGGGGCGCAGCGCGCCGATCCGGGACCGCCGCAAACTCAGCGTTCGCGGCGGTCCCGGCTCTCCGCTACGCTGCGGCCGGGATGACAATGATTTGGAGCCCCCATGCGCCTGCTGCTCGCCCTCGCCGCCACCTTCGCCCTCGCCACCGCCGTCCAAGCCCAGGACCTGACGGTCACCATCGCCGGCCGCGACAGCGTGGTGCTGGGTCCCAAGGACCTGGCCGCCCTGCCGCGCGCCAAGGCGACGATCACGGTCAAGGGGGCCAGCGTCACCTATGAGGGCGTGCGGCTCGACGCCGTACTGGCCCAGGCCGGGGTGGTGCACGGCGAGCGGCTGATGGGCCGCTATCTGAACCAGGTGGTGATCGCCCGTTCGGCCGACGGCTTCTTCAGCGTGCTGTCGCTGGCCGAGACCGATCCCGTCTACCGCGCCAATCCGGTGGTGGTCGCCGACACCGTCAACGGCCACAAGCTGGACGCCCGCGAGGGGCCGTATCGGCTGGTGGTGGACGGAGATCTGCGGCCGTCGCGGGCCCCGCGCCAGGTGGTGTCGATCGAGGTCAAGCCGGCGTTCTGAGCGGCTACTTGCCCCCACCTGACCGCTTCGCGGTCGTCCGCCCCCGGAGGGGGCGGAAGAAACGCGCTCCTTCTTCCCCCTCCGGGGGAGGAGCGCCGCAGGCGCGGAGGGGGCAAGTTAGCCGCCCTCCGCCCCTCTTAAGCCGCCGTCTTCACCCGTTCCGGACCCAGGTTCAGATAATCCCGCTTGCTCAGCGGCACGCCTTGATTGCGCAGGATGTCGTAGGCGGTGACGACGTGGAACTGGAAGTTCGGCAGCACGAACTCCAGCAGGTAGTCCTGGCCCGTGAAGCCCAGGGTGAACGGCCCGGCCGGCACCTCGATCTCGCGGCTCTCGGCCCCGTCGAACGCCGAGGCCGGCACGCCCTCGACGAAGGTCAGGGTCTTGGCGACGCGGGCTTGCAGGTCGGCGAAGGTGGTTTCCTCGTCGGCGAAGCTGGGGGCCTCGACGCCGGCCAGGCGGGCGGTGGCGCCCTTGGCGGTGTCGGAGGCGCGCTGGATCTGGCCGGCCAGCGGCAGCATGTCCTCGAACAGGCGCGCCTGGACATAGGCGTCCGGGTTGGTCCCGGCGGCCTCGGCGTGGGCCTTGGCCTTGTCGAGCAGGGCCGAGAGCGTCTTGAGGCCGCGCGTGATCGAGGTCACGGCGACGTGCTGGATGGAGACGGACATAGGGATTCCCTCGCTAGGCCCGCCGAACCCTCCGGCCGAGCCGCACAGCGCAGGTAGCGACCCGCTTGAGCGTTTTCAATAACTACCTATGCGAAATACTTATGCGTCGCCCCGCGGCTGCGGGCCCGTCTGGCCTACGAGCCCGAACGGGTTTCTCCCCGATCCATTCCCTTCGGCGGGGAAAGGCTTTAGACAGACCGACCGTTCAATCAGCCACACGACAAGCCCCTTGCGACTGCCCCAGGCCCGCCTCGATCAGGTTCTCGACCGTTACCGCGAAGTGGAAGCCCGCATGGGCGCCGCGACCGACGGGACCGAGATCGTCAAGCTCTCCAAGGAGCACGCCGAGCTGCGCCCGGTGGCCGAGGCCGTCGAGCGCCTGGCCAAGCTCTCCGCCGAGCGCGCCGAGCTGGACGAGATGGCGGCCGATCCCGAAATGGCCGCCATGGTCCGCGACGAGATCCAGGCCCTGGACGACAAGCTCCCCGCCCTGGAGCACGAACTGGCCCTGATGCTGGCCCCCAAGGACAAGGACGAGAACGCTTCCGCCATTCTCGAAGTGCGGGCTGGCACAGGGGGCGACGAAGCGGCCCTGTTCGCCGGCGACCTGTTCCGCATGTATCAGCGCTACGCCACTCTGCAGGGCTGGCGCGTCGAGATCGACAGCATCTCGGAAGGCGAGATGGGCGGCTACAAGGAAATCGTCGCCTCGATCACCGGCGACGGCGTGTTCGGCCGGCTGAAGTTCGAGAGCGGCGTGCACCGGGTGCAGCGCGTGCCGGCCACCGAGGCGCAAGGCCGCATCCACACCTCGGCCGCCACGGTCGCCGTCCTGCCCGAGGCCGAGGACGTCGAGATCGACATCAAGGACAGCGACCTGCGGATCGACACCTACCGCTCGTCGGGGGCCGGCGGCCAGCACGTCAACAAGACCGACTCGGCCGTGCGCATCACCCACTTGCCCACCGGCGTGGTGGTGACCAGCTCGGAAAAGTCGCAGCACCAGAACCGCGCCCGGGCCATGAAGAACCTGAAGGCGCGCCTGTACGACATGCAGCGCGAGGCCCTGGACACCGCCCGCTCCGACGCCCGCAAGAGCCAGGTCGGCAGCGGCGACCGCTCGGAACGCATCCGCACCTACAACTATCCGCAGGGCCGGGTCACCGACCATCGCATCAACCTGACCCTCTACAACCTGGCGCGGATCATGGAGGGCGACGCCCTGGACGACGTGATCAACCCGCTGATCGCCGAGGATCAGGCCGAGCGCCTGGCCAGCCTCGAAGAGAGCTTCGGCTAGACCATGGCCTTCACCCGCACCTACGGCGAGGACGAGCCCCAGCGGGTCAACAAGTGGCTGGCCCAGAGCGGCGTCTGCTCGCGCCGCGAAGCCGAGGCCCTGATCGCCGAAGGCC
This sequence comes from Caulobacter sp. Root343, assembly GCF_001425745.1. GTDB lineage: Bacteria > Pseudomonadota > Alphaproteobacteria > Caulobacterales > Caulobacteraceae > Caulobacter. The sequence continues at coordinate 205,391 of NZ_LMDF01000006.1, read as the reverse complement.
TGGTCTCGATCGACGGCGAGGTCGTCGAGGACGTCGGCCGCAAGATCCTGCCCGGCCAGACCCTGGTGCTGGCCGACCGCGCCACGGCCCAGCTGAACGCGGCCTACACCTACATGATCCACAAGCCGGTCGGCGTGGTGTCGTCCCAGCCGGACCCCGGCCAGATCCCGGCAGCCCGCCTGCTGACCCGCCAGAACATCTGGGGCGGCGTGCCCGCGCCGATCCCGCAGTCGGGCGACCTGCTGCCGCCGATCGGCCGCCTGGACAAGGACTCGCGCGGCCTGCTGCTGCTGTCGCAAGACGGCGTCGTGGCCAAGGCCGTGATCGGCCCGCAGTCGGACCTGGAAAAGGAATACCGGGTCGCGGTGATGGGCGAGCTGACGGAGGAGAAGCTGGAGCTGCTGCGCTTCGGCCTGGAACTGGACGGCCGCGAGCTGCGCCCGGCCGAGGTCGAGGTCATCTCCGACCAGCGCCTGAGCATCGTCCTGCGCGAAGGCCGCAACCGCCAGATCCGCCGGATGTGCGAGCTGGTCGAGCTGAAGGTCGTCGACCTGTTCCGCGTCCGCATCGGCCCGCTGACCCTGGGCGAGATGCCGGAAGGCCGCTGGCGTCCGCTGACCAGCGAAGAACGCGCGGCGCTGGTTGAGGGGTGATGAACTATCCCCTCTCTCATAGAGAGAGGGAGGGGTCCATGCGGAGCATGGGAGGGTGAGAGGTTATAATCTCTCAGAACGAAGCGCCGCTTCTCCCGACCTCCCCCGCGAAGGCCGGGGCCCAGATCGAACCCACCAAGCGCCCGCGGTCCTGCCCGATCAGCGGATCGCGAACACCCCAAACGCTCAGGACGCATCTGGGCCCCGGCCTTCGCCGGGGAGGTCGGCGTTTGGGAGGAACTCATTGTCTCCGGATTTCCGGCCAGCGGTGAAACCTCTCACCCTCCCACCGCTTCGCGGCGGGCCCCTCCCTCTCTCTATGAGAGAGGGAAATTGGGCGCGGCCCTAGCCGCTCTCTGGCCGGATCAACCCATCCCGCAGGTGTTCCGTCGCGAAGGCGGTGAAGGCGCGGATCCGAGGCGAGGCCCTGAGGTCGGGATGCGACAGCACCCACAGCTCTGACGCCAGTTCGGGGATAGGTTGGCCGACGCCGCGCAGCCGTGCGTCGGCCAGGTATTCCGGCAGGACCGCGCGGCCAAGGCCGCTCGCCGCCGCCTCGGCCGCCACCGCCATGCTGTTGACCCGGCAGCTGGAGCCCTCCGCCTGCCCCCTGTGCGCGACCCATCGCGCGGACGGCGCGCCCAGCATGCTGTCGTCGAACGTGATCCAGCCCAGCCCCTCGGCGGGGGCGTCGCGGGCGACATAGACCCGGAAGTCGAAGCCGCCGACGAGCCGCCCCAGCAGCGTCTCGGGCGGCGTGCGGGTCGGGCGGATGGCGACGTCGGCCTCGCGTCGCCCCAGGTCGGCGAAGGCGCTCGACACGGTCAGGGAGATCTCGACGCCGGGATGCGCTCGCTGGAAGGCGTGGACCAGGCGGCAGACCGGCCCGATCAGCGAGTCCGGCGTCGTCACCGCCAGCGGCCCCACCAGCCGGGCGTCGGCGGCGGCCAGGGTCAGGTCGAGGGCGTGCAGTCGCTCCGAAAGCGCCTCGGCGGCCTCGAGGATCGGCGCGGCGCGGGCGTTGGGGAACAGCCGGCCGTCATCCCGTTCGAACAGCGGCCCGCCCAGCCGCTGTTCGATGCGGCCCAGCCGGCGATAGACCGTGGCGACGTGTGCGCCCAGCGCCCGGGCGGCCGCCTTGATCGAGGCGCCGCGCGCCAGGGCCACGACCAGCTCGACGTCGGCATAGTCGATGCCATTCGCATCCTTGCGAATCATCTTCGCCTTCTTGGCTATTTTCGTCGCGGGGACACGAAACTAGATCGGATCGGTGCGGCCGTCACGGCCAGGATCGGAGCCTTCCATGTCTCGCCTTCTGTTCATCGAAGCCTCGCCGCGAGGCCCGTCCTCGATCTCGACGGCGCTGGCGGGGGAGTTCGTCGAGCAACTGTCGTCCCACGGCGGCGTGACGGTGGATCGTCTGGATCTCTGGGCCAAGCCCCTGCCCGAACTGGACGGCGCCCTGCTGCAGGCCAAGTACGCCTGCCTGGCCGGCCGCGCCCACGACGCGGCGGAGATCGACGCCTGGCGCGGGGTCGAGGCCATGGTCCAGCGGCTGGCCCGCGCGGACGCCGTGGTCATCGCCTCGCCGCTGTGGAACTTCGGCATTCCCTACAAGCTCAAGCACTATATCGACCTGGTCACCCAGCCGGGCCTCACGTTCCGCTTCACGCCCGGCGAGGGCTATGCGCCCCTGCTCCGCCCCAGGCCCGTCGTGGCGGTGCTGGCCAGCTCCGGCGACTATCGGTCCGGGCTGAGCTACGGCCGCCAGGACCTGGCGACGCCCTATCTGAAGGCGGCCCTGGCCTTCATCGGCCTCTCGGACGCGACGGTGATCGGGGCCGGACCGACGGTGGGCCCGGCCGAGGCGATCGCCGACGGCCTCGCCGACGCCAGCGCCCAGCTGCAGGCCTTGGCGCCGGGATTTCTCGCGGCCAAGGTCCTGGGGCAAGGCGCATGACGACCGGCGGCGCGTGGATGCTGTTGGTCGCCTCGGGCCTGACCGACGTGGCCTGGGCCTATGCCGCCAAGCGCGCGGACGGGTTCAGCCATCTCGGCTGGGGCGCGGCTTCGGTCGCCCTGCTCGTTCTGTTCATCGCCCTGCTGACCAAGGCCCTGCAGCGCCTGCCCCTCGGCGCGGCCTATGTGGTCTGGACCGGGATCGGCGCCGTCGGCGCGGTGATCGTCGGCGCGGTTCTGCTGAAGGAGCCGGTGACCGGGCCGCGGCTGGGCGCGATGGCGCTGGTGGTCCTGGGCGTGATCGGCCTGCGGCTGCAGACCTGACGGGCTAGCTCTTGTGGGGCCGCCGGCGGCGCGGCACCCGCACCACGGCTTCGCCGTCCATGATCGGCTCGTCGCCGACCAGGGCCTCGCAGCGCAGGGTCACCCGGGCGCTGACCTCGTCGATGGCCGCGACGGTGATGCGGGCGACGACCACGTCGCCGATCCGCACCGGCTTGTGGAAGGCCAGGGTCTGGGACAGGTAGATCGAGCCGGCCCCCGGCAGGATGGTGCCGACCACCGCCGAGCCGAACGAGGCCGACAGCAGGCCGTGGGCGATCCGGCCGCGATAGGCGGTCTTGGCCGCGAAGGCCTCGTCCATGTGCACGGGGTTGAAGTCGTCCGAAGCCTCGGCGAACTGGCCGATGCGCTGTTCGGTGACGGTCACGCGCTTTTCGGCCACCATCCCGACGGACAGTTCTTCCAGGATGTAGCCGCCGGACGGATGAGGTTCGATCATGACGCGGCGTTAGCCGTGATGGGGCGTCGTGGCTAGTGGAAATGCGCCGTGCGCGGATCGAGCCCGCTCGGCCGGCGCCTCATCGACCGGGTTTGGGGTACGGAACGAAGGCGTTCAGGCTGACCGAACCCTGCGAGATGCGCGAGCCGGGATCGATCAGCGTGACGATGTCCATCCGGCACAGCTGCCCGCCGTTGGTCTTGGTCACCAATGTGGCGTCACGGTGCAGGAAGGCCGCGCCGCTGGGCCGGTTCACATAGAGGGCGCCGCCCGGCATCTCATAGACGATGGCCGTCTTGTCGATGATCCGCGAAGCGCCCATCAGGCGCTGGTTGAGACAGTCGACCGGCTTCCCGGCCGTGCGGCCTTCGAGCATCTTGGCCAGTTCGGCCTCGGGCGGCTCCCGGTGCTTTTCGGCGAACGCGGCGGACGCCGAAGCCAGGACGAGGACCGCCGCCAACCCGTGAAGCATCGCGCGCATCGTTCGACTCCCTATTCCGCCGCCAGAACCTCGGCGTCCTTGGCCGCTTGCAGCTCGGCGGCCTTCTTTTCGACGAGCTCGACGATGTGATCGATCATGCCGTCGTTGGATTGCTTGTGGTCAGGCTTGCCGGCCATGTAGACCATGCCCGCCCCGGCTCCGCCACCGGTGAAGCCGATGTCGGTCATCAGGGCCTCGCCCGGACCGTTCACGACGCAGCCGATAATCGACAGCGACATGGGCTGGGAGATGTGGGCCAGCCGTTCTTCCAGGGCCTCCACCGTCTTGATGACGTTGAAGCCCTGCCGGGCGCACGACGGGCAGGCGATGATGTTGACGCCGCGGTGGCGCAGGCCCAGCGACTTCAGGATGTCGAAGCCGACCTTGATCTCCTCGACGGGATCGGCGGCCAGCGACACCCGGATGGTGTCGCCGATACCGGCCCACAGCATCGAGCCGATGCCGATCGAGGACTTCACCGTGCCGGTGCGCTGCGCCCCGGCCTCGGTGACGCCCAGGTGCAGCGGGCAGTCGATGGCCTCGGCCAGCTGGTAGTAGGCGGCCACGGTCATGAACGGGTCGGACGCCTTCACCGAGATCTTGAACTCGTGGAAGTCGTGGTCCTGCAGGATGCGGGCGTGGTTGAGGGCGCTCTCGACCATCGCCTCGGGGCACGGCTCGCCGTATTTCTCGAGCAGCTCGCGTTCCAGTGAGCCGGCGTTGACGCCGATCCGCATCGAGCAGCCGTGATCGCGGGCCGCCTGGATCACGTCGCGCACCCGGTCGGCCGAGCCGATATTGCCCGGATTGATCCGCAGGCAGGCCGCGCCAGCCTGGGCCGCCTCGATGCCGCGCTTGTAGTGGAAGTGGATGTCGGCCACGAGCGGGACCTTGGCCTCGCGGGCGATGGTCTTGAACGCGGCGGTGCTGTCGACGTCGGGGCAGCTGACCCGCACGATGTCGGCGCCAGCCTCTTCCAGCTGGCGGATCTGCTCCAGCGTCGCCTTGGCGTCGCTGGTCAGGGTGTTGGTCATCGACTGGACGGTGATCGGCGCGTCGCCGCCCACCTCGACATTGCCGACGCGGATCTTGCGCGATTGCCGACGCGTGATCATGCGCCAGGGACGGACGTGCGTGTGGTCTGCGGCCATGGGGGTAATTTAGAGGGTGTTGGGGGCGGATAGAAGGGCCCTTCCCATTCCTTCTCCCCTTGCGGGAGAAGGTGTCGCCGCCAGGCGACGGATGAGGGGTCGCGCGGACCTGTCGGAAAGGGGCTTTCAACCCCTCATCCGTCCGCTTCGCGGCCACCTTCTCCCGCAAGGGGAGAAGGGAATTATTGAGGCTTCGGAGCCGCCACCGCCACCGCCGGCTTCGGCGCCGCGGGCGCGGCCGGGACCAGCTTGCTCAGGGCCGTCTGGCTCGATTGCAGACGGCCGGTCAGCACGCCATTGCCATAGACCTCGAACACCGCCGGATCCGAGACGTCGGCGGTCAGGCCGGGCGTGCGCGGGGCGCGATAGGCCTCGCCAGCGGCGAGGGCGCGGGCGAAATAGACCTGGCCGTCGGCGCCGCGCACCACCAGGGTGGCGGCCTTGCGGGCCTGCAGGATGACGCCCGAGGACTCGGCGGGCGAAGCGCCCATCACCGCGCCCTTGGGCTTGAACGGTCCGCCCAGCACGAACTGGGCGCTAGGATCGACGACACCGGCCTTGGCGTCGGCCGCATCGCGCGCCTTGGCGGCGGCGTGGGCCGCGTCGACCGAACCGCCGTTGGCGGCGGCGTCGTCGAGGCCGGGGGTCTTGTAGGGCTCGGGCGTGGTCGATTCGACCGGGGCCGGCAGCGGCGCGCCGAGCGCCACCTGGGTGTTGCTGGCGTGGGCCTGGACCTGGGTCGAGGCGGCGGCCGAGGCCACCTGGGCCGGCGGCTCGTCCTTGGCCATGGCGCGCTGGGCGACGTTCCACAGCAGGATGGCGCCGACCACCAGCAGGCCGCCGGCGAAGATCAGGGCCAGGCGCGGATCGCGCTCGCGGCGCACGCCGACCGGGGCGCGCAGCTCGCCGCCCTCGTCCGGCGCGTCATTCTTGAAGCGGGCCACGGCGGCGTCGCCGTCCAGGCCCAGCAGGCCGGCATAGGCGCGAACATAGCCGATGGTGAACGGGCGCGAGGGCAGGTCGTCGAGGCGCATGTCCTCGAGCGCCTCGATATAGCTCTGGCGGATGCGAGTGGCGTCGGCGACGTCCTGGGTGGTCAGACCGCGGAATTCGCGGGCCGCCTTCAGGGCCAGACCGATGTCGGCCCCCTGGTCCAGCGACGGTTGCGCCACAGCCACCGGTGTGTCGTCCGCTTCAGCGTCCGCGACCAAATGCAAACGCCTCACGTTGCCCATATCCAGCGGCATGCGAGTCAGTAGCCCCCAAAATCGCGCCGCGCGCGAACGCGGCGTACGCTCCCCCACTCCGTAGCGCACGGAGTCTTAACAAGTGTTTGTGGATATCAAACTAAGTAGCGGGATTCAATGTACTAAAAGGTCACGCTTGGTTAATAGCCAAGCTTAGATCAAACCGCCACATAGAGCTTCCGGGCCAAGGTTTCGATCTCGCCGCGCAAGGATCCGCTGGTCCCCTTCAGCAGGGCCTCGACGTTGCGCCGGGCGGCCTCGCGGTCGCACGACAGCACCATCTGCTTGACCGGTCCGATGCCGGCCGGCGGCATCGAAAGGGCTTCAAAACCCAGCGCGATCAACGCGAACGCTTCCAGCGGGCGACCGGCCATTTCTCCGCAGACGGACACCGGCGTGCCGGTGTCGGCGCAGGCCTGCTGGATGGTTTTCAGGGCCCGCAGGGCGGCCGGCGACAGCGGGTCGTAGCGGTCCGAGACCTTCGGATTGCCCCGGTCGGCGGCGAACAGGTACTGCATCAGGTCATTGGTGCCGACCGAAACGAAGTCGGTCATCGGCAACAGCGCGTCCAAATGCCACAGCAGCGACGGGGCCTCGATCATCGCCCCGACGTCGAGGCGGGCGGGCGCGGGCCGGCCGCGCTTCAGGGCCCAGGCCACTTCCTGGTCGACGAACGAGCGGGCGGCGCGGAACTCGTCGACATTGGCCACCAGCGGGAACATCACCCGCAGCGGCCGGCCGGCGGCGGCCTTGATCAGGGCGCGGATCTGCATGCGCAGCAGGGCCGGACGGTCCAGGCCCATGCGCACGGCGCGCCAGCCCAGGGCCGGATTGTCCTCGCGCTCCAGCTCCATGTACGGCAGCAGCTTGTCGCCGCCCAGGTCGAGCGTGCGGAAGGTCACCGGCATGCCGTTGGCGGCCTCCAGCACCTTCTCGTAGAGAACGGTCTGGGCCTCGAGGCGCGGCAGCTCCTCGGCGACCATGAACTGGAACTCGGTGCGGAACAGGCCGATGCCCTCGGCCCCGGTCTCGGCCAGGATGTCGAGGTCGACGGCCAGGCCGGCGTTCATCAGCAGGGTGATCTTGGCCCCGTCCTTGGTGATCGGCGGGGTGTCGCGCAGGCGGGCGAACTCGGCCTTGCGCTGGGCGCGGACCTCCATCCGGGCCCGCAGCGCCTTGACCACGTCCGGGCGCGGCCGCAGCCAGGCTTCCTGGGTCTCGGCGTCGACCACCACCGGGTCGCCCTCGCTGACCCGATCGCGCAGACCGGCCAGGCGGCCGACACAGGGGATGTCGAGGGCGCGGGCCACGATGCCGGCGTGGCTGGCGGCCGAGCCCTCCTCCAGCAGGATGCCCTTCAGCTTGGTGCGGTCGTATTCCAAGAGATCGGCCGGCCCCAGGTTCCGGGCGATCAGGATGGCGTCGTCGGGCAGCTGGCGCACCTTGTGCACGTCGCCCGACAGGTGGCGCAGCAGCCGGTCGTTCAGGTCTTCCAGGTCGTGCAGCCGCTCGCGCAGATAGGGGTCGCGAGCCTGGCCCAGGCGGGCGCGGTGTTCGGAGCGGACCCGCTCGACCGCGGCCTCGGCCGTCAGGCCCGAACGCACCGCCTCCTGCAGGCCGCGGTTCCAGCCCCGGTCGTGGGCGAACATCCGGTAGGTCTCGAGCACCTCGTACGAGGCGCCGACCAGGCCGTGCTGGCCTTCCAGCATTTCGTCGATCTGGGTCTGCAACGCCTCGATCGCATAGGAGAGGCGAGCCTCCTCGGCCAGGGCGTCGTCGGACAGCAGGGTCTCGGGGGCGACCGGCTGCTCGTGCAGCACCGCCACGCCGTAGGCCAGCCCCTCGGCGAAGCGCGAACCCTTCAGCCGCTCCGGCTTGTGCGGGGCCAGCTCGACGTCCTTGAGCTCGGCGGCGCCTAGGAGCTCGCTGGAGCTGACCATCTCGGCCAGCACCATGGCGATGATCTGGAGGTCCTCGACCTCCTCCTCGTCATAGACGCGTTCGGTGCGGTTCTGGACGACCAGCACGCCGATCGCCCGGCCGCCGCGCAGCAGCGGCACGGCCAGGAAGGCGTGGTAGGGATCTTCTCCCGTTTCCGGGCGGTACGAGAATTGCGGATGGCTGGCGGCGTCGGACAGGTTCAGCGGCCGGCCCAGGCGCATGGTCTCGCCGACCAGGCCCTCGCCGGGCTGCAGCCGCGTGACGTGGACGGCCTCGCGGGCCAGGCCCTCGGTGGCGAACAGTTCGAGATCGCCGGACGCGCGGCGCAGATAGATCGAGCAGACCTCGGCCACCATCGAAATGGCGATGGTGCGCACCACCATGTCGAGCTTGGCCTGGGCGGGTCCGCCGCCGGCCATGGCCTCGCGTATCTGCCGCAGCAGGCTGCGTGGACCTCGAACGGCGATGCCGGATGCAGCCATCTCGCCCGCGTGCGCTCCCTAACCCTGAACAGGTCTAGCCTAGCTTCAAGCGCCAGGGGTTAAAGACCACCCGTTCCTAGATGGGGGCTATAGCAGATTTCGCATCGGAACTAGCGGGTCCGAACAACCGAACGTCGATTAGGTGCGGCGGCGCGAAAAAGCGCCGCCGCATTCCTTCTCGAAAAGATGGGAGGCGTGAAAAAGCGCCGCCCGGTTGGAACCGGACGGCGCAGTCTGCACACTGGGGAGGGATCAAAACACCAGCGGCGATAGTCGAGGCCTAGTGGCGATAGCCGTAGGCGTAGCGGTTGTCGTAGCGGTCGTGACGACGGTCATCACGGTCATAGGCGTAGCGGCTGTCGCGATGATGGTTGTCGCTGTAGCGGTTGTCGTAGCCGTAGCGGCCGCTGTTGCTGTAGCCGCTGTAGCGGTTGTCGTAGCGCGGGGCGGTCCGATAGCCGCTGCTGTAGCGACGGTCGTACTTGTCCTTGGCCGTGGTGGCGCCCAGCGCCGCGCCGGCGACCGCGCCGATGGCGACCGCGTCGCCCTTGCCGTGGCCCAGGGCCGCGCCGGCGACGCCGCCGATCAGGGCGCCGACGATGGCGCGATCGGTCTTTTCGCCGGCGAACGCGGCCGAGGCGGGGGCGACCAGCGCGCCGGTGATGGCGACGGCGACGATGGTCTTGGTGAACTTGCCGATGGTCTTCATGGCAGGGCTCCAATCTCTGAAAGCGTCGCCCCCTTTCCCGAAAATGAGATTGGGCGGCGCTGTTGGGATTGGTTATGAGCCCCGCCGCTTGAACCTGATCTGAACCGCGTTGTTCAGGTTCGCTTCATGTTGAGAAAAAGATTTCGGGGCCCAAAAACCCGCGTCATCCCGGACAAGCGCGCAGCGCGCCGATCCGGGGCCGCCGGTAGCGCTGAGCCTGTCGCGGTCCCGGCTCTCCGCTACGCTGCGGCCGGGATGACAGTCTTGGCGGCCGGCCGATGCAGCCGCACCGACCACAGCACCCCGGCCAGCATCAGCACGATCGCGGCCGTCTCCAGCCCGCGCGGCCAGCGGCCCTCGTGCAGAAAACCGTACAGCAGGGCGAACAGGGTCTCGAACACGATCAGCTGGCCCGACAGGCTGAGCGGCAGCAGGCGGCTGGCGGCGTTCCACAGGCCGTTGCCGATCACCGAGGCCCCGATCGCCACCGCGAAACTGACCGCCCAGAACCCGCCCCAGGCCGCCGGCGCGTGGACCTTGCCGCCCGGCAGGAAGGCGGGGATCACCAGCAGCAGCGCCAGCAGGCCGGTGGCCAGGCCGGTCAGCAGCGACCACTCGTGGCTGGTGAACTTCGGCGTCGCCGCCAGCCGCCGGGCGTTCCAGACGGCGTAGGCGGTCCACATGGCCAGGGCCAGGGTCGCGCCCAGCACGCCGACCACCTGCCGGCCGATCCCGACACCGTGGGTTTCCCTGAACACCGAGACGTTGATGCAGACCCCGCCGGCCAAGACCAGGGCCAGCGGCGCGGCCAGATGGCGGAGCGCAACCCCCTCCCCCGGCCTGGCCCCGACCAGGGTCACGGTCACCGGCAGCAGGCCGATGATCAGCGAGGCCAGGGCCACGCCCGCGCTCTGCACCGAGATCGACAGGCCGACATAGTAGATCAGGTTGCCCAGCAGGCTCAGCAGCACCAGATCGCGCCAGTCGCGGCGGTCCATCCTGGCCATCACCGTCCGCCAGCTCGGCGCCAGCAGCGCCGCCGACGCCAGGCCGTAGGCGATGTAGCGCCCGGCCGTCATCTGCAGTGGCGTGAAGGCCTGGAGCAGCTTCGGCGCCAGGAACACCCCGCCCCAGAACGCGCCGGCGATCAGGCCGCACAACAGGCCGAGGAGGAGGTTGCGGGAGGTGTTCATGGCGTCGGGAGTTAGCAGTTCAGGACGACGCGGGCTTGGCGAAAGCTCCTGGAGCCTCGGCGGATCCTCCCCGGTGTCAGGATCGCGTCTCGATCCGCCATTTTCGCACCGCCTGGACCGCCGCGACGATGAGCAGAGCAGCCGCGAGGGCTAGCCAAGCACGGCTCCAGCCGCTGCCGAACGACGGGTCCTCGCCATAGGCCTTGAAAACCAGGAAGACGGCGAACAGCACGCACAATCCCAGCCTGCTCCAGTCCAGCTTGCGCAGCCCCTCCCTGCGGGCGCTCGCCTTGTCCAGGCCCGGGACGGCGGCGGCGCGCGCGGCCAGCCGCCTCTTCGGATCTCCCCACAGCCATAGGATGGCGGGCATGTAGCCGGCGAACATCAAGCCCATGGCCGCGAAAATGAGGGGGCCCGGGTCCGTGAAGGCCAACTCCACGCTCAGCCACGCCGCGCCGAGCAACAGGACAAAGCCCCCGCCGAACAGGCCCCAATTCATCCAGGTCATGCGGCGATTGAATTGCTCGACAAACTCGTCGCGTTCGGCGGCGCTGACCTCATAGCCGGGCGCGCCCAAACGCTCGCGGAAGAGATAACCGTCGCCGCGCGGCTCGAACCGCTTCGCGAATTCGCTGTTGAGGAACATGGCGCCAGCCTAGCGCAAGCTTGGCCGGACGCAACCATAAGGAGATGCTACCGCCCCTTCCGCCACGCTACTGGCGTGACGCCCAGCATCGCCTTCATCCGCCTGGTCAGCCCGCTCTGATCCCCGTGGCCCGTCCGCACGGCGATCTCGGCGATGGAGAGGCTCGTATCCGACAGCAGCCGTTGCGCCGCCCGCAGCCGCGCGTCCGACAGTGCGCCGTGCGGGGTCGTCCCAAAGGCCTCCGAGAACCGCGCGAAGAACCGGCTCTGGCTCATGCCGGCCTCGGCGGCGAGGTCGCGGACGGTCAGGGGCTGGTCGTAGCGGGCCTCGATCAGGGCGGCGGCGCGGGCCAGGCGCGGGTCGACCCGGATCGGGGCCGCCGACAGGCCGCGCAGCAGCAGGGGCGTCCACAGGCTGGCCACGCCGCCCGCGATCGGGCCCGGACCTTCGCCGGCGAGGTACTCCAGAAGGCCGCGCACCGCGCCGGTCACCGGGGCGAACGGCCGCTCGCGCAGGCGTTCGAACGGCTTCATCAGCGCCTCGCCGATGTCGGCGACCACGAACAGGTTCTCGCCCGAGGCGGCGAAGGCGTGGCGCGCGCCGGGCGGGACCACCGCCGCGCGGCCCGGATCGACCCGGCCGCCCCGGCCGTCGATTTCCATCTCCAGCACGCCCCGGCGCGGCAGCACGATCTGGTCGAACGCATGGACGTGCGGCGGCGCGTCCCGGCCATAGCGGCGGAACGAGAGCTCGGCGGGGGCGGTCAGATGGTGGCCCATGGAACTGACTGTAGCGGAGATCGTGGCAGCCTATTACCACTCATCAAAATCCCGCCTTCCTAGGCCTTGTGCCTAGGATCCAAGGCTCGGCTTGATCTTGAGATTCCGGGCGCTCTCCGCCAGCGTGGGCGTCTAAGGCCCTGATCCACGTCGACGGAACGATGGGTCCTAGGCACAAGGCCTAGGAAGGCAGGTTATTGGAAGCGCCCCCTACCCGTGCCCCGGCAGGGACAGCGGCTCGTCGGCGTCGGCGACCAGGCGGCGGGCCTGGGCCAAGGCGGCGTCGATATCGTTTTCGATGAACTCGACCTCCAGGTCGGTCAGCGGGTGCGGCGCGGCGATGACGTTGCGGAGATAGGCGCGCTTTTCCGGCTCGGTCATGGTCCACCAGCCGACGGTGTGGCCTTCCTCGATGACCGCGTCGCCCATGGCCAGCAGGTCGTCGGTGTCGAAGATCGGCTGGCCGGGCTTTTCCGGGAACCACTGGCCCTCGTCCGGCAGAGCCTTGTCCAGCTGGTTGAGCAGGGCCGCCAGCCACGGGCTGATCAGCAGCGGCTTCTCGTAGCCGTCGCCGAACTTGGCGCGCAGCAGCAAATCGTAGAGCATTTCGAGCCCGGCATCGCCGTGAAAGGTGACGGTCTTGGCGAAGGGATCGAACTTGAAGACGTCGGACATGGCGATTCTCGGCGAGAGGTGCGGCGTCTTCCTAACGTCAGAACACGACGTTTTTATCTAAAGAGCTGTCATCCCGGCCGCAGCGAAGCGAAGAGCCGGGACCGCGACAAGCTCGGAGCTTCCGGCGGTCCCGGCTCGGCGCGCTGCGCGCTTGGCCGGGATGACAGCCTTTAAGAACTAAAGCTGGTCCAGCCCGTACACCGCGTGCAGGGCCCGCACGGCCAGTTCGGTATAGGCCGCGTCGATCAGGACCGAGATCTTGATCTCCGAGGTCGAGATGACCTGGATGTTGATGTTCTTCTCGGCCAGGGCCGCGAACATCGACTGGGCGACGCCGGCGTGGCTGCGCATGCCGACGCCGATCACCGACACCTTGGCGACGTCCTCGTTGACCGCGACGTCCTCGAATCCGATCTCGTCGCGGGCGGCGCGGACGATTTCGACGGCGCGGGCGGCGTCACGCTTGCCGACCGTGAACTCCATGTTGGCGGTGTCGGCGCTGCGGGCGCGCGACTGCACGATCATGTCGACATTGACGTTGGCGTCGGCCAGACGGCCGAAGATCTGCGAGGACACGCCCGGATGGTCGGGCAGGCCCAGCAGGGTGATCTTGGCTTCGTCGCGGCTGTAGGCGACGCCCGAGACGATGCGCTTTTCCATGATTTCTTCCTCGTCGCAGACGATCGTACCTTGGCCGGGGGCTTCGCCCGGCTCGACGAAACTCGACAGCACCCGCACCGGGACGCGATGGGCCATGGCCATCTCGACCGAACGGGTCTGCAGCACCTTGGCCCCCAGCGAGGCCATTTCAAGCATCTCTTCGTAGCTGATCTTGGCCAGGCGCTTGGCCTTGCTCTCGATCCGCGGGTCGGTGGTGTAGACCCCGTCCACGTCCGTATAGATGTCGCACGCGCCCTTGACGGCGGCGGCGATGGCCACGGCGGAGGTATCCGAGCCGCCCCGGCCCAGGGTGGTGATGCGCTGCTTGGGGGTCACGCCCTGGAAACCGGCGATGACGGCGATCTCGCCGGCCGCGAAACAGGCTTCCAGATTGGCCGGCGGGATGTCCTCGATGCGGGCGCTGCCGTGGGCCTCGTTGGTCAGGATCGGCACCTGCCAGCCCAGGAACGAGCGGGCCTTGTGGCCCATGTTGCGCAGGGTCATGGCCAGCAGGCCGGCCGTGACCTGTTCGCCCGAGGCGACGACGGCGTCGTACTCGTCGTCCGATTCCGGAAGACCCTGCGCGGCGCGGCCAGAGCCGTCGGTCCAGGCGACCAGCTCGTTGGTCTTGCCCGACATGGCCGACACGACCACCGCCACCTGCTTGCCGGTCGCGACCTCGGCGGCGACCAGGCGCGCCACCCGGCGGATGCGCTCCAGGTCGGCCACCGACGTGCCGCCGAACTTCATCACCAGACGTGACACGTCTTCTGTACCTCGAGGCTTGGTTATTTCTTGCGCCCGCGCGGCCGGATCGCTCCCCCTCGCGCAAGCCCGCGCCTTCTAGCGGGGCCATCGCGCAACGGCAATGTCGCGGATGTGTCTTTTTTCTCGGATCGTGGCGCGAAAAACTCCGCATGGTAGACAAGCCGCATGAGTGAAGCCGCTTCCGCCCCCTCCCCCGGCGCCCCCTCGTGGAGCATCGACCCCGCCGACGTGGCGCGGTTCTCGGCCATCGCCGCCGAGTGGTGGGACCCCAAGGGCAAGTTCGCGCCGCTGCACGTGTTCAATCCCTGCCGGCTGGCCTTCATCCGCGAGCAGGCCCTGGCGCGGTTCGACCGCGACGGCGCGGCCCGCGCCCCGTTCGAGGGCCTCACCCTGCTCGACATCGGCTGCGGCGGCGGGCTGCTGAGCGAGCCGATGGCGCGGCTGGGCTTTGCGGTCACGGCGGTCGACGCCTCGGAGAACAACATCAAGACCGCCGCCGCCCACGCGGCCGAGCAGGGCCTGGCCATCGGCTACCGCCCCGCCACCGCCGAGCAGCTGCTGGCCGAGGGCGCTGGGCCGTTCGACGTGGTGCTGACCATGGAGGTCATCGAGCACGTCGCCGATCCGGGCGAGTTCCTGCGCACCTGCTCGCGGCTCGTAAAGCCCGGCGGCCTGATGATCGTCGCCACCCTGAACCGCACCCTGAAGGCCCTGGCCCTGGCCAAGATCGGGGCGGAATACGTGCTGCGCTGGGTGCCGCCCGGCACCCACGACTGGAAGCAGTTCCTCAAGCCCGAGGAGCTGCGCGCCTTCCTGGCCGGCGAGCCGGTCGAGGTCCAGGGCCCGTTCGGCGTCGCCTACAATCCGCTGACCGGCCGCTGGAGCCGTTCCAGCGATGTCGACATCAATTACATGATGACCGCCACCCGGGGTTGAAACGGTCAAGTTCCGGGAACTTCGGTCCACGGCGGGCTTTTCCTCCGCAGGGACATGAACCCGGATTGGCGACCCGGTATCGGGGGTCGGCCGTCGATCCGTTCTAGAGGGAACGGAGACACCATGACTTCCAAGACCTTGGCCGCGATATTGGCCACCACGATGGCGTGCGGCGCGATCGCGCCCGCCTTGGCCCAGGATTCGGCGTATCAGCGCAGCCTGCAGAACTACGACGCCCAGCGCAGCAACTACTATGAGCGGGTCAGCGAGTATCAGGACCGCCAGGCGGCCTATGAGCGCGACCGCGCCAACTACATCCGCGCCCGCGACGACTACGACCGCCGCTACGGCGTCGGCGCCTATGACCGTCGCTATCCCACCTATGCCGACCGTTACCGCGTGGCCCAGTATCGCGACAGCGCCGCCTACTACGCCGAGCAGGCCGAGTTCGAGCGCGGCCGGGCCAGCTATGAGCGGGCCCGCTACGACTACGACCGCCGCTATGGCGAAGGCGCCTATGACCGCCGCCATCCCGACGAGGCCGACCGCTTCCGCGTCAGCGGCGTCAGCTACACCAGCGGCTACGACGCCAACCGCGATCAGTGGGAGCGCGACCGCGAGCGCTATCTGCGGACTCGCGACGACTATGACCGCCGGCGCGGCGTCGGCGCGTACGACCGGCGTCATCCGGGCGAAGGGGCCCGCTTCGCCGCGCCCTATGCCGGCGCCTACAGCGTCGACACCAGCGCCAACGTCAACTACCCGAACGACTGCCGCCAGGACGCCAAGCGCAACGCCACGGTCGGCGGGGTGATCGGGGCCCTGGCCGGCGCGGCCCTCGGCTCGAACGTCGCGGCCCGCAACGCCCGTCCGGAAGGCACGGTGCTGGGGGCCCTGGTCGGGGCCGGCGTCGGCGCGGCGGTCGGCAACGCCTCGGCCAAGTGCGACACGCGCGGCAACTACTGGACCTATGAGCAGACCGAGCCCTATCGCTATGCCGACGGCCGCTACGCCTCGGCCAGCGAACGCTGCCGCCTGGCCCCCGCCCCGACCGACTACAACGGCCGGGTGGAGACCCGCTACGTCCGGGTCTGCCCCGACGCCGACGGACGCTATCGCCTCGAGGGCTGATGCTGTACCCAAGCTTGATGGTCGGCTGGCCGACTTTCTGGCAACCGGCCGTCAGCTTGGGCGTTTACGTCCCGAGGGATCTTAACCAAGAAACTACCGGAGAGCCGCCATGCGCGCCCGCCTGAAAGCCATCGTTCTGGCCACCGTTGTCGGATTCACCGTCAGCTCCGTGGCCGTCACCGCCGCCGACGCCCAGTCGCGTCACCGCACCCGCGTCCTGGTCTGCAACAAGTCCAAGGCCAAGAACGGCGCCGTCATCGGCGCCCTCGGCGGCGCCCTGCTGGGCAACACCATCGCCGGTCACGGCAACAAGACCGAAGGCACGCTGCTCGGCGCCGGCGTCGGCGGCGTGGCCGGTCACCAGATCGGCAAGCACAAGAAGAAGTGCCACTACGAGTACCGCTAGTCGGTAGAGGTAGCGCTTCCTCGGAAGCTCAAGAGGGCGGCGGATCCAAGGGTCCGCCGCCCTTTTTGCGCCTGGGGAACTTTGGAATTCCCTCTCTCTGAGAGAGAGGGATTCGGTAGCCTCAGTTCACATCCGTCTTCTTCGGCGCCGCGGGGGGCAGCGGGGCGACGCGGACGCCGTCCTCGACCAGGGCCTTGACCTCGGCGGGCGAGGCCTCGCCGTAGATGCCGCGCTCCTCGGACTTGCCCTCGTGGATGGCGCGGGCCTCCTTGGCGAAGGCGTCGCCGACGTTGTCGAAGTTCTCTTCGACGTGCCGGCGCACCTCGCCCATCGCCGTCATCATCATCTCGCGCATCTTCGGGTCGACCGCCGGCTCCGCGCGCCGGGCTTTCGTCCCCGCCACCGCCGGGGCCATGATCTGCTTGGAGACGCCGGTCGAGCCGCAGACCGGGCACTGGATCAAGCCGCGCTGGACCTGGTCGTCATAGTCCGCCGACGCGCCGAACCAACCCTCGAATTCATGGGCCGCATCGCACTGAAGCGCGTACTTGATCATGGTCTCTAAATGGTGCGCTTCACGTAGTGAGCTTTAGGGCCCAGCAAAAGGCCGGGCGTTCTGGAGGACCGGGATCGCCGCCCGCGCCGCGAGGGCGGCGGGCAGGTCTAGATCGGCCATCAACACGCCGGGCTCGTCGTGGTCAAGTTTTCCGAGCACCTGGCCCCACGGCCCGATGGCGATCGTGCGCCCCCAGGTGCCGCGGCCGTCCTCGTGGAAGCCGCCCTGGGCCGCGGCGATCACGAACGAGCCGGTCTCGATGGCCCGGGCGCGCAGCAGCACGTCCCAGTGGGCCTCGCCGGTCGGCCGGGTGAAGGCGGCCGGGACCGTCAGCACCGTCGCCCCGGCCAGGGCCAGGGCCCGGTGCAGGGCCGGAAAGCGCATGTCGTAACAGATGGTCAGGCCGAAGGTCGCCAGCGGCGTCTCCACCACCACCGCCCGTTCGCCCGGCGTGTAGGTCGCCGACTCCCGCGCCGTTTCACCGGTGGGAAGGTCGACATCGAACATGTGCAGCTTGTCGTAGGTCGCCACGATCGCGCCGGTCGGGTCGATCACCGCCTGGCGGTTGGCGGCTTTACCGTCCTCGCGCCGCACCAAGGCCGAGCCGATGTCGATCCAGGTCCCGGTCTCGGCCGCGATGGCGCGCAGGCCCTGGACGACCGGATCGTCCTCCAGCGCCGTCAGGGTCGGCAGCAGCTTGCTCCGGTCCTTCTGCACCACGTTGGTGCATTCCGGGGTCAGGACGAACTGGGCGCCCTGCCCGATCGCCTGGCGGACCAGGGGCGCGACGTGCGCCAGCGCCGCGGCGTGGGTCGCGGGCGTGCGGGTCTGGACCAGACCAACCCTCAAGGGCGCGGAGGGGCTCATGCGGCGAGAAGGTCGTCCAGCTTGCCCTCGCGCTCCAGGGCCATCATGTCGTCGCAGCCGCCGATATGCCGGTCGCCGACGAAGATCTGCGGGAAGGTCGTGCGACCCGAGCGGTCCATCATTTCCTGGCGCAGCTTCGGGTCCATGCCGGCCTCGACCTCGGTGAAATCGGCGCCCTTGTCGCTCAGCAAAGCGACGGCGCGGGCGCAATAGCCGCAGAAGGGACGGGTGTAGATGGTGACGTGGGCCATGTTCCGACTCGTGGACGTGTGCGTCCTCATATAGGACGCGCCTGCATTTCTGTAACGCGCGCGACGACGGATAGCGTCACTTGCGCCGCCCCGGCCGCCAAAAGCGCTCGCGCGCATCCCTCGGCCGTGGCGCCCGTGGTCAACACGTCATCAACGAGAACGATCCGTCGTCCGGCCACCTGGGCCCGCCGCGCCTCGGGGACCACGAAGGCCGCCGCCACGTTGCGCCGCCGGCCCGAGGCCGACTTGCCGCCCTGGCTGGCGGTGTCGCGCCGGCGGGTCAGGACGTCGGGCAGATAGGCCAGCTCCGCCATCCGGGCCAGCGGCCGGGCGATCTCGGCGGCCTGGTTGTAGCGCCGGCGCAGCAGCCGGGCGCGGTGCACCGGCACCGGGACCACGGCGTCGGCCTCGGCCAGCAGCTCGGCGCAGGCGCGCGACAGCCAGCGGGCGAACAGGCCGGCCAGGTCCGTGCGATCGGCGTGTTTCAGCTTCAGGACCAGCTCGCGCGAGTGTTCGTCATAGACGCAGGCGGCGCGCGCCCGTTGGAAAGCCTTCGGCCTGGCCTGGCAGGCGGGGCAGCGTTCCTGGGCGGCGTCGGCATAGGGCATGGCCAAGCCGCAGCCGTCGCAGACCGGGTCGTCGAGAAAGGTCAGCTTCGAAAAGGCCGAGGCGGTCAGCCCGCCGCTCAGCGCCGCCTGCCCGTCCAGGCTGGACGGCGGCAGCAGCAGGTCCAGCAGATCGCGGCCCAGCCCCGTCAAATGCGCGCGCATAAGACGCGGGCCGGCTTTCCATGTCGGTCCGAAATCGCCATGTTCCGCGCCCATGACCGCCTCGCCCCTCCTGTTCGACCGCGCCCTGCACCGCGCCCGCCTCGACCGCGCCGCGCCCGCCTTCGCGTCCGCCGACTTTCTCAAGGCGCGGACGGCCCAGGACCTGGTCATGCGGCTGGAGACGATCCTGCGACGCTTTCCGGTCGCCGTCGACCTCGGCGCGAGAAACGGCCATTTTTTCAAAGCGTTGAGCGACAGCGACGCCCGCGCCAACATCGATACGCTGATCGAGACCGACCTGTCGGGGCGGATGCTGGCCGGCCGTGACACGCTCCGCGTCGTCGCCGACGAGGAGCGCCTGCCGTTCGGCGACGCGACCCTGGACCTGGTGGTCTCGACCCTGTCCCTGCACTGGACCAACGACCTGGTCGGCGCGCTGATCCAGATCCGCCGCGCCCTGCGGCCCGACGGCCTGTTCCTGGGCGCGATCTTCGGCGGGGCCACCCTGACCGAGCTGCGCCAGTGCCTGCTGGCGGCCGAGGCCGAGCTGGTCGGCGGCGCCTCGATGCGAGTCTCGCCGTTCGCCGACGCCATCGACGCGGCGGGCCTGCTGCAGCGGGCCGGCTTCGCCTTGCCCGTCGCCGACGTCGACCGGGTCAAGGTCCGCTACGCCCATCCCATCAAGCTGATGCAGGACCTGCGGGCCATGGGCGAGACCAGCGTGCTGCTGGACCGCTCGCGCAAGCCGCTGGGCCGCAAGGTGCTGTTCCGGGCGATGGAGCTCTATGTCGAGCGCTTCGCCGAAGCCGACGGCCGCGTGCCGGCGACGTTCGAGATCGTCTCGGTGACCGGCTGGGCCCCGCACGACAGCCAGCAGAAGCCACTGCGGCCCGGCTCGGCGAAGATGCGGTTGGCCGACGCCCTGGGCGTCAAGGAACAGCCGGCGGGGGACAAACCCACCCCATGATCCCTCTCCCCTTGCGGGAGAGGGTGGCCCGCGAAGCGGGTCGGGTGAGGGGTCGCGCTCCGCTATCCGGACAGGCCTATCAACCCCTCATCCGTCAGCTTCGCTGACACCTTCTCCCGCAAGGGGAGAAGGAAGAGGATTTAGGTGCCCGCGATGGCCGTCGAGGCCTTGTCGAACATCTTGCTCATATTGCCGCTGAGGGCCGACATCCCGCCGACGATGACGAGAGCGATCAGCGCGACGAGGACGCCCAGCTCGACGGCGGTCGCGCCGCTGTCGTCACGCCAGAAGGTCTTCAGAGCAGGTCGCGCAGCCAGGCGACCAGAGGAACGTCGGCCGGCGGCATCGGATAGTCCGCGAGTTTGTCGGGCTTCACCCATGCCAGCGCCTCGTGTTCCTTGCGCGTCACCTGACCGTCCCATCGACGCAGCAGGTAGAGTGGCATCAGGAGGTGAAAAGACTCGTAACCGTGCGACGCGAACACGAACGGGGCCAGGCAGGCCTGGGCGACGGTGATCCCCAGTTCCTCCTGCAGTTCGCGGATCAGGCATTCCTCCGGCGTCTCGCCCGGCTCGACCTTGCCGCCCGGAAACTCCCACAGGCCGGCCAGCTGCTTGCCCTCGGGGCGTTGGCAGATCAGCACCCGCCCGTCGACATCGATCAGGGCGGCGGCGGCGACGAGGACGGTCGGCTTGGTCATGGATGCGGGTGTCGCGAGGTTTCCCGCTGTTGGCAACCGACCGCCACGAAATTTCCGCGCGTTCCGGTTCGAGGCTTCAAAATGCGTCCTGCGCGTGCAATATCATCAATACACGCGACCTGGGGGCCCGCGCTGAACGTTCTCAGTGTTCCAGAGGTGACGATGTCGGACGATCTCAAGAACATCTACAAGGCCGCCAACAAACTGGCGTTCTATTTCGACGACAAGACGCCCCGAGATCTCTATCGCGGCCAGACGTCGACCGAGGAACGCAAGGGAACACCGGTTCTCTATCCCAATCCTGGCTTCACCCGGAAAAGTGGACCGCCTCGACTGCCCGACGTCCAGGTCTTCATGCGGCAGATCGAGAAGGCCGAGGGCGGCATCGTCGAGGAAAAGTGGGTCAAGGGCTGCCGCACGATGCGCGGCGACTATCGCGGCGTGTCGACCTTCAGCAAGGTGACCATGCCGTCGATGACATGGTACCGCTTGCCCAGGGACACCGACATTCCGGTCGCCCTGGCCGTCACCCAGGACGGCACGAACGAGGAGCGGGGCATCCACTATACGATCGCCCCAAAGGACGACATGCCGCTGTCGCTGTACCAGGTCTGGCTGAACGAACTGAACGCCAAGCTCAGCAAGGCCGAGGTCTAGGAGCCGCGCATGGAGATCTCCACCAATACGCTGACCCTGGCCATGTACGCCCTGGCCGTCGAGATCGAGCGGACCAAGGCCGCGATCCAGACCTTTGCCGACCAGGACGAGATCGACGAGGAGAGCCAGCGCCTGTTCGACATGCAGGTCGCCGCCGCCGAGCTGGACACGCTCTATACGGAACGCCGCGCCGCCGACCCGTCCCTGACGCCGGCCGAAGAATGGCTGCCGTCCGGCCGCTGACACCGTCGCCAGGGACACGACCGAAGTCATGACCAGAAGCAAACTGCTCCGCATGGACAACGTCGGCATCGTCGTGGAGTCCCTCGACGACGCCATCGCGTTCTTCACCGAGCTCGGCTTGACGTTCGAGGGGCGGGGCATGGTCGAAGGCGAATGGGCCGGGCGGATCACGGGGCTGGGTGACCAGCGCGTCGAGATCGCCATGATGGTCACGCCCGACGGCCACAGCCGCCTCGAGCTCTCGCGATTTCTCGCCCCGGCCGTCGTCGCCGATCACCGCGACGCTCCGGTGAATGCGCTCGGCTACCTTCGCGCCATGTTCGCGGTGAGCGACCTCGACGAAACCCTCGCCAGGCTTGGCAAGCACGGCGCGACGCTGGTCGGCGAAGTGGTTCAGTACGAGAACGCGTATCGGCTCTGCTACGTCCGCGGCCCCGAGGGCATTCTCGTCGGACTGGCCGAACCGCTCGGCGGCGATCGCTAGCGGCGGCGTCGGAGCAGAGCTCACAAGGGTGCGGCGGATTGGCCGTTCCGGGCATGCTGCGCCGCGATCCTTGACTTTCGCACCGCAATAACCGATATCGGCCTCGCGCCCCATTGGCGCTATCGGTGCTCCAGCCGCGTGACGGTCCGTTTTCGGACCAGCCTGTCGAGCGCCCTGAAGAGATTCTCATCAGATCGCCCGTGCACGCGGGGCGCTCCCCGACCAAAGAGCCAAAGGGCTCTGAAAGTCTAAACCGGGAGCATTTCGCGATGGCGAAATACTCCGGCCGAGGGGCAAGCCGTGCGAGGACGCATGGGCCCGAGCTCGGCGCACATGAAAGACCGACTCACTTGACTCAATTCTCCGACCTTGGCCTGGCCAAGCCGCTCCTGAAGGCCCTCGCCGAGAAGGGCTACAAGGAGCCGACGCCGATCCAGGCCCAGGCCATCCCGGTCGTCCTGCAAGGCAAGGACCTGCTGGGCATCGCCCAGACGGGCACCGGCAAGACCGCCGCCTTCGCCCTGCCGATCCTACAGCGCCTGGCCGAGAACCGCATGCCGGCGCCGCGTCGCGGCTTCCGCTGCCTGGTCCTCTCCCCGACCCGCGAACTCGCCACCCAGATCGCCGACAACTTCAAGGCTTACGCCGTCCACATGGGCCTGAGCGTGGCCACGGTCTACGGCGGCGTGAAGTACGGCCCGCAGATGAAGGCCCTGGCCGCCGGCGTCGACGTGCTGGTCGCCACCCCCGGCCGCCTGATGGACCACATGGCCGAGAAGTCCGCCAGCGTCTCCGGCGTCGAGATCTTCGTCCTCGACGAAGCCGACCAGATGCTGGACCTGGGCTTCGTGGTGCCGATCCGCAAGATCGCCAGCCAGATGTCCAAGAACCGCCAGAACCTGTTCTTCTCGGCCACCATGCCGACCGAGATCGGTCGGCTGGCCGGTGAGCTGCTGAAGGATCCGGTCCAGGTCTCGGTCGCCCCGCAAGCCACCACGGTCGAGCGCATCGACCAGCGCGTGCTGTTCATCGAGGCCCAGCGCAAGCGTCCGCTGCTGGCCGAGCTGTTCGCCGACTCCAGCTTCTCGCGCACCATCGTCTTCACCCGCACCAAGCGCGGCGCCGACCGGGTGGCCAAGTACCTGAACGCCGCCGGCATCGAGGCCGCCTCGATCCACGGCGACAAGACCCAGGGCCAGCGCGAGCGCGCCCTCGCCGCCTTCAAGGCCGGTGAGATGCGGGCCATGGTCGCCACCGACATCGCCGCGCGCGGCATCGACGTCAACGACGTCAGCCACGTGATCAACTACGAGCTGCCCAACGTGCCGGAGGCCTATGTCCACCGGATCGGCCGCACCGCCCGCAAGGGCAAGGACGGCATCGCCATCAGCTTCTGCGCCGACGACGAGCGTAACCTGCTGAAGGACATCCAGAAGGCCACCCGCCAGACGATCCCGAGCTTCGACCGCCGCAACGACAAGCAGCTGGCCGCCGCGGCCGCCGTCGCCGACAAGCTGGTCCCGGCCGAGAAGTACGTCGATCCGCGCGCGGCCGATCCGCGCAACAACGTCCCGTCCGAGCTGCGCCGCAATCGCGGCCGCAATCGCAATGGCGGCGGCGGCAATGGCGGCGGCGGTGGCGGCGGTGGTCGCTCGGCCGGCGGGCAGTCGGCCCAGGGCAAGGGCCCGCAACGTCAAGGTCGCGGCGCCGGCCAGGGTCAAAAGCCCGGCGGCGCCCGGAACGATTTCCGAGGCCCGAAGCGCGACGCCGCGGCGCCCGAGAAGCGCTGGTCGCCGATCGAATAAACAGACACGATTACAATAGGTTGTAAAAACGGGGCGGCGAAAGTCGCCCCGTTCGTTTAGGTGCGTCCTTTCGTTACAGCGCAGCTTGTGTCCGCTTGGTCTATGGGTTCACCATGACCTGGGCCGGTCCGATGATCGGATGGGGGACCAATGCGATGGGCGACGGCAAGCACCGCGCCACGCCTGTACTGACTCGCGTCGCCGGCGGCGAGATGGCCGAGCGCGTGCGGGCGTTCGACTGGTCGGCGACGCCGCTGGGCCCGATCGAGTCCTGGTCGCCCGCCCTGCGCCTGGCCACCGACATGATCCTGGCCACCAACTTCCCGATGGCGCTGCGCTGGGGACCCGAGCTGGTCCTGATCTACAACGACGCCTACGCCCCGGCGCTCGACGTGCACCATCCCCAAGCGCTGGGCGTGCTGCTCAAGGACACCGCCCCCGACTTCGAGGCCTCGATCCGCTCGCTGCACGAGGACATCCTCAGCGGCGCCAGCGGCGGCTTCGCGTTCGAGAAGCTGCCGCTGTGGGTGACCCGGAACGGGGTCCCGGAAAAGGGCTATTTCACCGTCAGCTACAGCCCGGTGCCCGACACGACGGCGGCCAACGGGATCGGCGGGGTGCTGATCACCGCGGTCGAGATCTCTCGCACCATCCAGGCCGAGAAGACCTTGCGCAGCGCCCAGGAACGCTACGCCCTGGCCCGCGAGGTCGCCGGGGTCGGGGCCTGGGAGTGGGACATCAAGGCCAACAAGGTCTATGCCGACGCCCGCTACGCCGAGCTGCACAACGTCTCGCCCGAGTTCGCCTCGGCCGGCCTGCCCGCCGACAGCTTCACCCCCGCCGTCCATCCCGACGACCGCGACCGCGTCCGCGACGTCGCCTTGAAGGCCGCCAGCGAAGGCGGCGACTTCTCGGAGGAATACCGCCTGGTCCAGGCCGACGGCTCGGTGCGCTGGGTCTTCACCCGCGGCCGCGCCTATCTGGACGCCGACGGCCAGCCGGCCCGCAACACCGGCGTCATCGTCGACATCACCGAGCGCAAGCGGGTCGAGTCCGAACTGGCGGCGGTGCGCATAGACCTGGACCTCGCCGCCCAGGCCGCCGGCATGGGCCGTTGGGACCACAAGCCCTATCTGAACCAGCGGTACTGGGACGCGCGAGCGCGCAGCATCTTCGGCCTGACGGCGGACGAGGCGTCGTCGCAGGAGACCTTCGAGCGGCTGCTGCATCCCGACGATCTGCCGAAGGTCCAAGCCGCGGTGGCGGCGGCGATGGACCCGGCGGGCCCGGGCATGATCAATCTCGAATACCGCATCCATCGCGGCGGCGACGGGGCCCTGCGCTGGGTCGAGGTGTTCGGCCGGGCCTTCTTCGACGGCGACCGCGTGATCCGCTTCGTCGGGGTGGTCTCGGACGTCACCGAGCGCCGCGAGGCGGTCGAACGGCTGCTGCGCCAGGAAGAGACCCTGCGCCTGGCCATCGACGCGGCCGACGTCGGCACCTGGGACCTCAATCTCGACACCGGCGAGCTGGCCTGGTCGGAGCGCTGCTACGCCATGTTCGGCATCAAGCCCGACGAGTCCCTCACCGTCGAATCGTTCATCGCCCGGGTCCATCCCAGCGACGAGGCCAAGGTCCGCGACGCCATGCAGCAAGCCTTGGATCCGGCCGTGCGCGCCGACTACACCATCGAGTTCCGCAGCATCGGCCGCGACGACCACGTCGAGCGCTGGGTAAACGTGAAGGGCAAGGTGTTCTTCGGCGCCGACGACAAGCCGCACCGCTTCGTCGGGGCTGTGGTCAACATCACCGACCGCAAACGGGCCGAGCTGCACCTGCGGCTGCTGGTCAACGAACTGAACCACCGCGTCAAGAACAGCCTGGCCACCATCCAGGCCATCGCCGCCCAGAGCTTCAATGGCGCCCGCGCGCTGGACCAGGCCCAGGAGGCGTTCTCCAGCCGCATCGTCGCCCTGGCCGAGGCCCACGACCTGCTGACCCGCGAGAACTGGGAAGGCGCCGAGCTGCACGACGTCACCGCCCGGGTGGCCGAGCTGCACGGCGGCCACGCGCGGTTCGAGCTCTCCGGCCCGGCCATCCGCCTGTCGCCCAAGACGGCGCTGTCGCTGTCGATGGCCCTGCACGAGCTGGCCACCAACGCGGTGAAATACGGGGCCCTGTCGACTCCCGACGGCCGCATTCGCATTGCCTGGGACCACTGCCCCGAACCCGACGCGGCGCGGCTGGACCTGGTCTGGACCGAAACCGGCGGCCCGCCGGTCCAGCCGCCCACGGCCCGAGGTTTCGGCTCGCGCCTGATCGAACGCGGCCTGGCGGCGGAACTGTCCGGCTCGGCGACGATCGAGTTCCTGCCGGAAGGGGTGGTGTGCCGGATCCGGGCGCTGCTGGAGGCTTGAGGGGCGCTACCCGCCCCTAATTCGCGCTCACCGCCGCCGCCCTGAGCGCCGCCGCGATCTGCTCGTCCGTCCTTCGCAGGGCCATCATCAGCGCGCCGGCGACGATCAGCGGCATCACCGCCCAGATCAGTTGGCCCGCCACCGCCAGGGCCGTCGCCCCGCCGATCAGGGCGGCGATCAGAATCTCGGCCAGGGCCGCGAAGAACGAGCCGCCGCGCCGGCGCCGGAAGTCGGCGCGCTTGCCCGGCTTCTGCCGCCAGACATTGATCAGCCCGGCGCTCAGGGCGGTCAGGGCGGCGCCAATCGCGGTCCACAGGCCGGCCAGTGGCGCCGACCAGGCCAGCGCCGCGATCGGGACCGCCAGCAGCACGGCCACCGGGACCAGCGCCGCCGTCAGCTTGGCGCGGTTCAGCACCGCCATCGGCGTCGGCGAGATCGCCAGCAGGTCGGGCGTGTCCTCGGCCGAGACGGTGATCCAGGCCAGGCTGCCGGCGACCTGGCCGGCCAGGAAGGTCACGGCAGCCGCCGGCGCGGCCAGGGCCCAGGCCGGCAGGTGCGAGGCGCTGCGGGCCAGCACCAGGGCCAGCGGGACCATGTACAGCACCCGCAGCAGCACCTGCGACAGCAGGGCCGCGTCACGGCTGATCAGCCGCAGCTCCTTGCGGACCGTGGCCTGGAAGGCGCCGGCCGCGAAGGCCTTGGTCGGTCCCTTGGCGCCCTTGCGGGTCTCGGCCCCTTGGGTGGCGGCGGCGGCGTCGGCGAAGCGGCGGCCCAGGGTCTGGGCGGCGAACAGGAAGATCCCCGTCCCCACCGCGACCAGCACCAGCAGCGGCAAGGGCTCGCCCAGGGCGGCGCGCAGCGGCAGGTCGGCGAACGGCGGGAGTTTGATGCGGCCGTCGCGGGCGTCCAGGGCGATGCGCGCGAACAGGCTCTCGCTAGCCTGGCCGCCCATCAGGTTGCGGTACTGGCTGGCCAGGAAGAAGGCCGCGCCGATCAGGGCCGCCATGACCTGGGCGACGGTGCGGGTGCGGCGGGGACCGATCAGGGCGAACAGGGCCATGGCTAACAGCAGGCCGACACCAGACGCAGCCAGGGCCAGGGCGGCCAGGGTCACATAGACGCCCAGCCAGGCCGGGTGGCCCAGCACGATCGACGGGGTCAGCAGCAGCACGGCCGGGATCAGGAACCAGAGGCCGGCGTTGACCGCCAGGCCCAGGGCGCGCACGAACAGCACCTTGCGCGGCGCCAGCGGCGAGGAGAACAGCAGGTCCAGGTCGCCCCGCTCGTAGAGGGCGTCGGCCGAGGCCGCCAGGGTGGTCGACAGCATCAGGGTGACGATCACCGCCAGCGCCAGGTCGGCGATCATCACCGACAGCGGGTTCACCGGCACGGCGACGCCCCGCAGGCCGAACGCCATGAAGACGCCGCCGATCAGGATCATGCAGCCGACGAGCACGAAGGCGATCACCGCGCCCGGCCCGCTGGACCGGCGGCCGGCCTTGAAGCCGCGCCAGGCCAGGCGCAGCTCGTGACTCAGCAGCCAGGGCGTGGTGGCCGGCTTGAACGGCAGGCTCACGACGTGACGCCCATTGGGGCCGCCGCCACGGGATGGGACTCGGTCGTCAGCTGCAGGAAGACGTCTTCCAACGTCTGGCCGCTGGTCTCCCCCGCCTTGCCTCGCAGCTCATCCAGCGTGCCCTCGGCCAGCAGCCGGCCGCCGGCGATGATGCCGATGCGGTCGGCCATGCGCTCGGCCACCTCCAGGATGTGGGTGGTCAGGATCACCGTGCCGCCCGCGTCGACCCTAGCCTGCAGCATGTCCTTGACCAGGCGGGCGGCGGCGGCGTCCAGGCCGGTCAGCGGCTCGTCCAGGATCAAGAGCTTGGGATCGTGGATCAGCGCCCCGGCCAAGGCGACCTTCTGCTTCATGCCGCGCGAGAAGCCCTCGCACCGCCGCCGCGCCTCGTCGGCCAGGCCCAGGGTGGAGAGCAGCGCTTCGGCCTTGGCCTTGGCGGCCTTGGGCTCGATGCTCCAGAGGCCGGCGACGAACTCCAGATATTCCAGCGGCGTCAGCTTGTCGTAGATCATCGCCTCGTCCGGGGCCCAGGCCACCAGGGCCTTGGCCGCCGCCGGATCCTGGCGGGCGTCGACGCCGAAGATCGCCACCTCGCCCTTGTCGGGCTGGGTCAGGCCGGCGACCATGCGCAGGGTAGTGGTCTTGCCCGCGCCGTTGGGTCCCAGCAGGGCGTAGAGCTCGCCGGCATGGACCGTCAGGTCGAGGTCGGACACCGCGGGCTTGGCGAACGTCTTGCTCAACCCGCGAACGATCAAGGCTTCCGTCAAGTTGGCGTCCCCAGACACTGTTATGCGAGGGATGTGAACGCGATTGCCTTGAATGAGGCAAGCCGCCATCCACCGCTTGCCAGGCCGGACGCTTCGTGCGTTTCTTTACCGTAGAGGTTGTCGCCCAACCCGGATCGCTGCTCTGAACAACCACGAGGTGAGACCATGAAGCCTGTTCTTATCGTTCTCGGCGCGGCCCTGGCGCTGAGCTCGGCCCCGGTCATGGCCCAGGAGGGCCAGCGCTTCGACTTCGCCGCCCAGGATCAGGCCTATTCCAACGACCGCCCCGGCGACAAAGCCATGCGCTGCTTTGACGGGCGGTTCATCACCGGGGCCAACCGCTCGGGCGACAAGACGCTGTACGTCCAGACGAACGTGGGCGGGATCTATCGCCTGCGGATGACCAAGGACTGCGACGGCCTGAACGACGCCCAGAAGATCAGCGTGCGGGCCCATGACGGCAGCGACCTGATCTGCTCGGGCGACAGCGCCGAGATGGTCGCCCGGACGGCGGCCGGCGCGCGGCATTGTCCGATCGCCGACGTGCGCCGGCTGAACCCCGGTGGGGTCTCGGCGCTGGCGACGGCGACCAAGCGCTAGCGCCAACCGATATTCGCCGCAGCCTGAATTTACCCGCCTTCCTGGGCCTTGTGCCCAGGACCCAGGGTTCCGCTTCATGGAAGTGTAGCTGAGTTCACGGTCTTTCGGCCGCGCGAGCCCAAAGAGTCCACACCGGCCTCGAACATGGGTCCTGGGCACAAGGCCCAGGAAGGCAGTGGTTTTGGACCTACCCCAGCTGAATGTCAGCTAGCGCTAGCCTCACGTCGCGTCAGGGAGGCCCGTAGGCCTCCCGACCATCCTCAGAACTTCGTCTTGCAGCCCTGCCGCAGGTGCACGCCGCGCAGGAAGCCCCGCCGCGCCAGGCCGGCGTCGACCACGGCGTTCATGTGGCGGTCGGCGGGCGCCGCGCCGGTCACTTCGCGAACCAGGCCCCGGAACGGGATGATGCTGTTGATGATGGTCTTGCCGCCGGCCTCGGCCAGCTTGCCGGCGCGGTTCTCGGTATATTCGTTGCCGACCACGTAGTCGGCGCCCAGCACCCCGTTCAGGTCGGTGATCTCGCCGGCCAGGGCCTTGCAGGATTTCAGCCCCTTGAGGCTGTAGGGGTCGTTGAAGGCCTTCTCCAGGATCGGCGGGATCTCACGCTTGGACATGCCGACGTCGCGGGCGGGCTGGCTGCCGATGTCCACGGCCTTCTTCTTGGCCTCGCCCCAGCGGCCGCCGGGCTCGTCCGGCTTGGACGGCGGCTTCATCTGGGCGTGCGCGCCGGAGGCCATCAACAGGGCCGCCAAGGCGCCCATCATCACGGATCGCTTCACAGACATCACAACGCCCTCCACCCAGGTGAACACCGCTCAGGAACGACAGGCCGGACAAGCGGTTCCCCTTGCGCGGCAAGGGGTCGCGCGAGTTTAGTTCGGCGGGGTCGCCGCTTCCAGGTCGAACGCGGCGTCGAAGGCGTCCTCGCCCGGGACCGTCCCCGCCAGGGCCGCCAGGAACAGATCCTCCAGCGCGTCCCAGACGAAGGTCAGCTGCTCCAGCACCGCCGGCACGCGCGCGGCTTCGAAGCCCGGATAGAGGTCCTCGACCAGCCAGAGACCGGACTCGGCGTCATAACCGAAGCGGCAGCCGATCAGGCGGAACTGGGCGTGGGCGATGGTCTCGAACAGGGCCGTCAGGTCGCGGGCCTCGGCCAGGTCCTCGGGGGCCATCACCAGGCAGCGCACCTGCAGCCAGCCGTGGTCGGGCAGCAGATAGAAGGCGCCCTCCTCCTCGTCCTCGCCCGAGACCTCCAGGCCCCGGTCGATCGCCTCGACGATATAGCCCTCCGCGCGGCAGGCGGCGGCGAGCTCGGCCAGGACGGCGGCTTCCTGGTCGGGGGTGGGGTCGGCCATGGCGCGATCGGTCCTTCAGGAGGGTTAGGAGAAGACGGTGTCCACCGGCTGGGCCTTTTCGTCGGGACCAAACCGGTTGGGGCCACGGGTGCCTTCCCGCACATAGAACAGCGCGATCAGCACCAGGATGCCAAAAGGCACGAAGGCCAAGAAAAGCCACCAGCCACTGCGGTCGCAATCGTGTAGCCGACGAACGGTGACAGCGATGATCGGAGGCATGAAGACAAGCCAGATCAGCGCGTAGACCGCGATGCCGATCCTGCTGTTGGCATCACCGGTCGTGAAATCAAGCATACGCCCGACCACCACTCCTACTGTCGCGACCAGGAAGTAGAGCAGATAAAACTGCCAGAACTCCGCCCGCGTCGCTCGCCCCTGAAACTGCAGGTACCGCGTGAAGGGTTTGAACATCGGCGCCATCGGGTTTCCTCCGACTATGAGCGGTAATCCCCGTTGATCGCCACGTACTGCTTGGTCAGGTCGCAGGTCCAGACCGTGGCCGAGCCCTTGCCGACGCCGACGTCGACGCTGACCTCGAATTCCTGGTTCTTGACGTAGGCGCTCATCTTGGCCTCGTCGTATTCGGGCGAGACCAGGCCGTCGCGGGCCGCGTAGAGGTCGCCGAACTTGACGCTGATGCGCTCGCGGGCGACCGGCTCGTCGGCGCGGCCCACGGCCATGACGATGCGGCCCCAGTTGGCGTCCTCGCCGGCGAAGGCGGTCTTGACCAGCGGGCTCTCGGCGATGGTGCGGGCGATCTTGCGGGCGCTGGCCGGGCTTTCGGCGCCGTTGACGGTGATCTTGACGAACTTGGTCGCGCCCTCGCCGTCGCGCACCAGCTGCAGGGCCAGGTCCAGCAGCACGTGTTCCAGCTTGTCACGGAAATCGGCCAGGCGCTTGTCGCCGGGCCGGCTGATCCGCGGCGCGCCCGACTGGCCGGTGGCGAACAGCAGCAGGGTGTCGTTGGTCGAGCGATCGCCGTCCACGGTCACGCAGTTGAAGGTCGTGCGGGTATAGAGGCTGACCAGGGTCTGCAAGGCGGCCGGGGCGATGGCCGCGTCGGTGGCCACGAAGGCCAGCATGGTCGCCATGTCGGGCGCGATCATGCCCGAGCCCTTGGCGATGCCGGCGATCTTCACTTCCACGCCGTCGATGACGGCCGTGGCGTAGGCGCCCTTGGGGAAGGTGTCGGTGGTCATGATCGCCCGACCGGCCTGGGCCCAGGCGTCGGCGGTCAGGCGGCTTTCCACCTCGGGCAGGCGGGCGGTGATCTTGCTGTCGTCCAGGATCACGCCGATGACGCCGGTCGAGGCCATCATCACGTCGCGCTGGCGGCAGTCCAGGCGCTTGCCCACGGCCGTGGCCACGCGGCGGACCGCATCGGCGCCCGGCTTGCCGGTGAAGCTGTTGGCGCAGCCGGCGTTGACCACCAGGGCCCGCACGTCCGCCCCGCCGCTGGCGGCCAGCTGGCGCTTGCACCAGTCGACCGGGGCCGAGCCCACGCCGTGGCGGGTGAAGACGCCGGCCGCCGAGGTGCCCTCGGCGAAGCGCATCAGCAGCAGGTCCTCGCGCTCGTGCTTGTAGAAGCCGGCGCGGCCGGTGGCGATCTCGACGCCACGGATCGGCGGGATCAGCGGAAACGGCACGGCCAGGGGCGAGATGGCCAGGCCCGGCTTGCCCGCGCCGGTCGCGGCGGGCTTGGCCGAGGCGGAAACGTCCTCGCCCGCTGACTTCTGGGCGCGGCGCAGGCCGGCGCGCTTCAGGGCCGAGGTCAGCGGGTCGACCAGGGCGCGCTCGATGGCGGCGCCGGCGCGCTCAACCGGATTGGGCGCGACCGGATTGGACGCGGTCTCGGGAGCCTTCGCGGCCGCCTTCTTGCCGGAAGCTTTGGGAGTCTTGGTCATGAGCCGCTCTTACTTCTTGGCGGGTTGGGCGGGAGGCGGCGCCGAGGCGGGCGCGGCGGCCGGCGGTTCCGGCGGGGCCGAGGCCGGCTCCTGGGCGGCCGCGCCGGCGGCGTCCTGGGTCTTGCCGATCAGCATCTCGACCTTGGCCGAGCCGCGCAGCTTCTCGAGGATGTCGCGCACCTGGTCATAGGTCAGGAAGCGCACGATCTGCGGCCGGGCGGCCTCCAGGGTGATGGGCTCCTCGGTGCGCTTGTCCTCGACCTTGACGATGACCCAGCCGCCTTCGGCCGAGAACGGGCCCACGAGGGCGCCCTTCTGGGCGTCCTTCAGAGCCACGCCATAGGGCTCGGGCATCACGTCCAGGGTGAAATAGCCCAGGTCGCCGCCGTTGAAGCGGGTCGCCTGGTCGGTCGAGCGCTCCATGGCCAGGGCGTCGAACGACGCGCCGGAGGCCAGCAGCTTCTTGACGCTCTCGGCCTCGGCCTGGGTCCCGACGATGATCTGGCGGGCGCGGATCTCCTCCGAGCGCTTCGAAAGCTTCTGCTGCTCGGCGTAGAGCTTGCGGATGGCGTCCTCGGTGACCGCCTTCTCGACCACGCCCTCGACCAGCATGTCTCCCAGGATGCGCTCCCGGGCGGCGGCCAGGCGGCGCTGGGCCACCGGCTCCTTGTCCAGCTTGCGCTTGGTGGCCTCGGAGGCCAGCAGCTTCTGGTCGATGACCTCGTCGAGGCGCTGGCGGAAGACCTCGCTGGAGACGTCCAGCGGTTCGCCCTCGCTGATCAGACCCTGGGCCACGGCCTCGCGCTTGACGTCGGACGCCCAGATCACCTGGCCGTTGACGCGGGCCACGGCGGTGTCGCCCGGCTCCGGCGGTTTCTCGGCGACCTTGTTCTGGCCGCACGCGGCCAACAGAAGGGCGAAGGCGACAGCGCTGATCACGCCCAGGGCGCGAAAGGTCTCGAGTGTCTTCAAGGCCAAGGTCTCCGGCTTTGCTACGAAGCGCTCTAGCGCGGTTTATCGCCGAGTGGAAACGGCTTCACGCCGCGAAAGGAGCCGCCGCGCCGCCCGGACCGGAGCGAGACCACCCTGGCCGGGCGCGACCGGCCCAGTTTCGGTACACGCCGTTCGAAGAAAAGGCCATGCGCCACGCCGTCGGCGAAGCTTGCGAAACCTGTGTCCGCGCGTCCGCAACCGGGACTTAAGCCTTATTCCGCGAGGGGTCTTCGCGTTGACACCAAGATGACCGGTGCTTAAGTCTCCGGCCGCACGGGCGTCGGAATTTTCCGATGATCCGTCGCGGCTTCATCTACCGTAGTCGAGGCCCCACAGCCTTAGCGCCGGCCTCCTCGTCAAACCGTCCTACCGGATCCCCTCTTCATGCTTGGTTTCGCCAAAAAGCTCTTCGGCTCTTCCAACGAACGCAAGGTCAAGACCTTGGCCGCGCGGGTGGCCAAGATCAACGCCTACGAAGCTGAGTACGCGGCGCTCTCCGACGACGCCCTGAAGGGCAAGACCGCCGAGTTCAAGGCGCGACTGGAAAAGGGCGAAACCCTCGACGACCTTCTGCACGAAGCCTTCGCCGTGGTGCGCGAGGCCGGCAAGCGCGTGCTGGGCATGCGCCACTTCGACGTCCAGATGGTCGGCGGCATGGTGTTGCACTTCTCGGGCATCTCGGAAATGCGCACGGGTGAAGGCAAGACCCTGGTCGCCACCCTGCCGACCTATCTGAACGCCCTGGAAGGCAAGGGCGTCCACGTCATCACCGTCAACGACTACCTGGCCCGCCGCGACGCCGACTGGATGGGCCAGATCTACACCTTCCTGGGCCTGAGCTACGGCGTCATCGTCAACGGCCTCTCCCAAGGCGAGCGTCAGCGCGCGTACCGCAGCGACATCACCTACGGCACCAACAACGAGTTCGGCTTCGACTATCTGCGCGACAACCTCGTCTACAGCGTCGAGGAGATGGTCCAGCGCGGCCACAACTTCGCGATCGTCGACGAGGTCGACTCGATCCTGATCGACGAAGCCCGCACCCCGCTGATCATCTCGGGCCCGACCGAAGACCGCAGCGAGTTCTACAAGACCATCGACGTGCTGGTGAAGCAGCTGATCGTCGACAAGTCGATGTACGACCACGACGAGAAGCAGAAGCAGGTCATCCTGACCGAGGATGGCCAGGAGCGGATCGAAGAGATCCTGATGTCGGGCGGCCACCTGGCCGAGGACTCGGCCGGCCTCTACGACGCGGCCAACGTCTCGGTGGTGCACCACGTCAACCAGGCCCTGCGGGCCAACATCCTGTACACGCGCGACAAGGACTACATCGTCAAGGACAGCGAGGTGATCCTGATCGATGAGTTCACCGGCCGCATGATGACCGGTCGCCGCCTGTCGGAAGGCCTGCACCAGGCCATCGAGGCCAAGGAAGGCGCCGACGTCCAGCCCGAGAACCAGACCCTGGCCTCGGTGACCATCCAGAACTACTTCCGCCTCTACAACAAGCTGTCGGGCATGACCGGCACGGCTTCGACGGAAGCCCAGGAATTCGACGACATCTACAAGATGAGCGTCTCGGAAATCCCGACCAACCGGCCGGTCCAGCGCATCGACGACGACGACGAGGTCTATCGCACCGAGCGCGAGAAGAACGAGGCCATCCTCAAGCAGATCTCCGAATGCCACGTGCGCGGCCAGCCGATCCTGGTCGGCACCGTCTCGATCGAGAAGTCGGAAGAACTGTCCAAGCTGCTGTCCAGCTACGCCTTCGAGAACGAAGGCAAGAAGCAGAAGGGCATCCCGCACCAGGTGCTGAACGCCCGCTTCCACGAACAGGAAGCCCTGATCGTCGCCGACGCCGGCGTGCCGGGCGCGGTGACCATCGCCACCAACATGGCCGGCCGCGGCACCGACATCCAGCTGGGCGGCAATATCGACATGCGCATGCTGACCTGGCGTCAGCAGCAAAAGGGCATGGGCCTCGAGATCACCCCCGAGGACGAGGCCGAGGAGCGCACGCGCATCGAGGCCGAGATCGCCGGCGCCAAGGAAAAGGCCCTCTCGGCCGGCGGCCTGTTCGTGCTGGGCACCGAGCGCCACGAAAGCCGCCGCATCGACAACCAGCTGCGCGGCCGCACCGGCCGTCAGGGCGACCCGGGCCGTTCGAAGTTCTTCCTGTCGTGCGAGGACGATCTCCTCCGCATCTTCGCCGGCGAGCGCCTGGACGCGATCATGCGCACCTTCGGCGTCCAGGAAGGCGAGGCGATCACCCACAAGTGGCTGAACAACGCCATCGCCACGGCCCAGAAGCGCGTCGAGCAGCGCAACTACGAAATCCGCAAGAACCTCCTGAAGTACGACGACGTCGTCAACGATCAGCGCAAGGCCGTGTTCGAGCAGCGCCAGGAGTTCATGGAAAGCGACGACCTCTCGGAAATTATCGCCGAGATGCGTCACGACACGATCGACGACCTGATCGCCCGCCACCTGCCGCCCAAGGCCTATGCCGAGCAGTGGGACATCGACGGCCTGAAGGAACGCGTCCAGTCGATCTTGGGCCTGGACCTGCCGATCGAGACGTGGGCGGCCGAGGAAGGCATCGCCGACGAGGAGATCCGCGATCGCCTGACCAAGGCGGCCGACGACTACGCCGCCCAGCGCGAGGAGATCATCACGCCCGAGCAGATGCGCTCGGTCGAGAAGAACTTCCTGCTGCAGATGATCGATCTGCAGTGGCGCGAGCACCTGATGCACCTGGACCACCTGCGCAACGTCA
Organism: Caulobacter sp. Root343; assembly: GCF_001425745.1. Classification (GTDB taxonomy): domain Bacteria; phylum Pseudomonadota; class Alphaproteobacteria; order Caulobacterales; family Caulobacteraceae; genus Caulobacter. Next base: position 169,099 of record NZ_LMDF01000006.1, on the reverse strand, counting down.
TCGGCCTGCGCGGCTACGGCCAGCGCGATCCGCTGAACGAGTACAAGACCGAGGCCTTCTCGCTGTTCGAGAAGCTGCTGGGCGACCTGCGCACCAACACCACCCGCTGGCTGATGACGGTCGAGATCGCCTATGCCGAGCCGGAAGTCCCGCACACGCCGGAAGGCCTGGTCGAGGTCCACCTGGACCCGCTGACCGGCGAGAACGCCGCCGTGGCCGGCGCCATTCCCGACGGCCTGTCGCCCCAGCAGCGCGAGGCCCTGCCGGTCGCCGCCCTGCCGGACGGCTGGGACCGCACCAACCGCAACAGCCCCTGCCCCTGCGGCTCGGGCAAGAAGTTCAAGCAGTGCCACGGCTCGCTGGTGTGAGGCTTGGCTAAGCCCTGAATTGGAAGCGCCCGCCCGGGGAGACCAGGGCGGGCGTTTTCGTTTCCGCTCCGGCCCTTGGGGCCGCTTTCGACCCTGGGCGGACGTTCCAGAATCCCTCTCTCTTAGAGAGAGGGAGGGGCCCACGCCGCAGGCGTGGGAGGGTGAGTGGTTACACCCTTTCCGAACGAAGCTCCGGTGAAGCGGCGGCGGCGGCGACGGTTCAAGCCTGGGTTCACTTTTTGAGATGCCCCAATGGAAGGCTCGGGATTTTTCCGGCTAGCGGTGAAACCACTCACCCTCCCACCGCTTCGCGGCGGGCCCCTCCCTCTCTCTATGAGAGCGGGATTCTGGGTGTCGCGCCCTACCCGTCCACGACCGCGAACGCATCGACCTCGATCAGATAGCCAGGAGAAAGGCCGGCGACCCCGACGACGACGTCGGCGGGCCTGTGATCGCCGAACAGCGCGACTCGCGCGTCCTCGATGACCGCCAGGTGACGGTCGCGGTCGTAGCCGACGACGTAGATCGTGATCCTCGCCACGTGTTCGGGACCGGCGCCGGCCGCCGCGAGGGCTCGCCCGAGATTGGTGAACACCTGGCGCGCCTGAGCCGCCAGATCACCGGGGCCGACGAGCTTCCGGTTCCTGACCCGCCACGAAGATGAGCCTGGTCCCCCTGGCGACAACGACCTGGGTATAGGTCGTCGGGGTCGGCAGATCGGATGGGTTGATGTACTCCAGCGTCATCTCTTCTCTCTCCTTGATGGCTTCGAGGGTCCGCTGTTCGGGTCCGTCTATCGCTCCAGAGCGCCCTTGCCCGCGATGATCTTGCCGCGGAACTTCTCGATCCGCGCCACCCGGGTCGCCGACTGCTTGGCCTGGTTCAGAGCGAACAGGTAGCTCTTCTGACGTCCCGGCGTCAGCCCATGGAAGGCCTCGGCCAGTTCGGGGTCCGCGTCCAGGGCCTCGATCAGTTCGTCCGGCATGTCGATCTCGCGGTCGATCTTCGCGGGCTTGGTCCCCGCTTCGGCGTGGTCCATCAACTGCCGCAGATAGGCCCGGATCACCGCTTGCATCTCGCCCACCTGGCGCGTGGCGGTGAAGCGGATCATGCCCGGCGTTTGACTATTCGGGCCCTGCGGCTCCAGCACGCCCTCGCTGTCGACCAGCAGACCTGGGTTCATGAAGCTGAGCCGGAAATCGCTCCGAAACGCCCCGAAGAGCGCGATATTGCGCCCGGCGTGCATGTAGCAGGGATGGGCCCATTTCACCGTTTCCTCCAAGCCCAAGTCCAGGCAGATCCGGCGCAGATCATTCAACCCGTCGATCCACGGCCTGGTCGAGCAGTCCGCCGTCGCGAACCGGGCGCACCGGCCGCAGCCCTTGGTGAAGAAGTCATCGGGATCGGTGATCATCGCCATGGGTCGCCCTTCGCCGCACTCTGCTCCGGCCCTGTCTTACCTCCGCTTTCGAGCGTCGGCGACCGCCGGACGCGCGGCCTTCTCGCGCGAGGGGAGCAGGAGGCCGATCGCCGCGCCCGCCAGCAGCGCCGCCGCGCTGAGCGCCGACACCCGCAGCCCCGTCACCACGTCGGCCGCCGCCAGCGCGCCGAAGATCGCCACCCCGGCCGCGCCGCCGACCTGGCGGCAGGCGTTGAGGGTTCCGGAGGCCGCGCCGGCCTCGTGGCGATCGACGCTGGCCAGCAGGCCGCTGGTCAGGGCGGGGATCGCCACGCCCATGCCGAGGGGGATCACCGCGAAGCCGGGCAGCATGTCCGCCAGCGTGCTCCCCGCCCCCAGGCGCGCCGTCAGGGCGTAGCCGCCGGCGGCGACCAGCACCCCGCCGGCCGTCACGGCTCGCGCGCCGAACCGGGCGACCAGACCGCCGCTGAGCAGGTTCGAGACGATGAAGGTCGCCGTCAGCGGCAGGAAGGCCAAGCCAGCACGGGACGGGCTCCAATGCAGGGCCCGCAGCATGTAGAGGCCCAGCACGAAGATCAGCCCGTAATAGGCGAAGTTCAGGACCGAGCCGACCACGACCGCCGTCCAGGCCGGTCGCTTGCGAAAGACGCTCAGCGGCATGGCCGGGTGCTCGGCTCGCCGCTCGAACAGCACGAACGCGGCGGCCAGGAAGAGGCCCGCCACCAAGGCCGCCAGCGGCGCCCCGCCCCAACCCCGATGCCCGCCCTCGATCAGCCCACCGACCAGCAGCGAGACCGCCGCCACGGCCACGATCTGTCCGGGGATGTCGAACGGGATCTTCGGCTTGGGCGGGGTCGGCGGAACCACCATCAGGGTCAAGGCCGCGCCGAGCGCGCAGACCGGCAGGTTGACGAAGAACACCCAGCGCCAGCCCAGGCTTTCGACCAGCAGGCCGCCCAACACCGGGCCGAGTGCGATCGACACCCCGCCGGCCGCCGTCCACCAGCCGACCGCCGAGGCGCGCTTCCTGTCGTCACCGTCCGCGGCGTGGGCGATCAGGGCCAAGGACGGCGGGATCAGCAGCGCTCCGGCCGCGCCCTGCGCCACCCGCGCCAGGATCAGGGCCGACGGGCTCGCCGCGAAGCCGCAGGCCGCCGAGGTCACGCCGAACAGCACCAGCCCCGCCACGAACGCTCGGCGCGGCCCGACGCGGTCGCCGATCGCGCCCGCCGACAGCAGCATGGCCGCCAGCGCCAGGATATAGGCGTCGACCACCCATTGCAGCTGGGCGGTCGGAGCGTGGAACGCCCCGCCAATGGCGTCCAGCGCCACGTTGACGATGGTCACGTCCAACTGGGTGACGAAGAAGCCGAAGCTGGCGGCGGCCGTGATCCACGGCAGGCGAGAGGGAGAGGTGGTGGTGCTCATGCCGCGGGTGATGCCTCGATCCGCCGCCCGGATGCTACACGCGCCGATGAACCATTCGACCGGCCCTTGGGCTAGGATGTGGAGCATGGACGCCAATATCGCCACCCCCGCCGCCCTGATCGGCGACCCGACCCGCGCCGCCATGCTGCAGGCCCTGCAGGACGGCCGCGCCCAACCCGCCAGCGCCCTGGCCTGGGCCGCCGGGGTCACGGCCCAGGCGGCCAGCAATCACCTGGCCAAGCTGGTCGACGGCGGCCTGCTGGCGGTCGAGCGCGAGGGCCGCCACCGCTACTACCGCCTGGCCAGCGCCGAGGTCGCCCACGCCATCGAGGCCTTGGCGGTGCTGGCCACGCCCGTGCGTTCGCTGGAGATCCCCCGCTCGCCCAAGGCCCGCGCCCTGCGCGACGCCCGTTGCTGCTACGGCCACCTGGCGGGACGGCTGGGCGTGCGGGTCTGCGAGGCCCTGGTCGATCGCGACCTGATCCGGCCGGCGGCCGACAAGCTCTATGAGGTGACGCCAGGCGGCCGGGCCTGGTTCGAGGATCTCGGCGTGCGGGTCGACAGCCTGCGCTCGCCGCGCGGCGTCGCCCGCCAATGCCTGGACTGGACCGAACGCCGCCACCACCTGGCCGGGCCGCTGGGCGTCAAGCTGTTGGAAGCGATGACCGCGCGCGGCTGGCTGGCCCTGGAGGCCAAGGGCCGCGCCGTGCGGCTGACGGCGGATGGGGCCTCGGCGCTGCGCGAGCGGCTGGGGGTGAGCCTGGCGGATGAGGGACGGGTGGCGGCTTAGGCCGTTTTTCTCTCCTCCCCCTCGGGGGGAGGGGGACCGGCGAACGCCGGTGGAGGGGCCCTGTGAGGTAGCGGACGCACCACCGCTTCGCGGACCCCCTCCGTCTCGATGCGTATTCGCATCGAGCCACCTCCCCCTAATGGGGAGGATAGAGAACCACCCCCGCCTCCGGCGACGTCCCGCCGTCCACCTGCGCCAGGTACGCCGCCTGGATCGCCGCTTGCCCCTCGCCGCGCCCGACCGTCAGCCACCTTGGCGCGTCGGCCACGAAGCCCGACCAGGCCGCGCCGTAGCGGGTCTCGAACTCGCCCGGCGCCCAGTCCTTCAGGCGCTTGGCCCGGCGGTCCGGCGCGAAGAAGAACACGGGCTTCGGTCCCGGCAGCGCTCCGCCCTCGCGCGGCGCTTCCCAGTGGGTGCCGCCGACCAGGATCGAGGCGGCCAGGTCGTCGCCGAACCGGCCATGCACCGCGCCCAGCACCGCCGCGTCGCCAGCGAAGTCGACGAACGCCGCCGGTCCCTCGATCAGCGCCGAGGCCAGGTCGTCGTACAGAACCACCTGGTCGTAGAACCCCAGCCCCTCGACGAACGCCCTGTTCCGGGGCGACGTCAGGCCGACCACCTTCACCCCGCCGCGCGTCTTCAGCAGCGCCGCCAGGGCGATGGCCGTCTTGGACGAGGCGCTGGACAGGATCACGCTCCTGGCGCCGTAGAAGCCGTGCTCGTCGAACTGGTCGTCGATCAGGAACGAGGTGATGAACAGCGGCTGCAGCAGCGCCCGGTGCGCTTCCAGGGCATCCGTGGCGCCGACCGCCTGATACTGGTTGTAGACCACCGCCAGATGCTGGCGGTGGGCCGAGACGTCGGTGAAGCCGGTCCTGCCGGCCTTGGCCTGCACGGTCAGGTGGGTCGACATCGGCCAATAGCCGTAGAAGCGCTGGCCGACCGCGATCTCGGGATGGGCCGAGGCCTCGACCCGTGCGTGGCCCCAGACCGGCACGCGGCCGAAACCGTCGGGGGCCGGGAAGAAGTCCCAGTACTTCATCGCCTCGCCGAACACGGCGTAGGTGATGTTGTTGGCGGTCAGGGCGAAACTCTCGATGGCCAGCCGGACCTGGCCGTCGTTCAGCGGTGGCGGCGTGGTCTCGCGGAATTCGGTGCGGCGCAGGTCGGACTTGGCGACGAGGAAATCCCAGGGCATGGCCGGCTCCATCTTGATCGCGCGGAGTAGGCGGTTAGCCGTGCGGGAAGTCAAACGGTTGTTTTAATCGCTTGATCTGTCATCCCGGCCGTAGCGAAGCGTAGAGCCGGGGCCGCCGGAAGCTCGGAGCCTGTGGCGGTCCCGGCTCGGCGCGCTGCGCGCTTGGCCGGGATGACAGTTTTACGGATTCAAGCCGCCACCCACTGACCATGAAACCCGAACGGCACGCGTCGGGGCAGCTTGGCGCTGGCGATCGGTCCCTGCTCGACATCCTGGGCGTCGAACACCACGAACTCCGACACCCCCTCGGCGGCGCGGTAGATCACCGCCGTCAGCCAGCCCTGCCCCTCGGCCGCGCCCTCGCCGGCGTGGGTGAAGACCGCTTCGGAAAGCGCGTCGCCGGCCGGGACGGTCCAGGTCTTCCGGGTCCCCTCGACCAGATCGACATGCGCGACGAGATTGGAGCGGAAGTCGCCGGGCTTCAGGCTCTGGCCCACGAACCAGCCGTGGCGATAAGGCATGCCGGCGAAGCGCTCGTCGAAGCGCGGGAACTCGCCGGCCGTGTCGTCCAGTTCGGCCTCGGTCACCGTTCCGGCCGCGAGGTCGATGGTCCAGCGTGTCAGATAGGCGGCGGCGTTCTCTCCCCGGGTCCCGTCGGCGTTGGGGAACAGCGGGGCGGCCGCGTAGCGCATGACGTCGGCGACGACGGCGGTATGTCCCCCTTTGGGCCGCTCGAAGGCGTTCATCACATGGAAGACGTAGCAGGCCGGGATCTCGATCCAGCGCAGGCCGGCGACGCCCGCGTCGCGCGGGATCACCGCCAGATGACCGCCCTTGTCAGGCTCCCAGGCGAACACCGGCTTGCCGCCCATCGCCCGCTCCAGGCTGCCGGTCAGCGGCAGGACAGGGATGACAACGTAGTGCTCGGTGACGATGAAGTCGTGGATCATCGAGCAGTATGGAGCTTCGAAGGTCTCGCGCTTCAGCAAGCGGCCGTCCGCGTCGGCGACGCCCCAGCTGATCTTGTTCGACAGCGGCATCGGGTCGTCGGCATAGGCGAAGAACACCAGCTCGCCGGTGATCGGGCAGGTCTTGGGATGGGCCGTGACCTTGCCGCCCAGGTCGTAGGCGCCGATCGTGCCGAGGTCGGGACCGGTCAGCTCGAACGGGGCGTGGGCCTCCTCCAGCGCCAGCAGATGGCCGCCGTGCCGGATGATGTTGGTGTTGGCCACGCCGTCGCTGACCACGCCCAGCACCGAGGGGTCGGTGGTCATCGGATTGCCCCAGCTGCCGAACAGGGCCTGGCCGGCGGTGTTCTCCAGCCGCCACTTGTTGGTGCGGACCCAGCGGTTGCGATAGCTCACCTTGCCGTCCGCCACCGTGAAGGCGTGCAGCATGCCGTCGCCGACGAACCAGTGATAGTTGCCGTCGCGCGGGTCGAACTGCGGGTTGGGGCCGTTGCGGTAGAGCGTGCCGTTCAGACCCGCCGGCAGCGTCCCCTCGACCGTCAGGTCGAAGTCGTCCTCGCTGCGCACCGGGGCGAAATTGCCGCTGAGAAACGGATTGATACGCGCTTCACCGTCCATGGCCGGTCCTCCCATCGGTTATTGTTTACAGTGTAAATTTATGTTGTAAGCGAAGGGTCGAGTCAATCCGGATTCCCTCTTGCCCCGCGTCCTGTCGCCTGAAGACGTCGAAGACTTCCGCCGCCGGCTGTGCGTCGCCGCCGAGGGCCTGTTCGCCGAGCGGGGCATAGAGGCGGTGACCATGCGCGAGCTGGCCCAGGCTCTGGGCGTCAGTCCGATGACCCCCTACCGCTACTTCAAGGACAAGGACGCCATCCTGGCCGCCGTCCGCGCCGCCGCCTTCGCCCGCTTCGCCGACACCATCGAGGCGGCCATGGCGCGCCCCGGCGGCCCCTTGGACAAGTCCCGCGCCGCCGGCGAGGCCTATATCGCCTTCGCCCTGAGCGAGCCGCACGCCTACAAGCTGATGTTCGATCTCAGCCAGCCGACCGAGAAGGACTATCCCGAGCTGACCGCCGCCGCGGCGCGCGCCCGGCGCACCATGACCGTCCACGTCGAGGCGATGATCCAGGCCGGCGGAATGCAGGGCGACGCCGAGCTGATCGGCCACCTGTTCTGGTCGGTGCTGCACGGCATGCTGATGCTGCAGCTGAGCGACAAGCTGGGCCCGACCATCGATCCCGCCAAGCTGAGGGCGCTGGCGCTCTCGACGCTGGTGAAGGGCCTGGGGATCGGGCCGCCGCGCTAGCGTGACCGCATTGTCACCGAGACAATGTTTCCATTGCGACGCCGGGGGCATGGGTCCAATTCCCACAACCAGTCCAGCTTGCGATTGGAACGGCCATGACCCACGCCCCCCTGCCCTTGCGCCACTTCCTGCTGGCCCTGGCCGTGGTGGCGGTGTGGGGCACCAATTTCGTGGTCATCCGCATCGGTCTCGACCACCTGCCGCCGCTGCTGTTCGCCACCCTGCGCTTTTGCCTGGTGCTGATTCCGACGGCCTTCTTCGTGAAGCGGCCGGCGGTCCCCTGGTCGAACCTCGCGGCCTATGGCGTGCTGATCGGGGCGGGGCAGTTCGGCCTGCTGTTCGTGGCCATGAAGGGCCACATCTCGCCGGGCCTGGCCTCGCTGGTCGTGCAGACCCAGGTGTTCTTCACCATCGGCATGGCCATGTGGATCAGCAAGGAGCGGGTCCAGGGCTTCCAGATCGCCGCCCTGCTGCTGGCCGCCTCGGGCATCGTGCTGATCGCCGCGCACGGCGGCGGCTCGGCCACGCCCCTGGGCGTGCTGCTGATCCTGCTGGCGGCGCTCAGCTGGTCGGGCGGCAACATCGTGGCGCGCCAGGCCGGGGCGGTGAACATGCTGGGCTACGTGGTCTGGGCCAGTATGTTCTCGATCCCGCCGCTGTTCCTGATGTCGCTGTGGCTGGAAGGCTGGCCGGCCATCGTCAAGGGCGTGACCGGCGCCGACGCCCTGACCTGGGCCGCCGTCGCCTGGCAGGCGGTGGGCAACACGATGTTCGGCTACGCCGCCTGGGGCTGGCTGCTGGCCCGCCACCCGGCCGCCACGGTGACGCCGATGGCCCTGCTGGTGCCGGTGTTCGGCATGGGCGCCTCGGCCCTGCTGCTGGGCGAGGGCCTGCCGGCCTGGAAGCTGATCGCCGCGGCCCTGGTGCTGACCGGTCTGGCCGTCAACATGCTGTGGCCCAAGTTGCGGGCGCGGTTCGCGGTTGCGGCCTGACTTCCCTCGCCGCGCCGTTCGTGCAGGATGGCGCGATCAACCCCAGGGAGCGAAACCATGAGCAAGATCGAGGGCGGCTGCGCGTGCGGCGCCGTGCGCTATGAAATCACCGCGCCGCTGGTCGCCGTCGGCGTCTGCCATTGCCGCCAATGCCAGTACGGCACCGGCGGCGGTCCCAACTATGTGGCCCTGACGCCCAAGGCCGGCTTGGTCTTCACCAAGGGCGAGCCCAAGCGCTACACCAGCCCCGGCGGCAGCGGCCAGGATCTCGACCGCATCTTCTGCGCTGACTGCGGCACGCCACTGATCTCGGACCCCGCAGGGCCGCTCTATCCGGTCAAGCTGGGCAGCATGGACGATCCCTCGGCCCTGTCGCCGAACATCCACATCTGGACCAGCGAGGCCCAGCCGTGGCATCGGATCGATCCGGGCCTGCCAGCCTTCCCGCAAAATCCGCCTCAACCGCCGCCGAGCTAGATGACCCAGAGCGCCCGCCCCGTGGCTCGATACGACTTTGCTTCCGACAACGTGGCGGGCGCCATGCCCGAGGTGATGGAGGCCCTGGTCGCCGCCAACGCCGGCGCGGCCTCGGGCTATGGGACCGACCACGTCAGCCGCGCGGCCGCCGACCGCATCCGCGCCCTGCTGGACGCCGACGCGCAGGTGCGGTTCACCGCCTCGGGCACCGCCGCCAACGCCTTCGCCCTGACCCTGCTGGCCCAGCCGCACGAGGCTGTGCTGGCCCACGAGCACGCCCACATCTGCACCGACGAGACCGGCGCGCCCGGCTTTTTCGGCCAGGGCGTAGGCCTGATCGGCCTAGGCGGCGCCTCGGGCAAGATCGCGCTTCCGAACCTCGAGGCGGCCCTGGCCCGGCCGGAGGTCTCGTACAACCAGCCCGCCGCCGCCCTGTCGCTGACCACCGCCACCGAGTACGGCACCGTCTATTCGGAAGACCAGCTGCGCGCCCTGATCGGGCCGGTGAAGGCCAGGGGCTGCGGCGTCCATCTGGACGGCGCCCGCCTGGCCAACGCCGTGGCCGCCGGCTTCGACCTGAAGAGCGTGGCCGGACTGGGCGTCGACATCCTCGTCATGGGCGGGACCAAGGCCGGCTCGACCCCGACCGAGGCGGTGGTGTTCCTGAACCCAGACCATGCCCGCCGCCTGGACGCCCGCCTCAAGCACGCCGGCCAGCTGATCTCCAAGGGCCGCTTCCTGGCAGCTCCTTGGCTGGGCCTGCTGGGCGAGGACGGCGGGACCGGACCGTGGGCGTCTCGCGCCGCCCACGCCAACGCCATGGCCCGCAAGCTGGCGGACCTGATGCCTTTCCCGATCAAGCATCCCGTCGAGGCCAACGGCGTCTTCGTCGAGATGGACGAACCCACCCTGGAGCGCCTGCGCGGCGAGGGCTGGTTCGTCTACCGGTTCCTGGACGGCGCGGTGCGCTTCATGTGCTCATGGGCGACGACACCGGAGATGGTCGAGGACCTGGGCGCGGCGCTGGGGCGCATTTCGTAGCCCCTCTCCCAGAGGGAGAGGGCGGGGCCCATCGTGAGCGATGGGAGGGTGAGGGGTTAGGACCCCAACCGTTGTAACCCCTCATCCGCCCACGCCTGCGGCGCGGGTCCCCCCTTCTCCCTCTGGGAGAAGGTGACTATGGGCGCCGCCGCCTCCGCCGCCGAACTCTCCGTGATCCCGAGCAGCCGGGCGATCTCGCTCGCCGGCGCGGGCCGGCTGATGAAGTAGCCCTGGATCTCGGCGCAGCCCTGGCCGCGCAGGGCGTTGAGCTGCTCCAAGGTCTCGACGCCCTCGGCCGTGGTGACGATGCCCATGCTGGCCCCCAGGTCCAGCACGGCCTTGATGATCGCCATGGCGTCGCTGTCGTCGAGGATGTCGCGGACGAAGGTCTGGTCGATCTTGATCTTGTCGAACGGGAAGCTGCGCAGATAGCTCAGCGAGCTGTAGCCCGTGCCGAAGTCGTCCATCGAGATCCGCACGCCCAGGGCTTTCAGGTCGTGCAGCATGGTCATGTTGGCCGCGCTGTCCTGCAGCAACACCGACTCGGTGATCTCCAGCTCCAGGCGCTGAGCCGGGAGGCCCGACGTGGCCAGGGCCGAGACCACGGTGCGCACCAGGCCCCGGTCGCGGAACTGGGCCGGCGACAGGTTCACCGCCAGACGCACGTAGTCGGGCCACTTGGCCGCCTCGGCGCAGGCGGCGCGCAACACCCACTCGCCCAGCGGCACGATCAGGCCAATCTCCTCGGCCAGGGGGATGAAGTCGGCCGGCGAGACCATGCCCCGGTCCGGATGGCGCCAGCGCAGCAGGGCCTCGCAGCCCGTCACCCGCTCGTCGCCCAGATTGTAGAGCGGCTGGTAGAACAGCTCGAACTCGCCGGCCTGCAGGGCGCGGCGCAGGTCCAGCTCCAAGGCGCGGCGGGCCTGCAGCTGTTCGTCCATGGCCCGTTCGAAGAAGTGAAAGGCCCCGCGTCCGTCGGCCTTGGCGCGGTAGAGGGCCATGTCGGCCTTTTTCAGCAGCTCGTCGGCGTCCTCGCCGTCCGAGGGCGCGGCGGCGACGCCGACGCTGGCGCCGATCACCACCTGGTGGCCCTGCAGGTCGAACGGCGCGGCCATGGCCTCGACGACGCGGCCTGCCAAGCGCGTGGCGCCGCCCATGTCCGACAGGCCGGTTTGCACCACCGCGAACTCGTCGCCGCCCAGCCGAGCCACGGTGTCGCCCTCGCGCACGCAGCTCCGCAGGCGCTCGGCGGCTTCGCGCAGCAAGGCGTCCCCCAACGGGTGGCCCAAGGTGTCGTTGACGGTCTTGAAGCGGTCCAGGTCGATGAAGTGGACGGCCAGCTGATCGCCCTTGCGCGCCCGCCGGGCCAGGGCCTCGGCCAGGTGCTTCTGGAACAACACACGGTTAGGCAGGTCGGTCAGCGGGTCGTAGTGGGCCAGGCGGGCGATCTGGGCCACGCCCCGACGGTTGGTCTCGTTCGTCGCCTGCAGCAGGCCCAGCACCGTGCCGACGCCCAGATAGCGCTCGTTCTCGGTGACGATGAAGCCGCGCAGCAGGTCAGAGGCGCGGTACGACAGGCTGTCGGTGGTGAACTCGGCCAGCTCGGCGTCGGCGTCGACGACCAGCGGCTCGCGGTCCATCAGGGTCGAGATCGGGCGGTTGGCGTAGAGGGCTCGACCGTACTCGGCCGCCATCCGCAGGAAGAAGGCGTTGCGCTCGACGATGCCGATCGGGCGATCCTCGCCGTCCAGCACCGGGATGATCAGGGTGTCGGGCTCCTCGCGGAACCGCTCGTAAAGGGCCTTGCCGAGATCGTCCTGACGCGCCGGGGTCAGGGAAGAAACGGTATCCCGCAGGGTGAACATAACAACGCCTCCACTCGCGGGAGGCAGGGACCATTTCGCGCCTAACGACCCGCTAATGGCGCCGCTTGCGACGGTTCATTTCGCGAAAACTTCACGGCGGCGTCACAGTGTTTGCGGAGGCGTTTACCGTGGTTGGCGTTCCGCCTCGAACGCCACCCTCCTATTCCCGCTCGACCTTCCGCGCGTCGCCCAGCAACAGGTGGCCGAGCCAGCTGACGATCCCCGTCACGATCGCCGCCTGCACCCCGGCCCACAGACCGCTGACCGCCAGGCCGTCGAGGAACCAGGCCACCAGGCCGATCATCGCCGCGTTCACCACCAGCAGGAACAGGCCCAGGGTGAGGAGGGTCAGCGGGAAGGTCAGGATGGTCACCACCGGCCGGACGATGGCGTTGACGATCCCCAGCAGGAAGCCGGCGATGAGCAGGGTGGTCCAGCCGTCGGCGGTGACGCCGGGCACGATGCGGGCGGCCAGCCACAGGCCGGCGGCGGCGATCAGGACGCGAAGCACGAAACGGATCATCAGCGACTCCCCTCTATGTCCAGCGCAGATTGGCCCAGTCGCGGGCCGGAGCAAAGTGACGCCGCATTCGTGCAATACCCAAGCCGTGAACTCGGACATTACAAATGCGTTACCACCCTTCCAACAGCCGCTCCGCGAACTATCTAGTCCTCCGTGTGGGGGATGATCGCGCGCGAACGGCGAGCGGATCCGCACGCAAGGGGATATGAGTAAGATGGCCGTGAATTCTCTATCGGTAATGTCGCCGGACGGCGGCTTGTCGCGATACCTGACCGAAATCCGCAAGTTCCCGATGCTGCCCAAGGACGAGGAGTTCATGCTCGCCCAGCGGTGGAAAGAGCATCAGGACAGCGAAGCCGCCCACAAGATGGTCACCAGCCACCTGCGCCTCGTGGCCAAGATCGCCATGGGCTATCGCGGCTATGGCCTGCCGATCGGCGAAGTGATCTCGGAAGGCAATGTCGGCCTGATGCAGGCCGTCAAGAAGTTCGAGCCCGACAAGGGCTTCCGCCTGGCGACCTACGCCATGTGGTGGATCCGCGCCTCGATCCAGGAATACATCCTGCGCTCGTGGTCGCTGGTGAAGATGGGCACGACCGCCGCGCAGAAGAAGCTGTTCTTCAACCTGCGCAAGGCCAAGAGCCAGATCGAGGCCTTCCAGGACGGCGATCTGCGCCCTGAACAGGTCAGCGCCATCGCCACCAAGCTGGGCGTGCTGGACAGCGAGGTCATCTCGATGAACCGCCGCCTGTCGGGCCCCGACGCCTCGCTGAACGCGCCGCTGCGTTCGGACAGCGAGAGCGAGTGGCAGGACTGGCTGGCCGACGAAGAGCAGGTGTCGCAAGAGACCGTGGTCGCCGAGAACGAGGAAAAGTCGCTGCGGATGTCGCTTCTGGAAGAAGCGATGGTCGAACTGACCGACCGCGAGCGTCACATCCTGACCGAGCGCCGCCTGAAGGACGACCCGACCACCCTGGAAGAACTGGCCGCCCAGTACGGCGTCAGCCGCGAACGCGTGCGCCAGATCGAGGTCCGGGCGTTCGAGAAGCTGCAAAAGACCATGCGCGAGGCGGCGATCGCCAAGAACATGGTCGAGGCTTAGGACTGCCAGATGCTCCCCCGCGAGCGGGGGAGCTGTCGCGAAGCGACTGAGGGGGCTAATGCGGCTTAGGCCGAGCTGGCCCCCTCCGGCCCTCTGGGCCACCTCCCCCGCGGCGCGGGGGAGGATCTAGGCTATAAGGCCCAGATGACCGCCCCCCTCCCCCAGCTGATCCTGCTCCCTGGCCTGCTGAACGACGCCGAGCTGTGGCGCGACCAGATCAGCGGCCTGGCCGACGTCGCCCGCTGCTGGGTTCCCGACCTCACGCCCTATGCCACCCTCCACGAGATGGCGCAGAGCGTCCTGGCCCAGGCCGAGCCGACCTTCGCCGTGGCCGGGTTCTCGATGGGCGGCTACGTGGCCCAGGAGATCGCCCGGATCGCACCGGAGCGGATCGAGCGCCTGGCCCTGCTGGACACCTCGATCCGCGTCGACACGCCCGAGCGCGCCGCCCAGCGCAAGGCGCTGAACAAGGCCGCCGCCAAGGGCGGGACGTTCCTGGGGATCGGTCAGGCGATCATGAAGTCCTATGTCGACGCCTCGCGCCTGGACGACGCCGACCTGACCGGCCGCATCGTCGACATGACCCAGCGCCTGGGCCGCGAGGTGTTCCTGCGCCAGAACAGCCTGGAGCGCGAGGACGGCGAAGCCGCGCTGAAAGCCCTGCGCGTGCCGCTGGTCATCATCTGCGGCGAGAACGACCAGATCACCCCCGCCCCCGGTCATCGCGAGATGGCCTGGGCGATCGGCTGCTCGCACCTGGTGGTCATCCCCAACGCCGGCCACATGACGCCGATGGAGGCGCCCGGTCCGGTCAACGGCGCGCTGCGCCATTGGCTGCAGCGGCCGGCGGGGCAGCGGTAGTCTCTCCTCCCCATTAGGGGAGGTGGATCGATGCGAATACGCAGCGAGACGGAGGGGGTCCGCGAAGCGGTGTTGCGTTGGCCAATTCACAGGGCCCCTCCACCGGCGTTCGCCGGTCCCCCTCCCCCAGAGGGGGAGGAAAGAGACGCGATGATCTCTCCTCCCCATTAGGGGGAGGTGGATCGATGCGAATACGCATCGAGACGGAGGGGGTCCGCGAAGCGGTATTGCGTTGGCCAAGTCACAGGGCCCCTCCACCGGCGTTCGCCGGTCCCCCTCCCCCAGAGGGGGAGGAGAACTCCAATCCTAGAAGCTCAGCTGAACCCCGGTCCTGAACGTCCGCCCATAGCGCTCGTTCTCGCCCAGGTGGTTGGCCTGGCCGACGAAGGTGCGCCAGGGTTCGTCGTTGAGGTTCGAGCCCTCGACGAAGATCGTGGCGCTGTGGGCCTTGTCGCCAAAGGCGTAGGCGACGCGGGCGTCGACCTGGCCGTGCTTGTCCCAATAGACGTCCGAATTGGCGTCCGCGCCCAGGGTGTAGAGGAACTTCGACCGGTACGAATAGGCCACCCGGGCCGTCAGGCCGTGCTTCTCGTAGAACAGCTGGGCGGTGCCGACGGTCTTGGACTGCTGGACCAGCGGCAGGTTTTCCGGCCGTCCGGGCACGCCTTTGATGGACGAGTCGATCAGCGCCAGGTTCACCCCGACGCCGAAGCCGTCCAGCGCGCCGGGCAGGAAGGTCAGCTGCGACTGCACGTTCAGCTCGAGGCCGGCCACATAGGCCTTGCTGGCGTTCAGCGGGGTGGTGACCGCCGCGCCGGTCAGGGCGACGCCGCCATAGGTCCCGGTCTGGTTCAGCAGGCTGCGGCTGAAGATCGGGTCGCGGATGTCCTTGAAGAACAGCGAGGCCGACAGCAGGCCCTGGCCCGGCAGGTAGTATTCGACGCCGGCGTCCAAATTGGTCGAGGTCAGCGGCTTCAGGTCCGGATTGCCCGTCGTCACGGTGTTGGCCGTGGCGTCGACGGTGATGGCCGGGGCCAGCTGCACATAGTCCGGACGGCCGATCGCCGTGGTCGCCGCCGCCCGCAGCACCAGGCGGTCGTTGACGTCCATCTTGGCGTTCAGGCTGGGGAACCAGTGGGTGTACTTGTTCGAGCCCGTCACATCGGCGCCGCGCGTGGACGTGGCGTTGTTGAAGGTCTTGGCGCTGTAGTCGCCGTCGGTGCTCTCGACGCGGACGCCGGGGACCAGGGTGACGCGGCCCAGCTTCAGGGTGGCCATGGCGTAGCCGGCCCAGATCTTTTCCGAGACGCTGTAGTCGCTGAGCAGGTCGGTGCTGAGCGACTTGGCGGCGTTCAGCTTCAAGGTCGTCGGGTTGGCGGTGACATAGGCCTGGGCGGCCGTGTAGTCGACCTTGGGGCCGAACACGTAGCGGCCGTCATAGGTCGAGGCCAGGCTGGGCGGGTTCAGGGCGGCCAGGGTGAAGGCCAGCGCGCCCGGATCGTAGGTCACGTACTGGCGGTCGTTGGTCTTGTCGCGGTCCTGCAGCTTGACCCCGAACTTCAGCGACGAGCCCTCGCCCACGGCGTCCAGCGGCAGGGTGTAGTCGGCGCGAGCCTGCTTGAGGGTCTCGACCGCTTCGCGGTGGTCGTAGTTGACGCTCTTGAAGACATACTGGGCCGGATCCAGCGCGCTGGCGCCGGGCGTGACGCGGAACAGGACATCGGAGGTGTCGTAGGTCCCGGTCAGGGTCTTGCCGCTGGCGAACTGGAACTCGCTGCGCAGCGGGTCGGTCTTCTCGGCCCGGCTCCAGGCGGCGTCGATCGAGAGCTTGCCCGGGCCGACGTCGAACTTGCCGCCGGTCGAGACGGTCTTGGTGTTGTCGTTCTCGTCGCGGCGGCGGACGTAGCGCGTGCCCGTGGCCTTGGCGAAGGCGCCCGACGTGGCGTCCGTCGGCGTGATCGTGCCCGAGATCGGCAGGCGGAAGCGGTCGCGCGTCTCGTGGTCGGTGAACTTCGAGTATTGGGTGCGCAGGTACAGCTGCACCGCGTCCGACGGACGCCAGTCGAAATTGCCGACGAAGCCCGTGCGCTCGCGGGTCAGGTTGTAGTCGCGCTGGTCGAAGTCGGCCGGGATCGGATTGCCGCCGGCCGTGGTCCACGAGGCCCCGGCGACGTTCTGCGACTCGACCGGACGCTTGGAATAGTTGGCCGACAGCACCGCGCCGAACGTCTTGTCGGCGCCGAACGTGCCGCCCAGGGTCAGGTCGCCCTCGTAGGGATGTTTGTCGTTGAGGTCGAACTGGCCGTAGGCGGCGCGGGCGCTGCCGAAGGTCCCGTGGCGATCGAAGGCCGACAGGGTGATGATGTCCACCTGGCCGGCGATGGCGGCGGCGTCCAGGTCCGGCGTCAGGCTCTTGATCACCGACACCTGGCCGATCAGCGACGAGGGGATGTCGTCCAGCTTGACCTGGCGGTTGTCGGGCTCGGGCGCGGCGGCCGTCTGGCCGTTGACGGTGACGTTGGCGTAGCGCGGATCGACGCCGCGGATGATCACATAGCGGCCTTCGCCCTGGTCGTTGGCGACGGTGACGCCCGGCAGGCGGCGCACGGCCTCGGCCACGTTCTGGTCGGGCAGCTTGCCCACGTCGTTGGCGTAGAGGGCCTCGACGAAGTTGTTGGCCACCTTCTTGGTCTGCAGAGCGCGGCGCTCGGCGGCGCGCTGGCCGGTGACGACGATCTCGGCGATCGCGTCCGGCGGCGTCAGGGTGACGACCACCTCGGCCGTCTCGCTGTCGGACAAGGCGACCGGCGTGGTCGTGGCGCCGTAGCCGACATAGCGCACCTGGACCTCGGCGGCGCCGGCGGGCAAGCCGCTCAGGTCGAAGCGGCCGTCGGGACCGGCCACCGCGCTGCGACCGCCCACCGCGACCGAGGCGCCCGGCAGCGGCGCGCCGCCCGCGTCGACCACGCGGCCGCGCAGGTCGGCGGCCAGAGCCGGACCGGCCATTGCCATCGAGACCAGCGCCACGGCGCTCACGCGACGCAGCAGCGCCGCCTTGTTGATGCCTTGCATGAGAAACCCCCGAACGCTTCGCCGCGCCCATGCGCGATCTGGTTCGAAGGGGCTGGTAGCCTCGGCGTGTTGCCGGTCCGCGACGATCGGGCGACGCTAGGGTGTAGCTTTTACGTCGGTTCGATGACGGAGGCTGGAGGATCTGGAGCCGATCGACATTCACCGCGAGTTTAATTCACCCGCCTTCCTGGGCCTTGTGCCCAGGACCCAGGGTTCAGATTCAACAGACTTGAGGCTGAGTTCACGGTCTTTCAGCGGTGCGAACCCAAAGAGTCCATACCTGCCTCGAACATGGGTCCTGGGCACAGGGCCCAGGAAGGCGGTGGATTTTGTACCTGCCTCGAATGAATGCCGATCAGCCCTAGGCCGCGCGGCCCGTGTCCTCGGTCATGAAGCCCATCAGGGCGTCGATGCGCTTGACCAGTTCGGCGCGGCCGCCGGAGCCGGCCAGGTCGGCGCCCATGCAGGTCTCCAGCGCCGCGGCCGCCTCGAGCAGGCGCGGATCCTTGACGGCTTCCCCCACCTTCTTCAGCTCCACGGCCTGGGCCACCAGCGCGCGGCGGGCCTGGGCCGGATCGATGTCCAGCGCCTGGGCGGCCGACTTGACGATGCGCAAGGCCTGCGAAAGGCGCGCGGCGGGCGAGCCGGCGGCGTCGGCCTTACGCTTGCGCGGGCCCTTGTAGTCGGCCGAGTTGAACCGGCGGCGGTCGGGGCCGACATAGGCCACGGCCTCGATCCAGTCGCGCGGCTTCAGGGTCACGGCCTCGAGACGGCGCTCCAGGTCCTTGATCGTGAAGGGCTTGCGCATGAACTCGTGCACCCCGGCGTCGCGCGCGCCGAAGATCGCCTCGGCCGTGGCCTCGGCGGTGCACATGATGATCGGCGCCTCGCGGCAGACCAGGTCGCTGCGGCGGATCTTGCGGGTGAAGGCCAGGCCGTCGACGCCGTTCTGGGCGTGCTCGACGAAGATCAGCTGCGGATCGGTGGCCCGGGCCATGGCGTAGCCCTTCTCGGCCGACGGCGCGGCGAAGATCTGCACGCCGCCCAGCGGACGCATGTGTTCAGCCAGCAGTCGCCCGGTCGCGGGGTTCGGGTCCACGACCATGACTCGCTGCATCTTAGCGGCGATACGCTGGATTGTGCGGGCGTTCCCGTCGAACACGGAAGCGAGGCTCCTCGAAACTAGATCCCGATGACTAACCTTAGAATGTAAAAATCCGCTTGATAATCTTTGAGCGTTAACCGCGTCAGTTTGTCAGGGGGCGGTTGGGTTCAAGCTCCTCCCGCCAATCCCCTCGATTGTCATCCCGGCCGCAGCGCAGCGGAGAGCCGGGACCGCCACAAGCTCAGCGCTTCCGGCGGTCCCGGATAGCCTCTTCGAGGCTTCCGGGATGACAGCGTGTTTTGCCCCTAGCCGATCAGCGGCACGGACAGCCCGGTCTCGAAGTCCATGAAGATGTCGACGGCCTCGTCGATGTGGGCCGTCAGGGTCTCGCCCTCGGGGAAGCGATAGCGCCAGAAGCTGGAGATGTGCGAGATCACCCCGACCCGCTCGCCCAGGCTCAGGAACAGTTCGGGCGCGCGCAGCAGGAAGTCGCGGAAGGCCTGGGGCCGACCGTTGTCGACCAGGTTGTCGAACGCGTCGTCATAGATCCTCAGGGTGCGCAGGATCGCGGTGCGCTCGACCATCACCCCGCCCTGCAGGCGCCGGCGAGCCTCCTCCAGATAGCGGCCGGTCTCGGCGTCGCGCTGGCCGGTGACGGCGATGCGGCCGATCTCGTTGGCGACGTCGGTCAGCTTGGGCCACAGCGTGGTCAGCACCCATTTGTAGTAGAGGAAGCCCTTCCAGCTGAAGACGCCCTCCTTGAAGCTGTCGCCCTCCATGACCAGGGTCTCGCGCAACGGCTCCAGGCGCTCGTCGACGTCGGTGGCCAGCAGGGCCTCGACCAGCCGCGCGGCATGGGCCCGGCCGATGCCGCCGATGTCGCGATAGGCCAGCTCGATCAGCTTGGTGATCTCCATGGTCACGAAACCCTGCATGGCCTCGTAGTCCGCCGGCGACAGGGCGAAGTAGCAGCTGGCCACGGACAGGCCGTGGCGGCGCAGGTGCTCGCGCAGCAAGAACGGGTCCAGCGACGGCAGGGTGTCGATCATCCGCAGGACCGACAGGTCGCGGTGCATGTCGCCCGAGGCGTTGCAGGCCTCGACCAGCACGTCGGTCCAGCCGCGCTGACCCACGAACACCGACTGGCCGCCGAGGCCGAGGTCCTGGCGGTCGAACGGGATGATGATCTTGGTCGCGGTCGGCCGCGCCTCGTCGAACAGGTAGATGTCGTCGTTGCGCAGGCGGTGCTTGATGATCAGAGCCGTGTTCAGGATCTTGTTCCTGAACAGCGGGGCTTCGGCGTATTCGGGCCGATGGGCGCTCTCGGCCTCGATGGCGATCAGGTTCAGCACGCGGCTGGTCGAGGCCGTGCGCTCCAGGGCGCGCAGGCTGCGCATCACGCGGTCGGCCTTGTTGACAGGCTTGAGCCTGCGACGACGCGCGAGTGCGGACACGGAACCCCCGGACTTGAGACGCACCGTCATACGCCGCCGCCTGCTAACAAACGCTGACTGGGTGGCGCGGCCCGGGCGCGCGGAGCCGGGTTTTCGGCTCTCCTCCCCATTAGGGGGAGGTGGATCGGCGCGAATACGCGGCGAGACGGAGGGGGTCCGCGAAGCGGTGGTGCATTGGCCCATCTCACAGGGCCCCTCCACCGGCGTTCGCCCCCTCCCCCAGAGGGGGAGGAAAGATGAAGAGGCCGCTAAGCCGCCGCCCGCGCGCGGGTCACGGGGGTCCGCAGCCCCGCCACCGTGGCCAGCAGGCCCGCCGGCTGGATCGGCTTGGGATGGGCGTCGTCGAAGCCTTGGGCCAGCAGGCGTTCGGCGTCGCCGACCATGGCGTCGGCGGTCAGGGCCACGACCGGGAGGTCGACCCGCCCGCCCTCGCCCGCGCGGATCCGGCGCACCGCCTCGACCCCGTCCATCTCGGGCATGTGGACGTCCATCAGCACGACGTCGAAGTCCTCGACTCGCAGGCGGGCCAGGGCCGCGTAGCCGTCGCCGACCGTGGCCACCGAGACGCCGACGGCCTCCAGTATGGCGCGCGCCACGGTCTGGTTGACCACGTTGTCGTCGACCACCAGCACCCGCGCGC
Organism: Caulobacter sp. Root343; assembly: GCF_001425745.1. Lineage (GTDB taxonomy): Bacteria > Pseudomonadota > Alphaproteobacteria > Caulobacterales > Caulobacteraceae > Caulobacter. The sequence continues at coordinate 148,489 of NZ_LMDF01000006.1, read as the reverse complement.
CCGCCAGGTCCAGCGCCGCGACCGGCCCCGAGAAGTCGCTCAGAGCCCGCGCCGCCGGCAGGGGGAGGTGGGCGGCGAAGGTCGAGCCTTGGCCCGCGACGCTCTCGACGCCGATCTCGCCGTCCATCATCTCGACCAGTTGCCGGCAGATCGCCAGGCCCAGGCCGGTGCCGCCGAACCGGCGCGCGATGGTGCGGTCGCCCTGGGCGAAGGGGGTGAAGAGCCGCGCGCGCTGCTCGTCGCTCAGGCCGATTCCGGTGTCGGAGACGGCCACGACGATCCCGTCGCCGGCGTCGCCCGCCGCCGAGGCGATCCGCACGGTGACGCGGCCGGCTTCGGTGAACTTCAGGGCGTTGGAGACCAGGTTCATCAGGATCTGCCGCACCCGCGCCGCGTCGCCGGACAGCCAGGCGGGCGTGTCCGGATCGATGTCGAGCACCAGTTCCAAGCCCTTCAGCCTGGCCGTCTCGCTCCACACCAGGCGGATCTGGGCGGCCAGCTTGCGGATGTCGAACGGCGCGACCTCCAGCTCCAGCTTGCCGGCCTCGATCTTGGACAGGTCCAGGATGTCGTTGAGGATGGTCATCAGGCCGTGGCTCGACTGCTCGATCATCTCGAGATACTCGGCCTGGCGCGGGTCCAGCGCCGTGCCGCGCATGGCGTGGGCCAGGCCCAGCACCCCGTTCATCGGCGTGCGCAGCTCGTGGCTCATCATCGCCAGGAAGGCCGACTTGGCGCGGCTGGCCTCCAGGGCCTCGGCCTGGGCTCGCTCCAGCGCCCTGGCCGCGCCGCGCATCAGGCGCACGGCGTCGATGGCGTAGCCGGCCAGCCCGGCCAGCACGACCAGGGCCACGGCCTTGTCCAGGACGGTGAACTTCGGCCCCAGCATCGGCACCAGGATCAGGGCCAGGAACGGACCGGGCAGGATCGACAGCATCGCCGACCGGCTGACGGTGGCGTATTTCAGGCCCTCGACGATCAGGCCGAACAGGATGACCAGGGCCGCGAACTTCATCGCCATCGGGCCGTGCACGGCGGACAGGCCCGCCATCACCGACCAGGCGAGGGTGAAGGCCGCCGGCGGGCCCAGGCGAACGAACGGATTGGTCCGCCCTTCGGCCCGCGGCTTGAAGGTCATCTGCAGATAGACCAGCCACCCTTCCAGGACGAGGTTCACCCCGCCCCACGCCAGCGCCGGCTTGGCCCCGAAGTGGAAGGCCACCAGTCCGCCCACCAGCACGGTGATGAGAACGCGCGCTACCCGGCTGCGACGGCTCATGATGAGTGTCGCGCCTTCCAGCCCGTCTTCGAGGAAGTCCCGGAGTGCCAAAAGCGCTCCTCCCGCAACACGAAAGTCGCGGGAGGCTAGGCCTGACATAGTTCACCAAGCGTTTACCGTGCGACGGTCGGTCGCACTTATTGCAGCGCTTATCCCTGGAAGGGGTCGCGCATGAGGATGGTGTCGTCGCGCTCGGGGCTGGTGGACAGCAGGGCCACCGGGGCGCCGATCAGCTCCTCGACGCGGCGCACGTACTTGATGGCGTTGGCATTGAGGTCCTTGAACGAGCGGGCGCCGGCCGTGCTTTCGGTCCAGCCTTCGATCTCTTCGTAGACCGGCGTGGCGGCGGCCTGGTCGCGCAGGCCGGCCGGCAGGTAATCGACCACCTTGTCGCCGATCTTGTAGCCGACGCAGATCTTCAGGGTCTTCAGCCCGTCCAGCACGTCCAGCTTGGTCAGGGCCACGCCGTGGATGCCGTTGATGGCCACCGACTGGCGCACCAGCACCGAGTCGAACCAGCCGCAGCGGCGGGCCCGGCCGGTGTTGACCCCGACCTCGCGGCCGACGGTCGAGAGGTGCTTGCCCACATCGTCGAACAGCTCGGCCGGGAACGGGCCCTCGCCCACGCGGGTGGTGTAGGCCTTGACGATGCCCAGCACGAAGCCGGTCGCCGACGGGCCCATGCCCGAGCCGGCAGAGGCTTGGCCCGCCACCGTGTTGGACGAAGTCACGAACGGATAGGTGCCGTGGTCGACGTCCAGCAGCGCGCCTTGCGCGCCCTCGAACAGGATCTTGCGGCCGGCCTTGTGGGCCTGGTCCAGCACCCGCCACGCCGGCTGGGCGTAGGGCAGGATGCGCGGCGCCAGGTCCATCAGGGCGTCGAACAGTTCCTGGGCGTTCGCTTCCGGCAGGTTCAAGCCGCGACGCAGGGCGCCGTGGTGGCTGAGCAGACGTTCGATCTTGGGGCCCAGGGCTTCCGGGTCGGCCAGGTCGGCGACGCGGATGGCGCGGCGGCCGACCTTGTCCTCGTAGGCCGGGCCGATGCCGCGGCCGGTGGTGCCGATCTTCTGGGTCGAGGCGGCCTCGCGGGCCTGGTCCAGGTCCTTGTGCAGCGGCAGGATCAGGCAGGCGTTGTCGGCCAGGATCAGCAGGTCCGGGGTGATGGCCACGCCCTGCTCGGCGATCTTGTCGATCTCGCCCAGCAGGTGCCAGGGGTCGACGACGACGCCGTTGCCGATCACCGACAACTTACCTTGAACTACCCCAGACGGCAGCAGGGCCAGCTTGTAGACCTTGCCGTCCACCACCAGCGTATGGCCGGCGTTGTGGCCGCCCTGGAAGCGCACGACGACATCGGCCCGGTTGCTGAGCCAGTCGACGATCTTGCCCTTGCCTTCATCGCCCCACTGGGCGCCGACGACGGTCACATTGGCCATGGTAGAGATATGCCTTGTCACCTGCCCGGTGACGTCACGCGGCCCTTCGACAGGACTCGGCAGCGGACGTTTAGTCAGTTGTGGGCGGCGCCGCGAGAACCGTCAAATCGGCTCATCGCGAAGTCAGAAGGCGTAAACCAGCCGGACCCCCGCGTCGTCAAGCCCCTGGTTCTTCCCTTGGTGGAAGATCTGGCCGTTCGAGAGGTGGGTGTAGCTGAGTTCCACCGATACCTTGTCGCTGACTTGGTAGCCCAGGGCCAGCTCCGGCTCGAACAGCACCTTCGAGCCGAAATCGATGCGGTGGTAGTAGAGATAGGTGCGGCGGTCGCGCTCGGCCTGGGTCAGGCCCGGGGCGTTGGCGGGCGGCAGGCCGGCCTTGCCGTCGGTATAGGCCAGGCCGATCCCAGGCCGGAAATAGAAGCCGCCCGGCTGACCCAGCTCGATCTTCCAGTCGAAACCGGCGGCCACGAAGTTCGAGGTGTTCTTGGTGTTGATCGACACCATGGTGTGGACCTGCGGCTTGCCCAGCCAGCGCAGGCTCTCGATCCGGCTGGTGCGATAGCCGAGATGGATGTCGGCCCCGTCCTCGCGCCCGGCGGCGCCCAGGCCGACCGCGTCGCCGATGAAGGTCACGTCGTGCTTGTAGACCCCGACAAAGGCCTCTCCGGCCAAGGCGGGCGCGGCGAACCCCAGCGCGGCGCCCCCAATCAGGGTCGCGGCCGCGGCGGCGAGCATGGCGGTCTTCATCGAGTCGTCCTGAACAGCATGAGCCCAAGGTCTATATGGCTCGAACAGCGAGGGTCGGAAAGGGTTTCGGACACCGCCCTTTGAACGGTTTCGCCCTGATCGCCGCGGAATGCTTCAAAAGCGCTGCCGCAGCCCCTAGATCTCCCCCATGACCATCGCCCTCGCCGACATCCAAGCCGCCGCCGGACGCCTGAAGGGCCTGGCCGTCGAGACGCCGCTGATCGAGAGCCCGGCGCTGAACGAACGGCTGGGCGGACGGGTCTTCCTCAAGCCCGAGACCCTGCAGCGGGCGGGGGCCTTCAAGTTCCGCGGCGCCTATAACCGCCTCAGCCAACTGAGCGACGAAGAAAAGACCCGCGGCGTCGTGGCCTTCTCGTCCGGCAACCACGCCCAGGGCGTGGCCCTGGCCGCCAAGCTGCTGGGCCTGCCGGCCCTGATCGTCATGCCGTCGGACTCGCCGGCCGTGAAGGTCGAGGGGACCAAGGGTTTCGGAGCCGAGATCCGCTTCTACGACCGCTTCACCGAGGACCGTGTCGCCATCGCCGACCAGATCGCCGCCGAGCGCGGCTGCGTGGTCGTGCCCTCGTACGACGATCCGCACATCATCGCTGGCCAGGGCACGCTGGGGATCGAGATCGTCGAGCAGGCCAAGGCGCTGGGCGTGACCCTTGACCGCGTGCTGTCGCCGGTCGGCGGCGGCGGCCTGATCGCCGGGACCTCGACGGCCGTGAAAGGCCTTTCTCCGTCCACGGAGGTCTGGGGCGCCGAGCCCGCCGGCTTCGACGAGACCCGCCGCTCGCTGGAGAGCGGCCAGCGCGAGACGATCGACCAGGACGCCCGCTCGATCTGCGACGCCCTGCTGACCCCGATCCCCGGCGAGCTGACCTGGCCGATCAATCAGCGGAACCTGTCGGGCGTCGTGGCGGTGACCGACGCCGAGGTGGCCGAGGCGATGCGCTACGCGTTCTCGGTGCTCAAGCTGGTCGTCGAGCCGGGCGGCTGCGTGGCGCTGACGGCGGCTTTGACAGGGAAGATCGACCTGAAGGGCAGGACGGCGGCGATCGTGCTGTCGGGAGGCAATGTGGATCCGGGGTTGTTCGCCCGGGTGCTGGCGGGTGAGATCTAGCGTTCGAAAAATCCTGTCATCCCGGGCGTAGCGAAGCGAAGACCCGGGACCGCAGGAAACGCCGAGCTTCCGGCGGTCCCGGATCGGCGCGCTTCGCGCTTGTCCGGGATGACAGTTTCTCACGAGGGGGATATCCGATGAACCTGCCGCCCGCCGCCGCCCTCCCCCAGACCCCGATCCTCGTCGTCGACCGCGCCGCGCTTGAGCGCAACATCGACCACATGCAGGCCCTGTGCGACGCCGCCGCCGTCCGTCTCCGCGCCCACGGCAAGACCCACAAGTGCTCCACCCTGGGCCGGCTGATCGTCGAGCGCGGCGCGGTCGGGCTGTGCTGCCAGACGGTCGGCGAGGCCGAGGCCTATGTCGCCGGCGGGATCCAGGACGTGCTGGTCACCGCCCCCGCCCCGCCCTGGGGCGCGGCCCGCCTCGCCGCGCTCGCCCGAACCGGCGCCAAGGTCGGCGCGGTCGCCGACGACGAGGGCCAGATCGACCGGCTGTCGGACGCAGCCGTGGCGGCCGGGGTCGTGCTGGACCTGGTGGTCGACCTCGACCTCGGCACCCACCGCACGGGCGTCTATCCGCATGAGGCGCTGAAGCTGGCCCGCGCCGCCGACGCCTCGCCGAGCCTGCGCTTCGCCGGGATCCAAGCCTATCTCGGCCACCTGCAACACCTGAACGATGGCGCGCTGCGCCGGAGCGCCGACGAGGCCGCCTTCGCCACGCTGAAGGCCCTGGTCGCCGAACTGACCGCCGCCGGCCTGGCCCCGCCCGTCGTCACCGGCGGCGGCACCGGCACCCACGCCTTCGACCTGGCCTCGGGGGTGTTCACCGAACTGCAAGCCGGCTCCTACGCGGTGATGGACGTCGAGTACGACGCCTGCGGCGCGCCCGGCGGCGGCGACTGGCCGTTCGAGCCGGCGCTGTTCGTGGCCGCGACCGTCGTCTCGGCCCGCCACAAGAGCCACGTCGTCGTCGACGCCGGTTTCAAGGCGATGTCGATGGACGGCCCGCCGGCCCGGGTGGTCGGCGGCGCCGCGCCGGGCTCGCTCTGGCGGCCGATGGGCGACGAGCACGGCATGATCGCCCACCCCGCCACCTTGGACGTGCTGAAGGCCGCCGGTCGCGATCCGCTTGGCTTCGACAAGGCCGTGGCCGCCGCCGACGCCGATTTTGCTCGAGAAACCCCAGCCGACGCGCCCCGCGTCGGCGACCTCGTCTGGCTGCAGCCGGGCCACTGCGACCCGACCATCAACCTCTACGACGCCCTGCACGTCTGGGACGGCGAGCGGCTGGAGCGGTGGGCGGTGGATGGACGGCGGGTGAGCGGCTGACTTGCCCCCTCCGCGCTGGCGCGCTCCTCCCCCGGAGGGGGAAGAAGGAGCGCGCGCCTTCCGCCCCCTCCGGGGGCGGACGACCCGCGAAGCGGGTCAGGTGGGGGCAAGTAGCGCTGGCGGCCCTCCAAAACCCCCGCTACGTTCCGCGCCAACGACAAGATTTCCCCTTCTAGAGGGCTCTCGATGAAACGCCTGCTGCTCGCCACCGCCCTTCTCGCCGCGCCCATGCTGGCGCAGGCAGCGGATGCGCCCAAGATCGACCCCGCCAAGCTGTCGGCCCACATCAAGGTGCTGTCGTCCGACGAATTCGAGGGTCGCGGCCCCGCCACCGCGGGCGAGAAGAAGGCCGTCGGCTACATCGTCGACCAGATGAAGGCCATCGGCCTGACCCCCGCCGGCGACCTCCAGAAGGACGGCAAGCGCGCCTGGACCCAGAACGTGCCGCTGGGCAAGTTCGAGATCACCGGCCCGGTCAGCGCCGGCGTCACGGTCGGCGGCGACAGGCAGACCTGGACCCAAGGCGAGCAGATCGCCGTTCGCGCCGCCATGACCAATGTCGACGCCGTCTCGATCAAGGACGCGCCGATCGTGTTCGTCGGCTACGGCGTCAAGGCGCCCGAGCGGAACTGGGACGACTTCAAGAGCCTGGACGTGAAGGGCAAGATCCTGGTCGTGCTGATCAACGACCCGGACTTCGAGACGGGCTCCGGTGACTTCGGCGGCAAGGCCATGACCTATTACGGCCGCTGGACCTACAAGTACGAGGAGGCCGCCCGCCTGGGCGCCGCCGGCGTGCTGATCGTCCACGAGACGGCCCCGGCCTCGTACGGCTGGAACACGGTCAAGAACTCCAACACCAACGTGATGTTCGACATCGTCCGCAAGGCGCCGGCCAAGCAGCATCCGTCGCTGGAGGCGTGGATCCAGCGCGACACCGCTGTCGCGCTGTTCAAGAAGGCCGGCCTCGACTTCGACGCCCTGAAGACGCAGGCCCAGAGCCGCGACTTCAAGCCGGTGGCGCTGCCTGGCGCGACCTTCTCGGCCGACTACAAGGTCAAGCACGAGACGATCGTCTCCAAGAACATCGCCGGCCGCATCGTCGGGACCAAGTATCCGAACGAGACCGTCATCTACAGCGGCCACTGGGACCACCTGGGGGTCGGGGCGCCCGACGCGCGCGGCGACAAGATCTACAACGGCGCCGTCGACAACGCCGACGGCATCGCCGGGATTCTTGAGCTGGCCCGCGCCTTCAAGAGCCGCCCCGCGCCGCAGCGCTCGATCCTGTTCCTGGCGGTGACCGCCGAGGAAAAGGGCCTGCTGGGTTCGGAATATTACGGCGCCAACCCGCTGTTCCCGCTGGCGACCACGGTCGGCGACATCAATATCGACGCCTTGTCGGCGGCCGGTCCGGCCAAGGACGTCGGCACCTCGGGCGACGGCAAGGTCGACCTGCAGGACATGCTGGTCGCCAAGGCCAAGCTGCACGGCCGCTACTTCACGCCCGACCCCGCGCCCCAGGCCGGCCACTTCTACCGCTCGGACCACTTCCCGTTCGCCAAGCGCGGCGTGCCGGCCATCTCGATCGGCTCGGGCAACGACCTCTACAAGGGCGGCAAGGAAGCCGGCGAGAAGGCCGAGGCCGACTATACCGACAACCGCTACCACCAGCCGGCCGACGAATGGCGGGCCGACTGGGACCTCAGCGGCCAGGCCATGGACCTAGGCCTGGTCTATGAGATCGGCGCCGACCTGGCCAACTCCCGCGTCTGGCCGAAATGGCAGGCGGGGTCCGAGTTCAAGGCCCTGCGCGACAAGACGTCGGCGCAGCGGAAGTAATCCTTTGAAACTGTCATCCCGGCCAAGCGCGCAGCGCGCCGAGCCGGGACCGCCGCAAGCGCCGGCGCTTCCAGCGGTCCCGGGTCTCCGCTGCGCTCCGCCCGGGATGACACGTTGAGTTTGCGAAACACCCCATGACCGCCTCCGTCTTCGACCTGTTCAAACTCGGCGTCGGCCCGTCGAGCAGCCACACCATGGGGCCGATGACGGCCGCCGGGCTGTTCGTCGGCCGGCTGCGCGAGGCCTGCAAGCTGCCCGCTGTCGCCCGGGTCGAGATCAAGCTCTACGCCTCCCTGGCCCTGACCGGACGCGGCCACGCCACCGACCGGGCGGTGGTCCTGGGCCTGATGGGCTTCGTGCCGGCCGACCTGGATCCAGACGCCGGCGAGGCCGCCCTGCTGGAGGTCCAGGCCACCCAGTCCTTGAACCTGGGCGGCGACCACGCCATCGCCTTCGACGCGGCCACCGACATCGTCTGGCTGGGCCACGAGCGGCTGCCGCAGCACCCGAACGGGCTCACCTTTTCGGCCTTTGACGCCGCTGGCGTCATCCTGGCCGAACGCACCTATTTCTCGATCGGCGGCGGCTTCGTCCGCGACGAGCGCGAGATGGTCAGCAATGCGCCGCCGGAAGAGGGTCCGGCCATCCCGTTCCCGTTCGAGAGCGGCGACGACCTGCTGCAACGCGCCGCCGAGGCGGGCCTGACCATCGCCGAGGTGATGGCCGCCAACGAGCTGGCCCGGATGAGCGAGGGCGAGATGAACGCCGGCCTCGACCGCATCTTCGGGGCCATGGAGGCCTGCATTGATCGCGGCATGCGCCAGGAGGGCGTGCTGCCCGGCGGCCTGACCGTCAAGCGCCGCGCTCGCCAGATCCACCAGACCATCCTGGGCCGGATGGAGCGCCAGATGAGCGACCCGCTGGCGGCCATGGACTTCGTCAACCTGTGGGCCATGGCGGTCAACGAGGAGAACGCCGCCGGCGGCCGCGTCGTCACCGCCCCGACCAATGGCGCCGCGGGCCTGGTGCCGGCCGTGCTGCGGTTCTTCGTGCGCTTCCACAAGGGGACGCCCGAGCAGGTCCGCGTCTTCCTGCTGACCGCCGCGGCGATCGGCGCGCTCTACAAGAGGAACGCCTCGATCAGCGGAGCCGAGGTCGGCTGCCAGGGCGAGGTGGGCGTAGCCTGCTCGATGGCGGCGGCCGGCCTGGCGGCGGCGCTGGGCGGCACAAACGCCCAGATCGAGAACGCCGCCGAGATCGGCATGGAGCACAACCTCGGCCTCACCTGCGACCCGATCGGCGGCCTGGTCCAGATCCCCTGCATCGAGCGCAACGCCATGGGCGCCATCAAGGCCATCGACGCCGCGCGGCTGGCCCTGCTAGGCGACGGCCAGCACTCGGTGTCGCTGGACAAGGTCATCGCCACCATGAAGCGCACCGGCGAGGACATGAACGAGATCTACAAGGAGACTTCGATGGGCGGTCTGGCGGTGGGGCTGTCGGTGAACAGGGTGGAGTGCTGAGGACTTGCCCCCTCCGCGCCTGCGGCGCTCCTCCCCCGGAGGGGGAAGAAGGTGATCTCCTTCCGCCCGCCTTTGGGGGCGGACGACCCGCGCAGCGGGTCAGGTGGGGGGCGCTAGCCTAAGTCCAGCCGGGCGCGCTACGCTCCCCTCCGGAGGACTCGCCCATGCCCGGCTCCATCACCCCGATGATCCACGTGCCTGACGTGCGGGCCGCGTCGGACTGGTATCGCGACCTCGGCTTCGTGCTGACCGGCTTCCACAATCTGGACGGCGCCTGGCGCTGGGCGCGGCTGACGCTGGGCGACGGGGCGGTGATGTTCAACGCCGGCGGCAAGGCCTCGGACGCCCATCGGCGCGAGGTCGACCTCTATCTGACCGTCGACGACGGCCTGGACGCCCTGTTCGAAACCTTGAAGGACCGGGTCGAGGTGTTCGAGCCCCCGCACGACACCGAGTACGGCATGCGCGAGTTCATCATCCGCGACCTGAACCGCTTCTGGATCACCTTCGGCCAGCCGCTCGCGGCCTGATGCGGCCTTGCCGATCGCGCGCCAAATGCTAGGGTGCGCGCCGTGAACAGGAAGGGAACAAACATGGCCAAGGGCGTGATCCGGACGGGTATCGGCGGCTGGACCTTCGAGCCTTGGCGCGGGGCCTTCTATCCCGATGACCTGAAGCAGAAGGACGAGCTGAAATACGCCTCGTCCAAGCTGACCAGCATCGAGATCAACGGCACCTACTATTCGACCTTCAAGCCCAACAGCTGGCAGAAGTGGCGCGACGAGACGCCGGACGACTTCGTGTTCGCGGTCAAGGCCAGCCGCTTCTGCACCAACCGCCGGGTGCTGTCCGAGAACAACGACTCGCTCGAGAAATTCCTGTCCCAGGGCATGGAAGAGCTGGGTCCGAAGCTCGGGCCCATCAACTGGCAGTTCATGGCGACCAAGAAGTTCGATCCGGCTGATTTCGAGGGTTTCCTAAAGTTACTGCCAAAGGAGCTGAAGGGCCTGCCGCTGCGCCACGCGCTGGAAGTCCGCAGCCCGACCTTCGCCTGCCAGGAATTCTACGACCTGGCCGCCAAATACGGCGCGGCCATCGTCTACGCCGTCGACGACGAGGAGCCGACCTGGCCCTGCATCGACCAGCCGACCGCCGACTTCACCTATGCCCGCCTGATGTCCAGCAAGCCGGACGAACCGACCGGCATGACCTCGGACGAGCTGGACGGGGTGGTCAAGCAGGCGCGGAAATGGGCCGAACGCGGCGACGTGTTCGCTTACTTCATCGCCGGAGCCAAGGTGAGGAATCCCTCGGCGGCGATGGCGCTGATCGAGAAGCTGGGGGCTTAGAGAAAGCCCCCTCCTCCCCATTAGGGGGAGGTGGATCGATGCGAATACGCGTCGAGACGGAGGGGGTCCGCGAAGCGGTCGTACGTTGGCCCTCGCCCAGGGCCCCTCCACCGCCATTCGGCGGTCCCCCTCCCCCAGAGGGGGAGGAAGGCTCAGCCCAGCCACAGCCCCTGCGTCTCCACCCCGTCACCCCAGAATCCCGGCTTCGGCGGCGTGATCCGGCCGCGCTCGACCCGCAGGCCGCCGGGATGATCCACGGCCAGCCACCAGGGCCCGTCGAGGTCGGCATAGTCGCAGGCCCCCGCCAGGTGCAGGGCCGGGGCGACGCCCAGGGACGAGGCGACCATGCAACCGGTCATCAGCTGGAAGCCCAGGCTCCGCGCCGCCCGCAGCATCGACACCGCCTCGGTCAGGCCGCCGGTCTTGTCCAGCTTCAGGTTCACCGCCTGGTAGCGGCCGCGCAGGGCCGCCAGGTCGCCGCCGACATGGACGGACTCGTCGGCGCAGACCGTGAACGGCGGATCCCAGCCGTCGAGGCCATGATCGGCGTCGGCCGGCAGCGGCTGTTCGACCAGGGCGATCGGCAGGTCGGCCAACAGCGGCTTCAGGTCCTTGAGGATCGCGAAGGTCCAGCCCTCGTTCGGATCGACGATGAAGCGGGAGTTCGGGGCGGCGGCGGCCACGGCGCGCAGGCGGGCGGCGGGGTCGTCGGCCGACAGCTTGACCTTGATCAGCGGCGCGTCGGCGACCGCGCGGGCGGCTAGGCCCATGGCCTCGGGCGTGTCGAGGCTGACCGTCACGGCGGTGACCAGGGCGGGCGGAACCGGCAGGCCCGCGGCGTCGGCGACGCTGACCCCCGTGCGCTTGGCGCGCAGATCCCAGAGGGCGAGGTCGAGCGCGTTGCGGGCCGCGCCCGGCGGCAGGGCCCCGTACGCGGCGTCCACGTCACCGGAGGCCAGCAACGGCACAAGCTGGGCCAGCACGCTGTCGACCGTCTCGCCGTAGCGGCCGTAGGGCACGCTCTCGCCGCGCCCGACATGGCCGTCGGCGGTGGCGATCACCTCGACCACGTCGGCGGTCGTCTTGACTCCGCGCGAGATGCGGAACGGGGCCTTCAGCGGATGCGAGACCGGGCGGACGGAAACGGCGATCGACATCCGCGAAGGGATGGCGCCGTTCGGACTAGATCACCAGCCCCCCAAGACTACCAACCCCAATGCCGGGGGATCGGCGAATCGGCGCGGCGTTCGGCCATCACCTTCAGGGCCAGCGGACGATCGACGACGAACAGGGCCAGCCAGACCAGCAGCACGCCGGCATAGTGGATCGCGCCGAGCACGCCGCCGGGACGGCCCGGACGCACGAAGCGAGAAGAGCGGCGCGCGGCGGTGAACGGTTGGGGCATGGCGAGATCGGTCATGGCGGGCCCTGTGTGTGAAGGAGGCTCATCTGATGAAGATGACCTTGGCCGTGCCATGCGCCAGATTCGGACGTATAGAACCGGACGAACACCGGCCGCGTTTCGCCGGTACGCTTATCGAGGATCGCCATGGCCAAGACCGTCAGCATCAACATCCCCCACCAGCTGGGCGCGGCCGAAGCCAAGCGCCGGCTGGAAGGCGGCCTGGCGCAGCTGGCCGGCCAGATCCCCGGCGGCGACGCCAGCCGCTTCTCGCAAAGCTGGGCCGGCGACGTGCTGAACTTCTCGGCCGTGGCCATGGGCCAGACGATCACCGGCGTCGTCCAGGTGCTGGACGACCACGCCCGCCTCGACCTCTCGCTGCCCGGCCTGCTGGGCATGGCGGCCGGCAAGATCAAGGACGAGCTGCACCGGCGGGGGCAGTTGCTGCTGAAGTAGCGGCTAGCCAGATCGGGCTTCAAAATAGACCTAAATTCCCTGCCTTCCTGGGCCTTGTGCCCAGGACCCAGCGTTCAGCTTCAGCCGAGTTGGACAGAGTTCACGGTCGTTCCGCTGTTGGAGAGCTGTGAAGGTCCGCGTCCGCCGCTGGCATGGGTCCTGGGCACAAGGCCCAGGAAGGCGACGAATGGAGGCTTCGTCACGCCGCACGTTGACGCCGTGCCCCCCTATTCCGTGACATAGGCCTCGTCGGCCGGCGTCGCCCGCTTCTGGCGCGAGTCGTCCTTGCCCCAGCCGCCGGACCCGCCGATCCGCACCGCCAGCCAGATGATGTTGCGGCGCACGACGTCGACGCCCCGGTTCTTCAAGGCGTCGCGCAGGATCCAGTCGGCTTCGGCGCGGCTGTAGGGCTGGGGGCGCGAATTGCCGGACGGGTGGGTCTTCCAGACCCCCGTGCCGCGGGTGGCGTAGAGGAAGTCGTGAATCACCGCGCCCTTCACCCAGGGACCGTCCGGCGGCAGCACGATCCAGCCCCAGCGGGGGATGGAGGCCAGGTCGGTGACGAAGCCCTTGGGCGCGGTGATCGTGTGGGCCGCGTCGCTGGGCGTGTAGGTCAGCGTGTCGTGCAGCCCCCAGAGGCTACGCCCCTGCTTGATCGACGGCGTGTACTTGTTGTCCAGCAGCACCAGCACGAGCTTGCCGCCGAACCGGTCGACCCAGTCCGGCGGCGGAGTCGTGATCGATCGCGCGTCCGGCATCGCCCGTCTCCTGAGCGCCTCGCTCCGCGCAGTATACGCGCGAAGCGAGCATCTCGGAAGTTTCGCGCCAAAGGTCCGCGTCAGAGGTCGGTGACGCCCAGCTCCAGCGTCGCCAGCCGTTCGGGATCGCCCACGGCGGTGATCTCGACGACCTTGCCGTTCTCGACCTTGATGTCCAGCACCAGGTAGAGCTTGCCGCGCGGGGCCACGACCGCGCCGATCTCGCCATCGACCAGCGCCGTGCGGGCGGTCTGGGCGAGACCGTCGTAGTAGGCCGCCACCTTCTCGCGCCCGCGCAGTTCGCGGGTCTGGCCGCCGCCGGCGAACACGTCGGCGCGGACCACCACGTTCGGATCCAGCACCGCCAGCAGTCCCTGCATGTCGCCGGTCCGCGAGGCGGTCAGGAAGGCGTCGACCACGCTCTTCTTGGCGGTCTGGGCGGCGTCCAGCGGCGCTTCGCCGCCGCGCACTCGGCGACGGGCCCGGCTGGCCAGCTGGCGGGCGGCGTCGGGCGTGCGCTCGACGATCGGGGCGATCTCGTCGAACGGCATGTCGAACAGGTCGTGCAGCACGAAGGCGATGCGCTCGGCGGGGCTCAGGGCCTGCAGTACCACCAGCAGGGCCAGGCCCACCGAGTCGGCCAGGATCGTCTCGCGCTCGATGGCCTCCTCGCCGCTGACCGACGGTTCGGGTCCGCCCTCCAGCAGGGCGTCCTCACGGCGCGACTTCTTGGAGCGCAGCATGTCCAGGCACACGCGCGAGGTCACGGTGGTCAGCCAGGCCGACAGGTTGTCGACGCCGCTGGTGTCGGCGCGGCTAAGCCGCAGCCAGGCCTCCTGCACGGCGTCCTCGGCCTCGGGCAGAGAGCCCAGCATGCGATAGGCCACGCCCCGCAGGCGGCTCCGATCGGCCTCGAACTTGTCGGCCAGATAATTTTTCTCAGGATTTTTTGGCGGCATCGGTCACATCGCTCCGTCGGGCTTCGTCACACCTTCGACGAACGCAAACCGCCGGATGTGACCGGCGACGGGCGTCGAGACGCAACAAACCTACGGAGATTCTCCCATGCAAGCCCGTATGACCCAGCCCGCCTTCGTGCTGCCCGACGCCATGAAGGCCCTGATCGCCCTGAGCAAGGCCGCCCACGTCGAGGGCGTGCCCGAGACCCTGCACGAGCTGCTGCACCTGCGCGTCAGCCAGATCAACGGCTGCGGCGTCTGCCTGGAAATGCACGCCCGCGCCGCGGCCAAGTCGGGCGAGAGCCCCGAGCGCCTGGCCACCGTCGCCGGCTGGCGCGACACCCCCTACTTCACCGAGGCCGAGCGCGCCGCCCTGGCCCTGGCCGAGGCCGTGACCCGCGTCGCCGACAAGTCCGACCCGGTGCCGGACGACGTCTGGAACGAGGCCGCCAAGCACTATGACGACAAGGCCCTGGCCGGCCTGCTGATCAGCATCTCGGCGATCAATGTCTGGAACCGGCTGAACGCGGCGACGCGGCAGGTGGCGGGTAGCCTGGGGGTTTAGGCAGCTTAAACTGTCATCCCGGCCGTAGCGTAGCGGAGAGCCGGGACCGCAACAGGCTCGGAGCTTCCGGCGGTCCCGGCTCGGCGCGCTGCGCGCTTGGCCGGGATGACAGTTTTTACGGCCTACATCCTCCTCGGATCATAATCATGCCGCCCCAGGCTTTCGAAGCGGCCTTCCTCGGCCTTGTTGATGTACTGGGCGGCGACCAGCCACGCCTTGACCGGTCTCAGGGTTCCCAGGCAGCCGAGGATCAGGGCCGGAAATACCGTCGCGAAATGCACCCAGAGCGGCGGGTGAAAAGCGACCTCCACCCAGGCGAAAATGGCGATGATGACGATGCCGACGCCGCTCATCACGAAAAAGGCCGGGCCGTCGGCCGGGTCGGCGAACGAGAAGTCCAGGCCGCAGCGGTCGCACTTCGGCGCCAGCCTCAGGAAGCCCTGGAACAGCTTGCCCTCGCCACAGCGGGGGCAGCGGCACTTCAGGCCGGCCTCGATCGGCGTCGGGGAGTCATAAATCGGTTCATGGTCGGGCATCGAAGCCCCCTTCCTACAATCGCCAAATAGATCCATACATTCTGTCGATAATGTATGGATCTCGTATCGTGACGACAACTAAGGGATCGCCGAATCCCGCCGCCGCCTGGCTGCGCCGTTTCGAGGCTCTGGACGGCCCCGCCTATCGCCGGATCGCCCAGGCTCTTGAGAACGCGGCGGCCGAGGGAGAGCTGCAAGCCGGCGACCAGATCCCGGCCCAGCGCGAGGTCGCGCGGCGGCTCGGCGTCGACCTGACCACCGTCACCCGCGCCTACGCCCTGGCCCGCGAGCGGGGGCTGATCGAAGGAACCACCGGGCGCGGCACCTTCGTCCGTTCACGGACGAACGAGGATGAGGCGGGACTGGTCGACCTGTCGATGAACCTGCCCCCGCCGCCGGCGGGCCTGAACCTGGCGGCCTTGCTGCGCGAGACGACGGGGGCGATCCTGGCCCGCACCGACCCGGCGATCCTGCTGGCCTACCACCCCGGCGCCGGCTCGCTGGCCCAGCGGACGGCGGGCGCGGCCTGGCTGGCGCCGGTGCTGGGCGAGGTCGATCCCGAGCGGGTGATCGTCGCCAGCGGCGCCCAGACGGCGCTGTCGGCCCTGCTCGATCATTTGACACGGCCGGGCGATACGATCCTGGCCGAGGCCTTCGCCTATCCGGGCCTGCTGGCCACCGCCGCCCGGCGTGGACTGAGGGTCGTGGCCTGCCCGCTGGACGACCAGGGGCTGGAGTTGGAAGCCCTGGCGCAACGGGTCGCCGAGCACCGGCCGCGCCTGATCTGCTGCACCCCGACCTTCCAGAACCCGACGGCCGCGACCATGGACCTGGCGCGGCGCCGGGCGGTCGTCGACATCGCCCGCGCGGCCGGTGTGACGATTGTCGAGGACGACGCCTATGGCCTGCTGCCGGCCGCGCCCCTGCCCGCCCTGGCCAGCCTGTGGCCGGAGGGCGTGTTCCACGTCGCCACCACCGCCAAGGCGCTCTCGCCGGGCCTGCGCCTGGCCTATGTCGTCGCGCCGCCCGGACAGGCCGAGGGGCTGGCGGCGACCCTGCACGCCATCGCCCAGATGCCCGCGCCCTTGATGGCGGCCGTGGTCACCAGTTGGATCCGCGAGGGCCTGGCGGGGCGGGTGCTGGCGGGGGTGCGGGAGGAAGCCGTCGCGCGCCGCGCGCTGGCCGCCGAATGGTTGCCCACCGCGGTCGGCGGGGCCGAGACCCTGCACGTCTGGCTGCCGGACGCGGTGGCCGGCGCGGCGGCGCGGGAGCGAGGTTTGGCCCTGGTCGCGGCCGAGGCGTTCCGGGCGCCGGGGACTGTTGGCGAAGGCCTGCGGATCTCGCTGGGCGCGGCGGGGAAGCGGGGGACGCTGGTCAGGGGGCTGCGGGCGTTGGGGGAGCTACAAGCGTCCTGATCCAACGCCGACTTCCCCGGCGAAAGCCGGGGCCCAGCTGGAAGAGTGCTGAAGTGGGCTCCACGAGCTCGGCGCCCTTCCCGTCAGCCCAAACGCCATGGGATCTGGATCCCGGCTTTCGCCGGGAAGGTCGGATGGAAAGGGATGGCCAAGCGCCCCTAGTACTCGACGTCGTCCTCGCCCTCTTCGCCCTCACCTTCGCCGCCCATGGCGTTCTCGAGGCTGTCGATGATGTCGTCCATCTGGTCGGCGGTGATCGAGACATACAGCGACTCGCCGCCGATGGCCGAGACCAGCAGGCGGTAGCCGTCGTCGGTCTCCTGCAGGCTGAACGATTGGAGCGGCAGGAGCTTGGCCATGGGGGATCCTTCCCGAAGAAACGAGGGCGTCATCTAGAGGCGCCCTCCCCCGACTTCAATGGGCGCTCTACTTCAACGCCCCTCTGCGCAGCATGGCCACGTGGGTGGCGATCAGCGGCTCGCGATCGATCCAGGGGAACTCCGGCCGGGCGATCAGCAGCGAGACCAGGCCGTGCAGGCCGGCCCACAGCGACTGGGTGGCTGCCATCACGTCGTCGCCGGCCATCAGGCCGCGCGCGTGCAGCTCGCCGACCATCTCGACAAACACCGCGAACACCTCCTTGCCGGCGATCATCGGCCGGCCGCCAGTCTTCTCCAGGAAGCTGCCGTCGACGCTCTTCTCCAGCATGAAGGCCACGCGATAGGCGTCCGGATGGTCCAGGCCGAAGTCGATATAGACCCGCAGGCAGCGCTCGAAATTCTCCGGCGTCGGGGTGTAGCCGACCCGCGCGGCGGCCATCCGTTCGGCCAGGATCGCGAAGGCCCGCACGCACAGCTCGGCGGCGATGTCGTCCTTGGTGGCGAAATAGGCGTAGAGGGCCGGCTGCGAGATGCCGGCGATCTCGGCGATCTGGCGGGTCGAGACCGCATGGACGCCCTTCTGGGCGAACAGGCCCTGGGCCGCGTCGAGGATCTCCTCGCGGCGCTCGGCGCCCTGGCCCTTGGGTTTACGCGGGGAACGGCTTTTCGGGACTCGGAGGGCGGGAGACTTCATCGAACGTCCTTGAGCATCACCGTCGGAGCTTGACAAGCCAGCGTCGCCAATCACTGATAACTTATCACTGATCGATTTGGAACAGCCTATGTGGCGGACGCCGACCCTCCCCTCAGTGGTGCTGCTGGTCGCGGCGGCGCTCAGCGCCTGTAACGCCAAGCCCAAGGCGGACGATCCGGTCGCCCCGACGCCGGTCGAGGCCGCCCGCGTCGCCGCGCCCGACGCGGCCGGTTCGGTCGGCGGGGCGGGGACGCTGGAGCGCCGGCGCGAGATGGCGCTGTCGTTCCGTATCCCCGGTGTCCTGACCGCCATGCGGGTCGAGGCCGGCGACAGCATTCGGGCCGGCCAGGCCATCGCCGCCATCGATCCGGCCGGCGTCGACGCGCGCCAGCAACAGACCGCCGCCGACCTGGAGCGCGCGCGCCGCGACGTCGAGCGCGACAGGACCCTGTTCGACAAGGGCTATGTCAGCCGCCAGCGCCTCGACGACCGGGCGAGCGCGCTGAAGGCCGCCCAGGCCGCCTATGACTCGGCTCGCTTCGACCGTCGCTGGGCCAGCCTGGTCTCGCCGGTGTCGGGCGTGGTGCTGGAACGCCGCGCCCAGGCGGGCGAGGTGGTGGCCGCGGGCCAGGTGGTGGCGCGGGTCGCCGACCTCGGGAGCCCGCTGGTCCTGCGCCTGCCGCTCGCGGCCCGCGACGCCGCTCGCGTTCGCGTGGGCGACACGGCCCAGGTCAGGGTCGAGGACTTCGGCGATCAGGCCCTCCCTGGCCGCGTCACTCGCGTCGGCGAGGCGGCCGACACCCGCACCGGCGCGATCGCGGTCGAGATCGAGCTGTCCGCGCCGCCGCCCGCCCTGCGCAGCGGCCAGATCGCCCATGCCAGCCTGGCGGTCCGCGCCGCGCCCGGCGCGGCCACGGCCTACACGCGCATCCCCGCCGAGGCGGTGCTGGAGGCCAATGGCCAGCGCGCCTTCGTCTTCCGGTTCGAGCGCGGCAAGGCCCGGCGCACGCCGGTGATCTTCGGCGGCTTCGACGGCGACGACGCCCTGGTCGCCGGCTTGGCCGACGGGACCCAGGTGATCACCGCCGGCGCCGGCTTCGTCGCCGACGGCGAGGCCGTGCGGGTCATCGATCCCACCCGTCTGGATCGCTAGGCCGTGACGTTCGACCTCGCGACCTTCGCCGTTCGCCGCTGGCAGTTCACCCTCGTGGCCTTCGGGCTGCTGGTGATGCTGGGGATCAACGCGCTGAACACCGTGCCGCGGTCCGAGGACCCGCACTTCCCGACGCCGATCGTGATCATCCGCGCCGTCCTGCCGGGCGCCGAACCGTCGGAGATCGAGCAACTGGTCGTCGATCCGATCGAGGACGCGGTCGACGGCCTCGACAACATCGACAAGGTCGAGTCGACCAGCTCGGACGGCGCGGCCACGATCCGTGTCCACTTCACCTGGGACGTCGACGCCGAGCGCAAGTACGACCAGGTGGTCCGCGAGGTGAACGCCATCCGCGGCAACCTGCCGGCCGGGCTCACCTTGCTCGACATCCAACGGGTGCGGACCTCGGAAGTCGCCATCGTCCAGGTCGCCCTGACCTCCGACATCTTGCCGATGCGCCGGCTGGAAAAGACCGCCGACCGGTTGCGCGAGCGGCTGGACCGCGTGCCCGGCGTGCGCGAGGCCAAGTACTGGGGCGCGCCGCCGTCGCAGGTTCAGGTCACCCTCGATCTGGCCCGCCTGTCGGCCCTGAAACTGCCCGCCACCGCCGTCGCCGACGCGCTGAAGTCGGCCGGCGCCGAAGCGCCGATCGGCGCGGTCCAAGCCGGAGAGCGGCGCTTCAACGTCAAGTCCGGCGGGGCCTTCCACGACCTGGCGACCGTGGCCGACACGCCGGTGCGCGCGGTCGGCGGCCAGGTCACCCGCGTGCGCGACGTCGCCACGGTGGCCTGGGCCCAGGCCGAGCCCCCGCACCTGACCCGCTTCAACGGCCAGCGGGCGGTGTTCGTCACCGTGACCCAGAAGGACGGCCAGGACGTGGCCAGGATCACCAAGGCCGCGCAGGCGGTGCTGGACGACTACGAGAGGACCCTGCCGGCCGGCGTGAAGCTGCAGCGCGGCTTCGTCCAGGCCGAGAACGTCAAGCACCGGCTGAACAATCTGTTCCGCGACTTCGGCATCGCTCTGGCGCTGGTGCTGATCACCTTGCTGCCGCTGGGCCCTCGCGCGGGCCTGGTGGTTATGGTCTCGATCCCGCTCAGCCTGCTGATCGGCCTGACCCTGCTGCAGGCGTTCGGCTTCACCCTGAACCAGCTGTCGATCGCCGGCTTCGTGCTGGCCCTGGGCCTGCTGGTCGACGACAGCATCGTCATCACCGAGAACATCGCCCGCCGGGTGCGCGAAGGTGAGGACCGGGTCGAGGCGGCCATCAACGGCACGCGCCAGATCAGCCTGGCGGTGCTGGGCTGCACCGCGACCCTGATGCTGGCCTTCCTGCCGCTGATGGCCCTGCCGGCCGGCTCGGGGGCCTATATCAAGTCGCTGCCGGTGACGGTGCTGTGCACCATCGCCGCCTCGCTGCTGGTCTCGATGACCATCATCCCGTTCCTGGCCAGCCGGGTGCTGGACAAGCATTCCGACCCCGAGGGCAACATCCTGCTGCGGGCGGTCAATGACGGCATCCACCGCTTCTACCGACCCGTCCTGCACCGGGCCCTGGCGCGGCCGTGGCTCACCCTGGCGATCCTGCTGGCCCTGTGCCTGACCACCCTGCCGCTGGTGAAGCTGATCGGCTCCAGCCTGTTCCCGGCCGCCGAGACGCCGCAGTTCCTGATCCGCGTCGAGACCCCGGACGGCTCGTCCCTGGCCCGCACCGACCGGGTGCTGCGCTATGTCGAGCGCCGACTGAAGGCCGAACCCGACGTCGCCTGGCAGGCCGCCAATCTGGGGCGCGGCAATCCGCAGATCTTCTACAACCGCACCCAGCGCGAGAGTTCGACGACCTTCGCCGAGGTGTTCGTCAGCCTGAAACGCTGGGAGCCGGGCAAGAGCGAGGTGGTGCTGGACCGGCTGCGCAAGGACTTCGCCAGTTTTCCGGGCGCGCGGATCAGCGTGCTGATCTTCGAGAACGGCCCGCCGATCGACGCGCCGATCGCCGTGCGCCTGACGGGCCAGAACCTCGACGTGCTGAAGGCGCTCTCGGCGCGGACCGAGGCGATCCTGAAGGCCACGCCGGGGACGCGCGACGTCACCAATCCCGTGCGTCTGGACCGCACCGACCTGGACCTCGGCGTCGACGAGGCCAAGGCGGCCGCCCTGGGCGTCCCGGCCGGCGCGCCGCGCCGCATCGCCCGCCTGGCCTTGTCCGGTGAAGAAACCGCCCGCTTCCGCGACCCGGACGGCGACGACTACGCGGTCAAGGTGCGGCTGCCGACCGAGCAGGTCGATGGGGCGCCGCGCAATCCGCTGTCGGCCCTGAAGGGCGTCTATGTCCCGACCGCCGACGGCCTGGCCGCGCCGCTGGACGCCATCGCCACGCCGAGGCTGAAGTCCAGTCCCTCGCGCATCGACCGCTTCGACCGCGAGCGGACGGTGACCATCAGTTCCTATGTCCGCACCGGCTTCCTGGCGTCGGGCGTGACCCGGGAGGTGGTGGCGCGGCTGGCCCGGGATCTGCCCCTGCCCCCTGGCTATCGCCTGTCGCTGGGCGGCGAGGCCGAGGCGGCGTCGGAGAGCTTCGCAGGCCTGGGCGCGGCGGTGCTGGTGGCGGTGTTCGGCATCCTGGCGGTGCTGGTTCTTGAGTTCCAGAAGTTCAAGACGGCCCTGGTGGTGGCCGGCATCATCCCGTTCGGGGTGTTCGGCGCGGTGCTGGCCCTGGCCCTGACCGGCAACTCGCTGTCGTTCACCGCGACGATCGGCGTGGTCGCCCTGATCGGCATCGAGATCAAGAACTCGATCCTGCTGGTCGACTTCACCGAGCAACTGCGCCGCGAAGGCATGAACCTGCACGACGCCATCGAGAAGGCCGGCGAAGTCCGCTTCCTTCCGGTGCTGCTGACGAGCGTGACCGCGATCGGCGGGCTGCTGCCCCTGGCGATCGAGCACTCGGGCCTCTACTCGCCCCTGGCCATCGCCATCATCGGCGGCCTGGTGACCAGCACCCTGTTGAGCCGGGTGGCGACGCCGGTGATGTACTGGCTGACGGCGCGCGGGAAGACGGAGGCGGGGTGAGCCCCTTCCAAGCCTTCTTCACCTGCCTCCCTAGGCCTTGTGCCTAGGGCCCAGGGTTCCGCTTGCGCGGCGCCGGACCCGTGCGCGACCACGCCCGCGAGGAGCGCTGACTATCTCCGAGCCTAGCCGCGCCATGGGTCCTCGCCACAAGGGCGAGGAAGGCGGGAAATTTGTTGGTGGTATGGGTTTTCGCCTCTACGGCGTCAGCCCCGCGGCGCTGTACGCCGCCAGCATCTGGTCGAACACCGCGATGTCGCCGCGTCCCCGCGCCACCAGCTGGGCGCCCTCGATGGCGGCGAAGACGGCCAGGGCGCGCGCACGCAGAGCCGTCTCGTCCAGCTCGGGATGGCGGGGCGCCAGCAGCCGGCTCAGCCAGTCGACATTGGCGGCGCTGAACGCGTCGACCGCCACCCGGACCTCGGGCGGCAGGTCCGCGTATTCGGCGGCCATGATCCCGTACAGGCACATGCGGTTGTCGTCGCGCAGGGCGGCGCGGAACACGTCGGCATAGGCGTGGAAGGTGGTCTCGACGTCGTCGCCGCGCGTCAGCAGGTGCTCGAAATAGCCGACCGCGTCCTCGGTGTAGCGCCGGGCCAGGGCCGCGCCCAGATCGCCCTTGGTCGGGAAATAGTAGTGGATGCTGGCGCTCTTGATGCCGACGTCCTTGGCCACCTCGCGGAAGCTGAGGGCGTTGTAGCCCTTGGCCTGAACCATGGCCCGAGCGGTGTCCATGATCGTCTGCCGCGTATCGTGCGTGTTCATCGGCGCTCCTGACTACCTACCAGTAGATAGACATTGACTCCGCCCGGCGAAAGCCCTTACGTCGGCCCACTACCTATCTACTGGTAGATAGATTGATGGAGCAGACCATGAAGATCCACGACGTCCCCGGCTTTCCGAACCCGCTGCGCGTACGCATCGCCCTGGCCGAGAAGGGCCTGACCGACCAGGTCCAGTTCGTGAACGTCGACCTGCCCGGCGCCGAGCACAAGGACCCGGCCTTCCTGGCCAAGAACCCGACCGGCACGGTGCCGGTGCTGGAGCTGGAGGACGGCCTGTTCATCTCCGAGTGCACGGCCATCACCGAATATGTCGACAACCTCGACGGAAATCCGGTGCTGACGGGCAAGACGCCGCGCGAGAAGGCGGTGATCCACATGATGCAGAAGCGGGCCGAGTCCGAGCTGATCGACCCGATCGGCGACTACTTCCATCACGCTACCCCCGGCCTGGGTCCGCAGCTGCAAGCCCACAAGTCGCCCGACTGGGCCGGCCGCGAGGACTTCGGCCGTCGCCGGCGGGTGAAGGCCGAGGCCGGCATGCGCTATTTCGACGGCGTGCTGCGCGACCAGCCCTATGTGGCCGGCGACCAGTTCTCGATGGCCGACATCACCGTGCTGGAGGGCCTGGTCTTCGCTGGCTACGCCGAGATCCCCGTGCCGGGCGACTGCACGGCGCTGGCGGCCTGGCGTGGGCGCGTGGAGCAGCGGCCAAGCGTTCAGGCGGCCTGATCAAATCTAATCTGTCATCCCGGCCAAGCGCGAAGCGCGCCGAGCCGGGACCGCAACAAGCGCCGAGTTCGTGGCGGTCCCGGCTCTCCGCTTCGCTACGGCCGGGATGACAGGCTATTCGAAGTAGGCCACCCCTTGCCTATTATACGATCGTACAGCAACACTCTCCCCACACGCTGGGGAGAGCGACCATGGCCACCACCCAAACCCGCGACGCGGTGATCATCGGCGGGGGGCACAACGGACTGGTCTGCGCCTTCTACCTGGCCAAGGCCGGGCTGAAGGTCACGGTCTGCGAGGCGCGCGGCGTGGTCGGCGGAGCGGCGGTGACCGAGGAGTTCCATCCCGGCTTCCGCAACTCCGTGGCCAGCTACACGGTCAGCCTGCTCAATCCCAAGGTCATCGCCGACATGGGGCTGCGCGATTACGGCCTGACCTTCCTGGAGCGGCCGATCTCCAACTTCCTGCCGCTGTCGGACGACAAGTACATCAAGCTGGGCGGCGGCCTGGAGCGCACCCAGGAGGCGTTCCGCAAGTTCAGCCGCCGCGACGCCGAGGTGCTGCCGGCCTATTACGCCATGCTGGACGAGATCGGCGACGTGCTGCGCGACCTGGCGCAGGAGACGCCGCCCAACCTGGGCGACGGCCTGCCCGGCCTGCTGCGGGCCCTGCGCCAGGGCGGGCGGCTGGCCATGCTGTCGCGCGAGCGCAAGCGCGACCTGCTGGACCTGTTCACCAAGAGCGCCCGCGACGTGCTGGACGGCTGGTTCGAGAGCGACCCGGTCAAGGCCGCGTTCGGCTTCGACGCCGTGGTCGGCAACTTCGCCAGCCCCGACACGCCCGGCTCGGCCTACGTGCTGCTGCACCACACCTTCGGCGAGGTGAACGGCAAGAAGGGCGCCTGGGGCCACGCGGTGGGCGGCATGGGCTCGATCACCCAGGCCATGGCCAAGGCCTGCGAGGCGGCGGGGGTCGAGATCCTGCTGAACGCGCCGGTCGAGGGCGTCCACGTCGAAAACGCCCCTGGGGGCGCCAAGGCTGTGGGCGTGCAGCTGGTCGACGGCCGCCAGGTCATGGCCCCGATCGTCAGCGCCAACGTCAATCCCGCCCTGCTCTATCGCAAACTGGTGCCGCCCTCGGCCCTGACCGCCGACTTCCGCAAGCGGGTCGACGGCTACAAGAACGGCTCGGGCACCTTCCGGATGAACGTCGCCCTGTCCGAGCTGCCGGACTTCACCTGCCTGCCCGGCAAGGCGCTGGCCGAGCACCACCAGAGCGGCGTCGTGATCGCCCCCAGCCTGGACTACATGGACGCGGCCTATCGCGACGCCAAGGCGGGCGGCATCAGCACCGCGCCGATCGTCGAGATCCTGATCCCCTCGACCATCGACACCTCCCTCGCCCCGCCCGGGCAGCACGTGGCCAGCCTGTTCTGCCAGCAGTTCGCGCCCACCCTGCCGAACGGCGCTTCTTGGGACGACGCGCGCGAGGCGGCCGCCGACCTGATCATCGCCACGGTCGACCGGTGGGCCCCCAATTTCAAGGCCTCGGTGCTGGGCCGGATGATCCTGTCGCCACTGGACCTGGAGCGGAAGTTCGGCCTGATCGGCGGCGACATCATGCATGGCCACATGTCGCTGGATCAGCTGTGGGCCGCCCGGCCGTTCCTCGGCAACGCCAGTCACCGCGCGCCGATCAAGGGCCTGTACATGTGCGGCGCGGGCACGCACCCCGGCGGCGGGGTCTCGGGCAATCCGGGCCGCAACGCCGCGCGCGAGATCCTGCGGGACAAGGACTTCGCGACGGCGGTGAAGCTGTCGGTGGTGGGGCGGTGATCATGCTCGGCACTTGCCCCCACCTGGCCGCTACGCGGCCGTCCGCCCCCAGAGGGGGCGGAAGGGCGCCCTTCTTCCCCCTTCGGGGGAGGAGCGCCGCAGGCGCGGAGGGGGCAAGTCAGTGACCATGATCTCCAACGAAGACCCCCAAGCCGACTGGGGCCTGCCCGGCTGGATCTACGGCTCCGAGCGCTTCTTCCGCGAGGAACGGGACAAGATCTTCCGGCCCTCGTGGCAGATCGTCTGCCATCTGAACGACATCCCCAAGCCCGGCGACTTCCACACCTTCGACTTCGTCGGCGAGAGCCTGGTGGTGGTGCGCGGCAAGGACGGCGGGGCGCGGGCCTTCGCCAATGTCTGCCGCCATCGCGGCGCGCGGCTGCTGGACGGACCCGTGGGCCACTGCGGCCGGATCGTCTGCCCCTACCATGCCTGGACCTACGACCTGGACGGCCGGCTGATCGGCGTGCCGATGCGCGACGACTACCCGGCCCTTCAGATGCACGAGCAGGGCCTGGCCAAGGTCGAGACCGAACTCTGGCGCGGCTTCGTCTTCGTGCGGATCGAGGGCGAAGGCCCGTCAGTCGCGACCATGATGGCCCCCTATGAGGACGAGGTCGCCCACTACCGCTTCGAGGACCTGCAGCCGTTCGGCCGCGTCGCCCTGCGGCCGCGCGAGGTCAACTGGAAGAACATCAGCGACAACTATTCGGACGGCCTGCACATCCCGATCGCCCATCCGGGCCTGACCCGGCTGTTTGGCAAGGGCTATGGCGTCGAGGCCAAGACCTTCGTCGACAAGATGTGGGGCCATCTGATCGACGAGCCGTCGATGAGCCCCTCCGAGCGCCTGTACCAGGATCTGCTGCCCGACGTCCCGCACCTGCCGGACGATCGCAAGCGGCTGTGGACCTATTTCAAGCTGTGGCCGAACTTCGCCTTCGACATCTATCCGGACCAGGTGGACTTCATGCAGTTCATCCCGGTCTCGGCGACCAGGACCATGATCCGCGAGATCGCCTACGCCCTGCCCGACGACCGGCGCGAGATGAAGGCGGCGCGGTATCTGAACTGGCGCATCAACCGCCAGGTCAACGCCGAGGACACCGAGCTGGTCGCCCGCGTCCAGCAGGGCATGGCCTCGCGAACCTTCACGGCCGGCCCGCTGGCGACCAGCGAGGTTTCGTTGAGGAGCTTCGGCCGCAAGATGCGGGCGCTGATCCCCGAGAGCCGGCTGGAGCGAGCGCCGGAGGGGTGGTGACTGGCTTTCCTCCGCGAACTCCCGGTGTCATCCCGGCCGCAGCGAAGCGGAGAGCCGGGACCCAGGGGCAACCGCACTGCGCCGGCCCCTGGGTCCCGGACAGCGCTACGCGCTTCCGGGATGACACGGTTTGTTTTGCTCGAAACTCGGCCCGATGACCCGCGCCGCCTTCACCCGCGAAGCCCCCGACGTTCGCCGCCAGACCCTGGTGGCCGCCGCCGAGACCGTGCTGGCCCGCGAGGGCGTGGCGGGGACCTCGGTGCGGGCCATCTGCGCCGAAGCCGGCGTCTCGCCGGGCCTCCTGCGCCACTATTTCGAGGGGGTCGACGAGCTGATCACCGCCGCCTACGAGGCCGTTGGCCAGCGGATCGACACGGCGCTGGATGCGGCGGTCGAGACCGTCGGCGCCGACCCGCGCGAGCGCCTGCTGGCCTATCTGACCGCCAGCTTCGCGCCGCCGGTGCTGGACCCGCGCTTGCTGGCCGCCTGGATCGGGTTCTGGAGCCTGGTCAAGACCAAACCACGCATCGCGGCGATCCACGCGGCGTCCTATGCCGCGTTTCGCGCCCGGCTCGAGACCTTGCTGGCCGCCGCCGGCGCGCGCGACACGCGCCTGGCCGCCATCGCCCTGACAGCGACCGTGGACGGACTATGGCTGGAACTGTGCCTGGATCCGGCGACCTTCGGCCCGGACGAGGCGACGCGGATCATCGCCCGCGCGCTGGAGGGCTGGCTGCCCTGACGTCTGATTGAGGAAACTCCGGTCTTCCCAGCGTAGCCTGGAAAGATGACGCGGGGGCGCGCTGTCGTTGCAGCGCCAATCCCACCACCCCAGCGCTTCAAACCGGCTTTCGCCGAGAAGACCGGACGCCCCCTAGGGGAGAGCGCGACGACCGCCGCGCTCGATTCGCAAAACTCTACGCCGCCGCCTGGTGAGCCGCACGATTGCGGCCCCAAGAAGGCGTTCTGACCTCGGGTTCGAACACATGGACCTGGCCCTTGCGACCTTGCTCGCGCATGTGGCGCGCGAGCAACTGCGCCAGGGCCTCGGCCTCGTGCTGCGAGGAATAGCAGCCGATCAGCTCGGCCGAGTCGTTCCAGGTCACATGCCACACGCCGGAGACCGGGCGGACGTAGTAGTGATTCTCGGTCATGGCGACCTCCTTGGACGTACTCAACGTGAGACTAACCACGCTGACATGACAGTTGTTTCGCTATCGCACAATCAAATTGCGCTGCGATGCACAATGCATGAGCCGGGCCAAGTTTGGATGTGCGGTTCTTCACCTGATCAGATCCTGTCGGCGCGGGCGATCTTCCTCACCAGCAGATAGACAGGCGCGCCGGCGACCATCAGCACGACGCCCCAGAAGGTCACCGACCAGCCCGCGCCGTAGAAGGTCCAGATCGAATAGGCCGCGCCGATCGCGGCGACGACGCTGAGGGCCTTCGAGCGATCCATGCGGCCCTGGGCCTGCAGGCGCAGCACCGCCAGCGAGCAGAACAGATAGGCGAACAGGGTCGCGGCCGTGGCCAGCAGGGCCATGAAGGTGAAGGTGTCGGCCAGCGACTTGGCGTAGTTCATCAGCACCAGGACGGTCACCAGTCCGCTGGAGACCAGCTGGGCGCGGACCGGCGCGCCGTTGGCCGACAGCTTTCCGAACCAGGCGGGGAACACGCCCTCGCGGGCCATGGCGGCGGGCATCTCGCCCTGGATCAGCACCCAGCCGTTCAGGGCGCCCAGGGCGCTGATCGCGGCGAAGGCGGCCAGGACCAGGCTGAAGTCGCCGCGGGCGTGGAAGGCCACGAAGTCGACGAACGGCGCGTTCGAACCGGTCAGCACCGAGGCGGGCGTCAGCAGCAGCACGCCCGACGAGACCAGCAGGTAGATGAGGCCGGCGAAGGCGGTGCCGGCCAGGGTAGCGCGCGGGATGGTGCGAACCGGGTCGACGACCTTGTCGGCCGGGATGGTCGCGGTCTCCACGCCCAGCAGCGCCCACAAGGTCAGGGCCGCGGCGGCGGTGATCGCGCTTCCCGACAGGGCCGAGGTGTGGAACGGCATGACGGCCGCCGGGCCCTTGTGCAGCAGCACGCTGGCGGCCAGGCCGGCGACGGCGACCAACGGGACCAGCTTCAGGACGGTGGTCACCACCTGGGTCCAGCCGGCGGTGCGGGCGCCGGCGCAGTTGATGGCGGTGGCGATCCAGACGACCGCCACGGTCAGCAGGGCGGCCAGGCCCTGGGTCTTGGCCAGCGCGGGCGCGAAGACGCTGAAATAGCTGACCGCCGCGATGGCCAGGGCGGCGTTGGAGACCCAGACCGAGATCCAGTAGGCCCAGGCGACCATGAAGCCGGCCACGCGGCCGAACGCCTCCTCGGTATAGGCGAACGGCCCGCCGGCGCGCGGAAAGGCCTGGGCCAGGCGGGCGAACACATAGGCCAGGCACAGGGCCCCGCCGATGGTCAGCAGCCAGGCGATCACCGCGTTCCAGCCGTAGGGCGCCAGCGAGGCGGGCAGCATGAAGACGCCCGAGCCGATCATGTTGCCCACGACCAGCGCCGCGCACATCCATACGCCGAGGGGTCTGGAGCTGGAGGTTTTCAGCTTGGAACTCATATCAAAGTCCGACCTCCCCGGCGAAAGCCGGGGCCCAGATCGAACCCCGAAGGCGAGCAAGTCCGGACTCGGCGGAAAGGCGCATCAACGTCTGGCGCTCCGGATGAATCTGGACCCCGGCGTTCGCCGGGGAGGTCGGGGGAAAGGAAAAGAAAAAGGGCGGCCCGACCGGACCGCCCCTCTCTCTCGAACTCGAAACCTAGAAGTTCTTCCCGAGCCTGATCCCGAGCGTGCGGGGCTGGTTCGGGACGATGTAGTACTGGGTTCCGCAGACGCTCTCGGCGCATTCGGCGTAGCGGTTCAGGCTGGCCCGCTTGTCGAACACGTTCTTCATGTAGAGCGACAGCGACAGGCCATCCTTGCTCATCCCGGTCGAGATGTCGGTGGTCTGGTAGCCCTTCTGCTTGCCGATGATCCCGCGCTCGACGATCCGCAGGTCGGTCCAGTTGCTGGTCTGGCCGACGACCGAACCCTGCACGTAGCTGTCCCAGTCGCCCCAGCTGAAGTCGTAGCGCGCCGTCAGGTTGGCCTTGAACTTCGGGGTGATGGGCAGGACGGTGCCGTCCGGCGCCTGCGGCGTCGCGCAGGTCGTGACCGGATTGCCCGCCGCGTCGGTGAAGCCGCAATAGTTGGCGGTCAGCTTGGCGTCGGTATAGGCGGCCGAGGCGTTGAACGTCAGGCCGTGGATCGGGACCCAGGTGACGTCGCTTTCGACGCCCTTGATGCGGGCCTCGTTGGCGTTCTTGATCTCGGTCAGGCCGTTGGCGCCCAGGATCGAGAACTGGAAGCCCGACCAGTCCTCCATGAACACCGCGCCGTTCCAGCGGAAGCTGTTGTCGAGCCAGGTGGTCTTCCAGCCGGCCTCGTAGTTCTTCAGATAGTCGGCGTGGTAGGGCGGCAGGGTGCTGCGGCGGTTGATGCCGCCGGGCCGGAAGCCCTTGGAGTAGGTGGCGTAGATCAGCTTGTCGCCGTCGATCTTGTAGGTCAGCGTCACCTTCGGCGAGTTGCCCTTGTCGGTCACGCCCTTGTCGAGGTTGGTGCAGGGCGAGCCCGCCACCACCGGTCCCTTGAAACAGGCCTTCTCGCCGGTCGAGCCGTAGCCCGCGCCATAGCCGTAGAAGCCGACCAGGGTGTTGTGGGCCTTGAAGAAGCGGATGCCGGCGGTCAGCATCAGCTTGTCGGTGATGTCGAACTCGGCCTGGCCGAACACGGCCTTGTCGCGGTCGACGCGGTTCTGCTTGGTCAGCCAGACCGTGCCCGTATAGCCGGGCACCGACAGGTCGCTGCCCAGGCCGTCGATCTTGTAGTTCTGGAAGATGCCGTGCTTCTGCTTCTGGTAGAAGCCGCCGACCACGAACCGGAACCGCTGGTCCTGCGGCGAGGCGATGCGGATCTCGTGGCTTTCCTTGCGGTAGCGGTCCTTGCCCTGGATGTACTGCGAGGGATTGACCAGGTTGCCGGCGTTGTCGGTCCAGTAGAAGCCGTAGCCGACCTGATCGTAGAAGTACGAGTAGTCGGTGTAGTCCTGGTTGGTGACGTCGTTGCGCTTCAGGTACGAGCCCGAATAGGTGACGTCGAGATTGGCCACCTGGCCCTCGATGGTCATCGCCGCCTGGACCCACTTGTCCTTCGAGCTTTCCGGATAGAAGTGGGTGACCTTCAGGTCGCCGACCTTGGGGTCGAAGGCGAACAGGCCGCCGGACTTCTGCACCTGACCCATGACCGTGGGCGTGATCACCCAGTTGTCGTCCAGCTCGATCCGCAGGGCCGCGCGGCCGCCTTGCGTGTAGACGGTGTTGTAGTCGTCGCGGACCCGGGCCTTGTTGTAGATCGTGTAGTCGTTGGTCGGGTCGGTGTCGCCGCGGTTATAGGTGCGCGAGCCCGCCACGTTGTCGATATAGCCGGCATCGCGCACGTCCCAGCCGACCATGCGGACGGCGATCTTGTCGGACAGCGGGATGTTG
This sequence comes from Caulobacter sp. Root343, assembly GCF_001425745.1. GTDB lineage: Bacteria > Pseudomonadota > Alphaproteobacteria > Caulobacterales > Caulobacteraceae > Caulobacter. The sequence goes on along the minus strand of NZ_LMDF01000006.1, from coordinate 117,278 downwards.
ACGAAGCCTTCCAGCGTGTGGCCGGTCCCGCCGTGGTCGACCTGGTTCAGCTCCAGGTCGACGCCGGCCGCGTAGCCGGCGGTCGAGGGCTTGTTGGTGATGATCCGCAACGTGCCGGCCTGGGAGCTGGCGCCGTACAGCGTGCCTTGCGGACCGGCCAGAGCCTCGACCCGAGCGACGTCGTAGACGTGGATGTCCAGCGCGCCCTGGATGGTGGTGACCGGCTGTTCGTCCAGATAGACGCCGACGCTGGGCAGCGAACCGGAGTGGTTGCCGTCGCCGCCGCTGGCCACGCCGCGCATATAGACCTGGCCAAAACCCGGGCCCGAGGTCGTGAACGAGACGCTGGGCAGGTATTTCACATAGTCGACGAACGCGCTGACCTGCAGCTGTTCCAGCTTCTCGCCGCCCAGCGCCTGGATGCTGACCGGCACGTCCTGCAGATTTTCACTGCGCTTCTGGGCCGTGACCACCACCTCTTCGAGGGCGGTGTTCTGGTTCGCCTGCGCTTGGGCGTAGGCGACGCTGGTGAACATGGTGGAAGCCAACAGGGCGGCGGAGCAGACGCCGGCCTTCTTCAGTCGAACTGATCCCGACGACATACAGTCGCTCCCCTTACCGTTCTGATGGAACGATGTTCGGCCTGCGCCTAACGTCCCGGCAAGGTTGAATTTTCGGTTTGCCGCCAATTCCTGTGAGTGTTGCAGAAATGGCAAGGTCCGGAGCAGTTGGTCAAATAACGGGCGCGTCCGGATAAGCGTCCAACACAGGACCCAATGCCTGCTTGAGCGGGTCTAGATGTGATTCGAATTTCTGCCAGTGCTCGACCGCGTCCTTGAAGATCGGGCGGCGGACTTGTTCGGAACTGGCGGTGCGCACGGCGCGGTCGTTCTCGTGCGGCGACAGGCAGGCCGGCTCGAACGGCAGGCCGCAGTGGTCCAGCAGGGCCCGGATCTCGCGTTCCGGATCGGCGATCATCGCCTCGTAGATCACCCGGTGCACCCGGCCCGGCAGCACCGTGTCGAAATGGGCCATCAGCGCGACGTAGTCGGCATAGTAGCGGCCGATGTCGGTCAGGTCGTAGCTGAACCCCTGCCCGCGGGCGAAGTGCTGCTTGAAGCCCGAAAAGCAGCAGCCCAGCGGATGGCGGCGAGCGTCGATGATCTTGGCGTTGGGCAGGATCAGGTGGATCAGGCCGGCGTGGGCGAAGTTGTTGGGCATCTTGTCGATGAAGAACGGCTTGCCCGATTTCCGCTGGATGCGCGTGCGCTCCAGGAACTCCTCGCCCAGGGCCTTCACGTCCTCAGCGGACAGCTCGGCCAGCGATTCCGGATAGGTCGACTCGGCGCGGGTGGCGGTCTTGCCACCCAGGCGCCGGGCCATGACGATCAGGTCGGGCAGCTCCATGGTGCCCTCGACCATCGAGTGGCTGGCCAGGATCTGCTCGACCAGGGTCGAGCCCGAGCGCGGCAGGCCGACGATGAAAATCGGGTCCGGAGCCGGGCAGCCCTGCCCCGCCCGCGCGGCCAGCAGGGCCGGCGTGAACACCGCCTTGGTGCGGGCGGTGTCGGAGGCGTTCTCTTCCGGATCGTAGTCCAGCTGCTTCCGGCGGATCGCCGCGCCCGCCGCATAGTGCTCGAACGCCGCGTCCCAGAGCTCGGCGTCCTCATGCGCCTTGCCCAGGGCGTAGCGCAGATGCAGGCGGTCGTCGTCGGACAGGTCCGGAGCGTCCAGCGCGGTGGTCATGGCGGCGAGGTCCGCGTCGGTGAACCTGACGGTCTTGAGGTTGGCCAGGCTCCACCAGACCTCGCCCAGGGTCGGCGCGAGGTCGAGGGCCTTGCGATAGGCCGCGACGCTGTCGGCCTGACGGCCCACCGTCTTCAGCGCGTGGCCATAGCTCATCCAGCCCTTCGGCTGGTTGGGATAGTCGGCCAGCACCCGGTCGTAGACGGCGATCGCCCGGTCGTACTCGCCCAGCCGCGCCAGGATGGCGGCGTAGAGATTGGCGTAGCCGGGATGCCGCGCGTCCTTGGCGGTGAGTTTTTCGATCTCCGCCAACGCCTCGAGGTTCTTGTTCTGGCGATACAGCATGGTCGCCAGGTTGTGGCGGGCGGCGGCGAAGTTGGGGGCCAGTTCGAGGCAGCGGGTCAGCAGGTTCTCCGCGTCGGCGTAGCGGCCCAAGCGCGCGCCGGTCTCGGCCAGCATGCGGATGGCGGCGACGTCGCCGGCGTCGGCCTTGAGCCGCTCGCGCAGCAGCCGCTCGGCCTCGCCCAGCCGGTTGTCGGACAGCGCGGTCGCCGCCTCGACCAGCAGCGGGTCGCGGGTCGAGGCGCGCAGTTGCCGGGCCAGGGCCTTCTCGGCCCCGGCCTCATCCCCCAGCAGCGCCAGGTTTTCGGACAGGCCGCGCCAGGCTTCCGACAGGCGGGGCTCAAGAGCGCTGGCCCGGTCGAAGGCCTGGACCGCCTCGGCGGTGCGACCCAGCTGCTCGAGCGACAGGGCCAGCTCCAGCTGGGCCAGCGGTAGGTTCGGCAGGGCCTGGGCCAGGGGCGCGACCGTGTCTAGCGCGGCTTGCGGATCGCCCGAAAGGCGCAGCGCCGCGGCCAGCACGCGGGTGGTGTCGGCGTGGCGCGGGACCAGCTTCAGGATCTCGCGCGCCTGCTCGGCGGCCAGGCGCGGATCGGTCTCCAGCAGCCGCTCGGCGTGTTCGAGCGCCGCGGCGAGGCTGACGGCGGGCGGAGCGGTGGTGGAGTCCATGCGGCGAGGAGAGCGGGGGGAAGTAGGGGTGTCAATGAGGTCCGTCTCTCCTCCCCATTAGGGGGAGGTGGATCGGCGCGAATACGCGCCGAGACGGAGGGGGTCGCGAAGCGTGGAGCGGTTGAAATGCCCAGGGCCCCTCCACCGGCGTTCGCCGGTCCCCCTCCCCCAGAGGGGGAGGAGAGTTCGAACTACTTCCCCGTCACCGCTTTGTCGGCCGCCTCGTTCTTCTTCGCCCCCTCGCCTTTCGTCCGGTCGATCGCGCCGGTCTCGAACCGCTTCTTCAGCTCGGCCAGCGTATAGGCGTTGCCCCACTCGAAGTGGCCGAACACGGTCCTAGCCTCGAGGCTGTCGCCATAGCCGGTGTTGGTCAGGCGCACGCGGGTCTGGCCGCCATCGATGGGCGTGAACTCGATCACCGTCACCGTCTTCTGGAACTCGCCCTTGCCGGCGAACCCCTCGGGAGCCTGGATGTTGCGGATCACCAGCAGGTGGTCGGGGATGAAGGTGACGATCTGGTTCTTGATGTTGTTCGCATCGCCGATCTTGGCTTTCGGGTCGTAGCTCGACTCGATCGACCCGCCGGTGCGCAGGTCGACCTGGGCCACCGCCACCGCCCAGCTTTTGAAGCCGTCCGAGGTGGCGAAGGCGTCGAACACCGCGTGCGGCGAAGCGGGGATGTCCATCGACAGCTGCAGCGCCTTCTGGCCGGCGGCGTCGACATAGCTGGTGTTGGCGACGCCGGGAAAATCCTTCCAGCTGCGCGTCTGCTGCGCCTGGACGGTTCCGGCGAAGGCCAGCAGCGCGGCGGCTGCGATCAGAGTCGATTTCAACATTTTCATCCCCTCCCCAGGATCCTTGAATGACCATTCAAGCCAAACACGGCTTGATTGATCGTTCAAGCGAAAAGTTGACTGATCATTCAAGCGTGGTACGCAGGCGGCATGGCCCCCTCGAACCCGCTCGACACCCGGCGACGCATCCTGCTGACGGCGATGGAGCTGTTCGCCGCCAAGGGCTACGGCTCGACCTCGGTGTCGGACATCCTCTCGCGCTCGCAGGCCAACAGCGGCAGCCTCTACCACTTCTTCCCCGGCAAGCAGGACGTGCTGGTCGGGGTGCTGGAGATGTACCGCGACGGCATCCGGGAGATGCTGCTGGACCCGGCCTGGCGCGGGGTCGAGGACCCGGTCGAGCGGATCTTCGCCCTGCTCGACGCCTATCGCCGGGCGCTGCTGGAGAGCGAGTGCCTGTACGGCTGTCCGATCGGCTCTCTGGCCCTGGAGCTGCACGAGCCCGACCCGCCGGTGCGCGAGTTGCTGGCGGAGAATTTTCGAAGATGGACCACCGCCATCGAGGGCTGCCTGAAGGACGCCGACTTGCCGCCAGGAACCGACCTGCGCGGCCTGTCGGAGTTCATCCTGACGACGATGGAGGGCGCGGTCATGCAGGCCCGCACCCACCGCGACATCGGTTTCTTCGACCGCAGCATCGCCCAGCTGCGGCGGCACATGGCGCTGCTGACGGCGAAGCAGCTGGCCTAGAGCCTGTCCCGCAGCGCGTACCAGCTGAGACCGGCTACGGTCAGGGGCCACCGCAGCAGCCGTCCGCCCGGGAACGGCGGCGTCGGGACGCGAGCCAGCAGCTCGACTCCAGCGGTCTTCCCCAGCGCCGCCTCGGCCAACAACCGACCGACATAGGGCGCCAGCATCACGCCCTGTCCCGAATAGCCCGAGGCTGCCCGCACGCCCGGCGCGACCTCGCCGACGAACGGCATGCGGCTCATGGTGATGCCCAGGGTCCCGCCCCAGGCGTGGGTGATCGCGACGTCGGCCAGTTGAGGATAGACCTTCAGCAGGTTCTTCCGCACCAGCCCGGCGATGTCACGCGGGAAGCCGGGCCGGTAGTTCTCGCCGCCGCCGAACAGCAGCCGGCCGTCGGCGGTCTTGCGGAAATAGTTGACGACGAAACGGCTGTCCGACACCGCCGCGTTCGAGCGGATGATCGTGTCGGCGAGAGCGCCCAGCGGCTCGGTGACGGCGATGAAGTTGTTGATCGGCATGACACGCGCGCGGGCCGCGCCGGCCATGGCGTTCAAGGACCCGTCACCGGTCAGGATCAACTGTTCGCAGGTGACACGGCCCGACACGGTCTCGACGACGATCTTGCCGCCCTCGCGCCGCCAGGCCTCGGCGCGGGTCCGCTCGTGGATCACCGCGCCCGCCGCCGTCGCCTGGCGGGCCATGCCTAGCGCCAGGTTCAGCGGATGGACATGGCCGCCGCCGCGATCGACCAGGCCACCGTGATAGGCGTCCGTCCCCAGCTCGACGGCGAGGTCGGCCGCGTCGACCAGCGCGAGCTGGTCATAACCATAACGCTCGGCCATCAGCGCGACATGGGCCGCGTCCTCGGCCTCGCCGCCGCGCTTGTGGCGGGCGTGGATCATGCCCGGCCGCCAGTCGCAAGGGATGGTGTCGGTCAGGGTCTTGAAGTGGGCGCGGGCGTCCTCGGCCAGGCGCCACAGGGCCATCGCGTCATCGCGGCCGACCGCCTTCTCCAGCCAGGCCTGGTCGCGGCGCTGGCCGGTATGGACCTGACCGCCGTTGCGGCCGGTGGCGGCGGAGCCGACGCGGTCGGCCTCGAGCACGACGACCTTGGCTACAGGGGCCAGGGTCGACGCCGCGCCGAGGCCGGTGAAGCCGGCGCCGACGACGCAGACGTCGGCCTGGGTGTCGCCCTGGAGTGGCGGCAGGTCGGGGCGGTCATGGGCGGTGGCTTCGTACCAGTTCCCGCCCATCACTTGCCCCCACCTGACCGCTTCGCGGTCGTCCGCCCCCGGAGGGCGGAAGGTGCGCGCCAGCCTTCTTCCCCCTCCGGGGGAGGAGCGCCGAAGGCGCGGAGGGGGCCAGTGACCGTTAGACATTCAACAGCAGGAACTCCCGCTCCCACGGGCTGATCGTGCGCATGAAGGTCTCGTACTCGGCCTGTTTCACGCGGTCGTAGGCCTGGCAGAAGATCGGTCCCAAGATCTCGACCAGGGGCTCGCACTGCTCGAACAGCTTCAGCGATTCCGACAGGCTGCGCGGCAGCTGCACGCCCAGCACGCTGGCGTCGGTGTCGACCGGCGCGGTGGGCTTGAGATCCTGGACCATGCCCAGATACCCAGCCGCCAACGACGCGGCGATGGCCAGATAGGGATTGGCGTCCGACGAGGGGATGCGGTTCTCCAGCCGACGGTTGGCCGGATCCGACGGCGGCACCCGCAGGCCGCAGGTGCGGTTGTCGTAGCCCCACTGGGTGTTGACCGGCGCCCCCGAGTCCTTGGCGATCCGGCGGTAGCTATTCACGTACGGGGCCAGGATCGCCATGATCGCCGGCAGATAGGTCTGCTGCCCCGCGATGAAGCCGTGAAACAGCGCGGTCTCCTCGCCCTTCTTGTCCGAGAACAGGTTCTTGCCGTCCTTGTCGACGATCGACTGGTGGATGTGCATGGCGCTGCCGGGCTCGCTGGCCATCGGCTTGGCCATGAAGGTGGCGTAGATCTCGTGCTCCAGCGCCACCTCGCGGATGGTGCGCTTGAACATGAACACCTGGTCGGCCAGCTCCAGTGGATTGCCGTGGCGCAGATTGATCTCCATCTGGGCCACGCCGCTCTCGTGGATCAGGGTGTCGATCTCCAGGCCCTGGCGCTCGGAGTACTCGTACATGTCCTCGAACAACGCATCGAACTCGTTGACCGCGCTGATCGAATAGCCCTGCCGGCCGGTCTCGGGCCGGCCCGAGCGGCCGATGGGGGGCTTCAGCGGGTAGTCGGGGTCGGTGTTCTTGTCGACGAGATAGAACTCGATCTCCGGGGCCACGATCGGGACCCAGCCCTTCTCGGCGTATAGCGCCAGCACCCGTCGCAGCACCTGGCGCGGAGCCTCCTCGACCGGGCGGCCGTCGGGGTGGAAGGCGTCGTGGATCACCTGGGCCGTCGGGTCCTGGGCCCACGGCACGGCGGCCAGGGTGGCGAAGTCGGGGGTCAGGAAGATGTCGGTGTCCGACTGCACCGCGCTGACCGCGCCCTCGAACTCGGGGAAGTCGCCGGTGATGGTCTGGTAGAATACCGCCAGGGGCAGGTTCATCGACGGCGTGCCCAGAAACTTGCGCACCGGCATGATCTTGCCGCGCGCCACGCCGGCCAGATCGGGCACCACGCACTCGATCTCCTCAATGCTTTGGCGGGCGAACCAGGCCTGGGCCTCTTCCAGCGACGAAACCCCCCGATTGAGCGTGGTTTCGCGCTTGGCCTTGTTGTGCTTGGGCTTCATGCGACGCTCCAAAAGCTCGGTTTTTCTCGGTTTGTTCTCGAAAGGTTTCTGGTATCGTAAGGCATGGCCGAGCCCGAACCCGACATCTTCGATGAGGAAGACGAAGCTATCTTGGCAGCCGACGCCGAGGCTGACGCCGACTTAGAAGCCGGCAGGACCGTTCCGCATGAGCGCGTAGCGGAGTGGCTGAAATCTCTAGGAACGCCTGACCAGCTCCCCACCCCATATTCGTGGCGCAAGTAATCTGGACCAACCGTGCGGTGGCTGATGTCGAAGCCATCGTCGCTCATATCTCTGGTCAGTCGCGCCCCATAGCCGCCCAGCGCCTGGGCCAAAGGCTGTTCGCCACCGGCGCCAGTTTGGCGGAGCATCCCGAACGCGGCCGCATAAGCACTCAGGGACGTCGTGAGATCGTCGCCGTTCCACCCTACGTGCTGCGCTATCGGATTGTCGGAGACGTCGTTGTTATAGGCAGCGTCCGGCACAACGCCCGTCGCCCAATCTAACCTCATGACACCGCCTCCGGCTTCAACGCCCGCAACATCGGCTCGGCCGCGTCCAGGGACTGGCGGATGATGGCGACCAGCTTGTCGATCTCGGCGTGGGTGATGATCAGCGGCGGGCAGCAGACGATGCTGTCGCGGATGGCGCGGACCATCAGGCCGTTCTGGATGCACAGGTCGCGCACGATCGGCCCGGCCTCGCCCTCCTTGTCGAGGAAGCGATGGTTGGTTCCCTTCTCGCGGACGATCTCAACGGCGCCGATCAGGCCCAACGAGCGGGTCTCGCCGACCAGCGGATGGTCGTTCAGCGAGGCCAGCGCCTTGGCCAGGTAGGGACCGGTGTCGTCGCGGGTGCGCTCGACCAGGCCTTCGCGCTCCAGGATCTCGATGTTCTTCAGCGCCACGGCCGCGCAGGTCGGGTGGCCCGAGTACGTAAAGCCGTGGATGAAATCGCCGCCCTTCTCGCGCAGCTCGGCGACGATGTGGTCGGCGACCCCGACGGCCGAGATCGGCAGGTAGCCGGACGACAGGCCCTTGGCCATGGCGATCAGGTCGGGCTTGATCCCGTAGTGCTGGTGGCCGAACCATTGGCCCAGGCGCCCGAAGCCGCAGATCACCTCGTCACAGACGAGCAGGATGCCGTACTTGCGGCAGAGCGCTTCCACCGCCGGCCAATAGCCGTCCGGCGGGATGATCACTCCGCCCGCCCCCTGCACCGGCTCACCGATGAAGGCCGCGACGTTCTCCGGACCGACCTCGAGGATCTTGTCCTCGATCGCCTTGACCGCGCGGTCGCGGAAGGCGGCGGGATCCTCGCCGAAGCCGTCGCCGAACGGATAGGGCTGCATGACGTGCTCGACGCCCGGGATCGGCAGGTCGCCCTGCACATGCATGTGCTTCATGCCGCCCAGCGACACCCCGGCCACGGTCGAACCGTGATAGGCGTTCCAGCGGCTGATGAAGACCCTGCGGCTGGGCTCCCCCTTCAGCTTCCAGAAGTGGCGGACCAGGCGGAAGACCGTGTCGTTGGCCTCGGACCCCGACGAGTTGAAGAACACGTGGCTCAGATGGCCGCCCATCTTCTGGGCGATCTTGGCCGCCAGGGTCACGGTCGGCGGCGTCGCGGTCTTGAAGAAGGTGTTGTAGTACGGCAGCTCCAGCATCTGCTCGTAGGCGGCGTCGGCCAGCTCCTTGCGGCCGTAGCCGACATTGACGCACCACAGGCCGGCCATGCCGTCCAGGATCTGATGTCCCTCGCCGTCATGGATGTGGACGCCGTCGGCGCGGGTGATGATCCGGCTGCCGCCCAGCTCGGCGATGACCTTGTGGTCGGCCTGGGCGGGCAGGTGGTGGGCCAGATCCAGGCGTCGGAGTTCGGCGATGTCGTGGTTGCGGATCGGGACGGTCATCGGTGGGCTCCTCGGTCTTTTCTTATGGTCGCGTCGCTCCCCCCACCGGATCGCTTCGCGATCGTCCGCCCCCAAAGGCGGGCGGAAGGATCCTTCTTCCCCCTCCGGGGGAGGAGCGCGAAGCGCGGAGGGGGCAAGTGGGTCAAGACAACAGCACCGCCGGCGAACACGCGTGCCAGCACAGCCACACCGTCTCGCCCAGCTTGAAGTCCTCCTGGTCCCAGCGGGTCAGGTTCGAGCGGTGGACCTTGATCCGCCGGCCGCCCCCAGTGGGGGTCAGAGTCTCGACCTCGTAGGTCGATTGGCCGCCCAGATAGGCCTCGTGCTTGATGACGCCCGCCACCGCGTTGGTGCCTTTCGGGCAGTCGCCGAGGTTGGGCGGCTCGTCGCCGGTCTTCTTGTGCAGCTCGATTTTCTCGGGCCGGATCGCCGCCCAGACCGCGCCGCCCCGCGCGCCGGTGACGCCGTGGTCCAGGAAGATGTCGACCGGCAGGTCCGGCGAGCGGATCACCGCGTGGCTGGGCTCGTCGACGGCCAGCACGCCCTCGAACAGGTTCACGCTGCCGATGAAGTCGGCCACGAAGCGGCTGTTGGGAAACTCGTAGAGGTCGCTGGGCGTGGCCACCTGCTGTAGCACGCCGCGGTTCATCACCGCGCAGCGGCTGGCCAAGGCGAGCGCCTCGTCCTGGTCGTGGGTGACCATGATGAAGGTGATGCCGACCTTCTCCTGCAGGGTGCACAGCTCGGTGCGCATCTGCTCGCGCAGCTTGGCGTCCAGGGCCGACAGCGGCTCGTCCAGCAGCAGGACGCGGGGACGCTTGACCAGCGCCCGCGCCAAGGCGACCCGCTGGCGCTGGCCGCCGGACAACTGGTCGGGCTTGCGATGGCCTAGGCCGCCCAGCTGCACCAGCTCCAGCGCCTCGTCGACCCGCCGGTCGCGCTCGACCTTGGCCACCTTGTCGACCACCAGCCCATAGGCGACGTTGTCGGCCACGGTCATGTGCGGGAACACGGCGTAAGACTGGAACACCATGTTCACCGGCCGCTTGTTCGGCGGCACGTTGGAGATGTCCTGGCCGTCGATCAGGATCCGGCCTTCGGTCGGGGTCTCGAAGCCGGCCAGCATCCGCAGCAAGGTGGTCTTGCCGCAGCCCGACGGCCCCAGCAGCGAGAAGAACTCGCCCTCGTTGATGGTCAGCGAGACGTTGTCGACCGCCACCATCTTGCCGAAGCGCTTGGTGATGTTCTCGAAGGTGATGATCGGTTTATCGGTCATTTCGGGTCCCCCACCCCATGACCGGCCGTCGCGGCCGGGTCACCCTGCAGTTTCAGCGCCGCCGCGGTCAGCAGCACGGTCAGCACGATCAGCACCGTCGAGGCCGCGTTGACCTCCGGCGTCACCGAGAAGCGGACCATCGAATAGACCTTGACCGGGAAGGTCACGGTGTCGGGCCCGGCGGTGAAGAAGGTGATGACGAAGTCGTCCAGGCTCAGCGTGAAGGCCAGCAGCGCCCCGGCCACCAGCGACGGGGCCATGTGCGGCAGGATCACGTCACGGATGGTGCGGAACTCGCCGGCCCCGAGGTCGCGGGCGGCCTCCTCCATCTCGCGGTTGAAGCTGGCCATGCGGGCCCGTACGACCACCGCCACGAACGGAAACGAGAACGAGACGTGGGCGATGATGATCGCCCCCAGGTTCAGCGGCCAGACCATCCCCTGCGGCCAGGGCATGACCTTGGCGAAGAACACCAGCATGGCCACGCCCATGCAGATCTCGGGCACCACGATCGGCAGGGCCAGCGCTCCGTCCAGGGCCGTCTTGCCCGGGAAGCGGAACCGCCACAGCACCAGGGCGGCGGAAGCGCCCAGCACCAGGCTGATCACCGTCGAGGCCGCCGCGATCGTCAGGCTGTTGCCGAACGCTTCCAGCAGGGCGGAGTCGTTGAACAGCTTGTCGTAATATTTGAGCGTGAAGCCCTTCCAGACGATGTTGCGCCGGCTGTCGTTGAAGCTGAACGCCATCAGGGCGATCAGCGGCGCGTAGAGGAAGATCCCGACCATCGCCAGCCAGGCCTGCATCGGCCAGCGGCGGAGATACTCGAGAGGACCGGGGGGAGATTTGCGGGTCATCCCTTCGCCTCCGGCGTCCGCTTGGCCAGCAGCGCCTGGATCGCGATGGCGATGAAGGTCAGGTACATCAGCACGAACGACATGGCCGCGCCGAAGGGCCAGTCGTTGGCGCGCTTGAACTGGCGCTCGATGATGTTGGCGATCATCTGGCTGTCGGGACCGCCCAGCAGGTCCGGCGTCAGATAGGCGCCCAGGGCCGGGATGAAGGTGATCAGGATCCCCGAGGCGATGCCCGGCAGGGCCAGGGGCACGACCACCTTGAACAGGGTGCGCATGTGCCCGGCCCCGAGGTCGAGGCTGGCCTCCAGCAGCGACTTGTCCAGCCGGTCCAGCGCCGAATACAGCGGCAGCACCATGAACGGCAGGTGGACGTAGACCAGGCCCAGGATCACCGCGAAATTGTTGTGCAGCAGCGCCAGCGGCTGGAAGTCGCCCAGCGGCTGCAGCCCGACCAAGGCCGCGAAACCGCTGCCCCCCTTCCACAGCCACGCCAGGCTCTGGTTGATGTAGCCCTCGGTTCGCAGCACCGCGATCAGGGCGTAGGTGCGGATCAGGAGGTTTGTCCAGAACGGCAGCATGATCAGCAGCAGCAGCCAGGTCTTGGCCTTGTCGGACGCGAAGGTGATGGCCAGGGCCACCGGGAAGCCCAGCACCAGGCACAGGCCCGTGGTCAGCCCGGCCACCCAGGCCGACTTCAGGAAGATCTTCAGGTACAGCGGCTCGATCGCCCGCGCGTAGTTGGCGAAGGTGCCGCTGATGGCGATCTCGGTCAGCCCGGCATTGTGGCCAAAGCTGTAGGCCCAGACGATCGCCATCGGCGCCAGGAAGAACAGCGCCAGCCACACCAGCGGCGGTCCCAGCGCCGCGGTGAAGACGGCTTTGGCCTGTTTCCAGGATTGCTCCATCGAGGTCCCCGTTCTTCCAAGATCCTCCCCCGCGTTGCGGGGGAGGTGGCCCAGAGGGCCGGAGGGGGCCAGCTCGGCCCAAGCCGCATTCGCCCCCTCAGTCGCTCCGCGACAGCTCCCCCGCATCGCGGGGGAGCATCACGTCAGGCCGCCCGCACCCGTGTGATGACTTCCTCGTACAGGCTGGCCTTCTGGGCGCCCTCGAAGGCGCCGTACTCGCACTTGGCCATCACGTCGGCGGGCGGGAAGATCACCGGGTTTTCACGATAGGTCTCCGGCATCAGCGCCTTGGCCGCCGCGTTGGGGGTCGGGTAGAGGATCGTCTTGGTGATCTCGGCCCCCGCCTGGGCGTCCAGCAGGTAGTTGATGAAAGCGTGGGCGTTGTTCGGCCGCGGCGCGCCCTTGGGGATGCACAGGGTGTCGGAGTTGATCAAGGACCCTTCCTTGGGCACCACGAAGTCCAGGTCCGGGTCGTCCTTCATCACCTGGGCGATGTCGCCGTTGTACTCCAGCACCAGATCGACCTCGCCCGAGACCAGCAGGTCCTGGCCGTTGTCGTCGTGGAACGCCTTCACGAACGGCTTCTGCTTGATCAGCATCTGCTCGATCTTGGGGATCATGTCGGCCGGGATGTCGTTGACCGAGTGGCCCAGATACTTGGCGCAGAGGCGCACCAGGTCGGCGCTTTCCGACAGCAGGGCGATGCGGTCCTTGTACTTGTCGCTGTCGAACAGCCACTTCCAGCTGTCGGGCACGCCGTCGACCTTGCTCTTGCGATAGCCGATGCCCAGCAGCAGCCAAGTGTAGGGCATCGAGTACTTCCGGCCCGGGTCGAAGTCCGGATTCAGGAAGGACGGGTCGATGTTCTTCATGTTCGGGATCTTGGCGTGGTCCAGCGGCTCGAGCATGCCGGCCTGGCTCATCCGGGTGACGAACTCGTTCGACGGCACGATGACGTCGAAGCCCGGATTGCCCGCCTTCAGCTTGGCGAACAGTTCGTCGTTGGTCGCGAACAGGCTCATGTTCACGTCGACGCCGGACGCCTTCTTGAAGTCGCCGAGCGTCGTCTCGCCGATATAGGTGTCCCAGTTGTAGAAGTTCAGCTTGGGCTCTTCCTGCCCCGGCGCCGTCTTGGGTTTCTGGCCGCAGGCGGTGAACGACAGGCCGATGGCCGCCGCGCCGAAGGCCGTGAGAAGCGAGCGCCGCGAGGCCCCGCCATTCCTGTATCCGCTCATCCGAAACTCCCTCTTGTTCCGTGGCTGAAGGTCACGCTCTCCCGTCCACTCAGCCCTCAGGCGTTGCGGAGATACCAATCGAAATCCAGTTCGGTGACGACCTCGAAGAACCGCGCCTGTTCGGTGCGCTTGACCGAGACGAACATGTCCACGAAGCGGTCGCCGAGATAGTCGCGCAGCACGGCCGACTTCTCGAACAGGTCGACCGCCGCGAACCAGTTGGCCGGCAGCCGGATGTTCTCCTTGGCCGCCGCGGCATAGCCGTCGCCGATCACGGCCGGGCCGGGGTCGAGCTTGTTGGTCAGGCCGTGGTGGGCGCTGGCCAGCAGCACGGCCATCACCAGGTACGGATTGGCGTCGGCCCCGGCCACGCGGTGCTCGACATGGCGGGTGGGCGGCGGGCCGGCCGGGACGCGCAAGCTGACGGTGCGGTTGTTGACGCCCCAGGTCGGGGCCACCGGCGCATAGCTGTTGGCCTTGAAGCGGCGATAGCTGTTGGCGTTCGGCGCCAGGATCGCCATGCCCTCGCCCAGCAGCGCCTTCATGCCGCCGATGGCGTGTTTCAGCAGGGCCGAACCCTCGAGGTCCTCGGCGGCGCACAGGTTGTTCCCGGCCGCGTCGTTGACGCTGAGATGGACGTGGAAGCCGTTGCCGGCCCGGTCGCTCCACGGCTTGGCCATGAACGTCGCCTCGCAGCCGTGGCGCAAGGCCACGCCCTTGGCGGCGCGCTTGTACAGCACGGCGTCGTCGGCGGCCCGCAAGGCGTCGGGCTTGTGCTTCAGGGTCAGCTCGACCTGGCCCGGGGCGAACTCCGAGATCGCGCCTTCCAGCGGCACGCCCAGCACGTCGGCGGTGTCCCACAGCTCGCGCAGGAACGGAGCGTGGGCCTCCAGCTCCGGCAGGCCGTAGACCTGGATGCCTGTCGGATGCTGGCCGGTCTGCGCGGATTTCGCCGGCATCAGCTCGCCGCGCGGGCCGCGCTGCTGGTCGACCAGATAGTATTCCAGTTCGCACGCCGCCACGGGGGTCAGGCCGTCGGCGGCGTAGCGGTCCAGCACCCGCTGCAGCACGTGGCGCGGGTCGAGGTCGTTGGGCGTTCCGTCCAGCTCGTACAGCGACAGCATCACCTGGGCGACATCGGGGCCCAGCCACGGCGCGAGGGTCAGCGTGCCGGGCACGGGCCGCGCCCGGCGGTCGGCGTCGCCGTCCTCCCAGACCAGGCCGGTGTCCTCGCAGTCCGCCCCGGTGGTGTCGACCACCAGGATCGAGCCGGGCAGGAAGCGGCCATAGTCGTAGATCGCTTCCAGCTCATGGACCCGCAGCCGCTTGCCGCGCGGCACGCCGGTCATGCTGGTGAAGAACACCTCGACGAACTTCACCTGCGGATGTGCGGCGAGGAAGTCGCGGCATTCCTGGATATCGGCTACGGCGCTCATGCGTCCCCCATCGCGATCGCGAACCCATCGACGGCCGCGACCAGCCGGTCGATCGCCGCGTCGTCGGTGACGGGCGAGACCAGCATCATGTTGTGGAAGGGCGCGATCAGCACCCCTCGGTTGATCAGCCACAGATGCAGCGCTTCGACCGCATTCTGGTCCAGCACTTTCCGCATGGCGGCGGCGGTCCTCGGCGGCGGGTCGGCGAAGACCAGCTCGACGCGAGCCCCGACATGGACGACGGACCAGGCCAGCTTCCGCGCCGCGATCACGCCGCCCAGGCCAGCCACCAGCCGCTCGGCCCCGGCCAGCATCTTCGCGTAGGCCGCGTCGGTCATCACCTCGGACAGCATCGCCCGCATGGCGGCCATGGCCAGGGCGTTGCCGGACAGCGTGGTGCCGATCCCGGACTGGCCTGGACCGATCCGCGCCTGGGCTGTGTCCATCCGCGCCGACAGTTCGGCGGTGACGCCCCAGACGGCGGCCGGCACGCCGCCGGCGACGGCCTTGCCCAGCACGAAGACGTCGGGCTCCAAGCCGTGGGCGCGCGTGTAGCCGCCGGGGCCGGTCGAGATCGTGTGGGTCTCGTCGATGACCAGCAGGGTCCCGGCCGCGCGGGTCAGGCGGCGCAAGGCGTCGTGGAAGCCGGGCTCGGGCAGGATCATCCCGCAATTGGTCATCACCGGCTCGGCCAGCACGGCGGCGACGTCGCCCGGCGCCAAGGCCGCTTCCAGCGCTTCGAGGTCGTTGAACGGTATGACGCGAGTGGTGGCGGTGAGATCGTGGACCTGGCCCAGCAGGCCCGGCTTCATGACGCTTTCGCCGTTCTTCAGCGCCACGAAAGCATCGTCGACCATGCCGTGGTAGCAGCCGTCGAACACCAGGATCACCGGACGGCCGGTCACCGCCCGCGCCCAGCGGATCGCCGCGCGGTTGGCGTCGCTGGCCGTGGTCGCCGTTTGCCACAGCGGCAGGCCGAAGCGCTCGGCCAAGAGCTTGCCGACGATCACCGCCGAGGCGGTCGGCAGCATGAACCCAGCCCCGCGCCTGGCCTGGTCGGCGATGGCGGCCGCCACCGAGGCGTCGCCGTGACCGAACATGGCTGGCGTGTCGCCCAGGCAGAAGTCGTCATAGAGCCTGCCATCGACGTCCGTGACCTGGGCTCCCACGCCTTGCGCGGCAAAGATCGGCGACGGGCTGGCCCAATCGTTCATCCAGTGCATCGGCGCCCCGCCGCGCCAGACGGCCGAGGCGGCCTTGGCCATGGCGACCGAGCGCGGATGCTCGGCCAGGAAGCGGGCGCGTTCGCTGGCGAGCAGGTCGGGAAGGGTTCGGGTGAGTTCGGCGATCATCCGACCCCGCCGAAGCACAGGTACTTGGTCTCGAAATACTCGTCCAAACCCTCGGAGCTCCCCTCGCGGCCCAGCCCCGACTCCTTCACCCCGCCGAACGGCGCCACCTCGGTCGAGATCAGCCCCTCGTTGATGCCGACCATGCCGGCCTCGATCGCCTCGGCCACGCGCCAGCAACGACCGACGTCGCGGCTGTAGAAATAGGCCGCCAGGCCAAACGGCGTGGCGTTGGCCAGCTCGATCGCCTGGTCCTCGGTGTGGAACTTAACGACCGGCGCGACGGGACCGAAGATCTCCTCCTGGAACAGCCGCATGTCGGGCGTGGCCTCGGTCAGGACGGTGGGCTGGTAGAACAGCCCGCCCAGGTCGTGGCGCTGGCCGCCGGTCACCACCTTGGCCCCGGCCTCGACCGCCTCGCGGACCAGGCTCTCGACCTTGGCGATGGCCTTGTCGTTGATCAGCGGACCGATCGTCACGCCCTCACCCGTGCCCGGCCCGACCTTCATCGCCGCGACCTTCTCGGCCAGGCGTGAGACGAAGGCGTCGTGGATCCCGGCCTGGACCAGCAGGCGGTTGGCGCAGACGCAGGTCTGGCCGGTGTTGCGGTACTTGCTGGCGATGGCGCCATCGACGGCGGCTTCAAGCTCGGCGTCGTCGAAGACGATGAACGGCGCGTTGCCACCCAGCTCCAGGCTGAGCTTCTTCATCGTGCCGGCGCACTGGGCGTAGAGGATCTTGCCGACCGGCGTCGAGCCGGTGAACGACAGCTTGCGCACCCGGCTATCGTCGCACAGCGCCTTGCCGATGGCGCTGGAGTCCTTGCCGGTGACCACGTTCAGCACGCCGGCCGGCACGCCCGCCTCGACCGCCAGCCGCGCGATGGCCAGGGCGCACAGCGGCGTCTCGGCGGCCGGCTTGACCACCACGGTGCAGCCGGCGGCCAGGGCCGGGCCGACCTTGCGAGTGATCATGGCGATCGGGAAGTTCCACGGCGCGATGGCCGCGCAAACCCCCACCGGCTGCTTGATCGAGGCCAGGCGCTTGCCCGGCATCGGCGTCGGGATGGTGTGGCCGTAGGCGCGCTTGGCCTCGTCGGCGAACCAGTCGATGAACGCCGCGCCATAGGCCACCTCGCCGCGCGACTCGGCCAGCGGCTTGCCCTGCTCGGCGGTCATCAGCCGGGCCAGGTCGTCGGCGTGGGCGAGCATCAGGTCGCTCCACCGGCGCAGGATCACGCCCCGTTCCTTGGCCGTCCTGGCCGCCCAGATCGGGAAGGCCCGATGGGCGGCCTCGATCGCCACCCGCGTCTCGCCGGGGCCCAGGTCGGCCACCCGGGCGATCAACGTCCCGTCGGCCGGGTTCAGCACCTCGAAGGTCGCGTCGCCCTCGATCCAGAGGCCGTCGATGAAGGCTTCGGTTTCGACAAGGTTCAGGGTCAAAGAATAGGCCATTGGGGGCTACCTCAGCGTCACGGACACCGACTTCAGGTCGGCGTACTTGTGCAACGCGTGAAGGCTGCGGTCACGGCCAAAGCCGGACTGCTTGAAGCCGCCGAACGGCATGGTGATGTCGCAGGCGTCCCAGCCATTGACCCAGACCAGGCCCGCCTTCAGCCGCCGCGCGCCACGCAAGGCGCGGTTGATGTCGGACGTCCAGAGGCCAGCGGCCAGGCCGTAGACGGTGTCGTTGGCCAGGGCCACGGCCTCGTCCTCGCCGTCGAAGGTCATCACCCCCAGCACCGGCCCGAACACCTCTTCGCGGGCCAGGGTGTGATCGGCCTCGACGCGGTCGAAGATGGTCGGCTCGACATAGAAGCCGCCGGTTTCCTTGCGGACCCGCTGGCCGCCCAGCATCCGCCGCGCGCCCTGGCTGTCGGCGGTGGCGATGTAGTCGAGGGCGGTGTTCATCTGCCGCTCGCTGACCATGGCCCCGAACTGGGTGGCCGGGTCCAGCGGATCGCCGACCACCATGGCCCTTGCCACGGCGACCACGCGCTCCAGGAGGGCGTCCTTGATCGAGGCCTCGACCAGTAGGCGCGAGGCGGCGGTGCAGACCTCGCCCTGGTTATAGAACACGCCCCAGGCCGCGGCCTGGGCGGCGGCGTCGAGGTCGGGACAGTCGGCGAACACGATCTGGGGCGACTTGCCGCCCAGCTCCAGGCTGACCCGCTTCAGGTTCGAGCGGGCGGAGTATTCCATCAGCTTGCGCCCGACCGGGCCCGAGCCGGTGAAGGCGATCATGTCGACGTCCATCGACAGGGCCAGGGCCTCGCCCGCCACGCCGCCCAGGCCGGGCACGACGTTCAGGACCCCGGCCGGGAGCCCGGCCTCCAGGGCCAGCTCCCCCAGCTTCAAGGCGGTCAGCGGCGACTGCTCCGCGGGCTTCAGCACGACTGAATTGCCCATGGCCAGGGCGGGCGCGACCTTCCACATCGCCATGTGCAGCGGGAAGTTCCAGGGCACGATCGCGCCGATCACGCCGAGCGGCTCGTGGACCGCGTAGCTCAGGCGATCGAGGGGCGACGCGCCGACCTCGCCATAGACCTTGTCCAGCGCCTCGGCGTACCAACGGCAGGTGCCGATCGCCAGCGGGATGTCGACGTTGCGGGCGTCGGAGATCGGCTTGCCGACGTCCAGGCTTTCCAGCAGGGCCAGGTCCTCGGCGTCGCGCTCCATCAGCTCGGCCAGACGGAACAGGATCTTCTTCTTCTGGCGAGGGCCGAGGTCGCGCCAGCGGCCGTCCTCGAAGGCGGCCCGAGCGCTGGCGATGGCGCGCTCGACGTCCTCGGCCTGGCAAGCGGCGACCTGGTTCAGCACCTGGCCATCGCGCGGCGAGACATTGTGGAAGGTCGCGCCCGAGGCGGCCTCGACCAGCGCGCCGTCGATCACCGCCCGGCCGGGCAGGGCCAGACGCGCAAGGCGCTCGGTGATGTCGGCGGGCAAGGTCACGCGGGGAAATCCGGACGATTGTGATCACAGTTCGCGCCGAGAGCGGAAGTGTCAAGCACCCGACTCATGCGTCGGTCCCCACGGCGGCGCGCATCTTGTCCATGCCTTCGGACAGGTCAGCGGCGATGGCCCGGCGGGCGCCGTCCGCGTCCTTGACCTTCAGCGCCTCGATGGCCTCGGCGTGGCGGTCGGCGACCAGGCCGTCGGCCCCGACCCGGCCGAACACCACCCGCATGAACGGCCCGATCTGCAGCCACAGCCCGCCGGCCATCGACAGCAGCACATCGGCCCCGGCCCGCTCGTAGAGGGCGAAGTGGAAGGCGTGGTTGGCGGTCATGTAGCGGTCGACGTCGCCCAGCCGCAGGGCCTCGTCGACCTCGGCGTCGATCGCCTGCAGCTGACGGATCAGCCCGGCGTCGACCCGGGTCGCGGCGCGGGCCGCCAGCTCGGGCTCGACCCACAGCCGGGCCAGGGACAGCTGCTCCAGCCGGTCGGCGGTCAGGGAGGGGACGGACAATCGCTTGTTGGCCGGATTGATCGCCAGGGCCCGCTCGGCGACCAGGCGGCGGACCGCGTCGCGCACCGGCATCGGACTGACCCCGAGCTCGGCGGCCAGGGTGCGCAGGCTGACGCCCTTGCCCGGCGCGATCCGACCGGTGATCAGCGCCTGGCGAATGGAATCGTAGACCTGGTCGTGGACGGCCGGGGAGTCGGCCAGAGGTTTCCGGACTTGCTTCATCCTCCCCCTCCTCCCGACCTTCCCGGCGAAAGCCGGGATCCAGATCCTGGGGCGCTTGGGCTGACTGGACGTACTCAGCGCCCAAGGAGCCCACCCCAGCGCCTTCCATCTGGGCCCCGGCCTTCGCCGGGGAGATCGGATGAAAAGTTCTCTTTACGAGAGAGACGAAATTGCGATCACAATGCAAGGTCTCGTCAAGGACCTCCGCATGCCCAGCGCCAACGATCTCGACGCCTTCTGGATGCCGTTCACGCCGAACCGGCGGTTCAAGAGCCAGCCGCGCATGCTCTCGTCGGCCAGCGGCATGCTGTACAAGACGCCCGAGGGCCGCGAGGTGCTGGACGCCACCGCCGGCCTGTGGTGCGTCAACGCCGGCCACGATCGCCCCCGGATCCGTGAGGCGATCCAGAAGCAGGCGGCCGAAATGGACTACGCCCCCTGCTTCAACATGGGCCACCCGCTGGCCTTCCAGTTCGCCTCGCGCCTGGCCCAGGTGACGCCCAAGGGCCTGGACCGGATCTTCTTCACCAACAGCGGCTCCGAAGCGGTCGACACCGCCCTGAAGATCGTCCTGGCCTACCACCGCGCCCGGGGCAAGGGGACCAAGACCCGGCTGATCGGCCGCGAGCGTGGCTATCACGGCGTCGGCTTCGGCGGCATCTCGGTCGGCGGCATCCCAACCAACCGCAAGTATTTCGGCTCGCTGCTGACCGGCGTCGACCACCTGCCCCACACCCACGGCGTCCCCGGCAACCTGTTCGCCCAGGGCCAGCCCGAGCAGGGCGCCCATCTGGCCGACGACCTGGAGCGGATCGTCGCCCTGCACGACGCCTCCAACATCGCCGCCGTGATCGTCGAGCCGGTGGCCGGCTCGACCGGAGTGCTGATCCCGCCCAAGGGCTATCTGGAGCGCCTGCGGGCCCTCTGCGACAAGCACGATATCCTGCTGATCTTCGACGAGGTGATCACCGGATTCGGGCGCCTGGCCGCGCCGTTCGCGGCCGACCGGTTCGGCGTCACCCCCGACATGATCTGCATCGCCAAGGGCCTGACCAACGCCACCGTTCCCTGCGGCGCGGTGGCGGCCGCGACCAAGATCTATGACAACCTGCTGGAAGGGGCCGACGCCCCGATCGAGCTGTTCCACGGCTACACCTACTCGGCCCACCCGCTGGCCTGCGCGGCCGGGATCGCGACCCTGGAGACCTACCAGGAGGACGACCTGTTCGCCCGCGCCGCGGGGATCGAGGGCTATTGGCGCGAGGCCATGCACAGCCTGGCCGACGCCCGCCACGTGATCGACATCCGCGACCTGGGGCTGGTCGCCGGCATCGAGCTGGAACCGCGCCCCGCCGCCGCCACGGCCCGGGCCATGGAGGTGTTCGAGACCTGTTTCGACGAGGGCCTGCTGATCCGCGTCACCGGCGACATCATCGCCCTGTCGCCGCCGCTGATCCTGGAGAAGGCGCACATCGACCGGATGGTCGAGACGATCCGGGCCGTGCTGGCCAAGGTGGACTAGAAGAAGGCCTCGTAGTCCGGATTGTCCTCCCGCGGCAGGAACGACGGCGCGGTGTCCAGCGTGAACCGCTGCGCCGGGCCATGGGCGGGACACTCGGCGCTGGAGACCTCGTCCGCGCCCTTCATGACCACCAGCCCGGACCATTGACGTCCCGGGACGGCGGTGTCCGTGCCGCCGATCGCCGAATAGACGATGTACTCGTAGCCGCCGTTCGAGAACCGCAGGCTGGTCTGCGCGCCGCCTCGGCCCGGACCGCGCACCGTGCCCAGGTGGCCGCGCCCATTCGCGCCGTCGGCGGTGATCGTCAGGTCGGTCTTGCCGGCCGGGCCGTAGCGATAGGTCACCGTGCGATCGGTCGCGCAGACCGACACCGTCTTCTGCTTGAACGGACAGAGATAGACCGGCCGCTCGCCCGGCCCGCAGCGCGGTCCGGCGTCCGTGGCGCGATCGGCGCGAACCGCCCGGGTCTCGACCCGCGCCTTCGACTCCGCCGCCGCCTGCCGTTGGCCGCAGCCGGCCAGCACGGCCAACAGAGCAAGCGCGGAGATTGAACGGACGCTCATGCGGCGGCTCCTTGTCTTCAAGGGGATAGGAGGCGGATTTCTATTTGGGCGACAAGGCTTTTTTGGCGCGCAGATACGCCTGCCACCGCGCGGTCGCCTCCAGCTTCTTGGCGTTGACCTTCTTGGTCACCAGGTCGAACGCCGGGCGCTCGAGCCAGGTCGCAGAAGCCTCGTTCAGCTTGCGCTTCTCCCAGTAGGCGGCGGCGGAATCCGCCGCGCCGGCCGGGGTCAGCAGCGCGTCCGGATTGGCCTCGTAGCCCACGTCGCGATAGTTCGCCCGGCCGGTCACCTGGATGTAGCCGCGCCCGCGATAGGCCCAGCCGTCGCCCGGCTGGTTGTTGCCGTTCTTCGAGCCGTAGACGTAGTTCGCCAGCTTCTCGGCGTTCTTCACATAGGGCTTGGCGGATTCGACGGTCGGGAAATACTTCGAGCCGAAGACGTCCTTCAGCCGCTCGGCGTGGGTGTAGCGCAGGCTCTCGACCGTGTGGGACAGCTGCTGGGACTCGACCGTCAGCTGGGCCAGGAAGGCCGCGCGCTTCGGGGCGCTGTCGATGCCGTGCTTGTCCATGGCGGTGTTCAGCGGCCCCAGCGCCGCGTTGATATCGGACAGCAGGGCGTTCGGCATGATTGCCTTCAGCTGTTCGGCGGTCACCCCGCCCGCGCGCACGCCCAAGGTCGCGTGGCCGCCACGCAGCATTTTCAGGATCGCCTGCCGGAGCTCGGCGTCCGACATGCGGGTGACGGCCCGGCAGGCCTCGGCCGGACGCTGCCGGGCCCAGAACAGCCGCAGCTCCTGCAGGCTGGACGGGCTCAGCCACAGGGTCTCCCATAGGTCCAGGACGTCGGCCCACGACAGCGGCCGACAGCTGCCAGGCCGCATCCACGAGGTCGGGGTCAGCAGAAAGGTCCGCCCCCGGTCGTGCAGTTCCAGTCCGTGGAGATTCCGTCGCGCCATGGTTGAGCCCCGTGCCAACTTGGCCAGAACGCGCGACCGCGTCGACGGCTCCGCTTAGGCGGAGAGAATTTTCCGCCTCCGCGCGAGCGCCTCTAGCCCCTCGTCGGCTGGTAGGCCATCGCCACGTCGCAGCGCTCGTAGCGCGAGCCGAACAGCCGCATGATCTCGGCGTCGTGCACGAAGCCCAGCTTTTCGTAGAGGTGGATGGCCGCCGCGCATTTACGGTTGGTCAGCAGATAGACCTTGTCCATGCCCAGGCTGGCGGCGCGCTCCAGGGTCTTGGCCAGCAGGAACTCGCCGACCTTGCGGCCGCGCGCCTCCGGCGTCACGCCCATCTTGGTCAGCTCGACCCAGCCGTCCTTGGACACCATCAGCGCCGCCGTCCCGACCACGCCCAGATCCGGCGTCTCGGCGAACAGCACCACGCCGCCCTTGTCCAGAATCAGTTCGCGCGGCTTCGACAGCAGGTCGATGTCGGTCTGTTCCAGCGAGAACATGTCGCTGATCCAGTCGGCGTTGATCCGATAGAACGCCTCGGCCAGGTCGTCGGAGAAGTCGCGCACCCACATGGCCGGGGCGCCGACCGCCTGGATCCGGGTCAGCAGCGAGGCTTCGTCCAGCCGCGCCTCGACCTTGGCCAGGCCCTGCATGAAGTCGCCCGACAGGCCCGCGACCAGTTCGGCGGCGGCCGGTTCGATCCGGGGCAGCAGATAGGTCTGGATACGATCCATCAAGGTCTCGCCCTTGTCTGTCAGCGCCAGGCGTTTCGAGCGCTGGTCGCCCGGGATGCGCCGCGCCTCGACCAGGCCCTCGCGCTCCAGGGCCCCGAGGGCGCGGGTGACGGTGGGCTGGGCCAGCCGCAGGCGCTCGGCCAACTCCCCGACCGTGGTCGGGCCGTGCAGGCGGATTGTCATCAGCAGCGACATCTGGGCCGGCTGCACCGGCAGGCCCAGCGACCGCGCCACCTCGGCGGCGTCGGCCTGCATCCGCTCGGCCAGCCGCTTGAGCCGGCTGCCCAGAAAGCCCACGCCAAACCCCGCCAGCAGATCGACTTCCATGCTGAAATCTCCCGTTTCATAGCGCGCTATATAGCTAGCTATGGAATGGGCGGGAGCGCAAGCCCTCCTCCCCATTAGGGGGAGGTGGATCCGTGCGAATAAGCACGGAGACGGAGGGGGTCCGCGAAGCGGTCGTGCGGCTGAAACACCCAGGGCCCCTCCACCGGCGTTCGCCGGTCCCCCTCCCCCAAAGGGGGAGGAGAGATACAGCATCTCCCCCCTACATCTCGAACCGCGGCGCCACCACGCAGCGCACTTCACCGTTCACCACTCCGACCGCCGCCGAGCGGCCCATGGTCAGGTCGTAGAACCGCTCCTGCCCGGCCGCCGTCACGGCCAGATAGTCCGGCGAGTCGAACTTGCAGACCGGATAGCGGACCGGAACCCCGCCGATCTCGTCCGTGCGGTGGGTGCAGGTCATCGCCCCGCCGTGGCGCTCGTAGCGCGCGCCGTCATAGGGCGTGATCGAAGCGCGCGCCGACACGCGGCGGAAGCGCTCGGGATTCAGCGGCGCGCAGGGCTTTCCCTCGACACGCCAGAAGGAGTCGAGGGCGGCGCGCTTGGACTGCTGGTCATGGACGATCATCGCGAAGCCGGGCGCGCAGACCAGCACGGTCAAGCCGAGGATCAGCGCCATCCGCCGTATCTGGTGGCGAACCGGCTCCTCGATGGGCAGCTTGACGATCTGGATGTCCTCGGACGCCATGGGTGAGCCTCGCCAACGTCAGGTAGATGTACAGATGTAAATCAACAAACCGCATCTGTCATCAAAGAACAGCGGTCACCACGCTTGACGCCGGCTCGTTACATTTGTAGCGTACTCACGACATCAGCGAGACCTGTCGGGATTCCAGACGCCATGACCGAACCCTCCGACCTCGAACTGGAAGTGCTGAAGGCCTTCTGGCGCGGCGGCGCGATGAGCGCCCGCGAGGCCCAGGCCCTGATCGAGCCCGAGCTGGGCTGGAGCGCCTCGACCACCCGCACCGTGCTGGAGCGCATGGTGGCCAAGGGCCTGCTGGTCCGCCGCTCGGTGCATGGCCTGGCCGTCTATGAGGCTCACAAGGCCAAGGTCGACGTGATCGGCGGGGTGCTGAACCGCCTGCGCGGCCTGCTCGAGATCGACGGCCGCCTGCCCGCCTCGGCCTTCGCCGGCAGCCAGATCCTGTCCGAGACAGAGATCGAAGAGCTGGAGACCCTGCTCAACACCAAGTCGACCGCCCTTGGGGAGACCAAGTGATGCATCCGCTGCTCGCCTCCACCGCCCTCGGCCTGGTCGCCGCCTGGCCCGTCGGGGCTCTGGGTTTCGGGCTCGGCCGCCTGGTCGAGCGCCTGACCGACGATCCGCGCCCGCGCGCCGCCGCCTGGAGCCTGGCCTACGCCCTGCCGGCCGCCACCCTGGCCGCCACCGTGGCCCTGACCTTCTCGCCCGCCACGGCGCCGAAAGCCGCGGCCGAGAGCCCGCCCCTGGCCGCCGCGTCGCGCATGGTCGCAACCGTCGACATGCCCACCATGCCCCTCACCACGGGCCCCGCCTGGACGCCGCCGCCGGCCCTGTCGCAGGGCCTGGCCTGGAGTCTGGTCGGCCTTTCGGCGGCTGGCCTGCTGACGCGCGGCTGGCGCTGGAACCGGGGCCGCCGCCGGCTGGCCGCCGTGCGCGCCGCCGCCGAGCCCTGCCAGGACTACGCCCTGATCGAGTCGGTCCGCGTTCACGCCGCGCGGCTGGGGGTCAAGGCGCCGCGCGTGCGGATCAGCGCCGCGATCGCCGAGCCGCTGCTGGCCGGCGCCCGCCGTCCGGTGATCCTGCTGCCCAAGGCGCTGGCGCAGACCGCCGGCGCCGAGCGCCTGGCCCTGGTCTGCGGTCACGAGCTGGCCCACCTGCGCCGCGGCGACAACTGGCGGATCCCGGCCGAGGAGGCCCTGGCCGGCCTGTTCTGGCTGACCCCGCCGATCACCGCCCTGCGCGGCCGGATGCTGGCCGCCCGCGAGGCGGTCTGCGACCTGGCCGCCCTGGACGGCGCCGGACCCGAGGCGCGCCGGGACTACGCCCGCGTGCTGGTCGAGGCCCTGCGGATGAACGCCCTGCCCGCTCCTCAGTTGGCCTTCGAGTCGGCCTTTACCGGCCGCGACCGGAACCTGGTCAGCCTGCGCTTGGCGGCCATCCTGCAGCCGCGCGGCAGCGCCTCGCTCGGCCGCCTCGGCCTAGCCTTGGCCCTGGGCGGCGTTCTGACCGCCGCGACCGGCGCCGGCTCCCTGGCCCTGGCCGACCAGGCCCGCCGCCTGGCCCCGCCGCCTCATGCGGCCGTCGCCGAGACGGCGCGGACAGCCGCCGACGTCGCGGCCGCCGAGGCCGCCACGGACGCCGTCGGGGCCGAGGCCGCGCGCGCCATGTCCGCGAGAGTCGCCGAAGTCGCCGAGGCGGCTCACGCCCAAGCCGCCGCCGAGGCCGCGCCCGCCGCCGAGGCCGAGCCCCTCGCCGAAATCGCCTCGGAAACCATGCGGGCGACGCCCACGCGCCGCCAAGGGCCGCACCCTGATCCGCGTCCCGAGCCCCGTCCAAATCCCGAACCCGATCCACGTCCCGAACCCGCTCCTGGCGCGATCGAGGTCCTCGCGAACACGCAGCGGTCCTTCTCCGGGGGCAAGACGATCTTCCTCGGCGACGTGACGGTGCGCGGTCGGCTGAACCCGGTGAAGGTCAACCTGAAGGTCAACGGCGCACCGGCCGAGGCCTGGTTTCAGCCTGGCGACCTGCGCGAGGGCGTGATCCAGCGCCTCGAGGTGACCGACCAGCGTGTCACCATCGACGGCAAGGTCGTGGTCAATGTCGTCATGAATGGCGCGCCCCAGTAACGCTCAAGCTCTCGCAGAGGAGTCCGATGAACCCGCTCTTCGCTTCCGCCGCCCTCGGCCTCGTCGCCGCCTGGCCCGTCAGTGGGCTGGGCTGGCTGCTGGGCAAGGCGGCCGACCGGCTGACCGGCGATCCCGCGCCCCGGGCGCGGGCCTGGAACCTGGCGCTGGCCCTGCCGCCGGCGGCCCTGGCCCTGATGGTCGGCGTCTCGGCCCTGCCCGAGGCGGCCACCACGCCGGTTTACCAGGCGGCTTTGACCTCGAAGGCCGTGGCCGTCGCCGGCGCGGCGATGAACCAGGCCTCGGTCCAGGCCCTGTCGCGCTTCGACGGCGTCGAGATCGTGGGCGCGGCCCTCATCCTGGGCGCATTGGGCGGTCTGGCGATCGCCGCCGCGCGCCAGGCGATCGGCCACGCCAGGCTGAAGCGCATGGTCGGCGACGCTCGCCCGGTCTCGCACGACCTGGCCCTGACCGTCCGCGCCGCCGCCCGCCGGCTCGACACCGGCCGGCCCGAGGTCAAGGTCAGCGACCAGATCGACCAACCGCTGCTGGCGGGCCTGACGACACCGGTCATCCTGCTGCCGGCCGACCTGGTCGCGCGCCTGGACATCGACCGCCTGGTGCCGATCTGCGCCCACGAGCTGGCGCACCTGAAGCGCGGCGACAACTGGCGGCTCTTGTTCGAGCACCTGCTGGGCGGCCTGTTCTGGATGGTCCCACCGTTCGCGGTGCTGCGGGCCCGCGCCGCCGCCACCCGCGAGGAACTGGCCGACGCCCTGGCCCTCGACGGCGCCAGTCCAGCCATCCGCCGCGGCTATGCCGAGAACCTGATCGACGTAATGCGCATGCGCGCCGCGCCCGCCCTACATCCCGCCTTCACCGGCAAGGGAAGGAGACCTACCCTCATGCGCCTGAAAGCCATCACCGATCCCCGCGATCCCGCCGGCCTCGCCCGCCGCGCGCTGCTGGGCCTGGCCGGCCTACTGGCCGTGGCCCTGGCCACGGTCGGCTCCATCGCCCTGGCCCAACAGGGCGACGGCGCGGGCCGTAGCTCCAGCCGCACGATCATCAGCGACGACAAGAGCGGCCAGTATGTCGACATTCGCTCGGACTACGTCCGGGTGTCCAACGCCGAGCTGGTCAAGGGCAGGCTGAAGATCCCGGACGGCCAGGTCTCGACCTATCACGGCCACGTGCAGGTGCGCGGCCGGCTGACCCCGCCCGAGACTACCGTGCTGCTGAATGGCGAGACCCCGCCGGCCGGCTTCGATCCCACCGCCCTGCCACGCGGCGCCATCGACCAGATCGAGGTCGTCAGCCGGACCGTGGGCGACAAGTCGCTGGTGACGCTGAACGTCGTCATGAAGCCGGCGGCCTAAGCCGCGAGGCGTCAATGACACCGGTGGACAAAACCGGTTTCGGCCTGCATTTTCCCTCCCTAGCGGCGGCGTAAGACCGCCGCCTTCTCGGGGATGGACCATGCTCAGCCGCCACCTTCGCGCCGCCGCCGGCGCGCTCGCCCTGACGCTGGCGGCCGCTCCCGCCTTCGCCGCTGATGTCCTGGCCTTCCCCGGCGCTGAAGGCGCGGGTCGGTTCAGCGCCGGCGGGCGCGGCGGCGCTGTCCTCCACGTCACCAACCTGAACGACTCCGGCCCCGGCTCCCTGCGGGCGGCGATCCAGGCCAGCGGCCCACGCACCGTGGTGTTCGACGTCGGCGGCACGATCCAGCTGAAGAGCGAGCTGAAGATCAGCAACGGCCAGATCACCATCGCCGGCCAGACCGCGCCGGGCGGCGGCGTCACCCTGCGCGACCAGACCCTGGTGGTGTCGGCCGACGATGTGGTCATCCGCTTCATCCGCTCGCGTCTGGGCGCGGAGAGCAAGGTCGAGGGCGACGCGATCTGGATCTCGGGCGGCCGGCGGATCATCCTGGACCACGTCTCGGCCAGCTGGTCGGTGGACGAGACGCTGTCGGCCTCGGCCCGCTACGATCGGCCGGACCCAAATGGGAAAGAGGGGGGCTTTTATGACCTGACCGTGCAGTGGTCGATCATCGCCGAGAGCCTGGCCCATTCGATCCACGTCAAGGGCGACCATGGCTATGGCAGCCTGATCCGGGGCGGCGCCGGCAGCAAGATCAGCTTCCATCACAATCTGTGGGCCAACCACATGGCCCGCATGCCGCGCCCCGGCAATTACGAGGGGCCGGACAAGGACCCGGTCGGGGCGTTCTTCGATTTCCGCTCCAACGTCTTTTACAACTGGGGCAAGGGCTATGCCGGCTACGACGCCGACAAGGCGGCGCTAGCGGCCTACAACTTCGTCGACAACGCCTATGTGCCGGGCCCGAACACCGGCAAGACCGTGATCTTCCAAGAGAGTAACAGCCTGGCGAAGGGCTACTTCGCCGGCAACAGCATGGCCGGCGTGGTCCCGGCCGATCCCTGGAGCCTGGTGACCTTCACCATCCCCGAACCCGCCGGCTATCGCCTGGCCGCGCCGCTGGACGTCGGGGCGGTGACGCCCGAGCCGGCCGACAAGGCCTACGAGCGGGTGCTGGCCGACGCCGGCGCCTCGGTGTGGCGCGACCCGGTCGATCGACGGATCCTCGACGGCGTGAAGACCCGCACCGGCAAGGTGATCAACACCCAGGACGACGTCGGCGGCTGGCCGGTCCTGCCGACGGACAAGCCGGCCAAGGACACCGACGGCGACGGCATGCCCGACGCCTGGGAGAAGGCGCATGGGCTGAACCCGAAAGCGGCCGACGGCGCGGCGCTCGCCAAGGATGGCTCGGGCTGGACGAACCTGGAGCTCTATCTGGCCGACGCGGCTACGAAGCGCGGCTAACGCGGCAGGCCCCCACCTGACCTGCTTCGCAGGTCGTCCGCCCCCAGTGGGGGCGGAAGGATGCGCCCTTCTTCCCCCTCCGGGGGAGGAGGGCCGCGGGCCCGGAGGGGGCAAGTGAGCAAACCCATCCTCTCTTTTGCGACGCGGCCCCGTTTCCGCTAAACCCCCCGCCATGTCGCACAACACCTTCGGTCACCTGTTCCGCGTCACCACCTGGGGCGAAAGCCATGGTCCGGCTCTGGGCTGTGTCGTCGACGGCTGCCCTCCGGGCATTGCCCTGACCGCCGAGATGCTCCAGGCGTTCCTGGACAAGCGCCGCCCGGGCAACGGCAAGTTCGTGACCCAGCGCCAGGAGCCGGACGCGGTGCGCATCCTGTCGGGCGTGTTCGAGGACGCGCGCACCGACGGCCAGCGGACGACCGGAACGCCGATCAGCCTGATGATCGAGAACACCGACCAGCGGTCCAAGGACTATGGCGAGATCGCCCAGGCCTTCCGCCCGGGCCACGCCGACTATCCCTATTTCGCCAAGTATGGCGTGCGCGACTATCGCGGCGGCGGACGCAGCTCGGCGCGCGAAACCGCCGCGCGGGTGGCGGCGGGCGCGGTGGCGCGGCTGGTGATCCCCGGCGTGACGATCCGGGCCGCCCTGGTCCAGATCGGCCCGCACGCGATCAATCGCGAGAACTGGGACTGGGCCCAGACCGAGCAGAACCCCTACTGGTCGCCGGACGCCGCCATCATCCCGGTCTGGGAAGAGCACCTTGAGACCATCCGCAAGGCCGGTTCGTCGACCGGCGCCGTGGTCGAGGTCGAGGCCGTCGGCGTGCCCGCCGGCTGGGGCGCGCCGCTTTACGGCAAGCTGGACGCCGAACTGGCCGCCGCCCTGATGTCGATCAACGCCGCCAAGGGCGTCGAGATCGGCGAGGGCTTCGCCAGCGCCGCCCTGACCGGCGAGGACAACGCCGACGCCATGCGGATGGGCGAGGACGGCCAGCCGGTGTTCCTGTCCAACCACGCCGGCGGCGTTCTCGGCGGCATCTCGACCGGCCAGCCGGTGGTGGCGCGGGTGGCGTTCAAGCCGACCTCGTCGATCCTGATCCCGCGCCAGACACTCAACGAGGCCGGCGAGGAGATCGACCTGCGCACCAAGGGCCGCCACGACCCGTGCGTGGGCATTCGCGGCGTGCCGGTGGTCGAGGCCATGGTCGCCTGCGTGCTGGCCGACGCCTTCCTGCGCCATCGTGGCCAGACGGGCGGCGGCGTGTTCGCGCCAGGCGCGAACCCCTGACAGCGCGAACATAGGTCAAAGAACTTTGGTCAAATTGGTCTTACCACTGATTTAGCTCGGTTTTTTATTGACCTGCATACGATTGCAAGGATAAGGCTCGGCGACGCGCATCCCCTGACGAGCGAGCACCGCCCGCATAGGTTGCGATCAATGCAACGCGCGGCGGAGGGGGCTCATCGCGTGCGGTTCGACCTCCTGAAGATCCTGCTGGTGGACGATAACCAGCACATGCGGCTGCTGCTGACCGAGATCCTGCGGGCCATCGGCGTGCGCCAGGTCTATGAGGCCACCGACGGGGCCGAGGCGCTGTCGCTGCTGCGCAAGGTGGCGATCGACGTGGTGTTCACCGACCTGTCGATGCGGGGGCTGGATGGCATCGACTTCGTCAACCTGCTGCGCCGCTCGCCCGACAGCCCCAATCCGTTCTGCCCGATCGTGATGATCACCGGCCATTCGACCGCGCGCCGGGCGCACGAGGCCCGCGACGCGGGGGTCAACGAGTTCCTGGTCAAGCCGGTCACGGCGCGCGGCGTGATCCACCGCCTGACCCTGCTGATCGAGAACCCGCGCCCGTTCGTGCGGACCGAGGACTATTTCGGCCCCGACCGCCGCCGCCGCGACGACCCACGCTACGCGGGACCCCGGCGGCGCGACGACGACAGACGCACGACCTATCTGGACAGCGAGCCGGAGGCGACCGCCCGGCGCGGCCATCCGACGCGGAGATTTTAAACCTTTGGCCGGCTAAAACGTGGTGAACAGCGTTTTACGAGCTTGACCATGACCTTCCGCCGCCTCGCTCCCCTCGCCGCCGTCCTCGCGATGGTCGCCGTCTCGCAGCAGGCCTGTGTCGCCGCCGCGGTCGGCACCGTGGCCGGCACGGCCATCGGCGTCACCGGCGCGGTCGTCGGCGGCGCCGCCAAGATGGGCGGCAAGGCCGTGGTCGCCACGGGCCGGGCGGTGATCCCGGGGGATAGCCGCAAGGACAGCGAAGACCGGGAAGAGTAGCTACCCCTCCTCCCCATTAGGGGGAGGTGGATCGATGCGAATACGCATCGAGACGGAGGGGGTCCGCGAAGCGGTGGTGAACTCGCCACCTCACAGGGCCCCTCCACCGCCATTCGGCGGTCCCCCTCCCCCAGAGGGGGAGGAGAGACATTTCAGCTTACAGCGTCAGCGCGCAGCTCTCGCCGATCGTCGGGCGCGACAGCACCACGCGCGACAGGCCGGGGAACTGGACCTTCAAGCGCTCGGCGAAATAGAGGCAGAGACGTTCCAGGGTCGGCGTCTCCAGACCGGGGCGATCGTTCAGCAGGCCGTGATCCAGCTCGATGGCGACGGCCTTCAGCGCGGCGTCCAGCCCGTCCAGGTCGGCGACCCAGCCGGCGTCCTGCATCTGCCCCTTCACGCTGGCCTCGACCTTGAACGAGTGGCCGTGCAGCTTGCGGTAGCGATGGTCGGCGGGACCTTGCTCGATATAGTGAGCCGCGTCGAAATGCGCGGCCTTCGTGATCTCGAAGACGGGCTTCATGTGTAGCTTCTTTGACTAGGCCTGGGAGGCTCTAGCGCGACGACCCTGTCACCAAGTCGAGCGCCTTATCCGTCAGGGCAGGCCGAGATATTTGTGCGTTTGGACGCTTAAACGCCATTGTGGGTGCGAAAGGCAATAGGCGACCGCCAATTGCGTGTTCCTGTCGCGGTCCGGACCGTCCATCGGCTGCAGGTAGAACCGTTCGAAATCCAGACCGGCGAAGCGTTCCGGCATGGCCTTGGCCTGGGGGAAGACCAGCTTCAGCTCCTGGCCCGAGGCCTGGACCACCGGCGCGTCCGCCTTGGGGCTGATGCAGATCCAGTCGATCCCGGCGGGCGCCTCGAGCGTGCCGTTGCTCTCGACCGCGATCTGGAAGCCACGGGCGTGCAGCGCCGCGATCGCCGCTTCATCGAGCTGCAGGAACGGCTCGCCGCCGGTGCAGACCACCAGGCGGTCGTCCGGCCCGCCGGTCCATTGGGCCTCGACGGCGGCGGCCAGGTCGTCGGCCGTGGCGAACTTGCCGCCGTTCTCGCCGTCGGTCCCGACGAAGTCGGTGTCGCAGAAGGTGCAGACCGCCTTGGCGCGGTCCTGCTCGCGGCCGGTCCACAGGTTGCAGCCGGAGAAGCGGCAGAACACCGCCGCCTTGCCCGCCTGGCCGCCCTCGCCCTGCAGGGTGAGGAAGATCTCCTTGACGGAGTACGTCATGCGGGCAGCGCCTCGCGCCCCGCCGCGTCCCACTCGGCGTAGCCCTTTTCGCGCAGCTCGCACGCCGGGCAGGCCCCGCAGCCGTGGCCCCAGCTGTGCATCTGGCCGCGCTCGCCCTGGTAGCAGGTGTGGCTTTCCTCGACGATCAGCTGGACGAGGTCCTCGCCGCCCAGCGACTTGGACAGCGCCCAGGTCTGGGCCTTGGTCAGCCACATCAGCGGGGTCTCGACGCGGAAGCTCCGGTCCATGCCCAGGTTCAGCGCATTCTGCATGGCGTCCAGGGTGTCGCGGCGACAGTCGGGATAGCCGGAGAAGTCGGTCTCGCACATGCCGCCGACCAGGGCGTCGATCCCGCGCCGATCGGCCAGGGCCGCGGCATAGATCAGGAACACCAGGTTGCGGCCGGGCACGAAGGTCGAGGGCAGGCCGCGCTCGGTCATCTCGATGGCGCGGTCGGCGGTCAGGGCCGACTGGGCGACCTGGCCGAAGCTGCGGATGTCCAGCACGTGGTCCTCGCCAAGGCGGTCGGCCCACTGGGGGAAGCGGGCGGCGATCTCGCGGCGCACCGCCTGGCGCGCCTCCATCTCGACGACATGGCGCTGGCCATAGTCGAAGCCGACCGTCTCGACGCGAGCATAGCGCTCCAGCGCCCAGGCCAGGCAGACGCTGCTGTCCTGGCCGCCGGAAAACAGAACCAGGGCCGCCCCTGTCACCGGGGGGCTCATGCGGGGCGCTCGATAGGCATGGGGGCGAACATGGGCCCTCCTCTACACGAGGCAAGCCCGCCTCGGAACAGCGGGGGCCGCCGGCCACGGCGAGCATCGCGACTCACGCGATACTCCGTCGACGAACGAACGCGAAGTCTTTGGCCCGCCAGAAAAGGCTTCCGCTCGATGCAGTCGGAGCCGTTGGCGATCCACGCACCGACATTCCGCTGCGTAATCCCCAAACCCAACCTTCTAATCGGTCCGAAACTTACCCGCACCAGGAGAACACCACCTCTCGGAAAGTGAAAAGCTGTAACCTATCGCCGTTCACTTACGTCCAGGCCAGTTGACAGCTTTCAAACGCAAGTATGCAATCTCCGAATGCTGCGAGGGCTCGCCGTACGCCCGCGTGGTGAAAACAGTACGGCGCCGAGGAAACATCGACCCTCGCAGGCTCCATTCATAAGGCGCCGCCTGGGTTCAGGGAGGGAATTCAATGTCGCAAACTCTGCGTATGCGGAGCCTGCTGGTCATGGGCGCTTCGGCGATCGCGATCTCCGGCCTCGCCGTCCCCGCTTTCGCCCAGCAGGCCAAGCCGGCCCAACAGAACAACACCGTCATCGAAGAACTGGTCGTCACCGCCCAGAAGAAGGAAGAAGCGCTTCAGGACGTGCCGATCGCGGTTTCGGCCTTCAGCCAGGATTCGCTGGAAGCGCAGAAGATCGACGGCGGCCCCAACCTGCAGCAGGCGATCCCGAACGTCACCTTCGCCAAGAGCAACTTCACCAACAGCTTCAACTTCCAGATCCGCGGCATCGGGGCCAAGGCCGTCGGCGCCTCGGCCGATCAGGGCGTCGGCGTCCACATGAACAACGCCCCGATGCAGTCGGGCAACCTGTTCGAGGCCGAGTTCTACGACGTCGAGCGGGTCGAGGTGCTGCGCGGTCCGCAAGGCACCCTCTACGGCCGCAACGCCACCGGCGGCGTGGTCAACGTGATCACCGCCAAGCCGGTCGATCAGTTCGAGGCCAATGTCCGCGCCGAATACGGCAACCATAACTCGACGAAATTCCGCGGCATGCTCAACGTGCCGATCTTCGGCGACAAGCTGGCCGTCCGCCTGTCCGGCACGACGCTGAAGCGCGACGGCTTCGTCACCAACACCTTCAACAGCCACAAGGTCGACGACCGGGACCTCTATTCGACCCGCGTCCAGGTGATGTTCAACCCGACCGAGAAGCTGCGCACCAACTTCCTGTGGGAACGCTTCCACGAGGACGACAACCGCGCCCGCACCGGCAAGCAGCTCTGCACCAAGGACAACGGTCCCGCCACCGTCGGCGGCGTGCCGACCGGGGCGTCCCGGGCCTTCCTGACCCAGGGCTGCCTGCCCGCCTCGCTGTACGGGACCTCGGCCTATGGCACGGTCAATTCGTCAGGCACCCTGACCGGCCTGCTGGGCAACATCTTCGGCTTCACCTCGGGTGACGTGAACACCGGCGACACCACCTCGACCAACCTGCGTGAGATCGAGACGGCGCTGGACCCGGTCTACAAGTCGGGATCGAACGTCTACCAGTTCACTCTGAACTATGACCTGACCGACGAGCTGACCCTCACGTCCATGACCGCCTACAGCAAGGGCAGCGTCTGGACCAAGCAGGACTACAACCGCAACGTCTCGCCGGTCCCCTTCAACAACACGCCGTTCACGCCCGGCGGCTTCTTCAACGACCCGCAGGTCGGCAACACCAACAAGTTCACGACGATCGACATCTCGTCGGGCCGCTCCGAGCAGTTCAGCCAGGAACTGCGCCTGCAGTCGAACTTCGACGGCCCGCTGAACTTCAACGTCGGCGGCATCCACTTCACCTACCGGACGCTGACCGACTACTACGTGATCGGCAACTCGCTGACCCTGTCGTCCCTGGCCCTGAACTTCTCCAAGACCGGCAATCCGAACTGCAACCCGGCGACCCTGCCCACCAGCTGCATCGGCATCGACACCGCAGCCAATCCGACCGGCGACGGCCACAACTACTATGACAACCGCACGCCCTATAACCTGGTGTCGGACGCCCTGTTTGGGGAACTGTACTGGCAGGCCAACGACGACCTGAAGTTCACCCTGGGCCTGCGCCAGACCCGCGACAAGAAGGCGGTCAAGAACTACTCGACCGTGCTTCTGGCCCCCGGCTACGGCCTGACCCTGAGCCCGACCAACCCCGACCAGCGCGCCCGTTTCAGCGAGCTGACGGGCCGTTTCGGCTTCGACTACAAGGCCCATCTGGGCTTCACCGACGACACTCTGCTCTATGCCTTCTATTCGAAGGGCTACAAGGGCGGCGGCATCAATCCGGGCGTCCCGGCCGGCGCGATCGGCGTCAAGCAGACCTTCGCCCCCGAGTTCGTCAACGCCATCGAAGTCGGCACCAAGAACACGATGCTGGGCGGCAGCCTGCTCTTCAACGCCACCGGCTTCGCCTACGACTACCAAGGCTATCAGATCTCGAAGATCGTGAACCGGACCTCGGTCAACGAGAACGTCGACGCCAAGGTCTACGGCTTCGAGATCGAGTCGATCTGGTCGCCGGTCCAGAACCTGAAGCTCAACGCCAACATCGGCTATCTGCACACCAAGATCGGCGACGGCGTCACCTCGATCGACACGATGAACCGCACCCAGTCCAACCCGGCCTATACGGTCGTGAAGGTCGGGCCGAATTCCTCGGCGGTCGGGGCCAACTGCGTGCTGACCACCGCCGGCGTGGCCACGATCCTGGGCGCGGGCGCGGGGGCCACCCTGCCGTTCGCCTGCTCCGGCGCGGCGGCCTATCAAGGCTTCCTGGCGACCCCCGCCGCCCTGGGCGGCGCCGGCCTGCCGGCGGCGACGGCGGCGTTCCTGGCCAACAGCACCGGCCTCTACAACTACGGCGCGGGCTTCTCGATCGAGGGCACGGCGGCCAACCTGTCGGGCAACCAGCTGCCGAACTCGCCGCACTGGACCACCTCGGTGGGCGCCCAGTACAGGTTCGAGCTGTCCGGAGGCTGGGCGGCGACCCTGCGCGGCGACTACTACCGCCAGACCAAGCAGTTCGCCCGCGTCTACAACACCGCCTACGACACACTGAAATCGTGGGACAACGGCAACATCACCCTCAAGGTCGAGAAGCCCGAGTGGGGCGTTTCGATCGACGCCTACGTCAAGAACATCGGCAACAAGACCCCGATCGTCGACGCCTACACGACCGACGACAGCTCGGGCCTGTTCACCAACATCATCACCCAGGAACCGCGCCTCTACGGCGTGGCCATCACCAAGTCCTGGTAGCTCCTGTTCAGCAATGAACCTGGGAAAGGGCGGCGGTTCTCCGCCGCCCTTTTTCCGTTATTCCCTGTCCCCGAAGCGAAAAAGCGAGCACTTTCCGACGCTACCGGGCTGAGAGCGCTACCAACTTAACGACTCTGCAAGGCGCCCAAGGCAAGCTGCCAATCCAATCCCCAGCGAAGCGCCGTATGGAAACGCTGACCCGTCTGATCGATAACCGCGCCCCGATCGCGCCCGGCACGCCCTGCGGCGAGGTGCTGGCGATGTTCGACGCCGATCCGGCCCTGCCCGCCCTGGCCGTCATCGAGAGCGACGCGCCCATCGGCCTGGTCTATCGAGACGTGTTCCAAGGCATGATGCGGGTCGCCAGCGCGGCGCTGGCCGACAAGCCGATTTCCGAGGTCATGGACGCCGCCCCGCGCCTCGTCACGGCCGAGACCGCCGCCGACCTCTTCGTCAACAGCCTGGCCGACAGCCCGACCCCCGTCTTCCGCACGGCGTACGTCGCCGTCGACGCCGCCGGCCGCTATGTCGGCGTGGGCGGCCTGGGCTCGCTGCTCGCCTCGCACCGCCGCCGCCAGCGCGAGGCGCGCGACGCCATGGCCATGGTCGAGCGGATGGCCGTTGACATCGGCGCGCACCTGAACGGCGTGCTGGCCATCACCGAACGTCTCGAGCAGCAGCGCCTGACGCCCGACGCCGCCGCCTTCGTCCGCGCCATCGGCGACACCAGCCGCGACATGGGCGCGACGGTGAGCCGGGCCATCGACCTGCACCGCTCGGCCCGAGGCCAGCTGACCTTCGCCCTGGCCCCCACCCGCCTGCGTGACTTCGCCGACGCGGTCGAGGCCCGCTGGGCGGCCCGCGCCCACGAGGGCGGCTCGACCCTGCTGGTCTCCTACGACGGCGATCCCGAATGCGGCGCCGAGATCGACGGCGAGCGCCTGCTGCAGGTGTTCGACATCCTGATCGAGAACGCCCTGGCCGCCGGCCGCGGCATGATCGAGGCGCGCCTGACGGCCCGGGCCGACGGCGACCAGGTCCGCCTGGAAGGCCTGGTCCGCGACAACACCGAGGGCCACGCCGAAGAGCGCCTGGCCCGCCTCAACGACCCGCTGGGCGGCGCCGGACAGCAGGACGCCAACGAAATGGCCCTGGCCGTCGGCGTGGCCCTGGCCCACCGCGTCCTGCGCGCCATGGGCGGCCCGCTGACGGCCGAGGCCAATCGCGGCGCCGGCCTGACCGTCGGCTTCTCGCTTTCCGCCGACCCCGCCTCCACCCAGGCCCACGCCCCGGAGGCCGATAGCGCCCCCGCCGGCCGCGCGGCCCACATCCTGATCGTCGACGACAACGCCACCAACCGCATGGTCGCCGAGGCGCTGTGCGACATGTTCGAGTGCACCTCCGAACAGGCCGTCGACGGCGTCGAAGCGGTCGAGATGGCCAAGAGTGGCCGCTACGACCTAATCCTGATGGACATCAAGATGCCGCGCATGGACGGCATCGCCGCCACCCGCGCCATCCGCGAAATGCCCGGTCGCGCCGGCTCGGCCCCGATCGTGGCCCTGACCGCCAACGCCGACCCGGCCGACGTCCAGACCTATGTCGCCGCCGGCATGCAGGATGTGGTCGAGAAGCCGATCAAGCCCGAGCGCCTGGCCATCGTGCTGAGCGCCCTGCTGGGCGGAGCCAACGACGAAGACGAAGAGGCGGCGGCTTAGGGCCGCTCTCCACCCGCTCTACCTGAAATAGCAAACCCTTGGCGCCGAGCCGTATCCACGCCTAGCTTAGCCTCGGCGTGAGTGCGGAATGGCTGGGCGCGTGCTGACCACGGCGGAACAAGAGGCCTGGGCGTTCCTGAGCCAGGCGCCTCACCTGGGCTCGGCCCAGGAGGTGGAAACCCACTTCGCGCGGGCCATCGCCGCCTTCGGCTACGACCGGTTCTGCGCCACCCTGGTCAATGCCGAGCACTACGGGCGCGAGCCGCCCACCCTCAGCCGCCGCGACTTCGACGCCTGGGACCAGCGCTATTGGGGCGAGCGGTACGTGGTCCATGACCCGTGCGTGAAACTGCTGCTGAAGTCGCCGCGCTCATTCGCCTGGACCGACGCCAAGCCGCTGGGCGACGGCCGCGCCCAGGCGATGTGGGGCGAGGCCTCGGACCTCGGCATGAACGACGGTTATGTCGTGCGGGTGTTCGGCCCGGCCGGCCAGGAGGTGCTGATCCGCATGGCGACCGAAGCGCCCGACACCGACCCGACCGCCCGCGCCGTGATCGAGAGCCTGGCCACCGTGTTCGGCACGATCATGCTCAAGCACTGGGAGACCCAGGACGACCATCCCGACTACGGGGTGATCTCCGAGCGTCAGGCCCAGTGCCTCTACTGGGCCGGCCGGGGCAAGACCGACTGGGAGATCGGCGCGATCCTGAAGCTGTCGCCGCGCACCGTCCACCACCATGTCGAAGCGGCCAAGAAGCGGCTGGGCGTGGTCAAGCGCCAGGAGGCCGTGCTGAAAGCCGGGGAGTTGGGGCTGTTGCGGAAGCTGTGAGGGCGCCTGAAACCCTCTCTCATAGAGAGAGGGAGGGGCCCGCGCCGAAGGCGTGGGAGGGTGAGAGGTTTCATTCTCACCGGAAAAGTCACGAACAAGAGGGCTGTGCCGGCACGCCGCCCGGCCTCGTAACCCCTCACCCTCCCATGCTGCGCATGGGCCCCGCCCTCTCCCTATGGGAGAGGGATTTCTTCGCCACTTCCGCTTGCCGGTGATCACCTCGAACCACAGCCGGAAATCGCCCATCAGGCTGTAGAGCGGATATTTGAACGTCGCCGGCCGGTTTTTCTCGAACACGAAATGGCCAATCCAGGCGAAGCCGTAGCCGACCAGCGGCGCGGCCACGAAGAACCGCCAGTCACGCAGCAGGCCCAGGACCAGGCAGACGATCACCAGGCTCGTGCCCACCACGTGCAGCCGCCGGCTGACCGGATTGACGTGCTCGGTCAGGTAGAACGGATAGAAGGCCGCGAAACTGCGGAAGCGCTCTTCAGTGGCGGTGTTCATGCCCCGATGCTGATCCTCCGCCGTCGTCCTGGCAAGCATGGCGCGGGCGGATAGAAGCCGCCATAGGCCGTTCGGCCTATCGGCGTTTCCCGAGATCGCGCCTCTTAATCCCGGCCGTCCAATCGTCTGCCGGGGGCGGCCATGATCCACGTCATCACTTCCGAGAATCGTCACTTGTACGGTCCGCAGCTGTGGGCGATGCACGAGGAACGCCGCCGCCAGTGCGTCGAGAAGAATGGCTGGGTCGACCTCGTCGTGCTGGATGGCGGTGAGGTCGACGACTATGACGACCATCGCGCCATCTATCTGCTGGGGTTCAGCGACACGATGGAGGTCGAGGTCGGGCTCCGCCTGAGGCCGACCGACGACCGCTGCATGCTGGCCGACAAGTTCGCCCACCTGATCGCGCCGGGCGAGACGCCGAAGAAGGGCCTCGACGTCTGGGAAGCCACGCGGCTGTTCACCACCGAAGCCTATCGCAAGCGCAAGGGTCCGGGCCGGGGCGAGCGGGTGTTCGAGTGCTGGGCCGCGGCCTTTGAGCTGGCCCTGCGCCACGGCGTGGCCCGCTTCGTCGGCATGATCGACATGCAGCTGTATCCCGGCATCCTGAACTCGCCGATCGACACGCGCCTGGTCGGCATCCCTCGTCCCTATGCGTTCGGCGTGGTGGCCGGGTCCGAGATCGCCGTCTCGCGGGACCTCCTGGATCGGGTGCTGGAGGCCCTCGGCCGCGAGGGGCCGATCGGCTACGAGATCGACGCGCTGGACTTGATGGCGTTCGGCGACCTGGCCGCCGTGCAGCGCCAGGTGCGCCGCGCCATGACGCCCCAGTTGGTCGCCGGCCCCGAACGCGACGAGACCCTGGCGGCCGAGACCCTGTTTCGCCTGCACGACACCAGCGGCCAGGCTCGGCGCATCTGGGACGACCGAGCTCGGCGCCTTCACGCATAAAGAGCCCAAAAAAACCACGCGCGATACTCGCTTGGCGAAAGCGGATCGCGTTTCGGTTGGCGGCGAATCGCCCGTCGGGCGACTAGCCTCCTCGAATCGGGGATGGAAGCTAAACCATCGCGACGTAACGCCGCGCACAGTGGTCCCTTGCTTCCACCAGCGTCACGGTCGTGTCATTTTCCCCGAACAACCGTTGGAGGCGGAAAACACATGAGCGAAGAAACCGAAGGCCGACGCCCCAACCCTGTCGACCTGCACGTCGGCGGCCGGGTTCGGATGCGTCGCAAGCTGCTTGGCGTCAGCCAGGAACAGCTGGCGGACTCCCTGGGCCTGACCTTTCAGCAGGTGCAGAAGTACGAACGCGGGGCCAACCGCGTCAGCGCCTCGAAGCTCTACGAGATCGCCAAGACCTTGCAGGTCCCGGTGTCGTTCTTCTTCGACGGCCTGGCCGATCCGATGAGCGGCGCCGAGGTTGATGACGCCGCCCAGCACGCCGAGCGCGTGGTTCAGGAATTCCTGACCACCCCGGAAGGCCTGGAACTGGCGGAAGTCTTCCCGCGCATCGGCCGCGGCCGCGTCCGTCGCCAGGTCCTGGACCTGGTCCGTGCGATGGCCGACGAAGCCACGCGCGGCGACGCCGCCTAGGCGGCCCCGACCGCGCGCCACGCGCGGCTTGATTGAGACGGGACCTCGGTCGGCGGGCCGGGGTCTTTGTCGTTTCTGGGGGGACGGAGGGGCCCTACCCCGTCGAGACGTCGGACTGCGACGCCAGCCAGATTCGCTTGGCCATGCCGGCGGCGGCCGGCGCCAGGCCGCGCAGGTCGTAGGTGCGGACGATGCGCAGACCAACCTCGCGATCGCGCTGCCAGGCCACCGTGACGTCGTGGGCCAAGCCCGCGGCCAGGTCGACCAGTTGCGCCCGCCCGGGCGGCGCGGCGTTCGACAGCATCTGGATCCGGGCGCCAGCGCTGGACAGATCACGGATCACGCAATCCCAAGCGAAGGCGCCGCACAGGACCTTGCCGGACCTCTGCGTCTGAATGCGGACCGCTGTCCGCCGATCGTTGTCCACGCCTGACGCGTACTTCGCCATGACCGGATAAACGCACGGGGCGGTTAATCGCCCGTGCAAA
Organism: Caulobacter sp. Root343; assembly: GCF_001425745.1. Lineage (GTDB taxonomy): Bacteria > Pseudomonadota > Alphaproteobacteria > Caulobacterales > Caulobacteraceae > Caulobacter. The sequence continues at coordinate 75,053 of NZ_LMDF01000006.1, read as the reverse complement.
TTTAGGATTTATGTAAGCAAGGTTAATGGAATTTCGAACCGACCCGCCTTGCGCGCGTTCGACATGACAACCTTGTCACGACGGGCTTTCTCGGAGAAAGCTTGCGTTTACCGGGCGATGTTACCGGTACAACAAATCGTCTGAGGCCGGAAAACCGGCTCGAGAGGAAACGACATGGCGAAGGGATCGGTCCTGCTGGCCGATGTGAACGGGCGTGACCTGGCGGTGGCGATCGTGCGCCCCGGCGATCCGCCGCGCGCTCATCAGGAGCTTTCGTGCGCCTCGCTGCGCGAGTTGGAGCAGCATCTGGCGGCGGCGATGGCCGGCCACGGCGAACTGGTCGGCGCGGCGGTGTGCGGCGCGGGCCCGGAGATCGACGGGGCGATCGCCATGACGGCTGGCGACTTCACCCTGACCCAGGCCTGGCTGCGCGCGGTGCTGAAGACGCCGCGCGTCGCGCTGCTCAACGACTTCGCCGCCTGCGCCCTGGGCGCGCCGCGCCTGTCGCCGTCCGCCATGACGGTGGTCCACGAGGGCAAGCCGGCCAAGAATGCGCCGATCGCCGTGATCGGTCCCAATCTTGGCCTCGGCGTCGCCGGGCTGTCGCCACACAGGAACGACGGCTGGGTCCCCGTGGTCAGCGAGGGCGGCCATATCGATTTCACCCCCGGCGAGCCGCGCGAGGTCCCGGTATTCGCGGCGCTGCAGGCCAAGTACGGCCGGGTCTCGGCCGAACACTTCCTGTCCCAGGCCGGGCTGATCGACATCCACGCCGCCTTGGGCGGGCAAGACGGCAGCGAAGGGGGCGGCGACGACCTGATCCTGTCGCGGGTGCGCGACGGCGACGCGCGGGCCCGCGAAGCCCTGTCGATCTTCAGCGCCCTGCTGGGCGCCTTCGTCGGCGACCTGGCCCTGATGTTCGCCGCTCGCGGCGGGGTCTATATCAACAGTCCGCTGATGGAGCGCGTCGACGGCCTGCTGGACCACGCCGCCTTCGCCCGACGCTTCGCCGACAAGGGCCGGATGAGCGACTACCTGAAGGACATCCCGGTCTATCTGACCGTCGGCCGCTGCACCCTGCTGGGCCTGTCGGGCCTCTTCAACGCCAGCGACATGACGTACTCGGCCGAAGAGGTGAAGTTCCTGGATTGCTGAGGCTCTCCTCCCCATTAGGGGGAGGTGGATCGATGCGAATACGCATCGAGACGGAGGGGGTCCGCGAAGCGGTATTGCGCCGACCACCTCACAGGGCCCCTCCACCGGCGTTCGCCGGTCCCCCTCCCCCAGAGGGGGAGGAGAGCAACTCAAACGGCCCCTAAACCAACGCCGCGATCCTTTCCGGCTCCAGCGCCAGCTCGAGATCCCCCAGGATGTCGGCCAAATCCTCCAGGCCCACCGACAGCCGCACCAGGCCCTCGCCGATCCCCGCCGCCGCGCGCTCCTCCGAGGTGTAGGGCGAGTGGGTCATGCTGGCCGGGTGCTGGATCAGGGTCTCGGCGTCGCCCAGCGACACGGCCCGGCGGATCATGGTCAGGCGGTTCATCGTCGCCACGCCGGCCGCATGGCCGCCCTTCAATTCGAACGCGATCATGCCGCCGCCGCCGGCCATCTGACGCGCGGCGAGGTCGCGCTGCGGAAAGCTCGGCAGGCCCGGATAGAACACGCGCGCCACGGCCGGATGCGCCTCCAGCCAGCCGGCGACGGCCTGCGCGCTCTGGCCGTGGCGCGCCATGCGCAGGGCCAGGGTCTTCAGGCCGCGCAGCACCAGAAAGGCGGTGAACGGCGACATCACCGCCCCGGTCATGTCCTTGACCCCGACCAGGCGCACGCGGGTCATGTCCTCGACGCCGCCGGCCGCGATGCCGCCGACCAAGTCGCCATGGCCGCCCAGGTACTTGGTGGCCGAGTGGACGACGACATCCGCCCCCAGGGTCAGGGGCCGGGTCAGCAAGGGCGTCGCATAGGTGTTGTCGACCACCACCTTGGCCCCGGCCTCGTGGGCGACGCGGCTGATCGCGGCGATGTCCACCAGCCGCATGTTCGGATTGGCCGGGGTCTCGAAATAGACGATCCGGGTCCGTTCCGAGATCGCCGCCGCCAGCGCCTCGGGCCGGGTCATGTCCACTTGGCGCACCGTGACGCCGAACCGGGTCAGGCCGTCGCGCAGGAAAGCGAAGGTGCAGCCGTACAGGGTCTGGTCGGTTATCACCTCGTCCCCGGACCGCAGGAAGCTCCACAGGACGGCGGTGATCGCGCCCATGCCCGAGGCGGTGGCCACGGCGGCCTCGGCGCCCTCCAGGCTGGCCAGGCGGCGCTCCAGCAGGTCGGTCGTCGGGTTGGAGATCCGCGAATAGAAGTGCCCTTCCCGGGTCCCGGCGAACATCTCGCCGCCGGCCTCGGCGCTCTCGAAGGCGAAGGTCGAGGTCAGGTGCACCGGCGGCGTCAGCGCCCCGTGCTCGTCGGCGGGATCGTAGCCCGCATGGATCGCCCGCGTCGAAAAACCGGTCTTGTCGTTACGCATGTCTCACTCCCTATCGGCGCGAGAATGGCGTGTGGTTCGGCGCGATGGATTGCGAACTCTGCCAGGATGGGCTTTGATTTTAGCAGATTCTGCTCAGAGGGCCGCCCATGGACGCCAAGGACCGCCAGATCATCCGTGAGCTGCAGAAGGACGGCCGCCTGACCAACCAGGACCTGGCCGAGCGGGTGAACCTCTCGCCCTCGCCCTGCCTGCGCCGCGTCCGCAACCTTGAAGCCGAGGGCGTGATCACCGGCTACACCGCGCTGGTGGACCAGAAGGCCTACGGCCTGCCGATCACCGTCTTCGTCCGCGTACGGCTGGATCGCCACGGCCAGGACCTGATCAAGGGCTTCGAGGAGCAGGTCGCGCGGATCGATCAGATCCTGGACTGTTTCCTATTGGCGGGCGGCGACGACTACCTGCTGCGGGTGATCGTCGATAGCCTGGAATCGTATGAGGATTTCATGCGGCGCAAGCTGCACGCCATCCCCGGGATCGCCTCGATTGACACCAGTTTCGCCTATGGCGTGGTCAAGCAGACACGCGTGTTTCCAGTGGCGGGATGACGCACGGCAAAACACTGAAATCTGTGGCAGAAAGCGCCGTGGAAACAGCTCACGCGAAAGTCAGTCGAAGCCTTGCCTTGGGCCGATACGATACAGAGACAATGATCGACGAAGCGCCACCCCAATCGAGCGCCCCAATGGCTGCGTCCCCAAGCGTCACGACCGCGCTCAAGCACGCGCCGCTGGGCATCGCCATTTTCGACAGCCAGATGCGCTACCTGGCGGCCTCGCGGCAGTACCTGACCGATCAGCGCCTGCCCGCCGACCTGCCGTTGATCGGCCGGCGCCACTACGACGTCTTTCCCGAGGTCCCGGAAAAGTGGCGCGATCTGCACGCCCGCGTCATCGCCGAGGGCGTCGAGCTGCGCCACGAGGGCGACCCCTATATCGACCGCGAGGGCCGCACCGAGTGGATCCGCTGGTCGATGGCGCCCTGGCGTACGGATGGCGGCGAGATCGGCGGACTGGTGCTCTATACCGAGGTGGTCACCGCCAGCGTCCAGGCCCGACGCCAGCTGGAAGCCGCCGAGACCCGCTATCGCGCCGTCTTCAACCAGGCGGCCATGGGCGTGGCGCGGCTGGCGCCGGACGGGGCGATCCTGGAGGCCAACGACAGCTTCTGCGCCATCCTGCGGCGCGAGCGCGATACGCTGCTGGGCCAGCGGATCACGGTCATGGTCCATCCCGACGACCTGGAGATGGCGCTGTCCCAGGGCCAGGCCCTGCTGGCCGGCGAGATCGAGACCTATTCGGCCGACCGCCGCTTCGTCGGCGCGACGCCGGACGAGGTGCTGTGGGCGCATGTGACCGTCTCGCTGGTGCGGCCAGGCGACGAGCCGCCGTACATGGTGGTGATCCTCTCCGACATCGGCCTGCGCAAACATGCCGAGAACGCCCAGCAGCAGCATCAGAGCCAGCTGCGCCTGCTGATCAACGAACTGAACCACCGCGTGAAGAACACGCTGGCGACCGTCCAGTCGATGGCCGCCCAGACCCTGCGCAACGAGCCGGACCCGATCATCGCCTTCGAGAAGTTCGAGGCGCGGCTGATGGGCCTGTCCGGCGTGCACGACATCCTGACCCGCGAGAGCTGGCATGGCGCCGGGCTGCACGAGGTGGCTCAGCGCGCCCTGCGTCCGTTCGACGAGGCCGGCGTTCGGGTCCATGTCCACGGCCCGCCGGTGCGACTGCAGCCCGGCGGCGCCCTGACCATGGCGTTGATCTTCCACGAACTGGCCACCAACGCCCTGAAATACGGCGCCCTGGCCAATGCCGAAGGGCGCGTGGCTGTGTCCTGGGCCTACTCGCCCGACACCCGCGCCCTCGACGTCGCCTGGATCGAGACCGGTGGTCCCGTGGTGGCCGAACCCACGCGCAAGGGCTTCGGCTCGCGCCTGATCGAGCGCAGCCTGCGCGGCGAGCTGAAGGGATCGGCGGCCATGGACTACCGCCCCGAGGGCCTGAACTGCCTGCTGCGCGCGCGCCTACCTGAGATTCCCGAGGACAATTCGGCCTTGCCGCCGGCCTGACAGGAAAATTGATCGGCTAGCCTATGGCGGTTTAGTCAAGGTTGTGGCGTCCTATCCCTTGCAAGAGATCCCCGGCGTATCCCACCCGCCGGGCGACTTCGCCGGGCGGGATGTCGTGAATCCCGCCCGGCCACTTTCCGGCGCCCTCGCCTCTTGCTCACCTCTCGCCCTCCCTTTTTCTCGCCGGTACGCTCGACCGCCGGTAGGCTGACGGCATGACGTTCGCTCGACTCACGCGCCGCTCCACCCTCGTCTCCTTGGCCGCCGCCGGCCTCGCGCCCGAATGGGCCGCCGCCGCGCCGAAAGCGGACTGGAAGGCCCTGGCCGCCGACGTGCGGAGCGAGTTCCAATGGGCTTGGCAGGGCTATGTCGCCAAAGCCTGGGGCAAGGACGAGATCAATCCCGTCAGCGGCACGTCGCAGTCGTTCTTCGTTGAGGGCCACGACCTAGGCCTGTCCCTGGTCGAGGCGCTCGACACCTTGTGGATCATGGGCCTGGACGCCGAATTCCAGGCCGGGGTCGACTGGGTAAAACAGAACCTGTCTTTCGACGTGAACGGCGAGGCCCAGGTTTTCGAGACCAATATCCGTCTGGTCGGCGGCCTGATCTCGGCCCACCTGGCCTGCGGCGATCCCGTGCTGCTGGCCAAGGCCAAGGACCTGGCCGACCGGCTGCTGAAGGCCTTCGACGCTTCGCCGCACGGCCTGCCCTGGCGTTACGTCAACCTGAAGACCGGCGCGGTCCGTGATCCCGAGACCAACCTGGCCGAGATCGGCACCTACATCACCGAGTTCGGCGTGCTGAGCCAGCTGACCGGCGACGACCGCTACTTCAAGATCGCCAAGCGGGCCATGAAGCACGCCCTGGACCGCCGCTCGAAAATCGGCCTGATGGCCGCCAACATCGACGCGCGCACCGGCGAATTCACCAGCCGCTCGGCCAGCATCGACGTCTATGCCGACAGTTTCTACGAATATCTGTGGGACGCCTGGGAGCTGTTCGGCGACGAGGACTGCAAGCGCTGGGCGCAGGAGTGCACGGCCGCCCAACTAGCCCACCAGGCCAAACGCTACGACGGCCGCCTGTGGTTCCCGATGGTCGATTTCGAGACCGGCGCGGTGCTGAACACCGCCCAGAGCGAGCTGGCCGCCTACTATGCCGGCCTGCTGGGCCAAGTCGGCCATAAGAAAGAGGGCGACGACTATCTGGCATCGTTCACCGAGCTGCAGGCGACGTTCGGCGTGATCCCGGAGTCGATCGACGTCGCCACCCGCCAACCGCGCCGCAAGACGACCGGCCTGCGCCCGGAATATGCCGACGCCTGCCTGAACCTGTGGCTGCTGGACCGCGACGAACGCTATCGCCAGCTGGCCGCGATCCACTATCGCCAGATGAAGGCCACCAGCCGCGCGGCCTACGGTTACACGGCCCTGAAGGACATCACGACCAAGCCGATGACCCAGGGCGACAACTGCCCCGGCTACTGGTGGTCCGAGCAGATGAAATACTACTACCTGCTGTTCTCGGACACGCCGCGCATCGACTACGCCAAGCTGCAGCTCAGCACCGAGGCCAACGTGCTGCGGGGGTTCCGGAGGGGGTAGTTCGCCGCTTCTTACGGTGAAGGTTAATCGGCGCCGTCATCTGAATAGGACCAAACCGCCGTATGCTTGTCGCGTGAATCAGTCATGTGGCGCGGAGGCCCGGAGGCCTTCGACCATGCGGTTTGTCGCGTTCCCGATCATTCTGGCTCTCGCGATCATGGCCGTGCCGGCCCACGCCGGCGCGCTGCGCGACCGCCTGTACGATCCGGCCGACGGCGTCCTGGTCGTCGCCCATCGCGCCTGCCACCGGCCCGCGCCGACGCGTGGCTTCGAGACCGCGGTTCCCGAGAACTCCCTCGCCGCCCTCGAGCGCTGCGTGGCGCTGGGCGTCGACCTGGTGGAGATCGACGTGCGCCGCACCCGCGACGGCGTGCTCGTCGTTATCCACGACGCCAAGGTCGACCGAACCACGGACGGCAAGGGGCGGATCTCCGACCTCACCTTGACGCAGATCCAGGCCCTGAGGCTGAACGACGGCGACGAGCCGCCGCCGACCCTGGAGGCCCTGCTGAGGGCCGCGCGTGGGCGCATCCTGGTCAATATCGATCTCAAGGGTCCCTACGCCGCCGAGGCCGCCGCGGTCGCTCACCGCGTCGACGCCACGGACTGGGTGCTGTTCAAGGCCAAGGCCGGGCTGGGCGCGCCGCCGATCGCCGACCAGCCGCTCTATCGCGACCTGGCCTTCATGCCGATGGTGGCGGGCACGGCGGCCCGCCGCGCGCGAGGCCTGGGTCAGATCACCGCCCTGCAGGCCTCGGGCGACCACCAGATCCCGGCCGTGGAGATGGTCGCCTTGAGGCGCCAGGGGTTCGTGGCCGTCCGCGACGCCGCCCGCGCCGCCCGCATCCGCGTCTGGACCAACACCCTGGCCGAGAAGGGGCTGAGGGGGATGCTGGACCAGTCCGGCGACCGCCGCGCTCTGCGCGATCCGCACCAGGCCTGGGGCCGGCTGATCGACCAGGGCGTCAGCATCGTCCAGACCGACCATCCGGCTGTTTTGCTGGACTATCTGGAGCGCCGGGGCCTGCGCGGCCGGGCCTCTATCGCGGTCGCAGACGCCGGATCGCCGCCTCCAGCTTCGAGCGGCGGCTCGTCCAGGAGTCGCTGAGCGCGGCGGCCTCGGCGTCCAGCGTCCGGCGACGGCGTTCCAGGTCGGCCTCGGCGTCGCGCTGCTCGGCCTCCGCCGCTTCGAGCTCGGCCTCCGCGTCGGCCAGCGCCTTCTTCCGCTTCGCCTCGGCGGCGGCGTCGACCGTCCTGACCTTTGGCTTGGGCAGCTTGTCGATCGCCGACTTCAACCCGCCCTCGGCCCGGCGGATCACCGCTCCGGGCGCGGCCAGAGCGGCCTTGGCGTCGGGCGCGTCGGGCGCCTCGACGGCCACGCCTTCCTTGAACAAATCGCGGTCGGTCTCCCAGGCCTCCAGCGCCTTGACGCGCGACGTCGCCGCCACCGTGTAGCGGTGAAAGCCGTCCGACCACGTGAAGACCTTGGGTTGGCGCGCCATGGGGCGAGAACGGGCGACGCCGAACTACCGTTGCCGTTCTAATTTCTGGCACTACAAAAAATATTGACCGTCACAGTTTCTGTAGCTACAAAAATCGCACTCGGCGTCCGCCAACGCCTCAACCCGGAGACGAAACCATGTTCGCGATTAACCGCGTTAGCGGCCCTCGCCGGCGAGAAGGACATTTCCGAAAATGGGCATCGAGTTCGATGACGAAAAGCGCCAGCAAACACTAGAGCATCGAGGCCTAGACTTCGCCGATGCAGCATCCCTGTTTGAAGGGCCGACATTCACCTCCCTCGATGATCGCGAGGACTATGGAGAAGAACGGTTTCAGACAATCGGCCTTTTGGGCGAACGCCTGGTCATGGTCGTTTGGACGCCGCGCGGAGAAGCACGACGCATCATCTCGATGAGGAAGTGCAATGACCGAGAACAAAGAAAATTCGAAAGCCGAGTGGATCGATCCGGATGACGCTCCGGAGTGGACCGACGAGCAGTTCGAGCGCGCCGAATTCAGCATCGGCGGCAAGATCATCAGGCCCGCCAACGGCACGCTGACACGGCCAGGCCGTCCGAAATCCGAGCGCCCCAAGCAACAGGTCACCCTGCGGCTCGATCAGGACGTGCTCGAAAGACTGCGCGCGACCGGTCCCGGCTGGCAGAGCCGGGCGAACGAAATCCTCAAGAAGGCGGTCGGCGCCTAGCCTGCAAGCTTCTGAAATGTAGAGAAAAATAGTCCGTCCTGGTGGCGGGGGGCGGGATCGAACCGCCGACCTGTGGGTTATGAATCCACCGCTCTAACCATCTGAGCTACCCAGCCATCGCCAGGACGGACGCGGGTCATACCTCCGAGCGGCCCCCGCATCAAGTCTTGGATAGCATTCCGTCCAAAGCCGCTTCCAAGCGCCGCGCCAGCTCGCCGGGACCGTATTCGCTCAGCACCAGATCCCGCGCCGCCGCGCCCAGGCGGCGGGCCGTGTCGCGGTCGCTGATCAGTTCGCCCAGGGCTTCGCCTAGCCGATCGGGATCGTCGTCGGGGACCAGGCGGCCGGTGACGCCCTCTTTCAGGATCTCGACCGGCCCGTCGATCTCGGACGCCACCACCGGCAGGCCCACGGCCATGGCCTCCAGCAGGGTCAGGGGAAAACCCTCCTGATGCGAGGGAAAGGCGAACAGGTCGCCCGTGGCCAGGAAGCCGGCGACGTCGTCGGTCCAGCCGACCAGCTTCACGCAGGGATCCAGGTCCAGCTCCTGGATCAGGGCCTCAAGGTCGCCGCGCTCGTCCCCCTCGCCGGCGATCTCGCAGGTGACATCATAGTCCCAGGCGCGCAGCTTGCCGACCGCGCGGATCAGCACGTCGAAGCCCTTCTTGGTATGCAGGCGGCCGGCGGCGACGATCTTGATCGGCTGGCTTTCGGCGTGGGTGAACGGCGCGGCGTGGGACCGGGGCGGCGTCACGGCGTTGGGGATGAAGTGGACGTGATCGGCGAGCGCGCCGCGCTCGATCGCCAGCTTGGCCAGATGCTGGCCGACGCACAGATAGTGAACCCCCGGCGCCACGTCGAACGACGGCTTGTGCAGGCAGACGGCCTGGACCACATCCTTCGGCGCGGCCTTGGCGAACACCCGCGCCGGGCGCTGGCCATGGCTGAGGATCAGCTGGGGCTTGGTTGTCCGCACCAGGACGCGAGCCGCGCCGACGGTGATCGGGTCCCAGTCGGTGAAGGCCGGCACGGTCGCCAGCGGCGGCGTCCGGCCGGCTTGCGCCGCCGCCATCTTGCCGCCCGCGCGCACCACGCCGACGCAGCGCCCGCCGCGCTTGGCGGCCCAGGCTTCCAGGATCGGCTGATAGTCGAGAAACACCTGCTCCAGACCGCCCAGACCCTTGCCCAGCATGGCGTGCAGGATGTTGGTCAAGGCGGGCTCCGGGGGAGGCGTTGCGGCCGGCGACCATCGGGGGACGCGGTCGTGGTGTCAACGCGGGAGCGGGGCGGATAGATGCTCCGCTTTGCCCCCTCTGCGCCTTCGGCGCTCCTCCCCCGGGAGGGGAAAGAAGGATCGCGCACCTTCCGCTCGCCTTTGGCGGCGGACGATCGCGAAGCGATCAGGTGGGGGAGCCCCGCCGAGGCTACCTCCCCAGCAGCACCTTCACCGCCGCATCCAACTGCGCGTCGCCCCCGCTCAGCGTCTCGCCCAGCGGCCGGTCCACATCCACGTCCACCGGGCGCGGGTTCAGCTCCATGTTCTGGCCGCGCAGGTCGTCGATGCGGATGAACGGCAGGCGCACGGTCGAGCCGTCGATCAGCTGGCGGCCGGTGGTGAAGATGATCCAGCCGGACGTCGGCTTGCCAACCACCTTGCCCAGGCCCAGGGCGCGATAGCCCTCGGTGAAGTCCTCGGCGTCCGACAGCGACGACTCGTTGGTGACCAGCACGGTCGGCAGGCCCAGGGCCCGTTGGCCAAGGTTCTGGCGCGAGGGCACCGGGAAGCGGTCGCGGGCGGTCATCATCAGGTAGTTGCGGCGCGCGAACACGTCGATCACGTGACCGTTCACGTAGCCGCCGTTGTTGTTGCGCAGGTCGATGACCACGCCCTGCCTGCCCTGGTTCTGGGCGTCGAGGTCGATATAGAGCTGGTTCAGCGAGCCATCCGACATGTCGGCGATGTGGACATAGCCCAGCTTGCCACCGCTGACCTTGTCGACATAGGCGCGGCGGTCATTGACCCACTGGCGGTACAGCAGGCCAGTCGCCGTGGTGGTCGGGACCGGCCGCACCACCGCCTCGCGCGCCTTGCCCGCCGCGTCGTTCACGGTCAGCACCGTGCGCTTGCCGGCCAGGCCGCGCAGCAGGCGATCCAGATTGACGCCGGGGCTGAGCCGCTCGCCATTGACGGCGGCCAGGGTCTCGCCCGGCTTGATCGAGCCTTCCAGCGCCGCCGGACCCAGGGCGATGACCTCGCGGATCACCAGCCCCTGGCCAGCCTCGTAGGCGTCGCGCTCGAAGCGCAGACCCAGATTGGCGGCGCGCACGATCTGGACGGCCGGATCCGTCGGCTTGTTGATGCCCGAGTGCGAGGCGTTCAGCTCGCCGATCATCAGGTTGATGTTCCGGCGCAGCTCGTCGCCGGTCCGCGCGCCGGCGATATAGGGCGCCCAGCGCTCGCGCAGCTTGCCCCAGTCGGCGCCGTGGAACTTCGGATCGTAGAAGCCGCGATCCAGAATGCCCCAGGCCTGCTCGAACACCACCGTCTTCTCGACGTCGAAGTCGATATCCAGCTCGGCGCTGACCGCCAACGGCTTGGGCTTGGGCTGGTCGATCGGGGTCGAGACGATCGCCCCGCCTTCCAGGAACCAGACCTCCTTGCTGTCGGGCGAGAAAGCGATGTCACCCTTGGGCTTGCGGGTCGAGGTCAGCTGCACCGGCACGGCGGGCTCACGGGCCAGCTCGTCCAGGCTGTAGCTGTAGAAGTTGGTCTGGCCGGCCTGGCGGGCGCGGAACACCAGGGTCTTGCCGTCGGGGCTGATCAGCGGCTCGCCGACGTCCATCCCGTTCAGCGGCAGGAAGCTGGCCCGCTCGCGCAGGCCCTCGAAGACGATGCGGACCGGGTCGGCCTTCTTCTTCGGCGTGGCGGCCTTGGCGTCGGACACCGGCTTGGCCGGCGTGTCGGTCTTGGCCGGCTCGGCCTTGGAGTCCGGCCCCGGCGTCGGCTTGTCGGGCGTGTCGGCCGGCTTGAACAGGTCGCGGAAGGCGTCCTCGCGGTACTTGGGTACGTTGGGCAACAGATCGACACGCAGCATCTTGGCGTCCTCGCTGCGCTGGCCCATGGCCACCAGCAGGAACTTGCCGTCGGGCGACCAGGCGACCTTGCCGACCTGGCCGTTGGCCAGGAAGGTCACCGGCCGCGCCGGCCCACCGTCCAGCGACACGACGTTGACGTTGTCGAACGCCTTGCGGTCGGTGACCGTGAAGGCCAGCCAGCGGCTGTCGGGCGCCCAGCTCAGGGGCTGCTCGTCGAAACCGCCCAGGGGACCGCTGAACAGCACCCGGTCGCTGGCGACCTTGCCGGCCGCGTCGAAGGTCATCACCCGGATCTCGGCCCCGCTCCGCACATAGGCCAGGGCCTTGCCGTCCGGCGACCAGACCGGAACGGTGTTGCGCGCCGCGCCGGTGGTCAGGGCCGTCTCCTGGCCGGTGGCGAAATCGTAGGCGTAGAGATTGGCCGCCCGGTCCCGCTCGGAGACATAGATCAGCCGCTTGCTGTCGGGCGACCAGACCGGGTCGCGCTCCAGGATCGGCGTGCGGGTCACGCGCTGGGCCGCGCCGCCGTCCTTGGTGGAGACCGCGAACAGCTCGCCATGGGCGACGATCGCCGCCTTCTTGCCGTCGGGCGACAGGGCCAGGCTGTCGAAGCTGGTCTCGTTCTTGTGCTCCTCGCCGGCCGCCGCGGGCGCGCCGTGCAGAGCGATCGACAGCTTGGTCGCTTGGCCGCTGGCGGTGTCCAGCGACCAGACGGCGAAGTCGCGCTCGAACACGATCGTCCTGCCGTCATAGCCGATGGTCGGCCAGAGGACGCGGCCGTCGGTAAACCGGGTCACCTGCTGCGCGCTCCCGTCGAGCGGCAGCCGCCACAGGTTCTCGGTCCCGCCCTCGTCGCTCATGTACCAGAGCGCCTTGCCGTCGGGAGTCCACATCGGCCACGCGTGCTTGGCGCCCTCTGGAAGCAGCCGCTGATACCCCGCGCCGTCGCCATTGCCTTGGAGCGGCTTCAGCCACAGCTCGGTCTCGTCCAGGTGCGAATGGCCGTTGCGCCACCACTGGGTGTTCGAACCGCCCTTGGCCATCAGGGCGATCGACCGGCCGTCCGGCGACGGCGCGGCCTGGAACTCGTTCAGATAGCGCTCTCGGCTGACTTCCAACGGCGTGCCGCCGGTGGCCGCGACGCGGAAGATGTCGCCCAGGCGCGAAACGTCGTTCACGCCCGAGGTGAAGTAGATCCATTTTCCGTCGCGTGACCAACCGTCCAGGCTCTCGGCGCTGTCGCCATAGGTCAGGCGGCGCACCTCGCCGGTGGCCAGGGTCAGCAGGTAGAGGTTGGCCACGCCCGAGCGGGTCGAGACGAAGGCCAGCGACTTGCCGTCGGGCGAGTAGAGCGGCCGCGACTCGGTGGCCTCGTCGGTGACCAGCAGGCGGGCCTGACCGCCGGCGGCGGGCACGGTCCACAGGTCGCCGCCCGAAGCGAAGGCGATCTCGCTCCCGTCCGGCGACAGCGCCGGCTCGGCGAACGACGGCAGCCCCTCGGCCGCCAGGCTGGCGGAAGACATCGCCGCGCTCAGCGCGACCGCCGACACGGCGCCCAGCAGCGCCTTGAACCCGAACCCCATCAACGCCCCTCAACCCGATGTTCCGAACTCGGAATTGCTAGCATGGGGATGCGTCGGGTCGGAGATTAAGCATTTGTCATGCTTGCCCTCTCCTCACCCGACGTTCCCGGCGAAAGCCGGGATCCAGATTCATCCGGAGAGATCGGGGTTGTCGCGCCCTTGGCCGAGCTTGGACCGGCAAGACCCTGGGCTCGATCTGGACCCCGGCTTTCGCCGGGGAGGTCGGAAGGGACTGGACCTATTCCAACAACCGCCCCGCCACCGCCTCGCCGATGGCCAGCGAGCTGGTCAGGCCCGGGCTCTCGATGCCGAACAGGGCCATCAGGCCTTCGAAGCCGTGGTCCTCGGCGCCGCGTAGCTGGAAGTCGGGCTGGGGTTCATCCGGGCCATGCAGCTTGGGGCGCACGCCAGCATAGTCGGGGGTCAGGGCGCCGTCGGGCAGGCCCGGCCAGAACTTGCGGATATAGGCGGCGAACGCCTCGGCCCTAGCCGGATCGACCGCGTAGTCGGGCGCCGGCACATATTCCAGGTCCGGTCCGAACACCGCCTGGCCGCCCAGGTCGTTGCGGTAGTGGGTGCCCAGCGCCCCGTGGATCGGCGGCGGATAGATCAGCCGCTGGAACGGCGCCTTGCCCATCAGGCGGAAATAGACGCCCTTGCCGTAGTGGGCCTTGGGGATGTGGTCGGCCGGATAGCCTTCGATGCGGCCGGCGACCTCCTGCGACGACAGTCCCGGCGCGGTGACCAGCAGGCGGCAGGTCAGGCTGGTCGGATCGGCCCCGCCCGCCCGCACCGTAAAGCCGCCGCCCGACAGAGCCTGCGCCCCCTCGAACGGCGTCGACAACACCACCGCCCCGCCGGCGGCCTCGATCTCACCCTGCAGGGCCAACATGTAGTCGTGGCTGGCGAACACGCCGCTCTGCGGCGACAGCAGCGCCGCGTGAGCGTTGAGGCCCGGCTCCATCGCCCGCGCCTGCTGGCTGGTCAGCCGCTCCATGCCTTCGACATCGTTCGCCAAGGCCTGGTCCCAGATCGCGTCAAGGCGGGGGATCTCGTCCTCGCTGGTCGCCACCACCAGCTTGCCGCAGCGCTTGTAGGCGATCCCGTGGACGTCGAGGAACGCATAGAGCAGCCGCCGCCCTTCAACGCACAGCTTGGCCTTCAGCGAGCCGGTCGGATAGTAGAGCCCGCCGTGGATCACCTCGGAATTGCGCGACGACACGCCCTGGCCGATGTGGGCCTGCTCCTCCAGCACGGCGACGATCAGGCCGCGCCTGGACAGGGCGTAGCCGCAGGCCAGGCCCACCGCGCCGGCGCCGACCACGACGGCGTCGAAATCGAATTCGCTCATGAGGGCGCCTTAGCCAAGGTCGCGCACCGCGCCAGTCGCTCTCAACGCGCCTTGCCCCTGGCCAGCAGCTCCGTCAGCAAGTCGCCGCCGCCGGTCTGCCGGGTCAGGTCGACGGCGTCCGCCTCGAGATCGTCCAGCAGCGCCTCGAGCTTGTCGGAGCCGCCGACGATCTCGGCCGCCCGGCGGTAGTTCAGCTCGGCCAGCTCGGCCGCGACGCCCTCGTCCAGCGACGCGAACTCGCCGCGCTCGACCCGCGCCTGGAGGTCGGCGGCGTCCTCGGCATTGAGGCGGACGGTCACGGGGCTGGTCGGCTTGGTCATGGCGGAAAGCCTAGCACGAACCTCCGGCCATGCCACCGGCCCCACATTGACAGCGCTAACAGTTTTGGCATGGTCAGACCTCGCGACGAGCATATCTGACAAGCTCGCGCTTTGGTTTCGGGGGAAACGCATGACGGACACGACGCTGGCCGCGCCCGCGCGCAACGCGCTGATCGACACCCTGCGAGCCTTCGCCCTGATCGGCGTGTTCCTGGTCCACATGTTCGAGCAGTTCGAGATCTATTGGGCCGCGCCGAACCAGAACCTGACCCACACCATCTTCACCACCTTCCTGATGGGCAAGGCGTTCAGCCTGCTGACCCTGTGCTTCGGCCTCAGCTTCTTCATCCTGATGGACCGGGCGGCCCGGCGCGGGACCAACTTTTCGGGCCGGTTCGCCTGGCGGATGGCGGTGCTGGCCCTGATCGGCCTGGCCCACAGCCTGGTCTATCGCGGCGACATCCTGATGGTTCTGGCCCCGCTGGGCCTGCTGCTGATCCCGTTCTACCGGGTCAGCGGCAAGGCCGTGCTCACCGTCGCGGCCGTCCTGCTGGCCCAGCCGTGGCTGTGGTTCGAGACCGCGAACGCCGCCGCCGGGGCGGCCTGGGCCAACCAGCCGTTCCAGCACTGGGCCGACACGGGTCCGGCCTTCTACCGCACCTCCGGCCTGGCCGAGACCCTTGTCTGGAACGTCGGCGAAGGGCAGACCTTCAAATGGCTGTTCTTCCTCGAGACCGGCCGGATCTTCTCGATCCTGGGCCTGTTCCTGGTCGGGCTGATGCTGGGCCGGATCGGGTTCTTCGACACGCCCGAGCGGTTCAAGACCCCGCGCCGCATCGCCCTGGCGATCTTGGCCCTGGTCGCCATCGCCGCTCACTTCGGGGCCGAGCCGCTGGCTAGCCTGCTGCCCGACGCGACCCGCGCCCCGATGGCGCGCAAGCTGGCCGCCGCCGCGATCGGCAACTGGTTCGACGTCTCGCTGATGGGCGTCTACGTGCTGGTGATCGTCGAGCTCTACCTGGGTCCGGCGCGCAAGCTGCTGGAGCGCCTGGCGCCGATGGGCCGCATGACCCTGACCTTCTACGTCGTCCAGTCGCTGGTCTGGGTCCCGATATTCTACGGCTTCGGCCTGAGCGCCTGGGCCACCCTGCCGCAGGGGACGGCGCTTGGACTGGCCGCCGGATTCCTGGTCGTGCAGGCGGTGATCGCGACCCTGTGGTTCCAGCGCTTCCACTACGGCCCGCTGGAATGGCTGTGGCGGGCGGCGACGTATGGAACGGTGAAGGTGCCGTTCGTGAAGGCGGTCGCCGCTCAGACCTGACCAACATCCGTTGTCATCCCGGAAGCCTCGCAGAGGCTATCCGGGACCGCCGGAAGCGCTGAGCTTGCCGCGGTCCCGGCTCTCCGCTTCGCTCCGGCCGGGATGACACGGAAGGGGGCGCTAAGCCCCCGCCCCGCACCACTGATCCCACAGCTTCGCCTCCGCCGCCTTGGCGGTGACCACCGAGGCGTCCTTCACGTGGCCGTAGCCGCGGATCTGCTGCGGGATCTCGGCGATCTTGACGGCCAGCGGCAGGCTCTCGGGGGACAGGCCGGCGGCCAGGCGGTCGAGACCGACCTCGTAGCTGGTCATCAGGCCGCGCTCCATCTTGCGCTCCTCGGTGTGGCCGAAGAGGTCGAGGGCGCCGCCGCGCAGGCCCTTCATCTTCGCCATGACCGGGAAGGCCAGGTCCAGCATCCAACCGCCGAACGCGATCTTCTTGGGCTTGCCGTCCGGCCCCTTGGGAGCCAGCAGCGGCGGCGACAGCCAGACCTTGGCCTTGCCGCCCTTGAAGGTCCCGGCCAGCTCGGCCGCGAACCGGCCGTCGGTATAGAGCCGCGCAACCTCGTACTCGTCCTTGTAGGCCATCAACTTGTAGAGGTTCACCGCCGCCGCACGAGTCAGCGGCAGGGCGCCGTCGGGCCCGCTGACGGCGATTTCCGCCGCGCGCACCTTGGCCACCTTGTCGGCATAGCGCTGGGCGTAGGCGGCGTTCTGATAGGCGGTCAGCTCGCGGGTCCGGTGGGCGATCAGCTCGTCCAGCGGCATGATTTCGGGCGTGGCGACCTTGTCTTCCTTGACCTCCACCGAGTCCGGGTCGTGGGCGACGCGGCGGCCCAGCTCAAAGGCTTGCAGATTGGCCTCGGCGTCGACGCCGTTCAGCTTGATGGCGCGGTAGAGGGCGCGGCTGGAGACCGGGATCACCCCACGCTGCCAGGCGAAGCCGACCATGATCATGTTGGCGTAGATGGCGTCGCCGAACTGGGTCTCGGCCAGGCGCTGGGCCGGGCAGGCGTCGAAGGTCTTGGTCGCGCCCTTGACCCGGCGGGCCATGGCGCCGCTGTCGAACTTGACGTCGCGGCTGGTGACGAAGTCGGCCGTAGGCGCGAAGTCGTTGTTGCCGAACGCGCGGGTGCGGTCCTTGGCATAGAGCGACAGGCCCTCCGGCGAAGCGGCGACCAGCAGGTCGCAGGCGATCAGCACGTCGGCGCTGGCGGCGGGCACCCGGCCGCCGACGATGGTCTCTTCCGTCTCGCCGATCTTGACGTGGCTGAACACCGAGCCGCCCTTCTGGGCCAGGCCGGTCATGTCGACCACGCTGCCGGCCCGGCCGTCGATATGGGCGGCCATGGCCAGGATCGAGGCCACGGTGGTGACGCCGGTGCCGCCGACGCCGGTGAACAGGATCTTGCGCACGCCAGTCAGCGGCTCGAACTCGGGCAGCGGCGTGGACTCGGCGGTCAGGGCCGCCGGCATGGTCTTGGACTGGGCGTTCTCGGCCCCTTCCAGGGTGATGAACGACGGGCAGTAGCCCTCGACGCAGCTGTAGTCCTGATTGCAGCTGGATTGGTTGATCTTGCGCTTGCGGCCGAACTCGGTGGCCAGGGGCTCGACCGAGACGCAGTTGGACTTCACCGAGCAGTCGCCGCAGCCCTCGCAGACCAGCGGGTTGATGAAGACGCGCTTCGTCGCCTTGGCCATCGCGCCCCGCTTGCGGCGGCGGCGCTTTTCCGTGGCGCAGGTCTGGTCATAGAGCAGCACCGTCACGCCGCGCGTGTCGCGCAGCATCTCCTGCACGCGCATCAGGTCCGAGCGCGGGAAGATCTCGACCCCGGGGGCCAGATCCTTGACGCCCTCGTAGCGCTCCAGCTCGTCGACGACGATGACCGTCCTGGTCACGCCCTCGGACGCCAGCTGGCGGGTGATCTGGGCCGGAGTGAAGCCGCTCTCGGCGCGCTGGCCGCCGGTCATGGCGACGGCGTCGTTATAGAGCAGCTTGTAGGTGATGTTGGCCTTGGCCGCGATCGCGCCGCGGATCGCCAGCGAGCCGGAGTGGTTGTAAGTGCCGTCGCCCAGGTTCTGGAAGACGTGCTTCTCGCTGGTGAACGGCGCCGCCCCGACCCAGGTCAGGCCCTCGCCGCCCATGTGGGTGTTGAGGTCGGTCATCGGGTCGTTGAAGCCGGCCATGTAGTGGCAGCCGATGCCGGCCAGGGCGCGCGAGCCTTCGGGCAGCTTGGTCGAGGTATTGTGCGGGCAGCCCGAGCAGAAGAACGGCTTGCGGGCCTGGTCGGCGGCCAGGCTGACGGCGGCGACGCCGGCGGCCGAGACGCGGTTCAGATAGGCGCGGGCCCGCTCCATGTGCGGCCCGTCGGGCAGGCGGTCGTAGATGGCCAGGGCGATTTCGGCCACCGACAGCGAGCCGAGCTCCGACAGCAGCGGCCCGCCCTTCTCGTCGGTCTTGCCGATCACGCGCGGGCGAGCCTGGGCGGGCAGGTCATAGAGGGCGGCCCGGGCCTGGGGCTCGATCAAGGCGCGCTTGTGCTCGATGACCATCAGCGTCTCGAGGCCGGCGGCGAAGGCGCGCAGGCCTAGCGGCTCCAGCGGCCAGGGCATGCCGACTTTGTAGATCGAAACCCCCAGGTCGGCCGCTTCCTGCAAGGTCATGCCCATGGCCGTGAAGGCCTCCAGCACGTCCTTATAGGCCTGGCCCTGGCAGACGATGCCCAGGCGGGCCTTGCCCACCCGCACGTGCGAGGCGCCCAGCACCACGCGGTCGATCTGGTTGGCGCGGGCGAAGGCCAGGGCGGCGGGCAGCTTGTGCAGCCGCATCCGCCGTTCCTTCTCCATCGGCTGGTCCTTCAGCCGGATGCCAAGGCCGCCGGGCGGAAAGGCGAAGTCGGGGATCACCGCCTTGTGGCGGTTCAGCGAGACGTCGATCGTCACGCCGGAGTCCATGGTGTCGGCCAGGGCGATCATGCCCGTCCACAGTCCCGAGAACCGCGACAGGGCGATGCCGAGAATGCCGTAGTCCAGGACCTCCTGGACGTCGGCCGGCGACAGCACCGGCATCTCGAAGTCCTGAAAGGCGAACTCCGATTGCGACGGCAGGGTCGAGCTCTTGCAGCCGTGGTCGTCGCCGGCCACCGCCAGCACGCCGCCGGTCGGGAAGGTCCCGGCGAAGTTGGCGTGTTTGAAGACGTCGCCGGTGCGGTCGACGCCCGGCGCCTTGCCGTACCACATGCCGAACACGCCATCATAAAGCGCGCCGGGGAAAAGATTCGCCTGCTGGCTGCCCCACACGGCGGTGGCGGCGAGGTCCTCGTTGAGGCCTTCCTGGAAGACCACGTCGTGCGCGGTCAGCAATTTCTTGATGCGCGCGGCCTGCTGGTCGAGGCCGCCCAGCGGCGAGCCGCGATAGCCGGAGAGGTAGCCGCCGGTGTTCAGCCCCGCGAGGCGATCCAGGCGCTTTCGATCCAGCAAAACCCGGAGCAAAGCTTGCACGCCAGTGATGAAGGCGCGGCCATCTTCGAGCACATATTTGTCGTCTAGCGTGACTTCCGAGTGCCGCATGGCAAAAATTTTCCTCCTGGGTCTTCCCGCCCGCTACGCAATATCTTATAGAAGCCCGGAAATTGTTTGCCCAAGGCGTGCCCGACTCGTGGCCGTTTTGCGCAAAATTGGAGCGTCAACGCCCACTTGGGGGAGGAATTTCTTGTCCGAACAACTCGACGCCGTGGATGCCAAGATCCTGGATCTCATCCAACACGACGCCGGACTGTCCGTCGCGGAGATCGCCGAGCGTGTCGGCCTGTCGTCCAGCCCCTGCTGGCGCCGGATCAAGCGCCTGGAAGACGCCGGAGTCATCCAGCGCCGCGTCACGATCCTGGATCGTGAGAAGCTCGGTTTGGGCTTCGAAGTCTACTGCACCGTCAAGCTGTCCCTTCCGACCAAGGAAAACCTGGACACGTTCGAACAGGCGGTCGGCAAGTGGGCCGAGGTCGTGCAATGCGCCACCGTGACCGGCGCGGCCGACTACGAGATGCGCATCGTCACCCGCGACATGCGCGCCTTCGACGAATTCCTGCGCGACAAGCTGCTGTCGCTGGGCCTGGTCAGCAATATCGAGAGCCGCATCGTGATCCGCGGCGTCAAGAACTCGACGGCCGTGCCGCTGGGCCTGATCAGTCCGTATGTGAGCCCGCTGGGCTAGCCTATCCCAGGAGCGCGGTCGGGGGACCGCGCTCCAACCCACCTGACATCGAGGGGAGGCCGTCATGGCCACATCGGCTTCCGGTCCGACCGGGGCGTCGACGCGACGTGTTCTGGCCGCCAGCCTGATCGGCACGGCGGTCGAGTTCTACGATTTCTACATCTACGCCACCGCCGCCTCGCTGGTGTTCGGGCCGCTGTTCTTCCCGGCCACCTCGCCCGCCGTGCAGCTCTTGGCCTCCTATGCCAGCTTCAGCGTCGCCTTCGTGGCCCGGCCGCTGGGCTCGATCGTGTTCGGCCACTTCGGCGACCGCATCGGCCGCAAGTCGACCCTGGTGGCGTCGCTGCTGATCATGGGCGGCTCGACCCTGGCCATCGCCTTCCTGCCGACCTACGCCATGGCCGGCTGGATCGCGCCGTTCATGCTGTGCCTGCTGCGCTTCGGCCAAGGCTTCGGCCTGGGCGGCGAGTGGGGCGGCGCGGCGCTGCTGGCGGTCGAGAACGCCCCGCCTGGCTGGCGCGCGCGGTTCGGCATGTTCCCGCAGCTGGGCGCCCCGGTCGGCTTCATCGCCGCCAACGGCCTGTTCCTGCTGCTGGGCGCTCTGCTGACGCCGGAACAATTCCAGGCCTGGGGCTGGCGTTTGCCGTTCGTGGGCAGCATCCTGCTGGTCGGGGTCGGCCTGTGGATCCGCCTGAAGCTGACCGAGACCCCCGCCTTCGCCGCCGCCGCCCAGGAAGCCCCGCCGGCCCATGTGCCGCTGGTCGAGCTGGTCCGGAACTATCCGCGCGAGGTGGTCAGCGGGATCTTCGCCGTCGTCGCCTGCTTCGCCCTCTTCTATCTCTCGACCGCCTTCGCGCTGGGCTATGGCGTCACCACCCTGGGCTACGATCGCCAGACCTTCCTGAGCGTGCTGCTGGTCGCCATCCTGTTCCTGGCCGTCGGCATCGTCGCGGCCGGCTATTGGGCCGACGCCAAGAGCCCGCGCCTGGTGCTGATGGCCGGCTGCGGCCTGACGATCGGCGTCGGCGCCCTGCTGGCCCCGATGTTGGGCGGCGGTTCGCTGTGGCTGGTGGGCGGCTTCCTGTCGCTGGCCCTGCTGGTCATGGGCTTCGTCTACGGCCCGTTGGGCGCCTGGCTGCCCAGCCTGTTCCCGGCCCGCGTGCGCTACACCGGCGCCTCGATCGCCTTCAATCTGGGCGGCATCATCGGCGGCGGCCTGGCCCCGGTCATCGCCCAAGCCCTGGCCAATCGCGGGGGACTGAGCTTGGTCGGGCTGTATCTGGGAGCCGCGGGCCTGGTGAGTTTGCTGGCCCTGCTGCCCCTGAAACGGGCGGCGGACGAGCTCTGACTTTTCGCGCGGCGGACGCTAAGCTCGCCCGACTCTAGTGGAGCCTCCCATGATCGACCTCGTCTTCGAAGCCCGTCGCAAGGACCTCGGAAACTTCGAGGTCGGGCGGGTCCTGCCGTTCCACGCCCACCGTATGGTCGGACCGTTCACCTTCCTCGACCACATGGGCCCGGCCGACTTCCTGCCCGGCTTCGCCAAGAACGCCGACGTGCGCCCACATCCGCACATCGGCCTGTCGACCCTGAGCTACCTGTTCGCGGGCGAGATCACCCACCGCGACAGCGTCGGCTCGCTGGCGGTGATCAAGCCGCACGAGGTCAACTGGATGACCGCCGGCAGTGGCATCACCCACTCCGAACGCTTCGAGGGCCTGCGCGAGCACGGAGGCCGCATGGACGGCATGCAGGCCTGGGTGGCTCTGCCCAAGGAATTCGAAGAGGTCGATCCCAGCTTCACGCACCACGAGGGCCCGGCTGATCTGCCCTACTATGAGAGCGGCGGCCTGAAGGCGCGGCTGATCGCCGGCGAGGCATTCGGCGCCAAGGCCAATGTTCCGGTCTATTCGCCGCTGTTCTACGTGCACTGGGAGCTGGAGCCGGGCACGGTCGCGGCCCTGCCGGCCGAGTATGCCGAGCGCGCCGCCTATGTCGCCGCCGGCCGGGTCGAGGTCGATGGCCGCGAGCTGACCACCGCCCAGATGGCCGTGTTCGCCCCCGGCGACACCATCGTCTTCAAGGCGATCGAGCGCTCGACCGTCATGCTGCTGGGCGGCGAGCCGATCGGACCGCGCTTCATCGAGTGGAATTTCGTCTCCTCGTCCAAGGACCGCATCGAGCAGGCCAAGGCCGACTGGCGGGCCGGCCGCATGAAGCTGCCCGACCTGGACCACGACGAGTTCATCCCCCTGCCCGAAGGCCCGCCGCCACCCGCCCCGCCGATGTCGTGAGGGGCGGAAGGCCGGCGACAAGCCAAGGGCAATCAATCCTGTCATCCCGGCCAAGCGCATAGCGCGCCGAGCCGGGACCGCCGGAAGCTCAGAGCCTGTGGCGATTCCGGGTTTTCGCTTCGCTACGGCCGGGATGACAGGGGATTTGGCGCCAGACCCAATCTCACCGCGCCGTTGCAATGACGGTTGAAAGATGGAGACAGGCCCGGTCATAACAGCCCCATGACCGACACCGCCTTCGCCCAATTCGTCCGCGGCCTGCCCAAGGCCGAGCTGCACATGCACATCGAGGGCAGCCTCGAGCCCGAGCTGATGTTCGCGCTGGCCCAGCGCAACGGGATCACCCTGCCCTACGTCTCCGTCGACGAGATCCGCGCGGCCTACGCCTTCTCGAACCTGCAGGACTTCCTGGACATCTATTACCAGGGGGCGGGCGTCCTGCAGACGGCCGAGGATTTCAAGGACCTGGCCCTGGCCTATTTCAAGCGCCTGGCGGCCGACGGCGGCACCCACGCCGAGATCTTCTTCGACCCCCAGACCCACACCGATCGCGGCATCGCCTTCGGCGTCGTGATGGAGGGCCTGCTGGCGGGCATGGACGAGGCCGAGAAAACGCTGGGGGTCACGTCAAAGCTGATCCTCTGCTTCCTGCGCCACCTGTCGGAAGACAGCGCCTTCGAGACCCTGGAGCTGGCCAAGCCGTGGCTGAACAAGCTGGCGGGCGTGGGCCTGGACAGCTCGGAGGTCGGCCACCCGCCGGCCAAGTTCGCCCGCGTGATGCAGGCGGCCCGCGACCTCGGCCTCAAGGTCGTGGCCCATGCCGGCGAGGAAGGCCCACCCGAATACGTCTGGGAAGCCATCGACCTGGTGAAGGTCGACCGCATCGACCACGGCAACCGGGCGCTGGAGGACGAGGCTTTGACCGCCCGTCTGGTCAAGGACGGCACCACCCTGACGGTCTGCCCGCTGTCGAACCTGAAGCTGTGCGGCGTGCCCAGCCTGGACGTCCATCCGCTGAAGAAGATGCTGGCCCTGGGCCTGAAGGCGACGGTGAACTCCGACGACCCCGCCTATTTCGGCGGTTACCTGCTGGAGAACTACCTGGCGACCGCCGACGCGGTGGGCCTGACCCGCGACGAGGTCGTGACCCTGGCCAAGAACAGCTTCACGGGTTCGTTCCTCAGCGAGGCCGAGAAGGCGCAGCGGGTGGCGGGGGTGGAGAAGTACGCCCACGAAAACCCTCTCTCATAGAGAGAGGGAGGGGCCCGCCGCGAAGCGGTGGGAGGGTGAGAGGTTACGAGATTTGACGATGCGCCGGCACGCCGGCTGGCGGTGAAACCCCTCACCCTGCCCTCTCCCTATGGGAGAGGGAGCGGGCTCTTAAGCCACCGCATCCCTGAGCGCATCGCACAGCCGGTCCAGCGCCTCGATGTCGAGGTTCGGATCCAGGGTCAGCACCACGGTCGAGGCCGCCAGGTGGTCGGCGACGGGGGTGCCGTCGGTGTCCAGCGCATGGTCGCGGACGGCGCAGCTCGCCGGAACGCCCGCCGCCTGGAGCTTCCAGGCCACGGCCCCGGCGTCGTCGGTGGGCAGGCTCAGGGCGCAGGTCGGCGAGATCCAGCTCATGCCCCAGCCCGGCTGGAAGCCGACGCCGCTGTCCAGCAGCAGGACGCGCAGTTGCTGGGCCGTGCCGCAGAGGCGCTGGCGCAGGCCCGGCCACGTGGCCAGGCCGTCGTCGCCGACGAACGGCGCGGCTTCGATGGCGTTGATCGGGGTGGCGTCCTCGCAGGCGACGAACACACCCTGCCCAGCGGGCAGACCAACCAAAACAGGAACAGGCGCCTCGATGACCACGTCGAAGGCCCCGGCGGCGTCGACCAGGATCGGCAAGCCCGTCTCGGCGCGGAAGGCGGCCCAGGCGCGCATGTCGGGGGCGCGGCCGTGGGCGGCGGCGGGCACGATGGCTTCCAGCGGACCGGGGGCCTCGGGCAGGCGGGCGCGCAGGTGACCGGTGTCGAACATGGCGCTGAACGGATCGACGTCGACCAGCCAGGCCTTCAGGCCCGCGGCGGCGACGCCGGCCAGGGTTTCGGGATCGGCCAGGGCCGAGACGACGCAGACGCCGCCGGGCCGCACGCCCAGGGCCTTCAGCGCCGCGGCGGTGGCCTCGACGCGGTCGGCGAAGGCGCGGGCGGCGACGGGACGCGCGAAGCGGCCCGCCAGGCGCTGGTCGAGATCCGAGGCGTGACCGGCCGCGCCGAGCGCCTTGGCGACCGCGTCGAAATCGATCGGGACGCCCGGGGCGCGAAGACGGGTCTTCCCTGCAGGGGAGGCGATCGGAGCGGCGGCGGGCTTCGGGAGCATGGCTTTGAGACGCGTTTCTCGACGAACCGGGCGACCCAAGGGCCGCACCATATGGTTAAGCAACCGTATTCATCGATTCCATCTGGCCTAATGCGGCGCGCCGTCGCGGCAAAAAAGTCTAGGTGCTAGGCGAGTTTTGCCACCCGTCGCGCAGTTCCCGCTTCAGGACCTTGCCGATGTGGCTGCGCGGCAGGCTGTCGACGACACGAACGTCCGCCAGCCGCTGGGTCTTGCCGACCTGGCCGTTGACGAAGGTCTTGATCGTCTCGGGCTCGGCGGGCGCGCCAGGCTTCAGCGCCACGAAGGCCACCGGCGTCTCGCCCCAGGCGTCGGAGGGCACGCCCACCACCGCCGCCTCCAGCACGGCTGGATGCTGGACCAGCACCGCCTCCAAGTCGGACGGATAGATGTTGAAGCCGCCGCTGATGATCATGTCCTTCTTGCGGTCCATCAGGGTGAGAAAGCCGTCCTCGTCGAAGCGGCCGACGTCGCCGGTGCGGATGAAGGTCCAGCCCTCGGGCGAGATCCAGGTCGCCTCGGCGGTCTTGTCCGGGCGGCCGTGATAGCCGTTCATCATGCCGGCCGAGCGGCCGACGATCTCGCCGACCACGCCGGGACCGACCTGGACGCCGTCCTCGTCGATCAGGCGGATGTCGTGGCCGGGAGCCGGGCGGCCGACCGTGTGCAGCTTGTCCGGATGCTCGTGGGCCATCAGGATGCAGGTGCCGCCGCCCTCGGTCATGCCGAAATACTCGACCAGGCCGCCGGGCCAGCGCTTCAGCACCTCTCCCTTCAGTTCGGCCGCGAACGGGGCGCTGGTGCAGAACTTCAGGTGGGTCGAGGACAGGTCGTAGCTGTCGAAGTCGGGCCGTTCCATCAGGCGGCGGTATTGCACCGGCACCAGCATGGTGTGGGTCATGCGATGTTTCTGGGCGAGCTCCAGATACTTGCCGGCGTCGAACTTCCTCATCAGCACCACGGTCCCGCCGCCGGCCAGCGTGGGGAAGAAGCAGACCAGGGTGGTGTTCGAATAGAGCGGCGTCGACAGCAGGGTGACAGCCTCGGGCCCATAGCCGACCGCGTCGCCTCGGAACACGTGCTTCCAGCGCATGCCATGCGACTGGACGATGCCCTTGGGCGTGCCGGTCGTGCCGCTGGAATAGATGATGTTGAACGGCTGCTCCGGATCGATCGCCACCGGCGTCGGCCGCGCGTCGACGCGGGCCAGCCAGGCCTCGAACGCCTCGCCCGCCGAGGAGCCGTCGAGCGCGATCTGGCGGACCGGGATCGGCGCCGGTGTTTGCGCTTCGGCCACGCCCGCATCGAGGAAGAACAACCTCGCCCCGCAGTCGGCGACCATGCCGGCGATGGCCTCGGGCGTGGAGGACGGTGCGATCGGGGCCACGGCGACGCCGGCCCGCAAGCTCCCCAGGAACACCGCCGCATAGCCAATCGACGACAGGGCGCAGACGGCCACCGCCTCGCCCGGCGCGATCCCGTCCCGTTGCAGGGCGGCGGCGACCCGGTCGGCCAGGGCGTCGAACTGGGCGTAGGTGACCGCCTCGCCGGTCTCCATGATCACGGCCGGATGGTTGGGGCCTTCCTGGGCCCGGATCCGCAGGATGTCGCCCAGGGTTCCATAGTCGGCGGACATCATGGCGGCGATGGTGGTCATGGTTTGCTCCGGTATTGCGTCCGTGCGGCCCCCTCCGACCCTTCGGGCCACCTCCCCCATGAAGGGGGAGGAAGGGCGCGGCTCTCCTCCCCCTTTGTGGGGGAGGTGTCGGCGAAGCCGACGGAGGGGGCGGCGGCGCCGCTAAGCCTCCTTGAACCCCTTGCCCTCGGCCGCCAATCGTTCCAGCAGGGCCGACGGCTTGAAGTCGTCGCCGTGGGCGGCGTGGAATTCCTTCATCTTGGCCAGGATTTTGTCGAGGCCGACCAGCTCGCCCCAGAACATCGGGCCGCCACGATAGACCGGCCAGCCGTAACCGTTGATCCAGACGATATCGATGTCCGACGCCCGGATGGCCTTGCCTTCCTCCAGGATCTTCGCGCCCTCGTTGACCATCGGATATAGGCAGCGCTCCAGGATCTCCTGGTCGCTGATCGCCCGGCGCTGGATCTGGCGCTTCTCGGCGAAGTCCAGGATCAGTTGCTCGACCACCGGCGAAGGCTTGGCGTTGCGGTTCTCGTCATAGTCGTAGAAGCCCGCGCCGTTCTTCTGGCCGCGCCGGTCCATCTCGCAGAGCACTTCACGCACGGTCGAGGAGCTGGTCTTGGCCGGGTCCCAGCCGATGTCGAGGCCGGCCAGGTCGCTCATCGCGAACGGCCCCATCGGCAGGCCGAAGTCGTACAGCACCCGGTCGACGTCCCAGGGCATGGCGCCTTCCAGGATCAGCTTCTGGGCCTCGCGCTGGCGCTGGGCCAGCATGCGGTTGCCGACGAAGCCATGGCAGTTGCCGACCAGCACCGCGACCTTGCCAATCTTCTTGCCGATCTGCATCGCGGTGGCGATCACCTCTTTGCTGGTCTTCTCGCCGCGCACGATCTCCAGCAGCCGCATGACGTTGGCCGGCGAGAAGAAGTGCAGGCCGATCACGCTTTCCGGCCGGCTGGTCGCGGCGGCGATCACGTCGATGTCGAGATACGAGGTGTTGGACGCCAGGATCGCGCCGGGCTTGGCGATCTTGTCCAGCTTGCCAAACACCTCCTGCTTGATCTCCATCAGCTCGAACACGGCCTCGATGATCAGGTCGCAGTCGGCCAGATCCTCGAGGTTCATCGAGGGCGTCAGCAGACCCATGCGCTTTTCGACGTCATCCTGGGTGAGACGGCCCTTTTTGGCGGTGTTCTCGTAGTTCTTGCGGATGACGCCGACGCCGCGTTCCAGGTTCTCTTGTTTGGCCTCGATGATCGTCACCGGCACGCCGGCGTTGAGGAAGTTCATCGAGATGCCGCCGCCCATGGTGCCGGCCCCGATCACGCCGACCTTCTTGACCGAGATGACCGGCGTGTCGTCCGGCACATCCGGGATCTTGGCGGCCTGGCGCTCGGCGAAGAACACATAGCGCTGGGCGGCCGACTGGCTGCCGGTCATCAGCTCCATGAACAGCCGGCGCTCTTCCTTCAGGCCTTCGTCGAAGGGCAGGTTCACCGCCGCCTCGATGCACTTGATGTTGGCCTCGGGCGCGTGGAAGCCGCGGAACTTCTTGGCGTTGGCCTTGCGGAAGTCGGCGAAGATCTCGGGCTTGCCGCGCGCGGCCTCGACCTTGTCGTTCAGCTCGCGGACCTTGTTCAGCGGCCGGCCCTCGGCCAGCACCACGCGGGCGAAGGCGATGGCCCCGTCGCGCAGGGCGCCTTCCTCGACGATCGAGTCGAACAGGCCCATGGCCAGCGCCGCCTTGGCCGGCACGTGCTGGCCGGTGGTGACCATCTCCAGCGCCTTCTCGACGCCGACGATGCGCGGCAGGCGCTGGGTGCCGCCGGCTCCCGGCAGCAGGCCGATGTTCACTTCCGGCAGGCCCGCCTTGGCCGACGGCACGGCGACGCGGTAGTGGGCGACCAGGGCCACTTCCAGCCCGCCGCCCAGCACCGTGCCGTGGATCGCCGCGACTACCGGTTTGGGCGAGTTCTCGATGACGTTCTGGACGTCCTGCAGGGTGGGGCCGGTCATCGCCCTGCCGAACTCGGTGATGTCGGCGCCGGCGATGAAGGTCTTGCCCTCGCAGATCAGCACAATGGCCTGGACCGCCGGATCGGCGATGGCGGCCTCGAAGGCGCCCTTCAGCCCCTCGCGCACGGCGGCCGACAGCGCGTTGACCGGCGGCGAGTTCAGCGTGACGACGCCGATGTCGCCTTCGACGGAAAGATCGGTGACGGCGTTGATCGCGGCCATGGCGGTTCCACCCCTGCTCTTGGTTTGAACGATTGTTTGAAGCAGCCTGCATGGTCCGGCGAATATGTCCAGACCTCCGTGGGGGCGCGCTGTTTCCAAGGCGCCGGCGGTTGACGGCTCGAGCAGCATACTACAAGTTCGAAAACAGAGTTTCAGCCGAGATCATCCGTGGGGGCGGATGCGGCGCCGCAGACCGCGGGAGGCCGCATTTGCCTGAAATCCAGAAAGAATGATCCGTGCTGGGGAGGGCGTTCGCGGGAAGTCATGGGCTTTGGACGCGACTTGCACGCGTCCTGACGTTTCGAAGTCGATGAATTTCGCGGGCGTGGCGTATTGCTCGCAATGCGTCGGACTTAGGTAAAGCGCAACTCGGCGCGGGAGGGCATCCCGCGCCGCTTTCTTGTCCTCAGACCGTCAGCACGATCTTGCCGAACGGGCCGCGATCCAGGTGCGCCAGGGCCGCCGGCAGCGCCGCGAAGTCGTAGACCTGGTCGATCACCGGCTTCAGCGCGTGGGCGTCGGCGAAGCGGACGAAGTCCTCCTGGGCCCGGCGATGGCCGACCACGATGCCGCGCACGCCGACCTGCTTGAGCAGTAGGGGATAGACCGATCCGGTCAGGGTCTCGGAGTCCAGCAGGCCGATGACGGCGATCCGGCCGCGCACGGCCACCGCCGTCAGGGACTGGCCGAAGCTGGCCCCGCCGGCCACCTCCAGCACGTGGTCGACGCCGCGGCCGCCGGTCAGGTCGATGGCGGCCTGGGCCCAGTCGCCGGCCCGCCGGTCGATTCCATGGTCCGCGCCCAGAGCCTTGGCCCGTTCCAGCTTGGCCGGGTCGCTCGAGGTGATCATGGCGCGCGCCCCCGCCGCCTTGGCGATCTGCACGCCGTACAGGGAGACTCCGCCGGTGCCTTGCAACAGCACCGTCTGGCCGGGCGCCAAATGACCCTCCTCGACCAGGGCGAACCAGGCGGTGACGCCGGCCACCGGCACGGTGCTGGCCTCCGCGTCGGTCATGGTGGTCGGAGCGGCGGTCAGGGCCTGCTCGGAAAGGACCACATACTCGGCCGCGACGCCCGGATACTTGCCGCCCAGGGTCGGATAGCCGGGCGCGGCGGCGCTGCCGGACGGCTGGCCGTCGATCCAGTGCGGGATGAAGGTCGAGATCACCCGGTCGCCGACGGAAAAGCGCGTGACGCCCTCGCCGGTCGCCGCGACCTCGCCCGCCAGGTCGGAGACGGGCGTGAAGGGAAACTTCAGCTGCATGCCCATGCCGTTCTCCAGCACCAGCTTGTCGCGATAGTTCAGCGAGATCGCCCGGGTCCGGACCAGCACCTCGCCCGGTCCCGGCGTCGGGATCGGGGCCTCGCCGAGGGTCAGGCGGTCGGCGCCCAGCCGGTCGATGGTCCAGATCTTCATCCGCTCGCTCATGGTCTGTCTTCCTTGCCGTGGCCGCTCAGGGCCGGTTGGCGGGACCATAGACGCGTGATATTTCTTCAGTAGCGCTATGTTTTCCGATCATTGTAGACATGGTGTCGCCAATAGGAGGCGATCATGAGCGAACGGCTGGCGGGCGTGGCCGCTTTCGTCGAGGCGGTGGAGGCCGGCGGCTTCGCGGCGGCGGCGGCCCGGCTGGGCCAGTCGCGCTCGACCGTCGGCAAGACCATCGCCCGGCTGGAGGCGCGGCTGGGCGTTCGCCTGTTCCACCGCTCGACGCGCAGCCAGAGCCTGACCAACGACGGCCAGCTGTTCTACGAGCGCTGCGTCCGCGCCCTGGCCGAGCTTGAGGCCGGCGAGGCGGCGCTGGAATCGGGACGCGCCGAGCCGTCAGGCAAGCTGAGGGTTACCGCGCCAGTGATCTTCGGCCGCCGCTGCGTCGCGCCGATCCTGCTGGAGCTGGTCCGCGCCCATTCGGGCCTGGAGCTGGAGATGGCCTTCAGCGACCGCCCGGCCGACCTGATCGAGGACGGCTTCGACCTGGCCGTCCGCAACGGCGCCCTGCCGGACAACAGCGGCCTGAAGGGCCGTCGCGTGGCGGGTCAGCGGATGACCGTCTGCGCGGCGCCGGCCTATCTGGATCGCGCGGGCCGACCCGGGACCCTGGACGACATCGCCGGCCAAGCGTGCCTCGTCTACGGCCGCAGCGACCGTCGGCGCAGCTGGCGCTTTCCTGTGGACGGCGGGCCGGATCTCGAGCTGTTCCCCGCCAGTCGCGTGCGCTTCGACGACCTGGAGGCCCTGACCGACGCGGCCGTCGCGGGCCTGGGCCTGGCCTGGCTGCCATGCTGGCTGGTCAACGACCACGTGGCGGCCGGGCGGCTGGAGCGGGTCCTGAAGGATCGCCCCGGGCTGGTCTTCGACACCCACCTGATCTGGCCCCGCGCCCCACACCTGCCGCTGCGGGTGCGGGCGGCGATCGATGCGCTGGCGGCGGGGCTGCCGAGGTACATGCTGGCTTAGGGTATGGGCTCCCTACCCCGCCGCCTCCGTGAAGCTCGAATAGACCAGCGTCCGCAGCTCGCGCCGGATCGGGTACGAACTCGATGGCATCAGCTGGGTCAGGAACACCACGGCCAGGTCCTCGACCGGATCGACCCAGAACGCCGTCGAGGCCATGCCGCCCCAGAAGTATTCGCCCAGCGAGCCCAGATTCTTGGTCCGGGCCTGGTCGATGGTCATGGCGAAGCCGAGGCCGAAGCCCAGGCCCTCGAACACCGCCTCGCTGAACAGCGAGCGGGACGACTGCACCAGCTCTTTGCCGCCGGGCAGGTGGTTCATGGTCATCAGCTTGATGGTCTTGGGGCTGAGCAGCCGCGCGCCGTCCAGCTCACCGCCGTTCAGCAGCATCCGGCAGAAGCGCATGTAGTCGTCGGCCGTCGAGACCAGGCCGCCACCGCCGGACTTCACCGAGGGATCCGTCAGAAAGTGGCTCTTCTCGGGATCGTCCTGCAGCACCACCTTGCCCGACGGGGTCAGGGCGTAGCAGGCGGTGAAGCGCTCGCGCTGGTCCTCAGGAACGAAGAAGCCGGTGTCGACCATCTTCAGAGGGTCGAAGATCCGGGTCTTCAGGAAGACGTCGAACGGCATCCCCGAAATGAGCTCGACCAGATAGCCCAGCACGTCGGTCGACACCGAATAGTTCCAGGCCTCGCCCGGCGAGAACTCCAGCGGCACGGTTCCCAGGCTGTCGACGAAGCCTCGCAACCCGCCCTCGCTGTCGACCCCATCCAGCTTCAGCTTGCGATAGGCGGCGTCGACATTGGTGCGCTGCTGGAAGCCGTAGGTGAGACCCGAGGTGTGGCGCAGCAGATCGAGGACCCGCATCGGCTCGGCCGCGCGCTTGGTCTGGAACGCCCCGGCCACGCCGCCGGCGAACACGCCAAGATCGCGCCAGGCCGGGACGAAGCGATGGACCGGATCGTCGAGGGCCACGAGCCCGTCCTCGACCAGCATCATGAAGGCCACGCTGGTGATCGGCTTGGTCATCGAATAGATGCGGAACAGGCTGTCGGCCGCCAGCGGCTTGCCCCGCTCGACATCGGCGCTGCCGAGCACGGACGTGTAGGCCAGCTGGCCGCGCCGCCAGACTTGGGTGAGCGCGCAGGGCAGTTTTCCGGTGTCGATATACTTGGCCTTGATGAAGCTCTCGATGCGCTTCAGTCGATCGCTCGACAGTCCGACGGCTTCCGGCGTGCTCAAAGTCCTGACCTCCCCTTGCGACCTTTTGCGGCCGTGCTTGCATACCCAGGGATCGAAATCCCCGCCGAGGCTTTTTGCCGCAACGTAAACTTTACCCGATCCTGCGCATATCGATTGAAAACGAGGGAGACGGGATGGGCAAGCACTTGGATTCCGAGGCTGCCTCCAGAATCGAAGCCGCCGCCGCCGACTGGTTCTTCCAGAGCAGCCTCGACATGTTCGTCCTGTTGCGGAACGACGTGATCATCCGGGTCAATCCAGCCTGGACCGACCTCACCGGCTGGACGCCCGAGGACACCCTGGGCCGCCCGATCCGCGACTTCTTCCACCTGCACGACACCGACGTGATCCACGCGATCTCCGATTCGCTGCGCAGCGTCGGCCAGGCGCGCTCGCAGCATCGGCTGGCCCGCAAGGGCGGCGGCTGGCTGTGGGTGCGCTCCCAGACCAAGGTGCTCCCCGGAACCGACGGAGACGACGGCCTGCTGATCGTCTTCCAGGACTTCAGCGAGGATCGCACCCGCGAGATCGCTCGCCAGCAGGCCGAACGCTCCAACGAGCTGCTGCGCAGCGCGGCCGGGGTTTATGTCTGGCGGTTCAATCCGCGCAAGGGCGTCTACGTCTTCGACCAGGACATCCCCACCCCCAGCGCGCCGCAGGGCGGGGTGCGGACCATGACCATGTCCGAGATGACCATGTCGGTCCACGCCGAGGACCGCGCGCGAGTGTGGGAGGCCTTCTGCCACACCCTGCGCACCGGCGAGCACGCGATGATCGATTATCGCTATCTCGACCCGGCAACCGACGCCTGGAGCCACATGCACGCGGCCTGGCGCGGCGTGCGCGGCTCCAGCCCCGACGCCTGGGACGTGATCGGCATCAGCCAGGACGTCACCGAGCTGGTCGCGGCCCGTGACGCAGCCTTGGGCGCGGCCGAGGCCAAGAGCCAGTTCCTGGCCAATATGAGCCACGAGATCCGCACGCCGATGAACGGGGTGCTGGGCGTCCTGCACCTGCTGAAGAACGAGAACCTGACCGACGACGGCCGCCGCCTGCTGAACGAAGCCCTGGGGTGCGGCGAGATGCTGTCGGAGCTGCTGAACGACATCATCGACTTCTCGAAGATCGAGGCCGGCAAGCTGGAGCTGATGCCCGAGCCGGTCGACCCGGTCGAGTTGATGCGCGGCGTCGTCGACATGCTGCGTCCTCAGGCTGAGGCCAAGGGCCTGTACCTGCGCGTCGAGGCGTCACCGGACCTGGGTTGGGCCGCCACCGATCCGCTGCGGCTGCGCCAGGCCCTGTTCAACCTGCTGGGCAACGCCGTCAAGTTCACCCTGGAGGGCGGCGTGGTCGCGCGGCTCTCTGGCCGGCGCGACGGTGATCGCGTCAGGCTGCGGTTCGAGATCGACGACACCGGCGTCGGCATCGGCGAGGAGGCCGGCAAGCAGCTGTTCGAGCGCTTCCGCCAGGGCGACGGCTCGACGACACGCCGGTTCGGCGGCTCGGGCCTGGGCCTGGCCATCTGCCGGCGCCTGGCCGAGCTGATGGGCGGCGAGGTCGGCTTCGAGAGCAAGCTGGACCGGGGCTCGACCTTCTGGCTCGAGATCGAGGCCGACGCCTGCGTCGAGCCGGAGGCCCACGCCGATGAGGCCGACACCGCGCTGTTCGCCGGTCTTCGGGTGCTGCTGGTCGAGGACAACGCCACCAACCGCCTGATCGCTGGCCGCATGCTGGAAGCCTTGGGCGCGCACATCACCACCGCCGAGGACGGTGTCCAGGGCGTGGCGGCGGCGCGCGCGGGCTTCGACCTGATCCTGATGGACATCCAGATGCCCGGCATGGACGGGGTCGAAGCCACCCACCGCATCCGCGCCTTCAAGGGTCCGGCCGGCGCCGTCCCGATCCTGGCCATGACCGCCAACGCCATGGCCCACCAGCAGGCCGCCTACCTGGCAGCCGGCATGGACGGGGCCATCGCCAAGCCGCTCTCTCCCACGGCCCTGGCCCAGGCCATCGCCACGGCGCTGACCAGCGAACGGCCGGGAACTCGAAAGGCGTCTTAGGACGAACGCCCTGCCCCTGTTCAAAGCGCGGTCGCGCGGTTAACCCTCCGCCCGAGGTTGAGTTCGGGCGCGCGCCCGCGACAGCGCCCCAGGGGGACCATGCTCTTTTCGTCACCGCTGTTCCTGTTCTTCGTCCTGCCGCCGGCGCTGCTGCTGTATTTCGCCGCGCCCAAGGGCCTGAAGAACGCCGCACTGCTGGTCGCCAGCCTGTTGTTCTACGCCTGGGGCGAGCCGGTCGCGGTCTTCGTGGTGCTGGCCTCGGCGCTGCTGGACTACGTCGTGGCCCCCCGCGTGACCACACCTGGCCCCGAGGGCGGACGCTGGCTGGCCCTGGGGGTGGCCGCCAACATCCTGCTGCTGTTTGTCTACAAGTACGCCGACTTCGCGCTCGACACGGTCCAGCCGCTGACAGGGCCGCTGCCGCACCTCAAGCTGGCCCTGCCGCTGGGGGTGTCGTTCATCGTCTTCGAGAAGATCACCTATCTGGTGGATCTGCGACGGGGCGAGAGCCAGCGGGCGAGGTCGTTGCGCGACTACCTGCTGTTCGTGTTCTTCTTTCCCAAGGTCCTGGCCGGGCCGATCATCAAGTATCACGAGATCGACGACGCCCTGCGCGAGCGCCGCGTCGACTGGGACGACCGCGCCTGGGGCGGCCTGCGCTTCCTGTGGGGCCTGGCCCGGAAGGTGCTGATCGCCGACGTCTGCGGCCAGGTCGCCGACCGCGCCTTCGATCCGGCCAACGCCCCGATGGGATTCGCCGGCGCCTGGATCGGGGTGCTGGCCTTCACGGTCCAGATCTATTTCGACTTCGCCGGCTATTCCGACATGGCGCTGGGTCTGGCGCGGATCTTCGGCTTCCGGCTGCGCGAGAACTTCTCCCATCCGTACGGCGCGGTGAGCTTCACCGAGTTCTGGAAGCGCTGGCACATCTCGCTGACCACCTGGATCCGCAGCTATCTCTACATCCCGCTGGGCGGCAATCGGCGGGGGCCGGCGCGAACCTACCTGAACCTGTGGCTCTGCTTCCTGCTCTCGGGCCTCTGGCACGGCGCGGCCTGGACCTTCGTGCTGTGGGGCGTCTGGCACGGGACCTTCATGGTGCTGGACCGCCAGAGCTGGTTGAAGTGGACCGAGAGGCTGCCCTCGCCTCTGCGTGTCGCCGGCGTCCTGGCGCTGGTGGCGATCGGCTGGGCGATCTTCCGCAGCCATGGCCTGACCCAACTGGGCGACGTGCTGTCGGCCATGGCGCGACCCGGCCTCGAGGGTCAGTTCCTGGCCGTGCGCAGCCACGAGGCCGCCGCCATGGCCATCGGCCTGCTAGGCGCCCTGATCGCCGCCACACCCCAGGTCCGGAGCTTGACCGAAAAGGCGGCGACGATCCCCTCCGCCCGCGCCGCCGCGTCGCTGATCATCGTCGCCCTGGGCGTCCTGGCCATAGCCAAGGCCCTGACGACGACGTTCAACCCGTTCCTTTATTTCCGGTTCTAGGGCGCGGCGATGAAGACCCTTCTCACCTGGACACCTCGGATCCTGGCCCTGGCCGTGCTGGCTGGCCTCGGCGTGAGCGGCGCCGCGGCCCTGCGCCCGCGCCCGGCCGACACCAGCCTCGTCGGCATGCAGCTTCCGCCGGACAAGGCCCCGCTGACGCTGAAGACACTGTGGACCGGCGAATACCAGACGGCCGCCGAAGCCCGCGCCGCCGCCGCCCTGCCGCTGCGTCCCAAGGTCGTGCGGGCCTACAATCAATGGCAATGGGACACCTTCGGCACGTCCTCGATGGCCTCGGGCTCGATCATCCGAGGCCGGAAGGGCGCGCTGTTCGAGGAGAGCTATGTCGAGGCCCACTGCGGCCTGCGGTTGAAGGTCGATCTCGCGGCCATGCCCGCCTACGCTCAACGCCTGCGCCGCGCTCAGGATTGGTTCGAGGCGCGCGGCCAGCGGTTCGTCTATGTCCTGGCCCCGATCAAGACGACCTGGTTCCTCGACAAAATACCGCCCAGCTATCCGTGCGCGCCGCCGAGGCGCGACAGCGTCTATCCTGTCGCCCGCCAGGCCCTGGCCATGGCGGGGATCCACTGGGTGGACGGCCGCGCCACGCTGGAGACCCAGCGGGGCAAGCTCGGCTACGAGTTCTTCCCCCGCAACGGCATCCATTGGAACCAACTGGGCGTGGCCTTGGCCGCCCAGGCCTTCAACACCGAGCTGAATCGTCAGGGTCTTCCGACGCCACCGCTGGCCTGGGACCTCGCCGAGGCGTCCGACGAGTCGGGCCTGGATCGTGACCTTTCCAGCCTTCTGAACCTGCGCCATCCGCCCAAGGGCTGGAAGGCCCCGGCGGTGACTGCCCGTCCCCTCGGACCGGGCAGGCTGACCATGACCGCGGTCAATGACAGCTTCTTCGATCCGCTGGCCCTGTTCCTGAGCCAGGCCAAGGTGGTCGGCCGGGCGCGCAACTACGGCTACCTGACCCTGGCGCCGGTGGAATATCGTGACGGCGTGGCCTATCCGCTGACCGCCACGCCCGACATCGTGCTGCGGGATCTGATGGCCGCCGACGTGGTGGTGTTGGAACAGGTCGAGAGCCAGACCGGCGGCGCGGTCGGTCGGAAGTTCCTGGACCTGGTCGAGGCCGAGATGGCTCGCGAACGCGCCTTGAACCGGGGCGCGCTGAAACAATCCTGACATCCCCTGTCGCTACAGGCCCGCATATTGTCTCTCGACGGAGGGAGCCGCCCTTTAATTGGCTCTCCCCGCGCCTAAATTGGTCTCGATAGTCCAGTTACTGGCGCAACCGCCGATAGGCGACGGGACTTGGGGATGGAATTGCGATGGATGACGGTCGGATCGCGGGGGCGGCGACGGCGCGCTACGCCCGCAAGAAGGAAACGATCCTGGCCGCGGCCACGGCGATCCTGAACCGCCAGGGCGTGCGCGGCATGACCCTGGCCGACGTCGCCGCCAAGGTCGGGCTGAACACCACCAGCGTCACCTACTACTACCGCAAGAAGGACGACTTGGCCGCCGCCTGCTTCATGCGCGGCCTGGAGCGCTTCGAGGCCATGGTCGAGGAGGCCGCCGCCGAGGCCGGTCCCGCCGCCCGGATCCTGAAGTTCCTGGACCTCTATCTCGACCTGAACCGCCGCGTCCGCCTGGGCGAGGCCACGCCGCTGACCAGCTTCACCGAGATCAAGGCCCTGAAGGAGCCCCTGCGCGGTTCCGTCGTCGGCGCCTTCAACGATCTGTTCCGCCGGGTGCGGAGCTTCTTCGACGACCCGTCCCTGGCCCACTTGGACAAGCGCCAGCGCAACGCTCGCACGCATCTGCTGATGGAGCAGGTGTTCTGGTCGGGCACCTGGCTGCGCCGCTATGACATCGAGGACTATGGCCGAGTGCGCGACCGGCTTGGCGACATCCTGCTGAACGGCCTGCCCGCCGGCGGCCGGACCTGGTCGCCCCTGCCCCTGCCCGACCCGACTCCGCTGTCGCCCGAGGGGCTGGAGTGGCGCGAGACCTTCCTGGTCGCCGCCACTCGCCTGATCAACCAGCGGGGCTATCGCGGGGCCTCGGTCGAGGACATCTCGGCGGCGCTGAACGTGACCAAGGGCTCGTTCTACCACCACCACGAGGACAAGGACGCCTTGGTCGCCGAGTGCTTCGAGCGCACCTTCACCGTCACCCGCCGCTCGCAGCTGGACGCTCGCGGCCTCGCCGCCGACAGCTGGACGCAGTTGGCCTCGACCGCCGCGGGCTTGGCCAGCTACCAGCTGTCCGAGCACGGGCCGCTGCTGCGGGCCTCGTCGATGGGGGCCCTGCCCGACACCCTGCGCCACGACATGGCCGATGGCTACGCGCGCGGCTGGCAGCGCTTCGCCTCGATCATCTCGGACGGGATCGCCGACGGCTCGATCCGCCCGATCGACCCCAGCATCGCCGCCCACATGATCAACTCGATGCTGAACGCGGCGGCGTCGCTGGGCGCCTGGGTGCCGGGGCTCGAGCGCGACGAGGCGGCCGAGCTGTTCGCCCGGCCGCTGCTGACGGGGGTTTTGGGGTAAAGGTTGCGACCTATTAACCATAGGCTGGCCCCGCCCCGCCGACCGCTGGTATCTTCAAGCGTCTGATTCGCTTGAGTTCCCCGCGTCATGACGACGATCAACCCGTATTCGTCGACCTACGCCCCCGGCCTGACCGCCGGGCAGACGGCGACGCAGCGCGCCAACCAGGCGACCGGCTACGGCCAGCCGCGCGACCAGAGCCCGACGATCAACACCCCGGCGGTTAACGTCACCCTGTCGGCCGCCGCGCAGGCGGCGCTGAAGGCCCAGACCGACTCCCGCACGATCGAGACCGTCGTCGCCGAGGCCCGCGCCCAGATCGGCGCGCAACTGAAGGCGGCCAAGGCGTCCAGCGCGCTCAAGGACGGCGACGCGACCATCGACCTCTCCGGCCTCGACCGCCGGACCCTCCACGCGGTGGCCAGCAACAAGGGTGGCCAGTTCCCGCTGGACCAGCAGGTCGTGGCGGCCCTGGCCCTGAAGAGCCAGCACGACGCGGCCTTGGCCGGCCCCGCCGCCCAGGCGCGGCTGACCGGCGACTATGCCAGCCTCTACCAGGCCGCTCTCGACCAGTCCGAGGCCGCCGGTCCCGAGGAGAAGGCCTCCGCCGCCTGGAGCCAGGAGCACGACGCCCTGGTCGAAGGCCGCAAGCAGGCCATCGCCCGCCCGGGTCTAGCGCCCGCTGGTATCGAGGATGACACCGTCGCGGCCTACATGACCGAGACCGGCAGCGCCGTGGCCGGAGCCAAGACCCGCGACTTCGGCAAGGTGGCGAGCGATGTCCGCACGGCCCTGGACAAGCAGTATTCTCTGGCCTTCGCGCCCGAGGCGGCCAAGGACCCCGACAGCGGCGAGATCGACTTCCGCCGCTTCGACGACCGTTCGCTGTCGGCCATCGCCCTGAACAAGGACGAGCAGTTTTCGGCCCACGAGATCAGCCAGGCCAAGGCCGAGATCCGGTCTCGTGACAGCACCGCGATCAAGGCCAGCTTTCAATCGACCGACGACGACGAGGGCGGCTTCGGCAAGGCGATGATCACCCGCTATGCCGGCATGACCGCCGAGGAGCGCGAAGCCGCCGGCTGGACCCCGGCGGTCTATGACAAGATGGTCGCGCTGCAGGCCTCGCGCGACAAGCTCGCCGAAATGTTCAACGCCGACGGCTCGCTGGCCGGGCCGCCCAGCCTGCTCGACTACCTGTAGGCCAGCCGGGCCGGTTCGGTCGCCGCCTTCGGCGCGTGCTCGTACTGGGCCAGCGAGGCGGCCTTCATCTCGATCGAGAAGCCCGGGGCCAGCGGCGGCATATAGGCCGCGTCGCGGATCACGCAGGGCTCGACGAAGTGCTCGTGCAGGTGATCGACATATTCGATCACCCGGCCCTCGTGCGTGCCGGCGAAGCACAGATAGTCGATCATCGACAGGTGCTGGACGTATTCGCACAGGCCGACGCCGCCCGCGTGCGGGCAGACCGGCAGCTCGTACTTGGCGGCCATCAGCAGCACGGCCAGCACTTCGTTGACCCCGCCCAGGCGGCAGGCGTCGATCTGCACGACGTCGATCGCCTGGTTCATGATGAACTGCTTGAACAGGATGCGGTTCTGGCACATCTCGCCCGTCGCCACCTTGACCTCGCCGATGCCGGCCCGGATCTTGGCGTGGCCGTAGACGTCGTCGGGGCTGGTCGGCTCCTCGATGAACCAGGGCTTGGCGAAGGCCAGGGCGTTGACCCAGTCGATCGCCTGGTCGACGTCCCAGACCTGGTTGGCGTCGATCATCAGGGTGCGGTCGGGACCCAGCACCTCGCGCGCCACGCGGACGCGGCGGATGTCGTCCTCCAGGTCGGCGCCGACCTTCAGCTTGATGTGGCGGAAGCCCGCGTCGACGGCCTCCTGGGCCAGGCGGCGCAGCTTGGCGTCGTCATAGCCCAGCCAGCCGGCCGAGGTGGTGTAGCAAGGATAGCCCTCGGCCAGCAGCGTCTCGCGCCGCTGGGCCTTGCCCTCGGCGCGGGCCTCCAGCAGGGCCAGGGCCTCGTCCGGGGTGATGCAGTCGGTCAGGTAGCGGAAGTCGATGGCCCGGACCAGTTCGGCGGGCGACATGTCGGCCACCAGGGCCCAGACCGGCTTGCCCTCGGCGCGGGCCCACAGGTCCCAGACGGCGTTGACCACCGCGCCGGTCGCCAGGTGCATGACGCCCTTGTCGGGGCCTACCCAGCGCAGCTGGCTGTCGCCGGTCAGCCGCCGCCAGAAGCCGGCGGGGTCTTCCTTGACCCGGTCCAGCTCCAGCCCGACCACCAGGTGGCGCATGACCTCGATGGCCGCCACGCACAGCTCGTTGCCGCGCCCGATGGTGAAGGTCAGGCCGTGGCCCTGCAGGCCGGGCGTGTCGGTCTCGAGCACGACATAGGCGGCCGAATAGTCGGGATCGGGATTCATCGCGTCCGATCCGTCCAGCGAGCGGCTGGTGGGGAACCTTACGTCGATCGTCCGCAAGCCAGTGATCCGGGTCATCAGCGGGGATCTCGCTTCTGGAAGGGGACGCAGGTCAAGATCTTACTCTCCAAGGGGGCTGGCCAAGGGGGCGTGATCCCCGAAAAAAGGTAGCGCTAACTCGCACGCACCTCGCGCCGAGGCAAGCATATTTGAAGTTACATTTCACTTGTGCACAAAAGGTGGGGCCGGAGGGGAAGGCCTCCGGCCCCATGCGCAGGCGCCAAGCCGGAGGAGGCTAGAACTTGGCGCGCACCCCGGCCGTAAACCGACGGCCGACGTTCTCGTAGCCGCGGGCATAGCCGTAGACGTTCTGGTCGATGCGGGCGCTGTCGGTCAGGTTCTGGCCATCCAGCGTCAGGCTGATGCTCTTGGTCAGGTCGTAGCCGGCCGAGAAATCCACCTGCCCGTACGAGTGGGCGTAGCTGCCGTCGCCGAAGGTCGAGGCGGTGGCGTTCACGAACTTACTGCGGAAGTTATAGGCCAGGCGCGCGCTCAGACGGCCGTTCTCGTAGTAGCCGACCAGATTGTAGCTGTATTTCGAGACGCCCGGCAGGGCCAGGGCCGGCCCGCCCTGCACCGTAGCGACGTCGTCGGCGCTGATATAGGTGAAGTTGGCGATCACCCCGAAGTCGTCGAACGGCCCCGGCAGGAAGGTCAGCGGCGCCTGCAAGCCCAGCTCGGCGCCCTTCAGCTTGCCGCCCGCGCCGTTGTCGGGCTGCGAGATGGTGAAGCTGCGCGGCACGGTCGCCCCGGTCTCGGTCAGGATGACGTTGATGTTCTCGCTGCGGCTGGTCGAGACGACGAAGTTCTGGACGTCCTTGTAGAACAGCGCGGCGCTGAGCAGGCCGCCGTGGCCGAAATAGTACTCGACCGACACGTCCAGCTGCTTGGCGCGATAGGGGTCGACCATCGGGTTGTTGATGGTGATGAAGCTGGTGTTGGCGTTGACCGTCGTCGAGGGCGACAGGGTCGACAGGGTCGGCCGCGACATCACCCGGGCGGCGGCGGCGCGCACGACGATGTCGTCGCTCAGCTGGTAGCGCAGGTTCAGACTGGGCAGCCAGTCGTGATACTTCCGCTTGATCAGCACGGGCGTGACGCTGGGCAGGGTCGTGGTCGACGAGCCCAGCGAGAAGCGGATCTGGGTCAGGTCCGGCGCGTAGCCCGACGACTCCTGGTCGGTATGGACGTAGCGCAGGCCGACATTGCCGGTCAGGGCGTCGTCGGAGGTCGAGAAGTCGGCGCGCAGATAGGCCGAGGCTTCCTTTTCACCAACGCCATACTCGTTGGCCAAGGCGCGAACCGGCGGCGCGACCTTGAGGATGGCGTCCAGCGGGGCCTTGGCGAACAGCAGGTCGGCGTCGGCCGACAGGAAGGTGTTCGGATATTTGACCGGGCCGTCATAGCTGTTGAGGAAGTGGTCGAACGTATAGCGCCGCATCAGGCTGGACGCGTCGAACGACGGCCCGTCGACCGAGTTGACGACCGGCAGGCCCAGCAGGCCCGCCAGCTGCGCGGCGGTGACCTTGATCTGGTTGGTGCCGAACACCTGCTTGCGGTCCGAATAGCGCGCCCCGCCCTTGATGCTGCGCAGGAAGCCCTGGCCGGCGTCGAAGGTCAGGTCCAGCTTGGTGTCCCAGTTGCGGTCGTCGATCGGCCGGTGGTAGTCGCCCGACAGGCCGATGCCCCTGAAGTTGGTCGGATCCAGCGGGTTGTAGCCGCGGTTGAAGCTGATCTGCGGCAGGTTCGACGGGTCCTGGCGGAAGTCGTACGAGGCGCTGGCGCGGCCCAGCACGGTCGGCACCCAGCTGTCGAACAGCTGCTCGGCCTTCGAGTACGAGCCCTCGCCGTTCACCTTCAGCCGGCCGAACTCGAGCTTGAAGCCCGTCGCGCCCGATTTCAGCGTGTTGTAGGTGTTGGAGACGGTGTTGGTGTTGCGATAGTCCACGCCGTCGGCGTCGAGATAGATGGCGTGCCCCGCGGCGTCGAATGCGCTGTCGCGGATGCAGCCGCCCGGCGCCACGCCCTGCTGGGCGGTCGGGCAGATGATGCTGGTGAACCGCAGCGTGTTGATCGGCTGGGTCAGCTTGGTCTCGTACTTCGAATAGAGCACGTCGCCGTAGATCTCGATGTTGTCGGTCGGCTCGAACTGGAAGCCGCCGATCGCGGTGACGCGCTTGGTCTTGCCCAGGATGATCCGCGTGCCCGCCTCGTGGTTGAAGCGGATGGTGTCGCTGAAGTCGCCGTCGCGATTGTAGTCGAGCTTGGGCGTGCGGGTCGCCTCGACGCCGTTCTCGAAGCCGAAGCCCCGGAAGGTGTCGGACCGGAATTCGCGGCGCTGGTAGTTGACGCCGACATTGACCCCGAACTTGTCGGAGAACAGGTGGTTGACCAGCACGGCCAACTGCGGCCGGACCTTCTTCGACTTCACCTCGTACAGGCCCTCGGCGCTCATCGCGATGCGATCGCGGCCGAGATCCAGCGGCTTGGCGGTGTTGATATTGACCGTCGCGGCCAGGCCGCCGCTCAGCTGGTCGGCGGTCGGGGTCTTGTAGACCTCGACGGCGCTGACGAAGTCGGAGGCCAGGGTGGAAAACTCGAAGCTGCGACCACCGCTCGGCGTGGTCAGCACGCGTCCGTTATAGAGCGTCTGGGTGAAGTCCGGGCTGAGGCCGCGGACGCTGATCTTGGAGCCCTCGCCGTTGGTGCGGGTGATCTGCACGCCAGTGATGCGCTGCAGCGAGTCGGCCAGGTTCTGGTCGGGGAATTTGCCGATGTCCTCGGCCGAGATGACGTCGCTGATCACCGAGGCGGTGCGCTTGATGGTGGCCGCCTGCGCCAGGCTCTGGCGGAAG
Organism: Caulobacter sp. Root343; assembly: GCF_001425745.1. Taxonomy (GTDB): domain Bacteria; phylum Pseudomonadota; class Alphaproteobacteria; order Caulobacterales; family Caulobacteraceae; genus Caulobacter. The sequence goes on along the minus strand of NZ_LMDF01000006.1, from coordinate 31,031 downwards.
CCGGTGACAATCACCTCGTCCACCGTGGCGGCGTCTTGGGCCGGCGTCACCGGAGCCGGCGCGGCGGCCTGCGCGTATCCGAAGCTCGGAATCAGAGCCAAGGCCAGCAGAGACGCTCCGCCGGCCAGCAGGCCTTTCTTGTGCGACATCGATCGATCCTCCCCTTTTTCGTAATCGTTTTTGTATCTGATTTTTTTGTTCACATTTGAAATGTTGTCAATCGATCATCTGTCGGGAATCTATATAAACTTGGTGGTAGCGCTACCTTTCCAGCCCATTTGGATGAAATTGTACTCCACTTATAAAATTCTAGTTGCGCGGACGGGACGATGACCGTCAGTTTGAGCGGCGTGGCGCTCGGCTCGACCAGGGCCGGACCGCCCTCCTCCCTTTCAGGACTCGCCCGATGAAGAGCCTTCGGATCCTGGCCATCAGCCTGCTGGCCGCCCCGACCCTGGCCATGGCCCAAGCCGATGGCCCCACCGCCCAGCAGCGTCGCGGGACCGAGGCCAACGAGCCGACCGGCATCGGCGCGCCGGCGGCGCGCGACGCCGAGGCGGCCGACCGGGCGCTGAACGGCTGGTGGCGCGACGCTGGCCCGACCCGTGACCAGCGCCTGGCCTGGTTCCGGCAGGCGCGGTTCGGGATCTTCGTCCACTGGGGGGCCTATTCGGTGCTGGGCGGCCAGTGGAAGGGCCAGCCCAATCCCGGCTATTCCGAGCACATCATGCGCGTGGCCCGCATTCCCCGGCAGACCTACAAGGACGAGGTCGCCGCCAAGTTCAGGCCCGACGCCTACGACGCCCGCGCCTGGACCCGGATGATGAAAGAGGCAGGGGCCGGCTATGTCATCCTGACCGCCAAGCACCACGACGGCTTCGCCCTATGGCCTTCGAAGGCCAGCGACTACAACATCGCCCAGGTGTCCGGCTTCAAGCGCGACCCGCTGGCCGAGCTCGTCACAGCCGCCCGCGCCGACGGACTGAAGGTCGGCTTCTACTATTCGCACGCGTTCGACTGGGAAGACCCCGACGCGCCGGGCAACGACTGGGACTACGACAATCCCGCCGGCGACAAGAAGCTGCACGGCGGCGCCGACTGGTGGAACACCTATCCGCAGTTCCTGACCAACACCGACCGCTATATCGACCGCAAGGTCATCCCGCAGCTGAACGAGCTGATCAGCCGCTACCACCCCGACATCCTGTGGTTCGACACCCCCGGCAAGCTGCCGTTCTTCCAGCAGGCCCGGATCGTCGAGGCGGTGCGCAAGGCCGATCCGAACGTGGTGATCAACGGCCGCGCCGCGCGGTCCAAGGACCTGAACCTGGGCGACTATCTGGACACCGCCGACCGCCCCGCCGAGCTGCGGCCCACGGCCGGCGACTGGGAGGCGATCCCGACCACCAACGAGTCCTACGGCTACAACGCCCTCGACCACAGCCATAAGAGCGTCGAGCACTTCGTCCGGCTGATCGCCAAGGCCTCGGCCAAGGGCGGCAACATCCTGCTGAATGTCGGGCCGCGCGGCGACGGCGTCATCGACGCGCCTGACGCGACGATCTTGGCCGGGGTCGGCCGCTGGATGAGCGTCAACGGCGAGAGCATCCGCGGCACGACCCGCACGCCGCTGGACCGCCAGGCCTGGGGCGACAGCACGGTCAAGGGCGACCGGCTGTACCTGCACGTGTTCGATTGGCCAAAGGACGGGAGCCTGCGTGTCGGCGGCCTGCTGAGCCCGCCCAAGCGCGCCTATGTGCTGGCCACCAAGGCGCCTGTGGCGGTGCGCCATGTCGGGGGCGCCGACTACGACCTCACCCTGCCCGCTCAGGCCCCCGACGCCGCCGACAGCGTCATCGTCGTCGAGACCGACGGCCCGGTTCGCGGGGAGGCCGGACGCCTGCTCGAAACGCGTTACGGCTCCAACCAGCTGCTGGCCTTCGACGCCAAGGCCGAGGGAGACGGCTTCAGCTATGGCGACGGCAAGACCGCGCGGTTCTATGTCGATGGGCTGGAGCGGCCGGGCAATCGCCTGGTCTGGTCGGTGCGCGCGACCCAGGCCGCGCCGGTCCGGGTCCGCCTGCGCTACAGCACGCCTGACAAGACCCCGCCGGGCCGCGCCGTCGTGCGCTACGGCGCCACGACCCTGACCGCGCCCTTGGTCGCTACCAACGGTGAGAAGGACCTGCGCGAGGTCGACCTGGGCCTGCTGCCTTTGACCGCCGGCGACCTGGCCGACCTGTCGCTGACCCTGGAGGGCGCCGACAAGCCGGTGCACGTCTTCGACCTAAGATTGGAGCCCTGATCAAGACCACTTCCGTCCGCCCTCGATCATCGGCTATCTTTTCGCCTATGAAATTAGAGGGGCGGACAGTGGGCGCATCCAGCAAGACGGCGACGGATAGCGAGGAACAGCGCTACCGCGCGCCGGCGCTCGAGAAGGGCCTGGACATCCTGGAGCTGATCTCGAAGGCCAACGAGCCGATGTCGATCGGCATGATCACCCAGGCGCTGGACCGCTCGACCGGCGAGCTGTTCCGGATGATCCAGGTGCTGGAGTACCGCGGCTTCATCGAGCAGGTCGGCAACGGCTACCTGCCGACCGCGCGGCTGTTCGCCCTGGGCATGCAGCAGGCGCCGGTCAAGTCGATCCTGGAAGTGGCCCTGCCGGTCATGCGCGAGCTGGCCGAGGACGCCGAACAGAGCTGCCACCTGGCCCTGCGCGCCGACGGCGACATCGTCGTGGCCGCGCGGATGGAGTCGGCCAGCCTGATCGGCTTCTCGGTCCGCATCGGCTATCGCCAGCCCTTGATCCTGACCGGCTCGGGCACGGTGCTTTACGCCTTCCAGACCCCGGCCACGCGGCTGCGCTGGGAGGAGGCGTTCGAACCCCGCCCCTCGGCCGACAAGCTGGCCGCCTTCCGCGCCCGCGCCGATCGCGCCCAGGCCAACGGCTATGACGAGCACTCCAGCGACATCGTCCCGGGCATCGTCGACCTGGCCGCCCCGGTGCTGCGCGGCGAGATCGCCGCCGCCGCCCTGACCATGCCGTTCGTCCGCAAGGTCCCGCTGAAGGTCGAGCAAGGCCACGCCCTGCAGCTGGTCCGCGAAGCCGCCCGCCGCATCTCGGCGGAACTGGCCTCGTCGGACGTGCGGGTCTAGAGGCCGCTGGGCGTCCTGGCTCGCAGCCAAAGCTCGGCCGCGACCAGGTTCGGGACCCAGGCCAGGAACGAGATGGCGCGGTACCAGGGCAGGAACGGCAGGTCCAAGGCCATGACCAGCGGCAGGTAGAGCCGCAGCGTGACGGCGGCCAGGGTCAGCGCCCACGAGCGGATCATCCAGCGACGGTGCTCGACGAAACGGCCTTGCACGGCCGCGCGCCAGCCCAAGAGGTTCACGGCGATCCAGATCACGGCCAGGCCGCCGAAGCCCGCCGAGGCGATCGGGCCCGCGGAAGAGCCGGGCGCGAGGATCAGGCCCGCCGTCCCGCCGACCAGGCACCCCACGACATAGGTCCGACCGATCCAGCGGTGCGGCGGGCCAGCCCCCCGACGGAGGGCGGGCAGAAACTGCAGCGAGCCCAGCACCAACGCGGTCACCGCGCCTGCCACGTGGATGAAGAGCCACGGCACGCCGAACGGATTTGACAGCGCGTCCGCGCTCGTCCGCGGCGGATGCAGCAGATAACGCGCCGAATAGCCGGCGATGGCCAGGCAGAGGAAGGCCGCGAGCATCCAGGCGATGCGAACGGGCCAGGACGTGGCCTTGGTCGGGAGCGTGGGGATGGAGGCGGTCAAGCGAAGTCCTCGTCGTCGTTTCACCGAACGCCGTTGCCGATCGGGCGGCGGCTCGCTAGGCCTTGCTTCGCGAGCGGCGCCAGGGTTGCGCGAACGGGGACGACATGGACGGCGAGGCGAGCGGACCAGGCGGGGCGGCGATCGCGCGGCGGTGGGCGATCGACCTCGCGATCCTGGTCGCCATCGGTCTGCTCATGGGCTTCTTGAGTCCGTTCGCCTCGGAGCGCGCGCCTGTCGTGGGGCGCTATGTCTACTGGATGATCTGCATGGTCGGCGGTGGGCTGATCGGCGTCCTGACGGACGGCCTGCTGCGCCGACGCATCGCCGCGATCTGGCGGCGGGCGGCCGTGGTCTCGGTGCTGATGACGCCGCCGGTGTCGCTGCTGGTGTTGACCACCGAGCACCTCCTGATGGGCGGCCCGTTCGACTGGACGGGCTACCAGCGGCTGCTCTGGCAAGTGTGGCCCATCTCCCTGGCGGTGATGGTGGTCCGGGCTCTGGCCTGGCGGCGCTCGCCCGTGCGGGTCGAGACGCTGACGGTCATCGCCCCGCCGCTGCCCGAGGTCGAGGCCAACTTCCGGCGAAGGCTTTCGGCAAAACGGCGCGGGGCGCGGCTGATCGCGGTCGAGGCGCACGACCACTACCTGAAAGTCCACACCGACGCCGGCGAGGAGTTGATCACCCTGCGCTTCGCCGATGCGCTGGACGAGCTGGCGCGCGCCCACGGCTGGCGCGTTCACCGCTCATGGTGGGTGGCGGCCGACGCGGTGGAGGCCGTGCGCTGGCGGCGAGGCGCGGGCGAGATGCGCCTCGCCGGCGGCCTTGTCGCGCCGGTGAGCCGGACCCATGCGCCGACGCTGAAGGCGGCCGGTTGGTTCTAGGCGCGCCTTCTCGCCGCCTTAAGCCCCCACCACCACCTGTCGCTGCTCGCCCAGCCCCTGGATGCCCAGCGCCACGCGATCGCCGACGTTCAGCCAGACCTGCGGCTTCTGGCCGAGGCCCACGCCCGGCGGGGTGCCGGTGGTGACCACGTCGCCGGGCTGCAGGCTCATGAAGCGGCTGAGGTAGGACAGCACGAAGGCCGGGCGGAAGATCATGGTCTTGGTCGAACCGTCCTGGAACCGTTTGCCGTTGACCTCCAGCCACATCGACAGGTCGTGCGCGTCCGGGATCTCGTCCGGCGTCACCAGCCAGGGGCCGAGCGGGCCGAAGCTGTCGCAGCCCTTGCCCTTGTCCCATTGCGACGACTGCATCTGGAAGGCGCGCTCGGAGACGTCGTTGCAGACGCAATAGCCGGCGATCGCCCGGGCGGCCTCTTCCTCCGAGGCGTACGAGACGTGCGCGCCGACCACGAAGGCCAGCTCGACCTCCCAGTCCAGCTGGGTCGAGCCGCGCGGCTTGATGATCGGGTCGTTGGGGCCCGACAGCGCGCTGGTGGCCTTCATGAACACGACCGGCTCTTCGGGGATCGGCAAGCCCGACTCGGCGGCGTGGTCGGCGTAGTTCAGGCCGATGCAGACGAACTTGCCTGGCTTGGCCACGCAGGGCCCCAGGCGCGCGTCGGCCGGCGCGGCGGGCAGGCTCGCCGGGTCCAAAGCCCGCAGGGCGGCGAGGCCGTCAAGGGTCAGGGTGGAGGGATCCAGGTCGCCGATCACCGCGCCCAGGTCGCGGATCACGCCGGCGGCGTCCAGCAGCCCCGGCCGTTCCTGGCCGGGGGGTCCAAAGCGCAGCAGCTTCATCGAAGGTCTCCGAAGGTCGTGAGGATCACATCACCCAGCCGCCGTCGACAACGTGCGTCTGGCCGGTGGTGAAGGCGGACTCGTCCGACGCCAGATAGACCGCCAGGGCGGCCAGCTCGGACGGGCGGCCGAAACGGCCCATGGCCTGGCGGGCCGTGAAGTCGCGATAGGCGCCCTCGAAGTCGCCGGTGTCGCGCAGGCGCTGCAGCAAGGACGGAGTCTCGACCGTGCCGGGGCAGATGGCGTTGCAGCGAACGCCCTGGGCGACGAAGTCGGCGGCCACCGCCTTGGTCAGGCCGATGACCGCGGCCTTGGTGGCGCAGTAGGCGAAGCGATTGGGCACACCTTTGATCGACGAGGCGATCGACGACATGTTGATGATCGAGCCGCCGCCCTTGGCGATCATGCCCGGCAGGATGGCGCGGATCATCCGGTATTGGGCCGTGACGTTCAGGCTGTTGGAGAACGCCCAGGCGTCCTCGTCGCAGTCCAGGATCGTGCCGGCGTGGACGAAGCCGGCGCAGTTGTAGAGCACGTCGACCTGCGGGAACTCGGCGGCGATAGCGCGGACCGCCTCGAGGTTGGTGACGTCCAGCGCCCGCGGCGTCGCGCCGTCGATCGTCGCCACGGCGTCGATGTTGAGGTCGGTGGCGATGACCGCCGCCCCTTCGCGCAGGAAGGCCTCGGCCGTGGCGCGGCCGATGCCCTGTCCCGCCGCCGTGATCAGCGCGGTCTTGCCGGCCAGCCGTCCGGCCGCTGCTTGTCGTGTGTCGTTCATCGGTAGGGTCCTAGAGGTCTTCGCCGGGCAGCGGCGCTTGCGGATCGACGAGGTTTTCCGCCCGCAGTTCGCGCCAGAACGCGGCGGGGATGGCGGCGCCGTACAGCGCGAGGGTCTGGCGCACCCGCGCGACCGAGCCGAGGCCCGGAATGACGCTGACCACGGCCGGATGGGCCAGGCAGAATTGCAGGGCGGCGGCGGCCAGCGGGATCCCGTGGCGGTCGCTCAGCGCCTCCAGGCGGCGGACCCGCTCGACGATCTGGGCCGGCGCCTCGCCGTAGTCGTAATAGTGCGGCCCCGCGCCCTTGACCCCCGTCGCCAGGATCCCGGAATTGTAGGCCCCGCCGATCACCACCGACAGCTGGCGCGCCAGGGCGGTCGGCAGGAAGCTTTCCAGCGCCGTCTGCTCCAGCAGGGTGTAGCGCCCGGCCAGCAGGACCACGTCGAGATCGACATGCTCCATGGCCCGCAGGCACACCTGCCACTCGTTGACGCCCAGGCCGAAGCTGTCGATCGCGCCGCTGTCGCGCAGCCGCTCCAGCGCCCGGAAGCCGCCGCCGGCCGTCAGCTGGGCGAAGGTCCGCGCGTCGTCGTCGCCATGGGTCATCGGGCCGATGTCGTGGACGTACAGGATGTCGATCCGGGCCAGGCCCAGCCGCTGCAGGCTGTCCTCGTACGAGCGCAGGATGCCGTCGTGGCTGTAGTCGTAGACCTGCTCGAACGGCAGGGGCGAGCGGAAGCCGTAGCGCTCGGCGTCACCCTTCAGGCGCGGGTCTGGGGTGAGCAGGCGGCCAACCTTGGTCGACAGCACCACGTCGTCGCGGCCGCGCGCCACGTCGCCGACCCGGCGCTCGCTGAGCCCGTGGCCGTAGCGGGGCGCGGTGTCGACATAGGTCAGGCCCGCGTCCAGCGCCGCCGCCAGGGTGGCGCGCGCGTCGTCGTCGCTGACCGGATGATAGAGATTGCCGACCGACGCCGCGCCCAGGCCCAGCACGCTGAGCGAAAGGCCGGTGCGACGGATCGCCCGCTTGGGCAAAGGGCGCTGGGCGAGGGAGGACTGGGCTTCCGAGATCATGCCGGGTTTGTCCCCTCCGCTTAGGCTACGCATAGTGTTTTCGCCAAATGTGAAATACACATTCATATAAGAAATACAAGCCGACGAATCCCTGGAGACCCCGATGATCGCCACCTCGACCGAGGACTTCAGGCGCGCCGCCCGCAAGCGGCTGCCGCGCTTCCTGTTCGACTATATCGATGGCGGCGCGGGGGACGAACGGACTTTGCGCGGCAATGTCGGCGACCTGGCCGGGCTGGCCCTGCGCCAACGGGTGCTGAAGGACGTCAGCGGCGTCGATCTGACCACCGCGCTGTTCGGCCAGACCCTGGCCGCGCCGATCATCCTGGGACCCGTGGGGCTGAGCGGAATGTACGCGCGACGCGGCGAGGTCCAGGCGGCGCGGGCGGCGGCCGAGCGCGGCCTGCCCTTCTGCCTGTCGACCGTCTCGGTCTGCGCCCTGGACGAAGTGGCGGCCGCCAGCCCGGCCCCGATCTGGTTCCAGCTTTATGTCATCCGCGACCGGGGCTTCATGCGCGACCTGATCGCTCGGGCCAAGGCGGAGGGCGCCGGCGCCCTGGTGTTCACCGTCGACATGCCTGTGCCCGGCGCCCGGCGGCGCGACGCCCATAGCGGCCTGTCGGGCCCCCTGGCCGCCTTCCGGCGCTACGCCCAGATCTGCGGCAAGCCGGACTGGGCCTGGGACGTCGGGGTGCGCGGCCGCCCTCACCTGCTGGGCAATGTCGCCCCGGTGCTGGGCGAGGCCAGCGGCCTCGAGGACTTCATGGGCTGGCTGGGCGCCAATTTCGATCCGTCGATCCAGTGGCGCGACCTGGAATGGATCCGCGAGGCCTGGGACGGTCCGCTGATCATCAAGGGCGTGCTGGACCCCGACGACGCCCGCGACGCCGTGCGCCTGGGGGCCGACGGCCTGGTGGTGTCGAACCACGGCGGCCGCCAGTTGGACGGCGCCCTGTCCACCGCCCGCGCCCTGCCCAGCATCGCCCAGGCCGTCGGCGGCGACCTGACGGTCCTGGCCGATTCCGGGATCCGGTCGGGCATGGACGTGGTGCGGATGCTGGCCCTGGGCGCCAAGGGCGTGCTGTTGGGCCGGGCCTGGGTCTACGCCCTGGCCGCCGCCGGCGGTCCGGGGGTCGGGCGGCTGCTCGACATGATGACCGCCGAGATGCGCACCACCCTGGCCCTGGCTGGCGTCAGGGCGGCGCGAGAGGTGGATGGGCGGGTGCTGGACTCCCGCTAAAAAGAAGGCCGGGCGGCGCCCTCAAAGCGCCGTCCGGCCAGATACCCCGCCCTTGGGTAAGGCTTAGTTGGCGGGGGTGAGGTACAGGGTGCGCAGGGTGAACAGCTCCTGGCCGGCGGTCTGCGGGCGCAGGGTCACCTGGTAGCGGCCCGGCTTGTCGAAGTGCAGGATGCCGACCGGCTGGAACGCCAGGAAGGCCGGCTTGCGACGCTCGATCGTCCCGGTCTCGACGACGCCGAAGCTGCGCTTCTGGTCGCCCAGTTCGATCACGCCTTCGCGGCCGGCCTGTTCCTTGGTCGCCGAGTACTGCAGGTCGATGTGGTAGTCGCCGGCCCGCTCGACCTGCACCGTCCAGGCGATCGACTTGGACGGATCCAGCCCGACCGGGGTGTAGAACTTGCGGGTGTCGTCGACCGACAGCTGGGTCTTGATCGCGTCCAGCGTGACGCCGGGGCTCAGGATCGCGTCGGCGACGTCCAGCGGCTGGCGGCCATAGGCCGGCGAGAGCACGATGCCCTGGTCGCGGCGCGCGGCCACCGGCGTCTTCGTCTCAACCACGACGACCAGGTCGTCGGTGGGCGGTGCGCCGGCCGGCAGGTCGACCGACAGGCCGCCTTCAGTTCCAGGCGCCGCCTGCTTGAAGCGCAGGGCCGCGCCGCCGGCCAGCAGGCTGACCTTGGTGACCGGCTCGCTCAGGCCAGGCACGCGGACCACGCCGTCGGCCGGGCGATCCAGCACGTGCAGGTACAGCTTGGTCCCCTTCTGGGTCGCCACGCCCCACGGGGTCTGCGGCAGGGGCGAGCGGGTCGTGCCGTAAATGCTGTCGCCATTGACCTTCAGCCACGCGCCCACCGCCAGCAGGCGCTTCTGCGCGCCCTCGGGGAAACGGCCGCGGCCGTCGGGGCCCATGTTGAGCATGAAATTGCCGCCCCGGCTGGCCGAGGTGGAGAGCAGACGGATCAGGGTGTTGGTCGACTTGAAGTCGTTGTCGAACGCCGAATAGCCCCAGCTGCGGTTGTGGGTGAACACCGACTCCCAGTCGCCGCCCTGCACCAGGCTGGCCGGCGGGATCTCGGAGTCCGACGGCGAGGTGTAGTCGCCCAGGTCGTTGCCGATGCGGCTGTTCAGCAGGCACTCAGGCTGCAGTTTCTTGACCAGCTCGCGCAGGCGCTTGGAATATTCCGCGGGCATCGGGCCGGGGGTGTCGAACCAGATCTCGCGCACCGGGCCGTACTTGGTCAGTAGCTCGGTGACCTGCGGCACGACCTTGCGGTTGAAGTACTCGGCGAAGTCGGCCTTCTTGGGGTCGAACTCCCAGGTGTTGCCGCCGCCGTTCGGCTCGGTCCAGTCCTGGTACTGCGAGTAGTAGAAGCCCAGGCCGATGCCTTCGGCCTTGGCGGCCTCGGCCAGTTCCTTCAGCGGGTCGCGGCCGAACTTGGTGCCGTCGACGATATTGTGCGGCGAAGCGGCCGACTTGAACATCGCGAAGCCGTCGTGGTGCTTGGCGGTGATCACCATGTAGCGGAAGCCGGCCGCCTTCATGGTCTTCATCCAGGCGCGGGCGTCGAAGTCGACCGGATTGAAGTCTTCCGCCAGCTTCAGATATTCGGCGCTGGGCGTCTTGCTGTTGCTCATCAGCCATTCGGACGCGCCGTAATAGCGCTTGCCGCGAATGACGCCGCCGGCCTGGGCGTAGATCCCCCAGTGGATGAACATCGAATAGCGATCGTGGTTGAACTGCTTCAGCGCTTTGGCCGTCGCGGCGTCGTGGACGGCGGGCTTGTAGGTCGAGACCTTGAAGTGGGTCTGTTCCGGCGGGGCGCCGACCGAGTCCTGGGCCCAGGCGGGCGCGCTCGAGGCTAGCGCCAGCGCCATCACCCCCATCGTCAGCTTCCGCATGTCACTTCCTCCCGATCGTTTTATTCGTGATCTTTCATTTCTTATATGAAAGTGAAATCCACACGTCAAACGAAACTGAACAGACTTCACGAGGCCCTTGCCGATCCCTGCAGAGACGGTCCCGCCAGAACGACGCGCTCGCCGGCGCGCACGAAGATCCGACGGCTGACCTCGCCGCATTTGAGGGTCCGATAGTCCGAGGTGGCGCAGCGCAGCGTCACGCTTTCCAGCTTCCCGTCGCGCCAGGTCAGGTCCAGTTCGCCGGCGTTGCGAACCCTGACGCCGCGCAGCGACCCGGTGGGCCAGGCGCTGGGCAAGGCGGGCAGCAGGTCGACGATCTCGCCCTTGCTCTGGACCAGCATCTCCAGGATCGCCGCCGCGCCGCCGAAATTGCCGTCGATCTGGAACGGCGGGTGGGCGTCGAACAGATTGGGATAGGTCCGCTCACGGGCCAGCAGCAGCCGCAGCACATCGTGGGCGTGGTTCCCGTCCTTCAGCCGGGCCCACAAGTTGATCCGCCAGGCGATGGCCCAGCCGGTGGTCTTGTCGCCGCGTGTCTCCAGCGTGCGCCGCGCCGCCGCCGCCAGGTCCGGATGGACGGCGGGATCCATCTGCCAGCTGGGGAACAGGCCGTAGAGGTGCGAGACGTGGCGGTGCTTGGGATCGACCGCGACGGCGTCCCAGTCGTCCTTCCACTCCATGATCTGGCCTTGCGCGCCGATCCGGGTAGGGGCCAGGCGCTCGCGGGTCTTGGCGAGCTCCGCGCGCAGGTCGGGATCGAGGTCCAGGATCCGCGCCGCTTCGCGAGTGTGGTCGAACAGGTCGCGCAGGATCTGCATATCCATGGTCGGACCCGCGCACAGGGTCGAGCCGAAGCCGTGGCGGTTTTCCGGCGACACCGAGGGGCTGGTGACCAGCCAGCCGGTGGCCGCGTCGGCCTGCAACGTGTCGAGGAAGAACAGGCACGCGCCGCGCATCAGCGGATAGGCGCGGGCCAGGAACCGCTTGTCGCGGCCGTAATCGTAGCGATCCCACAGGTGCAGGCACAGCCAGGCGCCGCCGGTCGGCCACAACCCGGCCTTGGCGTGGTCGAACGGCGCGGTCCCGCGCCACAGGTCGGTGTTGTGGTGGGCCACCCAGCCCCTTGCGCCGTACATCTGGCGGGCGGTCACCGCGCCGCGCTCGGAGATATCCTTGATCAGGTCGAACAGCGGCTCGGCGCACTCGGCCAGACCGCCGGCCTCGGCGGGCCAGTAGTTCATCTGGGTGTTGATGTTGATCGTGTAGTTCGAGCCCCAAGGCGGCTTGACCTGGTCGTTCCACAGGCCCTGCAGGTTGGCGGTCTGGCCGCCGGGGCGCGAGCAGGCGATCAGCAGGTAGCGGGCGTATTGGAAATAGAGCTCCGCCAAGGCCGGATCGTCGGTCGTCTCGTTGCGGGCCAGGCGCAGGTCGGTGGGAACGGCCGGATCGGTCCTGCCGCCGAGGTCCAGGCTGACCCGGTCGAACAGCAAGCGGTGCGCGGCCGAGGCGTCGCGGGCGAGACGCTCAAAGGACTTCCGGGCTGCGCGGTCGATCTGACCGCGGGTGGTCGCGTCGGGGTCGCCGCTCACGTCGTCGAACCGCCGGTAGCTGGTGGCCAAGGCGACCAGGATCGTCGCCCGGTCGGCGCCGCGCACCGACAGCTGGCCGCCTTCGCCGCTGACCGCGCCGCCCTTGGCCATCACCTTGGCCCGACCGCAGAAGGTCAGGGCCCCAGGAATGCCGGCCTCGCCGTCGTTGTTGCGGCCCGAGACCTTCAGCGTGTCGCGGCCTTCGTGGACGACCTGGTTGACCGTCTGGGCCGGGGTCAGGGTCAGGTCGAAGTTCAGCGCTCCGGGCTTACTGGCGGTGATCTCCAGCGCGATCACCTGATCGACCGGCGAGGCCAGGACCCGCCTGTGATAGCGGACGCCGTCGATCTCGAACGTGGTCTCGGCGATGGCGTCGTCGAGGTCCAGCGAGCGGCGATAGCCGCTGACGGTCCCCTGCTTGCCCACGAAGCGGATGCCGAGGTCGCCGAACGGCTGATAGGCCATCTCGCGCGGCGGGGTGGCGACCAGGGCCTCGTTGGCGAGCTTTTCCGCGTCGGCGAAGCGGCCTTCGGCGATCAAGGCGCGGACCGGCCCGAGGCCTTGCTGGGCGCGCGGATTGACCGGGTCGTAGGGGCCGCCGCTCCACAGGGTGTGTTCGTTCAGCTGCAGCCGCTCGGCCGAGACGTCGCCGAACACCATGGCCCCCAGCCGGCCGTTGCCGATCGGCAGAGCCTCGACCCATTGGGCGGCGGGCTGTGCGTACCACAGCTCGTGCTTGCCACGGGTTCCGCCCTTGGCCTGAACTCGGGTCGAGACGGCCACCGCGCTCGCGGCGGCGCCGGCGGCGACCTGCCGACGGGTCAAGCGGGTCATGTCGAACTCCCCTGATCAGCGCCGGCCCGGACGGCCGACATCACGTTGGGGCGGAGCTGCTGGAATGCCGGCCGACGCCCGCGAACCAGTGATCACTCCGGAGTGGCTTTGACAAGCGGATATTTTATCAGTGAATTCTTATGTCGTATAAGAAATGACAAAACTCTCTTTCTGTCATCCCGGCCGTAGCGGAGCGGAGAGCCGGGACCGCGGGAAGCTCAGCGCTTCCGGCGGTCCCGGATAGCCTCTGCGAGGCTTCCGGGATGACACGGGTTGGAGGGCTTCGACCTCAGTACACGAACTTCACCCCCGCCCGGTAAAACCGCCCGATCGGGTCATACGACCCCGCCGTCGGCGCGAATTCCGGCGGCAGGTTGTTGAAGACGTTGTTGACGCTGAAATAGGCCGTCCAGTCGCCGCTACGGGTGGGCAGTTTGTACGAGACCCGGGTGTCGACCAGCGTTTCGGGCTTGATCTTCAGCTGCGGCAGGTCGGTCGGCGCCGTGCTCAGATCGTAGGACACCTCGCCGGTGTGGCGCGCCTGCAGGAACAGCGACCACGGCTCGGCGTCGTAGGTCGCCTGGGCGTTCCAGCGCCATTTCGGATTGGCCGCCTCCCCCGCCCGATTCACGACCGGCGCGCCGGGCACGATGCTGGTGAAGGTGTCGACATAGCTGCCGATCACCCGCGTGCTCAGTCGCCCTGGCAATCCGTCACGGATCGTGGCGAGGTCGAAGCCGTAGCTGGCCTCGATGTCGACGCCGCGGGTCTTGAAGGCCGACAGGTTGAGGTTGACCAAGTCCACCCCGATCAGCCCGCCGGCGGCGTCGCGATACAGGAACGCGCAGCGCGCCTGCACGCCGGCCGCGCAGTCGTCGATCAGTTGCTGGGGCGTCGGGGTGGCGATCGCGTCCTTGATGTCGATGTCATAGTAGTCGACCGACAGCCCCAGGCCCGGCGCGAACGAGGGCTGATAGACGACGCCGAACGTCGTAGTCTCGGCCACTTCCGGCACCAGGTTCGGATTGCCCAGCTGCAGCTGCTTGACGTTGGTCGCCGTCACGCCGCGCACCCGGTCGAAGATCGACACGATGTAGTTGGACTGGCCCTTCTGGTAGAGCTCGTAGAGGTTCGGGGCCCGGATATCCTTGGACCGCGTGGCCCGGAACCGCACCCCCTCGATCGGCGCGTAGGACAGGCCGATCTTCCAGGTCGTGACCCCGCCGCTGGTGCTGTAGTCGGTGTAGCGGGCCGCCGCGTTCAGCTCCAGCTCCTTGGCCCAGGGCAGATCCTTGGCCAGCGGAACCACGGTTTCGACGTAGCCTTCCTTGATGTTGTAGCTGCCCGACTGGGCCTTGGGGTTGCCGACCCGGAACGGGCCGGGGCTGTTGGTCACCGGGTTGAAGGTCTCGGACAGCGCGTCGACCTTCTGGTCGAAGCCCTGCTCGCGATACTCGGCGCCCAGGGCCAGCGACACCGGCCCAGCCCAGGTCGAGATCGGCTCGCCCGACAGGTTGAAGGCCACCAGGTGCTCGTACGACTTCTGGATCGCGGCGTTGGTGGCGGTGATGTAACGGAAGGCGCTTTCGCTGGGCGGATGATAGCCGAACACGTTGATCGGCACGCAACCGTTGCCGGGCATGGTCAGGCTGGAGCGGCAGACGATCGCGCCGGTCGTCGGACTGACCACCGCGTCGGCGGCCTCGACATAGCGGGCCTGCAGCAGGTCGTTGCCGATCTGCAGTTTCCGCTTGTTGTCGCCGCGCTCGAAATAGCCGTCCCACTTCCAGCCGCCGATCTCGCCGTTGACGCCGCCGACCAGCCGGTAGGTGGTGTTGTCGGTGGTGACCTTGCTCTGCGGGATGTCGTTGTCGTAGCGGCCCAGGCTGAAGGTCTGCAGGTTCAGCGTCGTCATCCGGTCACGCAGCGAGGTCGGCAGGAAGGCGTTGTCGCGGCGGATGGTCAGGGCCGTGTTGCCCAGCTGGTTGTGGTACGAGCCGACCTGATAGCCCAGGGCCACCTTGCCGTAGCTGGCCTCCAGATAGACGTTGGTCTTCGGCGTCAGGTCCCAGCTGCCGCGCAGGAAGGCGATGCGCTTGTCGATCGCCGAGGTCAGCGGCGCGAACTGCGGGATCACCCCGTCGCCGCCGACCATGGTCGAGCCGGTGCGCAGGGTTCCGTAGTTGAACGGGATCGGGGCGCCGTCGGCGGTGAAGGTCGTGCCGGCCAGGGCGGTGTTGGTGATCAGCCCGCCGAAATTGGCGTTGGAGACCCGCACCCCGCAGGCGAAATCGCGCAAGGTGGCCGAGCCGGCCGGCAGGGCGATCACCTGGCAGCTCTTCTGGGCCACCGGGCGGTCCAGCCGCTGGTCGACGCCGTTGCTCTTGAAATATTCCAGGCTGCCGATCACGTGGCCGCGCCCGTCGGCGAAGCGCTTGCCATAGGCGAAGTTGTACTTCTGCTCCTGGTCGTCGTCGTAGTTCGAGATCCCGCCCTGGACCTCGCCCTTGAAGCCCTCGAACTTCTTGTTGAGGATGAAGTTGACCACCCCGCCGACGGCGTCGGAGCCGTAGGCCGCCGAGGCGCCGCCCGTCACCACCTCCACCCGATCGACCAAGGCCTGAGGGAACAGGTTGGTGTCCACGAGGCCGCTGCCGTCGCCGGGCACGAAGCGCCGGCCGTCCAGCAGGGTCAGGGTGCGGCTGGGGCCAAGTCCGCGCAGGTCCAGATACGCCCCGCCCTGCCCTGACGAGGTCTGCGCCCCGCGCGGTCCGACCGAGTTGTTGAGGGCCGGGATCTGCTTCAGCGACTCGCCCAGGGTGGTCGGGCTGCTGTTGGTCAGCTGCTCGCCGCCCAGCACGGTGACCGGCGTCGGGGCCGTGAAGCCGGCCCGGGCGACCCGCGAGCCGGTGACCACCACCTCCTCGACGATGTCGCTGGCGGGAGCGGCGGCCTGGACAGCGGCGGGCTGGGCGGCCGGGGCGGTTTGGGCGGCGGCCGCGAGGCTCCACACCGTGCCGAGGGCGAGCGCGGACGATGCGCAGGCGCGTTTGATCAGTCGTGACATCGGGATGTCCCTCGAAGGGCGCCGGCGGACCGGCCGCAGGAGTTCGTCCGTTCCGAGCCGAGACGGCCTGGACGGTTAAACAGGAGCTACTTCAGGTACTTGCGGCCCGACCGGCGGCCGCTAGAGCGTCAAGCTAGTCGGTCGGCGGCCTGGATCAGGCCGCGGATATAGCCGTATGCGAAGGCGAAGCTCTCGCCGCGCGCCTCGGGGTGGCCGGGAACTTCCGGCACGTGGTCGGGCATCAGCATGCCGTCGTAACCGACTTCCTTGTAGACCTTGATGGCCTCGACGAAGTCGACGTCGCCCTCGTCCGGGAACACCTCGGCGAAGTTGTCGCGATGGCCCCTGATGTTGCGGAAGTGGACGTTGAAGATCTTCTTCCTGTTCCCGAAGTAGCGGATCACGTCGAAGATCTCCTTGCCGGGATCACGCAGGTCTTCCGACACCGTGCCCTGGCAGAAGTTGAGCCCGTGATACGGGTTTTCCTTGATGGTGATGAACCGCTTGAGGCCGTCGACCGTGCCCAATACGCGGTCGATCCCCTGGTAGCCGCTGGGCGGCACGCCCGGGTCCTGCGGGTGGCAGGCGATGCGGACCTTGTACTCCTGGGCGACCGGCGCGACCCGCTCGAGGAAATAGGTGATCCGCTCCCAGAACCGGTCGGCGTCGACCACCCCGGCCCGGGTCAGCGGGGTGGCGGGCTTGGCCTCGGCCAGGTTCCAGGCCGCGTATTCGGAGTCGCCGCGTCCCTTGACCTTGCCGCTGCGCAGCACGCCCAGGATGCTCATATTGTACTTCACGGCCGGGATGCCGGCGGCGGCGCAGTTGCGGATCAAGGTCTGGAAGGCCTCGATGTCGCGGTCGCGCTGCGGGTCCTGGGCCAGCATGATCGCCGGGTTCTTCTCGCGATCGATGTGCGACGAGGTCAGCAGCACGCTATCGACCATGTCGACGCTGACGCCGTGCCGGTCGCCCATGTCCTTCAGGGCCTTCAGCTCGTCGACGGTCGGATAGATCCGGCTCGGATCGGCGATCTTGGCGCTGCTGCTGCAGTTGCGGACGCCGTAGCGGGCGAAGAAGGCGAAGTGCTCGTCGGTGGCCGGCGGGCTCTGGCAGCCCAGCTTGAACTTGGCGGGTCCGCCCCTGGCGCCGGCGGCCTTTGGCTTCGGCGCCGCGTCCGCCACGGTCGACGCCGCGCCCGATCCCGCGCCCAATGCGACCGCGCCCAGACCGGTGGCCGACAGAAATCTTCTGCGATCCATAGTCTCACTCCCGCTTTTTATCTGGTCCAGGCCAGTTGTTTTATTAGTGAAGACTAGGCGCCAGGTTCGATTTCAAACCAATGCTAAGGCCGTATCGACACATGCCGGGCGCGCATTGGTGAGTTGAGCGACCACACAAGAAGACGGCGCGTCCTGGGGGAGGACGCGCCGTGAGTTCCCACACGTTTCGAGGAACGAACTAGAACTTCTTGCGCAGGCCGAACTTGTAGGTGCGGCCCAGCGGATCGCCGGTGAACGGGTCGTAGCCCAGGTCGAGGCGGGCGTAGGACGGGTCCTTGTCGAACACGTTGGTGATCGCCAGGGTCGCGGTGGTGTCCCAGGGCAGGAAGACGCGATAGGCCAGGTTGGTCAGGATCTGCGCGTCGATCTTCTTGCCGGCGGCGACCGTCACACCCGCGCCCGTGGTGTCCTTGTAGGCGTTGGCCGCGAACGGGGCGGTGCGCTGGTCGGTGTAGGACCCGATGTAGTTGACCGAGACCCGCAGGTTATGCGGCCCCATGTTCCACTCGACGAAGACGTCGCCCTTCCACTTGGGGATCGGCACGACCGTGGTCTGGTAGTTCAGCAGACCCACGGCGTCGAATGGCTTCTCGACCGTGATCCCTTCCACCTGGGTGGCGCCGACGCTGTATTTGCGGATGTAGGTGGCGTTGCCGCCGATGGCGACGTCGCCGCCCAGCACGTTCCTGAACCGGTAATCGGCCGAGAAGTCGAGGCCCGAGTTCTTCACCGGCGCGCCGTTGATGTAGTTGGTGCGCAGGCGGGCGATACTGGTCGTCGGCGTCCCGCAGGCGCCGTTGAAGGTGAAGCGCGCGACCAGGCCCGCATAGGCCGGATCGGCGCAGTTGTTGGAACCGGCCGCCCCATTCGGATAGAGCGCCGAGACCATGCCGGCCACCGGCTCGGCCACGATTGGGTTTTTGAAGTCGAAGGCGAAGTAGTCGACGCTGGCCTTGAAGTCGCCGGCGTTGAACAGCAGGCCGAAATTATAGGTCTTGGCCTTTTCCGGCTTCAGGTTCGGGTTGCCAAAGATGTCCACGGCCCGGAACACGCCCAGGATGCCTTGCAGCGAGGTGATCGAGGTCGTTGTGGTCAGCGGATCAGGCGGCCCGCGGAAGGTCGAACCGGCCGACGCGCGGACCGCCATCCACTTGGTCGCTTGCCAGCGCAACGAGGCCTTGGGGTTGAAGGTCGAACCGACCGCGCCGCCGTACTTCTCGTAGCGGGCGGCGAGCTGGGCCTGGAAGTCCTCGGTGATCGGCACTGACAGCTCGCCGAACCCGGCCATCACGTCGCTCTGGTTATCGGCCTCGTTGCCGACTCCCAGGAACATGAACGGGCCGTTGCGTTGCGAGCCGGTGCAGGTGGTCACGCCGAAGTCCGGAGTGTTCACGCACGGATTGATCGCGGCGTTGCTGATGTCGTTGTAGTCGGCCTTGAAATAGGTGCGGCGATACTGGACGCCCGCGGCCCAGGCCACGTCGCCGCCCGGCAGGGTGATGCTGGTCTTGCCGTTCAGCACCGCCTCGCCGACGAACAGGCGCGAGGACTGCTTGGTCGACAGCTTCTTGAAGAACCAGTCGACCAGGTCCTTGTTGTTGGCCAGGGCCGAGTTGTAGGCCGGGTTGGCCACGCCAGTGATCGCGTTGCTGGGGATCGCGCTGGCGAAGGGGTTGTAATACATGCACTGCCCGACACCCGGCGTGCCCTGGACACCAGGGGTGGTCGGGTTGCTGTCGCACAGCGGTCCGCCCAGGCCCTGCAGCGCCAGGGCGAAGCGGTTGACCAGGGTGTCGTAGCCGGTGCGCACGCCCACTTCCTGCGAATAGGTCAGGGCGACGTCCCAGCCGATGCCATTCTCGAATTCACCGGATAGGTCAGCCGAGACGCGGAAGGCGTCGAACGAGCGCGAGCCGATCGAGGGGCCGTAGCCGAACTTCGGATTGCCGCCGAGGGCGAACGGCCGGTTGGCGGCGTTGATGGCGCCGAAGGCGAAGATCGAGCTGGGTACGGTCGAGGTGGCGCCGGTGACCAGGCTGGTCAGTTGCACCGTCGGATTGGCCGCCATGAAGGCGATCAGGCCGGGGTTGGTGGACGGCACGATGTAGCGCCCTGCGATGGGCGAGGCTTCCGCGGTCGGCACCGCCAGGGCGGCGTAGGACGGCGAGGTGTTCCAGTCGGGCACGTCGGTGTGCGAGTACAGCAGCTCGGCGTGGAACTTGGTCTTGGCGGACAGATCCGCGTTGGCCTCGGCATAGGCCTGCACGGCGTTCGACTTTTCGACCAGGTTGTCGAACGGGGTGTAGTGCCAGTAGCAGACCGGGGTCAGACCGCTGAAGCCGGGGAAGCCGCCCAGGCCCGCGCAAGCCGGATCGCGCATGCCGCTGGTGGTGCTGGCCAGCGGGATGAAGGTCGAGGGGTTGCCAGCCGCCGACCAGCCGGCTTCCGGATTGCTCAGATAGGGCTTGTTGGCCCAGTCACGGTCGGCGACCGACAGCTTGGAGCGATGCTGCCAGCCGATGCTGGCCAGGACGTTGCCGTTGTCCCACACCTTGCCCGCCGTGAGGCTGAGGCCGTAGTCGCCCTTCGACCCATCGACGATCCGGTAGTCGGCGGCCGCCTCCAGGCCCTGGAAGTTCTTCTTGGTGATGAAGTTGACCACGCCGGCGATGGCGTCCGAGCCATAGGTCGCCGCGGCGCCGTCCTTCAGCACCTCAAGCCGGCCGATGGCGGCGGCGGGAATGATGTTGGTGTCGACGATGCCCGCGCCGGCCTGGCCGAACGGGTTGATCGCCATGCGGCGGCCGTTCAGCAGCACCAGGGTGCGCTGCGAACCCAGGCCGCGCAGGTTGACCGAGCCCGAGCCTTCCGAGCCCTGGGCGCGGCTATCGAACTGGTTGGTGTCGCCCAGCACGCCGCTGGACACCGACAGCGCCTTCAGCAGTTCGACGGTGGAAGGCGAGCCGCGCTTTTGCAGCTCCTCGGCGCCGATCACGTCGACCGGCAGGGCGGCGTCCTCGGGCGTACCCTTGATGAACGAGCCGGTGACGACGACTTCCTCGACCTCGACCGGGGCGTCGTTGTTGGATTTCTGCTGCGCCTGGGCGGCGGTCGCGCCCGCTAGTCCTCCGCCGAGCGCGATGGCCAGCGCGAGGCGCGAGCCTCCGCGCAGGAAGCTGGTTCGTGTCATGGTTTTCCCTCCCTCGATTATTCTTTGACTGGCCGCTCGTCTTCGCGAGGCCAGAGGACGTTCAACTTGGCGGCGGTCTCCCGAACGGCGCGCGGCCTCGGACGCGCGCGGCTAAGCCGGCACGCCGCGAGGAGCGTTCGTTTTCGAAACTTGGTGATGCGCCGTCTAGAGCCGACAAGCCGTGGTCCCCTTGGGCCGGATGCTTGAAAAGCCACGCATACTCCTCTGGTTTCGCAACCAGAGCGGATGCCGATCAATGAAGTCGAACATCTGTTTCGATGATGCGGTATGTTTTACAGCGCCGTCAACTGCCGCAAGGAAAGAGCAACACGCCCCGCGTCATCCCGCCGCACCATGGAAAGGTATGGTTCCCGCGACGCCGGAGGACTCGGGCGCCGCAACATAAGCTTCGCTAAAGCGTCGGCTGGGGGGTTTTCCTTCGGCCTATGCGCGCCTAAGTGGGAAAACATTGGTCGCCAAGCCCCGCCAGCGGGCCAACAATAACTGGGTTAGAAACTTCATGCGTCTCGCCAAGACCGGCGCTCCCCCGCGTCCAGGCCGGCCCGTTGGCTCGTCCCGCGTCCTGCTCGTCTCGGCCGCCGTGCTGACCGGCGCGGGCCTGTCGGCCTGCACCACCCCAGCGCGCCAGGTTGATGCGCGTCTGCCTGCCGCCTACGAGGCGCCGCGTGGGACGCCGCTGCCGTCCCAGGCCCTGGACCAATGGTGGGCCGCCTTCAACGATCCGGTCCTGAATGACCTGGTCACGACCGCCCTGGCCCAGGCCCCCGACGCCCGCCTGGCGGCCGCCCGGCTGGAGGAGGCCCGCGCGGTGCGCCAGGGCCAGATCCGCCAGATCTACATCCCGCAGACGCCGCTCGTGGGCTCGGCCAAGCGCACCGACACCGACATCATCGACCAGAGCGGCACCGGCGGCTTCACCCAGGGCGGGGTCAGCAAGACCTATTCGGCCAATTTCGACGTCTCCTGGGAGCTCGATCTGATCGGCCGCCGGGGCGCCGCCCGCCGGGTGGTCGACAATGACCTGGCCGCCGCCCGCTTCGCCTATGAAGGCGCCCGCGCGGCCCTGGCCGCCAATGTCGCCCAGTCGTATTTCGAGGCGCGCGGCTACGCCGTCCAGCTGCAGGACGCCCGCGAAAACGCCCGCATCGCCAAGTCGCTGTACGATGTCTCGGCCGAGAAGGGCCGCCGCGGCCTGTCGGCGACGTCCGAGGGCGACCGCACCGCCGCCGACCTCGCCCAGGCCGAGGCGCAGGTCGCCGCCCTGGAAGGCCAGCTGCAGGCCTCGCGCCGCAGCCTGCTGATCCTGGTCGGCAAGGGCGTGGACCCGCTGGCCAGCCTGCCGGTCGAGCCGGTCCTGGCCAAGGCCCCGCCGGTCCCGGCCGCCGCCCCCGCCGAGCTGCTGGCGCGCCGTCCCGACGTCCGCGAGGCCGCCGCCCGCCTGGCCTCGGCCTCGGGCAGCCTGAACATCAGCGAACTGGCCCTGTTTCCGACCCTGACCCTGACGCCGGGCGTCGGGATCTCCAAGTCGATCACCCCCAGCTTCCTCAGCCCCGGCTCCACGGCCTCGACGACCAGCTCGGCCTGGACCCTGGGGGCGAACCTGTCGATCCCGGTGCTGAACATCCCCAAGCTGATGTCCGACATCAAGGCCGACAACGCGCGGGTCGAGCAGGCCGCCGTCACTTATGAGAAGACCGTCCAGACGGCGTTCGGCGAGGTCGAGGGCGCGCTGGTCCAGCAGGACGCCGACGAACGCCGCGTCACCTTGCTGACCGCCGGCGAGCGCCGCGCCGCCGTCGCCTACGAGGCCAGCCGCAAGGGCTACGCCATGGGCCTGACCGACCTGACCACGGCCCTGCAGGCCGAACAGTCCTGGCGCTCGGCCCGCGCCGCCCTGACCGGGGCCCAGACCCAGGCGCTGCAACGCGCCGTCCAGACCTACAAGGCCCTCGGCGGCGGCTGGTCGCCGCAAGCCGTCCCCCCCCAAGCCTCTTCTGGCAAGGCTTCCGCCCAATGAGACCCGCCCCGATGACGACCCGTTCCATGATCGCCACCGCCCTGGTCTGCTCCGCTATCGGGCTCACCGCTTGCGGCAAGAAGCCCGACGAGACCGCCAAGAAGCCGGCCAGCGCGGCCGCCCAGGCCCGCACGGTCAGCGTCGGCAGCGTCGAGACCCGCCCGCTGGGCGGCGGGATCGAGGCCTCGGGCCTTCTGGTCTCGCGCGAGGAGGCCGCCGTCGGCTCGGAGCTGACGGGCTATCGCGTCGCCCGCCTCTATGCCGACGAAGGCGACTGGGTGCGCGCCGGCCAGCCTCTGGCCCAGCTGGACGACACCCTGCTGCGCGCCCAGGTCGACCAGCAGGCGGCCGTCACCGCTCAGGCCCAGGCCGAGGCCGCCCGCGTCTCCGGCCTCGACGGCCAGGGCATCCTCAGCCAAGAGCAGATCGAGACCCGCCGCTACCAGGCCAAGGCTCAGGAAGCCGCGCTGAAGGAGCTACGCACCCGCGTCTCGCGGATGACCATCACCTCGCCGGTCAGCGGCCGGGTGCTCCAGCGCGGCGTCCAGCCCGGCCAGATCGCCGGCGGCGGTACGACCCCGTGGTTCACCATCGCCCGCGATGGCCTGGTCGAGCTGGACGCCGAGGTCAACGAGGCCGACCTGGCCGGGATCCGCGCCGGCCAACCGGCCCAGGTGTCCCTGCCCGGCGGCCAGTCGATCTCCGGCGTGGTGCGCCTGGTCAGCCCGCGCGTCGACAGCGCCAACCGCCTGGGCAAGGTGCGCGTGCGCCTGCCCGTGCGTCCCGACCTGCGCCCCGGCGGCTTTGGCCGCGCCAATTTCGGCGCGTCCACCGCGCCGGTGACCGCCATCCCGGAATCGGCCATCCGCTACGAGGCCGATGGCCTTTATGTGATGACGGTCGACAGCAATAATCGCGCCCACCAGGCCGCCGTGAAGATCGGCCAGAAGGGCGGCGGCTGGGCTCAGCTGATCCAGGGCCCGCCCGCCGGGACGCGCATCGTCCTGGGCGGCGCATCGTTCATCACCGACGGCGACGTCATTCGCCCGGCCCAGCAACAGGCCGCCCGCTGATGATTAGCGAACAGAAGCCTGACGGCCACAAGACCGCCGAGCTGAAAGTCTCGGCCTGGGCGATCCGCAACCCGATCCCGGTCGCGGTGCTGTTCATCGCCCTGATGATCGCGGGCATCGGCTGCTACATGGCCCTGCCGATCAAGCAGTTCCCGAACGTCGAGTTCCCCGCCGTCACCGTGACGGTCACCCAGAGCGGGGCCGCGCCCGGCGAGATGGAGACCCAGGTCACCCGCCCGATCGAGGACGCGGTCGCCAGCATCTCCAACGTCAAGACCATCCGCTCGTCGGTGGTCCAGGGCGCCTCGACCACGACGATCGAGTTCAACCTCGGCGAGGACCTGCAGAAGGTCACCGACGAGGTCCGCTCCAAGGTCGACCAGACCCGTTCGCTGCTGCCGCGCGAGGTGGACGAGCCGATCGTCCAGCGGCTGGAGATCACCAGCGCGCCGATCATCACCTACGCCGTCTCGGCCCCGAACATGAGCTCGACCGAGTTGTCGTGGTTCATCGACGACAGCGTCACCCGCGCCCTGCAGGGCGAGAAGGGCGTGGCCCAGGTGGCGCGCGTGGGCGGCGTCGATCGCGAGATCAACGTCATCATCGACCCGGACCGCATGGCCTCGTTCGGCGTCACCGCCCCGCAGCTGAACACGGCCCTGGCCAGCTTCAGCGTCGACGCCCCCGGCGGCCGCGCCAATGTCGGCGGCCGCGAGCAGACCCTGCGCGTGCTGGGCGCGGCCACCACGGTCGAGCAGCTGCGCCAGATCACCATCCCGGTGGCCGGCGGCCGCTACGTCAAGCTGACCGACGTGGCCCAGGTCGGCCAGGGCGCCGAGGAGCAGCGCGGCTTCGCCCGTCTCGACGGCAAGCCCGTGGTCGCCTTCCAGGTGATGAAGACCCGCGATTCCAGCGATGTCGCCGTCGAAGACCGCGTCAAGGCCGCCGTCGACAAGCTGGCCGAGAAGCAGGGCGGCGTCACCTTCGTGAAGATCTTCTCGACCGTCGACGAGACCCGCGCCAGCTTCGCGGCCACCGAGCACACCCTGCTGGAAGGCATGCTGCTGGCCTCGCTGGTGGTGTTCCTGTTCCTGCGCGAGTGGCGCGCCACCCTGATCACCGCCATCGCCATGCCGGTGTCGCTGGTGCCCACCTTCGCCTTCATGGCGATCATGGGCTTCTCGCTGAACGTCGTGACCCTGCTGGCCCTGACCCTGGTCATCGGCATCCTGGTCGACGACGCCGTGGTCGAGATCGAGAACATCGAAAAGCGCGTCGCCCGGGGCCAGAGGCCCTTCCAGGCGGCGATCGAGGGGGCCGACGCCATCGGCCTGGCCGTCGTGGCCACCACCTTCACCATCGTCGCGGTGTTCGTGCCGGTGTCCTACATGCCCGGCACGCCCGGCCAGTTCTTCAAGGAATTCGGCCTGACGGTCGCCGTGGCGGTGCTGTTCTCGCTGGTGGTCGCCCGCCTTCTGACGCCGCTGCTGGCCGCCTATTTCCTCAAGCCGGCCAAGAACCCGCATCCGCGCAAGGACTTCAAGGGCTTCTACCGCAATGTCCTGGACTGGTCGCTGGACCACCGGATCCTGGCCTGCATCATCGGCGGCCTGATCTTCGTCGGCTCGATCATGCTGGCCGGCTTCCTGCCCACCGCGTTCCAGCCGGCGGCCAACAACAACTACTACTATCTGAAGGTCCAGGGCCCGCCCGGCGCGACCACGGCCGACATGGAACGCACGGTCCAGTCGGTGACCACCATGTTCCGCAAGCGCCCGGAAGTGGCCCACGTCTTCGCCCAGGTCGGTTCGAACATCGGCAGCGGCTGGGGCGGCCAGAGCGGAGCCGACATCCGCGACGCCACCATCACCATCGTGCTGAACGGCGACCGCGACCAGACCGTCACCGAGATCAAGCAGGCGGTCCGCAACGGCCTGCACGACATCCCCGACGCCCGCGTCAACCTGCTGGGCGACTGGGGCACCTCCGAGGTCCAGACCATCCTGATCTCCGAGGACGGCCCGCTGCTGGAGCGCACGGCCGCCCAGATCGAGCGCGAAATGCAGAAGCTCGACACCGTCGCCGACCCGCGCCCTTCCTCGCCGCCCAGCGGTCCGGAGATCCTGATCCGGCCCAAGGCCGACGAGGCCGCCCGGCTGGGCGTCAACTCGGCCGACATCGCCGCCATCGCCCGCGTCGCCACGGTGGGCGACATCGACGCCAACGTCGCCAAGATGACCCAGGGTGAGCGGCGGATCCCGATCCGCGTGCGCCTGCCGGCCGACAGCCGCCGAGACCTCGAGGCCCTGGGCGCCCTGCGCGTACCCACCGCCAGCGGCGGTACAACGCGATTGGATAGTGTGGCCGACCTGTCGTTCCAGGCTGGCCCGGCCAAGATCGACCGCTTCGCCCGCAAGCGGCAGGTGACCATCGAGGCCGATCTCAACAACGGGGCCCAGCTGGGCCAGGCGATGACCGACGTCGGCAACCTGCCCACCATGAAGAAGCTGCCCGCCGGCGTCGGTCCGGCCACGGCCGGCGACCAGGAGGCGTTCGTCGAGCTGTTCACCGGCTTCGCCGTGGCCCTGCTGTCGGCCGTGGGCCTCGTGTTCGGCGTGCTGATCCTGCTGTTCCGCAGCTTCTTCAAGCCGATCACCATCCTGTCGGCCCTGCCCCTGGCGATCGGCGGCGCGTTCTTCGCCCTGCTGATCACCGGCCAGTCCCTGTCGATGCCGTCGCTGATCGGCTTCCTGATGCTGATGGGCCTGGCCGCCAAGAACTCGATCCTGCTGGTCGAGTACGCCATCGAGCAGGAGCGCGCGGGCATGGGCCAGCGCGAGGCCATCGTCGACGCCTGCCACGAACGGGCCCGGCCGATCGTCATGACCACCCTGGCGATGATGGCCGGCATGCTGCCCACGGCGCTGGGCATCGGCACCGGCTCGGAGTTCCGCCAGCCGATGGCCGTGGCGGTGATCGGCGGCCTGATCACCTCGACGGTGCTGTCGCTGGTGCTGGTGCCGGTGGTCTATGAGATCGTCGACGACATCGAGCGCTGGCTGGCCCCGAAGCTCGCCCGGATGACCACGCCGCGCGAGGCCCAGGGCGAGGCGATCCCGGCCGATCGGCTTTAGGCGCAGGCCGTGATCGTCAGGACCTTCCACCCCGGCGACGAAGACGCCGTCGTCGGGGTGATCCTGCCGATCCAGCGCGAGGAGTTCGGCTTTCCGATCACCGCCGCCGACCAGCCGGACCTGGCGGCGATCCCCGCCTGGTACCAGACCGGCGCCGGCCAATTCTGGCTGGCCGAGCTGGAGGGCGAGGCGGTCGGCACCATCGCCCTCAAGGACATCGGCGGCGGGGCGGTCGCCCTGCGCAAGATGTTCGTCAAGCCGAGCGCGCGCGGACCGGTCGGCGCGGCTCAGGCCCTGCTGGACACGGCCCTCGCCCATGCCCGAAATCGCGGCGTGAAGACGGTGTGGCTGGGCACCACCGACCGCTTCCAGGCCGCCCACCGGTTCTACGAGAAGAACGGCTTCGCGAGGGTCGAGGCCGACGACCTGCCGGCGGCGTTCCCGCGCATGGCGGTGGACACGCGGTTCTACCGGCTGAGGCTGTAAATCCTCCCCTAATCCCGCTTCGGCGCGTAGCTCAGCCGGCACACGGTCCAGCCGTCTTCCCGCGCCATCTCGAACTTGCCGCCCAACTGCTGGGCCATGGCGCGAACGATGCGCAGGCCCAAGCTCTTGGACGTCGCCGGATCGAAGCCCGGCGGCGGGCCGGCGCCGTCGTTGCCGACGGTCAACACATGCGCCAGACCCGACTGATCCAGGGTCACCCGCACCTCGCCCTCCCCGGCCTCGCCAAAGCCATGCTCCAGAGCGTTGTTGAAGCTCTCCAGCATGACCAGGGTCACCGGGGTGGCCTGGTCGGGGTGCAGGGGCTGCTCGCCGCCCTCGATGGTCAGGCGCACCCGCGCCCCGGCCGCCGCGGCGGCGCTGGCCAGCAGGGCCTCGGCGAAGGCGCGGAACGGGACGGGCTCGCCGGTGCGGTTGTGCAGCTCGCGCTGGATGCGGGCGATGACCTCGATCCGCTCGCCGGCCTGGGACAGGGCTTGGCGGGCGCGGGCGTCGACGACCCCTTGGCCCTGCAGGCGCAACAGGGCGCCGGCGACCTGCAGATTGTTGCTCACCCGATGGTGCAGCTCGCGGTACAGCAGGTCGCGGCTCTCGGCCAGATCACGATAGCGCTCGCGCTCGTCCTCCAGGTCGTCCAGCGCCGTACGCATGCCGTCGATGAAGAAGATCTCCACACCGGCCACGAGCACGTAGAAGGCCAGGGCCACGGCCATCGACAGGTCGAACTTGAAGGTGTGGACCGGCGGGATGAAGAACCACCAGGCCGCCACGCCACACAGCGCCGCGCAGACCACGCCGGCCCGTAGCCCGCCGTAATAGGTCGCCACCAGGATGGCCGGGAAGAAGGTCACATAGGGAAACCCCGGCGGGAACACCGACGTCAGGGCGAACCGCAGCAGCACCGCGCCGGCCGCCAGGGCCACGGCCAGGCCGTAGCGGACGACGAGATTTCCCCTGATCCTGCGTCGCAAATCCAAGCGCTGACTCCCGTCCCTCCGTCGGTGCTGGGCCTTTCGGCCCAAGCCGTCAAGCCGGCGGTCAACAGAGTGGGGACGGCGAAGGTTCAAGGGGGTTTCGGATTGAGTAGCAGTGGGTCTTGCCTGATAGTGGATGCAACTTCTGCGGGGGCGGTCGATGCGATACCTGTTCGTGGCCTGCGTGGCCGGGGCGCTGAGCCTCACGGCGACGGCTGGCCAGGCGAGAACCGGCGCGGACGTCGCGCCTCAACTTGTCTCCCAGGCCTGGCGCCCGAGCGCCGCGTCAGAAAGCCGGTGGGGTCTGACCCAGGACGACTGGCTTAAGCGTCCGTCAAAGGACCTGATCGCGAAGGCCAAGCGCTCGCGTCATTGGCGGACCGTGCAAGCCGACGCCGACGCCGGCGACACGGACGCCGCCGCGCTGATGGCGTTCGACCTCGGCAATGCGGGCTCCCTGGGTCTCGCCGCCGGCTACGCCAAGACGGCCGCCGCCGGAGGAAATCCTCGCGGCCTGAGCTACTATGGCCTCGCCCTCGCCCAAGGCGTCGGCGTCACGGCCAACCCCGCCGAAGCCGAGTCGCTGCTGGTCCGCTCCCGGGACCTGGGCAACCTCTACGCCCTGGTCCCGCTCGGGCTGCTGTATTTCGGCAAGGGTCCACGCTTCCACGAAGCTTCGGCCGCGCTCTACAAGCAGGCCGCCGACGCCGACGTGCCGGACGGACTTGGCGGCTATGCCTGGTTCGTGGAGACCGGCTCGGGGGGCGTCGCCAAGGATCCGGACCTGGCGATCGAGCTGTACGA
This sequence comes from Caulobacter sp. Root343, assembly GCF_001425745.1. Classification (GTDB taxonomy): domain Bacteria; phylum Pseudomonadota; class Alphaproteobacteria; order Caulobacterales; family Caulobacteraceae; genus Caulobacter. The sequence goes on along the minus strand of NZ_LMDF01000006.1, from coordinate 1,992 downwards.
GAAGGCGGGCGAACGCGGTCTTCCCGCGTATTTCACCAAGGCCGGCTACATCCTGATGCGGGGCGACCTCGGCAGTGCCGATCCCTCGCGCGCGGCGGAATTCTTCCAACGCGGGGCCGCCGAAGGCGATGCGAAGGCCATGGCGGAATATACGAACTGCCTCATCAATGGCTATGGCCTGGACAAAGACCCCGCCGAGGCGATGGTCTGGGCGGCGAAATCAGCCGCCGCCGGCAATCGGGAGGGGAAATACCTCTACGGAACGCTGCTACTGGGCAAGCCCTCCACATCCGAGGACCTGGCGCTTGGCCGCCAGCTGCTCCAGGAAGCCGCCGACGCCGGACACCGCGACGCGGCCTTCGATACGGCGCTCATGGCCTATCAAGGCAGCAGCGGCGCGACCCAGAACGATGGGGTGGCGGTAAAATACTTCATGATGGCGTCGAAGGCTGGAAACGTGACCTCGGCGTTCAATGTCGGCGTATTGCTTGAGTCCCGGCTACACGATCGCGAAGGCGCCAGGACCTGGTTCCAAAAGGCCAAGGATCTCGGCTATGCGAAGGCCGATGCCGAGCTCGTTCGCCTGGCCGCCGAGGATAAGGAAACGGCCCGCCTGGCCAGTCTTCCGGCCCGAGCCACGACGGCCGCGGCGCCTTCCCGCGCCGCGTCAGCAACGCCGGCCCGCGGCCAGGCTCTGGTGGACGCGAACGGCGCCCCGACCGCGGCGGGCATCCTGAGGACGGTGACGGCGCTCGCGGCGCGGGGCGACGGGCTGCGGCAGACCAGCATCCCCGGCGAGATCGTCTCCAGCATACCGTTCTTCGGCGACACCCTCCGTATGCAGCGCGGTGTCAGCGACGTCAGCTGCCGCAGGAAAGCCAAGGGTGTCTATCGGTGCAGCTATGTCTCGACCGTCGAGACCTTGCCGGTCGAAGGCAACTCCCTGGCGGCGTTCGCGGGTCTGCTGACCGTGGGCTTCTCGCAAAGCATGGGAACCAACGTCACGCGGGCCAGCCGCACCTACGACTTCATCCGCACGGGCTCAGGGTGGTCCTCGCCGCAGCTGGACGCCGTGTTCCGCCAAGATGACGCGGCGAGGGCGCAAGCAAGAACCAGCGCCCGCCGGGATCCGGATACGTCCTTGCAGGACAATATCAAGCGCCAAAACGAGACCACCGAGGTCATCAATAACCTCAGGGAAGCCTGGGATACGAAATACTAGCGCGGAACCGGCTTCGCGCCCCTTGTTCGAACCACGCCATCGCCTGCTTTCAGGCGATGAGGGCTTCGATTTCGGGTCGATGTGTCTTCGCCAGACCCCACAGATAGCGGGTGATCGCCTCGTCGCTTCGGTCGATCCAGCGATCGAGGTTCGTCGTTCGGAACGGGTCGCGCCACGCCTCCATCCCCGACTGGTAATTGCCCAAGACGTCTTTCGGCGCGGCCACGTGCTCAAGGGCTTGCAGCATCGCCCGCTGTCGGTCGACGGGCGTGGCTTCGAAGTATGTGCGGACACCGGAGCGGCCGCTCTGGGCGAACCACAGGAGCCCCTCGACCAGCAGAAACAACGGTTGCGGAAGACCGTAAGTCATGTGCTGGGGCCGGAAACACCTCCGACGCGCAGATCATCGACGAGAGCCAGGTCAGGCCATCGTATTCGGCGGCGTCAAATATGCGGTCGAGATAGACGGGCGCGACCCTGATCATGGTCGTCAGCATAGCCCTTCGGGCGACTCGGCCAAGCCCGTCGGAAGGCATGGCTCAAAAAGCAAAAGGCCCCGGAGTTTCCTCCGGGGCCTTCGCATTTCTCAGCCGAAGCTAGATCGTTCGAGGATTACTCGACGATCTTGGCCACGACGCCGGCGCCGACGGTGCGGCCGCCTTCACGGATGGCGAAGCGCAGCTTCTCTTCCATGGCGATCGGGGTGATCAGCTCGACGTCCAGCTCGGCGTTGTCGCCCGGAGCCAGCCTGCCGACGACCGATCCCGGCT
>NZ_LMDF01000005.1 GCF_001425745.1 Caulobacter sp. Root343 | reverse complement strand
CGCCATCGAACAGTTGACGCGCGGCCGCACCACCATCGTCATCGCTCACCGCCTGGCGACCATCCGCGACGTCGATCACATCCACGTCCTCGACCGGGGACGGATCGTGGAGTCCGGCTTCCACCAGGACCTCCTCGACAAGGCCGGGCTCTACGCACAGCTCAGCGGCATGCTCGCGCCCGGAGGCCCTGTCCGGTCCGGGACCCCGCTGATCGCGAATGCGGCGCCCTGATCCAAGGGATCTTCGCGCGGAACCAAGCCTTGATCCGGAGGCGCGCCTGCGGGCGGTCCATGCCTGCTAAGCGTTGAGCCGATCCACGGACAGCGACTTCGCGTAGCGCGCCGGCGCCTCGGGTGATACCGACAGCCCGATGTCGAAGCACGAGGAAGCCCAACGCTGGCTGGACCTGGGCGTCCAGGCCAGCAACGCCGACCAGCAGCCGCAGGCCGAGCAGGCCTTCCTGCGGGCGCTGGCGCTCGATCCGGATCTGGTCGATGCGCGGCTGGGCCTGGGGTTGACCTACATGGCCACGCGCCGCTTCGCGCAAGCCGTCGAACCGTTGCGCCTCGCCGCCTCGTCGCCCGACGCGCCGGGCTTCTGGAGCGCCTGCCTGGCCCAGAGCCTCTATATGAGCGGAGACTTCGCGGGCAGCGCCGAGGCCTTCGAACAAGCCGCGCGTGTCGAACCGCTGGGCGATAACGCCCGGGCGACCTTGATCCAGACCCGTTGCCTGGCCGAGATGATCGGGGGCGGGGTGGAGTCAGCTCTGGAACATTATCAAGCCGCGAGCGGCTGCGACGACGACGGCCTGGCGGTCTTCGCCGAGGAGGCCTCGGCGATCCTGGCCGTCTTTGGCCATGTCGGCGCGGCGGCGCAAGTCGAACGCTGGCGCCAGGTTCGCGCGCCGGAGGACCGGATCACCGCCTACAGGCTGAATGCGCTGGAGGGCGCGGCGGTCGATCGTGCGCCCGCCGACTATGTCGCGGCCCATTTCGACGCCTTCGCCGAACGGTTCGACCACCAGCTCGTCGAGATGCTGGGCTACAGCGGCCCGGCCGACCTGATCGCGCTGCTCCTGCCCCATCGCTCCAGGTTCGACCGGGTGCTGGACCTGGGCTGCGGCACTGGCCTGGCCGTGCCGGTCCTGGCGCCGTTGGGCGGCGCGGTGACGGGCGTGGACCTGTCGAGCGGCATGCTGGCGCGGGCCGCCGCGCGCGGCGGCTATGAGGCGCTGGTCCAGGCCGAGGCGCTGACCTTCCTGGCCGAGCATCCGACGACGTTCGACCTCGTCTTCGCCGCCGACGTGCTGATCTATTTTGGCGACATGACGGCGGTTTTCGCGGCGGCGGCCCGCGCGCTCCGGCCAGGCGGCTACTTCGTCTTCAGCACCGAACGCGGCGAAGCGGACTGGACGCTGCTCAGTTCGGGGCGGTTCGCCCATGGTGACGCCTATATCGACCGTCTAGCCGCCCCGACCTTCGCGCTGAAGGCCCGGGCGTCCACCCGGCTACGCCAGGAGGGGCGAGATCAGGTCGAAGGGACGCTTCACATCCTGTCACGCCTCTGACGACCGTGCGCTCCTGGCCGCCAGGAGGCGCCGCTCGTGAGGTTAGAGGCGCAGGCCGCACAGCCCGGCCGTGATCGTCGCCGACAGCGCCGCCGCGCCCGCTAGACCCGCGGCCAACAGACGGTCGGCGACGGCCTGGCGCATCCCGTGCGCCAGCAGCACCTGGCGCAGGCCGCAGAACAGGTGGGCGACGACGAAGAAGGCGCCCAAGGCATAGTGCGGCGCGAGGCGGATGTTCCAGGCGTCGAGCAGCAATCCTTCGGGTGCGCCCGTCGCCCAGGCCCAATCGGTCTGAATCTTGTGGACCGCCCGCGCCGACACGAACGCCGAATTCATGTGGGTGACGATGAAGGCGGCCAGATAGGCGCCCGACCCCACCTGGATCGTACGCGCCAGGTCCATTGGCCGAGCGCTCCAGCGCCAGGCCATGGCGACGCCGCCGACCACCTGCAACAGCATGAGGATCACGAGCGCGGGTTCGACGAGGCGTGACCGATAGACCTGGCGGCCGACGGCCATCACCCGCGCGTGCGTTTCGGGACCAAGCAGGCCCGTCAGATGGTTGAACAGGTGAAACGTCACGAACAGCAGGATCAGGACGGCGGCGGCGCCATGAGCGATGCGCAGACGGGCCGAGGGCGCCGTCGCGCCTGCGACGGGGCCAGGTTCGCCGAACGCCGACGCTACGCCAAGGCCGATCCATAGGACGGACCAGATCCAGAGATCCTCCACGGGCGAACGCAGTAGGCCTGACAGGACGCCGGTCAGGACGAACAGGGGCGGCGCGGCCAGCCCGGCCAAGGCCAGACGGCGCGCCCGGACGTTGACCGTTCCAAGATCCGTCGATGTCAGCGCCAGGCATGAGAGCGGCAGGGCGAAGGCGACGACGAGCCAGGCGCAGGCAAGCGGCGAAAGGCCGCCGGCGTTGGTCGCCGCGCCATGGAACGCTCTCAGCACCCAAGGATACAACATCGCCGCCGCGACAGGCAGCCAAGGCGCCGCCCGGGCCGCTCGGCTCGTGGTGACCGAATTCGGCCCCGAGCTGGTCGAAACGCTCATCGACACGCCACCTGTCCTCGTCGCTCACCTTGCGGCGACCGTCGGACTAAAGGCGGTCGATGGCCCATTGCACAGGGCCATTTTCGATGAAACTCAGTAGGCCATGAATTTCGCGCCCCGCCTCGATGCGTTCGCCATCGACCGCACCTCAAGACTCCCGCTGCATGATCAGCTTTATGAGCGCATCCATGCCGCGATCCGCGATGGACGGTTGGCGCCGGGCGCGCGGCTGCCCTCGACGCGCAGCCTTTCCATCCAGTTGGGCGTCGCGCGCGGGACCATCGACGGGGTCTATGCGCGCCTGGCCGGCGAGGGCCGCCTGATCGCCCGTCGCCCCGGCGGAACGATCGTCAGCCCGAACTTTCGCTCGCCGCCCGACACGCCCACCGTTCCGACGCCCCAGCCTTCATCCGAACCCTGGCTCCCCCTGCAGCTTGGCCTGCCTGCTCTGGATCTCTTTCCTCGCAAGACCTGGACCCGGATTCTCGCGCGGCAAGCGCGCCAGCTGCCGATCGACGAAATGGTGGCGCCCGATCCGATGGGCCTGTTGGCGCTGCGCGAGGCGATCGCCGCGTACCTGGCCGTATCGCGCGGGATCGCCTGCGGCGCACACCAGATCGTCGTGACCCACGGCTATCAGGACGCCCTCAACCTGACTGTCGACTTGGTGCTGGCCATGGGCGACACGGTCTGGATCGAGGATCCAGGCTACGGCTTTGTCCAACGAACGCTTCGCGCCAGGAGCATGACGATCGCCGCGGCGCCGGTCGACGAGGAAGGCCTGGACGTCGACTGGGCCCGGGCCAAGGCGCCGCAAGCCAAGCTCGCCATCGTCACGCCCGCGCACCAGTTCCCTCTCGGCGTCACGCTATCGCCAGCGCGCCGACGCGCCCTGCTGGCCTGGGCGGCGGCCGACCGTTGGATCCTGGAGGACGACTACGATTGCGAGTTCCACTACAGCGGCCACAAGCCGGCGGCCCTGAAGACGATGGACGTCGACCAGCGGGTCTTCTACGCCGGCAGCTTCAGCAAGTCGCTGCTGCCGTCCCTTCGGCTCGGCTATCTGGTTCTTCCGCCTCACCTCGTGGACGCCGCCAGGACAGCCCAACAGCTGCGGCATCGCGGCGTGGCGATGTTCGAGCAGTCGGCCGTGGCCGAACTGATGCGTCAGGGCCATTTCGCCCGGCACCTGCGTCGCATGGCGGTTGGCTACAAGGCTCGCCGCGACGCCCTGGTCGGCGCGCTGGAGCGGCGGTTCGGCGACCGGATCGTCCTCACCCACCGCGCTGGCGGCCTGCATGTGCTAGGTCGGTTTCCGGGCCTGGGCGACGATTTCGAATTGGCCCGGCGGGCGGCGCGGGTCGGTCTCAAGCCAGCGCCGCTATCGGGTCAATATCTGACGCCGGGCGCGGACCAGGGTCTGCTCTTGAGCTTCACAAACGTCCCCGAGGATCGGGCCGATCAGGTCGTCGCGTCCTTAGCGCGCGCCATCGCCTGAGAGACGCGGACCCTGGCATGTCGCATCGCGAGGACAGGGCCTCAGCCAGGACCAGGCGGCCGCGGTGATCATCCATCTGACCTTTTACGCCGGCTGGCCCAACACCATGTCAGCGCCGCCGATCGCCAAGGACGTCTTCGCCAAGCACGCCGAAGTCGCGGCCAAGGACGGATGAGGTGGACAGGATGGACGGGAGACCATGAAGAGATCGAGGATGATGATCGGCGCGGGGGTCCTGGCGCTCGCCGCCGCGGCCGTGTCGGGCTTCGGCGCCAGGGCTCAGGCCGCGGCCGAGCCGCCGATGGTGCGCATCGCCGAGCTGGAGATCGACCCCGCCCAGCTGGACGCCTACAAGGCCATCCTGGCCGAGGAACAGGAAGCCTCGGTGCGGCTGGAGCCTGGCGTGCTGATGCTGCACTCGGTCGCCATCGCCGACGCGCCGACCCACATCCGGCTGCTGGAGGTGTACGCCAGCCGCGCGGCCTATGAGGCGCACCTGAAGGCGCCGCACTTCATCAAGTACAAGACCTCCACGGAAACCATGGTCAAGTCACTGCGGCTGGTCGAGACCAAGCCGATCCTGCTGTGCGCCAAGTCCAAGGGCCGCGCCGGAGGGGCCGTGACCTGCTTCGCGGGTTGACGCCTAGGACAAGGTCGCGAGCAGCCAGTCGCGGAACGCCGAGGCCGTCGATCCAGCCCCTCTCTCCGGCTCGACCAGCCAGTATTGCTCCGGACCGGACAGGACGAAGGAGTAGGGACTGACCAGGCGGCCGCTGGCGATCTCCGTTGCGAACAGCCTGGGCGAGAGCAGGGCCGCGCCCTTGCCTTCCAGCGCAGCTTGGGCGGCCAGATCCTGCGAGGGAAAGGTCGAGCGGCGCGCGGCGCTCAGGTCCGGTTGGCCAAGGCCCTGCTCGTCGAACCAGCGCGGCCAGTCGCTGTTCGGGATCAGGGGCAGACGCGCGAGATCTGCGGGCTCGGCGAGGCCTTCCGGAAGATCGGCCAGAAGGTCAGGACGGAGCATGGGCGTTCCCTCGACCGGGAACAGCCGCGTCGCGCGCACGCCGGCCCAGTCGCCCAGGCCGCTGCGGATCGCGGTGTCGAAGGCGGCGGGGCGGCGCACGTCCGTCGACACGTCGATGTCGACCTGGATACCGGGGTGCAGCGCTTCGAAATCCGGAATGCGTATGGCCAGCCAGCGCGAGGCGAAGCTGGGCGTCGCCGTCAACCGCAGCGTTCGAGAGCCTCGCAACTCCTCGATCGCCGCGCGGGCGATGGCCATCATCTCGCTGGTCCGGCCAAACAGCGTCTCGCCCTCGGCGCTGAGCGCGACGCGCGGCCCGTTGCGGACGAACAGCGTCCGGCCAAGCTCCAGCTCCAGCCCGCGAACACGCTGACTGACCGCGGCGGGCGTGATGCACAGCTCGGCGGCGGCCCGTGAAAAGTTTCCATGCCGGGCGCAGGCGTCGAAGATGCGGAGCGTTTCCAGCGAGGGCAGGCGGAGGGACATCGCCATATTAAGCCTAGCTTGAAATGACGACGCAATTCCGTTGTTTTGCGACCGCGTCGGCCGGTCCTATCCCATCCCGAGATGAGAGCCCTCCTGCCGATCCTGACGCTAAGCCTGGTCTGCGGCTGCACGGCGCCCCAGCCGTCGGGCCGCGGGGCCGAACGATGGACGCCGGCCACGATCGCGACCAGCGCCTACGAGGCCACGCCGAGCTTCTCGCCGGACGGCCGGGAGATGATCTATCTGGCGGCGGATCGCGGGTTCGAGGCTTGGCGCCTGCTGCGCTCGACGTGCGTCGACGGGGCCTGGTCGCCGCCCGCGCCGCCGCCCTTCGCCGCGACCGTCGGCGTGATCGAGGCCGACCCCGGCTTCACGCCGGACGGTCGAGGGCTGTACTTCGTCTCCGCGCGGCATGACCGGAGCAATGCCGATTTCGACATCTATCACGTCACCCGCGGGGCCGACGGCGCTTGGGGCGAGCCCGAACGACTGCCAAAGCCCGTCAATTCGGCCGAGGCCGAGCTGTTGCCGCGCGCGGATGCCGAGGGGCGGCTCTATTTTGGATCGGCCCGGCCGGGCGGGCTGGGGAAGAGCGACATCTATGTCGCCACACGCGATGCGGCGAACGGATGGTCGGTCGACAATCTCGGCCCGCCGGTGAACTCGTCCGCCAACGAGTACGAGGCGGAAGTCTCGCGCGATGGCCAGAGCCTGATCGTGGTGTCCGATCGCGACGGACGCTCGCACCTCTATCGCTTCCTGCGCATCGGTGGCCTGTGGGTGGAGGCCGGACGCGTTCCAGCCCGCGAGGCGGTCTTCCAGGTTGGCCCCAGCCTCTCGCCGCGCGGGGAAAAGCTGCTGTTCGCGCAGGCGGATGGCCGCCGTTCGGGCGAGATCTTCCTGACGGCGCTCAAGCCGGATAGCGCCGAACCCTGGCCGCCGAAATGCTGACCCGGCGCCTGTTCGCCCTGGGCGGCGCCGGTGTGGCCAGGTCGGCGCACGCGGACGGGACAGGCCGTGGTCGAGCGGTCGAGCCGAGCGGCCTCTCCTATGCCCAAGCGTTTCTCGTCGAAGCGCCCCGGCGCGTGTTGTTCATCAGCGGACAGGTTCCGGTGGCCGGCGACGATGCGCCACCCGAAGGTTTCGAGGCGCAATGCAGGCTCGCATGGGCCAACGTGGCGCGCCGGCTAGCGGCGGCCGACATGACGCTGACGAACCTCGTCAAGGTGGGCATATTCCTGTCGAGCCGTGACGATCGCGCGGTCAACAGCGCGATCCGTCACGAGATCCTGGGCGGCCATTCGCCCGCGATCACGATCGTGATCGTCGAGATCTTCGACGGGGCGTGGCTGTTGGAAATCGACGCGATCGCCTGCGCCTGACGAAAAGGGAGGAGTACGGATGAAAACCTATCATGGAAGCTGCCACTGCGGTCGGGTGGCCTTCGAGGTCGACATGGAGTTCGCGGGCGGCAGCAAGTGCAACTGCCGCTACTGCTGGAAACAGCGGAACTGGAACGTGGCGGGTCTCAAGCCCGATCAGTTCCGTTTGCTCAAAGGTGAGGAGCATCTGGGGGACTACGCACGAAGCGGCGAGGGCTTCGAGACCCACCATCGCTTTTGCCGGGAATGCGGGACAGCCACCCATGGCCACGGCCGGATCGAGGCCATGGGCGGCGCGTTCGTGGGCGTGCGTGTCGCGGCGCTGGACGACCTGCCGCTAACGGAATTGATCTCAGCCCCGGTGACCTATTGCGACGGCCTCAATGACAATTGGTGGAATGCGCCCGAGGAGATCCGGCATCTATAGGCGGAACGGCCGGAGGCGGTGTGGGCGCGGCGGAACTCGATCGAAATGAGCCGGTTCCTGAGCTGGGCCCCATCCTCGGCGGAGTAGCTTTCGGTGAGTATCGCGACGGTGAGCCACAAGCGGCTCAAGCTAGACGGATACGAGGTCTTCTACCGCGAGGCGGGCGAGGTTGATGCGCCGGTGATCCTGTTGCCGCACGGTTATCCCTGCTCGTCCTACGAGTTTCGCGCGCTGATGCCGCCGCTCGCCGACCGCTGGCGCCTGCTGGCGCCGGACTTTCCAGGGTGCGGCTACAGCGACACGCCCGTCGGTTTCACCTATGACTTCGATGGCTACGCGGCGTTCCTGGCGCGCTTCCTCGACCAGCTCGGCGTCGATCGCTTCGCGCTCTATCTGCATGATTTCGGGTCGCAGATCGGTCTTCGGCTGGCGATCGCGCGGCCCGAAGCGGTGACCGCCCTGATCATCCAGAACGGCGACATTTACCAGGACGCGTTCGGGCCGAAGTACGAGGGGCTTTTCGACATTCTCGCCCGCCCCGAAGCCGAGGCCCGGACGGCGCTGGCCGAGGCGGTCACGGAGGCGGAGTTCAAGGCGGAGTTCCTCAACGACGTGCGGCCCGAGCTGGCCGATCGGATCCCGCCCGACCTCTGGACCTTGCACTGGGCCCTGATGACGCCGCGACGGAAAGAGATCACGGTCGGCGTCCTGGCGGGGCTGCGACAGAACCTCGACTGGTTTCCGCGTTATCAGGCCTATCTGCGCGAACACCGGCCGCCGACGCTGATTTTATGGGGGCCGCAGGACGGCTACATGCCTGAGGCGTCGGCCCGGGCCTATCTGCGCGACGTCCCCGACGCCGAGCTCCACCTTCTCGACGGCGGCCACTGGCTGCTTGAAGTCCAGCTCGAGGCGGTGGTCCGCCACATGAGGCCGTTCTTGGAGCGGACGCTCGCCCGCGCTAGCATGAGCGCCTGAACGGCTGCTTTGACACGGGGAGCCGAGATCGTCTCTCCGTTTTCGACTTCGCGGCTGGGATTGCCATTCGTCGGCATGACTGGCGCCTGTCCGGCTACGGGAGGCTGGAGGGGAAGCCATGCACATAACGCTGGGCCAGATCCGCGCCTTCGTGACCGTGGCCTCGACCAGCAGCTTCACGCGCGCGGCCGAAGTGCTGGGCCTGTCGCAGCCGGCCCTGACCAATCGCATCCGGCAGTTCGAGGACTCCCTTGGGCTGCGCCTGTTCGACCGCAGCACGCGGTCGGTCGAGCTGACCCACGTCGGCCGTGAGCTGCTGCCGATCTTCCTGCGCCTAGTGACCGAGTTCGAGGGCGCGGTGGTTAACGCCCGCGACTTCGTCTCGCGCGCCAAGGGCGTGGTGCGGCTGGCCTGCTTGCCGTCGTGCGCGGCGACCCTGCTGCCGGACCTGATCGCGCGCTTTCAGCTCGACCATCCGAACGTCACCTTCGAGGTCGAGGACGCGCTGAACAGCGCGATCGCCACGCTGGTGCGCGAGGATCGGGTCGATTTCGGCATCGGCATGGCCGATGGCGGCGCCGCCGATCTGGAGCAGATCAAGCTGTTCGACGACGCTCTGACCGTCGTCTATCCCGAAGGCCATCCGGTCGCCGACGCCGCCGAGGTCACGGTCGAGACGCTGGCGGCCTATCCGCTGATCCTGATGAACCGGGGCAGCAGCGTGCGCGACCTGGTGGACGCGGCCTTCATCGCGGCCGGCAAGACGGCGACGCCGGCCTGCCAGGTCCGCTACATGACCACGGCCGTGGCCCTGGTTCGAGCGGGGCTCGGCCTGGCCATCCTGCCTTCGACGGCGGTGGAGATCCACACCCAGGCCAGGATCGCCGCCCGCCCGATCACCGCGCCGGCCTTCACCCGGACGATCGTGTTGCTGCGCCGCCGGAACTCGCCCGTCAGGCCGGTCGTCGAAGCCTTCATCGATAGAGTTTGCTCTCAGACACAGGGGTGATGGAGCGGATTTATCGAGTGAGGCTATCAATCCATCAAATCTTCCGTTTTGCGTTGGGCCGCCGGGCGTCGGCATATGACGCTGACAAGCTGAAAACAGCGGCCGGAAGAAACGCTCACCATGCTCGCTCTGATTGGCGCGGCGGCGATCATCGCCTTGACGGCGGCGATCCTGTCGAACCGCGCTTCGCCCGTGGCGGCGCTGATCCTGGTTCCGCTGGCGGCGGCGATCGCGGCCGGGCAGGGCGGCCATGCGCCGGCCCTGATGGTCGAGGGCGTGGCCAAGATCGCGCCGGTCGCGGCGATGTTCGTATTCGCCATCCTGTTCTTCGGCGTGATGACCGACGCCGGCCTATTGGACCCGATCGTCTCGCGCATCCTCAAGGCCGTCGGACGCAAGCCTAGCCGCATCACCGTCGGCACCGCGCTGTTGGCCCTGCTGATCCATCTGGATGGCTCGGGGGCGGTCTGCTTCCTGGTCGCCATCCCGGCCATGCGGCCGGTCTATGACAGCCTGGGCATGGACCGCCGGGTGCTGGCCTGCGTGGCCTCGCTGGCGGCGGGGGTGAACTTCTTGCCGTGGACCGGTCCCACCGTCCGCGCGGCCTCGGCGCTGCACGTGCCGGTGCTGGACATCTTCCGCCCGATGATCGGCGTCCAGATCGTCGGTCTCGCCTTCGTCTTCGCCGTCAGCTGGTGGCTCGGAAAGCGCGAGGAGCGTCGCCTGGCGTTGCTGGGCGCCGACGAAGGCGCGACGGCGGCCGAACCCGTGGCCGAGGCGCTGACCAGGACGGACCTGGCGCGGCCCCGGCTGTTCTGGCTGAACCTGCTGCTGACCCTGTGCGCCATGGGCGCGCTGGTCGCGGGGCTGGCGCCGCCGGCCGTGGTGTTCATGATCGCCTTCGCCGTGGCGCTGCTGGTCAACTATCCCAAGGTCGCCGACCAGCGCGCGCGCATCGACGCCCACGCGCGCTCGGCGCTGCTGATGGCCTCGGTGCTGATCGCGGCGGGCGCGTTCACCGGGATCATGGGCGGCGGCGGCTTCCTGAAGGCCATGGCCGACGCGGTCGTCCAGCACGTCCACCCCGAAGGCGGCCGGCACATCCCGTTCGTGCTGTCCCTGGTCGCCATGCCGCTGAGCATGGTCTTCGATCCGGACTCCTTCTATTTCGGCGTCCTGCCGGTGATCGCCGAGACCCACGCGCGCCTGGGCGGCGAGCCGATCCAGGTGGCCCAGGCCGCCCTGGTCGGCCAGATGACCGCCGGTTTCCCCGTCAGTCCGCTGACCCCCGCCACCTTCCTGGTGGCCGGCCTGGCGGGCGTCGAGCTGTCGGCGCACCAGAAGTTCGCGTTCCCATTCCTGTACGGCGCATCGCTGGTCATGGCGCTGGCTTGCCTTCTGCTGGGGCTGTTTCCGCTTTGACCTCTTCTCCTTCTTCCCGCGTGGTGCGCATCGGCGCCGGGGCCGGCTTCGCGGGCGACCGCATCGAACCGGCCGTCGAACTGGTCCGCGAGGGACGGCTCGACTACCTGGTGTTCGAGTGCCTGGCCGAGCGCACCATCGCCCTGGCCCAGCGCACCCGCCTGGGCGACCCCAGCGCCGGCTACGATCCGCTGCTGGAAGCGCGGATGCGCGCCGTCCTGCCGCTGTGCGTCGAGAAGAATGTTCGCGTCATCTCCAACATGGGCGCGGCCAATCCCGCGGCGGCGGCGCGCCGGATCGCCGAGCTGGCTGACGAGATGGGGCTGTCGGGCCTGAAGGTCGCGGCCGTGGTCGGCGACGACGTGCTGGACGTCATGGCCGGCTCGTCCCGCCCCCTGCTCGAGATTGGCGGCGACGTGGCGAGTCTGGGCGACGCCCTGATCTCGGCTAACGCCTATCTAGGCTGCGAGGCGATCGTCGAGGCCCTGGCCCACGGCGCCCAGGTCATCGTCACCGGGCGTGTCGCCGATCCCTCGCTGTTCCTGGCGCCGCTGGTCCACGAATTCGGCTGGTCGCTGGACGACTGGGAGCGGCTGGGGCGCGGCACTGTCGTCGGCCATCTGCTGGAATGCGCCGGCCAGGTGACCGGCGGCTATTTCGCCGATCCCGACGTCAAGATGGTGCCGGACCTGGCGCGCCTGGGCTTTCCGTTGGCCGAGGTTGTCGCCGACGGCTCGGCGGTGATCACCAAGGTCGAGGGCTCCGGCGGCCGCGTCGACGTGGCCACCTGCACCGAGCAACTGCTCTATGAACTGCACGATCCGGCCCGCTACCTGACCCCCGATGTCACCGCCGACTTCTCGACCGTGGCGTTCGAGAAGGTCGGTCCCGACCGGGTGGCGGTGCGTGGCGGCGGGGGCGGGCCACGTCCCGCGCAGCTGAAGGTCTCGCTGGGCCGCAAGGAAGGCTTCATCGGCGAGGGCGCCATCTCCTATGCCGGCTCCAGCGCCGTGGCGCGCGGCCGTCTGGCCCTGGACATCGTCGCCGAGCGTTTCCGCCTGATCGGCCTGTCGCCGCTGGAGACGCGGTTCGAACTGATCGGCGTCGACGCCGTCGCGCCCGAGCACCTGGCCTCGGCCTTCGCGCCGATGGAGGTGCGCGCCCGTGTCGTGGCCCGCACCCTCACCCGCGAGGAGGCCGAGCGCGTCGGTCGCGAGGTCGAGGCCCTCTACACCAATGGCCCGGCCGGCGGCGGCGGGGCCACGCGCCTGGTGACCCCGGTCGTCGGCGTGGTCTCGACCCTGATCGAGCGCGACCTGGTCCGGCCGGCCGTGATCTACGAGGCGACGCAATGAGGCTCCGCGAACTGGCCCACGCCCGCAGCGGCGACAAGGGCGACGTCTCGAACATCTCGGTCATCGCCTACGACACGGCGGGCTATGAGCGGGTGCGGGCGGTCCTGACGCCCGAGCGCGTCAAGCGCCACCTGGGCGGCATCGTGCGCGGCGAGGTCCGCCGCTACGAGCTGCCCGGCCTGCTGGCCTTGAACTTCGTTCTGAACGGCGCCCTGGGCGGCGGGGTCACCCGGTCGCTGGCGCTGGACGCCCACGGAAAGTGCCTGAGCGGCCTGCTGCTGGAACTGGACCTCACGCCGGAGGAACCCTCGCGATGATCGGTCGTCGCGGCCTGCGCGCCGCCGTGCTCGGGGGCGTCGCCGTCACGAGCCTGCTGGCTGTCCCAGTCCGCGCGGTGGACGGGCCCCGGGAGGTCACCGTCCTGCGCCACTTGACCTTCGACGGCGTCACCGACGACCTGGTCGGCCTGGCCGCAAAGCCGGCGCCCTATGCCGACCCGCTACATCCGACCGCCGCCGAGCTGCGGCGCGCGACCCTGGCCGGCCGGATGGACGCGGGGGCGGGCTGGGGTCGGCTGTTCGGGCCGCCGGTCGACGCGGCCGCCGGCCAGCCCTATCCGGACGGCGGTCGCGTGGCCGGCGAGGAGTACCTAGCCTATGCCCGCGCCCCCGACGGCGGCAAGAGCGCCGTCCTGCTGCAGATCCCCGCCAAGCTGTCGCGCGAGCGCCGCTGCATCCTGGCGGTGCCCCAGGCGGGCTCGTTCGGGATCTATCACGATATTGGAACGACGGGCTTCTGGGGCCTGCAACACGGCTGCGCGGTGGTCTATACCGACAAGGGCCACGGCACGGGCGCCCACGACCTGGAGAGCGACACCGTCACCCTGATCGACGGGACGACGGCCAAGGCCGGGGCGGCGGGCGCGCTGTCGCATTTCACCGCGCCGCTGTCGGCCAAGACCAAGGCCGCCTTTCTGGCCCGCTGGCCGCATCGGATCGCCTTCAAGGCCGCGCACGCGCGCCACAATCCCGAAAGCGAATGGGGAAACGACGTCCTGCGCGCGATCCGCTACGCCCTCTGGCAGCTGAACGCCCGCGACGGCGGCGGCTGGACGGCGGGGAACACCGTGGTGATCGTCTCCGGCAATTCCAACGGCGGCGGCGCGACGCTGTACGCCGGCGAGAAGGACGCCGAGGGCCTGATCGACGGCCTGGTGGCCGGCGAACCCCAGGTCCAGGTGCGGCCCGATCCCGCGCTGCGGGTCATGCGAGGCAGCACGATCCGGTCCGGCGGCGGACGCACGCTGCTGGACTATTTCACCTTCGCCAACCTCTACGAACCGTGCGCGGCCCTGGCCATGCCCGACGCCCCGCTGGTCGACAAGCTCGTCCACGCCAAGGACCGCTGCGCCTCGCTGACCCAGGCCGGACTGCTGACCGCCGGTACGCTGGAGACCCAGGCTCGCGAGGCCCAGGACAGGCTGCTGGCCTATGGCTTCGATCCCGAGACGGAAGTGCTGAACGCCGCCGGCTACCTGATCGGCCCGGACGCCACGGCCGCCAAATACGCCAGCGACCACGGCCGGTTCGGCGTCGAGGATCGGATCTGCGGCTACAGCTACGCCTCGGTTGACGGCGAGGGAAAGCCCCGGGCGGTTCCGCCGGCCGAGATGGCCGAGATCTTCGCCAAGGCGGCCGGCGGCGCGCCGACCGGCAGCATCGACCTGGTCAACGACAACGACCCGCGCGGGCCGCGCCGCAACGACCTGTCCATCTCGCCCAGCACGGGCCGGGCCGACTACAATCTGGACGGCGCGCGCTGCCTGCGCGAGCTGGCGGTCGGGCGTTCGGCCAAGGCGCGCCGCGTCCAGGCCGGGGTCGCCGAATTCCTCGCCAGCGGCGACCTGCGCGGCAAGCCGGCGATCATCGTCCATGGCCGGGCCGACAATCGCGTACCGCCGGCCTTCAGCTCGCGGCCCTACCTGGCCGCCAACAGCCTGCGGGAAGGCGGCAAGAGCCAGCTGCGCTACATCGAGGTGGAGAACGCCGAGCACTTCGGCTTTTCCGGGCCCGGGTTCGACACGCGGTTCGTCCCGCTAGCCTACTACACTCTGCGGGCGCTGGACCTGATGTGGAGCCATTTGACGACGGGTCAGGCCCTGCCGCGCAGCCAGATCGTGCGGACCCGGCCCAGGGGCGGCGCGCCCGGCGCCGCCCCGCCGGTGACCCTGGACAACCTCCCGCCGATCGCGCTGGAAGCCGCATTCCGCGACCGGATCACGGTCCAGACCGGCGTGGTCTGGCTGCCGGATTGAGCGCGGGATTATTCATAACGACGACTGATCAATCGATCAGGAAATGCCATTTCCCTAGGGTTCGGCTTATCGCGTAACAACGATTTCACACGCTGGCGAAAGTGAACCGGCGACAGGAGGAAACATCAGAGTGGATCACATTCTGACTTAGCGGCCGCTCGCCCGCCTGACGGCCAGGCCGCCGCCCAAGCTCGCACAACGTCTCTGCATCACCGGTCGCGAGGGCTCGCGACCGTACGGCGTCCTGCGCCGAAATAAGAACAAGGGGAGGATCCATCATGCACAATTCCAACCAGCGCCGTTGGCTGCTGGCCAGCCTGGGCGGCGTTTCGGCCGCGGCCTTGCTGGCGGGCGGCGCCTGCGCCCAACAGGCCTCGGAAGCTACCCAGGTCGACGCGGTGATCGTCACCGGCAGCTTCCTGCGCAACGTCAAACAGGAAGACATGGCCTCGCCGATCGTCTCGGTCGACCAGAAGGCCCTGACCAAGACCGGCGTCGTCTCGATCGGCGACCTGCTGCGCTACGTGCCGCAGAACATCGGCAGCATGGGCGGCGTCCAGGACCTGGCCAAAGGCGGCCAGGACAGCAAGGACACCCGCTCGGCCAACCTGCGCGGCCTGGGTTCCGGCGCCACCCTGGTGCTGATGAACGGCCGCCGGGTCGTGAAGTCCGACGGCTATGTCAATCTCAACAGCCTGACGCCGCCGATCGCCGTCGCCCGGGTCGAGACGGTGCTGGACGGCGCCTCGGCCACCTATGGCGCGGACGCCGTGGCCGGCGTCTTCAACATCATCACCGACGGCCGCTTCGAAGGCTTCAAGACCAGCGCCCAGTATACGCACATCGCCGACTCTCCGGCCTGGCAGGTCCAGGCGATGTGGGGCGCGAAGGGTGAGCGTTCGCGCCTGGTGGCCTCGGCCTCGTACACCGACATCGAGCGGCTGCAGAACGCCGACCGGGCGGTGACCAACATCTTCAACGCCTCGTCCGGCGCCGGCGCCAACCCGGGGTCCTTCACCCTGACCGCGCGGCCGCGCACCGCCTCGGGCGGCGACGTGGTGATCGGCGCGGTCAACTATTCGACCCTCTACGACACCTACAAGAACGGCGCCGGCTCGCTCGCCGTGGTCGATCCCAACTGCGGTTCCGCGGTGACCAAGAGCGTCTTCACCCCGTCCGCCGCCGGCCCCGGCTATGCGATCGGCTCGTGCGCGTTCAGCTTCCAGGCCCAGAACCCGATCCGCGGCGCCAGCCAGAGCGGCCTGATCCACGTCGAGGGACAGTATGACCTGACCGACGAGCATACGCTGTTCCTGGAGTCGGCGATCTACCACCAGGACTCGCAGCGCTACGGCGTGCCGTCCTACGCCCAGAACCACAACGGCGCGACGCCGCCGGTCGTGCCCGCCTCGAACCCGGGCAATCCGTTCGGCGTGCCCGTCTACTACGTCGGCCGGCCGATCGGCTCTCAAGGCCTGGCGGGGCTGAACTACAACGTCCAACGCAACGAGGCGAACCAGTTCCACAATGTGCTGGGCGCCAAGGGTCCGCTGCTGGGCGGCTGGAACTACGCCGCGACCCTGACCTCGTCGTGGTCGAGCAATGTGTTCCGCGACCACGACACCGACATGAACCTGTTCCAGGCCGCCCTGAACGGCTACGGCGGCCAGAACTGCAACTACCGCTGGAACGGCCCTGGTGTCGGGGCGGTCGCCGGCCAGGGGAACTGCTACTATCTGAGCCCCTTCGCCAAGGACAACCAGACCAACAACCCGGCCGTCCTGTTCAACATCCAGTCCGAGGTGTTCACCCGGACGGTGCGCGACATGGAAATCGCCGACCTGGTGCTGGACGGGACGCTGGGCAAGCTGCGCCTGCCGGGCGGCGACATCTCCGGCGCCGTCGGCCTGCAGTGGCGGCGAGAAGGAGAGTCGATCCACTATTCGGACCTGCTGCGCAGCGGCTACGCCGCGTTCGGCGGGCCCTCGGTGGACCGCGACGCCGACCGCACGATCAAGAGCGTGTTCACCGAGTGGAACCTGCCGATCGTCGAGGGGCTGAACCTGGACCTGGCCGTGCGCCACGAGGACTACGGGGGCTTCAAGACCACCAACCCCAAGGCCTCGCTGATCTGGCGGCCCGTCGAGAGCCTGTCCCTGCGGGCCTCGGCTAGCACGGCCTTCCAGGCGCCCGGCCTCGAGAACGCCACCAGCGGCCCGATCAGCAACAACGTCGTCAACATCACCGACCCGGTGCTGGTCACCACCAACTTCCGTACGGTGACGACGATCGGCAACGCCGACCTCAAGCCGCAGACCTCGAAGGTCCGCAACCTCGGAGTCACCTGGCTGCCGGTCCGCCGCGCTTCGCTGTCGCTGGACTGGTGGTCCTTCAAGTACGACAACCAGATCGCCGTACAGAACGGCCAGGCGGTGATCAACGCCGCGCCCAATGGTCCGCAGGTGGTTCGCGACCAAAGCGGCGTCGCCCAGACCGTCTATGTCACCAGCTACAACGCCAAGAGCGGCACCCAGACCTCGGGTCTCGACATCGCGGGCAGCTGGTCGTTCGACTGGGGCGACAGCATCTTCACCCTGCGCGACAACCTCAGCTACTTGCTGAAGTACGACATCGACACCGGGTCGCTGGTCTATGACGGGGTGGGCCGGCGCAACAACACCACCACCTCGCCGTCCACGGCGGCGGCGGCGCCCAAGTATCGCAACCTGTCCTCGATCGACTGGTCGATGGGCCCCCACTTCGCCAGCGCCACCGTCCGCTACGTCTCAGGCGTGGTCGACGACTACGCGATCTCGGTGACCGCGACGACGGCGGCGCGGGTGAAGTCCTGGACGGTGCTGGACCTGCAGTACGCCTACGCGTTCGGCGAGGACGAGCGCTATCGGGTGACCCTGGGCGCGATCAACGTCTTCGACCGCGCCGCGCCCAGCGCCAAGTACACGGGCTATCTCAGCTCGGTGGCCGACCCGTTCGGACGGCAATCCTACGTGCGGCTCGACGCGCGCTTTTAGCCACAACGGCGCCCCGGTCTCCTAAAGGTCGGGGCGCCCTCACACGAAAACCGGGGAACAGTCATCGCCCGCCGGCGACCGCGGGGCCCTGGCCGCCAAACCGCTGGCCGCGCGCGGCGGTCGAGCGAAGGTCCGAAAAACTCCGCGCCACCAGCGGATAGTTGTCCGGCAGTCCCCATTTGGCGCGGTACTGCTCGTCGGTCAGGCCCAGCTGCTTCAGATGCCGGCGCAGCGAGCGATAGCGCCGACCATTCTCGAAGCTGACGATGGCGTCGTGGCTGACGCTGGCGGCGATCTCTTCGGCGGTGAGGGCTCTGACAGGCGCTCCGCCCGCACCGGACGCGAGCGCGGCCTCGAGCGCGGCGTAGGTGCGGGCGGAAAGGCCCGGCAGATCGTCCGCCGAGACGGTGTTGCGGCTGAGATAGGCGCAAAGAACCTGGGCGGCGATCTCGGCGGCGCGCTCCTGGGCCTTGGTCATCAGGGAGACTCTTGAAGGGAAAGGGCCCGGGAACCGAAACGCCCCCGGGCCGTGGTGGGACTAGTGCGCGACGGCGGCGCGGAGGCGGTCGCCGAACGCGCAGGAACTGGGCAGCTCGACTTTCACCCCGGCCCTGGCCTTGGACTTCAGCCAGTCGCCGAGCGCTTCGGCGACGGTGTGGTCCAGGCTGGTGAGACCGCGGGTGTCCAGCTTCACCAGGCCGCCGTTCGGCGCGGTGTCGAGCACCTTGGCGATCTTCGGCAGCTGGATGAAGGTCGCCGCGCCTTCGAGACGGATCTCGCTCTGGTCGGGACCGACGTCGTGCCGCCAGACGCGCAGGCGCATCCTCTTCAGGTTCGGGATCAGTTCCAGCAGGGTCAGGCCCATGCCGACCAGCACGCCGGTCAGCAGGTCGGTGGCCACCACCATCACGAAGGTGGCGCCCCAGATCAGCGCCGGCAGCAGGCCGTAGCGGGCGAACAGGTGGCGGACGTGATCCAGGCTGACCAGCTTCCACCCCGTGACGACCAGCACCCCGGCCAGGGCGGCGCTCGGCACTTGGCGCAGCAGCCAGGGCAGCAGGGCCACGAAGGCCAGGATCCAGGTTCCATGCAGGATGGTCGACAGGCGCGAGACGGCGCCGGCCTGGACGTTGGCCGAGCTGCGCACGATCACGCCGGTCATCGGCAAGGCCCCGACCGCGCCGCACAGCATGTTGCCGACGCCCTGAGCGAACAGCTCCTTGTCGTACTTGGTGCGCGGACCGTCGTGCATGCGGTCGACGGCGGCCGCCGACAGCAGGGTCTCGGCCGAGGCGATGAAGGCGACGGCCAGGGCGGTCACCAGCAGCATCGGATCGGCCAGCTTGGCGAAGTCGCCCACGCCCGGGATGGCGATGGCGGCGGCGATCGACTCGGGCACGGCGATCTTCTGGACGTCCAGGCCGAAACCCGCGGCGACCAGGGCGCCGGCCAATACGCCCAGAAGGGCGCCGGGGACCAGCTTCAGCTTGGCGGGGCGGAACTTCTCCCAGGCGACGATCGAGCCGATGGTGACGAGGCCGACCGTCAGGGCCGCCTCGACCGCGCCGAGGCTGGAGAAGGAGACGCCGCCCAGGGCGGCCGGGATGGCGGCCAGGTTTTCCAGGCCATGGGCCTTGGGCTTGTCGGCGAACAGGACGTGGAACTGGCCCGCGACGATCAGCACGCCGATGCCGGCCAACATGCCGTGCACGACGGCCGGCGAGATGGCCCGGAACCACTGGCCCAGGCGGGCCGCGCCGGCCAGAAGCTGGATCAGCCCGGCGAGCAGCAGGATCGGTCCCAGCATCGAGAGCCCGTGCTTGGAGACGATCTCGAAGACGATGACGGCCAGGCCGGCGGCGGGGCCGCTGACCTGCAACGGCGATCCGGCCAGGGCGCCGACGATGATCCCGCCGATGACGCCGGTGACCAGGCCGCGCTCCGCCGGGACGCCCGAGGCGACGGCGATGCCCATGCACAGCGGCATGGCCACCAGGAAGACGACGATCGAGGCGGTGAGGTCCCGCGACAGGATCGTCTGGAGCCCGAGCTTGGCGCCCGGGGATTCCTTGGGGGAGGACGTGGCGAGCTGGGTCATTCGGCGGCGATGCCCAGATGGTCGGCCGCGACCATGCGGCGGGACGGGCGCTGGGCGACGGGAAGCGGCGCCCCCTCGTAGACCTGCTCGAACTGGCCGGTGTCGCCGTTATAGGCCTGGATCTGGCCGGTCTCGATCTCGAAGAACCAGCCGTGCAGGGTCAGCTCACCCTTGGCGATGGCCGACGCCACCGAGGGGTGGGTGCGCAGGTGGTTGATCTGCACGACCACGTTCTCCAGCGACAGGGCCCGGGTGCGGCCGTGGTCGTCGAGGTGTCCGTAGCAGGAGCAGACCACGCTGTGGGCGGCGTGGGCGTGTCGCAGCCACGCGGCGACATTGGGCATCTTCTCCAGCGCCTCGGGATGCGAGAAGGCCTTCATCGCCCCGCAGTCGGAATGGCCGCAGACGACGATGTCGCGCACGCCCAGGGCGATCACGGCGTATTCCACCGCCGACGAGACGCCGCCGTTGGCCTGCGAGAAGGGCGGCACGATGTTGCCGGCGTTGCGGCAGACGAACAGGTCGCCGGGGGCGGCCTGGGTGATCAGCTCGGGCACGACCCGGGAGTCGGCGCACGAGATCATCAGGGCCTTGGGGCTCTGGCCGTGGCTGGCCAGGCGTTCGTAGAGAGCGCTCTGCGCGGGAAAGACCTGGCCGCGAAACAGGGCGGCGCGTTCGAGAAACTGTTCCAAGGGACCTCCGTCGATTGGCCGCCGCGACGCGAGGAAAAGGGGATGCAAGCGCCGCGGCGGGCGTCCACGGCGAGAACCGCCTGACGCGAGGACAAGGTCGTTTCGTGGTTTTGCTGCGGTGCAGCGGCTTTGTGACAAAGGATGTCTTGGTGAGAAGCTTGGGCGCGCTACAGCGCGGGCAGGCGCAGTTCGACGCGTAGCCCGCCTTCGGGGCGGTTCTTCAGCACCAGGACGCCGCCTTCGCGTCGCAGGATCTGCTGGACGATGGTCAGGCCTAGGCCCAGCCCGGCCGTGTTGCGGGCGCGAGCGCTGTCCAGGCGATGGAAGGGCAGCAGCACCTCGGCCAGGTCCGCCTCCGGTATGCCCGGCCCATTGTCCTCGACCGCCACCACGGCGGTGTCGCCCTCGCGGGTCAGGCTGAGGGCGGCCGCGCCGCCATAGTGGAGCGCGTTCTCGACGACATTGCTGATCGCCCGCTTCAGCGAGACGGGTCGCGCCTGGACGGGCAGATGGTCGAGGCCCGCATAGGTCGCCGAGCGCTCGGCGTCGGCGGCGTCGTCGACCACGGTCATGGCGATGGCCGCCAGGTCCGTGCGCCGCCGAGGTTCGGGATCCTCCTGGCCGCCCAGATAGGCCAGCAGCGAGTCCAGCATCGCGGTCATCTCGTCGACGTCGGCCTCCAGCGCTTCGCGGGCGTCGGTGTCCTTCACGAAGCCGGCCCGCAGGCGCAGGCGCGCCAGGGGCGTTCGCAGGTCATGACCCACGGCCGCCAGGGCCTCGGTGCGGGCCCGCAGCAGGCTGGCGATGCGGTCCTGCATGGCGTTGAAGGCCTCAGCCAGCAGCTTCAGGTCGCGGGCGCCGCTCTCGGCGATACGGACGTGGGCGCCCTTGCCGACCTTGTCGGCGGCCTCGGCAAGGGCCCGCAAGGGACGGCTGAGGTTGCGCAACACCAGGGCGGCGGCGGCGATGACGCCCAGGCCCAGGATGAAGGCCGAGCCGACGCTGCTCAGCAGCACGGCCCACGGCGCGGCGCGGATCTTGGTCTTCAAGGTCAGCCATGAACCGTCGCGGAGCCGCAGCGCCGCCTTCAGATGGGTGTCGCGCGGCAGGGCGCGGTCGGTCTCGGCCTGGAGCCGCAGGTCGCGGCCGCGCAGGCTAGGCTCGGCGTCGCGGAAGCGGGTCTTCAGGTCGCGTTCGGCCAAACGCTCGGGATCGACCAGGCTGGGCAGGGCCGACCACGAAAGTTCGGTGGCCCGGTTCGAGATCACCGCCGCCTGGGCGGCGCGCTCGTGCGCCGGCGCGGCCTCCAAGATCATCTCGGCGGTGACCAGCTGCTCGGCGGCGCGCCGGACCTGGTTGTCGCGATTGGGATAGAGGCGGCTGTTCTCGAACAGGATCGAGCTGCCGATGAACTCCAGGGCCACGGCCAGCATCAGGACCAGAGTGACCTGGCTGACCAGCCGCTGCGGCCAGAGCCGCCAGGGCTTCATCGCCGCTCCACGGCGGCCGTGAAGATGTAGCCGACGCCGCGCACGGTGCGCAGCAGCGCCTCCGCCTGACCGCTGACGGCCAGCTTGCGGCGCAGGCGGCTGACCAGCACGTCGATGCTGCGGTCCGAGGCGTCGGAGAAGCGCGCGCGCGACATCTCCAGCAGGCGCTCGCGGCCGATCACCCGCTGGGGGGCGCTGACGAAGGCCAGCAGCAGGTCGAACTCGGCGCCCGACAGCTCGACGAAGGCGCCGTCGGGGGACAGCAGCTCGCGCCGGCCCGGATCCAGGCTCCAGCCGGCGAAGGTCATCTGCTGGTGGCCGCGCGGCTGGTTGGACTGCGAACCGTTCTGGGTGCGGCGCAGGATGGCGCGGATGCGGGCGATCAGCTCCTTCTTGCTGAAGGGCTTGCCGATATAGTCGTCGGCGCCGAGCTCCAGCCCGATCAGGCGGTCGGTCTCGTCGTCGCGAGCGCTGAGCATGACGATCGGCACGTCGCTGTCGCGGCGGATGGCGCGGCACAGGTCGAAGCCGTTGCTGCCGGGCAGCATGAGGTCCAGCAGGATCAGGTCGACCGTGTTGGTCTCGAGCACCCGGGCCATCTCGGCCCCGTGTCTGGCGCTGAGCGGCTGGAAGCCTTCTTCGCGCAGCAGCCGTATCAGCAAGGTGCGCAGCGCCGGATCGTCCTCGACGACGAGGACGGTGGGGGCGAGCGGCGCCGTCGCCAACTCACGCGGCGGGGCGATCAGTCCGTGACCTGAATAATCCATATGCCCGGGCTACTTAGGCGCGGCGGCGCCGTGGACAAGGCCGCGGCGCGCGATTTCAGCCGGCCGCCGCCGAAAGATTGGGCCCTCGCGCGTCTTGTGCAGGTAGGGGGCGCGCGAGGGCGGGTCGCCGTGGATCAAGGGGCTTCGGCGACCGTCTGGAGGCGCTAGCTGGCGCGACAGGCTTCGGGCGGGCCGGCGCCGTCTTTCGGCGCGGGCTCGGTCTTGGCGACGGGTTTGGGCGCGAGGCACGGGCTTGGCTGGACGCTGGCGGCGCGCTTCTGAAGGTTCTTCTTGGCGACCTCCTCGGTGAAGGTCAGGCCGGCGCCCGCCGGGCCGGCGAGGGCGGGGGAGGCGATCAGGCAGGCGGCGGCGAGGCCGAGGGACGCGAGGACATGCATACGGGAAACAACTCCGGGGAAACGGTGCGAGGGTTCAGCCGCCGGTGACGGTGTCGGCCTGCGCCTGGATGGCGGGCAAGTCGCGGCGGTAGGCGTCGACGGCCTTCAGCAGGCCGGCGATCTCGGCGGGGGTGATGGCGGCGCGGTGCTCATGACCGGTGTCGGACTTGAACTTGAAACCCCAGGCGTCCGGCGCGGCGGCGGCGCGGCGCAGCTCGCTCTCCGAGATGTCGAAGGCGACCTCTTCGCGGCAGACTTCCGGCGCCTCGAACAGGAAGCAGTGGCCGGCGTTGTCCCTGATCCGGTTCAGCGGCGCGGCGACTGGCCACCGGGCGCTCTGGTAGGAAACCTCGCCGTAGCGGCGCACGGGCCCGGGATAGGTCAGGGTCTGACGCACCTCGAACCGCGTCGCGCCCGAGCGCTTGTCGACGACCGCCCGCAGGTGGTTGTCGTTGGTCGGCTCGCGGAACAGGCCCTTGCCGGTCTGGAACCCGCGCTCGGTGCTGACCACCGTCTCGATGTCGAGCGGGTCGTCGATCACCCGGGCATGGGCGTGGAAATGGTCGGCGCTCAGCGCCGCCTGCTTGGCCGGCAGGCGCACCGCCTCGGCGCTGGCGGAGCCGGCCGCGGCGACCGCCAGGACCGCGACGAGGGTCGGCGTCGACAGGCGGCTGCGGGTCTTGCTCATCCTTGTTCTCCCGAACAGGGCGGCTCCATCGGGGAGCGCCCTTCAACGGTTCGAGAGTGGCGAGGCCGCCTTTCGGCTCTGCATCGCGTTTGTGACAAAGAATGACAGCGCCGGCGGGCTGTGGCGTCAGGCCGGTCGGTAGATCTGCGCCACGGCGCCGCCCGGAAAGGCCTTCGAGCTGACCAGCTTGAGCGGCGCCGGCGCGGTGAGTTCGGAGAAGAGCGGCTGGCCCTTGCCCAGCGCCACGGGCGCCACGAGCAGGACGAACTGGTCGACCAGGCCTTGGGCGACGAGGCTGCGGGCGAAGCCGACGCCGCCATGGGCGATGATCGGTTTGCCGTCCTGGGCTTTCAACGCCGCGATTTCTTCCGCCAGGTCACCGCTGGCCACATAGGCCTTCGCCCAGCTGTCCGCGCCGGGTTGCGGCTCGCCGGCCTGCCCACCCTGGCCACTGGCGCTCTCCAGAATCGCCGAGCCCCGTCGTGAGAAGACGGCCTTCGGGATCTGGTTCATCGGCGGCGCGAATTGGTCGGTGGAGGTCGGCCAGTAGCCGGACATGGCCTGGAAGCTGCGGCTGCCCATGATGTGCAGGCTGGCGTTCGATACGTAGTCCACGCTCCAGGCCTTCGCCTCCTGGTCGGCGCCGAACATCCACGTGTTCCGGCCCTCCAGGTCGCTCACGAAGCCGTCGACCGACATGCTCATTTTCAGGATCAGATCTCGCACGGCTTTCTCCTTCGCTGCCTTGCCCAAGGACGGGCCGGATCGACCGCTTCCGACAGCGCGCTAGATTTTTTCCGCACCGGCCCTCGCCGGGTTCGCGGCCCGGCGTGGAGGCGCCGCCTTCACCCCTCCTGATCTGCCGCCCCGTCGAGCCGGAGCGGCAGGCGCGCCTCGACGCCCGCGGGCGCGAAGATCAGTTCCGGCCGCCCGCCCAGATCGGACGTCAAGCCGCCGCTCAGCAGCCGCGCCCCGAAGCCTTTCCGCTCGGGGATCTCCACCCGAGGCCCGCCCGTCTCTCGCCAGGTCAGCTCGGCGCCATCGGGGCCCGTGCGCGACCATTCGATCCGCACGACGCCCGTCGGGACCGACAGCGCGCCGTATTTGACGGCGTTCGTGCCCAGTTCGTGCAGCGCCAGGGCCAGGGCGAGGGCCGCGCTGGGGCCCACCCTGAGCGAGGGTCCGTCCATGGTGATCCGGGCCAGATCGTTGTTGTCGATGAAGGGGCGCACGGCCTGGCGCGCGACCTCCTCGACGCCGGCGCTCGTCCAGTTCTCGCGGGTCAGGACATCGTGGGCGGCCGACATCGCCATCAGCCGCTCGAACAATTGCTCGCGGACGTGGGGCGGCGTTTCACCCGGCTTGAGCGTTTGCCGGACGATCGACTGGATCGCCGTCAAGGTGTTCTTGACCCGATGATTGAGCTCGTTGATCAGCAGGCGCTGCTGAATCTGGGCCTCCTTGATCGCCGTCAGGTCCATGGCCATGCCCAGATAGCCGATGAAACGGCCCGTCTCGTCGAAGCTTGGCCGGGCGTTGGCCAGCATCCACTTGTAGCTGCCGAGGCCGGACCGAAAGCGGGCTTCGAAGCTGTAGGATTCGAGCTTGGCGCGCGCCTCCAGGCGGCGGGCGAGCACGCCGGGAATGTCCTCGGGGTGGATCAGGTCGATCCAGACATCGCCAAGCAACTGCTCCCGGTCGCGGCCCGCGAATTCGACGAAGGCCTCGTTGACGAACTCGATGCCGCCTTGCGCGCTGGTCATCCAGACGGGGGATGGCGCCGCGTCCGCCATGACCCGGAAGCGCGCCTCGCTCTCTCGCAGTCGCCCTTCGGAGACCTTCTGCTCCGTGATGTCCGTATGGATCCCGACCCATTCCCGCACCGAGCCGTCCGCGTCCAGGGTCGGGACGGCGCGGATCTGGAAGTTCCGCCAGACTCCGTCGCGACGGCGCACGCGATGCTCGAACAGGAACGGGCGGCGTTCGGCGACCGCGACGAGCCAGGCCTGGATCGTGGGCTGAGCGTCGTCGGGATGGATCGCCTGGGCCCAGCCAAACCCTCGATACTCCGCGGGTGATTGCCCCGTCAGCGTCTCCCAGCCCGGCTGGTCGCCGACCATCTCGCCGGCGGCGTTGTTGGTCCACAGCACGCCCTCGACCGCGTCCACCGCCGCACGAAACCGGGCCTCGCTGGCGGCGAGGCGGGCGATCGCATCACGGCGCTCGGAAATGTCGCGGATGAAGCCCAGGAAAAGCGGATCGCCGCCTTCGCCCCACGTGGTGATCGACAGCTCGACCGGGAATTCCTCGCCATTGCTGCGAAGGGCGCTCAGCTCCAGGATCTTACCCAGCACTCGGCTCGTCCTCGTCGCCACGAAGCGCTCGAGTCCCTTCCTGTGGTCCTCGCGGCGATGAAGCGGCACGATGACGTCGGCCAGAGGCCGTCCGACGACCTCGTCTCGCGCCCAGCCGAACATCGTCCGGGCGCGGGGACTCCAGTCGGCGACCAGGCCGCGCGCGTCCATCACAACGACCGCGTCGATCGCGGTATTGAGGATGGGCTGCAGCTTTTCGAGGTCGGACACGACTACTCCGTCAACCGATGTATGGGCGATCGGGTGGTCCGATCGCCGAATGTTCCAGAGTCCCGTCGTCCCGGTCAGGCGACACGTTCGGTGGGCCGAAGCGCCTATGCGACCATAGGTGGCCGTGCGCCGCCACGGTCAAGGGCCCGCGCCCGCGCCCGCGCCTCGCCGCGGCGCCTCCCGCCTGCGCCTGATTGTCGCGCCCAAGGTTAACCTCTGCGGTGAAGCTGGCGTGCGACAAACGCAAAAAGGAGAACCGTCTGGTCATGAAGGGCGCGGGAGCGCGACGACTTGAAGCGCTTCGGGTACTCAAGGCCTTGAAGAGGCCGGTCGAGGAACGGTTCGATCTCGTCACCGCCTTGGCCGCCGATCTGTTCAAGACTCCGCTCGCCTTGGTGTCGCTGACCGAGGTCGAACGCATTTCCTCCCTGTCCGACCCGAAACCCTCGTCGGAAGACCCGCCCCAGGTCTGGACCTTCAGCGCCGCGGCCCTGCGGATGGGCCCCGACGCGCTGATGATCGTCACGGACGCGACGGCGGATCCCCGGTTCGCCGCCGATCCCCTGGTCACCGGCGGGGCCAACATCCGCTTCTACGCCGGCGCCGTGCTGACGACCCGCGACGGCCGAACCCTCGGCACGCTGTGCGTCCTCGACACCCGCGCCCGTCGACGTCCGGCGCCCGCCAAGCTCGAGCGTCTGAAAATGCTGGCCAAGATCGTCGTCGACGAGCTGGAGCTGGCCCGCGCGCACCGGCTGGCTGGCGAGCGACATCGCCTGCTGGAACTCACCGAGAGCGTGTCTGGCGTCGGCTATTGGCGCATCGACGTCGCCACCGGCGCCGTGAGCTGGTCGGACATGGTCTATGGGATCCATGGCGTCAGGCGCGAGGACTTCGTCCCCGACCGCGAAAATTCGCTGGCCCTCTATCATCCCGAGGACCAGGCCAGGGTTGTCGATTGCGTCAGACGGGCGATCGCCGCCAGGGGCGCGTTCGAATTCCAACTCCGCATCCATCGCCCCGACGGCGAAACGCGCGACGTGGTGTCGAAAGGCCTGTGCGAACTCGACGAGCAGGGCGAGGTCGTCGCGGTGTTCGGCGTGTTCCAGGACATCACCGAACAGGCGCGGGCCCTGGACGCGGCCAGGCGCAGCGAGCGGCGCTACAGGTTGCTCGCCGACAATATGGGCGACGTGATCACGCGTATCCGTCTCGACGGCGGCAGCAACTATATCTCGCCCGCGATCGAACGGATCCTGGGCTATCAGCCCGAGGAAATGACCGGCCGGCTGGCCCAGGCCTTCGTCCACGAGGCCGATCACCCCTTGGTCCTGGCGACCTTCGACCAACTGGCGCGAGGCCTTGACCAGAAGACCTTGCAGCACCGGGCGGTGCACAAAGACGGGCGAACGGTCTGGGTGGAGACCAGCTTCCGCTTGGTGCGCGACGGACAGGGATCGCCCTTCGAGATCGTCGCGGTGATCCGCGACGCGACCGAGCGCAAGCTGCTGGAAGACGCCATGATCGCCGCCCGCGACGAAGCGCGCGAGCAGGCCCAGAGGGCCGCCATGGCCGAACGCATGGCGGGGGTCGGGCACTGGCGTTTCGAGGCCGAGACGAGAACGGTGACCTGGTCCGAGCAGATGTACCAGATCTACGGTCTGGACCCGGCGCTGCCGCTGGATTTCAGCGCCTTGATGTCCATGTCCCACCCCGAGGACCAGGCCGCCGCCCGCCAGCGCTTGGCGGCCGTTCTGGCCACGGGCGAGCCCATGGAGGAAGCGGTATCCCGGATTGTTCGGGCGGACGGACAGGTGCGCCATATCACCGGCGCCAGCGCGGTCGAAAAGAATGCCGACGGCCGGGTCATGGCTGTCGTCGGCACGATGAGGGATATCACCGAGCAACGTCAGGCCCGGATCGCGCTGTCCCAGAGCGAGGCCCGTTATCGGCTCCTGGCGGAGAACGCCAGTGACCTGATCATGCACAGCGACCTCGCCGGGCGGGTCACCTACATCTCGCCGTCGGTGCTTCCCACGACGGGCTTCGCGCCGGAGGACATCGTGGGCAGCGATATCTTCAGTTGGATCGATCCCGCCGACGCCGCCAGGGTCAGGGCCACGGTCGCCGCCCAGTTCAAGTCGCACGGCGCCGCGCCGGCCACGGCCGTGGAGTTCCGCGCCCGGCACAAGGACGGTCGTGTGCTGTGGCTGGAAGGGCGTCCGACCCTGGCCTTCGATCTCCAGACGGGCGCGATCACCGGCATCACCGACGTGGTGCGCGACATCTCCGCGCGACGGGCCCTGGAGGCGGAACTGCGCGCGGCCCGGGCCGAGGCCGAGACGGCCGCGGCAGTCAAGTCTGAGTTCCTGGCCAATATGAGCCACGAACTGCGCACGCCGCTGACCGCCGTGCTGGGTTTCTCGCGCCTGGCCGAAGAGCAACCGGAATTGTCGGACACAACGCGCGGCTATCTCCGCCGAACGTCCAATGCGGGCCAGGCCCTGCTGTCGACGATCAACGACATCCTCGACTTTTCCAAGCTCGAGGCCGGACAGGTCGAGATCGAAGCCAGGCCGATGTCGCCGGCCCAGATGGCCGCCGAGACCCTTGACCTGTTCGCGGCCCAGGCAGCGGGCAAGGGCCTCGCGCTGACGGTAAGCGATCTGGAAGCCCTGCCCCGGACGGTTCGCGCCGACCCCGATCGGGTTCGCCAGATCCTGCTCAACCTGATCGGCAACGCGGTGAAGTTCACGACGACGGGCGGCGTCCGCCTCGATGTCGCCTTCGATCCGCTCGGCGAGCGATTGACCTTCACCGTGACCGACACCGGTCCAGGCGTCCCCGACGACCGGGTCGATTGCCTGTTCCGGAGATTTTCCCAGGTCGACGCCTCCTCGACACGCAAGCACGGCGGCACCGGCCTGGGCCTGGCCATCTGCAAGGGTCTCGCCGACGCCATGGGCGGCGACATTGGCGTGCGCGGCGCGGCCGGCGAGGGGGCCTGCTTCTGGTTCGCGCTTCCCGCGCCCGTCGTGGAGGCCGTCGCGCCCGTGGCGTCGGAGCAGGACGAGATCCTCCTGCCGGCGGGTTGCCGGATCCTGGTGGCCGACGACAACCGGACGAACCGCGAACTGGTCCGGGCCATGCTGACGCCGTTCGACGTCGAGCTCAGCGAGGCGGTCGACGGGCTCGGCGCGGTGGCGGCGGCCAGTCGCGCGCCGTTCGACCTCATCCTCATGGATCTTCGCATGCCGGGCCTCGACGGGGTCGGCGCGGC
Source organism: Caulobacter sp. Root343 (assembly GCF_001425745.1). Classification (GTDB taxonomy): domain Bacteria; phylum Pseudomonadota; class Alphaproteobacteria; order Caulobacterales; family Caulobacteraceae; genus Caulobacter. Next base: position 815,874 of record NZ_LMDF01000005.1, on the reverse strand, counting down.
CCGGCGCATTCGCACCGAGAACGGTCCGAACGCCGCCATTCCCATTCTCGCCTTCTCGGCCGATGTCGATCAGATCGAAGGCTCGGGCCTGTTCGACGGCGTCGTCGGCAAGCCGCTGGCAGGCGCCAGCCTGCTCACCGCGATCACCCGCGCGATCGCCTGAGCAAGGCCCCGCCCTGCCACGCTTTACGTGGCGAAGACCCTCCGTCCGCGTTCCACCTGCATCCGGTGCGTTCCCGCCAGGGTGACGTCGCGGGCCTTCACTGTCCGCAAGAACAGCCACTCGCCCGTGACCCGCTGGGGCGTGACATCGACCATCATGTAGCCGCGCTGGCTGGTGTCGGCCCACTTCAGCTCGGGATTGGCGGCCATGAAGCCCCGGGCGACGAGCTTTGGATCGGCCCCCATGTCGCCTTCCATGCCGTTCGAGGTGACGGCGTGGCCCGCGAACTCGACACCGGCGGGACGGCCGTCCTCGACCAGGCCGTAGGCCCAAGCGTTGTGGCTGTCGCCCGACAGCATGACGAGGTCGGCGTCGGCGGTCTGGGCCGACGTCAGCAGGCGCGCGCGGGCGGCGGGATAGCCGTCCCAGCGGTCCATCCACATCGGCAGGCCCGCCTGGGCGGCGCGGATGTTGTTGCGATAGCCGGCGGCCTTCTTCTCGGAGGTCTCGGGACGCAGCCAATCCACGGCGTCCTTGGGCATCACGGTGCGACCGATGATCGTGCCCATGCCGACCAGCTGCCAGGCCCCGGCATTGGCCTTCATCGCATGGGCCAGCCAGCTCTCCTGGGTCGTCCCCATCATGGTGGCGGCGGGATCGCGCCAGACGCCGTCGCGGAACGCCTTGAGGGCGGCGTCGGGATCGGCGGCCTTGAAGGCGGCGCCGATGTCGGCCGGCTTGGTGCGGGCCAGCAGCCGCGACTCCGTGCGGTAGAGGGTGGCCAGGGTCCCGATCGGATAGGCCTTCCACGGTTCCTCGGAGACCGGCATCCACTCGCGATAGGCCTGCATGGCCGCGGCGCGGCGGACGGTCCAGTCGCCCTCCGTGGCCGGCTGGTGGTTCTGGGCGCCGCCCTCCCAGCTGTCGTTGGCCGACTCGTGGTCATCCCACAGGGCCACCATCGGCGCCATCTGATGCAGGCGCTGCAGATCGGGATCGGCGCGGTAGCTGGCATAGCGCAGGCGGTAGTCGGCGATGGCCAGGATCTCGGTCGCCGGCAGCAGCTGTTCCTTGCGGCCCGGCGCCCAGTCGGCCTCGCGGGTCGAGGCGAGGCCATATTCGTAGATGTAGTCGCCGGTGTGCAGCCACAAATCGAGGTCGGCCCGGGCGGCCGCGTGGGCGTAGGCGTTGAAGAAGCCCTGGGGCAGGTTCGAGCACGAGAAGACCGCCAGGCCGAAGCGGGTGACGGGACCCACGGGCAGGGTCTTGGTGCGTCCGACGGGGGACTTGGTCCCGTCCGGCGCGACGAAGCGATACCAGTAGAACGCGCCCGGCTTCAGGCCGTCGACCGTGATCTTGGCGGTCCAGTCGCGATAGGCGCCGGTGCGCACCTCGCCGCCGGCCACGACCTTGGTGAACGCCGGGTCCAGCGCCACCTCGGCCCGCAGGTTCAGGATATCGTCGCCGGCGGCGGGGACGTAACGCGTCCACAGCAGCATGGAGTCCGGACCGGGCTCGCCGCTGGCCACATTATGGGTGAAGCCCGTGGCGCCGAGCAGCTCGGCGGCCAAGCCGCGGCCGGCCGGAAGGACCAGGGCGCCGAGCCCCAGGCCGCCGCCCAGAACCAGGCTGCGTCGATCAATCGTCAGAACCATGACGGTCCCCCAACAGTGAAAGGTGAGAACAAGAAAAACTCCCGCGACCGGGCGGCCGCGGGAGGTGAAGTTTCAGGGGAAGCTAGAAGGTGCCCTTAATCCCGACGTTCCACATCGAGCCGTAGATGCTGTACTGCTGCACCCGGCTGCGGACGTTGGAATAGATGACGTCGGGAGCGTTGAAGATGTTGCGGCCGGCCAGCATCACCTCGAACTGCTTCGAGATCTTGTAGCTGGCGCTGACGTTCCAGAGCTCGCGGGCGGCGTGGTAGAGGATGCCATTGTTGGGCGTGGTCGGCGTGTTGTTGAGCGCGCTGGTGCGGTACTTGCCCTGGGCGTTGCCGGTCAGCTGGACGTCGAACTTGCCGTAGCTGTAGCGCAGGCCCCAGTTGGCCGCGGTCTTGGGCAGGTTCACGCGCTCGCCGTCGGGATCGATCTTGGTGATCGAGCCGCGCAGGCCCAGGCCGCGCAGCGCGCCCGGCAGGAAGGTCAGCTGCTGGTCGTACTCCAGCGTCACGCCCTTGTTGGTGCTGGTTCCCGGCAGGTTCTGGGCGCTGCGGAAGGTGTAGCCGGCGTAGTCGCCCGGATTGTAGCCGACGTCCTCGGGGTTCACCGTCATGCCGGTGACCTGCATGTCCTTGACGTCCAGCTTGTAGAACGACAGACCCAGCACGCCCGACGGCTCGAGATAGTACTGCAGGCTGGCGTAGTATTTGGTCGAATGCTCGGGCTTGAGCAGCGGATTCGGCACCGTGACGATCAGGTTGTTGTCGTCGACCGCGACCACGCCGCCGAGGTTGCCGTAGTCGGGCCGCAGGATCGACTGGCTGAAGGCCAGCTGGCCCACCAGCTTCTTGCTGAAGTCGTACTTGGCCCCGCCGCTCAGGAACCAGTCGTCATACTCGCCGTGCCGCGTGACATAGGTCCCGTTGCGGTACTGGTAGAGCAGGCCGGGAACCGTGCTGACCGACAGGCCGGCGGCGGTGACCTCCTTGGCCGAGCGGATGTCGGCGACGCGGGCGTCGGTCTTGGTCTTCTCGTAGCGCAGGCCCAGGTCGAACTGGGCGCGGCCGACGCGCGGCTGGACCTCGACATAGGCGGCGTCGACCGTCTCGCCGACCTTCTTGTTGTTGTCGAGCTTGCGCTTCAGATTGCCGACCAAGTCGGGCGCGAAGTACTCGGGATGGGCCTTGTAGATGTCGTAGACGGCGTAGTTGCTGTCGGCGCGCCAGTCCTGGTCGTTCAGGTTGCCGGCGTCGAAGCCGTGGATCCGGAAGTCATAGTTCCGGGTCCACGGAATGACCGCCTCCGGCGCCTTCTGGGTCAGGTCACCGGTGGGACCGACGTACTGGAATTGCTGGAAAGAGCCCTCGTTGGTCTTCCAGACGTTGGTCCGATAGGTCGCGCCCGCCAGCACCTTGAGCTGGACCGGGCCGAGGTCGAGCTTCTTCTTAAGGTCCAGGTTGACGCCGTACATCTGGTTGCCGGCGTTGGACTCCGACGTGCGGATGTTGTTGCCGATGTCGTCGTCGCGATTGAAGCTGGTCGGGTCGGTCCACGAGCGGCCGGCGGTCTGCTTCAAGGTCCAGGCGTTCGAATCCTCCGACGCGCGATCCAGCGTGAAGCCGATGCGGGTCAGATAATTGTCCGTACGCTGAAAGAAGCCCTTGTCGTTGTCGCGGAAATGGAATTCCGAGCTGGAATAGCTGCCGCGCAGCACGGCCTCCAGCGTGTCGCCCCGGTACTCCAGCTTCGGCGCGATCAGCACCGACGGGGTGCCGGCGTAGCGGTGCGAATACTGGGTGTGCAGGCGGGTATTGGTCCCGTTCGGATTGACCGCGATGTGGGTCGAGTTGGAGTCCGCCGTCGTCTGTGAGGCCGTCGTCGTGCCGAAGATCAGGTAGGTGTACTGGTTGAAGTACTCGACGTCGTAGAACGAGTAGGTGCTGCGCAGCGACACGGCCCACTGGTCGGTCAGCTTGTAGTCGACGCTGAGATTGGCGGCCTTGCGACTGGTCAGCTTCGGGCCCGGACGCCACATCACCTGATAGGGAATGACCCGGCCGCTGGCGAGATAGGACCAGTCGGTCTGGATGCGGTCCTGCTGGACGTAGTTGGCGTTGTAGCTGGCGTTGAACGCGATCCCCAGACGGCCGTCCAGGAACACGTCGGCATAGCCGACCTGTGCCGACGGGAAGATGCGGGCGTGCTTCTTGTCGTCCGGGAAATAGGCCTTCGACAGGCCCGAGTCCGAAGTGCCCACGGCGCCCAGCTGGAAGCGCAGCAGGCGCTTGTTGCGCTGGAAGGCGTACTTGCTGCGCAGGTTGATCGCGCCGCCGGGCGAGTCGGCGTCCATGCTGGCCTGCAGGGTGTTGTTCAGCTCGATCGAGTCGACGCCGGTGATCGACATCTGCTCGAACGAGTTCTGGCGGCCGTTGTTGTTGTTCGACGTGGCCGTGGCCATCCGCGCGCCGTCGGTGGTGAAGGTCGAGTACTTCGGATCCAAGCCGCCGATACGCACGGCGGTGGCGTCCACCTCGGTGTAGTCGAGCGAGATGCCCGGCATGTTCTTCATGAACTCGCCCACGTCGCCCATGGTCAGGGCGCCGAAGTTGTCGGCGGCGACGACGTTCTTGGCGTTGGTCGAGGCGCGGCGCTCCATGATGGCGCTGGCCTGACCCTCCCGCTTGGCGGTGATCGTCACCGCCTCGACCTGGGCCAGGCTAGACAGCGGACTCAGCGCGACGTCGACGGTCGCGGCCTGGTTGGCGGTGACGGTGACGACGGCCGCCGACTCCTGCAGGCCGGCGTATTTGACGCGGAGGGTGACGTCGCCGGCCGGCACGCCGGTGAGGCGAAAGTCGCCGCCGTCCTCGGAATAGGCGACGATGGTCGTGCCCTCGACGCGGATCTCGGCGTTGCGGACATATTCGCCGGTGGCGGTGTTGAGCACGCGACCGCGCACCACGCCCGCGCCGGCGGCCGGGCCGCCCTGGACCGAGGAGCGCAGGGTGATGATCTGCCCGTCGTCGGAGTCGATCCGCAGCGGCGTGCCGGCGATCAGCAGGCGCAGGGCCGTGCGGACATCCATGCGGCCCTTGACGGCCGGCGTCCGGATCCCCTCGAGATTGCGCGCCGGGGCCACGATCTGCACCTGGCCTTGGCGGGCCAGTTCGGGAATGGCGCGCACCGCGGCCTGCGCGGGAATGTCGAAGACGCGCTCCTGCGCCTGGACCGGCGCGGCGATCGCGAGCGCGGCCACGGCTGCCCCGCAGGAGAGGATGGAGTAACGAGAACGCATTGGCTGACAGCCCCCAATCGCCGCGTTGGTCGCGACGTTCGCGGTTGAGAGCCGTCAGCCGGAGGCTTCCGCTAGCGGTAACAAAAACTTCTTATTCGGCGGCGGCGCGGCGGGTCAGGACGATCGTGTCGCCGTCCTGGGCCAGCCTGGCGTCGAACACGTGAGCAATGGCGCGGCCGAACCCGACCGGGTCGTTGGCGGCGAACAGGCCGGTGACCGGCTCACGGGCCAGGTCGGGGTCGCGGATCTGGATCCGCGTGTCGCTATAGCGCGCGAAGGTCTCCGCCGCCTGCTTCAGGGTCTCGCCCTCGAAGGCCAGCTTGCCTTCGCGCCAGGCCAGCTCGCGGGTCACCGCTTCGGGCGCGATCAACCGGGGTTGTTCGACGGCGCCGTCCCGCGAGTCGGAGAGGGTCAGCCGCGTATTGGCTCCCAGCGCCAGGGAAGCAGTCGTTCGGCCCCCCACAGTGAGATCGACCTGGCCCTCGTTGACCAGCACGTCGACGGGATCGGCGTCCAGCTTGCGGACCCGGAACGCCGCCTGGGCCGTGCGCAGGCGGCGGCCATCGACCTCGACGACGAAGGGCCGCCGCTCGTCGCGGGCCACCGAGAAATAGGCCTCGCCCTGGAGCAGGGTCACGCGGCGCTGGCCGTCGTCGTACTTCACTCTGACGCTGCTTTCGGTGTTCAGCAGCACGGTCGAGCCGTCCTTCAGCGGCACCAGGCGGATCTCGCCGCGACGCGTGCTGACGACGGCCCCGGCCGCGGGCAGGGCGACGCCCAGGGCCACGAGGGAGGCCACGGCCGCCGCGCTGCCGGTCCAGGTCAGGGCCTGACGGCGAGACAGACCCGCGAACCGCGGGCGCCGGGCTTCCTCGAACGCGACGGGATTGAACCCATCCCCCAGGGCCTGGGCGGACTCGCTCATCATCGACAGGGCCTGAGCGCGCAGCAGCGCGCCGCGACTGCGGGGATCGGCCCGCAGCCAGGCCTGGAATGCGTCTGTTTCCTTCGGAGTCAGCGGCCCACGATCCAGCCGCGCCGTCCAGTCGGACGCCGCCTGATCAATGTCTCGACTGGTGTCTCGCTCGGCCATCTATCCCGGCAATCTCCGCTTCCAGGGTCTTAGAGGTTTGGGACCGCTTGTTTCCGCCACGACCGAACCAATCAATCAAGAACAGGACGCCTCGGGAGATGTGAGTCTCGACCGTATTCTCGGAAATGCGCATCCGCGCCGCGATCTCGCGCTGCGGCAAGTCCTTGACGCGGCGAAGGATGAAGGCCTCGCGCGTCTTCAGCGGCATGGCGGCGATCGCGCGGGCCAGCTGGCGCAATTCGTCCCGGTCGATCGTGTGCTGCTCGGGCGAGGGAGCGTCGTCGCTGTGTTCGAGCCGTTCCAGGTCGTCGACCGTATGGATCGGCACGATGCGCGCGCGGCGGACGTGGCGGGTGATGACCGAGCGCGCGACCTGGAACAGATAGGCGCGGGGATAGCGGATGCCCTCCACCGTCTCCAGCTCGGCCAGGATCGAATAGGCTTCCTGGATCACGTCGTCGACGTCGACGCCTGGCAGCGGGCGGCGCGACAGCCAGCCCCGCAGCGCGGATTCGTGCGGCAGGATATTCCGCAGGAACCACCGTGTTCTTTCCCTGTCGGCGCCGCTCATCCGTCTTCCGCTGGCTGGACATCGCCCGAAGGCGGCTCCTGCCTAGACGGCAATTGTGACACTCACTTGCGACGCACGCGGAGGAGTCGGCTAAAGCCTCAATCCCATGCCGACGGCGTTCTCGGCGTAGTCCGACAGGCGTCGGCCTTCCTCGATCTCCTCCGGCGTCTCGGGCCGCACCAGGGCGGTGACGACCATGGGCTGGCCGGTCGGCAGGCGCAGGATCCCGGTCTCGTTGGGCGCAAGGTCGATCGATCCGGTCAGCTCCGGCCGGAAGGCCTTGCCCAGGCTGACCGTGACCCGCAGGCGCTGGCCCTCCTGGACGACGCTGGTGAACAGCGAATAGCGGCTGCCGCTCCGGGCATAGGCGCCTTTGCGATAGAGCCGCTGCGAGCCGAAGGCGGTGAAGTCGGCCCAAAGCGGCGCGCCGTCGGGCGCCAGGCCGCTGGCGATCACGCGGACCGCGGAGCCGGGCTCGACGCTGGACCGGTCGGCGATCGCGCGGATGATCCGGGGGCTGCGAAGGTCGGCGAACGGCGGCGGCTCGGTCGCCGGTGTCGGCGCGGCCTGGATCTCGGCTTGAGCCAGGATGGGCTCTGGGCTGGCGTCGGTCACCGGCGTCTCGACGAGCTTGGCGATGGGCGAAGCGAGCTTGGCCGGCTGGCGCGGCGACGACAGGGCCTTGGTCGCCCGAGACGGCGGCGAGACGATCGCGGGCCGCCCTTCCGGGACGGAGGACGCCTCTGAAACCAGGACGAACTCGGCCGGACGCGCCGCCCAGACGCCGATAGCGCCGGCCAGGCCCGTCGCGACGGTCAGGCCGACGCCGACCAGCCGGCGGGCGCGGCTGGGCGTGGGGCGCGACAGCAGGCGCACGCGCTGGGCCAGCGGGTGGCTGGACCAGTGGCAGCCCAAGGGCAGGGGCCTGGCGGCCAGCTGTGTCTTCAGCATGGCCTCGGCATAGGCCTTGCGGGCCCTGGGATGGGCGGCGACGACCCGGGCGTCGCAGGCCAGCTCCTGGTCGATCCGCAGCCAGCGCGCCATCACGTGGCAGGTCGGATTGAACCAGTTCACGCACGTCAGCAGGGCGACGGCGGCGTTGACCGGCGGATCGCCGCGCTCGAGGTGGGTCTGCTCGTGGGCCAGCACCACCTCGCGCTCGCGCGGTGTGTAGCGTTCGGCGAAGTCGGCGGGCGTCACCACGCGCGCGCGCAGCACCCCGACCACGGCCGGTCCCGCCTGTCCGGCCCGTACGGCGCGGGCGAACTGGACCTGACGCCAGACCAGCCACGCCAGACTGGCGGCCACGCCCGTCAGCCACAGGCCGGTCAGCAAGAGCTCCGGATCGAACGACGCGGCGGCCATGGCGGCGGCTTCGGTCGAGGGCGCGCCGCCGACCGGCTTGGCCAGGGCGGGCAGGGTCGGCGCGGTCACCGTGACCACTCGCGCCGGGACCAGCATGGCCAGGGCGGCCAGCGGCGGCAGGATCCACAGAGCGTAGGCGACCCGCGCCCCGAACAGTCGGCGCACTGGCAGGCGCGCGGCCATCACCACGGCGATCGCGGCCGCCAGGGCCAGGTTGACGCGCAGCAGGGTTTCCAGCGCCTCAGTCATCGTCCTCGATGTCCGCGATCAGGTCCTTCAGCAGTTTGACGTCCTTGGCCGTCAGCGCCCGATGCTGCGCGAAATGTGCGACTAGGGGCGCGACTTCGCCACCGAAAAGGCGGTCGACCAGGCCCTGGCTCTCGGACTGCACATAGTCATCGCGGGAGATCAGCGGCCGGTAGAGATAGCCGCCGGCCTCGCGGGCCCCGGAAATCGCGCCCTTCTTCAGCAGGCGGGTGATCAGGGTCTTGACCGTGCCTGGCGCCCAGCCGTGCGCCTCGCCGACCTCGGCGACGACGCCGTCCGGCGTCAGGGGGCCGCGCCGCCACAGCGCTTCCATGATCTGGCTCTCGGCGCCCGAAATTCGCACGCGCCCTCTCCGCATTACAGAAACTACATTTGTATTCTAGGCGAGAATACAGCTGTATGATAGCTCATTCCGTCGCTGACGCCAGCGGCCCGAGGGGAAAGTCAAAGTGCATATCGGTCTCGTCGGGGTCGTGCTCGCCGCCGCCCAAGCCGCCTCCACCGCCACGCCGGCCCCCGCGACGCCAGCGGCGCCCCAAGCCGCGCCCCAGAAGCCGGCGGAGAAGCCGGCCGAAGCCTCGACAGGGGTCAGTGCGGTCACGGTGACCGCCGACGCGCCGGCGGTGCGCACCTCGATCGACCGCCGCAGCTACAGCGTCTCGGGCGACCTCTCGGCCCAGTCCGGCTCGATCGCCGACGCCCTGCGCAACCTGCCCTCGGTGGAGGTCGACGTGCAGGGCAATGTCAGCCTGCGGGGCGATCCCAACGTCACCATCCTGATCGACGGCAAGCCCTCGGGCCAGTTCCAGGGCGACAGCCGCGGCCAGGCGCTGCAGTCGATGGCGGCCGAGCGGATCGACCGGGTGGAGGTGATCACCAACCCCTCGGCCGAGTTCCGCGCCGACGGGACGGGCGGGGTCATCAACCTGATCACCAAGAAGGCCAAGGGCGCGGGCCGCACCAGCTCGCTGCGCCTGACCGGCGGCGATTCAGGCCGTGGCGCGGTCAGCGCCAATGTCGGCTACAACAGCGGCAAGCTGTCGGCGTCCGGCGACATCAACTACCGCCGCGACCCGGCCAGCCAGACCGAGTACGAGCGTCGCCAGCAGGCCGCCATCGACAGCGAGGTCAAGACCAACACCCAGCTCGACATGGAGAACCTGAGCAGCCAGGGCTCCGTCGACTACGACGTGACCGACAAGCTGCGCATCGGCAGCGAGGCCCGGGTTAGCCGCGTCGATTTCGCGCTCGACAATCTGGGCGACACGACGCGCAAGGACGCCAGCGGCGCGCTGGTCCAGGCCTATCAGCGGGACCTGACCATCCGCCAGCGGCGCGACAACGCCGCGGTCAGCGGCAACCTGCGCCGGAAGTTCGACGGCGACGGCCACGAACTGACGCTGAAGATCAGCTACGACGTCGTCGACGACAACCGCACGCGGACCGGCCACACCGTGGGCTCGCTGCCGACCGCGACCAGCGTGTTCGACCAGCAGCGCCTGGGCTACGACACCCGCCAGACCGACCTGAAGGGCGACTATGTCCGGCCCATGGGCGCGGGCCAGACCCTGAAGCTGGGCTTCGACCTGCAGTTCGACGACAACGGCTACGACAACGAGGGGCTCAGGGGCCCGTCGCTCGCGGGGCTGGCAGCCGATCCGACCCTGACCAGCCAGTTCTTCTACGAACAGCAGCTGAACCAGGTCTATGTCACCTACGAGCGCCCGGTCGGCGAGCTGACAGTGCTGGCGGGCCTGCGCTACGAACAGTCGAAGCTCGACCTAACCGCCCTGGGCCACAAGACCGACAACGACACCGCCCGGCTGATGCCCAGCCTGCACCTGTCCTACACGCTGAACGACCGCCAGAAGCTGACCGCCAGCTACAGCCAGCGCCTGCAGCGCCCCGGCCCGTTCGACCTCAATCCCGTGCCGTTCTTCCTGGATCCGCTGAACTACCGGGTCGGCAATCCGGCGCTGAAGCCGCAGCACACCCACTCGTTCGAGCTGGGCTGGCAGTACCGCAAGGCGCCGACCATGGCCCTGGCCACGCTGTACTATCGCGAGAACGAGAAGGTCGTGACCGACATCGTCTCCGACATCGGCGGCGGGGTGTTCGTCACCACCAAGGCCAACGCCGCCCAGACCCGCAACGGCGGGCTGGAGCTGGTGCTGAACGGCAAGCTGACGCCGAAACTGACCTACAATCTCAGCAGCAACTTCTTCTGGGTCGAGATGGACGGCTCGAACCTCGGTTTCCCGGGCAAACGCTCGGCCGTCACCGCCCAGGGGCGCGCGGGGCTCAGCTGGCAGGTGACGTCGAAGGACCTGTTGCAGTTGAACGGCTTCATGGCCGGCAAGCGCCTGACGCCGCAGGGCTACGGCATGCCGTTCGCCGCGATCGACCTGGGCTATCGTCGCAAGATCAACGACAGCCTGTCGCTGGTCGTAACGGTCCAGGACGCCCTCGACCTCTATCGCGACAAGCAGGTGATCAAGACCCCGGCGCTGAACAGCTTGGTGGTCCGCGACTTCGACGCCCGTTGGCTTCGCGTCAGCCTGGCCTGGACCTTCGGCGTGGGCAAGAACCGCAAGGATCCGGGCTTCGACTTCCAGGGGCCCGGCGGACCGCAGTAGCGGGGCCTATTCGGCCGGGAGGCTCTCGACGGGAACGGTCAGCATGTAGCCCTGGCCGCGCATCGTGCGGATCAGGGCCTCGCCGCCCGGAACGCGGGCCAGCTTGGCGCGCAGGCGGCTGACGATGACGTTGATCTGGGGCGGAGCGTCGCGCCGCGCGCCGGACTTCGGATCCTGCTGGACCAAGCGCGCCCGGGGCACGATCTGCTGCGGACTGGCCAGTAGCGCCCGCAATAGGGCGAACTCGCCGGCGGACAGCTCGACGCCGCGGTCGTAGGGGTCGAACAGCTGCCGGGTGACGATGTTGAGCCGCCAGCCGTCGAACCGATAGACATTGGCGCGATCGTCTCCGGGGTTCAGGCGCTGGGGCGCCTGCCGGCGGCGCAGCACCGAGCGGATCCGGGCCAAAAGCTCGCGCGAGCGATAGGGCTTGGCCAGATAGTCGTCGGCCCCGATCTCGAGCCCGACCACGATGTCGCTCTCCTCGGCCATCTCGCTGATCACGATGACGCCCGGCGACGGGACGTGGCTGCGCAGGCGGTTGCAGACCGAGAAGCCGCCCTCGCCGGGCAGCATGATGTCCAGCACCACCGCGTCGACCGTCGTGGTGGTCAGGATCTTGTCCATCTGGCGCGCCGACGAGGCGGTGACCACCTCGTACTCGTGTTGCGAGAGCAGGTCGCACAGTTGAGCCCGCGCGGCGGTGTCCGCGTCGAGAAGAAGAATTGTTTGCCGCACGCCCGCCAAGCTCCCTCGTACAAGACCCGGCGAGGGTTAAGCGTGGCCGGTGGCGAAATTACCGGCCGACTGTATTGAAACATTCGCGATTGTGGCGCGATTGCGGCGGCTTTCCGCCCACACTTTCCACGCGGCTAGAACATCGCCCGGCCGGAGAAGCGCATGTAGTAGCGGGTCTGCTTCTTGGCCGCCTCGGCTCCGCCCTCGAGCGCCAGGTAAGACAGCGCCGAGCCGGCGCGGATGGCGAAGCCCAGGGTCGCCGCACCCTGTTTGTCGGCGACGGAGGTCAGGGCGAAGGCCTGGCCGCCCCGGAAGCGGGCCACGGTGTCGTCGATGTCGCCCGCCAGGGTCTTGCGATAGCCGACGCGGATCTCCGGCCGCCACCAGACCGCCTCGCCGAACTGGGCGCCCAGCACCAGCCCGATGTCGCCGCTGAGATTGCTGAAGGCGCGGGCGTCGCGGGTCAGGTCGAAGCCGTCGCCGCCGCCGGTCTCGCTGCGCTGGCCTTCCGAGAAATAGACGTAGTCGGCGCGCGCTTCGGGGCGGACGAAGTAGCGGCCGATCTTCTGCTCGTAGGCCAAGCCGGCGAAGGCGTTAGCCATGGCCCCGTTCCAGTGGGCGACATTGGTCACCGCGACGTCGGCCACGCCGTCGGCGTTGACGTCCTCGCTGTAGAAGCTGCGGTCGCCGGTCAGCCAGCCATAGCCCGCCCCGCCGCCCAGATTGAAGCGCCAGCCGCCGATCGCGCGCCGCCAGTAGAGCCCGGCCTGGACCATGGTGTTGGTGGTCTGTTCGCCGACCTTGGCGGTGGTGTCGTGCTCCTCGATATTGACCACGGCCAGGGTCACGCCCAGCGCGCCGCCCGCATCGCCCATCGCCTCGTAGCCGGCGACGAAGCCCAGGGCCTGGGTGTCCGAGCCCTGGTCCTGGCCGTCCTCGCGGCGGACCATGGTGTTGATCTGCTGCACCCAGACGCTGTCGGGCCCGTAGCGGTCCCCGAGGTCAGGGCGGATGGCGGTGGCGGCCGAGATCTGCTGGTTCACCGCCTGCAGGGCCGAGAACATGCCCAGACCCTGGTCGGGCAGCATCTGGTTGTAGAGGTTGTAGAAGCCGTCGCGGGTGTTCTGGTTCAGGAAGGCGCCGGCGATGTCGTCGTTCTTGGCCAGGGCGGCGAACACGGCGTCATAGGCGGAGGCCTGGTTGCCGGTCATGCCGGCCTCGTTGGCCGTCCGGCGGCGCACGTCGATGTCGATGCTGTTTCCCGACTGATAGGCCTTCGCGACATAGAGATACGGCGCATTGCCCAGCAGGTCCTGGCCGATGTCGCCGGCCGTCAGGGCGTTGGCCTTGATCACCTCGAACGTCGTGGCGGTGGTCAGCAGGTTGTTGAGCACGAGGCCGAGATTGGCCCCCGTGGCGATCGTCGCGGTATCGGCGACCAGGCGGGTCGCCGTGCCGGCGGCCGGATCGACACTGAAGATCAGCTTGCTCTCGGCCCCCAGGGTCAGGTTGGTGACCTTCAGGTCGTTGGTGTTGGTCAGGCCCAGGACGCCCTTGCCGATGGTGATGTCGAGGCGCCCGTCGGTGTCGGTCAGGTTCGACAGCACATAGCCGCCGCCGTCGATGACCAGGCTGTCGGCGCCATCCCCGAAGCTGATCGAGCCGATCATCGTGCCGTTCAGAATGCTGAGCTTGTCGTCGCCCGAGCCGAACAGGATCTTGCCGACGATGCTGGGCTCGTCGGCGTCGTCCACGCCGTCGCCATCCGTGTCGGTGTCCGCCACCCCGTCGTCGCCATCGTCGCCGTCATTGACCCCGGTCTGGGTGATGGTCACGCCGGTGGTGTTCTTCGAGACGTCGATGGCGATCGCCTTGCCGGTGACCGTCTCGTCGCTGGCGTCGGTGTTGTCGTCGTCGGTGTCGTACTCGTCATCGGTGGCCACGACATAGGCCGTGATCGAGCGGGTGTTGTTGATCGTGGTCAGGGTCCCGGCGTTGTCGAGGATGGCGTACGACGTGCCCTTCTCGCCGGCCACCGAGGCGCTGATCGCGCCATCGTTATTCAAGGTGGTGACGCTGGCGCCCGCCTCGATCACCAGGGCGCGCGCCGAGAAATCGCCTTCGGAGGTGGTCGAGGCCGCGATCGAGCCGGCGTTCCAGATCGTGTCGGCGACCGCGCCCGCCTTCAAGCGCAGGCCGGTGGTCTGGGCCTCGTAGCCCGAGGCCGACACCGAGCCGGTGATCCGGATCCCGCCCGTGATCAAGGTCTGGTAACCGGCGTCGCCGCCGACCTGGACGCCGGTGGTCTCGACCCCGTCGTAGACGCTGGCGGCGCTGACCGAGCCCTTGATGATCAGGCCGTAGGCGTCGTCGCCCGCACCCACCGCGCCGAGCGTTACGGTGTTCGTGCTTGAGCCGATCTTCAGGGCCGGCGCGCCGCCATAGACGCTGATCGAGGCCGTGCCCTCGGAACTGTCGGTGACGCCGTCGCCGTCCTCGTCGTCGCTGGTGTCGTCATTGGTGTCGGTCGGCGGAACATCCAGCAGCACGCCGCCCGAGACGTTGGCGGCGATGTTGACGCCGCCGCCGCCTTCCAGCTTGTCGTCGGCGTCCAGCAGCGCCCGGTCGTCGGGATCGGCGTAGCGCGAGGTGACGCGATAGCCCGACGAATAGACCGAGCCCTGCAGTACGAAGGCGCCATCGATGGCGGAGTCCACCGCCACCCCGACCGAGCCCTCGCCGATGACGCTGGTCGAGCCCTCGATCTGGACCTTGCCGGTGACCGGCGCGGCGATGTGGATCCCGTAACCGCGATCGCCGGTGACGCTGATCGTTCCTGAATGGACCAGGTTGCCGACCAGCGGCGCCTCGACGCTGATCCCGGCCGAGTCCATGCCCTCGATGGTGATCGTGCCGGTATTGGTGATCGTCCCGGTGAAGGCGTCGGTCCCGGTGAGCCGGATCCCGTAGCGGCGGTAGCCCTTGGCGAACAGGCCGTCGTAGTCGCCGTCCTCGTCGGTGTCCTCGTAGTCGTAGTCCTCGGTCAGGCTGATCGAGCCGGCGCTGGTCAGGGTCCCGGTCCTGCCGCCCAGGACCAGCACGCCCACCGAGTCGTCGACGCCCACGCTGGCCAGGCCGCCGTTCAGGGTGACGGTGTTGTCGCTGTCGAGCGTGATGATCGGGCCCGCCGCGCTCAGGGTGATGACGCCGTCGGCGGTGACCTTCACGTCGTCGGCGCTTCCGCCGTTGGGGCTGGACGTGGTGATCGGCGCCGTGCGCGTGCTGCTGGTGACTTCGACCTCGGCGAAAGCATCGCCGGCGGCCAGCAGCAACGGCGCGGCGGCGACGGTGACGATCAGAAACTTGCGCGGCATGGAGAACCTTCGAGGACTGTCCTCGCAGGCCTAGCCGGGGGTCTTGGCCGCGCCGTGGCCGGGTTGTTGCCGCCCCGCCGCGCCCCGTAATCTCGCGTAGTCGCCTGTAAGTTTCGGGAATGTACATCCGGTTTTTCGTGCGGATCGCGTCCCACCGTTCGTCATGAATAGATGGGCTGACAGGGGCCAGTGTCGGCGTGAATGTGACCGGTAACTTTTCTCTTCCCAGTCCTGATTTCGCATGTCTATCTCGGGCCGCGCGACACCGGCGACGAGCCGGGCGCGAAGGCTGGAACGGCCGGGAATTAAGGGAGGATACGCCATGCGACAGCACGGCTACTGGCTGATCTCGGCCTCGCTGATCTTGGGGTCGCTGGCGGGCGCCGCCCGGGCCGCCGACGCGCCCTATGCCGACCCGACCCTGCCCGCCGCCCAACGCGCGGCCGATCTCGTGGCGCGGATGACGCTCGAGGAAAAGGCCGGCCAGTTGCGCCACGCCGCCCCCGCCATCCCGCGCCTGGCCGTGCCCGCCTACAACTGGTGGAACGAGGGCCTGCACGGCGTGGCCCGGGCCGGCGAGGCCACCGTCTTCCCACAGGCCGTCGGCCTGGCCGCCACCTTCGACACCCAACTGATGGGCGAGGTCGCCGACGTCATCAGCACCGAGTTCCGCGCCAAGTACGTCGAGAAGGTCGCGCCGGACGGGAGCACGGTCCAATACCGAGGTCTGACGGTCTGGTCGCCCAACATCAACATCTTCCGCGATCCGCGCTGGGGCCGGGGCCAGGAGACCTACGGCGAGGATCCGGTCCTGACCGCCGAGATGGGCGTGGCCTTCGTCAACGGCCTGCAGGGTCCCGACCTGAACCACTTGAAGACCGCGGCCACGGCCAAGCACTTCGCCGTGCACAGCGGACCCGAGGCCGACCGCCATCGCGACGACATCCATCCGTCGCCGCACGACCTGGAGGACACCTACCTGCCGGCGTTCAAGGCGCTGATCACCCGGGCCCACGCCCAGGCGGTGATGTGCGCGTACAATGCCGTGGACGGCCTGCCGGCCTGCGCCAACCCGGCCCTGCTGACCGATCGCCTACGTCGCGATTGGGGCTTCTCGGGCCATGTGGTCTCGGACTGCGCCGCCGTCGCGGACGTCTACCTGCCGACCTCGCACGCCTATCGCAAAACGGCCGCCGAGGCCTTCGCCGCCACCCTGAAGGCCGGCACGGACCTGGCCTGCGACTTCGGCGGCCCCAAAGGGGTCGAGGCGCCGGCCATCGTCGAGGCGGTGCGGACGGGCCTGGTCAGCGAAGCCGAGGTCGACGTCGCCATGCGCCGGTTGTTCGAGGTCCGCTACCGCCTGGGGCTGATGGATCCGCCGACCAGCGGACCGTGGGGCAAGATCACCGCCGCCGACAACGACACGCCGGCCCATCACGCGGTCGCCCTGCGCGCGGTCCGGTCGTCGCTGGTGCTGTTGAAGAACGACGGCCTGCTGCCGCTGAAGGCCGCGCCGAGGACCATCGCGGTGATCGGCCCCAACGCTGACAGCATCGACGCCCTGGTCGGCAACTACAACGGCACGCCGTCCAGGCCGGTGACGGTGCTGGCCGGGATCCGCGCGCGCTTTCCGGACGCCAAGGTGATCCACGTCCCGGGGACCGGTGTCGTCGGTCCGGCCAGCAGCCCGACGCCGGACGCGATCTTCTGCCAGGACGCGGCCTGCGCGGCCAAGGGCTTGAAGGTCGAGGAATTCGGCAATCTGGACCTCGCCGGCGCGCCCGTGGAGACGCGGGTCGACGCCAACGCCAAGTTCAGCTGGGGACGCCCGGTCCGCCAGGAACGCCATACCTCGATCCGCTGGAGCGGCTTCATCACGCCTGGCCAGACCGGCGCACATGGCTTCTCGCTGACCGGCGATGGCGGCTGGCGCGTCCGGATCGACGGCCAGCTGATCGCCGACTTCTGGAACGCGGCGATCGACCCGGCCTCGGCTCGGACCATCGACCTGGTTGCGGGCAAGCCCTACGCGATCACCATCGAGGCCCGCGAGGACGGCGACCGGGGCGACCAGCGCCTGACCTGGAGCCAGCCGGCGGACGACGGTGACGCGGCCCTGGCCGCCGCCGAGGGCGCCGATCTCGTGATCTTCGCCGGCGGTCTGACCGCTCGGGTCGAGGGCGAGGAGATGTCGGTCCACGCCAAGGGCTTCGCCGGCGGCGACCGCACCAGCCTCGACCTGCCCGCCCCGCAGGAGCAACTTCTTGAGCGCCTGCACGGCCTGGGAAAGCCAGTCGTCCTTGTACTGATGAACGGCGGTGCGATCAGCGCCAACTGGGCCGACAAGACCCTGCCGGCCGTGGTCGAGGCCTGGTATCCGGGCGGCGAGGGCGGGACCGCGATCGCGGACCTGCTGGCTGGCGACTTCAGCCCCTCGGGCCGCCTGCCGATCACCGTCTATCGCTCGGCGGACCAACTGCCGGCCTTCAAGGACTATGGCATGGCCGGCCGCACCTACCGCTATTTCAGCGGCGAGCCTCTGTACCCGTTTGGCCACGGCCTGTCCTACACGCGCTTCTCGTACGGCAAACCGATCCTGAAGGGCGTGGTCGCGGCCGGGGAGCGGGTCAAGATCGCCGTGCCTGTCGCCAACACCGGCGGCCGCGACGGTGACGAGGTGGTTCAGCTCTATGTTTCGCGGCCCGGCGCCGCCGGCGCGCCGATCCGGGCGCTGAAGGGCTTCCAGCGGGTGTCGCTGCGCAAGGGCGAGACGAAGACCGTCACCTTCGACCTGGACACGGACGTCTTCGCCACCGTCGACGCCGCCGGGCGCCGCTCGGTTCAGCCCGGCGACGCCCAGCTGTGGATCGGCGGCGGTCAGCCGGTGTCGCGGCCGGGCCTGGCGGCCGCCTCGGGCGTCGCCGCCCGGCTGCGGATCACGGGCGAAAAGGCCCTCGCCAACTAGAGCTCGCCGCCGATGCGCTCGACCTCGTCGGCCAGGGCGGCCATGTCGAGGATCTTCAGGGTGCGGCCGCTCTGGCGGATGATGTTCAGGCCGGCCAGGCGGTTCAGCTCGCGGGTCACCGGCTCGCGCTGGCTGCCGACCAGCACGGCCAGCTCGGCGTGGGTGGGGCAGGGATGGATGACCGCCTCCTCGCCGCGACCGCCGGCCGCCGTGGCCATGCGCAGCAGCTCGATGTCGACGCGGCAGGCGACCGAGACGGCGGTCAGTTCGAACAGCCGGTCGGTCAGAGCGCGGGTCAGGGCGGCCATGTCCTCGAGCAGCGCCCGCATGAAGCGCGGCGACTCCTCGAACAGGCGCATCACCAGGCGCTGGGGCAGGCGCACCAGCCGCGCGTCCTCCAGGGCGACGATGTTGACCGAGCGCGGCAGGCCGTCGATCGCCGCGATTTCGCCGAAATAGCCGCCGGGCGGAATGCGTCGGTAGCCGACCTCGCGCCCCGAGCGCGCGTACTGGTTGGCCAGCAGGGCGCCCTCCAGCAGCAGGTAGATCCCGCCGTCCAGGTCGTGGCGCTGCAGGATCATCTCGCCCTTGCCGTAGCGCAGGGTCTCGACCTGCGGCGCCAGGGCCGCCACCTCGTCGCGCGTCATGTGCCGGAACAGCTTGTTGCCGCGATAGTCCTCGGGATCGGCCATCGCGTTCGACGCGCGTTGGGGTGGTGAAGGAATCACGGTCATCGACTAGGGTCCTACGCTGTCGAGGGGGGCGGCGAATGAATAACCAACAGCGCTACAAGGCCTTTATCAGCTATAGTCACCACGACCGCCAAGCGGCGGAATGGCTTCATCGTGCTTTGGAGGCCTATCGCGCTCCGCCCAGGTTGTCGGCGCGCGGCGACGCCAGTATCGCGCGTGACCTTAGACCGATCTTTCGCGACCGCGACGAACTGAGCGCCGCCGCTGATCTTGGCGAAACCATCCGCGACGCCCTCGATCGCTCGGACGCCCTGATCGTTCTGTGCTCGCCGACCGCCGCGACATCGCGCTGGGTGGACCAGGAGGTCGCCTATTTCCTGAAGGATCGGGGCCCCGCCGCGGTCCTCTGCGTGATCACGCCCGCGACACCGGACCAGGCCTCGCTGGTCGACGTGCTGCCGCCGGCCCTGCGCGCCGCCCTGCCCGAGGACGTCGAGCCGCTGGCCGTCGACCTGCGGCGCGACGCCGACGGCAAGCGGCTGGCCCGGCTGAAGATCGCGGCGCGGCTGCTGGGCGTCAGCCTCGACCAACTGGTCCAGCGTGACGCGCGCCGGCGCCTGCAACTGATGGCCGCCTTCACCACTCTGGCCGCGGTCGTCACCCTGGGCATGGGCGCGATGACCGTCGCCACCCTGAAGTCCCGCCAGATCGCCCGCGAGCAGCGCGACGAGACCGAAGCCCTGGTGGCCTACATGCTGGGCGACCTGCGCCAGCAGCTGGAGCCGGTGGGACGGCTCGACGTGCTGGACGGGGTCAGCGCCAAGGTGCTGGCCTACTACGCCAAGGCCCACACCGACCGATTGGACGATAAGGCGCTGGCCCAGCGGGCCAAGGCGCAAACCCTGCTGGGCACGATCCGCGAGCAGCGCGGCGACATCGCCGGCGCCAAGGACGCCTTCGGCCAGGCGGCGGCGACCACCCACGCCCTGGTCGAGCGCGACCCGGCCAACGGCGAGCGCATTTTCGACGAGGCCCAGAACGTCTTCTGGCTGGCCTATATGGAATGGCGTCAGGGCGATGTCATCGCCGCCGAGCGCGGCTTCAAGCGCTATGCCGAGCTGGCTCGGGCGCTGGTCAAGCTGGACGCCAGCCGCGCGGACTGGCGGATCGAGGTCGCCTACGCCAACAACAATCTCGGCATGCTCGTCTTCGAGCAGGGACGGCCGGAGGAGGCGCTGACCGCGTTCCGCGCGGCCCTGGCCGTGTTCGACGCCGAGCGGGTCCGCGCGCCCAAGGACCCCAAGCGCCTCGGCGACACGGCCAATACCCACGCGTGGATCGCCGACACCCTCCTGGTCTCGGGCCGGCCTCGGGAGGCGCTGCTCGAGCGCGAGGCCGCGGCGAAGCTGTTGGCGGAGGGCGTGGCCGGACGCCCGAACGACCAGCGCCTGGCCGCCAAGAGCGTCGCCACCCAATTGGCCCTGGCCCGGCTGGAGCTGGACGTGGGACGCATGGCCGAGGCGCGCGCGCGCTCTCAGGTCGCCATGCGACGGTTGAGCGAACTGGCCGCCCTGGATCCCACCAACGCCCGCTGGCGGGAATATCTGGTCGTCGGGCGGTTGGACGAGGTCGACCGCTACATCTGGTCGGATCCCGCGTCCGCGCGCGTCGCCTACGCGGCGACCGCGGCGGAGGTCGCGAAGCTGCGATCCGGTGCGAAGGACACGGCTTGGCGCGCCGATCTCGAGGGACGGCTGGCGCAGCAGGCGATCTTGCTGGCTCAGCGCGCCGGCGACCTGGACGAGGCGCGCGCACTCGCGCGGAAACTGGCCAAGGACATGGTCGACGCGCCGGGCGAGCGGGCCGCGAAGATCGATCAGGTGCGGCTGCTGGGCTTTACGCAGCTGGCCATGGGACAGCCGGAGGCGGCCGCGGCGACCCTTTCGACGCGCCGCCGGTCTCTGCCGCCGGCCAGCCTGGACGTCTTGGCGCGCGCCTATCTGGCGCTTGGAAGGCGCGCCGAGGCGGACGCCATTGTGAACAGCTTAACCAAACAAGGCTATGAACACCCCGCATTCCTTGCGTTCTGGAGAAGCTCTCCCGTAGGTAGAAATGCAAGTTGATAGGGGGCTATAGAAATGACCGAACCCGTTCCCAGTAAGGTTGTATATCTCGTCATCGGCTTGGACGATCGCTACAACTTCATGAACGTCAGCAATCCGGACCGTCCGACCCGGCTTTTGCTGGATCTGAGTGAGCGTTGCGAACTCGTCTTCACGCTGTGCGACAAGCTGATCAACGCCGGCTGGAAATTCCAGGCTCGACCGATCGAGATCGACCGCGACTACGGCGTCAACTTCTCGAGCTATGTCTGGGTGCCGTATTCGATCGACGGCGGTGACCCGTCGCCGCGCACCTGCTTCAAGATCATCTACGAAGACCAGCGGATGGGCACGTACAGCTACAGCCTGTTCATGACCGACTCGCACAATCAGAAGATCGATCTCGATCCCGACGTCGAGAACGGCACGGGCGCCGTTCCCTGATCCCGGAAGCGATGTTCGACAAGGACAAGGTCGCCGCGCTGATCCAGCGCGGCGAGATCCTCGCGGCCTACGACATCGCTCATGCCGCCCTCGAGGCGGGTGAGATCTCACGTGATATCGCCTACGCCGCCGTGCTCTGCCTGGCCAGGTCGGGCGCGGCGGACTTCGCGCGGGCCGAATATGTCCGACTGGGCCTGGACCGGGCGGACGACGATTCCGACGCCGTCGCCCTGGGCGCGCGGCTTCTGAAGGACGTGGCCCTGTCCGCGCGCGGACGCCGCCGCGCCGCCTTCGCCCGAGCCTCGATCCGCCGCTACGAGGCGCTGTTCCACCGCTTCGGCGGCCTCTATGGCGCGATCAACGCCGCGACCATGACCCTGATGGCCGGTGACGCCGCCGGCGCCCGGGTCCGCGCTACCGAAGCGCTAAAGATCCCGCCGCCGCCCGGCCTGACCGGTGAGGCGGCCTATTACGAGGCGGCCAGCCGGGCCGAGGCGCGGTTCCTGACCGGCGACCTCGAAGCGGCGCGCCTGACAATGGTCCAGGCCCTGGCCCATGCGCCCCAGGCCTTCGCCGCCCACGCCTCGACCCTGCGTCAGTTGGAGATGCTGTGCCGCGAGACCGGCGTCGACCCGGCCTGGCTGGCGCCGTTCCGGCCGCCGGTCTGCGCCCATTTCACCGGCCATATCCTGGGACCCGCCAGCGACGCCGCCGTTGCCGACTGCGCCCTGCGCCATCAGGTCGACGCGCTGCTGCGCGAGCAGCGCGTCGGCTTCGGCTACGGCAGCCTGGCGGCCGGCGCCGACATCGTGTTCGCCGAAGCCCTGCTGGCGGCGGGCGCGGAGCTGCACGTCGTGCTGCCGGTCAGCCGCGAGTCGTTCGTCGAAGTGTCGGTCGCGCCGTTCGGCGCCCCATGGGTCGAGCGCTTCGAGCGCTGCATGAGCGCCGCCACGTCGATCCGCTACGCCTCGCAGGACCCCTATCTCGGCGACGAGCAGATCTTCGCCTATTCCAGCCAGGTCGCCATGGGCTGCGCCGTGCTGCGCGCCCAGACCCTGTCGACAGAAGCGATCCAACTGGCCGTGTGGGACGGCCACGAGACCGGCGGGCCGGCCGGCGTCTCCTATGACCTCGCCTATTGGGCGCGCGGCGGCCGGCGGCGGGCGGTCATCCGGATCGAGCGGCCATCGCCGCCGCGCCGCGTCCCGGCTCATCCCGAAGAACCGCCTCGACGGGCCATGAAGGCGATGCTGTTCGCCGACGTGAGAGGCTTCGGCGCCCTGCGCGACGACCAGATCCCCGCCTTCATCGAACTCGTGATGGGCCAGATGGCCCGGGCCATCGAGCGGCTGGCGGCGCGGCCCAGCCATATCGAAACCTGGGGCGACGGCCTGTTCCTGGTCTTCGACCAGCCGGTGGACGCGGCCTTGGCGGCCCTGGCCCTGCTGGAGACCCATAAAGCCCTGGACCTCCGCTCGCTGGGCCTGCCGCGGTCGCTAGGCCTGCGGATCGGCGGGCACTACGGGCCCGTGCACCTGCGCACCCATCCGCTGACCCGGGCCCCGGCGGTGATCGGCGCCCATGTCGTCGTGGCCGCGCGTATCGAACCCGACGTCGCGCCTGGCTCGGCCTGCGTCAGCGAAGCCCTGGCCGGGGCCCTGGCGACCTTCCATGGCGACAACGTGCGCTGCGGCTATGTCGGCCGCACCCAGGGCCACAAGGGCTTTCCGGCCACCCCGATCTTCAGCCTGACCCGCGCGCCCTAGCGCCGACTAGCCCCGACTAGCGCGGGCGAGCGCCCAATCGTTTGCGCGCCAGGCGTGTTTCGGAGATCGCCGGTCCGCGATCTTTGTTCGGTGTGCAGATCCGCACATCGAAAACGGTCATTTTTCCCCATGGTCTAGCTGTCGACCGCGACGAGCAAGGTCCGGGCGGCTGAACGTCTCTGTAGTCCCTCATCACTGGGAGGCTTGCTTGACCGACACCGCCTTTTGTCCGCGCTCGCCGCCGGCCGCGTGAACCGACTGAGGGACCCGACCACCCGCCGGTCGGGTCCCGCCTTTTCGACCCTGCCTTTTCCAGGTCGCGCCGCGCGCGTGACCGATTGCTTCATCAGGAGCCACGCCATGCTTCTCGACCAAGACCAAACCGCCAACGCCTCGAACGCCATCCTCAACGCCGTCCCGCCCGTCGACGACGCGGCCGCGCGCCTGCTTCGCCACGTCCTGAAGGTCTGGGCGCGCGAGCAGGGCTTGTCGGAGGCCGAAGTTCCCAACCTGATCGAGGGGGTCCTGCACTACGCCACCACGGGGATCCTTGATGGTCGTTTCGGACGAACCGGTGCGTAGTCTGAGGCTCTTCGCCGATCGACCTTCCAGTCCCGCCCAGGCCCGGAGCGTGGCCGGCGGCGGGGCCCTGACCGAGCCGGCGACGGCGGCGCGCGAAACGCTGCCGGCGCTGGAGACCGGGGCCTGGCGGCGCCTGTGCCTGATGGTCGCCGAGGGGCGCCGCCGCGCCGCGCCGGCCGCCGACATCGCCCGGGTCACCTGGTTCTCGGACCAGACGTTGCTGGAGGCCTGGGTCGCGTTCGCGACCGCCGCCGAGACGTGGGACACAGCCGTGCGCGACGACGCCAGGACCCTGGCGGAAGACATCGTCAGCTACGCCAAGGACGTTGCGCCGGAGCTCTATCGTCGTCTGGCCGCCATGCTGGGCCCGCTGAAGAGCCGACCGCCGTCTCTGGAGGAGGCCAAGGCCTGCCAGGCGATCCTGGAAACCCTGTGCCGCGCCGCCGAGGAGCGTGCCCGCCGCGCCGGCGCGCTGAGCGGCGCCATGACGCCGCTGGCCCAGGCCGCCGAACGCCTGGGCAAGGCCTTCGCCCGGCGCGAGCGCAACCCGCCGGTGCGGATCGTTCTGCCCCACGTCCCGGGCATGTGCCTCAGCCATGATGACGACGGCTGGGCCTGCGCCAGCGACATGGCCACGTTCGACAAGCGCCAGTCCTGGATCCTCGAACCCAGCGGCGACGCCTATGTGCTGATCAGCGCCGACGACCCCGATCTCGTCCTGGTCGTCGATCAGGATGAAGACCTCATTCCGATGACCCGCCGGCCGCCGCCGTTCACCTTCGCCGACCGGGGGCCGAGGCCCCGCGTGGCGCGCCGGGACGAGGCTCCGGCGGACGCCGCCCGGTTCTTCGTGTCGGTGTCGTCCGACCTCTACCTGCAGAACGTCAGCTATCAGACCCTAGCCCTGGAGTGCCCGGGCGACGGCGGCTGGCGACACGGCGCGCCGATCTTCACCACCCTGAAGCGCGGCGGGGCGACCCAGCGCTGGGCATTCGAGCCGCCGCTGCGCTCGCGCCAGGAGCTGATCTTCCACGACGTCATCGCCCCGGCGGCCGCGCCGGGCCTGGAAGTCGGCGGGCTGGCGCGGCTGGGGGACGACTGGACCGCGATCGCCGACGACCTGCGCGCCGGCGCCGCCCAGATGATGGCCTGCGCCGAACACGGCCAGCCATTCGCCGCCAACAGCTCGGTGGTGGACGTCCTGGACTGCTGGCGGCGGCTGGCGGCCGAGGCGCGCAACGCCTCCGCCGACCTGGCGATCTGAGCGCGGCGGCCGCGATGTTTGAAACCGCCCTGTCCGGCCTGGTCGACGGTTCGCTGGCCGATGCGGCCCCGCGGATCGTCGCCGGCTCGCTGGGCCTGGTCCTGGGCGTCCGGCTGCTGGCGGCGGGCGGGCGCACCGCCGACGACCGCGACCGGACCTTGGTGGAAGCGGCTCGGCGGCGTGGCGCGTCACGCCAAGCGCCCCTTCAGGAGTCGTAAGGCGGCGATCCTGGTCGCCGAAAGCGCATGATGACGTCCACGCCTTCCGGATGCTGAGCCAGGGCGTCGCGGACCATCAGCAGCAGGGTTTCGGCCGAGACGTGCAGGTCGACGATCTGCGCGGAGTCCTCGTAGAGGATGTGCGAGTGCGGCTCGGGCACGGTGTCGAAGACGATCTCGGTGGTCGTGGTCGGCAGCCGACTGATCAGGCCGTGATCAGCCAGGGCCTCGAGCCGCCGGGCCAGGTCGTCGGCCGTGATCGCCAGGCCGGCTTCCGCGCTCAGCCCGGCGATGTCCGACAACGACAGATGCGTCTCGGGCGAGGCCCTCAGCAGGGCCAGCAGATGCGGCAGCACGCCCCGGCCGGACAGGCCGGCGCGGCGTAGCTCTTCCTGAAACACGGCGTCCACGGTGTGTGGCATCCGGTCCTCCCAGCGGAACGGGCGCGGTCGTGTGTCGCCGCGCCCTGCCCAGTTCGAGACGGGCGCGACCGACCTCGGCCGCGCCCCTTGCCGATCAAGCTGGACGGATCAGGCCAGGTCGAACCGGTCCGCGTTCATCACCTTGGTCCAGGCCGCCACGAAGGCGGCCACGAAGGTGATGTCGGACTCGGCATAGACCTCGGCCAGCGCCCGCAGCTGCGAGTTGGAGCCGAACACCAGGTCGACCCGGGTGGCGGTCCACTTCGGCGCCCCGGTCTTGCGGTCGCGGCCCTCGAACGTGGCTTCCTCCTCCGAGGTCGCCGTCCAGACCACGCCCATGTCCAGCAGGTTGACGAAGAAGTCGTTGGTCAACGCGCCCGGACGTTGGGTCAGCACGCCGTGCTGCGACTGGTCGGTGTTGGCGTTCAGCGCCCGCAGGCCGCCGACCAGGGCCGTCATTTCCGGCGCGGTCAGGGTCAGCAGTTGGGCGCGGTCGATCAGCAGCTCCTCGGCCGTCAGCGGCGAGTCGGTGTTCAGATAGTTGCGGAAGCCGTCGGCCCTGGGCTCCAGCACCGCGAACGACGCGACGTCGGTCTGGTCCTGCGAGGCGTCGACGCGGCCCGGCGCGAACGGGACCTCGACGTCGAAGCCGGCGTCCTTGGCCGCCTTCTCCACCGCCGCCGAGCCCGCCAGCACGATCAGGTCGGCCAGCGACACGGGCTTGGCGAACCCGGCCCGGATCTCCTCCAGCTTGGCCAGCACCGTGGCCAGCTGGGCCGGCTGGTTGACCGCCCAGTCCTTCTGCGGGGCCAGGCGGATGCGGGCTCCGTTGGCGCCGCCGCGCTTGTCCGAGCCCCGGAAGGTCGAGGCCGAGGCCCAGGCGGTGGCGACCAGCTGCGGGACCGACAGGCCCGAGGCCAGCACCTTGGCCTTCAGGTCGGCGACGTCGCCGGCCCCGATCGGCGGATAGGCCGCGTCGGGTAGCGGGTCTTGCCACAGCAGCTCTTCTTGCGGAACCAGCGGGCCGACATAGCGGGCCTTAGGGCCCATGTCGCGGTGGGTCAACTTGAACCAGGCGCGGGCGAAGGCGTCCTGGAACTGGTCCGGGTTCTCGTGGAAGCGCTTGGCGATCGGGCCGTAGTTGGGGTCCAGCCGCAGGGCCAGGTCGGTGGTCAGCATCATCGGCGGATGCTTCTTCGCAGGATCATGCGCGTCCGGCGCCATCGGACCGGCGTTCGGATCCTTGGGCGTCCATTGGAAGGCGCCGGCGGGGCTCTTGGTCAGCTCCCACTCGTGGCCGAACAGGGTGTCGAAGAAGCCGTTGTCCCAGGCGATCGGGTTGGGCGTCCAGGCGCCCTCCAGGCCGCTGGTGATGGCGTGGATCCCGACGCCGCTGCCGAAGCTGTTCTTCCAGCCCAGGCCCATCTGACCGACGCCGGCGCCTTCAGGTTCGACCCCGACCTGGCCTGCATCGCCCGCGCCGTGCGCCTTGCCGAAGGTGTGGCCGCCGGCGATCAGGGCGACCGTCTCCTCGTCGTTCATGGCCATGCGCGCGAAGGTCTCGCGGATGTCGCGGGCTGCGGCCAGCGGGTCGGGCTTGCCGTTCGGGCCTTCGGGATTGACGTAGATCAGGCCCATCTGGACGGCGGCCAGCGGCTTGTCCAGCTCACGCTCGCCGGTGTAGCGGGCGTCGGCCAGCCAGGTGTCCTCGGCGCCCCAGTGGACGTCCTCCTCCGGCTCCCAGACGTCCTCGCGGCCGAAGCCGAAGCCGAAGGTCTTGAAGCCCATGGTCTCCATGCCGACGTCGGCGGCGAAGATCATCAGGTCGGCCCAGCTGATCTTGGCGCCGTACTTCTGCTTGATCGGCCACAGCAGGCGGCGGGCCTTGTCGAGGTTGCCGTTGTCCGGCCAGCTGTTCAGCGGGGCGTAGCGCTGCTGGCCCGCCCCCGCGCCGCCGCGGCCGTCGCCGGTGCGATAGGTGCCGGCGCTGTGCCAGGCCATCCGTACGAACAGCGGGCCGTAGTGGCCGTAGTCGGCCGGCCACCAGTCCTGGGAGTCGGTCAGCAGGGCGACGATGTCCGCGCGCAGGGCCTCGATATCGAGCGTCTTGACCGCGTCGGCGTAGCGGAAGCCCTGCGGCATCGGGTTCGACAGCGCCGAGTGCTGGTGAAGGATCTTCAGGTTCAGCTGGTTGGGCCACCAGTCACGGTTCGAGCGGCCCCCGAAACTGGTGTGGAACCGGACGCCATGCTTCAGCGGGCATTTGGAGGTCGGCTCGACGATTTCGCTTCCGTCCATGGGGGTCTCCGGTTCTGACTCTGTTGATCGGTGGTTCAGACTGACGCGGCCGCGCGTCGACAGTGACGAGGCATCGATGCTGGCCGGGTGGGGTCCTGACGCTTCTTCCCGACGGCCGTCTCTGTCGGCTGGCCTACGCGACTGTGCGCCCAACGGGGCCATAAATAGAAGTCGTAAGCTTTAATGGTCGTGATAGGCTAAGCCTATGAACCTGCGAGACCTCCGCTACCTGCTGGCCCTGGCCGAGCACGAGCACTTCGGCCGGGCGGCCAAGGCCTGCGGCGTCAGCCAACCGACCCTGTCGGTGCAGATCCGCAAGCTGGAGGACCTGATGGGCGTGGCGCTGTTCGAACGCGGCAGCAAGACGGCGGCCCCGACCAGCGCCTGCCTGCAGCTGATCGACCACGCCCGCGCGGCGGTGGCTTCGACCGAGGCCCTGCTGTCGACGGCCCGCGCCATGCGCGATCCGCTGGCCGGACGCTTCCGGCTGGGCATCATCCCGACCCTGGCGCCCTATCTGCTGCCGCTGATCTTCGCGCCGTTGCGTGAGGCCTTGCCGGCCCTGGAGCTGGAGCCGTGGGAGGACCAGACGGTCGCCCTGTTGGAGCGGCTACGCGCCCACGACCTGGACGCGGCCCTGCTGGCCACCGAGGCGCCGGGACCCGACCTGGTCAGCCGGCCCCTGTTCGCCGAGCCGTTCCTGGCGGCCCTGCCGCCCGACCATCCGCTGGCCGGACGCGCGGTGATCGCCGAGGCGGACCTGGCCCCGGACATCCTGGTGCTGTCGGACGGCCATTGCCTGCGCGACCAGACCATCGACGCCATCGAGTCCTGCGGCGCCGAGGCGGCGGCCAGCGGCGCCTTGCGGGCCGCCAGCCTGCCGACCCTGCTGAACATGGTGGCGGCCGGCTATGGCACGACCCTGATCCCCGGCCTGGCGGCCGGCGCGGCCCAGGACGCCGGCATCGTGCTGCGGCCGCTGGCCGCCCGCGCGGGGCGGACGGTGCGCATCGCCTGGCGGGCCCACTTCCCGCGCGCGCCCGTCGTGGAAGCCGTGGGCGCGGTGATCGCCGGGCGCCTGCGCGGCTTCGCCGAGGGGGCGGCGGCGGGAACGGTCTAGGCTTGTCGCTCGAATTCCGTTGCCGCGCCGTAAGGTTGAGTCGATGATGCGCTTCGTGGCGCGGGGCGAGGCGGTCGGGTTCGGGGCGTGAGGGTTTTAGACAAAGCGTCCGGCGGCGCGGTCGATCAGGCGCAGCGGCGCCTGGCGCACGACGGCGGCTTCCAGTTCGACCGCTCGATGCTGGCCCCGCCCAAGATCCCCGACTGGCTGGTGTGGGTAGGCAAGGCGCTGCAGGCGGTCGCCCCCTATCTGAAATATGTCTTCTGGGTCGGACTGGCGGCCCTGGCCCTGCTGATCCTCTACGCCATCGCCCGCGAGATCCTGCGGCTGCGCAAACCGGCGGCCCGGCCCGACGGCCCGCGCCTTAGCGCCGACCCGCCGTGGCGTCCCGACGCCGGCGAGGCCCGCGACCTGCTGGCCGCCGCCGATCGGCTGGCCGGGGAAGGACGGTTCCTGGAGGCGGCGCACCTGCTGCTGCTGCGCAGCGTCGAGGACATCCAGAAGCATCGGCCCAAGGCCCTGCGTGTATCGTTGACCGCGCGGGAGATCGCGGTGCTGCCGGCCTTGCCCGAGGCCGCCAGGCCGGGCTTCGCCAGCATCGCCCGGGTCGTCGAGCGCGGCCTGTTCGGTGGCCGGCCGGTCGACAACGACGACTTCGCCGCCTGCCGCGCGGCCTACGAGGCTTTCGCCCTGCCGGAAGGGTGGAGCCGATGAGCGGCAAGTCGGAGGGCGGCTTCTCGCCCATGACCATGATCGTCCTGGCCCTGGTCGGGGTGATCAGCGTCGCCGGGCTGGGCGTGCTGTCGGCCTATGCGCCCGAGCTGAAGAAGGGCGACGACGGCGGCCCGCACGCCTTGTCGCGCTCTTCCGTGGGCTATGCGGCCCTGGTGCGCCTGCTGGGCCTGGCCGGCGAGCCGGTGCTGACCAGCCGAGGTCCGCTGCCGGCCAGCGCCGAGGGCGGGCTTTTGGTGTTCACCCCCGCGCCGGGCATGTCGCCGGAAAGCTTGAAGCGCGTCGGACCCTACGGCCCGCTGCTGGTCGTGCTGCCCAAGTGGCAGGCCGCGCCCGATCCGCGCCATCGCGGCTGGGTCCGAACCATCGACGGCCTGCCGACCGAACTGAGCACGACCGTCTTACCCGAGCCGATGCGCAAGGGCTTGGTGCTCAAGGTCGCGCCGGGTGAGCGGGTCGTGCGGCTGTCGCGGCCGGGCGGCCAGCCAATCGGGCGTCCGGTCCGCGTGAAAGGCTTGCGCACTCTGTCCGGCCCCGGCTGGACGCCGGTGGTCGTCGACGAGACCGGCGCGCCGGTGCTGGTGATGCGCGAGGAGCCCTGGATCTATGTCCTGGCCGACCCCGACCTGCTGAACACCCCGGCCCTGAAGACGGCGGACGGGGCGCGGACCGCCGTGGCCTTGCTGGACCTGATCCGCGCCCCGGATACGCCGGTGATCTTCGACCTGACCCAGCACGGCTTCACCCGTTCGCGCAGTCTGATCCGCCTGGCGCTGGAGCCGCCGCTGCTGGGCGCGACCCTGGTGCTGGTCGCCCTGGCCCTGCTGGCGGGCGCGCAGGCGGCGGTGCGTTTCGGTCCGGCGCGGCCCGCGCGGCGCGCCGTGGCCCTCGGCAAGACCGCCCTGGCCGACAACACCGCCGGCCTGATCCGCCTGGCCGGGCGCGAGCACCGGATGGCCCCGCTCTACGCCCGCCTGGTCCAGGCCTCGACGGCGCGGGCGATCGGCGCGCCGCGCGGGCTAGAGGGCCAGGCCCTCGCCGACTTCCTCGACCGCGCCAGCACGACCGTCGGCGCGGCCCATACCTATTCGGCGCTCGCCGACCGCGCCCAGGCCGCGACCGCGTCCGACCTGATGCGGGTGGCGCGCGACCTTCATGCTTGGAAACAGGAGCTGATCCGTGGACGCCAGTAAAGTCGTGGACGTCGCCGCAGTCGGGGCGCTGGCCGCCAGGATCCGCGCCGAGATCGGCAAGGCCGTGGTGGGCCAGGACGAGGCGGTGAACCTGTTGCTGGTGGCGCTGTTCGCCGGCGGCCACGTGCTGCTGGAAGGCCCGCCCGGCACCGCCAAGACGCTCCTTGCCCAGAGCTTCGCGCGTAGCGTTGCGTTGGATTACGGCCGCATCCAGTTCACGCCGGACCTGATGCCGGGCGACGTGATCGGGGCCAACCTGTTCAACTTCCAGACTTCGATCTTCACCCTGACGCGCGGGCCGGTGTTCTGCGAGCTGCTGCTGGCCGACGAGATCAACCGCACTCCGCCCAAGACCCAGGCCGCTCTGCTGGAAGCCATGCAAGAGCGCCACGTCACCATCGACGGGATCTCCCACCCGCTGAGCCCGCGCTTCACCGTGGTGGCGACCCAGAACCCGATCGAGCAACAGGGCACCTATCCGTTGCCCGAGGCCCAGCTGGACCGCTTCCTGTTCAAGCACGTGCTGGACTATCCGACCCCGGAACAGGAGCGGGCGATCATCGTCGCCCACGGCGCGCGCAGCGGCCAGATGGATCCGGCGGCCTTCGGCGTCGGGGCCGTGCTGGAGCGGGCGGCGATCGACGCGGCCGTCGAGACGGTGGCCCAGGTGCGACTGACCGACGAGGTGGTCGGCTACATCGTCGACCTGGTTCGGGCCACGCGCGAGTCCACCGACATCGAGACCGGCGCCTCGCCGCGCGCCGGGGCCATGCTGGCCGTCGCCGCCCGCGCCGCGGCGGCCCTGGACGGCCGCGACTATGTGGTGCCGGACGACGTCAAGAGCCTGGCCGTTCCCGCCCTGCGCCACCGCCTGGTCCTGTCGGCCGCCGCCGAGATCGAGGGTCGCAAGGTCGACCTGGTGCTGAAGGGCCTGGTCGAGCGGGTGGCGGCGCCCCGGTGATCTATCCCACGCGCCGCGCCGTGATCGCCGCCGCCGTCGGCCTGCCGCTGGCGCTGCTGGTCGGCGTGCTGACGCCGGCCGGCTGGCTGACGGGTCCGGCCTGGATCGCGGCCGTCGCCCTGGCCCTGGCGCTGGACGCCCTGTCCGGCGGCTCG
The DNA here is from genome assembly GCF_001425745.1 of Caulobacter sp. Root343. Taxonomy (GTDB): domain Bacteria; phylum Pseudomonadota; class Alphaproteobacteria; order Caulobacterales; family Caulobacteraceae; genus Caulobacter. The sequence continues at coordinate 783,797 of NZ_LMDF01000005.1, read as the reverse complement.
CGCGGCAAACTGACCCTGGACGCGCCCGAGCGGCCGTTCCTGGCGGTGGCGCGGACGGCGCAGGCGGCGTTCTCGGCGCGGTTCGCGGGCAGGGCGCCAGCGCGGGCCGAGGCCGCCCTGGAAGCCGATCCGCGCCTGGGACTCGTGTCCCCGTTCGCCCGGAGCGAGGTCGAGGCCGGCGTCGCGGCCTTCGCCTTTGCCCTGACGCCCGAGCGACGCGGGGAGGGGCGGCTGGGCCAGCTGTGGGTCCGCTGGACCGGGCCGCTGGGCCTGGCTTGGAAGCAGAAGGTCTTCGCCCTCGATCTGGATACCCCCGTCGGAACCGACCTGCGCGGTGTCCGCGAGGAGGCCGTGAAGATGCTGGCCCGCGACGCCCTGATCGGCGCCAAGTCGCAGATCGATCGCGGCGAGGGCTCGGAGTTCGAGTCGCTGGGCGAGTTCCGTCCCGGCATGGACCGCCGGGCCATCGACTGGAAGCAGTCGGCCCGTCACGGCCACCTGCTGGCCAAGGAGTTCCGCACCGAGCGCAACCACCACGTGGTGATGGCCATGGATTGCGGCCGGGCCATGTGCGAGCCGGTCGGCGGGGCGCCGCGCATCGACCGGGCGATCAATGCGGGCCTGCTCCTGGCCTACGCCTGCCTGAGGTCGGGCGACCGGGCCGGCTTCTTCGCCTTCGACTCGGCGCCGCGCCTGCTGACCGGGGTGGTCGGCGGGGCCGACGCCTTCCGGCAGCTGCAGCACGCGGCGGGCAAGATCGACTACTCGGCCGAGGAGACCAACTACACCCTGGCCCTGACCACCCTGGCGACCAAGCTGGGACGACGCTCGCTGGTGGTGGTGTTCACCGACTTCACCGACCCCACCGCCGCCGAGCTGATGATCGAGGCCTCGACCCGGCTGCTGAAGCGGCACCTGGTGCTGTTCGTGGTCATGCAGGACGAGGAGCTGGAGGACATGGCCGCCGCGCCGCCGGCCGAGCCCGCCGACGTCTCGCGCGCCGTGGTCGCCGCCGGCCTGCTGCGCGAGCGCGACACGGTCGTGGCCCGCCTGCGCCGGCTGGGCGCCCATATCGTCGAGGCTCCGGCGGCCCGGATCGGTCCCGCCCTGATCAACGCCTATGTCGACCTCAAGCGGAGGGACCTGCTGTGATCGACGTCAAGATGGACCCCCGCCTGAAGAGCCAGCGCTTCCGTCAGGAGCGCGAGGCCGACTGGCGGCGGCTGGAACGGCTGATCGGCAAGGCCGAGAAGGGCGGCATGGCCGACCTGTCGGACGAGGACATCCTGGCCGCGCCGGTGCTGTACCGCTCGGCCCTGTCCGCCTTGTCGGTGGCCCGCGCCACCTCGCTGGACCGAGGACTGATCGATTATCTGGAGACGCTGTGCGCGCGCTCCTACTTCTTCGTCTATGGCGCGCGCGAGACGCTGTGGGGGCAGCTGGCCGCCTTCTTCCGCGAGGCTTGGCCCAAGGCGGTCAAGGGGCTGTGGCGCGAGACCCTGGCCAGCTTCGCCCTGCTGATGGTCGGGGCCGTGATCGCCGCCTGGCTCGTGAGCCACGAGGCCGACTGGTATTACGCCTTCATGCCCAAGGCGATGGCAGGCGGGCGCGACCCGGCCGCCTCGACCCAGGCCCTGCGCGACACCCTGTTCAGCGGCGGCAAGGACGGGCTGTCGGTCTTCGCCACCTTCCTGTTCACCCACAACGCCCAGATCGCCATCCTGGCGTTCGCGCTGGGCTTCGCCCTGTGCCTGCCGACCGCGGCGCTGGTGCTCTACAACGGCGCGACCCTGGGGGCCTTCTTCACCCTGTTCGCCAGCCGGGGCCTCGGCGTCGAGGCCGGCGGGTGGCTGCTGATCCACGGGGTCACCGAGCTGTTCGCGGTGGTGCTGTCGGGCGCGGCGGGCCTGCGCATCGGCTGGGCCGTGGCCTTTCCGGGCGAAGACCGACGCCTGGACGCCATCGCCGAGGCCGGCCGCCACGCGGCCACGGTCATGGGCGGGGTGGTGGTCATGCTGTTCCTGGCCGGGCTGCTGGAGGGCTTCGGCCGTCAGCTGATCACCCTGACCCCGGCGCGCTACGCGGTGGCGGCGATCACCGCGGTGATGTGGGGCGCCTATTTCTACGGACGACGCGGAGCGCGCCAGGATGGCTAAGGCCGCGACCGTCCCGCTCGAAGCCAGGATGACCCGCGCCTTCGTCACGCCCGAGGGCGTCGACCTGCGGCTGGAGCTGGGCGACGCCGGCCAGCGGGCCGGGGCCTTCCTGTTGGACGCGGCGATCATCGTCGGCGTGCTGATCGTCGCCTCGCTGGCGGTGCTGCTGCTGGGCCTGGGCGCGATCGGGGCCATGGGGGGCAAGGGCGCGGAGCTGATGGCGGTGATCTGGCTGCTGGGCTTCTTCCTGCTGCGCAATTTCTACTTCGTCGGCTTCGAGCTGTCGGCGGCGGCCGCCACGCCGGGCAAGCGGATCATGGGCCTGCGCGTCGCCGCCCGCGACGGCGGCCGGCTGCGGCCCGGGGCGATCTTCGCGCGCAACGCCATGCGCGAGCTGGAGGTGTTCCTGCCGATCATCATCCTGTTCGCCCCGACCGGCGACGGCGGGGTCGAGAGCTGGATGTACCTGCTGGGCTTCGCGTGGGCGGCAATCTTCGCGTTGTTCCCGCTGTTCAACGCCGATCGCCTGCGGGTCGGCGACCTGGTCGGCGGCACCTGGGTGGTGCGGACGCCCAAGCGGGCCCTGACCCGCGACATGGCCGACGAGGGCGCCCAGCGCTTGGCCCGCTACGCCTTCACGGTCGAGCAGATGGACGCTTACGGGGCCAAGGAGCTGCACGTGCTGGAGGACGTCCTACGCCAGCGCGACCGCCGCACCCTGCGGGCCGTGGCCGACCGCATCGTCGGCAAGATCGGCTGGATCCGGGCGGCCGACGAGGACGACTACGACTTCCTCAGCGCCTACTACGCGGCCCTGCGAAAGCGGTTGGAGGCGCGGCTGCTGATGGGCGTGCGACGCCGCGACAAACACGACGTCTAGGCGCGACGTCTGACGGCGAGCCTCAGTCGAAGACCGAAGCCATCTGTTCGGGCGCGACGCCTTCCTTGGTCGTGCGCAGCTCGTAATAGATCGACGCCGCGCCCGCCGCGACCAGCACGCCTTGGAAGCCGTTGGTCAGTGACGACAGGAAGGTCGAGATCACCACCATCGGGGTGTAGGTCGTCAGCGGGCCCGCGGGCACGCCGCGCACGCCGCTCATCCCCGCCGCGAAGCCGACGCCGGCGACCACGCCGCCGACGATCATGCTCAGGATGGTGTAGACGACAAGCAGGCCGAAGATCGACCAGCGGTGGCCGCGGGTCAGGTCGCGACTGCGCTGCAGGCTCTCGAAGACGCCGCGTTCCTCGACGACCATGCTGGGGGCCGACACCGCCCACATCACCGCCAGGATTAGCCCCGGCACGAACAGCAGCACGAAGCCCACCATCACACCCAGTGTCTGGACAATGCCCAGGCCCAGCAGCGGCAGCATGAAGCGCGCGCCGGCCCTCAACGAGTCGCCGAACGGCACGGAGCGACCATTCAGCCGCGCGACGACGGTGTGGACCACCATGCCCTGCAGGATCAGGCCGCCAACGCCTGCGGCGAGCCCACCCAGGAGGCTGGCGGGCGAGAAAGCCTGCTCCGCCAGCTGGGTTTTCAGTCCGATCAATGTGCCGATGAAGGCGGGCGCGACCACCAGCACCAGCGCGCACAACGCGAACAGGCCCAGGTTCTGGCCGATGACCTGAAAGGTCCGCTGCACCACGCGGCCGAAATCAAATGTGCCGCCGACGGCGTCCAAGGTCGTCATCTGTGTCCGCTCACCTCAAGATTGAGGCGAGCTTAGAGCGCGACCTGGCGCGCCGCAACGGCTCAGCCTTTCTTCTTCCTCGAGGCCGCGATCTCTTCCGGGGTCAGCTTGCGGACCTCGGTCACCGGATAGCGTCGCAGGCCGGTGATGGCGGCCGGCACCACGATGTCGGCGTCATAGCCTTGGCAGACCCAGGATCGGCCGCGCGAGTCGATGCCGATGCGCAGCGACCAGTCGATGTCGGGCGACGGCGCGAACAGCGTCAGGCGGTAGACGTTTTTCGGGGTGATCGTCACGTCGACGGTCTGGTCGTCGACGACCGTGAAGCCGTTGACGTCGTCGGACCGGAAGCAGGACCGGTCGGACTTGGTTTTCGGCGCGTCGCCGGCCAGCGCGGGCCCGGCGACGAGCAGCGCGCACAGCGCGGCGGATCCGATCAGCAAACGCATGTCATTCCACTCCAGTTGGCGCCCGCCATCCCTATCCTCGCGCCAAAGCGTGACTGGCTCAAGGCGGGTATGTTTCAGACGTCCACGGTCTCGCCTTCCAGCGCCGTGGCGCGCATCGAGGGGCGCTGGCTGAAGGCGTCGTACCAGGCGGTCAGGCGCGGGCAGTCGGAGCGGAAGGCGTACACGGCGCGGAACTCCAGCCAGCTCAGCGCCGTGGCGATGGCGACCTCGGCGAGGCCGGGCGTCTCGCGCGGTTCGAAGCTGGCCTCCAGGAAGGCGCAGCCGGCCGCCACCTTGGCCAGATGACCTTCGCCCAGCGCCGGATAGCGCAGTTCGGGCGGGCGGCGGGTGGTCTCCCAGCGGACCAGGATCCCGGCCTCCGACAGGCCGTCGGCCACGGCCTGCAAACGCAGGGCGGCGATGCGCGCAGCCGGGTCGGCGGGGATCAGTGGGACGCCGCCGTGCAGGCCGTCCAGATACTGGCAGATCACCCCGGAATCGAAGATCGCTTCGCCTTCATGCGTGATCAGCACCGGCACCTTGCCCAGCGGGTTCAGGGCGAAGACCGTCTCGTTGCGGGCGGTGGGGCTGGTCTCGTGGTGGATCACCGCGACGCGGTCGGCCAGGCCGGCCTCATGGGCGAAGACCAGGGCCTTGCGGGCGAACGGCGAGTGAGTCTGGTAGAGCAGCTTCACGACAGCGGTCCTTCGGTCAGGAAGATCAGGGGGCGGGCGTCCGGCGACAGGGTCTCCGCCAGATAGGCGGCGAAGCCGGCCGCGCCCGAGGGCGTGGTGGCCAGGCCGGCGAAGGCCAGGTGGTCGGCGGCGGTCCGGGCGGCGGCGTCGCCGACGGTCGCGTAGTCGACGTCGCAGCGGGCCAGGATGGCGTGGGCCAGGACCGACGGCGCCTTACAGTCCAGCCGCCCCATGATCGAGTCCGGACCCTCGACCCGCACCGGCCGGCGGGCTTGGGCGCTGGCGGCCAGGCAGGGCGCGGCGTCGGGCTCGACGATCACGAGGCGGGGCTGCTGGCGCCAGGTCGCGCGGATCATGTGGGCGATCGCGCCGGCCAGGCCGCCAACTCCCGCCTGAAGATAGACGTCCGTCGGCCAGCGGCCCGAGACCTCGAACACCGTCCGCAGCTCCTCGGCGATGATCGTGTAGCCCTCCATGACCAGGGCCGGCGGCCGGACGTGGTCGCCGTCGGCGGTGTCGGACAGCAGGATCGCCCCCGTGGCCGCCGCGTCGGCCTTGGCGTCCAGCAGGATGTCGTCGTAGCGGCCGTCGCTGATCACGACCTCGGCCCCGGCGGCCTCCAGGCGATCGACGAAGATGGAGGGCGTCGCGCGGGAGAGATGGATGCGGGCCTTGGCCCCGAACAGCCGCGCCCCGGCGGCGACGGCGAAGCCGTGGTTGCCGGCGCTGGCGCAGACGAAGGTCGGAGCCGCGTCGGGATCTTCGCGGCGGATCTCGTCCAGCAGCACCGCCACCGCGTGGATCCCGCCGACGGCCTTGAACGCGCCCAGACCCATGCGGTCGCGCTCGTCCTTGATCAGTACGGTGGGCCCGTTCGGCTGAAGCAGGCTGCGCAGCGGCGTGGCCGCGAAGCCGGGCAGGGCGCCGAGGGTGCGGCGGGGCGCTTCGGGATCGGGGCGGAAGGTCGGGACGTCGGTCATGTCGCCAAGCTAGCGGAGATCGGCGCGCTGTTTGTCTCGCCTGGCGAGGAGGAGTCGACTAAGTTTCCCGAAATTGAACTTCAGTGTGAGCGAAAGCGATCATGTCTGTCTCGACGTTCGACAAGGCCGACCGCATTCTGCTGGACCAGCTGCAGCGGGACGCCACCCTGGGCATCGACGCCCTGGCTCACGCGTGCGGCCTGTCGGTGGCCTCGGTGCAGCGGCGGCTGAAGCGGCTGCGCTCGACCGGCGTGATCGAGCGCGAGGTCGCGGTGTTGAACCCGGCCGCCGTGGGCCAGCCGATGACCTTCGTGATCATGGTCGAGCTGGAGCGCGAGCGGCGCGAGCAGCTGGCCGCCTTCCGCGCCGCGATCCGCGACGAGCCGCAGGTGCAGCAGGCCTATTACGTCACCGGCGAGAGCGACTTCGCCCTGGTCTGCCTGGCCAAGGACATGGCCGACTTCGAGGCCCTGACCCACCGGCTGTTCTTCGAGAACGGCAACGTTCGGCGCTTCCGGACATCGGTGGTGATGGAGCGGACCAAGGTGGGTTTGAGTGCGCCGGTGGGAGCGGAGGATCTCCCTACCCTGTCATCCCGGCCGTAGCGAAGCGGAGAGCCGGGACCGCCCAAGCTCAGCGCTTCCTGCGGTCCCGGATCTGCGCGCTACGCGCTTGTCCGGGATGACAATTTGTTCGGACTACTCCCTCCCCGGCTTCGCCGCCCGCAGGATCGCCATGCCCAGCAGCGCCGAGGCCAGCGAGCCGGCCAGCACGCCGATCTTGGTCTCGTCGACCAGGTGCGGATCCTTGAAGGCCAGGGCGCCGATGAACAGGCTCATGGTGAAGCCCACGCCGCACAGGGCCGCCACGCCGTAGAGCTGACCGAACGAAGCCCCGCGCGGCAGGCGCGCCCAGCCCAGCTTGATCAGGCCGAAGGCGACGCCGAACACGCCCAGCTGCTTGCCGACGAAGAGACCCAAGGCCACGCCCAGCGGCACGGGATCCAGCAGGGCGGCCAGGCCGATCCCGGCGAACGAAAGCCCGGCGTTGGCGAAGCCGAAGATCGGCGTCACCCCGAAGGCGACGGGCTTGTGCAGGGCGTGCTCCAGCCGGTGCAGCGGGCAGTCGCCGCCGGGGCGCAGCGGGATGGTCAGGGCCAGGGCGACGCCGGCCAGGGTGGCGTGGATGCCCGACTCCAGCACCAGGAACCACAGCACGACGCCGAGCAGCAGGTAGGGCCAGAGGCTGATGACCTTCAGCCGGTTCAGGACGATCAGCACCAGCAGCACCCCGCCCGCGCCGGCCAGGGCCGCTAGGTGCAGCTGCTCGGTATAGAACAGGGCGATGATCACGATGGCCGCCAGGTCGTCCATGATGGCGATGGCGGTCAGGAACACCTTCAGCGAGGTCGGCACGCGCGGCCCCATCAGGGCCAGGACCCCGAGCGCGAAGGCGATGTCGGTGGCCGACGGGATCGCCCAGCCGGCGACGCTGGCCGGATGGCCGGCATTGAAGGCCAGGTAGATGACCGCTGGCAGCGCCACCCCGCCCAAGGCGGCCGCCCCGGGCAGCAGCACGTCGGCGGGCCGCGACAGCTGGCCGTCCAGCACCTCGCGCTTGATCTCCAGCCCGACCAGCAGGAAGAACAGGGCCATCAGCCCGTCGTTGATCCAGTGCAGGACGCTCTCGTCCAGATGCATGGGGCCGAGGGCGAAGCCGAAGTGCAGGTCCAGGGCCTTGAAATAGGCGGGCGCCAAAGGCGAGTTGGCGACGACCAGCGCCAGGGCCGCGGCGGCCATCAGCACATAGCCGCCGGCCGCCTCGTCCTTCAGGAATTGGCTCAGCGCCTGCCGCGCTCTCAGGCTGATGATCCGCAAGGCCATGTCAGAGCGTCCTGAGGAAGCGGTTGGCGAAGAACAGTCCGACCAGGCCCAGGCCGCAGGCGACATAAGCCCCGCCGGCCAGGAACTGGCCCCACTCGATGTTCAGCTTGGCGAACGACTTCACCAGCAGCAGCGAGATGCTGCCGATATAGCCGAACGAGTCGGCGACATAGATCAGGAACCCCGCCGTGCCGACCTTGCCGGTGGCGGCGATCATCCGGTCGAACAGCATGGCGTTGAACGGCGTGTAACCCATGTAGAGCCCGGCCCCGGCCAGCACCATCCACCAGACCGGCGGCAGCACGTGCAGCTGATAGGCCAGGGTCGAGGCGCCCAGCAAGACAAAGCCCAGGGCCACGAAGCCGATGTTGAAGGCAACGGCCCGGCGGTTGTCCTTGACCCCCATCAGGGCGGCCAGGCCGGCCAGCACGATCGCCGCCACCGGCAGCTCCGACAGGGTGAAGATCGAGGCGGCGTTCTTGAAGCCCAGCTCGGCCCAGATCTCGGCCGAGAAGTTGTCGCGGAAGTCGCGCAGGGCGGTCAGGATCACATAGACGGCGATCAGCAGGATCAGGGCCGGAGCGTGGGCGGCGAACAGGGCGGCGCGGTCCTTGGCGCCCATCGGCGCGCGGCGCACGCGTTCGGCCTCGTCCTGCGGGGTCGGCGGCGGCAGCTGGGCCAGGGCGATCACGGCGACCAGCATCAACGGCGCGAAGATCAGGCCCGACACGGCCGGCATCCAGCGCTCGTCGACATTCGACAGCAACAGCATCTTGCCGACCGACTTGGCCACGCCCGACGAGAGGATGAAGCTGGCGCACAGCATGGCCCCTAGCACCTCGGTCAGGCGGCGGCCCTCGAGAAAGCCGAACACCAGGCCCCAGATCATCCCCAGGCACAGGCCGTTCAGATACAGGGCCATCGGCCCGATGACGGTGGGCAGGATGCCGAACAGCAGCAGCGACATCTCGGCCCCGAAGATCAGGGTCAGAATGGCCACCGCCCGCCGGTGCGGCTGCATCTCGGAGATCACCTTGACCCCGATGAACTTGGCGGTGGCGTAGCCGGCCACCTGGGCGATCACCAGGGCGATCTTGAAGTCGAAGGCGAACGGCCAGCCGTCCGGATGGACGAAGGCGGCGGCCGTGAACGGCTTGCGATAGCCGAACATGGCGAAATAGACGGCGAACGACGACAGGCCGCCGTAGAGGGCGAACAGCCAGGGCGGAGCCGTCGTCAGAAAGCGGGTGACCCGACCCTTGGGGACGACCGCGTCGGCTATGGCGTTCATGCTGTGCTGTTCCGTCCCTCTACCGGCCTTCAGCTAGCCCGCTTCCTTCGGCCGGGGCAATCGAAGTCGGGCGCGCGTCCACCGATCTCGTCGCCATTCCAGACGGGCGTTCCGAGATCGTCTTTCGCGAGAAATGCGGCGTGAGGGCAAGTCATGCGGGACATTGGGCAAATATTGGCGGCCCGGCGTTCCGGTTAGCTAAGATTCGAGCCCCACCGTGGGGATGGAACCGCGATTTTCCATTGGCATTCGTATTCGGCCAGACCAAGCTCGGGGCCGGGGCAGGATCGGTATGCAGCACCTTCATCAACCGGCGTTCGTGCTGCTTTCTCTATTGGTCGCTGTTCTAGGCTCGTGGACCGCCCTGGACCTCTTCCGGCGTGTCCGCACCCATGTCGGCCGGGCCCGCACCGTCTGGCTGGGCGTGGCCGCCTTCGCCATGGGCGCCAGCATCTGGTCGATGCACTTCATCGCCATGCTGGGCTTCGATCCCGGCGCGCCCGTCCGTTACGATCCGCCGCTGACCGCCCTGTCCCTGGCCGTGGCGGTCCTGGCCACCGGCGGCGCGTTCTTCACCGCGGCCGAAGCCGGCGCGCCGTGGCGGCGGGTGGCCGTGGCCGGCGCGTTCATGGGCGCGGGCATCTGCCTGATGCACTATGTCGGCATGGCCGCCCTGCGGACGGCCGTGTCGCTAGGCTATGATCCGCGTCTGGTGGCGTTCTCGCTGCTGATCGCGGTCGGCGCCTCGACCGCGGCCCTGGTCGCCGCGCGCGGTGAGCGCTCGATGCTCTGGCGCGCCGTCGCGGCCGGGCTGCTGGGCGCGGCGATCGTCGGCATGCATTATACGGCCATGGCCGCCCTGCGCCTGACGCGGGTGGAGGTCCATGTTTCGGAGCCCTCGGGCGTGCCGCCGCTGGTCCTGGCCTTCGCCGTCGCGGCCGGCGCCCTGGTGATCCTGTTCCTGGCCCTGGCGGCCTCGCTCTATGACCGTCGGCTGGACGTGCTGAGCGCGCTCGACGCCGGCCGGGTCGGCTATTGGGAGCTGGCCCTGCCCCATCGTGCGCTGCACGTCTCGGCCCGCGGGCGCGAGATCGTGGGCGTCGCGCCCGACGCGCCCCTGAGCCAGGCCGACTGGGCGGCCGCCGTCCACCCGGACGACCGCGAGCGGCGCGAGGCCCAGCTGGCCCAGGCCTTGGCGGACCATGTCGACTACGACGCCGAGTACCGCATGGTGCGGCCTGACGGCCAGGTATGCTGGATCAATGTCCGGGGACGGGCGATCAGCGACGCGCGCGGTCGGCCCACGCGCATGATCGGCGTGGTGATGGACGTCACCGATCGCCACGCCGCCTTCGCCGCCGTGGCCGAGAGCGAGGATCGCTTCCGGCTGATCGCCGACAGCGCCCCGGCGCTGATCTGGATGACCGACGCGCAAGGGCGGACGGTCTTCGTCAACCGCCACTACCAGGTGCTGTTCGGGCGTTCGCACGAGGAGATGCCAGGACCCCGATGGGCCGGCGCGATCCGGCCCGAGGACCGCCCGAGCTTCCACCGGGAGTTCACCGAGGCCGTCGTGCGGCAGCGCGGCTTCATGATCTTCGCCCGGGTCACCGATCGCCAGGGCCAGACCCTGTGGCTGCGCTGCGAGGGCACGCCCCGCTTCGACTCGGACGGCGTGTTCCTGGGCCACACCGGCTGCAATGTCGACGTCACCGAGGCGATGAGCGCCCAGGAGCAGCAACGCCTGCTGATCAACGAGCTGAACCATCGGGTCAAGAACACCCTGGCCACCGTGCAGTCGATCGCCGCCCAGACGGCGCGGCGGGCCGACTCGCCCGAGGACTTCCGCGACAAGTTCGAGGCGCGGCTGGTCGCCCTGTCTCAGACCCACAACCTGCTGAACCGCAGCGGCTGGAAGCGGGTCAGCCTGGGCGAGCTGCTCGGTCAGGAACTCGCGCCCTACGCCCCCGAACAGATCCGGGTGGACGGACCGGTCGTTGACCTGTCGCCGCGGTTCGCGGTGGCCCTGGGCCTGGTGTTTCACGAGCTGGCCACCAACGCGGCCAAGTACGGGGCGCTGTCGGCGGCGACCGGGATGGTGCAGGTCTCCTGGCGGCTCCTGCTGCAGCCCGACGGCGAACGCCGCCTGATCGTCCACTGGCGCGAACAGGGCGGGCCGCCGGTCCGGGCGCCGATCCGGCGCGGGTTCGGCTCACGGCTGATCGAGACCAGCCTCAAGGGCGAGCTGGGCGGCGCCAGCCGGATGGTCTTCGCGCCCGACGGGCTGGACTGCCGACTGGACGTATCGCTGAACGCGCCGACCGCTTTGGCCGGGATCGCCTCGGCGGCCGTCTAAGCGCGCAGGCGCGGGCGGCTGTGCGAAGTCAAAATAAATAATACTTATGTTTATAAGCCTATGGGCATTTCGATCGAGAGATCGAATTGTCGACGCTTGTCGCGGGCGTGGTATGCGAATTATATCATACATAAAGACGCCGTGAGGAGCCTTCGCGGGGCGTTGACCGGAGGAAGCGGATCATGGACAGCGCCATCAATTCCCGGCGGATCAGCCGCCGCCGGCTCGTGCAGTCGCTGGGGATCGCGCCGTTCCTGGGCCTGATCGACACCGCCATCGCCGACGCGGCGGGCGGAACCGCCAACCTCGGCGCGACCTGGCGCCGCGCGCTGGACAAGGACGACGCGGGCCTGGACCAGCGCTGGTTCGACCGCGTCCTGACCGACACGCTGACCCTGCCAGGCAGCCTGGAGCGGCAAGGCGTCGGCGAGCCGGTGGGGCTGGCCACGCCGTGGACGGGCGACGTCAACGACCGGTCGTTCTTCAACGCCCCCGGCTACGCCCGCTATCGCGCCGCCGACGACTTCAAGGTCCCGTTCTTCCTGCAGCCCGACAGCTGGTATCGCGGCCCGGCCTGGTACCAGCGCGACATCGACATCCCGGCCTCGTGGCGGGGCAAGCGGGTGGAGCTGTTTCTCGAGCGTCCCCATTGGGAGACCCGGGTCTGGATCGACGGACGCGCGCTGGGCCGCGGCGACGCGCTGCACGTGCCGCATTGCTACGACTTGGGCGTGGTCCAGCCGGGCAAGCACCGCCTGACGATCCGCGTCGACAACCGGATGATCGTCGAGATCGGCCACAACGGCCACGGCGTCACCGACCACACTCAGGGCAACTGGAACGGCATCGCCGGCCGGATCGAGCTTCGCGCGACCGAGCCGGTCTGGATCGAGCGGGTCGACCTTTATCCCGCCCTGGCCGAGCGGACCCTGACCGTCCGCGCCAAGCTGGGCCGGCTCGCCGGGGCCGGAACGGTCGACACGGTCGACGTGATCTTCGCCGGCCGCGCGACCCGCGGCACCGTGACCTGGACCGGCGCGGACGGCGCGGTCGAGGTCGTGGTCCGGCCCGATCCGGCCGATGCGGCGGCGATGCGGACCTGGGACGAATTCGATCCGGTGCTGCACGCGGTCACGGTCCGGCTGGCCAACGGCGAGACCTGGAAAGGCCGCTTCGGCTGGCGCGCGCTGGCGGCGACGCCGAACGGCTTCACCCTGAACGGCCGGCCCATGATGTTCCGGGGCGCGCTGGAGTGCGCGATCTCTCCGCTGACCGGCCATCCCGCCACCGACATCGCCAGCTGGCGGCGGATCATGCGCCGGGTGAAGGACTACGGCCTCAACCACCTGCGCTTCCACAGCTACTGCCCGCCGGAAGCCGCGTTCGACGCCGCCGACGAGGCCGGCGTCTACCTGCAGGTCGAGACCGTGTGGGCCAACCAGTCGACGCGGATCGGCAGCGGCCTGGCGGTCGACCCGTGGGTCCATGCCGAGACCGACCGGATCCTGGCCGCGCACGGCAACCATCCCTCGTTCGTGCTGATGACCCACGGCAACGAGCCCGGCGGCGGCCACACCCCGGAAGGCGAGGCCAAGCGCGACGCCTTCCTCGGCGCCTATGTCCGCCACTACCGCGAGCGCGACCCGCGGCGGCTGTGGACCTCCGGCTCGGGCTGGCCGATCCTCGAGGACAACCAGTTCCACGTCACGCCGACCCCGCGCATCCAGGCCTGGGGCGACGGCTTGAAGTCGCGCATCAACAGCAAGCCGCCCGAGACCCGGACCGACTATCGCGACTTCGTCAGCAAGTATCGCGTCCCGGTGATCAGCCACGAGATCGGCCAGTGGTGCGTCTATCCCAACCTGGCCGAACGGCCGAAATACACCGGCTATCTGAAGGCCAAGAACTTCGACATCTTCGCCGACCGCCTGCGCGACAACGGCCTGGCGAGCCACGCGGCCGACTTCCTCCACGCCTCGGGCCGCCTGCAGGTGCTCTGCTACAAGGAAGACATCGAAAGCGCCCTGCGCACCCACGGCATGGGCGGATTCCAGCTGCTGGGCCTGCAGGACTTCCCGGGCCAGGGCACGGCGCTGGTCGGGGTGGTCGATCCCTTCTGGGACGACAAGGGCTATGTGACGGGGGCGGAGTATCGCCGCTTCTGCGGGCCGACCGTCCCCCTGGCGCGGATGCCGACCCGCGTGGCGCGGTCAGGCGCGCCGTTCGCGTTCTCGATCGACGTCGCCCACTTCGGCCCCGCGCCGATCGAGGGGGCGGAGATCGCGTGGCGGATCTCGGGCGGGAACGCCGCGCTGGCGAGTGGAACCTTCCCGGCCCGGACGATCGCAGTCGGCAACGCCCCGATTGAGCTTGCGGCCGCGCCGGTCCTGACCGTTCCTAAGGCGATGACCGCCAAGCTGGTAGTCGATGTCCGGCGGGCGGGACGTCTGGTGGCGCGGAACGACTGGGACCTGTGGGTCTATCCCGCCAGCATCGAGAGGCCGACCCAAGCCGCGAGCCTGCGCCGGGCCGACCGGATCGACCAGGCCCTGCTCGACCATCTGGCCGGGGGCGGCGACGCGCTGATCGGCCTGCCGGCCGCGCGGGTGGCCAACCACGCCGAGCGGCCGGTCAAGCTCGGCTTCTCCAGCATCTTCTGGAACACCCTGTGGACCCAGGGCCAGGCGCCGACCACGCTGGGCGTCCTCTGTGATCCCCGCCACGCCGCCCTGGCCGACTTCCCCACCGAGACGCACGGCAACTGGCAATGGTGGTACCTGCTGCACCGCGCCGGCGCCTTGCGGCTGGACCTGCTGCCGGCCGGCGTCGCGCCGATCGTCCGGGTCATCGACGACTGGTTCACCGCCCGGCCGCTGGGCCTGGTGATCGAAGTCGCGGTCGGTAAGGGCCGCGCCATCGTCTGCGGCTTCGCCGTCGACGGGGCCGAGGCGGCGGATCCGGTCAGCCAGCAGCTGGTCGCCAGCCTCGAACTCTACATGGTCGGCGCGACCTTCCGGCCCGCCGCGCGCGTTTCGCCCGAGCAGCTGCGAAGCCTGGCGGTCTGACCGGGGTGGATAGCGCTAGCGGGCTAGCGCCGATCCACATTCACCGCGAGTAGAATTCACCCGCCTTCCTGGGCCTTGTGCCCAGGATCCAGGGTTCAGATTCAACAGAATTGAGGCTGAGCTAACGGTCTTTCAGCCGCGCCGACCCAAAGAGCCCGCACCTGCCTCGAGCATGGGTCCTGGGCACAAGGCCCAGGAAGGCAGCGGATTTGTATCTGCGCAGATGAATGTCGATTGGTCCTAGCGCCAGTCTTCCTCGATCTGCTCCAGCGACTTGCCTTTGGTCTCCGGCAGGGTCCGGAAGATGGCCGCGAAGCCGGCCGCGCAGATGACGCCGTAGATCCAGAAGGTGACCCCCGTGCCGGCCCGGGCGTTCAGCAGCGGGAAGGTGTAGGTCAGCAGGAAACAGGCGGCCCACAGCGCCGTGGTGGCCACGGCCATGCTGGCCCCGCGCGCCTCGCCCGGGAAAATCTCCGACAGCGCCACCCAGGTCACCGGGGCCAGGGTCATGGCGTAGGCGGCGATGGCCGCGACGACCAGCAGCAGCAGCGGCCAGCCCTGGACGCCCGTCACATAGGCCAGGCCGACGATGGCGTAGATCACCGTCAGCGCCGCGCAGCCGATCAGCAGCAGCCGCCGGCGGCCCCAGCGCTCGACCGTGGCCATGGCCACGAACGTGAAGACACAGTTCACGACGCCGGTGATGACGATGTTGAACAGCGTGTCGGACACCGCGTAGCCGGCGCCGGCGAAGATCTCCTGCGCGTAATTAAATATGATATTTATGCCGCACCACTGCTGGAGCACCGCCAGCATCACGCCGATCGCCAGCACGCGGCGAAAGCGCGGCTCGGCCAGCACCGCCTTCAGGTCGCGGCCAGGCGCGGCGTCCAGGGCGCGGCGGATCTCGTCCAGGGCGGCGGTGGCGTGGGCCTCCCCGCCGAGGCGGCCGAGAACCGTCGAGGCCTGGTCCCAGCGGCCGTGATGGGCCAGCCAGCGCGGGCTTTCCGGAATGAACAGGCAGCCGAGCAGGAAGCCCAGCGCCGGCGCCGCGGCGGCGGCGAACATCCAGCGCCAGCCGACGGTTCCGTTCCAGGAGGCGGCGATGGTCGCCAGCGAGGCGTCCGGCGCGACGGGCCTGGCGATCAGCCAGTTGACGATCTGGGCGGCCAGCAGGCCGAGCACGATGGCGATCTGGTTCAGGCAGACCAGCCGGCCGCGACTGCCGGAGGGCGCGATCTCGGCGATGTACAGCGGCGACAGGCCCGACGCCATGCCGATCGCCACGCCGCCCAGGATGCGCCAGGCCACGAAGGCGCCGAACCCGCTCGCCAGGGCCGTGCCGATCGACGACACGGCGAAGATGGCGGCGGCGACCAGCAGGGCCGGCTTGCGTCCCCAGCGATCGGCCAGGGCGCCCGACACGATGGCCCCCACGAGGCAGCCGACCAGGGCGCAGCTGACGGCCCAGGCCTGCTGCGATGGCGCCACCAGGCCGAAGCTGGCCTCGTAGAACGGCTTGGCGCCGCCGATCACCACCCAGTCATAGCCGAACAGCAAGCCGCCCAGGGCCGAGACCGCCGCCGCCAGCCAGACCGCGCGCGAGGCTTTCGTCGGCGCGTCGATCGACCCGCCGCCCACATCGGCCATATGCATCTAGAGCCTCCCCATGCGGCCGCCGTCGGCCACGATGTCCTCGCCGGTGATGAACCGCGCGGCGTCCGAGGCCAGGAACACCGTCAGGGCGGCGATGTCCTCGGGCTGGCCCAGGTCGGCCGGATCGACCACCTCGGCGCCCGAGCGGATGTTCGGACTGTCGCGCAGCATGGCGGTGTCGATCGCTCCGGGCAGGATGGCGTTGACGCGCACGCCCAGCGGCTTGCCCTCGATCGCCGCCGAGCGGGTGAAGCTGACCAGGGCGGCCTTGGCGGCGGCGTAGGGCGCCACCAGCGGCGAGGTGCGGCGGGCATGGACCGAGGCGATGTTGATCACGCAGCCGCCCGGCTTCATGCGCCGGAAGGCGTGGCCGGTGAACAGCGCCGCGCCGATCAGGTTGACGTCCAGCAGGCGGCGCCAGTCGGCCGCCTCGAGTTCGGCGATCGGGCGGTAGATCATCATGCCCGCGACATTGACGACGACGTCCAGGCCGCCGAACACGTCGCAGGCGATATCCACGGCCTGCGCCACGGCGTCCGGATCGCCGACGTCGGCGGTGATGGCCCGCGCCGCGCCGGCGCCGGCCGCGAGCAGGGCCGCGACGGCGTCCTCCGAAGCGGGTCGGGAGTCGACCAGCAGGATGGCCGCGCCTTCCTGGGCGAAGGCGCGGGCCACGGCCATGCCGATATCGCCCAGCCCGCCCGTCACGATCACACTCCGGCGCGTCACCATTCGCGAAGCTCCCCGTCCGGTCCGCGCCAGGCGGGATTGCGCCAGCGGTGGGGCGTCCTGGCCATGTCGCGCACCGCCGCCTCGTCGATCTCGACCCCCAGGCCCGGTCCGTCCGGGATCGCCACGCCGCCGTCGCTGACCGCGAACACATCGGGATTGCGGATCAGCGTGGTCAGGTCCTCGGAGGGGCCGTTGTAGTGGATGCCCAGCGACATCTCCTGGATCACGAAATTGGGCGTGGCCGCGGCCAGGTGCAGGCAGGCCGCCAGCGCCAACGGCCCGATCGGGCAGTGCGGCGCCACCGCCACGTCATAGGTCTCGGCCATGGCGGCGATCCGCCGGCACTCGGACAGACCGCCGGCGTGCGCCAGGTCGGGCTGGGCGATGTCGATCGCGCCGCGTTCGAAGAAGGGGCGGAAGTCCCAGCGGCTGTAGAGCCGTTCGCCCATCGCCAGCGGCACGCTGGTGAACCCGGCGAGCTGGGCGACCACGGCCGGATTGTCGCTGAGCACGATCTCCTCGGCGAACAGGGGGCCCAGCGGCTCGATGGCCCGCAGCACCGTCCGCGCCATCGGCTTGTGAACGCGCCCGTGGAAGTCGACGCCGACATCGACGCCGACCGCGCGCACGTCGGCGATCCGCTGCGCCAGGGCGTCGATCTTGGTCGGGCTGTCCAGCCAGGCCAGTTCGTCCACGCCGTTCATCTTGACCGCCTTGAAGCCCTGCTCGCGGCGCAGGCGGGCGGCCTCGACCACCTGGTCGGGGCGATCGCCGCCGATCCAGGCATAGACGGGGATGCGCTCGCGCACCGGACCGCCGAACAGCTGATGGACGGGCACGCCGAGCTTGCGCGCCTTGATGTCCCACAGCGCCTGGTCGACGCCGGCTATGGCCGACAGCAGCACCGGGCCGCCCCGGTAGAAGCCCAGCCGATGCAGCATCTGCCAGGCGTCCTCGATGCGGTCCGGATCGTGGCCGACCAGGCGATCGGTCACGGCCTCGAACGCGCCGGCCACCGCTTCGGTATGGCCCTCGAGCGTGGCCTCGCCCCAGCCGACCGCGCCCTGCGCCGTCTCGATGCGGACGAACAGCCAGCGCGGGCGGACCTGGAAAACCTCGATACGGCCGATCCGGTCGGCGACGGCGCTCGCCATCTAGCCGATCCTCCGGCCCGCGAAGGGGCGGTCCTGGCGCCGTCGGGCTTGCCGAGCCTGCAACAAACGCTGTCCTCCACCGGTCCTCGCCGCCTCAAGGTCCGTAACAATGGCGTCGGCGACGGTCAATAAAATATCATACTTTTTCGTCGGCCCTCGCAAATCACCCGCCGATGGCTGGCCCGGCGCGAGCCTGGCGGTATGGTGGGCGCATGGAATCGGACGAAGCGGAACCTCTGGCGGCGGGCGCCCGGCGCGGCCCCAACCTGACGCGACGGATCGTGCAGGACCTCGGGCGCGCCATCGTCACCGAGCAGTTCACCGCCGCGACCGGCTTTCCGTTCGAGGCCCAGCTCTGCGAGCAGTACGGCGCCAGCCGCCCGGTCGTGCGCGAGGCCGTCAAGATGCTGACCGCCAAGGGCCTGCTGCGGCCCCGGCAAAGGGCCGGCACCGTGGTCCAGCCGGAAAGCAGCTGGAACCTGCTGGATCCGGACGTGCTGAAATGGCTGCTCGACCGGGACTTCTCGATCGACCTGCTGATCGAGTTCACCGAGATGCGGATGGCGATCGAGCCGCGCGCCGCCGGGCTGGCGGCCAACAGCGCGACGGGGCCGCAACGCGCGGCGATCGTCAAGGCGATCAACCGGATGTTCGCGGCCGAGGGCGGCGAGGACGATCCGCTGGAGGCCGACATCGCCTTCCACCGCGCGGTGATCGAGGCCAGCAACAACCGCTTCATGCGGCAGTTCACCGACCTGTCCGAGGCGACGCTGCGCTTCAGCATCCGCCGCACCAACGCCTATGCCGGGGTGAGCCGGGCCAGCGCGGTCGACCACCGGCGCGTGGCCAACGCCATCGTCGAGGGCGACGCGCTGGAGGCCTCGACGTTGATGCGCGACCTGATCGCCGGCGCTCTGCAGCTGTTGCTCGCCGCGGGCAAACAGCCGCCGCGTCCCGACTTCTAGGCCCACACCTTTCTAGGCGCAGGCGGCGGCGTCGGCGGGACCGGCCACCGCCTCGGCGATGGCGGAAAACAGGGCGGCCACGTCGATCGGCTTGCTGACGTGGGCGTCGAGGCCCGCCGCCAGGTAGTCGTGCTTCTGGTGGTCCATGGCGTTGGCGGTCAGGGCGATGATCGGCGTCCGCGCGCGACCCTCGGCGCGCTCCTCGGCCCGGATCGCCCGCGTGGCGCTGACGCCGTCCATGATCGGCATGTTGATGTCCATCAGGATCAGGTCGAACGCCCCCTTGCGCCAGGCCTCCAGCGCCAGCCGGCCGTCCTCGACCACCTCGAGGCTGAAGTCGTCGCCCAGCAGGCTCCGCAGCACCAGTTGGTTGGTCGGGTTGTCCTCGGCCACCAGAATGCTGAGCGGCTGGTCGGCGGCCTCGGCCGAGGCTTCCGTCGTTGCCACGGCCGGCGCGGCGACGGGGGTGGCCGCCAGCGGCAGGGGAAGCGTGACACGGAAGGTCGAGCCTTCGCCGTTGCGGCTTTCGACCGCGATGTCGCCGCCCATCAGGTTGGCCAGCTCCCGCGAGATCGGCAGGCCCAGACCCGACCCCCCGAAGCGCCGGGTGGTGGTGGCGTCGGCCTGGCCGAACTTCTCGAACAGGCTGGCCCTGGCCTCTTCGGAAAAGCCGATGCCGGTGTCCTCGACCGTCAGCTCGAAGCCGGTCGCCTCGAACACGAGGCGCACCGTGACGTGGCCGCGATCGGTGAACTTCACCGCGTTGCCGATCAGGTTGTAGAGGATCTGCCGGACCCGGGTCGGATCGCCATGATAGCAGGCCGGCTCGCCCTCTTTCTGGAAATGGAGGTCCAGCCCCTTCTCGATGGCGATGCCGGCGAAGGCGCTACAGGCGCCCCGCGCCAGCGCCTCCGGATCGAAGTCGAGCGGTTCGAGCTGGACCTTGCCGGCCTCGATCTTGGCCATGTCCAGCAGGTCGTTGAGCAGGGTCAGCAAGGTCGCGCCGGACTGCTGCAACACCTTGAGGCGATCGGCCTGGTCCGCCGACATCGGCTCGCGCCGCATCGCCTGGGCCATGCCCAACACGCCGTTCAGCGGCGTGCGGATCTCGTGGGAGACCGTCGCCAGGAAGGCGCTCTTGGCCTGGTTGGCCTGCTCGGCGCTGAGCTGGCCGCTGATGACCTCGGCATAGGAATTGGCGTTGGCGACCTGCAGTCCCCGGGCGTTGACCAGGAAGCAGACGCCCAGCGCCAGCAGGATCCAGCCTTCCAGCCCCGACTGCAGCTGGCTCATGCTGTACAGCAGGGCGGCCGCCGGGACGGGCGCGGTCCAGAAGAACATGCCGCGCGTCAAGGTGTGCTGGGCGGCGATGGTCATCAGGACGCCGGCGCTGACGATGATCATCGAGACCGCGCCGGCGCTGTTCGTCGGGTGGGCCAGCAGGACGGGACCCGCGCCGGTTGCCGATAGCAGGGCCGTGATCGCGATCAGCTGGTTGCGAAAGGCGAGGATCTGATCAGGCCCAGCCTCGGGAAGGCGCGGGACCACCCGTCGCCACCAGGCCACGGCGTAGGCTTCCGACAGCGCGAAGGCGGCGACCCAACCCAGGGCGATCGGCAGGCCGATCACCTTCAGGACCAGCAGCAGGACCGCGACCACGGCGATGCTGCAGATGCGCATGACGACGTGGCCGGAGTAGGTCCGAGCATAGTACTGCTCGAACGCCTGTTGCGAATAGGACCTGTAGGCGCCGGCTTTCATGCGCGCCAGCTTGGACGCGCCAGTCTTTAAGCGCCATTGGCGAAACGCTGCGTCATGGCGACACAGCGCCGGCCCCGCCTTGTCGCCGACAGCCCGCGCGCATGCCGCGACAGAAAGCCACGCGGGCTCGGCGACCGGTTGTTAGGCATGCCCATCGCACGATCCTGGCCTGAGTTGAGGTTAGTGCCATGTCATCTTCCAACGTCGTTTCCCTCGAGCCCCGCGGCCTGTCGTCCAGAGAGACCGCCGCCGTCACCCTCGCCGAGCAGAACGCCCTGTTCACCGCCGCGCTGAACAACATGCCGCACGGGCTGTGCATGGTGGACGGCGAGGGCCGCCTGATCCTGTGCAACCCGGCGTTCGGAGCCATGTACCGACTGCCCGAGATGCTGACGCGGCGTGGAACGTCGCGCGAAAGGATCCTCGAATACGGCTTCTCGACCGGCCAGGGCCCGGTCTCGGGCGTGGCCGAATATCTGGCGCGCAGCGCCGAGGCCGGGCCGGGCCAGTCGATCGTCGGGGAGCTGGCCCTGGCCGACGGCCGGACCGTGCGGATCTCGCACACGCCGATCGAAGGCGTCGGCTATGTCGCCACCCACGAGGACATCACCGACCGGGTCGAGGCCTCGGCCAAGATCGAGTTCCTGGCCTATCGCGACACCCTGACCGGCCTGCCCAACCGCACCGCCTTCCAGCGCGGTTTCGACGCCGCGGTCGAGGCGGCCGAGCGCCAGGGCGAGATGTTCGGCGTGATCATGATCGACGTCGACCACTTCAAGGATATCAACGACACCCTGGGCCACGACGCCGGCGACGCCCTGCTGCTGAACCTGGCCAAGACGCTGAGCAAAGCCTTCCGCCGGGGCGACACCGTCTCGCGCCTGGGCGGCGACGAGTTCGCGGTGGTGTTGCGCGGCCTGAACGGTCCGGAGGATCTGCTGCGCCCGATCGAGGTGTTGCAGGGCCTGCTGCGCAAGCCGGTCGAGCATTCGGGCCGCAGCTTCACGATCAGCGCCAGCCTCGGCGCGGCGATCCACGACGATCCGGACGCCGATCCGCTGCACCTGCTGAAGAACGCCGACGTGGCGCTGTACGAGGCCAAGTCCGGCGGCCGCAACCGCTGCGTGGTCTTCAAGCCCGCCATGCGCACCCAGGTCGAGCAGCGGGTCGAGCTGCTGCGCGAGGTGCGGTTGGCGATCGCCCAGGGCGAATTCGATCTCTACTACCAGCCGGTGGTCGACCTGGTGTCGAACAAGGTCGCCGGCTTCGAGGCGCTGATGCGCTGGAACCATCCCGAGCAGGGCGTGCTGCCGCCGGCCGCCTTCATGGCCGCGTTCGAGGACACCGACCTTTCGCTGCAGCTGGGCGAGGTCGCCTTCGAGCGAGCGCTGGGTCAGATGCGCGCCTGGCTGGACGAGGGGGTCGAGTTCGGCCGGGTGGCCGTCAACATCTCCAGCGAACAGTTCCGCACCGGGCGCCTGGCCAGCGACATCGCCGACAAGCTGCGCGCCTGGAACGTGCCCGCCGAGCGCCTGGCCATCGAGGTCACCGAGAACGTCTATATGGGCTGGGGCGCCGACGTGGTGGCCGAGACGGTGTGCGCGCTGCACGCCACCGGGGTGCAGATCGCCCTGGACGACTTCGGCACAGGCTACGCCTCGCTAGCCAACTTGCGCCAGTTCCCGGTCGATCGCCTGAAGATCGACAAGTCGTTCGTCCAGAACGCCGAGGACGACGCCATCGTCCGCGCCGTGATCAACCTCGGCGCCAGCATGGGCATGAAGGTCGTGGCCGAGGGCGTCGAAAAGCCCGAACAGCTGGCCGCGCTCAGCGCCTATGGCTGCGATCAGGTCCAGGGCTACCATTTCGCTAAGCCGATGCCGGCCGGCGAGGTGGCGGCGTTCGTGCGCGGGTTTGGCGGGGTTTAGGGGGCGGGCGCACCAATTCCCTCTCTTTGAGAGAGAGGGTGGGAGGGTGAGTGGTTACGGTCTCGCCGATCGAAGCTCCCCCTCCTACGACCGGCTTGCGACCCTAAGTGGACCTTCCCCTCTCCCCTTGCGGGAGAGGGTGGCCCGAAGGGCCGGGTGAGGGGGCGAAAACCGGATCCGCCGCGACTGCGGATCGGCTGGGCGCCAGGCCGACAGGACTATCGACCCCTCATCCGTCAGCTTCGCTGACACCTTCTCCCGCAAGGGGAGAAGGAAATGGAGTCCGCTCCCACCCTCAGTCGCCTTCGCAAGCCGCGACTTGGCTAGCGCCGATCAAGCCCTAACTAAGGTGGCATGGCTGGATGGCTTCAATTTTTGATCGCGCTGGTCGCGCTCCTGGTGCTGGCGCCGCTGATCGGGTGGCTGGCCCACCGGCTTGGCTCCAGGGCCAAGGGCGGCCTGATGCTCGCCTCGGTCCTGCTGGGTTTCGGCGCGGTCCTGGATCAGCCGGCGAAACATGCGATCGAGGCCGCCGAGCCCGTGAAGGGATCGCCGGAGAACGACGAGCCTCCGCTCCTCGAGTGACGTCCGCCCAAACAAAAACGCCCTCCCGCGAGGGAGGGCGTCTTCGTGTCTTCGGAAGTCGGGAAAGGCCGTTTAGGCGGCCTTGACCAGCGACTTGGTCAGGATGCCGATGGCGGCTTCGCGGTCGATGCGCTCGATGGCGGCGACTTCGCGGGCCATGCGGTCCAGGGCCGATTCATACAGCTGGCGTTCCGAATAGGACTGTTCCGGCTGGTTCTCGGCGCGGTGCAGGTCGCGAACCACCTCGGCGATCGAGATCAGGTCGCCCGAGTTGATCTTGGCTTCGTATTCCTGGGCGCGACGCGACCACATGGTGCGCTTCACCCGGGCGCGGCCCTTCAGGGTGGTGAGAGCCTGATTGACGACATTGCCTTCCGCCAGCGGGCGCAGGCCGGCCGTCTTGGCCTTCTTGGTGGGGACCCGCAGGGTCATTTTCTCGTGGTCGAAGGTGATGACGTAGACTTCGAGCGACATACCGGCCACTTCCTGGGTCTCGACCGCCTGAATGGTGCCAACGCCGTGTGCGGGGTAAACGACGTGATCGCTGACCGAGAATTCCAGACCGCTCTTGCTCATGTTCGTCCTCATCAATGCGGACCCGCCAGGTCCGAACGCCGTGTTCTGTCCCAAACCAAAGGCGACAGCTTCCCGCTCCGCGGAATACTGGTCGCGGGGCCAAGCCTGTCAGGATTTGGAATAGACCTCTAAGACACCCTTCGCCTTCGATCGGGCGAGCCGGTTCAAATTGGCTTTCTTGAAACGGCTTCTTCGACAAGACGGACCGTCGCGAATAGCCGCAACCGTCACGTCGGCAGCGACAATAGCATAAAATTCAGCCCTATGAAAGGGTTGCGTCCTGGCATGGGGGATCTCGCCGCCAAGCTTTCGCGGGTCGGTGATCGCTAGAGCTTGAGAAATCGCGCCTGGACCGGCGGCGGGATCAGGAACCCGTGCCCGGCTTTTCGCTGAAGTACTTCTCGAACTTGCCGGTCTCGCGCTCGAATTCCTCGCGGTCGGCGGGCGGCTCGCCCTTGACCGTGATGTTCGGCCAGACCTTGGCGTAGTCGGCGTTGACGCGCAGCCACTTGCCGTCGGCCTCGTCCTCGGTGTCCGGCTTGATGGCGTCGACCGGGCACTCGGGTTCGCACACCCCGCAGTCGATGCATTCGTCGGGGTTGATGACGAGGAAGTTCTCGCCCTCGTAGAAGCAATCGACCGGGCACACCTCCACGCAGTCCATGAACTTGCAGCGGACGCAGGCGTCGGTGACGATATAGGTCATCGAAAACTCGGTTGAGGTCGGACGGAGTTCGGCGGCCGCGTTTTCGAAGTCTAGGGGCCGCTTGTCAATGCGGCTTGGCGCCCTGGGGACCCAGGAATTCTCTAGGCGCGACCAGGGCGGGCCGTGTTTCTGAAACCGGCCGGCGGCCCGCGCGGCGATGTCGCGCGACATCGGACCGTCTGGACGCAAACCATTTCTTATTGAACGAACGTGAGTATGTCGCTCGAGAAACGTCCAATAAAAACAAACGTCGGGAAGCCGACTTCATGAAGACACAAGCCTTGGCTATCCAAACCAGCGTGGAAGCCGACACCGCCACACGCGCCCTCGCCAGGGCGCGTGCGCGTGCGTTCGGTGAGTTCGTCCGCGAAATTCCGTTCGCGGCGGCCTTGCTGGACCGAGACCTGAACCTCGTGGCGATCAGCCGCGAATGGGCGGCGCAGGGCATCGCCGCGACCGTTTCGGTCGGCGCCGACGCCGGCGCGGGCGGCCTGGTGGCGTCCGAGGACGTCGGGGCGCTGCTGGCCTGCGCCGAAGAGGGCCTCGCCTTTTCACGCTACCTGCCCACCGTCGGCCAGGATGGCGTCCAGCATGTCTGGCGCACCGAGTTCAGCGCCTGCCGCGAAGGCGGAGAGACCTTCGCCGTCATGGTCACGGCCCGCGACGTCACCGGCTACGCCGACAGCGTGCTGCGCGCCGAGCGCGACCAGCAACGCCTGAAGATGGCGCTGGAGCTCGACGACCTGCTGGTCCGCGAATACGACCTGCACACCAAGGAAATCTATTTCTCCGGCACCGCGCCCGAGCTGCAGAAGTGGTGCACCTTCGAGAACGACCCGCTGGACATCGTCCATCCCGAGGACCGCCAGCGCTGCGCCGACGCCGTGGCGACCCGCAAGCTGGGCGAGGCCCGGGTGTTCGAGTTCCGGCTGGACCGCGACGACGGGGTCGAGACCTGGGTGCGCTCGGTCGGCAAGGTGTTCGTCGGCGCCGACGGCAAGCCCGAGAAGCTGGTCAACCTGTTCAAGGACATCACCGACCGCCGCCGCCAGACCGAGGCGATCGAGACCCTGGCCTTCAAGGACTCGCTGACCGGCCTGCCCAACCGGGCCCTGTTCCAGCACCGCTTCCAGGAGGCGGTGACGGCGTCCGAAACCTTGGGCGAGATGTTCGGCCTGATCATGATCGACGTCGATCACTTCAAGGACATCAACGACACCCTGGGCCACGACGCCGGCGACGCCCTGCTCAAGCGGCTGGCGGGCATGCTGCAGCGCGCCTTCCGGGCCGGCGACACGGTCGCGCGGCTGGGCGGCGACGAGTTCGCGGTGATCCTGCGCGGCCTGCACGGCGAGGCCGACATGATGCGGCCGATCGCGACGCTGCAGGAGCTGCTGCGCCGCCCGATCGAGCACGCCGGCCGCAGCTTCACCGCCAGCGCCAGCATCGGGGCGGCCCTGCACGGCGATCCGGACGCCGATCCGGCCCACATGATCAAGAACGCCGACATCGCCCTCTATCGGGCCAAGGAGGCGGGCCGCAACCGCAGCATCCTGTTCGAGCCGTCGATGCGTTCCGAGGTCGAGCAGCGGATCGAGCTGCTGCGCGACGTTCGCGCGGCCCTGACCGCCGACGAGTTCGTGCTGTACTACCAGCCCGTCGTCGACATCCGCGAGGGCAAGGTCGCCGGCTTCGAGGCCCTGATGCGCTGGAACCATCCCGAGCAGGGCGTGCTGCCGCCGGCCCGGTTCATGGCCGCCTTCGAGGACCAGGACCTGTCCCTGAAGCTGGGTGACGTCGCCTTCGAGCGGGCCCTGAAGCAGATGCGCACCTGGATGGACCAGGGTGTCGAGTTCGGCCGCGTGGCGGTCAACATCTCGGCCGCCCAGTTCCGCAGCGGCCGCCTGGCCGAAGAGGTCCAGGACCGCCTGGCCCGCTGGAACGTACCGTGCGACCGCCTGACCATCGAGGTCACCGAGAACGTCTATATGGGCTGGGGCTCGGACCTGGTCAGCGACACCGTCAAGCGGCTGCACGACGCGGGAGTGATGATCGCCCTGGACGACTTCGGCACCGGCTATGCCAGCCTGGCCAACCTCCGCCAGTTCCCGATCGACCGCCTGAAGATCGACAAGTCCTTCGTCCAGAACACCGAGGATGAGGCGATCGTGAAGGCCGTGATCACCCTGGGCACCTCGATGGGCATGAAGGTGGTGGCCGAGGGCGTCGAGGACGCCGCCCAGCTGAAGGCGCTGGAGCACTACGGCTGCGACCAGGTGCAGGGCTACCACTTCGGCCGCCCGATGCCGGCGGACCAGGTAGCGAGGTTCCTCGAGGGGTTTACGGTCTAGCGGCGGCGCGGTGGCTTCGGTGTGGGGCTGGCTGCAACGGGTGGGAAGCGGACGCTACTCTTTTCGCCAAACGGTCCGCTGAATCATCCTTAGGTGAAATGCGTGCGCACAGAGGAAGGTGATCGCCACGAAAATGTTCACAGGTATGACGAGACCTTCCTGACCGGGTCTCGGTTTGCCAAATATCGTCAATGCAACGACAGCCGCCAAACAGATCGCGGCAAGCACAGGCGTGAACGCAAGCGCCATCCTGCGTGGCGCTGCCCAGGTGACCGCGCCATCCAGCCACCATTGCATCGGCAGTCGACGCTCCATTTCGAAGCGACGGTTGGCGCGCAGTGACATTGCTGTGAGAAGCGCCACGGCAACCAAAGCTATTGCCATCGCCAATATTGCTTGTGTCATGAGGCTGACTCCAATCTCGAGAGGTTAAGTCCTGCACGGCAAAGTCCGCAACGGGTCGTGAGCGGCCATAGAGGCACGCCCGCGCCCTCTCAACCTTGACGGCAGCGCTAGGGATCCTAACCTCCGCGCCTGGCGGCGTTTTGTGGGGGGGAAGCTTGTCGGCTCTTGTTCTGATCCTCAGCGGCCTGTTGGCCGGCCAGAGCGCCTCGATACCGCCGAACCCGCCGCCCAAGGCCGGCGTGGAGAGTTCTGAAATTCGAGTGCAGGCCCGCTTCACGCCGTTGGCGGCGCACAAGGCGGCGCCCTATGAGCTCGTTCACGGCCACATTGTCCTCAAGGCCGTGGTCGCGGGCAGGGATGTCTGGGCTCTCGTCGACACCGGGGCGGAGCGCAGCCTGATCGACACGGCCCTGGCGGCCGACGCCGGCCTCCGGATTGACGCGCCACAGGGCACGGTGCGGACGTCCACGGGCTCCTCAATACCGAAGCGCCGCGTGTCTGACGTCGAGATCAAGATTCCCGATCAGCTGGAGATCCACAGCCCCGCGGTCGCGGGTCTGGATATGACCGCGATGTCGGCAGCCATGGGAAGAAAGGTCGAGTTCGTGTTGGGGGCGGACTTCCTGTCCATGGCCGCGGTCAAGCTGGATCCGGCCAAGCGGACCTTGGACCTCTACCCTTCGGGCGTGTTGCGACCGCCAGCGGGGTTCCCGTCCCTGCCTCTGAAAGGCGGTTATCGGATCGAGGTCCTCGTCGATGGGAAGCCGGTGCTCGTCGAACTGGATCTTGGGGCTTCCGGGGCCCTCACCCTAGAACCGGCGACCTGGGCGCGGGTCGGGCCCGCCAATGCAAGGGTCGAGCGTGGCGGAACCCTTGGCGTGGATGGACGCGAGCGCGCCGTCGATTTCGGCGTCCTGCCTGCCGTTAGCGTTGGAAACAACCGCTACACAAATGTACGGACCCAGATCATGCCGTGGCCCGGCGATGATACGGAAGGCGCCATTGGCATGGACCTTCTTGATCAGCTGTTCATCGTGCTGGACGCCAAGGCCGGCACGATTTGGCTCGCGCCGCCGGCGGGGTCGTCGCGCGGCGGCTAGGGCGTTTTCAGCGAGCTCTGTTTGGTATTCACCGTCGACTAAGACCCTGAGGAGAGGGCCGGCGTTTCGACGAACAGCCGGCGGCGCTCTACATCTAAGGCTTGAGCTGCACCGGCGCGATCTGGCCGCTGCCGACCACCCACAGCTCGCCCTTGCCCGTGGTGACGTACATCGGCTGGTGGTAGAGCAGGCTCAGAAACACGTGGGTCTCGACCGGGGTCGGCGACACCACGTGCGAGACCACCATGCCCTCGGTCTTGGCGCCGGGCGGCAGCTTGGGTTGGGCGATGGTCAGGCAGCTGGCCGACAGGGCGTCGCGCTCCTCGACCGTCGAGCCGTCGGCGCTGATCGTGAAGCGGTAGTGGCCGCCGACCGGGATAACCCCCTGGCCGGGGCTGGGGGCCAGCATCCAGACCAGCCAGCCGTCGCCGTCCGGATCCTTGATCACCGCGCTGTTGTAGCCGGGCCGGCACCCGCCGGACATGAAGGACGCGGCGGTCTGGCGCGCGGCGAACATCGCCCGCTCCTCGCCGGTCAGGCCGCGATGCCTCGGCTGGGTGACCGGGCCGACGCCCTTGGCGCTGACCTCGACGTCGTAGCCGACCTCCAGACCCTGGCCGAGGTCGCGCAGGAAGCGGACCTTGGCGACCTTGCCGTCGTCCTCGACCAGCCAGCCCTTGAGGCCGGCGGCCGCCAGGTCGGGGACCTTGGCCGCCACGGCGTCGGTGGCGCGCCAGGCCGACAGGTCCTGCCGGTACAGGGCCAGGCCCATGCGCTGCAGCTGCGGCAGGTCGAAGGTGCGGATCGGTGTCCGGGTCTCGGCCAGCGTCGGCGAGGCGACGACGGTGAAGCCGGCCAGGGCCAGCCCGAGAAGGCGGGGTAGGAGACGCGTCATGGTAAAGCTCCTGCCCCGTGATGACCCAGGGTAGCGGATCAGGAGCGAAGGTCTACCCCTGCACCGCCTCGTATAACCCACGCGCCTCGGTGGCGGGGCCGCGCCTTTCGCCGCAGTCCAGCACCCGCACCGCGACCAGCCGACCGGCCAGGCCGAACACCAGGAGGTCGCCGGGCTTGACCGTCCGCGAGGGCTTGTCGACGCGGCTCTCGGCCCCCGACCGGGTTAGGCGGATCCGGCCCTCGTCGACGAACCGGGCGGCCAGCGAGCGGGTCTTGAAGAAGCGGGCCCGCCACAGCCAGATGTCCGCCCTCACCGAATCCTTGGCGGCGTCGTGCGTCGCCTCCGTCATGACGCGGCTTTCTGGACGACCGGCTTGCGGCGCTTCGGGCGCTTCCGCCGCGGCGGCGGCTCGGTCAGCTTGGCCAGGGCCGCGAACGGCGAGTCCGGGCGGGCCTTGATCGGCTTCTGCTCCAGCCTGGCCGCGCCGCGCCGCTTCCAGACGATCGGCGCGTCGGGCTTGGCGCGGATGGCGGGCGTGTAGTCCAGGGCCCGCAGCACGGCCGAGGCCTGGGGCGCGGTCCAGCCCAATGTCTCCAGCGAGGCCTCCGTCACGACCACGCCCCCGGGGCGTTGTTCGGCGCGCAGCAGGGCGTCCAGCGTCTCCAGCGCCTCGACCGGGACGCTGAAGCCGGCGACGGCGCGCAGGCCGCTGGCCGACAGCTCGCGCGGCGAGGGTTCGGGCTTGGGCAGGACCTCCAGCGTCGTCAGCGCGCCGCGCCAGCCGGACGGGTTCAGCGCCCGAGCGCAGGCCACGGCCTCGGCTTTCAGCACGCCGGGGCAGTAGAGGCTGAACGCCCCGATCCGCACGCCCAGGCTCTTCAAGGTTCGCCGCTCGCCCTGGCTCAGGGCCTTCAGCTCCGGATCGACCGGACCCTTGTCCAGCACCCCGCCGGCCTCGAGCAGGCGGTGGGCGATGCCGCGCGGCAGGCCGCGAAGCTCGCCGCCGGCCAGGGCCCGTTCCAGCTTGCGCAGCGGCGCCAGGGCGCGGTCGACCTCGCCGGCCAGGAAGGCGTCCAGCCGCCGCTCAGCCCGCTCGCGGGCGTGCAGGGGACCCAGATCGCCCAGCAGCCGGGCGCGGGGCGACAGCAGCGGCAGGTCGTGGCGCACCGCGCCGGCGATCTCGCCGCGCCACAGGATCGCGCCGTCGGGAGTCAGGGCGAAGGCGTCGTCGGCCTCGCTGGCCAGCACGCCCAGGCGGCGGGCGATCTCGGGCCCGACCGCGCGTTGGGCGGCGTTGCGCAGGGCCTTCTCCTCCAGCGCCGAGGCGCCCTTCTCGGGGGTGAAGGTCACGCCGGCCAGGTGGCCGACCAGGTGGCCCTCGACGGTGACCTCGCCGCCCTGGCCGACGCCGGCCAGCAGGGTCTCGCGCTCGCCCAGCTGCTTCATCAGCACGCTGGTGCGGCGGTCGATGAACCGGGCCATCAGCTTTTCATGCAGGGTGTCGCTGATCCGGTCCTCCAGCTGGCGGGTCAGGCCCTGCCAGTGGGCGGGGTTCGCCACCCAGTCGGGACGGTTGGCGATGTAGGACAGCGTCCGCACGCCGGAGAGCCGCGCGGCCAGGCTGTCGATCTCGCCGTCCACCCGGTCCAGCGCCTTGAACTGGCCGCCGACCCAGTCCTCGGGCAGGCGCTTGCGGCCGGTGGTCAGGTCGTCGAACAGGGTGCGCGCCATGCGCTGGTGGTCGTCGTCGGTGGTCTTGCGGAAGTCCGGCGTCTGGCAAACGTCCCACAGCCGCAACAGGGCCGAGCGGTCGGCCTTGCAGCGGGCGACCACGTCCTCCTGCTTGGCCAGGGCCCGCAGGGTGCGCTCGTCCAGCGCCTCCTGCGACAGCGACAGGCCGTTGCGGCGCGGCGTCTCGGCCAGCGACCGCAACAGGCCGGGCAGCGAACCGAAGTCCAGCCGGGCGTTGCGCCACTCGGCGCCGATGATCGGTTCGAAGGTATGGTTCTCGACCGCCTCGACCAGGTCCTCGTCGATCTCCTCGCAGTCGCCGGTCACCCCGAAGGTGCCGTCGCGGGTGTAACGGCCCGCCCGGCCGGCGATCTGGCCGACCTCCTGCGGATAGAGCCAGCGGGTGCGCTTGCCGTCGAACTTGCGCAGGCCGGCGAAGGCCACGTGGTCGACGTCCATGTTCAGGCCCATGCCGATGGCGTCGGTGGCCACCAGGAAATCGACCTCGCCCGACTGGTAGAGGGCGACCTGGGCGTTGCGAGTGCGGGGGCTGAGGCTCCCCATCACCACCGCCGCCCCGCCGCGCTGCCGCCGGATCAGCTCGGCGATGGCGTAGACCGCGTCGGTGGAGAAGGCGACGATCGCCGTCCGCCGGGGCAGGCGGGTCAGTTTCTTGGAGCCGGCATAGGAAAGGTTCGAGAACCGCTCGCGCCCGACGATCTCGGCGTCCGGCAGCAGGCGGCGGACCAGGTGGGCCATGGTCCCGGCCCCCAGGAACATGGTCTCGAACTTGCCGCGCGCATGCAGCAGGCGGTGGGTGAAGATGTGGCCGCGCTCGGGATCGGCGCACAGCTGGATCTCGTCGACGGCCAGGAAATCGACCTCGCGGCCCAGCGGCATGGCCTCGACCGTGCAGACGAAATAGGCCGCCCGGGGCGGGACGATCTTCTCCTCGCCGGTGATCAGGGCGACGCTGGCCTTGCCGCGCAGCTTGACGATCCGGTCGTAGATCTCGCGCGCCAGCAGGCGCAGCGGCAAGCCGATCATCCCCGAGGCGTGCCCCAGCATCCGCTCGACGGCCAGGTGCGTCTTGCCGGTATTGGTGGGCCCCAGGACCGCGGTCAGCTTCGAAGGGGCCAGGCCGGTCGAACGGTCACTCATCTTACGAAGGTGGGATGGGAATCGGGCGGGGGCAAGCGGGGTGCGGCGAAGGGCTACGGTGGGGCGGGGAGTGAAGGCCGGCTGAGCCGGTGAAGGGCGGCTATGGGTGGTTAGCGGAAGTTGACGACACTGGATGCTCCCCCGCGATGCGGGGGAGCTGTCGCGGAGCGACTGAGGGGGCAAGCAGGACGCATGCCGCGTTGGCCCCCTCCGGCCCTCCGGGCCACCTCCCCCGCGGCGCGGGGGAGGAGACGTCCGACTTGGGTCGCGAGCCGACCTCCCGGGTTGGTGCGATCCTTAAATCTCTTGGAGGCTGCAGCGTGCAGGGCTGATCAGGTCAGTCAAGGACGACGCTCCGCGTCGCCGCGCGCGGCCGCCCGGAGGGCGGTCCTTGAGTGACCTGATCAGCCCTGCGATCGTCTCGCCGTGAGATGTAGGGAGGGCTCCTTCTCCGGGGGAGAAGGGGGTCCCACGCAAGCGAGGGCATCCACCAAAATCCCTCTCTCATGGAGAGAGGGAGGGGCCCGCCGCGTAGCGGTGGGAGGGTGAGTGGGTAGGCGAAGCCCCTGGACAAGCTTGGCGCTGTTGCAGATCCGGGTTCGCCCGGCCGCTCCGTCGCCTCCCCACCAACTTCAGCGGTAAACCGCGTGAAGCCGATGTCACTTGCCCCCACCTGGCCGCTTCGCGGCCTTCCGCCCCCGGAGGGGGCGGAAGGATCGCGCGACGCCTTCTTCCCCCTTCGGGGGAGGAGCGCCGCAGGCGCGGAGGGGGCCAGTGACCCTACTTCTCGAACACCACCTTGCCATCCACCACCGTCAGCACGGGCTGGGCCGTCAGGATCGCCTTGGGCTCAACCGTCATCAGGTCCTGGTCGAACGCCGTGACGTCGGCCTTCTTGCCGGCCTCCAAGGTGCCCAGCTCCTTCTCCCGGAACACCGCATAGGCCGGGGCCAGGGTCAGCATTCTCAGGGCCTGGGCGCGGGTGACGGCCTCTTCCAGGTGCCAGTCGGCGTTGGCGAAGCCGGTCAGGCTGTGGCGGTAGACGGCGGCGTAGAACTCGATGCGCGGGTCGCCGACCTCGACCGGGGCGTCCGAGCCGGCGGCCACGACGACGCCGGCGGTGAGGAAATCCTTCCAGCGATAGCCCTCGTGCAGGCGAGCCTGGCCCAGGCGGGCGGGGGCGAAATAGAGGTCGCCGATCGCGTGGCTGGGCTGCATCGAGGCGATGACCCCCAGCTTGGCGAACCGCGGCACATCGGTGTCGGCGACGATCTGGGCGTGCTCGATGCGCCAGCGGGCGGCCTTGTCGCCGGCGAGGCTCTGCTCGAACCAGTCCAGGGTCATGCGGTTGCCGCGGTCGCCGATGGCGTGCATGGCGACCTGGGCTCCGACGGCCTTGGCCTGCTTCATCAGCGCCAGGCCCTTGTCCTGGGGGGTCAGCTGCAAGCCCAGGCCTTCGGCGTCGCTGTAGGGTTCGAGCAGCGCCGCGCCGCGCGAGCCCAGGGCGCCGTCCATATAGAGCTTGATCCCGCGCACCCGGATCAGGCCGGTCGGATCGACCTGCGGGCCCTTGGAGAGCACCTCGGCCGCGCCGCTGGGATCCATGTAATTGTCGACCCGGATGTGGAAGCTGCCCTTGGCGGCCTCGTCGCGCAGCAAGGCCAGGTCGTCGGCCATGACGCTCATATTGTCGAGGCCGGTCCACCCGCGGGATGCATACAGCGCCCCGGCCTTGCGCAGGGCTTCGCGCTTCAGGGCCTCGCTGGGCGGCGGGATGACGCCGGCGACCAGGGCCTGGGCGTGGTCGATCAGCATGCCGTCGGGCCGGCCGTCGGTCCCCCTCAGGATCTTGCCGCCGGCCGGGTCGGCAGTGGCGCCCGTCACCCCGGCCTTGGCCAGGGCGGCGCTGGAGGCGACGCTGGCGTGGCCGTCGGACCGCTCCAGCACCACGATCCGGCCCGGCGCGGCGGCGTCGAGGTCGGCCTTGGTCGGGAAGCGCTTCTCGGGCCAGTGGGTCTCGATCCAGCCCCGGCCGAAGATCGGCCCGTCCGGATGGGCGGCGGCATAGGCCTTCACCGTCGAGACCAGCTCGGCCAGCGACCGGGTCTGGTCCAGGTTCAGGGTCAGCTCGCGCAGGCCGATGCCCGTCAGATGGGCGTGGGCGTCGACAAAGCCCGGATAGGCCGCGGCGCCCTTCAGGTCGAGGTCGCGGACGCCCTTGGCCGCCTTGGCCCGGGCGGCGGCCAGCGGGCCGACGAACAGGATCCTGTCGTCGCGGACCAGCACCGCCTCGGCGGTCGGGGCGGCCTCGACCCCGGTGTGGATCGGGCCGCCGTGGATCAGCAGATCGCCGGCGTGAGCGGCGGAAAACGGGGTCGCGGCCAGCAAGGCGGCGATGAGGATCCGGCGCACGGGGCTCTCCAAGCTCAGCAAGAATCGGAAAACGTATGGCGCACCCCTCGAAAGTCGCAACAGGCCTGCTATTTTTTCCGGATGACCGCCCAGGGTTTCATCCTCTTCGACACCGTGATCGGCCGCTGCGGCCTGGCCTGGGGCGAGCGCGGCCTGGTCGGCGTGCAATTGCCGGAAAGCTCGCCGGGCGCGGCCTGGGCGCGGCTGCGGCGGTGCTTTCCCGAGGCGGTCGAGGGCGATCCTCCCGCCGAGATCGAGAAGGTCATCGAGCGGATCCGCGACCTGCTGGCCGGCGGTCGCGACGACCTTTCCGACATCCCGCTGGACGTGGGCGAACAGCCGGCCTTCAACCTTCGGGTCTACGAGATCGCCCGGGCCATCACGCCGGGCGAGGTCTCGACCTATGGCGAGGTGGCCAAGGCGATGGGCGAACCCGGCGCGGCGCGGGCGGTCGGCAAGGCCCTGGGCGAGAACCCCTGGCCGATCGTGGTGCCCTGCCACCGCGTGCTGGCGGCTTCCGGCGGCATGGGCGGTTTCTCGGCCCCGGGCGGCGCGGAAACCAAGGCCCGCTTGCTGACCATCGAGCGGGCCAGGACCAGCGAGGTCCCGACCCTTTTCGACCTGGAGTTCTCGATCGCGCCGCCGCGCGGGGGGTAGGGAGCGTCCTTCTCCCCTTGCGGGAGAAGGTGGCGCCGCAGGCGACGGATGAGGGGTCGATAGTCCTGTCGGCTTGGCGCCCTGCACCGGCCGCTGGTCGCGGCGGACACGACTTTCGACCCCTCACCCGACCCGCTTCGCGGGCCACCCTCTCCCGCAAGGGGAGAGGGAAGATGGCCGTGAGTCCTAAAGGGAGAAACCCCTCCGCCCGCCCCGATTAACAGGTGCTAACGCGCGGCCGAACAGGGGCGAAACGAATCAGGACCGAATCGGCGACGTTCCCCGATTCAGTGTTTGTTCCCTACAAGCTATTGTAGCTTAAGGCGGATTAACCACAAATCGGTTTCGCCGGAGTCTCCGGAGCCGGCGGCTACTTCGCCGCCGTTTCGCCTGTCTTCTCTTCGGGCGGACACTCGGCGGAGATCCGCTTGGCGTTGAGGCTGCCGGCCAGGGCCATGCCGCTGATCGTCTTCAGATGGATGTCCATCTTGAAGCTCTCGGGCGAATAGACCCCCTCGGCCGAAACCGGCGAGACGCGGTCCTTCTTGTCGGTCCAGGTGCCCTTCAGCTGGATCTTGCCGTCCTTGACCACATTGGTCGTGTAGTCGCAGCGATAGCGGCGGGTGCAGATGCCGCGCGAGAACTGCTCGGCGTCGGCGGGCTTGAGGCACTTGGTCTCGCTGCTGACCGGGATGACGCCGATCTTGTAGTCATACTCCCAGTGGCCAGGGAGAATCGTCGCCTTCGCGGCGGCATGGGCCGGCGTGCGCACCACCGGCTGGGCCAGGCTGAAGCCGGCCAGGGCGACGCCGACGGCGAGCGCCAGGGCGGAGGCGGCGAGGGTGGTCGAACGCATACGGCGGGTCTCCTTCGTGCGGCCTATATATAGAGAGCCAAATGAACCGTGCTTGAAGGCGACGGTGAGGCGCGGAGTTCCTTCGCGCCGCGCGAGATCTGACGTGCGAGTAAGGGGCTCGAGGAGCCAAACCAGCCTTGACTCAGGGGGGAGCCTTCGCCTATATCGCCCGCTCTCGCGCGGTCGGCCTGGTCCAACCGTGTGCCCGAATTCATATCTTATGCGGGGCCAGGTTCTTTGTTGAGCCGGACGGCTTCGCCCAAGCCAAGGTAATCACTATGTCGCGCCGTTGCGAACTTACCGGTATCGGTCCGATGGTCGGCCACAATGTGAGCCACTCGAACATCAAGACCAAGCGCCGCTTCCTGCCGGCCCTGTCGCCCGCCACGCTCCAGTCGGAGTCGCTGGGCCAGAGCTTCAGGCTCCGGATCAGCAACGCGGCCCTGCGCACGCTCGACTTCAAGGGCGGCCTGGACGTGTTCCTGCTGGGCGCCAAGGACGAGCAGCTGTCGCCGCGCGCCCTGAAGATCAAGTCGCAGGTCAAGGCCAAGGCCAAGGCCGCCGTCCAAGCCGCCGCTTAAGGCTCGACGGTCTACCGACGACAGAAAGCCCGCCGGGATCGCTCCCGGCGGGCTTTTCGTCGTGGGTGGGGGCGGGGGGTATTCGCCCTGGGCGTTCAGGGCGACGGCGATGGGTGGATGGCTGACGCCCGCGTCGGTAGGCTGAGACAATGGAATTGCACCCGAGCGTCCTTACCCAGTTCTGTCGGACGCAAGCCCAGCTCATGGCGGCGTTTACCAGCCTCTATCCCGGCATCAGCTTTACGCAGGTGGTCTTGGACATACCCCGCCAAGGGCGCGTCGATACCGACGGAGCCGCTTGGACTTTTCAGCGCCATGGAGCCGGGTTGAGGTTCACGAGCGCTGTGGACGGGCGCGTCGTCGACATGCACCAAAACCTACCCCGATCGGATGTGATCGACACGTGGAGGCTGCTTCAGTACTTGGAATCACAAGGTGCTGATGAGCTGGAATTTGCGACCGTTGAGAAGGCGCTGGGCGCTGCAGCCAAGCGGTTGAGACTGAATGCCATCGGAGACCAGGCGTACGAGTTCTCCTGCTGATCGCAGAACGTCTGCGCTGGGGCGAAGTTGTCATTGGTCTTCTGCTCGTAAGCGGAGCTTCGTCCCGCGCCCGAAGCTGCATCCAGACAAAGCAAAACCCGCCGCGACTGAGCCGCGGCGGGTTTGGAAAGCTTGGTACTGCAGGCGTCGCTTAACGCGCGACGACGGCGCCCGACGACGGGTTGGCCGAGTTGTAGGCGCTGAGAGCCGGGTTGTTGATCTTGGCCACGGCGTCATTGACCGAGGCGCGGATGCAGGCCGGGTACAGATAGCCGGCGAGGGCTTCGCCACGGACGTCCTGCCAGCACACGGTCGAGGCGGCCTTGACGATGTCGGCGCGGACTTCGGCGGCCGACTTGCCGGCGACCTTGACGCGCATTTCGGCGGCCGAGGCGGGAGCGGAGGCGAACAGAGCGATGGCCGAGGCGGCCAGAACGATGGAGCGGATCATCTCGATGGTCCCGAAAGAGGGTTGTGAGCAACCCCCTCCAGACGCGTTCCCCTGACGGTCCGTTTCCGGTCTGTCGCCTGTTTGGCCGTCCCGTTGCATATAGCAACGTTCTACTGGGTTATCAATGGTTATGTTGCAATGCGTCCTTCGCGTGCAAAATAGAAGGTTCGCGCGCGAACAACCGATTGCGCGATCTGGAGCAGGCGCGAAAAAGCCCGCGAAACCGAAGTCTCGCGGGCCTCATTTCGACGCTTCGACCGCGGATTAGCGGCTGGCGACGCGCATGAAATAGACGCTGCGGCCTTGGGCCTTGTCGTAGGCGACCAGGTCGCGGCTGTTGGTGCGGCTGATGGCGTCACGGGCCACTTCGCGCACGCAATAGGGCGCGATGTCGGCGGCGTACGGATTGCCGGTCAGGTCGTCCGCGCAGATCTGCTTGGCGGCGTTGAC
The DNA here is from genome assembly GCF_001425745.1 of Caulobacter sp. Root343. Classification (GTDB taxonomy): domain Bacteria; phylum Pseudomonadota; class Alphaproteobacteria; order Caulobacterales; family Caulobacteraceae; genus Caulobacter. The sequence goes on along the minus strand of NZ_LMDF01000005.1, from coordinate 745,570 downwards.
GATGTCGGCGTGGACCGCGGGAGTGGCGCGGCCGGCGACCTTGACGGTGATTTCACCAGCGCTGGCCGAGGTGGCGGCGGCGGTGGCCATCAGGGCGCTGATGGCGATAACGAGCAGACGGATCATTTTGATAGTCCTGAAAAGGAGGTTGGATTCAACCGCCTCCAGGTGCGTTCCTCTGACGGCCCCGGGTTCTCGCCTCGTCGTCCGTCGAGGTCATGACTATATGTTACCGGTACCTATTGCAAGTGCGATGGTGCTGCTTTGGGAAAAAATATCAATACAATCATATAATTACCAACGAAACGGTCTCATTCGCAACGAAACGGCTTTAGCGTCTGCGAACGGGGCGCTTCTTCACCGGCGAGAGCATCGGCTGCGGCAGGGGCTGCGGCGTCCAGTCGAAGGCCAGCAGCAGGGTGCGCTGGTTGCCGATCGCGCCGTCGTCCGACAGCAGGTAGAGCCGCGTGCCGCCGGTGGGTGAGCGGGTCAGGGCCAGGCCTTCGTAATTGTCGCGCGGCGCCGAGCCGTCGATATGCAGGGCGGCGGTCGTGCGCTGTTGGGTCAGGGGCTTGGTCGGGTCGGAAATGAACCGCACCACGGCCCGCCAGCCGCGGATCGGGTCGAAGCCGCGATGCAGGGTGCCGACGGCCGTCCCCTCGAAGGGCGCGAAACCGGTCAGGCCCCAGGTGAAGTCCGGGCCCGATTGCGGCGGCAGCGACTTGCAGTCGGCCGACAGGCGGCACAGCCACACCTCGCCCTCCTCGCCGCCCACCAGATAGGCGTCGGGGCCGGCGGCGGGATAGGCCGACAGCGCCTCCATGCCCTCGTTGTCCGGGAAGACGGTGGCCGGTTTGGGCGCGGGGCGGGGCGTTCCCCAGGTCCCGTCCGGCAGGGCCGGATAGAGCCAGATCCGGTGATTGCCTTCGAAGCTGACCAGGCGGTCGCCGTTGGGCAGCACGGCCATGCCCTCGGCGTCGCTTTCGCGCTTGCCCTGCAGCGGCTGGCCGTTCAGGCCGACCAGAGGCCGCAGCTTGCCGTCGGTCAGGCCGACCAGCCGGCCGGCTTGGTCGAGCTGGAGCCGGGCCTCGAACAGGTCGCCCTCGTCGCTGATCGCCATCAGCTGGCCGCCCGCCCCGACCGCCAAGTCCGACAGGCCGTGCAGGCGCGACGTGTCGGCGCTGGTCAGGGCCAGGCCGCCGGCATAGGCGAAGCCGCCCTCCAGCGTCGTCTTGGCGGGATTGGCGGCGTCCAGCGGCACGGGCGTGGCGGTCACGCCGATTTCCGGTCCAGCCTTCACCGGCGCGGCGGGCGTGGCGACCACTACCGGCGGCGGCTTACGCGGCGTGCACTGGGTGGCGAAGCCGCTCAGGCCGCCGATCATCGACAGGGCGAGGGCCGAGCGCAGTCCGATCACGCCGGGACCTTGGCGGCTTTCGAAGGCTTGCCGGCCTGGGGCGTGACGACCGGCGGCGGCGCCAGCAGGCCGCGCGCACGGACGACGGCGCGAGGCTCTTCCTCGAACAAGGCGGCCAACTGCTCGACCAGCACGCCGCCCAATTGTTCGACGTCGACGATCGTGACGGCGCGGCGATAGTAGCGGGTGACGTCGTGGCCGATGCCGATGGCGATCAGCTCGACCGGGCTCCTGCCCTCGATCTCGGCGATGACCTGGCGCAAGTGGCGCTCCAGATAGTGGCCCGAATTGACGCTCAGGGTGCTGTCGTCCACCGGCGCGCCGTCGGAGATCACCATCAGAATGCGGCGGGCTTCGGGCCGGCCGATCAGCCGCTGGTGCGCCCACATCAGGGCCTCGCCGTCGATGTTTTCCTTCAGTAGGCCCTCGCGCATCATCAGGCCCAGGTTCTTGCGGGCCCGGCGCCAGGGGCTGTCGGCGGCCTTGTAGATGATGTGGCGCAGGTCGTTCAGGCGGCCCGGCGCGCCCGGCTTGCCGGCCTTGATCCATTCGTCGCGGCTGGTTCCGCCCTTCCAGGCGCGGGTGGTGAAGCCCAGCACCTCGGTCTTGACGCCGCAGCGCTCCAGGGTGCGCGCCAGGATGTCGGCGCAGATCGCCGCCACCATGATCGGCCGGCCGCGCATCGAGCCGGAATTGTCGATCAGCAGGGTGACGACCGTGTCGCGGAACTCCTGGTCCTCCTCCTGCTTGAAGGACAGCGGCGCGGTCGGGTCGATGATCACCCGCGTCAGGCGGGCGACGTCCAGCATTCCCTCCTCGAGGTCGAAGGTCCAGGCGCGGTTCTGCTGGGCCAGCAGGCGGCGCTGCAGCTTGTTGGCCAGGCGCGAGACCACGCTGGAGAGGGCCGACAGCTGCTGGTCCAGATAGGCCCGCAGCCGCGTCAGCTCCTCGGCGTCGCACAGGTCCTCGGCCGGGACGATCTCGTCGTGGGCCGTGGTGAAGATCTTGTAGAGCGGCTCGCCGCCCTGCGACGGACCGGTGTCTGGCCGGGCGGGCTTGGCGCCGTCGCCCATGTCCGGGCTCTCGTCGCTTTCCTCAACCTCGCCGTCCTGGTCGGACTGGACCATCTCCTCGTCGCCGGCCTCGGTCTCGCGGTCCGAGGACTCGCTTTCCTGCGGCGAGGAGCCCTCGGGCTGCTCGCCTTCACCCTCGCCCTGATCCTCGTCGGAGTTCTCGGTCGGGCTTTCTTCCTCGTTGCCGTCCTCGTCGTCGGCGCTCTCGGTGGCGTCGGACATCTCCTCGCCGAGATCGAGGTCGCGCAGGATCTCGCGGGTCACCCGCGCGAAGGCGGCCTGGTCGTCGATGGCGGCGGCCAGGCGATCCAGGTCCTTGCCGGCCTTCATCTCGATATCGTTGCGCAGGATGTCGACCAAGGCCTTGGCCCCGTCGGGTGGGGCGTCGCCGGTCAGGCGCTCGCGCACCATCAGGCCCAGGATCTCGGCCATCGGGGCGGACTGACGGTCGGTGGCGACGGCGCGGGTCAGGCCCTGCTTCTCCAGCCGCGCCTCGAGGGCGGCGGTGAGGTTCTGGCGGACGCCGCCCAGGGCGTTGGCGCCGATGGCTTCCAGCCGGGCCTGCTCGATCGACTCGAAGGCCGCCTGGCCGTCGGGCGAGGCCGGGCGGGCGCGGGCGTGGGCCATCGGATCGTGGTGAGCCAGGCGCAGGGCCATCTGGTCGGCGAGGCCGCGAATGCGGGCCGCCTCCCGGCTGGTCAGGTCGCGCGGCGGATGCGGCAGGATCGCCCGGTTGCCCAGAAGCTGCGGGCCGTCGCCCGAGAATACGACCTCCAGATCGGGGGTTTCGGCGAGCGAGCGCGCGGCGTGCGCCAGGGCGCGCTTGAAGGGTTCGGTCGGGCTTTCGGGCTTGGAGGCCATGGCGTCTGGGTTAGCCGCGCCGGGCGGCGAAAACAAGGAACGGCGTGCGTCTACGAGGCGTTGAATTTTGCAACGACGCCTCTCGTGCGTCCTTGGAAGGAAACCAGCATGCTCAAGTGGGCCATCATCCTCGCCATCGTCGCCCTGATCGCCGGCGGCCTCGGCTTCACCGGCGTCGCGGGCGCGGCGGCCGGGATCGCCAAGATCCTGTTCTTCCTGTTCCTGCTCGGCTTCGTGATCGTGATGTTGCTGGGCGCGACCGTGTTCAAGGCGGCGGCCGGCCCGAAATAGCCGCCGCGCGCCTTGCGCGGGCCGGAGCGATCGTCGACACGCCGCCGGCATGAGATGACGCTAGGACCCGTGGGTGGGCCCTAGCGTCCCGCGTAGGCCTTGGCCTGCCGGTCGACCAGGGCGTTCAGGTCGCCCATCTGCAGATTCACGTCGATCAGGTGCAGGCCCCAGTCCTTCAGGACGCCGCCGCCGACCACCACGTCGCCGGTGATCTCGTCGGCGCGCGGATCGGCGGGGTCGGCGTTCACCTTGACCGCCAGATAGGTGAAGTCGCCCTCGCTGACGCAGCGGGCCGAGATCAGGCCGGGCAGGGACACGAACGGCGTCGACACCGTCAGGTCCTTGGCGAACGGCTTCGGCGGTTGGCCCGAAACCGCGCCGAAGCCCTTGCTGCTCAGATAGGAATGCAGCACCGCCGGCTCGGTCGAGGCCTTGCCGGCCAGCAGGGCGGCCGGGTTCACGCAGCCGGCGCGGCGGCCCTGATCGTCGGTCTTGCCAAAGCGGCTGTTGGCCGGCGGCGGGCTCGTCTCGCGGAACGAGACATAGGTCACCAGGCAGCCGGCCTGGTCGGCCTTCACGCACAGCGGGATCGAGCCGAACTTGCCGTCCGCGACCGGCGTGTTCATGCCCAGGACATAGGCCGAGATCATCTGCTTCTGCGCGGGCTTGCCGTCGATCTCGTTCTTCAAGAGGTCCAGCAGCATCCGCGCGCCTTGGCTGTGGCCCATCAGAACCACGCCCCGGCCTTTGTTCTCGTTGGCCAGGTACCAGCGCCAGGCGTCGCGGACGTCGCCATAGGCCAGCGCGCCGTTGCCGGGCGAGGGCTGGCCCATCATCACCGCGCGCAGCGCCGCCAGGGTAACCTGGCGGTACATCGGCGCGAAGACGCGGCACCTGGACCCGAAGCGGGCCAACTGCTGCTCGACCACACGCCGCTCGGCGGCGTCGATGACCATGTCGCTGTTGCCGCCCGGATCGGTCGAGACGGTCGGATAGATGTAGAAGCAGTCGTAAGCCGCGTCAGTGGCGGGCCTGAAGGCCTCGGTCGAGGTCTTACCGTCGGCCTGGACGATGGTGGTGGTCTGGTCGACGGCGCAGGCGTCCTGGCGGCCGGGCAGGCACAGCCAGTTCTCGGTCTTGCCATAGTCGTTGGGGGCGGTGGACGCGACGGGGGCCTGGGCGCAGGCCACGGTCGTCAGGGCCAGCCCCGCGGTCAGGCCCAAGGCCGCCAAGGCCCTGCCGGCAAGAATCTTCGCCATCGTCGTCTCCCCAAAGCGCTCGAACGCTTGTTTGGCGCGGAGCATGACCAAAAGAACGGTGGTCGCCAAGAGGGGCCGGTCGGTTTTGGCCCGCGGGTTGCGAGGACAACCTCGAGCTGTCCCGCCCTGGGACGGCAAAGCTTTGTATCGAGGTGGGTGATGAACCTCAGGACTCTTCTGATCGCCGGCGCGACGGCGGCTTTCGTGGGCGGGGCGGCGGTGTCGCCGGTGCTGGCCGACGGCTTCCCCGGCGCGCCAGTCCGAACGCACGCTCCGGCCCATGTCTCGAAACGACCCAGGCCGCGCGTCAAGGTCGTCTATGTCGACCGCCCGGTCGTCGTGGAAAAGCGCGTGCCGGTCTATGTCGACCATCCGGTGACCGTCGAGAAGATCGTCGAGAAGCCGGTCGTGATCGAGCGGCCCGTGGTCGTCGAGAAGCGCGTCGAGGTGCCGGTCGAGAAGCTGGTCGAGGTGCCGGTGGACCGGATCGTCGAGAAGCGGGTCTATGTCGACCGCCCTGTCGACCGGATCATCGAAAAGCGCGTCGAGGTGCCCGTCGACCGCATCGTGGAGAAGCCGGTCTATGTCGATCGTCCCGTCGACCGCATCATCGAGAAGCGGGTCGAGGTTCCGGTCGAACGGATCGTGAGGGTTCCGGTGGACCGGATCGTCGAGCGGCCCGTCTATATCGACCGCACGGTCCGCGTGGACCGCGCGCCGCCGGTTCGGGACTGCGATTGCGGCCCGCGTCGCGAGGATCACGGCTATCGCGACTATCGCGGCGGCGCTGCGGTCGAGTCCTATGAAGAGACCTACGAGTCCGAGAGCTCACGCTACGAGGAGAGCAGCGACAGTTCCTACTACGGCGCCTCGGGGTACTCATCCGGCTCGCGTTATGGCGTCGGCGGCGGCTGGAACCCCCATGCCGAACCGGCTAGCGCCTGGGGCTATGTCGCACCGCCGCCGCTGCCGATGGGCTATGTCGGCCACGCGTCCGGCGGACGTGGCGGCGGCTATGGCGGCGTCGGCCTGGTCGGCGGCGGCTGGTCCAGCGGCTATGCCAGCGGTTCGGCGTCGAGCGCGGCGTCCGCCTCGGCCTCGGCGTCCAGCTCGGTCCATGTCGGCGGCGGCTATTCGGGTGGCGGCGGCTGCGGCGGCTGCGGCGGCGGCAAACACCACTAGGTCAGAGCGACAGCCAGCGACGCGGGCTCTTGTCACCGAGAGCCCGCGCCTCGCCTGACCTCAGGCCCAGCTCGCGCATGCGATAGGCGACGATCTCGCGCAGCGCCTCGACCGGCTCGGCCCCGCCCACGGGGCTGGAGGCCACCGAGCCGGCATTCATCGCCAGGTCCACGGCCGCCCACTCGGCCTGGGCCCGGTCGGCCTTGCCGACGGCGAAGTAGTGGCGGACGGGCGTACGCTCGCCCGGGACCTCGACCATCACGCCGATGACCCAGCCTTGAACGATCAGATCGGCGTCGGGGCGCTGGCGGAACATCCGCCGCATGTAGCGCCCATCGCCCCCGGCCGAAAGATCGAAAGGGCGAAGGTCAGCCGATCAGCTGGAACGCCGCCTGGCTGATCAGGCCCAGCACCAGCCAGCCCGACAGCACCAGAAGAACCACCGTGCTCCGCGACGAGCGCCGCCGCCGATGGTTCGGAAGTTCACGCACGAACGCCATCACCGCCTCCATGCTCGAGATGTTGCGGAGGCGTTAACGCGACGGCCGCGCTTTGGATGCGTGGCCGTATCAAAAAATGGCGAAAAAGTGACAGGCTTGGCCGTAAGGCCGTGAAAAAGGGCGGAGCCTCGCGGCCCCGCCCTTTGTCGATGACGTCGGCGCGAACAGATCTAGCGGACGCCTTTGGGCTTGTCCCAGTGAAGCTTGCGCACCTGATTGGCCTTGGTGTCGATCACGGCGGTGCAGAGGACATCAGCAACCAGCATTTGGTTTTCCCACTGGGTCTTCTGCGGCTTGTCGAAGGTCGGCGTGCTTTCGCCGCGGCTTTCGAAATAGAGCGGCGCGCGCGGGCGGGCGACGATGACGAAGGCCCCGTTCTCCTTGAGCGACCGCGCGCCGTCCGGAGGCAGGACGATGGCGGACATTGTCGTCGGGATCACCATCATGCTGGCGTTGTAACCGTGTACGGCATCGTAGGAGCCGTCATGCATGCCCAGGAACACGCCTTGGCGCTGCTCGCGCGTGACGTCGATCTGGATCTGGGCCCCCATCGCGTTCGTGCCCGTGTAGGAAGGCTCCGCGTGCTTCGAGACGGTCTGGGCCAGACAGGCGACCGAGTTGTTGCCGAGAAGGCGGTTGACCTTCCCCACCGTGAACACCGCCGAGCGAGGAGGCCACACGCCAGGGCATGAACGATAATGATAGGGCGGAATGAAGATGTTCTGGTTGTCCGCGTTGTAGGTGATCAGTTCCGGTGGGATCTTCCAGGCGAAGACCAGCTCTTCGGTGTCCCCGAACGCCTGCTTGCCGACGTTCGCCAGGCGGGCTTTGTAGGCCTCGGTGGTTTCGAACTCGTCCTTGGTGACGTTGACTGACCGGGCCTTGTCGAGGATGGCCGAAAAGTCCTGGGTCGCTGGGATCCCGCCGCTCTCCAGCGTGGAGCATGCGCCAGCATAGGCGAGTTGAGGAACCAGTGCGGCCGCGCAGATCGCCGCCATGAGTTTGTGCTTCAAGAAACATCCCCCAAGGACATGTGCGCTCTCGAGCGCTACCTGAGGTGTTTTTGGCATGTGGTAGTGGCCGCGCCAAGAGCACGAAAAAGGGCGGAGCCTCGCGGCCCCGCCCTCGTTCGTTTCAGCGTTGAGCTGACGCAGACTTCTTAAATTAGAAGTCCATGTCGCCCATGCCGCCCGGCATGCCGCCGCCCGGAGCGCCACCGGCGTTCTTCTTCGGGGCTTCGACGATGGCGGCTTCCGTGGTGATCAGCAGGCCGGCCACCGAGGCGGCGTCCTGCAGAGCGGTACGGACGACCTTGGCCGGGTCGATGACGCCGTCGGCGACCAGGTCGACATACTGCTCGGTCTGGGCGTTGAAGCCGAACGTCGCGTTGTCGCTTTCCAGGATCTTGCCGACCACGATCGAGCCTTCGACGCCGGCGTTCTCGGCGATCTGACGGATCGGAGCCTGCAGGGCGCGACGGACGATGGCGATGCCGGCGGTCTGGTCGTCGTTGTCGCCGGTCAGGTTCGCCAGGGCCTTGGAGGCCTTCAGCAGAGCCACGCCGCCGCCCGGGACGATGCCTTCGTCGGCGGCCGCGCGGGTCGCGTTCAGGGCGTCGTCAACGCGGTCCTTCTTTTCCTTCACTTCGACTTCGGTCGAGCCGCCGACGCGGATGACCGCGACGCCGCCGGCCAGCTTGGCCAGGCGCTCTTGCAGCTTTTCCTTGTCGTAGTCCGACGTGGTGTCTTCGATCTGGCGCTTGATCTGGGCGATACGGGCCTCGATCGCTTCCTTCTCACCAATGCCGTCCACGATCGTGGTGTCGTCCTTGGTGATCGAGACCTTCTTGGCGCGGCCGAGCATGTCGAGCGACACGTTCTCGAGCTTGATGCCCAGGTCTTCCGACACGACTTGAGCGCCGGTCAGGATGGCGATGTCTTCCAGCATGGCCTTGCGGCGGTCGCCGAAGCCCGGAGCCTTGACGGCGGCGACGCGCAGGCCGCCCCGCAGCTTGTTGACCACCAGGGTGGCCAGGGCTTCGCCCTCGACGTCCTCGGCGATGATCACCAGCGGACGGCCCGACTGGACGACGGCTTCCAGCACCGGCAGCAGCGGCTGCAGCGACGAGAGCTTCTTTTCGAACAGCAGGATGAGCGGCTCTTCGAGCTGAACTTCCATCTTGTCGGCGTTGGTGATGAAGTACGGCGACAGGTAGCCGCGGTCGAACTGCATGCCTTCGACGACGTCGAGTTCGGTCTCGGCGGTCTTGGCTTCCTCGACGGTGATGACGCCTTCGTTGCCGACCTTGGCCATGGCGCGCGCGATCATGTCGCCCACTTCCTTGTCGCCGTTGGCCGAAATGGTGCCGACCTGGGCGATTTCGGCGTTGGTCGTGACCTTCTTCGACGAGTTCTTGATCTCGGCGACGACGATGTGCACGGCCTTGTCGATACCGCGCTTCAGGTCCATCGGATTCATGCCGGCGGCGACCGACTTGAGGCCTTCCTGGACGATGGCTTGCGCCAGGACGGTGGCGGTGGTGGTGCCGTCGCCGGCCTTGTCGTTGGTCTTCGACGCGACTTCGCGGATCATCTGCGCGCCGAGGTTCTCGAACTTGTCAGCCAGTTCGATTTCCTTGGCGACCGAGACGCCGTCCTTGGTCGAGCGCGGGGCGCCGAACGACTTTTCGATGACGACGTTGCGGCCCTTGGGGCCCAGGGTCACCTTCACCGCGTTGGCGAGGATGTTGACGCCGCGCAGCATCTTGTCGCGCGCGTCGGAGGAGAAATAGACGTCTTTAGCGGCCATGTTAGAGCCCTTCTAAAAGAGAAACGTGGGTTCGAAAGCGATTGGGAACGGGGGAGGCTTAGGCCTCGACCACGCCCAGGACGTCGCTTTCCTTCATGATCAGCAGGTCTTGACCGTCGACCTTCACTTCGGTGCCCGACCACTTGCCGAACAGGATGCGGTCACCGGCCTTGACGTCCAGGGCGACGACATCGCCCTTGTCGTTGCGCGCGCCGGGGCCGACGGCGACGACTTCGCCTTCCTGCGGTTTTTCCTTGGCGGTGTCGGGGATGATGATCCCGCCCTTGGTCTTCGTTTCTTCTTCGACGCGCTTCACGAGGACGCGGTCGCCCAGGGGACGAAATTTCATTGTTGTTCTCCGTCGGAACGGTTTGTGTAAGGGCTTCGTCAGCGAGGGGAACGGCGCTGTTAGCAGTCGCCCCTCTTGAGTGCCAACGCCGTGCGTGAGTTAGGCAGCGGCCTCCGGGGAGTCAAGGACGTCGCTGACGAACTTTTTTCGACGCGATCAACGCGGGAGGGTTCGATGTTCGATCATGTGGGGTTCGGCGTGGCCGACTTCCAGCGCTCGGCGGCCTTTTACGACGCCGCCCTGGCGCCGCTCGGGGTTCGCCAGTTGTATGTCGTACCCTTGGAATTCACTGGCGGCGCAAACGCCGTCGGCTATGGCGCCAAGCGGCCGATGTTCTGGATCTCCGATCGGAACGCCACCCAGGGCAAGCTGCATGTCGCCTTCGCCGCCACGACCCGCGCCCAGGTCGACGCGTTCTACGAGGCCGCGCTGAAGGCCGGTGGTCGCGACAATGGCGCGCCCGGACTTCGCCCACATTACGATAAAGACTATTACGGCGCGTTCGTGCTGGATCCGGACGGCTTCAACGTCGAAGCCGTCTGCCGGGCGCCGGAATAGAGCTGGTCCACAAGGGGAGCCCCTGCCGCATGTCGAGTTACGTCCTGTCGCTGTTCCTGGCGGTCCTGGCCTGCGTGATCGGCGGGACGCTGGGCGGCATGATCCTGGCCCGGCCGCAGACCATGCTGGGCCTGGCCGGTCTGGCCGACGAGGACACCCCCAAGCCGCCGCTGTTCGCCGAAGGACGGGCCCTGGGCGGCGTGCTGATCGCCTCGCACGGGGTGGCGGCGCTGTATCTCGGCTACCAGCCGCGGATCGGCGCGGCCATGGCCCTGGCCCTGGCGGTCGCCTGGCTGGGCGCGGCGGCGGGCCGGGCGCTGTCGGCGGCCCTGGACGACCAGGCGGGGCGCTACAACAGCGGCGCGATGATCTTCAACGCCCTGATCGGGATCACCCTGAGCTTGCCGTTCTTCCAGGTCGGCAAGGTGGTGCTGCGCGGCGTGGGCCTGGCCTAAAGAGGCCGGGCGCCCTCGTGGGCTAGCAGCCAGCGCTTGCGCTCGACGCCGCCGCCATAGCCGGTCAGCGACCCATCCATGCCGATCACCCGGTGACAGGGCGCGACGATGCTGAGGGGATTGGAGCCGTTGGCGTGGCCGGCGGCGCGGATCGCGGCCGGGCGGCCGGCGCGGCGGGCCAGTTCGGAATAGGTGATCGTCTCCCCAACCGGAATTTCCGTCAGCGCCGTCCACACCGCGTGCTGGAAGGCCGTGCCGTTGGTCGCCCAGGCGATCCGGCGCAGGGCCGCGAATTCGCCGGCGAAATAGGCCGCCATGGCCTCGCGGATCGCGGCGGGCGCGGCGCCCGACTCCGGCCGCAGCGTCCGGTAGTGGGTCCGCAGCAGACGGTCCAGCCGATGCTCATGGTCGTGGAAGTCCAGGGCGCGCAGGGCGCCGTGCTCGTCGGTGACGATCAGCAGCTCGCCGATCGGCGAGGGCGCGCGGTCCAGGATCAGGCGGTCGGGACGACTCATGACGGCGATCATCGCCGGGGGCGGGGAGCCTGTCCGCCCGGATTTTGCGGCCCAGACTGCTTGCCCCCTCCGCGCTTCGCGCTCCTCCCCCGGAGGGGGAAGACGACGCGACGATCCTTCTTCCCCCTCCGGGGGAGGAGGGCCGCAGGCCCGGAGGGGGCAAGTCAGTAGTGGTCTACCGGATCCCCGGCACCTGCTGCGCCGCTTCGCGCTCGGCCTTCTGCTTGTAGGCGAGATCCCCGTACTTCGACATTTCCATGCGGGCGATGGTGCGGCAGTGGACCTCGTCCGGGCCGTCGGCCAGGCGCAGGGTGCGGATGCCGGCATAGGCCTTGGCCAGGCCGAAGTCGCTGGTCACGCCGCCGCCGCCGTGGGCTTGGATGGCGTCGTCGATGATCTTCAGAGCCAGGCGCGGGGCCGCGACCTTGATCATGGCGATCTCCAGCCGGGCCGACTTGTTGCCGGCCTTGTCCATCATGTCGGCGGCCTTCAGGCACAGCAGGCGGCACATCTCGATGTCGATGCGGGCCTCGGCGATGCGCTGCTCCCAGACCGAGTGATCGGAGATGTACTTGCCGAACGCCTTCCGGGTCATCAGCCGCTTGACCATCTTCTCCAGCGCCACCTCGGCCGTGCCGATGGTGCGCATGCAGTGGTGGATGCGGCCGGGACCGAGGCGGCCTTGGGCGATCTCGAAACCGCGGCCCTCGCCCAACAACAGCCCCTCCTCGACCGGCACGCGGACGTCCTTGAGGATGACCTCGGCATGGCCGTGTGGGGCGTCGTCATAGCCGAACACCGGCAGCATGCGGACGATCTCGATGCCCGGCGCGTCCAGCGGCACCAGCACCTGGCTCTGCTGGCTGTGGGTCGAGGCCTCCGGATCGGTCTTGCCCATTACGATGGCGACCTTGCAGCGCGGATCGCCGACGCCCGACGACCACCACTTGCGGCCGTTGATCACGTAGTCGTCGCCGTCGCGCTCGATGCGGGTCTCGATGTTGGTGGCGTCCGAGCTGGCCACCGCCGGCTCGGTCATCAGGAAGGCCGAGCGGATCTCGCCGTTCATCAACGGCCGCAGCCAGCGCTCCTTCTGCGCCAGCGTGCCGTAGCGCATCAGCACTTCCATGTTGCCGGTGTCGGGCGCGGAGCAGTTGAAGACCTCCGAGCCGAAGCCGACCTTGCCCATCTGCTCGGCGATCAGGCTGTATTCCAGGTTGGTCAGCTGCTCGCCTTCGAACTCGAAGGTGTCTTCGACATGGGTCTGGCCGCTGTGCGGCGGCATGAAGAAGTTCCACAGGCCCGCGGCCTTGGCCTTCTTCTTCAGCTCCTCGACGACCTGGACCACCTTCCAGCGCTCGGCGCCCAGGACGTTCATCTCGGCCTCGTAGGCCGGGATCGCCGGATAGACGTGCTCGTCCATGAACGCGACGACGCGATCCATGAAGACGCGTTGCTTGGGGGAGATGTCGAAGTCCATGGCGTTCCCTCTACCCGCTTCTCGTTGTGTCAAACAGTTGTTTGAAGTGGTTGTAGACCGCCCTGACGCGCGGGGCAAGCACGCAGCGTGGTCCCAAGCGCAGAACCGGGTTGTCAGGCCGCCCGTCCTGACGGAAAACACCGCCATGCTGAACCTGACCGCCGACATCCTGCAGGGCCGCTACGTGCGGCTCGAACCGATCACCGTCGACCACCGCGACGAACTGAAGGCCGCCATCGACTGCGATCCCGCCAGCTGGGAGATCATGTCGGTCAACGGCTGCGGCGAGGGCTTCGAGGACTTCTGGGGCGCGCTGCAGGGCGAGACCGACCGGGGCGAGCGTGTCGGCTATGCCATCCGCCGCCTGTCGGACGGCCAGGTGATCGGCACCTCCAGCTACCTCAACATCCGACGCCTGCACGGCGGGCTGGAGATCGGCTCGACCTTCCTGAACCCCGAGGCGCGCTCGGGTCCGGTCAATCCGGAGAGCAAGCGCCTGATGCTGGCCCACGCCTTCGAGAAGGCCGGGGCTATCCGCGTCGAGTTCAATGTCGACGTCCGCAACGCCCGCAGCCAGGCCGCGGTCGAGAAGCTGGGGGCCAGCAAGGAAGGCGTGCTGCGCAGCCACAAGGTCACCTGGACCGGCCATGTGCGCGACACCGCCGTGTTCTCGATCACCGACTACGACTGGCCGGCGATCCGCGAGCGGCTGGAGTTCCGGCTCAGCGAAACCTTCGTCTAAGCTAAGCTTGACTGCCCTGGAAAATAAATCGCCGTTATCTCGTCGGTTGTAAGACTTTTCCAATCTTGAGGCCCTAGGTTTGGGTCCCATGACGGCCATCGCCTGCTTGCGCATCCTGTTCACCGCCGACGGCGAGAGCCGGCCGGGGGATATCCCCAAGCACAAGGCTCAGGGGGTCGCGGACGCGTTCCTGAAGGCCCGCTGGCGCGCGCCGCGCAAGTGCGGGGCCGTCGCGCCCCTGGCCTTCGTCCTGGCCGACCACAATGTCGAGCACCTGGACCCGACCGAGGTGCAAGGCCTGGCGGGCGAGCTGGAAAAGGTGCTGTTCCCGGGCCGCCCCATCGGCCAGATCGCCTTGATGACCTTCGAAGGCGACGAGTCGGCGGTGCTGAACTTCGCGGCGCTGTCGCAGAAGGAACTGGCCGGCCTGATGGCGGGCGAGGGCTATGCCGGCGAGCCCGGCCGGATTCACATGATCACCGCCGACTCGGTGGAGCCGATGCCCTCCACCCGCGAGGAGGCCGCGGCCTACGCCGTCGAGAAGGCCAAGGCGGCCGAACCCGCCGCGCCGGTTTCCGTCGCTCCGATTGTCGCGCCGCCGGCGAAGCCCGCCGCTCCGGCGCCCGAGGCGCCGCCGATCATCGCCCACGCCAAGTCCGATCCGCCGCCGGGTCCGGCCATGGTCAAGGCTCCGGCCAAGGTCGAGGCCCCGCCGCCGCCGGCCGAGACCGGCTGGTGGGGGATCTACGATCTGGCCGAAGGCGCGTTCGTCGGCTCGAAGATGGGCATGCGGGCCGACCTGATCGGACCGCCGCCCGAGGACGACGCCAAGCTGCTCAAGCGCGACCTGATCGCCCTGACCGACGTGCAGGCGGCCCTGAAGCTGGCGCCGTTCGGCGAGATCCAGGTGCCGTTCGGCTTCTGGAATCTGACCACCCCCTCGTCGCAGGACGCCTACAAGAGCCGGCTGTCGCGCTACCCGCTGGACCATCAGCCCCGCTTGACGGCGACCATCTATTGCACGCCGCGCGAAGCCTCGATCGGCATGCTGCAGCAGATGCGCGCCTTCCTGAAGGGCAGCTTCGCCCGGATGGACGTGCAGGTCGCCGACCCGACCTTCCCGATCCAGGGCATGCCGCCCGAGCTGGTCGACACCATCACCCTCGTCCTCAACGGCGAGACCGAGCACGACCGCCTGAAGCAGATCCTGAAGTTCGTCGAGCGCAAGGGCGGCTACACCGCCAAGGGCGTGGCCCAGGCCATCGCCAATGTGAGCTCGGCCGTCGAGCTGGAGGCCTGCCGGGCCGGGGGCATCGTCCGCGTGCAGGGCCCTGCCGTGACCGACCTGATGGACAAGCCGGTCGCCGCCGCCGAGGGCGCGCCGCTGGCCCTGGCCCAAAGCGCGGCCTAAGGGGCGCTAGCCCTTCGGCATCTCGAAGCTGAAGACCACGCTGTCGGCCGAGCGCTCGCTGGGCCCGTGATAGACGGCCTCGATGTTGTTGCCGTCCGGATCCCACAAAAACGCGGCATAGTAGCCGGGGTGATAGGGCCGCTCGCCCGGCCCGCCGTTGTCGCGGCCGCCGGCGGCCAGACC
This sequence comes from Caulobacter sp. Root343, assembly GCF_001425745.1. Lineage (GTDB taxonomy): Bacteria > Pseudomonadota > Alphaproteobacteria > Caulobacterales > Caulobacteraceae > Caulobacter. The sequence goes on along the minus strand of NZ_LMDF01000005.1, from coordinate 730,486 downwards.
CGCCGCATGGAACCGCCTCACGGTTTCCTGATCCTTGGCCTGGAAGGCCAGGTGGATGTGGGTGGCCGGTTCGCCTTCGTCGATCCAGATCTCGTCGGCGTCCAGGTGGGCGCCGTCCTCGTTGACCGGGACGTCCAGCACCGCCAGCACCGCGCGATAGAAGCGCTTGGTCGTCTCCAGATCCCTAGCGCGAAGCTGGATGTGGTCGATCAGGCGACCGCGGTGGATTTCCATGGCGAGACCTCCAGATTTGGAGGCGAACGCCTGGGAGCCAAAGATGCTCCCCCGCGCTGCGGGGGAGCTGTCGCGGAGCGACTGAGGGGGCTAACGCGGCGTGCGTCCAGATGGCCCCCTCCGGCCCTCCGGGCCACCTCCCCCGCATCGCGGGGGAGGATATCTACCGTCGCCCGAACAGCTTCTCGATATCGGCCAGCTTCAGTTCGACATAGGTCGGCCGGCCGTGGTTGCACTGGCCTGAATGGGGCGTGGCCTCCATCTCGCGGAGCAGGGCGTTCATCTCGGCGCCGTTCAGGCGGCGGCCGGCGCGGACGCTGCCGTGGCAGGCCATGGTCGAGCAGACCTCCTCCAGCCGTTCCTTCAGGGCCAGGGCTTGGCCGTTCTCGGCCAGATCGTCGGCGATGTCGCGGACCAGAGCGGCAGCGTCGGTCTTGCCCAGCAGGGCCGGGGTCTCGCGCACCAGCACCGCGCCGGGGCCGAAGCTCTCGATGACCAGGCCCAGGCTGGCCAGCTCGTCGGCGCGGGCGACGACGCGCTCGGCCTCGGCGGGATCCAGGTCGACCACCTCGGGCAGCAGCAGGGTCTGGCGGGACACGCCGCCGCCCGCCATCTCGCCTTTCATACGCTCATAGACCAGGCGCTCGTGGGCGGCGTGCTGGTCGACAATGACCATGCCGTCGCGAGTCTGGGCGACGATGTAGGTCTCGTGCACCTGGGCCCGGGCCGCCCCCAGCGGGAAGTCGACGGGGTCGAAAGGGGCGGTCGCCGATGGATAGTCCGCCGTCGGACGATCCTCGAACGCGATGTTCGCGTAGGCCTCGCGCACCACCTCGGCCAGCTCGCCCCCATAGCTGGGTTCGACACGGGCCGACACGTCCGACAGGCCCGGCAGGTCCATCGCCCGCTGGGTCGGCGGGGTCCAGCCGCCCTCGCGCCAGGCCGAGAAGCCGGCGGGGGAGGGGCCCGGTTGGTAACCCGGGAACGGGCTCTGCTGGGCGCGGATGCTGTCCAGGGCCTGGGCGGCGACGGTGGTCGAGGCGCGGTGGCCAGCGCCGGCCAGGGCGTGGCGCAGCGCCCCGACGATCAGGCCGCGCACCAGGGCCGGATCGCGGAACCGCACCTCGGCCTTGGCCGGGTGGACGTTGACGTCGACCTCGGCGGTGTCGAGCGTGACGTACAGCGCCGCCGTCGGATGGCGGTCCCGCGCCAGAAAGTCGGCATAGGCCGCGCGCAGGGCGCCTTGCAGCAGGCGGTCGCGCACCGGCCGGCCGTTGACGAACAGGTACTGGTGGGCGGCGTTGCCGCGGTTGTAGGTCGGCAGCCCCGCGAAGCCCGACAGCCGCACGCCGTCGCGGACCTGGTCGATCTCGATGGCGTTGTCCTGGAAGTCGCGGCCCAGCACGGCCGACAGGCGGGCAAGGCGACCTTGCGGACCCGGATGCTCCGGCGGCAGGCGCAGCACTCGGCGGCCGTCGATGTCTAGCGAGAAGCCGACGCTCTCGTTGGCCATGGCCTGGCGCTTGATCTCCTCGGTGATCGCCAAGGCCTCGGCCCGCTCGGACTTCATGAACTTCAGGCGGGCGGGGGTGGCGTAGAACAGGTCGCGCACCTCGATCCGCGCCCCGTGCGGGCCGGGGAAGGCGGCGGGGGCGATGTCGCCGACCTGGCCGCCCTCGACCAGGATCGAATGGGCGTCGCTGGCGCCCTTGGCCCGCGAGCTGATGGTCAGCCGCGCCACCGAGCCGATCGACGGCAGGGCCTCGCCCCGGAAACCCATGGTGTGGATGCGCAGCAGGTCCCACAGGCCGTCCGCGTCCGGGGCCAGCTTGGAGGTGGCGTGGCGCTCGATGGCAACCGGCAGTTCGTCGGCCGACAGACCGCAGCCGTCGTCGGCCACCAGGATGCGGGTCAGGCCGCCGCCATGCGCCTCGACCTCGATCCGCGTCGCGCCCGCGTCGATGGCGTTGTCGACCAGTTCCTTGATGGCGCTGGCCGGGCGCTCGACCACCTCGCCGGCGGCGATGCGGTTGACGGTCTCGGGCGGCAGGCGACGGATGGGCATCGGCGGACTTTCACAAGGCAGGCCGGCCCGTCTCCTGAGGGAGGCGAGGCCAAGCATTGCAACTCCTTAAGTTGCCGAGCGAACCGCGATCGGCCAACGAGGAAGGAGATCGACCATTCTAGATCGATTCCGCCGCCGTTCGAGGAAGACAGATAGTGATCCTGACCCGTTTCGCCGCCGCCGGCCTGGCGCTTTCATTGATGTGCGGAGGCTCGGCCCTGGCCCAAGCGAAGAACGAGGTCTCGATTTACCAGAGCAAGCCCGTGGACCTGACGCCGGTCGACAGCCAGGCCAACCTGGTCGAGGAGCTGATCGTCAACGCCCGTCTGCCCGGTCCGGCCTGGTGGAAGGTCACCGACGGCGACACCACGGTCTATGTGATGGGCATCCCGGCCTTCACGCCGGACAAGCTGGATTTCGACGACTCGGTGCTGCGTCGCCGGCTGAACGGGGCCAATGTGCTGATCATCGGCCAGCAGCCCGAGGTCCGGATCCTCAGCCTGCTGGCCCTGATCCCCGGGCGCGGCAAGCAGTTCATGACGGGCCAGCCGATGCGCGAGACCCTGCCGCCAGATCTGCGCGCGCGGCTGGAGAAGCAGTTGAAGGCCCGGGGCAAGCGGGCCGACGAGTTCGACAAGTTCAAACCGGCGCTGGCGGGCTTCATCGTCGCCAACAGCCGGGGGGGCGACGGCGTCTCGATCACCGTCGGGAAGTTCACCGACCGCTTTCGCGACCTGGCCAAGAGCAAGGACATCGCCGTCCAGCCTCGGGTCAAGAAGCTGGATGACTACGACCTGATCGGCATGGTCAAGTCGCTGGCCGAAGCCCCCCAACCGTTACAGGAACTGTGCCTGGACGCGGGCCTCAAGCAGGCCGAGAACGGCCTGGCCACCGTCCGTGAAACCGCCGAGCAGTGGGCCGAGGGCCAGGTGCGCGAGGTGGTCTCGGCCGAGCGCGGCTATCAGCGGTGCCTGGCCTCCACGCCCTGGATCGCCCGCCAGTTCAAGGACGGTCAGGACGACGCCGTCGGCGCGATCACCTCGGCCCTGAAGAAGCCCGGCAAGAGCGTGGCCGTCATCGAGCTGCGCTCGCTGCTGACCCAGGGCGGGGTGCTGGATCGCCTGCGCGCCAAGGGCTTCACCGTGACAGCGCCTGAATAAGGCCAAGCTTTCGCCGCGGTGACCCACCAAGGTCCGGCGACATCGGGGAACACCATGCATTTGAAACTGACCGGCCTGGCCCTGGCCGTCGCCGCCGTCATGGCTGGCGGCGCGCGCGCCCAGGTCATCGACGATCCGCAGGCCAATGTGGTCGAGGCCCTGGTGGTCAGCGCCAAGCTGCCCGGCCCGGCCTGGTGGCGCGTCACCGACGCCGACACCACGATCTATGTCCTGGGGACGCCGAACGCCTTGCCCAAGGGCCTGGCGTGGGACAAGTCGGTGCTGGAACACCGCCTGGACGGCGCCTTCGCGGTGATCACGCCGTCGGAGTGGCGCGCGGGGCTGACGGACCTTCCGGGCCTGCTGAAGTTGCGCAAGCGACTGAAGGGCGACGACGGCTGGGTCCAGCGCTCGCCGGCCTTGGCCGCCCGCTTGCGGCGCGCCTGGGCGGCGGCCGACCCCAAGGACCCCGACGGCTGGAAAGACTGGAAGCCGCTGATTGTCGCCCTGCAGCTGGATAGCAAGGCGGACCACAAGGCCGAGCTGCAGGGGATGGAGCCGGAGAAGACGATCAAGGCCCTGGCGCGCAAGCACAAGGCCAAGCCTCGACCGGCCCAGGTCCACAAGGCCATGCCGATGCTCAAGGCCCTGGTCCGCGACCACACCGAAGAGGCGGGCCTGGTCTGCCTGGCCGAGACGCTCGACACGGTCGAGGCCGGCCCCGCCGCGCCCCGCCTGGCGGCCGAGGCCTGGGCCCAGGGGCGAGTGAAGGCCGCCCTGGCCGGTCCGCGCAGCGACGAGCGCTGCGAGCTGCTGCTGCCCGGCGTGGCCGACGCCAAGCGCCAGTCGGTCGACGACGAGGTCGGGACCCTGGCCGAGCTGCTCAAGACCCCTGGCCACGCGATCGCCGTCTTTCCGATGCGCGGCCTGGTGGCCGAAGGCGGGGTGCTGGACAAGCTGCGGGCGCGGGGGATCACGGTGCGCACGCCGGGGGACGGGTAGAGGTCGCCAAAAATCCCTCTCTTATAGAGAGAGGGGCTTCGTGTGCGACCCGGGCGTTCCGAGGGGCCGCCCCCGAAACGAAAAACGGCCCGGAACCGCTAGGTCCCGGGCCGTTCGATTCTCGGTGGGCTGAGCCTACAGGCCCGGCAGCTTGATGCCGGTCTTCTTCTCGCGGCTGATGACCACGCCGCCCGAGCCGACCAGCTTCTTCAGGCGAGCCTCCTCGGCGGCGGCGTCGACCTCCACCGGGGCGTTGGCGCCGGATTCGGCGGCGGTGGCGACATTGGCGGCCTTGGGCTGGCCCTTCTTCCAGAACATCACCTTGCTGGCGAAGCTCTCGTCCTTGTGGGCCAGGTCGCCGTTCTCGTCATCGACGACGAAGCGGATCAGCGGATCGGCCTTGTCGGAGCCGGCGCGCGAGACCAGCAGCTTCTCGCCTTCCGAACGGCCGGCGGCGTTGCTCTGGCCGATCAGGGCGGCGCGGGCCGCGCTTTCCGGCTGCAGCTCCTGCGGACGCGGCTCGCCGGGCGCCGGCGGGCGCAGGGCGTAGTCCGGCGGCACGGCCAGAGGAGCCTTGCTCACCACGCGGAATTCGTCGGGGACCACCTTGCTCATGCCCAGGGCTTTCTGGGTGGAGGTGCAGCCGGCCAAGCCGATCACGGCCACGGCGGTCAGGGCGCTCACGGTCGCGACCCGATTGAAACTCATCAAACCATGCTCCACGGCCGACCCCCGGCCCAAATTTCGGACGCTCTCGATACGACATCATCGCGCGGGCGCCAATCTCCCACGCGATTGCGGCGTCATTCGGCCCATTTTACTCGGCCTGCTCGGCCAGTTTCTTCTCGCCGTAGAGGAAGCTGTCGATCAGCAGCAGGGCCACGCCGATGTTGATTCCGGAGTCGGCGACGTTGAACACCCAGGGGAAATGCAGGCGCGAGACGTCGATGAAGTCGACGACGTAGCCGTACATCACTCGGTCGATCAGATTGTTGCCGATCGCCGCGCCGATGATCATGCCGATCCCCAGCGCGGGCAGCAGCTTGGTCGATTGCCGCGCCCAGAAGGCCAGGCCGACGACCACCAGGATCGAAAAGCCGATCAGCAGCCAGCGGCCCCAGTCGCTGTCCTTCAGCAGGCCGAAGCTCATGCCGTAGTTATGGACCATGGTCAGGTACAGCGGACCCAGCACATGCACGGACCCGCCCTGCTCGCGGCCGAGCAGGCCCAAGGCCCAGAGCTTGGAGATCTGGTCCAGGACCAGCGTGGCGGCGGCGACGGCGTAGGCGGTCCAGCCGAGGCGGGTGATGTTCAAGGGTGTCGTCACTCTATCGCCGCTCATAATCTGAACCCTCTCCCATAGGGAGAGGAGGGACCCGCCGCGAAGCGGTGGGAGGTGAGGGGTTACATCGGTAGCCGGTGTAACCCCTCACCCCTACCCCTCTCCCTATGGGAGAGGGAGACTTCTCAGTGCGTCGCGTCCCAGTACGCCACCGCTTCGGCGTCGCGAAGGCTAAGCTCCGGATAGCGGGGGTCGGTTCCCACCTCGGGCAGGATCCGCCACGAGCGGGCGCACTTCTGGCCCTCCGCCAGTTTCGGGTCCACCGAGACGCCCTTGACCTCGTCGGTCCGGAACGCGCCGGCGTCACCGGCCAAAAGCGTAGCGGCGGAAGTGCGGAACACCTCGGCCGCGTCCAGGCCGTCGAAGGCGGCCAGCAGGTCGGCGTCGGCGACGTGGACCACCGGCGCGGCCTCCAGCGCCGAGCCGACCCGCTTTTCGCGACGTTCGACTTCCAGGGCGCCGGTCACCACCGACATCACCGTCTCGACCTTGGCCCAGCGCGCGGCCTCGGCGGGGTTTTCCCACCCGGCCGGCGTGGCTGGAATCACCCGCAGACTGTTGGAGCCCGCCTCGGGGAAGCGCGTCTGCCACGCCTCTTCCATGGTGAAGCTGGTCAGCGGCGACAGCCAGATGGTCAGGCGCTCGAACACATAGTCCAGCACCGTGCGATAGGCCTTCCGCCGGAGGGCGTTAGGCGCGTCGCAATAGAGGCTGTCCTTGCGGATGTCGAAGAACAGGGTCGAAAGGTCGCCCTGGCAGAACTCGATCAGCGGCCGGGTCACGTCGCTGAAGCGATAGCTCTCGTAGGCGGCGCGGACGTCGCGATCCAGCTCCCACAGGCGATGCAGGATGTACTTCTCCAGCGGCGGGAAGTCGGCGTAGTCGGTGACCCGCTCCTCTTCCGTGAAGCCGGCCAGGGCCCCCAGCAGGTAGCGCGTGGTGTTGCGCAGCTTGCGATAGGCGTCGGTGGTGGTGGCCAGGATCGTCTTGCCGATCCGCTGGTCTTCCGAATAGTCGACCATCGCCGCCCACAGGCGCAGGATCTCGGCGCCGCTTTCCTTGGTGATGGTCTGCGGCTCGACGGTGTTGCCCTTGGACTTGGACATCTTCTCGCCGTTCTCGTCCTGGGTGAACCCATGGGTGAGAACCGCCTTGTAGGGCGCGCGGCCGCGGGTGCCGCAGCCTTCCAGCAAGGACGACTGGAACCAGCCGCGATGCTGGTCGGAGCCTTCCAGATAGAGGTCGGCCGGCCAGTGGCTGTCGTCACGGCCCTCGATCGTGAAGGCGTGGGTGCAGCCCGAGTCGAACCAGACGTCGAGGATGTCGCCGACCTTCTCGTAGAGGGCCGGATCGTGATGGCCCAGGAAGTCGGCGTCGGGGCGCTTGAACCAGGCGTCGGCCCCGCCTTCGCGGATGGCGGCCAGGATGCGGCCGTTGACCTCCGGGTCCATCAGCGGATGGCCGGTGTGCTTGTCGACGAACATCGCCAGGGGCGTGCCCCAGGCGCGCTGGCGGCTGACCAGCCAGTCGGGACGGCCCTCGACCATCGAGCCGATGCGGTTGCGACCGGCGTCGGGGTGGAAGGCGGTGTCGGCGATGGCCTTCAGGGCCTTCTCGCGCAGGGTCTGGCCGGTCTCATCGGCGTGGTCCATGCGGATGAACCACTGCGGGGTGTTGCGGAAGATCACCGGGGCCTTCGAGCGCCAGCTGTGCGGATAGCTGTGCTCGACCCGGCCGCGGGCCAGCAGGGCGCCGGCCTCGATCAGCTTGTCCATCACCGCGCCGTTGGCGGGGCCGAACTTGCCGACCTTCTTGCCCTCGGTCTCCAGCACCTTCAGACCGCCGAACAGCGGCACATGCGGGTAGTAGGCCCCGTCCGGATCCACCGTGTCGGGGATTTCGCGATGACCGTGGGCCAGCCAGACATTGTAGTCGTCGGCGCCATGGCCCGGCGCGGTGTGGACGAAGCCCGTGCCCGCGTCGTCGGTGACGTGGTCGCCGGCCAGCATCGGCACGGCGAAGCCGTAGTGGGTGTCCAGCGCGGCCAGCGGATGGGCCAGGACCATGCCTTCGCAGTCGACGCTCTCCAGCTTCTTGAAGCTGGCGACCTTGGCCGCCTTCATCACGTCGTCGGCCAGCTTCTCGGCGATGACCAGGCGGTCGCCTGGCGCCGACCAGGGGGCGAACTCGAGGTTCTCCTCCAGCGCCACGACCTCGTAAGCGGCGTAGGCGACGTCGGGATTGTACGAGACTGCGCGGTTGGCCGGGATGGTCCAGGGCGTGGTCGTCCAGATCACCACGCTGGCGCCGGTGGCGGCGTCCGAGCCCTCGACGACCGGGAACTTGACCCAGATCGTCGGCGAGACGTGGTCGTGATACTCGATCTCGGCCTCGGCCAGGGCCGTGCGCTCGACGGGGCTCCACATCACCGGCTTGGAGCCGCGATAGAGCTGGCCAGAGGCGGCGAACTTGTGGAACTCGGCGACGATGGTGGCTTCCGAGTTGAAGTCCATGGTGGCGTAGCGGCTCCACCAGTCGCCCAGCACGCCCAGGCGCTGGAACTCGGTCTTCTGGGCCTCGATCCAGCCGCCGGCGTATTCGCGGCAGCGGGTGCGGAACTCCTCGGCCGGGACCTCGTCCTTGCGGCGGCCCTTGGCGCGGAACTCTTCCTCGATCTTCCACTCGATCGGCAGGCCGTGGCAGTCCCAGCCCGGCACGTAGTCGACGTCGTAGCCCAGGGCGAAGCGCGAACGGACCACGAAGTCCTTCAGCGTCTTGTTCAGGGCGTGGCCGATGTGGATGGCCCCGTTGGCGTAGGGCGGGCCGTCGTGCAGCACGAACAGCGGCGCGCCGTCGGCCTGGCGCTTGGCGCGGATCGCGCCGTACAGGCCCTTGTCCGAAAGCGCGGCCCAGCCCTCCAGGATCTCGGGCTCCTTCTTGGGCAGGCCGCCACGCATCGGGAACGGGGTGTCGGGCAGGAAGACGGTTTCGCGATAGTCGCGGGCGGTCGTGGCGTCGTCGGCCATGGAAAAAGGTCCGGCTTTGAAAGGGGTCGGAAGAGGGCGTGAGAACCCGGCGCGCGCTGCAGGATCGTCCGGCGGCGTCACGCCGGGCGGATAATTCGCGAAATCTTCCGAACGGAACTCATGGCGTGGGGGATAGCAGAGGGCGGGAGGAGACGCCAGTACTTGCCCCCTCCGCGCTGACGCGCTCCTCCCCCGGAGGGGGAAGAAGACGCGATCCCTTCTTCCCCCTCCGGGGGAGGAGGGCCGAAGGCCCGGAGGGGGCAAGTGACCCTAAGCCCCCGGCTTTCGCGGCTTCGGCGTCACCGTCACGCTCATCAATCTCGCCTGGCGGATCACCGTGAACACGGTCGGGCGGCCGATGCTGTGGTGGTCCAGCGCCCGCAGCAAGTCGTCGAGCCCGGTCAGCGGCTGGTCGCCGGCCGCCACCAGCAGGTCGCCCTCGCGCAGCCCCGCCTTGGCCGCCGGTCCGCCCAGATCGACGTGGGCGACATAGACCGCATAGGGCTGGCGCACGCCTGTCGCCTGGGCCAGGGCCGGCGGGATCGGGGCCTGCTGGGCTATGAGCCCGATCGAGCCGCGCCGCACGTGGCCGTGGGCCAGCAGCTCGGCGATCACGAAGCGGGCGGTGTTGGCGGCGACCGCGAAGCACAGGCCCTGGTAGCCGGCGATGATCGCCGTGGCGATGCCGACCACCTCGCCGGTGGAATTGACCAGCGGCCCGCCGCTATTGCCCGGATTGAGCGCCGCGTCGGTCTGGATCAGGTCCTCGATCAGCCGGCCGCGCTCGCCGCGCAAGGATCGGCCCAGGGCCGAGACGACGCCGGTGGTCACCGTGGCCTCGAAGCCCAGCGGCGCGCCGATGGCGATGATCAGCTGGCCGCGCCGCAGCTTCTTGGAGTCGCCCAGCCGGGCCACCGGGATATCGGCGGCCTGGTCGACCTTGATCACCGCCAGGTCGGTGTCGGGATCGTCGCCGACGCAGCGCGCCGTCAGGCTGCGGCCTTCGGCGGTGATGACCACGAAGCGGCTGGCGCCCTGGATCACGTGGCTATTGGTCAGGATCAGCCCGCCCTCGCCTATGGCGAAGCCCGAGCCCACGCCCGCCATCCGCGGGTCCTCCAGCATCGGATGGATGCGCACCACGCTGGGCCCGACCCGCTCGACCGCGCGGACCACGGCGTTGGAATAGGCGTCCAGCAGATCGCCGTCGGGCAGGGCGCAATAGCCGCCCTCGACCTCAAGCGCCTTGCCGGTGTCGAACACCAGCTGGGCGCCGTCCGGATAGGCCAGGATCTCGTGCCGACGTAGGGGCGCGGGCTGCTTGGCGCGCGCGAACAGATCGTACTTGCGTCCCTTGAGCATGCGGTCCCCACCCAGCCGTTCAGGAAGGTTAACGGGTGGGGTGAGGATCGGAAACCCCTTCTCCCCTTGCGGGAGAAGGTGTCAGCGAAGCTGACGGATGAGGGGTCGATAGGCCTGTCCGGATAGGGCGGCGCGACCCCTCATCCGTCTCGCTTCGCGAGCCACCTTCTCCCGCAAGGGGAGAAGGACGCTAAAACCCCGGCGCCACGATCGCGCGGGCGGCCTGCTCGTCCTTCAGCACCTGCTGGACCAGCAGGTCGATGCTGTCGAACTTCAGCTCGGGGCGCAGGAAGGCGATCAGGTCGGTCTCGATCACCTGACCGTAAAGGTCTTCGTCGAAGTCGAACAGCCAGGTCTCCAGCCGGGTCTCGACCTCGCCGGTGGTCGGATTGTTGCCGAGATTGGCCACGCCCGGCACCTCGCGGCCGTCGGGCAGGCGGGTGCGGGTGGCGTAGACGCCCAGCTTGGGCACCACATAGTCCTCGACCTCGACATTGGCGGTCGGGAAGCCCAGCTGGCGGCCCAGCTGCTGGCCCCGGCGCACCACGCCCTCGATGGCGAACGGCCGCCCCAGGATACGGGCGGCCTGCTCCGGATGGCCGTCGCGCAGGGCGTCGCGCACGCCGGTGGACGAGAACTTCTCGCCGTCCCCCCCGGCCGAGAATTCGGCCACCGGCTCGGCCACCGAGACGGTGAAGCCGTACTCGGCGCCGTAGGTCCTCATCAGGTCGGCGCTGCCCGATCGGCCTCGGCCGAACGAGATGTCGAAGCCGACGGCCACGTGCTTCACGGCCAGGGCCTCGACCAGCACCTTCTCGACGAACTCGCGGTCGCCGAAGCTGGCCATCTCGAAGTCGAACGGCAGCAGGTAGAACAGGTCCACGCCCAGTCCGCCCAGGGCGCGGGCCTGCTGGCCGTGGGTCATCAGCTTGAAGGCCGGTTCGCTCGGGCGAAACAGCCGGCGCGGATGCGGATCGAAGCTGACCACGCCCAGCGGCGTCTTGCCAGCCAGGGCCGCTTTCGCCGCCTGCGCGATGACCTGCTGGTGGCCGCGATGCACGCCGTCGAAATTGCCGAGCGCCACGGATGCGCCGCGCTCCTCGGGGGGCAGGTTCTTCCAGGCGTGGACGGTCTTCAGGTGCATCAGGCGGCCTTGCGGGGAACCATGACCACGGCCTCGCCGTCGACCACCGGCTTGCCGTTGACCAGGCAGACGGTGGCGAAGGTGACGCGGGCCTTGGCCTGGTCGATCTCGGTGACGGTGGCGCGGGCGGTGACGGCGTCGCCGATCCGGACCGGGCGCTTGAAGCGCAGGGCCTGCGACAGGTAGATCGCGCCCGGACCCGGCAGGGTGGTGCCCAGCACCGCCGAGATATAGCCGGCCGACAGCATGCCGTGGGCGATGCGCTCGCCGAAGCTGGTGGTGGCGGCGTAGTCGGCGTCCAGGTGGACGGGATTGTTGTCGCCGGTCACGTCGGCGAAGGCCTCGATGTCGGCCTCGCCGACCGTACGGACCAGTTCGGCCGACTGGCCGACGCTCAGCTCTTCCAGAAACTTACCCTGCATGATGCGTTCCCCTGCGGTTTTTATTGTGCATTGCACCACAGTTTAGCGGGACAATCCGTGTTCACCAGACCAGATCGCCGATGGCGTGGGTCGCGCCCACCGCCTCGGCGTCCAGCAGGGCCTGGACGGCGTCGGGGTTCAGGCGGCCGTCGGGACCGACGGCCTTCTCGCCGTGGATGCCCTTGGCGACGAACAGGCAGGCCAGCTTCTGCTCGTGGGCGCCCTTGACGTCGGTGATGACGCCGTCGCCGACACAGAGCACGCGGTCCCGATCGACGGGGCGGTCCAGCAGCTTGGCCGCCTCGGCCAGGGCCAGGTCGTAGATCGCCCCATAGGGCTTGCCTGCCATCACCACCTGGCCGCCCAGGCTCTCATAGAGGTCGGCCAGCGATCCCGCGCAGAAGATCAGCCGATCGCCGCGCTGCACCACGCGGTCGGGATTGGCGCAGATGAACAGCAGGCCCCGGTCGGCGGCGACCTTCAGGCGGTCGCGATAGTCCTCGGGGACCTCCGTCTCGTCCTCGTAGAGGCCCGAGCACAGGATGAAGTCGGCGTCCTCGCAGCCGGCGAGGGTGAGGTCGAAGCCGGCCCACAGCGGCGCGTCGCGCTCGGGGCCAACCTTCCAGACCTTGGTCCCGGCGTGGGGCTGCAACAGCGCGCGGGTGGCGTCGCCCGAGGTGACGAAGCCGTTCCAGGCCGAGCGCGGCACGCCTAGGCTGTCCAGCTGCGCCACCACGTCGAACGAGGGGCGCGGCGAGTTCGAGATCAGCACCACCGGACCCTTGGTCTCCGCCCACTTCGTCAGGGCCGCGCAGGCCTCGGGAAAGCTGGCCACACCGTTGTGGATCACGCCCCAGACGTCGCAGAGCACCACGTCATAGCGGTCGGAAAGGTCGGAAAGGCCGGCGGGGAAGTCCATCATGGGTGCGCGATACGGGGGTAAGGGCGAGGCGTCAATGTCGCCAGGAACCTTAGCTGTTGCTGATCGGCGTGAATTCAAGAGCTTCGCCGCGACGCTTTCGAAGACCCGCGTTCCGTGACTATCCTCCGCCCAAACGGGAGGCGGGCATGACGATTCTGATCCTGGGGCTGGTCGTGTTCCTGGGCGTCCACTCGGTGCGGATCCTGGCCGGGCCGTATCGCGACGCCCAGATCGCCGCCAGTCCCAAGCGCTGGAAGGGCCTCTATTCGCTGGCCTCGTTCGTGGGTCTGGGCCTGATCATCTGGGGCTGGATCCTGTTCCGGCCGACCGCGCCGCAGCTCTACGACCCGCCGGCCTGGGGACGTCGCGTGACCTGGGTGCTGGTCTGGATGGCCTTCGTGCTGATGCCGACCGCCAACGCCCCGACCGGACGGATCAAGGCGACCGTGCGCCATCCGATGCTGCTGGGCGTGATCTTCTGGTCCAGCGGCCACCTGCTGGCCAATGGCGACCAGGCCTCGGTGACCCTGTTCGGCGCGTTCCTGGTCTGGGCGATCCTCGACCTGATCTCGGCCTTGGGTCGCAAGGAGCCGGCCCCGGTGGTGGTCAGGCCGCGCGCGGATGTCATCGCGGTGGTGGCCGGGACGGTGCTGTGGTGCGTGTTCGTGTTCTTCCTGCACCGGGTGCTGTTCGGGGTTTCACCGCTGGGATGAATGGGGGGACCCTCCTCCCCATTAGGGGGAGGTGGATCGATGCGAATACGCATCGAGACGGAGGGGTCCGCGAAGCGGTCGTGCGGCTGAAACACCCAGGGCCCCTCCACCGGCGTTCGCCGGTCCCCCTCCCCCAGAGGGGGAGGAGAGCTAGAGGCGGTCAGGTCGCGTCGTGAAAGATCACGCCCAAGGTCCGCCGCCTCCCGGCCCGGATCTCGCTGACCCCGTGCCGCAGCACCCGGCGGTGCACGCCGCGCACGCCTTCGGCCGGGCGTTCGCGGACCGCGAAGATCACGCCCTCGCCCTGACGCAGCGGCACGACCTGGGGCGCGGACTGCTGGCGGGGGCGCTGCTCGACCAGCACGAACTCGCCGCCCTCGAAGTCGCGTCCCGGCTCGTCCAGCAGGAAGGCCGCCTGCAGGGGGAAGACGTGTTCGCCATAGAGGTCCTGGTGCAGGCAGTTGTAGTCGCCGGGGCCGTAGGTCAGCAGCAGCGGCGTCGGCCGGACCTGGCCGGCTTCACGGCAGCGGGCCAGCATGTCGTCCAGGTTCTCGGGGAAGCGCCGGTCCTCGCCCAGCCGCTCGGCCCAGCGGTTGGCGATCGTCGACAGCGGCCCGTACAGGCCCTGCCGGAGCCGTTGCACGACGTCCGGCAGGGGGTAGCTGAAGTACTTGTACTCGCCGCGCCCGAAGCCGTGGCGGGCCATCACCACCCGGCTGCGGAAGCCCGCGTCGCGCGGATAGAGGTCGGCGATCGCGTTGCAGGTCTCGGGCTTCAGCAGCGGGCCGGTCAGGGCCCAGCCGCGGGCGTCCAGCTCGGCGGCGATGCGGCTCCAGTCTAGAGTCACGCCGCCTCCCGTGCCAGGAGCGCTCGCTTGCGCTCGACGCCCCAGCGATAGCCGGACAGGCCGCCGTCGGCGCGGACCACGCGGTGGCAGGGCGTGATCACCGCCAGAGGGTTGGCTCCACAGGCCTGGGCCACGGCGCGGAAAGCGCTGGACCGGCCGATGGCGCGGGCGATGTCGGCATAGGACGCGGTCTGGCCCGCCGGGATCTCGCGCAGGGCGGCCCAGACGGCCTGTTGCAGCTCGGTGCCTCTGGCGTCGATCGGCAGGCTCGGGCGGTGGTCGGGATGGTCGACGAGGTCGGCCACCGCCTTCAGGTCGCCGGCCAGGCCCTCGGCGTCGAGGACGATGCGGGCGTGCTTGAAGCGCTTCTCCAGATCCGCCTTCAGCGTCTCGGCGTCGTCGCCCAAGGTGACCAGGCGCAGGCCCGTCTCCGAGCGGGCGACCAGGGCCAGGCCCAGGCTGGTCTGCGCGATCCCCCAACGCAGGGTCTCGCGATCGATGTCCGGCTTGCAGCGCAGGCAGGCGCGCAGGCCGGCGGCGCGGGCGTCCTCGCGGGTGGCGTAGAACCTGACGTTCTTGCGCAGCGGGCGGCCGCCGCAGCTGGCCAGGCAATAGACGCCGGTGGTGTGCACGCCCATGTAGAAGACGCCTTCGGCGGCGCGGTCCTTGGCGCGGGCGGCGGCCCAGCGGGCGTCGTCATCGGGATAGATGGGAGCGGTCATCGGTAGGTCTCCTTTCGTAGGGAGACCATGCGCCCGGCCACGGGGCCGGTCATTCCGATGCTTGCGGCGATGCGCCCAGAAGTGTCAGCAATCGACCGACCTCACGCCGAGGCCGGCGGCCCGCAGACGAGGTCGATGGTGGTCGCGGCCATGGCCTCCAGCTCGGCCCGGCTCTCGCCCAGGCGGGCGCGGACGGCCAGGGCGTTCAACATGCCGCAGACCACCCGCGCCAGGGCGGGCGGATCAGCCGAGGGCGGCAGCTCGCCGGCCGCCTGGGCCATCGTCAGCCGCAGGGTCAGGCCCGCGTCCAGCTCTCGGACACCGGCGGCCACGGTGTCGCGGATCGCCGGGTCGGCGGCGGCCTGCGACAGGCCCGAGCCGATCAGGAAGCAGCCGCGCGGCCCGCCCGCCAGATAGGTGTCCAGGCCCGCCTTGTAGAACCGCGCCAGGCTCTCGCGCAGCGTCCCGGGCGAGCCCAGCGCGACCTTCATCCCGGCCCGGGCCTGGTCCTGATAGCGCCGCATCGCCGCCTGGAACAGCGCCTGCTTGTCGCCGAACGCGCCGTACAGGCTGGGGCGGTTCATGCCGGTGGCGGCCGACAGGGCGTCCAGCGAGGCGGCCGCGTAGCCGGCCTCCCAGAAGGTCTCGGTGGCCTTGGCCAGGGCCTGGTCCGGGTCATAGGCCCGAGGGCGGCCGCGGCGCTTCTCCGGGGCGGGTTCGCCTTCCATGTTTTGTACCATCTCGCATGAAATTCTTGACGCGCGCTGATTTTGTGCGAAACGATACAAAAAACAAGCGGAGACGCCCCATGGACCTCTATTTCTCGCCCCTGGCCTGCTCGATGGCCACGCGCATCGCCTTCTACGAGGCTGGCCAGCCGGCCAACTACCTGCGGGTCGACACCAAGGCCTCGCCCAAGCGGGTCGAGGACGGGACGCTGTTCGCCACGATCAACGGCATGGGCCAGGTACCCGTGCTGCGCACCGACGACGGCGAGCTAATCCGCGAGAATCCGGTGATCCTGCAGTATGTCGCCGAACGCTTCTCGGACGCCAAGCTGGCCCCGACCGATCCGGCCGGCCGCCGCAAGCTGCAGACCTGGCTCAGCTTCATCGGCTCGGAGCTGCACACCGGCGTGTTCATCGCCCTGCTGCGGCCCGACGCGCCGGATGGCGCCAAGGCCTTTGCCCGCCAGGAAGCCGCTGAGCGCTTCGCGTTCCTCGACGCCTACCTGGCCAAGCAGGACTATCTGCTGGACGCCTACAGCGTCGCCGACGCCTATCTGTTCGTGATCCTGAACTGGGCCCGGGCGATCGGTATGGACCTGTCGGCCTTTCCGGCGGTGCTGGCCTATCGCGACCGCGTCCAGGCGCGGCCGGCGGTGGCCAAGGCGCTCAGCGAGGAGTTCGGGCTGTACAAGAAGGCGGCTTGATAACCGGTCATCCCGGACAAGCGCGTAGCGCGCCGATCCGGGACCGCCGGAAACTCTGAGCTTGTCGCGGTCCCGGCTCTCCGCTGCGCTGCGGCCGGGATGACAGACAAAAAAGGAAAGGGCCGTCGCCTTGCCAGCGACGGCCCTTTTGCTTGTCCGGTCGGAGCGCTGCTACCAGCCCACCGCGCGGCGCCGCAGCGCTCCGCGCATGAAGTCCTGCGGCGGCTCGGCCTCGGCCAGCACCGAGTCGCGGATGGCGCGGGGCTCGCCGAACAGGTGGCCTTGGCCATAGCCGATGTCGAGATCCAGGATGTCGACGATCTGCTTCTCGGCCTCGACCTTCTCGACGATGACCTCGATGCCGTAGCGGCGGGTCAGGGCGGCGAAGTCCGAGGCGTTCAGGTCGGGCAGCGAGGCGATGACCAGCTTG
Source organism: Caulobacter sp. Root343 (assembly GCF_001425745.1). GTDB lineage: Bacteria > Pseudomonadota > Alphaproteobacteria > Caulobacterales > Caulobacteraceae > Caulobacter. Next base: position 713,663 of record NZ_LMDF01000005.1, on the reverse strand, counting down.
CCGTCCTGTTCTTCCAGCTGGTCCAGCATCATCTGGGCGCCGACCTTCAGGTACTTCACGTCGGCGCGGGCCAGGTCCTGGAAGTCCAGATCGAGGTCGGCGACCTTGTCGAGGCTGAAGCTGAAGCCCAGGCTGGCCAGGCGGGCCATGTGACGGGCCTCGACGGGACCGCGGCGCTCGAACGCGGCTTGGCCCAGCTCGAAGATCACCGCGCCGGCCAGGTCCTTGTTGCCCTGCATGAATTCCAGGAACTGCGGGAAGAAGCTCTCGTCGCCCAGGCTGGCCAGCGAGATGTTGCAGAAGATCCCGACCTTGCGGTCCTGCTTGGCCAGCCGACGGACGATCTGCACGCAGCGGAACAGCAGCAGGTTGTCGATGGCCGTCATCAGGCCTTCCGGCTCGGCCACGGCCAGGTACTCGGCCGGCATCATCACGCGACCGGTCTCGTCACGCAGGCGCGAGAAGCTCTCGTAGAAGACGGTCCGGCGCTGGGGCAGGCTGACGATCGGCTGCAGGTAGAGGTCGACCCGGTTCTCGGCCAGGGCGTCCTGCACGACCTGCAGCATGTGGCTGGCCTGGGGGGCGCGCTCGCGGCCGAGGGTGTTGCGGGCGGCGGCGGCGACCTGGTGGGTCAGCTGGTGCTCCATCCGGTCGTTCATCCGCTGGATCAGGTCTTCCAGCTGGTGGACCTCGGTCGACAACTCCTCGGTGCGGCGCTGGGAATCGGCGGCGACGGTCTCGACCAGGTCGCTGACCCGGGCGTCGACCTTCTCGATCTGGTCCAGCAGGATGGCGTGCGCTTCGCGGACGGTGTCGATGTCGCCGCGCAGGGCGGCCGCCAGGAAGGTCTGGCCCAGCAGGCCATGGAACGCGAAGCACAGGCCCAGCGTGCCGATGAACGCCGAGACGCCGATAGCCGGCGTCGCGCCCATCCTCCACAGGAAGAGCGAGACGATCAGAGCCAAACAAAGATAGGCGCCCGTCAGGAGCGCCAGCATCAGCCTACGCATAATCCGCCCATACGAATCGTTACACGCAATCAGACCGACCCGGCGTCGCGGAGTCGAATCTATTAACGACCCTGCGCCATTCGGTCCCAACAGCCCTCGAGCCTGTCCGGTTCGGATGGATCATCCGAACCGGATAAACAGGCTCGATCCTCTATACCTGGGGCGCGTTCTTGCCGCCGAACCGCAAACACTTCGGCGGAACGCGCCCTTAAGCGTTCAGCATACCTCAAAACGCCAGGATCGCTGAATCGACATTGGTCTCTTAGACTGATAATCGTTCGCAATCCTATCGGAGCCATTATGTCCGAAGCGTTCGTGCTGTCCTCCCAATTCAACTCCGCCGAGAGCGAAGGCCCCGGCGTGCGCTCGCTCGGCGCGGCCGGGCGCGGCGACCGTGGGGTGATCGTCAAGGTCACCGGCGCCACCGGCGCGGCCGAGGCGGTGGACGCCGAGGAACTGGAGCGTCGCCTGCTGGAGATGGGCTTCGTCGAGGGCGCGGCCATCGAGGTGCTGCACGAGGGCCTGTTCGGCCGCGATCCGATCGCCGTGCGGGTGGACGACACCCGCGTGGCCCTGCGTCGGCGGGAAGCCGGCGCGGTGAGCGTGAAGTTCGACGGACGCTAGGCCCTTGACCCCCGACTCCGGCGTCGCCGCCACGCAAATCGCTTCGAAGACCCCGTTCGCCGATCCCGCCCGGGTCGCCCTGGTGGGCAATCCCAACTCCGGCAAGACCGCGCTGTTCAACGCCCTGACCGGCAGCCGCCAGAAGGTCGCCAACTACGCCGGCGTCACCGTCGAGCGGAAGGAGGGCGTGCTGACCACGGCCGCCGGCCGCCAGATGCGCGTGCTGGACCTGCCGGGCACCTACAGCCTGCGAGCCCGTAGCCCCGACGAGGCGGTGACCCGCGACGCGGTGCTGGGCAAGCTGGCCGGCGAGATCGCGCCCGAGGCCCTGATCTGCGTGGCCGACGCCACCAACCTGCGGCTGGTCCTGCGCCTGGTGCTGGAGCTGAAGCAGGTCGGCCGCCCGTTCGTGCTGGCCCTCAACATGTTCGATATCGCCCAGCGCCAGGGCCTGCGCATCGATCTGGAGCGCCTGTCGCGCGAGCTCGGCGCGCCGATCGTCGCCACGGTGGCCACCCGCAAGCGCGGCCTGGCCGAGCTGCTGGCCGAGGTCGAGACCATCGTCGCGGCCCGCAAGCCCGAGGTCGAGAACGTCTGGCGCGAGCCGACGCCGGCCGAGATCCGCGCCGCCCACGCCGAGGCCCAGCGCATCTTCAAGGCCTGCGTGAAGCCGCCCGAGCGGCCCGACACCATCACCGGCAAGATCGACGACGTGCTGCTGCACCCGGCGGCGGGCCTGCTGATCCTGATGACCTTGCTGTTCGTGATGTTCCAGGCGGTGTTCACCTGGGCCACGCCGGTCATGGACGGCATCGACGCGGCGTTCGCGGCGATCGCCGGCTGGACCAGCGCCCACCTGCCGCAAGGCCTGCTGACCAGCTTCATCTCCGACGGCCTGATCGCCGGGGTGGGTAGCGTGCTGGTCTTCCTGCCGCAGATCCTGATCCTGTTCTTCTTCATCCTGCTGCTGGAAGACAGCGGCTACATGGCCCGCGCGGCCTTCCTGATGGACAAGATCATGGGCGGGGCCGGCCTGCACGGCCGGGCGTTCATCCCGCTGCTGTCCAGCTTCGCCTGCGCCATTCCCGGCATCATGTCGACGCGGGTGATCGACAACCGCGAGGACCGGCTGACCACCATCCTGGTCGCGCCGCTGATGACCTGCTCGGCGCGGATCCCGGTCTACACCCTGATCATCGGGGCCTTCATTCCCAAGCAGACGGTGTGGGGCGTGCTGTCCCTGCAAGGCCTGGTGATGTTCGGCCTCTATGCGGGCGGCATCGTCAGCGCCCTGGCCGTGTCGTTCGTGATCCGCCGCGTGTTCTGGCGCGGCACGGTCGAGCCGTTCATGATGGAGCTGCCGACCTATCGCTGGCCCGAGCCGCGCAACGTGCTGATGAACCTGTGGACCCGCGCCCGGATCTTCATGAGCCGCGCCGGCCGGATCATCCTGCCGCTGATGGTGGCGGTGTGGGTGCTGTCGACCTTCCCCTATCCGCCGGAAGGCGCGACGGGACCGGCCATCGACTACAGCTTCGCCGGCCGCATCGGCCACTTCATCGCGCCGCTGATGGCCCCGATCGGCTTCAACTGGCAGATGACGGTCGCCCTGATCCCGGGCTTCGCGGCTCGCGAGGTGGCGGTGGCGGCCCTGGGCACGGTCTATGCGGTGGGCGGCGACGCCGACAGCGCCGCGACGACCCTGGGCACGATCCTGACCCACAAGTGGTCGCTGGCCAGCGCCCTGTCGTTCCTGGCCTGGTACATCTTCGCCCCGCAATGCGCGGCGACGCTGGGCGTGGTCAAGCGCGAGACCAACGGCTGGACCTGGCCGACGGTGATGTTCGTCTACATGACCTCGCTGGCCTATCTGGCCTCGTTCGCGACCTACCACATCGCCGTGGCGCTGGGCGCGGGCTAGGTCGCGGGCAGGCCCATCATCTGGGCCACGCCTAGGAACCAGGGCCAGTGCGGCGCGTGGAACATGGTCAGCTGCAAGGCGACCAGCGCGACCAGGGTCACCCACCAGGGCGTCAGCCAGCGGCCGTTGAGGCCATCGCGCACGACAAGGCCCGCCAGCACGATCTCGACCGTCAGGAAGCTGGGATCCAGCGCGCCCTTCAGGCCGTGCAACGCCGGGATGTTCATGCCGTAGAGACGCCCCAGGGCCGGGATCAGGGCGATGAACACGGTCGAGGCCATGAACCGCGAATGCAGGAACATGGTCCGCCGATAGACCAGGGCCAGGACGAACAGCAGACCGAACAGCGGCAGCGACCAGATGTCGATCCAGGCCAGGGTCAGGCGCAGTTCGCGGCTGAAATGCGAGTGCGGACCCAGCATGTCGTGGATCACGACGAAGGCGCTGATGATCAGGGCGGGAACGATGACCAGCGAGGTGCGGCCGATCCAGCGGTGCCAGCGGTTGTGGCCGTGGCCGATCAGCCAGCTCTGCACGACCAGCAAAGCCATCCAGGTCACCGCAAGGGCGCCATGGATCTCGCGCATCGGATCGAGCGGTCCGAAGGCGCCGGTGAAGCTGGGCCAGAAGCCCAGCAGCATGACGGCGAAGGCCACTAGAAAGGCCAGATACAAGTTCCGCATTGGGTCCGCTCCCCCGAGCCAGAGCTTCCGCGTAACACGGATACTCCAGCTGAACGAGTAGACTTGCGACCTTAGCGGGTCGGGATCGGGACCTCGCCGCGATAGTCGTAGAAGCCGCGGCCGGTCTTCTTGCCCAGCCAACCGGCCTCGACATATTTCACCAGCAGCGGGCAGGGGCGATACTTGCTGTCGGCCAGGCCTTCGTGGAGCACGTTCATGATGCTCAGCACGGTGTCCAGGCCGATAAAGTCGCCCAGCTCCAGCGGGCCCATCGGATGGTTGGCGCCCAGCTTCATCGCCGTGTCGATGGCGTCGACCGTGCCGACCCCCTCGTACAGGGTGTAGATCGCCTCGTTGATCATCGGCACCAGCACGCGGTTGACGATGAAGGCGGGGAAATCCTCGGCGTTGCTGGTGATCTTGCCCAGCGACTGGGCGAAGGCGACGGCGCGCTCGTAGGTCGGGACGTCCGTGGCGATGCCGCGGATGATCTCCACCAGCTTCATCAGCGGCACGGGGTTCATGAAGTGCAGGCCGATGAAGCGCTCGGGGCGATCCGTGGCCGAGGCCAGGCGCGTGATCGAGATCGACGAGGTGTTCGAGGCCAGCAGGGTATTGGGGCCCAGGTGCGGCTGCAGGCTGCGGAAGATCGACTTCTTGATCTCCTCGTTCTCGGTGGCCGCCTCGATCGCCAGATCGGTGGCGCCGATGTCCTCGAGACCCTCGGCCGCGGTGATGCGGGCCATGGCCGTCTGCATCGCGGCGTCGTCGATGATGCCGCGGCCGACCTGGCGGGCCATGTTCTTCTCGATCAGGGCCAGGCCGGCGTCGATCCGCTCGCGGGACACGTCGTGAAGACGTACGTCGTAGCCGCCCAGGGCGACGACATGCGCGATGCCAGACCCCATCTGGCCAGCGCCGATAACGCCGACCGTCTTGATTTCACTCATAAAAGCCAAGCCTTCGCTTGAATACGCGCCAGGCGTCCGCGCCCGGGCCCTTGGATATGCCGACTTTTCTAGCACGAGAAACCGTGGCGCCGCCAAGGCTTTGCTGCGACGCAACGCAAGCGCGGCCGCGTGTCGCGGTCAGGCGGTCGGCGGATAGGGTCGGACAGCCCCGTTCGGATCCTCGACCGCGCCCTCGGCCAGGTAGTTGGGACCGACCGGAACCTTGCCGTGGCCGCCGGGGATGTCCAGCACATAGGTCGGCTGGGCCAGGCCCGAGACCGCGCCGCGCAAGGCCTTCATGATCGCCTGGCCCTCGGCCAGGGTGGTGCGCAGGTGGGCGGTGCCCGGCGCGTGGTCGCCGTGGTGCAGGTAATAGGGCCGGATCCGCGTCTCGACGAAGGCCCGCATCAGCGCGGCCAGCACGGCGGGGTCGTCGTTGACGCCGCGCAGCAGCACGGTCTGGCTCAGCATCGGAATCCCGGCGTCGATGATCCTGGCGCAGGCGGCGCGGGCGGCGGGGGCCAGTTCGCGGACGTGGTTGGCGTGCAGGGCGACATAGACGGTCTTGGTCGTGCGCTTCAGCGCCGCGACCAGGTCGTCGGTCACCAGGCTGGGCTCGACCGCCGGGACGCGGGTGTGGAAGCGCACGATCCGCACGTGAGCGATCGCCTCCAGCCGCTCCATCAGGTCGGCCAGGCGGCGGGGCGACAGTACGAACGGGTCGCCGCCGGTGACGATCACCTCCCAGACCTCCGGCCGGCCGGCGATATAGGCCAGGGCCGCGTCCAGCTGGGCGGGGGTCAGGTTCGCCAGCCCCTCGGGCCCGACCATCTCGCGCCGGAAGCAGAACCGGCAGTAGACCGCGCAGGTGTGGGTGGGCTTCAGCAGCACCCGGTCGGGGTAGCGATGCACGATTCCATCCACAGGGCTGTGGATAACATCGCCGATCGGGTCGCCATCCTCGCCGGGGCTGGCGACCAGCTCCTCGGACGAGGGGACGAACTGCCGGGCGATCGGATCATTGGCGTTGGCCGGATCGATCAGCTCGGCCATCGCCGGTGTGATCGCCACCGCATAGCGCGCCGCCACCGCTTCCAGCGCGGGCAGGCGCTCGGGCGGGACCAGCCCGGCCTCGGCTAGCGACCGGGCGTCGCGGAGGGTCTTGGTGACGGGGGGCATGAGGGGCGGGGATATGCGGGATTTTGGGGTGCGAGGCAAATTCAGGCCCCCTCCGCGCTCGCGCGCTCCTCCCCCGGAGGGGGAAGAAGGTGCGCGTTTCCTTCCGCCCGCCTTTGGGGGCGGACGACCTCGCGCAGCGAGGTCAGGTGGGGGGAGACGCCACCGGCGTCCAGATCACATCCTCGATCCGCCGCGCCCCCGTCGCCAGCAGCGCCAGGCGGTCGAAGCCCAGCGCCGACCCCGACGCCTCGGGCATATCTTCCAGGGCCGCCAGGAAGTCCTCGTCGATCGGATAGCGCTCGCCGTAGATCCGCGCCTTCTCGTCCATCTCGATCAGGAACCGTCGGCGCTGCTCGGCCGGGTCGGTCAGTTCGCCGAAGGCGTTGGCCAGCTCCACCCCGCAGGCATAGAGCTCGAAGCGCTCGGCGACGCGCGGATCGGCGGCCTTGGGGCGGGCCAGGGCCGCTTCCGAGATCGGGTATTCGCACAGCACCGTGGCGCGGCCTTCGCCCAGGCGGGGCTCGATCTTCTCGACCAGGACGCGGCTGAAGACGTCGGCCCAGCCGTCGTCCTCGGCCACGCGGATCCCGGCGGCGCGGGCGGCGGCGGCCAGGGCGTCGCGGTCGGTGGAACCGTCGGCGGCGATGCTGGCCAGCAGGTCGATCCCGGCGTGGCGATCGAACGCCTCGGCCACCGACAGCCGCTCGGGCTGGGCGAACGGATCGCAGCCCATGCCCCGGAAGTCGAAGCGCCGGGTCCCCGCCGTCTCGGCCGCCAGGGCCAGCAGCGTTGCGCAGTCGTCCATCAGGGCCTGATACGGCGCGCTGGCCCGGTACCATTCCAGCATGGTGAACTCGGGATGGTGCAGCGGCCCGCGCTCGCGGTTGCGCCACACCTTGCCCAGGCTGAAGATCTTTTCCTCGCCCGCCGCCAGCAGCTTCTTGCAGGCGAACTCCGGCGAGGTGTGCAGATAGAGCGGGCTGGCCTCGCCCGAGATCGTCAGGGCCTGGGTGGCGAAGGCGTGCAGATGCGCCTCGTTGCCCGGCGAGACTTGCAGGGCGGCCGCCTCGACTTCCTCGAAGCCCTCGGCCTCGAACCAGGCGCGGAATGCCTTGGTAATCCGGTTGCGGGCCAGCAGGAACGGGCGGCGGTCGTGGTGGACGGCGGCGCGCCACCAGGCCGGGGTCGAGGATGAGGACAAGGGCGGAAAACCGAAGACGCTGGAGATTTCGACCCGATCGCTATAGGAGGTCGGGCAAGGATCAATAGCACGATCGCGCCCGCGGCTTCGCGCGCGCTTTCTTCCAAGGACGGTAAGTACGTGAAGGTCGCAGCCAGCTCGCTCCGCAAAGGCGCCGTCGTCGACATGGACGGCAAGCTCTACGTCGTCTTGACGGTCGAGAACATCCACCCCGGCAAGGGCACCCCGGTGACCCAGCTGAACATGCGCCGCATCTCGGATGGCGTTAAGGTTTCGGAGCGCTACCGCACCACCGAGCAGGTCGAGCGCGCCTTCGTCGACCAGCGCAACCACACCTTCCTGTACCAGGATGGCGACGGCTTCCACTTCATGAACCCGGAAACCTACGACCAGCTCGTGGCCACCGAGGAAGTGATCGGCGACGCCGCCCCGTACCTGCAAGAGAACATGACGGTCCAGCTGTCGACCCACAACGACGTGCCGATCGCCATCGAACTGCCGCGCACCATGATCCTCGAGATCGTCGACACCGAACCGTCGGTGAAGGGCCAGACCGCCTCGTCGTCGTACAAGCCGGCTCTGCTGAGCAACGGCGTCAAGACGACCGTGCCGCCGTACATCACGGTCGGCACCCGCGTGGTGATCCTGACGGAAGACAACAGCTACCAGGAACGCGCCAAGGACTAAGGGTTCTTCGGGTTCTATCCGCACAAAGAGAAGGCCCGGCGGAGCGATCCGCCGGGCCTTTTTTCATTTAAAACTGTCATCCCGGGCGGAGCGAAGCGGAGACCCGGGACCGCGGAAAGCTCGGCGCTTCCGGCGGTCCCGGATCGGCGCGCTACGCGCGCTTGTCCGGGATGACAGTTTCTAGGGCCTAGAACTCCGCCGCCAAGGTCACGAACCCCATGCGCGGCGCTTGCGGGAAGGCCGTGTAGCCGCCCGAGTTGCTGGTCACGCCGGCGGTCGAGACGCCCTTCTTGTCGAACAGGTTGGTGACGTTGCCGGTGATCCGCAGGCCCTTCACGAAGCCCTTGTCGGTCATGTCGAAGGTGTAGCCGGCCTGCAGGTCGACCAGCATCATCGACTTGACCGACAGGTCGTTCAGATAAGTCACGAAGCGCTTGCCGACATAGTCGCCGCTGATCTGGGCGTCGAACTTGCCGAGGTCGACGCGGGCGATGGTCTTGTTCATCCACTTGGGCGTCAGCGGCACATACTTGCCGCCGGTGGCGACGGTGACTGGGGTCGAGACGCCGCCGACGATCGTCGTGCCGCTCTGATAGTTCTGGTCGTACTTGGACTCGTTGTACGACAGCGCGTTGTAGAGCTGGAAGTGCTGGCCGAACTTCAGGGTCCCGGCGACGTCGACGCCCTTGGTGGTCACCCCGCCGACATTGGCCAGAATGGCCGGCGCCGGGTTGATGAAGTTGAAGGGCGCGATGTTCAGCAGGCGGTTGCTGAACTTGACGTCATAGGCGTTGACCTGGCCTTCGACCCCGGTGATCGGGCCCCAGGCCACGTCGCGGCGGCTGCGCAGGCCGATCTCGTAGGTCCACGAGGTCTCGGGCTTCACGGTCGACTTGAACAGGTCGAACGCCGCCTGGGTGCCCAGGCTCCACGGCGAGAAGCCGTAGAAGCCGCTGCCCGCGCCATAGGGGATGAACTGGCGCATGTTCTGCTGGACGTTGACGAACACCTGGTCCTTGTCGGTCACGTCCCACAGCGCGCCGACCTGGGGTAGGAACCACTTGTTCGAGGTGATGCTGCCCGTCGGATAGTGGACCGGCACGGCCACCGTCGGCAGGTTCTGCTGGTTGATCGGGAACTTGCCGGTGGCGTCCTGCAGGCTGGACTTGAAGCCGGCCTGCAGCAGCAGGTTCGGCAGGATCCGCCACTGGTCCTGAAGGTGCAGCTGGATGTCGTTGGTGAAGAACTCGGCGAAGTACTGGGTCAGGGCCTTCTTGCCGCGCGGCACGTCGTAGGGCGACAGGTCGTTGTTCTGCGCCGTCATCGGATACCAGACGCGATGCTGGGCCGGCTCGTTGTGCTCGAACCAGGCGCCGCCCTTGATCTGGTGGTCGCCCAAGGTCCACTCGACCGTCGAGATCGCGCCCGGGCGGTTGATCCGGTACTCGGTGGTGCGCACCGCGTTACCGCTGCCGCCGAACAGGTTGACGATGTTGGTCAGGGTGCCGGGGCTGGTGGCCGAGCCGCCGACGACCAGGCCCGGATAGTAGGTCGCGAACAGGCCCGGCAGGCCGGCGGTGTTGATCGGGCCCGCCACGATGCCGCGCCCGAAATTGTAGTGATAATAGACCTGGTTGGTCCAGGTGAAGCCCTCGACCGGCGTCCAGGCGTACTTCAGGTAGCCCAGGATGTCCTCGCGCTGGGCGGCGCTGAAGCAGTTCGAGAAGTTGTTGCCCTGGGCCGGCGGCGGGGTGCCCGGGCCGCCCGTCAGGTTGCTCGTGCAGGCCGCCAGGTCCGGATAGAGGAACGGGCGGCTATAGGGCGTGAAGCCGGCCGCAGCGGCGGTCTGCTGGTTGCCCCGGGCGGTGGCGTCCTCGTTGGGCTCCACCTTCATCTGCCAGTCGGCGTAGAAGGTCAGCTGGCCGTGAGAGTCGTCGTGGACGATCTTCAGATTGACCTGGTGGCCGCGCTGGTGGCCGTCGAAGTCCCAGGCCTTGGCGTCCTGGCGCAGGTACGAGATGTAGCCCTTGAAGCCGCCGGCCATCTCGCCCGTGTCGAGGCGGACGAAGGTGCGGCTGGTCTCGTTGCTGCCGACCGTCTGGCGGATGTCGAGGCCGCGCTCGGCCGAGGGCGCGCGGCTGAACGTCTCGATCGCCCCGCCCAGATTGCTGGTCGAGGCCACGCCCAGCGAGCCGGCGCCTGACGACAGGGTCACGCGGCTGACGTTTTCGCTGGTGATCGAGCGCGACACCGACAGGCCGTTGTAGTTGCCGTACTGCTGGTCGCCCAGCGGCACGCCGTCCATCGTGAAGCCCAGCTGCTGGGTCGAGAAGCCGTGGACGAACAGCGACAGGTTCTGCTCGTTGTTGCCCCACGGATCGGCGGTCCGATAGACGACGCCGGGCAGGAACTGGATGGCCTTCAGCGGGCTGGCGCCGGGCAGCACGCGCTGGATCTGCTGGCTCTCCATCGCCACGGCCGAGCGGGTCTCGCGGGTGCTGGTGATGATCAGCTGTTCGACGCTGGTCGAGTCGGCCTCGGCAGGCGCGGCGGCGACAGGCGCGGCCGTGTCGGCGGCCCGGGCGCCGGTGGCCATCCCGCCAGCCATCAGGGCCGCCAGGGCCACGCCGCACCACAGGCGGCCGTTGATCATCTTGGTCGATTGCATCTTGCCCTATCCCCTTCGCGACACGCGACTTCCAGGGGCGGGGATAGGGAGGCCTCAAGACGGCTCCGCGACCGTTACGCGACGCTGCCGTGACGATGCTCCAGGGCAACAGTCTCCGTGGGGAGACGAACTACAGCCCGATGGCTTCCAGCTGAGCGCGGCTCATGGCGTCCAGCTGGGCGGCGGTCAGCTTGTTGACCTGGGCGCGCGACAGTTCGGTCAGCTGGCCCGGCGTGAACGCCTCGATCTGGCCGGCGGTGAAGCCGGGGATCTGGCTGGGCATGATCTGGTCGATCTGGGTGGGCGTCAGGCTCTGGATCGCCACGGCCGGCAGCTGGCCGACCTGGGTGGTGGTCAGCGCCCCCAGCTGCGCGCCCGACAGCCGCGCCAGGCCCTCGGCGCCGAACGCCGTCAGCTGCTCGCTGGTGAAGCCGCGCACCTGGGTGGCGGTCAGGCTGGCGAACTGGTCGCCGCTGAGCGCGCCGATCGCGATCAGCGACAGCGAGCCGACCTGGGCGCCGGTCAGGGCCGCGACCTGGGTCTTGCTGAACTCGCCGATGTCGCCGGCCGAGAGGCCGCGCAGCTGCACCGGCGTCAGGGCGGCGATCTGGCCGGCGGTCAGGGCCGCGACCTGGGTCACGCTCAGGGCCGAGATGTCGCCGGCCGAGAAGCCTTCCAGCTGCTGGGCGCCCAGGGCGCCGATCTGGGTGGTGGTGATCTCGCCGATGTCGGTGGCGGTCAGCCGCTCGATCTGGCTGGCGGTCAGGCCTCGCACCTGGTTGGTGGTCAGGCGGGCGAACTGGGTGGCGTCGAGGGCCGACAGGATCTCGCCGCGCACCGCCCCGATCTGGCTGGACGACAGGGCCGCCACCTGGGTGTTCGACAACAGGCCGAAGCCGCTCGCGTCGAGCCCGGCCACCTGGGTGGTCGACAGCCCGCCGACCTGGGTCACCGACAACAGCGACAACCGCGAGGTTCCCAGCGCCGCGAAGGCCGAGGAGGACAGGGCGCCAATCTGGCCGGGCGCGAGGCTGGCCAGATCCGTGGTCGAGAGGTTGGAGATCAGGGTGGTCGACAGGCCGGCCATCTGGCTGGCGTTCAACTGGCCCAGCCGTCCCTGGAACACGCTGTCGGGCAGGGCGGCCAGCTGGGTGGCCGAGAGGCTCGCGAACTGGGCGGCCGAGAGGTCGGCGATGGCGGTGGTCGGCAGGCTGGCCAGGTTGGTCGCCGACAGGGCGCCCACCTGGGCCGCCGTCAGCCCCTTGATCTGGGTGGCCGAAAGCTCGGCGAAGTCGGCGGCCGACAGCGCGCCGACCTGGGTGGCGCTCAAGCTCTGCACCTGGGTGGTCGACAGCCTGGCGACCTGGGTGGCGGTCAGGGCGCTGAAGGCGGTGGCCGACAAGGCCGCCAGGAAGCCGCCGGCCAGGCCGCCGACCTGGGTCTCGGCCAAGGCCGCCAGCTGGGTTCCGGTCAGGGCCCCGACCTGGGTGGTCGACAGGCCCGCCAACTGGCTGGAGGTCAGGCCGGCGACCTGGGTCGTCGTCATCGCCGGCAGGGCGTCGCTGGCCAGGGCGCCCAGCTGCGCCGAACTCAGCGCCGCCAGCTGGGCGGTCGACAGGCCGCCGACCTGGGTGGGGCGCAGGGCCGAGACCTGCGACGGGGCCAGAACCTTGACCTGACTGGTGGTGAGCGCGGCCAGCTGGGCGGCGCTCAGCGCCGCCACGTCGGTGGCGGGCAGGGCGGCCAGCTGGGCGGTCGAGATCGCGCCGACCTGGGTGGCGCTGAACTCGGCCATGTCCTCGGTCGTCAAGCCGCGCAGCTGGGTGGCGGTCAGGGCGGCGATCTGGCTGGTCGAAAGGGCCGCCACGCGGGCCGCGTCCAGGGCCGAGACCGCGCTCGGCGTCAGGCCGCTCACCTGGGCCGGGGTCAGCAAGGCCAGGCGCTCGGTCTCCAGCGCCGCCACCGCCGTGGTCGACAGGCCCGCGATCTGGGTCGAGCGCAGGGCGGTCCATTGGCTTGTGCCGAGCTTGCCCAGGTCGGCGGCGTCCAGGGCCGCGAGTTGGGTGGTGCTCAGCCCCTGGATCTGGGTCGTGGTCAGGCCCGCCCACTGGGTGGCCGAGAGGCCGCCGACCAGGTCGCCCGGCAGCGCTCCGACCTGGGCGGCGCTGAACGCCGCCACCTGGGTGGCGCTGAACAGGCCGAAGGTCGTGGTCTCCAGGCTCTTGACCTGGGTGGTGGTCAGGCCGCGGATTTGGGCGGGCTCCAGCCGCTGCAGCCCCTCGGGCGCCAGGCGGCCGAAATTGGCGGGGGACAGGGCCCCCAGCTGGGTCGCGGAGAGGCTGCCGATCTGGGTGGCGGTCAGGGCCCGGGCGACATCCGACGCCAGACTGGCCATCTGGTCGGTGGTCAGGCCGCGCAGCTGGGTCTGGCCCAGCGCCGCGACCTGGGCGGACGACAGGCTGGCCAGGGCGGTCGACGCCAGCTTGCCCACCTGGGTCGCGCCCAGGCTGGCGATCGCCGACGCGGGCAGGTGCGCGACCAGGGCCCCGACCTGGGTCCCGTCCAGCGCCCCGATCTGGGTGGCGCTGAGCTGGCTGACATCGATGTCCGACAAGCCCTTCAGCTGGGTGGCCGTCAGCCCCTTCATCTGGCCGGTCGTCAGGCGGGCCGTCTGGCTGGCGTCGAAGGCCGACAGCGCCTCGGCCGTGAAGCCGCCGATCTGCACGGCGTTCAACGCCCCGATCTCGGTGGTGGTCAGGCGGGCGACATCCGTGGTCGAGAAGGCGCCCAACTGGGTGGGCGTGACGCCCGGCCATTGGCCCGGACCCAAGGGGGCGACGCCGCGCAGGACGGCCAGCTGGGTTCCGGTCAAGGCGCTGATCTGGCCCGCGGCCAGGGCGCCCGCCTGTTCGGGCGTCAGGGCCGCCAGGTCGCTGGTCGACAGGGCCTTCAGCTGCAGCGGCGACAAGGCCCGAAGCTGGGTGGTCGAGAAGGCGCCGAAGTCCTCGTCCGACAGGCCGGCCAGCTGTTCAGGCGGCAATTCGCGGATCTGGGCGGCGGTGAAGGCCTTCAGCTGGGCGCGGGTGAACTCGTTGAAGTCCTCGCCGTCCAGCCCCTTCAGTTGGCTGGGTTGCAGGCGGGCGATCTGGCTGGCGCTGAGCGCGCCCACCTGGGTGGCGTCCAGGGCCGAGAGGCCAGTGGCCGTCAGTCCGCCCATCGCGGCCGGGTCGATGGCGGCGATCTGGCTGGCGCTGAGGCCGGCGACGGCGGTCGCCGACAGGGCCGCGGCCTGGTTGGCGGCCAGGCCGGTCAGTTGGGTGGTCGACAGGCCCGCCAGGAACTCCGGCCCGGCCCGGCCCAGTTCGGTGGCCGACAGCGCCCGGATCTGGGTGGGCTTCAGCAGGGCCAGGCCGCTGGCGCCCAGGGCCTTCAGCTGGTCGGCGTTCAGCACCGAAAGTTGGGCGGTGGTGACATTGGACCACTGGTCGGGCGTGGTCAGGGCCAGGGTCGAGGCCGGCAGGGCGCGCACGGTCGCCGCCGACAGCGCGCCGAACTGGGTCGAGGTCAGGGCGCCGAACTGCTCGTCCGACAGGCTCCTGACCTGGGTGGCGTTGAGCGCCCCGACCTGGGTCGCGGTCAGGGCTCCGACCTGCTCCGCGCCGAACTCGCCGATGTCGGCCGTCGAAAGGCCGCGCAGCTGGGTCGCCGACAGCGACCGCACCTGGACCGCCGACAGGCTCTGGATCTGGTCGCGCGACAGGGCCGAGACGGCGGTCGCGCTGAGGGCGGCCACCTGGGTGGTCCGCAGGCTGTCCAGCAACTCGGTGCTCATGGCCGCGACCTGGGTGCGCGACAGGGCCTGCACCTGGCCCTGGTTCAGCACGGTCAGTTGGGTGGCGCTGAAGGCGATGGTCGTGGGCAGGCGCGGCAGCTGGGCGGCCGTCAGCCCCGCCAGCTGGTTGGCGTTGAACCTGGCGAACTGCTCGGCGCTGAGGCCGCCGATGGCGGTGACCGAGATCGCCGCGACCTGGGCCTTGGTCAGCTTGGCGAATTCGGAGGGCGGCGCCGCGGCGATGGCCGCGCCGTTCAGCGCCGCGATCTTCGCCGGCGTCAGGCTGGACAGGGCGGAGGGGTCCGAACCAACGACCGCCATCACGAAACTCCCACCGATCTCGAAGCGGTCCGGGCATCCTATTCGAGGATGGCGCGGCCGATAGGGTCGCCAACGTTCCGGGCGACGAATCTCTAACCTCCACTTTAAGTGGAAACGTGTTTAGTTCAAACTGTATTTCCCACCTTGGCATAGCGGGTCAAGCCCGTCACCAGGGCGTCGAACACCAGCCGTACGCGGCGCACGTCCTTCAGGTCCTCGTGGGTGACGACGAAGGTCTCCAGGTCGAAGCTGAACACCTCGGGCAGGACGCGCTCCAGCATCGGGTCGCGGGCGGCCAGCCCAACCTGGCAGAGACCCAGGCCAAGGCCCGCGCGGATCGCCGCCAGCTGGGCCACGTCGTTGTCGGTGCGGAAGGTGAACTCGTCGGGCCGCAGGTCCAGGCCCAGGGCCTTGATGGCGCGGACGCCGATCGTCTCGGTCTCGTAGCCGATCAGCGGCAGGCGGCGGGCCTCGTCCAGGCTGGTCGGACGGCCCCAGGCGTCCAGCAGCCGCTTGTGGGCGTGCATGCCCAGGGTGATGTTTCCGACCCGCTTGGCCAGAAGCGCCTCCTGGGTGGGTCGCACCATGCGCACGGCGATATCGGCCTCGCGGCGCAGCAGGTCCTCGCTGCGGTTGGTCAGGGCCAGCTCGAAGACAAGGCCCGGATGCGCCTCGCGCAGGTCGGCCAGGATCGACGGCAGCACCTCCATGCCCACCACCTCGCTGGCGGTGATCCGCACGGCGCCCGAGGCGGCGTCGGCCTCGGCCGAGGCGGCGCGGGCCAGGGAGGCGGCGGCGATGGCCATGGCCCGGGCGTGCTGGGCCAGCTCCCGCGCCAGCGGCGTTGGGGTCAGGCCCGAGGGCGAACGGGTGAACAGGGCGACCCCCAGCTGGCCCTCCAGGTCCTCGACCCGCCGCCGCACCGTGGGCTGGGCCGCGCCCAGCTGGCGGGCGGCCGCCGACAGGCTGCCGGTGTCGATCACGGCCAGGAAGGCGCGCTGGCGCTCCCAGTCGACGGCGGTGGGCAAATCTTGGCTCATCTATTTTTGATAGGCCGATCGATCGTTCTCGGCAATTTCTATCGAGGCTGGCGGGCGGCATCTTGTGGTCATCGCAAACGCAGGAGCCGGCCATGACCGCCCAGAACCGCATCGCACTCGTCCTCGGCGCCAATGGCGGGGTGGGCGGAGAGACCGCCGCCGCGCTCGTTCGCAAGGGCTGGACCGTCCGCGCCCTGGTCCGCGATCCGGGCAAGGGCCGCCTGGCCGGGGTCAGCTATCTGCAGGGCGATGTCCTGGACCGCGCCGCCGTGGTCGCGGCCGCCGAAGGTGCGTCGGTCATCGTCCACGCCGTCAACCCGCCCGGCTATCGCGGCTGGAAGCAGCTGGTGCTGCCGATGCTGGACAACACCATCGCCGCCGCCCGGGCCAGCGGGGCGCGGATCCTGCTGCCCGGCACGATCTACAACTACGACCCCGCCGCTCATCCGGTGATCGACGAGACGACGCCCCAGCGCGCCGCGACCCGCAAGGGCAAGATCCGGATCGCGATGGAGGCCCGGCTCGAAGCCGCCGCCAGCGAGAACGTTCGGTCTCTGATCCTGCGGGCCGGCGACTATTTCGGACCGCGCTCGACGACCAACAGCTGGTTCGCCTCGGGCCTGGTGACGCCGGGCAAGCCGGTGAAGACCATCCTCTATCCCGGCGACAAGGGCGTCGGCCACGCCTGGGCCTATCTGCCCGACGTCGGCGAGACCTTCGCCCGCCTGGCCGACCGCGAGACCGAACTGCCGGCCTTCGCCCACTTCCACTTCGAAGGCGTCTGGGACGCCGACGGGACGGCGATGGTCCGCGCCATCGCCCGCACGGCGGGGCTGCAGCGCCCCAACGTTCGCCAGCTGCCGTGGGCGCTGCTCCCGGTCGCGGGCCTGTTCAGCGAGACCCTGCGCGAACTGGCCGAGATGCGGCCGTTCTGGCGTCACTCGTTGCGGCTGGAAAACCGGAAACTGGTCGTCTTCCTCGGCGAGGAGCCGCGCACGCCGCTGGACGTGGCGGTGCGGGCGACGATGAAGGGCTTGGAGGTTCCGGTGGTGGAAGCGGCGGCGCCTCGGCGTATCCTGAAGGCGGCCTGAAGGCGCGCGCGTCAGCCTGGCCGAAGGGCGTCGACGAACCACTGGCGGAGCGCCGCGACGTGCGGGCGGTCGCTCAAGGCCGGCGCGCAAGCGAAGTGGTAGGCCTCGCCCGGCAGGGTCGTCGCGAACGGGGTGACCAGCGCGCCGGTGCGCAGGGCGTCGGCGGCGATGACCAGGCTGACGATGGCCACGCCTTGGCCGGCCACCGCGGCCTGGATCGCGTGCAGGCTGTCGGTGAACCGCACCCCGCCGTCGATGTTGAGGCCCGTCACGCGGGCCGCGTCGCACCAGCGCCGCCAGTCGGGCGCGGGGCGCGGTACGACCCAGCCGTCGATATGGATGAGCCGGGCCCGCGCCAGGTCTTCGATCGTCCTCAGGTCAAGGCTGGGGCTGCAGACCGGGGCGAAGACGTCCTCGCATAGCGGGGTCGTCGCCACATCGGGAAAGGGACCTCGGCCATAGCGGATGGCCAGCTCGACCCCGCCGGGGCGAAGCTCGGCGACCTGGCCGGACCCCTGCAGCCGCAGCTCCAGGTCCGGAAGCCGGGCTTGCAGGTCGGCGAGCCGAGGAACCAGCCATTGGCCCAGGAAGGCGGGTGTGGCCGACAGCGTCAGGATCGTCTCGGCGGGCGCGCGGCGGAGGCGACCGACCGCGCGCCCGATCTCCGCGAAGCTGGTGGTGGCCGCGTCATGCAGGATCCGGCCCTCGGGCGTCAGGGCCACCCGGCGCGGGCCGCGGTCCAGCAAGCGGACGCCCAGATGGGTCTCCAGCTGACGCACCTGGTGGCTGATCGCCGTGGGGGTCACGAACAGCTCGGCGGCGGCGCCCTTGAAGCTGGCCAGCCTGGCGGTCGCCTCGAACGCGCGCAGAGCGCCGAGCGGCGGAAGATCGAAAGCGCTCATGCTGAATAGGATTCATCTTTTCGCTGAGAAATTCGATTTTGCGCCCCGACATGGCTGAGGACAAGGTTTGCGGGAATCTATCCTGGATGATCCCTGATCATCCTGTTCAGGAGCGTTCGCCGCATGCCTCGTCTCGTCGCCGGTCTCATCGACGTCTTCGCCGACACGCCGCTGAGCGGCAATCCGCTGGCGGTCGTGGAGGGCGGCGAGGACCTGGACGACGCCGTCCTGCGCCGCATCGCCGGCGAGTTCAACCAGGCCGAGACGACCTTCATCATGGCCAGCACGCGGGCGGACTGGAAGCTGCGCTCGTTCACGGCCGACGGCTCGGAAGTCTTCGGCGCGGGCCACAACGCGCTGGGCGCCTGGCTGTGGCTGGCGCACTTCGGCCTGCTCGGCGACCTGGCCGAAGAGAGGACGTTCCATCAGGAGATCGGCGAGCATGTTCTGCCGATCGTCCTTCAGACGCGCGAGGGGCGGATCCACGGGCGCATGCGGCAGGCTCCGTTGCGGCTGCTGGAGCCGCTGACGCAGGTCGACGGTCTTGCCCGGAGCCTGGGTCTCGAGCCGGGGGACATCCTGCCGTTCCCGCCGCCACGCGGAGCCGACAGCGGCGCGGCGCACCTCATGGTCCGGGTCGACGGCAAGGCGGCGGTCGACCGCTGCGCGCCGCTGGCCGCCCAGCTGCTGGCGGTGCTGGGCCCCACCGGCGCGGAGGGCTGCTATGTCTACGCCTTCGACGAAGGCGCGCCCGGCGCGGCCTATGCCCGCTTCTTCAATCCCACCGTGGGGCTTTGGGAAGACGCGGCGACGGGGACGGCGGCGGGGCCGCTGATCGCCTATCTCGCCGCATCGGGTCTGATCGGGCCGGACGCCGCCCTCGTGGTCGAGCAGGGCGTGAAGATGGGCCGTCGCAGCCTGCTCAGCCTGCGGCTCGGGCCCGATCCCGAACTGTCCGGCGCGGCGGTCGTGGTCCTGCGGGGCGAGCTGATCCTCTAAGGCCTAGCGCGCCCGCTCGCCCTCCGTCTCCTTCAGGAACCAGTCGCGCAGCTTCAGGATTCTGGGCAGCTTGGGGTTCTCGGCGCGCCAGACGAAGTGGTGGCCGGTCTCGACGTCGACCTCGCCGGGCAGGGGGCGGACCAGGCGGCCGTCGCCGAGGTCGCGGCGGGCGATGCCACTGCGGGCCAGGGCGACACCCAGGCCCTGGGCGGCGGCGTCCAGCATCATCGACGAGTCGTCGAAGCCCAGGGCCGGCGGCAGCTGCGGCGCCTCGATCCCCATGGCGTGGAACCAGGTCGACCAGGGCAGGCCGGTGTGACGCAGCAGCGGGGCGTGCAGCAGGTCCTCGGGCTTGTCGATCGGGTGGCGCTCCAGCAGGGCCGGGCTGCAGACCGGGAACAGCACCTCGTCGATCAGGCGCACCGACTCCACGCCCGGCCACGGGCCTTCGCCGAAGCGCAGGGCGACGTCGGCGCCGTCGGTGGCCAGGTCGGACATGCGGTCCTCGACCCGGATGGTCAGGTCCAGCTCGCCGGTCTCGGCCGACAGGCGGGCCAGCTGGGTGACCAGCCAGCGGGTGGCGAAGGCCGCGCCGGTGGAGATGACGATCGGGCCGCTGGCCGCGCGGCGGGCGCCGTCGACGCCCTGGCGCAGCGTGTCGATCGCCGCGCCGATCTGGGCCGCCAGGGCCGCGCCGGTCGGGGTCGGCTCCATCTGATTGCCGCGCCGGGCGAACAGCTGGACTCCCAGCTCTTCCTCCAGCTTGCGGACCTGCTGGCTGACCGCGCCGTGGGTGACGAACAGCTCGTCGGCCGCCCGGCTGTAGCTCCTGTGGCGGGCGGCGGCCTCCAGGGCGACCAGGGACGAGAAGGGCGGCAGGCGCATGATCAAGATGTAGGGATGTTAGTCCAGCTCACAAGTCCGCGCAGATACCATCGTTCGTAAAGCACCGATGGGTTTGGCATTGTCCTCATCGCGGCGCCGCACTGACGATCTTTCTCCTCTCGCTTCTCAAAAGGACGGAAACGATGAAGACCCTGCTTCTCGCGGGCGTGCTGACGCTCGCCCTGTTCGCCGGCGCCGCCGCCAAGGCCCCGCTGCTGACCCACGACGACTTCCGCTGGGCCGAGGGCATCACGCCTCACACGGTGCGGTAACCGTGCCGGACGATGCGCGCGGGGGCGCGCCCGGTTCAGGACAGCAAAACAAAAGGCCCGGAGGAAAGCCTCCGGGCCTTTCTCATGTCTTCCTTCTCCCCTTGCGGGAGAAGGTGGCCGCGGAGCGGACGGATGAGGGGTTGAAGACCCTATCCGACAAGCTCGCGCGACCCCTCATCCGTCGCCTGGCGGCGACACCTTCTCCCGCAAGGGGAGAAGGAAGAAGACCTACTTCCCCGCCGCCGTCAGAGCGTCCATCAGTTCCGGCACGGCGGTCTTGTAGTCGGCGACCAGGCCGAAGTCGGCGACCTGGAAGATCGGCGCGTCGGCGTCCTTGTTGATCGCGACGATCACCTTGGAGTCCTTCATGCCGGCCAGGTGCTGGATGGCGCCCGAGATGCCGATGGCGACGTACAGCGCCGGGGCCACGACCTTGCCGGTCTGGCCGACCTGGTAGTCGTTCGGGGCGTAGCCGGCGTCGACGGCCGCGCGCGAGGCGCCGACGGCGGCGCCCAGCTTGTCGGCCAGCGGCTCGATCACGCGCTGGAACTCCTCGGCCGAACCCATGGCGCGACCGCCCGAGACGACGATCTTGGCCGCGGCCAGTTCCGGACGGTCCGATTTGACCATCTCTTCGCTGACGAAGCGGGTCTTGCCGGCGTCGGCGCCGCCGACGGTTTCCACCGAGGCCGAGCCGCCTTCCGCCGCCGCCGTGAAGGCGGTCGGACGGACGGTGATCACCTTCTTGGCGTCCGACGACTGGATCGTCTCCAGCGCGTTGCCAGCATAGATCGGGCGCGTGAAGGTGTCAGCCGAGACGACCTCGACGATGTCCGAGATCGGGGCGACGTCCAGCTTGGCGGCGACGCGGGGGGCGAAGTTCTTGCCGCCCGAGGTGGCTGGAACCAGGATCGCGTCGTAGCCGCCCGCGAGCGCCAGGACGGCGTCGGCCTGGGCCTCGGCGATCCCGTGACCCAGGGCGTCGGACTCGGCCAGCAGGACCTTGCGAACGCCGGCGATCTTGGCGGCGGCGTCGGCCACGGCCTTGGCGCCCTTGCCCAGGACCAGCACGTCGACGTCGCCCGAGATCTTCAGGGCGGCGGTGACGGTCTTGTGGGTGCCGTCGCGCAGGTGCGCGTTGTCGTTATCGGCGACGACGAGAACAGCCATTACAGCACCCCCGCGGTGTTGAGTTTCGAAACCAGATCAGCGGCGGTCTCGACCTTGACGCCAGCCGAACGCTTGGCCGGCTCGGTGACCTTGACGACCTTCAGGCGCGGCGCGATGTCGACGCCATAGTCGGCGACCGCCTTCTGGGCGATCTCCTTCTTCTTGGCCTTCATGATGTTGGGCAGGGAGGCGTAGCGCGGCTCGTTCAGCCGCAGGTCGGCGGTGACGATGGCGGGCAGGTCGACGTCCAGGACCTGCAGGCCGCCGTCGACTTCACGGGTGACCTTGGCGGTCGAGCCGGAAACCTCGAGCGCCGAGGCGTAGGTCGCCTGCGGCCAGCCCAGCAGGGCCGACAGCATCTGGCCGACGGCGTTGTTGTCGCCGTCGATCGCCTGCTTGCCCATCAGGACGAGGTTCGGATTCTCCTCGGCCACCACGGCCGCCAGCAGCTTGGCCACGGCCAGCGGCTCGGGGTCGGCGTCGGTGGTGATCAGGATCCCGCGGTCGCCGCCCATGGCCAGGGCCGTGCGGATGGTCTCCTGGGCCTGGACCGGGCCGATGCTGACGATGACGACCTCGGTGGCCACACCTTTTTCCTTGAGGCGCACGGCTTCTTCCACCGCGATCTCACAGAAGGGGTTCATCGACATCTTGACGTTCGCCAGGTCGACGCCGGTCTGGTCCGCCTTCACGCGGGCCTTCACGTTGTAATCGATAACCCGTTTGACCGGGACTAGGACCTTCATCGGTTTCCACCGCCTCCAGGCTGCATTTTATCGTGTGTAGGCAACCGACTTACCGCTTCGGCGCCGCAATGCAAGTTTCCCTTCGCGTAAGCGTAATGCATTGAGGGATGTATCGTTCAAACAGTTGTACGATTTCTGAGGCCGTGTGGTCCCGCCGCATCGGCCGAGCCAATTCCCCTGCGCGCGAAAAGGCGGTAAGGGGCGCCCATGAACAAGACCTTCACCCGCCTGAAGTACATCTTCCTGGGCCTGTTCGTGCTGCTGAGCGGCGCGGCCCTGACCTACCACGTCGTGTGGGTCTGGCCGAAAGAGAAGTGCGAGAAGCAGGGCCGTCTCTGGGCGGGCAAGTGGATGAAGTGCGCCACCAGCTATTCGATCGAGACCCTGACCCGCCGGCCGGTGAATCTGCCGCCGATCAATGGCGAGGCGCGGGTGACGCCGGAGGCTTCTTCTCCGACCTCCCCGGCGACGCAGCCCGCTCCGGCGAAGAAATAGATCTTCCGCAGCACCAAAACTCCCGCCTCCCTGGGCCTTGTGCCCAGGGCCCAGTGTTCAATGGGCGTTGCGCGGGACAAGCGCCCGCCGACGTTGGCGGAGGCCACAGACAATCGCCGAGTCTGGCCGCGCGATGGGTCATCGCCACAAGGGCGAGGAAGGCGGGGTTTTGAGAAACGGCCTCTAAGCCAGGTGCTGAACAGGCAGAGTCCTACCGCGTCGCGCCCGGCTTCCAGAGCACGTCCGCCGCGCCCTTGTCGTTGCTCCAGCGGGCGGCGACGAACAGCAGGTCGGAGAGCCGGTTCAGGTATTTGATGGCCGGCGCGCCGACGATCTCGTCCTCCATCGCCGACAGCGCCACGCAGGTCCGCTCGGCCCGCCGGCAGACGGTGCGGGCCACGTGCAGGGCCGCGGCCGCCGGCGACCCGGCGGGGAGCACGAACGAGGTCAAAGGCGCCATTTCGCCGTTCAGCAGGTCGATCTCGCGCTCCAGCCGCTCGACCTGGCTGTCGACGATGCGCAGCGGCTCCCAGTCGGGCTTGCCGTGCTGCTCGGGGGTGGCCAGGTCCGCGCCGAGGTCGAACAGGTCATTCTGGATCCGCTCCAGGATCGCGTCGAGCGCCGGGTCGGCCGCGGTGTGCTGTCTGGCCTGGCCGATCGCGGCGTTGGTCTCGTCGACCCCGCCATAGGCCTCGACCCGCGTGGAGGCCTTGCTGACGGGAGCCCCGGTGGCCAGGCGGGTCGAGCCGCCGTCGCCCGTGCGGGTGTAGATGCGGTTCAGCGTGACCATCGGTCGCGGACCTTCGTTATGCGAATAAGGCTATGTTTTCTCAGGCCTTACGCCACCAGAAGGCGGCGGCGACCAGAACGATGATGGCGATGAACTGCAAAAGCACGCGCAGCCGCATCAGCTTGTTCGAATAGGAGCGGCCGAAGTCGCCCCCGCGAAACAGGGCGTAGAGGCCGGCGGCCAGGGCGATCAGCACCGCCACGAGCGCGGCGGGGACGAGAAAGTCGAACAGGTGGCTCATGGCCGCCGAGAATAGGCCGTGGAGCTCGGCCGCGCCATAGAGGCCGGAGCCGTAAGGGACCTCACGCCTTCTCCCGCCTCGCACCCGCGATTCGGTTCGACGAGCGCTGTCCGCTGAATTGATTCGTCGAACCTGTTCGCTGAGCGCATTTGTCGCAGTGACGCTTTGAAAGCGCTCCCATATCTATAATCCCTCGCCTTTGTTCGGCGAATTCAGTTCAATTTCGCGGTTGCAATGACGTCCCCCTAGCGTTATTGCGCCCGCTTCCTATTTTCCCTGTACGCGTTCGTTGAACATGATCACCTCCCCCACCGCGGATCGTTCAACGCTTTCACTCACCCCAGCGGGGAGCAGGAGATAACCGCAATGGCTCAGAGCGCTTTGCTCTCGACCGCCGCGCTCTCCGCGACCGATCGCGAAGAGGCCCTGGCCGAAGCCCGCCAACTGATCATCGACCTGCGCGACGCCGCGCAAGACGGCCGTCAACTGGCCCGCCGCTACGCCGACGTTCTTCAGAACGTCGTCGACGAATATTGCATCGAATTCGAGAAGCGCGCCGAAGCCGCTCTCGCCCGTTTGGAGTCCGCCGCATGAGCTTTGTGTCCGTCAATATCGAGTCGGCCACCGACTCTCCGGTGAAGCTGACCCGCCGGGCCCTGGCCAAGCAGCGCACCCGCGAACGCGTCCTGGCCGCCGCCCGCCGCCTATTTAGCGAGCGCGGCTACGAGGGCGCCACGATCCGTGACATCGCCCAGGCCGCCGGCATGTCAACCGGCGCCGTGTTCGCCAGCTTCGCCGACAAGTCGGAGCTGTTCGAGGAAATCCTGACCGCCGACTACGAAGTCATCTACGCCCAGATGACCCAGGCCTCGCGCACCGCCAAGACGATCGACGAAGCCCTGCTGGGCCTGTTCGGCGTCGCCTACAGCTTCCATGTCGAGCAACTGCCGCTGCTGCGCGCCAGCATCGCGGTGTCGTGGACCCGGTCGGAGGCCGCCGAGCGTCGCGCCCGCGCCGACATCAAGCACATCTTCCGACTGATCGCCGACGCCCTGCAGCGCGGCGTCGATCAAGGCCAGTTGAAGAAAGATATCGACGCTAAGCTCTTGGCTGAGATCACCTGGGACGTGTATGTCGCCAACTATCGCCGCGCCGTCTACGACGGTTGGTCGGTGGAAGCTCTGCTAGCGCGGCTTTCGGATCAACTGAAAGTCATCTTCGCGGGCGCCCGCGCTTAAGCCCGAACGACGCTCCGTTCGGGGGAACGGGGCGTCTTCGATTGAACAATGACGCTAGCGTGTTCGAGGGGGACGTGCGTGGGCGTGAGAGATGATCAGAAGGCGGCGACGCGCGAGAAGGTTCTCGAAGCGGCGCGCGACCTCTTCAATGACGTCGGCTACGAGGAGACCACCATCCGCGCCATCGCGGAGCGGGCGGGGGTTTCCGTCGGCAGCGTGTTCACCACCTTCGCCTCCAAGGCGGAGGTGCTGAGCCATGTCATGGAGCATCGCCTGACCGAGCTCTATGCCGAGTTCGACCGGGTGGTGCCGTTCCTGCGGGGCAGCACGGCCGATCGGCTGTGCTCGATCTTCGCCATCCACTACGAGTTCGAGACCCGGCGGTCCAAGCTGTTCCTGGCCCACATCGCGGCCTCGTACAATCCGAACAACGATCCGGGCGTCACGCCCTACGGCCGCAATCCGCGCCTGACCCAGATGCTGCTCGACGTCCTGGAAGAGGGCGTGCGCAAGGGCGAGGTGCGGGGCGACCTGGACCTGCGCCTGGTGGTCGACACCCTGAAGGCCGCCTATGCCTGGAACTACCGCATGACGGCCGCGGCGGGGGCGACCCTGCCGGCGGCCGAGATGTCGGCGGTGATGGACAAGCAGATCGGCGTGATCGCCGAGGGCTGGCGGCCGCGATAGCTTCCTTCTCCCCTTGCGGGAGAAGGTGGCCGAAGGCCGGATGAGGGGTCGAAGAACGAAACCACCGCGACAAGCCTTTCGGCCGTCGCGGCGTTTCTGTTGGTGCGACCCCTCACCCGACCGCCTTCGGCGGCCACCCTCTCCCGCAAGGGGAGAGGGGTCTTTTTCCTACAGCGTCGCCATGTCGATCACGAAGCGGTAGCGCACGTCGCTTTTGGCCATGCGCTGGTAGGCCTCGTTGATCTGGTCGATGGCGATGGTCTCGATGTCGGCGACGATGCCGTGCTGGCCGCAGAAGTCGAGCATCTCCTGGGTTTCCTTGATCGAGCCGATCATCGAGCCGGCCAGGGTGCGGCGGCCGGGGATCAGGGCAAAGGCGTTCAGCGGCACGGGCTCTTCCGGCGCGCCGACCAGCACCATGGTCCCGTCCACCTTCAGCAGGCTCAGATACGCGCCCCAGTCGATGCCGGCCGAGACGGTGCAGATGATCAGGTCCAGGGTCCCGGCCAGGGTCTCGAAGGTCTTCGGGTCGCTGGTCGCGTAGTAGTGGTCGGCGCCCATCTTCAGGCCGTCTTCCTGCTTGGACAGGGTCTGGCTGAGGACGGTGACCTCCGCGCCCAGGGCGTGGGCCAGCTTGACGCCCATGTGGCCGAGGCCCCCCATGCCGAGTATGGCGACCGACTTGCCGGGACCGGCGTTCCAGTGGCGCAGCGGCGAATAGAGGGTGATGCCGGCGCACAGCAGCGGGGCGGCGGCGTCGAGGGCCAGGTTGTCGGGGATCGACAGGACGTAGCCTTCCTTGACCACCATGTGGTCGGAATAGCCGCCGTAGGTCGGCAGGTCGCTCCCAGGCTCGAAGCCGCTGTAGGTCAGGACCAGGCCCGGCATGTACTGCTCGCGGTCCAGGTCGCGGGCCGCGCAGGTGGTGCAGCTGTCGACGAAGCAGCCGACGCCGACCCGATCGCCTTCCTTGAACTTGGTGACCCCCGAGCCGACGGCGGTAACCACGCCGGTGATCTCGTGGCCGGGCACGATCGGATAGACGCTCTGGCCCCAGCCGTTGTCGACCATGTGGATGTCGGAGTGGCAGACGCCGCAGTGCTTGATGGCGATGACGACGTCGTCGGCGTTCGGTTCGCGGCGGTCGAAGGTGAAGGGCGCGAGGGGCGCGCCGGCGGCGGGCACCGCATAGCCTTTGGCTTTGGCCATTCGGATGGGTCCTTGATTTGGGAGAGCGATCGGGGAGGATCGAACGCCGCAAGGATTGCCACGCGGCGGGGCCGGAGCGTTACGCCGATCCTGCGAGTCTCTTGCACGATCCTGCAAACCGCCGCGAAAGCGGTTTTCCCCTCGCGAGCGCGAGGATAGACCTTAGGCCTCGCGAAAGCCCGGAAAACCAAGTCCTTGAGCCCTTCTGCCGACGCCGACGTCTATGCCCAGATCGCCGAGCTCGTCGCCCGTTACGCCGACGACGACAGTCCCGAGTCCGCGATCGGCGGCCTGTACCTGACCCGCCGCTGCTCGCCCAGCGGCCGGCTGCACATCGACCAGCGGCCGTCGTTCTGGCTGGTGGCGGGCGGGCGCAAGTGCCTGACGGTCGGCGACGAGGAGCTGCACTACGGCGTCGGCGACTGCCTGCTGGTGGCCCTGGACCTGCCGGCGACCGCGCGGATCCTCCAGGCCAGCGAGGCGGAGCCGCACCTGTGCGTCGGCGTGGCGATCAATCCCGCTCGGCTGGCCGAGCTGATCGGCCGGCTGCCGGAGCAGGCCTCGGCGAGCCCGAGCGGCATGCGCGGCGTGGCGGTCAACCCGGCCTCGCCGGAGCTGCTGGACGCCACCCTTCGCCTGCTGCGCCTGCTGGAACGCCCCGCGGACGTGGCGGCCATGGCCCCGCTGATCGAGCAGGAGATCCTCTACCGCCTGCTGAGCGGCCCGCACGGCGCGCGGCTGCTGCACATCGCGATGGCCGAGGGCCAGGGCCACCGCGTCACCCGCGCCGTCGCCTGGCTGCGCGAGCACTTCGCCCAGCCGCTGCGCATCGAGGCCCTGGCCGACCACGTGGGCATGAGCGAGTCGTCGCTGCACCACCACTTCAAGGCCGTCACCAACATGACGCCGATGCAGTACCAGAAGCAGCTGCGGCTCTATGAGGCCCGCCGGTTGATGCTGGTCGAGAACATGGACGTCGGGACCGCTGGCTACAGCGTCGGCTACCAGAGCCCATCGCAGTTCAGCCGCGAATATCGGCGGCTGTACGGCCTGTCGCCGGCCCGGGACCTGGAGGCGCTAAGGGCGCCGTTGGCGGCGGAGTGATCCCTGCGCCCCTCTCCCCTTGCGGGAGAGGGTGGCCCGCGAAGCGGGTCGGGTGAGGGGTTGAAGACAGTATCCGCCGTGACCCACCGGTTGCCGCTGGGCGCCAAGCCGGCAGGACTATCGACCCCTCATCCGTCGCCTCCGGCGACACCTTCTCCCGCAAGGGGAGAAGGGGAATTCCTCAAGCGTCCAGCACCGACCGCACCTTGGCCGCCAGCGAGGGCGAGTCATACGGCTTGTCGATCATCGGATATTCGTCGGCCCAGTCGATGGCCTCGGCGCCGATGAAGCCGGAGGTCAGCAGCACCTTCAGGCCGGGGTTCCAGCCTCGGGCGCGGCGGGCCAGGTCCAGGCCGCTGACGCCGCCGGGCATGACCACGTCGGAGAACAGCATCTCGAACGCCTGCGGACCCTTCAGCCGGCGCAAGGCGCTGGCGGCGTTGCGGGCGGTAGTGACGCGGTAGCCCAGCGACTCCAGGGTGTCGACCGCCAGGGCCAGCACCGACGGATCGTCCTCGACGACCAGGATGTGCTCCGATCCGGTGGCCGCCTCCGAGCGCGGCGCGGGCGCGGTCTTGACGGCGGCGGGCGGCTCGATGGCCGGCAGGGTGATCTCGAACGCCGCGCCCTCGCCCCGGGCGGTGACGACGGTCACCTCGCCGCCGGACTGCTGCACGAAGCCGTAGACTTGGCTAAGGCCCAGGCCCGAGCCCTTGCCGACGTCCTTGGTGGTGAAGAACGGCTCGAAGATCCGCGAAGCCACGTCGGGGGCCATGCCCGGCCCGGTGTCGCGAACGATCAGGCGGTGGCCGGCGGCGGGATCGGCGCGGACCGTGATGGTGATGCCGCCGGCGCCCTCCATGGCGTCGCGCGCGTTGACGGCCAGGTTCAGCAGGGCGCTTTCCATCTGCGCGGGGTCGATGTGCACGAAGGCCGGGGCGCTGGCGGCCTCCAGCTGGATCGACACCGCCTCGCCGACCGCCTGGCGGATCAGCGGCGAGAACTCGCGGACCAGGTCGTTGAGGTCCACCGCCGCCGGGTCCAGCCGCTGCCGGCGCGAGAAGGCCAAGAGCTGCCGGGTCAGGGCCGCGCCCCGCTCGGTGGCCTGGCGGATCGCCGACACCTGGCGGACGAACGGGAACGTGTCGCCGCAGCGCCGCTGGATCAGGTCGACATTACCGAGGATAACGGTCAGCAGGTTGTTGAAGTCGTGGGCGACGCCGCCGGTCAGCTGGCCGACCGTCTCCATCTTACGGGCGTGGCCCAAGGCCTCCTCGAGGGCGCGGCGCTCGGTATTGTCCAGCATGGTGCCGAACACGACCGGGGCGCCGGTGTCCTGGTCCTCGCTGAGGATGCCCTGGTCGATCAGCAGCTTGTAGGTCCCGTCGGCGCACTGCCAGCGGTACTCGCAGGCATAGGCCCCGACCCGGCGGGCCTCTTCTTGGGCGCGCGCGACGATGTGCCGGTCGTCGGGATGGACGCGCTCGAAGCCGAAGGCTGGGTCGCCGGTGAAGTCGTCGGCTTCGAAGCCGGTCAGGCCCTTGACGCTGTCGCTGACCGACAGGGCCGCGTAGGGCGGGTCGGCGGCGCGGGAATAGAACACGATCGGCAGGGCCCGCTGGATCGCCTGCTGGCGACGCAGGCTGGTCTGCAGCGAGCGCTCGGCCTCCAGCTTCTCGGCGTGGACGCGGGCGTTCTCCTCCATCAGGCGCTGGCGGTTCTCCAGCTCCTGGGCCAGCTCGACCCGCTTGAGGTGCAGGTCGACCAGCACCTGGACCTTGGAGCGCAGGATGAACGGGTCGACGGGCTTGAACACCACGTCCACGGCGCCGGCCGAATAGGCCTTGAAGATGTGGCCCTCGTCGCGGAACACGGCGGTCAGGAAGACGATCGGCACGTCGCGGGTGCGGCGGCGCTCGCGGATCAGGGCCGCCGTCTCGTACCCGTCCATGTCGGGCATGTGCAGGTCCAGCAGGATGACCGCGAAGTCGTCGGTCAGCAGCCGGCGCAGCGCCTCGGGGCCCGAGCGGGCGACGACCAGCTCCTGGCCCAGCGACTCCAGCGCTTGGCTGGCGGCGAAGGCGTTGCGCTCGTCGTCGTCGACGATCAGCACCTTGGCTCGAGGCCGGTCGATCGGGATGGGTTCGGGCGGGAACTGGACCGCGGGTGTCGACATGGTCGTCACTGGGCCACGCTGGACAGGTTGATGATATTGTCACCGGCCAGGCGACGGGCGTCGGCCCGCTGCACCGAGACCCGCAGCACCGAGATCAGCTGGTCCAGGTCGACGGGCTTGGACACATAGTCCGAAGCGCCGGCCTGGATGCACTTCTGCCGGTCGCCCTTCATGGCCTTGGCGGTGACGGCCACCACCGGCAGATCGGCGAAACGACCGCGCGCGCGAATCTCGCGCATGGTCTCGTAGCCGTCCATGTCGGGCATCATGATGTCGACCAGGACCATGTCGACCGAGGGAAGGCTGTCCAGCAGCTCCAGCCCCGCGCGGCCGCTCTCGGCGTAGCGCAGCTCGATGCCGTACTCCTCCAGGGCGCTGGCCAGGGAGAAGATGTTGCGGATGTCGTCGTCGATGACCACGGCGGTCCGGCCCATCAGCACTGTGTCGGCGTGGCGAGTGCGGGTCAGCATGGCGCGGGCCGTGTCGGGCAGGCGCTCGAACGGCGCGTGCTGGATCAGGGCCACGTGGTCGATCAGCTGCTCGCTGGTGCGGGCCAGCCGCGCCGCGCCGGTGAAGACGGCCAGGCGCAGGCGACGCTCGTCCTCGGCGTCGAGCTCGCCCGGCGCGTACAGCACCGTCGAACCCGACACCGCGCCGTGCTGGCGCAGCAGGTCCAGCGTGTGGCCGACCGTCCCGCCGCGGACCGCCACGACCAGGCAGCCCCGTTCGCCGGTGAAGGCCTCGGCGGGGAGGGCGTTGAGGCCGGTCTCGGTTCGCGCGGCGCCGAACACCGAGGTCAACAGCTCGGCGGTCTCGGGATCGCCGCCGACCAGGATCGGCGTGCGTTCGGGCTGGTCGGCCAGGCGCCGGACGCGGTCGAGGGTGGAGACCACCGCCTCCTGCTCGACCGGCTTGCTGGTGAAGCCCAGGGCGCCCATCGACAGGGACAGGCCGCCGCGGTCGTCGGCCGAGATCACCTGCACCGGGATGTGCCGGGTCTCGGGGGTGCGCTTGAGCAGGTCCAGCAGGGCCAGGCCGTCCATGTCGGGCAGGCCGACGTCCAGCAGGATGGCCTCGGGGGCGAAGCGGCGGGCCAGGGACGGGACGCTGGAGCCCTCGGCGGTGACCACCCCCTTGAAGCCGCTGTCGCGGGCCAGGGCCAGCAGGATCGAGGCGAAGCGGGGGTCGTCCTCGACGATCAGCACGGTGGCGTCGTTGGGCGTGATCGACTCGCGGTCATCGATCACCGTCTCGGCCGGCTCGTACGACGGGGCGTCGGCGGTCGAGAAGGTGAAGGTCGCCGAGCTGCTCGGGGCGCGCGGCGCGGGCATGGTCGGCTGCTGCTGGGCGGTCGGGCTGAAGTTCAGCGGCAGATAGAGGGTGAAGGTGCTGCCGACGCCGGGCGTCGAGACCACCTTCAGCTCGCCGCCGAGCAGGCGGGTGATCTCGCGGCTGATCGACAGGCCCAGGCCCGTGCCGCCGTACTTGCGGCTGGTGGTGCCGTCGGCCTGCTGGAAGGCCTCGAAGATGATCCGCTGCTTGTCCTCGGGGATGCCGATGCCGGTGTCCTCGACCTCGAAGGCCAGCACCTGGCCGGCCTTGTTCAGGTGGTCGTTGCCCAGCGCCCAGCCGGACTCGGCGCGGCGCACGGCCAGCTTGACCGAGCCTTGTTGCGTGAACTTGAAGGCGTTCGACAGCAGGTTCTTGATCACCTGCTGCAGGCGCTTGTCGTCGGTGTACATGGCCGGCGGCAGGGCGGGGTCGATCTCGATCAGGAAGTCCAGCTTCTTGTCCTGGGCGAGCTGGGCGAAGGTGCGCTGGGTCTGGTCGCGCAGGGCGGCGAACGGCATCTGGCCGATGTCCAGGGTGACCGTGCCGCTCTCGATCTTGGACAGGTCGAGGATATCGTTGATCAGGCCCAGCAGGTCGGCGCCGGCGCTGTGGATGTTGCGGGCGAACTCGACCTGCTTGTCGCTCAAGTTCCCCTGCGCGTTCTCGCTGAGCATCTTGGACAGGATCAGCAGGCTGTTCAGCGGCGTGCGCAGCTCGTGGCTCATATTGGCCAGGAACTCGGACTTGTACTTGGACGTCAGGGCCAGCTGCTCGGCCTTTTCCTCCAGCGCCGCCTTGGCCTGTTCGACCTCGGTGTTCTTGGCTTCCACCTGCTTGTTCTGGGCCGACAGCAGCATCGCCTTGTCTTCCAGTTCGGCGTTGGTCTGCTGCAGTTCCTCCTGCTTGGAGCGCAGCAGCTCCTCCGACTGGCGGAGCGAGGCGGCCTGCAGTTCCAGGCGGTCGTTGGTCTTCTTCAGCTCGCCCTGCTGGGCCTGGAGTTCGGCGGTCAGTAGCTGCGACTGCTCGAGCAGGCCCTCGGTCCGCATGTTGGCGGCGATGGTCGACAGCACGATGCCGATCGATTCCATCAGCTGGTCCAGGAAGGCCTGCTGGGTCTCGTTGAACTCGCCGAAGCTGGCCAGTTCGATCACCGCCTTCAGCTCGCCCTCGAACAAGGCGGGCAGGACGATGATGCTGCGCGGGGCGCTCTCGCCCAGGCCCGAGCTGACCTTGACATAGTCCTTGGGGACGTTGGTCAGCAGGATGCGCTCCTTCTCCGCCGCGCACTGGCCGATCAGGCCTTCGCGCAGGCGCAGCTGGCCGGCCGGCGGCTTGCGGCGATTGCCGGCGTAGCTGGCGGCCAGGTTCAGCACGGCCTGGCCGCTCTCGTCGGTGTCGGAGACGTAGAACACCCCGTGCTGGGCGTTGATCAGCGGGGCCAGCTCGGACAGGACGAGGTTCGACACCGTCGACAGGTCGCGCTCGCCCTGCAGCATGCGGCTGAACCGGGCCAGGTTGGTCTTCAGCCAGTCCTGCTCGGTGTTCTTCAGAGTCTGATCCTTCAGATTGCGGATCATCTCGTTGATGTTGTCCTTCAGGGCCGCGACTTCACCCGAGGCTTCGACGGTGATCGAGCGGGTCAGGTCGCCCTTGGTCACGGCCGTCGACACCTCGGCGATGGCGCGGACCTGGGTGGTCAGGTTGGCGGCCAGCTCGTTGACGTTGTCGGTCAGGTCGCGCCACAGGCCGGCGGCGCCGGGCACCCGCGCCTGGCCGCCCAGCTTGCCTTCCGAACCCACCTCGCGGGCCACGTTGGTCACCTGGTCGGCGAAGGTGGCCAGGGTCTCGATCATGCCGTTGATGGTGTCGGCCAGCGAGGCGATCTCGCCCTTGGCGTCCAGGGTCAGCTTGCGCTTCAGGTTGCCCTGGGCCACGGCGGTGACGACGTCGGCGATGTTGCGCACCTGGCCGGTCAGGTTGGCGGCCATCATGTTGACGTTGTCGGTCAGGTCCTTCCAGGTGCCGGCCACGCCGGGCACCTGGGCCTGGCCGCCCAGCTTGCCTTCGGTGCCGACTTCCCGCGCCACGCGGGTCACTTCCGAGGCGAAGCCGTTCAGCTGATCGACCATGACGTTGATCGTCGACTTCAGCTCGAGGATCTCGCCCTTCACGTCGACGGTGATCTTCTTGGAAAGGTCGCCCTTGGCGACGGCGGTCGTCACGTCGGCGATGTTCCGCACCTGGCCGGTCAGGTTGGCGGCCATGAAGTTGACGTTGTCGGTCAGGTCCTTCCAGGTGCCGGCGACGCCCTTCACCTGGGCCTGGCCGCCCAGCTTGCCCTCGGTGCCGACTTCGCGGGCCACGCGGGTCACTTCCGACGAGAACGAGTTCAGCTGATCGACCATGACGTTGATGGTGTTCTTCAGCTCGAGGATCTCGCCCTTCACGTCGACGGTGATCTTCTTGCTGAGGTCGCCCATGGCCACGGCGGTCGTCACCTCGGCGATGTTCCGCACCTGGCCGGTCAGGTTGCCGGCCATCAGGTTGACGTTGTCGGTCAGCTCCTTCCACGTGCCGCCGACGCCCTTGACCTGGGCCTGGCCGCCCAGCTTGCCCTCGGTGCCGACTTCGCGCGCCACGCGGGTCACTTCCGAGGCGAAGGCGTTGAGCTGGTCCACCATGGTGTTGATGGTGTTCTTCAGCTCGAGGATCTCGCCCTTCACGTCGACGGTGATCTTCTTGCTGAGGTCGCCGTTGGCCACGGCGGTGGTGACGTCGGCGATG
Organism: Caulobacter sp. Root343; assembly: GCF_001425745.1. Lineage (GTDB taxonomy): Bacteria > Pseudomonadota > Alphaproteobacteria > Caulobacterales > Caulobacteraceae > Caulobacter. Next base: position 679,426 of record NZ_LMDF01000005.1, on the reverse strand, counting down.
TTGCGGACCTGGCCGGTCAGGTTGGCGGCCATGAAGTTGACGTTGTCGGTGAGGTCCTTCCAGGCCCCGGTGACGCCCTTGACCTGGGCCTGGCCGCCCAACTTGCCCTCGGTGCCGACTTCGCGGGCCACACGGGTCACTTCCGAGGAGAAGGAGTTCAGCTGGTCCACCATGACGTTGATGGTGTTCTTCAGCTCCAGGATCTCGCCCTTCACGTCGACGGTGATCTTCTTGGACAAGTCGCCGGTGGCGACGGCGGTGGTCACCTCGGCGATGTTGCGGACCTGACCCGTCAGGTTGCCGGCCATCAGGTTGACGTTGTCGGTCAGCTCCTTCCAGGTGCCGCCGACGCCGGTGACGTTGGCCTGGCCGCCCAGCTTGCCTTCGGTGCCGACCTCCCGCGCCACGCGGGTGACTTCCGAGGCGAAGGCGTTGAGCTGGTCGACCATGATGTTGATGGTCGACTTCAGTTCCAGGATCTCGCCCTTCACGTCGACGGTGATCTTCTTGGACAAGTCGCCCATGGCCACGGCGGTGGTCACCTCGGCGATGTTCCGCACTTGGCCGGTCAGGTTGGCGGCCATGAAGTTGACGTTGTCGGTCAGGTCCTTCCAGGCCCCGGTCACACCCTCGACTCGCGCTTGGCCGCCCAGCTTGCCCTCGGTGCCGACCTCGCGGGCCACCCGCGTCACTTCCGAGGCGAAGGCGTTCAGCTGGTCCACCATGACGTTGATGGTGTCCTTCAGCTCCAGGATTTCGCCGCGCACGTCGACGGTGATCTTCTTGGACAAGTCGCCGCGGGCCACGGCGGTGGTCACCTCGGCGATGTTGCGGACCTGGCCGGTCAGGTTGCCGGCCATCAGGTTGACGTTGTCGGTCAGCTCCTTCCACGTGCCGGCCACGCCCTTGACGTTGGCCTGGCCGCCCAGCTTGCCTTCGGTGCCGACTTCGCGGGCCACGCGGGTGACTTCCGAGGCGAAGCTGTTGAGCTGGTCCACCATGGTGTTGATGGTGTTCTTCAGCTCCAGCACCTCGCCCTTCACGTCGACGGTGATCTTGCGCGAGAGGTCGCCGTTGGCGACGGCGGTGGTCACCTCGGCGATGTTGCGGACCTGGCCGGTCAGGTTGGCGGCCATCAGATTGACGTTGTCGGTGAGGTCCTTCCAGGTCCCGGCGACGCCCTTGACCTGGGCCTGACCGCCCAGCTTGCCCTCGGTGCCGACTTCCCGCGCCACGCGGGTCACTTCGGAGGCGAACGAGCCCAGCTGGCCCACCATGGTGTTGACGACCTTGCCGATGCGCAGGAACTCGCCGCGCAGCGGACGGTCCTCGTTCTCGAGGTTCATGGTCTGGGAGAGGTCGCCGTTGGCCACGGCGCCGATCACCCGGGCCATTTCGGCGGTCGGGTGGACCATGTCGGTGATCAGGCTGTTGACCGCCTCGACGCTGTCGGCCCAGGCCCCCACCGCGCCGGGCAGCTGGGCTCGCTGGTTGATCTTGCCCTGCCGGCCGACCACGTCGCGCAGGCGCTCGAATTCCTTCGAGAGCCGGTCGTTCAGGTCGACCGCGTCGTTGAACGCCTCGGCCAGCTCGCCGTCGAGGCCGCTGAGATCCGTGGGCAGACGGACCGAGAAATCACCGCGCCGGAACGCCCGCAGCGCCGCCAGCAATTGATGCCCGTCGAGCTCTCGGCCCGAGGCCCGTTCCAGAACGCCTTGCATGCCCAGCTTCCCCCAACTGCGCCCCTCGGGGCGACATCAGGGGTGGGGCCGAGCTCAGGAGCCCTCGCCCACACAGACCCACCCCAAACTATTTTCTGAACGCGGCTGTTGATTGTGGGTTCCAAGCTTCCGGTGCGGTCTAGCTTTCCTTGATCAGGCGCAGGTCCTGGTAGTCGAAACTGAAGTCGGCCAGCGGCGAAACGGCCTTGACCAGGGTCGAGATCACCTTGCCGTCCTTCAGGTCGAACGTGAAGAAGGCGTCCTCCTGGGTGCGGTCGTCGAAGGTGGTTTTGAAGGTCTCGCCGTCGAACGGGTCGAGCTTGCCGCGCAGGGCGGGGGTCTTGTCGAACGAGACGTGCAGGGACTGGGCCTTGCCTTTTCCCACCACGCTGATCGTCACCGTGCCGTACCAGGGGTCGCGATAGACGCCGGCATAGGCCGAGAGCGGCAGGCTGGGCTTGGCCCCGCTGCTGGGGGCGACGGCCCGGGCCGCGTCCTTGACCGTCTGGGCGTCGGCCTCGGCCTGGACGCGCTTGCTGGAGGCGATCCAGTCGAAGTCGGCGCGCCCCTGCAGCCGGTCGGGGCCGCCGTAGCGCAGCGACCGCAGCACCGGGGTCTCCTCGGCGTTGGTCATCACCATGATCCCGCTGCGGCGGCCCGGCAGCAGGCCGGTGTACGAGATGAAGCCGGCCAGGCCGCCGGTGTGCCAGAGCAGGCGCTCGCCGCGATGATCCTGGACGAACCAGCCCAGGGCGTAGGCCTGGATCGAGGGGCGGACCGGGTTCTCGTCGGTCGGGCCGTCGGTCGAGGTGGTGATGGTCTGCGGCTTCCACATCTCGCGGGCGGTGGGCTCGCTCCACAGGCGGCGGGCGTCGGGCAGCATGCCCAGGGCCAGCTGCACCTGCATCCACTTGGCGATGTCCTTGGGCGTGGAATTGACCCCGCCGGCCGGACCGGCGGCGTCGAAGCTGGCGTCGAACGGCAGCACGGTCTGGGGGCCCAGGCCGCGCACCGGCGGACCCAGGCGGGCGTGCGGCTCGGCCCGGCGGGCGCGGTCGACCAGGGCGGGGCTGGAGACGGTGCTGGTCATGCCGAGGGGATCGAAGATCCGGGCCTTGATCACCGCTTCCCAGGTCTGGCCGGTGACCGCCTCGATCAGCGCCCCGGCCGCGACATAGAGGACGTTGTCATAGGCGTAGCCGCCCCGGAACTGGCCGCCGATCGGCAGGTATTTCAGGCCCGCGACGATCTCGGCCCGGGTGTGGGTCGGGGCCGGCCAGATCATCAGGTCGCCGGCCCCCAGGGTCAGGCCGCTGCGGTGGACCAGCAGGTCGCGGACGGTCATCAGCTTGGTGATGGCCGGGTCGCTCATCTGGAATTGCGGGAGATACCTGGTGACCGGCGCGTCCCACTCGACCTTGCCTTCCTCGACCAGCATGGCGATCAGGGCGGCGGTCATGGCCTTGGTGTTCGAGGCGATGCCGAAGACGGTGTTCTCGTCGCAGCGGTCCTGGGTTCCCAGTTTCTTGACGCCATAGCCCTTGGCCAGGGTGACCCTGCCGTTCTCGACGACGGTGATCCCCAGGCCCGGCTGGTCGGGGAAGGCGGCCATGACCTCCTGCGCGTAACGGTCGACCGCCGCCCCGACCGCGCCGGTCTCCTGGGCCCAGGCCTTGTTCTCGAATGCCGCCAGGCCGGTTGTCGCGAAAGCCGAGAGGAGGGCGGCGCGGCGGGTCGTGGCGAGCATGGAAGCGTCCTTTTGTCTGGGTCGTGAGGCTAGGCTGAGCCTCAGCGTACGGACAAGGCGCAATTATCGTTCCTCTCCCAGAGGGAGAGGAGGGACCCATTGCGCAGCAATGGGAGGTGAGGGGTTTCACCGTTGGCCGCTTAACCCCTCACCCTCCCACGCCTTTGGCGCGGGCCCCGCCCTCTCCCTCGGGGAAAGGGATTTTTCTAATTCCCCTCGTCCAGCAGCCGCCGCGCGATCACCTGCGCCTGGATCTCCCCCGCCCCTTCGAAGATGTTGAGGATCCGCGCATCCGCCAGCAGCCGGCTCGCCGCGTACTCCATCGCGAAGCCGTTGCCGCCGTGGATCTGCAGGGCGTTGTCGGCCGCCGCCCAGGCGACGCGGGCGGCGATCAGCTTGGCCATGCCGGCCTCGAGGTCGCAGCGCTTGCCCTCGTCCTTCTGGCGGGCGGCGTAGTAGGTCAGCTGGCGCACGCCCATGATCTCGGCGGCCATCATGGCCAGCTTGTTGGCGACGCGGGGGAATTCGAAGATCGCCTGGCCGAATTGCTGGCGGTCCAGGGCGTAGGCCAGGCCCGTCTCCAGCGCCGCCTGGGCCACGCCGATGGCGCGGGCGGCGGTCTGGATGCGGGCGCTCTCGAAGGTGGCCATCAGCTGCTTGAAGCCCTGGCCCGGCACACCGCCCAGCAGGTTCTCGGCCGGCACGGTGAAGCCGTCGAAGGCCAGCTCGTACTCCTTCATGCCGCGATAGCCGATCACCCCGATCTCGCCGCCGCCCATGCCCTGGGCGGGGAAGTCGTTCCCTTCGACGCCGCGCGGCTTGGGGGCCAGCAGCATCGACAGGCCGCGATAGTCGGTGGTGGCCGAGTCAGTGCGGACCAGCAGGGTCATGACGTCGGCGCGGGCGGCGTGGGTGATCCAGGTCTTGTTCCCGGTCACCACATACCGGTCGCCGTCGAGCACGGCGCGGGTGCGCAAGGACCCGAGGTCGCTGCCGGTGTTGGGTTCCGTGAAGACGGCGGTCGGCAGGATCTCGGCGCTGGCGATCCGGGGCAGCCAATATTGCTTCTGGGCGTCGGTGCCGCCGGTCAGGATTAGCTCGCCGGCGATCTCCGAGCGGGTGGCCAGCGAGCCGACGCCGATCCAGGCCCGCGACAGCTCCTCGGACACCACGCACATGGCGGTCTTGCCCATGCCGCTGCCGCCGTATTCCTCGGGGATGGTCAGGCCGAACACGCCCAGCGCGCCCAGCTCCTCGACCAGTTCGATCGGGATCAGCTGGTCCTTCAGGTGCCAGTCGTGGGCGAAGGGGGTGACCTTCTCCTCGGCGAAGGCGTGGAACTGGTCGCGGACCATCTCGAACGTCTCGTCGAGGCCGGTGTGCTCCAGGGTCGGCCGGCCGCGCGCTTCGGCCAGGCGCCGGGCGATGCGGGTCTTCACGGCTTGCGTGCCGCCCTCGACCATCAGCTTCATGATGCCGTTCGAGAACAGGCGGTTCATCACCGCGCGGTCTTCGATCAGGTGCGCGGGGCGGACGATCTCGCCCTGGTTCATCGGCACGCCGCCGATCAGCTGGGCGGCGTATTCGGAGAACAGCAGCTGGGCCAGCAGCGCCTCGATCTCGCCGAACCGGCCCTCGGCCTGCAGCCGCTCGGCCCAGCCGGCGACCTGGTTCATCAGCTCGGCATAGGCCGCGTACCAGCCATAGCCGTGGACGCGGTGCTGGTGGACGTCGGCCAGCTTGCGGTCGACCTTGCCGCCATTGGGGCCATTGGGGCCGGCGATGTGGGCCAGCACCTGCGGCTTGGCCTCGGCCACGAACAAGCTGGCGGAGTCAGCCGCTTCGCGCAGCAGGCCGATCAAGCCTGGCAAGATGAGAGTCTCGGCGGTGTCCTGGCTGACCGTATCGGTCATTAGCTTGCTCCCCATTCCCAAGTGGCGTCTTGGGCCAAACAGTTGTTTTCTTTCACCGTGGCTCATTTCGCATCTGCGAGCAATGTCGCAGCGCAGCATAAAAGTCATAAAAGGGGAAGAAACATGCTCACGGTCCATCACCTGAACGAGTCGCGCTCGCAGCGGATCCTCTGGCTGCTGGAGGAGCTGGGCCTGCCCTACGAGATCGTCTTCCACACCCGCGATCCTAAGACCCGCCTGGCCCCGCCGTCGCTGACGGCGATCCATCCGCTGGGCAAGTCGCCGGTGATCGTGGATGGGGATCTGACGATCATCGAGTCCGGGGCGATCATCGACTACGTGATCCGCCGCCATGGCGAGGGCCGCCTGGCCCCCGATCCGGCCTCGGCCGACTTCGACCGCTACCAGCAATGGCTGCACTACGCCGAGGGCTCGGCCATGCTGCCGCTGATGCTCAACATGTATGTCGGCCGCCTGGGCGAGGCAGGCGCGCCGCTGCACCCGCGCATCCAGGGTGAGATCGGCAACCACCTGTCGTTCGTCAACGATCACCTGGCGGGCCGCGAGGTCTTCGTCGGCGAGACCCTGACCGGGGCCGATATCCAGATGAGCTTCGTGCCCGAGGTCGCCCGGGCCATGGGCAAGTTGGCCGACTATCCGCACATGGCCGCCTGGATCGGGCGGATGCACGAACGCCCGGCCTGGAAGGCGGCCCTGGAGAAGAGCGGGCCCTACGCGCTGGGGGCTTGAAGTCTTCCTTCTCCCCATGCGGGAGAAGGTGGCCGCCGAAGGCGGTCGGATGAGGGGTCGATAGTCCTGTCGGCTTGGCGCTTGGCATCGATGGCGGTCGCGGTTGCTCGGTCCTTCAACCCCTCACCCGACCCGCTGCGCGGGTCACCCTCTCCCGCAAGGGGAGAGGGGTTGGGGACGCTCCCCCAAACTTTTTTCCAACATGAACGAACTCTGTCAGTCGGGTCGCCGACACCGTTCAGCTTCGCCTTGTCATGTTGCGTCTCACGAGGTCGAGACGGCCTCGGACACATCACAAGGGACGAAGGAACAAGACCATGACCATCACCACCAAGATCAAGACCATCACCCTGACCATCGGCGCGGCCGCCTCGGCCCTGGCCCTGACCGCCGCCCCGCAAGCCAGCGCCGGCGTCGTCGGCTGCAAGGCCTCGGGCTCCAAGCAGGAAGTCGGCGCGGTGCTGGGCGGCCTGCTGGGCGCGGTCGCCGGCAACAAGATCGCCGGCAAGGGCGATCGTGGTACGGGCACGGCCATCGGCGCCGTGGTCGGCGCGGGCGCCGGTTCGGCGGTCGGCTGCGGCATGCAGAAGAGCGACGCGGCCAAGGAGGTCGGCGGGATCTACAAGTCGGGCGGCTACCGCTACGCCCAGACCGTCCAGGCCGCGCCGCTGGTCAAGATCGAGAAGAAGTACGTCGCCCGCTCGACCCTGAACCTGCGCGCCGCCGCCTCGACCCGGGGCGAACGTCTGGGCGCCGTGGAGTCGGGCACGACCTTCCAGGCCCTGGGCCGCACCGGTGACGGCAAGTGGATCCTGGTCGGCCAGGACGGCGTCGGCGTCGGCTACGTCTCCAGCGCCTACGTCTACCGCGCCTAATCGGGACCTAGGCTTTCGAGGGTGACGGGCGCCGAAACCGGCTTCCACTTTCGGCTGTCACCCTCGCCGAGCTTTCGGAGCGCGTCCGCTCCGTCCCTCTGGCCGCGCTTCGACAAGAGAGCCCGTTCGGTCACCCCCTGACCGGACGGGCTTTTCATATGAGCTATCGCGGTGGCGCGCTCGTGAAGGCCAGGTCGACGATCTGCCCCGCCACGCCCCAGCGGCCGCAATGCTGGGTGCTGGCCAGGCGCCGTTCGCGAGCGTCGAACACTTCCAGGGTCGTGACCACGCCGCCGACGCAGAACGCCTGACTTCCATCCAGCCGGTAGGGGCGGGTGTGCAGGATGACGCCGCGCGGCTCGGCCTCGAGGCAGGGGCTGGCGACCAGGGCGTCCATCCTGGCGCTGTCGCCGGCGCTCAGCACCCATTCGCGCCGCGAGACGCTGGGACGCCGCGGCGTCGGATCCGGCGTCGGCGCGGCTTCCTGGCCCAGGGGCGCCGGCTTCAAGGTCGTCAACGGCGGCGGCGGGACCCAGGATTCGTAGGTGTCGACGCCGCTGGCGCGCCAGACTCCGTCGGCGCCGCGCACCACCGCCACGCTGCCCGAGACCGACTCGTGGTGGCCGCCGCTCCACAGGATCATCAGGCGCTGGCCCGCCGTCGGCGGCGGCGCGGCGCCCGTCTTGGCGCGCAAGGCCTGGTGGTCGGCCAGGACCGGCGGCGGCGTCGTCCAGGCGTCCGGCGGCAGTCGCGCCAGGTCGAGGTCGCCGAAACCGGGACAGCCGCCGGGGGTCTTGGCGGTCACCGCCTGATAGTGGGCGAACGGCGTCTCGGGCGCCGCGAAGGCGGGCGCGGCGATGAGTAGGCTTAGGCAGAGACCGATGGCGCGCCGCATGTAACTCCTCCGGAGGTTTAGCGACGCAGAGTGGCCCGACGCGCCGCCGGCATCAACCGCCCAGCGCGCGGACCCCGCCCAGCCAGGTCTGCCAGATCACCACCAGGGCCCAGTGCAGGATCACCGCCGGCCAGACCGAGCCGGTCCGGCGCTTCATCACCGCGCAGCCCAGGCCCAGCACCGCGCAGCACAGCAGGAAGTCGGGCCGCAGGAATACGCTGGCGGCGGACTTCAGGAAGGTCACGGCCTCGACCACGTGCCAGAGGGTGTAGAGGGCGGTGGAGACGGCGATCTCGAGCTTCGGACGTTGGGTCTCTTCGGGGCCTGGTGTCAGCAGGCCTCGGAACGGGATCTCCTCGCCCAGGGCCGGGACGAAGAACACCACCAGCAGCCGCAGGGGCAGGCCGGGCTCGGCGGGCTGGAGCGTGTAGAATCCGGTCGTGAAGCCGATCAGCATCATCAGCGCCAGGGTGGCGGCGGAGACGAGACCGCAGAACGCCCAGCCGCGCGCCGAGGGCAGGGTGCGGAGGCTGGCGAGCAGTCGCGCCTGATAAATTTTGCAGCTCAGCGCCATTTCCCAAGCCCTTCCCTTCTCCCCTTGCGGGAGAAGGTGTCAGCGAAGCTGACGGATGAGGGGTTGAAAAGCCTATCCGAAAGCGGAGTGCGACCCCTCACCCGACCCGCTTCGCGGGCCACCCTCTCCCGCAAGGGGAGAGGGGGAAATCCCCTAAGTCCGCCACCGCAGCGTCGAATCCTTGACCGGGTTCACGAAAGCCCGCCCCTCGCTCCGGCTGGCGGCCCATTCGCGCTTGCACTGGTGGTACCAGCGGGCCTGCTGGTCGGCGTCGCCTACCCACATCAGCGGCGGATTGCTGCGCAGCCCCGGCGTCTGGGCCGCGACGATGGCGCCGTCCTGGCGCAGGAAGGCGCGGGCCGCGATCCGGATGATCGGATACAGCGCCGTGAAGGCCCAGTGATCCGACCACATGATCTGGTTCATCCGGGTCTTGTGGGCGTTGATCGGCGTCATGGCCGACAGGGCCAGCACCTGTTTGTCGCCGACCGTCACGTGCTCCCAGCGCAGGCCGGGCAGGCGGAAGGTGATCTCGGTCAGCGGCTCGCCGCCCAGGATGGCGTAGGCCTTGGAGTTCTTGGACGGCTCGTGCCGCACCATGGTGAAGCCAGCCTCCGAGGGGGCGAAGCGCTTGTTCTTCTCGTGCTGGCTGGTCTTGGTCCGCCACCACCATTGCTGATGGACATAGGGGCCGTGGGCCGGATCGATCAGGCCCAGCACCGCGTGGTCGATATGGATGTCGTAGTCCAGGTGGTCGACCAGCTTGGGCTTGCCGCCCACCACGCCGGGGATGGTCGGCGGCGGCTCGGGCGGGGCGCCGTCGAAGCGCGGGTCCGAGGACATCCAGATCCAGACCAGGCCCTGCTGCTCGACCGTCGGATAGCGGCGCACCCGCACCTTGGAGATGTCGAAGTCGCTGTCGCCGGTCAGGGACGGGATCGCCTTGCAGGCCCCGTCCGGTCCGAACCGCCAGCCGTGATAGGGACACTCGACGCTGTCGGTCCCGTCGGCCTCGCGGTGGACCCGGCCGGCCGACAGGGCGGCGGCGCGGTGGGGGCAGATGTCGCGGATGGCGTAGACCGCCCCGGCCCGCGTGCGGCCCAGCAGCACCGGCTCGCCGAGATATTCGCGCTTGTCCATCTTGCCGGCTTTGAGGTCGGGCGACAGGCAGGCCACGTACCAGGCGTCCCAGACGAAGCCTTCGCCGAACTTGTCGACGATTGGCTTGGCCAGCTTGGCTTTCAGGAGCGGAGAGTCGTCGGCGGGAGGCATGGAAAGCTTCTAACGTGGGTTTGTGAACGCCGTCACTTGAGGCCCAATGTCGCGCGTTCGGGTCCCTGCGTCACGCTCAAGCTTTTGGCGGCTTCAAGATTGAAAGCCGAAAAATACTCCGCCTTCCCAGGCCTTGTGCCTGGGACCCATCGTTCCGCCGCCCAGTCGCTGGATTGTGCGCGGCCACGCTGACGGCGTCACTTCGGATGACCCGAGCCCGGTCCCGCCATGGGTCCCAGGCACAAGGCCTGGAAGGCGGTTGAGGGGGCGGTTCGGAAGAGGGCCACTATCGCGACGCGGCCGTCTCCACCAGACGCTGGTAGAAGCGCACCATCCGCTCGACATTGTCCAGGCTGATGTGCTCGTTCGTGCCGTGGATGATCTTGGTCTCGTCGACCTTCAGCACCAACGGCTGGAAGCGGTAGACGTCGCTGGCCACCTCGCCCAGGTAGCGGCTGTCGGTGCCGGCGGTGACCAGGCCCGGCACGACCGGGGCCTTGCTCTCGTCGGCGGCCAGTCCGGCCAGGGTCTTCCAGGCGTCCGAGCTGGTCGAGGACACGGCCGAGGGCTCGTCCGGGGTCTTGGTCCACGACAGCTGCACCGGCAGGTCGCCGACCGCGCCCTTGGCCCGGGTCATCACGCTGGCCGAGGTGTCGCCGGGCGCGATGCGGTAGTTGATCCAGGCCGTGGCGTCCTGCGGCAGCACGTTCTCCTTGGGCGAGCCCTTCAGCATGGTCGGGGCGATGGTGGTGTGCAGCATGGCCGCCCCGGCCGGGGTCTTGGCCGTGACCTTCACCAGCAGCGGCGAGAACAGCCAGGTGTTGGCGGCGAAGATCTTGACCACCGGCGAGGCGTGCGGGGCGATGGCCTTCAGCATGTCCGCGCCCGGACCCTGGAACTTCATGGGGAACGGATGGTCGCTGATCGCCGCCACGGCGCGCGACAGGGTGACGACGCCGCCGCCGTCCTTGGGCGGGGCCGACGAGTGGCCGCCGACGGCCGGAGCCACGACCTTCATCGTCGCATAGCCCTTCTCGGCCGTGCCGATGATCGCGGCGGGCTGGCCGGTGACCGGATGGTCGGCGACCACGGCCATGCCCTCGTCCAGCACGAACTGGGCCTTGATTCCGCGCGATTTGAGCAGGGCCGCGGCGGCCCGGGCCCCGACGCCGCGCACCTCCTCGTCATGGCCGCTGACCACGATGATCGTGCGCACGGGCCTGAAGCCGCTGGCGGCGACGGCGTCCAGCGCCTCGAACAGGGTGACCAGCGAGCCCTTGTCGTCGATCGAGCCCCGGCCCCAGACCGCGCCGTCGGCGATGACCCCGTCGAACGGCGGATGGCTCCACTGGCCCTCGCTGCCGGGCGTGACCGGCACCACGTCCTGGTGGGCCATCAGCACGATCGGCGGCAGGGCCGGGTTCGAGCCGGGCCAGGTGTAGACCAGAGTGTGCTCGGCCACGACCTCGCGGGTCATCACCTTGTGGGCCTGCGGGTAGGTCGCCTGCAGCCAGGCGTGAAGCTTGTCCCACTCGGCCGGCTGGTCTTCGGCCTTGTCCTGGTGGCTGATCGTCTGGAAGCGGACGGCCTCGGCCAAGTGTCCGGCGACCTTGCCGACGTCCAGCGGACGTCCAGCGGCAAGCCTGACCGCGCCGGGATCGACCTGGGCCGGAGCCTTGAAGGTGGCGGTGCGCACGGCGACCACGCCGGCCACGGCCAGGACCAGACCCACGGCCGTCAGCGCGACCCTTCCCCCGACACCCATCGCAACCTCCCCGAACACTTGTTGGGCGCGACTGTGCGGCGGAGGAGGGCGACTGGCAATCCCGCCGTCGCGGCGAAAGTTATCCACAGGGCGAGCGGGGGCGGCGATGCTCCCCCGCGACGCGGGGGAGCTGTCGCGGAGCGACTGAGGGGGCTAGCTGGAGGTCGGCCGTGCTGGCCCCCTCCGACCCTCCGGGCCACCTCCCCCGCAGCGCGGGGGAGGACTCAATCCCCGTACTTTTTCGACCTCGCCACAACGAATTCAAAGGCTTGTGGGAAAACGCACGTTTCTTATCCCCGGTGCTCCGACCGGCCTCAAGCTGGAGGCATGACCCAATCCTCCTCACGCACCTGGTGCGAAAACCTGCAAGCCAAGCTCATGAAGGCGCTCGACGCGGTCTGGGAGACGATCGCCTCCAGCGACGATCCCGTCCTGATCCGCAAGGCCCGCGACAAGGCCAGGGCCTGCGGCGAGATGGCCGCCAACGCCCGCAAGATCGCGGCGATGACGCCCCCGCCCAAGCCGGCCCGAGCCGGCGCGGTCTTCGCGGCCGCGTCGGCCCCCACCTCGGTTTTGGCAATGCGGGACCTCGACGCCGAAGACGCCCCGACGCGCGGCCTCGACCGGCTCCGGGGCGGCGGACGCGGCCGATTGTGACCTAGAAGGCGAACTGCACCGCGCCGGGCGGCCCGTGCTGGGCGATCGAGCCGAGCTCCGCCGTGCTCAAGGCGTCCGCGTCACGGATCCGCAGCGTCGCGCCGCTGCAGAGGCTGTCGGCGACCGTGACCAGCTCGGTGGCCGCGTAGTCGCTGGCGCTGAGGTCGAAGCCGCCGCCCTTCTCGGCGATCGCTACGAGGTCCGCTAGGTTTCTCTTCGACATCGTCGTTCCCTTTCGCCCCCAAATGGGCCAAAGCGATAAATGCCAGCCGAAGTTGAGTTTTTCGTAAAGCCAAGCTTCGGCCGAAGCAGGGAGCGGCGATGGCGCATGTGAAGACCAAGCTTGTCCGGGCCGCGCTGGCGATCGGCCTGCTGACCGGCCCCGCCCTGGCCGCCGCCGCGCCGGGCGAAGGCTTCGACGTCACGCGCTATGATCTGGCGCTGACGCCGGACATCCCGAACGGAACGGTGGCCGGGCGCGAGGTCATCACCTTGCGCGCGACGCGGGATGGGCTCCAGCGCCTCGATTTCTCGGGCAACGGGCTGACCATCGACAAGGCGACCCTCGACGGCGTTCCCGTCACCGCCCGGTCCGAGGACGACGGTCTCGGCTTCGCGCTGGGGCAGCCGCTCAAGCGTGGACGCGCCGTCAGGCTGGAGGTGCAGTATCACGGCCGGCCCGCGCGCGGCCTGTCTGGGTCGGCGACGTCGCTCTACACCAGCTACTTCGCCTGCGACTGGATGATCTGCCTTCAGGACCAGTTCGGCGACAAGGCGGCGTTCTCGCTGGCGCTCCATGTGCCGGCCGGGATGGAGACGCTGTCGGTCGGCCGGAAGGTGGCCAAGACACCGGCGCCCGACGGCGGCGAACTTCATCGCTGGACGGCGCCGCGGCCCTATTCGGCCTATCTGTTCGGCTTCGCGGTCGGCCGGTTCGCCCGCGTCGAGGAACGGGTCGGGTCGGCCAGGCTGACCTATCTCAGCGAGGTCGCCGACGCGGACGAACTGAAGCGGCGGTTCGCGCCGACGGGCGACATGGTCCGGTTCTTCGCCGACAAGGCCGGCGCGCCGCTGCCCGTCTCCGAATACAGCCAGCTGCTGGTCAAGGGGCGCGAGGCGCAGGAGGCGGCGACCTATTCCGTCCTGGGCGTCGAGGCGCTGGCGACCAATGCGGACGACCCCGCCCAGGACTGGGCCATCGCCCACGAACTGGCCCACCAGTGGTGGGGCAATCTGGTCACCTGCGCGACGCTGAAGGACTTCTGGCTCAACGAGGGCGTCACGACCTTCATGACCGCCGCTTGGAAAGAGCATCGCTACGGGCGCGCCGCCTACGACGCCGAACTGGCCGTGGCGCGTGGCCGCCTGGACAAGGCGCGGGCGGCGGGCTTCGACAAGCCGTTGGCCTGGGACGGACGTTATCCGAGCCTGGCGACGCGGCGGGCGGTCCAATACAGCAAGGGCGCGCTGTTCATGGATCATCTGCGGACCACCTTGGGCGAACGGGCTTTCTGGGCCGGCTTGCGACGCTATACGCGAGCCCATGCCGGCGGCGCGGTCACCAGCCTCGACTTCGAGCGCGCCATGGAAGCGTCCAGCGGCCGGGATCTGCGCCCGCTCTTCGCGGAATGGGTGTTCGGGGCCGACGCGCCCGGTTCTGTTCCCCGTCCCTAGTCTGTCCTAGTCTCGTCCTAGAGCCGATCGACATTCATCTGGGGAAATCCCACTGCCTTCCTGGGCCCTGTGCCCAGGACCCATGTTCGAGGCAGGTGGGGCCTCTTTGGGGCCGCGCGACCGAAAGGCCGTGAACTCAGCCTCAATTGCGCTGAAGTTGAACCCTGGGTCCTGGGCACGAGGCCCAGGAAGGCGGGTAAATTCAACTCTCAGCGTATATCGATTAGCCCAACGGGGAGGCGGCCATGGACGCGGATAGGCGAGCGCCGAGCAGGGCGTGGATGATCTGGGTGGTCTGCCTGCTGGCGGCGATGCTGGAGGGCTTCGACATCCAGTCGATGGGCGTGGCCGCGCCGCGCATGGTCCCGGCCCTGGGCCTGTCGCCCGGCCAGGCCGGCTGGGCGTTCAGCGCCAGCCTGATCGGGCTGATGCTGGGCGCCTCGGGCGGCGGGGCGATCGCCGACCGCATTGGCCGCCGGCCGGTGCTGGTGTTTTCCGCGATCGCGTTCGGCCTGTTCTCGCTGGCCACGCCGCTGGCCCGCGGTTTCGAGCCCTTGCTGGCGGTGCGCTTCCTGACGGGCCTGGGCCTGGGCGGGGCCATGCCGATGCTGATCGCCTTGGCCTCGGAGCAGGCGGGCGCGGCGCGCAAGGCGACCATGGTGGCGGTGGTCACGGCCGGCCTACCGCTGGGCGGGGCGCTGGCGGGCCTGCTGGCGCGCTCGCCGCTGGCCGAGGACTGGCGGATGATCTTCGTGTTCGGCGGGATCGCGCCCTTGCTGGCCGCGCCGCTGCTGCACCTCGTCCTGCCGCTGGGGCGGCCCGAGGCGATCGCGCGCCAGGGCCGGGCGGCGCTGGCCTCGCTGTTCGCGCCGGCCCGGCTGCCGGTCACCGTCAGCCTGTGGCTGGCCGTGGCCCTGACGGCCCTGATCCTGCACCTGCTGCTGAACTGGCTGCCGACCCTGCTGGTCGCGCGCGGCCTGCCCAAGAGCGCGGCGTTCGCGGCGGCGGCGCTGTTCAATCTGGGCGGGGCCAGCGGCGGGATCGTCTTTGGCCTGCTGGCCGACCGCTTCGGCCCGCGCTGGCCGCTGGTCGGCGGGTTCCTGGGCTTGGCCGTGGCGCTGCTGGGCCTGGCGGCGGCTGGCGCGGGCGGTCAGATCGCGGCCCTGGCCTTCGCCGCCGGCTTCCTGCTGATGGGCGGCCAGTTCACCCTCTATGGCCTGGCGCCGAGGCTCTATGCCGACGCGGTGCGCGGCGCCGGGGTCGGCGCGGCCATCGCCGCCAGCCGCCTGGGCTCGATTTTCGGTCCCCTGGCGGCGGCGCAGCTGATCGGCGGCGGGGCCGGCGGCGGGACGGTGGTCGGGGCGCTGGTCCCGGTGGCGTTGGCGACCGGCGCGGCGGCGGCGGTGCTGGCGTGGGTGGGGCGTAGGGAAAGCTAGAGGTCTCCCTCTCCCCTTGCGGGAGAGGGTGGCCCGCGAAGCGGGTTGGGTGAGGGGGCGCACGAACCGAGCCGCGACGGCGGATAGGCCGGGCGCCAAGCCGACAGGGCTATCGACCCCTCATCCGTCTGCTTCGCTGACACCTTCTCCCGCAAGGGGAGAAGGGGGAATTACAGCGTCCCGCTAAGCTCCTGCACTTCCTCGAACGTCCGCAGGCCCGGCCGCTGGGCGCAGACCAGCACACCCATGTTCCCGGGCAGGTGCTGGTTGGCCAGCATCTTCTCGTGGGCGGCGGGGATGTCGTTCCAGGGGAAGACCTCCGACAGGCACGGGTCGACGCGGCGGTCGATGACCAGTTGGTTGGCGGCCGAGGCCTGCATCAGGTTGGCGAAGTGGCTGCCCTGCACCCGCTTCTGGCGCATCCACAGGAAGCGGGCGTCCATGGTCAGGTTGAAGCCGCTGGTGCCGGCGCAGATGGCGACCATGCCGCCGCGCTTGACCACGAACACCGAGACCGGGAACGTCGCCTCGCCGGGATGTTCGAACACCAGGTCGACGTCGCGATTGCCGGTGATCTGCCAGATCGCTTTGCCGAACTTGCGGCTCTCCTTCATGTAGTCGGTGAATTCGGGGCCGTTGACCTTGGGCAGCTGGCCCCAGCAGTCGAATTCGTTGCGGTTCAGCACCGCCTTGGCCCCCATCGACAGCACGAACTCGCGCTTGTCCTCGCTGGAGACCACGCCGATGGCGTTGGCCCCGGCCACGGCGGCCAGCTGCACGGCGAAGACGCCCAGGCCGCCCGACGCGCCCCAGACCAGCACGTTCTGGCCCGGCTTCAGCTCGTGCGGCTTGTGGCCGAACAGCATGCGGTAGGCGGTGGCCAGGGTCAGGGTGTAGCAGGCGGCCTCTTCCCAGGTCAGGTGCTTGGGACGCGGCAGCAGCTGGCGCGACTGCACCCGGCAGAACTGGGCGAAGCTGCCATCCGGCGTCTCGTAGCCCCAGATCCGCTGGCTGGACGAGAACATCGGGTCGCCGCCGTTGCACTCCTCGTCGTCGCCGTCGTCCTGATTGCAGTGGATGACGACCTCGTCGCCCAGCTTCCAGCGCTTCACCTTGGCGCCGACCGCCCAGACGATGCCCGAGGCGTCGGAGCCGGCGATGTGGTAGGGCTGCTTGTGGCCGTCCAGCGGGCTGATCGGCTCGCCGAGCGCGGCCCAGACGCCGTTGTAGTTGACGCCGGCGGCCATCACGAGAACCAGCACCTCGTCCTCGCCGATCTCCCAGGTGGGCACGACCTCGACCTGCATGGCCTGGGTCGGCTTGCCGTGGCGCTCCTTGCGGATGCTCCAGGCGTACATGGTCTTCGGCACGTGGAAGGGCGGCGGGATCTCGCCGATCTCGTAGAGGTCCTTCAGCGCGGTCTTTTCAAGCGTCTGCGTCGTCATCTCACTCCCCGTTCCTGGCCCGCCATTCCGCGCTGCAACAACGCGCGACGGACAAACTCGGCTGCGCGTCCGGCGGTCGAAACGATGAAAACGTCTCGCCTTCGGATCTTTTTTTGGCTCTCGGGCGCAAGAAATTGGCCCGGAGCCCCCTACGCTGAGACAGTTGTTTGAAACTGGCAAGCGGAATCTTGTGCGTCGCAGCATGGTTGCGCCGGCTGCCTTGGGGGAAGGTTGCGGGCCGGCGCGGCGCGGGCCACGGTGGCGGGGCCATGATCCACCTGTCGCATCCCGAACCTTCGATCGCCCTCGTCGAACTGGACGTCGCGCCGGCCAACGTGCTGGCCATGGCCGCGCGGGCGCGGCTGCTGGAGGCCTTCGCCGCGATCGAGGCCGACCGGGCGGTGCGGGCCGTGGTGCTGACCGGGCGGAACGGGGCCTTCTGCACCGGTGACGACCTGGCAGAGTCGCTGTCGCGCGACGTCGAAACCCAGAGCGCGGCGATCCTGCATTTCCTGGCCATGGTCGACCGGGTGGCCGCATGCCGCGCGCCGGTGATCGCCGCGATCGACGGCTGGTGCGTCGGCGGTGGGCTGGAGCTGGCCCTGGCCTGCGACATCCGCCTGGCCAGCGAGCGCGCCAGCTTCGCCTGCTCGGCGGTGCGGATGGGGCTGACGGCCTCGGCCGGGCGGCTGGTCCGGCTGGTCGGCGAGAGCCGCGCCAAGCCTCACCTGCTGACCGGCGCGCCGTTCGACGCCGCCCGGGCCCTGGCGGACGGGATGGTGGCGGAGGTCCATCCGGCGGCTGGGTTGCTGGAGGCGGCGCTGGGCATGGCCCACGTGATCGCCTCCCGCGCGCCGCTGGCCGTCGAGGCGACCAAGCGGGTGGCGTCGGGGCTATCGACGACCGAGGCCGAAGCGCCGGCTCTCGCGGCGACGGCCGATCACGCGGAAGCCCGGGCGGCGTTCATGGCCAAGCGGCCGGCGGTGTTCACGGGAGGGTGAGCCACCTCCCAGGCTTGCTTACCCGGTAGAGTTGTGGAAGCGTCGCTGCACGGCGGAGGGCGAGATGTTTGAGAACTACAAGGAAAACCACGCAGCGATGCTAGCCGACGAGGCGCGGACTGCTTGGGGTATTGCCGCAGCCCACGGCGTTGCTCTAGTCACGATCGGGGGCATGATCGGCAATCTCGATGACCCGAACTTTGCCATTGCGGCATTCAAAGTGCCTCTGGTGCTATCGGGATTAGGCCTTACCTTCGGCGTCTGGGCTGCACAACGACACGCCGTGCTTCGGGCCTATCAGCTTCGGATCGATGTGGTCATGCACCAGCGTGACTGGCTGATTGATCGGGCAGGTACCCCGCCCGCCGATCCGTTCGCGCCACTTGATTTGAGCGGAGCCAAGCACGTCTTCGGCAGCGAGGAAGCTGCTCTGCAGGCCTACCTCACTTTGATGCACGACAGGATCGCCGCCGATCAGAAGCGTGATGCCGAAACGGATAAGGCCTGGAAGGAGACGGACGCCGAGCGCGAGGAAATCGGGAGAGAAGTTGGCAAGGAGCGGACGCTTTTCATCCGCCTGCAGAGCGCCGCCATTGGATTAGGGTTGGCGGCCGCTATCGCTCTGGGTTTCGCCGCCGTTTCCGGCATTCAGCCCGAGAAATCCAAGCCGCCTGCGCCTGCTGTTACCGCCAAAATCCTAAGTAGCGATGGCGGTCAATCCGCTATTCCGCCCCTGACTTCATCCACAGCCTCAGTAGCGTCGCCTTCGCCGTCGCTTCATCCGGGAAGCGTAGGAAACACGTCGTTCGCCACGCCTACTCCCGCACCCGCGAACCCCCACGTTGCATCGCAGCAAATCCCAGATCATGATCGGCGATAACAAGAACTAAAAACGCCGGGAGCCCGCCATGTCCTCGAAGCCGTACCAGCACGCGCCGGATCCGCCGTGGATCTTCCGGACCTATGCCGGGCACTCGACGGCGGAGAAGTCCAACACGCTGTACCGGGCCAATCTGGCGCGGGGCCAGACGGGGCTGTCGGTGGCCTTCGACCTGCCGACCCAGACGGGCTACGACCC
Source organism: Caulobacter sp. Root343 (assembly GCF_001425745.1). Taxonomy (GTDB): domain Bacteria; phylum Pseudomonadota; class Alphaproteobacteria; order Caulobacterales; family Caulobacteraceae; genus Caulobacter. Next base: position 660,623 of record NZ_LMDF01000005.1, on the reverse strand, counting down.
CGACCACATCCTGGCGCGCGGCGAGGTCGGCAAGGTCGGGGTGCCGGTCAGCCACCTGGGCGACATGCGCCAGCTGTTCAGCGAGATCCCGCTGGACCGGATGAACACCTCGATGACCATCAACGCGCCGGCCGCCTGGCTGCTGGCGATGTACGTGGCCCTGGCCGACGAGCAGGGGGCCGACCGCAAGCTGCTGCAGGGCACGACGCAAAATGATCTGATCAAGGAATATCTGAGCCGCGGCACCTACATCTTCCCGCCCGGCCCGAGCCTGCGGCTGATCGGCGACATGATCGCCTGGTGCTATCGCGAGGTTCCGAAATGGAACCCGATGAACGTCTGCAGCTATCACCTACAGGAGGCCGGGGCGACGCCCGAGCAGGAGCTGGCCTTCGCCCTGGCGACGGCGATCAGCGTGCTCGACACCGTCAAGGCCGGCGGCCAGGTGCCCGACCAGGACTTCGAGATCGTCGCCTCGCGGATCAGCTTCTTCGTCAACGCCGGGGTGCGGTTCGTCACCGAGCTGTGCAAGATGCGGTCGTTCACCCGGCTGTGGGACCAGATCCTGCTGGAGCGCTACGGCGTCCAGGACCCCAAGGCCCGCCGCTTCCGCTACGGGGTGCAGGTCAACAGCCTGGGCCTGACCGAGCAGCAGCCCGAGAACAACGTCTACCGCATCCTGATCGAGGCCCTGGCCGTCACGCTCAGCAAGGACGCCCGCTGCCGGGCCCTGCAGCTGCCGGCCTGGAACGAGGCCTTGGGCCTGCCGCGCCCGTGGGACCAGCAGTGGTCGCTGCGCCTGCAACAGGTGCTGGCCTACGAGACCGACCTGCTGGAATACGAGGACCTGTTCGACGGCTCCCACGTCGTCGAGGCCAAGGTCGCCGAGCTTTCCAAGGGGGCGCTGGAGCAGCTGGCCCTGATCGACGAGATGGGCGGAGCCACGAGCGCCATCGACTACATGAAGACCGAGCTGGTCGCCTCGAACGCCCGGCGGGTGCGGTCGGTCGAGACCGGCGACATGGCCGTGGTCGGGGTCAACCGCTGGACCGACAGCGAGGCCTCGCCGCTCTCCGCCGGCGGAGGCTCGATCGAGACGGTGGATCCCCTGCTCGAAGCGGACGTCGTCGTCCGCATCAAGGCCTGGCGCCAGGCCCGGGATACGGCCGCGGTCGAGGCCGCTCTATCCGACCTGAAGGCCGCCGCCCGCGACGGCCGCAACGTCATGGAGCCCTCGATCGTCGCCGCCAAGGCCGGCGTCACCACCGGCGAATGGGCCGGCGCCCTGCGCGAGGTGTTCGGCGAATATCGCGGCCCGACCGGGGTGGCTGTGGTCGTCTCGACCGGCGAAGCCGAGGACGTCGAGGCCGTGAAGCGCGAGGTCGAGCGGGTCTCCGAGGTGCTGGGCCGCACCCTGACCTATCTGGTCGGCAAGCCCGGCCTGGACGGCCATTCCAACGGCGCCGAGCAGATCGCCACCCGCGCCCGGGCCTGCGGCATGGAGGTGGTCTATGACGGCATCCGCTCGACGCCTGAGGAGATCGTCCGCCGCGCCAAGGAGAGCCGCGCCCACGTGGTCGGCCTGTCGATCCTGTCGGGCTCGCATCTCGACCTGGTGCAGGAGGTGGTGCGGGTCATGCGCGCCGAGGGCCTGGAGCACATCCCCGTCGTCGCCGGCGGCATCATCCCGGAGGCCGACGCCCTGGTCCTGAAGCAGATGGGCGTGGCGCGGATCTACACGCCCAAGGACTTCAAGATCACGGAGATCATGGGCGATGTGGTCAAGCTGGTGGAGCGGACGGCGCTAGAGCGGGCGTGAGGTCCGTGAAAACTGTCATCCCGGACAAGCGCGAAGCGCGCCGATCCGGGACCGCCGGAAGCGCTGGAGCCTGTGGCGGTCCCGGGTCTGCGCTGCGCTTCGCCCGGGATGACAGCTTAGGTGTTCCGCCCCAACCGCCAAGCCGCCGCGAACCCCACCAGCGCCAGCGGCGTGAACGCGGCGAACAGCACTAGGCCATGGGTCGGCGCCAGGCTCAGGTCGATGCCGTGGCTGAAGCCGAGAACATTGGCCATCGCGCCCGCACCCGCCGAACCCGCCGCCCCGCCGATCAGCTGGGCGGTCGGGACGGCCGATGACGCCATGGCCTGCTCCTCGCTGGGAGCGCCGGCGATGGCGCGGCGGGCGATGAAGGCGTGGGCCAGGCCGAAGCCGCAGCCCATCACGCCGAACGCCAGGGCGATCTCGACCAGCCCGCTCCGCGCCACGGCCCAGGCGCTGGCCAGGGCCCCCAGCAGGATCACCCCCGCGCCGAGCCTGACCAGGCGGCCGTCCTTGTCGGCGGGGGTGTGGCCGAACACCATGGCGCACAGGGTCCAGCCGGCGGCGATGGCGCCGGTGACATAGCCGGCCGTCAGCGGCGAGGCGTGGTGGCGGGCCTGGATGAAGGCGGGGCCGTAGACGGTGAAGCCGATCACCGCCGCCTCGCAGGCGAAGATGGTCAAGAGGCCCAGGCCCGTGGCGGTGCGCAGGTCGGCGGCCGACTTGGGCAGCAGGCGGTCATGGGTGCGGGTGTTGGCGGCCAGCATGGCGGCCATGCCGGCGATCCCGCCGACGGCCAGGACCACGACCCAGCGCGGCGAGGCGACGATCCCGGCCGCGCCGATCAGGCTGACCCCGACGACCAGCAGGATCAGCTGCAAGGTCGGGATGCGGCTGCGGCCCTCGTCGCGCTTGCCGGCCGGCAGCATGACCAGCACCGCCCCGACGAAGATCACCGCCTGGACCACGAACAGCCAGAACGCCCCCCGCCAGAAGCCGGCGGCGGCGAACAGTCCGCCCAGCATCGGTCCCAGCAGGGTCGCCGCGCCCCACACCCCCGCCACCGCGCCGTAGACGCGCGGCCACAGGCTCTCGGGGAACAGGGCGGTGATGGCCACGTAGCACAGGGCGACCACGGCCCCCGCGCCCAGGCCCTGGATCAGCCGGCCCAGGATGAAGGTGACGAACTCCGGGGCCAGGGCGCTTATCGCGCAGCCGATCGCGTAGACCAGGCCGGTCAGGGCCGTGGCCGTGCGCAGGCCCAGGGCCATCGACAGCTTGCCCGAACAGGCGCCGGCGACGATCGAGCCGGTCAGATAGGCCGCCACCGACCAGCCGAAATACTGGTAGCCGCCGATCTCACGGGCGACGCTGGGCATGATGGTGGCCGTCACCAGGGTGTCGGCGGCGTTCAGCCAGATGCCCAGGCACAGCAGGGCGAAGCGGGGGGCGAGCGCCTTGTCGACCAGGCGCGTGGGGGCGTCGGAAGAAGTCATGTGAGGCTGCATGGCCCTTTTTGGCGACCTAGCCAAGTGCACGGGGCCAAGCCCGCTGAAGCCTGACAGCCATGCGGAGGTTGAACCGGTCGCCATGGTCGTGCTTGGGTGCGGCGTTAACCCTTTCCGCATCGCTTTCGTAAGGCGCTCCCCCGCCCCCATGCGCTACCGCGTTCCGCACAATCCGCGCATCGAGCACGAGGTTCGTCACCGCGCCCGCCTGGCCCGCTATGCCGGCCTGGTCATCCTGTGGCTGATCGTGCTGCTGATGGCGTTCGTGGCCGAGCGCCAGATCCCTGACCAGCACCTGCCGTGGAAGCCGCTCAGCGTCGTCGATCCGGTCGGCCTGGCCACCCGGGTCAAGGCGGCGCGGGCCGGGGCCGATCCCAGGCTGTGTCGCGGCATCATGAGCCGGGCCGGCGTGGTCTATGCCGAGGTCCCCGACCGCACCGAGGGCGACCTGTGCAGGATGCGCGACGCGGTGCGGCTGGAGACCGGCCTGGCCCGGTTCGAGCCGGCCGACGCGCCGCTGGCCTGCAAGGAGGCGTTGGCCCTGACCATCTGGGAGCGGCAGGTGGTGCAGCCGGCCGCCGACGAACTGCTGGGCCAGGGCGTGGTCGCCTTCCAGCACTATGGCAGCTACGCGTGCCGGCGGCAGTACGGCCTACCGGACGGCCCGATCAGCCAGCACGCTAGCGCCGACGCCATCGACATCGCCGCCTTCAAGCTGACCGACGGCCAGGTGGTCAGCGTGGCGGCCGACTGGACCGATCCGGGCCCGCGCGGCCAGTTCCTGCGCCGGGTGCGCGACGGGGCGTGCAAGGTGTTCCTGACCACCTTGAGCCCGGACTACAACGCCGAGCATCGGGATCACTTCCACCTCGACATGAGCGGGTGGAACAAGTGCGCTTAGCGTCTTCCTTCTCCCCTTGCGGGAGAAGGTGTCAGCGAAGCTGACGGATGAGGGGTTGATAGGCATGTCCGATAGGGCGGTGCGACCCCTCACCCGACCGCCTCCGGCGGCCACCCTCTCCCGCAAGGGGAGAGGGAACGCGCCCTACAGCGTCGCCGCCAGCGCGGCCAACTGGTCGGCGACGATGCCCCAGCCTTCGTGGAAGCCCATCTGTTCGTGGGCGGCCTTGTCCTCGGCGCTCCAGTGGCGGGCGACCGCGCGGTAGCGGGTCTTGCCGTCGCCCAGGTCCTCGAACGTGACGATGGCGACCATGAACGGCTTCTCGGACGGCTGCCAGGTCTCGGTGAAGGCGTCGGTGAAGACGATCTTCTTGTTCGGCACGACCTCCAGATAGACGCCCGGTTGCGGCATGACCTCGCCGTTCGGGCCGTTCATTTCCAGGTAGGTGTTGCCGCCGGTGCGAACGTCGCTGCGGACGTTAGAGACGGTCCAGGGCTTGGGGCAGAACCACTGCGGCATCAGCTCCGGCGTGGTCCAGCACTTGTAGAGCTTCTCGGCCGGCACATCGATGATGCGTTCCAGGACCAGCTCGCGGTCAGCGGGGAAGTTGGCGGTGTCGAGGGGCATGGGGTTCTCCCGGTGTTGAAGTGAACTATCGCCCCAAGGACGGCGGGCGCCCATCACCCCCGACATCGCCGCGAAACTTTTTTCGCGGGGGCTCGTTGGCCTTCGATACGAACGACAGGAGCGACCGTCATGCCCGAACGCGAGGACGCCTACGAACCCACCAGCGTCGAGGTCGAGCGCAACATCCAGCAAGGCGGCGGGGTCGGGGCCCGCGACCTGTCCCGCCAGGCCGAGCCCGCCCACGTGGTCCCCGAGGACGCCGACGAGGACGACGCCCCGAGCGAGCCGATCGGCCGGGCGCATCCGCACGAATAGTCGCTTCGGTTCCTGACCAAACCCCTGCCTTCCTAGGCTTATCGACTTTCATCTGGGGCAGGCGCCAATCCCATTGCCTTCCTGGGCCCTGTGCCCAGGATCCATGTTCGAGGCAGGTGTGGACTTTTCGGGTCCGCACGGCCGCAAGACCGTGAACTCAGCCTCAATTCCGTTGCATCTGAACCATGGGTCCTGGGCACAAGGCCCAGGAAGGCGGGATTTTTTTGGCGAGTGTGCTCAGGCTTGGCGCACCTTGACCGCCCGCGCTTCCCGCCGCACTGTGCTCCCAATTCAAACAAACGTTTAGGGAGCGCGCCATGAGCCTCTTCGACCTTTCGGGCAAGGTGGCGATCATCACCGGATCCTCGCGCGGGATCGGCAAGGCGATCGCCGAGCGGATGGCCGAGCACGGCGCCAAGGTGGTGATCTCCTCGCGCAAGGCCGGCCCCTGCGACGAGGCGGCGGCGGCGCTGAACGAAAAGCACGGCGCGGGGACGGCCATCGCGGTTCCGGCCAACATCGCCTCGAAGGACGATCTGCAAAACCTGGTCGACGAGACCCGCAAGGCGTTCGGCAAGGTCGACATCTGCGTCTGCAACGCCGCCAGCAACCCCTATTACGGCCCGCTGTCGGGCATAGCCGACGACCAGTTCCGCAAGATCCTGGACAACAACATCATCAGCAATCACTGGCTGATCGCGATGGTCGCGCCCGAGATGCGGGAGCGTAAGGACGGGGCGGTCATCATCGTCTCGTCGATCGGCGGCCTGCGCGGCAACGCCGTGATCGGGGCCTACAACATCTCCAAGGCCGCCGACTTCCAGCTGGCTCGCAACCTGGCGCACGAGTTCGGTCCCGACAATGTGCGGGTCAACTGCATCGCGCCGGGCCTGATCAAGACCGACTTCGCCAAGGCGCTGTGGGACGATCCCGAGACCCTGAAGCGCGCGACCACCGGCGTGCCGCTGCGCCGGATCGGCGAGCCGGACGAGATCGCCGGCGCGGCGGTCTATCTGGCGTCCAACGCCGGCAGCTTCATGACCGGACAAGCCCTGGTGGTGGACGGCGGCGCGACGGCTTAGGGCCAGTCGCCCATTCACTGTGAGGCGAATTAACCCGCCTTCCTGGGCCTTGTGCCCAGGACCCAGGGTTCAGCTTCAACGGACCCGAGGCTGAGTTCAGGGTCCTTCGGCCGCGCAAACCCAGAGAGTCCGCACCTGCCTCGAACATGGGTCCTGGGCACAAGGCCCAGGAAGGCAGTGGGATTGGTACCTGCCCAAGATGAATAGCGCGACGATCTAGCCCTGCAACTTCGGCGGTAAGCTTAACCCGTCCTACATCAGTTCCGCCGAAGGCTGCGCCGCAGTATCCAGGGAACCGACTTGCGGCGGCTTTTCACTTTTCTCGTCCTGATCGGAGCCCTGACGGCCGGCGTTGCGGGGGCCCAGACGGGCGCGCCCTTAGGTCAGCGGCTGGAGCAGCTGAGCCAGGAGATCGGCGCGCACGAGCTGCGCGACCCGCCGCGCGACAACCTCGACATCGAGCGGGCCGGCAAGCGCGCCCTGCGTGAACGGGGCCAGTCGCGGCTCTACGGCCTGTGGCGGGTGCTGTACGCCTACAAGAGCAACCAGATCGAGGGCCGCTTCGACGCCTGGGCCGCCCAGGCCCGCGAGGCGGCGACGCGGGACAACGATCCGGCCCTGGCCGCCCTGGTCGACCTGGAGACGGTGGCCTATCGCCACGAAACCCACGGCTACCGCGCCTTCACCGACGCCGACTGGCGCCGGTTCATGGACCGGTCCGGTCCCGACATCCGGCTGATGGCCGGGATCGAGCGGGTCCGGCACCTGGGCCAGGTCGGGCGCTGGGCGCAGGCCGCGCGCCTGGCCGCGGACCTGACCACCGATCTGGAGAAGCGCGGCCGCATCGCCCAGCCGCTGCTGGCCGAGCTGCACCAGGTGCACAGCTACACGCTGTCGGACATCGGCGACAAGGAAGGGGCCCTGGACCACATGGCCCAGGCCGCGCGGCTGGACGAGCGCGACGCCTTCTACGTCCGCAAGATCGAGCGGATCTACGACATCGCCTATACCGCCGCCGAGCTGGGCGAGCTGGACGCCGCCGAGCGTTTCGCGGCCCTGCACCACCACATGACCACGATGGACGGCGACCGGGACCTGCTGACCTGGGACCGCTTCCTGTGCGCCCGCATCGCGGCCCATCGCGAACTTCCGGCCCGGGTTCTGGCCTGCCTGGATCCGGCCGCCGCCGACCTGGTCAATCCCGATCGTCGCCTGCGGGTGCTGATGCTGAGCCAGCGGGCCCTGGCCCGGGCCCAGCTGGGTCAAGGCGTCCAGGCGCGCGCCGACCTGGAGCGGCTGAAGGTCGTGCCGGAGGCGCTGGCCCCGCGCGATCCGCACGCCGAAGCCCTGATCGAGGCCTATATCGACCAGGCCGAAGGCCGCGGCGCCGAGGCGTTCCGCAAGCTGGACGCCTGGCGCAAGACCGACACCGCCGAGGAACGGCGCGCTCACGCGCGCAGCGTGGCCGAGATGTCCTCGGCCCTGGACAGCGAGCTGCGGGCCAAGCGCGACGAGAGCCGCCGCCTGACCGAGGAGATCCGCCTGTCGCGCAGCCTGGCGCGAGCCTCGGTGGTCATCGCCCTGCTGCTGGGCGTGCTGGTCGCCGGCGGCGTCGCCTGGGCCGTCCACCAGCGCCGCGCCTCGCGCCGGTTCAAGGGGGCCCAGGAGCGCGCCGAGGCCGCCAGCCAGGCCAAGTCCTCGTTCCTGGCCGTGATGAGCCACGAGCTGCGCACGCCGCTGAACGGCATGCTGGGCCTGGCCCAGGCCCTGCGCAGCGGCCAGCTGACATCCGAACAGAGAGAACAGGTCGACCTGATCATGGACAGCGGCGACACGCTGCTGGTTCTGCTGAACGACATCCTGGACCTGTCCAAGATCGAGGCCGGCAAGCTGGAGATCGCGCCGACGGTCGGCGACATCGTCCAGACCTGCGCCCGCCTGGTCGGCGGCTACCAGCCCACCGCCCGCGAGAAGGGTGTGGCCCTGACCTTCAAGCTGGAAGGCCCACCGCCCGGCCCGCTGATGTTCGACGGGGTGCGGGTGCGCCAGTGCCTGACCAACCTCGTCTCCAACGCCCTGAAGTTCACGACCCACGGCAAGGTCGAGGTCGCCCTGGTCTGCTATCCCGAGGACGATGGGCGCATACGCGTGCGCCTGCGGGTCGCCGACACCGGCATCGGCATGAACGAGGCCACGGTCGCCAAGCTGTTCCGCCCGTTCACCCAGGCCGACGCCTCGACCACCCGCAACTTCGGCGGCACCGGCCTGGGCCTCAACATCACCCGCCGCCTGGTCGAGATGATGCGCGGCGACATCGCGGTCGAGAGCCAGGAGGGGGTCGGCTCGGTCTTCACCATCGAGATGATCGTCGACGCGGCCGAGGCTTCCGAGGTCCCGGTCTGGGAGGACGAGGCGGGCGAGGACGAGGGCGGTTTCGCCGCCCTGCAGGGCCGCCGCGTGCTGGTTGTCGACGACCATCCGGTCAACCGCCGGGTCATCCGCCTTTTCCTCGAGCCGTTCGCGTGCGAGCTGGTCGAGGCCGAGAACGGCCAGCGGGCGCTGGACGCCCTGGCGGACCAGCCGATCGACATCGTGCTGATGGACGTCAACATGCCGGTGATGGACGGGCTGGAGGCCACCCGCCGCCTGCGCCAGGATCCGCGCTTCGCCCGCCTGCCGGTGATCGCCCTGACCGCCGACGTGATGTCGGCCCAGATCAAGACCTGCCTGGACGCCGGCTGCGACGCCCATGTGGCCAAGCCGATCGACCTGCGCAACTTGCTGTCGGCCATGGACCGCTGCCTGGCCCGCGGCGCGGCGCGCGAGCTGGCGGCGGGGTACGGGGCCCTCTGATTTCCTTCTCCCCATGCGGGAGAAGGTGGCCGCCGAAGGCGGTCGGATGAGGGGTCGATAGCCCTGTAAGCCTGGCGCCCGGCCGCTACCGCCTGTCGCGGCGGAGGCGTTCTTCAACCCCTCACCCGACCCGCTTCGCGGGCCACCCTCTCCCGCAAGGGGAGAGGGGCTCTCAGCTAAACGCCACCCGCGCCGCCGCCAACCTCTCCACCGCCTCGTCCAGCGTCGCGTCCGCCTTGGCGAAGCACAGCCTGACGACGGTCCGCACCGGATCCTCCGCGAAGAACGCCGACACCGGGATCGCGGCGACGCCGAACTCGGCCACGCAGCGTTCGCAGAAGGTCACGTCGTCGACGGCGATCCCCGAGGCGGCCAGGTCGACGTTGAGGAAATAGGTCCCTTGGCTCTCCAGCACGACATAGCCGGCGGCGCGCAGGCCGGCGGTCAGGCGGTCGCGCGAGCGCTGCAGGTCGGCGGGCATGGTCTCGAACCAGGTCCGGTGGTGTTCCAGCCCCCAGGCCACCCCGGCCTGCAGGTTGGGCGGGGTGGTGAAGGTCAGGAACTGGTGGGCGGCCGCCAGGGCCCTGGTCAGGGGCGGGGCGGCCACGAGAAAGCCGACCTTCCAGCCGGTCATGCCGAACAGCTTGCCGGCCGAGCCGATCTTCACCGTCCGCTCGCCCATGCCGGGGAAGCCGATCAGCGGCCGATGGCGGCGGCCATCGAACACCACGGCCTCCCAGACCTCGTCGCAGACGGCGATCGCGTCGTGGCGGACGCAGAGCTCGGCAAGCAGGGCCAGGTCGTCCTCGGACGCGACCACGGCGGCCGGGTTCAGCGGGCTGTTCAGCACCACCATCCGGGTCCTGTCCGAGAAGGCCGCCTCCAGCATCGCCCGGTCGAAGCGCCAGTGCGGCGGGGCGAGGCGGACCAGCTTGGGCACGCCGCCCGCCCGGCGGACCAGCGGCAGATAGGCGTCGTACAGCGGCTGGAACAGCACCACCTCGTCGCCCGGCGCGATCAGCGACAGGAAGGCCGCCGCCAGGGCCTCGGTGGCGCCAGAGGTGATGGTGACCTCGGTGTCCGGATCGATGGTCAGGCCTTGCGTCCGCTCGTAGTGGCCGGCCACGGCGGCGCGCAGCTCGGGCAGGCCGCGCATCGGCGGATACTGGTTGGAGCTCTCGATCAGGGCCCGCGCGGCGGCCTCGCGTACGGGCAGGGGGCCTTGGTCGTCGGGAAAGCCCTGGCCCAGATTGATCGCCCCGTGCTGGCGGGCCAGGCCGCTCATGCGCTCGAAAATCGTGGTCGGCAGGTTGTCGAAGACGGGATGGACCATGGCGTTTGCCTAGCACGACGCGGCCGGAGCGTGGAGGCTCTAGGCAGGGGCCGCGCATTTCCATAGCCTGGCTTCAACACGCATTGGGAGACGAGTCACATGCACGGCGTAGGCTTTATCGGAGCCATCATCATCGGGGTTTTCGCCGGCTGGATCGCCGAGAAGGTCTTGAACCGCGACCACGGGTTCTGGATGAACCTGATCGTCGGCCTGGTCGGATCGCTGCTGGGCGCGTTCCTGGCCGGGATGCTGGGCATCCACTTCTGGGGCTGGATCGGCAGCCTGGTCATCTCCAGCCTGGGCGCGATCCTGCTGCTGTGGCTGCTGGGCCTGGTGAAGAAGTAGGGGATCTCCTCCCCATTAGGGGGAGGTGGATCGGCGCGAGTACGCGCCGAGACGGAGGGGGTCCGCGAAGCGGTGGTGTGTTGGCCCATTCACAGGGCCCCTCCACCGGCGTTCGCCGGTCCCCCTCCCCCAAAAGGGGGAGGAAAGATCGGGCCTACCCCGTCGCCGCCTCGTCCGCGCCATCCCCCTCGACCTCGCGGCGCATCTGGCGGGCCAGGTTGGCGACCAGGAAGCTGGGGATGTCGCCGACCGGCATCGGGCGGCCGTACAGGAAGCCCTGGAAGGTGTCGCAGCGCATGTCGGCCAGCAGGCGGGCCTGGGCGGTGGTCTCGACGCCCTCGGCCGTAACCTCAAGGTTCAGGGTCTGGCCCAGCAGGGCGATGGTGCGCAGGATGTCGGCGATGGCCGAATTGTCCTGCATCTCGGCCACGAACGAGCGGTCGATCTTGATCTTGTCGAACGGGAACCGCCACAGATAGGCCAGGCTGGAATAGCCGGTGCCGAAGTCGTCCATGGCGATCTTGACGCCCAGGGCCTTCAGGGCCGCCAGCTGTTCCAGGGTCTTGGCGCTGTCGTGCAGCAGCAGGCCCTCGGTGATCTCCAGCTCCAGCCGCGCGGGCGACAGGCCCGAGCCCTTCAGGGCGGCCTTGACCTGGGCCACCAGGTCGCCCGAGGCGAACTGGTTGGGCGACAGGTTGACGGCCACGGTCAGGTGCGCGGGCCAGGTCGCGGCGGTGCGGCAGGCCTCGTGCAGCACCCACTCGCCGATCGCGCCGATCAGGCCCCATTGCTCGGCGCATTCGATGAAGTCGGCCGGCGGCACCAGGCCCCGGCGCGGGTGCTGCCAGCGCAGCAGGGCCTCGAAGCCGGTGGTCTCGTGGGCCTGGCTGCCGATCAGCGGCTGGAAGAACAGCTTCAGCTCGTTCTTGGCCAGGGCGTCGCGCAAATCGAGCTCCAGCTCGCGGCGCTCCTGGGCCCAGACGTCCATGGCGGTCTCGAAGAAGCGATAGGCCCCGCGGCCGTCGCCCTTGGCGCGATAGAGGGCCAGGTCGGCGTGCTTGAGCAGGCCGTCCGGGTCGTCGGCGTCCATCGGGGCCACGGCGACGCCGATGCTGGCGCCGATCAGCACGTGATGGCCGCGCACGTCATAGGGCTTGGACAGGTCCAGGACGATGGCCTGGGCCAGGGCGGCCAGGGCCTCGTGGCCGGGCGAGGGCGCGACCACCACGGCGAACTCGTCGCCGCCGAGGCGGGCCACGAAGCCGGTGTCGGCCACGCAGTCGCGCAGGCGCGCCGAGGCCTGGATCAGCAGGTCGTCGCCGATCGGATGGCCCAGGCTGTCGTTGACGCCCTTGAAGTGGTCGAGGTCCAGGCACAGCACCGCGCAGCCGGCCCCGGAACCGTTCTGCCCCTTTGGACGCCCATGCTCGGTCCAGGCCTTGCCCAGGGCCTGCAGGAACGACAGGCGGTTGGGCAGCTGGGTCAGCACGTCGTAATGGGCCAGGCGCGAGATGCGGGCCTGGTCCTCGCGCGCCCGGGTGATGTCGGCGCCGACGCCGCGGAAGCCGACGAAGCAGCCGTCCAGGTCATGCACCGGCTTGGCCGACAGCGACCACCAGTGCGTCGCTTCTCCGACGCCGATCGAGACGATCACGTCGCGGAAGGTCTTCTGCTCGACGAACAGGGCCGAGAGGGCGGCGACCGGGCCGGCGGGGGCCTCGGCCGCGCCGCACAGGTCCGACATCGGCCGGCCGATCAGGGCGTCCTTGTCGGCGCCGGCCGCGGCGGCCATGCGGTCGGAGACGTAGGTCATGCGCCCGGCGGCGTCGACTTCCCACAGCCAGTCGCTGGCGCCTTCCTCGAAGTCGGAGAGCAGCAGGCTGACGACCTGCTTCTGCTTTTCCAGCTCCTCGGCGGCGACCAGGCGGTCGGCGAAGATCTTGGCGTGCGACAGGCACGAGACGCTGACCACCATGTGGCAGAAGATCAGCAGGCCGCCCAGGGCGTAGAGGATCGGGTCGTTGCTGGTGGCCAGCACCCACAGCGAGCCCACGACCATCGGGGTCGAATAGGCGATGGCGGCGGCCGGCAGGGTCAGCATGGCGAAGCCGCCGCAGCCGATCATGCCGGCGATCACCGAGGCGACCAGCATCGGCATGGCGCCGGCGAAGCCCTGCTCCTTGGGCATGGTCAGGATCGGCAGCGCGCCCCACAGCAGGCCCAGGATGCCCGCCTGCCAGGTCATGCGACGCACGCCGCGCACGGAAACGGTGCTCTTGCCGCTCTTGCGGCGCTGGGCGGCGATCCAGCCGCGCAGGCCCAGCAGGGCGTAGCTGACGACCAGGGCCGACCAGATCGACAAGGCGATGCGGTGCGGGCTGGTCAGGCCGGCCAGGCCCACCAGCAGGGCGATGACGATGTTGGCGCCCATCATCACGGGCGTCATGCGCAGAATGCTCTGCACCTGTTCGTAGCGCACGCGACCGGCCATGGCCTCGGGCACTTCGGGCAGCATGCGGGCGAGCAGGGCGGACGCGCCGCTCTGGATCAGCGTACTGGCGGCTGTGCGCAAGGCGCGGCCCTTCGATCTTCCGGAGCGAAATCCCCCGCGGAGACCATCGTTCGGCCGGGTAAATTCACGGTTAAGTTCGCGATTTCCTTGGGGCAACCTGCGGGGTGAGGGGCGTATCGAATTCCCTCTCTCTCAGAGAGAGGGAATTCGACGCAGCGCCCCTCAAGAAAAAGGCCGCCGTCCTTTCGAACGGCGGCCCAAATCTCGAAGGTCCGAGAACCCTACTCTTCCTTGACGCGACGCTTGCGGAACGACGGGTTCAGGATCTGCTTGCGCAGGCGGATGTTCTTCGGGGTCACCTCGACCAGCTCGTCTTCCTCGATATAGGCGATGGCCTGTTCGAGGGTCATGCGGCGCGGCGGGGTCAGGCGGATCGACTCGTCCTTGCCCGAGGCGCGGACGTTGGTCAGCTGCTTGGCCTTCATCGGGTTGACGTCGAGGTCGTCCTGACGGGCGTTCTCGCCAATGATCATGCCGAGATAGCACTTCTCGTTGGCGCCGACGAACATCACGCCGCGCTCTTCCAGGTTCCACAGCGCGTAGGCTGCGGTTTCACCGTCCGAGTTGCTGATCAGCACGCCCTTGCGCTGCTGGTCGATGGGGCCCTTGTACGGCTCGTAGTGGCTGAACACGCGGTTCAGCACGCCCGAACCGCGCGTGTCGGTCAGGAATTCGCCCTGATAGCCGATCAGCGAGCGCGACGGAGCGGTCAGCTGGATGCGGGTCTTGCCCGCGCCCGACGGGCCCATGTCCTTCAGCTCGGCCTTACGGAGCGACAGCTTCTCGATGACGATGCCCGAGAACTCGTCGTCGACGTCGATCATGACGTCTTCCATCGGCTCCAGGCGCTTGCCGGTTTCCGGGTCGGTCTGGAACACGACGCGCGGACGGCTGATCGACACCTCGAAGCCTTCGCGGCGCATGTTCTCGATCAGGACGCCGAGCTGCAGTTCGCCGCGGCCCGACACTTCATAGGCGTCGCCTTCGCTGGTCTCGGTCACCTTGATGGCGACGTTCGATTCGGCTTCCTTCAGCAGGCGGTCGCGGATGACGCGGCTTTGGACCTTGTCGCCTTCCTTGCCGGCCAGCGGGCTGTCGTTGACCGAGACGGTCATCGAGATGGTCGGCGGATCGATCGGCTGGGCGGGCAGGGCGTCGGTGACGTCCATGGCGCACAGCGTGTCGGCGACCGTGGCCTTGCTCATGCCGGCGATGGCGACGATGTCGCCTGCCTCGGCGCCTTCGTCGACCGGCTGGCGCTTCAGGCCGCGGAAGGCCAGCACCTTGGTGATGCGGCCGCGCTCGATTTCCTTGCCGTCGCGGTCCAGGGCGTGGATGGCCATGCCGGGGACGGCCTTGCCGCTCTCGATGCGGCCGGTCAGCAGGCGGCCCAGGAACGGGTCGCTTTCGATCAGCACGTTCAGCATCTGGAACGGGGCGTCCTTCTTGGCGATCTGCTTCGGCTCCGGCACGTGGCGGACGATCAGGTCGAACAACGGGCCGAGGTTGTCGCTGGGCACGTTCATGTCCAGGGTCGCCCAGCCGGCGCGGCCCGAGGCGTAGATGTGCGGGAAGTCCAGCTGCTCGTCCGTGGCGCCGATGGCCGCGAACAGGTCGAAGGCGGCGTTGTGGACCTTGTCCGGATCGGCGTGGGCGCGGTCGACCTTGTTGATGCAGAGGATCGGCTTCAGGCCCATCTTCAGCGCCTTGGTCAGCACGAACTTGGTCTGCGGCATGACGCCTTCCTCGGCGTCGATCAGCAGGACGCAGCCGTCCACCATGCCCAGGATCCGCTCGACCTCGCCGCCGAAGTCGGCGTGGCCGGGGGTGTCGATGATGTTGATGCGGGTCTCGCCCGCTTCGCCGTGCCACAGCACGCTGGTGCACTTGGCCAGAATGGTGATGCCGCGCTCGCGCTCCTGGTCATTGGAGTCCATGGCGCGTTCGGTCGTGGCTTCGTTGGCGCGGAAGACGCCCGACTGGGCCAGCAGCTGATCGACGAGGGTGGTCTTGCCATGATCGACGTGCGCGATGATGGCGATATTTCGCATGGACATGGGAACGGACGGACTTTCGGGAAGAATAGGGGATGACGCGTCACGCGTCAGGCGCGCGGCTTTTACGCGACTGCGCTCGATTTATCCACCCCTACCACCACGAAACACTTGTCGCAGGAAACCGGTGTCATCATCAAAGCCTTACCAGGCTTGGGTTTGCGCGGTGATCTCGCGAGAGACCGTTTCAAACGCAACAAATTGTGCACTGCAACATGCCCAAAAATAAGGCGGTTTTCAATAGCGACGTTCTGCGATCCTTACCCTGCAAAGGGTTGCGCGAATCCCCTCTCAGAAAATCGACATTGAAGTTCGTTTTTTTGCTTGCCTAATTTTGCGCCGCACCCTATAAACAATCCTGTGAGGCGGCGCTGCCGCTTCTGCCCTTCCTGGGCGTTTCCTCCCTAATGAACTGGCCCGGCGGTTTCGCCGGGCTTTTTTTTGGCCTCGAGGTCCGAGAGGCCTTTGGGGCGAGCGCGACGCGGTCGTAATAGCCTCGCAGGCGACGTCGTTTGACAGCGACCGGACGATCGGCCCACCCTTCCGGCGACGAAGCTGACCGGGGGGCGGGCTTTGAAACTTTTCATATTGGCGGCCTTTGTGGCGGCTTTGGGCCTGTCTGGCGCGGAAGCCCAGGGGCAAGGGCAGGGCCAGGCCGCGAGCGCAACCCCGCGCCTGCCGCCGCTGAAGATCCTGAAATCGCCGTCGCCCGAGGCCCTGGCCCGCCTGTTTCCGGCCACCGCCCGCCGCGCGGGGGTCGAGGGCGGCGCGACCCTGGCCTGCGTGATCCGCCGCGACGGCTCGCTGGGCGACTGCGAGGTCACCGGCGAGAACCCGCGCGGCCTGGGCTTCGGCGAGGCGGCCCGCGCGGCCATGGCCTATTATCAAGTGAGCGTCGACGGCCCCAACGCGGCGCAGGTGTCGCGGCGGCTGTCGGGGATCACCATCCGGTTCGCCTTGCCGCCGGGGGAGATGGCGGCGAAGTAACTTCCCTCTCTCCATGCGGGAGAGGGTGGCCCGAAGGGCCGGGTGAGGGGTCGAAGAAAGTATCCGCCGCGACAGGCGGTCGAGGCTGGGCGCCAAGCCGACAGGGCTATCGACCCCTCATCCGTCGGCTTCGCCGACACCTTCTCCCGCAAGGGGAGAAGGAAACCTACCGCAGCTCCGCCACGTCCAACCCCGCCAGCGTCCGGGTCAGCTTTTCGGCGTCGGCGGTCAGCCGGGCCAGGCCTTCGGTCGGCTCGCGGGTCGTCTCGTTCATATAGAGCGCGCGGTTGATCTCGATCTGCAGGGCGTGGGTGCGCCGGGCCGGGCGGCCGTAGTGCTCGGTGGTGTAGCCGCCGGCATAGGGGGCGTTGCGGGTGACGCGGTAGCCCATCGCCTCCAGCTCGCGCTCGACCAGGCCGGTCAGCTTGGGCGAGCAGGCCGCGCCGAAGCGGTCGCCCAGCACGATGTCGCACGGCCCGCCGCCCTTGGCCCGCTGGCCGCGCGCGGCGGCGGCCGGCATCGAGTGCCAGTCGATCAGGATCGCCGACCCGTGCGCGGCCCGCGCCGCCGCCAGCTGGCGGTCCAGGGCGTCGTGATAGGGGCGGTGGGCCAGCTCCACCCGGTCCTTGGCCTCGGCGAAGGTCAGCTTGCGGCCGTAGATCGGCCGGCCCTCGCCGGCGACCCGGGGGATGGTCCCCAGCCCCGCCGCCACCCGGGCCGTGCGGCCGCGGGCGTATTCGGGCAGGTCGCCGTCGAACATCGAGGGGTCCAGCTCCCACGGCTCGCGGTTCAGGTCGACATAGGCGCGGGCGAAGCGGGCCCGGATCACGCCCGCCCCCAGGGCCGGCGCCCCGGCCACGATCTGGTCGACGAAGGCGTCCTCGGAGGCGCGCAGGGTCTCGACCGGCAGGCGCGCGGCCGCGATCATGTCCTGCGGATAGACGCCGCCGGAGTGGGGCGAGGCGAACACCAGGGCCGTCGGCGGCGGCGCGCCGGCCGGCGCGGCGCGCAGCACCTCGAACGCCGGGCCGCTGATCGTCTCCAGCGGCGCGTCCGTGGCCAGGGGGTGTTTGGCCGCGATCGGCCGCCAAGCGCTCATGCTTCATCATCGAAGTCCGGCCGCGCCGGGTCAAACGGCAATACGTCGCGCGAAGCCACGAACGTCATTCGTCCACAGGACGCGACATTTAGGTTCATCCCCGATTTACGGACAACGCGCTAAGGTGGCTCCTCGATCGAAGACTTTTCTCTCCGGACACGTGACCTCATGGCCCGCATCCTCCTCGCCGAAGACGATGATTCCCTCCGCGGCTTCCTGGCCCGGGCGCTGGAACGCGCCGGCTTCGAAGTCCAGGCCTGCGCCGACGGGGAGGAAGCCGTCCAGCACCTCGAACATCCGTGGGACCTGCTGCTGACCGACATCGTCATGCCCGGCATGGACGGCATCGAGGTGGCCCGCCAGGCCGCCGCCCGCGATCCGTCCCTGCGCATCATGTTCATCACCGGCTTCGCGGCCGTCGCCCTCTCGGCCCAGGACCGCGCCCCGGCCGGCGCCAAGGTGCTGTCCAAGCCCGTCCACCTGCGCGACCTGGTCGCCGAGGTGGAAAAGATGATGGCCGCCTAAAAAGCTTCCGAAAAAGTTTTGGGGGCGGCTTGCGCCTCGGCCAAGCCGCCGCTATACCCCCACACCTTCCCGGCCGGGACGTCTTCTTGAAGGCGCTTCGGCTCGCTTCGGCGGACGCGTAGCTCAGCGGGAGAGCACTACGTTGACATCGTAGGGGTCACAGGTTCAATCCCTGTCGCGTCCACCATTCTCTCCTTTCTTTTCAGTGGCCTGTGCCTGGTCGGACTCGCTCCGCCCGGCGGCTGATCGCGCCGTCCTTCACGCCTTGCCCCACGCCTCTTCGGCGTCGAGGAAGCGCGTCGGGTCGCGGCGGCCCGCAAGCGACCGGCTGGTCGCAAAAAAGGCATTAAATTGGTATTGTCGAAGCAGGCGAATAGCCGTGCCTCAATTCCCATTAAGCCTATGAATATGATCATTAAGATGATGGAGGCGGCCGTTTTCGGCTCGCTATGACCTCTGCGCCCGGCGCCTAATGCGCGCCCGTCGCAAAAAGATCATCAGGAATAACGGGTTGTTCCCTTTGGCCGCCGCGCGCTCCGCCCTAGCTTGCCCCCGGAAGCGGCGCCAAATAGGTCTCTAAATGGTCCGCTCTTTTGTTTGTCCCGGACGTCTGACGCCGAATGGCGCGGCGGCCGGATTTATCGACTTGAGGGGATACCATCATGATGCGTCACTCGCGTACGACGGTCGGCGTCGACCGCCGGAAGGCGTTCCTTCTGGCCCTGCTGGCGGGCGCCTGCCTGACCGGCGTCGCCTCGGCCCAGACGGCCCCGGCCCCGGTCGACCCGGCGGGCGACGTCGATGAAGTGGTGGTCACCGCCTTCCGCAAGAGCCTGGCCACCGCCCTGAACGCCAAGCGCGAGGACATCCGGGTGTCGGACGGCATCTCGGCCGAGGATATCGGCAAGTTCCCGTCCGAGAACATCGCCGAGGCCATCCAGCGGATCCCCGGCGTCCAGATCTCCAACATCAACGGGCGCGGCTCGACGATCAGCATCCGCGGCCTGGGCCCGCAATACGCGATGACCACGGTCAACGGCCAGACGTTCAAGAGCGCCAACTTCACCGACGGCTTCCGCTACGACGTGATCCAGACCGAGCTGGCATCGGCCATCCAGGTGATCAAGTCGCCGACCGCCGACATGGACGCCGGCGGCCTGGCCGGCACGGTCAATATCGACACCGTCCATCCGTTCGACGTGAAGGACCGCCAGTTCATCCTGGCCGGCAAGCTGCAGAAACAGAAGCAGGCCAAGGGCGACCCGACCGGCAAGCTCAGCGCGACCTATGTCGACCACTTCTTCGACGACAAGCTCGCCGTCTTCCTGGGCGGCGGCTATCAGGAGCTGAAGGATCGCGGCGACTACGTCTGGATGGACCGCTGGACCGTCAACGGCGGCGTCTACACCCCGGCCCGCCTGCGTTTCCGCCGCATCGAGCGGGAGACCAAGCGCAGCATGATCAACGGCGCGGTCCAGTACAAGCCGATCGACGGCCTGCAGGTCGACGTGATCACCACCTACGCCAAGGACAAGACCACCCAGGACCTGCACCAGCAGGTGTTCCTGTTCACCAGCCCCTCGGCCGCCAATGTCGTGACCCTGGCGAGCGCCAACAACACCGCGACCAAGACGCAGATCAACAACTTCCGCCTCGAGAACAACCACCAGTTCGAGAACCGCCCGCAATCGACCGGCGCCTTCACGACGGACGTCCACTGGACCGGTTGGGACAAATGGGACCTGAAGGGGACGGCCCACTATTCGCGCGGCCACGCGATCTTCAACGAAGAGGCCGCGATCCTGGGCGTGGTCGTGCCCAGCGCGACGCTGGACATCGGCGACCCCAAGAACATCGTCTTCACCACCTCGAACGCCCTGACCGACGCCGCCCAGTACGCGCCGGCCAACCTGTTCCGGAACACCTATCCGACCGGCGCCTACCGGACGGTCGACTCTTATGAAGAGGCCGCCCAGTTCGATGTGAAGCGCTACATCGACTACGGGGTCCTGGAGTCGATCGTGGTCGGGGCCAAGACCCGCCACGAGGTGCTCAAGCGCCACGTCAACCGCTTCGATCGCCAGGACCAGAGCGTCCCGGTCGCCTACGCCCCCAGCCTGGCCAAGACCGGCATCGCCGTCTCCGACTTCCTGGATGGCGGCATGACCCTGCCGGGCAGCTGGATCTCGCCCAGCATCCAGGCCTATCGCGACGCCCTGACCCAGGAAGGCTTCAAGGTCTACGAGGCCTTCGACCCGCTGGGCAGCTACAATGTCGATCGCGACCTGACCTCGCTCTATGCGATGGCCAATCTGAAGGGCGAGATCTTCTCGCTGCCGTTCCGCGGCAATGTGGGCGTGCGCCGCGAGAGCACCGACCAGACCGTCAACGGCTTCGTCGGCGGCGCGGCCAACCCGCAGAACACCGAGGTGCGCCTGGTCAGCGGCCGCTATTCGACGCCGAAGTCCTACGACAACACCCTGCCGTCGGCCAATTTCAGCGTCGACCTGACCGACACCCTGCTGCTGCGCTTCGCCGC
This sequence comes from Caulobacter sp. Root343, assembly GCF_001425745.1. Taxonomy (GTDB): domain Bacteria; phylum Pseudomonadota; class Alphaproteobacteria; order Caulobacterales; family Caulobacteraceae; genus Caulobacter. The sequence goes on along the minus strand of NZ_LMDF01000005.1, from coordinate 640,064 downwards.
CGCCAAGGTGCTGGTCCGCCCGATCATCGACTCCAGCAACCAGCTGGCCACCACCGTCACCACCACCACCGACAGCACCGGCAAGCGGGTCAACACCATCGCCCTGGGCCAGGGCTCGCTGAACCCGCTGACCGCCGACCAGATCGACGTCGGCCTGGAGTGGTACTACGGCAAGGGCAACGGGCTGAGCGCCGGCTTCTTCACCAAGAAGGTCAAGAACGGCACCTTCACCACCGTGATCTGCCCCACCACCTACGAAGGCGTCAGCCTGTCGAAGGACGCCAGCGGCGTCTGCGTCTCCAGCGCCGGCGACACCTATTCGATCACCGAGACGCAGAACGACACGCGCGAAGTGACGATCAAGGGCTACGAGCTGAACTGGCAGCAGTCGCTGGACGCCTGGCTGCCGATCGCCGGCTTCGGCCTCGTGGCCAACTACACCCACGTCAGCCCGGCGACCTCGACCACCGGCTTCAAGCTGGCCAACCTGTCGGAGCACACGGCCAACGGCACGGTCTATTGGGAAAACCAGACCTTCAGCGCCCGCCTGTCGGCCAACTATCGCAGCGCCTATGACCAGACCTCGGTGGAGAGCTTCTTCGCCGGGCCGCTGGGCCATACGGTCGCCTCGCGCACCCAGTTCGACCTGAACCTCGGCTACAACATCAACGAGAAGCTCAGCCTGTCCTTCGCGGCGATGAACCTCAACAACGCCGAGGAGAAGGCCTATCTGATCGACAAGAGCCGCTGGCAGATGAGCTCGTCGACCGGGCCCAGCTACTATCTGTCGTTCCAGTACAAGATGTAGCCAGGCGGCTTGCGCGCGCGCCGGGCGAGGCCTCGCCCGGCGCGCTCACAAGCGTCCCGCCACCAAACCCCCGTCTCCGGCGTTGAAGCCCAGCGACACGCTGGAGGCGAGGATGCTGGACGACTTCATCGACACATTGATCTCGAAGCTGATGGCCGGGGCCGGGTTGATCATGGCCGCCGGCATCGCCGGGGTGACCGGGGCCATGGCCATCTACGCGTTCCTGGCGCCGCACCTGGGCCCGGCCTGGGCCTATGTCGTGGTCGCGGCCCTGGCCGGCGTCACCGTGACGGTCTGGAGCCTCCTCCAGAAGCAGCACCGCGCCAAGCACAAGCGCCCGCCGCTGGAGCAGCGGATCGTCGACCTGGTCCAGGCCCATCCCAGCGGCGCCTTCGTCGCGGGCCTGGCCGCCGGCGTGCTGGTCAAGGGCAAGCCGTGGCAGGCGCTGGACGTCCTGAAGGCCATGCCGCGCGATAGGCCAAAAGACAGGCCGCAGGGCCGCTGAGGAACCGAAACGCAAGTCCGGGCCTTGGTCCTGACAGGGAGATTTCGGGATGTCCGAGGATCAAGCCGTCACCGCTCGCCAAGGCACCCCGAACGACGCCGCGCGGATCGACCTGGGGGCCGCCGCCGAGGTCCGCTACTGGACCCGCGAGCTGGGCGTCTCGGAGGACATCCTGCGCGAGGCGGTCGACCACGCCGGCCCCGAGGTCGAGGCGGTCCGCCACTATCTGGGCAGCGGGAGCTGACCATGGGCCAGCCGCGTCCCAAGCAACGTTTCAGCGGCCCGGCCCTGCTCATCGCCTTGGTGTTCGTGGTCGCCTGCGTCGCCAGCTTCATGCTGGTGGCGATCGGCTTCGGCCATCAGGGCTGAGTGATCAGCCGCACGGCGCCGTCTCGCCGGTCGTCAGGTCCACGCGGAAGCACTGCTCGCGCCCGGTCGCCTCGTCGCGGACGATGACCGCCACCGCGTCGTCCTCGTCCGGATCGTGAGCGAAGTCCTCCAGATAGGCGGCGGCCGCCGCCTCGGGGCTGGGCTCGTCCAGCACGCGGGCGTGGTGGCCGTGCAGGTGGCGGGCGCGGACGGCGAAGCGATGGGTCTGGGGATCGGTCTGGGGGGCGGTTTGATCGGGCATGGCGGTCTCCTGGCTGGAGAACGCGCACGGCGGGGAATGGATTCAGCGCACGCGAAAACGGCGGCGAGCCGGGGCCCGCCGCCGTGTCGTTAGTTCGAAAGTCCGTCTTCAGACCAGGTTGTATTCCGGCTTGGCGTAGGTCCCGATCAGGTCGACGCCGTAGACGTTGTGGGTGACCTGGTCGGCGAAGAAGGCGTCGGCGGACTTGGCGTAGACGCCGACGTCGGCCTTCTCGGCCTCGGCGATCAGCCAGCCGACCATGGCCGCCTTGGTCCCCTGGCCGTTGGTCCCGTCCTGGCCATAGGCGGCGAGATAGTCCGCGCGCGTGTCGATCATGGCGTGGATCTTCTCGTCCGTCGGCGTCAGGCCGAAGATCGCGGCATAGGCCTTGCGGGTGGCGTCGAACAGCGACAGCCCGCCGTACGTGGCGCTGAAGCTGGCCGCGCCCTCGCCGACCTTGCCCAGATTGACCGCGAAGTTGATGTAGCGGTTCTCGTAGTTGAAGCTCTGGTAGTAGGCGCTGTTGAGGTTGGTGGCGTTGGCGCCGTCGGGGGCCACCAGATAGTCCATGCCGGCCGCCCCCGGGGTCTTGCCGGTGAAGAACTGGTAGGTGAGGGCGGCCACGGCGCTGGTCGAGATCGCCGCCTTGGTCACCTGGGTGATGGCGTCGGCGTAGCTGGTCCCCGAGGCCATGGCCGCGCCCAGGGTCTTGGTCATGGCGTCCGCGCCGGCCGATAGGGGCGTCAGGCGCAGCACGCTGGCCATGGCCGAGGCGACCCGGCTGTCGACCAGGGACACCGCGCGGTCCGTGAAGGCCAGGGTCTCGATGTTGATGACGCTGTCGATCCCGTCGGTCCCGCCGTTGTCCCGCACCGACCAGCCGCCGTTGGCGTTGGCGGTGATCGCATAGGCCGAGGCCTTGCCGGCATAGACGGCGGTGTCCATGCCCAGGCCGCCGTCCAGCGTGTCGGCGCCCTGGCCGCCCGTGATCCGGTTGGCGACGGCGTTGCCGTTGACGGTGTCGGCCGCCGTCCCGCCGATGGCGTTCTCGACGGTCGCGCCGATGGCGATGGTGACGTTTCCCGTCAGGCCGCCGACGCTGGAGAAATAGCCCGCGCGCAGGTCGATGGTCTGGGCGACCTTGTAGCCGGAGAAGTCGAAGGTGTCGGTCCCGCCGGCGTCCCAGACGGCGAACACCAGCTTGGTCGACGACGAGGCGGCGTTGAACCAGTCGCGGCCGGCGGTGGAATTGAAGCCGTAGGTCGTGTCGCCCGTGCGGGTGGTCATGTTGGCGCCATAGGCCAGCTGGGCGGCGGCGATGTCGTCCAGCAGCGGGGCCGAGGCGTAGATCCCGCTGAACGAGCCGCCCGTGTTCGACTCGCCGAAATAGGACATCACCGTGTACTGGCGGCTGTCCTCGTAATAGCCGGCGTCGCTGGCGTAGGTGAGGGTCTTGTCGGCGCTGGCGTCGTAGTCGGCGGGGTGGGCCAGGCCGATCGCGTGGCCCAGCTCATGCACCAGCACCATGCCGCCGTAGTTCGTGCCGGTCGGGCTGGCGTTGTAGCCCAGGCTGGAATTGACCCAGACGTCGCCCGACCTGTTGCTGGCCGAATAGTTGCCCGGATAGTAGGCGAAGGCCGCCGCGCCGGACTCGCCGGAGCCGTAGTTGCCGAACAGGATGGCGGCGTTGTTGCTGTAGGCCGCGTCGCCGCTGGCGCCTTCGCCCACGCGCACGAAGGTGACGTTGGCGACGTCCGACCAGGCGGTCAGGGCCTTCTCGGCCTGGACGATCTGGGTGGCGTTGAAGGTCGAGAAGCCCGCGGTGTCGCTGGGCATGGTGGTCGGCGCGGTGGCGCGGAAGGCGTAGCTGACCGTGGCCCCGACATTGAAGGCGTTGGACCAGCCCGGCTCGCTGCGCAGCAGCTGCAGCGCGGCCTCGGCCACCGTCAGGCTGGTCTTGCCCGCCACGACGCCCGCGCGGGCGTCGGCGTTGACGAAGGCGTTTGGCGTCTCGCCGCCGGCGATCGCCATGGAGTCGTCGGACGCCAAGGGGAACGGTTCAATACTCACGGCCATACTCCACTCGCCCCACGCAAGAAGTATGACCAGGGGCGAATTCTTCTGCAATCTCCGCTATTTGCGACAAACCAGCACAGTGTTCCGGTCAAGCTAAGCGCGGCCTTGGTGCGGCAGCGGTCGCGATAACTTCATAATAGACGCATTTTGTGGCGCATCTGCCACACCCGAATTCTTAGATGGCGCGTTTGTCGTGCAGGGTTCCGGGGACATGTCGGGCCCGCGACATACGAACAAGAGGGTTTGGATATGAAAATGCGGTTGCTGGTCGGCGTCGCGGCGGTTGCGCTGGGCGCGGCCTCCGGCGCTTTGGCCCAAAGCGCGACGAGTGGTTGGTACGTTGCGGCCGACGCGGGCTATCATGAGCCGGCGGACGTCAAAGCCACCTCCACCAACAACTATCAGTGGAACTTCTCCACCGATAAGGACTGGGCCGCCTTCGGTCGCCTCGGCTACAAGTTCACGCCGAACTGGCGTGTCGAAGCCGAATACGGCTACCGCCCCAGCGACGTGCAGAGCGTGCGCGGGGCCGGCGCCGTCGGCTCTTCCGGCGGGACCACGGGTACTCAACCGTTCGGCCTCTGCACCGCCGGCGTGGGCCGCACCTCGGCCGCCCCGACCTGCGGCGAGCCGGACGGCAAGTGGAAGGCCTCCACGCTGATGGCCAACGTCATCTTCGACGCGGCCCCCAACTCCGCCCTGAACCCGTTCATCGGCGCCGGCGTCGGTACGGCCTGGGTGCATAACAAGGTCTATGGCCAGCTGTCGGGCGTTCCGGCCGGCGCGGCGATCTACCAGAACACCAGCTTCGACGACGTCGACCAGGCGTTCGCCATGCAGGGCATCATCGGCCTGGGCTGGAACTTCGCCCAGAACTGGTCGCTGGACCTGACCGGCCGCTACCTGCGCACCACCAAGCTCGACTGGGGTTCGGTGACGCAGAACGCCGGTCCGGCTGGCGGCGGCATCACCGACGTCGGCACCTTCTCGGGCCGCTACAAGGACACTTCGGTGACCCTGGGCCTGCGGTACACCTTCGGGTCGCCCCCGCCTCCGCCGCCCCCGCCGCCTCCGCCTCCGCCGCCCCCGCCGCCTCCGCCCCCGCCGCCTCCCCCGCCGCCGCCGCCTCCGGCTGCTCCGGCCTACGAGGCGCGTGAGTTCGTGGTCTACTTCCCGTTCGATCAGTACGTGCTGACGCCGGAAGCCCAGGCCGTGGTCCAGCAGGCCGCCGACTACGCCAAGGGCGGCAACGCGACCAAGGTCGTGGTGACGGGTCACACCGACACCTCGGGCTCGGACAAGTACAACCAGAAGCTCTCGGAACGCCGCGCCAAGGCGGTGGCCGACGGCCTGGCTGGCCTGGGCGTGCCCGCCACGGCCCTGTCGGTCGACTGGAAGGGTGAAAGCGCTCCGGCCGTCGCCACTGGCGATGGTGTGAAGGAACCGCTGAACCGCCGCTCGACGGTCTCGATCAACTTCTAAGACGATCAAGATCGAAAGATCTGGGGGCTGGCCGAAAGGCCGGCCCCTTTTTCTTTGCGCGCTAAACGGGAAGCGACCCCTGAACGAAAAGACGCTCCCGATGGGGCGTCGGGAGCGTCAGATCCGGCGGGCCAAGAGGGCGGAGGACCGCCGTCATGCGGCCGGCATGCAATGGGGCGCCGGCCTCATCAGACAGGAACGCGCGAACCCGAAGAGCGGTGGCGCGCACTCCAAAGAACAGTGTTCGATTATACGCCGATACTCGCGGCGGGCGAGTCGAAACGACTCGGGTCCAGCGGGTGCGACAAATGGCGCGGCAGGGGCGAGGGCAGGTCCAGCATCCGCGCGACCAGATGCTCGGCCAGCAGCGGCGCCAGGCAGAAGCCGCGCGAGCCCAGGCCGGTCAGCACCAGCACCCCGTCGTCGCGGATCCCGGCCAGCGGGGCGCGGTCCGGCGTGGTGGCGCGGATCGCGGCCCGGCCCTCGAAGGCCTTGCCGGCCAGCTGCCGCGCCAGGGCGGGCAGGCCCTTGGCCAGGGTGTCGAGGTTGCGGGCGTGATCCTCGGGCCGGACGTCGACGGCGGTCTCGTCCCGGTCGTGGGTGGCGCCGAACAGGACGCCCGAAGACGTGGGGATCGCATAGCCGCCGAACGCGACGGGCGCGGTCGAGACGCCCTCGGTCCAGCTGGCCTGGCCGCGCACGGGGCGCAGGGCCACGCCGGGGAGCAGGGCCGCCGTCGCCGCGCCGCTGGCCAAGGCCACGCGGTCGGCGCGGACGATCAGCGCGCCGGCTTCATCCAGCAGCCGCCATCCGTCCCCCTCTTCGTTTGGCCCGTCGCGCTCCAGCCGGGCGACGCGCCGGCGCACGACCTCGCCGGACCAGGCGGCGGTGACCTCGAGCGGCGCGATGACCAGACTGGAAGTCATGGCCAGGGCCGGGATCTCGGCGCCGATCCGTCCGGCGGTCTCGTCGGGGGAGAGGGGCGTCATGGCGCCGGGCTCGAACAGATCCTGTTCGGCCACCTTGGCGAAGCGGGCGGCGTCGCGCTCGGCCGTGGCCAGCTGCAGCACGCCGCGGGCGATCACCGCGCCGGGCTCGGCTTCGTAGAGCCTGGCGGCCCTGGCCAGGGCCTGGGCGTAGAGGCCCGCGCGCGGGCCGCCGCCGGCGTCCAGGGCCGGGGTGACCAGGGCGGCGGGATTGCCGGAGGCGGCGACACCGTCCGGATCGTCGATCACGGTGACGGCCAGCCCCTCGGCCCGGGCGGCGCGGGCCAGGGATGCGCCGGCGATGCCGCCGCCGATGATGGCCAGGGTCTCGGGACGCGAGGCGACCTCCCGCTGACCCGGCAGCCAAGCCTCCAGCCGCTCGCGCTTGCGGCCGAAGCCGGGGCGCTTGGCGATCTCGAAGCCCGCCGCCTGCAAGCCCCGCCGCACCGCCCCCGCCACGGTGAAGGTCGCCGCGCGAGCTCCAGGGGCGGAGCGGGCGGCGACGGCGGCCAGGACCTCGTCGCGCCACATGGCCGGGTTCAGGGCGGGCGAGAAGCCGTCCAGGAACCAGGCGTCGGCCGTCCCGTCCCAGGCCTCCAGCGCCTCGACCACGTCCATGACGGCCAGGTCCAGCACGGCGTCGAAGCCGGGCAGGTCGATCCGGTGGAAGCCGCGCGCCCGGCCGGGCCAGTGGTCCAGCAGCACTTGGGCCGCGTCGCCGAGCTCGGGCCAGTGGGCCAGGATGCGGGCGGCCTCGTCGCGGGCCAGCGGATGGGCCTCGATCGAGAAGATGTGGAGACGGCCAGCTTGCTGGCCATTTGGAGGCCTCTCGCGCCGCCACAGGTCCAGCAGGGCGGCGATGTTCAGGCCCGAGCCGAAGCCCAGTTCGCCGACCACGAAGTCCCGCCGCCCGACGAACCGCTCCGGCAGGCCGCAGCCGGCCAGGAACACCGCCCGCGTCTCGGCCAGGCCGTCGACGCTGGAGAAATAGACGTCGCCGTACAGGCTGGACTGCGGCAGGCCGTCCTCGCGCCAGACCAGCGGCGATCCGTCTTCGGAAGCGGTGGAATCCATGGCGCCTGCTAGAGCGCCGCGGGGCGGCGGGCGTCAAGTCTGCTTCCCCAACACCCGACCTCCCCGGCGAAGGCCGGGGTCCAGATTCATCCGGAGCATCAGACGCGAAAGCGCCCTCCGCCGAGGATCGACGAAGGGCGCGGGTGGGTTCGATCTGGGCCCCGGCCTTCGCCGGGGAGATCGGATTTGAGTGGAACCTGTAAGCCGCTAGTGCGCCGGCTTCTTCTCTTCCGGCTTGGACGCGGCGTCGGCGGCGGCGGTGGCCGAGGCGGCGGCCGGAGCCTGGGTCGAGCCCGTGGCGGCGGCGTCGTTGGCGGTCTGGGTGGCGGCGTCCGCCGGGTCGGCCGGGGCGGCGGCGGCGTCGGCGGCGGCCTTGTTGGCGTCGGCGGCGGCCTGTTCCTTGGCCGAGGCGGCGTCGGTTACGGTGCTGGCGTCGGCGGCGGCGGCCTTGGCGGCGGCGCTGTCGCTCTCGGCGGCTTCATGCTTGCCGCAGGCGGCCAGCGACAGGGCCGAGACGGCCACGCCGGCGATGAGGAGTTTGCGGATCATGCTCATGAGGCTTCCCTTGCTGGCCGGCGTCTGGTCGGCGACGGCTTTGGGCGAAAGGAATACCGGTTCGAAAGCCGGTGCAAGTTACGAGGCGCTAACCTGCCTCGCCAGGGACGCTATCCTGGGACGCCGACCTATTCCGGCGGGATCTGGGACAGGGCCTCTTCCAGCTCGTTGAAGCTGGGCTGCGACGGGCTGGGCACGTGGCCGCGGCCGATCTCGACCGAGATTTGGGCGGCGTTGCCATGCAGGTGGGCGACCAGCACGGCCTGGATGATCTTGTAGAAGGCGCCGTCCTCGTTGACGACGGCCTGCAGGCGCGTGGCCATCGGCCCGACGATGCCATAGGCGATGAACACGCCGAGGAAGGTGCCGACCAGGGCGCCGCCGATCATGGCGCCCAGGACGGCCGGCGGCTCGGTGATCGAGCCCATGGTCTTGATGACGCCCAGCACGGCCGCGACGATGCCCAGCGCCGGCAGGGCGTCGGCCATGCTCTGCAGGGCGTGGGCGGGCTCGAGCGCCTCGTGGTGGTGCTTCTCGAGCTGCTTTTCCATCGCGTCCTCGACCTGGTGGGGATCCTCCAGGTTCATGGTCATCATCCGCAGGGTGTCGCAGATGAAGTCGACGGCGAAGTGGTCGTTGGTGACCTTCGGATAGCGGGCGAAGATCGTGCTCTCGTGCGCCTTTTCGATGTGGCTTTCCAGCGCGATAACGCCCTTGGACTTCATCGTCTTGGTCAGCAGGAACAGCAGGGACAGCAGATCGCGATAGTCGGCCGATTTCCACTTAGGACCCTTGAAGATCTTGCCGAAGCCGGCGCCCGTGGCCTTGATCACGGTCATCGAGTTGGAGATCAGGAAGGCGGCGACGGCCGCGCCCAGAATGGCCATCAGCTCGTGCGGGGCGGCTTCGACGATCACGTCCAGCTTGCCGCCACCCATGAGGTAGCTGCCGAACACCATGCCGAAGAGCATGACGATGCCAATGATCTGGAACATGGTGCTAGGCCGACCCCGAGAATGACGGCGCATGATCGCGATTAATCATTAATCCAAGGTTCCCGCCCGTCGCGCTGTGACCTGCGACACATTGCGCGCCCGACGGACAGGCTCTAACGATTGTTTGATGAGTGGGGAGACTCCAGAAGCCCGGGCCAACCGCGGCCCGTTCGCGATCCTCTTCGGCGTGTCGGTCGCGACCGCCATGGGGAACACCGGCATGCTGTCGGTGCTGCCGGCGATCGGCCGCCAGATCGGCATACCGGACGCCCTGGTGGCGGGGATCTTCTCGCTGTCGGCGGTGCTGTGGGCGGTGACCTCGCCGTTCTGGGCCCGGCAGTCGGACCTGCGCGGGCGCAAGCCGCTGATCCTGCTGGGCCTGGCCGGTTTCTGCGTCTCCATGACCCTGTGCGCCATCGTCGTCTCGGCCGGCCTGCATCACCTGGCGCCGCCGATGGTGATCTTCGGCCTGTTCCTGCTGTCGCGCGCCCTGTTCGGCGGTTTCGGCTCGGCGACCAATCCGTCCGCCCAGGCCTATATGGCCGAGCGGACCAGCCGCGAGGAGCGCACCCAGACCATGGCCACCCTGGCCGGCGCGTTCGGCCTGGGCACCGTGGTCGGGCCGTTGCTGGCCCCGCTGTTCGTGCTGCCGTTCGTGGGCCTGGCCGGTCCGATGTTCGCCTTCGCGGCGATGGCGGCCGTGATGCTGGTCGTCGTGCATCGCGGCCTGCCCGAGACCTTCAAGCCGGGACGCGGCGAGACCCCGCCGCGCCGCCGCTTGGGCATTCTCGGAGGGCTGCCCTGGCGCGGCCAGGGCGCGGCCCCGTGGCGCGACCCGCGGCTGAAGCCGTTCCTGATCTTCGGTTTCCTGGTCGCCTCGTGCCAGACGGCCCAGACCCAGACCCTGGGCTTCCTGATCATCGACAAGCTGGGCCTGCCGCCGGTCAAGGCCCAGGGCTTCATCACCCTGGCCATGGCGGCCGGGGCCGTGGCCGGCCTGCTGGCCCAGTGGGGCCTGATCCGCATGTTCCGCATGGGTCCGCGCGACCTGATGCGCTGGGGCGTCGGCGCGGCGGCCCTGGGCAACATCATCGTCGCCTTCGCGCCCGACTACGCCGCCGTCGCCATCGGCTACGCCATCGCCAGCCTGGGCTACGGCTTCGCCCGCCCGGGCTTCACCGCCGGCGCCTCGCTGTCGGTGGAGGCCAAGGACCAGGCCGGGGCGGCCGGGGCGATCGCGGCGATCAACGGCCTCAATGTCGTGGTCGCGCCGCTGTTCGTGCTGCTCTACGAGAAGATCGGCTGGGGGCCGTTCGTGCTGAACGCCCTGATCCTGACGGCGCTGCTCGCCTATGCCCTGCGCCAGGCGGTGCTGGCCTCGATCGACAAGGGCGGCGCGCGCGAAGAGGCGACCATCGCCGGGCTGGAGCGGTCGGACGAGGGGGGTGTTTGAGGGGCAAACCCTTCGAAGCTCAAATCCCGTGTCATCCCGGCCGCAGCGCAGCGGAGAGCCGGGACCGCAACAGGCTCCGAGCTTCCGGCGGTCCCGGATCTGCGCGCTTCGCGCTTGTCCGGGATGACAGTTGCTATTGAACCATCCGCTCCAGCGCCCGCCGCGCCTTCAGCACCACGTGACGCACGGTGGGCAAGGCGATCAGGCCCTCGTCCTGCAAGCTGGTCAGGGCGCGCGAGACGGTCTCGATGGTCAGGCCCAGATAGTCGGCCATGTCCTGGCGGCTCATCGGCACGTCCAGCTCGGCCTCGGCGTGGGTGCGCTCGGCGATGTCCAGCAGCAGGCCGACCACGCGCTCCAGCGCCGAGCGGCGGCCCAACATCAGCACATGGTCCTGGCTGCGCCGCAGGCCTTCGGCGGTCAGGCGGAACAGGGCGCGGGCCGCGTCGCCGCGGGTCGCGGCCAGGTCGCTGAGCGCTCCACGCCGGATCATCCGCACGCTGGCGTCGCTCATCGCCTCGGCGGTGACGCGGTGGGTGTCGCTCATCTCCAGGCCGAAATAGTCGCCGGCGAAGTGGAATTCGTCGATCTGCCGGCGGCCGTCGCGCAGGATGCGGTAGGTCCGCACCGCGCCCGAGATCACCTGGTAGACATGGGTCGCGGCCTCACCCTCGCCGAAGATCTCCTCGTCGCGGGCGAAGCGCGGACAGGCGCCGGGAATGGCCAGCACCGAATCCAAGGCCATGGGAGCAGCGTCGATGCGAAGCGGAGACAGCATGGAAAGACCCTTCTGTTGCTAGGGTCTTGCGCCTTTTCCAGCGGTCGCGACACTCGGGAGCCGCGCCTAAGGAAACCCCCTTACGCGGCGCTGCGGACCAGCCTGGTTTGAGGCCGATCAAGGCCTCGCGGTCGGCTCGGGTCCATGTTCCGGGCCATGTCCGACCTTCCCCTGATCCTGCTGCTCGTCGAGGACGAGCCCCTGCGCGAGGCCCTGCGCTTCTCGCTGGAGACCGAGGGCTACGCGGTGACCGCGCGGCCGGATGGGCGACCCGTGGCGGCCGTGGTGATCGACGACGGCGGCGAGGCGTTGCCGGACCCCGGAGAGAGCCCGACCGTCGTGCTGACCGGCGACGTGGAGCGGTTTCGGCGGCGCGGGGTGGGCGGCGTGTCGCTGGTGGAGAAGCCGCTGCTGGGGGATGCGCTGAGCGTGCGGCTGGAACAGCTCCTCAAACCTTCAATCCTGTCATCCCGGCCGTAGCGCAGCGAAGAGCCGGGACCGCGGAAAGCTCAGCGCTTCCGGCGGTCCCGGATAGCCTCTGCGAGGCTTCCGGGATGACACGAGAAATCGGATGGCGGGGCGTTATCCCCCCCGCACCGACAGCGTCATCCGCACCAGCGCCGCCAAATTGTCCGCCTGCATCTTGGTCATCAGCTTGGCGCGGTAGATCTCCACCGTCCTCGGGCTGATGCCCAGCTCGCGGGCGATGACCTTGTTGGCGTGGCCGGCGACGACGCCGTCCAGCACCTGACGCTCGCGCTCGGAGAGGGTCTCCAGGCGATGCAGCACGGCGGCCTGGTCGTCGGTGACCGGCGCGGCCTCGGCGGCCTTCATGGCGCGGCTCAGGGCGTCCAGCATCCGCGCTTCGGAGAACGGCTTCTCGATGAAGTCGACGACCCCCGAGCGCATGGCCTCGACGGCCATCGGGATGTCGCCGTGGCCGGTGATCATGATGATCGGCATCTTGACCTTCAGCGCCGCCAGCCTGGCGACCAGCTCCTGGCCGCTCATCTCGGGCATGCGCACGTCGGTGACGACCACGCCCGGCTTGGCGTCCGGCAAGGCGTCGAGGAAGGCCGGCGCGCTGGCGTAGGCGACCACCTCGAAATCGGCCGACTCCAACAGGAAGGCCAGCGACTCGCGGGCGCTTTCGTCGTCGTCGACCACATGTACGACGGGGGCGTCACTCATCGACGGTTTCCTTCTGATCGGCGGGCGGCAAGGTGAAGCGGAACAACGCCCCGCCGCCGGGATTGGCCTCGGCCCAGATACGCCCGCCGTGCGCCTCGATGATCGAGCGCGAGATCGACAGGCCCACACCCATGCCCTGCGGCTTGGTGGTCATGAACGGCTGGAACAGGCGATCGCGCACCTCGTCGGCGATGCCTGGCCCGGTGTCGGCGACGCTGACCCGCGACCAGCCCTCCTCGGTGACGTCGCTGGTGATCAGCAGGGCTCGGCGGCGGCTGTTGCCGTCCTGCATGGCGTCGATGCCGTTGCGGATCAGGTTCAGCAGCACCTGCTGCACCTGGACCCGGTCGGCATAGACGGCGTCGGCGGCGGGATCCAGGGCCAGGCGCACGTCGACCTGGCGGTCCTTCTCGCCGATCAAGGCCAGGGCGCTGGCCTCCTCGATCAGCTTGGACAGGCTCTCGACGTCGCGCTCGCTGGCCCCTCGGCGGACGAAGTCGCGCATCCGGTGGATGACGTCGCCGGCCCGCAGCGCCTGGGTGGCGGCCTTGTCGATCGCCTCGCGCACCTTGGCCTGGTCGGCTTCGCGGCCCCGGTCGATCAGGCGGCGCGAGCCGGTCAACAGGTTGGCGATCGCCGACAGCGGCTGGTTCAGCTCGTGGGCCAGGGTCGAGGCCATCTCGCCCATCGCCGTCAGGCGCGAGACGTGGACCAGCTCGTTCTGCAGCTCCTGCAGGCGGGTCTCGGTCTCCTGGGTTTCCGTCAGATCACGGATGAAGCCGGTATAAGAGGGCGTCGAGCCCTTGGTCTCGCCGACCGCCAGCTCCATCGGGAAGGTCGAGCCGTCCCGGCGCTGGCCGACCACGACGCGGCCGGCCCCGATGATCCGCTTCTCGCCGGTGCGGTGGTAGCGCTGGATATAGCCGTCGTGGGCCGAGTGGTGCGGCTCGGGCATCAGCAGGTTGACGTTGCGGCCGATGGCCTCGGCGGCGGTCCAGCCGAACATCCGCTCGGCGGCGGGGCTGAACGAGGTCATGATCCCGGCGCGGTCGATGACCACCACCCCGTCGGGCACCGTGTCGAGGATCGAGCGCAGGTGGTCGTTGATCGCCGCCGCCCGCCGCCGCGCGGCGTGGAACCAGCCGCCGCCCACGGCCATGCCGAAGCCGACCGACAGGAAGATCGCGGCGCTGAGGCCGCTGACCATGTCGAACGGGATCTCCCGCGTCACCCACCAGACGCTGCCCCAGGCGAAGGTCGTCGCGAACACCCCGGGGGCCAGGCCGCCCAGGGCCGCGCTGACCAGCACGGCCGGCACGAACAGCAGGAACGACGACGGCGCGGTGAAGGCTTCGGGCAGGTACAGCCGCGCCACCGCCGTCGCCATCACGGCCGCGAAGGCCGCCAGATAGGCGGTGGGGTGCGGGTCGCTAAACAGGGTCGAGGACAGGCCTCGGGCCGGCTTCATGGGCGCTCCAGACGTGGCAGGCCCTTATAGCGGCAGCCGTTTGAGGCAGGTCAAGGCGGGGTCATTGCGTAGGTCCCACGCTGAAGCTTTCCAATCCAAGGGAGAGCCTCATGTCGGGTGGGCAAATGGCGTATCTGGGCCTGGTGATCGCGGCCTTCACGGTGTTCGCCGTGGTGCTGTTCGTGACGTATCTGCGGGTGAACTGGAAGTAGGGGGGCGGCTTCACATCAAATCCCGTGTCATCCCGGAAGCCTCGCAGAGGCTATCCGGGACCGCCGGAAGCGCCGCGCCTGCCGCGGTCCCGGCTCTACGCTACGCTTCGGCCGGGATGACACGGTTGTTGATGGAAGCGCCCATCTCCACCCTCGCCCCGCAAACCGCCGCCGGCGCCGCGCGGTGGCTGACCAGCACCAGGCCTTGGCCGGTGCGCGCCAGCCGGCGCTCTAGCCGCGCCACCACCAAGGCCTCGGTCGCCGCGTCCAGCCCCTCGGTCGGCTCGTCCAGCAGCAGCCAGGGGGCGTCGCGCAGATAGGCTCGAGCCAGGGCCAGCCGCCGCCGCTCGCCGCCGGACAGGCGCTCGCCGTCGTCGCCGAGATAGGCGGACAGGCCCTCGGGCGCCGCGCGGATCCGGTCGGCCAGGGCGGCGTCTTCCAGCACCGCCCACAGCTGGTCGTCGGTCGCGCTAGGCGCGGCCAGGCGCAGGTTGTCGCGCACCGCGCCGGCGATCAGGCCGGCGTCCTGCGGCAGCCAGGCGAAGGCCGAGCGGGGCGGGGGCGAGGCCTCGCCGCGCAGGCCCAGCAGGGTCTCGATCGCGGTGGTCTTGCCGCAGCCGGACGGGCCGACGACGGCGAGGCGTTCGCCGGGCGCGAGGGTGCGGCCCAGGATCGCCAGGCTAGGCGCGGCCTCGAGCGGCGCCTCGGCGGGTTTGGGCCGATGGCGGAGGATTTCGTCCAGCCGCTCGCGAGCCTCCGTCGCCGCGCCGTCCTGGTCGAAGGCGTGGGCGAGGCCCGAAAGCGCCTCGACGCTCATGGCCGCGGCCAGGCCGGCCAACGCCGCCAGGGGCGCGCCGGCCGGGGCGGCGCACGCCACGGCGGCGGCGACAGCGAGGCCCAGGATCGCCGCCTGGCTGGCCAGGATCAGGCCCTGGGCGCGAACGGCCGCGAGCCGCGCGGCGTCCAAGGTGGCGGCCTTGGCGTTCAAGGTCTCGCCGGCCCAGGCCTCCAGGCCGTAGGCGCGCAGTTCGGCCGAGGCGGCGACCAGGGCGGCGGTGGTCTCCTTCAGCGTCCCGATTCCGGCCTGGACGGCGGCGCGGGCGGGGGTCGAGAAGCGGCGGGCCAGGGCGCGGGCCGTGGCGATCGCGACGCCGGCGGCGAGCAGGATGACCAGCGCCGGAGCCCAGCCGGCCAGGGCGGCCAGGGCCACGCCCGCGCCGAGGCCGGCGACGGCGTTCCATGGCGCGGAGAGGCGGACGAAGCGGGTCTCGATCGCGTCGACGTCCTGCACCAGCCGGGCCGAGGCCTCGCCGCGCGACAGGGTCAGAGACTGCTCGGGAGGCGCGGCGGCCAGGCTCTCGAACACCGCCGGGCGGATGGCGGCCAGGGCCCGCAGGGCGGCGGCGTGGCCGGACAGCCGCTCGCCGTAGCGGGCGGCGGTGCGCAGGATGGCCAGCAGCCGGATCATGGCGCTGGGCAGCAGCACGTTGAACGCGTGGGCGGTCGCTAGCCCCGCCGCGCCGGCGATGGCGCTGGCGACGATGAACCAGCCCGACAGGCCCAGCAGCAGGGTCGAGGTCGCGCCGACCACGACAGCGCTCAGCAGGGCCAGCCGCAGGGCGTCAGCGCGCTGGCGCTTCTGGGCGCGGATCAGGGCGTCGAGGGGGGAGGGGGTCACAGCCTCACCACCTGATCCGCCAAGGCCGCCACCGCCTCGGAATGGGTGGCGATCAGGGTCGTGCGGCCCTTGGCGGCTTCGCGGATGGCGGCCAGCAACTGGGCTTCGGCGAGCGCGTCGAGATTGGCGGTCGGCTCGTCCAGCAGCAGGATCGGGGCGGGCTTCAGCAAGGCGCGGGCCAGCGACAGCCGCCGCCGCTCGCCGCCCGACAGGCCCGATCCGCGCTCGTCCAGCACGAAGTCGAGGCCGCCGGGGCGATCGAGGATCAGGCCGACGGCCCGGGCCGCCGCCTCAATCTCGGGGCGCGTGGCCTCGCGGCGCGCCAGGGCGATGTTGTCGGCGATCGAGGCGGGCAGGATCAGCGGCGACTGGCCGGCCCAGGCGATGTCGCGGGCCAGGTCCGGGCGCTCGGCCCCGTCGACCAGGATCCGGCCCGCGCTCAGCGGCGCCAGCTCCAGCAGCAGGTTCAGGATCGAGCTCTTGCCCACGCCGCTGGGGCCGAGCAGGGCGGTGATGGTCCCGGCTCGGGCGGTCAGGTCGAAGCCTCGCAAGGCCGGCGCGTCGGCGTCAGCATAGCGGACGCTGACGCCCTCGAAGCGGATCGTCGGCGCCTGGGTGAGCGGCGGGGCGGCGAGCCTCGCGACCGGCGGCTCGAAGGTCGACAGGCTGGCGGCCGCGGCCTCGGCGGCCTGGCGGTCGTGATAGGTGGCGGCCAGGCGGCGCATCGGGGCGTAGACCTCCGGGGCCAGGGCCAGGACGAAGAAGGCCCGCTTCAGGTCCAGGGTCTCGGGAACCGGGAACGGCAGCAGGCGCAGCAGGTTGAAGCCGCAATAGACCGCGACCAGGGCCACCGACAGGGCCGCGAAGAACTCCAGCGCCGCCGACGAGATGAACGCCACCCGCAGCACCCGGATGGTGCGCTCGGCCAATTCCGAGGCCGAGCGGCGCAGGGCGGCGGTGGTCGTCCCCTCGGCCTGGAAGGTCAGCACTACCGGCAGGGCGCGGACGCGGTCGAGGAACAGGCCCGACAGCCGCTCCAGGGCCAGGAACTGGGCGCGGCTCTCGGCGGCGGCCGCCGTGCCGGCCAGCATCATGGCCGCGACGAACGGGACCAGGGTGGCCAGCAGGATCGCCGCGCAGATCGGGCTGGCGATCGCGGCGACGGCGATCAAGACCAGGGGAAGGACGGCGGCCGACAGCCGCGCGGGCAGGAAGCGGGCGACATGGCCGTCCAGGGCCTCGACCCCCTCGACCAGGGCGGTGGCCGCCTCGCCGGTCGGGCGTCGCGCGCCGCCGAACACCGCGCGGGCAAGATTGGCGCGCACGCCGGCCTTGGCTTGGGCCGCCGCCCGGGCCCCGGCCGTTCCCGCCGCTCTGGCCAGCAGGCCGCGCGCGACCATGGCCACGATGGCGAGCAACAGCCAAAGACTCAGCGCCAGCGCGCCGCGCCGCGCCGCGATCGCGTCGATCCCGAACGCCAGCCCGGCCGCGAAGCCGACCGCGGCCAAGCCGTCCAGCAGGGTGAACAGGCGGGCGCGGCCCGAGGCGGGGCCCGCGTTTTGGCCGATTTGGTCCAGCCAGGCCTTCGGCGCCGAGAAACGATCGATCTGTACTATGCCGGCGCCCATGGGTTGAGTGTAGGTTGGTTTCGTCCGGAAGCCTTGATCCCGATCAAGGACCGGACGGTCGGGTCGGTTTAGGGCTAGGCTCTCGAGCGGCGTGATCATCGGCCGTTCGTCTCGGAGCTGTCCATGGACCCCGCCGTCATCGACCTGTCACGCCTCCAGTTCGCGTTGACCGCTCTCTACCACTTTCTGTTCGTGCCCCTGACCCTGGGGCTGAGCTTCCTGCTGGTCATCATGGAGAGCATCTATGTGATGACCAAGCGGCCGATCTGGCGGACCGTCACCCGGTTCTGGGGCGTGCTGTTCGGCATCAACTTCGCCCTGGGCGTGGCCACTGGCCTGACCATGGAATTCCAGTTCGGCATGAACTGGTCCTACTACTCGCACTATGTCGGCGACATCTTCGGCGCCCCGCTGGCGATCGAAGGGCTGATGGCCTTCTTCCTGGAGGCCACCTTTGTCGGGCTGATGTTCTTCGGCTGGGACAAGCTCACGCGCGTCGGCCACCTGGCCGTGACCTTCCTGGTCGCCCTGGGCACCAACCTGTCGGCGCTGTGGATCCTGGTCGCCAACGGCTGGATGCAGAACCCGATGGGCGCGGCGTTCAATCCCGACACCATGCGCATGGAAGTCACCAGCTTCCGCGACGTGCTGTTCAACCCGGTGGCCCAGGCCAAGTTCGTGCACACGGTCAGCGCCGGCTACGTGATCGCCTCGGTGTTCGTGCTGGGGATCTCGGCCTGGTACCTGCTGAAGGGCAAGCACATCGGCGTCGCCAAGCGGTCGATGACCGTCGCCGCCGCCTTCGGCCTGGCCTCGTCGCTGTCGGTCGTCGTGCTGGGCGACGAGAGCGGCTACGCCCTGACCGACAACCAGAAAATGAAGCTCGCGGCGCTGGAAGCCATGTGGGAGACCGAACCCGCCCCGGCCGGCCTGACCGCCTTCGGCATCCCCGACCTCAAGGCTCGCAAGACCCATTACGAGGTCAAGATCCCCTACGTCCTGGGCCTGATCGCCACCCGCAGCTTCGACCGGCCGGTCGAGGGCATCTTCCAGCTGGTCGCCAAGGCCGAGGACCGCATCGAGTCGGGCGTGGTCGCCTATGGCGCGGTCGAGACCTTGAAGGGCAATCCGACTGACAAGGCCGCCCGCGCCACGTTCGAGCAGCACCGCCGCGACCTGGGCTACGCCCTGCTGCTGAAGCGCTATGTCGCCGATCCTCGCCAGGCCTCGCCGGACCTGATCAAGAAGGCCGCCTGGGACTCGGTGCCCAACGTGCCGGTGATGTTCTGGAGCTTCCGGATCATGGCCGGGATCGGGCTGCTGATGATCGCCCTGTTCGCCACCGCCTTCCTGCTGGTCACCCTGCGCCGGCACGACACCAAGTGGTTCCTGGTCATCGCCGTGGCGGCCCTCCCGCTGCCCTGGATCTCGACCGAGCTGGGCTGGGTGCTGGCCGAGATGGGCCGCCAGCCCTGGGCGGTGGACGGCGTGCTGCCGACCTTCCTGTCGGCCTCCAGCCTTTCCGTGCCGCAGCTGATCACCAGCATCGCGGTCTTCACCCTGCTGTACGGCGCGCTGGCCGTGGTCGAGGTCGGCCTGATCCTGCGCGCCATCAAGAAGGGCCCGTTCGCTCAGCACGACCCCGTCCCGGACGGCGCGTCGCCCGAGCCCGAGCCCCAGACCGCTTAAGGAGATCTCATGATGGAACTCCCCGTCGACTACGCCACCCTGCGCGTCATCTGGTGGGCCCTGATCGGGATCCTGCTGATCGCCTTCGCCCTGACCGACGGCTACGACATGGGCGTCGGCGCCCTGCTGCCGTTCGTGGCCAAGGACGACTCCGAGCGGCGGATGGTGATCAACACCCTCGGCGCCACCTGGGAAGGCAACCAGGTCTGGTTCATCGTCAGCGGCGCCGGCCTGTTCGCGGCCTGGCCGTTCGCCTACGCCATCGCCTTTTCGGGCTTCTACCTGGCGCTGTTCGTGGTGCTGGCGGCGATGATCATGCGGCCGGTCAGCTTCAAGTACCGGTCCAAGCGACCCCACCCGCGCTGGCGCTCGTTCTGGGACTGGGGCCTGTTCGTCGGCGGCTTCGTGCCGGTGCTGTGCTTCGGCGTGGCCATCGGCAATGTGCTGCAGGGCGCGCCGTTCCGGCTGGATAGCGACCTGCGCGCCTTCTACGAGGGCAGCTTCATCGGCCTCTTCTCGCCGTTCGCCCTGCTGTGCGGCTTGTTGTCCGTGGCCATGCTGGTGCTGCACGGCGCGGCCTGGCTGACGGTCAAGGCCGAGGAGGGCCCGGTCACCGAGCGCGCCCGCCGCATCGGCGAGATCGCCGGCCTGGCCAGCATCGTGCTGTTCGCGGCCGGCGGCTTCTGGGTGGCGTTCGGGGGGCTGGGCTTCCGGATCGAGGGCCTGGCCGACGCGGCGGGGCCTTCCAATCCCCTGCGCGGCACGCCGGCGGTGCACGCGCCGGGCGCCTGGCTCGACAACTACGGCCGCCACGGCTGGATGATCCTCGCGCCCGTCATGGGCTTCGTCGGCGCCGGCTTGGCCCTGGCCGGCATGCGCTGGAACAAGGCCTGGATGGCGTTCGGCGGCTCGTCGATCTCGACGGCCGGGATCGTCGGGACCGTGGGCCTGTCGATGTTCCCGTTCATCCTGCCCAGCAGCTTCGACCCGCGCTCCAGCCTGACGGTCTGGAACGCCTCGTCGACCCATCTGACCCTGTTCGTCATGCTGATCGTGACGGTGGTCTTCCTGCCGCTGATCCTGCTGTACACGGCCTTCGTCTACCGGGTGCTGTGGGGCCGCAGCACCACCGGCGCCCTGACCACCAACCCCGACCTGTACTGAGGAGCGAGAGCGCCATGTGGTACTTCACCTGGATCCTGGGCCTGGGCCTGGCCGTCGCCTTCGGCGTGCTGAACGGCGTCTGGTACGAGTTCAACCTGTCCGACGACGGGGACGAGGGGCTGTCGGAGCCTTAGGGACCGGCGGCCGCGACATTCGACCGCGCCCTTCCAACCTCAGCCTTAACGCTTGTTAAAGGGGGCGCGGGCTCTTGTAGGGATCGGTCGAAGCGCGACGACGCGGCCTTGACCGGCTCATTCTACCGGGGATTTTTTCGCCATGACCGACACCACCGCGCCCGCGCTGGAGCTGATCTCGTTCTGCATCGGCGAGCAGGAATTCTGCATCGACGTGAAGACGGTGCGTGAAATCCGCGGCTGGACCCCGGCCACCCCGATCCCGCACGCCCCGTCCTACATGCGCGGCGTCATCAACCTGCGCGGCGCGATCATGCCGGTCATCGACCTGCGCAACCGCCTGGGCCTGGGCGTCACCATCCCCGAGACCCGCCACGTGATCGTCGTCGTCGAGTGCCGCGACCGCCTGGCCGGCATCTTGGTCGACGCCGTGTCGGAAACCTTCACCGTGCCGCGCGACAGCCTGCAGCCGGCCCCGGACGTCGGCGTCGAAGAGCTGCGCTACATCCAGGCGATCATCTCGATGGAAAACCGCCTGATCACCTATCTGCGCATGGACGACGTCTTCCCGACGGTCATCAGCGAAGCGGCTTAAGGCCCACGGAGACCTCTCCTCCCCATTAGGGGGAGGTGGATCGCCGCGAATACGCGGCGAGACGGAGGGGGTCCGCGAAGGGGTCGTGCGTTAGCCGCCGCCCATGGGCCCCTCCACCGGCGTTCGCCGGTCCCCCTCCCCCAGAGGGGGAGGAGAACAAACTCAAATCATCCCTTGCGCACGATCCGCGCCGCCGCCGCGTGGAAGCCGGCTTCGGTCGCGGCCAGGTCGGCCACCGCGCCGTGGCGGTCGCTGGCGACGCTCATATTGCTCTTGGCGTAGCTCTCCGAGACCTTGCGGGCCTCCTGGGCGCGCAGGGCGGCGTTGGAGGCGGCGGTCTCGTGCCATTGCGCCAGGCTGTCGGCGGTGACCTCGGCGGCCGCGTCCGGATGCGGCGCCACCTCGCCGAAGCCGATGGCCACGAAGCCGTGGATGACGCCGTAATCCTCTTCCGACAGCAGGAAGGTGATCTGACGCTCCTCGACCTGGCCGGTATAGGCGTCGTCCTCGGGATCGAACTCGCGCAGCACCAGGATGTCGCCGACCTTGAACTCGCGGTCGTTGCGGCGGATCTCGAAACGCTTCTGGCCCGAGCGGACGGCGGCGAAATATTTGGGCCAGGTCTTGAGTTCGTGGCGGGTCATGGGGCGGCGGACTTTTCTAGGAAAGCGGAAGCGGGCGGTTCTGACGGTCGGAACCTAGCGCAGGGTTAATGGACGGCAAGAGGGCTGTGGATAGCCTCGTGATCCAATACTCTCGTGTCATCCCGGCCGTAGCGAAGCGAAGAGCCGGGACCGCAAGAAGCTCAGCGCTTCCGGCGGTCCCGGATAGCCTCTGCGAGGCTTCCGGGATGACACGGTTGGGGCGGTCAGCTCTACTCGTCGATGCAGAGCCGGACGATCTCGGCCCGCAGTTCCGGCATGCCCAGGCCCTTTTCGGACGAGGTGGCCAGCACGCGCGGGAAGGCCGCGGCGCGCTTGGCGATGGCCTTCTGGCTCTCGGCCACGACCTTGTCGACTTCCGCCGGCTTGATCTTGTCGGCCTTGGTCAGGACGATCTGGTAGCTGACCGCCGCCACGTCCAGGGCGTCCAGCGCCTCCAGGTCGACCTTCTTCAGGCCGTGACGGGCGTCGATCAGCACGTAGACGCGCTTCAGGTTGGGACGCCCGCGCAGATAGGCCCGGCCCAGGTCCTGGAACTTGTCGGCGATCGAGCGCGAGACGCGGGCGAAGCCGTAGCCGGGCAGGTCGACCAGCCGCACCTGTTCGGCCAGCAGGAAGAAGTTGATCTCCCGCGTGCGGCCCGGCTCGTTCGAGGCGCGGGCCAGGTACTTCTGGCCGACGAGGCCGTTGATCAGGCTGGACTTGCCGACGTTGGAGCGGCCGGCGAAGGCCACTTCGGGCAGGTCGGACGGCGGCATGGTGTCCATGCGCACCGCGCCCATCATGAACGAGACCGGCTGGGCGAAGAACACCCGCGCCGCCTCGATCTCGTCTTCCGTGAACCCGGGCGCGCCCGGGAGCACGGTGGGAAGCTTGGGAGTGAGGTCCTCGCTCATCCGGTCGCGCCGACGGTCTTGCCCTGCAATCGGGCGATGATCTTGTCGATCGGGTTCTCGACGCCGTAGCGGCGCATCATCACGTACTGCTGGACGATGGTCAGGATGTTGCTCCAGCACCAGTAGATCACCAGGCCCACCGCGAACTGCGACAGGGTGAAGGTGAAGATCAGCGGGAACAGCTGGAAGATGCGCTGCTGGACCGGATCGCCGGCCGGCGGGTTCATCGCCGTGGTCAGCCACATGGTGAAGCCGTACAGCAGCGGCCAGACGCCGATGTGCAGCGGACCGCCCAGGAACGAGCCGATCAGCGGCGCGGTCGCCGGATCCCAGTGGATCAGGCCAAACAGCGTGAAGATCGACGTCGGATCGCGGTCCGACAGGTCGTGGATCCAGCCGAAGAACGGCGCGTGGCGCATTTCGATGGTGACGGTCAGCACCTTGTACAGCGAGTAGAAGACCGGGATCTGCACCAGCATCGGAAGGCAACCCATCATCGGGTTGATCTTCTCCTTGGCGTACAGAGCCATCATCTCCTGCTGCTGTTTGGCGGGGTCGTCCTTGTGCTTGGCCTTCAGCTTCTCGACCTCGGGGGAGATCTTCTTGATCTTGGCCATGCTCTCATAGCTCTTGTCCGCCATCGGATAGAGGATGAGCTTGAGCAGCACGGTCAGCAGCATGATGGCCAGGCCGAAGTTGCCGACCAGCTTGTAGAAGATCTCCAGGATGTTGAAGATCGGGCGGGTGAAGAAGCGGAACATGCCCCAGTCCACGGCGTCGTCGAAACGCGGGATCTCGGCCTTGGCGGTGCTCCAGAACTCCCAGATGGCCGGCGGGGTCGTCGCGCCGTACTCGTACTTGCGCAGCAGCGGCACGGTCTTGGCGCCGGCGAACAGGCGGGTCTTCTGGGTCAGGGTCGCGCCCGGGTTCAGGGCTTGGGTCGGGCCGACGAAGTTGACGTCGTAGATGTCGGTGCCGCCGGCCTGGGTGACGCGGTATTGGGCCTTGATGGTCTGGTCCTGACCGGGGATCAGGGCCGCCAGCCAGTACTTGTCGGTGATGCCCGCCCAGCCGCCGACCGAGTCGAAGGTGCTCAGCGGCTTGTCCTTCTTCCACTTGCCGTACTTGTTCAGCTCCAGCTTCTGGTCCTTGCCCGAGCCCAACACGCCGATGGCGCCTTCGTGGACGATCTGGGTCTTGCCCAGCTTGTCGGTGATGCCCTGGCGCTGGACGGTG
This sequence comes from Caulobacter sp. Root343, assembly GCF_001425745.1. GTDB lineage: Bacteria > Pseudomonadota > Alphaproteobacteria > Caulobacterales > Caulobacteraceae > Caulobacter. The sequence goes on along the minus strand of NZ_LMDF01000005.1, from coordinate 616,168 downwards.
GCGTAGGGGGCCAGCTGCAGGCCCTGGGTCCCGACGTTGCGGACGCTGTCGGTGACCGTGAACATCGCCTGGTCGTCGACGGAGATCACGCGGGTGAAGTTGAGGCCGATGCCGTTGTCATAGGTCAGGGTGACGGGCGAGTTGGGGCGCAGCACCTGGCCCGGCGCGGCGGTCCAGACGGTGCGGCTGTCGGGCAGGCCCGGCAGGTTGGCGCCGGCCCAGCCGAAATCGGCGAACCAGGCGTGCTCGGCGCCCTCGGGGCGGAAGAGCTCGACCGGCGGCGAGTTCTTGTCGACGGTCTCGGCGTACTTGCGCAGCAGCAGGTCGTCGATGCGGCCGCCCTTCAGGGCGATCGAGCCCGACAGGGCCGGGGTGTCGACCACGATCCGCGGGCTCTGGGCCTTGGCCTGATCGCGCGACAGGCGCAGCGGGGCCGGATTGCCGTTGGCGTCCAGCGTCACGCCCGGCTGGGTCGCCAGCTTGGCGTTGGCCGCCTTCTTGGCCTGAAGCTCGGCCTCGGCCTTCTTCTGCTGCGGACCCAGGATGAAGAACTGGTACCCGATCAGGATCACGAACGCGCTGACGATGAACATCAGCGTGTTTTTGTTGTCGTTCTGCATGGAGCGCTTAACCGGAAACTTTGAGATCGGGTTGTTGGGAAGAGGCGACTTCGGACGTGACGTCTTTGGATGGGGCGCCGGACGACGGTTGCGGGACTTTGGCTCCCGCCCGATCGTGCTCGGCGGCGAGGCTTATCAGCGCGGTTTTGACATCGTCAAGCAAACGCCCCCATTCGCGGGCGGTCGTACCGCCGCGCGCTATGAACACATAGTCGTGCGAAGGCCGCGCATGAAGGGGCAGGACGAGGCGGGCGGCCTCGCGCAGGCGGCGCTTGGCGCGGTTGCGCTCGACGGCGCCGCCGATCTTCTTGGTGGCGGTGAAGCCGACCCGAACGGTCGGATCCTCGTCGGGGCGCTTGCGCATCTGGACGAAGACCGCGCCGCGCGACAGGGCCGGGGCCTTGGCCGCCAGCAGGAAGTCGGGGCGCTTGCGTAGGCGCTCGAACTTTAGAGCCTGGACTTCAGACATGAAAAAAGCCGCCTTTCCGGCGCAAACCTGAGGACAGGTTCTTGGAAAAGGCGGCTTTGATCATGGTCTCGCCTCCCGAAGGAGGAGGAGCAATTAGGCGGTCAGGCGCTTGCGGCCCTTGGCGCGGCGGCGCGCGACGATCTTTTGACCGTTCTTGGTGGCCATACGCGCGCGGTAGCCGTGACGGCGGGCACGCACGAGCTTCGACGGCTGGAAGGTGCGCTTCACGACGTGGCTCCGAAATGCAAAACGTTGAACGCGGTGACCAGGTCCCCGCGAGTGAGGGGCGGTGGATAGAAGAACGAGGCGGGGATGTCAACCTGAGTCGGTTCAGGGACTTACGAACTTGCCCCCTCCGCGCTTCGCGCTCCTCCCCCGAAGGGGGAAGAAGGATATCGCGCGATCTTCTTCCCCCTCCGGGGGAGGAGGATGCGCAGCATCCGGAGGGGGCAAGTCCTACGGAACAATCACCGCCTTGCCCACCACCTTCCGCCCCGCCAGCAGCGCGAACGCCTCGCGCCAGCGGTCCAGCGGCAGCTCCGCATGGACATGCGGCCGGATCACCCCCTCGTCGGCCATCCGCCACACCGCCTCGGCGTTCTCGCGGCCCTTGTCCGGGAACTGGCGGCCGTACTCGCCGGCCCGCACGCCCATCACCGAGAAGCCCTTGATCAGCGGCATGTTGACCGAGAGCGTCGGGATCCGCCCCGAGGTGAAGCCGACCGCCAGCAGCCGCCCGTCGAAGGCGATGCAGCGGACGCTCTCGTCGAACACGTCGCCGCCCACGGGGTCGTAGATCACGTCGGCCCCGCGGCCGCCGGTGATCTCTTTCACGCGCTCGCGGAAGCCGCCGGTGACGTTGACCACGGCATCGGGGGCGTAGAGCGCCTGCACCCGCTCCAGCTTCGCGTCCGAGGCCGAGGCGGCGATCACTCGCGCGCCCAGGGCCTTGGCCAGGTCGACGGCGGCCAGGCCGACCCCGCCCGCCGCGCCGTGGACCAGCACCCACTCGCCCGGCTCCAGCCGCGCCCGGCGGACCAGGGCGACATAGGCGGTGAGGTAGGCCGCGCCATAGGCGGCGCCTTCCGCGAACGACAGCCGCGCGGGCTTGGGCTTCAGGCTCTCGGCGGCCAGCACCGCGTATTGCGCGAACCCGCCCAGCCGCGCCCCGCCGACCACGGCGTCGCCGACCTGGAAAGCCGTCACGCCCTCGCCCAACGCCGCGACCTCGCCGCAGAGGTCCAGGCCGGGGGTGAAGGGCAGGGGCGGTCTGAACTGGTACTCGCCGCGCGTCATCAGCAGGTCGGGGAAGTTGACGCTGGCGGCGCGGACCCGGACCAGGACTTCACCGGGACCGGGTGATGGCGTGGCGACCTCGCGGACGGCGCAGCCGGCGAAGTCGGCGGCCAGCGCCTCGACGACGAGGGCGCGCATGGTGGGGGGAAGGGTCATCCTCAATCCCAAAAAGCTTGTCATCCCGGCCGCAGCGAAGCGGAGAGCCGGGACCGCCGGAAACGCCGCGCTTCCGGCGGTCCCGGATCGGCGCGCTGCGCGCTTGTCCGGGATGACACGGATTGGGTGCGTTAAGCCGCCCGCCGGTCGAACATCTCCCGCACCAGCCCCGCGATCTCGCGGCACGCGCCATCGGCCGCCGGGATCGCGCCGGTGAAGGCGGTGAAGCCGTGGGCCAGGCTGTCGTAGCAGCGGTACAGCACCGGCACGCCCGCCGCCTGCAGGCGCTGGGCGTAGGCCTGGCCTTGGTCGACCAGGGGATCGAAGCCGGCGGTGGCGATCACGGCCGGCGCCAGGCCCGACAGGTCGGCTGTCTTGTCCGGCGACAGGCGCGGGTCGGCCGGATCGGCGTCGGCGCCCATGTAATGGCCCATGAACCAGTCCATCACGCTGCGGGTCAGCGGATAGGCGTCGGCATAGGTGGTCATCGACGGCGTCTCGCTGGCCACGTCGACGGCGGGATAGATCAGCAACTGCAGGGCCGGCGTCGGCTCGCCCTTGCGCTTCATCTCCTGGGCGACGACGGCCGAGAAGTTGCCGCCCATGCTGTCGCCGCCGATGGCCGGAGCGACAGGCGGCGCGCCGAAGCGGTTGGTGTTGTCCCGCGCCCAGCGATAGGCGGCCAGCACGTCTTCCAGGCCGGCCGGGAACTTGTGATCCGGCGCCAGGCGGTAGTCGACCGAGATCACCACCGTGCGGGCGATGCTCGCTAGGATCCCGCAGAAGGCGTGGCAGGCCTCCAGGTCGCCGATCACCCCGCCGCCCATGTGGGCGTAGACGATCAGCGGCGCGTCGGCGTCCTGGTTCTCGGGGCGATAGGCGCGGCACGGAACCGGGCCATTGGGGCCCTCGATCGACAGGCTTTCGGTGCGCACGCCCGGCTCCAGCGGTCCCTGGACGGCGGCGAAGGCCTTGGCGCTGCCGGCCACGGCCTCGGCCGGCGACAGGCTTTCCATCGGCGGCATCTTCTTGCCGGCGTGGGCGAAGAACTGGAAGCGCGGGTCCAGCGTGCGGCCGCCCTTGTAGACGACCCCGCCGCCCGACATCGCCCGCAGGATCGGGCTGGGCAGCGAAAGGATCAGCTTCAGTATGGTCTTCTGGGCGGCGTCCGAGGCCATGGTTTCCCCCACTCTCTGCGTTCTTGTCGTTGTTGTTCTTCTATAGCCTAGGCAAGGCGGGCAGGCCGCCCAGGATCAGCTTGACGGCGAAGTCGGCGGCGCCCTCGGTGTCGACCGGCCGGCGCTCCAGCATCTTGTCGCCGATCTCGCGGGCCACGGCGATGCAGGCCGAGGTCAGGTAATCCAGGTCCACCGGCGGGGCGTGCTCGCGCTCCAGCACCCGGGCGAAGGCCTCGCGAACCTCGTCGAACACCGCCGCCACCTCGGGCGTCAGGCGGGCGTGCGGGATCTGCTCGCCGGCCGGCCGGTTCAGACGCCAGCTCTCCTGCTCGACGGCCACGAAGTTGAAATAGGCCAGGATCGCGCCGCGCACGAACGACTCGAAGTCGGTCGCCTTCTCGGACTGTTCGCGCAGCAGGGGCCGGAAGCGGCGGGCGCCGTCGTCGGCCAGGGCGTCGAACACCTCCTCCTTGGACTTGTAGTAGTTGTAGAAGGTGCCCGAGGCCAAACCCGTGCGGCGGATGATGTCGCGCACCGTGGCGGCGTCGTAGCCCAGCTCGCCGAACACCTCGCGCGCAGCGTCCAGGATCGCCTGGCGGTTGGCGACCTTGGTGCGTTCCCGCTTGCCCGGCCGTTGATCGACATGGGGCTTGGGGAAGTAGGCGACATTCGACATGGACCGCGACTCGAAGGCGGGACGATGGTGACGCCCCGTCAGGATCACAGCCTTACTCTGGGGCAGGTGGCAAGGGGCTTGGTTTGGGACGGTTACAGCGGCTTCACCGGCTGCTCGATGTCGCAGACCGCCTCGCTGATCGCCTCCAGCTTCTCGCGGTACAGCGCCGAGGCGTCGTGGAGGCCCTGGTTGTAGTAGTAGGGACCCAGCCGTTCGCTGACGAAGTCGAGCAGGAACTCGGCGTCGAAGCCCTTCACGTCCAGGTCCAGCTCGGACTTCAGATAGTCCGAGAGGCCGCCGACTAGCTTGGCGCGGGTGTCCTTGTCGAAGGTGATCTTGGGCATGGGGGCTCCTTTTAGGGAGAGCTACCGCACTTGCCCCCTCCGCGCCTACGGCGCTCCTCCCCCGGAGGGGGAAGAAGGTGATCCCCTTCCGCTCCCTCCGGGGGCGGACGACCATGCGGAGCATGGTCAGGTGGGGGCCAGCAGCGGCTCCATCTTGATCTCCGCCAGCGCCGGCACCGGCAGCTTGCCGCCGTTCCTCCGCGCCCGCACCGCGCCCCTGGCGATCTCCGTCTTCAGGTCGGCGCAATAGACGTTGAAGTCGACCTGGATGGTGTGGCGGTCCGACTTGTAGAACTGGCTGGTGTGCCGCGCCTCGTCCCTGGCGATGATCCGGACCATCTCGGTCTCCGGCGGCGGCGCGTAGGCGCCGACCAGATAGGCCGCCGCCAGTTTCGCCTGCTGCTCGGCGAAGTTCACCAGGGTCGGCAGCGGCTGGGCCAAGCCCATGAAGAACAGGTTCCGGACGCCCGGCTTCATCATCCGCTTGAACAGCGGGAAGCGGTGGTCGGCGTCGGGCTTCAGCGCCGGATCGTCGAAGAACGGGAAGCTGATCCTGTAGCCGGTGGCGAAGACGATGGCGTCGACGTCCTCGACGCTGTCGTCGGCGAAGCGCACGCGCTTGCCCTCCAGCGCCTTGATCGCCGGCTTGAACTTGATGTCGCCGCAGCCGGCCCGGGTCAGGAACTCGCCTGAGACCGACGGGTGGGCCTCCAGCGGCTGGTGGTCGGGCTTGGGCAGGCCGTAGTCCTCCATTTTACCAATAGCTTGCTTGATCACCTGGCGGGCGATGGACAGGCCCAGCTTGCGCGGCATCCAGGCCGGCATGGCGCTTTTGTCCGCCGGCTTGCCGTTCAGGTACTTGGGGAACACCCAGACCCCGCGCCGGGCCGAGACCCACAGGGTCTTGGCGATCGGCCGCTGGGAAAGCTCGCTGGCGATGTCCATGGCCGAATTGCCCATGCCGACCACGACGACGTTCTTGCCGCGCATGTCCACGGGATCGAACGGGTCGCTATAGGCGTGGGCGTGGAAGGCGGGGCCGTCGAACTCGCCGGGATAGTCGGGGATGCGCGGATCCCAGTGGTGGCCGTTGCAGACGAACAGCACGTCGTAGAGCCGCGTCTCGCCGGTCGACAGGGTCACCGACCACAGACCCTCATCCGTGCGCTGAGCGCGTTCGACCCGGGTGTTGAAGGTGATCGTCTCGCGCAGGCCGAAGTGGTCGACGTAATCCTTGAAGTACTGGAACAGCTGGGCGTGGTGCGGGAAGTCGGGCCAGCCCGCCGGGACTGGAAAGTCCTCGAAGGCCAGCCGCCATTTCGAGGTGTCGATGTGCAGGCTCTCGTAGCAGGCCGACATCCCGTTGGGGTTCTTGTAGTACCAGTTGCCGCCGATCTCGTCGGACATCTCGAAGCAGTCGTAGGGGACGCCGAGGTCCTTCAGCCGCTTGATCGTGGTGAAGCCGCTGCAGCCGGCGCCGATGACGCACGCCTTGGGGAGCTTTTCGGCTGTTCCGCCCATCTTGGCCGCCCATCCCGACTTATCATTGTTCAGGTGAGCATACCGGCGTTATCCGGCCCGGCAAGCGGCCGTTGGGGAAGGCTTGGAATGCAAAGCGCCCGCCTCTCGCGAGACGGGCGCTCCGGCTTTCAGCTGTCGCCTAGCCTAGCAGCAGGGGCCGCCGTTGCAGCAGGCCGCGCCGAGGGCGCAGCAGGCTTCGACGGCCTTGTGGACGGCGTCCGGCGCGGCGGCGTAGGCGGCCGAGGCGGAGGCGAGCAGCGCGAACGCCGCGATCGAGACGATGCGTTTCATGATTTGAGAGTCCGATTTTCAGGTTGATGGAAATTCGTCCTGGAATGCGGGTCTCAACGGGGCGGGGGCGGCTCCGGCGTGATGCTCCGGCCGACCAGGCGGGGCATGGGACGCGGTTCGGGCGACGCGATCTCGAGACGGACCGGTTCGGCCAGGGTCTCGACCGGCGCGGCAACCACCACGCAGGCGGTGACGCAGACCTGCGGACACATCGACTTGTCGAGGTCGTGACACGGCGCGTCCGGACAGCAGTCCATCGGCGTGGCCATGGCCGGCGCCAGGGGCGACACGACCAGCAGCACCGCCGCCAGCAGGGACAGCAGTCGCGCGAGGACGCGGACACGGATCGCCGGGGCGGTCATGAGGCTACGATAGCCGCCAGCGGGCCGGCGGCAAGCCGCCTTGGCCCCTTACGGGGTTCACCGCCCGAAGCGCACCGGCGCGTAGGTCGCCGCGCAGCTGGCGCTGCACTGGGCCCAGCGGCCGGCGCAGCCGTCGTCGTCGCCGCCGGACTGGCAGAAGTAGAGGGTCTTGGAGCAGGTCGCCTTGCACTGCTGGGTGTCGCCGGCCGGCCGGGCGCTGGCCAGCGGGATCGGCGCGGGCAGGACGAAGCTGGGCGCGGCGATCGGGGCCTGGACCGGGGCGGCCAGCTTCCTGGGCTTGGGCTGGGCCGGGATCGTCGCCTGACCGCCGACGGCCGGACCGGCCACGGCGAGGATCAGCAGGACGAGCAGGGCGCGGCGCATGGGGAGAGATTACGACCCTATGGTAAAAGGCCGATTAACCATGTTTCCGTGCGGTCCCTCGCGCGCCTCTACTTCTGAACCACGTCGGTAAGCCGGACCTTGCCGCCCGGGCCGGCGACGATCGCTCCGGCTGGTGTCGCGTCTCGGTTCGAAGCCTGCGCGAAGGCTTGGTTCCCGAGCGTCCCGATCCGCAGGCCTTCGGCATAGTCGCCGACCTTGCCTGTGTCGTAGTTGGCGACCACGCCCGCGAAGCCGCTCTTCTCGTTGACGGTCATGTAGACGCCCTCGCCATGGCGGCGATCCAGGGAGATGACCGAGCGGCCCGTATCCAGGTAGGTGAAGCCGCCGCGTTCGTCGCCCGCCGGATCGTAGATCAGCATGCCCCAGGCCGGCGACAGGCGCGGATAGGCCTTCCCGTCGATGACGGGGTCCGGCTGTTCCCCGAGGCTGAGCCGCGTCGCGCCGCTTTGCGAACGAAACCGCAGCGACGGGCGAGTGTCGGCGCCGGACGCGTCCAGGATGATGCGCTCGCGTCCTTCGGCGTCCTCGAGCACGATCCGGCGAGCGCGCACCACCTCCGGCGCGCCGACCGCGCCGACCAGCAGGCCGCCGGCGACGACCGCCACCAAGGCGGCGCGCAGTTGCGCCATCTGCCGACGAAGCGCGGCGACCTCGGCGCTCAGGGCGACGTTGGAATCCTCGACCACGATAGAGCTCCCGGCTGTTGTCGTAGAGCAAAAGCCACGGCCTCGCGGCGGTTCCGGGATTAGGGGCGGGCGATCAAGCCGAAGCGTCGATTCCGTCCCTCGCCGGCGGCTTGGCCAGGAAGATCGGCAGGCACATCAGCCCCAGCACCGCGCCGAGAGTCCAGACCAGGCCCGGGAACCAGGCTCGGCTGGCGAAATAGGCCTGGGCGATGACTACCGGGCCGATCACCGAGGCCAGGCTGGCCAGGCTGGCCAGCACCCCCTGCAGGCGACCCTGCTGGTCCTCGTCGACCTGGCGCGACAGCAGCGACTGCAGGGCCGGCTGGCCCACGCCGCCCAGGCAGAACATCGGCAGCAGCAGGAAGGCCATCCAACCCTTGGTGGCCAGGGCGATGGCGACATAGGCGAAGGCGTCGGACACGATGCCGATGACCAGGGCCCGCCGCTCGCCGAACCGTTCCGAGATCGGGCCGGCGACGAAGCCCTGGGTCAGGGCCTGGAAGACGCCAAAGCCGGCCAGGGAGAAGCCGATGGTCCACGGATCCCAGGCGAACTTGTCCTCGCCGTACAGCACCCAGATCGTGCCGCCGACCTCGCCGACGATGTTCAGCGCCGCATAGGCGACCATCAGCGGCAGCAGGGCCGGGAAGGCCGCCGCCCAGCGCAGCGACGCGAACGGGCTGAAAGCGGCGCGGCCGATGGGCTGACCCTCGGTCTTGCCCAGGGTCTTGTGCGACTCCGGCAGGACGAACAGGGCCATCAGGAAGTTCAGACCGTTCAGGGCGGCCGCCGCCAGGAACGGCGCGCGCACCCAGTACCCGCCCAGGAAGCCGCCCAGCACCGGGCCCAGGATGAAGCCGATCCCGAACATCGCGCTGAACAGGCCAAAGCGCCGGGCCCGCTGCTCTTCCGGCGTGATGTCGGCGATATAGGCCTGGGCCACGGCCATGTTGGCCCCGGTGATCCCGGCGATGGCGCGGCCGACGAACAGCCAGGCCAGGCTCGGCGCCAGGGCCATGAACACATAGTCGATCGCCGCCCCGGCCAGCGAGACCAGGAGCACCGGCCGGCGGCCGACCTTGTCGCTGATCGCCCCCAGCACCGGCGAACACAGGAACTGCATCAGGGCGTACAGGCCCAGGAACGCCCCGAACCGCCAGCCCAGGTCGCCAGTATGGCCGACCTCGCGCAGCAGGCGCGGGATGATCGGCATGACCAGGCCGATGCCGGCGACGTCCAGGGCCACGGTGGCCAGGATCAGGGGGAAGGCGAGTTTCGAGCGGTTACCCAAAGGGCGCATATGTAAATTTATCATCGATAAAGTTCCTTATCGGCGATAAAGTCCGGATCGGCCGCGCGGTCAAGCCGATTCCTACGAGGGCGCTAAATGAAGGTCGATCGTCGGCGAATCCTGGAGGCGGCGCTGGAGCTCCTGAACGAGGTCGGGGTCGACGCCCTGTCGACCCGGCTGATCGCCGAGCGCCTGGGCGTGCGCCAGCCGGCGCTCTACTGGCACTTCAAGAACAAGCGGGCCCTGCTGGACGCCATGAACGGCGAGATCCTTGCGCGGGCCCACGAGGCGCGCGTTCCCCGGCCCGGCGAGACTTGGCAGGACTTCCTGCGCCGCAATGGCAGGAGCTTCCGGGCCGCCCTGCTGGCCTATCGCGACGGGGCGCGGGTCCATGCCGGCACCGAGGCCGAGCCCGACGACCTGGACCATGTCGAGGCCCAGGCGATGGTCCTGGTGCGGGCAGGGTTCTCGCCGGCCCAGGCCATGCAGCTGTTCATCGCGGTCAGCCGCTACGTGGTCGGCTGCGTGCTGGAGGAGCAGGCCTCGCCCGCGACCGGTTCGGCCGAGCAGGCCCGGCTCGACGAAGCCGCCCAGGCCTATCCGATCCTGGCCGAGGCCATGGCCCACTACCGCGAGAGCGGCCACGCGGGGCTGTTCGAGCGCGGCCTGGAGCTGATGGTGCGGGGCGCGGAGGCGGAGCTGGCTAGCGGGCCGCGCTAACTCTCCACACCGCGTTGCCCACGTCGTCGGCCACCAGCAGCGCGCCCGACGCATCCACCGTCACGCCCACCGGCCGCCCTTGGGCCTTGCCGTTGGCGTCGAGGAACCCCGTCAGGAAGTCCTCGACCTCGCCGGCCGGCTTGCCGCCGCTGAACGGCACGAACACCACCTTGTAGCCGGCCTGCGGCTTGCGGTTCCACGAGCCGTGCTGGCCCACGAACACGCCGCCGCGATAGCGGGCCGGAAAGCTGGTCCCCTCGTAGAAGGTCAGGCCCAGCGAGGCGGTGTGGGCGCCCAGGGCGTAGTCGGGGACGATGGCCCGCTCGACCAGGTCGGGGCGGCGGTCCTTGTCCTTGACCCGCTTGTCGACGTGGCGGCCGAAATAGCTGTAGGGCCAGCCGTAGAAGCCGCCCTCGCGCACCGCGGTCATGTAGTCGGGCACCAGGTCGTTGCCCAGCTCGTCGCGTTCGTTGACCGCGGTCCACAGCTCGCCATTAGCCGGGTTCCAGCCGAGGCCATTGGGATTGCGCAGGCCCGAGGCGAAGACGCGCTTGGTCCCGGTCGCCAGGTCGACCTCGAGGATCGCGGCCCGATCGGTCTCGGCGTCGATGCCGTTCTCGCCGACATTGCTGTTGGAGCCGACGGTGGCGAACAGCTTGGTCCCGTCCTGGCTGGCCAGGATGTTCTTGGTCCAGTGGTGGTTGATCGGTCCGCCCGGCAGGTCGGTGACCTTGCGCGGCGCGGCGGTGATGCGGGTCTGTCCCTCCGTGTACGGGAAGGCGACGATCGCGTCGGCATTGGCCACGTACAGCGTCCCGCCGACCAGGGCCATGCCGAACGGCGAGTGGAGGCTGGTCAGGAACGGCGTCTTCAGCTCGGCGGCGCCGTCGTGGTCGGCGTCGCGCAGCAGGGTGATGCGGTCGGCGCTGGGCACGCCGGCCCCGGCCTTCTTCATCAGCCGCGTCTCGAAGAAGCCCTTGATCCCCTTCGGCTTGTCGTTGCCCGCCGGCTTGTTGCTCTCGGCGACCAGCACGTCGCCGTTGGGCAGGACCAGCAGCCAGCGCGGATGATCGAGGCCAGTCGCGAACGGCTGCGCCCGGAAGCCCGCCGGGACCCGAGGCGTCACGCCCGCCGGCCAGCCGACCACCTCGGAAACCTTAACAGTGGGCAAGAGCGTGCGATTGGGCTTGGGCAGGGCCGGGTTAGGGCCGTAGCCGACGGAACCGCCTTGCTGGCCTTGGCTTTGGCCGCAGGCGGCGAGGGCCGCGACCACGCCGCCGACGATCAAGATTTCGCGAAGCCTGCGACGCATGGCCGCTTTCCTTCTTCATCCAGCGTTCAACGCAAGGCGGGTCTACTCGGTGCTGGTAGTTGATACGGATTCGACCATGGTGAAGTTCCAATCCAACACCATTAATCGTCGTCGTCTTCTGGCCGGCTTTCTGGCCCTGGGCGCGCCGAGCGCCGCCCTCGCGTCACCGCACGGAAAGGCTCTCAAGCCGCCGTCTCCGCCGCTGGTCACCCTGCTGGGCGATTCGATCACGGCGGGCCTGGGCGTGGCCAGCGACCTCGCCTTGCCCGCGCGGCTTCAATCGGTGCTCGGCCAGATGAGCGTGCATGCGCGGGTCTTCGGCTTCGGCGCGCTGGGCGACACCACCTTGGGCGGCTTGTCCCGGGTCGAGCGGGTGCCGGCCGGAACCTCGGTCTGCGTCGTGGCCCTGGGCGGCAACGACCTGCTGCAGGGCGCCGAGCCGTCGTGGACCCGCGCCAACCTGCGGGCCATCGTCCAGCGGCTGAAGGAGCGGAACATCCGAGTGGTGCTGGCCGGGGTCAGGGCGCCGGCCCTGCTGGGCGTCGACTACGCCCGCCGCTTCACCGCCCTCTATCCGGAGCTGGCGCGCGAACAGGGCGTGTTCTACGCGCCGGACTTCTTCACCGGGGTGATCGGCGTCTCGCGCTACATGCAGCGCGACGGCATCCACCCGAACGCCGAGGGCGCGAGGATCATCGCCGAACGGCTTGCGCCGGTGGTGGCCCAGGCGCTGCGGGGGTGAGCTAGCTAAGTTCCCTCTCTCATAGAGAGAGGGAGGGGCCCATCGCCCATGGCGATGGGAGGGTGAGAGGTTTCACCGTCAGCCGGAAAATCCCAGGCGCTCCATCGAGCCCAAGCTGATTTCGACTCCCGCCGCGGCCAGCCGGCAACGTCCGGCGTCTTCGTCAGAGCCCTATTCGGTGAGAGTGAAACCTCTCACCCTCCCACCGCTTCGCGGCGGGCCCCTCCCTCTCTCCATGAGAGAGGGAGTTCGTACGCCTACTCCGCCGCTTCCTTCAGTTCCGGTTTCTTGACCGCCACGTGGTGGTGGCCGCCGAAGATGCGGCGCATCAGGCGTTCCGAGCGGGTCTTCAGGCCGTCCATCAGGATGAAGACCACCGGGATGTAGAGCAGCGACAGCAGGGTCGAGGTGATCAGGCCGCCGATGACCGCGATGGCCATCGGAGCCCGGAACTCGACTTCGGCGCCAAGGCCGATCGCGGTGGGCAGCATGCCCGCGCCCATGGCCACGGTGGTCATCAGGATCGGCCTGGCTCGCTTGTGCGCGGCGTCGATGATCGCCGTGCGCTTGTCCATGCCGTGTTCCTTCATCGCCATGATCGCGTACTCGACCAGCAGGATCGAGTTCTTGGCCGCGATGCCCATCAGCATCAGGATCCCGATCAGGGTCGAGATCGAGAAGCTGGAGTGGGCGATCACCAGCAGGCCGAAGGCGCCGCCGATGGCCAGGGGCAGGGCCACCATGATGGTGATCGGGTGGGCGAAGCTGCGGAACAGCAGCACCAGCACGACGTACATCAGGAGGATGCCGGTGATCAGCGCGCCGACGAAGCCGCTGACCATTTCGGCGATGAACTCGGCGTCGCCGGCCGCCACTTCCTTGACGCCGTTCGGCAGGTTCTTGACCGAGGGCAGGGCGTGGACGCGCTTGGCCGCCTCGCCGACGACGATGCCGTCCAGCTCGGCCGTGATGGTGGCCACGCGCGAGCGGTCCTGGCGGTCGATCTGCGAGGGACCGGCGCCGAAGCGCACGTCGGCCACCGCATTCAGCGGCACCGAACCGGTCGCCGACGGCACCTGCAGGGTCTGCAGGACGGCGATGTCCTCGCGGGCGCTCTGGTCCAGGCGCAGGCGGATCGGCACCTGGCGGTCGCCCAGATTGTACTTGGGCAGGTTCTGGTCGACGTCGCCGATCGTGGCGACGCGAACCGCCTGCGAGATGGCCCCGGCCGAGACGCCGGCGCGGGCGGCCTGGTCGGGCTTGGGCGTCACGACGATCTCGGGACGGGCGATGGCGGCGGTGTTGACCACGTGGGCCAGGCCCGGCACGGCGCGCATCTCGGCCTCGACCTTGCGGGCCGCGGCCTCCAGGGCCGGACCGTTGTCGCTGAGTAGGCGCAGGGTGTAGCTGCCGCCGCTGGACGGGCCGCCGCCATTGTTGCTGCCCGCGCCGATCCGCGCGCCCGGGATCTGGGCGAACTGGTCGACCATCTGGCGGCTGAACGCCTGCTGGCTGATCCGCTTGCCCTTCTCGGTCAGGTCGGCGGTGATCTGGCCCTTGTTGACGGCGTTGCCGCCGACCGAGGCGTAGACGCTGATCACCTCGGGACGGGCGCGCAGTTCGCGGGTGACGCGCTGCACGACACGGTCGGTCTCGTCCAGCGTCGCGCCCGGCGGCAGCTCGACCGAGAACTCGGCCCGGCCGCGGTCGGCCTGGGGCTGGAACTCGAACGGCAGCCGCGTGGCCAGGAAGATCGAGAACGCGAACATCGGGATGCCCATCGCCAGCACCTTCCAGCGATTGCGCAGGCCCCAGTTCAGGCTCTTGAGGTAGGGACCCATCCAGGCGGGGTCCTTGTCCTCGTGCTTGTGGTCGGCCTTCAGCATGTAGGCGCCCATCAGCGGCGTCAGCAGGCGGGCGACCACCAGCGAGAACAGCACCGAGATACAGGCGGCCAGGGCGAAGGCCTTGAAGAACTGGCCGATGATGCCGGGCATGAAGCCGACGGGGGCGAACACCGCCACGATGGTGAAGGTGGTGGCCACGACCGCCAGGCCGATCTCGTCGGCCGCCTCCATGGCCGCCGCGTATGGGCTTTTGCCCCCGCGCATGTGGCGGACCATGTTCTCGATCTCGACGATGGCGTCGTCGACGAGAATGCCGACGGTCAGCGACAGGGCCAGCAGGGTGACGCCGTTCAGCGACTGGTTCATCGGCGCCAGCACCGCGAAGGTCGGCAGCAGCGACATCGGGATGGCGACGGCCGACAGCAGGGTGGCGCGCCAGTCGCGCAGGAACAGCAGCACGACGAGAACGGCCAGCACGGCCCCGATGATCAGGGCTTCCATCGAGGCGATATAGCTCTCCTCGATGTATTTCACGTTCGAGGTGATCTCCTCGATCTGCAGCTCGGGGTGTTCTTTGTCGAGCTTCTCGATGGTCTTGCGGACCTTCTCGGCGGTCTGGACCTCGGAGGCGCCGCGCGAGCGGACCATGTTGAAGGTCACGACTTCCTGGCCGTCGTAGCGCGCCAGCGAGCGGGGCTCGGCCCAGTGGTCGGTGACCGCGCCGAGGTCGGCCAGGCGCACCGTGCCGCCCGAGGGCAGGGGCACGCGGGTCTCGCGCAGCTGCTCGACCGAGCCGGCCGCGCCCAGGGTGCGGATGGCGCGCTCGGCGCCGGAGATGGTCACCCGGCCGCCGGGCAGGTCGGCGTTCGACGAGACCAGGGCCTGGCTGACCGAGGCGGCGGTGACGCCCTGGGCGGCCAGGCGGTCGGGATTGAGGGCGACCTCGATCTCGCGACTGACGCCGCCTTGGCGGTTGACCTCGCCGACGCCCTTCAGCGCCAGCAGAGCCCGGCTGATGTCATTGTCGACGAACCAGCTGCGTTGCTCGGGCGTCAGGGTCGGGGCCTTGACGACATAGGTGATCAGCGGGTCGCCGGAGATGTCGATCCGGGTGACGATCGGCTCCTGCATGTCCTGCGGCAGCGAGCCGCGCAGGTTGGACATGGCGTTGCGCACGTCGTTGGTGACGCGCTCGTGGTCCACGCCCAGCTCGAACTCGATGAAGGTGGTCGAGGCGCCGTCGACGACGGTGGAGTTGATGTGGCGCACCTGGCCCAGGCCCGCGATCGAGTCCTCGATCAGGCGGGTGACCTGGGTCTCCAGCTCGCTGGGCGCGGCGCCGGGGCGCACGGCCGTGACGACGACGAACGGCAGGTCGACGTCGGGGTTGTTGTTGATCCGCATCCCCTTGAAGCCGGCCACGCCCGCGATGGTCAGCAGGATGAACAGCAGGATGACGGGGATCGGGTTCTTGATCGCCCAGGAAGAAATGTTGCGCATGGGCGCGTCCTCAGCGAGCGGGCTTGGAAGGCGACGAGGGCGCGGGCGCGAGGCCCACGCGGACCAGGTCGCCCTCGCCCAGGAAGCCGGCCCCATCGACCACGACCCGCTCGCCGGCGGTCAGGCCGGTGGCGGCGACGCGGTCGCCGGTGTTGGCCAGGATGGTGATGCGACGGAAGTGGACCTTCTTGGCCGAGTCAATGACGAACACGCCGGGCCGGTTCTCGCGATAGAGCACCGCGGCGCTGGGCACGACCAGGGCGGGCTGGTCGCCGGCGTCGATCGTGGCGCGGGCGAACATGCCCGGGCGGAAGCCGCCCATCGCCGACAGGGCCACGCGGGCCACGCCCAGGCGGTTGGTGGCGTTGACCTCGGAGGTGACGATGCGGACATGGCCGGTCATCTCGCCGACCTTCTCGGAATAGATCTTGGCGGGCATGCCGGCCTTGACCGAGGCCAGGTCGGTTTCGGGGATCTCGGCGTCCAGCTCCAGGCGGCCGTCGCGGACGATGCGGAACAGCTCGCTGCCGGATGTGACGATCTGGCCCTTGGTGACGCTGCGGCGGCTGATCAGGCCGCCGACCGGGGCGCGGATCGAGGTCTGGCCCAGGCGCGCGGCGGTCTCGCCCCGGGACGCCTCGGCGGCGGCCAGGTTGGCGGCGGCGGTGGCCTGCTTGGCGGTGGCGGTGTCCAGCGAGGCCTGGCTCAGATAGCCCTTGGCCTGCAGCTCGCGGGCGCGGCCCAGGGCGGCCTGGGCCTCGGCCAGGGTGGCCCTGGCGCTGGCGACGCTGGCCTGCTGCTGGCGCAGCTGGGCGGAGATGACGCTGTCGTTGAGCTGCACCAGCACCTGGCCGGCTCTGACGATCTGGCCTTCCTCGGCATTGACCGACACGGCGGTCAGGCCGCCGGTCTCGGCGCCGACCGGCACCTCTTCCCACGGCGAGATGGTGCCGGTGGCGTTGATCTGGCGCGAGATCGGCTGGCTGGAGACCGGGGCGACGCTGACGGTGGCCGAGGCGGTCGGAGAGGCCTTCTCCGTCTTCGGCTTCTTGTCGCCGCAGCCTGCCAGCGCGATCGCGCTCACGCCCAGGACCAAGACCAGCGCGCTCAAGTTCGGGCGGCGCCCATTGATCCGGTAAAGCACGATCATCCCCAGCACTGTTGAAAGCCCGTGGCCTTCTAGCCGACAAACCCACGGTTGCTGAGTTAATTTGCCGTAAGACGATAAAAATCGAGGCGCTGCCCATTCCCTTGCGAGAGAGGGGAGCGCCCCGGGCCGTCCGTCGGGGGAAGTGAGACAGGTTCGAAGCTATGCCAGAGGTGGCGCGGCTTCAGGGTGTGGGGACTTCGGAGCCAGGCGCCGGCCCGGCAGCGCGCCGCAGAACAGCGCGGCCATGGTCAGGTAGCTGAAGACGCCGCCGCCGGCGATCAGGCTGGCGCGATTGGGAATCTTGGGATCGACCAGGGTCGCCAGCATCAGGGTCAGGGTCAGGCCGTGAAAGCCGCAAGCCCACATCGGCCACCAGCGGTTCGATCGCATGGCGATGAACAGCAGCACCAGCATCAGGGCCACGTCCACCAGGAACACCGCGGTCTGCGGCCCGAACCGCTGATGGCTGTTGTAGAGAAAGCCGGTGGCGAACCAGGCGACGATCATGGCGGCGCCGGCCAGGCGCTCAGGCCAGCCGCCACGCCATAGCGCCACGCCGGTCGCGATCAGCAACGCGGCGAGGCTGGCCCACTGGTAGAGGTAGCTAAGTGGCGACATCGCGCCAGGGTGGCGTCTTTCCGCCAGATTGCAACGATCCTCGCTGATCGGGATCGGCGAGGATCGGGGCGTTGCGCCTTCGAGCGCGGCGGCCTCTAGGCGGCGATGGTCAGGCGACCGTTGGTCTTGATCGTGCCCACCGGCTTGACGGGCGCTTCGCCGAAGCCGTCGTCGAAGGTCACGGCCGAGAGGCCGATGTCGTGCTGGGCGACCGTCAGGTGCTTGTGGGTGGTGACGATGCCTTCGCGCGCCACGCCCAGGGCCTGCATGGTGGTGATGGCCGACATGATGGCGTCCTGGCCGATCAGGGCCGACAGGTTGGCGGCCTGGCGGCTGCTGGGCATCAGGGCGGCGAGGGTGGCGGTCGTGGCGATGGCGGCGTCGATGGCCTTTTCGGCGGCGAACAGGGCTTCGGCCACGGTTTCGGCGGCCGCACGGCGTTGCTTGAGCATACGAAGTCTCCCTCACGCCGACGGTGTCGGCGCGTTGCCAGATGTTGATGATGGTCGGATTGCTCGCCCGGTTCCGCGGGCGACGCCGTCTTAGGGGAAGAGGCTTTCCAGGGCGTGGAGCCCCGCCAGGATCGAACCGAACGCGAAAGCGGTCACGATCATCACGGCCGCGATGAAGGCCAGCCTCAGGGGCAGACTCAGATGATTGGGTCTTGCTCCTCCAAGTCCGATGAGGAGGAGTCCGACAGGAACGTCTCGTCCATCACCGCGCTGGCGATGCACAGGATCTCCCGCATCACCAGTTCGTTGGGCTTGAACGAAGCCTGCTTGCGCGTGGCCGCCACCAGATCGTGGACCATCGCCGAACCGGCCGGGCTGGCCGAGAGGCTCTGGAGCTGGCGCTCGAGTTCGCTCCAGGTGATCGGCGGCAGCATCTCGGCCGAATTCAGCCGGGGCCACGTGTCCCGGAAGCTCGTCACTTCCTGGCGCAGATGAGTGGCGCGGCCAATCGCGTCTTTCTGATGGGGGGTCAACTCGTTCACTGGGAACTCCTTCCTCGATGCGGTCAACTGACCTCGAGGAAGGGCGTTCGCCTAGCCGGGACGGATCGGACCCCGACGCGGTAGGAGGGGGGGTGACAGGGGGGGCGCCCCCCTGATGGATCCCCTGGTGCGCCCCTTGATGCGCTCGGTCGAAGACCCGGCGCGCGGCGTCGTAGCGGTCGGCCGCCCCGAGCCGGCGGCGCGCCTTGTCCAGATGCCAGTCGACGGTGTGCTTGGAGAGGCCCAGCTCGCGGGCGATCTCCTTGGAGCTCATGTGGCGGTCGACGAGTCGAAGACACTCCCGCTCACGCTCGGTGAGGCGGTCGAGGCCATCGACCTGGTCAGAAAGGGAAGGGTCACCCTTGTCCATCGCGAGGGGAACTTTAGGCGAACGTTTCGGTTCGGCAAGCCGCCGGAACATTAAACCTTTGCTATTATGGTTACGGTCGACACGTTCAGGTGAGCTCCGACGACACCTTCCAGAGGTCGACGCCGCCTTCGGAGGCATGGCGGTCGATCTCGGCCAACTCCTCGGGCGAGAACGAAAGACCGTTCAGCGCCGCCAGGGAATCCTCCAGCTGGGCCACCGTGCGGGCCCCGATCAGGGCCGAGGTGACGCGCGGATCGCGCAGCACCCAGGCCAGGGCCAGCTGGGCCAGGGTCTGGCCGCGCCGCTGGGCGATCGCGTTCAGGGCCTTGATGCGGTCGAGATTGTCCTGGCTCAGCAGGTGGCCGCCGAACGAGCCGTTCTTGGCGGCGCGTGAGTCCGCGGGCGCGCCGTTCAGGTACTTGCTGGTCAGCAGGCCCTGGGCCAGCGGCGAGAAGGCGATGCAGCCGACGCCCAGGTCATCCAGCGCGCCCAGCAGCTCGTCCTCGATCCAGCGGTTGAGCATCGAATACGACGGCTGGTGGATCAGCAGCGGCACGCCCTCGCTCTTCAGGATCGCGTGGGCCTGACGGGTCAGTTCGGGCGAATAGGACGAGATGCCGACGTACAGCGCCTTGCCCTGGCGGTGCAGGTGGGCCAGGGCGCCCATGGTCTCCTCGAGCGGCGTCGTGGGATCGACGCGGTGGGAGTAGAAGATGTCGACATAGTCGACGCCCATCCGCTTGAGGCTCTGGTCGCAGCTGGCGATCAGGTACTTTCGCGACCCTCCGACGCCGCCATAGGGGCCCGGCCACATGTCCCAGCCGGCCTTGGTCGAGATCACCAGCTCGTCGCGATGGGCCTTGAAGTCGGTGGCCAGCACCTTGCCGAAGTTCTCCTCGGCCGAGCCGTAGGGCGGGCCGTAGTTATTGGCGAGGTCGAAGTGGGTGACCCCCAGGTCGAAGGCCCGGCGCAGGATAGCCCGGCCGGTCTCGAACACGTCGGCGCCGCCGAAGTTCTGCCACAGGCCCAGCGAGATCGCCGGCAGGTCCAGGCCGCTGCGGCCGGTGCGGCGGTAGGGCATGGACGCGTAGCGGTCGGCGGCGGCGACGTAGGGGATCTGCATGGGGAGGGTCCTTCAAAGCTGTCATCCCGGACGAGCGCGAAGCGCGAAGATCCGGGACCGCGGCAAGCTCGGCGTTCGTGGCGGTCCCGGCTCTCCGCTTCGCTGCGGCCGGGATGACAATCTATTACGTTTTAACGGCCTAAGCCTCGCGGCGGGCCGCTTCGCTCTCGGTCGACGGCGAGGCGGCGCGGATCAGCTCCAGCACGTCGACGATGATCTCGCGCATGGCCGACGAGGCCTTGTCGGCGTCGCGGGCGATGATCGCCTCGGCCACGTCCTCGTGCGAGGGGATCGAGGCGGTGCGGCCCTTGATGCGGTTGGTGAAGCGGATCGAGATGCGCAGGGCGGTGTTCACCAGCTCGTGCAGCTCGCGATAGAACGGGTTCTTGGTCGCGCTGAGGATGGCGATGTGGAAGGCGATGTCGGCCGACAACGGGTCGTCCTCGCCCTCGGCGGCGGACTTCATGCGGCGCAGGCCCTTGCGGATCTCCTCCAGCCCCGCCTCGTCGGCGTTGCGGGCGGCCAGGGCGGCGGCGGCCGGCTCGATGCCCAGCCGCATCTCGGTGAAGTCGGCCAGCAGGCGCAGCGAGAACTTGCGCTCCAGCAGCCAGCGCAGCACGTCGGGGTCGAGCATGTTCCACTCGGCCTCGGGCTCGACCACGGTGCCGTGGCGCGGGCGGGCGCTGAGCAGGCCCTTGGCGGTCAGCATCTTGACCGCTTCGCGGGTCACCGTGCGGCTGGCCCCGAACTGTTTGGACAGCTCGCCCTCGGTCGGGAAGCCCACCTCGACGTACTCGCCGGTCACGATGGCCTGACCAAGTTGCTCGACCAGACCGTAGGTCAAACTCAGGCCGGGCTGGGTGCGCATCGGCTACTCTTCTTTCCTGCGACAACGAAACAAAGGGTTTCGCCGCTGTGTACCTTGGTTCGCGCCGTTCGCGAACGCGACGGTTGCGGTTGAATACAGCCGCGCGGCGCGGTTTCGGCAAGAGTGTTCAGACATGTGGTCTGACCAAAACGGAAAAAATGGGCGACTCGGAAGCCGCCCATCCTTGCTCACCACCAGGTGGCGTAGAGCGCGATCAGGATCAGGATGACCCCGACGCCGGCGATGTTGAAGCCGGTCGAGGTCTTGTAGCTGACCCCTTCCAGCGTCACGACGCTGACCGGCGTCTTCTGCGGCGCGACCAGCGAGACCAGCACGGCGCCGGCCAGCGACAGCAGGAAGACCACGCCCACGCGGTTCATGAACGGCATGGTGTAGATCGCCTCCTTCTGCAGCCACCAGAACAGCGCCGACAGCACGGCCGAGCCGATGGCGGCGGTCAGGGCGCCGGCGGTGGTCGCCTTCTTCCAGAACATGCCCAGGATGAAGATCACCACGATGCCCGGCGTGAAGAAGCCGGTGAACTCCTGGATGAACTGGAACGCCTGCTCGGCCCCGCCCAGCAGCGGCTTGGCGGTCAGGATGCCGATGATCACCGCGACGATCGCGGTGATGCGCCCGACCGCGACCAGCCGCCGCTCGCTTTGGCCCGGCCGGGCCTTGGCGTATACGTCGAGGGTGAAGATGGTGGCGATCGAGTTGATCTTGGCCGCCAGCGAGGCGACGATCGCCGCCACTAGGGCCGCGAACACCAGGCCCAGCAGGCCGGGCGGCAGCAGCTTCATCATCTCCGGATAGGCCTGGTCGGGCTTGATGCCTTGCGGGGCGAGCACGAGGGCGGCGATGCCCGGCAGCACCACGATCACCGGCATCAGCAGCTTCAGGTAGGCCGCCATGGCGATGCCCTTCTGGGCTTCCTTCAGGTCCTTGGCCCCGAGGGCGCGCTGGATGATGTACTGGTTGAAGCCCCAGTAGCTGATGTTCATGATCCACAGGCCGCCGACCAGCACCGCGATGCCGGGCAGGTCCTTGTAGTGCGGATTGTCCTTGCTCAGGATCATGTCGAACTTGTCGGGGAACTGGGTGGTCAGCTGATGGAAGCCGGCCAGCACGTCGCCGCCGCCGATCTTGCCCAGCGACAGCCAGGCGATGATCAGGCCGCCGGTGACCAGCAGGGCCACCTGGACGATGTCGGTCAGGGCCACGGCCTTCAGCCCGCCCCAGATCTGATAGGCCAGGGCGAAGGCGCCGATGGCGGCCAGGGCCCACATCTGGTCCAGGCCCGTGACGGTGTGGATGGCGATCGAGCCCAGCCAAAGGATCGAGGTCAGGTTCACGAAGACGTAGAGGCCCAGCCAGAACACGGCCATCAGGGTCCGCACGCTGGGCCCGTACCGCTGCTCCAGGAATTGCGGCATGGTGTAGACGCCGTTCTTCAGGAACACCGGCAGGAAGAACTTGCCGACGATCAGCAGGGTCAGGGCCGCCATCCATTCGTACGAGGCGATGGCCAGGCCGATGGCGTAGCCCGAGCCGCTCATGCCGATGATCTGCTCGGCCGAGATGTTGGCGGCGATCAGCGAGGCGCCGATCGCCCACCAGGGCAGGGCCTTGCCGGCCAGGAAGTAGTCGGTCGAGTCCTTCTGGTGACCGCCCTTGTCGCGCGACACCCACTGGGCGAGGCCGAAGATGGCGACCGCGTAGACCGCGAGCACCGCGATATCGATGGCTGCTAGGTTCATTGTTCCTCCCCCTTATGGGCTTTTATCGTTGGCGGCCGGTCTGGTCCGGCTAGCCGGCGTTCCAGGCCGCGACCAGGGCGGCGGCGCGCTGGCCGACCTCCTGGGCGGTGTAGCCCGGCCGATAGAGCTCGCCGCCGACGCCGATGCCGGCGGCGCCGGCGGCGCGCCATGGTTCGAGATTGGCCGCGCCGACGCCGCCGACGGCGTAGACCAGCACATGCTTGGGCAGCACGTCCTTGACGGCCTTGATGTGACCCGGGCCGAACGAGCCGGCCGGATAGAGCTTCAGCGCCTTGGCCCCGGCCTTGACGGCGGCGAAGGCCTCCGACGGCGTGGCGAAGCCGGGCATGGCGGTCAGGCCCAGCGCCACGGCGCGGGCGATGACCTCGGGATCGGTGTTGGGCGTGACGATCAGCTTGCCGCCGACCCCGGCGACGTCGTCGACGGCCTGGGGCGTCAGCACCGTGCCGGCCCCGCACAGGGCCTGATCGCCGAACGCGTCGCAGAGGCGCTTGATGCTCTCCAGCGGGTCGGGCGAGTTCAGCGGCACCTCGATGCCCTTGATCCCGGCGGCGACCAGGGCGGCGGCGATGTCGACGATCTCGTCCGGCTTCACGCCGCGCAGGATGGCCACGATGGGGGGCGGGGCGGCGTCGGTCATAAGCGTCACTTCTGTTGAGATCTGGAAATCGCCGATAGGCCGGCAAGGACGGCCGCGTCGCCATCGACGACGGTCGCGCCGACGTCGATCCTGGCCAGGGCCTGGACATAGAGGTCGCTGAGGGCGCCGGCGCCGATCACGGTCACGGCGTCCATGGGGCCGAACCAGTCGCGGGCGGCGGCCACGTCGGCCCCGACCAGCAGGCCCGACAGGTAGCCCATGGCATCGGCGGGCGAGAGGCCGTCCAGCAGCTGGCGCGAGCGGGTCTCGAACATCAGGTGGGTCAGGCGCGCCGCGCCGTGCTCGGCGATGCGGGACAGGCCCCTGGCGAAGCCCTCGGCCGAGCCGTCGGCCTGGGACCCGCCGCCGGCGGCCAGCGTCGAGTGCTGCTTCAAGAGGGCGAAGGTCTCGCCGACCGGGGCGGTGACGAAGCCCATGATCTTGCCGTCCTCGACCACGGTCCACTTGTTGTGGGTGCCGGGCAAAACGAGCAGGTGGCGGCCGGTCCGCAAGGCCTCGTCCAGGGCCAGGGCCCCGAACACCTGGGTCTCCTCGCCGCGCATCACGTCGGGACCGCCCAGCGGGTTCGTGCACGAGAGGCCGGGAACGATCGTCACCGACAGGCCGCCGGCTTCAATGCGGATGGTCTTGTCGGCGACATCGGCGGGGGCAGCCGGGCAGGTGGCGTAGGGCGCTTCCACCCAGCCGATGCGCGAGCCGACCATGCCGCACAGTAGGGCGCCGGTCGGGCCGGCCTCGCGCCAGTCGCCGACCAGGTCGAGGAAGGTCTTCTCCGGCGTGTCGGTCAGGGCCGAGACCCCCGGGCCGTCGCGGCGATGGATCACGCTCTTGCCCTGGCGCAGCCAGAGTCGCAGGCGCGAGGTGCCCCAGTCGCCGACGATCACGACGTCCTGGTCCATCAGTGGCTCTCGCGGGTCACGACCGAGCCCGAGGCCCCGACCAGGAAGTCGAGGTCCGCGCCCTGGTCGGCCTGCAGCACGTGGTCGACATAGAGCTTGGCGTAGCCGCGGGTGTATTTCGGAGCCGGGCGGTCGGCGCGCCAAGCGGCCAGGCGGCTTTCCAGCTCGCCCTCGGTGATCGCCAGGTTGAGCACGCGGCTGGGCCCATCGAACACGATCTCGTCGCCGTCGCGGACCACGGCCAGCGGGCCGCCGGCGTCAGACTCGGGCGAGACGTGCAGGATCACCGCGCCATAGGCGGTGCCGCTCATCCGGGCGTCGCTGATGCGCAGCATGTCCTTGACGCCCTTTTCCAGCAGCTTGCGAGGCAGCGGCATGTTGCCGACCTCGGGCATGCCCGGATAGCCCTTGGGACCACAGCCCTTCAAGACCAGGATCGAGGTTTCGTCGACGTCCAGGTCCGGATCGTCGATGCGGGCGCGGAAGTCCTCGATGGTCTCGAAGACCACCGCCTTGCCGCGATGGCTGAGCAGTTCGGGCGACGCGGCGCTGGGCTTCATCACCGCCCCGCCGGGAGCCAGGTTGCCGCGCAGCACCCAGATGCCGCTGTCGGGCTTCACCGGCGCGTCCATCGTGCGGATCACCTCGGCGTTGAACACCTCGGCGGTCTCGTACTGGGCGCCGATCCGGTGGCCGGCCACGGTCATGGCCTCGGGGTCGAGCACCGCTTGCAGCTGCTTCATCACCGCCGGCATGCCGCCGGCATAGTGCAGGTCTTCCATCAGGAAGCGGCCCGACGGCTGCAGGTCGACCAGCAGCGGCACGTGGCGCGACAGGTGGTCGAAGTCCTCGAGGTCCAGCTTGACGCCCAGGCGGCCGGCCAGGGCCAGCAGGTGGACGACGGCGTTGGTCGAGCCGCCGATCGCGGCGTGGACGCGCAGGGCGTTCTCGAACGCCGCGCGGGTGGCCACCTGCGACAGCGTCCGGCCTTGCTTGACCATGTCCACGATCACGCGGCCGGTCTCGTGCGACATCGCCCGGCGGCGGGCGTCCACGGCGGGGATGGTGGCGTTGTAGGGCAGGGACAGGCCCATCGCCTCGACGATGGCGGCCATGGTCGAGGCCGTGCCCATGGTCATGCAGGTGCCCGGCGAGCGGCTCATGCCGCTTTCGGCCGACATGAAGTCGGCCAGCGACATCTCACCGGCCCGGACCGCCTCCGAGAACTTCCAGACGTCGGTGCCCGAGCCGATGTCCTTGCCGCGGAACTTGCCGTTCAGCATCGGACCCGAGGAGACGACGATGGTGGGCAGGTCGACGCTGGCCGCGCCCATCAGCTGGCCCGGCGTGGTCTTGTCGCAGCCGCCCAGCAGCACGACGCCGTCGATCGGATTGCCGCGGATCGACTCCTCGACGTCCATCGACAGCAGGTTGCGGAACAGCATCGCCGTCGGCCGCATCTGGGTCTCGCCCAGCGACATGGCGGGGAATTCCAGCGGCAGGCCGCCGGCCTCCCAGACGCCGCGCTTCACGTGCTCGGCGATCTCGCGCAGGCCCGCGTTGCAGGGGGTGATTTCCGACCAGGTGTTGCAGATGCCGATCACCGGGCGGCCGTCGAAGACGTCGTCGGGAAGCCCCTGGCTCTTCATCCAACTGCGATGGATGAACCCGTCCCGATCCAGCTTGCCGTAAGTGCCGCCGCTGCGCAGGCGCTTGCCCGCGTTCCCGTCGCTCATATCCGTCCCTAACGCCGGCCGCAGGGACCGATCCGCATCCTGTTGGTCGCCATTTATAATATAATAATGATCGACGCAATGTCGGGGGAAAGATGGAAGCGCTTCCGGTTTTCCCACGCGCGAAACCGCCAATTTGCAACCGTAGCTTAGGGGTGTGGCGGAAAAATCGCGTTTCGCCGGTGAAATGATAGCGCTATCAATTTCGCCTTGAAGGTCGCAATTATACGATTATAGCTACCGACATGGAGCACGCGGCGCCAAACGCCGCACGTCACCGGACGCCCTAGAACGGACCGGGACGGCTCTCAAACAGGGGGAAGGGAACCGGCCATGCAGCGCCTCAATTCGTCTCATCGCAAATTCATGCTCGCCGGCGCTTCGGCGCTCGTGCTCTGCGCCGCCGCGCCAGCCATGGCGCAGGCTCAGGCGCAGACCGCGCCTAAGGACGCCGACGTCGTCGAAGAGGTGGTGGTCACCGGCCAGCGCGCTTCGATCCAGTCGGCCCAGAAGATCAAGCAGAACGCCGAACAGCTGGTCGATTCGATCACCTCGACCGACATCGGCGCCCTGCCGGACCGTTCGGTGACCGAGGCCCTGCAGCGGGTCGCCGGCGTCACCATTGGTCGGACCTCAGACGGTCGCGACGCCGACCGCCTGTCCGTCGAAGGCTCGGGCGTCCAGGTGCGCGGCCTGTCGTGGGTGCGCGGCGAACTGAACGGCCGCGACAGCTTCTCGGCCAAGAGCGGCCGCACGCTGAGCTTCGAGGACATCCCGCCCGAGCTGATGGCCGGCGTCGACGTCTACAAGAACCCCTCGGCCGACATCGTCGAAGGCGGCATCGGCGGCACCGTCAACCTGCGCACGCGCCTGCCGTTCGACAGCGCCAAGCGCCAGATCGCCTATTCGATCGACGCCAGCTACGGCGACATGTCGAAAAAGTGGAAGCCCGGCGGCTCGATCCTCTACAGCGACCGCTTCCAGACCGGCATCGGCGAGATCGGCTTCCTGGTCGACCTGTCCGACTCCAAGCTGAAGAGCCGCACCGACACGATCTCGGTTGACCCCTTCAACGCGCGCACCAACCTGGTTCCGGGCAAGACGGTCTATGTCCCCGGCGGCTTCGGCTACCGCAGCCTGGACTTCGACCGCGAGCGCAAGGGTATCGACGCGGCCGTGCAATGGCGTCCCAACGACCAGTGGGAAGCGACGCTGCAGTTCCTGCGCTCGTCGGCCCTGCAGGCCTCGTCGGAACACGCCGTCGGCTTCAATCCCGGCTCGGGCAATGGCCCCGCCGCCGGCACGACCTTCACCTACGACTCGGACGGCCACTTCGTGAAGGGCACGCTGGCCGGTTCGCCGGGCGGCACGAGCCTGGGCTCGTCGACCATCGACACCCGCTACGCCGAGCGCAGCTCGGTGACGTCGGACTACTCGCTGAACCTGAAGTACAATCCGAACGACAAGTGGTCGTTCAGCGGCGACGTCCAGTACATCTACGCCAAGACCAAGACCGTCGACACGACCGCGTTCAACGCCCTCAGCGGCGACGCCTCGCCGGCCAGCCTGGACCTCACGGGCAGCCTGCCGGTCATCACGATGAACAACGACAAGGCGTATACGTCCAACCCGGCCAGCTACTACCTGCAGGCCGTGATGGATCACCACGACCGCAACGAGGGCAGCGAGCTGGCCACGCGCGTCGACGGCGCCTACGAGTTCGATGACGGCGGCTGGCTGAAGTCGCTGAAGTTCGGTCTGCGCAGCACCTATCGCCAGGCCACGACCCGCGAGACGACCTATCGTTGGGATACGGTCGCCCCCAGCTGGTCGGCGCCGTCGATCGACAAGCTGCCGACCTATCAGGGTCACTACGGTCTCTATCCGTTCGACAACTACTTCCGCGGCGCGGCCCACCTGCCGGCGACCTTCGTCATGCCGAACGCCGAGTTCGTGCACGACTACGCTTCCTTCGCCAGCATCATCGGCCCGATCGCGGCGGCCAACGGCGGCGGCTGGCGTCCGTTCGCGGGCGACTTCGAAAGCCAGGGCCAGACGGGCGGCCGGGGCAGCACCAACCACCAGAAGGAAAAGACCCTCGCGGGTTACGCCCTGCTGCGGTTCGGCCACGAGCTGTCGCTGGGCGGCGAGGATCGCGACCTCGACGGCAACATCGGCGTGCGGATCGTCAAGACCGAGACCGACAGCCAAGGCATCCAGGTCTTCAACGCCAATACCCAGAACACCGTCCCGGCGGCCGACCTGGCCTTCGCCAACGGCGCCCGCAGCGCCTATGTCGGCGGTCGCGACTACGTGAACATCCTGCCCAGCTTCAACGCCAGGCTGAAGGTCACGCCGGACATGTTCATCCGCTTCGCGGCGGCCAAGGCGGTGGTGCGTCCGGACTTCTCGCAGCTGCAGCCGAACTACGCGATCAGCGCCACCAACGGCTATCTGACGGGCGGGGTCTGCGCCAACTCGATCCCCGGCGGTCTCCAGGCCAACTGCGTCTATCAGTACACGGCCAATGCGGGTAACCCGGACCTGAAGCCGACCCGCTCGACCCAGTACGACCTGGCCTATGAGTGGTACTTCGCCCCGACCGGCAGCCTGACGGCGACGGTGTTCTACAAGGACATCTACAACTTCATCACCAACGGCGCGCAGAACCAGACCTTCGTCAACAACGGGGTCACGCGCACGGTCCAGGTGGTGCAGCCGTACAACGCCGGCCACGGCAAGATCAAAGGCTTCGAGCTCGCCTATCAGCAGTACTACGACTTCCTGCCGGGCCTGCTGAAGGGCTTCGGCGCCCAGGCCAACTTCACCTATGTCGACAGCGAGGGCACGCGCAACGCGGCGTCCAACCCGTACGACAGCACGCAGGTCGGCAATATCCGCAACAACGGCGACGAGCTGCCGCTCGAGGGCCTGTCGAAGAAGAGCTACAACGTCGCCGCCCTCTACGACCAGGGCAAGGTGTCGGCTCGCCTGGCCTACAACTGGCGTGAGCGCTACCTGCTGACCACGACGGCGGCGAACATCAACATCCCCGCCTGGTACGGCGATTACGGTCAGCTGGACGGTTCGGTGTTCTACACCGTCAACGACAAGCTGAAGATCGGCTTCCAGGCCGTGAACCTGACCAATACCCGGACCAAGATCCTGGTCAGCTATCCGGGCCGTCCGGAAGAGGGCCTGACCAAGCACAACTGGGTGGTGGCCGACCGCCGCTACTCGGTGGTGCTGCGCGGGACGTTCTAGGCGACGGCTTCAGACACCCCTACACCTGTCATCCCGGCCAAGCGCGCAGCGCGCCGAGCCGGGACCGCCGGAAGCGCAGAGCTTCCCGAGGTCCCGGCTCTCCGCTTCGCTCCGGCCGGGATGACAGCGCCTCAAAAGTCGTGACGAGACATCCATGGCCGACCAACCCTATCGCAAGTTCGTGGTGGTCGGCGGCGGCACGGCCGGCTGGATCGCGGCGGCGACCCTGATCCAGGCCCTCAAGGGCAAGGTCGGCGAGGTCGAGCTGATCGAGTCCGACGAGATCGGCACGGTCGGGGTCGGCGAGGCCACCATCCCGCCGATCCAGTTTCTCAACGGCTTGCTGGGCATCGACGAGTTCGACTTCATCAAGAAGACCCAGGCCACGTTCAAGCTGGGCATCCAGTTCCGCGACTGGGGCAAGCTGGGCGACCAGTACTTCCATCCGTTCGGCCCCTATGGCGAACCGTTCGAGGGCGTCGGCTTCCACCATTACTGGCTGCGGCTGAGGGCCCAGGGCGAGGGCGGCTCGCTGGACGACTACGCCATGGCCACCGTCACCGCGCGGATGGGCAAGTTCGCGGTGCCGCCCAAGGAGCTGCCGCCGGGCGTGCCGGGCCTGGGCTACGCCTACCATTTCGACGCTGGGCTCTACGCCAAGTACCTGCGGGCCTATGCCGAGGCGCGGGGCGTCAAGCGCACCGAGGGCAAGATCGCCAAGGTCGAGCTGCGCCCCGAGGACGGCTTCGTCTCGGGCCTGACCCTGGCCGACGGCCGCCGGGTCGAGGGCGACTTCTTCGTCGACTGTTCGGGGTTCCGCGGCCTGCTGATCGAACAGGCCCTGGAGGCCGGGTTCGAGGATTGGTCGCACTGGCTGCCCTGCGACCGGGCCCTGGCCGTGCCATGCGAGAGCGTCTCGCCGATGACGCCCTACACTCGGGCGACGGCGCGGGCGGGCGGCTGGCAATGGCGCATCCCGCTGCAGCACCGGATCGGCAACGGCCACGTCTATTGCAGCAGCTTCATCAGCGACGACGAGGCCGCCGCCACCCTGCTGGCCAATCTTGACGGCAAGCCGCAGGCCGACCCGCGCCCGCTGCGCTTCACCGCCGGCCGCCGCAAGAAGAGCTGGAGCAAGAACGTCGTCGCCCTGGGCCTGGCCGGCGGGTTCATGGAGCCGCTGGAATCGACCAGCATCCACCTGGTGCAGACCGGCGCGATGCGCCTGCTGTCGCTGTTGCCCTTTGGCGGCTACGACCCGGCGGCCGAGCTGGAATATAACCGCCTCACCCAGATCGAATACGAGCAGATCCGGGACTTCATCATCCTGCACTACCACGCCACCGAGCGGACAGACTCGCCGCTGTGGAACCACTGCCGGACGATGGCCATCCCCGACAGCCTGGCCCACAAGATCGAGCTGTTCCGCAACCGGGCCAAGATCGCGCGCTTCGACGACCAACTGTTCGCCGAGCCCAGCTGGCTGGCGGTGTTTCTGGGGCAGGGGATCGCGCCGCGCGACTACGACCATCTGGCCGACGTCCCGGACTACGCGGTGGTGGCCAGCCGGCTGCGCGGCGTGGGTCAGAAAATCGCCGGCATCGCCTCGGGTTTGCCCAGCCACGACGCCTTCATCGCGGCCACCTGCAAGGCCGATCCGCTAGCCTCCTAGGACCGCCTCAGCGCAAATGACAACGCTATCAAATCCGCTTGCTGGTCTGAATAATATGATTATACTCAGACAAGCTCAGCCGGGCCGGGGCCATTACCGGATCGGCGGCATGGAGCGGGCCTCATCGCCCTTTCCGTGCTTCGCGCGGCAACCTCTCCCCGAGGCCGCGCGGCGTCTTTTCCCGCGCATCGTCACCTGCGGCGATGCGCGGATTTTTTTGACCGATGAGAACCGTGGATCTGGGCTTGTCATCGCCGCTCAGCGGGACAATGGTCCGACAAATAAAACTGGTAGCGCTACCACAATAGCGCTCGACAAACGGGAGGAGGCGGAACGGTGATTTCACGCTTCACTACGGCTTTTGGGGCGGCCCTCGGAGCGGCCTCGATTCTCGCCATCAGCGCGACGGGCGCCGTCGCGGCCGACCGCGAGACGCCGCGCCTGGTCGCCAAGGATGGCCGCCACGCCCTGATGGTCGATGGCGCGCCCTGGCTGCTGCTGGGCGCCCAGGTCAACAATTCCAGCGCCTGGCCCTCGCAGATGCCCAAGGTCTGGCCGGCCGTCGAGAAGATGGCCGCCAACACCGTGATGGTCCCGATCGCCTGGGAGCAGATCGAGCCGGTCGAGGGCAAGTTCGACTTCTCGTATCTCGACCTGCTGCTGACCCAGGCCCGCGAGCACAACGTCCGCCTGGTCCTGCTGTGGTTCGGCACCTGGAAGAACTCTTCGCCGTCCTATGCCCCCGAATGGGTCAAGCTGGACGACAAGCGCTTCCCGCGGCTGAAGAAGGAGACCGGCGAGCGCTCGTACTCGATGTCGCCGTTGGCTCAATCGACCTTGGACGCCGACCGCAAGGCCTTCGTGGCCATGATGACCCACCTGAAGGCCAAGGACTCGGCCGATCGGACGGTGATCATGGTCCAGGTCGAGAATGAGACCGGCACCTACGGCACGGTCCGCGACTTCGGCCCCGCCGCCCAGAAACTGTTCGACGGTCCCGCGCCCGCGACGCTGGTCAAGGCCGTGGGCGCCAAGCCCGGGACCTGGAGCCAAGCCTTCGGCAAGGACGCCGACGAATACTTCCACGCCTGGCACATCGGCCGCTTCGTCGACCAGGTGGCGGCGGCCGGCAAGGCGGTCTATCCGCTGCCGATGTACGTCAACGCCGCCCTGCGCGACCCGATCAAGCCGGGAGAGCCCAAGAGCTATTCGGCCGGCGGCCCGACCGACAACGTGCTGGACGTCTGGAAGGCCGCCGCCCCCTCGGTCGACCTGATCGCGCCCGACATCTACATGAAGGAGTCGGTCAAGTACGAGGCGGCGCTCAAGCACTACAAGCGGCCCGACAACGCCCTGCTGGTGGCCGAGACCGGCAATGATCAGGTCTATGCCCGCTACGTGTTCGAGGCGCTGGGCAAGCAGGCCATCGGCTTCTCGCCGTTCGGCATGGACTATACCGGCTACGCCAACTTCCCGCTCGGCGCGGCCAAGCTGGACGACGCCACGGTCGAGGCCTTTGCCGCCAACTACCGCCTGCTGGGCGGCATGGCTCGCGAGTGGGCCAAGCTGTCGTTCGAGGGCAAGGTGTTCGGCGGTGCCGAGCCCGACGACCGCGCGCCCCAGTCCGCGACCCTGGGCGCCTGGACCGTGACCCTGCGTTACGGCAAGTGGCAGTTCGGGGCGTCGGACTGGGCCTGGCTGAAGGACCGCCCGCCCGGCCCGCAAGGTCCCGACGGCGGCGGCGTCGTCGCCCAGCTGTCGCCCGACGAATTCCTGGTCACCGGCCGCAACGTCCGCATCGAATTCGGCCGCGCCGCTCAAGACGCCAAGCCGATGATGGTGGCCCGCGTCGAGGAAGGTCACTTCGAGAACGGCCAGTGGGTTTTCGACCGCCTGTGGAACGGCGACCAGACAGACTACGGCCTCAACTTCACCGGCGGCTCGCAGATCCTGCGGGTCAAGCTCGCCACCTACTGACGGAAGCTCGCCAATGCGTATTCTCGCCCTCTCCGCTTTCAGCCTTGCTCTGCTGGCTTCCACCTCGGCGCTCGCCCTCGACGGCGCTTTCGAGAAGACCGCCGACGGCGTGGTCGTCACCCCAGCCTCGGGCCCGGCCAAGAAGATCCGCCTGCAGGTGATGAACGACCGGACGATCCACGTCACGGCCTCGCCCACCGACGCGATCGACGTCCCGCCCAGCCTGCAGGTCGTCGCCCCGCCGAAGACCTCCGGCTTCACCGTCGAGCAGGCGGCCGGCAAGGTGGTGCTGAAGGCCGGCAAGGCCACGGCCGAAGTCGCCCTGGCCACCGGCGCGGTGTCGTTCAAGGACGCGGCCGGCAAGACGGTCCTGGCCGAGCAGGGCCGCCAGGCCTTCAAGCCGCTGACCATCGACGGAAAGGGCTTCTACGCCGTCAGTCAGCGATTCAATCCGTCCACGGATGAAGCCTTCTACGGCCTGGGCCAGCACCAGAACGGCCAGATGAACTACAACGGTCAGGACGTCGAGCTGGCCCAGTACAATCGCGACATCGCCGTCCCGTTCGTGCTGTCGACCCGCAACTACGGCCTGCTGTGGGACAACAACGGCATCACCCGCTTCGGCGACCCGACGCCCTACGACCTGGCCTCGCGCGACCTGAAGATCTTCGACGAGAAGGGCAAGGCCGGCGGCTTCACGGCCAAGTACTACGTCAAGGGCGAGCTGAAGCTGACGCGCACCGAGGCGGACATCAACTACCGCTATCTGAAGGACCTGCCGAGCTGGCCGGCCGAGCTGACCGGCGCCGACAAGAAGCCGGTCAAGGGCGCGACCGTGGTCTGGGAAGGCTTCGTCGAGCCCAAGACCAGCGGCGTCCAGAAGTTCAAGCTTTACTCCTCCAGCTACGCCAAGCTCTATGTCGACGGCCAGTTGAAGATCGACCGCTGGCGGCAGAACTGGAACCCGTGGTTCCACAACTTCACCGCCCCGATGAAGGCCGGGACCCGTCACAAGGTCCGCGTCGAGTGGGAGCCCAACGACGGCTACGTCGCCCTGCTGCACAACGATCCGATCCCGGCCGCGCAGCAGAAGTCGCTGACCCTGACCTCGGACGTGGCCCACGCCATCGACTACTATTTCGTCTCTGGCGACAACCTGGACCAGGTGGTCAGCGGCTATCGCGAACTGACCGGCAAGGCCGAGGCGATGCCGCGCTGGGCCTACGGTTTCTGGCAGAGCCGCCAGCGCTACGAGACCCAGGACCAGATCGTCGGGGTGCTGAAGGAGTATCGCGACCGCAAGCTGCCGATCGACAACGTGGTGATGGACTGGCGCTACTGGAAAGACGACAGCTGGGGCAGCCACAAGTTCGACGAGACCCGCTTCCCCGATCCGAAGAAGATGCTGGACGACATCCACGGGATGAACGGCCACTTCATGATCTCGATCTGGGCCAAGTTCTATCCGACGACCGAGCACTTCAAGGAGCTCGACGCCAAGGGCCACATGTACAAGCGCAACATCGAGCAGGGCGCGCTGGACTGGGTCGGCCCCGGTTATCTGAACTCGTTCTACGACCCCTATTCGAAGGAGGCGCGCGACATCTACTGGCGCCAGGTCAAGGAGAGCCTGAAGGTCTATGGCGTCGACGCCTGGTGGATGGACAGCGACGAGCCGGACATGCACTCCAATCTCGACATCCCCGAACGCACTCTGCGCATGGGCCCGACCGCGATGGGCCCGGGCGCGGAATTCTTCAACTCGTATCCGCTGATCCATACCTCGGGCGTGTTCGAGGGCGAGCATGAACTGAACCCGAACAAGCGCAGCTTCATCCTGTCGCGCTCGGGCTTCGGCGGCATCCAGCGTAACGGCGTGGCCCTGTGGAGCGGCGACGTCGTGGCCCGCTGGGATGACCTGAAGGACCAGATCTCGGCCGGGGTGAACCTGTCGATGGCCGGCGTGCCCAACTGGACCACCGACATCGGCGGCTTCTCGGTCGAGGACCGCTACCTGAACCGTGAGGCGGCCCACTGGCCCGAGTGGCAGGAGCTGAACCTGCGCTGGTTCCAGTTCGGCGCCTTCAGCCCGCTGTTCCGCAGCCATGGCGAGGAGCCCTTCCGCGAGATCTGGAACCTCGCGGACAAGGGAACCGAGGTCTATGACAGCCTGGCCTGGTACGACGAGCTTCGCTACCGGCTGATGCCCTACACCTTGACCCTGGCGGGCGAGACCTATCACCACGACGGCAGCATCATGCGCGGCCTGGTGATGGACTTCCCGAACGACCTGAAGGCGCGGGACGTCAACGACGAGTACCTGTACGGCTCGGCCTTCCTGGTCGCCCCGGTGACCAGCTTCAAGGCCCGCTCGCGCGAGGTCTATCTGCCCGCCGGCGCCACCTGGTACGACTTCGAGACCGGCAAGGCCCACGCCGGCGGCCAAACCATCAAGGCCGACGCGCCGCTGTCGCGGATGCCGCTGTTCGTGAAGGCCGGCGCGATCGTGCCGACTACGGACGTCCAGCAATATGTCGGCGAAAAGCCCGACCTGCCGATCACCCTGGTGATCTACACGGGCAAGGACGGCAAGTTCGAGCTGTACGAGGATGACGGCCTGTCGATGGCCTACAAGCGCGGCGCCTACAGCCGCATCCCGATCGCTTTCGACAACGCCGCCGGCCGGGTCACGATCGGCGCTCGTTCGGGCAAGTTCGACGGCATGGTCGACAAGCGCGTGTTCAAGATTCGCTTCATCGGGGCGGGCGCCAAGCCGACCGACTTCGACGCGGCGGCCGACGCCACCGTGGACTACGCCGGCGAGCCGGTGGTGGTGACGCGGAAGAAGTAGGGGCCTTTCTTCCTTCTCCCTTGCGGGACGGATGAAGCGCTGAAGACGGAAACGCCGCGACAAGCCCATCGGCCAATCGCGGCGTTTCTGTTCGTGGTCTGGAATTGACGGGACTCTAAGGCTGGCGTTCTCCGTCCGCCCGCGTTAGCAGACCGCCCCATGATCCGCCTCGACAATATCTCCAAGCAGAACGGCCACCAGATCCTGTTCATCGAAGCCTCGATGGGCATCCAGAAGGGTGAAAAGGTCGGGCTCGTCGGCCCGAATGGCGCCGGCAAGACGACGCTGTTCCGCATGATCACCGGTCAGGAGCAACCGGACGACGGCCTGGTCGTGATCGATCCCGGCATGAGGATCGGCTATTTCAGCCAGGATGTCGGCGAGATGTCGGGCCAGAGCGCGGTCGCGGCGGTGATGGACGGCGTCGGTCCGGTCAGCGCGTTGGCCGCCGAAATGGCTACGCTCGAGGCGGCCATGGTCGATCCTGATCAGGCGGAAAAGCTGGACGCCATCATGGAGCGCTACGGCGAGGTGCTGGAGCGTTTCCAGGAACTGGACGGCTATGCGCTGGAAGCGCGGGCGCGCGAGGTGCTGGCCGGCCTGAGCTTCAGCCAGGAGCGCATGGACGGCGATGTCGGAATGCTGTCCGGCGGCTGGAAGATGCGCGTGG
Source organism: Caulobacter sp. Root343 (assembly GCF_001425745.1). Lineage (GTDB taxonomy): Bacteria > Pseudomonadota > Alphaproteobacteria > Caulobacterales > Caulobacteraceae > Caulobacter. The sequence continues at coordinate 580,121 of NZ_LMDF01000005.1, read as the reverse complement.
CGCTGGCCCGCATCCTGCTGATGCGGCCCGACGGCATGCTGCTGGACGAACCCAGCAACCACCTCGACCTGGAAAGCCTGATCTGGCTCGAGGCCTTCCTCAAGAATTACGACGGCGCCCTGTTGATGACCTCGCACGACCGCGCGTTCATGAACCGCATCATCGGCAAGGTGGTGGAGATCGACGGCGGCTCGCTGATTACCTATTCGGGCGATCTCGACTTCTACGACCAACAGCGCGCGCTGGGCGAACAGCAGCGGCAGGCGCAGTACGAGCGCCAGCAGGCCATGCTGGCCAAGGAAATCAAGTTCATCGAGAAGTTCAAGGCGCGCGCTTCGCACGCCGCCCAGGTCCAGAGCCGGGTCAAGAAGCTCGACAAGATCGAACGCGTCGAGGCGCCGCGCCGTCGCCAGTCGGTCCAGTTCGACTTCCAGAGTCCGCCGCGGTCGGGCGAAGACGTGATCAACCTGCGCAATGTCCACAAGGGCTATGGCGCCCAGCGGATCTATGAAGGCCTCGATTTCCTGGTGCGCCGCAAGGAACGCTGGTGCGTTCTCGGCGCCAACGGCGCCGGCAAGTCGACGCTGCTGAAACTGGTGGCCGGCGACACCAAGCCCGACCAGGGCCTGGTCAGCATCGGCGCCAGCGTCAAGATGGGCTATTTCGCCCAGCACTCGATGGACCTGCTGGACGGCGAAGAGACGATCTTCGAGTCTCTGGAGCGCTCGTTCCCGCAGGCGGGCCAGGGCGCGCTGCGCACCCTGGCGGGCTGCTTCGGCTTCTCCGGCGACGATGTCGAAAAGCCCTGCCGCGTCTTGTCCGGCGGCGAGAAGGCGCGCCTGGTCATGGCCAAGATGCTGTTCGATCCGCCGAACCTGCTGGTGCTCGACGAGCCGACCAACCACCTCGACATGGCGACCAAGGAGATGCTGGTCACGGCCCTGGCGGACTTCGAGGGCACCATGCTCTTCGTCTCGCACGACCGCCATTTCCTGGGGGCGCTGTCGAACCGCGTGCTGGAACTGACGCCCGAGGGCGTCCACCAGTACGGCGGTGGCTATACGGAATATGTCGCCCGCACGGGCCAGGAAGCGCCGGGGCTGCATCCGGGCGGGTAGCGTTCAAACCGCCCAAATCCCTTTCGGCGGTCGGGCTAGGCGGTGTCGGGCGGGAAGATGACGCTGACGGTCAGGCCGCTTCCAGCCACGTCGTCCAGAAACGCATCGCCCCCGGCGCGCATCGCCAACGCCTTGACGATGGAGAGGCCCAGGCCGCTGCCGTGCCCGGAGCTTTGCGGGCCGCGCGTGAATCGCTCGAACGGCCGCGGCTTGAGATTGGCGGGCAGGCCCGGACCGTCATCGGACACCCAGAGGACCGATCGCCCATCGGCCTGCCGTACACCTATGACAATGCCGCGCCCGCCGTATCTCAAGGCGTTGTCGACGAGGTTTTCCAGCATCTGGTCGACCAGCGGCGCGGCCAGGGGCGCCATGGCGGGCGCGATCTCGACCTGAAGGCTCAGGCGCGCGCCTTCGGCGGCCGCGCGGGGCGTCCATCGGTCGACGAGACTGCGCGCGCAGGCGGCCAGATCCGCCGCCTGATGTCCGTCGCTCTCCATCGCCTCGGCGCGGGCAAGGGCCAGAAGCTGCTCGATCAGGCGCTGCAATCGATCGACCGCTTCCAGAGCATCGGCCAGCGACGCCTGATCCGCCGCCGAGCGCTTGCCGCGCGCAAGCACGGCCAGGTGGGTCTTGACGATCGCCAGAGGGGTCCGGATCTGGTGGGAGGCGTCGGCGGTGAAGCGACGGACGCCGTCGACGGACCGTTCCAACTGGCCCAGCAGGCTGTTGAAGGCCACGACGACCGGTCGCAGCTCCCGCGGCACGTCGCCGACCGCCACCGGCGCGAAGTCGGGATCGCGGGCGTCCGAACGCTCGGCCAGGCGGCGACGCAGGCCGTCCAGCGGGCTGAGGCTCCAGGTCGCCGCCGGCCAGATCAGCAGGGCGACCAGCCCGACCAGCCCCGCCTCGATCGCCCCGACGGTGGCCATCAGGGTCTTGCGGACGGCGGCGCGGGACTCCAGCGTCTGGGCCACCGAGATCACGACCGGCCCGGGCGCGCCGGGGATGCGGATAGCGACGGCGGACTGGCGTACGCGGCGGGCCTGATAAACCAGGGTCCGGAACACCGGCTCGCCATTGGCGCCGATCGCGTCGGCGTCGAAGTCGGGAAGGTCGTCGTAGCCGGTCAGCACCCGCCCCGACTGGCGAACATTGTAGAACACGCTGTCGCGTTGCGGGCTGTCCAGCAGGCCGAAGGCCCAGGGCGGCAGGTCGACCTCGACGTGATCGTTCTTGAGCGTGACGGACTCGGCGATCGCGCGGACCGAGCCGGCCAGCAGGCGGTCGGAGGTGTAGTCCACGACCCGCTGGGTGATCCAGGCGTCGCCAATCCCGATCAGCACGGCCGACACGACCAGGGGCGCCACGAGGGCGACCAGCAGGCGGGCGGTGAGGGACTGGATCCGGACCATCACGGCTCGAGCAGATAGCCCTGGCCGCGCAAGGTCGTGATCCTGGGGCCGTTCGGCTCCAGCTTGCGGCGAACCCGGCCGACATAGACGTCCAGGGCGTTGGGCCCGGCCTCGTCGTCATGGCCGAAGACTTCGCCGATCAGCCGCTGGCGCGATACCACCTTGCCAGCGCTGGCGGCCAGCACCAGCAGCACCGTGTGCTCGCGCCGGCGCAGCTCCAGGTCGCGGCCGTCGACATAGGCCCGGGCGCCGTTGCGGTCGATCGTCAGGCTGCCCACCGAAAGCGTGGGCGAGGGATCGCCGCCTCGCCGGCGGGCCAGGGCGCGAATCCGCGCCGCCAGCTCTTCGGGCTCGAAAGGCTTGAGCATGTAGTCGTCGGCCCCGAGATCCAGGCCGCTGACGCGGTCCTTCAGGGCGTCGCGGGCGGTCAGGATCAGCAGCGGCGTGCGGTTGCCGGCCCGACGCAGACGCACCAGCACCTCCAGGCCTCCGATGTCGGGCAGGCCCAGGTCCAGCACGATGACGGAATAGGGTTCGGCCAGCTGTTCCAGCGCGGTTTCGCCGTCGGTGACCCAGTCGACCGTGAAGGTCTCGGACCTGAGGAAGGCCACGACGCCGCGTCCCAACGCTTCGTCGTCCTCCACGAACAACAGCCGCATGCGGTCGACCCCCCGGGGTTGGACGACTCCGCCCCTATCATGCAACGTCGTTCGAAGTGAACAGGGCGGCCATGCTTCGACGACAGCTTCTCCTCGCCCCGGCGGCCGCTCTGCTGACTGGCTGCGGGCGGACCGACATCCCGATCCTGAGCGGCCTGGAGCGCGCCGCGCGCCTCCGCGCCGCTGAGCGGGAAGGGGGGCTGACCGTCTATGCCAACACCGGCGACACGGAGATCGGTCCGGTGCTGGACGCCTTTCACGCCGACCATCCGAAGGTGCGCGTCGACTTCCAGCGGCAGAACTCGGCCGAGCTCTATCAGCGCTACCTGGCCGAACGCCGGGCCGGCCAACCCAGCGCGGACCTGGTCTGGAGCTCGGCGATGGACCTGCAGATCAAGCTGATCAACGACGGCTACGCCCAAACATTCGACACTCCGGCCCGCGCCATGCTGCCGCCGTGGACAATCTGGAAAAGCCAGGGCTTCGGCGTGACGGCCGAGCCGATCGTCTTCGTCTACGACCGTCGCCGGCTGCCCGACGACAAGGCGCCCCGAAGCCACGCGGCCTTGCGCCAGATGCTCGAGGCGGGCGACCTGAAAGGCTCGGTGGGCCTGTTCGACACCGGCCGGTCGGGGGTGGGCTTCCTCTACTATTCCCAGGATCGTCTCGCCTCGGCCGACACGCTGGCCCTGACGCGGGCGATCGGAAAGACCACGCCGCACCTCTACGAATCCACGTTCACGCTGCTGGAGGCGGTCACCGCTCAGCAGATCGTGCTGGGCTACAACGTCATCGGCTCCTACGCGTTGGAGCGCCTGGGCGAGGACCCGAACCTCGGCCTGATCTTTCCCGAAGACTACACCCTCGTGATGTCGCGGATCGCCTTCATCTCGGCCAGCGCCCGCCGGCCCAACGCCGCGAAGCTGTTCCTGGACTTCCTGCTCTCGGTGAAAGGCCAAAGGCTGCTGGCCGAGCGCAACCTGACGCCCGTGCGCACCGACGTGCCGGGCGGCGTGGGGAAGGCGCCGGCGGCCTCGGCGCGGCCGATCGAGGTGGGCCCGTCCCTGCTGGCCAATCTCGACCAGATGCGGCGGCGGCGGCTGGTCGCCGACTGGCGCGACGCCCTCGGCCCCAACCACATCGACGACTACCGTCGTGTTCGCGACAGTCTGGTGACAGGTAACCGACCCTAGCCTCCGGTCAAGCGGCGGGGAGCCGCGCAACAATGCCGGCGGAATCGCCGGTAGGAGGGGGATCTCCGGTGAACAGAATTTCGTCTGCTTTCGTGAGCGTTTCGGTTCTGGCCCTCGTGTTCGGCGCGGGCGAGGCCATGGCGCAGACCGCTCCAGCCGGGCCGGCCGCCGAGGCCACCACGCTCGACGCCGTGATCGTCACGGGTTCGAAGACCCGCCGCCGCGACGCCGACTCGGTCGGTCAGCTGACCAGCATCACCGAGGAGGACCTGCAGCGAGCGGCCGTCGCCTCGGTCGGCGAACTGCTGCAGAAGCTGCCCAGCGCCGGCGTCAGCTACAATTCGAACGGCACCCAGGGCACCTCGTACGGCGGCAGCTCGATCAGCCTGCGCTACCTGGCCAACACCGACGGCGCGGCCGACCGCACCCTGGTGCTGGTGGATGGCCACCGCTGGGTGGACGGCGTCGGCGCGCGCGGCATCCGCGACTTCGTCGACCTCAACACCGTGCCGATCGGCATGGTCGGCAGCATGGAGGTTCTGCAGGACGGCGCCTCGGCCATCTACGGCGCCGACGCCATCGCCGGGGTCGTGAACCTGAAGACCAAACGCAACCTCGACGGCTTCCAGGTCGAGAGCAAATACGGCGTGTCCTCGCGCGGCGACGGCGAGTCGTTCAGCCTGCAGACCAACTGGGGCAAGAAGTTCGAGCGTGGCTCGGTCTTCGTGTCGCTGAGCTACGTCAACGAGGATCCGGTCGAGACCAAGGATCGCGACCTCACCCGAGTGTCTCTGACCGCCGGGCCGAACAACCTCAGCGCCGCCCCGTCCAGCCCACGCGGCCTCTATATCCTGCCGGGCTTCTCCACGACCGCCGCGCCGCTGACCCAGAATGTCGGGGTGACGGTCGCCACGGGCGTCGGCAGCTATCACCGCGCCGCCCTGCCGGACGACTATTACAACACCATGGCCCAGGGCGTTTACGCCGTCGGCCCCAGCGAGCGTTACGGCATCTTCGCGCGCGTCGATCAGGACCTGACCGATCACGTCAAGCTGACCATGGACGTGATGTGGAACCGCCGCAGCAGCCAACAGGTGTTCTCGCCGACCAATCTGTCGATCGGCGGCACGGCGGGCACCTATCGCGGCTTCTCGATCGCGGCCAACCAGCCCTATAACCCGTTCGGCGCGGGCTTCGCGGCCAACCAGGCCTGGAACATCCAGATCTTCACGCCTCAGGTCGGCAATCGGATCAGCAACCAGCAGGTCGACACCTACCGCGTGTCGGGCGAGCTGGCCGGCGACGCCGACCTCTTGTCGCGCAACTGGAACTGGTCGCTGTTCGGCTCGGCCTCGCAGAACCAGATGAAGTTCTCCTCGCCGGGCGGCATCGACCTGGAGCACCTGGCGCTGGGCCTGTCGGCCCCGTCGGTCTGCGCCGCGCAGGCGGGCTGCATCCCGATCAACATCTTCGGCCAGATGACGCCGCAGCAGGCCGCCTACATCAATTCCACGGCGCGTGAGACCAACCTCACCAAGCTCTACGACCTGACTTTCGACGTGAACGGTGAGCTGATGCGGCTGCCGGGCGGGCCGCTGGCCGTGGCGTTCGGCTTCGAGTGGCGCAAGAACGTCGGCGAGGACCATCCCGACGCCTATGTGAACACCGTCTCGACCGGGACCGGCGCCCTGCCGCTGCCCTCGACCACGGCCACCACCAGCAACGTGATGCGCACGCCGACCGCCAACGGCTCGTACAACGTCAAGGAAGCGTTCCTGGAGTTCACCGCGCCGATCCTGGCCGACCTGCCGCTGGTCAAGAAGCTCGAGCTGGACGTCGCCACCCGCTATTCGGACTACGACACGGCCGGCTCCAAGCTGACCTCCAAGGTCGGCGTCGGCTATCGCCCGATCGACGGCGTCCTCTTCCGGGGCACGTGGTCGCAAGGCTTCCGCGCGCCCTCGCTGATCGAGCTCTACACCGGCTCGCGTCAGTCCAACCTCGCGGGCAGCAATACCGACCCCTGCAACGGCGGCGCGGCGGCGCACCCCAATCTCCCCGGCTGCGCGGGCGTGCCGTCGACCTATAACCAGAGCTCGTACAACGGCGGCCTGCTGCCGCTGACGGTCTCCGGCAACGGCAAGCTCGATCCCGAAACGGCCGAGACCTGGAGCTACGGCGTGGCCCTGCAGCCAGCCTTCGCGCCGGGGCTGAGCCTGACGCTGGACGGCTACGAGATCACCATCAAGAACGCGATCTCGACGCCGTCGGTGGCCAACGCCCTGCAGCTGTGCGCGGTCCAGGCCGGGGACTTCTGCGGCGCCCTGACCCGCGATGCGACGACGGGCCAGGTGCTGAACTTCAGCTCGTCGTTCATGAACCTCAACCAGATCAAGACGGCCGGTTACGACGTAGCGGTGCGCTATCACCGCGCCACGGACTTCGGGATCTGGGACGCCTCGGTCTCGGGCACGCGCCTGCAGAAGTTCGACGTCACCTCGCCGAACCCGGCCGGCGGCGCGCCGCTGATCACCCACGCCGTCGGGACCTCGACCGGCGGCACCACCCCGGCCACGGCCCGCGCCACCTATCCGCGCTGGAAGGGCCTGGCCTCGCTGCGCTGGTCGAACGACGACTGGGCGGTGACGTGGCGCGGCCGCTATATCGGCTCGACCAAGGACGGCGCCGCGCCAGCCCTGCCGACGACGCCGATCAAGGGCGACCGCGTCAAGACGGTGACCTACCAGGACCTGCAGCTGGAGAAGGCGTTCGAGACGGTGCGAACCCATGTGACGGTGGGCGTCAACAACCTCTTCGACACCTCGCCGCCACTGTCCTACGCCAACGCGCCGATCAACTTCGACATCTACACCTACGACGTCATGGGGCGGTACTATTACGTCCGCTTCGGCAAGTCGTTCTAGTCGGTCGGAGTTCGCGTCCATGGCGACCTCGCCGATCACCCGCCGCGCCTTCGGGGGCGCGGCGGCCCTTCTCGGGCTGTTCGGCTCGGCCGGCGCGCTGGCCGCGCCGACCCCCGAAGAGCCTTTCGACATGGTGCTGGAGAGCGATGTCGGCGTGAAGACGCGCGACGGCGTGCGGCTGGCGACCGACATCTACCGGCCCGCGCGCAACGGCAAGGCCGTGGCCGGCCGCTTCCCGGTGATCATGGAGCGCACGCCCTATGGCCGGAACGTCGCGAGTTTCCGCGACATCACCGCCACCGACAAGACGCCCCGGAGCCGCGCCGACGTGGCCCGGGTCTATGTCTCGCGGGGCTATGTGGTGATCTTCCAGGACTGCCGGGGGCGCTACGACTCCGAGGGCGAGTTCATCAAGTATCTGAGCGAGGGCGCGGACGGCTACGACACCTGCGCCTGGGTCGTCCGCCAGCCGTGGAGCGACGGCCGGATCGGGACGATGGGCCTGTCCTACGCCGCCCATACCCAGATGGCGCTGGGCTGTCTGAACGCGCCGGGCCTGAAGGCCATGTTCCTGGATTGCGGCGGCTTCTCCAACGCCTATCAGGGCGGCATCCGGCAGGGCGGGGCGTTCGAGCTGAAGCAGGTGACCTGGGCCTACAATCTCGGCCTGGAGAGCCGGGCGGCGCAGAACGATCCGCGCCTGCTGGCCGCGCTGAAGACCGTCGACCTCAAGGCCTGGTTCGCCAGCATGCCCTGGAAGCGGGGCCATACGCCGATCAGCCTGCAGCCGGACTACGAGGCCTATGTCTACGAGCAGTGGGAGCACGGAAACTTCGACGGGTTCTGGAAGCAGGCCGGAATCTATGCCGAGGGCTACTACGCGACCTTCCCGAAGGTCGACCTCGTCCACATGTCGGGCTGGTACGATCCCTATTCGCGCACGGCCACGGACAATTTCGCGGGGCTGAACGGAGCCGGCCGTGTCCAGCGGCTGATCATGGGGCCCTGGACCCACGGCGGGCGCTCGACCTCGCACGCGGGCGATGTCGAGTTCGGTCCGGCCTCGACGATCGACGCCGACGGCGGCGCCGACTTCTTCACCCAGCGGCTGACCTGGTTCGATCGCCACCTGAAGGGCTTGCCGGCCAAGGCCGCCGAGCCGTCGGTGCGCCTGTTCGTCATGGGCGGCGGCGATGGCCGCAAGACCGCCGAGGAGCGTTTGAACCACGGCGGCGCTTGGCGCAGCGAGACGGCCTGGCCGATCCCGGACCGGCGCGAGACGGCCTTCTATCTGGGCGCCGATGGCGGCCTGCGGACCGACCAGCCGACCGCCGACGCGGCGTCGCTAAGCTATGACTTCGACCCGTCCGATCCCGTCCCGACGATCGGCGGCGCGGTCACCTCGGGCGAGCCGCTGATGCGGGGCGGCGGCTTCGACCAACGCGAGACGGCGGACGTCTATGGCGCCCGCGAACCCTTTCTGCCGCTGGAGGCCCGGCCGGACGTGCTGGTCTTCCAGACCGAGCCGTTGAAGGACGACGTCGAGATCACGGGGGCGATCACCGCCGAGCTGTGGGTCTCGTCGGACGCGGTCGACACCGATTTCGTCGTCAAGCTGATCGACCTCTATCCGCCCAGCGAGGACTATCCCGCCGGCTACGCCCTGAACCTGACCGACGGGATCCTGCGCTGCCGCTATCGAGACAGCTGGGAAAAGCCCGAGCTGATGACGCTTGGCCAGGTCTACCGGATCAAGGTCGAGGCGTTCCCGACCTCGAACCTGTTCAAGAAGGGCCACCGGATCCGGTTGGACGTGTCGTCCAGCAACTTCCCCAAGTTCGACGTCAATCCCAACACCGGCGCGCCGGAAGGCGTGGGGCTGACCCGCGAGGTAGCCCGCAACACCCTCCACCTCGACGCCGCGCGGCCTTCGCACGTGGTGCTGCCAATCATCCCGAGGCGCGCATGACCCCGTCGGCCGAACCCCACCTCGCCGACCCGCCCGGGCCGATCCTTACCCGCTGGTGGAGGCTGATGGAGACGCGATTGGGCGTGGCGCCGCTGCCGCTGCTGCTGATCGTCTTGGGACTGGCCAGCGCCTATGTCGCCATGGGCAAGGCCCCGTCCGACATCCTGGCCAACATCGCCTTCCTGATCACCGGCGGCTTCGTCTGCGCCGAGATCGGCAAGCGGATCCCGATCCTCAATCGCCTGGGTTTCGCGGCGATCTTCGCGACCTTCGCCCCGTCCTACCTGGAATATGCCGGCCTGCTGCCCAAGGTGCTGGTCACGTCGATCTCGGACTTCACCGAAAGCTCGAACTTCCTCTATCTGTTCATCGCCTCGATCGTGGTCGGCAGCATCCTGGGCATGGACCGCAGGTCGCTGATCACGGGCTTCGGCAAGACCTTCATCCCGCTGATCCTGGGCTCGATCGTCGCCTTCGCGGTCGGCTGCTCGACCGGCGTGGCGCTGGGCCTGGGCTTCAAGCACACCCTGTTCAAGGTCGTCGCGCCGATCATGGCCGGCGGCGTGGGAGAGGGGGCGATCCCGCTGTCGATCGGCTACGCCCACTTCTCGGGCCAGCCCCAGGGCGAGGCTTTCGCCGAGGTGTTGCCGCCGGTCATGCTGGGCAGTCTCAGCGCCATCGTCCTGGCGGGTGGTTTGAACTTCCTGGGCCGTCGCTTTCCCAAGCTGACCGGCGAGGGGCGGCTGCAGCCGGGCGAGGAGACCGTGTCCCCGGCCGCCCATGCGTCGGTCGGCGGCGCCTCGTCGCCGCAGACCCTCGGCGCCGCCCTTCTGATGGTGGCGGTGCTCTATCTGCTGGGCGGCCTGACCCAGTCGCTGTTCCACTGGCCGGGACCAGTGGTCATGCTGGGCCTGGCGGTGGTCATCAAGCTGGCCCGCCTGGCGCCGCCGGCCCTGGAGCAGGCGGCCTACGCCAACTACCGCTTCTTCTCGACCTGCGTGACCTATCCGCTGCTGTTCGCGATCGGGGTGGCCAAGACGCCATGGGAGAAGCTGATCGAGGCTTTCAACCTGCCGACCCTCGTGACGATCTTTGTCACGGTGGTCTCGCTGATCGCCACCGGTTTCGTCACCTCGCGCTGGGTAGGCCTCCATCCGATCGAGGCGGCGATCGTGAACGCCACGCACTCGGGGCAGGGCGGCACGGGCGACGTGGCCATACTGACCGCGGCCAACCGCATGCAGCTGATGCCCTTCGCCCAGATCGCCACCCGCATCGGCGGGGCGATTACGGTGACGATCGTCCTGGCGGCGTTCGCGCGCTGGCGTTGAAAAAGCCTGTTCAAGCAGCGGGCCGCCTCGATGTCGACGCGGCGTCGCCGTCCGATCACCGCGCCACGACACCCCGTCCTTCGAAAGGATCGACGGGCTGAATGGTGCCGCTGGCGTCGTCGTAAGCCAGGAGCGCGACGCCGGCGAGCGGTCGCACGCCCGCCAGGATCTCCAGGTCCTCGGGCTCGAGCGCGCCGGTGTGATAGGCCTGGGCGAAGGTGAGATACGTGCTGAGCGCGGCGTCCAGGCTGGCGGGCGACGGATCGACCGGGATCAGCATCTTGAAGCGGCTATCGGCGTCGCGCTCCGTCCATACCGAAAGGACGGGAGAATACCGGTCCGCGACCTCGACTGGATCTCGCGCCGTCGGGCGCCGGAACGGCAACGCCATCAACCTTCGACCAAGCTCGCGAAGGGCGGAGTCGAGCACCGGAGCATGGGCCGGACCCAACGCCCCGAGCGGGTCGTGGAAATAGGCCTTGGTCAGGAAAAGACCGACCCCGCTGAACGCCAGGAGCGTCATCGACCCCGACGCGCGTTCCCCCATTCGCGCCTCGCGGCGGAACTTCAGGCCATCGACCGCCACGGCCGCCTGAAAGGCTTCGAGGATATCGAGCGGGACCGGACCCTCGTGGGCCAGGATCAGGTGTGGTGTTGGTGAGTCCATGCGCCCTCCACGGATCAGACTTAGGAGAAACCTGGGCCAGACCAAGGCGCGCGGGACCATCGGTGGGCGATCCGCGGCCAGCCATACGGTCTTTCGGATCCAGCACGTCTGGCGCCTCGAACCGCCATTTCAAAAAACTCGGCGGAAAAAATCTGGCCGCTCGTCTCGGTGTCGGGGGGCGGGTCCTGGCTTGCTCCAGCGAACAACAATGCTGAACGGCAATCCGAGGAAACGAACCAGATGACTCTCAAGATCGGTCGGACGACGTGGACGCTCATGCTCGCGTCGACGAGCTTCATCGCGCTGTCGGCTTCGGCCCATGCGCAGGCCACGGCGGGCGCCAGCGCCGCGAAAGACTCCGAGACGGTGACCGAAGTCGTCGTGACGGGCTTCAAGAAGAGCTACGCCGACGCGGTGCGGATGAAGCGCGACAGCGCCGGCATCACCGACTCCATCTCGTCCGACGGCCTGGGCCGCTTCCCCGATCTTAATGTCGGCGAGGCCATCCAGCGCCTGCCGGGCATCCAGATCAACCGCGAGGCCGAGTCCCGCAACGCCACGATCAATCTTCGCGGCCTGCCCGGCACCTACGCCCGCACGACCATCAACGGCCAGGCGTTCGCCGAGCCGATCCTGGACTCGTCCACGCCGCTGGGGGCGTTCAATTCCGACATCTTCTCGGCCATCTCGATCATCAAGTCGCCGTCGGCGGCCGACCAGTCGGGCGGCATGAGCGGGATCATCGACCTGCAGATCGCCCCGGCCCTCGGGCGTCGGGACGGCGGCACGATCAAGCTAGCCTACGAAGCCAACGAGCTGGGCAATCTCAACAGCCCCGCCATGACGCTGGGCTACAACAAGCACATCACCTCGGACTTGGCCGTCTTCGGCGTGGTCGCCTACAAGAAGGAGAAGTTCCGCCGGGATTCCATCAACTTCGTCCAATATACCCAGCTGAACGCGCTCGCGACGCCGAACGCCAATCTCGCCGCCTACTACGCGCCGACGCCAGCGGGCGGCGCGGCCTGTCCTTCGGGCCAGCAATGCCGTCCGTGGGGCACGGGCGCCAAGGCCACCAACGGCGTACTGTTCCCCTCCGACAATCGCCAGATCGTCAAATACAACGAAGGCGACCTGTGGACCGCCGCCGCAGGCCTCGAATACCGCGTCAACGAGGCGCTGAAGGTCGGGCTGAGCGGCTTCTACACGCGGCGAAACCTCGACAAGAACTACACCGACCTGCTGGAGGTGGATGCGCGCCCGACGACGACGGCCGTCAATCCGGCTGGGTCGGTGTTCACGCTGGCGGACGGCTTCAACTACATCAACGCCTTCGACTATTCGAACGCCCAGGTGAACCGCTCCTTCCGGTCCGAGCCGACCATCCAGAAGACCTGGGACGTCAGCGCCAACGCCGAGTACCGCACCGACGACTGGCGCCTGACCGGTACGCTGGTGACGTCCAAGGCCTCGAACAACCTGGTCCAGACCCAGATCGACGTCCGCAACCTGGCCAAGGCCGCCGGTAACGGCGTGTCGGGCAGCTTCTTCTCCGGCAACGGCGATATCGGCAAATACCTGATGTCGCTCAACCCGAGCGGCGCGCCGACGGTCACGGCGGGCCCCTATGTCTGGCAAGGCGCTGGCAACAGCCCCACGGCGCAGAACGCCGCCGGCGACCAGCTGATCGTGGCCGGCAGCCTGGGCTATCTGACCAACGAGCTCAACTCGGCCCAGGGCGACATCGAGCGGTACATCGAGAACGGCCCGCTGAGCAGCATCGTCGCCGGCCTGAGGGCCGAACGCGCCGAGTTCAGGTCGCGGGGCTACCGGACCAGCGCCAAGGGCGTCCAGGGCCAGAACGTCGACAGCAGCTTCCTGAAGCTCAGCCCCTACGCCGATGATTTCTTCGGCGGCTCGGGCGGCGCCTATGCGCGCAACTGGTACAGCATCGACTACGCCCGCGCGGTCTCGCGCCTGCAGCCGGTGACGACCACGGCGGGCGACCTGGTCACGCCATCGGGCTGGATCAACGACCCGACCAACGGCTCGTATTCGGCGTTCAATTTCTCGGTCAAGAACGACATCACCTCGGCCTATCTGATGGGCAAGGTCGACACCGAGGTGCTCGGCGTCCGCGTGCGCGGCAATTTCGGCGCGCGCTACGAGTCCACCGACCAGACGATCAACGCTCTGAACAAGACGTTCGACGCGGCCGGCAACGTCACCTACACGCCGACGATCTACCAGCAGAAGTACGACAACCTGCTGCCGTCGATCATGCTGGCGGCGGATCTGACCGACACGCTGGTGCTGCGCGGAGCCTCGTACAAGACCTTCGTCCGGCCCCAGCCGCGCAACCTCAGCCCGACGACCTCGCTGACCAAGACGGGCAATGGCTTCCAGCTGGCCTATGGCGGCTATGACCTGAAGCCCTACACGGCCATCTCACACGACATTTCGCTGGAGTGGTACAATCGCGCCAACAGCCTGGTGTCGGTCGACGTCTATCACAAGACGATCAACGACTTGGTGATCGCCGAGAACCGTCTCAGCCGCCTGTGCCCGGCCGACGCGACCGCCTATGGCCTGGGTCATCTGTCGCTGAACGGCACGACCTGCCAGAGCGACATCCTGGTCAACGGCCAGCCCGCCGTCGTCCAGATCAGCGGCAACTACAACCAGGACAAGCCGATCAAGGTCGACGGCGTCGAGATCAGCATCCAGCAGAACTTCGATTTCCTGCCCGGCTTCTGGAAAAACTTCGGCGGCGTGTTCAACTACTCGTACGCCAAGATCTCGGGGACCTATGCCGACGGGACCAAGGCGATCCTGCCCGGCGTCTCGAAGAACGCCTTCAACCTCATCGGCTTCTACGAGACCGCGAAGTACGGCGCGCGCATCGTCTACAACTATCGCGACGAGTACATCCTGGCCGGCGGCAACACCTTCACCGGCGGGGCCAGCCGCGTGAAGGCGCGCGGGCAGCTGGACGCGTCGCTGTCCTACACGCTCAACGATCGCTTCTCGCTGTCGTTCGACGCCTACAACATGACCGACCAGCGCCGCACCCAGTACCAGAATGTCGAGACCATGCCGCGCGCCAACGACTACGACGGCAGGACCTACACCTTGACCCTGCGCGGCTCGTTCTAGGCTAACTGCGCCAGGCGGGTCGTCCCGCCCGCCTGGCGATTTTTTGCCTCACCACCGCTCTTGCCGGCTCGCGCCACCAGATCAGGACGTCCCTTCGCGATGAATCGTTTCATATCGAGCTTGCTTGTCGTTTCTGCGCTCTGGTGTGGCGGGGTGAACGCCCAGACCTTCACCCCGTCGCCCGGGGCCTCGCCGACCATGAGCGCCGAGGTCGTCTCCACCGAGGCGATCGACCGGGTCTGGTCGGGACACAGCGTCCGATTCGCCCTGGTGACGACCAAGACCGACATCGTGATCGGCTACTACGACGCCAATCGCCAGCTGACCGTGGCGCGTCGGCGCAAGACCGGCGGCGGGTGGACCTACCAGAAGCTGGACACCTGGAACGACTGGGACAGCCACAACTACATCGCCATCGCCGAGGACCCGGCCGGTCGCCTGCACGTGGCGGCCAACATGCATTCCAGCCCGATGACCATGTTCGTCTCGGATACCTCGGGGGCGGTGCGCACCCTCAAGCGCGTTCCCGTGCTGGTCGACGAGGCGCTGGAGCGGGCGGCGACCTATCCGATCTTTCTGCGCGATCGGGCCGGCCGCCTGATCTTCAAATACCGCAACGGCTCCAGCGGCAATGGCGACGAAATCTACGACGTGCTCGACGCCGAGACGGGGAAATGGGCGCGCCTCACGGCCGCGCCGCTCGTCGACGGAGAGGGCCAGCGCAACGCCTATTTCATGGGTCCGGTGATCGGGCCGGACAACTGGTTCCACATCGCCTGGGTGTGGCGCGAGACGCCGATGGCCGAGACGAACCACGATCTCAGCTACGCCAAGAGCCCGGACCTGATCCACTGGTTCAAGGCGGACGGGACGCCGCTGCCGCTGCCGATCAAGCTGAAGGACGCCGAGATCGTCGATCCCGTCCCCGAGCGGGGCGGCATGATCAACAACAACACGCTGCTGGGTTTCGACGAGCAGGGGCGGCCGACGATCACCTATCACAAGTTCGATTCCGCCGGGAACACGCAGATCTACCTGGCGCGCTACCTGGGCAAGGCCTCGAAGACGGGCTGGGAACGGGCCCAGATCAGCCAGTGGACGAACTACCGCTGGGACTTTTCCGGCGGCGGGTCGCTGAAGTCCGAGATCTTTGTCGGCGGCGCCCAGCCGATCGGCGGCGGGCTGCTGAAGGTCCCGGTGATCCGGCTTGGCCAGTCGATCGACTTCATCGTGCGCTCTTCGGACCTGTCCCTGGTCGAGGCGCGGCCCGTTCTCTCGCTGGCCGACCAGCTGAAGAAGACAGTCAAGACGCCTGACGATATGCAGGTCAATATCGTCAACGTCGAGGGCGACCATGGCGAGATCTACGCCCTGGTCTGGAACGCCCGGCCGCCGCATCGGGACCTGCCGGCCGCGGACATCCCGGACCCGACCACCCTGCTGTTCATGACCCTGCGGTCCCAGGCACGTTGAAGGCTCGCGCGCCAGAGATCTTCCGGGGCGTTTTACCTGCCCGGCGCGCTATTCGATTGACGACTCCGCCCGCCTTAAAGATGATGTCAATATATGACTTTCCGTTCCAAATAATGGAACGCATAGGTTGTTTAGGCCGACGCCATGTCGGCCGCCGGCCCCGCCGGGACGTCACACGGCCCTCAAGCCCTTGGAATAGGGCAGGGCCTCGGGAGGGACGAACATGGATGCTGGACGTCTTGGGACACACCATGCGCGGCGCTGATCCGGAGATCGTCGCCTGGGTCAGCTCGCACGTGGTGCCGTTCGAGGCGGATCTGCGTCAGAAGCTCCGGCACATCTGCGGAACCGCGCACGAAGTCGACGACCTCGTGCAGGAAATATACTATCGCTTCCTCAAGATGCGGTCGGTCGATCACATCGACGATCCACGGAACTACGTCTTCCAGATGGCCCGCAACCTCGTCATCGACCACCTTCGCCGCAAGCGGGTGGTCAATATCGAAGCGGCGCAGAGCCTGGACGAACTGGCGGTCTTCGACGGCGCCCCGTCGCCCGAGCGCGTGGCGATGGCGCGAGCCGAACTGAAGTGGGTTCTGGGCGTGATCGCCAAGCTGCCGGAACGATGCCGGGAGGTCTTTCAGATGCGCAAGGTCTACGGCCTGTCCCAGGCTGAAACCGCGCAGCAGCTTGGCCTGAGCGAGAATGTCGTCGAGAAGGAGACCATGCGTGGCATGCACATCATCTCCGACACGGTCGCGCGGGTGAGCGTTTCCAGCCACCAGGACGCTCGGCGCCAAGCGGGTGGCGCGAGCGTCCCGGCGCGAAGCGGCCGCTGATGTCGACGATCGACGAAGAAGCCTCGGACTGGGTCGTGCGGCAGGCGTCGGGCCCGCTCGACGCGGCCTCTCAACTTGCGTTCGAGGCCTGGTACGACACCGGCTCGCGACAGCAGGGCGCCTATCTGCGGGCCCAGGCGATCTGGCGCAGCCTCGACAAGGCCACCGTCCAGGCCGACCTGCGGCCCGAGGCCACCCGGAGAAGCGCCAAGGCGCGCGCCGTCCATCGGCCATCTCGTCGCGCGCTCCTGGCCGCCGGCGTTGCGACCAGCGCGGCGGCGGGCCTGGTCGCGGTGGTGCTGGGCCCGCGCCTGACCGGCGGCGCGACCCTGAGGACGACCCTTGGCGAAGTCCGCAAAGTTCCGCTCGAGGACCGGACGATCGCCAGCTTGAACAGCGACAGCCACCTCGAGGTGAGCATGACGCCGAAGCTGCGCCGCGTCGTCCTCGTCAGCGGCGAAGCCCTGTTCGAAGTCGCCAAGAACCCCGAGAGGCCGTTCGTCGTCGAGGCCGGCGAGGTCTCCGTCAGGGCCGTCGGGACGGCGTTCAGCGTCCGGCGGCGGACGACGGGGGCCGACGTCCTGGTGACCGAGGGCGTGGTCGAGGCGTGGAACGCTGGCGGGACGGGCGGCGCCCGGCGCATCTCGGCCGGCGAGCAGGCCTTCGTGCCCTATCGCGCCGAGCCGATCTCGGTGCGCGCCGCGCCCCAGGAGATCGAGCGCCAGCTCGCCTGGCGTGAAGGCGACATCATCCTGAACAACCAGACGCTGGCCGAGGCCGCGCTGGAGTTCAATCGCTACAACAGGCTGAAGATCGTCATCGCCGATCCGGCGCTGGGATCGCACCGCCTGGTCGGACAGTATCGCGCCGACCAGCCGGAGCAGTTCGTCGATGCGGTCCAGGCCCTGCTGGGCGTCCCCGTGGCCAGGGTGGGCGACCACCTCACGATCGGCGGAAGAGGCTCCGCGAACATGCCCTCGGACCGCAGCTAGTCCAAGGGCCAGAAAGGCTCGCGATCGCCTAGCGGTCGAAGAAGCCGGAACGAAGGGGTGAGCGCTGGATGGGGGCGACCAGTCGCGGTCGGGGAGGTGAGAGGCTGTCGCTGGTGATCGCGACCTGCCTCCTGCTGGCCTCCGGTCACGCCCAGGCCCAGACCACGACCTCCGCGCCGACCCAGGCCCGCCCGAAGCGTTTCGACATCGCCGCGGGGCCGGCGGTCGACACCCTGCAGGCCTTCTTCCGCCAGTCGGGCCTCCAGGTCCTGGCCAACGGCGCCGACCTCAAGGGCGTCTCCACCCGGGCCCTGACGGGAGCGTTCGAGACCGACGCGGCGCTACGGATCCTGCTGCAAGGCACGGGACTGGAGGCCCAGCCTCGCCCGAACGGGACGGTCTTGATCGTCAAGGCCGCGCCGCCGAAGCCCGAACAGCCCATCGCGGCCGCCGAAGAGCCGACGATCGTGACGAGCGTCGTCGTCACGGGCTTCCGCCAGAGCTACGCCGACGCCATCCGCATGAAGCGCGCCGCTCCGGGGATCACGGATTCCATTTCGTCGGACGGTCTCGGGCGGTTTCCCGATCTCAATGTCGGCGAGGCGATCCAGCGCATCACGGGCGTTCAGATCAACCGCGAAGCCGACTCCCGCAACGCGACGATCAACCTGCGCGGGCTGCCCGGCACGTTCGCGCGGACGACCATCAACGGCCAGGCGTTCGCCGAGCCTATGCTGGATTCCTCGACGCCGCTGGGCGCGTTCAACTCCGACATCTTCTCGGCGATCACCATCAACAAGTCCCCGTCCGCCTCGGACCAGTCCGGCGGCTTGAGCGGCAACATCGACCTGAAGATTCAGCCAGCGCTCAGCCGCCGGGACGGCGCGGCCTACAAGCTCTCCTACGAGAAGGACAGCCTGGGCGAGCTGGGCGCGCCCGCCGTGACCCTGTCCGCCGCCCATCACTTTCGCTCCAACCTGGCGGCATTCGGCGTCGTGGCCTTCAAGCAGGAGCGGTTTCGGCGGGATTCGATCAACTTCAACCAGTACACGCCGCTGAACGACCTCTCGCCGGGGTTCGCGGCCCTCTACGCGGACTATTTCGCTCCGCCGGCGCCGGACGGGACCTGCGCCCGCGCGGAAGCCTGCAGCGCCATGGGCACGGGGCGGCTGGCGCGCACCGGCGTGCTGTTCCCGTCGGACGTCCGCCAGGTGGTCAAGCTGAACAAAGGCACGCTGCTCACGGCCGCCGCCGGTGTCGAGTTCGCCCCCTCGGCGACCCTCAAGCTCAGCCTCGACGGGTTCTTCACGCGCCGCGACCTGGCGAAGAACTTCACCGAGATGAACGAGGTCGACATGCGACCGATGACGACCATCGTCGCGCCGACCAGTCCCGTGAGTCGACTGTCGGACGGCATGGCCTATGTCGACGCCTTGACCTTTTCCAACGCCCAGATCAACACCTCCTACCGATCGGAGCCGATCGTTCAGGAGGCCTGGAGCCTGAGCGGCCGCGCCCTGTGGTCGGACGGGCCCTGGACCGCCACCGGATCACTGGTCAGTTCGCGCGGCGCCTACGACTACACCCAGACCCAGATCGATTGGCGCAACGTCTCCAAGTCCGGTGGCAACGGCACGTCGGGAACCTTCTTTTCGGGCGGCGGCGACATCCGAAACTACGTCCTGACCCTGTCGCCGCGGTCGGTCCCGCAGGTCACGCCGGGTCCTTGGACCTGGCTGGCCGCGGCCAATCCCGCCTTCCAGCAGAACAGCCTGGGCGACCAGCTGATCGTCGCCGGGACGGCCGGCTATACGCGCAACGCGATCGACGCGGCGCAGCTGGATCTCGACCAAGCCTCGCCGGGCGGCCTGTTCGAGGCCGTCTCCGGCGGCGCGAGGCTCGAGCGCACCCGGTTCGTCTCGCGCGGCTACCGCGCCAGCGCCAAGGGCATACGCACCGACAACATCGACGCCAGTTTCCTCAAGAGCAGCGCCTATGCCGCCGACTTCTTCGGCGGAGCCGCCAAGGGCTATCTCAACCCGTTCACCAGCATCGACTACGACTACGCCGTCGCGCGCCTGCAACCCGTCAGCCTTCAGCCGGGCGACACCCTCACCCAGACCGGCTGGGTCAACGATCCGTCCAACGAGTCCTATTCGGCGAACAATTTCCGGGTGTCCGGCCTGACCAGCGCGCTGTACGTCCAGGGCCGTTTCGACCGCCGCGCCCTTGGTGTTCCCGTCCGAGGAAACGTGGGCCTGCGGTACGAGCACACCCAGCAGACCATCGTCACGCTCAACCGCAGCACCGCGCTGTCAGGCGACATCCGCTACGACCCGGCCCGCTTCGAGAGCGACTACGGCGAGTGGCTGCCGTCCCTGCTGGTCGCGGCCGATCTCAGCGACACCGTCGTCCTGCGGCTGGCGTCCTATAAGACTTTTGTCCGGCCGCAGCCGCGCAACCTCAGTCCCGCCAGCTCGGTGACCGCCACCGACCAGGGCTTCAACATCGTCTATGGCGGCTATGACTTGAAGCCGTTCACCGCCGTGTCCCACGACGTGTCCCTGGAGTGGTACAACCGCTCGGGCGGGATGGTGTCGCTCGACCTCTACCGCAAGAATATCCGCAATCTCGCGACGATCGAAAACCGGCTGGAGAAACTCTGCCCAGCCGACGCCGCCGCCTTCGGGCTGGGGCGACTGACGATCAGCGGCGACCAGTGCCTCAGCGATATTCTAGTCAACGGACAACGCGCGGTGATCACCGCGTCGGGCGCCTTCAACCAGGTGCGGCCGCTGCGCGTGACGGGGCTGGAGTTCAGCCTGCAGCAGAACCTGGATTTCCTGCCCGGCTTCTGGAAGAACTTCGGCGGCGTCGTCAACTATTCCCGGACCCGGATCGACGGCCGCAATCCAGATGGATCGCCAGCCATCCTGCCGGGCGTGTCAGCGGGTAGCTACAACGTCATCGGCTACTATGAGACCAAGCGCCTGGGCGTGCGCGTCGTCTACAACTATCGGGACGAGTACATCCTCTCGGGGCTGAACACGTTCACGGGCGGGACAAGCCGGGTCAAGGCGCGGGGGCAGGTCGACTCTTCGATCGCCTTCGCCGCCAACGGGTGGCTGAACCTCGCCGTCGACGTTTACAATCTGACCAACGCCCGGCGCACTCAATACCAGAACATCGAGCAGGTTCCGCGCGCCAACGATTACGACGGTCGCGCCGTGACGGTCTCCCTGCGCGGCGCCTTCTAGATCGCGCGTTCTCGCCGGTCGCCGCTTGGTCGCGGTTGATCCGGCTTGCCGATATGCGTTGACGAGGTCGAGCGGGGGGCTGGTCGTCAAGGACGGCCAGATTCCCCCGAGGGATAAGGGTCGTTGGATTGGCCTCTGAGCCGCTCGATCAGGAACCCCGTCGCCGGCCCCGGCGGCGTATCCCCACGATAGATGGCGTGCAGCGGATAGTGCGCCTCGACCAGCTCGGGCATGTCCAGCCGCTTCAGGCGGCCGGCCGCCAGGTCCTCGCGGACCATGGGTTCGGGCATGTTGCCCCAGCCTAGGCCCTCCTTCAGCAGGATGTGCTTGGCCCCCAGGTCGCCCAGCCGCCAAGTGTGAGCGCTGGCGACGGCGAAGTCGCGACCCTCGGTCAACTTGGAGCGGTCGGTCAGGACCAACTGCGTGTGGCTACGGCCTGCGCCCGGCAGGTTCGCGCCTTGGGCCAGCGGATGGCTGGGCGCGGCCACGGGGATCAGCAGGGTCGAGCCGATGGCGATGGTGACCAACTCGTCGCCGCCGTTGACCACGTCCAGCGGCCCGGCCACGCCCAGGGTGGCGCCGCGGTCCAGCACCATCTGGGTCACCGCCCCCAGGCCCTCGACATGCAGGCGCAGGGTCACGGTCGGAAAGGCCTCGCGGAAGGCCCGCAACGCGTCGACCACCCGGGCCGTGGGCAGCATGACGTCCAGCACCAGATGCACCTCGGCCTCCAGGCCCTGCAGCAGGCCCTTGGCCTTGGCCTTCAAGTCGGCGACGTCGCCGGCGATCACCCGGGCCTGGGCCAGCACCACCTTGCCGGCCTCGGTCAGCACCGGCGTCTTGGCCGCGGCGCGGTCGAACAGGGTGAGGCCCAGCTGCGCCTCGAGATTGGCGATCGCGTAGCTGACCACCGAATTGGCCCGGTTCAGCCGCCGCGCGGCGGCCGCGAAACCGCCCGTCTCGACGATCGCCAGAAAGACGGTCAGCTGGTCCAGGGTCGGGGTTCCGGGTTCGCTCATCATGGCTCGCCATCGTTCGAATTATCCGAACGTTATAGACGATTTTATTCGGATATCGCGCAAGTCCAACCGGCGCCAAAACCTCCCTCAACGACGGGGACGCGACGTCCTCGCCTCCGATCTCAAGGCAAGGAGGCCGTCATGGCCAAGGTTCTGGTTCTCTACTATTCGTCCTACGGTCACCTGGAAACGATGGCCAAGGCCATCGCCGAGGGCGCGCGCGAAACCGGCGCGACCGTCGACATCAAGCGCGTGCCGGAAACCGTTCCGGAAGCCATCGCCAAGGGCGCTCACTTCAAGCTCGACCAGGAAGCCCCGATCGCCTCGGTCGAGGACCTGGCCAATTACGACGCCATCGTCGTCGGCGCCCCGACCCGTTTCGGCCGCATGGCCTCGCAGATGGCCGCCTTCTTTGACGCCGCCGGCGGCCTGTGGGCGCGCGGCGCGCTGCACGGCAAGGTCGGCGGGGCCTTCACCTCGACCGCCACCCAGCATGGCGGCCAGGAGACGACCCTGTTCTCGATCATCACCAACCTGCTGCACTTCGGCACGACAATCGTGGGCCTGGACTATGGCCACGCGGGCCAGATGACCCTGGACGAGGTCACCGGCGGCAGCCCCTACGGCGCGACCACCATCGCCGGCGGCGACGGCTCGCGTCAGCCCAGCGAGAACGAACTGGTCGGCGCCCGCTACCAGGGCCGCAAGATCGCCGAGACCGCCATCAAGCTGCACGGCTGATCCAAGTCACCGCGCTGTAGGCCGGCCGCATTTCCCAGCGACCGGCCGTCGGAGGCCGGCCGGTTCCTTTCCCCCTCCCGGGAGCCGGTCGGCCTTTTCTTCGTTGAGTTAGGAAAAGGAGTCTCTCGATGCGTCGTCGGTTCAGTTTCCTGTTCGAGCTCTGGAAGGCCGTGGTCTTCGTCTTGACCCTGCGCGCGGTCGCCAAACCCTATCGGTCGCGACGCCTATACCTGGCCGGTCGCTGAGCGCCGTCGGTGCGTCCGGACGCATGCTGAAGAGCCGCCCCACAAGGATTCCGTGGATCTCGCGCCGGCGCCGGGACGCCTGAATCGCCTAGACTCTGCGCGCCTTAATCGAGCTGAATCGAGCGAGTCTGCCAGCCCGAAGAGTCATAGATTAGTTGTGCCATTTTGAGACAATCTCGACTCATTTCGAGGTCGAGTTTTTACTTTCTGCTCATTTGATCATTAATAAAATAGTTCCTAATCTTAAGCATGCGACATTATTTCCTCAACGAAGTAGAAAGCTAAAGCTTGGATACTGGCCGTGGGTAAAATGCCCACCGGCCGTCAAAATGACGCCGGAACACCTCGAATAGGAGTTGTTTCGTCATGGCGCTGAACAGCATCAACACGAACAGCGGGGCCCTGATCGCCCTGCAAAACCTGAACGCGACGAACGCCGAACTGCAGACCGTCCAGCAGCGCATCAACACCGGCAAGAAGGTCGGTAGCGCCAAGGACAACGGCGCCATCTGGGCCATGGCCAAGGGCCAGACCGCCACCGCCAACAGCATGAACGCCGTGAAGGACTCGCTGCAACGCGGTCAGTCCACCATCGACGTCGCGCTGGCCGCCGGCGACACCATCACCGACCTGCTGGGCAAGATGAAGGAAANTGAACGCCGTGAAGGACTCGCTGCAACGCGGTCAGTCCACCATCGACGTCGCGCTGGCCGCCGGCGACACCATCACCGACCTGCTGGGCAAGATGAAGGAAAAGGCCCTGGCCGCTTCCGACACCTCGCTGAACACCGCTTCGTTCAACGCCCTGCAAGCCGACTACATCTCGCTGCGTGACCAAGTCGAGAAGGCCGCCACGAACGCCAAGTTCAACGGCATCAGCATCTCGGACGGCTCGACCACCAAGCTGACCTTCCTGGCCAACTCGGACGGCACGGGCTTCACGGTCAACGCCAAGACGCTGACCCTGGCCGGCCTGAACCTGACGGGCACGACCTTCACCAGCGCCGCCGACGCCAAGCTCAAGCTGACCGACATCGCCAACGCGATCCAGACGGCCACCAACAAGCTGGCCTCGCTGGGTACGTCCTCGACCGGCCTCGACACCCACCTGACCTTCGTCGGCAAGCTGCAAGACAGCCTGGAAGCCGGCGTTGGCAACCTGGTGGACGCCGACCTGGCCAAGGAAAGCGCCCGCCTGCAATCGCTGCAGACCAAGCAGCAGCTGGGCGTCCAGGCCCTGTCGATCGCGAACCAGTCTTCGTCGTCGATCCTGAGCCTGTTCCGCTAAGCGGAAGCTTCCTCGCGGCCGTGATTATGGCCGCGACACGACTAGGGGCGGACCTTCGGGTCCGCCCCTTTTTCGTGGTCTAGACCAAACCCGGCCCTTCGATCTTCAGCGCCGGCGTAAAGGCCGGCCGACGGCTTGGCAGGTCGACGACCAGACCGCTCGCCTCGCGGCGGAAGGGCAGGGGATCGGCCCCGCCCAGCAGGGCCACGCGCCGAACCTCGCCGGGCGCGCGCCCGCTCGCCAGGCTCTCGATCGTCAGCGATCCTTCCGGCCAGGCCATCGGCAGGGCGTAGAGCGCGCCGGCCTTGGTGGTGAAGCGGATGTCGGTCGCTTCGAACGGCTTGGCGCCCCCCTCGTTCATCATCCCCTCGACCAGCTTGGTCGGGCCCTCGCCGAAGATCCGCCAGGGGCGGGTGGCGTAGATCGCCTCGCCGTTGACCGCGATCCAGCTGGCCATGTCGGCCAGGATCTTTTCTTCCTTGTCGTCGATCGTGCCGTCGCCGCGCAGGGGAATGGAGACCATCAGGCAGCCGTTCTTGCTGACCACGTCCAGCAGCCGCTGGATCACGTCGCGGCCCGACTTGTAGCCGTTCCGCTCGTAGAGGGGGCGGCTGTAGTGCCACTCGCCGATGCAGGTGTCGGTCTGCCACGGCTCGTCGCGCAGGCGGTCAGAGAAGCCGCGCTCGATGTCCTCGACGATGCCGCGCCGCTGCAGGGGCGACAGCTTCTTGCCGGTGACCACCACGTCGGTCCGGCCCAGACGCTGGACCGCGTTGTTGTAGTAGTGCGCCGTCGCCTCCAACCCGGCCCAGCCCAACGGCAGGGTGAAGTTGTCGAAATAGACCATGTCGGGCTTGTAGCGATCGGCCAGGTCGTTCTGGCGCAGCAGCCAGTTGCGCACGAAGGCGGGATTGTTCGGCGGCGGCGTCTCGATCCACTCGCCGTCGTGCTTGTCGTGCCAGGCGTTGGCGGCCTTGATGCTGTCGATGCCGTCCGGGATCACCATGTTTCGGCCGGTGTAGAGAGCCTGCGGATCCAGGCCCTGCCACCACTGGCCCTTGCCGCCGGCCTTGGTCAGCTGGAACGCATCGTAGCGCTGGCCTTTGCGCGGCCCCTCGGCGTCGTAGCCATAGGCCGTCTGCCACCAGTGCCAGGCGTGGGCGCTATGATTGGACACCGCGAATTTCAGGCCATGGGCGCGGGCGACCTTGGCCCATGTCCCGACGATGTCGCGCTTGGGGCCTATGCGCGTGGTGTTCCAGGCGTGGTGGCGGCTGTCGAACATGTCGAGGTTGTCGTGGTGGTTGGCCATCGACATGAAGTATTTCGCGCCAGCGGCGACGTACTTCTTCATCAGGGCGTCGGGATCCCAGTTCTGCGCCTTCCAGCGCGGAATGAACTGCATGAAGCCGAAGTCGGCCGGATGGCCGTAGGTCTTCAGGTGGTGCTCATAGACCCGGTTGCCCTGCATATACATCTGCCGGCCGTACCAGTCGCCGAACTCGGGCACGCACTGTGGGCCCCAGTGCGCCCAGATGCCGAGCTTGGCGTCGCGGAACCAGTCCGGGACCTTGTAGCCGGCGGCCAGGGACTCCCAGTTCGGCTGGAACGGGCCTTTGGTGGCGGCCAGCGCGGGACTGGCGGTCAGGGCCGCGCCGGCGGCCATCAGGTCGCGTCGTGAAAAGGTCATGGAAAGCTCGCTACTTCGCCGGGGTCAGGCGCACGACGCCGCCGCCGCTAGGGGCGAGCGTCAGGGTGAGGGTCTGCTGGGCGCCGACCGTCTGGGTTCGGGTCTTCAGGGCGGTGGGCTCGGCCCCGTCCTCGCGGATCTCGGCCTGGAAGCGGCCGGCGCCGAGGAAGGCCAGCGGGACCTTCACGATCCGGCCCGCCTCGTTGGTCATGGCCCCGACCCACCATTCGGCGCCCTTGCGGCGGGCGATGACGATTGACTGGCCGATCTGGCCCGACAGCACCCGGGTCTCGTCCCAGGTGGTCGGGACGGCGCTGACGAAGTCCAGCCCGGCGGGCGAGGCGGCGTAGGTCAGAGGACTGTCCGAGACCATCGACAGCGGGCTGTCATAGACCACGTACATGGCCAGGGCCTGGCCGCGCGTGGTCTGGACCGTGGGCAGAACGAACTGGTTCTTGAACTCGGCCGGCCGGACGTTCTTGAAGCCGCCCGGCGTGTAGTCCATCGGCCCCAGCAGCATCCGGGTGAACGGCAGGGTGACGTTGTGGGTGGCGGTGACCCGCCGGCTCCACTTGTTGTACTCGGCCCCCATCACGCCTTCCTGGGTGACGAAGTGCGGATAGGTGCGGGTCAGGCCGGTCGGGCGGTAGGCGCCGTGCAGGTCGACCATCAACCGGTGCTGGCCGGCCTTGGTCAGCAGGCGGTGATAGAAGTCGACGATCTGCTGGTCGTCGCGGTCCATGAAGTCGACCTTGATCCCCTTCACGCCCCAGGCCTCATAGGCCGCCAGGGCCTCGTCCATCTGGGCGTCGAGGGCCTTCCAGTGGACCCACAGCATGATCCCCACGCCCTTGTCGCGGCCGTAGGCGACCAGGTCCTGCACGTTGATGGCGGGGATGGCGCGGAGAACGTCCGTGCCCGGAAGAATTGTCGGCGCCTGGCCCGAGCCGGCGTACCAGCCGTCGTCGATCAGCATGTATTCCAGCTTGTTGGCGGCGGCGAAGTCGATGAAGCGCTTCATCGTCGCGTCGTTCATGCCGCCGCCATCCCCTCCACTATGGCCGGCGACACCTTCGACCTTGGAGCCGTTCCACCAGTCCCAGGCCGCCTTGCCGGGCTTGATCCAGCTGGTGTCGGTCAGGGCGGTCGGCGGGTTCAGGCTGGTGATCAGGTTCGACGACACCAGGTCGCCCGGCGCGTCGCCGACCATCACCACCCGCCACGACGAGACCGTGTCGGTTCCGATCCGGGTCAGCACGGCCTTGGACGGATCATCCAGGCGCGGCGACAGCTGGGCTTGCAGGCCCAGGCCGCCGTCGCCGCGACCGGTCAGGTACAGACCGGCCCAGTTCTTCAGGTCGGCCTCTGCCAGGGCGAAGGCCGTTCCCTTCGCCGTCTGGCAGACCACCGGCAGCTCGTAGAGCGCCGTGGGGTGGAAGCCGCTGGCCTTGATCGCGTCGTACTCGCCCTCGTGCGAGGTGCCGAAACGGCCGAGGTTCAGCGCCCAGCAGCTGTCGTCGCCGGCGAAGTCGAATCGCGTCTCCTCGCCCCGCACCGCCACGCCGGCCAGCTTGACCTGGTCGGGCAGCACGTAACGGAAGGCGACGCCGTCGTCATAGGCGCGGGCGATCACCTTCAGCCGCCGCTGCAGCCCGCCGGTTTCCAGAAATTCCACGGTGGTCTCGCTGAAGCGGTCGCGCACGGTCCGGGCTTTCCCGGCCACCAGGTCGTAGGTCTGGTCGACGGTCCGGGTCGCGGCGCCGACGATCGTCACCCCGCGCGACAGCGTCCCGCCCTTGTCCAGCACCAGACCCAGCGGCGAGGGCGTGATCAGGGTCTGACCCTTGAACTTCAGGGTGAAACTGGCCTGGCCATTGGCGTCCGACAGCCGGATCTCGGTCTGGCCGTCGGGCGAGGTCGCGACCTGTTCGGCGGCCAAGGCCGACGCCGCCGCGCCGCCGAACAGGGTCGCCGCTGTCAGCGCTGTCAAAAACTTCAATGGCCGCATCATTAGGAGTTCCCAACCCAGTTTTGTTCTGTATTTGTCATACAAAATAGGCGGGGGATGGATCGCCGTCCAGGGGTATGACAACGTTGTCCACGCGGTGCGTGGCCGTCGAACGAGAAGAGTTGGGGAGTAATGAACACCAAGACCCTCTGCGTCGCCCTGTTGGCGTCGACCTTTCTGACGGGCGCAACCGCGGTCGCCGAAAGCCCGCAAGCGACCGCCCATCCCGCCCAGTGGCCGGCGGCCAAGAGCCAGGGCCTGGTCGATCCAGCCACCGAAGCCTTCGTCGACGGCTTGCTGGCCAAGCTGACGCTGGAAGAGAAGGTCGGCCAGGTCATCCAGGCCGATATCAGCCAGATCAAGCCCGAGGACCTGAAGACCTATCCGCTGGGCTCGATCCTGGGCGGCGGCAGCTCGCCGCCGATCGGCGCGCCCGACCGCTCGCCGCAGAAGCCCTGGGTCGACACCGCCCGCGCCTTCCGCGAAGGCGCGGCCCAGCGCCAGGGCGGCACGCCCATCCCGCTGATGTTCGGCATGGACGCCGTGCACGGCAACAACAACGTCGTCGGCGCCACCCTCTTCCCGCACAACATCGCCCTGGGCGCGGCGCACGATCCCGAGCTGATCCGCCGCATCGGCAAGGCCACGGCGCTGGAGACCTCGGCCGCCGGTTTCGACTGGGCGTTCGGCCCGACCCTGGCCGTGCCGCGCGACGACCGCTGGGGTCGGACCTATGAAGGCTATTCGGAAGACCCGGCCATCGTCCGCGACTATGCCGGCCAGATGATCCTGGGCCTGCAGGGAGCCGTCTCTCAAGGTGGTGTCATTCAGCAAGGCCATGTGGCCGCCAGCGCCAAGCACTTCCTGGGCGACGGCGGCACCGAGAACGGCCATGACCAGGGCGACACCAAGGTTCCGGAAAGCGAGCTGATCCGCCTGCACGCCCAGGGCTATGTCCCCGCGATCAACGCCGGGACGCTGACCATCATGGCCTCGTTCAACAGCTGGAACGGGACCAAGATGCACGGCAACAAGAGCCTGCTGACCGACGTGCTGAAGGGCAGGATGGGTTTCGACGGCTTCGTGGTCGGCGACTGGAACGGCCACGGCCAAGTGCCGGGCTGCAAGCCCACCGACTGTCCGCAGTCGATCAACGCCGGCCTCGACATGTTCATGGCCCCGGACAGCTGGAAGGCGCTCTACGCCAACACCCTGGCCGAGGTGAAGTCGGGCGTGATCCCGATGGCGCGCCTGGACGATGCGGTCCGCCGCATCCTGCGGGTGAAGGCCAAGATGGGCCTGTTCCAGGCCGCGCGTCCCAACGAGGGCCGCGAAGGCGTGATCGGCGCCCCCGAGCACCGGGCCATCGCCCGCGAGGCTGTGCGCAAGTCGCTGGTCCTCTTGAAGAACAACGGCGTCCTGCCGGTGAAGGCCAGCGCGACCGTGCTGGTCGCCGGCTCGGGCGCCGACGACATCGGCAAGCAGTCGGGCGGCTGGACCCTGTCTTGGCAAGGCACGGGCAACGCCAACGCCGACTTCCCCAACGCCGAGTCGATCTGGTCGGGCGTGAAGACCGCGGTCGAGGCCGGCGGCGGCAAGGCGGCCCTGGCGGTCGACGGCGCCTTCGACACCAAGCCGGACGTCGCCATCGTCGTCTTCGGCGAAAATCCGTATGCGGAAGGTGTCGGCGACCTGAAGACTACGCTGGAATACCAGCCGGGCGCCAAGACCGACCTGGCCCTGCTCAAGAGCCTGAAGGCCAAGGGGGTGCCGGTGGTGGCGGTGTTCCTCAGCGGCCGTCCGTTGTGGGTCAATCCCGAGATCAACGCCTCGGACGCCTTCGTCGCCGCCTGGCTGCCGGGCTCGGAAGGCGGCGGGATCGCCGACGTGCTGATCGGCGACAAGGCGGGCAAGCCGCGCAATGACTTCCACGGCAAGCTGTCGTTCAGCTGGCCGAAGACGGCGGCCCAGTTCACCTTGAACAAGGGCGACAAAGGTTATGACCCGCTGTTCGCCTATGGTTATGGCCTGAGCTACGCCCGGCCCGGCAAGCTCGGGAAGCTGTCGGAAGTGTCGGGCGTCAAGCCGGTGGCCGACAATGCGGTCAACTACTTCGTCGGCGGCAAGACCCCGCCGCCGTTCGAGTTCCGGGCCTCGCCGAGCACGGCCGTCCAGCTGGCCCCGGTCGACGCCGGCGGCGTGCAGGAGGCCGGCCGTCAGGTCACCTTCTCGGGCGACAAGCCGGGCAAGCTGTCGATCGTCGGCGACAGGCCGCTGGACCTGTCGTTCCAGACCAATGCCGACATGGCGCTGAGCTTCGACTACCGGCTGGACGCGGCCGCTTCGAAGCCGGTGATCCTGGCGATCGGCGCGGGCCGCCTGGACGTCACGCCGCCGCCCGGAACGCCGACCGGTCAGTGGGCCAGCGTCAAGATCCCGCTGAAGTGCTTCCAGGCCGCGGGGACCGACGTCACCAAGGTGGTCGC
Source organism: Caulobacter sp. Root343 (assembly GCF_001425745.1). Lineage (GTDB taxonomy): Bacteria > Pseudomonadota > Alphaproteobacteria > Caulobacterales > Caulobacteraceae > Caulobacter. Next base: position 549,651 of record NZ_LMDF01000005.1, on the reverse strand, counting down.
GCCATTCGAACTGGCCACGGCCGGGACGTTCCAGGTGTCGATCGCCAATGTGAAGCTGACGGCGGATCCGGCCGGGGCGGTGTGCCCGGCCAAGGCCGCGCAATAGACGAGGAAGCCCCATGCGGCTGAAAGCTCTCATCCTGGCCACCGCGCTGGGCGTTTCCCAGCAAGCCGCCGCCGGCCCGCTGGCCTCGGTGTTCAGCGACCATGCGGTGCTGCAGCGCGACCAGCCGATCCGGGTGTGGGGCCAGGCCGCGCCCAACGCGGCCGTTGCGATCGACCTGTCCGGCGCCGCCACGGCCGCCACGGCCGACGCCCAAGGCCGCTGGAGCGCGGTCCTGCCGGCTCGTTCCGGTGGCGGCCCCGCCCTGACCCTGACGGTCCAGGCGAGCGGTCAGAGCCAGGTCGTTTCCGACCTGCGGATGGGCGACGTCTGGCTGTGCTCGGGCCAGTCGAACATGGAATATCCGCTGCGCCGCGCGCTGGCGGGCGACGGCGAGGTGGCCAGCGCCACCGACCCCGACATCCGCCTGCTGCGGACCGGCAAGATCAGCAAGCCCACGCCCCAAGCCGACCTGCCGGCCGGCGTCGTCTGGAAGGTCTCGACGCCCCAGACCTCGGCCGAGTTCAGCGCCGCCTGCTTCTTCATGGGTCGCGAGCTGCGCAAGACCACCCACGTCCCGATCGGCCTGATCGACGCCACCTGGGGCGGCTCGGTGATCCAGGACTGGATCAGCCGCGAGGGCCTGGCCGCCCTGAAGACCTATGACGAGGGCCTGGCGGTGCTCGACGACTACGCCCGCGACCCGGCGCTGGGGCCGCCCCGGTGGGCCGCGATGCTGGACCGCTGGGCGGCCGCCAAGCTTCCGAACGCCAAGGACTGGGGCCGCCCCGACCTCGACGACCGGACCTGGAAGACCCTGCCGATGGAGGCGTTCTGGGAGGACGCCACACCCGACCTCGTCGGCTTCGACGGTACGGTCTGGCTACGCACCGAGCTGACCCTGACCAAGGCCCAGGCCGCCCGGGGCGCGACCCTGACGCTGGGGCCGGTCGACGACATGGACACCACCTTCGTCAACGGCCGCGAGATCGGCTCGACGGAGGGCTGGGACACGCCGCGCGATTACCGCCTGGCGCCAGGCGCGCTGAAGGCTGGCCGCAACGTCATCGCCCTGCGCGTCGTCGACACGGGCGGCGGCGGCGGCGCCTGGGGCAAGGCGGCTCAGAAGGGGCTGAAGTTCGACGATGGAAGCTTCGTCCCGCTCTCCGGGACCTGGCGCTACAAGGTCGCCGCGCCGCTGGCCGACACCGCCCTGCCGCCGCACGCGCCGTGGATGGGCGCCAGCGGCCTCTCGACCCTGCGCAACGGCATGATCGCGCCGCTGGTCCCGTTCGGGGTCAAGGGCTTCGCCTGGTACCAGGGCGAGGCCAACGTCACCGAGGCCCCTGAATACGCCCGCCTGATGCCCGCCCTGATCGCTGACTGGCGCCAAGCCTTCGGCGGCGGCGACAACGCCTTCCTGCTGGTCCAGCTGGCCGCCTTCGGACCGCAGACCTCGATTCCCGGCAAGTCCGACTGGGCGGCCCTGCGTAACGTCCAGCGCCGGACGGCGGCGGCCGATCCCAAGGTCGGCATGGCTTCGGCCGTCGACATCGGCTCGCCCTACGACATCCATCCGGCCGACAAGCTGCGGGTCGGCCAGCGCCTGGCCCTGCTGGCCCGCAAGCTGGCCTATGGCGAGGCGGGCCTGGTCGCCTCGGGCCCGGCGCCGCTTTCGGCTCGGGGCGAGGGCGCGAGCGTGGTGGTGACCCTCGACCAGCCGCTGGTGGTCTATGGCGCGGCTCGCCCGGCCGGCTTCGAGCTGTGCGACGCGGCCGTCTGCCGCTTCGTCGACGGCACGGTGGAGGGGGCGGCCGTGCGGCTGGCGGTTCCGACGGGGATGACGCCGACCAAGATCCGCTACGCCTGGGCCGACAGCCCGGTCATGAACCTGTTCGGGACCACCGGCCTGCCGGCGACGCCGTTCGAGCTTGAGATTCCGTAGTTACTGTCATCCCGGCCAAGCGCGAAGCGCGCCGAGCCGGGACCGCCGGAAACGCCGGCGCTTGCCGAGGTCCCGGCTCTCCGCTGCGCTGCGGCCGGGATGACACGTTTTTGGGGGCGTTCCCCACTATTCGTGGTTACCCCGCCGTTAACCAGCAACCCTTTGTCAGCACGGGCCATTTGGCTCCACTGAAGGAGCTGTCCGGTGCGGTTCGAAGAGCGTCAGGCGTGGATCGATCTGTGGGAGGCCGTGTTCGGCGAGCCGCCTCCGATCGAGGCGGACGCGGACCTGACGGCGCGCATCCTCGTCGATCATCTGCCGGCCGCGCCGCCGTACGAGCTAGGGCCTGTCCGACCGGAAACGGACGAACCAGCCGCCAAACTTAAGTCCCGAACTGGGTGAACGGCACGCGATTGAAGAATTCGCGCTCGGCCCCGCGCGGGTCGTCCTCCATCCGCGAGATGTTGTCGAACACCATCGTCTGGCGGCGGGGCAGGGTGTAGGGCTCCCACTTGGGCAGCGCGCCGCCGTTCGGGTCGCCGCTGCGGGCGAAGGCGATGAAGGCGTCGCTCATCGTGTTCGACATCGCCACCGACTCCGGACCGGTCCCGACGATCGAGCCCTTGGCGTCCAGCGTGCCGAACACCAGGCCGATGTCGATCGTGTGCGGCGCGCCGAAGATCCCGCCGTCCTTGGGCGACTTCCAATTGACCTGGTAGGCGTAGGCCGGAGCCCCCGCCTTGGCCCGCTCCTCATCCTGGATCACCGCGGCCTTCCACGAACGGCCCGCCGTCGAGGCGGCGAAATAGACGTCCGCCGGCGAATAGTTCGGATAGGTCCGGCGGTAGAAGGCCACCACCGTCTCGGGATCGATGTCGATGCGGGCGTTGAACTGGCCGGGCAGCTTGGCGATCACCTGGTCCCAGGTCATGTCGAAGGCCTTCGTGTCCCAGCCGATGAAGCCGCGGGTCTCGTCGTGGGTGTTGCCGCACATCATGGGCACGGACAGGCCCTCGGGGGCGGCGTCGGGGAAGAACGGGTGGCGGGTCAGGGTTCGCTCGTCCAGCACCGGACCCATATAGACCCCGCCCGACCCGGCGACCGGATCAACCGCCTTCAGGCCGTTCAGCATCTCTTCGGCGGGCATGGCGCGCAGGGCGGCCAGGTCCTTCACGCCGATCTTCTCGAGAAACAGCTTGGCGCGCTTGGTGGCGTTGAACGGGCCGGCGGCCGTGACCTGCTGGCCGCTCATGGTGGCGGCGCGGTGGAACAGGCCCTTGGCGGCCGGCATGGCCATCAGGGTCGCGATCTTGGCGCCGCCGCCAGACTGGCCGAACAACATGACCCGCTCTGGATCGCCGCCGAAGCGGGCGATGTTGTCCCGCACCCATTGCAGGGCCAGGACGAGGTCCAGCTGGCCGGCGTTGCCGCTGTCGGCGACGCCGGGATCGTTGAACAGCCGCGCCAGGTAGAGATAGCCGAACGCGTTCAGGCGGTGGTTCACCGTGACCACCACCACGTCGCCGCGCTTGGCCAGCTTGGTCCCCTCGTACCAGGGATGGCCGCCCGAGCCGCCGTTATAGGCGCCGCCGTGGATGTAGAACATCACCGGCCGTTTGCCGCCGTCGGCGAGGCCGTCCTTCCGACTGGCCTTCGCGGGGGTCCAGACGTTGAGGAACAGGCAGTCCTCGGAGAGGGTCTCGCCCTCCTCGCCCTTGCCCTGCTGCATTGAGGCTGGACCATAGGCCAGGGCGTCCTTGACGTCGGTCCAGGGCTCCGGCTTGGCCGGCGCCATGAACCGCCGCGCCCCACCGGTGTCGGCCCCGTAGCGCAGGCCCTTGAACACGCTGACCTCGCCGTCGACGTAGCCGCGCACCTTGCCGTTGGTGGTCGTCACGACCGGCGAGCGCTTCTCGGCCGCGAAGCCGACGGCGGGCAGGGCGGCATAGGCCGTCAGGGCGGCGGCGCCGGTGATCAGGGTGCGGCGGGTCATGTTCGGGGGAGTTCGGGAATGGGCGTCCATGGCGGTTCCTCCGGCGCTTCTTAGAGGCGAGCTTGCCGGAAGGGGTAGCATGGGTGACACCGGTAGCAATCCACTATTTCACTGACGATCGAAGGCCTTGTTCCGGGCGGTTCGCGTCGTCGCGCCGGGCGGGGCCTGGGTTGGCATATTTGCCGCGCCGGCGCCTTTCGCGGCTAGCTCGCGGCGTTGAAGAACATGACCGGGATGGTGACCACGCCGCCGACCGTGGGCTGGCCGTCGCGATCTTCGGGCGCCATCTGGAAGTGCCGGCTGAGCTTGAGCATGGCTTCGCCGAAGCCGTACTGGGCGGGATCTTCCTTCCGCACCACGCAATCCTGCAACCGGCCGCTGGCCGCGACGCGGCAGTCCATCACGGCGGTGGCGGAATTGACGCCGGCCTTGATCGCCTCGGGCGGATAGTAGCGCGCCATGTCCTCGCCGCCGGGTTTCTGAATCCAGATCGGCATCACGCGCCTGGGCGCATCCGGCGGGTTGGCGGCCCAGACCGCGCTGGCGGCGGCGAGGCCGATGAGGCCGACCAGGGCGACGCCCAGGGCCTTGCGATGGGGAGTCGTCGAAGCGGTGTTCAGCATCATCAGCCTCTCCTTCAGGGGATGGACGCCGACGGCGGGCCAGTGGCAGCCGAACGGCGCGGCGAACGGGGTCAGGGACGTGCCGAGCAGGGTCTCGGCATAGAGGCGGCAGGCTTTGGGATGGCGCTCGACCACGGCGGCGTCGCAGGCGATCTCCTGGTCGATACGCAGACGGCGGGCGGCCAGGTGGACGAGCGGGTTGAACCAGGCCAGGCACCGCAAGGCCACGACCAGGGCGTTGATCGCCGCGTCTCCGCGCGCCAGGTGCACGCGTTCATGCGCCAGGACGAGGTCGCGCGCCGGGCCTTGGAATCTCGCCTCAAAGTCGGCGGGCGCCACGATGCGCGGCCGCAGCGCGCCCAGCAGCAGTGGCCCGGCGCCCGTATGCTGTCCCAGCCACAGGGCGGGATCGGTGGGCGAGGGCGCCAGGCGGCCCAGGGCGCGGACGAAGCGCAGTTGGCGGAAGACGAACAGGGCGGCTGCGCCCACCACGCCGATGGCCCAGAGCGCGACCAGAACCTCGGACAGGCTTCGCGCCTCGCGAACGACGGGACCGGCGCGCCGCGCCGCCGTGGCGACCAGCGACACCACCGGGGCGATCGCCTCGGCCGGCGGATGGGCGGGCAGCAGGCTGGCGACCGTACACAGCGGGACGGCCAGCCACAGGCTGTAGGCGGCCAGCGGGCCAAACGCGCGGCGTACGGGGCGGCGCAGGGCCAGGACCAGCAGGATGCCCAGCGCCAGACCGATATTGCCACGCGTCAGGAGGGACAGGACCGCGCCGCTCATTTGCCGATCTTCTCGATCAGGGCCTTCAGCTCGGCGATGTCTTCGTCGCTCAGCCTGTCGCCTTCGGAGAAGTGGGTGACCAGCGGCGCCAGGCGCCCGTTGAACAGCCGGTCCAGCAGGCCTTGGCTCTCGGTCTCGACATAGGCCCGACGCGAGACCAGCGGCGAATAGAGATAGCGCCGGCCCTCCGCCGTGGCGGTGATGGCCTTCTTCTTCAGCAGGCGGCTGATCAGCACCTTGACGGTGCCCTCGGTCCAGCCTTGCGGCTCGCCGACCTCGGTGATGATGGCTTCCGAGGTCAGGGGGCTGCGCCGCCACAGCGCCTCCATAACCACGCTTTCCGCCGAGCTGATCTTCATGGTCGCCTCTCGATGACAAGTGTCAACGAATCGACGTTGACACTTGTCATCGAACTCGTCAACGGCGGACGAGGCAGTGTCTGGGGCCTAGGGAAGGCGCTAGGGTTAGACCCCCCGCACCGCCGCCGCGTGCTCGGTGATCACGGCCATGGTCGAGGCGTCGCTGTCGAACACGCCGTACAGGCCCTGTTCCTCCTGGGGCGGATCGCCGACGAAGCTCTTGTCGCCGGCCGCGAACCAGGCGTCGGGATGCTGGGCGCGGCCTTCGCCGTTCCAGGCCCAGAAGTTGGTGCCGGCGATCGGGCCGCCGGCCTTCATGTCGTCCAGGGCCAGGCCGTAGATCGTCCGGTAGAAACGGTCCTTGTCGGCCGTCGCCGAGGCGGGGGCGAAGCCGCGGCTCTCGCGGATCAGGCCGAACTCCTCGATGACCAGCGGCTTGTTCAGCTGTTTGGCCAGGGCGATGTGGCGGGTGACATAATCGCGGCAGCGGGCCTCGCCGGCGGCGTAGGTCTCCGGCTGTTTCTTCGGGTCGATCCAGCCCCAGTTGTTGGGCCAGACGTGCAGGGTCAGGTAGTCGATGGTGGCCGGCTTGTGGGCCTCGACCACGCAGGCCTCGCTCTGCAGGCAACCCATGTCGCCCTCGCTGCCGGTGCTGATCAGGTGCTTGGGGTCCAGGGTCTTGATGATCGTCGAGACCTCGTTGATCCACTGATAGTAGACCGGCAGGTTCTTGGCCCCGAACGCCGCGCTGCCGGCCGGGCGCGGCTCGTTGGCCAGCTGCCAGGCCATGATGGTCGGGTCGTCGCGATAGGCCTTGCCGGTGACGGTGTTGACCCGCCCGATCAGGCTCAGCAGGTAGCGGCGGAACAGGGCGTTGGCCTTGGCGTCGCCGTAGAAGCGGGCGGAATAGTCGGCGAATTCCGGCCACGGATGATTGGGGTCGCCCTGCTGGAACCACGGACCGCTGCCGACCCAGTTCAGATAGGCCGGCATGCCGCCCGACCAGTCCCAGAAGTTGTTGACGTAGATCACCGCCTTCATGTCCCGCGCGGCCATCTCGGCCAGCAGGACGTCGAGGCCCTTCAGCAGGTCCTGGCTGTAGACGCCGGGCTCTTCCTGGAAGGTAGGCGATACCGCGGCCTTGGCCGGCGAGCGTTCGCCCGCGCCGAGGACCCGCAGGTTGGTGACGCCCATGGCCTTCAGCCGGTCCAGCTCGCGCTTGAGCCGCGCGTGGTCGCCGGTGGCCCCGGGCGAGCCCAGCCAGGCGCCGTACCAGAGGTTCGCGCCGGCGAAGCGGTAGGGCTTGCCGTCCAGCATCAGCCGGCCGTTCTTGACCTGCACGAAGCCCTTCGTCGGCGCGCCGGGTTTCTTGGAAGCGCCGAGCGCGGGAAGGGCGAGCAGGCTGGCGGCTGAGCCGCCCAATATGGAGCGTCTGGTGACCATGGTCCGGCGTTTCCCCGTGAAAGTCTTATTTTCCCCGGAGTCTAGATCGGCACACGCCAGGGTGGAAGGTGATTAAATAAAGACGATGAAGTAAATCGAGGCGAACTCGTCGTCTACCGATGCTCCAGACTGTGCCAGAGCCGGGTCACGATCACGCGTCGGCCTAGAACCTCGTAGCGGAGGATGTACCCGTCCCGGCCGAAAGGAAGGGTCAGTTCGCGAACAGTTTCGTCGATAAGGCGTCCACGATGAGGGTGTGTGCCTAGGCTGTCGGTCGCGTCTTCCAGGCGTTCGCCGAGATGAGCGGCCGCCTTCGGATCCCGGGCCCTCAGCCAGACGACGAGGCGTTGAAAATCAGCGGCCGCGGGGCGGCTAAGTTCGACGGAAAACTCGTCCGTCGCGACCACTCAACCTCCTCAATCGCCCTCTGAATTCGGTCCAAGGAATGGTGTCGCCGTTCCGGATCGCCTCCTCGGCGATGGCGTGATCGATGGCGGGGTCAGGATCAATGGCCGGTCTCGCGGCTTCCTCCATCTCCCGATCGATCAGCAGGGCGGCATAGTCTTCCGGAGACATGTCGGCCCGATCGGCCAAGGCCCTGAGCTTTGCGGCGTGTTCAGCGCTGATGTGAATGTCGAAGCCGTCGGCCATGGGCGAAGAGTCTCGCTCATGGCCGACGACGTCAAGGCCTACAGGTTCAGCAGCGCCGGGTCGCCGCCCTGGGCGGTGATGTTGACGCTGACCGCCCGCTCGACCGCGAAGCGCAGCAGGGCGTGGGGGCCGCCGGCCTTGGGGCCGGTGCCGGACAGGCCCTCGCCGCCGAACGGCTGGACGCCGACCACGGCGCCGGTCATCGAGCGGTTGACGTAGCAGTTGCCAGCCGGGACCAGGCGCTGGACGTCGGCCGCGAAGCGCTCGATCCGCGAGTGGACGCCCAGGGTCAGGCCATAGCGGCGCGCGGCCAGGGCGCCGGCGACCTCTTCCAAGGCCTCGGGTTTGTAGCGGACCACGTGCAGGACGGGGCCGAACACCTCGCGCTCCAGGAAGTCGGCGGCCGGGATCTCGGCCAGCACCGGGGCGAAGAAGGTCCCGCCGGTCGGGGCGGCCAGGGCGTGCAGCACCTTGGCCTCGTGCTTGAGGCGCTCGAGGTGCTTGTCCAGCGCCTGGCGAGCCTCGGCGTCGATGACGGGGCCGACATCGGTGACGGCCAGGGCCGGGTCGCCCAGGACGAGGGCGTCCATGGCGCCCTTCAGGCCGTCGATGATGTGGTCGGCGGTGTCTTCCGGCAGGAACAGCAGGCGCAGGGCCGAGCAGCGCTGGCCGGCGGAGCCGAAGGCGCTGACGATGACGTCGTCGATCACCTGCTCGCGCTGGGCGGTGGTGTCGACGAACATACCGTTGAGGCCGCCGGTCTCGGCGATGAACGGCACGATCGGCCCCTGGCGCTGGGCCAGCGTCTGGTTGATCCGCCAGGCGGTGTCGGTGCCGCCGGTGAAGGCGACGCCGTCCAGGCCGTCGTGGGCGGTCAGGGCCGCGCCCACCGTCTCGCCCCGGCCCGGCAGCAGGGCCAGCAGGCGCGGGTCGAGGCCGGCGGCGTGATAGAGCTTCACGGCCTCGAAGGCGATCAGCGGGGTCTGCTCGGCCGGCTTGGCCAGCACGGCGTTGCCGGCCGCCAGGGCGGCGGCGATCTGGCCGGTGAAGATGGCCAGCGGGAAGTTCCACGGGCTGATGCAGACGAAGACGCCGCGCCCGGCCAGGCGCAGGACGTTGGTCTCGCCGACGGGACCCTTCAGCAGCACGCCGTCGCCGAACTGGTCTTCGGCCAAGGTGGCGTAGTAGCGGCAGAAGTCGACGGCCTCGCGGACCTCGGCGATGCCGTCCGCCAGGGTCTTGCCGGCCTCGCGGGCCAGGATGGCGATCAGGCGATCGATATTGGCCTCGAGCGCGTCGCCCATGGCCCGCAGCACCTTGGCGCGGGCGGGGCCGCCGGCCTGGTCCCAAGCGGGTTGGGCCGCGCGAGCCAGGCGGAAGGCTTCGTCGATCTGCGGCAGCTGGGCTTCCGAGACCGCGCCGACCACCTTGGTCTCGTCGGCCGGGGCGACCACCGGCAGAGGCGGGGTTCCGGCCGTGACCTTGCCGCCGACCAGCGGGCCGGCTGACAGGGTGACGCCGTCCAGGGCCACGACGGCCTTTTCCAGACGTTCGCGATCGGCCTTCACCGACAGGTCCAGGCCGGCGCTGTTCCTGCGGCGCGGACCATAGACCTCGATCGGCGTCGGGATCTTGGCGTGGCGGTCGGGATGGGCCTCGACGGTGTCGATCGGGTCGGTGACCACCTTCTCGACCGGCACCCGTTCGTCCAGCAGGGCGTGGACGAACGATGTGTTGGCGCCGTTCTCCAGCAGGCGGCGGACCAGGTAGGGCAGCAGGTCCTCGTGGCCGCCGACGGGCGCGTAGGCCCGCAGGGTGATGCCGTCATAGAGGTCGTCGGCGGCCTTGTAGAGCGCCTCGCCCATGCCGTGCAGGCGCTGGTGCTCGATGCGGACGCCGGCGTTCTTGGCCATGCGGACCACGGCCGCCAGGGTGTGGGCGTTGTGGGTGGCGAACTGGGCGTAGAGGTGCGGCGCGGCGGCGATCAGCGCCTTGGCGTTGACCAGATACGACAGGTCGGTGGCGGGCTTGGTCGTATAGACCGGATAGTCCGGGCGGCCGGCGACCTGGGCGCGCTTGATCTCGCTGTCCCAATAGGCGCCCTTGACCAGGCGAACCATCAGGCGACGGCCGGTGTCCTTCGCGAGGGCCTCCAGGCGGGCGATCACCTCGCCGCAGCGCTTCTGATAGGCCTGGACGGCCAAGCCCAGACCCTGCCAGTCGCCCAGCTCCGGCTCGCGGCACAGGCGGTCCAGCAGCTTCAGCGACAGCGCCAGACGATCGGCCTCCTCGGCGTCGATCGTGAAGTTCAGGTTGTGACGAGCGGCGATCCTGGCCAGGCGTAGGGTGCGGGGATAGAGCTCCTCCCAGACACGGTCCTCGTGGGTGGCCTCATAGCGCGGACACAGGGCCGACAGCTTGACCGACACGCCGTGACCGGCCTCGGGACCAGCGCCGTTCGACAACTTGCCGACCGTCTCGATGGCGTCGGCGTAGGACCTTTCGTAGCGCTCGGCGTCGGCGGCGGTGCGGGCGCCTTCGCCCAGCATGTCGAAGCTGCACATGTCGCCGTCGGCGGCGGCGCGCTTGATGGCGGCCTCTATCGTCCGTCCAAGGACGAACTGCTCGCCCATGATGCGGATGGCCTGGCCGACGGCGGCGCGGATCACCGGCTCGCCCAGGCGGCCGGCCAGCTTCTTGACGAAGCCGGGCAGATCCTTCTTGGCCTCGTCGTCGGGCTCGACGATCTTGCCGGTCAGCATCAGGCCCCAGGTCGAGGCGTTGACGAACAGGCTGTCGGAGCCGCCCAGGTGGCTGGCCCAGTCGGCCGAGCCGATCTTCTCGGCGATCAGCTTGTCGCGGGTGTCGTCGTCGGGTGTGCGCAGCAAGGCCTCGGCTAGGCACATCAAGGCCAGGCCCTCGCGGGTGCCCAGGCTGAACTCCTGCAGGAAGCTCTCGACCACGCCCTGCTTGCGGACGCTGCGGCGGGCGCCGCGGACCAGGGCCTCGGCCTCGGCGCGGACGGCGGCGCGGTCTTCGCTCGACAGGGGCTTGGCGGCCAGCAGATCGGCGATCACGGCGGCTTCGTCGCGATACTTGCCGTCGTCGAGGCTGTCCCAAGTCGTATTGGCCCAGTCGGTCATGTCGGATCCTGCGGGTTGGAATATCGTCGGTCTAACTTGCCTCATGGCAAAAGTGCTTCGTTTGTTGCTCGGCGGGTCCGTAGCTTCTTCGGGAAAACCGGCGAAAACGATCGTCCGCTCCAGCGCGGCCAAGGCGCGCGGCGAAACGTATGGAAAGCATGCTCTGGAAGAGGGGAGGGAGGAAGGGACGCGTTCTGGGGGAGACGCTCGCGTCCCTTCCTCTCATCGCGACACCCGTTGGGGGAGGGGGTGGGCGTCGCGTCGGTTCCAGCCTTCAGCGGCTGGCCGTGTCCACCAGCGCCTCTTGAGGAGGGGGAGAGGCGCGGATGGGGCTGGAACGATCGAGGGTGTAACGCTAAGCTTTCCGAATGTGCTCCGTTTGTGAGCGCTACTTTTCGAAGCTTCTTCGGTGAAAGTCCGATATGGCCATTTCTGCTCTAGATGACACCGATCGCCGCCTGTTGAAGGTGCTGCAGGTCGACGGGCGCATCACCAACGCCGAGCTGGCCAAGCGCTGCAACCTGTCGCCGGCCGCCACCTTCGACCGCGTCCGCCGCCTGCGCGAGCGCGGCTACATCACCGGCTATGTGGCGCTGCTGGACCCGGCCAAGGTCGACCGCGCCCTGCTGATCTTCGTCGAGGTGGTGCTGGACCGCACGACCGGCGAGGTGTTCGAGGACTTCGCCGCCGCCGTGCGCCGCGCGCCCGAGATCCTGGAATGCCACATGGTGGCGGGCGGTTTCGACTATCTGATCAAGGCCCGGGTGCGCGACATGGAGGCCTATCGCGGCTTCTTGGGCGACATCCTCGTGAAGATGCCCGGGGTGCGCGAGACCCGAACCTATGCGGTGCTGGAAGAGGTCAAGAGCACGGTGCAGCTGCCGCTTTGAAAACTGTCATCCCGGACAAGCGCGTAGCGCGCAGATCCGGGACCGCCGGAAGCACTGAGCTTGTTGCGGTCCCGGGTCTACGCTGCGCTTCGCCCGGGATGACAGCTTAGAGTTTCTCCCGCCCCCGAAACGCCGCGACCTTGGCCCTGTTCCCGCAGGCGCTCATCGAGCACCAGCGGCGGTCGCCCTTGCGCGAGGCGTCCAGGAACAGGATCGCGCAGACCGGCCCCTGGCACTGGCGGATGCGGCCGGCGTCCGGCCCGCCAAGCAGCTCGATCGCCTCCCGCGCCACCCCGGCCAGCAGGGCCCGCGCGCCGCCCGTCCAGCGCCGCTCGCCCGAGGCGTCCAGCCAGGGCGCGGCGGCGGGCTGGGCGGCGAGGGCGTTGAGGGCTTCGCGCGGCGCATTGGGCAGGGGGCGGTCTTCGGCGCGAGCCAGGGCCAGGGCGTAGAGCGTCTCGCGAAGATCACGCGCGGCCGAAAGATCTTCGGCGGAAGACCCTGCAACGCCGTCGGCCAGCCCCGCCGCGACCAGCCAGCGGTCGAGGTCGGCGGGCGTCGCCAGGGCGTCGCGATGATTGCCGCTGACCCGCCCGGCCAGGGTGGCCGGCAGGTCCAGGGGCAGGCGACCGCCCCGGAAGCGGAAGCCGTCTCGAGTTTCTTGAGGGGGGGTCTCTTGTGGTTGGGGTGTCACGAAACGCTCATCGGAAACCAGATTGACAGGTTAGCCGCGTTCGCTCAGCTTGCGCCAGTAACCTATCAAACAAGTTACATAGGGTGTGAGATGCGAAAGACGATGATGGCCTTCGCCTTGGCGGCGGCGAGCGCGGGCGCGGCCCAGGCGGCGGACTTTCCCCTGGCCGGGACCTGGACCCTGACGGCGGCCGACCGGATCACCCCGACCGGCGCGCGCGAGCACGACTATGGCGCCGCGCCCAAGGGCAGGCTGATCATCGACGGGGTCGGCCGCTACAGCCTGCAGATCTTCAAGGGCGAGCGCACCGGCTTCGCCTCGGGCGACAAGAAGCGCGGCGCGCCCGAGGAATACGCCGACGCGGTCCTGGGCTCCTCGACCCATTACGGGACCATCGCCATCGACGAGGGGGCCCACCAACTGCTGTTCAAGATCGACGGTGCATCGTTCAAGAACTGGGAGGGGACGACGCAGAAGCGCGGCTATGAGCTGAAGGGCGACATGCTGAGCTACCGCGTGCCCACGGCGCCGGACGGCAACACGCCGATCTCGGAGTGGAAGCGGGAGCGGTAGGACGCCCTCGTCCCAAAGGCCTGTCATCCCGGCCGTAGCGTAGCGGAGAGCCGGGACCGCGGAAAGCTCTGCGCTTCCGGCGGTCCCGGATAGCCTCTGCGAGGCTTCCGGGATGACAACGCGGGTTGGGGTGGAAGGGCGGCCCCAGGGATGGGGGGAGGAGCGCGCCCTTCCGTTCGCAGCCATCGGGGGGGGGATGATGGACAGCGAACCGCCCCGGCTCGCGCCGGGGAGCTCTGGATTCCCTAGGCCGCGGGCGCGCCGCCGCCGAGGGTCTTGTAGAGGGTGACGAGGTTGGTCGCTCGGGCCAGGCGCGCGGTGATCAGGCCTTGTTGGGCCGTGTACAGGGTGCGCTGGGAATCGAGCAGGGTCAGGGCGCTGTCGAGGCCGGCGTCGCGACGCTGTTGCGACAGGCGCTGGCTGTCGGTAGCCGCCGTGACCAGACGCTCCTGGGCGGCGACGCGGTCGGCGACCGTGGCGCGCACCGACAGGGCGTCGGAGACCTCGCGGAACGCCGTCTGCACCGTCTTCTCGTAGGTCGCCACGGCGATGTCGCGGCTGGCCTTGGCGCTGTCCAGGCCGGCGACATTGGCGCCGCCGGCGAAGATCGGCAGGCTGATCTGGGGCACGAAGCTCCAGACGCCGGTGCCGTTCTTGAACAGGCCGTCCAGGTCGCCGCTGGCCGAACCGGTCGAGCCGGTCAGGCTGATGCGCGGGAAGAAGGCCGCGCGGGCCGCGCCGATATTGGCGTTGGCGCCGCGCAGCTGGTGCTCGGCGGCCAGGACGTCGGGACGCCGGACCAGCACGTCCGACGGCAGGCCCGCCGGCAGGTCGGCCAGGATCTGGGCGCTCTCCAGCTTGCCCGAAGGCAGCAGCTCGGCGGGCACATCGCCGCCGGTCAGCAGGGTCAGGGCGTTGCGGTCCTGGGCCACCTGGGCGGTGTAGACGGCCATGTCCGAGCGCGCGGTCTCGGCCAGGGTCTGGGCGTTGCGCAGGTCCATCAGCGAACCGACCCCGCCGTCGACCTGCTGCTGGATCAGGCGCAGCGACTCCTCGCGGGTCCGCAGGGTGTCCTGGGCCAGGGTCAGGCGGTCCTGGTCGGCGGCCAGGCTCAGCCAGGCGTTGGCCGTCTCGGCGATCAGGCTGGTGCGGACCGAGCGCGCGTTCTCCCGCTCGGCCAGATAGTTCTGCAGGGCCGTGGCGTTCAGGCTGCGGATGCGGCCGAACAGGTCCAGCTCATAGGCGGTGAAGCCGACGGTGGCGCTGTAGACCTCGGTGTCGAAGGCCGTCCCGGTCTGCGAGGTCGAGGCCGGGGTGCGGCCGCGCTGCTCGCTGAGCACGCCGTTGATCCCCGGGAACAGGGCCGAACGCTGGATGCCGTACTGGGCGCGAGCCTTCTCGATGTTCAGCACCGCCACGCGCAGGTCGCGGTTCTGCTTGAGGGCCAGGTCGACCACGCCTTGCAGGCGCGCATCGACCAGCACCTGGCGCCAGTCGAGGTCGGCGGCCGTGACCGAGCTGGCGGGCTCGGGCGCGGGGGTCGACCAGGTCTGGGACACCGGCAGGGCCGGGCGCTTGTAGTCCGGCGCCAGGGTGCAGGCGCTGACCGCCGTGGAGGCGAGCAGGATCAGGGTGAGATTACGGAACATGGTCAGTGAGCCTCCGTCGACGGGGCTTCGCCGCCTTGGGCGACGGCCGCGTCGTGGCCCCGTTCTTTTGGGCCGGGGTGCTTGGGTTTGAAGATCCGCTCGACCAGCACGAAGAACAGCGGGACGAAGAAGATCGCCAGCAGGGTCGCCGACAGCATGCCGCCGATCACGCCGGTGCCGATGGCGTGCTGGCTGCCCGAGCCCGCGCCGTTGGAGATGGCCAGGGGCAACACGCCGAACACAAAGGCCAGCGAGGTCATGATGATCGGCCGCAGGCGGATGCGGACGGCCTCGACCGTGGCCTCGATCAGGCCCAAGCCCTTCTCGTGCAGGTCCTTGGCGAACTCGACGATCAGGATGGCGTTCTTGGACGCCAGGCCCATGGTCGTCAGCAGGCCGACCTGGAAGTAGATGTCGTTGCTGAGGCCGCGCAGGGTGGTGGCCAGCAGGGCGCCGATGATGCCCAGCGGAATGACCATGATCACCGACAGCGGGATCGACCAGCTCTCATAGAGAGCCGCCAGCAGCAGGAACACGACCAGGATCGAGATGCCGTACAGGGCGGGGGCCTGGTTGCCGGACTCGCGCTCCTGGGCCGACAGGCCGGTCCATTCGAAGCCGATGCCGGGCGGCAGCTGGGCGGCGATCTTCTCCATGGCGGCCATGGCCTGGCCCGAGCTCTTGCCCGGGGCCGGCGAGCCCTGGATGTTGACCGACGACAGGCCGTTGTAGCGCTCGAGGCGCGGCGAGCCGTAGATCCAGTGGCTGGTGGCGAAGGACGAGAACGGGGCCATCGTGCCGCTGCCGGTGCGGACGTACCAGTTGTTCAGGTCCTCCGGCCGCATGCGGTAGGGCGCGTCGGCCTGGACATAGACCTTCTTGACCCGGCCGCGATCGATGAAGTCGTTGACATAGGTCCCGCCCCACGCGGCGCTGAGCGCGGCGTTGATGTCGGCGGTGGTCAGGCCCATCGCCCCGGCCTTGGCCTGGTCGATATCGATCTTCAGCTGCGGGGTGTCGTCTTGGCCGTTGGGGCGGACGCCCACGAGGGTCGGATCCTGGGCGGCCATGCCCAGCACCTGGTTGCGCGCGGCGACCAGGGCCTCGTGGCCGACGCCGCCGATGTCCTGCAGCTGGAAGTCGAAGCCCGACGAGGTTCCCAGTTCCGGCACGGCCGGCGGCACGATCGCGAAGACCATGGCGTCACGGATCTGCATGAACTTGCCCATGGCTCGGCCGGCGACGGCCGGAGCCTTGAGGTTTGCGGCCTTGCGCTCGTCGAAGTCCTTCAGGCGAATGAAGGCCAGGCCCGCGTTCTGGCCGGCGCCGGCGAAGCTGAAGCCGGCGACGGTGAAGACGGCCTGCACGGCGTCCTTCTCGTCATTGAGGAAGTGGTTGCGCACGGTGTCGAGCACGGCCTGGGTGCGTTCTTCCGGCGCGCCGGGCGGCAGCTGGACGATGGTGAACATCGTCCCCTGGTCTTCCTCGGGCAGGAAGGCGCTGGGCAGGCGGATGAACAGGAAGCCCATGGCCAGCAGCACCACGCCATAGGCCAGCATCCAGCGACCGCTCTTGCCGAGCAGGCCGCGGACCGTGCCTTGATAGCGGCCGCTGACGTCGTCGAAGCTGCGGTTGAACCAGTCGAAGAAGCCGGTCTTCTGCTCCTTGTGGCCCTTCTGGACCGGCTTGAGCAGGGTGGCGCAGAGGGCGGGGGTCAGGATCAGGGCCACCAGCACCGACAGGGCCATGGCCGAGACGATGGTGATCGAGAACTGGCGGTAGATCACGCCCTGCGAGCCGCCGAAGAAGGCCATCGGCACGAACACCGCGGCCAGGACCAGCGCGATGCCGATCAGGGCGCCGGTGATCTCGTTCATCGACTTGCGCGTGGCCTCGACGGGCGAGAGGCCCTCTTCCTCCATCACGCGCTCGACGTTCTCGACCACGACGATGGCGTCGTCGACCAGCAGGCCGATGGCCAGCACCAGGCCGAACATGGTCAGGGTGTTGATCGAGTAGCCGAAGGCGGCCAGCACCCCGAAGGTGCCCAGCAGCACCACCGGCACGGCGATGGTCGGGATCAGGGTGGCGCGCCAGTTCTGCAGGAACAGGAACATGACGATGAAGACCAGCACGATGGCTTCGAGCAGGGTCTTGACCACTTCCTCGATCGACAGCTTCACGAACGGCGTCGAGTCGTACGGGATGACGTACTGGAAGCCGGCCGGGAAGGTCTTGGACAGTTCCTCGACCCGCTTCTTGACGGCGTCGGCGGTGTTCAGGGCGTTGGCGCCAGGGGCCAGCTTGATGGCCAGGCCGGCGGCGGGCTTGCCGTTGTACTTGGCGCCGAAGCCGTAGCTTTCCGCGCCCAGTTCGACGCGGGCCACGTCACGCAGGTGGACGATGGCGCCGCCGGGGCTGTTCCTGACGATGATGTCCTGGAACTCGGCCGGCGTGGTCAGGCGCGACTGGGCCGTGATCGTGGCGTTCAGGGCGGTGCCCGGCAGGTTGGGCACGCCGCCCAGCTGGCCGGCCGAGACCTGGGCGTTCTGGGCCCGGATCGCGGCGATCACGTCGGCGGGCGTCAGGTTGTAGCTGGTCAGCTGGGTGGGGTTCAGCCAGATGCGCATGGCGTATTGCGCGCCGAACAGCTGGACGTCGCCCACGCCGTCGACACGGCTCAGGGGGTCTTGCAGGTTGCTGGCGATGTAGTCGGCCAGGTCGGTGTTGGTGGTCTTCGGATCGTTCGAATACATGCCGACGATCAGCAGGAAGTTCCGCGCCGACTTGGCGACGGTCAGGCCTTGCTGCTGCACTTCCTGCGGCAGGAGCGCGGTGGCCGTCTGCAGCTTGTTCTGCACCTGCACCTGGGCGATGTCGATGTTGGTGCCGGCCTTGAAGGTCAGGGTCGTGGTGGCCGCGCCCGAGCTGTCGCTGGTCGACGACATGTAGTCCAGGCCGTCCAGGCCCTTCATCTTCTGCTCGATGACCTGGGTGACGCTGTCCTCGACGGTCTTGGCCGAGGCGCCGGGGTAGAAGGCGCTGACGGCGACCTGGGGCAGGGCGATGTCGGGGTACTGGGCGATCGGCAGGCTGCGGATGGCCAGGGCCCCCGCCAGCATGATCACGATCGCGACGACCCATGCGAAGATGGGCCTGCCGATGAAGAAACGGGAAAGCATGACGGGCCGGCCTTAGCGTTGGGCTTGAGCGGTGATGGCGACGGGCTTGACCGGCGCGCCGGGGCGGACCTTCTGCAGGCCTTCGACGACGACCTTGTCGCCGACGTTCAGGCCGGTGGTGATCAGCCACTTGTCGCCGACCGTCTGGGCGGCGGTGACCGGGCGCGGCGCGAGCCCGCCCTTGGCGTCGACGACCTGCACGATGGCGGCGCCCTTCGGATCGCGGCTGACGGCGGCCTGCGGGATCAGGATGCCGTTGTTGGCCACGCCCTTGTCGAGCACGGCGCGGACATACATGCCCGGCAGCAGCACGCCGTTGGGGTTGTCGAAGATGGCGCGCAGCACGACCGAGCCCGTGGTCGGGTCGACGGTCACGTCCGAGAACTCCAGGCGGCCGGGGATCGGATAGGTCGAGCCGTCCTCCAGCTTCAGGGTCACCTGGGCCGAGCCCGAGCGACCCAGCTTGCCGCTGTTGAACGCGGCCTGCAGCTTCAGCAGCTCGGCCGAGGTCTGGGTCAGGTCGACATAGATCTTCGAGAGGTCCTGCACCGTGGCCAGGGCCGTGGCCTGGCTGGCGGTGACCAGGGCGCCCGGCGTGACCGAGCTCTTGCCGATGCGGCCCGAGATCGGGGCGGCGACGCGGGTGTAGTTCAGATTGATGCGGGCGGTGTCGAGCGCGGCCTTCTGCACGGCGACGGCGGCGGCCG
This sequence comes from Caulobacter sp. Root343, assembly GCF_001425745.1. Taxonomy (GTDB): domain Bacteria; phylum Pseudomonadota; class Alphaproteobacteria; order Caulobacterales; family Caulobacteraceae; genus Caulobacter. The sequence goes on along the minus strand of NZ_LMDF01000005.1, from coordinate 530,910 downwards.
TCTGCAGGGCGGCGGCCTGGGCGTCGTCATTGTCCTGCTTGGAGACCGCGCCGGTCGCGACCAGCGCCTTGTAGCGGTCGGCCTTCAGCTTGGCGGCGGTCGCCTGGGCCTGGGCCTGGGCGAGGGCGGCGGCGGCGCTGTTGTAGGTCGCCTGATAGGTGGCCGGATCGATCTGGTACAGCGATTGGCCGGCGCGGACGATCGAGCCTTCCTGGAACAGGCGCGCCTTGATGACGCCCCCGACCTGCGGACGGACTTCCGAGACCAGGTGGGCCGAGGTGCGGCCCGCCAGTTCGGTGGTCAGGCCCACCGGCTGCGACTGGGCGACGATGTAGCCGACCTCGGTCGGTCCACCCATGCCCATGCCTCCACCGGCTCCGCCTTTCTGGCCGCAGGCCGCGAGGGTGAGGGCGATGGCGGCGAGCCCCACGGCGGTGACCGTGGCCGAGCGTTGGAGGTGCATGTTTGATCCCGGAGATGCGATGGCTTCGCGGACTATTGCCCTTGACGAAACCGGCATGATGAACAATCTGAGAATGAACGTTCATTCTCAAGCGGGGTGGACATAGGAGCGGTACTGTCGCAAGTCAACCTCCACCCCCCACGGCTTTAGCTGACCTAACGGAAATGTAATGCCGATCAGGAATTTCAATGGCTGACGAGACTCATTCGGGCCGACCGTCGCCGGAATCGCGTCGCCAGCAGATTCTGGACGCCGCGTGCGAACGCGTGCGGCAGTCGGGCTTCCACGGGGCCAGCATGGCCGACATCGCCAAGGCCGCCGGCCTGAGCGTCGGCCAGATCTACCGCTACTTCGAGAACAAGGAGGCGATCATCGCCGCCATCGTCGCTCAGGATCTGGCCGAGATGCGCGACAAGTTCGCCGAGATGGAAAGCCAGCCGGGCACGTTGCGCGACGCGATCGACGACCACCTGCCCGAAGCCATCGACAAGTGCTTCGACGCCCGCCGCGCGGCTTTGGCGCTCGAGGTGGTGGCCGAGGCGGCCCGCAATCCCAAGGTCGCCGCCATCGTCCGCTCGGCCGACCAGCAGGAACGCGCCCTGGCCCTGATGATGATGGCGCGCGACCGCAAGCCCGAATGGAGCGAGTCCGAGTTCCAGGCCCGTTGCGAGACCATCGGCCTGATCTTCGACGGCCTGCTGATGCGCGGCGTCAACAACCCGGACCTCGACCGCGAAGCCCTGACGGCGGTGCTGCGCTCGACCGTGCGGCACTTGCTGAGCTAGGGGCTACGCCTCACCAATCCCTGTCATCCCGGCCGCAGCGAAGCGGAGAGCCGGGACCGCGGAAAGCTCGGCGCTCGCGGCGGTCCCGGCTCGGCGCGCTACGCGCTTGGCCGGGATGACAGCCTATATTGTGTCCGAAATTCGCCAATAAATTCAGAGCTTAAGCATGGTTTTGGCGCGACCACCGGTCGCATGGCGGAGGGGGCGTTAACCAATACATACATGCCGGCCCGCAAGACGCGGCGCGCTCCCTCCAAGACAGAAAGTCCCCCATGAACGCATCGACCGCGAAGATCATCAGCCCTGCCGCCGTGCGGTGCGTCCTGGGTCTGGCGGCGGTCTTCGCGCCGATGGTGGTGGCGGCCACGGAGCGTCCGGCCTCTCACCGGCCCGGTCCCGCGCCGATCGTGAAGCTGCTTGCGGAGATCACCGCCAAGCCCAAGGCCAGGCCCACGACGATGGAACTGGTCTGGAAGGGCGCGGATATCGACGGCGACGGCGCCGCCGACTTCGCCAATCCGACCGGCGCGGCTCCGCGCGGCCACGACGACTTCGGCGACGGCGAGTTCGGCGCCCGCCGCGACGGCGGGACCCGCGCCCACGAGGGCGTCGACTACGTCGCCAAGGCCGGCCAGGCGGTCAGCGCCCCGATGTCGGGCTACGTCACCAAGATCGGCTACGCCTATGCCGGCGACACCGAGCTGAAGTTCGTCGAAATCACCAACCCCGCCCTGGACTACGCCGCCCGGGCCTTCTACGTGACCCCGGACGTCGAGGTCGGCCAGTCCGTCCGCCTGGGCCAGCCGATCGGCACGGTCGAGAGCCTGCAGGGTCACTATCCGGGCATCACCAACCACGTGCACCTGGAGATCCTGGCCCCCGGCGGCGACCGCGTGAACGCGGCCCAGCTGATCACGCCGAGGATGGTGGCGGTGGCCGAGACGGCGGCCTCCGGCGACTGATCTAGACCTTCGGTCGTCCGATAGGCTATTCGCGATCTGAAGTTGCGAAGGGAGTCGGGCGTGAAGCGGACATCCGTGTGCGGTCTGGTGCTGACCGCCCTGCTGCTGGCGACGACGGCCAAGGCCGCGCCGACGCCGATCCGCTATGTCCTGGCGCCCGTCCTCGAGAACGGCGCCCTGAAGGCTCTGGCCGTCGACATCGACTTCCCCGCCGACGCCGACGGCGACACCCGCCTCAAATTCGTCAGCCAATTTCAGGCGGAAACCCGGCCTGGCCGCTACGCCGAAGGGCTGACGGTGACCGGCGCCGAGGCGGTGACGCCGACGCCGGACGGCGGCGCCGAGATCCGCTCGGCGCCCGGCGCGCCTTTGCACGCCCATTACCGCATCCGCCCGGGCTACGCGTCCGCGCCGACCACGCAGGACCCGACCCAGATTCGGCCGATCATCCTGTCCGACTGGTTCTACACGCTGGGCGAACTGGTCTTCGCGTTTCCGGCCGGCCGGCGCGACGCCCCCGCCGCCTTCGCCTGGACCGGCGCGCCGGAGGGCTTCGGCTTCGCCTCCGACCTCGAGCAGCTGGACCCGAAGTCCGCGACGGTCAACGACCTCCTCGAGAGCGTCGCCATCGGTTCGCCACGCCTGCGGGTGATCTCCGGGAGCGGCCCAGACGCCGGCGTGCGGATCGCCACTCTCGGCGCCTTCGACCGGTTCGCCGACGCCGCGTTCGCCGACATGGCCTTCCGCACGATCCGGACCGAGCGCGCGTTCTGGGGCGACCCGGCGACGCCGTTCCTCGTCACCCTGGCGCCGCTGCAGACCAGGCTCATCGACGCCTATAGCGGGACGGGACGCACCGACGCCTTCGCGCTGTGGGTCGGGACCGCCTTGCCGCTGGACGACCTGCGCCGGCTGCTGGCCCACGAATATTTCCACACCTGGAACCCTGACCAGCTGGGCGGCATGGGCAAGGATCGCGCGGCGGCCTGGCTGTCGGAGGGCTTCACCGACTTCTACGCCCGGCGACTGCTGCTGCGCGCGGGGCTGTTCAGCTTGGGCGACTATGTCCAGGCCTGGAACGAGGACCTGCTGGCCTACGGCGTTTCTCCGGCCCGCGACGCGCCGGAGGCCAGGATGGCCGAGAACTATTGGCGAGATCACGACCTGGAGCAAATGGCTTATCTGCGAGGGGCCCTGCTGGGCGTGCTGTTCGAAGGCCAGCTGCGCCGGGAAGGCCACGGGTTGGATGCGGTGATGCGGCGGATGCGGGAGATCAAGCGCGGCAAGCCCGACAGCGCGTTGCGGCCTAATTTCGAGGCGGCGTTCAAGGCGGTGGCGGGCCGCTCGCCGCTGGCGACGATCGAACGCCATCAGGTCCGGGGCGAGCGCCTGGCGCTGCCGGCCGACGCCTTCGCCTGCCTGACGCTGCGCATGGTCACCCAGCCCGAGCGGGTCCTGGGCTTCGATAGGGACGCGACCGCCGAAACGGGGGTGTTCGCCGGCGTCGATCCGTCGGGTCCCGCCTATGCCGCCGGCCTGCGCGACGGCATGCGCCTGATCGCCCGTGAAGGCGGCGCGCCGAACGACTCCAGCGTCGAGGCCGCCTTCCGCGTCGCCGACGCATCCGGCCAGGAACGGCTGATCCGCTATCGGCCCGAGGGCAAGGCGACCGTGACCTTCCAGCGCCTGTCGATTCCTCCGGGCCTGACCGCTGACCAGGAACGGCGCTGCGTCCGGACGCTGAGCGGCCTTTCGGCGATCAGTCCAGCGCCCGGTACTTGAAGTTCCGGAACCGCGCCGAGCCCTTGCCGGCGGCATAGAGGCCCGGCTTCAGCATCAGGAAGCCGCCGCGGACATTGTGGTGGTAGCCGCTGACTTCCATGCCTCGGTCGAAGCGCTGCCAGGTCTTGCCGCCGTCGCCGCTGGTGTGGAAGCTGACGATGTGGCGAGTATTGCGCACCCGCATCAGCATCCGCGCGCCATGCGGGTTGGCCGGGCGGCCGCGCTCGATGCCGTACTGGTGGGTGACGAAGTTCTTCGCGTCGAAGCCCAGGCCGCAATAGAGCTGGCGATCGTAGAACAGGATCAGGCCGGCGCGGGTGTCCGGATCGATCTCGATGTCGCACTCGATCTCGTAGGCCTGGTCGCCGTTGACGAAGATCAGCGGCGCGCCGCTGGACGGGGCCTCGCCGGCGCCCTTCAGGGTCAGGAGGCCGTTCTCGCGCGTGATGCGGTCCTGCTCGCCCGGCTTGGGATCGAAGAAGGCCCATTGCACGCCGTACTTGTCGGTCGAGAAGTCGTCCGACAGCGCCTTGCCGTGCGGGCCGCTCTTGCCGCCTTTCGGCTTGGGGAGAGGCTTCGACAAATCGCCGCCGCCGACCTCGAACCAGCCGTCGGCGGTCCAGGTGACCGGGGCCAGCAGGGTCTGGCGGCCCAGGGTGTAGAAGCCGTTCTCGTAGCCATGATAGACGGTCCACCAGTCGCCCGGCGTCGGGCCCTCGACCAGGGTGGCGTGGCCGCGCGACCACCATTTCTCGCTGTTGTCGACGGTGCGCACGACCGGGTTGCGCGGGTGGTCCTCCCACGGGCCGGCCAGGGACTTGGCGCGCGCCACGATGACCATGTGGCCGGTCGGCGGGCCGGCCGTGCCGCCGACGGCGGTGACCAGGTAGAAGTACTCGCCCTTGCGCATGACCTTGGGGCCCTCGGGCGAGAAGCCCTCGACGTCCCAGGTGTCGGGATAGCGCCACGGATTGTAGACGTGCTCGGGCTCGCCGACGGTCGACAGGCCGTCCGGGGCCAGCTTGATGCGGTCGCCGCCGGACAGGAACAGCCAGCGCTCGCCCGTTTCGTCGACGACGTGGCCGGGGTCGATGTAGCGCGGCAGCTTCAGGTCGACAGGCTCGGACCACGGGCCCTCGATCCTGTCGGCCCAGATCACGTAGCTGGTGTTGTTGTTGGGCTTCTTGGCCGGCAGGTAGATGTAGTAGCGGCCCTTGTGCTTGCAGAGCTCGGGGGCCCAGATCGAGCCGACATTGGTCTTCAGCGTGGTGGTGACCGGCGTCCAGTTCACCAGGTCCTTGCTGTGCCAGATCAGCAGGCCCGGATAGGCGTCGAACGACGAGTGGGTCATGTAGTAGTCGTCGCCGTCCTTCAGGATCGACGGGTCGGGATGGTCGCCGGCCAGGATCGGGTTCAGGAACGCACCGTCGCCGAGGTCGGCCTTGCGCTGGCCCTCGACGCCCTTGGCCCAGGTCGGACCGGAGGCGGGCTTGCCGGGCAGGGTCCCCATTTGCGCCGCTTCGCTGGCGGCGGGGAGGGCGGCGAGGCCGGCGCCGGTGAGCAGCGAGCCCAGGGCGCCGCGGCGGTTGATATCGACCATGGGGTGTTCCTCCCGACGATTTTACGCTTACGTCCGTTGGCGGTCACTTAGCGGCAAGGCGCGCGCCATGTCCACCGGTGTCATCGCGCCGCAAGCTTGATTTCTATGACGTTTTTCTCAAGTCCGAGCCGGCTCCTAAACAACGTCACCGGGCCAGGAAACCGCACAAAAAAACGCCCGGGAGAAGGCCCCCGGGCGTCGCATCCATCCGATCAAAGGCCTATTCGGGCCAATAGCGCGGCGGTTCGATGGGATCATGGCAATCGATGAGCTCTTCATCGTAATAGGCGGTGATCTCGCCCCAGCGCAGGTTCTTCTTGCCGGTGCAGTACATGGTTTCTTCGCCCACGACCGTCGTGTGCGAGGCGTCGCTGTAATAGACGTGTTCCCAACCGAACATCGGATATGCGATCGCCCCCAAGGGAATGGCGATGGCCGCCACAAGACCCGCGCCGGCGAGCGCGATCTTCATCTTGATACTTTTCTTCATGACGACAGTCCTACCGAGCCCGTGGGAAGTTCCACGTCTCAAGCGTGTACCGACGCCCGGCTTGTGTCCATGTAAAGTTGTACTACGCTTAAAATCAATTTTAGGGCGCCTGTGGGCACTCCATCCTGATGAAAAACGCCCGGGAGGCAGCTCCCGGGCGTTTCTTGTCAGTCGATGGCTCCCCCGCGTCGCGCGGGAGGATTTAGCGCCTTAGCCCTCCATCGCCTCCAGCTCGGTGCCTCGCGTCTCCTTGATCAGCTTCTGGACCAGGAAGAACGAGACCAGGGCGCTGAGCGCGTAGAAGCCGTAGGTCATCGGCAGGCTCTTGGCGGCCATGGCCGGGAAGCTGACCGAGATGGCGAAGTTGGCGATCCACTGGGCGAAGCCGCAGACGGCCAGGGCCGAGCCGCGCATCTGGTTGGGGAACATCTCGCCCAGCATGACCCACATGACCGGGCCCCAGCTGAGATTGAAGAACACCACATAGGCGTTGGCGGCGAACAGGGCGATCGGGCCCGTGCCGGCGGCCAGGTGCGGCGAGCCGTCCACCGTAGTGGCGGTCGAGAAGCACCAGGTCAGGATGCCCAGCGTCACGGCCATGCCGATCGAGCCGATCAACAGCAGCGGCTTGCGGCCGACCTTGTCGATCACGGCGATCGTGGCCAGGCAGGCCAGGATCGAGAGCGCGCCCGACAGGATGTTGATCTTCAGGCTGTCGTCCTCGGTGAAGCCGACCGACTGCCACAGCACCGAGCCGTAGTAGAAGACGATGTTGATGCCGACCAGTTGCTGGAACACGGCCAGGACCAAGCCGGCCCACAGGATCAGGCGCAGCTTCTTGGTGGTCGGGTCCAGCAGGTCCGAGAACTTGGGCTGGTGGTCGACGGCCAGCGAGGCGCGGATCTCGTCGACCTTCTTGGCGCCCTGACCCGCGCCGAACAGGCGCGACAGGACCGCCTCGGCCTTGGCGTCCTTGCCCTTGGCGACCAGGAAGCGCGGGCTTTCCGGAATGCCCAGCAGGCACAGGAAGAAGACACCGGCCGGGATGGTCTGCATCCAGAACATCCAGCGCCAGGCGGGCAGGCCCATCCAGAACGGGGCGGTCGAGCTGCCGGCGGTGTGGGCCAGCACGTAGTTGGCCACGAACGCGCCGGTCAGGCCGGTGATGATCATGATCTGCTGCACGGACGACAGGCGGCCGCGGATGTTCGCCGGCGTGACTTCCGAGATGTAGACGGGGCAGAGCACGCTGGCCGCGCCGACGCCCAGGCCGCCGATCAGGCGGAACAGGATGAAGACCAGCGAGGTGTGCGACGCGCCGGTGCCCAGGGCGCTGACCAGGAACAGCAGCGCCGAGATGATCATCACGGTGCGGCGGCCCCAGACGTCGGCCAGGCGGCCGGCGGCGAAGGCGCCGACGGCGCAGCCGATCAGGATCGCGCCGACATTGAGGCCGGTGCCCAGCTTGCTGAGGTTGAAAGCCTTTTCCAGGCCTTCCTGCGTGCCGTTGATGACGCCGCTGTCATAGCCGAACATGAAGCCGCCGATGGTGGCGACGGCGACGATGGCGGCCACGAAGGCCATGTTGACCTTGGCGCCGTCGGCGCTCATGCCGGCGCTAGGGCCAGCGTTGGATACTGAAGCCACAGGTTTCCTCCCCATGGGGCCTCTCCGGCCCGTTGATGCCCTTCGGTCCTTGTCGGACCTCTAGTTATGGGCGAGCTTAGTGTTACCGGTATCAGCGCGCAAGCGCCGGTTCTGACGACCGTTCCGCCCGCGTGCGGGACTCACGCCCCGACGTCCAATCGATAGCAGAAGCCGGCGGGTTTCCGCGACGTCCCAGTCGTAGGACGCGCGAGGCGTCCGTTTGCTCAGCGGCGCCGTTGGGCGAGGACAAGTGTGGCCCGAATGCGACCCTGTCTCCGCGTTCGGGAACATTGCCGAAAAGAAATTTGCCCCTGCCGACGGAAGGGTCTTTACGGCTGGACGTCGAGATCGCGCGGACGTCCGCCGCGGCCCCCTCGACGCTCGAGTTGGGGAAACTCCTTGCGATTGAAGTGCGCTCTGTTCGCCGCCGCCGCGGCGATCCTGCCGCCGACCCTGGGTCTGGCGCAAACCGTACAAACAACTCCGCCGGCCCGCACCGCGCCGGCCCAGACCGCGCCCAGCAAGCCCAAGGACGCGCCGAACGCGGTCGAGGGCGTGACGATCACCAGCGACTCGACGGCGATGCGCACATCGATCGACCGCCGCAGCTACAGCGTCGCCAACGACCTGTCGGCCAAGACCGGCTCGATCTCGGACGCCCTGCGCAACATCCCGTCGGTCGAGGTCGATGTGCAAGGCAATGTCAGCCTGCGCGGCGATCCGAACGTCACCATCCTGATCGACGGCAAGCCCTCGGGCATGTTCAACGGCGATAACCGCGCCGACGCTCTGCAGCAGCTGCCAGCCGACAGCATCGACCGCGTCGAGGTCATGACCAACCCGTCGGCCGCCTATCGTCCCGACGGCTCGGCCGGCATCATCAACCTGGTCACCAAGAAGACCCAGAAGCCGGGCGTCACCGGCACGATCCGCGCCAATGTTGGTCCCGACGGCCGCTACAACGGCGGTGTCAGCGTCACGCGTCGCCAGGGCAAGGCCACCCTGTCGGGCGACGCCTCCTACCGCTTCGACCACCAGGAAGCCCGGTCGGACACCGACCGCGCGGTGCTGGACAGCGCCAGCGGCAAGTTCCTCGAAAGCGTCCAGGACGCGGCGGTGGTCAACGAGGGCGCGGCGGTCAGCCTGCGCGGCGGGCTCGACTACGACCTCGACAAGAAGACCCGGCTGTCGGCCGAGGTGCGCTATCGCGGCATGGACTACGACAGCGACATCGACGAGACGTACCTGGGGCGCGACGCCGTCGGCGCCGTGGCGCGGTCGTACCTGCGCAACAGCGTCGCCCGCCTCAAGCGCGACAACTCGGCGATCAGCGGCGACTATCGCCGCCAGCTGGGCGGGGCCGAGCACGAGCTGACCTCGCACGCCGAATACGAGTTCACCCAGTTCAAGCGCGCCTCGACCGCCTTCCAGGACGGCGTCGTCAGCGTGCCGGACCAGTACGAGGCGTTCAGCTTCGGCGCGGGCCAGGCGCGCGCCAACTGGAAGCTGGACTACAGCAAGCCGCTGCCCGGCCAGGCCAAGTTCAAGACCGGCCTCGATTTCGAAGCGGCCGACAACGACTACGACAACTACGGGGCTCGCGGGGCCACGCAGAACGGCCAGGCCGTGGACTCGGCGCGGACCAACCGCTTCCTCTACGACCAGGACGTTTTCGCCGGCTACGTGACCTATGAGCGGCCGTTCGGCGACCTGACCGTCCAGGGCGGCCTGCGCGCCGAGCAGGTCAATATCCGCACCAACCAGATCACCTCGGCCCAGAAGAACGAGAACGACTATTTCCGGCTCTATCCGACCCTGCACGCCGGCTACCGGGTCAATGACAGCAACACCTTCAACGCCAACTACAGCCGCCGCGTCCAGCGCCCGGGGCCGCAGGACCTGAACCCCTATCCGATCTACCAGGACCCGCTGAACTACCGGGCCGGCAACCCGAACCTGAAGCCGCAGGTGACCGACTCGTTCGAGCTGGGCTGGCAGTATCGCAAGGGCCCGGCCTACTACCTGGCCACGGTCTATTTCCGCGACACCAAGGACGGCGTGACCGACGTGGTCCGCAGCCTGGGCGGCGGCGTCCTGCTGACCACCCGCGAGAACCTGGCCAAGAGCCGCAGCGGCGGGCTGGAGCTGGTCGCCAACGGCCGGCTGACGCCGAAACTGACCTACAACGCCAGCGCCAACGCCTTCTGGAACGAGATCGACGCCGCCAGCCTGGGCTTCGCCGGCAAGCGCTCGGGCACGACCCTGTCGGGCCGCGCCAACCTGAACTACCAAGCCACGCCCAAGGACTTCTTCCAGGCCAACATCTTCAGCTCGGGCAAGCGCATCACGCCCCAGGGCCATCGCGAGCCGTTCAAGATGCTGAACCTGGGCTATCGCCGGAAGGTCAACGACAAGCTGTCATTCGTGGCCACCGCCCAGGACGTGCTGGACTGGTTCCAGGACGTGGTCGTCACCGACACTCCGACGCTGCGGGACAATACGCGCCGCACCGCCAATGTCCGGTCGGTGTTCGTGGGCTTCACCTACGCGTTCGGCGGCGGCAAGCCGCGGCCCGAACAGTTCGACTTCAGCGCGGGCGGCCCGAGCTAGAGCTTCAGGCAGAGCCAAGGCTAGGCCAGCCGCTTCTCGTAGCGCCAGACCTCGAGCGGGAACCAGCCCGCCGAGGTCTCGGTGGGCACGGTCTCGACGCGGGCCAGGGTCCAGCCGGCCTTTTCGTAGAAGCGGGCGGCGCGGGCGTTGCCGATCGCGCAGGCCAGCCAGGGCGTGGTGACGCCTCGGTCCAGAAGCCTTGCCTCGGCGTCGGCCATCAGGCGCCCCGCCGCCCCGGTCCCGCGAGCCTCGGCGGCCAGGTAGAACTGGTTCAGCTCGTCGGCCTTGATGAAATGGAAGCCCAGCGGCGCCCCGACCGGTCCCAGCGCACGAACGTCGGACAGGGCGACGGCCATGCGGGCGGTGAAGCTGTCGAGGCCGCGCAGGGCCACGAGCGCCTCGGGGACCAGCGTCAGGTGTGCGTCGCGCCAGCCCCGCCACCACAGACGGGCCAGGGCGTTCAGTTCGGAAGGGTCGGCGGGACGGGCGTCCATGTCGTCGCTCTGGGGCGGTCCTCGGGGCGTTCGTTGGCCTCGGTAGCGCTTTGCGCGAAAGACCGCGACTCGGAAAGCTCGCTCGCGCCGCGGGCGGTCCAGGCCGAGGGCTGGGCCAGCGCCTTCTCGTAGCGCCAGATCTTGAGAGGGTACCAGCCGCCCGGGATCTCCGTCGGGACGGTCTGCGGGCGGACCCGCGTCCAGCCGGACTTTTGGCAGAAGCGCGCGGCGCGGGCGTTGCCGATGGCGCAGGCCAGCCAAGGTGTCGTGACTCCGGCCTCCAGCAGGCGGTCCTCGGCGTCGATCATCAACAGGGTGGCGACGCCCGCGCCGCGCGATTCCTCGTCGACATAGACCTGGTTCAGCTCGTCGCCCTTGATCAGGTGAAAGCCCAGCGGCGCGCCGACCGGCCCCAGCGTGCGGACGCGGGGCAGGGCGATCGCCATGCGGTCGATGAAGCTGTCCAGCGTGCGCCGCGCCACCAGCGCCTTGGGCACGAGCGGCAGATGGGCGTCGCGCCAGCCTTGCCACCAGAGACGGGCCAGGGGGGCGAGATCGGCGGCGTGGGCGGGGCGCATGCTCATGGCTGGTCCCCCTCGGACCGCGGTGAGGAACTGGAGGGCCCGCGCAAAGCACGACCCACCAGCTTTACTGTGAGGATAGTTAAGGCGGCCAGGGCGGCGGGAATCAGCGCCAGCAACCAGACCAGCACGACAAGGCCCAGCTGCAAGGCGGTCGTAAGGACCACCAGGGTGGGGGATTCACGGCGTTGATCTGGTGCTCTGGTCAAAGACAACATGTTGTATGTGCAACAGAAAGAACGGCCCCGACAGTTGCACTATACTACCTGTTTTGGGTTCAACCTACAGGAGAATTTTACAATTCGCTGCAGATTTATTAAGGATTTTTTAATACTCTCCGATATGGTCACGTTTGTTTACCTTGGCGAATACGCTGAATGCCCAAGCTGAATACCTTCGTGCATTTGAACTGCTCAGGCATTGGTCAAGCTGCCTTGTTTCGGCCATCTTGAACTTTAAGTCTGCCGGCGCGTTTGAGCACCTGACATGACTGATCACAGCCCGCACTTTTCTATCCGCCCTTATGGCGATCGGTGGGCCGTGGTCTCCGGCGAGGAGGTCGTGCTCGTCGCCAGCAGCCAGGCGAGCGCTCAGGCGGTCGTCGCGACCGCCGACAGCGTCCTCGAAAAGAGCGGCATCGGCCCGGCGGCCGAGACCCGCTCGTTCGCGGACGAGGCCTAACGAAAAAGCCCCTGGATCGCTCCAGGGGCTTTCGCTTTTCGATGGTCAGGGCCGTTAGTTGGAAGCCCTCAGTGATTGTGCCGGGGCAGCTTGGCCGCCAGGTCCTGGTACTTGACCGCGAATTCCAGAACGCCGCCGGTCTCCAGCTGGCCCGTATGGGCGCGGTAGATCTCCTGCCAGGGGGTCATGGTCTCCGGCACGGCCGGGATCCCCTCCTTGCGGCGCTCGGCGATCGTCGCCTCGTCCACCAGCGCGTCGCAGCGGCCCGTGTTGAGATCGATGCGGATGGTGTCGCCGGTGCGCAGCCACGACAGGCCGCCGCCGATGGCGCTTTCCGGCGAGGCGTTCAGGATCGAAGGGCTGTCGGCGGTGCCCGACTGGCGGCCGTCGCCCAGAGTCGGAAGGCTCATGATCCCCTTCTTCAGCAGGTGATCCGGCGGCTGCATGTTGACGACCTCGGCCGAGCCCGGCCAGCCGATCGGCCCGGCCCCGCGAATGACGAGAATGCAGTGCTCGTCGATGTTCAGGGCCGGGTCATTGATGCGGTGGTGATAGTCGTCCGAGCCGTCGAACACGATGGCGCGGGCCTCGAAGATGTCCTCCTGGCCGGGTTTGGACAGGTAGCGGGCCCGGAAGTCGGCGCCGATGACGCTGGACTTCATGATCGCAAAGTCGAACAGGTTGCCCTTCAGCACCAGGAAGCCGGCCTTCTCGGCCAGGGGCTGGGCGTAGGGGAAGATCACCTCGCGGTCGCCCGTCTCGCGGCCCTCGAGGTTCTCGGCCATGGTCTTGCCCGTGACGGTCAGGACGTCGCCGTGCAGGCGGCCTTGCTGCAACAGCTCCCACAGCACCGCCGGCGCGCCGCCGGCCCGGTGGAAGCGCTCGCCCAGGTACTTGCCGGCCGGCTGCATGTTGACGATCAGCGGGATGTCGTAGGCGGCCCGCCAGTCGTCGGCGGTGATCTCCAGGCCCGCGTGGCGCGCCATGGCCGCGATGTGCGGCTGGGCGTTGGTCGAGCCGCCGGCCGCCGCCACCAGAGCGATGGCGTTCTCGAAGGCCTTCTTCGTCAGGATGTCCTTCGGCTTGATGTCCTCATAGGCCAGGTCGACGATCCGCTGACCCGTGCGATAGGCCATCTGGCCGCGCTCGCGGTAGGGGGCGGGGATGGCCGCGCAGCCGGTCAGCGACAAGCCCAGGGCCTCGGCGACCGCGTTCATGGTCGAGGCGGTGCCCATGGTGTTGCAGTGACCGGCCGAGGGGGCCGAGGAGGCCGCGCGGTCGATGAACTCTTCCTCGGTGATCTCGCCGGCCGCCAGCTTGCGGCGCGAGCGCCAGATCACCGTGCCCGAGCCGACCAGCTCGTTCTCGTGCCAGCCGTCCAGCATCGGGCCGCCCGACAGGACGATGGCCGGGATGTTGACCGTGGTGGCGGCCATGATCCCGGCCGGGGTGGTCTTGTCGCAACCGGTGGTCAAGACGACGGCGTCGATCGGATAGCCGTGCAGGGTCTCGACCAGGCCGAGATAGGAGAGGTTCCGATCCAGCGCCGCCGTCGGGCGACGGCAGTTCTCGAAGATCGGATGGACCGGAAACTCCATGGGGATGCCGCCGGCGTCGCGAATCCCGTCGCGCACCCGGCTCACCAGATCGAGGTGGATGCGGTTGCACGGCGAGATGTCGCTGCCGGTCTGGGCGATGCCGATGATCGGCTTGCCGCTTCGCAGCTCCTCCGGCGTGATCCCGTAGTTCATGAAGCGCTCGAGATAGAGCGCGGTCATGTCGATGTGGTCGGGGTTATCGAACCAATCGCGGGACCGGAACCGGCGGGGCGTACGGTTAGGCAAGGCGAACCTCGTATTGGGGCTGGCCCGCGACATCGACCTGGATCGCGAACAGGCCGCCGGCCAGCGGATACTGGGCCAGGGTCTCGTCGCTCAGGCCCTTGCGGGCGGTGGTGAAGTAGAGGGTTTTCAGGTCGGGCCCGCCGAAGCAGGGCTTGGTGACGTTGGGGGCCGGCAGCTCGATGCGGGCCACGGCCTCACCGGCCGGCGAGAAGCGGATGGCGCCGAAGCCGCCCCACAGGGCCGTCCAGACATAGCCTTCGGAGTCGACGACCGAGCCGTCCGGATAGACGTCGTCGCCGAGGGCGATCTTCACGAAGGGGCGCTTGTTCGACAGCGTCCCGTCCTCGGCCAGGTCGTAGGCCCAGATGATCTTTTCCAGGGTGTCGGTGTTGTAGAGGGTCTTGCCGTCCGGCGAGACGCACGGGCCGTTGGTGATGCAGATGTCCTTGTCCATCCGCGCCACGCCGGCGGCGTCCATGCGATAGAGCGCGCCGCTCTTGTTGGCCTCGCCGTCGTGCATGGTGCCGAACCACAGTCGGCCTTGGGCGTCGACCGTGGCGTCGTTGGGACGGTTATCCAGGGCGACGTCCTCGACATCGAGGATCTTCTGGAAGCCCGTCAGCAGGTTGAACTTGTAAAGGCCCGACTTCAGGCCGGCGATGAAGCCGCCGCCGACGGCCAGCGGCGCCAGGAAGGTCACCTGCTCGGGCGCGCCGACGTTCAGGCCCTCGCCGGTGGCGGGCTCAAAGCGGTGGATCGCGTGGCCCTTGATGTCCACGAACCACAGCGCATTGCCGGTCCAGATGGGACCTTCGCCCAGAGTGGCCTTCAGATCCCAGACACAGGTAGGAGTAACGGTCATCTGCTCATCTCAAATTGTCATCCCGGCCGCAGCCTAGCGGAGAGCCGGGACCGCAAGAAGCTCAGCGCTCGCGGCGGTCCCGGCTCGATGCGCTACGCGCCGGGCCGGGATGACAGTTTCTGCCGATCAGCGCCAGCCCGCGTCGATCCAGTACTCGTGGCCGGTGCACAGAGCGGCGTCGTCGGAGGCCAGGAACAGCACCAGCGAAGCGACGTTCTCGGGGACGATGCGGCCCTTCAGGCACTGGGCCTTGACGATCTCGGCCTCGCCTTCCGGCGTGTACCACTTCTCCTGGCGCTTGGTCTTGACGTTGCCCGGCACCACGCAGGTGACGCGGATGTCGTCGGGGCCCAGTTCGCGGGCCAGGGCCCGGGTCATGCCCTCGATGCCGGCCTTGGCGGTTTCGTAGAGGACCAGGTCCTCCAGGCCGAGGTGCCAGCTGATCGAGCCGAAGTTGATGATCGCCCCGCCGCCGCGCTTGGCCATGCCGGGCGCCAGCGCCTGGGCCGCGAACAGCATGTGGCGCAGGTTCACGCCGATCCGGTTGTCCCAATAGGCCGGGGTGATGTCGGCCAGGGTGTGGCGGTCGTCGTTGCCGGCGTTGTTGACCAGCACGTCGACGTCGCCAACCTCGGCCAGCACGGCCTTCAGCGCGTCCAGGTCCATCAGGTCGCAGCGCTTGTAGACCGGCGCGATCGCCGCACCGGCCGACAGCTGCTCGACCAGGGCGGTGGAATCCGCGTCGACGATGTCGAGGAAGATCACTTCCGCGCCCTGGCGCACGAAGCCGGCGACGAGGCCGGCCCCGATGCCCGAGCCGCCGCCGGTGATGACGACGCGCTTGCCCTTCAGGCTAGGATAGATGGCTGAGGACATGCTGCTCACGACCACGAGTAGGAGGTTTTGGTCTGGGTGAAGAACTCGACCGCCGCGAAGCCCTGTTCGCGGGCGCCGTACGAGCTGCTCTTCGTGCCGCCGAACGGCACATGGTAGTCGACGCCGGCGGTGGCCAGGTTGACCATGGTCATGCCTGCCTTGGCGTAGCGCTGGAAGTGGCGCGCGTGCTTCAGCGAGGTGGTGGCGATGCCGGCCGACAGGCCGAACTCGACGCCGTTGGCGATCTCCAGAGCCTCTTCGTAGCTCTTCACGCGGATGGTCGAGGCGACGGGCCCGAAGACCTCCTCGTTGTTGATCCGCATGCCGGCTTGCGTGTCGGCGATCAGGGTCGGCTGCACGTACCAGCCCGGATTGTCGAGCTTCAGCCGCCCGCCGCCGGTGACCACGCGGCCGCCTTCGCCGGTGGCGATGTCGATGTACTTGTAGCTGGTCTCCATCTGGTCTTCGGAGACGGCCGGGCCGATCTGGGTGTTGGGGTCGAGCGCGTCGCCGACCCGCAGGGCGGCGATCTTCTCGGCCAACAGGGCCACGAACTTGTCGTGGATGCCGTCCTGGACGATCAGGCGCGAGCTGGCGGTGCAGCGCTGGCCGGTGGCGTAGAACGAGCCGTCCAGGGCGATGGCGACCGCGCGTTCCAGGTCGGCGTCGTCCAGGATGATCAGCGGGTTCTTGCCGCCCATCTCCAGCTGCACGCGGGCCTGGCGGGCCATGGCGGCGGCGGCGACTTGCGCGCCTACGCCTTGCGAGCCGGTGAACGAGACGCCGTCGACGTCCTTGTGCTTGATCAGGGCGTCGCCCATCGAGCCTCGGCCGAACAGCATGTTGAACACGCCGGCCGGAGCGCCGCACTCCTGCATGATGTCGGCCAGCACGTTGGCGGTGGCCGGGGTCGGGCCGGCCGGCTTGATCACCACGGTGTTGCCGAAGGCCAGGGCCGGAGCCGCCTTCCAGGCCGGGATGGCGATCGGGAAGTTCCAGGGCGTGACCAGGGCGAACACGCCGACGGCCTGGCGATAGGTCTGGATCTCGACACCCGGGCGGGTGCTTTCCAGATTCTGGCCGTGGCGGCGCAGGGCCTCGCCGGCGAAGTACTTGAAGATGCGGCCGGCGCGGACGGTCTCGCCGATGCCTTCCGGCAGGGTCTTGCCCTCTTCGCGGGCCAGAAGCTTACCGATCTCGGCGCTGCGGGCGATGATCGTCGAGCCGACCTTGTCCAGCAGGTCCGAGCGGACTTCCGGCGAGGCGTCCGACCACGACGGGAAGGCCTTCTTCGCCGCGTCGACGGCGGCGTCGACCTCGGCCTGGCCGCCCATCGGCACCCTGGCGACGACGTCGTTGGTGTTGGACGGGTTCAGGCTCTCGGCCGGAGCGTCGGCGGCGACGCGTTCGCCGCCGATGTAGTGGCGCAGGGTGTCGGTCATCGCCGAGCTCCTTCGATCTGGATTTACAGGAGGCCGCGGCCGGCCAGGTTGCGGATCAGGGCCGAGATGCCGAACGTCCACGGCTTGGCCTTGTCGCAGGTGGTGACTTCGTTCTCGAGCACGCCCAGCTTGGGCGTCGAGACGCGGACGCGGTCGCCGACCTTGTGGGTGAAGCCCTGGCCCGGCGCGTCGCGGTCCTGGATCGGGGCGAACATGGTGCCCAGGAACAGGGCGAAGCCGTCCGGATACTGGTGCTGCTTGCCGAACGCTTGCCCGGCCAGCACGGCGGGATCGCGGCTGATCAGGCTCATATTGCTGTGGCCGTCGAGCACGAAGTTGTCGCGGCCGGTGATCTTCAGCTCGACCTCGGCCGAGCGGACATCGTCCAGGGCAAAGGTGGCGTCGAACAGCCGGAAGAACGGGCCGATCGCGCACGAGGCGTTGTTGTCCTTGGCCTTGCTGAGCAGCAGGGCCGAACGGCCTTCGAAGTCGCGCAGGTTGACGTCGTTGCCCAGCGAGGCGCCGCGGATCTCGCCCGAGCCGTCGCACAGCAGCACGACTTCCGGCTCCGGATTGTTCCAGTGGCTGTCGTAGCGGACGCCGACATGGTCGCCCCAGCCCATCGAGGACAGGGTCGGGCCCTTGGTGAAGATCTCGGCGTCGGGGCCGATGGCCACTTCCAGATATTGCGACCACAGGCCGTCGGCGATCAGGGCGTCCTTCAGGCGGGCCGCGCCTTCCGAACCCGGATTGACGCTCTTGAGGTCGCCGCCCATGCGGTCGGCCAGCTGGGCGCGGATTTTCAGGGCCTCGGCGGCGTCGCCGCGCGCGCGCTCCTCGATCACCCGCTCCAAGGTCGAGACGGCGAAGGTCACCCCGGCGGCCTTCAGGCATTGCAGGTCGACAGGAGCCAGCAGCTTCACCGGCGCGGCGCTGTCGGGATCGTCCCAGACGGGGCGGATGTCGAGGGCTTCGAGCGGCCCCTTGTCCTCGCCGCGCGGGATCGCGGTCCCAGGCGCGAAGGCGTTCATCAGGTCGGCGACGGTGGGGGCGATCCTGGACATGTCCTCGACGCGGCCGCCGCGCACCAGCACGGGCGTCGGGCCATCGCCGAAGTCGATGCGGCCCAGCAGGGTCGCGTCTTTCCAGTCTTCCGGAAGGAATTCACTCACGCCCACGGCGTCGTCTCCCCATTGTCGAGCGTCTACAGGCTGCCGCTACTGTCGGCGGCGCTCGTTCGTCAGGCACTTGGTAGCGCTAACATGCGGGGACGGCAAGCACGTTGTCTGACCAATCTTTTTTACCCCTCTCCCAGAGGGAGAGGGCGGGGCCCGCGCCGGAGGCGTGGCAGGGTGAGGAGGGTTTCCTACTCCCCCACCGGCCCGCTGGAATCCCGCACGATCAAGGTGTGCGGATGGATCAGCTGGCGGGGCTCGCCGCCGCCGTCGCGGTGGCGGCGGATCTCCTCCAGCACCAGGTCGACGGCCGCGCGGGCCATGGCGGCGATCGGCTGGTGGACGGTGGTCAGGGCGGGCCAGATGTTGTCGGCGATCGAGGTGTCGTCGAAGCCGACGATCGACAGGTCGCCCGGCACGTCCAGGCCCAGGCGGTGGGCCAGGCCCTCGGTGGCGGCGGCCATGTCGTCGTTGGCGGCGAACACGGCGGTGGGGCGCGGATCGGCCGCCAGCAGCCGCTCGGCCGCCTCCAGGCCCGAACGGTAGGTGAAGTAGCCCTGCTCGACCCGGATGTCTTCCATCGGGATCCCGGCGGCCTTCAGGGCGGCCATGAAGCCGTCCAGGCGCTGCTGGCTGACGGTCTGGTTCGGGTGGCCCTTGATGAAGCCGAAGCGCTTGTGGCCCAGGCTGATCAGGTGCTGGGTCAGCTCGTAGGCGGCCGCCTCGTTGTCGATGCGGATGGTGGCCATGTCGCTGCTGGCCATGCCGGGAGCCACGGCCACGGCGGCGGCGCCGGCGGCCTTCACCTCGGCCAGGACCTCGGGCGACTCGCACAGCGGCGGCGGCAGGATCAGGCCGTCGACGCCGGTCTTCAGCAGTCGGGCCAGGGTGGCGCGGGCCAGTTCGGGCTCTGCGCACTTCTCGATGACGATCTGGGCGCCGGTGCGGCTGCTCTCGTCCAGGGCCCCGACCAGGAACTCCGACAAATAGCCAGTCGAGGGGTTGTCGTAGAGCAGGCCGATGCGGAACGGGGCCGAGCCGGCCAGGCTGCGCGCGGCGGGATTGGGGGCGTAGTTGAGGTCGGAGATGGCCTTCTCGACCAGGGCCCGGGTCTCTTCCTTGACGGTGCTCTCGCGGTTGATCACCCGCGACACGGTCATCGGCGACACGCCCGCCCGGGCGGCGACGTCACGGATCGTGGCGCTCTGGGTCGTACGACGACGCTGGCGCTCGACAGGCTGGCTCATTCTTTTTCCGTCCCTTTGCGGGCCGGACACTAGACCGCTTCGGGCGCAGCTTGGAAGACCGCTGGAAAATCCTGCTAAGACGGGGACATGAACACCCTCGGCGCGATCATCCTGTGTGGCGGCGGCTCCCGGCGGATGGGGCGCGACAAGGCCCTGCTCGACTGGGGCGGCCAGCGCGCCATCGACCGCGTCGCGGCCTTGGCCAGGGCGGCCGGGGCGGAGGCGCTGGTGACCGCCGGCGCCGATCTGGGCCTGCCATGGGTTCCGGATGGCGAGGCCGGCGCGGGCCCGGTCGGCGGCCTGCTGGCCGGGGCGGCGGCGTTGGGGGCCACGCGACTGCTGGTGCTGGCGGTCGATGCGCCGACCGTGACGATCGAGGATCTCGCGCCCTTGCTGGCGGCGGCCTCGCCGGGCGCGACCTATGAGGGCCTGCCGCTGCCGATGGTGCTGGACGCGAGCGCCCTGCCGGAAAGCGCCGAGCCGGGCTGGCCGCTGCGGCGGCTGGTCGAGCGGGCCGGGCTGGCCGCCTTGCCGGTTACGGATGGCGCGATGGCGCGGCTGCGGGGGGCGAACACGCCGGAGGAGCGGGCGGATCTGATGCGCCGCTGAGCGCTCAGTACACGTCCCGCCGATACCGCCCCTCGTCGGTCAGCCGCTCCACCCCGTCCGCGCCCAAGACCTCGACCAACGCCGCATGGACGTCGCGCGACATCCCCTCCAGCGACCCGCAGACATAGAGCGCCGCGCCGTCGGCCACCCACTGGCGCAGCGCGTCCGCCGCCCCGTGCAGGCGGTGCTGGACATAGACCCGCTCGGCCTGGTCGCGGGAGAAGGCCAGGTCCAAACGCCCGATCACGCCCGAGGCCGTCCAGCCTTCGATCTCGTCGCGATGGAAATGGTCGTGGGCCGCCGTCCGCTCGCCGAACAATAGCCAGTTGCGGTTGGCCCCGTTCACCGCACGCGCCTTCAGGTGGGCGCGCAGGCCGGCCAGGCCCGTGCCCGAGCCGATCAGGATCAGCGGACGCTCGGGCTCCGGAGCATGGAAGCTCCGGTTGGTCCGCACCCGGGCGTCGATCGCCTGGCCGACCTTCGCGAACCGGCACAGCCAGCCCGAGCCCAGGCCCGGCTGACCGCCGGCGCGAGGCATCAGGCGGACGATCAGCTCGACCCCGCCGTCGGCCGGCAGCGAGGCGATCGAGTATTCGCGATGGGGCAGGGCGGTGAGGCGCTCGGCGATCGCTTCGACGGACAGGCCGCGCAGAGCCTCGATCGCGGCGGGTTCGTGCGGCAGACGCAGGCTCGACAGCGTCTCGGCGGCCGCATCCGGCAGGCCCAGCGCGGCGATCAGCGCCTCGACCTCGGCTGGGGCATTGCGCGGGCCGATTTCCAGGATGTCGCCGGCCTCCCAGCTCGCGCCGTCGGCGGGGGTCAGGCGCACATGCCAGGCCTCGCCGCCGGGGCTGCCTGGATTCAGCAGGCGGCGCTCGGCCAGGGTCCAGGGACCATAGGCCGGTCGGCTCCAGTCGGGCGCGTCGGTGACCCCGGTCAGCAGGGCGATCTGGCCCTGCCAGTGGCGCAGGGCCGCCGGGTCGCCGTCGTCAACCTCGACCCGGTCGAACAGCGGCTGGCCGCCGTTCCGCGCCAGCCAGGCGTCCAGGCTCCGGCCGAAGGCGCAGAAGTGGGCATAGGTCGAGTCGCCCAGGGCCAGCACGCCGTAGCGCAGGGCCGAAAGATCGGCGCCGTCCTTCATCACGTCGCGGATGAAGGCGCGGGCCGGGTCGGGAGCGTCGCCTTCGCCGGTGGTGCTGACCACGAACAGGGCGCGGCCGGCGAGGTCGGCGGCGGTGACGGCCGAGAGGTCGCGCAGGGTCACGGGCGTCCCGGCTTCCGACAAGGCCTTGGCGGTGGCGGCGGCCAGCTCCTCGGCGAAGCCGGTCTGACTGGCATAGGCGACCAGCACCGGCTCCCCAGCGCCGCGCGACAGCGCCTCGGCCGCTTGACGAACCGCGCGGCGGCGCAGGGCCTCTCGCAGGGCCATGGCGCCGCAGAACAGGGCGTAGACCCCGGCCACGAGCCCGGCGGCGGCCAAGCGGCGCGCCTCAGGCGAAAGGGCGGACGGGTCGATCATCCGTCCAGCATCGCCTGCAGGGCGGGCGACAGGCGCTCGTCCAAACCATCCGCCGACCGGCTGACGATCAACGCCGCCAGGTCGTGCCCGGCGGCGAAGGCCAGGGCGTCGTCGGGGGCGATGACGGTCAGGGCCGTGGCCCAGGCGTCGGCGCTCATGCAGTCCTTGGCCAGGACCGTGACGCTGACGGTCGGGTTGGTGGTCGGAGCGCCGGTGGCCGGATCCAGGGTGTGGGCGTAGCGGCGGCCGGCGTGGTCGAAGAACCGGCGATAGTCGCCCGAAGTGGCGACCGAGAGATCATGCAGGGCGACGACGGTGACGTCTCCGCCGCTAGCCGTCGGCGGCCGCTCCAGCTCGACCCACCACGGCTGGCCGTCGGGCTTGGCGCCGGTCCCGCGCAGCTCGCCGCCGACCTCGACCAGATAGCTCTTCACGCCGGCGCGATCGAGCGCGGCGGCGGCCTGGTCGACCCCGAAGCCCTTGGCGATCCCATTGAGGTCCAAGCTCAGCCCGCCAGGCTGCAACAGGGCGTCGCCGTCCAGGACCAGGCGCTTCCAGCCGTTGGCGTCACGCAGGGATGCGATGGTCTCGGCGGTCGGCGGTTGGCCGGAAAAGGGGGCGGGGCCGAAGCCCCAGAGATCGGTCAGGGGGCCGAGGGTCGGGTCGAAGGCCCCGTGGCTGGCCTCGGCGACCTCGATCGCGCGGCGCAGGACGGTCAGGATCGCGGTAGGCAGTGAGGTCCAGCTTCCCGGCGCGGCGCGGTTGTAGCGGGACAGGTGCGACAGCGGCTCCCAGGGACTCATTTGGGCGACGACCGTGTCGAGGGCGCGCTGGACCATGGCCTCGAGCGCCGGCAGATCGGTGGTGGCCGGCAGCACCGCCTTGACCGACCAGGTCGTGCCCATGGTCGCGCCGCCGAACGCGCGCACGCTCCCGCCGACGGGGCGGGCGGGCGGCGTGGTCAGGGCGGGGACAAGGACGCGGGGCATCTTTTCACAACAGAAGCTGTCATCCCGGCCGTAGCGCAGCGGAGAGCCGGGACCACGGCAAGCGCGGCGCTTCCGGCGGTCCCGGCTCGGCGCGCTTCGCGCTTGGCCGGGATGACAGCTTCTATGGTCCTTACGGCAGCTGGGCTTCGATCACGGCGGTGTAGCTGGCGCTGTAGCCGTCGCCGGCCAGCGGCTGGGCTGGGCCTTGGGGACCGCGACCACCTTCACCGCCGCCCGGAGCGCCCGGACCACCCATGCCAGGCATTCCGCCCATCGCGCCTGGCGGCGGCGGGCCGCCGCGGCCGGTCTCGCCGGTGCGGTAGCTGGCGCTGATCCACCACAGGCCGGCTTGCGGCAGGGTGACCTTGAAGGCGCCGTCGGGGCCGGTCTTGGCCTTGAGCTCGGCGGACGGCTTGCCCGACCAGTGCTCGTAGCCGCGCATCAGGGTGACCTCGAGATCGGCGGCCGGCTTGCCGTCCAGCAGCAGCTTGAAGGTCGCCGGCTCGGCGGCGACTACGTCGGATGGGTGGGTCACCGGGACCAGTTCCAGGCCCTGGCCGGTCGGCTTCAGCGCGCCGTCGGTGGGCTTATCGCGGGTGACGAAGGTCTCGCTGCGGGCCAGCGTTCGGATGGTCTTGAGGTCGGCCGCGCCGGCCGGGACCTGCTTGGCGAAGTCCTCGCCGCTGCCGCGGAAGCGCTTGACCTCGCCGTTCTCGGTGTAGCTGGCCATCACCGAAGTCGAGACCGAGGCGATCTTGTAGGTGCCAGGCTTGGTCAGCTGGACGTCGAAGGTCGAGCGGAACTTGCCCATCGCGGGGCTCTGCGGCTGGACCGACTGGCCGTCGGCGTCGAGCACCTGGATCGACTCGATGCGCAGCGGACGCAGGTCGGGGAAGTAGAGTTCGTCGGAGCTGGCGGCGTCGACCGTCACCCAGGCGTTGGCGCCCGAGAGGGTGGTGGTGGACGGCAGCACCCAGCTGCGCGCGGCCTGGGCGGCCGCCGGCGCGAGCACCGCCGCACCGAGGGCGGCGGCGGCGGCGAGCAGGCGCGTCTTGAGACCCTTCATGATCCCCTCCTCACTTCACGGCGACGGTGACGGCGCCCAGCTCGGCGGCGCCCTTGGCGGTCGCCGGCTTGCCAGGTTTGCCCCAGGTGAAGGGCACGCGGACGGCTTCGTGGCCGCCGGCCTCGCGGGCGGCCTCGACGACCAGGGTGTACTGGCCGGGCTTGAGGTCCTTCAGGGGACCCTTGGCGCCGCTGAACGTCACCTTCTGCGGGCCCGGCGCGTGGGTGGCGCCGGTGACGCCGTCGGCGGGGATGGTCATTTCGCGGCCGGCCTTGCGCCACCACAGGCGCATGTCCTTCAGCCACTTCTCGTGGTTGGGCTTGAACCAGACCGACAGGGTGCCGGCGGCGGAGGAGTCGGCCGGGTTCTCGATCCAGACCGCCACGAACGGGGCGTGGTATTCGGCGACCGACAGCTTGGGGATGTCGAAGGTCACGTTGAGATCGGCGGCCATGGCCGGCGTGGCGATGGCGGAGCCGGCGCCAATGGCCGCGCCAGCGAAGGTCAGGAAGGAGATCGAACGCTTCACGGTGTCTGCCTCAGAGGTGGACGAACAGGATGACGAGAATGACGGGCGCGGCCAGGCCCAGCCCGACCAGCGGCCAGGTCAGCGGCCGGGCGCGGGCGTGGAACTGCAGCAGGATCAGGCCGGTGACCGCGAAGACCATGCAGGCGCCGGCGAAGATGTCGATGAACCAGCCCCAGGCCTTGCCGGCGTTGCGGCCCTTGTGCAGGTCGTTGAGCAGGGAGATCGCGCCGCGCGTGGTCTTCTCGTGCTCGACGGCGCCGGTCGCGCGGTCGATCGAGACCCAGGCGTCGCCGCCCGGACGGGCCAGGGCGACATAGACCTCGTCGGCCGACCACTCGCCCTCGCGCCCGGCGACCTCGGCCCCGACGGCCTTGTCGAGGAACGGCTCCAGCGGGACGGGCAGGGGGCGCTTGCCTTCTTCCGGACCCTTGGCCAGCAGGGCCAGCAGGTCGGGCGGCAGGGTCGCCTTGCGCGACACCACCACAGGCTTGGCCTCGATCTGGCTGGCGTGGTTCAGGGTGAAGCCGGTGATCGCGAACAGCAGCATGCCGATCAGCGACAGGGCCGCGCTGATCCAGTGCCACTGGTGCAGCTGCTTCAGCCAGAACGAACGGCGGTGCTGATCGGCGGCGGATTTCACGGGCGTCTGGCGAACCTTGGCGGCGGGACGCTCGTCCATACTTGAGAACGAATTGCAATATCAAGCCAGAAGGCGCGATCCGGGCCCAGCTGGCGTCTTTTCGGTCACGTAAGGGGCTAGCGGGGGAGGACCTGTCCCGCCGCGGGCGGCAGGCCGCGCGCCAAGGCCCCCAGCAACGCGCTGGCGGCCACCGGCTTGCGCAGGATCGGACCGCCGTCGACGTCGGGCTCCTGGTAGCCGGTCAGATAGACGAACGGGATGCGGCGGCCCGTCAGGGCCTCGGCGACCGGGGTGATCGAGCGACCACCCAGATTGACGTCCAGGACGGCGCGGTCGATCGGCTGGCCGGCCATCAGGTCCAGGGCCTCCTCGATCGTGCCGGCGGGGCCGACGACCTTGGCGCCGGCCTCGGTCAGCACGCGGGTCAGCTCCATGGCCACCACCGCCTCGTCCTCGACGATCAGCACGCGCTGGTCGCGCAAGGCCGGGCTCTCCTCGGCCGCCAGGCCGGGGCGATAGGCGGGGGCGCTTTCGGCCAGGCGGGACTGCGCGCCCTTCAGGATGTCGAGCCTGACCTTCAGGCCCTGCGGGCGCCAGATCAGCTCGACGCGGGCGCCGGCCTGCTTGACCGCGCTCTCGATCAGGGTCGAGCCGAAGCCGCGCCGGGCCGGCGGCGTCACCGGCGCGCCGGCGTCCTCGCGCCAGATCAGGTTCAGCACGCCGTCGGCGCCCCATGACCAGATGACCGCCAGCCGCCCCAGAGGTCGCGACAGCGCGCCGTACTTGCTGGCGTTGGTGGCCAGCTCGTGGATCACCAGGGCCAGGGACTGGGCCGCCTGGGCGTCGATCAGCACCGGCGGGCCGTCGATCAGCACCTGCTCGACGCCGTCGCCGCCATAGGGGTCCAGCTCCAGCTGCAGCAGGTCGTGCAGGTCGACGCCGGTCCAGCGGGCGGTCGACAGCAGGCTGTGGGCGCGCGCCAGCGAACCGATGCGGCCCGACAGGGCCTGGACATACTGGTCCTTGTTCTCGAACGGGGTCAGCTGGGCCAGCGACTGGACCACGGCCAGCACGTTCTTGGCCCGGTGGTCGACCTCGCGGATCAGCAGGCGCTCGGTCTCTTCCGCCCGCTGCAAGGCGATGTCCGAGCGGGCGCGCTCGCGGGCCGTCCAGATCAGCTCGGCGACGTCGGCGACGAAGGCGATCTCGTCGGGCGTGAAGGCGCGCGGCGCGTCGTGGGCGACGAACAGGTACGACGCCAGCACGCCGGCCTTGACCAGCGAGACGGTCACGAAGGCCCGCACCCCGATCGCGGCGTAGGCCTCCAGCGCTTCGGGCGCGTTGGTGCGCTCGTCCAGCGCCACGTCGCCGATGACGATGGTGACGCCCGCCCGCTGGTCGGCGCTCATCGAGGGACCGAAGTCCTCGAGGCGGAACCGCTGGCCCTTGAGCCGCGCGACCCCGGACTCGGCGCGACCGTCGTCGGCGACGATGTCGGCGATGTCGCTGTCGCCGTCCATCTCGCCATAGCCGGCGCGGGCGACGTTCAACTGCTCGGCCAGCATGCGGGCGGCGGTCTGGGCGATGGCGTCGGGATCGGCCTCGTCCCGCAGCGTCTGCCCCAAGTCCAGCAGGGCCGCCCGCCGCCGTTCGCCGGCCAGCATCCGCCCCAGCTCCACCTCGGCCGTCTTGCGGTCGGAAATGTCGGTGACCAGGACGTAGTAGCCGGGGATCTCGCCGTCCCGGGCGAAGTCGGGCACGTACTGCGCCTCGATGTGGCGGACGCCCGCCTGCTGGTAGTCGACCTGGCCTTCGAAGGTGACGCTCTCGCCCGCCAGGGCGCGGCGGACATGCGGGCGCAGGCGGCCGTAGGCGGCCTCGCCCAGCACCTCGAGCAGGGTTTTGCCCTCGATTTCCGAGCGGTCGACTCCGAACCAGCGTTCATAGGCGCGGTTGACGAAGCGGTAGCGCTCCTCGCGATCGACATAGCTGATCAGGATCGGCACCGCGTCCGCCATCGCGCTGGAAAACACCGCGCGGCGCTCCAGGGGCGGATAGGGCGGCAGGGCTTGATCGTCTCGAGACATGCGTGACGGACGCTCAGTCCTACTGGAAGGTCGAACCTCACCGTCGCACGCCGTGATCACGGTCCAAATGGTTAAGGCGTGAGGCAAACGGTCGCAGCAACCGGTGGGCGAGCTTACCCGGCGGCGGCGGGTTCCTCGCGCCTGTAGGTCACCACCAGCACGTCGCGGACGGCCGGCCCGGCGGGGTCCAGCGGCCGGATCGGGGTCACGCCGTGCAGTACGCGGTGGTCGTCCAGGAACACCGCGTCGCCCGACGCGGTCAGGGTGAACGAGCCCAGGCTGGTTCCGTCCGGGGCGAAGATGTCGGTGACGCCGCTGTCGACGTTCTGGCGGTCCACCAGCATGACGATCACCCAGTCGACGCCGTCGCGGTGCGCGCCCTCGGGCGTGGGCTGACCCTCCTCGCCGGCGCGCGCCTCGATGCGGAACTGGTGTAGCTCGACGTGCCAGGCGGCGGGCGGCAGGGCGCTGATCGAATGGAACAGCTCGAGCCCGGCGCGGAGGATGCCCCGGGTCACCGGGTGGTCGGCGATCGTGTCGGTGACCGGCTCGAACCAGCGCTGCACGCCGCCGTTCAGCGGGTTGTAGTCGCGGCTCTGCCAGTGCGGTTGATGCGGCTTGCGCTCGACGGCGCCGGGCGAGGCCGCGAAGGCCGCGAACCGCCGCCGGCGATAGCGGCCGCCGTCGGCCATGAAGCCGTCCACGGGCAGGTCGTTCCAGCTGTCGGCGAAGCTGGCCCAGGCGGCGTCGGCGGGGCCGAGCAGGGCGCGGGTCTCCTGGCCCTCGAAACGGACGAAGCCGTGGTCGGCCAGCGCCTCCCGGGCGCGTTCGGGGGCGCTCAAGCCACCGCTCCGGGCTTGAAGAACAAACCCAGCTTCAGGCTGGCGGCGATGCGCTCGGCCTTCTGGCCGACGATCGCCGCGCGGGGGGCGTCGAACAGCTCGACGCAGGTCTGGTGGAACAGGTTCAGCCACGGCGTGAACAGGCCCTCGGTCAGCCCCTCGACGCCCTGGTGGGCGACCATCGGCTGGCCCTTGTAGCGGCCGGTGGTGTTCAGCACCGACGACCAGAAGTCTTTCAAGGTCGCCAGGTGCGCGGGCCAGCCCTCGGGTCCCACGGCCTTCTCGAAGATCGGCCCCAGGCGGTGGTGCCGGCGGACGCGCGCGTAGAAGGTCTCGACCAGCAGATCGATCTCTTCGTCGGTGAACTGGGGAGGTGGAACGGCCATGCTCGGTACATGGGCCTTCCGATGGCGCGACTGAACCCCCGAGGCGATCAAGATTGGCTTCGGATTCTTACTTAGTGGGGAGGTTTCCTTCTCCCCTTGCGGGAGAAGGTGTCGGCGAAGCCGACGGATGAGGGGTCGATAGTCCTGTCGGCTTGGCGCCCGGCGTCAGCCGCTGATCGCGGCGGTTCCTTTCTTCAACCCCTCACCCGACCCGCTTCGCGGGCCACCCTCTCCCGCAAGGGGAGAGGGGATCGGAGGCTAGGCTCTCTACCTTGCCCGGACGCTCTCCGGCGGTCCCAGATAACTCGCCGGGACCGGGCCGCGCGACAGCATCAGGCGCTCGAACACCAGGCCCGGATCCACCCGCCACAGCCGCACGCGGTGCGGGCCGGCCGAGGGTACGGAGAGGCGCGTGGTTGTCGAACGGACGTTGTCGGCCACCGCCTTGTCCCAGGCCTTGTTCGAGCGGTCGGGCTGGCTGTTGACCACCACCGGCGCGGCGTCGTCGATCGAGACGGCGTAGGCCAGGCCTTGGCCGCCCCGGAAGTCCAGCGTCGGGGCGACGAGCACGGTGAGATCGATTGGGCCGGCCGCCTCGAAGTCGACCAGATAGTCCAGCGACGGCGCGCTGGAACCGGGCTTGGAACTCGGCGCGGTCGAGGGATAGCTGGTCACGCCCGACAGGGTGCGGCCCAGGTTCGGGATGGTCTTCCAGGTCACGCCCTGACCGCCGATCGCGGCGGCGTGGTGCTCGGCCTCGATCGCGGCCAGGCCGCCGGCCTCGACGAACGCGCCCTTGGCGGGTTTGCGGGCTGGGTTGTCGACCACCGCCGTGATCGAGAACGCATTCCGAAGGCCCTGGATGGTGATGGGCGCACGGCTCAAGCCCTTGGGCGCCCTGGCCCAGTCGACCGAGACCTCCAACCTGGTGTCGCCGTTCGCATCGGGCTGGCCTTGCGCGATTTTGAGCCAAGGCGCGTCGGCGGACACCTCGAAGACCGTCGGCTGGAAGCCCGCGTCGAAGACGTCGATCCAGCGCGACGGCGCTCCGAAGCGATGGATCACCGGCAGCTCGGCCCTGTCCGTGACCGCCGTTTCGGTCCCCTCGATCGCCACGCCGATCACGGGCAACGGCGCGCGGGGCAGGCTGGGCAGTTCGACGGCCGGCATGATGTTGCGGTCGGGCTGTTGCCAGCCCGTGTAGCCGATGTGGGTCTGGTCCATCATGTGAACCCACTTGCCGCCCTCGATCGCGTCGTGCTGGCGGGTCAGTTCGGCGTCATGGTCGAACAGGGCCTTGACCCGCTCGGCCTGTGCGTAGGCCGCCTTGAGCCGCCTTTGGCGCGTGTAGAGCTTGTTGCGGCCGGCGGCGATGTACAGATGGTTCAGGTTGGCGCTGGCCTTCACCGGGAACCAGACCAGCTGGAAGAAGGCGCTGTCCTGGTCCTTCGGGATCGCGGCGCGGACGGCGTCGGCGCGACGCTCCAGGTCGGCCCATTCGGCCTCGACCCGCTCGGCCTCGCGGAAGTTCGTCAGGCTGAAGGTCTCGGGCGAGAGCAGTTCCGGCTTACGCCGGCTGTTCAGCTTGGTGTAGCCATCCAGCAGGGCGGCGATCTCGGTCGCGCGCTCGGGGCCGAACTGCTGGGCGGCCCAGCCCTTAGTGTAGGCCGGCAGCTTTTCGACCGGGATCGCGGCCGGGTTCCAGGCGTAGTCGAGGAAGAACTCGATCGGCAGTTCCATCGGCTTCAGGTCGCCGACATTGACGATCCACAGCCGGTCGGCGCCGTATTCGGCGGCCAGCTTCATCTGCTCCCAGGTGCGCTCGATCTGGTTGGTGTTCAGCCACTTGTAGTTCCGCGGCCCGCCCACATAGTCGAAGTGGTAGTAGACGCCGTAGCCGCCCGGCCGGGTCTTGCCCGGTTCCGGCAGCCGGCGGATGTCGCCCCAATTGTCGTCGGCGAACAGCAGGGTGACGTCGTCCGGGACCCGCATGCCGGCGTCGTAATAGTCCTGCACCTCCTTATAGAGCGCCCAGACCTGTGGGGTCTCGCTCGCGGGCTTGCCAGTCACCTCGCCGATGATCTTGCGCTGGTCAGCGACGATGGTCTCCAAGAGCTTGGTGGCCGTGCCCTCGCTCATCGGCTCGTCGCCGTCGCCGCGCATGCCGACCGTGACCAGGCTCTCCTTCACGCCCATGCGGGTCACGCCCTCGCGCCAGAACTGGCGGAGCTTTTCGGGGTTCTTGTTGTAGTCCCAGGGACCCTGGCCGTAGCGCTCCCACTCGACATGGGCGCGGCTCATCGGCTCGTGGTGCGAGGTCCCCAGCACGACGCCCATCTCGTCGGCCAGGGGCGCGCTCAGCGGGTCGTCGTCATAGATCGACTTGCCCCACATGGCTGGCCACAGGAAGTCGCCCTTCAGCCGCAGGATCAGCTCGAACACCCGCTCGTAGAAGACGTGGTTCAGCCCGCCGAACTTGGCGCGGGCCCAGCCGCCCAGGGCCGGGTCCTCGTCGTTCAGGAAGATGCCGCGGTACTTGACCGACGGCTTCTGGACGTTCGTACCGGGGGCCACGAAGACGTCGGCGTGCTTGGAGACCGGCACGTCGGCCCACCATGTCCAGGGCGAGACGCCGGCCCGCTCGGACAGGTCATAGGCTCCGAAGATCGTGCCGCGCTTGTCGGCCCCGGCGATGACCAGGGCGCGGGCGACGCCCGGACGCGGGTTCTCGACCACCTGCTGGACGAAGCCCTCCCACTGGCCCTTGACCTTGGAGACATCCAGCTTGCCCGAGGCGACCAGGGCGTCGATGGCGGCGCTTTTGCCCAGGGTGCCGACGATGACGACGGGCGCGTCCTTGGCGGGGGTCGCTCCCGACAGCGCGGCGAGGTCGGCGCGCAGGCCTTGGATGGCGCGGATGGCGCCGGGGAAATCGGTCGGGTCGTACTCCACCCGCGCCGGCTTGCCGCCGGCGATCAGCGGGAAGGCGTCGGCGCTGGGCGAGAGGGTGACAGCGGCCGGCTCGGCGGCGTGGGCGAGGACGGGGGCGGCGAGGGCCAAGCCGGCGGCGAGCGCGAGGGCCACCATCGCCATGCCCATGCCCAAACCCCGACCTCCCCGGCGAACGCCGGGGTCCAGATCGAACCCACGAATGCTTGCCTGTCTGAAACGGCCAATGGGCGCGAACACCCCAAACTCTCCGGATGAATCTGGGCCCCGGCGTTCGCCGGGGAGGTCGGGATATTTGGACCTGAAGGGCACTACTTCACCTCCGCCTCGAACGGCCCCGCCGGCAGGCCCGAGGCGTCGAACAGGTTGAAGGTCGGGCTGTCGGCCCAGGCGAAGCGGACCTTCGTGGCCATTGAGGTCCCGGTCCCGCTCAGCACCACGGTGTTCCCCTCGATCCGCCCGTCGGCCCAGCGGCAGGCGGTGTCGCAAAGTTCGAAGCCGATCACCCGATCCGAGCCCCGCGTCACCAGGCGCCCGCCGACCTGGGCGAAGCTGACCACGACGGTGTCGCCAACCCGCTTGGCCGCGACGACCTCGGGTCCGGTGGTCACCGCCTCGCCGGCGACGCGGCGGGCGGCCAGGGCCAGGCGGCGGCCGACCTCCTGCTTGTTGGCCGGGTGGATGTCGAACGGGTCGCCGATGTCGTGGGTGACCGCCAGCCCGACGTGGCCATCGGCGGCCACGGCGCGGCGCTGGGCGTCGCGCAGGGCGGCGGTCGGGGCGGGAAGGCCGGGCTTGTCGGCGAAGTCGCCATAGTCGGCCAACTGCACGACCAGGGCCGGCATGTCGGGCGCCTGGCCCTCGCGGCGCTCGGCCATCAGGGCTCGCAGCAGCGGGGCGTAGGTCTTGTCGCGGCCGACATTGGTCTCGCCCTGGTACCAGGCGAAGCCGGCGAAGGCGTACGGGCCCATCGGGGCCAGCATGCCGTTGTACAGCGTCGAGACCCCGGCCAGGGTGTCCCAAGGCGAACGCGGCGGCTCGGCCCCGGTCTTCGGCTCGATGCGATAGGTCCAGGCGGTCAGCGGCAGGCGCGTCCCGTCGGCCAGGGTCAGGGCGCGCTTGGCCGGATCGCCGTACATCCCGCCATTGGCCCAGGTGTCGTAGGCCGCCACGACGATGCTGTTCTTGCCGGGCCTTAGCGCACCAGCCGCCAGCGGATAGGCGCGGTCGAGCCAAGCGCCCGAGGTCGCGCCGATCCCGACGCCATTGACATAGGTGGTGTCCATCTCGTCGACCTGGCCCACGCCCAGGGTCGCGGCCTGCTTGGCCTGAGCCTTGGTCAGGGTGACCTCGGTCTTGAACCAGACGACGCCGTTGAAGGCGGCCAGGGCCGGCACGCCCCAGCGCTCCCAGACGCCCAGGCCTTCGGGCGCGGGCGTCCAAGAGCCGGCGCCGGTCCAGGGGGCGATCGGGCTCTCGCCGGTATGGCGACCGCCCCACCAGCTTTTCATCGTCTCGCCCCAGATCCGGTTGGCGGCGACGGGATCCTTCAACGAAAGGTTCAGGGTCTCGATGGCGATGTCGTAGCCGCCGACCTGGCGCAGGGCCTTGGGCGTCATCCAGGCCTCGATGCCCGACCCGCCCCACGAGGCGTGGACCAGGCCCATCGGCACGTCGCGGGTCTTCTGCAGCTCGCGGGCGAAATAGAAACAGGCGGCTGAGAACGATCCAACGGTGTCCTTGTTGGTGGGCTTCCAGACCGGCGGTTTCTTGAAGTCGGCGGCGGGGGCGCGGGCGTCGGCCTTTTCGATCGTGGCCATGCGGAGGGTGTCGCTGGGCGCGCCGTTGTTGATCTGGTTCCAGGCGTCGCCGGCGGCGCTGACCTGCATCTCCATGTTCGACTGGCCCGAGCATAGCCAAACGTCGCCGACCAGGACGTCGCTGACGCTCTGGCTGGCCGAGCCGGCGGCGGCGGTCAGCGTGTAGGGGCCGCCGGCTGGCTTGGCGGGAAAGTCGACCCGCCAGGCGCCATCGGGGCCGGCCTGGGCGCTCAGGGTCTGGCCGGCGAAGGTGGCGGTGACCGTCTCGCCGGGCTTGGCGGTTCCGAAGACAGGCAGCGGACGATCGCGCTGGACCACGGCGTGGTCGGCGAACAGGCCGTTCAGCAAGGGCTGGGCGGTGGCTGGCGCCGCGATGAGGGCGGCCAGCAGGAACGGCGCGAGACGACGCATGGGGAGTCCTCCAACGGCCGCCTTCGGACGGCTCTATCTTTGAAACTAGCGTGTCATCCCGGCCGCAGCGAAGCGAAGAGCCGGGACCGCGGCAAGCTCGGCGCTTGCGGCGGTCCCGGGTCGGCTATGCCGCCCGGGATGACAGGATGTGATGCGCTAAGCCACCGTCAGCGTCGCCTTCTTCAGGTCCACCGAGTTCGGGCCGACCAGAATCGAGAAGTCGCCCGGCTCGACCACGCGCTTCATGTCCAGGTTCCACATCCACAGGTCCGACGGCTTGATCTCGAAGGTCACCGTGGTCTTGGCCCCTGGCGCGAGGGTGACGCGCTTGAAGTGCTTCAGCTCCAGCACCGGACGGGTCACCGAGGCGGCCTCGTCGTGGATGTAGAGCTGGACCACTTCATCGCCGGCGAGCTTGCCGGTGTTGACGACATCGATCTCGACCTTGGTGCTCTCGCCTTGGCCGATCCTGGCCTTGGCCAGGCGCGGGGCCGAGATGTCGAAGGTGGTGTACGACAGGCCGAAGCCGAACGGATACAGCGGGCTGGTGTCGCCCCCCAGATAGCCGCGGCGGGCGGTGGGCTTGCGGTTGTAGTAGATCGGCAGCTGGCCGACGTCGCGGGCGATGCTGACCGGCAGCTTACCGCCCGGATTGGCGCGGCCGAACAGGATGTCTGCGGCGGCGTTGCCGGTCTCCTGACCCAGGTACCAGCCCTCGATGATGGCGTCGGCGCGCTGGGCCAGCAGGTTGATCGACAGCGGGCGGCCGTTCAGCAGGAACACCACCGTCGGCTTGCCCAGGTCGAAGATCGCCTTGGCGAGATCGTTCTGCTGGCCGATCAGGTCCAGGCTGTCGCGGTCGCCCAAGTGGTTGTCGGCCCAGGCTTCGCGGCTGGTCTGCTCGTTGTCGCCCAGCACCATGAGCACCACGTCGGCATTCTTGGCGACCTCGACGGCCTCGGCGATCAGCTTGGCGTTGACGGCCGGGTCGACGAACTTGACCTCGTCCTGCGCCCAGATGCGCTTCTCGGTGATCCGCACGGCCTCGGCGTAGTCGAGCTGGAAGCCCTGGGCCTTGGCCTCGGCGGTCAGGCCCTCGTGCAGCGACACCACGTGACGCGGGACGTCGGAATAGCCGCCGATCGGGGTGTCCTTGGCGTGAGTGCCCAGCAAGGCCAGGCGCTTTATCTTCTTGCCGTCCAGCGGCAGCAGGCTCTTGTCGTTCTTCAGCAGGACGACGGCCTTGCGGGCGGCCTCGCGGGCCAGGGCCACGGCGTCCGGCGTAGCGGTCTTGGCGTCGGCGGTCTTCTCGTCGCAATAGGGGTTTTCGAAGAAGCCGCCTTCGAACTTCATCGTCAGCACGCGGGCGACGGCGGCGTCGACCTCGAACTGCGGGATGCGGCCGGCCTTCACCAGCTCGGGGATCAGGGCGTAGGCCTCGCCGTCCGGCAGCTCGACATCGACGCCGGCGTGCAGGGCCATCACCGCCGTGTCGCCCAGGTCGTTGGTCAGCTTGTGGCGGGCGATCAGCTCCTTGATCGCGAAATAGTCGCTCTGCACCGAGCCCTTGTAGCCCCACTCCTCGCGCAGGATCTTGGTCAGCAGCCAGTGGTTGGCGTGCGAGGGGACGCCGTCGATCTCGTTGTACGACGGCATCACCGAGCGGACCGGCAGCTCGGTCACCGCGCGCTCGAACGGCGGGAAGAAGTTCTCGCGCAAGGTGCGCTCGGCGATCTGGGCCGGGCCGACATTGGTGCCGTTCTCGGGCTGGCCGTGGCCGGTCATGTGCTTGAGGGTGGCGAAGACCTTGTCCTTGGCCAGCGGCAGGGTCGCGCCCTGGAAGCCCCGGATCGCCGCCAGGCCCATTTCGGCGCAGACGTGCGGGTCCTCGCCATAGGTCTCTTCGATACGTCCCCAGCGCGGATCGCGGGCCACGTCGACCACGGGGGCCAGGGCCATGTTCGAGCCCCGGGCGCGCATCTCGCGGGCGGCGACGCTGAAGATCTTCTCGGCCAATTCGGGATCGAAGGTCGAGGCCAGGGCGATGGCTTGCGGGAAGCTGGTGGCGTCGCGGGCCACGTAGCCGTGCAGGGCCTCGTCGTGCATCAGCAGCGGGATGCCCAGGCGCGTCTTCTCGACGGCCCACTTCTGGGCGGCGTTGGTATATTTGGCGGTCTGCGGGGCGTTGCGGCCGATCGAGCCGTCCTCGGCCCCGGCGGCGGCGCCCACCACGGTGGCGGGCTTCAGGCCCCGGCGGTCGGTGGGGCGCGAGATCTGGCCCAGGCCGTTGGGGAAGTTCTTGCTGGCCTCCTCGGGCGAGAAGTCGCCTTCCGGCGTCTGGATCTTGGCCTTGGTCAGCCAGATGCCGATCAGCTGGGCGGCCTTTTCTTCCAGCGTCATGCGGCCCAGCAGGTCCTGGACACGGGCGTCGATCGGCTGGGTCGGATCCTTGTAGAGCGGCTTGTCGCCAGCCTTCTTCGGCGCCTTGTCGGCGGCGAACGAAGCACCAGGCAGGGCGGCGGCCGAAAGGGCGGCGAGGCTCGCGCCGAACAGGCGGCGGGTAATGGTCGTGGTCATGGCGTTTCCCCGAGGCTTGCGCACAGTGCTGGCGGCTCTCAGGGGCCGCCGTTGCCTGGCACTATGCGGGCGGTTGTCAGACCACTCAAGCCATAAATGGTACCGGTCTCATTTCTGACCTTCGGAGCAGGCGGCCTCGTAGGCCTCACGCAACTGGCGGAACACGGTCAGGCCTTCGGGCGGGGCTGGCGCGCCCAGGTGCTGGACCCGCAGCTCGTCCATCAATCGCGACCACAGCTCCGGCCCGCCGTCCTCCAGCAGCTCGGCGCGGATGGCCAGTTCGCGCGTCACCGGCATGTACCTGCGGCCCCAGGCCCCCATCACCGCCAGCATCGGCACCAGCTGAATGGCCTTCTCGGTCAGGCTATAGGTCACCTTCTGCTTGTGGCTGGGGTCCTCGGCCTTGGACAGCAGGCCGTTCTCGACCAGCGCCTTCAGGCGGCTGGCCAGGATGTTGGAGGCGATGCCCTCCTGCGATCCCGCCATCAGCTCGCGGAAGTGGCGGCGGTTCCCGAACATGATGTCGCGAATGACGATCAGGCTCCACCGGTCGCCCAGCGCCTCCAGGGTCAGGTTGATCGGGCAACCCGACCTCTGTTCGTCCGCCTTCGGGTGGGGGGGCAAAACCGCGTCCTCGCAAAAACCAGTTGCAGAATACAATCAGTCGTGCAGGATACAACCAGTTTCAAATTGCAATCGGTTTTGGAGGCCGACATGGGCAAGGTTCGCGTTCGTAATTTCAGCATCTCCCTGGACGGCTTCGCGGCCGGTCCGGACCAGTCGCTCGACAACCCGCTGGGCGTCGGCGGTGAAGACCTGCATCAGTGGGCCTTCGCGCCGGAGATGGACCCGGTCGACAAGCGCTTCGCCGACGCCATCACCGACGGGATTGGGGCGTGGGTGATGGGCCGCAACATGTTCGGCCCGGTGCGCGGCGACTGGCCGGACTTCGACTGGAAGGGCTGGTGGGGTCCGAACCCGCCGTACCACTCGCCGGTGTTCGTGCTGACCCATCACGCGCGGCCGTCGTTCGAGATGGAGGGCGGCAACAGCTTCCACTTCGTCACCGACGGCGCGCTGGCGGCGTTGGAGCAGGCCAAGGCGGCGGCCGGCGAGCAGGACGTCGGGATCGGCGGCGGGGCCTCGACTGTGCGTCAGTACCTGACGGCGGGCCTGATCGACGAGCTGCACCTGGTGGTCGCGCCGATCGTGCTGGGCTCGGGCGAACCGCTGCTGGCCGGTCTGGACCTGCCGGCGCTAGGCTATGAGATGGCGGGCTACGTCCCGTCGTCGCGGGCGGCGCATATGATGCTGCGCAAGGTCTAGGGAGGAGGTCGCCATGACGACGCAGGTTCTCTTCATCCAGGGCGGCGGCGCGGGCACGTACGACGACTGGGACAGCAAGCTGGTCGACAGCCTGAAGCGCGAACTGGGCCCCGACTACGAGGTCCGCTATCCGCGCATGCCCGACGAGGGTGATCCCGGTTTTGACCGGTGGGTCACGGCGCTCGAGGAAGAGCTCGGCAAGCTGGACGACGGCGCCGTCCTGGTCGGCCATTCCTTCGGCGGGACGGTCATAGCCCTGGGGCTTTCCCGGGAGCCGCCCGTCCGGCCGCTGGCCGGGGTCTTCCTGATCGCGCCGCCGTTCTTCGGCGAAGGCGGCTGGGCCAGCGAGGAGGTCGCGTTCGGCGCCGACCTCGGTGCGAAACTTCCGTCGGCGACACCGGTGCGCCTCTATCAGGGCGACCAGGACGCCGACGTGCCGCCCGAACATCTCGACCTCTATGCGAAGGCGATTCCGCAAGCGGTGGCGCGCAAACTCGCGGGGCGCGATCACCAGCTGAACGATGACCTGTCCGAAGCGGCGGCCGATATCCGGGCGTTGGCTGGGCGGGTCTAACGCTCTCTGTCATCCCGGCCGCAGCGAAGCGGAGAGCCGGGACCGCAACAGGCTCAGAGTTTTCGGCGGTCCCGGATAGCCTCTCCGAGGCTTCCGGGATGACAGGATATTGGCGGGACCTAGCTCGGCTCGCGAGCCCGCTCGGCCAGCCGATCGGCCTGGCGCTCCAGGTGCTCGGCCTGGGTCGGCAAGCGGTTGGAGAGCTCCAGCAGCTCGGCGTCGGTGACGGTCTGGCCGCGCGCGCGGTTCTCGGCGATCTGCTTGGCGCGATAGGCCGGATCGCGCAGGCGGGCGGCTTCGGCGCGCATCTCGCGGGCCCCATTGCGCATCTGGTCGGCGCCGTCGGCCATCTGGGCGCGCGCCCGGACCATTTCCCGCGCCGCGCGCTGGCGAGCGCGTTCGCCCTCGGCTCTGGCGCGTTCGCCTTCGGCCCTGGCCCGTTCACCTTCGCGCCGGGCGCGGTCGCCTTCCATGCGGGCGCGTTGAGCTTCGATGCGGGCCTGGTCGCCGGCCCGGCGGGCGATCTCGGCCTGGGCGCGCGCCTCCTCGCCACGGCGGCGAGCCTCCTGGATGTGGGCGCGGACTTCCTCGGCCTCGGCCCGCGCTTCTTCGGCCTGGGCTCGAGCGTCTTCGGCGTGGGCGCGGGCTTCGTCGGCGGCGCGGATCTCCTCCGGGGTGGGGGCTCGGAAGCTGTTGTGGATGTGGACGTGGCTGCCGGCGCGCGGCGGCGGCGGAGGGGGCGGGGCTGGAGGCGCCGGCGGAGCCGGCGGGGCGCGGAAGGCGGGCGGCGCGGGCGGGGCCGGTGGCAGGGGCGGCGCGGGCGGAGCGCCCATCGCGGCCGGCGGCGGCGGCGGAGCTGGCGGCGGAGGCGGCGCGACCCAGTCCTGGCGCGTCACGGCCAGGGCGGCCAGCGGCGTAGCCACGGCGGCCAGGGCGAGGACGGTGAGGGCGACCGTCAGGGGACGGCGGCGCGCGGACGTGTTCGTCATGATGCAGGCGATCCTTGTCTTCAGGGTCCGGCTGTCGGCGGCCATGGCGATGGCGACGCCCGAAGCGGGATGAGCGATGGGATGGGCGGCCAGGCGAACCAGGGCGCGGGCGTAGAGGGTGCGGTCGACGCTCTCGAGCGCGGCCGCGTCGGCGGCCTCTTCCGAGCGGTCGATCAGGGCGGCTTGCAGGCGCCAGACCAGCGGGTTGAACCAGAACAGCGCCAGGGCCAGCCGCGACAGGATCAGGAACACCCAGTCATGGCGGCGCAGGTGGGCCAGCTCGTGCGCCAGGATGGCGGGCGCGGCGCGGCCGTCGGCGACGCTGGCCGGGTCGAGGACGATATGGCCGGGCGCGACGCCCCAGCTGATCGGACCGGCCAGGCGGTCGCTGGACACCAGGTTGGGACGGTCGGCGGGGGCCAGGCGGTCCAGCGTGTCCAGCCAGTCGGCCCGGGTCACCGCATCGCCCTTGCGGGTCCAGCGGTCCAGGGTGCGCAGCCCCAGGGCCAGGCGTCCGGCGATGGCGACGACCCCGAGCAGCCACAGGGTCCCGACGATGCGGGTCGGCGCGCGCCAGGACGCGGCGTCCGAGGTGTCGGGAATGGCGGCCGGTCCGGCTTCGCCCGTCATCGCCGCAGCCGGAAGCGCCGGGTCAGGCGCGAGGGCGGGCAGCAGCGCCAGGTCCAGGGTCGGCAGCAGGGCGGTGACGATGGGCAGAGCCAGCAGCAGACAGACCGTGGCCCGCAGGATGTCCGCCCGGTCGGCGGGGCGCTGAGCCAGGAAGCGGGCGCAGGCGAGACCCGCGCCGGCGATCAGGCTGGACTTGGCCAACAGAGAGGCGAGGACGATCCAGCTCATGGTTTGCGCTCCACGGCCTTGTCGATGACCCGCTCCAGGGCGGCGGCCTCCTCGGGCGTGAGGCGTTGGCCAAGGCCCAGTAGGGCGGTGGCGGCGCTGGCGGCCGAGCCGGCGAAGAAGGTGTCGATCATCCGCCGCAGGGCGCCGGCGGCGACTGCCTCGGTCTGCTGGGCGGGGCGATACAGGAAACCGTCGGGGCCAGCCGTGCGCTCGACCAGGCCCTTGGCCTCCAGCCGCGCCAGCATGGTGCGGACGGCGGAGTCGCTGAGCGGGTCGGACAGGGCGTTGCGGACGCCGGCGGTGGTGCTGGCCTCCAGCCGGCACAGCGCTTCGAACACCTCGCGTTCGCGTCTGGGCAGGGATTCGATCACGACGGTCTCCGCGCGGCTGTTGACGCTACAGGTGTAGCGCTACATGCGTAGCGGATCTAGTGAACTCGCCGTAATCCGTGAGCCTGAGGTCCCGGCGTAAAAAAGGGCCCGCCTTTGGGAGAGGGAGCGGGCCCTTTTTCGGTACGCGTTCAGAGGGTTTGAACAGGCGGAAAGCTGACACAAGTGTCGGCTTCCCGCCCTTCCGCATTTCGTCGCAGGCCGCGAACCGCTCGCAACCTGCGCGCGAATGTCGCTATTTGCGCGGCGTCAGAATGTCGTCCAGGCGGCTGGGAACGCCGGCGACCTTCTCCAGGCGCGGGTAGCGCAGGCCGCCGCGATAGTCGATCTTGACCATCTTGTAGCGGCTGCCGTCCTTGAGCAGCAGCTCGACCAGTTGGCCGTCCGGCTTGGAGGCCGCGGTGACCGCCGCCTTCAGCTTGTCGCCGTCGAAGGCCTCGCCGTTGACCGCCACGACCGTCAGGCCCTGGGTCAGGCCGGCCTTGAACGCCGGACCGCCCCACTGCACGTCGGTCAGCACGCCGTCCGAACCCACCGTCAGGCCCAGCGAGTAGCTGAGCGGGGTGTTCTTGGCCTTGGTCTCGGCCGACTTCATGAACTCGGTCGGGGTG
Source organism: Caulobacter sp. Root343 (assembly GCF_001425745.1). Taxonomy (GTDB): domain Bacteria; phylum Pseudomonadota; class Alphaproteobacteria; order Caulobacterales; family Caulobacteraceae; genus Caulobacter. The sequence goes on along the minus strand of NZ_LMDF01000005.1, from coordinate 490,198 downwards.
TCGGTATAGACCAGCTTGTAGCCGCCGCGCGCCAGGCCATCCAGCGGGCCCTTCTCCTGGACCTCCTGGATACGGGTCTTCAGGAAGCTGGCCCAGTCATAGGCGTAGACGCCGTTCAGCGTGTCGACCACGGTCTCGAACGTGTAGGTGTGCGGCACGTACGAGCCGTTGTCGACGCCGAAGAAGGCCTTGGCGAAGTCGTCCAGCGACTTCTTGCCGCCGGTCTTCTCGCGGATCAGGGTGTCGGCGTCGAGCCAGACCAGCAGGCCTTCGGAATAGTAGTCCTCGCTGCGCTGCCAGCTGAGCCACGACAGCGGCTTGCGGTTGGCGATGATCGGGTCGTTGGTGGTGTCCTGCACCGGACGCCAGTCGCGGCCGCGGCGGTTGTCGTAGAGCGCGGCGGTGGCGGCGATCGAGTCCATGGCCTGTTGCTTGGTCAGCAGGCCCGAGCGGGCGGCCAGGACGTTGCCCCAGTACTGGGTCTGGCCCTCGTAGACCCACATCATGCTGTCGCGCATCGGCACGTTCAGGTTCGGGGTCCACAGGTCGGCGGCGCGACGGAACTTGCCGTTCCACGAGTGGGTGTATTCGTGGCTGAGCAGGTCGCGGCCGACGAAGTTCTTGTCCCACTCGGTGAAGTATTTCGGCGCGACCCGGTTTTCCGAAGAGCGATGGTGCTCCAGGCCGATGCCGCCCAGGTTGTCGGACATCGCCACCAGGAAGTCGTAGTGGTCGTAGTGGTGCGAGCCGTACAGCTTGTAGGCCTGCTGGACGAGGTCCTTGTGGATCTGGATCTGCTCGGGCTTGGCTTCCAGATATTCGGGACGGTCGGCGACCAGGTTCAGGCGCACCGGGGCCGGGCCGGTCGGATCCAGGTCGATCGACTTGAAGTACTTGCCGGCGAAGATCGGCGAGTCGACCAGGGTCTCGACCGTGGTGGTCTTGAAGGTCGTGACCGGGCCGTCGGTCTTGGCCGTCTCCAAGGCGGTGGCCAGCTTCCAGCCGTCCGGCAGCTTGACGCTGGCCTCGATCGGGATCTGGCGAGTGTAGTAGCCGGCCGGGTACATCGTCACCTGCAGCCATTGCAGGTTCAGCATCTCGGGCGTGACCTCGATGCGGCCGACCTTGCCCTCGACGGCGGTCAGGAACTGGTAGCTGATCTGCAGCTCGGTGACGCCGGCCGGGACGTCGACGTGGAAGGCGCTGACCTCGACCACGTCACGCACCCACGGAATGCGCTTGCCGTTGGCCGTGACCACCAGGCCGGCCAGCTTGTCGAGATCGTTGCGCGGCGAGTGGCCGCCCGGGACCCACTGGGGATACAGGAACACGAAGTCGCCGGCCTTGTTGACCGGCATGGTCGTGGTGACGTTCCAGATCTTGCGGTCCAGGTCGGTGGCGTCGACGGTGAGCTTCAGCGTCCCGGCATAGGGGACGTCGCGCGGGGCCGCGATCGGCGGGGTGGGCGGGGCCGACTCCGGCAGCGGCTGCGTTTGAGCCAGGGCCGCGGTCGCGACCAGGGACAGGACGGAGACGGAGAAGAACAGCGCTTTCACGAAACACCCCAATGCGGCGCGCGGGCGTGCCTCCCGCGGCGAGAAGTCGGGATGTTTGTGGCGTTAACCCCGGCTTGTCGAGGGCAAGTTGGCCTCGACAAGCAGAACATGGGTACAGGGACGACTTTTCGTTTCAGCCCCGAAACTTAGCGACCGATCGGCAACCCGAAATAGATGCTCCCCCGCGAGCGGGGGAGCTGTCGCGGAGCGACTGAGGGGGCAAGCGCCGATTTAAGCCGAGCTGGCCCCCTCCGGCCCTCCGGGCCACCTCCCCCGCATCGCGGGGGAGGATCTTGCGTCAGCCCATCGGGTCGGACAGCGGCACGATCGGCGCGGGCCGGTCCGTGTCTCGATCCGTCCCAGTGGCTATCCCGGCCTCCGTTCCGCGATCGACCCGCAGGTTGTTCTGGACGTTGTCGACGCCCGAGACGCGCTCGGCCAGGGCTTCGGCGCGCTTCTTGTCCTCGCGTGAGCGGACCGTGCCCGACAGGGTCACGTCGGCGTTCGACACCGAAACCTCGATGCCGGCGGCGTCCAGCCAGGAGTCGTCGGTCAGGCGGTCGCTGACATCCTCGCGGATCCGTTCGTCCGAGCGACGGTAGCCCTTGGGCCCGCGGCCCCGGTGCTCGCCGCGCGCGACGGCGTCGTGCTCGCGCCGATGCAAGGCGTCGTGGTCGCCCATCCACGAGGAGACCTCGTCGCGCGCGCGGTCGAACCAGGTGCGCTCCTCGTGACCCGCTTCGTACGGCGGGCGGGGGCGACGCGGGGCGAAGGCGCGATAGCCGCGCTCGCCGCTGGGGTCGCCATAGTCGTAGCGGTCCCGGTCGCGGTGGTCGAAATAGCGCTCGTCGCCATAGTCGGCCGTCGGGCCGGAATAGCCGCTGGCGCCGTAGTCGCCGGTCGCGCCGCCGAAATCGTGGCCGCCCACGCGGCCCCAGTCGCCCGGCTGCCGATAGCCGCCGGCGCCGGCGCCATAGTCCGCGCTCGAACGCACCCGGCCATAGCCGATGTCGCCGCCCTGCTGGGCCGCGCGCAGGAACTGGCCGCCGCCGCGTCGGCGGCCGCCGCGATAGGCGTTGTCATAGGCCGGGTCGGCCCGGCGAGAGGCGTCGTAGCCGTAGCCTCGGTCCTGGTCGAGGTCGCGGTCCGGCTCGACGTCGAAGCGGCCTTCGTGATCGTTCCATCTTTGCGGCATGGGTCTTCTCCGTGGCGTTCTGGGCGAAGGGCGCGTCGAGGCGCCCCAACGTTCAAAACGGACGGGCCGGAAACGGTGTTCCTAGTGCCGAGCTTGAGATCTGCGGGCCAAAACTGTGCACAAAGCTGTGGAACATGGCTGGCGACCGATACGGACGCAGGGCGTCCCCATATGGTAACGCGTTAACTTCTCGCGCGCCGCCCACTCCTAGATGCGTTTCGACGACCGCTTCCTCGAAGAACTGAAGTCCCGCCTTCGCCCGTCCGACGTGGTCGGCAAGACGGTGAAGCTGCGCCGGCAGGGGCGCGAGTACGCGGGGCTGTCGCCGTTCACCAAGGAAAAGAGCCCGTCGTTCTTCGTCAACGACGAGAAGGGCTTCTACCACTGCTTCTCCAGCGGCAAGCACGGCGACATCATCAGTTTCCTGCAGGAGACCGAGCGGCTGACCTTCGCCGAGGCGGTCGAGCGGCTGGCGTCCGAGGCGGGCATGAGCCTGCCCGAGGTCGATCCGCGCGCCGCCCGCGAGGAGCAGAAACGCTCGTCCCTGGGCGACTGGATGGAGCTGGCCGCCGCCTGGTTCGAGAGCGAGCTGCGCCGGCCCGTGGGCAAGGAGGCGCGCGCCTACCTTGAAAAACGCGGCCTGCCCGAGAGCGAGTGGGCCCGCTTCCACGTCGGCTTCGCGCCGAACAACCGCACCGGCCTGAAGGACTATCTGATCGCCAAGGGGGCCAAGCCGGGCGACCTGGTCGACGCCGGCGTGCTGATCGCGCCCGAGGACGGCGGTCAGCCCTATGACCGCTTCCGCGACCGGATCATCTTCCCGATCACCGACGGCCGGGGGAAGGTCGTGTCGTTCGGCGGCCGGGCCATGGATCCGCAGGCCCGCGCCAAGTACCTGAACGGTCCCGAGACCAGCCTCTTCCATAAGAGTCGGGTGTTGTACGGCCTGTTCGAGGCCCGCAAGATCCTGCACGCCGGCCAGAGCGGTGGCGAGAAGCCGCCGATGGTGGTCGTCGAGGGCTATATGGACGTCATCGCCTGCCAGCGGGCGGGCGTCCCGGCCGTGGCGGCCATGGGCACGGCCCTGACCGAGGAGCAGATGGAGGCCCTGTGGCGCCTGCATCCCGAACCGACCCTGTGCTTCGACGGCGACAAGGCCGGCCAGCGCGCCGCCCACCGCTCGATCGACCGCGCCCTGCCGCTCTTGAAGCCCGGCCGTTCGTTCCGGTTCTCGATGCCGGTCGGCGGCAAGGATCCCGACGACGTGCTGCGCGAGCAGGGGCCGGCGGCGCTGAAGGCCCAGCTCAACGACACCAAGCCGTTCGTCCAGGCTTTGTTCGAACGCGAGAGGGAGATCGAGCCCTTCGATACGCCCGAGCAGCGCACCAACCTGAAGGTCCGGCTGCGCACCCTGGCGGCGACGATCGCCGACAAGGACCTGGCCCACGCCTACAAGGAAGAGCTGCTGGACCGCCTCGACGAGATGCGGGCGGCGCGGCGGGTCAAGGCCGACGCCAGCGACGCGGGCCGGGCGCTCTCGCGGCAACGCTGGGACAACAACGGGCCGCGCCGCTTCGGCAAGACCCCGCCGCTGGCCGGCTCGACGCCCGAAGGCCGCCATGCCGCCCAGGTCCTGCAGCAGGCCCCGCGCCCGTTCTCGGCCGCGCTGCTGGTCGCCGCGCTCCGCGATCCCAAGGTGGTCGACGACCGGATCGAGGTGCTGATGGCCCAGGGCTTCGGCGATCACCGCCTGGACGCCATCGCCCACGAGCTGGTCAACCTGCGCATGGACGCCGACCACGTCGAAACCAAGATGCTGCGCGGGCGCCTGGCCTCGGTCGGCTACGACGACGCGACCCTGGCCGCCCTGGAGCGCTCGGCCGCCCACGTGAAGGCGCTGGACGCCGGCCAGAGCGCGGCCCAGAGCCCGGAGGCGGCGATCCGTGGCCTTTGGTCGCAGGCGTTCGACCTGCTGATCCGCTTGACGGCCCTCGAGCGGGCGGTCGACGAGGCCAAGACCGACCTGGCCCACGAGGGCGACTCCAACACCCTGATCCGCCTGAAGACCGAGCGCGACGCGGTGAAGCGGCTGATCGACAGCGGCGGCTGGACCGATCCCGAGCTGGTGTCGCAGGTGCTGCACTAGGCCACAGCGCGCAAAAAGCAGCGCCACAGCCGTCAATATATGTGACCGGAACCTTCCGTCCCATCTTGACACCGGCGTCACCCAAAGCCACATGCCGACTCAAGGATTTGCCAAGCAGCTGATTGACATCGCTCGGGCCGCCGTTGCGCGCGCCCTCATCGAAATAGGATGTCACCCTCGCCGCGGCCCCAGGTCCCCAGTGGTCGTCTACCCGAACAGGGAGGCGTCAGGCCGCGTTCACGCCTTACGGCCTCCGCCGGGTTTCCCGCGGAGCCCTTCCACATGGCGATTGAGCGCGTGGCCGGACGGCTTCTGACGGGAACGTGATCCTTGGGAGTGCGCTGAGTCACAGCGCTGGCCGGGCTGGTAAGGCCTTTTCGAAACGGATTTTTTCGGCGCCGCTCTTGCACAGACGGCGGTGTCGATTTCGGAGAGCTTGATGAGCAACAATTCCTCGGCCGAGACGGAAGCGCCCGAAACCACCGGTGGTGACGGCCCGCTGCTCGACCTGACCGACGCCGGCGTCAAGAAGTTCATCAAGCAGGCGAAAGCCCGCGGCTACGTCACCATGGACGAGCTGAACAAGGTGCTGCCGTCCGAGGAAGTCAGCCCCGACGCCATCGAAGACACGCTGGCCATGCTCAGCGAGATGGGCGTCAACGTCGTCGAGGCCGAAGAGGACGCCGAAGGTTCCGAGGGCGGCGAAGTCGCCACCCGCGACGAGAACACCACGGTCATCACCAGCGACAAGCCGGCCGCCTACGACCGCACCGACGACCCCGTGCGCATGTATCTGCGCGAAATGGGTTCGGTCGAGCTGCTGTCGCGCGAGGGCGAAATCGCCATCGCCAAGCGTATCGAGGCCGGCCGCGACACGATGATCCGCGGCCTCTGCGAGTCGGCCCTGACCTTCGAAGCCATCATGGTGTGGCGCGAGGAACTGGGCACGGGCCGCATCCTGCTGCGCGAAGTGATCGACCTGGAGGGCACCTACGCCGCCATCAACGGCGTCGCCGCCCAGCCGGCCGCCGAGGACGCCGAACCGGCCGAACCGGTCGACGAGGAAGCCGGCGCCGAACCCAAGCCTGAGGGCGAAGGCGAGGACGACGACGATTTCGACGACGGCGCCGGTCCGACCGTCAGCGCCATGGAAGGCGAGCTGCGCGAAGGCGTGATGGCCATCCTGGACGCCATCGCCAGCGAGTTCGAAAGCTTCCGCAAGCTGCAGGACAAGCTGGTCGGCAGCCGCCTGAAGGGCGAGGATCTGACCGACGCCGACCGCAAGGCCTATGAAGGTCTGTCGCAGACCATCATCCAGCACCTGAAGACGCTGAAGCTGAACAACAACCGCATCGAGGCTCTGGTCGAGCAGCTCTATGCGATCAACAAGCGCCTGATCGGCCTGGAAGGCCGCCTGCTGCGCCTGGCCGACAGCTACGGCATCAGCCGCGGCGAGTTCCTGAAGGCCTATTTCGGCTCGGAGCTGAACCCGACCTGGTCGGATCAGGTCAAGAGCATGGGCGTGCGCTGGACCAAGTTCGTCGAGAACGACGCCCAGTCGGTCACCGACATCCGTGGCGAGATCGCCGCCCTGGCCACCGAGACCGGCGTGCCGATCGACGACTATCGCCGCATCGTCCAGACCGTGCAGAAGGGCGAGCGCGAGGCCCGTCAGGCCAAGAAGGAAATGGTCGAGGCCAACCTGCGTCTCGTGATCTCGATCGCCAAGAAGTACACCAACCGCGGCCTGCAGTTCCTGGACCTGATCCAGGAAGGCAACATCGGCCTGATGAAGGCCGTCGATAAGTTCGAATATCGCCGCGGCTACAAGTTCTCGACCTACGCCACCTGGTGGATCCGCCAGGCGATCACCCGCTCGATCGCCGACCAGGCCCGCACGATCCGCATCCCGGTGCACATGATCGAGACGATCAACAAGATCGTCCGCACCAGCCGCCAGATGCTGCACGAGATCGGCCGTGAGCCGACCCCGGAAGAGCTGGCCGAAAAGCTGGCCATGCCGCTGGAAAAGGTCCGCAAGGTCCTGAAGATCGCCAAGGAGCCGATCAGCCTCGAGACGCCGATCGGCGACGAGGAAGACAGCCACCTGGGCGACTTCATCGAGGACAAGAACGCCGTCCTGCCGATCGACGCGGCCATCCAGAGCAACCTGCGCGAAACCACCACCCGCGTGCTGGCCTCGCTGACGCCGCGTGAAGAGCGCGTGCTGCGCATGCGCTTCGGCATCGGCATGAACACCGACCACACCCTGGAAGAAGTCGGCCAGCAGTTCTCGGTCACCCGCGAACGCATCCGCCAGATCGAGGCCAAGGCCCTGCGCAAGCTGAAGCACCCGTCGCGGTCGCGGAAGCTGCGGAGCTTCCTGGACTCGTAAGCGTCCGGACTTCGGTCAGAACACAAGACGCCCCGGTCGCAAGGCCGGGGCGTTTTTCGTTGTGAACCACCGAGTTCCCTCTCTCTGAGAGAGAGGGAGGGGCCCGCCGCGTAGCGGTGGGAGGGTGAGAGGTTTCACCGCCAGCCGGAAAGCCTCCATTCAGTTCAAGATGCTTGCAGCGAGGCGCGGGCGAACCCTCGCCTGGACGCCGCGTGCGCCGCCCTTAGTCCTCCCCCGAACTTCATTCTGAGAGAGTGTAACCTCTCACCCTCCCACCGCCTGCCGGCGGCGGGCCCCTCCCTCTCTCGATGAGAGAGGGATTTGTGATAACGATATCATTATTCGTGTCTCGATCTTGACAATCGCCCACCGCTGCCATTTAGGCTGCAAATAGTCAGACAAAAACACTAGGGATCGGAAATCGTCATGAGGCCGTTTGGGTTCGCCGCGCCGCTTGTCATCGCCGCCGCGATGGCGCTTTCCGCCCAGGCCGCCACGCCCGAGATCACCGTGACGGCGGATGCCGCCAAGCCCGGCCCGGTCATCAATAGGAATATACTCGGACAATTCGCCGAGCACCTTGGCCGCGGCGTCTACGAAGGCGTTTGGGTCGGGCCGGATTCGAAGATCCCCAACACCCGCGGCGTCCGCAACGACGTCGTCGGAGCCCTGAAGGCGCTGAAGATCCCGAACGTCCGCTGGCCGGGCGGCTGCTACGCCGACGAGTACCACTGGAAGAAGGGCGTCGGGAAGGATCGCCCGGCGACGATCAATTCCAGCTGGGGCGGCGTTCTGGAGACCAACGCGTTCGGCACTCACGAATTCATGGACTTCGTCGACCAGATCGGGTCGCGGGCCTATGTCTCGGTGAATGTCGGGGCGGGGACGCCGCAGGAAGCGGCCGACTGGCTGGAATACATGACCACCGACCAGCCGACCGAGCTGGGCAAGCTGCGGGCCGCCAATGGCCGCGACAAGCCTTACACGGTGGCGATGCTGGGCCTGGGCAACGAGTCCTGGGGCTGCGGCGGCTCGATGACGGCCGCCGAATACGTCCACGACATGCGGCGGTTCTCGAACTTCGCCAAGAACTACAACCCGGCCCAGAAGACCGGCGACCAGAAGATGCTGAAGATCGCGGTCGGCCCCGACCGCGACGACTACGCCTGGACCGAGACGGTGATGCAGGCCTGGTCCAAGAAGGTGTGGAGCTGGGACATCGATGGCCTTTCCCTGCACAGCTACACCTGGCCCAAGGCCAGCGAGCAGGCGACCGGCTTCGACGAGGCCAAGTACGCATCCCTGCTGAAGACCACCCTGTGGATGGAGGAGCTGGTCAGCAAGCACGTCGCGATCATGGACAAGTACGACCCCGAGAAGAAGGTCGGCCTGTTCGTCGACGAGTGGGGGACCTGGTTCAAGGTCGAGGACGGCGCGCCCGGCTCGTCGCTCTATCAGCAGAGCACCCAACGCGACGCCATCGTCGCGGCCCTGAACCTCAACATCTTCGCGCGCCACGCCGACCGGGTGAAGGGCGCCAACGTCGCCCAGATGGTCAACGTCCTGCAGGCCATGGTCCTGACCAGCGGCGAGAAGATGCTGCTGACGCCGACCTATCACGTGTTCCGGATGTACACGCCGTTCCAGGACGCCCGGTTCGTGCCGCTGGCCTACGACGCTGGGACTTACAAGGCGGGCGACGTCAGCCTGCCGCGCCTGGACGCCGTCGCCGCGGTCGGCAAGGACGGCAAGCTGTGGCTGTCCCTGACCAACCTGGATCCTAACCAGCCGCTGCGCATCGACGCCGCCGTGGCCGGCTATGTCGCGGCGGGCGCCAAGGGCGAGACCTTGTCCGGCGACCAGATGGGCAGCTTCAACACGTTCGAGGCCCCCACCCGGGTGGCGCCCAAGCCGATCGCCGTGAAGGCCAGCGGCAAGGCCGCGGTGCTCGAGCTGCCGCCGCACTCGGTGACCGTGATCGGCCTGGACCCGGCGAAGTAGGGCGATGCGCATGAACCGCCTGTTCAAGGCCGCCGCGGTCGCCACGCTGCTGCTGGCGCTCGGCGGCTCCGCCTTCGCGTCGCCCAAGTCGCTGGAGCTGGTGGACAAGCTGGCCGCCCGCGCGCCGGCCGCCGCACCCAGCGAAAAGGCCCGGACCGCGTACCTGCTGGTCTATTTCAAGGACGAGACCCACGCGGTCTATTTCGCCACGTCCGCCGACGGCTTCACCTTCACCGACGTCAACGGCGGCGAGCCGATCTTCACCGGCGCGCAGCTGGCCGAGCAGAAGGGCGTGCGCGACCCGCACATCATGCGCGGCCCGGACGGCGCCTTCTACATGGCCATGACCGACCTGCACATCTTCGCCAAGGAAGCGGGGCTGCGCGACACTCAGTGGGAGCGCCCGCAGGCCGAGTACGGCTGGGGCAACAACAAGAACCTGATCCTGATGAAGTCCTTCGACCTCATCCACTGGACCCACGCGCGGGTGGCGGTCGACGACCTGTTCGACGAGGTCAAGGACCTGGGCGCGGCCTGGGCTCCGGAGACCATCTGGGATCCGGCGGCCAAGGCGCTGATGGTCTACTTCACGACGCGAACCGGGACCGGCCCCGACCACCTCGTCTACAGCTACGCCAATGCCGCCTTCACGACGCTGACCAGCGCGCCCAAGCCGTTGTTCACCTATCCGGTGGCCGGCAAGAGCGCGATCGACGGCGACATCACCAAGATCGGCGGCAAGTACCACCTGTTCTACGTGGCCCACGACAAGCCGGGCTATCTGCGCCAGGCGATCTCCGACCAGATCAACGCCGGCTGGGTGTTCGATCCGGCCAAGGTCGATCCCGAGACCGTCGGCACCGAAGCGCCCAATCTCTGGCGCCGCCACGGCTCGGACACCTACGTTCTGATGTACGACGTGTTCGGAGCCAAGCCGAAGAACAACATGGGCTTTTCGGAAACCACCGACTTCATCCGCTTCAAGAACATCGGCCGCTTCAATGAGCCCGGCTCGCCGATGAAGACGACGAACTTCGCCAATCCCAAGCACGGCGCGGTCATCGCCATCACGCCGGCCGAGGCCCAGCGGCTGAAGGACTACTTCGCGGCCAGGTGAGCGCGGTCTGGGCGGCGGCTAGTCCTTTACGTACGAGGCCAGGCCGTGGCCGAACGACCAGTCCTCGCGCTGGTTGGGGATGATGGTGATCATCACATCCTCGGGGCGCAGGCCCGGATCGCGGGTCAGCCGCGCGACGATCGCCTTGTAGAGCGCCTGCTTGGTCGCCGTATCCCGCGTCGCCGCAGCCGTGATCTGGACCATCACCAGGTCGTCGGTGCGATGAACGCCCAGATAGTCGGGGTCGTAGATGAAGGCGCCGGGCTCGTACTGGTCGATCAGCTGAAAGCGGTCGTCGGGCGGGACGGTATAGGTCTCGGCCAGGGCCGCATGCACCCCGTCGGCGACGGCGCGCAGATATTCGGGCGGCTTGCCCTTGAGCAGCGAGATGCGCACGAGAGGCATGGGGCGGGCTCCGTTCGGTCGAGGACTGAGACCCTAGGTAGGAACCATGACCGCGAAAATCATGGAGGTCGCGAACCTGGCGCGAGGCGCGGCCTAGGCGCTGGCCGCCTCGGCCGGTTCGCCACGCCCGTCCAGCGCCCGGACCACCGCCGCGATCAGCTCCTCGCGACGGATCGGCTTGGCGACATGGTCGTCCATGCCGGCGGCGCGGCAGCGGGCGATCTGCTGGGGCAGGACGTCGGCGCTGAGCGCGACGATCGGGATGGCGGCGATCGGACCGGGCAGGGCGCGGATGGCGCGGGCGGCGGCCAGGCCGTCCATGCCCGGCATGTGAACATCCATCAGGACGAGGTCGAAGTCGCCGACCTGGACGATCTCCACGGCCTGGGCGCCGTCGTCGGCGGTGACCACCTCGCAGCCGGCCAGGGTTAGCAGCGCCTTGCCCAGCTCGCGGTTCATCGGGTGATCGTCGACCAGCAGCACGCGCGCCGCGCGCTCGGCGGCGGTGCGCGGGGCCGGGCGGTGGACGGGGGCGGGGAGGGCCGCCGGCTCGGCCGTCAGTTCGATCCAGAAGCGCGCGCCCTCGCCCAGCTGGCTCTCGACCCCGATCGCGCCGCCCATGCGGGTGACCAGGGCCTTGCTGATGGCGAGACCAAGCCCGGTGCCGCCATAGCTGCGGCTGATCGAGCTGTCGGCCTGGGAGAAGCGCTGGAACAGGCGGGCCTGCACCTCGGGAGCGATGCCGATGCCGGTGTCGATCACCTCGAAGCGCAGGGCGCCGGGCGCGGGGCCGGCGGTGAGCTTGACGGTGACGCCGCCCTCGGCGGTGAACTTCAGGGCGTTGGCCAGCAGGTTCAGCAGCACTTGGCGCAGGCGGGTCTCGTCCAGGGCCAGGGGCGCGTCGACGTCGCTCTCGCCCGTTGCGTCGAAGGCCGTGCTCAGGGTCAGGCCCTTGGCGGCCGCCTCGGGGGCGATGATGGCCACCGTGTCGCGCAGCAGGGCGGCGGGCGAGGTCGGGGTCAGGGCCAGGTCCAGGCGACCGGCCTCGACCTTGGCGAAGTCCAGCAGGTCGCCGACGATCTCGGCCAGCGAGCGGCCGGCGCGGCCGACCAGGTCCAGGTGGCGACGGTTCTCGGGCGACAGGTTCGGGTCGTCGGCCACCAGGGACGCGAAGCCCAGGATGCTGTTCAGCGGGGTGCGGATCTCGTGGCTGATCGTGGCCAGGAAGTCGGACTTGGCCTGGCTGGCGGCCTGGGCGCGGGCCTGGGCGGCGCGGGCGGCCGACTGGCGGCGGATCAGCAGGGCTTGCAGGCGCGCCTGCCGGCTGAGGGCCAGGGCGGCCACGAAGCTGACGACGTACAGCACGACGTGAAAAACCAGGGCGTGACGCAGCGGGGCCAGGGCCACGCGGATGTCCAGGCCGGTGCGCTGCAGGACCGCCGGAATGGCCACGGCCATCGAGGTGGTGACCACCACGGCGACCGCGCGCGGGCCGCCTCGGAACGCGGCCAGCAGGGCCGGAGCGAACAGCAGAACCTGGAAGCTCTCGTCGTTGACGAACACCAGGGATGAGGTCGTCGCCACCAGCAGCAGGGTCCCGGCGGCTTCGAGCGGGCGGACGTGAAAACCCTCCCGATGCCGGTGGTCCAGCAGGATCAGGACCACGGGCAGGACGACCGCCACGCCCAGGACGTTGGACGTGGCCCAGTCGCTCCAGCCGTGGAGGAACGGCAGGCCGCGGTTGACGGCCAGTACGCCGTTGACCCCGATCGCGCCGATCGCCGTTACGGCCGAGGCGACGGCGATGACCAGGAACAGGCCGCGCGGATCGCGCACGCGGGTCGGAACGCGCATCCAGCGCAGCAGGACGGCCGTGCCGACCGTCTGCACGGCGTCGAGCGCCGTGGCGGTCAGGACGAAGCGGACCGGCAAGCCGACAACCAGCTCCAGCGTGATGTGCAAGACCGCGCTGGCGACCATGAAGGTCAGGGCCTGGCGGCGGTTCAGAACCATGACGGCGGCGGTCGCCACCGCGTTGGCGGTCCAGATGGTCGGGATGTTGTGCGTGGCGCCGGCCAGGAACAGGCTGTAGGCCAGGCCCGCGACATAGGCGCAGACCAGGGCCGCGGCCTTGGCGCCCGCCTTCATGCTCTCGGTCTGCGCGAACCCCCACATGTCGGCGCCCTAGTCGCGGATCGCGATCAGCGACTTGGTCAGGAACAGGACCTTCTCGTCCACATGGCGGGCGTCGGGATAGAGGAACGTGAACTGGGCCTTGTCCAGCAGCCGGGCGTGCTGGACGTCGCGCATGGCCGCGCCGATGTCCGGGGCCTTTTGCGAGAAGCCGTGCGGGCGTTTCATCAGCAGCTTGGCCCGCGTCTGCTCCGAGCGCCAATGGAAGAACGGCGAGGAGAAGTGCGGCTCGACCGGGAACCAGAAATACGGCGTCTGCACGTAGTAGCGCGGCGCCAGGCGGCGGCACTCCTTGGCGAAGGCCTCCATGCGGACCCAGTCGCCGACGTGCTCGATCACCGAGTTGGAGTGGACCAGGTCGAAGCTGTCGTCGGCATGCTCGTGCATGTCGCAGGCGTCGCCGACGGCGGCCGTGAACAGCGGGTCATCCACGGTGAACGGCTGTGGGTTGAACAGGCTGATATGGACCTTGTTCGCCTCGAGGAATTGGCGGTCGAACAGGATGTTCCAGTAGGTCGGCTCGCCCCCGAGGTCGGCGATGCGGCACTGGCCGCGCTCGGCGAAGGTCTTCTCGATCAGGGCGACCACGCGGGCGGCCCGCGCCCGACGGAAGCGCGCCGACAGCGAGTTCTCGCTGTCCATGTCCTGGAGGGCGTGGATCAGTTTCATAGCGGCACCATGGGAGGAGCGGCTTGAGATTTGGTGTATGAGAACGGGGTTCGGGGAAAAACGCCCCCTCTACCCCGACAGCACCTCCGCCAGCGCCTGGAACATCGGCTTGGGCCGGCCGGCGTCGTCGAAGGGCAGGCCTTGGTCGGTGGGCCGCTGGCCCGACTGGCCGCGCAGCCAGGAGTCGCGGTCGCGCAGGCCCCAGACGGTGAAGGCGAAGCGCTGCTCGCGCGGCAGGGCCATATAGGCTTCCGCCAGCTCGCGGGTCAGCTCGGCCTGACGGTTCCGCAGGTCGGGCAGGCGCGAGAAGTCGGGCTTCTCGCCCAGCGAGATGTCCAGCTCCGAGACGTGGATCGGCAGGCCGAAGCTGGCCAGCTCGCGCATCGCCGCGCGGCCCATGCCCGGACGCGTGAAGTCGAGATCCAGGTGGCTCTGGGTGCCGATGCCGCCGATCGGCGCGCCGGCCTTCAACAGGCGCTCGACCATGCGCATGAACGTCGCGCGCTTGGTCGGGTTGTTCTCCAGGTGGTATTCGTTGACGAACAGCACCGCGTTCGGGTCGGCTTCCTTGGCGTGGTGGAAGGCTAGGACCATGTGCTCGTCGACACCGAGATTGCGGGTCCAGATCGACTGGCGCAGATCCACGCCGTTGTCCGCCACCGCCTCGTTGACCACGTCCCAGCCCACGGCCTGGCCGCGATAACGGCCGGCGACGGCCAGGATGTAGTTGCGATAGGCGTCGGCGAAGGGGCGGCCCTGGCCGTCCAGCTTCAGGAAGGCGGGCATGGCCTGGTCGTACCAGACCAGGGTGGTGCCATAGAGCCGGATCCCGTGGCTCCGCGCGAACGCGGCGATGGCGTCGGGACGGTCGAAGCGGAAGCGCCCGTCGTCCTGGAGGATGTACTCCATCTTCATCTCCCACTCGGGCGTGAGCTGGGAGTAGTGGCGGGCGAACAGCTCGGCGAAGGCCGGGTCCTGGATCTGGGCGTGCTGCACGCAGGCGCCGACCGGGGTGGAGGCGATCGACTTCAGCGGGGTGGCGTCCCGCTGGCCTTCAGGGGCGTGGCTGGCGGCCTCGCGACCACAGGCGGAGAGGGCCAACGCCGAAGCGAGCGCGGAGCGGCGCGTGAGCCGCTTCATATCAGCGCCCGCCGGCGGCCATGCGGCGCAGGCCCAGCTCGTCGAGCTGAGCCGCCTCGTAGACGCCCAGCTTCTTGGCGGCCAGCACCTTGGCCTGCTCGGCGACGTGCTCGTACTTCTTGAGGTTCTCGAAGGCCTCGGAGAGGGCGTCGCGGGCCCCCGTTTCCTCGATCTGGCACTGCTCGACCTGCAGCAGCATGTCGGCCTTGCGGCGCTTATGGCCTTCACGATAGCCGATCATGTACCAGCCGGCGGCGGCGTCGTTCTCGGCGTTCTTGGCCTCGGCCTCGGCCTCGGCGTCCAGCATGGCGATGCGCAGTTCAGCCGCGACGCGGCGCTCGACGATCTCGGCGAGGCGTTTTTGCAGGGTCTCGACCTCGTGGGTCGAGATGCGGATCAGCGAGGCGGCCCATTTGGTCATTAGTACTCACTCGCCAGGATCTGCCCCAGGTAGCCGAAAGAGTCGTCCAGACTAGTTGCTTCTTCCTTATCCTGGCTGAGGAAAGCTTCGATTGCCGGATTTAGGCGGATGGCGCGGTCGACGACCTCGTCGGCTCCGGCGCGGTAAGCGCCGATCCGGATCAGTTCTTCCATGTTGGCGTAGGCGGCCATGACCTGGCGCGCGCCCTTGACGATCTCGCGCTCGTGCGGGTGCTGGCAGCCCGGCATGGTGCGGCTGATCGACTTCAGCACGTTGATGGCGGGGAAGCGGCCGCGCTCGGCGATGGCGCGTTCCATGACGATGTGGCCGTCCAGGATACCGCGCGTGGCGTCGGCGATCGGTTCGTTGTGGTCGTCGCCGTCGACGAGGACGGTGAACAGGGCGGTGATCGGCGCGGCCACGGTGCCGTCGGGGCGGATCGGCCCGGGACCGGCGCGCTCCAGCAGCTTGGGCAGTTCGGTGAAGACGGTCGGCGTGTAGCCCTTGGTGGTCGGCGGCTCGCCGGCGGCCAGGCCGATCTCGCGCTGGGCCATGGCGAAGCGGGTGACCGAGTCCATCAGGCACAGGACCTCCAGGTCCTGGTCGCGCATGTACTCGCTGATCGCCAGGGTCATGTAGGCGGCCTGGCGACGGGTCAGGGCCGGTTCGTCCGAGGTGGCGACCACGACGACGGCGCGGCGCAGGCCTTCCTCGCCCAGGGTCTCTTCCACGAATTCGCGGACCTCGCGGCCCCGCTCGCCGATCAGGCCGACGACGACGGCGTCGCAGGTGGCTTCCTTGGCCAGCATCGACAGTAGCACCGACTTGCCGACACCAGAGCCGGCGAAGATGCCCAGGCGCTGGCCGCGGCAGGTGGTGGTGAAGACGTTCATCGAGCGCACGCCCAGGTCCAGGCGCTCGCCCACCCGGCCGCGGGCGTGGGCCGGCGGCGGCGATGTCTTCAGCGGATAGGGGACCTCGCCCTGCGGCAGCGGGCCCAGGCCGTCGATCGGTTCGCCGAAGGCGTTGATGATCCGGCCGAGCCACGCCTTGGTCGGGCGGACGACCGCGCCTTCCGGCATGAAGCGGATCTCCGCGCCCGGGCCGACGCCCTCGACGGGGCCGAACGGCATCAGCAGGGCGCGGGTCTCGCGGAAGCCGACGACCTCGGCCGGCAGGGGCTTTTGGCCGGGGCGCTGGATCTCGACGCGAGCGCCGACCGACAGCCGGGTCAGGCCGCCGCGGACCTCGATCAGCAGGCCGTTCACGGCGGCCACGCGGCCGTAGATGGTCAGCGGATCGATACGTTCGACGGCGGCGATGAGGCTACGCAAGACGGCTCCTGGCCTGAACCTGTCCTTTGGACAGGTTCAGATTCTACTCTTTCGAGTGTGGCGGACGCCAAAACCGCGGACACTTTTGGCTGCCACACTCGCCTGCGCAGACTCCGCCATCGTGGTTAACCGGGTGTGAAGTCAGCCCTTCGGAAGCGCCTTCCCCGGTGCGACCAATTGGTCGGTGAAGAACCGGGTGACCTGGGTGTTGAAATCCTTGTGGAACGCCCGGCGATCGAAGCCCGCGGCGCTGGCGCAGAGGTATTGCAGATCGGCAGGCGGCGCGGTGTCGCAAGGGGTGAGGAAGTCGAAATGCCGCGCGCCCTGGACGACATGATAGTCGTGCGGTCGGCCCAGATGGCGGTGCACGAACTCGGCGTACTCGTCGCCGGGCAGGATCTCGTCGTCGTTGGCCTTCCACAGCTGGACCGGGACGGTGATCCCCTTCAGCCCGTCGGTCCCGAACGAAAAGCCCATGGCCGGCGCGGCCGAGACCACGGCCTTGATGCGCGGATCGTGGACCCACTTGGCGGTCAGGGCGTCGGCGGGCGGCGGGTTGCTGGCGGTCAGCTTGCAGTCGAAATTAGCCGGATGAGTCTTGCAGTGCTCGGGGACCTTGCGGATGTCCGGCTCGCCGCCGGCCGCGGCCAGCACGGTGAAGCCGCCCGACGAGAAGCCGAAGGCGCCGACCCGGCTGGCGTCCAGCTTCGCCTTCAGCGGCGAGGCGTCCAGCATCCAGCCGATCAGGGCCGACAGCGCGGCCGGGCGATCGGTCATGGCGGTGGCGCGGCTCTGGTCCTTGTAGTTGTCGCCGGGATGGGTGAGGGCGGCGACCACGAAGCCGGCCTCGGCCAGCGCCTGGGCGGTGTCGGCGTGGCCGCCGAAGAAGCCGCCATTGCCGTGCGACATGACGATCAGCGGCAGATGCTCACCGACGATCGGCGCGCCGGCGGCGACCGTATGGCCCCACGAGCCCAGAGCCATCGGCTTGGGCGCGGCGTCGGTCGGGTACCAGATCCCGACCTCGACCGGCGGCCCGTTCGGGCGGGGTTCCTGCAGCACCATGAAACCGGCGTTGGCGGCGTGGGCCCGCGAGGGAACAAGGGCGGGCGAGCCGAAGGCGGCGGCCGCCACGGCGGCGACGGAGAAGAAGGCGCGGAACGACATGGGTCCGGGGGTCCTGAACGGTGAACGATGTCCCCGCTGTGACGGCCCGGATGGCGGCTCGCCAGCGCTCCTGCGCGAATGGGCGAACGGGTTCGCGAGGCGGCGAACGGGTCGGACTGGCGACTCCGCGCAACGTCGCTCTATAGGAAGGGTATGACCGCCCACGCTTCCAACCCGCCGCTGCTGGGGACTGCCCGCGAATGGGCGGTCGACCTGACCGTGGGCGCCGGGATCGGGCTGCTGCTGGGGCTGATGGGGCCGTTCGGCAGCTTCTTCAACGACAACCCGCCGCTGCGGATCGCCTATTGGGTCGGCGGCATGATCAGCGGGTTTCTGCTGTTCGGCTGCCTGACGCGACTGGCCGCGGCGGGCGCGCGCCGGATCGGCGCGCCGGACTGGGCGACGGTCCCTCTCGTCATCCTGTTCGGAAGCGCGATACAGGCGCCGCCGCTACGCGCGATCGCCGTCGCCTTCTGGCCGCAGATCGCTCACGCCGTGTCGCCGCTGGCCTGGTATGGCCAGTGCGTCGCCACCGCCACCCCGATCGTCGTCATCTACTATTTCCTGCGTGTGCGGGTGCGCCCGCGAGGCGTCGCGCCGCTGGTTCCGGTCGACGCCCCGCCGGCCGTCGATCCCGGCGCCATCCTCTATCTGCGGATGGAGGACCACTATGTCCGGATCCGCACCGAGCACGGCTCACGCCTGGAGATGGGGCCCCTAGGCCGGGTCACGGCCGGGCTTACGGGCGTCGAGGGGTTGCAGACCCATCGCTCGTGGTGGGTGGCGCGGCGGGCGATCATTGGCGTCGAGCGCGACGGCCGGAACCTGCGCCTGCGGCTGATCGACGGCGAAACAGCCCCCGTCAGCCGCGCCTCCGTGGCCAAGCTTCGCGCCGCCGGCTGGCTGGCGGACGACAATATCGCCTGAGCGCCCTGCGACGGGGCGTCGCGGCCCCAGAATCCGCCGAAGGACGTCGGCGACGAGAGGCGTTTTCAAGCGCCGGCATGGCGTTCAAATTCTCGCGACAGAACGCCGCAATCTCGCCTCAGGAGCGAACGGCGGGCGACGGAGCCTTAACCGCGTAACGGCGTTCGGATCGTTGCAAGCGCACGGATTTTAGGGATTTGGCGACCCCTATTAGGGTCTTGGAAAGGAGCCCTGCGACGCCTGCGACCAATGTGTCCAAGGGGCCGCACGCCGCTTGCACCCGATTCGCAAATCAGATTAACCATTCGACCAACGGAAACATTCACCATTAACCAGTCTTAAATTAACTCTCGGGCACAGTGGCCGAAGGGTTTATCGGCGGACTTCCGCCTAAGACGTTCGAATACGCCAGATTTGGCGTGGAGGGGCTCATGCGCGTACTGTTGATCGAGGATGACAGCGCGACGGCGCAGACCATCGAACTGATGCTGAAGTCTGAAGGCTTCAACGTCTATACGACGGATCTGGGTGAGGAAGGTGTCGATCTGGGCAAGATCTACGATTACGATCTTATCCTGCTCGATCTCAATCTTCCGGACATGAGCGGCATCGATGTTCTGCGCACCCTGCGGGTCGCGAAGATCAACACGCCGATCATGATCCTGTCGGGCTCGTCGGAAATCGATACGAAGGTGAAGACCTTCTCGGGCGGCGCCGACGACTACATGACCAAGCCGTTCCACAAGGACGAGATGATCGCCCGCATCCACGCGGTGGTCCGTCGTTCGAAGGGTCACGCGCAATCGGTCATCAAGACCGGCGACATCATCGTGAACCTGGACGCCAAGACGGTGGAAGTGAACGGCAACCGCGTTCACCTGACCGGCAAGGAATACCAGATGCTGGAGCTGCTCTCCCTGCGTAAGGGCACGACCCTGACCAAGGAGATGTTCCTGAACCACCTGTACGGCGGCATGGACGAGCCCGAGCTGAAGATCATCGACGTCTTCATCTGCAAGCTGCGCAAGAAGCTGGCGGCCTCGGCCCACGGCAAGCACCACATCGAGACGGTCTGGGGCCGCGGCTACGTGCTGCGCGACCCGAACGAGCAGGTCAACGCGGCCTAATCGCTCCAAGTTCAGTAAGCGTAACAGTAAAGCGTACCCAGAAACGCCCACCCGCAAGGTGGGCGTTTTCTTATTTGGATCATATGGTTACGGTTCGGGTCTTAACCGACGTTAACCAAGCCGTGACAAATCGACCGAAGCGCCGAATAGTCCTTGCCGTCGGGAGCGCGGCTAAGCATGTTCCGGCCCGACGATTGCTGGGGGGCTTCCCAGCCGTGTCATTTTGACTTGCGCGGCATCGACACCGACGGGGGCACGATGCAGGAATTTGATCCGCGACGCAGCGCCACGCGCTGGGCGCCGAGGGTTTTCACCGCCGTGGCCGGCTTCGCCGCCTTGGGACTGGGCTGGAAGCTGACGGCTGACGACGTCAAGGCGCCGATCGAGAAAGCCGCCCTGGATCCCGCCGCCCTGGTCGCCCTGCAGCACGTCGCCTTCGCCAGCGCCGAGGCCCAGCCCGGCTTCGAGCGTCCCGAGAACGTCGCGGTCAAGGTTCGTCCGGGCGAGACCTTGCTGGGCGCCGTGCAGCGCGCCGGCGTCGCCCCCGAGGACGCCCAGCAGGTCGTCGCCACGCTTCAAGGCGCGATCGACACCGTCAACATCAAGGCCGGCATGGCCTTCGAGGCCGCGATCGCCCAGCGCCGCTCCCAGCGTGGCCCGGCCCGCCTGATCGGCCTGTCGATGCGCACCAGCCCGTCCTCGACCCTGACCGTCTCGCGCACCTTCGACGGCGCCATGCGCCTGCGCGAGCTGGAGGAGAAGGTCCGCGACGAGAAGAAGGTCGCCTGCGGCGAGATGAACGGCTCGTTCTACGAGAGCGTGGCCAGCGTCGGCGGCACCCCGGCCGTGATCAGCGAGGCGGCCAAGCTGTTCTCGCACAAGATCGACTTCTCGCGCGACATCCGCGAGGGCGACCGCTTCTGCCTGGTCTTCGACCGCAAGGTCACCGAGAGCGGCCGCACCATCGAGGCCGGCGACCTGGAATACGCGGAGGTGAAGGGCCAGAAGTTCTACGCCTTCGACCGCAAGGACAGCGACGGCAAGCCGCAGTTCTTCGACGAGCTGGGCAAGAACATCAAAGGCTTCCTGCTGCGCACCCCGGTGGACGGCGCGCGGATCACCTCGACCTTCGGCCAGCGCAAGCACCCGGTCCTGGGCTACACCCGCGCCCACAAGGGCGTCGACTTCGGGGCCGGCACCGGCACCCCGATCCTGGCGGCCGGCGACGGCGTCGTGCTGGAGGCCCGCCGCTGGTCGGGCTACGGCAACTGGCTGCGCATCCGCCATTCGGGGCAGTGGGACACCGGCTACGGCCACATCTCGCGCTACGCTCCGGGCATCCGTCCGGGCGTCCATGTGCGCCAGGGCCAGGTGGTCGCCTATGTCGGCTCCACCGGCCTGGCGACCGGCCCGCACCTGCACTACGAGGTCTGGCTGAACGGTCAGCGGGTCAATCCGATCGGCGCCAAGGTCCCGCAAGGCACCATCCTGGGCGGCTCGGAACTGGCCTCGTTCAAGTCGCAGAAGGCTCGCATCGACCGCATGCTGGCCGACGGCGGCGCGGCCGTCAGCGGCGACGACACCCCCAAGCTGGCCGCCGCCGACCTCGAGAAGGTCAAGAGCAGCCTGCGGTAGCTCGGTTTCCTTCTCCCCTTGCGGGAGAAGGTGGCCCGAAGGGCCGGATGAGGGGTCGATAGTCCTGTCGGCTTGGCGCCCTGCATCGACCGCCCTTCGCGGTGGTTTCGTTCTTCAACCCCTCACCCGACCCGCTTCGCGGGCCACCCTCTCCCGCAAGGGGAGAGGGACGAACGTTGAACGCGTGCGATCCTTGGCCTAGAAGCCTCCCCATTCGCCGTCCCGCCCTCGCGGGGCGGCGATGTCTTTTTTCGGGTTCGCCGTGACCAACAACCTCTACCAGGATCGTCGTTTCGTCGTCGGCATGGCGGTGCTGTGCTGCCTGCTGTGGGGCAGCGCGTTTCCGGCGGTGAAGGCCGGCTACGCCCTGCTGCACGTGGCCAAGTCCGACACCGCCGCCCAGATGCTGTTCGCCGGCTGGCGGTTCCTGGCGGCCGGCGTGATCCTGCTGGTCCTGGCCGTCTTGAACCGCAAGTCCATCGCCGTGCCGCGCGAGATGGTCGGCCGGGTGGTCGGCCTGGGCCTGTTCCAGACCGCCCTGCAATACGTGTTCTTCTATATCGGCCTGGCTCACGCCAGCGGCGTGAAGTCGTCGATCATGAACGCCACCGGCGCGTTCTTCGGCGTGATCCTGGCCCATTTCCTGTACCGCGACGACCGCCTGACCCCGCGCAAGGCGGCCGGTTGCCTGCTGGGTTTCGCGGGCGTGTTGGCGGTGAATCTGGGCGGCCCAAGGGGCGTTGGAGGATTGGACTTCGAGTTTAGCCTGCTGGGCGAAGGCTGCGTGGTCGCCGCCGCCTTCGTGCTGGCGGCCGGGTCGATCTGGGGCAAGGGCATCTCGGGCAAGATCGATCCCATGGTGATGACCGGCTGGCAGCTGGCGATCGGCGGGACGGCCCTGCTGGCCATCGGTGTGGTCGCGGGCGGCCATCTCTCCGGCTTCGACGCTCGCTCACTGGCCTTGCTGGCCTACATGGCCGGCCTGTCGGCGGCCGCCTTCGCCCTGTGGAGCCTGCTGATCAAGCACAATCCGGTCGGCATGCTGGCGGTGTTCAACTTCCTGATCCCGGTGTTCGGGGTGCTGCTGTCGGCGCTGTTCCTGCACGAGCCGGTGCTGGCCTGGAAGAACGCCGTGGCCTTGGCGCTGGTGTGCGCGGGGATCTGGCTGGTGACGCGGCGGGGGAGCGTCGCGACCTAGCTCCCCAAAAAACCGTGTCATCCCGGCCGAAGCGAAGCGTAGAGCCGGGACCGCGGCAGGCTCGGCGCTTCCGGCGGTCCCGGCTTGCGCCGGGATGACAGGGTTTGTTACTCCATCCCCGCCGCCGCCAGCAGCGCCGCCAGGCCGACCTGCATGCCCTTGACCGTCGGCGCCTTCTCGACGTCGATCCACTCATCCAGCGCGTGGGCGCGGCCGCCCTTGCCGCCGGCCCCGATGGTCACGGCGGGAATGCCCAGGCTCATCGGCACGTTGGAGTCGGTCGAGCTGTCCTCGTGCTCCGGCTTGAAACCGAGGGCCGAGATCGCCGCCGCCGTCAGCACCACGATGTCGGCCGTTTCGGGCGTGTTCCCGGCCGGCCGCTCGCCGATCACCTTGGCCTCGTAGGACACCTTGCCGTCCTGGATGGAGCGGGCGGCGTTCTCGCCCGCGACAGCCTTGTCCAGGATGCCGACCAGGGTCTGGTCCAGCTTGGCCAGCTCGGCCGCGCTTTCCGAGCGCATGTCGAATTCCATGAAAACGCTGTTGGGGATCGAATTGACCGAGGTGCCGCCGCCGGTGACACTGGCCGAATAGGTGGTCTTGGGCTGTTTCGGCGTCTGGACGGCGTAGAGGTCGGTCACCGCCTGGGCCATGGCCGCCATCGGATTGACGATGCCGAACGCGCCGTAGCTGTGGCCGCCCGGGCCCTTGAAGGTGACGCGATAGCGCTTGGAGCCGACGCCCTTGTCGACGATCCGCGACGGGTCCGAACCGTCCATCGAGAAGAAGGCGCTGATCCGGCCCTTGTACGGGCCCTTGTTGAACAGGAACCGCGCGCCGCGCAGGTCGCCCGGACCTTCCTCGCCGACATTGCCGACGAACAGGATGTCGGCCTTGGTCTTGATCCCGGCGGCGTCCAGCGCGCGGACATAGGCCAGCAGGGTGGCCAGCGAGCGGGTGTCGTCGCCGATCCCCGGGGCCATCAGCCGGGTCCCCTCGCGCTTGACCTTCACGTCGGTGCCTTCGGGAAAGACGGTGTCCAGGTGGGCGGCGATGACCACGAACGGGCCCTTGCCCTTCGTCGCCGTCCCGAGCCGCACGCCCATGACATTGCCCTCGGCGTCCATCTCGACATTCGACAAGCCGTGGGCCTTCAGCATCGCCAGATAGGCCTTGGCGCGCGCCTCTTCCTTGAACGGCGGGGCCGGGATCTCGGTCAGGGCGACGATGTCGGCGACCGTGCGGTCGTAGTCGGCGTCCAGCTTGGCGGCCGCGGCCTTGAAGGCGGGCGAGGCGACCAGCTTGGCGACGCCCTTGGCCGGATCCGGCGCGGCGTGCGCGGGCAGGGCGACCAGGGCGGCGGCCAGGGCGAGCAGGGAGAGGCGGAGCATGCGGCGAATCCTTGAGCGTCGCTCGCACCCTAAACTGTCATCCCGGGCGTAGCGAAGCGAAGACCCGGGACCGCCACAGGCTCAGCGCTTCCGGCGGTCCCGGCTCGGCGCGCTGCGCGCTTGGCCGGGATGACAGGTTTCAGAAGCTGAGCACCGCCGCCCCGCCCATCAGCGGATCGCTGATCGAGGCCTTGCCGGTCTCGATCCGGCCGGCGAAGCGGCGCAGCCATCCGGCCTCGCCGTTCAGCCGGACGGTCAGATCGTACCAACCCTGCGTCGTCGGGAAGGCGCGCGCCTGGGTATCGACACCGGCGAGGTCGACGCGCCAGGGGTCCTGGCCCTCGGCGTCGATGACCACGGTCCGCCGCTCGGGGCGGGTGTTGGTCACGGTCGCCAGCAGGCTCGCGCCCTCGGCGCGGACGGTGATCTCGACGCCCGTGTTCTCGCCGGCGAGCCGACGATGGAAGCCGTTCGGGCCCAGGACCCACAGATCATGCGCCCCCGCCGGCCAGGCGTCCTCCAGGCGCTTGCCCGGCCCGACGGTGTAGCGGCGCGGGACCGCGTCCAGCCGTAGCCGGTCGTAGACGTGCAGCACCGCCGCGGCCTTGCCGGCGTTCGAGAAGGTCAGGGTCATGGCCCCTTCCCGGATACGGCCGTCCACGGCCAGGCCATAGGGCAGGGCCCGCGACGGCCGCGTCCCCTTGGCCTGCTCCGGCGCGACGATCGCGTCCGGCGTCGGCGGCCTGGTGCGCCCGAGGGCATTGGCGCGCTTGGCCGGTTCGGCGGTCGGCGGCAGGGTCGGGAAGGGACGATCGTTCGGGGTCTTGAAGTCGAAGCACGAGGTCAGGTCGCCGCACACCGCCCGCCGCCAGGGCGAGATGTTCGGCTCCATCACGCCGAAGCGCGCCTCCAGGAAGCGGATCACCGAGGTATGGTCGAAGACCTGGCTGTCGACCCAGCCGCCGCGGCTCCAGGGCGAGATCACGTACAGCGGCACGCGCGGGCCCAGGCCGTAGGGCCGGCCCATCAGGTCGTCGCGCTCGGCCTTCCGCTCGGTCGGATTGCGCACCAGGTGGTGCTCGCCGGTCAGGTCGACGCTGGAGCCGCCCAACAGCTTGCCGGCCGCGTCGCGCGAAGGCGGGGCCGGCGGCGGGACGTGGTCATAGAAGCCGTCGTTCTCGTCGAACATCACCAGCAGCGCCGTCCGCGCCCAGACCTTGGGATCGGCGGTCAGGGCGTCGATCACCCGGGCGGTGTAGTCCGCGCCTTGGGCCGGGCTGGAGGGGATCGGGTGCTCGGAATCGCCGGCCGGGGAGACGATCCACGACACCTGCGGCAGGCGGCCGGCCAGCACGTCCTCGCGCAGCTTGTCCAGGTGCCAGGTCGAAAGCCCCAGCTGCTTGAGGCGCGGGTCCGAGCCTGGCAGGCCCTTGTGGCTGTCGCGGAAGCTCTTGAAGCCGGCCAGCGGGTTGTCGTCGAAGTTGTCGGCCATGTCCTGGTAGACGCGCCAGCTGACGCCCGCCTGCAGCAGCCGCTCGGGATAGGTGTTCCAGGTGTAGGACTCCGGGGCGCCGCCCTTTTCGGGCAGGTCGTCGTGCGAGTTCGAGATCGACGGGCCGCCGGCCTTGCCCAGCGGATCGTTGGTCCCGGTCCACAGGAACAGGCGGTTTGTGTTGGTGCCGGTCTGGGTCGAGCAGTGATAGGCGTCGCAGAGGGTGAAGGCGTCGGCCAGGGCGAACTGGAACGGGATGTCGGCGCGCTGATAGTAGCCCATCGACCACGGCCGCTTGGCCTCGGGCCAGCGGTCCATGCGACCCTGGTCCCAGGCGTCCTGGGCGTCGGTCCAGTTGTGCGGCGTGCCCTCGACCCGCATGTGGGCGAAGGTTCGGGCGCTATCCAGGGCGAACGGCGCCAGCAGCCTGTCCTTGTGGGCCTGGACGAACACCGAGGCGTCCTTGCGGCCCGGAGCGTCACGCACCGGGATCGGGAAGCGGTCGCCAAACCCCCGCACGCCGTTCAGCGTCCCGAAATAATGGTCGAAGCTGCGGTTCTCCTGCATCAGGATCACCACGTGCTCGACATCGTTCAGCGTGCCGGTGCGGACGTCGGCGTCGATCGCGGCGGCGCGGGCCAGGGCGGGCGGCAGGGCCAGGGCGCCGATGGCGGCGAGCAGGCTGCGACGGTCGAGCTGAGGCATGGGGAACTCCGGTAAGCTGGGCCGGAGGTAGCATGGGGTGTTTGGCGGGCGTGTGACACTCCCAAACGGCCCACCATCATCCGTGTCATCCCGGCCGCAGCGAAGCGGAGAGCCGGGACCGCCACAAACTCAGCGCTTCCGGCGGTCCCGGCTCGGCGCGCTGCGCGCTTGGCCGGGATGACAGTTTCTACGGTCAATCAAACACGATCACCGACCGCGCCAGTTCCCCGCGCTTGAGCTCGTCGAACGCGGAGTTCACGTCCTCCAGCTTGATCCGGCGCGAGATCAGCGCGTCCAGGTTCAGCCTGCCCGACATGTAGAAGTCCACCAGGCGCGGCATGTCGACCGGGAAGCGGTTGGAGCCCATGAAGCTGCCCTGGATCTTCTTCTCGCCCAGGAAGTCGGGGCCGTGCAGCTCGATCTTGGTGCCGACCGGGATCATGCCGATGATGTTGGCCGTGCCGCCCCGGCGCAGCATGCGGAACGACTGCTCGGCGGTGATCTTCAGGCCGATGGCCTCGAAGCTGTGATGGACGCCGCCGCCGGTCATCTCCTGGACCATCTTGACCACGTCGTCGCCGGCCGCGACGGCGTCGATCACGTCGGTGGCTCCGAACTGCTTGGCCAGCTCCAGCTTGGCGGGGACGCGGTCGATGGCGATGATCCGCCCCGCGCCGGCGATCGCCGCGCCGTTGATGGTGGCCAGGCCCACGCCGCCGCAGCCGATCACCGCCACGGTCTCGCCCGGCTGGACCTTGGAGGTGTGGATCACCGCCCCGACGCCGGTCATCACCGAGCAGCCGATCAGCGCGGCGCGGTCGAACGGCATGTCCTTGCGCACCGCCACGCAGGCGTGCTCGTGCACCAGCATCATCTCAGCGAACGACGACAGGTTCAGGAACTGGGCCATCGGGCCGTGCTGTCCCGCGAGATCCTCCTTGAACAGGCGCGGCTCGGCGCCCTTGGGCCGTTTGGTCTCGGGCGAGATGCACAGGCTCATGTGGCCGGTCAGGCAGACCTCGCAGTGGCCGCAATAGGCCGACAGGCAGGTGATGACGTGGTCGCCGACCTTGACGGTGCGGACCTCGTCGCCGACCGCCTCGACGATCCCGGCGCTCTCGTGGCCCAGCACGGCGGGCATGGGGTGGGGGTAGGAGCCCTCGATGAAGTGCAGGTCCGAATGGCAGACGCCGGCGGCCTTGGTGCGGATCAGCACCTCGCGCGGGCCCGGCTTGCCGATGGCCACGGTCTCGATCTCGAGGGGTTTGCCCACCTCGCGCAGAACGGCGGCCTTCATGCGTCTCTCCCGTCGGTTTGACGGGAGACTAGCGTCCCGGTCGGGGCGAGCGGAAGGGGTTATTCGAACAAATGTTTGCCGCTGCCGCGGTCAGCCCTCGCGCAGCTCCAGCGCGGCACAGGGCCGCTGCTGGCGCTCGACGCGGATCAGGTCCAGCACGCTGATCAGCTGCTTGGATCGCCAAGTGCTGATCAGATAGCCCAAGGGGGCCAGGGTTATGGTGAGGGCTAGCCAGATCGTGGCGGCCTGGTGCGCTTTCACGAAGCTCAGCAGGCTGTCGCCGCTGAGCTCGGCCACCAGGGCCAGGAGCGACAGCGGAGCGGTCAGATAGATCAGGATGACGACGCGCAGCAACTGGTCCTGTCGGCGGCCGTTCAGGGCCGCCAGCGCCGTCAGCCCATCGAACAGCTCGTCCGCGGCGCTGTCCAGCAGCGCGAAGGCTTTCAAGGTCGAGGGGTTGCGCCGCAGGCCGCTGACGAAGTCCACGCCCAGATAGCCCCAGGCGCCGGGCGTCACGAAACTGTCGGGCAGCAGGGACCAGGTGGGAAACAGGCGATGCAGCGACCGCCACAGTCGCCACAGTTCCGCGGGCTCGCTCACCTCGCGCTCAATCGCCAAGTCCTTCATACGCACCCCAACCCCATCACGCCCAAGAGCGGCACAATGTTCGACGCGACGGGAGGTGGCAAGCCGAGGGCGGCTCGCGTGGAGGGGTTAGGCCGCGATCGCCTGCGGGCGTTCCGGCAGGATGCGGCTGACGGCCAGCAGAACGGTCATCGAGCCTTCGCCGGCGGTGATCACGGCCGAGACCAGCGGCGAGTCCTCGCCGTCGCCCAGGGCCGGGGGCGGGTTGATCTGCTCGGCCTCTACGGTGAAGCTGTCGCAGACGGCGTCGACCAGCAGGCCGGCGACGTCGGTCTGGTTCTCGACCACGATGATCACCTGGCGCGGGCCGTCCTCGGCCGCGCCCTTGCCCAGGCGCCACGACAGGTCGATGACCGGCATGACCTGGCCGCGCAGGTTGATGACGCCACGCACATAGGGCGGCGCGTCGGGCAGCGGGGTCGGCGGGGTGACGCCGCGAATCTCGCGGACGGCGCTGACGGGAACGCAATAGGTCTGGGCGCCGACCTCGAACGACAGGACCTGAAGGGCCTGGCCTTGGGCGTACGACACGGGGTTGGTCATGGCGATCTCCGTGAGCGCGAAGGTCCTTGAAGACCCTCGTTCCCGGTCACCTTCGCGCGAAAAGGTGAACAAACCGGTTCCGCGGCTCGTTGAATGATCCGTTCAGGCGCCGTTCAGGCGCGCGGTCCGATCGTTCTCCGTGACGCTTGAGACGACGCGCGACGCGCCGGGAAGCGAAAGACCCAAGGAGGCTGTCATGGCCAGTAAGTTCATCACCACGGTCGGCCGGGTCGCCGCCGGCGCCGCCGCCCTGTCGATGGTCGCCGCGGCGACCACGGCCTCGGCCGACTCGTACCGCTATCGCCACCACCACAGCGGCCGGGGCGGCGACGTCGCCACCGCGGCCATCGCCGCCGGCATCGTCGGCCTGGCGGTCGGCGCGGCGATCTCGGACAACGACCATCGCGACCGCCGCTACTATGACCGTGGCTATTCCGACCGCCGCTACTACGCCCCGCCGCCGCCGCGCTACGGTTATGGCTACGGCTACGGTCCGCGCCCGTACTATGGCGACCGCGAGTGCTGGACGACCCGCGAGTACGACCGTTGGAACGGCTCGTACTACGAACGGACCGTCTGCCGCTAAATCTCCAGAGATTGGGTCGCCGTTGTGAGCCGGCGACCCGATACGTCGAATGCCCCTTCGGCGCCGGCCCTGAGGTCCTTGGATCTCAGGGCCAATTTCTACGAAGAGTCAGCTCCGAGGTCGTCCCTGACCTCGGAGCTGATTTCGTTTTACGGCGCGCTCAGGATCGCCCCGAAACGAGGACTCGACTCTCTTGCGGATCTGGAACAAAAAAGGAACATTACTGCGAACCGCAGGAGGATCCGCCATGTCGCCAGCCGCTCAGCCCGCCGCTTTCCGGAGCCCGTTCGGCCCGGGCCTGCGCCTGACCGACGACCGGCTGGACATCGCCGAGGCGGTGCTGGCGGGCGCTTGGCGCACCTTGCGCGCGGCGGGGTTCGGCGAGGCCGAGGTGCAGGCGCTGTTCGACCAGATCGCCGACCGCCCCGAGGACCTGGCGCGTCGCCTGCGCAAGATGGCCAACGCCGCCGCTTAGAGGGAGGGGCGGCCGGTCGCCGCCCGAGAAATCAAAGCTCTAAATCCGTGTCATCCCGGAAGCCTCGCATAGGCTGTCCGGGACCCAAGGACCGGCGCACTGCGGTGGACCCTGGGTCCCGGCTCTCAGCCCGCGAGCGGGCTCCGGCCGGGATGACGATGGAAAGGGTACCGGCGTCTAGTGCAGCCGTTCCAGCAGGGCGCGCAGGATGTCGGCGCGCTGGGCCGTGTCGACCGCGATGCGGCTGGCCAGTTCGCGGATGCCGGCTGGATACGCGTCGCCGCCGTCGGCCACCGACCTGGCCTGGTCGGCCAGACGGCGAAGGTCGCGGTCCAGGCGCTCGACCTCCTCGCGGGCCAGCAGGCGAGCTTCGTCCTGCAGGCGCTTCACGCGTTCGGCGGTGGTCTCGGGACCGCGCCCGAGGTCATAGACTTCCGCTACGCCCGAGACGGGCGGCACGATATGCAACGGCTTGCCGGCCATGGATTTGGGCTCCTTGATCCGGGTCGGTTCTCGCCAACCCACACCATAACAAAGCCCGGCTCAGCGCCGACGTTCCGTCGTTTTTCCCGAAAGCGGGACCGCGTGGCCGCCGCGCCACAGAAGGGCGTGAAGGCCGAAGGCGGATGCCGATTTTGGCGGCTGGCGCGCCGGCGCGGCGCCCGAAAAACCGCCAGTCGTCGTTAGTGCGAAACGTGGCTGTAGGGCGTCTGCGAAGCCGAGGGCGGGTTGGCGGGCGCGGCCTGCGGCGGCCGCGGCGCCTGGGTCTGCGGGTAAGCTTGTTGATGCGCTTGGGGGTGAGCCTGAGTCTGAACGGGCTGCGGCTGCGGCTGCGGCTGCGGTTGGGCTTGAGCCTGCGGGAACGGCTGCGCCGGGGCTGGCTGCGGCTGAGCCGGGGCGGGACGGCGGAACTTCATGCTGCGGCCCTGGAACTCGGCGCCCGTTTCCATGGCCAGCTGCTCATGGGTGATGTCGCCGTCGACGCGGGCGGTGCTGTAGAGCCGCACGCTCTGGGCGGTGACCGCGCCGATGACCAGGCCGTGGATCTCCGTCGCCTGCGAAACCACCGAGCCCTCGATGCGCGCATTGGGGCCGACGATCAGCTTGCCCACCTTCACGTCGCCCAGCACCACGCAGTCCAGATGCACCTCGACGTCACCGACGACGTCGCCGCGGATGGTCAGGCCTTGGCCGAACATCGAGGCCGGCTTCGGACGCGCCGGCGGCGGGCCAGGCTGCTGAAACGGCTGCTGAACGGGCGGCGCGGCGGCGCGCGGCTGTTCCAGCGGAGTCAGGGCCACCGGCGCGGGAACTTCTTTCTTCTTCACGAACATGGCGGCGACCTGTTTCAAAATGGGCTTCAGAACGCTCATTGCAGCAAGATCGAGGCCGATTTCGGAACGCGATTCTTTTGGCTGGCGCGCGACGGCCGCCGAAACCGGCGGCCACCTTCGGCTGTCGCGCTTATTCACTGTCCTGGACGTGGGTCTTCGGCCGATCGTCGCCCGAGCTGACCTCCTGATGCCAGACGGCCTGCTTGTCCTCGTAGGTGATGCCTTCGGTCTCGCCGGGCTGTTCCTGCTCGCCGGCCGCGCGCTTGGCGGCCTTCAACGCCGCCTCATGGCTCGGGAAGGTCTCGGAGAACGTGTCGCCCACCTTGTAGGCCCAGCCGCCGTCGTGCTCGACGATGGAGTAGGTGATGTCGGTCATGGGGGTCTCCGCTTGGGGCGAGGATGGGCGAGGATCGAACAGAGGACGGGGATCGAACGGGCCGTCAGCTAAGCCGGTTCCGATGACGGCGTCTTGTCGAAAGCGGCCTAGAGATAGGCGGTGGGACTAAAATGCGTGTCCAGCGCCTGCCCGCCGCGCTTCAGCTTCAGCGCCACCGTTCCCCCCGGGCCGACGTTCAGCAGGCCCAGCGCCTCGCGGATGGTGGAGACGCCGGAGATCACGTCGCCCGCCTTGACGCCGGCCTTGGCCGCCGGGCTGCCCACCCCGACTTCGGCGATGCTGACCACGCCCCGCGCCTCGTCCACCCACAGGCCCGTGCCGTTGTAGGTGGTCGGGGTGGGCGAAAGGCCGTTGCGCGCGACCCACAGGCCCTCGGTCGCGGGCTCGACCGACAGGTTCAGGGTGCGGATCACCGGCAGGCCCAGCACCGACTCGTCGAGCTTGCTCCAGGGACCGCGAACGACGATCAGGGGGTTTTCGTAGACCGCCGGGCCGATCTTCAGCGTCGGCGCGCGCACGATCCGCGAAATGCCCAGGTTAAGCTCGCCCAAGGCCCTCTGACGGATGGGTGAATAGGGCGTGGTGTCGCTCCAAAGCCCCAGCTTGCGGGCGTCCTGGTAGTTGAGGTTCAGGAGCCAGGGCATGCCCGTGTCCCAGGCCGGGCGCATGGTGACGCCGCCCAGGTCGATCTCCGCCTCGATTCGTTGAGAGCCCGCCACCGCCCCGGCGGCCCGCAACTTCGACTTCAGCCGGGTATAGGCCGAGCGGTCGATGCCGCCGCCGGGATAGAGCCGCCACTCCTGGCGCTCGAAATCGAGTTCGCTGTCGACGGCGGTGACCATGCCGGCGGCCAGCAGGCCGTCGCCGCCCAGGCCCACGTCCTCGAGGCCGAACATCGCCACGCCGGCCTGCCGAACCTGACCGCCCAGCACCAGGTCGTCGACGGCGTAGAGCGGGAATTTTCTGTTGTTGAGACTGACGTCGCGCAGCTTGCGCAGGCCCAGCGACTGGGCGATCGACGCCTTGACCCCGCTGACGATGGCGCCGGTGTCGAGCACCATGGCGTAGGGGCCCCGGCCGTTCAGCATCGCGTCGATCACCACGCGATTGTCGGTCAGCTTGATCGCCGCCACGACCGGCGCGCCGGCCGCCCGCGCGGCGTTGGGCAGGGCCTGGGCCAGCGGCAGGGCCAGGGACGACAGCACGAGGCCGCGACGAGTCAGCATGGACGAACGCTCCGGGAACTTTGACGGAGCAATACGACCTTAGGGTGAGCCTGGCGTCAACCTGGCTCGCGCTGACGGATGGGAGGTCGAACCGCGTCCGCTGCGGCATATTCGCCGCCGCCTTGTCGGTGATCGAGGTTAGACCACACACTCCAAGTCCGTGCAGGTGCTCAGAGTTAAGCGCATGGCCAAGGCCGCCTCTTCCTCGACCTTCGAAACCCGCTGGTGGCAGCGCGACCCGCTCACGGCCGTCTTCATCGGCTGGGCCGTGATCATCGCGGGCGCCGCGGCGGGCTTCGGGCTGGTCCAGTTCGCGTTGCGGACCCTTTAGAGCGCGTTGGGCGAAAGTGTGAGCGGTTTCGCCCGCCACACGCGCTCCAAACTTTTGAATCTAGAGCCTGTTTATCGAGTTCAGATGATCCATCTGAACTCGACAGGCTCTAGGCCACCTTCACCCGGGCCGCGCTCTCCGGCAGGTCC
Source organism: Caulobacter sp. Root343 (assembly GCF_001425745.1). Lineage (GTDB taxonomy): Bacteria > Pseudomonadota > Alphaproteobacteria > Caulobacterales > Caulobacteraceae > Caulobacter. The sequence continues at coordinate 457,001 of NZ_LMDF01000005.1, read as the reverse complement.
GTGCCGAACGCGCGCTGGAAGAACTCGGCCACCGTGGGGCGCTCGAGCTCGTCGCACTTGTTCAGGAAGGTCAGGCGGAAGGCCAGGGCGATGTCGTGGTCGAAGATCTCGGCGTTCTGGGCCCAGGTGATCACGGTCCGCGGGCTCATGACGGTCGAGATGTCGCCGTTCATGAAGGCGTTGCGGGTCATGTCGGCGACGCGGACCATGGCGGCCAGGGTGCGCTTGCCCTCGGCCGTGTCGTACGACGGGTTCTTGGCCAGCACGATGGCGGCTTCGACGTCGTGTTCCAGATAGTTCAGCGTCGTGACGATCGACCAGCGGTCCATCTGGCCTTGGTTGATCTGCTGGGTGCCGTGATAGAGGCCGGTGGTGTCGCCCAGACCGATGGTGTTGGTGGTCGAAAACAGCCGGAAATACGGATTGGCGCGGATGACGCGGTTCTGGTCCAGCAGGGTCAGCTTGCCGCCGGCCTCCAGCACGCGCTGGATCACGAACATCACGTCGGGACGGCCGGCGTCGTATTCGTCGAAGACCAGGGCGACGGGGCGCTGCAGCGTCCAGGGCAGGATGCCTTCGCGGAATTCGGTGACCTGCTTGCCGTCCTTCAGGACGATGGCGTCCTTGCCCACGAGGTCGATGCGCGAGACGTGGCTGTCCAGGTTCACCCGGACCAGCGGCCAGTTCAGGCGCGCGGCGATCTGCTCGATGTGGGTCGACTTGCCGGTGCCGTGATAGCCCTGGACCATCACCCGACGGTCGTGGGCGAAGCCGGCGCAGATCGCCTTGGTGGTCTGCGGGTCGAACTTGTAGGCAAGGTCGATCTCGGGGACGTGGCTGTCGCGATGGCTGAAGGCCGGAACCTTCATGTCGCTGTCGACGCCGAACGCGTCGCGGAGCGTCACCCACTTGTCGGGGACCAGGGTGATCAGCGGATCTTTGGCGGAGCTGTTTTCGGCGAACTCGGGCATGTCCCCCGATTAGCCCCTTGGGCCTGCCCGTTTCAAATGGAAATCCATTTGAAGCGGATAAGCAGGCTCAATTTATCGGAAACGAGCGCGACAGGTCGCGCTCTCCTAGGGGTAGGGAAGAGGGCGCCGCGATGCGACGCCCTCTCCGGGCCTACTTTTTTAGTGGTTGGCGATGATCACCGAGGCGATCAGGCCCGTGGCGACCGCGGCCAGCACGTATTGGTCGTTCACGTGGTGCCAGCGATAGCCGCGCGGCGGGGCGCGCAGGCCGTAGCGGCGGTAGTCGCTGACATAGTAGCCGTTGCCGCGATAGCGGGCGTCGAGGCGTTGGCCCCGGGCCCAGCGGCGGTACTCACGACGGTCTTCGCGCGCCTCGCGGCGGTCGTCACGCGCGTCGCGGCGATCTTCGCGGCGGGCCTGGTCGTGGCGGCCCTGGTCATAGGCGCGGTCGCGGCTGTCGTAGCGGCCATTGTTGTTGTGGTCGCGGCGATAGTCCTGGGCCGAGGCGGCGCTGGCGGCGCCGCTGAGCATCAGCACGGCGAGCGAAGCGGTCAGAAAGCGTTTCATGTGGGTCTCCTTTGACTAGAGTGCGACCCTAGCGGGGTCGACATGGTCGGGACCTGAACGGGCCTGTTCGGCTTAAGTTCATGTTTCAAAAGAGAAATGTTGTTGCGAAGTGTTTGATCGCAAGGAGCTATGCCTTTGATCCGGATCGGCTTTCGAGGCCTTTTAACCGCCGCGCGGCGTGAGCTGGGGGCGACCTGCGCCCTGCTGATCGTCGCCCTGGGCGGGCTCGGCTTTCTGTCGATCGCCGACGAAGTGGCCGAGGGCGAGACGCGGGCGCTGGACCTGGCGGTGCTGCGGGCCTTGCGCGTCGACGGCCTGCCACACCAACTGGTCGGGCCCAAATGGCTGCACATCGCCGCGACCGACGTGACGGCCTTGGGCTCGGTGGCGGTGCTGTCCCTGCTGATCCTGCTGGCCTTCGCCCTGCTGGTGTCCCTGCGTCGCTGGGCCGAGGGGCTGCTGCTGATCGCCGGGGCGGGCGGCGGCCTCCTGATCAGCCAGGTCCTGAAGCGGGTCTTCGAGCGCCAGCGGCCGGAGCTGGCCTATCGGGCGGTCGAGGCGGTCAACGCCAGCTTCCCGTCGGGCCACGCCATGATGTCGGCCGTGGTGTTCCTGACCCTGGGCGTGCTGGCCGCGCGCTTTTCCGACCGGCGGCGGGTCAAGGTGCTGGCGGTGGGCGCGGCGGTGCTGGTCAGCCTGCTGGTCGGCGCCAGCCGGGTCTATCTGGGCGTCCACTGGGCCAGCGACGTGCTGGCCGGTTGGTGCGTCGGCGCGGCCTGGGCCATGGCCTGCTGGCTGACGGCCTTCTTCGTGCAGCGGCGGTTCAGGCCGTCTTCGGCCCCATCGGTCTAAGTTTGGGGGCGGCCTAGGCCTTGGACGCCTTAGGCTTGGGCCGCCACCTGAGCTCCAGCGTCGTCCACACCGCGCCGGCGAAGTCGACCAGGCCCACGGCCAGCCAGGCCTTGGGCAGCCAGTCCAGCAGCACGAAGGCTCCGAGCACGACCAGCGAGAACACCCGCAGCACCACCGAGGCCCGCATGTAGGTGCGCTGACCGGTCCAGCCGGCGACGTGGTAGCCCATGGCGTAGGCCAGCAAGACGAGGCCCGCGAACCGCACCCACGGCAGGGCGGCGGCCTCGACGGGCGAGTCCAGCAGGCGCAGCACCGGGCGCGGGGCGACGGCCAGGGCCAGGCCCGCCGTCGAGATCAGTCCGCCCCAGAACCAGATGCTCCACGGCTTGCCGAACGGGACCGGCGTCACCGGCGTCGGCGGGTCGACCGGCGCGCGCCACTCTGGATCGCGCGAAGCCGAATGGCTGTCGGTCATCAGAAATCGTCCCTCACCTCGCGGCCGCGGGAGGATGGACCGCGTTGGCGCGGCTCGGCAAGAGGCGGCGCTTGACGCTTCGGGCGCGGAGGACAATCCTGACGCGTGGATCGCGATTGATACAGCCACGGGGGGCGTCATGGACCTGAGAGCATTTCTGGCCGCGCGGGCCACGGCGCCGACGCTCGACGACCAGACCGCCGCGGCGCTGGCGGCGGCGGTCTACAAGGATCCTGACACGGGTCTGAACCGGTTGGTCGGCGTCCAGGGCTGGAACATCTTGATCGAGGCCAACGAGGCCGGCGGCTACGACGCGACCGCCCTGCATCATCCGGCCAGCCGCAGCCTGGTTATCGCCAACCGAGGCACCGAGGGCTTTCGCTCCTTCGCGGACTGGTGGGCCAATGTTTCGGCGGCGCTGCTGCATGATCCCGACAGCCAGATCATTCCGGCGCTGGGCTTTCTGCGCCGGGCGGTCGACGCGTGCGTGGCCGCGGCGCTTCCGGCGGATCAGCTGCTGATCACCGGTCACTCCCTGGGCGGCGGGCTCGCCGACATCCAGGGCGCCCTCGCCAGGGCCGTGGCGCCCGCCGCGCCGGCCGCGATCCGTGTCGTCGGCGTGGCGTCAGCCGGTTTCGCCAACGCCGGGGCTGGCTATGCCTTTCGCAACGGCTTGGCCCTGGACCCGGCCGCGCCCGGCTTCATCAAGCACTATGTGCGCGAGCTGGATCCGGTGCCGCATCATCCGGCCCGATCGGTGTTCGGCCAGGATCACAAGATCGCCTCGGTTTGGCAGGCCCGGCGCGCCAAGCCGCCGCACGGCGACATCTGGGAATATACGACGGTCTACGACTTCCTGCGGAACCACGACTACAGGCTCTACTGCGAGTACCTGATGCTGGGGATGGATCATCACCTCTGGTATAGCCAGAAAGCCAAGGCCGTGACCGCCCGAGCCGGCGAATACCCGACCTGGGACCACACGTTCATCCAGCCGGACGACTACTAGGGCCATCGCCATTCACTGCGAACTGAATTTACCCGCCTTCCTGGGCCTTGCGCCCAGGGCCCAGGGTTCAGATTCAACGGAATTGAGGCAGAGTTCACAGTCGTTCGGCCGCGCGGACCCACGGCGCCCGCACTGGCCTCGAACATGGGTCCTGGGCGCAAGGCCCAGGAAGGCAGTGATATTTGTACCTGCCCCAGATGGATCGATTGGCCTTAGGCCTACACCATCCCCGACTTCTGCAGCGTCTTGTAGGCCTTGATGACCCGCTGCAGCTTGTGCTCGGCGCTGCGGTCGCCGCCGTTGGCGTCAGGGTGGCAGCGCTTGAGCAGCTCCTTGTACTTGGCCTTGATCGTCGGGCCGTCGACGCCGGCCTCCAGGTCGAGGTCGGCCAGGGCCTGGCGTTCCAGCTTGCCCAGGCGACGTTCCGCGGCCGAGCGTTCGGATTCGGCCTTGCGCTGCTGGGCGCGGAAGACGCCGAACGGATCGGCGAAGGCGCGGGCGTCGCGAGCGGCGGCGGCGGCGGCCTCGCGCGAATTGGCGTCGGCCTTGAAGCTCCAGGTCGGCCGGCCGCCGGTCTGGCGCTCCAGCTCCTGGGCGGCGCGGATCTGGGCCTCGCTCATGCCGGCGTAGAAGTTCCAGTTCTTGTTGTACTCGGCGGCGTGCTGCTGACAGAACCAGTAGTGCTGGTCCGGCATGTCGCGCGACTTCGGCGCCTTGGCCGATCCGGCCAGGCGACACTCGGGATGATCACAGCGTTTTTCGCCGGGCTTGAGGCCCAGGACGTCATGCACCGGGTCGTCCTCGCCCTTCTTGGGAGGGCGGACCCGGATATCGGTGAATTTAGGACGGTACTCGAACGGCCGGTTCATGGCGTCTAGAGTAAGCCCGCGCTAATTCCGTTCAAGGATTGACAAGCAAGAGACGCACATGGCCGCCGTCGCAGACACCATTCGCCGCAAACTTCAGGACGCTTTCTCGCCCACGCGGCTCGAGCTCGTGGACGACAGCGACCGCCACCATGGCCACGCCGGCCACACCGGTGCGGGGGAGAGCCATTTCAACCTCCGCATCGAGGCCGAAGCCTTTGCGGGCAAGGCCCGGGTGATGCGCCAGCGCATGGTGATGAAGGCCTTGGCCGAGGAGCTGGCGGGCCCTGTCCACGCCCTGTCGATCGTCGCCACGGCGCCCGGCGAAGGCTGAACCGACCGCCGATTTTGGGCTTGCCTTGGGGCGCTGCGGCTGATTGCCTCTCTCCCCGGCGCGATCCCGCCGGAGGGCAGGGAACAGCATGAGCGCCGACGTCACCATTCCATCCACTGATTCCCTCGAGCAGGACGCCGCGCGGGCGCTGCCGAGCCTGCTGGCGCGATCGTACGCCCGCTATTCGCGGTTCACGGTCGCCGCCGCGGTGATCGACGAGGAAGGCCGCGTCCACTACGGCGTCAATGTCGAGAACGCCGCCTATCCGGTCGGCACTTGCGCCGAGCAGACGGCGATCGGGGCGATGGTCACGGCTGGCGGCCGGCGCATCGACAAGGTGCTGATCGCCGCCGGCTCCGACGCGGTGGTCCAGCCCTGCGGCGCCTGTCGCCAGCGCATCGCCGAGTTCGCCGCCGAGACCTGCGAGATCGTCTCGGTGCAGGGCGGGGAGATGACCGAACGGATCGCCTTCTGGAGCCTGCTGCCGCACTCGTTCGGACCGCGCGACCTGGACTGAAGCGCCACGCCTTGTCGGAAATCAAAGACGCCGTCGCTGGCTCCAGCGGCGGCGTTCTTGTTGGCGGTCGCGCCGGGGAGGCAGGCAAAGAAAAAGGGGCGGTCCGAAGACCGCCCCTTCCCAGCGTCGACCCGAAGGTCTTGGCTTACATCTTGTAGTTGAAGCCCACGAAGAAGCGACGACCGAACAGGTCGAAGTTGTCCTGCGTGGTGTTGCCCAGCCAACGGTTCGGCTCTTCGTCGAACGCGTTGACCACGCCAGCGCGCATGATCAGGTGTTCGCGCGGCGCATACATGACGGTGAAGTCGTGCTGCACGAACGGCGTGGTCTTGTAGTAGCGCGGGTCGCGGTTGTCCGGATCGACCTTGGCGTCGTCGACGTCGTACGGACGCGTGCCGCCCAGCAGGGTCAGCCATTGCGAGGACTGCCAGTCGGCGTTCCAGGCGAGGCTGAGCTTGTCGTTCACTTCCCAGGTCAGCTTCGAGGCGAAGCGGACGCGCGGCAGGCCCAGGCCCGTCTCGAAGTCCGTGTGTTCGTCCGGGTTGCTGATGTTGGTGAAGTCATGCTGCTCGAACAGGTAGTTCCCGCTCAGCTTGTAGCTGATCCGACCCCAGTCCTTGCCGATGATGTTCTCGATATCGGTGTGGTACAGGAATTGGTAGTCGATGCCGCGGTTCATCGTCCGGGCGTAGTTCACCGACCCTTGGATGAAGTCGTTGATGCCATAGGCCGGCGTGATGCCCGAGGGCGTAGCGCCGATACGGCTCACGGTCGAGCAGATCCCGGCGTTCAGAACGTCACCGCTGACGCACTGGTTGGCCGCGACCTGGGCGGTGACCGAGGCGATCACGTCCTTGATGTCGATGTCATAGTAGTCGACGACGAAGGTCGCGTTCGGCCAGAAGCGCGGCGTGATGATCATCGACGCGGTGACCGAGAACGACTTCTCGGGCTTCAGGAACGGGTTGCCCGCGTTCTTGCCCTGAATACCGCTGGTGTAGATGATGTTGGTGCCGGACGGGATGCCCAGAGCGACGCAGTTCTTCTCGCGGTTCGCCTTGATCTTGGCGTCCGTGAGGTTGGTGATCACGCGGGCGTCGCAAGGATCGGTGAAGTTGTTGGCGAAGGTTTGCGTCGCCGGGCGGTAGGTTTCGCCCAGGGTCGGCGCGCGCACCGACTTACCCGACGTGGCCCGGAACATGATGTCCTGGATCGGACGCCAGATGGCGTTGAAGTTGTAGGTCTCCGTCACGCCGATCGTGGTGTAGTCGGAGTGGCGGTAGGCCGCGCCGATTTCCAGGTTCTTGGCGAGCGGCACGTCATGCAACAGCGGCAGGCGGAATTCGCCGAAGTATTCCTTCGTCTCGTACGAGGCGGGCGCGAAGTCCGGGCCCGTGTTCAAGAACAGCAGGCGATCGCCGGCCGAGCTGCTGCGGCCGATGGCCTGGGTTTCTTCCCGACGCCATTCGGCGCCCAGGGCGAGGCCGATGCGACCCGCGCCCCAGAAGTCCCACAGCTCGCCCGAGACGTAGGCCAGGGCGTCCTGTTGCTTGTTCTGCTCCTGGACGTTGATTTCGGCCGTGTAGTACTTCTGAGCGGCCGCCGAGGCGCCGCCCGGGCCGAAGACGCGCGAGGCGACGCAGTTGCTGACTTCCTCGTAGGCCTTGGTGCCCTTGGCGTAGTTGCCGCCCCGGTTCTGGTCGGGAATGGCCACGCCTTGCGCTTCCAGAAGCTTCACGCGGCAGACCACGTCGCCGGGCTTGCCGGCGACGACGCCGGCGGTGTCCACCACGGCGTCCACCGAGTTCTTGAAGCGGACGACGTCGACGCCGCGCTCGTAGTTCTTGTTCTCGAGCTTGCCGTAGGTGTAGCCCAGTTCGTAGGCCAGGTTGTGGACGAAGCCGAGGTCATCCTTGCTGCCGCGCAGGCCGACGACGTAGCGCTGCAGCTCCTTCTTGTTGAGCTGCGAGCGCAACGGGCCGAACAGGCTGTGGCGGGCGCGCACGTCGTTGATCGGCGCGGTCGTCGTGATCGCGCCGGTCGTCGCGTTGTAGGCGGTGATCGGCGTGCGGCTGTTGGCCAGGATGGCGCTGCGCACGTTCGACGGCAGGTAGGCGTTGTCCAGACCGATGTTGAACGCGCTGGTGCTGAACAGGCCGCCGACCGTACCGGCCGCCAGCGGCAGGATGCCGATGTCGAAGAAGGTCTGCTGGCCTTCGTCGAAGGTCGACTCCTTGACGTACTTGGCTTCGCTGAAGAGCTGGATGTCTTCGGTGATGTTGAAGTTCGCGCCGCCCTGGAAGCGATAGGCCTTGGAGCGGGGCAGGCGGCTGCCTTGGCTGAACTCGGTGTTCGGGTTCAGGCCGTCGCCGCCGACGTTGGTCAGGCGGGTGAAGCCGTTTTCGTCGCGGAACGTGCCGAACGACGGAGCGCGGCCGGCGCCGGCGTTGTCATAGATGAACGAGTTGAACGGCTCTTGCGAGAAGCAGTTCGCGCTCATCGGCGCGATCGACGTCGTACATTGCTGGAAGGGGATGTCCGGGTCGTTCGGGTTGGCCGACGGACGGGTCGACGAGGCCAGCACCGTGATGCCGCCGGCCGCGCCGAGCGACAGGCTGCGCGCGTCGTGGATCAGGATGTTGTCGAATTGACCGTCGGGCTGGTTGTTGGCCACATCGGTGTCGTTGTTCAGCAGGACCCAGGCCTTCTTGCGCCAGTCGACCTGACTGTCACGGACCTCGTCGCTCTTTTCGTATTCGGCCGAGCCGTAGACGTTGAGGCGGCCGTCGAAGAAGTTCTTGCCGGCCAGCGCCGAGATGCGCTTGTTCAGCTGGCCGTCCTGGTTGATCTGGGCGGCGGTGCCGTCGATTTCCAGGCCGTCGAAGTCCTTGCGCAGCACGAAGTTGACCACGCCCGAGACGGCGTCGGCGCCGTACAGGGCCGAGTTCGAGCCGGTGATGACTTCGACGTTCTGGATCAGCAGACGCGGAATGGTGTCGATGTCGACCTGCAGGCCGGCGCCGTTCGAGCCCACGTGGCGGCGACCGTCGACCAGCGTCAGGGTGCGCGAGGCGCCCAGGTCGCGCAGGTTCAGCACCGAGAGGCCGCCGTCGTTCAGGCCCGCGCCCGTGGTGTCTTCAGGCACCTGCGAACCCGACAGGGCCGGGATGTCGGCCAGCACGTCGATGACGCTGGCTTGGCCGGTCGCCACGACGTCGTCGCGGCTGACTTGGATCAGCGGGGTCGGGGAGTTGGTCGGGTCGCGGCGGATGCGCGATCCGGTGACCACGACTTCCTCGACGGACGTCGCTTCCGAACCGGTCGTCGGCGCGGTTTGCGCCAAGGTGATGGTCGGGGCGAAAGCCGCGAGGCTTCCCAGCATCGTCGTCGCCAGGAGAACCTTGGTTTTCAACGCCATGTTATTGTTGTCCTCAAAAGTACGCGCACCCGACACGCCAGCCGCGTGCGGGAGCAAAGAGGGCCATTCCTCAGCGGGGAACGTTAAAGCCTTTCGGCCGCGCTAGAAGCGATCATGGCCGAATTGGGTCAGGTTGGTGGCGAGACGTTACCGAAAAGTCACAATTTCAGCGCCGAAACGTCAAACTTGGAAAAATCTTGCCGAGTTTCCCTAGCGGCTACCCGGCCGACTCGCGGCGGATCGGGTTATTTCATGCCCGTGGCCGATCGGTGTTCGGCCACGGATTGCCGCCTTTGGCGCGAAAAACGGCCGAATACGCTCCGGCGAACGGCGTGAAAACGCCGCGCGCCTTGACCGTTGCCAAATCGGGAATGGTCGAATCTTGTGCAGCAATGCCGCCGCTTTGGGCGGCGCGCAGGCCTGGCCGCCTGATCGGGCCTCGGGATCAGGCGGTCTGGCCGACCAAGCCTTCCAGCACGCGGCGCAGGTCGGCCTCGCGGAAGGGCTTCTGCAGCACGGCCGCGCCCCTGTGGTCCTCGGTGAGGCCGGCTTCGCCGTAGCCGCTGGCGAAGGCGAAGGGCACGCCGCGGGCCTTCAGGGCGTCGGCGACCGGGAAGATCGGACGGCCGCCCAGATTGACGTCCAGCAGCGCCGCGTCGATTTCGGCGGAGCCCGCCAGGCGAAGCGCTTCCTCGATTTCGGCGGCCGGCCCGACGATGGAGCAGCCAAGATCGGTCAGCATGTCCTCGACCAGCATCGAGACCAACGCCTCGTCTTCGACGACCAGGACCTTGAGGGACGAAAGAGTCTTCATGTGTCAGGGCTCCAGCGCGCGCAGAGGCAACGCCATTTGGCAGACGAGGCCGGCGGCATCATAGGTCAGCTCGACCCCGCCGGATAGTTCAGCCGCGAGCCCGCGTTCCAGAAGGCGGGCGCCGAAGCCGCGACGAGCCGGCGGGGTCACGGGCGGACCGCCGCTTTCGGCCCAGGTCAGGCGTAGCAGATTCTGATCAGCGGTCCAGCTCACGGCCACGTGGCCGGTCGCCATCGATAGGGCGCCGTACTTGGCCGCGTTGGTGGCCAGTTCGTGGATGCCCATGCCCAGGGCGACAGCGGCCTTGGGATTGAGCCGTACGTCGAGGTCGTAGCTGAAGCTGACGCGATCCTCGCCGGCCATGGCGTGCAGCTCGACGTCGAACACCTCGCGCAGGCTGGCCCCGGCCCAGCTTTCGCGGGTCAACAGGTCGTGGGTCTGGGACAGGGCGACCAACCGGCTTTCGAAAGCCTCGCGGAAGAATTCGGGCGAAGCGCTGGAGCGCAGGGTCTGGGCGGCGATCGACTGCACCGTGGCCAGGCTGTTCTTGACCCGGTGGTTCAGCTCGTTGACCAGCAGCTTCTGGCGTTCTTCGGCCCGCTTGCGCTCGGTGATGTCCAGCGAGACGCCGGCCAGGCGCCGTGCGCCGCCGTCGTCGGCGGTCTGGGCCGCGCGGCCGCGCGCGTGCAGCCAGCGAAGATCGCCGTTCGGCAGCACGATGCGGTACTCGACGTCGTAGTCCGTTCCGTCGCGGATGGCGCTTTCGATCGCCGCCAGGACGCGCGGGCGGTCCTCGGCGTGGATCGTCGCGATCAGGTCCGCGAAGGTGAAGGTCTCGTCGGGCCGGCGACCATAGTTGGCCTTGCAGAGGTCGGAGGCCTCATAGGCCTTGGTGACGACATCCAGGTCCCAGGAGCCCATGCGGGCCGAATCGAGCGCGAACTTGAGGCGTTCCTCGGCCCGGCGGCGCTCGGCGAGCTCAGCCCGCGCGGCCGCGGCGCCGCGGATCGATCCGATCGTCACCGCCACCTGGGCGCCCAGGCCGACCAGCAGGGTCTCATCGCGGGCCGAGAAACGGCCGGGTTCGGGATGGCCGAAGAACAGCCCGCCCAGCACCTCGCCCTCGCGGGTGACGACCGGAACGGCCAGATAGCTGCGCACCGGCAGGTGGCCCTCGGGCATCCCGCGATGCGGCGCGTTGCGGCCATAACGCGGATCCTGGGTGATGTCGTCCGAGCGCACCGGCGCCACCCCGTCGAAGGTCGGGGCGAAGACCTCGGTCTTGCGCGGCGTCGGATAGCTGGAGAACGCCTCGGGCGGCGCTCCGGACAGCCGGTACAGGGTGTAGGACTCGCCGCCGGAATCGATGACGGTGTAGAAGAACGCCCCGAAGGCCGCGCCGGTGATCTCGCGGGCGCCGTCGATCACGACCTGGACCACCGCATCGATATCGACGCTGGAGGCGACCGCCTCGGTCACCCGCGCCAAGGCGTCGGACTTGCGGATTTCCTCGGCCAGGGCGGCCTCGAGCCGCGCATGGTCGTCAGCTTCGGCATCGCCGGGAAACTCGGTCTCAGCCAACCTGGCCAAAGCGCCCCTCCACCCTGGCCGCCCCTGGCCAGTAACGGGGCAAAACGCGGCTTCATCGATCCGGTTCCCGAAGGTCGGCTTCGGCGAGCCTGGCCCTACCCGTTCAGGGCTCGGCGCCGTCGTCCAGCGGGGCGCTGATCCGCAAGGCGGTGATCTGGTTCCTCTGCCGACGGAACACCTGGAAGCGGTGGCGGTGGAAGATGAAGGTCTGGCCGGGCTCGGGGATCATCTGCGCCTCGTGGATGACCAGGCCGGCGATCGTCACCGCCTCGCCCTCCGGCAGCCGCCAGTCCATGGCGCGGTTGAGGTCGCGGACCGTGACGTGGCCGTCGACATTGACCGAGCCGTCGGCCTGGCGGCGCACGCCCTCGACGCTGGTGTCGTGCTCGTCGTCGATCTCGCCGACGATCTCCTCGAGGATGTCCTCCAGCGTCACCAGGCCCTGCAGCGCGCCATACTCGTCGACCACCAGCGCGAAGTGGTTCTTGCGCTTCAGGAAGGCGTTGAGCTGGTCCTTGAGGTTGGTGGTGTCGGGGATGAACCACGGCTCGCGCACGATGGCGGCGATGTCCAGGCCCTCGACGCCCTCCTTGGCCTGGGCCAGGGCCTTCAGCAGGTCGCGGGCGTGCAGCACGCCGACGATATTGTCGGGCTCGTCGCGATAGAGCGGGATGCGGGTGTGCTGGGCCTCCAGCACCTCGTCGACCAGCTCGCGCGGCGGCAGGTCGGCGTCCAGCAGCACCATCGACTTGCGGTGGACCATGATCTCGGAGACGTCCATGTCCGACAGGTCCAGCACCCCGCCCAGCATCCGCCGGTCGCCGCTTTCGACCAGGCCCTCGGCGTGGTGGTAGTCGACCGCGCCACGGATCTCCTCGTGGGCGGCCAGCACGTCGACGGCCATGTCCAGTTTGACGCCGAAGATTCGCAGGGCCCGGCGGACGATCCACTGGATCACGTAGATCACCGGGCCGAACAGGCTGACGATGAACAGGGTCGGGGCCGAGAGGGCGCGGGCCACGTCGTCGGAGCGGACGATGGCCACGGTCTTGGGCAGCACCTCGGCGAAGACCAGGACAAGCACGGTCATGGCCGCGGTGGCGACGGCCACGCCCCACGGGCCGGGGATCAGGGTGGTCAGCACCTGGGTCGCCAGGGCCGAGGCCAGGATGTTGATCAGGTTGTTGCCCAGCAGCACCGCCCCGATCATCGTCTCCTGGTCGGACAGCAGCTTGTTGACCCGGCGGGCGGGCGCGTCGCCCTCGCGCTCCAGCTGGTGCATCCGCGCGCGGCTGGCCTTGGTCAGCGCCGTCTCGGCGGCCGAGAAGATCGCCGACAGGGTCAAGAGCGCGATGACGATGGGCGCGAGGCCGAGCAGGGCGGGCAGCATGGTGTTTCCCTTTTCTCCTCCCCCGCGATGCGGAGGAGGTGTCGGCGGAGCCGACGGAGGGGGCCATCTGGACACCCGCCGCGCTAGCCCCCTCCGGCCCTCCGGGCCACCTCCCCCGTGAACGGGGGAGGAGCTGGATCAGACCGCGCCTTCTTCCACCAGGAACGCCTTCAGCGCTTCCCGGTCCACGTCCTTGGCCACGAAAGCGTCCCCGATCCCCCGCACCAGGACGAAGGTGAGCTTGCCGCCCTCGGCCTTCTTGTCCTGGCCGCAGTGGGCGACCAGGGCGTCGGCGTTGAACGGTTCGGGGCGGACATCGCTCAGCAGGGTCGGCAGGCCGGCGGCCTTGATGGCGGCGCGGGCGCGGACGGCGTCCTGGCTGGAGCAGAGCCCGAGCTTGGCCGAGAAGCGGAACGCCTGGGCCATGCCCACGCCCACCGCTTCGCCGTGCTTCAACGCGTCGCCGAAGCCCATCTCGGCCTCGATCGCGTGGCCGAAGGTGTGGCCGAGGTTCAAGAGGGCGCGGCGGCCCGCCTCCTTCTCGTCCTCCTCGACGATCTCGGCCTTCATCTCGACCGAACGGCCGACGGCGCGGGCCAGGGCGTCGACGTCGCGCTCCAGCACGGCGTGGACGTTCTTCTCTAGCCACTCGAAGAAGGCGAGGTCGCCCAGCAGGCCGTACTTGATGATCTCGGCATAGCCGCAGGCCAGCTCGCGGGCGGGCAGGGTGCACAGCACGTCGAGGTCGGCCAGGACGAGGCGCGGCTGGTGGAAGGCGCCGATCAGGTTCTTGCCGCGCGGCGTGTCGATGGCGGTCTTGCCGCCGACCGAGCTGTCGACCTGGGCCAGCAGGGTGGTCGGCACCTGCACGAAGTCGATGCCGCGCTTGTAGATCGCCGCCGCGAAGCCGGCCAGGTCGCCCACGACGCCGCCGCCGAACGCCACGATCTGGTCGCCGCGCTCCAGTCCCAGGGCGAGCAGGCGGTCGGACAGGTCGGCCAAGCCCTCGAAGCTCTTGCTCTCCTCGCCGGGCGGGATGGTGATCACGTCGACGGCGATCCCGGCCCGCTCCAGCGACACCGAAAGCCGCTCGCCATGGTGCTCGCCGACATTGGCGTCGGTGACGATGGCCACGCGCTTGCGCTTGCCCAACACCGGAGCGACCCGCTCGCCGGCCTTGTCGATCAGGCCGGGGCCGATGACCACGTCATAGGCGCGATCGCCCAGGCCCACGGGGACGGTGCGGATCATGGGGATACTCCTTACGAGGTACGGCTGGCGCGTAGCGCCGTCAGGATGGCGTCGACCGCCACCCCGTGCGGCGTGTCGCCGGTCTCGACATGCACCTGGGCTTCCGCGTAGGCGGGATTGCGGACCTTGGCCAGCTCGGTCAGCACCTGGATCGGGTCCTTGCCCCGGACCAGCGGCCGGTTGTCCTTGCGCGAGACGCGGCGCGCCAGCAGCTCGACATCGGCCTTCAGCCAGACCGAGATCGCTTTCTCGTTGATCAGGGCCCGGGTCTCGGGATTGACGAACGCGCCGCCGCCGGTGGCCAGCACGTGCGGCGGCTCGTCCAGCAGGCGGCTGATCACCCGGCGCTCGCCATCGCGGAAGGCGGCCTCGCCCAGCTCGGCGAAGATCTCGGAAATCGAACGGCCGGCGGCGGCCTCGACCTCGTTGTCGGCGTCGCGGAACGGCAGCTCCAGCACGCCCGCCAGGCGCCGGCCGACGCTCGACTTGCCCACGCCCATCAGCCCGACCAGCACGATGGTCTTCTCGCGCAGCGGCGCGAGGTCCTCCCGCAGGCCAGGGGAGAGAGACGGGGCGGCGTCAGGGGTTTCGTCGGGCTCGGTCATGATGCGGTCGCGGGTTTACACGAGGCTTGGCCAAACCGCCAAGTTTGCGAGACTCTCGTGATGCGTCATAACCGGTCCATGGTCCCTTCGATGCGTTCTTCGCACGCGCTCGCGCTCGCTCTCGCCCTGCTGACGCCGGCTTTTGCCGCCGCCCAGGAGGAGGTCAAGGTCAAGAGCCTGGCCGCTCCCGACTACTTCTCCGGCCCCGTGGCCGACACCGGCATGGGCGCCGACCTCTGGAAGGACACCGCGCCCGACATCATGCGCGACGTGCTGCCCAAGCTGGCCGGCTCCAAGCCGCTGTCGCCGGCCTTCGCCGCCCTGGCGCGGCGCATGCTGTCGACCGGCGCCAACGGTCCCGCGGGCGTCGGCGACAATGTCGAGATGGGCGCGCAGCGGGGTCTGGCCCTGATCGCCCTGGGCGAGGCCAAGGGCGCCAACACGATCCTGGACCGCGCGACCGGCGCCCCCGGCAGCGCCGCCCTGTCGATGGCCTCGGCCGAGGCGGCCCTGATCGCCGGCGACGATGACAAGGCCTGCCGCGTCCAGGACGCCCTGACCGTCGATCGCGGCGCGGCCTACTGGCTGCGGCTGCGGGCCTTCTGCCAGATGAAGGCGGGGCAGGCCGACGCCGCCCAGCTGACTTTCCAACTGGTCCAGCAGCAGACCCCCAAAAAAGAAGGGGGGGAGGTCGATTACGCCCGGTTGATGGGCGCGGCCCTGGCCGGAACGGCGCCGGGCGCGGCCAGCCTGAAGAACGGCGTCAACTACGCTCTGTCACGCCGGCTGAACCTGGACATCCAGTCGGCCGCCGCCGTCGCCTCGGCCTCGCCGGCCCTGAAGCCGCTGATCAAGCCGCGCGGCGGCGACCTGTCCGGTGTCGCCCCGGGTGCGGACCTGACCGCCGCCGAGGCCTCCGATCTCGCCTTCCTGCGTCAGGCCAAGACGCTTCCGGCCTTCGTCGAGGCCGCCCAGGCCTCGGCCGCCTCGATCGCCGCCCTGGCCAGCGCCGGCGCGCCGCTGCAGGACCCGGTCCTGATGGCCCGCGCCGCCCTGGCCGCCGGCGACGTCGCCAGCGCCCGGACGATCCGCGGCCATCTGGTCCAGGACAGCATTCCGGGGGCCGGCGCCGCCGACCTGGCCATCCTCGACGCCCTGATCGCCGCCGCTTCCGGCAAGGTCGACAATCAGGTGCTGGGCGCCCTGGTGGCGCGCGGCGCTTCCGGCGGGAGCAAGTCGCCGGCCCAGGCCGCCGCCGTGCTGCTGGCCAGCCTGGGCGGGACGCTGGACGCCGACGCCCGCGCCCAGTTCGCGACCTTCGACCTCGGCAAGCCGGCCGCCTCGGCCGCGCGGATCCTGCTGGTCGAGGACGCCGGCGCCGCCAAGCGCAAAGGCGAGGCCGGGCTCCTGGCCCTGTCGATCGCCGTGGACGCCGGCGCGACCGGTCCGACGCCCGTCGACCGCGCCCGCATCGCCCACGCCCTGAACCGGGCCGGCCTTACCGCTGACGCCCGCGCCATCGTCGTCGAGGGGCTGCTGTCGCTCGCCTTCGTGAAATGAGCAGTAAGGGCGCCGGCTGGGTCGAAGCCTTCCTCGAGATGATGGCCGTCGAGCGCGCGGCCGCTCGCAACACCCTGACCGCGTACGGCAAGGACCTGCAGGACGCTCGAGGTTTCCTGGGCCGGTCGGGTCATGACCTCGACGACGCCGACGCCGAGACCGTCGAGGCCTATTTCCAGGAGCTCGGCGCGCGCGGCCTGTCGCCCGCCACCGCCGCCCGCCGCCGCTCGGCCGTGCGGCAGTTCTACCGCTTCGTGCTGGGCGAAGGCTGGCGCCAGGACGACCCGTCCCGTCGCGTCGCCGCCCCCAAGGCCGGCCGCCCGCTGCCCAAGGTGCTGGAGCGCGACGAGATCGAGCGGCTGCTCGCGGCCGCCACCGCGAAAGACGGCGCCCAAGGCCTGCGCCTGTCCTGCATCATCGAGCTGATCTACGCCTCGGGCCTGCGGATCTCCGAGCTCCTGGCCCTGCCGCTGTCGGCCCTGGCCCGCGACCCGGCCTTCCTGATCGTCAAGGGCAAGGGCGGCAAGGAACGGCTGGCCCCGCTGAACGGCGCGGCCCGTACGGCGGTGAAGGCCTATCTGGTCGAGCGGCCGGCGTTTTTTCCGAAGGGCGCGAAAGACAGCCCGTGGCTGTTTCCGTCGCGCAGCGCCGTCGGCCGCCTGACCGGCCGCCGCGTCGGCCAGTTGCTGGAGGACGCCGCCATCGCCGCCGGCATCGACCGCCAGAAGGTCAGCCCGCACGTCCTGCGCCACGCCTTCGCCACCCACCTGCTGGAAGGCGGCGCCGACCTCCGGGTCATCCAGACCCTGCTCGGTCACGCCGACATCGCCACGACCCAGATCTACACCCACGTGGCTGGCGAACACCTGGCCCAAGTGGTCCAGACCAAGCACCCGCTTGGAAAAGAGGGCGGGCGTCGCAAGAAGGGCTAGCGCTTGGCCTCGGCGCGAACGACGTCGCATTGACGGGCGGCGGGAAATGCTTAGGAAAAGCCCTACAAAGCTTAAGGGTTTGCCGCGCGGCCGACCCATTCACGAAAGCCCCTCATGTCCGAAGAAACCCGCGACGCCAACGGAACCCTGCTGGCCGACGGCGACACCGTCACCCTGATCAAGGACCTCAAGGTCAAGGGCTCGGGCGGCGTCACGCTCAAGCGCGGCACGGTGGTCAAGAAGATCCGCCTGACCGGCGATCCCGACGAGATCGAGGCCAATGTCGACAAGGTCAAGGGCCTGGTCCTGCGGACGGAGTTCGTGAAGAAGGCCTGAGGAGAGAGCGTCCTTCTCCTCCCTCTCTGGGGGAGGGGGACCGCCGAACGGCGGTGGAGGGGCCCTGTGCGGTTCAACCGCCCTACGCTACGCGACCCCCTCCGTCTCGATGCGTATTCGCATCGAGCCACCTCCCCCTAATGGGGAGGAGAAAAGCCCCCTACTTCCCCTCGAACGCCGCCTGGATCTTGGCGACGTCGATCTTCTGCATCCCCATCATCGCTTGGAACGCGCGGCCGGCGGCCTCCCGGTCGGGGCTGGTGGTCGCCTCGATCAGTTGGCGGGGCGTGACCTGCCAGGACAGGCCGAACCGGTCCTTCAGCCAGCCGCACTGGGACTCCTGCCCGCCATCGGCGGTGAGGCTGTTCCAGTAGTGGTCGACCTCGGCCTGACCATCGCAGTCGATGACGAACGAAAAGGCCTCGTCCAGCTTGAACGTCGGGCCGGCGTTCAGGGCGGTGACCTTCTGGCCGTCCAACTCGAACGCCACGGTCATCACCTTGCCGGGCTTGCCGCCGCCGGGGGCTTCGCCGGGATAGTAGGCGACCGAGGTGACCTTCGAGTTCGGGAAGATCGAGACGTAGAAGTTCGCGGCCTCCTCGGCCTGGTTGTCGAACCACAGGAACGGGGTGATCTTGGACATGAGGGTTCTCCTTCGCCGGCCGCGCGGGCCTGTCGACCCAAGGACGGTGGACCGAACGCCATTCCGACATCCACCCCGAATTTCCTGCGAACCGCGATTGCTGAATTCGGCTCATCAGAGCAGTGAAGATCTCGGCCTTATCCCGCGCGGCCGAGAACCCATCTTCGAACGGCCGGCGGCAGGGTCGCCGCGCCCAATCCGCATCAAGGAGCATCCCATGAAGACGCGCAAACTCGGCGACGGCCTCGAAGTCTCGGCCATCGGTCTCGGCTGCATGGGCATGAACCAGGTCTATGGCACGGCCCTGGAAAAGGCCGACGCGTTCAAGGTGCTGGCCCGGGCGGTCGAGCTGGGCGTGACCTTCTTCGACACCGCCGAGATCTACGGCCCGTTCCTGAACGAGGAGCTGGTCGGCGAGGGCCTGAAGCCCTTCCGCGACAAGGTGGTGATCGCCACCAAGTTCGGCTTCGACATCGGTCCGGCCAGCGAGGGCCAGGGCTATAGCCGCATGCGCGGCGTCAACAGCCGCCCCGAGCACATTCGTGAGGTCGCCGAGGCCTCGCTGAAGCGCCTGGGCGTCGAGGTCATCGACCTGTTCTACCAGCACCGCGTCGACCCCAGCGTGCCGATCGAGGACGTCGCCGGGACGGTCAAGGACCTGATCGCCGAGGGCAAGGTCAAGCACTTCGGCCTCTCGGAAGCCGGCGCCGGCACGATCCGCAAGGCCCACGCCGTCCAGCCGGTCGCGGCCTTGCAGAGCGAGTATTCGCTGTGGTTCCGCGATCTGGAGGCCGAGATCCTGCCGACCCTGCGCGAGCTCGGGATCGGCCTGGTGCCCTACAGCCCGCTGGGCCGGGGCTTCCTGACCGGGGCGGTCCGGCCCGAGACCTTGGCCGACAACGACTTCCGCCGCGGCCTGCCGCGCTTCCAAGGCGAGGCCCTGACCAAGAACCTCAGCCTCGTCGACGCCCTCGTTGAGATCGCCGGCGAGAAGGGGATCACCCCCGCTCAACTGGCCCTGGCCTGGCTGCTGAACCAGGGGCCGGACATCGCCCCGATCCCCGGCACCACCAAGATCCACCGCCTGGAGGAAAACGTCGGCGCCGTCGACGTGACCCTGTCGGCCGGGGAGCTGTCGCGCATCGCCGCCGCCGTGCCGGAAACGGCCATCGAGGGCGAGCGCTACAGCGAGGCCGGTTTGGCCATGGTCGGGCGGTAGTCTTCCTTCTCCCCTTGCGGGAGAAGGTGTCAGCGAAGCTGACGGATGAGGGGTCGATAGTCCTGTCGGCTTGGCGCCCGGCCTATCCGCTGTCGCGGCGGATCCGATCTTCGACCCCTCACCCGGCCCTTCGGGCCACCCTCTCCCGCAAGGGGAGAGGGGTTACGAACGCTTCCCATTCGATTCCCCGATTGGCGCCCCTGAAATTCCCGGGACTGGCGCCTGTCGCGGCGAAGTCTTGCCTCTCATCTAAAGGCTGCTGACAGAATCCGGTCGTCGATCCGCAAGTTTCGGGCGGCGGCGCGTCAGAAGGCGGCCTAAGGCGCAATGACGCCGTCCCGGGAGGATCCATGAGTTCGAACATTCGCCGCGCCGCCCTGGCCGCGGCCGCCCTCTCGGCCTTGGCCGGCCCGGCGCTCGCCAATCCCGAAGCGCCCCAGCGCCAGGGCCTCGACGAGGCCTGGTGGACCGGGCCGCTGCTGGCGTCGGGCGCCTCGACCCTGCCCAAGGGCCACATCCTGTTCGAGCCTTATCTGTACGACGCCAAGCCGTACGGAAGCTTCGACGCCGACGGCAAGCGCCGTAGCGCCCCGGACGCCGACAACATCGGCTCGTCGGCCTACATGCTGTACGGCGTCACCGACACCCTGACGGCCGGCTTCATCCCGCACCTGGGCTATCGCCGGGCCGGCGGGCGCTGGAGCCAGGGCCTCGGCATCGGCGATCTGACCGCCCAGGCCCAGTACCGCCTGACCCAGTACAAGCCCGGTGGTCACGTCCCGACGATCTCGGTGATGCTGCAGGAGAACCTGCCGGTCGGCCGCCACGACGGCCTGGACGATCGTCCCAACGACGGCTTCGGCAGCGGGGCCTGGGCCACGACGGTCGGCGTCAACTCGCAGTACTATTTCTGGACGCCGAACGGCCGGATCCTGCGCACGCGGCTGAACGTCCAGTACACCCGCTCGGACAACGCCAAACTCAGGGGCGCCAGCGTCTACGGCACGCCGACCGGCTTCACGGGCAAGGCCCAGCCGGGTGACAGCTTCCTGGTCAACCTGGCCTTCGAGTACAGCATCACCCGCAATTGGGTCGCGGCCATGGACCTGGCCTGGCAGCGCGACGACTCGACCAAGGTGACCGGGATGCTGGGCGGCGGCGGCTTCGAGCGCCGCTACCCGGTCAGCAAGGCGCTGATCCTGGCCCCGGCGGTGGAGTACAACTTCAACAGCCAGGTCGGCGTGATCGTCGGCGCGCGGATCGTGCCGGCGGGCCGGAACGTGACCGCCTCGGTGACGCCGGCGATCGCGGTGAACTACGTGCGGTGATGGGCGCAATCTATCCGTCTCCTCTCTACCGACCTCCCCGGCGAACGCCGGGGCCCAGGTCGAACCCAGGCGAAGGAACTTTTGAGCTCGGTGACGGGCGAGCCCACCCAAACCGCTCAGGATTGATCTGGGCCCCGGCGTTCGCCGGGGAGGTCGGATGAAGGAAAGCTCGATCTGCGTTTCGCTTCGCCGCTCCGCCCCTTGATCCCCGCCATCCAATCCCCCCACACTCCGCCCCATGGCCGGCAACCCGCTCCGCACGCTCGATTCCTTCGAACTCCTGAAGCTGGGCAAGGCCTCGGTGACGGTCGGCGGGCTGGCGGCCGGGATCCTGATCGTCGTCGTCGCCATCGTCGCCGCGCGCCTGACCTCGGCCGGCCTGCGCAAGCTGCGCGAGCGGGCGGCCGGCAACGCGGCGTCGCTGTACATCGTCGAGAAGGTCGCCACCTACGGCCTGGTGACGATCGGCGTGGTGGCGGGCCTGTCGACCATGGGCGTCGACCTGACCTCGCTGACCGTGTTCGCCGGCGCCCTGGGCGTCGGCGTCGGCCTCGGCTTGCAGGGCATCATCAAGGACTTCGCGTCGGGGGTCAGCCTAGTGTTCGAGCGGCTGGTGGCGGTCGGCGACTTCGTCGAGCTGCCCAACGGCGGCCGGGGCGTGGTCCACGAGATTGGCCCGCGCGCCACCCGCATCCGCACCAATGACAGCACCGACATCGTGGTGCCCAACTCGGTGCTGGTGAACGACCAGGTGATCAACTGGACCCTGCGCAACACCAACCGCCGCTTCCGGGTGCCGTTCGTCACCGCCTTCGGGGCCGACAAGGACAAGGTGCGCGAGGCGGTGCTGAAGGCCGCCAAGGCCGCGCCGTTCACCTCGCCCGACGACGCCACCCGCCGGGCCCAGGTCTGGCTGGTCGGCTATGGCGAGAGCGCGCTGAAGTTCGAACTGATCGTCTGGCCGACGGTCGAGGCGGTGCGCCGCCCGGCGGCGATCTTCGCGGCCTATACCTGGCTGATCGACGACGCCCTGCGGGGGGCCAAGATCGAGATCCCCTATCCGCAGCGGGACATCCGCGTGCGCGGCCTGTTCGGCGAGGAGGGCGAGGACGCCCTGACCAGCCTCAAGCTGGAACCCGCCGCCCGCCGCCGCAAGGCCAAGGCGATCAAGGCTGGCTCCAGCAACGACGCCGCCGACGACCTCGAGCGCGAGGATCCGGAGGAGCTGCCCAAGCCGTCCCCATCCGCCGCGCCGGACAAGACTGAACGCTGATAACCTGCGTCGCTTGACGTCCATGCCGCGCCGCCGCATGGTTCTCGCAATTGCGAAATAAGAACCAGTTCGGGGAGTGATCGATGAAGACGCCGCGCGGCTTTTTCAAACCCTTGGCCATCGGCGCGCCGACGCCGTACCGCGAGCCGCCCGCCCGCGTGGAGCGGATGATCCACTTCGTGCCGCCGCACCTGGAGAAGGTCCGCGCCAAGGTCGCCGAGATCGCCCCGACCGTCGACGTGATCCTGGCCAACCTGGAAGACGCCATCCCCGCCGACGCCAAGGGCGCGGCCCTGGCCGGCCTGATCGCCATGTCGCGCGAGGTGGATTTCAAGGCGCTGGGCGTCGGCTTCTGGACGCGGATCAACTGCCTGAACTCGCCCTGGCACCTGGACGAGGTCGCCACCATCGTCGAGAAGGCCGGCGACAAGGTCGACGTGATCATGGTCCCCAAGGTCGAGGGGCCGTGGGACATCTTCTACATGGACCAGCTCCTGGCCTCGCTGGAGGCCAAGCACGGCGTCACCCGGCCGATCCTGCTGCACGCCATCCTGGAGACGGCCGAGGGGGTGATGAACGTCGAGGCCATCGCCGGCGCCAGCCCGCGGATGCAGGGGATTTCGCTTGGTCCGGCCGACCTCGCGGCCAGCCGCGCCATGAAGACCACCCGGGTCGGCGGCGGCCATCCTGGCTACCGCGTCATAGAAGATCCGCATGCGGACGGTTCGCCCCGCGCCTCGGTGCAGCAGGACCTCTGGCACTACACCTTCGCCAAGATGGTCGACGCCTGCGCCGCCCACGGCGTCAAGCCGTTCTACGGCCCGTTCGGCGCGATCGACGACCCGGTCGCCTGCGAGCAGCAGTTCCGCAACGCCTTCCTGATGGGCTGCGCCGGCGCCTGGAGCCTGCACCCCAGCCAGATCGCCATCGCCAAGGCGGTGTTCAGCCCGGCCCCGGACGAGGTCGCCTTCGCCCGCAAGATCCTGGAGGCCATGCCCGACGGCACGGGCGTGGCGATGATCGACGGCAAGATGCAGGACGACGCCACCTGGAAACAGGCCAAGGTGATGGTCGACTGCGCGCGCCAGATCGCGGCGAAGGATGCGGAGTATCGGGCGTTGTACGGGTTTTAGGTCACTTGCCCCCTCCGCGCCTTCGGCGCTCCTCCCCCGGAGGGGGAAGAAGGACCTTCCGCCCCCTCCGGGGGCGGACGACCTCGCGGAGCGAGGTCAGGTGGGGGCCTGCTGAGGTCGGCGCTTAAGCTCAGTCCCCGCCCACCGTGGTCACCACCCGCGCGCCGGCCGTCAGCAGCTTGTGGATCGGGCATTTCTCGGCGATTTCGAACAGGCGCTCGCGCTGCTCCTCGTTGAGGTTGCCCTCGATGGTGATCGTCCGCTCGAAGCGTTCGTGCGGGATCTGGTCGGCGTCGAAGTGCGAGAACACCTCGACGTGCATGGCGCTGATGTCCCAGCCCTTCTGGTTGGCGTAGAGCCGCAGGGTCATGCTGGTGCAGGCCGCCAGGCCGGCGGCGACCAGCTCGTGCGGATCCGGCCCCAGGTCGAGGCCGCCCTGCGCCACCGAGATGTCGGCGACGATGGTCGAGGGGCCGGCCGTGACGAAGGTCTGCAGGCCGCCGTGGCCGCTGTCGTCGGCGGTGGCGAATGGGCGAGTGGCGAGCGTCTCGGTCATGGCGGGATCTCTTGAATCGGAGCTGTGAACTGGCGCTTGGTAGCACCCGTTTCAAGGCCGCGCTTGTACGATCGGGCTCAGCTGGAAGTCCGGCTCATGGTCGGGCCCCAGGGTGATCGAGGCCTTGGGCAGCACCGGCCGGTCGCCGGCCATGGCGATCCGGAACCGGCCCAGCAGGCTGGCCAGGATGATCTGGGCCTCGGCCAAGGCGAAGCCGGCCCCGATGCAGACGCGGGGCCCCGCGCCGAACGGAATGAAGGCCTCATGGCCCCACGGATGTGGCTGGTCGATGAACCGGTCCGGGCGAAAGGCGGCAGGAGCGTCCCACAGCTTGCGGTGCCGATGGATCAGCCAGGGGCTGATGGTGACCATGCCGCCGGCCGGGATCGGATGGCCCAGCACCACGTCGTCGACCAGCGCCTCGCGGCCGAAGGTCGGCGCCGGGGGATAGAGCCGCAGGGTCTCGAACAGCACCGACCGCAGCAGCGGCCACGCCTTCAGGTCGTCGAGGCTTGTCGCATGCTCGGCCGGGAAGGCGAGCACTTCGGCCCGGACGCGATCTTGCGTCACCGGATCCAGGGCCAACAGATAGACGGCCCAGAACAGCAGGCGCGAGGTGGTTTCGAAGCCGGCGGCCAGCATCGAGCTGCACTGGTCGCGGATCTCCTGGTCGGGCAGGGGCGCGCCGTCCTCGTCGCGCGCGGCCAGCAGGCGGTCCAGCAGATCGCGGCCTTCCGGATGCGGCGCGGCCCGGCGCTCCGCGACGATCGTGTCGACTGCGGTCAACCAGCGCCCACCGAGCCGCCGGCGATCGCCGTCCGCGAAGGTCAGGTCGTCGACGCCACGGCCGATGAAGTCCAGCATCCGGAAGTGGGCCGGCCCGTCGACATAGCGCCGCGCGATCTCGGCCAGGGTCGCGCCATCCGTGGCGGCGGACCGGGAGAACAGGGCGCGCAGCACCGCGTCGAGGGCGGCGTGGTGGAAGGCTTCCGAGAGATTGGCGCGATCCTGGCCGGCCAGGCGCTCGACCAGGTCGGCGCCGGCGGCGGCGAAATGCGGAACCAGGCCGCCGATCGCGGCCGGGGTGAAGACCGGAGCCAGGCTCTTGCGCTGGCGCTTCCAGGTCTCGCCCTCGCTCAGCAGCAGGCCTTCGCCGACGAGTGGCCTCAGCGGCCGACCGACCTTCACCGGCCGGCGATAGGTCGGCGAGGTCAGGACGTGGCGCACGCCGGCGGGGTCGCTGACCACCAGTCCGGCTTGGCCCATGAACCGGTAGGGCGTGACGAGGCTGTCGAAATCCGCCTCGCTCCAGGCGCCGATCAGGTTGCGCCCCATCTCCCAGGCGATCCGCGCATCGCCCAGCACCGATCCGCCAAGCGGACGCTGATGGACCTTGGGCGTGGGCGGAATGAGGGAAGGCGCGGATCGGACGTCTTCAGGCAGAAGCGTGTCCATGGGGCGGCGGCCTTCCGGTAAGCGGGACCCGTTTTGGACCCCATCCGGAAGCAGAGGCTATAGCCGCTCAGGTTGTCGCGCAATAATTCATCACGTGGAGAATATCAGGCGGCCACCGCGTGGTGGGCGGTGACGTCGAACACACGGTGCGAGCCGCGCCACACTTCGACGAAGTCGCAGCGGTTGTGCATGTCGAGCAGCTCGAAGGCGCGGACGCGCGCGGCGTGATCGTCCGCGCAGGGCGTGACGTCGAAGCGCGGCACCGAGCCGTCGGCCTCGACACAGAAGAAGGTGAACACCTGCATGGGAACTGTGCGCTCTCATCAGGCGGGGCCGCACATATTCGATGCCGGGGCCCGCGGGGGCGCAAGTCGGCTTCCGCGACCTGCTACAAAAACAACATAGGACTCTATGTCGCGATTCACCAGAGGAGAGAGTCTCGATTCGAGACTCACCTGGGGATCCTCACGTTTCAGCCTGTGGATAAAACACGTCGGATTCGCGGCGGTTCCTCGCCGGAATCTCGCCTCTTTCCCTCGGCGGATTCCGCCACTAGGTTCGCACCCTTTCATTAACGGCGACGTTTAAGAGTCCATGGCCGCCCATTATCTCGATTTCGAACGCCCAATCGCTGACCTGGAAAGCAAAATCGAGGAGCTGTCGCGGCTCTCCGAAACGGCTGGCCCGGGGGCGTTCGACGCCGAGATCCAGGCCCTGCGCGACCGCGCTCAGGACCTCCGCAAGGAAGCCTACGCCAACCTCGACGCGTGGCAGAAGACCATGGTCGCCCGGCACCCCCAGCGACCCCACCTGCGCGATTATGTCGCGGGGCTGATCGACGAGTTCGTCGAGCTGCGCGGCGACCGCAAGTTCGCCGACGACCAGGCCATCGTCGGCGGCCTGGGCCGCTTCCGGGGCCAGCCGGTCGTGGTCATGGGTCATGAGAAGGGCCACGACACCACCACGCGCCTGAAGCACAACTTCGGCATGGCCCGCCCCGAGGGCTATCGCAAAGCTGTCCGGCTGATGGACATGGCCGAGCGTTTCAGCCTGCCGGTCCTGACCTTCGTCGACACGGCCGGGGCCTATCCGGGCTTGGGCGCCGAGGAGCGCGGCCAGGCCGAGGCCATCGCCCGCTCGACCGAACGCTGCCTGACCCTGGAAGTGCCGATGATCGCCACGATCGTCGGCGAGGGCGGCTCCGGCGGGGCCATCGCCCTGGCCGGCGCCAACAAGGTGCTGATCCTGGAGCACTCGATCTATTCGGTGATCTCGCCGGAAGGCGCGGCCTCGATCCTGTGGCGCGACGGGGCCCGGGCCAAGGACGCGGCGACCCAGATGCGCATCACCGCTCAGGACCTGATCAAGCTGGGCATCGTCGACCGGATCATCGAGGAGCCGGCCGGCGGCGCCCATTCGGACTCCGACGCGGCGATCCAGGCGGTCGGCGACGCGGTCGAGGACGAGCTGAAGGCCATGGTCGCCATGAGCGCGGCCGAGCTGAAGAAGCAGCGCTCCGAGCGCTTCTACGCCATCGGCCGCGCGGGTCTGCAGTAGGATTTTCCAGTCGCGGACGTCACAACGGCGGCCCTAGCCTCGTCCTGTTCCCTGAAGGGCCAATCGGCCCCAGACCAGGAGCAAGACCATGGGCGACACCGCCGCCTTCCGCCACGACCAGAACGTTCCCGAGATCTACAAGGCCTTCATCGCCGCCGAGGGGACGGTGCGCGCGGCGGGCATTCCGAGCGGCCTGAAGCACCTGATCTATCTGCGCGTCTCGCAGCTAAACGACTGCGCCTATTGCGTGAAGATGCACAGCCACGAGGCCCGGCAGGACGGCGAGACGAACGACCGACTGGATCGCCTTACGGTCTGGCCGCACGTCGACGACTACACCGCCGCCGAAAAGGCCGCCTTGGCCTGGGCCGAGGCCCTGACCAAGCTTCCCGCCCACGACCTGGCCCCGCTACGGGCGGCTCTGCGCGAGCACTACACCGACCAGCAGGCCAGCGCCCTGACCGCCTGCGTGGCGATGATCAACCTCTGGAACCGCCTGGGCGTTTCGGGGCATTAGAGGGCGTCGGCGGCGGAGGGCCCTGGCGTGTTGGAGCCCAGCATGATCCGTTTCTTCGCCGCCGTTCTGCTGCTGGCCGCCGCCGCCTCGCCGGCCCGGGCCGCCGACCCGAAGTACTCCGCCGCCTACGACAAGTGCCTGGCCGCGCCGTCGGGCCAGAGCACGGCCGGCATGATCGATTGTATCGGGACCGAGTGGCAGGCCCAGGACGCCCGCCTGAACCGCGCCTACCAGGTCGCCCTCAAGCGCCTGGAGCTTCCGCGCCAGAAGGCTGCTCTGCAAAAGGCCCAGCGCGCCTGGATCGCCTTCCGCGACGCCGACTGCGCCAGCCTCGCCGATCCCGACTGGGGCACGATCAGCCGCGTCGAGGCCGCCAGCTGCCGGCTCGATCGCACCGCGCGCCGCGCCGACGAGCTGGAAGATTTCCGCAAGCTCGGCTGAAACTGCTAGGGTCGCGCTCCCTGCTGGAGCCCGCCCAAAATGATCCAATCCCTCGCCGCCGCGACCCTCGTGGTCCTGCTGGCCGCGCCGACGGTCGAGGCGCAAGCTCGCCGGCCCGTATCCCATTCCCCGTCGGCCAACGCGGCGCTCGACCGCTGCGACAAGCGCGGCGGGCCCCATCCCGAGCGCCTGGGCTGTGTCACCGAGGTCCTCGACCGCGAGGACGCCCGGCTGGACCGCGCCTACAAAGCCGCCCTGGCCCCGCTGAAGCCGCCGCAGCAGGCCTCGCTCCGCGCCTCCCAGAAGCGATGGATCAAGGACCGCGACGGCCAATGCCGAGGCGGATACGGCGGCGGCGGCCAGGCCGCGATCTACGCCAACACCTGCCTGGCCCAGGCCACCGAGACGCGCGCCGACGAGCTGGAGCGTCGGTTGCGGCGCTGACCGCGCGAGATCAACGTGGGCTGGCGTTTGGTGTGGCGCGCGCTAGGGTGGCGCTCCATGGTGGAGCTTGCCCGATGATCCGCGCTTTCGTCCTGACGACCGCCCTGTTGGCCGCTGTCCCGGCCTTGGCCGCGACCCCAGCGCGCCGCCCGCAGCCGCTGTCGCCCGTCGAGCAGTGCGACGCGCACGCCAAGTCGAACATGGAGATGCTGCAGTGCGTGGCCGACCTCCTCGACGTCGAGGATGCCCGGCTCAACCGGGTCTACAAGGCCGTCATCCGCCGCCTGCCGCCCGCGCGCCAGGCCGCTCTGCGCGACGAGCAGCGCGGGTGGATCAAGGGCCGCGACGAGATGTGCGGGGTCTATGACGACGAGGCCGAGTACGGCCGCCAGGGCCGGATCGAAGGCGAGATCTGCATCCTGGACCACACGACCGACCGCGCCGACGCGCTGGAGAGCTATCCGCGGCCCCAGCCCCGGCGCCCGCGATAGGCCTCATGGTGGAGCTTACCCGATGATCCGCGCCATTGTGTTCGCGACCCTGATGGCCATGGTCGCGGCGCCGGCCGCCCAGGCCCAGGCGAAGAAGCCGCCGCCCTCCGCCTACGAGCGCTGCCTGGCCGCGGCCCAGGCCCCGGCCGGCGAGATCGCCTGCGTGACCGAGGAGACCCGGCGCCAGGACGCCGTCCTCAACCGCGACTACAAGCTGATCCTCGACGACCTGGTCGAGAGCCAAGACTACTACCCGGTCGGGACGTCGGCTTCGGGGACGATGCGTAAGGCCCAGCAAGCCTGGATTGCCTTTCGGGACGCCGATTGCCGCGTCTATGCCAGCAAGACATGGGGCGAGCGGGCCGATCTCGACGCCCGCAAGTGCGTGCTGTCGCGCACCCGCGAGCGGGCCGAGGCGCTCAAGTACGAGGTCCCCAACGCGCCCGAGCCGACGCTCGCTCCGGATCAGCAGGCGACCGCGTATGGCCGGTGCATGAAGCGGGCGAAAAAGCTCGATTTTCGGGAGGAGCAGGGCTGCGCGGTGGTAGAGCTGGAGCGCGAGAACGCCCGCCTGAACCGCACCTACAAGGCGCTTCTCGCCGGGCTGGTCCAGCCGGCTGACAAGAACGCCATGCGCGCCGCACAGCGCGCCTGGATCGCCTTCCGGGACGCCGACTGCGCACGGGACGCTCTCGACGGGGGCAGGAACGAGGGATACGCATCCTCCCTCTGTGAGATGGGTGCGACGTCCGATCGCGCCGATCAGCTGGAGGCCTTCATCGAGGCGCACCCGCCCGGCTGACGGCTTGCCCCTTGCCTGACGCTAGGAACACCGCCGCATAGTTGCTCCAACAAGACAGAGGGAGCGACCGCGCATGGCCATCAGGACCCGTTTCACCGAGCTGTTCGGGGTCGAGCACCCGATCGCCCAGGGCGGCATGCAGTGGGTCGGCAAGGCCGAGCTGGTCAGCGCCGTCGCCAACGCCGGGGCGCTGGGCTTCCTGACCGCCCTGACCCAGCCGTCGCCCGAGGCGCTCGCCAAGGAGATCGCCCGCACCCGCGAGATGACCGACAAGCCGTTCGGGGTGAACCTGACCATCCTGCCGGCCATGACCCCGCCGCCCTATGCCGAGTACCGGGCGGCGATCATCGACAGCGGGATCAAGATCGTCGAGACCGCCGGCTACAAGCCGCAGGAGCATGTCGACGACCTCAAGGCTCACGGCGTGAAAGTTATCCACAAGTGCACCGCCGTCCGCCACGCGCTCAGCGCCGAGCGGATGGGCGTCGACGCCATCAGCATCGACGGCTTCGAGTGCGCCGGTCATCCGGGCGAGGACGACATCCCCGGCCTGGTGCTGATCCCGGTCGCGGCCGAGAAGGTCAGGATCCCGATGATCGCTTCAGGCGGCTTTGGCGACGCGCGCGGCCTGGTCGCGGCCCTGGCCCTCGGCGCCGACGGGATCAACATGGGCACCCGCTTCTGCGCCACGCGGGAGGCGCCGATCCACGACAACTTCAAGCAGGCCATGGTCGCCAACGACGAGCGCGCCACCGACCTGATCTTCCGCACTCTGCACAACACCGCCCGCGTGGCCCGCAACGCCATCAGCCAGCAGGTGGTGGCGATCGAGCGGGCCGGCGGCGCCAAGTTCGAGGACGTCGCCCAGCTGGTGAAGGGCGCGCGCGGCCGCGAGGGGCTGGAGTCCGGCGACATCGACCACGGCGTCTGGAGCGCCGGCATGGTCCAGGGCCTGATCCACGACGTGCCGACGGTGAAGGAGCTGATCGACCGGATCGTGGCCGAGGCCGAGGCCCTGATCCGTCAGCGGCTGGCGGGGATGGTGGCGGAATAATCTCTCCTCCCCATTAGGGGGAGGTGGCGCGGCGCGAATGCGCGCCGCGCCGGAGGGGGTCCGCGAAGCGGTGGTGAGCTCGCTGCCTCACAGGGCCCCTCCACCGGCGTTCGCCGGTCCCCCTCCCCCAGAGGGGGAGGAAGGCGAACCCCCTACCGCCCCATCCCGATCGCCCGCGCGAGCGCGGTCAGCTTCGTGCGGATCGGGCCCGGCGGCAGGTTCAGGAAGGCTTCGGCCAGGGCCGGGCCCTCGGGCGCGGCGACCAGTTCGGCGACCAGGTCGCGGCCGCGGGCGTCGCCCGGGTTCTCCGGCTCGGCCAGGCCGTCGAAGAACCGCGCCACCGGCAGGTCCAGCACCAGCGACAGAGCATGCAGGGTCGAGGCGCTGACCCGGTTGGTCCCGCGCTCGTACTTCTGCAGCTGCTGGAAGCTGACGCCCAGCCGGTCGGCCACGGCGCTCTGGCTCAGGCCCAGGGCCCGGCGACGGGCGCGGACCACCTGGCCGACGTGGCGGTCCACTGGATGGACGTTCGCCGCGTCCGGAACACCGTTTCGACGACCCATACGTGCAACCCTCGACCTCGGCGCGAAAAATACACACTGAAGGTGTGTAGATGCGCGGGACGAGCAAGGCAAGGGTCGCGCGTGGCCGATGATCCCGACCTGACCGCCCTGGGGCGAGAAATCCGTGACCGCCGCAAGGCTCGGAACCTCAGCCAGGAAGCCCTGGCCGAGCTCGCGGGCCTGCATCGCAACTATGTCGGCCTGCTGGAGCGCGGCGAGCGCAATCCCAGCGCAACCACCCTGTTCCAGCTGGCCCGCGCCCTGGACATCCGCCTGGCCGAGCTGGTCGGGCGGCTCTAGGGCTCGCCGTCCCCCTCATCCATCGCCGCCAGCAGCTCGCCGACCGACACGCCCAGCGCCCGCGCCAGCCGCGTCAGGGTCCGGTAGTCGGGGTCGCGCCGCCCCGCCTCGATCGCCGCCAGAGCCTCCACATCGAGCGCCGCGGCCGCCGCCAGGTCAGCCGGCGCCAGGCCCGCCGCCTCCCGGCGCGCCCGGATCCTTCCACCCAGCCTCTGCAGCGGAGACGGCGCGTTCATGGAATGTTCTAGCCATGGTGGCGCGGCGGCGTCAACTCGCCTTTCGGGTCGCCAGAGGTGTTTGGGCGGCCTCTAGAGCTTCACCCGGAAGTGGAAGGCGTCCACCGCCAGCCCCTCGCGGAAATAGAACCGGTGCGCGCCTTCGCGGACGACGTTGGAGATCAGCTCCAGATGCCCGCAGCCCTCGCGCCGGGCCTCGGCCTTCAGCCAGTCCAGCAGCGCCTTGCCGTGACCCTTGGAGCGCGCCGCCGGGTCCGAGACCAGGTCGTCGATGCTTAGGAACCGCCCGCAATACAGCATGTCCAGCAGCCGCCACCCGGCCACGGCCCGGACGGTCCCGTCCTCGGAGAGGGCGGTCAGCCGATAGCCGTCGGAGGCTATCAGCTGGCGGATCCGCGCGACATAGGTCTCGCGGTCCAGCATCGGCCGCAGGTGGGCCATGACCTCGAACGTGGCGAGGATCTCGGCGTCGGTGGCGGGGTGGTGGATCATGGGGTCTTGAGGTCCAGGTGCGCGTGGACGTAGGCGACGGCGTCGGTGAAAGGAATGCCCTCCCGCTGCTGAACCGACAGGGGATGGTCGGTCGCCTCCAGCTCGATCAGCGGGCGCAGGCCCTGCGGTCGGGGGTGGAGGGTGCACTTCAGGTTCAGCGTCTCGGGATAGCCGGGCAGGCGGTTCGAGAACCAGCCGAACATCGGCGGCAGCGCGCTCCGGTCGTCGTCGAAGGTCTCGAGATACCGGAAGAAGTTGTCGCGGCTCAGCGTCGTCCAGACCCCGAACTGGAACGCGCCCTCGCGGTCCGCGTAGGGCAGGTCCAGGCAGGCGCGCACGAAGTAATGCTCGTGTTCCCAGATGCAGGTGTCGCTGGTGAGGTCGAAGTCGTCGGCCCGTTCCTGCTCGGAGGCCTGGTCCCAGACGAGGGGCGTCGGAAACGCGGCGGCGGGCAGATCGTCGTGAGCCTGTCCACAGACCGCGCAGACCCAGGCCTTCACGGGCGGCGCCCGGCGGCCCAACAGTCGGTTCAGGAAGCCCCGCACGCCGGTCTCCATCTTGGCTCCCCGCGTTTGTAGCGCGGCGTTCTCTCGGGAGAAGGGGGAAAGGCGCTCATCTCACGGCGAGGCGGTCGTGGAGCTGACCGAGTTGCTCAAAGACCCGGCCTCGCCGCGTGCGGCAGCCCGGAGGGCGGTCCTTGACCGACCCAGACAGTCCAGCACGCTGCTGCCTACGAGAGATGTAAGGGCGGGTGGGACCTTGGAGGTCGGGCTTTGACTGATCGCCTAAGTTCAAAAGGTCTGCTTCCGACGGCGGCTACGCCCGACATGCACGCGCCCAGCTAAACAGTGGCTAGTCAACGCCTATGCTCGCGCTAAGCTATTCCTATGCAGAAGAAATCGCGTTTTCCGAGCCATCAACGTGCCTAGCGAGCTGCAGTGCTGGACCAAGCCGCGCCCGCTTCGCGTGGCATTCTTGGTGCAAGATGGCGAGCACGCCCACCTCGCCTTGGATGGCATTTTTGCCGACTGCCATTCCCGTTGGGGTGGCCGCTTTTCCCTCGTGGTCCCCTGCGTCGATAATCGTATCGCACCAGCCTACTGGCCCTGGCTCGAAGCCTATGACCCCGACATCGTCTTTTCCTATGTAGGCCTCAGCAGAGACGACATTCTAGAGATTCACGAGCGCGTCGGTCCTTCGGAATACATGCACCACAATCCGAGGCACCCTGAGCTGCGGCTTGATGTCCACGGCTTCAAGCCGGATTACGGATTCAGACCACTATCCTCTCTTTCGACAATATTTCAGCAAGCCCGTTACGGCGGAGGCTTTGGCCCAAGCGCACCGCTGAAAATGATCGATGTCTATGCCAGCGAAAGACCGACGCGTTTTTTCACAGATAATTTTGGCACATACATAAACAGCATGGGGACCGGCGTGGTCCCCAACGATGCGCTTTCAGCTTTCAGCTTGCGTACGGTTCTGCGGGACGAAATATTTAATGATCGTCAGCGCGGTGTACAACGCGATATTGACCGTATTCCTGATGAATTGACGGCGTTTTCGGAATTCGCGGCGCGAAAGGCAACGAGCCTTTCTTTAGCATCAATTCTCTTCGCGTCGAAATTAGAACTACGAAATCATCACCAATGGAGCGGGTCTTTCAACCTCGTCGTAGGGGGCGCTTTTTCGGACAGAATACTCTATTGGAACGCCAGACTTCTAATCCCTGCATGGCTCGACACGGACCTGAATTGCCTGCGAATAGATCGTTCGCAACTTGATGATCCAGAATTTCTCACCGCTTTGGTATCGCTCATCAACAATCGAAACCACGTCAACAGCGGCTCCGGCGGCCAGCCACAGCTTACTATCCGGTCGGTCAGCCTGTCGGCGGGGCAGATGGAGGAAGTGAGAGTCGCCCTCCAAGCATCACGGCCTTGGAGCAACATGCAGGTTCAGGCGGTCGGAAGTCTGGATGAGCTTGTGCCTAACGCCCAGACTTTTGCTCAAGCCCGTGAGGTTGCGTGGACCAGAGGGTTGAGCCCACCACCAAGCTGGACCAGGTTCGTATGGACCCCTCCCACCATACGACCGCCGGTAACATCCCCTGAGCATCTGGCGGATGCGCCGCCGAGGCAGAATTTTGCCGAAGGATATTGGTGTGCTGAATACAACATCCAATATGACGGGCACGCTCCTAGGTTCAGCAATAGAAACCGCTGGCTTCTTCCTCGACGTTGGCGAATGTCTGCGGCCTTTAGCATATCATTTCCAAGTCAACCCTTAAATAGAATTCCACCACCCGCCCGCTCAAGCCGTAATGGCAACTTGGCATTATTCGTAAGTGAACAATCCAGCGTTGGCTCGATAAGCGTACCCGACCCATCTGACGCCATCTTCACCGCATTACAGGGCGACCGTGGATGGGGAGATGATGACCTAGAACGCGGGCGCGTTGTCCTGACGCCGAAAATCGCTTGGGCGGAACCCTCCAATGAGGCGCGCTACTTGAACGGCGTGCTCGGCATGGCCGGTGGAGTTGGTAACGCTGCGGCCTTCCTGCTGCATCCCTTCTTGCGGGATATGTTCGCCATGTTGGGGGGAGCGCCCAACATGTCTGCGAAAAAGGTGCAACCTACCGCGAATTCGCTGGCCAAAGTTGCTCGAACCAATCCCGTATTCGACCTGCGAGACCAGCGCGAGAAGACTGCGCTGGCGAACCTGCTTGTAAAGGCCGCCGCCAATCTCAAAACACCGCAAGCCTTCTTCTCTTACGATGATCTGAAGAAATCTTGGGAGGCGCATCGTGCCGCCTATTGGGCGGCGCATCCCCAACAACATACGCCAGACCCGTCCGTTGATTGGGACCAGCACGAGGCCGACACCCTCGACGTATGTCTGATTGCGATGCGACAGCGCCAGATGCTGTTTCAAGGCCATCGCTGGTTGTGCGAGGAATGCCACCACAAGAATTGGCGCGACCTAGGGAATATAGAGCCCGAACTGACGTGCGAGGTTTGCCGGACCATCTCGCAGGCTCCAGTCAACATACGCTGGCTGTTCAGGCCGAATGAATTCCTGATCGAAAGCCTACGCGACCACAGCGTGCTTTCGCTGATCTGGGTTCTCACGAGGCTTTCAAACCAAACCAGCAACTCGTTCATGTATGAAGGGCCAACGAAATTCGGCCTTACCCATGAGACGAGAAGCCCAGACTTTGAGGCCGATTTGCTCGTGCTAGCTGACGGCAAAGCCTATGTCTGCGAAGTCAAATCGTCATGGTCGGTGACACGCGCATCCGACATCCAGAAGCTGGTAGATATCGCGAAAAAGCTTCGCCCAGACGTCGCCCTGCTTGCCGTTATGGAGGAAACGCAGGAGATGGGCGATCAGATAGCTGCTGCGAAAGCGGAATTGGAGGCTGTGGGCATCGAATTCCAGCTCATTATTTGGCGGCAGCAAGACGAAGGTGATGACGTCTATCTGCCCGGATAATTGAACACGGTGAGCCGGTTTTCTACTGCCTATCCCAGATGCAAACGGGGGGGCGAAGGAAAGGCGCGACTGCCCGCTGGGCTTCGACCTTAAAGTGCAATCGTTAAGCTTTGTGTCCGCTCGTCGGAGCCACGATATTGTCTGCTTCTGGCGCTCCTCCCTACCGCCCCACCCACCGCTCCGCCGCCACATCACTGTCGTCCGGCCGCGTGTTGAACGCGATCCGCGCCCCCGGCGCGCCTCTGTGCACCGCGTTCAGCACTACCTCGAACAGCCCCAGGCTCGGCGGCGGGTTCCGGATGCCCGCGCCGATCACCACCACATCATAGGCAGCGCCACCCAGCTGGGCCTCGATCTCGGCTTCGGCGACGACGGAGTCGGGCTGGACCTGGAGCATGTCGACGTGATGGCCCTTGGCCTCCAGGGCGGCCTCGGCCTTGGCCAGGCCCGCCAGGACCTTCTCCGCGGTCATGCCCGGCGGCAGGGCCGGGCTGGCGTAGTCGACGGTGTTGACGTCCTGGCCCAGGATCAGGATGCGCGTCTGGCGGCTCATGGCTTTGCTCCCGTGAAGGGGCGAGCTTGAGCGCGGCCGGCGGCGGCCGCAAGCGGCCTTACCGGCTCATCAGCGACCGCAGCGCCGCCTGCTCGGCCGGCTTCAGGCCCTGGCTGAAGTGGCGCAGGCACGAGTCGTCGACGCTGGCGAAGCGGGGGATGGCGCGGGCCCGCAGGCTCTGGTCGACCTCGACCAGGCGGAGCAGCAGCGGGCCGAGGTCGCGGGTGTCGCGGATCAGCCGGGCCTCGCGGCCGCTGGGGAAGGCGACGTCGTAGTTGAGGCTGTGCTGGCCTTCACGGGCATTGTCCCGCTTGGCGTTGACGCAGCCGATCCCGACCGCCGTGGCCGCGCCCCAGGACCAGTGCTCGCGCGGCTTGCCGTCCTGCAGCCAGGCCGCGCCGAACGGGGTGGCGAGGCTGAGCTCGGGCTTGCCGACCACCGCCTCCAGGGCCAGGCCGCCGGCGACCAGGGTCGCGGCCAGGGCGACCATCCGCCAGCGCCCGCGCGGCGACAGGCTGGGCAGGATCTGGCGGTAGCGGACGCCGAACCCGCCGGGGATCAGCAGCAGCGGCGGGACGACGACCAGCAGTAGCGTCCAGACCTCGCCGGCCGCCGGCTCGCGCCACGAGACCAGCACGTCGGGGATGGTGCGCAGGATCGCTTCGTCGCGGCGGGCCAGCAGGTCCTGGATCAGGGCGTAGCCCAGGCCCCCGACCAGGGTGAGGCCGAACGCCAGCAGCATGCCGACCAACTTGGTGGTCAGGCTCTGCTCGGGCGTCGCCTCGGGGCCTTGGGTCATGCGGGGTCGCCAAACGGAGTTTGCACTGGGACGTGGCCTACCGCGCGGGCGGAGGGAGGGGAAGGGGAGGGGAGGGGAGGGGAGAAGGTGGGCCTTGGCTTGCCCC
Source organism: Caulobacter sp. Root343 (assembly GCF_001425745.1). Lineage (GTDB taxonomy): Bacteria > Pseudomonadota > Alphaproteobacteria > Caulobacterales > Caulobacteraceae > Caulobacter. Next base: position 420,054 of record NZ_LMDF01000005.1, on the reverse strand, counting down.
CTCCGGGCCTTTGGCCCTCCTCCCCCGGAGGGGGAAGACGGCGCGCGCGCCCGCCTAGCGCCGCTTCTTGCGGAACTCCTCGGCCTTTTCCTGGCGGATCTCGGCGCGGAGGCGCTTCGGCGCGGACTTGTCGACCGTATCGCCGGTGGCGGCCAGGACCTCGTTGGCGAACTCCAGGTCCATCAGCTTCATGCGCTTGATCTCGTCGCGCAGGCGGGCGGCGGTCTCGAACTCCAGGTTGGCGGCGGCCTCGCGCATCTTGGCCTCCAGGTCCTTGAGCGCGGCCTTGAAGTTGTCGCCGCTGAACGGGCGGTCGTCGGTCTCGGACATGCCCATGGGGACGAGCACGCGGTCGCCGCGCTCGTAGGGGCTGTTGAGGATGTCCTTGATGTCGCGCTTGACGCTCTCGGGCGTGATGCCGTGCTCGATATTGTAGGCGTGCTGTTTCTCGCGGCGACGCTGGGTCTCGGCCATGGCCCGCTCCATGCTGCCGGTGATCCGGTCGGCATAGAGGATGACCTTGCCGTCGATGTTCCGCGCCGCCCGGCCGATGGTCTGGATCAGCGAGGTCTCCGAGCGCAGGAAGCCTTCCTTGTCGGCGTCGAGGATGGCCACGAAGCCGCACTCGGGGATGTCCAGGCCCTCGCGCAGCAGGTTGATGCCGACCAGCACGTCGATATTGCCCAGCCGCAGCTCGCGGATGATCTCGATGCGCTCCAGGGTGTCGACGTCCGAGTGCATGTAGCGGACGCGGATGCCCTGTTCGTTCAGATATTCGGTCAGGTCCTCGGCCATCTTCTTGGTCAGGACGGTGACCAGGGTGCGGTAGCCCTTCTTGATGGTCTGGCGGATCTCGTCGACCACGTCGTCGACCTGGGAAGCGTTGTCCTTGCTGACCGGGCGCACCTCGACCGGTGGGTCGATCAGGCCGGTGGGGCGGATGACCTGCTCGGCGAAGACGCCGCCGGCCCGCTCCAGTTCCCAGCTCGCCGGGGTGGCCGAGACGTGCACCGACTGCGGGCGCATGGCGTCCCACTCCTCGAACTTGAGGGGGCGGTTATCCAGGGCCGACGGCAGGCGGAAGCCGTACTCGGCCAGGGTCCATTTGCGGTTGCGGTCGCCCTTGTACATGGCGCCGATCTGCGGAACCGTCTGGTGGCTCTCGTCGGTGAACAGCAGGGCGTTGTCGGGGATGTATTCGAAGAAGGTCGGCGGCGGCTCGCCGGGCCGGCGGCCCGACAGATAGCGGCTGTAGTTCTCGATGCCGGCGCACGAGCCGGTGGTCTCGATCATCTCCAGGTCGAAGGTGGTGCGCTGCTCCAGGCGCTGGGCCTCCAGCAGCTTGCCGTTGGCGACCAGCCATTCCAGCCGCTCCTTCAGCTCGGCGCGGATGGCGATGATCGCCTGGCGCAGGGTCGGGCGCGGGGTGACGTGGTGGCTGTTGGCGTAGACCTTGATGGTCTCCAGGTCGGACGTCTTCTTGCCGGTCAGGGTGTCGAACTCGGAGATCGCCTCGACCTCGTCGCCGAACATGGTCACGCGCCAGGCGCGGTCCTCGTAGTGGGCGGGGAAGATCTCGATGGTGTCGCCGCGGCGGCGGAACGTGCCGCGCTCGAAGGCCATCTCGTTGCGCTTGTACTGCTGGGCCACCAGGTCGGCGATCAGCTGCTTCTCGTCGACCTTCTGCCCGACCTCCAGCGTGAAGGTCATGGCGGTGTAGGTCTCGACCGAGCCGATGCCGTAGATGCAGCTGACCGAGGCCACGACGATGACGTCGTCGCGCTCCAGGATCGCCCGGGTGGCCGAGTGGCGCATCCGGTCGATCTGCTCGTTGATGGAGCTGTCCTTCTCGATATAGGTGTCGGTCCGCGGCACGTAGGCCTCCGGCTGGTAGTAGTCGTAGTAGCTGACGAAGTACTCGACCGCGTTCTCCGGGAAGAACGACTTCATCTCGCTGTAGAGCTGGGCGGCCAGGGTCTTGTTGGGGGCCAGGATCAGGGCCGGGCGCTGGGTGGCCTCGATGACCTTGGCCATGGTGAAGGTCTTGCCCGAGCCGGTGACGCCCAGCAGCACCTGGTCCTGGTCGCCATTTTCGAGGCCGCCGACCAGCTCCCGGATCGCGGTCGGCTGGTCGCCGGCGGGCTGGTACTCGGAGACCAGCTTGAACTTCCTGCCGCCCTCGGACTTCGGCGGCCGCGAGGGCCGGTGCGGGGTCCAGAGCGTGGCCATGACGCCAGCCGCGACATCCCCGACAGCGCCGCCGAGGTTGTCCAGAACGAAGGGCGTGGAGACGTCCGAGACGCCCCCAAGGGGGCTGGTGTCCGAGGTGCGAGGCATGGCCCCAAGTTAGGGGCGCGCGGGGCTCTCGGCTAGAGGGGCTGCTGACGGCGAGTGGCAGCAGCGTGGCGGGAGGGGGTCAAGGCTTCAGACAATGCGCCGTCCGGTCGCCCTCGTCGCGCTTGACCTCGACCTTGCAGACGAAGCCGGAGGCGGTTCTCAGCAGCACCCGCGCGGTCGCCTGGACGACCAGGTACTGGTCCTTGGCGGAGCGGGGCAGGGGCAGGTCGTTGATCCGGAAGTCGAGCGCGCTCGGCGCGGCCTCCACGATCAGGGTCCAGGTCCGGTCGATCGGCTTGAAGATCCCCCACAGATCGAAACCGGCGCTGAATCCGCCGCCCGCGCCTGGGCCCGCGCCGGGCAGCGCCCCTACGAGGCCGTTGTCGTGGCCATAGTGGGCGACGCGCTCGTCCAGAGAGTCGCCGAGCAGTTGGCGATATCGCCGGGTCGACGTCTCGCCCGCGGCGGGCGGGGAGAGGTAGGCGTCGATCGCCTTGTCCACGGCCTTGGCCTTCTCGGCAGGACCGAGCAGGGCGCCGAGCGAGGGCTTGGCCAAGGTCTTGTCGGTCTGGGCGATCAGGCGCTCACGAAGATCGGGCGCGACGCCGACGCCGCTGTCAGCCTCCCAGCGCGCCACGGCGGCCGCGGCGGGATCCGTGGCGGCGGGGGTGAGGTCCAGCGTTTGGGCCGCGGCGGACGTGGCGAGACTCAGGGCGATGGCGATGACAGCGGCGGATCTCATGGCGCGGGCTTTCGAAGGGCCTCGTCGATCACGTACCAACCGACGGCGGCCAGGGAGAGGAACAGCAGCAGGAACTGGGCGCCGAACGGGATCTGGACCTGCGGCTCGGTCAGATAGGGCGGCCAGTGGCCGGCGATCATGCTGGTCAGGCGAAAGCGCGTGACGATGCCCGCCATGGCCGAGGCAAGGGCCAGGAAGACGGCGGCGGCTATGGCCCAGGCGCGCGGCCCTTGCAGGGTGGGTCCCTTGGACAGACCCAGGAACAGCCCGCCCAACGCTCCGACCATGCCGGCCGCGAGGCCGAAGGCGCGATCGCACAGGCTCTCGATCCGCTCCAGGGCCAGCTTGTCGAGCACGTCGTAGGCCTCGGTCGCAGAGGCCGCGCCACGGGGCTGCAGGGTATTGAGGGCGCCATACAGCGCCAGCAGCAAGCCGACGGCGATGACGAACACCGCCACGCGGGGCAGGATCGATCGGTCGAAACGCATGTCCATCGGCTACTCCTTCACCGCGTTCGCGCACCCCTGCCCATGCCCCCAGAACGTCCCCTTGCTGCGCTCCAGGATGTTCTGGTCGCGGCGGGACAGGGCGCCGAGGAAGTCGAGGCCGGTCTCGACCTCCAGCTGGCTGATCGGCACGATGAAATGGTCGGAGGGCGTCTTCGTATAGGCCTTGTTGTCGAGGCGGAAACCGACGGCGCGGCCGGTCCGGACGTCGTACAGCACCTTGAAATAGGCCGCCGGCGACAGGATCTTGTCCTTGGACCCGCCGATCCAGGTGGAGCTCGAGCCATAGATCGGACCGGTGATCGCGATCACCTCGTCGTGGCCGCCGCACAGCACGGCGGCCCGCACGTCCTCCTCCAGGAACCGCCACTGGGCGCGGTTGAAGCCCGGACCCACCTGGGGCGACATGTTGGTCATGTAGAAGCTGGCGTTGGTCTGGGGCTGGCTGGACTTGAAGTCGGCCGCCGGCGCCTGGTGGCCCCGGTCGCGCGGATTGACCGGGTCGGTGTAGTCCTTCGCCGTCGGGCTGAAGCCCTTGGCCGCCGGGTCGGTCAGGAACTTGTCGGCGCGCTTGGCGGTCCCCTTCAGGGCGGCGGGCGTCAGGCGCTCGATCACCCAGTCGGGGTTGCGCGTCGCCTTGTTGAACGACAGGGCGTAGCCGTCGCGGCAGATCATCACCTGCTTGAGCGCGACGTCGTCGCCGCGATGGACCGGCAGGCCGACCGCCGCGAAGCGCGCCAGGCAGGCGGAGGTCGGCGCCCCGTCCTGAAAGGTTTCCTGGGCGACGGTCGGCGAGGCGGCGGCGAGGGCGGCGGCCGCCAGGGGAACGACAAGCAAGCCGAACAGCGAACGGATCATGGCGACGTCTCCCAGCCTCGCGGGCTACTTGCTGCTGTTCGAGATGCCCTTGGAGATCACGAAGCTGCCGCCGCTGATGCCGATCAGGCCCAGCACGGTCGGCGGCACCTCGACGAAGGCCCCGGCCTCGATCGACAGCAGCAGGAACAGCCCGGCCACGACGAAGGTGAACAGCAGGAACTGGAACCGAGACAGGCTAGCCTTGGACGGGATGCCCTCGGCGGCCTGCTGGACGGCGGCGGCCAGGGCCGCGCCCACGGGCGGATTGGGGCCGGCGGTCAGGCCGGCGGCCAGGGCCTTGACCGTCTCCGAGCCCAGCGGCTCGGCGATCAGACCGTCCAGGGCGCCGGGCTTGGAGATCAGCCGCCAGACCACCACGGCCGCGAAGCCGAGGATGATCACGATGACGGCGATGCCGACGATATAGGCCAGGAGGGCCCAGGGCGTGGTGGGCATGGTATCGTCCTTCCTTTGAAGCTCAGGGTTTCGGCTTGCGGCCGGACTTGGGCCGGCGCGGCTTGGGTTCGGCGCCGCCGTGGGAACCGGCGGCCCCGAGCGGATAGCGGTCGTAGAGCTTGCCGCCCATGTGCACGCCCAGGCTGGCGGCGACGATGGACAGGGTCTCGGGCTTGACGGGGGGAAGGCTCATGGCGCCTTCGGCAACCGCCCGCAGGCCCTCGGCCAGGTAATAGCCGGCGAAGCCGATCGTCACGCCGAGCGCTTGCAGTCGGGCCGGCGAGACGCCGCCGCCGCGCGGTTCGGCGACCAGGTCGCGCAGCTTGCCGCTGACCAGGCCGCGATAGGTCACGACCGCCAGCAGCACGGCCAGCCAGATCAGCAGGCCGTACTCTCCCCACTGCGAGACCTGTTTCAGAGGCAAGGCCATGCTGAACCCCGGCGTTGGCGAGGGCGCGCGCGATGTCGACGCGACGCCATGAGACGATTGCGAACGTGGACTCGTACGATTGGAAAAAAGCTACCGGTGCGCGGCGGCGGACGAGCCGTTGTCGGCCATCGTCATCGGTGAGCGGCGCCCCCACGCCTCGCGAAGGTCGCGCGAATATTTCAGACTGTCAACGCAGAGCTGTATGGCGGACGTCTGTTTTGAGTAGGGCGCGGACACACCCAAGTGGCGCTCTCCTCCCCCGCCGGGGGAGGTGGCCCGGAGGGTCGGAGGGGGCAAGCTCGGCCGACTGCCAGCTAACCCCCTCAGTCGCTCCGCGACAGCTCCCCGGAGGGGAGCAGACTCCTAGGCCCTACCCCGTCTTCTTCGTCCGCGCCGGCTTGGCGGCGTTCAGGGCCACGGCCTCGCGGATCAGCGCCTTGAAGGCGGCCTCGTCGATGGCCTCGCCCGGCCGGAAGTCGATGGCCCGGCGGACGTTACCGTCCAGGCTGGAGTTGAACAGGCCCTTGGGATCGGGAACCGCCGCCCCCTTGGCGAAGGTGGTCTTGACGTAGGCCTTGTAGACCTCGCCGGTGCAGATCAGGCCGTCGTGCGACCACACCGGCTTGCCCCACTTCCATTCCTCGACCACGTCGGGCTCGGCCTCGTGGATCAGGGCGCGCAGGCGGGCCAGGGTCTCGCCGCGCCAGTCGCCCAGCGCGGCGATGGCGTCGTCGATCAGGTCCGAGACGGGGACCCCCTCGGGGGCGGGCTGCATCTTGCTCATGGTCGCTTCCCCTCAGGCGCCGGCGCGCGCGCCGCGTCCCTTCCGGGCGTAGGGCAGCACGAACATGTACAGCCCCGTGGCCAGCAGCAGGATCAGCGGGACCAGCGCGAAAAGGCCCACCCAGAAGGGCGGCTGCCCCCGGGTCATGACGGCGATGTAGCCGAGCACGCCCAGGGTGAAGGCGATCGACAGCCAGCGGTGGATCTGGCGGATGGTGTTGCTCATGGCGGTCTCCTCCCGAGGCCGTGACAGCGGTCAGTCGGCCTTGGCCAGCAGCTGGTCCAGGTTGTCCAGGAAGGTCTTCCAGCCGGCGTGGGCGCCGCCGTAGGCCTGCTTCTGGTCGGGACGGAAACCGGCCTGCTCCATGCGCAGGTGCGTGCCCGAGGCGGTCGGCGTCAGGGTGAAGGTCACCACGCTGGTCAGGTCGTAGGCCGGATCCTCGTGCTTGAAGTTCCAGGTGTAGGACAGGGTCTTGTGCGGCTCGATCGCCAGCACCTCGCAGTCCAGCACGCCGCCCCACTCGCCACGCAGGTTGAAGCGGTGGCCGACCTGGGGCTTGAAGTCGTTCTTCATCAGCCATTCCTCCATCAGGTGAGGCTGGGTCAGGGCGCGCCAGAGCTTCTCCGGGGCGTGGGCGATGTCGCGTTCGACGACCACCGAGCGGGTGGCGGTCGCGGTGTTGGCGTCGGTCGTTGTGTCGGTCATTGGTCCATCCTCTTGAGCAGGTCCTCGAGCGCGTCGAACCGGCCTTCCCAGAAGCCGGCCATCTGGCTCGTCCAATCGATCAGCGGAGCCAGGGCGCCCAGCTGGACGCTGTAGTGGGTCTGGCGGCCCTCGTGGCGATCGCGCACCAGTCCGGCCTGTTTCAGGACGCCCAGATGCTTCGACACCGCCGGCTGCGAGACCCCGGCCTGGGCCGTCAGGGCCCCGACCGTCTGCTCGCCCTGGCGGCACAGGCGCTCGAACAGGGCCCGACGGGTGGGATCCGCCAGAGTCCGGAACAGCACGTCGTGGGCGTTTTCCATGTGAAATCCATAACCCCTTGGCTATGGGTTATTTCATAACTCTGGGGTTATGGGTTAGTCAAGCGAGGTTTTAGCGCCGCAAGGTTTCACCCAGCTCGCGCATGGCCTTGGCGATCTCCAGGGGCGTCAGTTCTTCGTATCCCGAGGTCATGCCCATCCAGAGCACCGGGCCGTCGGGCGACTGGGCCAGCATCGTCACGGTGGGCCGGCCTTTCCAGATGATCAGGCGCGCGCTCAGCCGGATCGCGCCGGGCGGCGGATGAGCGGCCTCGCCACGAAACACCCGCGCGCCGCGGATCTTGCGGGCATTGGCGACCAGGACCTCGCTGGCGGCGCTGGCCTGGGGCTGGAAGCGCGGCTCGCCGGTGACGTTCTCGACCTCCGTGACGAGCAGCGGCGTGACGGGCGGGTAAAAGGTCCGCAGGCCCGACCACGCCGCCAGGCCAGCGATCAGCAGGACCAGCAGCAGGGCGATCGCCTTAGGCAGGAAGGGGCGGCTCGCCGAAGGCGCGATCGCTTCGGCCTCGACCGCCTCGGGCAGCAGGCGGTAGCCGCGCTTGGCGTGGGTGACGATGCAGCGCGGATCGCGGGCGTCGTCGCCCAGCGCCTGGCGCAGATCGCGGATCACCACCGGCACGCTGTTGGCGCTGATCGCCCGGCCGCCCCACACCTCGCGGACGATCTCGTCCTGCGAGACGATCTCGCCGCGCCGCCGGCACAGCAGCTCCAGGGTCCGCGCGGCCCGGTGCTCCAGCCCCCGGCGAGTCTCGCCGCGCCGCAGCTCGTTGGCGTCCGGCGAGAACAGCCAGTCGCCGATCTGGTAGGCGCCGATCCGGTAGGCGCCGATCCGGTAGGCGGATGCGTCGATGTCCAAGTCGTGGTCTCCGCCCTTCGAGGACTCAGGTCCCGGGGGACTTAGAAGGTAGCGGTCCCGTCCGCCATGCGGGCAAGATCGGCTTTAGAACAAATTGAGGTTTTCCTTAGTCGATTTCCACCCGAGCTTGAGCCTCCTGATCCCGTTCGGCGAGCGCTTCGCCGCATCGGGAGTGGACATTGATGAGCGTCGCGTCGCTGCTGCGTAAAACCAACGACCTTGATCTGGGGAAGGGGATCCTGGGGATCTCGACGATCTGTTTCGGGATCGCCTGTTTCCTGCAGGGGGACTTCACGAGCTTCTGGCAGCCGGCGCCGGAGTGGCTTCCGTTCCGGCCTGTCCTGGCCTTCGCCTCGTCCAGCCTGCTGGTGCTGTCGGGCGCCGGTCTGTTCTTCGCCCGGACCCTACGGATCGCGGCGATCGTCCAGACCGTGCTGTTCAGCGCCTATGCCGCCATGTGGCTGTCTGGCCTGATCGCCGCGCCCGACAAGCTGGGCGGTTATCTGGGCCTGGCCGAGCAACTGGGCATCGCCGTCGCCGCGGCGACGCTCTGGGCGCGGTCCTCGCCAGCCATGGCGGCGCGCGGCGCGCTGGGACCGGACGTGGCGCGCATCGCCTATGGCTGCTGCTCGATCGTCTTCGGCTTCGCCCACGTGGTCGGCATGAGGGGCACGATGAAGATGATCCCCGACTGGATGCCCGGCGACGCCATGTTCTGGGCGCTCGCGACCGGCGTCGGGCACCTGGCCGTCGGCGTGGCCCTGATCGCCGACCGCCTGGCCATTCCGGCCACCCGGATCGGCGGCCTGATGTACCTCTGTTTCGCTGTCCTCGCCTGGGCGCCGGGGGCGATCACCCATCCGCAGCAGTGGCTTCGCTGGGCGGGCGTCGCCATCTCCCTGGTGCTGATGGCGGCCCTCTGGCTGATCGGCGACTACCTGTGGAGCGAGCGCACGGATGAGGGGCCGGTGGTCTAGCGACTCAATGCGCCGCGCGGCCGGCCAGGGCGTGGTCGATCACGGCGCGGACCTTCGGCGACAGCTGGCGGGTGGCGGGATAGAGGGCGTAGAGCTCGCGGTCCTCGACCTTCCAATCGCCGAAGGTCAGCTCGACCAGCTCGGGGAAGCGCATCGCCAGGCCGCGCGGCAGGTAGGCGACGCCCAGGCCCTGGCTGGCGGCCAGGGCGCCCATCGACAGGTCGTCGACCGAGGTCCCGATCGTGCGAGGCGCGGCCGCGTAGGTCTCGCCACCGCCATGGACGAACCGCCAGTTCAGGATCGGCGGGGTGACCACCACCGGCAGGCGGGCCAGGCGGCGGGGATGGTCGAGGCTGGCCGCCTCGGGATGACGTTCCAGGAAGCTTCGGCTGGCGCAGATCAGATAGGGCGAGGTCCACAGCTTGCGAGCCACGTGGCGGCCCTCGGGCAGCGGGGCCAGCTGGAAGGCGACGTCAATCCCTTCCTCGATCAGGTCCGGCGCGCCGTTGGTCAGGCGCAGATCCAGCACGAGGTCGGGGTGTTTGGCGGCGAATTCCAGCAGGTGCGGGGCGAAGGTCTCGTTGCAGACGTGATAGGGCGCGGTGACGGTCAGCTTGCCCGACAGTCGCTTGTCGCAGACGTCCAGGCCTCGGGCGGCGGCCTCCAGCTCGTCCATGGCCGCCGCCGCCCGGTCGACGAAGGCGCGGCCATCCTCGGTCAGGGCCACGGCGCGGGTGGTGCGACGTAGCAGCTGGGTCTTGTAGCGGGCCTCCAGGGCCGCCACCCGGCGGCTGACCGAGCTGGTCGGCAGGCCAAGAGCCTTGGCGGCGGCGACGAAGCTGCCCTCGCGCGCCACCTTCAGGAAGATCGCCACGTCGTCATAGCCCAGCATGGCGCCCGATCCCCATTTCAAACTCCGGTCGTAGATCGGCGCGGGAGCGTTGCGGCGCAAGGCTGGCGATTGTCCCGCGAATGGAAAACAGAGCTCCCGGCGGCGCGATTGTCCCGATCGGCGGTGGCTCGCATCTGATGCTCCAGCTCGCGGCGTGCGTGGGCGGCAAAGGAGTTCAGGCCATGAAGGCGCTCGTTCAGGACCGCATCGGTTCGCCCCTCGATGTCGTGGCGCTGCGGGAGGTTCCCCGGCCCGAACCGGGCCCGGGCCAGGCCCTGGTGCGGATGGTCGCCGCCGGGATCCATCCGGGCGACTTCTTCTTCACACAAGCCCAGTACCCCGAGGCCAAGCGGCCAAGCCTGCCGGGCCAGATCGTCGGCAATCACGGGGTGGGGCGGGTGGTTTCGACCGGCGGCCGCGCCGATCTCGAACCGGGGCAGCTGGCGGCGTTCAGCGCCACGCGGCTGTGGGCCGAATATGTCACGGTCGATCCGGCCTATCTGATCCCGCTGCCCGACGACTATCCGGTCGAGCGCGCCGCCCAGCTGATGCCGGCGATCACCGCCCGCGACCTCTTGGACGCCAGCGAGGTTCAGGCCGGCCAGTGGCTGGCGGTGACGGCGGGCCACTCATTGGTCTCGACCCTGCTGATCCAGATGGCCCGCCGGCGCGGCGTGCGGGTGGTGGCGATCGTGCGCCGGAAAGTCGAAGGCCGCGACCTGACCGCGCTCGGCGCCGAAGCGGTGGTCGAGCTGTCGAAGCTGGAGGTCCCGCTGGCCGAGGCGATCCGCGACGTGATCGGCGGCGCGAACCTTTCCGGCGTGGTCGACGCGATCGGCGGGGCGGTGCTGACCCAGCTGCTGGAGGCCCTGGGTTTCCTGGGTCGGGCCGTGATCGTCGGGGCCTACGACCTGGCGCCGTTCCAGACCAACGCCTTGAAGGTGCTGATGGAGGGTCAGGTGATCCGGTCCTACATCTACCGCTACTTCTTCGACGCCCCGCCGACCGCCGATGCGGCCTGGCTGAAGAGCGTGTTGGACGAGCTGGCCGATCCGGCCACCGAGGTGCTGATCGCCGGCCGACGCGGCATCGAGGACTTCCGCGCGGCGCTGGAGGAGACGGTGCGCGCGCCGGAGAAGGGCAAGCAGGTGCTGGTGTTCGAATAACCCCTTACTCCTGTCATCCCGGCCAAGCGCGCAGCGCGCCGAGCCGGGACCGCCGGAAGCTCAGAGCCTGTTGCGGTCCCGGATCTGCGCTACGCTTCGCCCGGGATGACAGGTTCTAGGTGAGCTTCTCCAGCGTCAGCGGATCGGCCCGCCCGCCAAAGTACTTGTCCAGCGCGCGCTGGAATGCCGGCTCCTCAGGGGCGGCGGCCTGAAACAGCGTCAGGCTGGACCGCAGCTTCAGGTCGTCGGGCGAGCCGAACACCGCGTGGGCGTCGCGGCCGGGCAGGCCGTTGATCGCCTCGACGGCCTCGACCAGGCGCGGGCCCAGCACCGGATGGGCCAGGTAGGCGCGGGCCTCGGCCAGATCGGCGATGGCGTAGAACCGCGCCGTGGGGCTGCGGCCCAGGCCGGCGATCTGCGGGAACACGAACCACATCCAGTGGCCGGTCTTCTGGCCGCGCCGCAGCTCGGCCAGGACACTGTCATAGACACTGGCCTGGGCCTCGACGAAGCGGCTCAGGGGATCGGGCGCGCGGGGAGCGGCCTGACCCATTTCAGTAGTTCCCCAGACTCAGAATGTTCCCGTCCGGGTCCTTGAACCACACGACCCGCATCTCGCCCGCCACGTGGACGTCGCCGTCGTGGGTCATGCCGGGCAGGTCGTAGCGCTCGAACACGACGCCCTTGGCCTTCAGCGCCGCGACCGTCTCGTCGAAGGCCTCGCCCAGCGCCCAGGTCAGGACCGTCGCCTCGTTGGTCCCCGCGAGCGCCGACACGTAGACCAGCACCACCGACTGGCCCGCCCTGAAGGCCTGGACCGACGGCTCGTCGCCCGGCAGCGGCGTCAGGCCCAAGATCTCGGCGTAGAACGGCCGCGCGACCTTCAAGTCCTTCACCGCCACGGTGGCCTGGGCGTCCTTGTCGCCAAGCATCTGAACCTCCGTCTCGTTCGCGAAAAGAAGCCGCGAAGCCGAACGGCGTTCCGCCTATTGACTCCCAATCTTACTGTGTGACATACAGTGTGTGTCACACACCATGTGATGCACACTATGTGGCGCACACCCCATGCCGACCGATACGGACATCTTTGAATCGCTCCGCCAGGAGCTGCGGCGGGGGACCTTGATCCTCGCCGTCCTCGCTCAGCTGCGGGAGGAGCGCTACGGCTACAGCCTGCGCCAGGCTCTCAGCGGCGTGGGCGTGGAGATCGACGAAGGCGCCCTCTATCCGATGCTCCGCCGGCTGGAGGCCCAAGGCCTGCTGGCCAGCGAATGGCGCGAGGAAGACAAGCGCAAGAAGCGTTTCTACCAGCTGTCGGAAGAGGGCCGGGCCGTGTTGGCTCGCCTCGCCGGCGAATGGCGCGCGATCAACGCCGCCCTCGAGCCGCTGCTGTGAGCACGGCTTCCCTTTTCCAAGGAAACACCACCATGAGCGATCTGATCGATCGTTATCTGGGCGCCGTGGCCGCCCTGCTGCCCAAGGCCCAGCGCCAGGACATCGTCGCCGAGCTGCGCGACCTGATCATGAACCGCGTCGAGGTGCAGGAAGCCCAGCTGGGCCGGCCCCTCGACAAGCGCGAGATGGAGGCCTTGCTGCGCGAGATCGGTCATCCGATCGCCGTCGCCGGCCGCTACGGACCGGGACGCGCCCTGATCGGCCCCGAGCTCTATCCGTTCTGGCTGTTCGGGGTGAAGGTGATGCTGGTCATCGCCGCCGCCGCCGCGATCATCCCGGCCGCGGTGCTGCTGGTCTCGGGGCAGGGGAGCACCCATACGATCAACGGCGTGATCTCCGACTTCATCCCGACCGCGCTCAGCCTGATCGGCTGCGCCACCCTGATCGCCGCCGCGATCGAACGCGGCTGGATCAAGACGGGCGACTTCGGCCAGTGGAAGGTCAGCGACCTGCCGCACATCCCCAAGACTCGGCCGCTGTTCTCCAAGAACCGCTTCGAGGGGCTGTTCGAGCTGGTCGCCGTCGCCTTCTTCATCGCCTGGTGGACGGGCCTGATGCCGTTCCCGATGGGCGGCATCGCCTATGACGGCGACCAGGTCGGGGTGGTGCTGAGCCCGGCCCTGAAGGCGCTCTATTGGCCGGTGCTAGGCTTGGCCGTCGTGCAGGCGATCTCGTCCCTGTTCGTGGTGATCAAGCCGGCCTGGGTGCGGCCCCGGGCGGGAACCGAGCTGATCGGCGCCGTGGGCGGCCTGGCCGTGGTGGCCGTCCTGTGGCCGGCCCAGCCGATCCTGACCTTCGCGCTGCCCGACGGCGGCGACGTGGCCAGGCTGCAGGAGGTCGTCGACCTGACCTTCAAGGTGATCATGGCCGTGTCCGCCGGCATCTGCCTGACGAAGCTGTTCGTCGACGGCTGGCGGCTGGTGCGGGGGCGGTAGGCCGGTCGAAACTGTCATCCCGGCCAAGCGCGAAGCGCGCCGAGCCGGGACCGCCGGAAGCGCCGAGCTTCTTGCGGTCCCGGCTCTTCGCTGCGCTTCGGCCGAGATGACAGGAACGGGCGCGCACCCCCTCCCGGCCCCCTCATGGTTAAGGCGAAACGTTAAGGTTTATGTCGTCGTCGAGTAACGATGCGGCCTCTTTCAGCTTCCGCCAGGATCGGTTGAGCAAAGGCCTGGCAAGGCTTTCGCGGGGGCAAAAAAACGACGATCGCTGTTGTCGAGCTTTTTACGCGGATTCAAGGCGTTAACAATTTAACTGTGCGGCCGTTGCGCGCAGAGGCCATGTTGCAGCGCAGCAAGTGCTTGCGAGTCGGTCACGGATACGTCATAAGCCGGGACAAGCGGGATCTTGGCCACGTCGTGATACGGCCGATCCCCCGCTTCGAAGGGCTCCCCGCCAGTGCTTTTACCGGGGATTTCGAGGCGTTTTTTGTCGGGGGGCGGTACGCCCTCGCCGCGCAGGACACGAGTTTTGTATATCAAGTCGCAGACGCGCGCGGATGCGCGCGGGCTGGTCGGCGCCGTATTGGTCGGATCCATCACGGGTCTGGCTCTGGGCGGCGTTTACCTTTTGGGTGGCCTGGCGCAATCCGCCTCCACCCATGCCCGCGTCGCCCGCTTGGCCGACGGAGCCTCGGGGAGTTTCTCCGACGCCGCCATGGTCAGCGCGGCTACGCGTATGGACCCCGGCGCGCTCGCCGTGGCCAAGCGTCATGACCCTTATCTATTCGCCGCCTTGGACCAGCGCGACCACCAGTCGCAAATGCTGGCCGCCCGCCTCGAAGGCGCCGGCGCGGCGAATCTGCTTCCCGGACAGAGCGGCCGCAGCGGCCCGCTGATGCTCCGGGCCAGCTTCGGTTCCGGATTCAACGTCGGCGGAGCAGGCCCGTTCCAACTGAGCAATGCGCTGGAAAGCTCGCGCGAGCTCGAATGCCTGGCCGACGCCGTCTATTACGAAGCCCGCGGCGAGACCCCCAGCGGCCAGGCGGCCGTGGCCCAGGTGGTGATCAACCGCGTGCGCCACCCGGCCTTCCCGAAGTCGATCTGCGGCGTCGTGTTCCAGGGCGCCTATCACCGCACCGGCTGCCAGTTCAGCTTCGCCTGCGACGGCTCGATGCGCCGCGCCCGCGACCTCGGCGCCTGGGCCCGGGCCCGCAAGGTCGCCTCGCGCACCTTGGCCGGCACGATGTCCAGCGAAGTCGGCTCGGCCACGCACTTCCACACGATCAACGTCTCGCCCGGCTGGGGCCCGCGCCTGCTGCGCGTCGCCCAGGTGGGCATGCACATCTTCTATCGCTTCGGCCGTGGCGGCGCGTCCAGCTTCACGCCGTCGCGTCTGCCGACCGTCGACGACATCGCGCCGTCCGAGATCGCCAGCCTGACCGCCGATGGCAAGCCGCCGGTGGTCTACGCCGCCAGCGCGCTGGGTCGTCTCGAGCCGGCGTCGCAAATGGGCATGACGTCGCCCGGCATGGGCGGCCCGGTTGGCCCGGTGACCGAACCGGCCTCGGCCCCGATCGCCACGGCCGCCAAGACGCCTTCGCAAGCGACCGACAAGCCGGCCGCCGCCAAGGCGATCCCGGTGTCGTCCGACCGTCAGCCGCTGGAAGGCCTCAAGACGACAGTAGGGGCCGGGAGCGGAGCTGCTTCCTGACGACATTGGGCATGTGACTGCTGGCGAAGCGCATCTGCTTCGCCCGCTTGCCCACGAAATAGTGCAGCGCCTTGCCGTGCGCCGCCTCCCAGACCACCTGGGCGGCGTCCTCGACCGGATAGACTTCGAGCCCGGCCGTGCGCAGGGCGTCGGCCATGTGCTCGTTCGTGCCTGAGGCGCCGGCGTTCAGGATCGGCGTCTCGATGAACCACGGCATCACGCAGGCGACGCTGACCCCGTGCCGGGCGTATTCGACGTCCAGCGCCTCGGAGAGGCCGCGCACCGCGAACTTGGTGGCCGAATAGACCGCCAGCTTCGGCGAACCGTATAGCCCCGCGCACGAGGCGATGTTGACCAGCCGCCCGCCGGCCGCCTTCAGGAGTGGCAGGCCGGCGCGGGCGCCGTTGATCACGCCCTTGAGGTTGATGTCGATCTGGATGTCGCAGTCGGCGTCCGACAGGTCCTCCAGCACCCCGAACCGGGCGACGCCGGCGTTGTTCAGCAGCAGGTCCGCCTTGCCGCCGGTGTGCTGGCCAAAGTCGCCGAGCG
This sequence comes from Caulobacter sp. Root343, assembly GCF_001425745.1. Classification (GTDB taxonomy): domain Bacteria; phylum Pseudomonadota; class Alphaproteobacteria; order Caulobacterales; family Caulobacteraceae; genus Caulobacter. The sequence continues at coordinate 404,354 of NZ_LMDF01000005.1, read as the reverse complement.
CGTTGGCCCAGGCCTCGCGGTCGCGGACGTCCAGCGCGTGGACCGAGCCATTGGCGGTCCCGATCGCCGCGTGGGCGGTCTGCAAGCCGACCTTGTCGATGTCGGAGAGGCCCACGAACCAGCCCGCGCCGGCGAACCGCTCGGCGCAGGCCAGGCCGATGCCGCTGGCCGCCCCGGTGATGAAGATGCTCTTGCGGCCCTCGGCGGCCATTGGCGGTCCCCTCCCGTATCATTGTTATCAATGATCAGAGACTCGGGAGCGGGGAGGGTCAAGGTATTGGTTCTGCTCTCTCCTCCCCCTTTGGGGGAGGGGGACCGGCGAACGCCGGTGGAGGGGCCCTGTGTGGCTGCCCACGCACCACCGCTTCGCGACCCCCTCCGTCACGGCGCGTATTCGCGCCGCGCCACCTCCCCCTAATGGGGAGGAGAAGTAGAACCTCGCGTCCTAATCCGTCTGGTCGTCGATTTCGGCGGTCGGGCCGTTCTTGATGATCGACTCGATGGCGTTCTTGGCCGAGGCCTTCGACGAATAGCCCTCCGTCGAGAAGATGGTCTCGCCGTTGTAGGCGAAGTTGACACGGAACTCGCCCGCCTTGTCTTTCTTGATCACGAACTTATGGGCCATCGGAACTCTCCTTGAAGCGTGAAGGTGATCGGCCCCACCCGATGGCGAGAAGCGTCGCCTTCCCGACAGCGTCCTGTCAACCGCGGCCTTGTCACGTTAGACCGTGCGCGCCGATGATCGGCCCTCCCGTCGCCGCGAGTCCCCCCAAGAGTCCCTCAAAGAGCGCCATGACCCAGGAACATCTCGATCAGCTCTCCCGCGAGCTGCTCAACCAGCCCTATGACGCGCTGACCGACGTGCAGAAGCGGGTCATCGACCAGATCCTGACCCAGGAGCCGTCCGAGGAGCCCGACGCGGAAGAAGAGAACACCTACTGGACCCGCCTGGCCGACAAGGTGGCGGCGGTCGGCGGTTCGTGGGGCTTTATCGGCGGGTTCGGCCTGGCCCTGGTGCTGTGGATGGGGACCAACCTGGTCTTGCGGCCCTTCAACCTGGCCTTCGACCCCTATCCGTTCATCTTCCTCAACCTGCTGCTGTCGACCCTGGCGGCGATCCAGGCGCCGGTGATCATGATGAGCCAGAACCGCCAGGCCAAGAAGGATCGCCTGACCGCCGAACACGACTACGCCGTCAACCTGCGGGCCGAGCTGGAGATCATGCGGGTGATCGACAAGCTGGACGCCCTGCGCAGCGACGAGCTGATGGTCCTGTGCCGCGAGCACGCCACCCGGCTGTCGGACCTGCAAGACGAGGTGGCGCGGCTGCGGGCGGAGCGGAGCTAGAGCTTCAGTCCCAGCCTCGGCCCCGCCCAGACCATCGCCGCGTACAGGGCCATGGTCAGGGCGCAGCCGGCGACCAGGGCGGCCCAGAACGGCGCGCCGCGCTTCAGCAAGGCCGGGATCAGCAGGAACATCGGCAGCGAAGGCAGCACGAACCAGAAGGTGCCGCTGGCGTGGGCGGCCATGCGGGCCGGGTCGTGGGTGTCGCGCCACAGCCAGATCATGCCCAGCACCGAGACTAGCGGCAGCGACGCCACTAGCCCGCCCAGGCCCGGATAGCGCTTGGAAATCTCCGACACGGCGGCGACGATGACGCCCGAGACGGCGGCCTTGACGACGAGATAGAGCATGCCGCCAGCCTGGACCGATCCGGCGTCCGGGCCAAGTACGGGAGGCGTTGATGACCATCCTGGCGATCGAGCACGTGCAGCTGGCGATGCCGGCGGGCGAGGAGGTCCGGGCGCGGGCCTTCTATCGTGACCTGCTGGGGATCGCGGAAAAGGCCAAGCCGCCGCATCTGGCGGCGCGCGGCGGCTGCTGGTTCGAGGACGGGCCGGTGAAGATCCATCTGGGTGTCGAGGCCGATTTCCGCCCGGCGCGAAAGGCCCATCCGGCCCTGGTGGTCGACGATGTGCTGGCCCTGACCGAACGGCTGAAGGCGGCCGGCGTCCGGGTGGTCGAGGACGAGCCGCTGGAGGGCTGGGACCGGGTCTATGCCGACGATCCGTTTGGCAACCGCATCGAGCTGATGACGCCTCGACCTTAGGAACAGGCGTGGGGGAACAGGCGCGGGCGAGGCGGGTTAAGCCGGAACCCCACGCAGGAGCGTTCCGATGCCGACCATCAACGCGACACCCGAGAAGTCGCTCGAGCAGCAAGCCGAAGAGGCCGTCACCAAGGCCAATACCGACCTGAAGGACCAGGGCGACATCGCCGCCGACGACGCCGCCGGCACGGCCGCCGGCCATCGGGTCGAGGAGGCCTTGAACAAAACCCAGGTCCCGCCGGACTGAAACGACGATGTCATCCCGGCCGTAGCGCAGCGGAGAGCCGGGACCGCGGCAAGCTCGGCGCTTCCGGCGGTCCCGGATCGGCGCGCTGCGCGCTTGTCCAGGATGACAGCTTTAACGGACTACCGCCAGGTCCAGTAGCAGACCCGCTCGCGGTGATGATGCCGCCACTCGCGGTGGCAAACCTTCACCTTGTGGGCGCGGTGGTGGCGACCGCGGTCGTAGCGGGCCCGGTCGTAGCCGCCGCGATCGTACCGGTCATGGCGATCGTAACGGTCAGAGCGCTCGTAACGATCGTACCGGTCGTGGGCGCCGGCGACGGTGGGAACGCTGGCGACCACGGCGGCCGCCGCCAGGGCCGAAACCCCCAGCAGTTTCATGACGGACATGATGTCCTCCAAGGATCGATGTCCCTCGATCGCGACCACGATCCTAGCGGATTGGCGCCAAACTATGTCCGAGACGTACGCTCCCGCTATGTCTAGCGGCGCGCCACCCAGTGGCAGGCCTTGATCCTCTTGCCGTGGTGGCGCTCCCACTTGCAGACCTTCACCTTGTGCGGCTGGCGGTGGTGATGGGTGTCGGCGCTGGCCAGGGTCGGGACGGCCAGGGTCAGGGCGGCGGCGACCAGGGCCGAGGCGCCTAGCATCTTCGTAACGGACATGGAGTGCTCCAAGCGGAAGGTGAAAGTCCCCGACCCCGGAGACGATCGCCGCGCGATGTTGCGCGCCAATGTCGGGCTTGAAAGGTTCAGCCGACCTTCGCCGCCCGCCGCAACGCCTGGGGCGGCTGGCCGAACGCGCGGATGAAGGCGCGGCGCATCCGCTCGGCGTCGCCGAAGCCGGTCTCCAGGGCCACGTCCTCGACTTGCAGGGGCGCGCTGTCCAGCAGGGCGCGGGCGGCCTCGACGCGCAGGCGCTCGACGGCCTTGGCCGGGGTGACGCCGGTCTCCTGGGCGAACAGGCGGGCGAAGTTGCGCGGGCTCATCGCCGCGCGGTCGGCCAGCTGCTCGACGCTCAGCGCCTCGGCCAGGTTCTGGCGGGCCCAGGACAGCAGGGCGTCGAAGCGGCCGGGGCGCAGGTCGATCAGGGCCGAGAACTGCGATTGGCCGCCGGGGCGCTGGTGGTAGACGACCAGCTGCTGGGCCGTGCGGCGGGCCACGGCCTCGCCCTCGTCGGCGCCGATCAGGGCCAAAGCGAGGTCGATGCCGGCGGTGATGCCGGCCGAGCTCCAGACCGCGCCGTCCTGGATCCAGATGCGGTCGGGCTCGAGCCGGATGCCCGGATAGCGGCGCTGGAAGTCCTGGGTCCGGCTCCAGTGGGTGGTGGCGCGCTTGCCGTCCAGCAGGCCGGCCTCGGCCAGGATGTAGGTTCCTGAACAGACGGAGGCCACACGGCGGGCGTCGCGGCCGGCGGCGCGGACGAAGGCCAGGGTCTCGGCGCAGGTGGCCGGAACCTTCACCCCGTCGCCGCCCGAGACCAGCAGGGTGTCGAGCCTTGGCGCGTCGGCCAGGGCGGTGGTCTGGATCACGACGCCGGACGAGCTGGGCGTCAGGCCGCCGCGCAGCGACAGGAAATGCAGACTGTAGGCCCCGGGCGCGAGGCGGCCGGCGATCTCGAACGCCGAGATGGGACCGGTGGCGTCCAGCAGCTGGAAGCCCGGATAGACCAGGAAGCCGATCGGGCGAGGCATGGCTGAAGCCTTGGCTGAAACCGTGGGATCTATGTCATTTCCGCCAGACGCTAGCTGAACCATGTTCCGCAAGTCAATCGTGACGGAGACCTTCTCATGAGCCAGCCCCTTCAGATCGTCATCGCCCTGTTCCCCGGCGTGACCCACCTGGACTTCACCGGCCCCCACCAGATCCTGTGCCGCCTGCCTGGCGCCAAGGTGACGGTGGCCAGCCTGCTCGGCGGCGAGATCGAGGCCGACGGCCTGGTCTTCGCGCACCTGCCCAAGTTGTCGGAGATCGACCACTGCGACGTGCTGATCGTGCCGGGCGGCTTCGGGACGACGGCGGCGATGGGCGACATGGACTTCATCGCCGAGATCCGCCGGCTGGCCGACGAGGCGAAGTACGTCTGCTCGGTCTGCACCGGCTCGCTGGTGCTGGGCGCGGCGGGGCTGTTGAAGGGCAAGCGGGCGGCCTGCCACTGGGCCTGGCGCGATCAGCTGGCGCTGTTCGGCGCGATTCCCGATCCGTCGCGGGTGGCGCGGGACGGCCGCTACATCACCGGCGGCGGGGTGACGGCCGGCATCGACTTCGCCCTGACCATGGTCGCCGAACTGGCCGGCGACGACATGGCCCAGAGCATCCAGCTGGCGGTCGAGTACGCCCCGGCCCCGCCGTTCGACGCCGGCCGGCCCGAGACGGCGCCCGAGGCGGTGCTGCGACGGGTGTCGGCGCTGTACGGCAAGGGGATGGACGAGCGGGTGGCGGCGGCGAAGAAGGCGGCGGAGGCGGTGTGATCTAGTCCAGCTCTCCTCCCCCTCTGGGGGAGGGGGACCGCCGAACGCCGGTGGAGGGGCCCTGTGAGGTGGCGGACGCAACACCGCTTCGCGGACCCCCTCCGTCTCGATGCGTATTCGCATCGATCCACCTCCCCCTAATGGGGAGGAGAGAGGAAGTGATCTTTCCTCCCCCTCTAGGGGAGGGGGACCGCCGAACGGCGGTGGAGGGGCCCTGGGCGATGGCCAACGCACCACCGCTTCGCGGACCCCCTCCGTCTCGCCGCGTATTCGCGGCGATCCACCTCCCCCTAATGGGGAGGAGAGATCTACCCCACCTTCACCCCCGTCATCGAGATCGCCGCGAATACGTCGTCGGTGAAGAAGCTCACGCTCTCTCCAGGCTCCTGCGCCCCAAGCACATAGAGCAGCGGCAGGTAGTGCTCGGCGCTGTTGATCGAGATCTCGGCGTCGGGGCCCAGGCTCCGCCAGTCGATCAGCGGGTCGTGGTCGCCGGCCAGGATCAGGCGCTTGGCGGTCTCGTTGAAGCGGTCGGCCCAGTCCGGCGCTTCGGGCCGGCGGAAGTCGGCGGCGCGCAGATTGTGGACGATGTCGCCGCTGCCGATGATCAGCACGCCCTCGTCGCGCAGGGCGGCGAGGCGCCGACCGGCCTCGTAGTGCCAGCGGTCCGGGCGTCCGCGATCGAGGCTGAGCTGCACGACCGGCACGTCGGCCTCCGGATACATCGGCCGCAGCACGCCCCAGGCCCCGTGGTCCAGGCCGCGGGTCGGATGCTGGACCACGGGATCGGGCGACAGCAGCTCGGCGACCCGCGCCGCCAAGGCCGGATCGCCCGGCGCGCGATACTGGACGTCGAACAGCGCCTGCGGGAAACCGCCGAAATCGTGGATGGTCTCCGGCGCGGCCGAGGCGCTCACGGCCGAGGCGCCGCGCGTCTCCCAATGGGCGCTGACCATCAGCACCGCCTTCGGGCGCGGCAGGTCCCGGCCCAGGCGCGCCCAGTCGCGGCTCCAGGCGTTGTCCTCGATGGCGTTCATCGGCGAGCCGTGGCCGAGGAACAGGACGGGCATGCGAGACATGGCGGATCCTATTGGAAACAGTGTAAGTTACAGATAGTGGCCGCGACGCCATACCGCAAGACGATGCTCCGGTGACGGCTTTTCGGGGGGCGGCGGCTTTGGTATGCCGCCCGCCGTGACCGTCCCGCTTCCCCAGATTCCGCCGGGCGAGACTCCTGTCTCGGCCGAGCTGCTGGACCCCTCCCAGGAGCCGCCCGCTTCGGAAGCCGTCGGCTTCCGTCCCGGCAAGGAAGCCGTGCGCGGCGGCGCCCTGGACTTCCTGCGCTTCCTGGCCTCGCTGCTGATCGTCGTCTACCACTACGGGGCCGAGAGCCCGATGCGGATCGAGCGCTTCGCCCAGGTGTTCTCGCGCGGCTTCCTGGCGACGGACTTCTTCCTGATGCTGTCGGGCTATGTGCTGGGCCGGGCCTATGGCGCCTCGACCCTGAGCGGCCGGCTGAGCACGCCGCGCTTCTGGGCCCGTCGCGCGGCGCGGATCTGGCCGGGCCACCTGGTGGTGCTGGCCATGCTGGCCGTGCTCGTCTGGCTGCTGAACACCGTCGGCACCGACGCCCACAAGCCCAGCCGTTTCGCCTGGGACCAGCTGGTGACCCAGGCCCTGCTGATCCACGCCTGGGGCTTCCCCAGCGACGGCTGGAACCTGCCCAGCTGGTCGCTGTCGGCCCTGATCGTCTGCTACGCCCTGTTCCCGACCTTCTGGCGCGCGGTCAGCAAGGTGCGCCACGCCTGGGTCCTGCCGATCGGCGCCGCCGTGATCCTGGGCGTGTTCGAGGTCATCGCCCGCAAGGTGTTCCTGCATCCGCTGCCCGATCTGCAATTCCAATACGGCGTCGTCCGGGCCCTGCCGCTGTTCGTGCTGGGCGTCTGCCTGGCGCGGGCCGTCGACATGCGCTGGCCGTCGGAGAAGATGGCCAAGATCCTGCTGTGGGGCGGCGTCGCCCTGCTGGTGATCACCCAGCCGCTGGACCGCTACGCCCTGCCAGACCCGGGGCTGTTCGACGCCCCGTCGCTGCTGGCCATCGCCATGATCGTGCTGGGCGCCGGCCGGCTGCCGGTCAAGAACCCGCGCCCGTGGATCGAGGAGGGCGCCAAGCTGTCGTTCGCCCTGTTCATCACCCACATCTTCGTCGGGGTGATCTACTGGAGCGCCGTCCACAAGCTGATCGAGACCGTGCCGATCGGCATCGGCTGGCAATGGCTGATGTGGCTGGCCGGCTTCCCGATCGCTTACGGGGCGGCGTGGCTGTTCCACACCTTCATCGACCAGCCGATCCAGGATCGCATCCAGCCGCTGTTGCGGCGGTAACCTTCAATCCGATTTCCCCGGCGAAGGCCGGGGCCCAGATCGAACCCACGAACGTAGGCGATCTGGTGAGTGCAGCAGGCGCGAACACTCAAGCCGCTCCGGATGGATCGGGGCCCCGGCCTTCGCCGGGGAGATCGGGTTTATGGATTTTCTTCGTCGCCGAGGAGCGCTAAGTCCCCGCCATGACCCGACACATTCCCCTGCAAGGCGTCGAGAACTTCCGCGATTTCGGCGACTACGCCGCCGGGGCGGGACGGCTGAAGAAGGGGGTGCTGTTCCGGGCCGCCCACCAGGCCGAGGCGACCGACGCCGACCTCGAGATCCTGGCCGCCCTGGGCATCGTCACCCTGGTCGACCTGCGCCGACCCAACGAGCGCGAGCGTTCGCCGTCGCGGCGCTGGACGGGCTTCGCCGCCCAGGTGATCGACAACGACCTGGGGATGGCCGGCGAGGATCCCTGGCACACCTTCCTGAAGAGCTCGGACCTCTCGGTCAGGTCGTTCCACGACTACATGGACGCCTACTACCGCCGCGCGCCGTTCAAGGAGCGGCACATCGACCTGTTCAGCCGCTACTTCCAGGCGGTGGCCAAGGGCGAGGGCGCGGTGCTGATCCACTGCGCGGCGGGCAAGGACCGCACCGGCATCCTGGCCGCCCTGACCCATCACATCGCCGGCGTCGCCGACGACGACGTCATCGACGACTACCTGCTGACCAACGACCCCGGCCGCTTCGAGCGCCGCGGCGCGACCTTCATGGACCATATCGAAGAGGTCACCGGCCGCCGCCCGACCGAGGCCGCCATGCGCGCGGCCATGGGCGTCGAGGCGCGCTACCTGGCGGCGGCGTTCGACGCGATGAAGGATCAGTTCGGGTCCCTGGACGGGTATCTTGAGACGGCGGTGGGCCTGGACGCGGCGACGCGCGAGCAGGTGCGGGCGCGGATACTTCTTTAGCGCTCGAACTCCCTCTCCCCTTGCGGGAGAGGGTGGCCCGCGAAGCGGGTCGGGTGAGGGGTTGAAGACGAGGACCGCCGCGGCCGGCGGCCGATGCTGGGCGCCACGCCGACAGATTTATCGACCCCTCACCCGACCGCCTTCGGCGGCCACCCTCTCCCGCAAGGGGAGAGGGATGACAGAATCCGTAAGGTGACAAACGCCCGTTTAAGGTCCAGCCTCGTCCAACGGTCGCGTCAGACGGCCGAGCGTCATCAGGGTGTGGCATGAGCGAGTTGGCGGGCACGCCTCCGGGCTTGAGTGAAGTGGTGGCGGACGATGTCCTCGTTCCAGCGCCCCAAAAGAAGCTCTCCAGGAGCGCGCTCAGCTGGATCCTGCACCAAGGCGCCCGCGACCCCTACGTCATCCTGGTCACCATCTACGTCTTCGCGCCGTATTTCTCGCGGGTGCTGGTCGGGGATCCGGTCAGGGGCCAGGCGGCCGTCGCCGACATCTCCACCGTCTACGGCCTGCTGACCGCCTTGCTGGCCCCGATCCTGGGCGCCTCGATCGAGCGGTACGGGCCGCGCAAGCCGCTGATGGCCCTGGTCCTGGCGATCATGGTCCCGCTGCTGTGCCTGCTGTGGCTGGCCAAGCCGGGCGGCCTCCCGGTCAGCCTGGTCGGGGCGGCGCTGATCGCGCTGGGCGTGGCCTACAATTGCGGCGACGTGCTCAACAACTCGCTGCTGGCCCGGGCAGCGGAGAAGGGCCAGGAGCCGGTGCTGTCAGGCCTGGGCTACGCGACGGCCAACGGCCTGTCGGTGTCGCTGCTGATCTTCGTCATGTGGGCCTTCGTGCTGCCCGGCGTCGTGCCGTGGTCGTTCGTCCCGTCCGCCCCGCTGTTCGGCCTCAGCCAGACCGCATACGAGCCCAGCCGCGTCGTCGGTCCGCTGTCGGCCGTGGTCATGCTGCTGGGCGCGATCCCGTTCTTCCTGTGGACCCGCGACGCCCCGCGCACCGGCGTCTCGCTGCTGGCTTCGGCCAAGCTAGGGCTGAAGCTGATCGCCGACACCTTCGGCAATCTCAAGGGACACGCCGACGTCGCCAAGTTCCTGGGCGCGCGGATGCTGTATTGCGACGGCATGACGGCGCTGCTGATCTTCGGCGGCCTGTTCGCGGCCGGGCTGATGAAATGGGGCGAGCTGGAGATGCTGGCCTATGGCATCTCGCTGTCGATCTTCGCCGTGTTGGGCGGGCTGATCGCGCCGACGCTGGACCGGACTCTGGGCCCCAAGCGCGCCGTCCAGGTCGAGGTCGGCGTCTGCATCCTGGTGCTGCTGTGCATGCTGGGCATGGGCCGCGAGAAGATCCTGTTCTTCTGGACCTGGGACGCGGCGACGCATCCGGCGATCTGGAACGGCCCGCTGTTCCGCACCCTGCCGGAGATCGTCTATCTCTCCATGGGCCTGCTGATCGCGGTGTTCGTCACCGCCCAGTACGCCTCGAGCCGCACCCTGCTGGTGCGCCTGGCCCCGCCGGACCGGATGGCGGCCTTCTTCGGCCTGTTCTCGCTGTCGGGCACGGCGACCATGTGGCTGGGCTCGCTGCTGGTGGCCGTGACGACCAAGGTGTTCGCCAGCCAGGTCGCCGGCTTCATCCCGATCGCGGGTCTGCTGGCGCTGGGGCTGGTGGCGCTGTTCACGGTGAAGGGCGGGGAGCGGGAGGCTTAAGACTCCCCCCACCTGATCGCTTCGCGATCGTCCGCCCCCAAAGGCGGGCGGAAGGTGATCCTCCTTCTTCCCCCTCCGGGGGAGGAGCGCCGAAGGCGCGGAGGGGGCGAGTCCTGGCGTACGCCACCTCATATCGCTATCAACCCACCCCATGCGCCGCGTCGCCATCCTCACCGCCCCCTGGCGCGAGCCGGTCTGGGCCTTGGCGCCTTTCCGGGACGAGCCGTACGCCTGCGCGCTGATCACGGGCGGCGCGGGGCGGTGGTCGTACCTGCTGCGCGCGCCTGACGAGACCTTCAGCCTGTCCGCCGCCGACGCCGCCGATCCGTTCGCGACCCTGGCCCGGCTGGTCGGCCCGCCGGCGCCCAGCGATCCCGAAGGGCCGCCGTTCCAGGGCGGTGTCGTGGGCCTGGCCGCCTATGAGCTGGGCGACCGGGTCGAGGCCCTGGGCCTGGGCCGCACCGACTGGCCGGACCTGGCCTGCGCCCGCTATCCGGCCCTGCTGGCCTTCGACCACCACGGCCGCCAGGTGCTGGCGATCGGACGCGGCGACACCGAAGCCGAGGCGGCCGCGCGGGTCCGCGACGCCCTTGCCTGGCTCGACACGCCTACGGCCCAGCGCCCGTCGCCGGCCGGCCCGCTGTGCGCCAACCTCGCCGCCAGCGACGCCGCCGCCTACGAGGCCTCGGTGGCCCAGGTGGTGGAGCGCATCGTGGGCGGCGAGATCTTCCAGGCCAATATCGCCCGCGCCTGGACCGGCCGCCTGACGCCCGACGCCGACCCGTTCGACCTGTTCGTCCGTCTGCGCGGCCAGAGTCCGGCGCCGTTCTCGGCCTATCTGCGCCTGCCGGGCCGGGCGGTGGTCTCCAACTCGCCCGAACGGTTCCTGAAGCTCGACCCGGCGGGGGCCATAGAGACCCGGCCGATCAAGGGCACGCGTCCTCGAGGCGTGGACGCGCGGGAAGATGCGCGGCTCGCCGCCGAGCTGCTGGCTAGCGACAAGGATCGGGCCGAGAACCTGATGATCGTCGATCTGATGCGCAACGACTTGGCCCGGGTGTCGCCGCCCGGCAGCGTGCGGGTCCCCGAGCTGTTCAAGGTCGAGAGCTTCGCCAATGTCCACCACTTGGTCTCGACCGTGACCGCGCGCCTGGCGGAGGGAAGGGGCGTCGCCGATCTGCTGCGGGCCAGCTTCCCGCCGGGCTCGATCACCGGTGCGCCCAAGGTCCAGGCCATGAAGGTGATCGCCGGCCTGGAGCCGCCGCGCGGACCCTATTGCGGCTCGCTGTTCTGGGCGGGCTTCGACGGGGCGTTCGACTCGAGCGTGCTGATCCGAACCGTCGGCCTGGTCGCGGACGAAGAAGGCTGGAAGCTGGAGGCCCGGGCCGGGGCGGGGATCGTCGCCGACAGCGATCCGCGCGCCGAGCGGCTGGAGACCGAGGCCAAGATCGCGGCGCTGCAGCGGGCCCTGACGGAGGCGGTCGAATGATCCCGCATGATGGCATTCCTCTAGATGATCGGGGCCTGCTGCTCGGCGACGGCCTGTTCGAGACGATGCTGGCCATCGACGGCGCGTTGCCGCATCTGCCGGCCCACCTCGACCGGATGGCTTCCGGCTGCGCGGTGCTGAACCTGCCGTTCGAGCGAGGCGAGGCCGAGCGTGTGTGTCGCGCGGCCGTTCCCGCCGAAGGCCGGTTCGCCGTCCGCCTGACCCTGACCGCCGGTTCGGGCGGGCGCGGCCTGGACCGTCCCGCCGCGCCGGTCCCGCGCCTGTTCGCCACGGCCGCCCCGACCGCTCCGCCCGCTACCCCGGCTGTCCTGATCGTCGCCGACACCCGCCGCAACGAGGGCTCGCCGGCCGCGCGGCTGAAGACCCTATCCTACCTCGACAACGTCCTGGCTCGGGCCGAGGCGCGGGCGGCCGGCGCCGACGAGGCGGTGATGCTGAACAATCGCGGCGAGGTCGCCGGCGCGGGCGCGGCCAATTTGTTCTGGATCGAAGGCGAGCGGCTGTTCACCCCGCGGCTCGACTGCGGCGTGCTGGCGGGGATCACCCGCGCGCGCCTGATGGCGCTGCGGCCGGTCGAGGAGGTCGCCGTGGAGCTCGAGGCCCTGGAGCGGGCCGACGCGATCTTTCTGACCAACAGCCTGATCGGCGCGCGGCCGGTCTCTTGGTTGGGGGGGCGGATGTTCGAGGAGCATCCGATGGCAGAGAGATTGCGGGCCTTATTGGCAAGCTGAGCTTTCTCCAAAAGCCCAAAGAGTTCGCCTTCCTAGGCCTCGTGCCTAGGACCCAGCGTTCCGTTTGCGTTGAATAGATGGAGCCTGGCCCAACAGATGCGGCTTCCTTGAAAATCACCGGCTGGCTCCGCCATGGGTCCTCGCCACAAGGGCGAGGAAGGCAATGTTAATATTGCTAAAGTTGTGTAGGTCTGAAACTCTCTCCCCATGCGGGAAGAGCGCTACATCGCCGTCTACATCATGGCCAACCAGCGGCTCGGTACGCTGTACATCGGCGCGACCGGCTATCTGAACCGCAGGATCTGGGAGCACCGTGAGGGGCTGATCAGAGGCTTCACCAAAAAGTACCGCTTGAAACGCTTGGTCTGGTACGAGCCTCACGAGGATATGGTGGCGGCGTTCCAGCGCGAGCGGAGCCTCAAGCGCTGGCCTCGGCAGTGGAAGATCAACCTGATCGAACGCGAAAATCCCTATTGGGACGATCTCTATCCAGGGCTGACCTGAGAGTCCTAACCCCTCAGCTCGTCGGCGACCACAGCACGGAGTCGGTCTTGCGCGGGCGCAGGTAGTAGGTGCGCGAGAAGGTTAGGCTTGTCGGCATCACCAGCTGGATCGGCGAGGTGTAGACATAGCTGGCCCGGGCCAGGATCACCGTCTTGCTGGCGGGCAGCACGCCGACGGGCACGTCGGTCAGCACGGCGCCGGCCGCGGGGCAGGTGGTCATGGTGGTCGAGGGCTTGGACCAGACCACGGTGTCCTTGCCCGTGGCGTCCGAGGAGACGCTGGCGACGCACATCTTCAAGGTCGTGGTCGAGAACGGCGCCATGATGGTGTTGCCGATGGTGAAGATATCGGCCGTCTTGAGCGGTCCGGTCTGGTTGCTCTGGGCCACCAGGTCGCCGATCGACGAGGCGATGTTCGACAGGCGCCGCTGGGCCATCATCGCCTGGGTCAGCTCTGCCATGCCGCAGTACATGATGATCAGCACCGGGGCGATCAGGGCGAACTCCACGGCCGAGACGCCGCGGCGATCGCGCCAGAAGCCAGCCCAAACGCCAAAAGGAGGGGGGCGACGGCGGCTCATTCTTCGTACGGCTCGTTGGTGAAGGCGGTGGCGGCGTAGATGATCCGCTTGCCGTTCGCGCTCTGCAGGCCCGTCTGAAGCAGCGGCGTGATCAGCGGCCAGGTGTAGTAGGCGCGGACCAGAACGATCGAACCGGACACGCCCGGGTTCCAGGTCATCGAGGTGGGGACGGTGGTGTTCGACGCCGAGGTGCTGGTGGCGGCGAAGTCGCTGAAGGTGCGTACGTCGACCTGCAGCGCGCTGGAGCAGGTGGGGCCGATCCAGCTCATCTTGTCGCAGACGGCGGTCTTGAAGGTGGCGGCCGTGCCGCCGGTGGTCTGGACCTGGCCGGTGCGGATGGTGCGGCCCGCGTCGATGACCGCGTTCTCCAGGCCCAGGGACACCAGGATCACCAGGCCCAGTTCGAGCAGGGCGAAGACCAGGACCAGGAACGGCAGGGCGACGAGGGCGAATTCGACGGCCGTGGCGCCGCGCTCGGCGCGCGCGAAACGGCCGGCCAGGCGGGCCAGCCGACGTCGGGCGCGGTCGAGGATGAAGCTGTGAGCCATGCGGCGGGCGTTCCCATGATCCCGAGGATCGGCGGACAGCCTAGCCGAACGATCCTAACCACTGGTTAGGGCGCGCTCGCGCGTTGAGGCGCTCCCGCGCGTATGTCGCGCGTACGTGAGGCGCTACGGCGTCGTGGCGCCCGCCGCGCCCAGGCGCGTGCATTGGGCGGCGCAGGCGTAGTTGCTGGCGGTCGCGCCACGATAGACGGTGACCCCGCCGCCGCCGTTCTCGGAGACGACGACCTGGCGATCGGCGAGGGCGCGGCCGCCGGCGCCGAAGGCCAGCAGGCTGGTGACGCCCGGGCGCTTGCCCAGGACGACGAGGGTGCGGTCGTTGACGACGCTGACGTCGGCGATGGTCGGGTCGCCGACCACGACATCGCGCACCGCGCCGCTCAGGTTGACGTACGAGGCCTGGCCCGCGGCCACCGGCAGATCGGTCGGCGTGGTCGCCGGCGCGTTCCTAATCGGAAGCGCGCCCGTCATGGCGGTGGTCTGGGCGGCGGTCTGAGCGCTCGCGGAGACCCCCGAAAGGGTCAAGGCGGCGGTGATGGCGAGCGAAAGGCGGCGCATGAAGGTTTCCGATCCCGGATCCGAACGTGCGCCAGTATCACTTTCTTTGGTCAACAAAAGACTAAAGCGCGACTGTATGCGGCCAAGCGTCGCTTGAGAAAGTCTTGGATTCAAAGGGGTTTGCGGAGGGCGGCGGTGGCCATGGTTAAGAACAAATAATAGTAAACGCAAATAAACCAAAAGAAAATTCGCGGAAGCTATTCGCTGTTTACTGGCCATTAAGTGCAGTCGGCGAAATTGATCGTGTTTTCGGGGGTGAGCAAGTCAGACGGCTTGAAAGCCTCAAATCAACTAGCCCTGGTTTTTGGAGACCAAGTCATGACCAAGTTTGTCACCCGCTTCCTGAAGGACGAATCCGGCGCCACGGCGATCGAGTACGGCCTGATCGCTGCCCTGATCGCCGTCGTCATCGTGACCGCCGTCACCACGCTCGGCACCACGCTGAACAGCAAGTTCGCGGTCGTGTCGACCAAGGTCGCCAACGCCGGCACCTAATCGTCGCAGCTCGCTCGAAAAGAAAAGGGTCGAGGCTCAGCCTCGGCCCTTTTTCTTTGTTTGCCGCGCTTTGTCGCGGCCAGAAAGCCGGCCCGGCGCGCATCTCCGGGAAACGTTTGCTTCACCCGTCCGTCGCAGAATGACGCGACTTCAGAACCGGCGCGGAAAAGGCGCAAGACATGCAAGCCGTCCAGATCTCGCTGCTGCTGGTCTTTCCGGCCCTGGCCATCGTCGGGGCGCTGAAGGATCTCACCAGCTACACTATTCCCAACTGGATCTCGCTGGCCCTGATCGCCGCGTTCGTTCCGGCCGCCCTGGCCGTCGGCGCGCCGCTGCCCGTGGTCGGCCTGTGCCTGGCCGCTGGTCTCGGCGGACTGCTGCTGGGCATGGGCATGTTCGCGGCCGGCTGGATCGGCGGCGGCGACGGCAAGCTGTTCGCGGTCTGCGCCCTGTGGCTGGGCTGGCCGGCGGTCCTGCCGTTCATGCTGTACACGGGCTTGGCTGGGGGCGCCTTGACCTTGGCCATCCTGGCCCTGCGGTCGGCCTGGTTGGCGCCGGCCCTGGCGGGCGGTCCGGCCTGGATACGCAAATTGGGTACGGAAGGCGGCGACCTGCCGTATGGCGTGGCCATCGCCGTGGGGGCCCTGGCGGCTTTCCCGCAGGGCGCTTTGGCCCATGGAATCCTGGGCTAAGGCCCCATTTCCCCTGAAAAGGGCGCGACAGCCTGTCGCGCGGCGCCCCGGTTCCAAGCTGAAAACTTTTAGCGGGCGTTAACCATGCGCGGGCGACCATGGAGTGTGGCCAGAAAGGCTGACTGACGAATCGTGCGTGCCCGCCGGACGGCGACCGCGCGGCTCACCCGAGAGTTCCTAGCCCGCGCCATGAGCCCTGTTCGCCTCCTGATCGTCCTTGTCGCCGCCGTGTCGGCCATCGGCCTGGCCGTGGTCCTGCAGCGCGCGTTGGGCGGCAAATCGGCCGCGCCGACCGCCATGGCCGCGCCCGCACCGACGCCGAACAAGCCGATGACCCAGGTCCTGGTGGCCAAGCGCGACCTGCCGATCGGTACGCGTCTGGTCGCCGCCGACGTGACCTGGCAGGCCTGGCCGTCCGACGCCGTCAACGGCGCCTTCATCACCAACGGCGCGGCCCCGGCCGCGCCCGACGGCAAGGTTCAGGCCGCCAAGGCCGCCGTCGCCGCCACCGCCGACCAGATGATCGGCGGCGATCCGGCCAAGGTCGTCGACGGCGCGATCGTTCGCGACCCGATCCTGACCGGCGAACCGATCACCCCTCGCAAGATCGTCCGTGGCGGCGAGGGCGGCTATCTTTCCGTCGTGCTGACCCCGGGCAAGCGGGCGATGGCCGTGCAGGTCACCTCCGACACCGCCGTGGGCGGCTTCATCCTGCCGGGCGACCGCGTCGACGTGCTGATGACCCGCGAAGGCCAGGTCAACGCCACGACCGAAAACGGCTCCGCGACCGGCAAGGTGGTGATCGCCGAAACCGTGCTGCAGAACATCCGGGTCCTGGCCCTCGACCAGGCGACGGCCGCCGAGAAGGACGCCAAGTCGATCGTCGCGGCCACGGCCACCCTCGAGGTCGGCCCGGTCGAGGCCGAGGCCCTGGCCCGCGCCAAGGCGATGGGCTCGGTCTCCCTGGCCCTTCGCGCCTATACCGACCTTGGCGGTCCTTCGGGCATGACCCGCCCGGTCGCCGTCAATGATTCCACCGTCCGCATCAACCGCGGCGGGACGACCACCAGCGTGGCGGTGCGCCCGTGATCCGCCCGGTGAAAGCCAACATGTCCTTCAAGCGCCGCCTCCTGACGGTCCACATGGCCGCCCTGCTGGGCCTCTCCTCGACCGCCCCGGCTTTCGCCGACGGTCCGGTCGCGGGCTCGCACGTCTATCGCCCCGCCGCCCGCGTCTCGCGTCCGGCCCCGCCGCCCGCGCCGATGGCGTTCGCGCCGCAGGTCGCCGACCAGGTGACCCGCATCGTCCTGACCGCCGACCAGACCGCCACGACGATCGAGCTGGCCAAGGGCAAGTCGGCGATCATCGAGCTGCCGACCGACGTCCGCGACTTGCTGGTCACCAATCCGGCCATCGCCGACGCCGTGCTGCGTGACAAGCGCCGCATCTATGTCGTGGGCTTGACCGAAGGCACGACCGACGCGGCCTTCTTCGACGCGACCGGCCGCCGCATCCTGTCGCTGGCCATCCGTGTCGCCCAGCCGGTCGACCAGCTGGCCGACACGCTGAGCCGGGTGCTGCCCGACGCCAAGATCCGGGTGCAGCCGATCCGCGACAGCGTGATCCTGACCGGCTTGGTTCGCACGGCCGCCGAATCCGAATCCGCCTCGCGCATCGCCGCGCAGTTCGTCGGCAAGCCGGAAAACGTCCTGAACATGCTCAGCGTCGCCGGCAAGGACCAGGTGATGCTGCAGGTCCGCATCGTCGAGGTGCAGCGCAACGTGGTCAAGCAACTGGGTGTCGACCTGAACGCCGTGCTCGGCCAGCTTGGCGAGACCCAGTACAAGTTCGGCCTGTCGCCGACGTTCGGCGTCAACGGCAGTCTGCTGGGCGGGGTCACCGGCGGCTACCAGACCGACACCACCAAGCAGCCGACCATGGTCATCCCCTGCTCGGGCGGCGTGACGGGCACCTGCTACGGCGTGGTCCGGGACAACAGCGTCTATGCCAACGGCGACACCGCGACGATCCGTGACACCGCCGGCAGCGCCGGGCTGAACTCGGCCAAGGGCATGATCCAGGCGTTCGAGCGGGTGGGCCTGGTGCGCACCCTGGCCGAACCGAACCTGGCGGCCGTCTCGGGTGAGGCCGGCCACTTCCTGGTCGGCGGGGAATTCCCGGTCCCGACCGGCAGCGACACCAGCGGCAAGATCTCGATCGAGTTCAAACCCTACGGCGTGGGCCTGGGCTACACCCCGGTGGTGCTGTCGGGCGGCCGCATCTCGCTGAAGATCTCGACCGAGGTTTCCGAGCTGTCCAGCCTGGGCGCCTTCACGATCGCCTCGGGCTCGGCGGCGGCCAACCTGACCGTCCCCGGCCTGTCGGTGCGCCGCGCCGAGACCACGGTCGAGCTGCCGTCCGGCGGCTCGTTCATGATCGCCGGGCTGCTGCAGCAGACAACCAAGCAGACCATCGACTCGGTGCCGGGCATGACCTCGATGCCGATCCTGGGCTCACTGTTCCGCTCGCGCGACTTCCTGAACGGCCAGACCGAGCTGGTGATCATCGTCACCCCGTACATCGTCGACCCGACCCGTCCGCAGAACCTGCAGACCCCGGCCGACGGCCTGGTTTTCGCCAGCGACATGAGCACGGTCCTGCTGGGCCGGCTCAACAAGGTGGTCAAGGCGCCGGCCGGCGCCAACGCGGGGCGCGCGTACCAGGGCCCCGTCGGCTATGTGATCGAGTAGGACGCCGCCATGACGCACAACACCCCCGTCAAGATCGTCCTGTTGGCGGCCGCCTTCGCCGGCCTGGCCGCCTGCGCCTCGGCGCCGCCGGAGCAGGGGCCGTCCAAGGTCGCCACCACCGAAACCCAGCAGTGGATGGACAAGATCAAGGTCACGTCCGCGCCGGACGAGATCGTCCTGGCCTCGCACGCCACCGGCCTGTCGGCCAACCAGGGCTCGGCCCTGGAGGCCCTGGTCGGGCGCTGGCTGGACGCGGAGGGCCGCGAACTGGTGGTCACCGCTCCGAACAGCGCGGGCGCCATGGCCACCCAGATTCGTGACAGGCTGATCACCCTGGGCGCACCGGGCGCGCGCGTGCGGGTCGTCGGTTTCAATCCGGCCGGTCCCGAGGACAACACCATCCGCGTCGGCTTCCTGCGCTACGAGGCCCAGCCGCTGAAATGCGGCGAGCGCTGGGAGAACCTGGCCGCCACCCGCAACAACACCGCCTATGAGAACTTCGGCTGCGCCATGGCCGCCAACATCGCCGCCCAGGTGGCCAATCCCGAAGACCTGATCCGGCCGCGCGACACCACTCCGATCGACGCCGGCCGCCGCGACACCGTCCTTGGCAAGTACCGCAAGGGCGAAACCACCAGCGCGGCCAAGGACGATCAAGCCAGTGGCGCCATTTCGAAGGCGATCCAGTAATGCGGCCGACCGATAGCGACCCCTTCGACCTGGGCTTCGACGCCGCCGACGAGTTCACCACCGGCGCGTCCGACCCTTGGCGCGCGTCCGCCCCGCCGTCGCTCAGCCCGGTGGGCGGCTTCGACGACCCGTTCGCCGAGTTCCCGCCGGCCCGCCCGCGCGACGAGGCTCAGCCCGCCCGCGCGCCGGCCACTCGCCCGACGCCCGCCGCCCAACTGGCGGCCCAGCCAGCGGCCAAGCCCGCCGCGCCCCAGCCGGCGGCGTCCGCGCCAGCCGCCCCGCGCCGCGCGCCGCAGCCCGTCGTCGCCGGGCCGGAGCCCGACGATCGCGACCTCGACATCCCGGCCGAGGCGCCCGCCGCCGCGCCGACCTATCACGAGCCCATCGCCGACAGCGGCCTGGGCGACGCGGCGATCCCGCGGATCACCATCCACGCCTTCTGCGCCCGGCCGGAGACGGCGGCCCTGATCGAACAGGCCGCCGCCGACCGTCGCATGGCCCGCGCCTCGACCATCGTTCGCGACGGCGGGCTGGAAGCGGCCGTCGACTACTATCAAAATCAGCCGACCCCCTCGCTGGTCATGGTCGAGACGACCCAGAGCGCGCAGCGCCTGCTGCACCTGCTGGACAGCCTGGCCCAGGTCTGCGACCCCGGCACCAAGGTGGTCGTGGTCGGACAGACCAACGACATCGCCCTCTATCGCGAGCTGATCCGCCGAGGGGTCAGCGAATATCTGACCCAGCCGCTGGGTCCGCTGCAGGTGATCCGCGCGGTGGGCGGCCTCTACGCCGACCCGTCGGCGCCGTTCATCGGCCGCCAGATCGCCTTCGTCGGCGCCAAGGGCGGGGTGGGGGCCTCGACCCTGGCCCACAACTTCGCCTGGTCGATGGCCGAGAAGATGCAGACCGCCACCGTGCTGGTCGATCTGGACCTGGCCTTCGGCACCGCCGGCCTCGACTTCAACCAGGATCCGCTGCAAGGCGTGCTGGACGCCCTGACCCAGCCGGATCGTCTGGACCCGGTGCTGATGGACCGCATGATGGTCCGCTGCGGCGACCGCCTGTCGCTGTTCGCCGCCCCGGCCTCGCTGGACGACGACTACGAGATCAGCGCCGACGCCTATGAGGAAGCGACCCAGAAGATCCGCGGCGCCGCCCCCTTCGTGGTGCTGGACATCCCGCACGTCTGGAACGCCTGGAGCCGCCGCGTGCTGGTCGGCTCGGACGATCTGGTCGTGGTGGCCACGCCCGACCTCGCCTCCTTGCGCAACGCCAAGAACATCATCGACCTGGTCAAGGGCGCGCGGCCCAACGACGTGCCGCCGCGCCTCGTCCTGAACCAGGTCGGCGTGCCCGGCCGTCCCGAGATCCCGGTCAAGGACTTCGGCGAGGCCCTGGGCGTCCAGCCTTCGCTGGTGCTGCCGTTCGATCCCAAGCCCTACGGCCAGGCGGCCAACAACGGCCAGATGCTGGCCGAGGTGGCGCCCAAGTCGAAGGCCGCCGAGGGGCTGGAGCACCTGGCCCGCCTGATCAGCCGCCGCGAACCGCCGGCTCCGCAGAAGTCGTCCATGCTCTCGGGCCTGTTCAAGAAGAAGTAGATGTTCGGCAAGCGCGATCCGTCAGCCCCCGCCGAACAGAAGGCGCCGCCCCCCGCTCCGACGGGCGGCGCGGCCATCGCCACGCGTCCGCAGCGGATCGAGCCGACCGCCCCGCCGGAACCCAAGGCGCCGGCGCCCAAGCTCACCGGTCCCGCCGCGAAGGGCGGCGCCGCGCCGAAGGCGACGCCGGGCCTGGATCAGCTGCGCGCCGCGCAAGGCATCGCCGCCGCCCAGACGACCAATATCGTCCGTGAACAGAGCGACTACTACCACGCCACCAAGACCACGATCTTCAACGCCCTGCTGAACACGATCGACCTGAGCCAGCTGGCCCAGCTCGACATCAAGGCGGCGGCCGAGGAGATCCGCGACATCGTCGCCGAGCTGGTGGCGATCAAGAACGTCTCGATGTCGGTGGCCGAGCAGGAGCACCTGGTCCAGGACATCATCAACGACGTCCTCGGCTACGGTCCGCTGGAGCCTTTGCTGGCCCGCGACGACATCGCCGACATCATGGTCAACGGCGCCCACCGGGTGTTCATCGAAGTGGGCGGCAAGGTCCAGCTGACCAACGTCCGTTTCCGCGACAATCTGCAGCTGATGAACATCTGCCAGCGGATCGTCAGCCAGGTCGGCCGCCGGGTCGACGAAAGCTCGCCGATCTGCGACGCCCGCCTGCCCGACGGCAGCCGCGTCAACGTCATCGCCCCACCCTTGGCTCTGGATGGTCCGACCCTGACCATCCGGAAGTTCAAGAAGGACAAGCTGACGATGAAGAACCTGGTGGAGTACCTCTCCATCAGCCCGGAAGGGGCGCGGGTTCTGGGCGTCATCGGCGCCTGCCGCTGCAACGTCATCATCTCGGGCGGCACGGGCTCGGGCAAGACGACCTTGCTCAACACCATGACCGCGTTCATCGACCCCACCGAGCGGGTCGTGACCTGCGAGGACGCGGCCGAACTGCAGCTGCAGCAGCCGCACGTGGTGCGCCTGGAAACCCGCCCGGCCAACCTGGAAGGCTCGGGCGCGATCACCATGCGCGACCTGGTCAAGAACTGTCTGCGGATGCGTCCCGAACGCATCATCGTCGGCGAAGTCCGCGGGCCGGAGGCGTTCGACCTCCTCCAGGCCATGAACACCGGTCACGACGGCTCGATGGGCACGCTGCACGCCAACAGCCCGCGCGAGGCCATCAGCCGCGTCGAGAGCATGATCACCATGGGCGGCTACGGCCTGCCCTCGAAGACCATCAAGGAGATGATCGTCGGCTCGGTCGACGTGATCATCCAGGCCGCCCGCCTGCGCGACGGCTCGCGCCGCATCACCCACATCACCGAGGTGGTGGGCCTGGAGGGCGACGTGATCGTCACCCAGGACCTGTTCATCTACGAGATCACCGGCGAGGACGAGCACGGCAGGGTGCTGGGCAAGCACCGCTCGACCGGCATCGCCCGCCCGCGCTTCTGGGACCGCGCTCGCTATTACGGCCTGGAGCGCGAACTGGCCGAAGCCCTCGACGCGGCGGAGTAGGCGATGCTGTTCATCATCGCCGGGATCCTCGGTTTCATCACCATCGCGGGCCTGGGCTTCGCCTTCGCCGGCGGTGACAGCGGCTCGGCCAAGGCGGCCAAGCGCGCCCAGATGATCGCCGGCGGCGGCGAGCGCCAGGCCAGCGTCCGCGCCAAGGCCGCGGCCAACACACCCGACGCCCGCCGCCAGGCGATCCTCAAGTCGCTCAAGGAGCAGGAGCGCAAGCAGAAGAAGGCCTCGCTCAGCATCGGCGCGCGCATGCAGGCCGCGGGCCTGGGCGAAAATGTCAGGATGTTCTGGATCATCAGCGGCGTGCTGGGCGTGTTCGTCGCCCTGCTGTTCCTGCTGCTGCGCCAGATGCCGCTGGTCGCCCTGGGCGCGGGCTTCGCCGCCGGGGCGGGCCTGCCGCGCTGGGTGCTGGGCTTCCTGGCCAAGAGCCGCACGCGCAAGTTCACCGAGGCCTTCTCGGACGCCATCGACATCATCGTGCGCGGCATCAAGTCGGGCCTGCCGGTCCACGACTGCCTGAAGATCATCGGCAAGGAAAGTCCCGAGCCCCTGGCCGGCGAGTTCCGCACCCTGACCGAGAACATCGCCATGGGCGTGCCGGTCGATGCGGCCCTGGAGAAGATGTACGAGCGCATGCCGACCAGCGAGCTGCGCTTCTTCTCGATCGTTCTGGCCATCCAGGCCAAGACCGGCGGCAACCTGGCCGAGGCCCTGGGCAACCTCTCCACCGTCTTGCGCGCGCGCAAGCTGATGAAGGAGAAGATCAAGGCGCTGTCGGCCGAAGCCATCGCCTCGGCCGTCATCATCGGCTCGCTGCCGCCGGGCGTCGTCACCCTGATCAGCGTGACCTCGCCCTCCTACATGCGGCCGATGTTCACCGATCCGCGCGGCCACCTGATGCTGCTGGCGGGCGCGCTGTGGATGACCCTGGGCATCTTCGTCATGCGCCGCATGATCAATTTCAAGTTCTAGGGGGAGGGCCGCGTGAAGATCGTCGACACCCTGACCGACCCCACCAACCTGGTGACCGCCTTCATCGCCGTGGTGGTGTTCGCCACCATCATCACCCTGGCTTCGCCGGCCCTGCGCGACAACAATCTGGAGGGCCGCCTGAAGTCGGTGGCCAACCGGCGCGAGGAGTTGCGTCGGCGATCGCGCCAGAACATCGCCCAGCGGAACGGCGGGTCGAGCACCGGCTCGCTGCGCCACCAGGACGAGGGTCTCTACAAGAACGTCGTGGACCGGCTGCAGCTGTCGCGGCTGCTGGAGGATCCCAAGGTCGTCGACAAGCTGGCCCAGGCCGGTTTCCGCGGCCCGCGCCCGGTGACCACCTTCTACTTCTTCCGCTTCGTGATGCCGTTCGTATTCGGGGCGGTGGTGGCCTTCTATCTCTATGTCGTGAACGGCTTTGGCCTGCTGCCCCTGCAGAAGATGTGCGCGTGCGTGGCGTTCCTGGCGCTCGGCTACTACGCGCCCAACGTCTACATCAGCAACATCGCCCAGAAGCGCCGCGAGTCGATCGTGGCGGCCTTCCCCGACTCGCTGGACCTGCTGCTGATCTGCGTCGAAAGCGGCATGTCGATCGAGGCGGCGATCCAGAAGGTCGGGTCGGAAGTCGGCGCCTCGTCGATGGAGCTGGCCGAGGAGCTCAGCCTGCTGACGGCCGAGCTTTCGTACCTGCCCGACCGTCGCCTGGCCTACGAGGGCCTGGCCCGCCGGACCAACCATCCTGGCATCAAGTCGGTGGCCACGGCGATGATCCAGGCCGAGCGCTACGGCACCCCGCTGGGCACGGCCCTGCGCGTCATGGCCAAGGAGAACCGCGATCTGCGCCTGTCAGCCGCCGAGAAGAAGGCCGCGGCCCTGCCGGCTCAGCTGACCGTGCCGATGATCATGTTCTTCCTGCCGGTGCTGTTCATGGTCATCATGGGTCCCGCGATCATCAAGATCCAGGACGTGTTCGGGAAGCACTAGAACTCCCGCCTGGCGCCGGACTTGCGCGCGCTCGCCAAGACGATTTCGTTTTGGGACAGGGCGCGTGGCGGACAGGCACAGGAAGATCGCGGTTGCTTTCGCGCGCGAGGAAAAGGGCGGCGCTGCGCTGGAGATGGCGCTGGTGGCCGGCTTGGCGGCCTTTTTCGCCTACACCATGAAGTATCTGCTGGCCGACCCCCTGTTGGCCAATTTCACCCGGACCGCGAAGGCCTTGAGCCAGGCGCTCGGCGGTTAGCCTTTCACACGCCGATGAAGGCCGCCAGCTCATGCGGCTCGCCGGTGGGGAAGGCGGACTTCAGGTGATCGAGAAACGCCGAGACACGCGCGCTGAGCAGACGGCGCGACGGGTAGAGCGTCCATAGGGCGATCTCCGGCCCGTCGATATCGCCCCAGTGCGCCAGCCGGCCCGCGGCCAGATCGGGACCCACCAGCGACACCGGCAGCCGTGCGACGCCGACCCCGGCCCGAACGGCGTCTCGGACCATGATCATCGAGGACAGGCCAAGGACGGGATCGACGACGAGGGTCGAACCTCCGGTCGCGTTCGCCATCTTCCAGGTTTCAAGTCCCGACCCTGTCCCGCGCACGATCGCGGTGACGGGGGATCCGTCAGTGGGCCGCGCGAGATCGGGGCTGGCCACCACCACCAGGTAATCGCGCATGAAGGCGCGCCCGACCAGGGTCGCGTCCGGATCCGGGTTCACGCGGATCACCAGGTCATAGCCTTCCTCGACCATGTCGACGGCCCGGTCCTCCGTCGTCACCTCCAGGCGGATGTCCGGAAACTTCATCGCGAACTGGGCGGCCAGCCTGCCCATCGCGATCTGCGAGAACAGCAACGGCGCGCTGATCCGCAGCAGGCCGCGCGGGATGTCGCCGCCGGACGCGATGCCCGCCGCCGTCTCGTCCAGCTCGGTGAGCAGGGCGGTGGTGCGCTCGTGCAGCGCCCGTCCTTCCTGGGTGAGCTTCAACGTCCGGCCGCCACGCTCGAACAGGCGCAGGCCGAGGCTGGCCTCCAGTTCCACGACCCTGCGCGACAGGGTCGCCTTGGGCCGTCCGGCGGCGCGGGCGGCGCGGCCGACCCCGCCATGCCGGGCGACCAGGTTGAAGTCGGCGAGGGCGAGCAGGTCCATATGTTCCACCAGTGGGACGGAGTGTCCAAATCTAGCGTCTATTGGCCAAGATATGGATCGCTAATTTGCCGGTGTCACTCGAACCCCGGAGATTTTTCCATGACCATCCTCGTTACCGGCGCCACCGGCCGTGTCGGCCGCCAAGTCGTCCAGCAACTCGTCGCCCGCGACGCCGCCGTGCGCGTCCTGGTCCGCGATCCCTCGAAGGCCGACTTCCCGGCCGGCGTCGAGGTCGTGCAAGGCGACCTGCTCGACATCGACTCCTTGCGCGCCGCCTTCACCGGCGTCCGCACGCTGTTCCTGCTCAACGCGGTGGCGGCCGACGAATTCACCCAGGCGCTGATCACCCTGAACATCGCCCGCGAGTCCGGCGTCGAGCGGGTCGTCTACCTGTCGGTGATCCACGCCGATCGCTTCGTGAACGTGCCCCACTTCGCGGTGAAGTCCGGCGCCGAGCGGATGATCCAGCAGATGGGCTTCTCCGCCACGATCCTGCGTCCCGCCTACTTCATCGACAACGACCTGACGATCAAGGACGTCATCCTGAACTACGGCGTCTATCCGATGCCCGTCGGCGGCAAGGGCGTGGCCATGGTCGACGCCCGCGACATCGCCGAGGTCGCGGCGATCGAGCTGATCCGTCGCGACCAGGCGCCGGGCAAGCTGCCGATCGAGACCATCAACCTGGTCGGTCCCGACACGCTGACCGGGACCGCCGTGGCGGCGATCTGGTCGGACGTCCTGGGCCGCCCGGTCGCCTATGGCGGCGATGATCCGTCGGGCTTCGAGCAGAACCTGGCCAACTTCATGCCCAAGTGGATGGCCTATGAAATGCGCCTGATGGCCGAGCGCTTCGTCGGCGACGGCATGATTCCCGAGGCTGGCGACGTCGCGCGCCTGACCCGGATCCTGGGGCGCCCGCTGCACGCCTATCGCGACTTCGCGACCCAGATCGCCGCTAGCGCCGCCTGACCCGCTCGGCCCGCTCCCAAGGACTATGACCATGATCTATTCGACCGCCACCGTCCCGGTGAACCCCGAGGGCGAGACCAAGCTGACCCGGGCGCAAGCCTGGGCCGGCCTGGAACTGAAAGCCCGCGACGCCCGCCTGTTCCTGCCGCCGGGCCTCTGCACCCGCTGCGATGTCGTGGAGGAAAGCGCGAGCCATTTCGTGCGCGACGCCACGATCGGCGGGGCCGACCTCCGCGAGATCGTCGCCCTGGAACCGCTGAGCAAGGTGACCTTCTTCCAGGCCGCCGGTCCGCGTGAAGGGGCCATCATCAACGAGTTGTTCGAGGACGCGGACGGCGCGCTGCAGCTGCGCTTCTACTGCTATCTCGGCCTTCGCGGCCAGGCGCCGAACGGTCCGCAAGAGCAGGCGGAGCAGGCGCAGTTCGACGGCCCCACCGGCTACAAGGCCGCCTTGCTGTCGACGCTGAAGCGGACCCGCGAACTGCTGGCGGAGGGCAAGCTCCAAGGCTGACGGCTGAAGCGCGAGCCTATTGCCCGCCGCCCGCCTTCAGCGCGTCC
Organism: Caulobacter sp. Root343; assembly: GCF_001425745.1. Classification (GTDB taxonomy): domain Bacteria; phylum Pseudomonadota; class Alphaproteobacteria; order Caulobacterales; family Caulobacteraceae; genus Caulobacter. The sequence continues at coordinate 377,613 of NZ_LMDF01000005.1, read as the reverse complement.
CAAGAGCGGCTGCCACCGGCCTGGCCGATGGCGGCGCGCAGATAGGCCAGGTTGTTGGCCACCAGCTCGGGCGGCAGGTCGGCGCGGGCCAGTTTCTCGGCTTCGGGCAGGCGGCCTTGCAGGCCGACCACCAGGGCCAGGTTCTGGCGCACCTGGATCCCGGCCGAGGGCAGGGCGGCGGCGCGGCGCAACTGGGCTTCCGCGCCCGGCAGGTCGCCTTGGGCGGCCAGGTGCATGGCGTAGTTGGCCAGCGGCGTGGCCTCGTTGGGCGCCAGGGCCAGGGCCTGGCGATGGGCCGCGTCGGCCTCCTCGTCGCGCTGGGCCTGTTCGTAGGCCACGGCCAGCAGGGTCAGCGGACGCCAGTCCTTCGGCGCCAGGGCGGCGGCCTTGCGGGCCGGCTCGATGGCGTAGAAGCCCTGGCCGCGCGCGACGTGGGCGCGGGCCAGCTCCAGCAGCAGGGCGGTGTCGTCGGGATGGGCGATCAGGGCCTTGGTCGCGGTCTCGGCGGCGTCGTCGTTGCGGCCGAGGCCGCGCAACGCCTGGGCCAGGCCCGCGCCCGCCTCGGCGTCGGAAGCGTCGGTCTCGAACTCGGCGCCCCAGAAGGCCGCGCGGGCCAGCGGGTCCAGCCGCCGAGCCTCGGCGCGCTGCTGCGGCGAGGCCTTGACCGGTTTGGCGGCGGCGGCCTCCGGCGCGGGCTTGGGGGCGTCCGCGGCGAAGGCCCCCAAGGGAGCGCCGAGCGCCATCAGCACGATAGCCGGGGCGAGAACGGTTGCGACGAGCGCGCGCTTGCGACACATGAAGGCAGGTCTCCCGAAGGTGCGCCCATGATCCGGCGTGGCCCTCAAGGAATCGTTAAGCATAATTTTAAAGGACTCCGCCGATGTCCGACGCGACCCATCCGATCCTCAGCGCGGCCGAGGGCGCGGCGATCCCGGTCCATCCGCTGGCCGAAGGCGAGGTCGAGGGCTTCCTGGCCCAAAAGCGCGCGCCGGTAAGGACTTTCGCCGCCGCCAACAAGTTCACGGGCAAGGCCGGCCAGGTGCTGGCGGTCCCCGGCGCGAGCGGCGCGGTCGAGCGGGTGCTGCTGGGCGTGGGGTCAAATCTGGGTGGGGGCCGCGCGGATCTGTCGCTGTTTCGCACGCTCGCCGGCAAGCTGCCGGCCGGCGACTACGTCCTGACCAAGCTGCCCAGGGGAATCGATCCGGCCGAAGCGGCCCTGGCCTTCGCCCTGGGGACCTACCGCTTCGACCGCTACAAGAAGAAGGGCGAGCCGATCGCCCGGCTGGTCGCGCCCAAGGGCGTCGACGCCGCCGCCGTCACCGCCACGGCCCACGCCTGCGCTCTCGCCCGCGACATGGTCAACACCCCGGCCAACGACATGGGGCCGCTGCAGATCGAGACCATCGCCCGCGAGATCGCCGAGAAGTACGGCGCGACGATCGCCGTGGTCACCGGCGACGACTTGCTCTCGCAGAACTACCCCGCCGTCCATGCCGTCGGCCGCGCCGCCGTCCCGGCCCGCGCGCCGCGCATGATCGAGATCGCCTGGGGCGACGCCGCGCACCCACTGGTGGCGCTGGTCGGCAAGGGCGTGGTGTTCGACACCGGCGGCCTCGACATCAAGCCGTCCTCGGGCATGCGGCTGATGAAGAAGGACATGGGCGGCGCCGCCCACGCCCTGGCCCTGGGTCGCATGATTATGGAAGCCCGGCTGCCGGTCCGTCTGGCGATCCTGACCCCCGTGGTCGAGAACGCCATCGCCGGCGACGCCATGCGGCCCGGCGACGTGCTCCAGACCCGCGCCGGCCTGACGGTGGAGGTCGGCAACACCGACGCCGAGGGCCGCCTGATCCTGGCCGACGCCCTGACCCGCGCCGCCGAGCTGAAGCCCGCCCTGACTTTGGACTTCGCGACCCTGACCGGCGCGGCGCGGATCGCCCTGGGGCCGTTCGTGATCCCGTTCTGGACCGCCGACGACAAGCTGGCCGGCCAGATCGAGGCGGCGTCGCGGGCGGTGCAGGATTCCCTCTGGCGCCTGCCCCTGACCGAGGCCTATCGCGAGGCGCTGGACAGCGACGTCGCCGACCTGAAGAACGACCCCGACGGCTGGGCCCAGGCCGGGGCCACGACGGCGGCGCTGTTCCTGCAGCGGTTCGCGCCAGCCCAAACCGAAAATGGCGGCGACGATGTCGGCCCCTGGGCCCACTTCGACGTCTTCGCCTGGAACCCCAAGGGCCGCCCCGGATTCCCCGTGGGGGGCGAGGCGCAGGCCATTCGCGCGGCCTTCGCCATGATCAAGGGCCGTTTCGCATGAGCTTGGACTTCCTTGGCGACTCCCGCGTGACCCTGGCCCGCGCCGACCTGGCCGACCAGCGCCTGGAGGGCCTGGCCCCGGCCGAGCGCTTCGAGGCCAGCGAGGTGATGGTCTGCGCCGTCCCGGCCACCGCCATCCGCGCCGCGGCCTCGCCCGACGCCGAGCAGTGGGACCAGCTGCTGTTCGGCGAGGTCTTCCGGGTGCTGGAGATCAAGGATGGCTTCGCCTGGGGCCAGGCGGCCCGCGACGGCTATGTCGGCTTCGTCGAGGCCACGGCGCTGACGCCGCAAGGCGCGCCGCCGACCCATGCCGTCAGCGCGATCCGCACCTATGCGTTCAGCAAGCCCGACATCAAGTCGCGGCCCGACGGGCTCTACAGCCTGAACGCCCTGGTCACGGTCGAGGCGCGCGAAGGCCGCTTCGCCAAGGGCGTGGGGACCGGCTGGTTCGTCGAGGAACACCTGACCGCCATTGGGCGCGGAGAACGCGACTATGTCGCCGTCGCCGAGCGCTTCCTGGGCGCGCCCTACCAGTGGGGCGGCCGCGAGTCGCTGGGCCTGGACTGCTCGGGGCTGGTGCAGCAGGCCCTCTATGCCTGCGTCCGCGCCTGTCCGCGTGACACCGACATGCAGCGCGGCTTCTTCCCGGAAGTCGCCGAGGCCGACCGTCGGCGCGGCGACCTGGTGTTCTGGAAGGGCCACGTGGCCATCCTGCTGGACGCCGACACCATCCTGCACGCCAACGCCCACCACATGGCCACCGCGATCGAGCCCCTGGCCGAGGCCATCGCCCGGATCGAGGCGGCGGGCGTCGGCGCGCCGCTCGGCTACCGGCGGGTTTCGTGATCGGACCCGAGGTGATCCCGCTCAGTCCCGGAGCCGCCAACGTCCTGCGAGGAGAGCTCCCCGATCGCGTGATCGAGCAGGTCTCGCGCGGCGAGCTGCACGCCTATCGCGTCGCCGCGCCGAAGGGTCGGGTGCTGGTCTGTCCCGGCGGCGGCTATCTGCGGCTGATGCACGACCGCGAGGGGACCGAAGTCGCCCAGTGGCTCAACGGCCTGGGCTACGACGCCTTCGTGCTGGTCCATCGCTTGCCCGGCGCGCCGGGTGACGGCGAGGTCTGGCCCGAGGACGTGGCCCTCACCGACGGTTTGGCGGCCTTGAACCAGATCGGCCGCGACCTGCCGCTGTTCGTGCTGGGCCTGTCGTCCGGCGGCCATCTGGCGGGCGCCATCGCTTGCCAGCCGGGTGTGAACGCCGCCGGCCTGCTGATCGCCTATGCGCCGATCAACGCCAATCACAGCGACCACAAGGCGCCGGCCGGCAAGCCCGACTATCCGCCGCCGCAGAAGCAGGCCTTCTACGACGCCTGGCCGATCGGTCTGGCGGCCGAACCGCACGGCGTGCCCCGCTGCCCGGTGTTCCTGGCCTATGCCCTGCACGACGAGGCCGTGCCGATCGAGCACGCGCTGAACTTCATCCGCACCGCCCGCGACGCGGGCCTAGACCTGGACGCCCACGTGTTCGGCGCCGCCCCGCACGGCTTCGCCCTGCGCGCGCTGGACGGGACCCAGGCGGCCTGGCCGGAGCTGGCGGCCGGGTGGATGGCGCGGCGAGGATAGGCGCCAACAAAAAGGCCGCGGAGCTTGCGCTTCGCGGCCTCTTCGATTTCAGCGCTTGGGGCGATTAGGCCTTCGGCGGCGCGGTGTTCCCACCGGCGGCCGGCGCGGCCGGGGCCGTGGCGGCGCCGGGGGCCGGAGCCGTCGCGCCGCCCGGGGCGGCCGGAGCAGCGGCGTCGGCCGGAGCGCCAGCGGCCGGAGCAGCGGCGGCGGCGGCCGGACGCGGCGGCGGCACCGGCAGCTTCGAACCCAGGCTGTGCAGGTAGGCGATCATCGCGATGCGGTCTTCCGGCTTCTTCAGACCCACGAAGGTCATGTTGGTGCCGGGGACGTCCTTACCGGGCGCCTTCAGGAAGGTGTACAGGGCGTCGTAGTCCCACACCGGCTGCTTGCCGGCGAAGTCCTTCATCGCGCCCGAATAGTTGTAGCCCGGATGCGCGGCCGGCTTGCGGCCCAGCACGTCCCACAGGCCGGGGCCGGTGGCGTTGGCGTTCGAGGCGTCCAGCTTGTGGCAGGCCGCGCACTTGGCCGAGACGGCGGCGCCGGCGGCCACGTTGGCCGGGGTCAGGACAGCGGCCCAATCCGGCGGAGTGTCGGCGACTTCGCCGCCGCCGGCCGACTCTTCCTGGACCGCGATCTCGTAGCCGGCCTTCTCGACTTCATGCTTCTTGAAGACGATGTCCGACGCTTCCCGCAGACCGAAAATAACGAGGCCGGTCAGCAGCACGCCGCCAGCGATCTTGTTGAACGTCAGGTCGCTCATTTCAGCCTAGTCAGCCTCTTGTCGGCCCACCCCAGGGCGGGCTTGAAACCAGCGCGTCGGAATCGCCAGGACGAGTCCCGAACGCGCGTCATGTTGCGCTCGCGTCTCTTACACGCTACCGCCCCTCGCGCAACCGGGCAGCAAACAATTGAGGCCACGAACCCATGAACCCGATCGTCCTGATCCCCGCGCGGATGGCGGCGACGCGCCTGCCGGGCAAGCCGCTGGCGGAGATCGGCGGCGTTCCGATGATCGTCCGGGTTCTCAACCAGGCCCTGAAGGCGAACATCGGCCCCGTGGCCGTGGCGGCCGGCGATCCCGAAATCGTCGAGGCGGTTCAAAAGGCTGGCGGAACGGCGGTGCTGACCGACCCCGACCTGCCGTCCGGCTCGGACCGGATCCTGGCGGCGCTGGCCGTGCTCGATCCGGAGTTCGAACACGACGTGGTCATCAACCTGCAGGGCGACATGCCCTTCGTCGATCCGGCCGTGCTGAGCGACTGCGCGCGAATACTTAAGGAGTTCGACGACGCCGACATCGCCACCGTCGTCGCGCCCGAGGCCTCGCCGGCCGACCGCGCCAATCCCGACGTCGTCAAGGCCGTGCTGGCCATGGAGGACGACGGCCAAAGCGGCCGCGCGCTCTACTTCACCCGCTCCACCCTTTATGGCGACGGCCCGGTATGGCGCCACATCGGCATCTACGGCTATCGCCGCGAGGCGCTGGTGGTGTTCAACGACGCCTCGCCCTCCGCCCTCGAAAAGCGCGAGAAGCTGGAGCAACTGCGCGCCATGGAGCTGGGCCTGACGATCCGCGCCGCCGTGGCCGCCGAGGCCCCGATTTCCGTCGACAATCCCTCCGATCTCGCAGCGGCCCGTAAGCAGGCCCAGGAAACCGCATGAGCATCCTCAAGAAGATCGCCTTCCAGGGCGAGCCCGGCGCCAACAGCCACGAGGCGTGCCGGACCTACTTCCCGGAGCACGAGGCCTATCCCTGCGCCACGTTCCAGGAGGCCTTCGAGGCGATCAAGACCGGTGTCTGCGAGCTGGGCATGATCCCGATCGAGAACTCGATCGCCGGCCGGGTCGCCGACGTGCACCACCTGCTGCCGGCCTCGGGCCTGAAGATCATCGGCGAGCGCTTCAAGCCGATCCGCTTCCAGCTGATGGCCAACAAGGGCGTCAAGCTGTCGGACATCAAGGTCGTCGCCTCGATGCCGATCGCCCTGGCCCAGTGCCGTAACAGCCTGAACAAGCTGGGCGTGGCCACCGAGGCGGCCGGCGACACCGCCGGCGCGGCCAAGGCTCTGGCCCTGAAGCCCGACCCGACCCGCGGCGCCGTGGCCCCGGCCCTGGCGGCCGAGATCTATGGCCTCGACATCCTGGCCAGCGACATCGAGGACGAGCGCCACAACACCACCCGCTTCCTGGTGATGACGGCCGACAAGGCCCCGCCGGCCCCGGAATTCACCCACCGCTGCGTGACCAGCTTCGTGTTCCGGGTCCGCAACCTGCCGGCGGCCCTGTACAAGGCTCTGGGCGGCTTCGCGACCAACGGCGTCAACATGACCAAGCTGGAAAGCTACATGGAGGGCGGCGCCTTCACCGCGACCTTCTTCTACGCCGAGGTCGACGGGCGTCCCGAGGACCGCAGCCTGGCCCTGGCCCTGGACGAGCTGAAGTTCTTCTCCGAGCGCTTCGAGATCCTGGGCGTCTATCCGGCCGATCCGTTCCGGGATCGGGGGAACTAGCAAGATAAATCCTCCCCTGCGTTGCGGGGGAGCAGCTAAGTTTTCCGCCTTCCCCAAGCGTCACCATTTCCGATACCGGCGTTCTCTGATTAGCTCCCCGGGTAAACCAAGAATCCCTGGGGAGGGAGCCATGCAGAGTTCGATGGTCGCGCCGGTGATGGCGCTGGTGGGGTGGTCGCTGGTGATCTGGGTCTGGATGTACGTCCAGCGGATTCCGGCCATGCAGAAGGCGGGGGTCAAGCCGCAGGACGCGCGGTTTCCGGGCTCGCTGGACGTGCTGCCCGACCACGTCCGGCAGGCGGCCGACAACTACAACCACCTGATGGAGCAGCCGACGATCTTCTACGCGGCGGCCCTGGCCATCCAGGTCGCGGGCCACGCCGACGGCATGGCCGTGCACTTCGCCTGGGTCTATGTCGGCGTGCGCGTGCTGCACAGCCTGCTGCAGATCAGCGTCAACCTGGTGACGCTGCGGTTCCTGCTGTTCGTGGTGTCGACGGGGGTGCTGGCGGCGATGGTGGTGCGGGAGCTGATGAAGATCTTTTGATCCCTCTCTCTAAGAGAGAGGGAGCTCGCTTTGCCGCTAGCTCGCGTCCAGCCCGATATCCAGCACCGGCGCCGAGTGGGTCAGCGCCCCGACGCTGATCACGTCGACGCCCGTCTCGGCGATGGCCCGGACGGTGGTCAGATTGACCCCGCCCGAGGCCTCCAGCACCGCCCGGCCCCTGGCCAGGCTGACGGCCGCGCGCAGGTCGTCGAGGCTGAAATTATCCAGCATCACCACGTCGGGTCCGTGCTTCAGGGCCTCTTCCAGCTGGTCCAGGCCATCGACCTCGACCTCGACCTTCACGAGGTGTCCGGCGTGGGCGCGGGCCCGGCGGACGGCCTCGCCGACCCCGCCGCAGGCGACGACGTGGTTGTCCTTGATCAGGATGGCGTCGTCGAGGCCGAAGCGGTGGTTGACCCCGCCGCCGCAGCGCACCGCGTACTTCTCGAGCGCGCGCAGGCCCGGCGTGGTCTTGCGGGTGTCGACGATGGTCGCAAGCGTTCCCTCGACCAGGCGGACATAGGCGCGGGTCAGGGTGGCGATCCCGGAGAGCCGGCCCAGCAGGTTCAGGCCCGTGCGCTCGGCGATCAGCACGGCCCGGGCGTTGCCCTCGGCGCGGGCCAGGACCGTGCCGGGCTCGGCGTCCGAGCCGTCGGCGACCCACGGTTCGAAACTGGCCGTCGGATCGAGCGCGGCCAGCGCCAAGCGGGCGCAGGACAGGCCCGAGATCCGGCCGTCCTGGCGGCTGGCCCAGACCACCGACAGGCGGGCGTCGGGATCAATGCAGGCCTGGCCGGTGATGTCGCCGGCGCGGCCCAGGTCCTCTGCCAGGGCGAGGTCGACGATCGGGCGGACGAGGAGGTCGTCCAGGGGAGAAATGGTCATTCGGCGGCGTAGCGGACGGCGGCGTCCGCGCTCTCCCAGGTCACGAAGGTGCGTGCGGGTTCGGCGGTCGCCGGGAAGTCGGCGCGGAAGTGGCCGCCCCGGCTTTCGCGGCGGGCCAGGGCCGCCTCGACGATCAGCCGCGCGGCGACGACCGTGGGGCAGGGCCCGTAGGCCGGCTCCAGGGCTTCGATCTGACCCAGCAGGCGGGCCAAGCCGGCGGCGTCGCGCACTACGCCGGCGTCACGGCTCATGGCCTTGCGCAGGATCTGCAGCGCCGCGTCCGGCAGGTCGGGCAGGGGCTCCAGGCTGAGCGGCTGGCCGCCCTCGACACCTTCCGCCGCCGCCGCGCGGCCGGCGCGGGTCCCGAACACCGCCGCTTCCAGCAGGCTGTTGGAGGCCAGGCGATTGGCTCCCTGCACCCCGGTCGAGGCGCATTCGCCGGCGGCGTAGAGCCCCGGCAGGCTGGCGCGGCCGTCCAGGTCGGTGGCGACGCCGCCCATGTGATAGTGCACGGCCGGGGTGACCGGGATCATCTCGCGGCGCGGGTCGATGCCGGCGCTTTGGCAAGCCTCGAACACGGCCGGGAACTCGTGCGGGAAGTGGGCCCCGACCGCTTCGGTGGCGTCCAGGAACGCGCCGCGACCGGCCGCGCGCTCGGCGTGGATGGCGCGGGCCACCACGTCGCGCGGGGCCAGCTCCTTGGCCGGATGGTAGTCGGCCATGAAGGCGCGGCGGTCTCTATTCCGGAGAATGGAGCCTTCGCCGCGTAGGGCCTCGGTGGCCAGCGGCGCGGGGTCGCGGCCGATGTCGATGGCGGTCGGGTGGAACTGTACGAACTCGGGGTCGGCGATCGTCGCGCCGGCCAGGGCGGCCAGGCCCAGGCCCTCGCCGCGCACCTCGGCGGGGGTGGTGGTGACGGCGTAGAGGCCGCCGACGCCGCCGGTGGCCAGGATCACCGCCTTGGCGCGGATCTCGACCAGCGCGCCGTCGATCTCGGCGAGCACCCCGACCACGCGGCCCGTCACGTCCTGCAGCAGCCGGCGCGCGCGGGCGTTCTCGCGGATCTCGATCGCGGGCGTGGCGCGGACCGTGGCGATGACGGCGGCCATGATCGCGGCCCCGGCTCCGTCGCCGCCGACCCGGGCGACCCGGGCGCGCGAGTGGGCCGCCTCGAGGCTGAGCACGAAGTCGTCACCGCTTTTGCGATCGAAGGGCGCGCCCTGGGCGGCGAGGTCGCGGACGGCCTGCGGACCTTGCTCGGTCAGCAGTTCCACCGCCTCGGGATCGCAGAGGCCGGCCCCGGCGGCGATGGTGTCGGCCGCGTGCAGGGCCGGGCTGTCGTCGCCGGCCAGCGCCGCCGCCATGCCGCCCTGCGCCCAGGCGCTGGAACAGCCGGTCGCCAGCGGCGTCGGCGACAGCACGAGCGCCGTCTTCGCCGCGAGGGCGGCGCTGAGGCCGGCGAGACCGGCCCCGAGGATGACGGGGCCGTCGAAGGTTACGCGTTCGATCATCACTTACTCCAAAGCCCCTCCCCCTTGCGGGGAGGGGTTGGGGTGGGGGTGTCAGCGCCGGCTGCAAACCTCAGCGCCCACACCCCCATCCGACCGCTTCGCGGCCACCTTCCCCGCCCCTCTCCAGGAAGAATTGGGGGGAAGGGGACCAAACTCGTTAAATCAGCTCCACGTCCACGTGATGCCGGGCCTTGACCAGGTCGTAGCGCGCCGGAACCGCCGGCGGCGGCAGGTCGATCATCCGCTGCACGGCCAGGCGAGCGCGGTCGATGACGTCGGCGTCGACGGTGACCTCGTACTGCTCGTGGACGAGGGCGTCGTAGATGTTCTGGAGCGTGATCCGCTTCATGTGCGGGCACATGTTGCAGGGGCCGATGAACTGGGTCAGCGGGCTCTCGGCCTGGACGTTGCTGGCCATCGAGCACTCGGTGATCAGCACCACCTGGGCCGGCTTGCGGGCCGCCACATAGTCATTCATCGCCGCCGTCGAGCCGGCGAAGTCGGCCGCCTCCAGGATCTCGGCCGGGCACTCGGGGTGGGCCAGCACCTCGGCGTTCGGCCAAGCCGCGCGCATGTCGGCGATGTCGCTGACCGTGAAGCGCTTGTGCACCTCGCAATGGCCGGCCCAGGCGATGATCTTGACGTCCGTCTGGCGGGCGACGTTGCGAGCCAGGAACTCGTCGGGGATCAGGATGACCTTGTCGGTCCCCCATTCCTTGGCGGCCCACTCGACCACCTGCACGGCGTTGGCGCTGGTGCAGCAGATGTCGGTCTCGGCCTTCACGTCGGCCGTAGTGTTGACATAGGTGACGACCGGCACGCCCGGATAGCGCTGCTTGATAAGCCGCACGTCGGCGCCGGTGATCGAGGAGGCCAGGCTGCAGCCGGCCTTGAGGTCCGGGATCAGGATCTTCTTTTCGGGGGAGAGGACCTTGCTGGTCTCGGCCATGAAGTGCACGCCGGCCTGGACGATGATCGCCGCGTCGCTCTTGGCCGCCTCGCGGGCCAGGGCCAGGCTGTCGCCCACGAAGTCGCCGACGCCGTGGAAGATGTCCGGCGTCATGTAGTTGTGGGCCAGGATCGCGGCGTTCTTCTCGCGCTTCAGGCGGTTGATCTCGGCGATCAGCGGCGCTTGGGCCCGCCACTCCATCGGGGTGACGTGATGCTTGACCTTGTCCCAGATCCCGGCGGTCGCCGCCTCGATCTCGGCGGTGAACTCGAATGGGCCCCGTTCTTGGGGGGTGGCGAACCCGTCAGCCATCTGATCCTCCGTTATGCTCAAAGTGAGCATTTCCAGGGCCTCAAAAAACGCCGGGGCCCGCTTGAGCTCCCCTGGGGAGCTTTCGGACGGCCCGGCGTCCTGGTTATGCTGAAAGTGAGCAAAACCTTCCCGACACATATAGACCGTGCGGCGCGGAATGCAAACCGGCTTAATCTGATAGCAGGGCGCCATTTTCTGAAGCGCCGGCGCCGCGCGAACGGCGTAAATCAGAATGGGGCGAGGTGACGTTCGAGCGGTGCGTCCTTGCCAAGACCTGCGACGGGTTCGTCAGGTTTCCGCCTTACATATCCGTAATGTGGAAGAAAAATTCCGTCACCGGTGCGGATACGCGGAAACGTATGTGCCCTAAACGACAATTCAAATGTACAGTATTTTATATACAAGTAAAAGATGGTCAGGTTGATGCATCATTTTTCCACGATGAGTGGTGTTTTTTATTATTGGAAGTAGTAAACTGCTCTTCGAAGCTATTATCAGAGACGGATTAGGTCTTCACGTTGCCGTTCGACGGCGATGTGACTTTAATGAGACAGCCGTTTGGCGTCGTATTTCACGCTCGCAATGTTCGTTGACCTCAGATCGATTAAGTCCGTAGCTCCGGCCAGCTGGACTCCACACCGTGAGTCCGGATCGCGCATGTCCGCATGCGCACGCAGAGACGCTGGGGAGTTTACCTTGAATACGAAGACCATCCGGGAGCGCTTGTTCGCTTCCACCATGATCTGCGGCGCCGCCGTGGCCGTGCTGGGCGCCAGCCAAGCCGCCGCGCAGACCGCAGCTCCGGCCGCCCAGAACGCTGACCAGACGCAAGTTGAGGAAATTGTCGTCACCGGTTCGCTGTTCCGCCGCACCGACACTGAAACCCCGTCGCCGGTCACCGTGCTGACGTCGGAAAACCTGCAGCACGCCGGCATCAGCACCGCTGCCGACGCCATCCGCTCGATCTCGGCCGACGGCGCCGGCTCGATCGGCACCGGCTTCCAGAGCGGCTTCAGCGCCGGCGGCTCGGCCGTCTCGCTGCGCGGCCTGGGCGTTTCGTCGACCCTGGTTCTGGTCGACGGCCTGCGCTCGACCAACTTCCCGATCAACGACGACGGCCACAACGCCTATGTCGACCTGAACTCGATCCCGTTCAGCCTGATCGACCGCATTGAAGTCCTGAAGGACGGCGCCTCGTCGTCGTACGGCGCCGACGCCATCGGCGGCGTGGTGAACCTGAAGCTGAAGAAGCAATTCGTCGGCGTTAAGGGCAGCATGGAAGCCGGCGAAAGCGATCGCGGCGACGCCGAGCACCGCCGCGCCGACATCACCCTGGGCTACGGCGACTACGCCGAGAGCGGCTGGAACGTCTACGTCAACGCCGAATATCAGACGAACGGCCGGGTCTCGAGCCACAGCCGCGGCTTCCCGTACAACACCCAGGACCTGAGCTCGATCGGCGGCCTGGACAACAACACCGCCGACCAGGCCCTGACCACCGCCACGCCGAACGCCGTCGTGACCCGCGTCAGCCAGTCGGACCTGAACAACCCGCTCGCGGGCAAGGTCGGCGCGCCGCTGACCCCGAACTACCAGTCGCTGAACCTGAACTGCACCAACGGCACCTACACGCAAGTGTCGGCCTCGGCCAACGGTACGGGTTGTAAGTGGAACCTGGTCGACGCCTACAGCCAGATCGCGCCGAAGCAAAAGCGTTACGCGTTCAACGGCCGCATCAGCGCCCGTCTGAGCGAAAACATCGAAGCCTACGCGACGGGCAGCTATTCGAAGTCGGAAGTCGACATCATCAGCGCTCCGCGCGCCCTGCGGGCCACGCAGCCCTTCGGCGGCGCGCCCTCGCTGGCCTCGTCGAACCCGGGCATCGTGCTGCCGGTGTGGATCTGCGCCGCCGGCGTCAACTGCGCCACCGACCCGACCCACACGCTGAACCCGAACAACCCGTTCGCCTCGGCGTTCGCGGCTGATCCGGCCAACGGCGCGGCTCGCATCTACTATCTGTTCGGTGACATCCACTCGGGCAGCAACCGTCAGAACGAAGTCATCCGCGGCACCTTCGGGTTCAACGGCTCGTTCGGCGACGACTGGAACTGGCGCATCGAAGGCGTCGGCGCGCGCGATAACCTGAAGCTGACTCAGTACGGCTATCTGAACATCGCCAACACGCTGAAGGCCATCAACACCGGCTCGTACAACTTCATCGATCCGTCGAAGAACAGCGATGCGGTCCGTCAGTCGGTGTCGCCGGACATGGTCACGCCGTCGCACTCGTCGGTGATGTCGCTGGACGGCTCGATCACCCACAAGCTGTGGACCCTGCCGGGCGGCGACATGCAGCTGGCCCTGGGCGCCCAGATCCGCAAGGAAGTCCTGGTCAACAACAACCAGAACGCCCGCCTGGACACCTGGACCCTGTCGACCGCCTCGGCGTTCGGCAAGCACACCGTGAAGGCCGGCTTCTTCGAAATCGCCGCGCCGGTCCTCGACACCCTCGAACTGAACGTGTCGGGCCGCTACGACGACTATTCGGAAGGCTTCAGCCACTTCTCGCCGAAGTTCGGCGCGAAGTTCACCCCGATCAAGCAACTGGCGTTCCGCGGCACCTATTCGAAGGGCTTCCGCGCTCCGACCTTCGCCGAATCGGGCCCGCGCTCGCAGTACGCCGGCTTCGTGACCACCACGCCGCCGACGGCCTTCCAGACCGCTCACGGCGGCACGACCAACCCGTACTCGCAGGCTTACAGCCTGGGTCGCGGCGTGGCCGGCAACCCGAACCTGAAGCCGGAAAAGTCGCGTAGCTTCACCGCCGGCGTCATTGCCGAGCCGACCCGTTGGCTCAGCCTGACCGTCGACTACTACAACGTGAAGAAGTCGGACCTGATCACCTCGGGCCCGGACATCTCCAAGGCCGTGGCCGCGTACTACGCCGCCGGCTCGCAAACCGCTGGTTGCGCCGCCGTCGCCGCCGTGGGCGCTGGTTACTCCTGTAACGTCGTCGACGCTCCCGACCCGCTGTTCCCGACCGCCCAACCGCGCGTCTTGATCATCAACGTCCCGTACGTGAACGCCAACTACGCGATCACCTCGGGCGTCGACGTCGCGGCTACCGGCAAGTTCAACTTGACCGAGAACCTGCGTCTGACCAGCCGCGTGGAAGTCACCCACCTGCTGAAGTACGACCTGCACACCGCTACGGAAGTGCAGAAGTACGCCGGCACGCTGGGCCCGTACGACCTGTCGTCGGGTAACGGCACGCCGGACTGGAAGGGCAACTGGCAGAACACGCTGGCCTTCGGCGACAAGTACACGCTGTCGGCCACCGCCTACTATGTCGGCAGCATCAAGTCGGTCGCCGCCGACACCAACGGCAGCACCGAGTGCACGGCGGGTAACCCGTACGCCACCGGCAACGCCGCGATCGCCGGCAAGTTCTGCAACATCAAGAAGTTCATCAACGTGGACATGAACGCCACGGCGGAAGTGAAGGACGGCGTGCAACTGTACGCCAACGTCGGCAACGTGTTCGACAAGCGCGCTCCGATCGCGCCGGGCGCCTACGCCTCGGCTCCGAACTTCCTGACCACCTACCACTACGCCGGCCTGGTCGGCCGTACGTTCAAGGTGGGCGTGCGCTTCGAGTACTAATCGACCGACCTTCGGGTGTGTCGAGGGGGCCGGTTCCGAAAGGAGCCGGCCCTTTCTTTATGCGGCATGTGTCGCGATCGCTGTCCGTTCACCACCCGCCGTAGTGCGGGGCGAAGCGGTTCCTCAGGTCGTCGACCTCACGCTCGGCGTCGCGGATCGCCGCGTCGGCCCGGCGGCCGTCCTCGATGGCCTCGCGGCGTTCGCGGCGCAGGCGGGCGAGACGGTCGCGCAGCTCCCGGACCTGTTCCTCGGTGAGCTTGGGATTGCGCAATTCGTCCTCGACGCCGTCGGCCTGGCGGGCGCGCTTGTCCGCCCGCTGGTCGGCGGAGCTCAGGTCCTGCCTGGCCGTCTCCAGCCGCTGCGTGGCGGCATGGACCCGCTCGCCGTCCGCGTAACCGCCCAGGAACTCGGCCTCGACCGGCGCGGGGCAGACATTGGCGTAGGATCCGCCTTCACGGCCGACCCGGAAGCCGTTCATCTCGGTGCAGTACCGCGTCAGGCCCTCGGTCCGGCCCTGGCTGTAGAGGACGGGATCGGGCGCCACGCCGACCTTGGCGCAGGCCTTGGCGTGGTCGTCCAGCCGGCTCATCGCGTGGCCGTCGACACCGTCGCCATAGCCGACCGACCGCCAGTCGCCCTGCAGGCATTGTTCCTTGCTGATGGTCGCGCAACTGGCCGTCACGATCGCGGCGACGACGAAGGCCGCGCCGGCGACCAGGCCTCGTATTGGAAGATCACGCATCCGAACCGCTCCCCAGGGTTGTGCCCGCCAAGAGGTTAGAGCTTGGCCGCGTGAACCGGAGGTGAACGTCGTTTGGAGGAGGCCCGCCCAAACAAAACAGCCCCGGAGCGCGGGGCTCCGGGGCGGCTCTGTCGTCCAGCAAAAGAGCTGGTTACTTCAGCTTGGCGCTCAGCGAGACGCCGATGATGCGCGGCTCGTTGTAGACCGCGGCCATGTAGTTCTCGATCACGCCCTTGAGGTTCTTCTCATTGGTGATGTTGCGACCGAACACGGCGATCTCGTAACCCTTGTCCAGGTTCTCGTAGCCCAGCTTCACGCCGCCCTCGAAGCTGCCCTTCGAGTAGAACTCGCGGGTCTTGTAGAGCACGAAGTTGGTGTAGCCCTGGACGTTCCAGTCGGTGGCCGCGAACAGGCGGCCGGCTTCACCCACCGGCACGTCGTAGCGCGCGGTGAAGTTCAGGTTGTACTTCGGGGCGTTCGGCAGCGGCTGGCCGTCGATCTGCGCGAAGGTGTTGGCGCCCACCTTGATGGTGGGGTTCTCGACCGTGCAGACCACCACGCCGTTCAGGGCGCAGACCTGGGCGTAGACGCGCTTGTCCTTGATCTCGCTGTGCAGGTAGCTGGCGCCGGCGGTCAGCAGCAGGTTCGAGACCGGACGCCATTCCAGGTCGGCCTCGACGCCGTAGGCCTTGGCCTTGTCGGCGTTGAACAGCACGCCGTTGCCGTTGCTGTCGTTGCCGTTCAGCTGGATGTCCTTGACCTCGTAGGTGAAGGCCGAGGCGTTGAAGCGCAGGGTGTTGTCGAGCAGGAAGCTCTTGAAGCCCACTTCATACGACTGGATCGTTTCCGAATCCGCCGTGGTGAAGTCGGCGTTGAACACCGCCGAGCGGCCCTGGATGGTCGGGCCGCGGAAGCCCTTGGCTGTGCGGGCGTACAGGCTGACGTCCGGATTGACCTGGTAGTTGGCCGACAGGTCCCAGCTGACCTGCTCGTCGGCCAGGCGCACATAGCGGCGGCCGCCGTAGGTCGAGACGTTGGCGGCGTTGTTCGACGTCTTGACCAGCACCGTCTTCTTGGCGTCGTAGGTGTCACGCAGGCCGGCCGTGACCGTCAGGGCGTCGGTCAGCTGATAGCTGGCCTGGCCGAACACCGCCCACGAGGTGTTCAGGTTGTTCAGACGCACCCAGTTGTTGGGGTTGTAGCCGGCCGAGGTCGGCAGCAGGAAATAGCCGCGCTGGTAGAAGTCGGTGGTGTCGCGCGAGTCGAAGTACATGCCGCCGACCTGCCACTTCAGGCGGCCTTCGCCGTTGCTGGCCAGGCGGATTTCCTGGGTCAGCTGGTCCAGGTCGCGGACCTGGCCTTGCGACTGGCCAAAGCCGTTGGGCACGCCGCCGACCGGGAAGTTGGCCGCCGCGCCGCCGTCGGTGTCGCCCCGGCTGTAGCCCGAGGTGTGCTCGTAGGCGCTGATCGAGGTCAGGGTAACCGGGCCGAAGTCGTAGTCGACGTGGGCCGAGATGCCTTGGGTGTCGTAGGCTTGCGGATTGTTGTTGGCCTCGTCCAGGGCGACGCTGTCACGCGGAGCGTTCGGCGTGTTCGAGCCCTTAGTCAGCGCCTGGCGCAGGAACAGGGTCGAGGTGCCTTGATAGTTGCGGGCGTGGGCCGAGATCAGGACCGACAGCTTGTCGGTCGGCTTGGCCAGGATCTGCAGACGGGCGTCCTTCTCGGTGAAGCCGCCCATGGCGTTCTTCTTCGGCGACATGGTGCCGTCGGCGCTGGCGCCGGCATAGGTGTTGTCCACCCAGTCGTCGCGGTGCTGGTACAGGACCGAGGCGCGGAACATCAGGCCGTCGGCCAGCGGGCCGCCGACGCCGCCGTCGAAGGTGGTCGTGCCATAGCTGCCGTACGAGGCCGAGAAGCGGCCCTGATAGGTGTCGGTCGGCTTCAGGGTGTCGAACTTGACGATGCCGGCGGTGGTGTTGCGGCCGAACAGCGAGCCTTGCGGGCCGCGCAGCACTTCAACCTGCTGGACGTCGAACACCGGGTTCGACTTCAGCACCACGTGTTCCAGCACCACGTCGTCCTGGATGATCGACACCGGCTGCGAGGCGCCGAGGTAGAAGTCGATATTGCCCAGGCCGCGGATGTAGAAGCGCGGGAAGATCCGGCCCGTGGTGGTCTCGGCGTAGAAGCTGGGCACCTTACCCGAGAGGGCCAGGATGTCGCCGCCGTCGGCGGTGACGGCGCGCAGCTGGTCGCCCGAGACGGCGGCCACCGACAGCGGCACCTTCTGCAGGTTTTCCGAGCGGCGCTCGGCGGTGACGACGATGGCGTCCAGGGCGGTGGCGCTGGCGGTATCGGCCGAGGCCTGCTGGGCGTGGGCGGCGGCGGCGAAGCTCAGGCTCGCGGCGGCCGCGCCCAGCAGCAGGGCGAGTTTCGAGGGGGCAGTTCGCATGGGGAGAGACACCTTGTTCGCGGCCTTGTGACCGTCTGGAGATGCGCCGGACCTAGCGGACAGGGCGCGATTCGTCCCGTCCCACACCCGGGCGCGTACGCGCTATAGGCCGGTTCGATGTCGGTTCAGTGAAGGTTTTTCTTACTTGCCGGAAGGCGGAGCGCCGATGCCGTCCCGGAAGGCCTCCCCAAGCCCTCCGGAACGGCGCGCCAGATCAGACGAAGTTGTCGATGCTCAGGTCGGCGGTGTTGACGCCCACCAGCTTGACGACGTGCTCGGCGTTCATGCTGGCGCCGGTGGTCGGGCCGGAGGCGAAGACATAGGTGTCGCTGCCGACCTGGACGGCGACATAGGCGGTGCGGTGGTAATGGATCTCGGCGGGAGCGGTCATCACCGCGGCCAGCCAGGTCGTCGCCGTCGTCTTCTGGAGGACGGTGTTGAACCGCTCGCCGTCGGTCTGGAAAGACAGCTTGTCGCCCGCCTGGAAGCCGACGATGACGTCCACCGACGAGTCGTCCTGGGCGGGGCTCCAGGTGGTGTCGCCCGGATGGAAGACGAAGGTGTCGACGCCCGCGCCGCCGTGCATCACGTCCCGGCCCTTGCCGCCGACCAGCAGGTCGCCGCCCTCGGCCGAGGCGTACAAGGTGTCGTTGCCGTCGCCGCCGTCCAGGGTGTCGTGGCCGCCCTCGGCGCGCAGGATGTCGTCGCCGGCGGCGCCGAACAGGTAGTTCTCCGAGGCGTTGCCGATGATTTCGTCGTCGTGGGCCGAGCCCATCACCGCCTCGATCCCGAACAGGAAGTCGCGGGTGATCGGACTGCCCATCGGCGGGGCCACCTCGTGCAGGTCAACGGTCACGCCGACCTCGCTGAACGCGTAGTCGACCGTGTCGAAGCCCTCGTCCCCGGCGATGATGTTGGCGCCCGCGCCGCCGGACAGGTGGTCGTCGCCCTTGCCGCCATGCAGGGCGTCGTCGCCGTCGCCGCCGTACAGGTAGTTGCCGTTGTCGTCGCCGGTCAGGGCGTCGCCGAACTGGCCGCCGTACAGGTTTTCGACGCCGACCAAGGTGTCCTTGCCGCCGCCGCCGGTGTCCTGGACCCCGGTGATCTTGAGGTCGACCACCACGCGGGCCGTGGCGTCCTCATAGGCCGCCCAGTCCTGGCCGGCGCCGCCGTCGAGGGTGTCGTTGCCGGGGCCGCCCAGCAGGTAGTCGTCGCCGTCGCCGCCTCGCAGAATGTCCGCGCCTTCGTTGCCGGCCAGCACGTCGTCGCCGGCCCCGCCTTTCAGGGTGTCGTTTCCGCCAAAGCCGTAGAGGATGTCGTTGTCCGCGCCGCCCGTCAGGGCGTCGGCGCCTTGCGTACCGTACAGGTCCATCGTGGTGCTCTCACTCAAGCCGCAACCTGAGCGATACCTAAAAGAGGCGGAGCGACCGCAGAACGCGATTCAGCGGCCAGGGGAAAATTAAGGATAGATCGTCCACCGAGTGGTCTATCGCATCCCTAATGCGGCCGCGCCTGCGCCAGGGCCTGGGCGAGGGTCTCCAGCGAGAACGGCTTGCTGATGAACGGCCAGTCGCCGGCCCGGGCCCGCCCCTGGTCGCCGCCGGTATAGCCCGAGCACAGCACCACAGGCAGGCCGGGACGGTCGGCCGCCAGCTGTTCGGCCAGGTCCACGCCGCTCTTGCCGCCGGGCATGATCACGTCGCTCAGGACCAGCTGGATGGCGTCGTCCTTGGCCAGGCGATCCAGAGCCTCCTCGACTCCGCCGGCCCGCACGACCGAGTGGCCAAGGTCGTGCAGCATGGCGTCGACCAGCTCGGCCACCTGCGGGTCGTCCTCGACCAGCAGCACGCGCGAGGGGACCTGGGCCTGGACGTGGTCGACCTTGGGGCCGACATAGACGACGGTGTCGCCCTCGACCACCGGCAGCAGCAGGGCGATGGTCGCGCCGTGGCCGGGCTTGCTCTCGATGTCGACCGAGCCGCCGCTCTGGCGGACGAAGCCGTAGACCTGGGACAGGCCCAGGCCCGTGCCCTCGCCGGGGCCCTTGGTGGTGAAGAACGGCTCGACGGCGCGGGCGATGGTCGCCGCGTCCATGCCCATCCCAGTGTCGCGCACGGCCACGCGCAGATAGCGGCCCGGCTCCAGCTCGCCCTGCTTGCGGGTCAGGGTGACGGGCCGGGACTCGATGGTGACCTCGCCGCCGGGCGGGGTGGCGTCGCGGGCGTTGACCACCAGGTTCAGCAGCGCCGCCTCGAACTGGCCGGCGTCGATCCTGGCGCTGCGCACACCCGCGCCCAGGCGCAGGTGGAAGGTGTAGGCGTCGCCCAGAGCGCGCTTCAGCAGGCTCTCGCACTCGGCGATCAGCCGGTCGACGCGGCAGATCTCGGGCTTCAGCGGCTGGCGGCGAGCGAAGGCCAGCAGATGCTGGGTCAACTTCTCGCCGCGCCTGGCCGCCGCCAGGGCCGCGCCGATCATCCGGTCGCGGCGCTGCTCGTCCTCGGGGTGACGTTCGACCACGTCCAGGGCGCCGATGATCACCGTCAGCAGGTTGTTGAAGTCGTGGGCCACCCCGCCGGTCAGCTGGCCAATGGCTTCCAGTTTCTGGGATTGCAGCAGGGCCGCCTGGGCCGCGTCGCGCTCGGCCACGGCGGCCGAGACCCGCTCCTCGAGCAGTTCGTTGACCCCGGTCAGATTGGCCTCGGCCTGCTTGGCGTCGGTGGTGTCGAAGGCGATGCCGATGAAGCCGACGAAGGCCCCGTCGGGGCCGAAGCGCGGCTGGGAGAACGACTTCAGCCACCGCCACTCGCCGTCGGCCCGGCGATAGCGGCCTTCCAGGCTGAACGGCTTGCGCGAGGCCTCGCCCTGGACCTGGGCCTTGAGGATGTCGGGCAGATCGTCGGGGAACAGGCGCGTGCGCCAGTCCATGGTCAGGGCCCCGTCATAGTCGAGACCGGCGAACTCGACATAGGCGCGGTTGACGAACTCGCGGATGCCGCCCGGCCGTGAGACCCACATCAGGGCCGGAGCGCTGTCGGCCAGGTTCCGGAACCGCGCCTCGCTCTCGCGCACCTGCTCCTCGGACCGGCGGCGGTTGGTGACGTCGAAGTTCAGCCCGATCATGCGGACGGCGCGGCCGGTCTCGTCGTGGATCACCTCGCCACGGCCGTGCACCCAGCGCTCGCCCTGGCTGGTGTCGGCCAGGCGGTATTCGACCTCGTAGTCCTCCAGCCCCTTCAGCGCGCGGCGCAGGCGCTCGCGCACCCTTTCGCGGTCATCGGGATGGACATGCAGGGCCATGTTGGCCGGATCCACCGGCGCGTTTTCCGACAGGCCCAGGTTCCGCCGCGCTTCCGGCGAAAGGTACAGCTGGCCGGTCTTCAGGTCGGCGTCCCAGGGGCCGACGCCGGCGGCGGTCTGGGTGACCTGCAGCCGAGCCTCGACCGTGGCCCGCTCCTCGCGCGCCTTGGCCAGGCTGCGCATCGCCCCGCGCAGGCCCTCGGCGACGGCTAGCACGGTGACCGCGCAGATCAGGTAGATGACCATGGTGGCCAGCTCGTCGTCGGTCATCGGATCGGCCCCCTGGCCGCTCCACAGCCACCAGGCGAAGACCGAGCCCGCGACGATCGGGGCTATGCCCCAGCGCCAGCCGGCGAACAGGGTGACCATCATGATCGCCGGAAAAAATGTCTGGGTGGCGCCCACGCCGCCATGCAGGCCCAGCAGCGTGACCCGCATCAGCACGGCCATCGCCACGCCGATCAGCACCGCGGCCGCGCATCGCCAGGCCGGCGGCGGAACCGGAGGGATCAGCCATGCGCTAATCAGGCCATGAATTCGTCCGCGCTCGTCGGCGATCATGGATGGGGCGTCTTTGTTCTGCATCTCCGCTCCCCGCAAAGATGTCTTGCCAAGAGCATGGACACGCTTACCTAGAGCACGCAACACGGGAGATCACCGATGGCCGACGCCCTCAACACTGGACTGACCGCCAAGCAACGCGGCGAGATCGCCGCGTCGCTGAACAAGGTGCTCGCCGATAGCTATGCGCTCTATCTGAAGACGCACGGTTATCACTGGAATGTTCGCGGCCCCAACTTCCAATCCTTGCACGTGCTGCTCGAGGGCCAGTACCAGGAAGAGTGGGCGGCGCTGGACGACATCGCCGAACGCATTCGCGCTCTGGGCGAGCTGGCGCCGCAGGGCTACGCCGCCTTCGGCAACCTCTCCAGCATCAAGGACGGCAATCCCGAGAACGAATGGGAAGCCATGCTGAGCGAGCTGAAGGCCGACAACGAAACGGTTATCCGCACCCTGCGCGACGCCTTCCCGATCGCCGACGAGGCTGGCGACGAGGCCACGGCCGACCTTCTGACCCAGCGCCTCCAGGCCCACGAGAAACACGCCTGGATGATCCGCTCTACCCTCGGTAGCAAGTAATCGCGCCCGGGGGAAGGGTGGGGACCCTGACCAAGAACCCGGCCTGGAAAGCCGCCGCGACCGTGCTGGCCGTCGGCGGGCTTTCGGCGTGCGCGACCCATTACGTGCCGGCCGGCGCGGGTCGCGAGGGCGGCCTGATGCGCATCACCTCCACCTTCAGCGAGCGTGGCCTGCGGCACTATGTCGCCGACATGAACCCGGCCATGCTGGCCCTGGCCCGGCGCCACGACCCGCGTCCGCACAAGGACTATTGGGGCCGCGTCGAGGGCTGGGAGGTGATCAACCTCAAGGACATTCCGCGCATCGGCGACCGCGTCCCCGACTTCGACGAGGCGCGGATCATCAACGCGCTACGGCCCGTGGTCGAGGACGACCTGGAGCCGGCCAAGCCGTTCGTGCTGACCGGCTCGGCCGACGCCCGCGCCCGAGCGCTGAACTGCCTGGCCCAAGCGGTCTATTACGAGGCCGGGTTCGAGCCGGGCGAGGGCCAGATGGCCGTGGCCCAGACGGTCCTCAACCGGATGCGTCATCCGGGCTATCCGAAGTCGATCTGCGGCGTGATCTACGAAGGCGCGGCGCGCGCCACCGGCTGCCAGTTCAGCTTCGCCTGCGACGGCTCGCTGGCCCGCGTGCCGGTGCCGGCCCTGTGGGCCAACGCCCAGGCCGTGGCCAAGCGGGCGCTGAGCGGCTTCGTGTTCAAGCCGGTGGGCACGGCCACCCACTACCACGCCGACTATGTCGCCCCGTACTGGGCCCCGACCCTGGTCAAGCTGAAGCAGTTCGGCCAGCACATCTTCTATCGCTGGACCGGCCCGTCCGGGACGCTGAAGGCCTTCACCGGCCGCTATTCCGGCAACGAGACGGTCTCGGCCGAGATCCTGATGGCCGCCGACCCGCGCACCCTGGAGGCCGCCCCGCCCGAGGTCCTGGCCGCCCAGAATGCTCCCGCGGGAGCGCCTATTCCGACGGGCGCGATGGCCCAGATGCTGGGGGTCTCGAACCTGGTTTTGCCCGACGCCAAGCTGGTGGCCGTGCCCGATCCCAACTCCCCGACCGGCGAGCGCTACACCGCCCAGGGCACCGTCGCGGGTCGCCGGATCCCGACGGCCGACGAGATCGCCAAGATCAACAAGGCGCTGGAAGCCGTGTCGGAACCGCCGCCGGCCGTGGTCGCCGCTCCCGCCGCGCCGCCACCCCCGCCGCCGAAACCCAAGCCTCGGCCGCCGAGTCTGCTGAACCCGTTGAATTAGGGGCGGGTGATCTCCTCCCCATTAGGGGGAGGTGGATCGATGCGAATACGCATCGAGACGGAGGGGGTCCGCGAAGCGGTGATGCATTGGCCGCCGCTCAGGGCCCCTCCACCGGCGTTCGCCGGTCCCCCTCCCCCAGAGGGGGAGAAGAGCAATCTAGTCCCTCACCAAACTCCGATCTTGTTCGCTTCGGCGTGGCTGATCGGGTGGTGGGCGGCCTTGTGGTCTTCCTCGGCCAGGAAGCGCACCGCTTCCAGCGCCGCCATGCAGCCCATGCCGGCCGCGGTGACCGCCTGGCGATAGACGTCGTCGGTGACGTCGCCGGCGGCGTAGACGCCTTCGATGGCGGTCGAGGCGCTGCCCGGCTTGACCTTCAGATAGCCGCCGGGGCCGGTTTCCAGCTGGCCGGCGAACAGCTCCGACGACGGGGCGTGGCCGATGGCGACGAACACGCCGTCGGCGGAAAGCTCGGTGGTCTCGCCGGTCTTGATGTTCTTCAGGCGAGCGCCGGTGACGCCCATCGGATCGGTCTGGCCCAGGACCTCGTCGATGACGCTGTCCCAGACCACCTCGATCTTCGGATGGGCCAGCAGGCGCTCCTGCAGGATCTTCTCGGCCCGCAGCTCGTCCTTGCGGTGGACCAGGGTGACCTTGCTGGCGAAGCTGGTCAGGAACAGGGCCTCCTCGACGGCCGTGTTGCCGCCGCCGACCACGATCACCTCTTTATTGCGATAGAAGAAGCCGTCGCAGGTGGCGCAGGCGCTGACGCCGAAGCCCTGGAACCGGCTCTCGCTCTCCAGGCCCAGCCATTTGGCCTGGGCGCCGGTGGCGATGATGATCGTCTCGGCGATCCAGTCCTGGCCGCTGTCGGTCTTGACCGCGAACGGGCGCTTGGACAGGTCGACCGAGGTGACGATGTCGCCGACGAACTCGGTGCCGACATGCTCGGCCTGGGCGCGCATCTGGTCCATCAGCCAGGGGCCCTGGATCACGTCGGCGAAGCCGGGATAGTTCTCGACGTCGGTCGTGATGGTCAGCTGGCCGCCGGGCTGGATGCCGGCGATCAGCACGGGCTTGAGCAGCGCGCGGGCGGCATAGATGGCGGCGGTGTAGCCGGCGGGGCCCGAACCGATGATCAGGCAGCGGGTGTGGCGGGGAGCGGTCGTGGACATGGCGGATATCTAGGCGCGATTCCGCGTCCGCGCTACTCGAAGGCGCCCCCAGATCGATTGACGCCTCATCCACTTTTGATCGGTTAAACTGGCGGCAACCACGTTTCCGGGTCCTCCGTCATGTCCGCCCCCTTCATCGACATCGCCGGCCGCAAGATCGGCGCTGACTTCTCGCCCTATGTGATCTGCGAGCTGTCGGGCAACCACAACGGCAGCCTGGACCGTTGCCTCCAGATGGTCGACGCCGCCGCCGAGACCGGCTGCGACGCCATCAAGATCCAGACCTACACCGCCGACACCATCACGCTGGACGTCGACCGGCCGGAGTTCAGGATCCACGGCGGCCTGTGGGACGGGCGCACCCTGTACGAGCTCTACCAGGAGGCCCAGACCCCGTTCGAGTGGCACGCGGCCATCTTCGAGCGGGCCCGCCAGCGCGGCGTGACGATCTTCTCCAGTCCGTTCGACGAGACCGCCGTCGACCTGCTGGACAGCCTGGGCGCCCCGGCCTTCAAGATCGCCTCGTTCGAGGCCGTCGACCTGCCGCTGATCAAGTACGCCGCGTCCAAGGGCAAGCCGCTGATCATCTCGACGGGCATGGCCAATCTGCAGGAGATGCAGACGGCCCTCGACACGGCACTGGGCGCAGGCGCGGCGGGCGTGCTGTTGCTGCACTGCGTGTCGAGCTACCCGGCCACCTTCGCCGACGCGAACGTCCGCACGGTCCCGGACATGGCCGCCCGCTTCGGCTGCCCGATCGGCCTGTCGGACCACACGCCGGGCACGGCCGCCTCTGTGGCGGCGGTGACCCTGGGGGCCTGCTGCGTCGAGAAGCACTTCACCCTGGCCCGCGCCGACGGCGGTCCGGACGCGGCCTTCAGCCTGGAGCCGACCGAGTTCAAGGCCCTGGTCGACGATACGAAGAACGCCTGGGCCGCCCTGGGCGCGGCGCATTACGACGTGCTGGGCGCCGAGCAGGGCTCCTTGCTGTTCCGCCGCTCGCTGTACGTCACCGCCGACGTCAAGGCCGGCCAGCCCCTGACCCGCGCCAACATCCGCTCGGTCCGCCCCGGCAACGGCCTGCCGCCCGCCGAGCTGGACAACGTCCTGGGCAAGACCGCCACCCGCGACATCGCGCGCGGCGAGCCGCTGGACTGGTCGATGGTGGGTTAGGCTTTGCCTATCCGCAGCGGCGTCCGCCCGCGATAGGCCAGCCGCCAGACCCATTCCAGCGGGCCCATGGTGAAGCGCTTCAGCCACCAGCGGGACCAGAGGATCTGGACGATCCAGGTGACGACGACGATCCCGGCCAAGGCCGGACGGTCCAGCTTTCCGTACAGCACCGGACCTCGGCCGCCGTAGGACAGCACGGTCATGATCACCGACTGCATCAGATAGTTGGTGAAGGCCATCTGGCCGACGGGGGCCAGCACGGCCGGGATCGCCCGCCAGACCCTGGCGTTCGCCGCCAGGGCCAGCAGGCCCAGATAGCCGAGGCTGACGGCCGGAGCGGTGATGCTCTGCATCCAATAGGCCAGACCGCCCAGCAGCATCGGGTGCGAGGGGACCGCCAGGTAGAGGCTCTCGACGGCGGCGACCAGCACCATCGCCGAGGCGCCGATCGCCACCAGGGCCTTGTGCACGGCTGGCGAGGCCTGACCCTTCAGCCAGCCGATCTTGAAGAGGCCCATGCCCATCAGCATCAGGGCCACCACGATCAGCGGCCAGGTCGGAAACCATTTCCACGAGCCGACGAAGAAGTCCCAGTAGCCATGGGCGTTCTGGGCCAGGGAGCTGGCGAAGTCGCCGGAATAGGCGGCGGTCTGCTCCCGGGTTTCCTTGGTGATGCGGGCCAGCATCTCCGGCGGCATCGGCTTGTCGAAGGTCGCGGCGCGGCCGAGCGACCGCCACAGCTTCCGCCCGTTGACGACCAGGTGCAGCACGATCCCCGCCGTCAGCAGCCACTTCGGCGGCCAGCTCCGCGCCAGCAGCACGACCAGGCCGATCAGGGCGTAGTAGGACAGGACGTCGCCCTGCCAGAGGAACAGGCCGTGCAGGAAGCCGATCACCAGCAAGGCCAGCAGGCGCTTGGTGATCATCGTGGTGCGTGCACGGTCGCCGCCTTCGCCGCCGATCAGCAGGATCGAGGCTCCGAACAGCATGCCGAACAGGGTGTAGAACTTCTGCTGGAAGAACACCTGGGTGATCCACCAGACCGCCAGGCTGGCCGGCGACTGGCCCAGCGGCCACAACGGCACGCTCTCGGCGACGCCCTCCGGCATGAAGGCCAGCGGGATGTTGCAGAGCAGGATGCCCAGGGTCGCCAGACCCCGCAGCGCGTCCAGCAGGACGATCCGTTCCTTCGGCATTGATTCCCCCTCGGCCAACCCCGGCGATGCTGGGCTGGCTTGGGTGGAATTACAACACTAAATCTACCCTTCCGGCAGCAGACCCAGCCGCTTGCCGGTGATCCGGTCCAGGGTTCGTTTGGGCAGGATCTCGGTCATCAGCACCTGCATCGGCGAGGGCGAGACGACGTAGCGGACCTTGGGACGCGGCGCGGTCAGGGCGGTGTGGATCGCTTCGCCGATCGCCTCGGGCGGCAGGCCGGCCTTGCCGATCTGCAGCATGTAGGCGCGCAGCCGGTCGAGGGCGGTGGCGTAGGGGGTGTTGGCGTAGCGGGCGGTGTCGATCTGGTCGGCCTTGTCCCAGATCGGCGTGGCCACCGCGCCCGGCGCGACCACCACCACCTCGACCCCGAACGGCAGCATCTCGCGGCGCAGGGATTCCGACAGGCCCTCCAACCCGAACTTGGTGGTGCAGTAGGGGGCCATGAACGGGTTGGCGTTGCGGCCGCCGACCGAGGAGATGTTGACGATCCGGCCCGGGTCCTTCACCGCCGCGCCGCCCGCCCCCAGCAGGGGCGCGAAGGCCTGGGTGGCGATCACCACCCCGGTCAGATTGACCTCCAGCTGCTGGCGCCAGTCGTCGATCGACAGGTAGAGCAGCGGTCCGGCCACCGCGATCCCGGCGTTGTTGACCAGGCCCGCCAGGGTCTGGCCTTGCAGCGCCGCCTCGACCTGTCGGGCGCCCGCGCGGACGGCGGCCTCGTCGGTGACGTCGAACAGCAGCGGCGTGAACGCCGCGCCGAACTCGGCCGAGAGGCGGTCGGCGTCGGCCTGTTTGCGCACGCTGCCGAACACGTGGAAGCCCTGGGCGGTGAGCACCTTGACCGCGCCCCAGCCGATGCCGGTGGACACGCCCGTGACCACCACGGATTTCGCCCGCGCCATGTTCCGCCCTCCCGTTGTTCGCGGCCAGGATGCGGTAAGTGAACGGCGTTCGCTAGAGCTTTCGACGGGAGGGCTGGTGTCCGTCGGCATTCGCCACGAATTGAATTCACCCGCCTTCCTGGGCCTTGTGCCCAGGACCCAGGGTTCAGCTTCAACGGAATTGAGGCTGAGTTAACGGCCCTTCCACCGCGCGGACCCAGAAAGTCCACACCTGCCTCAAGCATGGGTCCTGGGCACAAGGCCCAGGAAGGCAGTGGAATTTGCCTGGATGAACGTCGATTGGCCCTAGACCAGGGCCAGGAACGCGTCCGCCGCGCGATCGGCTCCCAGGCCGTCGCAGACCTTCGTGCTGGCCGCCGACAGGGCCGCGCGCCGGCGCTCGTCCGCCAGCAGGCCCTCGACCGCCTTCCCGAACGCGGTGTCGAAGTCCGGCGCGGCGACGTCCAGGCATGGTGTCACGCCCGCCGCTTCCAGCGCCCGGGCGGCGGCGACCTGGTTGTTGGCCAGGATCAGGGTCAGGGTCGGCAGGGCCAGGACGCAGCGCTCCCAGGTCGTGGAGCCGCCGGCCCCGATCGCCAGGTCGGCCTCCAGCAGCAGGCCGGGCATATGCTGGGTGTCGACGTGAAGCTCCAGGCGCGGGTCCTCGGCCGCCAAGGCCCACAACGTCGGCAGGCTGGGCGCGCCGCCGCCCACCACCAGGTCGAGGGCGACGTCGCCGACGATCGGCCGCAGCAGGGCGGCCACCCGTCCGGTGATCCCGCCGACGTCGGTCAGGCCCAGCGACACCAGGATCCGCCGCACGGGCGGCGTTCCGGCCCGTCGCCCCAGGGCGTCCTCGCGCAGGGCCGCGAAGGCCGGCCGCACGGGCGCGTAGGCGGGGCCGAGCAGCAGTCGCGTCTCGGGCGCGACCAGGCCAGCATAGTCCTCCGCCCGTCGCGCCGGACCGGAGTCCAGCACCAGGTCGGCGGCCAGCGGGCGGTCGGCCAGGTCGTCGATGACCAGGGCGGGACGGCCCTTGGCGAGGGCGCGGTGGTCGTCGGCGGCGAGGGCGTAGCTGTCGAACACCACGGCGTCGAAACCCTCGTCGCTGTCTGCGCGGGCCATGTCCGGGGCGAAGGCGTCGAGGACCTTGGCGACCTCGAGCGTCGTCTTGAACGCGCAGGCCGCGCCGCGTTCGGCCAGGGCGTGGGCCAAGGTCAAGGAGCGCATCACGTGGCCGCCGCCGACGCTGGCGCCCGCGGCGCAGATGAACAGGATCTTGGTCATGCGCGCCGATCACCGCCGTAGTCGGCCAGGTCGGGGCGGCCGCGCACGAAGGCCCTCACATCATCCGAGGTGAAGGCCCGGTTCTTCGGATAGAGAGCGTCATAGACGCTCGCCACGAAGGCGTAGTCGTCGGGCCGGTCCACGGTCCAGCGCACCGCGCCCTGGTCAGGGAAGCACGGCAGCCAGGCGCATTTCCAACGGTCGGGCCGGCGTCTCAGGTCCCAGGTGACGTGCTCTCGGGCTTCCGGCGTCGGGTCGGCGGCGGCGCTACGCAGGGCGGCGGCGGTCATCACCTCGACGTCCGTGCCCTTGGGGTGGGCGTGGCCCTCGGGCGTGTTGCTGGCGTAGTCGGCGCCCTTCGAGAGACAGAGCGTGAGGGTCGCATCGATCAGGTCGGGATCGGCCAGCGGGCAGTCGGCGGTCAGCCGCACCACATGCTCGGCCGGGTGGGCGTCCAAGGCTCCGATGAAGCGCCGCTGGACGTCGTCCAGCGAACCCCGGAACACGGTGATCCCCTCGCGGCGCACGGCGGCCTCGATGGCGTCGTCCTCGGGGCGGTCGGAGGTGGCCACCACCAGCTTGTCGACGCGCTTGGCGCGGGCCACGCGCTCGATCTGCCGCACGATCATCGGTTGCCGCACGATCGGCATCAGCACCTTGCCCGGCAGGCGGGTGGAGCTCATGCGGGCCTGAAGAATGGCGAGGATCAGCGGCGGTCGCTTCGCATGGACAGCCAGAACACGCCGTACGCGGCGGCGGCGAACACGAGGCTGAGCAGGGTGGCTCGAAGGAGAAAGTCCATTCAGTCCTCCACTTGCTTCAAAATGTAATGGAGAACGGCCTGCAGCACAACGAAGGCTAGGGAGGCGCCGGCCAGGCTCACCAAGCTCCCATGCCCTGACATGACCGGCTGAAACACTGCATAGACCAACACGGAAATCGCGACCGCGTTGCACGTCGCGGCAAAGGCTTTCCGCTGTTCGTTGCGGGCAGCCTTGCCTGGTGGTGGCGCTGCTGGCGGCTCAATCATGACGCGAACATAATGCGAACATTTGCACGCCGGCAATCGGAAAAATCAGGCTTTCGGCTTGGCCGCGCGAGGCGTTCTCGGCTTCGGCGTGGGCTTGTCGGCGAGCGCCTCGATCGCTTCAACCTTCTTCGCGCGAGCCTTCCGGATCGGTTTCGGCGCGGCCTCGACCACCGGCGCTTCGATCACCGCCTCCGGGATCTCCACCCCGATCCGCGCCAGCACCTCTCGCGCCGCGCGGTCGGTCTCGTTGACCGGTTCGTACGTCCAGCCGTGGAAGGCGCCGCCGTAGGGGCGCGCCGCGCCCTGGCTCTCCAGCTCCTCGTGGAACATCCGGAACTTCAGGCTGGAGCCGTCCATCTTCAGCACGAACACCGGCTTGCCGGTCGAGGCCGCCTCGGTGGCCATGTTGGTCGAGTCCTCGGTGACCAGGATGTAGTCGGCGGCCGCCAGGAAGGCGAAGTAGGGGTTCGCGCCCTCACCGTTCCAGATCATGCCGGGCAGGTGGCGCAGGCGCGCGGTCATCAGGGCGCGGGCCGCCTCGGGCGTGCGGCGCGAGAAGGTCATCAGCAGCGAGCCGCCCTCCTGCTCCAGCGGGATCTGGATCGCATGGGCGATCTGGGCGGCGCGCTCGCTGGACAGGTCGAAGGCCTTGGACCGGCCACCGATCAGCACCGCCACGCGTGGGCGGGGCAGGGGATCGATGACCTCGGCGAAAGCCGCGTACTCGGTCTCGAGCCGCTGCGGCGTCACCCGGTGCGGCGAGCCGGTGATGGCCAGGATGTTGTCGCCCGACATGCGGTCGTGCTTGGGCGGGATCACCAGGTCGAACATGGTGGCCGGCACGCGGGGGTCCTGGATCTGGACCACATAGGTCTTGCCGCCGGACCAGCGTTTGGCGCGGATCGACAGGGGCAGGGTGGCGCGGCCGGCGGCGATCCACAGATCGGGCCAGTCGCCTTCAATCCCGCTTTCGGGCGTCAGCCAGCGCTTGGGCAGCAGGTTCAGCCACCACGGCAGCCGCCCGACGCGACCCTTCCAGGCCACGCGCTTGACCGTCACCTCGCAGGGGACCAGGCGCGCGATCGCCTCCGACAGACCCACGACCTGGGCCTCGATGCCGGCGCGTCCGTCGGACACGGCCCACACGTTCAGCGGAAGGCTGGGCGGGGGAGGTTTGGGAGCTTCGGCCAAGTCGTCGATCCCGGACAACGCAAACGAAACAAGGCCGCTCGAAAAGCGGCCTCGCTCCATTGAACCGTGTTTATGGCGCAGCTGGGGCGGAAGACCGCCTTACAGCCACTCCACCTTGAGGATCTCGTAGGCCTTGGTGCCGCCGGGGGTGTTGACCTCGACCACCTCGCCGACCTCCTTGCCGATCATCGCGCGCGACAGCGGCGAGGACACGGAGATCCGGCCCGATTTCACGTCGGCCTCGTGCTCGCCCACGATCTGGTAGCGAGCCTCGTCCTCGGTGTCCTCGTCGACCACCGAGACGGTGGCGCCGAACTTCACCTGCGCGCCCGACAGTTTGGACACGTCGATAACCTGAGCGCGCGCGATCCGGTCCTCGATCTCGGCGATCTGGCCTTCGATCCAGCCCTGACGCTCCTTGGCGGCGTGGTACTCGGCGTTCTCCGACAGGTCGCCGTGCGAGCGCGCCTCGGCGATCGCGGCGATCACGGCCGGTCGTTCGATGGTCTTCAAACGCTTCAGTTCTTCGTCGAGGGTTTGATACCCCGCGACGGTCATCGGCACTTTTTCCATTGCGGATTTTAGCTCGGACGCCTTGGGAGGAAAGACTTCCGGTCGCGGGCGCACGCTACCGGGGGCTGGGAGGATAGGCGCCCAGTTCCGGATAAGCAAGGGGGCGAGCCTGGCCTTGGGTGAGGGGATCCCTAGAAATCGCGCGTGAAACCGAACTCGACCCGTTGGCGGGCGTAACGGCCCAGGACGATGTTGGACGTCGCTCGCGACGCCGAGAGCTGTACGAACGGAAACGCGCCAAGCACGAGCCAATCCCGCCGGGAAAGCCGCGCCGAGGCCCCATATTCCCGATCGACACGCCGCACGCCGAACAGGGACGAACGGTCGGCGAAGCGCCGGGTCTGAGCGTATGGCTCCACATAGGCCAGGGTGGAGAGGGGCAGGGCGAACAGCCGACCGGCCGACAATCGCGCCTCGCGATAGCCGGCCTGGGCTTCGGCCAGGTCGTGGACGTCGATGGCGACATTGGCGCGCCACAGGGCGCTGGGGCCCAGGAAGCGGGTCCGTCCCACCTGCAAGCCATAGCTCCAGCCGTCGAGGCCCGGGCCGCGGTGACTGTCGATATGGTCCAGGTGGGCTTGCGCGTCCCAGCGCAGGTCGTGACGGGCGTAGGCCTCGAGCGTGGCTTGGGCGCCGCTCCAGGTCTCGAGAGCCGCGCCGCCAAAGCGGATGTCCCGATAGGTGGCCGCCAGATCCAGGCGAGCCTGGTCGGTCAGGCGCAGCTCCGGTCCGGCGCGGACAGCCCACTGCGACTGGTCGAATGTCCGGCCCGGCGCGTCCACCACGAGGGTCGAAGCGCCGCCTTTGATGGCGTAGCGCCCGGACAGGCGCCAGCGGCGCTCCGCCGAAGCGCCCACGCTGGCCGAAACGCCGCCGCGCCGCCGGGCCTCGTCGGAGAGCGTGAACGGCAGGCCGAACAGCTCCACCGAGGTGGCGTTGGTCGCGCCATTGATATTGCTGTCGGGCGCGACCGCAGCCGAAAAGGACAGCCGCAGATCGCGACGGGTCTCGATCTCGGCCAGGCGCGCGGCGGCGATCGAGCGGCGGGGCGCGTCCAGCTGGCCGGACAACGCCAAACGGTAGGCCAGGGCGGCGGCGCGGTCGCGCCGGGCCGCGAAATGGATCTCTCCCAGCTGGTAACGGGCCACGGCGTCCGTGTCGTCCTGGGTGAGATGGGCTTCCAGCAAGGCGATCGCCTCGGTCGGACGGCCCAGCTTGAGCAGCAGTTCGGCGCGCAGCCGCACGCCGGCCGGCGTGGCGGCGATGTCGGGACGAGCCTCGATCAGCGCCAGGGCGGCCGCGTGGTCCCCGGCCCGGAGGTCACGCACCAGGGCGTCGGCGAAGCCGCGGTTCGCCTCACCGCTCGCGAGCGGTGGTTCCTCGGTCTGCCCGGCCCGGGCGGCGGGCGCCAGGATCAGGAACGCAAACAGCAGCAGCGCCGCCCGCCGGAGCGGGAATGTCACGGATTGCGCTTGAGGCCGCCTACGCCCGCCAGCACGCCGCCGGCGGTGTCGGTCAGTTTGTAGCCCATGCCGACCTCGACCGGCGGCCCGCCCCGTTCGCCATAGAAGGCGCCGCTGACCGTCCCCGTCGCATTCGTCCCGGTGGCCGTTCCGTCGAAGCGGGGGCCGTACACGCGGTTGGTCTCGATCGCGCCGGAGAAGCTGAAGTTCAGGTCCTTGGGCGCGAAGGCGGCGCCCGTGGAGTCCATGACGTAGAAGTTCGACGCCGAGCCCGCCACCGAGGCCTTGGCGAAGTCGGCGGTCAGGGTGATGTCGCTGGCGGTCGAATAGACCACCCCGGCGCCGGTGACATAGGATCCGCGCGCGCCGCCGTCGAACTTGGCCGTGCCGGTGGCCGGCAGCGTCGGCTGCAGGAAGCCCTGGCCCATGGCGAAGTACGAGGGCGCGCCAGTCCCGCCGGCCGACGAAAGGCTGCCCAGCTGGACGTAGTCCAGGCCGCCTTGCAGCACGTTGGCGATGTCGTAGAGCGTGAGGGTGGTGCCGTCGCCCGGCAGTTGCGCGCCGGTCACCCCGTCGCGGCCGTAGTTCGCGCCGACGCGGATCCGGCCCAGTCCGTCGATCTTGGTCGTCGGAGTCTCGTAGTAGCGATAGATCACCCCCGCCCCGCGCGTATTGGCGAGGACGTACAGGTCATCGTCGGTCCGGGTGGTCTTGCGGTTGTCGAGACTGATGTAGTCAAACGCGAAACCGCCCTGGTCCGCCTGCAGCTGCTGGATCGTGAAGGCGCCTGTCCCCAGACTGCCGCCCGAGCAGGTGACGGCGTTCGGCGTCGTCGCGCAATTGGAGGCGTAGGGCGTGGCTGGAGGCGCGGGCGGTTTCGGCGGCGGCGTTGGCGTGACCACCGGCGGCGTGGGGCCCGGGCCCCCGCCGCCGCCGCCCGCGCAGGCGGACAGGGCCAGCATGGCGGCGACGAGAACGACCGGACGTGTAAGCGGCATGAAAGGGCTCCCCTAAGGTTGCGCTAGCAAACCGCCGCCGTTTCCGCAATCCACTCTTGGATCGATCCTCAGCCCTGCTTCGGCACCGTGTTGATCATCCACGGAATGCCGAACTTGTCGGTGAAGCTGCCATAGCCGGGCGACCAGAAGGTCTCGGCGAAGGCCATGCCGACCTTGCCGCCCTCGGACAGGGCGTCGAACACCCGGCGGGCCTCGGTCGGATCGTCGGTGTGATAGGTGACGTCGAAGCCGTTCTTGGGCTTGTCGATGTTCGGGGCGAATTCGGGCGGCATGTCCGCGCCCATGATCGACTGGTCGCCGACGTCCAGCCAGGCGTGCATCAGCCAATCCTTGTACTGGGGATCGACCGGCATGTCGGGCGGGCCCTCGCCGAACGGAAAGGCCGCGGTGACCTTGCCGCCCAGCACCTGGGCGTAGAAGTCAAAGGCCTGGCGGCATTCGCCTTTGAAGCTGAGGCTGGTGACGATCTTCATGGGGTCCTCCTTGTGGGGTGGCGGACGCTAGCGCGGCTCGCGCCGGTTTTTGGCAGCAGCGGGTTCAGGCGTAGGCGCCTCTATGCGTAGGCATAAGGCCCGCCGCGCTCGAGGGCGCGCTGGAAGGCGGGGCGGGCGTGGATCTTGTCCAGGAACGCTTTGACGTGTGGCCGGTTCGACGCCCCGGCGCGGGCGGCGCCGGCTTCCAGCGGAAAGCTCATCATGATGTCGGCCCCGGTCATCGCGTCGCCGGCGAACCATTCGGACTTGGCAAGCTCGGCCTCCCAGTAGTCGACATGGGCCTTCAGCTGCGGGTCGACGAAGCCGGCCTGGGCCTTGGCGGCGATCGCCTTGACCAGCCCCTTCAGCAGGCCGGGCGCGCGATCGGGCAGGGCGGTGAAGACCAGCTTCAGCAGCAGAGGCGTCATGGCCGAACCCTCGGCGTAGTGCAGCCAGTAGGTGTAGCGCAGACGCTCGGGCGTCCCGGCGGCCGGGATCAGCCGGCCTTGGCCGTAGGTCTCCAGCAGGTATTCGACGATCGCGCCGGTTTCGGCGATCACCTTGTCGCCGTCGGTCACCACCGGTGACTTGCCCAGCGGATGGATGGCCCGCAGCTCGGGCGGGGCCAGCATGGTCTGGGCGTCACGCTGGTAGGGCTTGATCTCGTAGGGAAGGCCCAGCTCCTCCAACAGCCACAGGACGCGCTGGCTGCGCGAGTTGTTGAGGTGGTGGACGACGATCATTCGGACGCTTCCCGCTTTGCTTTTGTCGCGCGAACGATGGTCGCCGGATCGGCGTTCGGCAAGGCTTGGCGTGGAGGATCGCCCGATGAACCCTAGGCCGCAACCACCGCCTCGACGATATGCGCGCGGTACAGGACCGCGATCAGGTCGGTCTGGGTGATCACGCCGATCAGGCGGCGGTCGCCGTCGACGACCATGGCCTCGTGGGTGTGGCCGCTGGACAGGATCGGCAGCAGGGCCGCGATCGGGGTGCTTTCCATGACCTTGTGGACGAACGGGTCCAGCGCCGCCTCGACCGTGCGGCGGCGGTTGGCCTGCAGCTCGGCGCGGCGGGCCATGCCGATGACCCGGCCGTCGGCGTCGACCACGGGGGCGGCGCGCAGCTCATGCTCGCGCATGTAGGCAAGGGCGCTTTCCGACGATTGGTCGTGATGCAGGCTGATCACGTCCTTGGACATCACGTCGCCACAGCGGATCTGGTTGTGCAGGCGTTCGGCGGCCGACAGCTCGACCTCGCGGAACAGGGCGTCCAGGTCCTCGCGGCTGACGTCCAGCAGTTCGCCGTAGCGGGCCAGGGCCTGGTCGAGGTCGACGGGGCTGTAGCCGATGCGGGCGGCCGGAGCGGGGTCCTTGGTGCCGTGCGGGCTGACCAGGGCGGCGGGCGCGCGGTGCGGATACGAGTGCCGGGTCGCCTTGCCCCACAGCATCCCCGCGCCGACTAGCAGCAGAGAGTCCACCGCCACCGGGCTGAAGGCGAACAGATAGCCGGCCTTGGTCACGGCCGACCCGCCGATCACGCAGATCAGGGCCACCGCGCCGCCGGGCGGATGCAGACAGCCCAGCAGCATCATCATCCCGATCGCGGTCCCGACCGCCAGGGGCGCTGCGATCAGAGGCTGCTGCGGGAACAGCATCGCCACGGTGATCCCGACCAGGGCCGAGACAATGTTGCCGCCCAGCACCGAGCGCGGCTGGGCCAGCGGACTGGCCGGCACGGCGAACACCAACACCGCCGAGGCCCCGATCGGCGCCACCAGCAGCGGGTGCAGCCAGTCGCCGCCGCCCCCAGAAAAAGAAGAGACCGCGAAGCGTCCCAGGATTCCGGCGAACACCAGGCCCAGCAAGGCCCCGGCCCCGCCGCGCAGGGCGTCGATCGGACGGATGGGGCTTTTGCCGCGCAGGAGAGGGCCGCGCAGGAAGGCGTGGAGGCGATCGGTCATGGGACCGCGCTCTTAGCCCGCGCGCGACGCTTGGTCTTTCCGTTTTTTGTACAGGCGGTTCAAGAAAAGCACCGGCGTGACCGTGAGCGCGGGGAGGCGGAGCGACCGTTCCATATTGCGAGGGCTACCGTTTCTCGACATGCTGGTTTTGGGTGCACGTTCTAGTTGGTCGCGGGCCTGCGGAAATTAATACCGCCGCCCGACGCGGCTCGGAGGGGGAATGAAATCACGTCGTCAGCTCGCGGCCCTGTGCGTCGCGGCCCTTGGCTTGACCGGGTGTGAGAACAAGGTCGAAGAAGCTGTCAAGCGCGACCTCATGGACGGTGTCTCCGCCCAGTTTCGCGACGTTCAGCGGTGCCCTAACGAGACTTCGATCTACAAGGGAGAGGTCAACGCCAAGAACAGAATGGGGGCGTACACGGGGTATGAGCCGTTCTTCTACGATGGCGTAAGCGTGACTTTCGTCGGCAGCTCGGATTTCGGCAAGGTGCTGAAGCGCTGCTACGGTAAGTTCGCCGAGGGTATCGATGATCGTTCGGGCGCGACCGGCGCCAATGCCGCGCTGGGCGCGTGGACAACGCACGAGACCGTCAACCCCGTCGACGACAGCAAGACCCGTTTAGCCAGCCTGACCGCGAGCGAGGGAACCTCGAGCACAGGTGATCCCGTGGTGCTGACGATCCGTTGTCAGTCGAACAAGACGGAACTTTACGTCAATTGGAATGACTACCTCGGCGATGACAGCCATGACGTCTACGCCGAGTGGAAAAGGGTGACGGTGCGCGTTGGCGCGGCCCCGGCCGCCACGCAACGATGGGGCGTCTCGACGGACAGCAACGCCACCTTCACGCCAGGCTCACCCGTTGAGCTGATCAAGCGGATGGCCAAGGCCGATCGGCTGGTGCTCCAGACGACGCCCTACAACGAGAATCCCGTGACCGCGGTGTTTCCGCTCAAGGGCATCGACGTGGCCGTCAAGTCGCTGGCGGAGGGATGCGGCTGGAAGCTGTAGCCTCAGCCGACGCGGCGGAGCTGCTGGCCGGCGAGCGGCCGAGACAACGGTCTGTTCAGGCCTTGGGTTTAGCCCTTTTCGCGAAGGGGAGGCCGCCGTGACCCAACAGCCCGAGACCGCGCTCGCCCGCGTGGCGACGCCGCTAGCGGCGGCGCTGGCGATGGCGGCCGTGATGCTGTTCGCGCCCCAGGCGCTCAACGACGGCGACACCTGGTGGCACATGGCCACCGGCGCGTGGATCCTGGCCCACGGCCGCGTCCCCGACCATGACGTCTTCTCCTATTCCATGGCCGGCCATCCCTGGGTGGCGCACGAGTGGCTGTCCGAGGCGCTGATGGCCCTGGCCGCCCGCGTCGCCGGGTGGAGCGGCGTGGTCATCCTGTTCGCCGCCGTCGCCGGCGGTTCGGCCTGGATGCTGGCCCGACGGCTGGCGCGCGACCTGGGCGGCCTGACCTTGATCGTGACGGCGACCCTGTCCCTGGCCTGCATGGGCGGCAGCCTGCTGGTCCGGCCGCACCTGTTCATGCTGCCGCTGCTGCTGGCCTGGACCCTGGAGATGCTGGCGGCGCGCGACGAGAACCGGCCGCCGCGCCTAGCCTTCGCCCTGCTGATGACGCTGTGGGCCAATCTGCACGGCAGCTATGTGTTCGGCTTCGTGGTCGCCGGCGCCTTCGGGCTGGAAGCCCTGGCCGCGCCGGGCGCCGAGCGGATGAAGGTCCTGCGCGACTGGGGCCTGTTCGGCTTGGCCAGCCTGGCCTGCGCGGTGGTCACGCCGCACGGGCCGCAAGCGCTGCTGTTTCCGTTCCAGCTGATGACCATGACCGTGCTGCCGCAGATCACGGAGTGGCGAGCCCAGGACTTCTCGCACGTGACGCCCTTCATGGCCGCGCTGCTGGCGACCCTGTTCGTCTGCCTGGGTCGAGGCGTGAAGGTCCCGCCGATCCGGCTGCTGCTGCTGCTGGCCCTGCTGTTCATGGCCTTGCAGCACGTCCGCCACCAGCTGGTGCTGGTGGCGATCGCGCCGCTGCTGCTGGCGCGGCCGCTGGCCGAGGCGCTGGGACACGACGTGCGGACGGACCGGACGCCCCGCGCCTGGCTGGTCGGCTTCGGCGTCGCCTGCCTCGCCCTGGCCGGCCTGCGCCTGGCCCTGCCGCTGCAGCGGGGCGACGGCCTCAACAGCCCCGTCACGGCGCTGGACAGCGTGCCGGCGGACCTGAAGGCCAGGCCGGTCCTGAACGGCTACGGCCTTGGTGGCTACCTGATCTACAAGGGCGTGCGGCCGTTCATCGACGGCCGCGCCGACATGTACGGCGACGCGTTCAGCGCCGCCTATTTCGCCGCCGTCAGCCCCGATCCCGCCGCGCTGGAAAAGCTGGCCCGCGATCATCGCGTCGCCTGGACGATCTTCACGCCGGATGACCCGGCCGTCGCGGCCCTGGACGCCAATCCGGCCTGGCGCAGGATCCACGTCGATCGCCAGGCGGTCGTGCACGCGCGCGTCGGGCCCTACTCGCCCGGCGGATGATCCAGGGGCTTCAGGTCCGGATCCACCCAGCCGCGCCGCGCGTCCACCGAGAACAGCCGTTCGCGCGACCAGTGGGTCAGCGGCCAGGCCTTGTCGCCCATCGGGGTGGCCAGCAGCCGGGCCGCGGCCTCGGCGTCGGCGGTCTCGTCCGGCAGGCCGGCCACGAAGGCGCGGATGGCGGCCAGATAGGCTTGGGTGATGGTCTCGTGATAGCCACCCTGGTCGTCGTTCACCCCGCCGACCGAGACGTTGTAGGCGCGGATGATCCCCGGCAGGTCGCGCTCCAGCCCCGTGTCGCGCGTGCGGACCAGGCGCAGGGTGGCCGTCAGGTGGGCGGCGTGGGTCCACTGCTCCTTGGGCAGGGTGCGATCCAGCAGGCGCTCGGCCAGGGCGGCGATGTCGTCGTTGGTGTACGGTGAAGGTTCGGCGGTCATCCCCGCCATTTAGGGATCGGCGTTCGTCGTGGCTAGCTCCGCCACTCCCAATCCTCGCCTCCCTAGGCCTTGTGCCTAGGGCCCAGCGTTCAACTGACGCGGTGCTCGTCAGTTGTGCGCCCACGCTGACGGCGCCCGCTGGCCATCGTCGAGCCCGGCCGCGCCATGGGTCCTCGCCACGAGGGCGAGGAAGGCAAGTGTTGGAAGGGATTTATGCGTTGAGCGCCAGGCTTTCCGCCGGCCGGCGCTCCGCGTCCAGTCGTACGGTCACGTCGGCGACCGAGGGCAGGTCGTCGGCGATCCAGCGGGTCAGGCGCTCGTAGTGGGCGACGAAGCGGTCGAGGGCGGGCTCGTCCATGCCCAGGGCCGGGTCGTGGCCCTGGGCGGCCAGGCGTTCGCGCAGGCGCGCCTCCTGCTCGCCGCGCCACTGGCGGACCACGGCGAAATCCGGAGCGGTCATCAGCACCAGGCGATCGAGCCGGGCGAAGAGGGCCGCGTACGATCCGGCCAGGGCCGCGTTGGCGAAGCCGCGCCAGGCGCCGTCGGGGTCCTCGTCGCGCTCCAGGGCGTTGACCGGCTCCGCCAGGGCCTCCTCCGGCTGGGGCCGAGCGCCGACGCACCAGCCCTCGAGCAGGACTACCTGGGCGGGCCCCTCGAAAACCCGCCAGTCGGCCATTGGCGCGCGGTCGTCCTGCGCCTTGTCGAAGCGGGGCAGGGCGGTGGTCTCCGGCCGCGCCAGGGCGTCCAGCACGGCCAGGCCCAGGGCGGGGTCGTGGGTTCCCGGAACGCCACGCGTGGCCAGCAGCGGATGGACCTCGTCCGCCAGCCGCAGGCGCTCGGGCCGGGGGAGGTAGAGGTCGTCGATCGACAGGACGGCGGTCTTGAGGCCGCGCGCCTCCAGCAGCCAGGCGACCAGGGCGGTCAGGGTCGACTTGCCCGAGCCCTGCGGCCCGCAGATCCCGACCACCAGCGGCGTCTGGCGTCCCGCCGTCCAGTCGGCGATCCGCGCGGCCAGCGGCCGGTGCAGGCGGGCGGCGAGGTCGGCGAAGGCCGGGGGCAACCGCTCGTCGCGCACGAAGGCCGCGACCAAAGCGGCTTCGTCGGCCATCAGAAGGCGTTGCTCCAGCGGACCGCCTCGGGCAGCGGCAGGCTGGCCTCGAAGACCAGGCCGTCGGGGCGGAAGTCGAACCGCGCCTGGCCCTTCTGTTCGCGGCGGATCGAGCTCTCGATCAGGCGGGTGCCGAAGCCGGGGGTCTTGGGCGGGGTCACCGGCGGGCCGCCGATGTCGCGCCAGGTGAAGGCCAGCTTGTCGGTCACAGGATCGACGCGCCAGAACACCTCGACGCGGCCCTCCGGCGACGACAGGGCGCCGTACTTGGCGCTGTTGGTGGCCAGCTCGTGGAACACCATCGACAGGCCCACGGCCGTATGCGGGGCCAGGGCCACGTCGGGGCCGGCGCGGATGACGCGGTCGACATGCGCTCCCAGGCTGGCCTCGACCAAGGCGGCCATCTCGGCCTCGCGCCAGCCGGTGCGGGTCAACAGATCGTGGGCCCCCGACAGGGCGATCAGCCGATCGGTGAACACCTCGACCGGCGCGCCCTTCACCTTGGCGAAGGTCTGGCGGGCCAGGGCCTGGACGGTGGCCAGGGTGTTCTTCACCCGGTGGTTCAGCTCGTTGATCATCACCCCCTGGCGCTCCTCGCGGGCCTTCAGCTCGCGGGAGGCGGCGCGCAGGGCGGCGTGGACGGCGGCGATCTCTTCCAGGGCGTCGGGATTGGCCGGCGGCAGGGTCTCGCCGCGGCCGATCGCGTCGGCGTCTAGCACCAGCTGGCGCATCTCGTCATTGATGCGCCGGGCGTAGAGCAGCGACAGGCCGATGCCGATGATCAGCAGCAGCAGGAAGACGCCGCTGCCCAGGGCGACCGAGCGGTTGACCGTGCTGGCCAGCTCCTCGCGCGGGATCGACACCACCAGGGTCCAGCCGGTCTGGGGCGAGCGGGTATAGGCGACCATGGTCGGCACGCCTTCGAGCGACACGCTCTTGTTCACCCCCTCGGTCGAGTGGCGGAGGTTCTCCGCCATGTCTCCCGACGCCAGGGCGCCGGTGAACTTCTCGTTCAGCCGCGAGCGGGCGATCACGTGGCGATTGTTGTCCAGCAGGGTGGCGACCCAGCGGTCGGGCACGCGCTGCTGGCGGAACACCGAGGTGAACGAGGCCGACTCCACTACGTAGGACAGGACATACATCCTGCCCTTGACCATGATCGGCGTGCCGACGGTGATCACCGGCTTGCGGGCCACGGGACCGGCGATCAGGTCCGAGACCTTGCTGCGGCCCGCCGAATAGGCGCTGGCCTCGGAGGCCGGCCGCTTGATGCGGGGCAGGGGCGCGCCGTAGGGCTTCAGGGTGTTGACGACCTGCTGGCCGTCGGCGTCGGCGACCACGATCCAGCCGGCCCGCCGCTCGGTGACGCGCTTGGCGCGGGCATGGAAGCCGGCCCAGTCGCCGTTGATCAGCGCCTGGTCGGTGGCCAGGGTCTCGGCGACCGAGATGCCGGTGGCGGCCTGGCGGTCGACGGCGCCGGACAGGGCCCGGGCGGTGGTGACCAGTTGCTGGTAGAGCTGCCCGCGCGACTCCCGGTCGGCCCCGGCCAGCAGGAAGCCCATCGAGATCAGGGCGGGCGCCAGCAGGCTGACGGTCAGGAGGACGAGCCGGCCGCGCACCGAACCGATGCGGCGACGGTCGCCGAAATCACCCTCTCCGAGCCGTTTCATGCGCTAGGCGCACCCGCTGCGACAAGAGCGCCGTCGCTCTCCCAGCTTGTATAGCGAAGCGAGTCGCGTCCCGCGTCCCAAAAATCGGGGCACGCGGTTAACAAGCAGGGCCGTAGCCGTGTCGCCGAGTTGTGCGTTATGAGACGGCCATGAAGAACCTGCCCAACATCCTGACCGGCTCGCGCCTCGCGATGGCGCTGTTCATGTTCGTCGCCCTGGCCGCCGCCGCCGGCGCCGTGCCGTGGCTGAGCGATCAGCTGACGGCGGAGAGCCAGCTGCGGCTGGAGCGATGGGCTTTCTACGCCTTCGTCGTCGCCTCGGTGACAGACTTCTTCGACGGCTGGCTGGCCCGCAAGCTGGACGCGGTCAGCGTCTGGGGCGCGATCCTCGATCCCATCGGCGACAAGATCCTGGTCTGCGGCGCCCTGCTGGGCCTGATGGCCCTGGGCCCCAACGCCATGGTCGTGCTGCCGGCCGGCCTGATCCTGTTCCGCGAATTCGCGGTCAGCGCCCTGCGCGAGGTCGGGGCCGGCAAGGGCGTCAAGCTGCCGGTGACCCTGCTGGCCAAGTGGAAGACCACCCTGCAGCTGGTGGCCATCGGCGCCGAACTTATCCTGGCCTCGTGGGGCGCCTTCGACCTGCCGCCGGAGCCCGGCCTGATGGGCGGCTTCACGATCGTCGCCCACAGCCTGCTGTGGCTGGCCACCCTGGTCACCCTGATCACCGGCGCGCAATACTGGGAAGCGGCCCGCAAGGCGCTGACGTAGCGGCTTCCCGCTCCTCCCCCGCGTTGCGGGGGAGGTGGCCCGGAGGGCCGGAGGGGGCAAGCTGGGCCCATGCCGCGTTAGCCCCCTCAGTCGCTCCGCGACAGCTCCCCCGCATCGCGGGGGAGCAACTTTTGAACCTTCCCCGTCCCCGCCCCGTTCCCCTCCAGGCGCAGCTTCGAGGGGACCCCGCCACGTGACGCTTCATCAAGGCCTCGCCTTCGGCTTGATCGCCGCGACGATCGTGGCGTTCGTCTGGGGGCGCTGGCGTTACGACCTGATCGCGCTGGGCGCCCTGGCCGTCGGCATGGCCATGGGGCTGATCCCGGTGAAGGCCGCGTTCGAGGGTTTCGCCAACGACATCGTCATCATCATCGCCAGCGCCCTGGTGCTCAGCGCCGCCGTGGCGCGCTCGGGGATCGTCGATCTGCTGATGGCGCCGCTGCTGCCGCGGCTGAAGGACGAGCGCACCCAGGTCCCCGTCCTGGCCGGGACGACGGCGGTGCTGTCGATGGCCACCAAGAACGTCGGGGCCCTGGCCCTGATGATGCCCAGCGCCCTGCAGATCGCCCGCCGCACCGGCGTGCCGCCCGGGCGCCTGCTGATGCCGATGGCGTTCGGTTCGCTGGTCGGCGGCCTAGCCGTGCTGGTCGGCACCTCGCCCAACATCATCGTCTCGGAGGTGCGTCAGGAGGCCTTGGGCCATCCGTTCAAGATGTTCGATTTCCTGCCGGTCGGCGGAATCCTGACCGTGCTGGCCGTCGCCTATCTGAGCTTCGCCTACCGCCTGTTGCCCAAGTCGCGCCAAGCGGCGATCGACGTCGACGCGGCCCTGGCCGCCAACGCCTATGTCACCGAGGTCGAGGTCCCCGAGGACTGGAGCTTCGACCAGGGCCGGGTCGGGGCGTTGAAGAAGGCGGCCGACGGCGCGGTGGCGGTGGTGGCCATCCTGCGCGGCCGCCGACGGATCGAGACGCCGCACGCCAATCTCAAGATCCAGCCC
Source organism: Caulobacter sp. Root343 (assembly GCF_001425745.1). Lineage (GTDB taxonomy): Bacteria > Pseudomonadota > Alphaproteobacteria > Caulobacterales > Caulobacteraceae > Caulobacter. The sequence goes on along the minus strand of NZ_LMDF01000005.1, from coordinate 333,461 downwards.
GGCGACGTCCTGCTGCTGGAGGGCGAGCAACAGGAGCTGAACCAGCTGATCGTCACGGCCAAGCTGCGGCTTCGCGACGCCGACCGGCCCGTCGTCATGAACGAGCCGACCGACGAGGTGCGGGTGGTCGAGGCGGTGATCGGCGGCGAGAGCGACCTGATCGGCCAGTCGGCCCGCAGCGTCACCCTGAACGACACCCACGGCGTCAACCTGCTGGGGGTCAGCCGCCGCGGCCACCGGCTGGGCGGCCGCCTGGCCACCATCCGCCTGCGGGCCGGCGACATCGTCGTGCTGCAGGGGGCCGAGCAGTCGCTGCCCGGCGCTTTGCAGGCCTTAGGCCTTCTGCCGCTGGCCGAGCGCGAGGTGCGGCTGGGCGGGGTGCGCCACGCGGCGCTGCCGGTGGTGATCCTGGCGGCGGCCATGGCCCTGGTCGCGACTGGCGTCATCCCGGTGGCGGCGGGCTTCTTCGGCGCGGCGGTGCTGGTGGTGGCCAGCGGCGCCCTGCGGATGCGCGAGGCCTACGCCGCCCTGGAAGCGCCGGTGCTGGTGCTGGTCGCGGCGCTGATCCCGGTCAGCGACACGGTGCAGAAGACCGGCGGCGCCGACCTGATCGCCGGCTGGCTGTCGGGGGCGTTCCACGGCCTGCCGCCGATCGCCACCCTGACGGCGATGATGGCCGTGGCCATGGCCGCCACGCCGTTCCTGAACAACGCCGCCACCGTGCTGATCGCCGCCCCGATCGGCATGGGCGTGGCGCAAAGGCTGGGGCTATCCCCTGACCCGTTCCTGATGGCCGTGGCGGTGGGCGCGGGCTGCGACTTCCTCACGCCCGTCGGCCACCAGTGCAACACCCTGGTGCTGGGGCCGGGCGGCTACCGGTTCGGCGACTACGCCCGCCTGGGCGCGCCGCTCAGCGCGCTGATCCTGCTGGTCGCGCCCTGGCTGATCGCCTGGGTGTGGCCGTTCGGGGGGTGAGGAACCTTCCTCCCCCTCTGGGGGAGGGGGACCGCCGAACGCCGGTGGAGGGGCCCTGTGCGGTGGCGAGTTCACCACCGCTTCGCGGACCCCCTCCGTCTCGCCGCGTATTCGCGGCGATCCACCTCCCCCTAATGGGGAGGAGGGGCCTCCACCACCTCGGGTTCGGCCGCGCCGTCCAGCAGCCAGGCCGGGGCCGGCGCGGGCTGTTCGTCGGGCGCGCGTTCGGATCGCATCATCGTGGCCAGCCAGCTGGCGCCCGTCATCCGCAGAACCATCGTCGTCTCCTTCGCGATGATGCTCCTGAGAATGAATTGCAATTATGACTCCCGCAAGGCCCTAAGCGTGGGGTCGACGCAATGCGCCGCCTAGCGGCGCGGCGCGTTCAGGGCGCGGCGGCGGGAAGCCTCGCGTTCCAGCGGCGTGATCACGATGGCGACCTCGCGGCGCTGGGCCGGGGTGCCGGTGACGTCCAGCCGGCGGGCGTTGGACAGCAGGATCTTCAGCTCGGCGTCGCTGAGCGTGGGGATCTTCTCGATCAAGGTCATGCCAAAGCTCCGGTCCCGTCGTAAAAGGTCGTCCCAAGACGAAAACGCGCGAAGCAGAGCTTTGGGTGCGGCTATCCTCGAAAAGTCGGCGAAATTATTCTTCTTGATTCCGAAAATAATTTGAGGCTAGATGAGTCATCGAATTCGCTGCCGCTCGGCCTGCTATTCCTTGCTCCCCCTGTGGAGCGCCGGACGCGCCCCCCGAACTTCCAACGAAATTTGATCGTCAACCGGAACGTTTCCGGGTGACGAACACCTATGACTAAAAGGATTTCATCCATGGCTACCGGCACCGTGAAGTGGTTCAACGGCACCAAGGGCTTCGGCTTCATCCAACCCGACAACGGCGGCGCTGACGTGTTCGTGCACATCTCGGCCGTTGAACGCGCTGGTCTCGGCTCGCTGAACGAAGGCCAAAAGGTCTCGTACGAGCTGGAACAAGACCGCCGCAGCGGCAAGACCTCGGCCGGCCAGCTGCAAGCGGTCTAATCGACCCTCGCATCTGGACCTTGGTCCAAAAGAATAGGCCAGCGCTTGCGCTGGCCTATTTTCGTTTGGGGGTATGGCGATGGGCCCCTCCCTCTCCCTATGGAAGAGGGATTTTGCTCGCCCCCTCAGTTCCACCCGGGCGGCGGCGAGCCGGTGAAGTCGTTCAGCTGGGCGGCCAGGGCCTTCTGGAAGGCCGGGCGGGCCGTGCAGCGCTCGACATAGGCAGCCAGCTTGGGCTGTTCGGCCAGCAGGGCGGCGGGCGCGTTGCGCAGAACGTCGGCCATCAGCAGGTCGCCGGCCGTGAAGCGGTCGCCGTCCAGATAGAGGTTGTCGCCCAGGCGCAGGGCCAGCTCGGCCAGCCGCTTGCGGGCATGGGCCTCGACGGCCGGGCGGCGTTCCTTGGTCCACTCCGCGCCGGCGTTGAAGATGTCGATGTCGGCCAGGTTGCCGATCGGGATCTCCATGGTGTTCAGCGCGCAGAACATCCAGGTCAGGGCCCGGGCCCGGGCCGCGGGTTCACGCGGCAACAGGGCCTCCGACTGCTCGGCGATGTGCAGCACGATCGCGCCGCTCTCGAACATCTCGACCTCGCCGTCGCGATAGGCCGGCACCTGGCCGAACGGCTGCTGGTCGCGATAGGCGCCGGCGTTCTCGCCGGTGGCCAGCTTCTGGGTGCCATAGGGCAGGCCGGCTTCCTCGTGAGCCCAGCGGACGCGAAGGTCGCGCACGTGGCCGCGGGCGAAGTCGGGCACCCAGGCGAAGGCGGAAACGACAGGGGGCGTGGTGGTCATGGCGTTCATTGGACGGTCTCCAGATAGGTGGTGAGCTTCTCGAACAGGCTGGTCCAGCCGCCGATGTGGGAATCGCGGGCGGTGACGGTCTTGAAGGGGGTCTGGTGGAAGCGCAGCAGCGTCCGGCCGCTGGCCATGGGCAGGAAGGTGACGGTGACCAGGTTGTCGACGTCCCAGGCCCCGTCCTCCCAGCGGAAGGTCATGACGATGCGCTCGCCGGGGACGATCTCCTGGTAGACGCCCGACTTCCAGATCTCGCGGCCTTCCTCGCTGCGCATCCCGAAGCGGTAGGCGCCGCCGACGCGGAAGTCCTGCTCGATGCCGATCGCGGTGAAGGTCTTGGGCCCCCACCAGCGCATCAGGTGCTCGGGCTGGGTCCACACCGAGAAGACCAGGTCGCGGGGGGCGTCGAAGATCCGCTCGATCAGCAGCTCGTCGTCCTGCACGACCGAGGTCGCCGGCGAGGGGGTAGGGGAGGCGACATCGGTCATGCCTTGGGCTCCGTACGCTTGGAAGTGGGGGGCTTGAGATTTGAAGGTTGGGCGGCCTTGGTTTGGGCGGTCTGGGCGCTCTGGGCCTGCAGCTCGGCCAGATAGGCGGCCATGCGGTCGAAGCTGTCGTCCCAGAAGCGGCGATAGGTCTCCATCCATGAGAACGCCTGTTTCAACGCTTCGGGCTCCAGCTTGCAGGGCCGCAGCTGGGCCTCGCGGGTGCGGCTGATCAGGCCCGCGCCTTCCAGCACCTTCAGGTGGCGGGAGACGGCCGGCAGGCTGATCTCGAACGGCTCGGCCAATTCGTTGACCGACGCCTCGCCGGTGGCCAGCCGGGCCAGGATGGCGCGGCGTGTGGGGTCGGCCAGGGCGGCGAAGGTGGTGGAGAGATGATCGGTCATTCATTTAACGTCTGTGTTAATTAACGGACTTGTTAAATTGAGAATGAGCGGCTGTCAAATACAAAAAAGCCGGAGGGCGTCCCTCCGGCTTCAGTCAGGCTCGAGGTTGGGGTTCAGGCCGGCAGGCGCAGCGCGCGACGGCTCAGGACGGCGTTGGCGAGCAAGGCGAACATCGCCGCCACGGGAACGAAGAACAGGGCGGGCATCTTGAGCGTCAGGGAGCAGGCCATCACCCCCAGACCGGTCAGGGACATGACCCAACCCATGCGCAGCGCGATCCGGGTCCAGACGCCGGGCGCCGGAGCGCCCACGCCGCTGGGCGGCTCCAGCTTGGCGAAGAAATTGCCCTGGGCCGCGGTCAAGGCGCCCAGGAACAGCGTGATCGCCCGCAGCAAGGCCACGCGCCCCAGGTTTTCCTCAGCAATGAAATTCCGGGCCGTCCAGGCCTGCATGACGAGGAGCGCCAAGCCGGACGCCACCAGACTGACCTCGGTCCAGCGCCGATAGTCGTCGGAGAGGCGGGGAACGGCCGTGGCTAGACGATGCTGGGCGACCAGCCATCCAAGCGCTAGCCATATCGGGCAGAACACGATGACCGCCGCCTGGCCGAAGATGCGTCGCCAGGTTTCCGAGCCGTCGAACGCGGTCAGGTGCGCCAGAAGCGGATACTTCCAGGCCAGGCTCCCTAGCGCGACGAGCGTCATTTCGCCGACGGCGAGAAACACGACGAGCTTGTTCCTGTCGGTCATTCGGAACTCTCCTTGGCGGACAGAGCCGGATCGCCCTGAACCTGAAGGCCGATCCCGAGGGACTCGGCGAAGCCTAGCAAAGCGTCTTCCAGGACCGACAGCCGCAGCGCGTACGTGATCGTGGTTCCCTGCTTGTCGGCGACGATCAGGCCAGCTTCGCGCAAGGCGGCGAAGTGGGCCGACATGGTCGCCTTGGAGCTCGGGAAATGGCCCGCCAGTTCGCCGGCCGTCATGGGGCGCTCCCTCAGCAGTTGAAGGACGCGACGACGGGTCGGATCGGACAGGGCTTTGAAGACGATGCTCATGTTCGTTATTTAGCTAATCAACGAAATAAGAGTCCAGCCCTTTTTCGCGCCGCCTTCCACGGCGCGGCTTCGAGCCGCGGGGGAGAGGGCGGTTCAATCGACGTTCCCTTCCCCTAACCATGCTCTCCGGATCAAGGGTTGCGCCGATCCGACTCCGTCTCTAAACGGGCGGCTTAACCAGCAAGATGGTCGACAGCGGGCGCGCGGATGTGCGCGACCGTGTCTTCGCGCGAGTTAGCCATGCCCAAGAGAACCGACCTTTCCTCGATCCTGATCATCGGCGCCGGCCCGATCGTCATCGGTCAGGCCTGCGAGTTCGATTATTCGGGCGTCCAGGCCTGTAAGGCGCTGCGGGCCGAGGGCTACCGGATCATCCTGGTCAACTCGAACCCGGCCACGATCATGACCGATCCGGACGTGGCCGACGCGACCTATATCGAGCCGATCACGCCCGAGATGGTCGCCAAGATCATCGAGAAGGAGCGCCCCGACGCCCTCTTGCCGACCATGGGCGGCCAGACCGCGCTGAACACCGCCCTGGCTCTGGAAGCCGACGGCACCCTGAAGAAGTTCGGCGTCGAGATGATCGGCGCCAAGGCCGAGGTCATCGACAAGGCCGAGGACCGCCAGAAGTTCCGCGACGCCATGGACAAGCTGGGCCTCGAGAGCCCCAAGTCCAAGGCCGCCCACAATATGGACGAGGCCCGCGAAGGCCTGGCGTTCGTCGGCCTGCCGGCGATCATCCGCCCGTCGTTCACCCTGGCCGGCACCGGCGGCGGCATCGCCTACAATGTCGAGGAGTTCGAGGAGATCGTCGAACGCGGCCTCGACCTGTCGCCGACCACCGAGGTGCTGATCGAAGAGAGCGTCCTGGGCTGGAAGGAATACGAGATGGAAGTGGTCCGCGACACGGCGGACAACTGCATCATCGTCTGCTCGATCGAGAATATCGACCCGATGGGCGTCCACACCGGCGACTCGATCACCGTCGCCCCGGCCCTGACCCTGACGGACAAGGAATACCAGTGGATGCGCGCGGCCTCGATCGCCGTGCTGCGCGAGATCGGCGTCGAGACCGGCGGCTCGAACGTCCAGTTCGCCCTGAACCCGGCCGACGGCCGCATGGTCGTCATCGAGATGAACCCGCGGGTGTCGCGCTCGTCGGCCCTGGCGTCGAAGGCCACCGGCTTCCCGATCGCCAAGGTCGCCGCCCGCCTCGCCGTCGGCTACACGCTGGACGAGCTGAAGAACGACATCACCGGCGGCGCGACCCCGGCCTCGTTCGAGCCGTCGATCGACTACGTCGTCACCAAGATCCCGCGCTTCGCCTTCGAGAAGTATCCGGGTTCCGAGCCCCTGCTGACCACGGCCATGAAGTCGGTCGGCGAGGTCATGGCCATCGGCCGCACGTTCAAGGAAAGCGTCCAGAAGGCCCTGCGCGGCCTGGAGACCGGCCTGTCGGGCTTCGACGAGGTCGAGATCCACGGCGCCGACGATCCCGACACCGGCAAGGCCGCGGTGATCCGCGCCCTGGGCACCCCCACGCCCGACCGCCTGCGCGTCATCGCCCAGGCCTTCCGCCACGGCCTGACCGTCGAGGAAGTGAATGCCGCTTGCTCGTATGAGCCCTGGTTCCTGCGCCAGATCGCCGAGCTGATCCGCCAGGAAGGCTGGGTCCGCGCCGGCGGCCTGCCCAAGGACGCCCAAGGCTTCCGCGCCCTGAAGGCCCAAGGCTTCTCCGACGCCCGCCTGGCCAAGCTGACCGGCCAGGCCGAAGCCGCCGTGCGCAGCCTGCGCCAGGAGCTCAGCGTCCGCCCCGTGTTCAAGCGCATCGACAGCTGCGCCGGCGAGTTCCTGGCCTCGACGCCCTACATGTACTCGACCTATGAGACCGGCGCTTTGGGCCAGGTCCCCGAGTGCGAGAGCGAGCCGTCGAACCGCAAGAAGGCGGTGATCCTGGGCGGCGGTCCCAACCGGATCGGCCAGGGCATCGAGTTCGACTACTGCTGCTGCCACGCGGCCTTCGCGCTCGACGCCATCGGCATCGAGTCGATCATGGTCAACTGCAACCCCGAGACCGTCTCGACCGACTACGACACCTCCGACCGCCTGTACTTCGAGCCGCTGACGGCCGAGGACGTGCTGGAGCTGCTGCATGTCGAGATGAGCAAGGGCGAGCTGGCCGGCGTCATCGTCCAGTTCGGCGGCCAGACGCCGCTGAAGCTGGCCCACGCGCTGGAAGAGGCGGGCGTCCCGATCCTGGGCACCAGCCCGGACGCCATCGACCTGGCCGAGGACCGCGAGCGCTTCCAGCAGCTGCTGAACGGCCTGGACATCGCCCAGCCCGAGAACGCCATCGCCCGCACCTGGGAAGAGGCCCGCGCGGCCGGCGAGCAGATCGGCTTCCCGTTCGTGATGCGCCCGTCCTACGTGCTGGGCGGCCGGGGCATGGAGATCATCCGCGACCACGAGCACCTGGAACGCTACATCGCCAACACCGGCGAGATCTCGTTCGAGCACCCGATCCTGCTGGACCACTATCTGAGCCGCGCCACGGAAGTGGACGTCGACGCCCTGTGCGACGGCAAGGAAGTCTTCGTGGCCGGGGTGCTGGAGCACATCGAGGAAGCCGGCGTCCACTCGGGCGACAGCGCCTGCTCGATGCCGCCCTTCTCGCTGAAGGCCGAGACCGTCGAGGAGCTGAAGCGCCAGACCGTCAAGATGGCCTTGGCCCTGAACGTCCGTGGCCTGATGAACGTGCAGTTCGCCATCGAGGAGCCGCACTCGGCCAACCCGCGCATCTATGTGCTGGAGGTCAATCCGCGCGCCTCGCGCACGGTGCCGTTCGTGGCCAAGACCATCGGCCAGCCGGTCGCCGCCATCGCCGCCAAGATCATGGCCGGCGAGAGCCTGGCCAGCTTCGGCCTGAAGGACGTTCCCTACGACCACATCGCGGTCAAGGAAGCGGTCTTCCCGTTCGCCCGCTTCGCCGGCGTCGACACGGTGCTGGGCCCGGAAATGCGCTCGACCGGCGAGGTCATGGGCCTGGACTGGAAGCGCGACGGCGAGGCCGACATGGGTCCCGCCTTCGCCCGCGCCTTCGCCAAGAGCCAGCTCGGCGGCGGGGTCAAGCTCCCGACCAAGGGCGCGGCCTTCGTCTCGGTCAAGGAAAGCGACAAGCCCTGGATCGTCGAGCCGGTGAAGTTGCTGCAGGCGGCCGGCTTCACGGTGCTCTCGACCGAAGGCACGCAAGCCTACCTGGCCACCCAGGGCGTCAAGGTCGACTATGTGAAGAAGGTCCTGGAAGGCCGTCCGCACATCGTCGACGTGATGAAGAACGGCGGCGTCCAGCTGGTGTTCAACACCACCGAAGGCAAGCAGGCGCTGGAAGACAGCTTCGAGATCCGCCGGACGGCCCTGATGATGAAGGTGCCCTACTACACCACCTCGGCCGGCGCCCTGGCGGCGGCGCAAGCCATCGCCGTGGCTCCGGAAGAGGTCTTGGACGTGAGGCCGCTGCAGAGCTACTAAACGCCCGCTTTCCCTCTCCCCTTGCGGGAGAGGGTGGCCCGCGAAGCGGGTCGGGTGAGGGGTTGAAGAACAGAACCGCCGCGACAGCCTAACCGCCGTCGCGGCGGTCTTCGTTCGTGCGACCCCTCATCCGTCGGCTCCGCCGACACCTTCTCCCGCAAGGGGAGAAGGGGGGCTATTCTCTAACACCGTTTCGCACGTGGTAGCACCGCCGCCGCCCCAGCTCGGTGCCGCAGAAGCCCGGCTCCTCAGTGCCCTGGTGCAGCATCACGTACTGGTCGCGGCGGCACTGGAACCAAGTCTTCTGGAACAGCACGTGCTCGACGTCCTGGTGGAACACCGGCCGCTGGTCGACGGTGTAGAACCGGGTCATGGCGGTCAGGCCGCCGAAGCTGCCGCGGCCGTTGACCAGGCCGCAGATCTGGCCCGTGCGGGTGGACCACACCGCGCCCAGCTCCAGCGGGTTCGTCTGCTTCAGCCGCGCCTCCAGATTGGCCCGCACGATCCGCCACTCGGTCCGCGCCAGCGGCTGGTAGCGCGCCTGCTGTGCGGCGGAGGGCGAAGGCATCAAGCCCTGGGCGCGCTCGAACCGCGCCAGGTCGAAGCCGGTGAACAGGAAGGCGCCCAGGATCCCGACCACGGCGATCCCCGAGATGATCAACGGGACCAGCAGCCGCCGCGTCCGTCGCGTCCCGAAATCCTTCACCGCCATGACGCTCTCCCACCGCTCCGGACCGAAGCGGCAGGTTGCCCGCGCTTGTAAAATTTACAAGTCTAAATCTAAATGGGTCGAGCCGCGCCCCTCGGCGTGGGCGTGATCCGCATGACCTGGCGCCCGTCCGCCCCGCGCGCGCTGCAACCCCCGGAGGCATGCTCGCCGTTACCGCCGCAGGGGTGTTCAGGCGCGAGTTCGATGCTATGCAGCGCTCGTAGTCGAGGGGATTCCATGCGTTTTCCGAAGAAACCGTCGCTTGAGCAGCTCGCGTTCGCGGCCGCGATAACGATCGTGCCGATCCTGCTGTGCGGCTTCATGTTCGGCTTCGACATCCCGCTGGCCTCGGCGAAGTTCTGGAGCAATCCCAAGAACGACATGCTGGTCATGACGGCGGCCTACGAGGCCTTTGTCCGTCAGCCCTGGACCTTCCCGCTGACCATGGTGTCGGGCCTGCTGCCGCATCCGGTGTCGATCGTCTTCACCGACAGCATCCCCTGGCTGTCGATCCTGCTGAAAGCCTCGGGCCTGGGCCGTTATTTCAACCCGCTCGGCCTGTTTCTGATGATCTCGTATCCGCTTCAGGCCTGGAGCATGGTGGCCCTGCTGCGGTCGTTGGGCGTGAAGGACCGGGTGGCCTTGGCCATCGGCGGATTCATCGCCCTGCTGATGCCGACCTGGTTCGCGCGCCAGTTCGGCCACATCGCCTTGAGCGGCCACTGGCTGGTGCTGTTCGCCCTGGCCCTGTCGGTGTCGTCGGCGCGGTTCGGCATGACGGCCAAGCGCGTGGCGGGCTTCGTGCTCCTGGCCGCACTGGCCACGGGGATCCACGCCTATCACCTGGTTCCGATCGGAGCCTGCTTCGGCGCGGCCCTGCTGGCCGAACTGTCTCAGCGCCGGATCGACGCCTGGAAGCGTATGCCGATCGCCGCCGTCGCCGTCCTGACCGTGGTCGCGGGGTCGGCCTTCCTGCTGGGCTATGCCGACGGAACCAGCTCGACCGGCGGCGCCGACGCGCTGGGCGTCTATTCGATGAACGCCCTGGCGCCGGTCTGGCCCCAGGCCTCGAACCTGTTCGGCCAGGCCTGGAACGGCGCCTGGTTCAACAAGACGCTGGCCCCCACCGGCCAGTACTTCGAAGGCTTCCAGTTCATGGGCGTGGGCGTCCTGCTGCTGGTGGCGATCATGCTGGGCCTGACGGTCAAGGATCTGTCGGCTGGCCGGCGGCCGGAGTTCGGCTTCTGGACGCGCTGGACGCCGTTGATCCTGGCCATGGCGTGCCTGACCGCCTGGGCCATCGGCTGGATCGTCTATGCCGGCCCGTGGCATCTGTTCGACGTCCCCAAGCCCAGGGGCAAGCTGGCCGACATCGTCGCGATCTACCGCGCCCACGGTCGCTTCTTCTGGGCCCCCGCCTATCTGCTGACCGCGATCGCCATCAACTGGGTCAGCCGCCTGCGCCGGCCGATCGGCCTGGGCCTGCTGGTCGCGGCCCTGCTGGTCCAGGCCTACGACACCAGTCCCCTGCGCGAGGGCGTGCGCAAGACCTTCGCCGAGCCGGACAGCCTGGCCGTGCCGGCGGGCTTCGCCCACAGCCCGGCCATCCGCGGCCGGCCGTGGGTGTTCCGCCCGACCTATTTCTGCAACCTCGACTGGGGCGACCTGCGGGTCATGAGCCAGATGTCGCTGGTGGCCGTCCGCACCGGCGGCACGCTCAACACCTTCGGCACGGCGCGCAGCAATGACGCCGTCGACTGCGCCGTCATCGATCCGTCCGTGACCAAGACCGCCGCGCCCGGCGACCGCCGCATGACCATCGTGCTGTCCGAGGGGCGGATGGAGGGCGGCTCGCTGCAGCCGGTGACCAAGCGCACGGACTGCTATCGCTTCGCGCGCGGGGTGATCTGTGGCCGCGACCTGGGCGGCATAGCGGACCTGACCCACGTGGCGCCCGGCGAGCTGGGCGCGGCGCGGGTTTCGATCCAGTCGATCCGCCTGGATCAGCTGCCCCGGTCGCCCGCCCTGGTCTCGGGCTGGGCCGAGCTGGACCCCGGCGGCAAGGGCCTGTGGACCCTGGGCCACAAGGCCGAGTTCCAGCTGGACGCGCCCCAGACCATCGGGCCCGGCGGCTTCTTCGTCGAGATCGTCGCGATCGGCTTCTCGGACCTGCCGATCCGTCCGCAGCGGGTCACGCTGTATGCCGATGGCCGCCGCCTGGGCAGCCACGAGATCGGCGCCGCCACCTTCTACACCTACCGCTTCGCCGTGCCGGCCGACGTCGCCAAGCCGGGCGAGACGGTCCGCTTCGCCTTCGACCTGCCGGACGCGCGGGTCGGCGGCAGCGACCCTCGGATGCTGGGCATCGCGGTGCAGGAGATCAAGGTCCTGCGGTAGGCGGCTCGCGCCTCCGGGCGCGGCCGCCGGGCCCTAGGCCTTGCGGGCGATCACCGCGATCGACAGGCCGAACGGCAGGCCGGGCCCGGCCGCCAGCGGGGCCTCGAGGCTGAACACCCCGGCCAGGGCCTTGTTCAGCCAGGCCGGCGGCATGGCGTCGTCGGCGCTGTTGTCGCCCAGCAGGCGCTTGGCGGTGCGCTGCACGGCGGCCAGCGGGAACAGCAGGGTGTTGAAATAGGTCGCGCTCTCCACCGTCAGCCCGGCCTCTTCGAACAGGGCGCGGTAGGCCGGCAGCAGGTAGCGGCGCTTGTGGTGGTGCAGCACGTCGTGGTGGCTCCACATCCACGGATAGGCCGGCACCGTGGTCAGGATCGCCCCGCCCGGCTTGACCAGCCGCGCCAGGGCCCGCACCGAGCCGGCGTCGTCGTCGACATGCTCGACCACGTCGAAGGCGCAGACCAGGTCGAAGCTCTCCGGGTCATAGGGCAGGCCGTCGGGCAGCAGGCCGGTGTCGATGGCCAGGCCCAGGCGCTCGGACGCGTAGGCGCGCGACTCGTCGTCCGGCTCCAGGGCCGCGACCGCGCCGAACTCGCGCAGCAGCGGCACGTTGCCGCCGGCCCCGCAGCCGACCTCCAGGATCCGCGCGCCGGCCGGCGGGGCGAGGCGCCGCAGCAGGCGGCGCAGGACCTTGCGGCGGCCCACGAACCACCAGTGGTCGCTCTCCAGCTCGCGGATGCGGTCGTAGATCAGGCGGTCCATGAAGGCGTATCCTTGCCGGAGGCGGCGTCCGGGTGGTGGGCGAAGACCCAGTAGTGGGCCAGCAGGAACAGGGTCCCGGTATAGCTGACGACGGCCGCGCCCTGGGCGGCGACGTCCCAGACCGGGCCGGACGGGGCGACCAGCCGCGCCAGGCTCAGGACCCCCTGGTTGACGGCGAAGGCCACCGCCACGGCCACGCCATAGCGCAGCGAGGCGCGGGGCTTGGCCTGGCGGGCCTTGAACACGAACAGCTTGCTCAGGGCGAAGCTGACGCAGATCCCGACCGCGTAGCCGATCGCGTTGGCCAGGTGGGCCGACAGGTGCAGGCCCACGTCCAGGCCCACGATCACGGTGAACCCGACCAGAGTGTTGAGGATCCCCGCCAGGCCATAGCGGACGGCCGAGAGCAGCAGCTCCCGCCGCGCCGGAGTCAGCAGCGCCGCCACGCTCACGCCCCGTCGCCTGCCTGATCGAACCCGTAGCGGTCCATGACCACGTACAGCGGCCGGCCCTTCACCTCCTGATAGATGCGGGCCACGTATTCGCCCAGCGAGCCGATGGCCAGCATCTGCAGGCCGAAGCTCATCAGGATCACCACCATCAGCGACGGATAGCCGGGCACGTCGCGGCCGAACAGCAGGGTGCGCAGCACGATCATCCCCGCCACCCCGACCGCCAGCACCCCCGCCACCAGGCCGACATAGCTCCACACCCGGATCGGGGCGGTGCTGAACGAGGTGATGCCGTCCAGGGCGAAGTTCCACAGCTTCCAATAGCGGAACGAGCTGGTCCCCGCCGCCCGCTCGGGCCGGGCATAGGGCACGGCCACCTGGTTGAAGCCGACCCAGGCGAACAGCCCCTTCATGAACCGGTTGCGCTCGGGCAGCTGGCGGATCACCTCGACCACCCGCCGGTCCATCAGCCGGTAGTCGCCGGCGTTGTAGGGCAAGTCGACGTCCGACATCCGGTTGAAGGCCTTGTAGAAGCCCTGGGCCGTCAGCCGCTTCAGCGGCGAGTCGGCGCTGCGGTCGATCCGCACGCCATAGGCCACGTCGGCCCCGGCCTCCCAGGCGTCCAGGAACTGGCCGATCAGCTCGGGCGGGTCCTGCAGGTCCACATCGATCGGCACGATCATGTCGCCGGTCGCCGCGTCCAGCCCCGCCGACAGGGCGGTCTCCTTGCCGAAGTTGCGGGCCAGGTTGATGACCTTGACGCGCGGGTTGCGCTGATGGTGCTTCAGCAGCACCGCCAGGGTGTGGTCGCGGCTGCCGTCATTGACGCAGACGATCTCGTAATCGACCCCCAGCGCCGCCAGGTCCGCCTCGATCCGCGCGAAGAACATGTCCAGCACCTCCTGCTCGTTGAAGCAGGGCGCGACGATCGACAGCCGCTTGCCGGCCCGCGTGCGCGGCGCGGGCGAGGCGGGCGGCGCGGCGGACGCGGGCGAAACGGGGGCCGCGATAGGCGGCGAGACGGCGGACTGAACCATGGGTCGTACTCTTAGCCGCCTCGGGCGCGACGGGGAAAGACCCGCGAAAGTTATCCACAGGCTGGCGCGCGAGGGTTCCACCTTCCTCCCCTCAGGGGGAGGGGGACCGCCGAACGGCGGTGGAGGGGCCCAGGCCGGCTCACCCACCCCAAAAGCACGAGCATTCACCCCGCTCAATCCCCGTACTTTTCCGCGCCCGCCTCAACGAATCCAACGCCTTACAGGAAAACGCACGTTTCCTGTCCCCGGTGTTCAGCCCGGGCGCAAGCTAGAGCCATGACCCAGACCTCCCAAACCCGAGCCGACCAGGTCGCCCGCTGGCGCGACGCCGTCCAACAGAAGCTGATGGCCGCCCTCGACCGGGCCTGGACCACCATCGACACCGACCCCGACCCCGCCAAGGTCCGCGCCGCCCGCGACAAGGCCAAGGCCTGCGGGGAACTGGCGGCCTGCGTGCGCAAGGTGGCGGCGCTGTCGCTGGTCCGGGCGGCCGGGACGCGGCGGGTGGGCTTGCCGGCAGGCGAGGACGAGGCGATGGCCGCCGAAATCGAAGCCGCGGCGATGATCGCCGAGGTGGCGGGGGTATTGCCGGTGGCGGGGCGTGGGACGGGGCGTGGGGCGGGGAAGCTGGGGCGGTTGAAGGGGAGAGGGCGGGGGAGGTTGTGAGATTTGTGAGGTGCCGGTCATCGAACCGCCTGCAGGCGACGATGTCCCTAGGCAAGGGTTTTGAGGCGCTGCCCGACACTCCAGAAGTCGCGCAACGCGCCTCTCAAGGCGGCATCAAAAACCGGCTTATTTGCCTCCTCCAGCAAGGTCGCAGCAAATCTCGAATAGTTACTCTCATTCTGATCAATCCAGGCGATCAGTCTATCGATGCATCCGCTGTCAAATATACTGCCTCCACCATGCGTAGGATTGTTCTTGAATTTCAAAAATAACCAATCTTCAGCTCGATCGTTCGCGATGTCGGGGAATGAAGGAAATATCCTCACTATCGTTTCGCGCCTTGATGTGTCACCAATTCCATTGGCCAATTCGTTGAAAAATATCTCCATGACTTTTGGAAATATTAAATTCTCAATAGACCAGCAATTCAATACATGTATAGATATATTTGGCATGCTCGAGCTAAAGCCTCCAGCGTGGGCTGTGTTTCTGTCAGCAAAAATTCCCTTAGAGACTGAAGATCGAAGAACTTTGTCTGCCGTAGAGTGACGCGGTGGTTCACCATTTGCGTCCCTGTCCACGACAATAGCCATAGGATTTGGGTCATCATCCGCGTAGCGATGCACAAAATTAAACAGCGTGCTTCCGCCGCCCTGCTCCGGTTTTGCGTGCCAATATCGTCTAAATTCAGATGATGACAATTGAAGTATAGCTCGCATGCATATCTTTAACCATTTCGCATCTGTAGCCATGGATTCCATGACAACCGAAGGTTCTCGGAACAGGCCTCGCTCCTCTACATCGTCGCAATGTACGAAATACCTGTTTTCCTCTTGGTGGCTTCTTCGGTCTGGGTTGGCTGTGAGCACCAAAACGCGGGATGCAAGCCGCGCCATAGCATTCCCCTCGACCCAGCCTCCCTGCGCAATGCGCAACCCTTGAAGGAAAGGTAGCTCCGGCGCGACCGCTTCGGCTATCTCCAGGGCTACAGGCGACACTAGCACCCTGTGGAGGCCCAACTGTGCCGCAGCCAGGGCGCTTTGAACCGCCGATACAAGGCTTGGTGTGATCTCTTCGGCAAACGTCGCATCATCGATAACAACGATCATTACAGCTTAGCCGACGGCCTAATTTTTCCACTCGTGAAGAAACCGAAGGGCCAGTTCGGGATCGTGCCGTTTGGCAGGATATCCGCCTGCACCACTGTGGTGCCGCTTCGCCCCGTAGGGCGCTCGAAGAGATAGAGGCGTACGTCGCTGGCGGGGATGGCGCCCCTGGCGACCATGGCGGCCACCTCGTTAACGAGCGGCTCGCTGTGTGTCTCAATCAAGAACCGGAAGGGCGGAACCCCGTGTCTAGTTCGCGTGGCGGCATGGACAAAGTAGGCCCCCAACTTCGATTGGTACGCCGGATGTAGGTGCAACTCAGGCTGCTCAACGGCAATCAAAGGCGAGTCAGCTCGCAGGGTCGATGCTACTCTTCCGCTAAATCGGTTCAGGGAGCGCGCTGTCGCATGTATCTGAGCGACAACCGGAATAAGCTGAGAAAATCCAAAGCCCACATCAGCGAGGTTGTCCTCGTGATCTTCGCCAGAAGCAGAAATCCTGAGGCTTATATGACCTTCGCCGGGATGAACCTTGATCTTGTGGCCAAAAAATTCCTCTAAGTCTCGATTAATTTCATCGCGTTCATATTGATGAAGTGAATTCAGGTACATTGCCAGATTTTCGCCGGAAGGGTCGATCTGTTCGACCGCCAATTCCTGTCGTCTGTAGTATCGTGAAGCTCTTGCACGAATAGGTCCAAGATAACCTCCCGAAACTATATCGGAAGATATTGCCTCCTTTATATCTTCCATAAGTATGGGTAGTGCTGCCAGGAAACAAAGGGACCATATTTTGCTTCTATCTAATACAGAGATGACTCCAAGATTTTTTTGTAAAGATGGTATATCGAAAGATCTGGAGGTGATGAGCGCCATCATTTCGCCAATTGGCCTAACTTGAAGGCCAGTTAATAAGTTTTTTATTTTTTCTATACTTGTATTTTGGTGTGCGTACTTCCGTAAAATCTTAGCTGCATCCATAAGGAAGGTGTCGTTTCCCACCACGCTAAGATTTCCTTGATCTTGTTTTACGTAAAACAAGTTCGGAAATAAGCCATCCTGATAGAATATATTCCTATCTTTTAGGATTCCTGAAAATTCAACGCCGTCGAAAAATACCTTATCTATTATCGACCCGCCACTTACTGGAAGTTTTATCGCAATATTGTGTATCTTGATCTCAATACAATTGATATCAGTTTTTTCGCTGTCACCAGAAACGCTTATTGAATATTTAAAATGCACATAATCCTTTATAGCGCTGCTTGTGCTTGCATTTAAGAAGGTCCTTCTACCTCTTCTCGAAATCTGGGAAAACATACCCTCAAAAGAAAATGATATACTTCCGCTGGTGTCATGGTTGTGAACATTGTCGTAGAATGAGCCGTAATCTAAATTATCTGAGACCCATAGAATGGGTGCTGCGCTCCTCAAGGACATGCTTTGCGCAAATAGCGGAAGAAGTCGAGTTATCGAGCTTTTTCCACTGCTATTTGCTCCCAGCATGATGGTAATGGGAGCTAGATCGAAGCTAGAGGGCTGCGGGAAAGTCCGGTAATTTTCTACACCAATACTTCGGAGCAAGCCCACCTCCCGTACGCATCGCGTCGCAGTTGCGGCTACTGTGGCACAGCTTCTATTGCGCGCAAACCTGCGAACTCTGGCGGGCCTGCCAGATCAAAAGCCATAGCTCGCGTGCCAATGCGGCTTTCCTATTGCACTTGGCTTCGAGTTGCCTGCGCCAGCGCTCCGGCATATGCAGTTCGGCACCAAAACGGACGTTTTCAATTGTGGCCTTTGGGTCACACCCCCGCCATCACCATCCCGCCTTCCTTGATCGCCTTCATGCACACCGTCGTGGTGTACCGCTGCACCCCCGGCAGCTGGCTGAGCTCCTTGCGCAGCAGGTGGTCCAGGTCCGCGACGTCGGCCGCCACGATCCTCAGCAGGTAGTCCCCCGCCCCCGCCGTCGAGTGGCAGTCGGTGATGGCCGGGTGCCGCAGCACCGCGGCTTCGAAGGCTTCGGCGCGGGCGAAGTCGACGGTGGCCAGGGCGAAGACGGTCAGGCCCTTGCCGACCGCGGCGGCGTCGATGCGGGCGTGGTAGCCGGTGATGACGCCCTGCTTCTCCAGGGCCTGGACCCGCGACCAGCAGGGCGACTTGGAGAGGCCGACCCGCTCGGCCAGGGCGGCGAACGAGATCCGGGCGTCGGCTTCGAGAATCCGGAGGATCGACAGGTCGATGCGGTTCAGGGCGGCCATTCGTTCTGCTCTTGGCGGTTTTTACGGGACATCGTTCTAACACGGTAGGCGGCGGCGGGGCGAACGCGCACAATGTCCCGCCTTCGAGCGGTTAGGGTCGTCGCATGGCGCAAGACATGACCTACGCGCGGTACCTCGCGCTGGACCAGCTGCTGGCGGCGCAACAGCCGCTGAGCGACCGTCACGACGAACTGCTGTTCATCGTCATCCACCAGACCAAGGAGCTGTGGCTCAAGGAGATCATCCACGAGGTGATGCTGGCCATGCGGCTGGTGGCGGCGCACGACCTGGAGCCGGCCTACAAGGCCCTGGCGCGGGTGTCGCGGATCCAGACGGTGATGACCCTGTCGTGGGACGTGCTGGCGACCATGACGCCGGCCGACTACCTCAGCTTCCGGGGCGAGCTGGGGTCCAGCTCGGGCTTCCAGTCGCACCAGTTCCGCACCCTGGAATATCTGCTGGGCCTGAAGGACAACAGCTTCCTGAAGTTCCAGCAGGAGGGCTCGAGCGCCCTGGCCCAGCTGGAGGCGGCGCTGGCGGCCCCCAGCCTGTACGACCTGGCCATCGCCCAGCTGGCCAAGGCGGGGCTGGCGGTGCCCGAGGCGGTGCTGGCTCGCGACTTCAGCCAGACCTACGCGCCCTCGCCCGAGGTGGAGGCCGCCTGGCTGGAGGTCTATCGCGACACCAAGCGCTATTGGGAGCTGTACCAGCTGGCCGAGAAGCTGGTCGACCTGGACGACGCCCTGGTCACCTGGCGCCACAAGCACGTGCTGACCGTCGAGCGGATCATCGGCGGCCGGCCGGGCACCGGCGGCACCGACGGGGTGGGCTACCTGACCTCGACCCTGCGCCGGCGGGCGTTTCCGGAGCTGTGGTCGCTGAGGACCAAGCTGTAGTGGCGGCGCGCAAGGATCTCTTTTCGAGGGCGCTTTCCGTACCGGGCCGGCTGCACATGGCCGCCCACAGCCACCACCTTTGGCCCGACGTCACCCTGGCCGCCCAGGTCCAGGCCTGGGAAGACGCCGTCGTCCTGGCCGACCACAAGTGGGACAAGGTGATGGGCGAGGTCCATCCGGCCGCCCAGGGGCTGGTGGCGCGCGAGCTCTCTCTGCCTTCCGCCGACACCGTGGTCTTCGCGCCCAACACCCACACCCTGCTGGCCGGGCTGGTCTCGGCGGTCGGCCGGCGGCCGGTGCGGGTGCTGTCCACCGACGGCGAGTTCCACTCGTTCCGCCGCCAGGCCCAGCGCTGGGTCGAGGCGGGCGAGATCGAGCTGACCCTGGTCGAGACCGAGCGTTCGGACTTCGCCGAGCGGTTCTTCTCGGCGGCGCGCAGCGGGACCTACGACCTGATCTTCGTCAGCCACGTGTTCTTCAAGACCGGCCTGGTGTTCGACCGCGTCTGGGAGCTGGCCGCCCTGGCCCGGCCCGAAGGCCCGTGGGTCGTGGTCGACGGCTATCACGGCTTCCGCGCCGTGCCGACCGACCTGGCGGCCGTGGCCGACCGGGTCTTCTACCTGGCCGGCGGCTACAAGTACGCGATGGCCGGGGAGGGAGCGGCGTTCCTGCACGCCCCGCCAGGCTTCGGACCCCGTCCGGCCCTGACCGGCTGGTACGCCGAGTTCGGCGATCTGGAGGGTCCGCCCGGCGGAGTCGGCTACGCCCGCGACGCCAGCCGCTTCATGGGCGCGACCTTCGACCCCTCGGGCCTGTACCGCTTCGTGGCGGCGGGCCGGATGCTGGAAGCCGAGGGCCTGACCACGGCGGCGGTGGCCGCCCATGTGGCGGGGCTGCGGGATCTGCTGCTGGCGAAGATCGCGGCCGGCGAGGCGGGGCCGCTGCGCGACGCCACGGTGGTCAACCCGCCGGGCGACGGGCCCTCGGCCCGGTTCGTGGCCCTGCGGCACGGCTCGGCGCTAGCGTGGAAGACGGCGCTGGCGGAGCGCGGCGTGGTGGTCGACGTCCGCGACGACGTGCTGCGGGTGGGGCTGTCGGCGTACCACGACGAGGGGGATGTGGCGGCGTTCTGCGAAGTCTGTCGCGAACTCAGCTAGCTCAAAAACAACGTGTCATCCCGGCCGCAGCGCAGCGGAGAGCCGGGACCGCGGCAAGCTCAGCGCTTCCGGCGGTCCCGGATCTGCGCGCTTCGCGCTTGTCCGGGATGACAGTTTTTATGGCCTAAGCCGACAGCCGCTCCAGCGCCCACAGCATCGAGCTCATCGCCTCGTGCACCGGCTTGCCGTCGCGTTCGTAGTGGCCGCCTTCGAAGATCTGGACCAGGTCGGCGCGGGCCCGGCTGACACGGCTCTTGACCGTGCCGACGGCGACGCCGATCACCTCGGCCGCCTCCTCGTACGAGAAGCCGCCGGCCCCGATCAGGATCAGCGCCTCGCGCTGGTTCTCGGGCAGCATCATCATCGCCTGGCGCAGGTCGTCCAGGGCGATGGCGCTGTCGAAATTGGTGTTGGCCACCAGGGTCCGCTCGGCGGTCTCCTGGTCCAGGGCGACCGAGCGCCAGCTGCGGCGCTTGTCCGAATAGAACTGGTTGCGCAGGATCATGAAGGTCCAGGCCTTCATGTTGGTGCCCAGGGTGAAGCTGTCGCGGCTGGCCCAGGCCTTGGCCACGGCGTCCTGCGCCAGGTCGTCGGCGGCGGTGGCGTCGCCGCACAGCGACCGCGCGAAGGCCCGCAGGTGCGGGATCAGGGCGATCAGGTCGCGTTCGAAGGTCTTCTGGTCGTGATGGTCCATGACGGCCCCCGTTGGGAATATGCTCAAGCTAAGAACGGGTGGCGGGGGCGTTTGGTTGCAGTGGCGGTTAACGAAAGCCGTCAGTACTCGTCTTCCGGAATGGCCGGGATGGCGTAGACGATCGGCACGACGCAGCCGCGATAGCCGGTGGGCGGGGCCTTGGGCCGTGCGCTCATCAGCAACATGCGGGCGGCGTCGCCGAACGCGGCGGCGGGCTGGGCCTCCAGCACCTCGATCGCGCCGATCTGGCCCCAGGGCGCCACGTCGAAGCGCAGGACGGCGCGCCCGCCGACCCGGCGCTTGCCGAAGGTGGGCGGGAAGAACTTGGTCTCGGGCAGGTTCAGCTCGGCCTGGGTGATCTTGCACGCATCGTCGTCGGCGGGCGGTGGCGCATGCTGGGGCGGCGGCGTCGCCTTGGGCATGGCCTTGAACGCGACGGCGCAGCCGGCGCGCGGCGGGCCGGGGAAGTATCTGGCCTCGGCCACCGCGCTGGCGACGGCGTCGGCGAAGGCGGGCTCGCCGTGCTGGGCCACGACCCGCACGTTGCGCGCGGCCCCGGCGGCGTCGATGTCGAAGCGCAGACCGGCCCAGGCGGGGTCGACGGTCTTGTCGTCGAACGGCCGCAGGTCCGGATAGACGATCGTCTGCGGTCGCCGGCGCGTGGGGCCGTCGCAGTCGCTCCCGGCCGCCAGAGCCTTGCGCAACGGCGGGTTCGGCGCGCGCGGGTCGTCGGCCAGGGCCTCGAACAGCCGGGCGGGCGAGGCCTCGGCGATCGGCGAATAGCGGGGCGCCAGGTCGATCGTGCAGTCCTTGGCCGGCGCGCCCGGCGCGAACCGCCAGCTGGCGATGATGGCCGCCGGCTCGTCGATCGCCCAGGGGATCGTCCCGCCCGGGCCGCTGGCGCGCTTGAGGTCGGTCACGTGGCCATCGGCGTCGACCGAGAAGCTGTAGACCTCGGTCGAGGGCGGGGGCGGCGGCACATAGGCCGCCACGCCGACCGGCGGAACGGGCGGCGTCCACACCTGCCAGACCTTGGGCGGCAGGGCCGCGGCCTCGATCAGCCGCGCCGAGGTCCCGGCGCAGGCGATGCTGGAAGGCGGGGCCGCGAAACTGACCAGCTTCACCGGCGCCTTGGGATCGCCGACCAGCGGGGGAAGGTTGGCGAGGGCGGTGACGGGCGTCAGGAAGGCCAGGGCCAGAAGCAGCAAGCCGCGCATGGACGCTCCGCGATCTAGGGTTGAGGTATTGGCCCTAGCGGGGCGGGGTTGGTCAAGGGGGGAGGGAAACCCCTCAGGTCACCAAGAACGTCGCCGCCGCCGGATTTCCCGTCCCGACCACGACCGCGCCGTCGCGGTGGCGCAGATGGCCGCCGCTTGACGCCGCGAACGACACGCCCTTGCCGCCCGCCAGGCCGGGGACCCGGCGGAAGCTCGAGGCCTTCGGATCGCCGCCCGCAAGGACGATCGCCACCGCCCCATCCGAGCCGACGCTCAGCACGTGGCCGGGCTTGAGGATCGGCTCCAGCGACACCGTCCCGGCCGGGCCGGGGATCTGGCGGAACTGGGTGGCAGCCAACGGCCCGGTCCCGACCACGGCCCGGTCGCTCTCGTGGCGCAAGAAGACGCCCGGCCGGTCCAGCGGGGCGAAGCGGTCGGGGACCGCCCCCGCGCCGACCGGCACGCCGAAGTCGGGCGTCCCGTCGGCCTTGTAGTACAGCCGCTGCGCGCGCGTGTGGCGGTTGGGGTCGAACAGTGGATCGCCCTGGATCTTGCGGTAGTCGCGGCCGTGATAGACCAGCACGTCGCGGCCCTGCTCGTCGACGGTGAACGAATTGTGGCCCGGCCCCCAGACGCCGGTCGCCTCGGACGAGACGAACACCGGCTCCGGCGACTTGGTCCAGGCCTCCGGCGCCATCAGGTCGGCGTCCGCGTCGGCGCTCAGCAGGCCCAGGCAGTAGCGCTCGTCGGTGGCGCTGGCCGAATAGCTGACGAACACCTTGCCGTTGCGGATCAGCGGGGCCGGCCCCTCGGCGACCTTGAAGCCGCGGACCTCCCAATCCAAGGTCGGCACGGTCAGGCGGACCGGCGGCCGGGCCAGGGTGGTCGGCGTCGCCAGCGGGGCCAGGTAGAGGTTGCTGTTGGTCTTGATCCCCGGCTCCTGCTGCGCCCACAGGGCGTAGCGCACGCCCCTGTGGCGGAAGATCGTGGAGTCGAGGGTGAAGGTGTCCCACGGCGTCTGGAACTGGCCCGCCAGCGCCCAGCGGCCGGTCAGGGCGTCCTTGTCCCGGCAGCGCAGCACATAGGTGCGGATGTGGAACGGCGCGTCCTTGTCGCCGGCCGCGAAGTAGAGGTGCCAGCGGCCGTCGATCGCGTGCAGCTCCGGCGCCCAGATATAGCCGCCCAGCTTGCCCGTCGCGGGCCGCCGCCAGATCACCGTCTCCGGGGCGGTGGCGAGGCCGGCCAGTGTGGGGGACCGGCGGATGGCCAGCCGGTCGTACTCCGGGACCGAGGCGGTCATGTAGTACTGGCCGTCGTGATGCCGGAAGATCTGGGCGTCGGCGCGTTGGCGGACGAGGGGGTTGGCCGGGGTGGGGGCGGAGCTGGCCTTGGCGGCGGCGGGGTGGGCAAGGGCCAGAGCCCCGGCGCCGGCCAGCATCGCCCTGCGGGAGGGGGACGGGGCCTGGGGGTTACCGATCGACATGAGGCCTCCTGACCACGCCACGCCCTCGTCGGAGCGGGGGCTGGTTACCTATTGTCTGACAAATAGGATGATCGCAAGGGTGGGGGCGGAAGCCGCCGAGAAGGAACGTCAGACCGCCATTGGCTTTTCATCCCCCAAATCGGACCTTCGAGATTGTTGTCGCACGCCGACCGTATCACTGTGTGTCACGCGCCGAAGTGCTCAGCCTCTAGGGCCTTCACAAAGCGCAGCAGGTTCACCACGCCGTCGAAGATGAAGTGCGCCTCCGCCGTCGAAAGGATCTCATTGTCGTGTGCGAAGGAGGCGTCGTTTCGGACCTTGTTGAAGGCTTCGAATGCCTCGACCGACCCCTTCATGATCTTATCGGACATTGGCGACACCTTCCCGGCCTTACGCAGCGGATTGAACAGCCGACCGACGCGGCCATTCAGGGTGTCGTTGTCATGCACCTCAAGGCCCTTCGCCCGCAGGAGGTGAGCGAACTTCTTCATGCAGTAGGTGTGCAGCCGGTCCAGCGCCGCCTGCGGCTTGCCCGCATCGATGTCCCGTTGGATCGAGGCGACCAGCTCATCGAGCGTCACGTCGGCGGCGAAGCGCTCGATGGCGTCGGTCCTCGGCCGATCTAGGGACCTTTCCACCCGCTCGACGATTTCGAAGTATCGCCGCTTGATGGCCTCGTCGTCCGCCGTCGGCAGCCTGTGGTCAGGCAGATCGCAGCGGTAGGTCCATAGCGCCCGGAGCGCGCGGGCAACTCGCGCTGAAGCTTCCTTTTGGAGGAAGCAGCGGAGGCGCTTGCCCTTTGAGCCGCCGCCCTCTGAATATCGCCCTTCGTCGATGTCGACGCCGACCTCGTCCCGGAAGAAGTCTCCGAAGGTCCTGTCGCTGAAGTCCATCACGTAGCCAGTCTCGAAACTTAGAGCCTTGGCCAGGAACCGCATGTCCGTCGGCTTGATCACATCGGTCGCGAGCTGGGCCGGGGCGCGGACGGCCGCCTCTCCCCTGGACGTTAGAACGACATCGTAGAACCAGGGATCGTCGACCGTGCCGTGGACGGTTTCACCGTAACGGATGAGCCCCTCGTCCCTGAGCCAAATCATAGCGCGCTCGAAACCGACATAGCCTTGGCTGTCGGCCTGAGACGGTTGGTCGATATCGAACCCAAGCACATCGGGGCCGACGCTTTCGCGAGGCCCCGAAGCCAACAGGCGAAGCAGCCGGTCGCGAAGGCCGGCGAAATCTGTATCGGCACCCGAGACCATGAACGTCAACTCGCCGTTTCGATGCAAATGCGACGCACCCGCAGTCCCGTTCTAGCGCTTGCGGAATGGAATGACCGAACCCTCACCGACGGACGGCGGGCGGTCAGCCGGCGCCTTCAACCGCACAACTTCGGCAGCGTCGCGACTGAACCAGCCATTCGGAAGACCGCAGAGGTTCTCGACATCGCCGGCGGTGATCGTGAATTCGACGGCCAGTAGGTCGGCCTTGGTGCGCACGCCCTCGTCGACGATCAGCTGCAAGGCTTCCCGCAGGACGCGAGGCTCGCTCGGCTCCCACTGCCGATCTAGGGGCTCTTCGCGTGACCAGCCCTTGGCAGAATAGAGCTTGTAGAGGTGGGTCGCAAATTCTGGCGGGATGACTTCGAGATCGGCAAGCCGGCGGATCTGGGCTTTAATCGACACTCGCCACCGCTCCTTCAAGGTCAGCAGGCTGGCGAGTGATGGGCTGCGAACCTCGATCGGATAACTCGTCGAGGGCATTAGGAAGGCGCTGGCCAAGCGGAACGCCTGGGTCTCGATGAACTTCAGATCCCGCGCGAACTCCTCCCTGGTGACGCCGCGGTGAAGCACGGCGTGGGCCATTTCATGGGCCGCGTCCATCTGACGGCGAGGGAACGACATTTTGTCGTTGGCCAGGAGGATATGCGGGCGGCCATCCACGGGAGACCAACTGCAGAGGCCGTCGAGTTTGGCCGTGCCCATCTCGATGCTGCCGACGACGAAGCCGACCCGCTCCAGAACGCTGACCACATCGGCGCAGGGCCCGTCGCCCACTCGCCAATGTTGCCTCAGACGCAGGGCGATGCTTTCGATGTCTTCGTCGCGGAGTTGCCGGTAGCTAGCGCCTTCCAGGACATCGGGAAGGTCGAGGGGCGGCAGGTCGACATAGTGCTCGAGCGTGCTGCTGATCTCCTGCAACCAGCGCATCTGGGCCCGCTGGTAGTTTAGGTCACGTGACAAGGTGCTTGCCAGGGACCGGAAGAATACTGGCTGCGCGGCCTCGAACGTCGGCCGCAGGAAGAACTCCTGGCGCACCCGCAGCTCGCTGGCGAGCCGTTGCAGGACATCGAGGTCGGGTGCGGCGCTACCGTCTTCCCAACGCGAAACCGTGCTCGGATTGATCCCCAGCTGTCGCGCCAAGGCAGACATACTCGGAATGCGTCTTGCGTCCCTGGCCTCCGAGAGTCGGCCGGGGATGAACCCAGGTGTACCTACGCGCATGGTCGTTCCCTACTGCTCCTGGCCGGTTAGGACCAGGGGCACCTCCCGGAAAATACTAGGCGCCGTCGCCACCACTTTCGTCCGTCTTGTCTTGCTCCAAGGTTTCGGGCGGCTTGAACGCCTTGCGGCCGGGCCGCAGGCGCACCAACGGCGCGCTGTCGGCACCGGGTTCCTCGGGCGCCGGTTCGGGCGTGGGAGTCGGCGCGTAGCCCGCCAGGAAATTGTCGACGGGCTCATACAACAGGTAGGCCTTGTATTCAGCGTCGATGATGCCGACGGCCACTTCCTCGATCATCCCGGGACGATCGCGGTCGCGGGCGAACAGGAAGAGGACGAAGATGTCGCCCGGCTTGGCGGTGACGTCGCCGAGGTCCAGCCGGGGCGTCAGGAAGTCGTTGAGCAGGACGCCGGCGGAGCGTGATTGGTTCTTGTTCGGGATGTCCTTGGCCACGGGCATAGAGGCGATGCCCAGTACAACACCCGGCGCCTCGCCGCCGAACCGCATAAACGGCTGGAAAGCCCGTACGCCCCGGCCGGGGATAACGCAATCGGGCAGAAGCTGGCCACCGTGGAGCTGGCAGACGTCGACGAATCCCTTTTCGAGCATGCGGAAGCGGGCTTGGCCGACCAGCTCACGCGCCCGCTTCTCGTCGAGGCCGAAATGGTCGCGAACCCCTTCGAAGGCCTTGAGCGCCTGGGCCCCGGCCATGTCGTAGAGATCGATCAGGAGATCCCGAGACAGGTGCGTCATCAGGTGGCTCTTCAGGTCGTCGCCCATTAGAATCAGTTCCGCCTGCTGTGCGTTAAGCCTGATTTGTGCTCTCTATTTTTGCGCAAAGCAATGACCGCCATCGACTTCTCTGCGCGCGGAGGCTATTGGCGGTCCATCACCGTGCTGGTTCCAGCCATGCATGTCGTAGATGGGCTTCGGCGGGGCTTGGCGAGGGGCCTGACAAGCTCCTCGGCTCGAACTATATTGAGAGCATGGCTAAGCCCATGGAAAATAGTCCCCCCGTGGCCCCGCGCAGCGTGCGCGACGCCAGCACCGGTCAGTTCGTGACCGTGAAAGGCGTTGGCGCGCTGAAGGGTCAGCTCGCGCTCAGGAAGGGTGTCGACCTGACCAAGCCGATCGCCTCCCAAGCCTTGAAGCGCGACCGCTCGTCCGCGAAGGCTTAGCGCCGGGCTTTGGCGGGGCTTCTGCTCGACACCCACGCTCTCTATTGGCTCGCCAGCGGCGAAGAGGCCATTTCGGATCAAGCCTTGATCGCCGTCGGGCGGGCTCAGGCGGCTGGAGAGCTTTTCGTGTCGCCGATCTCCGCGTGGGAGCTTTCCGTGGCGACCCAGAAGTCCAGGGCCGCCGGGCGACCGCACCTTGGCGCGGACCCCGTCGATCGCTGGTTCAGATCGGCGACCCGCGCTCTGGGCGCTCGGTTGGCGCCCATCCAGCAAAAGATCTCTCTGGAGGCGGCGCGCGTCGTAAACGAGACCGGGCACAAGGATCCCGGCGATTGCTTCCTGATCGCCACGGCGCGGACGCGGAGTCTTTCGCTGGCGACGCGGGACGCCGTCATTCTCGGCCTATCTCAGACACGCATCGGTTATTTGGCCACGGTCGCCTGCTGACCCTCACCCCTTCCTGAAAAACCCGTGGATCCGCTCGGCCAGCGCTAGGCTCACCCCCTCCACCTTGACCAGGTCCTCGACACTCGCCCGGCCCACCCCCTTGGCCGACCCGAACGCATGCAGCAGCGCCTTCTTGCGCCCCGGCCCCACGCCCTCGATCTCGTCGAGCGGGTTCTTCTTCAGGTCCATGGAGCGCCGCGTGCGGTGGGCGCCGATGGCGAAGCGGTGGGCTTCGTCGCGGAGGCGTTGGAGGTAATACAAGACGGGCGACTTGGGCTCGAGCATGAACGGCGGCTGATCGGGCAGGAAGAAGCGCTCCAGGCCGGCGTCGCGGTCGGGGCCCTTGGCGACGCCGACCACGGCGATGTCGTCGACGCCGAGGTCGGCCATGACCTCCAGGGCCGCGTCCAGCTGGCCCTTGCCGCCGTCGACCAGGACGAGGTCGGGGCGGTTATCGCTGTCGCCCTCTTCCTCCTCCTTGACGAGGCGGGCGAAGCGGCGCTTCAGCACCTCCTTCATCATGCCGTAGTCGTCGCCGGGGGTGAGCTCGGTGCTCTTGATGTTGAACTTGCGGTACTGGCCCTTCATGAAGCCCTCGGGCCCGGCCACGATCATGCCGCCGACGGCGTTGGTGCCCTGGATGTGGCTGTTGTCGTAGACCTCGATCCGCTCGGGCGGGGCCTCCAACTTGAAGGCCTCGCAGACTCCGGCCAGCAGCTTGGTCTGGGCGCTGCCCTCGGCCATCTTCCGCCCTAGGGCTTCGCGGGCGTTGGTCAGGGCGTGCTGGACCAGGTCGGCCTTCTCGCCGCGCTTGGGCACGGCGATCTCGACCTTGCGGCCGCTCTTGACGCAGAAGGCCTCGGCCAGCAGCCCGGCCTCGGCCGGCTCGAGGTTGGCCAGGATCAGGCGCGGGATCGGCTTGTCGTCGTAGAACTGGCCCAGGAAGGCGGTCAGGATCCGCTGTTCCTCGGTGGTGTTCTCGTCCTCGGACTCGTCGGCGGAACCGGCGACGCGCGGGAAGTAGGCGCGGTTGCCCCAGTTCTGGCCGGCCCGGAAGAAGAACACCTGCACGCAGGCCTGGCCGCCCTCGACGTGCAGGGCGACGACGTCGGCCTCGTCCACGGTCTCGGGATTGATCTGGGTTTCCTGGGCCACCGAGGACAGGGCGCGGATGCGGTCGCGCAGGCGGGCGGCGCGCTCGAACTCCAGCTCCTCGGCCGCCGCTTCCATCTCCTTGGCCATGGTCGCCATGACCGCACGGGACTTGCCTCGCAGGAAGGCCTCGGCCTGATCGACCAGGGCTTGGTAGTCGTCCTTGCCGATCAGGCCGGTGCAGGGGGCGGCGCAGCGCTTGATCTGGTGCAGCATGCAGGGCCGGTCGCGGCTGTCGTAGACGCTGTCGCTGCACGAGCGCAGCAGGAAGGCCTTCTGTAGGGTGTTGAGGGTGCGGTTCACCGCCCAGGCGCTGGCGAACGGCCCGAAATAGTCGCCCTTGATGGTGTGGGCGCCGCGGTGCTTGCGCAGCTGCGGGGCGTCGTGGTCGCGGCGGATGACGATCTCGGGGAAGCTCTTGTCGTCGCGCAGCAGCACGTTGAAGCGCGGCTTCAGCTGCTTGATCAGGTTGATCTCGAGCAGCAGGGCGTCGGCTTCGGTGCGGGTAGTGATGAACTCCATGGCCCGCGTCGCGTCGACCATGTTGGCGATGCGGTTGGTGTGGAAGCGGCCTTGCGCGTACTGGATGACGCGCTTCTTCAGGCTCTTGGCCTTGCCGACGTACAGCACCTCGTCGGCCTCGCCGATCATCCGGTAGACGCCGGGCGCGTCGGGCAGGCGCGTGACCTCGTCCTTGATCAGGGCGGCGCCGGACAGGCGGGGCGAGGCGGAGGTGTCGGTGGTGGTGTCGGTCACGAGGGGAGATATAGGCGAGTCCGGCGGAGTCAGCGATCTTCTCGGGCGTGGTGAATCCGCGCGATTGTCACGCGGTCCGGGCGAACCCGATAGCTGATGACGTAGGTCCAGGTTCGGAAGCGAACGACGAACTCGCGCATCTCGCTGATCTTGGAAGACCGGCCGCGTTCCGGAAAATCGCGCAAACCGTTGATGGCCATTCGAAGCGTGACGCCAAGCGCTTCAGCGTAAGGTGCGTCGCGATCCGCAAGCCAAGCTTGTAGGCGTTCGAGATCAGCCCAGGCGGGGCCAGCAATAACGATCCGCCGCACCGATCAGCGCTTTTGTCCGAAGTTCAGTAGTCGAGCCTCGACCTGTTCCCAGGGTATGCCGCCCGTTTGATCGGCTTCATCGCAGATCGCTTCGAGTTCCCGCCAGTAGGCGGCGTCGCGTTCGCCGGAGCCATCGCCGCGCGCGCCGGTCCATTGAGCTTCGTTATCTTGCAAGCCCGGCTCTTCGACGGCGCGCCTTAGGATGTCGAGCGCGTACTCTTCCACGGTCTGCCCCGCCGCCTTAGCGCGCGCGAGGAGGCTCTGGGTGAGCGCCGCGTCGAGCTCCAAGATCATTCCGTCATCACCCATGTTCCCATGATGTTCCAATCCCGGTTTGTCGTCAACGCACGCAAACGCTATGACCCACCGCATGACCACGCGCCCGCTCTTCGTCACCCCGCTCTATGAAGCCAGCCTCGCCGGCGAGAAGGGCTTCGAGGCCTTTATCGACGAGCTGCACGACGCCTGCGTCGCCATCGCCGAGGATGACGAGGCCGGCCAGGCCTGGGCCTATAACAAGGGCTATCTGGGCTACACCTCCTACGCCTCGCTGAACGACCTGCCGCAGCGCGACAGCCTGTTCGCCGACCTCAAGAAGAAGCTCGACAAGCACGCCGCGGCCTTCGCCAAGGACCTCTGTTTCGACCTGGGCGCGGGCAAGCTGGTGATGGACAGCCTGTGGATCAACATCCTGGAGCCGGGCGGCCAGCACAGCGGCCACATCCACCCGCACAGCGTCATTTCCGGCACGGTCTATGTGACCATCCCGCCGGGCGCCTCGGCCCTGAAGTTCGAGGATCCGCGCCTGCCGATGATGATGGCCGCCCCCACCCGCGCCGACGATGCGCCCGAGGACCTGCGGCCGTTCGTCTACGTCCAGCCTGCGCCGGGGACGGTGCTGCTGTGGGAGAGCTGGCTGCGCCACGAGGTGACGCCGAACCAGGCCGACGAGCAGCGGATCAGCATCAGCTTCAACTACGCCTGGCGGTAGGGCGTAGGCGCCCTTCTCCCCTTGCGGGAGAAGGTGGCCCGAAGGGCCGGATGAGGGGTTGATAGCCGGCTCCGCTCGCACCCGGCGTCGACGGCCGTCGCGGCGGTTCTGGTCGTGCGACCCCTCGCCCGACCGCCTCTGGCGGCCACCCTCTCCCGCAAGGGGAGAGGGGGAACCATCATTCGGCAGAGCTGTGAACTTTACCGTTGGCCCACGGGTTCTCTCCCGCGAGGAGACCCCGCCATGGCCCATTCCCCCGACCCTTCGCCACCCGACCACTCCGGCGACGCCATCACCATCCAGAAGATCCAGCCGTTCGGTGACGGCGGCATCGTCCTGACCACGCCGTCGCTGGACGTCGATGGCCATCTGGAGGACCGCCATTCGGCCTATCACGAGAACCGCTCGCCGCCGCTGGTCTGGACGCCGGTCGAGGGCGCGGCGGCCTATGCCATCGTGGTCGAGGATCCCGACGCCCCGCGCGAGCGGCCGTTCGTCCACTGGCTGATCTGGAACATCCCGGGCGAGGCCACCAGCTTGCCGGAGGGCCTGCCCAACACGCCCGGCCTGGGCCAGGTCGGCGGGGCCGTCCAGGGCGTCAACGACAACGGCGCGGTCGGCTGGTTCGGCCCGCGCCCGCCGCCCGGCCACGGCCTGCACCGCTACCACTTCCAGATCTTCGCCCTGGCCGAGCGGCTGACCTTCGGCCCCAACATCCCGCTGGAGACCCTGGTCAGCGCCCTGAAGGGCGACACCCTGGCCGACGGCGTGCTGGTGGCGACCTACGAGGCGCCGGAGACCCTGCCTCCCCATTAGGGGGAGGTGGATCGCCGCGAATACGCGGCGAGACGGAGGGGGTCCGCGAAGCGGTCGTGCGTTGGCCCATTCACAGGGCCCCTCCACCGGCGTTCGCCGGTCCCCCTCCCCCGGAGGGGGAGGAGAGCAGGCCTCAGTCGCCGATCGACACGAAGCCATGCGCCTCGGCCAGCGTCATCCCCGCCGCGATCCGCGCGGAAGGATTGGGTCGGGGCTCGGCGACCTTGTGCAGCGTGTTGCGGTCGACGTGGCGGAATGGGGCGGTGCGGCCGCGCACCTGCAGCATGGTGGTGGAGACATACGACCAGCCGCCGTCGGCCTCGAAGGCGACGTCCAGCTGGTAGGAGTCGGTGCGGAACGCCCACTCCAGGAAATCGGTCGAGCAGATCCCATAGCCCGGCCCGCCCCGCTCGGCCCGGACCATCAGCCCGGAACCGTCCGCCGCGGCCTGGCCCTTGGCCAGCGCCACCTGGCCGCGCGGGATGGCCAGGGTCTGCATGATCAGGCCGGTGGCCGGCTCCCACAACCAGTAGCCGACCTGGTCGTGGAAGGTGGTGTCCTCGTCCGAGGCGACGATGTGGACGTGGTAGCGCAGGCCGTAGAGCAGCTGCGGCCCGTTGGCCTGCGGGTCGATCGGCTGCATCTCGATGCGTTCCAGGAAGTCGCGCCGCTCGGGACCCTCGGCCTTGGGGTTCAGGTCGACGCCCTTGGTCCCCTCCCACACGCCGGCCAGCCGTCGCAGGGGGCCCAGATTGGCCAGGGTGTCCGGATCCACGTCCGCCGGTTCGGTGAAGATGTCGTCGGAGAAGGTGATCATCGGATCCGCGTCAGGGCAAAGCTGAGCGCCGGGTCTAGCGTGACGCCCCTCGGCGTCAAGCCCTACGGCCCGCAGGTCCAGGTCCCGGCATAGACCCGCTTGGCGCCGTCGGCGCGGTCGTAGGTCAGGGTGGCGGGGTAGGCCGGGGACTCGCCGCCGCCGGTCGCCGGGCCGGTGATGGCGATCTTGATCGTCTTGCCGGCCCCGGTGAAGGTCGCGCCGTTGACGAGGCCGTCGAAGCCGCCCGGCGCGGCGATCCGCTCGACATAGGTCCCCACCTTGACCAGGCCCTGGGCGGCGTCCTTGGAGCCGACGAAGCCATAGGCGACCAGCAGGGGGTCGGTGGCGTCGGTCCGGAAGTGGCAGCCCAGCTCGCCATCGAGGTCGTTGGCCTGGAAGTCGGCGCGGGTCAGGCCCGACAGCTGGATCTGGGATCCGTCCCCGCCCATCGTGGCGCCCTCGGCCGGCGTGGCGTTGACGGGCGCGGCCGGCGCGACCGCGGGGGTGCGCACCTCGTCCGGCGCGGCCGGGGCGGCGGGCTGATCCTCGGTCTTCTGGGGCGAACAGGCGCCCAGGGCCAGGACGGCGGCGATCACCGTGGCGAGGCGGTGGTTGGTCATGACGTCCCCCTTGTGTCTGGAGAACGACGCTAGACGACCGCCGGTTCAGCCGCCATCGAACTCGCCTTCCAGCCCTTCTCCAGGGTCCAGGCGGCGATGGCCAGCCACAGCAGGCCCAGGAAGGCGTGGCCGCGCTGCCAGTAGCCGACGTCGTGGCCGGTGCGGACATTCCACACCCCGGTCAGCAGGGCGAAGACAATCAGCAGGCCCAGGAACCAGCCCAGCGAGAAGTGGGCCAGCCGTCGGTAGCCGGGCTTGCCCCACAGGGCCCAGGCGGCGAACAGCGGCGCGAACTGGATCGCCAGGCCGACGCCGCAGGCCCGGTGCATCGGGTCGGGCCAGTGGAACACCCCGGCGAAGAAGGCGCCCAGGCCGGTCAGGGCCACGAACAGCCCGGCGAAGGCCGAGACCACTCGCCGGCCGCCGGCCTGCTCCAGCGCGTGGGTGAAGCCGGCCCCGGCCAGCAGGCCGGCGATCCCGGCGACCATCATGCCGTAGTTGAACACCGCCGGCATCGGCGCGTCCGGGCCGCCCAGCTCGCTGATGAACTGGGCGCCGGCGTCGAAGCCGGGGAACAACCGCTGAGCGACCAGCACGTCGGCCACCATGATGGCCGGCGCGATCACGCCGATCTTCAGGAATGCGCCGGTGCGGGCGGTCACGCGTGGGGGATCCATTGACGCAAGAGGGAGGCTTCGGATTTTGGGCCTGATCCGGGCGAAATCAATGGCTGATCATTCGAGGAAGGCGCGAAACCCCTCTCTCATAGAGAGAGGGAGGGGCCCGCCGCCATCGGCGGTGGGAGGGTGAGAGGTTTCACCGTCAGCCGGTGAAACTCTGACCCGCGACTTGCTCCCGCCTCAAACCCAACTCTCGCCAGGAGCGGTAAAGGGGAGTTTCATTCTGGGAGGGTGTAACCTCTCACCCTCCCATGCTGCGCATGGGCCCCTCCCTCTCTCTCAGAGAGAGGGAATAACCCCCAATCACTTCGCCGCCGACGGGTGGCCCGCCGGGGCGAAGGCGGCGCCGAAGAAGTCGCCTTTCTTCCACACGGGGCGGGCCGGAGTGTCGGCCAGCTCGCGGGCGATCTCGTAATTGACCAGGGCGAACTTGGCGGCCGCCTGGTAGTCGATGGGCTGGTTCAGGTCATCGCCCGGATGGTGGTAGTTGGTCTTCAGGAAGGTGGTGAAGGCCTTTTCGCCGCCGTTCTGGAAGCCGGTCATCAGGAACACCGACGGGATCCCCTGCTCGACGAAGCGGTAGTGGTCCGAGCGGGTGAACAGGCCTTCCTCCGGCAGCGGATCGCCCGACAGGGCCACGCCCACGCGGCCGGCGGCGTGCTTGACCGCCTCGCCGACGGTCGAGCGGTCGGCGCCGAACGCGATCACGTCGGTGAACGGATACAGCAGCACCGGCATGTCCAGGTTCACGTCGGCGGCGATGTCGGCCTTGGTCACCGTCGGGTTGTTGGCGAAATAGTCCGAGCCGATCAGGCCCTTCTCCTCGCCGGTCACCGCCAGCAGGATGATCGAGCGCTTGGGACGGACCTTGGTGTTCTTGAAGCCGCGCGCCACTTCCAGCAGGGTGGCGATGCCCGAGGCGTTGTCCAGGGCGCCGTTGTTGATGCGGTCCTCGCCGGGCTTGGCGTTGTCCTTGATGCCGATGTGGTCCAGATGGGCCGACAGGATCACGGTCTGGGCCTTCAGCGTCGGGTCCGCGCCCTCGATCATGCCGACGACGTTGCTGCTCTCGCGCTTCTCGATCTCGGTCTTGAGAACGACATTGGCCTTGGTCGCCAGGGCGAAGCCCTTGACCGCGCCGGCCGGGGTCTCGGCCTCGGTCAGCACCGTCGCCAGCGGCGTCGGCGCGCCGGCGAACAGCTTTTCCGCCCCGGCCAGGCTGAGGGTCACCAGGCTAGGCGCGCTAGGCGCGCGGATGGCGCCGACGTCCTGGGCGTTGCGCCAGATCACCCGCCATTCCTTCATGCCCATCAGGCCGCGCGCGAACGGGCGACGCTTCTCGCTGCTGGTGGTCGGCATGATCATCACGCCGACCGCGCCGCGCTTGGCTGCTTCCAGGCGCTTGACGTTGGGATTGCTGAAGTGGGCGCGCTCCTCGGTCTGGATGGAGGTCGGGGCGCCGCTCAGCATGACGACGATCTTGCCCTTCACGTCCAGGCCCGCGTAGTCGTCGCGGCCCCGGCCGGCGTCGACCAGGCCGTAGCCGACGAAGACCAGCGGCGCGCTCACCGTCAGGTCGGCCGCCTGGGCCTGAGGACCGGGCAGGTAGTCCTCGCCGTACTTCAGCGCCGCTTCCTTGCCGTCGGGGCCGGTGATCGCGACCGAGCCTTCGCCGTTAGGGCGGTAGGCCAGCAGCGGCACGTGCTGCTGGTAGGACGTCCCGGCGGCGGTCTTGTCGCCGGCCGGCTTGACGCCCAGCAGGGCGTACTGGGCGGCGACGTAGTTGGCGGCGATGTCGTAGCCGCGCGTGCCGGCCTCGCGGCCTTCCATGGCGTCGTCGGCCAGGAAGGTCATGTGGGCCTTGATGGCCTCGGGCGAGGGGACGAAGTCCGAAGCCGCGGCCTTCTTCATCGAGGAAGCGGCGGGCTTGGCCGGCGCGGCGGCCAGGACGGGTTGCGCGACCATGAGCAGGGCGGCGCTGGCGAGCGCGGCGCGACGCGTGAACGACATGTCTGTGAGAGCCTCTCGGGAAAGCGGACCGCCCCCGGCCCGCGCAGGGGCCGAACCATGTCGGTGTGCTGACGGCTTGTCGAGACGGCCGCGCCTGAACGTTTTGTAATGTTGGGCAGGAATTGTCGCCGAGAACCGCGTTCTCGCAATGGGCTTCATTCACCCCGCGCGCCAAGGCCAGCAACGTTCCCCGCCAAGTTCGGTTAGCGGCAGATTAACCCTGGCGGAGACCGGCCAGGCGGGCCGGAAACAGGGTTAACGGATGCTAAAAAAGATGACCGAACCGTAAATTTTACCATTTTTGGTTGCATCTCCTTAACCGAGATGGCGCGAAAACCGACGTCAAGAACGCAACGGCAAAGACGCCAACCAAGACGCCAACCCAGGGGGACATCCCATGCAGGCTCTTTCAATCGCCGCCGCCGGCATGATGGCCGCCGCCGACCGGCTCCAGGCCAGCGCCCAGCGCGTAGCTTCGGCCGGGGCGCAGGCCGACCGGGCCGAGACCCTTGGCGACGTGGATTATGTTGGCGAGCGGGTCGGGCAGATCAGCGCCGCGAACGACTTCAAGGCCAATGCGGCGGTGATCCGAACCGCCGACCAGATGACCGGCGCGCTGCTCGACCTCAAGGCCTGAGCCCCGCCACAACGACGTTAGAGCCTGACCAGACGGTTCGGTCTTCCACCGGAACGGACGGGCTCTAGCCGCCGGACGCCCAAAGCGCGCCCCCCTTGCAGCGGGCGTTCGGCAGCCGCCTCCCGCTTTGCCCCCTAGTCTTGCGGGAGGCGGCCCCCAGTTTTTGTCTCCTTCTCCCCTTGCGGGAGAAGGTGGCCCGAAGGGCCGGATGAGGGGTCGATAGACCTGTCGGCTTGTATCCGGTCTGTCCGCCGTCGCGGCGGCTCTGTTCGTGCGACCCCTCACCCGACCCGCTGCGCGGGCCACCCTCTCCCGCAGGGGGAGAGGGGTTGTGGGGTGTTTATGTTCATGTATTGTTCTCATCATGGTGGAGCGCTCGCGACAAGTCGCCTTTGCTCGACGTCTGCGCGGCCAAGCGCCGTCGACGGAGCAGTTGCTGTGGCGGTTGCTGCGCGACCGGCGGCTCGACGGCCTTAAGTTTCGTCGCCAACTGCCGATCGGGCGCTACGTGGCGGACTTCGTGTGCTTGCGCCATCGGCTGATCGTGGAAGCCGATGGTCCGCATCACGATCAAGCACGGGACGCCCAGCGCGACGCGTGGCTGCACGGCCAGGGTTTTCGGGTGCTGCGCTTCAGGAACGAACAGCTGAGCTACCCCGACAGGGTCCTCGGCCAAATCCTCGAAGCCATCGCAATTCCCCCTTCTCCCCTTGCGGGAGAAGGTGTCGGCGAAGTCGACGGATGAGGGGTCGCACAAACGAAAACCGCCGCGACGGCGGTGAGGCTGTCGCGGCGGATCTGTTTATCAACCCCTCACCCGACCCGCTGCGCGGGCCACCCTCTCCCGCAAGGGAGAGGGGAACTATTTCGCCCGATCCATCAGGCCGGCGAACCGCTCGAACAGGTACAGGCTGTCGGTCGGTCCTGGAGACGCCTCCGGGTGGTGCTGCACCGAGAACACCGGCTTGTCGGCCAGTTGCAGGCCGGCGTTGGTGCCGTCGAACAGCGAGACGTGGGTCTCCTGGACCGGGGCGGGCAGGCTTTCGCTGTCGACGGTGAAGCCGTGGTTCATCGAGACGATCTCGACCTTGCCGGTGGTCAGGTCCTTGACCGGATGGTTGGCGCCGTGGTGGCCCTGTTCCATCTTCACGGTCTTGGCGCCCAGCGCCAGGGCCAGCATCTGGTGGCCCAGGCAGATGCCGAACACCGGCTTGCCGCTCTCGACCAGCTTCTGGATCTCGGGCACCGCATACAGCCCCGTGGCGGCCGGGTCGCCGGGGCCGTTGCTGAGCAGCACGCCGTCCGGGTTGCGGGCCAGGATGTCCTCGGCCTTGGTGTCGGCCGGCACCACCGTGGCGCGGGCCCCGACATGGGCCAGGGCGCGCAGGATGTTGCGCTTCACGCCATAGTCGATGACGACCACTTCGTACTTGGGCTTGTCGAGCTTGGCGTAGCCCTCCGGCCACGACCACAGGCCCTCGTCCCAGGTGAAGGTCTGGGTGGTCGAGGCGTCCTTGGCCAGGTCCAGGCCTTCGAGGCCGGCCCAGGCCTTGGCCTTGGCGACCAGGGCCTCCAGGTCGAACTTGCCGTCGGGCGCGTGGGCGATGACGCCATGCGGCATGCCGGTCTCGCGGATCTTGCGGGTCAGGGCGCGGGTGTCGATCCCGGCCAGGCCGATGACGCCCCGCGTCTTCATCCAGGCGTCGAAGTCGCTGTTGGCGCGCCAGTTGGCCTGCTGGGTCGGGACCTCGCGGAACAGGGCGCCGCGGGCGGCGGTCTCGGCCACGCCGGTGACCTGCTCGACGTCCTCGACATTGGTGCCGACATTGCCGATGTGCGGGAAGGTGAAGGCGACGATCTGGGCCATGTAGGACGGGTCGGTCAGGATCTCCTGATAGCCCGTCATGGCGGTGTTGAAGCACACCTCGCCGACCGCGTCGCCGACCGCGCCGCAGCCCACGCCCTGCAGGATCGTGCCGTCGGCCAGGGCCAGTACGCCGGT
Organism: Caulobacter sp. Root343; assembly: GCF_001425745.1. Lineage (GTDB taxonomy): Bacteria > Pseudomonadota > Alphaproteobacteria > Caulobacterales > Caulobacteraceae > Caulobacter. The sequence continues at coordinate 295,432 of NZ_LMDF01000005.1, read as the reverse complement.
AACGCCGGGAAGAAGGTCTTGGGACATTCTGTGGAGCGCTCCTAACGCGTGTTGACGGGTGTCTATTTTCGCAAAAAGGCGGGCCAGAGGTAACCCCCTGCCCGCCAAGCAAACGGCGGGGTGTCTAGGGGGTATGGGGGAGGGGGTCAACCCCTGCCGGACCCTTGGCGATCACGCGATTTTCGCTTGGCTCCACATTCCCGTGATATGCGACCGCGCCCCCTCGCGCGGAGGCCTTAAAAGCCCTTATGGTGAAAGGCTTCCACGCAAGAAAACCAGACGAACACGGGAGGACGGCCCCATGCTCGAACTGCGCCCGAATTGCGAGTGCTGTGACCGCGACCTGCCCCCGGCCAGCGACGCGGCCCGAATCTGCACCTTCGAACACACCTTCTGCGCCGACTGCGCCGACCTGCGCTTCGACGAGACCTGCCCCGACTGCGGCGGCGGCCTGGTCATGCGGCCCATCCGCCCCGAAGCGGAACTGCACCGCTATCCGGCCTCGCTGCGACGGGTGACGAGGGCCCACCGCGCGCCGATGGTCCGCCGCGAACCCGAGGGACCGCCCGGCTGGGCGTAGGAGCTGACCAAAATCCCTCTCTCTSAGAGAGAGGGAGGGGCCCGCCGCGAAGCGGTGGGAGGGTGAGTGGTTACACTGTCGGCCGGGAATTCCGGCGCTCTGCCCAACCGTCAAACGCCGACCTCCCCGGCGAAGGCCGAACCCACGCGCCTTCACGCGGACGGCGCCACGCGAGGGCGCGTCATCCCCAAACTTTCCGGATGAATCTGGGCCCCGGCCTTCGCCGGGGAGGTCGGGAGTAATGAGTGCTTCGATCTGCGAGACCGTAACCACTCACCCTCCCACGCTGCGCGCGGGCCCCTCCCTCTCTCTSAGAGAGAGGGATTTGAACACACGATCGTCAGGCCAATATGGTCTGGTCAGTTGCCTCGGGTCGGTCGTCAAAACGGTGCGAGTGGTCTGAACTGTTCTGGTCCGCTCAGGCCCGGAAATCCTCGAATTCACCGGTAAAATGACGGTTCTTCTTTGAACGCGCGGCGGGCGTCCATCGCTCACCCTACAAAAATCTAAGCTTAATCAGCAGGTTGCTGCCAAGTTGCCGACCGCGATCCTCTTCCCACAAGGTCAGACCTCAGTGTCAGACGTGTTGTTGACGCGTGGACCGATTTGGGAGAAGCTCTGGTAGCGCTAACAATTTCTGTCGGCGCCCAAAAAAGCAAAATGTTCGCCGGATGGCGGGCTTCGTTAGAGGGGATCAACAATGCAACGGCTGTGTATGGTTGCGCGTCTGCGACGCGCTGCGCTGCTCGGGGCCACGATGCTGTCCGGGCTGGTCGCCGTGGAGGCCCACGCGCAAACCGCGCCGGCTCCGGCCCAAGCCTCGACCGACGTCGTCGAGGAAGTCGTCGTCACCGGTTACCGCAAGAGCCTGGCGCAATCGACCGTCGCCAAGCGCGAGACGACCGGCTTCGCCGACGCCATCTTCGCCGAGGACATCGGCAAGTTCCCCGACTCCAACATCGCCGAGTCGTTCAACCGCATTCCCGGCATCACCATCACCCGCGACATCACGGGCGAAGGCACCAACGTCGCCATCCGCGGCCTGGGCTCGAACTTCACCAACGTGACGCTGAACGGCGCCTCGATCGCCGTGGCCTCGTCGGGCGCCACCGACGCGCAGGGCACCGACCGCTCGGTCGACCTCAGCTTCTTCCCGACCGACCTGTTCACCAAGCTGACGGTCAACAAGAGCTATTCGGCCAGCCTGCTGGAAGGCGGCGCGGCCGGTAATATCGACATGCGCTCGGCCCGTCCGTTCGACCGTCCCGGCCAGCACCTGACCTTCAACATCCAAGGCGTGAAGCCCAGCGGCGCGGATATCGGCGGCAAGGGCTCGCTGATCGCCAGCAAGACCTGGGAGAATTTCGGCGTCCTGTTCGGGATTTCCGGCCAGCGGCTCAAGACCGACACGCGCGGCTACGAGACGATCGGCTTCACCAACCCGAACCTGTCGGCGGCCCAGTGCGGCGCGGCGACGGGCTGTAACCCCACGGGCGGCGGCAACTGGACGATCCCGACCACGGTGCCGGTCGGCGCGGGCGGCGGCCTGGTGGCCGGTCAGACCATCGACCAGGCCTTCCTGCTGGCCCACAATCCCGGCGCCTCGATCCAGCAGATCGACAACGGCCTGCTGCCGCGCCTGGGCCGTCCGTCGGCCGAGTATGGCCGCCGCGACCGGTTCAACGCCGTGACCAGCCTGGAATGGAAGCCGACCGACGCCCTGAGCTTCTATGTCGACGGCATGTACGGCTACAAGAAGAACGACCTGCTGCGCGAGGACATGGCGTGGATCGTGCGCAACGGCGCGATCATTCCGACCAACACCAAGTACGACAAGACCGACTGCTCGGCCGGCTGCACGGTCACCCAGGGCACCTACGCCAACTCGCAGTTCTTCCTGGAATTCCGTCCCTACATCGAAAAGACCGAGCTGTGGGGGATCAATCCGGGCGGCGAGTGGCAGATCAACGACAAGCTGAAGATCGAGGCCCAGGCCAACTACACCAAGAGCACCTTCCACCGCGAAAGCCCGACCTTCGGTCCGGTCACCGCGCTGGGCGTCGGCACGACCGTCGACTACACCTACAATCCGAACGGCATCCCGACGATCAAGAGCAGCATCGACCTGAACAACCCGGCCAATTTCGTCTGGACCGGCGGCCGGTTGAACATGCAGGACGAGAAGCGCTGGTATGAGACCAAGGGCGCCCGCGCCGTGGTCACCTGGGGCGACGAGAAGCTGAACCTGAAGTTCGGCGGCAACTACGACGACGCCTCGCGCACCATCCGCGGCTACGACAACACCGGGCCGTGGCAGAACGCGACCTGCGGCAACAATCCCAGCATCAACCTGCCTTCGCCCAACGGCCAGCCGCCCTGCCAGGGCCTGAACCAGCCGGGCGCCGCGCCGGCCGGCTATCCGACCTATCCGGGCTACGGCACGGGTTCCACGGCCGGCCAGACCGGGACGCTGACCTATGCCGGCTCGCTGATCCCGACCACCAGCCTGGCCAGCTACCTGAAGCCCGGCCCGGCCGGCTTCGTCACCGTCGACTGGGACAAGGTCAAGGCGGCCACCAACTACGACAAGCTGCATGACGCCTATGTCGAGACCGGCGGCTCCAACACCGGCGCCAGCGGCGGCTACATCAACGAAAAGAACAGCGCGGCCTATACCGAGCTGAACGGCGTCACCCAGGTGCTGGACAGCGACCTGCGCTTCAATGTCGGCGTCCGCTACGTCCATACCAAGCAGACGATCGGCGGCCGCGTCTCGATCGCCGATCCGCGCAACACCCTGCCGGGCGGCGCCCAGCTGCCGGACGGCTCGCGCTATCCGAACATCACCAACTTCGTCTACACCGAGAACACCTATTCGAAGTGGCTGCCGGCCGCCAACATCGCCTATGACGTCGGCGAGCACGCCGTCGCCCGCGCGGCGGTGTCGGAGACCATGACCCGTCCGGATCCGGCCGCCCAGCTGCCCGGCGTCAGCTTCGGCGCGCCGTCGGCCGACCAGGCCACCATCGGCAACTCGGCCCTGAAGCCGTACTTCTCGAAGAACATCGACCTGGGCTTCGAATTCTACACCGGCCAGGAAGGCGTGATCGCGGTCAACGCGTTCCGCAAGTCGCTGACCGGCTTCACGACCAACAACGTCGTGACCCAGCCGTTCTCGTACCTGGCCCAGTACGGCATCACCTACGACACCCTGAACGACACCCAGAAGACGGCGATCAACTCGCGCGGCGGCCCGACCGCGGCGTCGGTCCAGATCCAGTCGCAGATCAACGTGCCCAACAAGCTGACGATCAACGGCCTGGAATTCCAGTGGGTGCAGCCGCTCGACTTCCTGACCAGCCGGTTCGGCGTCGAGGGGCTGGGCGTCAACGCCAACGCCACCATCGTCGACCAGACCAGCAACGGTCCGGCGACCGCCTTCGGCGTGGCCAAGTACACCTACAACCTGACGGGCTATTACGAGCACAACGGCGTCAGCCTGCGCCTGAGCCACGTCTATCGGAAGGGCTCGCAATCCAGCGGCGCCAACCAGAACGGCGTCACCGCGGCGGCGCTGTTCTCGGACGACTACAAGCAGACCGACTTCTCTTCGAGCTTCGATCTGCAGAAGATGTTCGGCCTGGGCAACGTGCCGCAGCTGACCTTCAACGTGACCAACATCACCAACGAGAAGCTGCGCTCGCACTTCCAGTACGACAACGCGACGTTCACCTACTACAAGCCCGGCCGCCAGTTCCTGGTCGGCCTGCGGGCGACCTTCTAAGGCCGCGAGGCCGGCGCCTCGGCGCCGGCCTTAAACCTCCTCGGTTCCCTCCGCCCGCCGCCTCCGCGTTCCCTTGGAGTCGGCGGGTTTCTTTTTGCCCGTTTGCGCCCGCGGACTCCCCATTTCTCTTGTTCCGGCGCCCCCGGGGGCGGCCTTGCCGGACAATCTGTCGCAAGGCTGGAGGCCTCGCGGATTCAGGATTGTTAACCGCGCCAAGCTTAAGCTCCGAGCGTGCAAGGAGCACTTCCATGACCCACGCCGCCAGCCCCAACCCGGTCAAGGTTCCCGCGTCCAACCGCTCGGTTCTCGGGCTTGGCGAGTCCCTTCTGCACATGGCCCTTTCGGCGGCGATCCCGGTCAGCGCGGTGGTCTTCGTGGTGCTGAGCTTCTAGGGCTCGGCCGACGTTCATCTTGGGCGGGTCAAATCCCACTGCCTTCCTGGGCCTTGTGCCCAGGACCTATGTTCGAGGTCGGTATGGACTCTTTGGGTTCGCGCCGCTGAAAGACCGTGAGCTCAGCCTCAATTCTGTTGAATCTGAACCCTGGGTCCTGGGCACAAGGCCCAGGAAGGCGTGGTAAATTTGACCCGCGGTGAATGTCGATTGGCCTAGGGCTCCGCGCGAAGCGAGGACGCGACGCCGACCAGGCGAACAGGCCCCAACAGACCGGACGGCAGCAAGGCCGAGCCCGCGCGATAGGGCGAGACCGGCGCGAAGGCGACGGGCTTGGCCCCGGGCTGCTTGTCGCCGATCAGCCGGTTGGGCCAGAGGTTCGCCACCGCGATCGCCAGTGCGTTCTTGCCGGGCTTCAGGGCGTCCGTGATGTCGACGCGATAGGGCGCGTGCCAGGCGGTGGCGACCGGCTTGCCATTGACCGAGACGGACGCCAGCTCCTTGACCTCGCCGAGATCCAGCTCGATCCGCCGACCCGCCTTGAGCCAGCCGCGCTGGATCCGGACGTCCTTCTGGTAGGTCGCGACCCCCGAGAAATACCTGATCCCCGGATCGGCCGCTTCCGGCCACGAGATCAGTTTGTCGAACACCGCGCTGTCGGGCGCGCCGCGCTTGGCTTCGAAGCCGACGCGCCATGGTCCCTCGAGGGTGGCGAGCGGGCTGGCCTGGCGCGGCGGCGCGGTCCAGGCCGTCTGGCGCGCGGGCTTGTCGAACACCACGAACACCGCGTCGTGCCCGGCCAGGTCCAGCCGCGTACGGACGCCGCCGCCGGTCTGTTCGTAGCTGAGCGCCTGCCGCTGGCCCGTCTCGGCGCGCCACAGTTCCGGGGCGCGGCCTTCGACCCGGAAGACGGCGTCGAGGGCGCGCGGTTCGGCGCTCTGGTTGGAGACGAAATAGAGGTCGGCGTCGGCGGTTCGGCGATGCAGGGTCAGCAGGTCGGCGCCGGCGGCGGCGTCGCCGAACGCGACGTCCGGCGCGACCTTCTCGGCCGCCAGGGCCGAGGCCAGGTCGGCATAGACGCGGCCCTGGCCCAGGCTTCGCCCCGGCGCGCCGTCGCCCCAGATCTCGTCGGCGAGCTTGGCGACCTCGCCGTCCGGACTGGCCATGCCCAGGCCGCCGACCGGGCGCTTGCCGACCAGCACCGCGCCGTCGGCGACCAGGGCGCGGATCTTGCGCAGGGCCGGCAGGCTGAGCCGCCGGACGGTGTCGGGCAGGAACAGGACGCGGTAGCTCATGCCGCTAGGGGTCACCAGCCGCCCGTCCTTGACCGACAGCAGGGTCAGCAGCGCCTCGGGGTTGATGTAGTCGTAGGCGTAGCCCCTGGGCGCGTCGGTGTTGACGCGGTCCTTGAACAGCTCGGTGAGATTGCGCTCCTCGCCATAGAAATAGGCCACGTCGGCGACGAACCGGCCCTGCTGCAGCATGTACGAGGTGCGGCTCAGATAGCTGACCCACGGCCCGGCCTGCTCGGCCCAGGTCTCGTTGCGATTGAAGTACTGGCCGAAGATGAACAGGCCCAGCCCCGGCTTGGCGTCGACCAGCGGCTGCATGTGCGACTCGTGCATCAGGATGCGGTTGACGCCGTGCGCGAAGATCTCGTCGGCGACCGGCTTCAGCATGGCCGGCGAGAACGACCACGGGTCCTGCATGGCCGCCACGGTCAGGGCCTCGGCGGCGACCAGCGGCTTGCCGTAGACGTGGGCGGCGGAGGCGGCCTCCTCGAGGTCGGCCTTCAGCGGTGGCTGGCCGGGGGCGGTGGACCAGGGGCGGTACCAGAACTCGGCGGTGGGGATGTCGGCGCGGGCCTTGGCCGTCATGCCGTCGACGATGGCCCGCGGATAGTCGCCCTGGACCTCGGTGTAATAGCCCATCCCGCGCGCCTTCAGCGCCCGGGCCAGCACGGCGTAGTGGTTGTCGACCACCAGGTCCTTCAGCGTCTGGCGGAAGTCGAACAGAAAGCGCTCGGAGGCGTCGGCGCTCTGGACCAGCCGGCCGGTCAGCACCGGCAGCCATGGCGTCGGGTCATAGCCCCGCCGGGCCCGGAACTCGGCGAGCATGGCCGGCGTCCAGTTCTGCACGCCCGCCTCCCAGCTGTCGGTGAGCAGGGTCTGGACGCCCTTGGGCCCCAGGGCGTCGCCGCTGGCCTGCTGGTAGAGGTCCAGATAGTGGGCGAGGTAGCGGCCGACGGCGGCGGCGTCGAGCTTGTCGACCTCCAGGCCGGTGGCGCCGGGCTCGGCCGGGGCGTTGACCGCGCCGGTCAGCGACCAGCCCAGCCGGACGATCGTCCAGCGGCCCTTGGGCGGGGTCCAGTCCAAGGTCCCGTCGTGGCGGAGCTTGCCGGTCAGGTCGACGACCTTGGCCGGGTCGATCAGCGCCCCGACCGGGATCGCCGCCTGCGGCTGACCCTCGTGCGCGCTCGGCGAAAAACCGGCCTTGGCTTCGAAGCCGTCGATCCGCGCCCCGGTCCGCAAGGCCAGGCGCGAGATCGCGTAGCTGACCTGCTTGGGGCGTCCCATCATCTTGGCGACGGGCGGCTGGAAGTCCTCCGGCGGCGCGGCGAAGCGCAGCCGCAGCCGCTGGGTGCTCACCGGCGTGAAGGCGAGCGTCTGCTGCGGCGCGCCGTGGGCCAGCGGGCCGCTGGTGGCCTCGACGACGCCTTCGCCCACGGCCTTGAAAACCCCCGGCGCGGTCTCGGCCTCGATGATGAGCCTCGTACCGAACTGGACGCTGAGCGAGACCGCGCCCAAGGTCACGACGGTGGGAAACCTCGCTTCCAGCCAGGCCTCGGTCTCGCCCTGGGCGGGGGCCAGCTTCAGCGACAGGCCCTCGGTCGAAGCGCCGGGGACTGTCTCGGCCAGCGTGGCGGGGCCGGCCTGGGTGGTCCACAGCGGCGCGGCCGGGGCGGTCTCCAGCGGCGGGGTCGGATAGGCGAACACCGCCGCCTCGCCATAGGCCTCGACCGCCGACTTGCCGGTCTTGGCGCCCTGGAAGCCGCCGCTCGTGCGGGGCGGGGCGGGGAGGGCCAAGGGCGCGGTTCCGCCGCCATCGACGGTGGTCTCGCTCCAGACGTACTTCTTCATCGCGTCGGCGGGCGTCACCCACGGGCCGCCGGTCTCGCTCCAGCCCGGCGAGCCGGCGATCCCGACCTCCATGTCGGCCGCGCGGGCCTGGGTCAACGCCTGGCGGAAGATGGCCCGCCACTCGGGCGACATGAACGGGATGGGCTTGTCGACGACGATCGGCTCGGGAAGTTTGCCGCCGGAGAAGGCGTGGACGCCGCCGACCCCGATCCGCCGCATCCAGTCCAGGTCGAGGCGAGCGCCTTCGGCCGAGACGTTGCCGCTCATCCAGTGCCACCAGACGCGGGGCTTGGCGCTGTTGGGCGGTGTGGCGAAGCCGGCCGCCAGGTCGTCGCCGGCGGGCGCGGACAGCGCCGCGCGCGGCTCGACCATCAGGGCCGAAGCGCCGAGAAGCGCCAGGAGGAGACGACGCTTGGCCTGCGCGCGGCCGATGCCCGTGGATGCCAAATCGTCCTCCCCGTCCCGTCCGCCATCGGTCTGACGGCGCTTTTGGAGCCGTGTTATTGAACGAATGTGTACGATAACCGTCGTCACCTCGTCAAACGGCTTCGCTTGGATCCGAACGACCGTTGGCGAGGGCGCTGATCGGGCTGAGCTCAGTCTGGAATAGGCGCTTGGCGCTTTCCGGGCAGGCTCTCGGGTCCCGCCCGCGCGAGGCTGTCCGCCTCGCGAGGCGGCGTCGTGTCGCTGCGTCGAGACGGGCCATTCCGCGCCCCGCAGCGCATTTAATTGACCGTGATCGTTTAATTTAACTTGCCAGCCAAAGCGCGGCCATTGATGATCCCGCCATGGGCCGCGAGGCGGCTCCCGGCCTGTCCGTCGAGCGCGCGAAGACGCACCGAGGGCGCGCCAAGGCCAGTGTGGAGGAAGCATGATGAACCGACGGGACCTTATCGCCACGGCCGGCGCCCTGGCCGGCGCCTCCGCCCTGTCCGGCGCGGCCTGGGCGAAGGCTCCGCTGCCGGCGCTTCCCATCGAGACCGTGGATGTCGACCTGACCGCCGACGTCGGCGCCCTGGCCCACATCTGGTCCGAGTGCGTCGGCTCCGACCGGGCCGGCCTGACCATGCGCGAGGAATGGCGGCTCGACGCCAAGCGCGCCTGCAAGGAGGCCGGCATCAAGCGGGTGCGCTTCCACGGGATCTTCAACGACGACGAGATGGCCGTGCGGCCCAAGGGCGCGATCGGCGCCGCGGGGCAGAGCTTCAACTTCCAGAACGTCGACACCGTCTATGACGGGGTGCTCGAGACCGGCATGAAGCCGTTCGTCGAGCTCAGCTTCATGCCCAGCAAGCTGGCCAGCGGGACCGCCAATTTCGGCACCTATCGCGGCAACATCACCCCGCCGGCGTCGCTGGACGACTGGAAGGCCTTCGTCGCCCTGTTCGTGCGCCACCTGGTCGACCGCTATGGCGCGGCCGAGGTGCGCCAGTGGTATTTCGAGGTCTGGAACGAGCCCGACCTGGGCTTCTTCTGGAGCGGGACCCAGCAGCAGTATTTCGAGCTCTACAAGGCCTCGGTCGAGGCGGTGCGCAGCGTCGATCCGGCCCTGAAGGTCGGCGGCCCGGCCACCTCGAAGGTCCAGTGGATCCCCGAGTTCCTGGCCTATTGCGCCCAGAACAGCCTGCCGGTCGATTTCGTCTCGACCCACCTCTATGCCGGCGACAACCAGGTCAAGGTGTTCGGCCAAGCGGGCAAATATACCCAGAACGAGATCTACGCCGCGGCCATGAAACAGGTCAGCGACCAGATCGCCGCCAGCGCCTACAAGAACGCCGAGCTGTGGCTGGGCGAGTGGTCGTCGGACAGCCCGGCGATGATCGCCCACATCATCAAGGGCTGCCTGCCCTATCTGAAGGGCATGTCCTACTGGCAGGTCAGCAAGTTCGAGGAAGTGCTGGTCCCCAACTTCATCTTCAAGGAGGGCGACAACGCCTGGGGGCTGTTCTCGGCCCGCAACGTCGCGCGCCCGACCTTCAACACGTTCAAGCTGCTCAACAGGCTGGGCGCGCGGCGCCTGAAGGCCGAGGGGCCGGCCCTGGCCTCGCGGCGGACGGGCGGCGGCAGCGCGGTCATGGTCTGGAACCTGGCCGACGCGCCGCAGGCCAGCGGCATCCCCGGCGCCAACAGCGTGCGCAAGGTGGTCGGCGAGGCCAAGCGCTATCGCGTGCGGTTGAAGGGCGCCAAGCCGGGCCAGGCCGTCAAGGTCAGCTATGTCGACATGGAACGCGGCTCGCCCTATCCGGCCTGGCGCGCGCTGGGCTCGCCGCAGTATCCCACCCGCGAGCAGCTGGCCAAGATCCGCGCGGCCGCCGAGCTGCCGGCCCCGCACGTGCTGAAGCTGAGCGCCACGCGCGAGCTGGTCATCGACCTGCCGCCCGAGGGCGTGGCCCTGCTGGAGCTGGCTTGACCGCCCTAGCCGGCGCGCCAGGCTGATTGTCCGTCGATCAGCAGGCGCGCCATCATCTCGGCCGCCGCCTCGCAGGCCGCGTCGGTCACCTCGCCGACGCCCGACTCCTGGCGGATCCATCCGACCAGGCCAGAGGCGAACAGCTTGGCGGCCAGCAGGGTCCGCTCGGTCGGCGCGGCCTGTCCGTCGGCCCGCGACAGGCGCGTGGCGATCGCCCGGACGTTCAGCATGTAGCCCATCTCGTGGAACAGGCGGGCCAGCTCCGGAAAGCGCGGCCCCTCGGACACGACCAGATGGTCGAAGGCGCGGATCTCCGGCTGCCTCAGGGCCCGCAGCATCGAGACGGCGCGGTGGCGCAGCCAGGCCGCGATATCCTCGTCGAGCCGTTCGTCCTCGATCGCGATGTCCGCCGCCGCGGCCGCCTGCCAAGCCTCTATCCGCGCCTCGACGATGGCCTGGAACAGCGCATGCTTGTTGGCGTACCGCGCGTAGAGGGTGGCCTTGGACACGCCGGAGGCGGCGACGATGGCCTCCATCGAGGTGTTGGCGTAGCCCTGCGACAGGAACAAGGCCTGGGCGGTCGAGAGGATGGTGTCGGCGATCGCCGCCAGCTGGGCGGCGCTGGGGCGCCCGCGCCGGGCCGTGAACCGCGTCTTCGCCTCGGCCGCGCCCGCCTGTTCGTCACCCGCGCCCATGTCGCCCGCTCCCTCGCCTGCTTCTTGCTAGCGGCTCGGGGAAGGGGAGTCACCCGGGCTGTCGGCGTCGCGCTTCCGAAATTGGCCTGACCAATTTGCGCATTGTGCGGCTCGGGCGAGCCGGCGCGTCAGAAAGCGAACGAATTCGACGTAGACGTCTAAATCGCGGCTACCAGGCCATGCGGCCGTGGAACAGCACGTCGACCGCGTGCTCGGCATAGGCCATCGCTTCCTCGTGGCTGATCTCGCGCACGCGCTGATGAGTGTCGTACCAGCCGGTCAGCATGGCCATCAGCATCTCGGCGACCCGGGCCGGATCGCGGGGCGGGGCGGGGAAGTTGCTGGTGCTTTCGACCAGGCCGCGGGTCAGCAGGTCGATGGCGCTGCGATGGCCGGCCTCGTGCAGCGCGCGGGCCAGTTCGCCGCCGGCGTCCGCGCTGCTGGTCAGCACGCGCTGGAAGGCGTGGATCTCTTCCGAGGCCAGCGATTCCAGGATCGAGCGGGCGATATGGTTGAGGCGCTGCTTGAGGTCGGCCGGCATCGGCCCGTTGCGGGCGTCGGCCGCGGCCTGCCAGGCCTGGACCCGGTCGGCGACCACGGCGTGCAGCAGGGCTTCCTTGGTGGGATAGCGCGAATAGAGCGTGCCCTTGGCGATCCCGGCCGCCGCGGCGACCGACTCCATCGGCGTGGCGTCGAAGCCCAGGGCCAGGAAATGTTCTCGCGCCGCCGCCAGGATGGCCGGGTTGATCGCCTCGGAGCGGGCGGTGGTCGGGCGGCCCGGGCGCAGCGGCGCTTGCGGCGCGGCGTCCTTCGGGTCTTGGCCTTCGGTGTCTTGCGGGAGCGCGGCGGTCATGGACCTTCTAGGCAAGTCGGTATCCAAATCTTTCGGCGCGAGCCGTGAGTCCAGCTCTCACGATTGTCGCGGGTGGGGCAACCCGATTCATCCGACCGGGCCATCGAGCCGCGATCGTACAACATTCCGCGAGAAAATCGACCGGTGTCGTACAATTGCGGTTGCCTTTGTCCGGACCCTTGCCATGATCGCCGCCGAGGAACGTCCACAACAACGAGAACCCCCATGCGTCTAGCTTCCCTCGCCCTCGCCGCCGCGCTGCTGGTCGCGCCGGCGACCGTCCTGGCCCAGGCCGCTCCGACCGCGCCGGCGGCCGCCGCCGATCCCGCCAGCCTGCCGGGCGCGGCCCAGGCCGCCAAGTTCAAGACCGGCGAGACCACGGTCGGCGACATCCTGGACAACCCCGCCGCGACGGCGGTGGTCAAGAAGCACCTGCCTGAGCTGGTCGCCAACGAGCAGATCAACATGGCGCGCGGCATGACCCTGAAGGCCATCCAGCAGTACTCCGCCGACACCGTGACCGATCAGAAGCTCACGGCGATCGACACCGACTTCGCCAAGCTCGGCGCGAAGTAGGACCTTAACGACCAACGCCTCGGCGATCGCATCGCCGGGGCGTCTTCACGAGCCGTCCTCGGGTCAGGCGCCCCTGCGGCTGACCGCGCCGCGACCGTCGCCAGGGCGCCGGTCGCCATCAATCATACATCAGCGTCAAATTGTCGCCCTGACGCCCGTGTTTTCGCGTGGTCTCGTCGGGCCGCGCAGGCCCGCGCCCTGTCGGCGAGTGGGTCTACGGAACCTTATTGAACGGTTCCGTCTCTTTTTGGTTGACCACTGGTCAGGACAGTTTACAACGCAAGTCAGCGGCGCCGGCCTAGCTTTCAGGCGCCGCGAACGCCCCGCGAAAAACGTTCGTGGGCGGATTTCTCGCCGGTCCAAACAGTGCGGGCGCGACGACAAAGGTGAGACCGGCTTCTAAAGGCCGGCGCGAGTGGACGGAGACGAACGGGTGCTTCCGCGCTTCGTGGACGGTGAACGCCGTCCGGCCCACCGCCGAGTTCGCCTTGCCCGAGGGGGCGCGGGCGAGCCAGGTCCGGGCGCGAAGGCTCGTGGCCGTCTTCGAAAAACAAAACAGGTCGCCGGCCCATCGGCATGCGCGGCGATCGCCGGGCGTCGGGCCGGCGAGAACAGGGAGGGTGAGATGAACAACACTCGGATCATGATGCTCGCGGGGGTCAGCGTTCTGACCCTGAGCGCCGGCGCGGTCCAGGCGCAGACGGTCGCCAAGCCGGCGGCCGCGGAGCCGCTGATGGTGGGCGAGGTGATCGTCACCGCCCGCCGGCAATCGGAAAACCTGCAGAACGTGCCCACGACGGTCTCGGCGGTCAGCGGCGACTCGCTGAAGAAGCTGGCGATCACCCAGTTCCAGGACGTCGCGGCCCTGGTGCCGGGCCTCAGCCTCGGCACGTCCAGCGTCACCGCCGGCCGCTCGCCCGCGCCGTCGATCCGCGGCGTCTCCTACGACGCCAGCACCCAGGCCTCGCCGACGGTCGACATCTACCAGAACGACGTGCCGATCGACGGCACGGTGGCCTTCCAGGCGGTCTATGACATCCAGGCCATCGAAGTGCTGCGCGGCCCGCAGGGCACGCTGCGCGGCCGCACCGCGCCGTCGGGCGCCATCACCCTGACCACGCGCCGGGCCGACACCCACGACTACGGCGGCTATGTCAGCGCCCAGGCCACAGACCACGGCGGTCGCAACCTGCAGGGCGCGGCGAACATCCCGCTGATCGACAGCGTCCTGGGCGTGCGCCTGGCCGCCGTCGTCGACGAGAACAAGGGCGACTTCGTCACCAGCCTCAACAGCGCCTTCCTGCCGGCGAAGAGCACGCGCAGCGGCCGGATCAGCGTCAACTTCACGCCGACCGAAACCTTCGACGCCACGGTCACCTATCAGAAGCTGAACAGCCACAAGCGCCAGTTCACGCAGATCGAGGGCAATGGCGCGCCGGGCGGCGTCTCGGCGGCCGCGCCGGCGGGCTACAACGGCCCGGTGATCACCGCCTCGCAGCGGCTGGACGTCGATGACTCGCCGCGCTTCAACTACACGGACAACGACTTCCTGAGCGCCCAGCTGAACTGGGAAGTCCTGGGCCAGCGCCTCAGCTATGTCGGCGGCTACACCAAGGGCGACGCCACCACGGTCGGGGCGCTGGACTATGGCAACGTGCTGATCGGGCGCAGCTACTTCCAGAACCTCAACACCAAGAACTCGCAGACGACGCACGAAATCCGGCTGTCGTCGGTCGGCAGCGACCGCCTGATCGACTACACGGTCGGCTACTTCTATTCGAAGGCGCCGAGCAAGACCGGCGGCACCCAGGTCGCCTCGTTCCTGGCCGGATCGTTCGGCTCGCCCGGCGCCCCGGCCAATCCGCGCGTGCTCGACAGTCGCTACAGCCTGCCGACCCTGATCACCGTCAACAACAACGCGACCGAAAACTCGGTGTTCGCCAATGTGCGCGTACACCTGGGCGAGGCGACCGAGATCTCGGGCGGCGTGCGCCACATCGTTTCCAAGGTCGACAACGTCCAGACCGTGTTCCTGGGCGCCGGCATGATCTCGCGCGCCATCGGCTTCCCGTGCTCGGCGGCCGGCTTCGCCAGCAGCTATGGCGGCGGCTTCTGCGACATCCCGATCGCGGCCGGCACGACGCCGGTCCAGAACAGCTCGCAGAAGAACACCGAGAAGCCGACGGTCTACAACCTGTCGATCTCGCACCGCTTCTCGGACCAGGTGCTGTCCTACGGCACCTTCGCCACCTCGTGGCGGCGCGGGGCCAACAACTTCGCCCTGGCCAACGCCGAGAACGATCCGGTCCTGTCCAGCTTGATCTTCCTGCCGGACGAGAAGTCCAAGTCGTTCGAGACGGGGATTAAGACCAACTGGCTCGACCGTCGCCTGCGCCTGAACCTGGCCGCCTTCTACCAGAAGTACGACGGCCTGCTGTTCCAGGTGACCTCGATCCCCTACCTGCAGGCGAACGGCGCGACCGTGTCGGTGTCGAACTCGACGTTCAATGTCGGCGCCGACTCGGTGGTCAAGGGCTTCGACTTCGACGGCGCGTTCCAGGTCACGCCGAACTGGAGCGTCAACGGCGGGATCAGCTACGCCGACGGCAAGGTCGACAACGACACCGTGCCGTGCCGCGACGGCAATTTCGACGGCGTGCCCGACTCCGGCGTCCCGACCCTGAGCGACTTCCGGTCGCGCAACATCCACGTGGCGACCTGCAAGTCCGACCAGGCCACCTCGCGCGAGCCGCTGTGGAGCGGGACGCTGCAAAGCGAATACTGGCGCCCGGTCGGCGGGGTGGAGGCCTATGTCCGGGGCCTGCTCAGCTACTATCCGGAGAACAAGCGCCGGAACGCCGGCTACACGGTTCCCAACTACGGCCTGCTGAACGTCTTCGCCGGCGTGCGCTCGCCGGACGGGGCCTGGGACCTCAACGTCTTCGCCCGCAACCTGACCAAGACGGGCGTCGAGACCAGCCGCGACGTGGACTACACGACCCCGGCCGGCGGGGTGGCCACCTTCTTCGGCCAGAGCGGCTATCGCTGGACCAGCTACACGTCGCCGCGGGAAATCGGCGTGTCGCTGCGCTACGCCTTCGGCGCGCGCTGATCGGGCGACGCTCAAAGGATCGGAAAGGGCCGGCGCTTCGCCGGCCCTTTTTCGTTGAGGGCGGACCGTCAGGAACGTCGCCGCCGCATATCGAAACCGAGGCTTGACAATACCGGCCCGCTCGACGATCAGATAAATGAACGGTACCGTTCAATTACGGTCTCGCGGAACGGTCGGGAGGAAACCATGGACGGCGCGCCATTGATCGGCGGCACGAGGCGACGCGCTTCGTCGCGACGTCCGGACGCCTGCCTCGCCGCCGTGCGGCTGACGGCGCTGATGGCCGGCCTGGCGCTGGCCGGATGCGCCGCAGCGCCCAAGACCGACCTGAGGCTGCCGGTCGCCTATGAAGGCCCTTCGGCTGACGCGGCGGCCCCGGCCTCGCTGGATCGCTGGTGGACCCGGTTCGGCGACCCGCTGCTGGACCAGCTGGTCGACGAGGCGCTGGCCACCGGCCTGGACGCCCGGGACGCCGCCGCCCGCCTGGCTGAAGCGCGCGCCACCAAGTCCGGGGCCCTGACCAGCTTCCTGCCGCAAGGCGATCCCAGCGCCTCGTACCTGAAGCAGCGCACCAGGACCGGCGGCGCCGCCACGGACCTGCGCATCACAACGGGTGATTTCGACGTCAGCTGGCAGGTCGACCTGTTCGGGCGGCTGCCCACCGCCAGCCGGATCGCCAAGGCCGACTTCGCCGCCGCGCGGTTCGCCTATGAAGGGTCCCGCGCCTCGATCGCCGCCGAGGTCGCCGACAGCTACTTCCAGGCTCGCGGTCTGGCCATCCAGCTGCAGGACGCGCACGAGAGCGCCCGGGTCCAGAAAGAGCTCTACGACATGACCGAGCGGCGGGCGCGGGCGGGCCTGTCGGCGCTCGCCGACGCCGACCGGGTGGCCGGAGACCTCTCGCAGTCCAACGCCCGGGTGGCGTCGCTGGAGGCCCAGCTGCAGGCCCAGAAGCGGGCGCTGCTGATCCTGGTCGGCCGGGTGGTCGATCCCACCGCCTCGATCGCCGTCGCCGCCGATGTCGGGGTCGCGCCGGCCCCGCCCGCCCTGGTCCCCGGCGACCTGCTGACCCGCCGCCCCGACGTGCGCGAAGCGCAGGCGCGCCTGGCCTCCGCGTCCGGACGCGCCAACCTGGCCCGGCTGGCGCTGCTGCCGACGGTCAGCTTCATTCCCGGCCTCGGCTATTCGCGCCCCTCGACCGGCGGCGCGACCACCACCACCAGCCTCGGCCTGGCCCTGAGCCAGCCGCTGTTCGACATGCCCAGGCTGCTGTCGCAGGCGGGCGTTCAGAAGGCCCAGGCCACCCAGGCGGCGATCGCCTACGAGCGGACGCTGCGCCAGGCCTTCAAGGACTCAGAGGCCGCGCTGGTTGGGCTGGACGCCGACCGGCGCCAAGTCGCCCTGCTGGCCGACGGCGAGGCCCGCGCCGCGCGGGCCTATCGCGCCGCCCGCGCCAACTACGGCCGCGGCCTCACCGATCTTCAATCCACCCTGTCGGCCGAGCAGGCCTGGCGGACGACGCGCACCCAGCTGACCTCGGCTCAGGTGCAGGCCGTCCGGCGGGCGGTGCAGGCCTATCAGGCCCTTGGCGGCGGCTGGCCCGTCGATCGCTATTCGTCTGTCGCGAGCTCGAAATGACCTCTTGCAAGAAGCTCCTGGCGGCGACCCTGTTCGTCGCCGCCGTCGCGCCGGTCCTGGCCGGATGCCATCGGGCTGCGCGCCCCGCTGCGCCGCACGCCGCCGAGCTGCGGTCGGTGTCGGTGATCACCCTGGCGCCGCGCGCCGTCGCCGGCAGCCTGACCGCCACGGGCGACCTGACGCCGCGCGAGGAAGCCGCCGTCACCCCCGAGGTCAGCGGCTACCGCGTCGTCGCCGTCCTGGCCGATGTCGGCGACACGGTCCGGGCGGGGCAGGTGCTGGCGCGCCTGGACCCGGCCCTGATCGAGGCCCAGATCGCCCAGCAGACCGCCCTGGTCGCCCAGGCCGAGGCCCAGGCCGCCCAGGCCGTGGATCAGGCCAATCGCACCAACGGCCTCGACGGCTCGGGCGACCTGGCCCAAGAGCAGATCAACCAGCGGCGCTTCCAGGCCAAGGCCGCCCAGGCCACGGTCCAGGCCCAGAAGGCCGCGCTGCGCGACCTGCAGGTGCGCCGCGACAAGCTGGCCGTGACCGCGCCGGTCGGCGGCGTGGTGCTGGAGCGCGGCGTGCGCCCGGGCGATGCGGCGGCGGCCGGTCAGGCCGCCTGGTTCCGCCTGGCGCGCGACGGCCAGATCGAGCTTCAGGCCCAGTTGGCCGAGGCCGAGCTGGCGCGGATCCGCGTCGGCCAGTCGGCCAGCGTCACCCTGCCCAGCGGCGCGACCGCGACCGGCCGCGTACGCCTGATCAGTCCGCAGATCGATCCGAAGTCCAAGCTGGGCTATGTGCGCCTGACCCTGCCGGTCCGTCCCGACATCCGGGCGGGCGGCTTCGGCCGCGCCGTGTTCGGCGACGCGGCGGACCAGGGCCTTTCGGTTCCCGAGAGCGCGGTGCGCTACGACGCCGGCGGGGCCAGCGTCATGGTCGTCGAGGCCGGCGACCGCGTGCGGCGCGCGCCCGTCAAGACCGGCGATCGCGGGGCCGGCTGGGTCCGCCTGACCGCCGGACCTTCGGCTGGCGCGCGGATCGTCGAGAACGCCGCGGCCCTGCTGGTCGACGGCGACAAGGTGCGCCCGGTCATGAGCGTGACGGGGACGGGTCGATGATCGCGCCGACCACGGGCGACGGCCTGAAGATCTCCGCCTGGGCCATCCGCAACCCGATCCCGGTGACGGTGCTGTTCCTGGCCCTGCTGCTGGCCGGCGTGCTCAGCTATCTGCAGCTGCCGATCAAGCAGTACCCCAATGTGCAGCTGCCGATGGTGTCGGTCACCGTCACCCAGAACGGCGCCTCGCCCGGCGAGATCGAGACCCAGATCACCCGCCAGGTCGAGGACGCCGTCGCCGGCGTCTCGAATGTCGAGAACGTCCAGTCGGTGGTGACCCAGGGCGCCTCGACCACCAACATCACCTTCCAGATGGGCGAGGACCTGCAGAAGAAGACCGACGAGGTCCGCACCAAGATCGAGCAAGTCCGCGCCCAGCTGCCGCGCGACATCGACGCTCCCACGGTCCAGCGGGTCGAGATCGACAGCGCCCCGATCATGACCTACGCGGTCTCGGTCGACGGGCTGTCGGACGCCCAGCTGTCGTGGTTCGTCGACGACACCATCGCCCGCGCCCTGCAGGCCGAGAAGGGCGTGGCCCAGGTCACCCGGGTCGGCGGCGTCAATCGCGAGATCAACGTCCTGGTGGACCCCGACAAGCTGACCGCGCGGGGGCTGACGGCCGCCGACGTCAACAGCGCCCTGGCCGGCTTCCAGCTGAACGCCGGCGGCGGCCGGGTCGAGATCGGCGGCCGCGAGCAGACCATCCGCATCCTGGGCCAGGTCGAAACGACGGCCAAGCTGCGCGACCTGACCATTCCCACCAGCGGCGGCGGCTATGTCCGCCTGGCCGACATCGCCGAGGTCGGCGACGGCTCGGCCGAGGCGCGGGGTTTCGCCCGGCTGGACGGCCGTCCGGTTGTCGGCTTCCAGGTCATGAAGACCCGCGAGGCCAGCGACGTGGCCGTCGACGACCGGGTGATCAAGGCCCTGGCGGCGCTGGAGAAGGCCCGGCCGGAGGTCCATTTCACGCGAATCTCGGCGACGGTCGACGAAACGCGCACCAGCTTCGAGGCCACGCGCGGCGTGCTGCTGGAAGGCATGGCGCTGGCGGCGGTCGTGGTGTTCTTCTTCCTGAAGGACTGGCGCGCCACCCTGATCACGGCGGCGGCCATGCCGATCTCGCTGATCCCGACCTTCGCGGCCATGGCCTTCCTCGGCTTCTCGCTGAACGTCGTGACCCTGCTGGCCCTGACCCTGGTCATCGGCATCCTGGTCGACGACGCCATCGTCGAGATCGAGAACATCGAAAAACGGGTCGTCGCCGGCTACCAGCCCTATGACGCGGCCATGGAGGGCGCGGACGCCATCGGCCTGGCCGTGGTCGCCACCACCTTCGCCATCGTCGTGGTGTTCGCCCCCGTCAGCTTCATGCCGGGCATCGCCGGCCAGTTCTTCAAGGAGTTCGGCCTGACCATCTCGGTGGCGGTGCTGTTCTCGCTGGTCGTGGCCCGCCTGCTGACGCCGCTGATGGCCGCCTACCTGCTCAAGCCCCGGACCAAGGCCCACGACCCGGCCCCGCTGCCCAAGACCTATCTGAAGGTCCTGAACTGGAGCCTGGACCACCGGATGCTGGCCTGCGCCATCGGCGGGATGCTGTTCATCGGTTCGCTGGCCCTGCTGCCGCTGCTGCCGACGGCGTTCACGCCCGAAGGCGATCCCGACTATCTGAACCTGAAGATCCAGGGCGCGCCCGGCGCGACCATCGCCCAGATGGACCAGGCGGTCTCGCGCATCGACGCGGTCTTCGCCAAGGAGCCCGCCGTGGACGGGGTGTTCGCCACGGTCGGCTCGACCTCGGGCGACCCGTTCCGAGGCGGCGGCGGGGCGGACCTGCGCAGCGGCTCGGTCACGGTGCTGCTGAAGGCCGACCGCAAGGTGAAGGGGCAGGCCCTGCGCGAGCGCTATCGCGCCGCCATCATGGCCATTCCTGACGTGCGGATCGGCTTCCTGAAGGCCGACGGCCAGGCCGGCTTCCAGCAGATCCTGACCGGTGACGACCCCGACGCGCTCACCGCCGCCGCGCTCGAGCTGCAGCGCCAGATGCGCGACCTGCCCGAGCTGGCCGACCCGCATCCGTCGGCGCCGCCGGTCGGTCCGGAGATCGTCATCCGCCCGCGCGCCGACGAGGCCGCCCGGCTGGGCGTCTCGGTGGACGCCATCGCCCAGGCCGCCCGCGTCGCCACCAGCGGCGACATCGACGCCAACGTCGCCAAGCTGAACGACAAGGAGCGGCGGATCCCGATCCGCGTCCGCCTGCCGGCCGACGCCCGCGCCGACCTCGACCGCGTCAGAGGCCTGCGCCTGAAGACCGCCAGCGGCGAGACCACCCGGCTGGAGGCGGTCGCCGACGTCGGCTTCCAGGCCGGCCCGGCCCGCATCGACCGCCTGGACCGCCAGCGCCAGATGACCGTCGAGGCCGAACTGACCCAGGGCGCGACCCTGGGCTCGGCGACCAAGGCGGTGCACGGCCTGCCGATCTTCAAGGCCATGCCCGCCAGCGTCCGGCCCAGCTCGATCGGCGACGCCAAGGCGATGGCCGAGCTGTTCGGCGGCTTCGGCCTGGCGATCTTCGCCGGGGTGGCGATGATCTACGGCGTGCTGGTTTTGCTGTTCGGCTCGTTCTTCAAGCCGATCGTCATCCTGTCAGCCTTGCCGCTGGCGGTGGGCGGCGCGTTCCTGGGCCTGCTGGCTTTCCACCAGGCGCTGTCGATCCCGTCGCTGATCGGCTTCCTGATGCTGCTGGGCCTGGCGGCCAAGAACTCGATCTTGCTGGTCGAATACGCCATCGAGCTGGAGCGCGGCGGCATGCGCCAGCGCGACGCCCTGATCGAGGCCTGCCGCGAGCGGGCCCGGCCGATCGTCATGACCACCGTGGCCATGGCCGCGGGCATGCTGCCGACCGCCCTGGCGCTGGAGCACGGCGCGGAGTTCCGCCAGCCGATGGCCGTGGCGGTGATCGGCGGCCTGATCACCTCGACCCTGCTGTCGTTGATTCTGGTGCCGGTGGTCTACGAGTTCGTCGACGACTTCGAGCAGTGGCTGCGGCCGCGCCTGGCCCGGCTGGTCACGCAACGCGTGGTCGCGGCGCCGCTTCCGGCGGAGGGGGAGGCGAAGGCCTAGCGGGCCCACTAGCTGCTCGCGACCCGGAGTGGATTTGTTTCCCTCTCCCCTTGCGGGAGAGGGTGGCCCGCGAAGCGGGTCGGGTGAGGGGTCGAAGACCGGATCCGCCGCGACAGCGGATAGGCTGGGCGCCAAGCCGACGGGACTATCGACCCCTCATCCGTCAGCTTCGCTGACACCTTCTCCCGCAAGGGGAGAAGGAAACGGATGTCCGCTCCCGCCTGACGGCGGGCTTAGCGGCGGACGCGGTAGCGGATGTGCGTGGCGTCGGGCGTATCGATCACCCGGACGATCTCCAGCTCGACGCGCGAGGGCAGGACGTCGAACAGCCGGCGGCCGCTTCCGAACAGGACTGGAATCTGATGGATTTGCAGTTCGTCGAGCACGCCGGCTTCCAGCGCCCGTTGCGCCGTATAGGCGCCGAGCATCAACACGTCCCGGTCCCCGGCGGCGGCCTTCGCCTGCGCCATCGCGCTCGCGATCCCGTCGCTCACATATTTGACCAGCGGATAGTTCGCGACGGATGGCCCGGGCGGCCTGTGGCTGGGGACGAAGATCGGGACGCCCTGATTGTCACCGCCCCAGTGATCGACCTGCTCCACGGTTCGCCGACCCGCCAGGATCGCGCCGGGCGTGTTCCATTCGTCCCACAGGTCTCCGACCGGTCCGGTCGGTCGGGAAAAATCCCCGTACCACGCGTGCAACCGCATGAAGTCGTCGCCGCCGGGATTGCCCACCTCATCGTTGGGCCCCGCGATATAGCCATCTAGCGACATGGACATGAAGAGCACGGATGCGGACACTTTGATCTCCTGGGGTCTTGATGTTCCCCAAGGACGCTCGAGCGACGCCGGCGCCGACATCCCGAATACGGATTTTGGGCGCCGCCCTACCTCAAAGGGGCCGAACCACGACTAGGGCCGCGGGGCGACGTCGATGGCCGAGACGATCGCCTTGCCGGTCTTGCCCTTGAAGGCGAGGGTCAGCCCCGCCTCGCTCGCCTCGACGGGGAGGGCGCGCACCACGGTGGCCCGCTCGCCCTTGGCCGCGCCGGCGATGTCGAAATCGGCCAGCATGACCTTGTCGTTGACCAGCACGTCGAACACGCGCTCGCCCTTGGCGTAGGTCGGCTCGACGAAGGTCAGGGTGAGCGTGTAGCGGCCAGGCGCGGCCGGGATCTGGTAGCGGAAGTCGCCCTCGCGGAAGGTGCGGGCCACCGGCCACGGCGCCGCGCCGGGCTCCCCGCCGCCTTGGCCGGTCATGGCCTTGGCTGTTCCGCCGGCGAAGAAGGCGTCCGACCCCATGCGGACGCCGAGGCCGGCCGGGACCAGCAGGGCGCCGCTGTCGATCGTGAAGCGGTCCTTGCCCTCGGGCGCCAGGCGCCAGGTCAGGCGGTCTTCGGTGGAGCCTTCCTTGAACTGGCCCTGGGCGACCAGGGTGTTGTCTCCCGGGGCGAGGCGAACGCTCTTCCAGACGCAGATCTTTTGCGGGCAGTCGACCAGCGCGCCCAGGGACTTGCCGTTGACCACGAGGTCGGTGGACGGGGCGTTGCTGTAGACGCGCACGTCGGTCACCGGATAGGCCCGGTCGACATAGCGGCGGCCGGTGATGCGCACCGACGGCGCGGCGCTCCAGTTGGCCTTGTAGAAGTAGAAGGCGTCCTTCTTGACCTGGCGGTCATAGGTCACCAGGCCCTTGGTGTTGATGCTCTCGCCGTCGCCTTCGTGGCGGTCGCCGGTGGCGAAGTCGAAGCTGTTCCACAACCAGGTCGCCCAGAGATAGGGCTTGGAGTCGAGGATCGCCCAGTTCTTCTCGTGCACGAAGGCCTGGTATTCCTCGGGCTGGACGCGGCCGAACGAGTCGAACGGGCCGCCCAGCGGATCGTCGGTGTGCTGGCTGATCGCGCCGCCGGCCCCGTATTCGCTGACTGACAGCGGCTTGTCCGGACGCTTCTTGCGCAGGGCGTCCAGCGCCGGGCCCAACAGGTCCGAGGGCGTGTAGTACCAGCCGAAATAGCGATTGGCGCCGCTGGTGTCGGTGATGGCGGCCACCTCGGGCGCGTTCGGCTGCAGGCCCTCGCAGCAGGTGGCCTGGGTCGTGGCCCGGTCGGGGTCCTCGGCCTTGGCCAGGGCGTTCAGCGCCTTGAGCAAGGGCACGGGATCGCGCTGGACGATCTTGGCCGCGCCCATGAACGACGGCGGGGTGCCGCGCAGGTCGACCTCGTTGGCGATGCTCCAGACCCCGACGGAAGCGTGGTTGTAGTTCTGGCGGATCAGCTCCTGCAGCTGCTGCTTGGCGTCGGCGACCAGGCCGGGGGTCGGCTCGAGCTGGTCGGCGGCCAGGGTCATGACGCTGACGAACGGGATCTCGTCCCACAGGATCAGGCCGTACTGGTCGGCCAGCTCGTGGATCGCCGCGCCATGCTGGTAATGGGTCAGCCGGATGGTGTTGGCCCCCATCTCGCGGATGATGGCCATGTCCTGGGCGGTGTCGGCCGCGCTGACCGCCCAGCCCTTGCCCTCGCGGTCCTGGTGGTAGCCCACCCCGTGCAGGCGCAGCGGCTGGCCGTTGAGGATCAGGCCCTGCTCGGGATCGATGCGGATCTGACGGACGCCGAAGCTCTGGTCCAGGCTGTCGACGACCTGGCCGCGCGTGTCCTTGATCACCGACTTCAGCCGGTAGAGGTAGGGGGCCTTGACGCCCTGCCACAGGTGGGCGGCGGCCAAGGCCAGGTCCTGCGCGACCTCGGTCGACTGGCCGGCGGCCAGCGAAACAGGGGTGACGACCTGGGCGGCGACGGCGCCGGACGCGTCGACCAGCTGGGTGGTCAGCACCAGCTTGGCGCCGCGCCTGGCGTCGTTGCGGAGCTTGGAGCGCACGGCCACCGTGGCCTTGCCGTCGCCGATTTCGGTGGTCCGGGCGTAGACGCCGGGGCCGCCGAAATCGAGCATGTCGAAATGGGCCTTGTCGGTGGCGACCAGGCTGACCGCGCGATAGAGCCCGCCGTGGACGAAGAAGTCGCCGCCCAGCGGCAGGATGTCGGCGGTTGGGCCGCCGGCGACCGGCCGGCTGCCGTCGACCCTGACCACCAGCAGGTTCGGCTGGCCAGGCTTGATCGCCTTGCTGGCGTCCAGGCGGAAGCGCGAAAAGCCGCCGGCGTGGTCGCCCAGGTGGACGCCGTTCAGCCAGACCGAGGCCTTGCGGCTGGCGGCGTCGAACTGCAGCCAGGCGGCCTTGTCCTTGATCGCGGCCGGCGCGGTGAAGGTCAGCCGATACCAGCCGACGCCCTGCTTGGCGTTGATCGTGGCCGCGGTGTGCAGGTGGGGGGCGTCCGACAGGTAGTAGCCGGCGCGGTTCCAGGTGTGGGGCACGCTGACGGCGGCCCAGGCCTTGTCGTCGAAGCTGGGCGCCTCGGCCCCGGACAGGGCGTCGTCCTGGGTGAACCGCCAGCCGTCGGTCAGCGGGACGGTCAGCCGCTCGGCCGCCGACGCGAGGCCGCTGCTCGCGGCCAGGGCCAGGGCGAAGGCGGTCGCGGCCAGCTTGATCGTCATGACGTGTTCCACCCCGGGGCTTTTCCCGGCCAAGTATCAGCGGCGCCGTCGCCAAGTCAATAATCGAACGATGATGGTCTATTTTGCATGATTTCGCGGCGTGCAGCGCGCGCCCGTGCAGTGTCGTCGGTGCTCCAGCGGCAGCGATGGACGTCTGAAATCGCCCATTTGAGCGCCGCGTCACGATTATGAACGGCCGCGTGCACCCGACCACGAGCCAACGAGAGCGCTGCCCCGAAATCGAGTTCTGCTCCCCTAAATGTGGGTATCCTACGGAAAACATGGGCGGCGTCTTCATTTGTGTTCGAGGGCGGCGGGGCCGACCGCGCGCCGCCGATCGTCGGGCGTGAACGCGTTTCGGTCTAATATTGATCGCAAGCGTTCGATTTAGCATTGCCTTCGCCCCTGAACGCGGCATCATGCGACCAACGACCCTTGAGAAGAGGCCGACCATGCGTCCCATCCGAACCGCCCTGGCCGCCGTGTCGCTGATGGCCATCGCGGGCGTGGCCATCGCGGCGCCGCCGCTGAGCACGGCGACGACCACCATCGGCGAGATCCTCGACACCCCGGCCGCCAAGGCCGTGGTCGACAGGCATCTGCCGTCGGTCTTCGCCAACCCCCAGATCCGGATGGCGCGCCCACTCACGCTCAAAGGGCTGCAACGCTTCGCCAAGGACACCGTCAGCGACGGCGCCCTGGCGGCCATCGACAAGGATTTCGCCGCCCTGCCGGCGAAGAAGTAGTTCGGGCCGCGGCCTCGCGCCGTCGCCCGCGCGCGGAGACGATCTCCTCCTCCACTGAGCCGGAGCCCTGACGGGATCCGGACGGGGCGCTCGCCGATCGAGCGCCCCGCGCCTTTTCCTGTTTCGAACGGCGCGGCTCAGCGCGGCGGTGTTCCGGTTGCGCCGGGGCGCCAGCCCAGCTCGCGCGCGATCGCCCGCGCCGTCTCGGTGACGGGCTCCACCAGCTCGGCCATCCGCGCGTCGTCCAGATACTGGGGCAGGCTGGAAATGCTGATCGCCGCGACGATCCGGCCGCTGGCTTCGCGGATCGGCGCGGCGACGCAGCGGACGCGATCGGCGTTCTCCTCGACATCGAACGCCGCGCCCTGGTCGCGGAACTGCCGCATCCGCGCGACCCAGGCCAGCACCGCATTCTGGCCGCGCGGCGCCTCGGGGTCCTCCGCGAAGACCTTGCGCCAGACCGCTTCGGACTCGTCCAGCAGCAGGGCGCGGCCGAGCGCGGTCGTCGCCATCGGCCGGATCTCGCCCACCACCGAGCGGACCGTCATCCGTCGCGCGCCGTGCGTCTGGTCCACGTAGCGCACCCGCCCGTCGTCGCGGATGGCCAGGTTCACCGCGTCGAGATGCTGGCGCGCCAGCGCTTCCAGATGGGGACGCGCCAACACCGTCAGCGGCCGCTGCAGGCGCGCGGTCTCGGCCAGGGCCAGCAGCTTGGGGCCAAGCTCGTAGCCGCGCGCGGTGAGGCGGGCCAGGTCGCGCTCGGCCAGGGCCGACGCCAGGCGATGGGCCGTGCTGCGGGTCAGGGTCATCCGCTGGCTGATCTCGCGCAGCCCGATCGGGCCGCGCCGGGCGATCAGCTCCAGAACGTCGAGGCCGCGCCGCAGGGTCTGGCTGGGCCGCGAGGCGTCGTCCGCCTCGGAGAAATCGACCTTGGCGTCCAATCCGGATCCGGCGGGCGAGCGCTCGCCCACCCGCGCGGCGCGGGGCGTGGGGAGGGGGCGATAAACGCCATGATCTTCAAAGGGCAATGGGGTCCCTCCAGCGCCAGGTCTTAGCGCCGTCCAGGCCGCGCGCGGTGGCGGGTCGCCACCGTCAGCGGCGCCGCATTGACGCCCGAGATGCTTTTATCGTACGCAAGCGTTCAAATAACAATCCGTCGTCGCGCGACGCCGCGCCACGGCCCGGAGGAACCAGATGACCGGTCGGACGAAGCCCTCGAGCCCCGGCGCGGCGGGCCGGGCGTGAAGCCGGGCCTGAGCGTCGCCCGCCGGCTGGTCGAGCAACTGGGCGAGGCCATCGTCGCCGGCGTGTTCGCGGACGCGCCGTTTCCGACCGAACGCGAGCTCTCGCACCGCTACCGCGTCGGCCGCGCCACGATGCGCGAGGCGGTCAAGATGCTGGTGGCCAAGGGGCTGCTGCACGGCCATCCGGGGCAGGGGACGTTCGTCGCGGCCGAGACCGCGTGGAGCCTCTATGATCCCGACGTCCTGCGCTGGCTGCTGGCGCGGCGCTTCTCGCTGGCCACCCTGGCCCAGCTCACGGAGCTGCGGCTCGGGGCCGAGCCGGTCGCCGCCGCCTTGGCCGCGCGGCGCATGACCGAGGCTGGGCGGCGTGACGTCGAGGTCGCGCTGGACGGCGTCATGGCCGCGGCGCGCGGCGAGGGCGACATGCTGTCGGCCAAGGTCGCCTTCCACCGGCTCGTGCTGGAGGCGACGGGGAACCTGCTCTATCGCGGCCTCGCGGAGCTGGTGACCACGGCCCTGACGCTCTCGGCCGCCTTCGCCAACCGCAATCGCCGGCCGCCCGACGCGGCGGGCTACGCGGCGCTGGGCGCGGCGCTGGTCGCCGGCGAGCCGGAACGGGCGCGGGCGGCGATGCAGGCGATCCTCGCCGAGGTCCTGCGCCAGATCGCGGCGCACCAGGACGGGGAGCGTCCGGCGGGGCCCGAGCGATCGCGCTCTGGTCCCGCGCCCGAGCCGGCCGTCGAGCGGCCTTTGGAATTGGCCCTGCCGGGATAACGCGCCGCGCCCCGCGATTTCGCGCGCGGCGATGAACCGGTCGCGGGTCCGGAGAAACTGACCTCCCAATGGCGCGCCCGGCGCGCGGGATCGGTTGAAACGCGATGCGCAGAGCGATGTCCGAAGGTGGCAGGACGGCCCCGGCCGGCGTCGGGTCCAGGGACCGGGCGGGGAACCTCGGCGCGTGATCCTGTTCTGCCACTCGTTCTTTCTCGCCCAGGACGCCAAGCAGCGCGAGAAGATGAAACCCTATCCGCCGCTGTCGACCCTGCTGGCCGCGGCCCTGGCCCGGCGCGAGGGCCACGCGGTGGGCCTGTTCGACGCGACCTTCGCCGAGGGGCCGCGCGCCTTCGCCGCCACGCTGGAGCGGCTGGCGCCGTCGGCCGTGGTGCTGATGGAAGACAACTTCAACTTCCTGACCAAGATGTGCACCGCGGTGCGTCGCGACAGCGCGTTGGAGATGGTGCGGGCGGCGCGGGCCCACGGCTGCCGCGTGGCGGTCAACGGCCCCGACTCGGCCGATCATCCCGGCCTCTATCTGGACGCCGGCGCCGACGCCGTCGTGCTGGGCGAGGGCGAAGACGCCGTGGCCGAGACGCTCCGGCGCTGGGCGCGCGGGGAGGGGCTGGAGACCGTTCCCGGCCTGGTCCTTGCGGGCGCGGACGGCCGGCCGCGACCGACATCGCCCCGGCGCGTGACCCACGACCTGGACGCCCTGCCGCCGCCGGCCTGGGACCTGGTCGACGTCGCGGCCTACCGCGCGGCCTGGACCGAGGCGCACGGCCATTTCTCCTGGAACATCGCCACCTCGCGCGGCTGTCCCTACGCCTGCAACTGGTGCGCCAAGCCGACGTTCGGACGGCGCTACACCGTGCGCTCGCCCGGCGACGTGGTGGCCGAGATGGTCCGGCTGAAGGCCGAGATCGCGCCCGACCACCTGTGGTTCACCGACGACATCCTCGGCCTCGACGTCGACTGGATCTGCGACTTCGCCGACGGCGTGATCGCGGCCGGCGCGGCGATCCCGTTCTCGATGCAGTCGCGGGTCAACCTGATGACCGAGCGCGCCGTGGCCGCCCTGGCCGCCGCCGGGGCGCGCGAGGTGTGGCTGGGCGTCGAGACTGGGTCGCAGAAGATCCTCGACGCCATGGACAAGGCCGCCACGGTCGAGGCCGCCCGCGCGGCTACCCGGGTGCTGAAGGCGCACGGGATCAAGGCGTGCTGGTTCATCCAGCTGGGCTATCCGGGCGAGCTCTGGGAAGACCTGCTGGCGACCCGCGACCTGATCCGGGGCGAGGCGCCGGACGAGGTCGGCGTGTCGGTGGCCTATCCGCTGCCGGGCACGGTGTTCCACGACCGCGTCGCCGCCCAGCTGGGCGGTCAGCGCAACTGGAAGGACACCGGCGACCTGGCGATGCTGTTCCAGGGGACCTACGACTCCGCCTTCTATCGCAAGGTGCGCGACGTGCTGCACCGCGAGGTGGACACCGGGCGCGGCGACGACGCGGCCTGGGCGGCGCTGGAGGCTCAGGCCGTCCTGCACCGCTCGCCGGCCCCGTCGGTGCTGGCGGCTTCGGTATGAGCGTGGCGAGCGCCTCGGAGACGCCGGCGGCGGCGCGGGCGTTCGACACGATGGCCGACGGCTTCGACGCGCGTTTCGGAGCCTGGCTCAGCGTCGCGGCCCAGCGCCGGGTGGTGCGCGCGGCCCTGGCCGAAGCCTTCCCCGAAGGCGTGCGGCTGCTGGAGGTCGGCGGCGGCACCGGCGAGGACGCGGCCTGGCTGCTGGACCGGGGCCGCCAAGTGCTGCTGACCGACGCCTCGCCGTCGATGGTGCGCGTGGCCAGGGCCAAGTTCGCCGGGCGTCCGTACGCCCAGGCCGAGGTGGCGTCGGCCGAGGGGCTGGAGGCGCTGGCCGAGCGCCGCGCGGACGCGCCCCTGTTCGACGGCGCCTACTCCAACTTCGCGGCCCTCAACTGCGTGACCGACCTGCCGGCGTTCGCGCGCGGCCTGGCCAGGCTGCTGGCGCCGGGCGCGCCGGCCTTGCTGGTGGTGTTCGGGACCTGCTGTCCGGGCGAATGGCTGGTCGAGGGACTGCGGGGGCGGCCCGGGGCGATGGTCCGCCGCTTCGCGCGGGGCGACGTCGCGGCGCGGCTGAACGGCCAGGCCTTCACGGTTCGCTATCATCGGTCCGCAGACCTGGCGCGGGCCCTGTCGCCGTGGTTTCGGCCGGCTGGCCGCCAGGGCGTCGGCGTGTTCGTGCCGCCCAGCGCCGCCGAGCCGTGGATCTCGCGCCATCCGCGCCTGCTGGCCGGGCTGGAGGCCTTGGACCGGGCCGTCTCGCGGCCGCTGGCGGGCCTAGGCGACCACGTGCTGCACCGTTTCGTGCGGACCGACGCGGAGGTTCTGGGATGAGCGCCGACCTCGCCGGCTTCGCGGCCGCCTATGCCCGCCACCGGGCCGCGGAGGGTCGGGGACACAGCGGCGAGGCGCTGATGGCCTTGCCCTATCTGCGCGGCGGTCCCCTGGCCCGGCAGTGGGCGGTGCGGGCTCGCAGCTTCGAGACCCTGGTTGGCGACGTCGTCGCGCCGTTGGCGAAGCGGCTGGGCCGGCCGCTGTCGGTGCTGGACCTGGGGGCCGGCAACGGCTGGCTGAGCTGGCGACTGGCCCTGGCCGGCCACTCGGCCATCGCCCTCGACATCCGCGAGGACGAGGTCGACGGCCTCGGCGCGGCTCGCGCTCTTGCGGCCCGGGCCGAGGGTCGGATGCAGCTGCGCCCGGGTTCGTTCGCCGCCATCTCGGCCCCGGACGCCAGCGTCGACCTGGCGGTGTTCAACGCCGCCCTGCACTACGCGCTGGACCTGCCGGCGGTGCTGGCCGAGGCCGCGCGGGTGGTCCGGCCGGGTGGGCGGCTGGCGATCGTCGACAGCCCGTTCTATCGCCGCGAAGCCGACGGCGTGGCCATGGTCGCCGAGAAGAAGGCCGGAGCATCCCAGCGCTTCGGCGAGGGCGCCGACGTCCTGCTGGCCCCGCCGTTCATCGAATTCCTGACCCGCGCGCGGCTGGCCGAGGCCTCCGCCGCTTCGGGCCTGGCCTGGCGGCGCCGGCGGGTGCTGTATCCGCTGTGGTACGAGGCCCGGCCGCTGCTGGCGCGCCTGCGTGGGCAAAGAGTTCCGTCGCGCTTCGACGTCTGGATGAGCGCGCGGCCGTGATCCTGCTGGTAAATCCCAGGGCGACCAAGCCCACCAACCGCCGCTTCCCGCTGTCGGTGATGGCCATCGGCGCGGCCTTGCCCGAGCACGTCACGTGGGAGATCGTCGACGGCAACCTGCCGGGGATCGACATCCTGGCCGAGATCGCCGGCCGCATCGATCGCCGCGCCGGCGGGCCCGACCCGGTGACGGCGGTCGCCCTGACCGTGATGCCGGGGCCGCAGCTGGTCAGCGCCGTGCCGCTGTCCAAAGCCCTGAAGCGCCGCTATCCGGACATGCCGATCGTCTGGGGCGGCAACTTCGGCAGCCTCTATCCCGACCCGGTGCTGAACGCGCCCTATGTCGACTGGCTGGTGCGCGGCCAGGGCGAGCACGCCTTCGTCGAGCTGCTGGAGGTGCTGGCCGGCCGGCGCGATCCCAAGACGGTGGCGGGGCTGTGCTTCCGCCAGGCCGACGGTTCGCACTGGAAGGCGCCGGAACGGACCTGGCTGGGCCCCAACGAACTGCCGGCCCCGCCGTACCACAGGATCGACGTCGAGCAGTACCTGCATCCGACCTTCCTGGGGCGCCGGTCGGGCGTCTACCAGGCCTCGATCGGCTGCCCGTACGGCTGCAATTTCTGCGGCGTGATCTCGGTGTTCGGCCGCCGCGAGAAGGTCGAGACCCCGGCCCGCGCCGCCGAGCACCTGGCCTATCTGGTCCGCGAGCACGGCATGGATTCGGTGCACTTCTACGACAACAACTTCTTCCTCAACGACCAGCACGCCCGCGCCATCGCCGAGGCGTTCAAGCCGCTGGGGATCCGCTGGTGGTGCGAGGCGCGGGTCGACGCGCTGGAGCGGTTCTCCGACGACACCTGGCGGGCGCTGAAGGCGGCGGGCCTGACCATGGTGTTCTGCGGCGCGGAGTCCGGCTCGGACGAGGTGCTGGCCAAGATGAACAAGGGCACCACCACCGACCAGATCCTGCTGGCGGCGGCCAAGACGCGCGAGCACGGGATCATCCCGGAGTTCTCGTTCGTGTTCGGCGACCCCGACGCGCCCGAAAGCGAGATCGAGAACACCCTGGCCTTCATCCGCAAGCTGAAGGCGGTCAATCCGGACATGGAACTGATCAGCTACTTCTACACGCCCACCCCGCAGCGCAAGGGAACCTACGGCGACGTCGACGCCCTGGCCGGCACGCCCGAGACGCTGGAGGAGTGGATCGAGCCGCGATGGGTGGCCTGGATGACCCACGAGGATCCCGACCTGCCCTGGATGGCGCGACGGCTGAAGGCGCGGGTCGACGACTTCGAGCTGGTGCTCAAGAGCCGCTTCCCGTCGGTGCACGACAAGCGCACGCGGCCGTGGGGCAAGCTGCTGGGCCGGCTGGCCGCTCGCCGGCGCTGGGCGCGGGGCGACTACGACAATCCGCGGCTGCTGCGCCTGATCCGCCGGTGGGCGCGCATCGTGCCCGACGACACCCAGGCCTATGGCCACCTGCGGCCGGAGAGCCAGGAGACCGACGCGCCGTGGCCGCCGCCCGGGTCGGCGCCAGGACCGGGCTCAGCGACTGACGCGGCCCCGCACCAGGCGCCAAGCCCGCTTCTCGTAGATTGACCACAGCGCTCGCCACGAGCCGGCGCGCGGCGCGATGTCGGCGGCCAGCTGCCGGATCCGCCGCCGCCAGCCGTCGGTCCACATGAAGTGCTCGCCGACCGAGCTGCGCTCGATCCGCTGGGCCGTGGCGGGGGTCAGGCGGCGCACGACCCGCAGCACGCCGCGCGGCGTGGCCCGGGCGCAGCGCGCCAGCACCAGCGCCGGGACGACGCCGGGGGTCAGGGCCTCGCACAGCGTCAGCGCCGGATAGGCGAAGCCCAGCAACCCGATCCGCTCGCCCAGCGCCAGGAAGGCGTCCCACGACAACCGGCCGGCGGCGACGTCCTGGCGGATCACCAGGTTCAGCTCGACCAGCCGCAGCAGGGTCAGGTTCTGCAGGCCCGCGCCGGCGTGGATCGCCAGGTGGAACAGCAGCAGCGGCTGCTCCAGGGCGGTGGCCTCCGATCCCGGCGCCCAGGCGCGGCGGCTGTCCATCGGCGCGCCGGCGTCCAGCGCCGCCAGGGGCGCGCCGGCGCTGACCATCAGGTCCAAGGCGCTGTGCAGGTCGATCGACCAGGGATCGTCGGCGTGGACCAGGGTCAGCGAGCGCGGCGCGGTCGGACAGCCGGGCGGTCGCCAGCTGCTCTCGCGCGCGCCTCGGCTGGCCTCGGCGAAGCCCTCGGCCCGCAGGATCGCCTCGGCGGCGGAGGCCTGCTCGGCCCGGACCAGCAGGTCGATGTCGGAGGCCGGGCGGACGCCGGGGGCGGGGAAATAGGCGCGGCCGGTGTCGGCGCCCTTCAGCACCGTGACGGCGATCCCCTGTCTCGAGAGACGCCCGATCAAGTCGACGGCGGCCGCGTCCAGGCGGGCCGCGCGGATCCGGTTGTGGCGCAGATGCAGGTCCAGCACGCGCGCCACGGCGGGTGAGGGGAGGATGGCGCCGGTCTCGGCCCACCAGCCCAGCAGCGGTCCCAGGCCCGAGGTGTAGCCGGCCAGGCCAATGGCGGCCGGGTCGCCGTCGAGGCGGGGCGGAACGGCCGCGCCGGACAGCACGGCCGAGGCGACGCGCGCCACCTGCTCCAGCGCCGCGCGCCAGTCCTCGACCCGGATGTCCGGCCACAGCCAGGCGGGATTGCCCTGCCGCTTGGCCCATTTGAATCGTCGCGAGACTTCCTGCTCGGAAATATTCTCCGCGTCGAAGTCTATATGTTCATTAGTGTTGTCAGGTGTCGAAATCATGTTCGACTATAGTCTATCGATAATTTTATGTATTGATACATTATCTATTCTATGTGTATCAATATCTATGCAATTGCCTGTTCCCGCCTTTCGGAAGCGCTTCGATATCTTCGGCTTGCCGGTCGACTTCGTGTCGGGCGCGCCGGCGCTGCTCGACGCCGTCGACCGGGCGTACGGCGACTGGCCTTCCGGCGGAGCGGACGAGGCGGCCCGGATCGAAATACGGCTGGACCTCCGCGAACTCGGCGAGGCGGAAGAGGACATCCGGGTCGACGGCCCGCGCCTGACGCTGCGCGGCGACGGCGGCGTGGGCGAGGCCGACGCGGAGACGGGCAAGGCGCGGGCGATCGTCGCGCCCCGGCTGGTCGACGATCCGGCCGGGCTGGCGGCGCGGGTGACCGACACCCTGCTGCTGTTCCTGCTGACCCGCGCGGACCGCACGCCCTTGCACGCGGCCGGCGTGATGCTGGGGCGCACGGCGGTCGCGCTAGCCGGGCCCAGCGGTTCCGGCAAGAGCACCCTGACCCTGGCCGCGATGGAGCGGGGGCTTCCCATTCTGTCCGACGACACCCTGTACATCCAGCTGCGGCCGAGCCTGACGGTCTGGGGCTTTCGCAGGCCCCTGCATGTGTTTCCCGAAGACGCGCCGAGGTTCACTCAAGGGCTGCGATCGCGGGGCGGCAAGCTGAAGGCGGTGGTGCCGGCGGCGCGCGCCGCCTTCGCCGAATCCGGCGCGGAGCGGGTCGCGGTGGTTTTGCTGGAGCGCGGCGAAAGCCTGGCCCTGGCGCGGCTGGACGCGGAGGCGACCCTGGCGGGCCTGGCGCGGCTGGAGCCCGGCTTCGATCTCCTGGCCCGCCAATCGGCCGAGGCCGCGCGGGCCCTGGCGGCCGGCGGCGGCTGGCGACTGACCCTGTCGCGCGACCCGGGCGCGGCCATCGATTTCCTGCGCGAGCGCCTGCCGTTCGAGCGGGAGGGCTGAGCGTGCGCGTCGTCCATGTCAGCCTCGTGCGTCCGTCAGGACGGCCGGATCCGGAGGCGCTGCTGGCGGCCTGGCCGACGCTGGGCGATGTGGCCGAGGCGGTCGCCGAGGCCGGGGTCGAGACCACCGTCGTGCAGTCGTTCCATCGTGAGGCCGAGCTGCGCCGCAATGGCGTGCGCTACCGGTTCGTGGCCGAGGCGGCGCTGCCGGGCCGGCCGACGGGCCTGGATCCGGGACGCGTGGCCAGGGCGGTGCGGGCCGCGAACCCCGACGTGATCCACGTCAACGGCCTGGACTTCGCCTGGCACACCCGCGTGCTGTGCGGCCTGGGCCCGCCCGTCCTGGCCCAGGACCACGCCAGCGCCGCGCCGCGCCTGCCGCTGCTGGCCCGCTGGGGATTGGCCAAGGTCGCGGGCCTGGCCTTCACCGACGTCGCCCAGGCTGGGCCGATCCTGGCCCGGACCGGGCTGAGGCGCGACCTGCCGGTCTTCGCCGTGCCGGAGTCCTCGACCCGCTTCACCCCCGGCGACCAGGCGGCGGCGCGAGCGGCCAGCGGCGTGCATGGCGACCCCGCCGTGCTGTGGGTCGGGCGGCTGCAGGCCAAGAAGGATCCGCTGACCATGCTGGACGCGGTCGAGCGGGCGGCCGCGCGGCTGCCGGATCTGCGCCTGTGGTGCTGCTTCCACGAGGCGCCGCTGCTGGAGGCGGTGCGCGCGCGGATCGCGGCGTCGCCGGTGCTGTCCGAACGCGTGCGCCTGCTGGGGCGGCGGCCGCGCGACGAGATCGAGACCCTGTGCCGCGCCGCCGATCTGTTCGTGTCGACCAGCCGGTTCGAGGGCTCGGGCTACGCGCTGATCGAGGCCATCGCCTGCGGCGCGACGCCGGTCGTCAGCGACATCCCGTCGTTCCGCGCCCTGACCGGCGCCGGCGCGATCGGGACCCTCGTACCGGTCGGCGACGCCGAGGCCTTCGCGCGGGCGCTGGTCGCGGCGGCGCGCCGGCCGGACCGCGCGGCGGTGGTCGCGCACTTCCGTCGACACCTGTCGTTCCAGAGGGTCGGCCGGCGACTGGCGGAGGTCTATGCGGCCCTGGCGGAGGGGCGGTCGTGAAGCTGGCCCTGGTCGTGCCCGGCGGCGTCGACCGGTCGGGCGAGCACAGGGTCATTCCCTGCCTGCTGTGGCTGATCGAGCGCCTGGTCGCGGCGGGGGACGAGGTGCACGTCTTCGCCCTGGGCCAGGAGCCCGCGCCCGGCGACTGGACGCTGCTGGGCGCGCGGGTGCGTAACGCCGGGGCCCGGCCGCGCCGTCTGAGAACCTTGGTCGACCTGCTGGCCGAGCATCGGCGCGGGCGGTTCGACGTCGTCCACGCCTTCTGGGCGGCGGGTCCCGGCGCGGTCGCCGCCGTCTTCGGCCGCGTGACGGGGACGCCGATGGTCCTGACCCTGCCGGGCGGCGACCTCTCGGCGCTGGCGGACATCGGCTACGGCGCCCGGCTGACTCTGGGAGGCCGGCTCTGGACCCGCCTGGCCCTGGCCGGGGCGCGGCGGGTGATCGTGCAGAGCGAGGCGATGGCCGCCCTGGCCAGGCCGTTCGGCGTCGAGGCGACGCGGATTCCGTTCGGCGTGGCCCTGGACCGCTGGCCCGCCGCCCCGCCCCGGTCCCGCGCGCCGGGCGCGCCGCTGCGGCTGGCGCACGTGGCCAGCCTGAACCGGGTCAAGGACCAGGAGACCCTGCTGCGGGCGATGCGGATCCTGCGCGAGCGGGGCCTGGACTTCCATCTCGACATCGTCGGCCTCGACACCCTGGACGGCGCCGTCCAGCGGCGTTGCGCGGCGCTGGGCCTGGACCAGCGGGTGACCTTCCACGGCTTCCTGCCGCACGCGGCCACCCGGCCGCTGGTCGAGGCGGCGGACCTGATGCTGGTCAGCTCGCGCCACGAGGCCGGGCCGCTGGTGGTGCTGGAGGCCGCCATCGCCGGCGCGCCCACGGTGGGGACCCGCGTCGGCCACATCGCCGACTGGGCCCCGGACGCGGCCGTCGCCACGCCGATCGGCGACCCGCAGGCCTTGGCCGAGGCGATCCTGCGCCTGGCCGGCGACGAGGCCGAGCGCCTGCGCCTGGCCCATGCCGCCCAAGCCCTGGCCCTGGCCGAGGACGCCGACGCGACGACCGCGCGCACCCGGCGCCTCTATCGCGAGGTCGTCCTAAAGTTCGGGGCGCGATGAACGGTCGTTGACGGTCCCGGTACCCACGCCACGAGGCCGGCGGATCGGCGGGTGGGAAGACGCAAGCGCACTCGAATGAAGGACATCGCCGACACCACGCTGATGATCACGGGGGGGACCGGCTCGTTCGGCTCGACCGTGCTCCGCCACTTCCTGCGCATGCCGGTCGGAGAGATCCGCATCGTCAGCCGGGACGAGAAGAAGCAGGAAGACCAGCGCCAGCGCTTCGACGACCCGCGGATCAAGTACCACATCGCCGACGTGCGCGACTTCCGGGCCATGGAGAGCGTCACGCGCGGGGTCGACTACATCTACCACGCCGCCGCGCTGAAGCAGGTGCCCTCCTGCGAGTTCCACCCGATGGAGGCGGTCAACACCAACATCGCCGGCACCAACAACGTGCTGGACGCGGCGATCCGCAACGGCGTGCGGCGCGTGGTCTGCATGTCCAGCGACAAGGCGGTCTATCCGGTCAACGCCATGGGCATGTCCAAGGCCCTGATGGAAAAGGTGATGATCGCCAAGGCGCGCGTCGCCCGCGGCGCCCAGACGGTGATCTCGGGCACCCGCTACGGCAACGTCCTGGCCTCGCGCGGGTCGGTGGTGCCGCTGTTCATGAACCAGGTGCGGCGCGGCCTGCCGATCACGATTACCGACCCGGAGATGACCCGCTTCATCATGACCCTGGACGAGGCCGTCGACCTCTGTTTCCACGCCTTCGAGCACGGCGCCAACGGCGACATGTTCGTCCAGAAGGCCCCGGCGGTGACCATCGAGCTGCTGGCGCGGGCCGTGCTGGTGGTGCTGGGCAAGCCCGACCATCCGATCCGCGTCATCGGCACCCGCCACGGCGAGAAGCAGTTCGAGACCCTGCTGAGCCGCGAGGAGATGGCCTTCGCCGAGGACCGGGGCGGCTATTACCGCGTCAGCCCCGACAACCGCGACCTCAACTACAGCGCCTATGTCAGCGAGGGCGAGAAGAAGGTCTCCTCGTTCGACGACTACAATTCGCACAACACGCGCCGGCTGGACGTCGACGAGCTGGCGGCCCTGCTGCTCAGCCTGCCCTACGTGCGCGCCTTCGTGGACGGGAGCGAAGCCCATGACCAGCTCTGATCGTCGGGTCGTCGCCGTCACCGGGGCCGGCGGTTTCATCGGGCGCAATCTGGTGGTGCGGCTGGGCGAGGTCGGCCTGGTCGTCCACCCGATCTCGCGGACGACCCCGACCGACGAGGCCGAGGCGTTGCTGGCCGGGGCCGACGTGGTCGTGCATCTGGCCGGGGCGGTGCGGCCGCGCGATCCGGCCGAGTTCGACCAGACCAACGCCTACGCCGCCCGGGTGACCGGGGCGATCGCGCGCGGCGGGCGCCGGCCGCTGGTGATCTGCGCCTCGTCGGTGCGCGCCGACGACGACACGCCCTACGGGGCCAGCAAGCGCGCCGCCGAGCAGCTGGTGATGGACCTCGCCGCCGCCGGCCTGGCGCGCCCGGCGATCTACCGGCTGCCCAACGTCTTCGGCAAATGGGCGCGGCCGAACTACAATTCCTGCATCGCCACCTTCTGCCACAACCTGGCGCGCGGCCTGCCGATCCGCATCGACGACTTCGACGCGCCGCTGTCGCTGCTGTACGTGGACGACCTGGTCGACCAGTGGTGCGACCTGATCCTGAACCAGCCCGAGGCGCACGGCTTCCTGGAGCCGGCCCAGGTTCGCCAGATCACCGTGGGCGAGACCGCCGAGATCATCGCCGCCTTCGCCGAGGGCCGCCGGGCGGGCCAGATCCAGTCGGTGGGCTCGGGCCTGACGCGGGCGCTGTACGCGACCTTCGTCGCCGCCCTGCCGACCGAGGCGTTCAGCTATCCGCTCGTGGCGCACACCGACCCGCGCGGCAGCTTCACCGAGGTGCTGAAGACGCCGTCCAGCGGCCAGGTTTCGTACTTCACGGCCCATCCCGGCGTGACCCGGGGCGGCCACTATCATCACAGCAAGGTCGAGAAGTTCCTGATCGTGCACGGCCAGGCGCTGTTCCGCTTCCGCCACATCCTGACGGGCGACCTGCACGAGGTCCGCACCTCGGCGGAGACGCCTGTGGTGGTCGAGACCATTCCCGGCTGGGCGCACGACGTCACCAATGTCGGCCGCGACATGATGGTCTCGCTGATCTGGGCCAGCGAGGTGTTCGATCGCGCCCGCCCGGACACGGTGGCGGCGGCCGTATGACGGTCCGAAAACTGAAGGTGATGACCATCGTGGGCACGCGCCCCGAGATCATCCGCCTGGCCCGCGTCACGGCCGCCCTCGACCGCTGGACCGACCATGTCCTGGTCCACACCGGCCAGAACTACGACTACGAACTGAACGGCGTCTTCTTCGACGAGCTGGGCCTCCGCAAGCCCGACCGCTTCCTGCAGGCGGCCGGGGACACGGCCGCCGAGACCATCGGCCAGGTGATCATCGCCGCCGACAAGGCCATGGCCGAGCACACGCCCGACGCCCTGCTGGTGCTGGGCGACACCAACAGCTGCCTGGCGGTGATCCCGGCCAAGCGCCGGCGGATCCCGATCTTCCACATGGAGGCCGGCAACCGCTGCTTCGACCAGCGCGTCCCGGAGGAGACCAACCGCCGCATCGTCGACCACACGGCCGACATCAACATGCCGTACTCGACCATCGCCCGCGACTACCTGCTGGCCGAGGGTTTCCCGGCCGACCGCATCGTCAAGACCGGCAGCCCGATGTTCGAGGTGCTGACCCACTACCGCGCCGGGATCGAGGCGTCGGAAGCCGTGGCGCGCCTGGGCCTGGAGCCCGAGCGCTATTTCCTGGTCAGCTGCCATCGCGAGGAGAACATCGACTCTCCCCGGCAGATCGCCGGCCTGGTCGAGACCCTGGGGGCCGTGGCGCAAGCCTACGACCTGCCGATCGTGGTCAGCACCCATCCGCGCACCCGCAAGCGGATCGAGGCCCTGGGCCTGACGTTCGACCCGCGCGTGCGCCTGATGAAGCCGTTCGGCTTCCTCGACTACAACGCCCTGCAGATGGGGGCCCGGGCGGTGCTGTCCGACAGCGGCACGATCAGCGAAGAGTCCTCGATCCTGAACTTCCCGGCCCTGAACATCCGCGAGGCCCACGAGCGGCCCGAGGCGATGGAGGAGGGGGCGGTGATGATGACCGGCCTGGGGGCCGAGCGTGTGCTGCAGGGCCTGGCGATCCTGGAGGACCAGGCGCGTGGCGAGGCGCGCACGGTGCGCCTGCCGGCCGACTACGCCGCGCCCAACGTGTCCGACAAGGTGGTCCGCACCATCCTCAGCTACACCGACTACGTGCGGCGCACGGTGTGGCGGGAGCCGTGATCGGTTCCGGCCCACGGGGGAAGCCATGCGCTTCCTGATGGTCTGCATGCAGTATCCGACCGGGCCGGGCCAGTCGTACATGACGACCGAGCTGGCCGACGCCCTGACCGCCGCCGGACACGTCGTGGAGGTGCTGCACCTGGACTGGGCGGCCCCGCCGGGCGCGCGGGACGAGACCTTGGTCAGCGCTTCGGGCGTGCGGGTCGTACGCTGTCCGGCGCGGGCGCTGGAAGGCCTGGGCGCCATCGTGCGCGGGGCCAGCAAGTTCGTGCTCAGCGGCCTGCGGGCCGGCCGCGCGGCGCGGCGGTCGTTCGACCTCGCCGGCTTCGACGCCCTGATCGCCTGGGCGCCGGCGGTGGCGGTCGCCCCGGTCCTGGCCCGGGCGCGCCAGGCCGGGATCCGGCGGCGCATCCTGTTCATCTGGGACTTCTTTCCCGACCATCATCGGCAGATCGGCCGAATCCCCGGCGGTCTCCCGTTCCTCGCCGCGCGCGCCTGGGAGCAGAGCCTGCTGCGCGACTTCTCGGCCGTGGTCTGCACCTTGCCGGGCAATGCCGACTACCTGCGGCGCAACTGGCGGCTGAAGCCCGACCAGCGGGTGCTGGTGACGCCGATCTGGTCCGACGTGGCGCCGGTCCCGGCCGTCGACCGGGCGGCTGTCCGGGCGTTTTACGGCCTGCCCGCCGAGCGTCCGATCGCGGTGTTCGGCGGCCAGATGGTGGAAGGGCGCGGCTTCGAGCAGATCCTGCAGGCGGCCCGCCTCCGGAGCGGCGACGACCTGCTGTTCCTGTTCGTCGGCGACGGCCGCCTGGCGCCCCTGGTGCGGGCCGAGGCCGCGCGGCGCGGGAACGTGGCGCACTTGGCCGGCCTGCCGCGCGACGCCTATCTGGCCCTGCTGGGCGCCTGCGACGTAGGGCTGGTGGCCACCGTGCCGGGCGTCACCTCGTTCAGCATCCCCAGCAAGACGATCGACTACCTGCGCGTCGGCCTGCCGGTGGTGGCGGCCATCGAGCCCGGCAACGACTTCGTCGCCGTGCTGGAGGGGCATGGCGTCGGGGTCGGGGTTCCGTTCGGCCAGCCGGACGCGTTCGGCGCGGCGGCGGCCCGGCTGGCGACCGACCCGGTGGTCCGCGCCGCCGTCCGCGCCGCGGCGCCGCTCTGCCTGGACGCGGTCTTCCATGTCCGCCGCGCCGTGGCGACGGTGCTGGACGCGGCGGGCTGGGGCCGATCGACGTCCACCGAGAGCTAAATTTACCCGCCTTCCTGGGCCTTGTGCCCAGGACCCAGGGTTCAGCTTCACCAGAAGTGAGGCCGAGTTCACGGCCTTTCGGCCACGCGGACCCAGAGACTCCACGCCTGCCTCGAACATGGGTCCTGGGCACAGGGCCCAGGAAGGCAGTGTGATTTTGACCTGCCCCAGATGAAAGTCGATTGGCCGCTAGGGCCTCGGTTTCGGCCTCCGCAGCACGGTGAGGCTGACCAGCGCGGCGACGACCGCATAGGCGCCGACATAGCCCAGCTGCGGCGCGCGGGTCTCGCCGGCGGCGGCCAGGGCGACGGTGATCACCGCCATCAGGCTCAGGGCCCCGATCTCGATCGCCGCGTAGCGTCCCGGCCGTCCCTGGGCGAAGGCGCTGTACATCGCCACCGAGGCCCAGACCCGGAAGCCGTCGCCGATCATGTAGGTCTGGATCACCGGGATGGCGGGCAGGTAGGCGTCCGACAGGAACAGGTGCACCAGCGGCCGCGCGCCCGCCGCGAACACGATGGCGATCGCGGCCATGCCCGCCGCGCCCGCCGCCCAGAAGCGCAGCGCCAGCCGGCGGGCGGCGACCGGATCGTCCTGGCGGGCCAGGCGCGGCACGAACGACTGGATCATGAACAGGCCCAGCAGTTGGGTCGACATGTCCGACACCCGGTTGGCGGCCATCCAGTAGCCGAGCTCGGTGTGGCCGAAGGCCTCGCGATAGTGGGCGCGCAGGCCAAACAGGATCAGCGCCGAAAAGCCGGTGGTCGCCGCCAGGGCCGCCGAATAGCGCACCAGCGGGCGGACCCGCGCCAGGGCGGCGGGCCAGGTGGTGGCGGGGATCTTCAGGCTCAGGCTCAGCAGGGCCGCCGTGGCGGTGGTGACCAGGCCGCCGGCCGCGAAGGCCATGGTCGCGGCGATGGGCTGGCCACGCACGATCAGCCAGGCCGCCCCGCCGGCCCCGGCCACCAGGCCCAGCCCCTGGGCCGAGAGGCTGGCGACCACCCTGCCGCGTCCCGACAGCAGGCCGCACCAGATCTGGCCGGCGCCGCAGGGCAGGGTCAGGGCGGCGACGGCCAGCACCGCCGGCCAGTGACGGCTGTCGCCCGTGAGCAGGTGCGAGATCGGCCCGCCGGCGATCCAGACCACCGGGACCAGCACGGCCAGGGCGGCGGCCCACAGGATGAAGGCCGCGCCGCGCGTCGCCGCCAGGTCCGCGCCGTCGTCGGCCGCGGCGGCCTGGCGGATCAGCCCGCTCTGGGCGCCGGCCACGGCCATCAGGTTCAGCAAGGCGGCGAAGGCCAGGAACTGCGAGAATTCGGTGAAGCCGGCGACGGGCAGGAACCGCGCCGACAGCTTCAGCAGCAACAGGCCCACGGCGACCCGCAACCCGAAGAAGCCCAGGACGGCGACGATCCGTGTCACGCTGGGGGCTGTCCTGCGGGGACGGACAACACCGCCGACAGCGCGTGGCGCCGGCGGTGCCATAGCCACACCCCGATCCACACCGTCAGGGTCACATAGCCGTCATAGCTGGCCAGCACCTGGTTGTTGGCCGGCAGGTAGAACATCATCGTCGTGGCCAGGCAGAACAGCACCGCCGCCGGGTCGCTCATGCCCGCGGCCGCCTCGCGCCACCACAGGCCCCAGAGCCAGGCGATCAGCCCCAGCACCAGCACCGCGCCGGGAAAGCCGACGTCGTTGGCCAGCCACGCCATCAGGG
The DNA here is from genome assembly GCF_001425745.1 of Caulobacter sp. Root343. Lineage (GTDB taxonomy): Bacteria > Pseudomonadota > Alphaproteobacteria > Caulobacterales > Caulobacteraceae > Caulobacter. The sequence continues at coordinate 252,158 of NZ_LMDF01000005.1, read as the reverse complement.
TCGACCAGTAGTACTCCTCCGACCAGTGGTCGCCGCCGTTACGGTAGGTGTAGGTGCGCAGGTGCAGCGACGGGTCGCCGGTGACCGCCTCGTAGACCGACAGCGACGCCGGCGAGTGACCGGCCCCGAAGGCGGTGTCGAACGGCTTCTCCAGCGCCAGCTCCAGGCCGTAATAGCCAGAGCAGGTCGACAGGATGAACACCGTGGCCCCGAAGCGCTGGGGCAGGGGCAGCCAGGCGATCCACGGGCTCTGCAGGTCGGCGCAGATGCGGCTGTTGTTGGCGCAGACCACCGAGCGGTTGATGAAGCCGCCCAGGCGCTGGTCCTTGCGCTCGATGAACAGCCCTTGGGCGAACGACAGGAAGACCAGCGCCACCAGGCCCCACGACCAGTAGCGGCGCACCAGCTGGAAGCCCTGGTGGCCCAGCACCCGGCTGCGGCCGAACGAGACGAAGGCCGCGGCGACGCCGACCACGAACAGGTCGGCGATCTCCTTGTCGGTGCCGCGCATGATCGAGAAGACGATCGAGCACAGCACGGTGACGACGACCGCCGCCCGGCTGGTCCAGCCGATCGTGGTCCAGCGGGTCACGCCCAGCGGCAGCACCAGGTAGGTGAGCGGGGCGGAAAAGGCGCGCAAGGCCACGATGGCGTTGCGCTGGCCGGTGGTCGCCAGCAGCTGGGTCTGCAGGCGGCGATAGGCGCCGCCCTGGTCGCGGAGGGCGTCCATGGCCTCCCAGGGCGGACGGCCGGTATAGGCGTAGCTGGTCGGGATCAGCAGCAGGGCGGCCACCACCGCGCCGGCCGCCAGCAGGGCCGGCAGCATCGGCAGGGGTCCGCTCACCCGGGTGTCGCCCGCCGACCCGGCGAACGCGCAGACGCCGGCCACGACCAGGCACAGGACCATGTAGCCGATCAGCCGGAGCCAGTCGTCGGCATGGTAGATCGGCCAGTTGATCGGCCAGAGCAGGAACAGGGCGAAGGTCGCGACCAGATAGGCCATCACCAGGACCAGGGGCAGCCGCGTGGCGGTTCCCTTCGGCGTCACCACGGGGACCGCGCGCGAGACCTTCGGCCGGGACGGGAGAGGGACGGGGACTTCGGTCAAGATGGGGAGGGCTCAGGGTCGTTCCTGGGCGTGAGTACCCTCCAGCACCCGAAGGGTTCGATCGACGCCGCGCTCGAACGACAGGTGGTCGCGATAATAGGCCTGGCCCGCGCGGCCCATCGCCTCGCGGCGCGCGCGCGGGGTGTCGGCCAGAGCCTCGATCGCGGCCGCCAGGGCCGCCGCGTCGCCGGGCGGGGCGACCAGGCCGGCGCCGGACCGGGCGAGGATCTCGGCCGCCTCGCCCGCGACGGCGGCGACGACCGGCCGGCCCATCGCCAGGTAGAACTGGGTCTTCGACGGGATGGTGATCCGAAACAGCGGATCGTCGGCCAGCGACATCAGCAGGGCGTCGGCTCGGGTGAAGACCTCGACGATGGCCCGGGGTGAGATCCGTGGTTCGAACCGCACGATGTCGACGCCGGCGGCGACGGCTTGCGCTCGTAGAGGCTCGGCCTCGACGCCCTCGCCGTGCAGCACGATCGCGATGTCCCGCCGCCGGGCCTGCAGCAGGGCGGCGGCTTCGATCACGGTCTCCAGCCCCTGGGCCCGGCCGAGATTGCCGCCATAGGCGAGGGTGAAGACGGCGGGGTCGGCCTCTGCGGATGGCTGCGAGGCGTCGGGCGAGGGGGCCGGGAGGTCGGCCCAGTTGCGGATCGTGGTCAGCCTGGCGGCCGGCACGCCGCGCGCCAAGAGCGCCGCCCGGATCCCCTCTGACTGCACGACGATCGCGGCGGCGCGGCGATGGACGAAGGCGCAGACCACGCCCAGCACGCCGACCAGTCGGCCCGCCCCGGCCATGCCGGTGGCCGCGATGGTGTCGGGCCACAGGTCCTGGACGTCCAGCACGAACGGCAGGCCGCGAACCCAGCCGGCCAGGGCCGCGGCCAGGCCGACCGTGATCGGCGGATGGTAGACATAGGCCAGGTCGTAGCGCCGCCGCCTCAGCAGGCCATAGGCCAGGGCCGACAGGAAGAACGACAGGAAGGTCAGCGACCGGCGCAGGCTGGAGGCGTCGTGGCTGGGATAGAGCGGCAGGCGAACGACCTCGACGCCCTCGATGACCTCGCGCCGCCGCCACCCCATCCGATAGCCCGGATAGAGCCGGCCCGTGGGATAGTTGGGAAAGCCGGTGACCACCGTCACCTGGTGTCCCGCCGCCTCCAGCGCGCGGACGAACGCCAGCCCCTTCAGGATGTTGGGCTCGGGGTCGAACCACTGCGTCAGGTACAGGATGCGCATTCGAAAGATCTCTGACGGGGCGGCTCTTTGAACCGGGCCCAGGGAAAGGCGCACCTATCGACATTCGGCGGGGCGACCGCCTCGCTCATCACAAGGCGGCGCGTGGTATGTGCTCCCAAGGCGGTCCTCTGGTTCCATTCTTTGATTGGAAAGCCCTCTACGCCGAACGGGCGGACACGTTCGGGCGCATCCTGCACGAGACCGCGGCGTCGGGCGGGTTCATCCTGCAGTCGGCGGTCGACGGGTTCGAGGCCGCCCTGGCCGCGTATCTGGGCGTCCGTCACGTCATCGGCGTTTCCGACTGCACCCACGCCATGCTGCTGGGCCTGCGGGCCTCGGGCCTGGAGCGCGGCGCCGAGGTGATCCTGCCGGGCCACAGCTTCGTGGCGGCGGCCCAGGCGATCCATCACGCGGGCGGGCGGCCGGTGCCGGTCGAGCTGTCGGAGCACGACTGGCTGGTCGATCCGGACGCGGTGCGCGCGGCGATCACCCCGCGAACCCGGGCGATCATGGCGGTGCACGTCAACGGCCGGGTGTCGGACATGGACGCGCTGCTCGAGATCGCCGCCGAGCACGGGCTGGCGGTCTACGAGGACGCCGCCCAGGCCCTGGGCGCGCGCCTCGACGGCCGGGTGGCCGGCCGCTTCGGCGCCTGGGGCGCGTTCAGCTTCTATCCGTCCAAGACCCTGGGCTGCTTCGGCGACGCCGGGGCCCTGGTCACCGACGACGACGACCTGGCCGAGACGGTGCGGGCCATGCGCAACCACGGAGCCGGCCGCGACAAGGCCATCTCGAAGGACGTCGAGACCTGGGGCTCCAACGCGCGGCTGGACAATCTCCACGCCGCCATCCTGGCCTACAAGCTGACCTATTACGACGAGGCCATCGCCCGCCGCCGCCAAGTCGCGGCCCGCTATCACGAGGCCTTCGCCGGGATCGCCGCCCTCGACCTGCCGCCGGGGCCGGAGGCGTCGAACCGCTTCGACATCTTCCAGAACTACGAGGTCTGCTGCGACGCCCGCGACGCCCTGCGCGCCCACCTGGCGGCCCAGGGGATCGGCACGATCGTGCAGTGGGGCGGCATCGGCCTGCACCAGTTCCGCAACCTGGGCTTCGACCAGCACCTGCCGAAGACCGACCGGTTCTTCGCCCGCTCGCTGCTGCTGCCGATGAACCACCTGCTGACCGACGGCCAGGTCGACCGCGTGATCGCCTGCGTGCGCGAGTTCTTCGCGTGAGCGCCGCGGCGCCTCTCGAAACCGAGGCCCTGGCGCGGCGCCTGCGCCGTCACGTCGTGCGCATGTGCGCCTCGGGCAAGAGCTCGCATGTCGGCTCGGGTCTGTCGCTGGCCGACATCATGGCGGTGCTGTACGGGCAGGTGCTGCGGGTCGATCCCGCCGACCCCGCCTGGCCCGACCGCGACCGGTTCATCCTGTCCAAGGGCCACGCCGGCGCCTGCGTCTACGCGGCCCTGGCCGAGCGCGGCTTCATGCCGCTGTCGGTGCTGGAGACGCACTATCGCAACGGCTCGGTGCTGTCGGGCCACGTCAACCACAAGGGCGTGCCGGGGGTGGAGGTGTCGACCGGGTCGCTGGGCCACGGCCTGGGCGTCGGTACCGGCATGGCCCTGCAGCTGCGGCGCATGGGCGGCCGGCAGCGGGTCTATGTGGCGCTCAGCGACGGCGAGTGCGACGAGGGCTCGAACTGGGAGGCGGCGCTGTTCGCGGCCCATCACCGGCTGTCCAACCTGTGCGCGGTGATCGACTACAACAAGCTGCAGGCCCTGACCTCGATCGCCGACACGCTCGGCCTGGAGCCGTTCGCCGACAAGTGGCGGGCCTTCGGCTGGAGCGTCGCCGAGCTGGACGGCCACGACCACGCCGCGCTGAAGGCGGCGTTCGCGGCGGCCGCGCTCGACGACCGCCCCACCTGCGTCATCGCCCATACGGTCAAGGGGCGGGGGGTCTCGTTCATGGAGAACCAGGTGCTGTGGCACTACCGCGCCCCGGCCGGCGAGGAACTGGCGGCGGCGCTGGCCGAGCTGGATCTGGCCGATCAGGAAGCCGCGATGGAGACCGCCGATGCGTGACAGCTTCATCCGGGCGCTGACCGACCTGGCCGCCGAGGATCCGCGCGTGATGCTGGTCAGCGGCGACCTCGGTTTCAGCGTGCTCGACGACTTCATCGCCCGGTTTCCGGACGCCTATGTCAACGCCGGCGTCGCCGAGCAGAACATGACCGCCGTGGCCTGCGGCATGGCCCTGACCGGGGCGCGAGCCTACACCTATTCGATCGCCAACTTCCCGACCCTGCGGTGCCTGGAGCAGCTGCGCAACGACGTCTGCTATCACCGGGCCGACGTGACGGTCGTGGCGGTCGGCGGCGGGTTCTCGTACGGCCAGCTGGGCATGTCGCACTTCGCCACCGAGGATCTGGCCATCCTGCGGGCCTTGCCGGAGATGACGGTCGTGGCCCCCTCGGACCCTTGGCAGGCCTATGTGCTGACCTGCCAGATGCACGCGCGCGGCGGGCCGGGCTATCTGCGGCTGGACAAGGGCCAGGCCGGGCTGGCGCCGGGGCCTGTGACGCTGGGCCGGGTCCGGACCGTCCGCGACGGCGACGACGCTGTGATCTTCGCCGTCGGCGGGATCCTCAGCGAGGCCCTGGGGGCCGCCGAGCTGCTGGCGGCCGAGGGCGTCGGGGTGCGCGTGGTCGAGGTCCACACCCTCAAGCCGTTCGACGTCGAGGGCGTCCGCGCCGCGGCGCGCGCCTGTCCCTATGTGCTGACCCTGGAGGAACACTCGATCGTCGGCGGCCTGGGCGGCGCCGTGGCCGAGGCCTGCCTGGAGGGCGGCGTCGCCCCGCGCGGCTTCAGCCGGATCGGCCTGCGCGACCTCTATCCCAGTGAGGTCGGCGACCAGGCCCATCTGCGGGCCCACTACGGCCTCGACCGCCACGCGGCAGCCGCGCGCCTGCGGGCCATGCTGGACGGCCACGCCGTCCGCGCGCTCGAGAGCGAACGAAATCTCGTCGGCGCGTGAACGTCGCTCGCCTCCAGGGGAACGCACCCCCGGAGCGTGCGCACGCTTTTCGCCAGGGGGTTTCGGCCCTCTGGCGATCCAGACCTGTATCCGATGAGGAGCTCTGTAGATGCGTTTGACACATCTCCTGGCCGTGTCGGCCGCCCTCTCCATGGTGGCGCTTCCCGCGCTCGCCGCGGGGAAGGCGGGCAATCCGGCCTCGAAGCTCTCGCTGGCCGCCGCCAGCGGGATCGCTCCGAGCGCCGGGGCGGCCGCCACCTCGACTACCGTCGTGGTTGGTGTCGCCGTCGCGGCCGTGGTTGCCGGCGCCTTGGCGCTGAGCAAGCACGACAGCAAGGCCGCCAGCTCCTAAGGGGCTGGCGTCCGGGGCGGCGATCGCGAGGTCGCCGCCCTTTGCCGGCCTGGCGGGTTTCAGGGAGGGATGCGTGGACCGAGGCTCGCCATCGTGGATTCACGGCTCCGCCTATCGCGGGCTGATCGCCGGAGGGCTGGGCTTGGGCCTAGCCTTGGCCGGCGGCGCCTCGCGGCATGACGAGGTCCAGCAGGCGCTGGTGCGCTGCCTGGCCTTGCTGGCGATCGGCGCGACCCTCTGGCCGCTCGACCTGGCGATCCTCCGCCGCCACGCCGGCGTCCTGGCCGCCGTCGGCGCGGCCTACGCCCTGCTCCTGCTGCAACTGGTCCCGCTGCCGCCCGGCGTCTGGGCCGGACTGCCGGGCCACGACGCCTACGCCCGGATCGCCGAGGCCTCGGGAACCGTCGGCTGGCGGCCGCTCAGCCTGAGCCCCGACCTGACCCTGAACGCCCTGGCCGCCCTGCTGCCGGCCTCGGCGGCGGCCCTGGCGGCGCTGCACCTGGGCTTCCGAGGGCGCACGCGCCTGGCCGCCGCGGTGGTGGCGGTGGCGGTGCTGAGCGGCCTGCTGGGCCTGGCCCAGGTCGCGGCGGGCGGCCTGCGCCTCTATCGCGAGACCTCGCAGGACGCGGCGGTCGGCCTGTTCGCCAATCGCAATCACCAGGCCGCGCTGATGGCCTGCGCCCTGCCGTTGACCGGCGTGCTGGCGGGCCTCCGACTTCGCGACGGCGCCGACCGCCGGCTGGTGCTGGTCCTGGCGCCCACGACAATGGTGTTCCTGCTGGTCGCCCTGGTCGCCACGGGCTCGCGGATGGGCCTCGTGCTGGGAGCCATCGGCCTGGGCGGCGCGGCGCTGGCCTGGCGCGCGACCGGCCAGCGCCTGTGGCCCGCGCGCCGCGTCGCCCGGCTGATCGCCGTCGGCGGGCTGTCGCTCGTGACGGCCGGACTGGCCCTGACCATCGCCCGGGGCGGGGCCGTCGGCCGACTGGCGCCTTCGGACATCGCCGGCGAGACCCGCCTGGCCATGCTGCAGCCGCTGCTGACCACGGCCAAGGCCTTCATGCCCCTGGGGGCGGGCTTTGGAACCTTCGACGGGGTCTATCGCCAGTTCGAGCCCCGGGCCCTGCTCTCGACCATCTACATGAACCAGGCCCACAACGAGCCACTGCAACTGGCCATCGAGGGCGGCGTTCCGGCCCTGGCCCTTCTGGCGGGGTTCGCCGGATGGTGGGCGCGCGCCGTCTGGCGGGCGACGCGACGCGGCCCGGCCGCCGGCCCCGACCGTGGCGGCCGCCGGCGGGCGATGGCCCTGGCCGCCGCCACGGTGACCCTGATCCTGATGATCTCCAGCCTGGTCGACTATCCGTTGCGCACGCCGCTGCTGGGAGCCCTGTTCGCCGTGGCGTGCGTGGAGCTGATCGCCGCCGCCCGCGATCGGCCTTCGAGCGTGGAGGCGCGGCCTTGAGCCTCGGCCCACCTCGCCTGCGCCAACGCCTGTCGCCGGGCGCGCTGCTGCGCGGCCTGCTGGCGACGCGCGGTTCGATCCAAACCCCCCTGGCGGCCGAATGGCGCCCGGCCCTGGAGGCGATCGGTGAGACCCGACGGCGGACGGCGCTGCTGATGAACGACGCCGCCGCCCTGCAGATCCAGATCTGCGTCGCCGCCGCCCGTCGTCTGCCGGGCGTGATGGCCGAGGCCGGGGTGCTGATGGGCGGCAGCGCGCGGTTGATCTGCGAGGCCAAGGGGCGGACGCCGCTGCACCTGTTCGACGTGTTCGAGACCCTGCAGGACGAGCATTCAGCCGACGCCGATACCGAGCCAAACCCCGACTTGGAGGCCGTGCGCGCCCATTTCGGCGCGGTCCACGGTCAGCGGCTCGAGGTCGAACGGCTGCTGGCCAGCTATCCGGGCGTGCTGCTGCATCCCGGCCTCTTTCCCCGCTCCGCCCTCGGGCTGGAGGCGCTGACCTTTTCGTTCGTCCATCTCGACCTCGACCTGCCCACGGGCACCCGCGCCGGGCTGGAGTTCTTCCACCCGCGCCTGAGCCCCGGCGGCATGCTGCTGGGCGACGACTACGACGACCCGGGCGTGCGCCAGGTGTTCGCCGACTATTTCGCCGCCCGGCCCGACACCGTGATCGGCCTGCCCTGGGGCCAGGTGCTGGTCGTCAAGCAGGGCGCGGGATGAGCGCCGCGCCGGGGCCGCGCGAGGATCCTGACGCCGGGCTGGTCGCCTTCGTCCGCGCCTTCCTGGCCTTCGCGCGCTGGCGGGCCGCCGCCGCCGCGGCGCTGGTGGCGCTGGGAGCGGTGTTCGAGGGCATCGGCCTGCTGCTGCTGGTTCCGCTGCTGGGTCTGGTCCTGACGCCGGGGCGCGACCTGGACGGACCGGTGATGTCGAGGCTGGCGCCGGTGCTGGGACGCTTCGACCAGACCCAGCGCCTGCTGCTCCTGCTGGCGGCCTTCGCGGCCCTGATGGCGGTCCGGGGCCTGGTGCTGTCCTGGCGCGACCGGCGGCTGAACGCCCTGCAGATGGCCTTCGTCGAGTCGATCCGGCTGCGACTGGTCCGGCGGATCGCCGACGCCCGCTGGCGTGACGTGGTCGGCGTCAGCCAGGCGCGGATGACCCAGGCGCTCAGCGTCGAGATCCACCAGATCGGCATCGCCGCCCACTCGGCCCTGCTGGCGGTGACCGCCCTGGCCATGCTGGTCGGCCTCGGCGTGCTGGCTTTGGGCCTGACGCCGCTGGGCGGGGCGGTGGCGTTCGGTTTCGCCGGCCTGGCCGCCCTGGCCAGCCGCCCGTTCCTAACGCGGGCCCGGGCCCTGGGCCGCTCGATCACCGACGCCCATTTCGGCATGGCCGAGGGGGCCTCGGCGTTCCTGGGCGGGCTGAAACTGGCCCGGGCCGAGCGGCTGCAGGAGACCTTCGTGGCCGAATATCGCCGCGCGTCCGGCGCCGCGATCCGCGACCGGCTGGACTTCGCCGGCCAGCAGACCGCGCTGCGCGGCGTCGCGGCCGGGCTGGCCGCAGCGATCGGGGCGGCGGTGCTGGTCGCGGGCGTCGCCTGGCTGCGCCTGCCAGCCCCGGTGCTGCTGGCCCTGCTGCTGGTGCTGGCGCGGATGAGCGGTCCGGCCCAGCTGGCCCAGCAGGGCGTCCAGCAGGTGCTGCACAGCCTGCCTGCCTACGCCGTGGTCCGGGCGTTGGAGCGGTCGCTCAGCGACGCCGCCGTCGACGATCCCGCGCCGGCGCCGCCGTGCGCCGTCGGCGAGGCCGTGGTGCTGCGCCGCGTGACCTATCGTCCTCCGGGCGCGGCCATGCCGTTGCTGGAGGGCCAGAGCCTGGTCATCCCCGCCGGCGCGTTCGTCGGGCTGGTGGGGCGGTCGGGCGTGGGCAAGACCACCTTCCTCGACCTAGTGGCCGGCCTGCTGGTCCCCGAGGCCGGACGGCTGGCGGTCGGCGACGGGCGGGGCGAGCGCCTGGCCTATGTGGCGCAGGAGGCGTTCCTGTTCGACGGCTCGGTGCGCCGCAACCTGGCCTGGGGCTGTCCCGACGCGACCGAGACCGAGATGGTCGAGGCGCTGGCCCTGGCCCAGGCCGGCGACCTGCTGGCGCGGCTGGGCCTGGACGGCGCGGTCGGCGATCGCGGCGCGCGGGTCTCGGCCGGCGAGCGGCAACGCCTGGCCCTGGCGCGCGCGGTGCTGCGCCGGCCCGGCCTGCTGATCCTGGACGAGGCGACCAACGCCCTGGACGTGGCGACCGAACGGGCGATCCTGGCGCGGCTTGACCAGCTGCGGCCGGCGACGACGATCCTGATGGTGTCGCATCGCGCCGAGAGCCTGGCGCTGTGCGATCACCTGCTGACTTTTCCGGATCTGCGGCTGCGTCGGCGCGCGCCGGCGGTCATGGCGGGTTAGAGGCAGTCGACGTTCATCCTGGGGTACAAATCCCACCGCCTTCCTGGGCCTCGTGCCCAGGACCCATGTTCGAGGCAGGCGGGGAGTCTCTGCTTTTTGCGCGGCCGAAAGACCGTGAACTCAGCCTCAATTCCGCTGAAGCTGAACCCTGGGTCCTGGGCACAAGGCCCAGGAAGGCGGGTAAATTCGACTCGCGATAATGTCGATTGGCTCCAACTCTAGCCCTAGAACGTCCAGCTGGCGCCGAAGGTCAGGGCGGGGTTGCCGTCCAGGCGAAGGTCTCGCCCGCCGGGCGCCTCGGCCCCGGTGAGGGCGGCCTGCAGCTCCAGGCGGTCGAACCGCCGCGAGGCCCCGATCCGCCAGACGATCCGGTCGGTGCAGCGTTGCCCCGCCGGCGCGTCCACGCAGGCCAGATAGCCCAGATGGCCGTCGAGGCGCAGCTGGGCGACGGTGTCGACGCCGGCGTTGATCTCGCCGTACAGGGTCTTGACGCCGTGGCGCAGATAGTTGGGCGAATAGCTGATCCGCGCCGAAAGGTCGCCGGCGTTCAGGCCGACATAGCCTTCGGTGTACCGGCCCGTCGTTCTCGGACTGTAGTGCTGCATGCGGCTGGTCTGGACGACGCCGGTGTCGAGGGTCAGGCGGTCGTTCAGCCGGCGCGCATAGCCGACATTGCCGATCAGGCCCACCACGTCCAGGTCGCCGCTCCGGCCCTTGCCGCCGATCACCGAGCCGTTGGCGTAGAGGCCGGAGGCGTGGTCGTAGGAAAGGTCCAGCACGCCGACCGCGCGACCGTCGCTGATCGAGTAGCCGCGCAGGCGGTAGTCGCTCTGGACGGCGACGCCGCCCGAGACCTGGGCGAGGGCGGGGGTGGCGAGGCTGGCGGCCAAAAGGCTAGCCAGCAGGGCGGCCAGAAGGGCGCTAGCGGGTGCTGGCTTGCGCGCTGCGCGCGGCCAGGGCGCAGGCGCCGGTGCAGCCGCCGATTCCTCGGAGCACCGTGGCGTAGGCGTCGACGACGCCGCCTTGCGGGCGGGAGGCGACGAGCAGGGTCGGGAAACTGGACGCACGGCCTTCACGAACAAGGGCGATCAAACCGCTGACGTGCGCCGCCGCATACGAACTGCCGTTGACCAGATTCCATTTATCCCCCGGCTGGGTGGTCGGTACGTCGCGATCGGGCGCACTGTACACGCCGGGCGGAAGCGTCGCCAAGGATTCCGCCGCCACCCCGATCACGCCGGGCTCCGAGGCCGGAAACCCGCCCCTGGGCTGGCCGGGATCGAACGCGGCCACCACCGAGATCCGGCGGCTGGCGGCCACGGCGATCAGGGCGGTGAGCAGGCGGTCCTGCGGGCCGGTCAGGCTGAGATTGATCACCTCGGCGCGATGGTCGATCGCGAAGTGCAGCGCCTTGGCCAGGCTGAGGCTGTCGCAAAGGGTGGGCGAGGAGGCCGAGCCGTTGTCGACCTGCCAGCAGGCGCGCAGGGCCATCAGCCGGGCGCCCGGCGCGACGCCGGAGATGCCCAGGCCGTTGCCGGACTTGGCCGCGATCACGCCGGCGACGCCGGTGCCGTGCCGTTCGGGCGCGGCCGGGCGGTCGGCCACGAAGTCCTGGTCGGCGACGAACTGACCCGCCAGGTCGGGATGGTTGACCTGGATCTTGCTGTCGACGACCGCGACCTTGACGCCCTTGCCGGTGGCGACCTTGTGCAGGTCGGCCAGCCGCCAGGCCGCGGCGGCCGGCTGCGCCGCGAACAGCGGGTCGTTCTCCCGGTCGTAGCTGCCTTGGGTGCGATAGATCCGCAGCGGCTCGGACCAGGCCACGCGGGGGTCGTGCGAGACCTGGGCGGCCGCGACCTCCGCCGCCTGGCCCTGGGGCGCGCGCATCACGTAGCAGTCCAGCCCGACCAGCGGCATGGGCCAGCCTTCGCCGACCAGGGCCAGGCCGTACCGCCGGGCGATCGACTCGGCCGTGCGCTTGCGGGCCCCGCGCGAGAAGCGGTCGCCGTAGCTTCCGCCATAGGCGGCGCCGGGCCGATAGTGTTCGGGAGCCAGGCGCAGCATGACCAGCACGTCGCCCGGCGTGGCGTTCGCGGTGACGGCCGGCGGCGGGGTCACCGTGCGCGCGGGGGTCTGGGCCAGGCCGGGGGTCACGCTCGCGACGGCGAGCAGGCACGCGCCGACCAGCGCGCCCCAGCCGGCTGCGGAGCGTCGCGGGCTCACGGCTTGGGGTCTCCGTCGATCGGCTCGGCCAGGGTGACGTCGCCATTGGCGCGCAGATGGGCCAGGGCTTCGGGCCGGCGGGCGGCGTCCACGTGCAGCACATAGGCGTCGGCGGTGGTCGGGCCGTCGACCACCCGGGCGCCGACGCCGCGCAGGGCGCCGCGCAGGGCCGACTCGGAAATCTCCGGCTTGAAGATCACCACCATGTTGCCGTTGACCGGCGGCGTGGAGGCTCCCAGCGCGCGATAGGTGCGCACGGGCGAGGGGATCAGCAGGGCGCCGCCGACCACCACGGCCAGGCACGCGGCCTGGGCCGCGAGAACCCAGCCCAGGGGAACGCGGCGACGCAGCAGGCCCGGGGCCGCAGCGCGACCGTCCGCGCGGCCGCCGCCTTCCAGCTGGGCGCGCATCCGCTCCCAGCCGTGCTCGACGTCCAGCGGCAGGTGGGCGACTTCATGGCTCAGGGCGCGCTCGTGCTCGACGTCGGCGCGGCATTCCTCGCATTCGGTCAGGTGCTTTTCGACCGCGCTCGCTTCGGCGGGGTCGAGGGTTCCGTTGACGTACCAGGGCAGCAGGCCTTGGGCCTGCTGGTGCCTAGCGTCCTGGAGGTTGAAGATCTGGGTCATGGGAAATCCTACAGCCAGTCCGGCAGTTCGCCCGCCAGCTGGCGTCTGAGATAGCGTCGGGCGTGGAACATGCGGGTCTTCACGGTGTCCACCGGGCACTTCATGATTTCGGCGATCTCTCGATAGCCCATTTCATGGAAATAGGTGAACTCGACGACCGCCCGATGTTCCGGCGACAGCACCTCGATCGCCTGTTGCAACAGGACCTGGGCGCGGCTTCGTCCCAGGTCGTCCTCCGGCGTCGGGTCCAGGCTGGGACGCTGCTCGGCGGCCGGATCGTCGATCGGCTCGTCCTGCTTGCGCAGCGCCTTCATCGCCTTGCGATAGGCGATCCCGAACATCCAGGTCGACAGCTTGCTGGTCCCGTTGAAGGTGTCGGCCTTCTCCCAGACCACCATCAGCGTGTCGTTCAGCACCTCCTCGACCAGGGTCGGGCGGTGGATCAGGTTGATCAGGAACCGCGTCAGCCGGGGGTGATAGATGCGGTAGAGCGCCTCGAACGCGGTGACGTCCTTCGCGCGGATCCGCGCGACGAGCTCGGCGTCGCTGATGGAGGGCGCTGCCCTGGAGGTCTCGCGCGGGCCTATTCCGATGCTCCTGACGTTCACGGTCTCATCTCGCTTCCGATCGTGAGTGCCCGTGGGACGGCGAAAGGTTTAGCGGACAATCGACAATAGCCGGTTCACGCCGCGTCCAGACGGATTTCGACGCCGCCGGGGCCGGCGACCGCCTGGATGACCCTTCGCTCGGTCCCCTCCAGCCGGCAAGCGCTGAGCACGCCCGAGGCGTGGGCCTCGGTGTCCAGGCCGATGCGGCGGTGGTCGGCGTGCACGCGGGGCGACGGGGTGTGGCCGTGCACGACCAGCTTCTCCAGCGGGCGGACGCAGGTCAGGAACGGCTCGCGGATCCACAGCAGGTCGCGCGCCGCCTGGGCGTCCAGCGCGACGCCGGGGCGCACGCCGGCGTGGACGAACAGGTAGTCGCCGCGGGCGTAGGACAAGGCCAGGTCCGCGAAGAAGTCGCGATGGGCGTCGGGCAGGGCGGCGGCGAAGGCCTCGCGCGTGTCGCGCCAGGCCCGCATGTCGCGCGGATCGTCCGGGGCCGGCGTTCCGTACGAGGCCAGGGTCTCGCGCCCGCCGTGCCGGGCCCACGATGGTCCCAGCTCGGCGTCGGCCAGGAAGTCGACGAGGGCCTGGTCGTGGTTGCCGCGCAGGCAGCGCAGCTCGATCGCCGGCTCGTTGGCCAGGCCCAGCATCAGGTCGACGACGCCGCGCGAGTCCGGCCCCCGGTCCACATAGTCGCCCAGGCCGACGATCACCGCCCGCTCCACGCCGGCGGCGTCCTCCAGCAGGGCGTCCAGCAGCGGGGCCAGAAGGTCGGCCCGGCCGTGGACGTCGCCGATGGCGTAGAGCGCCAGGCCGTCGGGAACGCGGGCCGGGGTCTTGCGCGCCATCCGACGCGGTCGGCCAAGCTGCAGTTTCATCCAAGGTCCAGGCTGCGGGCGCCGACGGTCGGCGAGCATCAGTGCCGGATCGGCGAGCTGGGGTTCAGGCCCCGCGCGCCGGATTTCGAGCTCCGCCTTAAACCTTCCGCGCCCCAGGCGGCATTCATCGGCAACCCGAATGGAGGATCGCCCCGTGAAGACACTCGCCTCGATGCTGGCCCTGACCGCGACCCTGGTCACCGCGCAAGGGGCGATGGCCCAGGCCGCCGAGCCCACCGTCGTCATGTCCAGCATGAGCTACGGCAAGATCCCGTCCGGCCTGAAGGTCGGCGACACGGTCACCTGGATCAATCGCGACAGCGTCCCGCACACGGTGACGGCGCGCGACCACAGCTTCGACCTGCGGGTCGCCCCCGGCCAGACCGTGAAGATGCCGCTGCGCAAGGCCGGCGTGTTCCCGTTCTTCTGCACCTACCACACGATGATGCGCGGAACCCTGACGGTCGCGCCCCAGTAGCCGCCGTCTTTTTGAACTTCCCGAGGCCGTCCGGGAACACATCCGCAAGTTCAATTCGGACGGCGCCGTGGCCCCTTCTCGCTCCTTGGATGCAGTGCAGCCGCCGTCGGCGCGTGAGCCCGTGCTCGACGTCCGCGAGGGCTATCGCCGCTGGGCGCCGACCTATGCCGCCGAGACGGCCATCTCGCATCTCGACACCGACCTCGTCTCGGCCCTGACTCCGCCCCTGGCCGGCAAGCGGCTGCTGGACGCCGGCTGCGGCACGGGCCGGCGCCTGGTCGAGGCGGGGGCGGCGCTGGCGGTCGGCGTCGACCTCAGCCCCGAGATGCTGGCGGCCGGCGTCGGCCTGGACGTCCATCGCCCCGGCCTGCGGACCCTGGTCGGCGACGTGCGCGACCTGCCGCTGCCCGACCGCGCCTTCGACATCGTCTGGTGCCGGCTGGTGCTGGGCCACCTGCCCGAATGCGGCCGGGCCTATGGCGAGCTGGCCCGGGTCGCCGACGCCGGCGCGACGATCATCGTCACCGACTTCCATCCGGCCGCCGCCGCCGCCGGTCATCGCCGCACCTTCCGCGACGCGGCGGGGGTGCACGCGCTGGAACACTACGATCACGGGATCGAGGGCCACCTGGCCGCCGCCCGCGCGGCCGGCCTGACCCTGGCGGCGCGGCGCGAGGCCCGGATCGGCGAAGGCGCGCGGCCGTTCTACGCCGACGCCGGCAAGCTGGACCTCTATCAGCGCGACCTGGGCTTGCCCGTCGTGCTGGCCCTGGCCTTCGAGCGCGGCGCCTGAGATGCGCCTGCTGGTCGTCGCCCGCAACGCCGTCGTCGCTATGGAGGGCGAGCGCTTCGTCGAGCCCGAGGGGGCGTTCGACCTGGTGCTGGAGTTCCCGGACGCCGAGGCGCGGCCGGGCCTGGTCAACGCCCACGACCACCTGCACCGCAACCACTACGGCCGGCTGGGCCGCCCGCCCTACGCCAACGCCTACGACTGGGCGCGCGACATCCAGGCGCGCGACGCCGACCACATCGCCGCCCGGCGTGCGACCTCGCGACGCGATGCCCTGCTGGCCGGGGCCTGGAAGAACCTGGCGGCCGGCGTCACCACGGTCGTCCATCACGACGCCTGGGAGGCCGACTTCGAGGCGGACTTCCCGATCCGCACGCCGCGCGTCGCCAACGCCGACTCGCTGGGCATGACGCCGACGCTGAACGGGCTCGACGCCGCCGCGCCCTACGGGCTGCACGTGGCGGAGGGCGTCGACGCCGCCGCCGCCGCCGAGGTCTGGGCCTTGGACGCGCGGGGCTTGCTGACCGAGCGCCTGCTGGCCGTCCACGGCGTCGGCGTCGACCGCGCCGGGGCCGAGCGCTTCGGCGAGTCCGGCGCGGCCCTGGTGTGGTGTCCGACCTCGAACCTCTTCCTGTTCGGCCGCACCGCGCCCGCCGAGCTGCTGGACGCCGGCGACGTGCTGCTGGGCAGCGACTCGCTGCTGACCGGGGCGGGCGACCTGCTGGACGAGCTGCGCCGGGCCCGCGGCCTGGGCCTGCTGGACGACGCGCGCCTGGAAAGCGCCGTCGGCGCGACCGCCGCGCGGCGCCTGGGCCTGCCGACGGTCGGCCTGGAGCCCGGCGCGCCGGCCGACCTGGTCGTGCTGGCCCGGCCGCTGCTGGAGGCCGAGGCCGGCGACGTGCTGCTGGTCGTGGTCGGCGGCGTCGTCCGCCTGGCCCATCCCGATCTCGCCCCTCGCCTGAACCCCTTCGCCGCCGCGCCGCGACAAACCCGGATCGGTCCGATCGCCCGCTGGGTGAACGGTCCGGTCCCCGCGCCACCCCTTATGAGGTCGTTCCCATGATCCACGGATTCACGTCCGCGCCCCGCCGAGCCGGGGCCAGCGTCGCCGCCCTGGCCGCCGCCCTGTGCGGCCTGGCCGCCGCGCCCGCCCTGGCCCAGGAGGCGCCGCCGCCGCCCGCGCCGAGCGGCTCCCAGACCGACATCTTCTCGAAGGACACCCTGTCGGTGCTGGTCGACGCCCGGCTGGTGGTCGCCAATGGCGCCAAGTCCTATGTCGACGGCGGCTTCGGCAAGACCCGGTTCCAGGGCGCGGACGACGGCGGCTTCAAGGCGCGGCTCGTCCCCGTCGAGGCCGACCTGATCTGGACGCCGCGCTTCACCTCGGCGCTGAGCGCCAACGTCTCGGTGGCCTACCAGAAGGACCACGAGGAAAGCGTCGACCTGATCGAGGCGTTCGTGAACTACCTGCCCGAACGCAAGGGCGCGGTCGGCGTCTCGGCCCGCGCCGGCCTGATGTGGCCGGAGATCTCGCTGGAGCACTCGACGGGCGGCGCCTGGAGCGTCGTCAACACCATCACGCCCTCGACGATCAACGCCTGGGTCGGCGAGGAGGTCAAGGTGCTGGGCGGGGAGGGCACGGTCCACGCCGCCGTCGGCCAGAGCGAGCTGACCGCCACCGTCGGCCTGTTCGGCTACAACGACACGTCGGGCACGCTGCTGTCGTTCCGGGGCTGGGCCCTGCACGACGAGAAGGCCACGGCCAAGGGCTATTTCAAGCTGCCGCCGTTGAACAACTTCATCGTCCACCTGCAGGAGGACCGCACCAAGTCGACGGCCGAGATCGACCACAATGTCGGCTTCTACGGCCGTCTCGACTGGCGGCCGCCGCAGCCCTGGGGCGCGTCGGTGTTCTACTACGACAACAAGGGCGACCCGGAGGCCTTCACGACGGCGGGCCAATGGGGCTGGCGCACGCGCTTCTGGAACGTCGGCTTCAACGCCGACCTCGGGCCCAACACCCGCCTGCTGGCCCAGGGCATGACCGGCTCGACCATCATGGGCTTCGAGACCGCCGGCCAGCGCTGGGTGCACACCAAGTTCCAGTCGGCCTACGTCCTGGTCACCCAGATGTTCGGCGACGTCGCCGTCACCGGCCGGGCCGAGGCTTTCTCGACCGACGAGCGCGGCAGTGAAATGCCCCGGAACAACAGCGAGGACGGCTGGTCGCTGACGGCCGCGGCCCGCGTGCCGATCAACGCCCGGACGACGGCCCTGTTCGAAGCCTTGAACGTCCGCTCCAGCCGCGGGACCCGCGTCACCCTGGGCGGCCTGACCTCGCCGTTCGAGGGACAGACCGTGTTCCAGGCCTCCCTGCGCATGCGGTTCTGAGAATGCGCCGTCGTTTCTTCCTGCTGGGCGGCGCGCTGCTGCTGAGCGCCTGCGCCGAGCAGCCGCGCCTGGGCGAGCTGAAAGGCCCCATGACCGTGGCCCAGCGGACCGAGCTGCCGCCGCCCAGCGGCGCCGACCTGGTCGCCGCCACCACGGCCTATCGCATCGGTCCGCTGGACAAGCTGTCGATCGTCGTCTTCGGGGTCGAGGACCTCTCGGGCAAGTTCCAGACCGACGCGGCGGCGCGGCTGTCGATGCCGCTGATCGGCGAGGTCGACGCCTCGGGCAAGACCCCGTCCGAGCTGGCGACGATCATCTCCGGCAAGCTGGGCGCCCGGTTCATGCGCGACCCGCAGGTGACCGTGAACCTGGAGGAGACCACCAGCCAGGTGTTCACCGTCGACGGCCAGGTGACCCAGCCGGGCAGCTATCCGGTGGTCGGCAACATGTCGCTGATGCGCGCGGTGGCCACCGCCAAGGGGACCGGCGAGTTCGCCCGCCTCGAGGACGTGGTGGTGTTCCGCATGGTCGACGGCCAGTCGCTGGCGGCGCTCTACAACCTCGGCGCCATCCGCCGCGGGCTGTACGCCGACCCCAAGATCTACGCCAACGACGTGATCATCGTCGGCGACTCCGTGGCCCGCCGACACTTCCAGCAGTTCCTGCAGATCACCCCCCTGCTGACCACGCCGCTCATTCTCGCCTTGGAAAGATTCTGACGCATGGAACGGGTCTCACCCCAAATGCTCGGACTCGCCTCCGGGGACGTTTCGCTCTTCACGGACAGGGTCGCGCCCGACGGCATCGGCCGGGCCGCCACGCCGCCGCTACGCCGGCTGCTGCGCGCCGCCACGCGCTGGCGCTGGGTGCTGCTGGGCGGGGTCGCGGCCGGGGCCTTGGCCGGCGTGGCCCTGACCCTGGTCATACCGCGCCAGTACGCCTCGGCGGCGCGGCTGGAAATCTCGCGCGAGACGGCGCGGGTCGTGAAGATCGACAGCGTCGAGCGCGACACCAGCATCGGCGACCAGGAATTCTACCAGACCCAGTACGGCCTGCTGCGCACCCAGCTGCTGGCCGAGCGCGTGGCGCGCGATCTGGGCGTCGTCGACGATCCGGCCTTCTTCAAGCTGTTCGGCCGCCGCGACCTGTTCGAGGGCGGCAAGGCCGATCCCGCGACGCGGGCCAAGCGCACCGAGATCGCCGGCAAGATCCTGCTGCAGCACGTGGGCGTCGCGCCGGTGCGCGGCTCCAGCCTGGTCGACGTGCGGGCCGTGACGCCGGACCCGGCGCTGTCCCAGAGGATCGCCCAGGCCTGGGGCGAGGACTTCATCGCCAGCAATCTGGAACGCCGTTTCGAGGCGTCCGGCTATGCCCGCAAGTTCCTGGAAGGCCGCATCGAACAGCTTCGCGAGAAGCTGGAGATGTCCGAGCGCCAGGTGGTGGCCTACGCCGTCCAGCAGGGGATCATCAACCTGCCGTCCTCGGTCGACGCCAGCACCAGCGGCGCGGCGGTCGGCGGCCGCTCGCTGCTGACCGACGACCTGATCGCCCTGAACTCGGCCCTGGAAGTGGCGACCGCCGAGCGCATCGTCGCCGAGAGCCGGCTGAACGAGATCAAGCGGCCGGACGCCAGCAGCATCGCGCTGGGCAACGACGCCATCGCCTCGATGCGCCAGAGGCGGGCCGACGCGGCCGCCGAATACGCCAAGCTGATGGTCCAGTTCCGCCCCGACTATCCGCAGGCCAAGGCGCTGGCCTCGCAGATCCAGGCGCTGGACGCGGCGATCGGCCAGGAAGAGGGCCGGGTGCGGGTGTCGCTGCAGCAGGCCTACGACTCCAGCCAGACCCGCGAACGGGCCCTGACCGCTCGGGTCGAGGGCCTGAAGGACGGCCTGGCCGACCTGCGCCGCCGCAGCATCCAGTACAACATCTACCAGCGCGACGCCGACACCAACCGCGAGCTCTATAACGCGCTGCTGCAGCGCTACAAGGAGATCGGCGTCGCCGGCGGGGCCGAGAACAACAACGTCGCCATCGTCGATCCGGCCCGGCTGCCGGACCGCCCGGCCTCGCCCAAGCTGCTGGTCAATCTGGTGCTGGCGATGATGGCCGGCGGCCTGGCCGCGGCTCTGGTCGCGGCTGGCCTCGAGCAGATCGACGAGGGCATCGTCGACCCGGCCGACCTCGAGGAAAAGCTGGGCCTGCCGCTGCTGGGCGTCGCGCCCAAGGTGCAGGTCGAGGACCCGCTGATGGCCCTGCGTGACCCGCGCTCGAAGCTGGTCGAGGCCTATCTGTCGGTGCACGCCAATCTGGAGCTGTCGACGGCCAAGGGCGCGCCGCGCTCGCTGGCCGTGATCAGCACCCGGCCGCGCGAGGGCAAGTCGACGACGACGGTCGCCCTGGCCCAGTCCCTGGCCCGCGCCCGCCGCAAGGTGGTGCTGGTCGACGCCGACCTGCGCTCGCCGTCGGTCCACTCGGCCTTCGGGCTCAAGAACGGCCTGGGCGTCAGCAACTTCCTGTCGGGAGCCGAGGACCTCGACAGCGTCCTGCACGCGACCGAGCACGAGGGGCTGTGGGTGATGACCGCCGGACCGCCGCCGCCGAACGCCGGCGACCTGTTGATGGGCGACCGCCTGGCGCTGCTGGTCAAGCGGCTGAAGGAGCGCTTCGACCACGTGATCGTCGACTCGCCGCCGGTGATCGGCCTGGCCGACGCGCCGCTGGTCGCCGCCGCGGTCGACGGCGTGGTCTATGCGGTCGAGGCTCGTTCGGTCCCGGCCGGCACGGTGCGGGCGGCGCTGTCGCGCCTGCGCGCCTCGCAGGCCCACATCCTGGGCGCGGTGCTGACCAAGTTCGAGGCCAAGAAGGCCGGCTACGGCTTCGATTACGGCTATGGCTTCGACTACGACTACGGGCGCTGAGATGAGGGCCGGGGTCGTCGCGGCGCGGACGGTGATCGGCCTGGGCGTGGCGGCGGGCTTGGCGCTGGCGATCCGCGACGGAGTGGCGACCGAATGGGGTCGAAGCGATCCCGCCCGCGCCGCCGCGCTCGCGCCATCCGACGCCCGGCTGGCCGTCCAGGCCGCCCGCGCCAAGGTCGACGCCGGCGCCCCGGCTACGGATCCGGCCGTGCGGAACCTGGTCCGCCGCGCCCTGGCCCGCGACGCCACCCTGCCGCCCGCCGTCGAGCTGCGGGCCCTGGACGCCGAGGCCTCGGGCGACAAGGGCCGGGCCGCGGCGCTGTTCGCCCTGTCCGACCGCATCAGCCGCCGCAGCCTGGGCACGCGGGTCTGGCTGATCCAGCAGGCGGTGGAGCGCGGCGACGTCGACGGGGCGCTGCGGGACTTCGACATCGCGCTGCGGACCTCGTCGGCGGCCCCGCCGATCCTGTTCCCGGTGCTGACGAGCGCTCTTTCCGATCCCGACCTCGTCCCGCCGATCGCCCGGCTGCTGGACCGGCCCAGCGACTGGCGGGCGATGTTCCTGCACTACGCGGTGGCCGAGCGCGGCGCGCCGCCGGGGGTGACGGACCTGGTGCTGGCGGTCCGCGACCGGGCGATGGTGCGCCGCGCGGGCGCCGATCGAGCGCTGATTGGGCAGCTGGTCGCCCAGGGCGACTTCGGGGAGGCCCGTCGCGTACGGGACGCCTTCCAGCCGCTGGCCCGCGCCGAGGCGGACGCGCTGCTGGCCGACCCGACCTTCTCGCGCCCCGAACTGACCGCGCCGTTCGGCTGGCGGCTGACCGAGAGCGGCGAGCTGGAGGCGACCCGTGGCGTGGTCGGCGGCCGGCCGGCCCTGACCTATCAGGCGCTGGGCGGCGCCGGTGGGGTGGCGGCGGTCCAGCTGCTGACCCTGCCGCCCGGCGACTACCGCCTGTCGATCCGCACCGCCGCGACCGACCACGCGG
The DNA here is from genome assembly GCF_001425745.1 of Caulobacter sp. Root343. Classification (GTDB taxonomy): domain Bacteria; phylum Pseudomonadota; class Alphaproteobacteria; order Caulobacterales; family Caulobacteraceae; genus Caulobacter. The sequence goes on along the minus strand of NZ_LMDF01000005.1, from coordinate 230,612 downwards.
CCATCCCGTTCTGGACCCTGACCTGCGGCGAGGCGGGCGGACGCCAGCTTCTTCAGCTGGACCAGGCCGACCGGTCGGGCGGCGAGGTCAGCGGCGAGGTCACGGTTCCCGCCGGCTGCTCCGGCCAGTGGCTGGCGCTGCACCTGCGCCGCGCCGACGCCGCGACCCAGGCCGGAGCGGTGGCTTCGGTCAGCCTCGTCCGGCGATGACCGTCTCAAGCGGGGCGAGCACGAACCGGCCAAACGCCGCCAAGCCGAGGGGCCGCGTGCGGCGACCCGCGCCGACCAGCCGGTAGCCGGCCGCCTCGGCCAGGCGGATGGAGGCGGCGTTGTCGTCCTCGACCACGTACCACAGGCGATCGTCCGGATCGGTCAGGGCTTGGACCGTCGCCAGGGCCAGGGTCGCCAGGCCCTGGCCGCGAAGCTCCGGGCGTGTCCAGACGTCGCCGACCTGCAGGTCGGCCGCGCCCATGAACGGGAAGCGAAACCAGCGCGGGGTCACGATCAGCCGGTGCGCCAGGCGGTCCTCGCGCCAGAGCGTCAGTTCCAGGAATCCGGGCCGGCTGAACAGCGCCAGGCGCTCGAACGCCCACCAGACCCAGTTGCCGAGACGGCGCGAGCCGGACGGCGGCGCGCCATCCCGGCCGGGCGACCAGACACGCGACGAGAACGATGGCGGCAGGGACGGCGCGGACCCCGCCCCGCCTGTCCGACGGTAGAAGCGCAGGATCAAGCCGCGTAGCCGGGCGGCTCGGCGCGGGGCAGGGGCGCGCCTCGCCGGCAGACCAGCCGCAGTTCGTCGCTGGCCGCCAATTCTTCCAGGATGGCGTCGACGCCTTCCAGCGCCGCGGCGTGCGACAGCGCGCCCAGCGCCGTCAGCCCGACGATCCGCAGGTCGATCCAGAAGGTCCGCCGCTCGACATAGAGCAAACCCAGGCGGCTCTTCCACGGCCGGATGACCTCGTCATACAGGGCGTCGGGGTCGGCCGCGCCGTCCAGGATCTCGGCCTCGTCGGCGAACAGGATCGAGGCCAGGTCGGTGATGCCGGGGCGCACGCTCAGCAGGCGCATTTCGCGCGCGGTGTAGTTGTCCACCCCGCCGCGCCGGGTGTTGGGGCGCGGCCCGACGATGCTCATCTCGCCGCGCAGCACGTTCCAGAACTGGGGCAGCTCGTCCAGCTTCCAGCGCCGCAGGACGTGGCCCAGCGGGGTGATGCGGCTGTCGGACTGGGTGGTCGAGGCCGCGCCCTTGAACTCGGAGTCCGCGGTCATCGAGCGCAGCTTGGCCATGCGAAAGTCGCGGCCGTCGCGCCCGACGCGCACGCCCATGAACAGCGGCGACCGCCGGTCCTGGGCCCAGATCAGGGTCATGGCCAGCGCCAGGACCGGCGCGGCCAGGATCAGCATCGCCAGGGACAGCAGGACGTCGAAGAGTCGCTTGGCCATCGAGGCTCCCTTGTCGTTGCGCGGGCTTGTCGTTGCGCGGGGCGGAAGCCAGGCGCCGCCGCATCGGGGGCGATGTCGCGACGGCGTTTTGGGGGACCGACGTCGTGATGACCGTGCGAGCGGCGCCTGGCTGACGACTGGAACGCTGCCGCCTTCGATGAGTGCGCCGACGGCGGCGCCGCGTTCAAAAAGGCGGCCGACTTCTTCGTGCTGGGGGGTGGCCTGGACGCGCGCGTCGGGCTAACTGCGTGCATGGCGCGAACCAACAACAGCTCCGAGATCGAAATCGAGGTCGACGGCGAACCGTATTTCTGGCGGCTGCATCGCCAGCCCGGCTGGTCCAACGACGGTCCCGAGCGGCACGGCATGGCCATCGCCGTGCGCCACGCCGAGGGCAAGCGCGAGGCCGTCGTCGAGTTTCCGCCCGGCCCGCAGCCCCGCTACGGCGCGCCGATGCTGAAGCCCGCCCACATCGCCCCGGCCCTGGTCGCCAAGGCCATCACCTCGGCCATCGCCGCCGGATGGGAGCCGCTGTCGCGCGGCAAGACCGTCGCCATCGTCGTGGACGAGACCGGAGCCTGACGCCTCTCGCTGAAGACCAAGGACCCATGAGTACGATCACCACCGTCGGGATCGACGCCGACGACACCCTCTGGCACTGCGAGAGCCTGTTCCGCCTGTCGCACGCCCGCTTCCTGGACCTGCTGTCCGAGCACGGCGATCCGGAGAAGATCGAAGCCCAGCTGCTGGCCGTCGAGAAGCGCAACCTGCGGGTCTATGGCTACGGGGCCAAGGGCTTCACCCTGTCGATGATCGAGACGGCGCTGGAGGTCACCGATGGCGCGGTCGACACCCGGGTGATCCGCGAAATCCTGGCCGTCGGCCGCCAGATGCTGACCGAGCCGATCGAGCCGCTGCCCGGCGTCGAGCACGCCCTGGCCGAGCTGTCCAAGCGTTACCGCCTGGTGCTGGTCACCAAGGGGGATCTGCTGCACCAGGAGCAGAAGCTGGCCTCGTCGGGCCTGGGCGACTATTTCGTCGCCGTCGAGATCGTCTCCGAGAAAGACGCCGACACCTACCGCCGGGTGTTCGACCGCTACGGCACGGGGGCCGAGCAGGCGGTGATGGCCGGCAACTCGATGAAGTCCGACATCCTGCCGGCCCTCGAGGCGGGCTGCTGGGGCGCCCTGATCCCGTACCCGCTGGTCTGGTCGCACGAAGCCGCCGACGCCCCAGTCGGGCACGCGCGCTATGTGGAGTTGGCCAATATCGGCGAGCTGCCGGCGTGGGTGGACGGGATCGCGACACCATAAAATCCTGTCATCCCGGACGGCCGAAGGCCGATCCGGGACCGCCGGAAGCGCTGAGCTTCTTGCGGTCCCGGCTCTTCGCTGCGCTGCGGCCGGGATGACAGAGGAATTTACGGCGCCACCGACGGTCCCAGCGCCTTCGGCTTGCGCGCCTTCCCCAGCCCCGCCAACAGATCCCGCGCCGGCCGCTCGAACGCCACCAGCGACAGATAGGCGATCGGGATCAGCAGGATCAGCCACAGCAGGCACCACAGCCGCATCGTGTCGCCGTTCAGGCCCCAGGCGGCGTGGCCGACCCAGTTCAGGGCGATCTTCAGCGCGATCGGGTGCAGCAGGTAGAGGCTGAAGCTCAGCTGCGCCCACGGGGCCAGGCGGGCGCTGACCCCGCCCTGGACGCCGGCCGCGTCGGCCGCCACGCCGGCGACCCCGATCGCGTAGACCAGGATCAGCAGGCTGGTCCGCGAGGCTCCGGCGAACGAGGCGACGAAGAACGCCGCCAGCAGGGCCCACATCACGAACCGGGCGAACGGCAGGCGGGCCAGCACGCCCTTCAGCTGGAAGGCCAGCATACCCAGCAGGAAGCCGGGCGCGGCGCGGGCGACGCCGAAGTCGTAGGTCCATTGCGAGAAGGGCTCGCCGGTCCGCGAGATCCACAGCAGCAGGGCGAGACTCCCGAACGCCGCGGCGGCCGTGGCCCAGCGGCCCAGGGCGGTGAGGCGGAAGATCAGGGGCAGGGCGATGTAGAGGCCCATCTCGGCGCTGATCGCCCAGCTGACGAAGTTCCAGGTCTGGGCCTTGCACGTTCCCCAGGCGTGGACGAACAGCACGTTCTGGGCGATGCAGCCGACGTCGTAGCGCGACGGGTCGTGCTCGTTCAGCACGCCGGCCCAGCCGAGCGCGGCGATGGCCACGAACACCGCCATCGTCGCCCAGTGCAGCGGCCCCAGCCGCGCCACGCGCTTCTGCAGGAAGTCGCGGTACTTGGCGAAGGTGGTGATCCGGCCGGTATAGATCGCCGCCATCACATAGCCGGAGATCAGGAAGAACAGGTCGACGATCAGGCTGAAGCTCTTGACCGTGTCATCCACCGCCTGCCAGCGGCCGTCCAGATTGATGAACCGGTTGAAGTGGAACACCACGATCATCACCGCGCCCACGATGCGCAGGGCGTCCAGATGCAGCATCTGGTCGGAGTCGGGCTTCAGGGGCGGCAGCTTCAGCATGGTGAAGGAGTGGCATGAAGCGGCGGCGAGGTCACTCTCCTCCCCCTCTGGGGAAGGGGGACCGCCGAACGGCGGTGGAGGGGCTCTGTGAGGTGGCGAACGCACGACCGCTTCGCTGACCCCCTCCGTCTCGATGCGTATCCGCATCGCGCCACCTCCCCCTAATGGGGAGGAGAGAGCCAGCGATCACTCTCCTCCCCCTCTGGGGGAGGGGGACCGCCGAACGGCGGTGGAGGGGCCCTGTGAGGTGGCGAACGCACGACCGCTTCGCGGACCCCCTCCGTCTCGATGCGTATCCGCATCGCGCCACCTCCCCCTAATGGGGAGGAGAAAATCTAAATCGCCACCCGTTTCGCGATCGCGTTCCTACGCGCCGTGGTCTCCTGCTGCGCCCGTTGCACGGCCTCGGTCTCCGTCGCGTGCAGCAGGTGGTCGATGACGCGTTCCAGGTGGTCGCGCATGGCTTGGCGGGCGGCGGCGGGGTCGTGGGCCTTGAGGGCGTCGACGACGCGGCGGTGTTCGACGATGCGCGGCTCCAGGCCCATGCCGCGGGCGCGGGTCAGGATGTTGCGGGCCAGGGGCGAGCGGTTGCGCCAGTCCCACAGGTTCTCGATCGTGGCGATGATCGCGCCGTTGCCGGTGGCGCGGGCGATGGTCAGGTGGAACTCGCGGTCGGCGTCCTCGCCCCGGATCTCTTCCTCGACGTGCATCCGCTCCAGCAGGCCGTCCAGCTCGGCGATCTGCTCGTCGTTGATCGAGGTGGCGGCCAGGGCGGCGGCCTCGCCCTCGAACAGGCGTCGAGCCTCGATCAGCTCGAAGGCGCCGATCTCGAAGTCGACCTCGGCCGACGGGGCGATCGGGCGGATGTTGCCGGTGACATAGATGCCCAGGCCGTGGCGGGCCTCGATCATGCCCAGCATCTCCAGGGCGATCATCGCCTCGCGCAGGGTCGGGCGCGAGACGCCGAACTGTTCGGCCAGTTCGCGCTCGGTCGGCAGGCGGTCGCCGATCTTGTACTGCCCCGCCTCGATGGCGTCGGCCACGGTGTCGGCGATCTTGCGGTAGAGCTTGACGTTGTCGGACATGGGTGGCGGGAGGCTCGAAGGACACGTGGCGATCGTTCAGTCACTAACACGAACAATGACCCGAAATGTCCTACATTTTAGCCCGTCCCGACGGATTGGTCAGGTTTGCCGGCCTGCAAGGCCTGATGTCGGACGAAACGGTGGCCTACCTCTGTTTCGCGCCTGATCTCACCAGTCGTGCATCGAGCCGTCCAGGCGACGGGCGACCGGCAGATAGGCGCGCTGGTAGGGGTATTTGGCCGCCAGTGCTTCGTCGATGTCGACGCCCAGGCCCGGCGCCTCGCCCGGATGCAGCATGCCGTCCTTGAAAGTGTAGGCGTGCGGGAACACCGCGTCGGTCTCGGGCGTGTGGCGCATATATTCCTGGACGCCGAAATTGGGGATCGACAGGTCGAAGTGCAGGGCCGCGCCCATGCAGACCGGCGACAGGTCGGTGGCCCCGTGGCAGCCGGTGCGCACGTGATGGAGGTCGGCGAAGCTGGCCAGCTTCTTCAGGTGGCTGATCCCGCCGGCGTGGACCACGGTGGCGCGGATATAGTCGATCAGCTGTTCCTCGATCAGCTGTTTGCAGTCCCAGATCGAGTTGAAGATCTCGCCCACGGCCAGCGGCGTGGTGGTGTGCTGGCGGATCAGGCGGAAGCTGGCCTGGTTCTCGGCCGGGGTGGCGTCCTCCATCCAGAACAGGCGGTAGGGCTCCAGATCCTTGCCCAGGCGGCCGGCCTCGATGGGCGACAGGCGGTGGTGGACGTCGTGCAGCAGGTGCAGGTCATCGCCCAGCCGCAGGCGGGCGGCCTCGAACAGGGCGGGGGTCGAGCGCATGTAGCGCTCGGTCGACCAGACGGTCTCCTTGGGCAGGTCGCTGTCGGCCGGCTCGTAGAAGAACTTGTCCTTGGAGACGCCGTAGGTGCCGCTCATGCCCGGCACGCCGGTCTGCAGGCGGACGGCCTTGTAGCCCTCCTCCGCGTAGTGGGCGGCGTTGTCGAGGGTCTCCTCGATCGTCTCGCCGTTGGCGTGGCCATAGACCATGACGCCCGAGCGGCAGGCGCCGCCCAGCAGCTGGTAGACGGGCAGGCCGGCGAGCTTGCCCTTGATGTCCCACAGCGCCGTGTCGACCGCGGCGATGGCGGCCATGGTCACCGGGCCGCGACGCCAGTAGGCGCCCTTGTACAGGTACTGCCAGATGTCCTCGATCTGGTGGGCGTCGCGGCCGATCAGGCAGGGGATGACGTGGTGGGTCAGATAGGCCTCGACCGCCAGCTCGCGGCCGTTCAGCGTGGCGTCGCCGATGCCGTACACGCCTTCGTCGGTGATGATCTTCAGGGTGACGAAGTTGCGCCCCGGACACGTGACGATGGTCTTGGCGGCGATGATCTTGGGCATGGGACGCTTTGTTTGAGATCTCGGGACGGGCCGAAAGATCGCGGGCGCGCCGTAAAGCCAGGCGCGCGACGTCCATCTTCCTCCCGCTATCGGTTTACCGGTACCATAAGGCTTGTCAACCCAGTGGTCAGACCACTATGAGAGAGTGTCCCGACCTTTGGCGGCGCTCCGAGAGCGGTGTCTTTCGGGTTGGGCGACGACAATAAAGAACTGCAAATAGTCCGATCTTCCCGGCGAAAGCCGGGATCCAGATCCAGCCTGAGCGTGAGCCCTTTCCTGGCCCCTCACAGCCCTTTCAGCTGGGCCCCGGCTTTCGCCGGGGAGGTCGGGACAATGGGAGTGAGACATGCGTTTGTTGGCGTTCGCGGCGGCTCTGCTGCTCCTCATCGCCCCGGCCGCCCGGGCCGAGGACGGCTATGATCTGTGGCTCCGCTACAAGCCGGTCGAGGCGTCCGCCCGCGCGCCCTACGCCGCCGCGGCCCGCGCCGTCGCGCCCGTCGCCGACCGGCCCGGCTTGCAGCTGGCCCGCGCCGAGCTGGTGCGGGGCCTGACCGGCCTGCTGGGCCAAGCGCCGGCGACGGCCGAGCGCGCCAGCCAGGACGGGGTCATCCTGCTGGGCCTGCCGCAGTTCTCGCACCCCCTGCACATGATGCGCCTGCCGACCTCCGAGCTGGGTCGCGAGGGCTATCTGATCCGCACCGTGCTGATCGACGGCAAGAAGACCACCGTCATCGCCGCGCCCAACGACATCGGCGTGCTCTACGGCGTCTATCGCTATCTCTCGCTGATCCAGACCCGCCAGAGCGTCGACAACCTCGACATCATGAGCTCGCCCAAGGTGAAGCTGCGGATGCTGAACCACTGGGACAACCTGAACCGCACGGTCGAGCGCGGCTATTCCGGCCAGTCGATCTTCGACTGGTGGCGGCTGCCCGGCCATGTCGACCCGCGCCTGGTCGACTACGCCCGCGCCAACGCCTCGATCGGCATCAACGGGACGGTGCTGAACAACGTCAACGCCAAGGCCGACAGCCTGACCCCGCCGTTCATCGCCAAGGCCGCCGCCGTGGCCGACACGCTGCGGCCGTACGGGATCCGGGTCTATCTTTCGGCCCGGTTCTCGGCCCCGATCGAGATCGGCGGCCTGAAGACCGCCGATCCGGCTGACCCGGCCGTCGCCGCCTTCTGGAAGGCCAAGGCCGACGAGCTCTACAAGGCCATCCCCGACTTCGGCGGCTTCCTTGTGAAGGCCAATTCCGAGGGCCAGCCAGGGCCGCAGGACTATGGCCGCACCCATGTCGACGGGGCCAACATGCTGGCCGACGCGGTGGGACCTTATGGTGGAGTCGTGATCTGGCGCGCCTTCGTCTATTCGCACGAGCAGCCCGACGACCGCGCCAAGCAGGGCTACAACGAGTTCAAGCCGTTCGACGGCCAGTTCCGCGACAACGTCGTCATCCAGGTCAAGAACGGCGCGATCGACTTCCAGCCGCGCGAGCCGTTCCACCCGCTGTTCGGGGCCATGCCGAAATCGAACCTCGGCATGGAGTTCCAGATCACCAAGGAATATCTCGGCTTCTCCACCCACCTCGTCTACCTCGGCCCGCTCTACGAGGAGACCCTGAAGTCCGACACGATGGCCCACGGCAAGGGCTCGACGGTGGCCAAGGTTGTCGACGGGTCGCTGGACGGCCGCAAGCTGACGGTGATGGCCGGGGTGGCCAACATCGGCTCGGACCGCAACTGGTCCGGCTCGCAGTTCGACCAGGCCAACTGGTACGTGTTCGGTCGCCTGGCCTGGGACCCGGAGGCCTCGGCCCGCGACATCGCCGCCGACTGGGCCAGGATGACCTTCACCAACGACCCGCGCTTCGTGAAGCCGGTCGTGGACATGATGATGGGCTCGCGCGAGGCGGCGGTCGACTACATGACTCCGCTCGGCCTGCACCACCAGATGGGCCGCAGTCATCACTACGGCCCGGGCCCCTGGGTGGCCGGCGGGCCGCGCGCCGACTGGACCAGCGTCTACTACGCCAAGGCCGGACCGGATGGCATCGGCTTCGACCGCACGCCCTCGGGCAGCAACGCCACGGCCCAGTACGCCCCGGCCGTGGGGGCCTGCTTCGCCGACCTGAAGTGCGTCGACGAGAAGAACCTCCTGTGGTTCCACCACCTGTCCTGGGACTACCGCCTGAAGTCCGGCGACACCCTGTGGGACGGCCTCGTCAAGCACTACGGGCGGGGCGTGGCCTATGTGGACGGCATGAACCGCACCTGGGCGGGGCTGGCCCCCTATGTCGACCCCCAGCGCCACGCCGAGGTCGCCGACTTCCTGAAGATCCAACGCGACGAAGCCCAATGGTGGCGCGACGCCTCGGTGGCCTGGTTCGGGTCGTTTTCGAAGCGCCCGCTGCCGGCGGGGGAGAAGGCTCCGGCGAAGTCGCTGGAGGACTACGAGGCGATGCAGTTCCCGTACGCGCCGGGGAACTGAGGAGGGAACAATCTCTCCTCCCCATTAGGGGGAGGTGGATCGCCGCGAATACGCGGCGAGACGGAGGGGCTCCGCGAAGCGGTGGTGACTTCGCCACCTCACAGGGCCCCTCCACCGGCGTTCGCCGGTCCCCCTCCCCCAGAGGGGGAGGAGAGGGAAATAGGCCTGAGAGGATAGCGGTTGAGCTAAGGTGTTTCGTCGATCCACTGACACACACCCGGGGCCCCGCCGCATGAACCTCCTCCTCACCACGGCCCTGGCCGCCCTGCTGGCCACGGCCGCCCAGGCCGCGCCGCTGAACGTCCCCACCACCCTGAAAACCATCGACGCCCAGCTGGACCGCGACTACCCGGCGCTGGAGGCGATCTACAAGGACATCCACGCCCATCCGGAGCTGGGTTTCCAGGAAGTCGAAACCGCCGCCAAGCTGGCCAAGGAAATGCGCGCCCTGGGCTTCACCGTCACCGAGGGCGTCGGCAAGACCGGGCTCGTCGCGGTGCTGAAGAACGGCGACGGACCCAAGGTGCTGGTCCGCACCGAGCTGGACGGCCTGCCGATGCAGGAGAAGACCGGCCTGCCTTACGCCAGCCAGGCGACGGCGACCTGGAACGGTGACAAGGTGTTCGTCGCCCATTCGTGCGGCCACGACATCCACATGGCCGCCTGGATCGGGACCGCCCGCCAGTTGGTCGCCCGCAAGGCCCAGTGGAAGGGCACGCTGGTCTTCGTCGCCCAGCCGTCCGAGGAGACGGTCAGCGGCGCGCGGGCCATGCTGGCCGACGGCCTGTTCGACAAGATCGGCGGCAAGCCCGACTACGGCTTCGCCTTGCACGTCGGCTCGGGCGCGGCGGGCGAGGTCTATTACAAGGCCGGGGTGCTGACCTCGACCTCGGACGGGCTGGACGTCACCTTCAACGGCCGCGGCGGCCACGGCTCGATGCCGGCCTCGACCATCGACCCGGTGCTGATGGCGGCCCGCTTCACCGTCGATGTCCAGAGCGTGATCAGCCGGGAGAAGGACCCCGCCGCGTTCGGCGTCGTCACGGTCGGCTCGATCCAGGCGGGCAGCGCCGGCAACATCATCCCCGACAAGGCCCGGGTGCGCGGCACCATCCGCACCCAGGACAATGCGGTGCGCGACAGGATCCTGGCCGGCGTCGAGCGCACGGTGAAGGCCGTCACCGACATGGCCGGCGCCCCGCCCGCCGACCTGAAGATCACCCCCGGCGGCAAGATGGTGGTCAACGACGCCGCCCTGACCGCGCGCACGGCGACGGTGTTCAAGGCCGCGTTCGGGGCCCGCGCGGTGGCGCAGGACAGGCCGGGCTCGGCGTCGGAGGACTATTCGGAATTCGTCCTGGCCGGCGTGCCCTCGGTCTATTTCGGCATCGGCGGCTACGCCCCGGCCGAAATCGCCAAGGCCAAGGCCGAGGACCGCCCCCTGCCGGTCAACCACTCGCCGTTCTTCGCCCCGACGCCGGAGCCGAGCATCCGGACAGGGGTGGAGGCGATGACGTTGGCGGTGATGGGGGTGATGGGGAAGTAATCCCTTCTCCCCTTGCGGGAGAAGGTGTCAGCGGAGCTGACGGATGAGGGGTCGAAAGACCTGTCCGGATAGCGGAGCGCGACCCCTCACCCGGCCCTTCGGGCCACCCTCTCCCGCAAGGGGAGAGGGAAGCTACCCCTCCGCCGCGCAGTGCTCCGCGATGAACGCCATGTGGTCGGGCATCACCTCGGCCGAGCGCGCGATCACCGCCTTGATCTCGGCCATCCGGGACCGGAACAGGGCCTCGTCCATGCTGTCGACCATCGGGTCGTAGCTCTCGGGCGTGATCCCCTGGCCGATCATCACCGCGAACCACGAGGTGTCGTTGAACAGCTCCTCGTTCTCGCGGAAGATCCGGCCCGAACCCCGGAACAGTTCGATCTTGTCGGTCAGGTAGTCGGGGATCGGCATCTCGCGCAGATAGTCCCAGTAGGGGGTGTCGTTGCGCTCGGTGGCCTTGAAATGCAGGATCAGGAAGTCCCGGATCTTCTCGTATTCGAAGGTCATGGTCCGGTTGTAGCGGTCGGTGTCGGCCTGCCGGAAATGCCGGTCGGGGAAGTGGGCCAGCAGGCGCGAGATCCCGACCTGGATCAGGTGGATCGACTGGCTCTCCAGCGGCTCCATGAAGCCGGCCGACAGGCCGATCGCGACGACGTTCTTGTCCCAGCTGGTCTTGCGGCGGCCAGCGGTGAAGCGCAGCAGGTTCGGTTCGGCCAGGGGCTCGCCGTCCAGGTTGCCCAGCAGATCCGCCGTGGCCTCGTCGTCGCTGATGAAGCGGCTGCAATAGGCGTAGCCGTTGCCCAGGCGGTGCTGCAGCGGGATCCGCCACTGCCAGCCGTACGGCCGGGCCGTGGCGCGGGTCACCGGGGCCATCGAGCCGGCCAGCGCGCAGGGCATGGCCACGGCGCGGTCGTTCAGCAGCCACTGGCTCCAGTCCTCGTAGCCGGCCTTCAGGGTCTGTTCGATCAGCAGGCCCCGGAAGCCCGAGCAGTCGATGAACAGGTCGCCTTCGACGACTTGGCCGTTTTCGAGGGAAACCGAGGTGACGAAGCCGGTCTCGCCGTCCTGCTGGACCGTGGCGATCCTGCCCTCCTGGCGCACGACGCCGCGCGCCTCGGCGTATTCGCGCAGGAACCTGGCGTAGAGCCCGGCGTCGAACTGGAAGGCGTAGGCGATCTGGCCCAGCGGCGAGTTGGCCTGGCCGTTGGGGCGCATGAACTTGCTCTGGCGCGAGCCGACGGTCTGCAGGCTGTAGGCGCCGAGGTCGTCGTCCAGCCCCATCGCCCGGGCCTTCAGCCAATAGGCGTGGAACGACACCCCCTCCATGTCGACGCCATAGGGGCCGAACGGGTGGTGGTAGCTGTGGCCGATCCGCTGCCAGTCGACGAAGTCGATGCCCAGCTTGAACGTCGCCTTGGTCTTCTTGACGAACTCGTTCTCGTCCAGCCCCAGCATGCGGTTGAACATGTTGATCTGAGGGATGGTCGACTCGCCGACCCCGACCGTGCCGATCGCCTCGGACTCGACCAGGGTGACCTGGGTGTAGCCGTCCTTCAGGAAGCGCCCCAGGGCGGCGGCGGTCATCCAGCCGGCGGTGCCGCCGCCGACGATGACGACGCGGCGCAGGCGGTGGTTCTCGATCATTTGGCGAACTCGGGAGCGGCGCAGTAGCGGGCGACGAAGTCTTCGTGGGTGGGCATGGCCTCGCCGGTCTGGCGGATCAGCGCGCCCATCCGCGCCATCTGCGCCTTGACGAAGGCCTGGTCATATTGGTCGACGAGCGGGTCGTGGCGCTCCGGCGTCACGCCCTGGCCCAACAGGACGGCGATCCAGCTGGGCTCGGCGAACAGGTCGTAGTCCGACTGGAACAAGCGGCCAGAGGCGCGGAACAGGTCCATCTTGCGCTTCAGGTCGGCTGGGATCTCCATCTCGCGCAACGCCTTCCAGTACGGCTCGTCCCGCTGGTTGGCGTGGAAGTGCAGGATGATGAAGTCGCGGATCAGCTCGACCTGCAGGATGGTCAGGCGGTTGTACTCGGCGATCTCGACCGGGTTGAAGCCCTTGTCCGGGAACAGGGCCAGCAGCTTGGTGATGCCGGCCTGGATCATGTGGATGCTGGTGCTTTCCAGCGGCTCCAGGAAGCCCGACGACAGCCCGATGGCCACGACGTTCTTGTTCCAGATCTGCTTGCGGCGGCCGGGGCGGAACTTGATGAAATTCGGCTCCTGGGTCGGGGCGCCGTCCAGGGTGCTCCGCAGGGTCTTCAGCGCGTCCTCGTCGCTGATGTGCTGGCTGGAATAGACATAGCCCGTGCCGATCCGGTGCTGCAGCGGGATGCGCCAGACCCAGCCGGCTTCGTGGGCGGTGGCGCGGGTGACGGGGGTCAGGCCGTCGCCGCCCATCTCGCACTGCAAGGCCACGGCGCGGTCGTTGGCCAGCCAGTGACCCCAGTCCTCGAAGCCGGTCTTCAGGGTCTGCTCGATCAGCAGGGCGCGGAAGCCGGTGCAGTCGACAAACAGGTCGGCCTCCAGCACCTGGCCGCCCTCCAAGGTCACGCCGGTGACGAAGCCGGTCTCGCCGTGCTGCTGGACGCTGGCGACCTTGCCCTCGACCCGGACCACGCCGCGCTTCTCGGCATAGGACCGCAGGTACTTGGCGTAGAGGCCGGCGTCGAAATGGAAGGCGTATTTGATGCTCGACATCACCTGGCCGGGGTCCTTCGACGGCAGGGCGAACTTGCCGAGGTTGGCGGCGGTGGCCGGCAGGTTGAAGTCGTCGATCGGCGCGGCCCAGCCCTCGTGGTGGGCGCGCAGCCAGAACTGGTGGAACTTCAGCGCCTCGATATCCAGGCCGAAGGCGCCGAACGGGTGCAGGTAGCGGTGGCCGGGTTTCAGCCAGTCGCGGAACTCGATGGCCAGCTTGAAGCTGCCCTTGGTGGCCCGCATGAACTCGGCCTCGTCGATGCCGAGGATCTGGTTGAAGGTGGTGATCGGCGGGATCGTCGCCTCGCCGACCCCGACCGTGGCGATGGCGTCGGACTCCACCAGGGTGACGGCCACGCCCTTGGTGTCGAGCACCTTGGCGAGTGCGGCGGCCGTCATCCAGCCGGCGGTGCCGCCGCCGACGATCAGGACCTTGCGGATGGGGTTGGGGGTCATGCGGGGCTCACGAGGTTCAAGTTCATCTTTCCTCCCCCTCCGGGGGAGGGGGACCGGCGRACGCCGGTGGAGGGGCCCTGTGAGGTGGCGAAGTCAMCACCGCTTCGCGGACCCCCTCCGTCTCGCTGCGTATYCGCATCGAGCCACCTCCCCCTAATGGGGAGGAGAGGGGAAAAGCGCTCAAACACTGGCCATCCCCTCCGCCGTCTGTTCGATCATCGCCTTCATCCGCGCCAGCATGTCCCGCGTCCGCTCCAGCGGCGCGCGGTCGGCCAGGGGATCCCAGCGTCTCGGGATGATGCCCCGCGCCAGCATCGCATAGACCCAGGCGCTCTCGGGCCAGGTCTCCTCGTCGTACAGGACCACGCGGCCGCGGCTTTCGAACTGGGCGATCTTGCGGGCCAGGGGGGCGGGCGGGGCGGTGAGGTCGCCCCAGCGCAGGATGGCCATGTCGCGGGCCCGCTCGATCGCGGCGATCGATAGACGGTCGAACTCGTCCGCCGCCGCCGGGCTGTTGGGAAAGAGGGCGACCAGGCGCGAGACGGCGGTCTGGACCAGGTGCAGGTCGCCGCCGTCGGCCGCGCCGATCGCGCAGGCCGCGCCGCCGACCGCCACGACATTGCCGGCCAGCACCCGGATCCGGCAGCCGGCCTTCAGGGGCGCGGGTTCGAAGCTCGAGACCAGGCCCTCCTCGACCAGCCGCGCGCCCTGGGGCAGCCAGGCGCTCCAGTCGATCCAGGGCTGGTCGCCGATCAGCAGGGCCTGCTCACCCGTGGCGTCGACGAAGAGGTCGGCCTCCAGGCGTCGATCGCCGACCACGACCGCCGCGACCCTGTCGCCGGCCTTGTCGACCCGCTCGACCGGGCCCTCGACCAGCGTCGCGCCCGCCTTCAGCGCCACGTCCCTCAGCAGGCCCGCATAGCCGGCGGCGTCCAGGTGCAGGCCGTGGTCCAGGGTCGAGAGCGGCGAGCGCGGGTCGGGGCTGGGCAGGGCGAAGCGGCCGCGCGCGGCGGCCTGGGCGGCCAGGCTCCAGTCGCTGAGCGGCGCGGTCCCGCCGGCCCGCAGCCAGTAGTGATGGAAGGCCAGGCCGTCCAGCGTGGCCCCGGTCTCGCCGAACGGCGCCAGGTGCTCGCCGAAGCGCATGGCCAGGCGCGGGGTGGCGGTGGCGGCGCGGATCACCGCCGGCTCGGCGATCCCCAGCCGGGCGTGCAGGCCGCGCAGGGCGGGCAGGGCGGCGACGCGGCCGGCGCCGGGCGGGGCGGTCTCGGCCACGGTGACGGCGGCCACGCCCTTGGCGGCGACGGCCAGGGTCGCGGCGGTCATCCAGGCGTCGATGCCGCCGCCGACGATCAGGACCTTCATGCCGGAGTCCTCGCGTCGGCGACCGAGCGCAGGAACGTCTCGTGCTCAGGCATGGACTGGACCGTGCGGGCCACGGCGGCTTGCAGCTCGGCCAGCAGCCGCGCCGACTGGGCCGGGTCGATCGCCTCGACCAGAGGGTCGAAGCCATCCGGCAGGACGTTCTGTCCCAGATAGACCGACAGCCACGACGGCTCCTTGAAGAAACCGTCCTTGTAGGCCGCCACCACGCCGCGCTCGCGGAACAGGGCGATCTTCTGCGCCAAGCTATCGGGGATCGGGGCGGCCCGGCGGTCGTTCCAGAAGGCCGAATCCTCGCGCTGGTTGGCGTGGTAGTGCAGCACCAGGAAGTCGCGGATCCGCTCGAACTCCAGGTCCATGACCCGGTTGTACTCGTCCTGGTCGGCCTGCTCGCAGCCCTGGTGCGGGAACAGCTCCAGCAGGGTGCTGATCGCCACCTGGATCAGGTGGATGCTGGTGCTCTCCAGCGGTTCCAGGAAGCCCGACGACAAGCCGATGGCGACCACGTTCTTCAGCCACTGCTGCTTGCGGCGGCCGGTGACGAACCGCAGGAAGCGCGGATCGGCCTGCGCCTCGCCGTCCAGCTTCTCGAGCAAGACCCGGGCGGCCTCGTCGTCGCTGATGTAGCTGGAGCAATAGACATAGCCGTTGCCGACCCGGTGCTGCAGCGGGATGCGCCAGCGCCAACCGGCGGCGTCCGAGGTGGCGCGGGTCAGGGGCGTGGCCGGCTCGACCGAGTCGCACGGCACGGCGGCGGCGCGATCGCAGGGCAGCCACTGGGTCCAGTCGTCATAGCCGGCCTGCAGGGTCTGCTCGATCAGCAGGCCCCGGAAGCCGGAGCAGTCGACGAACAGGTCGCCCTCGATCGTCTGGCCGCTCTCCAGCGTGACGCCGGTGACGAAGCCGTCGTCGGGCCGCTGGGCGACGGTGGCGATCTTGCCCTCGGTGCGGACCACGCCGCGCGCCTCGGAATAGGCCCGCAGATAGAGGGCGTAGAGGCCGGCGTCGAACTGGTAGGCGTACGAGAAGGTCGAGCCCAGCGAGCGCGGGTCGGGCGAGGGCGGGGCGAACTTGCCGGCCAGTCCGGCCATGATCGGCAGGCTGTAGGCCTGGATCGGCGCGGCCTCGCCCAATCCTTTCTTGGCGAGGGCTCGAGCCCGCAGCCAGTGCTGGTGGAACGGGATGCCGGCGATCGGCTGTCCGAACGCGCCGAACGGGTGGACGTAGGCGTCGCCCTTGCGACCCCAGTCGCGGAACTCGATGCCCAGCTTGTAGGTGGCCTGGGTCTTCCGCATGAAGTCGGCTTCGTCCAGGCCGAGGCGGGCGTTGTAGTCGCGGATGTGCGGGACGGTGGCCTCGCCGACCCCGACCGTGCCGATCTCGGCCGACTCGACCAGTTCGATCGCGACGGGCAGGCCCTTCAGCACCGCGGCCAGGCCGGCGGCGGTCATCCAGCCGGCCGTGCCGCCGCCGACAATGACGATCTTGCGGATGGGGGAGGGGGTCATGCGTGGGCACTCAAGCCCGAAGCTACCCCCTTTGTCATCCCGGCCGCAGCGCGCAGCGCGGAGAGCCGGGACCGCCACGAGCGCGGGCGTTTCCGGCGGTCCCGGGTCTGCGCTTCGCTTCGCCCGGGATGACAGCTTTCGAGGTGCGGCATTCGGACGCGGCCTTCAGCCCCGGCCGATCCCATCGCGCGGACCTTTTCGTCCGTCATGCAAGCCTCCCCCAAGTCCGCCCCCAAGTCCGCCGGCCTGTCGGACCATCGTCAGATGACCAGCGTCGGCGAGCGGTGAAATTGACAACGCTGTCCTACGTTGTCATCGTTGTTTTATCCGGACGTCGGGAATCCGGTTGACCGTGGTCTGACCAGCTTAAGAGGCCAGGCCACGGATGGGGAGGTCACCAGGTCGAGACTAGACGTGCGAAACCGCGCAAGCGGCCGCCGCGTCTACCTAAAATGGTAACGTTCCCATTCCTTATGGCTAAACGAAACGAGCGTTTGTGACAACGCTTGACGACCAGTGGTCAGTCATGTGATCTGACAACAATGGTCACGGTAACATGATCAATGGTAGCGCTACCCGCGCTGCCAAAAACGAGAACCTGGGGAGGGGACTACAATGGGCACGGCCAATCGGCCGTCCGCGGCTCGCGGACGCAATTCTATCGCCAATACTCTGAAATACGGCGCTTCGGTGCTGGTGCTGGGCGCACTGGCCATCGGCGCGCCGGCCATGGCTCAGACCGCGGCGCCGGCCAAGGCCGACGCGCAGACGGTCGACGAGGTCATCGTCACCAGCATCAAGCAGAGCCTGAAGAGCAGCCAGCAGCTGAAGCAGTCGTCCGAGATCATCGGCGACTCGATCACCGCCGAAGACATCGGCGCCCTGCCGGACCGCTCGGTCACCGAAGCGCTGTCGCGCGTGCCGGGCGTGGCCATCAACCGTTTCGCCGCCGGCGTCGACCCCGACCACTTCTCGGTCGAAGGCTCGGGCGTGGTCGTCCGCGGCCTGAACTTCGTCCGTTCGGAACTGAACGGCCGCGACACCTTCACCGCCAACAACGGCCGTATCCTCAGCTTCGCCGACGTTCCGTCCGAGCTGATGGGCGGCGTGGACGTGTTCAAGAGCCCCTCGGCCGACCTGATCGAAGGCGGCATCTCGGGCACGGTGAACCTGCGCACGCGCCTGCCGTTCGACAGCAAGAAGCGCATCGTGTCGCTGTCGGTCGAAGACAGCTACGGCGATCTGTCGAAGAAGTGGCAGCCGACCTATTCGGTCCTGTTCAGCGACCGCTTCGACACCGCGATCGGCGAGGTCGGCGTGCTGGCCAGCTTCGTGAACTCGAAGCTGTCGACCCGCAGCGACGCCATCCAGGTGTCGAACTTCGGCTGCCGCACCAATCTGGGCGTCGCCGTCGCCACCTGCGCCACCGGCAAGGGCGTCTGGTTCCCGCGCGGCGCGGCGTTCCGCTCCACCGAAAGCGACCGCAAGCGCGAAGGCCGCGCCGCGGCGGTGCAGTGGAAGAGCACCGACGGCACGATGCAGGCCGCGTTCCAGTACCTGCGCTCGGAATCGACCACCAAGTGGACCGAGCACGCGATCGAAATCGCCACCGACAACGTCGCCGGCAATGGCGACTCGCGTCCGGCGGCCGGCACCAGCTTCACCTTCGACGAGAGCGGCGTCTTCACCAACGGCGTGATCACCGGCACCACCGGCTGGCGCGCCGACCAGCAGGGCAGCGATCCGCGCACGCCGATCGACGGCCTGCAGTCGAACAACGTCCGTCGCGACGAAGACAACACCAACATCACGACCGACTACGGCTTCAACTTCAAATGGACGCCGAACGAGCACTGGGGCTTCCTGTTCGACGCCCAGCACGTCGACTCCAAGGCCAACGCCATCAGCATGGGCCTGTGGGGTTCGACGTTCCAGAACGCCGCCATCACCCTGCACGGCAACGACCTGCCGGACGTGAAGTTCACCGCGCCGTCCAACGGCACGACGGTGTCGAACTGCGCCCCGTTCAACAACAACTGCCCGTCCTACACCCGAGGGACGCACAGCAGCCTCAGCGACCCGTACAACAACTTCTGGCGCTCGGCGATGGACCACATCGAGCGGTCGGAAGGCACGGAAGACGCGGTCAAGTTCGACGTCGAATACAAGTTCAACGACGACACCTGGTTCGACTCCGTCAAGGCCGGCGTGCGTTGGTCGGAACGTGACCAGACCACCCGTTTCTCGGCCTACAACTGGGGCGTGGTCTCGGAAATCTGGGGCAGCGGCGGCCCGGTGTGGTTCGACGACCCGATCAACGGCAACCCCAACACCTCGGGCGGCGAAACCAGCGCGCGCGTGACCGAGACCTACGCCTTCGACAACTTCCTGCGCGGCAAGACCGGCGTTCCGACCGGCTCGGAACCGCGGATGTTCTTCTCGCAGAACCTGGTCGACAACTACGGGGCCGTGTCGCAGTTCGCGATGGCGGTCGGCGACGAGTGGCGTGACCGCCTGTCGGGCGGCTGCCCGCAGAACTGGGTGCCGCTGGCGCAGCGTTGCGGCGTCACCGCCGGCACACCGTTCCGTCCGCAGGAAATCAACCCGGTCAACGAGAAGACCAAGTCCGCCTATCTGATGGCGCGCTTCAAGGGCGACCTGAACGACCTGCGCATCAGCGGCAATATCGGCCTGCGCTATACCAAGACCGACCGCGAGGCGAGCGGCTTCCTGGCGTTCCCGATCTCGACCAGCCTGTCGACCGACGCCGATTGCACCAAGGCCTTCACCGACTGGCAGGCCCTGCCGGATCCGAAGCAGCCGTTCGTCGCCTCGTCGTTCTGCGGTCTGTCGCCGCAAGTCCGCGCCGCGGCGCGGAACTGGCAGAACGGCGCCACCGTGCCGACCACCGCCAAGGCCTCGTTCGAGTACTGGCTGCCCAGCTTCAACCTGAAGATCATGGCCCCGCACGGCGTGCAGTATCGCTTCGGCCTGTCCAAGACGATCACGCCGCCGGACATCGGCCTGACCCGCAACTACTACAGCCTGGCGCTGAACACGAACCCTGACGGCATCACCAACGGTCAGCCGTCGGGCAATGTCACGGTCGGCAATCCCTTCCTGAAGCCGACCCAATCCAAGAACGTCGACGCCTCGGTGGAATGGTACTTCGCGCCGGTCGGCTCGCTGACCGTCGCGGCCTTCTACAAGGAGCTGACCGACGTCGCGACCAACACGACCGCGCGCGTGCCGTTCACCAACAACGGCGCCACGTTCGACGTGCTGGTGACCACGCCGGGCAACTCGGACCAGAAGGCCAAGGTCAAGGGCTTCGAAGTCGGCTACCAGCAGTTCTACGACTTCCTGCCCAAGCCCTTCGACGGCCTCGGCATCAACGCCAACTTCAGCTACATCGACAGCAAGGGCGTGCCGCAAAGCACGCTGTCGGCGACCGACCCCGACGTGGCCGCCGGCCGCGTCACCACGGTCAACACCGCCAAGCTGCCGCTGCAGGGCCTGTCGAAGTACAACGCCAACTTCGCGGTTATCTACGAGAAGGGCAAAGTCTCGGCGCGCCTGGCCTACAACTGGCGCTCGGACTTCCTGCTCACCGTCCGCGACGTGATCATCCCCTACGCGCCGATCATGAACGAGGCGACCGGCCAGCTGGACGGCTCGCTGTTCTACACGGTCAACGACAAGGTGAAGGTCGGCGTGCAGGGCGTGAACCTGCTGAACGAAACCACCCGGACGACGCAGGTCCTGAACGACGACCTGCTGAAGACCGGCCGCTCTTGGTTCATGGCCGACCGCCGCTACACGGTGGTGCTGCGCGCCAGCTTCTAGGATCCGTGGATCGTCGGTCCGGGCTTCTCGCTCGGGCCGGCGGCTCCGGATGGGTTTCGCCGGTCCCCGGCCTCCAGGCTCGGAACGGCGAGGCTCGATACGCCTGCCAATCTTGGCGCGCACCGTTCCTCCAAGACGGTGCGCGTTTTCTTGGAGCCCGAGTATGCGTCCCTCCCGCAGAGATCTCCTGGCCCTAGGCGCGGCGGCGACCTTCGCCGGCCCGGCGTTCGCCGCCGAAGGCCCCGCCCTGCGCGACCTGGCCAAGGCCAAGGGCCTCTATTTCGGCAGCGCCGTCGGGGCCGGGCCGAAGGGCGCCCTGACCGGCTCGTTCGAGGATCCCAAGTACCGCGAGATCCTGGCCCGCGAGTGCGGCCTGCTGGTCCCCGAGAACGAACTCAAATGGTACGTCGTCCGCGCCAAGGGGCCGGACAGCTTCGACTTCGAGCGCGCCGACCGCATCGCCGACTTCGCCAAGGCCAACGGCCAAGCCCTGCGCGGCCACACCCTGCTGTGGCACCACCCGCAGTGGTTCCCGGCCTGGGTGAAGACCTACGACTTCGGCCCCAGGCCCGCCGCGGCGGCCGCGAAAATGGTGAGCGAGCACATCCAGACCCTGTGCAAGCGCTACCCGCAGATGATCTCGTGGGACGTGGTCAACGAGACGGTCGACCCCAAGGACGGCTCGATCCGCGACACGGTCTTCTCCGACGCCATGGGCAAGGAGCCGGTGCTGGACCTGGCCTTCCACGTGGCCCGCGAGGCCGCTCCCAAGGCCCGGCTGGTCTACAACGACTATATGAGCCAGGAGGTCGGCAACGAGCAGCATCGGGCCGGGGTGCTGAAGCTGCTCGAAGGCTTCAAGAAGCGCGGGACGCCGGTCGACGCCCTGGGCGTCCAGAGCCACATCGGGGCGGAAAACGCCGACAGCTTCACCGGCTTCGGCAAGCCGCAGACCAAGCAATGGACCGCTTTCCTCGATGAGGTCACCGGCATGGGCTACGACCTGCTGGTCACCGAGTTCGACGTCCACGACAAGGGCCTGCCCGCCGCCTTCGGCCCACGCGACGCCGAGGTCGCCGCCTACGCCAAGGCCTTCCTCGACCAGATGCTCAGCTACCGCCAGACCAAGGAGATGCTGGCCTGGGGCATGGTCGACAAGTATTCGTGGCTGCAGAACCAGTGGCTGCGCCAGGACAAGGCCCCCAAGCGCCCGACCCTGTACGACGACAACTACAAGCCCAAGCCGCTGCGCGAAGCGGTGGCGGCGGCGCTGCGAGCGGCGCCGGCGCGGTAGCGATTCCAAACACCCGTGTCATCCCGGCCGTAGCGCGTAGCGCGAAGAGCCGGGATGACAGGAAAAGGAAAGACGTCGTGATCGACGCCTTTCAAAATCATCCGATCTCCCCGGCGAACGCCGGGGCCCAGATCGTCAGGTTGTGAGTGTCAGGACCGACCAAGGCTCAGGCTGAATCTGGGTCCCGGCCTTCGCCGGGAAGGTCGGGGTTTAGGGAGTTTGGTGATGATCCGTACCGTGCTGAGCCTGGCGCTGATGGCGACCACAGCCCCCCTGGCCGCGAACGCCGCCCCTCAAACCGCCGCGTTCAGCAACTTCGTCTACCAGGGCTCCGACCCCTCCGACGCGGTCAAGGTCGGGCCGGGCCAGTATCGCAATCCGATCCTGCAGGGCTTCCATCCCGACCCCAGCGTCACCCGGGTCGGCAAGGACTACTACCTGGTCAATTCGACCTTCGCCTGGTTCCCGGGCCTGCCGATCTTCCACTCGACCGACCTCGTCCACTGGACCCAGATCGGCAACGCCCTGGACCGGCCGGGCATGCTGGACTTCAAGCGGCTGGGCCTGTCGCGGGCCGTGTTCGCGCCGGCGATCGATTTCCACGACGGCCTGTTCTACATCCTCAACACCTGCGTCGACTGCGGCGGCAACTTCCTGATCACCGCCAAGGATCCCAAGGGCCCGTGGTCGGACCCGGTGTGGCTGCCGCAGGTCGGCGGCATCGACGCCTCGATCTTCTTCGACGAGGGCGGGGAGGGGGACGGCCGCGCTTGGATCGTCAACAACGACAACCCGCCCGGAAAGCCCGAATACCAGGGCCACCGCGCCATCTGGATCCAGGAATACGACCAGAAGGCCCAGAAGACGATCGGCCCGCGCACCGTGCTGCTGGACAAGGGCGTTAACCCGGCCGCCAAGCCGATCTGGCCCGAAGGCCCGCACATCCTGAAGAAGGACGGCTGGTACTATCTGGTCGCCGCGGAGGGCGGCACGGCCGAGGGCCACAGCCAGGTGGTGCTGCGATCGAAGGCGGTCACCGGACCATATGTTCCGTATACGGACAATCCGATCCTGACCCAGCGCGGCCTGCCCAAGGACCGGCCGCTGCCGATCACCTCGGCCGGTCACGCCGACCTCGTGGACACGCCCGACGGCAAGTGGTGGGCGACCTTCCTGGCCGTGCGCCCCTATGGCGACGACCTCTACAACACCGGCCGCGAGACCTTCCTGCTGCCGGTCGAATGGAAGGACGGCTGGCCGATCATCCTGGAGAACGGCAAGACCATTCCCTATGCGGCGACCGCGCCGAAGCTGCCGCCTTCCAAGGGCGAGCCGAATTCGGGCCCGTTCAAGGTCGCCGAGACCTTCGCCGGACCCGAGCTGCCCAAGAGCTGGATGACCATGCGCATCCCCGCGACGCGCTGGTGGTCGGTGAAGGGCGGCACGCTGAACCTGGAGGCGCGCTCGGCGCGGCTGGGCCACAACGACCAGCCCTCGATCTGGGCCCGTCGCCAGCAGCACATGAACGCCACGGTCTCCACGACGATGCGCTTCACGCCCGCGGCCGACGGCGACAAGGCCGGGCTGGTGGCCGTGCAGAACGACGACTTCTACTGGTTCGTCGGCCTGGTCCGCGACGGCGGCAAGACCCTGGTGCGGGTCGAGAAGCGGTCGGGCTACAAGGATCCCGTCGATGGCGTGGTGGTGGCCGAAAGGCCGATTTCCCTCAAATCCGGCCAGGGCCTGAACCTGAAGATCATCGTCAAGGCCGGGACCCTGGACTTCGCCTACGGCACGGCGCCGGGCAGGTGGGAGACCTTGAAGGCCGGCGCGGACGGGACCACCCTGAGCACCAAGGTCGCCGGCGGCTTCGTCGGGACCATGCTGGGCGTGTATGCGCACGGGGCGGAGCAATGATCTCTCCTCCCCATTAGGGGGAGGTGGCTCGATGCGAATACGCATCGAGACGGAGGGGGTCCGCGAAGCGGTCGTGCGTTGACCGCCGCCCAGGGCCCCTCCACCGCCTTCGGCGGTCCCCCTCCCCCAGAGGGGGAGGAGACTTGGAGATTAGATGATGGTTGGCAGATCCTTCCTCCCCCTGTCCCTCGCCCTCGCGCTCCTCGCGCTCCTCGCGCCCGCCGCCCACGCCCAGCTGCCGCAGCGCGACGTCGCCGCCGGCCGGGCCGAGCATGCGCGGATGCTCAAGAGCCTGGGCATCGACAAGCCCCTGCGCCCCGGCGTCAGCTACAACAAGGCCGCGCCCCGCATCGTGAACTACGACGAGGCCAAGGCCGGGCCGTTCAGCCTGCTGCCCGATCCGCTGAGCTTCCCCGACGGCCGCCCGGTCGCCGACGCCGAGGCCTGGTGGAAGCTCCGCCGGCCGCAGATCGTCGAGGCCTATGCCTCCGAGGAGCACGGCCGGGTCCCGCGCCACGCGCCGAAGATCACCTGGCGGGTGGTCAAGGAGACCCACGCGGTCCGGGCCGGCGTGCCGGTCATCGAGAAGCGGCTGGCGGGCCAGGCCGACAACAGCAGGGCGCCGTCGATCAAGGTCAGCCTCGACCTGCTGGTCGTGACCCCCGAAGCCAAGACCGGCGCCCCGCTGATCCTGGAGTTCGGCTTCCCCGATGGCTCGCCGTGGGGCCGCCCGGCGCCGGCCGGACCCGACTGGAGGGATCTCGTCATCGCCCGAGGCTGGGGCTACGCCATCCTCGACCCGACCAGCGTCCAGGCCGACGACCCGGCCAAGCTGAACCAAGGGATCATCGGCCTGGCCAATCGGGGCAAGCCGCGCCGGCCCGACGACTGGGGCGCCCTGCGCGCCTGGGCCTGGGGCGCCAGTCGGGCGCTCGACTATTTCGAGACCGACCCGGCCATCGATCCAAAACGGGTCGGGATCGAGGGCCTGTCGCGCTACGGCAAGGGCGCGCTGCTGGCCATGGCCTACGAGCCGCGCCTGGCGGTTGGCCTGATCGCCTCGTCCGGCGAAGGCGGCGCCAAGCTGCACCGGCGCCGGCGCGGCGAGCAGGTCGAGAACCTGGCCGCCGAGGGCGAGCACCACTGGATGGCCGGCAACTTCCTCAAATACGCCGGCCCGCTGACCGCCGACGACCTGCCCGTCGACGCCCACGAGCTGATCGCCCTGGTCGCGCCCCGGCCGCTGTTCATCAGCGTCGGCAACGACGAGGCCGACGCCTGGTGCGACCCGCGCGGCATGTTCATGGCCGCTGTGGCGGCCGGGCCGGTCTACCGGCTGCTGGGGGCCAAGGACCTGGGCGCCACGACCTTCCCCGCGCCCCTGACCTTGATCGCCGACGGCGACCTGGCCTTCCGCCAGCACGAGGGCGGC
Source organism: Caulobacter sp. Root343 (assembly GCF_001425745.1). Taxonomy (GTDB): domain Bacteria; phylum Pseudomonadota; class Alphaproteobacteria; order Caulobacterales; family Caulobacteraceae; genus Caulobacter. The sequence goes on along the minus strand of NZ_LMDF01000005.1, from coordinate 205,597 downwards.
CACACGCCCGGCCCGAACTGGCCGTCCTTCCTGGACTTCGCGGCGCGGTATCTGGAACCGGGGAAGAAGTAGGATCCTCCCTCGCGATGCGGGGGAGCATCTCTCCCCCAAATTTCGCCGCGAAGTTCGGCTCAAGGATCGCTACGGTGCCGCCACCGGAATCGAACCTTGAAAGACCCCATGCGCTTCTTCGCTCCTCTCGTCCTCGCCGCCGCCATGGCCGCCGGCGCCGCCCACGCGCAGGTGCAGCCGTCCGCCCCGCCGCAGCTGAACGCCGGCCCCTCGGCCGCCGCGCTCGCCGGCAAGGCCTTCCTGGAGAAGAACGCCAAGGCCCCCGGCGTCGTCACCCTGCCATCGGGCCTGCAGTACAAGGTCGTGACCTCGGGCGCGAAGGACGCCCCGTCGCCCAAGCTCGGCGACATCATCAAGGTCCACTACGAGGGCAAGCTGCTGGACGGCACGGTGTTCGACTCGAGCTTCGCGCGCGGCAAGCCGGCGATCATGCCGGCCGACGGCCTGATCCCGGGCTGGCTGGAGGCCCTGCCGAAGATGAAGGTCGGCGACGAGTGGACGCTCTACATCCCGTCCGACCTGGCCTACGGCTCGCGCGACATGGGCGAGATCCCGCCGGACAGCGTGCTGGTGTTCAGGTTGCAGCTGTTGGGGATGCTGGCGGTCGACTAGCGGCTACTTGCCCCCTCCGGGCCTTCGGCCCTCCTCCCCCGGAGGGGGAAGAAGGACGCGCCTTCCGCCCCCTCCGGGGGCGGACGACCTGCGCAGCAGGTCAGGTGGGGGCAAGTGACTGGTTCTACGCCTTCCGGCTCTTCATCAGCGGCTGGATCTTCTCCCCGAAGTCCTCGACCCCCTTCACGAAGTCGTCGAACGTCAGCAGCACGCCGGCCGTGCCGGGCACCGCGGCGATCTCGTCCATCATCTTCGCGATGCTCTCATACGACCCCACCAGCGTCCCCATGTTCAGGTTGACCGCCGATTCCGGCGCGGCCAGCTGGGTGGTGTTGGTCGTGGCGCCCGCCTTGGCGTTCGGAGCCGCCTGGTTGGTCAGCCAGGCCAGGGCCTCCTGGTCGGCGCCGGCCCGGTAGGACTGCCACTTGGCCATGGCCTTTTCGTCGGTCTCGTCGGCGATGATCATGAACAGCAGGAACGACTGCACGTCGCGGCCGGTCTTCTCGGCGGCGGCCTCCAGCCGCTTGTTGACCCCGGCGAAGGCGGTCGGGGTGTTGACGCCCTTGCCCAGGGCGAAGCTGTAGTCGGCATATTGGGCCGTGAAAGCCAGGCCTTCGTCGGACGAGCCGGCGCAGATCAGCTTGGTCTCCTTGGGGTGCGGGCTGACCCGGCAGTCGTCCATGGTGAAGTACTTGCCCTTGAAGTCCGAAACCCCGGTCTCCAGCAGCTCCTTCAGCACGGTCGTGTATTCGGCCAGGTAGTTGTAGCGGTCGGTATAGTGCTCCTCGCCCGGCCACAGGCCCATCTGCGAGTACTCGGCCTTCTGCCAGCCGGTCACCAGGTTGATGCCGAAGCGGCCCGGGGCGATCGAGTCGATGGTCGAGGCCATGCGGGCCACGATGGCCGGCGGGATGGTCAGGGTGGCGACGGTGGCGAAGATCTTGATCTTGCTGGTCACGGCCGCCAGGCCCGACATCAGGGTGAAGCTCTCGAGATTGTGCTCCCAGAACTGGGTCTTGCCGCCGAACCCGCGCAGCTTGATCATCGAAAGCGCGAAGTCGAAACCGTACTTCTCGGCCTTCTGGGTGATCTCCTTGTTCAGCTCGAAGCTGGGCATGTACTGCGGAGAATTCTCCGAAATGAGCCAGCCGTTGTTGCCGATGGGAATGAAGACGCCGACCTGCATGGGTGGGGTTCCTTTGGCTAATGCCGTTGTTCTTGTTGGTTAGAGCTCTGATCCAGAGCCGCAAAAATCCCGCCTTCCTCGCCCTTGTGGCGAGGACCCATGCCGGCGGCGAACGCTGAGCCGATCGGAGCGCAGCCACGGCGGCCGAGCGCTCCGTCCTCGCCGAGCCTGGCGGCGCCATGGGTCCTAGGCACAAGGCCTAGGAAGGCGATGGAATGGGGGGCGCAAGAGATCGTCACGTCCCCTCCAGGAACTTCACCAGACCCTCGTTGAAGGTCTCGGGATCGGTGACGGTGAACCCATGCCCGCCCCACGGAACCACCTGCAGGTCCGCGTTCGGCAGCCTTCCGGCCATGCGCTGCGAGCAGCTCACCGGCACCAGCATGTCGTCGGCGCTGGCGCTGATCAGCACCCGATGGGTGATCTCTTCCAGCCGCGCATCGACGTCGAAGGCCAAGAGGGCGTTGATCCGGGCCAGCATCACCTCGCGCGGCGGGAAGCCGGCCACGTGGTGCGCCTCCTCGGCCATCAGCCGATCGTGGTTCCGCGAGATCCAGTCGGCCGGATAGAGGAAGATCGGCTGGGCGTGGACGTAGGCGCCCGGCCCGCTGTCGTTCAGCAGATGGATGCGGGTGTCGAAGCAGCGCTTGATGTGCGGGTCGGGCCGCGACCAGCCGTTGACCACCACCAGCTTGCCGAGGCGGTCGGGATGCGACAGGGCTAGGGCCAGGCCCGCATTGCCGCCCGCCGCGTGGCCGACGACGTGGGCCTTGGCCAGGCCCAGGGCGTCCATGACCTTGACCATGTCGTCGGCCATGTCCTGGACGGCGTAGGGGCCGGAAGGCAGTTCCCGAACGCTGCGGCCGGTGCCGCGATGGTCGTACAGCGCCACCGGCCAATGCTCGAGCAGGGCCTGCATCTGCGGGGCCCAGAAGGCGCCCGAGCCGCCCAGGCCCGACGACAGCAGCACGACCTCGCGACCGGCCACGGGACCGCCGTGCAGCTCGTAGTGGACGCCGTCGACGATCCCGGAGGTCATCGGCCTACTTCTTCCCCACGTGGGCGACGCTGGCGATCTCGACCACGAAGCCGGGCTTCACCAGGCCGCACTGGATGCAGTAGCGGGCCGGCTTGTCGCCAGGGAAGTACTCGGCATAGACCTTGTTGATCGTCTGGTAGTAGCTCCAGTCGGTCAGGAAGATGTGGTTCATGGTGATGTCTTCCATGGTCCCGCCGGCGGTCTCGATCACCGACTTGATGGTCTCCAGCACCTGCCGCGTCTGGGCCTCGGCGTCGTCGGGGAAGGCGACGTTGTTGTCCTTGTCGAAGGCCAGGGTGCCCGACACATAGACCACGCCATCGGCCATGGTCCCCGGCGAGAACGGCGCGATCGGCACGCCCGTGCCGGGCGGGGTGATGACGGTTTTGGGCATCTTCGGGCTCCTCTAAATCCTCATCAGATCCGACCTTCCCGGCGAAGGCCGGGATCCAGATTCATCCTGAGCGTCTGGGGTGTTCGCGCCTCTCGGCGGAGTTTGTCTCTCAAGCTTTCATGGGTTCGATCTGGGCCCCGGCCTTCGCCGGGGAGGTCGGGTTAAGAAGACGGCGCCAGCTGCCCGAACGCCCCCTTGAAGTCCGCCGTCGTCGAGACCCAGCCGAAGAAGGTCTCGATGTTGAACAGGGCCGCCTTCTGGACGAACTCCGGGCCGGCCTGGTGGGTGGCGTCCTCCAGCACCGTGCCGAAATATTCCAGCATGAAGCCATCGCGCAGGGTCGACTCGACGCAGACGTTGGTGGCGATGCCGACGAACACCAGGTGCCGGATCCCCCGCGCCCGCAGCACGCTGTCCAGCTGGCTGTTGAAGAAGCCGGAATAGCGGGTCTTGTGCAGCCGGATGTCGCCCGGCTGCGGCGTCAGGTCGTCGACCAGCTCATAGTCCCACTGGCCGCGCGCCAGCAGCTTGCCCTGCAGCTCGGGCTTGGCGCGCATGGTCTTCAGGGCGTTGGACTTCCACCAGTTGGGCGAGCCGGGGCCGCCGGCCTCGACATACTGGTCGTCCCAGCCGTTCTGGAAATAGACCACCTGCATGCCGGCCCCGCGGGCCACCTCCAGCACGCTCTTGATCTGCTGGATGCAGGCGGCCGCGCCCGAGATGTCGAAGCCGGCCAGGTCCAGATAGCCGCCCGGCGAGGCGTAGGCGTTCTGCATGTCGATGACGATCACCGCCGTGGTCTTCGGGTCGACCGGGATCGGCTCGGGCCGCGCCGGCAGCATCACCGCATTGGCGGAGAGCGGGGTGATCGTGGACGTCATCGACGTCGGCTCCCTTGTTATTCGCGAGAGGCATGGAATACCATCCGGCGTAACGTTGCAATCCGAACCGTTCGGTCCATGTTTGACCAAATGGTCCAAGTTCGAGACGCGATGACCGGCTCCGAAGCCAAGACCGTCAAGCCGCGACGCAAGGCCGGGCCCCGATCGGGCGCTCCAGCGGCGTCGGGCGCCCGCAAGCTGGTCAAGGCCGCCCAGTTCGTGAGCGACGGCGAGCCTGTGGATAACTTTCCGCCACCCGAACCCTTGGGCCGCCGGGCCAAGGCCGGCGAAGCCCGCAAGGCCGCGATCCTGAAGGCCGCCCTGGGCGTCTTCGCCCGCCAGGGGCTGGACGGGGCCAGCGTCGAGGCCATCGCCCAGGCGGCGGGGATCTCCAAGGCCAACCTGCTCTACTACCACCCGTCCAAGGACGCCCTGTACCTGGCGGTGCTGGAGCAGGGGCTGGCCCTGTGGCTGGCGCCGCTGAGCCGCTTCACCGAGGCCGACGACCCGGCGCAGGCCATCGCCGCCCTGATCGGCGCCAAGCTGGCCATGAGCCGCGACCACCCCGAGGTCTCGCGGCTGTTCGCCCTGGAGATGCTGCGCGGCGCGCCGCTGCTCAAACCCGTGCTGGCCGGGCCGCTGAAGGCGGTGTTCGACACAAAGGTCGCGGTGGTCGAGGCCTGGGTCGCGGCGGGCCGGCTGGGACCGGTCGACCCGCCGCACCTGATCTTCGCCATCTGGGCCCTGACCCAGCACTATGCCGACTTCGCCGTCCAGGTGCGGGCGCTGTCGGGCAGGTCGCTGTCGGACAAGGCCTTCATGGACGAGACCCAGGCGGCGCTGACGGCGCTGGTGCTGGACGGGGTGAGGGTGCGGCCTTGAAAAACTGTCATCCCGGCCGAAGCGCAGCGTAGAGCCGGGACTGCGGAAAGCTCGGCGCTTTCGGCGGTCCCGGATCTGCGCGCTACGCGCTTGTCCGGGATGACAGCTTTTCAGGCCCCCTGCGGCCAAGGGCCGCGTTTTACTCTTCGCTATCCAGGCCGAAGCTACGGCTCAGACATGACCCGCCCGGAACCGACATCACAGGGACCCGAAGCGCGGCCGATGCGGCTGATCCACGGGATCGTCGGCGCGGCGGCGGTGCTGGTGATCGTCTCGATCCTGGGCGGCCTGGCCCTGATGATGCTGGCCGCGCGCTCGGTGGACCGCACCGAGGCGGCCGACGAGATCGCCCTGGCCCGCCGCACGGTCTCGCGCACCCTGGACCGCATGGAGCGCGAACTGACCTCGGCCACGGTCTGGGACCAGGCCTACAAGGCCATGGGCTGGAAGATCGATGCGGCGTGGGCCGACACCGACTTCGCCACCTATTATCACGACCAGTTCAAGCACGACCTGACCTTCGTGGTGCGCTCGGACCAGGTGATCTACGCCTCCAAGTCGGGCGTGCGGACCACGCCCCAGGCGCTGGGGAGCTTCCCCGCCGCCGCCGAACCCATCACCGCCGAGGTCGCCGTCGACGCCCGGATCGCCCGCAAGGTCGGTCGCCTGAGCTCGGCCGCCGAGGTGACCCGCACCGGCCTGATGCGCATCGACGGGGCGACCTACCTGACCGCCATCGCCGCGGTCACGCCGGAGACTCCGGCCGGGGCCGCCGTCTATGACGGTCCGCCGACCGTGGTGGTCACGGCGCGGAAGATCGACGCGGCCTTCCTGCGCCAGTTCGCCGACGACCTGGGCCTGAGGAAGCTGGTCTTCCTGGAACATCTCCGCGACGACGAGGACCCCCAGGTGTCGCTGCAGGACATCGACGGCCACCCGGTCGGCGTCCTGAGCTGGGCGGCGGAAAATCCGGGCCTGTCGCTGATGAAGGGCATCGCGCCCTGGTTGCTGGCCGGCTTCCTGGTGCTGGCCGCGGCCGGCGCGGTGCTGGTGCGGCGCGTGCTCGAGGCCCTGCGCAAGCTGGAGGCCAGCCGCCTGGCCCTGATCGCCGCCAAGGAGGAGGCCGAGGCCGCCAACGCCGCCAAGACCCGCTTCCTGGCCAATATGAGCCACGAGGTCCGCACGCCGCTGAACGGGGTGCTGGGCATGGCCCAGGTCATGGGCGCCGACACCCTGTCCGAGCCCCAGGCCCGGCGCCTGCGGATCCTGGAGGAGTCCGGCCAGGCCCTGCTGGCCCTGCTGAACGACATCCTCGACATCGCCCGACTGGAGACCCGCGCCGTGCGGCTGCGGGCCGAGGTCTTCGACCTGGCCGCCCTGGTCGAGGCCAGCTGCGCGGCCTTCTCGGGCGCGGCGGCGGCCAAGGGCCTGGACCTGTGCGTCGACATCGCGCCCGAGCTGCGCGGCCGCTGGACCGGCGACCCGATGCGCCTGCGCCAGGTGCTGGGCAACTTGGTGGCCAACGCCGTCAAGTTCACCGACGAGGGCGGCGTCACCGTCCGCGTCCGGCCTTCGGGCAAGGGCGGCCTGCGGTTCGAGGTCGAGGACACCGGCATGGGCATCGCCGACCAGCACGTGCCCGACCTGTTCAAGACCTTCTCCCAGGTCGACACCTCGCTGAGCCGCGCCCACGACGGGGCGGGCCTGGGCCTGTCGATCTGCCGCGAACTGGTCGAGCTGATGGGCGGGACCATCAGCGTCGACAGCTCGCCGGGCCTGGGCTCCAGCTTCCGCTTCACCGCGCCGTTGACCCAGGTGGCGGCCGAACGGCCGGCGCTGCGGGTGGTGCGGTAGGGGGTAATTTCCTGTCATCCCGGAAGCCCCGCAGGGGCTATCCGGGACCGCCGGAAGCTCAGAGCTTGTGGCGGTCCCGGCTCTCCGCTGCGCTGCGGCCGGGATGACACACTAGTTTGGTAGGGGATGAAGGCCCTGCCTAGTTCCCGCGCAATCCAACCGTCCCTGTGCCGATAAATCGGGGCGTCCACCGGCATCGTCGTCCTACGCCCCCGCCGCCCCTCGCCGCCGCGTCCACCCCTGTTAGCCCTAGAGCACACCGCCCAAGCCGGCGGTTCGGTAGGGGACGGGCTTCATGGATTCCGGGGTCAGGGCGCCGACGCGGCGTCAGCTTCTTTCGGCCATCGCCAAGGTCGGCGGCACGGCGGCGCTGTACCAGGCGATGACCACGCTGGGCCACGCGGCCGAGACCCAGTTCCACGGCCCCCCCAATCTGCAAGGCGCGCGGCCCGGCTCGACGGTGATCGTGCTGGGCGCGGGCCTGGCCGGGATGCTGGCCGCCTTCGAGCTGACCAAGGCCGGCTACAAGGTCAAGATCCTGGAGTTCCAGAACCGGGCCGGCGGCCGCAACTGGTCCCTTCGTGGGGGAGATACCTATACCGAGCTGGGTGGGGCGACCCAGAACGTGGCCTTCTCGCAAGGCAACTACCTGAACCCCGGCCCGTGGCGGATCCCGCACCACCACCGCACCCTGCTGCACTATTGCAAGCAGTTCGGCGTGGCCCTGGAGCCGTTCATCCAGTTCAACCACAGCGGCTGGGTCCACTCGTCCCAGGCCTTCGGCGGCAAGCCGGTGCGCTTCAACACCGCCGCCGCCGACTTCGAGGGCAACATCGCCGAGCTGCTGGCCAAGTCAGTCAACGCCAAGGCGCTGGACGACACCGTCACCCAGGAGGACCGCGACAAGCTGCTGGAGGCCCTGAAGGGCTGGGGCATGCTGGACAACGACTACAAGTATTCGGCGTCGCTGCGCGCGGCCTCGCACCGGGGTTTCGAGCGGCCGGGCGGCGGCGGGGTCAACGGCGCGCCGATCCCGTCCAAGGACCTCTACGGCCTGCACGACGTGCTGGACCCGCAGGTCTGGACCTCGATGGGCTTCTTCATGAACCACGAGATGCAGACCACCATGTTCCAGCCGGTGGGCGGCATGGACATGATCGGCAAGGCCTTCGCCAAGCAGGTCGAGGGCATGGTCACCTACGGGGCCAAGGTCAGCAAGATCGCCCAGGACGACAAGGGCGTCACCGTCAGCTTCACTGACGTTGCGACCGGAAAGGCCAGCGATCTGAAGGGTGATTGGTGCGTCTGCACCATTCCGCTGGGCATCCTGGGCCAGCTGGACCTGCAGGTGACCGACGAGATGATGGCCGCGATCAAGGCGGTGCCGTATTCCGGCCAGGTCAAGATCGGCCTGGAGATGAAGCGCCGCTTCTGGGAGGAGGACGACTTCATCTATGGCGGCCACAGCTTCACCGACCAGGAGATCGCCCTGATCTCCTATCCCAACAACAACATGTTCAAGGACGGGCCGGCGGTGCTGCTGGGCGCCTTCGCCCGCGACATGGGGGCCTATCGGCTGGCCGGCATGACGCCCGACCAGCGGATCGAGGCGGCCCTGGCCCAGGGCTCGGTGCTGCACCCCACGAGCTACCGCAAGGAGTTCGCCAGCGGGGCCTCGGTGGCCTGGAGCCGGGTGCCCTGGACCCTGGGCTGCTGCGCCCGCTGGAGCGACGAGGCCCGCAAGGAGCACTACCAGACCCTGGTCGGCATGGACCGCCGCATCGTCCTGGCCGGCGAGCACGCCAGCTATATCGGCTGCTGGATGGAGGGGGCGCTGCTCTCGTCCATCGACGCCATCACCCGTCTGCACAAGCGCGCGCTGGAGGCCTGATCATGCGGAAGATCATCGTACTGACGGCCGCTCTCCTGGCCTTCCCGGCGGCGGCCCAGTCGCCAGCCGGCGGAGATACGGGCGGCGGCATCACCCGGGTTCCCAAGCCCGTCACCGGCGAGCAGGTCTATGGCGCGGTCTGCCAGGCCTGCCACATGCCCGACGCCAAGGGCGCGACCGGGGCGGGAACCATTCCGGCCCTGGCGTCCAATCCCAAGCTGGCCGGCGCGGCCTATCCGATCATGGTAGTGACCGGCGGCAAGGGCGCGATGCCGGGCTTCGTCGGGATCCTCAGCAACGCCCAGATGGCCGAGGCGATCACCTATGTCAGGACGCATTTCGGGAACGCCTATGCCAAGCCGGTGACGGAAGCGGATGTGGCCAAGATCGCCAAGCCGCCGAGCGCTGGGGGGCACTAGGGACCCCCTTTCTTCCCCCTCCGGGGGAGGAGCGCCGCAGGCGCGGAGGGGGCAAGTGGGGAGCTAGCGCGGCTTACTTGCCCCCACCTGACCGCGCGATGCGCGGTCGTCCGCCCCCGGAGGGGGCGGAAGGTGGTCTCTACCCCTCGACCAGCGGCGCGATCTTCTCCAGCAGCCACTGCGTGCCTTCCTCCCGCCCCTCGGCCGAGTAGTAGCCGTCGACGAACACCCCGACCTCGGTCATCACCACGCGGGTCTTCTCCCCCTCGAGCCGGAACTCGATCGTCGCGATCGAGGCCGAGGCCAGCGGGTCACCGTGGTGCATCCAGTAGGCGTAGACGATCCGCTCGTTCGGGATGATCTCGAGATAGCGGTTGTAGAACCGGTGCGGCGGTTCGCCGGGCGGGCCGCCGATGCTGTGCTCCTCGCCGCCGACCCGGAAGTCGTACTTCTGGTCGGCCGGGCCCCACTCGTCGGGACCCTTGAACCACTTGGCCTTCTTCTCCGGGTCGGCGAAGGCGCTGAACACCCGGGCGGGCGAGGCGGCGTAGACCCGCTCGACGCAGAAGGTGGCGTGGACGGCGTTACGCTCGGTCATGGGGCGGGCGGTCATTTCAGATCCTCTTCGTCGGCCGTGTCGGCGAGAAAGTCGCCGAGGCGGTCGAGGCGCCGCTCCCACTGGGTGCGCCTCTGGTTGATCCATTGTTCGGCCAGGGACAGCGCCTCGGGACGGATCTGGCAGGTGCGCACCCGGCCGACCTTCGCCGACGACACGATCCCGCCCGCCTCCAGCATGGCCAGGTGCTGCATGACCGCCGGCAGCGACATGGCCAGCGGCCGGGCCAGTTCGCTCACCGAGGCCGGACCCCGGCTGAGCCGCTCGACCATGCTCCGCCGCGCGGGGTCCGCGAGGGCCTGGAACATGAGGTCGAGCGAGGAGGTTTGGTTAGGCATGGGGTTAAGTATCGTGGGTTGGGTGGATAGTCAAGTGATTGCTTAAGTGTTTGGGCGCGGACATCCCTTCTTCCCCCTTCGGGGGAGGAGCGCCGAAGGCGCGGAGGGGGCAAGTGGCGAGCCAACGCCTGTCACTTGCCCCCACCTGACCGCGCGCCGCGCGGTCGTCCGCCCCCGGAGGGGCGGAAGGATGCTCCGTCAGCCCAGCTTCATCTTCCCATCGACCCGGCGCGCGATCCCCAGCGGGTTGTCCGTCCGCAGCTCGGCCGGCAGCAGGGCTTCCGGCAGGTTCTGGTAGCTGACCGGCCGCAGGAACCGCGCGATGGCCAGGGTCCCGACCGAGGTCGCCTTGGCGTCCGAGGTGGCCGGGAACGGGCCGCCGTGGACCATGGCGTGGGCCACCTCGACGCCGGTGCCGAAGCCGTTGATCAGGATTCGGCCGGCCTTCAGTTCCAGCGCCGGCAGCAGGGCCCCGGCGATGGCGTGGTCGCCATCTTCCAGGTGCAGGGCGATGGTCAGCTGGCCTTCCAGGGCGTCGATGACGGCCGCGAGCTCGGCTTGGTCGGCGCAGCGCACCACCAGCGAGGCGGCCCCGAACACCTCCTCGTGCAGGTGCGGGTTGGCCAGGAAGGCGCTGGCCGCGACGCTGAACAGGCCGGCCTGGCCGGTGTGGCCCTGACCGGTCTGGCCGCGCGCCACGGTGGTGACCTGCGGATCCTCGGCCAGCGCCGCGACGCCATGGGCGAAGGCCTTGCAGATGCCGGGCGTCAGCATCACCGAGGCCGGGGCGGCCGCCACGGCCTGGCCGGCGGCGGTGACGAAGGCGTCCAGCTCCGGCCCGTCGATGGCCAGGATCAGGCCGGGATTGGTGCAGAACTGGCCCGCGCCCAGGGTCAGGGCGGCCACGAAGTCCGGGGCGATCTTCTCGGCCCGGGCCTTCAGGGCGGCGGGCAGCAGGATCACCGGGTTGATGCTGCTCATCTCGGCGTAGAACGGGATCGGCTCGGGCCGGCCCTGGGCGATGGCGGCGAGCGCCAGACCGCCGCGGCGCGAGCCGGTGAAGCCGGCGGCCTTGACGCGCGGGTCGGCGACCAGGGCCTGGCTGACCTCGTAGCCGCTGTCGTGGATCATCGAGAACACGCCCGGATGCAGGCCGACCGAGGCCACGGCGGCCTGGATGGCGCGGCCGACCAGCTCCGAGGTCCCCGGATGGGCCGGGTGGGCCTTGACGATGACCGGGCAGCCGGCCGCCAGGGCCGAGGCGGTGTCGCCGCCGGCCACCGAGAAGGCCAGCGGGAAGTTGCTGGCCCCGAACACCGCCACGGGACCCAGCGGCACGTTGCGCAGGCGCAGGTCCGGACGCGGCAGCGGCTTGCGGTCGGGCAGGGCCGGGTCGATGCGGGCTTCCAGGAAGCCGCCGTCGCGCAGCACGCTGGCGAACAGGCGCAGCTGGCCGGTGGTGCGGGCGCGCTCGCCTTCGAGGCGGGCGCGCGGCAGGCCGGTCTCGGCCATCACCCGGACGATCAGGTCATCGCCGATCGCCTCGATGTGCTCGGCGATGGCTTCCAGGAAGGTGGCGCGGGTCTCGTAGGGCAGCGACCGGTAGGGGCCGAACGCCTCGGCGGCCAGGGCGGCGGCCTGCTCGACATCGGCCTTGGTCGCGCCGCCGAACGCGGGCTCCAGGGTGTCGCCGGTCGCGGGGTTGACCCCCTTGATCTCGCCGTTGGTCCCCATGCGGCTTTCGCCGCCGATCAGAAGCTCGCCCGTCAGATGCACTTTGGTCGTCCCGCAAGAGTTGGAAGGTGGTGGCCGGATAGATGGGGGCGCTACATGACATGTCCATGCGCGCTCTCCGATGTCAGGGCGTTATTGTCTGAGGAATCCCTTCGCCGGAGGCGCCCTTGAAAGCCCGTTTCGCCGACGCCGCCAAGGCCTTGTTCGAGATTCCGGGCGGCCCGCGCGTCGATTTCGGCCAACCGCCCGGCGAGGCGGCGCTGGCCGCGCCGGATTCGGTGTCGTGGCGGATCTTCAAGAACCCGGTGGCCCTGTTCGTCGGCGGGGTGACCGCGGTGATCCTGGAACTGGCCGAGCCGCGGGTGCGCACCGGGGTCTGGGAGCATTCCAGCTTTCGCGACGATCCGCTGACCCGCCTGAAGCGCACCGGCCTGGCGGCCATGGTCACGGTCTATGGCGCGCGCTCGGTGTCCGAGGCGATGATCGCCGGGGTCGGCCGCCAGCACGCGCGGATCGAGGGGGTGACGCCGGGCGGGACCGCCTACCGCGCCGACGACGTCGAGCTGCTGGACTGGGTGCAGGCCACGGCCAGCTTCGGCTTCCTGACCGCCTATCACGCGCTGGTCCGGCCGCTCTCCCGCGAGGACCGCGACCGCCTCTACGCCGAGGCCGCCCCGGCCGCGCGACTGTACGGGGCCGTTGGGGCGCCAACCTCTGAGGCCGAATGGGAGGCCCAGCTCGCGGCCATGCTGCCGAGGCTGGAGCGGTCGGCGATCGTGCTGGAGTTCCTGACCCTGATGCGCGGGGTGCGGATCGCCGGGCCGCTGAGCCGCCTGCAGCACCCGCTGATCCGGGCGGCGGTGGGGCTGGTCCCGGCCGAGGTGCGGGCGGTGCTGGGGTTGGGGCGGGAGTGGCTGCCGAGGCCGCTGGAACTGCCGATGATCCGCGCGGCGGCGAGGCTGGCGGACCGGACGCCGATCCCGGGGGCTCCGCCGTACGAGGCCAGCGTGCGGATGGGGCTGCCGGGGGAGTGGCTTTATCGGGCGCGGTGAGGGACCTCGATCTCTCCTCCCCCTCTGGGGGAGGGGGACCGCCGAACGGCGGTGGAGGGGCCCTGAGCGGTGGCCAATGCACCACCGCTTCGCGGACCCCCTCCGTCACGGCGCGTATTCGCGCCGCGCCACCTCCCCCTAATGGGGAGGAGAGTTCATTGCGCTTCTCTCCTCCCCCTCTGGGGGAGGGGGACCGCCGAATGGCGGTGGAGGGGCCCTGTGAATTGGCCAACACACCACCGCTTCGCGGACCCCCTCCGTCTCCGTGCGTATTCGCACGGATCCACCTCCCCCTAATGGGGAGGAGAGTTCACTGCCCCTACAGCGACTGCCCGTCGTCCACGGTAAACACGCTCCCCGTCACCGCCCGCGCGGCGTCCGAGCACAGGTACAGGGCCGTGGCCGTCAGGTCGTCCTCGTCCATCAGCCGCTTGCGGGGAAAGGTCGCCAGCAGCCGCTGGCCGCCCTCGCTCTCGAACCAGTCGCCGTTCAGCTCGGTCTTGATGTAGCCGGGGCACAGGACGTTGACGTTGATCCCCTTGCGGATCCACTCGCGGGCCAGGCTCTTGCCCAGCATGGTCGTGGCGGCCTTGGACGTACAGTAGGCGGTCAGGCCCGGCAGCACCTTGTGCGCGCCGATCGAGGCGACCAGCACGATCCGGCCGCGCCCGGTCTGCTCCGACCCCGCCCGGATCATCCGCCGCGCCCCCTCGCGGGCGGTCAGGAACACGCCCCGGGTGTTGACGCCCAGCACCTTGTCGAAGTCGCCGATGGCGATGTCCAGAGCCATGCCCTGGATGCTGATCCCGGCATTGGCGATCACCGCGTCGGGCGGGCCCAGCCTCTCCTCGACGGCGTCATAGGCGGCGATGACCGAGGCCTCGTCCTCGACGTCCATGGCGAAGGCGGCGGCGGTCGGGCCGATCTCGGCGACCAGGGCGTCCAGCCGGTCGGCGCGGCGGGCGGCCAGGGCGACCCTGGCCCCGGCGGCGGCGGCCTGGCGGGCCAGGTGCGCCCCAATGCCGGACGAGGCGCCGGTGATCAGCACGGTGCGGCCGCTAAGGGTCTGGTCGGTCATGGTCGCTCCCTTTTTCCGCCAGGGTGGCGAGGCGGGGCGGGCCTGTCGAGCCGTCCCGGGCCCCGACCACGGGGATTGAGGCCGCTCAATCCCCGGCGTTCGCGAGATCGAATGCCGCGAAATCAAAGGCTTGTCACTTTTATAGCGACTTGAATGATCCGCGCCCGCTGGCGCCGTATCTTTGTGTCATGGCCGGAAGAAGCGAAGAGGTTCAGAGCTGGAGCGAGACGCTGCAGACCTGCCTCCGGGCGAAGATGGACAAGCTCATCGACGCCTTCCAGAAAAGCACGGACCCCGCTGAAAGAGCCCAGATCGAGAAGGACGCCCGTACCTGCGGGGTCTTCGCTCGATCGGCCAAGGCGATCGAGACGATGGTTCCGGAGACCTCCACCAAACCCGCCGCCGACGAGGCGGCCAATGATGACGAGGCCCTCATGCATGCCGATATCCCGGATGACCCCGAAGAGCTTCAAGCCGCTCTTGTCGCCCGCTTCACTCGCTTCGCTGAGCTGCTCGAACTCAAGCGCCTCGCTGATGAGGGCGATCGCGACGGCGGTGGTGGGGCTGGAGAGGGAAGACCAACAGCGCCTGCTTAGCGCCGTCCTGGCCGAGCCGCTGGTTCATCAGAGGTCGCCTGACTACAAGCCCTGGACCACCTGGCTGATGCTGGGCGGACGCGGTGCCGGCAAGACCTTCGCGGGCGCGCGCTGGATCACCTGGAACGCCCTGACCTATCCGAGCCTGGCCTTGATCGGCCCCACCCTGCACGACGTGCGCGAGGTGATGATCGAGGGTCCGTCGGGCCTCAAGGCGATGGGCGGACCGCTGTTCCGCCCCCGCTGGGAAGCCTCGCGCCGGCGGCTGGTCTGGCCCAACGGCGCGACCGCCTACGCCTTCTCGGCCGAGGATCCCGACAGCCTGCGCGGGCCGCAATTCCACGCCGCCTGGGCCGACGAGTTCTGCGCCTGGCCCAAGCCGTCCGAGACCCTGGCCATGCTGCGCTTCGGCCTGCGGCTGGGTCAGGACCCGCGCCTGGCCGTCACCTCGACGCCCCGGCCGATCCGCGCGCTGAAGGCCCTGATGGCCGAGTCCGGCGTCCACGTGACCCGCGCCGGCACCGCCGCCAATGCCGGCAACCTGGCGCCCGCCTTCCTGCGGACCCTGGAGAGCCTCTATGGCGGCACCCGCCTGGCCGCCCAGGAGCTGGACGGGGTCATCGTCGAGACCGACGGCGGCCTGTTCCGCGCCGAGGACCTGGCAAGGTGCCGGGCCGCCAAGCCGGCGCGGTTCGACCGCGTGGTGGTGGCGGTGGACCCGCCGGCCACCGCCACCGGCGACGCCTGCGGCATCGTGGTCGTGGGCCGGCGTGACGACCGCGCCTTCGTCCTGGCCGACGAGACCGCCCGGGGATTGTCCCCCGCCGGTTGGGCCAGGAAGGCCGTGGCCGCCGCTCGCGCCTGGGCCGCCGACGCCCTGGTGGCCGAGGCCAACCAGGGCGGCGACATGGTCCGCTCGGTCCTGGCCCAGGCCGACCCGCCGTGCCGCGTGAAACTGGTCCGCGCCTCGATCGGCAAACGGGCCCGGGCCGAGCCGGTGGCGGCGCTGTACGAGCAAGGCCGGGTGCTCCACTGCGGCGCCTTCGTGGCGTTGGAGGAGGAGTTGATGGCCCTGGGCTCGGGGGACCTGGAGCACAGTCCGGACCGGGCGGATGCGCTGGTCTGGGCGGTGAGTGAGCTGATGCTGGGGGGTAGGGGGACGCCGAGGTTGCGGAGCCTCTAACCGCCGCGAGGCCCCCACCTGACCCGCTGCGCGGGTCGTCCGCCCCCGAAGGGGGCGGAAGGTGATCCTTCTTCCCCCTCCGGGGGAGGAGGATGCGCAGCATCCGGAGGGGGCAAGTGAGCCACATGCTCTCGGATCGTCGACAGCGTGTCGTCAACCGACCGCATCACCTCGTGCGCCGGTATTCGAAGCGTTCGGATGCCAATCGCGATCAACCATTGATCGCGAACCACATCCCGCCGAGGGCGTGATCCGACGCAGTGCGCGTAACCATCCACCTCCACGGCCAACCTTAGCGCCGAGCAATAGAAGTCGAGCACATAAGGCCCCATTGGGTGCTGTCTTCGGAACTTTAGCCCGTCCAGGCCACCGCGTCTGAGGCCGTGCCAGAGGTTTATCTCCGGCTTGGACATTTCCTTCCTGAGACGTCGCGCATTGGCGACGGTCGTCTTGGGCGCGGGCATCGCGAACTCCCTGACTTGCCCCCTCCGGGCCTGCGGCCCTCCTCCCCCGGAGGGGGAAGAAGGGAATAGCCGCCACTATAGATTGTTCTCATTTTGTTCTCAATCATCGGGAGCGCCCATGCCCCTCTTCAAACCCCGCCCGCCGGAGGTCAAAGACTCCCGCGCCGCGCGTCTCATCGCCCTGACCACGGGCGGCCGGCCGCAGTGGACGCCGCGCGACTACGCGGCCCTGGCCAGCGAAGGGTTCGCCAAGAATCCCGTCGCCTATCGCTGCGTGCGGATGATCGCCGAGGCCGCCGCGTCGACGCCGTTGGCGGTGTTCGTCGATGGCCGCCGCGCCGACGACCATCCGCTGAAGCGCCTGCTGGACCGGCCCAATCCCGAACAGGGCGGACCCGACCTGATGGAGGCGTTCTTCGGGAGCCTACAGGCAGCCGGCAACGCCTATCTGGAGGCGGCGGGCGACGCCGCCCCGTCGGAGCTCTACGCCCTGCGCCCCGACCGGATGACCGTGGTCCCCGGCCCGCGCGGCTGGCCGCTGGCCTATGACTACCAGGCGGCCGGACGCACGGTCCGCATCGCCCGCGACGCCGACGGCTGGCTGCCGGTGCTGCACCTGAAGCTGTTCAACCCGACCAACGACCACTACGGCTTCTCGCCGTTGGAGGCCGCGGCGTTCGCGATCGACGTGCACAACGCCTCCAGCGCCTGGAACAAGGCGCTGCTGGACAACTCCGCGCGGCCCTCGGGGGCCCTGGTCTATTCCAGCAAGGACGCCGGCGACCGCCTGACCGACGAGCAGTTCGACCGGCTGAAGACCGAGCTGGCCACCGCCCAGTCGGGGACCGCCAACGCCGGCCGGCCGCTGCTGCTGGAGGGCGGCCTCGACTGGCGGGCCATGTCGCTGACCCCGGCCGAGATGGACTTCACCGAGGGCAAGCACGCCGCCGCCCGCGAGATCGCCCTTGCGTTCGGCGTCCCGCCGCAGCTGCTGGGGATCCCCGGCGACAACACCTACGCCAACTATCGCGAGGCCAACGCCGCCTTCTGGCGCGGGACGGTGGTCCCGCTGGCCGAGCGGGCGGCGCGGGCCCTGACGGGCTGGCTGGCCGCCAAGTTCCCCGGCGCGCGCATCGCCCCTGACCTCGACGCCGTCCCGGCCCTGTCGGCCGAGCGCGACGCCCTGTGGAGCCGGCTGCAGGCGGCGTCCTTTCTCACCGACGCCGAGCGCCGGCGGCTGGCGGGGCTGGAACACTAATCGGCCACCGCCGCGGGCCCCCACCTGACCTGCTGCGCAGGTCGTCCGCCCCCGGAGGGGGCAGAAGGGGAGAACCTTCTTCCCCCTCCGGGGGAGGAGCGCCGCAGGCGCGGAGGGGGCAAGTATCGAAAGGATCCCCATGACCATTCCCACCCGCTGGCGGCTGGACCGCCAGGTCTCGGCCGCCGTGCTGGTCGCCGTGGCGCTGCAAGCCGCCGCCGCCCTGCTGTGGGCCGGCAAGGCCACGGCGCGGATCGACGAGGTCCAGCGCCGGCTCGAGGCCCAGGCCCCGGTCGCCGAGCGGCTGGCGCGGCTGGAGGCGCAGGCCGACGCCAGCCGCCAGAGCCTGGCTCGCATCGAAGCCCGACTGGAGCGCGCCGATGACCGCTAGAAACGAAGACGAGCTGAAGATCGAAGGCTACGCCTCGCTGTTCTGGACCCGCGACCTCAATGACGACGTCACCGCCGCCGGGGCCTTCGCCGACAGCCTGGCGGCCGGCGCGCCGGTCAAGATGCTGCACCAGCACGACGAGGCCGAGCCGGTCGGGGTCTGGGACGCGGTGACCGAAGACGCCAAGGGCCTGTTCGTCCGAGGCCGGATCCTGCGGGTCACGCCGCGCGGCCGCCTGGTCGCGGCGCTGGTCGAGGCCGGGGCCCTGGACGGCCTGTCGATCGGCTTTCGCCAGGTCAAGGCGCGCACGAAGGACCGCCTGCGGGTGCTGTCCCGCGTCGACCTCTGGGAGGTGTCGATCGTGACCTTCCCGATGCTGCCGGGCGCGCGGCTCATCAGATCCTCCCCCTAGCGGGGGAGGTGGCCCGAAGGGCCGGAGGGGGAAGTCCGGCCGCCCCTCCGCTTCCCCCTCCGTCGTCCCTTCGGGCCGACACCTCCCCCGCTAGGGGGAGGATTTCTTTCGCCTATCCCAAACCGGAGATCCCCATGAAGGAAACCAAACACGCGGCCTCGCCCGAGGCCCGCGCGGCGCTGGCGGACGTGCTCACCGCGTTCGAGAGCTTCAAGGCCGCCAACGACACGCGGCTGGCCGCCATCGAGACCAAGCGGGCCGACGTCCTGCTGGAGGAGAAGGTCGGCCGCATCGACGAGGCGGTCGGCCGCGCCCAGGACCGCCTGGACCGGCTGATGGCCGACCTGCGTAGACCTGGTCTTGGCGGTGACGCGCCGCTGGCGCGGGTGGACGAGCGCAAGGCAGCTTTCGACCACTATGTGAAGACCGGCGAGACGGCGGCCAGCCTGCTGGAGGCCAAGGGTCTTTCGGAAGGAACCGCCACGGCCGGCGGCTATGTCGCTCCGCCCGAGCTGGAGCGGCTGATCCTGCGTCGCCTGGCGGCCACCAGCCCGATGCGCGAGATCTGCCAGGTCCGCACCATCGGCTCGGGCAGCTTCCGCAAGCCGGTGTCGCCGACCGGCCTGGCCGCCGCCTGGGTGGCCGAGACCGCCGCCCGGCCCGAGACGACCGCGCCCACCCTGGACGTGATCGACTTCCCGGCCGGCGAGCTCTACGCCAGCCCGGCCGCCACCCAGGCCCTGCTGGACGACGCCTATGTCAGCATCGACGAGTGGCTGGCCGAGGAGGTGCAGGACGCCTTCGCCGCCCAGGAGACCTCGGCCTTCGTGACCGGCGACGGGGTCAACAAGCCCAAGGGCCTGCTGGCCTACACCGCCGCGCCGGACGCCTCGTACGCGTGGGGCCAGGTCGGCTATCTGGCCACCGGCGTGGCGGGCGGCTGGCCGGCGACCAACCCGACCGACAAGCTGATCGACCTGATCTACGCGGCCAAGACCCAGTACCGCCAGAACGGCCGCTTCGTGATGAACCGCCGCTCGGTCAGCGCCGTGCGCAAGTTCAAGGACGCACAGGGCAACTACATCTGGAACGCGGCTCTGCAGCCGGGCCAGTCGGCGTCCTTGCTGGGCTTCCCGGTCACCGAGATCGAGGCCATGCCCGACGTGGCGGCCAACACCTGCCCGGTGGCGTTCGGCGACTTCGAGAAGGGCTACCTGATCGTCGACCGCGCCGGGGTGCGGGTGCTGCGCGACCCGTACTCGGCCAAGCCGCACGTGCTGTTCTACACCACCAAGCGCGTCGGCGGCGGCGTGCAGAACTTCGACGCCGTGAAGCTGCTGAAGTTCGCGGCGAGCTAGACGTCTAGCCCGGTCACTTGCCCCCACCTGACCGCTTCGCGGTCGTCCGCCCCCGGGAGGGGGCGGAAGGTTCGCACTGACGCCCTTCTTCCCCCTCCGGGGGAGGAGCGCGAAGCGCGGAGGGGGCAAGTGACCCCATTCCTGGAAATTCCCCATGCCCCAATCCCTGACCCTGGCCGAGGCCCGGGCGTTCCTGCGCGCGCCCGACACCTCGGAAGACGCGGTCCTGACGATCCTGATCGACGCCGCCGAGGCTCGCGTCTCGCGCGCCGCCGGCGTCGCCCTGGCCCCGACCAGCCCGGCCCCGCTGCGGCTGTCGGTCCTGACCCTGGTCGCCCACGCCTATGAGCATCGCGATGCGGGCGAGCCCTCGCTGTCCCTCGTCGAGCCGTGGCTGACCCCCTACCGAAAGGCCCGGCTGTGACCGACAAGCCCCTGATCGACGCCCTCGTAGCGACCCTGAAGGCCGCGCCCGCCGTCACCGCCCTGACCGGCCAGCGGATCCACGCCATGGCCCCGCGCCTGCCGACCTATCCCTGCGTCGTCGTCAGCCGCTCCGAAGGTCGCCCGGTCGGCGGCGTTGACGGCGAGGGGATCGAGCACCTGCTGACCCTGACCTGCGCCAGCCGGTTCGGCGGTCCCGAGGAGGCGCGCGCCCTGGTCGCCGCCGTCCGCGCGGCCTTGCACGACGCTCGGCCCGCGCTGGCCGGCCGGCGTCTGGTCAACCTCCGCGTCCCCTATGCCGACGTCTTCGCCGGCGCCGACCGCGAAACCACCCTCGGCATCGTCCGCGTGCGGGCGGTGACCGAAGCCCCCTAGAATTGGAGAACCGCCCATGGCCGCCCAAGCCGGCAAGGATATCCTGCTGAAGATCAGCGACGGGGCCTCCAGCTTCGTCACCGTCGCGGGCCTGCGCGCCCGCACCATCAGCCTGAACGCCAAGACCATCGACGCCACCGACAGCGACAGCGCCGGCCGCTGGCGCGAGCTGCTGGCCGGGGCAGGGGTGCGCTCGGTGGCCGTGTCGGGCTCGGGCGTGTTCCGCGACGCCGCCTCCGACGCCCAGGTGCGCCAGAGCTTCTTCGACCAGTCGGCCCGGACCTGGCGGCTGATCGTCCCGGACTTCGGCCAACTGGAAGGGGCGTTCATTGTCGCGGCGCTGGAATACGCCGGCGAGCACGACGGCGAGGCGGCGTTCGCGCTGAGCTTGGCGTCGGCCGGGGCGGTGACGTTCACGGCGATCTAGCCCGGTCACTTGCCCCCACCTGACCTGCTGCGCAGGTCGTCCGCCCCCGGAGGGGGCGGAAGGGTCCGCGCGTCCCTTCTTCCCCCTCCGGGGGAGGAGGGCCGCAGGCCCGGAGGGGGCAAGTCGCAGAAGGAACCCAAAATGCTCCCTCCCAACCCCGCCCGCGGCGAGGTCGTCGTCGCCCTGGCTGGCGCGCCGCGTCGGCTGTGCCTGACGCTCGGCGCCCTGGCCCGGATCGAGGCCGCCCTGGGCCTGTCCGACTGGTCCCAGCTGCCCGACCGCATCGCCACCCTCAGCGCCAAGGACCTGACCGCCGTGCTGGCGGCGCTGCTGGACGGCGGCGGCGAGCCTCCGGACGTCGCCGCCCGCGCCACGGTCCCGGAGGCGGCGTCCGCCCTGGCCGCCGCCCTCGCGGCCTGCGCGTGAGCTGGTCCGAGCCGCTGCGCCTGGCCGTGCGGTTGGGCATCCCGCCCGAGGCCTTCTGGCGCCTGTCGCTGAGGGAGTGGCGGGCCCTGACCGAGACCCCGCCGGCCCCGGTGCTGACCCGCCCGGGCCTGTCCGCCCTGATCGCCCGCTATCCCGACGAGGATCCCCATGAGCTTTGAACCTGATGGTCTCTCCGCCGTCCCCGCCCGCGCCGCCGAGGCGGCCGCGGCCCTGGACGCCCTGAAGGCCCCCGCCGAACGCGCCGCCCGCTCGATCGACGACGCCTTCACTCGCGCTGGCGCCTCGTTGGCGAGGTCGCTGGCCCGCGCCGCCTCGGACGGCCAGGTGTCGCTGGGCGAGCTGGCCCGCGCGGTGCTGGGCGCGGCGGGATCGGCCCTGAAGGGCGGCCTGGGCGAGGCGCTGAGCAAGAGCTTCGGCGGCGGCTTTTCCGGGACCCGGGCCGACGGCGGCCCGGTGCTGCCAGGCGGCGCCTATCTGGTCGGCGAGCGCGGGCCGGAGGTGTTTCGTCCCATGGGCGCGGGCAGCATCGAGTCGGTCGGCGCGGCCGGCGGCGTCTCGGTGACGGTCAATGTCCAGGGCGGCGAGGTCGGCGGCCTGGTCCGCTCCGACGCCCAGCTGGCCCAGGCCCTGGCGCGGGCGGTGAGCCTGGGGGCTCGAAAACTGTAGAAATCCCTCTCCCCTTGCGGGAGAGGGTGGCCCGCGCAGCAGGTCGGGTGAGGGGTTGATGATCGGATCCGCCGCGACGGGCGGTTGATGCCGGGCGTCAAGCCGACAGGACTATCGACCCCTCATCCGGCCCTTTGGGCCACCTTCTCCCGCAGGGGGAGAAGGAAGCCGATCAGAGCGCCACCGCCGCCGTGTCGGTCGGGGGCGAGCCGTACTTGTTGTCGCCGATCTGGCCGCTGCTGCAGCCGACCCACAGGGTGAAGGCCAGCCAGATGGCGAAGGCGATGAAGCACGAGACCGCGAAGCCGCCCAGGGCCGCCAGAACCGAGAGCTCGGGCTCGCCGTGGGTCAGGGCGGCGATGGCCGGCAGGACGCCGATCGACAGGGCCGAGCCCATCACCAGGACCGGACCGAAGACCACCGGCAGCACCTGCCACCAGCCGGTCTGACCCATGTCGTGCAGGCGCTTGGTGTGGATGCAGACGCTGGCGTAGATCACCACCAGCATCAGCACGTGGCCGATCAGCGGGATGGCGCTCAGGACCACGCTCGCGCCCAGCAGGCAGAGCCAGCCGATCCAGAACGCCTGACGGCCGATGCGGCCTTCCGGCGACAGGAACAGGGTCTTCCAATCCATCTCGATCTCCAATCTCGGACCCATAGGTAGGGCCCGGCGACCCGCCAATGAAGTGAAAAGCGGGTCATGACGCAGACTTAATGGCGTTTGGCCGCCAACAGCTCCGCTTGGCGCCGCACTTTCCGCAAAACGTTTCTGTGAGGACCGTCATGAGCGAGTTCCATGAGGTGCGCCTGCCGGCGCGCCTGGCGTTCGGCTGCACCGGCGGCGTCGAGCGACGCACCGAGATCGTCACCCTGGCCTCGGGCTTCGAGCGGCGGACCAGCCCCCTGGCCTTAAGCCGCCGCCGCTACCTGATCGCCACCGCCGCCCGGCCGCTGGACGAGGTCGCCGAGCTGGTCGCCTTCTTCGAGGCCCGGCGCGGGCGGCTGACCGGTTTCCGCTTCCGCGACCCGGCCGACTTCAAGTCGTGCGTCCCCTCGGCCCAGCCGGCGGCGAGCGATCAGGCGATCGGCACCGGCGACGGGACGCGCAAGACCTTCCCGCTGACCAAGACCTACGGGACCGGACCCGAGGCCGCGGTGCGTCCGATCGCCAAGCCGGTGGCCGGGACGGTGAAGGTCGCGGTGGCCGGCGCGACCCTGGCGGCCGGGGCCTTCTCGGTCGATCCGACCTCCGGCCTGGTCACGCTGAATGCGGCCCCGGCGGCGGGCGCGGCGGTGACGGCGGGCTTCGAGTTCGACACGCCGGTGCGGTTCGACCTCGATAGGCTGGACGTGACCCTGGAGGGCTTCGCCGCCGGCCGGGTGGCCGCCTGCGCCCTGGTCGAGGTGCGGGTCTGATGCGCGCGCTTCCGGAAGGGCTGGACACCGCCCGGCTGTGCCAGGCCTGGATCGTCACGCGGGTCGACGGCGTGACCCTGGGCTTCACCGACCACGACCGCGACCTGGTCGTCGACGGGGTGACCTGCCGGGCCGGCGGCGGCTGGAGTCCCGGAACCCGCGACAGCGCCGCCGGCTACGCGCCGGGTCAGGGCGCGGCCCTGGGCGTGCTGGACGACGCCGGGATCGCCGAGGCCGAGCTGGCCGCTGGCCTCTATGACGGAGCCAAGGTCGCCCTGCTGCGGGTCGATTGGAGCGCGCCGTCGCGGTTCGTACGCCTCTGGACCGCGACCATCGCGGCGGTGACCCGCGAGGGCGAGGCGTTCACCGCCGCCTTGGCCGGGCCGCTGGCCGCGCTGGAGCGGGTGGCGGGCCGAACCTTCACCCGGCTGTGCGACGCGCGGCTGGGGGATGGGCGTTGCGGCGTGGACCTGGCGGCCCATCCCGGCGCGACTTGCGACAAGCGCTGGGCGACGTGTGTCGGAACGTTCGCCAACGACGTGAACTTCCGAGGTTTCCCGACCAGCCCCGGCGAGGACTTCCTGACGCTGTACCCGGTGGAGGGCGAGCGGAACGACGGGGGGAGGCGGTGAGGCTCGACCTAGCCGGGCTCCCCCCACCTGACCCGCTGCGCGGGTCGTCCGCCCCCAAAGGCGGGCGGAAGGAGATCCTTCCTCCCCCATCGGGGGAGGGGGACCGCCGAACGGCGGTGGAGGGGGCCTGCCGCATCCTCCAAGAAACCCGCCCGTGGCTCGGCACCCCCTATCGTCACCAGGCCTCGGCCCTCGGCGCCGGCTGCGACTGCCTCGGTCTCGTGCGCGGCGTCTGGCGGGCGCTGCACGGGGCCGAGCCCGAGGTCCCGCCGCCCTACCGCCCCGACTGGGCCGAGACCGGCGAGCGCGAGCTGCTGCTGGCGGCGTTCGGCCGTTGGCTGGTCCCCATTCCGCTCGAAGCCGCCCGTCCAGGCGACGTCCTCGTCTTCCGCATGGCCGCCGGCGCGCTCGCCAAGCACTGCGCGATCCAGTCGGCCCCCGACCGCATGATCCACGCCTATTGGGGCCGGGCCTGCGTCGAGAGCGCCCTGGGCCGCTGGTGGCGCGAGCGGTGCGTGGCGGCGTTCAGGTTTCCACTCTGACCAGGAGGCCACATGGCCCAGATGATCCTTTCCAGCGTCGGCGCGGCGATCGGCGGGCCGTTGGGGGCGGCAGCCGGGGCCGTGATCGGCGGCCTGGTCGACCAGGCGGCGCTCAGCGCCCTGAGCCCCGCCCGCCAGGTCGGGCCGCGCATTCCCGAACTGCGCCTGACCGGTGCGGCCGAGGGCGCGGCGCTGCCTTGCGTGTTCGGCCGGGCGCGGGTCGGGGGACAGGTGATCTGGGCGGCGCGGTTCCGCGAGCGCCGGGTCGAGGGCCGGGTCGGCGGCTCCAAGGGCCAGAAGACTGCCAGCTACGCCTACAGCCTGTCGTTCGCCGTGGCCGTGGCCGAGGGGCCGATCGACGGCATCGGCCGGGTCTGGGCCGACGGCAAGGTCATGGCGCTGTCCGGCGCGACGATGCGCGTACATCGCGGGACCGAGGACCAGGCGCCAGATCCGCTGATCGCCGCCATCGAGGGTCAGGCCCCGGCCTATCGCGGCGTGGCCTATGTGGTGTTCGAGGATCTGCCGCTGGAGCCCTATGGAAACCGTCCGCCGCAGCTGTCGTTCGAGGTGTTCCACCGGCCGCGCGCGCCCGGAACCGTGGGTCTGGAAGACCGCCTCAAGGGCGTCTGCCTGATCCCCGGCGCGGGCGAGTTCGTCTACGCCACCGAGGCGGTGCTGCGCCGCGAGGGCCTGACCCGCACCGCGTCCGAGAGCGTGCACAACGCCGAGGGGCGGCCCGATCTGGTCGTGGCGCTCGACCAGCTGCAAGCCCAGTTGCCGAACGTCGATCACGTGACCCTGGTCGTCGCCTGGTTCGGGACCGACCTGCGCTGCGGCCAGTGCCAGATCAAGCCTGGGGTCGAGCAGGCGGCCAAGGACACCCTGCCGCTGGCCTGGAGCGTGGCCGGCGTCGATCGCGCCGGCGCCCATCTGGTCTCGCTGAAGGACGGCGCGCCGGCCTATGGCGGCACCCCGGCCGACGCGGTGGTGCTGCAGGCCATCGCCGAACTGAAGCGGCGCGGACTGAAGGTCACGCTCTACCCGTTCATCCTGATGGACCCGCCGGCCGGCCAGGCGGCCTATCCGTGGCGCGGCCGGATCACGTGTGAAGCCGGTACGGACGGGACCGCCGCCGCGACGACCCAGGTCAACGCTTTCTTCGACGGGACTTGGGGCCTGCGCCGCATGGTGCTGCACCAGGCCAGCCTGGCGGCCCAGGCGGGCGGCGTGGATGGCTTCGTGCTGGCCTCTGAACTGCGCGGCCTGACCACCGTGCGCGGCGCGGGCGGGAGCTATCCGGTGGTCGGCAAGCTGAAGAGCCTGGCCGCCGAGGTCCGCGCCGTCGTCGGCCCGTCGACCAAGCTCGGCTACGCCGCCGACTGGAGCGAGTATTTCGGCCATCAGCCGGGCGGTGGCCACGCGGTCTTCCACCTCGACCCGCTATGGGCCGATCCGAACATCGATTTCGTCGGCGTCGACTGGTATCCGCCGGTCATCGACTGGCGCGAGGGCGAGGCGCACCTGGACGCCGTCGCCGGCTTCGAGGGACCCCACGATCCGGCCTATCTGCGCGCCGGTCTGGCGGGCGGCGAGAACTTCGACTGGTACTATGCCAGCCAGGCCGCCCGTGACGGCCAGGCCCGCACCCCGATCACCGACGGCGCCCATGGCGAGCCGTGGATGTTCCGCGCCAAGGACCTGAAGGCCTGGTGGAGCAATCCGCACCACGACCGGCCCGCCGGCGTGCGCTCGACCACCTCCACGGCCTGGGTCCCGAAGTCCAAGCCGATCCGCCTGACCGAGTTCGGCTGCCCGGCCGTCGACAAGGGGGCCAATTCGCCCAACCTGTTCGTCGATCCCAAGAGCTCCGAGAGCGTCCTGCCGCCCTATTCGACCGGCGAGCGCGACGACTTCGGCCAGCGGCGCTACCTGGAGGCGGTGCTGGCCTGGCTGGTCGACCCGGCCGCCAATCCGGTCTCGCCGACCTATGGCGGGCCGATGATCGAGGCGGCCAGCGCCTGGTGCTGGGACGCCAGGCCGTTCCCCGACTTCCCGGCCCGCTCCGACGTCTGGAGCGACGGCGGCAATTGGGTGCTGGGCCACTGGCTGACCGGCCGGGCCGGGATCGCGCCGCTACCCGAACTGATCCAGGCCCTGGGCGCGCGAGCCGGCGTCTCGATCGATCCGGGCGAGGCGGGCGGCGCGGTGGGCGGCTATGTGCTCGACCGGCCGATGCGGCTGCGCGACGCGCTGGCCCCCCTGACCGAAGCCTTCGCCCTGGACCCGGTCGAGCGTGGCGACCACGTGAAGATGCTGAGCCGTTCGGGGCGGCCCGTGGCGGCCTTGGCCGACAACGACCGGGTCCTGCCCGAGGACGGCTCGGCGGAGACCCAGATCCGCGCCCTCGACCCGGCCGCCGAGGCCCTGCGCCTGCGCTTCATCGACGCCGCCCGCGACTATCAGGTCGGGGCGCTGGTCGTGCGCCGCGAGACCGGGCAGGGGACCCGCGACGCCGACGCGCCGATCGTGCTGGCCGCCTCGGAAGCCGAGGCCGTCGCCCGCCGGATGCTGGCCGCCGACGAGGCGGCGCGGCGCTCGCGGATCGTGCGGCTGTCGCCCTCGGCCGCCCTGCGCTTCGAGGCCGGCGACCGCTTGGTTCTCGATGGGGCGACCTGGCGTGTGCTGCGCCTCGATCTCGACGAGCGGCCGCGCGCCACCCTGATCCCCGTCCTGGCCGGCTATGGCGTCGGCGGCGGCGTCGATTGGAGCCCGGCCCCGCCGCGCGAGCCGCCCGCGCCGCCGGTGCTGCACGTGCTGGACCTGCCGTCGGACGGACTCCTGACGGACGATGCTCGGCCCCTGGTCGCGGCGGCCGGCGAGCCATGGCGGCCGCTGGACGTCCATGCCGGCTCGGGCGTCGAGACCCTGACGGTCCGCGCCCGCCTGGCCGGTCCGGCGACGCTGGGCCAGACCCTGACCGACCTGGCGCCGGCCTCGCCGCATCGCCTGGAGCGGTCGGCGAGCCTGACCGTGCGGATGGAGGGCGTAAGCCTGGCCTCCGCGCCTTTGGCCGCCGTGCTGGCCGGCGAGAACGCGCTGGCCGTCCGCGCGCCGTCCGGCGACTGGGAGGTCATCGCCTTCCAGGCCGCCGAGCTGGTCGCGCCCGACGTCTGGCGGCTCACCGGCCTGTTGCGCGGCCAACGCGACGGCGCGGCGACCGAGGTCCTGATCCCCGCTGGCGCGTCGGTGGTGCTGCTGGACGAGGCGGTGGTCCCGATGATGGTCGCCGCCTTCGAGCGCGGCGCGCCGCTCCTGGTCCGCGCCGCTCCGGCGGGCGGGCCGCCGTCGGGTCCGGCGATGACCGAGGTCGCCGCGGTCTGGGCCGGCCGCGCCTTGCGGCCCCTGGCCCCGGCCCACCTGCGCAAGCGGCCCGTTGGCGGTGACCTGGCGCTCTCGTGGATCCGCCGCGCCCGGGTCGGCGGCGACGTCTGGGAAGGCGAGGTCCCTCTGGGCGAAGGCGTCGAGCGCTACCGCGTGCGGGTCCTGGACGGGACGGCCGTGCTGCGCGAGCTCGAGGTCGAAACGCCGGCCTTCGTCTACACGGCCGCCATGCGGACCGCCGACGCGCCGTCGAGCGCCGCTCGGTTCGAGGTCGTCCAGGGCGCATCGCTGTATGGCTGGGGAGCGCCTGCGACGACAGGTCTGTGATAATAATGCCACAGAGAGGCTTGCACGCCGCGCTGGACGCTCTAGATGGAGGGCGTTACCCACCTGCCCTTGACCGGAGAGACCCTTACCTTGGCGCGTGACCCCTATCTGGAACTCGGCGTTTCCCGCACCGCGACCGCGGACGAGATCCGCAAGGCGTTCCGCAAGCTCGCCAAGGCCCACCATCCGGACGCCAATCCGGGGGACAAGAAGGCCGAGGAGAAGTTCAAGCAGGTCAGCGCCGCCTTCGACATCCTGGGCGACGTCGAGAAGCGCAAGAAGTTCGACCTGGGCCAGATCGACGCCGACGGGCGCGAGACCATGCGCGGCTTCGGCGGCCAGCCCGGCAACGGCCCGTTCAACGCCGGCGGCTTCGGGCGCGGCGGCTTCCACCGCGAGGAAGGGCCGGAGATCGACCTCTCCGAGCTGTTCGGCGGCATGTTCAACCAGGGCGGCGGGCGCGGCCCGTTCGGCGGCGGCGGCCAGGCCGGCGGCTTCGCCAGCAAGGGAGCCGACGTCAAGGCGCGGCTGGACATCGACCTGGAAGAGGCGATCAAGGGCGGCAAGAAGCGCGTGGCCTTCTCGGATGGCCGCACCATCGACGTCACCATCCCGGTCGGAGCCCAGGAGGGCCAGACCCTACGCCTGAAGGGCCAGGGCGGCCAGGGGCGCGGCGGGGCCGGCGACGCCCTGATCGAGCTGGTGATCCGGCCGCACCCGATCTATCGCCGCGAGGGCGACCAGCTGGTCATGGACCTGCCGATCTCGATCCCCGACGCGGTGCTGGGCGGCAAGGTCGAGGCCCCGACCCCCGACGGCGCCGTGATGCTGAACGTGCCCAAGGCCAGCAACAGCGGCCAGACCCTCCGCTTGAAAGGCCGAGGCATGCCCGACGCCAAGGGCAAACGCGGCGACCTGCTGGCCCGCCTGGTGGTGACCCTGCCGGAGACCGTCGACCAGGACCTCGAGAAGTTCGCCCAAGCCTGGCGCGAGCAGAAGCCCTACACGCCGAAGCGGAAGTAACTTCAGTCCGCCAACAGCTCTTGTCATCCCGGCCGTAGCGCAGCGAAGAGCCGGGACCGCAAGAAGCTCAGCGCTTCCGGCGGTCCCGGATCGGCCTTTGGCCGTCCGGGATGACAACAGTTTGTGCGCTTGCCAGTTGAGTGGCGCGGCCCTAGGGAAACCCCGGGTTCAGCGAACGGCGTCGGGGCGGTCTTCATGGTTCTGGTCAGCGTCCTGGCGCTCCTGCAGATCGCCGCGCCCGTTCAGGAGACACCGGTTACCCCGACGGTCCCGACGCCGCCCGAGAGCGAGCAGACCGGCCTCGTCGACAGCCTGGTGATCAAGGCCGCGCCGCGCGGCAAGACCGAGGGCCCCGTCCAGCCCGACCTGACCCTGGACGCCGCCGAGATCGAGGGCACCGGGGCCAGCACCGTGCAGGAGCTGGTCGCGCTGCTGGAAGCCGAGATCTCGACCGGCGAGCCCGACGCCCCGCCGCCGATCTACCTGGCCAACGGCCGGCGCATCTCGGGTTTCCAGGAGATCAGCGGCCTGCCGGCCCAGGCCATCCAGCGCATGGACGTGCTGTCGCCCGCGGCGGCGCTGTCCTACGGCTACCGGCCCAACCAGCGGGTCGTGAACTTCATCCTGCGCAAGAATTTCCGTTCGGTCGCCGTCGAGGCCGAGGAGACGGGCGCCACGGGCGGGGGGCGCCACGCCGAGCACGTCGACGGCGACCTGTTCCGCCTGGCCGGTGAGGAGCGCACCACGGCGGGCTTCGACTGGCGCCAGGAATCGACCCTGTTCGAGGCCGAGCGCGACATCGTCCGCGCGCCCTCGGCCACCTCGCCCTACGGCCTGGTCGGCAACGTCGCCGGCTCACCGTTCGGAAGCGAGATCGACCCGGCCTTGTCGGCCGTGGCCGGCGGCCTGGTCACCCTGACCCGGGCGCCCGACACGGCGGCGGACTGGGCGGCGGACGGCGCGGCCTCGCTGTCGGCCTTCGCGCCCGGCGCGGGCCGGCCCGAACTGACGGGCGTCACCGCCAACCGCAGCCTGCTGCCGTCGCTGGGGCAGGGGAGCTTCAAGGCGGCCATCACCCGCGACCTGGCCCGCAAGGTCAGCGTCACCCTGAGCGTCAATCTCGAGGACGCCCGGCGCACCAGCTATCTGGGCCTGCCCGCCACATCGGTGAAGCTGCCGGCGGGCAGCCCGTTCTCGCCGTTCGCGCGGGACGTCACCGTCTATCGCTATCTCGACGCGCCCTGGTCGCAGCGGCGCGAGGTCGACGCCTTCAAGGGCCAGCTGGCCATGGCCGCCAACGGCTATGTCGGCGACTGGCGCTGGTCGCTGACCGGAAACTACGACCGCAGCGCCAGCGAGACGGTGACGGGCCGCGGCGTCGACTCCAGCGCCTGGAAGGCCGCCATCGCCGCGCGTGACCCGGCGGTCAATCCGTTCGGTCCCGTCCCCCGCGCCCTGCTGAAGGCCAATGCCCGCGACCGCGCCAAGTCGAAGTCCAAGGCGGCCAAGGCCGAGCTCGTCTTGAACGGCGACCTCGCCGAGATCCCGGCCGGCCGGATCTCCTCGACGGTCAAGGTCGGCGGCGAGCGGGTCAAGCAGGCCTCCGACGCCGTCCGCGCCAACGTCCCGACCCACAGCGCCTACGACCGCCGCGCGGTCTCGGTGCAGGGCGATATCGACGTGCCGCTGGCCAGCCGTTCGCACGAGGTGCTGCCGGCGCTGGGCGAGCTGACCGCCAGCCTGAACGCCGGCTACGACGCCCAGACCTACAAGGACCGCCTGGCGTTCGGCGCGGGCCTGCACTGGTCGCCCGACAAGCTGCTGACCTTCAATCTCAGCGTCAGCCAGGAAGAGACCGCGCCCAACGCCAACCAGATCGCCGACCCCGTGGTGCTGACCCCCAGCGTCACGGTGTTCGACTTCGCCACCGGCCAGAGCGTCACGGTCAGCCGGCTGGAGGGCGGCAACACCGGCCTGATGAACGACCGTCGCAAGGTGCTGCGGGCCGGGGTCAACCTTCGCCCGGTGGGACGCGAGAACGGCCCGACGCGGCTGACCCTGAACGCCAACTATGTCCGCACCCGGATCGAGGACCCGATCTCGTCCTTCCCGCTGATCACCCCGGCCCTGGAGGCGGCCTTCCCCGAGCGCTTCACCCGCAACGCCGACGGCGCCCTGACGGCGATCGACAGCCGGCCGCTGAACTTCGAGGCCATCGACCGCGAGGAGCTGCGCGGCGGCATCAACCTGACGCGGTTCCTGGGGCAGAACGCCAATAAGGGGGCGGTCAAGAAAGATCGCAAGCAGGCCGGCCAGGTGCAGCTGTCGGTGAACTACACCTGGCGGCTGCGCGACGAGACCACCCTGCGCCGGGGCCTGACGCCGCTGGACCTGTTGAACGGCGCCAGCACCAGCCGCCGGGGCCAGCCCAAGCGCGAGCTGAGCTTCCGCCTGAACGCCTTCAAGCAGGGCGTCGGCTTTAACCTGAACGGCAACTGGCGCGGCGGCAGCGTCATCGACGCCGGCCCGACCAACGGCGGGGCCCTGCGCTTCGACGACCAGACCACGATCAACCTGTCGGCCTTCTACGAGGTCCCGCGCGACGTGAAGGCGGGGGCCGCGTCCAAGTGGCTGGCCGGAACCCGCGTCACCCTGGCGGCCGACAACCTGTTCTACAGCCGCCCGATCGTGAAGGACGCCAAGGGCGTCACGCCCCAGGCCTATCAGGCGGATTACCTGGACCCGCTGGGCCGGACGATGCGGCTGACGTTCAGGAAGAGCCTGATCGCGATGTAGAACGAAATTCCCTCTCTCTGAGAGAGAGGGAGGGGCCCGCCGCGAAGCGGTGGGAGGGTGAGTGGTTACACTGCCTGCCGGAAAGCCTGATGCCTTTGGCCGAGAGGGCGGGAGAGAAGCGGGCTTTGTCCTGAGAGATTATAATCTCTCACCCTCCCACGCCTGCAGCGTGGGCCCCTCCCTCTCTCTATGAGAGAGGGATTTTCGGGCGAACCTCTGATCGCCCCGTGACCGCTCGCGACGGATCCGGGCCGTCCGGCGCGTTCGAAGCGTGTCCGACCGTGACAGAAGGACGCAGCCCGTTCATAACCCCTGCGTTCAGTCTCCATTCAGCCGGGGTCCGTTAGACCGGAGAGCATGAAAACGATCCGCGTCATTCTCGTCGCCGCCGCGCTGGCCGCCGCCCTTCCGGGCATGGCGTCCGCGCAGCGTCGTGGCCCTGACTCGCTGGGCGCCGATTGGCGCGCCCAGTCGGACCAGGCGCGGGGCGGCGTGCAGTCGGGCCAGCTGGTGCCGCTGTCGCGCGTGATCGAGATGATCGGCCGGCGCGTGCCGGGCCGGGTGCTGGACGCGGGCCTCGAGGGCTCGACCTATCGCGTGCGCTGGGCCGCGGCGGACGGCCGTCGCATCGACTTCATCGTCGACGCCCGCACCGGCCAGATCCTCAGCGGCGGCTAAGGAGTTTCACAGACCCATGCGTATCCTGCTCGTCGAGGACGATCCCGACCTGTCGCGCCAGCTGAAGCTGGCCCTGGCCGACGCCGGCTACGCCGTCGACCACGCCCCCGACGGCGAGGAAGCCCAGTTCCTGGGCGAGACCGAGCCCTATGACGCGGTGATCCTGGATCTTGGCCTGCCCAAGGTGGACGGCGTGTCGGTGCTGGAGCGCTGGCGGCGCGGCAATGTCGCCACGCCCGTGCTGATCCTGACCGCTCGCGGCGCCTGGAGCGACAAGGTCGCCGGGTTCGACGCCGGGGCCGACGACTACCTGGCCAAGCCGTTCCACACCGAGGAGCTGCTGGCTCGCCTGCGCGCCCTGCTGCGGCGCTCGGCCGGCCACGCCGCGCCGTCGCTGTCGTGCGGCGCCCTGCGCCTGGATCCCCGCGCGGCTCGCGCCAGCGTCAACGGCGAGCCGCTGCGCCTGACCTCGCTGGAATACCGCCTGCTGCACTACATGATGATGCACCAGGGCCGGGTGATCGGCCGCACCGAGCTGGTCGAGCACCTGTACGACCAGGACTTCGACCGCGACAGCAACACCATCGAGGTGTTCATCGGCCGCCTGCGCAAGAAGCTGGGCGCCGACCGCATCGAGACCGTCCGCGGCCTGGGCTATCGCCTGACCCCGCTGGAAGGCGAGAGCGCGGCCTAAGCCGTTGCTGGACCTGCGCCGCCGTTCGCTGGTCCGCCGCCTGGTCCTGATCGCTGGGATCTGGACGCTGCTGGTCATGGTGATCACCGGCGTCTTCCTGACCGCCCAGTTCCGCGGCGCGGCCATCCGCCGGTTCGACCAGTCGCTGGCCGTGCTGACCGACGACCTCTATGCCGGCTCGACCGTCGAGGACGGCCAGCTGCGCGCGCCGGTGCTGACCGACATCCGGGCGACGCGGGCCTATTCCGGCCGCTACTGGGTGATCCTGGACCGGCTGCCGGACGGGTCGATGCGGCCGATCGTGCGCTCGCGCTCGCTGTTCGACAGCGACCTGATGCTGGCCTCGGCCCAGATCGACCAGCTGGACGGCGCCCCGGGCAAGACCCAGTATTTCGACATGCGCGGGCCGCAGGACAAGCCGCTGCGGGCGGCCGCCATCCTGACCCGCCTGCCGGGCTACGCCAATCCCGTGGTGTTCCTGGCCGCCGAGGACCGCTCGCCGATCGACGCCGACGCCGACCGTTTCGCGGGCATCACCGCCATCGCCCTGCTGATCCTGGGCGGCGGCCTGATCCTGGCGGTGGTGGTGCAGGTGCGCTTCGGCCTGCAGCCGCTGTTCCGCCTGCGTCGCGAGGTGGCGGCCGTGCGCCGGGGCAAGGCCGAGCGGGTGGACGGGATCTATCCCGAGGAGCTCGCGCCCCTGGCCGGCGAGCTGAACGCCCTGCTGGCCCACAACCAGGAAGTGGTCGAGCGCCAGCGCACCCACGTCGGCAACCTGGCCCATGCGCTGAAGACCCCGCTGTCGGTGATGCTGACCGAGGCCAGCCAGCAGCCGGGCCAGCTGGCCGAGGTGGTCGAGCGCCAGGCCCAGACCATGCGCGAGCAGGTCGACCACCACCTGCGCCGGGCCCGCGCCGCCGCCCGCTCCCAAACCAGCGGCGAACGCACGCCGGTCGAGCCGATCCTGGACGAGCTGGCCGTGACCCTGGAGCGGATCTTCCAGGACAAGTCCGAAGGGCGGGGCGTCGAGATCGACTGGCGCTGCCCCGAGGACCTGGCCTTCCAGGGCGAGAAGCAGGACCTCCTGGAACTGGCCGGCAACGTCATGGAAAACGCCGGCAAGTGGTGCCGGGGCAAGATCCGCGTCGAGGCCGCGCCGGCGGGCGAGGGGCGGATGCTGCTGACCGTCGACGACGACGGCCCCGGCCTGCCGCCCGACGAGCGCGCCCAGGCGCTGAAGCGCGGCCAGAGGCTCGACGAGAATGCGCCCGGGTCGGGTCTTGGCCTGTCGATCGTCGACGAATTGGCCCGCGCCTACGGCGGATCGGTCAAGCTTGGTGAATCGCCGCTGGGCGGATTGCGCGTCACCCTGGATCTGCCACGCGCCGAAACATGACCTATGGTTGTGACGTTTCGTCGCGGGCGGGGCTTTCGCGCGCCGTGGGCATGGTCGGCTAAACCTCCAGTAGGCCAGGGCTTTCTCGCCGCGACATCTCGTTACGGGGGCTATGAATTTCCTCGGGTTTCGGAAATCCTTAACCTCGTTCCGAACATGGTTGACGCCTGTCGGAATCCGCTGCTCCGACACGGGGGACCATGGCCGCCATCGCCGCGCACAAACTGCAGATCATCCGGACGCTGGTGGAAACCGCTCCGGACTCGGCGCTGCGCAGCCTTGAGCTGGCGCTGTCGAGCGCCGGCGCGACCGGGTCGCTGGCGGCCGTGCGCGGGCTGGTCGAGGACGAGACCGCCAACCGATTCGTCCGCAACAACATCCTGGCCCCGATCGTGCCGCTGTGCGCCGCGCGCGGCGAGAACTGCGTGTCGTTTCCCGCGCCGGTGCTGTCGCGCCTGTGGAAGGCGCTGAAGGTCATCGCGCCCAGCCGCGTCGAGGAAGCCGCGGCCAAGTGCAATCCGTGGGACCTGGAGAACGGCGTCCCCGAAGTCTTCGACGAGCTGTGCAAGAGCGCCGCCGCCGGCCTGCGCGATCCCGAGAACGCCGCCTTCGACAGCGTGCGTTCGCTTTGCGATCCCGAGCACCTGGCCCTGTGCCTGCAGCTGTCGGCCATCGCCCGTTCGTGCCTGCCCAAGCTGTCGGAATGGGTCAGCCGCATGTCGGAGGATCGCGCCACCGCCGCCAAGCTGGCCTATCGCGACGCCAGCCGGATCAGCGACGACGCCGGCCCGCTGCTGCTGGACATCCTGTCCGCCCACCTGCCCGACGACTGGCGGATCATGCGGGTGATCTCGGCCGTGATGGACCGTCCCTCCGACCGCTACCTGGCCTCGTCCGAGGTCAAGGCGTTTGGCGAACGCATCCTGGCCGACATCGAGGCCTCGGTCCGCCGGGTCGAGGAGTTCGATTTCGCCGGCGGCGAGAAGGTGGGCCGCCAGGCCGCCCAGGGCGCGCACAAGGTCCACCTGCAGATCGTCGAGTTCCAGCAGTCGGTCGACATCAACAAGGACGGTCCCTGGGGCAAGCGCCTGGCGCGCTTCAAGCAGACCATGGCCAAGGCCTGCGAGATCCGCATGGACCAGTCCGACAAGGCGCTGGAACAGGCCCTGCCGACCCGGCCCATCTCGATGATGGCCAAGAAGGGCGCCCGCGGCGTCGCCAAGCTGGTCGACGAGCCGGACGAGGCGCTGATCCGCCGCGCCCAGGGCGCGCTGGCCTTCGTGGCCGAGCTGCGCTCCTGCGCCGACAAGGCCGGCTACGGCACCTCGCGCAACAAGATCCTGGAAAAGCTGAACGGCCGCCTCGATCCCTATATCGAGGACGTTCTGCACGTGGCCCGCACCGGCGAGGGCGGCGACTCGTCCCTGGCCGTGAAGTACCTGGACGTCGCCGCCGGCTTCATCGCCTACACCCGCGACGACAAGACCGCCGAGATCGTCCGCCGCCGCGCGGCGGCCGCGATCGCGGCGTAGGGTTTCTCGCTACAACACCCACAAAATTACCCGCCTTCCTCGCCCTTGTGGCGAGGACCCATGGTGCGGCTGGGCTCGGCGAAGGGTCAGTGGGTCTCGGTCGCGTTGGCGAGCGCTCGTCTGACGCGCTGCCTGCTGAATGATGGGCCCTGGGCACAAGGCCCAGGGAGGCAGGGTAAATGAAAAACGCGCCAAGCCCTGCTGGACTACCCCTCCAGCCACCCCACCAACGCGTCATTCACCACCTCGGGCCGCTCCAGCGTGATCACGTGGCCGCACGTCGGCGCGATCACCAGCTTCGCGCCGGGGATCGCCGCCGCCATCTCTTCGGAAAGCACCGCCGGGGTCAGAGGATCCGTATCGCCCACCACGATCACGGTCGGGACCTTGATCGACCCCAGCAGCGGCCGGCTGTCGACGCGGCCGATCACCGCCTCGGTCTGGCGCGCGAAGGCCTCCAGGCCCACGGCGCGGCCCATCCGCATGCTGATGGCGTTGAGCTCGGGATCACCCTTGCGGCTGGGATGGGTCAGGGCGTCGGCGCCCAGGGCGCAGAACCGCTCGAAACCGACGGCGCGGGCCTGCTCGAGCATCTTGCGGCGGCCGGCGGTCTGTTCGGGCGTGTCCGGCCGGGCCGAGGTGCAGACCAGGGCCAGCTTCGCGACCCGTTCTCGCGCCTGGCGCAGGATCTCGAAGGACAGGTAGCCGCCCATCGAGACACCGACCAAGGCGAAGCGCGGCGGGGCGTCGGCCAGGATCCGCGCGGCCATGTCGGCGATCGTGTCGCCAGCCAGGGTCTGGGCGATCGTCACGGGGCCATGGGGCCACAGGGCGGGCAGCTGCGGCGCGAAGATCTCCTCCGAGCACAGCAGGCCCGGGATCAGCAGGATCGGCGTCATGAGGTCTCCGTCGGCGTCGCGCTGAGCATGACGTGGATATCCACCCCACTTAAGCGCTTTTTCCGCTAACGGCCGGCGCGGGAACACGCTACCACGCGGCCATGATCGCTTTCTGGATCGCCGCGGCGGGGCTGTCGGCCGCGACGGCGGGGCTGGTGCTGCGCGGCGCGGCGCGGGCCCGGCCCGTCGACGACGCCCAGACCCGGCTGGAGCCGCATCGCCGCCGCCTGGCCGAGGTCGAACGCCTGGCCATCGACGGCCTGCTGGCCGAGACCGAGCTGAAGGCCGCCCGCGTCGAAGCGGGGCGGGGCCTGCTGGCCGCCGCCGACCAGGCCGAAAGCTGGCCTCGCGACGGCCTGGGCCCGCGCAAGGCCGTGGTCGCCGCCATCGGCGCGGCCTGCGTCGCGACCGCGGGCCTCTATGTCGTGCTGGGCCGTCCCGAACTGCCCGACCAGCCCTATGCCCAGCGCGTGGCCGAGTGGAAGGCCGCCGATCCGTCGACGCTGGAGCCCGAGAAGATCGCCGCCGTGCTGGAGGGCGTCGCCGCCGAGCGGCCCAAGGACGTCGAGCCGCTGTTGTTCCTGGCGAAGGCCCGCGCCGTGGCCGGCGACCTGTCCGGGGCCGAGGCGGCCCTGCGCAAGGCCGTCCGCCTGGCCCCCAAGCGCGCCGATGTCTGGAGCCTGCTGGGCGAGACCTTCGTCATGGAGGCGAAAGGGGATGTCGGGGCCGACGCCAAGCTGGCGTTCGGCGAGGCGCTGAAGGTCGATCCGAACGACCTGCGCGCCCGCTACTACCTGGCGCGCGGCAAGATCGCCGAAGGCGACGTCCAGGGCGGCCTCTCCGACTGGCGCGCGCTGCGAGCCAGCCTGCCGACGACCGATCCCGGCTATGCGGCCCTCTCCCAGGAGATGGCCCAGGTCGAGGCCACGGGCCGTCTGCCCAGCGCCGAGCCCGCCGCTGACGCCAATCCGCAGGTCCAGGGCATGATCGCCGGCATGGTCGAGGGCCTGGCCGCACGCCTGGCCCAGGCGCCGGACGATCCCGATGGCTGGGTGCGGCTGGTCCGCGCCTACGCCGTGCTGGGCGAGACGGCCAAGCGCGACGCGGCGCTGGCGAGGGCGACCGCCCGCTTCAAGGACCAGCCCAAGGTGCTGTCGGCCCTGCGCCAGGCCGCCGACACGCCCGCCCAAAAGACCGCCCCCGAAGTCACAAAGCCATGAGTTTCTGGCCCAAATCCCGCAAGGCGCGCCGCCGCCTGACCATCCTGCTGGCCATCGCGCCGGTGCTGGCCCTGGCCGTCGGCCTGGCCCTCTATGGCCTGCGCGACAGCATCTCGCTATTCTACACCCCGGCCCAGGCGCAGGAGGCCCACGTCGCCCCCGGTCGCAAGGTCCAGCTGGGCGGCCTGGTCCAGCGCGGCAGCGTGGTCAAGCATCCGGGCGGCGACGTCGAGTTCGTGGTCGCCGACCAGAGGGCCACGGCCAAGGTGGTCTACCACGGCGACCTGCCCGACCTGTTCCGCGAGGGGCAGGGGATCGTCGCCGACGGGACCTTCGATGCGAACGGAACCTTCGTCGCCAAGCAGGTGCTGGCCAAGCACGACGAGCGCTACATGCCCCGCGACGTCGCCAAGGCGCTGAAGAAGCAGGGCGAGTGGCGCGGCGAGGGGGCGGGTGCGCCAAGCTACGAGGGCAAGAAGCAATGATGGCGCGCTACATCCCTTCTCCCCTTGCGGGAGAAGGTGGCTGGCGAAGCCAGACGGATGAGGGGTTGAAAACCCTGTCCGGAAAAGTCTGTGCGACCCCTCATCCGTCGCTGCGCGACACCTTCTCCCGCAAGGGGAGAAGGGGATGATTATCGAACTCGGGTCCTTCGCCCTGATCCTGTCGCTGATGCTGTCGGTCGCCCAGACCGGGCTGTCGGCCGTCGGCGGCGCGCGGCGCTCGCCGGTGCTGGCCGGGGCCGGCCAGGGCGCGGCCATCGCCGCCTTCGTCGCCGTCCTGGTCGCCTTCGCGGCCCTGATCCACGCCTTCGTGGTCTCGGACTTCTCGGTCGCCAATGTCGCGGCCAACTCGCACACGGCCAAGCCGCTGCTCTACAAGGTGGCCGGCGCCTGGGGCAGCCACGAGGGCTCGATGCTGCTGTGGTGCCTGGTGCTGACCGGCTACGGCGCGGCCATGGCGGTGTTCGGCGACAGCCTGCCGCCGCGCCTGCGGGCCTACGCCCTGGCCGTGCAAGGCGCGCTGGGCGTGCTGTTCCTGGCCTATACCGTCTTCGCCTCCAACCCGATGGCGCGGCTGCTGGACGTCCCCGTCGAAGGCCGTTCGCTCAATCCGCTGCTGCAGGACCCGGCCCTGGCCGCCCACCCGCCGTTCCTCTACAGCGGCTATGTCGGCTTCTCGGTGGTCTATTCGCTGTCGATGGCCGCCCTGATCGAGGGCCGGATCGACGCGGCCTGGGCCCGCTGGGTGCGGCCCTGGACCCTGGCGGCCTGGAGCCTGCTGACCATCGGCATCACCCTGGGCGCCTTCTGGGCCTATTACGAGCTGGGCTGGGGCGGCTGGTGGTTCTGGGACCCGGTCGAGAACGCCAGCTTCATGCCGTGGCTGATCGGCGCGGCCCTGTTGCACTCGGCCATCGTCACCGAGAAGCGCGGCGCCCTGCCGGGCTGGACGGCCTTCCTGGCCCTGGCGGCCTTCACCTTCTCGATGCTGGGCGCCTTCCTGGTGCGCTCGGGGGTGCTGACCAGCGTCCACGCCTTCGCCGTCGACCCGACGCGCGGCGTGCTGCTGCTGATCATGATGGGCCTGGCGGCGGGGACCGGCTTCCTGCTGTTCGCCCTGCGCGCTCCGACCCTGAACCCGGGCGGCCAGTTCCGCGCCATCAGCCGCGAGAGCGCCATCGTGCTCAACAACATCCTGCTGTCGACGGCGACGGCGGTGGTGCTGCTGGGAACCCTGTATCCGCTGATCCGCGAGGCCCTGGACGGCGAGGCGGTCTCAGTCGGCGCGCCGTTCTTCAACCTGACCTTCGTGCCGCTGATGATCCTGGCCTTCGCCATCCTGCCGGCCGGGCCGCTGCTGGCCTGGAAGCGCGGCGACGCGCGCGGCGTGGCGCGCCGGCTGTGGGTGGTGCTGGCCGCCGCCGCCGTCCTGGGCCTGATCGCCTACGGGATCGTCCAGCCGCGCAAGGCCCTGGCCAGCGGCGGGCTGGTCGTCGGCTTCTGGCTGGTCGGCGGCGCGTTGCTGGAGCTGGCCGATCGCCTGAAGCTGTTCCGCGTCCCCGCCGCCGAAAGCCTGCGCCGGTCGCGCGGCCTGCCGCGCGGCGCCTGGGGCACGACCCTGGCCCATGCCGGCCTCGGCATCTTCGTGCTGGGGGCCTCGTTCGAGACTGCCTGGCGGGTCGAGGCCGCCCAGGCCCTAAGCCTCAACGACTCCCACGCCCTGGGCGCCTACACTCTGACGCTCAGCGACGTCGGCACGGTCGAGGGACCGAACTACCTGGCCGAGCGCGGCGTGGTGAAGGTGACCAACAAGGCCGGGACTGAGATCTGCCATGCCGAACCCGAGCGCCGCTTCTATCCGACCGGCGCCCAGACCACCTCGGAAGTCGCCATCTGCCCGCGCCTGCTGGACGACATCTATGTCGTGCTGGGCGAGCGCCGGGCAGGCGAGGGCGGCAAGCCGGCCTGGCTGGTCCGCGCCTATGTGAACCCCTGGGTGCGGCTGATCTTCCTGGGCCCGCTGATCATGGCCCTGGGCGGCGTCGTGTCGCTGTCCGACCGCCGCGCCCGCCTGGGCGTGGGACGGCGGGCCGAGGAGGTGGTGTCGTGAGGGGGAACGATATCTTTCTTCCTCCCCCCCTGGGGGAGGGGGACCGCCGAACGGCGGTGGAGGGGGCTCTTCGAACCCTGCTCCGCTGGATCACTCGCCCCCTCCGGGCCTTTGGCCCTCCTCCCCCGAAGGGGGAAGAAGGACGTGTCCGCGCCCTCGCCGTCGCCCTGGCCGCCGTCGCCCTGATGGGCAGCGCCTCGGAACCGTCGGAGCGCCTGTCCGACCCCGCCCAGGAAGCCCGGGCCCGCGAGCTCTTCAAGGAAGTCCGCTGCCTGGTCTGCCAGAACGAGTCGATCGACGATTCCGAGGCCCAGCTGGCCGGCGACCTGCGGCGAATTGTCCGCGAACAGGTCAAGCAGGGGCGCGGCGATCGCGAAATCCGTGCGTTCCTCGTGCAGCGCTACGGCGAGTTCGTCTTGCTGAAGCCGAGGTTCTCGGCCGGCAACGCCGTGCTGTGGTTGGCTCCAGCCGGCGTATTGTTGCTAGGAGGCGGACTGATGTTCGGCCTTTTGCGGCGCCGCGAAACGGAGCAGACAGAGCTTTCGCAGGACGAGGAAGACCGTCTGAGGCGTTTGCTGGAAGACGATTGACACGATTGCGCCGAAAAGGGGCCGCAAGAAGCGCCTTGCGGATGACGGAAAGATAATTCGAGAACCATTGCACCTTTTATTGTCGGGACTAGGTTCTCAGATCGACTGTGACCGCGCGCCGGGCGCGCGGGGTGATGCGAAGGAGCCGCGCGGACCGCGCGGATGAGGAAAGACGAATGACCGCTAGGAAGTCGGGATTCATTGTAGGCGCCGTCGCGGGCGCGGGCGTGGCCTGCGCGGCTCTGGCCGGGGTCGGCATGCGTATGGGTACGGCGGGCGCCGCCGAGGCTCCGGCGGTCCGCGCCGCGGTGGCCGGCGCCCCGGCCTTCGCGCCGCCGCCGGGCGCGCCGCTGTCGTTCGCCGACATCTTCGAGAAGGTTTCGCCCGCCGTCGTCCAGATCAACGTGACGTCCAAGGCCTCGCCCCAGGCGCTGCGCATCCCGGGCCTGGAAGGCTTCGACATCGTGCCGCGCGGCCAGAAGGGCAAGCCGGCTCCCGGCCAAGGCCAGGACGACGACGGCGACAGCCCCGCCACGCCGAAGCAACAGTCGGCCGGTTCGGGCTTCTTCATCTCGGCCGACGGCTACATCGTCACCAACAACCACGTCGTGGCCGACGCCGACGACATCCAGGTGGTGATGAAGGACGGCCGCGAGCTGAAGGCCACCCTGGTCGGCCGCGACGAGGGCACGGACCTGGCGGTGATCAAGGTCGTCGATCCGAAAGCCAAGGGCGCCGACTTCCCGTATGTGAACTTCGAGAACCAGGCCAAGCCGCGGGTCGGCGACTGGGTGATCACGATCGGCAACCCGTTCGGCCTGGGCGGCACGGCGACCGCCGGCA
The DNA here is from genome assembly GCF_001425745.1 of Caulobacter sp. Root343. GTDB lineage: Bacteria > Pseudomonadota > Alphaproteobacteria > Caulobacterales > Caulobacteraceae > Caulobacter. The sequence continues at coordinate 162,940 of NZ_LMDF01000005.1, read as the reverse complement.
TCATCTCGGCCTATAACCGCGACCTGCAGGACGTCACGTCCTCGTTCGTGAACTACATCCAGATCGACGCGCCGATCAATCGTGGCAATTCCGGCGGTCCCAGCTTCGACATCTACGGCCGCGTGATCGGCGTCAACAGCGCCATCTATTCGCCGTCGGGCGGCTCGGTCGGCATCGGTTTCGCCATCCCGGCCGACATCGCCGAGGCGACCGCCAAGCAGCTGATCTCTTCCGGCAAGGTGGTGCGCGGCTATATCGGCGTGACCATCCAGGACTTCAGCGCCGAGTCGGCCGAGGCCCTGGGCCTGAAGGACGTGAAGGGCGCGATCGTCGCCGAGCTGGTCCCGGGCGGTCCCGCCGCCAAGTCGGGCCTGCTGCCGGACGACATCCTGACCGCCGTCAACGGCACGCCCGTCGCCAACCGCTCGGAACTGACCCGCGAAGTGGCCAAGGCCCGTCCGGGCGAGACGATCCGGATGACGGTCATCCGCGACGGCAAGCCGCGCACGGTCGACGTCAAGTCGGGCACCCGTCCGGCCGAGAACGCCTTGGGCCTGAACGACGACGATCAGGATCAGGACGGCGGTACGACCCCGACCCCGGACAAGCCCGCCAGCCAGCGGGTCGACTCCCTGGGCCTGACCCTGGGCGCGATCGATCCGGCCTCGCGCCAGACCTACAAGATCGACAGCGAGATCAAGGGGCTGCTGGTCACCGGCGTGAAGGGCGACAGCGACGCCGGCGAGAAGGGCCTGGCCAAGGGCGACGTCCTGTCGAACATCAACGGCGCTCCCGTCACCAACGTCGCCGAGGTCAACGCCGCGGTGGCCAACGCCAAGAAGGCCGGCCGCACCAGCGTCCTGGTCAAGATCATCCGCCAGAACCGCCCGGTCTTCGTGCCGCTGAAGATCGCCCCGTAAGGCGCTCCTTGGTCGAACGATCCAGCCCCGCTCCGGTCCGCCGGAGCGGGGCTTTTTCGTATCTGTCGAAGGTTTAAGTTACGCCGCTCTCCGAAACCGGTATTCGAGGAGCAACTATCGCGCGATCGACCAGAATCGGGAGAACGTCGATCGTTCCACCGCTGTGTTCGCGCATGAGGGGCTCACTGATGCGTATTTTGATTATCGAGGACGATCTGGAGGCCGCCGCCGCCATGGCGCACGGCCTCAAGGAAGCCGGCTACGACGTCCAGCACGCGCCCGATGGCGAGGCGGGGCTCGGCGAGGCTCAGAAGGGCGGCTACGACGTGCTGATCGTCGACCGCATGATGCCCAAGCTTGATGGTGTTCAGGTGGTCGAGACCCTGCGCCGCGAGGGCGACCAGACCCCGGTGCTGTTCCTGTCGGCCCTGGGCGAGATCAACGACCGTGTCGTCGGCCTGCGCGCCGGCGCCGACGACTACCTGGTCAAGCCGTACGCCTTCCCCGAGCTGATGGCCCGCGTCGAGGCCCTGTCGCGCCGCCGCGAGACCGGCGCCGTCGCCACCACCCTGAAGGTGGGCGAGCTGGAGATGAACCTGATCAACCGGACGGTCCATCGCCAGGGCAGGGAGATCGACCTGCAGCCGCGCGAATTCCAGCTGCTGGAGTTCATGATGCGCCACGCCGGCCAGTCGGTGACCCGCACCATGCTGCTGGAGAAGGTCTGGGAATACCACTTCGACCCGCAGACCAACGTCATCGACGTGCACATCTCGCGCCTGCGTTCGAAGATCGACAAGGGCTTCGACCGGGCCATGCTGCAGACCGTGCGCGGCGCCGGCTACCGGCTCGATCCGTAGGCGGTTACGCGAGGGCGTGGTAGGATCAGACCATGAACAAGCCGGCCAAACCCGAGGCGGATGAGGACGACCTGTCGGACCTGTACGGCCCGCCGCTGACGCAGGCCGAAGAGGACGCTTGGTTCGAGCGAAACCGCGATGGGCTCAACGAGCTGATCCAAGAGGCGCTTGATGAGGTCGCCGAGGGTAAGGTCGAGCCCTGGGACTTTGAAGAAATGTTGGCCGATGCTCGCGCCGAATTCGAGAAGACCCAGAAGGGCTGATGGGCGCTCCCACGGTTGTCAGATCCCCCAGCGCCCGGCGTGATATCCGGGGCATCTATTTGTGGATCGCATCCGATAACGGAGCAGAACGCGCCGAGGCTATCATGGCGCGGCTCAACCGGGCGAGCGAACGGCTCGCCAAGCGACCGCATCTGGGGCGGTTTCGCCCCGACCTCGCGGGTGATCCTCACAGCTTCAGCGTCCGTCCTTGGACGATCGTCTATCGATCACTAGCCGACGGGAACGGCATCATCATCCTTCGTATCCTCGACAACCGCCGAAACGTCGCCGCGCTGCTCGGCAAGAAGACTTAGCCCATGCGTCTGCCGCGCCTTCTCCGCACCACGCCGTTCCGGCTGACCCTGCTGTTCCTGGCCCTGTTCGCGGCGGCCGCCAGCGCCTTCCTGGGCTATATCTACGTGGCCACGGCCGGCGAGGTGAACCGTCGCGCCCAGGCCGAGATCAGCCGCGAGTTCGAGAGCCTGGAGGCGGCCTACCGCCAAGGCGGCGTCGACGCCCTGAACCAGACCATCGTCGAGCGGGCGACGGGCGAGCGGCCGTTCCTCTATTTCCTGGCCGACAAGAACGGCAAGCGCATCTCGGGCTCGATCGAGGAGTCGCCGGTCGCCAATTTCGAGGGCGACGGTCCGGAATGGGCCAGCTTCAAGGTCACCGAGACCGACCTGGACGGGGCCGAGGTCAAGGCCGCGGCCAAGGGCGTGCAGCAGCGGCTGGAGCATGGCGAGATCCTGTTCGTCGGGGCCGACGTCGACGCCTCCGAGGCCTATGTCCGCAAGATCGTCCGCGCCCTGTGGGGCGCCGGGGCGCTGGTCATCCTGCTGGGCATGGCCGGCGGGATCCTGATCAGCCGCAATGTCAGCCGCTCGATGCAAGGGCTGGTCGACGTGGTCAACGACGTGCGGGCCGGCGACCTGCACGCCCGGGCCCGGGTGCGGGGCACGCGTGACGAATACGACGAGCTGGCCGAGGGCCTGAACGACATGCTCGACCGGATCGAGCGGCTGATGGGCGGCCTGCGCCACGCCGGCGACGCCATCGCCCACGACCTGCGCTCGCCGCTGACCCGTCTGCGGGCGCGCATGGAGGTGGCCCTGATCGACGCCGAGAACGGCAAGGGCGATCCGGTGGCCGCGCTGGAGACGGCGCTGATGGACGCCGACGGGGTGCTGAAGACCTTCAACGCCGTGCTGGCCATCGCCCGCCTGCAGGCCGCCGGCTCGGCCCCCGACCAGCGCACGTTCGACGCCTCGGAACTGGCCACCGACATGGCCGAGCTCTACGAGCTGTCGTGCGAGGACAAGGGCCTGGACTTCAAGGCCGAGATCGTTCCGGCCCTGCCGATCAAGGGCAACCGCGAGTTCCTGGCCCAGGCCCTGGCCAACATCCTCGACAACGCCATCAAATATACGCCCGAGGGCGGGGCCATCATGCTGCGGGCTCGCCGCACCTCGTCCGGCGAGCTGGAGTTCTCGGTCACCGACACAGGCCCTGGCGTGCCCGAGGCCGACCGCGCCCGCGTCGTCCAGCGCTTCGTGCGCCTGGAGAACAGCCGCAGCGAGCCCGGCGCGGGCCTTGGCCTGTCGCTGGTCCAGGCCGTCGCCGCCTCGCACGGCGGCCGGCTGGAGCTGGCCGAGGGGCCCGGCGAATTCAACGGCATGGGCCCGGGCCTGCGCGTGGCGCTGGTGCTGCCGCGGGTGGAGTAGGGGGAGGCTCCTTCCGCCCCCTCCGGGGGCGGACGACCGCGTAGCGGTCAGGTGGGGGCGGTCAGGTGGGGGGCGGTCAGGTGGGGCAAGTGAGGTGAGTAATCCGCTACTCGCCCCCTCCGGGCCTTCGGCCCTCCTCCCCCGGAGGGGGAAGACGGGTTGGCCCTACCGGTCCGCCTGGACCCAGACGATCGCGCCGGTATAGGGGTCCATCTGCGCGGCCAGGCCGGGGCGCAGGTCGTTGGCGTCCGGCCCGCGCGGGGCGATGCTCCAGACCAGCGCCATCGTCGCCACCGTCAGGAAGGTCATGGTCAGAAAGCCGGCGATGTCGCGGGCCAGGCTGGGCTCGCGGCGGTTCAGCAGCGAGACGCGCAGGATCAGCGGATGGGTGGCCCAGCCGCAGGACAGCGGCGAGACCGAGACGCTCATCTGCGCCTTCATCAGCGCCTTGGCGTAGTCGGCGCGGATATCGCCGCGCAGAGCCACGACGGTGGCGTCGCAGGCCAGCTCCTGGTCGATGCGGACCAGGTGCGAAGCCAGGGCGATCATCGGGTTGCACCAGCCCAGCACCCCCATGGCGGCGATGACCAGGTTGGCGATCGGATCGCCGCGATTGATGTGGGTGCGCTCGTGCAGCTGGATCATCGACCGCTCGCGCGCGTCGAACCGCTCGGCGAAGTCGGACGGCAGCACGATGCGCGGCCACAGGGCGCCCATGACGGCGGGACCGGCGACCCCCTGATGGACGCGGCGGCGGAACAGGTGCTCGCGCAGGGCCAGGACCGCCGTGGCGATCGCGCAGCCGGCCAGCCACAGCAAAACCAGCTTGGACGCCCAGACGCCCAGCGGCTGGGCTGGCGAGCCGATGTCCATGGTCTCGGCCAGGCTGGGGAAGAAGGCGGCGGCCGCGGCGGCCGGCACGATGGCCCACAGGCCATAGGCGCGGCGCGGGCCGAACAGCTGGCGCGCCGACGGCCGCAGCAACACCACCAGCAGCACCGCGGCGGCGGCGGCGATCTGGGCCCGGATCAGGGCGAGGGCGAAGAGCTCGATCATCGTCGGATGCGGTTCCTGCCGTTTCCTCGATGCTGATGGTTACAACTGTAAATTCCTACGTCAAGCGCGAGTCTTGCATCGGGGCCGCAAGGCGGGCCACCGTGCCCGCATGACTCGACCGCTCCCTGGCTCTCCCAGCGCTCCGCTTGGCGCCCGCCTGGCCCCATGCGGGCCTGTCCTGGACGCCAAGGCGGCCGAGCGGGCCCATGAGGCGATCGCCAAGCGGGCGGGTGAGGCCATGGGCGGCGTCGACGCGGCCTGGGCGGCGCTGGCCCCGGTTTTCGCCGCCTCGCCCTACCTGGCCGGCCTGGCGCGACGCGACGGCCGGCGCTTGCCGAGCATCCTGGATGGCGATCCGGACCAGACCTTGGCCCAGGTCCTGGCCGCCGCCGAGGCCGTGGCCGCCGAGCCCGACTTCGAGACCGCCCGCCGGGTCCTGCGCGAGCTGAAGGCCGACCTGCACCTGCTGACCGCCCTCTGCGATCTGGGCGGCGTCTGGGACCTGGACCAGGTGACCGGCGCCCTGACCCGCTTCGCCGACGCCACCCTGCGCGCCGCCTTGGCCCAGGCCGTTCGCCAGGAGGTCGATCGCGGCGCGCTGGCCCGGATCGGAGAGGGCGAGGCCGGCCCCGCGCCGGGCCTGTTCTGCATCGCCATGGGCAAGCACGGCGCGTTCGAGCTGAACTATTCCAGCGACATCGACTTCTCGATCTTCTACGCGCCGGAGAAACTGCCGGTCGCCGAGGGGCACGAGCCCCAAGCCGTGGCGGTGCGGATCGCCAACCATCTGGGCCGGGTGCTGCAGGAGCGGACCGGCGACGGCTATGTCTTCCGCATCGACCTGCGCCTGCGCCCCGATCCGTCCTCGACCCCGCCGGCCATGCCAGTCGATGCGGCCATGGACTACTACGAGAGCGTCGGCCAGAACTGGGAGCGGGCCGCCCACATCAAGGCCCGGATCGCGGCCGGCGACCTGGGTGAGGGCGCGGCCTTCCTGGAGGCGTTGCAGCCGTTCATCTGGCGGCGGAACCTGGACTTCGCGGCCATCGCCGACATTCACTCGATCAAGCGCCAGATCCACACCTACAAGGTCGACGACCGCCTGACCGCCAAGGGCGCGGACTTGAAGCTGGGGCGCGGCGGCATCCGCGAAATCGAGTTCTTCGTCCAGACCCAGCAGCTGATCCTGGGCGGCCGCCAGCCCGACCTGCGCAGCCCGCGCACCCTCGACGCCCTGGCCGCCCTGGCCGAGGCCGGCCACGTCACCCCCGAGGACGCCGCTTGGCTGACGGAGGCCTACAAGGATCTGCGGGCGCTGGAGCACCGCGCCCAGATGATCGCCGACGACCAGACCCACAAGCTCCCGGAGTCCGACGCCGAGCGCAAAAAGGTCGCCGCCCTGTGGGGGCACGACAATCTGCGCGGCTTCGACGCCGCCGTCGGCAAGATCCTGAAAGGCGTCAACCTGCGCTACGGCCGCCTGTTCGCCGGCGAGGAGGAGCTGTCGTCGCGGTTCGGCAGCCTGGTGTTCACCGGGGTGGAGGACGATCCGGAGACCCTGGCCACCCTGAAGCGGATGGGTTTCTCCAGCCCCGAGCGGGTCGCGGCCACCATCCGCGGCTGGCATCACGGCCACATCGCCGCCACCCGCACCGAGCGGGGCCGCGAGCTGTTCACCCGCCTGGCCCCGCGCCTGCTGGACGCGGCCAACGCCACCGGCGCGCCGGACCAGGCCTTCAACCGCTTCGCCGACTTCTTCGCCGGCCTGTCGTCGGGCGTGCAGATCCAGTCGCTGTTCCTGGCCCAGCCGCGGCTGTTCGAGCTGATCGTCGAGGTCATGGCCTTCGCCCCGCGCCTGGCCACCACCCTGGCCCGACGGCCGACGGCCCTCGACGCCCTGCTGGATCCGGCCTTCTTCGGTCCGATCGAGACCCCCGCCGTCGCGCCTTGGGATCCCGAGGACTTCGAGGGGGCGATGAACGCCGCCCGCCGGCTGTTTCGCGACCAGAGCTTCCGGATCGGGGTGCGGGTGATGAGCGGCACCGCCGACGCCCGCGACATCGGCCGCGCCTTCGCCGAGCTGGCCGACCTGATCATCGGCGGCCTGGCCCCGGCGGCCCTGGCCGAGACCGAGCGGCTGGGCGGCGCCTTCCCCGGCCAGGTGGCGGTGGTGGCCTTGGGCAAGGCCGGCTCGCGCGAGATGACCGCCAAGTCGGACCTCGACCTGATGACCCTCTACGTGGCCGACGAGCCGGCCTCGATGTCGGCGGTCAAGGGCTGGAGCGCCGACGTCTTCTACGCCCGCTTCACCCAGCGCCTGACCTCGGCCCTGTCGGCGCCGACCGGGGAGGGGACGCTGTACGAGGTCGACCTGAAGCTGCGGCCCTCCGGCACCAAGGGGCCGGTGGCGGTCAGCTTCGCGGCCTTCGGGGACTATTACGAGCGCGAGGCCGAGACCTGGGAGCTGTTGGCCCTGACCCGCGCCCGGGTGGTCTGGGCCAGCTCGCCGGCGTTCCAGGCGCGGGCCGAGGGGGCGATCGAGGCCGCCCTGCGTCGACCGCGCGACTGGGCCAGGACCGCCGCCGACGTGGTCGAGATGCGCGAGCTGATGGAGCGCGAGCGGCCGGGCAAGGGCGACTGGGACCTGAAACTCGATCCCGGCGGCCTGGTCGACATCGAATTCGCCGCCCAGTTTCTGCAGCTGGCCCACGCGGCCGCCGGCGGCCCGTTGGCCCAGAACACCGGCGAGGCGCTGGCGGCCCTACGCGCGGCGGGCCTGGCCGACGACGGGGCGCTGGCTCGGCTGGAAGCCGCCTGGCGGCTGGAACAGGACCTCTCCCAGCTGATCAAGGTCGCCCTGGAGGACGGCCACGACGTCGAGGCCGAGCCCAAGGCCTTCAAGGCGCTGATGGCCAAGGCCGGGCACGTTGGGCAGTTCAGGACGCTGAAGCCGAAGCTGGCCAAGGCCAAGGTCGAGGCGCGCGCGGCCTACGAGGCGATCGTCAAGGCGCCGGGGTAGGGGCGTACTCCTGCCATCTATTCACCCATCTCGACGTGTCATCCCGGACAGCCTCTGCGAGGCTTCCGGGATGACACGGGGTTTTGGGGGTTTAGATATCTCCAGCGCGCCAACGACGGAATCCACGCATCCGCGCGTTCAATCTGCATGGGACGAGCCATCCATCCTTTTGGAGACCTCACACTGATGATCATACGCACCTTGATCGCCGCCGGCGCCGTGCTGGCGATGGCCGGGCCGGCTCTGGCGCAATCCGCCTCCAGCGCTTCGGCTTCAGGTCAATCCTCTTCGGCTCAGGCCCCCTCCGGCATGACCCTGGAGCAGTTCCAGGCCGCCAACGGCGACAAGCTGTTCGCGCGGCTGGACACCAACAAGGACGGCAAGATCTCGCCCGAGGAATTCGCCGCCTTCCGCGAAGGCAACGCCAAGGTCGACGCTCAGGCGACCAAGGCCGGCAAGCGCGGCCAGAAGCTGTTCTCGCGCTTCGACGCCGACAAGGACGGCTCGCTGTCGCGGGCCGAGGCCAACAAGGTGCTGGCCTGGCGCTACAAGCGGATGGACACCAACAACGACGGCATCCTGACGCTCGAGGAGTTGCAGGCCAAGAAGGGCAAGGCCAAGGTCGGGGTCTGATGGCGACGTGCGCGGTAGGTTGACGGTTGGCGTCCGACGGGAACGATCCCGACGAAGCCTTGCTGGCGGGGGTGGGACGGGGCGACCCGTCCGCCGTCCGCACGCTGCTGGACCGACGTCTGCCGCGCATCCTCGCCCTGTCCCGGCGCATGCTGAACGATCCCGGCGAGGCCGAGGACGTGGCCCAGGAGACCTTCCTGCGCGCCTGGAAGCAGGCGCGGGCCTGGAAGCCGGGCGGGGCGCGGTTCGACACCTGGCTGCACCGCGTGGCCCTGAATCTCTGCTACGACCGACTGCGCCGCCGCCGCGAGATCGCGACCGACGCGCCGCCCGAGCAGGTAGACACCGGGCCGGCCCCGGACGCCGGCCTGCTGGGCGCGGAGCTGTCGCGGCGGGTCGAGGCGGCGCTGGCGGCCCTGCCGTCTCGCCAGCGCGAGGCGATCGTGCTTTGCCATCACCAGGGCCTGGGCAATATCGAGGCCGCCGGACTGATGGAGATCAGCGTCGAGGCGCTGGAGAGCTTGCTGGCCCGCGGGCGTCGGACGCTGAAGGCGTCGCTGGCCGATCTGCGGGGGGCGGGATGAGCAAGGAGGCGTGGTCATGATGTCGCCAGAGATGTCCGAAGGGCGGTTCGAGGCCTTGGCCGAAACCTATGGCGGCGAGATCGCGCGCTGGCCCGAAGGCGAGCGCGAGGCCGCGCGCGCCCTGCTGGCCGCCCAGCCCGAGCGTCTCTCGGCCGTGCTGGACGCCGCCGCCCACCTGGACCGCCTGCTCGACCTCGCGCCGGCCCAGAGCGTCGACGCCGCCCTGCTGGGCCGGCTGATCGCCGCCGCGCCGCCAGCCCCGAACACCGCCGGCCGCTGGATCGCCGGCCTCGGCGCGGCCCTGGGCCTATCGGCCGCCGCCTTCGCCGGGGTGCTGGCCGGAGTCGCCGTCGGCGGCCACGCGCTGCCCGTCGCTGCGCCGGCAGCCGCCACTCAGATGGCGAACGGCAGGGTCGAGACGGTCACGGCCGTCGACATGTCCAACGACCTGCAGGACGCCATCGAGGAGCCCGCCGAGCTATGAGCCTGCCTCGTCCGCTGCTGGTCGGCCTGATCGTCTCGGCGGCCCTCAACGTGTTCCTGATCGGCGGCGTGGCCGGCGTCACCTATGTGCGGCTGTCCAGCCCGCCCCCGGTCGCGCCGCCACCGCCCGCGCTCGCCGCTGCGCCGGCCTATGCGCCGCCGGTCTGGCAGGCCCCGCCGCCCGCCGCTGACCCGGCCACGCCGTCGCGCGCCACGCCCGCCGTCCGTCCGGCCCAATCCCCGGCGCAGGCGCCGGCCCAATTCCCGGCTCCGCCGCCGCAAGACGGCGAGCGCCTGGCCCGGCCTCCGCTGTGGACCGCCGGCGACCAGCTCTCGCCCCAGAGTCGAAAGGCTTTGCGCCTGGCCCTGCGCGCCGCCAACCAGAAGAACCAGCCGATCACCCGCCAGGCCCGCACCGAGCGCCAGGCGGCGCTGGCGGCCTTGACCAATCCGAGCTTCGACCCCGCCGAGGTCGGCAAGCGCCTGACCAACGCGCGGACGCTGGACATCCAGGCGCGGGCCAATGTCGAGGCCGCCCTGGCCGCCTATGCCGCGACCCTGTCGCCGTCGGAGCGGGCGGTGCTGGCGCAGGGCCTGACCCGGATCTACGCGCCACGCCAGGCGCTCCGGCAAAACGCGCGTCAAGGCGCGGAATAATCGCGCGCGGCCGTAACCAAACGGCGCGCGCTGACGTATCTGTGACGTACCCCTTCGGAGCGTCCCCATGCTGATCCGCCACGCCGCCGACCTGACCGACAACGACGTCACCGACCACGGCCTCTACATGAAGCGCCGAACGCTGATGGCGGGGCTGGCGGGCGTGGGCCTGGCCGGCGCGGCGGCGGGGGAGGCCCGGGCGGGCCTGGCCTTCACCAAGGGCTTTTCGACCACCGAGAAGCTGACCCCGAAGGAAGACATCACCACCTACAACAACTTCTATGAATTCGGCGTCGACAAGGGCGATCCGGCCGAGAAGTCGGACCGGTTCAAGCCGCGTCCGTGGACGGTGCGCATCGACGGGGCTTGCGAGGCCCCGCGCACGGTCGGGATCGAGGACCTGATCAAGGGAAACAAGCTGGAGGAGCGCATCTACCGCATGCGCTGCGTCGAGGGCTGGTCGATGGTGATCCCGTGGGTCGGCTTTCCACTGAAGGACCTGATCGCCTCGGTGAAGCCGACGTCCAAGGCCAAGTTCGTCGCCTTCGAGACGGTGATGCGGCCGTCGGAAATGCCGGGCCAGGGCTGGAACACCCTGGACTGGCCCTATCGCGAAGGCCTGCGGATCGACGAAGCCATGCACCCGCTGACCTTGATGGCGGTGGGTCTGTATGGCGACGTCCTGCCCAACCAGAACGGCGCGCCGCTGAGGCTGGTCGCGCCGTGGAAGTACGGCTTCAAGGGCGCCAAGTCGATCGTGCGCATCAGCCTGGTCGAGAACCAGCCGGTCACCGCCTGGAACAAGCTGGCGCCGCGCGAATACGGCTTCTATTCCAACGTCAATCCGGCCGTCGACCACCCCCGCTGGTCCCAGGCCACCGAGCGCCGCATCGGCGAGTTCCGCCGGCGTGAGACCCTGCCGTTCAACGGGTATGGGGAGTACGTGGCCGATCTGTACAAGGGCATGGACCTGAAGCGGTTCTATTGATGACTTCTCTAAATCCGACCTTCCCGGCGAAGGCCGGGACCCAGATTCATCCGGTGAATCTGGGGTGGTCGCGCCATTGGACGACGCCTACCGCTCAAATGCTCGCGGGTTCGATCTGGGCCGGGGAGGGGGAAAGCCTTGGCTAACCCGCCCCGCAAACGCCCCTCCAAGCTCCGGGGCAACCTGATCTACGCCCTCGTCTGGCTGGCCTGTTTCGCGCCGCTGGTCTGGGTGGCCTGGAAAGGGTTCAACGGCGACCTCGGCGCCAATCCGATCGAGAAGCTGATCCGCGAGCTGGGCGTCTGGGGGCTGCGGCTGCTGCTGGTCGGCCTGGCGATCACGCCGGCGGCGCGGATCCTGAAGGCGCCGCGACTGGTGCGGTTTCGCCGGACCATCGGCCTGTTCGCGTTCAGCTACATCGTGCTGCACCTGTCCAGCTACATCGGCGTCGACCTGTTCTTCGACTGGAACCAGCTGTGGAAGGACATCCTCAAGCGGCCGTTCATCACCCTGGGAATGCTGGGCTTCACCCTGCTGATCCCGCTGGCGGTGACCTCGACCAACGGCTGGGTGATCCGCATGGGCCGGGCGGCGTGGAGCCGGCTGCATCGGCTGATCTACGTGATCGTCCCGCTGGGGGTCGTGCACTACTACCTGCTGGTCAAGGCCGACCACCGGCCGCCGCTGATCTACGGCGCGGTGTTCGTTCTGCTGATGGTTTGGCGGGCGTGGGATGCGTGGAGCAAGCGCGCCGCGCGCTAGAACAGCTCCGCCTCGGGGTCACGGGCCTGGTCTCGCGTCCATCGCCCGGCGAGCTTGGCGCCCGAGCACGGACCCTTCTGGGTCAGGACCACGGCGTCGGCGGTGAAGACCGCGTCCAGCCGGCAGGCGTCGGGTCCCTCGCCCGTCAGGGGGAAGGCCACGGCCGTCTGGCCCGGGGCGATCCGGACCGGTTTGGCGTCGTCGGAGAAGCCTTGGGTCGCGGCGGCGTTGGCCAGGGCGTAGGCGAAGTTCAGGCCGGTCGGCGCGGCGTTGATCCGCAGGAAGTCCTGGCCGCGCACGTAGACGCCGCTCAGCCGGAAGCCGGGATTCTTCAGCGCCGCGATGCGGTCGGCGTGGATCTGGCGCAGGCAGGGCAGGCGGCTCTCGTCGTCGGTGCACAGGATGCCGCCCATGCCCTTGTCCGGTGGCAACAGGGCCCGGCTGCCGACCCAGCCGCGCTGGGTCATTTTCACATAGGCCGCGATCTTGCCGTCCCAGACCTTCAGCGCCTCGCCATAGGCGACGGCCAGTTCGGAGTCCTGGCGCGAGAGTTGAGGGTCGGCGCAGATCAGCTTCTCGACCTTGGTCCGCGCCTTGCCGCAGTCGAAGCTGGCGGCGGCGGCCGGACTGGCCCCCCAGGATGATAGGAAGGCGACAACGATCAGGCCCAGCAGGGCGGCGGCGAGGCGGGCCATCGGTCAGTCCTCCAGCAGGAAGGGCGAGCGGGCCGGGTCGCGGCGGAAGACCCGCGCGTCGAACATGGGCTTGCAGGAGCCGGTCCCGCCCCCGGGCACGGTGACGGTGTCCTGGGTGAAGACCAGGGTGAGCGTGCAGCCGCTCACCTCCTTGTAGTCCAGCCGCCCCGCCGCGTCGGGCTTGCCGCTGACCTGCTGCAGCATGTTCCCCTTCGGATCAGGGCAATAATAGATGTCGATCGATAGCCCGTCGTCGGGATAGCGCGGCGAGACGTCGAAGAAGATGCCGTCCTTGGGGCAATTGCCGGCGACATAGCGGCCCGTCCACTTCAGGCTCGGCCGTGTCAGATAGCCCAGCCGCAGCTCGTAGTCGCGCTTCAGGCAGGCGACGTCGCCCTTGCAGATGCCGTCGCGGTCCTTCAGCCAATTGCGCTGTTCGGTGCGGATATAGGTCGGCCAGTTCCCGGCCGGCCACAGGGTGAGCGCGGCCTTGAAGGCGGCGGCCACCGCCTCGTCCTGCTTCGACAGCGCCGGATCGCGGCAGATGGCCTTCTCGGTGGCCGTACCGGCCTTGGCGCAATCGAAGCTGGCGGCCCTTGCGCCGGGCGCCAGCGCCAGGCTGGCCAGCAGGAACAGGACTATGAGGGTGACGCGACCCATCTGGAGATCTCCCAGGCCAAGCCTGGGAGCAACCTAATCGAGAACGACGTTCTCCGGTAGGCGTATGGCGGAGCTCCCCAGCAAGACCCCTTCATGTGTCATCCCGGCCGCAGCGAAGCGGAGAGCCGGGACCCAGGGGCGACCGCACTGCACCGGCGCCTGGGTCCCGGACAGCCTCTGCGAAGCTTCCGGGATGACACGAGTTGGATGGAAGAAGTTCCGCTGGAAAATCAGGGCTTGGCCACGCTCTTGGCGTAGGCCTGGGCTCCGGCCACCAGGCGCAGCACGTTGCCGCTCCAGATGGCCTGGATGTCGGCGTCGCTGTAGCCCTCGGCCTTCAGGCGGGCGGTGATCTTGGGCAGGTCGGCCACGTCCTCGAAGCCCTCGACGCCGCCGCCGCCGTCCCAGTCTGCGCCGACGCAGACGCCCTTGGGCCCGGCGATCTTCAGGGTGTGCAGCATGCTGGCCATGAAGGTGTCGAAGTTGGCCCGGACCGGCGGATACTGCTTGTCGACGGCGGCCTTCTTCAGCATCCAGGCCTTCACCTCGGCCTCGGTCCCCTCTTCGGGCGGCCGGCCGAGGGCCTCCATCGCCGCCTTGCGCTCGGGGCTGGCCGCGCCATTGATCAGATAGACCGAGTTGATGCAGATCGCGCCGCCGCTGTCGGCGATCTTCTTGATCAGGCCGTCGTTCAGGTTGCGCGGATGGTCGAAGATCGCCCGGGCGCCCGAGTGCGAGGCGATGATCGGGGCCTTGGACAGCTGCACCGACTGCTCGACCACGTCGTCGCTGGCGTGGCTGACGTCGACGAGGATGCCTAGGCGGTTGGCCTCGGCCAGCCAGCGCAGGCCCAGCGGCGAATAGCCATGCCAGATCGGCTTGTCGGTCGAGCTGTCGCCGAACTGGTTGTTGCGGAAGTGGACCGGGCCGGCCATCCGCACGCCGGTCTTGTAGAAGGTCTGCAGCAGGGTCAGGTCCTCGCCGATCGGCCAGGAGTTCTCGATGCTCTGGAAGACGAAGGTCTTGCCGGCCTTGTTGATGCGGACCGCGTCGTCGGCGGTGTAGGCCAGCTCGAACTGGTCGGGATGGGCGGCGACCATCTCGCGGATCTCGGTCGCCCGCTCCAGGGCGAAGTCGCGGGCGAAGCGATAGCCCTCGGCCGTCAGCTCGCCCTGGCCGGTGTAGATCACGAAGAACCCGCCATCCAGGCCGCCGGCCTTCATGCGCGGCAGGTCAACCTGGGTGCCGTCCTCGGTAACCACGTGCCGGTCCAGCATCGACCAGCCCGGGCGCTTGAAGTGCTCGGGCGTGTCCAGGTGGGTGTCGAGGGTCAGGAAGCCGTCGTGCAGCGTCTTGATCGCCTTGGGGACGTCACCGGGCTTGTCCGGGGCCTTCTTGTCGGCGGCGTGAGCGACGCCGCTGAGCAGGGCGGCCGAGCCGAGGAGAACGGTGAGCAGGCGACGCATGGGAACACTCCGGAGCGAACTGGAGTGGGGACGCTCATGGTTTAGTTCCGGCCCGTCAAGTGAAGCGGCGAGATCGTCGGGGAAATAGATAGCCTTGCCTTGGCGCGGCTCGCGTTGAGCCTCATCCCGCTTCGGGAAGCACATCGCTCGTAGCTTGCGGCAAGCTCAGGATCGCCGAGACGGCAGAACCAACGATGGCAACCTGCCAGGCATAGAAACCGGCGCTGAACGAGATGATGGGAGTCGAGCCCACGTCGCCGTACATGGCGCGCCAGAGCAGCGCGTTGCCCGCGCAGGCCAGCGATACGAGGGCTAACACCACGTCGAACCGGCCTCCCGTCACGGAAGCGAACCGACGCCCTATCGTTACAAGGAAGGCGATATTGGCGAACCAGCCGAACTGGCCAGTCAACGGGCCCAGCCACCCGCTCATCAGCACGTAGAATCCCCACACCTGTTCGGGAGGATTGCCTTCGAGCTCGGCGACCGGAAGCGCGAGGGAGCCCATCCAGACGGCGAACCAGACGAAGGCCGCGGCGCGGTGAAGCGGTCCAGGCGAGGTGGGGGCGGTCATCGCTATAGCAATCCTAAGGCCTTGAAGCTGGCGACACCTTCGCGGCCAACCACCAAATGATCGTGAACGGTGATCTTCAGCGCCTTGCCGGCCTCGACGATCTGCTTGGTCATGTCGATGTCCGGGCGCGAGGGCGTCGGGTCGCCAGACGGATGGTTGTGCAGGATGATCAGGTTGCTGCTGGACAGCTCCAGCGCTCGCCGCATCACCTCGCGCGGATAGACCGGGGCGTGGTCGACGGTGCCGCGGTTCATCACCTCGTCGGCGATCAGCTGGTTCTTCTTGTCCAGGAACAGCACCCGGAACTGCTCGCGCGACTCGTTGGCCAGGGCGACGCGGACATAGCCGAGCAGGGCGCTCCACGACGAGATGATCGGCCGCCTGACGATCTTGTCGCGCCCGGCCCGCAAGGTGGCCTCGTGCAGCAGCTTCAGGTCCATGGCCGCCGCCTCGCCGACGCCGCGCACGGTCGCCAGCTCCTCGATCGTCGCGCCCAGCACCCCGCCCAGCGAACCGAACCGGGTCAGCAGGGCCTTGGCCAGCGGCTTGACGTCGCCGCGCGGATAGGTGCGGAACAGGTAGAGCTCCAAGAGCTCGTAATCGGGCAGGGCGACCAGACCGCCCAGCTTGGCGCGCTGGCGCAGGCGCTCGCGGTGGCCCGCCTGATGGCTGGCCTGACCGGGAGCCCGGCGGACGACGGGCGCGGTCTCCTCGACCTCCGTCACGCTCAACGACTTGCCGCTGACCAAGATCGCCCCTCCCTTCCAGAGGGAGAAGTTGAGACTAGCAGCTTGGGGTTGTCCAGAAGGGATCGTCGCTCGACGGCGATCGCAACGGCGCTAGTCCAGCTTCACCAGATAGCAGTTGAGCTCCCCGTACGTATTCGTCCGGTAGGGCTTCTCCCAGAAGCCGGAGGCGTTCCAGCCGACCCAGCCGTCCTCCTGGATCATCTTCTCCAGGGACACGGTCTTGTAGAGGCAGCGCTTCGACGGGGTCTTCAAGCGATAGACCCAATGGACGCGGCGCTCTGTCTGGCGGCGCTCCACCAGGGTGTAGGCCGAGGCGGCGCAGGGGCTGAACGGCGTCTTCCAGGTCAGCTGGCGGGGCGTGATCCTCAGTTGCCCGGCGCAGGCTCGGCCCGTGCCGTCGAAGACGCCCAGCTGCATGGCCGGCTCGCTCGCCAGGGTCGGCGGCGCGGCGGACTTGTCCGGCGCCTTGGCCCGGGCCGCCGGCGCGCAGAGCAGAAAGACCAGCGGAAACAGGCGGAGCGCGGGCTTCACTGGGCGTCCTCCTCGACAGGGAAGTCGCGTGGGCTCAGCCCAGGATCGGCGGCTGGAACAGTCCCGCCGGCGAGGCGGTGAAGACCTCGTAGCCGTCTTCGGTGACGCCGATCGAGTGCTCGCACTGGGCCGACAGCGACTTGTCGCGGGTCACGGCGGTCCAGCCGTCGTTCAGCACCTTCACGGCCGGCTTGCCCAGGTTCACCATCGGCTCGACGGTGAAGAACATGCCCGGCTTCAGCACCGCGCCCTGGCCGGGGCGGCCGAAGTGCAGGATGTTGGGGGCGTCGTGGAACACCTTGCCCAGGCCGTGGCCGCAGAAGTCGCGCACGACGCTGCAGCGCTGGGCCTCGACATAGCTCTGGATGGCGTGGCCGATGTCGCCCAGGGTCGCGCCGGGCTTCACCGCGTCCAGGCCGCGCTTCATGCCCTCATAGGTGATCTCGACCAGGCGACGGGCGCGCGGCCCGACCTCGCCGACGCCGTACATCCGCGAGGTGTCGCCATGCCAGCCGTCGACGATGACGGTGACGTCGATATTGACGATGTCGCCTTCCTTCAGGTTCCACTCGCCCGGAATGCCGTGGCAGACCACGTGGTTGCGCGAGATGCAGACCGTCTTGGGATAGCCGCGATAATAGAGGCAGGCGGGCAGGGCCTTGTGGTCGAGGATGAACTCGCGGGCCAGCCGGTCCAGCTCGTCGGACGAGACGCCCGGCTGGACGTACGGGATCAGCATGTCCAGGCACTCGGCCGCCAGCTTGCCGGCCTTGCGCATGCCCTCGAAGTCTTCCGACTTGTGGATCTTGATCTGGCCCGTGCGGGTCTCGGCTTCGATCTCGAGGGCGTTATCCAAGGTCATGCTCTACTCAGCGGTCGCCGCCGCTGCCAGCGGCGAGGAGGTCAAACGAAAGGCGTATGTCGCGACCATAGCACGGATTTTCAACCGCCGCGCGCCCGCAACGGCCTCAAGGGGTGATCCGCCGCACGGTGTTGGTCGCGGGCCGGACCTCCTTGACGAAGGCGGCGTCCAACATGGTCGGCCGATCGCGCCGCACATGGCAGACGCCCTTGTAGCGCGTGACCCGGCCGGTTTCCTTCTCGGTGACATCGGCGGTGAACTTGACGTCCCACTCGCCCGGCCGACCGGCCGGCACGGGGTTCATGTCGTTGGAGGTGACGCTGTTGACCGCCTTCAGGCCGAAGCGCTCCTCGAGCTCGCCGGTGCAGGCCTTGAACGCGAACACCGCCCGCAGGCCGGTCATGAAGCCGCTTTCGGGCTTGTTGGGATCGGCGCGGCCGCAGCCGGAGAGGGCGAGCGCCAGCACGGCCACGGCCAGTACAGTCTTCTTCATGCGATCCCCTCACGCGAGCAACGCATGGGTAACCGACACCACGCCGATTGCAGCTTAAATCGCTGTTAGGTGAGCGGACTATTCTTGCGGAGACACCGACGGGCAAGGCGCGGGCAAGGGGGGGAGCATGTAGCCGGGATCCCTGCTCAGATAAGGCCGGCAGATGGATTCGATGGCGATGGAACTAACGATCTCCGGCGTCATGCACTTGAAGCGGGGGTGGGCGTAGTACTGGCCCACGACCTTGTTGATGGCGTCGAAATCGACCTTCCCGCTATCGAGACATGCGAGCTGGTTGACCTTGTAACGAGTAATCATCGGGTGATCGCCGGAAGACGGTTGAGCCCGAAGACGAAGATCTCCAACGTAGTTGTCGAAGAGAGTCGCCCTCTGGGCCGCGGACGATTCTAGCCATACGTCGCCATAGTTGGCGGCGCCGAATTGAGCCCACGCCAGAGAGGCCGTCGCGGTCGCGCCCAGCGCAAAGGCGCCGATCAGAACTCTTGAAGAAAACATGCGCCCCACCGCAAACTCGCGCTCTAGTTTATCAGTCTGTCCAAGAGGGGCAAGCCTCTAGGGCTCGGCCAGCCAAGTGATCCGCCGCGCCATCCGGATGGTCTCGGTGCTCATCTCGCAAGCATAGACTAGCACCTCCACCCCCGCCTGCACCGCCGCGTCCAGCCCGCGCGCGAAGGCGGGATCCAAGTCCGCACACGCGCTGAAGGTCTCGCAGTCCTCGCGCTGGACGACGAACAGCACCACCGCGCGGTGGCCCTCGGCGACCTGGGCGGCGAGGTCGGAGAGGTGGCGGGTCGAGCGTTCGGCCTTGCAATCGGGGAACTCGGCCAGGCCCGGCGTGCGGGAGAAGTGGCAGTTCTTGACCTCCAGCCAGCAGGGCGGACGGTCCGGATGGCTCAGCAGGAAGTCGACGCGGCTGGCCTCGGCGTACTTCACCTCCGGCCGGATCGTCTCGTAGCCGGCCAGCTCCGGGATCGCGCCTTGGGCCAGGGCTTCGGCGACCAGCCGGTTGGGCAGCAGGGTGTTGACGCCGACCAGCGCATTGCCCTGCTCGACCATCTGCAGGGTCCAGGCCAGCTTGCGCTTGGGATCGTCGGACCACGACACCCAGGCGCCTTGGCCCGGGTCGCGCACGCCCAGCATGGCCCCGGGATTGGGGCAATGGGCGGTGATCTCGCGGCCGTCGTCCAGCACCAGGTCGGCGAAGAAGCGCTTGTAGCGACTGACCAGCCGGCCATGAACGAGCGGTTGCGGGAGCAGCATGCGGGGCCTAAGTCGGAAGCGAACGACGAGCGGTGTAAGGGATCGAAGCGATGGCGACCACCCAGGGCGGAACGGGCGAGCGCGTCACGGCCGCCGTGCTGATCATCGGCGACGAGATCCTCTCGGGCCGCACCCAGGACGTGAACCTCTCGGCCATCGCCAAGTACCTGGCCACCTACGGCGTCGACCTGTGCGAGGCGCGGGTCGTGCCCGACGTCGAGCAGGAGATCATCGACGCGGTCAACGCGCTGCGCACCCGCTACGACTACGTGATCACCACCGGCGGCATCGGCCCGACCCACGACGACATCACCGCCGACTCGATCGCCAAGGCGTTTGGCGTCACCGCCCCCGAGCATCCCGAGATCATGGCCATGCTGCGCGAGCGCTGGGGCGAACCCAACGCCGCCCGCCGCCGGATGGCCCACGTGCCCGAGGGCGGCAGCCTGGTGAAGAACCCGGTCCAGGGGCCGCCCGGCTTCCAGAAGGACAATGTCTTCGTGCTGGCCGGCGTGCCGGCGATCATGCGCGGCATGCTGGAGGACGTCGGTCCTCGCCTGCGCACGGGCGCGGTCGTGCTGGCCAAGACCGTGCGGGTCACCGGCACCGGCGAGGGCACGATCGCCGCGCCGCTGGAGGCGGTGGCCAAGGCCCATCCGGACATGTCGCTGGGCAGCTACCCGTTCTTCGCCCCGCCGGACGTCTACGGCGCCAACCTGGTCCTGCGCGGTCGCGACGCCGAGGAGCTGGACGCCGCCGTCGCCGAGCTGATTACCGCCCTGACCGAGGCCGGGGCCAGCAATATCGAGCTGCTGGCGGATTAGGGTATCTCTCCTTCTCCCCTTGCGGGAGAAGGTGTCAGCGAAGCTGACGGATGAGGGGTCGATAAGCCTGTCGGCTTGGCGCCTAGCGGTGGCCGCCGTTCGCGGCGGATATCATCTTCGACCCCTCACCCGACCCGCTTCGCGGGCCACCCTCTCCCGCAAGGGGAGAGGGAGAATGGGAGATTACTCCTCCCCCGCCACCGCCTTGGCCAGGTCCACGAGGTGCTTGCGCATGCCGGTCGACTGGATGGTGGCGTAGGCGCGGGCCAGGTCCGGACCGCCGGGCAGGGACCAGAAGTCGGCCATCTCGTTGGCCAGGTCGGCGGCGGTGGTGTCGGCGCCTTCCGGATCGTCCAGGCCCTCGAAGAAGAACCCGATCGGCGTCTTCAGGAACATCGCCGTCGCGTGCAGCTTGCTGGCGCTGATCCGGTTGGAGCCGCCCTCGTACTTCTGCACCTGCTGGAAGGTCAGGCCCAGGGCGTCCGCCAGGGCCTGCTGGGAATAGCCCAGGTCCTTGCGGCGCATGCGCAGGCGGCGGCCCACGTGGATGTCGACGGGATCGGGGGTCTTGTCTTCGGCCATGGTCAGATACTCGGACGCAACGGTTGGGGGAGGAAACGGCTCATCGAACGGCCGCGCGGGAACGGGTGAGGGCGGCCATGCCGACGGCCAGGCTGGCCACCGTGGCGCAGCTCCAGACGCCGAGGGCGACGATATAGGGCGTGGCTTGAACCTTGGGATCGATGATCATCGCGCCGTGCGTGGCCACCCCTAGCAGGTGAAAGCCGCTGGCCGCCAGCAACCAGCGACGGCGAAAGACCAGGGACAGGCCGATCAACACGACCAGCAGGGCGAAGTCCACGCCCAGGGTGGCCCACTGGATGTCCTTGAAGCGGCGGTCCAGGACGAACGAGGTGCCGATCCAGGCGGCGACCATCGCCGCGGCGGCCAGGCGTTCGGGCTTGTCGCCGCGCCAGAGGGCCCAGCCGCAGACGAGGAGCATCAGGGCCAGGAACGCCTGGCCGAGCAGCTGATGGAACACGGCGGCCTCCGTCCTACGTGACGCCGCCGTGATCCTGATGAGAGTCGAGGCGTCTAGGAACGCCCATTTCTCGGATAAATGCTTATTCCCCCACGACGCGTAGTCGCCCGGTCGTCTCCTCCACCGGTGGTTTGTCCTGAACGCCGAAGGCTATGTGGCGCAGGCCGACCTGGTCGCGGACCTCGGCCAGGCCGCCGTGGGCCTTGACCAGGGCGCGACGGGCCTGGAGCAGGTGGGTCATGGCGGCGTTGACGTCCTCCATGACGTCCTGGCCGTAGACGGCCGAAAGATTGGCCGCGGTCCGGGCGTTGGCCAACAGGCCGGCGAACTGGGCCATCGCGCCGTAGGTGGTCTCGACCGCGGTCTCCACGGCGAACAGTTCCTGGGCGACGCGCGCCCCGATGATCTTGCGTTGCATGCAAGGCTCTCCCGCCGCGCCGGCGTGCCCCGGCGCGTTGCTGTCTCGTTCGATTGTCGGAAAGGTCAGCGGTGGTGGGCGAAGACGCGCCACAGCCAGTCCTGGATGGCGATCAGGAAACTATGCGCCGCCATCAGCAGGCCGCTGATCAGGATGGCGGCCACGATGGCGAACAGCGCCATCACGGCCAGACTGGAGAAAGGCCCTAGGTCATGGGTCAGCCTCCCTCGCCATCCAGGCGGGGGGCTTCGTCCAGCAGGATCGCCACCACGATCAAAAGTTCGCGCAAGACCATCTCGGGCGGCTTGCCGGCGCTGGCCCGTTTCAAGGGACGCAGCATCGCCGCCACCTCTTCCGAGGCGCAGGGCGAAAGGTCGGTAAGCTGTCGCTGAAGGTGTTCCCACGTCATCCTCGGCAGATCGTGTCTCGTCTCCGACAACGGTGGAAACCGCGTCCGGAAGCGGCGGGTGTCGACGGCCTGGCGCGACGCCTCGCGGATCGCGGGCGTCATCACCGGGGTCGATCCCGTATCGTTGGCTGGCGCCTGGTTCATGCCTCTCCCCCTCGTGGTCGTCAGGGGAGGGCGAGCGGGCCGCCGGCGTCAGTGGGGATGTTTCGTAGGCGGGAAAATCACTATGCCCGGCCGGGTCTATTTCACCTTGCGGATCCTGGGCGGCGGCCAGCAGGCGCGCGGCCTCGCGCCGGGTGGTGACGCCCAGCCGCTCGCAGGCCTTGCCGACGCGGACGTCCACGCTGGCCGGCGAGATGCCCAGCCGCTGGGCGATTTCCTTGGAAGAAAAGCCGCGCCCGACCAAGGTCAGGCATTCACGCTCGCGCGGCGTCAGGCGAGCGGCCCGCTCGATCGGCGATGAGGCGACATCGGCCATGCCGCGAGGCTACGCGAGTCGATGGGCCTGAGCATCAGGTCTCGCTCGAACGGCGAAGCTTGGTGGGCCCAATTTCGGTAGGGCCCATTTTGGTAGGGACGGTGGGACTCGAACCCACACGGATTACTCCAACGGATTTTAAGTCCGGCGCGTCTACCGATTCCGCCACGTCCCCGTATCCCCGACCCCATAAGCCATCGGCTGGCCGGGGTCGAGGAGGGGGCGGCGGATAGGCGCGCTATTGGGCGCGGGCCTGGCGGTCCAGGGCGCGGGCCTGTTCGTCGGTGACTTCATACTCGCCCGTACCGCCGACAGTGGCCGAGACGTTCGTGCCGGCGGTCGCGGCCGAGGCGGCGCCCGAACCGCGGCGCGCGCCGTTCTGCAGCCAGTCGATGTAGAGCAGGCGATCGGCGGACTCGAGGCCGACGTCGAAGTTCCGGCTGCGCCAGCCTTGCTCCATGACCGTGCCTTCGCCTTCGTTGGCCAGGGCCTGGTACTGCGTCTTGGCGGTCTCGAGGCGACCGGTGCGCTGATAGCCCGTGGCCAGGTTGAAGCGGTTCTGGATCGTCGGCGCGGCGGCGACGACACGCTTTTGCTGGTTGGTGGCGATCCAGTTGTCGCCCTGGGCCATATTGTAGAGGGCCTTGTCGGACAGGACTTGCGGATCCGATTGAGCCAGCGCCGCTTGAGCGCCGCCAAGCGTGACCGTGCCGATTGCGGCTGCAATAAGAACAGCTTTGCTATTCATCATGGCTACATCTCCGTAGACTTCACTGTTTCGGGGAGGCTTATGGTCAAGTTGTTCAAGCGAAACTGTGGGAATAGCGGAGATGTCGCGTATAGGTTCCGCAGATACTGATTCTATATATTGTGTAGCTTTGGGGTTGCCTGATCCATGGGCGCCGGCGGGCGTGATGGCCGCGGCGGCGCTTTCAGCGACTCAACGTCCGGCTTTGTCGCGGATGGAGGCGTCTTAACTTGACGTGTTCCGTCGCGCCCGGCCCTATCGCCGCGTTTTTTGTGACCTAGAGGGTGTCATGCGTCTTTTCGCGTCCGTCGCTGTGCTGTCCATGGCTCTGGCGACGTCTGTCTCGGCCCAGGCGATTTCCGGGAGCGCTTCCGACCAACCAGCGGCCCAGCCCGCGCCGACCGAGGCGTCCGCGCCGGTCGCCGAGAAGAAGAAGGATGGCCTGGTCTGCCGCAAGGAGATCCCGACCGGCAGCCACTTCCCGGTGAAGGTCTGCACGACCGCAGACCAGCGCAAGGCGCAGCGCGGCATGGCTCAGCGCGCCCAGGAGGTGATGCAGTCCGGAAGCCCGGTCACCCCGAACTAGGCTCGACGCCCCACCACGCCGTGCTAGCGTCCCCGCTCAAGTTTGAATGAGCCAAGTTTGATTGGGGACGGATCGCATGGGTAAGGGGATCAAGGCCGCGGCGCTGGTCGCGGGCCTGCTGGCGGGCGCTTCGGCTGTTGGCGCGGCCAGCGCCGCCGAGGTCGAGGCGGTCAGCGCCGCCCGGCTTCTGGACGTGGCGACGGGCAAGTATGTCGACAACCCGCTGGTGATCGTCACCGACGGGCGCATCACCAGCATTGGCAAGAAGGGCGACGCCGTCCCGACCGGGGCCAAGCTGATCGACCTGCCCGGCGCGACCCTGCTGCCGGGCCTGATCGACATGCACACCCACATCGACGGCCTCGCCGAGATCGGCGGCTACAACAGCCTGCAATACAGCGACCGCTTCTGGAGCGTGGTCCAGGTCGCCAACGCCAAGAAGACGCTGGAGGCGGGCTTCACCACCATCCGCAACGTCGGCTCGGCCGACTTCGACGACGTGGGCCTGCGCGAGGCGATCGACGGGGGCTATGTGTCGGGACCACGCGTGGTCACCGCGACCTACGCGATCGGCGCGACCGGCGGCCACTGCGACTCGACCTTCTTCCCGCCGTCGATGGACGAGAAGAGCCCCTACAATGTCGACAGCCCCGACGAGGCGCGCAAGGTCGTCCGGACCCTGAAGAAGTACGGCGCCCAGGTGATCAAGATCTGCGCGACGGGCGGCGTGTTCTCGCGCGGCGACGAACCGGGCCAGCAGCAGCTGACCTATGACGAGATGCACGCGATCGCCGACGAGGCGCACATGGCCGGCCTGAAGGTCGCCGCCCACGCCCACGGCGCGGCGGGCATCCGCGAGGCCATCAAGGCCGGCATCGACACCATCGAGCACGCCAGCCTGGTCGACGACGAGGGCATCAAGCTTGCGGTCCAGCACGGGACCTACTTCTCGATGGACATCTACAATACCGACTACACCCAGGCCGAGGGCAAGAAGAACGGCGTGCTGGAGGACAACCTCCGCAAGGATCGCGACATCGGCGAGGTCCAGCGCCAGAACTTCAAGAAGGCGCTGAAGGCCGGGGTGAAGATGATCTACGGCACCGACGCCGGGGTCTATCCGCACGGCGACAACGCCAAGCAATTCGCCGTGATGGTCCGCTATGGGGCCACGCCGCTGCAGGCCATCCAGGCCGCGACGATCACCGCCGCCGAGGCCCTGGGCTGGAGCAAGGACGTTGGCCAGGTGGCCGTCGGGCGCTATGGCGACATGATCGCGGTGGCCGGCGATCCGCTGGCCGACGTGACGACCCTGGAAAAGCCGGTGTTCGTGATGAAGGGCGGGGCGGTGGCGCGTCAGCCCTGATTGGGGACGGTGTGCTGATTTGTCTTGGTGGACGAACCCATAGGCGCAACTGTACGCCTAGCCCCAGACGTCACATCGGTGAGCTGTTGGATGGTCAAAGTCTATCGTCCCGAACCGTCCTGGCCGATCGATCGGTCATCGTCTCGGGACGCCTTCAACCGCATCATGACCCTGATCGCCGCCGGCAAGGATCTGTCGACGGTTCTGGACGCCATCGTGCGGGCGGTCGAGGCTCAGGATCCCCGCATCCTGTGCAGCATCCTCCTGCTCGACGAGACCGGCGAGCGCCTGGCCCATGGGGCCGCGCCCAACCTGCCCGAGGCCTATAACCAGGCCATCGCCGGAACGCTGATCGGTCCCAAGGCCGGCTCGTGCGGCACGGCGCTCTATCTGCGACAGCGGGTGATCGTCGAGACCATCGCCACCGATCCGCTGTGGGACGACTATCGCCATCTGGCGGCGGCGGCCGGCCTGGAATCCTGCTGGTCGCAGCCGATCTTCGCCGAGGGCGAGGCGCTGGGCAGTTTCGCCATCTACCAGGGCCAGCCCAGCAAGCCGTCCACCGAGGACATCGCGTTCATCGAGACCGCCGCCGACCTGGCGGCCATCGCCATCAGTCGCCATCGCGCCGACGCCCGCCTGGCGCTGAGCCAGGCGCGCGAGCAGTCCGCCGCGGCGGCGCGACAGGAAGCCGCCCGGAACCTGAAAAGCTTCTTCGACATGTCGCTGGACATGCTGTGCATCGCCAGCCTGGACGGCGAGCTGATCGAGCTCAGCCAGTGCTGGGAAGAGACGCTGGGCTATCCGATCGAGACCCTGAAGGGCCAGTCGTTCCTGCCGCTGATCCATCCCGACGACCTGGAGCCCACCCGCGAGGCGATGCAGCAGCTGTGGCGAGACGACGAGGTGCGCGGCTTCGTCAATCGCTATCGCCGCAGCGACGGCGTCTATCGGACGCTGGAGTGGCGGACCCGGCGGTCGGGCGACCTGACCTTCGCCGTGGCCCGCGACGTCACGGATCGGCAGGCGGTGGAGGCCCAGATGGCCGCCGCCCGCGCCGCCGCCGAGGCCGCCAACCAGGCCAAGAGCGACTTCCTGGCCAATGTCAGTCACGAGATCCGCACGCCGCTGAACGGCGTGATCGGCGTGACCACGGCGCTGTCGAGGACGGCGCTGACGAGCGATCAACGGGCCATGGTCGACCTGATCCAGACCTCCGGCGAGAGCCTGGAGCGGCTGGTTTCCGACATCCTCGACGTGACCAGCATCGAGGGCGGCAGGCTGGTCCTGCAAAGCCGAGCCTTCGACCTCGACCACGCCCTGCGCGGTTCGCTGGACATGCACAGGCTGGAGGCCGAGGCTTCGGGCCTGGCCTTCGAGGTTCGCTTCGGCCCGGGCGCGCACGGCGGCTTCGTGGGCGACGACATCCGCATCCGCCAGGTGCTGGACAACCTGCTCTCCAACGCCGTGAAGTTCACGCGCCAGGGACGGGTGGCGGTCGACATCCAGGTGCTGGACGGTGATCCGGCCCGGCTGGTGATCGAGGTCGTCGACACCGGGATCGGCTTCGATGCGGCGATGGCCGACCGACTGTTCGAGCGCTTCAACCAGGGCGACGCCAGCGTGACGCGCGCCTTTGGTGGCACGGGGCTGGGCCTCTCGATCAGCCGCGGCATCATCGAGATGATGGGCGGCGAGCTGACGGCGGAGTCGGCGCCGGGGCGGGGCAGCCGGTTCCGGGCCGTCGTCCCGCTGGCGCGGGTTCCGGATGGCGGCGAGGCCGTCGCCGACCAGGTCGCGCCGTCTTTCGGCGACAGGCCGCTGAGGGTGCTGTTGGCCGAGGATCATCCGACCAACCAGAAGGTCGTCGACCTGATCCTGGGGCCGTACGACGCGCATCTGAAGATCGTCGAGAACGGCGCCCTGGCCGTCGAAGCGTTCAAGAACGCGCCGTACGACGTCGTGCTGATGGACATCCAGATGCCGGTGATGGACGGGCTGACGGCGATCCAGGCCATTCGCGGCGTCGAGGCCGCGCGCGGCGATCGCCGGCGCACACCGATCGTGGCGCTCAGCGCCAACGCCATGACCCATCATCGCGAAGAGGCCGTGGCGGCCGGCGCCGACCTGCACGTGGCCAAGCCGGTGACGGCCGCGGCCCTGCTGGCCGGCATTCACCAGGTCCTGGCCGAGGTCGTGGCGTAAAACCGCGCCGACCCGACAGATAATCGTTCCCCTGAGCCGTCCGCGCGCATAATCCTGCCCGCCTTCGACGCCCCCGCGCCTTCGCGCGACGCCAGACCACAGGGACCCGAAACGACGTGATCGCCTTCGAGGCTGTTTCCAAGACCTATGCGGCAGGGGGCAATGCGGCCCTCAGCGCGGTCTCGCTGTCGGTGCAGGCCGGCGAAGTGTTCGGCGTGATCGGCGCGTCGGGCGCCGGCAAGTCGACCCTGATCCGGCTGATCAACGGCCTGGAGACGCCGACCGGCGGCCGCGTCGTGGTCGATGGCGATGACGTGGCGGCCCTGGGCGTCGACGGCCTGCGGGCCCTGCGCCGCCGGGTGGGGATGATCTTCCAGCACTTCAACCTGCTGTCGGGCAAGACGGTCGCCCAGAACGTCGCCTTCCCGCTGAAGCTGGCCGGTCGCCCGGCCGCCGAGGTCACGGCGCGCACCGCCGAGCTCTTGGAGCGGGTCGGCCTGACCGCCCATGCCGACAAGTTCCCGGCCCAGCTGTCGGGCGGCCAGAAGCAGCGGGTCGGCATCGCCCGGGCCCTGGCCACCGGCCCCAAGATCCTGCTCTGCGACGAGGCCACCAGCGCGCTCGATCCGGAGACTACCGAGCAGATCCTCGACCTGGTCTCGGGCCTGAACCGCGAGCTGGGCCTGACCATCGTGCTGATCACCCACGAGATGGACGTGGTCCGCCGCGTCTGCGACCGCGTCGCCGTGCTGGAGGCCGGCCGCGTGGTCGAGACCGGGGCCGTCGAGGACGTCTTCCTGCATCCGGCCAGCGACACCGCCCGCCGCTTCGTCCGCGAGGCGGATGGCGAGCCGGCCGCCGACGCCGCTCTGACGGGGCGCGTGGTGCGCCTGACCTTCAGGGGCGAGGCGACCTACAAGCCGGTGCTGGGCGAGGTGGCCCGCACCACCGGCGTCGATTACTCGATCCTGGGCGGGCGCATCCACCGCCTGCGCGAGACCCCCTACGGCCAGCTGACCCTGGCCCTGACCGGCGGCGACATCGGCGCCGCCATCGCCCAGTTCCAGGCCGCCGGCGTGCGCGTCGACGACCTTTCCGGGGAGACCGCCCGATGAGCGTCTCGAATATCGACTGGTCCGAGATCGGTCAGGCGACCATCGACACCCTGGCCATGCTGGGCGGTTCGATGGTGCTGACCATCGCCCTGGGCCTGCCGCTGGGCGTCGTCCTGTTCCTGACCGGCAAGGGCCAGATGCTGGAGAACCGCTTGGCCAACGGCGCGCTGTCGTTACTGGTCAACATCCTGCGCTCGGTGCCGTTCGTCATCCTGCTGATCGTGATGATCCCGCTGACCGTGGCCCTGGTCGGCACCTCTCTGGGCGTGGCCGGGGCCATTCCGCCGCTGGTGGTGGGCGCGGCCCCGTTCTTCGCCCGCCTGGTCGAGACCGCCCTGCGCGAGGTCGACAGGGGCGTGATCGAGGCCAGTTTCGCCATGGGCGCCAAGCGGCGTCAGGTGGTGCTGGGCGCGCTGCTGCCCGAGGCCTTGCCGGGCCTGGTCGCCGCCGCGACCGTGACGGCCGTGGCCCTGGTCTCCTACACCGCCATGGCCGGCGTGGTGGGGGCGGGCGGCCTGGGCGACCTGGCCATCCGCTTCGGCTACCAGCGCTTCCAGACCGACGTGATGATCGTCACCGTGGTGCTGATGCTGGTGCTGGTCCAGGCGCTGCAGATGGTCGGCGACGCGGTGGTGCGCCGGGTTTCGCACCGCTAAGAACTGTCATCCCGGCCAAGCGCGCAGCGCGCCGAGCCGGGACCGCGACAAGCGCCGTGTTCTTTGCGGTCCCGGGTCTGCGCTTCGCTCCGCCCGGGATGACAATGGAAGATCGATGACCGACGACACCGCCCCCGAAGACACCCCCGAAGACACCCACTGGGACGCCGACTTCGCCGCGACCCTGATCAGCAAGACCCTGCTGATGAACCTGACCTTCCTCGACGACGACGGGGACGTTCAGGAGCGCCAGCAGTTCTTCGGCGTGGTCATCGACGCCACGCTCGACGAGGGCATCGTGCTGGACCTGCTGGGCGCGCACGACGGCGACACCTACACCCTGCCGCCGCAGACCTCGGCCATCGTGGCGGCCGGACCCGGCGTGACCAGCCTGGAAGGCGACACGCCCGACTTCGTGGCCAACTGGGTCATCCATGGCCTGCCGGACGTTCCCGAAGCAGCGAACGACGAGGATTGAAGGCGAATCTACAGTCACCCTCGACAGATAGCTTTGCCTTCCTGGGCCTTGTGCCCAGGACCCATGCCGGAGGCGAACTCGGATTGTCGGATTCTCGCGGCGGCTCGGCCAAGGTCTGAATCCCTGACGCAACTGTTCCTGAACCCTGGGTCCTGGGCACAAGGCCCAGGAAGGCAGTTTTTTGGGATTTCAAAAGCCCTGCCGATATCGATGCGACCTAAGCCTGGTCGAACGGGTGCGGCAGGCGGCCCGCCTTGAACAGGATGTCGGGGTTCTCGTCATAGTCGCCCAGCTCGACGTCGGCGCTGGCCGAGAAGGCGACGACGCCTTCGCGCAGCGGGGCCAGGCGTTCGGCCTTGCGGCGCGCCTCTTCGGCCGTCTTGCAACCGATCTGCTGCTCGGCCTTCAGGCCCTTGCCGCGCCCGGCGACATAGGCTTGCACGATGTGGACGGTTTCCTTGGCCATCCCCATCCAAGCGACCTGTTCGGGAGCGGGGTCAAGCGATCTGAGACCATGGAGACGGCAAGCGCTCGACGGGCTGCCAGGAAATCTGATTTCCTCCCTGACGGCTGAGCGGGCAAAACCCTACCCGTCAGATCGATTTATGGAGCCGTTCATGGTCGCCCGCCGCGCCTTCGTCGCCCTCAGCCTCGCCGTGCTGGCGCTCACCGCCTGCGGTCCCAAGACGCCCAAGGCCAGCGCGCCCGGCACCCTGACCGTGGCCGCCACCGCCATCCCGCACGCCGAGGTGCTGGAGTTCATCAAGCCCAAGCTGGCGGCCGAGGGGCTGAAGCTCGAGATCAAGGTCTTCAACGACTACGTCCAGCCCAACACCCAGGTGGCCGAGAAGCGCATCGACGTCAGCTATTTCGAGACGCTGCCCTATCTGGAGAACTTCAACAAAGAGAAGGGCACGACCCTGATCCCGATCCAGGGCGTCCACGTCGAGCCGATCGGCGCCTATTCGTCCAAGTGGAAGTCGATCGCCGAAGTGCCGAACGGCGCCACGGTGGCCATCCCCAACGACGGCAGCACCGAGGGCCGGTCGCTGATCCTGCTGGCCAAGAACGGCGTGATCACCCTGAAGGACCCGAACAACGCCCTGTCGACGATCCGCGACATCACCGGCAATCCGAAGAACTTGAAGTTCAAGGAGCTGGAGGCGCCGGCCCTGCCGCGCGTGCTGGGCCAGGTCGACCTGGCGGTGATCAACACCAACTACGCCCTCGACGCCAAGCTGAACCCGTCCAAGGACGCGCTGATCATCGAAGACAAGACCAGCCCCTATGTGAACTACCTGGTCGGCCGTCCGGACAACAAGGACGATCCGCGCGTCAAGAAACTGGCAGCGGCCCTGACCAGTCCGGACGTCAAGGCGTTCATGGAGAAGAAGTATGCCGGCGCGGTGGTGCCGGCCTTCTGAGCCTCGCCCCTCTCCCGGGGGGGGGGGGGCGCGAAAAAGGGGCCGCCAGCGCGACCCCTCATCCGTCAGCCTGGCGGCTGCCACCTTCTCCCGCAGGGGAGAAGGGAGGTTAACTCCGCAGCTTGCCGCCGGCCTTCTCGGCCGCCGCCACGACCTTGGCCGACAAGGCCTCGATCTCGGCGTCGGTGAGGGTGGCCTCGCGCGGCTGCACGACGACTTCGACGGCCACCGACTTGAAGCCTTCCGGCACGCCGGGGCCTTCATAGACGTCGAACACGCGGGCGGCGGTGATCAGCGCCTTGTCGGCGCCGGCCGCGGCCTTGACCAGGTCGCCGGCCGGCTTGGCCTTTTCGAGCACGAAGGCGAAGTCGCGGGTCAGCGGCATCAGCGGCGAGGGCGAGAAGGCCGGACGCGACTTGATGGCCTTCTTTTTCGGCTCGGGGATCGCCTCCAGGGTGATCTCGAAGCCGTAGACCGGGCCGGTCACGTCCAGGGCCTTCAGCACCGCCGGGTGGATCTCGCCGAACTCGGCCATCACTGCCTTGGGGCCCAGCTGCAGGCGGGCCGAGCGGCCGGGATGCCACCAGGATGAGGCCGAGCCTTGCGCCGTCTGCAGCGAGGCGACGGGCGCGCCCAGCTCCTCCAGCAGCGCCATCAGGTCGGCCTTGACGGTGAAGACGTCGCCTTGCGCGGCCTTGTCCCAGCCACGCGGGGCCTTGGGGACCAGGATGGCCGAGATCACGGTGCGCTGGTCGTTCGGGCGGTCGCCGTGGAAGGTCGGGCCCACCTCGAACAGGGCGGCGTCGGGGAAGCCCTGGCGCGCGTTGCGGCCGGCCGCCTCGATCAGGTTGGGCAGCAGCGACGGGCGCATGCAGTCCAGTTCCGAGGCGATCGGATTGGCCAGCAGCAGCTCCGGCTGACCGCCGCCGAACAGCGCGGCGGTCTTGCGGCTGGTGAAGCTGAAGGTCACCGCCTCGGCGTAGCCGGCGGCGGCGAGCGCACGACGGGCCACGCGGGCGCGGGCCTGCTTGGCGGTCAGCACGCCGCCGACCGCGCGCGGCGCCTCCGGCAGCGGCGTCGAGGGCAGGGCGCCGTAGCCGGCGATGCGGGCCACCTCTTCGACCAGGTCGGCCTTGCCGGCGACGTCGCGGCGGAAGGTCGGCGGGGTCACGCAGACCGCGGCCTCGGCGTGGGTCGCGAACTCCGTCGGCGAGATGTCCTTGGGCGCGTCCAGCTTGAAGCCGAGGTCCGTCAGGATCTTCAGCGACTTTTCGGGCGCGATCTCCAGGCCCGACAGCTGGCCGACATAGGCCGGGTCGAACAGGATCGGGCCCGGCGCGGCCGGAGCCTCGCCGGCGACCACGATCTCGGACGGCTCGCCGCCGCACAGCTCCAGGATCAGCTTGGTGGCCAGCTCGATGCCGGGGACCAGCGAGCCGGTGTCCACCGTCCGGGCGAAGCGGTACTGGGCGTCGCTGGCGATGCCGGTGGCGCGGCCGGTCTGGGCCGTGCGGATCGGGTCGAACCAGGCGCTCTCGACGAAGACCTCGACGGTCTCGTCCGAACAGCCGGTGCTCTCACCGCCCATCACCCCGCCCAGGCCGATCGGGCGTTCCCCGCTGGCGTCGGCGATCACCGACATCTCGGGCGTCAGCTCGTAGGTCTTGCCGTCCAGGGCGATCAGGTGCTCGTCGCCGTTCAGGCCGTGGCGGCCCAGGCGCGTCGAGATCTGCGTCCCGACCAGCTTGTGGGCGTCATAGACGTGCAGCGGCCGGGCGCGGTCGTAGCTGATCAGGTTGGTGATATCGACCAAGGCGCTGATCGGGCGCAGGCCGATGGCAGTCAGGCGGTCGGCCAGCCACTTGGGCGAGGGGCCATTCTTGACGCCGCGGATATAGCGGCCGGCGAACACCGGGCAGGCGTCGCCGTCGACCTTGACGGTGATCGGCGACGGATAGCTTCCGGCGATCGCGGCGATCGACAGGTCCTTCAGCTTGCCGACGCCGGCGGCGGCCAGATCGCGGGCGATGCCGGCGACACCCAGCCAGTCGGGACGGTTCGGCGTGACCT
This sequence comes from Caulobacter sp. Root343, assembly GCF_001425745.1. Taxonomy (GTDB): domain Bacteria; phylum Pseudomonadota; class Alphaproteobacteria; order Caulobacterales; family Caulobacteraceae; genus Caulobacter. The sequence continues at coordinate 129,861 of NZ_LMDF01000005.1, read as the reverse complement.
CGAAGTCAATCACGGCTTCCAGGCCTAGGGCGTCGACGGCCGGCGTGCCGACCGGCAGGGCGTCGGGCAGCTCCATGATGCCGTCGCTCTCGCTGGCGTATTCCAGCTCGCCGGCCGAGCAGAGCATGCCGTTCGAGACGACGCCGCGCACCGGCTTCTCGACCAGGGTCACGTCCAGGCCGGGCACATAGGCGCCGATCGGGGCGTAGATGGTGGTCAGGCCCGGGCGAGCGTTCGGCGCGCCGCAGACGATCTCCTTGCGGCCATCGACGGTGTCGACCTGGCAGACCTGCAGGCGGTCGGCGTTGGGGTGGCGCGCGGCCTCGACGATCTTGCAGACCGTGAACGGCGCCAGCTTGGTCGCCGGATCGATGACGTGCTCGACCTCGAGCCCGGCCATGGTCATGGCCGCGACGATCTCGGGGACGGTGGCGGTGGTCTCGAGGTGGTCCTTGAGCCAGGACAGGGTGAACTTCATTTCGCGATTTCCAGGCTCAGGATCTGCTGCAGGAAGGCCTCGGGGCCGGTGAAGCCCACGCCGTGGAAGACGCAGTTGATGAACTTGCAGTCCTGGACGGGGATCGTTCCGATGACCTTTCGCGGACCGGCGGGGCGCAGGACGAGGTTGCGGATGTCGCCGTCGGTCAGGCCGAAGTCGGTGCCGTCGAACGTGACGCCGGGCAGCACCGTCATCACCGCCGGACCTTCGATCTGGCAGCCGATGAACGTGCGGCCGTTCAGGACCTGATCGCCGCTGTTCCAGAGATTGTTGCGATAGAGGTCGAACAGCGAGATGTCGACGTTCTCGAAGGTCGTGGCCATCGGATCGGTCGGGATGCGGCCGGGGCGGCCGCCGGGTTGGAAGCTCTTCTGGGTCATCAGGGTCAGTCCACGATGAACAGTTTCGCGCCGACCGAGGTCGACGAGCGGTGGGCGGGGTCGCCGAAGTCGGAGACGTGATAGCTCATGCCGGCCGTCAGGGTGGTCGTGCGACCATCCTTCAGCTCGCTGGTCAGTTCGCCTTCCAGCACGAAGATCACGTGGCCGCGGTCGCACCAGTGATCGGCCAGGTAGCCGGGCGAATAGTCGACGCGACGCAAGCGCATGTCGCCGACATTCAGCGTGCGCCACTCGGCCTGGCCGGTCTCTCCCGGATGCAGCGTCGGGACGATGGCGTCCCAGTCGACCGCCGTGAAGGCGCTGGCGGGCAGCTGCATCAGCTCAGGCCGCTGGCGGGGTTCGGCGCGGCGAAGGCGCTGAAGCCGTAGTGGGCCAGCCAGCGGACGTCCGACGACCACATGTCGCGGAGGTCCGGCATGCCGTACTTCAGCATGCCCAGGCGATCGACGCCCAGGCCGAACGCGAAGCCCTGGTACTCGTCCGGATCGATGCCGCAGGCCCGCAGCACGTTCGGATGCACCATGCCGCAGCCCAGGATCTCGAGCCACGACGTGCCCTGGCCGATCTTGATTTCGCCGCCCGAGCGGTCGCACTGCACGTCCATCTCGGCCGACGGCTCGGTGAACGGGAAGTGGTGCGGCCGGAATTGGGTGGTCACCGCGTCGGTCTCGAAGAACCGGGCCAGGAAGGTCTCCAGGGTCCACTTCAGGTGGCCCATGTGGATGCCCTTGTCGATCACCAGGCCCTCGACCTGGTGGAACACCGGCGTGTGGGTGGCGTCGTTGTCGACGCGATAGGTGCGGCCCGGCGCGATGATCCGGATCGGCGGCTTCTGCGACACCATGGTCCGCACCTGCACGGGGCTGGTGTGGGTGCGCAGCAGCATGCGCTCACCGCTCTCCTTTGTGTTGAAGAAGAAGGTGTCGTGCATCTCGCGGGCCGGGTGCTTCTCGGGGAAGTTCAGGGCCGTGAAGTTGTGGAAGTCGTCCTCGATGTCCGGACCCTCGGCCACGGCGAAGCCCATCTCGGCGAAGATGGCGACCATCTCGTCCATGGTCTGCATGGTCGGGTGGACGGAGCCCTTGCGGCGGTGAGGCGCGGGCAGGGACAGGTCCAGGGTCTCGCTGGCCAGGCGCGCGTCCAGCTCGGCGGCCTCGAGCGCGGCCTTCTTCTGGGCGATGGCTTCGGTGACCTTGTCGCGCAGGGCGTTGATCGCCGCCCCTTGCGTCTTGCGCTCCTCGGGGCTCATCGCGCCCAAGGTCTTGAGCAGGCCCGAGATCGAGCCGGTCTTGCCGACGGCGGCCACGCGGACGGCGTCGAGCGCTTGCAGGTCGGTCGCGCCGGCCACCTGGGCCAGCACGTCGGATTCGAGGGTGTTGAGATCGGTCATGACGGGCATCCGTCTAGGCGGTTACACTTCCATTGTCATCCCGGACGGCCTGAAAGGTCGATCCGGGACCGCCGGAAGCTCGGAGCTTGTCGCGGTCCCGGCTCGGCGCGCTTCGCGCTTGGCCGGGATGACAGGTTTCAAGACAGCAAAAAGCCCTCCGGTTCGCACCGGAGGGCTCTTCAGATCGAACTCGGATCGGATGATCCGAAAAAGACCTTAAGCGGCCAGGGCGGCGCGGACCTTGTCAGCGATAGCCTTGAACGCAGCCGGGTCGTTGCCCGCGATGTCGGCGAGGACCTTACGGTCGATCACCACACCCGCCACGTCCAGGCCGTGGATAAATTGCGAGTAGGTGAAGCCCTCGATGCGAGCGCCGGCGTTGATGCGTTGGATCCACAGCGAACGGAAGGCGCGCTTGCGCACCTTGCGGTCACGATACGCGTATTGACCGGCCTTATCGACGGCGGCCTTGGCGGTGCGGATGGTGTTCTTGCGGCGGCCGTAGAAGCCTTTCGCCTGTTCAAGAACCTTCTTGTGCTTGGCGTGGGCGGTGACGCCACGTTTGACGCGAGCCATGTGTCAGCGCTCCTCTTAAAGGCCGTAGGGCAGGTACGAACGGATGGTCTTGGCGTCAGCCTCGCTCATCACCTTCGTTCCGCGATTTTGGCGGATGTACTTGCCGTTGTGGCCGATCAGACGGTGGCGCTTGCCGGCGACGCCGGCTTTCAGCTTACCCGTGGCCGTGATCTTGAAGCGCTTTTTGGCGCCCGACTTGGTCTTCAACTTAGGCATTTCGCGTCGGAGCTTTCGCCCCGTCCTCTGGGATAGCAAGACGAACCGCCATGGCATGCCAATGGGCCAGGCGGTTCCGGAAAGGCGGGGTTACTACAGGAGAGACTCGGTCAAGGCAAGGGCTTAGGCCGTCAGGCCACCGCCTTGGTCCGGCGCACGATGACCAGGGCCAGGCCGATGGCGGGGACCATCAGGGCCGCGCCGAACCAGTAAGGACCGCCGGCGGCCAGGCCGAACAGCGGTCCGGCCAGCAGCGGGCCGCCGATGCGGGCCAGCGAGCCGGCGGCCATGTTCAGGCCCAGCATCTGGCCTTGACGGTCCGGCGGGCTGGCGCGCGAGATCAGGGCGGCCACGCATGGGAAGACCAGCGACTGGCCGAAGGCGGTGCAGCCGACGGCGACGATGGCTAGCGACGGGTACGGCGCGAAGGGGGTGATCAGCAGGCTGACCGCGATGATCGACAGCCCCGTGGCCAGCACGCGGCCTTCGCCAAAGCGGCGCGCCAGCCGTCCGGTCAGCAGGCCTTGGCCCAGAGAGGCGATCACCCCGATGACCGCGAAACAGAAGCCGACCTGGCGCGGCCCCCAGTCGAAGCGGGCGTTGGTCCAGAGGCCGAAGATCGACTCCATCCCCGCGAAGGCGCCGGTCGAGACCAGGGTGACCAGCAGCACCCGCGACAGCACCGGATGGGCGGCGGCCGCGCCCAGGGCCTCGCGCCGTCCGGGCTGGCGCACGCCGGGCGCCGAGGGGGCGCGGCTCTCGGCCACGAACAGGAAGACGCCCAGCGCCGCCAGGGCGGCCATGGCGGCGGCGAAGAAGAGCGGGATCTGGAATCCCAGGCGTCCCAGGCCGGGGTGGGCCAGGACGCCGCCCAGCGAGGGCCCGATCACGAAGCCCGCCCCGAAGGCCGAGCCCAGCAGGCCCAGACGCCCCGCGCGCTTTTCGGGCGGCGTGACGTCGGCCATGTAGCCCTGGATCGTCGAGATGTTGCCGCCACCGAAGCCGCCGACCAGGCGCACGGCCATGGCGATCCAGATGTTCGGCGCGAAGGCCAGGGCGACATAGGCCAGGGTGTTGGCCAGGATCGTGACGATCAGTACCGGCCGCCGGCCGATACGGTCCGACAGGCGTCCCCAGAACGGCTCGCCGAAGAACTGGCCCAGGCTGTAGGCGGCGAACATCGTCGTCACCTGCCACGGGGCGGCGTTCATCGACTTGGCGTAGAAGGGCAGCAGCGGAATGACCACGCCGAAGCCCACCAGGTTGATGAAGACAACCAGGAGGAGGACGGCGAGGGCGCGGCTGCTGTGACGGGGCTCGGACATAGGAGGCGCGGTTTACGCCGGAAGCCTCGGCTTGGCGACCTCAGTTCGGCGGGTTGTGCTTTTCGATGAAGGCGACGGCGGCGGTCAGCATCTGCTTGCGCGTCGCGCCGTTGGAAAGCCAATGGTCCTCGCCGTTCAGGGTGACGAATTCATAGGGCTTGCCGGCGCTCTTGAGGGCCGAGGCCATCTTCTGGCTTTCGCTGAAGGGCACCACGGTGTCGTCTTTGCCGTGGATCAGCAATACGGGCGCTTCGACCTCGTTGGCGTGCAGGGCCGGCGAGATGGCCTTCAACTTGGGATCGCTGGCGCTCTGCACACCGTAGACCCGTTTGCGGTAGCGGATGAGTTCGTTTTTCTCGCCGTATTTGAGAATCTCGTCGTGCAGCCGTCCGGCCAGGTCGCTGGGACCAGCCACCGACACCGCGCAGCGATAGACGCCCTTCTGAAGCGCCGCGCCGGCCAGGGCGGCGTAGCCCCCATAACTCGCGCCGAAGATGCAGACCCGCTTGGGATCGACCACGCCAGCCTTCGCGAGGAAGGCGACGCCGTCCGAAAGGTCGGTTTGCATCTTGCCGCCCCATTCGCCGTTGCCGGCTTCCATGAAGGCGTGATCGGTGTTGGTGGAACCCCGGTAGTTCGGTTGCAGCACCGCATAGCCGCGCGAGGCTACGCCCTGGGCCAGCCAGTCGAAGGTGACGTCGTCCTGGGATTGCGGCCCGCCGTGCGGCAGCACCACCAGCGGTAGGTTCGCTTCGGGCCGGCCCTTGGGCGTCGTCAGGATGGCCTGGATCGGCAGGCCGTCGGCGGCCGGGTATTCGATCATCCGCACGTTGGCGACATCGGCCGCCGTGATCTTGGGATAGGCCAAACCGATCGGATCGACGCGCTTGGTCCTGGTGTCGGCGAGGTAGTAGCTGCCGGCGGAGTTGCTGCTGGTCACGGAGAGGACCAACTTCGAGAAGTCAGGCGTCCAGGATACGAGCGAGACCTGCTGGCCCTTGAAGGCGTTGCGGTACGCCGGCCAGAGCGCCTTCAAGCGCGGTTCCACGAAGTCGTATTCGGCCAGCCCCGCACTGCGATAGGTGAAGGCGAGGACGACGCCGTCCTCGTCGATCAGCGCGCCCTGCTTGCGGGGCGGACCGATATAGTCGCCGACCTTGCCGTCCGCGAGGGTGACGGGCGTCGGGCGCCACAGCGCGTTCTGCTTGTCCCACGTGTCGAGGATCACCGACTGGCCATCGGGCGAAATCCCCCAGAGGCTAGGCGTGTTGCGGGCATCGGTGGTCTTGGCGACGTCTTGCCAGGACGACCCACGACGCAGCGAGAGGGTCCAGGTCGCGTCGTTGGTGCGTTCGTTGTTCTCGTAGCTCGCCTTGGCCAGCACGGCGCCGTCGGATTTGACGAGATAGTCGCCGGTCTGATTGTCGCCCATCTGCACGCGGGTGGCCGTGCCCGTGTCGAGATCGATCTTGTACAGATCCAGGTGGCCGCTCTTGCTCTGCATGTTGGCGGCGACCGTGACGTAGAGCGGTGTATAGACGACCGCTTTCTTGCCGCTGACGCCCGGCTGCAGGCGGCCCTGGACGATATTGAGGAGGGTGTCGAGCGCATCGTTCGGCAGCTGTATGTAGCTCCCGGTCCGGACGTTCAGGGCGACGGCTTGCCAATGCTCGCCGACATAGGTCGTGTCCTTGATCGAGGTCGTGATCGACGCTTCGATCACGACATGATCGACGCCGGCCCACTGGACGTTGCGAACCTTGCGATGTCCCACGACCGCCGAGGCCAGCACGGGCCCGTTCAAGGATTTGACGATGATCCGCCGCTCGTCGTCGATCGTGGCGATCAGGGCCAAAGCCGAGCCGTCGGGAGAGATTACGACGCTCTCGAGCGAAGGCAGGCTGCCGTAGGCTTCGAGCGGCGCGGACGCCATGGCGGCGCTCGGCGCGCTCAACCCGATCAGCGCGGCCATGGCTGCGCCCGCAAACAACTTCAGCATGAACAACCCCCGGTATATGAGGGGGTAGGAATACGGGTTCATGGTCAAGCTGTCGAGCCACGGGCGAAGCCTTCACGCGGCTTTCCGGAGAAGACCGGGGCAGGAGACCGGGTCGCGACGCGGCGGCAAAGAAAAACGCCCCGGCCAAGGGCCGAGGCGTCTTTGCGTCACGAGGCTGGAGAAGCCCTCAGATCCTAGCGCGGGGCCAGGATCATGATCATCTGCCGGCCTTCCATGCGCGGCTCGTACTCCACCTTGGCGACTTCATCGAAGTCGGCCTTGACCTTGTGGAGCAGCTTCATGCCGAGCTCGGGGTGGGCCATTTCACGACCGCGGAAGCGCAGGGTGACCTTCACCTTGTCGCCTTCCTCGAAGAAACGGGTCATGGCCTTGGCCTTGACCTCGTAGTCGTGGATGTCGATGTTCGGGCGGAGCTTGATCTCCTTGAGCTCGACCACCTTCTGCCGCTTGCGCGCCTCGTTCTTCTTCTTCTGCTCCTGGAACTTGAACTTGCCGTAGTCCAAGATCTTGCAGACGGGCGGATTGGCGTTCGGAACGATTTCCACCAGGTCCAGGCCTGCCTCTTCGGCCGCTTCCAGAGCGGCGGAGGTCGGCATCTCGCCTTGCTTCTCGCCGTTCTGGTCGATCAGCAGGACGCGCGGGACGCGGATTTCATCGTTGATACGCGGTCCGTCTTTAACGGGCGGCGTTTGCATAGGACGGCGAATAGGGACGGCTCCGGTACTGTTGATAAGGGTAGGGCTGAACACGTGCGCGCCGCGCTGGGCGCGCCGCGAGAAAGTGATATATGACCCGCCAGCCGCGCTGTATCAAGCGACGGCGACCAAAGAGACGTCGCCGGGTCCAGTTTTTTTGATCCAGGACGGCGCCCGAAGGGTCTTTCGGGGATAGAGGGGCGGAAACGGCGGGGTCGGGACGAGTTTCCCCCTGATCAGAACGCTTGCCGCCGCCTCATGAATCCGCATCGCCACTCCGCCGTCGAGGACGTCCACGCCCTCCTGATCGGCGCCAGCTTCATCGCCGTGGGCCTGACCCTGCTGAAGGCCGCGGGCCTGGTCACCGGCGGCGTGGCCGGGGTGGCGCTGATCGTCTCCTATCTGGGCGGCTGGCCGGTCGGGGTGGTGTTCTTCGTGCTGAACCTGCCGTTCTACGTCCTGGCCCAGCGGACCCTGGGCTGGACCTTCACCGCCAAGACCCTGGCGACCAACCTGCTGCTGGCGGGATTCGCCTGGGGCATGCCGCATTGGCTGAAGGTCGGCGACATCGACCCGGTGTTCTCGGCGGTGTTCGGCGGCACGATCATCGGCATGGGGATTCTGGCCCTGGCCCGTCACCGCTCCAGCGTCGGCGGCGTCGGGGTGCTGGCGCTCTATCTGCAGGAACGGCGCGGGATCAGCGCCGGCAAGGTGCAGCTGGCCGCCGACTGCCTGGTCATCGCCGCGGCCTTCTTCACGATCAGCTTCGACAAGCTCCTGCTGTCCGTCGCCAGCGCCGTGGCGCTCAGCGCGGTGATCATCGCCAACCACAAGCCGGGCCGGTACGCGGGGTACTAGCGCGGCAGCAGGGCCACCGCCGCGCTGGCGACGGTGCTGACCGGCAGGGCCTTCAGGTCCGGTGAGCGGATCACCGCCACGTGGCCGCGCGGGCCGCACAGGTCGGGATCCGAGGAGTCGGAGAAGAGGGCGATGGTCGGGGCGCCGGCCGCGGCCAGCAGGTGGGTCGGGCCGGTGTCGTTGCCGACCGCCAGGGTCGCCTTGGCGCCCAGCACCGCCAGCTGGGCGAAGTCGGTGCGGCCGGTCAGGTCGCGCGCGCCGCCGACGGCCTTCTGGATATGGCGGGCCATGGCGCTTTCCTGCGGGCCGCCGATGATCACGATATCCAGGCCGCGCGCTTTCAGCAGCGCGCCCAGCTGCGCGTAGTTCTCGACGGGCCAGCGCTTCTCGAGCCGGTGGGCCGAGCCGCCGGGCACGAACAGGACATAGGGTTTGGGCGCGGCGCCGCCGGCGACGGGGCGCGGCTCCTTGTGCTTGCGCAGGATCCAGGTCAGGTCCGGTGGCGGGGCGCTGCCGTGTTCGGTCGGGGCGTCTGGCCAGATGCCGGCGGCGCGCAGCTGGTCGGCCTGGCGCTCCAGGGTGTGCATGCGCAGCCGGGCGGTTCCCTTCTGCGGCAGGGCGCAGCCAAAGGCGATGCCGTTCCACTGCGGCGGGAACGGGCGCAGCAGCTGGAAGTACCAGTTGGTCCGGCTGTTGGTCTGCAGGTCGTAGACGCGGTCGTAGCGCGCCTTGCGGATCCGGCCGATCATCGCCAGCGTCTCGCCGAAGTCGCCGGGGCGGCCGTCGGTCTCGACCGTGTTGAAATAGGGGCTGAGCTTGGCGAGGGCCTCGAAGGGCGGGGTGGTCAGAAGCGTGATCTTGGCCTTCGGATGGGCCTCGCGGATCTTCTTCATCGCCGCCAGGGCCAGGACGAAGTCGCCCAGCGCGCCCAGCTTGATCACCAGGACCTTCTTGATCTCCTTGCTCAAGACGAACGCTCCGAACTTCGGGCCTGAAGGACCCGCGCATAGACCTTGAGGGTCGCTTCGCACATCGCGTCCACCGAATACAACCGCCGCGCACGGGCGCGCGCCGCTTGTCCCATGGTTTGGCGTTTGGCCGCACCGAATTCGCAGGCCTGCAGAAGAGCGTCGGCCCAGGCCTCGGCGTCGCCGGGCTTGACCAGCCAGCCGGTCTCGCCGGGCACGACCGTCTCGCGCGTCGCCCCATGGTCGGACGCCATCGCCGGGCGGCCCATCACCTGCGGCTCGACCGCCGTGCGCCCGAAGGCCTCCGGCTCGAGAGAGGGCGCGATGGCCAGGTCGGCCAGCAGATAGGCGGCCGGCATGTCGTCGCAATGGCCGACCAGCTTGACCGCGTCCTCGAGGCCGGCGGCGGCGATGGCGGCGACGAGTTCGGCGCGATAGCTCTTGCGGCCCTGGTCGTCGCCGGCCAGCAGCAACAGGACCCGGTTCTCGCCCCGCGCCTTCAGCAGGGTCATGGCCTGGATCAGCAGGCCCTGGCCTTTCCAGCGGGTCAGGCGGCCGGCCAGCAGCACCTTGAGACGACGCTCGCCCGGCTCGACGCCCCAGGCCTTGCGCAGGGCCTCGACCCGCTCGGCTCCGACCACGCCGGGTTCGAACCGCGTCAGGTCGACGCCGCGCGGAATGGCGACCACCTTGTCGGGGGCGATGCCGTGCTCCTTGATGACGTGTTCGCGCGTGTATTCGGAATTGGCGATGACCAGGTCGCCCTTGGTCATGACCGCGTTGTACCAGCGCTTGAGATTGGACTTGGCGTTGTAGACGCCATGATAGGTGGCCACGAACGGCGTCCTGGTCGCGTGGGCCGCCCACAGGGCGCTGAAGGCTGGGGCGCGCGAGCGGGCGTGAACCAGGCTGACCTTCTCGCGCCGGATCAGGTCGACCAGCCGCGCGGCGTTGCCCAGCATGATCAGCGGGTTCTTGGTCTGGGCCGGCATCTGGGCCAGGCGGCCGCCGTCGGCTTCCAGGCGCGAGGCCATGCGGCCGCCGCGGGTCGCGACCAGGGCCTTGCCGCCTTGCGCCACGACGGCGTGAGCGACATCAATCGTCGTCTGCTCAGCCCCGCCCGTTTCCAGTTCAGGCGTGACTTGCAGCAGGGTGAAGTCGGCGGGTAGGTCGGGCACGCGACTCTCGGCGAAGGGCACGCGTTTAGTTAGCGAAAGGATCGAGGCGACGCCATGACCGAATCCCGGGGCGCCCTGGCGCGTGAAGACGGCTCGAACCTCGCCTATCGGCGCGTGGACGGGGAGGGGCCGACCGTCGTGTGGCTGGGCGGCTTTCATTCGGACATGACCGGGACCAAGGCGCAGGTGCTGGCCGAGCAGGCCCAGGCGACCGGCGGCGCCTATGTCCGCTTCGACTATTTCGGCCACGGCGAGTCGGAGGGGGCGTTCAAGGACGGCACGATCAGCCGCTGGCGCGAGGACGCTCTGGCGGTGATCGACGAGCTGACCGACGGGCCGCTGGTCCTGGTCGGCTCGTCCATGGGCGGCTGGCTGGCCTGCCTGGCGGCGATCGCCCGACCCGATCGAGTGAAGGCGCTGGTGCTGATCGCGCCGGCCCCGGACTTCACCGAGAAGCTGATGGCGCCGGAGCTCTCGCCCGAGGCCAAGGCCGCCATCGCCCGCGACGGCTTCTGGATCCGGCCGTCGGCGTACGACGACGGCGGCTACGCCATCACTCGTGACCTGCTGGAGGACGGGGCGCGGTGGTCGATCCTTCCGGGACCGGTGCCGATCGATGTTCCCGTGCGGGTGCTGCAGGGCGGGGCCGACCCCGACGTGCCGTGGACCCACGCCCTGGAACTAGCCAACGCCTTGAACAGCGACGACGTTGTCTTCAGCCTGATCAAGGACGGCGACCACCGCCTGTCGCGCCCCCAGGACCTGCAGCGCCTGGTCGCCGCCGTCGCCGAGGCCCGCGGCCTGGCCGAGCCGGAGGAGGGCGACCTCGTCTCCCGCCGCCTGGCCCGCGCCGCGCGGCTGCGCAACGCGGCGGGGCTGGAGGCGGTGGGGATCACGCCGAGGATGCCGGCGTTGGACGAGGAATGATCTCCCTCGGTTGTCATCCCGGCCGCAGCGCAGCGAAGAGCCGGGATCGCTCCAAGCGCCGTGCTTCCGGCGGTCCCGGATCGGCCTTTCAGGCCGTCCGGGATGACAGGTTTTCTTGCGCCAAAATCCCCGCCAGCCCTTCCCGATACGTCGGATACACCGGCCGCCAGCCCAGCTCCGCCTTCGCCCACGCGTTCGAGACGCGCTTGTTCTCGGCGTAGAAACGGCGCGTGGCCGGCGACATGCCTAGGGCGTTGAACGGCAGGTCGGGTGGGACCGGGACGCCCAGCAGCTTGGCGGCATGCTCCATCACGTCCTGCGGCGGGGCCGGTTCGTCGTCCACGAGGTTGTAGATCCCGCCGGCGCGCGGTCGGTCCAGCGAGGCCAGCAGGCCCGAGACGATGTCGTCGACATGGATGCGGCTGAACACCTGGCCCGGCTTGACGATCCGGCGGCCTTCGCCGGCCCGCAGGCGGTCCAGGGCGCTACGGCCGGGGCCGTAGATGCCGGGCAGGCGGAAGGTCGTGACGGTCAGGCCCATGCCGCGCCCGACCTGGCGCCAGTCGCGCTCGGCCCCGACCCGGCGCGCGCCCTCGACCGACTGGGCCTTCAGCGGCGAGGTCTCGAACACCCAGCGGCCCTCGAAATCGCCATAGACGCCCGTTGTGGAGAGATAGCCGATCCAGTCGGGAAAGGCCTGGGCCTGGGCGAGCGCCGGGATCACCGACTCCAGAGCCGGACAACCGTCGGGGCCGGGCGGGGCGGTGACCAGGACCGCGTTCACGCCGGCGAGGGCCGCGGCCATGGCGTCACGGTCGTCCGGATCGGCGGGAACGATCCCCCGGGCGCGCAGAGCCTGCGCTTGTTCGGTGCCGCGCGCCGTGGCCGATATTTCCCAGCCGCGGGCCCGCAAGGCGCTGGCGAAAGCTTCGCCGACATAGCCCAGACCGAACACGAACAGACGCAACGCCAGAACTCCGCCCCCAGAAAAACTCGACTAAAACCCGTGCGGATCAAGCCTCCGAAAAAACCCGCTTCGCAACCCCTCAAAGGGCTCTTGCAAACCACGAAGCGCTCTGCCATAAGCCGCCTCCTCGTCGCGGGGCGCTCCTTTGGGCCTCGCCGATGCGGGCGTAGCTCAGTGGTAGAGCACAACCTTGCCAAGGTTGGGGTCGAGAGTTCGAATCTCTTCGCCCGCTCCATTCTTCCGGAATTCCTGGGAGAATGGAGCGACTGTTTATCTCGCGAATGGGCGGGCGTAGCTCAGTGGTAGAGCACAACCTTGCCAAGGTTGGGGTCGAGAGTTCGAATCTCTTCGCCCGCTCCATTCCCGGTTTTCTCTGAAATTCTGGATGCTTCCGACCGGTCACGCCGGCCGGCGATTCGCGTGTCGATCCGCGCCGGGGCTTGGCCTAAGCTCGGCCGCATGACTCGCATCCGCTCATGGCGCGCCGGGCTGGCCGGCATCTGTCTTGCCGCGTTGACGGTGTCGGCCGCATGGGCCGGACCCTCCGCCACCCTGACCGACCTGGTCGTGCGCTACGAGGCGCTGGGCGACCCGGGCGAGGATCCCGATTCCGGCGGTTCCTCCGACGCCCGCTGGCGCCTGCCCGACGTCTCGCCGGCCGCCGACGCCGACCGGACGGCCAAGCTGAAGACGATCCGGGCCGAACTGACGGCCGTGCGCCCCAAGCGGCTCTCGGACGAGGAGCGGCTGACCCGCGATCTGCTGCTGTTCAGCCTGGCCGAGCGGATCGAGGCCGCCAGCTTCGACGAGGCCCGCATGCCGTTCAGCAGCGACGGCGGCTTCGACGTGATGATGCTGTACCGGGCCAGCGGCATGACCTTGCGCACCGCCGACGAGGCCCGGCGCTGGATCGCCCTCTTGAACGGCATGCCCGGCTGGTACGCCGCCAATATCGACAACGCCCGTCGCGGCGTCGCCAGCGGCTTCGTCCAGGCCGTCCCGACCGCCCAGGCGGTGCTGGAGCGGGCTCAGCGGACGGCGGCCACGCCCCTGGCCGAGGACCCTCTGCTGGCCCCGCTGCGCGCGCTGCCCGACAGCGTCCCCGGCCGCGCGGCCCTGATCGCCGAGGGCGAGAAGGCGCTGACCGACAAGGTCGCCCCGGCCCGCGCCGGCTTCGTCACGTTCATGACCGAGGAATACCTGCCGCACGCGGCCAGGAGCCTGGCGGCCTCGGACCTGCCGGACGGCAAGCGCTACTATGCCTTCCTGACCCGCCGGCACACGACCACCACCCTGACGCCCGACCAGATCCACGACCTGGGCCTGGCCGAGGTGGCCCGCATCCGGGCGCGGATGCAGGAGACCATGAAGGCCGCCGGTTTCCAGGGCGACCTGCCAGCCTTCATCGCCATGCTGCGCAAGGATCCGCGGTTCTACGCCACCAGCCGGCAACAATTGCTGGAGAAATCCAGCGAGATCGCCAAGCGGGCCGACGACCAGCTGCCGGCCCATTTCGGCGTCCTGCCGCGCCTGACCTACGGCGTGCGACCGGTGCCGGCCAGCATCGAGAAGGGCTACACCACCGGCCGCTACTTCGGCGGCGACCCCAAGGTCGGCCGGGCCGGCGGGCTGATGATCAACACCTCGGAGCTGGACCAGCGGCCGCTGTATGAGCTGCCGGCCCTGGTGCTGCATGAGGGCGCGCCCGGCCACCACATCCAGACCTCGCTGGCCCAGGAGCAGGTCGGCGTCCCTGAGTTCCGCCGCGGCCTCTACTTCAACGCCTATGGCGAGGGCTGGGGGCTCTATTCGGAGTGGCTGGGCGAGGAGATGGGGATCTACCGCGACCCCTACGAGCTGTTCGGCCGGCTGTCGTACGAGATGTGGCGCGCCTGCCGCCTGGTGGCCGACACGGGCGTGCATTGGAAGGGCTGGAGCCTGGACCAGGCCCGCGCCTGCTTCACCGACAACACGGCCTTATCGCCGGTCAATATCGAGGTCGAGCTGAAGCGCTACGTCTCCTGGCCCGGCCAGGCCCTGGCCTACAAGGTCGGCGAGCTGAAGCTGCTGGAACTGCGTCGGCGGGCCGAGAAGACGTTGGGCGACAAGTTCGACGAACGCGGCTTCCACGACGCGGTGCTGCTGCACGGCTCGCTGCCGCTGTCGGTGCTGGAGACCCGGATCGACGCCTGGATCGCCCAGCAGGGCCAACGGCAGAACAAGAAGAAGTAAGGACTTGTCATCCCGGCCGAAGCGTAGCGAAGAGCCGGGACCGCCACAGGCCCTGCGCTTCCGGCGGTCCCGGCTCGGCGCGCCGCGCGCTTGGCCGGGATGACAAATGTGAGGGGGAGAAGACCAGATGGCCAAGATCACCGTTCTCGGCGAATGCATGGTCGAGCTGTCGCCGGAGGCCCCAACCTTGGCTGAAGGGGATGGCGGCGCGCCGCTGTACCGGATGGGCTTCGCCGGCGACACCTTCAACACGGCGATCTACATGGCCCGGCTGGGCGACGCGGTCGCCTACTGCACGGCGCTGGGCCAGGGCGACCCGTTCAGCGAGGGCGTGCTGGCCACCATGCGCCGCGAAGCCATCGACACCCGCCTGGTCCGCCAGGTCGAGAACCGCCTGCCGGGCCTCTACGCCATCGTGCTCGACGAGCACGGCGAGCGGAAGTTCCACTACTGGCGCGAGCGGGCTCCGATCCGCGACCTGTTTTCGGCCCACACCGCCGACCAGCTGATCGAGGCGGCCAAGGCCAGCGACCTCGTCTACCTGTCGGGCGTGACCCTGGCGGTGATCGGCGACATCGGCCGGGCGCGGCTGAAGGACATTCTGGCCTACGTCCATTCGCTGGGCGTGGCCGTGGCCCTGGACTTCAACTACCGCCCGGCCCTGTGGCCGAACGCCGAGGCCGCCCGCGCGGCCCTGGACGGCGTCGTGCCCTCGTGCCGCTACGTCTCGCTGAGCAGCGAGGACAGCCGCCCGCTCTACGACCGCGAGGCCGAGGACCTGGCCGGCGAATGGGCCGCGGCCGGGGCCGAGGTGGTAGCGCGCGACGAGAGCCATGCGGTCAACGTCCATCGGCCCGACGGACGGACCGCGACTCCGGCTCCGGGTCGCGTAAAGGCCGTCGACACCACGGGCGCGGGCGACAGCTTCAACGCCGCCTATCTGTCGTCGCGGCTGGCGGGCCTGACGATCGACGAATCGGTGCGGCGCGCGCATGCGCTCGCGGCGGCGGTGGTGACGTGCAAGGGCGCGATCGTTCCGACCGCCTCAATGCCCGTCTGGGTGCGGGAATAGAGGCGATCCGCCTCCAAGTTTTTCAAAGGCTTAGCGCGACGAGGCTTGAGCATAATAGGAATATCTTCCTCTGTTTGGGAAAATAAACCTATAGTGGTGTTCACCGGTCGTTCTCGCGACCGGGGAGGAGGACGCCATGTTGGTTCAAGCCCTTGAGGACATCTGGGCGATCACGCCCGATCCCCGCCGCGACCGCCTGACGGTCGGCTTTGTCACCCATCTCGTTTCCCTGGCCACCGGCGTGCCGGCGCTCGAGATCTCGACGCCCAGACGCGCTTCGCACGCCGCCGTTCGCGCCCGGCAGCTGGCCATCTACCTGACTCACATCACCTTCCATTGGCCGCTGCATCGCGTGGCCTTCGCCTTCGGCCGCGATCGCACCACCTGCGGCCACGCCTGTCGCAAGATCGAGGACATGCGCGAGGACGCCGCCTTCGACCGCCGCCTCGCCGAGCTGGAGGCCTGCCTTCGGCAAGCCCCGGCCCACGCCGAGGAGATCCCGCAATGAGCGTGGCGGCCCCTAGCGAGATGCTCGACGAGGCGTTGGAGGCGCGTCGCCTGGCCGAGCGCGCCATGCGGCTGCTGTCGCGGCCCGGCGCGGTGATCGAGGCCCAGGCCCTGGGCTACGGCGTGCGCCTGGGTCCCAGCCGTCGGCGCAGCGTGATGCTGGCCCTGGACGAGGCGGCGTTCCGGATGCTGGCTCGGGAAGCGACCCTGAAGCCACGGCCGCAGGGCGGCTGGACCATGACGGCGCGACCCGAACCGATCCTTCCGCCGCCCGGCCGCCCGGGCGTCATCGAAGCCGAGGTCAGGCTGGAGGAGGGGGGCGGGATCGTGCGGCGAAACCTCGGGGAGTCGCCGATCGCCTGGCTGGCGCGCCGCCGCGACGCCGCCGGACAGCCGTGGCTGACGCCGGTCGAGGCCGCCGCCGCCGAACGGCTTCGCGAGGAGTTCGAGAGCCTGGGAAGCCTGGGCCGCGTCACCATGCGCTGGGACCAGACGCCGAGGGCCCCTCGCGGCGGTCCGGGCGCGGCGCCCGCCGAGCGCGACCACGCCACGCGCGAACGGATCGCCAAGGCCCTCGCGGCCGTCGGGCCCGGTCTTCGCGAGATGCTGGAGCGGGTGTGCCTGATGGGCTCGGCCCTGGAGGCGGCCGAGCGTTCGCTGAAACTGCCGCGCCGGGCGGGCAAGACCGTGCTGAAACTGGCCTTGCAGCGCCTGGCGCGGCACTATCGGATGGCTTAGCGGTTGCCGCCCGCCACCGCGATGATCTCACCGGTGATCCAGTAGCTCTCCGGCGAGGCCAAGAAGGCCGCCACCGGCGCGATGTCCGACGGCTGGCCCATGCGGCCCAGCGGGGTCTGGGCGACCATCTGGGCCTCGAGCTCGCTGCCGATGATGCCCATGGTGTGGGTGCCCTCGGTCTCGACCGCGCCGGGCGAGATGGCGTTGACGCGGATCTTGCGCGGACCCAGCTCCTTGGCCAGCACGCGGGTCAGCGAGTCCACCGCCGCCTTGGTGGCCGTATAGACCGAGGCGGTGGGGATATCGACGGTGGTGGCCGCCGAGCTGATGTTGATGACGCTGCCGCCGTCGGGGCCGAAGCGCTTGGCGGCTTCGCTGGTGGCCAGCAGCACGCCCAGCACGTTGGTGTCGAACTGGCGGCGGTACTCGGCCTCGCTGAAGTCCTCGATCGGCGCGAAGGCGTAGACGCCGGCATTGTTGACCAGGATGTCCACGCCGCCGAACGCCGTCCGGGTCTCGTCGAACAGCCGCGTGACGTCGGCGCTATTGGCCACCGAGCCCTGGACGGCGATGGCCTTGCCGCCGGCGGCGACGATCTCTGCCACCACCTTGTCGGCGCCCTCGCGGCTGGACGCGTAGTTGACCGCCACGGCCGCGCCCTCGGCGGCCAGGGCCTTGGCGATCGCGGCCCCGATGCCCTTCGACGCGCCCGTGACGACGGCGGTCTTGCCAGTAAGCTTGCTCATGATCTCTCTCCGTTCGGCCCGTTGGGGGCCGTTCGCTCTGAACGGCGAACGCTTCGACATTTAGATAATCATCGAAGTGATTCAATGAGCGGAGAGCGGAGTTTTTCTACAAGCTGTGTCGCTACAGGCTAGAAGTGTCCCAGAAACAGGTCGAAGCGGTCGCGACACCGATTGCACCGGCGCGGCTAGCCCGCACCGACAAAGCCTGTGACGGCTTTCAGCCGCCCTTCGCGTATTTCCAGAAGCGGCCCTTGCCCTCGGCGATCCAGGCGAGCGCCTCGTCGATCCGCTTGTCGCGCGTGGCTTCGGTTTTCGCCTCGGCGATCCAGACATTGTATTCTTTCTGGAACGACGCTGACTTGCTCTCGAATATGGCCTTGACCGACGGGGAAGCCGCGAGACGCTCGACGAAAACGGGGGGCGCGACGACAGGCTTGGCGGGCGCGGGCGCCTTGCGGGGCGCGACCTTCGCGCCTTGCTCGTTGAGCAGCATGGCCTCGCGGATCCAAGCGGTCAGCTCGGCGTCGACGGGGAGATCCGCGAGAGTCGTCAACTTCCCCATGAAGCGCTTGGACGCCGGCAGATCGACGCTCGCCTTGAGCCGTGGGTCGCTCATCAGCGAGCTCTTCCAGAAGGAAAAGGCGCAATGGGACTTATAGGCGGCGAAAATGCACATCATCTCGCCCCGGTAGTCGAAATGGGGGATCCCCCATTTCAAGGTTTCGACAGCCTCCGGGCAGGTCGTCCGGATGAGGCCGCGCAGATGCGCCAGGATCGGCTTGGCGAACGCTTCGACGCCTTCGGCGTACGCGTCGACCTTGGGGTCTGAACTCGGCATCTCACTTCGCCTTTCGATCGGATGATTTGGGGGAGGCGGAGATCAAGCGCGCCGCTCGCTTGTTCCTCGAAGTTCGGCGCGCCTGGCCGCTATTGCATGGCGGAGGGGTCCATCCAAAGGATCTCCCAGACGTTCCCGTCGGGGTCCTCGATATGGCGGTTGAACATGAAACCGAGATCCTGGGCTGGATTCGGATCGGCGCGGCCGCCCGCGGCCACACCTTTTTCGATCGTGGCGTTCACCTCGTCCTTGCTGTCGGCGGTGAGGGCGATGAGCATCTGGCTCTCGCGCCCGGGGTCGCCGATCGGCCGCGCGGTGAATTGTCGATAGTGCTCGTGCGTCAGCAGCATGACCCCGATCGAGTCCGAGAACATCACGGAACTGGCGTCGTCGTTCGAGAACTGCGGATTCAACGCGCCGCCGATCGCGAGGTAGAAGCGTGTCGCCGCCGGCAGATCGCGCACTGGCAGATTTACGAAAATCATCCTAGCCATTGTTCGATATCGCTCCTCAGGTCCAGTACTAGCCGGTCTAGTACTAAGGCTTGGCATATCACGCGCGGAACGGAACCGTCTAGTACCGGATTGAGGATGGTATGAAGGTTGATGTCGAAAGCCGATCGGCGCGCAAGGAGCGTGATATCATTCACGCGGCCACCGTGGCGTTCGTCGGCCAGGGCTATGACGGAACGAGCATGGAGGAGATCGCCACAAAGGCGGGCGTCTCCAAACAGACGGTCTACAAGCATTTCGTCGACAAGGAGACGCTCTTCGGCGAGGTCATTCGCGCGTCGGCCGCCCAGGCCACGGAGGCTTTCGACGCGGTCGCCGCGTTGCTCACCGAGGCGGAATTCATGACGGGAGGCCTGCGAAAGGTCGCCCGACGCTTCATGACGACGCTGATGGATGAGGAGCGCTTGAAGCTCCGTCGCCTGATCATCGCCAATGCCGATCGAATGCCTCAGCTCGGCCGCGACTGGTACGAAAAAGGCTTCGAGCGCATGCTCGCTTCGATGGCGACCTGCTTCCAGCAGCTGACCGACCGACGGCTTCTCAGGACACCCGACCCGTATTTGGCCGCGAGCCATTTCTTCGGAATGTTGCTCTGGATCCCGATGAACGAGGCGATGTTCACGGGTAACAAGAACCCGCGCTCTCAAGCCGAACTGGAACGCCACGCGGACGCGACGGTCGAAACATTCCTCGTCGCGTATGGCGAGCCGGCGAAGCCGTCGGCGTAGTCACCCGCCATCGGTGACGGTTTCGTCCGTGTCTGTCGCACGGTTGTGGCCAGCGGCGCGGGACAGCTCAAACCCGCGCCGACAAAGCCTGTCCATACAAGCTGATGTGGCCTCGACATGACCGCCCACGCCGCGCCGCGCGGCATGGGCGGCGACGCGTCTAGAGGACGAAGTCCGACGCGCTGAGCGAGGCGACGCCGGTCAGGGTGACGTTGAAGTCGGCGACGCCGTCTCCGTTCACGTCGCCGGAGAAGACGACGCCGCTCGAGGTGACGGCGTAGCGCAGCTGACCTTGGACGTGGGTAAAGGCGCCGGTCCCGAGGAAGGTGAAGGCCTCGTTGCCGCCGCCGCCGCCGACCGGGACGGCGTCGATCGTGGACAGGTCGATCTTGTCGACGCCGCTGACGAAATCGGTGATCTCGTCCCAGTCGCCCTCGGCCGCGGCGTTGTAGTCGAAGACGTCGGCCCCGGCGCCGCCCGTCATGTGGTCGGAGCCCAGGTTGCCGATGATGCGGTCCGCTCCCGTCGAACCGACGAAGATGTCATTGCCGTTCTTCAGGTCGATGTAGGCGACCCCCGTGACGGCGATGTTCGTGAGGTCGAAGTTGTCCGCGCCGTCGGTGAAGGCGATGCCGACATTGGTGTGGCCCTCGGCGGAGATGGCCTCGACGCTGGTGATCGCGCTGAAGCCGATGATCACGCCGTCGTTCCAGGCGATCAGCGTGTCGTAGCCGGAGCCGCCGTCGATCACGTCCGTGTCGCCATAGGCGGTGAACCAGATCTTGTCGTCGCCGGCCTCGCCATAGATCGTGTCGAAACCGCGGTCGCCCATGATGAAGTCGGCGCCATAGGAACCGTGGATCGTGTCGTTGCCGTAGTCGCCGGTGATGTACTGGATGTCCTTCAGGACGACGCCGCGCATGTCGATGGCGTCGTCGCCGGCGGTGCCGACGATCTTCACGAGCGCCACGTGTCCCGCGTCGCCCTGGACCTCTTCGATCCCGTCGAAATTGAACATGATGTTCACGTTGCCGCCGGCGCCGTAGACGATCTTGTCGTAGCCCGCGCCGCCGTGGACGATGTCCGCGCCGTTGTTGAAGCTCATCTGGATGATGTCGTCGCCGCCGCCGGTGTCGATGACGTCATTGCCCGTGCCGCCGTCGACGACGTCCGCTCCGGAGGTCCCGTAGAAGGTGTCGTCGCCGCCGTTCATCTTGAAGCTGACGGCGCCCGTCACGGCCACGTTGCGCAGGTCGATCGTGTTGGCGGCGGTGGAGCTGACGAACGAGATGCCCGAGAAGCCGCCGGAGGAGATTTCCTCGACGCCGGTCATGGAGGCCACCTCGATGGCCGAATTGGCCTGGGTGGCGATCAGCTTGTCCCAGCCGGCCCCGCCGTCGATGATGTCATAGCGGTCCATCACGTTCGTGTAGGTGAAGATGTCGTCGCCGAGGCCGCCGCGAAGATCGTCCGCGCCGCTGCCGCCGTAGAATGTGTCGGCGCCGTTGCTGCCGAGGATGACGTCGGCCTGGTTGCCGCCGGAGATCAGCGCGATGCCCTGGAGCTGGATATTGGTGAAGTCCCAGTTGGCGTAGGCCCCGGCGCTGAGCAGGCCGATCCCGACATTGGTGAAGCCGCCGCCACTGATCTTTTCGATGCCGCTAAGGCTCGTGAAGTTGATCCAGGCGTTGTTGGCGGCGGCCCGGACCTCGTCGAACCCGGCCCCGCCGTCGTACAGGTCCTCGCCGCCCGAGGCGAGAAGCACGTCGTCGCCATTGCCGCCGTAGAGCGTGTCGTTTTCGGTTCCCCCGTCGAGCACGTCGGCGCCGTCCATGCCGTAGATCGTGTCGGTCCCGGCGTCGCCCTTGAGCGTGTCGGCGCCGCTTGTGCCGGTGAGGGTGTCGGCGCCGCCGCCGCCGCCGATCGAGATCGGCCCGGTGAACGTGATGCCGCTGAAATTCATGATGTCGGCGTTGGCGGCGCCGGCGATGGACACGTTCGAGAAGCCGCCCGAAGAAAACGCCTCGACCCCGGTCAGGCCGCTGTAGCTGATGACGGCGTTGTTGGCCGACGCTTGGATGGTGTCGTAGCCGGCGCCGCCATCGAAGCTGTCGACGCCGGCGGTCAGGCCGACCAGAAACGTGTCGTCGCCATTGCCGCCATAGAGCGTGTCGTTCTCGGTTCCGCCGTCGATGATGTCGTTGCCGCCGCCGCCGTTGATCGTGTCGTTCTGGCCGCCGCCGCGAATGACGTCGGCGCCGGCGCCGCCGGTGATGACGTCGTTGCCATTGCCGCCGGTGATCGCGGCGATGCCGGTGAGCGTCACGCCTGAAAAGTCGAAAGTGTCGGGGCCGGTGGTCCCGGCGATGGTCACGTTAGCGAAGCCGCCGCTGGAAATGGCTTCGATCCCGGTGATGGAGCCGATGCCGATGACGACGTCGGCGGCCGAGGCCTTGATGGTGTCCGTGCCGGCGCCGCCGTCGAAGGTGTCGAGGCCGTCCCCGAGGCCGATCAGGAAGGTGTCGTTGCCGCCGCCCCCGGCCAGGATGTCGGCGCTGGTGCCGCCGATGATGATGTCGTCGCCGACGCCGCCGGTCAAAGTGTCGATGCCGCCGCCGCCGTCGATCTGCCAATCCTGGCCGTCCGGAACGGTGAAGGTGTTGTTCGAGATCGTGCCGGTCCAGTAGCTGTCGATCTCGTCGATCAGGTCGATGACGATGGCGGCGCTGCTGGTCAGGGTCCCGTCGCTGGCTTGGACGGTGATCGTGTGGTTGGCCTGGGTGTCGGCGTCCAGCAGGGCGGCGTTGATCACCGTCACCACGCCGCTCGCGGCGTTGATGGCGAAGCGGCCGCCGGCGTTGTCCAGCAGGCTGTAGGTCACCGTTCCGCCGTGCGGGTCCGGAGCGGCGATGGTCAAGCCGCTGACCACCGCGCCGTTCGCGGCGTGCTCGGAGACCCGGTTGGCCGCGCCGTTCGTGTCGGTGGGGACGGCGGGCGCGGCGTTGGTCACCGCGATGGTGAAGGCGCCGGAAGCGGTCGCCGCGCCGTCACTGACCTGGACGACGATCTGGTGCGAGGTCGCGGCTTCGAAGTTCAGCAGGTTGGCGTTGGCCACGGTGACCGCGCCTGTCGCGGCGTTGATCGAGAACCGGCCGCCGGCGTTGTCCAACAGGCTGTAGGTCAGCGGGCCGCCGTTGATGTCCGACGCGCTGATGGACAGACCCGCCACAGCGGCGCCGTTGATGGCGGCTTCAGAGATCGTGTTGGCCGCGGCGTCGGAATCGACCGGCGGTCCGTTGGCGACATTGGTCAGGACAATGGTGAAGGTCTGGCTGCTGAACGCGCCTTGGCTGTCGCTGGCCTGCACCGTGATCTGATGAGAGGACGTGCTTTCGAAGTTCAGCTGCGAGGCGTCGGCCACGGTGACGACACCCGTCGCGGCGTCGATCGCGAAGCGGCCGCCGGCGGTGTCGGACAGGCTGTAGGTCACGGCGCCGGTCTTGGCTTCGGTCGCCGAGGCGGTGATCCCGACTAGAGCGCCGTTGGCGGCGCCTTCGGCGACGGTGTTCGCCGCGGCGTCGGCGTCCGTCGGGACCGTCGGCGCGGCGTTGGTCACGTTGATCGAAAGGGCCGTATCGACGCTGTTTGTCCCGTCGCTGGCGCGCACGACGATCTGGTGAGACGTCGCCGCGTCGTAGTCCAGTTGGCTGGCGTCGGCCACGGTGACCACGCCCGTCGCGGCGTTGATCGAGAAGCGGCCGCCCGCGTCGTCGGCCAGGCTGTAGGTCACGCCGCCGTTCGGGTCGGCGGCGGTGATCGTCAGGCCGGCCACGGCCGTTCCGTTGACCGCGTTCTCGGCCACCGTGTTGGCGGCTGCGTCGGAATCCGCCGGCGCGGAGGGCGCCACGTTGGCGATGTCGATGGTGAAGCTGCTCGAGGCGGTCGCCGTCCCGTCGCTGACCTGGACGGTGATCTGGTGCGACGTCGCGGTCTCGAAGTTCAGCAGGCCGGCGTTGGCGACCGTCACCACGCCGGTCGCGGGATCGATCGCGAAGCGGCCGCCGGCATCATCGAGAAGGCTGTAGTTCAGGGTCTGGCCAACGTCCGGATCGGTCGCGGACAAGGCGAGGCCCGAAATGATGGCGCCGCTGGCCGCGCCCTCGGCGACGAGGTTGGCCGCGCCGTCGCCGTCGGTCGGCGCGCCCGGGGCGGTGTTGGGGGCCGGCAGATCGACGATCGTCGAGCCAAACTGCAAATGCTCGACATTGGTCAGGGTGTCGGTCCCGTCAGGACCGGTGATGGTCGCCGAAGTCTTGTCGCCGCTCCACACGTAGTCGCCGGCCGCGCCCGAGAAGATCGCCGTGTCGTCGCCGTTTCCACCGTCGAGGATGTCGTCGCCGGCGCCGCCGTTCAGCAGGTCGTCGCCGTCGTCGCCATACAGGGCGTCGGCGTCGAGGGCGCCGGCGATCTGGTCGGCGCCGTCGCCGCCATGGACCAGGTCGGCGTTGTCCGGAGCGCCTTCGTCGCCGGCATAGATGTCGTCACCCGAGGTGAGGTTCTTGACGTACATGGCCACTCTCCGCGCTTGGGGCGGCGCGCCCCGGTTGAGAGAGGGAGCGGTGCACGTCGTGCGGGGCGTCGGCTAGCGCCGACTCGTCATTTCCCGCGAGATAGCTGTGGACAACCTAAGATTATATTTAGTCAACCAAAAGTAACCATTCCTTGGTGAGTGAGGCGGGTCCGACGCGACGCCGCCAAGGCCCGATTCAGATCTCGGCGAGCTGGGCCAGGTAGGCGTTGAGGACGTCGCGCTGCAGGACCAGAAACGCGAACTTGCCCTGCCGGCAGATGCGGATCAGGCCGGCGGTCTCGAGTTCCTTCATGTGGTGCGAGAAGGTGGCGGCGCTGACCGTCACGTGCTGGGCGACGTCACCGCAGGGGGTCGGCTCGCTGTTCGCGCCGATCTCCTTGAGGATCTGGCGCCGACGCGGCTCGGCCAGGGCCTTGGCGATCAGGTTGATCTGCCTCTCGTCGAGAATGGGGCGCGACGCGTCTTCCATGGGTCTCATATGCGATGGGGAAGGCGCGGAGGCAAATTCATGAAAACTGTCATCCCGGCTCGGCGCGCTTCGCGCCTGGCCGGGATGACAGGCTTTTGCGGTCTAGTGCTTCAGCATGTGCTTGATGTCGCGCATCTGGTCGTGGCCCGACTTGACCGAGGTCCAGGCCCGCTCGATCGTGGCGCGGGTCTGGGGATCGACGTCGGTGTCCTTCAGGGCCTTCTCGTATTTTTCCTTGATGAAGTCCTCGCCGGCCTCGACTTCGTTGATCACCGCCTCGTCGCCTTTGGTGACGGCGTCCTTCAGGTTCAGGAAGGCGCGGTGGGCGGCGGCCAGGGCGGTGCCGTCGTCCTTGGGATCGCCACCCAGGCGGCGGACCTCTTCCTCCAGTTCGGAGGCCACCGAGCGGCGCTCCTGGGCGCGGCGTTCGAACAGGTCCTTGTAGCGGGCGCTCTCGGCGTCCTTGGCGGCCTCGGCGTAGCCGTCGGCGCTGTCGATCGTGGTCTTGAGCAGGCCGTTGACCAGCTTGATGTGATCTTCGTTGGTGTGCATCGCGGGGCTCCGTGTTGAAGGAGGGGAGCCGGGTCAACGCGGGGCGGCGGCGAAGGGTTCAGCCGGTCTTGACCGGCGAGCTCGCGCCGACGTGGTCGATTCCCAGGGTCTCGCAGTGCAGCGCCTGGCGGTGGCGTTCGGCGGCGCGGGCCTTCTGGTCTTCGTCACGCCGGTCGTGGCAGGCGGGGCACGAAACGCCCTCGACATAGAGCGGCGAAGCGCGGCCTTCGGGGCTGACGGGCATCCGGCAACCCCGGCACAGGACGTGGGTCCCGGGCGCGAGGCCATGGCCGACCGCCACCCGCTCGTCGAACACGAAGCACTCGCCGCGCCACAGGCTTTCCGGCTCGGGAACCTGCTCCAGATAGTCGAGGATCCCGCCCTTCAGGTGGAAGACGTCCTCGACCCCCTCGGACTTCAGGAAGGCGGTCGACTTCTCGCAGCGGATGCCGCCGGTGCAGTACATGGCCACCTTCAGCGGCGGCGCGTCGGGGCCGCGCTCGGCCTCCAGGGTCTGGCGATAGTCGCGGAACCAGGCCGGGAAAGCCGAGAAGCTGGGTGTCCGGGGATCGACCGCGCGGGCGAATGCGCCGACGGCGACCTCGTAGTCGTTGCGGGTGTCGATCACCACCACGTCGGGATCGGCGATCAGGGCGTTCCAGTCGCGCGGCTCGACATAGGTCCCGGCGTTGGCGGCGGGATCCAGATCGGGTTCGCCCAAGGTGACGATCTCTTTCTTCAGCCGCACCTTCATCCGGTAGAACGGCATGCGCTCGGCCCGGGCGGTCTTGGGCTGGAGGCCTTCGCAGCCGGGCAGGGCGCGGATGTGGTCCAGCACCGTCTCGATGGCGGCGTCTTGGCCGGCGATGGTGCCGTTGATCCCCTCGCGGGCCAGCAGCAGGGTGCCCTTGACGCCCAGCCCGCAGCACAGCGCCGCCAGCGGGCCCTGGATCGCCGCCGGGTCGTCGAACCGCGTGAAGCGGTAAAGCGCGGCGACGCGAAAATCAGCCAAGGCTGGTCTGTCCAAGCGCGGCTCGCGCGTCGTGCTGAATGCGGGCGACCATCGACTTCAGGCCGTTCGAGCGCTGCGACGACAGGGCTTCGGACAGGCCCAGCCTGTCCAGGGCGGCCTTGGCGTCGAAGGCGACGATGTCGGCGGGCGCGCGGCCCGAATAGAGCCGCAGCATGATGGCCACCAGGCCGCTGACGATGTGGGCGTCGCTGTCGCCCTTGAACACCAGGGTTCCGTCGGCCTGGGGCAGGGTGACCAGCCACACCTGGCTGGCGCAGCCGCGCACCTTGTTGTCTTCCGACCGCTCGGCGTCGGTGAGCGGGGCCAGGTCCTTGCCCAGCTCGATCACGTAGCGATAGCGCTCTTCCCAGTCGCCAAGGAGCTCGAACTCGTCGGCGAGGTCATTGAGGGCGGCGTCGATGGCGCTGGTCATGGCGGGCCAATTAGGGGCCGCGCCGGTTCAAGGCAAGCGCGGCGCTATGCGGCGGGAAGTATCAGCCGCGCCAGGAAGCCCGCGCCCAGGCTGGAGGACAGCTTCAGCTGGCCGCCCATGGCCCGCGACAGCAGGTCGACGATCGGCAGGCCAAGGCCCGCGCCCTCGTGGGCCCGGGTCAGGGTCGAGCCGCCCTGTTCGAACGGTTGCAGCAGACGCGGAAGCTCGGCGCTCTCCACGCCGGGGCCCTGGTCGCGGATGGTGATCTCGATCTCGCGGCCGATCCTGGCCGCGCCGATGTGCACGACTCCCCCGGCGGGCGAGTGGGTGACGGCGTTCTGCAGCAGGTTCGACAGCATGGTCCGCAGGCCGCGGCTGTCGGCGATCACCGACGGCAGGGCGCCTTCGCCGACCACGTTGACGACGACGTCGCGGCGGGAGATCTCGCCCCGCAGGCCGTCCAGCACGTCCTCGATCGCCTCGTCCAGGGGCTCCGGGCTCATCTCGATGTCGGTGACATGGCCCTCGAGCCGAGCCAGCTCGACGATCTGGTTGACCAGCTTCAGCAGCTTCATGCCGCTGTCGTGCACGATCTTGGCGTATTCTTGGTACTGCGGATTGCCCAGCGGCCCGTACAGCTCCTGCGACAGGATCTCGGAAAAGCCGATCACGGCGTTCAGCGGGGTGCGCAGTTCGTGGCTGACCATGCGCAGGAACGAGCGCTTGCGATCGTCCAGGGCCACGCGTCGACGCTCCTGCGCGACCGCCCGGCGATCGGCCGGGTCGGGATCCGCGTAGGCGGAGACGATCGAAGCGTCGAAGGACGCCGGTTCTGGCATTATAGGCTCCCGGACATTCTGTCCGTGATGGCTTGAGCCCAGGAATATGCCGAAAGGCGCTTACGATTCCGTTTCCGTCCACAACGCGTCCACCAGGAAAGGTCGCTCGACGATTGTGCGGCCTTGGGGGAACGGCCACTCCGCGTTAAGCTTTGAAGACGGTGATCCTCCCCACCGTGCTTGAAGTCGGCCGGCCTTTGGAATTCGAGACGCTTCCAGACCCGATCAGACGCCCCGCCGCACGTCCGGCCGGGTTCGATCCCGCGCACGCGTGGCGCCTGGGCTGGCTGGCGGCTGTCTGCCTGGCGGCCGCGGCGACCCTGTTCACCGACGCGGGCGGCTGGCCGGTCTGGGCGGCCCTGGGCGCGGGCGCGGTCCCGGCCCTGGTGGCCTTGTTCATGACTCGCGAGGACGAGCGCAGCCAATCAATCATGCTGGTCCTGTGGGCGGTAGGCGGCGCGCTGGCGGCGGTGCTGACCGGCGGCGTCTCCGGCGCCATGGCCGCCTGGTGCCTGGCCCCGGTCGCGGCCGCCTCGATCCTGAACCAGCCTCGGCGCCTGGCCGAAGGCGCGGCCCTGGCCCTGATCGGCGGCTGCGTCGCGGCCCTGACCCAGCTGTCCGGCCTGGCCCCGCCGGAGCCGACGGGCCCGCTGGGCTTCGTCCTGGGCTTTCTGGCCCTGGTCACCACGGGCCTGGGCCTGGCCGCCGGCCTGCTGATCGGCCGCCGCCGCCAGGGCGCGCGCGACGACCGTTACGCCTCCGAGATCGTCGGCCTGGAAACCCTGCTGGACGGCCTGCCGCACCTGGCGATCGCCATCAAGGGGCAGGGCCAGGTGACCGCGGTGCGCGGCGCGCCGCCGCCGGGCGTCACCACCGTCGACCTGGTCAATCGCGGCCTGACCGGCGCGGCCGCGCCGGGCGACCGCCAGCGCCTGACCGCCGCCGTGGCCCTGGCCCACCGCGAGGGCTCGGCCAGCCTGACCTTCAATCCTGCCCTTGGCGTCGAGCGCATCGTCGCCCTGGACCTGGTGCGCGTGGCCCCGAACCAGCTGGTCGGCGTGCTGCGCGACGTCACCGTCGACCGCAACCGCGAGACCGCCCTGGACCAGGCTCGCGCCGACGCCGAGGCCCTGGCCTCCGGCCGCGCCCGCTTCCTGGCCAATATGAGCCACGAGCTGCGCACGCCGCTGAACGCCATCATGGGCTTCTCGGACATCATGCGCGCCCGGATGTTCGGCCCGCTCAGCGACCGTTACGCCGAATATGCCGAGCTGATCCACGAAAGCGGCGGCCACCTGCTGGACTTGATCAACGACGTGCTGGACATGTCGAAGATCGAGGCCGAGCGCTTCGAGCTGCAGCGCGGGATCTTCGACGCCCGCGAGGCGGTGCAGGCGGCCATGCGGCTGCTGCGCGTCCAGGCCGACGGGGCCGGCGTCCAGCTGCGCGGCGTGCTGCCGCCGGCCGAACTGGAGGTCGACGCCGACCGCCGGGCCCTGAAGCAGATCGTGCTGAACCTGGTCTCCAACGCCCTGAAGTTCACCCCGCGCGGCGGCCAGGTCACGGTCACGGCCCATGGCTATGACGGGGTGCTGGAGCTGATCGTCGCCGACACCGGCGTCGGCATCAGCCCCGAGGACCTGGAACGCCTGGGCCGCCC
This sequence comes from Caulobacter sp. Root343, assembly GCF_001425745.1. Taxonomy (GTDB): domain Bacteria; phylum Pseudomonadota; class Alphaproteobacteria; order Caulobacterales; family Caulobacteraceae; genus Caulobacter. The sequence continues at coordinate 100,912 of NZ_LMDF01000005.1, read as the reverse complement.
CTACGAGCAGGCCGGCGGCGCCGAGCAACGCGCCCGAGGCACGGGCCTGGGCCTTTCGCTGGTGCGAGCCTTCGCCAAGCTGCACGGCGGCGAGATGACCATCGAAAGCCGCCTGGGCGCGGGCACCAGCGTCTCGGTGCGCCTGCCGGTGCTGCTGGCCCCGCTGCGATCGGTGACCATCGAGGCCAAGCCCGAGCCGGCGGTAGAAGCGCCGACGACCGAAGAGCCGCCGCCGCCGCTCCTGGGCGACAACATCATCGCCTTCGCGCCGCGCTAGAGTTCTAAGACGCTGTCACCCCGGACAAGCGCGTAGCGCGCAGATCCGGGACCACCGGAAGCTCCGAGCCTGTGGCGGTCCCGGCTCTCCGCTGCGCTGCGGCCGGGATGACAGATTTTAGCGGAGCGCTACCGCAAGAACGCCCGTCCCGCCGCGAAGTCCCCGACCTCGACATAGGCCTTGCGGGTCACTTCGTCGCCGCGGCCGGTGAAGGCGAATTCAACCGTCACCGCCTCGCGCGGGTCCAGCTGGGCGATCGCGTCGGCCGCCGCCGCCGGGAAGCGGAAGGCCAGGCCCGTCTTGGCGCCGGTCGGCAGCAGGGTGAGCGGGGCTTCCGCGCGGGTCTCGGCGGCGAACACCAGGCTGGCGTTGCGTGGCGCGACCTTGCCGCTGAGGTTCCGGCCGGCGCGGGTGTCGATATAGGGGCCGAGCGTACGGCTGGTGTCGCGGACGATGATCCGCGCCGCATAGGGGCGCTGGCCATTGTCGAAGGTGGCCACCACGGTCAGGGCCTTGGCGTGGCCGGCGAGGCCGAACACCAGACGGTCGACGCCGAAGGTCGCCGGCTGCGACAGGCGCCAGACCGGAATGGTCGCCGAGACCGAGCGCTCGGCCTTCCAGGACGCCACGTCGCCCGGATAGGTCATGCTCAGCATCTGCGAATAGCCGTCGAACGCGGTCTTCACCCGCGAGGCGGCCAGGGTCAGATCCTTGGAATTGCAGGCCGCGCCGGCGGCCTTGACGCGGGCGCGCTGTTCCAGGGCCGAGACCTGGATCTCGCTGGCGCCCGAGCGCAGGGTCGCGCCGCGCGCCTGGGCCCGCGAGGCGTCCAGCGCCGCCGAGACGGACGGCGCGAACAGGCGGCAGCGGCCGTCGGCCGCTGTCATCAGCGTGCGTTCGTAAAGCTGGTCGGCGGCGTTGGCGGCAAGCAGCGCGCTAGGCATGGCCAAGCCGGCCATTCCAATCGACACCCCGATCCATCGCGCCACGCTACCTTTCTGGTGCGTCATAGGCGGTGTTTTCTCGTATGCTTCGAGACTTCAGGGGCGAACTTTACGTCCCGTGTGGTTGCGGTTCGGTTAGCGCATGCTTCTTTCGACGGATATCTGGGTCGGCGCGCTGATCCGCCGCGCCGAGCTGGGCGGGGCCTTCGCCATGGTGGCCCGCAAGGGCGACACACGGGCGGGGGCGGTGCTGGTCAAGGTGGTCGACCGCCGGGCCGGGACCGCGCGGCTGTTCAGCGAGGCCACCCGCGGCGACGGCGAGCGTTTCTGGATGCAGCCGGTGCGGTCCGAGTTCGAGCCCGACCTGGACGCCTATGCCGAGCGCGCCGCCCGCATCGATCCGGACGTCTGGGTGGTCGAGATCGAGGACCGCGATGGCCGCCACTTCCTCACCGAGCCGGTGGAAGCGTGAAGCGCATAGGTCGAGATCCGTGGACAACTCGACTCTAGAGGGCCGTTAACCCTGCTCCTAAACGCGACCTAAAGCGTGTTCGGGCCATCCTGCGGGGGCTTCAACGCCAGAGCCCCACATTCAGTAGCCGCCATGCTTTTCCTGATGAACGACGTCGTCCTGAGTTTCGACGCGGCCGAGCTGACGCCGCCGATGACGCGCGACCGCTTCGCCGCGCTGTCGATCAACTCGGTGGTGGAACTGGGCAAGGAGCTGTTCGCCGAAGAGCCGCTGCTGCATCATAAGGATCTGGAGCGGGCCCAGCGCCTGGCGGCCCTGATCGTGGCCAAGGCCCCGGAAATTAACGCGGCCCTGTTCATCGCGCCGGGCCGTGGCTGCCTCAAGGACGACGTGCAGGTGCGCTATGCGCAGCTGAGCGTGGAAATCATGGGCGCGCTATTGCAGCGCCAGAAGGCTGGCGCGCTCACCAATGTCGAAGCCGATCGTCAGGTCTGGCGGCGCTTGGCGGCCTAGAGCCTGCTGACGGCTTAGACCAGGGTCATCATCCAGCTGATCACCACCGCCAGGACCGTGAGGCCGGCGAGGGTGAGGCCGATGCACAGAGCGCTGCCGGCGGGATGCCGCCGGTCGTGCGCGCGATGATGGTCGAGCAGGGCCATCGTTCGATTTCCTCCATCCGTCCGATGATCTGACGCCACCGGTGCGGGATAAGGGAAGCATGACTCCAAACCCATTCTTCGAATAGGGGCTTTTTGACGCATTCTCGGGCGACGCGGCGCCCGTTTAGGCGGCCATCGACTTGCTAACGGCGGGCGCGATCCTCTACTTTCAATCTCGAGTTGTGATTTGGGGGCGTCATGGGTTTCGGATTCGGCCGCGTGGCCTTGGGCGCGGCGCTGGGGCTGGCGGTGCTGGGCGGCGGCCGGGCGCAGGCCGGGTGGCAAAAGGCCGAGAGCGCCCATTTCGTGGTCTACAGCGACGGAGGCGAGGCCAGCCTGCGCGCCTTCACCGGCAAGCTCGAGGATTTCGACGCGCTGCTGCGCCTGTTCCACGGCCGCGCCGCGGGCCAGGACGATGCGGCGCGCAAGCTGGACGTCTATCTGGTGCGCAGTCCCGACCAGCTGCGTCGAGCCTTTCCGGACGCCGACCCCAACGTGGCGGGCGTCTATGCCGCCGACGTCAACGACATTTTCGCCGTGGCGGTCCGCAAGCAGAGCGATTTGGCCGACGACACGGTGCTGCACGAGTACGTGCACCATTTCATGCTGCAGCACTATCCGGGCGTCTATCCGGCGTGGCTGATCGAAGGCTACGCCGAATACTTCATGACCGCCGATTTCGAGGACCGGAAGACCCTGGTCGGCGCGCCCAACGGCAATCGGGTTTCGGCCCTGCTGCACGGCGCCTGGGTTCCGGCGCGCGACCTGCTGACCAAGCGGCTCGGTCAGCTGACCCGCGCGCAGGCCGGCGTCTACTACGGCCAAGCTTGGTTGCTGACGCACTACATGCTGTCGGATCCCGAGCGGAAGAAGAAGCTCTCGGCCTATGTCGCCGCCACCGCCAAGGGCGAGGATCCGTTGTCGGCCTGGCCTCGGACCACCGGGATCGCGGTCGAGGACCTGGACCGCGTGATGCTGGTCTATCTGCGCAGCGCGATCCCGACCAAGACCCTGGTGCGGGAAGCGCTGCCCGATTTTCCGATGACGGTCACCGACCTGCCGGCCTCGGCGGGCGACCTGTTGCTCGAGAACCAGTTGGCCAAGCGCGCCCCGCCCAAGTCGTTCGGCGAAAAGCTGTTGAAGACGGTGCGGGACGAGGCGGCCAAGTATCCCGGAGATCGGCTGGCGACCCTGGCGCTTGCACGGGTCGAGGCCGGCTATGGCGACATGGCGGTCTCCAATAGGCTGCTCGACGACTGGCTGGCGAGCCACGCCGAGGACGCCGAAGCCTTGCGCCTGGCCGGCGAGAACCGTCTGGCCGCCGCCAGGGCGGGGAACGACAAGGCCTTGGCCGCCGAGGCCGCCAAGCTGTTCGGCCGGGCCAACAAGGCCGCGCCGGACACCTACCAGACGCTCTACGACTTCGCGAAAACCCGGATGGGCGAGCCTGGCTATCCCAGCGACAACACCTTGAACGTGCTGGAGCTGACCGCGCAGCTGGCGCCTCAGGTTCGGGAGATCACCTTGAACGTCGGCCAAGCCTTGGCCGCGCGGGGCCGTGTCGACGACGCCATCCGGCTGCTGGAGCCGGTGGCCAACGACCCGCACGGCGGCAAGGCGGCCGAGACGGCGGCGACCCTGCTCAAGGCGATCCGCGAGAGGACCAAGGCCGGCTGAACCTCGCGCCGTTTCGAGGAACGCCGTTCGGAGCCTTCATCGAACCGACGCGTCCCTGTCGCCGACCTGACAAGACCCGTCGCTAACCCGCCCTGAACTGAACAGTGCAGGTTGACGATGAAGCTTTTGTCCACGGTCGCCTGGGGCGCGCTCGCCCTGGCCCTTTCCAGCCATGCCCAGGCCCAGGTCGCGGCCCAGGCGGCGTCTTCCAATGGCGCCACTGAAGTCGACGCCGTCGTGGTCACCGGCACCCGCCGCGTCGACCGCACCGCCTTCGAGTCGACCGCGCCGGTCGACGTCGTCAGCCAGGAGGCGCTGAGGAACACGGTCTCGGACGAGATCATGGACAAGCTGGCGGCCACGACGCCGTCGTTCAACGTCCAGCGCCTGCCGGCCGCGGACGGCCAGGCTTTCGTGCGCCCCGCCACCCTGCGCGGCCTCTCGCCCGACCAGACCCTCGTTTTGGTCAACGGCAAGCGCCGCCACCGCTCGGCGGTGCTGGGCGGTCGCGGCCAGCAGGGCGTGGATCTCGCTTCCCTGGGGACCAGCGGCATCGAGCGGATCGAGGTGCTGCGCGACGGCGCCTCTGCCCAGTACGGCTCGGACGCCATCGCCGGGGTGATCAACATCATCCTGTCCGACAAGACCGGCTTCGACGGCTACGCCCAGACCGGCCGCTACTTCGCCGGCGATGGCCAAAAGACCGAGATCGGTGGACGTTACGGCGTCGCCTTCGGCCAGGGTGGGAGCTTGGTCGGCGCCATCGACTACACCGACGCGGAGGCCACCTCGCGCACCCGCCAGCGCCCCGACGCCATCGCCTTCCAGGCCGCCAATCCCAGCATCAAGGTTCCGAACCCCGTGCAGCGCTGGGGCCAGCCTGACCGTACCGTCTGGCGCGGCTCGCTGAACCTGGTAGTGCCCGTCGGCGACGCGGTCGAAGCTTACGCCTTCGCCACCTACAGCGACATGAGCGGCGTCACCGACTTCAACTGGCGCAACCCGTCGACGGACACCTCGTACCGGACCAGCCCGGCGTTCCCCGGCTGGTCGCTGAGCCAGCTGTACCCCGCTGGCTTCTCGCCGAAGTTCGGCCAGGACGAGACCAACGCCTCGGTCAACGGCGGCCTGCGCGGCGATGCCTTCGGCTGGTCGTGGGACGCCTCGGCCGGCTGGGGCCGCGACAAGGTCGACTACGTCCTGAGCAACAGCATCAACGCCTCGTTCGGCCCGCAGTCGCCGACGCGCTTCGACGCCGGCGCGCTGATCCAGGAGGAAAAGACCCTGAACCTGGACGCTTCGCGGCCGCTCGCCTGGTCGTTCCTGGCCAAGCCGGCCAACCTGGCCCTGGGCCTGGAGGCGCGCAAGGAGACCTACGAGATCGAGGCGGGCGACCGTTATTCGTGGGACGTCGGCCCCGGCGCGCCGGCCGGCCTGCCCAGCGGCTCGAACGGCTTCCCCGGCTACGCGCCCAGCCAGGCCGGGTCGTGGGACCAGACCAGCTACGCGGCCTATGTCGATCTCGATTTGCCGATCACCGACAAGCTCGACGCCGACATCGCCGTACGCCACGAGGACTTCTCGGAGTTCGGCCAGACCACCGACGGCAAGATCGCCGCACGCTACGCGATCACGCCGAACTTCGCTCTGCGCGGCGCGGTCTCGACCGGCTTCCGCGCTCCGACCGCGGGTCAGATCAACAACACCCGCACCTCGCAGGGCCTGAACACCACCACCCTGCTGCTGTTCACCTCGGGTCGGCTGTCGCCGATCAACCCGATCTCGGTGGCGCTGGGCGGCAAGCCGCTGGAGCCGGAAGAGTCCAAGAACCTGTCGTTCGGCGCGGTGTTCCGCCAGGGCGGCTTCACCGCCTCGGTCGACTACTACCGCATCGACGTCGACAACCGCTTCGCCGTGTCACCCAACTTCACGGTGACCCCGGCCCTGCGCGCCCAACTGGTCGCCCAGGGCGTGCCCGGCGCCGACAGCCTGACGACCGTCAGCTACTTCACCAATTCGTTCGACACCCGCACCCAGGGCGTCGACGTGGTCGGATCGTGGCGCGGCCAGGTCTGGGGCGGCAAGGCCGGGGTCACGGCGGCCTGGAACTGGAACGACACCAAGGTCACCCGCTCGAAGCTGACCGAGGTCTCGAAGCTGGCCCGCATCAATCTGGAAGACGGCCTGCCGCAGAACGCCGCCAACCTCACCTTCGACTACGCCAAGGGCCGGTTCAGCGGCCTGCTGCGCGCCCGCTGGTCGGGCGAGTGGACCGACGCCCAGGCTAACGGGACCGCCGACCTGATCCAGACCTTCGGCGGCCGCACCCTGGTCGACCTGTCGGTCAGCGCCGAGCTGACCTCGGCGATCAAGCTGACGGTCGGGGCCGAGAACCTGTTCGACACCTATCCGGCCGAGGCGACGTTCCAGGCCTCGCGCGGGCTGATCTATTCGCGCAACGCCCCCTACGACACCGATGGCGGCCTCTGGTACGCCCGGGTGTCGGCGAAGTTCTGACGCGGAGGCGGCGCGGGGTTTCGCCGCGCGCCGCCTTGCCAGGAGCCATCCCGCCCGCCTAATCTCAATTCAAGATTGCGCGTACGGGGAGAGCGTCGTGAGGGTTTGGCGGGTAGCGGTCGCGGCGGCGGCCGTCCTCATGACGACGGCCGCGCCGGCCCGGGCCGAGTGGCGGCGCGCCGAGAGCGACCACTTCGTCGTCTACGGCCGCAGCGAGCGGTCGGTGCGCGAATACGCCTCGATGCTGGAGGATTTCGACGCCCTGCTGCGCCGGCTGCACGGCCGGCCCCAGGACGAGACGATCCTGATCAAGCTGCCGGTCTATCTGGTCGCGGACATCGGTCAGCTGCGTCGCGTCGTCCCGCAGGCGCGCGACAACACGGCCGGGATCTATATTCCCGCGCCGACCGAGGTCTTCGCCGTGGCGGTTCGCGACGGCTCCGGTTCCGAGAACGACCAGAACCGCGGCGACGACACGGTGATGCACGAATATGTGCACCACTTCATGCTGCGCTATTATCCCAGCGCCTATCCGGCCTGGCTCGTGGAGGGCTATGCCGAATATTACATGACCGCCGACCTGGGGTCCCAGCGGCTGGTCGTGGGCGGCTACAACAAGGGCCGGGCCTACAGCCTGACCGCGCCCGGCATGACCTGGGTCCCGATGGGCGACCTGCTGAGCAAGCGGCCGGCTGAACTGGGCAAGTGGGAGACCCTCAGCTACTACGCCGAGGCCTGGCTGCTGACCCACTACATCCTGTCGGACCCCGAGCGCCGCAAGAAGTTGGGCCCGTATCTGGAGGCGGTGCGCGGCGGTCAGAAGCCGCCCGAGGCCTGGCGGGCGGTCTATGGCGACGACATGGAAGGCCTGCGCAAGAAACTGCAGGCCTATATGGATCACCCGCTGCCCGCCGGCGCTCTGCCCCGGACGACGCCGGTCGAGGCGCCGATGACGGTGACCGCGCTGCCGCCGTCCGCCGACGCTCTGTTGCTTGAGGGGCAAAGGCTGAAGCTGGGCGTGCCCAAGGCCGACCAGCCCAAGGTGCTGGAGGCGATCAGGACGGCGACGGCCCGATATCCCGACGACCGCTTCGCCAAGCTGGTCCGCGCCCAGGCCGAGACCCAGTTCGGCGATCGCGCCGCCGGCGAGGCGGCCTTGAACGCTTTGCTGACCGCCGATCCCAAGGACAAGGACGCCCTGGTGGCCCTGGGCGAAAGCCGCTTGATGGCGGCCGAGGCCGACGAGGCCCACCGCAAGGAAATCCTCGCCGAAGCCGGCAAGGCCTTCGCGCGCGCCTTCAAGGTCGATCCCGACGACCCGCGCGTGCTGCACGGCTATGCCGAGGCCCGGCGGCTGGAGCCTCTGAACGAGAACATGGTCAATGTCCGGCTGCGGGCCATGCTGTTGGCCCCTCAAGTCGGCCATCTGCGGCTGGACGCCGGCCAGGTTCTGGTTGCGACCAAGGATTACGACACGGCTCGTATCGTCCTGCGTCCCTTGGCCGGGAGTCCGCACGGCGGTCCCGAGGCGGACGCGGCCCAGGCCATGCTCAAGGCGATGCCCGAAGAGCCGTCCGCCGCCAAGACGGCCGGCGGACCGACGGAGAAGACGCCCGCCGAGGGTGACAAAAAGAGCTGATGGGGCTAGTCCCCGCCCATGAGCACTTCCCCCGCCGCTGAAGCCGCCCGTCGGCGCACCTTCGCCATCATCAGCCACCCCGACGCCGGCAAGACGACCCTGACCGAGAACCTGCTGCTGGCGGGCGGGGCGATCCGGGCGGCCGGCGCGGTGCGGGCCCGCGGCCAGACGCGGCGGACCCAGTCGGACTGGATGAAGATCGAGCGCGAGCGCGGCATCTCGGTCAGCGCCTCGGTGATGACGTTCGACCATGACGGCCTGATGTTCAACCTGCTGGACACGCCGGGCCACGAGGACTTCTCGGAAGACACCTACCGCACCCTGACGGCCGCCGACGCGGCGATCATGGTGCTGGACGCGGCCAAGGGCATCGAGCCCCAGACCCTGAAGCTGTTCGAGGTCTGCCGCCTGCGCGACATCCCGATCATCACCTTCATCAACAAGATGGACCGCGAGGCCCAGGACCCGTTCGAGCTGCTGGACGAGGTCTCGTCCAAGCTGGCCCTGGACCCGGCGCCGCTGTACTGGCCGGCGGGCTCGGGCGGGCGATTCAAGGGCATGTTGGACCTGCGCGGCCAGAAATTCATCCCCTACGCCAAGAAGAGCTCGACCGACGAGGAGGGCCATCCCGATCCGGTCGCGATCAACTCCAACGCGGTGGTCCAGTACCTGACCCCCGAGGAGCAGGCCGAGGTCGAGGAGGGCGCTGCGCTGGTGTCCGAGGCCAGCAAGCCGTTCGACGTCCAGAGCTTCCTGGAAGGCCACATGACGCCGGTGTTCTTCGGCTCGGCCTTGCGCCACTTCGGCGTCTCCGAGCTGCTGGGCGGCATCGGCGCCTACGCGCCGCCGCCACATCCGGCCAAGGTGACCAAGGCCGGGACCGAGACCCATGTCGCGCCGGGCGACAACGAGGTCTCGGGCTTCGTGTTCAAGGTCCAGGCGAACATGGACCCCAACCACCGCGACCGCATCGCCTTCCTGCGCCTGACCAGCGGCCGCTTCACGCGCGGCATGAAGCTGAAGGCCCAGAACACCGGCAAGGCGATGAGCGTCAACGCGCCGATCATGTTCTTCGCGTCCGACCGCGAACTGGCCGAGGACGCCTTCGCCGGCGACGTGATCGGCATTCCCAACCATGGCGTCCTGCGGGTCGGCGACAGCCTGTCCGAAACCGGGACCTTGCGCTTCGCGGGCCTGCCCAACTTCGCTCCGGAAATCCTGCGCCGCGTGCGGGTCAAGGATCCGCTGAAGGCCAAGCATCTGAAGAAGGCCCTGGAAGGCCTGGCCGAGGAGGGCGTCACCCAGCTGTTCCGCCCGATGATCGGCAGCGACTTCATCGTCGGCGCCGTCGGCCAGCTGCAGTTCGAGGTCATGGCCGACCGCCTGGCAAACGAGTACCAGCTGGAGTGCATCTTCGAGGCCAGCCCCTATGCCGAGGCGCGCTGGCTGTCGGGCGAGCGCGCCGACGTCGAGGACTTCGTCGACAAGCACAAGTCGGCCATGGGCCAGGACATCGACGAGGCCCCGGTGTTCCTGGGCAAGTCGTCCTGGGAGATCGGCTATGTCGCCGAACGCTATCCGAAGGTGCGCTTCGAGCGGACCAAGGAACGGGGGTAGGGCTGACCTGCGGTGGATCCGGAATCCCGGATGTCCGCTAACCACCCGCTGCGGACCTAAGCCTTCCGCAGTCCATAGTCCCGCGCCAGGCCGCGATAGACATCCAGCAGGGCGTTGGCGTCGTAGCGGCCGCCGTGGGTCCTGGGCTGGGGACGGGGCGAGGGAACCGCATTGGCGCCGCCCGGAGCCTCGGCGCCATTGACGCCCTGCGACAGCAGGTTGGGACGCGGGCCCTCGCCGGCGTTGTGGCCGTCCTGGTCGAACACCGCCTCCTGGTGGCGGGTCGGCTCCCAGATGAAAGTTCCCCAGCCGCGCTGGCCCGGCGCGTCGTGAACCAGGTCGTTTAAATAGCGCTTGCGGCTGGAATACTCGGCCGCGAAGAAACCGTGGTCGGGATAGCGCTCGGCGAAGCCCGCGAAGGTCGTGGCCCAGTCGCCTTCGGCCGCCTGCTGGTAGCAGGAGAGGCCCAGGGCGTCGAAGCGCACGCCGCGCGCCAGCAGGCTGTCGGTCCAGTGCCTGACGATCGGCCAATGGCGGCCCAGGTGGTTGTGCAGGCTGGTCCTGGCCTGGGGCGCGACCTGGCGCGAAGCGTCGAGGCCGGCGCTCAGCAGGGCGGCCAGCTTGTCGAAACCGCCAGCTTCGGGAACGTCCAGGTGAACCGCGTCGGTATTGGGATTGCCGGTTCGCATCGGCAGGGGCACGCGCCCGTCGGGCCACAGCAGGCCGAAGGTGATCTCGTTGCCGACCACCACCATGTCGGCCGGCGCGCCAGCCCTGTTCAGGGCGTCCAGCACGTCGCGGGTATGGTCGCCGACCGCCTTCACCAAGCCGTCGAACGGCAGGTCCTTCCAGGCCGCGGGCTTTGTCTGCTTCTGGGGATCGGCCCAGGTGTCGCTGTAGTGGAAGCTGATCGTCAGATGCAGGCCGGCCGCCTTGACCCGCTTGGCCATGGCCACGGTCTGGTCCTTGCCGCACCAGGGATCGACGGGCCGGCTCCGGGAGTAGCCGTTGGCCGGGTCGACGAAGACCCGCAGCCTGATGGCGTTGAAGCCGGCGTCGGCCAGGATCGCCAGGATGTCCCGCTTCTGGCCGCCGACGTAGTAGGCCGCGCCATCGGCCTCGTCCTGGGGGATCCACGAGATGTCCGCGCCCAGCAGGAACGGACCCGGGCGAGCGCCGCGCGAGGCCGCGAAGGCGGCGGGCGCGGCCGCCAGCAGGGGTAGGCCCGCGACCAGGGCGCGACGGTCGATCTGGAGCATGGCCTTCCTCCCGTGGCGGCGCTCGCGTCTCATAAATTGAGACGTCATCTCATTTTGTGATTGTAGTCACGGCTGGCGCACGGAGGGAAGGGCGCCGGGCTGGCGGCGGCGCGGCGAGGCGCTATACCAGCCGGAACCTCAAGCTCAGGACCGTAACCATGACCGCCGCTCCGCTCGCCATCGGCCTGGTGGCCCACGACGACAAGAAGGCCGCCCTGGTCGACTGGGCTCTGGCTCATGCGGACTTCCTGAAGGACAAGGCGCTGTTCGCCACCGGCACCACCGGCGGCCGGATCCTGGAGGCGATGCCCAAGCTCAATCTGGTGCGGCTGAAGAGCGGGCCATTGGGCGGCGACCAGCAGTTGGGCGCGATGATCGCCGAGGATCGGCTGGACGTGCTGATCTTCTTCGTCGACCCGCTGTCGCCGCAGCCGCACGACGTCGACGTCAAGGCGCTGATCCGCCTGGCGACCCTGGCCAACATCCCGTTCGCCTGCAATCCGGCGACGGCCGACCTGATCGTGGCCTGCCGGGAGTAAGTGATTTTCCTCCCCCTCTGGGGGAGGGGGACCGCCGGAGGGCGGTGGAGGGGCCCTGTGAGGTGGCGAATTCACCACCGCTTCGCGGACCCCCTCCGTCTCGGCGCGTATTCGCGCCGATCCACCTCCCCCTAATGGAGAGGAGAGGGCGGTTCTACCCTGGGAACTTCAGCAGGTTCGGCTTCGGGATCGCGGCCTTGAAGCTGCCGCGCGACTTGGCCGTGTCCAGGCCGAACTCGGCCCAGGCGGCCAGGAAGCCGTTGGCGGCGGCGCTGGGCGAGGCGGGGACCAGTTCCAGAACGGCACGGGCCGCCAGCGCCGCGCGGGCGGCGGCCCAGGCTTCTGGCTCGGCCGTGGCGTAGGCGCCGTCCGAGGCCACCAGTTGGCCGGCCAGATCGGGATCAAGGAAGCGCAGCGTCACCGGCGTCTCCGCGGGTAGGTCCGCGACGCCGTCCAGCGCCTCGGTCAGGGCCGTCAGGCTCATCCTGGCGGCGCTGGTGCGGCGCTCGCCGCCGGCCGCGCCCTTGATCGCCGTGGCGCCGGTCTCGCCGTCCATCCGCCGCACATAGGCCCAGCCGCCGTAGCCCGGATCGGGACGGCAGAGGCTGGCGATCCACAGGGTGACGGCGGCCATGGGCGAGCTCCGGAATCGGCGACGATCCGGGCTTTCTAGACCGCTTCGTCGGCGCTCGGGGAGGGAAGGGACGCGAGCGCCCGTGAACGAAAGGTAAACCGGAGCTTAAAACTTAGGGTTAACGTCATTTTCAGTTCGATGAACAAAGTTCTAAGAGCTGGCTTCGTCACAAGGCTTCCCTTGTATTCGTCAAAGCAAGAAGTGTGCCAGTTCAACACGTCTTCACCCATTCTGGGTGGAGTTTTGATTGTGGTGTAAAGATATGGAAAATATTTATGGTTAACGCGCCGTAAACACCTGTTAACCACTTGTTAAGAGCGCTGGCTCCGGTTTTGCTGATGACGCGTTGAACCTCCGTCGGGCTGTCCCGACGTGGGACGTTCCGTAGGCGGAGTGCGCGAAGCGATGTTCGAGTTCGGACGGGATCTGAAGCGGTTGTTCGGCGTCGATGCCGAAGGCGGTTTCAAGGGGGCATGGCGCGAGGGGCTGACCGGGGGCGACACGTCGCTGCTGGAGCTTCTGGATGTTCGGCTCCTGACCAACGAGGCCCGCTCGGCCGACGTGGTCGCCGGCCGCATCGGGGCCAAGGATCGCGGCGCGCGCCTGCTGGAAGCGGCCGTGGTCTGGCGCGAGCTGGCCCGCCGCAGCGGCGACGCCGCCGCGCTCAGAAAAGGCGCCGCCCAGGCCGAGGCCGCCGTGAAGATCTTCGAGGCCGAGCGCCGCCACGACGCCCTGGCCGCCGCCCGCTGCGAGCAGGCCGTGCTGGCCGTGCTGGGCGCGGACCTGTTCGGCGACGAGGGCCTGGTGGCCGCCGCCTCGGCGACCCTGGCTCGCACGCCCTCTGGCCAACGCACCGCCCTATGTGGAGCGCTCACCGCCGGCCTCGAAGGCCGCGCAGCCCTCTCCGAGAACAATGTCGAGCGCGCCCTGACCGCGGTCCAGGCCTATGAGGCGCCGCTGCGCGTCTTGGCGGCGGCCAAGCGGGTGAAGGGCGGTCCGGCCCGTCTGCAGTTGGCCGACCAGCGCGCCGCGCGCATCGAGCTGATCCTGGCCTGCGCCGAGCGCCTGAAGGACCGCGCCCTGGCCGAACTGGCCGTATCGGAAGCCAAGACCGCCGCCGGCGTGCTGGATCCCGATTTCGAACCGCTGGCCTGGGCCCGCCTGGAAGGCCTGCGCGGCTCGGCCCTCGTGCTGCTGGGCGAGCTGGACGGTGAGCTGTCGCGCATCGCCGACGGCGTCGAAGCGCTGAGCGAGGCCGTCGACGTGCTGGTCGCCGACCACAGCCCGATGGACTGGGCCCGCGCCCACGCCTCGCTGGGCATGGCCCTGCAGGCCCTGGGCGAGGCCTCGACCAGCGAGCGCGCCTTCGAACAGGCCGTCTCGGCCTATGATCGCTCGACCCAGGTGCTGAAGGCCCAGCCGGCCTTGGCCCTGCGCGCCGTGGTCGCCAACAACCGCGCCCTCAGCCTGGCCCGCTGCGCCGAGCTGACCGCCGACCTGGCGGTGCTGGACGCCGCCGAGCTGGCCTTCAAGGCGGAGCTGTCGGCCGCGCCGGGCGGCCGCGATCCGGCCAGCTGGGCCGTGGCCCAGATGAACCTGGCCCGCCTCTATGAGGCCCGGGTCGAGATCACCGGCCGCGACGATGGCCGCCTGGCGAGGGCCGGGGCGGCCCTGGCCTGCGCCTTCGACGTGTTCTCGGAACTGGGCCTGCGCTCGCTGACCGACCTGGCGGCACAAGGCCTGCAACGTTTGAAGCAGGCCCAGGCCGCCTGATCCGAAACGGAACACTCTCCGACACGGAAAATGGGCGGCGGAAAGGCCGGCCAAAAAGATAAGTAAAGGGATGAACTCGTGATCGCTTCGCTCGCTCTCGCCGCCGCCGTCGTCGCCAACGCCGCTCCGGCCAAGGCCCCGTCGGACCTGCTGACCCCCGTCTCCGAGCCGCGCGTCGCCGTCGCCCTTCTGAACTGTCTGGTCAAGCAGGACGGCCACCTGACCGCCTGCACCGTCCAGGAAGAAAGCCCCAACGACCTCGGCGTCGGCCAGGCCGCCCTGACCATGGCTTCGCAGTTCCAGGTGGACCTGCTGGGCCCCGACGGCAAGAGCCGCGCGGGCTCGTACATCCAGGTGCCGGTGCGCATCCGCATCCGCTAGGATTTCTTCCTTCTCCCTTGCGGGAGAAGGTGTCGGCGCAGCTGACGGATGAGGGGTCGGAAGGCTTGTCCGATAGGACGGCGCGACCCCTCACCCGACCCGCTTCGCGGGCCACCCTCTCCCGCAAGGGGGGAGGGAAGGAGCGATTGAGACAGAGCGTCGCGCCCCCGGTTTCCTACCGTCCGGGTAACAACCCCTAACGCCCTGTTAACCATATTCGCCCCATCTTCCAGCCTCGAATCCAAGCGGCCAGTACGGCCGATTCCGACGAGGCTTTGCATGACGGGCGCCGAGGTTCTTGATGTCGGCCGCGACGCGATCTGGCTGACGCTTCAGCTCTGCGCGCCGTGCCTGATCGTCGGCCTGGTCGTCGGTGTCGCCATCGGCCTGTTCCAGGCCCTGACCCAGATCCAGGAACAGACCCTGGTCTACGCGCCCAAGATCGTGTCGATCTTCGTCGCGCTGCTGATCTTCCTGCCGCTGATGGGCTCGTTGATGAGCCAGTTCATGCGCCAGATCGCCGCTCGCATCGCCGGCATGTAGGGAAGGCAAGGGGCCCTTTTGAACTCCTTCGCCACCAACTTTCAGGTCTATGTCGCCGCGCTCGTCTTCGCGCGGGTGGGCGCCATGGTCATGACCATGCCGGGCATCGGCGAGCAGTCGGTGCCGCCGCGCATCCGCCTGTCGTTCGCCCTGCTGTTGGCCCTGCTGCTGGGCCCGCTGGTCCAGAGCGGCGTGCCGCCGATTCCGACCACCCTCGGCGGCCTGGTCGGCGCGGTGATCCACGAGATCCTGATCGGCCTGATGATCGGCTCGGTGCTGCGGCTGTTCATGTTGTCGCTGACCACGGCCGGCGAGATCATCTCGATGCAGACCACCCTGTCGTTCGCCCAGAGCACCAACCCGTCGATGCAGGGCTCCAGCACGGCGGTGGCCAGCTTCCTGTCGATGCTGGGCCTGACCCTGGTGATGGCCACGGGCCTGCATCACCTGTTCATCGGCGCGATCGTCAAGTCCTATACCCTGTTCCCGTTCACCCGCGCCGTGCCGATCAACGACGCCGTCACCCTGGCGGTGCGGACGGTGGCGCAGTCGTTCACCCTGGGCGTCCAGCTGGCCGCGCCGGTGATCGTGTTCTCTCTGGTCTTCAACCTCGCCACGGGCCTGGTCGGCCGGGTCATGCCCGCCTTCCAGATCTTCTTCGTGGCCTCGCCGCTCAGCGTGATCCTGGGCCTGTCCCTGCTGGCCCTGTCGCTCGGCGGCATCGCCATGGTCTGGACCGACCGCTACCGCGAACTCCTCGAAGTGTTCAGCTAGGGGACGGGCATGGCTGACGATACGGATCCCGAGTCGAAAACAGAAGAACCGTCAGCCAAGAAGCTGTCGGACGCCCGCGCCAAGGGCGACGTCGTCAAGAGCGCGGACATCTCGCAGTTGGCCTCGCTGACCGGCGCGGTGTCGGTGATCCTGATCGCCGGCGGCTGGATGACCCGCGACCTGGCCTCCGCCCTGGTTCCGTTCATCGCCCACGCCGGCACTACCGACCTGTCCAGCGGCGGGGCCATGGTGGTGATGAAGCGGGCGACCATGGCCGCCCTGCCGCCGCTGGTGCTGGTGATGGTGGTCAGCGCCGTGATGGGCGTGATCGCCAATGTCGCCCAGACCGGCTTCATGCTGACGCCCGACAAGCTGAAGCCCGACTTCAGCAAGCTGGACGTGATGAAGGGCCTGGGCCGCATCTTCGGCATGGACGGCTTTATCCAGTTCGCCAAGTCGATCGTGAAGATCGGCGTCACGGCCCTGATCGCCTGGATGGTGCTGAAGCCCAATGTCGGCGAGGTCCGCAACCTGGTCGGCATGGACGTGGCGGCGATGATCCCGGAGGCGATGAAGCTCGCCAAGAAGCTGCTGATCATGGTGATCATCTTCCTGGTCGCCACCGCCGCCTTCGACTGGTTCATCCAGCGTCAGCGGTTCATGAACCGCATGCGCATGACCCTCCAGGAGGTCAAGGAAGAGTACAAGCAGTCGGACGGCGACCCGCACATCAAGGGCAAGCGCCGCCAGATCCAGATGCAGCGCTCGCGCCAGCGGATGATGCAGGCCGTGCCCAAGGCGACCGTGGTCGTCATGAACCCAACCCACTACGCCGTGGCGCTGAAATACGACGCCGGCGAAACGCCCGCGCCGCTGTGCGTGGCCAAGGGCATGGACGAGCTGGCCCTGAAGATCCGCGCCATCGCCGAGGAGCACGGCGTGCCGGTGCTGGAGGATCCGCCCCTGGCCCGCGCCCTCTACGCCAGCGTCGAGATCGACGAGGAAATCCCCGTCGAACACTTCGAGGCCGTCGCCAAGGTGATCAGCTTCATCATGAACGGCAAGAAGCCCCAATCACGCCAAGGACCCCGCGCGCGTCCGCTCTAGAGCCTGTCCGCAACAAATCTGACCTACCGCTCGGGAAAGGCTATCCTTTCTCCGATTGCGGGTGAGTCGCAGCCTCACCGTAGCGAAGGTAAGCATCCCGCCCATGGCCGATTTCCAGCTTCAGGACAAAGCTTCGACCGGCGCGCCGCGCCGGCGCTTCGATCCGTGGCTGGCGGGCGCGGCGGTGTTCTTCGTGGCGGCGGCGGCGTTTTCGGCCGCTCCGGCGCTGAAGGCGGGACCCACCACCCTGGCCGGCCTGCTGCTGCTGCTAGGCGTAGCGGGCGTCTCGATCCTGGGCCTGGTGGCCATCCGGGGCTCGGCCGCCGGCGGTAACGACGCCGACCAGGCCGAGGGCTTCATCGACGCGCTCAGCGAGCCGGCCGCCCTGGCCGCCGCCGACGGTCGCGTGCTGGCCGCCAATCCAGCCTGGCGCGCGGCGATGGGCGAGCAGCGCCGCCTGCCCAAGGGCGTGGCGGGCTCCAGCCTGTTCGCGGCGCTAGTCCAGGCCCGCAAGGGCGAGATGGCCGAGGGCCTGCTGCGCGCCGGCGATCTCGACCATACGGCCCGGGTCTCGCGCCTGGCCGGCGGGCGCCTGCTGATCCGCCTGACCCCGATCGTCGTCGCCGAGCCGGTCGCCGAGACGGCCGCCCCGGTCCCCGTGGCCGAGCGCGCGGCGCCGCCGCCCACCACGCTGGACGCCTTCGCCGGCGCCTCGCCGTTCGGCGCGGCCCTGCTGGAGGGCGTCGAGCCCTTCAAGTCGCGGATCCTGGAAAACAATCCCGCCCTGACCACCATGACCGGCGCGAAGGCCGGCGTGATGTTCGGCGACCTGATCGACGCCGCCTCGCGCGCCGAGGCCGAGACCCGTCTCAGCGAAGGCCGCGCCGGCCCGTTCGAGGTGCGCCTGGCCCGCGACCAGACGCGCATCGTCCATCTCTATCTCTACCGCGCCGAAGGCCGCGTCGTGGCCTACATGATCGACGTGTCCGAGCAGAAGCAGATGGAACTGCAGCTGGCTCAGGCCCAGAAGATGCAGGCCATCGGCCAACTGGCCGGCGGCGTGGCCCACGACTTCAACAACCTGCTGACCGCCATCCAGCTGCGCCTGGACGAGCTGCTGCACCGTCACCCGGTCGGCGACCCGTCGTACGAAGGCCTCAACGAGATCCGCCAGACAGGCGTGCGCGCCGCCGACCTGGTCCGCAAGCTGCTGGCCTTCTCGCGCAAGCAGACCGTTCAGCGCGAAGTGCTGGACCTGGGCGAACTGATCTCCGAGTTCGAGGTCCTGCTGCGCCGCCTGCTGCGCGAAGACGTCAAGCTGATCACCGACTACGGCCGCGACCTGCCGCGCGTGCGAGCCGACAAGAGCCAGCTCGAGACGGCGGTCATGAACCTGGCCGTCAACGCCCGCGACGCCGTGCGCGCGGCCAAGGGCGGCGGCATCGTGCGCATCCGCACCGCCCGCCTGACCCGCGACGAAGCCATCGGTCTGGGCTTCCCGGCCGCCGAAAGCGACGTCGCCTTCATCGAAGTCAGCGATGACGGTCCCGGCATCCCGCCGGACGTGATGGGCAAGATCTTCGACCCGTTCTTCACCACCAAGCCGGTGGGCGAGGGGACGGGCCTGGGCCTGGCCACGGTCTACGGCATCGTCAAGCAGAGCGACGGCTGGATCCACGTCCACAGCCGCCCGGGCGAGGGCGCGGCCTTCCGGATCTTCCTGCCGATCTATGACGCCCCGGCCGGTGTCGTGGCCGCCCAGGCCACCGCCGAGCCGGTCAAGCCGCGCGCCGCCCGCGACCTGTCGGGCGCCGGCCGCATCCTGTTCGTCGAGGACGAGGACGCCGTCCGCAGCGTCGCCGCCCGCCTGCTGCGCGCCCGTGGCTACGAGGTGCTGGAGGCCGCCGACGGCGAGGAGGCGCTGCTCATCGCCGAGGAGCACGCCGGCACGATCGACCTGCTGATCAGCGACGTGATCATGCCCGGCATCGATGGCCCGACCCTGCTGAAGAAGGCGCGCGGCTATCTGGGCAACGCGCCGGTGATGTTCATCTCCGGCTATGCCGAGGCCGAGTTCAGCGACCTGCTGGAAGGCGAGACGGGCGTGACCTTCCTGGCCAAGCCGATCGACATCAAGACCCTGGCCGAGCGGGTCAAGCAGCAGCTGCAGGCGGCTTAGACGTTGTAGCTGCTCCCCCTTTGGGGGAGCTGTCGCGGAGCGATTGAGGGGGCTGCTCTGCATAGGCCGAGCTGCCCCCTCCGACCTTCCGGGCCACCGCCCCCAGAAGGGGAGGATCGGGAGGATTGTGAATCACCGCTTCGCCTGCGCTACTCCCGCCATGCGCTCCTTACCGCTAACGCGCCGCGAAGCCGCCGGGCTGGGCCTGGCCTTCCTCGCCGCGCCCGCCGCTCAAGCCCAGAAGGGCGCCGCCGAACCGACCGTCGCGCGCTGGGGCGTCCATGAAATCGTCCTGAAGGGGCCGAGCGTCGGCGAGCCGTTCGACGTCGCGCTGTCGGCCGTCTTCACCGACGGCAAGGCGTCGCTGACCGTCCGGGGCTTCTACGACGGCGACGGGACATACCGCCTCCGCTTCAGCCCACCGACCGAAGGCCTCTGGCGCTGGCGGACCGTCAGTCCCGTCGCGGCGCTGAACGGCAAGACCGGGGCGGTCACCGCGCTCGCGCCGCGCCCTGGCGACCACGGCCCGCTGCGGGTCGCCGGCGGCTATCACTTCGCCCATGCCGACGGGACGCCTTTCCGGCAGGTCGGCACCACCGCCTATGCCTGGGCCCAGCAGAGCGACGCCCTCTGCGACCAGACCCTGGCGACACTGAAGGCTTCGCCGTTCAACAAGGTGCGGATGTGCGTCTTCCCGAACGTGGCGGCCGAGCCGATCTTCCCGTTCGAAAAACGCGGAGATGGCTGGGACCTCGATCGCCTGAACCCGGCCTATTTCCGCCGGCTGGAGGACCGCGTCCGGCGCCTGGGCGCGCTGGGCATCCAGGCCGACCTGATCCTGTTCCACCCCTATGACGACAAGAGCGGCTGGCACGCCATGACCGCCGCCCGCGACGACCGCTATGTCCGCTACATGGTCGCGCGGTTCGCCGCCTTCTCGAATGTCTGGTGGTCGCTCGCCAACGAGTGGGACCTGGTCAAGGCCAAGACCGCCGCCGACTTCGAGCGGATCGGCCAGCTGATCCGGCGCGACGATCCCTACCGCCGCCTCTGCTCGATCCACAACTGGCGGGAGCTCTACGACAACGGCCGGCCGTGGATCAGCCACGCCAGCATCCAGAACGGCGCGGCGGTGCTGGACGACACCCGGGCCGAGCTGCTGCGCAGCGTCTGGAAGAAGCCGGTGATCTATGACGAGGTCCGCTACGAGGGCGACATCGACAAGCGCTGGGGCGACCTGACGCCCGAGGGCATGGTCGAACGCTTCTGGCACGGCCTGGTGGCCGGGACCTATGTCGGCCACGGCGAGATCTACAAAGGCGACGACGGCTGGACCGCCAAGGGCGGCAGGCTGCACGGCCAGAGCACGCCGCGCCTGGCCTTCCTGAAGGCGGTGATGGAGGCGGGGCCCACACCCGGCTTCGAGCCGATCGACAAGTGGTGGGACCAGCACCTGGGCGGCGCGGCGGGGTCGTACTACCTGCGCTATTTCGGCGAGGCGGCGCTGACGCAATGGGCGGTGTCCTTGCCCAAGGATGGGCTGACGGGCGGCGAGCGGTTCCGGGTCGAGGTGCTGGACACCTGGGCCATGACCGTGACGCCGATCGACGGCGCGTTCGTTATGGCCAAGCAGGACGCCTACTTCCTGCACGACCCGAACCGGCCGACCGTGGCGCTGCCCGGCCGGCCGTGGATGGCGGTGCGGGTGACGCGGGTCTAGACCCGCGCCGGCAGGAACCTCGGATTGCGCAGCAGGGCGGCGCTGACCAGGGCGACCAGCAGGCCGACCGGGAAGATCTCGGCGAAGGTCATCGGCATCCGGTACAGCGGGTTGGCGTAGTTACGCTTCATCTCGGCCATCTCCGCCGCCAGCTTGGCGTAGGCCGCGCCTGACAGGCCTTCCGCCTGCTTGGCGGCCAGGATGTGGGCCGTGTACTCGTCCATGAAGCGGTAGTGGGTGATGGCCAGATAGCCCTCCCAGATCAGCACGTAGGCGATCCCGGCCACCAGGGCGACGGCCAGGCCGATCAGGAAGGCCGGCCAGAACTTGATGACGCCGCCCAGCACCTTGTCGCGATGCGATTTCACCGCCAGCAGGATCGAGGACAGCCCGACCAGCATGATCAGATAGCCCAGCCACAGGCTGTGCTGGGCCGAAAGGACGATGGTGGCGATCATGCCCAGAATGATGATCGCGCCCGAGATCAGGCCGTAGGTCAGGATAGTGCGTTGCATGGTGTTCCTCCTTCGCGCCGCCCCCTGCGACGCGTCCCCAGGCTTGCCGTCCTCATCACTGGAACGGTATCGCCCGAAAGGGTGAGTTCGACAGTTTCGCCCTATCGACGCCCGGTCAAGCTCAGGGGATCAGCGCCAGCTCGCGGGCCTTGCCGATCGCCTGGGTGCGGCGGCCGACCTCCAGCTTGCCATAGAGGTTGGCGACGTGGGTCTTCACCGTATTGGGCGAGAGGCCGAGGTCGCGGGCGATCTCCTTGTTGGAGCGGCCCGCGGCCAGGCGCTCCAGCACCTTCACTTCCTGGCCGGTCAGGCCCAGGGCGGCGAGGGCGGCGTCGTTCCGCTGGAAGGTCTCGGGACGGCCGCGCGCCGCCAGCTTCCAGCCGACCCACACGCCGCCGGCGGCGAAGGCGACGCCGATCAGGCCGGCATAGATCCGCCAAGGGAAGACGCGCAGCAGGAACTGCTGCTCCAACCACTGCAGGACGAAGGCGCCCAAGGCCAGGACGAGCGCCCAGAGAAGGACGGTGCGGATCATGCCCCGAAAGGTGCGCGATCCGCGGCCATCGTCAATCGGCCTCAGACGTAACGGGCGATCGCCATGCAGACGATGGTGATCATCAGCAGCCCGGCCGAGAGACGGTAGGGGACCGCGACGGCCGGCGCGGTTCCGGCTTGGTCCGCCGCGCGCAGGCCGCGTCCCACGCCCACCGCCTGGACGGCGAGGGCGACGAGGGCGGCCAGGGCGCCGGTCGCCAGCACGGCCTCGCTCGTCCCGAAACCGCCGCGATGCAGCAAGCCCCACAGTGCGCCGCCGGTCAGCACCGAGACTCCCGCCGCGCCCATCTGCGGCCGGAACAGCCGTGGCGCCTCGGTCCCGCCGACCCGGGCCATGACGAAGGTCGATCCCGCCCAGAACACGGACGAGAGCACATGAAGCGCAATGACGATGATCAACAGCAATGGCATCGGCTAGACTCCCGGTTCGACGGCGCGTGGCGACGCGCTCATATTGGATATACAGATTGTATAGAGATGGTTGAGGCAGGCGGAACGTCAAGGTCCTATGCGAGCGCCAAGCGAGAGGCGAAGGCGGCGGAGACCCGCGCGCGGCTGGTCGCGGCCGCCGCCGGCCTGCTGCGCGAGCCCGGCGGCGCGGCCCTGTCGCTGGAGGCCGTGGCGGCGGCGGCGGGGGTGACGCGGCTGACCGTCTACAACCAGTTCGGCTCGCGGCGCGGCCTGCTGGAGGCGGTGCTCGACGAGGTGGCCAGCGCCGGTGGGCTCCTGGCCATCGCCGAGGCCATGGCGCTGGCCGATCCTCGCGAGACCCTGACCCGGATGGTGACGGTGTTCTGCGGGTTCTGGAGCTCGAACGCGGGCCTTACGGGGCTCTACGCGGCGGCCGGCGCCGATCCGGAACTGGCCCAGAGCCTGGCCGCCCGCAATGCGCGGCGGCGCGAGTTGCTGGCCGTGCTGGTCAAGCGCCACGGCGGCCGTGACCCGGCGGCCCAGCGCGACGTCGTCGACCTGCTGTTCGCCCTGACCGGCTTTCCGATGTTCCAGTCGCTGAGGGTCGACGACCGTCCGCCCGAAGCCGTGGCGGCGCTGCTGGCCCCGCTGTGCGACCGGGTGCTGACCGGCGACTAGAATTCCGCCTGATGAAATGATCGGCCGAAGACTTCGAAATTCCCGAGCGCGATGCAGCCGATAGGGTCGGGCGACACGGAGACGCCGCCATGCTCGACACGCCCGCCGCCTGCGAGGCCTTGCCGCAAGCGATCGCGACCTATGCGGAAGCTTTCCGCCGCGGCGACGGTCCGGCGATCGCCGACCGCGTCCAGCCCTCGACCGTCGTCTACGCGATCGCCGGCGGCGCCGTCGCCGGCCAGACACGGGCGGCGTGGAAGGCGCGACCGGCCCGGGCCGCGCCGGATCTCGCGACCGAGGTGGTCAGCGAGGGGCCTCGCACGGCGATCGTGACGGGCCGCTGGACCGAGGCCGGGACCGCGCGGCGGGACTATACGCTGTGGGCTCGGCTGGCGTGTCGCTGGCGGATCGTCGGCCGGGTGGTCGGCGCCGATCAACCCCGCGACGCCGCCGCCGAGGGGGTGCGGGCGACGGTGGACCTGAAGCTGCGCGCCGACGCCGCCTGGAGCCCCGAGGACCTCGCCGCCGCCGTCGATCCGCGCGCCCTGGTGATCACCCTCGAGGACGAGGAGATGGTCGCGGCCTCGGTGGCCGACTGGCAGGCCCGCTACGCCGAACGGGCGCGGACGCGCTTTCCCGCCGGAAACACGGTGCTGTCGCGGGCGGAGGAGGGACGCGGCGACCTCGGCGCGGCGACCTGGACGTTTCGCGCGGTGACCGGCGGGACCTATGCCGACCGCGCCCTGCTGCTCCGCACCGCCGAGGGCTGGCGGATGCTGGCCCTGCTCTGGGTCCGGGAGGACTAGCCCAGCTAGGTTTGGCCCAGCCGAGCCTTGGCCTCGGGCGTGGCGACCTGGTCGAACAGGATCTTCAGGTGCTGGTCCTTGGCGTGGTCGTTGTGCAGCTCCCACGATAGCGAGATGGGCAGGCGCAGGCGGCCGCCGTCGGGCAATCGGGCGATCAGCACACGCCAGGAAAAGCCCTCGCCAGCATCGCCCAGCGGATCCTTGAACTCGACCGGCGCCGGATCGCGCAGGCGGAACAGGCGCTCGGGGTGCGCCTCGAACCAGGCGCGATCGGCCTCGGCGGTGGGATCTTTGGGGGCGACGAGCTTGGCGGTGACTTTGCGGACCATGGGCGCGTCCTAGCACCGGACGCGCCGACTTCCCACTAGGCCAGGCGCCATTAGGCCAACCGCTCGCGACCCTCGCCCAAGATCCGCTGACCCAGGGCGACGATGGCCAGGGCCGCGCTGGCCATGACGATCGACACCCAGAAGCCGCTGCGCGCGCCGAAGGTGTCGACCACCCAGCCGGCCACGAAGGCGCCCAGGGCCATGCCGATGCCGATCCCGGTCATCACCCAGGTGACGCCTTCGGTCAGCACCTCGGGCGGCACGCGCCGCTCGACCAGCCCGAAGGCGGTGATGAAGGTCGGCGAGATGGCCACCCCGCTCAGGAAGATCGCCGCGGCCAGGGCCGGTACGCTGCCGGCCAGCAGCAGGGGCAGGGTGGTGACCAGCAGCACGGCCAGGGCCACCAGCAGCTGGCGGTGCAGGGGCGCGCGCAGATTCAGGGCCCCGACGATCAGCCCGACCACGAACGAGCCGATCGCGTAGACGCCGATCACCAGGCTGGCCGCGCCGGGCTGGCCCAGGTCCTTGGTCAGGGCCACGGTGCTGACCTCGGCGGTGGCGAAGATCGCGCCGACGAAGACCAGGGCGGCGGTGACGATCTGCACGGCCGGCAGCCGGATCGCCGACCTGTGCGGCGCGCCGGTCTCGTTGGCCGTGACCTTGGGCTCGGTCGCTCGTTGCAGCACGAAGGCGGTCATGCCGGCCGCCAGGAACAGGGTGGAGACCAGCACGCCCGCCTCGGGGAACAGGCCCACGCTCAGGCCGACCGACAGCGAGGCACCGGCGATATACACGAGCTCGTCGGCGGCGGATTCGAAGGCGAAGGCGGTGTTCAGCTCGGGCTTGTCGCGGAACACCTCGGTCCAGCGGGCCCGCACCATGGCCGGCATGCTGGGCATGGTCGCGGCGACGAAGGCGGCGGCGAACAGCGTCCAGCTCGGCCAGTTCAGCCGCGTGGCCAGCATCAGGGCCGCGAAGGCGAGGACAGCGATGATCGTGGTCGGGACCAGCAGCCGGCTCTGGCCGTGGCGGTCCACCAGCCGCGAGATCTGCGGCGCGGCGATGGCGTTGGTCAGGGTGAACACCCCCGCCACAGCGCCAGCCAGCCAGTAGCCGCCCTCCGTCTGGGACAGCATGGTGACGATGCCGATCGGGGCCATGGCGATCGGCAGGCGGGCCACGAAGCCGGCGGCGGCGAATCCCTTGGTCCCCGGCGCCCGGAAGATCTCGCGGTAGGGGTTGGACATCGGTCTGACCTTTCGGCGCTGGCGACGCATGCTCTGACGACATACATACGTCTCGTATGCCAATCGAGGTGGTGACATACGCCGCGTATGTCAACTACGCTGCCCGCACTTTTCGCCGGAGGATTTCATGTCGCGCAGGTCGCGTCCCGAGATGATCGCCGAGACCCGCGCTAAGCTGATCGCCGCGGCGCGCAAGGCCTTTGGCGACAGGGGTTATGCCGAGGCCTCGATGGACGACCTGACGGCCGAGGCCGGCCTGACGCGTGGCGCGCTCTATCACCACTTCGGCGACAAGAAGGGCCTGCTGGAGGCGGTGGTCCTGGAGATCGACGCGGAGATGGCCGAGCGGCTGACCAAGATCGCCGCCGCCGCCCCGACCCGCTGGCTGGGCCTGGTCCAGGAGAACGTCGGCTATATCGAGATGGCGCTGGAGCCGGACATCCAGAGGATCATGCTGCGCGACGCTCCGGCCATCCTGGGCGACCCGTCCGGCTGGCCCAGCGCCGACGGCTGCATCGCCACCATCCGCGCCAATCTGGAGCACCTGCAGGCCGAGGGCGTGGTGCGGGACGACATCGACCCCGACGCTGCCGCGCGCCTGGTCTGCGGGGCCTCCACCGACGCGGCCCTGTGGATCGCCAACGCCGACGATCCGGAAGCGGCGGCGCTGAAGGCGGTCCCGGCGTTCAAGGCGCTGCTGGACGGGCTGTTGCGGCGGCCGGAGGCCGGCTAGGGGCGTAAGCCCTAGACCCGCCGCTCCATCACCACGATCGGCGCGCCCTTGTAGGTGGCGTGGGTCTTCAGGGTGAAGCCGACCTTGGTGGCCAGCGCGATCGACGGGGTGTTCTCGACGTCGATGATGCAGGGCACCACCGGCGGGGTCAGGGCTTCGTCGATCCAGGCCAGGCCCGCGCGGACCGCTTCGGTGCCGAAGCCGTGGCCGTGCGCCCACGCCGCCAGCACCCAGCCCATCTCGGGCAGGCCGTAGAGGCTGGGCTCGAGGTCACGGCGCAGGTCGCCGAAGCCGACCTCGCCGACATAGCGCCCCGTCGAGGTCTCGCGCACCGCCCAATAGCCGTAGCCCAGCACTTCCCACAGGCCCCGGGCCCGCATCAGCCGGGTCCAGCTTTCCTCCTCGGTGAAGGGCCGGCCGCCAACGTGGCGGATCACCAGCGGGTCGGCCCACATGGCGCGGCTGTCCTCGAAATCGGCGCGCGTCGGCGGGTTCATCGTCAGGCGGGCGGTGGTCAGGGTCGGAGCGCTCATGACGACTCGGGTTTGCGGCGGACGGGCGGGGCAAGCTACACGGGCTGGCCGAGCAGGGAAGATCATGACGAAGCCCGAAGACGCCATCGCCGCCCGCCGCAAGCTGACCAACAAGCTGATCGCCGCCAAGGACGCCGCGCGCCTGCGGCCGTTCTTCGACCCGCGGATCACGCTGATCGCCGGCGACGGTTCGCTGCTGCTGGGGGCCGAGGACGTGCTGGCCGCCTTCGCCGGGCAGTTCGCCGAGAAGGGCTTCGTCGCCTATGTCCGCACGACCGAGGACATCGCGCTGAACGCCGAAGGGACCCGCGCCGCCGAACGCGGCCGCTGGGTCGGCTCGTGGACCGACGCGCCGGAACAGTCGGGGACCTATCTGGCCACCTGGAAGAAGGTCACCGGCCAATGGGTGATCGAGAACGAGCTGTTCGTGAC
The DNA here is from genome assembly GCF_001425745.1 of Caulobacter sp. Root343. Lineage (GTDB taxonomy): Bacteria > Pseudomonadota > Alphaproteobacteria > Caulobacterales > Caulobacteraceae > Caulobacter. The sequence goes on along the minus strand of NZ_LMDF01000005.1, from coordinate 73,962 downwards.
CTTGGCCTAGCCAAAGACAGCTGGGGCCTAGCCAAAGACAGCTGGATTTCGTCGCATGACTCGGAATTAATTTCGCCAACTCGGGTGACGGCCTTACGCCTTCGTCCTCCGTTTTGGCTCCTGGGAGGGAAAGCCTTGCTCAATCGCCGCCATATGATGTTCGCCACCGCCGCCGCGGGTTTCGCCGCCGCGGGCGGTCTGCCCTCGCTGGCCCTGGCCCGCGAAGGCGAGGTCGCCAAGCTGAACGCCCTGTTCGACGAGATCATGGCCAAGCAGCTGCGCCAGTCGCCCGAGACGGCGACCGGCCTCGGCCTCGACAGCGGCGACCTGGCCTGGACCAAGAGCCTGCTGACCGACCGCTCGTTCGCCGCCGTCGAGGCCGGCAAGGTCGAGACCGCCCGCCAGCTGGCCGCCTTGCACAGCATCGACCGCCGGGCCTTCAAGGGCATGGACGCGGCCAACTACGACACCGTCGAGTTCGTGCTGGCCGTCCAGGACGAGGGCAACAAGAAGTTCACCTACGGCGGCGGCGGTTCGGGCGCGCCCTACGTGCTCAGCCAGCTGACCGGCTCGTATCAGCAGATGCCGGACTTCCTGGACACCCAGCACAGCATCGAGACCAAGACCGACGCCGACGCCTATCTGACGCGGATGGAGGGCTTCGCCCGTCTGATGGACCAGGAGACGGCCCTGGCCAAGCAGGACATGGCCGACGGCGTGATCCCGCCCGACTTCATCATCGACAAGACCCTGATCCAGATGAAGGCCTTCGCCGACACGCCCACGGCCGACGCGCCGCTGGTCAAGTCGATCGCCCGCCGGACCAAGGAAAAGAACATCGCCGGCGACTGGGCGGGCGAGGCCTCGAAGGTCTACGAGAACTCGGTCCTGCCGGCCCTGAAGCGCCAGATCGCGCTGATGGAGAGCGTCCGCGGCAAGGCCGTGCACGACGCCGGCTGCTGGCGCCTGAAGGACGGCGGCGACTACTACGCCGTGTCGTTGAAGAACTACACGACCTCGACCATGACCCCCGACGAGATCCACCAGCTGGGCCTCGACCTGGTGAAGTCGATCTCGGTCGAGGCCGACAAGCTGTTCAAGAGCATCGGCATGGCCAAGGGCAGCGTCGGCGAGCGCATGGCCGAGCTGGGCAAGGACGTCTACGACAATACCGACGCGGCCAAGGAACAGCTGATCAAGGACCTGAACGTCAAGGCGGCCTGGATCCAGAAGCAGCTGCCCGCCTATTTCGGGGTCCTGCCCAAGGCCTCGCTGGAGATCCGCCGCGTGCCCAAGGCCATCGAGGCCGGCGCGCCGGGCGGCTACTACAACTCGCCGTCGCTGGATGGAAAGCGCCCGGGCATCTACTGGATCAACCTGCGTGACACCAAGGAACAGGCCAAGTTCACCCTAACTACCCTGACGGTCCACGAGGGCGTCCCGGGCCACCACCTGCAGCTGTCGATCTCGAACGAGGCCAAGGGCCTGCCGATGATCCGCAAGGTCATCGGCTTCTCGGGCTACACCGAGGGCTGGGCGCTCTATGCCGAGCAGCTGGCCGTCGAGATGGGCATCTACAAGACCGACCCGCGCGGTCACCTGGGCATGCTGCACGACGCCCTGTTCCGCGCCGTCCGCCTCGTGGTCGACACCGGCATGCACTACAAGAAATGGAGCCGCGAGCAGGCCATCAAGTACATGGCCGAGACCATGGGCGACGAGGAGAGCGGCGCGACCACCGAGATCGAGCGCTACGTCGTGTGGCCGGGCCAGGCCTGCAGCTACATGATCGGCAAGATCACCTGGCTGCGGGCTCGCGCCAAGGCCCAGAAGGCCCTGGGCAAGAAGTTCGACATCCGCGAGTTCCATGACGCGGGCCTGCTCTCGGGCATGACCCCGCTGACGGCGCTGGAGCGGGTGATCGACGACTACATCGTCGGCAAGGGCGGCAAGGCCTGAGTTAGCGGATACAAAAAAGTGTTTCTCCTCCCCCCCTCTGGGGGAGGGGGACCGGCGAACGCCGGTGGAGGGGCCAGCCGCAAGCTCGGCGCGCTTCGCGACCCCCTCCGTCTCGGCGCGTATTCGCGCCGATCCACCTCCCCCTAATGGGGAGGAGAGATCCGTTTACCCCCAGCTCTCCGAAGCCCCCGCTCGGCGGGCCACGGGTTTGACCGGCGGGCCGGGCCGCAGGGCGGGGCCGGGCTTGTCGGCCGGTTTGCCGTAGAGCCAGCCCTGGGCGAAGTCGACGCCGGCCTGGCGGACGATTTCCTCGACCTCGATGGTTTCGACCATTTCGGCCACCGTGCGAATCTTCAGATCGCGGCACAGCTCCACGAGCCGCCGCACCAGCGCCCCGTCGCGGCCGTTGTCGGCCAGCTCGCGGACATAGCGGCCGTCGATCTTGACGATGTCCAGCTGCAATTGCTGCAGATAGGCGAACGACGAAGAGCCCGCGCCGAAATCGTCCAGACAGACCAGCGAGCCCATCGCCCGCAAGCTCTGGATATGCTGGTTGGCGACGGCCAGGTTGTCGATCGCGCAGGTCTCGGTGATCTCGAAGATCAGCCGGCCCTTGGCCTCGTCGTGCTTGGCCAGCAGCCGGGCGACATGGTCGACGAAGGTCTCGTTGCCGATCGTGCGGCCCGAGACGTTGACCGCCAGCCTCAGCTTGCCGTCGGGATCGTTGGCCAGCTTCTTGACCACCTGCTCGACGATCGCGTGGTCCAGCTCCTCGATCAGGTCGAATTCCTCGGCCATGCGGATCAGGGCGAAGGGGCTGCCGCCATCTTCGAAGCGGACAAGCGCCTCGTGGTGATGGGCCAGCCCCGTCGTCAGCGACACCACCGGCTGGTAGGCCAGGGTGAAGCGCCGCTGGCTGACCGCCACGCCCAGCGCGCCGGCGCGGGCCAGGGTCCGCTTGACGGAGCGGTTCATCGCCTCCGACAGCGTCATCGGCGGCATGTCCTTCAGGCCCTCGCGCAGGAAGTCGTCGAGGGCGTAGCGCAGGGCCCGCATGGCGCGCGCCGAACTGGCGCCGCCTTCCAGCGGCACGACATGGGCGCTGGCCTCGGCGGCGACCATGCGGGTCAGGCGCTTGATCATGTTCTCGGGCCGGTCGTCCTTGGCCCGCAGCAGGGCGAAGCGGTCGGACGACAGGCGGGTGGCGGCCGAACCGCCGTGCGACTCGGCGCGGATGGCGCTGGCGACGCGGATGTCCAGGGCGGCGGCCTCGCCGGGTGTCAGGCCTTCGCGCATGGCTCCGAGGCCGGCGAACTCGACCATGGCCAGTTCAAGCTCCAGGCCGGTGACGCGGGCGGCCTCGAACAGGCCCCTGGCGATGTCGTCGAACGACTCGCGCGGCGGCAGGCGGCCGGCGGGCAGGGACGGGCCCGTGGGCTGGGCGGCGGTGGCGGCGCACGAGACGCGGCCGTCGTTCTCCGGCAGGGCGCGCAGGATGATGCGGACGTGGCGCTCCTCCTGGCCGGCCAGGCGCAGCACCACGGGCCCGCGCCGCACGCCGTCGTCGGCGCAGCTCACCATGGCGTCCATCAGCGATCGATCGTCGGGATGGAACAGGTCGGACCAGGCCTGGCCCATCAGGCCCGCCTCGTTCAGGCCCATGACCTTCTGGGCCGCGCCCAGCGCCAGGCGCACGCGGCCGCTCTGCAGCTCAACGAGAAGGTCGGCGCTGGCGAACGCCAGGCCGAGAAGGCGACGCGGATCGATCGACAAGATGGTGTCCCCCAAGACGCGGCCACGCTGGCACGAACGGGCTTAAGGAGCAGTTGCGGGGCGCGCCGATATCGGCCCGTGCCTCGCGGCTTTTTGGCCTACGACAAAAACGGTCGTTTCTGGGGGTGAGAACATCTTGCGAACTTAGAACAAAGCATGTACGCCTAAACATGTTCACAGGTCGTTGGGACGCGGCGCGGGAAGCGCCGATCGGACGGCCGGAATCATGGGATAGAGGGCGGACAACAATGACCAGTCAGGCGGCTTTGAAACTCGTGGGCAAGGATGAAGGCGACAAGCAACGCGCGCTAGAGGCGGCTCTCGCCCAGATCGACCGCGCGTTCGGCAAGGGCTCGGTGATGAAGCTGGGCGAAAAGGGCAAGGTCGAGATGGAGTCGGTTTCCACCGGTTCGCTCGGCCTGGACATCGCTCTCGGCATCGGCGGCCTGCCCAAGGGCCGGATCATCGAGATCTATGGTCCGGAAAGCTCGGGCAAGACGACCCTGGCCCTGCACGTGGTGGCCGAGGTCCAGAAGGCCGGCGGCACCGCCGCCTTCGTCGACGCCGAGCACGCCCTGGATCCGGGCTATGCGTTCAAGCTGGGCGTCAATCTCGACCACCTGCTGGTGTCGCAGCCCGACAACGGCGAACAGGCCCTGGAGATCACCGACACTCTGGTGCGCTCGGGCGCCGTCGACATCGTGGTGATCGACTCGGTCGCCGCCCTGACGCCGAAGGCCGAAATCGAAGGCGAGATGGGCGATAGCCTGCCGGGCCTGCAAGCCCGTCTGATGAGCCAGGCGTTGCGCAAGCTGACCGCCTCGATCAACAAGGCCAACACCATCGTCATCTTCATCAACCAGATCCGTCACAAGATCGGCGTGATGTATGGCAGCCCGGAAACCACCACGGGCGGCAACGCGCTGAAGTTCTACGCCTCGGTGCGTCTGGACATCCGCCGCACCGGCTCGGTGAAGGTTCGGGACGAGATCATCGGCAACAACGTCCGCGTGAAGGTGGTCAAGAACAAGGTGGCTCCGCCGTTCCGCGAGGTCGAGTTCGACATCATGTACGGCGAGGGCATCTCCAAGCTGGGCGAAGTCATCGACCTGGGCGTCAAGGCCGGGATCATCGACAAGGCCGGCTCGTGGTTCTCGTACGGTAGCCAACGCATCGGCCAGGGCCGTGACAATGTCCGCGAGTTCCTGAAGGGCAATCCCGACGTGGCCAAGGACATCGAGGCCGCCGTCCGCAAGTCGTCGCAGAAGATCGAGGAAGAGCTCCTGGTCGGCGGCCCCGAGGACGGCGAAGAGGAATAGTCCTCTTCAAAGGGTTTCGCGGCCTTCGCCCGACCACGGGGCGTTCCCCGCCTTCAACACGCCCGCGGCCGGACCGCCGCGGGGGCCGCGATTTCAGGCCGCCTGGACCCCATGCCAGGCGGCCTACTCTTTTGTGGGGTCTTACTCGTGGGGGGCGAGGCCGAAGGGGCGGGAAGGCGTGAACCGACCCTGTCATCCCGGCCGAAGCGAAGCGGAGAGCCGGGACCGCCGGAAGCGCCGCGCTCGTGGCGATCCGGATCGACCTTCAGGCCGTCCGGGATGACAGCAGAGTAGCGCCCGCCGCCCTTTTCCTCCCCATCCCGGGCCCCCATCTGCGAGTCGGTTTCCCCTTCGCGAAAAACCGCGCTATGCAGCGCCCGACTTCCGGCCCTTCGCCGGCGCCTAGACTTGAGACGCTCATGCCCAGCCTGAACGAGATCCGCAGCACCTTCCTCGACTACTTCGGCAAGGCCGACCACGCCGTGACGCCGTCGGCGCCGCTGGTGCCGCAGAACGATCCGACCCTGCTGTTCGTCAATGCCGGCATGGTGCCGTTCAAGAACGTCTTCACCGGCGCCGAGACCCCGCCGCATCCGCGCGCGGCCAGCTCGCAGAAGTGCGTCCGCGCCGGCGGCAAGCACAACGACCTGGACAATGTCGGCTACACGGCGCGTCACCACACCTTCTTCGAGATGCTGGGCAACTTCTCGTTCGGCGACTATTTCAAGGAACAGGCGATACACCACGCCTGGACCCTGCTGACCCGCGACTTCGCCCTGCCCAAGGACAAGCTGCTGGTCACGGTCTACCACACCGACGACGAGGCGGCGGACCTGTGGAAGAAGATCGCCGGCTTGTCGGACGACCGGATCATCCGCATCCCGACCAGCGACAACTTCTGGTCCATGGGGGACACCGGCCCGTGCGGCCCGTGCTCGGAAATCTTCTTCGACCACGGCCCCCATATCGCTGGCGGCCCTCCGGGCAGCCCCGACGAGGACGGCGATCGTTTCATCGAGATCTGGAACCTCGTCTTCATGCAGTTCGAGCAGCTGGCCGGCGGCGAGCGCGTCTCGCTGCCCAAGCCCTCGATCGACACCGGCATGGGCCTGGAGCGCGTCGCGGCCGTGCTGCAGGGCGTGCATAACAACTACGACGTCGACCTGTTCAAGGCGCTGATCGCCGCCAGCGTCGAGCTGACCGGCGTCAAGGCCGAAGGAGCCGAGGCCCCGTCGCACCGGGTGATCGCCGACCACCTGCGTTCGTCCTCGTTCCTGCTGGCTGATGGCGTGACGCCGTCGAACGAAGGCCGCGGCTACGTGCTGCGCCGGATCATGCGCCGGGCCATGCGCCACGCCTATCTGCTGGGCGCCAATGAGCCCCTGATGCACCGCCTGGCCCCGACCCTGGTGGCCGAGATGGGCCAGGCCTATCCGGAACTGCGCCGCGCCGAGGCCTCGATCGTCGAGACCCTGCGCCAGGAGGAAGAGCGCTTCCGCGTCACCCTGGGCCGCGGCATGGGTCTGCTGGACGAGGCGACCGCCAACCTGTCGGAAGGCGGCGTGCTGGACGGCGACACCGCCTTCAAGCTCTACGACACCTACGGCTTCCCGCTGGACCTGACCCAGGACGCCGTGCGCGCCAAGGGCCTGACCGTCGATACCGACGCCTTCGACGCGGCCATGGAAAAGCAGCGCCAGATGGCGCGCGCCAACTGGGCCGGTTCGGGCCAGCAGGCCGGCGCGGCCGCCTGGTTCGCGATCAAGGAAAAGGCCGGCGCCACCGCCTTCGTCGGCTATGAGAACACCGAGACCACGGGCGTCGTGAAGGCGATCGTCGACGGCGGCGTCGAGGTCGAGTCGGCCCGCGCTGGCCAGACCGTCGAGGTGCTGCTGGACCGCACCAGCTTCTACGCCGAGAGCGGCGGCCAGGCCGGCGACACCGGCGTGATCGAGGCCAACGGCCGCGAGAACCGGGTGATCGACACCCAGAAGCAGGCCGGCGAGCTGCACGTGCACCGCGTCGAGCTGTCGGGCGACCTCAAGGTCGGTGACCAGGTCGTGGCCTCGGTCGACGCCGAGCGCCGCCACACCACCCGCTCCAACCACTCGGCCGCCCACCTGGTGCACGCCGCCCTGCACCATGTGCTGGGCCCGCACGTCGCCCAGAAGGGCCAGCTGGTCGACGGCGAGCGCATGCGCTTCGACTTCAGCCACGGCGGCCCGCTGACGGCCGAGGAGCTCGACCGCATCGAGGCCGAGGTCAATGCGGTGATCCGCCAGAACGTCCCGGCCGAGACCAAGGAAATGGCCCCGCAGGAGGCCATCGAGGCCGGCGCCGTGGCCCTGTTCGGCGAGAAGTACGGCGACAGCGTCCGGGTGCTGACCCTGGGCAAGGCGCTGAACGACGAGGCCAAGGCCTATTCGGTCGAGCTGTGCGGCGGCACTCACGTGGCCCGCACCGGCGACATCGCCCTGTTCAAGATCGTCTCGGAGCAGGGCGTCGCCGCCGGCGTCCGCCGCATCGAGGCCCTGACCGGCGAGGCGGCTCGCCGCTTCCTGCTGGACCAGGCCGGCGTCGCCAAGGCTTTGGCCGACCAGTTCAAGACCCCCGTCGCCGAGGTCCTGTCGCGCGTCGACGCCCTGGTCGCCGAACGTAAGAAGCTCGAGAAGGAACTGGCCGAGGCCAAGAAGCAGCTGGCTCTGGGCGGCGGCGGCGCGGCCTCGGGTCCCGAGGACGTCAATGGCGTGGCCCTGATCGCCCGCGTCCTGGACGGCGTCGGCGGCAAGGAGCTGCGCGGCGTGGCCGAGGAGTTCAAGAAGCAGCTGACCTCGGGCGTCGTGGCCCTGGTCGGCACGTCGGACGGCAAGGCCGCCGTCACCGTGGCCGTCACCGCCGACCTGACGGGCAAGTTCAGCGCCGCCGAGCTGGCCAAGGCCGCCGTGCTGGCTATGGGCGGCCAGGGCGCGGGCGGCAAGGCCGACTTCGCCCAGGGCGGCGCCCCGGACGACAGCAAGGCCCAGGAAGGCCTGGCGGCGGTCAAGGCGGCGCTGGCCGGCTGAGCTGGACGCCGGGTCTTGGAATGACGAGGGGACGCCGAAGGGCGTCCCCTTTTCACATCCGAAATGGCCGGAGCGTCGCTACCGACAATGTCCGCGAACGATCCCAGTTGGACTCTTCACGCATCCGGTGATGCGCGGCTGGTCTACCGTCTGTCGGTGGGGAGCAGACGCGACGCCATGCTGTTAGGCTCGGTTAAGCTCACTGCGGCCATGTTGAGAGCTCAGGCGCCACGTCCGCTGAACCGGTGGGATATGGCTAGCCTGAAGGCGCGGGCCACGACCGCAAAAGCGATGAGGCCGACCACCAATGCCCTGGCGCCGACCTCGACGGAGAGTGCGATGATGTAGCTCAGCGGGGGACGGCGAGCGGCGGCCTGGGCGGCGGGCGTGCGGACCTCGGCAGTCCCGCGCCGGGAAAAGCGCTGCTCTGCAACCCGTATGACTTTGCAAGCGGCCCACATTGGACAAGCGACCAGAAGGGCGTTCGGCCCGTTGTCGATCCAATAATAGTGCAGCGGCGGGTGACTTGCGACGGGCGGTTCAAACAGGCCAAAGCGGTTGGGATCGGAGAAGGGGCGACTCGCGACACACGCCCGCGCGATATAGTCGCCGCCGGTCCATCTAACCGGCTCGCACCCTTTGGGCGCGTCGAAGGCTCCGATGTCATAGGCGGCCCCAGGGTTGAGATCCCAAGGCGACTTTTCCAGCCAACTTAGATCAGTCAATTGCCAATAGAATATCGCGCTGCTGAGTATGACGAGCAGCAACAATCCAACCGAATAAAAAAAAGAAGCAAGAACGCCGGACGTCGCTTGTTCCGGGGCGCGGCGCGGAGCGGCAGGGGCGCGACGGCCAAAGGTGTTCATTGAGGCATCTTCGCCTCCAAATCGTAACTATTACACTTCGGATCAATCGTAACGGTTGATTTTGAGGAGAAAGCACGAGCCGTAAGAAGGGCGGAGCGCCGAGCTCCGCTTTCCACCCTGAGCGGAACTTCAGCCGAGCGTCTTGGAGACGACGGCGGCCTTAAGCGTCTTTGACGGGCGCAATACATAGGCGACCTGCAGGTTGACCAGGGCATGCAGCAGGATACTCGGCAGGAGGGCGCCGCTCAGCGCGAACACCAGGCCAAAGCCCAAACCCGAGATCGCCGTGCCGACCACGCCCTTGGCGCCCTGATAGGCGTGGTTCAAGCCGAATACCGCGCTTGAGAGGACCAGAGCGGCGAGCATGCCGAACTGCGGTGGGCCTTGAACGAGGAAACGTATCATGAAGCCTCGGAACAGGATCTCTTCGCAAAAGCCCGCCGTCAGGCTCAGCACGGCGAAGACGGCGCACTCCAACCCGGTGTTCGGCAAGATTCCAGGAAACGCCGCCCCCTGCTTGCGGATGGCCGCCGCATAGGCGCCGCGCCAGCGCTCGCCTCTCAGACTTTGCAGCAGAGGCCACAGGCCCAGAACGAAGTAGCCGGCCACGAGGGCGCCTATCGCCGGTTCCGTTATCTGACGCGCGGGAAGCCATGTCGCCGGGCTGGCGGGAACCGCCAAGGCCGGCCAGCCGCGGATCGAGATGGCGGCCAAGGTCGGCGCCCAAAGCATCACCATGGTCCCGCCATAGGCGAGGAGCTTGTGGCGCGTGGACAGCGCTCTTCCGAAAATCCTTCGTTCGATCGGACTGGTTACGACGCCGGCCATGGCGATGACGACGGAGAGAGCGACGACGGCGCCTGAAGATTCCAAGTGAGCCTCGAAAATATGAATGCGAATTTGCTTTCACATTTTTCAAGGTGTAGTGCAAGCCTCGAGGCGGCGCCGCCTGGAAGCCGGAAACAGGAACCGCATGATCTCGAGCTCCGTACCGCCAAAGCAGGCGCGCAGTCGGGAAACCATGGAACGCCTTTTGGCCGCGACCCTCGCCCTTCTGGAGGAGGGGGGGCTCGCGGCCGTGACCATGCCCGAGGTCGCCGCACGGGCGGGTGTGGCGACGGGGAGCGTCTACCGTCGGTTCACCGACAAGGACGCGCTGCTGCGCGCGGCCTTCCTGAAGTTGCTGAAAGCCTCTCACGAGGCGAACCAGGCGGGACTTTCACCGGAACGACTTTCGGGATTGACCCTGGACATCGCGCTCGGCGCGGTCGCGCGCGCGCTAGTCGCCCAGTACAACGGGCGCGCCAAGCTCCTGAGGGCCTTGGATCAATACCTTGAGGCGCAGAGCGGCACGGACTTTTCAGAGCGCGCCCTCGACCTGATCGAAGCCAACCTGCGCCTCCTGGTGGGCGCGCTGGCTCCGTTCGGCGACAGCATCGACGCGGCGGATCCAGAACGGGCCATCACCTTCGCCCTCTTGAGCGGCGTGACGATCGTCGAAGCGCACAAGCTCTATAACCCGTTGCTCTGGCGACGCATGTTGCCGCTGGACGACAAAGGCCTCGCCGAGGAGACCACCCGTGCGATGGCGGCGTATCTGGCCCAGACCCCGCGGGCTTGATGTCCGCGCGAACGGCAGCCGACCACCCATAGCTGACGCGCCGCATCGGCCTAGATTTTGACCACCAGCAAGTGTTCGTCTTGGCGGTCCATCGCCCGCGCGTCGATGGTCGTGACGCGCTGGCTTGACGTAGCCCCGGCTTGCGCCTCTATTGAATTACAAATGTAGTTCATTTGTGGGAGGGGCGCATGATCTCGACGACTCGCCAATGGAGCAGGGCGCTCCTGGCCGCCGGTCTATTGCTGGCCGTCGCCGGCTGCGGACCGAAGGACGGCGAAGCCAAGGCGCCGTCCTTGAAGGACCAGTCGCTGGCGCCGCCGTCGCTGTGGCGGGTCGAGGTCGTCGAGGACTCCGGCGGCAAGACGGGCGCGATCGACATCTGCGCGCACCCGGAACTGATCAGCTCCTTCTCGCGCGTCGAGCCGCGGGTGAACGGCGAGGACTGCCGGCCCTATGGCAAGGCCGCCAAGGACAGCGCCGACGAGCATGTCAGCCGCTGCGAGGCCGGTGGCGCGCGCTACGGCCTCTATGTGACGACGACGCGCAAGACGCCCGACGACTTCACCGTCCGCTTCGCCCTGCAGCCGTTGCAGGCCGCCGGCGGCAAGGTGGTTCAGGCTCGCCGTTATCACCGCCTGGGCGCGTGCCCGGCGGGTTGGAAGGCCGGCGACCAGGGCAAGGCCGGCGGCGCGCCGAGCTCCAGCCTGCTGACGGGACAAGGGCCGGCGACGCGATAGGGCGCTTCGCTGGCCTCACCTGTCATCCCGGCCGCAGCGGAACGGAGAGCCCGGACCGCAACAAGCTCTGAGCTTCCGGCGGTCCCGGATAGCCTCTGCGTGGCTTCCGGGATGACAGGTGGATTTGATGCAGCCTCAGCTTTTCAGGAATGCCGACAGCTTGTTGCCGTCCGGATCGCGGACATAGGCGAGGTAATAGCCCTCGCCATAGGCCGGGCGCGGCCCAGGCGGGCCGGCGCAGGCGCCGCCCTGGGCCATCGCCGCCGCGTAAAAGGCGTCGACCTGTTCCGACGTTTCGGCCTTCAGCCCAACCATGATGCCGTTGCCCGCCTTGGCTGGCAGGCCGTTCTCGGGCGCGCAGATCATGACGGTGGCGTGGTCCGCGTCGGGGCCGTAGCCGATCCAGTCGCCTTGCCGCCACAGGCGCGGGCAGCCCAAGGCGCCCAGCACCGCGTCATAGAACGCGCCCGCGCGGTCGAGATCGCTGGCGCCGATGGTGATGTAGCTGATCATGGGCGTTTCCTCCGGACGCCACCCTAAGCCGGCCGCCGGCGAAAGCTGTCAGCAGTCGCCGGCGGTTGTCAGCCCCTCGCGCCCCGCCCCACCCGCGCCTTGCGTTTCTTCCACCAGATCACCACGCCGGTGACGCTGAGCGCGGCGACGACCAGGCCGGTCAGTGAAATGAGGATCCGGCCGGGCAGGCCCAGGATCCGGCCTGAGTGCAGCGGGAACTGGGCCTGGACGAAGATGTCGGCGGCCGTGCCCACCCAGGGCAGGCGCTGGCCCGCCAACTGCCCGGTCTGGCCGTCGAAATAGAGATAGGGCGGGCCGACGCCGGCCGCGCCGTGGTCGCCGCCCGGCTCGAAGAAGCCAACACCGTAGATACCGTAAGCGGGCGAGTAAAAGGCCCCGCCGGCCGGGGTGGTCCAGCCGCGCTTGGCCGCCTCGGCCTTGGCCGTCGCGATCACCTCGGCATAGGTCTTCTTGGCCAGGATCGGCTGGTCCAGCGGCGCGGGCGTGCGCAGCTCGAACGGGCCCGGGGTGGTCTTCGAGACCTTGGACAACACCGGATAGAACACCTCGCTGTAAAGGTTCAGCGAGAAGGCGGTGAAGGCCACGGTGAACAGCACGCCCCAGATCCACAGGCCGAAGGCGCGATGGATGTCGAAATTGATCCGATAGGCGCTGGCCTTGGTCTTGATCTGCCAGGCCGGTTTCCAGCGGCTGACGAAGCTCTTGCCCGACTTGCCACTCTTGCCGCTTTGGGCCGACGCCCGCGAGGGCAGGGTCAGGTAGAAGCCGACGAAGCAGTCGATCGTCCAGAGGACGGCGATCACGCCCATCAGCCAGACGCCCCAGCGGTCGATGCCCCACATGGCCGGGATGTGCAGGGTGTAGTGCAGCACATAGAGGAACGAGACGAAGGTCTCGGAGGTGATCGGCCAGGCCGCGCCCCACTGCCGCCGGCCTTGCTCGACCCCGGTGACCGGATCGAGGAACACCTGGTTGTAGCCCGGGGCGAACAGCTTGCCGGTGGCCGGATCGCGTTTGGGCTCGACCCCGAAGGCGTAGGTCTCGCCGGGCTCGGGATCCAGTGGGATGTAGGTGACCTGGACGCGCGGGTCGCGGGCCTCGATGCGCTTGGCCAGCTCCAGCGGCGGCAGGCGCGGGCCGTCGGTGCGGGCGTGCATCAGGTGGGGATTGAGCCGGTCGTCCAGCTCGTGGTCCCACGAGATGACCGCGCCCGTGACGCCCGAGACGAACAGGAAGCCGGCGATCAGCAGTCCCACCCAGCGGTGGAGAATGCCCAGTAGCGGCCGGACAACCCGCCGGGGCGCGGCCGGGCGAGTCTGGCTGGCGAGGGCGGGCGGGATGCGCGCGTCCATGGCCGGCTCCTAGAAGGCGTAATCCAGGCGCACCGACACGCTGCGCGGCGCGGCGTAGTACGACTGGGTCCACATCAGGCTGGTCAGGTAGGTCTTGTCGGTGGCGTTCTTGACGTTCAGCGACGCGCGCACCTGGTCGGTCACGTCGACGCCCGCCATCAGGTCCAGCACGCCATAGGCCTTCTGCCGGATCACCACGATGTCCTGGGTCTCGACCGCGTCCTGCCAGCGCAGCTGGGCGCCCAGGGTCAGGTTGCGCAGCGACGGAATGGTGTAGGTGGTCGAGGCCTTCAGCGTCTTGCGCGGGGTGTAGACGCGGGCCTTGTTCCCCTCGTCGTCCTTGATCGACAGGTCGGTCCAGCCCAGGCTGACGCGCCACTGGTCGTTGATCGCGCCGACCGCCTCCAACTCGTAGCCCTTGGCCTTGGTGTCGACGCCCGCATAGTAGTTCTTCAGCGTGTCGGGGAAGGTCCCGGCGTATTCGGCCAAGCCGTCCTGGCGCGAGGTGAACACCGCGCCGGTCACGTAGAGGCGCTTGTCGAACCACTCGCTCTTGAAACCGGCCTCGTAGCTCTTGCCATGGGCGGCGGCCAGGGTCTGGTGGTTGACGTCGATCTCCGACTGCGGATTGAAGATGTCGGTGTAGTTCGCATAGAGCGAGACGTTGGCGTTCAGGTCGTAGACCGCGCCGACATAAGGGCTGACCTTGTCTTCGTCGCGCGGCGTGTCGACGCCGTACGAGAAGCCCTTGGACTTCAGCTTCAGGGCGTTGAAACCGGCCACGACCTTCAGCTTGTCGGTCACGGAGAGATGGGCGGCGGCGTAGAAGCGGCTCAGGCGGTCCACCTGGTTGGAGGCCAGATAGGCGCCGGGGAAGGTCGGCTCGGCCACCTGGACGCGGCCCCAGTCCTGCACGGCGGGATAGACGATCGCGTCGGCCGAGAAGTCCTCGTACTCGAAGCCATGCGAGCGTGAGGTCTGGCCGCCGATCACCAGCTGGTGGGTGCGGCCGAACAGCTGGAACGGGCCCGAGGCGTAGGCGTCGAGGATGTAGTTCTCGTAGATCGACGGATAGACGCCGGCCATGCCGCTGACGCCGAGGCCGGTTGTCCTGTCGGGATTGCCGTAGGCGTAGAGCAGCTTGGCGTTCTCCTCGAACCGCTTGAACGTGCCGATCGTCTTGACCTGCCAGCCGTTGTCGAAGCGCCAGGCCAGCTCGGCGAAGGCGGTCTGATCGCGGACGTTCCAGTGGGTCCAGTCGGCCCCGGTCGAGGCCGAGCGCGGATAGTCGATCCGCGCGCCGTCGCTGTAGACCAGCGGCAGGGCGCCCCAGTTGTTGCCGCGCGCGCGGTTGTCCTGCATCGACCAGCCGACCGTGGCGGTCAGCTTCGGCGTCGCGTCCCAGGCCAGCAGGGCGCCGTAGACGTTCCGGTTGACCTTGTAGTGGTCCAGATAGCTGTCGCGGTCCTGGTTGGCGTAGATCACCCGGCCGGCCAGGGTCCCCGAGGCGTTCAGCGGGCCCGAGATGTCGGCCTCGAGCCGGTAATCGTTCCACGAGCCGTACTGCGCCGCCGCCGAGGCCTGGAAGGTGTTGGTCGGGCGCTTGCGGACATAGTTGATCGTCGCCGACGGATTGCCGGTCCCGGTCATCATGCTGTTGGCGCCGCGCACCGTCTCGACCCGCTCGAACAGCACCGTGTCGAGGTCGCCGAACTGGATGCCCCAGATCAGCGGCAGGCCAATGCCGTCGGCCTGGAAGTTGGTGATGTCGAAGCCGCGCGAGTTGTAATAGGTGCGGTCGGTCTCGACCTTCTCGACATTGACGCCGGTGACCTGGGCCAAGAGCTGATTCACGTCGGTCAGGGCGAAGTCGCGGATCCGGTCCTGATTGATGATGGTCACCGACTGCGGCGTCTCGCGCAGGCTCATGTCCAGGCCCGTGACCGCCGAGGTGCGGGTGCGCGCGCCGGTGATCACCACGTGGTCCACCTGATTGGCCTCCGCGGTGTCCGCGCCGATTTCCTCCGCCTGGGCGAGGCTGGAAACACCGGCGGCGGCGAGGGCGGCGCCGGCCAGCAGGAGAGCGCGGAAGGAGGGGGACATGCAAGGCCTCTATGCGAACGCGAATGACTCGCAAACGCATCTATCGGCCGAGGGAAGCGGTGTCAAACGCGCGGACAACTTGGGGTGGCGATTTAGCGGATGAGGGGACGCAGCAGCAGCGCCGCCACGGCCAGGGTGACCAGCGACAGGGCGGTGGTCAGGGCCACGGTGCGCGCCGCGCCTCGGGCGAAGACGCCGTAGGCGCGGGTCTGGATGAAGACGTTCACGGCGGTGGGCGCGGCGGCCAGCAGGGTCGCGCCGGCGCGGAAGGCGATCGGCGCCGGAGTGAGGCCGATGGCCAGCCAGGCCAGCAACGGGAACGCGATCAGCTTGGCGACGGCGGCCACGACGACCGGTCCGGCGGCGGGCGAGGCCTCGCCCTCGGTCTCGCGCAGGCCCAGGGCCGCGCCCAGCGCGACCAAGCCGACCGGGCTGCCCGAGGCGGCGGCCATGCCGACAGCGCGGTCCAGGGGCTCGGGCAAGGCCAGATCCAGCAGGGCGAGGGCAAGGCCCGCGAGGGCGGCGGCGACCACGGGGTTGCGGAACGCCTGCAGGGTCGAGCGCCAGACCGAGCGGCCCGCCGCCCAGCCCAGCAGGCCCACGCCGGTGGCGGCCATGACCACGAAGTCGATGGCGACGACGCCGGCCACCAGGCGGGCGGTCTCGGCCCCCAGGACGGCGGCGGTGATCGGCAGGGCCAGGAAGGCGCTGTTGCCGACGCCGGACGCCATGCCGGCTCCGGCCCGCTCGGCCTTGTTCCAGCCCAGCAGGCGCCCGGCCGCGACGATCACGGCCATCACGGCCAAGCCCGCGCCCGTATAGGCGGCCAGGCCCGTCAGGAGCTCCGGGCCAGGACGTCCCAGCCGCGACAGCGAATGGATCAGCAGCGCCGGAAAGCCGACCCAGTAGACATAGGCCGACAGGCCCTGGGTCATCCGCGCATCCAGCAGGCGCAGACGCGTCAGCGCCAGGCCCGCCCCGACCAGCAGGAAGAACGGCCAGACCCGGGAGAGGACGTCGAGAACGAGAGTGGTCACGCGGTGGGCTTTAGCCCTGCCGCTCGTCGCCCGGCAAGCGGATGTGCACCAGCTTCCAGGTGAACAGCGCCTTGCGCTCGAAGGTGAAGATCGTGACCTTGCCGCTGCCGTCCGGACGCTTGACCGAAATGCGCACGCGGTTCGGGTCCCAATAAGCGATACCGGGATAGGGGCCCTTGATCGTGTCCCTGACCTGACCGGTCAGCGAGCCGTCGCGGGTCATCGCCGGCGGGGCCTTGCCGGGGGCGTAGCCGCGGGTCAGGGCCGAGACCCCGGCCACGGTCAGGTAGCGGTCGACCTTGGGCTCGGGCGGGGCGATCGGCTCGATGGCCTTCTTGAACACGCTGAGGGGGTCGCGCCAGATCGAGGGCGATTCCGGGCGAGCGGCCGGAGCGTCGGCGATCAATTGGCCGGTCAGGCTGCGACGCACGGCCGGAAAGTCGACCAGCTCGCCGATCGCTTGCACGTCCTCGTACTGGGCGGCGGCCTTCAGGGCCCGGAAGGCGAACCAGGGCGCCGTCGCGAAAGCGGCGGCGAAGACGAAGATCGCCAGAACGATCAGGTCCCAGATCCGCTTCTGCAGGGTCATGCCGCCTCCGAAAGGTTAACGCGGCCATAGATCAAGCATTCGCCCGCACGCCGCAAGGGCGCTCGCGCGTTGGGGGCGGTAGGGGCGTGGCCCCAAAAAGAACGCCGCCTCCGGGGGCGGAGGCGGCGTGGAAGGGGATCCGGTCGGGGAGGAGTTCTCGACGGCGGATCAGGGAAGGCGACCTCGCGGAAGCGACGTCGACTTGCGTGCGATTGAACGCTTCACGGTTGTATTTGTCAATTATCGCCTGGCGATTGTTCCGCCGCGACAACGCGCGCCTCGCGCGGTTGGCCTCGGACTGGTATTGGCGATCCTCGGGGGACGTCAGTATCGAGAGTAACGACACGTGTTGTGCCGTCCCCAGGCGCTGTCGCGCGCCGCCGCCGTTTTGGCCGCTTTTCTGATCCCCGCCATCGCCCACGCCGGCAGTCTGGACGAGGCCGTCCTGGCCGAGATCAACCATGTCCGCGCCCATCCCGACGACTACGCCCGCGAACTGCGCCGCGCGCCCGACTGGGTGATCGAGCAGGAGGAGTCGGGGGCGGTGGAGGAGGCGATCGACTTCCTGGAGCGCCAGCAGAGCTTGGCTCCACTGAAGGCGGACCGCCGTCTCGACGCCGCCGCGCGCCAGCACGCCCAGGCGCAAGGCGCCCGGGGCGATGTCGGCCACGGCCCGGCTGGCGGCCTGGGCGCGAGGCTGCGGGAGAACGGCGTGTACGCCGGCCTTTGCGCCGAGAATATCTCGTACGGCCACGACGATGCGCGAGCGATCGTCCGCCAACTGGTCATCGACAGCCGCGTCGCCGGCCGGGGTCACCGACGCAACATCTTCTCGTCGGGCTACAGCGCCGCCGGGGTCGCTTGCGGCGAGCACCGCCAATGGGGCTCGATGTGCGTGATCGATTTCGCCGGAGCCATGGTCCAGCGCTGAGCCCCTGAACGAAAAACGCCCCCGGGGGTCATCCCCGGGGGCGTTCTCGATTCCGAGCGGTAGGTCGCCTTAGGCGGCCATCGCCTTCTTCAGGTTCTCGTCGATCTTGTCGAGGAAGCCCTCGGTGGTCAGCCAGCCTTGCTTGTCGCCGACCAGCAGGGCCAGGTCCTTGGTCATGAAGCCGCTCTCGACGGTGTCGACGCAGACCTTTTCCAGGGTGTGGGCGAAGTCGGCCAGCGCCTGGTTGTTGTCCAGCTTGGCGCGGTGAGCCAGGCCGCGGGTCCAGGCGAAGATCGAGGCGATCGAGTTGGTCGAGGTGCTCTCGCCCTTCTGGTGCTGGCGGTAGTGGCGGGTGACGGTGCCGTGGGCGGCCTCGGCTTCCACCGTTTTGCCGTCCGGGGTCATCAGCACCGAGGTCATCAGGCCCAGCGAGCCGAAGCCCTGGGCGACGATGTCCGACTGCACGTCGCCGTCGTAGTTCTTGCAGGCCCAGACGTAACCGCCCGACCACTTCAGCGCCGAGGCGACCATGTCGTCGATCAGGCGGTGCTCGTAGTGGATGCCGGCTGCCTTGAACTTGTCGGCGTACTCGGCGTCGAAGATCTCCTGGAAGATGTCCTTGAAGCGGCCGTCATAGGCCTTGAGGATCGTATTCTTCGTCGAGAGATAGACCGGATAGTTGCGGTTCAGGCCGTAGGCGAACGAGGCGTGGGCGAAGTCGCGGATCGACTCATCCAGGTTGTACATGCCCATGGCGACGCCCGAGCCGGGAGCCTTGAACACTTCGTGCTCGATGGTCTGGCCGTCTTCGCCGACGAACTTGATCGACAGCGTGCCCTTGCCCGGGAACAGGAAGTCGGTGGCCTTGTACTGGTCGCCAAAGGCGTGACGGCCGACGATGATCGGCTGGGTCCAGCCCGGCACCAGGCGCGGCACGTTCTGGCAGATGATCGGTTCGCGGAAGATCACGCCGCCCAGGATGTTGCGGATCGTGCCGTTCGGCGACTTCCACATCTTCTTGAGATTGAACTCGGTGACGCGCTGTTCGTCCGGCGTGATGGTCGCGCACTTGACGGCGACGCCGTGCTTCTTGGTCGCCTCGGCGGCGTCGATCGTCACCTGGTCGTTGGTGGCGTCGCGATTCTCGACCGACAGGTCGTAGTAGTCGAGTTCGAGATCCAGGTACGGGAAGATCAGCTTATCCTTGATGAGCTTCCAGATGATCCGGGTCATTTCGTCCCCGTCCATGTCGACGACGGGGTTGGCGACTTTAATCTTGGCCATTTCGGGGATGTTCCTCTGGCGGTGGCGCGCCTGTGGCGATCTGGCGCACAGGGCCAGGAAGCGGCGCGGACCGGCAGGCTATAGACTGTTGCGTCGCGGCGGAAAAGCCGATCGGTTGGGACGTTGTCGGTAACTTAGCTTTTTGAGTTCGAGGTTTTGGGGACGATGGCCGCGAGGGCGGCGGCCAGGGAGTGGATTTGAACAACAATCCCGAAGCGATCGCTGGGGTGACCGCGCCGTTGGCGCGGCGACTGCTGACCATGGTGGCGATCCTGTCGATCGCCGTGACCGGCGTCGCCACCGCGGCGGCCTTCGTGTTCGTGCGCGAGAGCGCCGCCGACACCCAGACCCGGCACCTGGCCGAATACGTCGGCGAGCGGGTCAAGACCGAGGACCGCCTGTTCTCCGACCTGGTCAAGGTGCACGACGCGGCCTCGGAGGCCCTGACGCGGCGTCTGGCCATGGAGAACGACCCGCGGGTCCATGACCAGTTCGAGCGCCTGTTCCCGGAAAAGGGCGACGGCACGCGGCGCTCGGCGTCTGGCCTGTTCGACGGCGCGCGGGTCGGTAACCGCTACGTCTATGGCGTCGGCGCCTATCTGCCGGACGCCGGGACAATGAGTTTGTCCGAGCAGGCCCTGTTCGTCGCCGCCACCGACGTCGTCGCTGGGATCGGCGAGGCCGAGATCCGGCACTACGACAACTTCTACTTCTTCACGCCCAGGACGCGCCTCGTGATGTTCGGCCCGCGTCGGCCGGACAAGCTGCTCTTCTATCGGCGCGACGCCCCGCCGACCCTGAACATCGCCAAGGAGGAGATGACCCTCCTGACCCTGCCGGAGAACAATCCGGGCCGGGTGATGAAATGCACCAAGCTGCGGCGGCTGATCTCCGATCCCAGCGGCCGGGGCCTGAACGCGGCCTGCATGACGCCCTTCTATGACAAGGGCCGGTTCATGGGCGCGTTCGGCACCAGCCTGTCGCTGGACTCCTATCTGCTGCGCGCCGTGGCCGACGCCCTGCCGGGCGGCCGCAATCTGATCGTGGCCGACGACGGCGAGCTGGTCGCCGCCCAGGGGGTGACCCGCAACGGCGTCGTCGACGTCGGCCTGCTGCACAGGTTCGAGAGGGAGAACGATCTCAAGGGCCTGGTCGGCCACATCAAGGCTCAGAAGCGTGACGTCGGCACCGTGCTCTCGCCCAAGGGCGACCGCGTGGTGGCCTATGGTCGCCTGGTCGAGCCAGGCTGGTGGTTCCTGATGACCTTCCCGTCGGGAGACATCGTCTGGTCGTCGCTGAAGACCGCCTCGTGGGTGCTGCTGTTCGGCTTCGTCGGCGTGGCCCTGCAGGTGCTGCTGCTCTACGGCCTGACCAACCGGATGGTCGCCGCGCCGCTGGAAGCGTTGGCCGAAGCCCAGCAGCAGGGCGACCCGAAGGCGGCGGAGCCGTTCGAACGGCGGCCCGACGAGATCGGCTCGCTGGCCCGCGCCCTGCGCCGTCAGCGGGAGCGCAACGAAGAGCTTCGCCGCTCGCTGGAGGTCCGCGTCGCCGAACGCACCGCCGAGCTGGAACGCGCCAACCAGGCCAAGTCGGTGTTCCTGGCCAACATGTCCCACGAGCTGCGCACGCCCCTGAACGGGGTGATCGCCATTGGCGACCGCCTGGCTCACGAAGAAGACCCGGACGCCCGCCGCGAGTTGGCGGCCTTGGTCTCGTCGTCGGGGCGTCTGCTGGAACAGGTGCTGGGCGACATCCTCGACGTGTCCAAGATCGAGGCCGGTCAGTTCCAACTGGCTCCCGCGCCGTTCGACCTGAGCCAGCTGGTGCGCGGCATGGCCGAGCTGCACGCCGCCGCCGCCGAGGCCAAGGGCCTGGCGTTTCGCTGGACGGTCGCGCCTGACGCGGCCGGAACCTACGAGGGCGACGCCGGCCGGATCAGCCAGATCCTCTCCAACCTGCTGGCCAACGCCGTGAAGTTCACGGCCGAGGGCGAGGTCTCGCTGGACGTCGACCGTGTCGGTGAGGCGGTGCGCTTCACTGTGCGCGACACCGGCGTCGGTTTCGACGACGCGGTGCGCGACCGTCTGTTCAAGCGCTTCGTCCAGGCCGACCAGTCGATCACCCGCCAGTTCGGCGGCACCGGACTGGGCTTGTCGATCTGCGCGGCCCTGGCCGAGATGATGGGCGGCCACATCGAGGCCGACGCCACGCTGGGCGCGGGCGCCCGGTTCGAGGTCGTGCTGCCGCTGCGGCGCTGCGCCGACCTGGCCGAGGTCGCGGCCGAGGAAGACCGCGAGATCTCGCTGGAGGGCATGCGGGTGTTGGTCGCCGAGGACCATCCGACCAACCGCAAGGTCGTCGAGATCGTGCTGGAGCCGTTCGGCGTCGACCTGACCATGGTCGAGGACGGCCAGGCCGCGCTGGACGCGCTGGAGGCCGGCGGCTTCGACGCGGTGCTGATGGACATGCAGATGCCAGTAATGGACGGGCTGTCGGCCACTCGCGCCATCCGCGCGCGGGAGGCGGCCTCGGGCGCGCCGCCGGTCCTGGTGGTCATGCTGACCGCCAACGCCATGGAAGAGCACATCGCCGCCGCCGAGGCCGCGGGCGCCGACCTGCACCTGGCCAAGCCGCTGCATCCTGCCCAGCTGCTGGAGGCCCTGGCGCGGGCGCAGAGGCGCTAGAACTCTTCCAGCACCGCGCGGCCGACATCGGTGATCAGCGCCTCGCGTTTTGCCGCGTCGGCGGCCGAGCCGGTCAGGAAGATCACGAACGCGATGCGACGGCCGTCCTTCAGCTCGACGACGGCCAGCGCCTGGCTCCCGGGCGTGGTTCCCAGGTCCGGTCGGGCCGAGCCCGCCGCCTGGGCCAGGCGCGCGCCCTTCGGCAGGGCGAGCGCCAGATAGCCCGCGTCGTGGCCCAGCAGGCCGTCGAAGTCGGGCGCCAGGCCCAGCTCACGAAAGGCGAAGGCTTCCAGCAGCCGGGCCATGGCCACGGGCGTGGCGGTGTCGCGCGCGTCGCCCTGGCGCGCTCGCGCGGCGCGGATCCGGTCGGCGGCGGGGACGGTCTCGATCGCCTTTCGCCAGGCGGTGTCGCCTTTCCATTCGGCGCGGAACGAGGCCAGGCCGCGCGCCTCGGTCGCGATCTGGCGGCGGTAACGGTCGACGCTGACGCCCTCGATCCGTTGCACGTCGAGCCATCCGTTGACCGCGCCCGGTCCGCCGATCCGCTTGGTCAGGAGGTCGAGGGCGGTGGTGTCGCCGTGCAGAGCCAGGGTCTCCAGATCGGCGACGCTCCAGGTCTGCCGGCCGGGCCAGGCGTCGGCGACAGCGCTGGGCGGCGGCGAGAGGTCGACGTCGCGGACCGTGACGAGTTCTCCCGGCGGCAGGCGGCCCGCCGCGGCCTCGGCCATCATCGCCGCCAGGATCGGGACCCGCGCCGCCGGGCCCAGCGGGAAGGCCTGATCGCCGTTGAAGGTCCAGAGCTGGCGAGTAGTCAGGTCCTCGACCGCCACGCCCAGGGTCGCGGGCGCGGCCCGGGCGGCGATCGCCTCGATCCGGCCCTGCAATCGCTTGGGCTTCATCCGCGGCTCCTGCTGGCCCAGCATCGGCGCCTCACCGCAGGCGGCGAGCAGGGGCAGGGCGAGGAGGGCGGTCAGAAGCGCGCGGCGTGACATCCCGGTTAAACGCGGCCGTAGAGGTTTCGGCTGCTCAACACTTGCATCCCGCGTGGTCTCGGCGGCAAAGGACGCGGATGACCGACGAAGCCGCGACCAAACCCGTTCCCCCCAAAGTCACGCCTCCCTGCGTGATCCTCAACGAGCCGCAGCTGGCCGAGAATATCGGCGCGGTGGCGCGGGTGATGGCCAATTTCGGACTCTACGACCTGCGCCTGGTGCGGCCGCGCGACGGCTGGCCGCAAGAGCGGGCCTGGGCCAGCGCCTCGGGCGCCAGCTGGCCGCTGGACGACGCCAAGGTGTTCGACAGCCTGGAGGCGGCCATCGCCGACCTGAAGCTGGTCTATGCCACCACGGCCCGGCCGCGCGAGACCCGCTTGCCCATCTACACCCCGCGCGAGAGCGCCGGCCACCTGGCCGAGGACGTCGCCCGGGGCCGCGCCGTCGGCCTGCTGTTCGGCGGCGAGCGGGCAGGCCTGGAGACCCACGACATCGCCCTGTGCCAGGCCATCGTCTCGATCCCGATCGATGAGCGCTTCCGCTCGCTGAACCTGGCCCAGGCGGTGTCGATCAACGCCTACGAATGGAAGATGACCCAGGACGACCGGCCCTGGAAAAAGTTCGAGCAGAACGTCGAGGAGCCCGCCGATCAGGCGACGCTGCTGGGTCTTTACGAGCACCTCGAAGGCGAGCTCGACAAGGCCGGCTTCTATCATCCGCCCGAGAAGAAGCCGTCGATGGTCCGCAACTTGCGCGTCCCCCTGGCTCGCGCCCGCCTGACCGACCAGGAAGTCCGCACCTTCCGCGGCGTGATCACCGCGCTCAGCAAGGGCCGGGGTCGGGTGTTGGCCAAGCTGGCCGAAAAGGCGGCGAAGAAGGAAGACTAGCGCCCGGCTAGGAAGGCGTTGACCGCCGCGTACAAGGCGTGGCGGCCAGTCTCGAGGTGCAGCAGGTGCGTGCCCTCGGGGATCTCGACGAAGCGGCGCTCCAGACCCGGCGGCAGCTCGGCGAGGAACCGCTCGGCGTCCTGAGGTGTCGACGAGCTGTCCCACGCCCCGCGCACCACCATCACCGGGACGCGCAGCCGCGACGGCGCATAGGGGAGCTTACCCGACCACGCGTCGATGACCTCGGCGGAGGGGCCGGACGGGATCTTCACGGCGGGCGGCGAACGATCGGCGGCGCCGGGGTCCGAAGCCAGGTAGGTCGCGGCCCAGGTCGGGAAGTCGGCCTCTTCCAGCACCGGCGGATGAGCGGCCGGCACGTCCTTGACGAAGCGCCGGTGCTGCTGGTCGTTGGTGACCAGGGTCCAGGCGTTCGGTTCCACATCGCGCGGGCCGTCGCGGCGCAGGATCGGGCCGAACAGCACCAGGTGGTCGACGAGCTCGGGATGCAGCTCGGCGAACCGCGCCGCCGGCATGGTCCCCCATGAGTGGGCGATGATCGAGACCGTCCTGGCGCCGGTTTCCTGTCGAATGAAGGCGACGGCCCGCTCGATCTGCCGGGCGGCGTCCTCGGCGCGGCCCAGCGGCGCGCCCGCTTGAGGCCCCGCCATTTCTGGATAGCGTTCCGAACCGCCATAGCCGGCGAAGTCCAGGCCGAAGGCGTCGTAGCCCTCGTCGTTCAGCGCGTCGGCCCACGAGCGCCCGCCGAACCGGAACATGATCGACAGGGCCGAGGGAAAGCTGGCGCCGTGGACGTACAGCACCGGATGGGAGCGGTCGCCGGAGGCGGGCGGCTGCTCGCGAACCAGCAGACTGGGCCGCCAGTCGGGCGCGGGCGCGCCTGGCAGGACGTGCTGACGTTCGGCGGCGGAAGCGATCGGCGCGGTCGCCAGCGCCAGGATCGCGGCGAGCATGGCGTAGGGGGCTTGGGGCATGGGCGTCTCCTTCGCCCCTCCGATGCCATGGCGCGCGCGGCAGATGGTTCGACGAAGCTTGAACTGTCGCGCTCCCAGCCGTGGCGAGGGCTTGATCGGGGCTCGACCCGGGCGGTTCGGAACGGCAAAGTCGCGCCGACTCGCTCTTGAGGAGACTCCCCGATGAAGACCCGCGCCGCCGTCGCCTTCGAGGCCAAGAAGCCGCTGGAGATCGTCGAGGTCGACCTGGAGGGCCCCAAGGCGGGCGAGGTGCTGGTCGAGATCAAGGCCACCGGCGTCTGCCATACCGACGCCTACACGCTGGACGGCCTGGACAGCGAGGGCCTGTTCCCCTCGATCCTGGGCCATGAGGGCGCGGGCGTGGTGGTCGAGGTCGGGCCCGGCGTCACTTCGGTGGCCGTCGGCGACCACGTGATCCCGCTCTACACGCCCGAATGCCGCCAATGCAAAAGCTGCCTCAGCGGCAAGACCAATCTCTGCACGGCCATCCGGGCCACCCAGGGCAAGGGGCTGATGCCGGACGGCACCAGCCGCTTTTCGTACAAGGGCCAGACCATCCACCACTACATGGGCTGCTCGACCTTCTCGAACTACACGGTCCTGCCCGAGATCGCCGTGGCCAAGATCCGCCGGGACGCGCCGTTCAAGACCGCCTGCTACTGCGGCTGCGGCGTGACGACGGGCGTCGGCGCGGTGGTCAACACCGCCAAGGTCGAGCCGGGCGCCAACGCGGTGGTGTTCGGTCTGGGCGGCATTGGCCTCAACGTCATCCAGGGCCTGAAGCTGGTCGGGGCCAACATGATCATCGGCGTCGATCTCAATCCGGACCGCGAGGCATGGGGCCGCAAGTTCGGCATGACCCACTTCGTCAACCCGAAGACCATCGACGGCGACCTCGTCGCCCACCTGGTGGCCCTGACCGACGGCGGCGCGGACTACACCTTCGACGCCACCGGCAACACCACGGTCATGCGCCAGGCGCTGGAGGCCTGCCACCGCGGCTGGGGCGAGAGCATCATCATCGGCGTGGCCGAGGCCGGCAAGGAGATCGCCACGCGCCCGTTCCAGCTGGTCACGGGTCGGGTCTGGAAGGGCACGGCCTTCGGCGGCGCGCGCGGCCGCACCGACACGCCCAAGATCGTCGACTGGTACATGGACGGGAAGATCCAGATCGACCCGATGATCACCCACGTCCTGCCGCTGGAGGACATCAACAAGGCGTTCGACCTGATGCACGCCGGCGAGAGCATTCGGACCGTGGTGACGTTCTAGGGAGCGGCCGTCTTGGGTTCCGTCATCATCATCCCGGGCATCGGCGGATCCGGTGACGCCCATTGGCAGACCTTGTGGGAGCGCGAGGATCCGAGCTTCGTGCGCATCGCGCCTTCCAGCTGGGACGCGCCCGAACTCGAGGACTGGCTGGCGGCGCTGGACTCCGCGGTAGTCGCATGCGCGGAGCCGCCGGTGCTGGTCGCCCACAGCCTGGGCTGCCTGCTGGTCGCCCACTGGTGGACGCGAACCAGCCATGCCGCGCGGGGCGCGTTCCTGGTGGCGACCCCCGACCCCGATGGCCCGAGCTTTCCGGCGGTCGAGGCCGCCAGCTTCCGAGGCGCGCTGAACGTCAAGGCGCCGTTCCCGGTGCTGATGGTCGCCAGCGCCGACGATCCCTATGGGACGCCGGCCTATGCCGCCGCTAAGGCCGCCGCCTGGGGCGCCGAACTGGTCGAGGCCGGCGCTCTGGGCCATATCAACGGTTCCAGCGGCCTGGGCGCCTGGCCTTGGAGCAGGGCGCTGTTGACCGGGTTCATCGCCGATCGTCTGCTGTCGCCCCAGAATGCCGAGTAAGCGCCATGACCGTCGAGATCCTCAACACCCACCGGCTCCATGGCGGGACCCTGCGCTATTGCCGGCACGCCAGCACCAGCACCGGTACGCCGATGAAGTTCACGGTGTGGACGCCCGAGGGGGAGGGGCCGTTCCCCTATCTGGTCTGGCTGTCGGGCCTGACCTGCACCGAGGACAATTTCACGGTGAAGTCGGGGGTCTACGAACACGCCGCCAAGCACGGCGTGGCGATCGTCGCGCCCGACACCAGTCCGCGCGGGGAGGGCGTCGCCGACGACCCGGCCTATGACCTGGGGCAGGGGGCGGGCTTCTATGTCGACGCCACCCAGGCGCCGTGGGCGCCGCACTTCAAGATGTACGCCTATGTCACCGGCGACCTGCTGATGGCGGTCGACGGTGCCTTTCCGCTGGACCCGGCGCGGCGGGGGATCTTCGGTCACTCGATGGGCGGCCACGGAGCCCTGACCATCGCCCTGCGCAATCCGGACCTGTTCCGGTCGGTCAGCGCCTTCTCGCCGATCGTCTCGCCGCTGAACTGCCCTTGGGGTGACAAGGCGATGACCGCCTATCTCGGCCCCGACCGCGCCGCCTGGCGGGCCCACGATGCCTGCGCGCTGATCGAGGACGGCGTCGGCGAGAGGTTCGACGAGATTCTGATCGACCAGGGCCTGGCCGACAGCTTCCTGGAAAGCCAGCTGAAGCCCGAACTGATCGAAGCCGCCGCCGAGAAGGCTGGCCGCAAGGTCACGGTCCGGCGGCAAGAAGGCTACGACCACAGCTACTTCTTCATCGCGACGTTCATTGGCGATCACGTGGCGTGGCACGCCGAGCGGCTCCAAGGTCGTTGACTCCCGCCCGCCCCTTCGGCATAAACCGCGCCTTCACGCCGCCGGCTTGCCGGACGGCGCGGATATCGTATGACGGATTGACCCGACGCCGCCGTTGAAATCGCACCTCTTTCGAGGGGAGCCGGCGCGGATCGAATAAAAGAGTGACTTATGTCCAAGCGCCATAGCGCCAAGTACAAGATCGACCGCCGCATGGGTGAGAACCTGTGGGGCCGTCCCAAGTCCCCGGTCAACTCGCGCTCGTACGGCCCCGGCCAGCACGGCCAACGCCGCAAGCAGAAGGTTTCGGACTTCGGCCTGCAGCTGCGCGCCAAGCAAAAGCTGAAGGGCTACTACGGCAACCTGACCGAGAAGCAATTCTCGCGCACCTACGAGGAAGCCGCCCGTCGCAAGGGCAACACCTCGGAAAACCTTATCGGCCTGCTGGAATCGCGTCTGGACGCCATCGTCTACCGCGCCAAGTTCGTCCCGACCCCGTTCGCGGCCCGCCAGTTCGTCAACCACGGCCACGTCCTGGTCAACGGCAAGCGCGTCAACATCGCGTCGTACCGCTGCAAGCCGGGCGACGTGATCAGCGTCCGTGAAAAGTCGCGCAACATGGCCCTGGTGCTGGAGTCGCTGGCCTCGAACGAGCGCGATTTCTGCGAGTACGTTCCCGTCGAAGTGAAGGCCATGTCGGCTACCTTCGTCCGCGCGCCGGAACTGTCGGAAGTTCCGTATCCGGTGAAGATGGAACCGAACCTGGTTATCGAATTCTACGCTTCGTAAGCGTCGGATCCGAACCCTACGGAAAAGGCTCCGGAGCGATCCGGGGCCTTTTTTGTTTTGATCCTCCCCGCGACGCGGGGGAGGACCTTCCCCTTAAGGGCCGGGGCGCCCTTGAAAGCCCTGGGCGGCGATCCCAGTTTAGTCGGGCGGGACCGGGCCCCTCTGGCGAGTGATGCAAGCACTCGTGATGTCGGACCGCATCGGGTGTTCTCGATGTCTGGGTCCGGCTGCCTCTGCCCCCCTCCCCAAAGGCGCCGCCTCCATCGAGGACACCCGATCCATCCTTTTGGACCGGAGGTTCGACAATGCCCCTTCTGATGTGCCCCAACTGCGACGGCTCCATGCAGACCGTGCAGCGCGCCGGCGTCGAGTTCGACATGTGCCCGCGCTGCCGAGGCGTCTGGCTGGACCGCGGCGAGCTGGAAAAGCTGATGACCCTGGAGCGCGAGGAAGCGCAGGCGGCCCAGGCCGATCCGCGGCCCTACAGCCGTCCCGACCACTATTCGGACCATAGGCGCGACCCTGGGCGTCACGACGATCACAAGCGTTACGACGACGATCGTCGCCATCTTGGCCACCACGGCCATCACAAGAAAAAGCGCTTCGACCTGTTCGACATCTTCGACTGACGATTAGACCGATGAACCACTTCAAGACCTACATGCTGCTGGCGGGCCTGACGGCCCTGTTCATGGGCGCGGGCTATCTGATCGGCGGGCCGACGGGCATGCTGATCGCCCTGGTGTTCGCCCTGGCCTTGAACGCCTTCTCGTACTGGAACGCCGACAAGATCGTGCTGCGGACCTATGGCGCGCAGGAAGTCGACGAGAGCCATCCCGAGCCGCTGATCCGTAACTACGTCGTCGACGTGGTCGCGATGGCGGCCAAGGCCGGCCTGCCGCGTCCGCGCGTGACGGTGATCGACAGCGACCAGCCCAACGCCTTCGCCACCGGCCGCGACCCGGCCCACGCGGCCGTCGCCGCCACCACCGGTTTGCTGCGCCTGCTGACCCGTGACGAGATCCGCGGCGTGATGGCCCACGAGCTGGCCCACGTGAAGAACCGTGACACCCTGACCATGACCGTGACGGCCACCATCGCCGGCGCGATCTCGGCCCTGGCCAATTTCGCGTTCTTCTTCGGCGGCTCGCGCGACGAAGACAATCGCGGCGGCCTGATCGGCGCGATCGCGATCGCCATCCTGGCCCCGATCGCGGCCATGCTGGTGCAGATGGCGATCAGCCGGGCTCGCGAATACGAGGCCGACCGCATCGGCGCGGCGATCGGCGGCGACCCGGCCGCCCTGGCCCGGGCGCTGGAGAAGATCGAGGCCTACGCCCGCGGCGGCTACGTCAACTATGACGCCGAGCGCAATCCGGCCACCGCCCACATGTTCATCATCAACCCGCTGAACGGGAAAGGTGCGGACAGCCTGTTCTCGACCCACCCCTCGACTCAGAACCGCGTCGAGGCCCTGATGCGGTTGGGTGTGGGGCAGGGGACGCGGCGGGCGACGACGACGGTGGTTCCGCCGAGTGGTGGGGGCCGAAATCCCGGTCCCTGGAGCTAGTGATCAACTGTCATCCCGGACAAGCACGAAGCGCGCCGATCCGGGACCGCCGGAAGCTTTGAGCGCGTGGCGGTCCCGGCTTCCGCTTCGCTGCGGCCGGGATGACAGATTCTACGGGTTCTCTACGGCCCGACGCTCGGAACCTCCCCGTACTCCCACGTCCACGGCGCGCCAATGTCGCCTAGCGCGGCCTTGACCAGCGGCGGGAAAACCTTCTGGCCCACGCCGCTGTTGGTCAGCAGCACCACGCAGCGCTTGCCCTTCTCGACGCAGACCAGCTGATTGTCGGTGATGTCGTTATGGCCGCCCTTGTAGAAGGCCCGGCCCTGCGGCCCGTCGAACACCACGACGCCGATCCCGGCCTTCAGGCCAACCCTAGCGTTGTCGGGATTGTCCTTGATCAGGAACGGCGGGAACTGGCTCTGGCTGACGATCGGGAAGCTGCCCTTGTCCAGTTCGGCCCGCGCCTTGGTCGACAGCCTCCAGCCCGACACCATCGCCGCCGCCAGCTTGGCCATGTCCGAGATCGTGGTGTCCAGCGAGCCGGCCGCCTTGACGCTGGAGCGGTCGTCGTGGGTCTCCCACTTGCCGTCCGCATGCTGGCCGTCGGCCAGGTTGGCCTTGAAGTCGTCGCGCCAGATCATGCTGGAGCGGGTCATGCCCAGGGGCTTGAACAGCCGGCGGTCCATCTCGTCGCCGACCTTCAAGCCAAGGCTCTGCTCGATGACGAACTGGGCCAGGTTCACGCCTTCGTTCGAATAGGCGTAGCGGCTGCCGGGCTCCAGGTTGAAGCGGAACCTGTTCTCGGGATCGTAGAACCGTTGATCGGCCAGGCCCGAGCTGTGGGTCAGCAGGCGCCGGAGCGTGATCGTCTTCCAACGCTCATCGACGGCCAGATCGGCGTACCTGGGATAGTCCGGCAGGGGCTTGGGCAGGTATTCGGCGATCGACTTGTCGAGATCGACCTTGCCGTCGTCGACTAGCATCAGGACGTAGTAGGCGAACGTCGCCTTGGTGATCGAGGCGGCGTACATGATCGTGTCGGGCGTCAGCGGATCGCCCTTTTCGTTGCGCACGCCCTTGGCGACCACGTGAGCGACCTTGCCGTGGTCGATGACCGCCATGGCCACGCCGGGGATCTTGCCGGCGGCCATCAGACGGTCGATCTCAGCGCCCAGCTTGCGGTAGTCGGAGGCGGCATGGGCCGGGGCGGCCAGGACGCCAGCCAAGGACGCGGCCAGCAAGGCGGAACGAACACGCACGATATGCTCCCCCGGAGCGCGGCGCGCGCTCCAATGTTTGAATGCCGAAGCCCGGCGGGCTTCGGGGGACTGGTCAGGACGCCAGCGGTGGACGATCTTCAGCGCAGTTTGGGCGGTTCGTACAGAGGTCGATGGCAGGCGGGGTTTCACGCAGAGGTTTCGTGCTCGCCGGAGCGGCCCTGGGCCTGACTGGCTGCGCGACGACGCCCGCGTTGATGGCCGCCGCGCCGGACGAGACCTGGCCGGAGCTGGAACCGCTGTTGGCCGCCGAGACGGGCCCCGACGCCCTGACGATCCGCGTGGCGTCCAAAGGCTGCGCGGCCAAGGCCGATGTCGTGTTCCGGGTCGACCGCAAGGCTGGCCACGCGGTGGTCGCCTTCGCCCGGCGGCGGTTGGAGACCTGCAAGGGCGCGGTCGGTTGGGCGGATTTGGTGTTCAGCTATGAAGAGCTGGGACTGACGCGCGGTGAGCGTATCGTCATCGCCAATCCGATCACCCCTTCGGTGTGAAGCGCTCGATCATCCAGGGCATAACGCGCGCCGGGCGCTTGGCGGCGATGTCGATCAGCACCCAGTCGGTGCGGCTCTGAGCGCACATCTCGCCGTCCGGACCGTCGATGCGGGCGTAGCGCTCGAAACGCGGGCCTTTAAGTTCGCCGACCCAGGTGTAGCCGGTGGCGCTCTCGTGCGGCAACAGTTCGCGACGGTAGTCGACTTCGTGTCGCCGGCAGATCCAGGACCAGCCCGCGCGTTGCTCTTCACTGGCCCAAGCTTCCCAGTGGGCGATGGCCAGGTCCTGGACCCAGCCCAGATAGACAACGTTATTGACGTGGCCGTTGGCGTCGATATCCGACGCCTTGGGCGTGAAGGTCAGGGAATAGGTGTCCGAAGGCGGAACGAAGACCCGGCTCACGCGCGTCCCCGCGCGTTCTTTTTAAAGCGTGAGCCTTCCGGGCGGCGAACCGCTTCGCACTTCGCCTGAAGGCTCACGCCGCCAGGACGCCCTGTTCGGTCAGGAAGGTCTTCAGCTCGCCCGACTGGAACATCTCGCGAATGATGTCGCTGCCGCCGACGAACTCACCCTTGACGTAGAGCTGAGGGATGGTTGGCCAGTCGGTGAAGGTCTTGACGCCCTGGCGCAGGTCATCGTCCTGCAGCACGTCGACGCCGACGAACGAGACGCCCAGGTGATCGAGGATCTGCACCACGACCGACGAGAAGCCGCAGCGCGGCTGGTCCGGCACGCCCTTCATGAAGACCACGACCGGATTTTCGGCGACGGTCTTGGCGATGAAGTCCAGGGCGGGGGAGGAGGCGACGTCGGTCATGCGGATAGTCCTAGGGCGAAGGCTTTCAGCTAGGCGCCGCAAGGCCCTTGGTCAAGAGGGGAGGGATCAGGTGCGACCCTCCGCCTTCTCGCGCTCCTGGGCCGAGAAGCGGGCCATCTCGATCTGTGCGCAGACGCCGTTGGGCAGGTCGCGCTCGACCACGGCGGCCAGGCGCTCGACCTCGGCGCGGGTGTCGGCGGTGATGCGGACGGTGGAGAGCGACGGTTCGGTCAGGGCGTAGCCCAGGCAGATGTCCTCGCCGCTCCAGCCCTGGGTGGCGTGCAGGAACTCGTAGCCGCCGATGTCGGCCAGCGGGTCGGACCGCCGCCGCCACAGCGACGGTTTGGGGCCGGCCAGCTCGCCGCCCTCGCGCAGGGCCTGAGGCCAGAAATCCTCGCCGATCACCGCGAAGTCGTGCTGGGACGCGTGGCGGATGCGGTGGCGTTCGGCCCAGCCGGACGACAGGTTGAACGGCGAGGAGACCGCCGTGATCAGGCCGCTCTTCAAGAGGCCGGGATCGATATCGCCACGGCTGGCGATGCCGACGCCGCGCACCGCGCGGCTGTGGTACAGCGAGCGCAGGCCGGCGTCGAAGGCGAATGGCAGGGCGGGTCCCAGCGGATCGTTGATCAGGACGAGATCGAGGTAGGAAAGGCCCAGCCCCTCGAAGGCCGAGCCCAGCAGGTTGTCGACCGCCTGCTGGCCCAGGGCGGCGGCGTCGCCGCGCACCCGCCAGGTCAGGAACAGCAGGTGGCGCTCGACCGAGGCGAAGGCCTCGGCCGCGCCGCGCAGCAGCTCCGGCGAGTCGCCCTCGACCTGGAAGCTGTTGATGCCGTTCTCCAGCGCCGTGAACACCAAGGCGCGCCAGTCATTGGCCCGCAAGCGCGAGCCGTCGGCCAGGCGCAGGGTGAGCGCCGAAACCGCCATGCCGGTCGCGCCGAAGGGGCGGTAGCGCACGGGCTCTCCTATTCGGCCGGGGCGGCGGTTTCGAGGGCCAGGGCGTGCAGTGTCCCGCCCAGCACATCGGCCAGGGCCTTGTTGACCAGCTGATGCTGGCGCACGCGGTTCAAGCCCTTGAAGGCGGGGGAGACGATGCGGGCCTTCCAGTGATCGTTGTCGCCGGCCAGGTCGGTCAGCACGATCTCGGAATCCGGGAAGGCGGCGGTGAGGCGCGCTTCGAGGTCGGCATGGGACATGGGCACAGGAAGGCTCCGATCCTTGGAGGGTCTATGTGGCCGTGATTCCTTAAGAACGGGCGTATTTTGACAGCGCTCGTCTTAGGGTTCGCGGGCGGATGTCGGAGATTTAATTGAATTCGCCGCGCGGCGCACGGCATGTAGGCGTCATGACCCGTCTTTCTCGCCGCTCCCTGGCTCGCCGTCCGCGGGCGTTCGCCGCCGCCGTCCTGTCGCTCGCGATCGCCGCGCCGGCGTTCGCGGGGCCGGGCGACAAGGCCATCGATGACGTCCGCATCCTCTCGGCCGACGACATGCAGGGCCGCGCGCCGGGCACGCCGGGGTCGGAGAAGGCGCGGGCCTATATCCTGTCCCGCTTCGCGCAGATCGGGCTGTCGCCGCTCGGCGACAAGTTCGAGCAGCCGTTCACCTACGCCAAGCGCGACGGCTCGACCGTGCAGGGGACCAATCTGGTGGCCCGGATCAGGGGGATGCGCGGCGGCAAGGCCATGGTCGTCTCGGCTCACTACGACCACCTCGGAGTGCGCAATGGCGAGATCTACAACGGCGCCGACGACAACGCCTCGGGCGTGGCGGGTCTGCTGGCGGTGGCCGAGGCGTTCAAGGCCAAGCCTCCCAAGCACGACGTGATCCTGGCGGTGGTCGACGCCGAGGAGGGCGGCCTGCGCGGCGCCAAGGCGTTCGTCGCCGCGCCGCCGGTCCCGCTGGCTAGCATCGCGCTGGACGTCAATTTCGACATGCTGAGCAAGAACGCCAAGAACGAGCTCTACGTCTCCGGGACCGCGCCGTTCCCGTTCCTGAAGCCGATCCTGGTCAAGGTCGCCACGACCGCGCCGGTGACCTTGAAGCTGGGCCACGACACCGACGCCGACGGCAAGGACAACAACTGGACCAACCAGTCCGACCACTACGCCTTCGCCGAGAAGGGCGTGCCTTGGGTCTATTTCGGGGTCGAGGACCATCCCGAGTACCACAAGCCGACCGACGACTTCGCGACCGTGCCCCAGGACTTCTTCAAACGCTCGGTGGCGACGGTGGTCCAGGCCAGCCTCGCCCTGGAGCGCGAGCTCGACGACGTGGCCAAGGCCGCAGGGCGATAAGACCCGGATTTTACTCCTAATTCACGGCGCGGCGAATTGTCGCCCGTGGTGGCGGACAAGCGTCACCTCTCCTTAATCTGGAGGGCGGCAACGTCCAGCCCGAAGGAGCCGTCGACATCACCCTGGCTGTTTTCCGAGACCGGATCTTCAGGACCGCGCCGACGGTGGGCTTCATCGTGGCCGCGGCGATCGCGGCCGACTACGTCTTCAACGTGCTGATCTCGCGGTCGCCCGAGGCGTTTACCCCGGTCACCACCCTGCTCATCGCCGCGATCGTCGCGACGCCGCTGTCCTATTGGCTGACCGGTCAGCGGATGCGGCTGGAGCGGATGCGCGATGACCTCGCCGCCAGCGTCGCGGCCAAGCAGCGCGCGATCGAAGAGGCCGAGGGCGCCCTGACCAAGCTCCGCGAGGCCGAGCGCCTCTATCGGCTGCTGGGCGACAACCTGACTGACCACGTCGCCCTGTGGACCCCTCAAGGCGAGCGCCTCTACAGCTCGCCCAGCATTACGCGGATCACCGGCTATTCGGCCGACGAGTTCATGGCCCTGCCGCCGACCGCCATGGTCAGCGAGGCGGACTTCAAGCGTGTCCAGGGCATCATCCGAAGCCTGGAGCCCGGCGGCCCGCCGATCAGCGCCGACTACGAGTGCTTCCGCAAGGACGGCGCGTCGATCTGGCTCGAGAGCGCCTATTCGCGCCTGGGCGACGGTTCGGGCATCCTGCTGGTCACCTCGCGCGACATCACCGAGCGCAAGCGCTTGGAGTTGGACATCGCCAAGGCGCTGGACTTGGCCGAGACCGCTTCGGCGGCCAAGTCCGACTTCCTGGCCAACATGACCCACGAGCTGCGCACGCCGCTGACCGCGATCCTGGGCTTCGCCGAGGTGTTGCGCCGGTCGCGCGGCCTGACCAAGACCGCCGCCCGTCAGGTCGGCCACATCCTCGACGCCAGCCACACCCTGCTCAGCGTCGTCAACGACGTGCTGGACTTCTCGCGGCTGGAAGCGGGCGGACTGGAGCTGGATCCGGGACCGTTCGACCCGGCGGCCATGGCCTCGTCCTGTGCGGCCCTGGTCGAGGAGCGCGCCGCCGCCAAGGGCTTGAAGGTCGTGGTCCGGGCCGGCAAGGGCCTGGAGCCAATGAGCCTGGACGGCCCGCGCCTAAGCCAGGTGCTGCTGAACTTTCTGTCCAATGCCGTGAAGTTCACGGCCCACGGCGCGATCACCGTCGCGCTCAGCCAGACGCTCGATGGCGATCAGGCCGTTTTGCGCGCCGAGGTCACCGACACCGGCATCGGCATCGCGTCCGAGCATCGCGAGAACATCTTCGACCGCTTCTCCCAGGCCGATGCGGCGGTCTCGCGCCGGTTCGGCGGCACGGGCCTGGGCTTGGCCATTTCGCGCCGGATCATCGAGCGGATGGACGGCCGGATCGGCGTCGACAGCATCGAAGGCCAGGGCTCGACCTTCTGGTTCGAGGTCCGGGGGCCGCTGGCGCGGCTGGCCCCGATCGAAGCCGACGACACGCCGCTGCTGGACGCCGAGGCCGGGGTGCGACTGCTGCTGGTCGAGGACAACGCCGTCAATCGCGAGCTGATCCGCGCCATGCTGGAGCCGTTCGGCGTCGGCGTGGAGACCGCCAATGACGGCGTCGCCGGCGTCGAGGCCATGCGCCAGGGCCACTACGACCTCGTCCTGATGGACGTGCAGATGCCGGTGATGGACGGCCTGACCGCCACCCGCGAGATCCGCGCCATGGAGGGCGCGCGGGGCGTGGCCACCCCGATCGTGGCCATGACCGCCAACGTCCTGCCCGAACAGATCGCCACCTGTCTGGCGGCCGGCATGGACGATCACCTCGGCAAGCCCATCAACCCGGCCAAGCTGCTGGAGACGGTGGCGCGCTGGTCGGGGCGGGCCCACGCGGCCTAGGGCCGTCAGGTCGGAAGACAACCGTCACCCCGCCCGCCAGGTCATGGAAACCGACGCGCGGGCGAGGTGTTTTCACCTGATGCGCCGTCAAATCTCTGTCGAAGTCGGTTCCTTGCGCCTGTCCGCGCTCGCGGCGGGCTCGCCCGATCGCCCGGCTATTGTCCTGCTCCACGGCTGGCCGCTTTGCAGCGCGGTCTGGAGCCCCGTCCTGGAGCCCTTGAGCCGGGAGCATTTCGTCCTGGCGTTCGACCTCCCGGGAACTGGCAAGTCGACCGGCGAGCCGGTCCCGACCCTGAAGGCCGACATCGCCAAGACGATCATCGCCGGCGCGGAGGCCGCCGGGGCCAAGACCATGATCGTGGCGGGCGTCGATGTCGGCGGCATGATCGCCTTCGCCGCCGCACGCGATTTCGGGGATCGGCTCGCCGGCGCGGTGATCATGAACACGGTGATCCCTGGACTCGACCCGTGGGAGGACGTGCTCGCCAATCCGCGGATCTGGCATTTCGCCTTTCACCAGATTCCCGGTCTGCCGGAGACGCTCGTTTCCGGACGCGAACGTCCTTACTTCGACTTCTTTTTTGATGCTCTTGCGGGCGACAAGGCGAAGATCGACGAAGGGTTCCGCCAGGCTTGCGTCGAGCAATACTCCACCTCGGCGGCGCTTCGCACGGGTTTCGACTGGTATCGCGCCTTGCCTCGCGACGCCGAATACAACGCTGTCCCCAGGGTGATCGACACGCCAATCCTGTACATGCGTGGCGGCGCCGACCCTCACCCGATCGAACCCTATCTGGAAGGCCTGCGCGGGGCGGGCGCTGTTCAGGTGCGGGGGAAGACGATCGCCGGCAGTGGTGAACTCCTGTCGATCGAGGCGCCGGAGCCATTCGCCGCGGCGCTGCTCGAATTCGCGCGCGACGTTTCGGAACGACGGACGTAAAAGGGACGTGGCGAGCCGCGACCGATCGCCGACGATGTGAAGGCCCGTGACTTGATCAAGCAATACGGCTGGTCCGACACGCTGCGACAGGCCTTCGAGCCGCACGCGCGCGCCGGCCATAGCCCTGGCCGGATCATCGCCCAGCACCGTGACAGCTATGATGTGGTCACCGGCGAGGGAGAACTGCGCGCCAAGCTCGCCGGCCGCCTGTTGCACGAAGCGCGCGAGGCGGGCCATCCGGCCGTCGGCGACTGGGTGGCGCTGTCGCCTAACCCGGCCGACGGCGCCGCCACGATCCACGCCATCCTGCCGCGCCGCACCGCCTTCGTGCGCCGGGCGGCCGACAGCGTGCAGACCTTGCAGGTCATCGCCGCCAATATCGACGTCGCCTTCATCGTCACCTCACTGAACGCCGACCTCAATCCGCGCCGCATCGAACGCTATCTGGCCGCCGCCTGGCAGAGCGGGGCGCGGCCCGTGGTGGTGCTGACCAAGTCAGACCTCGCCGACGATCCGGGTAGCCAAGCCGAGGCGATCGCCGCCCTGGCGGCCGGCTGTCCGGTGCTGACGGTGTCGGCGCGGCAAGGGCAGGGCCTGGACGCCCTCCTGGCCCAGGTGGCGCCGGGCGAGACCTGCGTGCTGATCGGCTCGTCCGGCGTCGGCAAGTCCACCCTGGTCAACGCCTTCCTGGGCGAGGACCGCATGGCGACCCGCGAGATCCGGGAGTCCGACGACCAGGGCCGCCACACCACCAGCCATCGCCAACTGGTCCTGCTGCCCGGCGGCGGGCTGATCCTCGACACCCCCGGCATCCGGGAAGTGGGCCTGATCGACGCCGAGGAAGGCGTGAGCGTGGCGTTCGACGACGTCGAACGGCTGATCGGAACCTGCAAGTTCAACGACTGCGGCCACACCAAGGAGCCCGGCTGCGCGGTGCGCGAGGCGCTGGCGAACGGCGCGCTCGACCCCGCCCGCTGGGCCAACTTCCAGAAGCTGGGAGCCGAGCTGGCCGAGGTCGAAGCCCGCGCCGACCGCATCGCCAAGGACACCGAGCGTCGCCGCTTGGCGGGGCTGCAGAAGACCTATCGCGCCGCGAAGAGGGACGCCCGAGGCGGGGATTGAACGCCTCGGCCGCGCCGGAAGTGTTCTTCAGAATGTAGCCCTCGACTCGGGCGAACCGGACTAAGTGACGATTCCCACCTCACGAGAGATGCCCATGCCCGCGTTCACCATCGTTACGACCAGTGCGACCCAAGGCAGCAATGCGGTGGAGGTGAGCACGCTGAGCGACGACTTCATCAATGAAAGCGAGGCTCTGGGCTATTCGCGCCGCATGGCCGAGGAGATGGTGGGCATGGCCCATCAACTCTCGCTGGACTTCGACTTCAGCACCGTCGGCCTCTACGACGGCGACCTGATCGATGAGGAGATCGATCCGGAACATGCCGCCTTCCTCGGCGCATGGGTCCTGGACGAAGAGGGCGTTGCGTTCGTTGGGGCGGATGAATTCCGCGAAGGCCCAGCCGAGCCGGACGCCGACTAGCGGACGCCGAGCATCCGCTCCCAGCGCGCTGACGCTGGGAGCGGTGAGTTCGAACCCTCTAGTCCACGCAGATCGCGGCCGTCGCCTTGCCGTTCACGACCCTGGCGTGGCAGCCGAACTGGCGGTTGGTCTTCTGGCAGGCGCCGGTGACCGGACCCTGGGGCTCCAGATTGCCTTCCAGCACGCACGCGCCTTCGCACTGGCTCTTGTCGGTGCAGGCCTTGCCGGCGTCGGCATAGGCCACGACGCAGGTCGGGATCTGGGCCTTGCCCACCGGCTGGATCGCGCCGCCCTTGGCCGCGCAGGCGCTGGCCAGGGTTTGCGCCGTCGGCGCGGCCGGTTCGGCGGTCGGCGCGCAGCCGGCAAGGAGCAGGGCGGCCACGGCCGTCAGGGCGAGAATACGCATGGTACTGGGTCTTTCCGTCAGGCCTTGGGGGCGTTCATGTAGCCCGGCAGCCAAGCTTCGTGGGCCGCGCGCAGGGTGTCCAGCGGGATGCTGAACAGCTCGCGCGAGGCGAAGGCGTCGCCGCCGGCCGCGCCCGCGACGATCGCGTGGACGCCGGCCGCCTTGGCTGCTTCCAGCACCGCGTCCGGATCGGGCGTGGCGATCAGGTAGCGGGCCTGGTCCTCGCCGCACAGGTACGGGTGAGCGTGGGTGGGGCTGGTGGCGTTCAGGGTGACGCCGACCTTGCTGGCCAGGGCGATGTCGGCCGCGGCGACCAGCAGGCCGCCGTCCGACAGGTCGTGGACGCCGGCCACCAAGCCCGAACCGATCAGGCCGCGGACGAAGTCGCCATTCTTGCGCTCGACGGCCAGGTCGACCGGCGGCGGGGCGCCGTCCTCGCGGCCCAGGATCTCGCGCAGATAGATCGAGGCGCCCAGCTCGCCGTGCGTCTCGCCGATCAGCACCAGGGTGTCGCCGTCGGCGACGTTCCCGAAGCCGGTGCGCAGGTCATAGTCTTCCAGCAGGCCCACGGCGCCGACGGTCGGGGTCGGCGGAATGGCGACGCCATTGGTCTCGTTGTAGAGCGACACGTTCCCCGACACGACCGGGA
This sequence comes from Caulobacter sp. Root343, assembly GCF_001425745.1. GTDB lineage: Bacteria > Pseudomonadota > Alphaproteobacteria > Caulobacterales > Caulobacteraceae > Caulobacter. Next base: position 33,852 of record NZ_LMDF01000005.1, on the reverse strand, counting down.
AGTCGAGCGCGCGGCAGGCCTCGGCCATGCCGTCGGTGGCGCGGACGATCTGGCCCATGGTCTCGGGCTTTTCGGGGCTGCCGAAGTTCAGGTTGTCGGTGATGGCGACCGGCAGGGCGCCGGCGGCCGTCAGGTTGCGCCAGGCTTCCGCCACCGCCTGCTTGCCGCCCTCGTAGGGGTCGGCCTGGACATATCGGGGCGTGCAGTCGCTGGTCACGGCGATGGCCTTGCCGGTGCCATGGATGCGCACGATGCCGGCGTCGCAGCCGGTGGCGCTGTCCTCCAGTGTGTCGGCCATCACGTGGCGGTCGTACTGCTCCCACAGCCAGCGTTTGGAGGCCATGTCGGGGCAGCCGACGATCTTCAGCACCGCCTCGTTCCAGTTGATCGGGGCGGGGATCTGGCCGGGATCGAGGCGCGGGTCGAGCTTGGGCTGGACCCACGGACGATCGTACAGCGGCGCGTCGTCGAACAGCGGGGCCAGCGGCACGTCGCAGACGGTCTCGCCGTGATGCTTCAGGACGAGGCGGCCAGTGTCGGTGGTGTAGCCGATGACGGCGGCGTCCAGGCCCCACTTCTCGAAGATGGCGTGGCCGTCCTGCTCGCGGCCGGGCTTCAGGACCGCCAGCATGCGCTCCTGGCTTTCCGACAGCATCATCTCGTAGGCGCTCATGCCCTCTTCGCGCTGCGGAACCATGTCCATGTTCAGCTCGATGCCGACCCCGCCCTTGCCGGCCATCTCGACCGACGAGGAGGTCAGGCCGGCCGCGCCCATGTCCTGGATGGCGGCGACGGCGCCGGTGGCCATCAGCTCCAGCGTGGCCTCGATCAGCAGCTTTTCGGCGAAGGGGTCGCCGACCTGGACGGTGGGGCGCTTCTCCTCGGAGTCCTCGGAGAACTCGGCCGAGGACATGGTCGCGCCGTGGATGCCGTCGCGGCCGGTCTTCGAGCCGAAATAGACGACCGCCAGGCCCGGGCCGGGAGCGGCCGAGTAGAAGATCTTGTCGGCGTCGGCCAGGCCCACGCACATGGCGTTGACCAGGATGTTGCCGTTGTAGCCCCGGTGGAAGTTGGTCTCGCCGGCGACCGTGGGCACGCCCACGCAGTTGCCGTAGCCGGCGATGCCGGCGACCACGCCGTCGACCAGGCGCTTGGTCTTGGGATGGCTGGGATCGCCGAAGCGCAGGGCGTTCAGCAGGGCGATCGGCCGCGCGCCCATCGTGAAGACGTCGCGCATGATGCCGCCCACGCCCGTCGCCGCGCCCTGATAGGGCTCGATGTAGGAGGGGTGGTTGTGGCTCTCCATCTTGAAGATGATCGCGTGGCCGTCGCCGATATCGATGACGCCGGCGTTCTCCCCAGGGCCGCAGATCACCCGCGGACCGTCGATCGGGAACTTCTTCAGCTGGTTCTTCGACGACTTGTACGAGCAGTGCTCGGACCACATCACCGAAAACACGCCCAGTTCCACGAGATTGGGCTCTCGGCCCAGCCGCTTCAGAACGACGTCGTACTCGGCGGGTTTCAGGCCGAACTCGGCGGCCAATTCGGCCATGGGCTTTTGGGGCGTGCTCATGGGCGCGCCTTCTACCCCGGACGTTCGGATTCCGCCACAGTCCGCCTGAGACTTCTTGCCGCCGAGCCGTCTTGAGACGCCGGATGGGACGTCAGAACTTCTTGATGGCGGCTTCCAGATGGACCGCGCCCACCGCCAGCCAGTGATCGATCACCGCGCCGCCCTTCTCGACCGAGCCCAGGCGCAGCGAGACGCCGATCACCACCGCGCCGAACAGGGCCAGCAACACGATCGTGGCGCGCAGCAGGGGATGGACGGCGGAACGCTTGCGACGCTTGGCCCAGACGGGCACGCCGCTGACATAGGTGTCGGGAAACTGGACGTCCGGATCGGTCATGGCCTTGAACGTTATCGCCGCGCGGCGCCCCCACCCGCGACGAACTCCCCCAAAATCTTCTGAAACGGACGTTGGATCGAATGAAGCGGCTATTCCAGCGTCCTCGCCTGACTCGCGATCGTTAACCCTGTGCCTCCATCCAGGGGCGCAGATTTTCGCGGCGAACGACGCTATGACGAGAAATCCTTCCGGAGACACCCATGCGCCCCAGCCTCGACCGTCGCGCCGTTCTGACCGCCCTGGCCGCAGCGCCGCTGATCGCGGCCAAGAAGGATCGCGAGGTTCAGGTCAGGATGGTCACCGAGAAGGGGACGATCGTCATCGCCCTTTATCCGGACCGCGCGCCGGTCACGGTGGCCAATTTCCTGGCCTATGCCGACAGGGGGCTAATGGCAGGCGGGACCTTCTATCGGACCGTCTCGCCGAAGAACGACAACAACCCGGCCACGATCAGCGTCATCCAGGGCGGGCTGGGCGACGGCGGGCGGCCGCTGCCGCCGATCGTCCACGAGACCACCAAGCGCACGGGCCTCTCGCACAAGGACGGGGTGATCTCGATGGCCCGCGATGCGCCGGGCTCGGCGACCTCGGAGTTCTTCATCTGCCTGGGCGACAATCCGGCCCTGGACTTCGGCGGCTCGCGCAACAAGGACGGTCAGGGTTTCGCCGCGTTCGGCAAGGTGGTGGAGGGGATGGACGTGGTCCGCGCCATCCACGACGCGCCGACGGTCAGCAAGGCCGACGACCCCTACATGAAGGGGCAGATCATCGAGAAACCCGTGCGAATCCTGGAGCTTAGCCGGAAATAAGGCGTCTTCGCCGTAGGAACGGCGCGAGTCCGGACTCGTTTTTCCATCGTGCGCCGTGAGCGTGCGGTGAAAAAGGAGAAAGCCCGATGGCTGACAACAACCGGAACCCGCAGCAGCAACAACAGGACCAGCAGCGCCGAGCGCCCGGCCAGCAGCAACAGCAGGGCCAGCCGCGCCAGAATGAGCAGGGCCGCAATCCGGGCGGCCAGAAGGACAACGACATGGAACGGCGCGGCGAGCGCTGATTCGAAGACCATCTCTCCGTAGGGGAAGGGCCGGCGCGGTCATCGCCGGCCCTTCTTGTTTTGAAGATGCTCCCCAGCGACGCGGGGGAGGAGCTTCCCTCCCGCTACTTCACGTCCACGACCGGCAGCTCGATGAAGCTGGCCGTGTCGCCGGCGTGGAACACCCGCTGCGTGGCCTTCACATAGTCGGCCGGCTTGGCGAAGAAGATGTTCGGCACGAAGGTCTGCGGGTTGCGGTCGTAGAGCGGGAACCAGCTGGACTGGACCTGCACCATGATCCGGTGACCCGGCTGGAAGGTGTAGTTCGCGGTCGGCAAGATGAACTGGTACTTCAACGGCGTGTTCGGCTTGAGCGCCTTGGGATCGCTGAAGCTCTCGCGATAGCGGCCGCGGAAGATGTCCATGCCCACGGCCAGTTGATAGCCGCCCAGCTCGGGCTGGTTGGGCATCTCGTCCGGATAGACGTCGATCAACTTGACCACCCAGTCGCTGTCGGTCCCGCTGGTCGAGGCGACCAGGTTCACCTTCGGCACCCCGGCGATCTTCAGCGGTTCCTTCAGCGGCTCGGTCGTGTAGGTCAGCACGTCCGGACGGCCGTCGACGCCGCGCTGGTCGGTGACCAGCCACTGGGTCCAGCGGCTGCGGTCGTTGAACTGCAACGGACGGGGGATGTACGGCACGGGCTTGGCCGGGTCGGAGACGTACTCGTCATAGGCCGCCGCGCCCTTGGCGCTCGCCGGAGCGGTGAAGTCCAGGCCGCCATTGGCTTCCAGATAGAGGTTCTTGGTCTCTTTGTTTTGCGGCCAGCTGGCGTAGCGGTTCCACTTGTTCTGGCCCGGATCGTAGATCAGCACCGGCGGGGTGTCGGCCTTGGGGCCGCCCTTCAGGTACTGGTCGAAGAAGGGCCGCAGCACGTCGCGCCGGAACTGCGTGGCGGTGTCGCCGTCCCACTTGAACGGACCCAGGTTGAAGGCGTCGTAATTGACCTGGCTGTGCCGCCACGGGCCCAGCACCAGATAGTTCTTGTCGTTGCCGGTGTCCTTGGATTCGAGGGCCGGGTAGGAGTGCACCGCGCCCCACATGTCCTCCTGGTCCCAGAGGCCCTGGATCCACATGGTTGGCACCTTCAGCGGCGTCTTCTCCATGGTCTTGTCGAGGGCCTGCTCGCTCCAGAAGCTGTCATAGGCCGGATGCTCGCTGAGCTTCTTCCACCAGGGCAGCTTGTCCAGGCCATGGTTCTTGGCGTAGTCGCCGGCCGAGCCCTCGCGCAGGAAGTTCGTGTAGTCGTCATAGCCCTGGCGCTGGACGCTCTCGCCCGCGCCGCGCACCGTGGTTTGACCGGTGAAGTAGTCGAAGTTCGGCTGGCGGAAGGCGCCGAAATGGAACCAGTCGTCGCCCATCCAGCCGTCGACCATCGGGCTCATCGGCGCGGCGACCTTCAGGGCCGGGTGCGGGTTGACCAGGGCCATGACGACCGTGAAGCCCTCATACGACGAGCCCAGCATGCCGACCTTGCCGTTGGTTTCCGGCACGTTCTTCACCAGCCAGTCGATGGTGTCGTAGGCGTCGGTGGAGTGGTCGACCTCGGACGAGTTCAGCGGGCCCTTCAGCGGGCGCGTCATCACGTAGTCGCCTTCCGAACCGTACTTGCCGCGAATGTCCTGGATCACCCGGATATAGCCGCCGTCGGCGACGAAGACCTCGTCGCCCTGGGCGAGGGTCCCGTTGATGTGCGGGCTATCGAAGCGGGCGGTGCGCTTGGCGGCGTTGTAGGGCGTGCGGGTCAGCAGGATCGGCAGGTTCTTGCCGCCCTTGGGGATCACGATGACGGTGTACAGCTTGGTCCCGTCGCGCATCGGCACCATCACGACGCGCTTTTCGTAGTCGTAGCCGACCTTGGCGGCGACGTACTTGCCGTCGATGTCGGGGGTGAGCGGTGGGGTCTGCGCTTGAGCGGCGGCGACCGCGACGGTCGAGATGGCCACGGCGGCCAGCAGGCCCGCGCGCAGGGTGGAAACGAAACTCATGGATTGGCCCTCCTACTGAGGCGGGCACCTTAGGAGCGGTTTTTCGGGAGTGCTATAGTGTAACGGCGCTTTCGGATCAGCGCGTGTAGACGCCGTCAAAACTGACGCCCATGCCGCCGCAGCGGTCGTTGTCGTCGACGATGAGGTAACGGTCGAAGCGCCGGAAGCGCACGACGCAGAGGTCGTCGCTGTATCGGGCGCGGGGACCATCCGCCGCCAGAACGCCGTCGAAGCCGCCCGTGGGGTGCGAAGGGCGGGGCGACGTCGTGTCGCCGCTGGCCCGCAGACCGTTTCCATCGCGGCTGATCGTGATCTGGGTCTCCTCGCCGACGAACCAGGTCCCCGCCCAGTCGGTCGGCTTGGCGGCCGGGGGCGGGAGCTTGGCGAGGTCAGAGACTCGCAGCCAGCCATGGGTGAAGCTGGTCTTGCCGACGAACATGGCGCAGGCCCAGCCGTCGTCGACACCGCTGACGAGCACCACGTCCTTGGCGACGACATAGCTCTTCATACGGCACGAGGCTTGGCCGGGGCAGCTCGGGATGTCGTTGTAGAAGTTGGTCTTGGGCGCGCTGACGCGGTAGGCGGCCAGGTCGTCCTGGGCTTGAGAGAAGAAGTCGCCGCTGCAGGGGAGGGGCTCCGCCTGGGCGACGGCGGCGGCCGATAGTCCGGCGATGAGGGCGGCTCCGACGATCAACACGCGACGCATCGAAGCCCCCCTTTTAAGTCTCAGGCGCTCTGGAAGATGCTGCGGAACAGCACCGCGCCGTCCTCGGAGCCCAGGTCGGCGTCGAAGGCGCGGTCGGGGTGGGGCATCAGGCCCAGCACATTGCCGCCGGCGTTGACGATGCCGGCGATGGCGCGGGCCGAGCCGTTTGGGTTTTCCTGATAGCGGAACACCACCTGGCCCTCGCCCTCGATGCGGTCGAGGGTTTCCTCGTCGGCGAAGTAGTTGCCCTCGCCGTTGCCGACGGTCATGACCGCCTGGCGCTGCTCGCCATAGCCGGCGGTGAAGCGGGTCTGGCCGTTGACGATGTCCAGGCCGACCGGCTTGCAGACATATTTCAGGCCGGCGTTGCGCAGCAGGGCGCCGGGCAGCAGGCCGACCTCGGTCAGCACCTGGAAGCCGTTGCAGATGCCGACCACGGCCACGCCCTTGGCGGCGGCCGAGACGACTTCCTTCATCACCGGGCTCTGGGCGGCCATGGCGCCGCAGCGCAGGTAGTCGCCGTACGAGAAACCGCCCGGCAGCACGATCAGGTCCAGGTCGTCCGGCAGCGCCGTCTCCTGGTGCCAGACCATTTCGACACGCGCTCCGGCGGAGCGCTCGATGGCGACCTTGCAGTCACGATCGCAGTTCGAACCCGGGAAAACGACGACGGCGGCTTTCATGGCGCGGGCCTGTAGCACCGTTCGGGCGAGATGTCAGCGCTAGAACGCCCCTCCGTCACGATGCGGATACGCGACGAGACGGAGGGGGCGCTCTGAACGCCTAAGCGCACTCGTCCAATTCCGGCTCCACCGGCTCGCCCGTCGGCGCCGGGAACGGGGACTTGAACGTGAAGGCCGCCGGCGTCGGGCCATGGGCCGCGATCAGGGCCACCTTTTCCAGGGCCTCTTCGACGGTCGGTTCATGGCCGACCGGGACCCACCAGAGGGCCATGTAGAAATCCATGTGCTCGAACCACTCGCGGCGGCGACGCATGATCTCAACATGGGCGCTGCGATAGACGAAGGCGCCGAGCGAGGGGATGTCTTCCCAGACCGACAGGTTGGGGATGTAGAGCGGGTCGCCGTCGATCGACAGGTCGGTGGCGTTGTTGCCGTCGCCCGTCAGGCGCCAGACGAAGCCCGGCGAGGATTCCGCCAGGGCATTGATGCGGTCGAGATTGTCCGCGAAGTCCTTGATCATGGGATGATCGATCGGCGCCCTCAGGCGTCCGACATTGACCTCGGCCAGGTGGAACTTCGCGCTCATCGACGGTCTCCCTTTCGTCATCTCGCCGAACATTGTGTGGCGAAGCTGCGATCGGAAGGGGCGGGGCGGAGAAAATTCCGCCCCGGAGAGGGCCGCCGCCTAGGCGACGTCGATGCGGTAGCTTTCGATGACCGTATTGGCCAGCAGCTTCTCACACATGGTCTTGACCTCGGCCTTGGCCTTCTCGGCGTCGGTCTCGGCCAGGTCGAACTCGATGACGCGGCCGACGCGGGCGTCCTTCACCGAGGGCCAGCCCAGGCCGTGCAGGGCGTTCTCGACGGCCTTGCCCTGGACGTCGAGCACGCCGGGCTTCAGGAACACGTGGACGGTGGCTTTCACTGTAGCTTCTCCCTGGCGACGCCATGGCGTCGCGGCCGCCCCGTGGGGCGGCCCTTAGATCAGTGCACGCCGCCTTGGATGACGGTCGGCATTTCCTTCATGATACCGAGGCGGCGGGCCACCTCGGTATAGCTCTCGATGACATTGCCCATGTCGCGGCGGAAGCGGTCCTTGTCCAGCTTCTCGTTGGTCAGGCTGTCCCAGAGGCGGCAGCTGTCGGGGCTGATCTCGTCGGCCAGGATGATCCGCGAGAAGTCGCCCTCGTAGATGCGGCCGAACTCGATCTTGAAGTCCACCAGCGTGATGCCGACGCCGCTGAACAGGCCCGACAGATAGTCGTTCACCCGCAGGGCCATGGCCATCATGTCGTCGATCTCCTGGGTCGCGGCCCAGTTGAACGCGGTGATGTGCTCTTCCGACACCATGGGGTCGTTGAGCTTGTCGTCCTTGTAGTAGAACTCGATGATCGAGCGGGGCAGGGGCTGGCCTTCGGTCAGCCCCAGGCGCGTGGCGATCGAGCCGGCGGCGATGTTGCGCACCACGACCTCGAGCGGGACGATCTCGACTTCCTTGATCAGCTGCTCGCGCAGGTTCAGGCGGCGGATGAAGTGGTTCTGGACGCCGATCGTGTTCAGACGAGTCATGATGTACTCGCTGATCCGATTGTTGATGACGCCCTTGCCTTCCAGCACGGCCTTCTTCTGGGCGTTGAACGCGGTCGCGTCGTCCTTGAAGTACTGGATCAGAGTGCCCGGTTCGGGCCCCTCGTACAGGATCTTGGCCTTGCCTTCGTAGATCTTCTTGCGACGGGTCGTCATGGCTCTCGTCGAGGCCCTTCTGGAAGCGCGCGCCCGGCCCTGGCGGGAAGAAAGTTCCCGGAGAAACGAAAAGCGCGCGCGGCGGATAGCTGCGCGCGGCGTTCGACTCAAGGCCGCTCACTAAAAAATGTCCGTCGGAACCTACCTGAATGAGCGCGACCGCGCAAACACAGGAGGGTTATTTGGTCTATGGTTGGCGCGGAAACATCGGCTGCGGCCTATCCGCCGATTGCGGCGGAGACCGCCACGGGATATGCAGCCGGCGTAAGAGCATGATAGCCGAAAGTGGACGCCGGTTTCGGCGACCATCATGCTCAAAATGTTTAGAATTATGGCCTGTCGCGGCCGGATGAGTTCATCTGGCCGCGACAGGCTGACGACTTTGGGGCCTTCATGACCACCTTCGACGAACGCGAACAGGGTTTCGAACGCAAGTTCGCGCACGACAACGAACTGGAATTCAAGGCGACCGCGCGCCGCAACCGCCTGCTGGGCGAATGGGCGGCCGGCCTGATGGGCCTGGCGACGGTCGAGGAGTACGCGCGCGCCGTGGTCAAGTCCGACTTCGAACAGCCGGGCGACGAGGACGTGCTGCGCAAGGTCTTCGAAGACCTGAAGGGCTCGGGCGTCTCGGTGTCCGAGGGCGAGGTCCGCATGAAGATGGACGAACTGCTGTCCCATGCCCGCGAGCAGATCAAGGCCGGCGAGTAACCGCCGCCTCTCACGCGCTCCGAACGAGGCCGCCCCACGGGGCGGCCTTTTTCATTTGGATCAGTGCGTCTCGTAGGCCGCCTTGCCGCCGTTGAGGGCGAAGGCCTCCTCCGGCGACAGCACCAGCTTCTTGCGGCCGAACGCGGCGAAATAGGCGATGCCCACCGCGAACCAGATCGCCACCCCGATGACGCCGGCGCGATAGACCGGGTCCTTCAGCTGGTAGAAGATCGTCACCAGCGAGATGATCACCGTCACGCCGGCCCCGGCCACGCCGAAGATGCTCTTGTAGGGCCGCTCCATGTTCGGGAGCTTCTGGCGCAGCAGGATGTAGGACGCGCCTTGCGCCACATAGGACAGCATGGCCCCGAACACCGCCATGTTCAGCAGGGTCCCGCCGATCATCGCCGCGCCCTTCTCGGCCCCGAGGCCGAACCACACGACCAGCATCACGGCCAGGCCGGCTAGCGAGCCGGTGATCAGGGCCACGTCCGGGGTCTTGCGCACGCCATGGGTCACCGACAGGGCGCGGGGAAAGTAGCCGGCCCGCGACAGCGAATAGATCTGCCGGCCATAGGCGAAGATGATGGCGTGGAAGCTGGCCACAAGGCCCGCCACCGCCACCGCCGCCAGCACCTTGGCCAGCGAGCCGCCGTAGATGGCGCGGAAGCCGTCCAGGATCGGCTCGCCCGACTTGGACAGGGCGAAGGTTCCGGCCGGGATCGAGCTGTTCAGCCACAGCACCAGCAGGGCCGAGACGATCAGGGTCAGCATGCCCAGGATGATGCCCTTAGGCAGGTCGCGTTGCGGCGTATGCGATTCCTCGGCCGCCAGGGGCAGCTGCTCGATGGCCAGGAACAGCCAGACCGCGAACGGCAGCTGGGCCAGGGCCCCGCCAATCCCGGCCGGCAGGAACGGCCCGTGGCCGTCCTTCAGCTCGGTCCCGCCGGGGCCGACGTTCAGGGCGTACTTGGCGAAGTCGGCGTGCGGCAAGGCGCTGACCCAGAACACGGCCAGGCAGGCCAGGGCCAGCAGGGTGATGAACACCGTGAAGCGGAACGACATCGCCACCCCGCCGGCATTCAGGCCGACGAACACGACATAGGCCCCAATCCAGTAGAGCGGCTGGACCCAGGCCGGCGTCCCGAAGATCCCGCCCAGATAGCTGCCGATGAAGAAGCAGACCACGGCAGCCGTCAGCACATATTCGACGTTCTCGCACAGGCCGGTGATGAAGCCGCCCCAGGGGCCCATCGCGGACCGGGCGAAAGAGTAGGCGCCGCCGGTGTGCGGCTGGGCCGCCGCCATCTCGGCGATCGAGAAGGTCAGGCCCAGATACATGACGGTGATGATCAGGGTGGCGACCAGCATGCCGCCCCAGCCGCCGACGCCCATCCCCAGGTTCCAGCCCGAGAACTGGCCCGAGATCACCGCCCCCACGCCCAACGCCCACAGCGAGAACACGCCCGCATAGCGCTTGAGACCACGTTTCTCGAAATAGCCGTCGTCGACCTTCTCGTAGCTAACGCCGCCGCCCGCCGCCGGTTCGCTCATGACTCGTCCCTCCATGGTCTCGACGCCAAGGGTGCGCCCCGCGTTGGTCGAGAGACGAGTCCTGAAGCCGTGTTCGACGCCCGCCCCCGACCGCCGGTTAGTATTTGATCACGACGAACGCGGTTCGTCCAAATCGCGGGCGATCGACGGGCTGGATGAGAGATTGGGCAGGCCCTCGGTGTCGCTCTCGTCCTTCAGCGCTACGCCGGTGACCGACAGGCGCAGGGCCTCGCGCATCAGCCAGGCCAGCTTGAAGGCGGCTTGGTCGTACGACAGCCCCTCGGCGCGGATGTTGGAGACGCAGTTGCGTTCGGCGTCGGTGCGGCCGACGCGCGGTTGGAACGTCAGATAGGCGCCCAGGCTGTCGGGCGAGGACAGGCCGGGCCGCTCGCCGACCAGCAGCAGCAGCAGGCGTGCGCCCAACAACTCGCCGACCTCGTCGCCCAGGGCCACGCGGGCCTGGCTGGCGACGGCGACGGGCGCCAGGCTCCAGCCCTCGGCCTCGATGTGGGGCAGCAGGGCGGCGAGCAGCGGCGCGGCATGGGCGTGAACGGCCGTGCTGGACAGGCCGTCGGCGACGACGATCGCCAGGTCCGCGGGCCCTCGCGCGCTGGCCAGGGCGATACGGCTGGCGTCCGACAGGCGGCGCCCCAGGTCCGGCCGGCGCAGATAGCTGGCGCGGTCCGGCGCGGCGCTCTCCATGCGCAAGGCGGCGACGCCCAGCGCCTCGATCCCCGCCGCCACCGCCTCGGCTTCGAACGGCGTGTGCACCGCGTCGCGGGCCTGGGCGTGGGCCAGGGCGAAGGCCAGCACCTCGCGGGTCGGCAGGCTGGCCCCCGAACGGCCGATGGCGATGCGCGCGGGAGTGCGGGCCCGCAGTGCGCTCCACGGATCGGGCGGGACCAGGCGGCTCATGCGCTGGCCAGCAGCGGATGATTGGAGCGCGCCGGGACCAGGCGACCGTCGGCGCCGGTGATCCTCAACCGTTCCAGCCAAGCCTCGAACTCGGGCGCGCGCTTCAAACCCAGCAGTTCGCGGACATAGAGGGCGTCGTGGAACGAGGTCGACTGGTAGTTCAGCATGACGTCGTCAGCGCCTGGCACGCCCATAACGAAGGTGACCCCCGCTGTGGCCAGCAGGGTCAGCAAGCTGTCCATGTCGTCCTGATCGGCCTCGGCGTGGTTGGTGTAGCAGACGTCCACCCCCAGCGGCGCGCCCAGCAGCTTGCCGCAGAAGTGGTCCTCCAGCCCGGCCCGGATGATCTGCTTGCCGTCATACAGGTACTCGGGGCCGATGAAGCCGACGACGGAGTTGACCAGCAGCGGCTCGAACGCCCGCGCGACGCCATAGGCCCTGGCTTCGAGCGTCTGCTGGTCGACGCCGTGGTGCGCGCCGGCCGACAGGGCCGAGCCCTGGCCGGTCTCGAAATACATGACGTTGTCGCCGACGGTTCCGCGCTTCAGCGATCGGCCCGCGTCCAGCCCCTCCTGCAGCAGCGAGAGGGTGACGCCGAAGCTGGCGTTGGCGGCCTGCGTCCCGGCGATCGACTGGAACACCAGGTCCACCGGCGCGCCGCGCTCGATCAGTTCGACGGCGCTGGTCACGTGGGTCAGCACGCACGACTGGGTGGGGATCTCGAACCGCTGGATCAGGTCGTCCATCAGCCGCACGAGGTCGCCTAGCACCGAGAGGTTGTCGCTAGCCGGATTGATGCCGATCACCGCGTCGCCGCAGCCGTACAGCAGGCCATCCAGAATCGAGGCGGTGATGCCGGCCGGGTCGTCGGTCGGGTGGTTGGGCTGCAGGCGGACGGCCATGGTTCCCGGCAAGCCGATGGTGTTCCTGAACCTGGTCGTCACCCGGCATTTGCTGGCCGCCAGGATCAGATCCTGGTTGCGCATGATCTTGCTGACGGCGGCGGCCATTTCGGGGATCAGGCCGGGCGCGAGGCGGGCGAGGGCGGCCGGCGTCGCGGCCTCGGACAGTAGCCAGTCGCGGAACTCGCCAACGGTCAGGGACGCCACCGGCGCGAAGGCGGCCGCGTCGTGGCCGTCCAGGATCAGGCGGGTGACGTCGTCGATCTCGTAGGGGACCAGGGTCTCGGACAGGAAGGTCTTCAGCGGCGTGTCGGCCAGGGCCTGCTTGGCGGCGACGTTCTGCTGGGCGCTGGTCGCGGCGATCCCGGCCAGGGCGTCGCCCGACCGCGGCGGCGAGGCCTTGGCCATCAGGTCGGCCAGGCTGTCGAACCGCCAGGTCGTCGCGCCAATGGTCGAGGCGAAGGCCATGGTCCCTCACAAACCGCGTTCGACCGAGAAGGTGGCCCGAGAACCGCTCGGCCGCAAACACCTAGCAAAGCGGGCGGCGCGAAGCCGTCGTCGTGCCCTCTCCTTGATCAGGCCTCCAACCAAGCTGGGCCTTGATCAAGCGGGGAGAGCGTCGTTCGATTTATTCTATAGGCGGCTCTGGGTTGGGGAAGCCGGGGCGGACGCCCGAAGCTTTGCGCCGCAAGGGCTCGGCGCGCGACCTCTGGCGCACTCGATTGTTCAATGCACTTATGAGTTGTTAGAAATTAATATTTTCCGCATAGGTTTATCTGGCGCGGTTGGGGAGAAAGATCAAGGTGCCGCCGGGCCGGTCATCGGGACCGCCCGAACGGGAGGACGTTCAATGACTGCGGAAGTCGGTACGCTTCACACCCAAAAGACCGCCAGCGACGTGATCGGTCTCTATTTCGTCAAGGCGGTGGTCGGCAACACGGGTCTGCCGGGCGCGCCCATCGTCAATCTCGCGCTCTCGGTGCAGGCCGCCTCGGGCCACGTCGCCGGCATCGCCGAGATCTCCCAGGCCATTCCTGGGGGCAACCACCGTTTCCCCGTCACCGGGCAGATCTATCAGACCGGCTTTGGCCCCAATCACCAGCTGGTCTCGCTGCAGGGCGACTTCGTCTACAGCGTGCCGCCGCCGGCCATCGGCTCGTTCCTGGCCAAGTTCACCGCCGCCCTGTCGGTGGACCAGCAATGGGACGGCTCGGGCGGCTTCAACTACGTGACGACCCACGTCGAGAACGTGCCGGTCAAGAAGATCGCCTGACGATCTGGCGTCCGCTCGCGCCGTCGAAGGACGGCGCGAGCGTCTTCGTCATCCCTACCAGATGCGCGAGCGCTTCTCCGGCGGCAGGTAGAACTTGTCGCCCGGCTTGACGCCGAACGCCGCGTACCATGCGTCGACATTCCGCGTCGGGCCGATGACCCGGAAGTTCGACGGCGAGTGCGGGTCCGAGGCCATCTGCTGCTTCAGCGAGTCGTCGCGCGACTTGTCCTGCCAGCTCTGGGCGAAGGCCAGGAAGAAGCGCTGGTCGCCGGTCATGCCGCCGACCACCGGCGCGGGCTTGCCCTTCAGCGCCGCGTGATAGGCGTCGTAGGCCACCTGCAGGCCGGCCAGGTCGGCGATGTTCTCGCCCATGGTCAGGGCCGGGTTGATCTTCATGCCGGGCACGGGCTCGTAGGTCCCGTACTGACCGCCCAGCACCGCGGCCTGGGCCTCGAAGCGCTTGGCGTCCTCGGCCGTCCACCAGTCGCGCAGCTTGCCGGTGTCGTCGATCTTGCGGCCCTGGTCGTCGAAGCCGTGGCTGATCTCGTGGCCGATGACCGCGCCGATCGCGCCGTAGTTCACGGCCGGGTCGGCGGCCGGATCGAAATAGGGGGCCTGCAGGATGCCGGCCGGGAAGACGATCTTGTTCTCCAGGCCGCCGTTGTAGGCGTTCACGGTCTGCGGGGTCATGCCCCACTTGCCGTGGTCGACCGGCTTGCCGAGATCGCCCAGGGTGTAGGCCCACTCGAAGGCGCCGCTGCGGCGGACATTGCCGTAGAGGTCGGTGACGTCCAGCTTCAGGCCCGAATAGTCGCGCCACTTGTCGGGATAACCGACCATGACGCTCATCTTCGACAGCTTGGCCAGCGCCGCCTGCTTGGTGGCGGGGGCCATCCACGGAGCTTTCTGGATGCGCTCGGCCATGGCTGTTTTCAGATTGGCGATCAGGTCGACCATCTGGGCCTTGGACGAGGGCGGGAAGTACTTGGCGACATAGGCCTGGCCGACCAGCTCGCCCAGGCTGCCGTCGACCAGCTGCACGCCGCGCTTCCAGCGGGGACGCAGTTGGGTCTGGCCCGACAGCACCTTGATGTAGTCGAAGCGGCTGTCGACGAAGCGCTTGGAGAGGTAGGGCGACATCTCCAGCACGCCCTGCACGGTCTGCCAGGCCTTTAGGGTTTCCAGCGGGGTGTCGGCGAACAGCTTGGCGATGTCGCGCACGGCGCTCTTCTCGCCCAGCACCACCTGGCTGCGTCCGGTGACGCCGGCAGCGGCCAGATAGTCGGCCCACGGTACTTCGGGAGCATAGGCCTTCAGCTCGTCCATCGTGACGGGGTTGTAGACCTTGTCGATGTCGCGGCGGTCGGCGACCGCCCAGCTGACCTTGGCGATGGCGGTCTCGAAGGCGATGACGTCGGCGGCCGACTTGGCCGGGTCGGCGTAGCCGGCCATCTTCAGAGCCCGCTCGGCGAAAGCCGTGTAAGCGGCCAACTGCGGCTTGAAACCGTCGGTCAGATAGTAGTCGCGGTCGGGCAGACCCAGGCCCGACTGGCCGATATAGAGGGTGTTCAGTTCGGGGTTCTTGGCGTCCGGGTAGATGTCCAGCGAGAACAGGTCCGGGCCGAAACCGCCGTGGGCCGCGCCCAGGGCCTTGGCCAGCTCGGCCTTGCTGGAGACGGCGGCGAGCTTG
Source organism: Caulobacter sp. Root343 (assembly GCF_001425745.1). GTDB lineage: Bacteria > Pseudomonadota > Alphaproteobacteria > Caulobacterales > Caulobacteraceae > Caulobacter. The sequence continues at coordinate 18,681 of NZ_LMDF01000005.1, read as the reverse complement.
GCCAGGTCGGCCTTCAACGGCGCGTCGTCGACCTGCTCGACCTTGGCCTCGTCGGTGAAGCTCTTGTACAGCGCGCCGATCGGGGTCGAGGCGTCGGCCGTCTCGATCAGGGTGCGCAGCTGGTCCTGGGAGCGGTTGTAGACGTCGTAGCCGACGCCGGCCGAGGCCTGGTCGGCCGGGATCGTCGTCTTCTTTTCCCAGGCCCCGTTGGCGTACTTGTTGAAGTCGTCGCCCGGCTTCACGGCGACGTCGCGGGCGGTCAGGTCGACGCCCCACGCGCCGTACATCGGCTTTTCGGCGGCGAAAGCCGCGCCGGAGATCGCGGCCGCGGAAACGGCGGCCAGCAGGAAGATGCGCATGTGTAGGATCCCAAACCCCTCGAAGGCGGCGATGCTGCCCCATGCGCGCGCCGGGCGCAGATGAATTTCCCGTAATGTGGAGCGATTGGGGCGGCTGCGACTACCGGTTGGGCGTCTACGACCTCGGAGGGTATTTCCCCGGTCGCGGTTTAGTGGTCTGATCTCTTGCAAAGATTGGTCAGGCAAACTGACGCGTGGAGGAAGACGATGAGTGATCTAGCCAGCCGCCGTGCGTTCCTGATGGCGGCCAGCGTCGGAGGCGCGGCCTTGGCGGGAGAGGCTATGGCCCAGGCGGCGGCCCAGACGGGCGGCCAGTCCGTGAGCCAGGAGGTCGCCGGGCCCGGCCCGGTCGTCACACCTCGGCACAAGATCAAGTTCGCGGTGATCGGCCTCGACCACTACCACATCATGAGCATGACGGCGGCGGTGAAGCGGGGCGGGGGCGAGTGCGCTTACGTCTATGCCTACGGCGGCGACGAGAAACAGCTGGCCGACTTCAGGAAGCAGCACGGCGACGCGCCGGTGGCCAGCAGCATCGACCAGATCCTGAACGACAAGTCGATCCAGCTGGTCGCCGCCGCCCCGATCCCCGACCAGCGCGTGCCGCTGGGCCTGAAGGTGATGGCGGCGGGCAAGGACTATCTCTCCGACAAGCCAGGCATCATCACCCTGGAGCAGCTGGCGCAGGTGCGCGCGGCGGTGAAGAAGACCGGCCGCAAGTACGCGATCATGTATTCCGAACGGCTGGAGGTGCCCTCGGCGATCAAGGCCGGCGAGTTGGTCCAGGCCGGGGCGATCGGCAAGGTCGTCCAGACCGTCAACCTGGCCCCGCACCGGATCGGCACGGGCCGGCCGGACTGGTTCTGGGACAAGGCGCGCTATGGCGGCATCCTGACCGACATCGGCTCGCACCAGGCCGACCAGTTCCTGTTCTACACCGGCAGCAAGACCGCCAAGGTCGTCGCCAGCCAGACCGGCAACGTCAACAACACCAGCCATCCGAAGTTCGAGGACTTCGGCGACATGACCGCTGTCGGCGACGGCGGCACGGGCTATGTCCGGGTCGATTGGTTCACGCCCGACGGCCTGGGCGTCTGGGGCGACGGGCGGCTCTTCATCCTCGGGACCGAGGGCTATATCGAGCTGCGCAAATATATCGACCCGACCGGCCGGCCCGGCGCCAACCACCTGCTGATCGTCGACCGAAAGCAGGCCCGCTACATCGACTGCAACCAGGTCGCGCTGCCGTTCGGCCCGCAGTTCGTCAACGACATCGTCGAGCGCACCTCGACCGCCCAGGACCAGGATCAAGCCCTGCTGGCCGCCGAACTGGTGCTGACCGCCCAGAAGACCGCCACCAAGCCGGTTCTGGGCTGAGGGAGGGGACCATGAGCAAGCTCACCCGCCGTAACGTCCTGGCCGCCGGCGTCGCCTTTCCGACCATCGTGCCGGCTACCGTGTTCGGCCAGAACGCGCCGTCGAACCGGATCAATATCGGGGTGATCGGCGTCGGCCGCATCGCCCGCGGCCACGACATGGCCGAGACCTTCAAGTACGACCACGCCCAGATCCTGGCGGTCTGCGACGTCGACTCCAAGCGCCTGGCCCTCGGCAAGCAGTTGGTCGACGAGACCTACAGCAAGAAGTACGGCCGCCCATGGGACAGCGCCCGGACCTATGCCGACTATCACGAACTGCTGGCGGCCAAGGACATCGACGCCGTCATCGTCGCCACGCCCGACCACCAGCACGCCATCCTGGCCGTGCACGCGGTGAAGGCCGGCAAGGACGTCTATCTGCAGAAGCCCGCCTCGCTGACGATCGCCGAGGGCCGGACCATGGCCGACGCCGTCAAGGTCACGGGCCGCATCCTGCAGGTCGGCTCGCAGCAGCGCTCGGACAAGCCGTGGCCGCAGTTCCGCCGCGCCTGCGAGCTGGTCCGCAACGGCCGCATCGGCCAGCTCAAGCACGTCGAGGTCGGGCTGCCGGGCGACCCTTCCGGCCCCGAGGCGCCGGAGCAGCCGATCCCGGCCAACCTCAACTACGACGCCTGGCTGGGCTCGACGTCGGAGGCCTACTACACCGAGATGCGAGTGCACCCGCAGGGCTCGTTCGACCGGCCGGGCTGGTTGCGTTGCGAGCAGTTCGGGGCCGGCATGATCACCGGCTGGGGCGCGCACCATGTCGACACGGCCCACTGGGGCATGGACATGGAGCACTCGGGCCCGGTCGAGGTCTGGGGCTCGGCCGAGTTCCCCAAGAGCGGCCTGTGGAACGTGCACGGCAAGTTCCTGACCCACGCCCGCTACGCCAACGGGGTGACCATGGACATCTCGGGCGACTTCCCGAACGGGGTGAAGTTCATCGGGACCGAGGGCTGGATCTTCGTGGCGCGCGATGGCGGCGTGACCGCCAGTGATCCGGGCGCCGGCGCGAAGCCGGCCTCGGCGCTGGTCGCCAGCGATCCGAAGATCCTCGACAGCGTGATCGGGCCGAACGAGATCCACCTGCGCCGCTCGGAGGAGCAACACGGCGACTGGCTGGACTCGATCCGCAGCCGCAAGCCGCCCGCCGCCACCGCCGAGGTCGGCCACCGCGCCTGCTCGACCTGCCTGCTGCATCACGCGGCCATGAAGACCGGCCGTCGCCTGAAGTGGGATCCCAAGGCCGAGCGCTTCATCGGCGACGACGCCGCCAATGCCCTGCTCAGCCGGCCGCAGCGCAAGCCGTACACGTTCTAGGGAGATGGCGATGATCACCAAGCGCGACTTGGCTATCGCCATCGGGGCGGTGGTCTTGACCCTGGCGGGCGTCGCCGCCGCCCAGGCTCCCAAGCCGGCCCTGATCGGTCCGTCGGTCTGGCGCTGGGAGGATCTCAAGCCCCACGACACCGATGTCGGGACCTACGCGCAAATCGCTCGCGGTCCGACCGCGACGCTGGACGAGCTGGAGATGCACGTCACCACCCTCAAGCCCGGGACCAGCTCGCACCCGCCGCACACCCATCCGAACGAGGAGCTGGTGATCATCCGCGAGGGCCAGGTCGAGACCTTGTCGGGAGGGGTGTGGAAGACGGTCGGCCCGGGTGGGGTGATCTTCAACGCCAGCAACAGCCCGCATGCGCTGCGGAACGTCGGGACGACGAACGCGGTGTATCATGTGGTGAACTGGAAACCGGCGGGACGGTAAAAATCCCTCTCTCTAAGAGAGCGGGGTTTTGAGCTGACCCCAGGCCTCAGCCTTCTGCTCGAAGGTCCGGGCGGCGTGCGCCGGGCTGGAGGAAGGAAGGGCTAGCGCCGCGACCCGATCCCCGATCAGCTTGCCGCCCAGCTTCGCCGCGGTCCCGCCGTTGAAGGCCACGACCCGCAGCGCCGGCAGCGTCTCCACCAAGGCCAGAAGATCATTCGCCGCCGGGTCGCGGATGGCGGCGTCGAGGCTGCCCGGCCGCTCGGCCTCGGCGATCACGTCCCAGAGGCCGACGCCGTGGGCCAGCAGGGCCGCCAGCCGATCCTCATAGGTCAACGGAACGAGCGGCGTATCGAGCACGCCCTCCATCAGCCGCCAGAAGGCATTCCTCGGATTGCCGTAGTACTGCTGAACGGCCAGCGAGGCCTCGCCCGGCAGGCTGCCCAGGATCAGGACGCGGGTGTTCGCGTCGACGACCGCCGGGAAGCCCGCCTTGCGAACCATCGGGCGGTTTAGCCCTGCTCCCCGAACACGCGCTTGAAGATCACGTCGACGTTCTTGGTGTGGTAGCCGTAGTCGAACAGCTCCTCGAGCGCGCTGTCCGACAGCGCCTTGGAGACCACCGGGTCGGCCTTCAGGAAGTCGATGAACCGGCCTTCGCCGCGCCAGACCTTCATGGCGTTGCCCTGGACCGCCGCATAGGCGTCCTCACGGCTGACGCCTTCCTGGGTCAGGGCCAGCATGACCCGCTGCGAGAACACCAGGCCGCCCAGCTTGTCGAGGTTCTTGGCCATGTTGTCGGGATAGATGTTGAAGCGCTCGATGACGCTGGCCAGGCGGCGCAGGGCGAAGTCGAGGTGGATGGTGGCGTCGGGGCCGATGCCGCGCTCGACCGACGAGTGGCTGATGTCGCGCTCGTGCCAGAGGGCGACGTTCTCCATGGCCGGGATCACGGCCGAGCGGACCAGACGGGCCAAGCCGGTCAGGTTCTCGGTCAGGATCGGGTTGCGCTTGTGCGGCATGGCCGACGAGCCCTTCTGGCCCGGATCGAACGGCTCCTCGGCTTCCAGGACCTCGGTGCGCTGCAGGTGGCGGATCTCGGTGGCCAGGCGCTCGACCGACGAGGCCACGACGCCGAGGGCGGCGAAATAGGCCGCGTGGCGGTCGCGCGGGATCACCTGCGTCGAGACCGGCTCGACGGCCAGGCCCATCTTGTCGGCCACGTGCTGTTCGACGCGCGGATCGACATTGGCGAAGGTGCCGACGGCGCCGGAGATCGCGCAGGTGGCGATCTCGAAGCGGGCCATCGCCAGGCGCTCCTTGGCGCGCTGGAACTCGGCGTAATAGCCGGCCAGCTTCAGGCCGAAGGTGATCGGCTCGGCGTGGATGCCGTGGCTGCGGCCGACGCAGACCGTCATCTTGTGCTCGAGCGCCCGGCGCTTCAGGGCGGCCAGGACGAGGTCGACATCTTCCAGCAAGAGGTCGGTGGCCTTGCTGAGCTGCACGGCGAAGCAGGTGTCCAGCACGTCCGAGCTGGTCATGCCCTGGTGCAGGAAGCGGGCCTCGGGGCCGACGATCTCCGACACATGGGTCAGGAAGGCGATGACGTCGTGCTTGGTGACGCGCTCGATCTCGTCGATGCGGTCGCTGTCCCAGACCGCGTCGCGGCCCTTTTCCCAGATCGTCTCGGCGGCGAGCTTCGGGATGGTCCCGATCTCGGCCATGGCGTCGGCGGCGTGGGCCTCGATCTCGAACCAGATCTTGTACTTGGTCTGGCTGGACCAGATGGCGGCGGCTTCGGGGCGGGCATAGCGGCTGATCATGGGCCGGCCGTTTCGGCCGCGCGGGCCGGGGAGTCAAGGGAAGAGGGTTATTACTTGGCGGCGGAGGCGGTTACTGGCCCCCTCCGCGCTTCGCGCTCCTCCCCCGGAGGGGGAAGAAGACGCCGCGATCCTTCTTCCCCCTCCGGGGGAGGAGGATGCGCAGCATCCGGAGGGGGCAAGTCCTCTACGCCCCCGCCCGTTCCTTCATGTGCTTGGCCAAGCCGATGCTGGCCAAAGCGTAGTGCACGCCGGCCCAGGCGTAGAAGCTCAGCGAGACGATGATGCCCTGCTGGGTCGAGCGGGCCATGGCGCCGGCGCAAGCCTTGGCGAGCTCGGGCGCGGAGCCCTTGGGGGCCAGGCCGCCAGGGCAGCTGGTCCCGAAGCTGGCCGGACCGCTCTCGCCGAACGCGCCGCCCAAGGCATGGAAGAGGCCGCTCGAGCTCGGATGGTTGAAGTTGAACTGGGCCAGGTGGTCGATCAGCCAGCCGGTGAACACCGGCCCGCCGCCCAGGGCGATCAGGTTCAGGAAGAAGAACAGCAGGGCCGTGGCCGTGGCCCGCCGGCGCGGCTCGACCGAGTTCTGCACCACGGCGAAGGTCGGAGCCAGGTAGGTGTAGTGGAAGATCCCCGGGACCAGCAGGATCAGGGCGGTGGTTTGCCAATGGGTCTGCAGATAGGCGCTGATATAGATCGGCGTGCAGATCAGCAGGCCGATGGCGGGGGTCAGGGCGTACCACTTGGTGCTCTTCTTGCCGGCCCAGTCGGTCAGGAAGCCGCCGACCAGGGTGCCGACGCCGGCCGAGAAGCCGCCGATCAGGCCGACGATCAGGCCCACCTGCGCCAGGCCCAGGCCGTAGGTCCGCACGAAATAGGGCGGCACGAACGCGCCGGAGCCGTACGCGCCGAACGAAGCGACGGTCACGCCCAGAACCATGTGCAATACCGGCCACTTGCCGAACAGCACCTTGGTCACGGTCCACAGCTCGGAGAACTCGGTGGCCATGGAGAAGCGGGGCTTGCCGGCCGGTTCGACGACGAGCCCTTCGGCCTCGAGCGGGCGCTCGATGATCTCGGAGTGGCCGCGCGGCGGCTCCTTGACGATCAGCTTGACGATCAGCGCCAGGATCAGGCCGGGCAGGCCGACGATGACGAAGGCCACGCGCCAGCTGAACTCCTGGGCCAGCCAGCCGCCGGCCACCGCGCCGAACATGGTGCCCAGCGGGATGCCGAACGAATAGATCGACAGGGCCGAGGCGCGCTTCTTGGGCTCGTAATAGTCGCTGATCAGCGAGTGGCTGGGCGGCGAGCAGCCGGCCTCGCCGACCCCGACGCCGAAGCGGAACAGGGCCAGTTGGCCAAAGGTCGTGGCCGCGCCACATAGCGCCGTGAAGCCCGACCAGATCACCAGCGACACCGAGATGATGCTGACCCGGTTCCAGCGCTCGGCCAGGCGGGCGATGGGGATGCCAAGGAGAGTGTAGAGCAGGGCGAAGTAGAGGCCGCCCAGCAACCCCAGCTGGGTGTCGGAGAGCTTGAGGTCGACCTTGATGGCCTGGCCGATGGTGGCGATGATCGTCCGGTCGATGAAGTTGAAGGTGTAGGTGGCCAGCAGCAGCCCCAGCACCGTGGCTTTGTAGCCGTTCGAATAAAGCGGCCGGTCGCCGCCGGACGCACGCGCGTCGGCCATCCTGACTCTCCCTTCAAACATTTGTTCTATTTCTTGAGGCGACTGTAGACGCAGCCGAAGCCGGAGCGCCAGAGGCTAAATCGCGGTCGCGCCAAGGCGGTCGTTTCCTTGCGCCGACGGGCGCGCTAAGCCCTTGCCGAACAGGAATCGACGAAGGAGCGCGCCATGGAGATCGTGATCGGCACCAAGCGGTGGTCCAGCTGGTCGCTGCGTCCGTGGCTGGCGCTCAAGCGCACCGGCGCGCCGTTCAAGGAGACTCTGGTCGAGCTGCGCCACGGCGAGGTCACGACCGCGGAGATCGGCAAGGTCTCGCCCAGCAAGCTGGCCCCGGCCCTGAAGGACGGCGACCTGGTGGTCTGGGACTCGCTGGCGATCTGCGAATATCTGGCCGAGACGTTTCCCGAGGCGAAGCTGTGGCCCGAAGATCGGGCCCTGCGCGCCATAGGTCGCTCGGCGGCGGCCGAGATGCATTCCGGCTTCCAGTCGCTGCGCGGCGAGTGCCCGATGGCGCTGGAGGAGGCGCCCCGCAAGCTGGACCTCTCCGAGGCCACCCAGAAGGACGTGCGCAAGATCGTCGAGCGCTGGAACCAGCTCCTCAAGCGTTCGGGCGGCCCGTTCCTGCTGGGCGAATGGTCGATCGCCGACGCCTTCTACACGCCGGTGGCGACGCGATTCCGAACGTACGGCGTCCACCTGTCCGACTACGGCGACGCCGGCGCGGCGGGCGCCTATTGCGAGCGCTTGCTGGAGACGCCGGAGTTCCTCGAATGGGAACGCGGCGCGCTCGCCTAGGTCAGAGCCCTAAAGACCTTCGGGCGCGCCGTTGACCACCGGTGGGGCCTTGCAGCGACCGGCGCGGGCCTGGACCACATAGAACAGGGCCCGGCCCTGGGCGAAGCTGCTGTGCTCGGCCAGGGGATTGGTCGGCTGGCCGGTGGTCAGGCTCAAGGCCTGCTCGCCGCCGGCCGGAGCCGCCTGGCCCAGCGAGGCCTGGTTCCACTTGCTGAGGACCGGCGCGCAGGCGGCGACCACGGCGTCGGCGACGACCTCGGCGCTGTCGCGGGCGCCGGCCAGGCTATAGGCCCAGCGGCGCGTGCATTCCTCGACCGGCGTGGCCGGATCGGCGGCGGCGGTCGCGCCCGGATTGGCCTTGAAGTCGGCGCAGATTCTGGGATTGGCCATGGCGTCATGCCGGTCCTCGCAGGCCGCCACGCTGAGAGCGGCCATTCCTGCAAGGATGGGCGCCAGGACGGCCATCACGGGCTTGCGGATCATCTTGAGTTCCGTTCGTGAGCAAAGGTCAGCGGGGGCAGATCTGGACGGCGCGCGAACTCAGGCGGCCGCGATCGTCGTAGTAGGAGATCGTCGCGTCGCGACAGACGCCGCCGGACGTGGTGTTGGAGACCTGCTGGACGGTTCCGCCGCCGACCCCGCCCGCGGCGACGGGGTTGCCCATGTGGTCGTAATAGACCTGGCGGACCGGCGGGGCCCGCTCCGGAGTCGTCCGCGACGCGGAAGCGCCGCGCGAACCGCCTTCGTAATAGACCGTGCGGGTGCGATGGCAGCCGCTCTTGCCGATCTCGCGGCCGACCAAGGCGCCGCCGACGCCGCCGATCAGCAGGCCGGCGCCGCCGCGCTTGACCGCGTTGCCGACCAGGGCGCCGCCCAGGCCGCCGATCACGGTGCCGGTGGCTTTGCGGCTGTGGCAGGTGGCGGCGTCGGCGTCGGTGGGCGCCATGACGGTGGGAAGGGCCATGGCGCCGATGGCCAGGCCGATAACGATGAGACGAGCCATGTGCTCCTCGCCGGTGAAGGTCCCTCGGGCTTCACAACGCACCTCGCGCCCGGAAGGATGCGTGGGCGTGTCGGATAGGCGACTTGGCGGGCGATGCTGTCGAATGACGCGCCGAAGCTCGGCAGCTAGCCGGCGGTCAGGCTTTCCTTCTTCTCTTCCAGCTCCAGCCACTCCATCTCGGCCTGTTCGAGATCGGCGCGGGCCTTGTCGAGGGCCTTCATCGTCTTGTCGAAGGTCGCCGGATCACGGCTGTAGAGGCCGGGATCGGCCAGGGTCGCCTCGAACTTGGCGATGATCGCCGGGCTCTTGGCGATCAGGGCCTCGCACTCTTCCAGGCGGCGCTGGTCCTTGAAGGTCAACTTGCCGACCTTCTTGGGCGGCGCGGCGGGAGCAGGGGCGGGCGCCGCGCCCTTGGTGGCGCGGGCCACCGGCGTGAAGGACGAGCCGACCGCGGCGCCGCGCGCGCCCTTGAAGAAATCGGGGCTCTGGTCGATCAGGTCGGTCCAGCCGCCGGGAGTCTCCAGCACCTTGCCATGACCGTTCATGGCGATGGTCGAGGTGGCGAGGCGGTCGATGAAGTCGCGGTCGTGGCTGACCAGGATCAGCGTGCCGTCGAAGTCGGCCAGCAGGTCCTCCAGCAGGTCCAGCGTGTCCATGTCCAGATCGTTGGTCGGCTCGTCCAGCACCATCAGGTTGGTGGGATTGGCCAGGGCCCGGGCCAGCAGCAGGCGGTTGCGCTCGCCGCCCGACAGGCTGGTGACCGGCTGGCGCAGCTGGGCCTCGGTGAACAGGAAGTCCTTGGCGTAGCCGGCCACGTGCTTGGGCTGGCCGCGCACCAGGATGGAGTCGCCGCCGCCGGGGGTCAGGAAATCCCAGAGGGTGATCTTGTCCGACAGCGCCATACGGCCTTGGTCGATGTAGGAGACTTCAAGATTGGTGCCGAGCTGCACCGTGCCGGCGTCGGCTTCCAGCTCGCCCAGCAGCAGGCGGACCAGCGTCGTCTTGCCGGCGCCGTTGGGACCCACCAGCGCCACGCGGTCGCCGCGCAGGATTCGGGTCGAGAAGTCCTGGACGATCACGCGGTCGCCGAACGCCTTGGTGAGGTGCTTGGCCTCGATGACCTTCTTGCCCGACGTCGCGGCGGTCTCGACGGCCATGTACATGGAGCCGCGCTTGTCGCCCTGCAGATCCTTCTTTTGCGCTCGCAGATCCATCAGGGCCCGGCGGCGGCCTTCGTTGCGGGCGCGGCGACCTTGGACGCCGCGCGCCAGCCAGGCGTTTTCGCGCTCCAGCACCTTGTTGAGGCGGCGCTCTTCGTCGGCCTCGGCCGCCAGCACCTGTTCGCTCCAGATCTCGAACTCGCCGAAACCCTTGTCCAGACGCCGCACCTTGCGGTGCTCCAGCCAGAAGGTGCGCTGGGTGACGCGGTTCAGGAAGGCGCGATCGTGGCTGACGATCAGGGCGGCGCACTTGGAGTTCGCCAGCTCTTCTTCCAGGGTCTGGATCGCGAAGATGTCCAGGTGGTTGGTCGGTTCGTCCAACAGCAGCACGTCGGGCTGCTCGGCGAAGGCGCGCGACAGGGCGGCGCGACGCTTCTCGCCGCCCGACAGGCCCTGCGTGCTCTTCTCGGGATCCAGGCCGAAGTCGGCCAGGGCCGCCTGGGCCTCGTAGTCCTCGGCGCCGCCGGCGGTGCAATAGTCCAGCAGGGTGTCGCCGGTGATGTCCGGCTCCTGGCTAACGAAGATGATCTTGGCGCCCGGCTGGACCGAGCGCTCGCCGCTGTCGGCCTCGACGCCCTGGGCGGCCAGGATCTTCAGCAGGGTGCTCTTGCCCGCGCCGTTGCGGCCGACCAGGCAGGCGCGCACGCGCGGCTCCAGGGCCAGGTCGACGCCGTCGAACAGGGGCTTGGCGCCGTCGGCGAGACGGACGTCCTTGAGGGCGAGTACGGGCGCGCGGGTGGGGGAGGCCATGATCTTCGGACTGGGAGGCGGCGGAGTGTCGCGGAGGTGAGGGCGTATAGAGCGCGTCAGGGCAAAGTGTAAGCGGTTTCGCCGCGTGAACGCGTGCGCCCTAATCGTGTGAACCCGAAGTCGGTTTTTCAACCGGTCCTGGGAGCGGCGCGCCGAGGAAACGTCAAAATCACGGCTTAGTCTGGCTTTGACACAGGTCAAGGAACGCCGGTCGGCGACCGCGACAAATTCGCCTGTTAACGGCTCACCAAGCGTGAGCTTGCTACGACCTTGGCCTAGCGGAGCATAGGTGCACACCTTGACGTCGAGCCCGGAAAGGATTGCCGCTTCTGATGTTCCCGCCCTTCTGGGCCTGGGTTTCGATCATCTGCGCCGGCCGATCTGGGTGTTCGACGACGTCCGCAAGCGCAAGGTCTACGCGAACCGCGCGGCGCTGGACCTGTGGGGCGCGTCGACGCTGGATGACCTGCTGGCCAGGGACTTTTCCGACCAGTCGCCGGCCGTGCGCACGCGCATGAAGGACATCGCCGCCCGTATCGAGAACGGCGGCGCCGTCGAGGAGCGCTGGACCTTCTATCCGAACGGCGCCCCGCTGGTGGTCGACACCACGATCTCGCGCATCGCCCTGCCCGGCGGCGGCCACGCCATGCTTCTGGAAGGCGCAGAGGTTCAGGCCGAGGCGCAGCAGCAGCGGGCGATCGAGGCCCTGCGGCACACCAGCGCCCTGGTCTCTCTGTACGACGCCGACGGCTTCCGCATCTTCGGCAATCCCGCCGCCCTGTCCTGCTATCCGGGGGCCGGCGTCCGGTTCGCCGAGATCTTCGCCAATGGCGACGCCGGCGGCGCGCTGTGGAGCTCGGCCCTCGACGGCGACGCGGTCGAGGGGGCCTATCGGATGATCACGGCTCATGGCGAGCGCTGGCACGGCCTGGCCGCCCGCCGCACGCCCGACCCGGTCACCGGCGAGCTCTGTGTTCTGGTCAACGAGACCGACATCACCGAGGAGGTCGAGGCGCAATCGGCCCTGGCCGAGGCGCGCGAGCGGGCCGAGGCGGCCATGGCCGCCCGGCAGGACTTCCTGGCTAATATGAGCCACGAGCTGCGTACGCCGCTGACCAGCATCCTGGGCTTCACGGACCTGCTGGACGCCTCGAAGTTGGACGACGAGCAGCGCCGCCGCCTGGGCCGCATCCGCGACGCCGGGGTCGTGCTGCTGGACACGCTGAACGACGTGCTCGACTTCGCCAAGCTAGAGGCCGGCGGCGTCAATCTGGAGTCGCGGCCGTTCGCGCTGCGGGCCCTGCTGAACCAGGCGGCCGGCATGTTCGAAGCCCAGGCCTTGTCCAAGGGCCTGGACCTGACCTTGCGCATCGACCCGGCCTGTCCCGAATGGCTGGAAGGCGACGGCCAGCGCCTGCGGCAGGTGCTGGTCAATTTCCTGGGCAACGCCGTCAAGTTCACCGGCGCGGGATCGGTGACCCTGAGCGCGACCTACAGAAGCGGGGCGAAGGCCGGCTCGGCGCGTCTCGAGCTGGCCGTCTCTGACACCGGTGTCGGCGTGCCGGCCGCCATGCTGGACACCGTCTTCGAACGCTTCGCCCAGGCGGGGCCGGAGGTGTCGCGGACGTTCGGCGGCACGGGTCTGGGCCTGGCGATCAGCAAGGAGATCGTCCAGCTGATGGGCGGCGAGATCGGCGTCGACAGCATCGCCGGCCAGGGCGCCCGCTTCTGGTGCGTGCTGGACCTGCCGGTGGTCGCCGCGCCCAACCATCGCGAGGCCGAGTCGATCCAAGAGAGCGCGCGACCGCTTCATGTGCTGGTCGCCGACGACAACGAGGCCAATCGCGAGCTGATTGGAACCCTGGTCCGGGCCATGGGCCATACGGTCGACGTCGTAGCCGACGGCCTGGCGGCCATCGAAGCGGTGAGCTCGGGCGGCTACGACCTGGTGCTGATGGACGTACAGATGCCGCGCATGGACGGCCTGGCCGCCACCCGCGTGATCCGCGGCCTGCCGGGCGCCGCGGCGCTGACTCCGGTCATCGCCCTGACGGCCAATGTCCTCCCCGACCAGATCGCCTTTTACCGCGCCAGCGGCATGGACGACCATGTCGGCAAGCCGATCAGCCCTCGCGAGCTGCTGCTGAAGATCGCGCTATGGAGCGAGGGCCGCCCGGACGAACCGATGGCGAACGGCGCTCAGGCCTGACAATCGAAGAGTTTCCCGAAGGCGAAACTTCCGAGCGGCCACTTTGGGGGGGAGAGCGGACATCCGGAAAGGCGGCTGGAAGTGTCGCTATCCTGTCGGCAGCTTATCCGCGACCGCTCGGAGCCCGTCGGGCGAAGAAAAGCCTGTCATTGACGGCATCTCCGCCCAATCAAAGACGCCCTTGTTGTGGGCTGCATAGTGGAGCAGCGCCTTCAGATTTTGAAGGTCCGAGAGGGTCAGTTCAGTGCTCGGCATGACGTTGAGAACAGCTTCGCTCAGACGTTTCACAATGCGCTGCGGCGAGGCCGTACACACCACTATCTCTTCGTCAGCCTCAAGCTGACTAAGGACGTCGGCAATCGCCGCATCGAGCACCGGATCTTTTGACATTTTTCCACGCTCTTCGCGCCCGGCTCGACAGTCAAGGTCTGCTCAAGGTCGAGACCCGACCTCGGCCTCAGTAGCCCGGCGCGGTGACGTTGAAGCTGGCGTTGTTGCCGATCGCGGTCGACACGCCCGTCACCTGGCGGCCGCCCGATGCGATCGTGGTGCTGGAGCTGGCCCCGACGTCGGCGCTGTTGTTCTGGGTGTTGGTCACGCTCATGCGGCCGTTGCAGCGTGAGCAGGCATAACCGGTGACCGCATTGCCCATGGCCGTGGCCGTGGTCACGGCGTCATAGCCGTCCTGCCCCGAGAAGCTGGCCGTCGCCTCGACCCCGCCGCCGGTGTTGGTCTGCAGGTTGTCGAGCACGAGCTCGGGGCCGACATTGTTGACCTGCGAGGAGTTGCCGACCGCGTAGGCGCTCGTTTGGGCGGCGCCGAACAGGTACGAGGTGCCCTCGGCCTGGCCGCGGATGTACGAGGTGTTCCACTGGTTGGACGCTACATCGACCAGCGGGCCTTCGTTCTGGACCGCCAGGTTGTTGCCCGTGGCCGTGGCGGTGGTCGCCGACAGGTAGCTGTTGCCGTAGGCCGTGAACTTGCTGGCCTGGGTCACCTCGGCCGTATTGGCCTGGTCGGTGATCAGGCGGGCGGCCGACTGGTTGGCGCCCGTCATGTTGATGTTGTTGCCGGCGGTGGTCGCGGTGACCGCGCTGGTCCCCGAGGCGTATTGGACGATCGCGCCGCCGTCGGCCAGCACGTTGGCCGTGGTCGATTGGCTGATCCGCGCCCCGGCCGAACCGTTGTCCAGGTTGACGCCCTGGCTGTTGCCCATGGCCAGGGTCGAGACCGTCAGGTCCTTGGCCTCGGCGTCGGCGGCCTCGACCTGACCGCGCGCGGTGACCTCGGCCGAATTGGTCTGGACCGCGAAGGCCGAGATCGTGCCGTTGGAAGCGGCGAAGGCGCCGGAATTGCCGACCGCCGTGGTGCGCACGGCGCTGCTGGCGCCGGCGTTGACGCCGACGTCGACCACGGTGTGGCCGTAGACGGTCCCCTGGTTGGTCTGGTTCGAGGTGATCGACGCGTCGGCGTTGGTCACCCCGACCGAGACGCCATTGGCCTGGGCCGTCGTGCTGGCGGTGACGCCGTCCGACACGGTCTGGACGTTGAGGGTCTGCTCCGAGAAGATCTCGCCGAGATTGACCTGGTTGTTGAGAACCGGGCTCGGCGAAAGCGTCTGGCTAGTAGCGGCCCCGCTTAGCATCACGAATATCGGGATCGCGGTGAGCGTTCCAGCGAGACGGGTCATCGCGGGTCTGCGCATTGTTGGTTCCCAGGTTGTTGTAGGCCGGCGTGAACGCGCCCGTCTGGCCGACGGTGGCGTCGCCGAACGGGTCGTAGCGCAAGCAGCTTTGCGGGCCGGGCATGCCGTAGAGATTGGCGCTCATCTCGACCGTGGCGCGCTCGATCAGGGCGCGCACGGCCAGCTGCATGGGCTCTAGCGCCCCGCGGCCGGCCGAGATGTCGAACAGGTTGCCGTTCAGGAAGTCGAAGACGCCGAGGCTGACTTCGCGGCCGACGACCTGCTTCTGGTAGGAGATGACGTCCACCACCTCCAGCGTGCGGGTGTTCACCAGTCGCAGGTCCAGCGCGATGTTCATCACGAACACCCGGCGGCGGAAGTTGCCCTTCAGCCCGTCGGTGTCCTTGTCGCCGGCATAGGCGTCCACGCCCGCCGAGCGGATGTTGTAGTTCAACTCGGTGATGCCGCCGACCACGTAGAAGTCCGAGCCCGGCACCTGGCCGGCCAGGATCTTGCGGTAGTCCGCCGGCGCATCGGGCGCGGCGTTCGGACGGTCGGAGATCAGCTTGTTGTTGGCGTATTTCAGCTCGAATTCCGACACCGAGGTGTCGAAGCGCTCGACCATCGGCATGCCAGCCTTGGCGAAGGCCGAGAAGGCCATCAGCGAAGCGCCTTGGGTCACCTTGCGGCCCGAGCCGTCGGACTCTTCCTTGCCGGTATAGTCGGCGATGCGGCCGATCGCGATACGCGGCGCGGCCACGCGATTGGCGCGGGCGTACTGGTTCAGGCAGACAAGGGCCGCCGAATAGTCGGTGGGGTTGGCCGTGACCGGCGCCGAGCCGATCGGCGTCGCGTAGTTGCCGGCCGTCGAGGCGATGGGGACGCCGCCGCAGCCGGCGAGCGTCGTCGCTCCCAGCAGGGCCAGCGCCAAGCTCGTGCGCTTCAGGCTCACTGTACGCTTCAGCGTCATTGCGCGGTTCCCGCCTTCACGACATTCGAGCCGGCGCTGACGTTGCCGTTGTTGACCTGGCTGGAATTGACGATGACCGTGTTGTTGTTGCCCTGGGTGATGACCGTCAGGTTGTTGCCGATCGCGGTCGCCCCGGCATAGCCGCCGACCCCGCCCACGCCCGAATAGGCGTCCAGCGAGCCCGAGCTGCGGCTCGACGAATAGACGCTCTGGTCCGCGCCGGTCAGCATGACGCCGTCGACGACCACCCGGTTGCCGTTGGCGTCGCGGGTCGAATATTCGACCATGCGGTTTTCCTGGCCCGACGAGCGGCCGTAGCCGGCGTTGAACGAGGCCGAGTTCGTCGACATGGTCTGGGCGGCGGCCGCGCCCCAAGCGCCCATCGCGACGCCTGCCGCGACGACGGTCAGCGCCGACGCGACGCTCATCTTCTTCATGCGATGCCAGGCCATAAGCGGCTCCGAGAACTGTCGACACGAAAGGGCAAGCAACCCTCGTGCCAAAAAGGTACAGCCTCGGGTGTAGCGCCAAGGTCGAGAAAAAATGGTTAAGCGTGCGGACGGACGCTTCGAATCGCGACGAACCCGTCCCAGATGAGAACGTGATGACCGACCAGCGCCCCGAGCCGATCTTCAATGCGCCCTGGCCCGCCTTGCTGGCGAGCGCCGCGATCCTGGTTCCCCACGTGGTTCTGCTGAGGGCCAGCGACGCGACCATCGAGTCCCTGGCCCTTGTCCCGCGGGACTTCTGGGAGGGCCGCTGGACGGGCGTCGTGACCATGATGTTCGTGCACGGCGGCTGGGTTCACGCCCTGATGAACGCGGCCTTCGCCCTGGCCTTCGGCGCGCCGGTGGCCCGCCTGCTAGGACTAAACGGCCGGGGAGGGGGAATCTTCTGCCTCTTCTACCTGGCGTGCGGCGCGCTCTCGGGTCTCGGCTATGCGGCGATCCATCCCGACGGGGCCGTAGCGGTGATCGGCGCGTCGGGCGCGGTGTCTGGCCTGATGGGCGCGGCGGCCCGGACCATGGACCATCCCGGACAGGTCGGTCCGATCCTGGGGCCGAGGGTGATCTCGCTCGGCCTGGGCTGGCTGGTGGTCAATCTGGTGATGGCGGTGGCGGGCGGTCTGCTGACCATGGGAACCGGGGCGGTGGCCTGGGAGGCGCACCTGGTCGGCTTCGCCGTCGGGGTCCTGCTGATCGGCCCGTTCGCGCGCTGGGCCGGAGTCAAACCGGAAGGCGCCGACCCCCATTGATCCCGAGGCCTCTTTGCGAGACTCTCGTTCTCCAAAGAACAAGGGAGAAAGCGCAGTGTTGGTTTCTCAGATCCTCAAGGACAAGGGCGATCTCGTATTCACGGCCTCCCCCCAGGAGACCGTCGGCGCGGCCGCGGCGCTTCTTCATACGCGGCGCGTCGGGGCCATGGTGGTGGTCGACGACAAGGAGGCGGTGGTCGGGATCCTGTCCGAACGCGACGTCGTCCGGGTGATCGCCAAGGAAGGCGCGAGCGCGCTGACCAAGCCGATCAGCGGCTGCATGACCACCAGCGTGATCTTCGCCCAGCCCGACGAGACGATCGACGCCCTGCTCGAGCGGATGACCGATCGCCGGATCCGCCACCTGCCGGTGGTGAAGGGCGAGCGCCTGGCCGGGATCATCTCGATCGGCGATCTCGTGAAATACAAGATCAACGAGGCCCAAGCCGAGGCCGACGGGCTCAAGGCTTATATCGCCGCGGGCTGAGGGCGGGCCTCTATATAGAGCGCTCAGCCCCCGATCAGCTCGGCGCCGGCGCCCTGGGCGGCGTCGGCGAGGCTGTAGCCTTCCAGCACCGCGGCCGTGGCGTCGCGCGCGCGCAGCAGCGCCTCGCGCAGGGCGCAGGTCGCCAGGTCCCGACAATCCTCGCAGCGGCGGAAGGCGGTGCGGCTGACGCAGGGCGTCAGGGCCAGGGGGCCGTCGACCAGGCGGATGATCTCGGCGAAGCTGATCGCCTCGGCCGGACGGCCTAGGACGTAGCCGCCGAACTTGCCGCGCCGACTGGTCACCAGCCCTTCGCGCGACAAGGACAGCAGAATCGCTTCCAGGAACTTGCGCGGCGCGTCGGCGCGCTCGGCCAGTTCGCCGGCGGTCACCTGGCCGTTGTGGCGGGCCAGCTCGATCATCGCGCGCAGAGCGTAACGCGCCTTCTGGGACAACATGGACGCCGGTCACCTTATATAAGCGCGCGGCTTGGATACGCGCGCTCTGGAACGTTCAGCCTTCTGAGCGAGGCTTGGCCAATGCGCAAGGTCCGCGTGACGGCGTTCATGCACAGGGGATTGGCGGACCTGGGGATGGAATGGCGATTTCCGGCTTGCGGGGCCGGGGAGGGGGCTCTAGAAGCCGCCCCTCGCTTCGGGGCCGCGGCCCGCCGGACGAAACCTTGACCTCCGGGGCTTGCGTTTCTGAAAGTGGATCGCTAAGTTCCGCAGCCTCAATCGAATCCCTTCTGACTTACGGCGCTCCAAGCGGCGCGCCTCGGTCGGTTTTTGCGCTCTGAAGTGGCTTTGGCCGCCAAGAAGACAAAAGCGAAAAGGGCGGTTGACCGGGAGGATCTGCTTCGCTAGAAGCCGCCCTCTTAGAAATGCAAAGAGGTTCGCAAGAGCTTCCAAGTATTTCGCCCCAGGAAAGCTTCTCTTTTCTTTGGAAAAGGCGCTTGACTGGCTCCGGTGGCTTCTTTAGAAGCTGCCGGCTCCGCCGAAAGCCTTCTGGGCCGGCAGGCGGGGAAAGTCGGAGAGTTTCTTCGAGAAACGATTTGACATGGAATTCGAGGTTCGCTAGATAGCCGCCTCCGCCGACGACGGGCGTTAAACGGTTGGTTCGCCGGAAGGTGGGCGGGTCTTTGACATTGTTGATTTGGAAAGAGAAACGCAGGCGGCGGCGCTCTGGCGATGGACTGAAAGGTTCATCTCGAACGCTGACAATTGCGGTCTCTTGAAGACACCATGAATATCATGGAC
>NZ_LMDF01000004.1 GCF_001425745.1 Caulobacter sp. Root343 | reverse complement strand
TCAATCTCAACACCCTGACGCGGGGTGGAGCAGCCCGGTAGCTCGTCAGGCTCATAACCTGAAGGTCACAGGTTCAAATCCTGTCCCCGCACCCAAGGGTCTAACGAAACAGCCGCCTTCGGGCGGCTTTTTCGCGTTTTGGGCCTCACCAGAACGGTTTTGCGTCGACGAGATCTTCGAGCGCGTCGCGAGCCTGGGCCAGTAGGTCGGTTTCGTCGCCGATTAGCGCCACGCGGCCGGCGGCGTGGGCCAGGGCCTCGTCGCTGTGCGCGACGGCCGTGATCAAGGCTTGGCGGACATGGCGGTCGTTCAAGACGCCCAGCGTATCCTGAACGGCTTTCGCGGCGTCGAGAAAGCGCTCGGCGCGTTTGGGATGGTCCGGGAACAGCGCGCCAAGGTCCTCGGCGGCGTAGCGCAGGATCTTGCCCTTCAGGCGCAGCCTGTGCCGCTGGTGAGCGTCGAGCTCGTCGAAGCGTTTGGCGCCCTTTTTCAGCTGCTTGCGCCGATGGTCCAGGACCTCGACGGTGTACGCGGCGGCGGGACGGTCGCGACGCTCGGCCAGGTCCGGGGCGGTCGTCCAGGAGCCAGCTTCGAGCCAAGCGGCCGCTTCCAGCAGCACGTCGCGAGCCTCCGGGCTTTCCAGAGCCGCCTCCATGCGCAGATAGGCGTTGGCGCGCGCCGCATCGAGGGCGCGTTCGAAGTTGTCGCGGCCGGCGAAGGCCGCGCCGGGGGCCGCCTTGACCCAGACCTCGCCGACGAAGACGTCGAGGTCGCGGGCGGCGTCGAACTCGCCGGCCAGCCCATCGAGCGCCGCGTCCAGCCGAAGCGCGGCCGCGTCCTGGGCCAGGGGCTTGAAGATCTTGAGCAAGGCCCGCAGCCGGCGGCAGGCGACCCGCGCCTGATGGACGCTCTCGGGCTCGGGCCGCTCGCGCAGCGCTTCCAGGCTGGCGCAGAGGTGGGCGAGGTTGGCCCGGCCCAGCGCCTGCAGCGCCTCGCCGACGCTGACGCCAGGATCCAGCGTCGGGGCCTGCCGCTTCGGCGAGGCGCTCGGCGCGCCGGCGGCCAGGCCATAGCCGCGCTCGGCCTTGCTGACCAGCGACAGGCGCAGCGGCACGCGCCGGGCCAGCTGGCGCGCCAGGTCGAACAGGGCCCGGGGTTCGCCCGACTTCAGTTCCAGCTCCAGTTCGCAGACCGGTGCGCGCCGATCGGCGGCGCTGAGTTCGCCGCGGTCGAGCGCCGCCTCGATCACCGTCTCGCCGACCCGGATCAGGCGCACCACGCGTTCGACCCGGGTCGTGAAGACCGGCTTCAGGGTCTGGCCGGCCAGCATGGCGGCGGCCGGCGTGCGGGCCAGGGCGTCGCGGTCGGGCCCCGGGCCGGCGATCGGCTCCTCCCATTCGCCCCGCGAGAAGACTCCGCCAGCCGAGGCCGATTTCAAGGTCTGCTTGCGGCCGCCCTCGCCGTCGCGAACGCGCAGGCCGAAGCCCGCCTTGCGCAGCGTATGGCCGGGGGTGTCGAAATAGGTGGCGTCCAGCTGGCGCACCGCGCCCTCGCCCTTCAGCAGGGTCAGGGCCAGCGCCGCCGCCTCGGGCGGAATCAGGAATTTCAGCTCGATCTCGCGATCCATGGCCTGACCAACTCCCGCGGGGCCCTTCGGCTCCCAGCCCTATGCCGCCTGGCCGATGTCTTGCCAAGCGTCTTGCCAACTGTTTGACGCGGGTTCAAACGTGCGCGCCATGAGCAAGATCAACGCTTCGCCCCCCCCTCTCCATCTGGCGCGCCACGACTGGACGCTCGCCGAGGTGGAGGCCCTGTTCGACCGTCCGTTCATGGAGCTGGTGTTCGACGCCGCCAACGTCCACCGGACCTGGTTCGATCCCTCCGAGATGCAGCTGTCGCAGCTGTTGTCGGTCAAGACCGGCGGCTGCGCCGAGAACTGCGGCTATTGCAGCCAGTCGGCCCACTTCAAGACCGGCCTCAAGGCCGAGAAGCTGATGGCCACCGAGGACGTGGTGGCCAAGGCTCGGGCGGCCCGCGACGGTGGGGCCCAGCGCTTCTGCATGGGCGCGGCCTGGCGCGAGCTGAAGGACCGCGACCTGCCCAGGCTGGCCTCGATGATCGGCGAGGTTAAGGCCCTGGGCCTGGAGACCTGCGCGACGCTAGGCATGCTGACCGCCGACCAGGCCAAGGCCCTGAAGGACGCCGGCCTCGACTATTACAACCACAACCTCGACACAGGCCCGGACTACTATGCCGACGTCGTCACCACGCGCACCTACCAGGAGCGCCTCGACACCCTGGCCCACGTCCGCGACGCCGGCATGAGCACCTGCTGCGGCGGCATCGTCGGCATGGGCGAGCAGCGCCGCGACCGCGCCGGCCTGCTGCACCAGCTGGCCACCCTGCCGTCCCACCCCGACAGCCTGCCGATCAACGGCCTGGTGCCGGTCAGCGGCACGCCCTTGGGCGACAAGGTGCTCGGTGAGGGCAAGGCGATCGACTCGATTGAGTTCGTCCGCACCATCGCCGTCGCCCGCATCGTCTGCCCGAAATCGATGGTTCGCCTGTCGGCCGGCCGCGAAGGCATGAGCCGCGAGCTGCAGGCCCTGTGCTTCCTGGCCGGCGCCAATTCGATCTTCGTCGGCGGCAAGCTGCTGACCACCCCGCTGCCGGGCCAGGACGAGGATTCCAGGCTGTTCCAGGACCTGGACCTGAAGCCGATGGGCCAGGTTCGAGCCGAGGCCGTGGCGGCGGAGTAGTCGTTCAGCGTCCTTCTCGGCGCCGTGCCTCGGTCACGAGCCGATCCAGCACCGGCGTACGGCTGGGCGTCATCAGCTCGGCGCGCGCCTCGGCGAAGATCCGCCGGTTCTCGGCGCAAGTCGCCCGCATGGCCGCCAGCTCGGCGGGCGGGACCCGATGGGCCATCTGCTCGGCCTCGCGCTCGGCGCGGGCGGTGATCCGCTCCAGGTCGTCATAGAAATCGAGCATGGTTTTCGTGCGGTCGGTGAGGTGGCGCTGGCGCTTGCGGCGCGGCGGCTTGGATTTGGGCATGAGGGGCTCCTTTGAAATTCTTTGGGTGTCACTGGCCCCCTCCGCGCCTACGGCGCTCCTCCCCCGGAGGGGGAAGAAGGAGCCGCACGATCCTTCCGCCCCCTCCGGGGGCGGACGGCCGCGAAGCGGCCAG
>NZ_LMDF01000003.1 GCF_001425745.1 Caulobacter sp. Root343 | reverse complement strand
GTCCATGATATTCATGGTGTCTTCAAGAGACCGCAATTGTCAGCGTTCGAGATGAACCTTTCAGTCCATCGCCAGAGCGCCGCCGCCTGCGTTTCTCTTTCCAAATCAACAATGTCAAAGACCCGTCCACCTTCCGGCGAACCAACCGTTTAACGCCCGTCGTCGGCGGAGGCGGCTATCTAGCGAACCTCGAATTCCATGTCAAATCGTTTTTTTTAAAACGTTTTGAACAAGACCGGCGAACCCAGGAAATCCCGGAGACACCAGAGCGGCCAGCTTCTAGAGAAGCTAACCTTGCCAGTCAACAAGTTATTTTGAAGAAACTTCAGAACAACTTCTTGAATGACTTAACACCGCGCCGCTGAATTCTTGCGAACTCTTGTCTGCGATGTCCGGAGCGGCGCTTCTAATGAAGCGACATTCCGAAGTCAACCAACTCTTTTCGGCTTCTTCGACGCGCCGGAAATCCGGGATCGAAGAGACAAAAAGAGGATCCCTGGGCCGCCGTGGCCGCCCTTGCGGATCCGTCATCGAGTCGATTGAAGCGCGGTGTTTAGCGAAGCGTCTGAACCGATGCAACTCCCTTGCGGGGGCCGCGTCGTCCGGTCGCGATGCCGTTCCGAGCGAGGCGGTGATCTAGTCCTCCCTCGGACGACTGGCAACCCCCTCGCGACAATATAACGACGCTCTTTTGACAGGCCGCTTTAGTGCTGGCTCTCCGGCAGGCGCACGACCAGGCCGTCCAGCGCGTCGCTCACCTTGATCTGGCACGACAGGCGACTGTTGGGCTCGACGTTCTCGGCGAAGTCCAGCATCGACTCTTCCATGGCCGACTTGTCGCCGGTCTTGGCCAGCCAGGCGTCGTCGACATAGACGTGGCAAGTCGCGCAGGCGCAGGCGCCGCCACAGTCGGCGTCGATGCCCGGCACGTTGTTCTTCACCGCGCCTTCCATGACCGTCAGACCCGGCTTCACCTCGAGGGCGTGTTCGGTTCCGTCGTGTTCGATGTAGGTGATCTTGGCCATCTGTTTTCCGTTACCCCTGGAAGGCTCTCTCTTTGGGAGGCGACCCCTAGGCCGCCACCTCCTTCATGGACACCGCCGGATCGGCGAGCTTGTGGACGTCGACCGGCGTGCGCTTGGCGATCAGCTGCTTGCCGGCCATGAACTCGGGCGGCGCGTTGACCGCCTCGACCGCCTGAAGCAGGTCGCCCTTCAGATGGAACACCGCGAACCTGGCGGCGGCGACGTCGCCGCGCACCACCTGACGGTCGGCCTCGAACGGCAGGCCGGCGATCTGCAGCTTCAGATCATACTGGTCGGACCAGAACCATGGAACCTCGGGCGACGGGCCTGGACGGCCAAGTATCGCCGAGGCGGCCTGCTTGGCCTGCTCCAGGGCGTTGGGCACGCTCTCCAGGCGGAACTGCCGATCATAGAGCGGCAGCGGCCGGTGGGTGACGTCGCCGATCGCGAAGACGGACGGATCATTCGTCCGCGCCTCCAGATCGACGACCACGCCATTGGCCGTGGCCAGGCCCGCATCCTTGGCCAGCTCGTCATTGGGAATCGCGCCGACCCCGACCAGGGCGACGTCACAGGCTACGACCTGGCCGTCGGTAAACCTCACGCCCGTGACATGGCCATCCACGCCGTCGAAGCCCGCGACGCCGGCGTTCAGCGCGAACGTCACGCCGTGGCGACCATGATAGTCCTGGAAGAAAATCGACAGGGTCTCGCAGGCGACACGGGCCAGGACGCGGCTTTCGCGTTCGACGACCATGGCATAACTGCCTAGGGCCCGGGCCGAGGCGGCTGCTTCGAGCCCGACATAGCCGCCGCCGATCACGGCCAGGCGCTTGTCGGGGCCCAAAGCATGTTTCAGCAACTCGGCGTCAGCTGCTGTGCGCAGAGCCAGGACGCCGGCCAAGTCCGAGCCGGGGATCGGCAGCTCACGGGCGCGGGCCCCGGTGGCGAGAATGAGGAAATCGTAGGAAATGGCCTCGCCCGAGGCGAGGGTCACGGTCTTCTCGGACCGGTTGATCCGCTCGGCCACGCCCGACAGCCGCAGGGAGACGTTGTTGTCCGCGTACCATTCGACCGGTTTCAGCGAGAGGCTGTCGGCATCGGCCTCGCCTTTCAGCCAGGCCTTGGAAAGCGGCGGACGCTGATAGGGCAGCAGCGGCTCGTCGCCGATCAGCACGATCCGCCCCTCGTGGCCGTACTGGCGCAGGAAGGCCGCGGCCGAACCGCCCGCATGACCCGCGCCGACGATGACGACGCACGCGTTCTGATTGGCGTTAGCGCTCAAGGACGCCCTCCCTTTCGTCAAAAATGACGCCGGCGTCACCTATTGGCAAGCGCCTTTGATCAAGGCGGATAAGTGGGGAGCAGATAGCGAGCGCGTCAGACGACGCGCTCGACCATCATCTTCTTGATCTCGGCGATCGCCTTGGCGGGGTTCAGACCCTTCGGGCAGACCTGGGCGCAGTTCATGATCGTGTGGCAGCGATAGAGCTTGAACGGGTCCTCGAGCGCGTCAAGGCGGTCGCCGGTCGCTTCGTCGCGGCTGTCGATCAGCCAGCGATAGGCGTGCAGCAGGACCGCCGGGCCCAGATACTTGTCGCCGTTCCACCAGTAGCTGGGGCACGAGGTCGAGCAGCAGGCGCAGAGAATGCATTCGTAGAGGCCGTCGAGCTTCTCGCGATCCTCCGGGCTCTGCTTCCACTCGGTCTGCGGCTCGGGCGTGTCGGTGTGCAGCCAGGGCTCGATCGAGGCGTACTGGGCATAGAACAGCGTCAGGTCCGGGATCAGGTCCTTGACCACTGGCAGGTGCGGCAGCGGACTGATCTGGACCGCCTTGCCCGGCACCTCGGCCCAGCCGTGGGTGCAGGCCAGGGTGTTACGGCCGCCGATGTTCATCGAGCACGAGCCACAGACGCCTTCCCGGCACGACCGGCGGAAGGCCAGGGTCGGGTCGATGCTGTTCTTGATGTAGAGCAGGGCGTCCAGAACCATCGGGCCCACGGCGTCCATGTCGACGTCGTAGGTGTCCCAGCGCGGATTGCCACCGGCTTCCGGATCGTACCGGTAGATCTTGAAGGTCTTAACCTTCTTGGCGCCGGCCGGCGCGGGCCAGTGCTTGCCCGACTTGACCTGCGAGTTCTTGGGGAGTGCGAGTTCGACCATCGTACCCTCAGTAGACCCGTTGCTTCGGCGGGATGTAGGCGATGTCGTCGGACATCGTGTAGCTGTGGACCGGACGATAGTCGATCTTCACCTTGCCGGTCTCGACGTCGAGCCAGGCCAGGGTGTGCTTCATCCATTCGGCGTCGTTGCGGTCCGCGAAGTCCTCACGGGCGTGGGCGCCGCGGCTTTCGGTGCGGTTGACCGCGCCGTTCACCGTGACCACCGCCTGGCCGATCAGATTGTCGAACTCTAGGGTCTCCATCAGGTCGGTGTTCCACACCAGACCCCGATCGCTGACCTTGATGTCCGCCTTCTTGCGCCAGACCTCGGCCAGGCGCGCGACGCCACTGTCGAGGCTTTCGCCGGTGCGGAACACCGCCGCGTCCTCCTGCATGGCCTTCTGCATCTCGAGACGCAGTTCGGCGGTCGAGGTCGCGCCGGAGGCGTTGCGGAAGCGATCGAAGCGGGCCAGGTGGCCGTCGGTCTGAACGTCCTTCAGCTCGGGTTGCTTGGCGCCGGGCTTGAGGATCTCGGCGCAGCGCAGGGCCGCGGCGCGACCAAAGACCACGAGGTCGATCAGCGAGTTCGAGCCCAGGCGGTTGGCGCCGTGCACCGACACGCAGGCGGCCTCGCCCACGGCCATCAGGCCGGGGATCACCTGGTCGGGATTGTCACCGAGCTTGGTGACGACCTCGCCGTGATAGTTCGTCGGGATGCCGCCCATGTTGTAGTGGACGGTCGGCAGCACCGGGATCGGCGCCTTGGTGACGTCGACGCCCGCGAAGACCTTGGCGGTCTCGGAGATGCCGGGCAGGCGTTCGTGCAGGATCTTCGGATCCAGGTGATCCAGGTGCAGGAAGATGTGGTCCTTGTTCGGGCCCACGCCGCGACCTTCGCGGATCTCGATGGTCATCGCGCGGCTGACCATGTCGCGCGGCGCCAGATCCTTCACGGACGGCGCATAGCGCTCCATGAAGCGCTCGCCTTCCGAATTGGTCAGGTAGCCGCCTTCGCCGCGGGCGCCCTCGGTGATCAGGCAGCCAGCGCCGTAGATTCCGGTGGGGTGGAACTGCACGAATTCCATGTCCTGCAGCGGCAGGCCGGCGCGCAGCGCCATGGCGTTGCCGTCGCCGGTGCAGGTGTGGGCCGAGGTGGCCGAGAAGTAGGCGCGGCCGTAACCGCCGGTGGCCAGGATCACCATCTGGGCCTGGAAACGGTGCAGGGTGCCGTCGTCGAGCTTCCACGCCGTCACGCCACGGCAGACGCCGTCGTCCATGATCAGGTCGAGGGCGAAGTACTCGATGAAGAACTCGGTGTCGTGGGCCAGCGACTGGCCGTACATCGTGTGCAGCATGGCGTGACCGGTGCGGTCGGCCGCCGCGCAGGTGCGCTGGATCGGGCCTTCGCCGTAGTTCTTGGTCATGCCGCCGAAGGCGCGCTGGTAGATCTTGCCGTCGGCCGTGCGCGAGAAGGGCACGCCCCAGTGCTCGAGCTCGTAGACCGCCGCCGGAGCGTTGCGGGTCAGATACTCGATGGCGTCCTGGTCGCCCAGCCAATCCGAGCCCTTGACGGTGTCGAACATGTGCCAGCGCCAGTCGTCCTGGCCCATATTGCCCAGCGAGGCCGAGATGCCGCCCTGCGCCGCGACCGTGTGGCTGCGGGTCGGGAACACCTTGGTGATGCAGGCGGTCTTCAAGCCAGCTTGCGCGGCGCCCAAGGCGGCGCGGAGACCCGAACCGCCGGCGCCGACGACGACGACGTCGAACTTGTGGTCGATGAACTTGTAGGCCGACATCAATGGGCTCCGGTCACGGTCAGGGCCACCTTGAGGATCGAAAAGACCCCCACGGCGCCGGCCAGCACGCAGACGAACAGATTGCCGATCACCAGGGCCGACTTGCTCGTGAAACGGTGGATGTAGTCCTCGATCACCACCTGGACCGCGTGTTGCAGGTGGATCAGGGCGGCGATCAGCAGCAGGCTGAGCAGCACGGCGTTCACCGGCTGGCCGATCCAGGTCGTGACGCTGTGCTGGTCGGCGCCGACCAGCTTCAGGGCCGCGTAGACGCCCCAGATGCTCAGCGGGATCAGGGCCAGGCCCGAGACCCGCTCGGTGATGAAGTGGCCGACCCCGTGGCGCGAGGCGCCCAGGCCACGGGCGCGCGACAGCGGCGTGCGGTATTGCTCGGAAGCAGACTTGCTCATGGTCAGAACGCTCCGTTCGCGCCGGCGATGACCCAGGTGACGATCGTCGCCACGACCGCGAAGGCGATCGCCATGGCGCCGGTCATGTCGGCGATGCGCGGGGCGAAGCCCTTGCCGGCGTCCCAGAAGGTCTGGCGGATCGCGTAGGCGATGTTGAAGAACACGGCGAAGGTCTCGCCCAGCAGCACCAGCTTGCCGATCGGCGAGCCCAGGATGCTCAGATAGCCGGCATAGGCCTCGGGGCCGGCGGCCACGGCGGCCGCCCAGCCGGCCAGGATCACGGCGCCGACGTACAGGCCGATGACGCAGCCGCGGTGCAGGATCGAGCAGGCCATGGTGATATGCCAGCGCCACACCTGCAGGTGCGGCGACATCGGGCGCTCCAGCGGCCCCCGGCTCGTATCGGTCATGGAAGGTCCAACCTCAGTAGCCTTTGTGCGTTGCGGGACGCTTTTAAGCGCGAAGGCTTGGGTGTCAATTAAACGGCGCCCTGTTGAGAAACGTTCGCAGGTCGCATCCCAGGCCCACCCCTGAAGTCCAAAGGCCAAGGTTGCGTAACGCGGCGCGATCGCGTCAGGCGCGGAACACCGTCAGGGCCAGGTGCTGCAGCAGCATGATGGTCTTGGCGTCGCGGATGCGGCCATCGGCGATCATGGCCCGGGCCTCGTCGATGGTCGGCTCCAGCACCTCGATGTCCTCGCCCTCGTCGGGGTGGCCGCCGCCGTCGCCGATCCGCATCGAGGCGTCGTACTCGGCCACGAAGAAGTGCAGGATCTCGGTGACCGAACCTGGGCTCATGAAGGCCTGGAACACCGGGCGCACCTCGCTCAGGCGATAGCCCAGCTCCTCCTCGACCTCGGCCCGGATCCGGACCTCGGGTTCGGCGTCGTCGAGTAGGCCGGCGGCGGCCTCGATCAGCAGGTCGTCATAGCCATTCACGAAAGCCGGCCAGCGGAACTGCTTCACCAGCAGCACGGTCCGGTTCGTCAGGTTGTAGGGCAGCAGCACCGCCCCGTTGCCGCGGTCGTAATGTTCACGGTGCTGGGTCTGCCAGGTCCCGTCGCGACGCTTCCAGTCGAAGCTGGTCGTCTTCAGGACGTACCAGTTGTCGGAGAGCAGCTTGGTCTCGTGGACGCGAAGGCGATCTTTGACGGTCATCTCGTTTCCCTAATCTCGGACCCGCGCCACATAGTCGGCCGACCGCATTTCCTGCAGGCGCGAAACCGTCCGCTCGAACTCGAAGGATCCGTCACCCTCGGGATACAGCGCCTCGGGCTCGGCCTCGGCCAGAGCCACCAGCTTGGCGTCGGCTTCATAGAGCGCGTCGATCAAGGTGTTGAACCGCTTGGCCGCGTCACGTCGGGCGGGCGTCAGGCGCGGCACGTCCTCCAGGAACACGGTGTGGAAGCGCTCGGCGATCGCCAGATAGTCCTGCGGTCCCAGCGCCTGCTGGCACAGGCTGGCGAACGACGAGCGCACCATGCCGCCGGTCGCGCGCGGCAGGCGCATCTTGCGGCCCAGGACCTCCAAGGTCGCGCCGGTCTCGGGCGCGCCGTCCAGCATGTCGGCCCAAAGGCGCTCGAACTCCGCCTGATTGGCTTTGTCGTTCGGCGCAAGCCAGGTGCGGGCGGCCCGCAGGCGATCCAAGCGGAAGTCGACCGGGCCGCGCACGGCCACGACGTCCAGGGCCGACTTCAGCATGTCGATGAACGGCAGG
Source organism: Caulobacter sp. Root343 (assembly GCF_001425745.1). Classification (GTDB taxonomy): domain Bacteria; phylum Pseudomonadota; class Alphaproteobacteria; order Caulobacterales; family Caulobacteraceae; genus Caulobacter. The sequence continues at coordinate 15,774 of NZ_LMDF01000003.1, read as the reverse complement.
AAGAGCTGGCGGTTGAGGCCGTCCTTGTAGAGGTCCTCCGGCGGCCGGTTCGAGGTGGCCACCAGGGTGACGCCCCGCGCGAACAGGGCCTCGAACAGCCGGCCCAGGATCATGGCGTCGGCGATATCGGTGACCTGCAGCTCGTCGAAGCACAGCAGGCGGGCCTCGTCGGAGATCCGCTCGGCCGTCGGCGCGATCGGATCGTCGCCCTTGGCCTGTCCGAAGCGGGCCTTGCGCGCCGCCGCGTCGCCCTTACGCCAGGCGTCGATGTCGGCGTGGACCTCGGCCATGAAGGCGTGGAAGTGGATGCGGCGCTTCTTGGCTACGGGCGCGCTGTCGAAGAACAGGTCCATCAGCATGGACTTGCCGCGCCCCACCGGTCCCCAGAGGTAGACGCCGCGCTGGCTCTTGGGCTTGCGGCCGAACAGCGAGAAGCCGGGCTCGCCGGCGGAGTCGAGGTCGGACTCCAGCCGCGACAGCGCCTCGACGGCGGCGGCCTGGGCGACGTCGGGCTTGATCTCGCCCTGGGCCAGGCGCTCGCGATAGGCGGTGCGAAGGGATGTCGGCATCGGGGATTGCGGTTAGCGCGTGAGCGACGCCAATGGAAGCCCCACGCGGTCCGAACTGGCTGACCAAGCCAGGACGCCGCTGATCGATCCCAAGGCCTTGTCCCACGACCGGGGAAGCCACGGAGACATTGAAGCGGTATGTGGAGCGCGTGTTGCCTACCGAAAAGACGAGCCGCCCTGACGTGACCACCCTCTTTCTCGCCGACGAGGCCGCGACCCAGGCGCTGGGCCGGGCCCTGGCCGCCGCCTTGCGTCCGGGCGACGCCGTCTGCCTGACCGGTCCGCTGGGGGCCGGCAAGTCAACCCTGGCCCGGGCCCTGATCCGCGCCCTGACCTCGCCCGATGAGGAGGTCCCCAGCCCGACCTTCACCCTGGTGCAGTTCTACGAGGCGACCGCCTTTCCGCTGGCCCACTTCGACCTCTACCGCCTGACGGACCCCGACGAGGCCTACGAGATCGGGCTGGACGAGGCGCTGGACGACGGCGTCGCCTTGATCGAGTGGCCCCAGAGATTGGAAGGGCGTTTGCCGGCGACTCGGCTCGATATAGACATCGCCCTCGACGGCGACGCACGACGCGCCGTCATCGTGCGGCACGGTGATTTCGAAGGACGTTCCCTTGAGTTCTGAGCGCCCCATGGGGTCTGAGAGAGAAGCGGCCAAGGCCGCGTTCCTGGAGGCCCACGGCTTCGGCGACGTCCGCCGTCAGCCGCTGGGGGGCGACGCCTCGACGCGGTCGTACGAGCGGCTGCATCGAGGCGTCGCCAGCTTCATCTTCATGGACCAGCCGCCGTCGGTCGAGACCGCGCCCTGTCCGCCGGACGCCACGCCAGCCCAGCGCGCCGCGCTTGGCTACAATGCCCTGGCCCGCCTGGCCGCCGGCCGAGTGGACGCCTTCGTCGCCTGCGCCGGTTGGCTGAACGCCCAGGGGCTCTCGGCGCCCAAGGTGCTGGCCGCCGACGCGGCGGCGGGCCTGGCCGTGCTGGAGGACCTGGGCGACGACCTCTATGCCCGCCTGATCGAGGCCGGGACCGACGAGGCTCCGCTGTACGACGCCGCCATCGACGGCCTGCTGGCCCTTCACGCCGCGCCAGCCCCGGACGTGCTCAGCTTCGATGGCTCCACCTGGCCGCTGCTGACCTATGACGGCCTGGCCCTGAAGACCGCCCACGACATCTTCGTCGAGTGGCAGCCGAAGTTCCGCGACCTGACCTTCGACGCAGCGGCCCTGGCGGATTGGGAAGCCATCTGGGCTCCGATCCGCGCCAAGGGCGAGGCCGGCGCGAGCGTCTTCTGTCACCGCGACTATCACGCCGAAAACCTGATCTGGCTGCCGGAGCGCCAGGGCGCGGCGCGGGTCGGCATGCTGGATTTCCAGGACGCGCTCTTGGCCCACCCCGCCTGGGACCTGTCGATGCTGCTGCACGACGCCCGCCGCACCGTCTTGCCCGAGCGCGAAGCCGCCTGCCTGGAGCGCTACCTGGCCGCACGGCCGGAATTGGACCGCACGACCTTTCTGGCCGATTATCATGCGCTGGGCGCGCTCAACATCATCCGGATCCTGGGCATCTTCGCGCGGCTGGTGACGCGCGACGGCAAGCCGCGCTACGCCGACTTCATCCCGCGCCTGTGGGTCTATCTGGACGTCTGCTTCGCCGATCCGGCGTTGGCGGACCTCAAGGCGTGGTTCGACAAGAACGTACCGGTGGAGACGCGTCGATGAGCGGCCCGAAAACAGCGATGGTGCTGGCCGCCGGCCTCGGCACCCGCATGCGCCCCCTGACCGACGATCGGCCCAAGGCCCTGGTCGAGGTCGCCGGCAAGGCGCTGATCGATCACATGCTGGACCGCCTGGCTGCCGCGGGGGTCGAGACCGCCGTGGTCAATGTCCATTATTTCGCCGACCTGGTCGAAGCTCACCTGAGGGCGCGCGAAGCCAAGGGCCTTGGCCCGCGCATCGTCATCTCGGACGAACGCGCCCAGGCGCTGGAGACCGGCGGCGGCATCAAGCACGCCCTGCCGCTGCTGGGCGACGGCCCGGTGTTCGTGGCCAATATCGACTCCGTCTGGATCGAGCACGCCGGCGCGGCCATCGACGCCGTGGCCGCCGCCTGGAATCCCGAGGCGATGGACGTCTGCCTCATGCTGGCCTCGACCGGCGGCTCGCTCGGCTTCCATGACAGCGGCGACGTGTTCCTGGCCGGGGATGGCGTCGTGCGCTTCAAGGACCCCGGCGAGATCGCGCCGCTGGTCTATGTCGGCGTCCATATCTGCAAGCCGGCGATCACTACCGATGGTCCTGAAGGTCCGTTCTCGCTGCTGCCGCTGTGGAAGCGGCTGGCGGCCGACCATCGCGTCCACGGCGTCGCGCCGGACGGGCTCTGGATGCACGTCGGCGATCCTGACGCCAAGCTGGCGGCAGAGGCGCGGCTCTCAGAAGAATGAGTGGTCCGGCCCCTTTCTTCGAAAGACCGGGGCCGCGCTGGTTCTCGATCCCCGCCCACCGCCCGTTCGTCGACGACCTGGCGCGCGGCCTGCTGAGCGCCCTGGAGCCGCTGGGCCCCGAGGCCCTGCCCCGCGCCACGGTCCTGACCCCGACCCGGCGCGGCGCCCGCGCCCTGGCCGACGCCTTCCTGGCGGTCGGCGGCGGCCGCGCCCTGCTGCTGCCGCAGATCCGGCCGCTGGGCGACCTGGACGAGGGCGAGCCGCCGTTCGAGCCGGGCTATCTGTCGCTGGACATTCCGCCGGCCATCTCCTCGCGCCGCCGCCGGTTCGAGCTGGCGCGGCTGGTCGTCGACCACGGCGGCCTGCTGTCGTTCAAACCCGGCCCCGTCCAGGCGCTGGAGCTGGCCAAGGCCCTGTCCGACTTCCTGGACAGCTCGCAGATCGAGGAGGTCGAGATTGATGGCAAGCTGGACGGCCTGGCCGAAGGCGACCTGGCCCAGCACTGGCAGGTCTCGGCCAAGTTCCTGAAGGCGGTGCTGCGCGCCTGGCCCGAGCGGCTGACCGACCTCGGCCTTATCGACGTCTCCGAACGCCGGGTGCGGCTGCTGCGGGCCTTGGAAGAGCAGTGGCGGAACGATCCGCCGACCGAGGTGCTGGTCGCCGCCGGCTCGACCGGCACCGCGCCCGCCACCGCCGACCTGCTGCGCGTCGTCGCCGCCGCGCCGAAGGGCGCCGTGGTGCTACCCGGCCTCGACGAGGACCTGGCCGACAGCGCCTGGGCGCAGATCGAAGGTACGCAAGGCGAGCAGCATCCGCAGGGCGCGATGAAGCGGCTGCTCGACCGGGCCGGCGTCGCCCGCTCGGAGGTCCGGGCCTGGGTTCCCGACGTCGACAGCCGAGGCCGCTGGCGGCGCCGGATCGTCAACGAGGCCTTGCGCCCGGCCGAGGCCACCGCCGACTGGCTGGCCCAGATCGCTGCTCTGCGCGCCGAAGCGCCGGACCTCGACCCGATCGCCGAGGGCCTGACCGGATTCTCGGTGATCGCCGCCCGCGCCGAGGAAGAAGCCGCCGGTGCGTGCGCCCTGCTGCTGCGCGAGGCGCTCGAAACGCCGGACATGACCGCCGCCCTGGTCACCCCCGACCAGACCCTGGCCCGCCGGGTGATGACCCGGCTGCAGCGCTGGGGCGTGATCCCCGACAGCTCGGCCGGCGCGCCGCTGGCCGCTTCGGGCGCGGCGATCCTGGCCCTGCATCTGGCGCGCCTGGTCGAGGAACCGCTGAATCCCGTCCGCCTGCTGGCCTTCGCCAAGCATCCGCTGGTGCTGGGCGAGGATGAAGCCTCCGCCGCCGCCCTGCTGGAACGCAAGGGCCTGCGCGGCGCGGCGCCCGGCTCCGCCGAGGTGCTGCGCGCCCGCTTGAAAGACGCGCCCGACGCCCTGGCGCTGGCCGAGCGCGTGTTGGCCACGATCGACCACGCCGCCGCGCCCTATGCCGGCGACGACTTCGCGCCTCCGGCCCAGGCGGCCCAAGCTCTGGTCGAGGGCCTGGAGAGCCTGATCGCTCCCGCCCGCCTGTGGGCCGGTTCGGCCGGCGAGTGCCTCGGGGCCCTGATGGCGGCCCTGATCCAGGACGGCCAGGCCCTGCCCGACGCCTCGCCCCAGGCCTTCGCCGACATCCTCGACCGGCTGGTCAACGAGGAGACGGTCCGGGTCGGCGGCGCCACCCATCCGCGGCTGCGCATTCTCGGCGCCATCGAGGCCCGCCTGGTCCGCGCCGACCGCCTGGTGCTGGCCGGGCTGGAAGAGGGCGTCTGGCCGCAGGGCGCGCCGATCGACCCGTTCCTGTCGCGGCCGATGCGCGCGCGTCTCGGCCTGCCGCCGCCCGAACGCCGGATCGGCCTGACCGCCCACGACTTCGCCCAGGCCGCCAGCGCGCCGGATGTGGTGCTGGTCCATTGCGAGCGGCGCGGCGGCGCGCCGGCCGTCGAGTCGCGCTGGCTGTGGCGGCTGAAGACCCTGGCCGCCGGCGCCGGCCTCACCCTGCCTCGCCGCGACGACGTGCTAGACTGGGTCCGCGCCCTCGACGCCCCTCGCCCTTATGCCCCGATCTCCCGTCCCGCCCCGGTCCCGCCGGTCGAGGATCGCCCGCGCAAGATGGCCGTGACCCGTGTCGAGGCCCTGACCCGTGACCCCTACGCCGTCTGGGCGCGCGACATCCTGCGGCTCTATCCGCTGGAGCGTCCCGACGAGCCGGTCGAGGCCAGAGCGCGCGGCACCGCCATCCACGCGGCGTTCGAACTTTTCGCCGAGACCTTCCCCGACGCCGTGCCGGCCAACGCGGCCACCGTGTTCGAGAAGCTCTATGTCGACGCCCTGGTCGCGGCCGGCATGCCGCCGACCGCCCTGGCTCGGGAGAGGGCCCTGGCCCGCGAGGCCGCCCTGTGGGTCGCCGACTGGGAACGCCAGCGTCGCACGACCGCCCGCAAGGTGGTCGTCGAGGCGGCGGGCGAACTGCAACTCTCGATCAACGGCCGACCGTTCACCCTGACCGCCAAGGCCGACCGGCTGGAGCCGACGGCCGACGGGACCGTCCATATCCTCGATTACAAGACCGGCGCCGCGCCGTCGCAGAAGCAGGTCGACACCGGCTTCTCGCCGCAGCTGACCTTGACGGCGGCGATCCTGATGCACGGCGGCTTTCCGGACCTGGGCAAGCCCGCGCCGGGGGACCTGACCTATGTCCGCGTCACCGGCCGCCGCCCGGCGGGCGAGGAACAGGTCCGCGCCTTCGCCGGCGAGGAAAGCAGCGCCGCCGCCGCGAAGGCGCTGGAAGGCCTCTCGACCCTGATCGCCCGCTACGACGATCCGGCCGAGCCCTACCGCTCGCGGGTCGCTCCGCAGTTCGTCAAGGAGCACCCCGGCGACTACGCCCACCTGGCGCGGGTGTTCGAGTGGTCGACCAGCGGCGACGACGGGGAGGGCGAATGAGCCTCCACGATCCGCAGCGCATCGCCGCCGATCCGGCGATCTCGGCCTTCGTCACGGCCAATGCCGGCTCGGGCAAGACCAAGACCCTGATCGACCGCGTCGCGCGCCTGCTGCTGGCCAAGGTCAAGCCCGAGGCGATCCTGTGCGTGACCTATACCAAGGCCGCCGCCGCCGAGATGCAGCGGCGATTGTTCGAGCGGCTGGGCAAGTGGTCGGTGACCAGCGACGCCGACCTGCGGGCCGAGCTCGTCAAGCTGGTTGGCGAGAGCGATGCGACCTATGACGCCCGCCGCCTCTCCGAGGCCCGCGCCCTGTTCGCCCAGGCGCTGGAGACACCGGGCGGCTTGAAGATCCAGACCATCCACGCCTTCTGCGAAAAGCTGCTACGGCGCTTCCCGCTGGAGGCGGGGGTCTCGCCCGGCTTCACGGTGATGGACGATCAGGCCGGCGCAGCTATCGCCCGCGCCGCCCGCCGCGCCACCGCCGCCTGGGTCGACAGCCATCAGGACGCCTACTCCGAAGCCTATGCCCGATTCTCCGTGGGCCTGGATTTCCAGAGCTTCGAGGCGATGTTCGCGGGCTTCGAGACGCGACGCGGCCAGATCATGGCCTATGTCGCCCGCTGCGGCGGCCTCTCCGAGGCGATCGCCGACGCCTGGAACCGCTGCGGATTCGATGCGCCGACCTCGGCCGCCGACCTCGCCGCCCAGGCCATGGCCCGGCTGGACCTCGGCGCCTGGCGCGCGGCCGCCACGGTGTTGTTCGACGGCGGCGGCAAGCAGGACGCCAAGTACGCCGAGGCGCTCGCGGCCGTGGCCCGCGATCCGGACGCGACCTTGGACCTGGCCCTGCGCGCCCTGTTCACCGAAGGCGGCGACGGAACGCCCGCGACCTGGCCGGCCAAGGCCTCGGGGCTGAAGAGCCGCGAGGACCTGCGCGAGGTCCTGCTGATGGAACAGGCCAAGCTGGAGGCCGCCCGCGAGCGGGTCCGCGCCGCCAAGGTCGCCGAGGACACCGCCGACGCTCTGCGCCTGGCGGTGCTGTACGTGACCTCGCACCAGATCGAGAAGGACGCTCGCGGCGCGCTCGACTTCACCGACCTGATCGACAAGGCCCGCGTGCTGCTGACCGAGAAGGTCGAGGCGGCCTGGGTGCTCTACAAGCTGGATGGCGGCGTCGATCACATCCTGCTCGACGAGGCCCAGGACACGGCGCCCGAGCAGTGGGAGATCCTCAGCGCCCTGACCGCCGACTTCTTCGCCGGCGAGACGTCCGAAGGCTGGAGCGGTCGCCGGGCCGAGCGGACCCTGTTCGTGGTCGGCGACGAAAAGCAGTCGATCTATTCGTTCCAGGGCGCCGATCCGCAGCGGCTGCTGGTTGAGACGCAGAATTACATCGCCCGCATCGAGGCCGTCGGCGCGATCGGCAAGGGCGTGCCGCTGACGGTCTCGTATCGCTCGACCCGCGAGGTGCTGAGCTTCGTCGACGCTTTGTTCTCCGATCCCGAAACCCGCGAGGGCGTGCCGCCGCCGGTCGGCCAGGACCTGGTCCGCCACGAGCCGTTCCGCACCGACGGCCCTGGCTGCGTCGACCTCTGGCCCCTGACCCGCGAGCTGCCCGGCGAGGAGCGGGAGGCCTGGGAAGCGCCCGTCGACGCCGAGAGCGAGCGCAGCGCCAACCGCCGCCTGGCCGAGGCGATCGCCGCCGAGACCGCCGCGATCCTCAGCCGAGGCGACGCGGTGTTCGATAAAGAACTCGGCCGCCATCGCGCCGCCCATGCCGGCGACATCCTCGTGCTGGTCCGACGCCGCAAGGTGCTGTTCGAGGAGATCCTGCGCGCCCTGAAACGGCGCGGCGTGCCGGTGGCCGGGGCTGATCGCCTATCGCTGTCCAGCCATATCGCCTTCGAGGACCTGCTGGCCCTGGGGCGCTTCATCCTGTTCCCGGATGACGACCTGACCTTGGCGGCGCTGCTGAAGACGCCGTTCTGTTCGCTGACCGACGAGGACGTCTACGCCCTGGCCAAAGGCCGCCGCGCGACGCTGTGGCTCGAGCTGCGCCGACGAGCGGAGGAGCGCCCCGAATGGACCGCCGCGCGGACGGTGCTGGACTGGGCGCTTACCGAAGGCCGTCGCCGGCAACCGTTCGAATTCTTCGCCGGCTGGCTCGGACTGGTTGGTGAAGACGGCCGCTCGCATCGGGCCAAGGTGCTGACCCGCCTGGGAGCCGAGGCCGAAGAGGCGCTCGACGAATTCCTGGCCCAGGTGATGGAAGCCGAGCAGCGCGGGGTGCGTGATCTCGAGGCCCTGGTCGCCGACTTCGCGGCTCTGGACATCGTGGTCAAGCGGGAGATGGAAGGGGCCCGGCGCGAAGTGCGGGTGATGACCGCCCACGGCTCCAAGGGTCTGGAGGCGCCGATCGTCTTCCTGCCCGAGACGACCGTGAAGCGCGGGGCCGGCGGCTCGCCGTTCCTGGTCACCGAGGACGGCGCCCTGCTGTGGTGCGCCAGCGGCAAAGGCGACTGCGACGCCTCGGCCAGGGCCCGCAAGCTGCGCGAGGAGAAGGAAAGCCAGGAAGCCCTGCGCCTGCTGTACGTGGCCCTGACCCGGGCCCGCGACCGGCTGATCCTGTGCGGCCGAATCGACGCGCGGACCAAGGATGACAAGGTCGGCGGCTGGTACGCCGCCGCCCGCGCCGCCTTCGCCCACCCCGACATCGCCCCCGAGGTGCGAACCCTCGGCGAAGGTGACGCCGCCATCCTGCGCTACGGCCCCGATCCGGCGCCCGCGCCCCGCGTGGCGGAGGACGTCCGCGCCTCGGCGGCCTCGCCAAGCTGGATGACCCGCGCCGCGCCGCCCGAGCCGGCGGCGGCCCGCTACGCCGCCCCGTCGCGGATCGAGGACAATGCCCGCGTCCCGGCGCCCTCGCCGCTGGCGCGGGTCTCGGGCCTGGGCCGCTATCGCCGGGGGGAGATCGTCCACAAGCTGCTGCAGCTGCTGCCCGACATCGCGCCCGATCAGCGCGCCAACGCGGCCCAGCGCCTGCTGGCCGGAGAGCGGGATCTGACGGACGAGCAGCGCGAGGAAATGACCCGAGCCGCCTTCGGGGTCCTGGACGACGCCCGCTTCGCCGCGGTGTTCGGACCCGGCTCCCGCGCCGAGGTCGCGCTGGCCGGAACCAGCGCCCATCTGCCGAGGGGCTTGGCCGTTTCCGGCCGCGTCGACCGGCTGGTGGTCGACGCCGAGCGGGTGCTGGTGGTCGATTACAAGACCAATCGTCCGTCTCCTGACCAGATCGAAGACGCCGATCCCGCCTATCTGGCCCAGATGGCGGTCTATGCCGCCGTGCTGCGCGAAGTGTTCCCCGGCCGGGCGATCGAGGCCGCCCTGGTCTGGACCGACGGTCCCAAACTGATGCCGGTTCCAGAAAAGGTGATGGCCCAAGCGCTGGCCCGACTGGCCTAATCCCGTTGCCGGACGGCCAACCTCCCCCTACATCTTGACGCAAGCGCCCGGAACGAATCCTGGGCTTCGACCCTTATCGCGTCCTCCGCGCCGTCGCGTGACGCCAGACTGGAGCAGACCATGAGCACCGTTGTGGTGACCGACGCCACCTTCGAATCCGACGTCCTGAAGGCCGGCAAGCCCGTGCTGGTGGACTTCTGGGCCGAGTGGTGCGGCCCCTGTAAGCAGATCGCCCCGGCCCTGGAGCAGATCTCGGAAGAGCTGGCCGACGTCGTCACCGTCGCCAAGGTCAATATCGAGGACAGCCCGACGACCCCGTCGCGCTACGGCGTCCGCGGCATTCCGACCATGATGCTGTTCCGCGATGGCCAAATGACCTCGATGAAGGTCGGCGCCATGCCCAAGGCCAAGATCCTGGAATGGCTGAACGAGGCCGGTGTTCAACCGGCTTAAGCGGTCTTTCCGCCGGAATTGAAGACGCCCGCTCCGGTCTCCGGGGCGGGCGTTTTTCGTCCAAGTTCGTCCTAGAGCGGCCTACTTCTTGGGCGTCACGATGAACGGCGAGACCGAGACCGGCGGGGCTTTCTTCTCGGCCTTCGGTTTGCGGACTTCCTTGTTGGACTTCTTCTGACCCTTGGCCATTGGCGGTTCCTGCCAGGACGGGCGCGCTCGCCGAGGATGTCCGGCGGGCCGTGCCGCCCTATCGGCGTCAGCCAGCCTTACCCGCTTAGGCCGGCCAAGTCTCGGGGCTCATCGCCAGCACTTCGCCGGCCAGATAAAGCGAGCCGCAGATCAGAACGTGAGGCGTCGGCTCCAGCTTGAGCGCGCGCTCCAGGGCGTCCTCGACCGAATCGCAGGCGCAGGCCCGCAGGCCCGCCAGCTCGGCGGCGGCGGCGGTCTCGGCGGCGCTGGCGGCGGCGGGGCCTTCGAAAGTGACGGTGAAGACCTTGGCCGCCACGCCTCGAAAAGGGGTGAAGAAGCCGGTCGCGTCCTTGTTGGCCAGCAGGCCCGCGATCAGCGCCACCGGCCGGCCGTCGCGGGCGGCGAGGTCGGACACGGCGCGGGCCACGGCGCGGCCGGCGTGCGGATTGTGGCCGCCATCCAGCCAGAGATCGGTTCCTGCCGCCTTGGCCCGCTCGGCCAGCGGGCCGGTGGTCAGGCGCTGGAAGCGGGCCGGCCAGACCGTGGCGGCGATTCCCCGTCCCATGGCCGCCTCGTCGATGCGTGGGTCGGCCATGGCCAGCAGGGCGGCGACCGCCAGGCCGGCGTTGGCGAACTGGTGCTCGCCCGGCAGCGACGGCGCGGGCAGGTCGAGCAGGCGGTCATCCATCTGGACCAGCAGCCGGCCGCGCTCGTTCCAGGCGTCGAAGTCGCGGCCCATCAGGGTCAGCGAGACGCCGGCCTTGGCGGCCGCGGCCTCGATCACCGCCTCGGCCTCTTCGTGCTGGCGGGCCGAGACGGCCGGCGCGCCGGGCTTGATGATCCCGGCCTTCTCGCCGGCGATCTGGGTCAGGGTGTCGCCGAGGAATTCACGGTGGTCGATGTCGACCGGGGCGATGACGCTGACCTTGGGGGTCACGACGTTGGTGGCGTCCAAGATGCCGCCCAGCCCGACCTCGACGATGCATAGGTCGGCCGGGACCTCGGCGAAGGCGACCAGGGCCGCGGCCGTGGTGATCTCGAAGAAGGTGATCTCCTGGCCGGCATTGGCCGCCTCGACGCGGTCCAGTACGTCGGCCAGGTGGGCGTCGGTGATCAGGGTCCCGGCCAGGCGGATCCGCTCGGCGAAGCGGACCAGGTGCGGCGAGGTGAAGACGTGGACCTTGAGGCCCGCCGCCTCGGCCATGGCCCGCAGATAGGCGACCGTCGAGCCTTTGCCGTTGGTGCCGGCCACGTGGATCACGGGCGGCAGGCGGTCCTGCGGATCGCCCAACGCCGCGCACAGCCGCCGCATCCGGTCCAGCGACAGGTCGATCAGCTTGGGATGCAGGGCCTTCAGCCGCTCGAGAGCGGCGTCGTGCGCGCGGAGATGTTCAGCCAAGGTGGCTTTACGCCGCCTTGCGGCCGCGGCCCATCATCAGGGTGCCGAGGATCGAGCCCAGCACCGCCGGCAGGTCCTTGCGGTGGGTGACGCGGTCGACCATGCCCTTCTCGACCAGATATTCCGAGCGCTGGAAGCCCGGCGGCAGGGTCTCGCGGATGGTCTGCTCGATAACGCGGGGACCGGCGAAGCCGATCAGGGCGCCCGGCTCGGCCAGGTGGATGTCGCCGAGCATGGCGTAGGAGGCGGTGACGCCGCCCGTGGTCGGGTCGGTGAGGACCACGACGTAGGGCAGGGCCGCGTCCTTCAATTCATTGATCGCGAGCGTGGTGCGGGCCATCTGCATCAGCGACAGCGCGCCTTCCTGCATCCGGGCGCCGCCGGCGGCGGTGAAGGCGATCAGCGGGACTTCACGCTCCAGCGCGGCCTTGGCGGCGGCGATGAAGCCTTCGCCGGCGGCCATGCCCAGCGAGCCGCCCATGAAGGCGAAATCCTGGACCAGCACCACGGCGTCGGCGCCGCCGACCTTGCCGTAGCCGATGGCCATGGCGTCCGGCTCGCCGGTCGCCTTGCGGGCCGCGATCAGGCGGTCCTTGTAGGGCTTGCCGTCCGAGAAGTGCAGCGGGTCCTCGGGGACCGAGGGAGTCGGCAGGGCTTCGTACTGGCCGTCGTCGAAGGTGAACTTGAAGCGGGCTTCCGGCCCGATCCGCATGTGCCGACCGGCCGGCGTGACCCACAGGGCCGCCTCCAGATCGGAGCGGAAGATCATCTCGCCCGTATCGGGGCATTTGACCCAAAGGTTCTCGGGCGTTTCGCGCTTGGCGAACGCGCCGCGCACGCCGGGCGCGATCCGCGACAGCCAGCCGCCGCGACGGCCCTCCGCCGCTGCTTTCTTGTCGCCCTTTTTCGGGTCCTGGGGTTCAGCCATAGCCATAGCCTTAGAGCCTCACTTCGTCCCGACTCGCGCCGAACGCACAGCCTTAGCCAGCTCCGACGCCTTGAGAAGAACCTTCTCGGTCACGTTTTCGTTCAACTTGGCCGCCGACTCGATTTCATCGACAAGCGCAGAGCCCACCACGGCGGCGTCGGCCACACGGGCCACCTCGGCGGCGCGTTCGGCCGTGCGGATGCCGAAGCCCACGGCGACCGGCAGGCCCGAGGCCTTGCGGATGCGCTCGACGGCCGGGGCCACCGCGTCGGCGTCGGCTTCCTTGACCCCGGTCACGCCAGCGACCGAGACGTAATAAACGAATCCCGAGGTGCGGCGGATCACGGTCGGCAGACGCTTGTCGTCGGTCGTCGGCGAGGCCAGGCGGATCAGCGCCAGGCCTTCGGCTTCGAGGGCGTCCGACAGCGGGTCGGCCTCCTCCGGCGGACAGTCGACGACGATCAGGCCGTCGACGCCGGCGTCATTGGCTTGCTTGGCGAAGGTTTCGAAGCCGCGGTTCACCAGCGGATTCAGATAGCCCATCAGGATGATCGGCGTGTCCTGGTCGCCTTCGCGGAAGGCCCGGACGATGTCCAGCGTGCCGTTCAGCGTCATCTTCTGGGCCAGGGCGCGCTGGCTGGCGCGCTGGATGGTCGGGCCCTCGGCCATCGGGTCCGAGAACGGGAAGCCCAGCTCGATCAGGTCGGCGCCAGCGCCCGGCAGGCCCTTGACGATCTCGAGCGCGGTCGCCGCGTCCGGATCGCCGGCCATCACATAGGCCACGAAGGCGGCGCGGCCCTCGGCCTTCAGCGCCGCGAAACGGCGGTCGATACGGTCTTTGGTCAAGCTATCAGAACCCTAGATCGTCCGCCCGAGGGCGTCGGCCACGGTGAAGATGTCCTTGTCGCCCCGGCCCGACAGGCAGAGCACGATCACGCCGCCCTCGCCGATCTCCTTGGCCAGCTGCGGCAGCTTGGCGATCGCGTGGGCGCTTTCCAGGGCCGGAATGATGCCCTCGAGTTCGGCGCACAGCTGGAAGGCCTTCAGCGCCTCGTCGTCGGTGCAGGTCAGGTACTGGGCCCGTCCGATGTCGTGCAGGAACGAGTGCTCCGGGCCGATGCCCGGATAATCCAGGCCCGCCGAGATCGAGTGGGCGTCCAGGATCTGGCCGTCCTCGTCCTGCAGCAGATAGGTCTTGTTGCCGTGCAGCACGCCCGGGCGGCCGCCGGTCAGGGACGCGGCGTGCTTGTCGGTCTCCAGCCCGTGGCCTGAGGCCTCGACGCCGTAGATCTTGACGCTCTCGTCGGCCAGGAACGGGTGGAACATGCCGATGGCGTTGCTGCCGCCGCCGACGCAGGCGACGACCGCGTCGGGAAGCCGGCCTTCCAGCTCCTGGATCTGCTCGCGGGTCTCGGTCCCGATCACCGCCTGGAAGTCTCGAACCATGGCCGGATAGGGGTGCGGGCCGGCGGCGGTGCCGATCATGTAATAGGTGTCGTGGACGTTGGTGACCCAGTCGCGCATCGCCTCGTTCATGGCGTCCTTCAGGGTCGCCGCGCCCGAGGTCACCGGCCGCACCTCGGCGCCCAGCAGGTTCATGCGGAAGACGTTGGGCTTCTGCCGGGCCACATCGACGGCGCCCATATAGACGACGCAGGGCAGGCCGAAGCGGGCCGTGACGGTCGCCGACGCCACGCCGTGCTGGCCGGCGCCGGTCTCGGCGATGATCCGGGTCTTGCCCATGCGCTGGGCCAGCAGGATCTGGCCCATGCAGTTGTTGATCTTGTGCGCGCCGGTGTGATTCAGCTCCTCGCGCTTGAAATAGATCTTCGCGCCACCGAGGTGCTTCGAAAGCCGTTCGGCGAAATAGAGCGGGCTGGGGCGGCCGACATAGTGGGTCAGATAGCCCCTGAGCTCTTTCTGGAAGCTGGGATCGTTCTTGGCTTCCGTGTAGGCCCGGTCCAGCTCGAGCACGAGCGGCATCAGGGTCTCGGCCACGTAGAGGCCGCCGTAGTCACCGAAACGGCCCTTGGCGTCGGGGTAAGCCGACCAATCGTTGGGCTTGGCAGGAACGTTCAAGATCGTCTTCCGAGCTGCGCTTTCAGGTTCAGGCGCGTTTGACGGCGTCGAGAAACGCCGTGATCAGAGCCGGGTCCTTTAGGCCGGGACCGCGCTCCACGCCAGAGGAAACGTCCACCAGCGGAGCGCCGGAGGCCTTGACGGCCGCGCCCACGTTCCAGGGATCCAGCCCTCCGGCCAGGAAATGCGGGCGAGAAAATCGCCGTCCGGCCAGCAGTTCCCAGTCGAATCTCGCGCCCGTCCCGCCAGGCAGGGCGGAACCCTCCACGGGTTTGGCGTCGAACATCAGGTGCTCGACGACGGTGTCGAAAGCCCTGGCCTGGTCGACGTCCGAGGCGCTGGAAACGGAGAAGGCCTTGATGACGCCGACGCCGGCGCGGGCGGCGATCTCGCGGACCCGTGACGGGGTCTCCTTGCCGTGCACCTGGATCAGGTCGGGGCGCATGGTCGCCATCAGGCGGTCGACCAGGGCGTCGTCGGGATCGACGGTGACGGCGACGGTCTTCACGCCCCGGCCGCGAACCGGCTCGACGAGGCGGGCGGCGGTCTCGGGCGTGAGGTTGCGCGGGCTCTTCTCGAAGAAGATGAAGCCCAGGAACGCGGCTCCGCCGTCGAAGGCGGCCTTCACCGTCTCGGGCGTCGACAGTCCGCAGATCTTGGCCGTGGTCATTGGC
The DNA here is from genome assembly GCF_001425745.1 of Caulobacter sp. Root343. Lineage (GTDB taxonomy): Bacteria > Pseudomonadota > Alphaproteobacteria > Caulobacterales > Caulobacteraceae > Caulobacter. The sequence goes on along the minus strand of NZ_LMDF01000003.1, from coordinate 588 downwards.
GGGGAGTTACGTTCGGGAAGCGCCCGACGCAAGCCCAGCAAATCTCACGGCCCATCCTATTGCAGCGTGAAGACCCCGTTCACGGCCCGCCACTCCTGCGGCCCGATCAGCCGGTTGTGGGCGACCCGGACCGAGTGCAGCACCCCGTCCAGCTCCCGGGCCCAGAAGTCGAGGAAGCCCTTCAGGGTCGGGAATTTCGGGGCCAGGTCGTAGTCCTGCCAGAGATAGAGCTGCAGCAGGTGGGGATGGTCGGGCAGGTGATAATGGATCTCGGCCGTCGTCAGGCCGTAGCCTTGCAGTTGCCGTTCGAACGCACTGGTCGCCATCGAAAACGCTCCGATAAACGCGGACGAACTGAAAGCTTCCGCCCACGGCGTGAGTCGCTCAAGGGACGCGTTGTCGCGGGGGTGAAGACATCTGGAGGCGCCTGTTTCTTGCCCCCTCCGCGCCTACGGCGCTCCTCCCCCGGAGGGGGAAGAAGGAGCCGCACGATCCTTCCGCCCCCTCCGGGGGCGGACGGCCGCGAAGCGGCCAGGTGGGGGCAAGTGACATCGGCTTCACGCGGCGATCCGCTGAAGTTCTGTGGGA
>NZ_LMDF01000002.1 GCF_001425745.1 Caulobacter sp. Root343 | reverse complement strand
GTGATCGCGGCCGTCAGCGTCGTCTTGCCATGGTCAACGTGACCAATGGTGCCGATGTTGCAGTGCGGCTTGTTACGTTCGAACTTTTCCTTGGCCATCTTCTTAGCTCCAGGACCCCAGAACCCTACGAAAAACGGGGGGGCCTTTTATTGGTTGAACTTCTGGGGTGGTGCGGAGGGGGCTCGTGAAAGCCCCCTCCTGTTCTTCTCGTGTACGCTTTCCCGAGGGAAAAGCTTACGCGTACTTCTTGATCACTTCGTCGGCGACGTGTTGCGGCACCGGCTCGTAGTGATCGTAGACCATGCTGAACTGGGCGCGGCCCTGGGACATGCCCCGCAGCGTGTTCACATAGCCGAACATGTTGGCCAGCGGCACGAAGGCGTTCACCACCGTGGCGTTGCCGCGCATGTCTTGACCTTGGATCATGCCACGACGGCTGTTCAGGTCGCCGATGACCGAGCCCAGGTATTCTTCCGGCGTCACGACCTCGACCTTCATGATCGGCTCGAGCAGCTTCGGAGCGCCCTTTTCGCGCAGCTCCTTGAAGGCGGCGCGCGAGGCGATTTCGAAGGCCAGGACCGACGAGTCGACGTCGTGGTACTTGCCGTCCGTCAGGGTCGCCTTGAAGTCGATCAGCGGGAAGCCGGCCAGCAGGCCGTTGTCCTTGACCGATTCCAGGCCCTTCTGGACGCCCGGGATGTATTCCTTCGGCACGGCGCCGCCGACGATGGCGCTTTCGAACACGAAGCCCGAACCCGGCTCGCCCGGTTCGAAGGTGATCATGACGCGGGCGAACTGACCCGTACCGCCGGTCTGCTTCTTGTGGGTGTAGTCGATGTCGACCTTCTTACCCAGGCTTTCGCGATAGGCCACCTGCGGCGCGCCGATATTGGCTTCGACCTTGTAGGTCCGCTTCAGGATGTCGATCTTGATGTCCAGGTGCAGCTCGCCCATGCCCTTCAGGATCGTCTGGCCCGACTCGAAGTCGGTCGAGACGGTGAAGGACGGATCCTCGGCGGCCAGCTTCTGCAGGGCGACGCCCAGCTTTTCCTGGTCGGCCTTCGACTTGGGCTCGACGGCGATCTCGATGACCGGGGCCGGGAATTCCATGCGCTCCAGGATGACCGGCGACTTCAGGGGATCGCACAGGGTGTCACCGGTGCGGGTGTCCTTCAGGCCGGCCAGGGCGACGATGTCGCCGGCATAGGCTTCCTTGATGTCTTCGCGGTTGTTGGAGTGCATCAGCAGCATGCGGCCGACGCGCTCGCGCTTGTCGCGCGTGGCGTTCAGCAGGCCCATGCCGGTTTCCAGCTTGCCCGAATAGATGCGGCAGAAGGTCAGCGAACCGACGAAGGGGTCGTCCATGATCTTGAACGCCAGAACCGACAGCGGCTCTTCGTCCGAGGCGTGACGCACGACTTCTTCTTCGGTCTTGAAGTCGATGCCCTTGGTCGGCGGGATGTCCAGCGGCGACGGCAGGTAGTCGACGACGGCGTCCAGCAGCGTTTGCACGCCCTTGTTCTTGAAGGCCGAGCCACAGAGGATCGGATAGAAGGCGCCGGTCAGCACGGCCTTGCGGATGCACTTCTTGATGGTGGCTTCCGAGGGCTCCTCGCCGCCCAGATAGGCTTCCATCGCCTCGTCGTCCATTTCGACGGCGTTCTCGACCAGGTAGGCGCGGGCCTCGACGGCCTTGGCCATCAGGTCGGCCGGGATTTCTTCGTCGCGGAAGTTGGCGCCCAGGGCGTCGTTGTCCCAGATGACGGCCTTCATGCGGACCAGGTCCACGAGACCGCTCAGCGAGGTTTCCGAGCCGATCGGGAATTGGATCGGCACGGCCTTGGCGCCCAGGCGGTCACGGATCGATTCCACCGACTTGTCGAAGTCGGCGCCGATCTTGTCCATCTTGTTGACGAACACGATCCGCGGAACTTTGTACTTGTCGGCCTGACGCCAGACGGTCTCGGTCTGCGGCTCGACGCCGGCGTTGCCGTCCAGCACCGTCACGGCGCCGTCGAGCACGCGCAGGCTGCGTTCGACTTCGATGGTGAAGTCGACGTGCCCGGGGGTGTCGATGATGTTCAGGCGCTTTTCGCGCCAGTAAGCCGTCGTCGCGGCCGACGTGATCGTGATGCCGCGCTCTTGCTCCTGCTCCATCCAGTCCATAGTCGCGGCGCCGTCGTGGACTTCGCCGATCTTGTGCGACTTACCCGTGTAATACAGGATCCGCTCGGTCGTCGTCGTCTTGCCGGCGTCGATGTGCGCCATGATGCCGAAGTTACGGTAGTCTTCGATTTTATGCTGGCGGGCCATGATCAAGCTCTGCGTGGCTGCCCTACGCTCGGAGACGAGCGGCAGGGTCATTAAACGTGCGGCGCGGGCGGTTTATCGCAAACCGCCCGCGCCTGAAAGAGTGCTGGTAAGAAAGCTTACCAGCGGTAGTGCGAGAACGCCCGGTTGGCTTCGGCCATCTTGTGGGTGTCTTCGCGCTTCTTCACCGCGGTGCCGCGGTTGTTGGAGGCGTCGAGCAGCTCACCAGCCAGCTTTTCGGTCATGGTGTTCTCGCCGCGCTTGCGAGCGGCGGTCACCAGCCAACGGATGGCCAGGGCGCGGCGACGGTCCGGACGGACTTCCACGGGCACCTGATAGGTGGCGCCGCCGACGCGGCGCGACCGGACTTCGATCGCCGGGGCGACGTTGTCCAGGGCGGAGTGGAAGGTTTCCAGCGGACCTTGGTCCTTGCGCTTGGATTCCAGGATGTCGAAAGCACCGTAGATGATGTTTTCGGCGACGGCTTTTTTGCCCTCGTACATCACGTAGTTCATGAACTTCGTGACGATCAGATCCCCAAACTTGGGGTCCGGCAGGACTTGGCGTTTCTCGGCGCGACGGCGGCGGGACATTCTTCTTTTCCTTACTTCGGACGCTTGGCGCCGTAGAGCGAACGACGCTGCTTACGATCCTTGACACCTTGGGTGTCGAGGACGCCGCGCAGGATGTGATAACGGACGCCGGGCAAATCCTTGACGCGGCCGCCGCGGATGAGCACCACCGAGTGCTCCTGCAGGTTGTGACCTTCGCCCGGGATGTAGCACACGGCTTCGATGCCGGTGGTCAGACGGACCTTGGCGACCTTACGCAGAGCCGAGTTCGGCTTCTTCGGGGTCGTGGTGTAGACGCGCGTGCAGACGCCGCGGCGTTGGGGGCAGCCCTTCAGGGCCGGCACCTTGTTCCGCACCGGCTTCGGAGAGCGCGGCTTACGGATGAGCTGGTTAATGGTAGGCATTAAGTCTCTGCTCTGATGGAAGCGTGTGCCTTTCGGCCGGGGCGCTTCAGGTCCTTGTCTTTGTTGTTCTTGGTTCAAGGCTCCGCTTGGAGACCCGATAAACACGAAACTCGCCGGGGCGCGGAAAGCACACCGGCGGGTTCAGGCTCCCTTGGACCAAAAGCCCGCGAGAACGGTAGCTCATCAGGACGCACGCGAACGCACGCCTCGAAAAAGAGCGCGGTATGTACTCGCGAAGTCGCCCGGCGTCAATCGCCTGTTCCCGCGCCGGTTAACGCGGCCTTAACGACGCTATCACGGCCAAGATTTCGCCACCTCGGGCTGTGCAGCCTCGCCCCTGGATCGAGCGGCTTGTATGCGTCGCCAGCCTCGCCATGTGGGAGGGACGCGAGCTCGCCGCAAGCCGGGGCGCAAGTAGGATCGAGGACGGGTGACGGCGATCGCCATGCGAAGCACGGACAGGCGGAGACGGGCGACGATTCTCGCCGGCTCGCTGTTGCTGCACGTGGCGGTGCTGGCCTGGCTGGCTCTGCCCCAGCCGCCGCTGCTGCAACACGTCATCCCCGACGAGCTGCCGATCGTGACGGTGGACCTGCTGCGTCCCGAGCGGGCGGTGGAGCCCAAGCCCCGCGCCGCGCCGGCCTCGGCCGCAGCCCCCTCCCCGGTCCTGCCGTTCCAGGTCCGCCAGCCCGCGCGGCCCGTTCCCGTCGGGGTTCCGACCTTGACCGTTCCCGCCGCCGGCGTCGCCAGGCCGGGCACGGCGATCCGCCCCGCGCCCCTGCCTGGCGAGGGCGCCGGCGACCTGCGAACCGCCCTGCGCGGCAGCGCCACCGGCTGCGTCAGCGCCGACGCCGTCGGCCTCAACCGGCGCGAACGCGAGACGTGCGACGAGCGCTTCGGCGCGGCCAAGGCCAAGGGAGAACCGCTGTCGGGCATGGACGCCGCCAGGCGCCAGGCGCTCGACGCCCAGGCCGCCGCCCAGGAGGCCTACCGCCGTTACCAGGACGCGCCGATGGCTCCCGGCGTCGACCATCGCAGCCGCGAGCATCCTGGCACGATGAAGGAGATCCCCTTCGTCCTCGGCGCCGAACAGGACGGCCTCGGCCGCCCGCGCAAGTCGGTCGTCGATCAGATACGGCGCGAGAAGGACTCGGCCGACCGGGCGCGGAAGTTCCTGGAGCTACAGAAGAAGGCGGGGCAACAGTAGGGTCCGCGAGATCAAAGAATCTCGTGCACCTCGTAGCGCACGCTTCCGTCGGCGCGCCGCTCGCCAACGCCGATCGCCGCGATCCGATTGAGCCACTGGTAGGTGGCGGAGGCGGTTTCGAAGAACGGGGCCGTTCGCAGGTAGTACTCGGAAGGAGCGATCGTCTCGCCAGCGGCGACCCGCGCCATCACCTCGGCCGAGCTATGCCCGCGACCGCGATAGGTCATGATGACCTGGGCGCCGTCGTCGGTGTTCAGGACCAGGCGGACGTCCTGCTCGCGTGAACCATCCGCGCGGATCAGCAGAAGATCCGATCCCGCGAACGGCGAGACGCGGCCGCGCAGGCGCTCGCCGGCGAACGCTCCGCCGGCGACGGGAAACACGCGGCGCTCGCCGACGGGCGTCACACCCAGCTCCAGTGTGGGGTGCAGCGCGATGTCGAGCGTGAACAGGTGTCGAGATTTCAAAGGGGTCATGTCGGATCCAGCGAAAGGGAGCGGTCAGCCGATCTCGCATGGACCGCCGGACGGGCATAACGCGCGTTCTTTCGGCTTACTTTGAGCTGTGCTTAACTTACGGCGTGCAGCGACGATTGCCGCCTCTCGAATCGCTTCGCGTGCTCGAAGCCTGCGTGCGCACCGCCAGCTTCTCGCGGGCGGCGGCAGAGCTGGGCGTCACGCCAAGCGCGGTGAGCCTGCGCATCCGCGACCTCGAGGCTGAGTTGGGCGTGGCGCTCTTCCACCGCTCGGGCCCGCGCGTTTCGGCCACCGCCGCGGGACAGGCCTTGGCGGCGAGCCTAGGCGAGGCCCTGGCGCTGGTGCGCTCGGCCGTGGAAACCTGCGTCACCGAACCTCCCACGCTGCGCCTTAGCGCGCCGCCAACCTTCGCGGCGCGCTGGCTTGCTCCCCGCCTCGCGCGCTACCGCGACTTGCCTGGCGCGGTGTCGATCCAACTGGATGTCTCGGCCGAAGTGCGCGCGAGCCATGCGTTCGACCTGGCGATCCGGACGGGACTGGGCGACTGGCCGGGGCTCGACGCCGTGCGGCTCATGCCGATCGACGCGACGCCCATGCTGAGCCCGGGGCTCCTGGCGGACATGAAACTCGAACGGCCCGAACACTTGGCGGCGCTGCCGTTGCTGCCGCATGCGGATTGGCCTCGGTGGTTCGCCGAGGCGGGCGTCTCACCGCCGGCGCTCCGATTTGTGTCGACGGACTATCCGACACAGGAGCTGGATGCGTCGGCGGCGCTCGACGGCGCGGGCGTCGCCTTGCTTTCACCGACCCTTTTCGCGCCGCTCCTGGCCCAGGGCGCGCTCGTACGGCCCTTCGCCCGCGCCATCGAAGGGCCGGCGTCGCACTATCTTCTGTCGCATCCAGGCGAGGCTCGGACGGCGGTTTTGGACTTCGTCAAATGGCTGCGGGAGTGTCCGCTGCGCGCCTAAGCCGCCCGCCTCACGCCCGCGCTCGTCCCGCCCACCTTGAAGCGTTGGACCAGGTCCGCCAGGCTGCGCACCTCGTCCAGCAGCGACTGGCTGGAGGCCGCCGAGCGGCTGGCCATGGCCGTGGTGTGCTGCGTGCCCTGGTCCATCTGGTTGACGGCGATATTGACTTGGCTGAGGCCCGAGGACTGTTCCTGGGCCGAGGCGGCGATCTCGGTGATCACGGCGCTGATCGCGCCCACCTGGCCGGCGATGCGCTGCAGGGTCTCGCCCGCCGCGCCGACCAGCGACACGCCCGAGGCCACCTGGCGCTCGGAATCGCCGATGTGGACCTTGATCTCTTTGGCCGCGTCGGCCGAGCGCTGGGCCAGGGCCCGGACCTCTTGAGCCACGACCGCGAAGCCGCGGCCAGCGTCACCCGCCCGCGCGGCTTCGACGCCGGCGTTGAGGGCCAGAAGGTTGGTCTGGAAGGCGATCTCGTCGATGACGCCGATGATCTGGGCCACCTGGCGGGACGACGCCTCGATGCCGCCGATCGCCTCGACGGCCGAGGCGACGACCTCGCGCGAGCGGCCGGCTTCGGCCTGGGCGTCGCCGACAGCGCGGTGAGCCTCCTTGGCGCCCTCGGCCGTCCGGCGGACGGTGGCGGTGATTTCGTCGAGGGCGGCGGCGGTCTCTTCCAGGCTGGCGGCCTGGGCCTCGCTGCGGCGCGACAGCTCGTCGGCGGCCGTGGCGATGCCGCCGGCCCCGGAATTCAGGCCCGACACGGCCGAGACCACGGCGGACATCGCCCCTTCCAGGCGCTCGACGGCTTGGTTGAAATCGGCCCGCAGCCCTTCGTAGTCGGTGGCGAACGGCTCGGCGAGGCGCACGGTCAGGTCGCCGGCCGACAGTCGGTCCAGGCCCTCGGCCAAGCGGCGGACCACCACGGCCTGGTCGGCGGCGCGCCGGGCGCTGTCGGCCCCGGCCGCGTCGCGTTCGGCCTCGGAGGTCGCGCGTTGGGCGGCGGCCTCGGCGGCGATGCGGGTCTTCTCGAGAGCCTCGTCGCGGAAGCCGTGCACGGCGTCGGCCATCAAGCCGATGTCGTCGGCTCGGCCGGCGAACGGCAGGGTCACCGACAGGTCGCCGCGCATCACCCGGCTCATCGCGTCGCGCAAGGTCGCCAGCGGCGCCAGCTGGCGGCGGGCCGTCAGCACCGAGGCGCCCGCCCCCGCCGCGCCCAGCAGCACGCAGGCCAGGGCCAGCAGCGTCAGCTGGCGATACACCGGCTGGAAATAGTCGACCTGGGGCACGCCCACATAGAGCACGCCGATCACCTGGCCCGAGGCGTCCTTGATCGGGTCGTAGGCGACGAAGAACGGCCGGCCCAGGATCTTGGCCTCGCCGCGATAGGGCTCGCCTCGGCCCAGGACGGCGTCGTAGACGGGACCCTTGGCCAGGGCCGTGCCGACCGCGCGCGAGCCGTCGGTCTTGGTGACGTTGGTGGTGACCCGGGTGTCGCCTTGGAAGACGGTGGCGGTGCCGCCGACCAGGGCCTTGACCCGATCGACGCCGTCGAAGTCGCCGTTCAGCACGTGGTCGCCGACCATCAGCTTGTCGCCGTCCAGCCGGAACGCCTGGCCACGTTGGCCAATGACGTCCCAGGCCACCCGCATGCTGGACTCCTGCTGTCGCGTCGCCTCGCGGCGGGCGAAGTCCAGGGAGCTGTGCGCGACGATCGCCAGGACCGCCAGGGTCAGGACGAGGAAGGCGCAGGCGATGGTCAGGCTGACCTTGGTCGAGATGCTGGCGCGCATGGAGCCCTTTCGGGGACCGGATTGGGGAAAAGTCCAATCCTGCATGACGCGGATGGTTAAAGCGCTGGTGAATAACGGTGTTCGGAAGCCGACATAGCCACGCTTGCGACGTTAGGCCGCGGCGCTTCTAGGTTTTGGTGCCCCGCAGGGCGTCGGGATCGATCGGGCGCGGCTTGGAGGGCTGGCTACCGGTCGAGCGGGGATCGTTGAAGCCCTTGGGGCCGGAGGGGCGAGTGCCAGGATAGGTCTTCATGGGGTGGCCTTTCGTCGGACGCGCCGTTCCGCGGCGCTCGGTCTCCTTTGACGGGCGCGGCGGCTATTTCTTGCGCGGCGCCAGGGTTTGCGACAGCACCGAGGGCGCGGCGGCGATCACCTTGGGCTTGATCGTCTTGGGCTTGCGGACTTCACGATTGCCTTTGGACAAGGACGTTCCTTTCGAAGACGGCGACGGCCATGGCCGCGCCACGCGGGCCAAGCCGAAGACCGATGGATTTCAGGAAGGGGCGGGGCGCGCCTGAGCGTCCCGGCTCCGGGACTTTTGGACCTTCCGCAAAGGGCGGATTGATCCGATGGCGTGACTGAGCGCCTCGAGGAAAACCCTAGCACGGAAGCCGCGCGAGGCGGCGAAATGATTGCGATGCGGGGCAGCTATCGGCGTTCGAGCGCGCTATCATGACCACGCCACGGATCGCCCCGCGCCTTGCGGGATCGTTGGCCCGAAAGGACGTCATGTCCGCCCCCAGTATCCCGATCGGCCCGTTCGCGCGTTCGGCCCGTCGATGACGGCCTGGAGCGCCTTGCTGGCGGCCGTCGGCGTTCGCCAGATCTCGATGCGCGAGGTCCGCGCCGAGGCCTTCTTCCTCGGCAATCGCCACAAGGGCCAGATCGTGGAAGGGGCGCGCAAGGAGCTGCGCGCGCCCGGCATCGATCCCGACCGCGCGGCGCTGCTGCGCGCGGTCATCCGCACGGCGCCGGCCCACGCCGAAGGGCCGCCGTCATGACCGACGAAGAAGCCCAGGCCATGCGCCGCGAGAACGACTATCTCAAAACCCGGAACGCCCAGTTGCAGAGCGACGTCACCAGCCTCGGCGGTCAGGTCCTGCGGATGCAGCAGGAACTGGAGCGCCTGAGCGGCCGCCACACCGGCCGCACGTCCGACCCGCTGTCGGGCGGCCAGTCCTGAGGCTGGCGGCGACCTAGGCCTCCAACACCGCCCGCAGCGAGGCTTCGATCTGGCCGCCGCAATAGGCGTCGCCATAGTCCTCCCGCGCCCGGGCGGCCAGCTGGGCCAGCGAAGGCAGGGCCGAGACCCGTCGCGTCAGGGCCGCCGTCATCGGCGCGGCGGCCTCCAGGATCGTCGCGATCGGCGGGAAACGCTCGGCCATGGTCGACCACAGGGTGGCGGTCACCACGTCGGCGACGCCCGGCGCCTCACCGCCCAGAAGGAAGCCGGCCTCGGCCGTCAAGCCATGGCGACGCCCCGTCTCCTCCCAGAACGACATCCACTTCTCCAGGCGCGGGACGAACTCGCGCCAGCGCTCCTGCGTCCACATCTGGCGGCCGCCATCCAGGGTGAGCTCGTCGATCACGTCGTTGGCGTCGTTGACGACCTTCAGGGTCAGGGCGCGCAGGGCCGGCGTGGCCGGCAGGAGGTCCAGGGTCTCGCCAAGATAGAGGATGATGGCCGGCATCTGCGCGATCGCGACATCGGCCTCATGGTCGACCAACAGGGGCGGCCCCATGAACGGGACCGGCATCTCACGGACCGGCCCGCCCATCAATTTCGAGATCGCCGCGTCACCGCCTTCCGTCCAGCGCTTGCCGGCATGGGCCAGGACGGCGCGCACGAACTGGCCGCGAAACGGAACGGACCAGTAGTAGAGCGTGTAGTCGGACATGGCGGGGCTCCCAGACGGTCCCCCCACCAACGAAAAAGGCCCGGGATCGCTCCCGGGCCTTTCCGTTAGTCACTCTTAGCTGAAGCCTATTCGGCGTCCGACTTCCTAAGTGTCTCGGACGCCTATTCGGCGTCCGAGAGCGCGATCTCGGCCGGCAGCGGCTCCATCGCTTCTTCGCGCTGCTGGGCCAGCTGCTCGTCGCGCTTGGCGGCGACGCGCTGCAGGCTGCGCAGGTAGGAACCCGTACCGGCGGGGATCAGACGGCCCACGATGACGTTTTCCTTCAGGCCTTCCAGGGTGTCGGTCTTGCCGTGCACCGAGGCTTCGGTCAGGACGCGCGTCGTTTCTTGGAACGAGGCGGCCGAGATGAAGCTCTTGGTCTGCAGCGAGGCCTTGGTGATGCCCAGCAGCACCGGCTGGGTCACAGCCGGACGACCGCCGCGAGCGACCGCCTTGTCCTGTTCCTTTTCGAACTCCGGCTTGTCCAGGTGGTCACCCTTGATCAGGCCGGTGTCGCCGGGCTCGAGGATCTCGACCTTCTGCAGCATCTGACGAACGATCGTCTCGATGTGCTTGTCGTTGATCGGCACGCCCTGCAGTCGATAGACCTCCTGGATCTCGTCGACGAGGAAGTTCGCCAGGGCCTCGACGCCCAGGATGCGCAGGATGTCGTGCGGATCCGGGTTGCCGTCGATGATGTACTCGCCCTTGGAGATGTAGTCCCCGTCGTGGACGGCGATGTGCTTGCCCTTCGGGATCAGGAACTCGACGGCCTCGGCTTGGTTGCCATCGGCGTCGACGTCCGGCGTGATCTTGATCCGGCGCTTGTTCTTGTAATCTTTGCCGAATTCGACACGGCCGTCCATTTCCGCGATGACCGCGCAGTCCTTCGGACGGCGGGCTTCGAAGAGTTCGGCGACGCGCGGCAGACCACCGGTGATGTCCCGGGTCTTGGCGCCTTCGGTCGGGATCCGCGCGATCACTTCACCCGGCTTCACCTCTTCGCCGTCGGCGACCGAGAGAATGGCGCCGGCCGACAAGAGGTAACGAGCCTCGCCGCCATTCGACAGGCGCTTGTACGAGCCGTCTTCCGACAGCACGCCCATGGCCGGACGCAGGTCCGAACCGCGGGCCGAGGTACGCCAGTCGGCGATGACGCGCTGGGCGATGCCGGTCGCTTCGTCGACTTCCTCGCGGACGGACAGGCCGTCGACTAGGTCCTCGGCGCGGATCTTGCCGGCCACTTCGGTGATGATCGGGGTGGTGTAGGGGTCCCAATCGCCGAGGCGCTGGCCGCGCTTGACCAGGTCGCCGTCCTTAACCCGCAGGCGGGCGCCGTACGGCGGCTTGTAGGTTTCGCGCTCCTTGCCGTCGACCAGCACGCTGACCGAGGTGTTGCGGCTCATGATGACCAGCGCGCCGTCGGCGCCAATGACGGTCGGGCCGATGACCCGGACCGTGCCTTCGTTGCTGGCCTCGAAGAACGACTGCTCGGCCACCTGGGCGGTGCCGCCGATGTGGAACGTCCGCATCGTCAGCTGGGTGCCCGGCTCACCGATCGACTGGGCGGCGATGACGCCGACCGCTTCGCCGATGTTCACCGGGGTGCCACGCGCCAGGTCGCGGCCATAGCAGGCGCCGCAGACGCCGACCTTGGCTTCGCAGGTCAGGACCGAGCGGACCTTCACCGACTGGACCACGGCCGCCTCGATGGTGTCGGCGATGTTCTCGTCGATATAGGTGTCGGCCGGAACGACCAGCTCGCCGGTGCTCGGATCCTTGACGTCCTCGGCCGTGAAGCGGCCCAGGACGCGGGTGCCCAGCGAGACCAGCACGTCGCCGCCCTCGACGACGGCGCGCAGGGTGATGCCCCGCGTGGTGCCGCAGTCTTCCTCGACGATGATGCAGTCCTGCGCGACGTCGACCAGACGACGGGTCAGGTAACCCGAGTTGGCCGTCTTCAGCGCGGTGTCGGCCAGGCCCTTACGGGCGCCGTGGGTGGAGTTGAAGTACTCCTGAACGGTCAGGCCTTCCTTGAAGTTCGAGACGATCGGGGTCTCGATGATCTCGCCGGAGGGCTTGGCCATCAGGCCGCGCATGCCGCCCAGCTGCTTCATCTGGGCTTGCGAACCCCGGGCGCCGGAGTGGGCCATCATGTAGATGGCGTTGATTTCCTTTTCGCGACCGTTCTCGTCGCGATGCTTCATCTGAAGCTCGGCCATCATCTCGTCGGCGACGCGGTCGGTGGCCTTGGCCCACGCGTCAACGACCTTGTTGTACTTCTCGCCCTTGGTGATCAGGCCGTCGGCGTACTGTTGCTCGTACTCCTCGGCCAGCTTGCGGGTCTCTTCCACGATCGCGGTCTTGCGGACCGGGATGATGATGTCGTCCTTGCCGAACGAGATGCCCGCCTTGGCGGCTTCCTTGAAGCCCAGGCCCATGACCTGGTCGGCGAAGATGACCGTCGCCTTCTGACCGCAGTGGCGGTAGACGATGTCGATCAGATTGCCGATTTCCTTCTTGGTCAGCGCCTTCTCGATCAGCCGGTGGCCGATCTGCGGGTGACGCGGCAGCAGGGCGGCGATCTTCATCCGGCCCGGCGTGGTGTCGATCACGCGGCGACGCGCCACGCCATCGGCGTCCACTTCCGTGAAGCGCGACTTGATCCGGGCGTGCAGCGACACGACGCCGGCGTCCATGGCGGCTTCGATCTCGCCGAGGTCGGCGAAGATCTTGCCTTCGCCCGGCTCACCGTCGCGAGCGACCGACAGGTAGTACAGGCCCAGGACGATGTCCTGCGACGGCACGATGATCGGGCGACCGTTGGCGGGCGACAGGATGTTGTTGGTCGACATCATCAGGACGCGCGCTTCCAGCTGAGCTTCCAGGCTCAGCGGGACGTGCACGGCCATCTGGTCGCCGTCGAAGTCGGCGTTGAACGCGGCGCAGACCAGCGGGTGCAGCTGGATGGCCTTGCCCTCGATCAGCTTCGGCTCGAACGCCTGGATGCCCAGACGGTGAAGCGTCGGCGCGCGGTTCAGCAGCACCGGGTGCTCGCGGATAACCTCTTCGAGGATGTCCCACACCTGCGGCTGCTCGCGCTCGACCATGCGCTTGGACTGCTTGACGGTGCCCGACAGGCCCTTGGCGTCCAGACGCGCGTAGATGAACGGCTTGAACAGCTCCAGCGCCATCTTCTTGGGCAGGCCGCACTCGTGCAGCTTCAGCTCGGGGCCGACCACGATGACCGAACGGCCCGAATAGTCGACGCGCTTGCCCAGCAGGTTCTGGCGGAAGCGGCCTTGCTTGCCCTTCAGCATGTCGGCCAGCGACTTCAGCGGACGCTTGTTGGCGCCGGTGATGACGCGACCACGACGGCCGTTGTCGAACAGGGCGTCGACCGACTCCTGCAGCATCCGCTTTTCGTTGCGGATGATGATGTCGGGGGCTCGCAGCTCGATCAGGCGCTTCAGGCGGTTGTTACGGTTGATGACCCGGCGATACAGGTCGTTCAGGTCCGAGGTCGCGAAGCGGCCGCCGTCCAGCGGCACCAGCGGACGCAGTTCCGGCGGGATGACCGGGACGACCGTCAGCACCATCCACTCCGGACGGTTGCCCGATTCCTGGAAGGCTTCCAGGATCTTCAGGCGCTTCGAAAACTTCTTCTGCTTCATGTCCGACGGGTTGCCCGCCAGCTCTTCGCGCAGCTTCTCGGCCTCTTTCTCGAGGTCGATCGCCTTGAGCAGGTTCTGGACCGCTTCAGCGCCGATCTCGGCGGTGAAGCTGTCGTCGCCGTACTCTTCCTGGGCGCGCATGTAGTCGTCTTCCGACAGCAGTTGGTGCTGCTTCAGCGGGGTCAGGCCCGGCTCGGTGACGATGTAGTATTCAAAGTACAGGACGCGCTCGATGTCCTTCAGCGGCATGTCCAGCATCATGGCGATGCGCGAGGGCAGCGACTTCAGGAACCAGATGTGGGCGACCGGCGAGGCCAGCTCGATGTGGCCCATGCGCTCGCGACGGACGCGGGCCAGGGTGACTTCGACGCCGCACTTTTCGCAGATGATGCCCTTGTACTTCATGCGCTTGTACTTGCCGCACAGGCATTCGTAGTCCTTGGTCGGGCCAAAGATACGGGCGCAGAACAGGCCGTCACGCTCGGGCTTGAACGTGCGGTAGTTGATGGTCTCGGGCTTCTTGATCTCGCCGAACGACCACGAACGGATCTTTTCCGGCGAGGCCAGCGAGATACGGATCTGGTCGAAGGTCGGAGCGGCCTGGACCGGATTGAAGATGTTCAGGACTTCCTGGTTCATCTTGATTCCTTCTGCGGGGACTTCCCGCGAAAATTTCGTTCTGTGCGCTTCCTCCCCCTTCGTGGGGGAGGTGGCGGCGAAGCCGACGGAGGGGGCTTGAGGCCTAAACCGGCGGGGCGGGTGAAACCCCCTCCGGCCCTCCGGGCCACCTCCCCCATGAAGGGGGAGGAAGCCCCTAATCGACTCAGCTGTTCTCCAGCTCGACGTTCAGGCCGAGCGAGCGCATTTCCTTGACCAGCACGTTGAAGCTTTCCGGGATACCGGCTTCGAACGTGTCGTCGCCGCGGACGATCGACTCGTAGACCTTGGTCCGGCCGGCCACGTCGTCGGACTTCACCGTCAGCATTTCCTGCAGGGTGTAGGCCGCGCCGTAGGCTTCCAGAGCCCACACTTCCATTTCCCCGAAGCGCTGACCGCCGAACTGGGCCTTACCACCCAGCGGCTGTTGCGTGACCAGCGAGTACGGGCCGATCGAACGGGCGTGGATCTTGTCGTCGACCAGGTGGTGCAGCTTCAGCATGTAGATGTAGCCGACCGTGACCGGACGCTTGAACTGCTCGCCGGTCAGACCGTCGAACAGGATCGACTGACCCGACTTGTTGACGCCGGCCATTTCGAGGTGACCCTCGATGTCGTCCATGCGCGCGCCGTCGAACACCGGCGTGGCGATCGGAACGCCCTTGCCGAGGTTACGCGCCAGCTCGACCAGACCCTCTTCGGTGTCCGGCAGTTCTTCGTCCAGGCCGTAGATGTCGCGCAGGCGCGTCACCAGGGCGTCCTTCTGGCCACCGTGTTGCCAGTCTTCCAGCAGGTTGGTGATCTGCTTGCCGAGGTTGGCGCAGGCCCAGCCGAGGTGGGTCTCGAAGATCTGACCGACGTTCATGCGCGACGGCACGCCCAGCGGGTTCAGAACGACGTCGACGTGCGTCCCGTCGGCGAGGAACGGCATGTCCTCGATCGGCAGGATGCGCGAGATGACGCCCTTGTTGCCGTGACGGCCGGCCATCTTGTCGCCCGGCTGAAGCTTGCGCTTCACGGCCACGAAGACCTTGACCATCTTCATGACGCCCGGAGGCAGTTCGTCGCCGCGCTGCAGCTTGTCGACCTTGTCTTCGAAACGACGGTCGAGGCGCTTGCGGTTCTCGTCGAACAGGCGGCGCAGCGACTCGAGTTCGCCCATCGCCTTTTCGTCTTCCAGGGCGATCTGCCACCACATGCCCGAGGCGACCTGCGACAGGCCCTCGACGGTGATCTCGCCGCGCGACAGGCCCTTGGGGCCCGACAGCGCGACCTTGCCGATCAGCAGTTCCTTCAGACGGCCCGAGATGTTGCGGTTCAGGATCGCGAACTCGTCGTCGCGGTCCTTGCCCAGACGGTCGATTTCGGCGCGTTCGATGGCCAGGGCGCGTTCGTCCTTGTCGACGCCGTGACGGTTGAACACGCGCACGTCGACGATCGTGCCGGCGACGCCCGGGGGCAGGCGCAGGCTGGTGTCGCGGACGTCCGAGGCCTTTTCACCGAAGATGGCGCGCAGCAGCTTTTCTTCCGGCGTCATCGGGCTTTCGCCCTTCGGCGTGACCTTGCCGACCAGGATGTCGCCCGGCTGGACCTCGGCGCCGATCGCCACGATGCCGGCTTCGTCGAGGTTGCGCAGGGCTTCCTCGCCGACGTTCGGGATGTCGCGGGTGATTTCTTCCGGGCCGAGCTTCGTGTCGCGGGCCATGACTTCGAATTCCTCGATGTGGATCGAGGTGAAGACGTCGTCGCGGACGATGCGCTCGGAGATCAGGATCGAGTCTTCGAAGTTGTAGCCGTTCCAGGGCATGAACGCGACGAGCGCGTTGCGGCCCAGGGCCAGTTCGCCCAGCTCGGTCGACGGGCCGTCGGCGATGATGTCGCCGGCGACGATCCGGTCGCCCACCTTCACCAGCGGGCGCTGGTTGATGCAGGTCGACTGGTTTGAACGCTGGAACTTCGACATCCGGTAGATGTCGACGCCCGAGCGCGCGGCGTCGGTTTCTTCCGTGGCGCGGATGACGATCCGGGTGCCGTCGATCTGCTCGACGACGCCGGTGCGCTTGGCGATCACGACCGCGCCCGAGTCACGGGCGACGACGGCTTCCATGCCGGTGCCGACCAGCGGCGCGTCGGACTGCACCAGCGGCACGGCCTGACGTTGCATGTTCGAGCCCATGAGGGCGCGGTTGGCGTCATCGTTTTCGAGGAACGGGATCAGGGCGGCGGCCACCGACACGACTTGGCGCGGCGACACGTCCATCAGGTCGACCATCTCCTTTTGCAGGAGGGTCGGTTCGCCGTTGATGCGGCCCGGGACCAGGTCGTCGACGATCTCGCCGTTCAACACCGCGATGTTGGACTGGGCGATGACGTGCTTGGATTCCTCCATCGCCGACATGTAGACGACTTCGTCCTGCGGCTTGCCGTCCTTCACGCGACGGTACGGGCTCTCGATGAAGCCGTACTTGTTGACGCGGGCGTGGGTGGCCAGCGAGTTGATCAGACCGATGTTCGGGCCTTCCGGCGTTTCGATCGGGCAGATCCGGCCGTAGTGGGTCGGGTGAACGTCGCGGACTTCGAAGCCGGCGCGTTCGCGGGTCAGACCACCCGGGCCGAGGGCCGAGAGACGACGCTTGTGGGTGATTTCCGACAGCGGGTTCGTCTGGTCCATGAACTGCGACAGCTGCGAGGAGCCGAAGAATTCACGGACGGCGGCGGCGGCCGGCTTGGCGTTGATCAGGTCGTGCGGCATGACCGTGTCGATATCGACCGAGCTCATGCGTTCCTTGATCGCGCGTTCCATGCGCAGCAGGCCGACGCGGTACTGGTTTTCCAGCAGCTCGCCCACCGAGCGGACGCGACGGTTGCCCAGGTTGTCGATGTCGTCGATTTCGCCGCGGCCGTCGCGCAGGCCCACCAGGACCTTCAGCACGGCCAGGACGTCGTCCTTGCGCAGGATACGGACCTCGTCCGACACCTCTTGCTCGAGACGCATGTTCATCTTCACGCGGCCCACCGACGACAGGTCGTAGCGCTCGGCGTCGAAGAACAGCGACTTGAACATGGCCTCGGCGGCTTCCACCGTCGGCGGCTCGCCCGGACGCATGACGCGATAGATGTCGAACAGCGCGTCCTCGCGGACGGCGTTCTTGTCCACGCGCAGGGTGTTGCGCATGTAGGCGCCGACCGTGACGTGGTCGATGTCCAGCACGTCGATGGTGCTGAAGCCTTGGTCGGCCAGGGCCTGGATCGCCGGAACGTCCAGCTCGTCGCCGGCTTCCGAATAGATCTCGCCGGTCTGGAAGTTGACGGCGTCGCGGGCCAGGTAGCGGCCGGTCAGGGCTTCCGGCGCCAGCAGCAGGGTCTTCAGACCCGCGTCGGCGAACTTCTTGGCCTGGCGAGCGGTGATCTTGGTGCCGGCCGGGGCGATTTCCTCACCGGTGTCGGCGTCGACCAGCGGGAACTCCGGCTTCACGCCGCGCCAACGCTCGGGCTTGTACGGGGTGGCCCAGCCGCCTTCGCGCTTCTCGAACGGGACGACGTCGTAGAACGTGGTCAGGATCTCTTCGCCGTCCATGCCCAGGGCATAGAGGAAGGTCGTGGCCGGCAGCTTGCGGCGACGGTCGATGCGGACGTAGACGATGTCCTTGGCGTCGAACTCGAAGTCCAGCCACGAACCGCGGTACGGGATCACGCGGGCGGCGAACAGCAGCTTGCCCGACGCGTGGGTCTTGCCCTTGTCGTGGTCGAAGAACACGCCCGGCGAGCGGTGCATCTGCGAGACGATGACGCGCTCGGTGCCGTTGACGATGAAGGTGCCCTTGTCCGTCATGAGCGGGATGTCGCCCATGTAGACGTCCTGCTCCTTGATGTCCTTGACCGAGCGGGCGCCGGTTTCTTCTTCCGTTTCGAACACGATCAGGCGCAGCTTGACCTTCAGCGGCGCCGCGAAGGTCATGTCGCGCTGGATGCATTCCTCGACGTCGTACTTGGGCTCTTCGAACTCGTACGAGACGTATTCGAGCACGGCGCGTTCATTGAAGTCCTTGATCGGGAACACCGACTTGAAGACCGCCTCGACGCCCTCGTCGCGGCGTTGGCCCGGACGGACCTCGCGCTGCAGGAACTGTTCGTAGGAAGAGCGCTGAACCTCGATCAGGTTCGGCATCTGCACAGCTTCGGGGATGCGGCCGAACGACTTCCGGATCCGCTTCTTGCCGGTGAAGGATTGCGCCATGTTTTTTCCCTGGGCGCGGATAGAGTCCGCGCGTGAATTCGGTTGTCCTTAGCGTCCACCCTCGCTGCTCCCCCAATTGGAGAGCCGCGGACGCTGGAATTCCCCTGTTAGGCGACCGGGACCGGAAGCCTGACGGGCGCCCCTTCGCGCGGATCGGAGGGCGGCTGATCGCGCCTCGGGGCGTATACGGACGTGCGCAGGCACTCCGCCGAATGTCTTCGTGAACGCGGGGATATAGGGGAACCCCGCGCGGAAGGAAAGGGGAATTCGTAAGAGAGGGTAAATACCGCGAAAACTGTCATCCCGGGCGAAGCACGGCGAAGACCCGGGACCGCGACAGGCTCGGAGCTTGCGGCGGTCCCGGCTCGGCGCGTTGCGCGCTTGTCCGGGATGACAGGATTAATCGGCCTTCCGCACCAGCTTCATCACCAGCGACACGCCCAGGGCGATCAGGCAGACGAAGAAGGCGGCCTTGGTGATCGCGCCGGCGACGTTCACGACGAAGCCGAGCACGCCGAACAGGATCATCAGGACAAGCAGGACGGCGGCGATTTTCAGCATGGGCGGGTCCCTTGCCTTGTTGAGCGGCCTTGCGGGCTGGAGCTTAGCGCGCGACGGTCCGGGTCGTTCCCGGGAACCCTTTCCCGCGCCGTGCCTTATGCGGGCCGGACCGCGCCGCCGCCAGGGCGTCGGGGACGCGGAGCTTTGCCGTGCGCTTCACGATCGACTGCCGGCTTCGCTACGAGGTCCGCACCCCCACCAGCTTCGTCCTGGCCATACAGGCCGCCGACGGCGCCGAGCAGTCGGTGCTCGACGAGACGATCACCCTGCCGCCGGGACTGGAGGCGGAGTTCTTCGTCGATCGCTTCGCCGGCAATCGCTTCGTGCGCTTCCTGGCCCAGCCTGGCCGGCTGGAGCTGGGCTACGCGGCGACCGTGCTGAGCCTGTCCCAGGTCGATCACCAGTCCGGCCTGAACGCGGCCAGCGTCAACGCCCTGCCGCTCGACGTGCTGCCCTATCTGAACCCCAGCCGCTATTGTCCGTCGGACAAGCTGGCGGCGTTCGCCACCGATTCGTTCGGCGCCCTGACCTCGGGCCTGGCCCAGGCCCAGGCGATCGCCGACTGGATCAGCGGCCACGTCACCTATGAAGCCGGCGCCACGACCGGGACGACCTGGGCCATCGACACCCTGGTCGAACGGCGCGGCGTCTGCCGTGACTACGCCCATCTGGGCGTCGCCCTGTGCCGCGCGCTGGACCTGCCGGCCCGGTTCGTCTCCTGCTACGCGTGGCGGCTGGACCCGCCGGACTTCCACGCGGTGTTCCAGGTCTATCTGGACGGGCGCTGGCGCACCTTCGACGCCACGCGCCTGGCGCCGCTGTCGGGTCTGATCCCGATCGCCTTTGGCCGCGACGCCGCCGACGTACCGTTCGCCAGCTTCTTCGGCGAGGCCGATTTCGAGGAGAAGCACATCGAGGTCCGGCGGCTCGACGAGCCCTTGGCCGGGGCGGCCGCGCCTAGACGGACCACAGACCAATCGAACCCCTAGGCCCCGCTAGTACGGCCTTGCGCGGGCCCGTCAGGCGGACGGTGTTGAACGGCGCGGCCGAGACCCGCTGGAACGGGCCGCCGTCGCGGCTGACGATCGTGCCGGCCAGCCCCGTGGCCATCACCGTCGATCCCGAGACCGAGATGCTGGACAGGTAGCCGGGCGGCGCGGCCACCGGCTCGAAGGTCACCCGGCCAGGATCCAGCCGCGCCAAGGTCACGCCCTCGGCCTTGGGGTTCTTATAGTCGCCGCCGCAGACCCACAGCTCACCGTGCTTGCCGTACGCCACGGCGAAGGCGCCGCGCGAGGGGGCGTCGCCGGCGATCGGCGTGTCCGTCGGCACGAAGATCCCGCCGCCGCCGCGCGACACATAGACCCGCGCCCGCCCGCCGCCGCCGGTGCAGAACGCCACCTCGGCGCGACGGCCCAGGGCGACGCAGCCGTTGCTGGCCGCGAAGGCGCCCTCCCCCGCCACGGCCAGCGGCACGCCCCGATCCGGCAGCCGCGCCCAGGTCTCGCCGCCGTCATCCGTGTAGAGCACCGTGAACCGGCCCTGGGTCGGGTCTCCCAGGATATAGCCGCGCTTGCCATCGACGAAGGCGATCGAGTCCCAGAAGCCGGCCGGGTCGTGGTTGGCCGCCAGGCGCTTCCAGGTCTTGCCGCCGTCCTTGGTGCGCCACAGCTGCGAGGCCTCGCCGGGACCCGCGCTCATGGCCAGCACATGATCGTCGTCGAAGGCGTGCAGGCCCCGGAAGTCCAGCGCCTCGGCGCCGATGATCCGCATCGGCTCCTGCCGCTCGTCGTGTCCGCGAACCAGCCAGCCCTTGGAGCCCGACGCCCAATAGGTCTTGCCGCCGGTCGGCGACAGGCCGCGCAGCTCGCTGTCGGCGGCCGAGGCGGGGATGCGAAGGCCGCCCAGGCCATCGGCGGCGAAGGCGGGGCCGGCGGCCAGGGTCGCGGCGACGGCGATCAGGTCGCGGCGCGAGGGTTGCGAAGTCATGGTCACGGCCCCTTTGGACAAGGCGCCAGCTTAGGAAGCCTCGGCGGTCGGGTTCAAGCGCCGGGTTTGCTCGGCATCGCCAGCCAGACGCGAAGGGCGATCAGCAGGACCAGCCCGATCAGCATCAACAGGATCTGCCAGGCGCCGGTCGGCCGATGCAGGGCCACGCGTCGCCGTGGCTTGTCCCAGGGCGCATGGCCGTCGTCGTTGAGCCACGAGAAGCCGGCGAACAAGGTGAACAGCGTGACGAGGGGAATACCCATGGCCAGGCCTTGGAACCACACCCGGATCTCGCGCCAGAGGGCGGCCATGACCCCGATCGGTCGGCCGTCGGGCCGCACGATCTTGATCCCGAACAGCCACTTGCCCGGCGTTCCACCGGTCAAACCCAGCAGCAGGGCGTTGCCGGGAATGACCAGCAGCAGGGTCAACATCAGGTCGGCGACCTTGCCCACCGGGCCGGAGGTCAGAAACGCCGAGAAGCGGTTCGTTTCCTCGGGCGCGACGACGGCGCCGACCACACCGAGCATGAGACCCATCACCGAGCCCATCACCGCGAGGTCCAGCATCCGCGCCCAATAGCGGCGCCAGGGATGCGGCTTGCGATCGATCCAGGCGCCTTTGGTCGCGAGCGGGAGGGGCGCATGAGGCAGGGCGAAGGGCGGCGCCGCCTCGATGAACGGACGGGGCGCGGACTGGACCGGCGGGTCCCAGGGCGCCGGCGCCGGTAGGGCCGGTGGCGGCGCGGACGGCGGACGCTGCGGCGCCGGAAGCGGGGTCGAAGACCAGGTCGCGAACGGAACCAGTTCGGGCAGCCAGTGCGCCAGCGGCGCCCAGCTCACGCCCTCGATCGGGCTGACCACGGTGTCGCCGCCGATCATTCGCTCGCGCAGCAGAAGGGCCAGCTCCTCGGTCGACACCGGTCCGGCCTGGCCATGCGGCCCGGCGTAGCTCCAATACCGTGTCGACATTCACGCGACCCCCAGCCCCGCCACGACCTCTACGCGACCGGCCGGAGGGGCCGCAACCAGGGCTCATCTCCTGGGGGAGCGGGTTCTTACGCCAGGCGAACCGCCCAAAGAAAACGGGCCCGGAGGTTTCCCCCGGGCCCGTTCGGCAGTTCCAAAAAGGAACCCAGTCCCCACGAACGTGGGGAGCGGATTACTTAATGGTGACCTTGGCGCCGGCTTCGGTCAGCTTCTTGGCGACTTCGTCGGCTTGTTGCTTCGAGACGTTTTCGACGACGTTCTGCGGAGCGCCTTCGACCAGGTCCTTGGCTTCCTTCAGGCCGAGGTCCGGACGGACGCCGCGGACTTCCTTGATCACGTTGATCTTCTTGTCGCCACCGTCCGTCAGGACGACGGTGAATTCGGTTTGCTCTTCAGCGGCTTCAACCGGAGCAGCAGCGCCGCCAGCGGCGGCGACGGCGACCGGAGCGGCGGCCGAGACGCCCCACTTTTCTTCCAGCAGCTTCGAGAGTTCGGCGGCTTCGAGCACCGACAGGGTGGACAGTTCTTCAACCAGCTTATCGAGCTTGGACATGTGTCAGTTCCTTAGAGAGATTGGGATAGATGCGGGGATGACCGTTACGCGGCGTCTTTCGTCGCGTAGGCGTTGAAAACGCGAGCCAGCTGGGCAGCCGGGGCCTGCAGGACGCCAGCGATCTTGGTCGCCGGAGCCTGGATGAGGCCGATAAGCTTGCCACGCAGTTCGTCCAGCGACGGCAGGGTCGCCAGAGCACGCACGCCGGCTTCGTCGAGCACGTTGGTCTGGTCCAGAACGCCACCGACAATCTTGAGCTTGTCGTTTTCTTTGGCGTACTGCACCGCGATCTTCGCGGCCGAGACGGCGTCCGGGCCGTAGGCGATGGCGACAGGACCGGTGAACAGGGCGGAGCCCGTATCACCAAGTTTGCCGTCCAGAGCCTTGAGGGCCAGGGTGTTCTTCACAACCTTGATCGCGGCGCCTTCCTTGCGGAGGCGAAGACGAAGGTCGGTCATTTCCGCAACGGTCAGACCCATATAGTGGGTCACGACGACAGCGCCGGCGTCGGTGAACACGCTTTTCAGCGATTCAATCGACTCCTGCTTTTGAGCGCGGTCCATTGCGGTCTCCTACTCAATTACAGCGGCCGGACCATTCCGGCAGCCAAATGCGGTTCACACGCGGGATCGCTCCCGCAAGCGAGCTGCATCAGCCTGTTCCAAGGAAAGTCGGCCGCGTGTCTGTCCCGGACAGAAGTCCATGGGCAGGAGAGCGTCGGCGTCTCTATCCCTGTCTCCCGACGGCGAGGAAGGGCTCTTCCTCGATTACGGCGTTGGTGACCCCACGCCCCGTAGTTCTCAAACAGGATCGCCGCCGGACCGGAGTCCAACGGAGAAGGCGCGGCGTATAGACGAAGTTCGGGGGGATTTCAACACCATGTTGATGGCGCACGACTTGGTTGAATCCAATCGTGCTCCCTTTCCCCGATCTCCCCGGCGAAAGCCGGGGCCCAGATCGAACCCACGAGCGCTCGCGGCTTCACCCGAGACCGCGGGCGCATGATCCAAACCGCTCAGGATGAATCTGGACCCCGGCTTTCGCCGGGGAGGTCGGGTTTTAGGAGGACTATTGTTCCTCCAGCCGCGTCTTCATCGCCGCCAGGCCCATCTCCATCATCGGCCCCACGGTCTGCGCCGCCGCGTGCGGCAGGACGTCGGCGGTCCATGCCGCTCGCGTTCGCCCTTCGCCGGCGTCCTCGACCTGCATGACGCCGTTGTGGTGCGTGAGCCGCTCGCTCTGAGCCGTCCAGACCAGGCGCCGGCGCGCGTCGTCGCTGTCGACGATCACCTCCTTGACCACCATGCCGTTGCCGAAGGTCACCATGCGAGCCGCACCGTCGTCGACCAGCTTTGTATCGACCACGAAGCCCGGGCACAGGCGCTCGTGGATCTTGCCGACGTCGCGGACGGCGTCCCACACCGCCTCGGGCGCGGCGTTGATCAGGATGTCCTTGTGGATCGAAGCCATGGCGGCCTCCGTTGCCTTTGATGCCCCCAGCCGTAGCAACGCCGCATCCGCCGATTGGCAGCAGCGCGCCGGCCCTTCCCTCGGCCTCGGCTTTCTGGATTATCGACGGCGATCAAACGGGGACGGGCGTCACATGACTCGCAAGCTTATCGCCGGGGGCCGCGCCCTGTTTCTGGGGGCCCTACTGCTGGGCGCGGCCATCGCCGCTCCCGCTCTGGCCGAGCTGAAGGCGCCGCCGATCCCCAAGGCCGTGGTCGCCGACCCGTCGCGCGACAAGGACCATCCGGCCGACATGGCCGCCTTCCAGGTCGAGATCGCCGGGTCGAAGATCAACGCCCTGATCTACCTGGCCTCCGGCGACCAGCCGCACCCGACGATGCTGTTCCTGCACGGCTTCCCCGGCAACGAGACCAACATCGACCTTCTGCAGGCCGTGCGCCGGGCCGGCTGGAACGCCATGCGGATCAACTATCGCGGCTCGTGGGGCAGCCAGGGGCCGTTCAGCTTCGCCGGGGCCCGGGCCGACGGCGAGGCGGCCGTGGCCTTCCTGCTGGATCCGGCCAACGCCGCCAAATACCGCGTCGATCCCGCGCGGATCGTCGTGGCCGGCCACAGCATGGGCGGCTTCATGGCCGCCGACGCCGTCGCCGCCGAGCCGCGCGTGGCCGGGGCGGTGCTGATCGACGCCTGGGACATCGGCAAGGAGAAGGCCGGGATCACCAGCGACCAGGCCCGCAAGGCCGCCATCGAGGGCATGCGCCCCGACACCGCGCCCCTGGCCGCGACGCCGCAAGCCCTAGTCGCCGAGATCGAACGCGACGCCGATACGCTAGACCTGGAAAAGCTTAGCGCCAGGATCGCCGACCGGCCTGTGCTGATGATCGGAGCCGAGTTCGCCGGCGCGCCCACCACCCGCAAGCTGGCCGCCGCCGCCCGCGCGGCCGGGGCTAAAGCACTGACCGAGACCTACATGGCCACCGATCACAGCTTCTCGGATGCGCGCATCGCGCTCGAGAGCGAAGTGATCCGCTGGCTGGCCCGGTTCGAGCCGAACAGTGCGGCCACCACGCCCTTTCCGCCACTGAAGGGCGCCTATGACCCGAACAACGTCTTCGCCCGGATCATCCGCGGCGAGTTGCCCAGCTACAAGGTCTATGAGGACGCCGACGTCCTGGCCTTCATGGACCGCGCCCCGCTGGAGGCCGGCCACGTGCTGGTGATCTCCAAGACCTCCAAGGCCCGCAACCTCCTGGAGATTGATCCCAAGGACCTGGCCAAGGTCATGGCCGTGGCCCAGAAGGTCGGCCAGGCCCAGGTCGACGCCCTGGGACTGGAGGGCTTCATGGTCCTGCAGAACAACGGCGTCGGCCAGAGCATGCCGCACCTGCACGTCCACGTGATCCCCCGCATCGCCGGCAAGCCGGTCTATCTGGCCGAAAACGCGCCGGCCGATCCGAAGGACCTTGAGGCCGTGGCGGCGCGGATTCGGGCGGCGATGAAGTAGGAGGACGGCGCGAAAATCCCTCTTTCTAAGAGAGAGGGATTTCGTGCTCCAGCCGCTCCAAAGCCACCTTCCCCGCCGCGACGCCGGTCGCGAAACAGGCCTGCAGCAGGTAGCCGCCGGTCGGGGCCTCCCAGTCCAGCATCTCACCGGCCAGGATCACGTCAGGGCGGCCCTTCAGGGTAAGACCGTCCAAGCTCTCGAACGTCACGCCGCCCGCCGCCGAAATGGCCCGCTCCAGGGGCTGAACCCCGGTCAGGACGATCGGCGCGGCCTTGATCGCCGCCGCCAGGACCGCCGGCTCGGAAGGCAGGTCCAGGCCGTGGGCCTCGCGCAGCAGATTGATCTCGACCGGCGACAGCTTGACCGCCTTGCGCAGGAAGTTGGCCAAGCTCTGGCCGCCACGCGGACCGCGCAGGCGGCGCTCCAGAACCTCGACAGGAAGGTCCGGCCGCAGGTCGATCATCAGCGTCGCCCGCCCCTCCGCCTCGACCGCGTCGCGCAGGGAGGCCGCCAGGGCGTAGACCGCCCCGCCCTCCAGGCCATAGCCGGCGACCATGGCGTCGCCGCGCGCGACCCGCTCGCCGTGACGCAGGGCCAGGTTCTTCAGCGGCTCGCCGGCGAAGCGCTCGCGGAACAGGTCCCTCCAAGCGACGTCGAAGCCACAGTTGGCGGCGCGGAACGGGGCGACGGCGCCCCCCTCGCCTTCCAGGGTCGGAACCCAGGCCGCGTCCGAGCCCAGCTTGGCCCAGCTGGCCCCGCCCAGGGCCAGAACCACCGCCCGGGCGCGCACGACCTCGCCGTTGATCAGGAGGCCGCCATCGGGGCCCCAGCCCATCCACTCGGCCCGCGTACGCAGCTGGACGCCCAGCCCCTCCAGCCGCGCCAGCCAGGCCCGCAGCAGCGGCGAGGCCTTCATCGCCTTGGGAAACACCCGCCCGCTGGCCCCGACGAAGGTCGGCTGGCCCAGGCCCTCGGCCCAGGCGACCAGATCCTTCGGGGGGAACGCCGCCAGCATCGGCGCCAGCGCGCCAGCCCGCGCGCCATAACGCCCGACGAACCGCTCGAAATCTTCAGAATGGGTGAGGTTCAAGCCCCCGCGTCCCGCCATCAGGAACTTGCGCCCGAAGGTCGGCATCTTCTCGAACACAGCCACGGACTTGCCGGCGCGCGCCACCGTCTCGGCCGCCATCAGCCCGGCGGGCCCGCCGCCGACCACGGCGACGTCGAAGGCGTGGTCGGTCACGTCAGGCCGCATCGATGTCGGTCATGACGAAATGCTCGCCTTTGTAGAGCAACGGCACGCCGTGAACCTTCGCACAGGCATAGGCAAAGCAGTCGCCCATGTTCAGCCTGGCGGGATGAACGCCCTTGCCGAAGCGGACATGGGCTTCGAGGGCGACGACTTGCTCGGCCTCGCCTATCGGCAGAACCCGCGTCTTGGCCATGGCCTGCAATACCTTGAGCCGCCGCGCGACCGCCGGCATGTCGCCCGTCGCTTCTCGGGTCACGGCTCGCACGGTTTCCCAATTGGCGATCGCCGACGTCGTGACATCGACCGCGTCGAGCAGTTTCACGCGAAAGACTTCCGCCTCTGGTTCTTCCAGCAGCATGGCCGTCCAGGCCGAGGCGTCGACGAACATCAGTCTTCGTACATTTCGTCGAAGAACGCCTTGTCGGCTTTCAGGCCTGTGCGTGGCCAGCTGGCGACTTCCGCGCAGATCGCCCGCATCGCGGCCAGCTTCTCTTCTCGCGCTCTCTCGCGAGCGGCCAGAGCCTCGGAAGCGGCCAGCTTCACGGCCTCGGTAATACCGAGCTTGGTCTTTTCAGCCAGCTCGCGAACCAAGGCGTCGGTCTCGGGGTCTCGGACGTGGAAGGCCATGGATCGTCTCCGTCTAGACGAAAGATAGCATCGGCTAGCCGAACCGCCAAACCACCGCCCAAACGCAAGACGGGCGCTGGATCGCTCCAGCGCCCGTCCCGAAGTCTAGACTCGATGCTGTTTAGCCGACCGAGGCGGTGTCGACCTTGAAGCCCGGACCCATGGTCGAGGACAGGCCGATACGCTTGATGTAGATGCCCTTGGCGCCCGAAGGCTTCGAGCGGTTCAGGGCTTCGATCAGCGCCTTGACGTTGATCAGCAGGGCTTCCTCGGTGAACGAGGCCTTGCCGATGCCGGCGTGGACGATACCGGCCTTTTCGACGCGGAATTCCACGGCGCCGCCCTTGGCGTCCTTGACGGCCTGGCCGACGTTCGGGGTCACGGTGCCGACCTTCGGGTTCGGCATCAGGCCGCGCGGGCCCAGCACCTTACCGAGACGACCGACGAGGGCCATCATGTCCGGCGACGCGATGACGCGGTCGAAGTCCATGAAGCCGCCGTTGATCTTTTCGTACAGATCCTCGGCGCCGACGTGCTCAGCGCCCGCCGCGATGGCTTCGGCCGCCTTGGCGTCCTTGGCGAAGACGGCGACGCGGACGTCGCGGCCGGTGCCCGACGGCAGGTTCACGACGCCACGGACCTGTTGGTCGGCGTGACGCGGGTCGACGCCCAGGTTCACCGAGATCTCGATCGACTCGTCGAACTTGGCCTTGGCGTTTTCCTTCACCAGCTTGATGGCGTCGGGAAGGGCGTGGGCGGCCTCACGGTCGCCGGTCCAGGCCTGGATGCGCTTGGGTTGCTTAGCCATGACTTAGGCCTCCACGATCTTCAGGCCCATGGCCTTGGCGGAGCCTTCGATGATCTTGGCCGCGGCCTCGATGTCGTTGGCGTTCAGGTCCTTCATCTTCTTTTCGGCGATCTCGCGCAGCTGGGTGCGCGTGACTTCACCGACGGTCTCGCGACCGGTCAGCTTCGCACCCGACTTCAGGCCGGTGATCTGCTTCAGGAAGTGCGTCGCCGGCGGCGTCTTGGTGACGAAGGTGAACGACTTGTCTTGGTAGACGGTGATCACGGTCGGCAAGGGCGTGCCCTTTTCGACGTTCTCGGTGCGCGCGTTGAACTCCTTACAGAAGCCCATGATGTTGACGCCGCGTTGACCCAGAGCCGGGCCGATGGGGGGCGAAGGCGTGGCCGAGCCAGCCTTCACCTGGAGCTTGATGTAGCCCAGGATCTTCTTAGCCATAGTATCCTCTCGTGAGGGCCGGAGCCCCCGCTGGTGAGCCGTGGTGCGGGCTTGGCGTCCCTCCCACGGATTTGAGCCCGCCTAACGACGAGCACGCCCCAGGACGAGGTCCGGGAGCGAGGCGCGGCGTGTAGCAGGCGAGGACGTGGGAGTCAAAGGAGGGCGCCGTGTTACTCCGTGCAACCCCGGCTGCGGGTCGCGATCTGTTGGGCGAGTGGCGGCAGGCCGGCCTTGGTTCGCCACGCGTCAACGGCGCCCTTGTCTTCCAAAGGAGCCGGCGTCCAGACGCCCGGCGCCGTGCAATCGCCCATGACGCCAAAGCGGCCCGGACGGCCCGTATAGTGCGCCGTCTGATCGTAGAGCATGGCGAAGTTCGCGCCCTTCGTTTCGCCGGCCTGCCAAAGCGGCTCGAGCATGGCGACCACCTCCTGCTGAAAGGCGAGGTCATGGCGGGCGTGCTGGACGATCAGCCAGGCCGCGCCATCGGCGTCGGCGCCGTAGCTCGAGATCTTGAACCACCCGTGGTCTCGGAGCTCGGCTTTCAGCCAATCGGCATTGGCGACGTTCATGGGGCACCATTCGCCCGCGATCGTCGCGTCCACATAGGCGAGCGCGCCCTCGTCCAGGCCCTTCTCCCAGGTGGTGTGCACGCCCGGTCCGAAAAACCCTCGCAAGATGAGGCTGTCCATGCCGGAAAACTGGTCCTCGGCCATGCGGCGGTAAAGCTCCGCCAGGCGCGCATCGGGCTCGGCCCTGGCTCGGGCGACCATTCTGCCGACCAGGCCATAGGGCGGCGATACCTGCGCGCCGCCGAGATAGAGGGGCCGCAGCGCCCGTCGCTGGGCCAGCGCGGCCTCCGCCAGCGCGCGTGACCTGGCATAGGCTTGTGGATCAGGGCTCCGGCGGACGAGCTCCAGTTGCGCCGACGCCGCGATCTCGGCCGGGCTCGCGCAGGGACCGCTGGTCTTGGCGCTTTGGTACCGCCCGTTCTGAAGCCGGCCGACAACGGCGTCCACGTCAGCGGCGAACGCAGCCTCGCCCATCGTTCGCTTGAGCCCGAAGGCCCGCGCGACCGGCATCGGACCCCTTTCCAGTTTGATGGGCTGCGCCATGAGCAGCGCCGCCATCAAGGCAATGAAGATCATGGTCGGCGCTCGCAAGGCTTGTCGCGCGGGACATCGTCCGCGGAAGCGAGCCTAGGGCGGCGACCACGTCCTGCACAACCGGGGCGGGGCCGGGCCGAAGTTTGTTGAGCGGAGGCGGACGTCGGGCGGAAATCCGCAATCAAGCTGAAACATCACCGCGACTAAACTCATGGTGGCGTCAGGCCAAAGGTGCTGTGTCATGTGGATACGTCGGTCAGGTCCTGTTCTCCTGGCGATAGCGGGATTGCTGGAAACGCCCGCGACCGCCGCGCCAACGTCCGTCGTCAGCATGTTGACGCATAGGCCCGAACATGTGGGCCAATGCTTTTCCACCCGCGTCAGGGAGGTCACCTTCCGCTTGTTCGACGAAGGCGACCGTCGGTCCGTTCCGAAGTCGGGCAGTAAAATCCTCTTCGCCGACGGTCACGAGAATATTGGATACGATCAGGTTCCGGCGATCGACGTTTCCCGGGTCGGCGATCCAGTGCGACTCTGCGTGCGCGCCTTGCCGACTGGATGTCCAGCTCACGACAGCCGGGGCATCGTCTACGCCGCCAAGAATCTCCGCACGGCGCGGACTTGGGAAAGCTCGGATGCGACCCATCCCTGTGACGGCGCATAGTCGCGAAGTGGCGGTTCCAGAAGGCGGCTCCTGTCGTGGGCTGCTTTGGGTGGGTGTCTGATCCAGGTTGAGCGGCCGAGAAACCCTTCCGTTGCAATCACGAACGCCGCCTCGGCCGGCGCCTTCCGGATTCGGCGGCGCCGTCCTTTTTACTGCGACCAGATAAAGCGCGCGCCGTCGCTGTTGTCCGGCATGGGGCCGGGACTGTCCGCCCGAATACTCCCGGTCAGCGGATCGATGCGCAGGAAGCGGTTGGTGGCTAATGACATCAGCACCAGTTCCCCCGTCGGCGTTTCAATCCATTGGAAGTTTTGCACTGGGCTGGACCGGCCGGCCATAAGCGTCACTCCTCCATCCCCACCGACCGTGACATAGCGTCCGCCCGATCGCAGAGCGACACGGCCCAACTGGCGGTCGACGATCTCGAACCGCGTCGGAGCGCCCGAAGCCAGGCGGGGACCGCCGCCGGCCGCCAGTCCGGTCGTCGCGCGAAACGACGTCAGCCGGATCGATCGGCCATAGGGAATGGCCCGCATCAGGCCGTGGGTATGCGGCTGGTAGACGTCGATACTGTCGAAATCGGCGAAACCACCCTCGGCGCCGGTCGCATTGTAGTTGAACAATCCGTAGCGAACGCCCTGGAAGGTGAAGGTCTGGTAGACCAGCGCGACCTCGTCGCCGATCGGGGTGAAGGTGACGCCGTCGAACGAATAGCTGAAGCGCGCCCGTTCGGTGAGAAAGTCGCATTCGGCCCGAAGCCAGATGCGCATCCCGGTCATCTTCACCCGCGCCGTCTTTTCGGGGCGCTGGTCGTAGAAGACGACGTCGAGTCCGTCGGCGCGCTTTTCGACACCCAAGGTCGCGTAGGGCAGGTTGAGCAGCCCCAGGCCGGCTGTGTCGCCCGGCTTCAGGTTCGATGCATCGAGCAGGACGGTCGGCGTCGACATCGGCCCGATCCCCCGTTGGGTCAGGGTATCGCGCGCCTCGTAGAACGAGATCGCCGGCAGGGCGTGAAGCCGCAGGAAGCCCGGCCGTTCCGACAACGACCACTTGTCGTCGACCGGGACATGGTTCCACTGCCATAGGGGCTGGAGCCGCGGCGCGGAAAAATCATCGCTGCGCCGAAAGGGCGCGCGCACGGGCTGCGGCGTGGCGGTCCTCGGCTTTACCCAGGTTCGTGGCGTGCGCGTCAGATTGCCCGGCAGGCCGAAATAGGGCCAGCCGTCCTTCCAGGTGATCGGAGACAGGCTGAGCAGGCGACCGACGGAATTGAAATCCATCATTGAAAAGCCCCACCATTCGCCCTCGGGCGTCCGGACGAGGCCCCCCTGGTGCATCGCCAAGCTATGTTTGGCAGCGGGGTCAGGCCCCCAGAACTGGAACGGCGGCTTGGGCGTACCCAGGCGTTTGCTTGACGCCATGCCGAAGTCCTCGTGCGAACTGATCGATCGATTGACCGCGTAGGGGCCCAGCACATGATCCGCCCGCGCCGCCGGCATGCGAAAGCCGCCGGCATATTCGGCGCTGATGATGTAGTACTTGCCGTCGATCTTGTAGAAATGCGCCCCCTCGCCCATACCGGCATCGGCGGCGAACAGGACGCGTTCGGTGCCCGGAACGATGTCGGTTAGGTCGTCCGTCAGTTGGGCCAAGTGCATCGCTTGGTGATCCCAGACGACATAGGCCTTGCCGTCGTCGTCGAACAGGACGGACAGGTCGTGAAAGCTGCGCTTCATCTGCGTGCGCGTCCACGGCCCTCTCGGATCGGTGGCCGTGAACATCTGGGTCGCCTGCCCGTTGACGTTCGAGAAGATGTAGAACTTGCCGCCATGGTAGCGGAAGGACGGCGCCCAGATACCCTGGCCGTAGATGTTGCGGCCGTCTTCCAGTCGGTAGGCCGGGCCGAGGTCGAGCTTGTCCAGGGCGTAGGCGACGAATTCCCAATTGACCAGGTCCTTCGAGCGTAGGATCGGCAGTCCCGGCATGGCGTGCATGGTGGTGCCGGTCAGGTAGAACCAGTCGCCGACGCGGATCAGGTCCGGATCTGAAAATTCGTCGTAAAACAAAGGATTGGTGAAGGTGCCGTCGCCGTTGTCCGGCGTCCAGGTCGCGGTGGACATGTCCTTGGGCGCGTTCGCTACTGGACCGTCACGATACCGCGCGGATGCCGGCGCCGCGCATAGGATCAGCATCAAGGCCACGCAGGACACCAGCCCGGATATGCCGGGCGACTTCGACCCTCGCTGCATGACGTTTCCCCTTTCGCGTCTTGCTATCGCACCCGAGGCGGCGCCCACAAGACGACTTTTGTCAGACAATTAGCGCCGCAGCCCGCGCGGAGGTGATTGGCCGCCGAAATAGGTCGAGGGCCGAGCTCCCGGTCCGTGTCATCCTTGAAGGCCGGGCTAGCCGGGACAAAGCGTCCCCTCAGTGAAAATCCCGGCTTCGCAGCAGCCGGCCCGAGACCTTCTGGCGCACGCGGGGGGCCGGCGCGCCGGGTTCGTCGCGCAAGGTCGACAGGTGGGCCGAGAGGTCGGTGAAGGTTTCGGCGACGATGTGGATGACGTTCTCGGCCCGCTGCACCCGGCCGTGGACGACCAGGAACGAGGCGGTCATCACCACGTTGCGATCGGCCTCGAAGCGGTCCTTCCAGACCACGGCGTTGGCCACCCCGGTCTCGTCCTCCAGGGTGACGAACACCACGCCCTTGGCCGTACCCGGCCGCTGGCGGATCAGGACGAGGCCGGCCACCGAGACCCGCTGGCCGTCCTTGACCGACAGCAGCCGCTCGGCGGTGATCACCCCGCGCCGCGTCAGCATCGGCCGGTAGAAGCCGACCGGGTGGGCCTTCAGCGACAGGCTGGTGGTGCGGTAATCCTCGGCCACCTCCTGGGTCGCGGCCATCTCCGGCAAGGCGACACGATCCTCGAACAGCGGCAGGCCGGCCAGCAGCGGGGCCTGGACCGGGGCCTTGTGCTCGCCCTTCAGCCCCTTGACCGCCCACAGGGCCTCACGCCGCGACAGGCCCACCGAGGCGAAGGCGTCGGCCTCGGCCAATAGCTCCAGCGCCCGTTGCGGCACGCCGGCCTGGGCGAACTCGGCGGGCGTGCGGGCGCCTTCCTCGCGGGCCTTCAGCAGCGGCGGGATATCGGCCTTTTCCTTCAGCCCCTTGATCTGGCGAAAGCCCAGGCGGACGGCCTTCCAGCGAGGGCGGTTGCCGTAGTCGGCGATCTTGTCGGCGCGAGGGCTGAATCGGCGTGCCCTCTCCTCCATGAAGGGGGCGGCAGGCGGCTCCAGCGTGCAGTCCCAGCCGCTGGCCAGGATGTCGGGGGCCAGCACCTCGACCCCGTGCTCGCGCGCGTCGCGGACCAGCTGCGCCGGCTGGTAGAAGCCCATCGGCTGGGAGTTGATCAGGGCCGCGCAGAACACGTCCGGCCAGGCCCATTTGATCCAGGCCGAGACATAGACCAGCTTGGCGAAGCTGGCCGCGTGGCTCTCCGGAAAGCCGTAGTGGCCGAAGCCCTCGATCTGCTTGAAGCAGCGCTCGGCGAAGTCGCGCTGGTAGCCGCGCCGCGCCATGCCCTCGACGAACTTGTCGCGATATTCGGCGGGCGTGCCCAGGTTGCGGAAGGTGGCCATGGCCTTGCGCAGGCCGTCGGCCTCGTCCGGCGTGAACTTGGCCGCCTCGATGGCCAGGCTCATCGCCTGCTCCTGGAACAGCGGCACGCCGTAGGTTTCGCCGAGGATCTCCTTCAGCTCGTCCGGCGGCCCGTGCTCGGGCGACGGCTCCGGCCATTCCACCGGCTCGATCCCGCTGCGGCGTTTCAGGTACGGATGCACCATGTCGCCCTGGATCGGGCCGGGGCGGACGATCGCCACCTCGATGACCAGGTCGTAGAACTTGCGCGGCCTCAGGCGCGGCAGCATCGACATCTGGGCCCGGCTCTCGACCTGGAACACCCCGACGCTGTCGGCCACGCACAGCATGTCGTAGACGCCGGAAACCTCCTTGGGGATGTCGGCCAGGTCCTGGATCTCGACCAGGCCGTGGTCGTTCCGCAGCATCGTCATGGCCCGCTGGATGGCGGTCAGCATCCCCAGGGCCAGGACGTCGACCTTCATCAGTTTCAGGCTGTCGATGTCGTCCTTGTCCCACTCGATGAAGGTGCGGTCCTTCATCGCCGCGTTGCCGATCGGCACGGTCTCGTCCAGCCGCCGCTTGGTCAGGACGAAGCCGCCGACGTGCTGCGACAGGTGACGGGGAAAGCCCATCAGCTCGGTGGCCAGGCCGACGGCGCGGGCGATCTCGGGCGCCTTGGGGTCGAGGCCGGCGTTGCTCAGGTGCTCCTCGGGCAGGCCGTCGCCCCAGCTGCCCCAGACCGTGCCGGCCAGCAGCGAGGTGACGTCCTCGGTCAGGCCCAGGGCCTTGCCGACGTCGCGGATGGCGCTGCGCGGGCGGTAGTGGATCACGGTCCCGCAGATGGCGGCGTACTCGCGGCCATAGCGCTTGTAGACATATTGCATCACCTCCTCGCGCCGCTCGTGCTCGAAGTCGACGTCGATGTCCGGCGGCTCGCCGCGGTTCTCGGAGATGAAGCGGGTGAACAGCAGCCGGTGCTCGGTGGGGTCGATCGCCGTCACGCCCAGGCAGTAGCAGACCGAGGAATTGGCCGCCGAGCCCCGCCCCTGGCAGAGGATGCCCATGCTGCGAGCTTCGCGCACGATGTCGTGCACGGTGATGAAGTAGTTGGGGTAATCCATCTTGGCGATCAGCCGCAGCTCTTCGGTGAGCTGGGCGGCGACCTTGTCGGGCACGCCGGCGGGATAACGCCAGGCCGCCCCGGCCCAGGTCAGGTCGGTCAAGTGCTGCATGGCCGTCTTGCCGGGCGGGACCGGCTCGTCGGGATATTCCTCCTTCAGCTGGCCGAGGTCGAAGCCGATGCGCTCGACGATCTCGACCGTGCGCTCGACCGCGCGCGGCCAGCGCTCGAACAGGCGGGCCATTTCGGACGGCGACTTCAGGTGGCGCTCGGCGTTGGCCTCCAGCCGAAAGCCGGCCTCGTGGATCGAGCAGTGCTCGCGTACGCAGGTGATCACGTCCTGCAGCGGCCGCCGCTCGGGGCCATGATAGAGGACGTCGTTGGTCGCCACGATCGGGGCGCCGGCCTCACGGCCCAGCGCGTCCAGGCGCGCCAGGCGTTTCAGGTCCTGGGCGGCGTAGGCGCGGCTGGCCGCCAGCCACGACCGGCCGCGCAGGTCGCCGGCCATGCGGGCCAGGTCGCGCTCGAAGGCCTCGTCCAGCTTGGCCGGCGGCACGATCAGACCGAGCTGACCGTCGGAATGGTCCAGGAAGTCCCGCCAGGTCAGGTGGCACTCGCCCTTGTCGGCCCGGCGCTGGCCGACGGTCAAAAGGCGGGTCAGCCGGCCGAACGCCTCGCGGTCGGTGGGGTAGCACAGCAGGCTGGGCGTGCCGTCCATGAAGTCCAGCCGGCAGCCGGTCAGGGCCCGCACCTTCAGCGCCTCGGCCGCCGCCCAGGCCCGGACCACGCCGGACAGGGTGTTGCGGTCGGTGATCCCCACCGCCGTCAGACCCAGGGCCTCGGCCGTCAGCGACAGCTCGCCCGCGTGTGACGCGCCGCGCAGGAACGAGAAGTTGGTGGTGGCCTGGAGTTCGGCGTAGGCGGGCGCGCGCGTCATCAGCTCCTCCCCCGTTCGCGGGGGAGGTGTCGGCGGAGCCGACGGAGGGGGCTAACTGGAAGTCGGCCGTGCTGGCCCCTCCGGCCCTCTGGGCCACCTCCCCCGCGCGCGGGGGAGGAGCTTGAACCTCAACCAAACAGGCCATGGATCCACCACTTCGGCGTCTCGTCGCCGTCGAACAGGCCCTGCCGATAAATCCAGAACCGGCCGCCAGCCTCGTCCTCGACGCGGTAATAATCGCGGATCTTGTCCGGACCGGTCTCGCCCTCGCCCGTCCCGGCGCGCCACCATTCCTGGCCGATCCGTTCAGGACCCTCCGCGCGGCGGACGCGGTGCGAGCGGCCGCGCCAAGTGAACTGCACCGGCGGATCATCGGGCACCTTGGCCAGGGCGGTGATCGCCTCCGGGCGTTTGAACAGCCGCACCGGGCGCGGACGGTCGGGATCCCAGCGGGCCGCCGCCAGCGGGTCCAGCGGCGCGACGCGAACCACCGAGCGCTCGGGCACGTGGCTCTCATAGGGGTCGGCGCGCCAGACCCGGTTCTCGCCCAGGCGGTTGACCAGTCGATCGATCAGCGGGGCCAGGGTCTCGTCGAGGTCGTTTCCAGCTTCAGAGTCCAGGCGCTCCTGGGCCGCCGCCAGGGCCTCGACCCCGCCGGCGTGGACGGTGACCACCTCGATCCCGAAGCCCGGATCAACCTTGTCCAGCTTGGGCACGATCAGCCGGGTCAGGCGCCGGGCGTCGCGGCCGATCCGCGCCAGGCCCGCCCGCACCGGATAGGCGCGGCCGTCCAGGCGGTGGAACACCACCTCGAACCGCTTGGCCCCGCGCCCCTCGGCCTCCAGCCGGGCGCAGATCAAAGCCAGGGCGTCGCCGGCCACGCGGGCCAGGTCCTCGGGGGCGCTGATCGGCTCGAAGAAGGCCAGGCGGTCGAACCACGGGCTCGCCGGCCGGCGGAAGGTCAGGGCCTCGGCCGCCGCGCCCAGGGCCTGGTCCAGCCGCAAGGTCAGGGCCAGGCCGAACCGCTTGGCCAGCTGGGCGCGCGGCAGGGCGAAGAGCTGGCCGACCCGGTGCAGGCCCAGGCGCGGCAGCTGGGCCTCGGCGGCGTCCTCCAGGCGCAGGGCCGCGACCGGCAGGTCCTCGATCGCTACGCGCTGGCCGCCGGGCGGAGCGATGGCCAGGTCGTCGCCGAACCGGGCCAGGGCCCAGGCCGCCCCGGCCGTATCGGCGATCGCCGCCCGGGCCGGCACGCCCCAGCGGGCCAGCCGCGCGACGAGGTCGACCAACATGGCCCCCTCCCCGCCCCACAGGTGGTCGGTCCCGGTGATGTCCAGCAGCAGGCCGTCGTCGCCGTCGAGGGCCACGGCCGGCGAGAACCGCACGCACCAGTCGCTCAGCGCCTCCAGCGCCGCGCGATCAGCGGCCGGGTCGTGGTCGGCCGTGACCAGGTCCGGGACCAGGGCCAGAGCGTCGGCGGCCTTCTGGCCGGCGGAGAGGCCCAGGGCGCGGGCGCGCTCGTCCACGGCGGCGAGGCGGCGGGTTCCGTGGTCGGAGACCAGCAGGGCGAAGGGGGGTTCGGGCGAGGGCTTGCCCCCTCCGGATGCTTCGCATCCTCCTCCCCCGGAGGGGGAAGAAGGAGTGCGGCGCCCGTCTTCCCCCTCCGGGGGAGGAGCGCCGTAGGCGCGGAGGGGGCCAGTAACCTCAGCCGACCCGCCGCAAGGGTTCCGGCGCCGCCAGGTCGTGATCGGCCAGTTGGGACACCAGACGGAAAGGATGCGCGGCATCCGACTGCTCCAAGATCCAGCCGCCGGGACGTCCGCCCCGGCAGCGTTCCAGTTCGACCCGCCAGCGCGGCGGGCCCAGGCCCAGCTCGCCGGCGTCCGGCTGGCTGGGGGCGGCGGCGATGCGCCAGCGGCTGAGCGAGGCCGAGCCGGACACCATCCGAGGCTTCCCCGCCCGGCCGCCATACGGCCTTCGATGCAGCAGCACCCCGAGGCCGCCACGCTTCTCGCAGGCTAGCTGCAGGCGGCGGCCGGCGGTCAGGTCCGGCGCCTCGGCCTCGCCGACGGCGGCGGCGACGCCTTGAGTAGAGAGAGCGTCCTCCAGCACCGACAGCACCTCGGCCTCGTCGCGGGCTTTGACCTGGATCAGCCGCCCGGCCGGAAAGCCGAGGCCGGCCAGACCGGGCGCGAACAGGTCGCCACGCCGCGCCACCCAGACCACCGCTCCGGTCTTTACCAGGGGTCTTAGCAAGAGGCCGACGAAGGCCGCCGGCGCCGCGCCGGTCTCGTCCTCCAGCCCCGCGCCCGTCACCTCATGCCAGCCGCCCAGCGGCAGGCCGCCGCCCGGGAAGCAGCCGTCGATGGCCGGATCGCCGAACGGCAGGACCGGAGTCGGAGTCCGAGTCCCCGCTTCAATCGCGGCGATCCGGCCTCTGAGGGCCGCAAGACGCGCCTCGCGCGATCCGGCCATTTCACGCTCCATGTTCCACTTTTGTTCTGATCTTCTCCACTTGGAGAGTCAAGTCTTGGCGAGCTGGGGCGGACGGGCGATGGTGCGTCAAACGGCCGTATGAAGCCTGACGGGAGACACCATGTCCTTCACCCGCGTCTTGATCGCCAATCGCGGCGAGATCGCCGTCCGCATCGCCCGCGCGGCGGCGGAGGCCGGGATCGAGAGCGTGGCGGTCTTCGCGACCGACGACGCGGGGAACCCGCACGTGGCCGCCGCTGACCGCGCGGTCGCCCTGAGCGGGGCCGGCGCGCGGGCCTATCTGGACATCCCCGCGATCGTGGCCGCCGCGCGGGCGGAAGCCTGCGACGCCCTGCATCCCGGCTATGGCTTCCTGTCGGAGAACCCGGCCCTGGCGCGCGCCTGCGCGGACGCCGGGATCGTCTTCATCGGCCCCTCGCCCGAGCACCTGGAGGTCTTCGGCGACAAGGCCGCCGCCCGCGCCCTGGCGGCCGAGCGGAGCGCGCCGCTGATCCCCGGGACGGGCGCCCTCGACCTGGACGCGGCGCGCGCCTTCCAGGCAGAGCACGGGGCGATCATGCTGAAGGCGCGGGCCGGCGGCGGCGGTCGCGGGATGCGGGCCGTGCTGGATCCCGGCGAACTGGACGCCGCCTACGCCGCCTGCGAACGCGAGGCCTTGGCCGCGTTCGGCGACGGCGGGCTCTATGCCGAGACGCTGCTGACCCATGCCCGGCACATCGAGGTCCAGATCGTCGGCGACGGGATTCACGCCCTGGCCGTCGGCGACCGCGACTGCTCGCTGCAACGCCGCAACCAGAAGCTGGTCGAGATCGCCCCGGCCGTCCTGCCCGACCTCGCGCGCGCCGAGCTCT
The DNA here is from genome assembly GCF_001425745.1 of Caulobacter sp. Root343. Classification (GTDB taxonomy): domain Bacteria; phylum Pseudomonadota; class Alphaproteobacteria; order Caulobacterales; family Caulobacteraceae; genus Caulobacter. The sequence continues at coordinate 239,858 of NZ_LMDF01000002.1, read as the reverse complement.
GGCGCCACGCCGAGGCGCTGTGCGCCGGCTACCAAGGCCTGGCCACCGTCGAGTTCTTGCTCGACGCCGAGACCGGCGAGGCCTTCTTCCTGGAGGTCAATCCGCGCCTGCAGGTCGAGCATACGGTGACCGAGGAGGTCACCGGTCTGGACCTGGTGCGCCTGCAGTTCGACCTGGCGGCCGGCGCGAGCCTGGAGCGCCTCGGCCTGACCGCCGCCCCGCCCGCTTCCGGCGTCGCCATCCAGGCGCGGGTCAACGCCGAGACCCTGACCGCCGACGGCCAGGTCAAGCCGTCCAGCGGGACGATCAGCGCCTGGAGCCCGCCGGGCGGTCCGGGCGTGCGGATCGACGCGGCGGGCGCGGTCGGGCTCGTCGTCGGCGGGGCCTATGACAGCCTGCTGGCCAAGGTGATCGCCCGCGGACGGACCGCGACCGAGGCCACCGCCCGGCTGGACCGGGCGCTGGCGGAGTTCACGATCGGCGGCGTGGCGACCACCGCCCCGCTGGTCCGGGCGATCCTGGCCGCCGCGCCGGAAGCCCCGACCACCCGCTTCATCGAGGACCACGCCGCTGTGCTGGCGGCTGGCCTCCCCTCGACTTCGGAGGGCGACGCCCGGATCTTCGAAACCCTCGACGGCGCGATCGCCGTCGCCGCGCCGCTCTCCGCCACGGTCGGTTCGATCGCGGTGGCGGAAGGCGACCTCGTCAGGCCCGGCCAGGCCCTGGCGGTGCTGGAAGCGATGAAGATGGAGCACCTGGTCCACGCCGAGCGCGGTGGCCGGGTGCTGAAGATCGCCGCCGCGCCCGGCGCCAACGTCGCCGAGGGCCAGCCGCTGGTGTTCCTGGAGCCGGTCGAACTCGAGGGCGCGGACACCGTGGAGGCCGCCGCTGAAGACCTCGACGCGATCCGCCCCGACCTGGCCGAGGTCATCGCCCGCCACCGCTTCACCCTCGACGAAGCCCGTCCCGACGCCGTCGCCAAGCGCCGCAAGACCGGCCACCGCACGGCGCGGGAGAACATCGACGATCTGGTCGATCCCGGCAGCTTCCTGGAATACGGCGCCTTGGCCATCGCGGCCCAGAAGCGGCGGCGTTCGACCGACGACCTGATCGCCAGCACCCCGGCCGACGGCCTGATCACCGGGATCGGAACCGTCAACGGCGGCCTCTTCCCGCCGGACAAGGCGCGGACGGCGGCCCTGGCCTACGACTTCACGGTGCTGGCGGGTACGCAGGGCGCGATGAACCACAAGAAGTCCGACCGGCTGATGGCGGTGATCGCCGACCAGCGCCTGCCGGTCGTCTGGTTCGCGGAAGGTGGCGGCGGCCGGCCGGGCGACACCGACACCACGGCGGTGGCGGGGCTGGACGTGCCGACGTTCCGGAGTTTCGCCCAGCTGTCGGGCCTGGTCCCCAAGATCGCCATCGTCGCCGGCCGCTGCTTCGCCGGCAACGCGGCCATCGCCGGTCTCTCCGAGATGATCATCGCCACCCGCGACAGCAATCTCGGCATGGGCGGGCCGGCGATGATCGCGGGCGGCGGGCTGGGCGTGTTCCGGCCCGAGGAGATCGGCCCCTCGGCCCACCAGTGGAGGAACGGGGTCATCGACATCCTGGCCGACGACGAGGCCCAAGCCACGCGGCTGGCCAAGCAGGCCCTGTCCTATTTCCAGGGGTCGCTGACGTCCTGGACCGTTCCCGACCAGCGCCGCCTGCGGGGCGCCATCCCCGAGAACCGCCTGCGGGTCTATGATGTGCGGGCATTGATCAAGGGTCTCGTCGACGAGGATTCGTTCCTGGAGCTGCGGGGCGGCTTCGCGGCCGGCATGGTCACGGGCCTGATCCGCATCGAGGGCCGGCCAATGGGCCTGATCGCCAACGATCCGCGCCATCTGGGCGGGGCCATCGACTGCGAGGGGGCCGAGAAGGCCGCGCGATTCCTGCAGCTCTGCGACGCCTTCGCCCTGCCGGTGGTGAGCCTGTGCGACACGCCCGGCTTCATGGTCGGCCCGGCCAGCGAGGACGCCGCCGCCGTGCGCCGGGTCAGCCGCCAGTTCATCGCCGGCGCCAAGCTGCGCTCGCCCCTGTTCACCGTGGTGACCCGCAAGGGCTATGGCCTCGGGGCCCAGGCCATGGCGGGCGGCAGCTTCCACTCGCCGGCCTTCATCGCCGCCTGGCCGACGGGCGAGTTCGGCGGCATGGGCCTGGAGGGCGCGGTGCAGCTAGGTTATCGCAAGGAGTTGGAGGCCGAGACCGATCCGGTGAAGCAGAAGGCGCTCTACGATCAGTTGGTGGCGCGGCTCTACGCGGCCGGCAAGGCGACCAGCATGGCCGCGGCGCTGGAGATCGACGCGGTCATCGACCCGGCCGACACCCGGCGGTGGATCATGGGCGGCCTGGACGCGGCGGTGGGAATGAGCCGGCCGTGGGAGGTCCGGGTGGATAGTTTTTAGGGCCACAATCCTCCCCTTTGCGGGGGAGGATTGAAGAAGCCTAATCATCCCGCGCATTCAGCCACTGCGTCACGATAATCGGCCCGAAGAAGAAGCCGACCCCTAGGGTGTCGGCGACCACGTCGAAGGCGTCGGCGTCGCGGCCGACGATCGGCAGGCCCTGCAGGATCTCGATGGCGACCCCGAAGGCCAGCAGCACGGTCCCAATCTTCCAGGGCCGGCTCTTGGGCAGGGCGACCGTGGCGAGGAAGGTCAGGCCGTAGAAGACGATGAAGTGCTTGGCCTTGTCCCACGGGATCAGGCCGGCGGTGTCGTCGCCGGGGGCCAAGGCCGCGTACAGGGTGAAGATCGAGGCGGCGACGAAGACCAGGAAACCGGGCCAGCTGATCTTGCGGGGACGAAGCAGGGACATTGACCGCCTTTGACTTCCCTCTCCCCTTGCGGGAGAGGGTGGCCCGAAGGGCCAGGTGAGGGGTCGCACCGCCCTATCCGGATGCGACTATCGACCCCTCATCCGTCATCCTTCGGATGACACCTTCTCCCGCAAGGGGAGAAGGGTTCCAGACCTAGAACGTCAGCGCGCGCGCTTCCTTCACGTGCGGCAGGGCCTGGATCTTGGCCAGAAGATCCGCGCTCGGCGCCTGGTCGACGCCGACCAGGGCGATCGCGTCCTCATCGGCCGACAGGCGGCCCAGGTTGAACGTGGCGATGTTGACGCCCGCCTCGCCCAGCAGCATGCCCAGCGCGCCGATGAAGCCCGGCTTGTCCAGGTTGTTGATGTACAGCATGGCCGGCGAGAAGCCCGCGTCCAGCTCCATGCCCTTGACCTCGACGATGCGCGGGGCGCCGGCGATCACCGTGCCGGCGAAGGCGCGCTTGCCCTTCTCGGTGGTGATGGTGACGCGCATCAGGCTGTCATAGGTGGGGCTGACTTCCTGGCGGCTCTCCGAGACGGTGATGCCGCGCTCCTTGGCCACGGCGGGCGCGGAGACCATGTTGATCTCGGCCAGCATCGGCTTGAGGATCCCGGCGAGGGCGGCCGAGGTCATCGGCTTGACGTTCAGGTTCGACACCTCGCCCTCGAAGGCGATGTCGATGGTCTTGATGCCGAAGTCGACCATCTGGCCGGCCAGGGCGCCGATCTTCTCGGCCAGGGCCACGAACGGCTTCAGCTTGGGCGCTTCCTCGGCGGTGATCGAGGGACTGTTCAGGGCGTTGGTGACGGCGCCGGTCAGCAGGTAGTCGCTCATCTGCTCGGCGACCTGCAGGGCGACGTTCTCTTGGGCCTCGTTGGTGCTGGCGCCCAGGTGCGGGGTGGCCACGACGCGGTCCGAGCCGAACAGCGGGTTTTCCTTGGCCGGCTCGGTGACGAACACGTCGAAGCCGGCGCCGCCGATATGGCCGTCGTCCAGCAGCTTGCGCAGGGCCACTTCGTCGACCAGGCCGCCGCGGGCGCAGTTGACGATCAGCACGCCCTTCTTGGTCTTGGCCAGGTTTTCGGCCGACAGGATGTTGCGGGTCTTGTCGGTCAGCGGCGTGTGCAGGGTGATGACGTCGGCGCGAGCCAGCAGCTCTTCCAGCTCGACCTTTTCGACGCCCATCTCGACGGCGCGCTCGGGGCTCAGGAACGGGTCGTAGGCCACGACCTTCATCTTCAGGCCCAGCGCCCGGTCGGCGACGATGCCGCCGATGTTGCCGGCCCCGATCAAGCCCAGGGTCTTGGCGTAGAGCTCCACGCCCATGAAGCGGTTCTTCTCCCACTTGCCGGCCTGGGTCGAGGCGTCGGCGGCGGGCAGCTGGCGAGCCAGGGCGAACATCATGGCGATGGCGTGCTCGGCCGTGGTGATCGAGTTGCCGAACGGGGTGTTCATCACCACCACGCCCTTGGCGGTGGCGGCGGGGATGTCGACATTGTCGACGCCGATGCCGGCGCGGGCGATGACCTGCAGCTTGTGGGCGGCGGCGATCACGTCCTTGTCGAGCTTGGCGCCCGAGCGGATGGCGATGCCGTCATAGTCGCCGATCACGGCGATCAGCTCGTCTTTGGTGAGGCCGGTCTTGATGTCGAAGTCGACGCCGCGGTTCTTGAAGATGTCGACGGCGGCGGGGCTGAGCTTGTCAGCGATGAGGACGCGGGGAGCCATGGTGGGTGTTCCTTGCGGAGAATGGGGTGCGGGGAAGCCCCCTCCGTCGGCTTCGCCGACACCTCCCCCACAAGGGGGAAGGAAGCCGGGTACTCCTCCCCCTTCGTGGGGGAGGTGGCCCGAAGGGCCGGAGGGGGTCTGCTAACTTAAGCGGCGGCCAGTTCGGCCGAGACGGTGGCGTAGGCCCAGTCGAGCCACGGGGTCAGGGCCTCGAGATCCGAGGCCTCCACCGTGGCGCCGCACCAGATGCGCAGGCCGGCCGGGGCGTCGCGATAGCCGCCGATGTCGAGGGCAGCGCCCTCCTTCTCGAGCAGGCTGGCCAGCTTCTTGGCGAAGTCGGCTTGGGCGTCGTCCGGCAGGGCGGTGATCTTGGGATCGACCACCTTCAGGCACACCGAAGTATTCGAGCGGATCTCCGGCGTGGCCGCCAGGAAGTCCACCCACGAGGTCTTGGCGACCCAGTCGGCCAGCACGGCCAGGTTCTGGTCAGCGCGACCTTGCATGGCTTCCAGGCCACCGATGGACGAGGCCCACTTCAGGGCGTCCAGCGCGTCCTCGACGCACAGCATCGACGGGGTGTTGATCGTCGCGCCTTCGAAGATGTCGGCGGCGATCTTGCCGGCTTTCGTCATCCGGAAGAGCTTCGGCATCGGCCAGGGCGGCGTGTAGCTTTCCAGGCGGGCCACGGCGCGCGGCGACAGGATCAGGATCCCGTGCGCGCCCTCGCCGCCGAGGGCCTTCTGCCAGGAGAAGGTCACGACATCCAGCTTGGCCCAGTCCAGGTCCTGGGCGAAGGCGGCGCTGGTGGCGTCGCAGATGACGACGCCTTCACGGTCGGCCGAGATGAAGTCGGCGTTCGGCACGCGCACGCCCGAGGTCGTGCCGTTCCAGGTGAAGACCAGGTCCTTGGCCGGATCGACCTTGGACGTGTCGGGCAGCTGGCCGTACGGGGCGCTGAGCACCTCGACGTCGGGCAGCTTCAGTTGCTTGGTGACGTCGGTGACCCAGTCCTTGCCGAAGGACTCGAAGGCCAGCAGTTGCACCGGGCGGGCGCCCAGCATCGACCACATCGCCATCTCGACGGCGCCGGTGTCCGAGCCGGCGACGATGCCGATCAGGTAGTCGGCCGGCACTTCCAGGACTTCGCGCGTCTGGTCGATGGCGGCCTTCAGGCGCGCCTTGCCCAGCTTCGACCGGTGCGAGCGGCCGAGGACGGCGTTCTGGAGATTTTCGGGGGTCCAGCCGGGGCGCTTGGCGCACGGGCCGGAAGAGAACTCGGGACGCGCCGGGCGGATCGCCGGCTTGGCGAGGGTCGTGGTCACTGCGATGTCTCCCATCCTTGCAGATGGACTGCGCCCCGTTGGGGGGGCGTGGCCCGCCGGCGAAGAACCTCGTTTTGAGGCGGATTGCAAGGAGGGATTTTGCGGCGGCGCGAACGAATCGTCCGGTCGCGGCAATTATTTTGCGGCAGCGTTCCGCCGGCGCGCGCGCAAAGCCAGGATCGAACCAGTCACTAAGCTGCACAGCACGCCCAAGCTGACCATGTTGTTCACGGCCCCATAGGTGTAGTCGTAGCGCCTGCCGGCGACGATATAGTAGGCATGCAGACTGAACTGGACGCCCTGCAAAAGAACGGCCACGCCCAGCCAGATGCGAGCATAGCGCAGGGCCAGCAGCAATAGTCCGCCGGCGAGGACACCGTCCACGGCCAGGTAGGCTACCCGCTGCAAATCATGGTCGGGAATCAGGCCGGGAAAACTGGCGAGGAAAGACGTCGCCAGGACAAGCAGCGCCCCTTGGCGCTCGGGCTTACCGCCTAGACGCCACGCGAGAAAGCAGGCCGCTAGAATAAGCAGCCAGCCGATCACAGCTACATATGACACGTGCATAGGCATGATTTAGGCCTCTAACCGAAATTAGAGGCCTAAACATATTAAACTATTGCAATGCGCTTGCGACCTCAGCTCGCGGCGCGCAGGCCGGTCGGGGCCCCGTCGCTAAGCAGCTTGTCAAACACCCCGGCCATGCGCGTGCGAACGCCGATGCGCAGACGGGTCTCGTCCAGCTCGGCGTGAGCATCGACGACCGCCGTACGCGCTGTGGCGAGAGCCTGGATGGCTTCGGCGAACTTGGCGCTAGCGCCATTCGCCACCACCGGCGAAAGACCCAGATCCTTACGAGCCTGGATCAGCTCGGCCATCATTTCGGTGACTTCGACCATCGCGGCGTCCACCGCCGCCTCCGTCGCGTACAGCTTGCTAGCCACACGCTGAGCAACAAAAACCTTTTCCACGCCCGCCTCCTTAACGAAAAACTAAGGGAAAAGGTAAATAGATTGTTAAAGCAAAAGCAATCTAGAAATGTGCGTTAGCGTTGTTTTGTCGCGTCACTCTCGCTCGCCTTGGAAGCGAAAAGTTAGGAACCTTGCGTCACACTGTCGCGACGATTGAATTCCTGGACGTCGATGAGCGACAGTCACAACAACAACGCGAGTAGCGCGTCTACACACGCACCGCTACAGGCGCGCATCGCGGGCGTGGCTCTTGCCACGACTGTTCTAGCCCTCGTGGCCGCTTGCCTATGCTTCATGCTGCAGCAATGGAGCGTCGCGCGTCAGGAAGCCCGCGCCAATCACGAGATCCTGGCGCAGATGGCCGCCGCCGGCGCCGCCGCGCCGCTGGCCGATCACAACATGGTCGGCGTCTATCGGGCGCTGGAGGCGGTTGCCAAGGCGCCCAACGTGGCGGCCGTGCGCATCATCGACAACCGGGGCCGTGCCGTGGCCCAGCTGGGCGCGGCCAACCCCACCGACGCAGACACCCTCACGCGGCCGATAAAGCTCTCCTCGCAAAAAGTCGGCACCCTGGTGCTGGTCGCCCAGCATCCGGGCCTGGGCCAGACCTTGGCCCGCGACCTGGCCCTGACCGGCGCCCTGTTCTTCGGCGCCGCCGGCTTGGCGATCCTTCTGGCCAACAGCCTGGCCCGCCGCCTGGCCCGGCCGATGGAGCGCCTTTCCGAGGCCATGCACGAGACCGCGGTCGGCGGCCGGTTCAAGCCGGTGGAGCAGACCGCCGACGACGACGTGTTCCGCAGCCTGACCGACAGCTTCAACCACCTGGTGGCGCGTCTACAGATCAACGACCACGACCTGCGCGGCGCCATGGCCGAACTGGTCCAGGCCCGCGACGAGGCCAACGCCGCCAACGTGCTGAAGTCGCACTTCCTGGCCAATATGAGCCACGAGATCCGCACGCCGCTGAACGGCGTGCTGGCCATGGCCGAGGTCATGGCCATGGACGACCTGGCCCCCGCCCAACGTGAGCGCCTATCGGTGATCCGCGAGTCCGGCGGACTGCTGCTGGGCGTGCTGAACGACGTGCTGGACCTGTCCAAGATCGAGGCCGGCCGCCTGGAGACCCAGGACCGCCCGTTCGACATCGCCCAGCTGGCCCAGGCGATCCGCGAGACCTACGCGCCCCAGGCCCGCGACAAGGGTTTGGCCTTCGAGGTCGCCGTGGCGCCCGAGGCGCAAGGACTCTGGCGCGGCGACGCCGACCGCCTGCGCCAGATCCTGGGCAACCTGATCGCCAACGCGCTGAAATTCACCCTGGAAGGCGCGGTCGCCATCCGCTTCGCCTCGGCCGAGGACGGCTCGGGTCTGCGGATCGACGTGGCCGACACCGGCATAGGCATCTCGCCCGAGATCCTGCCGCGCCTGTTCGACAAGTTCGTCCAGGCCGACAGCTCCACCACTCGCCGCTTCGGCGGCTCGGGCCTGGGCCTGGCCATCTGTCGCGAGCTGGCCAACCTGATGGGCGGCTCGATCAAGGTGCAGAGCCGCGAAGGCCGGGGCTCGACCTTCACCGTCCTGGTCGCCCTGCCCCGCGAAGAGACGCCGGTCGACGTCCACTATATCGACGACGGCCACGCGGCGGCCGAAGAGCCGACCGACACCACTTATCTGCGCGTGCTGGCCGCCGACGACAATCCGACCAACCAGAAGGTGGTCGAGGCCGTTCTCGCGCCGCTGAACGCCGAGGTGGTGCTGGTCTCCGACGGCGCGGCCTGTGTGGAGGCCTGGAAGGCCGCCCGTTTCGACATCGTGCTGATGGACATCCACATGCCAGGCATGGACGGCGTCGAGGCCGCTCAGGCGATCCGCGCGCTGGAAGCCTCCGAGGGCCGTCAACGCACCCCGATCGTGGCGGTCACCGCCAACGCCCTGGCTCACCAGGTCGAGGGCTATCTGGCCGCCGGCATGGACGGCCATGTCGCCAAGCCGATCGAGGTGACCAAGCTCTACGCCGCCATCGAGCAGGCCATGGCCGCCGCGCGCCTCGCCCAGGCGGCCTGAACCGACCGCTTGACCTTCGCTTTCCGGCCGTCGCGCTTCTGTCGGAAGATGAACACAACATAACGAGCGGCTCAGAACCGCTTCAGCCGGGGTGTGTTTCTCTTACCTCAACGTCGCTTCCCCTTCTGGCGACGGAGACATTCAAGAGGAACCGAACCGATGAAGAAGATCCTGATCTCGATCGCTGCGGTCTCGGCCCTGGCGGCCGCCACCGTCCCCGCCGTGGCCTCGGCCCAATCGATCAACCAGCGCCAAGACCAGCTGGAACGCCGTATCGACATGGGCCTGCGCAATGGCTCGCTGAGCCGGAGCGAAGCCTACCGCCTGCGCGCCGAACTGCGTGACGCCGCCCGTCTGGAATCGCGCTATCGCCGCGGCGGCCTGAGCGGCTGGGAACGCGCCGACCTTGACCGTCGCTTCGACCGCATCAGCGCCCAGATCCGCTACGAGCGCCACGACCGCGACTACGGCTATGGCTACGGTCGTGACCATCGCGACGAACGTCCGCGCTGGTAACCTGAACTAGGCCGGCTCCACCCGGAGCCGGCTCTCCAACACCGTGAAACCGCGGCCGCGCAACAGAACGCGCGCGCCGCGGTTTTCGCATTCCAGGTCCCCGCCTCGACCAGGATAGGCCTGGTGAAACTTCAGGACGTCCGCGTCCAGCTTGTCGCCGTAAAGCGGCATGAGGATGCAGTGGGCCGAGCCCGTGGTCGGATCCTCGGGGATGCCGAAGCCCGGCGCGAAGAAACGGCTGACCACGGCGTAGGGTTGGCCCGGATCGGCCAGGGCGACGACCACGGTCTGGCCCGGACCGCCAGTGGTTTCGCCATCGATCTTGTTCAGGGCCGCCAGATCCGGCTTCAGTCCCCGCACCGCCGCCTCGTCGGCCAACACCGCGATCAGATAGGCCCCGGCCCAAACCTCGACCGGTTCGGCGCCCAACGCTTCGGCCAGGCCGGCTGGAACCTGCGTCCGACGCGGCGGATCGGCGGGGAAGTCCATCTCCAAGCCCTCGCCGGTTCGCCTCACCGTCAACGGGCCCGCCAGGGTGTCGAAGGTCAGCAGCGGGACGTCGACGCCCAGCTCCGTGAACAGCATGTGGGCCGCCGCCAGGGTGGCGTGGCCGCACAGCGGGGCCTCCAGGGCGGGCGTGAACCAGCGCAGGCCAAAGCGCGCCGGATTGTCGGTCTTAAGCAGATAGGCCGTCTCGGCCTGGTTGTTCTCGGCCGCCAGAGCCTGCATCCAGGCATCGGAGGGCCACGCCGCGAGGGGCTCGACCACACAGGCCGGATTGCCCTTGAACGGGCCGCTGGCGAAGGCGTCGATGGTCCACTGGCGCATGGGAAGCTCCTCGATGGACTTCGCTGTTATGCGCGGCGGGGGCGGCGGGCAAAGGCTTTATTGTCCCGGTGACAATGAAAACTGTCATCCCGGCCAAGCGCGAAGCGCGCCGAGCCGGGACCGCAGGAAGCTCGGAGCCTGTTGCGGTCCCGGCTCTTCGCTTCGCTGCGGCCGGGATGACAGCCTCTAACGCCTCATCCCTCGATCGTGATCTCCGGCCAGCGCGCCTTGGCCGAGCCGGTCGTGCGCTCCCAACCGCCCGCGCCCTTGATCCGTAGGGGATTGGGTCGCAGGCGCAGGGCGAACAGGTCTTCCAGGCCGAACGGCGCCCAGACGCGCAGGACGTCGTTCTCGTCCAGCCGCACGCCGACGCAGAAGGCGGTGGCGACGAAGCGCTTCAGGGCCGCGGCGCTGTCCTCCAGCGGCGGATAGGGCTCGTCGGCGCCGAACTTCTTCTCGAACCACAGATGCACCCGGGCCTGGTTCCGCACCTCGACCAGGTCGCGCAGCGGCGGCTCGAAGGCGGCGGCGACGCGCTGGATGACCACGTCCTCGGCTTCGTACGAGGTGTCGCTGTCGTCGTGATAGGCGACGTCGTAGTCCTTGATGCCGTAGGTCAGGTCGCGGCCGGTCAGGTGGTTGAAGACCGGCTGATAGACGGCGCCCGAGAAGATCATCCAGTCGGGCAAATCCAGCTCCTGAACAGTGCGCAGCACATGCCAGGTCGTGGGGGTGGCGCGGATGATCTCGACGAGCCGCTGTTCCAGGTCTTGGGTCATTTCCGCAGCATCCAGCCGTGATCGAGGGGGCCGTGGCCGGCGCCGAATCCCGGCGCGCGCAGCATGGCCTCGTGGACGTAGTTCCAGGCCCGGGCCACGGCCTGCTCCAGCGGCAGCCCCTGGGCCAGGCCCGTGGCGCACGCGCTGGCCAAGGTGCAGCCGGTCCCGTGGGTGTGGCGGGTGTCGATCCGCTCGCCCTCGAAGCTGGTCTCGCCCTCGGCGGTCATCAGCACGTCGACGACGCGCTCGCCGGCGATGTGGCCGCCCTTCATCAGCACCGCCTTGGCGCCGAGGGCCAGCAGCGCCTCGCCGGCCCGGCGCAGGTCGTCGGTGGTCTCGACCACCAGGCCCGTCAGCGCAGCGGCCTCGGGGGCGTTGGGGGTCAGCAGGGCCGCGCGCGGGACCATCAGGCTCTTAACCGCGCCGATGGCGGCGTCGGCCAGCAGGGAGGCCCCACCCTTGGCGACCATCACCGGGTCGATGACGGCGGGCACCGATCCCGCGTGATCGATCGCGGCCGCGACGGTCTCGACGACGGCCGCGTCGCCCAGCATGCCGGTCTTGATCGCGTCGGCGCCGATATCGTCCAGCACGGCCCGGGCCTGGGCGGCGATCACCTCCAGCGGGATCGGGTGGACGCCGGTGACGCCCAGGGTGTTCTGCACCGTCACGGCGGTGATGGCGGTGGCCGCGTAGCCGCCTAGGGCGGTGATGGTCTTAATATCGGCCTGGATCCCCGCGCCGCCGCCGGAATCGGAACCGGCGATGACGAGGACGCGACCTTGGAAAGTGTGGGGCATCCAAGGTGTTTAGGCGGGAATCGGAAGGATGGGGAGAGCCCCCTAGGCCGCCTGCATCGCATGCTGCCACGCGCCGGCCAGCACGCCGGGCAGGATCGGCTTCTGCACCACCATGTCGCTGTTCTGGTCGGACAGGGCCGTGGCGTGGCCGGTGACATAGACCACCGGGATCGGCCCCAGGTGCGCCATGATCATCTTCACCGCCTCGACTCCGGTGCCGCCGACGATGCGGTAGTCGGCGGTGATCAGGTCGGGCTTGCGCAGCAGGGCGCGGTCGAGGGCCTCCAGCGGGCTCTCGGCGATGTCGACGCTGTCGAAGCCTTGCTTCTTCAGCAGATCCTCGATCTCCAGGGCGATCAGGATCTCGTCTTCGATGATCAAAGCGTGCTTGCGCATGGTTCACGAGCTTTCGAAAAGCCGTCCACGCACGATTAAGCCGAGCGATTCCATCCGTCGCAAGCCAGGCCGCGATTCTGTCTCACCCGGGACGCGCGGCGTTCTTCCCGCCATCCGCGATGGCGGCCTGGACGTCCAGGGCCTGGACCGTCTCGCGCACGTCATGGACCCGCACCGCCGCCACGCCCGCCGCCGCGCCCGCCAGGTGGGTCGCCAGCGAGCCGCCCAGGCGGTCGGTCGCCTCGCCGGCCGAGGGATCCAGGCCGGCGATGAACCGCTTGCGGCTGGCGCCCAGCAGGACCGGATAGCCCAGAGCCACGAAGCGCGGCAGGGCCGCCAGCAGGGCCAGGTTGTGGGCGAGCGTCTTCCCGAAGCCGATCCCGGGATCCAGCCAGATCTTCTCCTTGGCGACCCCGGCGGCCATGGCCGTGAAGGCCCGGGCCAGCAGGAAGGCCTCGACCTCGGCGACGACGTCGTCGTAGCGCGGCGCTTCCTGCATGGTCCCCGGCTGGCCCAGCATGTGCATCAGCACCACCTCGCAGCCCAGCTCGGCGGCGACCTCCGGCGCGTTCGGCGAGACGCGCAGGGCGGTCACGTCGTTCCAGATCGTGGCCCCGGCCTTGACCGCCGCGCGGGCGACCGCCGGCTTCATGGTGTCGATCGAGATCGGGATGTCGCTGGCCGCGCGGATGGCTTCGATCAGCGGGACGACCCGCAGGATCTCGTCGAACTCCGAGACCGGCGTCGCGCCGGGGCGGGTGCTCTCACCGCCGATGTCCAGGATGTCGGCGCCCTGGGCGATCAGCCGGCGGGCGTGCTCGATCCCGTCGGCGGTCGACAGGAACTGGCCTCCGTCCGAGAAGCTGTCGGGCGTGACGTTGACGATTCCCATCACGCGAGGGCGGCGAGTGCTGGCCATGCGCCGGGTTCTACCCCTCGCGCAGCATCCGGTCGACCCGGCCGGCCAGGTCGGCGACCGCGAAGGGCTTGGTCAGCACCTCCATGCCAGGCTCGATGTGGCCGTGGTTGAGGACGGCGTTCTCGGCATAGCCGGTGATGAACAGCACCTTCAGAGCAGGCCGTAGGGCGCGGGCCCCGTCGGCCACCTGCCGGCCGTTCAGGCCTCCGGGCAGGCCGACGTCGGTGATCAGCAGGTCGATGGCCTCGTTCGACTGCAGCATCCGCAGGCCGGTCGCGCCGTCCGGGGCTTCCAGGCAGGCGTAGCCCAGCTCGCCCAGGGCGTCGGCGACCAGCATCCGCACGGTGGGCTCGTCGTCGACGACCAGCACCGTCTTGCCCGCCTTCGCGGCCGAGGGCGTCAAGGCCAGTTCGAGGGTCTCGGCCCCCTCCTCCTCTTCCTCGCCCAGATAGCGCGGGAGGTGGAGGCAGACCGTCGTGCCCTGGCCGACCTCGGAATAGATCCGCACGTGGCCATTCGACTGGCGAGCGAAGCCGTAAACCATCGACAGGCCCAGACCCGTGCCCTGGCCGATCGGCTTGGTGGTGAAGAACGGATCGAACACCCGCGCCAGCGTCGCCTTGTCGATCCCGCCGCCCGTGTCGCTGACGCAGACCGAGACGTACTGGCCGGCATCCAGCCCCTGGTCGCGGGCCGTGCGGGCGTCGAGCCAGCGGTTGCCGGTCTCGATCGTGATCTTGCCTCCGTCCGGCATGGCGTCGCGGGCGTTGATGCAGAGGTTCAGCAGGGCGTTTTCCAGCTGGTTGGCGTCGACCAGCGTCGCCCAGAGGCCGGTGGCGGCGATCATCTCGACCTGGATTTCAGGCCCGACCGTCCGGCGCACCAGCTCAACGAAATCGCCCATCAGCCGATTGATGACCAAGGGGCGCGGGGCCAGGGTCTGGCGGCGTGAGAAGGCCAGCAGGCGGTGGGTCAGGGCGGCCGCCCGCCGCGCCGCGCCTTGGCCGGCCGCCAGGTAGCGATCGACCTCGCCGCCGCGCCCTTGGGCCAGCCGCGCGTCGATCATCTCGAAGGCGCCCGAAATGCCGGCCAGAAGGTTGTTGAAATCGTGGGCCAGACCGCCGGTCAACTGGCCGACGGCCTCCATCTTCTGGGCCTGGCGCAAGGCCTCTTCGGTCCGTTCGCGCTCGGCCAGGGCTTCGGTCACCCGAGCCTCCAGCGTCTCGTTCAGATGCCGCAGCTCGGCTTCGGCCTGCTTTCGGGGCGTGACGTCCTGGAACAGCACGGCCACCTGGCGCAGCTCCGGCGGCTCGATGCGGAAGGCGGCCAGCTCCAGGTGTCGGCCGGTGGCCACCAGCTCCTGCTCGAACCGTAGCGGCTCACCGGTGCGCAGCACCCCGCCGTAGCGCTCGATCCAGCTGCCCGCCTCGGCCGGGACCAGGTCGCGCACCTTCTGACCGACGACGCTGGGGAGGCCGGTGTGACGCTCGAAGGCCTGGTTGGCCATGACGTGGACGTAGTCGCTGAGCGGGCCGAACGGGCCGTCCACGAACTCGATGACGCAGAAGCCCTCGTCCATCGACTCGAACAGGGCGCGATAGCGGCGCTCGTCCTCGTGATGGGCCTGCTCGCGACGGACGCGTTCGGTGATGTCGTTGCAGAGGATGTGGACGCCGGCGACGGCGCCAGCCTCGTCGCGCACCGGCGCGAACATCAGGTTGCACCAGGCCGCCTCGCCGTCAGGGCGAGAGAAGGCGACACGCTCCTGGACCACGCTTTCGCCGGCCTGAGCCTGGATCAGCAGGGAAACGCCGGCGGCGATCGGGAACACCGCCTCGAACGGGGCGCCCAAGGCGGCGGCGTTGGCGGCCAGCAGCGATCGCGCCGCGTCGTTGTGCAGGACCAGGGCTTCCGGACCCCAGGCCAGGAAGGACGGGATCGGCGAGGCCAGCAAGAAACCGGCGGCGACCTTCAGGGCGGCGGGCCAGGTCTCGGGCGGGCCCAGCGGCGAGCCCGACCAGTCACGGCCCGCCACCGCCGCGCCCATGTCGCCAAACCCGGCCAGGAAGGCGGGGATCGTTGGCGAGGCGCGCCGCGAGCCGTGGAGCTCGTCATTGGCGGTCACGGTTTCCAATCGCAAAGCCCCCCGGCGCATATCGGCGGCCCTGTACCAGCGGCCTGATCCGTGACGAGGTCGCTTCTCGTCGCCTAGAAAAGGCGCGATCGGCCTTCGGGGTTCCATGTCGCCCGGCGATGACGCGGGGATCGACGACCCGTTTCGGGGCCAGAAAAAAGCCGGCCCCGCGAGGGACCGGCTTCGTTCTTGGTCTGAGGCGGACGGGGCCGCGTTCGCCAGGCTAGGCGGTGACGCTGGCGCCCGCGCCGGGAGACAGCGGCACCAGGGACGGGGCGACGACCGTTTCCTTGGTCTCTTCCTCGTCGCGCTTGGGGGCCACGCCCTTCAGCACGCCGTTGATCTCCTCGCCCGACAGGGTTTCGTATTCCAGCAGGGCCTTGCCCAGGGTGTGCAGGTCTTCGATCTTCTCGGTCAGGATGCGGCGAGCCTCGTCCAGGCCATACTGCACCAGGCGCTTGACCTCGCTGTCGATCACCCTGGCGGTCTCTTCCGAGACATTCTGGGTTCGCGCCACCGAGTGGCCCAGGAACACTTCGTCCTGGTTGTCGCCGTAGGAGACCGTGCCCAGCAGGTCCGAATAGCCCCAACGGGTGACCATGTTGCGGGCCAGGTCGGTGGCGGCCTTGATGTCGCTTGAGGCGCCCGAGGTGATGTTCTCCTTGCCGAAGATGATCTCCTCGGCCACCCGGCCGCCCATCATGATGGCCAGCCGGCTGGTCATCTGCTGGTACTTCATCGAGTAGCGGTCGCCTTCCGGCAGCTGCATGACCATGCCCAGGGCGCGGCCGCGCGGCACGATGGTGGCCTTGTGCACCGGGTCGGCCAGCGGGACGTTCAGGGCCACGATGGCGTGACCGCCCTCGTGATAGGCCGTCAGCTTCTTCTCTTCCTCGTTCATGGCCATAGACCGGCGCTCGGCGCCCATCATGACCTTGTCCTTGGCCAGCTCGAAGTCGCTCATGGTGACCATGCGACGGTTCTTGCGGGCGGCCAGCAGGGCGCCTTCGTTGACCAGGTTGGCCAGATCCGCGCCCGAGAAGCCCGGGGTGCCGCGCGCCAGCGTCTTGACGTCGACGTCGGCGGCCAGCGGCACGTTCTTCATGTGCACGCGGATGATCTTCTCGCGGCCGGCCACGTCGGGATTGGGCACCACGACCTGACGGTCGAAGCGGCCCGGACGCAGCAGGGCCGGATCCAGCACGTCGGGACGGTTGGTGGCGGCGATCAGGATGATGCCTTCGTTGGCCTCGAAGCCGTCCATCTCGACCAGCAGTTGGTTCAGGGTCTGCTCGCGCTCGTCGTTGCCGCCGCCCAGGCCGGCGCCGCGATGGCGACCGACGGCGTCGATTTCGTCGATGAAGATGATGCAGGGGGCGTTCTTCTTGGCCTGCTCGAACATGTCGCGCACGCGGCTGGCGCCGACGCCGACGAACATTTCCACGAAGTCCGAGCCCGAAATGGTGAAGAAGGGCACGCCGGCCTCACCCGCCACGGCGCGGGCGATCAGGGTCTTGCCGGTGCCGGGAGGGCCGACCAGCAGGGCCCCCTTGGGGATCTTGCCGCCCAGGCGCTGGAACTTGGCCGGATCCTTCAGGAAATCGACGACCTCCTGCAGCTCTTCCTTGGCCTCGTCGACGCCCGCGACGTCCTCGAAGGTGATGCGGTTCTTGTTCTCGGTCAGCAGCCGGGCCTTGGACTTGCCGAAGCCCATGGCGCCCTTCGCCCCGCCTTGCATCTGGCGCATGAAGAACAGCCACACGCCCACGACCAGCAGGATCGGCAGCAGCTGGACCAGGATGGCCAGGAAGCTGATCGAGCCGCTCTTGAACTTCACGTCGGCGTTCTTGGCCACCATGCGGTTGACCAGCTCGTCGGAGTTCGTCGGCGCGTTGACCGTCAGCACCTTATTGTCGGCGGTCTTGGCGACGACCGTCTGGCCCGCGATCTCGGCCGACTTGATCCGGCCGGCGTCGACGTCCTTGAGGAGCTGCGAATAGCTGACTTCGCCGCTGTTCTTGGTGCGCGCGTTCTGGCTGACGACAAACACGCCCGCCAACACCGCGACGATCACCAGCCAGATGGCCAGGTTCCTGAAATTCATACGCTTCGTCTTCCCAACGATAGGTCTTGACCCACCAAGATAAGGGGTCGCGAGCACGAACGCCACGCGCGTGACATCAAGTCACGGATTCTTGGTCGTAAAGACCAATCGCGGCCTTGAAACGATCCAGGACGAGCAGGCGGGCGCGTCCCTCTCCTTCGACTGCAAGGTCCGGGCCGTCAAGCGGAGCAAGAGCGGGCGCCGCGCCATGCCGCAGGAGCAGCGGCAAGCTTGGCCGAGCGGCCGCCGGAACCATCAGCAGGCGGGCGCGCTGCCCGGCGGACAGGCTCGCGGCCCGGCCCTTCAGGGCCGTGACGGCCAGCGGGGCCTCGCCCGCCGCAACCTCCCACCGCCCGTCCCAGACACCGGTTTCGCCAAGCGCGAGGTCCAGCGGCGCAAGGCCGCCCCGCGCGCTTTCGCCGGCGTCGCGGCAGATCAGCGCCTCCGCCCCGGCCTCGATCCGCGCGCCGGCCAAGGTGGCGGTGAAGGCCTCGCCCGATCGCAAGCGCTCGACCAGGCGCGACAAGCGCTCGCCGCGCGGCGGCCTCGCCGTTCCGGCCGCGCACAGCAGGGCGGCGGCCAGATAGGCGGCGGCGGCGTTGCGAGGCAGGCGGATCGCTCCCGCCGCATCAACCGCGAAGGTTGGCGGCGCGAGTGTCGAAGCCTCGATTTCAGGAATCTCGTCCGCCCCCGCCGCCCGAGCGCGCGCCCGGGCGTAGCGGAGGTCGACATTGGCGGGATCGTCCAGCCAGGTCTCGCCCTGGTCGGCCAGGGCCCCGCGGATCGCCGCGCGGCTCAAGGACAGCAACGGCCGCAGCAGAAAGATCCCCCGCCCCTCCGGCCAAGCCGGCGACGGCGCCCATTCGCGCGGATCGGAGACGCTCGAGCCCTCGGCCCGCATGGCCGCGCCCTCGGCCAGGTCGCTGGCGGTGTGGCCGAGCAGCAGGACCTTGGCTCCGGCGTCACGTGCGGCTTTGGCCAGCAGGGCGTGGCGAGCCAGGCGAGCGGCGGCGGGCAAGCCAGCCGACGGCTTGTCGCCAGTCCAGGCCAGGGCGCGGGCCTGGGCGCCCAACGCATGGGCCTTGGCGACCGCCTCGGCGGTCCAGCGCGCGCTGTCAGGCTGCAGTTGGTGATCGACGGTCAAGGCCAGCACAGGTCGGCCCTGCGCTCGCGCCCAGTCCAGGGTAGCCTTCAGTAGGAACAGGGAGTCGCCGCCGCCCGAGAAGCCGACGGCCAGCGGGGCCGCGGATAGAGGATCGAGCCGCCGATCAAGGGCGGCTCGGATCTCGTCTAACCGCACTTGGCCGCGACGCGGGTCGAGGCCGCGCGCGAGACCACCTGGGCCGGCGCCTTGGGATAACGCTTCGACAGCTCGTCCAGGGTGCGGCAGGCCTCGGCGGTCTTCTTCATGGCCACCATCGAGCGGGCCAGCTTCAAGGTGGCGTCCGGCGCCCAGCTCGTCTGCGGCCAGCCGCGGATCGCGCCGATATAGGCTCCGGCCGCGTCGGTATAGGCCTCGCGCACGAACAGGGTCTCGCCCAGCCAGTAGCGGGCCTCGGGCGCCTTGGCGTTGTCCGGATAGTTGGCGACATAGGCCGAGAACGCCTGCTCGGCGTTGGCGTAGTCGCCGGCCAGCAGCAGGTCCTTGGCCTGCTTGAAGGCCACGGCCGGTTCGGCCGGCGGCGCGGGCGGCGGCGGCACGCTCCCGCCGACGGGCGCGGCGGCGACCTGGGCGGCGGCGGCGGTCTGCAGATCGGCCAGGGTCTTTTCGACGGCGGCCAGGCGTTGCTCCAGCGAATCCGCTCGAGCCTTCTGGTCGGCGGCGGTGCGGCGGGCCTGGTCGAGGTCGTGGGTCACGCCCTCGTTCTGGCCGTTCAGCTTGGTCAGGGTCTGTTCCAGGTCGCCGACCCGCTCGTTGAGCGCGGCGATCTGAGCGTCGGTCTCGGCCGGCTGGACCACGACGGGCTTGCCGGTGTCGCGGCCCTGGAAGACGATCGCACGCAGCTCGCGCACCACCTTTTCCATCCGCTCCACGCGCTTGGCCGAGCGGTCGTCCAGCGGATCAGCGGGCGGCAGCGGGGTCTGGGCCACGGCCACGGCGGCTGACGAGGCGAACAGGACGGCGAGCAGGGCGGATTTCAGCTTCATGACCGTGATTTACCGGTAGGGAGTAGACAAAACTAGGGCGGCTACGCGTTCGCGAAGCCGCCCTGTTCTATGCGGTATTAGCGGGCGCCGTCCGTGATGGCCGTGTGGCCGTTACGGTTCTTGGCCCATGCTTCCTCGGTCGTGCCCGGATCGATCGGACGTTCCTTGCCGAACGAGATCGTTTCGATGCGCGCGCCGGCGACGCCCTGGCCGACCAGGAAGTCGCGGACGGCGTTGGCGCGGCGGGCGCCGAGCGCGAGGTTGTACTCGCGGGTGCCGCGTTCGTCGGCGTTGCCTTCGATCCGGACCTTCACCGCCGGATAGCGGTTCAGCCACTGGGCCTGGCCGGCCAGGACCGGTTGGGCGTCGGCGCGGATCGAATACTCGTCGGTGTCGAAATAGACGCGGTCGCCGACATTGACGACGAAGTCCTGCACCGAGCCCGGCAGGACGCCGCTCGAGACCGGCGGCTGAGCCGGCGGGCTGTAGGGGCTGCTCGGCGCGGCCGGCGGCGCCTCCGGCGTCGGCGCGACAGGCTGGGGCTTCGGACGCGAAGCGCAGGCGGCGAGCGAGGCTGCGGCCAAGCCGACGAGCGCCAGTCTAACGGCGCGCTGGGTGTCGAAGCTCATCCAGTTTCTCCTCAAGTCTACGAACTCTGGACCTGATCCATACCTGCGAGACGCTTGGAATGGACCCTCTAAATGTCTGACCAATCTCACAATGATGTCAGATCGACGTCAAACGATGCGGATTCACTTGCGGCGCGAATAGGCAAGCAACGCTAGTGCTGGCGCAACAACGCCTTCGCAAGGCGCAGGTTGCCCCGACAATGTGTCAATCAGTCGAGCAACGGCGACCAGGCCGGGTCGGAGCCCGAGCCGTTATAGGCGGCCGGCCGGAGGATCCGGCCGGTGACGTCCACCGTCCAGAGCTTGGGATTGCCGCTGGCGCCTTCGCGGAAGAACATCAGCACCCGGCCGTTCGGCGCCCAGGTCGGGCCCTCGTCCAGATAGCTGGTGGTCAGCAGGCGCTCGTCGCTGCCGTCGGGGCGCATGACGCCGATGTGGAACTCCCCGCCCGTCTGTTTGGTGAAGGCGATGAAGTCGCCGCGCGGGCTCCAGACCGGGGTCGTGTAGCGGCCGCCGCCGTACGAGATGCGGCGCACGCCCGAGCCGTCGGTGTTCATCACATAAAGCTGGGCCTGGCCGCCGCGGTCGGAGTTGAAGGCGATCTTGCTTCCGTCCGGCGAGAACGACGGCGAGGTGTCGATCGACGGGTCGGTGGTGATGCGGGTCGAGGACCGGCTGCGCAGGTCCATCAAGTAGATGTCGCTGTTGCCGGCCTTCTCGACCGAGAACGCCACCTTGCTGCCGTCGGGCGAGAAGCGCGGAGCGAACACCATGCCGGGGAACTTGCCGACCGTTTCCTGGCGGCTGGTCTCCAGGTTCAGCAGGTAGATCGACGACCCGGTCGGCCGCAGGGCCATGTAGGTCAGTTCCTGGCTGGTCGACGAGAAGCGCGGCGTCATGACGATGTACGAGCCGTCGGTCAGGTACTGCGGATTGGCGCCGTCCTGGTCCATGATCGCCAGACGCTTGACCCGGGCCAGCTTGGGCCCGCTCTCGGCGACGAAAGCGACGCGGGTGTCGAAATAGCCCTTCTCGCCGGTCAGACGCTCATAGACCGCGTCGCTGATCTTGTGGGCCACGCGGCGCCAGTTGTCCGGCGTCGAGCTGAACTGCAGGCCCAGCAGCTGCTGCTGGCTGAACACGTCCCACAGGCGGAAGTCGACGCGCAGGCCGCCGTCCGCGCCGACCGTGACCTGGCCGTTGATCAGGGCCTGGGCCCCGGTCGCCTGCCAGTCCGGGAAGCGCGGCTGGACGTTGACGTCCTGCAGCTTGTCGGGGACGCCCGAGACGTTCAGCGGCTGGAACAGGCCCGAACGCTCGAGATTGCCGGTGATGACCTGGGCGATCTCGGCCCCGCGCGTGGCGCCGGAGAAGGCCGGGACCGCGATCGGCAACGGCTTGACCGCGCCGGAATTGATGTCGACCTCGATCTGCGCGGCCGCCGGGGTCACGAAAGCGGCGCCGCCCAGCAGGACGACGGCCATCAGCACCAGGGCTCGCAGTCCCAGTGGGGCTTTGAGGCGCATCGAGGTCTCCTTCTTTCCAGACATCAACGCGAACAGGCCTGTTTTGCGTTGAAATTCAGGGCGATTTTCTGACCGTACAGGTCGGAGGGCAGGTAGGCGAACGGCGAGGCGGCGAACAGCGCCCGGATGGCGCGGTCCGAGGCGGCCTTGACCACCGGATCGGGCGAGGACGTGCCCGGCGACTCCGGCTGGCCGACGACGCGGCCGCCCGGTCCGATCACGAACACCACGCGGACATTGACGTTGGCGCCGCCCTCGACCTCGCAGTTGGGGTTCCAGCGATCCTGGACCTCGCCCCGCAGGCGCCCCAGCGCGGCGGCGGACAGGCCCGTGGCCGCGCCCAGAGCCGGACGGGCCGAGACCGAGGTCTCCGCGCGAGCCGGGCCCTTGGGAGCATTGGCGGTCGGCTTGCCGGTCGCCTTCTTGGACTTGGCGATCGAGGCTTCCAGCGAGGCGAAGAAGTCGTCGTTCTTCTTGGCCTGGGTCGGCTTGGCCGGCGTCGGGGTCGGGGCAGGCTTGGGGACCGTGGTCGGCTTGGGCGGCGCGGCGGCGGGCGTCGGGGTCGGCGCCGGCGTCGGGGCCGGCGGCTGCGGCGTGGCCTCGGGTGTCGGGTCCGGGGTCTGCGCCGTCTGCTCGACCGGCGCTTCCTCGGCTGGGCGGACATTGGTCGGGCCGTTGGTGACGATGGTCACCGGCACCGACTCGCCGATGGTGATCGGCTTGGCGGCCTTCCACGGCAGGCCGAACACGATCAGCGCCGCCACGGCTCCGTGCAGCGCGATCGAGCCCAACAAGCCCGGGGACAGAGTGTTTTCGCGGCGAGCGCTCATGCCGCTCCTATTGCGCCGGCCGCAGGTCGCCCGAGCCCTCCGGCTGGGCGTCGCGGGTCGTCGCGCCCGTCGAAGGGCCGCCTGTCTCGGTGATCAGGTTGATCTTGTTGAAGCCGGCGTTCGACAGGCCGGCCATCACCTGAGCGACGACCGCATAGGTCGCCCCGCCATCGGCGCGGACGAAAATCGGCTTGCTGTAGCCATTACCAGCGATCGCGGTCAGGCGCGGCGCGAGGTTCTCGAACGGGATCTCGGTCTCGCCGACGAAGATGTGGCCGTCCTTGCGGATCGAGACGGTGATCGGCTCGTCCTGGTTCTGCAGGGCGGCGGCCTCGGTCTTGGGCAGCTCCAGCGGCACGCCGGCGGTCAGCAGCGGCGCGCTGATCATGAAGATGATCAGCAGCACCAGCATCACGTCGACCAGCGGCGTGACGTTGATCTCGGACAGGGCCCCGCGCGAGCGGCGGCCCCGGCGGCGGCGGCCCCGGCCGCTGTTGGTGGCGAAGGCGTCGCTGGACGACATCGACATGGGATCAGCCCCGCTCGGCCAGGCGACGTTGGATCGCCGTCGACAGGTCGTCGGCGAAGCCCTCCAGGCGGCCGGCGTACTTGCCCGCGTCGGTCGAGAACTTGTTGTAGGCGATATAGGCCGGGATGGCCGCGATCAGGCCGACGGCCGTGGCGAACAGCGCCTCGGCGATCGACGGGGCGACAACGGCCAGCGAGGTGTTCTTCGAGATCGCGATGTTCTGGAACGCGTGCATGATGCCCCAGACCGTGCCGAACAGGCCGATGAACGGGCTGGCCGTGGCGACGATGGCTAGGCTGCCCAGGCCTTCCTCGACCTTGGCGCTCTCGCGGGCGATCGTGGTGTCCATGATCCGGTCGATGCGCGCGACCAGGAAAGCGGCCTGGTTCTCGGAGAGGGCGCCGCGCGCCTTGGCGTCGCGCCATTCCTTCAGCGCCGCCTGCAGCATGCGCGGCAGGGCGTGGCGGGGATTGGCCCCGGCCTCGCCGGCGACGTCCTCCAGTGAACGCCCGCCGCTGACCTGCTCCTCGAAGCGGTCGGCCGCACGGTTCAAGCCCGCGAAGCGGACCAGCTTGTCCAGGATCACGGCCCATGAGCCCAGCGAAGCCAGGATCAGACCGATCATCACCCCCTTCACGACCCAGTCGGCCTGCATGAACAAAGCGAAGAACGAGAAGTTGGGGGCGGCAGCCGAGGCGTCCATGCGGGCGAGGTCTCCGTTGGGGCGTCTGAAATTCTAGTTCGCGCCGTATGGCATGAAGCGGCGCTTGGGTGAAACTATGACAATCGCCGAGCGATCCCGAAATTCGATGACGTTTATTCGGCAGGCGCCAGCCAAGGCTCCAATTGCGCCCGCATTTCAGCCGTCGGCTTGCGCGGGCGGCCGTCCAGGGTGATGCAGACCGCCTCGCCCGCCGCCTGGCAGATCACGTCCTCGCCGCGCGTGATCCGCTGACTGACATAGAGGCGCGGCCCCTTGATCCGATCATAGGTGGTGCGCACCACCAGGGCGTCGTCGATCCGGGCCGAGCGCTTGAAGTCCAACTCCATCCGGACGATCGCGAAGGCGGTGTCGGCCTTGGCAAGTTCGGTGTGCGAGATGCCGACCATCCGGAAGAAGTCGCTCCGTCCCCGCTCGAAATAGCGCAGGTAGTTGGCGTGGTAGACGATCCCCGAGAAGTCGGTGTCCTCGTAATAGATCCGAACGGGCAGCTGATGCTCGCGGCCGTCGAAGACGCCGGTGGTGGGCTCGGGCGGGGTCGTCATGATTCTTCCTTAGCCGCTCCTTCTCCCTTTGGGAGAAGGTTTCTTAGCCCTCGTCGAACAGCCCACCCTGCCCCTGCGGCGTCGGCGGCGCCTTCAGGCCCAGGTGCAGATAGGCCTTGCCGCAGGCCACCCGGCCGCGCGGCGTCCGCTGGATGAAACCTTGCTGCATCAAGTAGGGCTCGATGACGTCCTCGACCGCGTCGCGGGCCTCGGCGATGGCGTAGGCGATCGTCTCGACGCCGGCAGGGCCGCCGCCGTAGTGCTCGATCAGGGCGCGCAGATAGCGGCGGTCGAGGCTGTCCAGCCCCACCTCGTCCACTTCGAGACGCGCCAAGGCCAGGCCGGCGGCCTTGCGGTCGATGACGGTCGCGCCGTCGGCGGTGGCGAAGTCGCGGACCCGGCGCAGCAGGCGGCCGGCGACGCGTGGCGTGCCCCGGGCCCGGGCGGCGATCTCGGCCGCGCCGTCTTCCGACAGCGGCGCGCCCATCTTGCGGGCCGCGCCCAGCAGCACGTGCTTGAGCTCGGCGTGGGTGTAGAACTCCAGCCGGATCGGAATGCCGAAGCGGTCGCGCAGCGGCGTCGCCAGCATCCCGGCCCGCGTCGTCGCCGCCACCAGGGTGAACGGGGCCAGGTCGATGCGGATCGAGCGCGCCGACGGCCCCTCGCCGATCACCAGGTCCAGCACATGATCCTCCATGGCCGGATAGAGGATTTCCTCGACGTTCGACGACAGCCGGTGGATCTCGTCGATGAACAGGACGTCGTTCGGCTCGAGATTGGTCAGGATCGCGGCCAGGTCGCCGGGCTTGTTCAGCACCGGGCCGGAGGTGGCGCGGAAGTTCACGCCCAGCTCGCGGGCGATGATCTGGGCCAGGGTGGTCTTGCCCAGGCCCGGCGGGCCGAACAGCAGCACGTGGTCCAGCGACTCGCCCCGGCCTTTGGCGGCCTCGATGAAGATTCGCAGGTTGCCCTTGGCCTGTTCCTGGCCGACGAACTCGGCCAGGGTTTGGGGCCGCAGGGCGCGGTCGGTGGCGGGGACCTGGTCGCCGTGCTGCGGCTCGCCGGAGATGACGCGGGTCATCGACTTGCCCCCTCCGCGCCTTCGGCGCTCCTCCCCCGGAGGGGGAAGAAGGAACCTTCCGCCCGCCTTCGGGGGCGGACGACCGCGAAGCGGTCAGGTGGGGGGAGCCTCATCGGCCCAGCTCCTGCAAGCCCGCCTTGATCAGCGCCTGGACCGTGGCCTCGTCGCCGAGCTTGGCGGCGGCGGCCTCGACGACGCGGCGGGCGTTCACCTCGGCCACGCCCAGGCCCATCAGGGCCGCGACGGCGTCGCCGGTGGGGGCGGGCTTGGCGGGCGTCGAGGGGGTCGAAGACGTCGGCGCCGTCATCAGCACCGGCCCGTCGGTGATCGGCTTGTCCTTCAGCTCGGTGACGATGCGCAAAGCCAGCTTGGGTCCCACGCCATTGGCGCGGCCGACGGCGGCCTTGTCCTCGCGGGCGACGGCGCTGGCCAGCTCGGCCGGCGACAGCACGTCCAGCACCGCCATGGCCGCCTTGGGCCCGACGCCCTGAATGGCCTGCAGCAGCACGAAGGCCTTGCGATCCTCGCGCGTGGCGAAGCCGTAGAGCCGCAGACCCGCGCTCTCGCTCCACTGGCTCTCGATGTGCAGCAAGGTCTCCTCGCCCAAGGCCGGCAGGCGCTGGAGGGTGCGGTGGCCGCAGCGGACGACATAGCCGACGCCCATGACGTCGATCAGGGCTTCTTCCTCGCCGACCTCGGCGACCGCGCCGCGAAGACGACCAATCATGCCACCCTCCGGTTGGCGACGCGCAGGTTGGCGTGGGTGATGGCCACGGCCAGGGCGTCGGCGCAGTCGGCCGTGGTCTTGCCCGCCGTGGGCAGCAGGCGGGCGATCATGAAGCCGATCTGGGCCTTGTCGGCCGCGCCGGTGCCGACCACCGCCTTCTTGACCAGGCGCGTGGAATATTCAGCCACCGGCAACCCCGCGCGAGCCGGCGCGATCAGCGCCGCGGCGCGCGCGTGGCCCAGCTTCAAGGTCGATTGGGCGTTGGTGTTGAGGAACACCTCCTCGACAGCCGCCTCGTCGGGCGCGTGCTGCTCGATCACCGCGCAGATGCCGTCGAACAGGTGCAGCAGCCGCTGGGCGAAGTCGGCCTTCTCGTCGGGCACGATGACCCCGTGGGCGACGTGGCTCATGCGCGAGCCCTCGACCGTCAGCACGCCCCAGCCAGTGCGGCGCAGACCGGGATCGAGCCCCAGGATTCGGATCGGAAGGCGATTCGCGTTCATCATGTGTTCTCGCAACATCGTCTGTCCCGCGCCCGAGGAAAAGCCCCTGTATTGCTAACGACCGGTAAACGGCGGCCCTTGCGCGGGCGCTCCGGCCGCGCTCTCTTCCAGCCAAGTTCCTTTGGGGAGAGCGTTGATGAAACTGGCGGGATGGATGACGACGGCGGCCCTGGCGGCCCTGCCCCTGATGGGTCCGGCGATGGCGAGCGCCCAGACGGCCGCGCCGCCGGCCAATGTCCGCCCCGACCAGTTGGCCTTCCGCGACCTCTACAAAGAGCTGGTCGAGATCAACACCACCCTGTCGGTCGGCAGCTGCACCGCCGCCGCCGAGGCGATGGGCGCACGGCTGAAGGCGGCCGGCTTCCCGGAAGCCGACGTCAAGGTCGTGGTCGCTGACGGCCATCCCAAGGAGGGCAGCCTGGTCGCCGTCCTGCGCGGAACGGACGCCAAGTCCAAACCCATGCTGCTCCTCGCTCACATCGACGTGGTCGAGGCCAACCGCGCCGACTGGACGCGCGACCCGTTCAAGCTGGTCGAGGAGAACGGCTATTTCTTCGGCCGCGGCACGTCGGACGACAAGGCCCAGGCGGCCATCTGGGTCGACAGCCTGATCCGTCTGAAACAGGCCGGCTTCAAGTCCAAGCGCGACATCAAGCTGGCCTTGACCTGCGGCGAGGAGAGCGAGGCCTATAACGGCATCGAGGACCTGGTGAAGAACCACCGCCCGCTGGTCGACGCCGAATTCGCTTTGAACGAGGGCGCCGACGGCCTGCTGGACGAGCACGACAAGCCGGTGGTGCTCGAGGTCCAGGGCGGGGAGAAGGTCTATCAGGATTTCACCCTGACCGTGACCAACCCCGGCGGCCATTCCAGCCGTCCCGTGGCGGCCAACGCCATCTACCAGCTGTCGGCGGCGCTGGATCGCATTGGCGCCTACGGCTTTCCGCCGCGCTTCAACGACGCCACGCGCGGCTACTTCACCCGGATGCAAGGCCGTGTCCCGGCCCAGCAGGCCAGCGCGATGAAAGCCCTGGTGGCCAATATCGACGACCCGACGGCGCTGAAGACGGTCACGGCCGATCCGATGTGGAACTCGATGCTGCGCACCACGTGCGTGGCCACCATGGTCAGCGCCGGCCACGCGCCCAACGCCCTGCCCCAGCGCGCCACGGCCAACGTCAACTGCCGCATCCTGCCGGGCACGCCGGTCGAGGAGGTCCGCGCCAAGCTGGCCGAGCTGGCCGCCGATCCCGCCGTCGCCGTGACCCTGGCCCACGAGCCCAACAGCGTCTCGCCGCCCCCGCCCCTGACGCCCGCGATTATGGGTCCGATCGAGAAGGAAGCCGCCAAGCTGTGGCCCGGCGTGCCGGTCGTGCCGATCCTGCTGACCGGCGCCACCGACGGTGTCCACACCAACGCCGCCGGCATCCCGACCTACGGCGTCACCGGCATCTTCGGCAGCTCGGACGGCGACGGCATCCACGGGCTGAACGAGCGCGTGCGGGTCAAGTCGCTCTATGACGGGCGGGATTTCCTATACGCGCTGGTCAAGGACTACGCGGGCGGCAAGTAAGTCACCTGTTTCCCTCTCCCCTTGTGGGAGAGGGTGGCCCGCGAAGTGGGTCGGGTGAGGGGTCGCACCGGCGTGTCGGACAGGCCTTTCAACCCCTCATCCGACGCTTCGCGCCACCTTCTCCCGCAAGGGGAGAAGGATCACATGGCCCTCTGGAAAGTCCTCCCCGGCTCCCTATCTCCCCGTCAACGACAAGGGAGACGGACGATGGTGAGTACGTCGGACGATGGGATCCTGGCCGAGTACATGGTCAGCTACTGGTCGATGAAGCACGAGAAGATCGACCGCCCGACCAAGCTCCTCGAGACTCTCTACATAACCGAACGCTACCAGGCCGGCGAAAACCTTCGGGAGGCGCGTTCGGCCTACGATCACGCGGTCTGGAACGGCGTGCCAGTGTCCGAGATGGACCGCCGCCTAGCGCAGCTGGACCAGTTCATGCGCGACCTCGTCCGTGAACGCGCGGCCCAGTGGGGCCAGCCGCACTAGGCCTTCCCCGGTCGGCCTCAGAGCTTGACGTGCGCCAGGACCTGGTCGGCTCGGCCATCGCAGTTCCAGTCGGCCAAGACGAGATTGCTCGCGGGATTGTAGAGCGCGCCGGCGTCGATCACGCCGTCGCCGTCCCTGTCAGCATAGAGATGACCATGCCGATCGGCGTAGAGCGTGCTGGGCCCGAGACGGCGATAGAGCCGCAACTTCACGGCCGCGAGCCTTTCACCAGCGTAGCCTCCGAACGTCTTCAGCCGCAGCTCGCTGAAATTGACGCCCAGGCGGTTGTCGGCTGGGTGCTGGGTGTAGGAGGGCATGACCGGAGGCTTCAGACCTGGGATCGAGTCGCCGGCCGGCGAGGCCAGCAGCATCAGCGACAACGCGAGAACGGGCATTTCCATCTCCTCTAAGCGGCTTCCACCGCGCGCCAGCCGAACAGGCCGCCCAGGATCAGCCGCTTGACGGCGGCGACGTCCAGGCCCGTGCAGACCTCGGCGTTCGGAGCGCCATCGACGCGCTCGACCCGGCCCAGGTGCTCGCCGTCGACCGCCACCCGCAGGCGCGCGGGCTCGAACGTGAACAGCTCGGGCGCGACCAGGCTGGCGGCGGCCACCGCATCGTGCGGCCGGCAGCCGTCGCCGCCCCAGACCTGCTGGTGGAAGGCGATATAGGGCCCCGCCGCCTTGGTCAGGCGCTGGGATAGCGGCGAGCCGCAGCAGACCGCGCCATTCGAAAGGTCGTCGGCGGTCACCGCGACCTGGTGTGAGACGTCGAGAGGGACCAGGCGCGGCATGATCCCGGCTTCCAGGACCCGCTGCAGGGCTTCGGGGTCGCTCCAGCTGTTGAAGTCGGCGCCGCCGGCGGCCTTGCCCTCGACGGTGAAGGCGCCGGCCATGACCGTCGGCCGCCAATCGCGGAAGGCGGCCGGATCCTCCAGCAGGCTCTTGGCCAGGTTGGTCAGGGGCCCCAGGAACAGGCCGGTGACCTTGCGGCGGGCGGCGAAGGCCAGGAAGTTGGCCGAGTGGCCGCGCTCCAGCTCGGGCAGTTTCCAGCGCTGGGAAAAGCCGACGCCGTTCAGGCCGTCGACGCCGTGGGCCGGCCGCATCCGCTCGACCCGTCGCTTGGCCAGGCCCGCGCCGGCGCCGATATAGACCTCGGCCCCGCAGCCGGCCAGGCGCAGCACCCCTCGTGCATTGGCGGCGGCCTGGTCGACATAGGTGTTGCCGAATACCGCCGAGACCGAGACCACCTCGACCGCCTGCCGCGCGCGAGCCAGCAGGGTCAGCGCCAGGGCGTCGTCCACGCCGCAATCGGTGTCGATGTGAACCCGTAGGACCATGAGGCCAGTCTAGCCGCGCGGCGTGACGGGGAGAAGGTCGGTCCTTGCCGTCAGTCTTTCCTTGGCAGGATGTCGAACTCGATCACTCGGGAGTCCCCGCGCAGTCGCTGCGCCACCTCGCGCAGCCGCAGCGAGCCCTTGCCCGAGAACGACCCCGCCAGTTCGAACACCGCCCCGCCGCCGTGCAGGCAGTGGTTCAGCCGTTCGCCCTTCAGGTCGTACTCGGCCAGGAGGGCGCGCAACTCGGCCTCGTCCAGCGGCGTCTCGCGGCGGGAGCGGACAGCGACCTCGGTGAAGTTTTTCTGCGGCATGGTGGCGTCCAGCCAGCGGGCGGCGCTGAGGGTTAGCACCGCCAGCACCGTGCCGACGGTGGCCAGGCCGTACAGCCCGACGCCGAACAGCGTCCCGATCGCCGAAGTTATCCACAGGGAGGCGGCGGTCGTCAGGCCGTGCACCGACACCCCCTGCTGGAAGATCACCCCGCCGCACAGGAACCCGACGCCGGTCAGCACGCCATGGGCCATGCGGACGGGGTCGATGCGCAGCACCTCGGCGGGCGTGTCGTTCATCCACCGCACCTGGTGGACGGCGGCCAGCATCAGCAGGGCCGAGGCCAGGCTGACCAGGACGTGGGTGCGCAGGCCGGCGGGCCGCGCGCGGTACTCGCGTTCGAACCCGATCACACCGCCGGCGACCAAGGCTCCCAGAATGGGCAGGAAATCGGAGGAAGCCAGCTGGTCCATGCCGGCTGTAACGAACAGAGCCGTCCGGTGATCCCCTCCCCTCGCGATAGAGGCGACTACTTCCGCAGGTCCGCCGGCGTGGTCGGCTCGCTGACGATGCGCTCCATGGCCTTCCAGCGCGCGTCTTCGGACTTGCCGGCGCGGTAGACGTAGTCACGGACCATGTCCTGGCCAATGTTGTAGTTGATCACGTACGAGCGGTAGGTCTCGATGAACGCCACCCGCTTCTCGGCCGCGCCGCGCGAATAGAGGCCGTATTTCATCAAGGCCAGGACGGCCTGTTCCTTGGTCATGCGGCCGCCCAGGTACTCGGCCGCGATCGTGTTGCCGCTGCTGGACAACGCCGCCTTGGCGTCCTGCAGCTCGCCATAGGCCTTGGCCGTCGCGGGATCCAAGCCGGCCAACGGATACAGCTTGTCGCGCTCGAACTCGGTCTTGGCCTGGCCGGGGAAGGCCAGGACGATGCCGAAATTGGCCGAACCCTCGGCGATGAACGACTGCGGCGAGAACAGCGGATAGACCGAGAACTCGATCCAGCCCTTGCCCTTGGTCAGCTTCTCTTCCAGCAGGGTGTTCAGCACGTGGTGGCCCGGATAGCCCTCGTGGCAGCCCAGGTCCAAGGCGCGGCTGATATAGATCGGCAGGTCGGTGTTGATCTCGATCAGGCTGTGGGCGTCGCCCTTGTACCAGTTGTAGCCGCTCCACGGTTTCTTGGTGACGAACGACAGGTCGAAGCGCTCGTTCTTGGGCAGGCTGATGTGCGCTTCGGTCTTGGCCTTGCAGGCGGCGATGCCGGCCTTCATCACCGGCTCGAGCTTGTCGGTCGGTATCACGTACCGATTCTGGAAGGCGTCGACCCGGGCGGCCAAGTCGCCTTTGCCGGGGACCAGCTTGTCGATCCGCGCCAGGATCGGGTCGTAGCTCTTCAGCGGCTTCAGCACGGGACGAATGCCGAACAGGCCCTGGGCTTCGTCCTGGAAGCTGAACTTGTCGCCGGCGATTATGGCCAGGCGCGTCTGGGCCGCCTTGACCTGGCCCTTCAGGAACAGCTTGCGGCGGCGCTGGTCGGCGGAGAGGTCCTTGTCGGGAACCTTGGCCAGCAGCAGCTGCAGCCGGTCGGCTTCCTTGCGCAGCACCGAAACGGGCCGCGGCGCCAGCTTGGCGGCGTCCTGCATCTCCGAGGGGCCGTAGTAGGCGTCGACATAGCCCGGCTCGCGCTCGCCGGCCTCCAGGGTCAGTCGGACGAAATCGACGGCGATCCTGTCCAGAAGGTCCGAGCCCGGCGAGGCGAAGGCTGGCGCGCCCAGCAGCAGAGCGGCGGCCAAGGCGGCGCCGGAAAGGGCGTGGCGGATTTTCATGGGCTTCCCCGGGACGATGTCGTTCGGCCGCACGCTGCACCGCCGCACCCTGGTTCCGCAAGATCGAGGAACGATTTTCCCTCGGACCGCCAACTGGCGAGATTCAGTTTCGCCCGATCGCCGTCAAGCCTCGGCGCGCGCCGCCACGGCCAGGCCGGGGAAGTCGCTGAACAGGCCGTCGACTCCGGCGGCGTACAGCGCCTTGAACACCGCCGCCACGTCGCCGTGCTGGGCCAGGAACGCCGGGCTCTGAGCGTCGCCCTTCCGCAGGCTGGCGGGCAAGAAGTAGTTCTCGGCCCGCACGGTCCAGGGATGGACCTGCAGGCCGGCGGCATGGGCGTCCTTGACCAGGCTGGTGGGCGACAGCAGCGTCTGGCCGTCATTGGGAACGACCAGGCTCCAGTTCGGACCCAGGCCGTCGGCATAGACCGCCACATCCTTCAGGCCCTGGGCGGTGATCAGGTCGGCATACTTGACACCCGGCAGGTCGGCGGGGCCGCCGGCGCCGTCGACCAGCAGAACGAGGCGCGCGGCGGTCTTGGCCTTCAGGCGCTTCAGCGGGCCGACCTCGAAGCACTGCACGAACACCGGAGCGGTCGCCGAATTCAGGTCGTGGGCCTTCAGGAGGGCGACCAGGCGATCCTCGGTCGGCAGGCCGATGCTGGCGAAATAGCTGGGATGCTTCAGCTCCGGATAGACGCCGATCGTCCGGCCCGTGCGGCGGGTTCCGGCCTTGGCGATGGCGACCACTTCGTCGAAGGTCAGGATCTGGGCCTGACCGTCGAAGGCGGCGCTGGCCGGACGCAGCTGCGGCAGCCGCTCGCGGGCTCGCAGGGTCTTGATCTCGGCCAGGGTGAAGTCCTCGACGAACCAGCCGGTGATGGACTGGCCGTCGATGGATTTGGTCGCCTTGCGGGCGGCGAACTCGGGGCGGCTGGCGACATCGGTCGTGCCGCCGATCTCGTTCTCGTGGCGGGCCACCAGATGGCCGTCCTTGGTGGGGACGAGGTCGGGCTCGATGAAGTCGGCGCCCTGGTCGATGGCCCGTTCGTACGACAGCGCCGTGTGCTCGGGCCGCTCGCCGCTGCAGCCTCGGTGGCCGATGACGATCGGCATGCGCTGGCGGGCGCTGGCGAAGCCGGGCAGCAGCGTGCCGGCGAGGGCGGCGGTGGTCATGGCGCGACGGGTCAGCAAGGTCATGGGCGGCGATTTAGCGCCCGGATGTGACGGTTTGGCTACCCTTGCCTTGTCATCCCGGACGTAGCGCAGCGAAGATCCGGGACCGCACCATGCTCAGAGCTTCCGGCGGTCCCGGATCGGCGCGCTGCGCGCTTGTCCGGGATGACAGTTTTGGAGGATCAAGCCGCCCGCAGCTTCTCCAGGATCAGCGGATAGAGGTCCTGGTTGCTGGCCAGGATCGACTTGCCTTGCACGACGTCGCCGTCGTCCTCGTCGATCGTGGTGACCTTGCCGCCCGACTCCTGGACCATCAGCACGCCGGCCGCGACGTCCCACGGCTGGACGTTGCGCTCCCAGTAGGCGTCGAAGCGACCGGCGGCGACCCAGGCCAGGTCCAGGGCGGCCGAGCCGAAGCGGCGCACGCCGGCGACCTTCTGGCTGACCTGGTGCAGCTCCTTCAGGAACTGGCCGTGGCCGGGCTTGCCGGCGAACGGAATGCCGGTGGCCAGGACGCTTTCGTCCAGGTGACGGCGGGCGGCGACGCGCAGGCGCTTCTCGGCGCCCAGGAACGCGCCCTTGCCCTTTTCGACCCAGAACAGGTCGTTGGTGATCGGGTTGAAGGTGACGCCGGCGACGACCTCGCCTTCGCGCTGCAAGGCGATGTTGACCGCGAAGTGCGGGATGGCGTGCATGAAATTGGTGGTGCCGTCCAGCGGGTCGACGATCCAGGTGTGGGTCTTGTCGGTGCCCTCGATCATGCCGCGCTCCTCGCCCAGGAAGCTGTAGCCGGGACGCGCCTTTTCCAGAATCTCGAACAGCGTCTGCTCGGCCTTGAGGTCCGCGTTGGTGACGAAGTCGGCCGCGCCCTTCTTGGAGACCTGCAGCTCGGTGACTTCGCCGAAGTCGCGCGCGAGGCCGCGAGCGGCTTTCCGAGCCGCGTCGATCATGACGTTCAGGAGGGCGGAAGGCGTGGCCACGGGCGGACTATCCTCAATGAAAGCCGTCGACGCCGGCCGAAAAATCCGGCGGCGGAGCGGTAGGTCGACGGTGTGAAAGAACGGGCGCGGAACCTAATCGTCCACAGGCGGGATGGCAAGGCGCCGTTGATTCGACAGGCTTAACGGCCTTCGGAGCGATTTTCTCGCCAGGCCATGTCACGTCCGCGTGGCCTGTCTCGTCCTGCCTTCGTCGACATGAAGGAGGGCGGACATGACACGTTGGATCGCAATAGCCTTGACGATCATCTTCCTGGGCAACGGCCTGGTGATGCTGGCCGCGCCGTATCCCTGGTACCTGACGATCCCCGGCGTGATCCAGACCGGGCCGTTCAACGACCACTTCGTCCGCGACATCGGGGCGACCTATCTGGCCTGCGGCGTCGGGACCTTGCTGGGCGCGCTGGACCTGCGCCGCCACGCCGGCGCCGTGGCCGTGGCGGCGACGTTCCAGGGTGCGCACGCCTTGATCCACCTGATCACGCCCTTCTGCGGGAGCGGGCCGCCGTGGCCGCTGCTGGCTCGCGACTTTCCGGGCGTCTTCCTGCCCACCCTGCTGACGATCGGCCTGGCGGTCGTCGCGTTCCGGCGCCCCAAGGAGCTCTGAAATGATGAAGGCGATGATGGCCGCCGCGATCGGCCAGTTGGAGAAGCGCTACGACTACGACGCCAGCTATGTCCGCGACCTGCTGGACGCCAGCCCCAAGGCGCTGAAGGCGTTTCAGGGCGTGCAGACCCTGGCGAGCTTCCGCGAGGGCGCGCCGGCGGCGGCCATCGCGGCGGCAGGGCTGGTGGCGACCTTGACCGAGGACTGTGGCCCCTGCGTCCAGATCGGCGTCAAGATCGCGGAGGAAAACCATGTGCCCGCCGACGTACTGCGCGGGATCCTGACCGGCGACCACGCTCTGATGGGGCCCGACGCAAGCCTGGCCTGGCGCTTCGCCAGGGCCTCGCTGGACCGGGATCTGGAGACCGCCGATCCGCTTCGCGACGCGGTGCTGGAGCGCTGGGGTACCAAGGGCCTGGCGGCGATCGCCCTCGCCATCGCCTCGTCGCGGGTCTATCCCACGATCAAATACGCGATGGGCCACGGCAAGGCCTGCTCGCGGGTCAATGTGGGCGGAGAGGCGGTGGCGGTGCGGGCATGACGCCAAGATCCATCGGGGCGGACGCGATCTTCGAGCAACGGCGCCCGGCCATGACCGGCCTAGCCTATCGGATGCTGGGCTCGCGGGCCGAGGCCGAGGACGTGGTCCAGGACGCCTGGCTACGCTGGCGCAAGGTCGACCTCGCCGAGGTCGAGGAGCCCGGCGCCTATTTGAATCGTGTGGTCGCCCGCTTGGCGATGGACCGGCTGAAGTCGGCCCGCGCCCGGCGCGAGATCTATGTCGGCGAGTGGCTGCCCGAGCCGGTGGTCGAGCCCGACTTCGAGGCCGGCGGGGACGCCGACCTGTCGGTGGCCTTCCTGCTGGCCCTGGAGCGCCTGACCCCGCTGGAGCGGGCGGCGTTCCTGCTGCACGACGTGTTCGACACGCCCTTCGCCGAGGTCGCCGCCGCCCTGGGCCGCAGCGAAACCGCCTGCCGTCAGCTGGCCTCGCGGGCCCGCGAGCACGTGCGCCGCGATCGGCCGCGCTATGCGCCCAGCGTCGACGAGGAGCGACGGCTGACCACGGCGTTCCTGCAGGCGGTGATGACCGGCGACGAGGTCGCCTTGCGAGACCTGCTGGCGGAGGACGTGGTGATGCACGCCGACGGCGGCGGGGTGGTCAGCGCCAACCTCAACCCCGTGAAGGGTCTCGCCAAGGCCGTCGCCCTGATTACCGGGGTGCGGCGCAAGTGGCCGCCGCCCGAGGGAACCGTGGTCCGCCTGGCGCGGATCAACGGCCAGCCGGGCCTGGTGCTGTCGGCCGACGGCGTCGTGTTCCAGACCGTGGGCCTGGAGATCGAAGCCGGGCGCATCGCGGCGGTCTACACCATGCGCAATCCGGAGAAGTTGCGAGGGGTGGTTCAATAGTCTGTCATCCCGGCCAAGCGCGTAGCGCGCCGAGCCGGGATCGCCGCAAGCGCGGCGCTTATGGCGGTCCCGGATCTTCGCTGCGCTTTGTCCGGGATGACAGGCGTTAGCGGCCCCCTAAGGCAGTTCCACCTTCGGCAGCGTATCCTTGGTCTCGCACACCAGCTTGCCGGCCTTGCCCAGCGCGCCGGAGATGTCCTCGATCTTGGCTTCCTTGCGCCAGCCCTTGGGCAAGCCCTTGGTCCCGTCGAAGTCCATGCCCAGGTCCATCCACTTGTCCGCCCCGCAGTCGAGGGCGAAGACGAGGATGGGACCCTTGCTGGCGGGCCAGCTGCGGTAGGGCCCATTGGCCTTGCCCTCGGCGATGCGGGTGACGATCAGTCCGCTGGACTGGTCCACACGGGTGAAGTCCACATCGTAGTAGGTCTTGGTCTCGCCCGGCGCCAATTTCCAGGTCTCGGCGGTGGCGGTTGTCGAAAAGGCCAAGGCTGAAAAAGCCAGGACCGGTAGGCTAAGCAAACACACTACGAGCCGCGTCATGTTCAGCGTCTCCCCCGTTATTTTGTTAGCTGGGGGGAGGCTATGCCTGTGTGCGCCGCGTCACAAGCGAACGCCGTTATTCGGCCTTATTTCGTGCGGCCAAACCCTCGGCGATCGCCGCATTCAGGGCCGCGACGGCGGCAGCGGGGCCTTCTGTATGCGCCCACACCCCCGCCGAAACGGCCAGGAAGTCCGCGCCGGCCGTAGCCAGGCCGGCGGCGTTGTCGGCGGTGACGCCGCCGATGGCCACGCAGGGGATCTCCATCGTCTCCTGCCAAATGGTCAGGATCTCGGGCTCGGCGGTGGTCGGGGCGTCCTTGGTGGTGGTCGGGAAGAAGGCTCCGAAGGCGACGTAGTCGGCTCCGCCCTCGGCCGCTTCCATCGCCAGGTGGCGGCTGTCGTGGCAGGTGACCCCCACCATCCGCTCGCCCATCAGCTTGCGGGCGTCGCGAAGCGCCATGTCCGACTGGCCGACATGGACGCCGTCGACCGGCAGGCGGGCGGCCAGGTCGGGGCGGTCGTTGAGGATCAGCGCCACGTCGCGGGCCTGGGCGATCGGCGCCAGGGCGGCGACGGCGGCGGCCACCACGTCGTCGGGCGCGCCCTTCAAGCGAATCTGCAGGGCGGCCACGTCACCGCCGTCCAGCGCCTGGGCCAGCTGGCGTCCGAAGCCGGCGAGGTCGTCCAGGGCGGGCGGGGTGATCAGATAGAGGCGGCAGGGGAGCGTCATGGGGGCGGCTTTAAGCCAAAATCGAAAGGGGCGCGACTCCATGCCGCTGCGAACCAGAGTGAGAGTCAGTTGCAAAGAGCCGCGCGAACAGCTAGATGAGAATGACACTCAATCGGGTAGGGCGTTCCTTCCTTGTACGTCTGCAACTGTAACGGCATCCGCGAGCGCGAAGTACGCGCCGCCATCGACGCTGGCGCCGCTCGGCCGGCCGATATCTTCCGTCACAAGGGCTGCCAGGCGCAGTGCGCCAAGTGCGTCTGCGAGATGCGCCAGATGATCCAGGAAAACCGCGAAGCGCTCAAGTTCGCGGCCGAGTAGCGGCCAAAAACCCAGCGTTTTCAGAGATCGCGAAGCACTCTCACGCATTTCCGTGAGACCGCGAAACACTCGCACACATTGAGGTTGAAGCCCGTCCAGGCTTGCCCCAGGTTCGCCCCGACAACGAATCCCCAAGGTCGAACCCAGGAGGCCGCCATGCAGGGCGATCCCAGCATCATCCGACTGCTCAACGCGGTGCTCACCAACGAGCTGACGGCGGTCAACCAGTACTTCCTGCACGCGCGGATGTACGACAACTGGGGCTTCAAGCGCCTCGGCAAGATCACCTACGACGAGTCGATCGGCGAGATGAAACACGCCGACAAGCTGATCAACCGCATCCTGTTCCTGGAGGGACTGCCGAACCTGCAGGACCTGCACAAGCTGAAGATCGGCGAGACCGTGCCCGAATGCCTGGCCAGCGACCTGCAGGTCGAGCTGGGCGGCCGCGAGACCTTGATCCCCGGCATCATCCAGTGCGAACAGGCCCGCGACTATGTCAGCCGCGAACTGTTGCGCGAGATCCTCAGCGACACCGAGGAGCACATCGATTTCCTGGAGATGCAGCTGGGCCTGGTGAAGTCGCTGGGCGAGCAGAACTACCTGCAGTCGGCGGTCGGCGAACTGCCGGCGTAGCATCGAGATCCAGGGCGGAGCGCTGATCAGCCTCCGCCGACGGATCCGGGTCAGCTCCCCTCCCCGGCCGACGACGAAAAGATCGCCCGCCGCACGGATGTCAGGCCTGCGCGACGGGCAAGGAGGAGGAGTGGCGCCGCGAGCTAAGGATGCGGCGCTCTGTTGTCAGCCCATCTCGGTGATGGCGCTGATCCGGGTGGCGGCTCGCGGAGATCCGGTCGCCCGCCCAATGCGCTGTCTCGTCCGCACTATTGTGATTGGAAGAAAGAGGCTGGCCCCCAATGGCGGGGACCAGCCCAGTGGCTTCACGGGGAGTGAAGGTTAGAAGGTGGCGCGCGCCGTCGCTGTGAAGGTGCGGCCATCGTAGTCGACCCAACGCGAGACCCGGCGATCGTTTTCGAATTCGAAGCGCGAGGAGTCCGTGAGGTTGTAGGCGTCCAGCGACAGGGTGAAATTGTCGGTGACGTTGTAGGAGGCCGACAGGTCCAGCTGGCCGCGCGCCCTGACCGAGCGAGCGCCGCCGGTGTAGGTGCCGTTGGCGTTCAGCGGATAGTCCGAGCGGTAGTTGTAGACCGCGCGCACCCCGTACTTCGGCGTCTCGTAGTAGCCGATCAGGTTGACATTGTGCTTGGAGATGCCCGGGAACGGGGCGATCGACGGGCTCTTGGACGTCGTATAGGCGTAGTTGAAGCTGCCGCCGAAGTTCTTCCAGAAGCCCGGCAGGAAGTCCAAGTTCTGCTGGATGTTGAACTCGACGCCCTCGACGGTGGTCGGCTTGTCGAGGTAGATCGGAAGAGCNGCCGCTGGCGTTGACGTGGACCTGCTTGGTGGCGTTGCTCAGGCTGGTGGCGTTGCAGTAGGTGCCGTCCCAGGCCAGGGCGCCGAAGCCCCAGGTCGAGCCGTCGGACGGGCAGATGATCGACGGGTCGGTGGTCGTGGCGACGCGACCGGTGATGTTCTTGTGGAAATAGGCCAGCGAGATCAGGCCGTTGGGACGGTTGTACCACTCCAGCGACAGGTCGAAGGATTCGGCCAGGTATGGCTTCAGCTGATTGTTGCCGATCTGCACCGAGACGTCATAGACGCTGACCGATCCCGAACTCAGTCCAGTGTTCAAGTTCTGGGCGGGATTGATCTTGGTGGCGGGCGAGTATTGACGCGGGTGCGGGCGGACATAGGTCTTGTAGTAGGCGCCGCGCAGGATCAGGTCGTCGGTGACGTCGGCCACGAAGATCGCCGACGGCAGGAAGTAGTGGTACTTGTTCTCGTACTGGTCGGTGACGAAGTCTTTCGGCGAGCCGATCGAGTCGACGGGCGGCGTCTTGCGGTCCAGGGTCGTGATGGTGTTCTTGGTGTCCTCGTAGCGGCCACCGAAGTTGCCGCGCACGCCGTGACCGAAGATCTCGGTGTCGTACTTCGCCTGGACGTAGAACTGATTGATCTCGTTCTCGTTGGTGAAGTTCTTGTCGTAATAGGATCCATCCGTGTACTGGATGTTCAGCCCCGTCGGCGACAGACCGCCGCCCGGATACACCGCGACGGGTTGAACGGCGTTCAGGAAATCTCGAATCTTCAGCGTTTGCCAGTTGTGGCTGTAGTCGCCGGCGATACCGCCCATGAAGTCCTTCGCGAACGGCGCGGTCGTCAACATGTCCGGTGTGATCTTGGACACTTGGGCGCCGTAGCCGAAGACACGATAACCGGTGGAGACGTACTTCTCGCGCTCCAGGCGCACGCCGGCCTGCAGGCTCTTGATCGGGCCGAACTTGACGAAACGCTCGGCGTCGAAGGCGGCGCTGTTCAGTTCATTCTTGGCGTAGCTTTGCGAGCCTTCGATCCCGATGCGGGCCGTGCTGTTGGCCGACGTGCCGTTGTTGTAGTACGAGACGGGGTCATTGGGTCCGCCCCAGGTCCAGGTCGTGCCCGCCGCACCGAGCGAGTTCTGCGGGTTGGGACGCGTGACGTAGGAATAGCCGCCGATATCGTCCAGGCCGGTGGAGATCGAGCCGGTAATGCCGTTGCCGCCCGCTCGGGTCGGGGTGACGACGTCGACCGAGGTCTCGACCGAGGCGTTGGAGCCCGACGACAGGCTCAAGACGGCGGCCAGGCGCCAGTCGTCGTTGCTCCAGTCGACATTGCCGATGACGCCGTTCGACTTTTGACGCTGTGAATATAGCCGCGTCGAGGACAGCGCGTTCATGTTGTCGAACGTGTAGCTCTCGTAGAGATAGCGGCCGTCATTGACCTGGATCGGCGAGCCTGTCGGCGTGATCACCGTGCCCGCGCCCGGGGTCGAGGCCGGGGCGACGTAGTTGATCAGGAAGTACTGGGTCGTGTCGGGCAGGTTGCGGTCGGTGAAGAAGCCGATCAGGCCGACCTTGGTGTTGTCGTTCGGCTTCCACTCGAGGCCGCCCGAACCCGACCACACCTTGCCGACGTTCATGCGGGTGTACTGGCGGATGGCGCTGTTGGCCCAGACGCCGTTCTTGCCGGTCGCGCCGGTGTTGCTGGTCACATAGGCCGCCGCCGCGGTCGGCGAGAGGCCCAGGGCCTGGCCCAGCGAGCGGCAGTACGAGGTCGCGCTGGTCGGGCAGGCGGTCGGCGAGAAATACTGACCGTAGGCCGCGTTGAACTGGGTCGGCGTCAGCCCCGTCATCGCCGACGTCAGATAGTCGTAGTTGTTGAGGCGGACCGTATCGCGACGGAAGTTTTCCTTCTTGTAGGCGATGGTCCCGAACACGGCCAAGTCATCCGACAGATGCTTGTTGTAGCCGAGCGTGGCGGCCGGGGCGTTCAGGTCGCCCAGGGTGTTGTGCTCGTACGAGAGCTTGGCGAAGCCGCCGTCCTTGCGCGACAGCGCCGGGGCGATCTGCAGGTCGACATTGCCCGATAGGCCGCCGGAG
Source organism: Caulobacter sp. Root343 (assembly GCF_001425745.1). GTDB lineage: Bacteria > Pseudomonadota > Alphaproteobacteria > Caulobacterales > Caulobacteraceae > Caulobacter. Next base: position 198,375 of record NZ_LMDF01000002.1, on the reverse strand, counting down.
GTGGTGTTAGCCATCGGCGACTTGGCGATCACGAAGGCCGAGAAGATGTCGGAGTTGAACGCGCCCAGCGGCGAGCCCTGGTTGTCGCGCAGCAGCGCCGGGCCGGCGAACGACTGGCCGTTCAGCGTGGTGCGGGCGTATTCGCCCGGCATGCCGCGCAGGTTGATGGTGGCGTCGCGGCCTTCGGCCTCGCGGTTGATCTCGAACCGCGTTGGCGTAGCTCTGCTTGAAGCCGGTGACCACGACCGCGTCGAGCGTCTCGCTCGGATTGGCGGCGGCCGTCTGCGCGGCGGCAAGGCTCGGCAACCCTGCCATGACAGTGGCGGATAAAAGCACGGCCCTGAAGGCGCCGCCCCGGCGATTCTTGAAGCTCACGATAACCCTCCTCATGCGCTGGGCCGTCTTGGTGGTGGCCCTTATTGGCCTGACCTCTTCGCGTTTTCCCCGCCGGTCAGCCGCTTTCTATTTCTCATATAAATACCTTTTTGAAAATGAAATACTTTTTGCTCCTGAAATAGAACGCGTATCTTTTTGTAATTTAATGGGTTTTTTCGCAACTATCGATGGCATGTAAATTCACGGCCGATCGAAAGTTGGAATTCAGTTTCCAGTTACCTGAAGTGGCCAGGCCAAAACTCTGGGGTGAGATGCGCGGCGCGCCGACGCCCTCCGCGAGCGAGAACCGGTCGCGCAAATGGTGGCCTTGCGCGCGGGGGCGGGTCTCGCATTCCTGGTCGGCGCATCATCGGCAAGGCTTCGCCGGCACGCGGTTTCACCGGCGGACAAAACCGGCCAGCCCTACGCGTGGAGCCCTAAGCGTCGAAGCTATGGAACCTGCTCATCCGAAGCTTTGGCTTCGAAACTGGGGATACCGCCCCAGCCGCGTTCAAGCCGCCCGGCGACCCGTGGCGACGCCGAGGTCGAACTGGCCCACCAAGTCCGACAGCCGCCCGGCCTCGCTCTTCAGCGCGTGGGCCGCGGCGGTGGTCTGCTCGACCATGGCCGCGTTCTGCTGGGTCATCTGGTCCATCTGATTGACGGCGACGTTGATCTGGCCAAGACCGGTAGCCTGTTCCTGCGCCGCCGTGGCGATCTCGCCGACCAGGGTCGAGATCTCGCCGACGCGGGTGATGATGCTGCCCAAGGCCACGCCCGTCTGACCGACCAGGCCGACGCCTTCGCTGACCTTGGCCGAAGCCGCGCCGACCAGGCCCTTGATCTCCTTGGCCGCGTCGGCCGAGCGCTGGGCCAGGGCCCGCACTTCTTGAGCCACGACCGCGAAGCCTTTGCCCGCATCGCCCGCGCGGGCGGCCTCGACCCCGGCGTTCAGGGCCAGCAAGTTGGTCTGGAAGGCGATTTCGTCGATCACCCCGATGATCTTGCCGATCTGGGCCGAGGCCGTCTCGATCTCGCCCACGGCGCGGACGGCGTCCTCGACGGCGCGCTCGGTCGACTGGGCCTCGCGGCGGGCCTCGCCGACCATGCCGTTGGCGCGCTGGGCGCCCTCGGCGGCCTGGCGGACCGTGGCGACGATCTCATCGAGGGCGGCGGCGGTTTCTTCCAGGCTGGCAGCCTGTTGCTCGGTGCGGCGCGACAGGTCGTCGGTGGCCTGGGCGATTTCGGTCGCGCCGGCCCCTACCCCGTTCGAGGCGTCCTGGATGTCGTACAGGGTGCGGCTGAGCTTCTCGGCCGTGGCGTTGAAATCGGTCCGCAGCGCCTCGTATTCGGCGGCGAAGGCGGTGGGGAGACGGAAGGCGGCGTCGCCGGACGCCAAGCGGTCCAGCCCTTGGGCCAGCGCCTCCATGGCCACGCGGCGGGCCTGTTCGCCCTGGCGGCGCTCGGCCTCGGACGCGCCCCGCTCGGCCTCGTCGCGGGCCTGGGCGGCTTCTTGTCCCTCGCGCATGGCCCGACGCTCGAGCACGTTCTGGCGGAACACCTCGATGGCCTTGGCCATGTCGCCCAGCTCGTCGGTGCGGCCGGCGAACGGCACGGGCTTCTCGTAGTCCCCCGCCGCCAGGTCGCGCATGTAGCCGGTGATCGACTGGATCGGATTGACCACCGACCGGCGCATCTTCCAGACGCCGCCGGCGATGATCGCGCCCAGCAGCGCGCAGAGGCCAGCCATGATGCTGACCAGCACGATCTGGCGGTGGCGGGCGTCGGCCTCGACAGCCGCGTTGTCGGCGGCGATCATCGGCACGATCTCGTCGATCGCCTTGCGGTGGGCGCGATAGCCGTCGGTCATCTCGGCGAAGGCGGCGTCGGCGCCCGATCCGTCATTGGCGCGCAGCGCCTGGATCAGCCGGTCCGAAGCGGCCCAGGCCTTCTGGGCGCCGGCGTCCGATTCACCCAGCAGCACGGTCTTGACGCGCGGATCGAAGTCGTAGGCGCGCCAATAGGTGGCGCGGGCCTCGTATTCCGACTTCAGGCGGCGCAGTTCCTTGTCGGCGCTGTCGGTCTCGGCCGGCGTGCGCAGGCGGTAAGCGGTCTGGGCGTCGAGATAGGCCTCGATCACGTACAGCGGCGGCGGCAGGATGTCGGCCGTCAGGTCCTTGCCGGCTACGATCTTGGTGTAGAGCGGTCCGCCGATGCGGACGGTGGCGATGGCGTTCCAGGAGGCGGCGATCAGCACGATCAAGCCGATCGCCAGCGCGCCCCCGAACACATTCATCGCACCCGCGAGTCGCAAGCGCATTGGGCGATCCCCCCGATTCCCTTGCGACGAAGAGTCCGCCTTCCGACTGAAGAAAACTTTAAGGTGAAGGCTCGTGGCCGAACGCCTCTTGCGAATGTCAGGCGTTACCAGGGAAGGAAAAACCGCGACTCGCGCTGGATGCTGCGCCAACTTGCCACACCCCTAATCGCGGGAGGGGCGCGCCATGAACAGCCGCTGGCTTTCGTCGAGGCCTCGGGCCAGGTGCTCGGCGCGAACGGCCAGCAGGCCTGGCGTCAGCGTCTCGAGCGCGACGAAGCCCAGCCGCCGGTAGTAGGGCGCATTCCACGGAACGTCGCGGAACGTCGACAAAACCAGCCCGGCCAAGTCCAGGATCCTCGCGCGCTCCGAGACAGCGTCCAGCAAGGCCGCGCCCAGCCGCCGGCCCGCGAAGGCCGGCAGGACGTCGATCTGCTCGACATAGAGGTGGTCGTCCAGCGGACGAAACATCACGAAGGCGGCCAGGGCCTCGTCGACGGTCGCGACCAGCAGGCCGCCGTCGGCCAAGCGTTGGGCGAGCACGGTCGTGGGCGAAGGCTCGTCGGCCGCGATGGCGTCCATCAGTCCGACGAAACGCTGGGCCGAGGCGCGTTCGATCTCTCGAACAGCCTCGATTTCGGCGGACAGGGCGGAGCGGATGGCGACGGTCACGCCGCCATGCTGGCCCACGCCCGGCTTGGGGCCAAGAGTGCTAGGCGGCGCGCGCGCCGGGACGGGAATAGCCGCGCGTGACCGGAGCCTGCGCCGCGCCGGTGTTGAACCGCGCCATCAGGTCCGACAGGTCGTGGGCTTCGGTCCGCAGGTTGGAGGCGGCGGCGGTGGTCTCCTCGACCATGGCCGCGTTCTGCTGGGTGACCTGGTCCATCTGGTTGACGGCGGCGTTGACCTGGTTGAGCCCGGTGGCCTGCTCCTGCGAAGAGCGGGCGATCTCGGAGATCAGGCCGTCGATCTCGCCGACCTTGCCGACGATGCCGGTCAGGGAATTTCCGGTCTCGCCGACCAGCTTCACGCCGCGATCGACCTGGGCGGTCGAGTTGGCGATCAGGGTCTTGATCTCCTTGGCGGCGTCGGCCGAGCGTTGGGCCAGGGCCCGGACTTCCTGGGCGACGACCGCGAAGCCGCGGCCGGCCTCGCCCGCGCGAGCGGCCTCGACGCCGGCGTTCAGGGCTAGCAGGTTGGTCTGGAACGCGATCTCATCGATCACCCCGATGATGTTGCCGATCTGGGACGAGGACTTCTCGATCTCGCCCATGGCGGTGATGGCCTGCTGGACCACCTCGCCCGAGCGGTCGGCGTCGACGCGGGCCTGGGACGCGGCCTGCGAGGCGCGGCGCGCGCCCTCGGCGCTGCGCACCACGGTGGCGGTGATCTCGTCGAGGGCGGCGGCGGTCTCTTCCAGGCTGGCGGCCTGCTGCTCGGTACGGCGCGACAGGTCGTCGGCGGCCGAGGAGATCTCGTCCGTGCCGGCCTGCATGCCGCGGGCGCGCTGCACGATCGACTGGACGGTCTCGCGCAGGCTGTCGATGGCGCCGTTGAAGTCGTCCTTCAGCTGCTGATAGCGCGGGTCCATCGCCGCCTCGATTCGCGCCGTCAGATCGCCACGCGACAGGTGGCCCAGACCGTTGGCCAGCACGGCCACGACGTTATTGTCCTGGTCGGCCTTCTTGCGAGCGGTCTCGGCGGCCGCGCGTTCCAGCTCGACCTGGGTGATATCGGAGGCGAACTTGATGACCTTGATCGGCTTGCCGGTCTTATCGAGGACGGGGTTGTACGAGGCCTGAATCCAGACTTCCTTGCCGCCCTTGCCCAGGCGCTTGAACTTGTCGGCGAAGAACTCGCCGGCGTTCAGGCGACGCCAGAATTCGCGGTAGTCGCCGCTCGCGCCGTAGTCGCTTTCGACGAACAGGCTGTGATGGCGGCCTTGGATCTCGGAGAGACCGTAGCCAAGCGTCTTCAGGAAATTGTCGTTGGCGGTGATGATCGTGCCGTCGAGGTTGAACTCGATGACCGCCTGGCTGCGGTGGATGGCGGCGATGATGGCCTCCATCTCGGCGACGGCGGCGCTGGTCTTGGTGTCATCCTGGCGAGCCCGGAAGAAGGACATCGGTGTTCTTTCCCTCGCGCGAGGGCCCCCGAAATCCACCACCCTGGCGGTACTCGCTCCCCGTGCTTCGGCGAAAGGTTGCAAGCAAATTTCAAAAGGATTCTTAACGGCCGGAAACCTTGACCGTGCGAGAAACACGAAGCTCGCCTGGTAAAAGGCAATGAAAACAGCAAGGGGCAACGCCATCCCTGGGTATTCATTGTCGCCGCGCGGCATTACGCCACACGAGGGCGCGTGCATCTGGGGTGGAGGGGCGGCTTCCGAGCGTGGCGCTCAGGGCGATTTCGCGTGGCGTCGCCGGAAGTCTGCGCCATCATGTGTCACAGGCCCCGCTGAAGCTGGAACCAAGGTTCAGCTGGGCTGTTTGACCTTGCGAGTTCACGAGGGAGTCCCGCCATGCACATCGCCAACGGAAAGTCGCGCGAGCGCGCCCTAGCCGGCCGCGAAGCGTTCGAGCTCGATCGGCGGGAGGGGCATCATCCCGTGGCCCAGATCGCCGTCGGCGCGGCCCTGGCCGGCGGCGCGATCGTGGCGGCCATGATGATGGGCCGCCGGCACGAGCGCGTGCTGGACGACGAGATGTACGCCGTCGAATTCGCCGAGATGCACGAGCCGGTGGCCCATCAACCCAAGCCGCTGACCAGCCTGCTGCTGCCGCCGCTGTTCATCGCCATGACGCTGTCGGGCCTGCGCACCTGGAACGCGCCCTCCAGCCCCGCCCGCACCCGGGCTCTGACGATCTGGAGCCTGGTGCAGGGCTTCAACGCCCTGTGGCTGGGTCTGGGCGCCCGTCGGGTCGGCGGCCAACTGGGCGCGGCGACGGCCTCGTTGGCGGCCTCGGCGGCCTACGCGCTCGAGGCCCGCAAGGTCGGCGGCGGCACGGCCCCGGACCTCGGCTGGCTGGGGCTGGCCAACGCCCTGACGGCCCAGCTGTGGCGTCGGCCGATCCCGCGCATGCCGACGATTCATTGAGCTGATGCGAGGCGTGTTCGCTCGCGCAACGCCAGCAGCAGCGGCAAACCCAGAGAGACACCGACGACCAGGGTCGCGGCGGCGGTCAGCCACAGCACATGGCGGCCTAGCCGGCGCGACTCGACGGCGGCGAAACCCAGCAGCACGACGGCCGAGACGATGACGTCCCAGCCAAAGAAGGCGCCGATCCGGCTCGAGAACAGTTCAGTCACGAACAGGCGCGGTGCGAGCCCGTGCTCCATCACCCACGGCAAGAAGGCGCCATAGGGCAGGATCAAGCCCGGCAGGCACAGGAACCAGTAGAACCGAGCCATCGGCCTCTCCCTCCGCGATGTCTGATTGACCGCGCGCGGGTGGCCGTTGTCGACCTCAGGGCAGTCGCAACAGGTGATCCAGGCTGAACTTGCCGCCGCCGCGGGCGATCAGGAACAGCAGCAGCCCCGCCCACGACAGGTGGGTCGGCCAGGCGTCGGGATAGACGAAGATCTCGATCACCGCCGTCATGCCCAGGAAGGCCAGGGCCGACAGGCGCGTGAACAGGCCCAGCACCAGAAGGATCGAGAACAGGTGCTCCGAATAGGTCGCCGCGTGCGCCGCCACGTCCGGCGGCAGCAGGGGCACGTGATACTCGCTCTCGAACAGCGAATAGGTCCCGTCGGTGATGTGCAGGATGCCGTCGACCTTGGTGCGGCCGGACTGGAAGAAGATCGCCGCCACGCCGAAGCGGGTGACGAGGGTCAGCACATCGTCGGTCAGCACCTTGCGGGCGGTCTCGGCGAACAGCTCGAACGGCGCCCGCAAGGACAGGGTCTTGGGCGACAGGGTGTCGGCGGTCATCAGTCGGTTTCCAGGATGAGGCCGCCGAACACGCCGTCGGCGAGCAGGGCGGCGAACAGAGGGGCAAGCGGTACATCGGGGTCGGCCAGGGCCGCGCGCTCGGCGGCCTCGGCGCTGGTCTGGCCCGCGCGGCAGGCGCGCAGGAATTCGGTTTCGGCGGCGCCGATCACCCGGCTCCGGACCGACCCGTCGCGACGGACCAGCAGCAGGGTCTCGGACGTCTCGGACAGGTCGAGGTCCTCGGCGCCATCGCGCGCGGCGACCCACAGACTGGGCAGGCCCGCCTCGAAGGCGGCGAAGCGGACGCTGGGATGTAGGGCCAAGCGGGCCCTTGCCAGGGCTTCAGGCGCCAGGGCCGACAGCGCCTCGGCGATCAGGGCCGGGGCCTCGGCCGCGAACAAGGCCTCGGTCCATAGCCGGTCCAGATGGGCGATCCCGGCCAGGTAAGGCAGGTCCAAGGCCGGCGGGAACCGGTCCAGCCAAGCGGGGAAGTGCTCGCCATAGTCCAGCAGGGCGGCGTTGGCGGGCGGAGCCTCGCGGGCGAACAGGGCGGCGGCGGCGCGGAACCAGTCCTCGCCGACCATCGACAGCACGGTCGGGAAATTGGCGGCCAGGGCGTCGACGCAGCCCTTGGCGATGGTGTTGCGATAGACGGCGAGGCCCGCCTCGCCCTCCCCCGGCGCGAGCCAGGGCGACAGGGCCGAGGGCGCACCGGCCAGGGCGGCGACGAAGGCGTCCTGAAAGTCCAGCAGCTCAGGCATGCTGGACCTCCAGCGCGGCGAGCTCGGCGGCGGCGCGGTCGCGCTCGGCGATCAGGATGTCGAAGGCCGGGATGTCGTCGTCGCGCTCGATCAGCGTAGGGCGCGGGCCGACGCGCCGGATCAGGCGGCGGTACAGGGCCCAGACCGGTTCGGCGATCGGCGCGCCGTGGGTGTCGATCAAAAGATCCGAGCCACCTTCATCGGCGCCGTGGCCGGCCAGGTGGATCTCACCGATCGCCCCGGCCGGGATGGCGTCCAGATAGGCCTCCGGCGCGTAGCCAAGATTGCTGGCGCTGACGAAGACGTTGTTGACGTCGACCAGCAAGCCGCAGCCGGTCTTGGCGACCAGGGCTTTCAGGAACTCGACTTCATCGAGGTCGTGGCCGGTCAGCGGCAGATACAGCGACGGGTTCTCGACCAGCATCTGGCGGCCCAAGGCGTCCTGCATCCGGCCAATGTTGGCGGCGATGCGGGCCAGGGCGGCCTTCGTGCGGGGGAATGGCAGCAGGTCGGGCTGGTGCGCGCCGCGATGGGTGGACCAGGCCAGGTGTTCGGAGACCACGAACGGCTCGAACCGGTCGACCAGGCGCCTCAGAGCCGCCAGGTGCTCGCGGTCCGGATCGGCGTCGGCGGCCAGGGACAGGCCCACGCCGTGCAAGGATAGCGGGCGGCGTTCGCGCACCTTCTCCAGCGCCGTCAGACGCGGCCCGCCGGCCGACATGTAGTTCTCGGGATGGACCTCGAACCACAGGCCGACCGCGTCGCTGGCGAGCGCGTCGTCATAGTGCTGCGGCTTGAGGCCAAGACCGGCGGTGATCATGGAGGAGTCCTTGCGGTGGCCTACTTGCCCCCTCCGGGCCTGCGGCCCTCCTCCCCCAGAGGGGGAAGAAGGATCGCCGCGTCTTCTTCCCCCTCTGGGGGAGGAGCGCGAAGCGCGGAGGGGGCGAGTGAACGCGGCGGCCGTTTAGGCCTTCGGCGTCAGCGAACCCATGCCGTTCGGGGTCTTGATCGTGGCGCACGTGCCCTTGGCGACCATCTTCCAGGCATTGCCCTGGTAGTCGGCCTTCGAGGTGCCGGCGCACGAGGTGCCCGCGCCCGCCTTGCAGTCGTTCTGGCCGGCCTTGGCCACGCCGTAGCACTTTTCGGTCTCGGCCTTCTTCATGTCGTCGGCGGCGGCCATCGACACGCCGGTCGACAGAGCGAAGATGGCGGCCAGGGCGGCGGCGGAGGCGGTGCGGTTCATGGGGATCTCCTTTGAAGCGTTTCTTTCGCCGAACAGCGATCTCGCCACCCGGTCGATGGGGGATACGAAGGGGCCGAGGCGAAGGTTACACCCGCCTCGAACAAAATTGGCCGGCGAACAAAATTTCGGCCACGCCGCGCCAGGCGGTTCCGGCGCGGCGCGACAGCGTGTAACCATCCGACCCTCGCACGCGAATAGGGGCTGGCGTGACGGATACCGAAACCCGTTTGAAGGCGCTGATGCTGCGCGGGATGGATGGCGACGCCGCCGCCTATCGCGAGTGTCTGGCCGTCCTCGGTGTCCGGCTTCGCGCCTATTTCGCGCGACGGATGTCCGGCGCGCCCGGCGATGTGGAGGATCTTGTGCAGGAGACGCTGCTGGCTGTGCATCTCAAGCGGTCGACCTGGGACAGCGCCCAGTCGTTCACCGCCTGGGCCCACGCGGTGGCGCGCTACAAGCTGATCGACCATTGGCGGCGGCGGAAGATCCGCCAGACCCTGCCGATCGAGGACCATATCGAGTTCCTGGCCGCCGACGAGCCCGATCCGGGCGTCGGCATCGAGCTGGACCGCGCCCTGGCCAGCCTGCCCGAAAAGCAGCGGATCCTGGTGTCCGACGTCAAGCTGACGGGCCTTTCCCTGGCCGAGGCGGGCGCCCGCGCGGGCATTTCCGAAGGCGCGGCCAAGGTCGCCCTGCACCGAGCGCTGAAGGCCCTGGCCGAAAGGATGCGCCGTGCGGACGGATGATCTGATCGACGCCCTGGCCTCGGACGCCGTCGAGGTCCGGCCTCCGCCGCCACGCCGCCTCGCCTTGGTCGCGGGCCTGGGCGCCCTGGCCGCGCTGGTCCTGGTGCTGACCTGGCTGCACACCCGTCCCGACCTGATGCCGGCGATGCGCGGCGGCATGTTCTGGATGAAGGCCGCCTATACGGGCGCGTTGGGCGTCGCCGGCTATCTGGCGATCGAGCGCCTGGCGCGGCCGGGCGGTTCGGGCCGGCGCGGCTGGATCCTGGGCGGCGTGGTGCTGGGGCTCTTCGCGCTGGTAGGCGTGATCCAGGCGATGATGAGCCCCGACATCCAGATGGCGCTGCGGATGCTGCGAGGCCATTCCTGGACCCGGTGCAGCCCCAACATCCTGGCCCTGTCGCTGCCCATGCTGGCCCTGGGCCTATGGGTCGTGCGCGGCATGGCCCCGACCCGTCCGACCCTGGCCGGCTTCGCCACGGGACTGTTCTCCGGCGGCGTGGCGGCCACGGTCTACGGCCTGCACTGCCCTGAGCACACCTTCACCTTCGTGGCCCTGTGGTACAGCCTGGGCGTCCTGCTGGCGGCGGCCCTGGGCGCGCTGATCGGGCGTTGGGCGCTGCGCTGGTAAGCCCCTCTTCCGCGACAGCCTCGCCGTCGATCAAACTTTGTTCCGTCGCCTTCCGGTCGGTTGACAAACCATCGTTCCGCCACTGAAGTGCCGACGCTTTTCGCGAATGAGACGCGATAAGCGTTGCTGCAATCGCTCTCTGTGGGGAGAGGCGCGTGACGATCGACGAAACCCTCGTTCCCGCGAGTGGCGTGGGGGGCGGCGCGCCCATCTGGTCAGCCGCGACCCTGCCCTGGCGATTGGCCGAGATCGCCGCCGCCGGCGCCCTGGCGGGCGTCCTGATGATCCTGTTGTGGCTGGACCTGCGGCCAGACCTGCCGGTCGCGGCGGCGCACGCCTTCTTCTGGATCAAGGCCGCCTATCCGGCCGGCGTCGCCGGCTGCGCCATGGTCGCCGCCACCTGGCTGGCGCGCGCCAAGCCGGGCGGCGTCATGGCCCTGGCGTTCGCCGGGGCGGCCGCCTGCGCCATGCTGATCGCCGCCGCCGTCCAGGCCTCAAGCATGACCCCAACCGCGCTGGCGGCGCTCTACTGGCCGAACGGCGCGCTCTGCCTGGGCGACATCCTGGTCATCGCCGCGCCGATGCTGGCGCTGGCCGTGGCCGGCCTGCGCCGCGTCGATCTCGAGCGCCCAGCCGCCACCGGCTTCGCCTGCGGCCTCTTCTGCGGCGGTGTCGCCGGGACCATCGACGGTCTGCACTGCTGGGAAGGGAGCTACGCCTTCGTCGGCGTCTGGTTCACCCTGGCCATGCTGGTCAGCGGCGGACTGGGGGCGGCGGCGATCACGCTGCTGGCCCGCCGTCGCTTGGTGGCCGCCGAATAGAAAAGGCCTCCCGGATCGCTCCGGAAGGCCCCTTCGTTTTTCGATCGATCAGCGGCTCTACTCGGCGGCGGCCTTGGCCGCGCCGGCGCCGAACTTCGCGTCCAGCTCGCCCTTGACGTAGCGCTTGGCCATGACGGCGGTCGACAGCGGCTTGATCTTGTCGGCCCAGCCGGCCGAGCCGAACTCGGTGAAGCGCGCCTGGCAGACCTTGCGCATGGCTTCCTTGGCCGGCTTGAGATAGGCGCGCGGGTCGAACTCGTGCGGCTTCTCGACCAGGATCTTGCGGATCGCGCCGGTGATGGCCATCCGGTTGTCGGTGTCGACATTGACCTTGCGCACGCCGTGCTTGATGCCGCGCTGGATCTCTTCCACCGGCACGCCCCAGGTCTGGGGCATCTCGCCGCCGTACTGGTTGATGATGTCCTGCAGGTCCTGCGGAACGCTGGACGAGCCGTGCATCACCAGGTGGGTGTTGGGCAGGCGGCGGTGGATTTCCTCGATCACGTTCATGGCCAGGACGTCTCCGTCCGGCTTGCGCGTGAACTTGTAGGCGCCGTGGCTGGTGCCCATGGCGATGGCCAGGGCGTCGACGCCGGTGGCCTGGACGAAGTCGACCGCCTGGTCGGGATCGGTCAGTAGCTCGTCGTGGCTAAGCTTGCCTTCGAAGCCGTGGCCGTCCTCGGCCTCGCCCATGCCGGTCTCCAGCGAGCCCAGCACGCCCAGCTCGCCCTCGACCGAGACGCCGCAGCTGTGGGCCATCTGGACCACCTTGCGGGTGACCTCGACATTGTACTCGTAGGTGGCGGGGGTCTTGGCGTCCTCCATCAGCGAGCCGTCCATCATCACCGAGGTGAAGCCGTACTGGATCGCCGTGGCGCAGGTCGCCGGGCCGTTGCCGTGGTCCTGGTGCATGCACACCGGGATGTGGGGATAGATGTCGACCAGGGCGTCGATCATCTTGGCCAACATGATGTCGTTGGCGTAGTTCCGCGCGCCGCGCGACGCCTGGATGATGACCGGCGAGTTGACGGCGTCGGCCGCCTCCATGATCGCCAGGCCCTGTTCCATGTTGTTGATGTTGAAGGCCGGAAGTCCGTACTCATGCTCGGCGGCATGGTCCAGCAACTGTCGCAACGTAATGCGAGCCACGTATTTCTCTCCTGCAAGCGTGAAGTGAGGTTCGGTCGTTTCTTGTTTTTGGGGCCGTGACGCTTGTGCGTTCTCTGCCCGGGTCAGTTCCATCGAGGTTGAACGCGGATCTGCACGATCCGCGCCAACGAAGTCGTTCAGTTATTCAAGGCGGCGACGCCTGGAAGCGTCTTGCCCTCCATCCATTCGAGGAACGCGCCGCCGGCGGTCGAGACGAAGGTGAAATCGGCCGACACGCCCGCGTGGTTCAACGCGGAGACAGTATCACCGCCACCCGCGACTGCCACGATCTTACCCGATTTCGCCAGGGAAGCGGCATGTTTCGCCGCCGAAACGGTCGCTTCGTCGAACGGAGGGACTTCGAAAACGCCAAGCGGGCCGTTCCAGATCAGGGTCAAGCTCTGGTCCATGGCCGCCAGCAGGCGCTTGGCGCTCTCGGGGCCGGCGTCCAGGATCAGGTCGTCGGCTTGGACTTCGTTCAGCGCGCGGACAGCGGTTTCCACGCCAGGCGCGACCTTCTTGGCCACCACCACGTCGACCGGCAGCAGCAGCTCGCAGCCGGCGGCCTTGGCCTTTTCGATGATCTCGCGGGCGGTGTCGGCCAGGTCCTTTTCGCAGAGCGAACCGCCGACGTCGTGGCCCTGGGCGAACAGGAAGGTGTTGGCCATGCCGCCGCCGATCGCCAGGCGATCCAGCTTGGCGACCAGGTTGTTGAGCAGGTCCAGCTTGGTCGAGACCTTGGAGCCGCCGACGATGCCGATCACCGGCTTCTTCGGATTGCCAAGCGCGGCGTCCAGCGCTTCCAGCTCGCGCTGCATCGACAGGCCCGGATAGGCCGGCAGCAGCTTGGCCAAGCCTTCGGTCGAGGCGTGGGCGCGGTGGGCGGCGCTGAAGGCGTCGTTGACATAGAGGTCGCCGTTGGCCGCCAGAGCGGCCGCGAACGCGGCGTCGTTCTTTTCTTCGCCGGCGTGGAAGCGGACGTTTTCCAGCAGGGCGACGCCGCCGTTCTCGAGGCTGTTGATCACTTCGGCGGCGGCCGGGCCGACGCAGTCGCTGGCGAAGGCGACCGGTTGCTCCAGGAGCTTGCTCAGCGGCTCGGCCACGAAGGCCAGGCTCATTTCCGGAACGACCTGGCCCTTCGGACGGTCGAAGTGGGCCAGCAGCACCACCTTGGCGCCCTGCTTGGACAGATAGGCGATGGTCGGCAGGGCCGCGCGCAGACGGGTGTCGTCGGTGATCTTCCCCCCGTCGACCGGCACGTTGAAGTCCACCCGGACCAGGGCGCGCTTGCCGGCGAGGTCGGCGGTGTCGAGGGTGCGGAAGGTCATCGGTCGTCCTGCGGTCACGGGAATATCGGGCAAGGAAAACCCCCGCTCCTGAGAAGGAGCGGGGGTTGGGTCTGCTTGTCTTAGAGGAACTTCGCCATTTCCAGAGCGGTGTCGCTCATGCGGGTCGCGAAGCCCCATTCGTTATCGTACCAGCTGAGCACGCGGACCAGCTTGCCCTCGATGACCTGGGTCTGCGGCAGGGCGGCCGTCGAGCTGGCGGCGATGTGGTTCAGATCCGACGAGACCAGCGGGTCGGTCGTCGTGAACAGCACGCCCTTCATGGCGCCGTCGGCGGCGGCCTTCAGGGCGGTGTTGACCTCGTCGACCGTGGTGTCGCGCGAGGGCACGACCTTCAGGTCGATGACCGAGACGTTCGGGGTCGGGACACGGATCGACGAGCCGTCCAGCTTGCCCTTCAGGGCCGGCAGCACCAGGCCCAGAGCCTTGGCGGCGCCGGTCGAGGTCGGGATCATGCTCAGGGCCGCGGCGCGGGCGCGGTAGAGGTCCTTGTGCATGGTGTCCAGCGTCGGCTGGTCGCCCGTGTAGCTGTGGATCGTGGTCATGTAGCCACGCTCGATGCCGACCAGGTCGTGCAGGACCTTGGCGACCGGGGCCAGGGCGTTGGTGGTGCACGAGCCGTTCGAGACGACGATGTCGTCGGCGGTCAGGGTCTCGTGGTTGACCTTGTAGACGATGGTCTTGTCGGCCCCGTCCGCGGGAGCGGACACCAATACGCGCTTGGCGCCGGCTTCCAGGTGCAGGGCGGCCTTGTCGCGGGCGGTGAAGATGCCGGTGCACTCGAACGCGATGTCGACGTTCAGCGCCTTGTGCGGCAGGTCCTTCGGATCACGGATCGCCGTGACCTTGATCTTGCCCATGCCGACGTCGATCCAGTCCTCGCCCGAGGTGACGACGCCCGGGAACCGGCCGTGGACGCTGTCGTAGCGCAGCAGGTGGGCGTTGGTCTCGACCGGGCCCAGGTCGTTGATGGAGACGACCTCGATGTCGCGACGGCCATGCTCGGCGATGGAGCGCAGGACCAGACGTCCGATGCGGCCGAAGCCGTTAATGGCGACGCGAATAGCCATGGGTCGTTCTCCTGTTATGGCCGCCGGCCGGTGTCGACCGACGTTCCCTATTTGGGTGCGCGTTTTGCGGGGGAAAGGCGCGAAGTCAAGCCCGAGAAACTGACACCGCCAGACCGATAGCTGAAAGCGGCCCGATTTCGGCGCCGCAAATATGGGGAAGAGGCTATCCGCGACGCGGACAGCCGAGGGCAAATGCTGCTATGGGCACTGTATCGCCCCAATCTCGCCCCGCCGTATGGCTTAGACGGGCTCGATCTATATGTTGCGTTGCATGATGGAAATTCGCCGATGATCCCGGCCGACGGTACGGCCCTCGACCTCGCCGTGCGCCGCCTGGAACGGGCGGTGAGCCAGCTCGAACAGCGTCTGGCGGCCAAGGCCGCCGAGGCCGCCCGCGCGCCTGTCACCTCCGTTGGCTTAGTCGCGGGCGCCGCGCCGGGGTTGTTCGACGACGACGAACGCGCGCGCCTGCTGGTCGAACTGGAAGCGGCCCGCGAACGCGAGAAGGCGTTGGAGGAGGCCGGCGAGCAGGCTTCGGTGGCGCTGGGCCGCGCCATCGCCGAGATCCGCGCCGCCTTGGGCGATGAGGCGGTGGCCAACGACGACCACGATCAGGACGACGCGCCGTTGGACGACGACGAGCTGTTCGAAGATCCCGAGGAGGCGTGACCATGTCCCAGGTGACCATCCACGTGAACGGCCGTCCCTACATGGTCGGCTGCGAGGACGGCCAGGAGCCGCACCTGACCGAGCTGGCCCGGCTGTTCGACCGCCAGGTCCGCCAGGTCAGCCAGGACGTCGGCCAGCTGGGCGAGACGCGGTTGTTCCTGATGGGCGCCCTGCTGCTGGCCGACGAGCTGTCGGACATGAAGCTGCGCCTGGCCCACGCCAACGCCGAGATCCTCCGCATGCAGCAGGACGGCACCAAGGCAGAGATCGCCGCCATCCGCGCGCTGGACGCCGCGGCCGAGAAGATCGAGAAGCTGGCGGTCGACAGCTGACATGCGGGCGGTCGTCGGCCTCGGACTGGTCGCCGTCTTCACCCTGAGCGCGCCGGGAAACGCCCAGACGCCTACACCTGTCCCGCTTCAAGCCATCCCCGTCGACCTTCGCGCCACGATCGCGCCGACACCGGTCGTGGCCGAAGGACAGCGCCATCTCGTCTATGAGCTTCGCGTGGACAATCTCGGCGCGCAGGTCCTGGACCTGCGGGCGGTGGAGGCGCTCGACGCGGCCAGCGGCGCGGTCCTTGCCCGATACGACGACAAGGCGCTGGACGCGATCATCGCCCGGCCGGGCGCGGGCAAGCTGGCTGATCGGCGCGCCATCGCTGGCGGGATGGGCGCGGTCCTGTTCCTCGACGTTGTGGCGCCGGTCGCCACCGTCGCGCCGCGAGCCCTCGCCCATCGACTGACCTTCGCGCCGCTGATCCCGGCCAACGCCCCCGGGCCGCAGTCGACCGTGACTGGCGGTCGGGTCGAGGTGGCGCGCGCTCGGCCGGTGGTCCTGGGACCGCCCGTGCGCGGCGACCATTGGCTGGCCTCGCATGCCCTGTCGAACGACTCCTCTCACCGCCGGAGCCTGATCGCCGTGGACGGCGCGGCCCGGATTTCCCAGCGCTTCGCCGTCGACTGGACGCGGATCGGTCCCGACGGCCAGGTCTTCCGAGGCGATCCGGCCGACAATGCTCATTGGACGCCCTGGAACGCCGACGTGCTGGCCGTGGCCGATGGGGTGGTGGTCGAGGCGGTCGACGGAATCCCGGAGAACAATCCCGTCGCCGACGACAAGGCCGTGCCGATCACGGTCGACAACGCCACGGGCGACCATGTCGTGCTCGACATCGGCGACGGCCGTTTCGTCACCTATGCCCACCTGCGGCCAGGATCGCTCAAGGTGCGGACCGGCCAGCGGGTTCGTCGCGGCCAGGTGATCGCCAACCTGGGCAATTCCGGAAAGTCGGACGCGCCCCACCTGCACCTGCAGGTGACGGACGGTCCCAAACCGCTGGCGTCGGAGGGCCTGCCGTTCGTCTTCGATCGGTTCACCCTGGAGGGCCACCTCGCGTCGCTGTCGATGCTGGTCGACGGAACCGGCTGGCGCCCGACCGAGCCCGCCCAGGATCGACGCGGCGAAACGCCGGTGCGCAATGCCGTGGTCGCCTTTCCGGATCGGTGAGCCGCTTTGGCGCCGTCGGCGAAGGAACGGCGCGCCGCGACACACCGCCCCTGGCTTTCCGCCCCCCGAAGCCCTATCTTGTTCAACGGCGGGTCTTGCTGTGGCTCTCGTCGAAGATTTCTATTCCCAGGGACCTTAATCTCTCTATCGGGACCTGTTCCCTCCCGTGGCCGTGGCTGCGGGAACACGGGGCCCACCTGTTACTAACAGGTTCGAGTGGATTGAAACGTCTTCACGGTTCTTCGCGGCGCCGCCACCTTTCTTCTATAATCAGCGCATGACGATCAACGACCCCGTCGCGGCCAAGACCGCGCTGCGCGTCTTCCTGCGCAACCAGCGCAAGCAGCTGGCCCTGGAGCATCCCGAGGCCGACTGGATGATCGCCGAGGTGGCGCGCGAGCCGCTGGCCGAGCTCTTTCCCGATCCGTCCGGCAAGGTGGCCGCGCTGTATCACGGCCTGGGCTCGGAGGTGTCGCCGCGCATCCTGGCCGACCAGCTGCGCGAGGCCGGCTGGACCCTGGCCCTGCCGGCGGTCGAGGACGCCGAGACCGGCCGGATGGTGTTCCGCGCCTGGGATCCGGCCCAGTCTCTCGTCCACGACGCCATCGGCCTGCGGTCGCCGCCGCCAGAGCAGCCAGCGCTGGAGCCGGACCTGGTGATCGCCCCCGTACTGGCCTTCCAGAGGGACGGCGTGCGCCTGGGACAGGGCGGCGGCTACTACGATCGGGCGCTGGAAGCCCTGCGAGCCAAGAAGCCGGTGTTCGTGATCGGCCTCGCCTACAGCGGTCAGCAGACGGAGAATTTGCCGCACGAACCGCATGATCAAAGGCTGGACGCCATCCTCACCGAAAAAGAGTATAGGACCGTCAAGGACATGAGCCGCTGACGGCTCGTTGCATGTCGTTTTTCTGGGACTTCTGATGCGTTTCGCCTTCTTCGGCGATGTCGTCGGCAAGTCGGGCCGCGACGGCCTGGCCGACCATCTGCCTGACCTTCGCCGCCGGCTCTCCCTCGAGTTCGTGATCATCAACGCCGAGAACGCCGCGGCCGGGTTCGGCATCACCGAGAACACCGCCCGCGAGCTGTTCGAGGCCGGGGCCGACTGCCTGACGCTGGGCAACCACAGCTGGGACCAGCGCGAGGCCCTGACCTATATCGTCCGCGAGCCGCGCCTGATCCGTCCGGCCAACTACCCGATCCTGTCGGACGCCCCTGGCCGCGGCAGCCACCTGTTCCAGACCGAGAGCGGCAAGACGGTGTTCGTCGTCAACCTGCTTGGCCGGGTGCACATGGACGCCATGGACGACCCGTTCGCCGCCGCCGACCGCGAGCTGGACAAGGCCCCGCTGGGCCAGGTGGCCGACGCGGTGATCGTCGACATGCACTGCGAGGCGACGTCGGAGAAGATGGCCATGGGCCATTATTGCGACGGCCGCGCCTCGCTGGTGGTCGGCACCCACACCCACGTCCCGACCGCCGACTGCCAGGTCCTGCCCGGCGGCACCGCCTACCAGACCGACGCCGGCGCCTGCGCCGACTACGACAGCGTGATCGGCAACCAGAAGGACGAGCCGCTGCGCCGTTTCACCACCAAGATCAGCGGCGGGCGGTATCAGCCGGCGTCCGGTCCGGCGACGGTGTGCGGCGTGTTTGTCGAGACCGACGACCGTACGGGCCTGGCGAAACGGGTGGAGCCGATCCGGGTGGGCGGAAGGCTGCAGCAGAGCGTTCCGGAGATCTAGGTCAAAGCTTGCAGCCGTCACATCTCAGGTCGCATGATCCCGGCTCCCCCAAAACGGAGCCTCCCCATGACCGACGCCATCTACACCGCTCACGCCCATGCCGTGGGCGGCCGCAACGGGACCGCCAAGTCCGATGACGGGCATCTGGACGTCAAGCTGGCCTTCCCCAAGTCGATGGGCGGCGACGGCAACGGCACTAATCCCGAGCAGCTGTTCGCGGCCGGCTACAGCGCCTGCTTCCTGGGCGCGCTGGGCCTGGTCGCCCGCAACCAGGGCGTCAAGCTGGGCGAGCACAGCCTCGACGCCGAAGTCGACCTGATCAAGGACGAGACCAGCTTCCACGTCGGCGTGCGCCTGAAGCTGAACGCCCCGGAACTGGACCGCGAGACCGCCGAGAAGCTGCTGCACGCGGCTCACGAGGTCTGCCCCTATTCCAAGGCCACGCGCGGCAACGTGGATGTGGCGCTGGAAGTCGCCTGAGCTACCTCCCATCCCCCGACCTCCCCGGCGAAGGCCGGGGTCCAGATGGAAGAACGCTGGGGTGGGTTCTAAAAGCTCAGCGCCTTTCCAATCAGCCCAAGCGCTTCGAGATCTGGGTCCCGGCCTTCGCCGGGAAGGTCGGGTTCATTCCGTCGGGAAGAACTTGAAGAACGGCTCGGCCTCGGTCAGCACGCGCTGGACCGAGGGCCGGGCCTTCAGCCGTTCCAGATAGGCCAGGCACAGCGGCCAGCGGCCCTCGAATGCCTGGACCTTGTCGGCGTAGTACAGGGCCGGCATGGCCGCGCAGTCGGCCAGGCCGAAGTCGCCCAGCATCCAGGTCCGGCCGTCGGCCAGTTCCGTTTCCAGGTGGTCGCAGGCGACCGCCAGCTGGGTGTAGGCCTCGTCGACCCCGAAGCCGTCCTTGGCCTCCGGCGGTCGAATACGGTCGGCGACGATCTTCTGCATCGGCGTCTGGACATAGTTGTCGAAGAACCGATCCCAGAACCGCATTCGCCAGGCGAAGTCCGGAGCCTTGGGCACGAAGCGGATCGGCCCCGGATAGTGGGCGTCCAGATAGTCGAGGATGACGCTGGTCTCGATCACCGTCTCGTCGCGAGCCTCGTCACGCAAGGCCGGCATCTTGCCCATCGGCGACAGCTTCAGGAACGCCGCGCGCCCGGCCGGGTCGCCGAGGTCGACGAGGACGTTCTCGAAGGCGATCTCATTCTCATAGAGACCGATCAGCACCTTCCAGCAGAACGAGGCCAGCGGGTGGGCGTGCAGGGCCAGGTTCATGGCAGATCCTCCAGATACTTAAGTCATTGCCTAACTATCATCGCGCGCGCCGTCCTGCAACCCTCCCCGAAAGACCCCTGGGGGTGACAAAACCCGTCCCCGGACGCTAGAAGCGCCCACACTCCATTTTCAGATCAGAGACAGAGCCTCCGAATGGCCGGCCACTCGAAATTCAAGAACATCATGCACCGCAAGGGCCGCGCCGACGCCGCGCGCTCGAAGCTGTTCTCCAAGCTGTCGCGGGAAATCACCGTCGCGGCCAAGACCGGCCTGCCCGACCCGGCCATGAACCCGCGCCTGCGCCTGGCCGTGAACAACGCCAAGGCCGAGAGCCTGCCCAAGGACGTCATCGACCGCGCGATCAAGAAATCGCAGATGGGCGACGCGGCCGACTATTCTGAAATCCGCTACGAGGGCGTCGCCGCCGGCGGCGTCGGCATCATCGTCGAGGTGCTGACCGACAACAAGAACCGCGCCGCCGCCAATGTCCGCTCCTACTTCACCAAGATGGGCGGCAACATGGGGGCCACCGGCTCGGTGACCTTCAACTTCGACCGCGTCGGCCAGATCAGCTATCCGGCCAAGGTCGCGTCGGAAGACGCCATGATGGAAGCCGCCATCGAGGCCGGCGCCGACGACGTCACCTCGGACATGGACGAGGAGGGCGAGGGCCACACGGTCTACACCGCCTTCGAGGACCTCAACGAGGTGGCGGCCGCCTTGGAAGCCAAGTTCGGCCCGGCGTCGAACACCAAGATCGCCTGGCGTCCGAAGATGCAGGTCCCGGTCACCGGCGACAGCGTCGCCACCCTGATGAAGCTGCTCGACCTGCTGGACGAGGACGACGACGTCCAGGCGGTGTACTCGAACGAGGACATCAGCGACGAGGACCTAGCCAAGCTGGGCTAGCGAACTATCCCCTTCTCCCTCGCGGGAGAAGGGTCGCCATCCTTACGCCGCCTCGACCCCGAATTGCAGCCTGGCCAGGCGCGCGTAGAGCCCGCCCTTGGCGAACAGCTCGGCGTGGGTGCCCTGCTCGACGACGCGGCCGTTCTCCATCACCACAATCCGGTCGGCCTTCAGCACCGTGGCCAGGCGGTGGGCGATGACCAGGGTCGTGCGGCCTTCCATGGCGGCGGTCAGGGCCTGCTGCACCAGGCGCTCGCTCTCGGCGTCGAGCGCGCTGGTGGCCTCGTCCAGCAGCAGGATCGGCGCTTGGCGCACCAAGGCGCGGGCGATGGCCAGGCGCTGGCGCTGACCGCCCGACAGGGTCTTGGCGCGCTCGCCGACCGGGGTGTCGAAGCCTTGCGGCAAGGCGGACAGGAAGCCGGACGCCTGGGCGGCCTCGGCGGCGGCGCGCAGCTCGGCGTCGGTGGCGTCCTCGCGGCCGAAGCGGATGTTGTCCAGGGCCGAGCCGGAGAACAGCGGCGAGTCCTGGGCCACCAGGGCCATGCGAGCCCTCACCTCTTCAGGCGCGGCGTCGCGCAGGTCGACGCCATCCAGGCGGATGGCGCCGCTCTGCGGGTCATAGAAGCGCAGGAGAAGGCGCAGGACGGTGCTCTTGCCCGCGCCCGAGGGGCCGACCAGGGCGACCGTCTCGCCGGGCTTCACGGCCAGGTCAAAGCCGTTCAGGGCCGGCAGGTCCGGGCGACCGGGATAGGCGAAGACCACGTTCTCGAAAGCGATCGCGCCGCGCGCCGGGACCGGCAGGACCGTGGGCGCCGGCGGGGCGGCGATGTCGGGCTTAGCGTTCAGCAGGTCGGCGATGCGGTCCATGGCCCCCGAGGCCTTCTGGACGTCGCCCCAGACCTCGCCCAGGGCCCCGATCGAGCCGGCGGCCATCACCGCCAGCATGGCGAACTGGGCCAGGGTGCCGCCGGTCATCTCGCCCGACAGCACGAGCCGCGCGCCGGTCCACAGCAAAAGGGTGACGCCGCCGAACGCCAGGGTGATGACCATGGCCGTCATGCTGGCCCGCGTGGTGATCCGGCGGACCGAGGCCTTGTAGGCTTCCTCCACCGCCAGGCCGAACCGCGCCGACGAGGCCGACTCACGGCCGAAGGCCTGCACCGTCTCGAGGGCGTCCAGGCTCTCGCCGGCATAGCCGACCGCGTCCGCGAACCGATCCTGAGCGGTGACGGTCAGCTTGCGCACGCGGCGACCGACCAGGAACATCGGCGCCAGGATCACCGGCACCATCAGCATGATGAAGCCCGCCAGCTTGGGCGAGACCAGCACCATGTAGCCGAGCCCGCCGACCAGGCTAAGGATGTTGCGCAGGGCGACCGAGGCCGAGACCCCGACCAGTTGCTCGACCAGGCTGACGTCGGTGGTCAGGCGCGACAGCACCTCACCGGTACGGGTCTTCAGGAAGTACTGCTGGTCCAGGCCCAGGGTGTGGCCGTAGAGCGCCCGGCGCAGATCGGCCACGACGCGCTCGCCCAGGCGGGTGATGAAAAAGAACCGCGAAGCCGTGGCGATCGCCAGCACCAGCGCCACCGCGCCCAGGCCGACGAACGCACTGTTGATCTCCGCGCCCTGGCCCGAGGCGAATCCGTGGTCGATCACGCCCTTGAAGGCCGCCGTCAGCCCCAGGGTCGCGCCGGTCGAGAACAGCAGGAAGAAGCCCGCCGCCAGCCCATCGCCCTTGTGGGCGGCCACGAACGGCAGCAGATGCGCCAGCGGGCGGATGTCCTTGCGACGCGGCCGGCGGGCCTTGGCCTCGGCCATGCCTTGGACCAATTCGGCCCCCGCGCCGGGTCGGCCGTCGGCCTTTTGCTCGCCGCCGTTCACGTCGGTCATCAACAGTCCCTTGCCAAAATCGCGCGGGTTCTTTATAGCCGCGCGTCTTCGAGGGCCACCCCGCACGTACGCGGGCGGCCCTCACTCACCATTTTCAGTCGCCGCCGTAGTCGGTCCGGATCGCCGCCATGAAACAAGACATTCACCCCGACTATCACTTCATCACCGTCACCATGACCGACGGCTCGAGCTATCAAACGCGCTCGACCTACGGCAAGGAAGGCGCGACGCTGGCGCTGGACATCGATCCGCGCACGCACCCGGCGTGGACCGGCGGCAACGCCCACCTGATGGACCGCGGCGGCCGCGTCTCGCGCTTCAACGCCAAGTTCGCCGGTTTCACGAAGAAATAAGAAGCCTCGCGCTTCTCGCCGTAAGGGCGACGAAAAGCCGGCTCCGCGATCGCGGGCCGGCTTTTTCTGTGTCTGGAGGTCAGGCAAACGCCCAAGCCGGGTCCGGGTCGTCGGAGGCTTTGATCGGACGGCGGATGCGCCGGCTCCGCGCGGCGCGCGGCCGGGCCGCGAATCGGCGCTGGACGATGCTGGCGGCATGGGCCTTGAGCCCCCGCCAGCCTGGCGCCAGCCGGGTGACGATCAGGGTCGCCGCGAACAGCTCGACCCAGCCGACGATGTCGAAAGCCAACACCCAGACCAGGTCGGCGATCATCAGCTCGGCGGCGAAGATGGCGAAGCCCAGCACGATCGCGACGGCCGCCGCCCTTTGCCAGGTCATCGTGTCGAGCCAGCGCGCTGGCGCCTCGACCAGCATGCGCCAGAGCCCTCCGCCGGGGCTTCTGGCGACGACCAAGGCCAAGAGCCCGATCAGGGCGGCGAGCAGCAGCGACATGCGGGCGGTGTCCGGTGGAAGCTCCACCGGAAATGGGGAAGCCCGGGCCGCCCGCAAGCGCGCGTCGTCAGTCTTCGCCGTCTTCCGGCTCGTACAGGTCGTCCCCGCGATCGCGCATCAGGTCCGTGGCGACGAAGTCCATGGCGTCCTCGGCGTCGACGAAGCTGAGTTCCGACACCGTCTGGTCGCGCACCGACACGCCGGCCTTGTGCGTGCTGTCCGGATCGCCGGTGATCAGCGGATGCCAGCGCGGCAGGTCCTTGCCCTCGTGGATCCGGCGATAGGCGCACGAGGGCGGCATCCACTCCAGATCCTCGATATTGTGCGGCGTCAGCTTGATGCAGTCCGGCACCGTCTTGCGGCGGTTCGGGTAGTCCTTGCACCGGCACAGGTGCTCGTCGAACAGCTGGCAATGCACCCGCGTGGGGATGATTTCGCCGGTGTCTTCGTCTTCGAAGCGAACTAGGCAGCAGAGACCGCAGCCGTCGCATAGGCTCTCCCACTCGGGGACGGTCATCTCGGAGAGCGTCTTCGTCTCCCAGAAAGGTTTGCGTGGCGTCATGTCGCCGTCCTAAACCCGATTTACCCGGCGACCAAACAGAGCCTGACGCAAACCGTGAACGACTGGACGCTGCCGCCCTACAAGTTCGACGACAAGGAGCCGCGCAAACCCGCGCCGGCGCCGGGCGCTGGCGCGTCGCCGCCGCCCCCGCACGACCCCGCCGTTCACGATCCCCCCTCTCACGATCCATGGACTCCGGAACCGCCGCTGCAGGATCCGTTCCGCCTTTCGCCTCCGGCCGCGACCACACGGCCACCTCCCCCCCCTCCCCCGCCCGAGGAGCCCTTCCGCGCCGACCTCAAGCACCACGCCGCCAGGAAGAAGGCCCGCAAGTGGGGCTGGATCTGGGGCGTGGTTCTGGTCGCGCTGCTGGCCGGGGTGCTCGCCGTCGGCGGCGGGGCCGGCTATGTCTGGTTCAAGTATCTGAAGGACACGCCGCCGCTGCCGACGCGCGACGCCCTGTTCGCGGTCAATCGCGCGCCCGGCATTCGCTTCGAGGACCGCAACGGCCAGGTGATCGCCACGCGCGGCCCGCGCTATGGCCAGCGCATCACCCTTGGGGGCGTGCCCAACTACGTGCCCCTGGCCTTCCTGGCCGCCGAGGACCGGCGCTTCTACAAGCATGGCCCCATCGACGCCCAGGGCATCGTCCGGGCCGCCTGGGTCAACTGGCGCGGCGGACGGACCAAGCAAGGCGCCTCGACCCTGACCCAGCAGCTGGCCAAGGGCCTGTTCCTGACGCCCGACCGGGTGGTCAAGCGCAAGCTGCAGGAGATGCTGCTGGCCTGGAAGCTGGAGCAGGTGCTGAGCAAGGACGAGATCCTCGAGCTCTATCTGAACCGCATCTATTTCGGGGCCGGCACCTATGGCGTCGACGGGGCGTCCCAGACCTATTTCGGCAAGCCCGCCAGCCAGCTGACCCTGTCGGAGTCGGCGCTGCTGGCCAGCCTGCCCAAGGCGCCCTCGCGCCTGGCCTTGACCAACGACATGGAGCGCGCCCTGGCCCGCTCGCGCCTGATCCTGGCCAACATGCGCAAGGAAGGCTGGATCACGTCCGAGCAGGAGAGTCGCGCGCTGGACGACACCCCGCGCCTGTCGCCGCTGGCCCTGCAGGACGAGGGCGACTACGGCTGGGTGCTGGACTACGCCACCACCGAGGCGGTGAAAATCGCCGGCCAGAACGCGCCGGACCTGGTCGTGCGCCTGACCATCGATCCGGTCTTGCAGCACGAGGGCGCCGAGGTCGTGCGCCAGACCATGGCCACCGAGACCACCCGCTCGGGCGCCAGCCAGGCGGCCCTGCTGTCGCTGTCGGCGGACGGGGCTATCCGGGCCATGGTCGGCGGCACGAGCTACAGCGAGAGCCCGTTCAACCGCGCCGTCCAGGCCAAGCGCCAGCCGGGCTCGACCTTCAAGCCGTTCATCTACGCCGCCGCCGTCGAGAAGGGCGTGCTGCCGACCGACATCCGCGTCGACGAACCCGTGAAGTTCGGCGACTGGGCGCCGGAGAACTACAGCGGCGGCTATCGCGGACCGATGACCGTCGAACAGGCCCTGATCACCTCGACCAACACCGTGGCCGTGAAGCTGGGCCGGGAAGCCGGTGGCGCGGCCATCGGCGACCTGGTCCGCCGCTTCGGCATCACCAGCCTGCCACCCGCGCCCGACCTGTCGGTGGCGCTGGGCTCGTACGAGGTCAATCTGCTGCAGCTGACCTCGGGCTTCCAAGTGTTCCAGCAGGGCGGCGTGCGGCTGGAGCCCTACGTCATCGAGTCGATCATGACCCAGGGCGGCCAGCCCGTCTTCGCCCACCAGCCGCCGGCCGCCGAACGCCGCGTCTACGACATCGGCCACGCCAGCATCATGGTGAAGATGATGGAGAAGGTGGTCTCGCAGGGCACCGCCAAGCGCGCCGCCTTCGGTCGCCCGGCCGCGGGCAAGACCGGCACCAGCCAGAACTGGCGCGACGCCTGGTTCGTCGGCTTCACCCCCGACTACGTGACCGGCGTCTGGGTCGGCAATGACGACGAGAAGCCGATGAACAAGGTGGTCGGCGGCGACATCCCGGCCAGCATCTGGCGCCGCTTCATGCTGACCGCCCACCAGACCCTGGCGGTGCGCGACTTCGACTGGCTGCTGCCCGACCCCGCGCCGCAGATCGAGCCCGACCCGCGCAACGGCTATTACGAGACCCTGTCGGCCGAGTTCGCCCGGGCGGCCTCGGAACTGGAGAGTGCGGGACAGGCGGAACCGCCGGCTACGGCCCCAGTTCCGGGGCAGCCGGCGCAGGAGAACTTGCCTTACTAGGATTTTCCTTCTCCCCTTGCGGGAGAAGGTGTCGGCGAGGCCGACGGATAAGGGGTCGATAGGCGTTTCCGAATAGCGGAGCGCAACCCCTCACCCGACCCGCTCCGCGGGCCACCCTCTCCCGCAAGGGGAGAGGGAACCCTACCGGTACCCCGTCGACGACGTCGGCCGATCTTGCACCCTCGTCGCCCACGCCTTGTTCGGCGTGGCGCTCATCGTGAACACCAGCTCCCCGCCCGCCACGATCTCGTCGTGCTTCAGGAAGGCCCGGGTCAGCGGCTTGCCGTTCAGGGTGACCTTGCCGACGTAGGGCCGCGCGTCCGCCAGCCCCTCGGTCCGCACCGTGAAGCGCTTGCCGTTCGGCAGGTTCAGCGCCGCCTTGTCCACGAACGGCCGACCGATCGCATATTCGTTGGAGGCCGGGGTGACCGGATAGAAGCCCAGGCTGGTGAACATCAGCCAGGCCGACATCTGGCCCAGGTCGTCATTGCCGGAGAGACCGTCCGGCGTCGGCTTGTACTGGGTCTTGATGATCTGGCTCAGGCGGGCCTGGGTGCGCCACGGCGCGCCGGCATAGTCGTACATGTAGGCGACGTGGTGGCTGGGCTCATTGCCGTGGATGTACTGGCCGATCAGGCCGGCGATGTCCTCGGCGTGCGAGTAGTCGATCTTCGAGTTGTCGAAATCGAACATGGCGTCCAGCTTCTTGACCGTCGCCGCGTCGCCGCCCAGCGCCTTCACGATCCCGCCCAGGTCCTGCGGCGCGAACCACGAATATTGCCAGGCGTTGCCCTCGGTATAGTCCGAGCCGTAGTTGATGGCGGTCGGGTTGAACGGCTCGCGATAGGTCCCGTCGCTCTTGCGGGCCCGCAGGAAGCCGGTCTTCACGTCGAAGCTGTTGCGCCAATAGCTGGCGCGCTTCTCGAAGGCCTTGGCCACCTCATCCTGGCCCATGTCCCTGGCCATGCGGGCGATCGTCCAGTCGTCATAGGCGTATTCGACCGTCTTGGACGCCGCCTCCGGCTCCTTGTCGATCGGGACGTAGCCCAGCTTCATATAGTCGCCGAGACCGCCATAGGGCGCGTAGGTGGCGCTCTTGACCATGGCGTCCAGCGCCGCCTTGCCGTCGTATCCGCGGATGCCCTTCATCCAGGCGTCGGCGATGACCGGCACGGCGTGGTAGCCGATCATCGTCCAGGTCTCCTGGCCGTGGAATTGCCAGACCGGCAGGATGCCGTACGGGCTCTGGCGCTGCGAGGCGATCAGCGAATTGACCACGTCGTTGGTGTAGTCGGCCGGCTGCACCAAGGTCAGCAGCGGATGCTCGGCCCGGAAGGTGTCCCACAGCGAGAAGGTCGAGTGGAAGGTGAACGGCCGGCCATCCAGCTTGCCCTCGTGCACCTGATCGTCGGTCCCGCGATAGCGGCCGTCGGCGTCGGCGAACACGCTGGGGGCCAGCAGGGTGTGGTAGAGGGCCGTGTAGAGGGTTTTCCGCATCGGGGCCGGGGCCTCGATGTCGACCGCCCCCAGGGCCTTCTCCCAGGCGCTCCGGGCGCGGGCGCGTTGGGCGTCGAAGTCGAAGCCGGGCTCGTCGCTGGCCAGGTTGGCGATCGCCCCGTCCTCGCTGACCGACGACAGCGCCACCTTCACCGTCAGCGGCCCGTCGATCTGGCCGAAGTCGAAGACCCCGACCAGAGCCCGGCCCTGGACTTGAGCCCGATCCTCCGGCGTGCGTCCCGGCTGGGCGAAGCCCTTGTAGGGGATGTCCGCCTCGCGGTTGTGGAAGGCCTGGCCCACCAGCGGCTTGTCGAAGCGGATGGCGAAGAACAGCTTGCGGCCCGGCGCCCAGCCGCGCGTCTCGCGATAGCCGGTGACCGTCCCGTCCTGCGCCACGCGCAGCCGCGACCACAGCACCTTGCCCGGATAGTTGTAGATCGAGCTGCGCAGGTCGATCAGCACCTGGGCCCGCTGGCCCTTCTGGAAGGTGTAGCGGTGCAGGCCGGTGCGCAAGCCCGCCGTCAGCTCGGCCCGCACCTGGCTGTCGCTGAGCGTGACCGCGTAGTAGCCCGGCTGGGCGACCTCGGTGTCGTGGCTGTAGCGCGAGCGATAGCCCGAGCCCGGCTTGTCGGCCTCGCCCGGCTCCAGTTTCGCCTCGCCCGCAACAGGGGTCAGCAGGATGTCGCCGAGATCCGAATGGCCCGCGCCCGAGAAGTGCGTGTGCGAGAAGCCTAGGATGGTCGGGTCCCCGAACCGGTAGCCGGCCGCGCGGGCATAGCTCTGCTTGAACGGCAGGATCTCGGTGTCGGGGCTGAGCTGCACCATCCCGAACGGAACCACCGCCCCCGGAAAGGTGTGGCCGTCGCCGCCCGTGCCGATGAAGGGGTCGACGGCGTCGTAGGCGCTGGAGATCTGGGCCAGGACGGGACTCGCCGCCAGAAGAGGAAGGCTGGCGAGCAGGGCGAGACCCGACACTGAACAGAGGCGCATTCGGAAACTCCGCAACTTGAGCGGGGCACCCTAGCAGCGCATTTCATCGTGTCATCCCGGCCGTAGCGAAGCGCAGAGCCGGGACCCAGGGGCGGCCACACTGCGCCGGCCCCTGGGTCCCGGACAGCCTCTGCGAGGCTTCCGGGATGACACGGATACCGCCTAGCGCGTTTGCGAGAGCGCCCGCTCCACCGCCGCCATCGCGTGCAAGGTCGTGGTGTCGAACACCGGCACGGGGCTGTCGGCCTGGCCGATCAGCAGCATGATCTCGGTACAGCCCAGAATGATCGCTTCCGCGCCCCGTTCGACCAATCTCCCGATCGCCGCCTTGTAGATCTCGCGTGAGGCGTCCAGCACCCGGCCGGCGACCAGCTCCTCATAGATGATCCGGTGTACGGCCGCGCGATCGTCGGCGCCGGGGGTCAGCACCGTCAGGCCGTGCTTGGTCTCCAGCCGGCCACGATAGAAGTCGTGCTCCATGGTGAAGGCCGTGCCCAGCAGGCCCACGGTCGAGAGGCCCGTCGCCTTGATCGCCTCGCCGGTCGGGTCGGCGATGTGCAGCAGCGGGATGTGGACCGCCGCCTCGATGGCGTCGGCCTCACGGTGCATGGTGTTGGTGCACAGCACCAGGAACTCGGCCCCGCCGGCTTCCAGCGCCCGGGCCGCGTCGGCCAGACGCCGCGACAGCTCGGGCCAGCGGCCGGCGTGCTGCAGATGCTCGATCTCGGCGAAGTCGAACGACCACATCAGGGTCCGCGCCGAGGCTACGCCGCCCACGCGGTCGCGCACCGCCTCGTTGATCAGCCGATAATATTGGGCCGAGCTTTCCCAGCTCATGCCGCCGATCAATCCGATGAGCGCCTGTTCGGCCATGCCCGTGTCACCTACCCTATGGTCAGCTTCGCCTAACGAACTCGAGGACGAGACGCCATGGAAACCGTGACCCACAATCCGACCGAGGGCGTCTACACGACCACCGACGACTACGTCCACGCCATCGAGGTGCGCAATCCCCAGCGCCTGCTCTATGTCGCCGGCACCATGGGGTTGGAGGCCAATGGCGAGCCAGGCGCGACCCTGGAGCGCCAGCTGGAGCTGCTGTGGGACAATCTGCGCGCCATCCTGAAGAGCGCCGACATGACGGTGGACAACATCGTGCGCCTGACCAGCTATCTGCGCGACGTCGCCTATGTCGAGGCCAACGGCGCCGCCCGCGTGAAGGCCCTGGGCGACCGCCGCATCCCAACCACCGCCATCATCGTCCAGACCCTGTCCGAGGACTGGCTGGTCGAGCTGGAGATCGTCGCGGCGGCCTAGAGCACCTCGCGCCGCGCCAGGTGGGCGACCGCCAGGGCCAGCATCACCAGCCCCAGCCCGCCCCCCAGGGCCAGAGCCGTTTCCACGCGCCAAACCTCCTTGGCCATCATGTTGACCGGCATCTGCCAGGGAAAGAACACCCCTTCCTTGGCCGAGGTAGCGACGACCGAAAAGAACGTCCCACCGATGCCCAGCGCCAGGGCCGGAACGAAGCTGGCGAAGCGCAAGGCGGTCCATAGCTGGATGGCGATCATCAGGATGGCGGCGGCCACGATCTTGGCGTTGACCAGCAGCAGCTTCGCCACGTCCGGCGATCCCGTCGGCGCCACGGCGGGCTTGAGCACGCTCGCGACCGAAACCGAGGTCCAGGTCAGCGCCAAATTCAAGCCAGTCATGACGATGACGATCGCGATCACGCACAGGGCCTTGGCGGCGTAGATCCGCCACCGGGGGACCGGCAGGGACCGCAGGTGATCCCAGGCGCGCGGGCCGTGCTCCATGTGCGCGACCAGAGCGGTCAGCGCCGTCACGCTCATCGGCAGCATGAAGAAGGCCCAGGTGGTGGTCGCTCCTTGCAGGAACATGTCCCACGGCGCGGCCCGCTGGCCGCGCAGCACGATGAAGAACGCGAGGAAGGCGATCAGCGACGGCGCGGCCAGGGCCAGGAGGCTCGCCAGCGAGCGGTTCAGCTTGCGGATTTCGACAGACAGGACAGCGAGCATCAGGCGGCCTCGGCTTGGTGCTGAGCGGGACGTTGGGCGGGCGCGGCCACGCGGCGGTAGATGTCCTCCAGCGAGCGCGCGCGGGGGCCGATGGCGAAGACGGAAAGGCCCGCCTGAACCAGGGCGCGATTGAGCGCGGCGACCGCCCGGTCGATGTTCTCCCCTGGGCGTAGAGCCGCCGAAAGGCCGTTTTCGGTCGCGAAGGCCACGAGGTCGTGGCCGGCCAGCAGGGCTGCGGCGCGGACGTCATCGTCGGTTCGCAAGACGATCTCGGGCGCCAGGTCGGCCTTCAGCCGGGCGAGCTCGCCCTCCAGCGCCAGCTTGCCGTCATTGACGACGCCGACGTGGGTGGCGGTCTGTTCGATCTCCCCCAGCAGGTGGCTGGACAGCAGCACCGTCGCGCCGGTGCGCTCGGGCAGGGCCTTCAGGAAGCGGCGCATGTCGGCGATGCCGTCGGGGTCGAGGCCGTTGGTCGGCTCGTCCAGCACCAGCACCGGCGGCGCGCCCAGCATGGCCCTGGCCAGCCCCAGCCGCTGGCGCATGCCCAGCGAATAGCCGCCGACCTTGCGGCCGGCGTCGGCCCGCATCTCGACGACCTCCAGAACCCGATCGATCTCGGTCCCAGGCGTCCCCAGCAGGGTCGCGGTCAGGGCCAGGTTCTCGGCGCCGGTCAGATTGACGTAGAACCCGTGGGCCTCCAGCAGGGCCCCGACCTGCCGCGCCGCGGCGATCCGGTCGCGGGCGACATTCAGTCCACAGACACGGGCCACGCCCACGGTCGGCCGGATCAGGCCCAGCACCATCTTCAACGTCGTGGTCTTGCCTGCGCCGTTGCGGCCCAGGAAGCCGTAGACGGCCTGTTTCGGCACGGTCATCGACACATCGTCCACCGCCAGGCGGTTTCCAAAGCGTCGGGTCAGGCCTTCGGTCTCGATGGCGGCGGGCATGGAGGGGCGCTCGTCCGTTTAAGTCTCATATAAAGTTGCGAAGCGATCGTCTTTAAGTCAAGATTAAAGATGAGACAGGTTGGGAGGCCGCCGTGAGCGCCAAGGACGCCGATAAATTCCGCCGCATGTGCAGCCAGTTCCGCTGGCTGGCCGTGTTCATGGTGATCAGCGTCGGCCTGCTGCTGGCGTTCATGGCCTGGATCGCGCCGCTGCTGCTGATGGCGCTGCACCGGCCGTCGGCGCCTTCCCCCGCCAAGATACTGGCCGTGACGATCCAGTACGCGCCGGCCGCCTGCTACCTGTTCGGGGTGTGGTCGATCGGCCAAGCGCTGGGCGAGGTCGCCAAAGGCCGGCTGATCCAAGCCGCCCTGCCCTCGGCCTTGCGCCGCGTCGGCCTGGCCCTGGGGGTCGGCGGCGTGGCCAGCGTCTTCGTGGTCATCAACCTGATGCGGCTGGTCGGTGCGGACAAGCGCAGCTATCTGAACTTCGACGTGGCCGGCATGACGCTGGGCATGATCGGCGGCGCCCTGTTCCTGCTGGGCCGCGTGATGGACCAGGCCCTGGCGGCGCAGGCCGAACTTGACGAGATGATCTGATGCCGGTTCGCGTCACCCTGGACGCCCTGATCGTCGCCAAGGGCCTGAAGGCCCGGGACCTGGCCCAGGAGGTCGGCCTCAGCGAGACCCAGCTGTCGCTGTTCCGCTCGGGCAAGGTGAAGGGCATCCGCTTCCGCACCCTGGCCCGCCTGTGCGCGGCCCTGGGATGCCGGCCGGGCGACCTACTGGACTATGCGTTCGACGCCTCGGACCTGACGGCTTCGGACGAGGGAGACTAGTCCCGCAGCGACCGCAGCCGGTTCACGTGGCCCATCTTGCGTCCGGGCCGGGCCTCGCCCTTGCCGTAGAGGTGGACGCGGGTCTCGGGTTCGGCGGCCAGCTTCTTCCAGGCGTCGACGTCGGCGCCCAGCAGGTTGGTCATCTCGACATGGGCGTGGGGCTGGGTGGGGCCCAGCGGCCAGCCGGCCACGGCGCGGATGTGCTGCTCGAACTGGTCGACCTCGCAGCCGTCCTGGGTCCAATGGCCGGTGTTGTGGACGCGCGGAGCGAACTCGTTGACCAGCAGCTTGCCGCCGGCCAGTTCGAAGAGCTCGACCCCGATGACGCCGACATAGTCCAGGGCGGTCAGGATCTTGATGGCGATGGTCTCGGCCTGATCACGGGTGGCCGGCGTGACCTTGGCGGGCGCGGAGGTGCGCTTGAGCACGCCGCCCTCGTGGTGGTTCTCCGACAGCGGATAGCAGGCGATCTCACCGTCGCGGCCGCGCGCGGCGATCACCGACAGTTCCCGGCCGAAGTCGGCGGGCGCTTCGAGAATGGCGCTCTGGCGGCCGATCTTGTCGAACGAGGCCTGCGCGTCGGCGGCCTTCTGGATCCAGGCCTGGCCCTTGCCGTCGTAGCCCTCGCGACGGGTCTTCAGCAGCGACGGAGCGCCGATCTTGGCCAGCGCTTCGGCCAGGCTGTCGCCGTCATGGACAGCCGCGAAGGCCACGGTCGGCACGCCGATCTCGGCCAGGAAGCTTTTTTCGACCACCCGGTCCTGGGCGGCGGCCAGGGCCTTAGCGCCCGGCGAGACGATCGCGCCCAGCGAAGCGAGTTCAGAGACCGTGTCGGCCGGGACGTTCTCGAACTCGTAGGTGACGACGTCGCACGCCTCGGCCAAGCGCTTCAGGGCCCAGCGGTCGTCGTAGGACGCGACGATCTGGCGGGCGGCGACGCGGCCGGCGGGCGAGTTCTCCTCGGGATCCAGGATCACCGCGTCGAAGCCCAGTCGCGCGGCGGCCAGGGCCAGCATGCGGCCCAGTTGCCCCCCGCCGAGGATGCCGATGGTCGAGCCGGGAACCAGGGGGAACGAAGCCATGTCTTAGTCCTCGACGCTCTCGGCGACGCTGTCGGTCTGGGCCGCGCGGAAGGCCGCCAGGCGCTGGGCCAGCGCCGCGTCCGACAGGGCCAGGATCTGGGCGGCCAACAGGCCCGCATTCTTGGCCCCCGCTTCGCCGATCGCCAAGGTCGCCACGGGGATCCCGCCCGGCATCTGCACGATCGACAGCAGGCTATCCAGGCCGCTCAGCGCCTTGGACTGCACCGGCACGCCCAGCACCGGCAGATTGGTCATCGAGGCGGCCATGCCCGGCAGGTGCGCCGCGCCGCCGGCTCCGGCGATGATCACCTTGAACCCGGCGTCTTGCGCGCCCGTGGCGAAGTCGAACAGGCGCTGGGGGGTGCGGTGGGCCGAGATCACCTTGGCCTCGTAGGCGACGCCCAGGGCGTCCAGCGCGTCGGCCGCGCCCTTCATCGTCGGCCAGTCCGAACGGCTGCCCATGATGATGGCGACAGGCGGCGTGGTCGAAGGCATCGGCGTCGTCTCTTTCGGCGGCGGCGGATGAAAGCCGCCCCGTATGCGCGTCCGGGCTCCATGCGCAAGCCCAAAACGACACAGATCGCCCATAAGGCGAGCGCGCGGCCACCGGTTCCTGCGACTTATCGGCGCCCCGGATTGCGTCGAACACCGTTCCCGTTAACCATAGTGGAGCTGTGCCATATCGATTCCAGTAGGCCTATGAAGATCACCGGCGCCCGGACCGACCCATTCGCCGCCATCCGCAAGCGCGCCCTGGTGCGCGCGGGCGCCCAGGTCGTGGCCCGTGAAGTGGCCGCCCCCGACAGCGCCGCGTTCCTGGGCCTGAGCGAAGCCGACATGACCCCTAAGGTGGTCGAGGCGCTGCAAACCCTGATGACCGAGATCGAGGACCTGCGGAACGAGGTCTCGGTCCTGAAGCTGCGCCTGAACGAGGCCCAGGGTCTGGCCGACATGGACGTGCTGACTCCGGTGCTGAACCGCCGGGCCTTCCTGCGCGAGATGAAGCGGGTCGCCGCCTTCGCCCAGCGCTACGGGTCGCCGGCCAGCGTGGTGTTCTTCGATCTGGACAACTTCAAGAACGTCAACGACCGCTTCGGCCACGCCGCAGGCGACGAAGCCCTGAAAGCCGTGGCCAAGCGCCTGCTGGGCAATGTCCGCGAGAGCGACGTGGTCGGCCGCATGGGCGGCGACGAGTTCGCCGTGCTGCTGGCCCAGGCCGACCGGGAAACCGCCCTGGTCAAGGCCCAGAGCCTGGCCGACGCCGTGCGCTCGACGCCGGTCGAGTTCGGCGAATGGTCGGCCCCGCTGCACATCTCGTTCGGCGTGCGCGAGATCGAGCCCGGCGCCGATCCCGAGGCCGCCCTGGCCGAGGCCGACGCGGCCATGTTCCTCCGGAAGCGGAAGACCGCGGTTTAACAACTCGAAGTCATGCGACCTTATCGCACGGCGACTCATACCGGTCCGACGCGTTAACACGTCTTCATAGTCTGTTAAGCATGACTGGACGTGGGGCAGATGCAACGTATTCTGGTCGCCGAGGACGATCCTGTCCTCTCGATGATCTACGAAATTACTCTGACCGAGGCGGGTTTCGACGTCCTGCTGTGTCAGGACGGTCAAGAGGCCTTCGAAGCCCTCGACAGCTTTGCTCCTGATCTGGTGATCACCGACCACGCGATGCCGCGCATGACGGGCGGCGAGCTGGTCAGCGCGGTGCGCAAGGCGCGTCCGGGCGCGGCCACCCTGATGGCCTCGGCCTGCGACCCTCGCCTGCTGAAGCACGACCAGCACGCCGACGCGCGGCTGGAAAAGCCGGTCACTCCCGGCCGCCTGCTGCTGACCGTCCGCGACTTGGAAGCGCGCGCGGTCTGAGCCCCCAACGTTCTAGGCGATGATGTCCGGAGTCAGCTGATCTTCCAGCCGGCCGATCTCGTCCTTCATGGCCAGCTTCTTCCGCTTCAGGCGAGCGATCTGCAGCATGTCGGGCTGGTAGCGCTGTTCCAGCGCCTGGATGGCGTCGTCGAGATCCTTGTGCTCCTCGCGCAACTCGGCGAGGCGACGTTCGATCGCGATGTCGGTGTCTTCCGACGGATCATCGTCGTTCATGGAGTAAGTCTCGGATGGGCCCGGCTACGGGAGATAGATAGCAAAGGCTGACGACCGGTAAAGGCGCTCACTCGCGATCCTTTTCAAGGGCGGTCGCCAGCTTCTCCAGCGCGGCGCGACGCGGCGGATCACCCGAGGCCTCGGCGGCGGCGAGCAGACCGTCCAGCACGGGGATCGTAGCTCCTCCCGGCGTCGAAAGCGCCTCCAGGCTCTCCATCAGCACGCGCTCGCCTTGCAGTTCCACGCCCTTGACGGCGTCGCGCAGAGCTTCCTTGGCCGTTTCATCGACCGGCGGACGCGGCGGCTTCAGCGCCCGCCGCACGCCGCGCAACGGCGCGCCGACCTCGGCGTCCCACTGGCGCATCATCCGGGCGGCGTCCTTGAGGTTGGCCTCGCGCCCCTCCTGCGCCATCCAAGCGGCCCACAGCAGGAAGGGCACGTTCTGGCCGTGGGCGTCCTGCAGGTGCAGGCACGCCTCTGCGACAGGTTGCCGCGCATAGACCTTCAGGGCCCAGTCCCAGATACGCATCGGCGTTAACCTTCGGCTTTTCCAGCGAGGGTCTGGAGATCCTCGCCCCAGCGCTTCACCGGCCGCCAGGACAGGTCGAACAGGTCCAGGGCCCGGCCCACCGACTGATCGACCATCTCGGCGATCGAGGCGGGCCTGGCATAGAAGGCCGGCAGCGGCGGGGCGATCACCGCGCCCATCTCGGCCAGCTTGGTCAGGGTGCGCAGATGGCCCAGATGCAGCGGCGTCTCGCGCACCATCAGCACCAGCGGCCGGCGCTCCTTCAAGGTCACGTCAGCCGCGCGGCTGAGCAGGGTGGAGGTCACGCCGGTGGCGATTTCGCTCATCGTGCGCACCGAACAGGGCGCGACGATCATGCCCAGGGTGCGGAACGAGCCCGAAGCGATCGCGGCCCCGACATCGGCCGCGCGATGGACCACGTCGGCCTTGGCGTTGACGTCGGCGACCGACAGGTCGGTCTCCTGGGTCAGTGTCAGCGCCGCCGACTTCGACAGCACCAGATGGCTTTCGACACCCAGGTCGCGCAGCGCGTCCAGCGTCCGCAGCCCGTAGACCACGCCCGAGGCGCCGGTGATCCCGACCACGAGGCGCGCGCGCTCGCGCGGACGATCGGCGGTCTTCGAAGCCTCGGTCATGGTGAATTTTCGTCCGTCTTGGGAGCAAACTCGGCCACGTCAAGCGCCGCCGGTTGCAATCATATGTGATCTGACAGCGCCGCGCAGCGGGTGTTCACTTTCCTCTCCAACAGCAAGGAGCCGACAGCCATGGCCATCGAATCCCGTATCCGCGAGCTGGGATCCCGTCATGAGGTCCTCGACCGCAAGATCCAGGAGGAGACCAGTCGACCCGGTAGTGACGGAACGGCGCTCAGGGAGCTCAAGCGGCAAAAGCTACGGCTGAAGGAGGAGATCGAGGGCCTGAGGGCGCGACTTCACTAGCCGCTCGCGATAGCGGCCGAAAAACGAGAGGCCCCGTTCCGAAAGGAGCGGGGCCTCTGCTTTGTAAGCTGTCATCCCGGGCGCAGCGTAGCGGAGACCCGGGACCGCCGGAAACGCCAGCGCTTGCCGCGGTCCCGGCTCGGCGCGCTTCGCGCTTGGCCGGGATGACAGTTTTAAATGCTTAGTCCTCGTCTTCCTCGTCGACATAGGCGCCGGCCTTGCCGAACACGTCCTCGGCCTTGAGGTCGCCGCGCTTGGCGCGGAAATCTTCCTCTTCCTCGACCTCGGGCTCGAACTGGCCGGCTTCCGAGGCGGGGCGCAGGGTCGGGTCTTCCGGGACGATACCCTTCTTCAGGTCGTCCTTGGCCTTCTTCTCGGCGGCCTTCTTGACCAGGGCGTCCAGCTCCAGCTGGCCGATCAGGCCCAGGGTCACCGGATCGATCGGCTTGATGTTGGCCGCATTCCAGTGCGTGCGGTTGCGGACCTGCTCGATCGTGGCCTTGGTGGTGCCCAGGATCTTCGAGATCTGGGCGTCGGTCACTTCGGGGTGGTGGCGCAGGAACCAGGCGATGGCGTCCGGACGGTCCTGGCGACGCGACACCGGGGTGTAGCGCGGGGCCTTCTTCTGCGGCTTCAGCAGCTCGGCGTGACGGCTGACCAGAGCCTTCATGCGGTAGTCGGGATTGGCCTGGGCCTTGTCCAGCTCCTCGCGGTTCAGCTGGCCGTTGCCGATCGGGTCGGCGCCGCGGATGTCGCGCGCCACTTCGCCGTCGGCGATGCCGCGCACTTCCAGCGGGTGCAGACCGCAGAAATCGGCGATCTGTTCGAAGCTCAGCGAGGTGTTGTCCACCAACCAGACGGCGGTCGCCTTGGGCATCAGGATGTCGGACATGCGGTCCTCCAGAAATGACGGCGCCCGGCCTTTCGGCCGGGCGGGATGTTGGTCAACGCTATAATCCCGTTCTTGTGAAAAGGGAACGGGGGACGGCGGGGTTCCTGCTCGCTTCTATTCAGCGACCAGAGACTTGAGGATGTCGGCGTCCTGCGGCGCGGCGCTCTTCACGTCATTGTCGAAGTAACCGTAGGTGTCGCGTCCGGCTTCGCGCTGCTCGGCGATCCAGCCGGCCCAAGCCTCAAGATCCTGGCGCGGATAGCGGCCGTGATAATGGCCGCCCGGCCCGTGGCCGCGCACATAGGCGAAGTCGGCGGTGACCAGCCACGGCGACGGCGCGTCATGATGGTCCTAGATGCAGAAGGCCGCACCATGGTCGCGCAGGATCGAATAGACGCCCTCGTCGTACCAGCTGTCGTGCCGGAACTCGACCGTCACCCGCCAGCCCTTCGGCAGCCAGGACAGGAACCGTTTCAGCCGCTCGTCGTCGCGATGCAGCATCGGCGGCAGCTGCACCAGGGCGGGACCCCGGTGTTCGCCGAGCGGCGCCATGCGGCCGAAGACCAGGTCGACACTGTCCTGGCAGTCCTTCAGCTTCTTGTTGTGGGTGATGTAGCGCGAGACCTTCCAGGCGAAGACGAAGCCGTCGGGCGCCTTGTCCGCCCAGCCCTTCACCGCGTTCTCGGACGGGATGCGATAGAAGCTGCCGTTGATCTCGGTCGTGTCGAACCGGGTGGCGTAGTAGGCGAAGCGGTCCTTCAGCTTGACCGTCTCGGGATAGAACGGTCCCCGCCAGTCGTCATAGGTCCACCCCGAACAGCCGATGCGGATCTCGCTCATGCGGAGCGGAACGCGGGCGGCGGCCTGGGGTTCGCCAATGCGCGATTTGGGGAGCGCCGCCGTCGAAGGCGAGAAATGACCAGTTCACAAGCATGGCGCGACGAGCTTAGCTGTCGCCGTCGGCGAGGGGTCGACGGGGGGAAACCTATGAAGACGCTTTTCACCGCGGCTTGCGCCGCGGGTCTGTTGCTCGTGGCCGCGCCGGCGTTGGCTCAGAAGACGGTGCAAGTCCCGGAGGGCACTGAAATGTCCATCCGAGTCGACGACAGCCTGTCCTCCGAGACCAG
Organism: Caulobacter sp. Root343; assembly: GCF_001425745.1. Taxonomy (GTDB): domain Bacteria; phylum Pseudomonadota; class Alphaproteobacteria; order Caulobacterales; family Caulobacteraceae; genus Caulobacter. The sequence goes on along the minus strand of NZ_LMDF01000002.1, from coordinate 159,291 downwards.
CCACGAAGGTGACCGCTTCTCGATCAGCCTGGCCGAGGACGTGACCCTGGCCGATGGCACGATCCTGCCCGCGGGCCTGCGCGGGGCCGGCGAGGTCACCCACGCCAAGAAGAGAGGCATGATGGGCAAACCGGGCGAGCTGAACGTCCGCTTCGACTATCTGAAGGCGGGTCCGTCCCGTATCCGCCTGCGCGGCCAGAAAGGCGCCGAGGGCAGCGCGCGCTACGGCACGACCATCACCCTGACCGTGCTGTTCGGCCCCCTGGGTCTGATCAAGCACGGCAAGGACGTCGAGATCAAAGCCGGCCAGCGCTTGACCGCCTTCGCCGATCAGGACGCCACCGTCGCGACACCGATCGCGGCGCCGGGCGCCGCCCCGGGATCCGCGGGCGGATCGGAGCCCGCGGTCGCCCCGGCGGCGGCCCGCAGCGGCGCACCCAACGGAAGCCAGTACTAGACCGTCAGCACCACCTTGCCCACGTGCTCCCCGGCCTCGAGGTGCGCGTGGGCCTTGGCGGCGTCGCCGAGGGGGAAGGTCGCGTCGACGATCGGCTTGAGTTTGCCGTCGGCCACCCACGGCCAGACCATGCGCTCGATCTCGGCGGCCAGGCGGGCCTTCTCGTCGGCCGAGCGGGGCCGCAGGGTCGAGCCGGTGATCACCGCCCGCTTCTGCATGATCCGCATGACCGGGACCTCCAGCACCGCCCCGCCCAGGCTGGCGATATAGACGATGCGGCCGCCGGTGTTGAGCGCGTCGAGGTTCTTCTCGAAATAGCTGGCCCCGACCATGTCGAGGATCACGTCGGCGCCGCCGGCGGCCTTGACCACCTCGGCGAAGTCCTCGGCCTTGGCGTCGACGGCGATGTCGGCGCCCAGTTCCAGGGCCTTGGCCTTCTTGTCGGGACCGCGCCCGGTGGCGATGACCCTGGCGCCGGCCGCCTTGGCCATGGCGATCGCCGTTGTCCCGATACCGGACGTTCCACCGTGAACCAGCAGCGTCTCGCCGGCCTTCAGGGCCCCGTGCTCGAACACGTTGGCGAAGACGGTGAAGACGGTCTCGGGCAGGGCCGCGGCGTGGACCAGGTCAAGGCCGGCGGGGATCGGCAGGGCGTGACGGGCGTCGACCACGGCGTATGCCGCATAGCCGCCGCCGCCCAGCAGGGCGCAGACCTTGTCGCCGGCCTTCCAGCGTCCTGCCCCCACAACGACTTCCCCCGCAACCTCCAGGCCCAGGGTCTCCGGCGCGCCCGGCGGCGGCGGGTAGTAGCCCAGGCGCTGCAGCAGGTCGGGACGGTTCACGCCGGCCGCGGCGACCTTGATCAGCACCTGTCCGGGTCCCGGAGCGGGACGGTCCAGCTTGACCGGCTTCAGGGCCTCGGCGGCTCCTTTGCCGCCCTCGATCGCGATCGCGGTCATCGTTTCGGTCATGAGCCGGCTTCCTCGTTACGCTTGCCTTGGGGGCTAGGTAGGCGTCAGATATCCGACAGAAAAGGGAGAATGCCTATGTTGGAAGAGCCTGCGGAACCCCGCGCCTTCAGCGGACGTGCATTGAACGAGACGACCCACGAGGACCTCGAAGTCTATGGCGTCGCGGAATTGGAGGAGCGGATCGAGGCCCTGCAGGCCGAAATCGAGCGCACCACGGCCTTCCTGGCCAAGAAAAAAGCCGGTCGCGACGCGGCCAATGCGCTGTTTGGTCGCCTCGACTAAGGGTTCTTTTAAGGTTTCGGTGAGGTTACTGGCGTCTTAAGCGTTCATCCGCTTTCGGACGCATCTTGAGTACGGTCGGTTCGAAGGGGTGGGTCGCAACGGGACGGCGCGCGTGGCACGGGGGTTGCACTCCCCCTCGTCAAGCGAGACGTCCTCGCGGCCTTTCGAGGGGCATTGAGTAGCTATGACCGAAGTGAGCGCGTTCGCGGACACGCCTTGGAGGGCTGGAGTGATCCAGGACTTCGCGCGATCGGAACTCTTCGACCGCACGTTCGAGGAAGGCATGCAGCTGGTCGAGGAGACCGCCGCCTATCTGGACGGGGCCGGCCGTCATGACAGCAAGATCCTCTCGCGCAACGCCGCCCTGGGCTACGCCACCGAGAGCATGCGCCTGACCACCCGCCTGATGCAGGTCGCCTCGTGGCTGCTGGTCCAGCGCGCCGTCCGCGAGGGCGAGATGCCGCCGGAAGCCGCCTGCGCGGAAAGCTATCGCCTGGGCGAGGAAGCCGCGGGCGAACCGCCGGCCGTCGAGGAGCTGCCCTTCGGCCTGACCAACCTGCTGACGCGCTCCGAGCGCCTGTACGAGCGGGTCCGCCACCTGGACCGCCGCATGTACGTGGAATCGCCGAACGAAGAGGCCCCGCGCCCGGTGCAGGCCCAGTTCGACCGCCTCACGGCGGCGTTCGGGGGCTGAGCCTGAAGCTGCTCCCCCTCTGGGGGAGCTGTCGCGGAGCGACTGAGGGGGCCATCTGGGCGCAGGCCGCGCTGCCCCCTCCGGCCCTCCGGGCCACCTCCCCCGAAAGGGGAGGAGAAATTCCCCTACTTCCCGTAACGCATCCGCGCCAGGGCCGAGACCACCTCGCCCGCCACGTCCATCGGCTTCAGGCCCGCCTTCCATTTCTCGAAGGCCATGACGTTGTCGATGCGCGCGTCCAGGTGCGACAGCGCCGAGGCGCGGCCCGAGGCCATGTCGACGGCCAGGGTCGAGACCAGGATGCCCGACAGGATCGCCCGCTTCGAATAATGGTTCTCGTCGGTCGCCGTATCACCGGCCCAGCGCCAGAGGACGTCGGCCGATTCCCAGGTCAGCCGCACGGCCAGGGCCAGGTTGGTCGGAAACGCTAGGAAGGCGGCCAGCGAGCGCAGCACGTCGGCATGCTCCTGGGCCGCGTCCAGCCGGGCCACGACGCCCTCGCGAATCCGTTGGCGAATCTTCAGCGCCGCGACGTCGAATGTCCGCAGGCGAGCCAACGCCGCCGCGTCATGGCGCCGCGACAGCAGGGCAGCCAGGTCGCGCGCGCCTTCGGGCAACAGCAGCTGGCCCTCGGCCTCGGACAGGCCCGCCGCCGCCAGGGCGCGCGAGACGAGTCCGGCGTTCCAGCCGGCTTTCGGCGCCAGGCGCAGGGCTTCATCCAGCACGCGCTGCTCGGCCGAGTCGGCCCACGACGACCCCGGTTGATCCGAAGCTTGGCTGGAGGGTTCGGCGGTTTGGCTCATGAATCCGAGTCTACACCGGTGTTTCGGTCGCGTCGCGCATGGACAAAGCGCCTCGCCCCTGCTATCAGCCCCGCCTCATCGCCTGGGAGAACCCCTTCCAGGTTACCCAGTTTTGTTCGCCCGCCCGGCCCCTCAAGAGGGACTTGGGAACATTGGTCGGGCTGTCGAATGGAGAGATACCCCTGGTCCAGATTTTCGTCCGCGACAACAACGTCGATCAGGCCCTGAAGGCTCTGAAGAAGAAGATGCAACGCGAAGGCTCGTTCCGCGAAATGAAGCGGCACGTGCATTATGAAAAGCCGTCGGAAAAGCGCGCCCGTCAAAAGGCCGAAGCCGTCCGTCGCGCTCGCAAGCTGGCCCGCAAGCGCGCCCAGCGCGAAGGCCTGCTGCCGATGCCGAAGAAGGTCGCCCGGTAAAACCGGACCTCTTCAGCTTCGCCGAAGATTTCGAAGGCCGCGCGGTGATCCGCGCGGCCTTCGTTGCATTTGGGGGCTGGGTTGCGGCCGCCCCCTACCCCGCCTGCTTGCGCGCGATGCGCCCCAGCAGCGTTCTCAGATCCACCTTGCCTGTCGCGAGCGCCCCCACGTGGAAGGCGCGGGTCGAGAAGGCGACGATCGCCACGGTGGTCACGACCATCAGCACCGTCGTGCCGACCACCTGGGCTACCGGCGGATCGCTGGCGATGCGCACGGGCATCAGGAACGGCGTAAACGGCGGGAACCACGACAGGGCGCTGACGATCGGCGCGTCGGGCGAACGCAGCGCCTGGCCCATGAAGATCATCGGGACGGCCATAACCATCATGATCGGCCCCAGCAGCGTCTGGGCGTCGCGCTGGGTCTCGCAGAAGGCCCCGATACCGGCGAACAGCGCCGCGTACATCAGATAGCCCAGGACCAGATAGATCCCGAAATAGAAGATCAGGCCCTTGCCCAGCAACACAGCCAACAGGTCCGCCGCCAGACCGGGAGCGAAGTTGATCAGGGCGAACGCCCCGCCCAGGGCCCAGATGAACAGTACGGTCAGGGTCAGGCCCGCGACGCCCAGGATCTTGCCGCCCATGATCTCGGGAACCGAAGCCGAGGACAGCAGCACTTCGAGGATCTTGCTCGACTTCTCCTCGATAACGCTGTTGAGCAGGATGCTCGCCCCCGTCAGGGCCATCGACCACAGTACAAGGCTGGCCACCACGCCCACGAAGGTCGGCAACCGGTCGCGCAGGGCCACCTTCTCGCCCGAAGCGGCCTTGGGCGAAAGGCTGTTGAACACGGGCTTGAGATCGTCGGCGGCCTTCAGGGTCTGGGGCGAGACCCCGGCCCGGGTCAGGGCCCGTTCGCGCATCAAGTCGCCGACGGCGCGCTTCAGGTCGTTTTCCAGCACCGGGGCGCCGAGATTGCGGCTCCAGAGGTCCATGACGACCGCATCGTCGCGTCCGCTCAGAATCAGCACCGAATCGAGACGCTTGGCGGCGACGTCGCGGCGAGCGGCGACCCCGGCTTCGCGGGCGGTCTTGGCCGCCTGAGCCTCGGCCGGCGCGGGCAGGACGATGGTCTTGGCCTTGGGCGCCTTGAAACGGGCGGCGGCGGCCGGATTGTAGCGGGCCAGGACCTCACGCCCGGCCGCGTCGCCGCCCCGGACCTGGGCCTTGCGGACCTCTTCCTGGGCCTTGGGGCCAGCGGCGGACAGGGCGGCCGAGCGCAAGGCGCGGGCCGTGGCGCGGCCCTGGTCCTCGACCAGTGTCTTGGCGATGGCGGGGCCCAGGTTCTGGCCGGTCAGGTCGACGATGGCCAGCCGCTCGGGCTGGGCCGACTTCATCGTCAGCAGCGGCGCCAGGGTGCTGATCCCGAGCACCAGCGGCAGGGCGATGATCGACAGCCAAAAGCCGACGGTGCGGACATAGGCCAGGTACTCGCGGCGGGCGATCTTGAGCAGCCGGCTCATGCCTGGCCTCCCGTCAGGACGATGAAGGCGTCGTGCAGGCTGGGTTCCTTGAGCTCGAACCGGCGCAAGGCCAGGTCACGGGCGAAGGCGGTCTTCAGCGCGTCCTGACCCGTGCTGTCCTCCGGCAGGGCGGCCACGTGTCGCCAGTCGCCATCGGACAGGGCCTCGGAGGCCACCGTCCCCAGGCCCGGCAGCGCCGCGACCTCGGCGGCGGATAACGCGCCCTCCAGCACCAGAGCCCTCGGCGCGGCGCGGCGAGCGGTGGCGACGTCGCCGTCGAACACCTTTTTCCCCCGCGCCATCAGCACGACCTTGTCGCACAACCGCTCGGCGTGCTGCATCACGTGGGTGGAGAACAGCACCGTGGCCCCGCGCGCCGCGATCTCGCGGATCATGCCCTCCAGCGCCTGCTGGTTGACCGGATCCAGGCCCGAGAACGGCTCGTCCAGCACCACCAGTTCGGGTTCGTGGGCCAGGGCCGAGATCAGCTGGACCTTCTGGGCCATGCCCTTGGACAGGTCCTTGATCGGCCGTTTCATGGCGAAGCCCAGGCCTTGGGCCTCCAGCATCGCCTTGGCTCGCCTGCGCCCCTCGGCCTCGGGCACGCCCTTCAGGCCCGCGAAGAAGACGATGGCGTCGATCGGGGTCATGCGCTTGTAGAGGCCGCGCTCCTCGGGGAGGAAGCCGATCCGGTCGCGGACCCGCGTGGCGTCGTCGGCGCCCAGCACCGTGATCCGGCCCGCGCTGGCCGGCAGCAGGCCCAGGATCATGCGGATGGTCGAGGTCTTGCCCGCGCCGTTGGGACCCAGGAATCCGGTGATCCGGCCGGCAGGGACCTCGAAACCGACGTCTCGAACGGCGTGGAAGTCGCCGTAGGTCTTGCTGACGCCCTCCAGGCTGACGGCGTTGACCATGGCGGCGACCTCCCGAATCGACCTTGTCCTCCGGTTGTATCAGCCCTTTTTGGAGGCGTCGGCCACGAAGGCGACGGCGCGAACGATGTGGTCGGCGAAGCGGCGGCCGATCAGCAGGGTGTGGGTGGCGGCCTCGACGTGGTCGACCAGGCCATGCTCGGATTTGCGAGCGGGCGCGGCCTGCATTTCCTTGCGCAGCTCGCGGCCGGCGACCGGTCCGGCGGTGACCACCGCGACCGGCCATTTGGGATCGAACGGCGGCTGGGCGGCGGCCTGGGCCGAAGCCTCCGGCCACAGCGCGACCTCTTCGGCCGCCGTCCGGTTGTGGCGGCCGTTGGCGAAGGCCCAGCCCTTCTCGGCCTTGGCGGCCGGCGGCAGGTCGATCTTGTCGCCCAGGCGCGTATGGACCAGCGGCTTGTAGAGCCCGATCGAGGCCCCGCGCGCGGCCCATTTCGAGGCGCTGGCGAAGGTCTTGATGAAGCCCCGCATCTGCGGGTTCTGGGCGGCTTCCGGCGTGGCGGCGTCGACCAGGACGATCCCCGCCACCTTGTCGGGGTTACGCCCGGCGTACTCACGCAGCCGCAGGCCGGCCATCGAGTGGCCGACCAGGATGTAGGGCCCCGGCTCGCCTGAGGCGGCGACCAGCTTTTCGAAGTCCGTGACGATGGCGATCCCGTCGCGCGGGCTGGGCCCCTTCGGCGAGTAGCCCATGCCAGCGCGGTCGTAGGCGCACGAGCGCCAGCCGGCGGCGGTCAGGGCTTCCTGGGTTCCGCCCCAGTCGGCCGCGAGACCGAAGGCGCCGGCCTCCAGCCAGACGATCGGCCGGTCGCTTTTGGGGCCCTCGCAAACCAGCCGCAGCGTTCGCCCCGGCTCGATCTCGACCATCTGCCCTCGGGGCTTGGGCGCACCGGCGGCGCTCATCAGCCCCCCGACGGCGATATAGGAAACCAAGAGGAGCGCGAGGCCCGCGACGCCACGACCGAGAAGCTGGATCATGACGTTCAATGTAGTGAGGCTTTGTGACGCGTCGAGGCGCGTTGGCTCGAGAACTGAGCTTTAGACGGACGAACCCGTCGAGCTGGCCGTCGATGCGGCGCCGGGCGCCTGGATCGCGACGACGGGAATGGTGGCCCGAACGCGGCCGTTCTTCAGCCGCGCGACCTTGACCCCACCCGCCGTCTTGCCGGCCTTGGCCACGCTATCGGGCCATTTCGAGACGGTAGCCAGGCGGACCTTGCGCGACACCTTGCCCGCCGCCTTGATCGGCAGGTCGTTGGCCTCGGCGAAGCTGCGCCCCAGGAAGAAGCTGGGGTTCAGCGGCTTGTCGCCCTTGCGGATCTCGAAGTGCAGGTGCGAGCCGGTCGAGCGGCCCGAATTGCCGACGAAGGCGACGGTGTCGCCGCGATGCAGATAGGCGCCACGCTTGACGCCCTTGGCCGCCCCGGCGAGGTGGGCGTACATCGTGGTGAGCCCCCCCTTGTGCATCACCAGCACATAGCGGCCGTAGGTGGGGCTGACGCCGGTGGCCTTGACCACGCCGTCGGCGGCGACCTTGACCGCCGCGCCGCCGGGGGCCGCGATATCGACGCCCTGGTGCAGGCGGCCGTTCTCTTCCCACGGCAGCTGGCGCAGGCCGAACGGCGAGTTGATCACCCGGCCCGGCAACGGCGCGTCGAATTGGAAGGCCGGCGGCGGCGGGGCGGGCTCGGCCTCCTCTTCGACCTGGGGCTCGGCCTTGACGGCGGCGGGGGTCGGCTCGGAAGTCGGCGCAGCGCGGGACACCCATTCGCCCAGGGCCACGGCGCCGTTCAGGGCTCCCGCCATCGCGGCGACGCCCAGCATCGTGAAGAACGCGACGCGCAGGTGCTGGGGCGGAACAGCCAGGCTCTTGGAGATCAAACCGCTACCTCTTCGACGTTCGGTCGCCTGAGAGGACCGCGCGCAGGCGATCTAGCTCTCACACCGACCTTTCGGGTTGGTGAATTGGCGGGGTCTATGAATGTCGCATGGGGCGAAAACAGGGCGCAGCTTAACCGTTCATTTACCTTATGGCGCAGCTTGGCGCGCGGACCTTCATGTATTCGACATACATTACATGAAGTTCACATCATTAAATGGTCGTCACTCTTTAAATTACACGTCATGAAGGAGACGTAACGGGACTTGGCGAACTCTTCGACATACACAGTATTCATCGGCGCACGAAGAAGCGCCACACCAGAGGGATACTTCAAATGCGCAAGTTCATCATGAGCCTGACCACCGTCGCCAGCCTGAGCCTGGCCGCCGTGCCGATCCTGGGCCTGACCCAAGCCGCCAACGCCGCCGAGCGCGAACAGACCATCAGCATCGCCTACGGCGACCTGAACCTGGCCAATCCGTCGCAAGCCAAGCTGTTCAAGGCCCGCGTCGAGACCGCTGGTGAAGAGCTGTGCCTGGCCAAGCTGCGCGCCGGGAACCTGGATGGCATGACCCCCCGTGGCTGCGTCGTCGCCGTGCAGCGCGAAGTCGAACGCCAGCTGCCGACCGCTCAGCGCGACAACCTGGCCATCGCCGCCCGCGCCAAGTCGACCGAGTTCGCCGCCAAGTGATCTTCGGCAAGGCCTCCCCCGAAACACCCCACCTCCCCGCACCCCGCGACAGAGGCCCCAGGTAACCCTGGGGCCTTTGTTTTGGTCGGCCTGGGGCCACGAAAAAGGCCCCGGCGTTGTCGCCGGGGCCTTCGTCGTTTCCCGTGAAGGCGAGCCCTAGAGCCCCTTCACGATGCCTTCGACCATCTTCTTGGCGTCGCCGAACAGCATCATCGTGTTGTCGCGGAAGAACAGCTCGTTCTCGACGCCGGCATAGCCCGAGGCCATGCCGCGCTTGATGAAGAGGACCGTGCGGGCCTTTTCGACATCCAGGATCGGCATGCCGTAGATGGCGCTGGTCGGGTCGGTCTTGGCCGCCGGGTTGGTGACGTCGTTGGCCCCGATCACGAAGGCCACGTCGGCCGTCGAGAACTCGCTGTTGATGTCCTCCAGCTCGAACACCTCGTCATAGGGGACGTTGGCTTCGGCCAGCAGCACGTTCATGTGGCCGGGCATGCGGCCGGCGACGGGGTGGATGGCGTACTTCACCTCGACGCCCTCTTCCTTCAGCTTGTCGCACATCTCGCGAAGGATGTGCTGGGCCTGGGAGACGGCCATGCCGTAGCCGGGGACGATGATCACCTTGCTGGCGTTCTTCATGATGAAGGCCGCGTCGTCGGCCGAGCCCTGCTTGACCGGACGGCTCTCGACCTTGCCGCCGGGGCCGGCGGCCGCCGAGGCATCGGCGCCGAAGCCGCCCAGGATCACCGAGACGAACGAGCGGTTCATGCCCTTGCACATGATGTAGGACAGGATCGCGCCCGACGAGCCGACGAGCGCGCCGGTGATGATCAGGGTGGTGTTCTCGAGCGTGAAGCCCAGCGCCGCCGCCGCCCAGCCGGAATAGCTGTTCAGCATCGACACCACGACCGGCATGTCCGCGCCGCCGATCGGGATGATCAGGGTGACGCCGATCAGCAGGCTGAGGGCGAAGATGCCCCAGAAGGCCCAGATGGCGTGGCCGCCGCTGACCACCAGCACCACGACCAGGGCCACGATGGCGGCCGCGATCAGGATGTTCAGCAGATGGCGGCCCGGCAGCAGGATCGGCGCGCCGCCCATGTTGCCGTTCAGCTTGGCGAAGGCGATGACCGAGCCGGTGAAGGTGATCGCTCCGATGGCCAAGCCGAGCGATAGCTCAATCAGGCTGTTGAGGTGGATGGCGCCGTCCTGGCCCACGATGCCGTAGGCGGCGGGCGTGTAGATGGCGGCCACGGCCACCAGGCAGGCGGCCATGCCGACCAACGAGTGGAAGGCGGCGACCAGCTGCGGCATCGAGGTCATGGCGACCTTGCGGGCGATGACGGCCCCGACCGCGCCCCCGACGGCGACGCCGCCCAGGATCAGGCCCAGGGTCACGACGTCCAGCGCGCCCTGACTCCACAGGGTGGCCAGGGTGGTGCCGACGGCGATGGCCATGCCGATCATGCCGTTACGGTTGCCCGCCTGGCTGGTCACCGGGCTGGACAGGCCACGCAGCGCGAGGATGAACAGCACCCCCGAGACGATGTAGAGAATGGCGGCGAGATTGGCGTTCATTGTTGTGGTTCCCCCTGCTCTCGTCCGCTCACTTCTTCTCTTTCTTCTTGTACATCGCCAGCATTCGCTGGGTGACCAAGAAGCCGCCGAAGATGTTGACCGCCGCGAAGGCCGCGGCGATCGCGCCGGCCCCCTTGGAGATCCAGGTCGAGCCGGCGACGGCGCCGCCGGCCAAGTCGGAATTGGCGCCATGGGCCGCGGCGGCCAGCAGAGCGCCGACGATGATCACCGACGAAATGGCGTTGGTCACGGCCATCAGCGGCGTGTGCAGCGCGGGCGTCACGCTCCAGACGACGTAGTAGCCGACGAAGATGGCGAGCACGAAGATCGCCAGACGGAACACGGTGGGGTCGACGGCTTCCATGGGAGCCTCCCTTCTCTTGAGCTCGGTTAGGCGGTCTTCAGGTTCGGGTGCACGATCGCGCCGTCGCGGGTGACGACGGCGGCCTGCAGGATCTCGTCCTCGAAGTTGGGCGCGAACGCGCCCTCCTTCGTCATGAACAGGGTCGCCAGCGCCACCAGGTTGCGGGCGTAGAGCGCGCTGGCGTCGGTGGCGATGCGGCCCGGCAGATTGGCGTGGCCGAGGATCTTGGCGCCGTTGGCGGTCAGGACCGTTTCGTTCAGTTTCGCGCCCTCGACATTGCCGCCCTGCTCGATGGCCAGGTCGACCAGGATCGAGCCAGCCCGCATCGAGGCCACCTGGGCGGCGCTGACCAGCTTGGGCGCGGGACGCCCCGGGATCAGGGCCGTGGTGATGACGATGTCCTGCTTGGCGATGTGCGAGGAAACCAGTTCGGCCTGCTTGGCCTGGTATTCCTTGGACATCTCCTTGGCGTAGCCGCCGGCGGTCTGGGCGTTCTTGAACTCCTCGTCCTCGACGGCCAGGAACTTGGCGCCCAGCGACTCGACCTGCTCCTTGGTGGCCGGACGCACGTCGGTGGCGGTGACCACCGCCCCCAGGCGACGGGCCGTGGCGATGGCCTGCAGGCCGGCGACGCCGACGCCCATGATGAACACCTTGGCCGCGGCGACGGTGCCGGCGGCGGTCATCATCATCGGCAGGGCCTTGCCATAGGCCTCGGCGCCTTCGATCACGGCGCGATAACCGGCCAGGTTGGCCTGAGACGAGAGCATGTCCATCACCTGGGCGCGGGTGATGCGCGGGATGAACTCCATGGCGATCGCGGTCGCACCGGCCTTGGCCAGGGCGTCCAGCGTCTCCTTGTCCTGATATGGATTGAGCGCCGCGGCGACGATCGCGCCTTTCTTGAGCGCTGCGATCTCGGCCGCCTCGGGCGCGCGCACCTTGAACAGGACGTCGGCGTCCTTCAGGGCGTCCTTGGCGGTCTTGACCAGCTTGGCGCCCGCCGCCTCGTAGTCGGCGTCCGGATAGGACGCGGCCGTCCCCGCCCCCGCCTGGACCACCACCGAGAAGCCGGCGGCGCCGAGCTTCTTGACGGTTTCAGGCGTGGCCGCGACCCGCGTCTCGTTCGCGCGGGTCTCTTTCGTGACGGCAATAACGGCCATCGGCATACCCCTCCCCAGAGCGCTGTTTGCTCACCAGCATGGGGCGCTCTGTAGGGGATAGTCTTGCCTCTTGTCGAGGCTCGACATGCAGTTCAGGGAGAAAAAATGCCGATGTCTACCGGTGTCAGTGGGCGGTCGCAGGCTTTTCGCGGAGGAAGAAGATCCCGGCGGCCAGCAGCACCACGGCGGCGATAGCGCTACCGACGAAGCCGGTCGGGGTGCAGAACAGCAGCGTGATGAACAGCAGCAGGGTGGCGATAGCCAGCGAACCCCACTTGGTCATGCCGTTGAACGCCGCGAAGGTCGCGGCTTGTTCCGAAATGTCCATCTTACCGCGTTGATAGTCGCCGGCCATGTGTCGTCCTTGGAAGCAAAGGGAGGATACCGAGCCCGCCCGATACAACGCGAGGCGCTAGGTCTCAAGCGTACGAATTGTCCCACGCCTCCTTAAGGAACCGGATGCGTACGGCTTCGACAGCCTGGTCGACCGCGATGTCCGCGATTCGCCCTTCCCCGCCGTCCAGGCGCGAGAGCCAGCGGGAATAGGCCGGGACCGGCGCGGTGCCCATCAGGCCCACGCACGGCGTACCAACCGCGGCGGCCACGTTCAGCGGCCCCGAATCGTTGCCCAGGAACCCGGCCGACAGGGCGATCAGGGCCGCCGACTGGTCCAGGCTCAGGTCGCAGGCGACGACATTGTTCGGCAGGTCGCCGATGGCCGCCTTGGCCCCATCGGCTTCGTGCGGGCCGCCGATCCAGAACATCGTGCCGAACAGGTCCGCGAGCCGCGTGGCCGTCTCGGCGAAGCGCTCGGCGGGCCATGTGCGGGCGGGTTCGCTGGCGCCGATACCGAGCGTCAGCCACGGGCCAGGCCTGTCGGCGTAGCGCGCCCTCACCGCCTCCAACGCCTTGGGATCCAGCTTCAGCGCCGGCTCGCGACTCGTCACGACCAGACCATGGGCCTTTTCGAAGGCCTCCAGCTTGTCGATCCGGTGGGCCGGACGCATGGATTTCGGGAGATAGGGCCCCGTGGTCAGGAAGGTCTCCTGACCATGCCCCAAGCCAAAGCCGCGCCGCTCGGGCACGCCGGCCAGGGCGGCGGCGATGGCGGGACGGTCGATCTTCTCCAGGATCCATGCCGCGCGCGGCCTCTCGGCCCGGCAGATCTTCCAGAAGTCGATGACCTCGCGCACGCCCTTGAGTTTGTCCTTGTAGTTCGGGGCGTAGAGGACGCGTTCGACGGTCGGCTCCACCGCCAGCACCTCGGCGGCGCGGCTGGCGGGCCGCGCGACCAGCACCACCTTGCCCTCCGGCGTCGCCGCCGCGATCGCCCGGATAGTCGGCAGGTGCCACATCAGGTCGCCGATCCCGCGATCGGGCGCGTAGACGAGAACGGGGCCGCTCACGCCGTCAGGCCCAGGCCGCCAGCAGTCCGCGAAGCCCGGCCACGAAGGCCAGGGGCTGATCGATCATCACGTGGTGGTCGGCGTCGGGCAGGGGCAAGAGCAGCACGTCCTTGGGCATCTGGGCGATCATATAGTCCAAGGTCTCGGCGTGCATCAGGTTCGACCGCTCGCCCCACATCAGGGCGGCCGGGCAGGCGATCCTGGTCAGCAGATCGCCCAGGTCGGGCATCTTGAAGCGTTGCCAGATGGCGGGGTCGAACTTCCAGGTCCAGCCGCCGTCGACTTCCTTCAGCGAACGCCTGGCGACGAAGTCGGCGATGTAGAGGTTCTCGCACGGCTGCGGCGGGGCCAGGCGGAAGCGGCCCAGGGCCTCCTCCAGGGTCTCATAGATGCGGTTAGCCGCGTCCGGGCGCGGCGGCGGGCCTTTCCAGCGCTTTTCCGGCGGCTGGATGCTGCTGTCGGCCATCACCACGCCGCGCAGCCGGTCGGCGTGCAAGGCGGCGCAGTAGAGCGTGGGAAAGCCGCCGAACGAGTGGCCGACCAGGATCGGCTTGACCCCGCCGGCTTCGAGGCCGGCGGCCTCGACAGCCGAAAAGATCTCGGCCGCGAAGCTCTCGCCCGAATAGGCCTCGCGCCAGTCGCTGTCGCCCATGCCGGCCCACGAGATGGCCGCGACCCGCCAGTCTTTGGCGAAGAACGGCGCGATGAAGCTCCACCAGTCGGCGTGGGCGCCGTTGCCGTGCAGGAACAACAGGCCGGGCTTGCCGACCTCGCCCCAGGTCAGGAGCTCGATCCTGGCGCCGTCGGCCTCGATCAGCGAACGGTCGGGCGCCTGGGCGATGGCGGCGTCGAACCAGGCCGGCGCGGGTGGCTTCTGGCCCTTGAACGGCGCGAGCAGGGAAACGGGCCGGGTCTGGTCGTCGGCCATGCCTCAAGCCTCTTCCTTGTAGGCCAGCTCGCCGGGACGCGGCTTGCGAGGGGCCAGGGCCTTGAAGATCCCGGTGCCGGTGATCAGGACGCGGTCGCCAGTCCAGATGCGGCCGCGCACGGTGAACAGCAGGTCTTCCTCGCCGATCAGCTCGCCCTCGCCCTCCACCCAGTCGCCCAGCTTGGCGCCGGAGAGGAAGTCGCACATCAGCCGCACCGTGACCCAGCTGTAAGACCGTCGCAGCGAGATGATCCGGCCCCAGGCCATGTCGGCGAAGCTCATCAGCATGCCGCCGTGGCAATTGCCCAGGCCGTTGGTGTGATGCTCCTCGACCCGAAAGGCCAAGCGCGCCTGGCCAGGGCCCTCGCGATGCTCGAACAGCGGCCCGATCTGGCGGCCGAAGCCGCGCGACCAGTTCAACTGGCTGAAGCCTTCGGGGATGGCGGTCGTCTGGGCGTCTGTCAGATCGTCGGACATACGGTCAGGCTAACGAGCGTTTGAAAGAAACGAAAGCCTTCCGTAAGGACGCCGCCCCAGCTGGCGTCTAACCTTTCGAAACAGGGGAGACGGATGGGCCGCGACCACGACATCGGTAGGCACGACATCGACAGGGACGGCGACTTCGCCGCCTGGCTGACGCCGCATCTGCCGATGCTGCACCGGACGGCCCGCGCCTTCGCCGAGTCGGCCGACCAGCACGACCTGCTGCAGGAGATGACGCTCGCCCTCTGGAAGGCGCGACCCAGGTTCCGCGATGAAAGTGCAGCCGGGACGTTCGTCCACCGCGTCGCTCACAACGCCGCCCTGACCTGGCGGCGCGGCGAAAACCGCCGGCGGCTGCGCGGCGTGACGGTCGAGGCCGAGCTGCTGACGCGCGACGCCGGGTCGGATCCGCAGGCGGCGCTGCTGGAGCGCCTGTACGCGGCGATCCGTCAGCTGCCGCCGGTCGAGCGGTCGCTGATCCTGCTGTCGCTGGACGGCGTGGCCTACGCCCAGATCGCCCAGCTGCACGGCCTTTCCGAAACCAATGTCGGGGCGCGCCTGACCCGTATCCGCCAGCGCGTCTCCAGCCTCGTGGAGGGCGCCGACGATGGAATTTGAACAGCTCGAAGCCGCCTGGCGCTCGCCGGCCAACACGCCCGACGACAAGGCCCAGGCCTATCTGATGGAGACACTGATGCAGACGCTGAAGGCTCGCCGCCGTGGCGAACTCCTGTTCTTCGCGATCCCCGTGACCGCCATGACCATTTTCACGGCCCTCATGGTGCGGACGATCGCCGCCGGACGGATGGACGTCGGCCGCGAGTGGGGCTCGCTGGCCATGCTGGCGGTGTGCTGGCTGGTGCTGGCCGCGGTGCTGGTCGTCGGAATCCTGCTGCGCCATCGCGGCAAGCCGGACGGCTCGCCGGTGCGCGACACGCTTTCCGCGATGCTCGCGGCCAACCGCCGGGCGCGAACCAATGTGAGGATCTTCTGGATGATGTTGCCGGTCTTCGTAACGCCGATGCTGGTCAGCGTCGGACAGCTGCGCGAGGTGGGCAAGGCCACCGAACGCGACACCTGGCAGATGCTGTTCGTGTTCGGCGTGGCCTTGATCGCCAGCGTCGGCTGGAACACCGCCCGCTATTTCTGGGTGATGAAGCCCGAGCAGCGGAAGCTGGAGGGGCTGCTGGCGGAGTATGAGTGACCAAAAATCCGACCTCCCCGGCGAAAGCCGGGGCCCAGATGGAAGAGCGCTGAGGCGGGCTCCACGTGCGCCGCGCCCCTCCAATCGGCCAAGGCGTTCTGGGAGCTGGATCACGGCCTTCGCCGGGAAGATCGGAAACTTCTAAAGCCCCACCGCCGCCAGCGCCTTGGCCTGCCGCTCGGCCACGGCCTCTTCCGAGAACCCTTCCAGCGAGGCCTCGAACAACGCCCGCCAATTGTGCCGAGCCCCCAGGTGCAGGAACGCAGCGCCCAGACCGATCGCCGCGCGGTCCATGAACACGAACTCGCGGGGAATGGTCACGCCGCCCACCGCCTTCAGCGCCTGACGGACCCTGAACGCCTCGCGGCGGCCATACTCGCCGGGTGGAACGTCGTCGGCCACGGTGCGGATCCGGTCATCCAGCAATGGGCCGTAGATGAAACGGGCCCAGACGTTCAGCGCGTCGACCAGATCGTCCGTCAGGCCGGTGAAGCCCCAACTGCGATAGGACTCCATCTGCTCGGCCCGGTCGTCGTTCGACAGCGCCCGATAGAGCCGCACCACGCCCGCCACGAACTTCGGCGGGAAGATCCGGATGCAGCCGAAATCCAGCAGGTTCAGGTGCGCCGCGCCTTCTCCGCCAAAGGTGTAGTTCCCCAGGTGCGGATCGCCGTGGATGATCCCCAGATGGGTCATCGGGCTCCACCAAGCGTCGAACAACAGGGCGGCGACATGGTCGCGCGTCTCCTGCGAGGCGTCCTTGAAGGCCAGCAGGCCCTGGCCGTCCAGCCAGGTCATCGACAGCAGGCGCCCTGTGGATAACTCCGGAACGGGCGTCGGCGTGCGGATGTCCTCACGCCCGGCGAAGAAGTTGCCGTACAGCGTCATCAGCTTGGCCTCGCGGGCGTAGTCCAGCTCCTCGCGCAGGCGGTCGCCGATCTCGACGATGGCCTCGGACGGGTCGATCGAACCATCCATACGCTTCATCAGGCCGATCAGGGTGCGCAGCTGGCCAAGGTCGCTTTCGACCGCGCTCTGCATGTCCGGATACTGCAGCTTCACGGCCAGGGCGCGGCCGTCATGGGTCGTGGCGCGATGCACCTGGCCCAGCGAGGCGGCCGCGGCGGCTTCATGTTCGAAGCTCGCGAACCGGCCCTGCCAGTCCGGCCCCAACTCGGCCGCCATGCGCCGGCGCACGAACGGCCAGCCCATGGCCGGGGCGTTGGTCTGCAGCTCGCCAAGCTCCTTGGCGAATTCCGGCGACAGCAGGTCCGGCACGGTGGCGAACATCTGCGCCGCCTTCATCAGCGGGCCCTTCAGCCCGCCCAGCGCCGCCTTCAGCGCCTTGGCGTTGCGGGCGTTGGCGTCGTCGCCGCCGAACACGCGGTTGGCGCCGTAAGAGACCGCCGCGCCCGAGAGGCCCGCCCCCACCTTGGCGAAGCGGGACAGACGGCCCGAGAAGCGGTCACGTTCCGGATCACGCCGATCGTCGGCCATCAGGCGAACTGCCCCGGGTCGTAGAAGAACCGCTCGCGGACGATGAAATCGCCCTCCCAGTGCTGGTGGGCCAGCTCCTCGAAGCGCCGCGTCTTGCCGTCCTTGCCGGTCATGTGGAAGACCCAGCGGATCACCACCTGGTCGCCGTCGTGGATCACGTCGCCGGCCGGCTCGGTCTCCATCCTGGAAAGCCGCGCCAGGGCGGCCGCCTCGTGCGCCACCAGGACGTCACGCCCCACGCGCGGCGGGGCGTTGTTCTCCTGCATCGTCGCGTGGGGCGCGTAGAAGCGTTCGATTGCCTCGACATGCTCGTTGCGGACCACGGTGGCGATGAAATCGGCCAGGCGTTCCTGGGTGGGCATATCGCGTCGCTCCGTCAGACGAGGGCTTCGAACTCGTCCACCAGCCGCTCCAACTGCGAACAGCCGGCGGCCCAGAACGCCTTGTCCCTGGGGTTCAGGCCAAAGGGGGCCAGGGCCTCGACATAGGTGCGCGTGCCGCCCGCCGCGAGGAGGTCCTCGTAAAGCGGAGCGAATTTCGCCGGATCCTCGCGGCGCTTCTCCATCAGGCCGCGCACCAGCAGGTCTCCGAACGCGTAGGCGTAGACGTAGAACGGCGCGTGACAGAAGTGGCTGACATAGGCCCAATAGCGCTCGTAGCCCTCGTTCAGCTTCACGGCCGGACCGAGGCTCTCGCCCATTACCTCCAGCCACAGGCCGCCAATCTGGTCGGGCGACAGCTCGCCCTCGGCCCGCGCCTCATGGAAGCGGCGCTCGAAGCGGTGGAAGGCGATCTGACGGACCACGGTGTTGAGGCCGTCCTCGATCTTGCCGGCCAGCAGGCCCTTGCGGTCCTCGGGCGTCGCCTCGGCCAGCAGGCGGTCGAACACCAGGCCTTCGCCGAAAATCGAGGCGGTCTCGGCCAGGGTCAGGGGCGTGTCGGCCAGCAGGGTGCCCAGCGGCGCGCACAGGGTCTGGTGGACCGCATGGCCCAGCTCGTGAGCCAGGGTCAGCACGTCGCGCCGCTCGCCCATATAGTTCAGGAACACGAACGGATGGCGGTCGGCGGTGACCGGATGGGCGAAGGCGCCGGACTGCTTGCCGGGACGCGGACGGGCGTCGATCCACGGGCGGTCGAAGAACACCCGGGCGGCGTCGGCGAACTTGGGCGCCAGGTCCTGGAAGCTCTCCAGCACCATGCCCTTGGCCTCGTCCCAGGCATAGGCGCGCGGGGCGGCGGCGGTCAGCGGAGCGTTACGGTCCCAATAGTCCAGGCTGTCGCGGCCCATGACCTTGGCCTTCAGCGCGTAATAGCGGTGCGACAGGCGCGGATAGGCCTCGACCACCGCCTGCTCCAGGGCGTCCACGGCGTCGGCGTCGACCTCGTTGGCCAGGTGCCGCGACTGGGCCGGGTGGTCGTAACGGCGCCAGCGATCCTCGACCTGTTTCTCGAAGGCCAGGGTGTTCAGCACCAAGGCCTGGGTCGAGGCGCGCTCCGACAGCGCCTTGGCCAGGCCGTCGGCGGCGGCCTTGCGGCGTTCGACACTGGGGTCGGAAAGTCGGTTCAAGGCCTCGGGCAGGGTCAGGGTCTCGGCGCCGGCCTTGCCTTCGGCCTGGGCGGTCAGCTTGGCCAGGGTCTCGTCATAGAGGCGCACCCAGTTGGCGACGGCCGGAGCCTTGTCGACGATGAAGCGCTCCAACTCGGGCGACAGCTCGTGCGGGCGCGACAGGCGCACGCGGCGCAGCCACGGCGCCCAGCGGGCGGCCTCCGGGTAGGCCTTAAGCGCGGCGGCGATCTCGCCGTCCTCAAGCTGGTTCAGCTCCAGCGTGAAGAACAGGCTCTCGGCGGCGACCTGCGACGAGCGGGCCCGCAGGTCGCCCTCGAACTTGGCCCAGGCCGGGTCGTCGCGCGCCACCGAGGCGGCCAGGGCCGCATAGGCGCCGACGCTCCACAGTCCGTTTGTGGCCTGTTCGTAGAGACCGATGCCGCGATCCAGCAGCACGCCCAGGCGCTGAGGCTCCTTGCGGGCCTCCAGGAACATTCCCTCCAGCGAGGCCAGCTCGTCGTTGGCGGCCTTGGCGGCGGCGAGGTCGGTCTCGATCCGGGGGTCGTCGCGGCCGACATAGAGGTCGGCCAGGTTCCATTCGGGCGGGGCGTCGGGCTTGAAGGGGGCGTTCATGGGCTAGCAGATAGGCCTCGGCGCCGGCATGGCGCAATGCGTCAAACGCCTGGATAACGCTTCTGGACCGCCTTGGGCGCCACGATCTTCCAGGCCTGCTTGAGCAACCCCGCCAGTTCGTCGGCCTCGATCTCGGACAGCCGCACCAGCACCGCCGGATAGCCGCGATAGTGGTCGTCGGTGAAGAACCGCTCGGGCGCGGCCTCGATCAGCATCGCCTTGGTCTCCATCGGACAGCGGATGGCGGCGACGCCCGGGACCAGCACGCGCCTGGCCTTGGGCGTCGGGCGCGCCAGATAGCCCCAGGCGATCCCCTTGCCGCCGACCTCATAGCCGAACTGGCCGCTCTCGCCGACGCCGCCGGTCACCTCGGGCAAGGCCAGGGCAAGAGCCTTCAGCTGTTCGTCATCGACCATGGGCCCCTCCGCGCAAGACCTTGTTAAGCCTAAACCTTAAGGTTCACGACACGTCTGCGAAAGCCGATGTTTACCCCGGCGCTGTATCACTCTGAACCAACAAGAGCCCTGCTCCATGTGGGCGTGGCCGGTTCTGGTGGATGTGCCCAATGACCAAAACGGTCCTTGTCGTCGATGACGACCCGACACAACGTCGGTTGATCCAGGCGGTGCTCGAGCGCGACGGCTTCGCCGTGGCTCACGCCGAAGGCGGCGACACCGCCATCGCGCACCTGACCTCGGGCGCGCCCGCGGACGTGATCCTGCTCGACCTCGTCATGCCCGGCCTGAACGGCCAGGACACGCTGAAGGAGCTGCGCGCGCGCGGCTTCACCCAGCCGGTGATCGTGCTGACCGCCAGCGGCGGCGTCGACACCGTGGTCAAGGCCATGCAGGCCGGGGCCAGCGACTTCTTCATCAAGCCGGCCAGCCCGGAACGCATTACCGTCTCGATCCGCAACGCCCTGTCGATGGGCGACCTGAAGGGCGAGGTCGAGCGTCTGACCAAGCGGGCTGGCGGCAAGACCAGCTTCGCGGACCTGATCGGGACGTCGCCGGTCATGACCATGGTCAAGCGCATGGGCGAACGCGCGGCCAAGAGCGCCATCCCCGTGCTGATCACCGGCGAAAGCGGCGTCGGCAAGGAGCTGATCGCCCGCGCCGTGCACGGCTCGTCCGATCGCTCGGGCAAGCCGTTCGTGGCCGTCAACTGCGGCGCCATCCCCGAGAACCTCGTCGAGTCGATCCTGTTCGGCCACGAGAAGGGCTCGTTCACCGGCGCCAGCGACAAGCATCTGGGCAAGTTCAAGGAAGCCGACGGCGGCACCCTGTTCCTCGACGAGGTCGGCGAGCTGCCGCTGGACGTTCAGGTCAAGCTGCTGCGCGCGCTGCAAGAGGGCGAGATCGACCCGATCGGCTCCAAGCGCTCGCTGAAGGTCGACGTCCGCATCGTGTCGGCCACCAATCGCGACCTGCAGCAGGCCGTTTCGGCCGGCCGTTTCCGCGAAGACCTCTATTATCGCCTGAACGTCTTCCCGCTGGAGGCTCCGTCCCTGCGCGAGCGCCGCGAGGACATTCCGGCCCTGGTCGAGGCGTTCATCCGCCGCTTCAACGTGGAAGAGGGTAAGCGCGTCATCGGCGCCTCGCCCGAGACCCTGCAGCTGCTGACCGCCTTCGACTGGCCCGGCAACGTTCGCCAGCTGGAAAACACGATCTATCGCGCCATCGTGCTGGCCGACGCGCCGTATCTACAGCCCTATGATTTCCCGGCCATTTCGGGTCTGGCGGCGCCCATGGAAGCGGTCTCGATCGCACCCGCGCCGCCGCCCGCGGCCATGCTGCAGGCGGCCCACGCCGCCATGTCCGCTCCCGCCGCCGACGCGCCCGTGCGCATCCTCGACGACCGCGGCCATCTGCGGACGCTGGAGGACATCGAACGCGACCTCATTCAGCACGCGATCGACGTCTATGCCGGTCATATGAGCGAAGTGGCCCGCCGTCTCGGCATCGGCCGCTCGACCCTCTATCGCAAGGTCCGCGAGCAGGGCATCGAAGTCGACATGAAGGAGGCCGGTTGATGGCGACTTTGATGATTTTCCGGCCGGTGTCGCGCGAACAGCGCCTGAAGACGCTGCTGAAGCCGGCCCGCCCGGCCGTCAAACCGACGGCGCGGGCTTAGGTCTCTTACCGATTTGGTGTTCGGGCCGACCTAGTGCCCCGGAACCGCCAGGCTGAGGCTTGGTCGTTCCTCCGCGTCTTCGACGTGCTCTTCGGTGACATGCTCTTCCGCCTGCTCCGTGAGCCGGATCCAGCCCGGTCCCGAGCGACGGGTGAGCCCCTCCATCTCCATCGCCTCGAGCTCGCGCCCGACGGCCACCGGCGTGACCGGGCGGCTCCAGCGGTGGTCGAGCTGACGGGCGATCTCCGCCTCGTTCAGGCCCGGCGCCTGGGCCAGGGTCATCAGGATCATGTCGCGCGTGGTGCGCCCTCGCCGGCCGCGTTTGCCCGGCGTCGGCGGCGCGAACGTCGCCGGCTCGCCGGCCGACAGACGCTCGGCCATGCCGGCCTGTTTCAGCGCGTCCAGCGCCAGGATGATCGCGCGCAGCTCACTCTCGAACGGGGCTTGAGCCCGCCGTTGCGCTTCGATCATACGGGTTTCCAGCTCCGCCTTTCGGCGCAGCAGATATTGATAGGTCGTCGCCATTGTCCTTAGTCCGTTTGAACCGTGGGGTTCGCTCGGCGGCCGATCCAGGCTTTCGCCCGCGCGCATCGAGACGGAGGTCGCTGTGAGCAGCCGCGACCCAGAACCTCACAACAGGAAAGTCATTAACTCTTTACAATTATTCACATTTTCAGCCGAGAGCGTTACCAAGACCTTAACAGTGGCGGGTGAACGACAGTTTTTGGTAAGCCTTTGAGACGAAATCCTAGAGTGTATTCGTTCGCCGCTCGCGCCAGGCCACGATCATGGCGATCGTGAGGCCGACCAGCACCAGGTGCGCCATCAATCCATTGATGAAATTGGGCAGAACGAAGGCGCCGCGCGGCCCCACCCGCGACAGCGGCAGGACGACGTAGTTCATCACCAGATAGGTCGCCAGCCCGTAGCCGAGGCCCATGACGACCGGGCGCTTGGTCAGAACCGGCAGGCGAAGGCTGGCCAGGGCGTAGACCGCCACCATCACCGCCATGATGCCAAAGTGCAGGACCAGGCCCAGGGCCGCCGTCTGGGCGCCGCCCTTGTACGCCGCCTTGCCCAGCAGGCCGCTGGCGATCGACTGAAAGATCCGCTCGGGCGGGACGCCCTTGGTGATCGCCCAATAGACGCAGGCGTCGGTGATATCGAGCGTTCCGGCCACCGCGGTGGCTAGCAGGATGGTCAGCGCGACGCCGCGCCAAGACTTGGCGATTTCCATGAGTTCTCTCCCCGTTTGGTGAAGGGAGTTAACCGCAGAACATCGATCTCGCCGTCAGGCCCGGTCGCGCCAGGATCAGCCTTCGTCGCTTTCCGGCTCGGCTTGAGGCCGTTCGCGGCGGCCGAAGCCCTTGCCGCGCTTCATCGGCTTGGCCTCGCCTTTCGCCTTGCGGGCGATTTCCTTGAGCTTGATGGCCTGATTACCGGAAAGGGCCTGGCCGCGCGCGCCCTTCTCCGGGTCGGCGAAGGCCCGGCCGTAGGTCTCGACGCGCTGGGCGACGCTGGTCAGGAACTCGCCCTCCCATTCGGAGAGCTCGACGCCGGTCTTCTCGGCCGCGCGCCGGGCGCGCTTGAGCGCATTCAGCGCGGCCCGCTTGGCCTGTTCTTTCGGATCGGGCGGCTTGGCGCGCATGCGAGAACGCTAGCGCGATCCAACGCGCCAGCGCACCCGTAAAAACGACGGACTTAGATCTCGCCGATCGCCGACAGATAGAGGTCCAGGATCGCGTCCTCTTCCTGGCGCTTGGCGCGGTCCTGCTTGCGGATGCGGACCACCTTCTTGAGGATCTTCACGTCGAAGCCGTTACCCTTGGCCTCGGCGTAGACTTCCTTCATCTGCTCCATGATCTCGGTCTTTTCGACCTCGAGCCGCTCGACGCGGTCGATGATCGACTTCAGCTGACCCTGGGCGGTCGAGTTCAGAACGTCTGCGTGGGGAGTGGCGTCGTCGGCCATGCGGAAAGTCTCGCGAGAGGCTGGAATTGGGAGGCGCGGAACCTAGTTCGAAGCCGCGCCCATGGAAAGCGCGATTCAGCGACCTTCCACACGTCCTCGCGCGACCTCGGCCAACGCCGCCAGATCCAGGCCCTTGTCCGGTCCGCCCAGCAGCGATTCCAGGCTCGCCTCCGCCAGGTCCGCCAGCGGCATGGACAGGCCCTTGGCCTCGGCGGCGTCCAGGACCAGGCGCACGTCCTTCAGGCCCAGTTCGGCGGCGAAGCCGGGCGGGCTGTAGCGGCGCTCGGCGATCATGCCGCCATAGATCTTGTAGATCGGCGCGGCGAACAGAGTGCTGGTCAGCATGTCCAGCAGCTCGGCCCCCTCGACGCCGTAAGCCTCGCCCAGCGCCACGGCCTCGCCCATCGATTCGATGGCCGAGACGATCATGAAGTTGCCGGCCAGCTTCAGGGCGTTGGCGCGGACGGGATCCTCGCCCAGCGGCCAAACCTTGGCGGCCAGCTTCCCCAGCACCGGCATGGCGGCCTCGACGGCGGCGGGCGCGCCGGCGGCCAGGACGTTCAAGCCTCCGGCCAGGGCCACGGGCGGGCGGCCGAACACCGGCGAGGCGACGTAGCCGAGGCCCAGTTCAGTGTGCAGAGCCGAGAGCTCAACAGCCAGGGCGGTGGAGATGGTGGCGAGGTTGACGTGGACCACGCCTTTGCGGGCGCGACCCAGCGCGCCGCTGTCGACCAGCACGTCGCGCATGGCCTGGTCGTGGGCGAGCATGCTCAAGACGATGTCGGCGGCGAAGACGTCGTCGATCGTCTGGGCGGGCGTCGCGCCCTCGGCGGCCAGGTCATCGACAATGGCCCGCGAGCGGTTCCACACCGTCACCGACACGCCCTTGCCCAGCAGGTTGCGAACCATGGCCGCGCCCATGGCGCCTAGTCCGATGAAGCCGACGTTCATGGAAGATCCTCCGAATAGGAGACTTAGAGCAGGCCGTGCCGCTCGATCGCGGCGCGAAGCAGCGCCGGATCGGTGAAGTGGTGGGTGTGGAAGCCGATGTCCATGGCCGCTTCGATATTGGCGGCGCTGTCGTCGATGAACAGCAGGTCGGACGCTTGCAGGCCCGTGCGCTCCAGCACGATCTCGTAGATTCGTCGCGCCGGCTTGATCACCTTCTCGTCGCCCGAGACGATCGCGTCCCGGAACAGGCCGAAATGGGCCGGCGAGATGGCCTGGACCACGGGCCACTTGCTCTGGGGCATATTCGTGAGCGCGAACTGTGGTGTGTTGCGGGCGGCCAGCGCCTCGATCACCGCGACGGTCTCGGGGACCGGACCGGACAGCATCTCGCCAAAGCGTTCGTCCCAGGCGCGGATCTGGTCCGCGTGCTCGGGGAAGCGTTCGATCAGCGGCGCGGCGTTCTCCGCGAAGCCGACGCCCTTGTCGTGCTCGACGTGCCAATCGAGGGTGCAGACATGCGAAAGGAACCGGTCGATATCGGCCGGTTCCTTGAAGATCTTCGCATACAGTGCGCGGGGGTCCCAGCGCACGATGACGTTCCCGACATCCCAGAGAACGGCTCTGGGACGCACAGGCGTCATCAGCCCTGCTTGGCTTTGAAGCGCGGGTCGGTCTTGTTGATGATGTAGATGACGCCCTTGCGGCGCACCATCTTGCAGTCGCGGTGGCGACCCTTCAGCGACTTCAGCGAGCTGCGAACCTTCATGACCGTCTCTGTCTGTACTCAGCGGAGAGGTTCGGGCGCGCACAAGATGACGGCCAGAACATCCGGGTGTTTCGGAGGCGGTGCGTATAAGCAGGACGCGGGCCGGAGTCAATGCGTTCCGGGGCCTTTCGCCAAGGCGGTGCGGGAACTTCACCCGCCTGACGCGCTTGTGGTTGAAGCTTTCACACGAACCCCGGTAGCTTTCGCCCCATGGCCATGGATCGTCGCGTCTTTCTCGTCCTTCTGCTCGCCGGCTGCGCGGACACTTCCCCGCAGGGGCCGCTGACCGCCGTCACGCCCCCGCCGCCGGCGCCTCAGCCGCGGACGCCCAGCGCGCCGCCCCCCGTTCCGGCCACGCCCGTTCCGGCGGGCGAGCTGGCCTTCGACACCTGGCTGGCCGACTTCCGCATCCGCGCCCTGGCCGCCGGGCTTTCGGCCGAGCTGCTGGACCGCGAACTGGCCGGCGTCACGCCCGACCCCAAGGTCATCAGCCTGGACAGCCGCCAGCCGGAGTTCTCCAAGCCGGTCGGCGACTACATCAAGGGCGTGATCAGCGACGACCGCGTCGCCGTGGGCCGGCGCAAGCGCGAAGAGCTGGCCTATCTGCCGACCATCGAGGCGCGCTACGGCGTGCCGCGCGACATCCTGCTGGCCGTCTGGGCCATGGAATCGGCCTTCGGCCAGCTGCAGGGCAATTTCGACGTCGTCCGCTCGATGGTCAGCCTGGCCGCCGACGGCCGCCGCCGGGCCTGGGCCGAGGGCGAGCTGATCGCCGCGCTGAAGATCATCGATTCGGGCGAGGTGACCCGCGCCCAGCTGAAAGGCTCATGGGCCGGGGCCATGGGCCAGACCCAGTTCATCCCGTCCAGCTACCGCGCCACCGCCGTCGACTTCGACGGCGACGGCCGCCGCGACATCTGGGGTTCGGACGCCGATTCCCTGGCCTCCGCCGCCAACCTGCTGGCCAAGGGCGGCTGGAAGCCCGGCGTGGGCTGGGCCAAGGAGGTCATCCTGCCGGCCGGCTTCGACTATTCGGTGACCGAGGGCCCGCGCGAGATCCCGGCCTGGTGGGAAGCCAAGGGCGTGCGCCGCGCCGATGGCCTGCCCTGGACCGCCGCCGACGCCGCCTCGCCGGCCATGCTGATCCTGCCCGCGGGCGCGGCCGGCCCGGCCTTCCTGGCCCTGCCAAACCATTTCGCGATCCGCACCTACAACAACTCGACCTCATACGCCCTGGGCATCGGCCTGCTGGCCGACCGCTTCGGTGGCGGCGATCCGCCGGTCACGCCGTGGCCGGTGGAAACCCCGTTGTCGATGTCGGACCGGATGGCCGCCCAGATCGCCCTGGCCCGCGTCGGCTTCAATCCGGGGCCCGCCGACGGCGTCATCGGCGCCGGCACCCGCAAGGCCCTGCGCGCCTGGCAGCAGAGTCAGCAACTGCCGGCCGACGGCTATCTGTCGAACGACATGGTGGCCAGGCTGAAGGCCCAGGCGGGGATCACGCCGTAGCGACGGCCATCCACACCGACCGGCTCTCGCCCGGCGCCAGCGTCACCATCCCCGTCTCGCCCTGCCCGAACGGATTGGGGCGGCTGGCGCAGGGCTCCACGCAGAGATAGTCCTCGCCCGGCGGGACATAGACGTGCAGCCATCGGCACGTGGCCGAGGCGGTGATCACCGTATCCGGCGCGCTCGGCGCCGACAGCACCGCGCGCTGGTCCCAGCCGGTATAGCAGTGGTCGATCAGGCCATGCCCCTCGACCGCCGCGCCCGCCGCCCAGTCGGCGTCCCAGGGCCCCGGATGATGGATCGTGGGCAGGGCGTCGGTGTCGATCAGCCAGACGCCGTCATTGGCCGCCGTCAGGGTCTCGCCCGGCCGGCGCGGGAAATAGGGGTGGAAACCCAGCCCCGTCGGCATCGGCGCGTCGCCGGTGTTGGTCACGGTAAGCTCGGCCCGGAACCCCGTCTCGCTCAGCACGAACCGTTGCTCGGCGCGATAAGCCCACGGCCAGGCGTCGGGCGCGTGGTCGTACGACAGGAGCGCTTCGCCCTCGCCGGCCGTCTCGACTGCCCAAACCGCCCGCCAGCCCTGGCCGTGTAGGGCATGCGGGTGGTCGCCGAGGTTGGGCGGCAGGGCGACCTCGCGTCCTTCGAAGACGAAGCGGCCATGGGGGATGCGGTTGCAGAACGGGACAAGCGGGAAGCTCGCCGTCTGCAGGGCGTCGGTCGCGCCCTCGGCCATCGGCCGCAGCACGTCGCGGCCCTCGACGGTGAAGGCGGCGATCGCTCCGCCGACCTCGGGCGCGAGCGCCAGGCGGGCTGGACCCTTCTCGATGGCGGTCATGCGGGCGGCTCCGAAGTATACTCAAAGAGCCGCATCGGTAGGATCATTCGACGCCGACGCCAAGCCCGGCGGTAGCGGTCTCAGCGCCTTGCGCGGACGAGCGACGCAAGCTCAATTGCGGCTATGGTCGAGATCCTCTCCGCGAAGGACGCGCGGCGCATCGCGCTGGCGGCCCAGGGCTTCGGGCGGCCGCGCCCGGCCGCGCCGGGCAGGCGCCATATCCTTTCGACGATCGAGGCCCTGGGCGTCGTCCAGATCGACTCGGTCAATGTCGTCTCGCGCTCGCATTACCTGCCGCTGTTCTCGCGCCTGGGATGCTACGACCGGGCGCTGCTCGAGGATCTGGCCTGGGGCCGAAAGCCCGCCTTGGCCGAGTACTGGGCGCACGAGGCGTCGCTGACGCCGCTGTCCACCCTTCCGCTGCTGCGCTGGCGCATGACCGACGCGGCCGAAGGAGTCGGGGTCTGGAAAGGTGTCGCCGCCTTCCTGCGCAGCCATGCCGACTTCATCCAGAAGGCCCTCGACACCGTGGCCGAGCGCGGCCCCCTGGCGGCCTCGGAGCTGGAGCTGGGCGCCAAGGGCGAAGGCGGCTGGTGGGGCTGGAGCGAGGGCAAGCGGGCCATGGAGTGCCTGTTCTGGACCGGCCGCCTGACCACCGCCACGCGGCGGGGCAACTTCGAGCGGGTCTATGGCCTGCCCGAACGGGTGCTGCCCAAGGCGATCCACGAAGCGCCGACGCCGGACCGCGCCGACGCCTGTCGCCAGCTGCTGACGATCTCGGCCCGCGCCATGGGCGTGGCGACCGAGCGGGATCTGCGAGATTATTTCCGCCTGGGCCTCGCCGACGCCCGTCAGGGCGTGGCCGAACTGGTCGAGGCCGGGATCCTCGAGAAGGTCGCCGTGAAGGGCTGGGACCAGCCGGCCTATCTGTGGCCCGACGCTCGTCGGCCCCGGTCGATCAAGGCCAGCGCCCTGCTGTCGCCGTTCGACAACCTGATCTGGTTCCGCGAACGCACCGAGCGGATGTTTGGCGTCCGGGTGCGGCTGGAGATCTACACCCCGGCTCACAAACGCACCCACGGCTACTATGTCCTGCCCTTCCTGCAGGACGAGGCGATCACCGCCCGCGTCGACCTGAAGGCGGACCGCAAGGCCGGCAAGCTGCTGGTGCTGGCCGCCCACGCCGAACCGGAGGCCAACGGCGAGACCGCCGCCAGGCTCGCCCGGGAACTCTCCCTCATGGCTTCGTGGCTGGGGTTGTCCGCCGTCGAAATTCGCCCCTCGGGCGACCTCGCACCCAGTCTGAGTCCAATCATCCGCATGCTGGCGTGATTGGTGGTTCGGCTCGACTGTAAAGCATTGTAAAAACCCCGCCCAAAGTCGAGCGAACAGGGTCGGGGCAAGGTAGAGATGAATGGCTGGTCGCCTGCTCGTCGCCCCACCGACGGTGAGCTTCCCGCTGCGCGCCCCGCTCCCCCGCGGGGCGCGCCACCCGCCAGCCTAAGTGAGCAAATGAAAGTCGCCCTGCTCGACGACGACCAAAGCCATAATGCGCTCGTCGCCTCGGTGCTGGACCCCGCTGGCTTCACCTGCACCAGCTTCACCCAGCCCTCGCGGCTGCTGGCGGAACTGCGCAAGCAGACCTTCGACCTGATCATTCTCGACTGGAACATGCCGGAGCTATCCGGGGTCGAGACCCTGAAGCTGCTGCGCGAGGATCCGGCCACCGCCCCGCCGGTGTTGCTGCTGACCAGTCGCTCGGTCGAGGCCGACCTGGTCGCGGGCCTGAACGCCGGGGCAGATGACTACATCGTCAAGCCGCTGCAGCCGCAGGTGCTGCTGGCCCGGGTCAACGCCGTGGTGCGCCGCATCCACCGCCCGCCGGTCCAGCCGCAGACCGAGCAGCACGGCCAGTACCGCCTGGATCCGGGCGCCCAGACCGCCAGCTGGGGCGGCCATGTCGAGGCCCTGACGCCCAAGGAATTCCAGCTGGCGTCCCTGCTGTTCAACAACCTGTCCCGTCCCCTGTCGCGCGAATATCTGCTGCGCCGGATCTGGGGCCAGCGTCCGGACCTGGAAACCCGCACCCTGGACGCCCACGTCTCGCGCCTGAGGGCCAAGCTTCACTTACGGCCCAGCAACGGTTTCCGACTGAGCACGGTCTACGGTTTCGGCTATC
Source organism: Caulobacter sp. Root343 (assembly GCF_001425745.1). Taxonomy (GTDB): domain Bacteria; phylum Pseudomonadota; class Alphaproteobacteria; order Caulobacterales; family Caulobacteraceae; genus Caulobacter. The sequence continues at coordinate 129,492 of NZ_LMDF01000002.1, read as the reverse complement.
GTCTCGAAGCCTGCGAACCTGAGATCGCGGAGACCGCCATGGGCGGGGGAGACTGACATCATGATCAAGGCTGCGGGGGCGGGCCTTTTCTTTCTGACGTCGGTGCTCTGTGCGGCGAGCGCCGGCGCGCAGACCCGTGTCCCGGCTCCCGCGCCGGAGCCGCATGTGGTTTACGCGGTCAAGCCGGGCGACACCCTGATCGGCCTCGGCCGCGCCTATCTGAACCGGACCAGCGACTATCGGGCGGTGCAGAAGACCAACCGCGTCAGACAGCCCCGGCGAATGCAGGCCGGTTCGCGGCTGAACATCGATCCCAACCTGCTGAAGTCGACGCCGATCGCCGCCACCCTGTCGGCGTCGAGCGGCGCGGTGTTCATCGAGACCAACGGCCAGCAGGTCCCCGCCCGGATCGGCGCGGCGCTGAGCGAAGGCCAGAGCGTCATTACCGGCCCCAACGCCTTCGCCACCTTCGAGATGGAGGACGGGTCTCGGATCACCCTCCCCTCGAACACCCACGTGCGGATCGCCAAGCTGCGCCAGGTGCTGATCAACAACGCCCCGCAGCGCATCTTTCAGCTGGAGCAGGGCCGTAGCGCCATCTCGGCCACCCCGACCCAGAACCCCGCCGCCAAGTTCGAAGTCCACACGCCGGTCTCGGTCTCGGCCGTCCGGGGCACCGAGTTCCGGGTCAGCTTCAGCCAAGGCCAGGCTCACACCGAGGTGCTGGCGGGCGCGGTCGCCGTGGACGCCGGCGTGGTCGTCGCCCGCGCGCCGCCGGTGCCCGCCGGCTTCGGCGTCAGCGCCGCCCAGGGCGCGGTCACCGCCCCCGTCAAGCTGTCGCCCGCGCCGAAGCTGGACACCCGCGGCCAGAACCAGAGCGACAAGACCGTCCATTTCGCCGTCGAGTCGGCAGCAAGCGCCAGCGCCTATCGCCTGCAGCTGTCGCGCGACGCGGGCTTCATCGGCGTCTTCGCGGAAGCGACGACGACCGCGCCCGCCGCCGATTTCGGCGAGCTGGCCAACGGCACCTATTTCGTCCGCCTGACCGTGCTGGACGCCAACGGGCTGGAGGGCTTTCCAGCCGACTACAGCTTCGACCGCGACCTCGACACGCTGGAAACCGCCGCTCCCGTCGACAGCCGCGAAGGCGAGCACCGCAAGTTCCTGTTCCGCTGGAGCTCGGCCGGCGATGGCGTTCGCAACTACCGCTTTCAGCTATTCCCCGGCCCCGCCGACAAGATCGGGGAAGGCAAGGCGCCGGTGGTCGATCAACCCGGCCTGACCGAGCCGCAACTGACCCTGACCGACCTGCCGGCCGGCGCCTATGCCTGGCGGGTGACGGCCGTCCGCTTCAAGAACGGGACGGTCACCGAGAAGGTCGGTCCGTTGCAGACCCTGCAGATCGGCAAGTGACAGACCTGAGTTCAAAACCCCAGCGCCCTCCGGGACGGCTGCTGTCGTGGCTGCTGCTGGCCGTGCTTTCCAGCCTGGTCTTCGTCCTGTTCGCGATCCTGCCGCCCAAGCGGGTGGACGACGTGCTTTACGACGTACTGGCCCGCGCCAACGGGCGGCCGGCCGACGCCTCGATCCTGATCGTCGACATCGATGACCGTAGCCTGGCCCAGCTGGGCGCCTGGCCGTGGTCGCGCGACGTTCATGCCCAGATGATCGACCGGCTGAGCGCGGCCGGCGCCAGCACCATCGTCTACGACGTGCTGTTCAGCCAGCCCTCGTCCGACCCGGCCCGGGATCAGACCCTGGGCCAGGCCATCACACGTTCGGGCAAGGTCTATCTGCCCCAGTTCCTGCAATATGGCGGCGACGACGCCCCGGCCCGGATCATCGGTTCGATTTCGGAAATCGCCCGGGGCGCGGCCGGCATTGGCCTGGCTCACGTCCGCTTCGACGACGACGGCGTCGTGCGCCGCATGGCGCCGTTCGAGGCCAATGGCCCCACCCTCAGCCCCGACCTGATGACCGTGGTTCATCGCGCAACCCGAGCGCCGGGCGCGCACGACACAACGCGCGGCGCCGACCAGACCTTGCTGATCCCGTTCGCCGGGCCGCCGTCGATCTATCGCCACGTCAGTTTCTCCAGCGTGCTGGACGGCGAGGTTCCGCCTTCGCTGATCGCCGGCCGCACCGTGTTCGTGGGCCTGACCGCCCCGGGCTTGGGGCCTGCCTTCCCCACCCCCGTGACCCCGGACGCCGCCAGCATGACCGGCGTGCAGCTCCAGGCCAGCATCCTGGATGGCTTGCGCAGCGGCCTGATGATCAAGCCGGCTGGCCCCTGGGGCCGGGTAGCGTTCACCCTGGCCCTGCTGTGGCTGCTGATGGCTGGCTTCCTGGTGCTGCCGCCGCGCGCCAACCTGGTGCTGACCATCGGCCTCTGCATGGTGGGTTTGACCTATTCGGCGGCGATGTTCTGGCTTGGCCATGTCTGGCTCTCGCCCGTCGCCACCGTGGTCGGCCTGAAGGTCGTGGCCCTCGTCTGGGGCTGGGGGCAGCTGGGCCGGGTCAATGACCTGCTGGGCCGTGAACTGGCGCGGGTGCGCGCGATCGTCCGCGGCCGCCATACCTCGTCCGGGAATTCGTCCAAAGAATTCGAGAGCGACGTCGTCGCCCGCCAGGCCCTGGACCTGGGCGAGGCGATCAGCCGGATCGACGACCTGCGCCGCTTCTCGGCCGACGCCCTGTTCAGCCTGCCCGACGCCACCCTGGTCGCCGACGCGCAGGGCCGGGTGATCGCCGCCAACGCCGCCGCCCAGACCCTGTTCAGGCCGGCCCAGCGTGTCTTGAACGACGCTTCCCTGGCCGACCTGATCAACGCCCTGGAACCGCTCGGCCGCCGCTTCGAGCTGGACTGGCCGCACGCGACCGATCGCCATGAGCCGATCGACCTGCACCTGCCCGACGGCCGGGCCTATCAGCTGCAGACCGTGTTCCGACGCGATGAGACCGGGGCGGGAGCCGGCTTCATCGTCCGCCTGGCCGACATTTCGATCCTCACCGCCGCCATGCGCCAGCGCGAGCAGGCCCTGCAGCTGCTGACCCACGACATGCGCTCGCCGCAGACCTCGATCCTGGCCCTGCTGGCCACCACCCCGGACGTACCGCCCGAACTGGCCGAGCGCGTCACCGCCTACGCCAAGCGCACCCTGGCCCTGGCCGATGGCTTCGTGCAGTTGGCCCGTGCCGAGGTGACACCGGTGTCCCTGGAGCCCGTCGACTTGGCGGACATCGCCATCGAGGCCATCGACGAGGTCTGGCCGCAGTCGGTCCAGCGGCGAATGAAGATCGAACAGGTCGGCGGCGACGTCCCGCTGATGGTGCTGGGCGACCGCGGCGTCCTGGCTCGCACGCTGGTCAACTTGCTGGGCAACGCGGTGAAGTACAGCCCCGAGGGCTCGACCATCACCGTCACCCTGTCCGAGCAACCATCCGCCAACGGCCCCACGGCCAATGTCGCCATCGCCGACCAGGGTCCGGGCTTCTCGCGCGAGGAGGCCGCCACGGCCTTCCGGCCGTTCCAGCGTTTCGAGCGTCCGGGATCGGAAGCCGCCGGCGGCGTCGGCCTGGGCCTAGCCTTCGTGCAGGCCGCCGTCGCCCGCCACGGCGGCGAGGTCTCATGCCGCAGCGAACCCGGCGTCGGCGCGGAATTCACCGTGCGCCTGCCGCGTCACGGGATGAGCTAGCGAAGGCTCAGCCCCCTCTTTTCTGAGGGAGGGGGGCGGGCGCTTGCAGAGCCTGGACCAGCAGGTCGGCCACCACCGCCGGCTCGCCCTTGCGCACCCGGATCGACGACCAGGCGACCGTCTTGCCCGTGCGAGCGTCCAGCACGGCGAGGGTCACGATGCGGACAGGGCCTTTGCCCCCGAAAAGCTCACTCCACGACCCTGAGGCTGGCGGCTGGCTGCGCCAAGCCTTGGCCTCGAGGGTCTCGGCGGCGGTGGAGACGCCGACGGTCGGCGGGGCCGAGGCCACCCCGACCTGGACCAGATAGGCGGGCTTGGCCGCGAACTGGCTCTCGAAACGGGTGATCGCCTGGGCCTGCACGGCCTTGGCGTAGGCGGCGTCATCGCCGTCGACCTGACTGGCATAGCCGGCGATCGTCGCGCCCTTCAGGATGGCGACGTCGCCCTGGCCCACGGCCCGTGGCGAGGCGCAGGCGTTCAGCGCCAGAAGGCCGGCGACGGCCAGCCCCAGGTTACGTCCGCGCATGATCACTCGCCCCCGAAAATCCCCAACCGCTCGACGATAGCGCGACCCGCGCCTCGGGTCACGCCAGCCAGGCGCCCAGCACCACGCCGCCCCAGGCGATGACGGCCCAGACCAGAGCCGCGAGGACGGCGGCCAGGACCAGCGGCGTGTAGTGACGGCGCTCTCGAGATCGTTCGGTTGTGACGGTCCAGCGGGGCGTGACCGGCTTCATCGCGCCTCTCCCATCCGCAGCATGCGATAGCCGCGATCGGTCAGGGCCCAACGGGCGCTCTGGGGGCCGTAGGGCAGGTGCAGCAGGCCCGGCGCCCGCGGATCACAGGCGCCGTCACAATAGGCGTCGAACGCCGCGCCCAGTTCACGTCGTAGGGAGTCCGGGGGGCGATACAAGCCACGCTGCTTGGCGACATAGGCGACGACGACGTCGCGGTGGGCGGCGCCGCCCAGGTCGAGCAGGGCGCTGGCGATTTCGCCCACTACCGGATTGAGAAGGGCGACGGCGGCGGTCTTGCCGGCCGTCTGGGGAACGTGTCGCTGCATCACGCTGGACTGACTCATGATCCCGCGCTCCCCGAACCGCGTTCGCGGAAGGTTAAAGAGCAAGATCCTCGGCGCCACCAGAGGTGGCGGCGCTGTTTTTACAATGGATTACAATGTCGAGCCCCGCCGGGTCCGGACGAAACCCGTCGATCGGACGTCAGATGATCGGATCGCGCCCCAGGCGCCGCGAAAGCCGGCGCGGTCCACAGGGCCTCCGCGACATTTCGCCACACAAAATCCAGGTCTTCGTGGTGTCGCTCGATCGGGTCAAACGAAACGATTTCAACGGGAACCAAGAAAAGTATCGGTATTCAACATGCGCGGCGCTTTCTCCGGATCCGTCGCCGCCCTATCTGCTTCGGCGAGGACGGACGAACGGTCGAACTAACGATCGTCTTTCGGCCAAAAAGATGGATAGTGCTGCGCCTTGAGGGGGCGGCGATTGGCGGACGCGGGGGATCTTTTGAGCGTGACAGGCTCGGACAAGGCCGTGCTGCTGGGCTTGTACGAGGAAAAGCGCGCCAACCTGGTGCGTTTCTTCGCGGCGCGCCTGGGCTCCCGCGCCGAGGCCGAGGACCTGGTTCAGGACCTCTATCTGCGGCTCAGCGGCATGGAGGCGATCGGCCCAGTCGACAACCCGTCGGCCCTACTGCATCGCATCGGCTCGAACCTGATGCTGGACCGCCTGCGCAGCCAGAAGCGCTCCGGCGCCCGCGACAACGACTGGCGCGCCATCAACACCACGGCCGTCGCGGGCCAGGAGATCGCCGACGAACCCTCGGCCGACGAGGTCGTCGCCGGCCGCCAGCGCCTGCAGGCGCTGGTCGAGGCGGTCGAGGACCTGCCCGAGAAAACCCGCCAGGCCTTTCAGCTGCACAAGCTGGACGGGCATAGCCACATAGAGACCGCCCGCCGCATGGGCATCAGCGTCAGCACGGTGGAAAAGCACATCAGCTCTGCTTTAAAGACACTGACGCGGCGTCTGCGGTGATTTATGCAAGCACGCATGGAGGACGACGCTTCGGGGCGCCGTCTACGTTCAGGGGGATGATGGATCCTCGTCGGAGCAACGCCGGATGAGCCGGTCAGCGCAACATCTGCAAGAGGCGGCCGATTGGCTGACCCGACTGCAGCGGCCGGAGGTCGAAGAGACCGACTGGCTGGCGTTTGACGCTTGGCTGAGCGAGCCTGGCGCGCTGGAGGCGTATGACGCTATCCAAGCCGTCGACGAGGAGATCTTCCAGCGAGGTTCGGCCGTCCGGGGGGAATTGGCCGAACCCAGGCGCGCCACGGTGAAGCGGGCGTTCACGATCGACTGGCGTTGGCTGGGTGGTCTGGGCGCGGCCGCCGCCGTGGCCGCCGTCGCGATCGTCGTCGCGCCTTGGGGCGAACTGCTGCCCCAGCCCGACGCGTTGTACGCCACCGCCAAGGGCGAGCACCGCGCCGTCCAGCTGGCGGACGGCAGCCACATCGATCTGAACACCGACTCGCACGTGTCGGTGCGCCTCGACAAGGAAGCCCGCCGCGTCACCGTGCATGACGGCCAAGCCCTGTTCGACGTGGCGCACGACAGCCAGCGCCCGTTCCTGATCACCGCCGGCGATGAGACGGTGCGCGTGGTCGGGACCAAGTTCGACGTCCGCCGCCGTGACGGCCAGCTCAGCGTCACCGTGCTGCGCGGCCTGGTCGAGGTCTCGACCGATGGCGAGGACACGCCCGTGCGCCTGCGCCCCGGCCAGATGCTCGAGCATGTCGAAGGCGCCTCTGGCGTCGTCGTCCGCGCCGTGGCCGCCGAGGATCAGGTGGGCTGGCGTTCGGGCCGACTGATCTATCGCGACCAGCCGCTGGGCCGGATCGTCAGCGACATGAACCACTATTTCGACCGGCCGCTTCGCCTTGAGGGCGAAACCGCGGCCAACCTTCGGTTTTCCGGCGTATTGATCGTGGATAGTCAGGATGCGATGGTTCGCCGCCTGACCAGCCTCATGCCGCTATCGGCGACGCCAACCGATGATTCGATTGTCCTGCGCGGGAAATCCTCAGCGCCGAACTGACGCTTGCGCGCGGGCCCGATCCTGAGACGGGCCTCGATCCTTTTCGCCGCCAGCATACTGGGTCTAGGCGCCAGCGGACACGGCGCGGTCGCCGCGGACGTCCGCACGCCGCTCAATATCCACAAGGCCACCACCGCGGAAACCCTGATCGAACTGGGCGTCCGCATGGGCGTATCGGTCGGCGGCGTCGAGGCGTGCCAGGGGGCCGGCGTCCCTCTGGTCGGAATCTTCGACCTCAAGCAGGCGCTCGACCGAGCCACCCAAGGCAAGGGTTGCGGCTATGCCTTCGTCGACGCCCGGACGATTCGCTTCTCGCCTCACCCTCGCTCGCCGGCAGCCGCGCCAGTCAGGCCGCCGGTCGCCGCGCGCGCCACGATCGCCGTGGAGCCCGTCGCTCCGCTGGCCCCCCTGGTCATCAGCGCGGGCAAGCGGCCGCCGCGCCTGGGCAGCCTGCCCGGCGGCGTCAGCGTCATCGGCTCGCCGCAGCTGCAGGACACCGGTGTCGGCGAGACTGGTTCGGTGGCCCGCCAGACGGCCGGCTTCATCACCACGAACCTGGGCGCGGCGCGCAATAAGATCCTGCTGCGCGGCTTGTCGGACGGGACCTTCACCGGACGGACCCAATCGACGGTCGGCACCTATCTCGACGACGTCCCGGTCAACTACAATGCGCCCGACCCCGATCTGCGCCTGATCGACGTCGATCGGGTCGAGGTGCTGCGCGGTCCCCAGGGCGCGCTCTACGGCGGCGGTTCGCTCAGCGGCATCTATCGGATCGTCACCCGCCAGCCCGAGCTCGGCGCCTTTTACGGGTCGGTGGGCGCAACCACCGCGGCGACGGACTCCGGCTCGCCCTCCTATCGGTTGGAAGGCGTGGTCAACGCGCCGCTTGGCCAGGTCTCGGCCGTGCGGGCGGCGGTCTATCACGATGTCGACGGCGGCTATCTGGACGACGTCAACCTGCGCCTGTCCAACGTCGACAAGACCACCCGCCTCGGCGGCCGCCTGGCTTGGCGCGTCGACCTGGGCGACTGGCAGGTCAAGCTGGGGAGCGCCGCCCAGAGCGTCTCGTCCAAGGACACCCAGTACGTCACCCTGGTGGCCGGAGCGCCAAGACGCGCCAACCAGGTGCGTGAGACCCACCGCAACCGCCTGGGCGAGACCTCGCTGAAGATCAGCGGCTCGGGCGACTGGGGCCGCTTCGAGTCGGTCACCGGCTATGTCACCCACAAGTACGCCAGCCGCTACGACGCCACCCTGGCCTTGACCGAGTTCGCCGACGAGGCCGTGGAACTGGGGCTCTATGACGAATCCGCGCGTCTTCGAATGGTCGTCGAGGACGCGCTCTACACCGGACCGGAACGCGGTCGCCTGCGCTGGATGGTCGGTCTGTTCACGGCCACCAGCATCGAGGAAGGCGACGCCGACCTCCGGGCGCGCACCAGCGGCGTCACCCGCAGCGTCTATGACGAGGATCGCAAGGATCGGCTGAACGAGTACGCCCTCTATGGCGAGGCGACCTATGACCTCGGGGCCGGCTGGAAGGTCGCCCTGGGCGGACGCTCGTTCGAGACCACCATCCACACGCGTTCGTACGTGCTGGCCCCCTATCCTGGGCAATCGCGCGACCTTGACCGTAAGGCTTCGTTCAGCGGTTTCTCGCCAAAGTTCTCGGTGCAGCGCGACCTGGCCGGCGGCGGGTTGATCTATGCGCTGACGTCGGAGGGCTACCGCGCCGGCGGCTTCAACTCCGGCGGCCTGACCACGCCCAACGAAGCCCGTCGGGTATTCCGCCCCGATCATCTGCGCAACTACGAGGTGGGCGCGACGCTCAACCCGTTCCGGGGGCGGATGAACCTGCGGGCGGCCCTGTTCTATGACGACTGGCGCAACATCCAGACGGACCAGTACTTTGGCTCGGGCCTGTCCTACACCGCCAATATCGGCGACGGCCGCAATCGGGGCCTCGAGATCGAGGCCGCCTGGCGGGCCACGTCGCGCCTGACCCTGTCGGGCAACGCCCTGTTCAACGAACCCAAGTTGACGCGTATCGAGCCCGGCTACGGGATCGCCGACACCGCCAGCCTGCCGGGCGTGCCCGATGTCTCGTTCGGCAGCCTGGTCACCTACCAGCGCCCGATCCTGGCCGACGCCACCCTGATGCTGACGGCCGAGACCGGCTACATCGGCGAATCCCGCCTGACCTTCGACCCGCGCTATTCGCCGTCGATGGGCGGCTACTATACCGGCAAACTGTCGGCCCAATTGATGACCGACCGCTGGCGCGCGGCCCTGTTCGTCAGCAATCCCTGGAACAGCTCCAGCGACACCTTCGCCTATGGCAACCCCTTCAGCTTCGGCCAGGTCCGTCAGGTGACGCCGCAACGACCGCGCACGTGGAGCCTGGCCCTGTCGGCCAACTTCTAGGCGTCAAAACCGAAAGCTTGTTGCAAAGCTTACACAATTCTTACCGCGCGGACGGGGGGCGGCGCTGGCCCGCGCCGTCATCGATTCGAGGGCGATCGCGGGGGCGTGGTCGTTCAATCGAGGAATTGGTGATGGCCAAGCTTTCCGCGCTGATCTGTGCGCACAACGAAGAGCAGCGTCTGCACGCCTGTTTGGGGGCCCTGTCGTTCTGCGACGAGATCGTCGTGGTCGCCGACCGCTGCAGTGACGGCACCGAAGCCGTGGCCCGTCAGTACGGCGCTCGCGTCGTTTCGGGGATCTTCCCGATCGAGGGACCGCGCAAGCACGCCGGCATCGCTCGCTGCACCGGCGAGTGGATCCTGGAGCTGGACGCCGACGAGGGCGTCAGCCCCGCCTTCGCCCGGGAAATCCGCGACACGATCGAGCGCGCCGACGCCGCCGACTGGTACCAGATCCCGATCGACAACTATGTCGGCGACCAGCTGGTTCGCCACGGCTGGGGCGGCTCGTTCGGCACCTCGTCGGCCGCGCGCCTGTTCCGCCGCGGCGTGAAGTCCTGGAAGGCCGAGCGGGTCCATCCGGGCGCCAAGCTGGACGGCGCCTTCGGCGGCCGCCTGAACGAACCCCTGCGCCACATGGTCGACGAGGACATCGCCGACATGTTCGCGCGCCTGGGCCGCTACACCGCCCTGAAGGCCCAAGATCTGGCCGACAGCGGCAAGGTCAAGAGCATCGCCGACGACGCCTTCCGGGGCGTACGCCGGTTCTTCAAGTGCTACGTCTCACGCAAGGGTCACCGCGAAGGCGACCTGGGTTTCCTGATCTCACTGATGGCCGGCCTCTATCCGATCCTGTCGAACCTGAGGGCGCGCGAGATCCTTCGCAACCGCGCACGCGACGGGCAGGCGGAGCGTCCGGTCGTCCCGCCGGCTCCGCTGCCGTTGCGTCGCGCCGAGGCCGCCGCGCAGTAGGCCGCCGATGTCGGCCCGCCTGCCCCTCGCCTTCCGCCTGGTCCTCGGTCCCGAGCTCCTGCTCTGGGCCAGAGCGGGCCGCACGCCCGTGCTTTGGTGGCGCGACGACGATGCGCGCGTCCCGACCGGGGCGCTGGAGCAACTGCTGAACCTGGCCCGTCGTCACGGCGCCGCCTTGACCCTGGCGTCGATCGCCGGTCCGAACCTGCCGCTGCTGGTTCGCCGGGTGGAGACCGAGCCAGGCGTCGAGATCGCTGTCCACGGGTTCAAGCACGTCAATCGCCAACCGGAAGGCCGGGGCTTCGGCGAGATCGTCGACGGCGACGGCGTCGATTGGGTCAGCACCCAACTGCGATCGACCGTGATGGCCTTTCACCGCGCCGGCGCCGCCCCCACCCTGTTCGTGCCCCCCTGGAACAATCTGACGCCACAGCTGCTCGCGGCCCTGCCGGAATCCTCGATCCTGGCCGTTTCGGGCTTCGATCGGGTCAGCGGCACGGAGAGCGGCGTCGCGCGGCTGGACGCGCACCTGGACGTGCTGCGCTGGAAAGGCGGCGGGCGCTTCCGGGGGAGCTGGAGATTCCTGTCGCGTATGCGCCGGCTGATGGCCCAGCGACGCCTCGCCGGCCGATGGGACGAGCCGATCGGCCTGCTGACCCACCACCTGGATCACGACAAGGCGACGTGGTTGTTCCTGGAACGGTTCCTGGCCGCGTTCCCCATGACCGCGCGGCGCCAGTTGACTGGCGACGCGGTCGCGGGACCGGAAGCGCTGAGCGCCTAGCCGCCCAGAACGGCCCTAGGCCAGCTCGGGACGATCGCGCAGGCACTCGCCGATGGCGCGGGCGCAGCCCGGCAGACCGAGGGCGCCCACGAATGACATGGCCACGGCGCAGACCAGCAGGATCGGTTGGAAGAAGCGCATTGGGTGTCTCCACACGGCGTTCGTCGGCGGTACTGTGCCGCAGTTGTAAGACGGAACCTTGACGGTTGTTCCGCGCTCGAACGAAAAAATTCAGAACGCGGCTTTTTTGCCTCCGTCGCGGCCAAGCTGATAAGCCGCCCGCGCCGCCTGGATCCGGCCCAGCTTGGCGTGGAGCGCCCCCCAGTCATCGTGCTCGGCGATCGGCGCCCACAGCGCCTCGACCTCCTCGATGATCAGCTCCTCGGGTTCGGACGCCTGAAAGACTGCGCTTTCGAGCCGTTCGGGGCGATCCGGCTCGAAAGCCGCGAGTTGTCGGCGGAAGGTCAGGAAGGTCTCGGCGCCGTAGAGCGCCGCGCGCGGCCCCGCCAGAGCGCGCGCCTCCGAAGCCTCGCCGCCGAACCAGTCGAAAAAGAACGGCTCCCAGCGCAGGGCGTCGCCGCCCTCGGCCAAGGCCCGGAAGGCGGCGTTGACCAGCTCCACGTCCGCGTCGGGATCGCGGCTCTTGACGCCCAGCCGATCCAGCATCGCCGCGCGCAGGGCGATGCGATAGGCGTCGGAGAAGCCGTTCAGCGCCGCCAGCAGTCCCGCCTGGTCGCCGACCAGGGTCAGGCAGGCGGCCAACTGCTGCAGGTTCCAGAACACCGCCTCGGGCTGACGGCCAAAGCTGTAGAGCCCGGAATGGTCGAAATAGGCGGCCGTGAAGTTCGGGTCGTTGCGTGGCAGGAAACGCCAGGGGCCGTAGTCGAAGCTTTCGCCCGTGACGACCATGTTGTCGGTGTTGAGCACCCCGTGCACGAAGCCGGCCGCCATCCAGCGCGACAGCAGATGGGCGCTGGCCGCCACCGTTGCCTCCAGCAGCGCCGCCGGGCGGTCGGGCGCGTCGGCCAGATGCGGGAAATAGGTCTCGACCACATGATCGACCAACTGGGTGATCAGGTCGCGACGATCGAAATAGGCCAGGCGCTGGAACGTGCCGAACCGGATGTGGCTGTGCGACAGCCGGGTCAGCACCGCCGAGCGGGTCGGACTGGGCTCGTCGCCCCGCACCAGGGCTTCGCCCGTTTCGACCAGCGAGAAGGCCCGCGAGGTCGGAACGCCAAGCGCTTCCAGTTGGCTGGCGGCCAGGATCTCGCGCACCCCGCCCTTCAGGGTCAGCCGGCCGTCGCCCGAGCGCGACCATGGCGTCTGGCCCGAGCCCTTCGTGGCCAGGTCCAGCAGGCGACCTGTTCCCTGCTCCCGTAGCTGGGCGAACAGAAAGCCGCGCCCGTCGCCCAGGTCGGGGTTGTAAACGCGGAACTGGTGGCCGTGATAGCGCATGGCCAGCGGCAGCGGCATGTTGTCCGGCAACGGCTCGAAGCGTCCGAAGTGACGGACCCAGTCCGCGTCGCTCAGTGTCGCCAGGCCCACGCTCGCCGCCGGGCGATCGTTCCGAAAACGCAGGATCGTCTGTGGAAAGTCAGCCGCCTCGACCGGATCGGCGAAGTCGCGTCCCAGCGCCTGGAAACGCGGGTCGGGGCGGTAGTCGGGCGAGAGGCTCATGGCCGCCAGATGAGCCTGACCCGCCGCCCGCGCAAGTCCCTTTCGAAGGTCGATGACGGCGGCGAACGCTGTCGCTTCCCGGCAACAGAAACCGCCAGAACCTTTCCCCCGCAAGGGATTTCACTTGCCGAGACCGGGGGTGGCGCCTAACCCTTGGCCATCCATTCGAACAATCGTTCGACGGAGCAACGAAAAACAAGCCGGGGGCGGGCAAGCGCTTTCGGCCAACAAACCGAGGTAGGAAATGCGCTTCACCCAGGTGCTTTGCGGCACTGCGTCCGCTGTTGTCCTCGCCGGTCTTGGCGCCTCGAGCGCCGCGCAGGCTCAAACGAGCGACACCCAAACTGTCGACAGCATTATCGTCACCGCCCAGAAGCGGGAACAGAACCTGCAGGACGTCCCCGTGGTGGTCACCGCCGTCGGCGCCAAGCTGCTGCAGGACACCGGCGTCAGGGACATCAAGGATCTGACGATCCTGACCCCCGGCCTGACCGTCACCTCGACCTCGTCGGAAGCCTCGACCACCGCTCGCGTGCGCGGCATCGGCACCGTCGGCGACAATCCGGGCCTGGAGAGCTCGGTCGGCGTGGTCATCGACGGCGTCTATCGTCCCCGCAACGGCGTCGGCTTCGGCGACCTGGGCGAAATGGAGCGCATCGAGGTGCTGAAGGGCCCGCAAGGCACCCTGTTCGGCAAGAACACCTCGGCCGGCGTCATCAACGTGGTGACCAAGGAGCCCGAGTTCGGCTTCGGCGCCAACGCCGAGGTCACTCTGGGCAATTACGACGCCCGTGGCGTCTCGGCCTCGGTCACCGGCCCGCTGGTCGGCGACAAGCTGGCCGGCCGCCTCTACGTCGCGGCTCGCGAGCGCGACGGCTACAACGACGTGATCGTCGGCAACGGCCCGTCCAAGCGCAAGCAGGACGCCGACCAGGGCTTCTACACCGTGCGCGGCCAGCTGCTGTTCGTGCCCGACGACCAGGCCACTTTCCGCGTCATCGCCGACTATTCGAAGCGTAACGAGAACTGCTGCGGCGCCGTGCAGATCCGCACCGGCCCGACCGCCGGCATCCTGGCCCTGGTCTCGGGCCAGGCGACCCCGGTGGCCACGACCGCCGACCCATACAAGCGCGTGGCCTATTCGAACCGCGGCGCTCCGTCGACCATCGAGGACAAGGGCGTGTCGCTGCAGGGCGACATCGACCTGCCGTTCGGCAGCCTGACCAGCATCTCGGCCATCCGCCAATGGCGCACCGACAACGGCCAGGACGCCGACTTCAGCACCGCCGACCTCGCCTATCGCAACAAGGACGGCACCAACCATTCGCAGTTCACGACCTACACCCAGGAACTGCGCCTGGCCGGCAAGAGCGACAAGTTCGACTGGCTGTTCGGCGCCTTCCTGGCGGACGAGCGCCTGGAGACCCGCACCAACTTCCTGTACGGCAACGATTACGAGCAGTATCTGGGCCGGCTGCTGTCGCGCTCGGCCGCCAATCCGGCGGGCGTGGCCAATTTCATCGCCCTGCTGCTGAATCGCGCCCCGAACACCTCGTTCGCCGGCGGCCAGGGCCTCTATGACCGCTACGACCAGCGCGCCACCACGGTCGCCCTGTTCACCAATGACACCTGGCACGTGACCGACGCGTTCGAGATCACCGGCGGCCTGCGCTATACGTCGGAAGAGAAGAAGCTCGACACCTTCCAGACCAACAGCGACGGCGGCGTCGGCTGCGGTACGGCCCTGTCGCCCGCCGGTCAGGCCCGCATCGCCGGCATCGTCGGCGCGGCCGCCACCCCGACCGTCATCGGCAACCTCTGCCTGCCCTGGGCCAACCCGCTGTTCAACGGCCGCGGCACCAAGCAGTCTCGGTCGGACAAGGAGTGGAGCGGCACGCTCAAGGCCTCGTACCGCTTCTCGCCGCAGGTCTTCACCTACGCCTCGTTCGCGCGCGGCTACAAGGGCGGCGGCTTCAACCTGGACCGCACCCAGTCGTCGAACGGCCTGCCCTCGGGCGGCAGCGGCGTGGCGCCGATCTACGACACCTCGTTCCCGGCGGAATTCGTCGACAGCTACGAGCTCGGCGTCAAGAACACCCTGTTCAACCGCACGGTGCTCTTCAACGTCAGCGCCTTCCACCAGAAGTTCACCGACTTCCAGCTGAACACCTTCCTGGGCACCTCGTTCGTCGTCCGTTCGATCCCCGAGGTGAAGTCCAAGGGCTTCGACGCAGACTTCCTGTGGTTCACCCCGGTCCACGGCCTGATGGTCCAGAGCGGCTTCACCTACGCCCTGACCGAGTATGGCAGCCAGCCGATCCCGAACGACCCGGGCAACGCCCTGGCCCTGCTGCCGGGCAGCCGCATGTCGCTGGCTCCGAAGTACTCGGCCTCGGGCTCGATGACCTACGAGACCCCGGTCGGCGACAATCTGAAGGTCCGCTTCAACCTCGGCGCCAAGTACTCGTCCTCGTACAATACGGGCTCGGACCTGTTCCCGCCGAAGATGCAGAAGGCTTTCACGGTCGTGAACGGTCGCGTGAGCCTGGGCTCGGCCGACGATCGCTGGACCATGGAGCTGTGGGGCCAGAACCTGTTCAACGAGAAGTACATGCAGGTCGCCTTCAACGGCACCCTGCAGGGCTCCTCGGGCCTCAGCGCCACCCAGGCGACCTACAGCCCGGCGCTGGACACGATCACCTACGACGCGTTCCTGGGCGCCCCGCGCACCTACGGCGTGACGCTGCGGTCGAAGTTCTAACCGACCCAAAAAAGTCTAACCGGGAGGGGGAACCGGCGGCGCCAGGCGCGTCGCCGGCTTTCGGAAGGGGAAGGGCGATCCGGGCCACCGGGTCGCCCTTTTCATTTCGAGGGCTTGGGTCATTTCGGGGGTTCCGGATCACGGCGCATCACCTCAGCATGGCCCCGGGGTGGGGGATCGATTCGAACCCGGAGGCACGCCGATGAAGACGATCCGCTTCCTCGGATTCTGGATCTGCCTGGTCCTGGGCCTGGCCCTCGGCGCCTGGAGCCAGCGGCCGCCCGCCGCCGTTCCGGCCAGCGCCCCGGCCAGCGCCTTCTCGGCCGACCGGGCCATGGCCGACGTCGCCGCCATCGCCCGCAAGCCCCACCCGACCGGCTCGGCCGAGATCGCCAGGGTCCGCGACCACCTGCTGGCCCGGATCAGCGCGCTGGGCCTCGAGGTCTCGGTCCATCCGGGCGAGGGCTTCCTGCCCTATTCGAAGGACGGCCGCGCCCTGGGCGCCGCGGCGGTGCAGAACCTGGTCGGCGTGCTGCCGGGCCAGGACCGCGACCTGCCGGCGATCCTGGTGATGAGCCATTATGACTCGGTCCACAATTCGCCCGGCGCGGCCGACGACGCCGCCGGCGTGGCCGCCGCCCTGGAGGTGGCCCGCGCCCTGAAGGCGGACGAGAGCGCCCATGGGCTCCACGCCCGCGACGTGATCTTCCTGTTCACCGACGCCGAGGAGCCGGGCCTGCTGGGCGCCGACGCCTTCTTCGCCCGCGACCCGATGCTGAAGCACGTCGGCCTGGTCGTGAACCTGGAGGCGCGCGGCGACGCTGGGCGGGCGGCCATGTTCCAGACCGGCTCCGGCAACGGCGCGCTGATCGGCGTCTTCGCTCGCGCCGCCAAGACCCCCTCGGCCAATTCGGTCGCCGCGACCGTCTACGAGAAGATGCCGAACGACACCGATTTCACCCACGCGGTGAAGCGCGGCCTGCCCGGGCTGAACCTGGCCTTCATCGACGACCAGCTGGCCTATCACACGCCGCTGGCCCGGCCCGATCACCTGGAGCGCGGCAGCCTGCAGCACATCGGCGACCAGGTCCTGCCGACCGTGCGCGCCCTGGCCGACGCGGCCCAGCTGCCGGCTCGAACCGAGAACGCCATCTATTCCGACGTGCTGGGCCTCGTCCTGGTCAGCTATCCGCCGGTCGTCGGCTGGATCCTGCTGGGGCTGGCCGCCGCGCTGATCCTGTTCACCGCCTGGCGCACCCTGGCCGGACAGGGCGCCAGCGGCTGGGAGATCGCCCGCGGCGCGGCCGGCCTGCTGCTGATTGCCTCCAGCGCCGGCCTGGTGCTGCACCTGGCCGGCCGGGCGCTGATGATCCAGGACATCCAGCGCTTCTACGGCCTGCTGATCCGCTTCGACCATCTGCTGTGGGGCGCGGGGATCATCGCGGTCGCCGCCGGCCTGGGCGTGGCCACGGCCCAGGCGCGAGGGGCCAGCCGGATCATTCCCTGCGTCGTCGCCCTGGCCCTGGGCGGGGCGTGCAGCCTGGCCGGCGGCTTCGATCCGATCGGCCTTGGCCTCGGCGTCGCCACCTGCGTGTTCGCCGCCGCCGCGCTCGGCTTCCGGACCGGCGCCCTGGGGGCCTGGATCGGCGGGATGGTCGTGGTGCTGATCCTGGCCACCGCCGCCCAGGCCCTGGCGCCGGGCCTGACCGTGATGCTGACCTGGCCGCTGCTGGTCGCCGCCGTCGGCGCGGCCCTGGTGATCGGCGTCGGCGGCACGCGGGACAAGCGGGTGGCGCTGGCCTTGACCTTCGCTGTCGGCCTCTTGGCCGTGCTGTCGACCGCCCAGCTGGCGGCCTGGGGGGCCTGGACCTTCGCCGGCGTCGGCATGATGGAGCCGGCGATCCTGGCCGCCTTCGCCATGCTGGCCGCCCCGGCCCTGTCGCCGCTGGCCCACGACTTCGCCGCCACCCGCTGGGCCTGGCGCGCCGCCGGGATCCTGGCCGTCGCCGGGATCGCCCTGATCGCCAGCGCCGCGCGGCTGGGCGGCGAGCCCGGCCGGCCGGCCATCACCCAGGCCCTGCAGGTGGCCGACCTGTCGACCGGCAAGGCCTGGCGGATCGCCGACCAGCCGCGCCTGGACGCCTGGACCCGGGCCGTGCTGCCCGACGACGGCGGCTCCGAACCGAAGAAGCAGACCCTGGCCCCGTTCTGGCGCGAGCCGGTGTGGATGTCCGAAACCCGCCCCGCGCCGGTGGCGCCGCCGCAGCTGACGCTCGACCGCGCCGACGACCGGCTGCTGGTCCGCCTGATCCCCGCGCCGGGCGCCGAGATGGTGACGATCCGCCTGCGCCCCAGCGCCGCGCTCAGCCAGCCGCGCCTGAACGGCCGGCCCGTCACCCTGAACACCGTGGCCGGCAAGTGGTCCAGCCTGACCTATCACGCCCCCGACCCGAACGGCGTGACCCTGAGCTTCACGACCGCCGGAACGGGCAAGGTCGAGGTCGCGGCCCTGGAATATCACGACGGCTGGCCGGCCCTGGCCAAGGCCCCGCCCGCCAAGCCGGCCGAGCTGATGGCCTATGGCATGTCGGACAAGACCGCGGTGCTGGTGCGCGGCGGGCTGAGCTGGTGAGGGGCGCGGCTCCGCCGCTTCACGCGGCTCACCGCTGAAGGTGTGTGGGGAGGCGACGGAGCGGCCGGGCGAACCCGGATGACCGTGAGTGTTTGTGTGTTTCGGTTCGTCGTCCGCTCCGCCAGGCTGTTCTTTGCCGTGAGGACGGCGGGCGTGAGCGTTGTCTGCTCGGGCCTCCGCTACCCCCGGACGGGCGTGGACCAACTGGATCGGCTATTCCGTCTCCAGCTCGGCGATCCACGATAGGCGGCTTGTACGATCACCGCCCTGTCGTTTCGCCGCTCGGCCTTGTCCCGACAAGTCCGCCACTCGCACGCGCTCCTAAAGAGTAAGCCGCGCGACCTGGCGAGCCCGCCGGGAACCGCCAGCGGCCCCGCTCAGCCTATCCCCATCGCCGCTTCGGGCCGGATCCAAGCGCCCTCCCCTTGCGACGGGGACAGCGATGATTGTGCAGCGGGATTCAACGCGGATCATTCAGAGGCGCGTAAAAGTGAGAAGCGGTTGATTTCGTGGGGTTTCGATCTCGCGAACGCCGGGGATACAGCGCGCTCAATCCCCGTACTTGCCCCCTCCGCGCCTGCGGCGCTCCTCCCCCGGAGGGGGAAGAAGGACGCCGCGCCAACCTTCCGCCCCCTCCGGGGGCGGACGACCACGCGGAGCGTGGTCAGGTGGGGGCCTGCGGCGGTGGCGGCTTAAGCGCCCTGGTCCAGGACGCTGGCGTCGACGCCGCCTTCGACGACCTTGACGCCCAAATAGTGCATCTCGCCGCCCAGATAGCTGATCTGGTCCAGCGGCACGGTCTCGTCGCGGCGCAGGCGGCGGCCGTCATTGAGGGTCAGGCGCAGGGTCATCGCGGCGACCGGCGCGCCGCCGGCGATCGCGGCCTCGATCTGGCTCCGGAACGTGACGGCCGGAGACTGGGGCGGCTTGGGCTTGGCGGGGGCCTTGATCATGACCGCCCCCAGAAGCCGTGCTCGCCGGAGATCCGGATCTGACAGGCTTGTCCCGACTCGTGCAGGCTGAGCGCCCGCCGGTGGGCGGCGGCCTTGGCGACTTCCTTGTCGGCCGACTGGCCGAAAAAGTCGCCATCCTGCTCGACGCTCCATCCACCATCGTGGCGTAGAACGGTGAGAACGGTACGATTGGTGATTTCACGCATTTCGCACCATTAACACGAAATTAAAAGCGCCGCTCGATTAAAGCGGACCGCCCGAGATCCCACGTTTTTCTTGATCAGAGCCAATAAGCCGTCCGCTGAATTCAGAGCGAAAACACGCCCGGAACTTGGCGCGCGGCTCAGAAGAACTCTTCGCCGGCCCCGACGCAGCGGGCGGACCACAGGTCGCCGCGCCACTTGACCTCGATGACGACGAAGTCCTTGCAGGTCGTCCCGGCCTCGCCGCCGATCGTGCAGATGTCGCCCCGGATCAGCGGGTGGGCCGACCGCGCCGAGATCGTCACCTCCAGCGCCCGCGCCGACCAGCCATAGACGATCTCGTAGTCGTACGGCCCGAACAGCTTGTTCTCGGACGTGGTCATAAGGCGGTGGTCATGGACGCGACGGCCTCGTTCTCGGCGCCCGCTTTGTCGAGAGGGCCGGCGACGGCGAACCATGCGCCTTCCCCCCCGACAAAGCGAGCGGCGTTCGATCAAGGGCGCGCCAACCGAGGCTCGATGTGCTACCTTGCCGGCGTTCATGTCGACCTGGCGGCTTTCCCAGGCGTTACCGAGGGTCCGCCCTCGCCGATCGGCGGCTTCGATCGAAACTCACCGGAGCGACATGACCCAGGCCCCTACCGAGACGCTGCCCGAAAGCCACCTGCGCGCGCTGCAAAGCCTGGCCGAGCGCCAACCGGGCCAGGATTCCAACTTCGTCAACATCGCCGCCGCACAAGCCCTGACCTCGCTGGGCCTGGCGCGCCACAGCGGCGGCGGCTGGGAGATCACCCCCCTGGGCCGCAACCACCTGCTGCGCCTGGTCTCGGGCGACGACGTCGACGGCGTGGCCAACGCGCGGTAGGGACCGTCGGCATTTTCTCGCAAGTAATTCACCTGCCTTCCTGGGCCTTGTGCCCAGGACCCAGGGTTCAGCTTCAACGGAATTGCGGCCGAGTTCGCGGTCTTTCAGCCTCGCAAACCTAGAGAGTCCGCACCTGCCTCGAACATGGGTCCTGGGCACAAGGCCCAGGAAGGCGGTGGAACTTGCACCTGCCCCTGAATGTCAATTGGCCTAGGGACTTCCCTCTTCCTCCAGGACCGCTTTAGGCTATCCCTCACCTGGCCGAGGGAGGTCTCGTGAGCTTTTTCGAGAGCCTGCTGATCCTGCTGGCGGCGGCGGTGCTGCTGCTGCAGGCCGCGCGCCGGCTGACCATCCCCTATCCGACCATGCTGGCCGCCGCCGGCGTCGGCCTGGCCCTGATCCCCGGCGCGCCGAAGATCTCGATCGAGCCGCACACGGCGCTGGCCCTGTTCATCGCCCCGGCCCTGGTCGACGCGGCCTTCGACTTCCCGGTCGGCGCCGTCCGGCGGCTGTGGCGGCCGCTGTTCGCCCTGGCCGTGGTCGCCGTGCTGCTCAGCGCCGGCGCGGTGGCCTGGCTGGGCGTGACCCTGGCCGGCCTGCCGATCGCCGCCGCCCTCGCCTTGGGCGCCATCGTCGCCCCGCCCGACGCGGCCGCCGCCACCGCCATCCTGGGCAGCGTGAAGATGCCACGCGGCTCGGTCGCGGTGCTGAAGGGCGAGAGCCTGCTGAACGACGCCACGGCCCTGCTGCTGTTCTCGGCCGCCACGGCCTTGCAGAGCCAGGGCCAGATCGACGGCGCCCTGGGCTTGCGCCTGACCCTGGCCGCGCCCGGCGGGATCGTGCTTGGCATCGTGCTGGCCCGGCTGATGCGCTTCCTGTCGTCCTATGTGGCCGGCACCCTGGGCGGCAACGTGTTCGAGTTCGTCGCCGCCTTCGGGGTCTGGGTGATCGCCGAGCGGATCGGCCTGTCGCCGGTGCTGTGCCTGGTGGCCTTCGCCATGACCATCGCCCGCACCGCCGGCCTGCGCACCCCGCCCCGGACGCGGATCCATAGCTTCGCCGTCTGGACCTCGGCGGTGTTCGTGCTGAACGTGCTGGCCTTCCTGCTGATGGGCTTCCAGGCCCGGACCATCGTCACGGCCATGGACCCCGGCCGGCTGCGCGACGCGGCGACCTTCGCCGGGGCGGTGATCCTGACCCTGGTCGGGGTGCGCCTGGCCTGGGTGCTGACCTACAACCGCCTGGCCAAGCGGATCCGCTGGCTGCGCGGCGACGCCAAGCCGAGCTCGCTGCGCCACGGGGTGCTGGTCGGCTGGTGCGGCATGCGCGGCCTCGTCACCCTGGCCACGGCCTTCGCCCTGCCCTCCACCTTCCCGCAGCGCGACCTGATCGTGCTG
This sequence comes from Caulobacter sp. Root343, assembly GCF_001425745.1. Classification (GTDB taxonomy): domain Bacteria; phylum Pseudomonadota; class Alphaproteobacteria; order Caulobacterales; family Caulobacteraceae; genus Caulobacter. The sequence continues at coordinate 108,008 of NZ_LMDF01000002.1, read as the reverse complement.
ACCGCCTTCGCCGTGGTGCTGGCCACCCTGGTGGTCCAGGGCATGACCCTGTCGCCGCTGGTCCGCCTGCTGAAGCTGGACGGCGAGAACGGCCTGGAGGACGAACTGGCCCGGGCCCGCGCCGACCTGGCCGCCGCGGCTCTGGCGGTCCTGGCGCACAAGACCGGCCCGGCCACCGAGTACTGGCGCTACCGCTTCGAGGCCGTCGGGGCCGAGGCGGCCCGCGACTGCCCGCCCCTGGAAGCCCGCCGCGCCGTCGGCCTGAAGGCCCTGCGCCGCCAGCGCGAACGCCTGGAGGAACTGCGCGACGCCGACTCCGTCGGCGCCGACGCCTTCCTGGTCCTGCAGGAGGAACTGGACTTCGAGGAGGTCTCGATCAGCCGCGAGGACGAACGACAGATCGAAGAGGGGTGAGGCGGCGGCGCTCCCTCTCCCAGAGGGAGAGGGGTAGGGGTGAGGGGTTACGGCGTCCGCCCTCGTAACCCCTCACCCTCCCACCGCTACGCGGCGGGCCCCGCCCTCTCCCTATGGGAGAGGGTTTTGGCGCGCGCGATCTCGCTTGGTTCAGAAGGCCTTCCCTCCAGGAAGGGAGCCATCCTTACATCTCACGGCGAGACGATCGCCGGACTGTCCAGGTCACTCAAGGACGGCTTCGCCGCCGCGCAGCGGCCGCCCGGAGGGCGGTCCTTGACTGACCTGGACAGTCCGGCACGCTACAGCCTCCAAGAGATGTAAGGTTCACACCGACCTGGGAGGTCGGGTTCTAAAAAGGTGGATCCTGATATGACGTCTAAGTTCCAAGTGCCCGTGCTCAAGTCGATACCAGAATACGCATTCGATGCTCTGGTCGAAGAAATGAAACGATTTCAAACCCGCCTATCGGACGAGACGGAATTGGGGATCGTTGCAAACGGTCCGGGCCTAACGATCCATGTCGATGACCTGCGCCTCTCCGGACAAATGGTTGTCTTCGATGGCGTGGATAGCGAAGGCCGCGCAGCGCGCCTCATTCAGCACTACACTCAGGTCAACGTTCAAATGGTCGCTGTTCCAAAGCAGCAGGAGAAGCCGCGTCGCATCGGCTTTTAAACTGGCGGTTCAAAACACGATTTCATGCGTCTGAAATCAGAAAAGGGCGGAGCCTCACAGCCCTGCCCCTCCAATGCCAACTCAGCGGATGACGCCCTATTCCGCCGCCACACCCGGCACGTAGCCCAGGATCGCCTGTGAGATCACGATGAAAACTAGTGAATTTCGAGAGAGGCTCCTCGTCGCCCTGTTTCTGGCGGCACGAGATACGGACCTAGGCGCCTACTATTCCCCATCCAAAGTGGCCGATGACGTGGGGCTTGAGCGACGCCCCGGCCAGTTAAGACTGGTGGTTCGCGACCTTGACGAGCGAGGGTATGTGAAGCCGTCGTACACCATGGGCGGCGGAGATGAGGGCGGGCTTGACCTGCGCCTCACAAATGTTGGCGTCGAAGAAGCAGAAGAGCTACTGGAACTTCATCCAGATTATGCTTCACGACCACGCCAAGCTCCTGGTGCCGATCGCTATATCAGCTTCTCAGACAACGTGCGCATCGGCCTCAGCGTAGACGCAAGTCTACTAGGCTCGGCAGTTCGCGGGTGCAACTCGGTCAGCGACGAAGACAGGGAAATTGCCCTCAGTGAAATAGCGATATTCGAAAGCACGATAATTCAAAACCGAGTGCCTGAGATCATCATCGATCGCTTCGTTAATAAGATACTTGGCTGGATACGTGACAAATTTGGAGAAGCTTTGGTCGGCGCGATAGCCGGCGCAATTATCACGAAGCTCCTACCAATTCTCGCGTCGTAAAATTTCTCTGCGCGGTAAGTAGAGCGGAGCCTCACGACCCCGCCCTCACCAAACTCACCTAGCTCAGAGCAATCCCTACTCCGCCGCCACCTTCGGCGCGTAGCCCAGGATCGCCTTCGTCTCCAGGAACTCCCCGAACGCGTGGTCGCCCCACTCGCGGCCGTTGCCGCTCATCTTGTAGCCGCCGAACGGGGCCATCAGGTCGGGGCTGGCGCCGTTCAGGTTGACCTGGCCGGCCCGCAGCTTGGCGGCCACCTTGCGCACCGCCTCCGGGTCGCCGCCCGAGATGTAGGCCGCCAGGCCGTACTCGGTGTCGTTGCCGACGGTGATCGCCTCGTCGACCGTGTCGTAGCCCAGGATCGAGACCACCGGGCCGAAGATCTCCTCCTTGGCGATGGTCATGTCGCTCTTCACGTTCGCGAAGACCGTCGGCTTGACGTAGTAGCCCTTGTCCAGGCCTTCCGGCCGGCCGACGCCGCCGGTGACCAGGGTGGCGCCCTCGTCGATGCCCTTCTGGATCAGGCCCTGGATCTTGCTCCACTGGGTCTCGGAGACCACCGGGCCCATCTTGTGGTTGCCGTTCGGGTCGCCGACCGTGTGGCTCTCGGCGGCGGCCTTGGCGATGGCGATCACCTCGTCCATGCGCTGGCCGGGGACCAGCATCCGGGTCGGGGCGTTGCACGACTGGCCCGAGTTCATCATCACCGAGGCGATGCCGCCGCCCACGGCGCGCGGGAAATCGGCGTCGTCGAGGATGATGTTGGGGCTCTTGCCGCCCAGCTCCTGGTGGACGCGCTTGACGGTCGGGGCGGCGTTGCGGGCCACCTCGATGCCGGCCCGGGTCGAGCCGGTGAACGACACCATGTCGACCTGCGGATGGCTGCTGAGCGCCGCGCCCACCGTCGGGCCGTCGCCGTTGACCAGGTTGAACACCCCGGCCGGAACGCCGGCGGCGTGCAGGATCTCGGTCCAGATCTGGGCGCTGAACGGCGCGATCTCGGAGGGCTTGAGCACCATGGTGCAGCCCGTGGCCAGGGCGGGCGCGACCTTGCAGGCGATCTGGTTCACCGGCCAGTTCCACGGCGTGATGAAGGCGCAGACGCCGATCGGCTCCTTGACGATCCGGGTCGTGCCCCGGTCTTCCTCGAACTGGTAGTTCTTGAGCACGGCGGCGGCGGTCTGAAGGTGGCCGATGCCCATGGCCGCCTGGGCGCGCTGGGCCAGCCAGGCCGGGGCGCCCATCTCCTCGGTGATGGCCTTGGCCATGTCCTCGTAGCGCTTCTGGTACTCGGCGATGATCCGCTCGAGGATGTCGATGCGCTCCTCGCGGCTGGTCCGGGAATAGGTCTCGAACGCCTTGCGGGCGGCGCGGACGGCGCGGTCGACATCGGCCTCCGAGCCCATCGAGATCACGCCGGCGACCTCTTCGGTGGCCGGGTTGATGACGTCCAGGGTCTTCGGAGCGGCCGGATCGACCCAGGCCCCGTCGATATAGAACTTGGTGTAGTCGCGCATGCCGTGCTCCTGCCCTTGATGTTCCGCCTGGTCCCGCTCTGACGGCGGGCGGTTTCAAACAGCCATTTAATGTGATCGGCGTTCAGGTGGGAAGCCCCCCAGCGCGGCGCCAGCCGCGAATTCGCTGGCCTCGTCTCCCCGGGGTGGTAAGCGAGCGGGGGCCTCGCGCCGGATGCGCGGAACGGCCGTGGGGGCGTGATGAAGCGTTTTGGAATTTTCGCGGCGACGGCGGTGCTGTCGCTGGTCGCGGGCATGGCCGCCCAGTCGGCTCCGGTCGCGCCGGTCCCGGCCTGCCAAGCGGGCAAGCCGGTCGCCGAGGCCGGCTTCGTGACTATCGGCGGCATCCCGCAGTGGGTGACGGTCGACGGCCAGGACTGCGCCAATCCGGTGGTGCTGATCGTCCACGGCGGTCCCGGCAATCCCAACACCCCGTTCGCCCACAGTCTGTTCGGGGCGTGGATCAAGGACTTCACCATCGTCCAGTGGGACCAGCGCGGCGCGGGCAAGACCTACGGGGCCAACAAGCCGTCCGAGGACACGCCGCTGACCATGACGCAGCTGACCGGCGACGGCGTCGAGGTGGCGCGCTACGCGGCCCAGCGGCTGGGCAAGCGCAAGGTGATCCTGATGGGCGGCTCGTGGGGCTCGGCCCTGGCGGTGCACATGGCCCAGAAGGAACCGGGCCTGTTCCACGCCTATGTCGGCACGGCCCAGCTGGCCAACTACGCCGAGGACGTGAAGCTCAGCTATTCGCGCACCCTGGGCCTGGCCAAGGCCGCCGGCGACACCGACACGGTCGGCAAGCTGGAGGCCCTGGGTCCGCCGCCCTGGACCAATCCCCGCGCCTTCGGAACCCTGCGCCGCGCCACCCGCAAGTACGAGGCCCTGGCGACCGATCCCGCGCCCAAAGGCTGGTTCGCTCCCGGCCCCGGCTACGACACCCCCGCCTACGCCGCCGACTACGAGGCCGGCGAGGACTATTCGTTCCTGAATTTCGTGGGTCTGGCCGGCGACGGCATGGGGCCGAAGATCGACCTGCGCCAGTTGGGGACCCGCTTCGCCATGCCGGTCTACATGCTGCAGGGCGAAGCCGACCTGGTCACCCCGCCGGAAGTGTCGCGCGCCTATTTCGACAGCCTGACCGCCCCGAAGAAGGCCTTCATCCCGATGCCGCGCACGGGCCACGATCCCAACGCGCGGATGATCGACACCCAGTTCGAGGTGCTGAAGACGGCGCGCGCGGCGGCAATGGCGGCGGATCGGCGGTAGGGGGTAAGATTCCCTCTCTCTATGAGAGAGGGTTTTCGCGTGGGAATGACGCCCCCTCACCACATCGGATCCGCCTCCGCCCCGCCCAGCGCCTCGGCGAGCCGCCGCCGCGTGGCCTTGGTGGTCTCCTCCGGCAGATCGTCGAGGGCGAACCAGCCGACCGCCAGGATCTCGCCCTCGGCGTCCGAGGCGCAAGGCTCCCAGGCGTCGACGCGGTAGACCAGCACGTGGTCGCCCGGGTGCAGGACCTCGTTGCTGTGGGCCGAGACCAGGCGCGGGCGCGACAGGGCGCGGACCCCGGCCTCTTCCGCCAGCTCGCGGACCACGGCGGTTTCGGCCGTCTCGCCGCGCTCGACCCCGCCGCCGGGCAGGTACCAGCCCTTGATGTAGGTGTGCTGGATCAGCAGGACCTTGCCTTCGGGATCGGTCACCACCGCCCGCACCCCCAGGGTCAGCCCCCGCGTCAGCCGGAAAAAGGCGTAGACCAGGGGCCTCGTGAACGGTTCGATACGGCGTCGCCAGAGCATGGAACCGTTCTAGCCCGGTCCGCGCGCGTGGTCAGGCCCTTGCCGTCGCCAGTGGGCGCGGCTAAAGCGGCGGCAACCTTGGTCTTATCTGGAGCCGCGCCATGCTCGCGATCGGTGTCATCGCCATCTTCCTGGCCGTCGTCTGTGGCCTGAACTACTTCGAGTTCGGCCGCATCGACTAATGACTGGCGCGGCGGGCGTCCCTGGGCGCGGCGCGGCCCTGGTCACCGGCGCGGGGCGCCGGATCGGCCGGGTCCTGGCCCTGGAGGCCGCCCGCGCCGGCTATGACGTCGCCGTCCACCACCGCGCCTCGGTCGACGAGGCGCAGGAGACGGCGGAGGCTGTGCAAGCGCTCGGCCGCCGCGCGGTCCTGGTCCGCGCCAACCTCGCCGACGAGGACGCCGTGCGTGGCCTGATCGACCAGGCCGCCGCTGAACTCGGCCCCGTCACCCTGCTGGTCAACAGCGCCTCGGCCTTCGAAGACGACCGCGTCGGCGGGCTGTCGCGCGACAGCTGGGACCTGCATCTCGAGACCAACCTGCGCGCCCCGATCGTGCTGGCCGAGGCCTTCGCGGCCGCCCTGCCGGAGGATCGGCAAGGCCTGGTGGTCAATATCGTCGACCAGCGGGTGCTGCGGCCCAATCCCCAGTTCTTCAGCTACAGCCTCGCCAAGGCCGGCCTGTGGTGGGCGACCCAGACCCTGGCCCAGGCCCTGGCGCCGCGCGTGCGGGTCAACGCCATCGGGCCGGGCCCGACCCTGCCCTCGGTCCACCAGACCGCGGGCGAGTTCGAGGCAGAAGCGGCCGGCGTGCTGTTGCAGCGCCGCGCCACGCCGGACGAGGTCGCCGCCGCCCTGCGCTATCTCATTGACGCGCCGTCGGTCACGGGCCAGATGATCGCCGTGGACGGCGGCCAGCACCTGGGCTGGCGCACGCCGGACATCGTCGCGCCTTAGGAGGCCACCGCTTGGCCGCAGCACCCCTCGTCGAAACCGCCGCGGCCTCGCTGGCGCCCCAGGATCTGGCCCGGATCATCGTGACCAAGGTCTTCGTGCGCGGCCTCAAGGTCGACGCCCAGATCGGCGTCTACGACCACGAGCACGGCCGGGTCCAGCCGCTGATCGTCGATGTCGAGCTGGACGTGGCCSCCAGCCACTGCGAGCGGCTGGGCGACACCGTCAACTACGAGATGGTCGGCGAGGCCGCCCGCGCCATCGTCGCCGAGGGTCATATCGACCTGGTCGAGACCTTCGCCGAACGTCTGGCCCAGGCCTGTTTCGTCGATCCCCGCGTCACCCGCGCCCGGGTGCGGGTCGAAAAGCCCCTGGCCCTGGCGCCCCATGCGGCCGCGGCCGGCGTCGAGATCACCGCCGTCCGGTCCTAGCCATGCAGGTCAGCCACCGCGCCCGGCTCTCTCCCTTCCAGCCCGAGACGGTCTGGACCCTGGAGGCCGGGACGCTGGTGGAGACGCGCGGCAAGGCCGAGCGCCGCTTCCCGCTGTCCAGCCTGACCCGCTATCGCCTGAGCGCCGACCAGAACGGCGGTCGCCGCCGCGCCCTGCTGCTGACCTTCGGCAAGCGCCGGCTGATGATCGTTTCGCAGAGCTATCTGGGGCCGGGCCAGTTCGAGGACCGGCTGCCTGGCTTCTCGACCCTGGCCAGGGCCATCGCCGCCGTCGGCGCCGATCTGGCGCCCCGCGCCCGTTTCGGCGTGGCGCGGCTGGAGGCCCGCACGGCCTTCACCTGGGTCATGGGCCTGCTGGCCTTCGGGGCCTCGGCGACCCTGGTGTTCTCCCTGACCGCCGGCATGGCCGAGGTCGGGATCGACATGGCGGCGCGAATGAGCTTCGTCCTGATCCTGATGATCGCCGCCCTGCCCTGGCTGGGCCGCGACCCGACCTTCGACCCGCACGACCCGCCGACGGATCTGTTGCCTTAGCGATAACTCTCCTCCCCATTAGGGGGAGGTGGATCCGTGTGAATACGCACGGAGACGGAGGGGGTCCGCGAAGCGGTGTTGCATTGGCCAATTCACAGGGCCCCTCCACCGCCATTCGGCGGTCCCCCTCCCCCAGAGGGGGAGGATGACACCACCTTCATTTGCATCCCACCCCGATCGGCGCGACGATTGAGCCAACGCCGTTATCCCAAGGCTCAGTTTCTTGACCGATCCCACCCCCGACCCCGCCGTGCCGCCCTCGCTGCAGGACGACAAGACCCTGCCCGTCGTCGTCTATGCCCTGCACATCGCCAGCGTGGTGACCGGCGGTCTCACCAGCGTGATCGGCGTGATCATCGCCTATATCAGCCGCAAGGACGCGCCGGAGTGGCTGGCCAGCCACTACGAATTCCAGATCCGCACCTTCTGGCTGACCCTGCTGTTCAGCGTGATCGGCCTGATCCTGACCCCGGTCGGGATCGGCGTCGTCGTGCTGGTCGCCGTCGGCGTCTGGCTGGTCGTGCGCTGCGTCATGGGCCTGTCGACCCTGCTGAAGGGCCAGCCCTACCCCACCCCCAAAGCCTGGATGCTCTGACATGACCGACACCGCCGCCGTCACGCCCGCCAAGGCCGAAGAGGACAAGATCCTGCCGGCCGTCGTCTACGGCCTCTACCTGCTGGGCTTCACCACCGGCGTGACCTTCATCATCGGCCTGATCGTCGCCTATCTGAACCGTGACGAGGCAGGGCCAATCAACGAGAGCCACTTCACCTTCGCGATCCGCACCTTCTGGCTGTCGATCGCCTGGTTCCTGATCGGCCTGGCCCTGCTCCTGGCCGGCCTGGTGCTGGCCATCGTCCTGGTCGGCATTCCGATCATGGTGGTCGGCGGCCTCATTCTGGGGGCGGTCGGCGTCTGGTTCGGCGTGCGCTGCGTGCTAGGGATCTATTATCTGGCCAAGGGCGAGGCGTATCCGCGTCCGCGCGGCTGGTTGATTTAAAGGCGCCCGTCCCGCCTGGCGCCCGCGAGCCGGTCACCCGCGCCGCCCGCTTCCCCTGCCGGTTGAGACGGCTCGACGGAAGCTCGGCCGTGGGCTGACCTGCGCGGCCTGGCGGTGGGACGCCTTGTTAGGACGTCTGGGGGGACGGATGCTAGCGCGACTGGTTGGGATCATCTTGGGGCTGATCCTGGCGACGTCGGGATACGTGGTGGCGGGTTGGGGCTCGCTGGGGAACTGGGCCACGTCTCTCGATCTCGGACCGTTCGAGCCGCATCGGCCCACCGCCGGCGCGGCGGCGACGATCGTGGGCCTGGCGCTCATCGTCGCCGCCCTGGTTCCCCGTCGCAAACCCAAGCGCAAGGCCGCGCCGATGGCGTTCAGCCTGGAGCTGGAGCCGCCGGCGGCCCAGCCCGTGGCCGCCCCCGTGGCCGTCCTTGAACTCGCTCCGGCGCCGACGCCGCTCGCGCTCGAAGCCACGCCGGAACCCGTCGCGCCGCCGATGATGCAGGTCGTCGTCGCGCCCCCGCCCCAGGCTCCGCCACCACCCGCCCCGCCGCCTTCTGGGCCGCCGACCTTCGCCGAGATGCGCCTGCGCCTCGTTTCGCTCAGCCGCGACGAGTCCTGGGCCGAGGCCGCCCGCATCCTGTCGGCCATGAAGACCGCCGCCCACACCGACCAGGAGCTGGCCGTCGTCTATCGCGACCTGGGCGACTTCGCGCGCGGCCAGGGACAGATGGAAGACGCCGCCGAGGCCTACGAGACCTCGGTCTACTACGCCCGCCAGGTGCGCCAGGCCCGCCCGGACGACGAAAGCGCCGAGCTGCTGGCCGGGTCGCTGTCGGGTGTCGGGGACGCGGCCGAGGCCGAAGGGCGGCTGGACGCGGCCCTGTCCGCCTTCGAGGAAGCCCTGGCCCTGCGCCGCTCGACTGGCGGCCGCGAGGCCGGCGACAGCGGCGCCAAGCGGGCTCTGTCGGTGAACCTCGAGCGCCTGGCGGACCTGCGCGAGGATCGCGGCCACCGGATGCGAGCGCTCGACCTCTATCGCGAAAGCTACGACATCGCCGCCTGCCTTGCCGCCGCCGATCCAGCGCGGTTCGGCCCGGACCTGGCGGCGACGCGGGCGCGGCTGAGCGAGCTGGAAGCCAAGGTTTCGGAGTAGAGGAAAGCCCCTTCTCCCCTTGCGGGAGAAGGTGGCCCGAAGGGCCGGATGAGGGGTCGATAGGCTCGTCGGCTCGGCGCCCGTCGTCCACCGCCGTCGCGGCGGATGCTGTCTTCAACCCCTCACCCGACCCGCTTCGCGGGCCACCCTCTCCCGCAAGGGGAGAGGGGCAGCGAATAGATCCACTCTATCCCATCGACAAGTTTTATCAATTTGCTCGATCCAAGCCCCGTCGCTACAAGGGCGCATCCTTTTCAAACGGAGCGCTTCATGTCGCTGGTCAACACCGAGATCAAACCCTTTACCGCCCAGGCCTTCAAGGACGGCAAGTTCGTCACGGTCAGCGAAGCCGATGTGAAGGGCAAGTGGTCGGTCTTCTTCTTCTACCCGGCCGATTTCACCTTCGTCTGCCCGACCGAGCTGGAAGACCTGGCCGACAACTACGACGTGTTCACGCGTCTCGGCGTCGAGATCTATTCGGTGTCGACCGACACCCACTTCTCGCACAAGGCCTGGCACGACAGCTCGCCGGCGATCGGCAAGATCAAGTACACGATGATCGGCGACCCGTCGGGCGTGGTGACCAACAACTTCGGCGTCATGCGTGAAGGCCAAGGCCTGGCCGATCGCGGCACCTTCCTGGTCGACCCGCAAGGCGTGATCCAGTTCATGGAAATCACCGCCGAAGGCATCGGCCGCAACGCCATCGAGCTGCTGCGTAAGATCAAGGCCGCCCAGTACGTCGCCAGCCACCCGGGCGAAGTCTGCCCGGCCAAGTGGGAAGAGGGTGAAAAGACCTTGGCCCCGTCGCTCGACCTCGTCGGCAAGATCTAAGCACCACTAGAACTACCCGAGCCGCCGACCGTTCATTCGGACCGGTCGGCGGCCCGGCCTCGATCGTTCACCGCGTTCGATCCTCCTCCCCGAAAATCGAACGCTTTCCTTTCCTCCCCTAGCCTTTTGGGAGCGCGCCATGCTGGACGCCGGTCTGAAGACCCAGTTGACCACCTACCTGCAGAACCTGCGCCAGCCGATCGAACTGGTCGCCTCCCTCGACGACTCGGCCGGCTCCAAGGAAATGCTGAGCCTGCTCGAGGACGTCGCGGCGACCTCGGACAAGGTCAGCCTGAACCTGGCCGGCGACAACGAACGCAAGCCCTCGTTCGCGATCACCCGCGACGCCGGGGACACTGATGTGCGGTTCGCGGGCCTGCCGCTGGGCCACGAATTCACCTCGCTGGTGCTGGCCCTGCTGCACGTCGGCGGCCACCCGCCGCGCATCGACGCCGAGGTCATCGAGCGGATCAAGGCGCTGGACGGCGACTACCGCTTCGAGACCTATTTCTCGCAATCCTGCCAGAACTGCCCCGACGTGGTGCAGGCGCTCAACACCATGAGCGCGCTGAACCCGCGCATCCGCCACGTCGCCATCGACGGCGCCCTGTTCAAGGCCGAGGTCGAGGCTCGTGAAGTGATGGCCGTGCCGACCATCCTGTTGAACGGCCAGCCGTTCGGCCAGGGCCGCATGGACGTCGAGCAGATCCTGGCCAAGCTGGACACCGGCGCGGCCGACCGCGCCGCCGAGAAGATCAAGACCAAGGACGCCTTCGACGTTCTGGTGGTCGGTGGCGGTCCCGCCGGGGCCGCGGCGGCGATCTACGCCGCTCGCAAGGGCATCCGCACCGGCGTCGCGGCCGAGCGCTTCGGCGGCCAGGTGCTGGACACCATGGCCATCGAGAACTTCATCTCGGTCCCGCACACCGAGGGTCCGAAGATGGCCTCGGCGCTGGAGCAGCACGTCAAGGAATACGACGTCGACATCATGAACCTGCAGAAGGCCGTCGGCCTGGTTCCGGCCAAGACCTCGGGCGGGCTGATCGAGGTCAAGCTCGAGAACGGCGCTAGCCTGAAGTCGCGGACCGTCATCCTGTCGACCGGGGCCCGCTGGCGGAACGTCAACGTCCCCGGCGAGGCCGAGTACCGCAATAAGGGCGTGGCCTATTGCCCGCACTGCGACGGCCCGCTGTTCAAGGGCAAGCGCGTGGCGGTGATCGGCGGCGGCAACAGCGGCGTCGAGGCGGCCATCGACCTGGCCGGAATCGTCGCCCACGTGACGCTGATCGAGTTCGACAGCCAGCTGCGGGCCGACGCGGTGCTGCAGCGCAAGCTGGCCAGCCTGCCGAACGTCAAGATCGTCACCTCGGCCATGACCACCGAGATTCACGGCGACGGCGGCAAGGTCAGTGGCCTGTCCTACAAGGACCGCAACCACGACAGCGTCCACCGCGTCGACCTGGAAGGCGTGTTCGTCCAGATCGGCCTGGTGCCCAACACCGAGTGGCTGAAGGACTCCGGCGTGGCCCTGACCGCGCGCGGCGAGATCGAAGTCGATTATCGCGGCGAGACCTCGCTGCCGGGCGTCTTCGCGGCCGGCGACGTGACCACCACGCCGTACAAGCAGATCATCATCGCCATGGGCGAAGGCTCGAAGGCCTCGCTGTCGGCGTTCGACTACCTGATCCGCCAGGCGCCGGAGGAAGAGGCGCAGGAGGCGGCTTAATTACCCCTCTCCCGCTCAAAACCCATGTCATCCCGGGCGAAGCGCAGCGTAGACCCGGGACCGCAACAGGCTCGGAGCTTCCGGCGGTCCCGGATCGGCGCGCTTCGCGCTTGTCCGGGATGACAGAGAATAGAGAAAAGCCGCCCGGGATCGCTCCCGCGGCTTCTTCGTTCCAGCCTAGAACTGGATATTCGCCCCCACGAACACCGTCCGGCCGCTGGTGGTGTAGTTCCACAGCCGCTTGGCGCCGACGTCGCCGAAGCCGTTGTTGTAGCTGTTGACCTGCTCCTCGCGCTCGTCGGTCAGGTTGATGGCGTCCAGCGACAGGCGGACGCGCGGGGTCAGCTGGTAGAAGGCCGCCGCGTCGACATAGGTGGTGGCGTTGAAGCCGCCGCTGTCGATCAGATAGTCCGAGCGGTAGTTGGCCGAGACCCGCCCGCCGTACTTGGCCGTCTCGTAGTACAGCGTGGCGTTGGCGTTGACGTCCGACAGGCCGAAGATGTCGCTCTTCTGGGGCTTGCCGTTGATCAGGTTGGTGGTCTCGCTGTCGATCAGGGTCAGGTTGGCCACCGCACCCAGGTTCTTCAGCGCGCCCGGCAGGAAGAAGAAGTCGCTCTGGGCGCTCAGCTCCAGGCCGGTCAGCTTGGCAGTGTTGAGGTTCACCTGGCGGGTGTAGGTCGACACGATGGTCGCGCCGGTCACGCCCGGATAGAGGCCCTCGGCGAGGCCCGTGCTGGAGTAGCTGACGTTGTTGGTCGTCTGGCTGGCGACGAGGCCGTCGATGCTCTTGTGGAACACGCCGGCCGTCAGCATGCCGACGCCGCCGAAGTACCATTCGGCCACCAGGTCGAACTCGTCGGACTTGTACGGGTCGAGGTTCGGGTTGCCGGTCGACACCGACACGTTGGTCCCATCGACGGCGATCGTGCCGTTCATGGCGTAGGCGCCCAGGGCCGGGCGGTTGATGTTGCGGGCGGCGGCGGCGCGGATCTGGAATTGGTCCGAGACCTCCAGCACCGCGTTGAACGCCGGCAGCACGCCCGAATAGCTCTTCTTGGCCGTGGTCGGCGTGTTGACGCCCTTGACCGCCATGACGCCCGACGAGGTCAGCTTGGTGTCGTAGGCGCGCAGGCCGGTATTGCCGCGCACCGGCTTGCCGAACAGCGAGCCCTTCCAGTCCAGCTGCAGATAGCCGGCCGTGGTGTTTTCCTCGACTTGGTAGATGCTCTTCGGCGCGCCCAGGGTGCGGACCACGCCATAGGCGGCCAGGGCTTTATCCCAGTCGACATTGACCCACGACTGGTCATCGTGTTCGCGGAAGATCGTGTAGTAGCTGGTGACCTTGTCATCCAGCGTGCCCTTCTCCCAGGCGGTCTTGTTCAGGTCGTCGGTGGCCTGGGTGTAGCCGGAATTCTTGAAGCCGCGATACGAGACGCCGCCCTTCAGGGTGAGGTCGTCGTTGAAGGCCCAGGCGCCGTTCAGCTCGCCGTTCTTCAGCTTGGTGCTCTGGTAGGTGGCCGAGAAGTCGATCTCGTGGGCCCGGTAATTGTTCGGGTCGGTGGTGTTCCACTTGTAGGTGTTGTGGCCCGTGTCGCCGCGATAGTCGGTGATCAGGCCGCCGAACGCCTCGGTATAGAACTTGTCCGAGATCGGGATGTCGTAGTCCGAGGTCTCCTGGCCCAGGTGGCCGTCGATGGTCAGCTTGTCGGTGACCTTCCACTCGCCGGTCAGCACCAACTGGTCGAAGGTGTTCTTGGTCTGCTGGCGACGGGTCTCGGTGGCGAAGACGGTGTTGTCGACGTCGGCATAGACCACGCTGTTGTAGCGGTCGTACTGGATCGAGTTCAGCACCGGCGGCGGGCTGACCAGGGTCCCGGAGTGCGGGGTGGCCGCGCCCAGGATGGTCGAGTTCAGGGTGGCGCGGGTGGCCAGGCTGTTCTCGCTGCGGTCGTTGGTGAACTTGCCGTGCAGGGCGTCCAAGGTCAGGGTCACGGTCTCGACCGGACGCCATTGCACCGCGCCGGTCACGCCCAGGCGCTCCTGGTCCGAACCCCAGACGGTCAGGCGGTTGCCGCGCTGGAAGATCAGCTCGCCGTTCATCGCCTTGGCCTGGTCGGCGGCGCTGAGATTGACGACATTGGCCGCCAGGGCCTTGGTCGTCGGGGCGGCATAGGTGTTGTAGCCCTGCTCCTCGGTCTGGCGCTTGGAATAGGCGACCGAGACCAGAACGCCGAACTTGTCGTCCCAGTTCTTGCTGATCATCGCCGCGCCGCGCGGCTGGAAATCCTTGGTGGCGCTGTTGGTGCCGCCTTGCAGCGACAGGGCGGCCTTGGTCCCCGCATAGTCGAACGGCTTGGCGGTGTAGAGGCCGACCGTCCCGGCCATGCCGCCTTCGTCCTGCTCGGCCGAGAACGACTTGCGCACGTCGACCTTCGAGAACAGGTCCGAGGCGAAGATGTTGAAGTCGAACGCCCGGTCGCGCGAGGTCTGGCCGCGGCTGTCCATCGGCGAGTCGACATTGCCCAGCACTTCCATGCCGTTCAGCTGGACGCGGGTGAAGTCGGGGCCGAGGCCCCGCAGCGAGACGCGACGGCCTTCGCCGCCTTCGCGGTTGATGGCCACGCCCGGCAGGCGCTGCAGCGACTCGGCCAGGTTCAGGTCGGGGAACTTGGCCATGTCCTCGGCGACGATCACGTCCGAGACGATGGCGCTGGTCCGCTTGGCCTCGCGGGCCGCGCCCAGCGACTTGCGGAAACCGGTTACCACGACAGCGTCGACGGCGTCGGCCGGCTCGGCGGCCGAGTCCACCGCAGCCGGGACAGGGGCTGGCGCTTCGGCATAAGCGGCCGAAGCCAGGACGGCGAGCGCCAGGTTCGCCGCGCCCGCCAGGAGCGCGATCTTGGTACGAGACATAAGGATACCCCCTTGTACTGTCGCCGGCGGGAGATCCCTGTCGGGACGCCGACGTTTGGGCGGCGTTAGGGGCGGTCGATGACCTCGACGTCTCGATTCCATTAAAGGTTGATGACAACGCCGCCCTGACGTGGAGGAAGCGCTAGAGCCGATCGCCATTCGTGGGGCAGGTACCAATTCCACTGCCTTCCTGGGCCTCGTGCCCAGGACCCATGTTCGAGGCAAGTGCGGACTCTTCGGTTTGCGCGGCCGAAAGACCGTGAACTCAGTCCCAACTCCGTTGGATCTGAACCCTGGGTCCTGGGCACAAGACCCAGGAAGGCGGGTAAATCCAAGTCGCGGCGAAAGCCTATCGGCCCAGGCCGTCGGCGACGTCAAACCGTCATGTGCTAGGGCTATGGCCACGCTCTGGTTCGGAGACGCCCATGTTCGCCCTGCTCGCCGCCCTGGCCCTCGCCGCCTCGCCCACCCCCTGCCCCGCCAAGGACGAGAGTCCGGCCTGCGTGCGCCAGCGGATGGACGCCCTGCGGATGACCGACCTGCTGGCGGTGGGCACGCACAATTCCTACAAGCTGCTGCCGCCCGCCGACGAGATGGCGGCCATGGTCGCCGCGCGCGGCCAGGCGGCGCTGGGGATCAACTACGGCCATCGTCCGCTGACGGAGCAGCTGGACGCCGGAGCCCGCCAGCTGGAACTGGACGTCGTCGCCGACCCCGACGGCGGCCGCTACGCCAAGCCCCTGACGGTGTTCGGCGGCGGAACGACCTTCACGCCCGCCATCGCGGCGGCGATGGCCAAGCCCGGCTTCAAGATGATCCACATGCCCGACGTCGACTTCCGCTCGTCGTGCGTGACCTTCGTGGCCTGCCTGAAGGCGATCCGCGCCTGGTCGGACGCCCACCGCGACCACGTGCCGATCATGATCCTGATCAACGCCAAGGACGGCCAGGCGACGATCCCCGGCGGCGTCGTTCCCCTGGCTTTCACCGAGCCCCTGTTCGACGCCCTGGACGCCGAGGTCCGCTCGGTGTTCGGCGAAGATCGGCTGATCACGCCGGACCAGGTGCGCGGCAAGGCCGCCACCCTGCGCGAGGGCGTTTTGGCCGGCGGTTGGCCCAAGCTGACCGATGCGCGCGGGAAGGTGTTCTTCGCCCTCGACGAAAGCCCCGCCAAGGTGGCGGTCTATCGCGGCAAGCGCGCCTCGCTGGAAGGCCGGGCGATGTTCGTCAACACCGACGAGGCCTCGCCGGCCGCCGCCTATCTGACCCTGAACGATCCGATCGCCCAGAAGGACCGCATCGCCGCCGCCGTGAAGGCCGGCTTCATGGTCCGCACCCGCGCCGATGCCGACACCTGGGCCGCGCGGGCCAACGATCCGCGCCAGCGCACGGCGGCCCTGACCAGCGGCGCCCAGTACGTCTCGACCGACTACATGTGGGCCGACCCGCGCCTGGCGGGCGGCTACACGGTGCGACTGACCGGCGGCGACGTCGCGGTCTGCAATCCCGTGCGCGCGGAAAAGGCCTGCGACGGCTTGGCGATCGAGGCTCTGGCCGGAGCGCCGCAGCGCGGCTATCTCGCCCCCGCCGCCCGCCCGGACCTGACCAAGGTGCTAGCCCCGCCGCCCGCGCCCGGCTCGCCCCGCGCCCTGGCCGACGCGGCGATCTTCGACCAGAGCCGCGCCCTGAAGGACACGCCGCGCTGGGCCCTGGCCACGGCCGACGTCAAGGGAACGGCCTTCGAGCATTTCGCGACCGCGCTGGGCGTGCGCCTGACGCCGGAAAGCGCGCCGATCCTGAACGCCCTGCTGGAACGGGCCGGCGACGACCGCTCGGTGGTCGGCCTGGCCAAGGACCACTGGGGAACCAAGCGCCCCTATATCGGCAAGGACGCCGCCCCGATCTGCGAGGCCAAGAGCGACCACCTGGCGGGCAATCCCGACTACCCGTCCGGCCACTCGGCCTTCGGCGAGCACGTAGCGATGATCCTGGCCGAGGTGGTCCCGTCCCGCGCCGACGCCCTCTACGCCCGGGGCCGGGAATACGCCGAGAGCCGCTGGATCTGTGGTTCGCATACGGTCAGCGCCACCGAGGCGGGACTGGTGTCCGGCGCCGTGATCTATGGCGCGGAGCATCGGTCAGAGGCGTTCCGGCGGGATATCGAGATGGCGCGGACCGAGGTGGCGGCGGCGATGGTTGGGGCGAAGTAGTTTCCCTCTCCCCTTGCGGGAGAGGGTGGCCGCCGAAGGCGGTCGGGTGAGGGGTCGAAGACCGGCGCCGCTGCTATGGCGGCCACCTCTGGGCGCCAGGCGGACAGGACTATCGACCCCTCATCCGGCCCTTCGGGCCACCTTCTCCCGCAAGGGGAGAAGGAAGCAAGAACGCCGCCCGAGGTCTCCCCCGGGCGGCGTCATCAGTTCTAGCGACAGGCCAGCCTCAGGCCGGCGTCAGCACCTGGTTGCGCACCAGGGCCGCATAGGTGTCCATCAGGTCCAGCGACAGCTTGGCCGGGGTGAACTTGAACTCGCCGATTTCCGAGACCGGGGTGACCTCGGCGGCGGTGCCGACGATGAAGCACTCGGTGAAGGTCGACAGCTCTTCCTTCTGGATGTGGCGCTCGACGACCTCGATGCCCTTGTCCTTGGCCAGGCCGATCACCGTGCGGCGGGTGATGCCGTCCAGGAAGCAGTCGGGCTTGGGGGTATGAAGCACGCCGTCCTTGACGAAGAACACGTTGGCGCCGGTCGCCTCGGCCACGTAGCCGCGATAGTCCAGCATCATCGCGTCGGCGTAGCCGTCCTTCTCGGCGGCGTGCTTGGAGATGGTGCAGATCATGTAGAGGCCGGCGGCCTTGGCCGCGACGGGGGCGGTCTTGGGGTCGGGACGCTGGTACTTGGCCCAGGTCAGGCGGATGCCCTTGGCCTTGGTCGCCGGATCGAAGTAGCTGGGCCATTCCCAGACCGCGATGGCGACGTGGATCTTGGTCTGTTGCGCCGAAACACCGATCATTTCGCTGCCGCGCCAGGCGATCGGGCGAACATAACAATCAGTGAGGTTATTCTTGGCCGCCGTCGCCTTGCAGGCCTCGTCGATCTCGGCCACGCTGTGCGGGATCTTGAAATCGAGGATCTCGGCCGACTTGAACAGGCGCTCGGTATGCTCGGTCAGCTTGAAAATCTCGCCGCCGTACATCCGTTCGCCTTCGAAGACGGACGAGGCGTAGTGAAGGCCGTGCGTCAATACGTGCACCTTCGCCTCGCGCCAGGGAATGAGCTGGCCGTCCAGCCAGATCCAACCGTCACGATCGTCGAAGGGAACCAGAGACATCGGTCCAAGACCTCCTTATTGAAAACCCGGCTCTTAGACGCCCCGAGGCAGGGTGCGTCAAATTAAATGGACTCCTCGCGATGATAGCCCCGCTACAGCCTGGCTCGGACGATCCCCGTCTGATCCTCCGTGAGGAGGAACTGGACGGCGGGCTGGAGCTGATCCTGCTGGCCGAGGCCTCGCTGTGGGCCGCGGTGGACGCGGCGCTGGAGGCCGAGACCCTGGGCCTGGGCCGCTCGCACTGGCGCGCGGCCTTCCTGCTGCGCCGCCGGCCGGGCATCGGGGTGCAGGACCTTTCCAAGCTGACCAGCCTCTCGAAACAGGCCGCCAGCCGCACCCTGGCCGACCTGCAGAAGGCCGGCCTGGTCGAGCGCGGCTCGGGCGACCTGGACGGCCGCCGGCGGCCGGCGGTCCTGACCCCCGAAGGCGTGGCCTTCGAGCAGCGCACGGCCGAACGCCTGCGCGCCCTGCTGGCCCGCGCCTATCGCACGGGCGGGCTGGACGGGGTGGCGGGGACGCGGCGTATTCTGGCCGCCCTGGCGGGCTCGCGACAAGGCGCGGGCCGACGCCCAACCTCATGATGGCGACCCCATGACCCCGGAAGAGCGCCGCGAGCGTCACATCCTGGTTGTCGACGACGACGACCGCCTGCGCAAGCTGATCAAGGAGTTCCTGGGCCGGGCCGGCTTCCGCGTCACGGCCGCGTCCAGCGCCGCCGCCGCCGACCGCCTGTTCGGGGCCCTGGACTTCGACCTGATGGTGCTGGACGTGATGATGCCCGGCGAGGATGGCTACGCCTTCACCAAGCGCCTGCGGGCCAAGGGCGGCGAGAGCGGCCGCACGCCGATCCTGATGCTGACCGCCCGCGACCAGACCGCCGACCGGATCGAGGGCCTGTCCAGCGGCGTCGACGACTATCTGGGCAAGCCGTTCGAGCCGCAGGAATTGCTGCTGCGCATCGAGGCCATCCTGCGCCGCTCGGCCGCCCGGCCGGTGGGCCCCAAGGCCCTGCTGCTGGGCCGCTGCACCTTCGAGGCCGAGCGCGGCGAGCTGACCTGCGACGGCGAGGCCGTGCGCCTGACCGAGGCCGAGGTCACCCTGCTGCGCCGCCTGGCCCGCTCGGCCCACGAACCCGTCGACCGCCTGGAACTGGCCCGCGACACCGCCGACGCCACCGGCCGCGCCGTCGACGTCCAGGTCACCCGCCTGCGCCGCAAGATCGAGCCGGACCCGAAGAACCCGCGCTACCTGCAGACCGTGCGCGGCGTGGGCTATCGGCTGGCGCCGGATTGATGATCACTGGCCCCCTCCGGATGCTGCGCATCCTCCTCCCCCGGAGGGGGAAGAAGGCCTGCGCGCGCCCTCTTCTTCCCCCTCCGGGGGAGGAGCGCCGCAGGCGCGGAGGGGGCCAGTAATGCGCCTGCGCACCAAGCTCTACATCCCCCGCGCCATCAAACGCCTGCTGCCCACCACCCTGTTCGGGCGCAGCCTGCTGATCATCATCCTGCCGGTGGCGGTGATGCAGATCGCGGTAACCTGGGCGTTCTTCGACGCCCACTGGCAGTCGGTGACCAGCAAGCTGTCCGAGGGCCTGGCCGGCGACATCGCCTGGGCCGTGCAGTCGTACGAGGACGACCCCAGCCCCGCCGCCGTCGACAAGCTGGCAAAAAGGGCCGAGGACTCGATGTCGCTGTCGATCGCCTTCCAGAAGGGCAAGAGGCTGCCGACCAGCCATCGACCGTCGCTGTTCGCGGCCCTGGACCGCTCGCTGCAGAACGCCCTGGAAGACCGGCTCGACAACCCGTTCTGGTTCGATACCACCCGCTACACCGCCTATATCGACATCCGGGTGCAGGTGAAGGGCGGGGTCCTGCAGATCTACGCCCTGCGCGACCGAGCCTACGCCACCCAGGGGCACATCTTCATCCTGTGGATGGTGGTGGCGACCATGCTGCTGACGGCGATCGCCATCCTGTTCATTCGCAACCAGGTGCGGGCCATCGAGCGCCTGGCCGACGCGGCCGACGCCTTTGGCCGGGGCGAGGACCACGACTTCAAGCCCCACGGCGCGCGCGAGGTGCGCCAGGCGGCCCAGGCGTTCATGGCCATGCGAGCCCGCATCGTCCGCCACATCGAGCAGCGCACGGCCCTGCTGGCCAGCGTCAGCCACGACCTGCGCACGCCGCTGACCCGCTTGAAGCTGGAAATGGCCATGTCCGAGCCCAGCGAGCAGCTGGACGCCATGAAGGGCGACCTCTCCGAGATGGAGCACATGATCGACGAGTACCTGGCCTTCGCCCGCGGCGAGGGCGGGGAAGCCGCGCAGGTGGTCGATCTGTCGGACCTGGTCGAGGGCGTGGTGGCCGACGCCGAGCGGACGGGCGCGGCGATCGAGACCGAGATCACCCGGGGCCTGGAGGCGCGCGTGCGGCCGCTGGCCTTCCGCCGGGCCCTGGCCAACCTGATCGACAACGGCGTCGCGCACGCCCGCCGGGTCAAGGTCACCACCGCCGAGCGGCTGACGGGCGGCGTCGAGATCGCCGTCGACGACGACGGCCCCGGCATTCCCGAGGACCGCTATGAGGAGGCCTTCAAGCCGTTCTCGCGCTTGGACGAGTCTCGGAACCAGAACGAGAAGGGCGTGGGCCTCGGCCTGGCCATCGCCCGCGACATGGCGCGCGGCCTGGGCGGGGATTTGGTGCTGTCGCGATCGGAGCTGGGGGGCTTGCGGGCGTCGATTAGGTTGCCGGGTTAAAGGTGCCGTCCTCGAGCCGCGAGCGACAACTCGCCCGGCCCAAAGCTCATTTCGTCGTGGGTCACCAACCAGGTCTCTCCCTGAGTCGTCACGCTCAACGAATAGACGCCTCCACAGCGCCCCAACTGCGCGTCGGCCAAACGCGTACCTGCGTTGAAGCCATGGGCTTCAAGCCAGCCAATCGCACGCTGCGAGCAGGAGGGCGTGAACAGACAAGCCGTACCCGTTCGCCCCGAAAGATGCCTCTGATAGAAACGAATGGCGACGACGGCCAACCGCGCGACAGTCGCGTCCAAGTGATCAGGAACGCGACAGCGCGCGGCGAGTGCTACCGCGCGGCAGCAGCATCGCGCCAAGACGCTCACTCGCTCACCGACACCGGAAGAGGCACAGCCTCTGGCTCGACGATGGTCTTGATCGCCGTTCCCCAGCCGTAAACCTCGAACACCGGCTCGACATTGTTGCAGCCAAAACCGGCGGTGGTGACACGGTAATCGTATCCGACGTGAATGACACCGTTCCCGCCCGAGGATAGGGCGGACTTGTGCAACGCCAAGGTTACGGCCTCATAGGCTTCCTGCACGGGCAAACCACCAGGCGCTCCACAGCCGCCGGTCGTCTGCCGACGCGTCACGACAGCGTGAACTACGCCCAGAACTTCATAGTCGTCGTTGATGTTACCCGTTGCAGCAAGCACACGCCCCTCCCCTCAACCCTTTAGAGAGAAGGTAAGCTTAGCCGTGAAGTATGAGCAAGCGGGCTTAAACTCAAATCGGTCTTAGGCGAACCCAGCCCCAAACTTGCCGAGCTGTTCGGCCATCTGCTTCAGGCGCTTGTCCAGCTCGGCCATGGTGCGGTTCAGGGCGCCTTCGTCGTCGCGCCAGACCTGGACCACGCGGGCCCAGACGGCGGTCATGGCCAGCAGGCGCGGCGCGGCGGCCTCGACGCCGGCGGCTTCCAGGACGGCGCGGGCGATGCGGGGGAAGCGTCCCGCCGAGGCCAGCGGGCCCTGGGCGCGGGCGATGGCGATCAGGGCGGCGCGGTGCGGCTCCATGGCTTCCAGGCGGGCCATGGCGGCGTCGAACAATCGGTCGTGGGTCTCCGAACCCTCCGGATAGTCGACGCCCAGCGCCGCGCGGTCGAAGCGGGCGGAGAGATGGGCCAGCACGGCGGCCTTGCTGTTGGCCCGACCGTAGAGCTCGGCGAACGGGACCTCGGCCTTCACCGCGATGTCGCGGAGGGAGACGGCCGGCCACGGCTTGTCGGCGGCCAGGGCGAGCGCGGCGTCGGCGGCGCGGTCGAGGATGTCGTCGGTCATGACGAAGAGATGGGGATAGTACGGCCGGCTCAGCAAGCCCCCACCTGACCGCCGCGCGGTCGTCCGCCCCCGGAGGGGGCGGAAGGTGGCGCGCATCCTTCTTCCCCCTCCGGGGGAGGAGCGCCGCCGGCGCGGAGGGGGCAAGTATCAGCCGCCCAGTTCCTTCGACCGCGCCACCGCCGCGTCCATTGCCTTGGGCAGCAGGTCGCCAAAGCCGTCCGCGCCCATCAGCACCGCCAACGCCGCCGCCGTGGTGCCGCCGGGCGAGGTGACCTGCTTGCGCAGTTCGGCCGGCTCCTCGCCGGACTGCGCCATCAGGGCCGCCGCGCCGATGATCGTGGCGCGGGCCAGCCTGGCGCTGTCGGCCGCGTCCAGCCCCTGGGCGGCGCCGGCCGCTTCCAGGGCCTCGATGAAGGCGTAGAGATAGGCCGGGGCCGAACCCGAGACGGCGGTGGCCGCGTGCAGCAGGTCCTCGGACACGAGGTCGACCACGGTGGCGACGGGCGCGAACAAGGCGTGGGCGGCGGCGCGGGCGGCGCCATCCTCGGCGAAGATGCTGGCCGCGCCCCGGCCGATGGCGACGGCGGTGGTCGGCATGACCCGCGCCACGCGCCGGCCGCCGAACGCTTCGGCGATGTCGGCCGCGCGGACGCCGGCCGCGATCGAGACGATGATGGCGTCGGGGGCCAGATGCGGGACGACGTCCTTGACCGCCTCGCGCCAGATCTGCGGCTTGACGGCCAGCAGCACGGTCTTGGCGGCGGCGAGGGCTTCCAGCGGCGGATTGACCGATGCGTTGCCGAGCGAAGCGGCGTCGACGTTCGGATCGCGGACGATCAGGTCGGCGGCGGCGAATGCGCCCGCGCCGCGCCAACCGTCGATCAGGGCGCCGCCCATGCGGCCCGCGCCGAGGAGGAGGATGGGGGTCATGACGCACCTCGATCTCTACCCTTCTCCCCTTGCGGGAGAAGGTGGCCTGCGAAGCAGGTCGGATGAGGGGTTTCTCGGCGGAACAGACAGCCACGAGGCAGTCGCCGGCGCGACCCCTCATCCGTCGCTTCGCGACACCTTCTCCCGCAAGGGGAGAAGGATTTAAAGCTCTAAGCCTGGCCGACGGTCTCGAACATGCAGGCGGCCATGGCCTCGTCCGGGGTCTTGGCGCCCTGGAGCAGGAATTCGAAGGCCGGGAAGAAGCGATCCGCGGCTTCCACCGCCGCGTCGATCATCGAGGCGGCCTGGGCCATGGTCGGGCGCTCGCCGGCCGGCAGGGCCAGGGCGTGGCGGAACACCACCTCGCCGTCGTCGGTCCAGACCTCGAAGTGGCCCAGCCAGACGCGCTGGTTGATCAGGGCCAGCAGCTCGTAGGCGTTGGTGCGTTTGGACTTCGGCGCGCGCATGTCCAGAGACAGGCACAGCTGCAGGCAGTCGGCCTCGGGTCGCCAGGCGAACCACAGCTCGTAGTCCTTCCAGTCGCCTTTCAGCGCGAAGGCCAGGTCGCCGTCTTCGGTGCGGTCGAAAGTCAGGTTTTCAGCGGACAGGACGTGCTCGACCACCTCGAGAGGATCGAGGGCCAGCAGGACGTCGTCGTCTTCCGGTTGGGTATCCATGAAAAACCTACGTCCCCGCCAGCGAGGCGGGGGTTAGCCCCGCCGTGAATCGCTCACGTACCAGGGACACTAATCTGCTTCGTGGCGTTCGTCTCAACCCGCTTCACGTCGGGCGCGAGCGGTGATTCGCCTATTCGGCCGAAGGCGCGGCCTTCTTGGCCGGCGCTTTCTTGCTGGCCTTGAGGCTGACGACCTCTTCGCGAAGGGCCGCGACCTCGGCCTTCAGGGCCTCGAAATCGTCGCGGCGGATCAGGTCGAACTCGGCGGCCAGGCGGTCGGCCTGGGCCCGCATCGCGGTCTTCGCCTCCTCGCCGGCCGTCTGGGCGATGCCCATGGCCGCCTGGGTCAGCTTGGCGAATTCGTCGAGGAAGGGGTTCTGGCTGTGCATCGCGGTTCCGAGAGGCCCAAGAGGTGGGCCGGTCCCTCTTATATGGGAAACGGGGGATGAAAGCGAAGCCCGAACCCTATAGATCTGCGACCATCTGTCCCGCTCGGAGCCGCACGGCGTGATCTTTCCGAACATCGATCCCGTGGTCCACATCGGTCCCTGGGCCCTGCAATGGGGGCCGCTGGCCCTGCGCTGGTACGCGCTGGCCTATGTCGCGGGCATCCTGCTGGGCTGGCGCTACGCCATCCGCCTGACGCGGACCCAAGGCCTGTGGGGCGGCCGCGCGCCGACCGCGACGCCCTTGCAGATCGACGACCTGGTCCTGTGGATCACGCTGGGCATCATCGCCGGCGGCCGCATCGGCTACATCCTGTTCTACATGCTGCTGAACCAGGACCAGCGGATCTGGCTGGCGGCCCACCCGCTGGACGTCTTCAAGATCTGGGAAGGCGGCATGTCGTTCCACGGCGGCTTCCTGGGCGTCTGCGCCGCGATCGCCCTGTTCGCCCGCCGCAACAAGATCGACATCCTGAAGCTGGGCGACCTGATCGCGCCGGTGGCCCCGATCGGCCTGTTCTTCGGCCGCATCGCCAACTTCATCAACGGCGAGCTGTGGGGCCGCCAGACCGACGCGCCGCTCGGCGTGATCTTCTGCAACGAGACCATCAAGGCGGCCAATCGCGGCGGCTGCCCGGCCGGTCCCTATCCGCGCCATCCCAGCCAGCTCTACGAGGCCGGGCTGGAAGGCCTGCTGCTGTTCCTGATCCTGGCCTTCGCCGTCTATCGGCTGAAGTGGCTGCAACGGCGCGGCGCCCTGGTGGCGACCTTCCTGCTGGCCTACGGCCTGTTCCGCCTGTCCCTGGAAAACGTGCGCAATCCCGACGTCGGCATGCCCGTCTTCCCGTTCGGCCTGACCATGGGGATGATGTTGTCGACGCCGATGATCCTGGTCGGCGGCTGGCTGCTGTGGAAGGCGCTGCGCGAGCCGGTCGTCGATGAGGCTCATGAGCCTGCTTGATCGCCTGAAGGCGCAGATCGCCCACGACGGGCCGATCGGCGTCCCCGAGTTCTTCACCCGCTGCCTGCACGACCCGCGCGACGGCTATTACGCCATGCGCCCGGATCTGGGCGCGGGCGGCGACTTCATCACCGCGCCGCTGGTCAGCCAGATGTTCGGCGAGCTGATCGGCCTGTGGGCGGTCGAGACCTGGACCCGCATGGGCCGCCCTTCTCCGTTTCGGCTGGTCGAGATGGGCCCGGGCGACGGCACGTTGATCAGCGACCTGCTACGCGCGGGGCGGCTGGAGCCGGCCTTCCTGGCGGCCGCCGAGGTGTGGCTGGTCGAGGTCTCGGAACCTCTGCGGGCCAAGCAGGCCGCGCGGCTGGGCGAGGGGCCGCGCTGGGTCGGTCGGCTGGACGAGGTCCCCGCCGGCGCGCCGATGATCCTGGTGGCCAACGAGCTGCTGGACTGCCTGCCGGCCCGACAGTTCGTGCGGACCGAAGGCGGTTGGGCCGAGCGGGTGATCGGCCTGGGCGAGGACGGCGAGCTGGCGTTCGGGTTGCGGGGCCTCGGCAAATCGGCTGGCGCCGAGATCACCCCCATCCCCAACCCTTCCCCCATCGAGGGGGAAGGGAGCATTGGCCAGATATACGAATCCTCCCCCGCCCAGGCCGCCCTCGCCTCCGACATCGCCCACCGCCTCGTCACCGACGGCGGCGCGGCGCTGCTGATCGACTATGGCCGCGACGCGCCCGAGGCCGGCGACACCCTGCAGGCCCTGCGGAACCACGCCAAGGTCGATCCGCTGAAGACGGCGGGCCTGGCCGACCTGACCGTTTGGGCCGACTTCCCATCGGTGGTCGCCGCCGCCCGCGAGGCCGGGGTCAAGGCCGGGCCGATCCTCACCCAAGGCGAATTCCTGCGGGCCCTAGGGATCGAGCAGCGCGCCCAGGCGCTATCAACGGCTCGACCCGATCGCGCCGACCAGATCGGAAGACAGCTTGATCGTCTGGTCGGCGAGGCGCAGATGGGCGCTCTGTTCAAGGTCGCGTGCCTCGCCGCGCCCGACCTTTCGCCCCCCCTCTTCGAGGACGCGACATGACCAAGAAGTCCGACCTGCCGACCATCCAGTCGCCCCTGCTGGCCAGCCTGCCGGGGGTGAAGCACGCCTTCTTCACCCGCAAGGGCGGGGCCTCGACGGGCATCTATGACAGCCTGAACGTCGGGCGCGGCAGCAAGGACGACGCGGCAGACGTGGTCGAGAACCGGGCCCGGGCCGCGGCCTGGTTCGGCGGCGCGCCCGAGGACCTGAACACCTGCTACCAGATCCACTCGACCATCGCGATCAAGGCCGACGGCTCGTGGGGCGACGCGCGGCCGCAGGGCGACGCGGTGGTGACCAAGACGCCCGGCGTGATCTGCGGCGCCCTGGCGGCCGACTGCGCGCCGGTGCTGCTGGTCGATCCCGAGGCCCGGGTGGTTGCCGCCGCCCACGCCGGCTGGCGCGGAGCCCTGGATGGGGTCGTCCAGGCCGCCGTCGACTGCATGGTCGAGCTGGGCGCCAAACCGGAGCGCATCACCGGCGTCGTCGGTCCCTGCATTGGCCCCAAATCGTACGAGGTCGGTCTGGAGTTCCTGCACCGGTTCGAGGCCGACTGCCCCGGCTCCGGCCGGTTCTTCAAGCCGGGCGCGACCGAGGACAAGCGCTTCTTCGATCTGCCGGCCTTCGTGCTGGACCGCCTGGAGACCGCCGGCGTCGAGCGCCGCGAATGGGTCGGCCGCGACACCCGGGCGGAGGAGGAATGGTTCTTCTCCAATCGCCGCGCTTTCCTGAACGGCGAGGGCGATTACGGCCGCCTGCTGTCGGCGATCAGCCTGGAGGGGTAGGAGAAGCGTGACCATCCGGCCACGGATGCTGGTTACTCGCTACGTTAACTCTTGCCCCCGGGGCCTTGGCTGATAGAAGGCCCGGCAACGGCGACCCCCACCCCCGAGATCCCCATGAAGCTGCTGTCCGGCAACTCGAACCGCCCGCTGTCCCAGGCGATCGCGGAATATCTCGACATGCCGCTGACCCGCGCCCAGGTGCGCCGGTTCGCCGACCTCGAGGTGTTCGTCACCATCGACGAGAATGTGCGGGGCGAGGACGTCTTCGTCATCCAGTCGACCAGCTACCCGGCCAACGACAACCTGATGGAGCTGTTGATCTGCATCGACGCCTTGAAGCGCGCGTCGGGCAAGCGGATCACCGCGGTGCTGCCCTATTTCGGCTATGCCCGCCAGGACCGGAAGACCGGCGGCCGCACGCCGATCTCGGCCAAGCTGGTCGCCAACCTGATCACCCGCTCGGGCGCCGACCGGGTCCTGACGATGGATCTGCACGCCGGCCAGATCCAGGGCTTCTTCGACATCCCGACCGACAACCTGCTGCCCTCGCGCCTGCTGGCCGACGACGTGCGCCGCCACTACGCCATGGGCGACGACCTGATGGTCGTGTCGCCGGACGTCGGCGGCGTGGTCCGGGCCCGCGCCTTGGCCAAGCGCCTGAACGACGCCGACCTGGCCATCGTCGACAAGCGCCGCTCGGGCCCCGGCCAGTCGGAAGTCATGAACATCATCGGCGACGTCAAGGATCGCCGCTGCATCCTGTTCGACGACATCGCCGACTCGGCCGGCACCCTGTGCAACGCCGCCCAGGCCCTGATGGCCCACGGCGCCAAGTCGGTCAGCGCCTACATCACCCACGGCGTGCTGTCGGGCGCGGCGGTCGACCGCGTCGCCAACTCGGTCCTGACCGAGCTGGTGGTCACCGACTCGATCGAAGCCTCGGACCCGGCCAAGGCCTGCGCCAAGATCCGCTACATCTCGTGCGCCCCGCTGATCGGCGAAGCCATCCGCCGCATCGCCAACGAAGAGTCGGTGTCGAAGCTGTTCGACTGAGCCTCTTCCGACCTTCCCGGCGAAAGCCGGGATTCAGATCCCAGGCGCCTGGACTGATTGGAAAAGCTCGGCGTTCCCGGAACCCATCCCAGCGCTCTTCCAGCTGGGCCCCGGCCTTCGCCGGGGACGTCGGGATATTGGGATGTTCCTATCCCCAAACTCGCCTCCCGCACGGCTCCGCTTGTAAAAGTCTGGTTAACGGGGCGACAGTCACAATGTCGCCTGCCAGGGCTGCTATGCGCGCCGCCCAAACCTGCAGGCCAAGACTGATGGGGAAGTTTTCGATTATGCGCTCCTTTTCGCGTACGCGGGTCGTCCTGACGACGACCATCGTGGCGCTGACCGCGATGATCGCGGCCTGTAGCTCCCCGCCGCCTCCGCCGCCGCCCGTCGTGCAGGCCCCGCCGCCGCCGCCGCCGATCACCCTGTCGTCCACCGTCGTCGAGCGCGCCAGCGCCTTCCGCGGCTACATGGCCCGGGCCGGCGCGGTGTCGCCGACCTTCCAGAACGGCGAGCAGATCCAGGCTTCGCTGAAGCTGGGCGCGGCCTACGAAACCAAGTCATTCATGAATGGCGCGGTGGCCTACGCCGCCGTCCTGGCCCTGCAGGACCCCACCTTCGTCGCCTCGGTGCGCGAGGTCGCGGCCAACCCGACCCAGCGCCAGGAGATGATCAACAACATCTTCTCCAACCCCTCGTACGCCGCCGTGTTCAAGGGCTCGGACAGCGCCGCCGGCCTGATCATCGACACGATCGGCGGCGACGGCCTGAAGGTCTACATGGCCGGCAAGGCCGTGAAGCAAGCCGCCTACGACGTGCAGCGCTCGTCCTGGTCGAAGGCGACCGTGGTCGATCGTGACGGCCGCCTGGCCGCGGCCAAGAGCCTGTCGACGACGCCGGCCCTGGCCGAGAGCGCCGACGTGGCCGTGCTGCAGCAGGCCTCGACGGGCGGGCAGTCGCTGGGCCTGACGCCCCGCGCGGCCACTGCTCCGTATCAGCCGGTCGTGATCCGCGGCCTGGCCGTGGCCGCCCTGGCGGCCCTGGGCGCGGCCGGCGACAGCAACCTCAGCTACCTCGACGCGATCAGCAACGACCCGGGCACGGCCAACTGCCTGAACATGAGCAAGCTGAACCTCTACCAGTGCCTGGCGGTGTCGAAGCCCCACTACGAAGACGTGTTCTGCCTGGGTCAGCACATCCTGATCGACACCGGCGCCTGCATGGTCAAGGCCGCCGGCGCCAGCCTGCCCCCCGAACCGCCGCCGCCGCCGAAGCTCGAGCCGGTCGCGACCAAGAAGACGGTGGCCAAGAAGACCACCACCAAGAAGAAGTCGCCCGCCAAGAAGGGCTGACGTCCGCTCAAATCGAGCCGAAAGGGCTGGGCGTTGCATCGCCCGGCCCTTTTGTGTATGTAGCGCGACCCCAAAAAGGCGTCGTCGGGCCAGGCAATCCAGCCTTGTGCGATGAGCCCCCTTCGAGAGCGTCCGGCTCTCCCGAAAGAAATTGCTATGGTCGAGATCATTCTGAACGTTGAAGTCCGTGATGGCGTCGGCACCGGCCCGGCCCGCGCCGTCCGTCGCGAAGGCAAGATCCCCGGCGTCCTGTACGGCGGCGGCAAGCCCCCCGTCGGCATCGCCGTCAGGGCCAACGAATTCCGCAAGTCGCTGTACACCGGCAAGCTGCTGGGCCACCTGGTGACCCTGCAACACGGCGACGAAAAGCAATCGGTCATCGCCAAGGCCGTGCAATTCCACCCCGTCACCGACGAGCCGGTCCACTTCGACCTGTACCGCGTCGACGAGCACCAACTGATCAAGATCGAAGTGCCGGTGCACTTCAAGAACCACGAAACCTCGGTCGGCCTGAAGAAGGGCGGCACGCTGGAAGTGATCCGTCACACCGTCGAGCTGGCCTGCCCGGCCGACAAGATCCCGGAAGAGCTGGTCATCGACCTGGCCGACCACGACATCGGCGACGTGATCCGCATCTCGGAAATCAAGCTGCCGGAAGGCGTGAAGCCGGCCATGGACCGCGACTTCGTGATCGCCAACGTCAAGGCTTCGTCGGCCGCCCAGTCGGACGCCGGCGACACCACCGAAGGCTAATCCGCTCGGTCTTCGGATCGAACTGTTTTACGGAACGGGCGGGCCTTCGGGTCCGCCCGTTTTCGTTGGTCTCTTGAGAATTCCGCGATGCTGATCCTCGCCGGCTTGGGCAATCCCGAGCCCAAGTACGAGAAGAACCGCCACAACGTCGGCTTCATGGCGGTCGACGCCCTGGCGCGGAAGTGGGGCACGGCCCCGTGGCGCGCCCGCTTCCAAGGCTTGGCCTGCGAGGGCCAAGTCTCGACGCCGGACGGCCCGGTCAAGCTGCTGCTGCTCAAGCCCAAGACCTATTACAACGAGAGCGGCCGCGCGGTGGGCGAGGCGATGAAGTTCTTCAAGCTGGCGCCGTCGGACGTCATCGTCTTCCACGACGAGATCGACATGGCCCCCGGCCGCTTCCGCATGAAGGCGGGCGGCGGGGCGGCGGGCAACAACGGGATCCGTTCGGTGACCAGCCAGGTCGGCGACGCCTTCCGCCGCGGCCGCATCGGCGTGGGCCATCCCGGCCACAAGGACGCGGTCATGCACTATGTGCTGGGCGACTTCCACAAGGTCGAGCACCAGTGGCTGGACCCGATGCTGGACGCCCTGGCCGACGCCCTGCCTTTCGCCGCCGCCGGCGACGACGAGCGCTACCAGGCCGAGGTTCTGCGCCTGGCTCCCGCGCCGAAGGCCGATCCGCGCAAGCCGGCCAAATCGGAAGATTGACGACCGGGCCCGGGCGCGTGAAACACCGAACGTAGAGTCCGGGGTTCCAGATGTTCTCGCTGCCGCTGCCGCTGATCGGCCTGTCGTTCCTGATCGCCATCGCCCTGTGCGTCCACGTCGTGCGCACCGGCCAGCAGATGTACTGGCTGTGGATCATCCTGGCGTTCCAGCCGATCGGCGGGATCGTCTATTTCGTGGCCATCATCGCGCCGGCCTGGTTCGGCGGCCGCACGGCCCAGAAGATGGGCCAAGCCGCGCGCAAGGCGCTGGACCCGCAGCGCGAGTACCGCGAGGCCGCCCGCGCCGTCGATGACGCCCCCACCGTGGCCAACCGCGTCCGCCTGGCGCTCGCCGCCACCGAGCTGGGCAAGCACGCCGAGGCCGAGGCCCTCTACGCCGACAGCCTGACGGGCATGTACGCCGACGACGCCCAGCTGCTGCTGGGCCGGGCCAACGCCCTGATCGAGCTGAACCGCCCGGCCGAGGCCCTGCCGCTGCTGGAAAAACTGGGCGAGCAGCCCAACGCCGGCCGCACGCCCCACATCATGCTGGCCCTGGGCCGCGTCTACCACGCCTTGGGCCGCGAGGAGCAGGCCGAGACCGCCTTGGCCTGGGCCGCCGATCACTATCCCGGCTTCGAGGGCATCGCCCGCTACACGGTGTTCCTGGCCCGCATGGGCCGCAAGGACGAGGCGCGCGCCCAGCTGACCGAGATCGACAAGCGCCTCTCCAAGACCCACAGTCACTTCCGCAAGGAAGCCAAGGGCTGGCGGGACTTCGCGGCGGCGGCGGTGAATTGATCCATATCGATTGACAGAAACTTTTTTCTGTCGGAACTTGGCGTCAGGAGAGACGCCATGGCCACCGTGCTGCATTTGAAGCCGCTCTATCGCGCGCCAATCGCGCCGCCGGAGAGCCGCGCCCAGCGCCGCGTGCGCCTGGGCAGCCGCGCCGCCGTCTGGCTGTTCACCGGTCTCTGCGCCCTATCGGCCCTGATCCTGGTCACCGCGATCGCGACCATGCTGTTCTACAAGGGTGAGCTGGTCCGGATCGGTCCCGACAACTGCTACATCGGCGAAGGCCCGCCCAACTCGGTGGCGTTCGGCTCGCTGCCCCTGGTCCATCGGCTGGTCTATGTCCTGGTGGGGGTCGCGAGAGCCACGCCGATCCTGATGATCTTCTGGAGCCTGCGGGCGCTGTTCGCCGGCTACGCCCGGGGCGAGGTGTTCTCGCCGGACGCCGCCCGGCGCTTCGGACGGGTCGGGGCCTGGCTGTGCGCCTACGCCGTCTCGCCCTTCCTGTGCCACCTCTTCCTGGCGGCCACCGGCTACGAGATCGACAAGAACTGGGCCCACATGGCCAGCCTGCAGGCTTTCGTCCTGGGGCTTCTGGTCTTCGTCGTCGGCCAGGTCATGCAGGTCGGCCGCGAGATCGAGGAAGACCGCGAGGCCTTCGTCTGATGCCTATCGTCCTGCGCCTCGACGTGATGCTGGCCCGCCGCAAGGTGCGCTCCAACGTGCTGGCCCGCGCCATCGGAATCACCGACGCCAACCTATCCCTGCTCAAGTCCGGCAAGGTGAAGGGGGTCAAGCTCGAGACCCTGGACGCCATCTGCGACTTCCTGGACTGCCAGCCAGGCGACATTCTCGAATACCAGCCCGAGCAGCCGCCCGACACGGCGGAACAGGACATCAAACGCGCCGGCTGACGGCGCCCTTTACCGGAGACAAGCCATGAAACTTTCAACGCCCGTCCGGGCGATCGCGGCCGGCTGCCTGCTGCTCTGGGCGAGCCTGGCTCAGGCCCAGACCTTCGTCGAAGTGGAAGGCGGCAAGATCGCCTACGAGACCTGCGGCGAGAGCCCGAAGGCCATCGTGCTGCTGCACGACGGCATCCTGCACGGCGCGGCCTATGACGACGTCTGGCCGCTGCTGTGCCAGCGCTTCAAGGTCGTGCGCTACGACCGGCGCGGCTATGGCGCGACGCCGGCGGCCACGGCGCCGTTCGCCTCGGTCGACGACCTCGCGGCCGTGATGAAGGCGGCGGGGATCGCGCACGCCACCCTGGTCGGCTCGTCGGCGGGCAGCGGCATCGCCGTCGACTTCGCCCTGACCCATCCGGACGCCGTCGATGGCCTCGTCCTGGCCGGCCCGTGGGTCAGCGGCTTCAAGCCCTCGGCCGGCTTCATCGCTCGCGGCCTCAAGCTGGCGATCCTGATCAAGAGCGGTAATCTGGAGGGGGCGGTGAAGGATCCGTACATCCTGACCAAGTCCGCCGACGCCGAGCGCGCCCGCGTCGTCGCCCTGCTGAAGGCCAATCCACAGAACCTCGGCGGCGCCGGCCGCAACCTGGAACGCGCTGGTCCGGAAGCCCGCCCGCGCCTCGCCGAGATCCGCGTCCCGACCCTGGTGCTGGTCGGCGAGGTCGACATCAAGGACGTCTTCGACCAGGCCCAGGCGGTCGCGGCGGCCGTGCCCGGCGCCAAGCTGGAGACCGTCCCGGCGACGGGGCACTTCATGTATCTGGAACGGCCGAAGGACTTCGCCGAGCGGGTGGAACGTTTCACGGATCAGGAGGGCGCCCTCGATCAGACGCGCCCGAAGGCCGACTAGGGGGCGGAGGTCGTAACTCGCTCAAGGTCCGCGTTCGGCCCTTAGCGGACGCCAGATTGTCAGGATGAGCGGAAGCCGATCCAGAATTGGGCCAACCAGCGGCTCGCGGCGATGAGGCAAAACGTTGCCGCCAAGAGCCAGACAAGATCGATCGAGCTCCAGACCACGACCGCGAGTGGCTCAGTCTCGAACTTCGCCCAGCGACTTGGCGACCCGAAGCGGGCCCCAAGCACGAAGATCGATCCTCGCGCCAGCAATGAGAAGGCGTTCCAGGCGCACCAGGCGACCGAAGCGGCGCTGATGGCGAGAACGATTAGCCATTCAAGCCACCCAAAACGCATATAGGCGTACAGTGGCTTGGGCCATTTCATGCGGAATTTTGCGTCGGAGTTCATACGGCGCGGTCTTCGATCTTTACCGACCGTATTCTCCCAGACGGCAGCTTCCCACCCAAAGCGGCCCTCGCAGTTGCGGAGCTTCGCCAGCCCCCGTTATGGTGGCGCTTATCGCCGTCTGCTGCGGCTAGGAGGCGGGATGCGTCAGGCGTCTATCGCATTGATAATGTCGCTTCTGGCGAGCTCAGCGTTCGCGCAAACCGATGCGTCGATCGCTGCCCGCGCGAAGACAATCGAGCGTCTGCAGCTTGCCGGAATGAACGCCGCCACGCTGCCGCTCTGTGAGGTGGCTGGCTATGTAATCGATCTGGATGGGCGAGACGATTACATGCGAGAAGAGGCTGAGCTAGCAATGGGCGACGGCTTCGCCGAGGATCAGGCCTATTCCTATTTCATCTCAGGACTAAAAGGCCAAAACACTCGCGACGTGTCTACCCTTTCGCGCGCAACCCAACTGGCGCGAGCCGGCGACAAACCAGGCGCGGCTTCCGTGGTGCGGCCATTCGTCGATCAGATTGTTGATCGCTGCGATCTGCTGGCTAGCCGAAGTGAGACACGACGCTTCTTCACCCTCGCCCCACTAAATGGCGCTGTCGCCCGCCGGACCGCGCTGAAGTACTACGGCGTCGCGGACAAAGCGAAATAGCCCGCCACCCCCTTACCACCCTAAGCCGCCCTCAGAACCGCCCGCTCCGGAAATCCTCGAACGCCCGCACCAGCTCTTCCCGTGAGTTCATCACGAAAGGGCCGTGCCAGAACACCGGCTCGCCGATCGGGCGGCCGGCCAGCAGCAGCAGGCGCGCGTCGGTGACCGCCTCGACCGCCACCGTGTCGCCGCCGCCCAGGAACACGCCTGACAGCGCGTCGATGGTTTCGCCGGCCACGCGGACCTGGCCTTCATAGACCGCCAGCATGGCGTTGCGGTCGTCGCCCACGGGCTCCTCGAACCGCGTCCCGGCCGGCAGGACCACGTCGAAATAGAGGGCGTCGACCGCGCCGCCGCCGATCGGGCCGGCGGTCCCGCCTTCCGTCACGCCGGAGATCGCCTTGACCGAGACGCCGCCGTCGCGCGCCTCGACCGGGATCGCGTCGCTCTCGAACTCGGAATAGCCGGGCGCGCTCATCTTCAGTTTGGCGGGCAGGTTCACCCATAGCTGGAAGCCGCGCATCCGGCCTTCGGCCTGCTCGGGCATTTCGGAGTGGACGATGCCCTTGCCGGCCCGCATCCACTGGACGCCGCCCGGCCCGATCACGCCTTCGCGGCCGGTGTTGTCGCGGTGCCGCATCCGGCCTTCCAGCATGTAGGTCACGGTCTCGAAGCCGCGATGCGGATGGTCGGGGAAGCCGCCCATGTAGTCGGACGCCTGGTCGTTGTCGAAGCAGTCCAGCATCAGGAACGGGTCGAACATCTGGGCCTCGGCCGTGCCCAGCATCCGGGTCAGGCGCACGCCGTCGCCGTCCGAGGCGGGCTGGCCCTTCACGATCTTCACGACGGGTCGAACGCTCATGGGGAGCTCCTTTCGGGCCTTTGATATCTGATCTGGTTGCAGTTCGCGCAAGCCCCCCTCGCCGCCTGGGCCGCCCTGGCCGGTTCGCCTTTCCCGGCCATCCGTGCTAATCGCCCGCCCAACGAAATTCACGAGAGTTCCATGGCCCTGAAAGTCGCCATCGTCGGCCTGCCCAACGTCGGCAAGTCCACCCTGTTCAACGCGCTGACCCAGACGGCGTCGGCCCAGGCGGCCAACTATCCGTTCTGCACGATCGAGCCCAACACCGGCGAAGTCGCGGTGCCCGAGCCGCGCCTGGACGCCCTGGCCAAGATCGCCGGCTCCAAGGAAATCATTCCGGCCCGGATCACCTTCGTCGACATCGCCGGCCTGGTGCGCGGCGCGAGCAAGGGCGAAGGCCTGGGCAACCAGTTCCTGGCCAACATCCGCGACTGCGACGCCGTCGCCTTCGTGGCCCGCTGCTTCGAGGACGGCGACATCGTCCACGTCGAGGGCCGCATCGACCCGATCAGCGATCTCGAGATCATCGAGATGGAGCTGATGCTGGCCGACCTGGAAAGCCTGGAAAAGCGCGTTCCCGCCCTGGAGAAGCGCGCCAAGGTCGGCGCCGACAAGGAAAGCGCCAACACCCTACGCCTGGCCAATATCGCCCTGGCCCTGCTGCGCGAAGGCCGTCCGGCCCGCGCCGCCAAGATCGACGCCGACGACGAGAAGGCCTGGCACATGCTGCAGCTGCTGACCTCGCTGCCGGCCCTCTATGTCTGCAACGTCGACGAGGGCTCTGCGGACAAGGGCAACAAGTACAGCGACCTGGTCGCCGAACGCGCCGCCAAGGACAACGCCAAGGCCGTGGTCATCTCGGCTCAGATCGAGAGCGAGATCGCCCTGCTGGACGCCGAGGAGCGGACCGAGTTCCTCGAAACCCTCGGGCTGGAAGAGCCGGGCCTGAACCGCCTGATCCGTGAAGCCTACAAGCTGCTGAACCTGCAGACCTATTTCACGGTCGGCCCCAAGGAAGCCCGCGCCTGGACCATCCACGTCGGCGACACCGGCCCGCAGGCGGCCGGCGTCATCCACACCGATTTCGAGAAGGGCTATATCCGCGCCGAGACCATCGCCTTCGACGATTTCGTCAAGCTGGGCGGCGAGAACGGCGCCAAGGAGGCCGGCAAGATGCGGGCCGAGGGCAAGGACTACGTCGTCAAGGACGGCGACGTGATGCACTTCCGCTTCAACGTCTAAGACGTCAAAACAGCAGCGGCCGGAGCGGAAACGCCCCGGCCGTTTCCGATTTGGGACGACGCCATGGCCGAGACCATCACCCTGACCGCCGCGCATGACGGCTTTGCCTTCACCGCCCTGCACGCCCGGGCGGAGGGAGCCCGCAGGGGCGCGGTCATCGTGATCCAGGAGATCTTCGGCCTGGACAGCTATGTGCGCGAGGACCTGGCCCGTTGGGCCGCGCGCGGCTTCGAAGTGGTCGCCCCATCGATGTTCGACCGCGGCCAGAAGGGCTTCACCGCCGAGCATGACGAGGCCGGTTTCGCGCGCGGCCGCGAACTGGCGCTGGCCAATGGGCCGGACAACGCCCTGGGCGACATCCAGGCCTGTATCGATTTCCTGAAGCCGCGCGGGCCGGTGTTCGTGGTCGGCTACTGCTACGGCGGCACCATGACCTGGCTGGCGGCCTCGCGTTGCGAGGGCCTGTCGGCGGCGGCCAGCTATTACGGCGGCCAGGTGGTCGGCATGGCCAAGTTCGCTCTCGCCGCTCCGGTCATCGTCCATCTGGGCCGCAAGGACCCCCACATTCCGGCCGATACGGTCAAGGCCGCCATCCAGGCCGCCCACCCCGAGGTTCCGGTGCACATCTACGAGGCCAGCGGTCACGGCTTCAACAACGACGGCCGGCCCGAGTCCGACCTGGCCGACGCCGAGCTGGCCCGTCAGCGCACGGTCGAGTTCTTCGCCGCCCACGGAGCTGTCTGAGATGGGTGAGCGCATCGCCCTGGCCGATCGCGACGGCGCGCCGTTCGCCGCCTATCACGCCCCCGCGCAAGAGGCCCGGCGCGGCGGTATCGTCATGCTGCACGCCATCTGGGGCGTCACCCCGCACATCCGCGCGCTGGCCGACACCTTGGCCGAGCAAGGCTATGAGGTGATCGCCCCCAGCCTGATGGACGCGGCCGACGCCGACTTCCCGAGCGTCGACCTGCAACCCGAAATCCTCGACGCGCGCATGGCCATGGGCAAGCTGACCAGCTGGGGGGCGTCCACCCTGCCCCGGGTCCAGGCCGCCATCGACGCGCTGGCGGGGCCGGTGTTCGCCATGGGCTTCTGCTACGGCGGCACGACGGCCTGGCTGGCGGCCTGCCGCTGCGAAGGGCTGCAAGCGGTGTCGGCCTTCTACGGCGGCGACATCGTCGGCTATCGCGACGAGACGCCCAAGGTCCCGACCATCCTGCACTTCGGCAAGACCGACGCCCTGATCCCGATGCCCGACGTCGAGGCCATCCGCGACGCCCATCCGGACCTGCCGATCTATCTCTATGACGCCGGCCACGCGTTCGTCGCGCCCAGCGGCCACCATGCCGACAGCGCCCGGCTGGCGCTGCTGCGCACCCTGCAGCTTTTCCAGCGCTCCGGCGGCGGCAAGGGCGAAGCTTGAGGATAGGCGGCGGGCCGCCTACGGTCGGCGGATGATCCGCTCACTGACCGCCGTCGCCCTGTCGTTCTCGCTGGCCGCCACGCCGGCGCTGGCCCAGACCGTGGTGATCGTCCGCCACGGCGAGAAGGTGTCGCCCAACGGTGATCCCGACCTCTCGCCGACGGGCCAGGCGCGCGCCCGGGCGCTGGCCGCCAGCCTCGCCGGCGCCAAGGTCTCGATGGTGCTGGCCACCCCTCTGAAGCGCACGCAGCAGACCGGTCAGCCGACCGCCGACGCGGCGGGCGTAAAGGTCGTCCCGATCGCCCTGGACGGCGGAACCGCGGCCCACGCCCAGCGCGTGGCCGAGGCCGCCCGCAAGGCGCCGATCGACGCCACCGTGCTGATCGTCGGCCACAGCAATACGTTCACCGACATCGCCCGCGCCCTCGGCGATCCCGCGCCCGAGACACTGACCGACTGCGAGTACGACCACATGACGATCATTCAGCTGGGCGGCGCGGCGCCCAAGGTGGTCCACGCCCGCTATGGCGCGGCCACGCAGGCCTGCTGAGCGGACGGCTATTTCGGCGGGATCGCCCCCGCCGTCGGCCAGGCGCTGTCGCCGAGACGCTTGAGGTTCATCTCGAAGAACTGGACCGGCGGGCGGCCGTCCATCACCCGCTCGCCGATCTCGCGCCAGGCGCCGTCCTTGATCACGGCGGTGTAGCGGATGGTCATCGGCCCGGCCGGCACCTCCCAGACATAGCCGTCGGCGGTCGGCGTCAGCTTGAAGTCGCCGGCCTGACCCATGGCGTAGGTGTGAAAGGCGTAGGCGCCGGTCGAGGGCTCGTACGAGACCACCCCGAAGGCGTTGAAGCCGGTCGTGCCGTCGGCGTTGTAGCCGCGCCCCTCGACCACCTTGATCGAACCGCCCAGCAGCGGGCCGATCCGTTCGGCCTGGGTGACCTCGTGCCTGCCGGTCGGCGTCACGGTCCAGGCCGGGCCGCGCCAGACGCCATCCATCACCGCAAGCTTCTTCATCGCCTCGGCCTGGGCGGCGATGCGCGGGCCGGGATCGGGGGGCGTCTGGGCGGATGCGGCGCCGGCGCAAGCGGCGAAGGCGAGCGCCGCGATGGCGAGCAGTTTTCGGGTCATGGCGGTCCTCCCGGGACGTCGCTTCCCGTCCGAGGAAGTCATCATGACTTTGCTTTGCAAAGTTCTTGTCGTCAATGGCGTCAAGTACCGGCGTTTGTCGAGAGCCGTCGCGCAACCGTCACGGCTGAGCTAGGGTCTCGCCATGCGTCGCCGCGTTCCGTTCCTGGCCCTGTCGCTGACCCTGATCCTCGCCGGCGCGGCGCGGGCGGGCGAGACGGCGTGCTGGTTCGAGAACGGCGCCATCATCGCCCCGGCGGTGATCGCCGACATGGCCGGCGACTATGTCATCGACCTCTCGGCCCCGCGCACCCTGCTGCACGAGACCCGGGCTCAGATGGCCGGAATCATCGAGCCCGAGCTGACCCTGTCCGTGGAAGTCGCCGGCCTGAAGGCGCCGGCGGTGTCGGTGAAGGTCGCCGATCTCGACGCGCGGGGCGCGGGCTTCGTCACCCCGATCGCCGGGGTGATCGGCATGGACGTGCTGGCCGGTCACAGCGTCGAGATCGACTTCGCCGCCTGCCGCGTGCGCATCGACCAGGCTTGGCGGGCGCGCCGGCAAGTCGTTCTGCCGGTCGTGGTGGTCGACGGCCTGCCGACGATCGAAGCGGCCGTCAGCGACGGTCCCACGGCGCTGCGCGGAGCCTTCGCCATCGACACGGCGTCCCTGGCCATGGCGCGGCTCTCGACGCGCGGGGCGGCGGCGACGGGAAAGCTGGACCTGACCGCGCGCCACAAGGCTCCGGCCCACCTGCGGGCCCTGTCGATCGGCGGCGTGCTGGCCGAGAACGTCCCCGCCAGCCTGGCCGACGACCTGCCCGAGGGCGTGGCCGGAACCCTGGGCACGGGCTTCTGGGCGCGGCACCGTCTGCGCCTGGCCGCCGACGCGCGGACGCTGTCGGTCGCGCCCTGAGCTTGCGGCCTCGCGGCCGAGCTCGTATGGCTGGAGCCTAGCCGCAGGAGAGCGCCTTTGATCGTCGTCGCCCACCGTCACAGCCGCCGTCGCGGCGACGCCTGACGCCGCCGCTCGGCCTTCCGCGCTGATCCCAGCGCGTTTCCCACAGCCGAGACTATTGATGCTTATCGAAGCCAAGAACGAAGACTTCGCCGCCCTGTTGCGCGGCGAGGCCCCTGCTCCCCTGCGCCTGTGCGACAGCCCGGTGGCGCCGCCCGAAGTGCTGGCCATGCTGGCCGAGATCGCCGACGAGATCGGCGGCGTGTTCAGCCCCGCCGCCTGGATGATGGTCGAGGACGGCGAGATCGTCGGCCTGATCTCGCCCACCCGGCCGCTGGACGCCGAGGACCGGTCTCTGCACATCGGCTATGGCGTTGCCCCGACGCGGCAAGGACGAGGCGCGGCCACCCGCGCCGTCGCCGACCTCGCCGCCTGGGCCAAGCACGACCCACGGGTCAACGCCCTGACGGCCGAGACCTCGGTCGACAACCCCGCCTCGCAGGCGGTGCTCAGCCGCAACGGCTTCCAGGTCGTGGGCGAACGCGTCGACGATGAGGACGGGCCGGTGATCTGCTGGCGGCTGGAGGTGTAGCCGACAAAGAAAAAGGGCCCGGTGTTTCCACCGGGCCCTTCGAACTTCAGCGCTGAGCAGGCTCAGTGCGACTCGTTGCGCCACACCGTCTTGTAGCTGGCGAACAGCAGGCCCGAGAGCAGCAGCAGGTAGAGGATCACGGCGAAGCCGGTCTGCTTGCGCTCTTCCAGCTTGGGCTCGGCGGCCCACATCAGGAAGGCCGACACGTCCTTGGCCTCTTGGTCCAGGGTCGACTTGGTGCCGTCGTCGAAGGTCACCAAGCCGTCCTTCAGCGGCGGGGCCATGGCGATGAAGCCGCCCGGCGGAACGTGCTCGTGCGAGCCCGACCAGGCCGACGTCAGGTCGCCCGGGAAGTACTCGTTGTAGTGGCCGCCGGTCGGAACCTTCAGGCCGGCGGGCGGGGTCTTGTAGCCCGTCACCACCGAATAGATGTGGGCCGGGCCTTCTTCGCGGGCCTTGGCCAGCAGCGACATGTCCGGCGGCAGGGCGCCGCCGTTGCTGGCGCGGGCCGCGGCTTCGTTGGCGAAGGGCGACGGGAAGTGGTCGGCGCCGGTGGCCGGACGCTTGATGGCGTCGCCGGTCTCGCTATCGATATCGCCGATCTCGTAGTCTTTGGCGATCGCCTTGACCCACGGGTTGTCGTTCGAGTTCGGGTACTTCTCGTTATAGAACGGAGCGCCCTTGTCGCCGAGGTTGCGGAACGCCACCAGCTTCAGCGAGTGGCAGGCCGAGCAGACCTCGCGATAGACCTTGAAGCCGCGTTGCAGCTGGGCCTGGTCGAACTTGCCGAACGGGCCTTCGAACGACCAGTGGACATCCTTGGCTTCCTTGGCGCCGCCGTTGGCCAGGGCGGGACCGGCGACGCCGACCGTCAGGAGACCGACCGCCGCCGCGAGGACCGAAAGTTTGCGGAGCATCGGGATCAACCCTTATGAGCGTCGGCCGACAGGGCCGGCGAAGCGATCGAGTCCGGAACCGGCAGGGTCTTTTCGACCAGGCCCAGGACCGGCAGCACGATCAGGAAGAAAGCGAAGTAGTAGAGGGCGGCGATGCGCGACAGCCACACGAAGCTGTTCAGGTCCGAGCCCATCAGCTGGAACGTGGTCAGGTGCGGGATCACCGGATCGTCGGGCAGCTTGGCGCCGCAGACGCCCAGGATGCACGAGGCCACCAGGAAGAACACGAAGTAGATCTTCGCGGTCGGGCGGTAGCGCATCGAGCGCACCTTCGAGGTGTCCAGCCACGGCAGGGCGAACAGGCAGGCGATGGCGCCGAACATGGCCAGCACGCCCATCAGCTTGTCCGGCACGGCGCGCAGGATCGCGTAGAACGGCAGGAAGTACCATTCCGGAACGATGTGCGACGGCGTCACCAGCGGGTTGGCCTCGATGTAGTTGTCGGCGTGGCCCAGGGCGTTCGGCATGTAGAAGACGAAGAAGGCGAAGAGGATCAGGAAGACGCTCATCGCGAAGCCGTCCTTCACCGTCGCGTACGGCGTGAAGGGCAGGACATCGGCCTTCGACTTCGGCTCGACGCCGGTCGGGTTGTTCTGGCCCACCACGTGCAGCGCCCAGATGTGCAGGATCACGACACCCGCGATCATGAACGGCAGCAGATAGTGCAGCGAGAAGAAGCGGTTCAGGGTCGGATTGTCGACCGCGAAGCCGCCCCACAGCCAGGTGGTGATGCTCTCGCCGACCAGCGGCAGGGCGCCGAACAGGTTGGTGATGACGACGGCGCCGTGGAACGACATCTGGCCCCAGGGCAGGACGTAGCCCATGAAGGCGGTGGCCATCATCAGCAGATAGATCACGCAGCCCAGCAGCCACAGCACTTCGCGGGGCGCCTTGTAGGAGCCGTAGTACAGGCCGCGCAGCATGTGGATATAGACGGCGATGAAGAACATCGACGCGCCGTTGGCGTGCATGTAGCGGATCAGCCAGCCGTAGTTCACGTCGCGCATGATGTGCTCGACCGACGCGAAGGCGCCTTGGGCGCTCGGCGTGTAGTGCATCACCAGGATGATGCCGGTGATCAGCTGCGAGGCCAGGCACAGCGACAGGATGCCGCCGAAGGTCCACCAGTAGTTCAGGTTGCGCGGGGTGGGATAGTCGACGAACGAGTCGTAGCCCAGACGCACGATCGGCAGACGGGCGTCGAGCCAGCGCTCGAAACCGGTCTTGGGTTGATAGGTCGAATGTCCGCTCATCTCGCTTAGCCGATCTTGACCTTGGTGTCGGTGAGGAAGGCGTATTCCGGAACCACCAGGTTCTTGGGCGCGGGGCCCTTACGGATACGACCCGAGGTGTCATAGACCGAGCCGTGGCAAGGGCAGAACCAGCCGCCGTACTCGCCGCCGCCGAAGGTCGGGACGCAGCCGAGGTGGGTGCAGTTGCCACCGACGATCAGCCATTGGGCCTTGCCCGGCTTCACGCGCTGGGCGTCGGTTTCCGGGTCCTTCAGCGCCGCGTGGTCGTCGGCCACGGCCTTGGCGATCTCGGCCTTGGTCCGGTTGCGCACGAACAGCGGCTTGCCGCGCCACTTGATCGTGACCTGCTGGCCTTCGGCGACCTTGGTCAGATCGAACTCGGTCGAGGCC
This sequence comes from Caulobacter sp. Root343, assembly GCF_001425745.1. Classification (GTDB taxonomy): domain Bacteria; phylum Pseudomonadota; class Alphaproteobacteria; order Caulobacterales; family Caulobacteraceae; genus Caulobacter. The sequence continues at coordinate 64,679 of NZ_LMDF01000002.1, read as the reverse complement.
AGAGCCCGCGTGTCGGCGGAGGGGTTCATCTGGTCGATGAACGGCCACACCAGGGTCGCGGCGCCGCCAGCGGCGGCCGCGATCGCGGCGATGTGAATGAAGTCGCGCCGGGAGGGATCGCTCCCGTGTTCCGGCTCGGTCGTTGCGCCCACGGCGGTGTCGGCCACCTTACGTCACCCTTTTATTCCGCCGGACCGCGGAAGCGGCCGACTTGGAGAAGCGTCTTTCGACGCCATATCTTGCTCGACCCGCAAGCGGATCTCCGCCACAAGGCAGCGGTCGGATCGTCGTATCGGACGCGCGGACCAAGTCCGCAAGCCCTTTCGATTCGCGGCAAAGCCCCTGCTGCCCTTGTGGTTGGTTCGCTTATTATGCGTATCGCACTTTTTCAACCAGGCATTCCCCAAAACGTCGGGGCGGCCATCCGGCTTTCGGCCTGTTTCGACGTCGGCCTAGACGTCATCGAGCCCTGCAGTTTTCCGTTGGACGACAAGAGCTTGAAGCGCGCGGCCCTCGACTATGGGCCCCTCGCGAGGCTGAAACGCCACGACAGCTGGGCGTCATTCCTTAAGGCGCCGGAGCGCGTTGACGGGCGCCTGCTGCTGTTCACGACCAAGGGCGCCACGCCCTTCCACCGGTTTTCGTTCGAACCCGGCGATACGCTGCTGTTCGGCAACGAGAGCCGAGGGGCGCCGGACGAGGTCCACGCCGCGGCCCAGGGCCGCATCGTCATCCCGATCATGCCGGAGGCGCGGTCGATGAACCTGGCCACCACGGCGGCCATGGCCTTGGGCGAAGCGCTGCGGCAGACCGGCGGCTTTCCGGGCTGAGCCCTCAGTGGTCCCCGAAATCCACGTCGCGACGCGCCGCGACGATGGTGACGATGAAGCCGGCCAGCACGTCCAGCAGCACCATCAAGGTGACCAGGAAGAAGGTCGAGGTGGCGAAGGCCGGGAACAGCAGGAACTCGACCAGGCACAGGATGAACAGCACCATCGACAGCGAATGGTTGATGATCGCGATCCGGCGGCTGGTGGTCGACTTCAGGAGCTCGACGAACAGCACGACCAGCGACGCCGCCAGCAGCAGGTCGCCCAGGCTGACCGCCCACTCGGCCCGCGAGGTCATGTGGATGGTGAACAGCTTGTCGGTCATGCGGACGCTGGCGTCCATGGCGCGGAAACCACCGGCCAGGGTCAAGGCGACCAGATTGTAGATGATGACCGGCAAGGCCAGCAGCGGAACCGCGGCGAACATTGAGCTTCCCCCCATTTTGGCTTGAGCTAGCAGTCTCATGCCACGGTTAAGGCGTAGCGGTAATTTTGGCTTCGGTGAAGCGACCGCAACCGGCGGGCGCTACGCTTCGTCCACGCCTTGGGGATTGCGGGCCCGCGACTGCAGCCACATCACGCCCAACAGATCCGAGATCGAGGCCTTCAAGCGGCCGAAGTTGGTGTATTTCGACACCCCGGTCTCGCGGTGGCGATGGTTCACCGGCTGGAAGTCGACGTCGTAACCCTCGCGCAGCATCAGCGCCGGGATGTAGCGGTGGATGTGATCGAAGTACGGCAGGCGCAGGAAGGCCTCGCGCCGGAACGCCTTGAGCCCGCAGCCGGTGTCGTTGGCCGTGTCCTTCAGCAGCCGCTTGCGCACGCCGTTGCCGAACTTGGAGGCGAAGCGCTTGGCGTTGCTGTCCTGGCGCTTGACCCGCTCACCGCCGACCAGGGCCAGGTTGGCGGGCCCGGCTAGCAGCGCCTTGGCCAGGCGCGGGGCGTCGGCCGGGTCGTTCTGGCCGTCGCCGTCCAGGGTGACGATGATCGGCCCGCGCGCGGCCAGGATGCCGCTGCGCACGGCGCGGCTCTGGCCCGAGTTCTTGCGGTGGCCCAGCACGCGCAGCTGCGGAATCTCGGCCTTCAAGGCGATCAGCTGGGCCTTGGTGTCGTCGCGACTGGCGTCGTCGACGAAGATCATCTCATAGGCCTCGCCGGCGAACGCAGCGGCGATCTCGCGCGCCAGCTTCGGCGCGGCGCCGCCTTCGTCGAAGACGGGCACAACGATGGAAAAGTCAGGAATAGAAGCGGCGGGCGAAGTCATCGCCTCCTCATACAGCAAAAGTCGCCTCCCGGAAGGATCGTGCTATTTCAGGGTTCATGACGCTTGAATCTCGCCTGGATGACTGGAGCCGCGGGTGGCGCGGCCCTCTGTTCGCCGCGCTGGTGGCCCTGATCGCCGGCCTGCCCGGCCTGTTCGCCATGCCGCCGCTGGACCGCGACGAGTCGCGCTTCGCCCAGGCCACGGCCCAGATGCTGGAGACGGGCGACTACGTCGTCATCAAGTTCCAGGACCAGCCGCGCTTCAAGAAGCCGGTCGGCATCCACTGGCTGCAGGCCGCCAGCGTCAAGCTGTTCTCCGACGCCGAGGACCGCCGGATCTGGGCCTATCGCATTCCCTCGCTACTGGGGGCCATGCTGGCGGCGGCCGCCTGCGCCTGGGGCGCGGCGGCGCTGTTCGATCCGCGCACCGGCCTGCTCGCCGGCTCGATCCTGGGCGCGACCTTCCTGCTGTCGTCCGAAGCCTTCATCGCCAAGACCGACGCGGCCCTGTGCGGGACCACGACCCTGGCCATGGCCGCCCTGGCCCGCATCTACGCCGCGCATCTGAAGGGCGAGACCTCGAACCGGTGGACCAAGTTCGCCTTCTGGATCGGCCTGTCGGTCGCCGCCCTGATCAAGGGGCCCGTCGGGCTCATGGTCGCGATCTTCGCCCTGATCGGGCTGGCGATCTGCGACCGCAAGGCCGGCTGGATGAAGGACCTGGGCTGGACCTGGGGCCTGATCCTGTTCGCCGCCGTCGTCCTGCCGTGGGCGATGATGATCACCGTGGCCACCGACGGCGCCTTCTGGGGCGCGGCGGTGGGCGGCGACCTGGCTCCCAAGCTGGCCGGCGGCCAGGAAGGCCATGCCGGGCCGTTCGGCTATCACGCGCTGCTGGCCCCGCTGCTGTCGTTCCCGGCCACCCTGCTTCTGCCAGCTGGCCTGGTAGTCGGCTGGACCAAGCGGAACGAGCCCGGCGTGCGCTTCGCCGTCTGCTGGCTGGTCCCGACCTGGCTGATGTTCGAGATCCTGCCGACCAAGCTGGTCCACTACGCCCTGCCCGCCTACGGGGCGCTGGCCATGCTGATGGCCGCCGCGGTGCGCGAGCCGCTGGGCAAGCTGGTCCGCTGGATCGGCGCGGGATTGTCGGTGTTCATCGGCCTCGTCCTGGCCGGCGTGGCGGTCTACGGCCTCAAGGCGTTCGGCGGCCGGGGCGACGCGGCCTGGGCCGTGCTGGCCGCTCTGCTGGCGCTGGGCGCGGGCGTCGCGGGCGCGGTCTTGCTGCTGCGCCACCATTCGGCCCGCGCCCTGATCACCGCCGGCGCCCTGGGCATCGGGGCCCATGTCGCCCTGACCGCCGGCCTGCTGCCGCGCCTGGAGCCGCTGTTCCTGTCCAAGGACGTCGCCGACGCCCTGGACAGCGCCAAGCTGTCGCCGCGCTCGGGCGCCGCGGGGCCCGTGGCGGTCACGGGCTATTCCGAGCCCAGCCTGATCTTCCAGCTGGGCACGGCCACCGAACTGACCGACGGCGAAGGCGCCGCCCAGGCGATCCTCGAAGGCCGTCCCGCCGTGGTCGAGGGCCGCGAGGAAAAGCCGTTCCGCGCCGCCCTGGCCCAGCAGGGCCTCACGCCACACCCCGCCGCGGTGATCCAGGGACTGAACTATTCCGACGGCGACCAGGAGCGGCTGACGCTCTATCGCGGCGAGCCCCCGATACCCTCGTCGGATGACACGGATTCCACGGAGTCTCAGCGATGAGCCGCTTCATCCAGATCGTCGAGGTCGGGCCGCGCGACGGCCTGCAGAACGAGAAGCTGGCCCTGTCGGTCGAGGACAGGCTGGACCTGATCCGCAAGCTGGAAGCCTGCGGCGCCAAGCGCACCGAGGTGGTGTCGTTCGTCAATCCCAACCGCGTGCCGCAGATGGCCGGCGCGGAGGAGATCATGGCGGCGCTGCCTCCCGACCTCGAGCACTCGCGGATCGGGCTTGTCTTGAACATGCGCGGCTGGGAGCGTTGCGTCGCGGCCGGCTGCGACGAGGCCAATGTCGTGGTTTGCGCTTCGGACGGCTTCGCCACCCGCAACCAGGGCTCCACCGTGCGCCAGCAGGTCGAGACCCTGGCCGCCGTCGTCGAGCGCCAGGGGACCGAGGGCGGCCCGCCGATCACCATGACCCTGTCGGTGGCCTTCGGCGACCCGTTCGACGGCGAGGTGTCGGAGGACCAGGTCGTGGCCATCGTCCGCGAGGCCGCGGCGTTGGGCGTGCCGGAAATCGCCCTGGGCGACACCATCGGCGTCGCCGATCCATGGACCGTCCGCCGACGGATCGAGGCCGTGCGCGCCGCGGCTCCCGACGCGCGCCTGCGCATGCACTTCCACGACACCCGCAATACGGGCCTGGCCAACGCCTATGCCAGCGTCGAGGCGGGGATCGACGTGCTGGACGCCTCGGTCGGCGGCCTGGGCGGCTGTCCGTTCGCGCCGAACGCCACCGGCAACATCGGCACGGAAGACCTAGTCTACATGCTGGAACGGGCCGGCTTCGAGACCGGTTTCGACCTGGCGGCCCTGATCGAGACGGGCCGCGCGATCAGCGCCAAGCTGGGCAAGGCTCCTGCTTCGTCCCTGGCCCGCGCCGGAGGTTTCCCCGCATGATCCGCTTGGCCGCCGTCGCCGTCCTCGCGTTGAGCGCCTGCGCGGCCGCGCCGGTGTCGCAAGCCGAGCCGCCCCGCTGCGATGTCACCCTCAAGTTCGCCAGCTACGGCGCGGGGATCGACCGCGAGCTGGCCGACAAGGTCGCCGTGGCCGTGAAGGCCGACCGCGACATCGCCCGCTCCGAACGCAAGCCGTGGGGGCGCGAAGGCGAGTTCGACCAATGCCTGACCGCCAAGCCGGGCCGTGATGCGAAGGCGATGTACGAACGCTATCGGGCGATCCTGCCGGCCAGGACCCTGAAGGCCCCGACCTCGATCGAAGGGCCGGATGGGCTGAGGGCGGAGACGATCGGGCCGATGTGACGGGTATCTGTCCCTCTCCCCTTGCGGGAGAGGGTGGCCCGCGAAGCGGGTCGGGTGAGGGGTCGAAGATGGGATCCGCCGCGACGGCGTTCAGGTCTGGGCGCCAAGCCGACAGGACGATCGACCCCTCATCCGTCGGCTCCGCCGACACCTTCTCCCGCAAGGGGAGAAGGAAGCAAAATCCCTAGATCGGCCGCCCGGTCAGCTTCCACAGCAGCGGGCGACACACCGACATCAGCATGATCGCGGGCGCCAGCAGGACCGCGGCGGCGAACAGCTGCAGCGAATCGGCGCGCTTGATGAAGTAGCGGGTCAGGCCCACGCCCTTGTGGAACTCGACCTTGACCGGATGTTCCAGGCTGGTGTGACCGAGGTGGACGACCTGGGCCTTGGGTTGGAACAGCACCTTGCCGCCGGCGCGGCGGGCGCGCCAGCAGAGGTCGATGTCCTCGACATGCAGGAAATAGCCCTCGTCGAAGCCGCTCAGGGCCTCGAAGTCGCAACGGCGCATGGCGAAACAGGCGCCGGAGATGGTCGGCATCGGCACGGGCCCGCGCGGCACGGGCTCGTTCTCGCGATGGATCTCGAAACCGGCCAGCTTGGGATAGCGGCGGGTCAGCTGGCCGAAGCTGAGCACGGTGCTGATCGGCGTGACCTCGCCGCGACGCCCGCCGCGCTGCTCGGAGCCGTCGACGTTCAGCACCCGCGCGCCCACGATGGTCGGCGTTGGCTGGCCCCTGAAGGCCGTGACCAGGGCCGCCACGCAGCCGGGCTGCAGGTTGGCGTCGGGGTTGAGGAAGACGATGTATTCACCGCCGCCCGTGCTGGCGCCCATGTTGGCGGCGCGGGCGAAGCCGATGTTGCCGTGGCCCTGCTTGAGCACGACGCGCGGCTCGGTCAGGGCCAGCGAGCGCAGCATGTCCTCGTCCTGCGGCGAGGAGCCGTTGTCGATGATGATGAACTCGTCGACCAGGGGCTCGGCCAGCACGTGCTTGATGCTCTGGGCCAGCGCCTCTCCCGTCCGATAGACGACCATGACCACGGACACGTTCGGATGAGCCGGACGGGCGCCCACGGCAAGGGTCGAAGCGGACGGGAGAATGCTGTTCATCAGGCGGTCGCGGCCTCGACAACGGGATTGGCCGCCGCGCGCGAACGCGCGACGTCGGGCGGCGTGGCGTCGGCGCCCAAGACCCGGAGCGCCTCCTCCAGCGGCAGGATGTTCTGGCCCTCGCCGCCGAGGCGACGAAGGGCCAACTGCCCCGTTTCTGCTTCCTTACGTCCGACCACCGCGATCACTGGCACCTTTGCGAGGCTGTGCTCGCGAATCTTGTAGTTAATCTTTTCATTACGCAGATCGACCTCCGCGCGCATCCCCATTCTGGTCAATCTCTCGACGACCTCGCGGGCGTATTCGTCGGCGTCGGACGTGATCGTGGCCACCACCACCTGCGTTGGCGCCAGCCATACTGGCAAGGCGCCCGCGAAGTTTTCCAACAGGATGCCGATGAAACGCTCGAAGGACCCCAAGATCGCTCGGTGAAGCATCACCGGACGCTTTTTTGAACCGTCCTCCGAAACGTACTCGGCGTCGAGTCGTTCCGGCAAAACGAAATCAAGTTGCAGCGTGCCGCATTGCCAAACTCGACCAATAGCGTCCTTCAGCGAGAACTCTAGCTTGGGGCCGTAGAAGGCGCCTTCACCTGGCTGAAGCACCAAGGTCTCGCCCGCTGCCTCGGCGGCGGCGGACAGAGCGGCCTCGGCCTTGTCCCAGACTTCGTCCGAGCCGGCGCGCAGTTCCGGACGCGTCGAGAACTTGGTGTCGGCCAGCGTCATGCCGAGGTCGTTATAGACCGAGCGCAACAGTTCGATGAACCGGGCGCTTTCCTCCGTGACCTGCTCTTCGCGACAGAAGATGTGCGCGTCGTCCTGCGTGAAGGCCCGCACCCGCATGATCCCGTGCATGGCGCCCGACGGCTCGTACCGGTGGCAGGCGCCGAACTCGGCCATCCGCAGCGGCAGCTCGCGATAGCTCTTCTGGCCGACATTGAAGATCTGGATGTGGCCGGGGCAGTTCATCGGCTTGACCGCCAGGATCTCGCCCTCGGCGCTCTCGCACATGAACATGGCGTGGCCGAACTTCTCGGCGTGGCCCGACTTCTCCCACAGGCTCTTGTCGAGGATCTGCGGCGTCTTCACTTCCTTGTAGCCGGCCGCGTCGAGGCGGCGGCGCATATAGTCTTCCAGCACGCGATAGAGCGCCCAGCCCTTGGCGTGCCAGAACACCATGCCCTTGCCCTCTTCCTGGATGTGGAAGAGGTCCATCGTCTTGCCCAGCTTGCGGTGATCGCGGCGTTCGGCTTCCTCGATGCGCTTCAGATGCGCTTCCAGGTCGGCTTCCGAGGCCCAGGCCGTGCCGTAGATGCGCTGCAGCTGGGCGTTGTTCTGGTCGCCGCGCCAATAGGCGCCGGCCAGCTTCGTCAGCTTGAACGCCTTGCCGACGTGCTTGGTCGACGGCAGGTGCGGGCCGCGGCACAGGTCTTTCCAATTGCCCTGGCGGTAGACGGTGATCGTGTCCGTGCCCGGCAGGTCACGGATGATCTGGGCCTTGTACTGCTCGCCGATGCCGTCGAAGTGCTTGATGGCCTCGTCGCGGTCCCAGACCTCGCGCGTGATCTTCTCGTCGCGGTCGACGATCTCCTTCATGCGCTTTTCGATCTTCTCCAGATCGTCCAGGCTGAACGGCTCGTCGCGGGCGAAGTCGTAATAGAAGCCGTCCTCGACGTTCGGGCCGATCGTCACCTGGGTGCCGGGAAAGAGCTCCTGCACGGCCTCGGCCAGCACGTGGGCCGTGTCGTGGCGGATGGTCTCGAGCGCCTCGGGCGCCTCGCGCGTCAGGATCTCGAACTTGCGCTCGCCCGTCAGCAGGTCCGGCGTCAGCGGCCGGTCCAGGTCGAGAACCTGACCGTCCAGCTTGATCAGCAGGGCCTTCTTTTCGAGCGATTTGGAGATGGCGGCGGCGACGTCGCGCCCGCTCGATCCGTCAGGGTACTGCCGGGAGGAGCCGTCGGGGAAAACCAGGTCGATCATTCTTCACATATCCACTTGCGTGGCTGGCGTCGCGGCGGCGGCGGGTCGTAGCCCGAACCCCCTAACGGATTGCAGCGGCAAATCCGTCGCAACGCCAACCAGGAACCCTTGAGCGGGCCATGATCCTTGAGGGCGGCGGCCGCGTACTCCGAACAGCTCGGCGCGAAGCGGCACTGACGCCCGATCAGAGGCGAGAGCGTCAACTTGTAGGCCCGGAGGCCAAGGTCGACGGTGCGGTCGTAGAAGGTCATGCCGGCGCGCGACTTATGTTGCAGTGCGGTTACACACGCCCTCGGGGGAGGGATCAAGCCGCGCCGGCGGTGCTAGTTCGCGTTTCGGAGACAGCTGTGGCCTTCCGGACAGCCTCCACCGTCGCTTCGAACGCCAACAGCGTCGAAGCGTGACGGGCGGGATAGTCCTTGACCGGCTCCAGCACGGCGAGCTCCGCAAACCGGCCCGCAGGAGGCGAACCGTTCGTTTTAAGCATAGCGCGCAGAGAGTCCCGAGCCAACTCGATGTCGGAAAGTTCCGCGCCGACGACGTTCGCGCCCAGAATGGCCGCCGCCGCCTGGCCCAGGGCGCAGGCCGAAACCTCCTGGGCGTAGTCGACGACCTTACCGTCCTGGACCACCACGTCGACGGTGATCTTGCTGCCGCACAGCTTGGCGACCTTCTCGGCGCTGGCGTCAGGCGCGGCCAGGCGGCCGGCGCGCGGCATGTTGGCCACGAGCCCCAGGATCCGGGCGCTGTAGAGGTCGTCGATCATCGCGCTCTTAGATGGGGTTCTTCTGGCGCTCGGACCAGATCACCTCGGCGCGGTCGCGGACGGCCTCGCCCATCTCGGTGAATGCGACCTTCAGCTTGCGACGCTCGTCGCGGCTGACGAAGCGCAGCAGCAGCCCCATGAACAGCTCGCCGTTCGAGAAGGTCGAATTGTTCGGCCCCATGCTCTCGATCTCGAGATAACGGATCGCCGTCACGAAGCCGCCCAGGCGGGTCGAGCGCCAGTGCAGCTGCTCGTACGGCACCCAGTCCTGGACCATCGGCGCGACGACCTTGGCCGGCTCGCCGGGCAGGTGCTGCTCCAGGGTCAGGGCCGTGCCGATCTTCATCTGCCCCTCGGCCTTGCGGTAGAGCGGGTTCCAGTCCTTCCAGGTCGCGAAGTCGGAGATGACCTCCCAGACGACCTCGGCGGGGGCCTGGACCCCGATACGGTGTTCGACGGCGCGCTTCATCGGCTCGCTACCCTTAGTCCTTCATCCGCCAGGTCGCGCCGGCGGGTCCGTCCATGACAACGACGCCCAGGGCGTCCAGTTCGGCGCGGATGGCGTCGGCGGCGGCCCAGTCCTTGGCGGCGCGCGCGGCCAGGCGCTTGGCCAGCAGGTCCTCGACCTGGGCCTTCAGCTCGTCCGACGCGTCACCCTCGAACCAGGCGTCGGGATCGGCCTGCAGGAATCCCAGCAGGGCGCCAGCCTCCAGCAGGCGAGCCTTGTTGGCCGCGATGGCGACGGTGTCGCCGGCCGTCACGGCCTTTTCGATCAGGCTCGACACCTCGAAGAAGCTCGATACCGCCAGCGGCGTGTTGAGGTCGTCCATCAAGGCGGAGATCGTTTCCTCCGGGGCCTCCATGGCCTGGTCCATCGGCACGTCCTTGGCGCGACGCAGGGCGCCGTACAGGCGGTCCAGCGACTTGCGCGACTGCTCGATCAGTTCCGGCGTCCAGTCCAGCGGCTGGCGGTAGTGGGCCGACAGCAGCGCCCAGCGGATCACCTCACCCGGAACCGTCTTCAGCAGTTCGTGCGGGATGATCACATTGCCCAGGCTCTTGGACATCTTCTCCCCGCTCATGTCGAGGAAGCCGTTGTGCATCCAGTAGTTGGCCAGCACCGGCAGGTCATGGGCGCAGCGGCTCTGGGCCACTTCGTTCTCGTGGTGCGGGAAGGTCAGGTCGATGCCGCCGGCGTGGATGTCGATCGTCTTGCCCAGCGCCTTGTCGATCATGGCCGAGCACTCGATGTGCCAGCCCGGACGGCCCGCGCCCCAGGGGCTTTGCCACTCGGGCTCGTTTTCCTTGGACGGCTTCCACAGCACGAAGTCGGCCGGGTGGCGCTTGTACGGCGCGACCTCGACGCGGGCCCCGGCGATCATCTCGTCCAGGTCGCGGCCCGACAGCTGGCCGTAGTCCGGGAAGCTCTGGGTGTCGAACAGCACGTGGCCCTCGGCGGCGTAGGCCTTGCCGTTGTCGACCAGCTTGCCGATCATCTCGACGATGGCGTCGATATGGTCGGTGGCCTTGGGCTCGAGATCGGGACGCAGAGCCCCCAGCGCGTCGGCGTCCTGGTGATAGGCGGCGAGATAGCGGTCGGTGATGACCTTGATCGCCACGCCCTCGTCGGCGGCCTTCTTGTTGATCTTGTCGTCCACGTCCGTGACGTTGCGCGCATAGACCACCGCCTCCTCGCCATAGAGGTGGCGCAGCACGCGATACAGCACGTCGAACACCACGACGGGCCGGAAATTGCCGATGTGGGCGTGGTTGTAGACCGTCGGACCGCAGACATACATCGTCACCCGCTTGGGATCGGCCGGAACGAAGTCGCGCTTCTCGCGCGTCATGGTGTCGTGGATCTTCAGGGTCATTGGGTCGCGGCAACCTGACGTAACGGAGGTGTTGCCCCCGGAGGGGGCCGGCCCCATATAGCTAGGACGCGCCCTGATCACCACGTCTGTTTGGTGCAGGAGGCGCGACGGGTGGCACGCGTCATTCCGGAGCGACAGGCGCTCCGGCGCAACTCAGCCCGGGAAGAACCTCCTCACAACATGGACGCACTGACCCGCGAGCGAACCCTGATCGGTACGGACGACACCGGTCTTGATCTTGAACCCGCCCAGCGCCCCACCAAAGACGAGGCCATGGCCGCGGTGCGGACCCTGCTGGCCTGGGCCGGCGACAATCCCGACCGCGAAGGCCTGCTCGACACGCCCGAGCGCGTCGTCGAGGCCTATGGCGAATGGTTCGCCGGCTATCACGGCGATCCGGCCAAGGAGCTGTCGCGCACCTTCGAGGACGTGCAGGGCTATGACGACATGGTCATGCTGCGCGGCATCGACGTGCAGAGCCATTGCGAACACCACATGGCGCCGTTCCTGGGCAAGGCCTGGGTGGCCTACATGCCGACCGGCAAGGTCGTCGGCCTGTCCAAGCTGGCGCGCCTGGTCGAGATCTTCGCCAAGCGTCTCCAGACCCAGGAGACCATGACCATGCAGATCGCCGACGCCATCGAGGACCACCTCTCGGCGGCCGGCGTCGCCGTGCTGATCGACGCCGAGCACCAGTGCATGAGCACCCGCGGCGTGCGTCACCACGACGTCTCGACGATCACCACCCAGTTCCGCGGCGTGTTCAAGACCGACAAGGTCCTGCAGCAGCGGTTCATGGATCTGGTGCGGAAGTAGGTCGGATCAAAATGCTCCCCCGCGAGCGGGGGAGCTGTCGCGGAGCGACTGAGGGGGCGAATGCTGCCTAGGCCGAGCAGGCCCCCTCCGGCCCTCTGGGCCACCTCCCCCGCGACGCGGGGGAGGATCTGAGGCGCTAAGCCGCCGCCCTGATCCCCTCGCGGAGCTTGGCCACGCACGCATCCACCGGCCGGTGGGTCAGGGTCACCAGCACGAAGCTGATCAGCATCAGCAGGTACCAGGCGCCCATCTTCTCGATCGGCACCATCGTCCAGCCGTCGCGCTGGCTGGGATAGATCCAGGCGCCGGCGAAGGTGCCCAGGTTCTCGGCGAACCAGATGAACAGCGACACCAGCACGAAGCCCATCAGCATCGGCATCCTCCGAGCCGTCTTGTCGGGCGTGAACACGAACCAGCTGCGCCCGAACAGGATCGCCGACAGGGCGAACAGGCCCACGCGGATGTCGGTCACATAGTGGTGGGTGAAAAAGTTGGCGTAGATCAGCACCGCCAGGATGTGGGTGCTCCAGAACGGCGGATAGCGCTGGAAGGTGATGTCGAACAGGCGCCAGGCCCGGGCGATGTAGCTGCCGACACAGGCGTACATGAAGCCGGTGAACAGCGGCACGTCGCCGATCCTCAGAAGGCTGGGCTCGGGATAGATCCACGAGCCGTGTGCGGTCTTGAACAGCTCCATGACCGTGCCGACGACATGGAAGATGAAGATCACCAGCGCCTCGTCCCAGCGCTCCAGCTTCAGGGCCAGCAGGGCGGCCTGGATGGCGACCGACGCGAGAACCAGGAAATCGTAGCGGGCGATGGCGGCGTGCTCGGGCCACAACAGCTTGGTGCCGACCAGCAGGGCCAGCATCAGCGCGCCGAACAGGCAGGCCCAGGCCTGCTTCAGCCCGAACAGCAGGAACTCGTAGGCATAGCCGTTCCAGCGCGAGCGCAGCGCCCAGGGCCGGGCCCGAGCGTCCAGCGCCGCGACGGCGGCCTTGATGCGGTCTTTCAGATTCATCGCGTCCCCTAGAGCGCGTCAGGCGAAAGTGTGCGCGGTTTCGCCGCCAGACGCGCTCTATGTAAAGAACAGAGCCTGCTCAGGCAGGCTCTGCGGGCGGGGAAGCTAGCGCAGGCTCCTCCCCTGCGCCATATGTGGCGCCATGAGCACCGACCTGTTCCCCGAAGCCCACAACAAGCACGACCTGGAGCGCGGAACCGCCCTCGCGCCGCGCTTCAACGCCGACGGCCTGGTCGTGGCGGTGGCCCAGCACGCCGACACCGGCGAGATCCTGATGCTGGCCTGGATGAACGATCAGGCCTTGAAGCTGACGGTCGAGACGAGCATCGCCCACTATTTCAGCCGCTCGCGCGACGAACTCTGGAAGAAGGGCGAGACCAGCGGTCAGCTACAGGACGTCGTCGAGCTGCGGGTCGACTGCGACCAGGACGCGGTGCTGCTGAAGGTGCGCCCGCGCGGCGACGGCGGCGCTTGCCACGTCGGTTTCCGCTCGTGCTTCTACAGGGTGCTGGAGGACGGGGCGCTGGTCGAGAGGCCCTGAACCTCACCCCCGAGACGCTTCTTGCGAAGCGCCTTCGCCGCCCAAGGCTCGAACCAGCGATGCGCCGCCCAGGCCGCGCCCAGCGCCAGCGGGATCGCCAGAGCGTTGACGCTCCAGCGCGCCCAGCCGTCGGGCAGGCCGCGCGCCAGGTCGTCCAGACCCCGGATGATCGGAATGTGCAGGGCATAGAGGGCGTAGGAGGCCCCCGCCAGGCCGTCGAGCAACGGACGCAGCCGCCCGACCGTCGCCTGAACCGTCACTTGGGCCGCCGAGGCGACCAGCAGCGGAAGGATCGCGAGCGCCGCCACCAAATCGAAGGCGGCGCGCGCGCCTTCCGGAACCGGCGGCGATAGAACCAGGACCACCGCCGCCAGGATCGCGATGATCGGCGCGGCCGGCACTTTCAGGCGCCGTTCGGCCGCCAACCGGGCCAGCAGCACGCCGGCGAAGAAGCCGAAGATCACGCGCGGCGCGCCGGTCCACCACGTATGGCCATCGTGTCCCAGCGAGCCGGTCCCTCGCGCGACGACCAGCACGGCATGGGCCACGCCGCCAGCCAGGACCAGCAGCACCAGCCGGCGCGTCGTCAGCCACGGCGCGACGAAGGCATAGACTAGATTGGCCGCCAACTCCCACATCAGCGACCACTGGGGCCCGTTCAGCGGGAAAGCGTCGCTGCCCGCGGTGAAGGGAACGAAGACCAGGCCAAACATCATCAGCACGACCATCGAGGTCGGATCCCTGCCCCGGGCCAACCAGATCGCCGCGCCCAGCAGCAGGCCCAGCAGCGCCATCGGATAGAGACGCTTCAGCCGCCGGATCATGAAGCGCGCGCCCTCGCCCGCCGCCAAGCCCGCGCCGTAGGCCCGCGCCAGCACGAAACCACTGATCACGAAGAACAGGTCGACGGCCAGATAGCCGTGCGCCAGCGCCGCCTGCGGCAGGGCCAGGCCTCGCGCGTGGTAGGCCAGAACCAGCAGGGCGGCCAGGCCGCGAAGGGCGTCCAGGCCTGGGATGCGGCTTGCGGTCATGGGCCTAGCAGACCATGGATTGGTTGAAGAAAGCTCTTTCGGAGACGCGCGGCCGATGACGACCCAAGAGGCGCTGATCGCCTTCAGCCTGGCCGCCGGCCTGCTGACCCTGACCCCCGGTCTCGACACCGCCCTCGTCATCCGCACCGCCGCCGCCGAGGGCCCGCGACGGGCGGCGGGAGCCGCGATCGGCATCGGCCTGGGTTGCCTGGTCTGGGGCGCGGCGGCCTCGTTCGGCGTCGGGGCGCTGCTGACCGCGTCCGAACTGGCCTACAGGGTGCTGAAATGGGCCGGGGCGGCCTATCTCGCCTGGACCGGGGTCCGGATGATCCTCAAGCCGCGCGACCGGTTCGAGCCGGGGGAAATGAGCGCCGTCGACGCCGGCCCGCTCACCGCCATGCACCGGGGCCTGCTGACCAACCTGCTCAATCCCAAGGTCGGGATCTTCTACGTGTCGTTCCTGCCCCAGTTCATGCCGGCCGGCGTCGATCCGGCGCGGTTTGGCCTGCTGCTGACCTCGATCCACGTGGTCGAGGGCCTGCTATGGTTCGCCGCCCTGATCGCCGCGACCGTGCCAATCGCCGGCCTGCTGCGCGAGGCCGCGGTGGTGCGTTGGCTGGACCGGATCACCGGCGGGGTCTTCGTGGCGTTCGGGCTGAGGTTGGCGCTGGAGCGGCGGTAGGAAAGATAACTCTCCTTCCCATTAGGGGGAGGTGGATCGCTGCGAATACGCAGCGAGACGGAGGGGGTCGCGGAAGCGGTATTGAATTCGCCGCCTCACAGGGCCCCTCCACCGGCGTTCGCCGGTCCCCCTCCCCCAGAGGGGGAGGAAAGATACTCCTTAGATCTCCTTCAGCGCCTCGACCCCGCCACCGCCGGCCGGCGTCACCACGAAGCGCTTCAGCACGCTGGTCTCGTAGGTCGGCTCGAAGATCGTCGACACCGCCACCAGCTCGCCCGTCGCCTTGCCGTGCTCCAGGGTCAGCAGCAGGAAGCCCTTGGCGCTGGGGTGGACGTATTTCACTTCCTTGTTCCGCCGCACGAAGGCCTCGCCCAGCGGCACGTCGGGCAGGACGTCGCCATAGCCTGGCGAGGTGACCGAGGTCGCGCCGAACTCGGCCGCCACGCGGGTCTTGCCCGCGTCGTCCCACAGCTCGTTGGCCCAGAACATGTGACTGTCGCCCGCCAGCACGATCGGCCGGGCCTTGGCCGCCGTAAGAATGTCGTAGACCCGCTGGCGATCGGCCGGATAACCGTCCCAGGCGTCCAGGTTCGAAGGGATGTCATAGGCCGACATCGACACCGTCTGGGCGACGCGCTTGCGGACATATTCGGGCAGCTTGGCCAGCAGGGCGGCGAACGTCTCCTCACCCATGGTCGCCTTCAGGTCCGGGGCCGCGACGCGGGCCATGACCACCTGGTTGCCCAGCACCTGCCAGGCGGTGTTGGCCTTGACCGAGGCGCCGACCTGCGAGGCCAGCCACTGCTCCTGGCCCTCGCCCATCATCCGGTGGGCGCCGTCCTTCCACTTGGCGGTGAAGGCGGCGACGTCGGGCTTGCCGTCGACCATCGGCATGTCGACATCGTAGTCCAGTTCGTGGGTGCGGGCCGACAGCCGCGTCTCGACCATCAACAGGCTGGCGACATCGCCGAACTGGAAGCCGCGCCAAGCCGCCTCGGGAAGGCTGCCCGGCCCGGTGTCGGCGATCGGCATCCACTCGTAGTAGGCCTTCAGGGCGGCGGCCTTGCGCGCGGCCCAGTCGCCTTCCGTCTTGGGATCGTGGTTCTCGGCCCCGCCGATCCAGCTGTTGTCGGCGGTCTCGTGGTCGTCCCAGACCACGATCCACGGCGCGCGAGCGTGGGCGGCCTGGGTGGCGGGGTCGGTCTTGCACTGGGCGTGGCGGCGGCGATAGTCGTCCAGCGTCACGATCTCGTGGACCGGGTCGGGCATGCGCGTCTTCGAGACCGGCGACTTCATGCCGTAGTCGCCCGGCGCGCCGCCATACTCGTAGATGTAGTCGCCCAGGTGCACGACCGCGTCGACGCGCGGCAGCTTGGCGATGGCGTCGTAGGCGTTGAAGTAGCCGTGCGGATATAGGCTGCAGGAGACCACCGCCAGGACGACGTCCTTGGTCTTGCCGGCCGGCAGGGTGCGGGTGCGTCCAACCGGCGAGGTCGCGACGCCGCCCTCCTGGTTGCGGGCCTTGAAGCGGTACCAGTACTCGGTCCCCGGCTTCAGCCCGTTGCCGTCCATGTCGTGCTTGACCGTCCAATCGCGGCTGGCGCGGGCGCGCAGGCCCATGCTGGTGTTGATCATCGTCTTGAAGTCCGGATCGGCGGCGACCTCAAGATCCAGGTCGATATCACCGGTCGTGGCCTGCTTGGGCGTCACCCGGGTCCAGAAGATCACTGAATGCGCGTCGGGATCGCCGCTGGCCACCCCGTGCTCGAACGCCACCGGGCCCTTGTACCAGTTGATCGGGGCGGCGGCGGCCTCACTGGCGGCGGCGCCCGACAGGCCCAGCAGGCCCAGAACCTTGCGGCGGTCGATGGTCATGAATTGCCCTCCAGGCGCGGCCTCGCGGTCCACGCCGTCCGCACGAAACAACAGGATGGAGGCGACTGTCGAGCCGCGACCGGCGGATCGGCGGTCGACAGCGCGGTGGTGCGGAACGCCCGCATCGACTATCCCGTCTGAACGATATTCGACCTCGGCCGTAGGCATGCGGCGTGTCGGCGACGCGACGAGTGTGTGACGGAGCGATGAAACCCCCAGTGGACGACAGGTCGGAAGACAGACTCGACGACGAGATCCTGGACGAGGGCGCCTCGGAAACGGATGGTCCGGAGGAAGGCCAGCTGCTGACCGCCGACCTGCCGGACGCCCTGGCCGGCCAGCGCCTCGACAAGGTCCTGGCCCCGCTGTTCCCCGACCTGTCGCGCGCCCGCCTGCAGGCCCTGATCGGCGAGGGCCGCCTCTCGCTGGACGGCCAGCCGATCACTGACGCCGCGCGCAAGGCCCGGACCGGGACCTACACCCTGCTGGTGCCGCCCCCGACCCCGGCCGAGCCCGAGCCCGAGGCCATCCCGCTGACCGTCCTTTACGAGGACCAGCACCTGATCGTGGTCGACAAGCCGGCCGGCATGGCCGCCCACCCGGCGCCGGGCAGCCTGACCGGCACCCTGGTCAACGCCCTGCTGCACCACTGCGGCGACAGCCTGTCGGGTGTCGGCGGTGTGGCGCGGCCAGGCATCGTCCACCGGCTGGACAAGGACACCTCGGGCGTCATGGTCGCGGCCAAGACGGACGCGGCGCACAAGGGCCTGTCGGCGCTGTTCTCGACCCACGACATCGACCGCCTCTACATCGCCCTGACGCGCGGCGCGCCGTCGCCCGCCATCGGCACGATCGAGACTCGCCTGGGCCGCTCGCCGACCGACCGCAAGAAGATGGCGGTGCTGAAGTCCGGCGGTCGCGAGGCGATCACCCACTACACGGTCGAGGCCGTGTTCGGATCTCAAGGCAATCGGCCGAGCGACAAGCCGCTGGCCGCCCGCGTCGCCTGCCGGCTGGAGACGGGCCGCACCCACCAGATCCGCGTCCACATGGCCAGCAAGGGCTCGCCCTGCCTGGGCGATAGCGTCTATGGCGCCAGTTCGCCGGCGGCGCCCGTGCGCGAGCAAATCGCGGCGGCGGGCTTGAAGCGCCAAGCGCTGCACGCGGCGGTGCTGGGTTTCGTCCATCCGATCACCGGCGAGTCCCTGCGCTTCGAAACGCCCCTGCCGCCCGACATGGCGGCGCTGGAGGAAGGGCTGAAAACCCTCTGACGCCGGAACGTCCCGGAAAATAAGCTCAGCTTGCGCCCCGGCAACAAAAGCGCCCTAATTGCGCTGGCTTGGCGCTCTAGGGTGTCAGCCCTGTCATCGTGGAGCGTACCATGCGGCCCTATCTCGCGATTATCGCCCTTCGCGCCGCAACTCTGGGCGCCGCAACCCTGGGCGCCGCAGCCGTCCTGGCCGGTCCCGCCTTCGCGACCACCGCTCCCGACGACGAAGTCATCGCCACGGCGCAAGCCAAGCCGACCGCCGCCGCCCTGGCCGCCGCCGCGGCCCAGACCCCCGCGCCGGTCGCGACCACCGCCTCCCGGCCGCTGACCACGCAGGAACAGGTCGCCGCCTTCCTCGCCGCCAATCCGACCCCGCAGTACGACGACGGCCCACGCGGCCTGCTCCCGGCCGACCGGGACGAGGACGGCAAGCGCAAGGTGCACGGCTCGATGGGCGTCTCGGTCGGCACTGGCGGCTACCGCAGCGCCTACGCCACGGCCCTGATCCCGGTGGGCGAGACCACCACGGTCGGCATCGCCGTCTCCCAGACCAACTTCGGCAAGAACGGCGGCTATATCGCCGATCCGTATGGCTACGGCCCCGGCGGCTACTATGACGGTTACGGCGGCTATGGCGGCTACGGTTACGGCCGTGGCCTGCGCGCGCGCGGCGGCGAGCGCCAGTCCGTCGCCCTGTCGGTGATGTCCGGCGGCCCCGGCCGGGGCGACAACACGCCCGACGGCTGCGCGCCCGGCTTCCGCGCCGACGGCCGCTATGTCGAGCCCCTGTGGGTCGAAGGCATGCGCGACGGGGCCCATCCGTGCGCGGCCGCCAGCCCGGCTCGCTGATCGCGAGAATCTGTTTTCCAGCGGCGCTGTTCGCTGATGTTTAACGGCTTGCGCGCCATGTTACGCGCCTCGGGCGTCTGAGGCTTATTAATGCAGCCGGAAATCTCTGCTTATCGCCATCCCTCGACAGGGACGGTGACCTACCTGATCGTCGATCCGGCTACCTTCCTCTGCGCCATCGTCGATCCGGTGCTGGACTTCGACCTGGCCACCGAGACCGTCGGCACCGGCTTCATCGACAAGATCATCGCCGACATTCGCGCCAAGGACCTGGGCCCGACCTGGATCCTCGAAACCGGCCTGCACACCGGCCACCTCTCGGCCGCCGGTCACGTGAAGTACGAGACGGGCGCCTCGATCTGCATTGGCGCCGGCGTAGTCCAGAGCCTCAAGCGCCTGGCCCCCAAGCTGGGCGAGAGCGGCGTCGACCTGGACGGCTGGGACTTCGACAAACTGGCCAAGGACGGCGAGGCCCTGCCGATGGGCGGGCTGGAGATCACCGCCATCGCCATGACCGGCCGCCTGCCCGGGGCGGTCGCCTACCGGATGGGCGATGTCGTCTTCACCGGCGACCTGCTGCTGGCGCCGGACGAAGGCGCGGGCCGTTGCGACGTCCCCGGCGCCGACCCCGGCAAGGCCTGGGACGACGCGCGCAAGTTCCTTCAGCTGCCGCCCAAGACCCGCGTCCTGCCGGGCGTTTGCGCGGCCGAGCCTCGCGAGTCGACCGTGGCCGAGGAAAAGGCCGCCAACATCCAGCTGAACGACAAGATCGACCGGCTGGACTTCATCGCCCTGCGCACCGCCGCCGACGCCTTCCTGCCCGACCCGGTGCTGGCCCCGGCCGCCCTGCGCGTGGCGGTCCGCGCCGGCCGCCTGCCGCCGGAGGCCGAAGCCGGCCCCCGCTTCCCGGCCGTCGACCTCTCCACGCTCTAGGCCTTCCGAGTCCTCTTTCGAAACCGACTTGCCTGCGGGACCATTGCCGCGCATACGGCTCGCCAACGTATGGGGACGACGACCATGGCCGAGGATTTCAGCGCCGCCCTGACGGCGGGCCAGGCCGGCTTCCTGCCTGACCTGCTGGGCCTGCAATGGCTGGAGGCGCGCTCGGGCCATGTGAAAGGCCGCTTCGACGTCGACAAGCGCCACATGGCGCCCAACGGCTTCCTGCACGCCGCCAGCGTCATCGCCCTGGCCGACTCGGCCAGCGGCTATGGCTGCCTGGTCTCCCTTCCGGAAGGCGCAACCAGCTTCACCACCATCGAGCTGAAGTCGAACTTCCTGGGCACGGCCCGCGAGGGCGGCGTGGCGGTCGAGGCCAATCTGGTCCACGGCGGCCGCAACACCCAGGTCTGGGACGCGGTCGTGACCAACGAGACGACCGGCAAGACCATCGCGCTTTTCCGCTGCACCCAGATGATTCTGCGGCCAAAGAGCTGAGGGCGAAAAAGCTTGGAGAAAGCGTCTCCGGGGGGCTTGCGTCCCGACGGCGACGCCGCTAGGTATCGCGCCCTCGACCTCGGGCGGCTTGCAAAAGCCTCCCCGAACGGCGGCCTGGAGAGGTGGCAGAGTGGTCGAATGTACCGCACTCGAAATGCGGCGTGCCTGGAAGGGCACCGTGGGTTCGAATCCCACCCTCTCCGCCACCACCCCTTAGAACGCCCGACATTCAGGCCCGGCTCTCGAGCCGCCACGATCAGCTTCGGCTCCCGATCAGGCGGTCGCTCCACGCACGCGCCTCAAGGCTAGATCGGCCTCGTCCGGCGTCGTGACGACCAGGTGCTTGCGGTTCGGGAACAACCCGTCCATCGCCTGGGCCAGCAGATAGAGATACGGGTCGCGGCTGATCAGCAAGCTCCAGGCCGGGTTCTCGACCGGGGGGAACACGGCCGCCAATCGCGAGAGATGAGACACCTCTGCGTCGTCGTCGAAGGCGCCACGGAAATCGATGATCCAGTCCCATTGGGCGACGCCGGGGTCGCGCTGGACCAGATCGATCGCCCAGGTCATCGCGATGACGGCCCTGCGAACCTCTCTCAGGTCAAGATTCAATAGTTTTCGCGCTTCATCAAGATCGTAGCGAATCAAAGTTCATCTCCGATGAAGAGACTTGGCTTCGACAAAAACTCGTAAGCGAATCCGAAAATAACATCTTCCATTTATCTTTTATATTGAAATGATAAATGAGATCTACACCTGGAAATACGTCGCCGGCTACGGGCCACGCTCTATCAATCGCATGGACCGGACGGGTATGCGTCGCCTTCGATAAACTGGCCGCGGGCCGCGATTCGCGGCGTCGCCGCCAGGTCCGCCATGATGCTCGCCCCCAGGGCCGCCGAGCCCGTCCGGTGAAGGAAAAGCGCCCCGCCCCGAGCGAGGTCCCGTCGATCCTGAAATGGACGGGCAGCAAGCGCAGCCAGGCGGCCGAGATCGTCCGCTTGGCGCCGCCGCACGCGCGCTATGTCGAGCCGTTCCTGGGCGGCGGCGCGGTGCTCTATCATCTGGCTCGCGAAGGGGCCGTGGCCAGCGACCTCTATGCGCCGCTGATCGGCTTCTGGAAGATGGCCCAGGCCGAGCCGGAGGCCCTGATCGCCGACTATGCCGACCAGTGGCGGCGGCTGCAGGAGGACCTGCCCGGCTATTTCTACGCCGTCCGCGACCGCTTCAACGCCGAGAAGCGGCCGGCCGACCTGAACTTCCTGATGCGGACCTGCGTCAACGGCATCGTCCGCTTCAGCCGCGACGGCGACTTCAACAACTCTTTCCACCTGTCGCGCAGGGGCATGCTGCCAGGCAGTTTCGCCAAGGCCGTCCAAGCCTGGTCGGCGCGCCTGCGGGGGGTGGAGTTCGTCGCGCGCGACTATCGCGAGACCCTGGCCGAAACCCGGGCCGGCGACTTCGTCTATCTCGACCCGCCCTATGCCGGGAACAAGCAGCGCTACATCGGCGGGATCGACGAGGCGGCGCTGTTCGCGGCGTTGGACGATCTGAACCGGCGCGGGGTGCGCTGGGCCCTGTCATTCGACGGCCGGCGCGGCGAGACGGTCTACCGGGCCGAGGTTCCCGAGGCGCTCTATCGGCGCAGGACGGCCCTGGTCAGCGGCTATTCGGCGGTGGCCAAGGTGCTGAACGGGCCCGTCGAAACGGTGTCCGAGGCGCTCTATCTGAGTTGGTAGCTAGTCCAGTTCCAACGGCGGACGACCACTATCCTTGGGCGCGGCGCGGAACTTCTCGGGGTTCAGCATGGCCTCGACCCGCTTGAGCAGGTCCCGCGGCCCGAACGGCTTGACCATGTAGCCGTCGGCCCCGGTTTCCATCGCCTGGCGCACGGTGGCGGCGTCGTCGCGCGCGGTCATCATCATCACCGCCGCCTTCAGCCGCTGGTGTTTCCGCAGTCGCAGGACGTCGAGGCCGGTCATGCCGGGCATGTTGATGTCCAGCAGGACGAGGTCCCAGCGCGACGCTTGCAGGGCCCTCATGCCCAGTTCCGCGGTCGCCGCCGACGAGACGTTGTAGCCCGCCTGGGCCAGCACCAGCTCGGCGAACTGGCGCACCACGGCGTCGTCATCGATGACCAGGATGGCGGCGGACGCGGACACGAGCGAGCCTCCTTAGTGCAGCCGCTGAGCGGCCTGCCGCATCGGTGCGTCGGCGGCGGCCAGATCCGCCTCCCAGCGCCGGGCGACCGCGATGGTCCGCGCGACGAGGCCGCGTGTCAAATCCAGAGCCTCGCGATGGTCGTCGCCGCCTTCGATCGCGGCCTCAAGGTCGCGGCAAGTCCGGGAGAGATCCAGGAATCCCATCATGCCCGCTGAACCGGCCAGGGCGTGGGCGTCCTCGCGCACGGCCTCGGCGTCGTCCTGCCCGAAACGGCTCTCCAGCTGGGCCAGCAGGATGGCCAGCAGCGCCCGCACGGCGGACGCGCCCATCGACTCCACCAGGTACTGGCGGGCCTCGGCGCCGGCGTCGACCGTCGGCTCGACCGCCACCGGCGCGGGGGCGCCGCGGAAGATCATCTCGAGGACCCGCTCCAACGCCCCTGGATTCAGCGGCTTGGTCAGGTGGTCGTTCATGCCCGCCGCCTCGCAGCGGGCCAGGTGTTCGGGCTGGGCGCTGGCGGTCAGGGCCACGATCGGGATCTCGGCGAACGCCTCGCCCGAGGCGCGGATCGCCCGGGTGGCGGCGAAGCCGTCCATCACCGGCATCTGGCAGTCCATCAGGACCAGTTCATACGGCCGCGCGCGCAAGGCATCGATCGCTTGCGCGCCGTCCTCGGCCAGGCCGATCTCGCAGCCGTACTTGCTGAGCAGGGCCAGCATCAGCTCGCGGTTCAGCTCGACGTCGTCGACCACCAGGATGCGGCGGCCGGTCAGGCGCAGCGGCTCGGCCTCGGGCGCGTGCTTGACGCCGCCGCCCTCGCTCGCGCCCAGCGGCAGGGCCACCTCGAACCAGAAGATCGACCCTTTGCCGACCGTACTCTCGACGCCGATCTCGCCGCCCATCAGGGTGATCAGTTGGCGCGAGATGGCCAGGCCCAGACCGGTGCCGCCGTAATGGGCCGAGACTGACGAGCCGGCCTGGACGAAGCGGTTGAACAGGCCGTCCAGCTTGCCTTCCGCTATGCCCGAGCCGGTGTCGACGATCTCGATCCGCAGGCGCGGGGCCGTGTCGTCGCCACCCACGCACGTCAGGCTGGCGGTGACGCCGCCTTTCGCGGTGAACTTCACGGCGTTGGACAGAAGATTGAGCAACACCTGGCGCAGGCGGCCAGCGTCGCCGATGACGCTGACCGGCGCGTCGGCGTCGATCATGGTCTTCAGGCGCAGATCCTTGGCCGCCGCCTGGGGTTCGAGCAGGGCCACCGTCTGGCGCAGCAGCTCGACCGGGTCGAACGGGGCCGCGTGCAGCTCCAGCGCCGCCGCCTCCAGCTTGGAGAAGTCGAGCACGTTGTCGATCACCGCGTGCAGGGCCTGGCCGGCGCCGTGAACGAGCTCGATGCGACGCTGGTCCTCGGGCGCCAGGCCCCGGCTTTCGGTCAGCAGGCGGGTGAAGCCGATGATGCTGTTCAGCGGCGTGCGCAGCTCGTGGCTCATATTGGCCAGGAAGTCGGCCTTGGAGCGCATGGCCGCCTCGGCGTCGAGGTGCGCCTGGGCCAGGGCGTCTTCCTGCAGCTTCTGGGTGGTGACGTCGCGGATCACGTCGAGGAAGCCGGTCGGCTCGCCGCTGACCTCGTCGCGGATCAGGACGGGGTTCGACTCGACCCAGATCCAATCGTCGGTTCGCTTGTGGCGCACCCGCCAGCGCACCCGGCCCGCCGGTTGGCCGGTGACCAGTCCCGCGAAGGCCGCATGCAGGGACGCGGCGTCCTCGGGATGGGTGATCGCCAGGGGCGTGTCGCCGAGCCGTTCTTCCGGGGTGTAGCCGATCACCGCCTCGCAGGCCGGCGAGACGAACGTCGAACGCCCCCGCAGATCGCTGGTGACGATGACGTCGGTCGTGTTCTCGGCCATCAGCCGGTAGCGGTTCTCGATCGCCCGGCGGGCGGTCTGGTCCTGGATCTGGGCGATGAAGTGCCGGGCCGCGCCATCGGCGCCGCGCACCAGCGACACCGACAGACGCACCCAGATCACAACGCCGTCCTTGCGGATGTAGCGCTTCTCCATCTGGTAGCGCGGGATCTCCCCGGCCAGCAGTTGCCGCAGGAACTCGAGATCGGCCTGTAGGTCGTCGGGATGGGTGATGCTCTGGAAGTCCAGCGCGCGCGCCTCGTCCGGCGGGTAGCCGACGATCTGGCAGAAGTTGTCGTTCAGCTTGACCAGCCGGCCGTCCAGATCGACCAGCGCCATGCCGATCGGGGCGTGGTGGAAGGCGTTCTCGAACAGTTCCTCCTGAGCCCGTCGCTCGGAGATGTCGTGCATCAGGGCCGTGAATTGCCAGCCGTCCTCGGTCCGCGAGGCGCTGATCGCCAGCTCGATCGGAAAGACGCTTCCGTCCCGGCGCAGGGCTGGAACCTCGACCCGCCGGCCGATCATGTCGCTTTCGCCGGTCTCCATGAAGCGCTTGAGGCCCGCCGCCCGCGCCGCGCGCTGGTCGGCCGGGATGATCACCTCGCCGATCGAACGCTCGAAGACGTCGACGGCGCTCCAGCCGAAGATCTTCTCGGCATGCTCGTTCCAGCCGGTGATGCGCCCCCGGCCGTCCATGGTGACGATCGCCTGGTGGGCGTGGGCGATGATGTTGTCGAGCCGCGCCTCGTTGGCGCGCAGGATCGATTCCAGGCGACCGCGCTGCTGGGTCTCCCAGGCCGCCCGTTCCAGGGCCTCGGTCTTCTCGGCCAGCAGCTTCTCGCGCTGGTCGAACTCCAGCTGGCGCGACATCTGGGCGCCCAGCATCGAGGCCAGCACGCGCAGGATGTCGAGGTCGTCGTCGTCGAAGGCGCCGTTGCGCTTGGAGAACACCTTCAGCACGCCCAGAAACTCGGTCGCGTGGCTCAGCGGCGCGCAGGCCATGGCGCCGTCCCCAGAGGCGACCGCGCTCTGTCCCAACTGGCCGTCGACCCGCTTCTGGCGGTCGCCGATCAGGGACCTGTCGCTGGCGGCGCGGCAGACAAGCTCGTCGCCCTCCACCAGCATGATCATCGCGCCCTTGGCGCCGGTCAGCGCGGCCAGGTGCACGACGATCGCGGCCATGAAGCCGTCGAGGTCCGGATCGGCCTCCGACAGCGCCTTCTGGGCCGAGGCCAGTCGGGTCATGCGATCGAGGCGCGCGCGCAAGGTCGCGACGTCGTCTTCGGCGATCTCGACGGCCATGACGGACTTTCGGCTTCACCGCGCGGAGAGGCGGACCGTCCATCGGTGGCGCAAAAGGGTGAAGGGCGGGTTATCCATGCTTCGTGGAGCCGCCGCCGCCACGGCCAGATCCATGCGTTCGATCGACGCACGCACGAATTTTCCGCGAAGAACAGCTAGCCCGGCTCGTACCGATAGAAGCTGTTGACCGTCAGCCGCCCCGCGCGCGGATCAAGGCTGACCGGCGTGTCGGGCAGGATCCCGGCGTGCAGCAGGCGGCTGGGATAGACGATGATCCGGTCGAAGGCCGCCTCGACGGCGCCGATCCGGTCGAACAGAGCGCTGGAGCCGGTGATGTAGCCTGGATCGATCGGGACGCGCTCGATCTGGCGGCGCAGGGCGGCGAAATAGGGCTTTGACTGGTCGGGATCGATCGTCTCCAGCCCGGTCTCGCGATGGCGGTAGAAGGCGGTGCCGCCGCGCTCGGGTCCGCACAGATAGTGCAGGATGGCCAGCTGGTTGGGCTCGGCGGTGTCGATGTGCGGCAGGCGCTGGACCACCGTCGCCTTGCTGGCCGGGGTCACCGCCATGGAGAGGGCGCAGGTCACCCCGGCCCGGCCGCCGTCGGGCGCGCCGAACACCCGCGCCATGTGAGGACGCAGCGCCCTGACCAGGGCCTGGACGTAGGGGGCAGGGGCCGGCGCGCGGACACCGGGATAGAAGTTCACGCCCGCCTTGACCGGGGCCAGCACGGCCTCGGCGGCGTGGTCGACCAGGGCCTGCCCGCCCGTCAGCAGGCCGTCGAGGACCAGCACCGGTGTGTTCTCGGTCCCGACGGTCAGGACCTCGATGCGCGGATCGGGTCGCGCCTCGAAGACCACGTCGCTCACCGCCGCACGGTCTCGGCGGCCTCGGCCATGGCTTGGTCGGGGGCCTTGCTGGAGAAGCCGTGGGCGTAGACCGCGTTCAGCAGGGCGCGGTGATCGGGCAGGCTGGACGCGGCGCGCTTGCCTGCCTCCCGCACGCGAGCGAAGTCGGCGCGAGCCAGGTCGCCATGGACGTGGGCGGCCGGATCGATCGCCGTCGGATGGCCCATGCCGTACAGAATGTACTGATAGTTGAAGTACTTGAAGCTCTCATGGAGGCTGGGGAAGTCGAACACGTTGGGCGGCCGGTGCTTCCACATGGCCAAGTGATCCTGCAGGCTCTCCGGGATCGAGGCGGGGTCGCAGTTGTCGGTCCAGAACGCGTTGTCGGTGCGCTGGCTGATGCAGTAGTGCAGCTTGATGAAGTCGATGGCCCGCAGATAGCGGTCGGTCATGGCCTGATTGAACTGGCGCGCGGCGGCCTCGAGCCCACCCCGGCGCGGCAGGTTGCGGGCCAGCATGTAGGCGGCGGCCTCGATCAGCACGATGCCGGTCGATTCCAGCGGCTCCAGGAAGCCGCCCGACAGGCCGACGGCCACGCAGTTCTTGATCCAGTGCGCCTGGCGATGGCCGACCTTCAGCGTCAGCAGGCGCGGGGTCAGGCCGTCACCCGCCTTGCCGACATAGCCGCGCAGGATCTCTTCGGCGCGCTCCTCGCTCGTGTGGCGACTGGAGAAGACATAGCCCGTACCCCGACGCTCGGGCAGGCCGATGTCCCAGGTCCAGCCGGCCTCGTGGGCGGTGGAGATTGTGGTGGTCGCCACCGGGGCGTCCGGGCGATCGTAGGGGATCTGCAGGGCCAGGGCCCGGTCGACGAACAGGGTGTCGCCCTTGTCGATCCATTCCGAACCCATGGCCTTGCCGATCAGGGCCCCGGCGAACCCCGTGCAGTCGATATAGAGATCGGCGGTCAGCTCGCCGTGCTCGGCGGTGCTGATCGAGGCGATCGAACCGTCCTCGCCCTTGTTGACCGTCGTGACATTGCCCAGCAGGTGCTTGACGCCCGTGGCCTTGCCGACGTCGCGCAGCAGGGTCGCCAGCTTGCCCGCGTCGAAGTGGTAGGCATAGGCCATCGGCCCGCCGTACTGCGGGTCGTCGATGCGCTTGGGCGCGCGGCCGGCGTCGCAGACCTTGTCCTGCAGGGTGACGGCGTCCGAGAACGGGATGTCGCCGGCCCCGCCCATCAGCCAGTAGGGCGCGAGATCCAGGCCGCCGTTCAGCAGCCGGGGCTGGGCGAACGGGTGGTAGTAGTGGCTGTGGATCCCGTCCTTGGGCGCGGTTTTCCAGTCGACGAACTTGATGCCCTGTTTGAAGGCCGCCCCGGCCCCACGCATGAACTGGGCCTCGTCGATCCCGATCGTACGCATGGTGTTCTGAATGGTCGGGAACGTCCCCTCGCCCACCCCGATGATGCCGATCTCGCTGGACTCGATCAGGGTGATGCGCACCCCGTCCGGCCGCGTGGTCCCGAGACGACGGGCCAGATAGGCGGCGGTTATCCACCCGGCCGTGCCGCCGCCCACGATCAGGATGTCGTCGATCGGCTTATCCAAAGGCGCCTCCGCTTGGCGAGCCTATCAGGCCGGCAGATGGCAGCGAACCGCCTCTCCAACCCGTTCGGCGTCGGGGCCGAGGACCACGTGCACGACCTGGTCGCCGACGCGGACCACGCCCCGCGCGCCCAGCGCCTTCAAGGCCGCTTCGTCGATCCGGGTCTGGTCGGCGAGGACCAAGCGCAGACGGCTGGAGCAGGTCCCGACCGTCCTGAGGTTGGACGCTCCACCGAGCGCGCCGACCAGAGCCTCGGCCTTGCGATCATCCTCGACGGTGGGCAGCACCGAAGGCGCGAGCTTGGCGACGGGCGACTTGGCGACGGGCGGGGGAGCGCCCATCGCGACCCGGATCTCGCCAGCGACGCCATCGGCGATCGGACCCAGCACGACCTGCAGCGCCTTGTCGGACGGCTTGACGATCCCGCGAGCGCCCAGCGCCCTCAGAGCGGGCTCGTTGACCGCGCCCTGGTCGACGACGATCAGGCGCAGGCGGGTGGTGCAGGCGTCGACGCTGGCCAGGTTGGCGGCCCCGCCGAGCGCGGCCACGAAGTCGGCCCCGCGTCCGCCGCCGGTGCTGACGCTCTGCGCGCTCGCGACGTCGTCGGCCTCGCGGCCCGGCGTCTTCAGGTCGAACTTCTGGATGAAGAACCGGAACAGGCCGTAATAGACGCCGGCATAGACCGCTCCCAAGGGCAACAGCCACAGCGGATGGGTGGCCTTGCCGAAGTTCAGCACATAGTCGAACAGGCCCGCCGAGAAGGTGAAGCCCAGCTTGATGTGCAGGGCGTTCATCAGCGCCATGGCGAAACCGGTCAGCACCGCGTGCACTGCGTAGAGCACCGGGGCCAGGAACATGAACGAGAACTCGATCGGCTCGGTGACGCCCGTCAGGAACGACGTCAGGGCCAGCGAGAACAGCATGCCGCCGACGGCCTTTTTCTTCTCCGGGCGGGCGGTGTGATACATGGCCAGGCAGGCGGCCGGCAGGCCGAACATCATGACCGGGAAGAAGCCGCTCATGAACGCCCCGGCGTTGGGGTCGTCGGCGAAGAAGCGGCGCAGATCGCCGGTCGTCCCGTGGAAGTCGCCGACCACGAACCACGCGATGTTGTTGAGGATGTGGTGCAGGCCGGTGACGATCAGGATCCGGTTCAGGAAGCCGTAGATCAGCAGGCCGAACTCGCCCGAGCCGACGATGGCCCGGCTGGCCGCGTCGACCGAACCGTTGATGGCGTCGTAGCCGAAGCCCAGCAGCACGGCCATCAGCAGGCCCGCCAGGCCCGAGATGATCGGCACGAAGCGGCGGCCGCTGAAGAAGGCCAGGTATTCCGGCAGCTTGAACTCCGAGAAGCGGTTGTAGAACAGCCCGGCGATCACGCCCGAGATGATGCCGATCGGCACGCTGAGCTTGGAGAGCGCCTTGGCCTTGTAGGCCGCCCCGGCCAGGTCCGCGTGCGCCGTGATCAGCCCCGCCGTGACCTCGGCCGGCACGTGCAGCAGGGTCTTGGCCCCCTCGCTGGCGATCAGGAAGCAGACGACGCCGGCGAGGCCGGCCGCGCCGTTGTTCTCCCGGGCCAGGCCGACGGCGACGCCGATGGCGAACAGCAGGCCGAGGTTCGAGAAGATCGCGTCGCCGGCGGCGGCGACGAAGCCGATGTTCAACAGGTCGGGCTGACCCAGGCGCAGTAGCAGGCCGGCCACGGGCAGCACCGCGATCGGCAGCATCAGGGCCCGGCCCAGCGGCTGCAGGATTTCCAGCGGAGACTTCATCGGCTTCAGGCTCCGAAGGACTTGGACAGGGCCCGGACCGCCTCGGGCGAGGTCTGGTCGAGGACTTGGGCCGCGAGACTACGGCATGTGTCGAGGGAAAGGCCACGGACCCGGGCCTTCACCTCCGGCGCGATCGACGCCGTGGTGGAAAGCTCGGTCACGCCCAGGCCCAGCAGGATCGGCACGGCGGCGAGGTCGGAGGCCAGGCCGCCGCAGACGCCGACCCAGCGATGGTGCTTCGCCGCGCCCTTGCAGGTCTGGTCGATCATCCGCAGCACCGCCGGGTGCAAGGCGTCGATGCGGGCGGCCAGCTCGGGATTGCCCCGGTCCATGGCCAGCACGTACTGGGTCAGGTCGTTGGTGCCGATCGACAGGAAGTCGGCCTCGGCGGCGATCAGGTCGGCGGTCACGGCCGCGGCCGGGGTCTCGATCATCACGCCCAACTCGATCGCCTCGACGATCCCCAGCTCGCGCTTGGCCTCGTCCAACACGGCGCGGACGGCGCGCAGTTCGTCGAGACTGGCGACCATCGGGACCATGATCTTGCACTGGCCCAGCGGCGTCACCCGTAGGATGGCGCGCAGCTGGGTCTTCAGCAGGTGCGGTCGCCACAGGCTGACGCGCACGCCGCGCAGGCCCAGGGCCGGGTTCTCCTCGGCCGGGATCGGCAGGTAGGGCGCGGCCTTGTCGCCGCCGACGTCCAGGGTGCGGATGATCAACGGTCGGCCGTCCAGGGCCGAGGCGATGGCCTGGTACTGGCGGGCCTGCTCGTCCTCATCCGGGGGCGTCTCGCGGTCCAGGAACAGGAACTCGGTGCGCAGCAGGCCCGAGCCCTCGGCCCCGTTGGCCACGGCGGCCAGGGCGTCGTTCAGTGAGCCGGTGTTGGCGAAGACCTCGATCCGGGTTCCGTCCCGGGTCACGCACGGTTGGTGGGCGGCGGCTTTGGCGGCGGCCTTGCGCTCCTGGCGCTGGGCGAGGGCGGTCTGGGCCGCTTCGAGGGCGGGGGCGTCCGGAGCGACGCGCAGCGTGCCGCTATCGGCGTCCAGGATCAGGGCCGCGCCGTCCTCGACGCTCAGCACCGCGCCGCCGACGGCGACCAGGGCCGGAATGCCCATGGCCGCGGCCAGGATGGCCACGTGTGAGGTCGGGCCGCCGCGCGCGGTGCAGAAGCCGGCGACCACGCCGGGGTCCACGCCCATCAGCTGCGAGGGCAGCAGTTCGTCGGCCAGCAGGATCGAGCCGGGCGGCAGCACCGCTTCGCCCTCCTCTTCGCCGCTGAGCGCGCGCAGGACCTGGCGCTCGAGATCCACCAGATCGTCGACACGCTCGGCCAGGCGCCGGTCGCCGAGACCGCGCAGGGCGTCGACATAGCCGCCGACCGCCTTGCGCCAGGCGAAGCCCGCGCTCTTGCCCTCGCCGATCAGGCGGCGCGCGCCGGCCGAGAGTTCCGGATCCTCCAGGAAGGCCAGGTGGGCGCCGAGGATGGCCTTGCGGGCCTTATCGCCTTTCATGGCGGCCGTTTCGATGCGGATGCGGACCGTGTCGATCGCGGCGGCCAGGGCGGCCTCCTCGTGGGCGACGCCCTCGCCGGCTTCGCGGACCACGATGTCGGCCGAGGCCAGGCGCACGGCCTTACCGATCGCCAGGCCCGGCGCGGCAAGAACGCCCTTCAGCACGCCGTCGCGCGGGAGCTCGATCGGGCCCGAGGGCGCGGCTTCGGCGACGGCCAAGGCCCGAGTGGGCGCTTGAGCCGGAACCGAACCGCCTTCGCCCATGCCGCTCTCGATCAGCTCGGCCAAGGCCAGGATCGCCGCGTCGGCGTCCACGCCGGAAGCCACCACCTGGATCGCGTCACCGTGACGGATCGCCAGCGACATCACTCCGACCGGGCTCTTGGCGCTGGCGCGGCGGTTGATGGCGACCAGCGCCACCTCGGCCACGAATTTGCGGGCCGTCTCGGCGATACGGGCGGCGGGGCGGGCGTGGATGCCGTGGACCAGCGGCACGACGACGTCACGCGCCACTTCGCCCGCGCTCTCCGGGCTGGCCGATACCGCGCCGCCAATTGGCGACAGCTCCATCAGGAAGTCGCCGACCGCGAGCTCACGGTCCTGGTCGCGGCGGACGATCCGGAAAGCGTCGAGATTGGTCACCACCACCGGGGTGATCAGGCTGCGGGCGCGCTGGGCCAGCAGGTCGAGGTCGAAGCCCAGCAGCTTGTCGCCGGCCTTCACCGCCTGGCCTTCCTCGACGAAGACCGTGAAGCCCTCGCCGTTCAGGGCCACGGTTTCCAGCCCCACATGCATCAGGATCTCGGCGCCGTTGGCCGCGCGCAGGGTCACGGCGTGGCGGGCCCGATGGACGGTCACCACCGTCGCGTCGCACGGCGCGTGCAGGGTCGAGCCCAGCGGGTCGATCGCCAGACCGTCGCCCAGCATGCGCTCGGCGAACACCGCGTCGGGCGTCTCGTCGAGCGGCGCGATCCAGCCCTTCATCGGCGCGGAGAGAACGAGATTGGACACGGGCTTTTACGACTCTTGTTCGAGAACTAGGGAGCGGGCTTCAGGGTCACGCGGTCGATGACCCAGTAGGGATCGACGCTCTTGGCCGTGAAGCTGAGGCAAAGATCGACCTTACCCGGATGGGCGGGCAGACGGCCGGTGATCGTCGAGACTTGCGGATTTCGCGCCGCCCTGCCCAGCGGAATGGCGGCGATGCGCTCGCCGTCGCAGCCCAGGCGCACTTCCAGCTCGCCCTCGGGCGTGGCCGGAGCCCGCAGCGGGATCTTGTCGCGGTCCTTGCCGACCTGGAAGTTGAACGGCAGCTGGCCGACGCGAGCCGTCAGCAGCGCGCCCTTCGAGAGGTCGGCGCCTTGCCAGATCCAGCACGGGTTGAGGATGTCGACCGTGAACATGGCGCGCTTGTCGAAGGCCGCTGGGGCGTCGTCGATCATCCGCAGGGTGACCTTGTCGGTGCAGCCCTTCAGCTGGCCGCTGGTCCGGGTCAGCAGGGCGGCCGGGTCGAGGGTCACCGTCCGTTCGCGGCTCAGGGCCTGGCCATCGACGAAGGCGCGGGCCTTCACGACCGTCCCGGCCGGCAGGTCGAGCGCGCCGGCATAGGCGCCGGACGTCGGCGTCGGCGCCTTGCCATCGACGGTGTAGCGGATGTCGCCGATGCCGAGGCTGTTCGAGAAGGCCAGCTTGACCTTGCCGCCCTCGCTTTCCGACAGGGCCGGCTGCGGTTCGAACGGCACGCTGTTGGCGCTGACGCCCAGGACCTTCAGCCGCGCCATCTCGGCCGGCATCCGACGGGCGAAATCGTCCCAGTTCACGCCGGTTTCCGGCGTCCAGCCGCGTTCGGCCAAGGCGACGGCGCGCGGGAAGGCCATCAGCTCCATGCGCTCGTCGGTCTGCATGTGCTCGGTCCAGACATTGGCCTGGACGCCGAGGATGTGCTTGCGCTCTTCGGGCGACAGTTGGGCCGGGGCCGGGTCGAAGCCGTAGACGTCCTTGAGGCTGGCCACGCGCAGGCGGCCGGTCGGCTCGTCGGGCGAGAGGCTCTGGCCATTGTCGAGATACAGCATCGGCTGCGGCGACAGCACGGTGTCATGGCCCTGCTTGGCGGCGGCGATCGCGCCGTCGATGCCGCGCCACGACATCACCGAGGCGTTGGGCGCCAAGCCCCCTTCGAGGATCTCGTCCCAGCCGATCAAGCGACGGCCGCGCTTGTCGAGGCTCTGGCCGACCCGCTGGATGAACCAGCTCTGCAGCGCGTGCTCATCCTTGAGACCCAGTTCCCTGATCTTGGCCTGGATCCTCGGGCTGGCCTTCCACTGGTCCTTGATCGCCTCGTCGCCGCCGACATGGATGAAGGTCGACGGGAACAGGTCCATGACCTCGTTCAGCACGTCGTCGAGGAAGGCGAAGGTGGCGTCGTCGGTGTTGTAGAGCCAGGGGAACACGCCCCAGTCGCCCATCTTGCTGGCGTCCGGCGGGGCCGTGCCCAACTGGGGATAGGCGACGATCGGCGCCAGGGCGTGGCCCGGGGTCTCGATCTCCGGCACGATGGTGATGTTGCGGGCGGCGGCATAGGCGACGAGGTCGCGGACCTGGTCCTGGGTGTAGAAGCCGCCGTACTTCGGGCCTTTGCTGGCCGCGCCCGGGTCAAGCCGCCAGGCGGCGACCTGGGTCAGCTTCGGATACTTCTTGATCTCCAGCCGCCAGCCCTGGTCGTCGACCAGGTGCCAGTGGAAGGTGTTGAGCTTGTGGACCGCCATGGCGTCCAGCACCGACTTCAGAGTGTCGATCGACTGGAAGTGCCGGGCGCTGTCGACCATCAGCCCGCGCCAGGCGAAGCGCGGCGCGTCCTCGATCGCTGCGGCGGGAATGGCGATCGGGCCCTTGGCCGTGTCCGGGGTCGCCAGCTGCCAGAGCGACGTGGCGCCGTAGAACAGGCCGGCTCGCTTGGCGGCGGCGATGGTGACGGTCGTCGGCGAGATGTCGAGCTTGTAGGCCTCGCCAGCGGGCCCGTCGCGGGTCATGACGATGGCCGCCGCGCCGGCGGCGGGGACACCTTCGACCACGGCCGGCTTGAAGCCGCGCGAGCGGGCGATCAGGTCGGCGAGTTGCAGCGCCACGCCCTTGGCTTCGACATCGCCCTTGGCGACGTGGATGCGGGTGGCGGCGGAAAGCTTGAAGCTGCCCTCGGCGCGCACGGCCTTGGCCGGCGCCGGAGTCAGAGTGAGCCCGGCGGCGTCACGAGCCTCGGCCGCCGATGCGGCCAGCAGGGCGAGCGCCGAGACGGCGGCGATGCGGAGCGGGGTCAGGATCACGCAGCCTCGCAGATCTTTGAACTGGCTTCTGTTCGACTGGCAGGCACGCCGCAAAAAGCGGGCGGGACAGCAAGGCCGCCCCGCCCCAGCTCCATGCTTGCAGTCAGGAGGGGATCAATCGCGATCGGCGGGGCTTGGGAGATCATGTTGGGATACTGAACCGAGCCACACGCGACGCAAATAAGGAACCGGGGCCTCCGGAGAGGCCCCGGGGTTGTGCTTAGAACTTGAAGCGGACACCGCCGAACACCATGCGGCCGTTCTTGTAGATACGGGCCGGACGGTTCTTGTCATTGTCGTAGAAGTCGGTCTGCTTTTCGTCGGTCAGGTTGATCGCGTCGATGTTCAGCGAGATGTTCTCGGTGAGGTTCACGCTGGCCGAGGCGTCCAGCGACTTCAGTGAGTCCGACCACAGCTGGCGGTAGCCACGCTCGGCGTCATAGTCGACGAAGAACTTGGACCGATAGTTGTAGGACAGGCGGGCGCTGAAGCGCTCGTTCTCGTAGTAGCCGCTGAGATTGGCGATGTGCTTGGAGCTGGACGGCACCGGCACGTCGGTGATCGAGCTGGCGTCGGTATAGGTGTAGTTGGCCAGCACGCCGAAGCCGTTCCAGATGGGCATCTGGAAGTTGAACTCGACGCCCTGGGTCTTGCCGCCGGCCACGTTCACCGGACGACCGACGCTGTAGTTACAGCTGTAGAGGCCGGCCGACTGCAGCACGCAGTTGTTGGCGGTGTTCAGTACGCGCGGGTCGGTGGCGGCCGCTTGCAGCGGCAGCTTCTCGACGGTCGCGCCCTGGATGATGAAGGTCGAGATGTCCTTGTAGAAGAAGTCGACCGACAGGATCGACTGCGGCGCGAAGTACCATTCCAGCGTCGCGTCGTACTGGTTGGCGCGATACGGGTCGAGCTTCGGGTTGCCGCCGCTGGCGGTCAGCAGGGACTCGGTCAGCGAGGTGAAGCCGGCCATCTGGGCGTAGTCCGGACGGGCCATCACGCGGCCGGCGGCCAGGCGCAGCACCAGGTCGTCCTTGACGTCGAACGAAAAGTTCGCCGACGGCAGGATGTCCGTGTACTCCTTGGTCCCCTGGGTCGGGGCCATCAGGCCGAACGGGTTGTTGATCGCCCCCGGCGTGCCCGCCGAGACGCCGACGCGCCAGGCGTTGGTCTCGATCTTGGTGTTGACGACGCGGACGCCGACATTGCCGCGCCAGCCGTCGCCCTGCAGGTTGCCCATCACGTAGCCGCCATAGGTCTTCTCGTTGAACGTGAAGCTCTCCAGCGGACCGAAGTGATCGCAGTTGGCCAGGCCGATACAGCCGCCGACATTGGGGTTGTTCGGGTCGTAGATCGTCGCCTTGCCCAGGTTGGCATAGATCTTCTCGATCTTGTTCTTGTCGGCCGTCAGGTACGAGCTGAGCACGCCCGTGGTCTTGATGCCGTCGAGATAGTCGCTGGGCGTGACGCCGCCCTGGACGTCGGCCAGCGAGCAGGAATGCCCGCCGCAGGCCGTGGCCCCGAACAGCGAGCGACGCTGGCCGTAGGTCTGGTTCACGTCGCGGTCGTGGTCGGTGTACTTCAGGCCGAAAGCGATCGACTTGAAGGCGCCGGCGTCCACGAAGCGCTCGCCGTCGACGAAGGTGTAGAACTCGTCGTCGTCGTTGACCGTGGTGTTGGCCGACACCCAGCCCAGCGGCATCTCGTCGTCGGCCGTGGTCGGATTGATGTTGGCGAAGCTGACCTTGGGCACGCCGCCCGAGACGTCATAGGTCAGGCCGGTCGGGGCGTTGGTTTCCCAGAACGGCTGCAGGTCGGTCGAGCCCTTGGCCTTGGTGTAGCCGACGCGGGCATGGAACTTCCACGCGTCGCTCGGGCGATAGGTGGTCTCGAAGTCGAGCGACCCGACATTGGTGTGGGCCAGGCGGTCGATGGCGTCGAACACCACGCCATTGCCGCCGACCGCGTTGAACGTGCCGGCCACGGCGGTGCCGTTGTCGGCCTTGGTCACCGTGAACTGCGAACCGGGCGTGCCCAGGGCGCCGATCTTCTGGCTGATCCACGCCATGTAGTTCTGATTGAAGTTGTCGGCGTCCATCTTGGAATAGAGGCCGGTGATATTGACGTCGAGCTTGTCGGTCGGCGCGTACTGGATCGCGAAGTTCGCGCCCTTGCGTTCGCGGGTCTGGGTGAACAGCGACGAGCCGATCAGGCTGGGCGCCAGCAGGGTCTGGCCGGCGGGAATGCCGGTGATGTTGCTGCCGGTGCCCGAGGCGTTGCTGACCGCGCTGTAGCCCAGGACCTCGATGCCGTCGCGGCGGATGCGACGCTTGTCGTAGATGCCGCCGACCAAGACGCCCAAGGTCTTGTCGGCGTTGTGCCAGCTCAGCATGGCCGAGGCGGTCGGGTCGGTATTGCCCGACTTGTCGTCGTGGAACGCCTGGACCGAGCCGGAGATCGACAGCGGAGCCAGGTCCAGCGGGTTGCGGGTGTGGACATTGACCGTGCCGCCGACGCCGCCTTCGTCGATATTGGCGATCGGGCTCTTGAAGACCTCGACCTTGCCGACGATTTCCGACGGCAGCATGAGGTAGTTGAAGCTGCGGCTGGCCTTGAACTGGTCGAGAATGAACCAGTCGGCCGTGGCGACCGCGTGGCCGTTCAGCAGGGTGCGGTTGAGGGTGGGCGCGGTGCCGCGGATCGAGATCCGCTCGCCTTCGCCGAATTCACGTTGGATGGTGACGCCGGGAACCCGTTGCAGCGACTCGGCGACGTTCTTGTCGGGGAACTTGCCGATATCTTCAGCGGTGATGACGTCGATCACGGCGTTGGCGTTACGCTTGGCCTGAACAGAGGCTTGCAGCGAAGCGCGAATACCGGTGACGACGACTTCCTCGACCTGGGTGGAGCTATCCTGCGCCAGGGCCGGAGCGGCCAGGGCGACGGCCAGCACGGAGGCTGACGTCGACAGGAGGACCTTGTGGAAACGCTTCATAATTCTTCTCCCCGTGTTGCTCGGCCAGTTTGGACCTGGAGCCGAACCATCAAGACCAATTGGATACCAATCATTCCGCGAAAAGACGCGGATGCCGGAAATTCTCGGGCCTCGAGGGGCGACTGTGACGGAAATTTTGCAGCTGACAAGGCCAAAAAGAAACCAATTGCAGACCACCTTCTTATTGGTATGAAAATGGTCCTATGCTATCGAGACCAGCAACAGGCGCCGCCGATTTGCGCGGACCGCGGTGACGCAGGGAGGGCTGTGACATGACGTTTGCTGAACGGATCGGACGGCTCGACGCCGCCGGCGACCACGCCCCGCTCTACAAGCAGCTGCAGCGCGCCCTGCGCGAGGCCATCCAGAAGAAGGTGCTGGCGCCCGACGACGCCCTGCCGGCCGAGCGCGACCTGGCCGAAGAGTTCAGCATCTCGCGCATCACGGTGCGCAAGGCGCTGGACGGGCTGGTCAGTGAAGGTCTGCTGACGCGCCGCCAGGGCGCGGGCACCTTCGTCGCCGCCCGGGTGGAAAAGAGCTTCTCCAAGCTGTCGTCGTTCACCGAGGACATGATCGCGCGCGGTCGCGTGCCGCGCAGCGAGTGGATCAGCCGGGCCGAGGGCCAGGTGACGCCGGAAGAATCCCTGACCCTGGGCCTGTCGCCCGGCACGCCGGTCTTCCGCTTCGCCCGCATCCGCTACGCCGACGGCGCGCCGATGGCCGTGGAATACACCACCA
This sequence comes from Caulobacter sp. Root343, assembly GCF_001425745.1. Lineage (GTDB taxonomy): Bacteria > Pseudomonadota > Alphaproteobacteria > Caulobacterales > Caulobacteraceae > Caulobacter. The sequence continues at coordinate 26,157 of NZ_LMDF01000002.1, read as the reverse complement.
TCGCCGCCTTCGCCCTGCCCTCCACCGAGGTGGTCGAGACGTCGCTGTACGAGGCCCTGGAAAAGACCGGCCACCGGCCGGTGCGCGCCCTGCAGCGGCTGCGCGCGGTGCTGTTCGCCGCCGAACAGGCCGACCTGCTGGGCGTTCCGGTCAAGGACGCCGGCCTGCTGATCGAGCGACGCGGCTTCCTGCGCGACGGCCGGGCGGTGGAAGTCACCCAGTCCTACTATCGCGGCGACGCCTACGACTTCGTCGCCGAACTGAACGCCCTCTCCTGAGTGTGTTGGGCCCTGAACGTACTGAAGTCCTAGGAGTAGAGCTTGGAGGCGACTGACTTGACCCGTCCTGAGACCCCCGCGCCCGCGCGGCTGTCGTCCGAAAAGCTGACGCCTGAATCCACGCGCATGTTCCTGGAGGCCGGCCAAGCGTCGGCCGTCGCCGCCGCCCAGCTGAGCGCCAACGCCCGCAAGATCGAAGCGCTGGCCCAGCGCCTGCGCGCCAACCCGCCGCGCGTGGTGGTGACCTGCGCCCGCGGCAGCAGCGACCATGCCGCCACCTTCGCCCGCTATCTGATCGAGACCAAGGCCGGGGTCCTGACCTCGTCGGCCGGTCTGTCGGTCAGCTCGGTCTATGACGCCTCGCCCAATCTGGAAGGCGCGCTGGTCCTGGCGATCTCGCAGTCGGGCAAGAGCCCGGATCTGCTGGCCTCGGTGAAGGCGGCCAAGGCCGCCGGCGCCTATGCCGTGGCCCTGGTCAATGTCGTCGACTCGCCGCTGGCCGAATTGGCCGACGAGGTGATCCCGCTGCACGCCGGCCCCGAGCTCAGCGTCGCGGCCACCAAGTCCTACATCGCCGCCCTGGTCGCCATCACGCAGCTGATCGCGGCCTGGACCGAAGACGAGGCGCTGACCAAGGCGCTGGCGAACCTGCCGACCGCCCTGGCCGAGGCCTGGAGCCTGGACTGGTCGCCGGCCGTCGAGCGCCTGAAGCTGGCCCGCAACCTCTATGTCCTGGGTCGCGGCGTCGGCTTCGCGGTCGCGCTCGAAGCCGCCCTGAAGTTCAAGGAGACCTGTGGCCTGCACGCCGAGGCCTTCAGCGCCGCCGAGGTGCTACACGGCCCGATGGCGTTGGTAAAGGAGGGCTTCCCGGCCCTGGTCTTCGCCCAGAACGACGAGAGCCGGGCCAGCGTCGACGACATGGCCGCCGGCCTGCGTGAACGCGGCGCCGACGTGCTGCTGGCCGCGCCGGGCGCGGACGGCGAAGTCGTCGGAGCCCTGCCCACGCTCGCGAGCCATCCGGTGCTCGAGCCGATCCTGATGATTCAGAGCTTCTACCGGATGGCCAATGCGCTTTCGGTCGCGCGCGGCTACGATCCCGACAGCCCACCCCACCTCAACAAGGTCACCGAAACCGTCTGATGCTGGCTGCACTTGTAAATGGCCGCGTCCTGACGGAAGCCGGCGTCGTCGATGGCCGAGCCGTTCTGATCGAGGACGGGAAGATCGCCGGCGTCGTCGACGCGCGCGAGATCCCGGCCGGCGCCGATCGTCGTGACCTGGCCGGCGGCCTGCTGGTTCCCGGCTATATCGACACCCAGGTCAATGGCGGCGGCGGGGTGTTGTTCAACGACTCGCCGACCGTCGAGGCCATCGCCGCCATCGGCGCGGCGCACCGCCCCTACGGCACGACGGGCTTCCTGCCCACCCTGATCAGCGACGATCTCTCGGTCGTCGATCAGGCCATGCGCGCCACCGAGGCGGCCATCGAACAGGGCGTGCCCGGCGTGCTGGGCGTGCACATCGAGGGCCCGTTCCTCAATCCCAAGCGCAAGGGCATCCACGACGCCGACAAGTTCCGCGTCATCGACGACGAGGCCCTGGCCCTGCTGACCTCGTTGAAGGTCGGCAAGACCCTGGTCACCCTGGCCCCCGAGCGCACGACGCCGGACATGATCCAGCGCCTGGCCGACGCCGGCGTGGTGGTCGCCGCCGGCCACACCAACGCGCTGTACAAGACCATGCGCCAAGCCCTGGATCACGGCCTGACCGGCTTCACCCACCTGTTCAACGCCATGTCGCCGCTGACCAGCCGCGAGCCGGGCGCGGTAGGCGCGGCGCTGGAAAGCCTGACCGCCTGGTGCGGCCTGATCGTCGATGGCCGCCACGTCGATCCGGCCACCCTGCGGATCGCCCTGCGCACCCGGCCGCTGGACCGGTTCATGCTGGTGACCGACGCCATGCCGACCGTGGGCATGGTCGACAAGAGCTTCAACCTGCAGGGCCGCCACATCCGCGTGGTCGATGGCGTCTGCGTCGACGACCACGGCACCCTGGCCGGCTCGGACCTCGACATGGCCGCCGCCGTGCGCAACGCCGTCGCGATGATGAACCTGTCGCTGGACGAGGCGGTGATGATGGCCTCGGCCGCCCCCGTCGCCTTCCTGGGACTGGAAGGCCAGCGCGGCCGGATCGCTACGGGCTTGGCCGCGGACTTCTGCCTGCTGGACGATCAGCTGAACGTCACGGCGACGTGGATCAACGGGGCCGAGGCCTAGCCTCTTCCCTTCGCTTCCGAACGGCCAAGAAAAAGGGCGCTGACCTCGCGGTCAGCGCCCTCTCTCTTAGGCGGAAGCCCCCTGGAAGCTTAGAACTTCCACTTCACGCCGAGGTAGAACTGGCGGCCGTAGTGCACGTACTCTTCCGAGATCATGCGGGTCGAGTCGTCCAGCTTGCTGTCTTCCTGGTCGGTCAGGTTGATGCCTTCCAGAGTGACGGTGAAGTTGCTGAAGTTGTAGCTGACCTGGGTATCGATGTTCATGGTCTTTTCCTTGATCCGAACATCGTTGTTGTTGGTCGCCGACGGGGCCACCTGGATCAGGTACGGGTCGCGATACGAGGCCGAGACGCGGGCTTTGAACGGACCCTTTTCGTAGTAGAGCGTCGCGTTGAAAGCATCCGGCGACAGGTTCAGCAGCGGCTGGGTGAGCAGCACGGCCGGAGCCGTCTGAACCCTCGGCGTACCCGCATAGGTCGGGTTCTTGATCACGTATTGGATGTCGCTGGTGACGTGCGTGTAGTTCACGATGCCGCCGAAACCGTCGAACGGCGCGGGCAGGAACGTGAACGGACGCTGCAGCGAGACCTCGAAGCCCTTCAGCTTGCCGCCCGGGCTGTTGAGCTGGGTCGTGACCGTGAACAGCGTGTCAGGCGTGTTGCCGTTGGTCAGCAGCGCGTCCGGCAGCTCGGTCTCGGCCCACGGCATGGTGACCGCCGAGGTCTGGATGTAGGACTTGATGTCCTTCTGGAAGAGGCCGACCGAGAACAGGGTTTCCTTGTCCGGATACCACTCGAAGCTGAGGTCCAGATTGTTGGACAGCATCGGGTTCAGCTCGGGATTGCCGCGCGTCAGGGTCTGGGCGGACTGGCTGTTGGCGGTGTAGCCCGGCGTCAGGTTCTGCAGCTGCGGACGCGTCATCGCCTTGGCGGCGGCGAAGCGGACGTAGAAGTTCTCGAACGGTTGGGCCGAGACGTTCAGCGACGGCAGGGTGTTGGTGTATTCACGCGACACGGTCTGGACGGCGTCGGTGGGCACCGATTCCGACAGGTTGCCGAACGGCGTGGCCACGGTGACCGTCGTCGCGCCCTTGTTGTAGTGGCCCGTCGCCTTCTGTTCGGTCTTGACCCAACGCACGCCGAAATTGCCGCGCACAGGGATGTTGAACAGGTCGTAGTCGAAGTCGCCTTGCAGATAGAAGGCGGTGTCTTTTTCGGTGATCGCCCGGACGGCGCCCAGCTGATTCAGGGTGCTGAGACGGAAGTCGCCGTTGGCGTTGATGCAGTTACAGTCGTAGCCGAGCTTGGTCTTCAGCTTCTCCAGGTCCGGAGCCAGCCACGAGGTCGGCACGCCCGAGGGCAGATCCAGGCCGCGGCCGAAGCCGCTGATCACGCGCGAGACATCGGCGATCGTCGTACCGGCGGGCAGACCGAAGCCGGCTTCGGCGGTGAAGGTGGTGCCCGTGGCCGCCAGGTTGCGCGAATACAGGCGCTGCTCCCACGAGCTGAAGCCGTATTCCTTGTAGTCGCCGCCGTAGCGCAGCTTGAAGCCTTCCAGGATCTCGTAGTCGACGTCGGCCCGGAAGGTCTTGAAGGTGTTGACCGCCTTGCTGGGACGCAGACGCAGCAGCGAGGGATCGCCCAGGGCGTTGCTCGGGCTGTAGGTGAAGTTGGCCGGATTGGTCGGATCGAAGCCGTAGTTGAAGTTCGGCAGCTTGTCGTTGGCCGAGTAGTCGTAGCTGTAGCCGTCGCTGTCGTAGCGATCGAACGAGAAGGTCGTCTGGACCGGGTTCGCCTGGATCGAGCGCGACTGGCCGTAGACCACGTTCAGGTGGCCCGCCTCGCCGAACTTGGTGTCGTAGGTCAGGGCCAGCTGGTTGAATTCGGTCTTCAGCTCATCGTGGCGATATTCGACCCGGGCGTCGACGTCATCGAACGAGCCCTTGATCAGCGAGCCCTTGGAGTCGGCCGTGTAGTTCACGACGTCGGTCTGGGGCACGCCAGCGCCGGAGCGGCTGAACGAGATGATTTCCAGATAGGTTTCGTCGCGGTTGTTGGTGAACTTGGCCAGCATCGCGTCGAGGGTCAGGGTCGAGCGATCGGTCGGGCGCCATTGCAGCGAACCGGTCACGCCCAGGCGCTTTTGGTCATAGTCCAGGCGGCCATAGCGCGGGATCCGCGGGTGCCACAGGTTGTTGGCGGTGCCGGCGGCGGCGGTGACGGTCGGCGAGGTGCCGCCGGTGACCGTGCCGATCTGGGCGCAGGTCAGGGGCGGGCCGCTGACCGGGTTGTAGGCCGCGCCGGTGCAGGGGAACGCCGTCGCCGAGTTGGAGGCGACCGAGGGGTTCTCCCAGCGGCCGGTCGAGGAGCCTTCCTCGCGCTGGGCGCGGGTGGCGTAGGCGACCGACAGCAGGGCGCCGATTTCACCGATGCCGGTGTCCCAGCGGTTGCTGATCAGGAAGGTGTAGCGCGGGTCGCTCTTCCGCGAGAGGTCGTTCCAGCCGATCTTGCCGGACGCGCTCATGGTGAACTTGCTGAAGTCGAACGGACGGGCGGCCTGCATGTCGACGATGGCGCCCAGGGAGCCTTCCTCGTTCATGGCCGAGGTCGATTTGCGCACGGTGATGCTGTTGAACAGCTCCGAGGCGAAGATCGAGAAGTCGAACTGGCGGCCACGGTTGGCGCCGCCCGAGCTGTCCTTGCCGCCCGTGGTGGCCAGGGCTTCCAGGCCGTTCAGGCGCACGACGGTGAAGTCGGGACCCAGGCCGCGCACGGTGATCGTGCGGCCTTCGCCGCCGTCACGGTCGATCGACACGCCCGGCACGCGCTGCAGCGACTCGGCCAGGTTCAGGTCGGGGAAGTCGGCGATGTCTTGCGCCTTGATGACGTCGACGAGGTCGTTTTCACGACGCTTGACGTCCAGGGCGTTGGCCAGCGAAGCGCGGAAACCGGTGACGACGACGGCCTCGACCTCATCGGCCGGAGCGGCGGCGGCCGCCGGAGCGGTTTGAGCGGACGCGGCGCCGGCGAAAGCCATCGCCAGGGCCAGCGCGCCACCGGACACGCCGCAGTGCAGAGCGCGCACGCGCCCCATCGAATTCTTGGACATAGAACCTCCTCCCGTATCGACCATTGGACGACGGCGTAACCGCCGCCTTGGCCTTCGTATCGATCCCGCGTCCTTCCCGCGAAACCGCCCCCGGCCTTCAAGTCTTCATTTTTGCCACCGGTGTCAGAAGCAAACTATGGTTTTTGACACCGGTATCAGAGTGCTAACAAAGCCCGCGAGCGCCGACAAGGCCACAAAGCGGTCACAACCCACGACACACCTAGCGCCGTTGCGTTTCCGACACATGGTGACGTTCTGTCACAGGGACGGCGCGAAGAGGTCATGCGGCCCTCTCAGCCCTCCTCCGGCCGGTAGTGGCTGACCCGGTAGAGGCCCTGAAGCATCGCCTCCCGCTGCTCGACAGGCAGCTGGGCGCCCATCGCGCGTAGCAGTTTCAGCGCATTCAGATGGACGTCGATCGCGTCCCACCGCCAAGCCTTGGCCTCCGCGCAGCTGTCGGCCAGCCCGCACAGCGACATCGCCGCCTTGTCGACGCCGGCGTCGGCCACGAAGGCGCTGACGTCGATGACCTTGGAAGCCAGCAGATACAGGGCTTCGTACGGCTGGGAGTCGCGTTCCGCCGCGTCCTTGCCGAAGCGACGAGCGATCTCGCCCAAGGCCTCGTCCAGCGCGGCCATCGAAGCCTCGCGCAGGGTTTCGACGCCGGCCTCGGCGGCGGCGATGGCGTCCTTGGCCAGCACCCCGCCGCGATCCTTGATCATATTGGCGAGACGGTTGGGGGGACGGAACTTGCGGACGGTCATATCTGCACCTTGGCCGGCCGCATCATGTTGCTGATTTCGTCGTCGGACATGTTGGGCATTTGCGCGGCGCCCACCTCCGCCGGGAGGTCGTCTTTCCGCCGGCCGTCCGTCCCCGGCGGCGGTCCCTCGTGCTTGAAGCGCCGATCAGGCCCGATATAGCTGTCGCATTCGACGAACACGCGCTCTTCGCGCGCCACCCAGAACACGCGCTCCAGCAGCACCTTGGGGGTGATCGGCTTGGCCACCACGTAGTTGGAGCCGGCGTCCCGCAGCTTGAAGATCTGCGAGGTGCGGGTGTGGCCGGTGACCAGGATGACCGGGACGTAGCGGTTGTTCTCGCCGCCCTCGCGCCGCAGCCACTCGATGAACTCGATGCCATCGGTGACGGGCATCTGCACGTCGCTGATGATCAGGTCGAAAGTCTTGGTGCGGACCAGGATCTGGGCGTCCATGACGCTCTCGGCCCGATGCAGCTGCTTGACCCCGAAGCCCGAGACCACCTGCGACAAAATGTCCAGCGAGGGTCCGTTGTCATCCAGGACCAGCACCGTGGCCCGCTCGAGATTGATCCGCGTCGAGGGGAGGAGCGCGTCCGTCATTGGCCCGCTAGAAGAAGTCCAGCTCGCCGGCCTCGGCTTTCACGCCGGTGGCCTCCTCGGCGCGCAATCGCACCACTAGGTCGGCCAGGCCCAGGCCTTCCAGCAGGGGTTCGATGGACATGCTCCATTCGCCCGACGCGTGCTGGCTGATCCGCTGCAGCACCGCCGACAGGCCGTGCAGGCGTTGGCTCAGTTCGTCCAGGGCCTGCAGCCGGGTCAGGTTGGCCAGGGCCGCGCCGCCCTGGGCGAGGTCGCCGACGATGTGCTCGCAGTCCTGGCAGAGCGCCGCGGCCGAGGCCAGTTCCGCGGCCAGACGACGCGACAGCTCGCCGACCAGGAGGTGTTCCTCCGGCCGGGCGATTGGCGTCGATGGCTGCGGCGAAGCGTTCATGGGCGTCAGAACAGATCCACGTCGCCGTTGGAAGCGGCGGGCATCGGGGCGGGAGTGGGACGACGGACGTCCTGCGGAGCGTTGTCCACGGCGACCAGGCGCTGGCGAACGCGGCCCGAAGCCGGCCAGAACTCGACGCGACGGGCCGAGACCCCGCCGGTGCTGGACGAGACGATCGGGATGCCTTCGTCGCGCAGGAAACGCTCGGCGAATGCGGAGTTGCTGGCGCCGACGTCCGAGAGGCCGTCGAACAACTTGGCCCCGCCGAAGATCTTGGCCTCCAGCCGCTCGCGGCGGGCGCCCTTCTTCAGCAGGTCGTTGATCAGCAGTTCCATGGCGTAGGCGCCGTAGCGGACGGCGTCGCCGTCGCGGCGGTTGTCGCCCGAGTCCGGAAGCAGGAAGTGGTTCATGCCGCCGACGCCGGCCTGGGGATCGCGGATGCACGCGGCGATGCACGAGCCCAGCACGGTGGTCATCACCACCTGCGGGTCGCCCGTCACATGGCTTTCGCCCTGGGTCACGTGAACCTTGATCGCCCGTTCCGGGTCGTCTTGATGGGAGAATGGCGTCATGTCAGCTGCCCGAACACCTGTTCGATCTTCTCTCGCAGCCCCTGAACCGTGAACGGCTTGACGCAGTAGTTGTTGACGCCGAACTGCACGGCGCGCTGGACCAGCTCGCGGTCGGCGCGGCCCGTCAGCATGACGAAGGCGGTCTGGCGGATCGGCGGGTGCGAGCGCACCGCGCGGAGCAGCGCCAGGCCATCCATCTTCGGCATGTTGAAGTCCGAGATGACGAGGTTGGCCGGCTTGGCCAGGAGGTTCTTCAGAGCCTCCTCGCCATCGGGCGCCTCACGGATATCCTTGAAGCCGATCTGCTGGAGCGCATTGCGGATCAACGCCCGCATGGTCAGCTGGTCGTCGACGACGAGAACGGAAATGGTGCTAGCTTGCGGCATGGTTCATCGCCTCGCGGAGGCCAGATCGAGAATGGACTGGCCCATGGAGGACAGGGAAACCTGCTTCTCCACCGCGCCGATTTCAAAAGCGGACCGAGGCATGCCGTAGACGACGCAGCTCGCCTCGTCCTGGCCTAGCGTCTTGCCGCCGGCCTTTCGCATGGCCAGAAGGCCCTGGGCGCCGTCGCGGCCCATGCCGGTCAGGATCGCCCCGACCGCCTTGTCGCCGACCGCGTTGGCCACCGAGTTGAACAGGACGTCCACCGACGGGCGGTGGCCGCTGACGGGATCGCCGGCCACCAGGCGGCAACGCAGGCCGGCCGAGCGAACGACCTCCAGGTGCGTGGCGCCGCCAGGGGCGACATAGACCTTGCCGGGCTCCAGCAGGGCGCCGTCCGTGGCTTCCTGCACCTTGGCCCCGCTGGCGCGATCCAGGCGCGCGGCGAAGCTGGCGGTGAAGGTGGCCGGCATGTGCTGGGTGATGACGGTCGGCGGGCAGGTGTCGGGGAACATCTGCAGGATCGACAACAGGGCTTCCACCCCGCCGGTCGACGAGCCGATCGCCACGATGTCGCCCGAGGGCATGTAGTCCTTGCGACGCGGACCGGCCGGCGCGGAGTCGGCCTTGGTGCGGACCGAGGCGCGGGCCGCGATCTTCACCTTGGCGACGATCTCGGCCAGGGCTTCCTGGGTGCCGGTGGCGTCGGCGGGCTTGCCCACGCAGTCAATCGCGCCGAGTTCCAGGGCCCGCAGCGTCATCTCGGCGCCGGACTGGGTCAGGGTCGAGACCATGACCACCGGCATCGGCCGCAGGCGCATGATCTTCTCGAGGAACTCGATGCCGTTCATGTTCGGCATCTCGATGTCGAGCGTGACGACGTCGGGGTTCAGGGCCTTGATCATGCCCCGCGCCTCGAACGGGTCGCCGGCGCCGCCGACCACCTCGATCTCCGGGTCACGATTAAGGGCCGCCGTGATCAGGCTCCGCATGGTGGCGGAGTCGTCGACGACGAGAACGCGAATTTTGGGCATCAGCGACCGGCCTTTCGATAGGCGGTGAGGCCGCAGCTCTCGAACGCGGTCACGGACGCGCCGACGCGCTCGGAGTGGCCGACATACAGGCGGCCGCCGGGCGCGATGAGGGGCGCGAAGCGGCTCCAAACGCGTTCCTGGGTGGGTTCATCGAAATAGATCACGACATTCCGGCAGAAGATGGCGTCGAACGGGCCTTTCATAGGCCAGGACGGACCGTTGAGATTTAGTTCCCGGAACGCGACCAGGCTGCGCGCCGTCTCGCAGACGCGGAAGGCGCGGCGGTCGGACGGGTCGCGTTCGAAGTACTGGTTGCGCGCCGCGGCGGGGATGCCTTCGAGCAGGCTTTCCTCGTAGACGGCGGCGCGGCCGGTCGCGAGCACGTTGGTGTCGATGTCCGTGCCCAGGATCCGGATGTCCAGATCGGCGGCGTTCGGCCAGACCGACAGCACCGTGAAGGCCATCGAATAGGGCTCCTGGCCCGACGAGCTGGCGGCGGACCACAGACGCAGACGGCGGCCGGCGCGCACCTGGTCGGCGATCGGCTCCAGGATATTGGCGCGCAGGTCGTCGAAGTGGTGCGGCTCGCGGAAGAAGCGCGTGACGTTGGTGGTCAGCGCCCGCAGCATCTCCTGGCTCTCGTCGTGGCCCTTGTCGCTGGCGACGAACGTGCAGTACTCGGTGAATGAGCGCAGGCCCAGGGAGCGCAGGCGCTTGGCCAGGCGCGAATAGACCAGCGTCGCCTTGCTGTCGGGCAGGCTGATGCCGGCCAGGTCGTACAACAGCGCGGCGATGCGCTTGAAGTCTTGGGACGTGAACGCGAACTCGCCATCGACGAGGGCTTCGCGGCGGTCCGTGGGAGAGGCGAATGCGGTCGTCATCAGGCGGCCAATGCCTCGCGTTCAGGAAGGATACGATCCAGCGAGATTTCGCTGATCATGCGGCCTTCGATCGAAACGATGCCGCGCACGAAGCTGCGGACGGCGTCGCAGGCGACGTCGGGGGTCGGTTGGATCATGTCGTCGTTGATCGACAGGATGTCGGACACCGCGTCGACCAGCAGGCCGACGGTGCGGTCGCCCGCCTTGACCACGATGAAGACGCTGCGGACGGTCGGCTCGATCACCGGCATGCCCAGGCGGCAGGCCAGGTCCATGATCGGCAGCACCGCGCCGCGCAGGTTGATGACGCCGCGCATGAAGCCGGGCGATTGCGGCAGCACGGTCGCCGGGCTCCAGCCGCGGATCTCGCGGACGGCCATGATGTCCACGCAGTATTCCTGATCGCCCACGTGGAACGAAATCAGCTCTCGACGGTCGATCCCGGTGGCGGTGGCATGATCGGTCATGACTTACTCCGCGGCGATGAGGGTGGGTTCGGTGGGGCGAGGCGCGCCGCCTTCGCGGCGACGAAGATTGATGGTGGCGTCGACGTCCAGGATCAGGGCCACGCGGCCGTCGCCCAGGATGGTGGCGGCGGCGACGCCTTCGACCTGCTGATAGTTCTGTTCCAGCGACTTGATGACGACCTGGCGCTGGCCGTGGATGGCGTCCGCCACCAGGGCGGCGCGCGAGCCGTCCTCGCCCTCGACCAGCAGCACGACGCCTTCGCACGGGTGCGGGCTGGTGTCGCGATAGCCCAGGGTCCGGCCGACGTCGATCAGCGGCACGAAGCTGTCGCGGACGGCCAGCACCGAGCCGACCGGGCCCAGCGGGCGGACCTCTTCCGGCTTCGGACGCAGGCTTTCGACGATGGCGGCCAGCGGCACGACCAGGGTCTCGCCGGCGACGTCGACCACCATGCCGTCCAGGACGGCCAGGGTCAGCGGCAGGCTGAGGGTGAAGGTCGAGCCTTGGCCCGGACGCGAGGTGATCGAGATCCGACCGCCCAGGGCCTGGACCGAGCGCTTGACCACGTCCATGCCGACGCCGCGGCCCGACACGTCCGAGATCTTGTCGGCGGTCGAGAAGCCCGGGAGGAAGATCAGGTTGTCGATCTCTTCGTCGGTCAGCTGCAGGTCGGGGGCGATCAGGCCCTTCTTGACCGCGATCGAGAGGACCCGCTCGCGGTTGATGCCCTTGCCGTCGTCCGAGACCTCGATGACGATTCGGCCGCTGCGGTGCAGGGCGGCCAGGCGCACGACGCCTTCGGGATTCTTGCCGGCCGCCTTGCGCTCCTCGGGGTTTTCCAGCCCGTGGTCGATGGCGTTGCGCAGCATGTGGGTGATCGGGTCGGACAGACGCTCGATGACCGTCTTGTCGACCTCGGTGTTCTCCCCGTCCATCACCAGGCGGGCCTGCTTACCCGTCATGTTGGCGACTTCGCGGACCAGGCGCGGCATGCGCTGGAACACCGACTTCACCGGCTGGGCGCGGATGGCCATGACGCTGTCCTGGATCTCGCGGGTGAGCTGTTCCAGCTCGTCGAGACCCATGGCCAGGTTGGAGGACGGAGCGATGCCGTATTCGCCGACCCGCTGGGCCAGCATGGCTTGGTTGATGACCAGCTCGCCGACGAGATCGATCAGGCGGTCGATGCGCTCGGGATCGACGCGGATGACCGACTGGCCAGGACCCGGGACTTCGACCTGGGTGGCCTTCGGCGTCGGCGCGGCCGGAGCGGCGGGTTTGGCGGCCGGCGCGACCGGCGTGATTTCGGCGACGGGCGCGAGCGCGGCGATCTCGACCGGAGCCAGCTCGGCCGGCGGCTCGACGATCGCGGGCGCTTCGGCCACGGTCAGAAGCGAGGTGAGAACGGCCGCGATGGGCGCCTCGCCGCGGGTGATTTCCAGTTCGCAGTCGCCATCGACGAATTCGAAGACCTCGCGGATCGCGGTCTCGTCGTCCTCGGTCTCCAGGCGCACGCTCCAGGTGACGTAGGCGGCTTCCGGATCCAGCTCTTCCAACGGCGGCATGGCGCTGTCGTCCAGCGTCGCGGTGATCGGACCCAGGCGGTTGAGCTCGCGCAGCAGCAGCGCCGTCTCGTTGGCCTTGCGGTACAGGTCCGACTTCGGACGGATCGACACCGTCCAGACGTTGGCGGGGATCAGGTCGGTGTCGGCGGCCTGCGCCTCGACCGAGATGGTCTGGGGCACGAACACGAAGCCGAGACCGTCGTCGTCGATGGCGTCGTCCGCATCGACAACGGGTGCGGGGGCCGGAGCGGCGTCCTCGACCGCGACCGGCGCGGCGGCGGCCGGAGAGGCGTTCGGGTCGGTCCAGGTTTCCAGCTCGGCGGCCATGGCGGCCGAGGCCCCCATGTCGACGTCGCCGAGGCCGCGAGCGGCGCTGACGTGATCGGCCAGGATGTCGGAGGCGCGCAGCAGGACGGCGGCCAGCTCGACCGTGTTGGGCACGGCGCCCGAGCGCACGGCGTCCAGCAGGGTCTCGAACACGTGGGCGAAGCGCACCAGCGGCTCGAGGCCGAAGGCGCCGGCGCCGCCCTTGATCGAGTGGACGGCGCGGAACACGGCGTTGACCGTCTCGAGGTCGCCGGCTCCCTCTTCCATGGCCAGGAGACCGCCCTCGAGGTCGGCGAGGAGCTCCTCGCATTCCTGGAAGAAGGTGACCTTGATGGCCTCTAGCTCGTCCATATCCCGTACGTCCTAATTCGCGTCTAGCAACGGGTGCTCAAAGAAACTCGGTACTGAACCTGGATCAGGCCGTCCGGATCAGGCGGCGACGCGACGGATCGCGTCGACCAGCTTTTCCGGGTTGAACGGCTTGACGATCCAGCCCGTCGCGCCGGCCTCGCGGGCCCGCTGCTTCTTGGCCGGGTCGCTTTCCGTGGTCAGGACCAGGATCGGGATGGCGCGATAGTCGTCGTCGACCCGCACCGCCTCGATGAAGCCGAAGCCGTCCAGCTTGGGCATGTTGATGTCCGTGATGATGACATCGGGGCGATGGGCGGAGAGAACCTCCAGACCATGCTCGCCGTCGACAGCCTCGACCACGTTGAAGCCGGCGCCGGCGAGGGCCATGCGCAGCATGTCTCGCATCGTCCGGGAGTCATCGACCGTAAGAACCGTACGCGTCACGATTCAGCTCCTTGGATTGCCGCCGAGAGGAGCGCCCCTTCGGCGCCGAAAAGACGGGTGGTTTCAACGAAGGCCTCCGAAGGCCCCTTGATGGAAAAGGATTGACCGTCCAGGTCCCAGGCCTTGCGGGCCGCGAGCAGGACTTGCAGGCACAGCCCGCCGAGGCGGCGAACCTGGTCGGCCTCCACCGTGATCGCCGCACCGCGACGTTCCAGGAGGGCGGCCTTAAGCGGGGCCGCGGCCTTCAGGTCCAGGGTCTCAGGCAGCGCGATCGCAGCGGCCATTTAGAATTCCTCCCAACCATCCGTAGCAGGGGCCTGGGCGACCGCCGCCGAACCGCTCCGGCCCGGACGGGCGAAGGTGTTCAGGCGAGCCTGTTGCTCGGCCACCGGGTTGCGCGCCGGGGCGTGTTGAACCGGATCGGCGACGGCCGGCCGGCTGTAGGACGAAGACATTCCCCCTTGCCCAGCTCCGACTTGGAAGCGGGCCATGAGGCGGACCAGTTCGGCGGTTTCGCCTTTCAGCGAGTGCGTCGCGGCGGTCGATTGCTCGACCATGGCGGCGTTCTGCTGCGTGACCTGGTCCATCTGGTTCACGGCGGTGTTCACTTCGTTCAGACCGGTCGCCTGCTCCGCGGCCGAGGCCGCGATCTCGGTGACCAGCGCGTCGATCTCGCCGACCTTCGCCACGATCCGTTGCAGGGCCTCGCCCGTCTGGCCGACCAGGCTGACGCCTTGGCTGACCTGCTGGGTCGACGAGGAGATCAGAGCCTTGATCTCCTTGGCCGCCTCGGCGGAGCGCTGGGCCAGGGCCCGGACTTCCTGGGCGACGACCGCGAACCCGCGGCCGGCTTCGCCAGCTCGCGCGGCTTCGACGCCGGCGTTCAGAGCCAGAAGGTTGGTCTGGAAAGCGATTTCGTCGATCACGCCGATGATCTGGCTGATCTGCTTGGACGAGTTTTCAATCTCGCCCATGGCCGACACTGCTTGATGCACGACCTGACCGGAATGCGTCGCTTCGCCACGGGTGGTCGAAACCACGTCCGAGGCCTGACGGGCGCCCGAGGCCGTACGGCGCACGGTGGCGGTCAGCTCGTCCAGGGCGGCGGCGGTTTCTTCCAGGCTGGCGGCTTGCTGCTCGGTGCGGCGCGACAGATCGTCCGAGGCGTGGGCGATCTCGTCGGCGCCGGTGCGCAGGCCGTCGGTCGAGGCGGCGATGACCTTCATCGTCTCCTGCAGCGAGCCCATGGCGCCGTTGAAGTCGTCTTTCAGCTTGCGGTACTCGCCCGGGAAGTCGGCGCTGACACGGAAGGTCAGGTCGCCCGAAGCCAGCTTTTCCAGGCCCTCGGCCAGGCTGGTGACCACGAGGGCGCTTTCCTGGGCGGCGGCGGCGGCGGCGGCTTCCTTGGCGCGGCGTTCATCGGCCGTGAGGGCGGCCGACTTCTCCTGCTCCGCGCGCAGGGTGTCGAGATGGAGTTGGTTGTCCCGGAAGACCTTGAGCGAACGGACGATGGCGCCCAGCTCGTCGCCGCGTTCCAGCTTTTCGAGGTCGATGCCGTTGTCGCCCTTCGAGAGCTTCTCGGTGGCGCCGGCGATGTCGCCGATCGACTTCCGGGTGGTCATGACGGTCAGGAACGCCAGGCCGCCGACGGTCCCCAGGGTGACCAGGGACATCAGGATCGTGGCGCTCATCGCGGCCGTGGCCTCGGTCTGGCGCTTGGCGGTTTCGCCTTCGATCCGCTTGTTGGCGGCGGCGACGACCTGGTCCAGCTGGCCGGTCATCTTGGCGTATTGTTCTTCGAACGGCGCGATGAAGCCGACGGCCATGCCGAAGTCGACGCCGATCATGCCGCTCACCGTGTCGATGGCGCTACGGCACTCGTCCAGCGACTTGATCAACTCCGCGATCTTCGGCTGTTCGGCGGCCGGCAGCTTGGCCTTCAGCGAGACCAGATCCTTCTTGACCGAATCCGTCTCGGTCAGGATCGCCGCCATGCGGGCGTCGTTCTTGGCGACGTCGATGTTGCCCGCCTTGTGGGTCAGCACCGTGTAAAGTTCGCCGTTGATGTTCGAGATGCGCTTGGAGACCCTTTGGATCTCCATGTTCTGACGCATGTCGGTTTCGACCACCTGCTTCAAGGCGGCCGACTGGCTCTTCTGAACGACGATCGCGCCGCCGGCCATCAAGGCCAGCATGAGCAGCGCGAAAGCCGGCGCGAAGCCGATCTTGATGATCAATGGTAAATCGACGAGACGAATACGTTTCATCGCGAGGTCCCCTCCAACCAGCGCTCCGAGTCACGGATCGCCAAACTGAAGTGGGATAATCGCGATAGAGTCCTAACAGACTCTGACTTGGTTAAGGGGAATTCGATATAATATCTCCAGGTCGCGCCAAGGTGGTCATTTGGTCGCAGGCTCCCGCCCTCCGATTCTATAAAGAGGGCTCTGGAGAACGAGAGTCTCCGAAAGATCGAAGCATGGTTACCTGACAGTAAACCTCGAATATTCTGGCCCGACTCAGAATATCTTAACTTACACCTGCGATTTTGCTCCTGCGTCCGGTTGGCGCGTCGTCCACAGGACGTGAATTCATTACTAGGAGCAGCGGGATGAAATATCCGATCGCTATTGCCGCGGGAATCGCTGGCAGCTTTTTCGTCGCTCAGGCCGCGTCGGCCGCCGGCGGTTTCGAAGACCAAATGGGCCGTTGCCTGCAGCAGTACGCGAACACGGACTGCAAGGTCGTCGACAACAGCGCCGCTGGTAAGGGCTTCGACAAGGCCGCCATGTGCATCGCCGAAAAGCTGCCGATGGGCGCCAAGACCGGCACCGTGAAGGTTCCCTTCCGCTTCCCGGGCGGCGCGTAAGTCTTACGCGTCGACACCGTTTAGGGGGAAACAATACGCCCTCGCCGGCTCAACCGGCGAGGGCGTCTGCTATTGTGGGGCCGACCAAGTCTTCGGATAGGCCTTTTACCTGAATAGTCTTGTCAGCCGCCGCGCTTGAGAGTCTCGCGGGCGATGACCAGTTGCTGGATCTGGCTGGTGCCTTCGTAGATGCGGAAGATCCGCACGTCGCGATACAGGCGCTCGATGCCGTAGTCGGCGACATAGCCGGCGCCGCCGAATATCTGCACGGCCCGATCGGCCACCCGACCGACCATTTCCGAGGCGAACAGCTTAGAGGCCGCCGCCTCCAGGGTGACATTGTCGCCGGCGTCGCGCTTGCGCGCGGTGTCCAGCACCAGCGCCTTGGCCGCCAGGGCCTCGGTCTTGCTGTCGGCGATCATCGCCTGGATCAGCTGGAAGCTGGCGATCGGCTGGCCGAACTGCTTGCGCTCGCTGGCATAGGCCACGCAGTCGGCGATCAGCCGCTCGGCCACGCCCACGCAGACGGCGGAGATGTGCAGGCGCCCCCGGTCCAACACCTGCATGGCGACCTTGAAGCCCTCCCCCTCCGCGCCCAGCCGGTTCTCGACCGGCACCCGGACATTGTCGAAGGTGACGTCGTGGATGTGGGCGCCCTGCTGGCCCATCTTCTTCTCGGGCTTGCTGACCGAGAGACCCGGCAGGTCGCGCGGCACCAGGAAGGCCGAGACGCCGGAGCCGCCCTTGGCGTCGGGATTGGTGCGCGCCATCACCGTGAACAGCGACGCCTTGCCGGCGTTGGTGATGAAGCGCTTGTCGCCGTTCAGCACATAATGATCGCCGTCGAGCGTGGCGCGCGTCTGGACGGCGGCGCTGTCCGAACCGGCCTCTGGCTCGGTCAGGGCGAATGAAGTGATGATCTCGCCCGAGGCGATGCCCTCCAGCCACTTGGCCTTCTGGGTGTCGTCGCCGAACATGACCAGGCCCTGGCTGCCGATACCGACATTGGTGCCGAACACCGAGCGGAAGGCCGGCGAGGCGCGGCCCAGCTCGATAGCCACCAGCGCCTCTTCCTCCATGTTCAGACCTAGCCCGCCGAACTCTTCCGGGATCGACAGGCCGAACAGGCCCAGCGCTTTCATCTCCTCGACGACATCCTGAGGGACCAGATCGTCCTCGGCCACCTTGGCCTCGATCGGGCGCAGGCGCTCGGCCACGAAGCGGGCGACGGTGTCGATCAGCTGCGTGCGGGTTTCCAGATCGAGGGCCATGCGCTTCCTTCCGGCGTGTCAAACACTTGTTTTGACGCGGACTGTAGCGATGGCCCCCGAGAATGGAAGGCCCTAGCTGGAGGCCTTCTCGGCCTGGGCCAGCACGCTCTTGCGCATGCCATAGGCGACATAGACCACCGCCCCGATCAGGTGGGCGATCAGGAAGTAGGTCTGGGTCTTGGCCGGCAGGCTGTAGAACAGATAGAGGCAGCCAAGGATGCCGGCCGGGGCGACGACCTGCCAGGCCGGCGTCGAGAACACGCGCGGACGGCTCGGCTCGCGCCGGCGCAGCACGATCACCGACAGGCCCACGGCGATGAAGGCCGCCAGGGTGCCGGCATTGGCCAGCTCGGCGATGTCCTTCAGCGACAGGAAACCCGACAGCACCGCCGACAGGGCGCCGGTCAGCAGGGTCATCAGCACGGGCGTGCCGGTCTTGGCGTTCACCCGCGACAGGGCGCGGGGCAGCAGGCCGTCGCGCGCCATGACGAAGAAGATCCGGCTCTGGCCGTACATGAAGGCCAGGATCACGGTCGGCAGGGCGACGACGGCGGCAAGGGCCACCAGCTGCGCCATCCTCGGATGGCTCAGCGTTTCCAGGATGAAGACCAGCGGCGCCTCGCTCTTGGAGAACACCTCGGTGCGCGAGGCGCCGATCGAGGCGGCGGCGACGATCATGTAGATGGCCGTGCAGACCGCCATCGAGCCGACGATGCCGATGGTCAGGTCGCGCTTGGGGTTCTTGGTCTCCTCGGCGGCGGTCGAGACCGCGTCGAAGCCGTAGAAGGCGAAGAAGATCAGGCTGGCGGCGGCCATGACCCCGACCTTCACCCCGTCCGGTCCGACCGTGGCCGGGAAGCCGCTAGGCATGAACGGGGTGAAGTGACTGGCGTCGAATGCCGGCAGACACAGGGTCACGAACACGATCAGGGCGACGATCTTCACGAACACCAGGACCATGTTGACCGTGGCGCTCTCCCGAGTACCCAGGGCCAGCAGGCCCGCGACCGCCATCGAGATGATCACGGCCGGCAGGTTGACGATCCCGCCCGCGTGGGGGCCGGCCAGCAGGGCGTCCGGGAAGCCGGCCATCTTGAACAGGCCGTGGGCGTGGGCCGACCAGCCGACGGCGACCGCCGCGCAGACCAGGGTGTATTCCAGGATCAGGCTCCAGCCGACGAACCAGGCGACCGGCTCGCCCATGGCGGCGTAGCTGTAGGTATAGGCGCTGCCCGCCGCCGGGATCATCGTCGACAGCTCGGCGTAGCAGAGCGCGGCGCAGGCGCAGACCGCCCCCGCGATCAGGAACGACAGGATGACGCCGGGACCGGCCAGGCCCGCGCCCACGCCGGTCAGGGTGTAGATGCCGGTGCCGACGATGGCCCCGACGCCCAAGGCCACCAGGTGCGGCCAGCTCAGGGTCTTCTTCAGCTGATGGCTGTCCGCGTGTCCCGCGGTGATGGTGTCGATGGCCTTGCGGCGCGTCCAGATACTCAAAACTGGGTCCCTCCCGACTCTTGGAGGGGAACATGGAGCGGGTTTCGTCCCCCGCCAAGCTCGTTTGTTAGAAGAAAATTGTCGTCAGGGCATAGGCCAGGATGGCGACCGCCGCCGTGACCGTTCCCAGCATGACCGCCAGGCGCGGCTTGACCTCCAGCAGGGCCTTGGGGCCCAGCTTGGCCGAGATGGCGCCGACGCCGGCCAGCAGCAGGAAGCTGGAGCAGGTCATCAGCACCGAGACCAGGGCCGGCGGGATCAGGTTCAGGCCGCGCGCGGCGGCTAGGGCGGCGAAGCCCAGCACGAACAGCGGCGGCGCCTTCAGGCCCGACAGGAAGCCTCGCCCCGCGCCGCTTTCGCCGCCACGGGTCAGGACGACGCCGATCAGCACCACCGCCGGGCCCAGCCAGACGATGCGGGCCAGCTTGGCCAGGGCGGCCGTGCTGGCCGTCTCGGGCGACACCGAGGCTCCCGCGCCGGCCACCTGAGCGACGTCGTGGATCGACAGGCCGAAGAACACGCCGGACTGGTGGGCGGTCAGGCCCAAGGCGTGGGCCAGAGGCGGATAGGCCAGCATGGCCACGGTCGACAGCAGGTTGACCCCGACGATGACCAGGGCGGTCGTGCGCTGGTTGGCCGGGCTGGCGGGCGCGGCTTGCGATGCGGCCAGGGCGGCGGACGCGCCGCAGATCGAACAGGCGGCGGCGGCGATCAGGGCCTCGGCGAACGGCAGGCCCAGGGCCACGCCGGCGGCCGCGCCGATGGCCAGGCCGCCCAGCACGACGACGCCGCTGGCCAGGATGGCCGGACCGCCCAGGGCGGCGAACTCGGCCCAGCTGATCTGGGCCCCCATCATGGCCACGCCCAGGCGCAGGCCGGGCTTGGCGAAGAGGTCGAGGCCGGCGCCCAGCTGGCTCTGCAGCCCCAGCGCGCCCAGCATCATGCCCAGCACCACCGCGATCAACGGCGCGGGGGCGTGCAGGCTTTGCGACAGCAGCTTGGCCAGCACTGCCAGCAGCACGCCGGCGACCAGGCCCGGACCCATGCGGCCGGCGCCCGTCCTCAGCGCATCGAGCCGGAGCGCCGCGGCGGTCATCCGCGGACGGTCTCGCCAGAAATCGGCGCCGGGCCGAAATGAGCTTCCGCGCGGGCGCAGCGGTTGGAAAGACGCTCGTTCAGGCGCCGGACCGTCTGGCTGCCGGTGCGTTCGAAGGCGAAGGGCAACAAGCCATGGACCAGGCAGGCCAGGCCCGCGCCGATCAGGGTGAAGCCAAAGCTCCACGCCACGCCCATGTGCTCGCCATAGGTCTCGCCGACGGACTTCGGGTGACGGGTGAATGACGCGAACATGAAAAGCCTCGCTGCTGTGCCGAGGCTCTCCATGATGGCGACGATTCGAAGAAAGGCATTACTGGATCGCGGCCTGATCCGGGCGTAGAGAGAATTCCATTCTTCAATGTCGGGGATCTGGAGATGATTGATCTCGATCAAGTCGATCGGCGCATCTTGGCCATTCTCCAGGAGGACGCCACGGTCGCCATCGCCGACATCGCCGAGCGCGTCGGCCTGACCCAGACGCCCTGCTGGAAACGGGTCAAGCGCCTACAGGACGCCGGAGTCATCACCGCCCGCGTGGCCCTGCTGGACCGCGAAGCCCTGGACCTGGGGCTGACCGTGTTCGTGGCGGTCAAGACCGGCCGTCACGACGAGGACTGGCTGACCACCTTCGCCGCCGGGGCCAGGGCCCTGCCCGAGGTCGTCGAGTTCTACCGGATGAGCGGCGACGTCGATTACCTGCTGAAGGTCGTGGTCCGCGACATCGCCGCCTATGACCGCTTCTACAAGCGCCTGATCGCCACCGCCCCGCTCACCGACGTCTCGTCCAGTTTCGCGATGGAGCAGATCAAGTTCACGACGGCGCTGCCGATCTGCCCGACCTGACGCGAAAGCGTCGCCTCGAACTCCGCTGTGACGATCCTCACATACCGACGTTACATTTAAAGGCTCTAACCGTTGGGCGGCGGAGGTTAGGTCACAACTGGCCATCCTCCACGCGGACAGAGGACGGTGGGGACCAATGACTGGTGTCGTTTCTAGTCCGCGGGCGGATTTCGCTCGGCCGGAGCATAGCCTGCTCCCGGTCGCGCGAGATCCGGCCAAGCGCTTCTTCGACGTCGCGACCGCCTTGGGCATGCTGGCCTTCTTCGGCCCCTTGCTGCTGCTGGTCGCGGCGTTGATCCGTCTCGAGACGCCCGGCCCCGCGCTGTTTCGGCAGACGCGGGGCGGGCTGAACGGCCGCCCGTTCATGATCTACAAGTTCCGCTCGATGCGTTGCCAGGAGAACGGGACACAGGTCGTCCAGGCGCTGCGCGACGACGACCGGGTCACCCTGGTCGGCCGCTTCATCCGCAAGACCAGCATCGACGAACTGCCGCAGCTGCTGAACGTGCTGAAGGGCGACATGTCCCTGGTCGGGCCGCGTCCTCACGCCCAGGCCCACGACGAGCACTATGGCGCGGCGATCCCCGGCTACGCCTTGCGCTTCCAGGCCCGTCCCGGCCTGACCGGCCTGGCCCAGATCCAAGGCCTGCGCGGCGGAACCGCCGACCACGGGGCCATGGTCCAGCGGGTCCGAGCCGACATCGCCTATATCGAGACCTGGTCGTTCGCCCGCGATCTCCGGATCCTGCTGCTGACCGTGCCGCACCTGTTGGTCGCCCATAACGCCTACTGAACGCTGCTGAAGCCCGGCGTCGCCCGTGCTAACCACGGCCTGGTCCGCCGTCGGACCCGCGAGCAGTTCAGTGACGCCATGGCCCTTGTCGAAATGAGCGCGGTCGACGCCGACCACTTCCACCGCGTGATCGTCCCAGCGGCCCGGCCGGTGGTGTTCCGAGGCCTGGTGGCGCACTGGCCCGTGGTCGAGGCCGCCCGGAACGGCGACGAGGCCCTGTTCGACTATCTGTCCCGCTTCGACCGGCAGGAGCCGGTGGCCACCCTGATCGGCGATCCGGAAGCTGGCGGACGGTTCTTCTACAACGACGACCTGACCGGCTTCAATTTCAGCACCGGCCGCGCCCGGCTGCGGAAAAGCTTCGACTTCCTGCTGGCCAATCGCGACACGGCGCGGCCGGCGACCCTGGCCGCCCAGTCGATCGCCGCCGATGCGCACCTGCCCGGCTTCAAGGCCGACAATCCCTCGCCGCTGCTGGATCCGGCGATCGAGCCTCGGCTGTGGCTGGGCAACCGGGCCATCGTCGCCGCCCACCAGGATCCGTACGACAACCTGGCCTGCGTTGTGGCCGGCCGCCGGCGCTTCACCCTGTTCCCGCCGGAAAGCGTCGCCGACCTCTATATCGGCCCGTTCGAGAAGACCCCCGGCGGCCCGCCGATCAGCATGGTGTCGTTCGACGACCCCGACCTCGAGCGCCATCCGCGTTTCGCCCGGGCGCTGGAGGTCGCGCAGGTCGTCGAGCTGGAACCCGGCGACGCGCTCTACATCCCCTATCTCTGGTGGCACCACGTCCGTTCGCTGGAGCCGGTGAACCTGCTGACCAACTATTGGTGGGCCAGCGAGGCCAGCGAGCGGGGCCAGGCCTTCGACGCCTTCCTGCACGCGGTGCTGGCCCTGCGCGCCCTGCCCGAAAGCCACAGGGCCGCCTGGCGCACGATCTTCGACCACTACGTCTTCGGCGATCCACAGACCGCGACCGCCCATCTGCCGGAGAGCGCCCACGGCATGCTCGGCGAACTCAGCGGCGAGGAAGCCTTGCGCATCCGCAAGGCGCTTGGCCAGAAGCTGGCCGGCTGAGCCTATTCCGGCCAGAGATCCTGGATGTCGCCCTTGCGGTTCAGCATGTGGGTGGCGCGCTTGATCAGCATCAGCAGGCGCTCTTTCCGGCCGTCCTTGTCGTAGGTCAGGGTCGTCCGGGCCAGGCCTTCCAGCATGAAGCGGGCGAGGTCGCGGCTGGCCTGGAAGCGCGGGCCGGCGCCGGCGTGCAGGATCTTCAGGAAGTGGTCGCCGGCCTGGGCGCGGTCGAACTCGGCCTGGGCCGGGGCCAGCAGGGCGTGGATCGCCGGGTCCGTGCGGCCGGCGGCCTCCATCTCGGCGAAGGCGGTGAAGGGCACGCTGTGCAGCAGGTCCCAGTAGCTGTCGATCGCGTGCTCGGTGACGTCGGCGCCCGGCGGCAGGCTGTCGGCGGCGGCCCGGAACAGGGTCGAGCGTTCGGCCTGGATATGGGCCACGGCGGCCTCGACCAGGGCCTCGCGAGTCGGGAAGTGGTAAAGCATCGCCCCGCGCGTCAGGCCCGCCGCGTCGGCGATCGCCGGGTTGGTGGCCGCGTGATAGCCGATCTCGGCGATCAGCCGCATCGCGCAGTCGAGAATCCGCGCGCGGGTCTTCTGCGACTTGGGGGTGTCCTTGGCGAGGCGGGCGGCGTCCATCGGGGTGACTTAGTGCGATGCATGTTGCACCGCAACAGCCAGGGCGCGTCCCGGCGCTCAAAGGATGCTTTCCCGCACCGAGTTTTTGACGGATGCGCCGAAACTGCGCAAATCCTGGGCTGACCCAAGGGAAATCCGCCGCACCGTCATTTCATCAAAGCGACATGCAATCAGCTTATTCGCCAGCCGTTGGCCGCCATCGCTGCGATCAGGGGACGGAGCGATCTTGCGGCGCCACACGGGGGTTCGACCATGAGCGCCGACGTCGCCGTCCGCCGCTACCGTTCCGTCTTCATCAGCGATCTGCACCTGGGCACGCGGGGATGCCAGGCCGAGCTGCTGCTGGACTTCATCCGCCATATCGAGTGCGACAAGCTCTATCTGGTCGGTGACATCATCGACGGCTGGAAGCTGCGCAGCGGCTGGTACTGGCCCCAGGCCCACAATGACGTGGTCCAGAAGATCCTGCGCATGGCCCGCAAGGGCACCGAGGTGATCTACGTCCCCGGCAACCACGACGACCGGGTCCGCGACTTCTGCGGCGTCCATTTCGGCGGCGTGATCGTGGCCCGCGACGTGATCCACGAGGCCGCCGACGGCAAGCGCTACCTGGTCGTCCACGGCGACGAGTTCGACGGCGTCGTGCAGCACGCCAAGTGGCTCGCCTTCCTCGGGGATTGGTCCTATAGAACCATCCTCATGCTGAACACTCTGGTGAATCGCCTGCGGCGGCGCCTTGGGTTCGGTTATTGGAGTCTTTCGGCCTATCTGAAGGTCAAGGTGAAGAACGCGTTGCAGTTCATCGAGAACTTCGAGGCCGCTGTGGCCGACGAAGCTCGACGTCGGGGGGTGGACGGCGTGATCTGTGGTCATATCCACAAGGCCGAGATGCGCGACATCGACGGCATTCAATATATCAATGACGGCGACTGGGTCGAAAGCTGCACGGCCCTGGCCGAGCACGCCGACGGTCGCCTGGAAATCCTGGAGTGGGCCAAGCTGCGCTCGTGGTCGGTGATCGACCGCGCCAGCACGCTGGTGACCGCGATCGACGAGCCCTTGCCGGAGCCGGCCGCCGCCTGATGCGAATTCTGCTTGCGACCGACGCCTGGGAACCTCAAGTCAACGGGGTGGTCCGCACCCTGAGCCGGGTGACCGAAGAACTGCGCGCCCTGGGCCACGAGGTCGATGTCGTCAGTCCGGAACAGTTTCCGACCTTCCCGCTGCCGACCTATCCCGAGATCAAGCTGGCCATCGGCGCCTACGAGCCGGTGCAGGAGCGCTTCAAGTCATTCGAGCCCGAGGCGATCCACATCGCCACCGAGGGCCCGATCGGCCTGGCCGCCCGCCGCATCTGCCTGGAATGGAAGCTGCCGTTCACGACCAGCTACCACACCAAGTTCCCCGAATATGTCTCGGCCCGCCTGCCGCTGCCGCTGGCGGCCGGCTACACTTACATGCGCTGGTTCCACAAGCCGTCGGGCCGCCTTATGGTGGCCACGCCGACCATGCGCGACGAGCTGGCCAAGCACGGCTTCCGCAACCTGTCGCCCTGGTCGCGCGGCGTCGACACCGACATCTTCAAGCCGCGCGCGCCGGGCGAGCCCGACGTGTTCGAGGGCCTGCCGCGCCCGATTTTCCTCAATGTCGGCCGGGTGGCCGTCGAGAAGAACATCGAGGCCTTCGCCAGCCTCGACCTGCCGGGCACCAAGGTGGTGATCGGCGACGGCCCGCAGCGCGAGGAGCTGGCCGAGAAATATCCCGAGGTGAAGTTCCTGGGCGCCAAGTTCGGCGACGAACTGGCCCGCCATTTCGGCGCGGCGGACGTCTTCTGCTTTCCGTCCCTGACCGACACCTTCGGCCTGGTGATCCTGGAGGCCATGGCCGCCGGCGTGCCGGTGGCGGCCTTCTCGGCCCCCGGCCCGGTCGACATCATCCCCGGCTCCAACGCCGGCGTCCTGGCGCCGGGCCAGACCGACGGGCTGAAGGAAGCCTGCCTGGCCTGCCTGGACCTCGACCGCGTCGTGGTCCGCAAGTTCGCCGAGCGCTTCTCGTGGCGCTCGTGCGCGGAGGAGTTCTTCCGCAACCTGCAGCCCTATCCGGAACCGGAGAAGACCCGGTTCTGGCGGCGCCTGCGCCGACTGGCGCGGCTGCGGAAGAAGACTGCGGCCTAGATTCACGGGTTCAAGGCGGGCTACTTGCCCCCTCCGCGCCTGCGGCGCTCCTCCCCCAGAGGGGGAAGAAGGTCATCCTTCCGCCCCCTCCGGGGGCGGACGGCCGCGAAGCGGCCAGGTGGGGGCAAGTGACATCGGCTTCACGCGGTTTACCGCTGAAGTTGGTGGGGAGGCGACGGAGCGGCCGGGCGAACCCGGANCCTTCCGCCCCCTCCGGGGGCGGACGGCCGCGAAGCGGCCAGGTGGGGGCAAGTGACATCGGCTTCACGCGGTTTACCGCTGAAGTTGGTGGGGAGGCGACGGAGCGGCCGGGCGAACCCGGATGACCGTGAGTGTTTGTTTGCGTTTCGGTTCGTCGTCCGCTCCGCCAGGCTGTTCTCTGCCGTGAGGACGGCGGGCGTGAGCGTTATCTGCTCGGGCCTCCGCTACCCCCGGACGGGCGTGGACCAACTGGATCGGCTA
>NZ_LMDF01000001.1 GCF_001425745.1 Caulobacter sp. Root343 | reverse complement strand
CGCGCTCCTAAAGAGTAAGCCGYGCGACCTGACGAGGCCGCCGGGAACCGCCAGCGGCCCCGCTCAACCTATCCCCATCGCCGCTTCGGGCCGGATCCAAGCGCCCTCCCCTCGCGATAGGGACAGCGATGATTGTGCAGTGGTTCTGAACGCGGATCATTCAGGAGCGCGTAAAAGTGAGAAGTAGCTGAAATCGCTGGGTTCGATCTCGCGAACGCCGGGGATACAGCGCGTCCAATCCCCGTGAATCCCTCTCTCTGAGAGAGAGGGAGGGGCCCACGCGAAGCGTGGGAGGGTGAGTGGTTACACCCTCAGCCGGCGTGCCGGCACATCCCTCGCAACAGCGCCAAGCTTGTCCAGGGGCTTCGCCTACCCTCTCACCCTCCCACCGCTACGCGGCGGGCCCCTCCCTCTCTCCATGAGAGAGGGATTTTGGTGGATGCCGTCGCTCGCGTGAGAAGTCCGTCTCCTCGCGGGCAAGTGACCGCCCCTAACCCACCGCTTCCAGCCGGCTCAGCGCCGCTTCGAGCTTGGTCTTGGCGGCCTCGGCCTCGGCCAGGCGTTCGCGGTTCTCCTCGACGACCTCTTCCTTGGCGCGGGCCAGGAAGTCGGGGTTGCCGAGCTTCTTGTTGGTCTTCTCGATCTCGCCGGCGTGGCCGGCGATCTCCTTGGTCAGACGGGCCTTTTCAGCGGCCAGATCGATGAAGTCGGCGATCGCCAGGGCGCCGGTCGCCTCGCCCATCACGATCGGGACCGAGCCGGTCGGAGAGGTTTCGGCCTCACGGACGCTGTCCAGGCGCGCCAGGGACAGCAGCAGGTCGCGGTGACGCGCCAAGCGAGCCTTGGTCTCCGCGCCCGCGCCGACGACGCTGAGCGCCGGCTTGGCCGACGGCGGCACGTTCATCTCGGCGCGGATCGAGCGGATCTCGCCGACGGTCTCGACCAGCCAACCGATCTCGGCCTCGGCCTCGGCGTCGATCCAGGCTTCCGGCAGCTCCGGCCACCGGGCCGAGATCAGCATGCTGTCGCGGGCCGGGCCGAACTCGGCGGTCTTGTCCCACAGCTCCTCGGTGATGAACGGCATCACCGGGTGCAGCAGCTTCAGGATCACGTCCAGCGCCCAGGCGGCGGTGGCGCGGGTCTCGGCCTTGGCCGCCGCGTCGTCGCCGTTCAGGATGGGCTTGGCCAGCTCCAGGTACCAGTCGCAGAACACGTTCCAGACGAAGCGGTACAGAGCGCCGGCGGCCTCGTCGAACGACGGGGCTTCCAAGGCCTTGGTGACCTCGGCGACGGTCTTGACCGTCTCGCCGCGGATCCACTTGTTGATCGGCTGCTGGACGGTCGCGGGATCGAAGCCCTCGACGCGGACGCACTCGTTCATCTGGGCGAAGCGCGAGGCGTTCCACAGCTTGGTGCCGAAGTTGCGGTAACCCTCGATGCGCTGCTTGCTGAGCTTGATGTCGCGCGCCTGGCCCGACATGGCCGTCATGGTGAAGCGCACGGCGTCGCAGCCCAGTTCGTCGATCAGGATCAGCGGATCCATCACGTTGCCCTTGGACTTGCTCATCTTGGCGCCCTTCTCGTCACGGACGAGGGCGTTGATGAACACCTGCTTGAACGGGACTTCGCCCATGAAGTGGATGCCCATCATCATCATCCGGGCGACCCAGAAGAAGATGATGTCGAAACCGGTGACGAGCGTGCTGGTCGGATAGAACCGCGCCACGTCCGGGGTCTTTTCCGGCCAGCCCAGGGTCGAGAACGGCCACAGGGCCGAGCTGAACCAGGTGTCGAGGACGTCCTCGTCGCGCGCCAGGGTCACGTCCGCGCCGAACTTGGCTCGCGCGGCGGCATAGGCCTCTTCCTCGGCCTCCTCGACGAAGATCGAGCCTTCCGGACCGAACCAAGCCGGAATGCGGTGGCCCCACCAGAGCTGGCGCGAGACGCACCAGGGCTCGATGTTGCGCAGCCATTCGAAGTAGGTCTTTTCCCAGTGTCTGGGCTCGAAGACGGTGTCGCCGTTCTCGACGGCCTTCAAGGCCGGCTGGGCCAGGGTCTTGGCGTCGACGTACCACTGGTCGGTCAGGAAGGGCTCGATGACCACGCCCGAGCGGTCGCCGTGCGGGACCATGTGGCGGGTCTTCTCGATTTCCTTCAGCCAGCCCTCTTCCTCGGCGCGGGCGACGATGGCCTTGCGCGCGGCGAAGCGGTCCATGCCGACATATTCGGCGGGGACGCTCTCATTGAGCTTGGCGTCCGGCGTCAGGATGTTGATCGCGGCCAGACCGGCGCGCTTGCCGACGCCGAAGTCGTTGAAGTCGTGGGCCGGGGTGATCTTCACCGCGCCCGAACCCTTGGTCGGGTCGGCGTAGTCGTCGGCGACGATCGGGATGCGGCGGCCGACGATCGGCAGGGTCACGAACTTGCCGACCAGGCCCTTGTAGCGCGCGTCGTCGGGATGGACCGCGACGCCGGTGTCGCCCAGCATGGTCTCCGGACGGGTCGTGGCCACGACGATGTAGTCGCGGGTCTCGAATTCGGTCGGCTTGCCGTCGTCGTCGAAGGCGATCGCGTGCTGGTAGGCAGCCCCGTCGGCTAGCTTATACGCGAAGTGCCAATAGGCGCCGTCGACCTCCTTCTGCTCGACCTCGAGGTCGGAGATGGCGGTCTGGAACTGCGGGTCCCAGTTCACCAAGCGCTTGTCGCGATAGAGCAGGCCCTGCTTGTAGAGCTGGACGAACACCTTGCGGACGGCGGCCGACAGGCCCTCATCCAGGGTGAAGCGCTCGCGCGACCAGTCGCAGCTGGCGCCCAGGCGGCGCAGCTGGTTGGTGATGGCCCCGCCGCTCTCGGCCTTCCATTCCCAGACCTTGTCGACGAAGGCTTCGCGGCCCATGTCGCGGCGGCCGATATTGCCGGCGGCGGCCAGCTGGCGCTCGACGACCATCTGGGTGGCGATGCCCGCGTGGTCGGTGCCTGGCAGCCACAGGGCGGCCTTGCCGCGCATGCGGTGGAAGCGGGTCAGCACGTCCTGCAGCGTATTGTTCAGCGCGTGGCCGATGTGCAGCGAGCCCGTCACGTTCGGCGGCGGGATCACGATGACGAACGGCTCAGCGTTCGGATCCTCGCTCGGCCTGAAGGCCCCGGAGGCCTCCCAGGCGGCGTACAGGCGGGGTTCGACGGATTTGGGATCGAAGGTCTTATCGAGCATGGCGGAGCGGATATGCCATCTGCGGCCCCGGCGGGAAACCGCCGGGCCTTGGTTTTCTGGAGGAATTCGCAATGAAAAAGGCGGCCGCCGCAGCGACCGCCTTGATTTCTCGGCTCTGGAGAGCGCTTAGACGCCGCGACCGCGGGCGATCCGTTGCACTTCTTCCTCGACCTTGGTCTCGACGATGCGCGGCAGGTTCTGGTCCAGCCACTCCTTGAGCAGCGGGCGCAGCAGCTCGCGTACGACGTCTTCCAGGGTCCGGGCGTCCTTGGGCATCAGCAGGGCCGAGCTCAGGCTGCCGAAGGCGCTGGCGGCCAGCGTTGAGGCGTGATCGCCGACCAGCTTATCGGCCACGTCGTCGCGATCGAAGATCGGCGTCGGCGCGGTATAGGCCGGCTCCGGCTCGGGCGCCGGCGGCGAATAGACGTCGATGTCGCCGACGCTTTCCAGCGGCGGCAGCTCGGGCTCCGGCTCCGGTTCGGGCGCGATCGGATCGGTCAGCTCGAGGACGTCGTCCTCGAGCGCCTCGGGTTCGGGCTCGGGTTCGGGCGGCGGCGGGGCCGCCTCGGCCGCAGGCTCCGCCGGCGCGTCATCCTCCGAGATGATGCGTCGGATGGAGGCGAGGATCTCCTCCATCGTCGGTTCTTGAGAGCTCTGATCGGACATGTGTGGGGCCGTCGTAAAGAGATACGAATCCTTGCGCGCCCTAGGACGCGCTTCGTCGCGATGGTGCAGACTTGCGCGTGTTAAGCAAGCGCAAGTCGACGCCTGGGCGGAATCGACGCGGCGCGGAGCCTACTTGGACCCGCCCTTGGGGGCGGTCGAGGGCGCGCCCAGCTTGTCGATCGCCTGGACCACCGGCTCCCACGGCACCCAGCCCACGCTGTGCGTCACGCGGTCGTAGGAGGCCTTGGGATCGTAGGCGGTGGTGGTCGACGACAGCTTGTTGACGTCCAGCTGGCCCATGGCCTGCAGCACCACGGCGCTGGCGACGTATTCGTCGCGGCGGGCGGCGACCAGGGCCAATTCGGCGTTCGACAGTTCCAGCTGGGCGTTCAGCACGTCCAGCGTCGTGCGCAAGCCGACCTGCTGCTCCTGGCGAACACCCTCGAAGGCGATGCGGGTGGCGCGGACCTGTTCCTCGTTCGAGACCAGACCGGCGCGCGAGGCCAGCAGATTGCTCCAGGCGTTGGAGACCTGCTGGATCGCCGTGCGCTTGGCGCCCTCGGTGGCGCTGCGGGCGGCGTTCTCGCGCTCATTGGCGGCGCGGACCTGCGAGGTCGTCAGGCCGCCGGTGAAGATCGGGACCGAGGCCGTGATCGCGCCGGACAGGGAGCGGTCGTAGTCGTCGAACTGGCTGCCGACGCCCGAACGCCTGTCGGCGGCGTAGCCCAGCGAGGCGCGGGCCGAGACGGTGGGGCGATAGCCGGCCTTGGCCACGGCGACGCGGGCGGCTGCGGCCTGCTCGTTGTACTTGGCCGAGGTCACGCCCGGATTGGTGGTCTGAGCGGCTTCGAACGCCTGATCGACCGTCGCGGGCAGCAGCCCCGCCAGGGTCGGTTCCGGCGCGAGCTCGCCCGGCGTCTGGCCGACGATGGCGGCGTAGCCGGCGCGGCTGACTTCCAGCTGAGCCTGGGCGGACGACAGGCCGGCCTTGGCGGCGGCCAGGCGGGCTTGCGACTGGGCGACGTCGGTGCGGGTGATCTCGCCCACGTCGAAGCGGGCGTTGGATTCGTCCAGCTGGCGTTGCAGCACCGCGACGTTTTCCTTGGCGATGCGCAGGCGTTCCTGGTCGCGGCGGACGTCGACATAGGCTTGGACGACGTTGACCAGAACGCTTTGCTCGACCGAGCGCAGGCCTTCGCGGGCCGACAGCACGTCGGCCTCGGCCGCGCTCAGATTGGCGCTGGCCCGGCCGCCCGTGTAGAGCGGCTGGCTGATCGAGACCGCGGCGCTGCTGCCCGACGCCTTGATGTCGGCGCCGCTGGAGGGGCTGGTGTTCGAGGCGGTGATGTCGAGCTCGCCGCCGACCGAGGGGCGGAAGCCCGTCTTGGCCTGGACCACGCCCTCGTCGGTGATGCGGGCGCTGGCGCGCTGTTGCTGCAGCGTCGGATTGGTCTGGTAGGCCAGGGCGATCGCGTCGGCCAGGGTCTCGGCCTGAGCTGTCGAGAACGCGGAAAACACGCCAGCCAGAAGGCCCGCGCTGCAAGCGGCGGCCAGCAATCCGGCCCGTCGACGGTTCGACATCAAGATTCTATCCCCAATCACGCGAAGCTCGCGCCTGCCACAATATGATCGCGTGTAAGTCGGACCGCCAGACGTCGCCAGTTAAGCTTTTTTCACGCGGACGTTGCGGCGTCCCCGAACGGCCGCGTGATCAGAAGCTAAACCCGACCTCCGCCTCGAAGCCGGCCAGCATGGGCGGCGAAGCGTCGAAGGCCTGTCGGCGGCCGACACCGTCGTCGCTGCGCAGATAGATCGCCGCGCGCCCCACCGGGCCGGTGCGCTCGACAACGCCCAGGCGACCGCCGACAGCCAAGGCGTCCTGCCAAGCCTTCGGCGCGGCCGTCACGGCGCCTTCGCAGATGATCACGTCGTACGAACCGGCTGGAACGGCCTTCAGGTCGTCGCCTTCCAACCGGGTCACCGACAGACCCATCGCCTCCAGCACGGCCGCCGCGTAGGGCGCCGCGATGGCCAAGGCTTTCTCACCCTCACGCGGCTTCAGGACCTGGAGCAGCTTGCCCACCTCGCGCGGACGCAGCAGCCAGCGCCCCGGCGCGTATTCGATGTCGGCGTCGGCATAGGCCAGATAGGCCTTCGAGGCTGGGACCACGCTCTCGCGCGCCACCACCCGTAAGGCGTCCTGCAAAGGCAGGTCGGTGACGTCGGCGGTGCGAATTTGGCTCTCGACCATGTTCAGCCGCGCGGCGGCGAAGTCGGTGCTCATGGAATCCCTCGAAGGACTGGACTTTCGAGCAGGCTTATAGGTCCGCCGCTCGCCGAAACGCAATGCGATCCCAGGCCGCGCCGGCCCGACAAGCGGCGCCGCAAGGCCTTAAAAGCGTCATCAACTCATAGCCGCATACCAAAAAAGACCAAAAGCCCGGCGAATAGACTAGCGGGAAGCCTTGTCACGTAACGTCGATTGATCGTGACGGGCTTATGGTGAATATGCGGCTATCGTCGGCGAGCCGGCGATGGGGGAGGAAGCCCAAATCAGTAGGCTTCGTGGGGAACTGCCATGCATAGCGCGGGAGTGGTGATCGCAGGTGCGATCTGCGTCTTGGTGCTGATCTATTTTCTGCCGTGGTTCGACGAGCAGGCGCGCCGTGTG
Organism: Caulobacter sp. Root343; assembly: GCF_001425745.1. Lineage (GTDB taxonomy): Bacteria > Pseudomonadota > Alphaproteobacteria > Caulobacterales > Caulobacteraceae > Caulobacter. Next base: position 565,532 of record NZ_LMDF01000001.1, on the reverse strand, counting down.
TACGGCCGTTGGCGTCGGAAACAGCGTGACCAGCGCGAGGAACGCGAGCGCCAGGAACGCATGCGCCGCACCTCGTCGCAATAAGGCCACAAAAGGCGTTACGCGGAACCAATCGCGGACGACGGAACTGATCAGAAGCGGACCCGCGCCGCGTCCCAGTTCACTCGTCCAAGGTCCGTCCATGAAGATCGCCCAGGTTACTCCCCTCTATGAGGCTGTTCCTCCGCGCCTCTACGGCGGCACGGAGCGTGTCGTCGCGCACCTGACCGACGCCCTCGTCGACCTCGGTCACGACGTCACCCTGTTCGCCAGCGCCGAGGCCCAAACCAAGGCCCGGCTGATCGCCGTCCGCGATCAAGCCATTCGCCTGGATCCCGCGCCCCTGAAGTCTGATCTGGCCGCGCACCTCGCCCAGATCGCCGAAGTGCGGGCCCTGGCCGACGCGTTCGACGTCGTCCACTTCCACACCGACATGGTGCAGTTCCCGTTCTTCGCCGACCGCGCCGAACGGACCCTGACCACGCTGCATGGCCGCTTGGACCTGAAGGACCTACCAGGCGTCTACAAGCGCTGGCCGCAGTTCCCGCTGGTCTCGATCAGCGACGACCAGCGCCGTCCCCTGCCCTTCGCCAACTGGGCGGGGACGGTTCACCACGGCATGAACGCCGACCTCTATGCCTTCTCGGAGAAGAGCGAAGGTTATCTGGCCTTCCTCGGCCGCATCTCGCCCGAGAAACGGCCGGACCGGGCGATCATGCTGGCCAAGCGCCTGGGCAAGCGCCTGAAGATCGCGGCCAAGGTCGATCCCGCCGATCAAGCCTATTTCGAGGACAAGATCGAACCGATGATGCTGGGCGATCCGCTGATCGAGTTCATCGGCGAGATCGGCGATCACGAGAAGTCGGCGTTCCTGGGCGGCGCGGACGCCTTGCTGTTCCCGATCGACTGGCCTGAGCCCTTCGGCCTGGTGATGATCGAGGCCATGGCTTGCGGGACACCGGTGGTGGCCTATCGCTGCGGCTCCGTGCCCGAAGTCATCGACGATGGCCTGACCGGCTTCATCGTCGACAATGACGAACAGGCCGCCCAAGCCGTTCTTCGTGTCGAAACCTTGGATCGAAACCGCGTCCGCGCGCGTTTCGAAGAGCGGTTCTCGTCCGAGGCGATGGCCCGTCGATATGTCGCGCTCTATGAGCGGCTTTGCGACGGCGCGGCCGTCTACCCGTCCTTGGTCGATTTCGCGGCAAGCGCATGACTTGAAGGAGGGGCCATGGAGAATCTCGCACCGGCGCTAGACGCACCGGTCGATTATGGTGTGACGGCCGAGGTCCGTGCGCCGCAGAATCTCTACGCCCTCAAGGACAAGGACACCTTCATCGTCGCCGATCAGTTCGGCGACATCGCCGGCCAGGGCGACGGGCTGTTCCACAACGACACCCGCATCCTGTCGTTCTACCGCCTCAGCCTGGGCGGACGCGCGCCGTCGCTGCTGTCGGCGGCGGTGGCGCATGACAACGTCTTCTTCACCTGCAACAGCACCAATCAGGCCCTGCCCTATCCCGGCGGCCCGATGGGACCGCCGGGTGTGCTGCACATCGAGCGCAAGCGCTTCTTGTGGGGCGAGCGGCTGTACGAGCGGATCCGCTGCGTGAACTACAGCCGCGACACCGTGCTGTTGCCGATGACCATGGAGTTCGACGCCGACTTCAAGGACATGTTCGAGGTGCGTGGCACCCACCGCGCCAAGCGCGGCGTCAAAGGTCCGCCCCATCTCGACGGTCGACGCGTGGCCTACACCTATATCGGCCTGGACGGGGTGGAGCGGTCCTCGTTCATCGCCTTCTCGGACGCGCCCTTTCGCCTGGGACCGCACAAGGCCGAGTTCATGTTCTCCCTTCACGCCGAGGGCGAGACCGAGCTCTATATCGAAATCGGCATCACCGACGGCCACACGCCCAGCCGCGAACGCTTCCGCGACGCCGCCGCCCGGGCGCGCTGGGATATGCGTTCACGCCGGCGCCACGGCGCGCGGCTGAACAGTTCGGGCCGCCTGTTCAACGAGTGGCTGGGCAAGTCGCGATCGGACCTGGCGCTGCTCACGACACGAATGGAGACCGGTCCCTACCCCTATGCCGGCATCCCGTGGTTCTCGACCGCCTTCGGGCGCGACGCGATCATCACCGCCTGGCAGATCCTGTGGTTCGAACCGTCGCTGGCCAAGGGCGTCCTGCGCTATCTCGCCGCCCACCAGGCCCATGAGCGCTCGGCCTTCCGCGACAGCGCGCCCGGCAAGATCATGCACGAGACCCGCAAGGGCGAAATGCCGGCGCTGGGCGAGGTGCCGTTCGGCCGCTACTACGGCGGGGTCGACACAACGCCCCTGTTCGTGGCCCTGGCCGGCGCCTATCAGGCGCGAACCGGCGACGACAAACTGATCGACGAGCTGTGGCCGGCGCTCGAACAGGCCATGCACTGGATCGAGCACGACGGCGACAGCGACGGCGACGGCCTGATCGACTACGCCCGCGGCCAGGACAGCGGTCTCTCGAACCAGGGCTGGAAGGATAGCGAGGACTCGGTCTTCCACGCCGACGGCCGTTATCCATCGGGCCCGATCGCCCTGGTCGAGGTGCAGGGCTATGCGTTCGCCGCCTATCGCAGCATGGCCCGCCTGGCCGAGCGCCGGGGCGAGATCGGCCAGGCCGCGATCTGGCGCCAAAAGGCCGACACCCTGCGCGAGAAAGTCGAGAAGCTGTTCTGGATGGAGGAGCGAGGCTTCTACGGCATCGCCATCGACGGCCAGGGGCAGCTGTGTCGCGTGCTGGCGTCCAATCCCGGCCACCTGCTGTTCTGTGGCCTGCCCTCGCCCGAGCGGGCCCGCAAGGTCAGCGACCAGCTGCTGTCATCCGGCTTCAACTCCGGCTGGGGCGTGCGGACCCTGGCCACCGGCGAGGCGCGGTTCAACCCGATCAGCTATCACAACGGCTCGGTCTGGCCGCACGACACGGCCCTGTGCGTCATGGGCCTGTCGCGCTACGGGGAACGCGACGGCGTGGTGAAGCTGACGGCGGACCTGTTCGAGACCGCCAGCCGGATGGGCATGCGCCTACCCGAACTGTTCTGCGGCTTTCCCCGTTCGCCCGGCGAGCCGCCGGTGGCCTATCCTGTCGCCTGCCTGCCCCAGGCCTGGGCGGCGGGTTCGGTGTTCATGATGCTGCAGGCCTGTCTCGGCATCACGATCGACGCCGATCGGGGTGAGATCGTGCTGGTCGATCCGCGCCTGCCCATCGGCATCGACCGCCTGCGCGTCGAGCGTCTGCGAGTGGGCGCCGAGGCTGTCGATCTGATCTTCGAACGCCATGGCGATCGCGTGGCGGTTCGCGCCGAGGGCGACGTACCGTTGATCATTCGCTCGCAACCGCGCTGGGACTAAGGCGTGGCGCGGCGCGCGCGCCAAACAGGCTCAAACGCCGTTGAGGTCTTTGCCGGATTTAGGCGCTTCCAGACTTCCGAGAACCGGAGTCGAAGCGCGAAAACCTGAAGGCGAGTGGCTCCGCGGGTAGGATTCGAACCTACGACCAGCCGGTTAACAGCCGGCTGCTCTACCACTGAGCTACCGCGGAACAGGTCGCTCTTCAGAAGAGGCCGGGTGATAGCCGCCCCGCCGAGTCGGCGCAAGGCGCGACAGTCCACGCTCGACGATCCGACGAGGCTTCGCCGCGCACCTCGCGATATGCGACGCGGAAGCGCACCACCCGCCAAGGCCAAGTTGTAGGAAAATCTTGGATCTCTTCTTGGCTCGGAAACTCGCACCGACCGAAGAACGGCGGTCGCAAGTCCGAAAGAGAGTGGCTCCGCGGGTAGGATTCGAACCTACGACCAGCCGGTTAACAGCCGGCTGCTCTACCACTGAGCTACCGCGGAACAGGCGCTCTTTAGAAGAGGCCGCGTGATAGCCGCCTCACCGCGGCGATGCAAGCACCGAATTCTAAAAAAACAGCCCGGCTTGCGGCCGGGCTGTGGAAAGTCAGTGATGGTGGTGCGCCTTCAAAGAAGACACCCTGAAAATCGGGCCTTTATGGTTAATTGAACCTTAATTTCCACCATCGCGGCCAAAAGGTCGCAGTCGTCGCAGCCTGTCCTCAGGGGCGCTTGGGGATCTCGAGGCCGCGCTGCACCGCGGGTCGGGCAAGCCCCGCCTCCAGCCACCGGGGCACGTGTTTCAGGGCCGCCCAATCGACCAGGTCGCCCGCGCCGTAGAAGCCGACCAGATTGCGCACCCATCCAAGCGTGGCGATGTCGGCGATGGTGTAGTCGTCGCCCATGATCCAAGCGCGGTCGGCGAGCCGGCCTTCCAGCACGCCCAGCAGGCGCTTGGATTCGGCGACGTAGCGGTCGCGAGGCCGCTTGTCCTCGTAGTCCTTGCCCGCGAACTTGTGGAAGAAGCCCACCTGGCCGAACATCGGACCGATGGCGGCCATCTGGAAGAACACCCACTGCAGGGTCTCGTAGCGCGCCGCCGGGTCGGTCGGCAGGAACCGTCCGCTCTTCTCGGCCAGATAGACCAGGATCGCGCCGGACTCGAACAGGCCCAGCGGCTTTCCGCCCGGACCGTCGGGATCGATGATCGCGGGGATCTTGCCGTTCGGGTTCAGCGACAGGAATTCCGGCCCCCAGGTCTCGTCCTTGCCGATGTCGATCGCGTGCGGCTCGTACGCCAGGCCCGTCTCCTCCAGCATGATCGAAACCTTCACCCCGTTGGGCGTCGGCAGCGAATAGAGCTGGATCTTGTCGGGGTGCTGGGCCGGCCAACGCCGGGTGATCGGGAAGGCGGAAAGATCCGACATGCGGGAACCCTCGTGTTTCAACGCGCGCAACGGCGCCGGTTGCATTTGGCGTGTCCGGTCACTGTTTTCCAGGGTCGCCCCGCCCTGAAATCGAGACGGTGACAATTCGCGGGATTGATCCGCGCGCGAACATCGCTATCCGGGGGGCTGACAAGCCGCCCGGGGGGGCTAAAGACATCATCATGACCACCGCCGACGACCATTGGCCGGAAACGTTGCAACGAGTCGTCGCGGCGATGGATTTCGAGCTGAGCGCCGAAAAGGTCGGAACCGACACCACCAAGCCCAGCTTCCTGATGCAGACGACCTCCAGCGCCGACTTCTCGAACCTGCCCGCGCTGGTGGCCACCGCCGTTCACGCCGGGCTTGAGATCGACCGGAAGATCGCCGCGCCGGGTCCCGCCTACGATCTCCAGGCGCGCAATGTCCGTCAGGCCCTGGTCGACGCCTTGAACAGGGAAATACCGGGCGCCGGCCGATCGCCGTTCGTCACCGGCTACGCGACGGCCTACCGCATCGAGCTGGCGCGCGTGCTCTGGGCCGCCATCGCCGACGCTCCCCGCCGTCGTCTGCAGGAGCTAGCGGGCGAAAGGCAGGGCTGAGCGCCTTCTACCAGGCGCCGATGTTGGGCATCGAGACCCACGGCTCGGCCGGCGGCAGATTTCCGTCCTGCAGCAGCTCGATCGAAATGCCGTCCGGCGAGCGCACGAAGGCCATGTGGCCATCGCGCGGCGGACGGTTGATCGTCACGCCCATGTCCATCAGGCGCTGACAGGTCTCGTAGATATTGTCGACCCGATAGGCCAGGTGGCCGAAATTGCGGGCGCCGCCGTAGTCCTCGTCGTCCCAGTTATAGGTCAGCTCGACCATCGGGCCTCGGCGCTCCTGGGCCAGGTCGACGTCGTCCGGCGCGGCCAGGAACACCAGGGTGAAGCGGCCCTTCTCGTTCTCCATGCGGTACATTTCCTGGAGTCCCAGGCCGTCGCAGTAGAACCGCAGCGAAGCGTCCAGATCACGGACGCGGACCATGCTGTGCTGATAGCGCAAGACGAAGCTCCCAATGGAAACGGACGAGGCGAACGTCGGTATAGACGCCGGCCCGCGACCGGCAATCCACTAAACGGGCTCGCGTTCCCGGGTCTGACGCCGCCAGAGGGCCGCATATTCGCCGCCGGCCTCCAGCAGGGCCTCGTGGCGGCCGCGCTCGACCACCTTGCCCCGGCGCAGCACGACGATCTCGTCGGCGTCGGCGATGGTCGACAGGCGGTGGGCCACCACCAGGGTCGTCCGCCCCGCCCTCGCCTTGCGCAGGGTCGCCTGGATCGCCGCCTCGGTGCGGCTGTCCAGCGCGCTGGTGGCCTCGTCCAGGATCAACACCCGCGGCTCGGCCAGCAGGGCTCGGGCGATGCCGACCCGCTGGCGCTCGCCGCCGGAAAGCTTGAGACCTCGCTCGCCAACCTTGGTGTCCATGCCTTCGGGCAGGTTGCGGATGAACTCGCCCAGTTCCGCCGCCTCGGCCGCGGCCCAGACCTCGGCCTCACCGACCTCGGGCCGGGCGAAGGCGATGTTGGCGGCCAGGGTGTCGTTGAACAGGGCCACGTCCTGCGGCACCAGGGCCACGGCGCGGCGCAGCGACGCCTGTTTCAGGTCGCGCAGGTCGTGGCCGTCAAGGGTCACGCGGCCGGCCTGCGGGTCGATCATCCGCAGCGCCAGGCGCACCAGGGTGGTCTTGCCCGCGCCCGAAGGTCCGACGATGGCCATGGTCGTGCCCGGCGCGACGGTCAGCGAGACGTCCGCCAGACCCTCCGAGCGGGCCCCATGACGGAACGAGACGGCCTCGAAGGCCACGGCCCCGCCGCGCCGGTCGGCGCAGGGCGGCAGATCCTTGGCGTCAGGCGCGTCGGCGACATCGGCCGTCTGGCGGCGCAGTTCCAGCATCGCTTCCATGTCGATCAGCGACTGGCGGATCTCGCGATAGGCGAAGCCCAGGATGTTCAGCGGCGCGTAGAGATTGATCAGGATCAGCACCGCGGCGGTGACGTCGCCGGGACCGATCTCGCCGGCGGCGGCCTGGGCGCCCGCCAGCACGGCCATCGCGCCAAGACCCAGGCTCATCACCGCCGACTGGACGACGTTCAGCAGGTTCAGCGAATTGGTGGCCTTGATCTGGGCGTGACCGTAGACGTCGAGCGCCTGGCCATAGCCCGCCACCGCCCGGTCCTCGCCGCCGAACGACTTGACCGTCTCATAGTTCAGCAGGGCGTCGACCGCCCGGCCGGCGGCCTCGGCGTCGGCTTCGTTCAACACCCTGCGGTGGCCGATCCGCCAGTCGGAGATGGCGAAGGTCAGATAGCCGTAGATCGCCACGGTCGCCAGAGCGACGGCCGCGAACCGCCAGTCGTAGGCCTTGGCCAGGACGATGGCGGCCATGATCAGTTCGACGCCGGTCGGCGCGACGTTGAAGACCAGGCCGCGCAGCAGGAAGTCCATCGAGCGCGCGCCGCGATCGATCACTCGGGACAGCGAACCGGTGCGCTTGGACTGGTGGAAGTCGATCGACAAGGACAGGGCGTGGGAGAAGGTCTCGACGGCCGCCCGGTTCTGGGCGGCCTGGGCCACCGGCGTGAACACCGCGTCGCGCGCCTGGGGTGCGGCGGCGGAGACGAAGCGGATCAGGGCCCAGCCCCCCGCCAGGCCGGCGAAGGCCCAGGTGACGGCGGCCGCCGCGCCCTGCCCGGCCGACAGATGGTTGACCGCCTTGCCCAGCATCAGCGGCGCCAGGACGCCGAGCGCCTTGCCGGCCAGGGTCAGCACCAGGGCGACGGTCACGCGCCAGCGCAGGCCGGGCGCCTTGGACCGCAGCACCAATTGAATCAGATCGCCCATGGCGCGCCAGAAGCGCACCGGCTGATCGGGCTTGGCGATCGCGCCCGATGTGGCGGCGCGGCTGGCCGAGGGCGCCCCGCCCATGCCCCTCATCGGGTTTCCCCGCCGATCAGCAGGGTGGTCTGGACGCCGCCGCCCGGCGTCATCCAGTCGATCCGCCAGCCCATCGGCGTGCGATCGGCCCGGACGGGTCCATAGACCAGAGGCGCGGCCGGCGAGGTGGCGATGGTCACCCCGTCCTCGCCGCCGTCTCCTCCGGCCTGGATGTAGTGCGGCCCGTGGGACAGCGAGTCGCTCAACGAGATGAAGAAGCGGCCGTCGTCGTCCGTGCGGCCGCCGCCGCGGGTGACGCGATCGACCCGGATGTTCAGGCCAGCGCCCGGCGCGGCCACACCCGAGACCACCGCCCCGCCCTCGCGATCGACATCGACGGCCAGGATGCGCGGCGAGGACGATCCGGCCGTGAGACGGCGAGCGCCCGCCCCGGCGCGCAGCAGGGCGACCTCGCCGCCGTCGGCGACCATGATGTAGCCCTCGGCCTGCACCGTCCGGCCGCCCCGCGTGGTCGACAGCCCGAACAGACGGACGCCCGGCTCGTTGGGCACGGCGAGGCTCCAGCGCCCGAAGGCGTCGACCCGCCCCATCACCGCTTCGCCGGTGGGCGACCCCAGACGGATATCCGAGTCCGGCGCGCCCTGGCCGACCAGGGTGATGCGGTTTCCCGCCCGCTGGGCGCTTTCCAGGGTCGGCGGCGCCAGATAGCCGGCCTCGGCGCTGTTGGCTTCCTCGGCGGCCTTGGCCTTCCCCGGCGTATCAGGCCCGCAGGCCGTCAGCAGCGAGGCGGCGAGTCCCGCCGCGAGCATCGGCGCCTTGAAACCTCGGAGACGAAACCTGATCATGCAGCCTCAAATAGGGACGAACCCGAGGCGCGCGAGCCCGCGCGCCTTTGTCTTGTGTGTGGAGTGGACGACGATGCCCGACGAGTCTAGCCGCCTGGGTTCCGTCTGCGTGTACTGCGGTTCCTCCGACGACGCCGACCCCAGCTACATCACCGACGCCTACAGGATCGGTGAGAGCTTCGCCCGCGCGGGGCTGAAATTGATCTATGGCGGCGGCGGCGTGGGCCTGATGGGCGCCACGGCGCGCGGAGCCCACTCGGCCGGCGGCGCGGTGCTGGGAATCATCCCGACCTTCCTGCGCGGCCGCGAGCAACCGTTCGACGACGTCGAGACGGTGATCGTCGACAACATGCACGAGCGGAAGATGATGATGTTCGAGCGGTCGGACGCCTTCGTCGTGCTGCCCGGCGGCATCGGCACGCTGGAGGAGATCGTCGAATTGCTATCTTGGCGCCGTTTAGATCTTCACCAGAAGCCGATTGTGTTCCATAACCCCGGCGGTTTCTGGGATCCGCTGTTCGAACTGATCCGCCACACGATCGACGCGCGCCTGACCCCGCCCAGCCTGGCCAACGCCTGGCGCGCGGTCGAAAAGGCCGAGGACGTGACCCCCGCCCTGCTGGCCTGGGACGAAGAAATCTACCAGGCGGGCGCACCGACCACGCTTCGACAGTTGACTTAGTTTTCAAAAGAGACGCACTATCCCTACGAGCCCGTTGTTCGACGAACCGCGTGCGCTCATGCGTCGGATCTCCCATCCGGCGCGGGGATAGGAGACCATGGAATGCGTACCGCTTTTAACGCGGGCCTGACGGCCTGCGCCCTGATGGCTGGCCTGCTGGCCGGCCCCGCCTTCGCCGCCGACAGCGAAGGCGCCTGGCTGAAGCTGAAGACCCCCGTCTCGACGGACCACTTCATCCAGGACGGCTCGGTCTGGCGCTGCAAGGCCGACGTCTGCACCGCCACCAGGGTCCGGGCCCTGCCCGTGGCCCGCGCCTGCCGCAAGCTGGCCGGCCAGCTCGGCGAACTGACCGCGTTCAACTATCGCGGCGAGCCGCTGGAGGACGCCGCGATCGCCGACTGCAACACGGCCGCCAAGCCGAAGAGCTAAAGCTTTCTAGGCGCGCAAGCTAAAAGGCCTCCGCCGGCGAACCGGCGGAGGCCTCCTTCTTTCGGGGTGTGGGACCCTTCGAGCTTATTTCCGCCCAGTGGGCTTGGACGACTTCGGCGGCTTCGGACTTGGCCGATCGCCCACCAGCATGCCGCCCAGCAGGGCGAACGAGAACATGGCGTGGTTCATCTTCGATACGTTCATGGCGGCGTCTCCCAGACATAGCCGTTAGGACCAGGAGACGCGCGCGGCTTACAGGGGCTTCCACCCTCCTAGTCGTCAGCGCGTCATGGCCAAGCATGCGCCCATCACGGCGCCGCGCAACGAAAATAATCCGTATAAGGATCATGTCAGCCTGCGGATGATCTTGCCGTAAGCCGCTGCGATCACTCGCAATTTTTGTCCGTATACGATGCTTTTTCACCTCCACTCGAGGCGCGGCAAGGCGTTGCGGCGCCTGGGTTGGCGCGGAGGTCTTCACCAAACCGCTGAGCGCATGCGCACACCAACCGCGCGAGAAAAAGCCGCCCGCGTCGGCGTGACGCAGGCGGCTTTGACGTTTCGATCCCTTGGTCCGTGGGCTGTTTAGGCCGCGGCGTCGAACGACAGGGATTCGTAGCGCTTCAGGTGGTGATCGACCGAGCCGAACAGGCCCTCGATCAGGCTGGCGCGCTTGAAATAGTGGCCGATGGCCAGCTCGTCGGTCATGCCCATGCCGCCGTGGATCTGGATGGCGTTCTGGCCCACGAACTTGCAGGCGCGGCCCACCCGGACCTTCATGGCCGAGACGGCCTTGGCCCGCTCGGCGGCGCTCTCGTCGACCTTGATGGTGGCCATGTAGGTCATCGACACCGACTGCTCGACCTCGATGAACATGTCGACCATACGGTGCTGCAGCACCTGGAAGTTGGCGATGGCCGTGCCGAACTGCTTGCGCTGCTTGGCGTAGTCCAGCGTGCCCTCGTGCAGCTTGCGCAGCACGCCCACGGCCTCGGCGCCGACGGCGACCGTGGCCTCGTCGATCACCTTCTCGACCAGCGGCAGACCGTTGCCCTCCTCGCCGATCAGGGCGTCGGCCGGCAGCGAGACGTTCTCGAAATAGACTTCCGAGGCGCGGTTGCCGTCGACGGTGGGATAGTCGCGGGTGACGATCCCCGGCAGGCTCTTGTCGACCAGGAACACCGAGACGCCGCCGCTGTCGCGCTGAACGCCGCCGGTGCGGGCGGTCACGACCAGGTGGGTGGCGAACGGCGCGCCGACCACCACGGCCTTGTGGCCGTTCAGGGTCCAGCCCGAGCCGTCCTTCTTCGCCGTGGTCTTCAGGTCCCGCCAGGTGTAGCGGGCCTGCGGCTCGGCATAGGCGAAGGCGATGGTGGTGGTTCCGCCGATGATCCCCTCGATGACCGAGGCGGCGTTCGCATAGCCCGAATGCTTCAGGAAGCCGCCGCCGATCACCACCGTGCCAAGATAGGGCTCGATGACCAGCGCCTTACCGAACTCTTCCATGACGATCATGTTGTCGATCGCCCCGCCGCCCAGGCCGCCCAGGTCCTCGCTGAACGGCGCGCCCAGGATGCCCAGCTCCTCGGCGAAGGCCTTCCAGTAGTCGGCGCGCCAGCCGCTGTCCGAACTGACGATCTTGCGGCGGGTCTCGAAGTCGTACTTGTCCTGCAGGAAGCTGGCGATCGTGTCGCGCAGCATCGACTGTTCTTCGGTGAAGTTGAAATCCATGAGGGCGGCTTCCTCTTATGGTTCTATTGGCGTCACCCCTCCCCCTTGCGGGGAGGGGCCGGGGGTGGGGGTGTCAGCGCCGACGATCGAAAGAATAAGCTCGATTGCCGAGTACGGGTCGTTGATGGCCTGCGAATTGGGAACCCGGATCACCCGATACCCGCGACCTTCCAGCCAAGCTTGGCGTTCGGCGTCACGAGCAGCGACATGGTCCAGGTCGTGAACCGCGCCATCCACTTCGACGATCAGTCGATGATGATGGCAGACGAAGTCCACGATGTAGGGCCCGAAAGGCGCTTGGCGACGAAAGTGAGATCCTGGGATCTCGGCCCTCTTCAGCGTCTTCCAGAACAGCTTCTCCGCCAGGGTCGGCTCGCGACGCATCCGTTTGGACGAGCGGTCGGCTCGGTCGGAATGGTGCAAAGCCCCTGGCGTCCGTGCTGACACCCCCACCCCCTGCCCCCTCCCCGCAAGGGGGAGGGGAAATCCGGTTAAATGTTCAGAGCCCCAGCACCATCTTGGCGATGATGTTGCGCTGGATCTCGTTGGAGCCGCCGTAGATCGACGTCTTGCGGACGTTGAAATAGGTCGGGGCGGCGCGATGGGCGAAGTCGGGGCCGATCGGGTGGGCGTTGTCGCCGTCCTTGGGGAAGCCGCGGAAATACGGCGCGCCATAGTGGCCGGCGGCCTCGAGCACCAGTTCGGTGATCCGCTGCTGGATCTCGGTGCCCTTGATCTTCAGCACGCTCGATTCCGGACCGGGGCCCTTACCGGCCGCCTCGCCGGCTAGGGTGCGCAGCTCGGTATATTCCAGCGCCGTCAGGTCGATCTCGAGTTCGGCGACCTTGCGCTTGAACATCGGATCCTTGATCAGGGCGTCGCCGTCGTCCGACAGCTCGGTCGCGGCCATCTGGCGGATGCGTTCGATGCCGCGCTTGGAGCGGGCCACGCCGGCGATGCCGGAGCGCTCGTGGGCCAGCAGGAACTTGGCGCAGGTCCAGCCCTTGTTCTCGTCATAGATGCGGTTCTCGACCGGCACCTTGACGTTCTCCAGCCAGACCTCGTTGACCTCGTGCTCGCCGCCCAAGGTGATGATCGGCCGCACGGTCACGCCGGGCGACTTCATGTCGATCAGCAGGAACGAGATGCCTTCCTGGATCTTGGCGGCCGGGTCGGTGCGGACCAGGCAGAAGATCCAGTCGCCGTGCTGGGCCAGGGTGGTCCAGGTCTTCTGGCCGTTGACCAGGTAGTAGTCCTTGCCGTCGTCGCCCGTGAAGCGCTCGGCCTTGGTCTTGAGGCTGGCGAGGTCGGAGCCGGCGCCGGGTTCGGAATAGCCCTGAGCCCACCAGATGTCGCCTGACAGGGTCGGCGGCAGGAACCGTTCCTTCTGCTCAGGCGTGCCGAACGTGTAGATCACTGGTCCGACCATGTTTATGCCGAACGGCAGGATCGGCACGCAGTCGGCGCGGGCGGTCTCTTCCGACCAGATGTAGCGCTGGACCGAGGTCCAGCCCGGGCCGCCGTACTTCTCGGGCCAGGCCGGGGCGACCCAGCCCTTCTTGGCGAGCACGCGGTGCCAGGAGAGGAAATCATCCTTGGCCATCTCCTCGCCCTCCTCCTGCTTCTCCCGCAGGCCCGCCGGATAGTTCTCGGCGATGAAGGCGCGGACCTCGTCGCGGAAGGCGAGGTCCTCGGGCGAGAAGTCGAGATTCATGGCGAGCTCCCGTTCAGCCGGCCCCTCTTGAGGAGGCCGTTCATGCGTTCAGGCGCCACGATAGATGTCGAACGAACGTTTGGAAAGATGACGTTAGCGTCAACGGAAGTGAATATGATCCGCGTTCACTTACACCGCCCGAACGTCACTACCGGACTTCGCAGGCCAGCTTGACGAGCGCCAGGGCCGAAGCGCCGCCGACGCCCTCCTCGTCCACCACATCGAGCGCCAGAAGCGGCCGCTTGTCGAGGATTTCGAGCAGGCGCGCGTGACCCTTGGTCGGGCTGACATGGGCGGCCAGACAGTGCTCGATCGCGGCCGGCTCGATGGCGCGGACGATCGCGGCGGCGGCGCAGGCGGCGTAGCCGTCCAGCAGCACCGGCACCTTCTGCACGCGGGCCGCCAGGATGGCGCCGGCGACGGCGGCGGTCTCGCGACCGCCCAGCTGGCGCAGGATCTCGAGCGGATCGTCGCCCATGCCCTCGGCCTTGGCGCGGGCGACGGCGGCGGCCACCGGCGCTGGATCGTCGGACCAGTCCAAAGCCTCGCCGCCGAACAGGGCCAGGCAGACGGCGGCGGCGGTGCGGGCGGGCTCGGCGGCGATGACGCCGGGGATCAGCAGATCCGGCTGCTTGGCCAGGGCCTCCATGCCGAAGGCGATGGTGGCGGCGGCCTCCTTCTCGCTCATCGAGGCCTTGTCGACGGAGTCGGGCGACGGGCGGTCGATGGCCAGGTCGAAGGCTTCCAGCCCCGCCCCCTGCACGCCGGCCAGACGCGAAACGGTGGCCCCGCCCGAGGCGATGACTTCCAGGCGGTCGCGAGCATAGCCGCGCGGGCCGACGCCTTGGCGGGCCCCGGCATAGAGGGCGACGACCGGCCGATTGACGGCAGGCGGAGTCTTGCCGCTCCAGGCCGTCAGCCAGGCGGCGATCTCGGCGAGCCGACCGCCCTGCTCCAGCACGGGGAACGGCCCCGGCGCGGGCGGCGAGGCGGCGAGCTGGCGAATGTCGGCGAACGGGGAAGCGGTCATGAGCGCGGACTTAAACCGGTCCGCGCCCAAAGCAACCCCAGAAGGCCCTTAGAGAACGTCTAGGACGCGGCGACCTGGCTCGACAGGTAGGTCTTGCAGACGCCGTCGCGCTCGGCGAGCAGCTTGGCCTTGCGAGCCTCGTCCTTGGTCTTGCCCTGGCGGGCCGCCTCGGCTTGCAGCGACACACCGCGATCGGTGATCGAGGAGCCGCGGCCGAAGGCCTGCGACTTGATCTGGGCGGCCAGGTCGCCGGCCGAAAGTTCGCCGAGCGCCGCCGACTGGGCCAGCGCCAGGCAGCGGTTGGCCTGCAGGTACTGGCCGTCGGTCCAGCGGTCGCTGGCGGCGAAGGCGGGCGCCGCGGCCGAGGCCAACGCGGCGACGGCGAGGGTCGAGAGGACGAACTTGCGCATGGATATCTCCTGATCTTGAGGCGCGACCGTTCGCTTCGCCGACGCTTGCGCGCCGGCGATGGAACGGGGATGCTTGAAATGATGAGTACTGAAGCGACGAAATCCGAGGCGAAGCCGCCCCGCGCGATCGCCACGCCTTGCGTGAAGGTCTGCGCGGTCGACGGAGCGTCGGGCTACTGCCTGGGCTGCCGCCGGACCCTGCCGGAGATCGCCGGCTGGGCCCGCCTGAGCGACGAGGAGCGGGCCGCCGTCATGGCCGCCCTCCCCGACCGCCCCGATCCGATGGTCGCCCTGATGGCGGCCGCCGGTCGCGGCTGAACGCTACTTCGCGCCGCCCAGATAGGCGGCGCATTTCGACTCGCGCTCGGCCAGCAGCTTGGCCTTCTTCTTGTCGTCGGCGGCGTCGGCCTGCTTGCGGGCGGCGTCGATCTTGCTGACGGCCGAGGTGCGGACGGCCAGGTCGCGATCGCCGCCTTCGGCGCGCAGGAGCGCGTCCAGCGACGCGGTGTCCAGCTTTCCCAGGTTTTCCGAGCTAGCCAGTCCGCGGCAGCGCGCCGCTTCGAGGAATTGCAGGTCAGAGATCGAACCCGCATTGGCCGCGCCGGCGAGCGACGCCACGGCGACAGTAGCGATGATCAGCACTTTCATGGCGATATTCCCTCGATAAGCCACTTTATTGTTGGCGAGAGAAATAACGCCGCCTCGAAGGTTTTCGAAGTTAATTCCAAGACATGAAAAGCATTACGGCGGCGTAATGTGAGTTATTAAATTCATGTAATATGAGCAGCGTTCAGTACATCCGTATACTTGTTACGACATTGGTAACCATGGTGTGAAAATAGCCCACCCGATTCACGCCTTGAAAAGGCCTACCTGCTAGTGATTTAGACAACGGCCGCAGAAGCGGTCTCAAAGCCGGTACGGCAAGGTGTGCTCTATGTTGAGGTTCGCGGCGATCGCTTTCGTGGGCGCCCTGTCGGCGGTAGGCGCGGCCAAAGCCGTCGTCTCGCTGGACGACCTGCGCCGTCCGGAACTGAGCGCCCCGACCGCCGCCTCGGCCACGCTCGGCGGCGAAGGCGGCGCGGCCCAGATCACCAAGGACCGCGATGGCCACTTCTGGGCCCAGGCCGCCGTCGACGGCCACGCCGTCCGCTTCCTGGTCGACACCGGCGCCACCGCCGTTTCGCTCAGCATGGCCGACGCCCAGCGCCTGGGCATCGACACCAGCAAGCTGACCTACGACTACAACGTCATCACCGCCGATGGCCGCACCCGCGCCGCCTCGGTGCATCTGGCCAGCGTCTCGATCGCCGGCGCCCGGGTCCGCGACGTCGACGCCCTGGTCATCGAGAAGGGCCTCGAAAATTCGCTGCTGGGCATGAGCTATCTGGGCCGCCTGTCACGGTTCGAGGCCACCCCGAACTCGCTGATCCTGCATCCCTAAACTAGGCCGCGGGAACGGTTCGCTCCTCGCGGGACGCCAGGGCCATCCGCACGGCCTCCAGGGCGCGATCCACGACCTCCAGACCCGCGCCCGGCTTGACGCCCTCGACCGTCAGGATGCGCCGCCACGCGCGCGCCCCCGGCAGGCCGTGGAACAGGCCCAACATGTGCCGGCTCATGGCCGCCAGATGCGTTCCCGCCGCCAGCTCGCGCGCCAGGTACGGCCGATAGCGCTCGACGGCTTCGAAGCTGTCGACGTCGGCGACCTCCAGCCCGAACACCCGCCGGTCGATCTCGCCCAGCAGGCCGGCCTCGTGATAGGCCGCCCGCCCCAGCATCACCCCGTCGACGTGTTCCAGGTGCGCCACCGCCGCGTCGACGCTGGGCACGCCGCCATTGATGACGATGGTCAGGCCCGGTCGCTCGCGCTTGAGCCGATAGACCAGCTCGTAGTCCAGCGGCGGGATGTCCCGGTTCTCCTTCGGCGACAAGCCTTGCAGCCAGGCCTTGCGGGCATGGACCACGAAGCTGTCGATCCCGACCGCCGCACAGCGATCGACCAGGCCGAACAGGCTTTCCTCCGGATCCTGGTCATCGACGCCGATCCGGCACTTCACCGTGGCCGGGACCTTCACCGCGGCCTTGATCGCCGCCATGCATTCGGCGACCAGATCGGGTTCCCGCATCAGGCAGGCGCCGAAACGGCCGCTCTGGACCCGGTCCGACGGGCAGCCGACGTTCAGATTGATCTCGTCGTAGCCGTAGCCCTCGCCGATCCGCGCGGCCTGGGCCAGTTCGGCCGGATCCGATCCACCTAGCTGCAGCGCCACCGGATGCTGGCCGGGGTCGTAGCCGAGCAGCTTGTCGCGGTCGCCATGCACCACCGCGCCGCTCGTCACCATCTCGGTGTAGAGCAGCGCGCGCGATGACAGGCCCCGGTGCAGCGACCGGCAATGCCGATCGGTCCAGTCCATCATCGGGGCCACGGAAATCCTATGCGCCTGATATTCCAAGATTTTTACCGAAACCAGCCAAGAACGCGAACGACGTAACAACGCCCTGCGGCGCGTCGAAGGCCGCTATATAGGCGAGACGTTTCGCCAGCGCGAGGACGCGCGACGCGGGGCCTCGACCGAAACCCGTGGCCCGCGGCCCCGGCGCGCCTATCGCCAGCGCTCGACCGTCCAGGCTAGCGGGCGGGGCGACATCGGCGTCTTGCAGGTCACGGTCGCCACCGCCTTGCCCTTCAGGCTGAGCACGATATCGCCCTGGGCGGCGCAGATCGGCCCCGCCGCGTCGAAGGCCGCTTGAACGTCGGTCATGATGTTATGTCCGGCGATCGTGTCGACGGTCGGATCCCCGTTCAGCACGCCGCAGCGATCCCTGGTGTCCAGCTTCAGCGCCTCGGGATCGCCGCCGTAGAACCCGCGACCGCCTTTGCAGACCTGACCCAGCACGTGCATCACCAAGGCTTCGCGTTCGGCCTCGCCGGAACGGGTCGGCGTGACCTTCGCGCCAAGCCCTTCCAAGGCCTGGGCCAGCCGAGGCCAGCGATCCGGACCGCCCGGCCGCATGAGCAAGTTCAGCGGCGCGTCGGCGGCGGGGTCATCCAGACCAGCTCTGGCCAGGAAACCCGCTCCGTCGTACGCGCCGCCGTTCCGCGCCGCCTCGGCGAAGAGCGCTCGCCACAGGTCGAAGACGTCACGCGATCCGTTCGAAGCCCGCCGGACTTGAAGGTCGGCGATCCACTGGACCAGCACGCCGCAGTCGTAGACCGCGCCGCCGCGACGTGGCGGATCCGCGTCCAGTCCCTTGGCTTTCAGGGCGTTGGCGCAACCGGTCAGGCGACCGCTCAAGGCCTCTCCGACCTGGGCCTCGCTCATGACGCCAGCCTGGCGCGAAGCCAGCAAGGCCGCGTACTCGGCCATGCCTTCGTGCAGCCAGGCCTCCTTGCCGGAATTCCGCGAAGTGAAGGTGCGGCTGTTCCAGAAATGAAAGAACTCGTGATTGACGAATTGTACGGCGCGGTCGGTGTCGTCGGAATCCATCTGCGCCGCCTTGGGTCCGAAGAACCGCAGCGAGGCTACCGGTCCGGCCGTGGTGTCGCCCTGCCAGCCAGGATTGAAGCCCGGAACGAGGGCGATCATCACCGTCGGCTTAGCCTTAAGCCCCATGCCAAGGCGCTTGGTGTAATAGGCCGTGGCCTGGCTGGCGGCCTTGGCGACAGCGTCGCGCATCGCCGTCGGTGTTTCGGGACCGGTCACGAAGGTCGCTGATCCGGCGGCGATATTGTTGGCCGGACCCACATAGACATAGCCATCAAGCGCGACACGGCCGCTCTTTGCTTGCGGAGCCGTCGTCCAGCCTTTCGGCGGCGCGACATGGCCTTCGATCGGGGAACGACCTTCGGCGGCCTTGAAATAGGGACCATAGATCTGCCAGCCGCCGCCGATCGCGGTCAGGGCCGGATAGCGCCGGTCGCGGGGCCGGCTGTCGGGCGTGACCAGGACCGAGAAGGTGGCGAAGCTGGCGCCGTCGGTCCGGGACACTGCGCCTTGCGCCAACGCCATGCCGGGCGTCTGAACATGCCAGGTGTCGGCGCGCACGTCCTCGACAGCTTCCTCCAGCTCAAAGCGCGCGACCGGCGCCGGCAGGGTGAAGGTCGCCTCGACGCCACCGACCGTCGGCTTCAACTCGACCCGCGTCGGGACGGAGGGTTCGGTCGCCGCCGCTGTCGCCAACAGCGCCGTCGCCAGCAGCACGCTCACATATCCCAGCACGTCACATCCCCCACGTCGCGAACCCGCGATAAGCTTTGCCGCGACCCTCTTGTCGAGACTCTGAACCGCGCCTGAACGGCCTTTCCCCCTCAAGGTCAAGGACGGCTCGAAAGGAAGGGCGCCGTGGGGAGGACCACGGCGCCCGGAGGAGGTTCTATCCGGCTAGAACGTGTAGCGGACGCCGACCACGAACTCGCGGCCGGTATGGTGGTAGACGGACTCCATGTCCTGCGGCCCGATGAACTGGTCCTGGAACTCGTCGGTCAGGTTGATGCCTTCGATCGAGAACTTCAGACGCGGGTTGATCGTGTACTGCAGCGAGGCGTCTACGTTCAGCGTCTCGTTGGTGCCCTGGAAGGGGATCGGCGTGACGGCGGTGTTGTCGGCGCCGGGCACGGCGGTCAGGTAGCGGCTGCGCCAGGCGGCCGAGACCCGGGTGCTGATCCGGCTGTCCTCATAGTAGAGCGTCGCGTTGTACGAGTGCGGCGACAGGTTGGTCAGGTTCTGGCGGGCGATGGTCGCCCCCGCCCCGTTCACATAGTTCACCTTGGCCAGGACGCTGGTGTAGTTCAGCAGCACCCCGGTGTGGCTCAGGAGGCCCGGTAGGAATTTGAACGCCTGCTGGTAGTTGACCTCGAAACCCTTCAGGTCGCCGCCGGGCGTGGACGTCGGCGCCGAGAACGCCCAGGTCGTGGTGGTGACGTTGCAATCCGTCGTCTGGTTGCCGCAGGCGGCGATGGCCGCGCTGTCGGGCAGGCCGAACGGGTTGCCCTGATAGGGCTGGTTGCTGGTCACCACCTGGACGAAGCTGGAGATCTTCTTCTTGAACAGGGCCACAGACAGCAGCGAGCCCGGCTGGAAGTACCACTCGGCCGCCAGGTCGTAGTTGGTGGAGCGGATCGGATCCAGGTTCGGATTGCCCGCCGTCACCGAGCGGGTCGAGCCGGCGACGTTGAAGCTGGCCCCTGGCGAGATGTTCACCAGCTCGGGCCGCGCCATCACCTTCGAGGCGCCGAAGCGCACCAGCAGGTTCTCGGCCGGCTCGGCCACCAGGTTCAGGCTGGGCAGGGTGTCGGAGTATTTCCGCTTGGCCGTGATCGGCGTCACCTGGCCGCCAACATAGGCATAGCCCGACGACTCCTGCTGGGTCTGCACGTAGCGAACACCGACATTGCCGCGAACGGGGATACCCAGCGCGTCAGTGCGGAAGTCGGCCTGCAGGAAGCCGCCCTTGTCCTGCTCGACCACGCCCTTGTTGTTGGTCAGGGCCGGCGCGGTCCCCATCTTGAACAGGCCGCCCAAGGCGGTCTGGTCATTGATGTTGAACAGGTCGTAGGCCTTCATCAGGTCCGGAATGACCCAGGCGGTCGGCGTGCCGGCCGGGATGTCCAGGCCCTTGCCGTTCAGCTTGGCGATCATGCTGTACGCGGACAGCGGCGCGATCGCGTTCAGCTGCGCCACCTGGGCGGCGGTGAACACCTCGACATTGGCCGGCGAGCCGGCGGCGTCGACCCGCCGAAGCTCGGTCGTGACGAACCTATACTTCTTGAAGTCGAGGCCGGCGCTGAACTTCAGCCCGTCGGACCAGGCGTATTTCGCCGACAGCTTGGCGCTGTCGTACTTGTTGCCCGCTGTGATCTGACGAGCCCGCAGCTCGCGCAAGACCCAGCCCGACGGGTCGGTCAGATCCAGCGTCCCGTAGGTCAGGGCCGGATGGCGATTGTCGGTATAGTCGTAGCCGTAGCCCTGGATGTTGAACTTGTCGAAGGTCAGGGTCGACTGGAACGGGTTGTCGTGGAACGAGCTCGAGTGCCCCAGATGCATCTCGGCGCTCAGCTTGTCGCTGAACTCGTGATCGACCAGCAGGGTGAACTGCTTGAACTTGGTGTCCAGCCGGTCGAAGCGATGCTCCATCCGGATGTCGACGTCGTTGAAGACGCCCTTGGTCAAGACGTTGTTGCTGTCGATGGTGGCCGAGACGACGTTGAAGTCGGCCACCCCGCAATTGGTGGCCTTGTTGGCCGCCGTGCACGCCCCGCCGGTGCTGAAGGACGGCGCCTCCAGATAGTACTCGCGGCGCGTGGCCTTGAAGTCGGCGTACAGCGCGTCGAACGTCACCAGGGTCTTGTCGCTGGGCTTCCACTGGATCGAGCCTGTCAGGCCGATCCGCTCGCCGTGATTGTCGAAGTGATCGTAGCGCGGGAAGCGCGGATGGAAGGCGGTGTTCAGCTGGGCCAGGGTCGGCCCGCCTGCCGGGGCGGACTCGAAGCCCGGATTGAAGTTGCCGATATTGCTGCCCCAGCGGACGGTGCTGGAGCCCTCCTCGATCGTATCGCGCCGAGAATAGGCGCCCGAGACCAGAACGCCCAGCTTGCCGTCCATGAAGGTCTTGGAGATCAGGCCCGCAAGGCGCGGACCGGTCTTCTTCGACAGGTCGTTATAGGAGGCCTGGGCCGAGGCGGCGAAGCGGAAGTCGGCGCTGGTGTCGAACGGCCGGCCCGCCTGCAGGTCGACCGTGGCGCCTAGGGAGCCCTCCTCCTGCGCGGCCTCGGCGGTCTTGGCCACCTTGATCGAGCTGAAGAGGTCCGAGGCGAAGACGTTGAAGTCGAACGAGCGGCTGCGGTTGGCGCCGCCCGAGCTGTCGGCGCCGCCGGTGCTGGCCAGGGCCTCCATGCCGTTGATGCGCACGCGGGTGAAGGTCGCCCCCAGGCCGCGGACGGCGATCTGCCGCCCTTCCCCGCCGTCGCGCGCCAGGGCCACGCCCGGGATGCGCTGGATCGATTCCGACAGGTTGAGATCGGGGAACTTGCCGATGTCCTCGGCCAGGATCACGTCCACGGCCACGGAACTCTCGCGCTTGGTGTTCAGCGCCTTGGCGAGGCTATTGCGGAAGCCGGTGACGACGACCTCCCCGACCTCGGTTTGGTCGGCTTTGGCCTGACCTCCGGCCATAGCGGGCGCGGCCAGGCCGATCACGGCGCAAAACGCGCTGGCCGACAGCAAGGCATGACGATGCGATCGCCCGGACGGGCGTTGACGATAACTCATGGTGTTCTTCCTCCCAGGTGCGGAGCCCTTACCGCTCCGATACTTCGACAAACCGCTCCACGGGCGGCCCCTGCGCGGGGGTCGTGCTGACTGGACGCCAGGCTTTTTCTGGTTGGCTACATGAGGGCGGCGGTCCTTACCTCGCCGCGCCGCGGACGCACCTTGGGCGTCCTCGCGTTTGTGTTTCCCCTCCTTCGGCGCACGCCGTTATTTGTTATGTGACCCGGTCATATGATGAATTAGACGCGGCGTCGAGCCCCCGGCCGCTCAAGCTCATTGAAGCGGGTCAGGCCACGCTCTAGGCTCCTTGGCAGCAGTAAGGAGTCCCCATGGCCGTCGCCCGCCGACGCTCCCTCGTCGACGAGTTGTTCGACGACTTCGCCGGCCGGATCCGCAGCGGCCGGCTAACGCCGGGCGAGCGTCTGCCGACGGAAAAGGTGCTGGCTCAGGAATTGGCCGTCAGCCGCACCGTGGTGCGCGAGGCCGTCGCGCGGCTCACCGCTCATGGCCTGACGGTGCCCAAGCAGGGCTCGGGCGTCTTCGTCGCCGACTCGCCGCGCTACGAAGCCTTCCAGGTCACGCCCGAGGAGCTCTCCGCCCTCGAGGATGTGATGAAGCTGCTGGAGATGCGTGTGGCCATCGAGGCGGAAATGGCCGCCCTCGCCGCCGAGCGGCGTGGCTCGGCCGATATCGAGGCCCTGTACGTCCACCTGATGGCCATGTCGCCCGATACCCCGACCGTCGACGAGACGGTCGACGCCGACGTCGCCTTCCACCGCGCCCTCGCCCGCGCCACCGGCAATCAGTACTTCGAGCGCTTCATCGACTTCCTGGGACTGCGCCTGGTGCCGCCCCGCAAGGTCTATCTGGCCGGCCGTGACGAGGTCGCGCACCGAGACTATCTGCGCGGCATCTGGAAGGAACACGAGGCGATCTACAACGCCGTCGAGAAGGGCGATCCCGAGGCCGCGGGCCTGGCGGCCCGCCTCCACATGACCCTGAGCCTCGAGCGCCACGCCGAACGGCTCAAGCGCTAGAGTCGGCCCTCGCCACGCCTGCGATACGCCGCAATAGAAAGCGCCCGGGCCACGGTTCGGCGTGAAGCCGCACCGGACCCGGGCGAGGCCGCCCAGGGGGAGGTGAAGGGCGGGCGGCCCGGGACTAGAAGCTGTAGCGCAGGCCCACGTGATAGAACCGGCCCAGCAGGTCGTAGAGCGCCGGATTGGCGTCCAGGCCCGTATTGGTCTGCGGCGACGGCGTCGGCTCGCGGTTCAGCAGGTTGTCGACCTTGCCGTAGATCTGCAGGCCCTTGCCGAACTTGTACGAAGCGCTGACGTCGACATAGGTCGCGCCGCTCATGTGGTTGTAGTCGATGGTCGGCCGACTGCCGGTCGAGACCGGGCAGCTGCCGGGCTTGCATTCGACGTACTGGGTGGTGGTGCCGCCGAAGGTGCCATCGCTGAACCAGCGCTCCTGTACGCTGAGGGCGAAGCGGTCGGTGTCCCAGGACTGGATGGCCAGGAACTTCCAGTCCGGCGTGGCGCCGGAGTTCTGGCCGGCCGAGTCGACGGCGACCGCCCCAGGGATGCCAGGGTTGGTGACGAACTTGTGCGTGTTCGTCGCCAGGCCCCGCACCGTGAAGCGGCCGGGCACGCTGGGGAGCTCGAAGCGGTAGCTGCTCTCGATGTCGAAGCCGCTGGTCTTGATCGAAGCCAGGTTGAACGTCTGGGAGTTCACGAAGGCCGACGGCGGGTTGAGATTGAAAGCGCCGCAGAACTGGGTGAGGCCCTGATAGCAGAAGTTGACGATCTGCTGAGCGCCCAGGCTGGAGATCCCGCCGTTGAGGACGATGTTGTACCAGTCGACCGAAACGCTGAAGCCCGGCAGCCATTGCGGGTTCGAAAGCACCGCGCCGATGGTCACGTTCTTGGCGATTTCCGGCTTCAGGTTCGGGTTCCCCACCACGTTCTGCAGAACCGTCAGCGAGCCGCTGGAGGGCTGGCCGCTTGGGGGCGAGCCGTTCGAGGGAACGGTGAAGTTCGGCAGCGTGGTCGTCACCGGGGCGGCGAACAGTTCGGACAGGTTCGGCGCGCGGACGTCACGCGACGTGACGGCCCGCAGGCGGACGCCATCAATCGGCGTGTCCCAGGTGGCCCCGACCTTCCAGGTATAGACGGTGCCGGAGGTGCTGTAGTCGGTCCAGCGGCCGGCCATGTTGAGGTTGGCCTTGCCCGCCGCTTCGGAATTGATCAGCGGCAGGTTCACTTCGGCATAGGCTTCCTTCACCGAGTACTCGCCGGCGCCGGAGTGGTAGTTGCCCGCGAACCAGTTGGCGCCCGACGCATTCAGGATCGGATCGGCCGGATAGTCGGCAGTGTTGGGCGAGTCCGTATTGCCGTCGCCGTAGGGGTCGCCCTTGACGTGGTATTGCTCCTTGCGCCACTCGCCGCCGAACGCGAGGGACACGGGGCCGGCCCACAGCGCGAAGGGCTCGCCGCTGAAGTTGATGCTGGCGACGTCCTGCTTCTGCACCGAGTGCTGGTAAGGGCCGTTCTTGGGCGTGATGTAGGCCAGAGCGGCGTCGCTGGGCCGCTGCCCGCCGAAGATGTTGATCGGCACGCAGCCATTCGCGCGGGCCACCGGATCGACGCAGACGATCTGGCCGTTCACCGTCGTCGCCTGGACGGCCGCCCGATAGCGCGGCGTCAGCAGGATGTCGCGGACGTGGATGTTCGTCGTGTTCTGCCCGTGGGTGAAATAGGCGTCGTAGCTCCATTCCTTGCCCAGGGCGTTGAACTTGCCGTCAGCCCCGATCACTCCACGGAACTGGGTCCGCGTCGGATGGACGCTGATGTTGCGGGGCAGAAGCGCGTTGCTCGTGCCGAAGGTGAAGGTGGTGATGCCGTTGGCTGCGCAGCCCGCGACGATCGACGCCGGCAGGTAGGGGTTCGAGCACGACATCGTCAGGCCCGTGGTGGCCGCGCCCGGATTGGGCTGGTTGCTGCTCTCCACACGGGCCGCGTTGAAGGTGCCGTAGATCTCGTTGTTGTCGTCGATGTCGTAGCCGACGCGCGTATAGGCGTTCATCCGCTTGATCTTCGACTGCAGCGACGTGCCGACGCCGACATTGCCCGACAGGTCGCCGCCGACGCAGAAGCCGCCGTTCGTGTAGCAACCCGTGACCGCGCCATTGGCGGCCTTCGTCGGCGTGCCGCCGCCGTACTGGAACGGGAAGGGATTGCCGTTCTGGTCGAACGCCGTGCCTTGCAGCGGGCCGGCGCTGATCAGGCCGTACTTGGTGTACTGATAGGCCTGAGCGTGCTCGCGATACAGGTACTGCGGCGAGCCGTCGTTGGTGATTCCGCGGTTGACCAGGGTGGCGGTGGTGTACCAGTCGCGGCTGCCCGGAGCATCCTCGCCGAAGTCGCCGGGGGGCACGCCCTCTTCCCAATCGTATTCGCCGCTGACCTGCACGTGCAGGCGGTCTTCCATGAAGTTCTTGCCGGCCGCGACCTGGGCCAGCCACTGGTGGTTGTCGCCATAGGTCGTGACGCCGGCCATGACGTTGGTCTTCAGACCCACGAACCGCTTGTTGGTGATGAAGTTGACGACGCCGCCGACCGCGTCGGAGCCATAGGACGCCGAGGCGCCGCCGGTCACCACGTCGACCCGCTCGACCAGCAGCTGCGGGAACATGCTGATGTCGGGAACGCCCGTGACGTTGGCCGGCACGACCCGCTGGCCGTCCAGCAGGGTCAAGGTGCGGATGGTGCCCAGGCCGCGCAGCGAGAACGAGCTAAGGCCCTGCTGGCCGCTCGAGGTGCTGAACGTGCCCGTGGTCGCGCCGCTCGAGCCCTGCAGCGATGGCAGCTGAGTGATGGCGGTGAAGATGTTCGGCTGGGCGGCGCGCTCCAGGTCGGCCTGGCCCAGGACCTGGGTCGGCGTCGGCGCGGTGAAGCCCGTGGACCGGATCCGCGTCCCCGTGACGACGATCTCCGACACGGTGGCGGTGGGCGACTCCGACGGCGTCGCCGTCTGCGCGCTCGCGGCGCCAGCCGCTACGATCATCGCGACCGCGCTCGTGGCGAACAACGCGGTCAAATAGGGCGATGCCCCCCGTACACGACCTCCAGCACTCATCCTGACGCCTCCCTCTTTTCTTTGAGTCCATCGACGATGGCCTCCTGGGAATCTGTCAGACAAAACAGGCGCGAACCATTACGACCATGGTCGTACGTCGGCCGATCCGCGCGCCGATGTGGCCGTGAAGCCGCGCGTTTATTGGCGTCTCACCGCATAGAGCGCGTGGTGAGTCAGGACAAACAGGGTCCGCTTGTCGGGGCCGCCGAAGACCAGCTGCAGCGGCCGTTCAGGGATGTCGACGCGCCCCAGTTCGCGACCGTCCGGCGCGTAGACGAACACCTGGCCGTTGGCGACATAGACCCGCCCGTCCCCGTCCGTCGCGACGCTCTCGCCGCCCCGGTTGGCGAACGGCTTCAGGTCGGTGATCGCCCCGCGCTCGCCGACCAGGCCGCTATAGGTCTTGTTCTCCGAACCGTTGGCGACGAACACCCGCTGCCCCGGCCTAGCCGTGGTGAAACCGTAGGTGTCGAGCGCGTCCGAGAAGCGAAGCCCCCGGAAGTCCGGCGGCCCTTGCTGAATGACCCGATAGGCCGGCAGGACCAGGCTGCCGTCCGGCGAGACGTATTCGCGGGCCTTCGGAGCCGCCATGTCGCGCGCGAACATCTCCGCGAGCGTAGTGAACTGGTAGGTTTCGAGGTTCAGTTGGTCCTTGAACTCGCCGTTGTTCCACCAGTTGACCGGCAGCACCGTCGACGCGCTCGGATGAGCGGACGCCGGGGTCGGCGGAATGATCGTGATCTCGTCGTCGGGACCGCCCGGCTTGAAGCTATAGACCGTGCCGTCGCGGCCGTCCGACGACAGCACCAGGATGTTCCCCGAGCCGTCGACGGCCAGGTTGATCGGATCCAGCGTGTTGTCGCGCACGATCGACAGTTTGCGCTCGGCCGACCAGCTGTAGATGCGCTGGTGACGGCGGTCGGTGAAGTAGAGCGTCCCGGCCACGTCCACGGCGCCGCCGCCCAGCGAATAGAAGCCGTCGGCCAGCTTTTCCACCCGCGCGGCGGCGGGAAAGACCGATGGCGCGACCGGCGCCGGGTTGGCGGTCAGATCCAAGACGGCGAACTGCCGCTCACGCACTTCCAACCCGCTGGTGACGTCCTGGATCGCGTTCTCGTACGGATACTTGGTCAGGCGCGTGAAGGTCGTGCAGCCGTTCTCGTCGCAGCCGCTGAAGCCGCTTTCACCGTTGACCGCCACGTTGCGGAACCGGATGTCCCGCGAGTTGTAGAGCTTGACCGCCGCCGCCGCCGGACGTCGCGTCCGCGTCACGCGATAGGCGTGATAGTTGGCGACCAGGATGTCGTGGGAGTCGCGGATCTCCAGCGAGACGGTCTCCTCACCCTCCCCGGCCTCCTCTTCGGTCTGCGGCGCCAGGAACTCCCAGTTGGCGACCCGATTGAGGCTGATCTCAGTGCGCACGTGGTGCTCGACCGACGCTTGGTAGACATGGCCGGGCGTGTCGGTGTCGGACACGTAGATGCCTGAATAGGCGTACGTGCTGGGGCTCCAGATATTGGCGAACGTGCCGCCGCCGCCATGGGTCACCCACAGGCTGGGATACTGCCCCGCCCAGCGCTTGGCCGGATCGGCGTCGGCCGTGGCGTTGGCGTTGTAGGGGTTGAGCCGGCTCCCGTCGGCGAGATTGGTCCCGTGCCCGCCCTGGAACTTGACGTCGTCGACCAGCGAATTGGCGCCGGCCGTCCACAGCAAAGCGGTCGCGCGCGGATTGATGCCGCCGGTGTTGAGGCCCAGCCCCGAGACGATGTTGTCGCCCTTGGCCGCCGAGGCGACCAGCGCCTTGGGCGCGCTGACGCCTTGATAGGCCGGAACGCGGTCGGGCAGGACGATCTGGGTCAGACTGGGGTGCAGGCCGATCAGGACCGTGTCGGGCCGCAGCCGCAGGGTGTCGGTGACCTGGTAAAAACCGGTGGGGAAATAGACGACGCGGTGGGTGTCGATCGCCTTCTGGATGGCGGCGGTGTCATCGGTGGCGTTGTCGCCCTTGGCGCCCAGCGTCCGGACATTGACCCAGTCGGAGGTGGCTGGCAGTGCTCGGATGGCCGGCGCGCGTGGCGCGGGCAGCCCGGGAAGGGTCTCCGCCTTCATCTCCGTCCTGTACTCGCCCATCCGGCCCAGGCCCGGCAGAGTGAGGCCGTAGGTGAACGACGAGACGCGGTAGGCGCGGCCCCTGCCCTGCTCGACCTTGCCGCTGTCGCGGAAGCTGGCGAACACGGGCGTGTTGGCGGCCACGGCGTTCTCGAAGCCGACCTGGGTGTAGACGTTGTTCTCGTTGGAGATGAGGACGGCGGCCTTCGAGACGTTCTCGAAGCGGACGTCCTTGCCCCACAGCCAGTCGCCGTAGCCGCGGTCGATCTCGATCCCGACGGGCGTGTTGCGCATGGCGACGTTGACCAGCGTCAGGCCGGCCTCGTGCTCGCGGATCGCCGCGTCGCTCTGGCCTTCGAACGTCGAGTCCAGCAGCACGAAGCCCCAGGCCGGCGACGGCTTCTCGGCCAGGATGCCGTAGCGGCCGCCCTTGAAGTGCAGGTCCTCGGCCTCGTTGGCGACCTGGTACAGGCCCGCCAGGCCCGAGCCGATATCGAAGTCCATGTGGCTGAGGAAGGCGTGCTGGGCGGCGTGGAAGCGGATCGCCGTCGCCGCCGGATTGCCCCGCCCGATCTTGAAGTCGATATTGCTCATCGCCGAATAGAAAGTGCCTTGATTGGCGTCGGGGACGTCCTTGTTGAACGGCACGCCGCCCGGCGGCGGGAACGCCACCCGCCGCGCCGGATCGGGCTTGCCGCCGGCGAAGATCACCATGTTAGCCAGGCCCTTCTGGAAGCCTGGCGTTGCGTCGCCCAACACGATCTGGGGGCGGGTCGCGCCGACGCCGAACACGCGCACACCCGGCCACAGGAAGATCGTCTTGCTGATCCGGTAGCGGCCCGAAGGCAGGAAGACGAGACCGCCGCCGGGTTTGGCCGCCGCCGCGTCGATCGCGGCCTGAATGGCGGGGCCGTCGTCGGCGCGGCCGTCGCCCTTGCCCCGCACCATGACGGCGGTCGGGTCGTCCGGCGCCGTGGCCAACACCGAAGTCGACGCCAAGGCCGGCCCGGCGGTTGAGGCCAGAGCGATCAAAGCCGCGGTCAGTGCGACGAGCCAGGCTCTCATGCCGATAGGATCCGTACTCGATGAACGATCGCTTTTGTCCCTGTCATCCGGCCGCGGCGCAGCGGAGAGCCCGGATCGGATGACAAGGATTTGGAGCTTCGATTTCCTGATAGTCCTCGATAACCCGGCCCTTACGGCGTCACCGCGTAGAGCGAGTGATGGGTGAGGACGAACAGGGTCTTCTTGTCTTCGCCGCCGAAGATCAGTTGCAGCGGCCGCTCCGGAACGTCGATGCGGCCGACCAGTTGGCCGTCGGGGCCGTACTGGAAGATCTGGCCGTTGGCGACGAACACCCGGCCTTGCCGGTCGACCGCGACGCTCTCGCCGCCCCGGTTGGCGAACACCTTCAGGTCGGTCAGCGTCCCTCCCGGTCCGATCTGGCCGCTATAGGTTTTGTTCTCCGAGCCGTTGGTGACGAAGACCCGTTCCCCGACCGCGCCGCTGATCAAGCCATTGGCCTGGAGACTGTCGGCCCAGCGCCAGCCGACGTGGTCAGGCGGTCCCTGCTGCCACACCCGGAAAGCTGGCAGCGACACGCTGCCATCGGGCGAGACATATTCCTGCGCCTTGGGCGTGCCGACGTCGCGGGCGAACATCTCGGCCAGGGTCGTGAAATGGTCCGTGGCCGGGTCGTACTGGTCGCGGAATTCGCCATTGTTCCACCAGTTGACCGGCAGCAGCGTCTTCGCGCCGGGGCGCTGGGCCGACGGCGTCGGCGCGATCATGGTCAGCTGGTCCTTGGGGCCGGCGGGATCGATCGAATAGACGCTGGCTTGCGGGCCATAGGACGACACCACCAGCAGCTTGCCCGAGCGGTCGATCGCCAAGTTCGTGGGGTCGAGTGAGTGGTCGCGCACCACCTCCAGGCCCTTGGCCTGGGTCCACCGGTAGATCCGCTGGAACCGCTTCTCGATGAAATAGAGCGCCCCGTCCGCGCCTACGGTCGCGCCGGAGATCGACCAGAAACCGGTCTCCAGCTTGCGGGCCTTGCCGTCGCTGGCCGGAGCGGCCGGCGTGGGCTGACCGGTGACGTCGAGCACCGCGAACTCGCGCTCGCGCACCTCTTGCTTACGGGTCTTGTCCTGGATGGCGTTCTCGAACGGATACTTGCTGGCCCGCAGATAGGTGCCACAGCCGATGGTGTCACAGAGCGCGACGCCGCTCTCGGCGTTGATGTGGACGTTGCGGAAGCGGATGTCGGACGAGTTGAACAGCTTCACCGCCGTCTCGGCGGGGTGGTACGACCGCGTCACCCGATAGCCGTGATAGTTGGCGAACAGGATGTTGCGCGAGTTGCGCACCTCCAGCGAGACGGCGTCGGGGCCGTCGCCGACCTCCTGCTCGGTCTGAGGGGCCAGGAACTCCCAGTTCTGGACGTTGTCGAGCACGAACTCGTTGCGCACGTGGTGCTCGACCGACACCTCGTAGATATGGCCCGGCGTGCTGGTGTCGGAGATGTAGAAGCCCGCCGAAGCGAAGGTGTTGGGGCTCCAGACATTGGCGAACGTGCCGCCGCCGCCGTCGGTCACCCAGATGCTGGGATACTGGGCGTCCCAGCGGCCGTCCGCGACCGGATCGCCGCTGCGCGCCTGGGCCGCGCCCAGCGACTTGCCGTCGGCGGTGGGCGTGCCGCCGCCGCCCATGATCTTGAGGTCGGTGACCTGCGAGGTCGCGCCCGACCGCCACAGCAGCGCCGAGGCGCGCGGGTTGACGCGGCCGGTGAAGATCCCCAGCCCGAACAGGATATTGTCGCCGCCCTTGGGCGTCTCGAGCACCGGCTTCACCGGGCCGACGTTGGCGTGGCCCGGATTGTTGTCGGGAATGACCAGCTGGGTCACGGCCGGGTGCAGGCCGATCAGCACGGTGTCGGGCCGTAGCTTCAAGGTGTCGGTGACCGTGTAAAAGCCGATCGGCAGATAGAGCACGCGATGGCTGTCGATCGCCTTCTGCAGGGCGGCGGTGTCGTCGGTCACGCCGTCGCCCTTCACGCCCAGGGTCTTGACGTTGGTCCACTCGGCCACCGGCGGCAGGGCGCGAAGGGCCGGCGCCGAAGCCGCCGGCAGAGCCGACAGCGGGGTCAGGTCGACCTGCGTCTTGTACTCACCCATCTTGCCCAGGCCCGGCAGCGTCAGGCCATAGGTGAACGAGGCCACCTTGTAGGCGCGGCCCTTGCCGGCCACGATCTTGGCGCTGTCGCGGAAGCGGGCGAACACCGGGGTGTTGGAGGCGATGGCGTTCTCGAAGCCCACCTGGGTGAAGACGTTGTCCTCGGCGGAGATGACCACCCCGGCCTTGGAGACGTTCTCGAAGCGGACGTTCTTGCCCCACAGGCTGTCGCTGTAGCCGCGGTCGATCTCGATCCCGACCGGCGTGTTCTTGATCGCCACATTGACCAGGGTCAGGTCGACCTCGTGCTCGCGGATGGCCGCGTCGCGCTGGCCGTCGAAGGTCGAGTCGATCAGGGTGAACTGCCAGGCCGGCGAGGTCTTCTCGGTGACGACGCCGTAGCGGCCGCCGTGGAAGTGGACGTCCTCCATGATGTTGCCCGCCTGGTAGACCCCGGCGAAGGCCGAGCCCAGGCGGAAATCCATGTGGCTGAGGAAGGCGTGCTGGGCCATGCGGAACCGGACCGCGGCGGCGGCCGGATTGCCGTCGCCGATCTCGACGTCGACATTGCCAATGGACGAATAGAAGGTGCCGGAATTGGCGTCGCGCACCTTCAGGGTTTCGGGCCTGACCGTCGGGACCGGCACGGGGATGTCGCCGACCTGGTACTGGTCGCCGCCCGTGAACGCGATCATCGTGGCCACGCCCTTCTGGAACCCCGGCGTGTTGGCGCCCAGCACGAAGACCGGCCGCGTGGCGCCGACCCCGAAGATGCGCACGCCCGGCGGCACCAGGATGGTGCGGCTCAGGCGATAGCGGCCCGAGGGCAGGAAGACGAGGCCGTGGCCGGTCTTGTCGCGCGCCGCGTCGATGGCCTTCTGGACGGCCTCGGTGTCGTCGGCGCGACCGTCGCCGACGCCCTTGACCGTAACGGCGCGGGGATCGTCCGGCGCGGACAGGAGGACGGAGTTCGTGGCGGCGGCCGCCATCACGGGGGTCGACGCCACCAGGATCGCCGACAACAGGATCGCTCTCATGCCATTCCCCAACGCTACTCTACCGGTACTGATAAATCGGCCGGGCGCGGCCACCATCCTCGACCATGGTCGTAGTTACGTCCCTCCGGATCGGCCGGTAGAAATCCGGCTGCGCTCGTCCCCTCGGCGTGTATCGACACGCCAGCCGGCGCCCGCTTTCAAGGAGGCCGCTTGCCGTCGCCATCCAGCCTCGCACGCCCTGCCGGGTTCGCCGTCATCGCCATGGGCGTGAGCGGAAGCGGAAAATCCACGCTCGGCGCCCTGCTGGCCCGCGAGTTCGGCTGCCCGTTCCTGGAGGGCGACGATTTCCATGACGAACGCGCGGTCGCCAAGATGAGCGCCGGCCACCCCCTCGACGACGAGGACCGCTGGCCCTGGCTGGACCGACTGGGCCTGGCCATCGGCGAGGCCGCGACGTCGGGAGGACCAGTCGTGGCGGCGTGCTCGGCGCTGAGGCGCGGCTATCGCGACCGCCTGCGCGGCGTCATCTCGGTCCCGACGCGCTTCGTACTGCTGGACGCCAGCCGCGACGAGCTTTCGCGCCGGCTCACCCGCCGCCCGGGCCACTACATGCCCGCCAGCCTGCTGGACAGCCAGCTCGCCACCCTCGAGCGGCCCGGCGCCGACGAGGAGGTCTTAGCGCTGGACGCCAGCGCGCCGCCGGAACGGCTGTGCGAGATGGCCCAGGCCTGGTTGGAAGGCCATGGTCGCCAAAGCGGCGCCGGGCCGCGCGCGTCAGGGCATGAGCCGCTTTCGCCCGCGTGACAGATGCCAGCGCATGGCCAGGGCCGCGCCGTCGCCGTCCTGGGCGCGGATCGCCTCGACGATCATCTCGTGCTCGCGCATCATTTCGGCGATCGCCTCCGGCGGCCGCGACCGCGAGATGTCGACGCCGGCGCGCATGATCTTGTCGACGTCGGCCTCCAAGGCCTCGAACGTGACCAGAAAGGCGGGATTGGCCGTGGCCAGGACGATCCGGCGATGCAGCTCCATGTCCTCGGCGTGGGCCGGCGCGTTCGACAGCAGGGCCTCGCGCAGCTTCGACAGTGCTTCCTCGATGCTGGACATCTCCTCGGCCGAGCGCCGCACCGCCGCCAGCCGCGCCGCCTCGGCCTCCAGGACGAAGCGCACCTCGTAGCTACCCATGGTCGACGGCAGCTCCGACAGCGGCATGTAGGCGCCGAGCTTGTCAGACGGCCGGTTCTTGACGAATGAGCCGGCCCCGCGCCGGGCCTCGGTGATGCTGTCGGCGGCCAGCCGGACGAGGGCCTCGCGCACGATGGTCCGCGACATGCCGAACATTTCCGCCAGGCGCGCTTCCGACGGCAGGCGATCCCCGACGTGCAAGCCGTCGGTTTTGATCATCTCCACGATGCCCGTGTACGCCTGGTCGGCTAGACGGCCTTGGCTCATCCAATAGGTCTCCAACACGATCGCGGCGTCGCGCGACGCTGCTCGTGGTTCAGGTAAAGCCAGCGGCTCTTCACGAGCCATGCCCGGATTTTTGACGCGCGGGAAGAATAGCCAAGCCGCGCCGATCGCCCAAACGGCGCCTGGATCACGCCCCCGGCGCGATGCGACAAGCCCTCCAATTCGCTCCTCCCGATCGCCGCGGCTCTCTGGGCCGCCACGTCAACCTGTATGACAGGTTTCCGCGAATTGGCCCGCCACAACATTTGTTTGCGCTAACATTGACCAAATCACTTGAATCTGTCCAACTAATATCACTAAGTTCGTGGAACGCGAACCGCCCAGCCGGCGCAGACCGGCACATCGATCGAGGCGGAGCCCGGTTGTCGCGAGACGGCCGGTCAGGGACAGGAAAATGCAGGGGTGAACATGACCAGGATGAACCAGCCCGACGCCGACGGGGCCACGCCAATCGGCTTTTGCGAGCTCACGCCGACCCAGTTGAAGGTCCTCGAGGGCGTCAACTCCGCATCGCCGAGGCCACGGTGAAGGCGCATATGACCGCCGTGATGCGCAAGCTCAACGTCCACAACCGCACCCAGGCCGCGATCGCGGCCCAGGGCATGGGCTTCGGACTCAGGGCGAGCGCGCGCTAGACCGACGCCCAGGCGTTGGCGGCGTGCGTTACGCCGCCGACACCCGCGCCTGAATCAGCTTGATCGCCTCGTGGGCCGACAGCGCCGCGCCTTCCTGCCAGGCGTTGATGTAGCTCATGTGTTCGCCGGCGAAGTAGAACGCGCCGTCAGGCTTGCAGAGTTCGGCGTAGTCGGTGGTGCGCTGCTCGTCCGTCCAGCCGACCGCGACGCCCTCGTTATAGGGCGTCTGCATCCACGACACCGTGAAGGGCTTGGTCAGCTCCTTGCCGTGTCCGGGGTGGAACTTGTCGATCACCCGGCGCGAGATGGCGAAGCGCTCCTCGAACGAGAGGGCGGCGTACTTCGGCGGCGCGTCCGGGCCCGAGAAGCCGATCGAATAGGCCCCGACCAGGATCCCCGTCTTCTCGCCGATGCCGCCGCTGGGATACCAGACCAGCTCGTTGGCCTCGTCGGTCCAGCCCAGGCCGCCGTACTGGAAGTCGTCCTGCTCCCAGAACCGCCGGCTCTCCCAGGCGACCTTGGTGCCGTGGTGGTACTCGGCGGCCGCGATGGCCTGCTTCACGCGCGGCGCGAAGTCCGACGGAATCTTGGCCAGCACCGGCAGCGGGATGGTGCAGACGCAGAAGTCGGCCTCCAAGGTCTGGGGCCCGGCCGCGTCGGTGTAGTCGATCTTCACGCCACCTTTCGCGGTCTTGCGCAGCGCCTTGACCACCGCCTCGAACTTCACGACGGACTTCACCTGCTCGTAGAGGGCGTAGGAAATCCGGTCCATGCCGCCGACCGGCTGCAGCATGGTGGCCTGCATGTCGATGATCTCCTCGAAGATCAGGCTGGCGCCCCAGAACCGCGCCTTCATCATGTCGGCCATGCGCAGTGGATCGCCGCCCTTGGGCGGATGGGCGTAGCCGCCCGGCGAGGCGCTGAAGCCGGCGCGGGTCGAGCCGCTGTAGGCGTAGCCCTTGCCAAGGTCGCCATAGGCCGAAAGATAACCCAGCAGCTTCTGCTTATCGATACCGGTCAGCTCCTGGTCCAGCGCGCCTTTGTCGACGGCCTTGGCCAGCAGTTCGGTGAAGGCGCCGCGGGTGTCGTCAACGGCCTGGCGCTCGGTCACCACCTGGCCGGCGAAGTCCAGCTTGGCCGCGCGGTTGGCGTTGACCATCACCTCCAGCGGCACGTTCAGCTCTTGGCAGTAGCCGAGGACCGCGTGGTGCCATTGCGGGATCCGGGCGGGGCCGGCGTTGAAATAGGCGTGCCTACCCTCGGCCCAGTCGACCATCTGGTCGGGGCGTCCGGTCTGGATGATCTTGGAGCCGCCCCGCACCGACCAGGCGCGGCCGCCCGGGCGGTCGCGGGCTTCCAGCACCGTCACCGCATAGCCAGCCTTGCGCAGTTCGTAGGCCGTCACCAGCCCGGCGATCCCGGCGCCCAGGATGGCCACCGACTTGCCCGCTCCACCCCCAGCGGGCAGCTTCGGCGGGCCGGCATAGGCGCGGGGCGCGGCCAGCAGACCCATGCCCATCATGGTCGCGTAGAGGGCGCTGTAGCCGCCGGCCTTGCCCACGGAGGTCAGAAAGCCGCGTCGCGAAATACCCATCGTCTCGTCCCCTAGACTTGCAGGCTGAAGGTCGGCGTGAAACCGCAAGCCCCGTCGCAGCACGAGGCGCGGGCCTGGGCCAGGAAGTCAGGTTCGTGCCACCAGTATTCGGCCGAGGCCTCGCAGACGAAGCGCCGGCCGCGATCGAGGGCGGCGTGCTGGCTGTGCTCCGCGAACGGGCTGACCAGGTCGGCGACCGAATAGACCTCGCCGTGCTTGATCACCTTGGCGACCTTGGCCGCGTCCTCGATCCGGGCCAGCGGATCGCCGTCGATCAGGACGAGGTCGGCGTAACTTCCCGTCGTGATGGCTCCCAGCGGCTCGTCCAGATACTCGCCCGAGGCGCTGGTGGCGGTGACCAGGGCCTCGAACGGCGTCATGCCGTAGCGGACCATGGCCCGCAGGTTCATGTGCAGGCTGACGGCGTTGAAGTCGATCGGTGAGTCGGTGCCGGTGACGATGCGGCCACCCGCGCGGACGGTGCGCGCCACCTCGGCGACATTGCGGGCCAGCGAGGCCAGGATCGGCGTGCGATCCATGCTGGCCATCTGCTTGGCCCGCTCCAGCAGCCGCGCATATTCCCACGGCGGGTAAAGCGCCTTGATGCGTGGATCGTCGACCAGCGAGCGGTCGTCGCCCAGCAGGGCCGTCGAGGTGAACAGGGTCGGCGTGCGCGCCGCCTTGCTGGCCACGAAGGCGACGTTGACGTCCTGGTAGATGTTGCCCAGTGCGCTGACCGTCCGCGAATAGCCGGTGCGGCTTGTCGCGCCCAGGTGCTCCATGCCGTCCATGCCCAGGCCTAGGGCGGGATAGTGGTAGTGCGAGGTCAGCGGCAGGCCCTTGGCGTGGGCCCAGGCGATGACCTCCTTCTGGCGCTCGCCCGACAGGCGGACATAGGTCTTGATCAGGTCGTAGGACAGCGCCTCGACCCGCTTCAGTTCCAGCGCCATCTGGCCGGGCTCGGTGACCGGTCGCATGAAGTTGTAGAAGATCCGCGAGCCGTCGATCGCTTCGCCGGTGGCGTAGTAGCGCGGGCCGATCCGCTTGCCGGACTCGATCGCCTCCTGGTCCTCGACCGTGTGATAGGCTGGACCGCCGGGCGAGCGGGTGGTGGTGACGCCGAGCGACAGCCACAGCCGCCCTTCCCGATCGCCGTAGCCGTAGCCCTGCATCTGGCGGTGGGTGTGCATGTCGATCAGGCCGGGCATCACCGTACCGGTCGGCGCGTCGATCACCGTCACGTCGGGCGCCACCTCGCCGCGCGGGGCGACGCCGGCGATGCGGCCGTCGGAGATCAGGACGTCGACGTTCTCGCGCAGGGTCGGCGACTTGCCGTCCCACAGCCGCGCGGCGCGGACCACCATCCGCCCCTTGGGCCGGACATTGGCCCAGGTCAGGCCGTGCGGCACGAGCTTGGGCGCGCCGCCCGTCGCCGCGATCAGCTTCAGCTGGCCGGCGGACAGATAGATCAGGCTCTTGCCATCCCCGCTCCAGCTGACCGCGTCGGTGACCTCGTCATTGAGCGGCTTGGGCGGGCCGAGCAGCTTGCCGGCCTCATCCACCGGCGAGACGTGCAGGCGGCTGGCGAAGACATAGGCCAGCGCCTTCCCGTCCGGCGACCAGACGGGGCCGTCGTCGCCGCGCGTGCCCAGCGAGCGATCGGGCAGGATCGGGGCGTAGATCCCCTTCCCGCTCGCCACGTCTACGGTCAGGATCTCGCTGAGCCCCTCGCGGAAGCGGGCCGAGTACGGCTTGAAGGCGGCGTAGGCGACGGTCTTGTCGCCCGGACCCCAGGTCGGCTTGCCCGGCTCCCAGAGGTCGCCATAGAGGCGACGGGTTTCGCCGGTCGAAACGTCGGCGACGAACAGGCCACCGTTCTGGCTGAGGAAGGCGATCGACTTGCCGTCGCGCGACCAGGCGCCCGACACGGCCGCCCCATCGAAATGGGTCAGCTGCTTGCTCGCGCCCGTGGCCATGTCACACAGCCAGAGGTCCAGGGAGCCGCCCTTGTCGGACGAATAGGCCAGGGTCTTGCCGTCGGGCGACCAGGCCGGATCCACCTTGCTGAACGTGTCGTTGATCAGGGCCTTGGCCGGGCCGCCGCCGATGTCGAGCAGGTACAGGTCGTTCAGCGCCCGGAACGCCACCTGGCGACCGTCGGGCGACAGGGCCGGACTGCCGATGCCGACCACCGGCCGGGTCTTGGCCGACAGGAAGTCGCGGCTCTTCTTGATGTAGCGCGGCGTCAGCACCGGAACCGTGGCGGTGAAGGCGATGGCCTTGGCCGTCGCGCCACCGGCCGCGCGGCGCTTGATCTGCCCGTCGGCCGTGTAGACGAACTCGCCGGACGGCAGCCACGCGGCGCGGAACGGGAATACGTCCTCGCCCTGGACAACGACTCCGGCGGCGTTGCGCAGCTCGGCCTTGCCGTTCTCGATGGCGGTGAAGACCACGTCCTGGCCGTCCGGCGTGAAGGCCGGGCTGGCGACCGAGGCGGCGTTGAAGCGGTCGGCCGAGGCCTTGACCTTGGCCACCGTCCGCCGCGCGCCGTCCAGGCTCTGGACGTCGATTCGGACCTTGTCGACCGTGAAGGCGATGCTCTTGCCGTCCGGCGCCCAGGAGGGCTCGAACTCGTCGCCGGGCCCGGAACTGAAGGCGGTGATCACGCCGCTGGCCACGTCCAGCAGGTGGACGCCGTAGCGCCCGCCCCGATCGGACGAGAAGGCGATCGTCTTGCCGTCGGGGGACCAGCGCGGCTCGCGGCAGTCGAACGCGCCCTTGGTCAGCGGCTTCAAACCCGTTCCGTCGGCGCCGATGGTCCAGACGTGGAAATTGCCGTCGCGATAGGACTGGAAGGCCAGTGTCTTGCCGTCCGGCGACCAGTCGGGCTGGGCGATCTCGTAGATCTCGTCGGTCAGCCGCCTGGCCGGGCCGCCCTCGATCGGGACCAGCCACAGCATGGCGTAGACGTCGAAGGCCACGGTCTTGCCGTCCGGCGAGACCACGGCGCAGATGTTGGTGCCCTCGGTCGCCGTGACCATGCGCGTATCGGCGGCCAGCGGCTGGTCGGCCGCCTTCGCGCCGGTCGGCGTCAGAGCCGCGACGCCGGAGGCAGCGATCGCCCCGCCGCCGATCGAGAAAAGGCGGCGACGGCTGACGCCGCGCGAAGAACTCTTAGTCATCGTGAACTCGCGTGAGGGCCGGTCCGGGCGCTGGCCCGGACCGGCGGAACCAAGCCTAGAACCGGGCGGCGACGCGGGCGTAGTAGAAGCCGCCGCTGATCCCGTACGGGGAGTACTGATTGTAGTAGGCGAAGGCGGGCGTGCCGCGATTGGCGGCCCGAACGCTGTCGGGATAGGCGTCCAGCAGGTTGTTGGCGCCGACGCTGAGCGTGATGTTGTCGCTCGCCGCGTAGCTGAGGTCGAGGTCGACGATCAGCTTGGGGCTGACGGTCTCGTCGTTGGCCGCCAGGGACGTGCGCTGGATGACCTCGCCATAGCGAGTCAGGCGCAGGTTGGTGTCGAACTTGCCGAGGGTCCAGTCGGCGCCCAGGATGAACTTGTCCTTGGGCGTGCCGACGGTCAGGTCGCCGATCTTCACGCGGTCGATATAGACGATCCCGGCCGCCGCCAGGGCCGCCGGCGGCTGCACGACGCGGGTGAACTCGTTCTTGGTGTGGTTGGCCGAGAAGGTCCAGCGCACCGCGCCGAAGTCGCCGAAGTCGGTGCGGTAGTCGACCACGAAGTCGATGCCGCGCGTCTTGGTGTCGGCGAAGTTGCCGTAGTAGAAGGCCGCCTGCTGCGGGTTCAGGCCCTGGCTGGCCAGGGCGGTGCTGACGGCGACGTTCGGGCCCAGCGTGCCGCTCTGCAGGATGCGGTTGTCGATCTTGATCTGGTAGACATCGAGGGTGACGTTCATCCGTGGCAGCGGCTGGGCCACGATGCCGACCGAATAGTTGGTCGACTTCTCGGGCCGCAACGGCTTGGCGCCCAGGGCGACGGCGGCCGGGTTGTCCGGCGGCAGCAGCTGCACCGGATAGAGCTGGGTCGTGGTCGCGGGCGGCACGATCACGCCGATGGTGCTGGACGAGGCGTAGTGCTGCTGCTGCAGCGACGGCGCCCGGAAGCCGGTGCTGGCCGTCCCCCGGATCGCCAGGTGCGGCAGGATCGCGTAGCGGCCCGACAGCTTGAAGGTCTTGGCGTCGCCGAAGTCCGAATAGTGCTCGAAGCGGCCGGCCAGGGCGAACTCCAGCTTCTCGGTCACCTTCTGCTCGACGTTCAGATAGGCCGAGATGTTGTCGCGCGAGAACGAGCCGGCCGAGAACGGCGGGAAGCCCGTCACGCCCTGCGAGCCGCCCGCGAACACCACGCCGGCCTGCGGGCTGCCGGTCGGAGCGACATAGCCGCCGTTGATGTACGAGGCCGGCTCGCCGGCGACGATCTCGAACTTGTCGTCGCGATACTCCGCGCCCAGGGCCACGAACATCGGATCGGCGAACAGGCCGGTGTCGACTTCGCGCGTCAGGTCCAGGTTGCTGGTCCACTCCTGGAACTTCAGCGTGCCGATGTAGAAATAGGTCGGGCTGGCCGGGCCCAGCGAGGCGTTCAGCGAATTCTCGTAATAGTCGACGTCGTCGCGGCTGAAGGTCGTCGACAGGTCCCAGTCGAAGCCCAGCAGCCCCATGCCCTTGGCGCCGAACGCCACCTGGAAGTCGCGGTCCTTCAGGAACAGGCGCGGCGTGTAGCCATCGGGATTGACCGCCGTGATGTTGTTGGCGGCGTTGGGATTGCGGAAGGTCAGCCAGGCGGCGGTGTTGCGGCTGGAGAAGGTGCCGAACGAATAGAGGTCGACATTGTCGCTGAGCGGCGAGCCGGCGCTATAGCCCAGCGAGAACAGCTGCACCTGCGGCGAGCCCGGGTGGCTGGTGTGGCGATTGGCGGTGGCCTCGCGCGGGTCTGGCGTCGCGCCGGCCGTCCCCACCCGCACCGGCTGGCCCGAGGCGTTCAGCGGGAAGTACATCACGGTGGTGTTCGGCGTCTTGTCGCCGCGGTCGGTCGGGTCGGTGATCCGGACGTCGGCGGTCAGGTTCAGATAGCCGGCCTCTCCCAGCTTCATCCCGATATTGCCGGAGAACTGGCCGGTCTCGCCGTCGCCCTCGCCGGTCTTGCCGTAGAGCGCGGTCAGCGAGCCGCCTTCGGGGCTCTTCTTCAGGATGACGTTGATCACCCCAGCCAGGGCGTCCGAGCCGTACTGGGCCGAGGCGCCGTCGCGCAGCACCTCGATCCGCTCGATCGAGGCCGATGGAATGAGGTCCAGGTCCGGCGGCGACTGGCCGTTCTGGGTGGTGCCGTTGACGAACAGGATGGCGGTGTTGTGCCGGCGCTTGCCGTTGACCAGCACCAGGGTCTGGTCGGCCGACAGGCCGCGCAGCGACACGGTCTTGATCGCGAAGCTGGCGCCCGCGCCGCTGTTGGAGGTGTTGGCCGACGGCACCAGGGTCGAGATCAGGTCGCGGGTCGACTGCTTGCCGCTCTTGCTCAGCTCCGCCGACGAGATGACGTCGATCGGGGCCATGCTCTCGGTGACCGTGCGCG
Organism: Caulobacter sp. Root343; assembly: GCF_001425745.1. Taxonomy (GTDB): domain Bacteria; phylum Pseudomonadota; class Alphaproteobacteria; order Caulobacterales; family Caulobacteraceae; genus Caulobacter. Next base: position 523,922 of record NZ_LMDF01000001.1, on the reverse strand, counting down.
ACGTCGAGCGGGTGCCGGTGACGATCACCTCCTCGATGATGCTGGGCGCCTCGGGCTCGGGCGGCGGGGCCGGCTCGGGCGCCGAGGCCAAGGCCCCGCCGGCGGCGTTCGACCAGCCCGTGCGGATCAGGCCCGTGCGCGGGGGCGCCAGGATGATCGTCTTGCCGTCATTGGAGATCACCGTCAGTCCCGTGCCGGACAGCAGCTGCTCCAGGGCGCGATCGACCGGCAGAGCCCCCTTCACCGATCCCGTGCGCTTGCCGTCAGCGGCGTCCGACTGAACCAAGATCTGCACGCCGGCCTGGCGGGCGAACTGGCGGATGCCCGCCGCCGCCGGCTGGGCGTCGATCCTGAACGGCATGGCCTGGGCCAGGGCGGCGCCCGCGCTCAGCGCCCAGACGGCCGAGGCCGCGCAAAGCAGCCGCCGTCGGGCGGAGCGGTTCGTCCAGTCACGCATCGACAATCCCCCATCGTTCCGAGGTCCGCCACTCGCGGCCTCCTGACAGGACGAGGGATCGGACGCGGATTTCCGGGGGGCGTCCGCGCGATTGGTCCGATCACGGCTCAACACGCCCGCTTTCGCGCCAGCTGTGGACTTGGGCGCCCGTTTCGGATGCGAGTCGACGCCGCCAGCCAGCCACGCGAAAGTCTTGGCCGCCGCGCATTCGTCTCTTTCAAATTTCATGAACACCCCCGCGATTAATCTCGGAGGACAATAGGCCAATCAGGCGGGCCTATTCTGAGTCAGAATACATGTGAAAAGGAACAGACTTACTCATATCGCCATCGACAATGAGCGATATTCTGTCCGGTCATAAGCATATCGGAAATGTACGCTCAGGAAATATGAGCGCGACTGATCCGGATGACCGAGTCCTCGTCCCGAACCACGGCGCCGAGCGTCGCGGCGACGGCGCCTGCGAAACTTTCGGGCTCGTTGGTCTGGAACAGGCCGACGAAGCGCTCGCGCGCCAGCACCGGATCTTCGATCACGATCTGGCGGCTGTTGTAGCGGTTGAACAGCCGCGCCGCCTGTTCCAGGCTTTCGCCGTCCAGCGCGATCTCGCCGTTGCGCCAGGCCAGGCTGCGCTCGATCTCGGACGGCGACTCCGCCACCGTGGGCGAGACGGCGCTGGCCAGGATGATGCGGCTGCCCGCCGACAGCCGTCGCCGAGGCGCCGGATCGCCCTCGACCCAGGTCTCGACCACGCCCTCCGTGACCATGATGTCGACGCCGTCGCCGGCCTCGTCGCCGCGTCGCACGGAGAAGGCCGTGCCCACGGCCCGGACACGGACGGGCCCTGCCGCCACGACGAACGGACGCTCAGGATCCTTGGCGACCTGGAACCAGGCCTCGCCGGCCTTCAGAAGGATCCGGCGCGCCTTGGGCCGCATGGCCACTTCCAGCGCGGTCTTGGTGTTGATCGCGACCAACGAGCCGTCGGCGAGCGGTACGCGCCGGATCTCGCCCAGACGGGTGTCCAGCCGTTGCGGGCGCGCGGCCCAGAGGCCGATCCCGCCGACCAGCGACGCGGCCATCCCACCGGCTCCGGCGATTAGCGCCCGACGGCTGGGACGTTGGGCGGCCACGGTCTCAACAGAGGGCGCAACGCTGGCGAGGGCCCGGCCGCGATCCAGGAAACTGATCGCCGCCTGGGCGCGCAGCAGAGCCCCCGCCCGTCGAACATCGCCCTTCAGCCAGGCCCGCAGTTCGGGATCATGCTCGACGTCCAGGCCACGCGCGTCGACGCGGGCGGCCCAGTCGGCCGCCTCCTCGTCAATCTCGCTTGCGGACCGGATGGAGCTCATGAGCCTTGCCGACTGCCGGATGATCCTGTGCTTCCGCTTCCGATAAGGCCCGCAGGATTAAACGCAAGCCCCGCGCCGACTGCATTTCCACCACGTTTTCGGTCACGCCCAGTCGCAGAGCGGTCTCCCGCTGCGACAGGCCGTGGATCCGGCGAAGCGTGAAGATCTGCCGACACCGTTCGGGAAGTCCTTCTATCAGCCGCTGTACCCGTCCCAGTTCGCGACGGCCCGCGACCACGCGTTCCGGAGAGGGCTCTTCATCTACGACGTTCAGCGCGTCGATTTCCGTGACGCAGTCGATGCGAACAATGCGCGAGCGGCGAATTTTCTCGATGGCGATGTTGCGCGCCGTCCGGAAGAAGTAGGCCCGGCCGCTGGCGATATGGGCGATGCTGTCCAGGGCGGCCAGGCGGCAATAGGTCTCCTGGACCACGTCGTCGACGTCGGCGGGCGCGCTGCCCGACCGGCGCAGCCAGGCGCGCACATCCGCTTCGTGAGGAAGGATCTGGCCGCCGACGAAGGCGACGATCTCGGCGCGGCTCTGTTTCAACGGCCCCTCGACGACAATCCGGACAGGGGGAAGCGTTCGGGCCAACCCACGAAACCGCAACATCCGGCCCGCGCCTCCGCGCGCGATTGGCCGTCGGCGCCGCCGGACGAAGCAGAACAGCGTATTGGCGCCTCGGGCGCGAGCCGGCTTGCAAGTTGGCCGAGGATCGCCGACAAAATCCTATCAGTTTCATAGAGTTTCCGGATGCCGCACCCGCCAGCACCTGTCATCGCCGTAGTCGGCGCGGGGTTCAGCGGCGTCATGACCGCGCTGAACATCCTGCGCCGGTCACCGGACGCGAAGGTCATCCTGTTCGAGCGGCGCACGCCGGTTGGCCTCGGCGCCGCCTATGCGACCCACAATCCGGGCCATCGGCTGAACGTCCGGGCGGGCAATATGAGCGCCTGGCCGGACGAGCCGGGGCATTTCGTGGCCTGGCTGCGCGGCCGCAACTTCGCCCTGGGCCCGGCAGACTTCGCCACCCGCGCCGACTATGGCCGCTACTTGCAAAGCCTGGTGGCCGAGATCGCCGAGGGCCCGGAAGGCGCCGGCCGCCTCGTGGTGACCCCGGACGCCGTCGTCGGCATCGAGCCGGGCGGCGACGGCTGGCGGCTGCAATGCGCTATGGGCCGGGCGGTCACCGCCCACGCGGTCGTCCTGGCCCTGGGCAATCCGCCACCGGCCCTGCCACCGGGGATCGGCGCGGCCTTCGCCGCCTCGCACGCCTATGTCGCCGATCCGTGGCGATGGAACGCCGCGGACCTGCCGCCGGGACCGGTGATGCTGATCGGCACGGGCCTGACCATGGTCGACGTGGCCCTGTCACTGAACGACGCCCAGCACGGCCGGCCCATGCTGGCGCTGTCGCGGCGCGGCTTGGCCCCGCTGGAGCATGACGGCGCGCCGCCGCTGATCCTGCCCGCCCCGCCCGCCAACGATCTCTCGCCCTTGCAGGCCTTCGCCTGGCTGCGGCGGGCGGCCGCCGAGCACGGCTGGCGCACGGCCATCGACGCCACCCGCCCGATGACCCAGGCGCTGTGGCGCGGCTGGTCGGCGGCCCAGAAGCAGGCCTTCCTGCGCCACGCCCGGCCCTTCTGGGAAATCCATCGCCACCGCCTGGCGCCGCAGGTGGCCCGCCGGATCGCGGCCATGCGCGCCACCGGTCAGCTGACCCTGGCCGCCGGCAAGATCCGAACGCTGACTCTCGAGCCCGATGGCTTCGCCCTGTGTCGGTGGCGCGGGCGGGGCGAGCAAGGCGGCTATGTGTTTCGCGCGGCTTCGGTGATCAACTGCACCGGCCCCACGGGCGACGTCCTGGCCTCGACCGATCCGCTGATCCAGGAGCTGGTCAAGCGCGGCCTGGCGCGTCCTGATCCGTTGCGCCTGGGCTTCGACGTCGACGAAAGCGGCCGTGTCCGCGACGTCTCCGGCCAGGCCTCGCCCACTCTGCTGGCGGTCGGCCCCGCCACGCGCGGTGCTTCGTGGGAGATCACCGCCGTTCCCGACATCCGCGGCCAGACCGTCGCCGTGGCCGACACGGTTCTGGCCGCCCTCCGCCCCTAGAGATCCAGCGCGGCGGCGTGGATCAGCTGGCCCAGCTTGGCGATCGCGGCGTGGGGCGTGTCGTTCAGCCTCTGGACATAGGCCACCTCGGGCAGCGGCGGCAGGCGGTTGCTGGCCAGCGGCGCGCGCTCGGGCAGGAACAGCGCGGTGCGGCAGGTCACCGCCAGGCCCGCCTGCACCGCCGCGCGCAGGGCCGACAGGCTGGGTGTCTCCAGCGCCACCCGGTACGGCCGCCCGTCGCGCTCCAGCGCCGCCAGCGTCGCGTCGCGGAAGCGGCACGGCGATTCCAGGATGGCGATCGGCAGGACGTCGTTCTCGGCCAGCACCGACTCGCCGTGCCAAACCATCGGAACCACCCGGGCTGCCCGCGGATCGTCCGCCGCGCCCATGCAGAGCACGACGTCCAGCCGATCGGCCTCAAGCAAGCCCAGCAGTTCCGGCGACCCGGCCACCCGCACTTGCAGCTGGGTGTCGGGATTGAGCTGGGCGAACCGCGCCAGGACGCCGGACAACAGGGTCTCGGCGAAGTCCTGCACAAGCCCCACCCGCGCCGGCCCGGCCAGGGCGTCGCCGGTCAGGGCCACGACGGCGCGGTCGTTCAGCGCCAGGATCTCCCGCGCTCTCGGCAGCAGGGTCTGGCCGGCCGGCGTCAGCACCAGCCGCCGTCCTTCGCGGTGGAACAGCGGCGTCAGCACCGTCTCCTCCAGCCGCTTCATCTGCAGGCTCAGCGCCGACTGGGTGACGAACACCCGCTCGGTCGCCCGCAGCATCGAACCGGAGTCGACGATCGCCACGAAACTCCGCAGCAGTTCGGTCGGCAGGTTGGTCACCATCGGGACCCTCTTGAGATTTGCTAATAAGACCCGTGAGTATAAGTCTATTGATCAAGTAGGAATTCAACGTCCTTCTTTCTGGACCCACGGCGCTTGCGTCGCAACGGTTTCCGACGAGAGAGGACCGCAGTGTCTCTGGCGACGACCTACAGAATTTCTGAAGCTAGGCCGTGGCGCTGGCCCGACCTGGCCCGCGCCCGCTGGCTGTCGCCCCTGGCGCTGCTGGCGCTGTGGGAGCTGGGCGCGCGGGTCGGGGTGATCCCGGCCCGCGTGCTGGCCGCGCCCTCGACGGTCCTGGAGACCTTCTGGACCCTGACCGCCTCGGGCGAGCTGCCGACCAACCTGCTGGTCTCGCTGGCCAGGGCCGGCGCCGGCCTCGGCATCGCCCTCGTCGTGGCCCTGACCTTCGGCCTGCTCTCGGGCCTGTCGCGCTGGGGCGAGACGCTGATCGACCCGCTGATGCAGATCAAGCGGACGATCCCGGTCCTGGCGCTGACGCCGCTGTTCATCGTCTGGTTCGGCATCGGCGAGACGCCGAAGATCGCCCTGATCGCCGTCTCGGCCACCTTCCCGCTGTATCTGAACCTGTTCGCCGGCATCCGGGGCGTCGACGTCCGCCTGGTCGAGGCCGCCCGCAGCTTCGGCCTCACGGGCTGGAGCCTGGTGCGCGAGGTGATCCTGCCCGGCGCCCTGCCCTCGTTCTTCGTCGGCCTGCGCTACGCCCTGGGCGTCTCGGTGCTGGTGCTGGTGATCTCCGAGCAGATCAACGCCCAGGCCGGTCTCGGCTACCTGGTCAACAACGCCCGCGACTTCATGCGCACCGACATCATCGTCGTCTGCCTCGTCGTCTACGCCCTGCTCGGCCTCGGCGCCGACGCCCTCGTCCGCACGCTGGAGCGCAAGGCGCTGGCGTGGCGCCCCAGCCTCGTGGAGCAATGATCATGGCCGCCCCGCAGCCCCGCCTCCACCGCCCCGAAATCGCGCGTTCGGCGCCCAAGACCCCCGAGCCGGCCGTACGCCTCTCGAAGTTCGTCCGCCGCTTCGGCGACAACACCGTCATCGACGGCCTGGACCTCTCGATCGCCCCCGGCGAGTTCGTCGCCCTGCTGGGCGCCAGCGGTTCGGGCAAGACCACCCTGCTGCGCACCCTGGCCGGCCTCGATTCCCCCGACGATCAGGACGTGAAGACGCCCGACGCCCGCGCGGTCGTGTTTCAGGACGCGCGCTTGCTGCCGTGGAAGACCGTCTGGCGCAACGTCGCGCTTGGTCTTTCTGGCGGTCCAAGGGGGGGCAGTGTCCGGGCCCGCGCCGAGGCGGCGCTCAAGGAGGTGGGCCTTGGCCATCGCCTCGACGCGTGGCCCGGCACGCTCTCCGGCGGCGAGGCCCAGCGCACCGCCCTGGCTCGCGCCCTGGTCCGCGAACCGGGCCTACTGTTGCTGGATGAGCCCTTCGCGGCCCTCGACGCCCTGACCCGCCTGAAAATGCACGACCTGGTCCTGTCGCTGTGGCGCGAGCACAGCCCGGCCGTGCTGCTGGTCACCCACGACGTCGACGAAGCCATCGCCCTGGCCGATCGCGTGCTGGTGCTGGACAAGGGCCGCATCGCCGCCGAGGAGCGCATCACCCTCGACCGGCCCCGCGCGCCGGACGCCCGCTTCCAGGCCATCCGTCGGCGGTTGCTGAGCCAACTCGGCGTCGAGTGCGGGCCGGTCCATGGCGAAGGCCATCTGGTCGCCTTCCCGACAGGCGAGGTCGTGCTGTGAACGCGCCGCTCCGTCGCTTCGAGGCTCAAGCCCACTTGCCCGACCTCGACGCGATCCTGCCGCGCTTGACGAAGGCCTTCGCCGCCACCGCCGGTCAGCACGACCGCGAGGCCAGCTTCCCGGCCGACAACTTCCGCCAGCTGCACGAGGCTGGCCTGCTGGCCCTGACCGCGCCGGCCCGTCTCGGTGGTCTGGAGGCCGACCTGCCGACGGCGCTGAAGGTGATCTCGGCGGTGGCGCGCGGCGAGCCGGCGACGGCGCTCGTCCTGGTCATGCAGTACCTGTTCCACGCCTCGGTCGAGGGCCGCTCCGGCTGGCCCGAGCACCTGAAGCAGCGGGTGATCGGCGAGGCGATCGAGCATGGCGCCTTGATCAACGCCCTGCGGGTCGAGCCCGACCTCGGCACGCCGGCCCGAGGCGGCCTGCCGGCCACCATCGCCCGCCGCACACCCGAGGGCTGGCGGATCAGCGGTCGCAAGATCTACTCGACCGGCTCGACCAACCTGACTTGGTTCGTGGTCTGGGCCCGCAGCGACGACGCCGAACCGCTGGTCGGCGGCTGGCTGGTCCGCGCCGACACGCCGGGGATCACGATCGAGGAAACCTGGGACCACCTGGGCCTGCGGGCCAGCGCCAGCCACGACGTGGTGTTCGAGGACGTCCTCGTTCCGTTAGATCACGCCCTGGACCCGCAACCGGTCGGCGCCCCGCCGCCCTACCCGGCGAGCTTCGCGGCTTGGTCGTCAGTGCTGACCTCGGCCATCTACGACGCCGTCGCCCGTGCGGCCCGCGACTGGCTGGTCGAGTTCCTGGCCAACCGCAAGCCGGCCAACCTGGGCGCGGCGCTATCCACTCTGCCCCGCTTCCAGGAAGCCATGGGCGAGATCGACGGCCTGCTGCTGTCCAACCGCGTCCTGCTGGACACCGCCGCGCGCGGCCAGGTCGACGGCGTCGAGGCCAGCCTGGTCAAGCACCTGGTCACCGAAAACGCCATCACCGCCGTCGAGAAGGCGTTGAAGTTGACCGGCAATCCCGGCCTGACCCGCGCCAATCCGCTGGAGCGCCACCACCGTGACGTCCTGTGCGGCCGGGTCCACACGCCCCAGGCCGATGTGGTGCTGACCAGCGCCGGCCGCGCCGCCTTCGCCGGAGCCGGACGATGAGCCGTATCGTCGTCGCCAGCCAGTTGCCCGACGTGTTCAACAGCGTCTTCGCCCAGCACGTCGCCGATGCCGATATCGTCGCCGTGCCGCCCGGCCTTGCCGCGCCCCTGCCGCCCAAGGCCAGGGTCCTGGTCGCCGCGCCGTTCCGCAAGGCGGGCGGCATTCTGCCCGGGCAGCCGCCGCCCGGCTGGCCGTTCGACGTGCGCTGGGTGCAGCTGGTGTCGGTCGGCATCGACTTCTATCCGGACTGGCTGTTCGAGGGCCCGGTCGTCACCTCGGCGCGCGGCTCGTCCGCCGTCGCCCTGGCCGAGTTCGCCCTGGCCGCGATCCTGGTCGAGGCCAAGCGGCTGCCCGACATCTGGATCGACCAGGCCTCGCACTGGGCCCCGCGACAGCTGAAGCTGGTCGCCGGCTCGACCCTGGGCCTGGTGGGCTTCGGCGCGATCGGCGAGGCCCTGGCGCCGCGCGCCCAGGCCTTGGGGATCAACGTCCTAGCCGTCCGCCGCTCGGACGCGCCGATCCCGGTCGCGGGCGTCGAACGGGTCGCCGATCTCAAGACCCTGTTCGAGCGCAGCGACCACGTCGTGCTGGCCGCGCCGGCGACGCCGCAGACCGAGCGGATCGTCAACCGCGACCTGCTGCTGCACGCCAAGCCCGGCCTGCACCTGATCAACATCGCCCGCGGGGCCCTGATCGACGACGAGGCCCTGCTGGCGGCGCTGGACGAGGGCCGGGTCGGCCGCGCCAGCCTGGACGTCACCTTCCCCGAGCCCCTGCCTGAGGGCCATCCGTTCTACGTCCACCCCAAGGTGCGCCTGTCGCCGCACACCTCGGTGCACACGCCCGACACCCGCATCAACCTGGCGACCCAGTTCGCCGAGAACCTCGCCCGCTTCCGGTCCGGCGCGCCCCTGGCCGACGTCGTCGACCTGTCGCGCGGCTACTGAAGGACACCCGCCATGACCGCCTATCCTTCGGCCCGGGGTTTCGCTCCGGCCGCGCCGCATCCCGCCAAGATCGAGACCGTGCTTCCCGCGTTCGGGACCCGCGAGATCCCGCGCCAGCCGACGATCGAGCTGGAACGCCTCTACCGCAAGCAGCGCCTGGCCGCGTCCTATCGCCTGTTCGGCCGCCATGGCTTCGACATGGGCGGGGCCGGCCACATCACCGCCCGCGATCCGGAGCTGACCGACCATTTCTGGGTCAATCCGTTCGGCGTCCACTTCTCGCGCATCAAGGTCTCGGACCTGATGCTGGTCAGCCATGACGGCCGCATCGTCGAGCCGCCGGCCAAGGTCCCGCCGCGCCTGAACCGCGCCGCCTTCGCTATCCATTCCCAGCTGCACGAGGCGCGACCCGACGTGGTCGCCGCCGCCCATTCGCACTCGCTGTACGGCAAGGCCTGGTCGGCCCTGGGTCGCCTGCTGGATCCGCTGACCCAGGACTCGGCCGCCTTCTACGAGGACCACGCCCTGTTCGAGGAATTCTCCGGCGTCGTGCTCGACGCCAGCGAGGGCCAGAAGATCGCCAAGGCGCTAGGGCCCAAGAAGGCGGTGATCCTGCAGAACCACGGCATCCTCACCGTCGGCCACTCGGTCGAGGCCGCCGTCTGGCGCTACCTGGCCCTGGAGAACGCCTGCCAGACCCAGCTGCTGGCCGAGGCGGCCGGTCCGACCAAGCCGATGCCGCCCGAGGTGGCCAAGCACACCGCCGGCCAGGTCGGCAGCGAGGCCGGCGGTCTCTGGGCCTTCCAGCCGTACTGGGACGTCGTCACCGAAGAAGAGCCGGACCTGTTCGACTGATGACCGGCTTTTCCTTTTCTAGGCGCGACCTGATGGTCGGCGGCCTGTCGATCGCCGGCCTCTCCATGGCCGGCCTGACGGCGTGCTCGCCCCAAGTGGATGGCAAGCCCGACGATCTCTCCAACCTGACGCTGCGGGTCGCCACCTATCGCGGCAATCCCGAGAGCTTCTTCGACCAGGCGGGAATCCAGGTTCCGCCCTACAAGCTGGCGCGCACCCAGTTCGCCGGCGGCAACCTGATCGCCGAGGCGATCAACGCCCGGGCGCTGGACTTCGGCGGCATGAGCGAGATCCCGCCGATCTTCGTGGCCGGCCATCCGGGCAATCAGCTCCGCGTCGTCGGGGTGCTACGCGGTGACGTGAACAACCAGGTGGTTCTGGTCCCGAAGGGCTCCGCGGTCCAGGACTTCGCCCAACTGAGGGGCAAGCGGGTCGGCTATGTGAAGGCCACCACCTCGCACTACATCCTGCTGCGACTGCTGGACAAGGCCGGCCTGGCCTGGACCGACATCACGCCGGTGGCGCTGAGCCCCCAGGACGGCTTGGCCGCCTTCCAGAGCGGCGCGCTGGACGCCTGGATCATCTACGGCGTCATCGTCTACCAGGCCCGTGAGGCCGGGGCGCGGGTGCTGACCACCGCCCAAGGGATCCTCTCGGGCAACTACCTGATCACTGCGGCAAAGGACGCCTTGGACGATCCGCAACGGCTCCAGGCGATCGGCGACTATGTCCAGCGCTACAAGCGCGTCTTCGACTGGATCAATGCCGACGGGACCCGCTGGGCCAAGGTCCGCACCCAGGCCACCGGCGTCAAGCAGGCCTATTACGAGCAGGAATTCCACGAGCGCAGCTCGCCTTTCCTCCTCGAGCCGGTCAGCGACACGGCCATCGCCTCGCAGCAGGCGGTAGCCGACACCTTCGCGGCCGCCAAAGTCATTCCCGGCGCGGTTCAGGTCAAATCCCTCTGGGACGACCGCCTGACATCGTTTCTGAAGATCAATTAGACACTCGAATATAGACGTTCAGCTACGCAAATATCAGTAAAACTATCGACTTCTGGATTTTATATTCGTTGAGAACAGATAGCGCGGATGCGAAATCCCTACCTAATAAATAGGGGATAGATTGAATGCCTAGACTTCATTCGCGCGACCTGTTGCTCTTCAGCTCCGCCCTGGCGATCGCCGGCGCGGCGCAGGCCGCCGAGCCGGCGCCCGAGGCGGACGCCCCCGCTATCGAACAGGTGGTGGTCACCGCCGAGCGCCGCGCCACCGACCTGCAGAAGACCGCCATCGCCATTTCGGCGTTCAGCCAGCAGGTCTTGGCCGACCGCAAGATCGACAGCATCCGCGACCTGTCGGGCCAGATCCCCAACCTCAGCATCAGCCGGGTCACGATCAGCCACACCACCCAGACCTACGCCCTGCGCGGCGTCGGCGAGGCCGACCCGATCCAGGAACCGGTGGTCGCCGTCTATGTCGACGATGTCTACGCGCCCCGCCAGATCGGCTCGATGGTCGAGTTCAACGACCTGGAGCGGATCGAAGTGCTGCGCGGTCCGCAAGGCACGCTCTATGGCCGCAACTCCAGCGCCGGCGCCCTGCGGATCATCACCCGCGATCCTGGCCAAAGCCTGCGCGCCAAGGCGGAAGTGGGATTGGGAAATTACGGCGCCGTCGATGTCCGCGCCCTGATCGAGGGGCCGCTGGTGACCGACAAGCTGTCGGGCAGCCTCTCGTACATCCATCACAGGCGCGACGGGGTCACCTTCGATCCGACGCTGAACCACGACGTCAACCGCATCGACCTGGACGCCTTCCGCGCCAAGCTGCGCTGGACGCCGACCGATCGCCTGGACGCCCTGCTGACGATCAACGCCCTGCGCGACCGCAGCGACACCCGCAGCTACGTGCCCGTGAACCAACCCGGCGGCGCGTTCCGCGACGACCGCTCCTATTCCGAGGTCGAACCGGTCCAGGACCTCGACCAGATCAGCGGCTCACTACGCGTCCAGTATGAGCTCTCGGACCAGCTGAAGCTGAAGTCGATCACCGCCTATGGCGGCTTCAACCTCAATCCCGTCGCCTACGACAATGACGGCGAGGCGGCGCTGATCCAGAAGAACCTGATCCACTACAACGATCAGTACGTCACCCAGGAACTGCAGCTGAACGGCGAGTTCGGCGACGTCACCTTCACCAGCGGCCTGTTTTATCTGCACGAGCGGTTCTTCGTGCAGCGCGACGGCTACAGCCGCCGCAACACCCTGCCGACCGATCCGGTGGTCACCCCGACCAACTACGGCTTCGCTCGCGCCCATAACATCACCAACACCAACGCCTATGCCGTGTTCGGCGAGGCGACCTGGAAGGCGACCGACCGCCTCTCCCTGACCGGCGGCCTGCGCTGGACCAATGAGGAAAAGGACTTCGTCTTCGACAACAAGGTGCTGAACCTGGCCGGCCAGGTCGTCGGCCAGTCGATCGCCGGCCAGGCCGACAAGACCTTCTCGGCGATCACGCCCAAGGTCTCGGCCCAGTACCAGTGGAGCGACGACGTCCTGCAGTACGTGACCTGGTCGAAGGGCTTCAAGTCGGGCGGCTTCGACAACCGCGCCACCCGCCTGGACCTGGCCACCCGCCCGTTCGCGCCGGAAAACGTCGACAGCTACGAGACTGGACTGAAGACCGAGCTGTTCGACCGCCGCGCGCGGCTGAACCTGGCGGTGTTCTACAACGACTACAAGGACTTGCAGGTCAGCTACAGCGACCCGGCCTATCCCGGCAATTCGATCCGCGGCAACGCCGGCAAGGCCCACACCTATGGCGTCGAGCTGGAGAGTGACGTGCGCCCGACCGAGCGGCTCGGGCTGCAGGCCTCGGTCGGCTACCTGTTCGCCGTCTACGACAAGTACCGCAACGCCGGCGGCGTGGGCGTCAACGCCGACGGCCATCGCCTGCTGAACTCGCCGCGCTGGAACCTGTCGGGCGGCCTGACCTACGACGTTCCCGTTGAAATTCCCGGCAGCGTCCGCCTCGGCCTGAACGCCCAGTGGCAGAGCAAGACCTACTTCAACGCGCTGCAACGCCCGCAGGACGAGGCGCCAAGCCAGGGCTTCCTGAACGGCTCCATCACCTGGACCGCTCCGGACCCGCACTGGGCCGTGCAGCTGTCGGGCCGCAACCTGCTCAAGTCCGACAAGCCGGTCAGCGCCACCTACACGCCGGCCACGGGGGTCTTCTACCGCAACTACCCCGATCCCCGGACCTTCCTCGTCACCCTAAAATACGCGCTGTGATCCGATGAGCCAGCACCGCCCTCACCGCCTCTCCGACTTCGTCGCCGACCTTTCCGACCTGCTGGACCAGACCGGCGACGAGGCCGTGATCCTGCGCGAGGGCGGCGCTTTGCTTGCGCAACTTGTCTCGGTCGACGACTGGCTGCCGGAAGCCCAGAGCCGACCCGACCCGACGCGCTACCAGCAGTACCTGCTGCACCGCGACCCGGCCGGCCGCTCCTCTGTGGTCAGCTTCGTCTGGGGGCCGGGCCAGGCGACGCCCGTCCACGACCATACCGTCTGGGGCCTGGTCGGCGTGCTGCGTGGCGCCGAGCTGTCGCAGCGCTACGAGCAGCGTGGCGACACCCTGGCGGCGACCGGCGAGGTCCACCGGCTCGAACCCGGCGAGGTCGAGGCGGTCTCGCCGACGGTAGGCGACATCCACCGCGTCGCCAACGCCTTCGACGACCGCGTGTCGATCAGCATCCACGTCTATGGCGCCGACATCGGTACGGTGCGCCGCGCCACCTACGACGCCGAGGGGCGGCCCAAGCCGTTCGTGTCCGGCTACGCCGCCGTCCCGCCGCCCCTCCTGTTCGATCGCGCCAGCGCCCTGGCCTATGGAGCCGCCGAATGACCCTGCCCAACATTACGCCGCAGCAGGTGCGGGCCGACCTGATCGCGCGGCGCGAGATCGCCCTGCTGGACCTTCGCGAGGAAGACCCCTTCGCCAAGGCCCACCCGCTGTTCGCCTCGCAGCTGCCGCTCTCCCGGCTGGAGATCGAGATCCTGGACCGCGTGCCGCGCAAGGACGCCAAGATCGTCCTCTATGACGACGGCGAGGGCCTGGTTCCGCCGGCCGGACGGCGGCTGGCCGCCCTGGGGTACACGAACGTCCACGCCCTGAAGGACGGCCTCGCCGGCTGGCGCGCCGCCGGCTACGAGCTGTTCCAGGACGTCAATTCCTACAGCAAGGCGTTCGGCGAGCTGGTCGAGGCGCGGCGGCATACCCCGTCCCTGCCCGCCCAGGAGGTCCAGGCCCGCATCGACGCCCAGGCCGACCAGGTGATCCTCGACGCCCGCCGGTTCGAGGAATACGCGGTGATGAACATCCCGGGCGGCATCAGCACGCCCGGCGCCGAACTGGTGCTGCGAGCTCGCGAGCTGGCCCCCGACCCCTCGACCACGATCATCGTCAACTGCGCCGGCCGCACGCGCAGCCTGATCGGCGCCCAATCGCTGGTCAACGCCGGTCTGCCCAATCCCGTCTTCGCCCTGCGCAACGGCACCATCGGCTGGACCCTGGCTCAGCAGACGCTCGAGCAGGGCCAATCACGGAAGTTCCCCGAGGTCCGCGAGCAGACCCTGTCCGAGGCTCGCACCCGCGCCCGCGACGTCGCCTATCGCGCCGGTGTTCGGCGGATCGACGCCGAGGGGCTGGCCGACTTGGCCCAGGATCGCAAGCGCACCCTCTACCGCTTCGACGTCCGCACGCCCGAGGAATACGCGGCCGGCCACCTCGCGGGCTTCCGCTCCGCGCCGGGCGGTCAGCTGGTGCAGGAGACCGACGTCTTCGCGCCTGTACGCGGCGGGCGCATCGTGCTGGCCGACGACCTGGGGCCGCGCGCCGACATGACCGCCTCGTGGTTGGCTCAGTTGGGCTGGGAGGTCTATGTCCTGGACGGCGGCTTCGACGGCGAGCTGGAGACCGGCGCGTGGACGCCGCGCCCGCCGCCGTTGCCGACCGTCGAGGCGCTCTCGCCGCGCGACCTGGCCCAGGCGATCGCCGACGAGGCCGTTGTGGTGGTCGATCTCGCCCCCAGCCCTCGCCACCGTAAGGCCCACGTCCCCGGCGCCTGGTTCGCGATCCGCGCCCAGTTGGCTGAAGCCCTGGAGCAGTTGCCCGAGGATCGAGCCATCGTCCTGACCTCGCCCGACGGCGTCCTAGCCGCGCTCGCCGCGCCGGAGCTGGAGGAGCTGACAGATCGACCCGTGCGCGTCCTGGCCGGCGGGACCGAGGCCTGGATCGCCGCCGGCCGCGCCGTCGAGGCGGGCCTGACCCGCGCCGCCAACGCCCCGACCGACGTCTACAAGCGTCCCTACGAGGGCACGGACAACGCGGCCGAAGCCATGCAGGCCTATCTCGACTGGGAGTTCGGCCTGGTCGACCAGCTGGCCCGCGACGGCTCGCACGGCTTCTACGTGATCTGAGGCGCGAGATGGCCCTGCAGCTCTATTTCGCGCCCGGCGCCTCGTCCCTCGCCCCGCTGGTGGCGTTGGAGGAGATCGACATCCCCTATGCCGCCCACCGTCTGGACCTGGCGGCCGGCGATCAGCGCAAGCCGGACTACCTGAAGGTCAATCCACGCGGCCGCGTACCGACCCTGGTGGTCGGCGGTCAGCCGGTGACCGAGGTGCTGGCGATCCTCGCCTATCTGGCCCACCGCTACCCGCACAGCGAACTGTTGCCCCTGGCCGACCCGCTGAAGCTGGCCAAGGCCTATGAGGTGATGAGCTGGTTCGCCAGCACCGTGCACGTGGCCTTCGCCCAGATCGCCCGGCCGGAACGCTACGCCGACGACGAGACGGTGAAGGCCGCCCTGGCCACGCCCGGCGAGGCGCGCTTCGCCCGCACCCTGACCGATATCGAGCGACTGGCCCAAGGTCCTGGTCCGTGGCTGCTGGGCGAGAGCTTCAGCGCCGTCGACGCCTATGCCCTGGTCATCTGGCGCTGGGCCGAGCGCCGGCAGATCGACACCGCCAACTATCCCGCCTGGAGCGCCAAGGCCGCCCGCGCCTTCGCCCGCCCCTCCGTGGTCCGCGCCCTGCGCAAGGAGGCCGCGCCCGAAGGGGTTCGATGAGCCCTCCCCATAACTCGCTTGAGAACTCCTCGCTCATCGCCGGGCGAGGTCGTCCCTAAGGTTCAACCCGACAAGACTGGAGCCCAACATGAGCGTCGAATTCATCGGTTTCATCGGCACGCAGCACGCGTCCGAGATCCATCCGCCGTCCGGCCCCGCGATCGACGTGGCCTATGTCGAGAAGACCGCCCGGGTGCATGAGGAAGGCGGCTTCGACCGCGCCCTCGTGGCCTTCCACTCGACCGGCCCGGAAAGCCAGCTGGTCGTGGCCCACGCCGCCTCGGTGACCACGAGGCTGAACTTCATGATCGCCCACCGTCCGGGCTTCACCCAGCCGACCCTGGCCGCGCGCCAACTGGCGACGCTGGACCACTTCACAGGCGGCCGCGTCGCCGTCCACATCATCACCGGCGGCTCGGACGAGGAACTGGCCAAGGACGGCGATCACCTGACCAAGGACGAGCGCTACGCCCGCACCAGCGAATATCTCGACATCGTCCGCGCCGAGTGGACCGGCGACAAGCCGTTCGACTACGCGGGCAAGTACTACAAGGTCGACCAGGGCTTCGGCGCGGTGAAGCCGCTGCAGGCGCCGCACATCCCAATCTATTTCGGCGGCTCGTCCGACGCGGCGATCCCGGTGGCCGGCAAGCACGCCGACATCTACGCCCTGTGGGGCGAGACCCAGGCCCAGGTGCGCGAGACCATCGCCCGCGTCCGCGCGGCCGCCGCCCGGCACGGCCGCCAGGTGCGGTTCTCGCTGTCGCTGCGCCCGGTGATCGCCGACACCGAGGAAGCCGCCTGGGCCCGCGCCGACGACATCGTCGCCCGCGCCAAGGCCCTGCGCGAAGCCGCCGGCCTGCCGACCACGGGTCACCGCCCGCCCAACGCCGGCTCGCAGCGCCTGCTGGACGCCGCCGCCCAGGGCTCCCGCCTCGACAAGCGCCTGTGGACCGGCGTCGCCGGCGTCACCGGGGCGCAAGGCAACTCCACGGGCCTGGTGGGCACGCCCGAACAGGTCGCCGAGAGCCTGCTGGACTATTACGACCTGGGCGTCTCGACCTTCCTGATCCGCGGCTTCGACCCGGTCGAGGACGCCATCAGTTATGGCCGCGACCTGATCCCGCTGGTCCGCCAGCTGGTGGCCGAGCGCGACCTTCGCCTAGCCAAGGCCGCGAGCTAGCCCATGGCCCCCTACGACGCCGCTTCGCCGCCGATCTCGACGTCCGCCGTCGATTTCAGGGAGGTGCTGGCCCACCTGGCGAGCGGCGTCGCCATCGTCGCGTGCTGGGACGGGGCGACGCCGCGCGGCCTGCTGGTCAGCTCGATCACCGGCCTGTCGGTGGATCCGCCCCGCTTCCTGTTCTGCGTGCGCAAGGAAGCGGGGTGCCACGACGCCTTGCTGGGCGCGACGACCCTGTCGGTCGCGCTTCTGGGCCAGGACGACCATGACGAGGCGCACCGCTTCGCCAGCAGCGCCAAGGCGGCGGAGCGGTTCGATCCGGCCCGCTGGAGCCTGCCCGCCGCCGCGCCGCTCTATCGAGGCGGCGTGGCGCGCGCGGTGTGCCAGGTCGAGATGGCGATCGACGCGGGGACCCACTCGATCTTCACGGTCAGCGCGGACGACGTCGCCTTCACACCGGGCCCCGCCCTCGTCGCTTGGAACCGCGCCCTGCACGCGGTCGGCTGACGATCGGGCGCTTGGGACGGCTAGGCGCTCAGCCGCGCAGGATGCTGGCGAACTGGTCGGCCCGCAGCGACGCACCGCCGATCAGCAATCCGTCGACTTCCGAAAAGTCCAGGATCGCGGCGGCGTTGTCCGGCGTCACCGAGCCGCCATAGAGGATCGGCGGCCGCTCGCTCCAGACCTCGTTGAGCGCGGCGCGGATCGCCCCATGCATCGTGACGATATCATCCCGGCCCGCCGCCGCGCCCGCGCCGATCGCCCAGACCGGTTCGTAGGCCAGGGCCCAGCCGATGCCCTTCAGGCGTCCGTCCAGCACCGCCAGCGCCTGGCGGAGCACCACCTCGATCGCCCGGCCAGCCGCGCGGTCCTCGGCGGTGTCGCCGACGCAGATGATCGGCGCCAAGCCCGCCTCGACGGCGGCGACGGCCTTGTCCCGTACCCGTTCGTCGGGTTCGCCATAAGCCTGACGACGTTCGGAATGGCCGAGGATCACCCGATGCGCGCCGGCCCGGGCCAACAGGGTCGCCGAAAGATCGCCGGTGTGAGCGCCGCGTTGAGCCGCGTGGCAGTCCTGAGCGCCGACCTCGACGCCCAGCGGCGCGAGGCGGCGATGGGCCTGCGCCAACAGGGTGGCCGGAGGGCAGACCACCGCTTGTCCCGTCCAGCCGCCGCCGGCGAGACCGGCCGCCAGGGCGTCCAGCAGGGCCAGGTCGCCGTTCATCTTCCAATTGCCGACGATCAGGCGCGCCGAAGAGTTCGGAGACATGGATGTTTTCCGACAGGTAGATACGAAAAAGGCCGGCCGCGGCTTTCGCCAGCGACCGGCCCAGGGAGGGTTTCGAGATCAGTAGGTGAAGGACAGGCCGAAGCGGTACGACCGCCCGTAGCTCTCGCCCTCGCGGAAACGATCGCTGGTGCGGAAGAAGTAGTAGTCGCTCGCGTCGTTGAGGTTGTTGGCCTCGGCGAAGATCTCGAACTGCTTGGTGACCTTGTAGGCGACCTTGGCGTCGAGGGTGCTGAGGGCCCCGAAGTAGCCGTCCGAGCGGCCGGTGGCGTCGCTGATGTTCAGCCCGCCGTCGGTGTCCAGATAGGCCGCGTGGTAGGTGTAGGCCACGCGCCCCGAGAAGCCGTACTTCTCATAGTAGACCTGGGCGCTGGCGATCTTGTCCGCCTGGCCGATCAGCGGGGTCTTCACGCTGCGGCCGGGAACCTTCAGCTCGCCGTCCGTGAAGGTCATGTTGAAGTTGACCCCGAAACCGTCCAGCGGCGACGGCAGGAAGGTCAGCGGCTTCTGGATGTTGAATTCCAGACCCGTCACCGACGCCTTCGTGCCGTTGGCGTAGGAATTGACGATGGCGTTGGTCAGGGCCACGCCGCCGAACGTGCCGTTCTGGCCGGTGGCGGTGGAGTTGAAGATCGGGTTCTCGATGTCCTTGTGGAACAGGCCGATCGAGATGCCGCCCTCGCTGGGGAAGTAGTATTCCAGCGACAGATCGTAGTTGGTGGCCTTCTGCGGCTTCAGGTTCGGGTTGCCCATGTTCACCGTGTTGCTGGCGGTGTCGACGGTGACCGTCGGCGCCAGGTCCACGAAGGGCGGCCGGCCAAGAGCCTTGGTGATCGCGCCGCGCGCCAACAGGTGCGACGAGAACTGGTACTTGAGGTTCAGGCTCGGGAAGTAGTTGGTGTAGCTGTACGCGCCGAACGAGTTGTAGCTGCTGGTCAGGGTGGTGGTCGGGGTGAAGGCGATGGCCTTGGTGTCGCCCTCGGTGCGCTCGACGCGCACGCCCGGCAGGATGGTCAGGTCGCCCCTCTGGATGCTGGCCATCACATAGGCGGCCGTGACCTTCTCGACGACCTTGTAGTCCGAGGTCACCGACTGCGAGATCTGGTCCGCGCCGTTGACCGTGAACAGGCTCTGGTTGCCGTCGACGTAGTTGCGTGCGGCCTTGAAATCGATCGTCGGGCCGTAGCGGTACTTGCCGTCGGAAATCAGCGGGAAGGTGTCGGCGGTGAACGCGGCCAGGGTCTGGGCGGCGGCCGCGCCGGTCGCCGTGAACGTCCGGCCGGTCTGGTCCTGGAAGCGGTTGCGCTTCAGGTACTTGGCGCCGAACTTCAGGTAACTGCCTTCGCCCGAGCTGGAGATCGGCAGCTTGTAGTCGACGCGCACCTGGTTCAGCGCTTCGCCGGCCTTGCGCGAGACCCGCTTGTAATTGTTCAGGCGATAGTTGGCCGGATTCAGCGCCGCGGCGTTGATCGTGAAGCCGTCGGGCATCTCGTCGCCGAGGCGGAAGCTGGCCCCGAGGCCGGTGGAGGCGGCGGCGCGGAACTCGACCTCGTCACGGATCGGGTCCTTCTTGTTCGACTTGGCGTGGGTGGCCTGGACCGTCAGCGTCCCGGGTCCCCAATAGACGTCGCCGCCGACCGAGAAGGTGGTGGTGTCGGTGGTCTCGCTGCGCTGGCGGAACAGGCGGCGGGCCGTGGTCGAGCCGACATTGATGTCGCCGCCGTCGGCCGTCAGGTTGGAATAGCTGGCCGCCGAGCCCGGGAAGAAGAAGCGGAAGCGGTTGCGGCTCTCGCTGTCGCCGAACTCGGAATACATGACCCGGGCGTACAGCTTGACCGCATCGGTCGGGCGCCAGTCGAAGTTGGCCACCGCGCCCTTGCGGGTGCGCCAGGCCGGATCGTAGATGCGCTGGTCCATCTCGGCCGGCAGATCGACGCCGTTCACGACCTGGCGGCTGGTGGCCAGGATGTCCTCGGAATAGGACGGACGCTTGGAATAGTTCAGGGCCAGGACCAGGCCGAACTGCTTCTCGGGACCGAACTTGCCGCCGACCGACACGTCGCCTTCGTTGGCCTTGCGGTCGCTGTTCTCATAGACGCCCCGCACGTAGCGGGCGCTGAGGATGTTCTTCTTCCGGTCGAAGGCCGTCAGGGTGTTGATGTCGACCTGGCCGGCGATGGCGTTGGCGTCGAGGTCGGCGGTCAGCGACTTCACGACCGTCACCGAGCCGATCAGGGCCGAGGGGATGTCGTCCAGCTTGACGTTGCGCGACTCCGGCTCGGGGGCCGAGGCGGTCTGGTTGTTGATCGTGACATTGGCCAGGTTCGGCTCGATGCCGCGGATGATCAGGTAGCGGCCTTCGCCCTTGTCGGTGGCGACCGAGACGCCGGTCAGGCGACGGACGGATTCGGCGACGTTCTGGTCGGGCAGCTTGCCGACGTCGTTGGCCGAGACCACCTCGACGGCGCTGACGGCGTCGCGCTTTTTCAACAGCGAGTCACGGTCGGAAGCGCGCTGGCCGGTGACGACCACTTCCTCCACCGTCACGGCTTGGCCGGACTGAGCCGCGGCCACGCCCGGCGCGACAATGCACGACGTGAGCAGCAGAGCGCCCACGAGTTTGCTGGATGCGTTCACTCATCCCTCCCCATGTATGCGACTCCGCCACGGCGCCATTGGGCGCTCTGGGTCGCGAAGAGGAAGATACGAACAAATATTCTATTTTGCAAACAGAATAGAATATTTCGTGCAAAACACGGACCGGAAAAGGTTTTTCAGAACACGGACGATTTCCAGGCGATGATCGCGCGCAGTCCGCCGAGCATGGAGCGGTCCATGCGCAGCGTCGCCCCCGACGCCTCGGCCAGATCCCGGACGATCGCCAGGCCCAGGCCGTGACCAGGGCCCGCCTCGTCCAGCCGCGCGCCGCGCGCCAGGGCCGCCTCGGCGCGCCCCTCGTCCATGCCGGGCCCATCATCCTCGACGAACAGCGCCGGACCGTCCGCCATCGGCCCATCTTCCCCCGAGGCGCCCGACACCCGCACCCTGCGGCGGGCGAAGCGCGCGGCGTTCTCGATCAACGCGCCCAGCATCTCGGTCACGACATCCTCGGAGGCCGGGACGCGCAGCGCGGGCGGGATCTCGATGTCGAACATCAGGCGCTCGCCCTCGGCCGTGCGCTCCAGCACCGCCACCAGCCGTTCGGCCACCGCCAGGGGCGCGGTGCGGCTGGTGAAGGTCGCCTCGCGCGCGGCGGCCGCGCGGGCCCGGGCCAGCTCCGCCTCGAGCGCGGCGGCGACGGCGGCGATGGCGTCGTCCAGGCCGTCGGCGGCCTCGACCGCCCCGGCCTCGCGCGCCCGGCGGCTCTGGGCCGAGAGGGCCGACAGCGGGGTCTTGAGGCCATGGGCCAGGTCGCCGGCCCGGCGGCGGGCGCGCGCCAGGTCCGCTTCCCGCGCCTCGGCCAGGGCGTTGATCGCCTGGGCCAGCGGCGCGATCTCGCGCGGGTGGTCGTCGGACATCCGGGCCGAGGGGCTCTTGCGCAGACGGGCCAGCTCCTCGCGCACGCGGGCCAGGGGCGACAGGCCCAGGGTCACCTGCAGGGCGGCGGCGGCCGACAGCACGACCCACAGGCCGGCCAGGAACAGCGCCAGGTCACGACCGAATTCGGCGCGCGCGGCGCGCAGGGCCTTCTCGTCGCTGGCCACCTGGATCAGCACCGCCGGTCCGCCGCGATCGGGCCGCACCGAGCGCTCGACCAGCAGGATGCGGTCGTCGAACGGACCCGCGGCGATGCGCGCGCTCCAATCGTCGGCGTGGGCCTCACCCGACGGCTTCAGCGCCTGGTCCCAGAGCGAGACCGAACGCTGAACCCCGGCGGGGCTCGAAACTTGCCAGTAGAGCCCGCCGGCGGCCTTGGACAGGCGCGGATCGGGCAAGGCGACGTCGATGGCCGGCGCGCCGCCCGGCTCCAGCCGCAGGCCGGCCGCCAGGGCCTGGCCGGTGCGGGTCAGTTCGGCGGTCTCGCGACGGACGATGTGGCGCTCGAACAGCCAGGTCATGGCCAGCCAGGCGACGGCCAGAGCCGCCAGAATGGCCAGCATGCCGCCGGCGATCAGCCGCCATCGCAGCGAGCCGCCCTTCATGGCGTCCCGTGAGCCAGCAGATAGCCGAAGCCGCGCCGGGTCTCGATCACCTCCGCCCCGACCTTGCGACGCAGGCGGGTGACCAGGGCCTCGATGGCGTTGGCGTCGGCGGTCTCGGCGACGCCGTAGAGCTGCTCGGCCAGCTCGCCGGCCGAGACGGCGCGGCCGGGATTATGCGCCAGGCAGTCCAGCAAGCGGAACTCCAGCGGCGACAGGCGGAGCGGCGCGCCGTCCAGGGCGGCCGACATCCGCCGGGTGTCGAGCGTCAACCGTCCGGCCTCGATCACCGGCGAGACGCGGCCGGCGGCGCGGCGAACCAGGCCCCGCGCCCGCGCCAGCAACTCGCCCATCTCGAACGGCTTGGCCAGGTAGTCGTCGGCCCCGGCCTCGATGCCCTCGACCTTCTCGGTCCAGTCGCCGCGCGCCGACAGGATCAGCACCGGAAAGGCCCGGCCGTCGGCCCGCCAGCGGCGCAGCACCGACAGGCCGTCCAGGCGCGGCAGGCCAAGATCCAGGATCGCGACGGCGTAGTCCTCGACCCCGCCCTTGAACGAGGCGTCCTCGCCGTCGCGCGCCAGATCGACCACGAAGCCGGAGGCGGCCAAGGCCTTGGCCAGATCGGGACCGACGACGGGATCGTCCTCGACGACCAGGGCCCGCACTCAGTCGTCCTCGAGCTTCAGGGTCGCGCCGGTCTTGGCGTCGAGCTCCAGTTCGCGAACCCGGCCGGTCTTGGCCAGGATCTTCAGGTCGTATTTCAGCCGGCCACTGTCGCCCTGCTCCAGCTCGACCTCGATGACTTCGCCCGGCGCGCGCTCGGCGGCGATGGCCAGGATGCGGGTCAGCGGCAGGACCTCCTTACGCAGCAGCGCCTGGCGGGCGGCCTCGTGGTCCTTCTTCTTGTGCTCGCTGGCCACGGCGCCGGTGGCCGACAGGACGGCGACGGCGGCGATGGTCAGCAGAGCGCGGCGGAGAGGATGATGGGACTGGATCATGGACCTGACGATTCCACGGCCATCCTGACACGCCCCTGACGCGCCGCAACGCCCGGACGTCAGCAAGCTTGGGCGAGAAAGCTCGCGAGCGCCGAAGAGCGCGCTTTGGGGAAGCTTCTCATGACCGTATTCCATCGCATTGTCCCAGCCATGGCCGTCATGGCGGGCTTGCAGGGCGGCGTCGCCATGGCGAGCCCGGAAGCGGTGACGCCCTACCCCTCCGCCTTCTTCGCCCCGGCCCAACCCTATTCGGCCTGGGACATGGTCGCGCGCCTCCCCGGCTTCAGTTTCGACGGCGGCGACAGCGACGTGCGCGGCTTCTCCGGGGCCGGCGGCAACGTGCTGATCGACGGCAAGCCGCCGACCAGCAAGGCCGAGAGCCTGGAGAGCATCCTCAGGCGCATCCCGGCGCGTTCGGTCGTGCGGATCGAACTGGTCCGCCCCGGCGCGCCCGGCCTCGACTTGCGGGGCAGCGCCCTGATGGCCAATGTCGTTCGCGGACGCGAGACCACGACGCGCGGTCGCCTCGAGACCGGTATCGAAGCCCACCGCCGGACCACCGCGCCGCGCCTGTCCGCCGAGTTCTCGCGCCGCTCCGGTGACCGGCTGACCGAGATCTCGGCCTCGATCGGCCGCGAGGTCGAGAACGACAAGGGCCAAGGCCCTCGCCTCCGCGTCTCGCCCGCCAGCGTCGTGCTGCGCGACGCGACCTATAGCGAGGACCAGGCCCATCGCGTCGCCGAGGTCACGGCCGGCCACGAGCGCGACCTGGCTGGCGGCCGCCTGCGGCTCGACGCCTCGATCAAGGCCGACCGCACCCGCGCCGACATCCTGGAGGTCGCCCGCTTCCCCGTCCCGACCATCGAGGTGGTCGTCGAGCGCGAGCGGGTTCTGGAGCGCGAGATCGGCGGACATTACGATCACGCGCTGAGCGGCCGCTGGGCGCTGGAGACCCTGGCCCTGCTGCGCGCCACCCGCACGCGGGCCGGCGATCGGTCCGTGGAGGGCGCCGAGGTCAGCGCCACGCGACTGGCCTCGGACGGCCGGGAGTCGATCGCCCGCGCCCTCCTCCGCCGCCAGGGCGCGGCGACCACGCTGGAGGTCGGCGGCGAGGCGGCGCTGAACAGCCTGGACAGCCACAGCGGCCTTTCCGAGAACGGCGCCGAACTCGCCCTGCCCGCCGCCAATGTCCGGGTCGAGGAGCGCCGCGCCGAGGGTTTCGCGACCCTGACCTGGCGGGCGAGCGATCGCCTAACCGTCGAGACGGCCGCGTGGCTGGAGACCTCGACATTGACCCAGAGCGGCGATAGCGCGCTGAAAAGGACCTTCCTCTATCCCAAGCCCCGCCTGCTGGTCGTCTGGGCGCCGGATCCGCGCGACCAGTGGCGGCTGTCGCTGGAGCGTCGCGTCGGTCAGCTGGACTTCGCCGACTTCGTCAGCTCGACCTCATTGACCTCGAACACCGTGACGGCCGGCAATCCGGACCTGGAGCCCGACAAGGCCTGGCGACTGACGGCGTCCTGGGAGCGCCGCCTGCCCCGCGACGGCGCGCTGGTGCTGACGGTCCGCCATGACGCCATCTCGGACGCGGTGGACCGGGTCCCCGTGGTCGGGCCGGGCTACGCCTTCGACGCCCCGGGCAATATCGGCGAGGGCCGGCGCACCGAGCTGGAGCTGGACGCGACCCTGCCGCTGGACGCGCTGCGGGTGCGTGGCGGCCTGCTGAAGGCCACGGTGATCGCCCGGCGCAGCCGCGTGACCGATCCGGCCACGGGCCTGGCCCGCTCGATCTCGGACGCGCCGCCGCTGGAAGGCGCGGTCCATTTCACCCAGGATCTGCCGGCCCGCCACCTACGCTGGGGGATCGACGCGACCCTGGCCGAGGACAAGCCGGAATACCGCTTCGACGAGGTGCGCCACGACCGGACAGCGGCGCGCTTGGCGGTGTTCGCCGAGTGGCGTCCGGCCCCGGCCTGGAGCCTGCGCCTGCACGCCGACAACCTGACCGACGGCGAGGTCGTCCGCCGGCGCGAGCAGTATGCCGGCCCCCGCGGGACCTCGGATTTGAAACGGATCGAGACGCGCGTGATGACCCATGGAGCCTTCGCGGGCCTGACCTTGCGCCGAAGCTTCGACAGGCTCTAGGCGGCGATCCGGCAGCCGCCGCCCATGGCCCGCCAGCGTTCGCGCTTGGCCAGGGCCCGCTCCAGGGTCACGCGCTTGATCGGCAAACCCTTGCGCAGCTTGACCCAGGTCGTCTCGCTGATGCCGAACACGTCGAACAGATAGCGGTCGGTGATGGCCGGCAGGCTGGCGCGCAGGTCGGCGAATTCCTCGGGCGTGACGGTGACGAGATCGAGCATGGTGACGGCGTCCTTTGGCGCGCGCGAGACCGGGCCCGCTCCTAAAGAACGGACCGTGCGAGATTTTGAAAGCGATTTTAAGGCGTTAGATTATTCAGACCGGCCGTAGCTCGTGCAGCAGCATGTCATGAATCTGCGGCGTGGTCGCCAGGACCGTGCCGTTCATGACGTCGAGGCCGCCGCCGAGGGTGTCGGTGACCACCCCGCCGGCCTCACGCACGATCACCGCGCCGGCCGCCATGTCCCAGGCGCTGACGCTCTGTTCCCAATAGGCGTCGAAGCGGCCGCAGGCGACATAGGCCATGTCCACCGCGCCGGCGCCGAGCCGACGCACGCCCGAAACCTTGGGAGTCAATCGCTGCATCTCGGCGTGGAACTGCTCCTGGCGCGGCTTGCCCATGAAGGGGATGCCGACGCCCAACACGGCCTGTTCCAGGCCCTGCCGCTTGGACACGCTGATCGGCAGGTCGTTGAGATAGGCCCCGCCGCCGGTCTCGGCCCGGAACAGCTCGCCCAGCATCGGCACGTAGGTGACGCCGGCGACGACCTCGCCGTCGCGTTGCAGGGCCACGTTCACCGCCCAGATCGGCAGGCCGATCAGGAAGTTGGCGGTGCCGTCCAACGGGTCGCAGATCCAGGTGTTGGAGGAATCCGCGCCCCGGACCAGCCCGCCCTCCTCGCCGAGGAAGCCGTAGTCGGGATAGGCCTCCGACAGGATCGACTTCACGGTCTGCTCAGCGCGGACGTCGGCGACGGTGAAAGGATCGGCCGGACCGTTCTTGTGCTGGATCTCCAGGGTGGCGATCTCGGCGAAGTCCTGCTTCAGGCGATCACCGGCGGCGCGCGCCGCGCGGATCATCGTCTGCAGCAGCGGGGAAGGTTCGCTCACGGCTAGTCTCTCAACTTGGTGCGCCACAGGCCGGTGGCCAGGGCCAGGGAGGCGGCGGACGCGCCCATCCAGAACAGGACGGCCGGGCCGAAATCGTAGTGGCGAACGCCGTCGACGATGCGCAAGCCCTTGTCGATCAGCGCGCCGCTGACCTGCTCCTGGATCGCCGCGCCCAGATAGCTGAACACGCCGATCAGGCCGATGGCGGCGCCGGCGACGCGCTTGGGGCAGATGTCGGTGGCGAACAGGCCGCCCAGCGAGGTGACCAGGGCGGTCATGCCCAGGCCGAACAGGATCATGCCGGCGACCAGCACCGGCCCGGTATTGGGGCCGTAGAAGATCAACCACAGGCCCGCCAGCTCCAGCAGGCCGAACAGCAGGTTGGCCGGCGGACGACGGGCCTTGAACAGCTTGTCGGAGATGAAGCCGAACGAGATCGCGCCGACGATGCCGGCCAGGGTCGAGATCATCAGCAGCGAACCGGCGGCGGCCAGGCTGTAGCCCCGCGCCTCCTGCAGATACAGCACGCCCCAGCTGTTGACGGCGTAGCGGGTCACGTAGATCAGGGCGCTGGACAGGGCGAGCGCCCAGACCGCGGGGATCTTCAGGATCTGCAGCTGCGTCTTGAAGACGCTGGCGCCCTCTGGCTTGGGCTTGCCGCCCTGCCAGTGATCGTCGCGCCAGTCGGCGACGGCGGGCAGGCCCAGGGTCTGGGGACGGTCCTGGATCAGGAAGTACGAGCCTATCGCCACCAGGATCCCGATCGCCGCCGGGCCCCAGAAGCCGTAGCGCCAGCCCAGCGCCCCGACGATCCCGCCAACCGCCACGAAGGTCAGGCCCTCGCCGATCGAGTGGGCGGTGCTCCAGACGCCATAATAGCGGCCGCGCTCGCGGTTGGAGAACCACTGGCTCATCGACACCACGCCCGCCGGCGCACCGAAGCTCTGAAACCAGCCGTTGATCCCCCACAGCACCGCCGACAGCGCCACGGTCGTCGAAAAGCCCATGCCGATATTGGCGATCGCCGAGATCAGCACGCTGAAGGCGAAGAACCGCTTCATGTTGGCGTGATCGGCCAGAAAGCCGTTGGTCAGCTTGCCGAACGCATAGGCGTAGAACAGGGCCGAGCCGATCAGGCCCAGCTCGGTCGGGGTGAACACGCCGGCGTCGATCAGCGGCTTCTTCACCATCCCCAGCGCCAGGCGGCAGGTGTAGGACATGCCGTAGCCGAGGGTGATCGCGAGCATGATCCGGAGGCGGTGACGCCGGTACAGCGTGTCGATCCTGTCCGGATCGCTCAGCGGCGGCGCATCGACGCCCGGCGCGAAGAACTTCAGCATCCCCGTCTCCCCCGGTCCTCGCTTCGCATCCAGTGCGGTACGATCGGCCGTTACGAACACGCTATTCCATTGTGACAAAGAATGGAAGATTTTTTCCATATTGCCGCGATCTGGAACGCCAAAAAAGAGGGCCCCGGACGGTCTCCGTCCGAGGCCCAGTCCGCGCGCGCAGGAGCGCACTGTTCGGGAAGGACGCCCCGAAATCCGTCAGCGCATGGTCGGGATGACGAAGCTCTGATCCAGCACCGCCCCGCCCTTGGGCCAGCGCTGGGTCACGGTCTTGGTCCGCGTGTAGAAGCGTACGCCGTCCAAGCCATACTGGTTCAAGTCGCCGAAACCCGAGCGCTTCCAGCCGCCGAAGCTGTGATAGGCGACCGGCACCGGGATCGGCACGTTGATGCCCACCATGCCGACCTCGACCTGGTCGGCGAACTCGCGGGCGGCGTCGCCGTTGCGGGTGAAGATCGCCACGCCGTTGCCGTACTGGTGGCGCGAGGCCAGGCCGACGCCCTCGGCCAGGCTCTCGGCGCGGACCATCTGCAGCACCGGGCCGAAGATCTCGTCATGGTACGAGCGGCTGGTCGGCTTGACGTGGTCGAACAGGGTCGGACCGACGAAGAAGCCCTCCTCGTGGCCTTGCAGCGCGAAGCCGCGGCCGTCGACGACCAGCTCGGCGCCCTCGTCGACGCCCATCTGGATGTAGCTCTCGATCCGCGCCTTGTGGGCGGCGCTGACCACCGGGCCGTAGTGGGCGTCCTGGTCGGTGCTGACGCCGACGCGAAGACCGCCGATGGCGGCGACCAGCTTCTCGCGCAGGGCCACGGCGGTCTTCTCGCCGACCGGGACGACGACCGGCAGGGCCATGCAGCGCTCGCCGGCCGAGCCGTAGGCCGCGCCGATGATGTCGGCCGTCGCCTGGTCGAGGTCGGCGTCGGGCAGGACGACGCCGTGGTTCTTGGCCCCGCCCATGGCCTGGACCCGCTTGCCGCTCGCGCCGGCCCGCTGGAACACCGACTGGGCGATGTCCGAGCTGCCGACGAAGCTGACGGCCTTGATGTCCGGATGGTCGAGGATGGCCTCGACGCAGTCCTTGTCGCCGTGGACGACGTTCAGGATCCCCGGCGGCAGGCCGGCTTCCATCAGCAGCTCGGCCAGGCGCACCGGCACCGACGGATCACGCTCGGAGGGCTTCAGGATGAAGGCGTTGCCGCAGGCGATGGCCGGGCCCATCATCCACATCGGGATCATGGCCGGGAAGTTGAACGGGGTGATCCCCGCCACCACGCCGAGCGGCTGGCGCATCGAATAGACGTCGATGCCCGGACCGGCGCCTTGCGTGTACTCGCCTTTCAGCAGGTGCGGGATGCCGCAAGCGAATTCAATGACTTCCAGGCCGCGCATGATGTCGCCCTTGGAGTCGGCGATCACCTTGCCGTGCTCGGACGACAGCAGCTCGGCCAACTCGTCCATGTGGACTTCCAGCAGGCGCTTGAACTCGAACATCACCCGGGCGCGGCGCTGCGGATTGGTCGCCGCCCAGGCCGGCTGGGCCGCCTTGGCGTTGGCGATCGCGGCGTCCAGCTCCGAGGTCGAGGCCAGGGCGACGCGCGCCTGGACCTTGCCAGTGTTGGGATCGAAGACGTCGCCAAAGCGGCCGGACGTGCCCTCGACGGCGCGACCGCCGACAAAGTGGGGGATGCTGCGCATGACGCGCTCCTTCTGAAGTGACGGCGCGACCGGTTAGGCCTGACGCATGATCCAATCGTGGGCCGGGTCGTTGCGGAAGATCCACTTCCGGTGCGGTCCGGCCATGACGTTGAGGTAGTAGAGGTCGTAGCCGTGCGGGGCCCCGACCGGGTGATAGCCGCGGGGCACCATGACCACGTCGCCGTCCTGCACGCAGACCGTCTCGTCCAGGCTGCGATCGTCAGTGTAGACGCGCTGGAAAGCGAAGCCCTGCGGTGGGTTCAGGCGATGATAATAGGTCTCCTCCAGCGCCGTCTCCTCGCCCTCGGCGGCGGTGTCGTGCTTGTGCGGCGGATAGCTGGACCAGTGGCCGCCCGGCGTGATCACCTCGACCACCAGCAGGCCGTCGGCCGGCGCGGTCTCGGGCAGGATGTTGCGCACCAGGCGGGTGTTCGCGCCCTTGCCCCGGGTCTCGCGCGGCATGTCGGCCTCGGCGATCAGGCGAGCCTGGCCGCCCGGCTTGCCGGGGGCCGTGCAGAGAGCCAGCTCGATGTCGGACACGGCGGTCACGGCGAAGGCCGTGGCGGCCGGCACGTAGACCGCGCCCGGGGCCCTGTCCTCGAAGACGTTGGCGCGGCCGCCGATCTTGCCGAACGACACGCCCTCGGCGCTGACCTCGGCGGTCCCGCTCATCACGACGACGCAGGTCTCGCGGGCGGGGTCGGAACCTTCGAAGGTCTCGCCGGCCGCCAGCTTGACGACCTGGAAGCCGACGTGGGTCCAGCCGGCGGATTGGGGGGTGACCTCGAGGATGGAGCCGGAAGCGTCTGGGGCGTGGGAGCGGACGAGCAGCTTGCTCATCACGCCGCCCTCAGGCCGGCCGCGGCGGCTTCCCTCTTCAAGGTCGCCAGCCCGATCTCGCCGTACTCGCGCGGGTTGGCGATGGCCGGGTCCTGTTCGGCCTCGACGATGATCCAGCCGGAATAGCCGATCTCGGCCAAAGCCTGCATGACCGCCGCGTAGTCGAGGTAGCCGTCGCCGGGCACGGTGAACATGCCGGCCAGCACCCCGTCCAGGAAGCTGCCGCCGCCGCGCGAGACCACCTTGTGGAAGACCTCGCTGCGGATGTCCTTGCAGTGCACGTGGGCGACGCGGTGCGGATAGGCGCGGATCATCGAAACGGGATCCAGCCCGCCCAGAGCCGCGTGGCCGGTGTCGACCGTCAGGCCGACCGAGGGACCCGTATTGGCCAGGAAGGCCTCCAGGTCCTCGGGTCGCTCGACCACCGTGCCCAGGTGGTGGTGATAGGCGAACTTCAGGCCCTGGGCGGCGATGTAGTCGGCCACCTTGGTCAGGCGCGCGCCGAACTCCTTCCAGCCCTCGGCGTCGAGGCGCGGGGTGGCCGACAGGGCCTTGGTCTTGTCGCCGTGGATGGCGTTGCTGGTCTCGGCATGGACGAAGACCGTGCAGCCCATGGCCTTCAGCAGGTTGAGGTGGGGCTGCAGCGCCGCGATCTCGTCGTCGGCCGACTGGACCAGCAGGTTGCCGCTGTACCACCCGCCCACGAGGCTGAGGCCGTAGCGGTCCAGCAGCGGCTTCAGCACCGCCGGGTCGCGCGGGAATACGCCGCCTAGCTCGACACCTTCGAAGCCGATCGCCTGGCAGTCGGCCAGCACGCTTTCCAGCGGGGTGTCGCCGCCCAGTTCGGGCATGTCGTCATTGATCCAGGCGATGGGGCTCACGCCGAAACGGATGGTCATGGGCGTCTAGTCTCCCGTACGCTGCTGCTTGATCTTGTTGTCATAGTCGGCGCGGGCGGCGTTGACCGCCGGGCGCACCGAGACTTCCGGCACGGCCACGTCCCACCAGGCGCCGCCTTCAGTGGTCGGCATCGGATCGGTGTCGATGACCACCACATAGGTCCGGTCGCTGGCCTTGGCGCGCGCCAGCGCGGCCTCCAGCTCGGCCAGGCTGGCCACCTTCTCCGATCGCGCGCCCAGGCTGGCGGCATGGGCGGCGAAGTCGATGTCGGGCAGGGTCTGATGGACCGTGTCGGCCAGCAGGTTGTTGAACGCCGCCCCGCCGGTCGCCGCCTGCAGGCGGTTGATGCAGCCATAGCCCCGATTATCGAGGACGGTGACGATCAGCTTGGTCCCCAGCATCACCGAGGTGGCCAGCTCGGAATTCAGCATCAGATAGCTGCCGTCGCCGACCATCACGTGGACCTCGCGGTCCGGCGCGGCCATCTTCACGCCCACGGCGCCGGCGATCTCGTAGCCCATGCACGAGAAGCCGTATTCGACGTGATAGCCGCCCGGCGCGCGGGTCCGCCACAGCTTGTGCAGCTCGCCCGGCAGGCCGCCGGCGGCGCAGACGATGACGCTGTCGTCGGACGAGGCCCGCCACACCGCGCCCAGCACCTGGGCGTCGGTCGGCAGCGGCCGGTCGTCGGCCTTGGTCGCGTCGTCGAAGATCGTGTTCCAGCCCGCGACACGGCCGGTGGCCTTGGCGGTCCAGGCGTCGGGCGCGCGCCAGCCATTCAAGGCCTCGGACAAGGCCTCGACCACCGCCAGGGCGTCGCCGACGACGCTGGAGGCCCCGTGCTTGTGGGCGTCATGCGGGGCGACATTGACCTGGACCAGCTTGCGGCCTTCGGCGCCGAACAGGGCGCGGGAGCCGGTGGTGAAGTCCTGGAGGCGCGTGCCGATCCCGATCACGAGGTCGGCCTCCTCGGCCGCCGCCACGGAGGCGGTCGTGCCAGTGACGCCGATCGCGCCGAGGTTCAGCGGGTGGTCCCAGGCCAGGCTGCCCTTGCCGCCCTGGGTCTCGGCGACCGGCAGGCCGGCGGCGGAGGCCAGGGCGGCCAGGGCGGCCTCGGCGCGGGCGTAGAGCACCCCGCCACCGGCCACCACCAGCGGCTTCTTGGCCGCCTTGATCAGTGAGACGAGCTCGGCCAGCTCGCGCGGATCGGGACGCGGCGCGCGGATGCGCCAGACGCGCTTCTCGAAGAAGGCTTGCGGATAGTCGAAGGCCTCGGCCTGGACGTCCTGGCAGAAGGCCAGGGTCGCGGGGCCGCAGGTCGCCGGATCCAGCATCGTCGCCAAGGCGCGCGGCAGGGCGTCGAGGATCTGCTCGGGCCGGACGATGCGATCGAAATAGCGGGACACCGGCTTGAAGCAGTCGTTGGCGCTGATCGTGCCGTCGCCGAAGTCCTCGACCTGCTGCAGCACGGGATCAGGCCGGCGGCTTGCATAGACGTCGCCGGGCAGGAACAGCACCGGCAGGCGGTTCACATGCGCCAAGGCGGCGGCCGTGACCATGTTGGTCGCGCCGGGGCCGATCGAGGTGGTGCACACCATGGCCCGCTCGCGCCGCGACTGCTTGGCGAAGGCGATGGCCGCGTGGGCCATGCCCTGTTCGTTGTGGGCGCGCCAGGTCGGCAGCACGTCGCGAACGCCGTGCAGGGCCTCGCCCAGGCCGGCGACATTGCCGTGGCCGAAGATCGCCCAGACTCCGGCGAAGTAGGGAACCTCCCCTTCCCCGGTCTCGACATATTGAGCCGAAAGCCAGCGGACGGCCGCCTGGGCGGCGGTGAGACGAACGGTAGCCATTTACGCGGCCTTCTCCACGGAGCCCCGGAGGCGACGCCAGGCGTCGACCAGCACCTTGAACTTGGCGGCCAGGGCGGCGACCGCCGTCTCGTCGTCGATCCGGTTGGCCAGCCATTCGCGGGCGACATCGTAGAAGATGGTGCGGCCGACGGCGAAACCCTTGACGATCGGAAACGGCGCGACGACCTCGAACGAGGCCAAGAGCTCGGCCTCGGGGGCCGACAGGCCCAGCAGCACCACACCGCGGCACAGCGGATCGTTCTCGTTGACGGCGGCCTCGATCTCGCGCCAGGCGGCGGGATCGGTCAGCGGCTCCAGCTTCCACCAGTCCGGGCGGATGCCCAGGGCGTAGAGCCGGCGGATGCCGCGGGCCACGGTCTTGCTGTCGCTTTCCATGCCGCGCGGCAGGATCAGCTCCAACAGCAGCTCATGGCGGGTCTTGCGGCAGGCGTCGAAGAGGCGGAGCAGCTGGCGCTCCTGGCGCTCGCGCAGCTCGACCTCGTCGTCGGGGTGATAGAAGGCCAGGCACTTGACGACCTGGTTCAGCGGCCACTCGGCCAGCTCGGTCGCCACGTCGGCCGAGCTCTCGAACTCCAGCGGTCGCGACTTGGGCAGCTCGATCGGGCGGGCGATCCAGTAGTCGTGCTCGGCGGCCTGGGCGAGCGCGTCGAACCCGAAACGGCCGTCCAGCAACATGCCAAAGCGGCGCTCGTCGTCGCCCGCCACCGCTTGCACGGCGCGCAAGGCCAGGGTCTTGAAATGCGGGATGCGTTCGAGGCCGCCACCGGTCTCGGCGATCAGGTCCTCGAACTGGCTGCGGTGATCGACGGCCAGGACGGTCAGCTCGTCATAGACGTGCTCGCGGGTCGTGGCCCAGTGGATGTGCTCCAGCTCGAGATCCTCGCGCAGGCGGAACGGACGTTCCCTTTCGCTCAGGAAGGCCTCCAGCTCGACCCAGGTCGGCATGGCCGGCGTGCAGCCGTGGCGCGAGACGACGATGGCCCCGCAGGCGTTGCCCCATTCGCAGCAGGTCTCGACGGGTTCGTCGCGCAGCCAGCCGCGCAGGAAGCCGGCCATGAAGGCGTCGCCCGCCCCCAGCACGTTGAACACCTCGACCTTGAAGCCCCGAGCGCTGACGCCCGCGTCCAAGCTGCCCGGGATCGCGCCCGGGAAGGCCACGCAGCCATCGGGACCGCGCTTGCAGACCAGCAAGGCCTCGGGCGCGCCCTTCCGGATGGCGCGCAGGGCCGCGATGGTGTCGGTCGAGCCGCCCAGGATGTGGATCTCTTCTTCGGTGCCGACGATCAGGTCGCAGAGGGCCACGACCTCTTGCAGCTTGGCGGTGACCTGCTGGTTCTCGACGAAGCGGTTCTCGCCGGCGTCCTTGCCGGTCAGGCCCCACAGCACGGGCCGGTAGTCGATGTCGAAGGCCACCCGGCCGCCGGCCGCCTTCACGGCCTTGGCGGCCTTCAGGCTGGTCTCGTAGACGTTCGGCTGCGACAGATGGGTGCCGTTGATCAGCACCGCCCCGGCCCGGGCGAACCAGGCCTCATCGACGTCCGACGGCTCCAGCGCCATGTCGGCGCAGTTCTCGCGATAGAAGATCAGCGGGAAGTTCACCCGATCGCGGATGCCCAGGATCACCAGGGCCGTCAGGCGGTCGGGATCGGACAGCACGCCGGTGACATCGACGCCTTCGCGCTGCAGCTGCTCGCGGATGAAGCGGCCCATGTGGTCGGCGCCGACCCGGGTCAGCAGACCGGTCTTCAGGCCCAGGCGCGCGCCGCCCGCGGCGGTGTTGGTCGGGCTGCCGCCCAGGTACTTGGAGAAGGACGCCATATCCTCCAACCGCCCGCCCACCTGCTGACCGTAGAGGTCGACGCTGGATCGGCCCACGGCGATCAGATCAAGGGTCTTTGCGTCCTGGGCCATGCGGTTCCACGTCACTCTCGGGCCGGCTCCCCACCGGCAATATGTAACGCATATTCCAAACCTAGAACGCTTGCAACATCCATTTCATTTTCGATCTGGAATGGAATGGACGGTTCACCCGCCCCTCTTTGGCCGCTTCTTTTCCTTGCTGGCCTCGAAGGCGAAACTGATCACCAGCGCCTGGGCCAGGCAGATGGAAGCGGCCAGCGAGCGGAAGGTCCGCACCTCGGATTCGCGAACGTGCAGCACCAGTTCGGCCGGCTTGGCGATCGGGCTGACCAGGCTGTCGCTGATCGACAGGATCTTGGCGCCGCGCTGGGTGGCCATCTCGACCGCTTGCACCGTTTCTTCCGCATAGGGGTGGTAGCTGACCGCGATCAGCAGGTCGCGCGGACCGATGGTCTGGACCTGCTGCTTGGTCAGGCCCGCCACCCCGTCGATGAACAGGGTGCGCTTGTTCACCTGCTGCAGCGAATAGGCCAGGTAGGAAGCGACCGGGAACGAGCGCCGGAACCCGACCACATAGACGGTCTCGGCCCGATCGATCAGCGACACGGCGTCCTTCATGTCGGCTTCGCTGACGGTCTGCCCCAGGTTCTGCAGGGCCAGGGTGTTGCCCTCGACGAACTCGCTGAGCACGTCGGCCCCGCCCTCGGGCTTGCGGGCGACGGCCTCGTTGAAATGCCGCACGCGCTCGCCGTAGCCCAGGCCCGCATGACCCGACAGCAGGCCGTCGCGGAACAGCCGTTGCATCTGGCTGGCGCCGGGATAGCCGAAGGTCTTGGCGAAGCGGACGATGGCCGAGGGCTGCACCCCGCAGCGCTCGGAAATCACCGCCAGGGTCTCCAGCGCCAGCTCGTTGGGCTCGTCCAGCACATAGCGGGCGATCTGCTGCAGCCGCTTGCTCAGCGAATCGTAGCGGTCAAGAATCGCCGCTCGCAACTCCTCGGCCGTGGTCGGCGCGCTCGCCGCCGTGGTCTTTTCGGTCATTTCCGCCCCGGTATGATCACTTCAGGTTTAGAATATCCATTCCGGGCCCGAACACAAACGCGACTGGAAGCGCTTCTCCATTCCACTTTCCATCTGGAAGGAATTTTTATTCCATACTACACGGAAAGCAACGCGGCCGCCGGGTCCTGCGGCGCGAGACAGCATTAGGGTTCCCATGCACGACATCGCCATTTTGGGCGCCGGCCGCATCGGCCGCATCCACGCCAAGAACGTCGCCGGCCAGCCCGGTCTGCGCCTGAAATATGTGGT
This sequence comes from Caulobacter sp. Root343, assembly GCF_001425745.1. Classification (GTDB taxonomy): domain Bacteria; phylum Pseudomonadota; class Alphaproteobacteria; order Caulobacterales; family Caulobacteraceae; genus Caulobacter. The sequence continues at coordinate 487,612 of NZ_LMDF01000001.1, read as the reverse complement.
CGATCCTGTCGCCGCGGCCGCCGACGGCCTGGCCGCCGAGACCGGCGCCACGGTGGCCGATCTCGACACCGCCCTGAACGATCCGGCCGTGGCCGGCGTCATCGTCGCCAGCTCGACCGACACCCACCTCGACTACAGCCTGAAGGCCATCGCGGCCGGCAAGGCGGTGTTCTGCGAGAAGCCGATCGACCAGGACCTGGCCCGCGCCCGCTCGGCCGCAGGCGAGCTGGGCGGCAAGGGCGTGAAGCTGTTCCTGGGTTTCAACCGCCGCTTCGATCCGAACTTCCAGGGCCTGAAGGCGCGGCTGTCGTCCGGCGTCGTCGGCGCGCTGGAGACGGTGCACATCACCAGCCATGACCCGGCCCCGCCGCCGGTCGCTTACGTCAAGGTGTCGGGCGGCCTGTTCAAGGACATGGCCATCCACGACTTCGACATGGCCCGCTGGCTGCTGGACGAGCCGGTGACCGAGGTGTTCGCGGCCGCCAGCTGCCTGGTCGATCCGGCGATCGGCGAGGCCGGCGACATCGACACCGCCAAGATCCTGCTGCGCACCGCCTCGGGCAAGATCTGCATGATCAGCAACAGCCGCCGCAGCGGCTACGGCTACGACCAGCGCATCGAGGCGTTCGGCGCCAAGGGCCTGGTCCGCGCCGACAATGTCATGGAGAGCACGGTTTCGGTGTGGAACGAGGCCGGCGCGGCCAGCGACGCGTTCCAGAACTTCTTCCTCGACCGCTACGCCGAAGCCTATCGCCGCGAGATGGCGCACTTCGCCGAGATCATCCGCGGCGAGGCTCTGCCCTCGGTCGGTTATGTCGACGGCGTCGAAGCCCTGGCCCTGGCCGAGGCCGCGGGCCAGTCGGCGAAGACCGGGCAGGTGGTGAAGCTCTGAAGCTTCCCTTCTCCCCTTGCGGGAGAAGGTGTCGACGCAGTCGACGGATGAGGGGTCGCACCGGCGGCCCCTTTTTCTTGGGCGGCATACAGGTCTTTCGACCCCTCATCCGACCGCTTCGCGGCCACCTTCTCCCGCAGGGGGAGAAGGAGCCACGCAAAGGGGATCAGTTTTTCGCCGGGCTGTTCAGCTTGCCGCCGACGATCTTCTGGAAGGTTTCGAGCGGACACAGGGTCGGCGCGCCCGCCACGCGACAGCCCGGGATCGGGAAGTAGGCATAGGCCGGCGGATTGCTGGCGGTCAGCGGTTGCAGGTCGCGCAACTGATCCATGCTCTGGGCGGTGTAGAAGGTCCGCACATAGGCCTTGCCGCCGGCGTCCTTCAGCAGCTCGAAGCCCATGGCCCCGCCGGGCGGCGGATCGTCCTGCGGATAGTCCGCCGCCGTGAAGTGCGCGCCAAGGAAGCCGCGCAGGGCGGCGATGTTGGTGTCGTGGCCGACGAGCATGGTCAGCTTGCCGCCCGTCCCCTCGGCGCCGCCCAGGGCCGCCAGCAGCTCCTTGGCGATCGGCGCGGCGTAGCGTTCGGCGATGTAGGGCGCGCCGACCTCGTAGTGGAACTTCACCGGGTGGAAGCGCAGCATGGCCTGGATGTCGGCCTTGGAGGCACGGCCCCAGCCGACCTCGGCCATCGGCTTGCCCTCGACATATTCCAGCAGGATCGTCTGGCCGGCCGTCGAGGCGACCGACAAGGCGCCTTCCAGGTCCGGCGTGTCGCCCTTGTTGGCGTTCAGGTGCGAGGGCCTGCTGGCGACGCCGCAGCCGGCCTTGGTGGTCGGGTCGCAACCCAGCACGCGCTGCAGGACCGCGAAGTCCTTGGCGTGGACGCGGGCTTCGGCCGCGACGCCGGGTTTCTGGCGCTGGGCGGCTTTCAGCGCCATGTCGCCATCGATCCTCTCGGCCGGGTGGAAAATCGGGTCGTTCTCCTCGCTGTCCGGGTGGGCGACCTTCAGCCCGCAGCCGGGTTGCAGACCTTCGACGAACATCTCGGCCGTCTTGATGGCCCGCGACTTGCCGCTGGCCCAGGCGACGATGTCGCCGGACGCCGCGCAGCCGTCGCGCGGCAGCAGGCCCCGCGCGCCCAGGAAGGTGCGGTAATAGGCGCCCATCAGCCGCGCGCCCTCGGCGCCGTGCGGGGTCAGCTCGCCATACGGCGTGGTCCAGGTCGACCAGGGCTGGACGGTCGTGCCCTCGGGCGTGGCCGGCGCCTTGGTCGGCGGCCGGACGCTGTGGCGCATGACCATGACCATGCGCTGGAGCTTCAGCCCCTCGGTCGGGCCACCAATGGACTTGGGCGCGCTCGCCGCCTGCGCCGTTCCCATCAGCAGCGGGACCATCGCCGCCGTCATCAAGGCGTTTCGAAGCCTCTTCATAGACATCTCCCCGTGAGCCACTGCTTGTGCGCGGCTATTTCATTGTCGACGACGATATGAATGGATTTTCTATTTTGCAATAGGAATGGAATTTTTCTTCAGATTCCGCGTTGTGTCAGCGGGACGTCAGCCAACCGCGTCTAGGCCGGATCCGAGACGCAAACGTGACAACAGGGACGCCCGTCATGATCAAGCTGAACCTCGCCGCCGGCCTGCTGGCCCTGATGGCCGCCGCGCCGACCCTGGCCCAGACGGCCCCCTCCCCGACCGCCGCGCCCGGGCTGGCGCTGGTCCGGCCGACGATGGAGACCGAGCCGGTCGACCACGAGGGCGACGCCGCCGACGATCCGGCGATCTGGGTCCATCCCAGCGACCCGGCCAAGAGCGCCATCATCGCCACCGACAAGAAGGGCGGCATGCTGGTCTACGACCTGTCAGGCAAGCGGCTGCAATACCTGCCCGACGGCCGAATGAACAATGTCGACCTGCGCGGCGGCTTCAAGCTGGGCGGCAGGCGCGTGACCCTGGTCGCCGCCAGCGACCGCACCCGCAAGGCCATCGCCCTCTACACGATCGATCCCGAGACCCGCCAGTTGACCAGCGTCGCCGACGGCGTCCAGGCCACCGGCCTTTCCGATCCCTACGGCCTGTGCATGTACCGCGACCGCAAGGGCGGGACGTTCGTGTTCGTCAGCGATCCTCAGGGCCTGGTCCGCCAGTGGAAGCTCACCGCCACGCCGGCCGGCAAGGTCCGGGCCCAGGCCGTGCGCGACCTCAGGTTCGACACCCAGACCGAAGGCTGCGTCGCCGACGACGCCACCGGCGCCCTCTATGTCGCCGAGGAGGATGTGGCGCTCTGGAAGCTGGGCGCGGACGCCAAGACCGGCGCGGCCAGGAAGGCGATCGCCCGGGTCGCCGACAACCCCGCCCTGAAGGACGACCTGGAGGGCGTCGGCCTCTACGCCCAACCGGGCGGCAAGGGCTATCTGGTCGTCTCCAGCCAGGGCAACAACAGCTATGCCGTGTTCCGGCGCGAGGGCGACAACGCCTATGTCGGCAGCTTCGGGGTGGCGGCCAACGACCAGGCCGGGATCGACGGGATCTCTGGGACCGACGGCCTGGACGTGAGCAGCGCCTCGCTGGGCGCGGGCCTGGAGAGCGGCGCCTTCGTGGCGCAGGACGACGACAACGCCGCTCCGCCCGGGCGCCAGAACTTCAAGCTGGTCCCCTGGTCGGCGATCGCCGCCAAGCTGAAGCTGTAGCGAAGGCGCAAAAGAAAAGCCCGGCCAAACGGCCGGGCTGAAAAGTTGGGGAGGAAACGCCCCAGGAAAGGGCAGAGGCCGCTGGCCTCACGGGGTAGGAGTTATGATCGGTCCACGACGGTTCAAGGGCGGCGCCTGAAAAAACTTCCCTTTCAGCGCGCTTGGTTTGCCGGGACCGTATGGTAATGAGCGCGCTCGACGAGTGAGGGCCTGCGCCCGAAGCGAGCGCCAAGCCCATGTCCGATCCCATCGATCCCACCGCTCCTGAGACCCCGCCAGAGGACGTTGGCGCGCCCAAGCCGCGCAAGCCCAGGAAGCCTCGCGCCCGGACGGCGATGAGCGAGGCGGCCGGGCTGGACGAGACCTCGTCCGAGACCGCAGCGGCCGAGACGCCCGCGCCGGGAGCCGACGCCGCATCCGAACCGGTCGCCGCGCCCGACGTCCCGCCGGAAGAACCCGCCCCCGAGGCCGCCGAGACCGACTTGCCGGAAGCGGTCGAGACCGTGCCCGAAGCCGCCCTCTCTCCGGCCGAACCGGTCAAGGCCGCCAAGCCGCCGATCTGGAAGCGTCCCGCCTGGCTGATCGGCGCGGCCGCCGCCGTCGTGCTGGTCGTGGTGCTGGTCGCCTCGCTGTTCTGGTCGCTGCCGCTGAGCCGGGCGCTGGAGCCGCTGACCAACTCGGCCATCGTGCTGGTGGCCGAGGACGGCACGCCGATCGCCCGCCGCGGTTCGTACAAGGAAGCGCCGATCGACGTGGCCAAGCTGCCGGCCTATGTGCCCGGCGCCTTCATCGCCATCGAGGACCGCCGCTTCTACAGCCACATGGGCGTCGACCTGAAAGCAATCGCCCGCGCCGTGGGCAAGAACGCCAAGGCCGGGGGCGTCTCGGAAGGCGGCTCGACCATCACCCAGCAGCTGGCCAAGAACGCCTTCCTCAGCAGCGACCGCAACCTGCGCCGCAAGGCTCAGGAGGCGATGATCGCCGTCTATCTGGAGACTCGCCTCAGCAAGACGGAGATCCTGTCGCGCTACCTGTCGTCGGTCTATTTCGGCGATGGCGCCTTTGGCCTACGCGCCGCCGCCCGCCACTATTTCGGCAAGCAACCCGAGCAGCTGTCGATCGGCGAAGCCGCCATGCTGGCCGGCCTGGTCAAGGCCCCGTCCCGCCTGGCCCCCACCAACAACATCGACGGCGCCCGCGAGCGGATGCGCGTGGTGCTCGGCGCCATGGTCGAGACCGGCACGATCACCCAGGCCCAGGCCGACGCGGTCGGCGAAGTCTCGGCCGTCGAGAACCCGGACAAGCTGCCGACCGGCTCCTACTTCGCCGACTGGGCCCTGCCCCAGGCCCGCGCCGCCATCGGCGCTCGCTATGGCGAGACGATCGTCAAGACGACGCTGGATCCTGAGCTGCAGGAGAAGGCCGAGACGATCCTCAACGACTTCATCGAACGCGACGGCAAGGTCCTGAACATCACCCAGGGCGCCCTGGTGGCCATGCGCAAGGACGGCCGCGTCGTCGCCATGGTCGGCGGCCGCGACTACAAGCAAAGCCAGTTCAACCGCGCCGACGGCGAACGCCAGCCGGGCTCGTCGTTCAAGCTGTTCGTCTACCTGGCCGCCCTGCGCGAAGGCATGACCACGACGTCGCCGATCCTCGACACCCCGGTGCAGGTCAGCGGCTACATGCCCAAGAACCACGAGGGCAAATATCGGGACCGCGAAATCCCGCTGATCAGCGCCTTCGCCGCCTCGTCGAACGTCGCCGCCGTGCGCCTGGCGCATGACCTGGGCCCGGCCAAGGTGATCAAGGTCGCCCGCGACCTGGGCGTCACCGAGAAGATCCCCACCGACCTGACCATGGCGCTGGGCACCGGCTCGATGAGCCTGACCCGCCTGACCGCGGCCTACGCCTCGATCGCGGCCGGGGAATATCCGATCGTCCCGCACGCCCTGGACACCTTCAGGAAGCCGGCGACCAAGGCCTACGACCCCAAGGTGCTGCTGGGCATGCGCGACCTGCTGCGCTCGGCCACCCATCGCGGCACCGGCCTGGAGGCGGCCATCGAAGGCGCCTACGGCAAGACCGGCACCACCCAGGATTATCACGACGCCCTGTTCGTCGGTTACGTCGACGACCTGGTGGTCGGGGTCTGGGTCGGCAACGACGACAACAGCTCGATGAACGGCGTGGTCGGCGGCGGCGAGCCCGCCAAGATCTGGAAGGCCTTCATGCTCTCGGCCCTGGGCCGTCCCGCCGTCGCCGCGCCGGTCGAGGATCCGCTGGAGGATCTCGGCCTACCGCTGGAAGGCGAGATCGGCCCGGATGGTCTGCCGCTGGCCCCGCTAACGCCGGTCCCGGCCGAGCCGACGCCGGAGCCGGCCACCAGCGGCGTGCCGGTCGCCCCGCCGCCGGCGGAGCCGAGGGGCTAGGCTTTCACCCTAAGAAAACCAGGTGTCCGAAGACCGGGGTCCGCCTCAGCGAACATCCGCCAAGGGTGGAGAGCGGCCTTTCAACGGCCTGCCTAGCAACGCCGGGTAGGCAAACAGTGTTCGCCACCTTAGCTTGAGTTCATGGCTGAAGCCTGCTGGGAACTTGCCGTTCGTCACGTCGCCAACAAGTCGGCTGGACCGCGTGTGCCAGACGGTCAATCCGTCACGCTGAACTTCCACCCAGACACTCCGTATGGCTCCGGGATTATGATCGAAGCCCTGGCGCACGACCGCGTCTATCGCTCTCAGTTCGAAACAGGCGCCAGTAACGGGGGATTGACCGCCCATGCCGGCGGAGATCGCTGGAATTGGGAAAGTAGAATTTTCGGCGGCGCTTACGATAATGAACAGCCGACCACGCGCCCGAAATATGGGGCGCTTAATTATCGTGGATGGCGCGTCGGCGGGTCGCCGAGGTTTGGCTCGGCCCATATCCGACTGCGCCAGAACGCGTTGAGCCGTGCCACCTTCTGCTATCCGGACAGTCACCTATCGCCGCAGGATTTCGGAGTGCAGTCCCATATGCCGCTCATCGCGCTCGCGGAACGCAACCCGGCCGGTCTGGACGTTCTTGACGACTACATCGAGGCCCATGTGCACGGCGAAATCCGCATCGAGGAAGACGTCGATGCCATCGTGCTCGATCCTAGCTATGTCGGGACAAGGGTCGAAAAAGCCGCTGCTAAACTGCAATGCCCCATCGAATGGCACGAAGGGTTCTGCCTTTCCAGGTCCGAGCTATCCCGCTGCGCAGACTACAGAGGCCTGCGCGCCGCTGAACTTCTCGAGACGCTATTGCGCGATGAGCCGCTGACCCCACGCGATCTCGGGATGGTCCATAATGCTGGCTTGGATTTCCAAGTCCTGAAGCAAGCGTGGCATTGCCTGGCTAAATTCGGCGGCCCGCTACCAAAGGATTAAGCGAACTTCCGCAATGGGTGGTTAGCGGACACCCGGAATCCCTCTCTCTGAGAGAGAGAGAGGGGCCCGCCGCGAAGCGGTGGGAGGGTGAGTGGTTTCACCGCCGGCCGGAAAATCCCAAGATAATAGATCCGCTTCCCCAAACTCCGACCTCCCCGGCGAAGGCCGGGGCAGATTCATCCGGAAAGTTTGGGGCTGACGCGCCCCCGCATCGCGCTGTCCATGTGAGGCTTGTGGGTTCGACCTGGGCCCCGGCTTTCGCCGGGGAGGTCGGAAGAGAAGAGCTTCGTTCGGCAAGACCGTAACCACTCACCCTCCCACCGCCTGCGGCGGCGGGCCCCTCCCTCTCTCTCAGAGAGAGGGATCTCGGATGTCCGCTCAGGGTCGTGAGCCGACTCCCCTACTCCCCCACCAGCTTCCCCGCCGGCGGCGCCCGCACGATGAAGTGGCCCTTCACGCCCTCCGGCCACTGCCGGTACGGGACCACGCCCTCGTCGCTGGCGGCGTAGGCCACCGCATAGTCGAGGATCGCTCGCGCCGCCTCGGCGGTCGGCTCGAACCGTCCCAGCACGTAGCCGATCTTGCCCGGCGCGCGCAGGTGGATCGAGCAGTGCTGGGCGCAGTTGAACAGGCACGGCATCTCCTGGATCGCCACGCCCGTGCCCTCGGCGATCTCCCGCAACGCCGCCGCCAGCAGCGCCCCGCCGCGCACGCCGTCCGCGTCCTCGCGCTCGTCGGCCGAGACGCGGCAGGTGTTGCAGACCACCACCGCCGGGCCGTCGTCGGCCTCGCGCAGTAGGGTCAAAACTCGATCCCCGCCTGGGCCTTCACGCCGGAGCGGAACGGGTGCTTGACCTGGGCCATCTCGGTGACGAGGTCGGCGGCCTCGATCAGGGCGTCAGGGGCGTTGCGGCCGGTGACCACCACGTGCTTGCCCTCCGGCCGATTGACCAGGACCTCCAGCACCTCGGCCAGCGGCAGGTAGTCGTAGCGCAGGATGATGTTCAGCTCGTCGGCCACCACCATGTCCCAGTCGGGATCGGCGATGCGGGCCTTGATCACCTCCCAGGCCTGGCGGGCCACGGCGATGTCGCGGGCCCGGTCCTGGGTGTCCCAGGTGAATCCCTCGCCCATCGGCCGGAACTCGACGTGGTCGGGGAACGCATCAAAGACGAGCTTCTCGCCGGTCTGCATCGCCCCCTTGATGAACTGGACGACGCTGACCCGCTGGCCGTGGCCGATGGCGCGGCAGACCATGCCCAGAGCCGCCGTGGTCTTGCCTTTGCCGGCGCCCGTATGGACGATCAGCAGGCCCTTCTCGATCTGGCGCTCGGCCATCATCTTGGCCCGCGCGGCCTGGATGACCTTCATCTTGGCGTTATGGCGCGTATTCTTCGCCGCCTCTTGAGCGGCGTCTTCGGTGGCTTCAGTCATCACCCTGCCCTCGCCGGACACCCCGCCGGCCGCGTTGATATGACGAAGGCCGGTCTCCTGGCTTACGCCCTCCCGTCGCGGCGCCTTCCCAGGCTCTCTTTCAAGAAAGAGGGGTCCCAGTGGCGGAGTGCCGTGACGATCGACGGACGATCACAGTTGCGGGGGCAGCCGCGGATTGGTCACCGCGTTCCCGGAGGCTTGCGCCTCCATGCCTTCGAGGTCCGGCGTAGGCGGGGCCGGGCGCGGGGTCAAGCTCAGTTCGGAGCCTTCGCGGCCGGCTCCATCAAGGCGCGCGCCACGCCGTTGGTCCAGCCGAAGCCGTCTTGGGTGGGATACTCCCCGCCCCCGCCGGCCTTGGCCTCCTCGACGTCGTACTTCTCGAGCATCTTGCCGCTGGCCTTGTACTCGCGCTCGACCGTGGCCAGCCAGCGCTTGGCGATCTCGCTGGCCAAGGCGTCCTCGCCGTAGCGGCGCAGGCCCGAGACGGCCACCCACTGCAGCGGCGCCCAGCCGTTGGGCGTGTCCCACTGCTGGCCGGTGCGGACGGTGGTGGTGCGCAGGCCGCCGGGGGCCAGCAGTTCGTCCCAGGCCTTCTGGGCGACGATGTGGGCCTTCGGCTCGTCCGCGGCGCCGACGAACAGCGGATAGAAGGTCGCCGCGCTGAGATGGTCCAGGCGCTGGCCGGTCTTCCACTGATAGTCGAGATAGGCGCCCTTGGTGTTGTCCCACAGATAGAAGTCGATCGCCTCGGCCCGGGCGTGGGCGCGACGGTCGAACTCCGACACGCAGTCGGCGTCCGCCAGTTGAGCGCAGCCCGTCGAGATCGCCTTCTCCAGGCCGTACATCAGGCTGTTGAGGTCGACCGGCACGATCGAGGTCGTCTGGATCGTCGAAAGGCTCTGGCCATCGGCCATCCAGCGCGAGGAAAAGTCCCAGCCGCTCTCGGCCCCGGCCCGCAGGTCGCGGAACACCTCGGCCTGCGGACGGCCGCTCTTGAGGGCGGTCTCCAGGTCCTCGCGATAGGACTCGTCGCGCGGCGTGGCGCGGTCGTCCCAGTAGCGGTTCAGGACCCCGCCGTCGGCCATGGCCACCACGCGCCGATGGGCCTCGCCGGGCTTCAGGTCGTCGGCGCCGTCCATCCAGAAGGCGTGCTCACGGCGCATCAGGTCGACGCGGGCCTTGAGGGTCTTGGGATCTGTGGCGCCGGACAGCCCGACCATGGCGAAGAAGAACGGCGGCTGCGAGCGGCTCAGATAATAGGTCCGCGCGCCGTTGGGGATGTGGCCGTAGGCGTCGATCAGGCCGCCGAAATCGTCGATCATGTTCTCGACGAGGTCGTCGCGGCCGTCGGCCTTCAGGCCCAGCATCGTGAAGTAGCTGTCCCAGTAGTAGATCTCGCGAAAGCGCCCGCCCGGCACGACGAACGGCTTGGCCATGGCCAGGGCCGAACCGCCCGCCACCGGCTTCACGGGCGGCTTGGTCAGTTGCGGCCAGAGGGCGGCGATATGGGCCTTGAGGGTCGTGCGCTTGGCTGTCCGTTTCGGGGCCGCGCCCGCCCCGGGCGCCACGAAGTTGGCGCGGACGAAGCGCTTCAGTTCGGCGTCGCTGAACGTCGCGTGGGCGCGGTAGTCGGCCAGGATCTTGGCCGGGGCCCGCTTGGGGACCGCGTCGACGAAGGTCTTGCCGTCCGGGAAGATCCGCCGGGTCTGCACCTGGTGGAACAGCTCCTGGTAGGTGTCGGCCGGCGTGGGGACCTTGGCGGCGTCCTGGGCCGCGCCCTGGGCTGCGTCCTCCGGTCCGGCGAACGCCGCCGAGGATAGGGCCAGGGCGGCGAACGTCGCGGCGATCAGACGAACCATGCGAAGCCTCGAACTCAACTCAAGCCACATCAGTCAACCGTCTCCCCGGCCAAGGCCAGGACCCGGATACAACCAGAGCGTCGGACGATAGTCCGAAACGCACGCTCTTGCGACCCGGGGCCCGACTTTCGCCGGAGAGATCGGAATAAGGCCAAAGCCTAGAAGTTATACCCCACCGACAGCCGCACTGACCGGCCCAGGATCGGCCGAGCGTTAGCGCCGCTGGTCGAGCGCGGGTCGCCTTCGGTCAGGCCATGGCTGTCGGTCAGGTTGTCGGCGGCGACCTGAACGCTGAAGTCGCCGACGTTGAAGATCGCGCCTAGATCGACCTTGGTGTAGCCGTTGAGCTTCTGGGTGTTGGCGTTGTCGCCCCAGCGATCATCCGCCGCGCTGACCGTGCCGTAGAAGGTGGTGGCCACCGACCCCAGCTGGACATCGTAGCTGGGCGTGAAGCGGATCTGCCAGTTGGGCTGGCGCTGAGCGCTGTTGCCCTTGTTGGCCACGATCGACGACTTCTTGATCTCGGTCTTCTGCAGCGTGCCGTTCAGCGCCAGCGACAGGCCGAAGTCCGAGCGCCAGCGGCCGTCCAGCTCGATGCCGCGCGCCTTGTTGGCGTTGGTTTCGAGCACGCCGCCGACGTCGGCGAACTTGGCCCCGTCGAAGCTGTTGGCGAAGCCGGTGGCGTACAGCTCGAACGGCCCCGAGCGCAGCTTGTAGCCCAGCTCGTACTGTTTGACGCTGAGGGTGTCGGTCAGGTTTTCGCGAAAGTTGTCGAAGCTGGGGAACTTGTAGCCCTTGGAGTAGCGGGCGAAGACGCCGGATGTTTCGGAGAGATCGTAGTTCAGGCCGGCCGTGTAGGAGAGCTTGCTCTTGCTGTAGTCGACCGTGCGGATGGCCAGTCCGTCGGGATAGCCATTGCCGTCGTCGACGACATAGTCGGTGTCGAAGGTCTCGTGGCGCGCGCCGACGTCCAGGCGCAGGCGCTCCATGATCTGCCAGGAGTCGGCCAGGTAGAAGGCGTTGACCTTGCCGTCGCCGTTCGAGTTCAGGCCATAGGCCCAGCACCCCGAGCCACTGCCGGCCGTCGCGAGGTTGGCGCAACTGACGTTGGCCGCCAGGTAGTCGCCGTTGGCCTTGACCTGCATCGGCTTGAAATTGCCGATCGTCCAGAAGTCGTCCGACGAGAAGCTGGAGGCGTAATAGCCGGCCGAGATCGAGTGGCCGCCGATCTTCTTGTTGACGCTGAAGTCGTTGACGAAGGCCTCGATGTCCTTCTCGACGATCCAGGCGCCCCAGTTCTGGACGTAGGCGCCCGCGCCCAGGGTCGCGCCGCCGCGGGTGCGGACCGGACCGCCGATCACGGTCGCCACCGAGGCGGCCGTCACCGCCCCGCCGTCCGGCACCAGGCCATAGGTGTCGGCGTCGCCCTTGGTGAAGCTGAAGCGGTCGCGCACCGTCCAGCCGTCGCCGAACTCGTGCTCGAAGCTGCCGCCAGCCACATAGCCCTTCCAGCCCCGGCCGTGAGCCAGGTCGAAGTTGCGGGTCGTGCCGTTGGCGTGGACCTGCAGGGTCTGCTGGCGGGAAAGGTCGCCCAGCTGGGTGTACTCGCCCTTGTCGACGCCGGGCACGTTGATCGCGAACGGCAGGTACCAGGCGCCGTGGTCGTCGGTGAAGCGGGCGTAGAAGTTGACCTTGCCGCGCTCCAGCCGCTTGGTCAGGTTGACCGTGAACTGCTGGCCCCGCTCGCTGTCGAACTGGGTGTCGCGGATGCCGGGCGAGCGGGTCACGTAGCCGCCGGCCATGAAATAGAGGTCGTCGGACAGCTTGCCGCTGACCACGCCGTCGACGCGGCGCAGGCCGTAGTCGGAGGTGGTGGCCTTGATCAGGCCCTTGGTCTCCTCGCCGCCTTCCTTGAGCATGAAGTTGGTGGTCAGGCCCGGCTGGCCGTTCGAGAAGATCGGGTTGGGGCCGCCGCGCAGGGCTTCCATCCGCGAGATGGTCTCGTCGACCCGGAAGATCGACGAGTTCTCCAGGAACGACAGGGTCGAGGGCGGATAGATCGGCGCGCCCTGCAGCTGGATGGTCAGGAACTCGGCGTCGCCGGTGGCGGGGAAGCCGCGCACGAAGACGTTGGCGCCGGCCACGCCGCCCGAGGTCTCGACCCAGACGCCGGGCACCAGGGACAGCAGCTCGGCGCTGCTCTTGGGCGAGGCCTTCAGGATGTCCTGGGCGTTGACGGTGGTGACCGCGAAACTGGCCGACAGCTTGTCGACGCCGGCCCCGCCGGGGGTGCCGACGACGATCACTTCGTCGACCTGCGCCGGTTCTTCCGGACGGCTTTGCTCTACGGCGACGGCCGGCGCGGCGACCTGGCCGGCGGCGCTGGCCGAGACCAGCAGCGGCCGCTCGCGGATGGCGTAGACGCCGCTAGCCGTGGGTTGAGCCACCAGGTTCGAGCCGGACAGCAGACGGGTCAGGCCCTCGTCGGCGCTGAAGTCGCCTTTCAGCCTGGGCGCGCGCTTGCCGCGGGTCAGGCTCTCGTCGAAGGCCAGCTGCTTGCCCGAGGCCCGGCCGAAGGCGCGCAGGGCGCCGGCCAAGTCCTGGGCGGGAATGTCATAGGCTTGTTCAGCGCGCGCTTGCGCCGACACGACGCCTGGCGCGGCCAGGGCCATCAGCACGGCCGCCGAAGCGCCCAGCAACCAGCGTTGATCGAAAGACTTGCTCATTCGTCCCTCCCTCGCGCCGCTTGTTCTGTCTATCGGCGCTTTTGGTAAGTGAGACGCCTCACTCCACGGAGGACTCACCGCCGCTCGAAAAACTTTTTGGCTGGCGCTGGAACGAGCGCAGTACGGTCTCGCCCTGGCCGTTGACGGCGCGCACCGGCAGCACGGCCGTCACGCCGTCGATGAAGGCGCGGGTGTCGCCCGAGGTGAAGACGCCGCTGATCCGCAAGGACGCGACCGTCGGATCGCCGATCCGCAGCTTCTCGCGGGCGTAGCGGTTCACCCGCTCGACGGCGAGACTCATCGGCTCGTCCTGGAACACCAGCTGGCCCGTCTCCCAGGCCCCGGCCCGCGATGGATCGGCGGGCATGACCGAGGCGGCCTCGGAATTGACCTGGGCGACCAGCTCATGGTCGGGCGTCAGCGATTTCTCGGTCGGCGCGCCGTTCACCCGCAGCAACGGCGGCGGGCTGCCCTTGGCGCCCTCCCCGTCCAGCACCGCGACATGGCCTTCGTAGAGCACGACCCGCATCTGGTCGGCGACCCGTTCGACGCTGAAGGTGGTGCCGGTGGCCACCACCAGCTTGCCGCCGGCCGCGACCGAGAACGGGCGCAGCGGATCCTTGGCCACCGCGAACTTGGCGCGGCCCTGCTCCAGCCACAGCCGGCGGCGGTCGCCGTCGTAGCGGACCTTCAGCACCGTGTCGGCGTCCAGCGAGGCGCGCGAGCCGTCGGCCAGCTCGACGATGCGCCGCTCGCCCTCGGAGGTGCGATAGACGTCCGGCAAGCTGGCCCGCCAAGCCAAGCCGCCGCCCAGGGCGACGGCGACGACCACCGCCGCGGCGGCGCTCCAGATCGCCACGCGCGGGCCGGGCTTGCGGGCCCACTGCTGGCGTTGGGCGCGGCGCAGGTCGTTCAAGGCCTCGCCGCGCAGGGCGATCATGCCGGGGTGCGAGGCCTGCTCGTCCACCGCCCGCCAAGCGGCGACCGAGTCGTCCAGCAGCTCGCGGTGCTCGGGATCCTCGGCGAACCAGGCGTCCAGCTCATCCTGCTCGGCCGGCGTCAGCTCGCCTTCGGACAACCGCACACACCATTCGGCGGCCTGGTCCAGGGCGAGGTCGAGGGCGAGGTCCATCTTGTCGTCGTCCATGGGTCCGCTCATTCGCCCGCCCTCAGCTGTCGCGTCAGGTGGCCCATGGCCTTGAGGATGTGTTTCTGCACGCCGCTGGTGGTCATGCCGTAGAGGGTGGCCAGCTCGGCCTGCTTCATGCCTTCCAGCCGGTAGAGCAGGAAGATGGCCCGGGTGCGCTCGGGCAGCTCGCGCAGCACGCGCGACACCGCGCCCAGGTCCTCGCGGCCCAGCAGGATGCGGGCGGGGTCCAGCGGCTCCAGGTCGACGGGATCACCCGCCGCGATGGTGGCGCGATAGCTGGCCCGCACCCGCTCGCGCCGGTGGCGGTCGCGCAGCAGGTTGGCGGCCATCTGGAAGATGTAGGCGTCGGCATTCTCCATGGCGGGGTCCTCGACCCGGGCCAGCTTGGCGAACAGCTCCTGGGTCATGTCCTCGGCGTCGCTGTGGCTGGCCGCGCGGCGCATGAAGAAGGCCATCAGCGCTGGCCTGTAGCGCCGATCCAAACCCCGAAGATCGTGTGGCGTCGCCTGCCGCACCGCTGGAACCTCGCCGAGCCTGATACCGCTCCCTGCAACACATGACGCGCGGGGTCGCAGGACGCACACCAGCACTCGCGAAGTTTTTTGGCCAGGGCTTCGTGCGGCGGGTTCGGAACTCGCGTCGCCGGCGCATCGTTGGCGTCCCGATGCGGATCGCCACCTTCAACATCAACGGCGTGAATGGCCGGCTCGCCGCCCTGCTGCGCTGGCTGGACGAGAACAAGCCCGATGTCGCCTGCCTGCAGGAGCTGAAGGCGCCGCAGGACCGGTTTCCGGAAGCGGCGATCCGCGAGGTCGGCTACGGCGCGATCTGGCACGGCCAGAGCGCCTGGAACGGCGTGGCGATCCTGGCGCGCGGCGACAAGCCGGTCGAACGCCGCCGCGGCCTGCCCGGCGATCCGGACGATCCGCACAGCCGCTATATCGAGGCGCAGGTCGGCGAGCTGATCGTCGGCTGCCTCTACGCGCCGAACGGCAATCCCGCGCCGGGGCCGAAGTTCGACTACAAGCTGAAATGGTACGCGCGGTTCCTGCTGCACGCCGAGGAGCTGCTGGCCGAGGAACGGCCGGTGGTCCTGGCCGGCGACTACAACATCATCCCCACCGACCTGGACGTCTATGTCCCCGACCGCTGGCGCGACGACGCCTTGTTCCGGCCGGAGGTTAGGACCGCTTACCGCTACATGCTCGACCAGGGCTGGACCGACGCCCTTCGGACCCTGCATCCGGACGCGCGGATCTACACCTTCTGGGACTATCTGCGCCGCCGCTTCGACCGCGACGCCGGCCTGCGGATCGACCACCTGATGCTGAACCCGATCCTGGCCCAGCGCCTGGTCGCCGCCGGGGTCGACCGCCACGTGCGGGCTCGCGAGAAGCCCAGCGATCACGCGCCGGTCTGGGTGGAGTTGCGGGACTAGAACCCCAATCCCTGTCATCCCGGGCGTAGCGCAGCGAAGACCCGGGACCGCAACAGGCTCTGAGTTTGCGGCGGTCCCGGATCGGCGCGCTACGCGCTTGTCCGGGATGACAGTTTTTAAGGCCTAAGCCGCCAGCAGCTCGTCCGCCGGGCCGAAGAACTCGTAGTGGATGCGGTCGGACGGCACGCCCGCCGCGACCAGGCCGCCGACCAGGCCGCGCAGGAACGGCTTGGGGCCGCACAGGTAGAAGTCGGCGGTGTCGAACGGCGTCTCGGCCTTCAGCCAGTCGATCGAGATGAAGCCCTCGACGTCGTGGGTCTGGCCCAGCACGTCGGCCGCGCCCGGCTCGCTGTAGAAGGTGGCGACCTTGGCGTGGCCGTGGGCGGCGGCCAGGATCTTGACCTGCGCGCCCAAGGCGTGGACGTCGCCGTTCAGCGCGCCGTGGATGAAGTGGGCTTCCAGTTCCGGATGGTCGGCGGCGATGGCCTCCAGCATGGCCACCATCGGCGTCAGGCCGACGCCGCCGCTCAGCAGCACCACCGGACGCGCGGCGGCCTTGAAGTGGAAGTCGCCGGCCGGCGGGGTGGCCATCAGAACGTCGCCGACCTGGATCGTGTCGTGCAGGTGGCCCGAGGCCAGGCCCTTGTCCTCGCGCTTGACCGAGATGCGATAGGTCTCGCCGTTGGCGGCCTGCGAGATCGAGTAGTTGCGCTTGACGCCCTTCTCGGTCGGCGTGTCGAAGGTGAAGGTCAGGTACTGGCCGGGCTTGTGGGCCACGACCTTGCCGCCGTCCTGGGGCCTCAGCACGAACGAGGTGATCACCGCGCTCTCGCGGACCTTCTGCTCGACCACGAAGGCGCGCCAGCCGTTCCAGCCGCCCTCCTGGGCCTCGATCTCCTGGCGGATGCCGGCTTCGCGGCCCATTAGGATGTTGGCCAGGGCCCAGTAGGCCTCGCCCCAGGCCTGCAGGATCTCGTCGGTGGCGGCGTCGCCCAGCACCTCCTTGATCGCGCCCAGCAGGGCCGTGGCGACGTAGGGATAGTGCTCGGGCAGGATGTTGTAGCCGATGTGCTTCTGGGCCATGCGCTCGACGGCCGCGCCCAGGACGCCCAGATTGTCGATGTTCTTGGCGTAGGCCAGCACCGCGCCCGCCAGGGCTTTCACCTGCGCGCCCGACTCCTGGTTGGCCTGGTTGAACAGGGCGCGGATGTGGGCGTCCTGGAACAGGCGCGCGTACATCGCGGTGGTGATCGCCGCGCCGTGCTCGGCCAGGGCCGGGACCGTGGCCTTGACCAGGGAGATCGTCTTGTCGCTCAGCGGGGTCGTCATGGGGCGCGCTCTTCTTGATAAGATGCAGATGAAGTGCATCTATATCCAAGGCCAAGCTGGAACAAGAAAAGATGCTCCTTAAGTACCTGTTTAAGCCGGCCCGGCTCGACGCCGCCGATCCGGACCTGTAAGCGACCCTTGCGATGCGCCTGACCCGCTACACCGACTACGCCATCCGCGTGCTGCTGCACCTGGCCGCCCATGACGGCCAGACGGTCTCGATCCAGGAGATCGCCCGCGCCTACGGGATTTCCAAGGACCACCTGATGAAGGTGGTGCAGCAGCTGTCAAAGGCCGGCTTCGTGGCCGCCCAGCGCGGGCGCGGCGGCGGGCTGCGGCTGGGCCGGCCCGCCTCGGAGATCCGCATCGGCGATGTGGTGCGCCAGACCGAGGACGGCTTCCAGCTGGTCGACTGCGCCAGTTGCAAGGTCGCGCCGGTCTGCGGCCTGCCTCGCACCCTGAACGAAGCCACCGCCGCCTTCCTGGCCGTGCTGGACGCCCAGACCCTGGACCGCATCGTCGCGGACCAGGCCGCCGCGCGCAGACTGCTGGCCCTGGCTTCGTAGCCATTGCAGCGCTTCATCATTTCCATTATTCTAGAAATATGGAAATAAATCTGGCGATCGACCGCTTATCGGCCCTGGCCCACCCCGCGCGCCTCGCGGCCTTCCGCCTGCTGATCAAGGCCGGCGCCGACGGCCTGCCCGCCGGCGAGATCGCCCGCCTGACCGGGGTCCCGCCCAGCACCCTGTCGAGCCAATTGGCCATTCTCGAGCGCGGGGGCTTGACCCGTTCGCGGCGCGAGGGCCGGTCGATCCTGCACGCGGCCGACTACGCGGCGATGAGCGCTCTCGTCGCCTACCTGGCCGAGGACTGCTGCGCCGGCGCGCCCGAGGGCTGCCTGCCGACCACCGCCTTCGCGTGCCCGTCGTGAGTTCGCCGAGCCGCCGCCTGGTCGCGGAAGGCCTGGGCACGGCCATGCTGCTGGCCGTGGTGGTCGGGTCCGGGATCATGGGCGAGCGCCTGGCCGGCGGCAACGTCGCCATCGCCCTGCTGGGCAACACCCTGGCCACGGGCGCGGCCCTGGTCGTGCTGATCTGGATCTTCGGCCCGATCTCCGGCGCCCACTTCAACCCCGCGGTGACCCTGGTCGCGGCGCTGCGGCGGGACTTGCCGTGGCGCCTGGCCCTGGCCTATCCGGTCGTGCAGGTCGTCGGCGCGGTGCTCGGCGTCTGGGCCGCCCACGCCATGTTCAACGAGCCGATCCTGCAGCTTTCCACCAAACTGCGGGCGGGAGGCTCCCAGGCCTTCGCCGAGGTCGTGGCGACCTTCGGGCTGGTCGCCACGATCCTGGGGACGGTGCGCTTCCGGCCCGAGGCCACGCCGATGGCGGTTGGCCTCTACATCACCGCCGCCTACTGGTTCACGGCCTCGACCTCGTTCGCCAACCCGGCCGTGACGGTGGCGCGGAGCCTGTCGAACACCTTCGCCGGCATCGCGCCGTCCTGCGCCCCGGCCTTCATCCTCGCCCAGTTCGTCGGGGCCCTGCTCGCGGCGGGCGTCTTCGGCTGGCTTCTCAAGACGGACAAGACCCCATGACCGACACCCCCTTCCCCGTCACCATCTTCCACAATCCCAAGTGCGGCACCTCGCGCAACGTCGTGGCCATGGTCGAGGCGGCCGGCTACGCACCGACCATCGTCGAATATGTGAAGCAGGGCTGGAGCCGCGAGCAGCTGCTGGACCTAGCCGCCCGGTCTGGCCTGACGGTGCGTGAGCTGATGCGCGAGAAAGGCACGCCCGCCGAGGAGCTGGGCCTGCTGGACGAGAACGTCACCGACGCCGCCATCCTCGACGCCATGGTCGAGCACCCGATCCTGGTAAACCGCCCGATCGTCGCGACGCCCAAGGGCGTGGCGCTGGCCCGGCCGTCCGAGAAGGTCCTCGACCTGCTGGAGAACCGCCCCGAAAGCTTCACCAAGGAAGACGGCGAGGTCGTCAAGCTCTAGCATTTCGTCCGCACACGGACACCGTCGTAAAACTGTCGTTAAACTGTGACAAAAGCCCGGTCATCGGTCCGGCATGCTCCCCCAAGTCCACCGGACGACACAGGATTTGACGACATGAACAAGCTCATTGGCGCGGTCGCGACCGTCGCCCTGCTCGCCGTCGCCGACAACGCCTACGCGGCCCGCGACTATGTCTGGGCGGCCGGCTCCTCGACCGTGTTCCCGTTCTCGACGCGCGTCGCCGAGAACTATTCGAAGAAGACCGGCAAGAAGTCGCCCAAGGTCGAGAGCCTGGGCACCGGCGGCGGCATCAAGATGTTCTGCGGCGGCGCGGGCGAGAAGTTCCCCGACATCGCCAACGCCTCGCGCCCGATGAAGAAGTCCGAATTCCAGGCCTGCCAGAAGGCCGGGGTCAAGGACATCGTCGAGATCAAGATCGGCTTCGACGGCATCGTCGTGGCGGTCGACAAGAAGGGCCCGGACTTCAACTTCAAGCTCGAGCAGCTGTACCTGGGCCTGGCCGACCAGACCCTGCGCGGCGGCCAATTGGTCAAGCAGCCCTACAAGAACTGGAACGAGGTCGGCCCCGGCTTGCCCAAGGCCCGCATCCTGGCCTATGGCCCGCCGCCCACCTCGGGCACCCGTGACGCCTTCATCGAACTGGCGATGGAAGGCGGGGCCGCCAAGCTTTCGACCCTAGCCAAGCTGAAGGCCGACGACGAGAAGAAATTCAAGGCCACCGTCTCGCCGATGCGCACCGACGGCGGCTGGATCGACGCGGGCGAGAACGACAACGCCATCGTCGGCACGATCGAAAAGACCCCGAACGCCCTGGGCGTGTTCGGCTACTCGTTCCTGGAAGAGAACGCCGCCCGCATCAAGGGCGCGTCGGTCAACGGCGTGAAGCCCTCGCCCCAGACGATCGCCAGCGGCCAGTATCCGCTGTCGCGCTCGCTCTACATCTACGTGAAGAAGTCGCAGGTCGGCGTGACCCCCGGCCTGAAGGAGTTCGTCACCGAATTCGTGTCGGACGCCGCCACCGGTCGCGGCGGCTATCTGCAAGGCCGCGGCCTGATCCCGCTGCCGCCGCCGCAGCACCAGGCGATGAAGGGCAAGGCCGGCGCTCTGCCGCCCATGCCGATGCCGAAGGACTAGGCGCCTTCAGGCGGAAGACTTCGAAAGGCGGTGGCTTCGGCCGCCGCCTTTTTCATTTCGACGGGGCGTCATGGCCGTATGGCTTGGCGTCGTCGCAGATCTCCTCCCAGGGCGGCTTGTCGGGCGCGTATTCATGGAAGTCCATCCGCACGCCGGGATCATCGTCCAGGCAGTTGGCGGCGATGGCCACCACCCGCGTCCCGTCCGGGTCGCCCAGCGAGGTGCCGCAGCGCCGGCAGAAGGCGCGGCTGAACGTCATCGGCGGCTTGGGCTGGTAACGGACCAGCAGCTCCCTGCCCGCCAGCCAGTGGAAGGCTTCGGTCCGGACGTAGACATAGGTGCTGGAGCCGGCCTTGCGGCAGCGCGAGCAGTGGCAGGCCCCCATCATGGCCGGCGGCTCGAACAGCTCGAAGCGGACGCCGCCGCAGCAGCAACTTCCCTTGATCGTCAATACGCATCTCCTTGAACCCTCAAGGAAACTGCGCCCCCCCTGTCGCCAGCTTGGTGTCAGCAGGGTGTGGGGAACGGCTGAGGCGGGTTGTCGCGGATGGGCCGGCCTATTGGGGAGGGCTGGCCGTCACGCCCTGCTGGTCGGCGCTCGATCGGCTGGTGGCGCTCTGGGTCGTGTTCCCCGCCTGCTCGACGCCCGTCGCCGATGGCGGCGCGCCGCCCTGAGCTGTCGCTCCGGCCGCGGCGTCGGACCTCTGGGCGTCTTGCCGCTGGGATCCCACGCCATTGGGAGCCGAAGCGGCGGCGTTGTCGCTTTGGCTGGCCGGCGTGGGCTGGGGATTGGTCTGGCGTGAGCAGGCCGTCGCCAGCAAGGTCGCGGCCGTGATCAGCAGGACTCGTCTCATCGTGAGCTCCTTTTTCGCTGATCTGGTGACGTCGAAGGCGTGGTCGGCGTTGCGCGCGACCTCATTTGTTTCGCCGAGAGATCGCTGACCTAGGGGCGCGCCCGCGAGGTCATGCCGGCGGCGGCGGCGTCGTCGGCCACTTGCGGGTCCAGCGGCTGGGGCTGGGCGGCCGGGCGGTCAGCGCGGGCGGCGGCCGCGGGAACCTCGGCGATCGGCGCGGAGGTCTCCATCTTGTGCGGAGCTGGCTGGGACGAGATCGACTTGGCGCTCATGGCCGCGGTCGCGGCGTCGTCGGCGGCGGTGCGAACCTCGGACGGACCGTCCTCGTAGCCGCCGCCGCTGGAGGTCAGGAACAGGATGGTCCCGAACGTCGCCAGAACCCCGACGATGAAGCCAAGAATGACCCAACCGAACGGATTGCCGCGACGCTCGCTCATCTAACTCTTCCCTATTAGGTCCCCGACCACTTGCGGACGGGACCGACGTCGACGTGCACGAACTTGCTGCTGGGATAGTAACCCACGCCGCCGCGTCCGAGATCCAGCGCCGCGGCCCTTACGTGTTCGAGCGCGACGTCCTCCAGATAGATGTCCATGGCCTTGCCGTCCATGTGCAAGCTGCGCTTGGCGACCTCGCCGCTGCGTTCGGACAACAGCTTGTTGGTCGCCGGCGAGCGATAGCCGGAGATAACCTGGAACGGGCTCTTGGCCTCGGTCTTCTTGGCGATCTGGTCGAGGATGTCATAGAGGCCCGGATTCATCGGGTGGACCTCGTCGTTGCGGTAGTCGCGCAGCACCTTGTTCAAGGCGTGGACGGCGTCGGGAACGTAGGCGCCGTTCTCCCAGTAGACCGCTTCAAGCTTTTCGCCGGTGTGGATGTTGTGCAGATGGACCCAGCGCGGATCGACCACCGCCTTGACCAAGGGCGGATCGACAGGCGTCGGCCGCAGGGCGACCGGCGGCGCGGCCGGCGGAACCGGAGCGGCCGTGGGGATTTTCCCTTCCAGGATATCGCCGATGATGTCGTCGTCGGCCCGCGCCGCGAGCGGTAGAAGTCCGGCCCCGAAAGCGCCCAGCCCCCACTGGAGCAGCTTACGTCGATGCATGAAAACGCCCTTACCCGACACTAAACGCCGGCAAGGACACCCCATGAAGATTAAGAAAGCAAGCTGAGCAGGGTCAGAGTGCGGCGATCCGCTGCACCAGCTCGCGATCCCAGCCATACGGGTCCTGGCGGAAATTCACCTGCCCGTCAGGGGTCACATAGGCCGTCCAGTACAGCAGGAAGACCGCGATCTGCTGGGGCAGCTTGGCCCGCACGGTGTCGCCCGACGCCAGGGTCTCGTCGATCTTCTCGGGCGTCCAGAGCGGGTCGTCCTCCATCAGCGCCTTGGCCAGCTCGATCGGCTTTTGCAGCCGCACGCAGCCGTGGCTGGCCAGACGGCTGAAGCTGTCGAAGCGGGCGCGGCTGGGCGTGTCGTGCAGATAGACGCCGTAGGGGTTGGCGAAATCGAACTTCAGCTTGCCCAGGGCCGCCTTGGGGCCGGCCTTCTGCTGCAGCCGCGAGCCGCCGTCGCCCGTGGGGATGACGATGAAGTCGTTGCGGCGCAGATAACCCGGGCTGGCCTTCTCCTTGGGCCACAGCTCCTTGGCGGCGATCGAGGACGGCACGTTCCACGGCGGGTTCAGCACGATGGAATGGATCATCGACGACAGCATCGGCGTCTCGTCGCCCGGCCGCCCGGTGACCGCGCGCATGGTCAGGGTCGGGGTGTCGTGGTGGAACACCGACAGGATGGCGGCGGCGACGTTCACCTGGATGCGGTCGGCCGGCAGCACCTGCGGCAGCCAGCGCCAGCGCTCCATGTTGGCGACGATCTGGTCGATGCGCCGCTCGACAGGCGTGTTCAGGGCGTCCAGCGTCTTCTTGTCGACGATGCCGTTCGGATTGAGGCCGAAGCGCTTCTGGGCCCGCTGCACGGCCTGGGTCAGGGCGGCGTCGAAGATCGGCGCGGCGTCGACGGCGATGGTCGGGTCCTCGGCGGCCAGGCGGGCCTCCAGCGCCACGACCCGAGCGCCCGTCGCGCCCTCCTTCAGGTCCGGGCCGGGCGTCAGCGGCGCCCAACCGCCCCGGGCGGCGATGTCGCGATAGGTGGCGAGGCCCGTGCGCAGGGTCTGATAGCCGGTATAGGGCGGCGGCAGGCCGTCCAGCCACTCGGCCAAACGGTCCTGCTGCGCGGCCAGGACGAAGTCGGCCGTCGGGTCATAGGGCGCGGGGCGCAGGCCCCACTCGTTCATGAAGCCGCTGGCCGGCAGGCGTCCCGTGCGCACGGCGCGGGCATAGGCCAGGGTCAGGCCGATCAGCTGGTTCTGGCCGGCGGCGCGGGCGGCCGGGTCGCGGCTCAGATAGAGGCTGACGGCCTGGTCGGGCGCGAAGGCGCCCAGTTCGAAGCCGTGGGTATAGGCGTCGCCCAGCACCCGGCGCAGCACCTCCACCTGGTCGGCGCGCAGCTGCACGCTGGACAGGTCCGGCTGGAAGATCGACGTGCGCGGCGCCTGGATCAGCGGAACCGACTGCAACGGCCGGCCGCCGGCCAGCGGCGGACGCTGCGACTGGGCCTGGACCGGCGCGAAGGACAGAAGGCACAGCGCCGTCGCCAGGACGCCGCAGGATCTCGAAACTCGCATCACCGTCGAACAGCCCGCCGCACACGCGCGGCCAGGCCGCGTTAAGGATCCAAATGGCCGACGCCGGCCCTTGCCGTCAACGCGAGTAGCGTGGAAGGCGAACCTTCCCCGTGTTTCGTGAAGACGTTTTTCGAGAACAGGAACCCGCAAGCCACACCGTTGGTTTCACCCAGATCGGGTTACGGGGGCCTTCAATGGATAAAAGCTTGAACAAGTCGCTCGACCTCTTCCCGATCGGCAACTGCGCTGTGAGCGCGTTGATCGACACCGCCGGCCGCTTCGTCTGGGGCTGCGCGCCGCGCGTCGATTCCGACCCGGTGTTCAGCGCCCTGCTGGACAACGCCGATCCCGCCGGTCCGGACGCCAAGGGCCTGTGGGAGGTCCAGGTCGACCGCAGCGCCGAGGTCCGCCAGGGCTATCTGCGCAACACCCCGATCCTGCGCACCGAGATCGCCGACGAGGACGGGGCGCGGATCGAGATCCTCGACTTCGCCCCCCGCTACCAGCAGTTCGGCCGCATCTTTCGGCCCACCGCCTATATCCGCCTGATCCGGCCGATCATCGGCGTGGCGCGCGTCACCTTGCGCCTGCGGCCCACGGCCGGCTGGGGCGCCAAGGTCGCCGAGCACACCTCGGGCTCGAACCACATCCGCTACCTGTGCTCGGACATGACCCTGCGCCTGACCACCGACGCGCCGGTCTCACATATCCTGGAGGAGCGGACGTTCCGGCTGGAGCAGCCGATCGCCATGTATCTGGGTCCGGACGAGGGTTTCGACGCGCCCGTGGGCCCGACCTGCGAGCGGATGCTGCGCGACACCGAGGCCTATTGGAAGAACTGGGTGCGGGGCCTGGCCATCCCGCTGGACTGGCAGACGGCGGTGATCCGCGCGGCCATCACCCTGAAGCTGTGCGTGCACGAGGAGACCGGCGCGATCGTGGCGGCCCTGACCACCTCGATCCCCGAACACGCCGACAGCGGCCGCAACTGGGACTACCGCTACTGTTGGCTCAGGGACGCCTATTACGTGGTCCAGGCCCTGAACCGGCTGGGCGCGGTCGACATCCTGGAGAACTATCTCGGCTATCTGCGCAACATCGTCGACCGAGCGGCCGGCGGCCACATCCAGCCGCTGTTCGGGGTCGGCTTCGAAGAGATGCTGACCGAGCGCTTCGCCCCCGACCTGCCCGGCTATCGCGGCATGGGGCCGGTGCGGGTCGGCAACCAGGCCTTCGAGCACATCCAGAACGACGTCTACGGCCAGATCATCCTGTCGACCGTCCAGGCCTTCTTCGACGAGCGCCTGCTGCGGCCAGCAACGGTCGAGGACTTCGAGGCGCTGGAACCCGTCGGCGAGCAGGCCTATCGGATGCACGATCAGCCCGACGCCAGCCTGTGGGAGTTCCGCGGCCGGGCCAATGTCCACACCTATTCCTCGGCCATGTGCTGGGCCGCCTGCGACCGCCTGGGCAACGCCGCCGAGAAACTGGGCCTCAAGGACAAGGCCGCCTTCTGGAACGGCCGCGCCGCCCAGGTGCGTAAGACCATCGAGGACCGGGCCTGGAACGAGGAGCTGGGGCGCTTCTCCGCCACCTTCGAGGGCGACGCGCTGGACGCCAGCCTACTGCAGCTGGTCGATCTGCGCTTCCACGCCGCCGACGACCCGCGCAACGTCGCCACGCTGAAGGCGATCGAGGAAGGCTTGCGGCGCGGGGCCTACCTGCTGCGCTACGCCATTCCCGACGATTTCGGCTCGCCGCAGACGGCGTTCAACATCTGCACCTTCTGGCTGATCGAGGCCTTGCACCTGTCGGGCCGCTCGGAGGAAGCGCGCGCGCTGTTCGAGGACATGCTGTCGCGGCGCACCGGCGCGGGCCTGCTCTCGGAGGACATCGGCTTCGCCGACGGGGAGCTGTGGGGCAACTACCCGCAGACCTATTCCCTGGTCGGCCTGATCAACTGCGCGGTGCTGCTGAGCCGGCCCTGGAGCTCGGTGCGCTGACCGCCGCCCGAGGCCGATGTTGCGATTTGGGAAAACTCTGAAATCTAACCGTTACAACCGGCAGGC
This sequence comes from Caulobacter sp. Root343, assembly GCF_001425745.1. Taxonomy (GTDB): domain Bacteria; phylum Pseudomonadota; class Alphaproteobacteria; order Caulobacterales; family Caulobacteraceae; genus Caulobacter. The sequence goes on along the minus strand of NZ_LMDF01000001.1, from coordinate 461,906 downwards.
AACTGCCCAACCGGGACACACAAAAATCGGAGAAGCTCTTTGGTGAGCCGCAAACTGGCCTTGGTCGGCGTACTGGGCTGCGTCGCGACGAGCGCCGCCCACGCGCAGGACGCCAAACCGCCCGTCTCCCCGTCTCAAACGCCCTCCCAAGCGCCCCCTCGCGCGCCGAAGGCCGCGGCGGCGGCGCAAGCCCGCGCGCCCCAGGACGCCGCCAAGCCGGTCACGCCGGAAGATCTCGACACCGAGGTCGAGGCCGTCACCATCACCGCCAGCGGCAAGCCGTTCGGCGCCGTGCTGGGCGACATCCCGCCCGAGGAGACGCTGAGCGCCGCCGACGTCCGCTCGTTCGGGGTCAGCTCGATGACGGACCTGCTCACCGAACTGGCCCCGCAGACCACCAGCGGCCTGGGCGGCGATCCGGTGGTGCTGCTGAACGGCCGCCGCATCTCGGGCCAGGGCGAGATCCGCGACCTCCCGACCGAGGCCATCCAGCGGGTCGAGATCCTGCCCGAGGAAGTGGCCCTCAAATACGGCTATTCGGCCGACCAGAAGGTCGTCAACATCGTGCTGCGCCAGCGTTTCCGGGCTCGCACGATCGAGGGCGCGGTCGGCGGCTCCGCCGACGGCGGCCAGCTCAGCGAACAGGCCAACTACAGCCAGCTGCGCCTCAATCGCCAGGGCCGCACCAACCTGGCGATCAAGCTGCAGAACAGCGACTCGCTGCTGGAAGGCGATCGCGACCTGATCAGCCGGGGCCAGAGCGGCGTCTACGACTTCGTCGGCAACATCGCCTCGCCCACCGGCGGCGAGATCGATCCGGCGCTCAGCGCCCTGGCCGGTTCGCCGGTCACCGTGGCCGCCGTCCCCGGCTCGGCCGCCGGCGCCGCGCCGAACCTGGCCGCCTTCCTGCCCGGCGCCAACCGGGCCAATGTCAGCGACCTCGGCGACACCCGCACCCTGCTGCCGAAGACCACCCAGGTGTCGATCAACAGCGTCACCAACCGCTACATCTGGGACAATGTCTCGGCGACCCTGAATCTGGGAGCGACGGCCTCGCAGAGCGACTCCCTGCTGGGCCCGGCCCGGGCGCGCCTGCTGATCCCCGCCGGCGATCCCTATTCGCCGTTCGGCCGCGACGTGGCGCTCTTCCGCTATCTCGGCGAGCAGGCCCCGCTGGACCAGACCTCGAAGGCCCTGTCCGGCCACGCCGGCTTCACCCTGAACCGCGACACCGAAACCCTGCGGCTGTCGCTGACCGGCAACTACGACCACGCGGTCAACACCACCCTGACCGACCGCGGCGTCGACCTGACCGGTGTCAACGCCCGCCTGGCGGCCCGCGACCCGACGTTCAACCCCTTCGCCCCATTGGCGGGCCAGCTGGTGCTGTCCGACCGCGCCCGCTCGATCAGCGACACGGCCGACCTGCAGTTCGTGGCCAACGGCGCCCTGGCCCACTTCAAGGCCGGCGACCTGTCGACGACGTTCAAGGCCGGGCTGAACGGCTCGCGCCTGGAGGCGACCTCGCGGCGTTCGGGCGTGGAAAGCGACAGCGAGCTGTCGCGCGGCGACGCCAACGCCCAGGTCAGCTTCGACCTGCCGCTGGCCAGCCGCCGCAAGGGCGTGCGGGCCGGGATCGGCGACCTGTCGACCAACCTGAACCTGGCCGTGCGCCAGGTCTCGGACTTCGGCACCCTGACCACGATCGGCGGCGGCCTGAACTGGTCGCCCATCAAGCCGATCAGCTTCATCGTCTCGGCCACTCGCCAGGAGAACGCCCCCAGCATCGCCCAGCTGGGCAATCCGCTGGTCACGACGCCGAACGCCCAGATCTTCGACTATGTGCGCGGCCAGACCGTCGACGTCACTCGCATCAGCGGCGGCAATCCCGACCTGAGGGCCGAGGAGCGTAACGTCCTGAGGCTGGGCGCGACCTACAAGCCCGAGAAGATCACCGGCCTGTCGCTGACCGCCAACTACACGCGGATCCGGATCAACAATCCCGTCGCCGGCTTCCCGGCCGCCACGGCGGCGGTCGAGGCCGCCTTCCCCGACCGGTTCACGCGCGACGCCGACGGCAATCTGACTCGCGTCGACACCCGCCCGGTCAACTTCGCCAAGCGCGAGAGCCAGCAGTTCCGCTGGGGCCTGAACTTCTCGCGCCAGATCGGCAAGACCCCGCCGCCGCCGCCCGGCGGCTGGCGCGGCCGCCAGGGCGGCGGCTTCGGCGGCGGTGGGCAAGCCGGACAGTCGACCGTGCCCGGCGCCGAGCTGCTGCCCCGCAACACCGGCGACAACGACACGAACCGCCCGCCGCAGCCGCAGCCCGATACGACCGACACCACCGCCCAGACCCAGCAGACGGGCCAGAACCCGCCGACGGGCGAAGAGCCCCCGCGCCCGGCCTTCGACGGCGGCGGACGCGGCGACGGCCCGGGCGCGCGCGGCTTCGGCGGCGGTGGCGGCGGCGGACGCGGCGGCTTCGGCGGCCGGGGCGGCGGCGGCAATCCGCGCGCCACCCGCCTGCAGCTGGCGCTGTTCCACACCATCCATCTGCGCGAGCGGGTGACGATCGACGACGCCCTGCCGGCCCTGGACCTCTTGAACGGCGACGTGCTGGGCTCGGGCGGCGGCCAGCCCCGCCATGAGGTCGAGGCCCAGGCGGGGCTCACCCACTACGGCCTGGGCGCGCGCCTGTCGGCCAACTGGAAGAGCGGCACCCACGTCAACGCCGGTGTCGGCGGCGCGACCACCGATCTGGACTTCTCGGACCTGGCGACCGTCAACCTGCGCCTGTTCGCCGATCTGGGCGTGCGACGCGAGCTGGTCCAGAAGCATCCGATCCTGCGCGGCACGCGGCTGAGCTTGTCGGTCAACAACCTGTTCGACCAGCAGCAGACGGTGCGCGACGCCAATGGCGCGATCCCGGTGACCTACCAGCCCGACTACCTCGATCCACGCGGTCGGGTGGTGCAATTCAGCGTCCGCAAGCTGCTGTTCTAGACCCATTCAGGGCCCTCATCGGCGCTCACGATCCCGGGAACTCGAGCGCTTCCCGGGATCGAACCCGGCCGTCCGGCGTTTTTGGCGGATGTTGCTTACTGATGAGGGGGTTCTCGCCATGACCGCGGCACAGCCGGTCTCGCGGGCGGAGTCTGTCGACCTTCCGCCCCCGCCCTTCGACCTGCCGCGCCGATCGGCGCTGTTCCTGGATCTCGACGGCACGCTCGCGCCGATCATGCCGCGCCCCGACGACGTTGGCCCCGATCCCGGCCGCGCACGGCTGATCGCCCGTCTGCGCGAGGTCTTCGAGGACCGCGTCGCGGTGGTCAGCGGCCGCGCCTTGCCTGACCTGGACCACATCCTCTCCGGCGGCGTGACCGCGATCGCCGCCGTGCACGGCCTGGTGCGCCGCACCGCCGACGGCGCGGTCACCAGTCGCGAACCCCACGCCGGCCTCGAGGACGCCCGCCGCATCCTGGGCGAACTGGCCCATTGCGAACACGGCCTGCTGTTCGAGGACAAGGGCCTCAGCGTCGCCCTGCACTACCGCAACGCGCCCGCCTGCGCCGAGGCCGTGATCGAGGCCGCCGAGCGCCTGTCCCAGGCCACCGGCCTCGTCCTGCAGCTGGGCGACATGGTGGCCGAGCTGCGCACGCCCGGCGCCGACAAGGGCGCGGCGGTGCGGGCCTTCCTGCGCGAGCCGCCGTTCGCCGGGGCCACGCCGGTGTTCGTCGGCGACGACCTGACCGACGAGGACGGCTTCGCCGCCGTCAAGCGCCTGGGCGGCTTCGGCGTGCTAGTCGGCGAGATCCGGCCGACCGAGGCCCGCTATCATCTCGCCGACACGGCGGCCGTCTATCGCTGGCTGGAAGGGCTCTGCGCGCCCGTGGGCGCCGGGGTGCACGCATGAGCCGGCTGATCGTCGTATCCAACCGCGTCAATCCGCCGAACCCGGCCGAGGGCGGCGAAGGCAGCGTCGGGGGCCTGGCCATGGCCCTGGCCGCGGCCCTGCGCGAATACTCCGGCATCTGGTTCGGCTGGAGCGGCAAGACCATTCCGGAATTCACCGGCCAGCTGAACATGCAACGGATCGAGGGCGTGACGGTCGCCACCGTCGACCTCGAGGAGACCGACTACCAGGAGTACTACAACGGCTACGCCAACAAGACGCTGTGGCCGCTGTTCCACTACCGCGTCGACCTGACCGCCTACGACCGCTCGTTCGGCGAGGGCTATGACCGGGTCAACAAGCGCTTCGCCGAGACCCTGCTGCCGCTGATCGAGCCCGACGACATCGTCTGGGTCCACGACTACCACCTGATCCCGGTCGCCCGCGAGCTGCGGCGGATGGGCGTGACCAACCGGATCGGCTTCTTCCTGCACATCCCCTGGCCGGCCCACCAGCTGGTCACCACCCTGCCCCGCCACCGGGCGCTGGTGGAGGCCCTGTTCCACTACGACCTGATCGGCTTCCAGACCGAGGAGTCGCTGCAGGCCTTCGAAGGCTACGTGTTCTCGGAAGTGCACGGCTCCAAGAACGATCGCGGCGAGCTGGTCGCGTTCGGCCAGCGCACCCAGGCGGCCGCCTTCCCGATCGGCGTCGACGCCAAGGACTTCGCCGAGATCGTCCAGGGCGAGACCGCCCGCAAGGTCTACGACCGGATGATGGCCCACAGCGTCTTCCGCAAGATGATCGTCGGCGTCGACCGCCTCGACTATTCAAAAGGGCTGGAAGAGCGGCTGGTCGGCTTCGAGCGGTTCCTGCACGACCATCCCGACCTGCGCAGCAAGGTGATGCTGCTGCAGATCGCGCCGCTGTCACGTGACGAGGTCGAGGCCTACCAGGACCTGCGCGGACGGCTGGACGGCCTGATCGGCCGCATAAACGGCGCCTATGCCGAGATGGACTTCACCCCGATCCGCTACGTCAATCGCTCCTACCGGCGCGACGAGCTGGCCGGGATCTACCGGGCCGCCAAGGCCGCCCTGGTCACGCCGCTGCGCGACGGCATGAACCTGGTGGCCAAGGAATATGTCGCGGCCCAGGACCCGGAAGATCCGGGCGTGCTGATCCTCTCCCGCTTCGCCGGCGCGGCGCGGCAGATGCGCGACGCCCTGATCATCAATCCCAACAGTCCCGAGGAAATCTCCGACGCCCTCGAGCGGGCCCTGTCGATGGGCCTGAAGGAGCGCAAGCGGCGCTGGGAGGCCTTGTTCGACAATGTCGAGCGCGAGGACGTCACCGCCTGGCGCGACAACTTCGTGGCGGCCCTGCGCGCGCGGCCGGGTCCCGGCGAGGACGACGCGGAAATCAAGCCGCCGCCCGTGCGCTCGCTGGACGTGGCGGCCAAGGCCCTGCGGACCCAGGGTCCCGAAGCGAAGGCGATGCGGGCTTAGGGAAACTCCCTTCTCCCCTTGCGGGAGAAGGTGTCAGCGAAGCTGACGGATGAGGGGTTGAAAGGCCTGTCCGATAGGGCGGCGCGACCCCTCACCCGACCCTTCGGGCCACCCTCTCCCGCGAGGGGAGAGGGATAACATCCCCCTCAGCGGCCCTCGCCCATCTCGTCGATCAGCTTCTTCAGCCGCTCCACCTCGTCGGCCTTCAGCGGACGGTGTTGGGCGAAGTGGCTGATCAGCGGCGCCAGCTGACCCTCGAACAGGCGGTCGAGCAGGCCCTGGCTCTCGGACAGCACATAGGCGCTGCGGTCGATCAGCGGCCGATAGCCGTGCTTGCCGTCGGCGCGCTCGGACTTGATCGCCTTCTTCTTCAGGAGGCGGTTGATCAGCGTCTTGACCGTGGCCTCGCCCCAGGCCTGCGAGGCCCCTACCTCGGCGACCAGGTCGTCGGCCGACATCGGCTGGCGGCGCCAGAGCGCTTCCATGACATGGGCTTCCGCGGCGGTGATGTGCATGACGCTTACATCCGTAATTCTTGGGGGACGCTATACCCGCTATTACGGGTGTCAAGTCATCCGGCCGTCACCACGGATCGGTCGCCCCGAAGCGGCGCGGTTCACGGCCGCATTGTCAATGACACCGGTTTCCACTAGAGACGTGACAACACCCGCCAAGCGGGACCCGTGCCGAAATCGAGGGAGGATCTACGGCGTGACCGTTTCTGAGGCCGACAGCGAGGTTTTCACCCCCGCGGCCATCGCCCCCCAGTTCGTCAAGGCTCGTCAAGCGGGCGTCAGCGTCCCCGGCTATCCGGGCGGGGTGATTCCCTCGAGCATGGCCGAGGGCTATGCGGTGCAGGATATCGCCATCGATCTATGGCCCGACGAGCTGGTCGGCTGGAAGGTCGGCCTGGTGCCGCCGCAGCATCGCGAGCGCCTCGGCGCCGAGCGGCTGGCCGGCTGCATCTTCAAGTCCAAGGTCCAGCAAGCCTCGACCGGTGAGCCCAACACGTTCCGCGCCATCGACGGCGGCTTCTGCGCCGTCGAGGCCGAATTCATCGTCCGCCTGGGCAAGGACGCCCCGGCCGACAAGACCGAATGGACCGCCGAGGAAGCCGCCGAATACGTGGGCGAACTGCTGGTCGGCGTCGAGATCGCGGGCAGCCCGCTGAAGACCATCAACGCCCTGGGCCCCACCGTCGTGGCGTCCGACTTCGGCAACAACGATGGTCAGATCATTGGTCAGGCCATTTCCAACTGGCGCGACGTCGCCTGGGAGGATATGCCGGTCGAGACCATCATCAACGGCAAGTCGGTGGGCACGGCGACAGCCGCGACCATTCCGGGCTCTCCGCTGGCCGCCCTGGCTTTCCTGCTGGGAACCGTGGCCGCGCGGGGCAAGCCGCTGAAGAAGGGCATGATCGTCACCACCGGCGCGACCACGGGCATTCACGACGTGGCCGCCGGCGACGTCGCCCACATCAGTTTCGGCCCGTACGGAACCGTGGACTGCGTCGCCGTGCCGGCGAAATAACGAACGCGAGCGCGGCGCCCGAAATCGTATGGCGGTTTCGCCGGGGGTCATGCTCTAAACATTGTTGATTGGAGCGGTCGCCGCCTCATTCGGATGAAAAATCCGGAGGGGCGCGAGCTCTCGGGGAAGGAAGGCGTGCCCATGGACGTTTCGCAGACGCCCACCCCGTCCGAGAAGATCGGGCGGTATCGGTGGGTGATCGTCACGCTGCTGTTCGCGGCGATGGTCATCAACTATGTCGATCGTCAGACGATCGGGCTTCTGAAGGCGGACCTGTCGAAGGAATTCGGCTGGGACGAAACGCATTACGCGGATCTCGTCTTCTACTTTCAGCTGGCCTACGCCGTGGCCTACATGGCCTGGGGCCGGATCATGGACAAGATCGGGGCCCGCTGGGGCTTCGGCATCGCCTTCTTCATCTGGCAAGTGGCGCACATCGCCCACGCCGCCGCGCGGGGCTTCGGCGGCTTCGCCTTCGCCCGCATGGGCCTGGGCGTCGGCGAGGCCGGCGGCTTCCCGGGCGGCATCAAGGCCGTGGCCGAGTGGTTCCCCAAGAAGGAACGCGCCTTCGCCACCGGCCTGTTCAACGCCGGCACCAACATCGGCGCCATCGTCACCCCCCTGGTCGTGCCCGGCATCGTGCTGGCCTTCGGCTGGCAGATGGCCTTCATCGTCACTGGCGTCGCCGGCCTGGTCTGGCTGCCGATCTGGCTGCTGGTCTATCGCCGCCCGCGCGAGCAGAAGCGCGTCTCGGCCGCCGAGCTGGCCTATATCGAGCAGGATCCGGCCGACCCGGTCGAGAAGATCGGCTGGTCCAAGCTGCTGACCAAGCGCGAAACCTGGGCCTTCGCCCTGGGCAAGTTCCTGATCGATCCGATCTGGTGGATGTTCCTGTTCTGGCTGCCCGACTTCCTGGGCAAGCGCTACGGCCTGGACCTGAAGACCTTCGGTCCGCCGCTGATCGCCATCTACCTGCTGTCGGACGTCGGTTCGGTCGCCGGCGGCTGGCTGTCCTCCAACCTGATGAAGAAGGGCTGGAGCATCAACAACGCCCGCAAGACCACCATGCTGATCTGCGCCCTGCTGGCCGTGCCCGTGATGTTCGCCGCCAAGGCCGACAGCGTCTGGGTGGCCGTGCTGATCATCGGCGTCGCCACGGCGGCCCACCAGGGCTTCTCGGCCAACCTCTACACCCTGCCCTCGGACGTGTTCCCGCGCGCCGCCGTCGGCTCGGTGGTGGGCATCGGCGGGATGCTGGGCGCGCTCGGCGGCATGGCCTTCTCGAAGTACATCGGCAAGGTCCTCGACAGCATCGGCACCTACACCCCGATCTTCGTCGTCGCCGGTTCGGCCTATCTGATCGCGCTGATCGTCATCCACCTGCTCTCGCCCAAGATGGAGCCCGCCAAGCTCTAGGGCCAACAGGATCACTTTCGTGAGACACGGAAAGGCCGGGGAGAAATCCCCGGCCTTTTTCGTTTAGAACGCGACCATGCCCGCCTCCTCCCCGCTCAAGGTCGCCCTCGTCGGCTACGGCTATGTCGGCAAGACGTTCCACGCGCCGCTGATCGTCGCGACGCCGGGCCTGACCCTGCGCGCCGTGGTGTCCAGCGACCCGGCCAAGGTCGCCGCCGACCTGCCCGACGCCCGCGTCGCCCCGGATCTGGCCGAAGCCCTGGCCGATCCCGCGATCGACCTGGTGGTCATCGCCACGCCCAACGCCCTGCACGCCCCCCAGGCGATCGCGGCGCTGAACGCCGGCAAGCACGTCGTGGTCGACAAGCCCTTCGCGCTCAGCGCCGCCGAGGCCCGGACCATGGCCGAGACGGCGCGGGCAGCGGGCAAGCTGCTGACGGTGTTCCACAACCGCCGCTGGGACAGCGACTTCCTGACCGTGAAGCGCCTGATCGCCGACGGGACCCTGGGCGAGGTCGTCCAGTTCGAGAGCCATTTCGACCGCTTCCGCCCCGTGGTCCGCGACCGCTGGCGCGAGCGGGCCGGACCGGGCGCCGGCGCCTGGATGGACCTGGGGCCTCACCTGCTGGACCAGGCGCTGGTGCTGTTCGGCGAGCCCTTGGCCGTGACCGCCGACATCGGCGTCCAGCGTCCGGGCGCCGGGGCCGACGACTACTTCCACGTCGTGCTGCGCTATCCGACCCTGCGGGTGATCCTGCACGGCAGCCTGCTGACCGCCGCCTCGGACCTGCGCCTGGCCGTCCACGGAACCGGCGGCAGCTTCGTCAAGCACGGCCTCGACCCGCAGGAGGCCCAGCTGAAGGCCGGCATGGTCCCCGGCGCGCCCGGCTGGGGCCGCGACAGCCGCCATGGCGTGCTGACCACGGTCGAGAACGACGCCCAGGTCCACGCCGACGTCTCGCCCGAACCGGCCGACTACCGGGCCTTCTACGCCGGCGTGCGCGAGGCGACCCTGCACGGCGCGCCCTCACCCGTACCGGTCGAGGAGGGTTTGCGGGTGATGGACCTGCTGGAACTGGCCCGGAGGGCTTCGGAGGCGCGGCGGGAGCTGACGGTTTAGCCTTCCAAATCCGGGTAGCCCGCGTCTCGAAAACCGGCTTAACCTCCCGCCCATGCGCGCCTCCCTGCTTACCGCCTCCGCCGCCCTCGCCGTCGCCCTCGCCGCCTGTGGCCCCGCTCCCGCCCAGCCGGGACAGGTGGGTCCTCCGGTCGAGACCCGCCCGCCCAACGCTCCCGAGCAGAAGCCCGCCTTCGCCGGCCAGACCCGGGCGCCGGGCCTGAACTCGGGCGTCATGGGCCAGTACGCGACCCTGGCCAGCGGCCTCGACCACCCCTGGGGCATGACCTTCCTGCCGTCGGGCGAGATCCTGCTGACCGAGCGCGCCGGACGCCTGCGGGTCTTCGGCAAGGACGGCAAGCTGTCGCCCGCTGTCGCCGGCCTGCCGGCCGTGTACGCCGAGGGCCAAGGCGGCCTGCTCGACGTGGCCCTTGACCCCGCCTACGCCAGCAACGGCCTCGTCTATTGGAGTTACGCGGAAGCCGAAGGCGGCGTGAACGGCACCGCCGTCGCGCGCGGCAAGCTGGTGCTCGGCGCCGCGCCCAAACTCGAAAACGTCCAGGTCATCTGGCGCCAAGCGCCGAAGATGGACAGCGCCCTGCACTTCGGCGGCCGCCTGGTCTTCGCCCCCGACGGCAAGCTGTTCATCACCACCGGCGAGCGCTCGATCCAGGAAGGCCGCGTTCAGGCCCAGCACCTGGACGCCACCCTGGGCAAGGTGATCCGCGTCAACGCCGACGGCTCGATCCCGTCCGACAACCCGTTCGTCAAGACGGCCGGCGCCAAGCCCGAGATCTGGTCGCTGGGCCACCGCAACATCCAGGCCGCCGCGCTCGATCCCAGCGGCAAGCTGTGGACCGTCGAGCACGGCGCCAAGGGCGGCGACGAGCTGAACCATCCCGAGCCCGGCAAGAACTACGGCTGGGCGGCCATCGCCTATGGCGAGGAATATTCCGGCAAGCCGATCGGCGACGGGATCACCCAGAAGGATGGGCTGGAACAGCCGGTCTATTACTGGGATCCGGTGATCGCCCCTTCGGGCATGGCCTTCTATGAGGCAAGCCTGTTCCCCGCCCTGAAGGGCAGCCTGCTGATCGGCTCGATGAAGGAGCAGCACGTAGACCGCCTGGTCCTGAAGGACGGCAAGGTGGTCGGCGAGGAGCGCCTGTTCACCGACATCGGCGGCCGCGTCCGCGACGTCACGGTCGGCCCGGACGGCGCGATCTACGTCCTGACCGACGAGGACGACGGCAAGCTGATCAAGGTGACGCCGAAGGGGTGAGGCGTCAGGCCGCGGCCAGGGCCATCAGATCCCGGAGTTGATGCTCGGCATAGGGCTTGCCGATGAAGTGGCCGCGAGCAGGCATCTGCTCGGCGGTCGGCCGCTCACGGCCCGACGTCAGGATCACCCGCATCAGCGGCCGGCGGACTCGGACCTCCGCCGCCAGGGCGAAGCCGTCCATGCCGGGCATGTTGATGTCCGTGAACAGCACGCTGATCTCGGGATTTTCATCGAGGAAGGATAGCGCCTCGACGCCGTCGTCCGCCTCCAGGATCAAGTAGCCCGCCTCACGAAGGCAGTCGGCGGCGACACAGCGAATGAACGGCTCATCGTCGACCACCAGGATCGTCGTCCGATTCACCAGCTTTTCCATGATAGTTTCAACACCCGCGACACCCGCAGGTTCCGCCTAACTTGATTAACCAATTGCGGTCAGCGCCTTGCTTTTTTTCAGCGTGCGAGGCGCGCTTGCGAGAAACGCAGGTTCGTCTGCAATCCCGTCGCCGTCCATTCGCGTGACCACTGTCCGCGAAGCTGCCGGACGACGGCGTTTTCCAGAAGGATGCTGCCGAAGCCCCCGCCCTGGACGACCTCGGTTACGGCCAGGGTACGGGAGACGTGCTCGCACCACGCGACAGCCACGTCGTCCCCGTCCTTGGTCATCTCGATCCTGACCGTGCCGCCCGCGTGACCCAAGGCCCCGTATTTCAGGGCGTTGGTCGCCAGCTCATTGATGATCAAGGCCATCGAGGTGGTGGCGGCGCGGCCTATGCGAACGTCGTCGCCCGACACCGTCACACGCCGATGGAGGCTGTCCAGGTCGCCATAGGGCTCCAGCAGGACATGCAGGAGCACCAGCAGGGTCTGCGGCGCGACCTCGGAGCCACCCACCGCCTCGGGCGGCGTCACATAGGCCATCGCCCGGCCCAGGCCGAACAGGCGTGTCCGCAGGGCGTCGGCGAACGGCCGGGCGGCCGCGTCGGCCCTGGCGGAAAGTGAGATCACACCGTCGACGACCGCGAACATGTTCTTGATGCGGTGCGCGAGCTCCCGGAGCAGCAAGGACTTCTCTTCATTGGCCTTCAGGCGTTCGGAGATGTCCATGGAGACTCCGACCAGGCGCAAGGGCGCGCCATCGACGCCTCGGGTGATGTCGGCGCGCATCTGGATGAAGCCGATGGCCGTGTCGGGCCGAACGATCTGGAACTCGATCGCGAAATCCCCATCGACGTCCGGGTTCCTGAACGCCTCCCGCACACGCCGGCGGTCGTCGGCATGGACGGCGTCCAGCAGCACCGGCAGGTCGAACGCCTCGGCCGCCAGTCGCCCGAAATTCTCCCGGAACACCGACGAGGCCGTCAGCTCGCCCGAGATCAGGTCCAGGTCCCACAAGCCCATGCGGCCAGCGCCCGTGGCGAAGCGAAGCCGCTGCTCGCTGTCGCGCTGCGCCTGCAGCCGACGCGCCGACTCGGTCGCCAGGTCGGCGTTGTGGCGTTCGAGGTCTTCCAATCTTTGCAGCTCGGCGGTGACGTCGAACTGACTGGCGATGAAATAGCTCAGGTCACCGCCGGCGTCGTGGACCGGCGCCATCTGCAGGCGGTTCCAGAACACCGAACCGTCCTTGCGATGGTTGCGCACGTCGATGGCGATTGCCCGTCCCTGCCTCACGGCGGCGCGGATGGCGTCGACCACCGCCGGGTCGGACTGGGGACCCTGAAGGAAGCGGCAATTGCGCCCGATCACCTCCTCGCGGTCATAGCCGGTGAGCTGACAGAAGGCGTCGTTGACGAACACCAGCGGATTGTCCGCCAGGCGCGGGTTCGTGATGATCATCGGCGTGCCGGTCGCCCGCACGGCGGCGGCGAACGGATCGCTATCGCCGCCGAACCCGGCGAAGGTCCCGCCGTGATCGAGCGTCAACGGGGCGGGAGCTACAAGGACAGTCCGGCGCTGGGGCATGGTCGCTCCGGCGCACGGCAAGACCAGAGAAGTCGTCCCTGTCGGTCGCGTTCTAGCCGTAGCGGCTTAGCGGACCGGGCGCCAGCGGCAATGGCGGGCCGGATTTCGAGGCGGACGATCTTCGGATCGGGCTCACGACTTGCCGGCGCCGCGCTCCAACAAGAGAAAGCGCCCACGCCGCCAAACCTCTCTCCCCCTCCACGAACTCTGCTATCAATCCCGCATGCAACGCAGGCGAAGCATCCTCATCGTGGGCGGCGGGACGGCCGGGTGGCTGACGGCCGCCTATCTGGCCAAGGCCTTGCGCGTGGCCGAGCAGGCGCACCTGGAAATCACGCTCCTGGAATCGCCCGACATCGGCATCATCGGCGTCGGCGAGGCCACCTTCCCCACCATCCGCAACACCCTGCGGTTCTTAGGCATCGACGAGGCGCATTTCATTCGCGAGACCTCGGCGACCTTCAAGCAGGGCATCCGCTTCGTCGACTGGGCCCGGGCGCCAGACAACGACAAAAAAGGGGGCGGCAAGCATCACAGCTTCTTCCACCCGTTCGAGGCGCCGTTCTCGACCGAGGGCGCCAGCCTGGCCCCCTACTGGCTGCTGCAGAACGAGGCCACCCGCGCGCCGTTCGCCGAGGCCGTCACCATCCAGGCCCGCGTCGCCGACGCCCAGCGCGCGCCCAAGCGCCCGCACGAGAGCGACTTCGCCGGCCCGCTGAACTACGCCTACCACTTCGACGCCGCCAAGCTGGCCCAGGTGCTGGCCGAGCGCGGCCGCGAACTGGGCGTGCGCCACTTGACGGGCAATCTCACCGAAACCGTCCTCGACGACACCGGCGCCATCGCCCACATCGTCTGCGCCGAGCATGGCGACCTCTCGGCCGACCTCTATGTCGACTGCACGGGGTTCCGGGCCGAGCTGATCGGCAAGGCGCTGGGCTCGCCGTTCAAGTCGGCGCGGCCCGTGCTGTTCGCCGACCGCGCCCTGGCCTGCCGCGCGCCCTACGAGCGCCCCGACGCGCCGATCCAGAGCTACACCGTCGCCACAGCCCACGAGGCCGGCTGGACCTGGGATATCGGCCTGGCCGGAACCCGCGGCGTCGGCTGCGTCTATTCCAGCGATCACATCGACGACGACCGGGCCGAGGCCATCCTGCGCGACTATCTCGGCGGCGGTGAAATCCAGCCTCGCCTGATCAGCTTCGACGCCGGCTATCGCGAGAAGCAGTGGATCAAGAACTGCGTCTCGGTGGGCCTGTCGGCCGGCTTCCTGGAGCCGCTGGAGTCCACCGGCGTCGTCCTGATCGAGGCCGCCGTGGCGATGATCGCCGAGCTGTTCCCGCACTCAGGCCCGGTCGGCGCGCCGGCCCGCCGCTTCAACGAGCTGATGACGGCGCGCTACGACAACATCATCGTCTTCCTGAAGCTGCACTATGCCCTGAGCCGCCGGACCGAGCCATTCTGGCGCGAGAACACCGATCCGGCCACCATGCCCGAGCGGCTGGTCGACCTGCTGGACCAGTGGCGCCACCGCCCGCCGGCCCGGTTCGACTTCATCCTGGATCTCGAGACCTTCGCCTTCTTCAACTACCAGTACATTCTGTACGGCATGGGCTTCGAAACCGACCTGGCCGACGGGGCCGGCGAGTTTCCCGACGTGGCGACGGCGCAAAAGCTGTTCGCCAAGATCCGCGGCTTCGCCGACCGCGCCACCCAGGACCTGCCCAGCCATCGCGACCTGATCGCCCAGATCAACCGCTTCGGCTTCGACAAGGCGCTGGAACAGGCCTAGGCCTATCTACATTCACCGCGAACAGAATTTACCCGCCTTCCTGGGCCTTGTGCCCAGGACCCAGGGTTCAGATTCAACAGGATTGAGGCTGACTTCACGGCCTTTCGGTCGCGCAAACCCAAAGAGTCCACGCCTGCCTCGAACATGGGTCCTGGGCACAAGGCCCAGGAAGGCGGCGGATTTTGCACCTGCCCCAGATGAATGCCGATTGGCTCTAGAGCCGATCCTCACTCGGGACATCCATCCCGGACAGCAGCCCGCTGATCGTCGCCATCAGCGCGCCGGCGACGATCGGCTTGGTCAGGAAGGCGTCGGCCCCGGCGGTCAGGCCGGCGATCTGGTGCTCCGGCAGCGCGTTGGCGGTCAGCATCACGATCGGCGTCGCCTTCGCGCCGGCGTCGCGCTCAGCCTGGCGGATGTGGGCGATGGCTTCCAGGCCGCCCATGTTGGGCATCTGCATGTCCATCAGCACAAGGTCGTATTCGCCGGGCCTGAACCTTGTGACGGCGTCCTGCCCGTCGACGGCCATGGTCAGTTCCACGCC
Organism: Caulobacter sp. Root343; assembly: GCF_001425745.1. GTDB lineage: Bacteria > Pseudomonadota > Alphaproteobacteria > Caulobacterales > Caulobacteraceae > Caulobacter. Next base: position 446,863 of record NZ_LMDF01000001.1, on the reverse strand, counting down.
CAGACCCTCCAGCATCAAGGCCACGACGCGGCGGTTGATGTCGTGGTCCTCGGCCAGCATGATCTTCAGCGTGCGCCCCGCGTTCAGGACGAGGTTGCCGGGCGAAGGCGCGGCGCGATCAGCCACCGCCACCGGCAGCGTCAGGCGCACCCTGAAGCGGGAGCCCTCCCCGGCGACGGAATCGACCTCGATCTCGCCGTTCATCAGCCGCGTCAGGGCCCGGGAAATCGACAGGCCAAGACCCGTGCCGCCGAACCGCCGGGTGATCGAGCCGTCGGCCTGCGCGAAGCGCGCGAACAGGCGCCGGCCGGTCTCGGCGTCGAAGCCGATGCCCGTGTCGGTGACCGTCAGGGTCAGCGCCTGGGCTCCGTCGGTCTCCGGGGCGGCCTCGACGCTCAGGCTCACCTGGCCGCGCTCGGTGAACTTGACGGCGTTGGAGACCAGGTTGCCGAGGATCTGCTTCAGGCGCGCGGCGTCGCCGACATGCCGCTCGGCGGCGGACGGCGCGACGCGCAGATCCAGAGCCAGGCCCTTCTCCTCGGCCTTGGCGCGGAACAGTTCGACGATGGTCTCGCAGGTGGCCCGAAGGTCGAAGATCTCGGCATGGATGGCCAGCTCTCCCGCCTCCACCCGCGCCATGTCCAGAACGTCGTTGAGCAGCACCTGCAGGGAGTCGGCGCTGGTCTCGACCAGCTGGACCATGTCCCGCTGTCGCGGCGCCAGCTCGGTGCGGGCCAGCGCGCCGATGACGCCGATGACGCCGTTCATCGGCGTCCGGATCTCGTGGCTCATATTGGCCAGGAACTCGGACTTGGAGCGGCTGGCCGCCTCGGCCTTTTCCTTGGCCTTGCGCACGGCGGCGTAGGCCCGCTCCAGGCGCTGGGCGCTGCGGTTGCGCGCGCTGAGCGCGGCCGTGGCGGGCACGGCCGTGGCGAAGGTCGAGGCGATGAACAGCTGGACCATGAATTGCTGACGGTAGGGGTCCGTGGGCGCCATGGAGGCGATCGGCCCATGACCGTTGGCCGTCAGCGCCATGGCGACGACGCTGGTCGTCAGCACCGAGACATAGACCCATCCCGGCCCGGCGCGAAAGGCCGTCAGCACCAGCACCGGCATGACCAGGGTCAGGGCGATGAACTGGCCGAAGGTGAACGCCGCAACCGCCAGGGCGACCGTGAGCGCCAGCAGCAGCTGGCGTTCGAGGCCGGCGCCGCTCGCGGCCTGGAACAGCCGCTTCTGCTTCAGGGGCAGCAGGGCCGCCGGCGTGGCGATCAGCAGGCCAAGGCCGTCCTCCAGCGTCCATTGCAGCCAGGCATGGAAGAAGTCGCCGGACGCCCCGTCGATCAGCTCGACCAGGATCTGGCCGATCAAGGCTTCCGTCGCGGCGCTGACGGCGGCGATCAGCGAGAACACCACCAGGCGCCGCGCGCGCGACAGGTCCAGCGCCGCGCCGCAGAAGGTCCGTGTCAGCGCCGCGCCGCCGAAGGCCAGCGCTTGGTTGAGGCTGCTGAACAGCACCGCGTGCGTCAGGTCGATCCGGCCGATCCAGTTGTGGAGCAGATCCACGCTGAAACAGGCCAGGCAGAAGGCGATGCCGAGGCGCGGCGACAGCACCAGGATCGCGGTCAGCAGGATCCCGTTCGAGGGGAAGAAGGCGACCGCGTCGCTGATGTCGCGGCAGAACAGCCAGATGCACAGCTCGACCGCCACATAGGCCAGGAACAGCGCGAAGGCGGCCGGCAGTCCGTGCTTTTGGGCCGATGGCCGATAGAGGTGAAGGCGAACCGCCATCCGAGGACGTCGCCTAGCCCGAGGGCCGGACGACGGCGCGGTCCGAGCCCGCGCGACGATCGATCCCATGATTGCGCAAGCCGGTCATCGCATCCCCCCACGGGCCAAACCCTATGTGGCAAGAGAGCGGGGCCAAGATCAATGAACGGTAAAGTTCGAGCGTTCGGTTTGTCGCACCCGACGCGTCGGACGAGAGCGCCCGCCAGACAAAAGGGCCCGCCGAAGCGGGCCCAAGGGGGAGTGTGTTTTCTGACGAGGGTCAGGCCGCGGCGGGATCCGGCACCGCGCCCAGGGCGCCGCTTTCGCGGGCCTTCTTGCCGTAGACGACCTCGAACAGCGGACTGGCCATCACCGTGGTGACGATCGCCATCAGCACCAGCATCGAGAATAGGGTCGGGCCGATGATGCCCTTCTGCAGGCCGATATTGATGATGATCAGCTCCATCAGGCCGCGCGAGTTCATCAAGGCGCCGATGCCCATGGCCGTGTCGTGGGTCTCGCCGGTCAGGCGGGCGGCGGCGTAGCAGGCGCCCCACTTGGCCAGGACCGAGGCGGCCAGGATGCCGACGGCGATCAACAGCAGGCTCGGCGAGTTGACCATGTCCATCCGGGTGTTGAGGCCCGAATAGGTGAAGAACATCGGCAGCAGCATGACGACGGCGATCGGCTCGACCTTGCGCTTCAGCTCCTCGACCAGCTTGCCGCGCGGCATGACCACGCCGAGGATGAAGCCGCCGAAGATGGCGTGGATGCCGACCGCGTCCATCAGGAAGGCCGAGAAGCAGAAGGCCAGCAGGACCAGCGCCAGGACCGTGGTGCTCATCTGCCCCTCGCGCTCGACCATCCGGCCCAGCGGAGCCAGGATGCGCGGCCCGAAGGTGGTCAGGAACAGCACGTAGGCCAGGCCGCCGCCGATCGCCAGGATCGCCACGCCGGGGCCGCCGCCGAACGTCGCCAGCACCAGGGCCAGCACGCACCACGACACCGCGTCGTCGAAGGCGCCGGCCGTCAAAGACAGCGTGCCCAGCGAGGTCTTGGCCAGGCCGCGCTCATTGATGATCCGGGCCAGCATCGGGAAGGCGGTCAGGGCGATGCAGGCGCCCATGAACAGGGTGGCGTTGGCCTGGCTGATGCCGGCCGCGAACAGGCCCGGGACCTTCAGCAGGAACGGCGTGATCGCCGCCGCGATCAGGAACGGCGCGGCGATGCCGGCGAACGAGACGCTCATCGCGCTCTTGGCCTTGGCCTTGAAGTGGTCGGCCTGGAAGCTGGTGCCGACCATGAACATGTAGAGGCCCACGCCCAGCTGGGCGCCCACGTACAGGACGTTCTTGGTCTCCTTGGGGAACAGCGCCAGTTGGAAATGCGGGAACAGCAGGCCCAGCAAGGACGGGCCCAGCACCACGCCGGCGATCATCTCGCCCACGACCTGGGGCTGCTTGAGGATCTTCTGGCCCAACCAGCCGACCACGCGGCAGGTCAGGATGATGACGGCCAGCTGCAGGAAGAAGTGCACGCTGAAATCGGTCGGCGAGAAGCTCTTCGCCGCGGCCTTGGTCGCCGGTCCGTGGGCGTTGAGCAGGTCCGCCGCCGTGGCGAGCGTCTGCGCGAGTAGGTCTGACACTTGAGTTGGCCCCCTAATGGATGGTCTGGCTTTGCGCCTTGACCTCAAGCCGCGCAGAGATCGCAGCCAGGCGCAATCGGGGACCGGCGTTTTTGATGTATCCGTCAGCCGATTGTTTTCGTTGGCTTATTTTCTGTTGCTCGAACGCTACTATGTAGTAACGTGCCTACAAGACAGCCTTGTCAATGTAGGCATGTAGGTACGAAAATGGACGGCGGAACACGCGCATGAAGGTCCTCACCAGCCGCGACTTCAACCAGGATGTCAGCCAGGCCAAGCGGGCGGCCAGAATCGAGCCGGTGTTCATCACCGACCGCGGCCGGCCTACCCACGTGCTGATGAGCGTCGAGACCTATCGCCGCCTGACGGGTCAGACCGAGACCATCGTCGACCTGCTGGCCATGCCGGGCCTGCCCGCCGTCGACCTGGAGAGCGCGCGTTCCACCGACACCTGGGACCGCCCAGGCCGCCAAAGAGGCGACGCCTGATGCACCTGCTGGACACCGACATCGTCTTCGAGCTGCGCAACGCCAAGGCCGGTACAACCGATCCAGGCCTGGCCGCCTGGGCCGCCGGGGCGGCGCGCTCCAGCCTGTTCATCTCGGCCCTCACCCTGCTGGAACTCGAGACCGCCGCCGCCCGCGCCGAGCGCAAGGACAAGGTTCAAGGCGCAGCGCTCCGCGACTGGCTTGACAACCGCGTCGCCCCCGCCTTCGACGGCCGGGTCATGGCGGTCGACGCCGCCGTGGTCCGCCGCCGGGCTCATGTCCCCCTGGCCGACCCGCGCGACGCCCTGCTGGCCGCCACGGCCCTGGAGCATGGCCTGACCCTGGCCACCCGCGACACGGCCGCCTTCGCCAAGGTCCCGCGCCTGAAGCTGTTCAACCCCTGGGGCTACAAGCCCGAGGCCCTGGACGACGTCGAGGACTGGGGCGAAGCCGCCAAGGTCGGCGCCCAATGGCTGCGCAACATCTTCGTGCGGGGTTAGGCTAGACGGGCGGCCGCGCCCCGACCGTCGCCTCGATCCAGCCGACGATCAGGTTCATAGCCTCGGGGTCGCTCATGCCGCCGCCCAGGGTCCGCCATTCCTCGAGATCGTCGGTTCGCGGCCGTTGCAGGAAGTGGTTCAGCCCCTCGAGCACGACCACGCGAGCCTGCGGATTGCCCCTCAGCGCCGCGCGCGCGACCGGCGCGTTTTGGACCGCCGAGACCATGACGTCCTTCGTGCCATAGATCAGCAGCGCGGGCCCCTTCAGGCGACGCAGAACCTCGGCTGGGCGATAGTCCAGGACAGAGCTCGCGGCGACGTCCGTGAGGCCGGCCACGATGGACTCGGCGGCGTCCGGTGGAATTCGCTCCGCCTTGACCGCGTCCCCGACCGCTTGCGAGATCCGCGCGCGACGAACCGCGGGGTCGGAGGTGGATTTGACGATCGCCAAGAGGCCGTCGACGAACCGTCGCTGGTCCGCGTACGAGCCGCCTCGCGGCCACTGCATCACCAGCTGCCGGGCCACTTGATCGCCGACGACCTGCGCCCCGACGACGGCCGGCGCGACCTGCATCACCACGCCGCGCAATCGCTTGTCCTGGAGCGCCACCGCCGGCGCGACCATCCCGCCCTGGCTGGAGCCCAGCACGACGATGCGCGACGGATCGATGTCCGGGCGGGCGCGCAGGAAGGCGACCGCCGCCTCGGCGTCGGCGGCGAGCCTGGGGATCGTCTCGATACGCTCGCCGCCGGACTGGCCGCAGCCGCGCTTGTCGTACTCCAGCGTCGCGATCCCCGCCGCCAGCAGACGCTCCTGCAGCCGCGTGAAGCCGCCGCGAACCTGCACGCCCGAGCCGCCCAGCATCAGCACGGCCGGAAAGCCCCCCTTCCCGCTCGGCGTCCGCAGGGTCCCGGCCAGGACCGCGCCATCCGAGGCGGTGAAGGCCACGTCCTCGGCCCGCCCGGCGGGCTTGTAGGCCTTCTCGATGGCCACCAGTTCGGCCTCACTGGGCGCGCCGCGCAGAATGATCGCCGGCCCCAGCCTCACCGGTTCGCCCGCGCGGCCCAGGTGCAGGGTCAGGGCGTCCTGGACCGGCGCGGCGTCGGCCTTGGCCACGCCGGTGATCGTAATGCGCTTCCAGTCGCCGGCTCCGACGAGCTCGGTCCGGGCGAAGGTCGGATAAGGCGGGGCATTGGTCAGCAGCAGGGCCGAGATCTTGGCCGACGTCGGCGCCTGCAACCAGAACACCGCCGTATAGGTCTCGCCCGCCTTGACCGCTCCGTTGAATACGGCGGCCGCGCCGCTGCTCCAGGGATCCGCCGTCTCGGTCGCCTCGACGACCACCGCGCCGCCGCCTGGCGGGCCGGCCTCTCGGGCGAAGCTGGTCTTCGCGCCATAGATCAACCAACCTTCGGCCGATGTGACGCCGACCACCTCCGCCGCCCGCGCCATCGGCGCGCCGACCAACAGCAGCACGACAAGGACAAGAACTCGCATGACGCCACCCGACACTGGCCAGTGCGGCGACACCATCACAGGTTGCCGAGCGGCGCAATGATCCGGAACGGCGTCCTCGCCTACGGCACGCCCGGCGTCTCCGCCCCCTCCGACGCCGCCGCGACCTTCACGGTGGTGGTGAACGGGGCCAGCGGCGCGGGCACCAGGGCGGGCGCGGGCTCGGCCGCGACCTGGATCGGGGCGGCCGGCGCGGCGGCCACGAAGACCGGCTTCGGCGCGGGCTTGGCGGCGACGAACACCAGGCGGTTCCCCTTGCAGGTGCCGGCGTTGTACAGGCCCTTGAGGTAGCCGCGCCGCACGAAGCCGGCCTTGATGGCGTCGCGGACCATCTGGTCGTGGCGCTCGGCCCCGGTCAGCTGGCGCACCCAGCCCCGCATCGGGATCACGTCGGTGACGGTGCGGGCCACCACGCCCAGCACGGGTTTGGACACGGCCTCACCCTTCTTGCCCTTGCCGGCCTCGGAGCGGTCGTCGTAGTCGTCGCCCAGCACCGCATCGAGACTGTCGATCTCGGCCTTCAGCGGCTCGCAGCCCGTCTTCGGCGGCGCGTAGGGATCGGCGACGGCCGTCTTGAGCAGGTCGGGGATCTGCGAACGCACGACATTGATGTCGCGCAGCGGCGCGACCACCGCCGAGCCCAGATTGTCGGTATTGGCCTCCGCCGAGGTCTGGGGCGCCTTTTCCTGCTTGCCCGCCAGCGCCGCGTCAGCCGTCCCCATCCCCAGACACAACGCCAGCAGGGCCAATTGGCTAGACTTGGAGACTGGCGACAACATTCGCGTCAACTCGCACCGTTGAACCATGGAGGATCAACCCGGGGAGCCGCCCCGCCGTTCCGTCGGGGCGCGGCATCGTGATCCGGCCAAGCCGAGCGTTGCCGCAGCGGACCGAAGCGTGCTGATCTAGGGCTCATCCTAGAGCTGCGAAAGCCGAGCCAAGACCGCCATGCCCGACCTCTCGCGTCTGTCGGACACCGAGCGCCAGATCCTGCTGCTGCTGGCCCGGGGCCACACCGCCAAGAGCGCCGCGACGGTGCTCGATCTCACCGAGGCCGCGGTCAACGAACGGCTGCGCGAGGCGCGGCGCAAGGCCGGCGTCGGCAGCAGCCGCGAACTGGCGCGGCTGGCGGCGGCCCAAGAAAATCGTGACGAGAAAATCGGAGTGGCGGACGCGGCGACCGGCGGCGACACCGGACGCCGTCCCTTCGTCTTGCGGGCCCGCTGGCCCCTGCTTCTAGGAGCGCTTTGCATGATTATCCTCGCTTCCGCGGTCGGCGTCTTCGCCGCCCTGGCCGTCGCCGGTCACCCGGCTCCCTCGGGTCCGCCTCGCGTGGTCGCCACCTCTCCGGCCGTCGGCGCGGAGGTGGCGGCCGGCAAGATCGCCATCAAGGTCACCTTCGACCAGCCGATGGCGCCGGGCTATTCGTTCATCGCGCGCGACAAGGCCAGCTACCCGACCTGCGCCCCGAAGCCGACCCAGTCGGCCGACGGCCGCAGCTTCACGCTCGACTGCGTCGTCCAGCCCGGGGACTACTGGATCGGCTTCAACAGCCCGCGCTTCCGGAACTTCACCTCGGTCGCCGGCGCGCCAGCCGTGCCGGCGCTGCTGCGGTTCTCGGCGCACTAGACTGTGCTCGTCGGGGCGCGGGTGTTCATCCTTCTCCCCTTGCGGGAGAAGGTGGCCCGCAGGGCCGGATGAGGGGTCGATAGACCTGTCGGATTAGCGTGATGGTGCAACCGGTTAGGCCTGCACGACCCCTCATCCGACCGCCTTCGGCGGCCACCTTCTCCCGCAAGGGGAGAAGGGCGAACCACGAGCGTTCAGCCCCTTCCGTCCCCCGCCCCCGAAACCAGCCTTATCCTCTACCCACCTCGAAGCACTGGGGAGGGCGCGCGGCCAGCGACCTTCGCGGCTTCGGGGGGTGGTCGAGCGGGGCCAGGTTCGAGGGGGATACTCGAACGGTCCGGGATCTGGTTGCTGGCCAGACCCGCCCGCCGCTGGCGTGGTTGAAGGTAAAAGGGTGTGTCTTAGCCTGTATTGGCTCGCTCTCTTCGACGCCGAGGACCTTCGGAAACGAAGGGCTTCGGATCCCGGTAAGGCCTGAACAGGGCCACCCGACGGGACGCTGGCGGAAAACGATCGCGCGGAGCGTCGGACTTCGTCGAAACGGTAACAACACAATCAAACTCCGGGCGTTGCCCGGCGCTCCGCATCCCTCCCCACTCCTGGCGTTTTCGCGTCGGGCCAATTTCGCGCGCCTGACGATGCTCCCCCGCGCCGCGGGGGAGCTGTCGCGGAGCGACTGAGGGGGCTAACGCGGCTTGGGCCGAGCTAGCCCCCTCCGGCCCTCTGGGCCACCTCCCCCGCATGCGGGGGAGGATCTAAAGAACGGAGGTTCCCATGCCCCTACCCCGCTCGCCTCGTCCCAAGCGCCGCCTCGGTGGTTCACGCTCCGCACGCCGCCGCGCCCATACAAAGACTTGGCTCACGGCGAAGATCACGGAACGCTTCATCGCGCTCGCGGCGCAGCTCGAACGACGACGCAAGCACACCTACAGGGGCGCTCACGGCATAATCGAATATCTCAAGGAAGGAGACCCCGTTCCGCCCGGTCTCCAGAAGGTCGAATTCGACGAGAACGGTCGGGAGATAGAGCACCCCACCCACGAAAAAGCCCCCGGCCTTGCGGCCGAGGGCTTCTCGTCTTGCTTCCGGGAGAAGGAAGGCTAGCGGATGACCCGCGCGCCCTTGCCCTTCATCACGGCCTCGACTTCCGCCTGGCGCACCATCGAGGTGTCGCCCGGGGTGGTCATGGCCAGGGCGCCGTGAGCCGCGCCGTATTCGACGGCGGCCTGGGGGCCCTTGCCTTCCATGAAGCCGAAGGCCAGGCCCGAGGCGAAGCCGTCGCCGCCGCCGACGCGGTCATAGATCTCGAGGTTCTCGCGCATCATCGAGGCGTAGAACTCGCCGCCGGCGTACAGGATCGCCGACCAGTCGTTGACCGAGGCGGTCTTGGCGTTGCGCAAGGTGGTCGCGGCGACCTTGAAGTTCGGGAACTGCTTCACGGCAGTCTCGATCATCTTCTTGAAGTTGGCCGGGTCGATCGAGCTGATGTGCTCGTCCAGGCCTTCGACTTCGAAGCCCAGGCAGGCGGTGAAGTCTTCTTCGTTGCCGATCATCACGTCCACGTACTGGGCGATGTGACGGTTGACCTTCTGCGCGCCTTCCTTGCCGCCCTGCGACTTCCACAGCGAGGCGCGGTAGTTCAGGTCGTAGGAGATCACGGTGCCGTACTTGCGGGCCACTTCGACCGCTTCGATCACGGCTTCCGCCGTGTTCGAGGCCAGGGCCGCGAAGATGCCGCCGGTGTGGAACCAGCGCACGCCTTCCTCGCCGAACAGCTTTTCCCAGTTCACTTCACCGGGGCGGATCTGCGAGGCGGCCGAGTGGCCCCGGTCGCTGCAGCCCAGGGCCGGGCGAACGCCGAAACCCTTTTCGGTGAAGTTCAGGCCGACGCGGGTGTTGCGGCCCAGGCCGTCGAAGTCGCGCCAGATGACGTGGGAGGTGTCGACACCGCCCTGCATCATCAGATCCTCGACCAGCCAGCCCAGGTCGTTCACCGGCAGGGCGGTGACGGCGGTCGAGCGCTTGCCCCAGCACTTCTTGAAGGCGCGGGCGACGTTGTATTCGCCGCCGCCTTCCCAGACGTTGAACTGGCGAGCGTTGCGAACCCGGCCGAAGCCCGGGTCGAAGCGCAGCATCACTTCACCGAAGGAAGCGCAGTCCCACTTCGTTTCCGAAGCCGGGCGGATGTTGAGGATATTGTCGGTCATTTAGGCTTTCCCACGAACCTTCTTGATCAGGTCAACAGTCTCGCGGACCTTCTTGGAGATGCCCGCGTAGTCCTTGGCGTCCAGCATTTCTTGCGTGATCAGCTTGGAGCCCATGCCGGCGGCGACGATGCCAGCGCCGAACCACTTCTTCACCGAGGCTTCGTCCGGATCGACGCCGCCCGTCGGCATGATGCGGGTCCAGGGCATCGGGCCCAGCACCGCCTTGACGAAATCGGGGCCACCGACCGACGAACCCGGGAACACCTTGACGATCTCGCAGCCCAGTTCTTCGGCGTACGAGATTTCCGAGGCCGAGCCGCAGCCCGGCGAATACGGGATCTTGCGGCGGTTGCAGACCTTGGCGACGTCGGCGTTCAGGATCGGGCCGACGACGAACTTGGCGCCGTTGGCGATGTAGATGCCGGCGGTCGGGGCGTCGACGATCGAGCCCACGCCCATGATCACGCGCGGATCGGCCTCGGCGAAATAGCGGGTGACTTCGTAGAAGACGTGGCTGGCGAAGTCGCCGCGGTTGGTGAACTCGATGCAGGGCGCGCCGCCGTCGGCGCAGGCCTGGATCACGCTCTTACAGACCTCGACATCGGGGTGATAGAAAACCGGGATCACACCCTGGTCCATCAAGGCGGTCAGCACCGCCATACGGTCTTTTACCATCATAGACTCCTTCCCGAAGGATCGTTCTTGCGCGGATGGCCTTTTGGGCCGCCGCGCGAGCAATATTTCGCCGGTAGTGGCTCAGGGCGTTCCCTTAGACCGCGTCGGGCGCGGGCGCCATACCGGGCTTGCCGCGACGTCGAACTAATGGGGCGCGAGGCGCGCGCGTCGGAGCCGCTCTGCGGCTCGCTCGCGAAAGTCTCCTGGTCGTCGCTTCCTTCCCCGAACTTTTTTCCTTTGGCGCCCCGCCCTCGCCCGGTCGCAAAAGTGAGGGCGTCGGTATGACCCGACGCCCCGGAAGTTTGCGCAGGAGCGAGCTCAAAGAGCCGCAAACGAGACGGCCAACCACGACGCTGCACCGAAACGTTATGACACCGGTGTCACCGGAAACCGGAAAAGTGGCCAAGCCACTTCGCCACCGGTGTCATGGGCAGATAATCAGAAAGCGAAGGAGAGCGCAAGCGCTGTCGAAGTCGGAAATGGGGAAGGGCAAGCGCTTGAAAACGAAAGCCTTTGCAGGAATGGAAAAACGGCGTTTCGCCATGCACATATGCTGTCATCCCGGCCGTAGCGAAGCGGAGAGCCGGGACCGCCGGAAACGCGGGCGCTTGCGGCGGTCCCGGATCGGCCTTGCAGGCCGTCCGGGATGACAGTTTGCAAGGTCACCCCGTGTTGCGCAGCCCCGCGGCGATGCCCGCGACCGTCAGTTGGATGGCCAGGCGCAGCGACTCATCCTGGTCTCCGGCCCGGCGACGCGACAGCAGCTCCAGCTGCAGGTGGTTCAGCGGATCGACCGAACGGCCTGCCAAGGCCACCGACTCGGCCAGGTCCGGCTGGTTGTCCAGCAGGGCCGAGCCGTTGCGGATCTCCAAGGCGATGCGGGTCGCCGCCTCGTGCTCGCGCTGGATGGTCGCGAAGATCCGCTCGGCGTCGGCCTTGTCGGGCGACAGGGCCACGTAGCGGGCGGCGATGCCCATGTGGCTCTGGGCCAGGGCCAGCTCCATGTTCGACAGCAGGGAGGCGAAGAAATCGAAGTTTCCGGCCAGGTCGCGCAGCTGCTCGACCGCCAGGCCGGCCCGCTCGACGCCCGAGGCGAAGCCGTACCAGCCCGGCAGCATGAAGCGGGCCTGCGACCAGCTGAACACCCACGGGATGGCGCGCAGGTCCTCGATCTTGCGGCTGGCGGTGCGGCTGGCCGGGCGGCTGCCGATGTTGAGGCGGGCGATCTCGCTGATCGGCGTGACCGACCAGAAGAAGTCCTCGAACGCCGGATCGTCGTAGACCAGCGCCCGATAGCCCTCGAACGAGCTGTGGGCCAGGGCGGTCATGGCGGCCTCGACCTTGGGGTCGGGGCGGTGGGCCGGCCGGTCGCTGGCGATCAGCACGGCGGCGGCCAGGCCGTCGAGATTGCGGCGGGCGGTGGGCTGGTCGCCGAAGCGGCGGGCGATCATCTCGCCCTGCTCGGTCATGCGGATGCGGCCCTGGACGGTGCCGGCGGGTTGGGCCAGCACGGCCTCGGCGGCCGGTCCGCCGCCCCGCCCGACGCTGCCGCCGCGGCCGTGGAACAGCTGCAGGCCGACGCCCATCCGGTCGGCCTCGAACGCCAGGGCCGAGGCGCCGCGGGCGACGCCGCGACGGGAGGCGACATAGCCGCCGTCCTTATTCGAGTCGGAATAGCCGAGCATGATCTCCTGCACCGGCCGGTCGCCCAGGATGGTCCGCGACAGCGGCATCTCCAGCCACTGGCGCAGCACGGCCGGGCCGTTCTCGAGGTCGCCGATGGTCTCGAACAGCGGCGCGACCTTGACCGAGGCGCGCGGCGCGGCCCCGCCCCAGACCAGGCCGACCTGCTTGAGCAAGACGAGCGGCTCGAGGATGTCGGACAGGGTCGCGGCCTTCGAGATGATGTACGCACCGAGGCAGCCGTGGCCGTAGTCGCGCACCGCCTGGGCGGCGGCGTCCATGGTGGCCAGCTCGCGGGTCGTCTCTTCGCTGTAGGCGGTGAACGGCGAGACCAGGGGCCGCTGGTGCGACAGCTCCTCGATCAGCACCTTGCAGCGGGCGTCCTCGTCCAGGTCCAGATAGCGGACGCCGGCCCCGGCGCGCTGGAACAGCTCGTGGACGGTGCGCTCGTGGACGTCGGCGTTCTGGCGCAGGTCCAGGCTCATCAGGTGGAAGCCGCAAGCCTTGGCCACCGCGACCAGGGTGCGCAGGGACGACCCGACCAGGCGCTCGCCGCCGTTGCGCTCCAAGCTGTCGATGATGACCGACAGGTCGGCGACGAAGGCGTCCGGATGGCCGTAGGGCTCGACGTCGGTCGCGCCGTTGGCGTAGGCCACCGGCTGGCCGGTCAGCCTCTGCGACACGGCGGTCAGGCGGTCGAACACCAGCTCCAGCGCCAAGCGATAGGGCTCGTCCAGGCGATGGACCGACGGATCCTTGGTCTGGGCCGCCAGGGCCAGCAGCTCTTCAGAGACCGGCGTATAGGCGGTCGAGACCGCCAGGTTCGACCACAGCTTGCGGACCTCGCCGGCGTACCAGTCGAGGATCACGCGAGACTGCGAGCTCAGGGCCAGCTTCAGGGTCTCCCCGTTGACGCCGGGATGGCCGTCGCGGTCGCCGCCCAGCCACGAGCCCATCTTCAGCAGCGGCGCCAGGTGGCCGTGCTCGCCGATCTTCGTCGTCCAGTCGCCGTAGAGGTCGATGATCGCCGGCAGGATCGAGGTGCGGACGATCGACAGGGCGTTGCGGATCTCGTCCTTCACGGTGATCCGCTCGGGCCGATACAGGCGAGTGCGCCACATCAGGGCGATCTCGCGGAACAGGCTCTCGCGGATCTCGGCGTCCAGGTCCGGCGGCAGGTGATGGCGGCGCAGGGCCATCAGCCGCGAGATCTCGGTCTCGCGGTCGACCATGCTGCGGCGGCGCACCTCGGTCGGGTGGGCGGTCAGCACCGGCACGACGTTCATGGCCGCGAAGATCTTGGCCAACTCGGCGTCGGTCTTGCCGTGGTCCTTCAGGATGCGGACCGCGTCGATCAGGGTGCGGGGGCGCTCGTCGCCCGGCTGGGCGTCGACCTCGGCATGGCGGCGGCGGCCGGCGACGTCCTCGCCGATATTGGCCAGCAACGAATGGCTGGCGAAGGCCCGCGCCAGGAACACGGCCTGCTCGGTGGAGAGGTCGGCGAACAGATGGTCCAGCACCGGCGCCTCGCCCGAGGCCTCGTCTTCGCGGGAAGCGGCCTTGCGCGCCTTGATCACCAGGGCGGCGGCCTCGTCGCCTTCCAGATAGGCGATGGCCTCGGCCAGCAGGTCGCTCAGCAGATTGGCGTTCTGGCGGACGTGACGGCTGGTCGGACGGTCGACGTCGATCGACAGGGCCGGATTGCGCATGCGCGGACTCCAAGGACCGCGCGCGGTGCGGCCCCCCACTGGAATGGATCTCGAGAACGCGTCACGGCCCCGAAAGCGTCTCCAGGGCCTGACGTCGCGGCGCCCTCTAGCGCGCTTCACCGGGCGGGGAAAGCCGCCCGGCACGATGGTTGCGCTACCATCGTATTTTCGCGCGAATTTGTGTCGCTAGCGCGCCAACCACCCGCCGTCCACGGGCAGAGTAATCCCCTGGACGTAGTCGGCGGCCGACGAGGCCAGGAACACGGCCGCGCCGCCGATGTCCTCCGGACGGCCCCAGCGGGCGGCCGGGATGCGGGCCAGGATGGCGGCGTTGCGGTCCTGGTCGGCGCGCAGGGCCTCGGTGTTATTGGTGTCGAAATAGCCTGGCGCGATGGCGTTGACGTTGATCCCCTTCGTCGCCCACTCGTTGGCCAGGATCTTGGTCAGGCCGGCCAGGCCCGACTTGGCGGCCGTGTACGACGGCACGCGGATGCCGCCCTGGAACGACAGCAGGCTGGCGATATTGATCACCTTGCCGGTCACGCCGTTCACGGGACCTTGCTTCAGGGCCTGCTTGGCGAAGGCCTGGGTCAGGAAGAAGACGACCTTCAGATTGGTGTCCATCACCGCGTCCCAGTCGGCTTCCGAGAACTCGATCGAGTCGGCGCGGCGGATGATGCCGGCGTTATTGACCAGGATGTCGACCTTGCCGAACGCGGCGACGGTCTCGTCGACCACGCGCTGGACGGGCTCGATCGACCCGAAGTCGGCCTTGATCGACAGGAACTTGCGGCCAAGGGCCTCGACGGCGGCTTGGGTCTCGGTCGGCTCGCTGCGGCCCGCGGCGGCGATGTCGGCGCCGGCCTGAGCGAGCGCGATGGCGATCCCCTGCCCGATCCCGGTGTTGGCGCCGGTGACGAGCGCGACCTTGCCTTCGAGGCTGAACGGATTGGCCATGATGCGAAGCTTCCCTTGAAGATTGTCATCCCGGACGACCTGAAAGGTCGATCCGGGACCGCCAGAAGCGCCTGCGCCTCTCGCGGTCCCGGCTCTGCGCTTCGCTCCGGCCGGGATGACAGCCGGAGCGCGCGTGGGCTTTCGCCCCTACTTCAGCTGGCAGATGTCCAGCACGTTCATGTCGGTATAGTCGAGGTTCTCGCCGCCCATCGCCCAGATGAAGGTGTAGTTGGCGGTGCCCGAGCCCATGTGGATCGACCACGGCGGGCTCATCACGGCTTCCTCGTTGGCGATCACGATGTGACGCATCTCGTCCGGCTCGCCCATGTAATGGAAGACGCGGTCGTTTTCGCCCAGGTCGAAGTAGAAATAGGCTTCCGATCGGCGGTCATGCAGGTGGGGCGGCATGGTGTTCCAGACGCTGCCCGGCTTCAGCACCGTCATGCCCAGCAGCAGCTGAGCCGACTTGCAGGTGGTCGGGACGATGTACTGGTAGATGGTGCGCTCGTTGCTGGTCTCCAGCGCGCCGCGCTCCAGGGCGACGGCGTCGGCGAAGGCCAGCTTCTTGGTTTCGAACGAAGCGTGGGCCGGCAGGCTGACCAGGTAGAAGCGCGCCGCGGCGCCGCCGATGCCTTCGAAGGTCACGTCCTTGGCGCCCATGGTGACGTACAGGCCGTCACGCGGAACGATCTCGTAGGCCACGCCATCGACGGTGATCTTGCCGGTCGTGTCGCCGACATTGATCACGCCCAGCTCGCGGCGCTCCAGGAACGGATGGCCGGCGGCCGAGGCGGGCTCGGTCTGGTCGGGCAGCTTGATCGCCGTGGTGGCGACGACGCCGCCGACGACGAAGCGTTCGGCGTGATTGTAGGTCAGGACGATCTGGCCGTCCTGGAACAGGCCCTGCATCAGGTAGCGATCGCGCAGGTCGTCGTTGCTGACCGCGAACATCATGTCCGGATGGGTGGCGTGGTAGGTCTTGGCGAACATAGGGAAGTCTCCGGAAGGGTGTTCTTATTCGGCGGCGGCGCGCAGCGCGGCGGGGCGAGCCCAGTCCGGACGCTGGTCCAACTTGTAGGCCTTCTTAGGCAGGTTGTACGTCAGATCGACGATCACCTCTTCGGCCTCGACCAGATCCATGCGGTGCTCGGCGACCATGCGGGCCAGGAAGGCGCTGTCGACGCGGCGGGCCACGTCGTGGCGGGCCGGGATCGACAGGAAGGCGCGGGTGTCGTCGTTGAAGCCGACGGTGTTGTAGAAGCCCGCGGTCTCGGTGACCTGCTCGCGGAAGCGCATCATGCCTTCCGGACTGTCGTGGAACCACCAGGACGGGCCCAGCTTCAGCACCGGATAGTGGCCGGCCAGAGGGGCCAGTTCGCGGCTGTAGACGGTCTCGTCCAGGGTGAACAGGATCACCGACAGGCGCGGATCGTTGCCCAGGCGGCTCAGCAGCGGCTTCAAGGCCGAGACGTACTCGGTCCGCATCGGGATGTCGGCGCCCTTGTCGCGACCATGCGACGCCAGCAGGCCGGCGTTGTGATTGCGGTGCGAGCCCGGGTGGATCTGCATGACCAGCCCGTCGTCCAGGCTCATCTTGGCCATCTCGGTCAGCATCTGAGCGCGGAACAGCTCGGCCTTCTCGGGCGTGACGTCGCCCTTCACCAGGCTGTTGAACAGCGCCTCGGCCTCGGCGTCCGAGAGGTCGGCGGTCGCCGCCGTCGGATGGCCGTGGTCGGACGAGGTGGCGCCCGCGTCGATGAAGGCGGCCCGGCGCAGGCGGTGCGCTTCCAGGTAGCTCTTCCAGCTGTAGACGTCCTGGCCCGAGGTCTCGGCGAAACGTTCGAAGGCGCGCGGCGAGCGCTCGTCTTCGAAATCGATGACCGCGTCGGGGCGATAGGCGGTGATGACGTGGCCGCCCCAGCCGCTCTCGCGGATCGCGTGGTGGTGCTTCAGCGTCTCGTGCGGCCCCTCGGTGGTGGCCAGGGTCTCGATGTTGAAGCGGTCGAACAGCGCGCGCGGCCGGAAGGCGTCCGTGGCCAGGGCGTCGTTGATGCGGTCGAAATAGTCGTCGGCCGTCGAGGCGTCGAGGAAGTCGGTGAAGCCGAACACCTTGGAGAACACGTGGTTCAGCCAGATCCACGACGGCGTGCCACGGAAGAGATGGAAGTTCGTCGCCAGCAGGCGCCAGGCCTCGCGCGGATCGGTCGACGGAACGCCGGCCTTGGAGCGCACCTTCAGGGCGTCCAGGCTGATCCCCTGACTGTAGAGCATCCGGTACAGGTAGTGGTCCGGCGCCAGCAGCAGGTCGGTGGCGTCCTGGAACGGTTCGTTGGTCGCGAACCAGCTGGGATCGGTGTGCCCGTGCGGGCTGATGATCGGCAGGTCCTTGACCAGCGCATAGAGGCCCCGCGCATAGGACCGCGTGGTCGGATCCGCTGGGAACAGTCGATCGTCGTGGAAATTCAGAGGCCTAGCCATGGCGGTGCGTCTGCTCCCTGCTTTTTAGCCTGCGGCTTCGCGGATGGCCGCTTCGGTGCGCTTGGTAACCGGTGTCATGGTCCTATGCAAGCCGAAGGCGGCCGCAATTCATCAAGCCGGCACGGGCCCCGAAGACTCTCGGACCACCAGGCTCGGTTCGGTCTTGGTCATGTCGCGCGGTTCTCGCCGCTCGACACCGATCAGCTTCTCGGCGGCCATGCGTCCGATCTCGCGGGTCGGCGTATGGACCGTGGTCAACGGCGGCCAGACGGCTTGGGCGATCTGGAAATCGTCGAAGCCGACGACGGTCAGATCCTGCGGCACCGACAGGGCTGCCTTGCGCGCCGACTGCAGAACGCCCGCGGCCATTTCGTCGTTGCCGCAAAAGATCGCCGTCGGGCGCGGAGTCCGCGCCAGCAGGGTGTCGCCGCAGGCCACGCCGGATTCGAAGGTGTAGGCGCCCTGGACGATGTCGTCGGGGGCCAGAGTCAGGCCCGCCTCGGCCAGACCGTCCTCGAAGCCCCCTCGCCGCTCGTGCGACGAGCGGAAGCTTTCGGGACCCGAGATGAATGCGATCGTCTTGTGGCCCAGCGCGATAATGTGACGCGCGGCCTGGACGCCGCCCAAGCGGTCATGGCCGACGATCATGTGCTCTGGCTTGTCCAGCTCGACCGAGGCGATGCGGATGTAGGAGCAACCAATCTCGTTCAGCAGCTTGGCGACGCGTTCGTCCTCCGACACCGAAGGCGGCAGGACCACGCCATACAGCTTCTGACGCTCCACGAAGGAGCGGATGTCAGTCAGGAACGTCGGGCTGGAGCGGTCGCACGGGTGAACGACCAGCTCGAAGCCCGAGCCGCGCAAACCGTCCAGCAGGCCCAGCTGCATGTTCACGACGTATTGTGGATTGGGGTTGTCGTAGACCATGCCGATCAGGAACGAACGGCGGAACGCCAGGCCACGCGCCTGCGGGTCGGGAGCATAGCCCCACTCGGCGATCACCGCCTCGATCCGTTCGCGGGTCTCGTCGCGCACGAAGGGGGACTGGTTGATGACGCGTGAGACGGTCTTCTTGGATACCCCCGCCAGGCGGGCGATGTCGTTGATGGTGGCCCTGCGACGGCCGCCCTCCACGCCAGTCTCTCCCCCTTCCTGGGCAATGGCTTCCGGGGTCGAGGAAGGCGTCTTTGAAGAGTTCACGGCGTTTCCAGCAGCTTTAGGCATTTTCTTTTGTCATACTCTAGCCGCGCAAGCGCCGCCAACCTAGGACGAAACGTCTGCTTGCGACCCGACTGACACCGGTTACCATGTCACTGACGGTCCAATTTGGCGACACTCAACCCGGCGACCACGATCAACGATGACTGAAACCACCCTGGCCCAGCGCGAATCGATCCACCCGGTGGACCCTCGAGACCACGTAGCGATGGCTTTGCGCGATCTCGTCGCCGGCGAGACGCTCGACCTTCACGGGCAATCGATCACCGTCCGCGTCGACGTTCCCAAGGGCCACAAGATCGCTATCCGCGCCGCCAAGGCCGGTGACGACGTCCTGAAATACGGCTGGCCGATCGGCCGGGCGGTCGTCGACATTGCCGTCGGCGATCATGTCCACGTCCACAATGTCGTGACCCGTCTGGAGGGCGTCGAGGGCTACGCCTTCATGCCGACCGCGCCCGAGCCGCACACCGCGCCCTCGGCCCGCACCTTCGACGGCTATCGCCGCAAGAACGGCCGAGCCGGCACCCGCAACGAGATCTGGGTGCTATGCACGGTCGGCTGCGTGGCCAACACCGCCCGCCGCATCGCCGAGAAGGCCAATCAGCGCTTCGCCGGCCGCGTCGATGGCGTCTATGCCTTTCCCCATCCGTTCGGCTGCTCGCAGCTAGGCGACGACCTTACTCACACCCGCAAGCTGATCGCCGGCCTGGCCAGCCATCCCAACGCCGGCGGCGTGCTGATCCTGGGCCTGGGCTGCGAAAACAACCAGCTGAAGGCCCTGCTGGAGTCCGCGCCCGATATCGACGGCGAGCGCCTGAGAAGCTTCACGACCCAGATGGTCGAGGACGAACTCGAGGACGGCCTGGCCGCCGTCGAGGCCCTGATAGAGATCGCCGAAAACGACCGCCGCGAACCGATCCCGGTCTCGGAACTGGTCGTCGGCTTGAAGTGCGGCGGCTCGGACGGCTTCTCGGGGGTCACCGCCAATCCACTGGTCGGCCGGATCGCCGACAAGGTCGCCGACGCCGGCGGCACGCCGGTCCTGACCGAGATCCCCGAGGTGTTCGGCGCCGAGAACGTGCTGCTGCAGCGCTCCGTCAGTCGCGAAGTGTTCGACCAGGCCGTCGGGGTGATCGACGACTTCAAGCGCTACTTCATCGACAACAACCAGCCGATCTACGAGAACCCCTCGCCCGGCAACATCGCCGGCGGCATCACGACCCTGGAGGAGAAGTCCCTCGGCGCGGTGCAGAAGGGCGGACGGGCCCAGTTGGTCGAGGTGATCCGCTATGGCGAGCGCGTCGGCCCGCACGGCCTGACTCTGCTGGAAGCTCCCGGCAACGACGCCGTGTCGTCGACCGCCCTGACCGCCGCCGGCGCCACGGTGATCCTGTTCACCACCGGCCGCGGCACGCCGCTGGGCTTCCCCGCCCCGACCCTGAAGATTGCTTCGAATTCGGGCTTGGCCCAGCGCAAGCCCGGCTGGATCGACTTCGACGCCGGCCAGGTGCTGGCGGGCGTCTCAATGGACGACGCCGCCGACGCCCTGATGGACCTGGTGGTCGACACCGCCTCGGGCAAGGCCACCAAGGCCGAGCTGAACGGCGAGCGCGAGATCGCCATCTGGAAGTCAGGCGTGACCCTGTAGGAAATGGTCAAGCCAATTGCCACCAAGGTCAGACTACAGCATGTAGGCTGCCAATCTTTCCGTTACGAAACCCCAGGCGTGCTCCCTTGACGGCTTCTTCCGCGACCTCCCCCGCCCTGCGTCTGAGCGCGACCAGCTATCCGGGCGCTATCCCCGGCGTCGCCCTGCCGACCTACGATCGTGACAAGGTCCAGGTCGGCGTCGTGCACTTTGGCCCCGGCGCCTTCCATCGCGCCCACCAGGCCTTCTATTTCGACCAACTGCTGGCCAAGGACCCGCGCTGGGGGATCTGCGCCGTTTCGCTGAAGAGCCCCGGCGTTCGCGACGCCCTGGAGCCGCAGGATGGGCTCTACACGTTGGCCCAGCTGGACGCCGAGACCACCTTCCGCGTCGTCGGATCGATCGTCGAGGTGCTGGTCGCGCCCGAAGATCCGCCGTCGGTGTTCGCGCGCCTCGCCGCCCCGACCACCCGCATTGTCACCCTGACCGTGACCGAGAAGGGCTACACGCTCTCCAGCGCCGGCGGCCTCGACGAGAGCCATCCGGACATCGTTCACGACCTGGCCCATCCGCGCGAACCGAAGAGCGCCGTCGGCTATATCGTCGAGGGTCTGCGTCGCCGGTTCGCCGCGGGCCTCGCCCCCTATGCCGTCGTGGCCTGTGACAATCTCGCCGACAACGGCTGGCGCCTGAAGGCGGCCGTCGTCGCCTTCGCGTCCAAGGTCGACGCCGACCTCGCCGCCTGGATCGAGCGCGAAGCTAGCTTCCCGCGCACCATGGTCGACAGCATCACCCCCGCGACGGACGATGCGCTGCGGGCCCGCGTTCAGGACGCCACCGGCCTGGAGGACGCCTGGCCGATCCAGCGCGAGGCCTTCACCCAATGGGTGGTCGAGGACGTGCTGCCGGCCGACGCGCCAGACCTGGCCAGCGTCGGCGTCATCCTGACCGACGACGTGCGCGGCTTCGAGCGCGCCAAGCTGCGGCTGCTGAACGGCGTTCACTCCACCCTGGCCTATGCCGGCATCCTGCGCGGCCATGAGACGGTGTTCGAGGCGGTCAGCGATCCGGCGCTCGAGGCTCTGGCCCGCGACCTGATGGTCAAGGACATCATCCCGACGCTCACCGCGCCGCGGGGTCTGGACCTGGCCGAGTATGCCGAAGCCATCCTGGCCCGGTTCCGCAACCCGGAGATCCGCCACTTCCTGGCTCAGATCGCTTGGGACGGCACCCAGAAGCTGCCCTTCCGGATCCTCGGCACCTTGACCGAAACGCTGGAGGCCGGCCGCTCGATCGAACGCTTGGCCATCTCGCTGGCGGCCTGGATGCGGTTCGTGGCCTTGCGCGCCAAGACGGGCGAGGCGATCACCGATCCGCTGGCCGACAAGCTTTCGGAAATCGGCGTCGGCGCGACCGGCGACGCCAAGACCGACGTGGCGGCCTTCCTGGCGCTGAACAGCGTGTTCCCGGCCAACCTGACCGGCAACCCGATCTTCGTGGAAGCGGTCGAGAAGGCCTACGCGGACCTCGGCTAGCGGGTCACGCCTCTGGCGGTCAGCACCGGAACGACGGTGCTGACCATGATCCTCAGGTCGAACAGGAACGATCGGCGACGCAGGTATTCGGCGTCCAGAGCCACCTTGTCTGAAATAGCCAGCTCGTCGCGCCCATTGATCTGCGCCCAGCCGGTGACGCCGGGGCGCAAGATGTCCACGCCGGCGGCTTTGCGCGCCGCGATCAGGTCATCCTGATTGAACAAGGCTGGGCGCGGGCCGACCAGGCTCATGTGACCGACCAGCACGCTCCACAGCTGCGGCAGCTCGTCGAGGCTGAGCTTGCGCATCATCGGCCCCATCGGCGTCAGCCAGCGGTCAGGGTCTTCCAGCAGGTGCGTGGCGACCTCGGGCGCGTCGATCCGCATGGTGCGGAACTTCGGCATGGGAAACAACGCCGAGCCCTTGCCCACCCGTTGCGACCAGTAAAGCCCCGGCCCTGGCGAGGTCAGGCGCACCAGCAGCCACAGGACCACCAACGGTATGGCCAGCACGATCAGGCCGACCGCCGCCGCCAGGAAGTCGAAGGCGCGCTTCACCTAGCCTCCAGGGATTAACCCAGGTCGCCGCTGGCCGCGTCGAGCAGCAGATAGGCCCGCCCGGCGTCCGACG
Organism: Caulobacter sp. Root343; assembly: GCF_001425745.1. GTDB lineage: Bacteria > Pseudomonadota > Alphaproteobacteria > Caulobacterales > Caulobacteraceae > Caulobacter. The sequence goes on along the minus strand of NZ_LMDF01000001.1, from coordinate 424,572 downwards.
ACAGCAACGCCGCCAGCAGGAAGCCCTCGCGGTCCTGACCGGCGGCCTCTTCGATCATGCCGGCGTAGCGCTTCAGGAAGCGCTCGGTGTTGCTCTTCAGCGTGCCGTCCGAGAACAGGCGCCGGACCAGGCGGCGGATGGCGGCGGGCGCCAGGCGCTTGACCACCTCGCGGGCGCCGGCGGCGTCGCGGGTCTGCAGGGCGGCGGCGATCTCGTCGATGCGACCGCGCGGCAACAAGGCGTGCGGGTCGATCCCCATGGCGGTGATCTCGGCCGCCAGCTTGTCCCCCAAGGCGGCGTCGCCCGGCGAGCTGTTCTCGATGCCGGACAGCAAGTTGCGCCAGCTCCAGCCGCCCTCGCCGTCCGGCTCCGGCGGCGGCGTCGAAGATGGCTTGCGCGGCGCGGCCTGCTCGAACACCGAGCGGAACTCCTCGTCGGAGGCCGTCGGCGTCAAGCGCAGGCGGCGGCGGTCGGCGGGCGGCTCCTCCTCGTCGTCGAACTCCGCCATCGGCAAGGCCTGCGGCGGTTGCGCGGCTGGAGGCGGCGCGGCGGAACGCTTCGGCGGCTGTGTGGGCGACGCCGCGCGGGCGGCGACGGTGGCGGCGCTGGAAGCGGTGACGGCCCCGGCCGCCTCGCTGAGCATCTCGTAGTTGCGGCGCACGCGCTCCTGGAAGGCCTGATCGATCGCCGCCGTCTCCTCGGCGGTGCGGCGAATGGCGTTCATCAGCTGCTCGACGCCCTGTTCAATCGAGATGCGGACCTCGGCGGCCTTCTGCAGGGCTTCGGCTGGCAGGTCGGCGGTGCGCTTGCCAATCTCGGCCAGCATGCCTTCCAACTCGTCTAGAGTGCCGCGTGCGGACTGGACGGAGTCGGCCAGCTTTTGCGAGGTGCGCGCCCCGGCCTGTTCGACCATCTGGGCCGAATGCTCGATGATGTCGCGCGCCTCTTCCATGCGGGATTCGAAGACGGCGTCGGCCTTCTGGCCGGCGGCGAAGGCGATCTCGTTCAGCTGGTCGACGCGGCTGCGGGCGGCCTCGACGCGGGCCTCGACGCTTTCGCTGGCCTTGAGCGCGGCTTGAGCCATCGCCTCCATGGCCGCCTTCAGCTCTTCCTCCAGCAGCGTGCGCTGGTTCTCGGCCACGTCGCCGATGGTTTCGAGCGTCTTCTTGGCGTTGTCGGCGAGGGTTTCCCGATGGGCGGTGGCGCCCTCGGCCAGTTCGCGGAACTGGTCGGCGGCCGAACTGATCAGGCCGCGCAGGATCTCCGCGCCCATGGAAGCGGTGTCGGACAGCTCGGTGGCCCCGACCCGGGTATAGGCGACGAACTCGGTGAGCTGGGCCGTACGGGTTTCGGCCTCGGAGGCGAAGTCCTCCTGGTCCGAACGCAGGGCTTGGCTGACCTCCACGAGCGCGGCGCGCTGGGCGGCCAGGCTCTTCTCGACCGAGGCGACCTGGTCGCCAACGCCGTGGCCGGCGGTCTCAAGGCGCGCGATCTGGCGGGAAAGGTCCTCGGCGCCGACGCGGGCGGCGTCGGAGGCTTCGGCGGCGGCGGCGGCCAGATCCGCGGCGCGGGCGGCCAGGGCGGCCTCGGCCTCGCGCAGCTGGGTCTCGGCCAGGTCGGAGGCCTCGGCCACCATGCGGGCCTGGCTGCCGATCGCGTCGACCACCGCCGTGGAGCGGGCGTCCAGCGACTGCGACAGCGACTCCATCGCGGTGCGCTCGTGGCTTAGGCCCTGGGCCAACTGATTGGCCATCTTGGCGGACTCGGCGGCGGCCTCGGCCAGGCGCGCGGTCTCCTCGGCCAGGGCCTGGCGCAACGAGATGATATGCTCGCGCGCCCGCTGGGCGGCGGCGGCGGCCTCTTCGACGCCTTGGCGCATGGCGTCGACGGCGCTGGACGCCCCGGCGGCGGCCAGGGCGGCCGGGCTGACCAGGCGGTCGGTCAGGGTGCGGGTGCGGCGCAGTTCGTCCGAGATCCCGGTCGCCTGGCGCAGCAGATAGGCGCCCAGCAGGGTCAACAGGGCCGGACCCAGGGCCAGGCCGGCGAACACCATCAAGGCGAAACCCTCGACCTTGAAGGCAGGCACGCCGCGGGCGTAGCCGAAGGCGAAGGCGATCGGCGCCAGCGCCCAGAGCGCCGCGAGAGCGGTAGCCAGGGTCCAGAACAGCACGCTGGACATGCGGCGCGGAACATCCTCGGTCGTCAACGCGACCGGCGCCTCGGACATGGGGCCACGCAGATCGAGCGCGGCTTCGCGCGTTCCGGCCTTGGCCGGCGCGGCGCGCTCGGCCTCGACGATGGGCGCCGGCGGCTGAGCGCTGGCGGCCAGCGAGGTCGCGGGCTTCAGGTCAGGCTCGGCGAAGCTGGTGATCGGCTCGGGCTCCGGCTCGCGCCGACGGCGAGACCGCACGGCCGTCGGCGGCGGAACCGCCAGGTCGTCGTTCAGTATTTCTTGCAGGCTCAAGGGTTCGGCGGACGGGATCTCCGTCTCCGGCTCGGAAAACGACGTCGTTTCTGGAAGTGTCGCCTCTGGGAGTTCAGGCGTGATCCTGGTTTCCTCGGGAGGGGTGTCCGTCGGCGTCGCGGAAAAATCGAGCGGTTGGCGCTTCTTAGGCTTCATACACAGCCAGGGTCCCAGGACGTCGGCGAATGGGGCGTCGGCGAGGGGCGCAGGAGACAACCTTCGCGCGCCGGACCCCTCCTTCGCGTGTCACATGAACCTAACGGTGAAAAGCCTTGGCGAAAAGCGGCTTTCCTTGCGTTGGCAAGGGTTGCGGCGTCAGAGCGCGCGTTCAGGCGTCGCGTGGGGCGCCCGCGGGGGCGTTGACGGCGATTGGAGCGGGCTTGGCGGCCAGGTCACGCGGCGACCGAGCAACGGTCTTGGCCCCAACATTCTTGGCATGCGGGCATGCGCCATGGTCGACCGCGACGCCGAACTGGCAGAGCGCGAACGACGACAGCCAGACGACCGCCACAGCCAGCATTTCGGTCAGGAAGCCCATAGCCCACCTCGGAAACCGATAGCGCCGTTATGCGAGCGTTCCCGGTGAAGGGCGAGTGAACTTTTGGTCATGAAAGCCGAAGCTTTCGCGGTGTGGCGCCACGCCAACTGACAGCGCCCCCAGAATTCCGGCGGTTGTCCCCGACGCCCCTCGGGCCTAGGTCCCAGCCTGCACCGGCGCGCCCCTTCGACGGGACGAGCCCGGACATTTTTCCTTTGCGGACCCTCGCCTTGGCCCTTACCCAATTCGCACCCGCCGCGTACCCGCCGGACCCGATGACGCCAGATCTTAAGCTAGGTTCTTTGGGGCCCGCGATCTCGCCGGCTCGACTGACGCATCTCCAGCGCCTCGAGGCCGAGAGCATCCACATCCTGCGCGAGGTGGCCGCCGAGTGCGAGCGACCGGTCATGCTGTATTCGATCGGCAAGGACAGCGCGGTGATGCTGCACCTGGCCGCCAAGGCCTTCTATCCCAGCAAGCCGCCCTTCCCGCTGCTGCACGTCGACACGACCTGGAAGTTCCGGGACATGTACGCCCTACGCGACAAGGTGGCCTCCGAGCTGGGTTTCGACCTGATCGTCCACAAGAACCCCGACGCCGAGGCGCGCGGGATCAATCCGTTCGACCACGGCAGCGCGCTGCACACCGACCTCTGGAAGACCGAGGGCCTCAAGCAGGCCCTGACCAAGTACGGCTTCGACGCGGCCTTCGGCGGCGCGCGCCGCGACGAGGAAAAGAGCCGCGCCAAGGAGCGGGTCTTCTCGTTCCGCTCGTCCGAGCACCGCTGGGATCCGAAGAACCAGCGCCCCGAGCTGTGGAACCTCTACAATACCCGCAAGCACCCCGGCGAAAGCCTGCGGGTCTTCCCGATCTCCAATTGGACCGAGCTCGACGTCTGGCAGTACATCCACCTGGAGAACATCCCGATCGTGCCACTGTACTTCGCGGCCGAGCGGCCGGTGGTCGAGCGCGACGGCGCGCTGATCATGGTCGACGACAACCGCTTCCGCCTGCGTGACGGCGAAGTTCCGCAGATGAAGAGCGTCCGCTTCCGCACCCTGGGCTGCTACCCGCTGACCGGCGCGGTCGAGAGCACCGCCTCCACCCTGCCCCAGGTCATCCAGGAGATGCTGCTGACCACGACGTCGGAGCGCCAGGGCCGGGTCATCGACCATGACCAGTCCGCCTCGATGGAGAAGAAGAAGCAGGAAGGCTATTTCTGATGGCGCACCAGTCCGCTCTGATCGCCCAGGATATCGGCGCCTACCTGCACCAGCACCAGCATAAGTCGCTGCTGCGCTTCATCACCTGCGGCAGCGTCGACGACGGCAAGTCCACCTTGATTGGCCGCCTGCTGTACGACAGCAAGATGATCTTCGAGGACCAGATGGCGGCCCTCGAGGCTGACTCGAAGAAGGTCGGCACCCAGGGCGGCGCGATCGACTTCGCCCTGCTGGTCGACGGCTTGGCCGCCGAGCGCGAGCAAGGCATCACCATCGACGTCGCCTACCGCTTCTTCTCGACCGAGAAGCGCAAGTTCATCGTCGCCGACACGCCCGGGCACGAGCAGTACACGCGCAACATGGTCACGGGCGCCTCGACCGCCGACGCGGCCGTGATCCTGATCGACGCGCGCAAGGGCGTGCTGACCCAGACCCGCCGCCACAGCTATCTCGTCAGCCTGCTGGGCATCCGCCACGTCGTGCTGGCGGTGAACAAGATGGACCTGGTCGGTTGGGACCAGGCGGTGTTCGAGCGGATCGTCGCCGACTATCGCGCCTTCGCCGAGCAGATCGGCCTCACGGTCTTCACACCCATCCCGATCTCGGGCCTGGGCGGCGACAACATGGCCAGCCGCAGCGACCAGACGCCGTGGTTCCAGGGCCCGATCCTGATGGACTGGCTGGAAGGCGTCGAGGTCGAGGACGACCTGCAGGCCAAGCCGTTCCGCATGCCCGTGCAATGGGTCAACCGCCCCAACCTCGACTTCCGCGGCTTCTCGGGCCTGATCGCCTCGGGCTCGATCAAGCCGGGCGACCGCATCCGCGCCCTGCCCTCGGGCCGCGAGAGCCGGGTGGCCCGCATCGTCACCCTGCCGGGCGATCTCGACCAGGCCGTCGCCGGCCAGTCGGTGACCCTGACCTTGGAAGACGAGATCGACATCTCACGCGGCGACGTGATCGCCACCGCCGACGCGCCCGCCCCGGTCGCCAACCAGTTCGAGGCCACCGTCGTCTGGATGGACGACGAGCCTCTCCCGCCCGGCCGCACTTATCTGCTGAAACTGGGCGCCCGCACGGTCAGCGCCAGCGTCACCGACATCAAGCACCGGGTGAACGTCAACACGCTGGAGCACACCGCCGCCAAGCGGCTGGAGCTGAACGAGATCGGGGTCTGCAACCTCTCGCTCGACCAGGCTATCCCGTTCGAGGCCTATGCCGACAACCGCCAGATGGGCGGCTTCATCCTGATCGACCGCCTATCCAACCGCACGGTCGGCGCGGGCATGCTGAACTTCGCCCTGCGGCGGGCCGACAACATCCATTGGCAGCACTCCGACGTCACCAAGGCCTCGCGGGCGGCGCTGAAGAGCCAGCGCGGCCAGGTCGTGTGGCTCACGGGGCTTTCGGGCGCGGGCAAGTCGACCATCGCCAACCTGGTCGAGAAACGCCTGCACGCCCTGGGCCGTCACACCTATCTGCTGGACGGCGACAATGTCCGCCATGGGCTGAACAAGGACCTGGGCTTCACCGAGGAGGACCGCGTCGAGAACATCCGCCGGGTCGCCGAGGTGGCCAAGCTGATGGTCGACGCCGGCCTGATCGTGCTGACCGCCTTCATCTCGCCGTTCCGGGCCGAGCGCCGGCTGGCGCGCGAGCTGCTGGGCGACGGCGAGTTCGTCGAGGTCTTCGTCGACACGCCCCTGGCCGTGGCCGAGGCCCGCGACGTCAAGGGCCTCTACAAGAAGGCCCGTTCGGGCCAGCTGAAGAACTTCACCGGCGTCGACAGCCCCTACGAGGCGCCCGAGAAGCCGGAGCTGCGGATCGACACGACGGCGATCGATCCGGTGGAGGCCGCCGAACGGATCGTGGCGTGGCTGGAAGGTCAAGAGATCGACTACACGATCTGACGTCCCGCTCGCCTGTTGAGCAGGATCGCGCCGCCAAGGCCTAGCAGGGCCATGGCGGCGACGGCCAGATAGCCGAACGGGCCGAAGGCGTCGAACAGCGGTCCCGAGCACAGGGTCGCCACGCCCAGGGTGAAGCCGGACGACAGGGCCGAGTTGATCGCCTGGGCGGCCGAGGCGTTGGTCGGCGGCGTCAGCTTCTCGATCAGCCGCAGCGAGGCCAGGAACGAGGCCGCGAACGTCATGGCGTGCAGCGACTGCAGCGGGAACAGCGCCCACAGCGGCGGCTCGAAGGCATAGCAGGTCCAGCGCAGCACCGCGGCGGCCGCGCCCAGGATCAGGAACCGCTCGGGTCCCCAGCGGCGGCGTAGCGGCTCGAGAAACCACATGAAGCCGACCTCGGCCGCGACGCCGACGCCCCACAGGACGCCGATCATCGGCTCGGAAATCCCCTGCTTCCTCCAGAGGATAGCCGAGAAGCCGTAGTAGAAGGCGTGCGCGCCCTGGATCAGGCCGGCCGTGACCACCGCCAAGACGAAGGTGCGGTCGCGGACCAGGTCGCCCAGGCCCTTCCAGCGCTCGGACCGGGCGGGCTTGGCCCCCTCGGCGTGGACCCGCTCGGGCGGCACGGCCAGGGCCGCCGCCGCCGCGCCGACCAGACAGGCCACGGCGATCCAGGCGGCGATGATGGTCGGGGCGGCGAAGGTCAGGATCGCGCCCATGGCCAGGTTGGCGGCGATGAAGGCGCTGGAACCGGTGCCGCGCGGGACGCCGTAGTTGAAGCCCTCGGTCCGCGCCCGGCGCAGGGTAATGACGTCGATCAGCGGCGAGACGGTCGACAGCAGGGTCTGGCCGACGAACCAGGCCAGGATCAGCCACCAGAGGTTCGACGAGGCCAAAAGCCCCGCATAGCCCAGCCCCGCCCCGACCAGCAGCAACACCATCGGCGTGCGCCGCAGGGTGAATCCGTCGGCCCAGACCGCCAGCACCGGGCCCGTGAAGGGCTTCAGCAGCAGCGGCACGGCCAGGATCAGGCCGATCTCGCCGCCGGTCATGCCGCGCGAGCGCAGATAGGTGCCGATATAGGGCAGGCTGACGCCCGAGCTCAGATAGATGGCGGCGTAGAACAGGCAGAGGCGGACGAGGGTCGGAAGCCCCTTCCCGTCCGCCTTGTCCGCCGCCGGGGTCACTCTACTCGGCGCCGCCGAAGCGGGCCGTCCACTCGGCGATCTGCTCTTCCTCGATCTTCTTGAACAGGACGTCCGGCACGGTGATCGCCTGGCCGACCGCCAGCTTGGAGAGCTCGGCCGCCGCATCGTTCGACGGCCACTGCGCCGGGAAGTCCAGGCCGAACGCCGCGCCGATCTTCTCGGCCGCGAACGGAATGAACGGGGCCGAGATCTTGGCGTACAGCGCCGCCAGATTCAGGGCCGTGCGGACGATGACGGCGGCGCGGTCGCGATCGGTCTTGATCGCGGTCCACGGCGCGGCCTCCTGCAGGTACTCGTTGCCGACCACCCACAGGGCCCGCAGCGCCTGGGCGCTCTTGCGGATCTCGATGGCGTCCATCTGTTCGGCCAGATCCGCCAGGCGCGCCGAGACGTCTGCGAACAGCTTTTCCTCCAGCGGGCCCGGCTCGCCGCCCGCCGGCACGACGCCCTCGAACTTGCTCTCGTTGAACTTCAGGATGCGGTTGACGAAGTTGCCCAGCACATCGGCCAGGTCGCGGTTCACGGCGCTGGCGAACTGCTCCCAGGTGAAGGCGGTGTCGCTGCTCTCCGGCGAATTGGCGGTCAGGTACCAGCGCCACAGGTCGGGCGGCAAGATCTCCAGGGCCGCGTCCATGAACACGCCGCGCTTGTTCGAGGTCGAGAACTTGCCCCCGTACCAGTTCAGCCAGTTGAAGGCCTTGAGCATGTCGACGCTCTTCCACGGCTCTTCCGAGCCGAGGATGGTCGCCGGGAAGCTGACCGTGTGGAACGCGACATTGTCCTTGCCCATGAACTGGACGTAGCGGACGTCCTCGGCGCCGCTGTCGGTGCGCCACCAGCGCTTCCAGTCGCGGTCGGGCGAGCCCTCGGCCCATTCTTGCGTCGCGGCGATATATTCGATCGGGGCGTCGAACCAGACGTAGAAGACCTTGTCTTCGAAGCCGGGGCGCGGCAGGCCGTCCTGGGCCACCGGGATGCCCCAGGCCAGGTCGCGGGTGATGCCGCGGTCGATCAGCCCCTCATCCAGGTGCTTGTAGGCGATCGAGCGGGCCAGCGGCGGCCAGTCGGCGTGGCTGTCGACCCAGGCGCGGATCTTGTCCTGCATCTTGGTCTGAAGCAGGTAGAGGTGCCGGGTGTCGCGCACCTCGATGTTCCGCGAGCCCGAGATCACCGAGTACGGCTCGATCAGATCGGTCGGGTCCAGCAGGTTGCCGCAGTTGTCGCACTGGTCGCCGCGCGCCTTCTCGAAGCCGCAGTGCGGGCACGTGCCTTCGACGTAGCGGTCGGGCAGGAAGCGCTTGTCGTCGACCGAATAGACCATCTGGTCGACGCGTTCCTCGATCAGGCCGTGGTCCTCCAGGGCCTGGCAGAAGTACTGGGTGAGGCGGTGGTTCTGCGGCGACGACGAGCGGCCGAAATGGTCCCAAGACAGACCGAAGGCGCGGCCGACGTCGTGCTGCAGAACATGCTGTTCGGCGCAATAGGTGGCGACGTCCTGGCCGGCGGCGGTGGCCGCGAGTTCAGCGGGAGTCCCGTGCTCGTCGGTGGCGCAGATGTAGAGCGTCTCGTGGCCGCGAGCCCGCTGGAAGCGCGCGTAGACGTCCGCCGGCAGCATCGACCCCGCCAGATTGCCCAGGTGCTTGATGCCGTTGATGTACGGCAGGGCCGAGGTGATCAGGATGCGAGCCATGCGGGCGCGGCCTTTCGGGGGAGTCAGGGAACGCTAGAGAGGGTCCGCATATAGAAGGGTCGGGCGGCAAGGGAAAGGTTTGGCTGGTTCGTCACTTGCCCCCTCCGCGCCTGCGGCGCTCCTCCCCCGGAGGGGGAAGAAGGAAACGCGATCCTTCCGCCCCCTCCGGGGGCGGACGGCCGCGAAGCGGCCAGGTGGGGGCAAGTGACATCGGCTTCACGCGGCGATCCGCTGAAGGTCTGTGGGAGGCGACGGAGCGGCCGGGCGAACCCGGAGACCGTAAGGGTTTGTGTGTTTCGGCTCGGACGACCGCTCCGCCAGGCTGTTCTTGCCCGTGAGGATGGGGGGCGTGAGCGTTTTGAGCTCGGGACCCCATAGCCCCCGGACGGGCGCGGACCAAACCGAACGGCTCTTCCGTATCGGTCCCGACGGTCCACGATAGGCGGCTTTCGCGATCACCGCCCTGTCGCTCCGCTGCCGGCTTTGGTCCCGGACGATCCCGTCACTCGCACGCGCTCCTAAAGTGACGAGGCCGCCGGGAACCGCCAGCGGCCCCGCTCAACCTATCCCCATCGCCGCTTCGGGCCGGATCCAAGCGCCCTCCCCTTGCGACGGGGACAGCTCAGGGTATGGGGCGGGTTTGAACGCGGATCATTCAGAGGCGCGTAAAAGTGAGAAGGCGTTGATTTCGCTGAGTTCGATCCCGCGAACGCCGGGGATACAGCGCGCTCAATCCCCGTACTTGCCCCCTCCGCGCCTGCGGCGCTCCTCCCCCCGAGGGGGAAGAAGGTCATCCTTCCGCCCCCTCCGGGGGCGGACGACCGCGAAGCGGTCAGGTGGGGGCCCGCTCGGCGGGCGCCGCTAGCCCAAACGCCCCTACAGCGGAATGTTGTCGTGCTTCTTCCAGGGGTTGGAGAGCTCCTTGCCCTTCAGGCTCTTCAGACCCCGCACGATCCGGCGGCGGGTGCCGTGGGGCATGATCACGTCATCGATATAGCCGCGCGAGGCGGCGACGAACGGGTTGGCGAAGGCGTTCTTGTACTCGGCCTCGCGGGCCGCCAGGGCCTCGGGATCCTTGGCTTCCTGGCGGAAGATGATCTCCACCGCGCCCTTGGCGCCCATCACCGCGATCTCGGCGGTCGGCCAGGCGTAGTTGAGGTCGCCGCGCAGGTGCTTGGAGCTCATCACGTCATAGGCGCCGCCGTAGGCCTTGCGGGTGATGACCGTGATCTTCGGCACCGTGGCCTCGGCATAGGCGAACAGCAGCTTGGCGCCGTGCTTGATCAGGCCGCCGTACTCCTGCTTGGTGCCCGGCATGAAGCCCGGGACGTCGACCAGGGTGATGATCGGGATGTTGAAGGCGTCGCAGAACCGCACGAAGCGGGCCGCCTTCCTGGAGCTGTCGATGTCCAGCACCCCGGCCAGCACCTGCGGCTGGTTGGCGACGATGCCGACGCTTTCCCCGTCCATCCGCGCGAAGCCGCAGACGATGTTCTTGGCCCATTCCGAACTGATCTCGAAGAAGTCCGCCTCGTCGACGATCTTCAGGATCAGCTCCTTCATGTCGTAGGGCTTGGTCGGGTCGGACGGGATCAGGGTGTCGAGGCTGGCCTCCTCGCGATAGGGCTCGTCGAAGCTCTGGCGTTCGGGCGCGCCCTCGCGGTTGGACGAGGGCAGGAAGTCGACCAGCCGGCGCACCTGGGTCAGGGCCTCCAGGTCGTTGTCGAATGCGCCCTCGGCGACACCCGACTTGGCCGCGTGGACGCGGGCGCCGCCCAACTCCTCGGCGGTGACGACCTCGTTGGTGACGGTCCGGACCACGTCGGGTCCGGTCACGAACATGTAGCTGGTGTCCTTCACCATGAAGATGAAGTCGGTCATGGCGGGGCTATAGACGTCGCCGCCGGCGCAGGGGCCCATGATCACGCTGATCTGAGGCACCACGCCCGAGGCCATGACGTTCTCGAGGAAGATGTCGGCATAGCCGGCCAGGCTGTCGACGCCCTCCTGGATGCGCGCCCCGCCGGCGTCGAACAGGCCGATGATCGGCGCGCCGACCTTCATGGCCTGGCGCTGGACCTTGACGATCTTGGCCGCGTGGGCGCCCGACAGGCTGCCGCCGAACACGGTGAAGTCCTTGGAGAAGACGTAGACGACCTTGCCGTTGATCGTGCCCCAGCCGGTGACCACGCCGTCGCCCGGGATCTTCTGGTCCTGCATGCCGAAGTCGGCGCTGCGGTGCTCGACGAACATGTCGAACTCTTCGAACGAGCCCTCATCCAGCAGCAGGTCGATGCGCTCGCGGGCGGTCAGCTTGCCCTTGGCGTGCTGGGCCGCGACCCGTTTTTCGCCGCCACCGGCCTTGGCCTGTTCGCGACGACGGTCGAGTTCCTCGAGAATGTGCTGCACGCGCGTACTCCCCTGCCCGGATCTTATTCTGATGGCTGTCCCACCTTATGAACCCAGCCGTAGCGAGGCCAGAGGCAGGGCGCAAGACGGACCTTGCGGCAGCGCAGCATGAGCGGCGGGCGGAGCAATTTCACCTTTGATCATAAACCCCTGTCATCCCGGCCAAGCGCGCAGCGCGCCGAGCCGGGACCGCCGGAAGCTCCGAGCCGGTCGCGGTCCCGGGTCTTCGCTGCGCTACGCCCGGGATGACAGAACTTGGCTACCGCAGCGCGGCGAACCAGCGGTCGATCATCGCCGCCTCGACCGCCAGGAATGCGGCGCGGGCCGTGGCCTCGGCGTCCTGGCCCCACTGCTCGGCCTGGAACACCTCCTCGAGCCGCGAGAGGTCCAGGGCCCGCTGGCCGGTCAGGCGGCCGGCCCGCACGGCCAGGGCCAGCACGGTCGAGCCGAACAGGCCAGCGGCGAAGGCCACGCCGGCCAGGGTGAAGTCGTCCAGGGTCAGGGCCAGGGCCTCGATCGCCGCCAGCGTCGCGGGCGGCTGGGGCTGATGGATGATCCCGGCCACCGGCGTGAAGGTCAGGCCGTGCTCGGCCTTGGCCCAGTCGAGGATCGCGCCCCACTCGCGGTTCTGGCGCTCGACCAGCGGCGTCGGGTGCTCGGCGCGATAGCAGAGGTGGTCGGAAGACGCATAGGCGGTGACCTCCTTGGCCACCTCGGCGCGAGTCTCGGCGATCCGGTCGATGGCCGTGAAGGCCAGGCGCGAGGCCGGCATCAGGCTGTTGTCGATATAGTCGACCTGGGCGTCCCACTCGGCGGCGATCATCTCGGCCAGCGCCTTGGTTGGCGCGACCAGCGGCTTCCTGGCCGGCGACTTGGGCGTGCGGCCGTCCAGCTGCACGGCGAAGCCGCCCTCTACCGGCGCGGCGGCGGCGGCCTTGTAGAAGCGGCGGGGTTTCAGCAGCAGTTCGGACTTGTCGGACACGGTCGAGGCTCATTTTCGCGGGGTCGCGACGGACTCCGCCACGACAGGCGTTGAATGGGTGATGTCGCGTGTTCGCGCAAGGGAGAGCCCCGCTTGAGCTTACCGTCCAAGGACATGATGGCCGCCATCGCCGTCACCCGCTTCGGCCTGGGAGCCCGCCCCGGCGAGATCGACGCCGCCAAGGCCGATCCGCAGGGCTTCCTGACCGCCCAGATCCGCCGAGAGGGCGCCGATGTTCCGCCGGACGACGGCGAGACCTCGGCCGTCCGCTACGAACAGATGCGCGACTATCAGCAGCAGCGAAGGATGGAGCGCCAGAAGAAGGACGGCGAGGCGGGCGACAAGCCCGATCTCCAGATGGCCAAGGACGCCCAGCGAGACCTGCGCGACAAGGTCAATGGCGACTTCCTGGCCCGGGCCCGGCTCGCCGCCAATACGCCCGCCGCCTTCCGCGAGCGCTGGGCGCTGTTCTGGGCCAACCACTTCACGGTCTCGGCCACCAAGCAGATCACCTCGGTGCTGATCGGCCCGTTCGAGCGCGAGGCGATCCGGCCCTACGTGTTCGGCGGCTTCGAGAACCTGCTGGTCGCCTCGTCCACTCATCCGGCCATGCTGACCTATCTGGACCAGGCCCAGTCGATCGGGCCGGGCAGCCGCGCGGCGACCTATGTCGGTCGGCGCAAGGGCGGCAAGGCGGGGCTGAACGAGAACCTGGCCCGCGAGATCCTGGAGCTGCATACGGTCGGCGTCGACGCCGGCTACACCCAGGCCGACGTCACCGAGTTCGCCCGCGCCCTGACCGGCTTCTCGCTGGGTCGCGACCAGGAGGACCGGGCCGGCCAGTTCGTGTTCCGCGACAACGCCCACGAGCCCGGCGCGCGCACGATCATGGGCCGCCACTATGGCGATCAGGGCATGAAGCAGGGCCTGGCGGTGCTGAAGGACCTGGCCGCCGATCCCCACACGGCCCGCCACGTCTGCGGCAAGATCGCCCGCCACTTCGTCTCGGACACGCCGCCGGCCTCGCTGACCGAACGGCTGGAGAAACGCTGGATCGCCACCGGCGGCGACCTGGCCGCCGTGGCCAGGACCCTCGTCGAGAGTCCCGAGGCCTGGGATCCGACGCCGACCAAGTTCAAGACGCCCTACGAATACACCCTGTCGACCTGGCGGCTGATCGGGGCCGAACCTTCGATGATCGAACGCCTGGCGCCGATCCTGACGGGCCTAGGCCAGAAGCCCTTCTCGGCCCCCTCCCCCAAGGGCTGGGCCGAGGACGCCCAGACCTGGGCCTCGCCCGATGGCCTGGTCAAGCGGATGCAGTGGGCCCAGGGCTTCGCCGCCGTGGTCGCCGACCGCACCGATCCCAACGCCCTGGCCGTCTCCGCCCTGGGCGCACGCCTGACACAACCCGTCGCCAAGGCCGTGTCGCGGGCCGAGACCCGCCGCGAAGCCTTCGCCCTTCTCGTGATGAGCCCGGAGTTCCTACGCCGATGACCATCCATGCCAATCGCCGCTCGTTCCTGGGCCTGGCCGCCGGCCTCGGAATCTCCGTCAACTTCCTGGGAACCCAGGCGTTCGCCGCGTCCGAGGGCGATCTGGCGAAGAAGAAACTGGTCGTCGTCATCTGCCGCGGCGGCATGGACGGCCTGTCGGTATCGCCGCCGGTCGGCGATCCGAACTATGCGGGCCTGCGCGGCTCGATCGCCATGACGCCCGACCAGGTGCTGAAGCTGGACGACACCTTCTCGCTGCACCCGCAGCTGGACACCGTCCACAAGTTGGCCCTGAAGGGTGAGGCCCGCATCGCCCCGGCCATCGCCAGCCCCGACCGCGCCCGCTCGCACTTCGAGGCCCAGGACGTGCTGGAGACCGGCGCCGCCCACGTCTACGGGACCGAGACCGGCTGGCTGAACCGCACGCTGGAGGCCCTGGCGCCGGTCCGCAAGGTCGAGGGGCTGTCGGTCGGGACCACCGCTCCGCTGATCCTGCGCGGCAAGGTCCAGGCCGCCAGCTGGTCGCCGGGCAAGGGCGTCGACGAGACGGCCCGCCTGCCGACCCTGCTGCAGGACCTCTACAGGAACGACCCGATGCTGGGTCCCGCCTTCGCGCGCGGCCTGGAGACCGAGACCATGGCCCAGCAGGCTATGACCGCGATGGCGCCCAGCCCGGCGATGAACCTCGCCGCCGCCTCGACGCCGGCGATGGCCGCGCCCGCGCCCATGTCTCCGACCCCGATCTCGGCCACCATGGCCAATGACCGCCAGAACCGCGCCGGCGGCGAGGCGGCGCGCAAGCTGGGCGCGACCCTGGGCGGGTTCATGATCCAGGCCGGCGGCCCGCAGATCGCGGCGATCTCGCTGGACGGCTTCGACACCCATGCGGGCCAGGTCGGCCAGATCGCCACGCGCCTGTCCTATCTGGACGCGGTGCTGGACGGCCTGCACACGGGCCTCGGCGCGGAGTGGAAGAACACCGTGGTGATCGCCGTCACCGAGTTCGGCCGCACCGCCCGCGTGAACGGCACCGGCGGCACCGACCACGGCACGGCCTCGACCGGCCTGATCCTGGGCGGCGCCCTGAAGCGCGGCGGCATCGTTGGCGACTGGCCGGGCCTAGCGCAGAACGCCCTGTTCGAGAACCGCGACACCGCCCCGACGCTGGACATGCGCGGCCTGTTCAAGGGCGTGCTGGCCGAGCACATGGGCGTCGACCGCGCGGTGCTGGAGAGCAAGGTGTTCCCCGACAGCGCCGGGGCCAGGCCGGTGACGGGGCTGGTTTAGTCGATATCCTTCCGCCCCCTCCCGGGGGCGGACGACCTCGCGAAGCGAGGTCAGGTGGGGGCAAAGTGAAGGGATTGATCTCCTACTTGCCCCCTCCGGGCCTGCGGCCCTCCTCCCCCGGAGGGGGAAGAAGGATCGCGACCCTACCGCCGCTTCGTCTGCCTGCGCGCGAACGGCTCGGCCTCGGCCTCGTCTTCCGAGAAGCCGAACTTGCGGAAGCCTTCCTTCATCTCGGGGCTCAGCGGGGCCTCGATGTGCAGCATGCCGGCCGACGGGTGCGGCAGCAGGATCGAGCGGGCGTGCAGCTGCAGCTTCAGGCCCTCCGACAGCGGCGCGGACTTTTCGTCGCCGTACTTGGGATCGCCCAGGATCGGGTGGCCCATGGCCTTCATGTGGGCGCGCAGCTGATGGGTGCGGCCGGTGTGCGGACGCAGGGCCATCCAGGTGACGCGCGGACCGGCGCGGCTGATGGTGACGAATTCGGTCTCGGCCGGCTGGGCGTCCGGGTCCTTGGGCTGGGCGGGCACGACGATCTCGCGGTCGCCGACGCCGCGCTTGGCCAGGTGCAGCTCCATCACGCCCTCGGTCGGGTGCGGATTGCCGGCCACGATCGCCCAATAGGTCTTCTGCGCCTTGCGCTTGGCGAAGGCGCCCGACAGCCGCGCGGCGGCCGACGGCGTCTTGCCCAGCAGCAGCACGCCCGAGGTGTCGCGGTCCAGACGGTGGACCAGCTTGGGCCGGTTGACGCCCTCGCCCCAGGCGCTGAGCAGCTTGTCGACGTGGTGGGTGGTCTTGGTCCCGCCCTGCACGGCCAGGCCGGCGGGTTTGTTCAGGGCCAGGACTTCCTCGTCCTCGTACAGCACCAGCGACTTGGCGTAGGCGATGTCGCGCGGCGTCAGCTTGTTCTTGTCGGCCGGATCGGGCGCGTCGGGCAGCGGCGGCACGCGGATCTGGCTGCCCGCCGCCAGCTTGGTGTCGGCCTTGGCGCGCGAGCCGTCGACCCGGACCTGGCCCGAGCGGAACAGCTTGTTCAGTTGGATATGGTTCAGGTGCGGCCAGCGTCGCTTGAACCAGCGGTCGAGGCGGACCCCGTCCTCGCCAGAGTCGACGTACAGGGTGCGGACTTCCTTGGTGCTCATGCGAAAACCTTGCGGGCGACCAGAAGGCCCGCGAACAGGGCCGCCACGGACAGAAGCACGCTGGCGGCGGAATAGGAGAACGCCGGGATGTAGTCGCGCTTCTGGATCATCAGCGCGGTCTCCAGCGAGAACGACGAAAAGGTGGTGAAGCCGCCCAGCGCGCCGACACCCAGCAGCACGCGCCAGTGTTCGCTGGACGCGCTGCCGCGATGGGCCAGCCAGGAGGCCAGGCAGCCCATCAGGAAGCCGCCGACGATGTTGACGGTGAAGGTGCCGTACGGCCAGCCAGGTCCCATGACCCGCATGGCCCCCATGCCGACCAGGTAGCGGGCGACCGAGCCGACGGCTCCGCCAGCGGCCACCAGAAGCAGCTTGTTCATGAACGCCTTATGCGCCGAGCGGGCGCGTACGCCAAGCACCCACCGGAGTTCCCTTATTTTTCCCCGGTTTCTTTAAAGGTAAACGCGTCCGTAAACCCTGTTTCCACACCAGCGATTAAGCGCGTGCGCTGCAATCTTCAGGCGTATCAACAGCACCCAGACCCATGGCCTTCGACACCCACACATCAGACGCGACAGAACGCGTGGCCCTGCCGGCCCCGGTGCTTCAGCGCCTGACGGGTAACGACCTGGTGGCGCGCGGCTCCGTCAACGTCATCAGCATCAAGGCCATCCGCGCCTGGGCCGGCGAATGGTGGAGCCAGAAGCGCGGCGACATCTGGACCTATGTCGAGCTGAAGCTGAACGAACACCTGGACCGCCAGGACATGCGCGCCCGCATCTCGGACAGCGAATTCCTGATCGCCATGAACAACGATCAAGGCCTGGCCGCCCAGGCGACCAGCATCCGGATCCTCGAGGACGTGCTGACCCATCTGCTGGGCGCGGCCTCGCCGATGGATCTTGGGATCCGCGCGGTGATCGGCGTCGAAAGCGGCCAAGCCGTCTGCAGAAAGATCGACCCCGCCGTCGTGCTGGCCGCTCGCGCCCGCCGCGACTCCGCCCGCTCGCCGGTGCGGATCGATATCGATCCCGGCGACGAGTCCCGCCGCACCCCGGTGGCCTTCACCACCGCCGGCGGCGCGGCCCTGCGCGTGGACTTCACGCTGGAACACGTCGTCAGCCTGCGCCGCAACGTCACCACCGCCGTCCGTATCGAGCCGATGGTCACCCACCTGGCCAGCGGCCGTCAGGCCTCGGCCCGCGCGCTGACCAAACTGTCGGACCGCGACGTCGCCTTCATCGACGAGTCGACCCTGAAGTACGCGGCGGTCTTCGCTCGCTCGGCCCAGGGCCCCAACACGCCGGAACTGATCCTGCCGGCCTCGTTCCGCACCCTGGGCACCCAACGCGGCCGCGACCTGCTGACCGGCACCGCCGGCCTGTCCTTGGGCCTGCTGCGCGGCGGCGTCATGATCGAGCTGGTCGATGTCACCCGCGGCACCCCCGCCGGTCGCCTGCTGGAAGTCGTCGGCCTGTTGCGCGCCCTCACCCGCGGCGTCATCGCCCGCGTGCCGCCAGACAAGGAAGCCCTGCGCGTGCTGCGCGACGCCCGTCTGGCCGGCCTGACTCTGGACGCCTCCGACCTGTCGGGCGAAGCCGGCAAGATCGCCATGGAAATGATGGCCTTCGGTCGCGACGCCCGCGGCCTGGCGCCGATGACCATCCTGCAAGGCCTGCCGCAGGAAGGCTATTTCGCCGCCGCCGAGACGGCCGGCCTGACCCACGCCTCGCTGCGCGCCAACTATCCGCTAGCCAGGCAAGCGGCGGCCTAAGGCTCCGCTTTCTCGGGGATGGCCGAATGCGCCGCCATGCTTTCTAGCGTCCACGGCGGCTTCACCGGACCCGCCGAGGCGCGGTGCGCCCCGGCGGCCGACCAGCCCTAGAAATCGAACCGCAGGCCGACACGGAAGGTGCGGCCGTTGGTGTCGTAGAGGCTGCGGTTGGTCTGCGGATAGCCGACCGTGTTCTCAGCCCCCAGGTTGCCGGGGTTGCCGACCAGGACCGGATCCTTGTTGAACAGGTTCTTGATCGAGATGAAGGCTTCGCCCGCCGTATGGGCGACCTCGAACTTGTAGGTCGTCGACAGGTCGATATAGAGTGCGCCCTTAACGCTGTTGTCGTTGATCGTGTAGTACGGCGCGACACTGGCCGGACACGCGCTCTGGCACTCGGTATAGGCGTTGCTGACCACGCCGCTGCTGACGCCGCGGGCCGTCAGGTTGAAGGCCCAGTTTTCGAGATTGTAGTTGGCGCTCAGGCGGTAGACCCAGTCGGGGGTGCTGCTGGTATTGGCGCCGGCCAGGTCGATATGGGTCACCCCGTCGTCGGTGACGTTCTCGATATAGTGGGTGAACATGCCGCGCAGGGCGAGCTGGCCAGCGCCCCAAGAGACGACGTCGCTCAGATCGGTCCGATACGAGACTTCGACGTCCAGCCCCTTGGCGGTCATCTTGTTGAGGTTGGCGTAGTACAGGTCGATCGTGTTCAGCACGCCATTGGTGAACTTGAGGTTGCTGCAGTACGTGGTGACCTTCTGGATGTAGCAGTAGTCGGCCACCTGTTGGGCGGTGACGAAGCTGATCACCCCTTTGACCGAGATGTCGTAGTAGTCGACCGAGGCCTGCACGCCGGGCAGGAAGCGCGGCGACACCACCACGCCCACGCCGTAGCCGTCGGCGAACTCGGGCTTGGCGTCCGGATTGCCCTGCAGGTTCTGGACGAAGGCGGTCGAGACGCCGTTGATGTTCACCGAGTTGCTGCGCGCGGTGCCGGCGTCATAGAGCTCGCTCATGTTGGCGGCCCGGATATCGCGCGAGGCCGACCCGCGGAACTTGATGTCCGGGATCGGCGCATAGGTGACGCCGGCCTTCCAGGTCTTCACCGTGCCCGAGGTGCTGTAGTCGGTGATACGGACCGCGCCGTTGAAGTCCGCGCCCTTGAACAGCGGCACGACGGCTTCGGCATAGGCTTCGGCGACGTCGTACTTGCCGCTGGTGGCGCGGAAGTTGCCGTACTTCCAACCGCTGCTCTGATACCGCGCCTCGACGAAGCCGCCCATCTCCTCCTTGCGGTACTCCGCGCCGGTCGCCAGCGAGATCGGACCCGCCCAGCCCTGGATGTCGTTGGTACGGAGGTTGAAGGCCGCGACGTCCTGGGTGAAGTGCTGGTCGCGATAGGGCGTGCCCAGCACATAGGCCAGGGCCGCCTTGCTGGCCACGCCCTGGCCGAAGCGGTTCAGCGGTACGCAGCCGTTGGTCGGATCGGTGATCGTCGAGCGGCAAACGATCTGGCCATTGCTGAACACCGCGTCCGTCGCCAAGGCCAGGCGGGCGTTGTTCCAGGTGGGCGTCAGCTGTTCGTGGGTCTTGGTCTTGCCGTGCTGGTAGTAGGCGTCCCAGTCGATCCCCAGGCCAAAGACGCTGAAGTCGCCCTTGCCGCCCACGACGTAGCGCTCGGTCTCGCGCTCCATGGCGCTGCCCGAGGCCGGCATGTCGATGTTGCCCGTGCCCATGGTGAAGGAAGTCAGGCCCAGGCTGGTCATCTGGCTCTTCACCGACGCCGGCAGATAGGCGTTGTCCGAGCGGATGACGATGCCGGTCTGGGTCGGCGCGATATAGTAGCTGAGCCCCTCGTACTTGGCGTAGGACGCCTGGCCGAAGACCTCGATATGCGGGGTCAGCTCATAGCTGACGCGGCCAAAATAGCTGCTGCGATCCTCGTCCGGGATCAGGGTGTTGGTGCCCTCGATGCCGGAGGACGAATAATCCCAGTCGCCCCCGACCATCCACTGGCCCGACACGGCGCCATAGGCCAGCTGATTGACCGAGCTGTTGACGCCGAAATAGGTCCCCTTCAAGGGACCGGCGGTGATCAGGCCGCCCGGCGTATAGGTCGAGATGCCGACGTGGTTGGCGACGACGTAGTAAGGCGCGCTCGCCGAGGTGTCGGGATTGCGGATCGCGAAATAGCCGGTCCGGTTCCAGTCGCGGTCGATCGTGTGGACGCCTTCCTGGTGGAACCACTCGGCGCTGGCCAGCACATGGCCCTTGCCCTGGGCGAAACCGCCTCCGGCCGTGAGATTGTATTTCCAGTTCTCGCCGTCGCCATAGGTCGTCTCGCCGTATTCCACCGACGACTTGAGGCCCGTGTAGTTCTTGTCGAGGATGAAGTTGACCACGCCGCCGACGGCGTCCGAGCCGTAGGCCGACGAGGCCCCGCCCGTCACCACCTCGACGCGTGAGATCAGCGACTGCGGAAAGGTGTTGGTGTCGACCTGCCCCGTGGACGCGGAGACCACCGAGCGCTGGCCGTCGAACAGCACCAGCGTGCGGCCGGTGCCCAGCGAGCGCAGGTTCAGCGCGCTGATGCCCGCCGCGCCATTGCTGAGCGCGCCGGAGGAATTGGCGGCCGTCGAGCTGCCCGCCACCGAGGGCAAGGTATTGACGAAGTCGGCGATATTGGCCGGCGCGGACGCCTTGATTTCTTCCGTTCCCAGGACGTTGACCGGCGTCGGCGAGTCGAAACCGTCGCGCGCGACGCGCGAGCCGGTGACGATGACGGCTTCGACGAGCTCCGCGGCGGGCGCGGCGGCTTCGGCGGCGGCCACTTGCTGCGCGAAGGCCGCATGTCCCGACGCCAGGAGCGCCGCGACGCTGGCGGTCGCCAAAGCATAGCGACGCGCACCGACCACTGGTGAGGTAATGCTCCCGAACTTCATACTATCCCCCTTCAAAGTTTGATAAGCAATCAGAGCGATTATCAGTAAAACAGAAGCGACAACGCTCAATGGTAATGAGATACGACTTCTCAATGCTCGCCAAAGTACAGGCGCGCGAAAGCTGCTTCTGGATTTGAAGTCGTCTCGACGGGTCTATTTCAAACCGTGCCGACCAGGCTCACCGCTTCGGCCACACGCCCAACGCGCCACGATGCTTTGCTGTCGCGGCAGGTTTCTGCTTGTTTCCACCCTGTGGACCGCCCGATAAGAGCGGCGTAGAAGAATTTCACGCCCAGCGTGTTCGCCATCGCTGAAACAGCACATCACCCGCAAGTCGCGGCGAACATCAAATTATCAAATTTGCTCTCGAACTACTTTCACAAATTGGCTTTTCAGCGCTGAAACTATACTTGTGCTGCTGCTTTATGCACGGAGTTGCGAATTCGATGTCGAAACCAGATCACCTTGACCTCGATAGCGTCGATTATCAGATCCTGAAGGAACTTTCCGTCGACGGACGAGCCTCGGACGTCTGGCTGGGCGAACAAATCAACCTCTCCAGCACCGCCGTGGCGCGTCGGCGCAAGAGCCTGGAAGAGCGTCAGGCGGTGCTGAGCTATTCGGCAAACCTGAACCTGCCGATGCTCGGCTATAGCGTGGTGGTGTTCGTCGCGATCGAATTGAGCTCCCAGGCCGAGCGGGCGCTCAATGAATTCGAACGCGAGGTCGTGAAATGCCCGTCCGTTTCCTATTGCGGCTTCGTTTCCGGAGACACCGACTTCCTGATCATGCTCAACGTCGAGTCTTTCGAGGACTATGACCGTGTCTATCGCCGCGAGCTCTCGACCCTGCCGCACGTGGCCAAGATCCGCAGCAGCTTCGTGATGCGCGAGGTCGCCCGGCGAGGCACGCCGCCGATCGTCTTCCAGGAGAAGGCCAAGGCGCGACGCGGCTAGTCCATGCTCCGCCGGAAGCAATTCGGAGCGGCGGCACGCTCTCCGAACGCTTCCGGCAAAGTCGTCCATACCTATTTCGCGAGCCCATTCGGGTATTTGACGCCCAGCTGCTCCAGATAAGAGCCGTACTTGCTGGAGTCGTAGTAGAACGGCTCCATCTTCGGGCGCATCTTGGCCATGATGTCTTCATTCAGCCAGATCGCCGGCTTGTCGTCCTTGGTCAGCACCGGATCGTACTTGGTGTCCTTCAGCTGGACGTTCTGGAAATAGGCCTTGGCGTCGGCGACCAGCTTCGGCGTCGTCATCAGGTCCAGCACGGTCAGGGCCACCGCCTTGGCGCCGACCTCGGCCCCCTTGTGAGCGATCGGCGTCGCCATCGCCATGGCCGAGGTCACGTTGTGGCCGATGGCGTTCGGGATGTTCGAGGGATAGCGGATGGTGATCGTCGGCACCGTCCACATCACGTCGCCGATGTCGTCCGAGCCCCCGCCCATCGAGACGCCGCGGCTGTCTGGCGTCGACAGCGGCGCGACCTCGGTGGCCAGCGGCTGCAGCTTGAACTTCTGAGCGACCTGCACCGACTTGGCGAACGCCTGGTCGTCGGCGCTCCATTTCGGCATGCCGACGGCCTTGATGTTGGCGTAGGCGGCCTCGGCCAGCGGCTTGTTGCTGTAGTTCGGCGCGGCGTAGCCCAGCACGCGATGCTCGACCGTGGTGCCCGTGGCCATGGCCGCCGCCTGCGAGATCGTGTTGCCCAGCTCGTAGAGTTCGCGGATCGAACCGAAGGTGTTCTCGCGGAAATAGTACCAGACCGTGGCGACGCCGGGGACGATGTTGGGCTGGCCGCCGCCGTTGGTGATCACGTAGTGCGAACGCTGGGTCAGCGGCAGGTGCTCACGGCGCATGTTCCACGCCATGTCCATCACCTCGACGCCGTCGAGAGCCGAACGACCGTCCCAAGGCTGGCCGGCCGCGTGGGCGGTCTTGCCGTGGAAGGTGTATTCCACCGAGACCATGCCGTTATTCCCGCCCGGGCCCCAGCCGGTGCTGAAGTCCTTGCTGACGTGGGCGAAGATCGAGGCGTCGACGCCGTTGAACACCCCGGCGCGCACATAGTAGGCCTTGGCCGCCAGCAGTTCCTCGGCGACGCCCGGCCACAGCATCAGCCGGCCCGGAATGTGGTTCTTCTCCATGACGTCCTTGGCCGCCAGGGCCGCGACGATCATCATGGGCATGCCCGAATTGTGACCCTCGCCATGGCCAGGCGCGCCCTCGACCATCGGCTTGATCTCGGTGACGCCAGGGTACTGCGACAGGCCCAGCAGGTTGTCGATGTCGCTGCCCAGCGCCACCACCGGCCCGCCGGTCCCCCAGGTGGCCGTCCAAGCCGTGGGAATGCCCGCGACGCCGCGCGTGATCTTGAAGCCGTTCTTTTCGAGAATGCCCGTCAGGTATTCAGAGGTGCGGAACTCCTGAAAGCCGGGTTCGGCATAGCTGAACACCTGGTCGATCATCTGCTGGTTCAGCTTAGTCCGCGCATCCACGCCGGCGATCGCCGCGGCCTTCATGGCCGGCGTGGTCTCGGCGTGCGCCAGGGCCGCCGGCGCCGTCATGGCGCCCGCCAGCAGAATGGCGGTCAGCGCTTTGGTCTTCGCGATCTTCTTCATTCCCGTCCCCTCTATTGCGACGCTCGAGAGCCCCCTCGCTTCTCTGAAGCGAAATGGACCCGCGCCGCCCCGGCTCCGGACCCGGAACCCACGCCAATCCTCGGGCCCGATCTCGTCCGGCCCATCCCCGCAAACCTCACCCGAACCGCATCCGAGCCGCGCGACGAGGATTTATGTCGTCGCTTTCGAGCTCAAAGACGTCATATCGCGATGAAAACCTGCGTTGACGATCCAGCTTCGTCACGATATTCATCAATATGAAGCAGTTTCGCGCGAAAAACCTTCGAGCACTTTCAAGTGAACGATCTCGAAGCGATTTCCTAAAATCGCGGCGCCTGAATGCTGCTTTGATGATCTGAGGCGCGGTAGCCCCCTAGGGACGACGGTCGGGGGCGATGGCCAGGCCGACGGATGATCGCCGCCATCAGGCCCGGGCGCTCACCGGTCGAACGACGCGGGGAGCGGCCAATCCGTCTCGTCGACCAAGGCGTCGAACGCCGCCGGCCACTGCTCGCGCCAGGCGGCCTTCTGATCCGCGTTGGCCCAACAGCCCTCGACGCCGTTCAGCATCATTTCGCGCAGATCGCCGACGTCATAGCCCAGATGGCTGTGCATCAGCTCCCAGGCGCCGGCCGGGCTGACATTGTGCAGCGTCGGGTCGTCGGTGTTGGGATGGAGCTTCAGGCCCAGCGCGGACATGGCGCGGATCGGATGATCGACGGCCCAGCGCTCCGGAGCCAGCGTTCGCAGATAGTAGGAATTGGTGGGCACGACCGTGAACAGCACGCCCCGATCCGCATAGCGCCGCGCGAGATCGGGATTGTCGACGATGGTGTAGCCGTGGTCGATGCGATCGACCTCCAGCAGATCGACGGCGGTCCGCACATTGGTCCAGGGCATGCCGAACTCGCCGGCATGGGCCGTGGCCTTCAGACCATGACGGCGGGCCAGGGCGTAGGCCTCCCGGAAAAGCTCGGGCGGGCGGTCATTCTCGCGATAGTCGATGCCGATGCCGGGCGCGGCCGCGTCGCGATGGGCCAGCATCAGTTCGACCATCTCCACCGCGTGCGAGGCCTCGGCCTCACGGTCGATGGCGGGGATCAGCAAGGCGCTGATCCCGAAGTCGGCCGAGGCTTCGCGAATTCCCGCCAGGATGCCGGCCTGCGCCTCGCCATAGGCCAGGCCGGTGTCACGGATGGTCGCCGTCGGATTCCAGAAGAACTCGGCGTGGCGCACGTTTTCCGCCGCCGCGTCCTGCAAGTACTCGTAGGTGATCCGTCGGAAATCGTCGGGCTGGAGCAGCAGATAGCGCTCCAGCGCCCGCAGCACGCGCAGCACCCCGATCGGCTTGCTGCCGCGCTCGTAGAAGGCGGCGATCTCGGCGGCGCTGATCGGCGCCCCGCGCGCCTGCACGAACTCGGCGAAGGTCTCGCGGCGGACGGCGCCCAGAAGGTGGCAATGCAGCTCGACCTTGGGGATGGCGCGGAAAACCTCGCGCTGCGCCGCCGTCGTCGCCCGCCCCAGTGTCGACGCGGGAACGTTGCCGATGCTTTTTGAAGGCTCGATGATCATGATGCCTTGAGGCTTTGAAACTCTAGTGCGTGGCGGCGGTGTAGAAGTAGTAGCCAAGCGGAATGGCCAGGATGAACAGGCCGAGCGGGATCTCCCGCGCCTTGCCGGCCAGCGCCTGGACGATGACGTGGACCAGCAGGCCGCCGGCGATGCCGGTGCCGAAGCTGTTGGAGATCAGGGTCAGCAGCACCATGGCGATGGGCGGAAAGAGGTCGGGCAGCGCCTCGCCCCGCAGGTGGCGGATGGTGCCCAGCATCGAGACGCCGATCAGGATCAGAGCCGGGGCCGTGGCTTGCTTGGGGATGGCCATGGCCAATGGCAGCAGGCACAGCGCGCCCAGGAACAGCGCCGCGGCGGTGACGGGGGTCAGGCCGGTGCGGCCGCCCATCTCGACCCCGGCCGCGGACTCGACCAGGGCGGTGCCGGCGGGGACGCCGATCAGCGGCCCCGCGGCGGCGACCAGGGAATCGACCAGGAACGGCCGCTCGATGCCGGGCAGGTTGCCGTCGGCGTCGGTCAGGCCGGCCTTGCCGCCGATCGCCAGGGTCGTGCCCAGGGTCGAGAAGAACTCGGCGGCGAAGAAGGCGAAGATGTAGGGCAGCGCCGCCAGGCTGAACGCGCTCAGCAGGTCGACCTTCAGGGCCACCGGCGTCAGGGCGTGGGGCGCCGAGAACACGCTAGCAGGCAGCTGGGTCAGGCCCAGCGGTACGCCGGCCAGGGCGGCGGCGGCGATGCCGGCCAGCACCGCGCCGGGGACCTTGCGCGCCTGCAGGGCCAGGGCGACCGCCAGGCCGACCAATGCCACGACCGGGCCGGGTTGCGAGAAGTCGCCCAGCTTCAAGGCCATGGTCTTGGCGTTGACCGCCACCATGCCGGCGTCGCGGCAGCCCAGCATGGCGATGAACAAGCCGATCGATGCGCCCAGGCCCAGCTTGATCTGGGGCGGGATCATCTTCACGACCAGCTCGCGCGCGCCGGTCAAGGTCAGGACCAGGAACAGCAGGCCCGACGTCATGGCGATGGCCAGGCCCGTGGCGAGCGGCACATGCTCGGTGTGGGCCAGGGTCACGCCCAGGATCACCGAGCCGCCGATGCCGGGCCCGACGATGAACGGCAGGTTGGCGTAGAGTCCCATGGCGATGCTGCCCAGGGCCATGACCAGGATCGCCGCCGTGGTCGCCGCGCCCCTGTCCATACCGCCGGTCGACAGCAGCGACGGGATCACCACGATCAGATAGGCGGCCGCCAGGAAGCTGGTCAGCCCGGCCATCATCTCGCGGCCGACCGTGGTCTCGCGCGCCGCCAGGGAAAAGCGGCGGTCGAGGAAGGCGTGCAGCCGGCTCATCGGGAGGCCTGCGCCACGAAGGTCTCGACGAAGCGGCCGACGTCGATGGCGCGCACGATATGGACCTCGCGCTCCCCACTATTGGGAGCCATATCCGCCTTCCAGACGACCGGTTGGCCGTAGGAGGGTCCGGCGAAGGTGTCGACGTCCATGCGGGCGACCAGCTCCTCGGTGACCAGCGAGCGGTCGATGGCGATGGCCACGGTGATCTCGTCCCACAGCGGCTGGCCGATGCGGGCGTAGGTCTTGACGTAGGTCGCCACCGGCGTGCCGGACGCGCCGATCCGGTCGACCACCTCTTGCGTCGCCTTGGCGGCGGCGGTGACGTTGCCCATCACGGTGATCTTCTTCCAGGGCGCGGTCAGCACGATGTGGGCCGCCTCCGGATCGAAGATGAAGTTGAAGTCGGTGGCGTAGTCGGTGTTGCCGGTCACCCGCGCCACGGCGGTGTCCAGCTTGCCCGGCTCGATGACGATCTCCTTGGCCAGGGCGGCCAGGTCGGGCGCGAGCCTCAGGGCCAGGGCGATGTTGGTCAGCGGGCCGGCGCTGACCACCGTGACCTGGCCCGGACGCGCGCGGACAGCGCGGATCAGGGCGTGGACGGCGTCCTCGTCCGAGGCCTTGATCGACGGCGCGCCCTCGGGCATCGGCGGGATCAGGTCGGGGTCCTGCGGGTGGTAGGTGCGGCCCGGACGTGGCGTGCTCCAGGCGCCCTTGAACGGCACCTTGCCATAGCGCGCCTCCCAGTTGGCCATCTCGGCCTGGGTGCGGAGGAGCGGCGTCTCGGCCCCGAGGTGGACCGGGACGCCGGGACGCTTGGCGATCTCGAGGAAGCGCAGCGCGTGGGCGGCCTCCTCTTTCAGCCAGGCGTCGCCGGTGACGACGCCGATGCCCAAGAGCTCGACTCGATCGTCGCGCAGCAGCGGGATCAGCGACTGGATGTTGCTCTGGCCCGGGCCCAGGAAGTCGTTGTCGAAGAAGATCGCGACCTTCTCCTTGGAGGAGGGTTCTTTCGAGAGAGGGGCGGTCTGGGCGGATGCGCCGCCCGCGAGCGACAGGCTCGCGAGCAGCGCCGCCAGGCCAAGGGCTGCTGGACGCAAACAAGGGGGAAAGCGACAGGGCAGCATGGGAGGTCCTTGGCCTGGACGTGGGAGGAAATACGCCCCTCCCCCGTCTGGATCGGAAAGGGACTGGATTAGAAGCGGGCGGTGGCGCCGACGAACATGTATCGGCCCAGCGAGTCGTACATCCCCGCGAAGAAGGCCCCGTTCGAGGTCTGGCCGCCCGTGCTGGCGGTCAGCGGCGGATCCTTGTCGAACGCGTTGTTGACGCCGAGCCGCACGGTGACCTTGTCGGTCACGTTGGCCGAGGCCGCGAAGTCGACATAGCTGACGCTGGGCATCTTCAGGTCATAAGGCTGATAGACGCCGGCCAGGTAGATCGACGGGCTGGACTTGTCGTTGGTCGTCCCGCCGATATAGCGCCAGGTGGTCGACAGGTTGACGCCGCCGCGCGAGGTCCAGTCGGCGACCAGGCGGTGGCGCCATTCGGGGATGGGCTGGCCGCAGGTGACGCCGAAGTGGCCGTCGCAGCGATACGGGGCCAGGCCGGGCAGGATCTGAACCTCGTAGCGGTTGGTCTTGGTCCCCGCGAAGTTCAGGCCCAGGCGGCCCATGTTCCGGCCGAACAGCTCGGGCAGGTCATGCGCATAGCTGGCCGCGAAATCCAGGCCCCGGGTCTTCAGATAGCCGGCGTTGACGCTGGTGGTGATCACATAGCCGCTGGTCACCAGCGAGCCGGTCGCCGCATTGCGCTTGATCAGGTCGCAGGCGATGCCGGCGTTGAGGCACTGGTTCAGCTCAATGCTGGCCGGCACCGTGGTGATCAGCTTCTTCACGTCGATGTCGAAATAGTCGACCGAGACGCTCAGGCCGGGGATGAAGCGCGGCAGCAGCTGCACGCCGAACGACTTGGTGTTCGAGGTTTCGGGATCCAGGTCCGGATTGCCACCGACCATGGCGCCGGACTGCTGGCCCGCCGCCGGGGCGATCGAGCCGTACTGGGTGGCGGTCACGCCCGACAGCGCGCACTGGGCGGCGGTCGCCTTGGGCGTCGCGCCTTCGCAGGGGTCGGTGATCGCCGCGGTCACGACCCGCTGCGGGCCGAACAGCTCCACGAGGTTGGGGGCGCGGACGGCGCGCTGGTAGCTGCCGCGCAAGCGCACGTCGCGGATCGGGGTCCACTCGCCGCCGCCCTTGTAGGCCCAGGTGTCGCCGGCGGTGCTGTAGTCGGAATAGCGGACGCCGCCCTCGACCGACAGGCTCTTGAAGAACGGCTTGTCCTCGACCAGCGGGACGCGGATCTCGCCATAGACTTCCTTGACGTCGAACGAGCCGGCGATCGGGAATTCGCCGCCGGAGTTGCCGGCCACGTCGCGGCTGCTGTAGGCGGCGTCGGGCTGGAAGCTGATCTTTTCCTTGCGGTACTCGGCGCCGAGGGCCAGGCCGATCGGATACGAGGCGAGCGGGCTGGTCAGCCCCAGGTCGCCGGTCAGGGCGCCGCTCAGGATGCTTTCCTCGGTATAGCCTTTCCGGCGCACGACGTTCTGCACGTAGTTCAGCGCCGCCGAGGTGATGCCGTCGGCCTGGAACAGGTTGATCGGCACGCAGGCCGGATCGGTCCCGTTGGCCACGGATTCGCAGACGACCTGGCCGCTGGCGTTGGTCACGGCGCGCAGGGCCTTGGCGAACTTGGCCAGCGAATAGTCGCCGGTCAGCCGCGAGGTGTAGTCGGTGCGGCCGTACTGCGCGTAGACGTCATAGCGCCAGCGCGAGGTCAGGTCGCCGCGCAGGCCCGCCACGCCGCGATACGAGGTGTGGTCGCTGTAGTCGTGGCGCGAGCCGCCCAGGGCGTTGCGCTGCGAGACGATGACATTGGCGCTCTGGGCGTCGGTGAGGCCCACCGAGGTGCAGATCAGGTTTTTCTCCTGGGCCGACATCAGCGGGTTGTTGCAATTGATCTTCTCCGAGACCGTGAACACGGCGGTGGGCGACAGTTTGATGTCGGCCTCATCGTGCATGTACATCAGCTCGCCATAGACCTCGGCCTTGTCCGAGATCCGGTAGCGGCCGAACAGGTCGGCGTTGTAGCGCTTGTCCGGCGACTGCAGGTCGTAGGTGTTGCCGTTGTTGAAGCCGTCCGAAGTGCGATAGGTCCGCAGCGTATTGCCTTCCAGGGCGTAGCTGCCGCGGGTCGCGCCCGTGGTCGGGTTGGTCAGCTGGAACTGCACGGGATAGGTGGCGCTGGACAGCGAGCAGGCATAGCCGGCCGCCGTGGCCGACAGGTTGCAGGTCGAGAAGTCGCGGTCCTTGGTGCCGACGCCGGCGATGTCCTTGTAGCTGAAGAAGCCGGTGACGTTGCCTCGGCCCTCGGCGAAATTCTTGCCGACGGTGATCGAATAGCTCTGCTGCTCGCCGTCCAGTTCGCGGCCGAACGCCGGCGTCTGGCCGGCCGCCTTGGCCGCCGAGACGATCGCGCTGTGGTTCTCGTGCATGTAGACGCCGCCCTGGACGTCCAGCTGCACGCCCTCGAAGTCGCGCTTGAGCATGAAGTTGACGACCCCGGCCAGGGCGTCCGAGCCATAGACCGCCGAGGCGCCGCCGGTGACCACGTCGATGCGCTGGATCAGGGCGGCGGGGATGTTGTTGATGTCGGCCGCCTGGGCCGCCGAGCGGGCCGGGTCGCCCTGCATCAGGCGGCGCCCGTCGATCAGCACCAGGGTCCGCTGGTTGCCGAGGTTGCGCAGGTTGATGGTCGCCGTGCCGCTGGCCCCGACGGTGCCGCCGCGATTGCCGCTGCCCTGGTCGGCGAAGGCCTGCGGCAGGGTGTTGATCAGGTCCTCGACCCGCACGACGCCGCGCCGAGCGATTTCCTTGTCGCCGACCGTGCTGACCGGGCTGACGCTGGTGGCGTCGGGGCTCTTGAGGCGCGAGCCGGTGACCACGATCGCCTCGATCTGGTCCGCCGGGGCATCCTGAGCACTGGCGACGCCGCCGCAGGCCAGGGCCGCCAGCACGGCGGTCGAGGCGATGCCCAGCCACGACGCCTTGGAGCGATGGCGGGCAAGAACAGGATCAGGCGCGGAATCGGCGAACGACATCGAAGAACCCCCTTGGTTGTTGGCGCGCCTCGCCGACAGCCCTCCCGGCCTTTTCTCTTTATCGTTGTTCACCCCGATAAGTAGAGATGATCAAAATTCGCACTCCTCTGAGCACGACTTCGATCTTCCCTGCCCTTTATTTATACTGCTGGGTGGAAGCGCGATGAAGGCACGCTAACGAGCCCCATTAGAAAGGGAAATTCTTTGTATTTATCTCGCTATAGATCGCGCTTATAGCCGCTCCGGAGGCGCGATCCAGCCAATCTGGAACCCCGTCGTGCAGCCCTCTTCGACCATCACCCTCCCCCGCCCGGCCGCTCGCATCCAGGCCATCTCGCTGCGCCAGCTGCGGTTCTTCACGGCCCTGGCGGAGTCGGCCAATTTCAGCCGCGCCGCCGAGCGGATGACCGTCTCGCAGCCGGCGCTCAGCGCGGCGATCCGGCAGATCGAGGAGCATATGGGCCTGCGGCTGTTCGACCGCAGCACCCATCACGTGGCCCTCACCGAGGCCGGGGCGGCCTTCCTGCCGCACGCTCGCCGCCTGCTGACGACGGCCGACAACGCCTTCGTGGACATGAACGACGCCGCCACGCGCGGCAAGGCGGTCGTGCGCATCGGCGCGATCCCGTCGGCGATCCCGGCGGCCGCCGATGCCGTGGCGCTGCTGGGACGCAACCGCACCGACCTCAGCCTGCACCTCAGCGATGGCAAGAGCGACGCCTTGATGAGCGATCTGCGGTCCGGCGCGCTCGACCTCGTCATCGGCGTGCTGGGGCGGGTTGAGGACGGGATCGACGCCAGCCTGATCATGGAGGACGAGATGATGCTGGCCGCGCCGGCGGACCATCCTCTCGCCTCGACGCCGTCCCTCCCCTGGAGCGCCCTCGAGGGTAGCGAGATCGTCCACTTCACCGGCGGCAGCATCGGCGAGCTGAGCTCGGCCGCCATGCGGCAGAACAACCTCTCACCGTCCCAGCGCTTTCGCGTCGACCAGGTCGGATCGCTGTTCGGCCTGGTCGGCGCTGGCCTCGCCGTCGGCGTGATCCCTCGCCTCTATGCGCGGGGCTACGAGACCGACAAGATCAAGCTGGTCCCCCTGACCGGCCCCTCCATCCGCCGCAAGCTGATGCTGTTCCAGCGCGCCAAGCTGCGTCACGAGCACCCGAGCGCGTTCGAACTGGGGACCGTCCTGGCCCCGGCCTTGAGCGCGATCCTCGCGCCGTCGCAAACCTGACGGTTCACTCTCCAGAAGGCGACGCCCAGACGCCTATTTCGGCTTCGACGCCCCATCCTCGCGGATCACCAGCGCCTTGCTCGAGAAGGCCTTGGGGTCGACGTTGCGAACGGTCTTCGTCTTCACGCCGTCGTTGGTCATGAACGAGACCTCGACCGTCACGGAGTCGAAGGACTTGAGGCCGAAATGGACGGGCGCCGCGCTCTGCGCATTATAGCCGCCGCCGGTCGATACCAGTCGCGACGCCAGGATGTGGCCGGCGCGGTCATAGAGACGCACCTCCGCCCCTGCCCGCGTGTATCGTCCACGCGCATCGAGCACCAGCACGCTGAGGCTTCGGGCTCGCGCGGGCGCCGCCAGGTCGTTGCGGAACAGGAAGTGGCCGCCCTCGGGGCTGTAGCCGCGCATGACCGACAGATCCAGCGCCCCGTCGTGGTTGTAGTCCACCCACTCCACGCCGTGGTCGCCCGCGTTCAGCAGGCTTTCGCGGGTCAGGATCTGGTCGAAACCGCCCTTGCCGTTGTTGTGGTACAGCAGGTCCAGCGGCGTCTGCTTGCCGGGCTCGCCCTCGTAGCTGGTGACGAACAGGTCCAGATAGCCGTCATTGTCGTAGTCGCCCCACGAGGCCGCGACCGCATGGCCCGCATCATCGACGCCCGCCGCCTTGGCGACCTCGGTGAAGGAGCCGTCGCCGTTGTTGCGGTACAGAAGATTGGCGCCATAGACCGCGACGAAGATGTCGAACTTGCCGTCATTGTCGTAGTCGCCGATCGCGCAGCCCACGCCGCCGTCCTCCGGCTTGCGACCCGGCGCGGCCAGGCCGAGGCTTGGGGCGACATCGGTGAAACCGGTCCCGTCGTTGCGCCACAGCGCGTCGGTCGCGCCGGACTGGTTGGCCAGGAACAGATCGAGCTTGCCGTCGCGATTGTAGTCGAACCAGCAGGATCCCACCGTGGGCCGAGCGTCCGTCACACCGGCCTGCGCGAACACCTGACTGAAGACGCCGCCCTGATTGTGGAACAGCTGGTTGGGCCCCGCGCGGTTCGACGTATAGAGATCGACCTGGCCGTCATTGTCGTAATCGACCCAATTGGCCTGGCGACTGATGCGGCCCGGAACGGTCAGCCCGATCTCCGCCGCCACCTCGACGAAGCGCTTCCCGCCGTCGTTCTTCCAGATGAAGGAACGGTTCTGATCGACCGGCATGACGTTGGACCCGCCCAGCAGGTCGAGATAGCCATCGCCGTTGAAGTCGCCCCAGCTGAGGCCGCGGACTTCCTTGCCCGTGGTCGGCAGGCCCACGGCGGCGCCGATGTTGGTGAGAACGCCGTCGTCGTTGCGATACAGCCTGACCTCGCCGCTTTTCAGCGATACGGCCAGGTCCAGGTCGCCATCCTTGTCGAAGTCGGCCCAAGCGTTCGACAACGATCCGGCGATCGCGAAGGTCTCGCGCTGCATCGCCGTGAAGGCCGGCTGCGTCGCCGCGTGCGCCGCGCTCGCCATCAGGCCGACCAACAGCAGGGGCGCGATCTTCCAGGCGCGCTTGTTCAGTCTTTGCATCGGATCGCCTTTCAAGGCTTGGGGTTGAAGGCGGTGCGTTCGGACAGGTGCGCCTCCACCTGCTCGCGCCGCAGCCAGAGTTCGCGGAACTCGTCGCGCGAGAGCATGCCTAGCTGGTCGCTGTAGTGGGTGGTGCCCGGCTGGCGGCTGTTGCCATAGCTCATCAGCCCGTAGGCCTTCACCGGGGTGGAGAACTCGATCATCGCCATCCAGGTCTCGCCATGGGTCGGGGTGCGGACGCCCTTGGCGTCTGGATCCGACCAGGTGATGACCCGGAAGGCGCCGAGGTTGCCGAAGCCGCCGGTGCCGGGCAGGTCGACGCCGTCGAGGATGAAGCGCGAGGCGTCGCCAAAGCGTCGGTCGACGGCGCCGTACTTCTTCTTGGTGTTAGCGATGGCGGCGCGCAGTTGCTCGACGGCCGCGGCGGGGTTCTTCAGGCCGTAGGGCGTGCTGGTCGGACGATCCTGCGTCCAGGGAATGGCGTAGCCCGCCTGGCCGGCGAAGGTGGGGCCGGCGAACAGCTTGGCCCATTCCTCGAACAGCAAGCCGGCGCGATTGTCGGCCGTGAACGACCGGTCCCAGCCCGCCAGCAGGCGGGCGGCGGCCTGGACCTCCGGGTCCTTGTCGTTGAGCGCGGCGGGGATGAGGTCCGGCAGGACGCGGTCCGCCATCAGGGCGTGGGTGGACAGCTTCAGGTCCCGGAACCGTTCCAGGGTCAGGGCGTCGTTCTCGGCCATCATCCGGATGGAGCTTTGGGCTCGGAACGATTCCGGGGTGCGCGGAGCCAGGTATTTCGGAAAATCGTCCGGCTTGAACGTCACCGGCCAGCTGGCGACCCAGGGCGGGTCGTTGGTGTTCTGCACGAAGCCGCCGACAGGATCGGTGACGCGCGGCAGATCCTCGAACGGATGGGTGTCCGTCCACAGGTAGCGCGACGTGTCGCCGGGGACGAGGCCGCTCCAGAAGTTGATGTCGCCTTCGCCGCGGCGGGGGGCGACGCCGTTGAACGTGTAGTCGCTATGGCCGTCACGGTCGGCGTAGGTGATGTTGAAGGTCGGCACCTGCAGCCGCTTCATCGCCGTTTCGTACGCCTTGAAATTCGGCGCCGTCACCATGTCGAAGTACTGTTCCAGCATCTTGGGCCGGTCCAGGCCCGCCACGCGCACGGCGACCGTGCTCCCGTCCTTGCGGTCGAACACCGGGCCATGAACCGTCGAGCGGATCTTCAGCGGCTTTTCGACCAGCGATCCGTCCGCCTGCCGCACCTTGTAGGTCGCTGTCTGGGTCTTGAACGGCAGAACCTTGCCGTCGAACAGGTAACCCCCGTCCTTGAGCGTCAGCTTGTAGTTGGTGGCGCCCACCATGCTGTTGACGGTGTTGGTGATGCCCATCTGCTGGTTGAAGGCGAAGCGGACGATCGGCAGGCCAACCTGGGTGGCCCCATAGATCTCGAAGTCCGGGCCGGTCAGATGGGCTTCATAATAGATGAAATAGCCGGTGCCCCACGGCAGGTGGGGGTTTTGCAGGAGCAGCGTATTGCCGCTGGCGGTCTTTTTCGGCGCCACGGCCCATGAGTTCGAGCCCTGATCGGCGATCTCGGGCGGATCGCCCTCGCCGATCGTCTTCCCGGGCGAGGCCACATAGATGAAGTTCATCAGGCGATGGGCATGGGCGACGACGTCGACGCCGGTGACGGGCAAGACGGCCTTCACATCGGCGGCGATGGCCTCGGGATGGGCCCTCGCATAGGCGTTTATGCCGTTGGCGAAGGCGTCCAGATTGGCGCGGAACGCGGGTGTCTGCTGCTTGTACCAAGCCTTGGCTCGCTCGGGCACGCCGTTGGTCAGCAGCCAGGTGGTCGTCTCTTCGTAGTCGGGCCCGAAATACTCGGCCCCTCGCCCCCGCGCCTCGCCGTAGAGGCGCAGGATCGTGTTGGCGTGGCTCTGCGACTGGGCCCAGCCATAGCCGTAGAAGACGGCGGCGGTGTCCTTGCCGTAGATGTGCGGCACCCCGTAGGTGTCCCAGAGGATCTCGTTCTTGGTCGGCTTGACCACGGCGAGGGCCTGGACGGGCCGAGGCGTCGCGGGGGCCTTGGTCTCCTGCGCCAAGGCCGGCCCAGCCGCGAGGCCTACCCAGGTCGCCAGCAGCAGCGCCGCGGCGCCGCGGCGAAGAATCGTCATGATCTTGCTCCCCATCCCTCA
Source organism: Caulobacter sp. Root343 (assembly GCF_001425745.1). Classification (GTDB taxonomy): domain Bacteria; phylum Pseudomonadota; class Alphaproteobacteria; order Caulobacterales; family Caulobacteraceae; genus Caulobacter. The sequence continues at coordinate 388,816 of NZ_LMDF01000001.1, read as the reverse complement.
CGAGCCGCCGAGCCGGCCCCGCACAAAGCGCTTCGCGTCGTCACGCCGCGCCGGTCAGAAATCCCATTGCAGGCGGGCGTAGTAGGAGCCGCCGGTGAAGCCGAACGGCGAGGTGCCCGGGTACTGCCCCGTGCCCGTATTGATGTTGTAGGAGGTGTTGGCCGCGGTCGAAGGGCCGCTGCGCGAGGGGTAGATGTTCAGCAGATTGTTGGCCCCGACCGCGACGGTGACGGTGGGCAGGACCTTGTAACCAACCTCCAGGTCGGTGATCCATTTGGCCCCGTACTTGCGGTCGTTGGCCGGGATGTTCTGCTGGATCCTGTAGCTGCCATAGCGCGTCTGGCGCAGATTGACGTTCAGCTTGTTCCACGACCAGTTGGCGCCCAGGCTGACCTTGTCCTTCGGGAAGGCCGTGGTCAGGAAGCCCTGGCTCAGACGGTCGAACAGCACGTAGTTGGCGCCCAGCGCCGCCAATTCCGGCGGATTGGCGATGATGTGGGTGATCTTGGTCTTGTTGTGATTATAGCCGAGCGTCAGGCGAAGCGACCCGTAGTCGCCCAGCTCCTGGCGATAGGCCGTGACCAGGTCGACGCCGCGCGTGCGGGTGTCGATGGCGTTGGTGTAGTACTGGGCGCTGAGCGAGCCCGGCAGGCCGTTGGCGATCAGGATGTTGCTGACCCCCGCGCCCGTCAGGGTGCTGGTGATGGCGATCCGGCCGTCCACGTCGATCTCGTAGGCGTCCAGGGTGACACTGAGGCGCGGCAGCGGCTCCAGGGTCACGCCCAGGCTGTAGTTCTTCGACTTTTCCGGCTTCAGCGGCTCGGCGCCCAGGGCGATGGCCTCGCGCGAGCCGACCGGCAGGGTCTTGATCTGCAGCAGGTCGAGCACGCCGTTGACCTGGCGGAACTGGCTGGAGCTGGCGGCGTAGTGCTCCTGGGCCAGTCCGGGAGCGCGGAAACCGGTGCTGGCCGCGCCGCGAACGGCCAGCCAGGACGTGAGCTCGTAGCGGCCGTTGACCTTGCCGACCACGGTGTCGCCCGACGCGTCGTCATAGTCCTCGTAACGGACCGCCGCGCCCAGGAAGAGCTTCTGGATGGTGTAGCCGACCTCCCCATAGGCCGCGTAGTTGTTGCGCCTGGACTTGCTGGCGTCGGTCGGCTGGAAGCCCGGCGCGGCCTGGGCGCCGGTGGCCGGCCGTGACCCGGCCAAGGGCTGGCCCGCCGGAATGACATAGGTTCCGGCCGCGTAGCTGAGCGGCTCGCCCTCGCCGACCTGATAGGTCTCGCGACGGTGCTGGGCGCCGAACGAGAGCTGCAGGTCGCCGCCCGCGGCGGTGAAGCCCCGGGTCACATCCAGCGAATTGACCCATTCGGACGACACCAGCTTGCCGACATAGAAGTGGGTGGGACTGGCCGGACCAAGGCTGGCGTTGATGGTCTCGGAGACGCGCTCCTTGGCCAGGTTCTTGCCGTAGGTCGACGAGACGTCCCACGACCAGCCGTTGAGGTCGCCGCGCGCGCCAAAGGCCAGTTCGAAGTCGTTTTCCTTGATGACCAGGTTGGGCCGGAAGCCGTCGGGATAGACCTGCGGCAGCGCGTTGACGTTGGTCGGGGCGCGGAAGGTGAAGGGCAGGTCCGAGACGCGGTGGCTGTAGGTCCCGAACGAATAGAGCTCCACGTCGCCGCCGAGATCGTAGCGGCCGTTGTAGCCCAGGTTGACGCCGTTCTGCGGCAGGACGCCCGAATTGCGGGTGACCAGGCGATTGACCGTGGCCTCGCGCGGATCGATCACGCCGCCGACCACCGGATAGAGGCGGATGCTGGAGGCGATCGGCTCGGCCCGGTTGGACAGCGCCTGGTCCTTGGTGGCGAAAGACAGGTTCAGGAAGCCGCGGTCGCCGATCTTTGTCCCGAAATTGCCCTGGACCAGGGTGAAGTCGCCGTCGTCGCGATCGAAGTTCTGGCCCTTTGTGACGGTGAGCGAGCCGCCCGTCGTGTCCTTGAGGATGATGTTGATCACCCCGGCGATGGCGTCCGAACCGTACTGGGCCGCGGCCCCGTCGCGCAGCACCTCGATGCGGCCGATCGCCGAGGTGGGGAGCAGGTCCAGGTCGGCCGGCACCGAGCCGTTGTACAGCGACGACACCGAGTTGATCAGCGAGGTCTTGTGCCGGCGCTTGCCGTTGACCAGCACCAGGGTCTGATCGGGATTGAGGCCGCGCAGGCCGCCCGTGGCGATCACCGTGGCGGTGCCGCCGCCCGCCCGGGCCGGCAGGTTGAAGGACGGCACCAGGGTCTGCAGAGCCTGGAAGGCGCCAGCCTTGCCGGTGCGCTCCAGCTCGGCCGAACTCAGCACGTCGATCGGGGTCGGGCTCTTGATCACGGTCCGGGCCACGCCGCGGACGCCGGTGACCACCACTTCGGCGACCTCCGCCGGCTCCTCCGGAACACTGGCCTGGACAGCAGCCGGACCGGAGGTCTCCGCCGTCACGAAGGCGCCGGGCGCGCTGGCCTTGATCAGGGTGGGCGCGGGATCGACGGTCAGGGCGATCAGGCCATCCTTCATGATCGCCACGCGCAGCGGCGAGCCTTCGATGATGGCGTCCAGGGCCTGACGGGTCGGCATCCGGCCGCTGACGGCGGGCGAGCGCAGGCCCGCGATCTGGTCATAGGGGTAAAGCAGGCGCTCCCCCGATTGCCGGGCCAGAACGTTCAGCGCGCTCTGCATCGGCTGGGCCGCGATGTGAAAGTCCTTGGAGGGTTCCGCCGCCGACGCCGGCAACGCCGCCGCCGCGACCGTGGCGAACAGTGCGCCGCGATACCAGGACTTGAAGTTTGATCCGCCAGCCATGTCGGCGCCCCCAGCGCAGTTAAACCATGTCAACCACGTCCAACGAGCCGGCTCGCCCAGAACCGCCATCCGTCCGGAGAATAAATTTCAGTCGACGCTCAGGAGCGCGAAACCAGCAGGATGCTGCCGTCGGCCGCGGCGATCGCGCTGACCGGGAAACTGCCTTCGACGGCCGTCAGGAATTTCTCGGCCTCGTCGACCTCGAACCGTCCGCCGACCCGCAGATTGGCCAGGCGAGGGTCGCCGACGATGATCGGCGCCTTGCGGTAGCGGTTGAACTCCTCCACCGCCTGGGCCAGCGTTTCGCCGTCCAGTTCGATGACCCCGTCCTGCCAGGCGGTACGTTGGCGCAGGACGGTGGCGTTCAGCGCCGTGGGGGCCATCGCCCCGGAACCGATCACCGCCCCACCGCCGGCGACGATCTTCGGCGCGTCCGGTCGATGGACATCGGCCGCGTCCTCGGCCACCGCCACGACGCCTTCGGTGACCGTCAGCTCGACCACGGTGTCACGAATGCGCACGTTGAAGGCGGTGCCGACGGCGCGCAGGCGCGCGGCGCCCGCATCCACCAGGAACGGCCGGCTGGGATCGTGGGCTACCTCGAACAGCGCCTCGCCCTTGATCAGGCGGATGCGCCGGCTGCGCTTGCGCATCGCCACCTCGACGGCCGAAGCGGTGTTCAGGTGAATCCGGGAGCCATCGGCCAAGGTGATGATCCGGCGCTCGCCCAACCGCGTATGGTGGAGGTCCACATCACTGGCGTAGCGCCAGGCCACCGTCGCGCCGACCGTGGCGATCGAGGCCGCCAGTCCGGCGCCGACCAGGGCCCGGCGTGACACCCGAGGCTTGTCGTCGACATCGGTCGCCGCCTCGGGCGCCTCGATCGGCGGAGGGCTGGCCCTCAGCCGATCCCCGACCTCCCAGGCCACTTCCATGCGTGCGAACGCCACGGCATGGCGCGGATCGGCCTCGATCCAATCGGCGATGGCCTGGCGCTCGCTCGCGCTGGCGCCTTCCTGCAATCTAACGACGAACGCCGAGGCCTGGTCGTCGATCGCCTGCCTTTCCAGCGCTGCGTTTGTTGCGGTCAAAACTGTCTTCCTCGCGCTCGGACATCGCCTTGGCCACGAGCATCACAGCTCTAGCAAGATGCTTCTCAACTGTCGAAACGGATAGGGACATGCGAACCGCTATCTCCTGGAACGAAACATCGTGCACCCGCCGAAAAATGAACACTTGGCGGCATTGTGGGGGCAGGGTTTCGATCGTGGCGAGCAGCCAGCGCAACTCGTCGCGGGCGGTCAGCGACGCTTCCAGGCTGTCGTCGCCGCGCAAGGTGTCGAGGTCGGCGACGAAGTCCAGCGAGACGATGGTTTCCCGCCGCAGGGTGTCGATCAGCAGGTTGCGGGCGATCGTGAACAGATAGCCGCGTCCGGTCGGAATGCGGTCGATGTCCTTGGCGGTGTAGGCGCGGGCCAGGCTCTCGGCCACCAGGTTGTCGACATCGAAGCCCGTGGGGCACACGCGGCGCAGGCGCGATCGCAGAGCCGCCTCATGGGGCAGGATCACCGCCTTGAACCAGTTCAGGCGAGCGGTCAGACCGTCCATGGCGTCGTCCCTCCGAAAAAGGGGCGGCGCGACAGCGCGCCGTGTACAGAACATCGCGCCGGAACCGCGACGTCGATGTCAAAGACCGGGTCGAAGGCTAGGTCGGGCCCAAGCGTCCAAGAGCGTCGCACTTCGAGATCAAATGCGGGCATTTCGACCGACGGACAAGCTCTCGGCGCGGGCCGGCTAGATTGACGACCGAGCCCGATGGCGGAAATCCGCGCGCCGTCCGTTTGAACAGCACACGGGGGCAGACGCTCGGACGGTCGCGTCGCGACCGCGTGTGACGCCACGAAACGCCCGGCCGCCAGGGGGATGAAATCTTGGGAGATGTTCTCGATCGTCGCCAACGGATCAAGTCGATCATCGGCGGCTCGGCCGGCAATCTGGTGGAGTGGTACGACTGGTATGCCTACTCGGCCTTCACGCTCTATTTCGCGCCGGCCTTCTTTCCCTCCGACGATCCGACCGCCCAACTTCTGAGCGCCGCGGCGATCTTCGCGGTCGGGTTCGTCATGCGTCCGATCGGCGCCTGGGTCATGGGCATGTACGCCGATCGCAAGGGCCGCAAGGCGGGCCTGACCTTCTCGGTCACCCTGATGTGCGCCGGATCCCTGATGATCGCGGTGACGCCGGGCTACGACCGGATCGGCATCTTCGCGCCGGCCATACTGCTGATCGCTCGGCTGCTGCAGGGTCTTTCGGTCGGCGGCGAATACGGCGCCTCGGCCACCTACCTGTCCGAGATGGCGGGGCGCGAGAACCGCGGCTTCTTCTCCAGCTTCCAGTACGTGACCCTGATCTCGGGTCAGTTGATCGCGTTGTGCGTGCTGCTGTTGCTGCAGGCGCTCCTGCCGGTCCACGACCTGGAGACCTGGGGCTGGCGCATTCCCTTCGCCGCGGGCGGCGTGCTGGCCATCGCCGTGTTCTACATCCGGCGCGGCCTGAGCGAAACCAACAGCTATCTCGCCGTCAAGCGCGACCCGCGCGCCGTTTCCAGCGGCTGGGCGCTGTTCCGCAACCACCCCAAGCAGGCGATGACCGTGATGCTGCTGACCGCCGGCGGCACCTTGGCCTTCTACGCCTACTCGACCTACATGCAGAAGTTCCTGGTCAACACCTCCGGCTTCAGCCGCGAGTCCGCCACCGCGATCACGGCGGCGGCGTTGTTCGTCTACATGCTGCTGCAGCCCGTCGCCGGCGCGCTGTCGGATCGCATCGGCCGCAAGCCCTTGATGGTAGGTTTCGGCGTTCTGGGCGTGGCCTTCACCTGGATCATCTTCCGTATGCTCGAGACCACCAGCAGCTCGTTCGCGGCCTTCCTGCTGGTTCTGGGCGCCTTGGTCATCGTCACCGGCTACACGGCGATCAACGCCGTGGTGAAGGCCGAGCTCTTTCCCGCTCACATCCGGGCGCTGGGCGTCGCCCTGCCCTATGCTCTGGCCAACACCGTGTTTGGCGGTACGGCGGAATATGTGGCGCTGTGGTTCAAGGGCCGAGGCATGGAGCGCGGCTTCTATGTGTACGTGACGGTGATGATCGCCGTGTCGCTGATCGTCTATCTGCGAATGCCGGACACCAAGAAGCACAGCCTCATCACCGACGCGTAGGACGGCGCCAGCGTTCGACGATCGGTTTTCATCAGGCATGGGCGCACCGCCAGGAAAGAGCCGCCGGCGCGAGAACACCGCGCCGATCGTCCCGAAGCGTGGCCTTGGGACGGGTGGCGCGGCAAATCATATCAACTTAGTAGGCATTAAGCCGCGCTAACAACGCCCTCGCCGTCACCGCTAGCCTAGGCCACGGACAAGGACGGCGTTCGCGACAGCGCTCGCGCCGCCTGCCGGCCGACGGCGAGAATGCGATCGGACATTTCGGCGCTGTCTGCAACGCGGGCCAGCTGCAACGTACCGATCATGGTCGCGAAGAACGCCAGCGCCATGCCCTCGGGATCCTCGGCCTCGGGGGGCATATGGGCCGCGACCTGTTTGACCAGCGCCGTGGCGCGCGAGAAGTGGACCGCGCGCGTTTCCGGCGGCTCGCGGGCGAGCTCGGCGCCCAGAGCCGAGACCGCGCAGCCGATCCCCGGATTGTCCCGGTGCTCGGGCGAGAGGTAGGTCGCGATGACTCCGTCGAGGCCCTCGGCGTCGAGGACCTCGGCCATCTGCTGGGCTTGGGTCTCCATGGCGGCGGCCAGGCTTTCGCGCACCAGTTCGGTCTTGGACTGGAAGTGTGGGTAGAAGGCGCCGTTGGTCAGGCCGGCGTCCTGCATGACGCGCGACAGCCCCGAGGCGGCGATGCCGTCGGCGCGGAACCGTTCCGAGGCTGCCTGCAGGATCCGCTGACGCGACGCGTCCCGATGACCTTTTTCGTAGCGCATGGTCGCGCCTCCAAGAATCCTATTGCATTACGATCATAATTGCACATTATGATCGTAATGCAAAGTGCAACGCCACTCCGGCGCGCTCTGCCTACGGGAAGGCCCATGACCGCTCAACGCAAGAAAATCGCCCTGGTGACAGGAGCGTCCGCCGGCATCGGCCGCGCGATCGCCCAGAACCTGGCCGCGGCCGGGTTCACCGTCTATGGCACTAGCCGGCGGCCTCTCGCCGATCCGCCCAAGGACGTGCGCATGTTGACGTGTGACGTCACCGACGACGGATCCGTCCAGGCGCTGATCGGCAAGATCCTTGCCGAGGCGGGCCAGATCGACCTGCTGGTCAACAATGCCGGGCTAGGCTTGGTGGGGGGGGCCGAGGAAACCTCGATCCGCCAGGCCCAGGCCCTGTTCGACGTCAATCTGTTCGGCGTCATGCGGGTGATCAATGCGGTGCTGCCGTCGATGCGCGCGCGCCGCCAGGGACGCATCCTCAACATCAGCTCCGTGCTCGGACTGATCCCCGCCCCCTATTCCGCCCACTACTCGGCCAGCAAGCACGCGCTGGAAGGCTATTCGGAATCCCTCGACCACGAGGTCCGCGCCTTTGGTGTCCGTGTATCCCTGATCGAGCCGGGCTATATCCGCAGCGCCTTCGACCAGAACGCCTTGTCGGTCGACGCGCCCATCGCCGTCTACGACCAGGCGCGGGCCGGTGTCCGGGCCCTGCTCGACGACGTCATGCCCACCGCCGACCTGCCCGAAGTAGTGGCCAAGGTGGTCCGCGCCGCCGCCGTCGACCCTCAGCCGCGCCTGCGCTATCCGGCCGGTCAGCTGGCCAAGCAGATCTCGCTCCTGCGCCGGTTCGCGCCGGCCAAGGCCTTCGACAAGAGCCTGCGCAAGCAGATGCGTTTGCCCGCCTAGACGCCTGAGTTCCCGCGCCGGTCTTTCGATATCAGCGGCAAACGCCGTCCTACTCGCCCTCGCGAGCCGTCACGATCAAAGTCATTGGCCAGCGACGGCGGCGACTGGAGCACCACCACCATGAAGGCCTTCATCCTCGATCGATATGGCAAGGGCGCCGCCCTCCGCCTGGGCGACGCGCCCGAGCCGAGACTCCGGGACGACGACATCCTGGTCGAGGTCCATGCGGCCGCGCTCAACCTGCTGGATTCGAAAATCCGTAACGGCGAGTTCAAGCCGATCCTGCCCTATCGCCCGCCGTTCATCCTGGGCCACGACGTGGCCGGCAAGGTCGTGCGCGTCGGCGTCAAGGTTCGCGGCTTCAAGCCGGGCGACGAGATCTATGCCCGGCCGCGAGATGGCCAGATCGGCACGTTCGCCGAGTTCATCGCCATCCATCAGGCGGACGCGGCGCTAAAGCCCCGGAACCTCAGCATGGAGGAAGCCGCCTCCATTCCCCTGGTCGGCCTGACGGCCTGGCAGGTGCTGGTCGAGCGCGCCAAGCTCCAGAAAGGCCAGAAGGTGCTGATCCATGCCGGCTCCGGCGGCGTCGGAGCCTTCGCTATCCAATTGGCCAAGCATCTCGGCGCTTCGGTCGCCACGACGACCAGCACGGTCAATGTCGGACTGGTCAAAGGCCTCGGGGCCGATGTGGTCGTCGACTACAAGAAGGACGACTTCGAAAAGGTGCTGTCCGGCTACGACGTCGTGCTCAACAGCTTGGATGGCCAGACGCTCGAAAAGTCGCTGGACGTGCTTAAGCCGGGCGGCCAACTGATCTCGATCTCGGGCCCGCCCGATCCTCGGTACGCCAAGGAGGCGGGCCTCAATGGGGTCCTGCAACTGGTCATGGGGTTCCTGAGCCGCGGCATTCGCAAGAAGGCCAAGGCGCGGCGGGCCAGCTACGCGTTCCTGTTCATGCGCGCCGACGGCCAGCAGCTCAGCCAGATCACCGCGCTGATCGAGGCCGGGGTCATCCGACCGGTCGTGGATCGCATCTTCCCGTTCCAGGCGCTCAATGACGCGATGGTCCATGTCGAATCCGGACGGGCCAAGGGCAAGGTCGTGCTCAAGGTGAAATGAGCGCGGCGGGCCTTCCCCTAGGTCCGCTGCCGCCCGTATCCGACGTTCTTCACGACCTCACGCGCGTCATAGGCGTCGCGATCCCTGGGAACGGGACCCTTGCCGAACACCACCTCGATCGAGCGGGAATAGGCCGGGCCCGGGCCGAGGTTGAAGCTGGTGCCGAGGCCCAGGCCAACGCCGGTATGGCGGCCGAAACTGGCCGAGCCGCCACCGACCGACATCCGGGGACCGCGGTCATAGCCGCTGGCCGTGGTCGCGCGGTCGGCGATCCGGAACCAGTCGTAGCCATCACGGATGGCCAGTTCCGCCGCGCGCAGCAGGGCGTAGTCGGAGACCTGGGCCTCCGGCGCGCCGGGACCACCCTGGAAGGTGACGCGGTAGCGCCCGGCCTCGAGACGGTATTCGGAATAGCCGACATCGTTAGGCGCGCCCTGCTGGGCGCGGTAGACGGTCGGGACGGTGGCGCAGCCGGCCAGCAGCAGGCCCGACAGGCCGATGGCGACAAGGGGGGCGATGAGGGTTTTGGCGATCTTCATGGCGTGCCTCTTCAGACCTGTTCAACGGCCTCGGAACCCGGCTGTTCCGGAACCGGCAAGTCCAAGGCCTTGAGCACCATCACGAAATCAGTCGGAAGCGGGGCCATGACCTTGCGTTCGCCGCCCAGCGGGTGCGGGAACGTCAGGCGAGCGGCGTGCAGCATCAGGCGCGGCACGGCGACGCCACCCAGCATCAGCGCCCCGCCATAGCGGCTGTCGCCGGCCAGCGGCCGACCGATCGACGCCATGTGAACCCGAAGTTGGTGCATGCGGCCGGTGTCGGGCGACAGCTCGACCAGGGCCGCCGTGGCGTTGTGAGCCAGGGTGCGATAGCGGCTGCGAGCGGTCTCGGCGTCCGGATGGTCGGGTGCGCAGACGCGCATATAGGCCTCGCGGCCGATCGACTCCCGACGCAGCGGGCTGTCGATCATGCCGCCCTTCGGTTCCGGCGCTCCCGGCGCGACGATGGCCAGGTAGCTCTTGCGGAACCGCTTGGCCATCAGGGCCTCGCCCAGGAAGGCCGCGCCCGGCTTGGTCTTGGCCGTCAGGATCACGCCCGAGGTGTCGCGGTCCAGACGATGGATCAGCCGAGGCCGGGACCGGCCCGGCCGTGCGAATGCCCACAGCAGGTCATCCAGCGTATGGGCCTTGATCCGGCCGCCCTGGCTGGAAAGACCGGCCGGTTTGTCCAGCACGATGATCGCCTCGTCCTCGTACAGCACCCAAGACCGCGCCTGCTCGATCTCGTCGGGCGTCAGGTCGATGGGCGTGTCGGAGGCCTTGGGTTTCGGCTGGGCGGGAGGACGGCGCGTCTTCCCGGAAGGCGGTCTATTCAGCGGAGTGCTCACGATGAAGGGCTTGGCGTTCGTCGAGCTCGCGCTCGAGGAACTCCTCTAAGCGCCAACAGCGATCCAGATCGGCCCTAGATGTAGAGCATCGCGTCGAACGGCGTCATGGCTTTTCTCCGCGAGGCGCAATGGGCCGTGGAGATCCATGCGAGCGCCGCCCTTGGCGCGATCTCCAGAACCTGACATTCGGTGGACAGGTTCTATCGCCAGTAGGAATCGATCGAAAAGATGCTAGCCGCCGGACCATTCCTGCTCGCCGCGCTCTTGGCGGCCGCGCCCCAAACTCCGGCGCCCCGTCTTGATTTCGCCTTTGGAACCGATCCGGCGCCCCGTCACGCCAGCTCGGGGGCCGTGGTCTATTCGGCTCGGACGGGCTTTGGGGTCGAGGGCGCCATGCCCGTCGTCGAGCCGCACGGCGCCGGCAAGACTCCGTTCCTCTTCTCGGTCACGGTCCCCGAGGGCAACTACAAGGTGACGGTCACGTTCGGCGGCGATACGGCCTCGGACACCACCGTCAAGGCCGAGCTGAGACGCCTGATGCTCGAACGGATCGCGGTTCGGGCGGGCGGATCGGCGACCAGGACCTTCATCGTCAATGTTCGCACGCCGGCCTATCCCGGCGGCGCGGTGAAGCTGAAACCGCGCGAGGCCGTGCAGGAGGCGCGGGCCTGGGACAATCGTCTGACGCTCGAGTTCGACGGGACGCCGGCGGTGCGGGCGCTGAAGATCGAACCGGCGGACGTGCCGACGATCTATGTCCTCGGCGACTCGACGGTGGCGGACCAACCGGGCGAGCCCTACGCCTCCTGGGGCCAAATGCTGCCGCGCTTCTTCAAGCCGTCCGTGGCGGTCGCCAACCACGCCGAGTCGGGCGAGTCCACCTTTTCGGCGGTGATCGCCAACCGCTTCGAGAAGATCGCGGCGCGGATTCGGCCCGGCGACTATTTCCTCGTCCAATTCGGCCACAACGATCAGAAGTCCAAGGATCCGGACGCGCAGCAGAAGTTCAAGGCCAACCTGATTGGGTGGGCGCAGCGGGTAAAGGCCAAGGGCGCCACGCCGGTGATCGTCACCCCGATGTTCCGCAACAGATTCGACGGCGATCAGGCGGTGGACACCGCGGGCCCGTTTCCACAGCTGGCGCGCGAGGCCGCTGAAGAATCGGGCGCGCTGCTGATCGATCTCCACGCCCGGAGCAAGGCGCTCTACGAGGCCATGGGCCCCACGGGCGTCGACGCCCTCTTCATGCACAATGCCGACTTCTCGGTAAAAGACGGCTCGCATCATGGCCCCTATGGCGCCTATGAACTGGCCAAGATCGTCGTCCAGGGCCTGCGCGACGCCAAGGCTCCGATCGCCCGCGCCGTCGTGGATGATCTTCCGCCCTACGATCCAAGCAAGCCCATGCGGGAAAGTGACTTCAAGGTCCCGCCCAGTATTACCGCGACCGAGGAACGCCCCCTGGGCGTCAATCAACCCTAGGGACTTCGCCGTCCGGACGATTCCGGTGCGTTCACAATATCTCGGCGGGTAGGAAGGTCGACGCCACCTGTCGATCGACGGCGCCGCCTAAACCCCACGTTGCCGAACTCAAGTCAAAGTTCGCGACTTGGTCATTCATCGCACTTATGGACCTTCACCGTTACTTGGCGCAGAACGGTACGGCCGTCGATGGGCCTAGCGCCGCGTGATGGGGCTGGAGTGGAGTCGGAACGACATGGAGGGAGGCAAACGCCAACCACCTCGGCTGAGCGACATCGCTTCGCGCCTTGGCCTCAGCAAGGCGGCCATCTCGAAGGCGTTGCGAGATTCCCCCGATATTTCGCCATCCACGCGCGAACGCGTGAAGCTGGCGGCCCACGAGATGGGCTATCTGCCCAACTTTCTCGCGCGGTCGCTAACGACGGGATCCAAGGTCTTCGGGGTGGTCATCCCCAAGGTCCAGCACACCTTCTTCGCCGCGGTGCTGGCGGGCATCAACAGCGCGGTGGCCGCGCGCGATTTCGAGATGGTGCTGGGGATCTCCGGAGAAGATCCGGTCGTCGAGCGCCGGCACGTCGAAACCTTCCTGTCCATGCGCGCCGCCGCGCTTCTGATTTCGGTGACGGAGCACACCCGAGCGCTGGACGAGCAGCTCTGTCGGTCGGCGGCCGACAATGGCGTCCCCCTCGTCTTCTTCGACCGCGTGCCGACAAATCCCGGTGGCGTGAAGCGCGTGGTGATGGACGACTTCGGCGGCGCGAAGGCCGCGGTCGCCGCCAGCATCGACCATGGCTATCGACGCGTCGCCCACCTGGCGGGTTCGAGCGTGACCAACATCGGCCGCGATCGGCGCGCCGGTTACGAGGCTGCTCTGCGGGAAGCCGGCATCGCGCCGCGCGGCGAGTGGATCATCGAAAGCCGTTTCGACGAGCAGGCCGGATTCGACGGCTTTCAGAAGCTGTGGGCTCAGTCGGAACGACCTGACGCCCTGTTCTGCGCGTCCTTTCCCGTGGCGTTGGGCGCCATCCATGCCCTGAAGGTCCACGCGCCCGAGCACCTGAGCAAGATCGTCATCATCTTTTTCGGCTTGGGCGATATCGTCCATCTGCTGGACATCCAATACATCTGCGTCGTTCAGCCCGCCGTCGAAATGGGTCGGGCCGCCGCCAACATGGCCTTCACGGCGCTTGCGGACCCTCAACGCGCGACGGAGCAGATCCTGGGTCTTGAGATTGTCTGCGCCGTGAAGCCGCGCACCGCGAGCTAGCGCCCCCCCACCCGCAATCCGCTTTCGCGAAGAATTGACGCAATCGAGTTAACCGGTTAAGCCAAAGTCATCAGGTCATCAGACAATAGTAACGATCGACAGCCTTCGGCGCACGATCGCGGACAGCTTCCGGTTTCCATGCAAGTTGCGATCGCCCCACCTGCCGTCGACGCGTTCCCAGAGGCTCCCGCGCCCGTCGAGGCGGGCGGAAAGCCGGAGCGGTCCAGCCAGACGCTCACGCGGGCCTTGGATATCCTGGACGCCGTACGCGGCGGCCCGATCAGCCTGCCCGACCTCGAGCGCCAGCTAGGGCTGAGCCGCAGCACGGCTCATCGCCTGGCCACGGCCCTGGTCGAGCGCCGTCTTCTGAGCCACGACCCCCGCAAGGGCTATCGGCTTGGGCCGAGGCTCATGGATCTGGGCTTCCTGGCGCACGAGGCGACCGATCTGGCGACCGTGGCGCAGCCGACGCTGGACGCCATCAGTCAGCGCACCGACGACGCCACCAATCTGGCCATCCGCGATGGCGACGACGTGGTCTATATCGCCCGATCGGCGAGCCGCCGGCGTGTCGTGGTTCGCCATCGCATCGGCGATCGAAACCGCATCGCGGACACGGCCCTGGGCCGGGCGTTGCTGCTGGACGCGCCTTCGGACGTGTGGACCGAGTACTTCCCGCTCGAGGAACTGAAGCCCGCGATCGAAGACCGCTTCACCCGACACGTCGATGCGGAGGGTGATCGCATATGCTGCATCGCCTCGCCCATTCGAGGCGCCAGCGGCGCGATCGTCGCCGCCCTGAGCCTCTCCAGCATTCCGCAGTACATGACTTCGGAACGGTTGGAACAAGCCGGCCGATACGTCATCGAAGGCGCCGACGCGATCAGCCGCCAGCTTGGCTGGGGCTGGAAGATCTGACCTGCTCCGGGGCGCCTGTCGGTCGCTCCCGAGCCTTCCGAGATTGGACGCCAAGCCATGTCTCTCCATCGCCGAACGCGTCGTTGGTTCGCCGCCTCGCTGATCGCCGCGCCGATCTTGGCCACCCGCGCCGAGGCCGCGACCCGGCGCACGCGGTTAGTGTCGATCACCGCTTTTGGCGCGAAGGCCGACGGGACCACCCTGAACACTCAGGCGATCCAGTCGGCGATCGATCATCTCGCGGCGCGGGGCGGCGGCACGGTGACGGCGCCCGCCGGCGTCTTCGTCAGCGGCGCGCTGTTCTTCAAGCCCGGGGTCAATCTGCATCTCGCCAGGGGCGCGGTGCTCAAGTGCACGACCGAAATGTCGAACTTTCCCCGACAGCGCACGCGTATCGAGGGGCATTTCGAGGCGAACTTCACGCCGGCCCTGATCAATGTGGACGGTTGTGACGGCTTCTCCCTGACCGGCGAAGGCGTCCTCGACGGCTCCGGTCGTCCGATCTGGGACCTGTTCTGGAAGTTGCAGGCCGCCGCTCCCGACCCGTCCAACTTCCCCAATGTCGGTCTTGATCGCGCCCGGCTGGCGCTGATCCAGAACTCCAAGCGCGTGACCATCGACGGCGTGACGTTCAAGGACTCCCAGTTCTGGAACCTGCATCTCTACAAGTGCCAGGACGTCCTGGTGCGCAACGCCCGCTTCGAGGTGCCCGACGACGTCAAGCAGGCGCCGAGCACGGACGGCGTCGACCTCGACAGCTGCCAGCGCGTCATCATCGACGGTTGCTATTTCTCGGTGACCGACGACTGCATCGCCGCAAAGGGCTCGAAGGGTCCACTGGCGCTCGAGGACAAGGACAGCCCGCCCGTCGAGCATATTCGGGTCCGCAACTGCCACTTCCGCCGGGGTCATCAGGCCTTCTCCTGCGGCAGCGAAGCGACGATCGTGCGCGACGTGGTCATCGAGAACTGCCGGGTCACCGGCCAAATGAGCTTCCTGATGCTGAAGCTGCGTCCCGACACGCCGCAGCTCTACGAGGACATTCAGGTGCGCGGCGTCACGTTCGACAACGCCGCCGGCCGGATCATCTTCATCGCCCCCTGGTCGCAGTACAAGGACCTGAAGGGCCATGCGCCGCCGCGGTCGACCGTACGCAACGTGACGCTGTCGGGATTGAAGGGTCGGTTCGGGTCGTTCGGCTCGATCCGGCCCAATCCCGGGCAGACCACGATCCGCGACATCCGGTTCAAGGACTTCGATCTTCAGCTGTCGCAGAGCGCGCTTGAGGCCACGGGCGTCACGGGACTGACCTTCGACAAGGTCGTGGTCAATGGCCAGCCGGCGGCGCCGGGCGCTTAGCCTTCGGCGCCGGCCGGCCTTCGAGAGACCTGCCTTTAGGCCTGGCCGAACCGCAGCATTGGCTCGCCCAGCAGGCCCGAGGGCAGAGGCGTCAACTCGCTCATGTTCTGGGGCTGGAAGCGGTCGCCATAGGTTTCCCGTAAGGCCGTGTAGTCGGTCGGCGGACGGCCGGCGAGGCTGTTGATCGCGGTGTTGTAGACGCGGATCTCCAAGCGGTTGCGGCCGGGCTTCAGGAAGGACTTCAGGTCCAGCCCGAACGGCGCGCACCAGATCGCGCCGGCGCGCCGGCCGTTGACGAACACCTCGGCCGCGTCGCGGACCGGCGCATCGTACTGAGCATAGTAGCCGGGCCCCTTGCGCTCATTGGCCGAGCCCGG
This sequence comes from Caulobacter sp. Root343, assembly GCF_001425745.1. Classification (GTDB taxonomy): domain Bacteria; phylum Pseudomonadota; class Alphaproteobacteria; order Caulobacterales; family Caulobacteraceae; genus Caulobacter. Next base: position 373,145 of record NZ_LMDF01000001.1, on the reverse strand, counting down.
CCCGCCCTGCCCCAGGTCCAGGCGGATCGCCGGCCAGGTCAGGTCCCCCGCCGTCAGGTCCACGTCGCGCGTATAGATCCCCTGGCCGGAATAGTGCCGCAGCGCCGGGTCCTGCGTCCACGAGTCGAAGGCGCCCACCGGAGCCTCCTTGTCGCCGACCTTCAGACGCCAGCCGCCCCTCAGCGGCAGGGTTCGCTTGTTGGCAGCCTTGCGCGGCGCGGCCGCGCTCGGAAGGCCGTGACCGAAGACGAAGACCCGCGACTCGAACGGCGCAAGATGGACCACGTCGTCCGGCCGGAAACCGTCGATCGCACCCTTCACCGGATCCCAGGCCTGCCCGGCTTGATCAGAGGCGGCGAAGATCAACGGCGCGGCGATCGGAGCATTGGTGGTGTTGGCGACAAAATAGAGGTCTCCGCCCGCCAGCCGGCGGTGGACATAGCCGACGCCCTTGGGCGCGCCGGCTAGGTCGGGCGGTAGAAAACCTCCAAGCGTACGGACCAGCCCGACCTCATCGGTGACCGCCGTCCTTTTGACCTTTCCGCCGAACAGCGCCGCCGACAGGTCCGCCACGCGGCGACTCTGGGCTTCGGCGTCCTTCAGCCCCGGGGCTTTCGACGGCGGCGCGCCGACCGAGACGACGAAGCCGCCGCCCGCCGCGAAGGCCTGAATGCGCTCATAGACGTCCGGCGCGATACGTTCGATGTGCGGCAGCAGCAGGACGTTGTAACGGACGCCCCGGCGCAGGATCGCGTCGCCATCGATCAGGTCGAAATTGTAGCCGCCGTCGAGCAGGCCATCGAGAATGGCGGCCGGGAAGGTCTTGCGCAGCTCGTCGTTGATCGAAACGTCCTTGCCAGGCTTGAAGCCCGACATGATGTCCTCCGTCGGCACGTAGAGGGCGACATCGGCGACGTTCTCGCCCTGGCGCAGCAGGTGGCTCAGGCGCTGAAGGTACAGGTTCACGTCCCGCATCACCGGCCACCACGGATTGTGGTCGTTGAACACCGCCGCGGCGTAAAGCGCCCAGCCGGGCTCGGGAACCTTGGGCGGCGAATAGGGCCAGCCGTGAACGACGAACTGGTTGACGCCCTGCAGCATCAACACGTCGGCTTCGGCCTTGATGTCGAGGGGCGTCGCGCGGAAAGCGCCTTTGTGCAACCAGGTGAAGCTCTCCGCCGAGGTCACGGCCTGGCCGTAGAGGTGATTGGCCGAACTGGCCCAGCGGGTCGAGGTCGCCAGACGCCAGTCGGCGCCCTCCCCCTCGGCCAGGTCGACCAGACGGTTGGACGACAGGGTCACGGCCGGAATGCCGTAGGTTTGCGACCGGAACAGGGTGTGGCGAGTCTTGGCCCAGGCGCTCACCTGGGACAGGTAGCGCTCGCCGACCAGCTCCGAGAGGGTCAGACTCCAGTCGTAGCGGACGCCTGGCGAGCGCTCCGTGTCGTGGAACAGGCTCAACAGGTGCGGCGCCAGGTCATAGCCGCGACGGACCTTGAACTCGGCCAGGAGATCGTCGGTCCAATTGGCCCCGTAGACCTCGAGGCTGTCGCTGAAGATCGCATGGGGGCGATCCGCGCCGAACGCCGCCAGCAGCGGCCCGCCCACGGTGTCGAGATGCTTGCGGACGGCCCGCGCGCTCAGGTGGTCGAGCACGAAGCCTTCCGATCCGACCGTCGGACGCTTGACCTGCTGCCGGGTGCGGGTCTGCAGGATCAGGTACAGCGTCCGGTCCGCCGAGGCCTTGGCGAAGGTCGCGCGGCTCCCAGCGATCTCGACGGGCTTGGCGTCGACCGGCGAGGTCCCGACGAAGGCGGCGACGTAGCGCTGGCCTGGTTGCAGCGTCGGCAGCTCGACCGCCTCGGCCCCGGCGGGGGCGGGCAGGTCCTGCTTGATGACACGCGAGGCGGCGTCCTCAGGACCAATGTGCGGCCCGCCGAAGGGCCAGCCGGAGCCCAGGGTCAGGTCGGCCCGCATCTCCTCCTCGCGCCCGGTCCGGGCCGCGACCGAGACCATGTCGAGGAAGTCCTTCGACAGGTACGGCTTGTTGCGGATCCCAAGCTTGGGATCGTCCAGCGACAACGGATAGACCGGCTGGATCTCGAAGCCGCCGAACCCGCCGGCTTTCATCGCCCGGATTTCGCGGACGATCTCGTCGGCCTCGACCGCGCCGCCGAACCACCACCAGCGGGCCATGGGTCGAGCGTCGGCGGGCGGCAGGACGAACCCGGCGGTGAGCTGGGACAGGCCTGACCTGTCCGTCGCCCCGGCGGGCAAGGCAGTCGCCAGGCCCAGCGCACTGGCGCCGAGCAGGACTCCACGGCGTGACGCCCCTGTTGTCCGCATGGTCGCTCGTACTCCAAGGGTCCGGTCTAGGATGAGACCGGACCCTTCTGATCAGCTTAGAACGTGGCGATCAGGCCGACATAGTAGCGGCGGCCCATATAGGTGCTGTCGAAGACATAGGGCGTGCCGCCGCCGATGTTGCGGTACTCCTCCGGCGTAAAGCGCGAGAGGCTGTCGTCGAGCAGGTTCTTGCCCTCGGCGAACAGCTGGATACGCTTGGTCACCTTGTACGAGGCGCGCGCGTCCAGCGACTTGGTGCCGATCTTGAAGATCGGCGTGACCATCTTGTAATAGGACGTAACTGTCCCGCCGCTGATGGTCGGCACGCGGTTGATGCTCGCCGCCTCGGTGCGATCGTAATAGAGGTCGCGGCGCTGATAGGCCACGCGCGCGTTCAGGCGACCGTCGTCGTACCAGAGGTTCAGGTTGTAGGTGAAATCGGACTGCTTGGACGGCGGCAGGGCCTTGCCCGTGATCCGGTCGATCTGGGTATTGGTCTCGTTCGACTTGTTGCGAGCGTAGTTGAAGCCCGCACCGGTGTACTTCAACCGCCAGGGCAGGAAGGTGAAGGCGGTCCGACCGGCCACCTCGAACCCCTTCTGCTTCAGGCCGCTGGGGCCGTCCTTGTAGGTGCTGACGCTATAGAGGTCGCCGTCGATCTCGTAGTCGTTGACGTTCGTGGTGTCCGGATAGCCCGTCTTCACGTCGATCGCGAAGAGACCCACGCTCAGCTGGGTGTCGCGGTTCGGATACCATTCCGCTGACAGGTTCTGGGTCGTGGCGGCATAGCCCTTCAGCTCCGGATTGCCGATTTTGCTCGTGCAGTTATTGACCGCATCGCCGCGGATCAGACTCCCCGAATCTTCATCGTCCACGGTCGGATCATTGAACTGGCTGGGGTATTGGCTGATCAGCTTCTCGACAGCCGCCCGCGTTGCGGCGTCCATCTTGCTGCAGGTCGCCGCCGAGGTGCCGGTCAGTTCCGTCATTTTCGGTCGCGCCCGCTGCTTGGCGATCGAGTAGCGCACCACGAACTGGTCCTCGATCGGCCACAGCGCCAGGTTTAGGCTGGGCAGAAAGTCGGTGGACTTCCGGTTGATGTCTTTCACCTGCCGCGAGACGAAAGTGCTGGTGATCACCTTGTTCGGATCGACGGTCCGGCCGGCGTTGAGGTCCGCCAGGACCGCCGGATCGATCGTCAGGTTGTTGATGACGATCGACGGCTGGGCCGTCACCTCGATCTGCTGGTAGCGAACGCCGAAGTTGCCGATCAGCGGCATCCCGGCCAGACGCGTCTCGAAGTCCATCATGGCGTAGGCCGAGGTGGTCTTCTCGTTGGTCGAGTACGACGGACGCTTGTACGTCTTCCCGTCCGAGGCCAGGCAGCTGTAGAGGCAGTCGGGGTTGTGGCGGCTGAGATCGGCGTACTGCCCCAGTTCCTTGAAGAAGGTCTGGAAGTCGTAGGCCGACCAGGTGTCCAGCAGATTGCCGCGCCCCGGCAGGCCGCCGAAGAACTGCCCGCCCGGAATGTCTTTCAGGCTGTTCTGGATCAGCGATTGGTATTGGCCTTGGGTGAGGGTGTAGGTGCGGTACTGCTGATCCTTGACCGTCGTGCTGGGACGGTTGGCCGTGCCGAACACGCAGGGCGCCGAGGCGGGCGCCGCGGACGGAACGCAGTATTGGACGAGATCCAGCGCCCGCGCGCGATACAGGGTCACGCCTGGCGAGAGGTCGAAACTGTCCTCCCGCCAGGTGTGGTTGTCATGGTCCCGGTGCTGAATCCCGAACTTGACGTCCTGGACGGGACCGAAGTGGTCGAACTCCCGTGTGACATCGACCTGATAGTTCAGCTCCGAGCTCTTGTCCGCGAACGGGGTATATTCCAGCTGCGAGGTGGCGCTCAGGCCGTTGGCGCCCAGGACGGGATAGTAGGCGGCGGCGCTGGTCAGATCGACCGACGAGGGGACCGACATGGTCCACAGGCCGTTCTCCGGCACCATCTTGAACGTCGCCGACGGGATCGGGGCGACAAAGCTGAAGGCCTCGTCCTCGCGCTTGCCCTTGGCTAGACCGTATTGCGCGCGGGCCTTGACGATCCACTTGCCCTTGTTGAAGTCCGCTCCGGCCTGCAGGTAATGCTGCTGGTCGCGGCGCTCGGTATAGCGGTCCTGCGAGGTCCAGTTCAGGGTCGTCGAGCCATTGCCCCGGATCAGGTCGTATTGCGTCACATAGTGGTTCGGATTGACCACCACGTTGCGCATGCTGGTCGCCAGGACGCCAGCCGTGCTGGTCGTCCCCGTGGGACTGGCGACGCTGAGATTGAACGAGTCCGAGTCCTGGAAGTTGAGGTTAGGGTTGTACGAGGCGAAGACGACCAGGTCGTCATTGACTCGGAAGTCAGCCCGGAACTGCGCCGAATAACGCTTGTCGATCCGAACGCCCCGGCTGAAGCGGACTAGCGACGGGACGAGGTCCTCGAACTGCGCGTAGCAATTCAGGCGGGAGTCTGTCTGAGTCCCCGTCGGCGCCGGCAACGTAGCGCAGCCGGCCTTGCTGGTGATGGCCGCCGCGATCGGATCGTACGGGGTGGTGAAGGTCTTCGACGGCGAGTTGTCTTGGTCGCCCAGCGGAATGTAGCCGGCCTGCTTGTCCGAGACCCGCGCGGTGTCGATGATCGTGCGCGCGTCGTCGTAGGTGAAGTTAACGAGGATCCCGAGGCGATCGTCGAAGAACTTGCGTGTGGCGAAGGCGCTGATGCGCGGTGACCACTTCTTTTCCAGCGAGTTGTTTTGATACTGGACGTTCAGCTTGATCATCGGCTTGGAGAAATCCAGACCGCTGCGCTGTTCGATCTTCACCGTGCCGCCGACGCCGCCGGGCGTCATGTCGGCGGTCTGTCCCTTGATCACGTCGACGCTCTTGATCAAGTCCGACGACATGTCGCCGAGACCAGTAACGGCCCGTCCGCCTTGATCGCTTGTTGAAAGCATCGACATGCCGTCGACCTCGACGCGCACCAGATCGGCGCCCTGGCCGCGGATGGAGAAGCCGCCCTGCTGGCCGTCGTCGGCGACATCCAGCGCGACGCCGGCGATACGGGCGACGGCTTCACCGACGTTCTTGTCCGGGAAGTTGCCGATGTCGTCGGCGACGATCGAGTCCTGGTTGGTGGCCGCGCGCTTCTTGCGCTGGATGGCCGACTGCTCGGCCTTGCGCGCGCCGACCACGACGATCTCCTCGACCTGCGCGGTGGCGGTCGGTTCGGCGCTGGCGCTCTGAGCGCGAACGGCGCTCGCGGCCCCCGCGGCCAGTGCGAGGATCGACGCGCCGACCATCAGCCGCACGGCGACCGCATCTGTAGTGTTCGAAATTTTCATGGTTCCCTGCCCCGGTATTTCCAGCCCTAGTCTTTTGTCTTTGCTCAGCCCGCCCTCGATCATTGGAGGATGGGCTCGCGGGCGGCTGATTGTTTTGTCTTAGCCAGCCCGCGTATGTCGTCGTTCTCCTAGGGGTTGGCCGGCGCCCATCGCGCATAAGCGTCCAACGCCTTTTGCGGGCCGGCCGAATACCAGGAGTATCCGTTGCGGCGCCCCTTGGAGATTTCATTCACGTCATCGTGGATGGTCTTGCCCCAGTCGCCAAAGATCGGCTGGCCGGTGCGAATGTCGTAGTTGCGCGACCAGATCGGGCCCGCGCCGGGCGCGTCGACCAGCTTGCGGCCCTCGTCATCGCTGACCTTGGTGAAGGCCTTGCCGTAGACGGCGTGCGCCTTGAGCCAGGCCACGCCGGCATGGACCGCGTCCTTCACCTCGGGCGTCGGCTTCGGCTGGCGCATCAGGAACAGCAGGACGTCGGTGCTCTCGCCACTGGCCAGCGAGCGCATCTCGTAGTCGCGCGCCGAACTCGGCTTCAGCGTCAGCGGATCGACCTGCTGCGGCCAGACGGTCTTCTTGCCGTCGACGACGACCTGGGCGTCGAGGATCGGCCGGATGGCGCGGGCCGACGCCGCGCCGGCCGCCTTGCGCAGGGCCGGCGGCGCGAAGGCGAAGCCTTCCTTGGCCTCGGCGACGTCCTCCAGGATCATCGCCGCCTCGGCCACGGCGTTGTCGTTGAACGTCACCGCGTCGTGGAATCCGCCTTCGATCGGATAGATCTGCGGCCAGCCCCCGTTGGGATACTGAGCCGCCAGCAGATAGTTGACGCCCTTGATGATGCTGGCGCGGTAGGCATCGCCATCCTTGCCCGGCAGTTGCTGCTGCACCTTGGCCAGGAACCGCATCTCGGTGGTCGTCGCGCCGTTGTCGAGCGTGCCCACGAAAGTCCAGAACCGGTCAACCGGCGCATCGAAACTGTCGTCCAGCGCCATGTGCTCGGCGTTGTTGGCGAACCGCTGCCCCTTCAGGCGCGGTGGCTTGGTGCGGTCCTGGTTCTTGCTCCAACCACCGGCCGGGGTCTGGAAGCTGACGATTGTGTCGGCGATGGCGCGCGCCTCGGGGCTCGCGTACCAGGCCGCGTCCTTGTCCAGCGGCATGTGACCGCTGCCCGCCTCGGGCGGTGGCGGCGGCGTCTGGCCTTGTGGGAGTTCGGCCGCCAGGGCCGCGCGATCCCGCTGCATCTGGGCCTGCGAGCGCTTGATGTAATCGGCCCAGGCCGCGCGTTGCGGAACGGGCAGCTCGGAAAGCCGCTCGATCGTCAGCGAGCGGGCGGGCTCGTTCTTTCCGATCACCGAAGCCTGGACGAAACCCGGCGCGGCCAGCGCCAGCGCGATTACGCCCGACAGCGCCGCCTGACGCGCAAGTCGAGCACGGTCGACGATTACATTGGCGACCTCGCCAATTGGATCGTTCTTCTTCGTCACATCCTACCCCATCGATTCTGTTCGCGAATTACGCCCGCAAACACTGGTCGAAGCCGCCGCTGATCGCCTCTACGCGGGAAGCGCCGCGAGGCCTTCACAAGACGCCCAGCCGCGGCCACGCCGTCGCCGACCTAACCATTTGAGGGCACAGAACCGATTTGTCCCGCACAAGTCAACCGGTTAAGGGGCGCCCTTCCGCAAGTTTGGTTTCACCAATTTTTATATATGAACGGACATTGCGCAGTCGCCCGACTGCGACTTCTGATCAAAAATCCATTAATTTACAAAGGAGAACGGAAGGATCCGCTTGAATGACGGACGCCTCCAATCGCGAATTGGTCATGTTGATTTTCTTAGAATGCCGAGGTCGATTTCAATCGCGGGCGTCCTGGCCTGACCAGTCGCGCACCAGGTAGCGCCGAGGCGCCTCCATCCCCATCGAAGCACGCGAACCGTAGGAAGCTTCGGCGAAGCATCCCATCATTTGGGAATGATGCAGTGAATGATAACGCTGTCTCATTCAGTATTCCGCCCGCCGCGGAGCGATTTCCCGAAGCTTTACGTGAACATAGCGAAACGTCGCCCGATTGACGCCGCCGCCGCCTGGACTTCGTTCCAAAAGATGGCACACTGTTCCAGATAATGGACATCGACGCCATAGGGACGTCGCCGCGCCCGGGGGATTCGCCGTGCTTTTTTCCAAGCGTAACCAAGCGCCGCTGCACGCCGGCCTCGCTGTTCTGCTGTGCGCCACGGCGTTGTCGCCGTTCGCGGCCGCCCACGCCGCCGCGCCGCGTCCCACCGTCGCCGTCGCGGCCCAGGTTCCGGACGCCGCCGCCGTGCTGGCGGTCCTGAAGAGAGCGAACAAGGCTCAGATCGACGCCATGCGCGCCGAGCCGATCCCGCTGACCACCGGCGGTGCGGTCCGCGAGATCTCGTCGAACTGGGTCGCGGCCACCTACTACATCGGCGCGGCGCGGCTGGCGCGGGTGACGGGCGACGTCGAGACCCTGAAGTTCCTGACCGAGGCCGCCGAGCACTACAACTACGGCCTGCGCGGCGCGCGCTCGGGCAAGGCGATGCTGAACGCCGACGAGTGGGCGATCGGCGACCTCTACCAGGAGCTCTACGCCCGACGCGGCCAGGAAGGCGTGATCATGCCCCTGCGCCAGCGGCTGGACTGGTCCCTGCCCCACCTTCGTCGCCAGCCGGTTCCCGAGCACCTGGTCTGGTGGTGGAGCGACGCGCTGTTCATGGCCCCGCCCGTCCTGTCGCGCATGGGCGCCATGACCGGCGAGAAGAAGTATTTCGACGCCATGGATACCCAGTGGTGGCGCACCTTCGCGCGGCTCTACGATCCGGATGAGAGCCTCTATTTCCGCGACGAACGCTTCATCGAGCGCCGCGACGAGAACGGCCGCAAGATCTTCTGGTCGCGCGGCAACGGCTGGGTGATGGGCGGCATGGCGCGGCTGCTGGAATCATTGCCGGCCGACTACATCAACCGCCCGCGCTACCTGGCCATCTTCCGCGCCATGTCGGCGCGCGTCGCGGGCCTGCAGCGCACAGACGGGCTGTGGGCCGCCAGCCTGATGCAGCCGGAACGCTTCCCCGAGGCGGAGACCTCCGGCTCGGCCTTCTTCGTCTATGCCCTGGCCTGGGGGATCAACCACGGCGTTCTCGACCGGGCGACCTATCTCCCGGTGGTCGTAAAGGGCTGGAACGCGCTAGAGCGGCAGGTGCTGCCGAACGGCATGATCGGCGCGGTCCAGAAGACCGGCGATCAGCCCGTCACCACCGCGCCGACCGATATCGGCCCCTACGGCACAGGCGCCTTCCTGCTGGCCGGTCTCGAGGTCATGAACCTCGGCAAGCCCGAGACGACCTTGCCGCTGGCTGACCCGAAGTCGGACCCGGCGACACTGGTCTCGGCTAGCACACCGACCCCGGCCCTGCCCAGGACCGTGCGCGGCCCCGAAGAGACCCAGCGCCACGCCACAGAAATGAAGGCCGTCGCCGCCCTCGCCTACGACCCGATGGTCGAGGGACCGGGCCTCGCGCCTGCCCAGGTCCCGCCGGCCGCGCCGGGCCAGCCGACGCCGCCTAAGATGATCTATCGCCTGGCGCCGCCGCCGGCGGGGCAGGAGAAGCCGCGCGCCACGGTCCGCTACGCGCCCGAGCGCTATGACGACATCCTGTGGGAGAACGACCGCACGGCCCACCGCATCTACGGCCCGGCGCTGGAGCAGTACGAGCCGCCCTCGACCTCGGGCATCGACGCCTGGGGCAAGAGCGTCCGCTATCCATTCATGACCCGTCAGCTGCGCACGGGCGACCAGCACGCCTACCATGGCGAGGGCATCGACTACTACAACGTCAAGACCTACCGCGGCGCGGGCGGCCTGGGCGTCTGGGACGGCGGCAAGCTGTGGGTGTCCCGTAACTGGAAGGACTACAAGATCCTGAAGGACGGCCCGGACGTCGCGTCGTTCAAGGTCAGCTATGCGCCCTGGAAGGTCGGCGAAAAGCGGGAAGTCTGGGAGAGCCGCACCTTCACCCTGCCGATGGGCACGAACTTCACCCGCCTGGTCTCGACCTTCGGCTCCAACGCCAAGGGCCCGCTGACCGTAGCGCTCGGGATCAGCAAGAAGCCGACGGCCGCCACGGCGGGCGACCTCAAGGCCGACAAGGCCAAGGGCGTCTTCTCGTTCTGGGATGTCACCGATCCCGACAAGGGCACGATGGGTGTCGCCCTGCTGATCGACCCGCGCCAGATCGTCGACGTCGTCGAGACCGACAGCGATTGGCTGGTGCTGGTCAAGGTCACGCCGGGCAAGCCGTTCGTCTACTATATGGGCGCGGCCTGGGACAAAGGCCTCGACTTCCACAGCCGCGCTGACTGGGAAGCTTACGTCTTCGCGCAGAAGCCCGACTTCAATCCGGGCAAGTAAGCGCTCGAGCGGCCCTGCCTAGCGGGGCCGCTCGAGGGTCACGGCCATCAGGCCGATCACCACCTCGTTGGCCGAGGTTCGCACCGTCAGCGAGCGCAGAGATTTGCTGGGATCCAGCGCCAGCGACAGCACCGTCGCCGCGCCGCCCGGAACCTCGCGGCCCTGGCCCTTGAAGCCTTCGCGGTCCAGCACTCGAACCTCGCCGGTCGCCAAATCCACCCGCGTGGGCGGTGGCGTATCGACCCGGAACTGATAGTCGTCGAGGAAGTAGTCCGTCTCGATCGGCCACCAGGTGTCGGGATTGCGCAATGATAGGCGGGCCATAGAGCCATCCTGATAGGTCACGACCACCTCGCCGTTATCGAAGCGGCTCTGCATCGGGTTGGTCGAGCCGGCCATCAGTAGGTGCACACGGTCGGCCTTGCCGGTCAGCGGCACGACGGCCTGTTTCGGGTAATTGTCCCAAAGCGACGTGAAGACGATGTTCGGAACGTCTGACTCACCGGGGGTGCTGAAGACCACGCCCTCGGGGGTCGTCAAGCGACCGCCCTGCGCGGCCGCGATCCGGCGCAGGCCGCTGTCGTCGATCTTGGCCATCTGATTGACGTTGCCGGCCCAACCGCCCAGTCCCTGGGCCGGAAGTCCGAGCGACGGCCCCCTCGGCCGGGGCGAGCGATACTTTCCCTTGGCGAAGATCGCCGTGACCTTGTCGTTGAAGGCCAAGGTCACGGAATCCATCCGCCCACGCGCGATCGCCGGGACCGGCGCGGAAAGCGCCCTCGACTGTGGCGTCGGTCTGGCGAGTGGGGCCAGCCAAGTCAGCCCATTACGTGAGACCCGCGCGAAGGACGTGGCGGGCGCGGGCGCCTTGAGCGGCAAAACCGCTTCGCCGCGCCAACGCACGACGACCTCGGCCTTGTCGCCAGGGACGGTGATCTCGATGGCCGGACCGCCGATGGCGTCGGGCGCGGACCGCCAGGCCGCCTTGGCGCCGTTGATCTCGACGCTCGCCACCGCCTCGCGCGGCGCCGGCAGGCGCAGGACCACGGTCTTGAAGCGGCGGTCGCCCGGCGTCAGGATCCAACGGTCCTCGTCGCCAGAACGGCGGAAGCTATAGCTGAAGACCGGGTGGGTGATCGCGGCGTGGTCCCAACTCGCTGGAAAACCCGGACGGACCGCCATGACGCCGGCCAGTGCGTCCGGCCGCAGCCCGAACAGGCCTTCGACCATGGTCCGAGCGGTCACGCCGGCGCTATCGGCGAAGTCGCGCTGCGATTCCCGGCGATAGACGTCCGGCCAGGCCAAGGTGCCCATATTGCCGGGTGAGACACCCATGAACATGCTGGCCAGAAACCCGCTCTTGGCCAGCACGAAGGCCTCGTCGTTCCGCCCCGCCTCCCACAGCGCCAAGGCGGCGTGGAGGTTCTCCTGGGTGGCGACGTTGTTGATCGACCACGCATAGGGCAGCCAGTCGGTGGTGGCGTAGAGCCCGTAGCTTGCGTCGCTCGGCACGCCAGGTCCCTTGATGGGGATGCGCGGCAGGCGCTTCAGGGCGTCCGACATCCGCCAAGCGTCCGTGGGCGAAGCGACCTCGGAATCGACAGCGTGATAGTAGGTCCACAGGCCAAAGGCCGTATGCAGGCGCTGCTCGCCCAGCAGGTCGCGATATTCGCCAAAGGCGCCTTCGCCCGGCATCCAGAGCAGGGTCCGCATCGCCTGCAGGATCGCGTCGGCTTCGCGATCGTAGGGCGTCGGATCCTCGCCGATCAGGCGGGCGAGCTTGGCGGCCATGCGGTTGTGATAGGCTTGGTAGGCCGAGGCGTGGGTCGCGCCGCCACCGTCGTAGGAAAGATCGTCGCTGGCCCAGATCGCGGCGTAGGCTTCGTAGAGCGGCAGCCGGCGCGGCCCGTACTCGCGGCGAAACAGGCGGCGTTCCCAGGCGAGGTGACGGGTGATGGTCGGCCAGAGCTCGCGCGCCAGCGCGCGGTCGCCAGTCCACGCCAGGTGCCGGAACAGCGCGTCGATATAGACGGTGTTCATGTCGTAGTGCGAGTTCGACAGGTCGCCGTTCGAGTGCAGCGCCTTCTCGGCCCGCGCCAGGTTGGCGTCCTCGTCGGCGGGCGGGATCGTCGCGGGAATGGGTGAGACGTTCTGGCCCTTGGCCCAGGCGCGGAAATGCTGGTCGGCGCGGTCGGAGCGGCCCAAGGCGTCCAGCCAGTACGGCCCCCGCCAGCCCAAGAGCTTGGTTCGCCAGGCGACCGCGCCGTGCATGACCGCCTGCTGAGGTCCATCCCAAGTGGCTTCGGCCCCGACGTTCAGCGCCTGCATGGCGGCGTTGACATAGGGGTCGGGCGTCTCGATCCGCACCTGGTCGCGCAGGGCCTGGAAATGGCGTCGCGCCTCGTCGAACCGCGCATCGAGTTCAGCCCGAGCGAAGGCGGCTGGCCGTCGCGCGGGCGCGGGCGGCGCGTCGGGCTTGCCGGCGCGGACCGCCTTGTAGTCGGCCAGGTCGTCGGCGACGTTGGGATCCACCCGTTGCAGGGCCACGATCAGAGGCATGTTCGACAACAGGGCCGCGCGGCCGACGGCGACGCTGCCCTGCTCCGCGCCTTGGCTCGCCAGGAGCCGGTTGATGTCGTTCCACGCGCCCGCCTCGCCGCGCGAGAAGCGCGCCGAACCGCTGGTCGAGCCGACGATCACCGCCTGAGGCGCGCTCACCTGGAAGCCGTCATCGCTCAGCGCGACACGGTTACTCGCGGCGAAGGCCGGCTTGAACTGGAACCACTCGGAGATCGGAACCTTCTCGGTGCCGATATCGCCGTCGCGGACGCCGCGCTGGCCGGTGATGCCGCCGAACGCCCAGACCAGCTCAAGATCCGGCGGCAGGTCGACGCCCTCGATCCGCAGGGACAGCCCTTCGGTGACCGCGTAGGCCAGGACCTCAATACGCAGCGTCCCCTGCCCCAGCAGCGGATCGCCGATCTCGTAGATCAGCTCGCCGGGCCGGTAGCGCGTGACGATCCGCTTGGCCTCGTGCAGCCAGCGCGCGCCGTTCGGACCGGCGACGCCGAGCCGCAGATTGCCGCCGCGCCCGGGCAGGTAGAGAACGAATTCAGGCTTGTCGCCGCCGTCGACGCGAAAGGCGGTGTCGCCGCCGTACAGCGGCCGGTTGAAGGTCTCGCCGCCGTTCTCGATGACGAAGTCGCCGGCGTCGGGCCGATAGCGGATCGGCCGATCGATATTGCCCACGAGATTGGGTCTTGACCCACCGACCGCCGATGGCGCGGTCTGGGTCCACGCCAGGCCGGGCGAGAGACCCGCGAGCAGCGCCAGAGCAAGGCCCGCGTGTCGGCGCGATCGCTTCATCACCGTCTCCCGATCAAGCGCCGCGCTTGTCGACCTCCACGGCGTACACGTGGTTTTGGCCGTGCATATTGGACGTGAAGACGATCCACTTCTGGTCGGGCGTGAAGCTCAGATTAGGCTCGAGACGATAGTCGTGGGCCGACATGTCGACCAGCCGCTCGCTGGCCATCTTGTCCACGGTGATCAGGTCGTCGGTGTAGAACTGGGTGGCCGCGTCACGGATGGTTTCCGGGCGGAAAACATACAGCCACTTTCCGTCCGGCGCATGGGCGACCATGTCGGCGTCGCCGCCGTCGCCGGCGAACAGCTTGCCGTCGGCGGCCACATTATAATGCACCGACCATTCGTTCTGCTCGACGCGGCGATAGAGCTTCCTGCCCGTGGCCAGCTCGTGGCCGGCGATCCAGAACACCTGGCCGCGCGGGGTCTGCAGATCGTACCAGATCCACTTGCCGTCGGCCGAGAAGAACTCGTGGCCGGCGATCTCGAAGTTCATGGTCCGGGTGTGGATCTTGGTCAGGCCCGAGCCGTCGGTGCGGATCGTCCAGATGCGGTCGACCCGATGCCAGGGCCCTTCATGGCAGAACATCACCAAGGTCGGGTCGGTGGGCGAGAACTGCGCGTGGCCCAGCCACTTGTCCGAGGCGTGGACGACCTTGCGCTCGCCGGTCTTCAGGTCGAGCGTGAAGATCTCCATCGGTGTCGGCGTCTCGAAGCGCTCGGTCATCCGCACGCCCTTGGCCTTGGCGAAGGACAGCGGCTTGCCGTCCGGTCCGTTGGCGGCGTACTCGGCCTGGCCGAAGCGCTTGCGATCATCTGCGGTATTGGGCTGCAACGGCTTGCCGCCATAGGTTACGACGCCCAGCAGCAGGGATTCGTCGGCGCTGACCGAGGCGATCTGGCCCTGGGCCAGTTGGCCCACGACTTTGGTTTTACCGCTGTCGATATCGAGCGCGTAGATCGTCTTGGGACGGTCGGCCGGCAGGCCCTCGCCCGGCGCGGTCAACGAATAGTATAGCCGGCGCGAACCGCGCGGAAAGAACAGCAGGTCCGCGCCCTTGGTGTTCGGGACCGGGCTTAGCTTGAAGGTCTTCAGGTCGACCAGGGCGATGCCCGAGGGCGTGGTGATCGCCAGCTTGTCGCCCTGCGGCGTGTAGCCATGCTGGTGGAAATAGAGGTTCTTGCTGCCCCCCTCTTCGGAGAGGCGCACGATCCGGTGACCGGTCTTCGGGTCGATCCAGTCCTTCGGCGGCGTGACCGGAACGCCCTGCCGGGCGAAGGCCGGCGTCGCCAGGGCGGCGGCGGTCAGGCCAAGGACGGTTCTGCGAGCGATCACGTCTGTACTCTCCGAAAAAATGTGGGCCTGGCGCGGGGAAGGACCGGCGCCAGGCCCCAGGGGAGGAGCCGATCTTAAAGTGGTCAGTACGTCCAGCGAACGCCCAGCAGGATCTCGCGACCGGTGTGGCGATAGTCGCTGACGCGGTCGGCGGTATCGACATAGGCGTCGGTGAACTTGTCGCCCAGGTTGATGCCTTCCAGGGTGACGACGAGATTGTCCCGCACCTTGTAGCTCGACGAGAAGTCGTAATAGGTGCTGCCGTGCGTGCCGTGCTCGCTGTTGCCGTTCGAGCCGGGGAAGGCCGTCAGGAAGCCCGAGCGACGGGCCAGCGACGTGCGAGCGCTGAACTTGCCGCGCTCGAAATAAAGCGTGGCGTTAGCCGTCGTCTTCGACTGGCCGGTCAGCTTGTTCAGCTTCGGCGCGGCCTTGGTGCCGTAATTCACCTCGGAGTCGACATAGGTGAAGTTGCCGATGAAGCCGAAGCCGCGCAGGTAGTCAGGCAAGAAGTTGAACGGCTGCTGATACTGGAACTCGACGCCCTTCAGCCAGCCGCCTTCGCCATTGTAGGGGTTGGTGACGTCGAAGATGTCGTTGACCGAGACGCCGGCGCTGGTGCTGAGCAGGCTAGCCGGCAGGCCCAGCGAGCTATAGACGGCCCGCGTGGTCTGGCTGGCGATGAAGCTGTCGATCTTCTTGTAGAAGACCGCCACGCCCAGCAGGGACTCCGGGGCGAAGTACCATTCGGCCGCCAGGTCGAAGTTGGTGGCGCGGAACGGCTCGAGATCCGGATTGCCGAAATTGACCGTCCGGGTCGTGGCGCCGACCGAACCGCCGGGCGTTAGGCTGCCCAGGGTGGGACGGGCCATGACCTTGGCGACGCCGCCGCGCAGGATGAAGTTGTCGCGCGGCTCCAGCGTGATGTTCATCGACGGCAGAACGTCGGTGTAGTCGTTCTTGGCGGTCAAATAGACGCCGCTGCCGATGAAGCCCTGCGAGGTGACCTTGGTGTGGGCGATGCGGAACCCGAAGTCGGAGCGCAGCGGCATGCCGCTAAACACGGTGGCGTCCACGACCGCCTGGCCGAAGCCCGACAGGTCTTCTTCTTCCACGTCGCGGGTGTCGCCCTGCTGGACGAGCAGCGGGAAGTTCAGCAGCTTGGTGTAGGCCAGGGCCTTGTCAATGTCGGCCACCACATACTTGCGGTCGCCGCCCGGGAATGGGAAGTCGCGGCCGAACGAGACCACCTTCGAGAAGGCGCCCACGCCGACGATCTGGTTCGCGCCGGTCAGGACTTGGTTGCGGCTCGCGCCGCGATACTTGACCACGTATTGCTGGGCGTCGACGCCACCGCGCAGCTTCAGGTGCTCGTCGACGTCGAACTCGAGGTTGCCACTGGCCGTGCGGGTGATGTTCAGCGAGGTCTGCACCGCCGAGCGCATCTCGGTCAGGGTGTAGAGGCTCGGGTTGGCGACGTCGAAGCCATAGGTGATGATCGGCGTGCGGTCGTTCTGGCGTCCGTCGTAGGTGTAGCCATTCACGTCGTTGCGATCGAGCTGGAACGAAATCTGCTCGGGCATGCGGTAGTCGGAATTGGCCACCCCGATGCGGGCCTGGCCGCGCAGCCGGTCGGTGAACTCGTACTTCCCGGCCAGGGTCACCTGGGTGAAGGTCGTGTGGTCGCGCTGCGTGCCGTTCTCCGAGCGGACGTCGACCTTGTCGAACACGCCGTAGGTGAAGGTGTTGCGGTCGTTCAGGGCGTAGTCGCGAACGATCGTCGAACCGACGCCCGCCGCGTTCGAGCGGCTGAACGAGATGGCTTCGAGGTTCGGGCTCTCGGTGAACTGGTTGAGGTCCGAATAAAGAACGTCCAGCGACAGTTCCGACTTCGAATTCGGGCGCCACTGGGTCGAGAAGGTGATGCCCAGGCGCTCGGAATCGATCTTGGAGGCGGTGTAGCGCGGGATGCGCGGATAGAAGGCGTTCTGCACCTTGGCCAGCTCTTCCGGCGTCGCGCACTTGCTGCAGCTGGCGAAGTTGTCGCTGGCGTCGGCGCCCTGCCAGCGGGTGGTGTTGAAGCCTTCGGCCACCGGCTGACGCTTCGAATAGGCCACGGAGGCCAGCACGCCGAAAGTCTTGTCCGGGTTGGACCAGCTCAGCAGGCCCGCCGCGCGCGGCAGGATGCGGTCAGTGATGCTGTTGAGGCTGCCCTCGGCCGAGGCGGCGGCCTTGAAGCCCGTGTAGTCGAACGGACGGCCGCTCTGCAGGTCGACCGTGGCGCCCAGCGAGCCTTCGGCGACGTCGGCCGACTGGGTCTTGCGCACCGTGATGCTGTTGAAGAGCTCGGAGGCGAAGACGTTGAAGTCGAAGCCGCGGCTGCGGTTGCCGCCGCCCGTGGCGATGGCCTCCACGCCGTTGATGCGCACGCGGGTGAAGTCGGCGTTGAGGCCGCGCACCGAGATCTGGCGACCTTCGCCGCCCACGCGGTCGATGGTCACGCCCGGGAGGCGCTGAATGGCTTCGGCCAGGTTCTGGTCGGGGAAGGCGGCGATGTCCTCGGCCAAGATGGCGTCGATGGCGCCGATGCTGGTCCGCTTGGCGCCCAGCGCCTTGCTCAGGCTGGAGCGATAGCCGGTGACGACGATCTGTTCGACGGCCGAAGCCTCGTCGGCGGTCTGCGTCGGCGCGACGGTCTGGGCCGACGCGGCGCCGGCAAGCATCGACACGGCGAAGGCGCCGCCGAGCAGAGCGCTCGCCATAAGCTGTTGACGCAAGGTGCGCGAAGCCATTTCGTTTCTCCCCAACACCGGTTTGACACCGGTATCATTGACAGTCACATCGTTTCCACAATGTGAGATTACTGCCCATATAGTGCAGTAAACCGGTATAGTTCGCAACCGCCTTATTGGCGTCATGACGCGGCGCGAGCGGCAGGGCGCACCGAAATCGCATTGCCGCCGGCCTATATCCTATTGTTTTTATAGAATTTCTTTCAAATCCACAAAACGTGCGAAAGCGCATGTCGAGCGACGACGCGGTGGCGGCGATCCGCCTTATCGAGCTCGCTCCGCAGCGTGGCGCGCGGCCGTCGGCCACACGCCCGCCGAATCCAAGACCTTAGGGGAGCGGCTTGAACCCCTCGGCGCGGACCGTCCACTTGCCGTCCTTCGGGAAGCCGGGCGCCGGCCCCTTCGAGCCGTCCCAGCCGCCGGCCATCATCGCCACGGCCGCCAGCAGCGACCCGTTCGACGGGAAGTAGGTCTCGGCGGCGCGACGATAGCCCTGGCCGTCCGGCCCCACCGGCTCGCCGGCCGGCACGATCTGGCCGCCCGACACCACGGTCTTCGGCACGAAGGCCTCGGCGTGTTCGTCTAGGTGCACGCGCGGCGTCATGCCCGAGACGCCGAACTTGTTGTTCTTGGCTTCGTAGAACAGCCAATCGACGGCCTTGTCCGGTTCGCCCAGGCGGGCGGCGGTCATGGCCACCATCGGATAGTCCCAGCCCCAGGTCTGGCGCAGGTCCCAGTCGCTCTCGACCGCCCGCAGCGTGCGCCGCATGGTCTCGCGATCGATGCTCCTCCCCGCGATCAGGCCATAGGCCATCAGGAACGAGGGGTGGTCCCGGTTCATGCACTTCGGGTCGATGGCGTGGCGCGAACAGGCCTTGCTCTTGGCCACGTCCCAGAAGTCGGGCGCCGTCTCGGTCGGCAGGTACAGGCCGTCCTTCGTGGCCGGCGCGGGCAGTCCCTTGATGACCGCGTCCCACTCCGGCTTGCGCTTCAAGCCCTGGCGTTCGCGCCACCGCTGCGCCGTCTCCAGGCCCCAGCGATAATATTCCAGCTCGAACGTCGGGTTCGAGGTGGTCAGGGGATCGTAGTTCTCCTGCACCGGGATGATCGGCGGACCCAGGACGTAGCGTCCGGCCGCGTCCTTGTGCGGGAAGGAGGCCAGCAGATCCGCCGTCTCTGAAACCAGCGCGCCGTACTTCGCCAAGGTCGCCGGGGTCGGCCGGTCGCGCCAGACCAGCTCCGACATCCAGATCGGGTGCGGCTGCTGCCACATGATGAACGGCGAAACCTTGCTGGGGCTGTCGACGCCGTCCGGGCCGGTCATCTTCGGCCACCACGCGCCCTTCAGACCATGGCTGGCGGCGCGCGCCTGGGCGTCCTTCAGATGCCCCAGATACCAGGGCAGGCTCCGTTCCAAGAGCTCGGGCCGGTTCCAGAGCGCGAAGTGTCCCGCGTGCCAGGCGTGCATTTCGAGGTGGAACTTGCCGTTCCAGCTGTTGGAGAACAGTCCCTCCTCCTGCGGTGGGACCTCGCCAGCGCCATTCAGGGCCATCAGGTACTGCGACAGCACCACGCGGCGCTCCAGCTCCGCGGCCCGCGGGTCGGTGCTGCCCGAGAAGTCGACCGCCGCGCCCCGCGTCCAGTAGTTTTTCCAGTGCGCCCGCGCGGCCAGGTCGGCCGCCGTCACGGTGGGCAGTTTCGGCACGGCTTGGCGCGAGAAGGCGACCTCCAAGCCCAGCGTCCGGCTCTTGGCCTTGGGTGCGACCGTGAAGGCGTGCGGTCCGGCGGCCGTGAACTCCGCCGCGCGGTCGGCCTGCAGGGCGGCGAAATAGCGGGTCTTGTCCAGCTGGCGTGTGACATCGAGGCGCGAGGCGCCCTCCCCCGTCACCTTGGTCGTGTGCAGCTCCGGATGGGTCCAGTCGGACGGATCCGGGTTCAGGGTCCTGGAGACGCCCGGGAACTTCACCGACAGCTTCAGTCGTCCCTGCGCGACCAGGGCCGAGTCCACGTCGACCACGATCATGTCCAGGGTCGGATGGACCCGCGTGCGGACGGTCACGGCCTCGCCGTCATAGCTGAAGCGGCTGGTCAGCACGCCGCTCCACAGGTCCAGGGTCTGCTCGGTCCGGGTCAGGTCCTCGAACTTGGCGGCCTTGCCAGCCTTGTCGCGCAGATCTAAGGCCACCCGGCCCAGCGAGAAGCGGTGCGGGTTCTCGCGCAGATAGGCCAGGGCCGGACGGGCCTCGGCCTCGTTCCAGTCCTTCATATAGGCGTAGGGCTGCTTGGTTCCGCGCACGTCGATCGACGTCGTGCCATCGGCATAGGTGTAGTTGTTCGGGTTCGGAAAGGCGTGCCAGGCCCATTGGGCCTCGGTCAGCAGCGGCGCGATGTTGGAATAGGCCTCCGGGAAGGTCTGTAGGCCGGTGATGTCGGCGGTGAAGCCGATCTGACCATTGCCGACCATCAAGGGCGCGGACGGGTCGACTTTGGTGAGCTTCACATCGTGGCGGCTGACCAGCGCATGGCGGTCGATGGATCCAGCCAATGCCGGAGCAGCCAGACAGGCCAACGCCAGGCCGGCGACGAGAACGCGTTTCATGGCCACTCCCCATGTTTGTCGAGCAAGCGCCAGGCCAACGGCAGGCCGGCCCGGTGACATGCCTGGGCCGCACGTTGCCGCTTGGCAGGCCATGCTTGCTCAAGATTTTTGTGTCACTTTATAGAACGATATCTCATATTATGGAATTATCTGCAAGCGCGACTCTCTCACTCATATTGTTGCGAAGAGAGTGGCTGAGATGCAAAGCGGCCAATAGCCGGCCTGGGCGTCTGAGCTAGGGCGAGCCGGAAACGGCGCAGAGCCGCCCTGCCCGCCGACGGCCAGGCCGATAGAGAAGCTTGGCGATAACGACAGAAAATCTCGGTTTCCAATTCCTACTTGAAAGATAGGCTTTTCACATCGGAGCCGGCGTTTCGCCGTAGCGTCAGACCACGCCCGCCGACACAGGGGATAGTGCAGTGATCAAGCGTCTTCTTATCGGAACCGCGGCGGGCGCCTTGGGCGCGGCCTTCGTGACCGGCGCCTACGCCCAGGCCGCCAACGACACCGAATTGGAGCAGGTGGTAGTCACCGCTCAGCGGCGCGAACAGTCGGCCCAGGACGTCGGCATCGCCTTGTCGGTGATCTCTGGGGACCAGCTGGCGGCGCGTGGCGTGACGAACGTCAACCAGCTGCAGTACCAGACGCCCAGCCTGGAGATCGTTCCGGCCTTCGGCGGCGGCCAGCCGCAGTTCCACCTGCGCGGCGTCGGCTTCGACGACTACGCCACCAACAACACGCCCACCGTCGGCGTCTATGTCGACGAGGTCGCCTATCCGGTCCCGGCCGCCACCCAGGGCGTGCTGTACGACATCGATCGCGTGGAAGTGCTGCGCGGCCCGCAAGGCACGCTCTACGGCCGCAACACCACCGGCGGCGCGATCAACTTCATCACCCGGCGTCCCACCGATCAGCTATCGGCCGGCGTCACCGCCGAGTATGGCCGGTTCGACAGCGCCAAGGTCGAGGGCTTCGTCTCCGGCCCGCTCGGTCAGACCTTGAAGGGCCGCCTATCGGCCGTGACCGAACAGGGCGGCGCCTGGCAGCGCAACCGAGCGACCGGCGAGAAGCTCGGCGACGCCGATCGCAGCGCCGTGCGCGGCCAGTTGGACTGGTCGCCGACCGACAAGGTCGACGTGCTGCTGAATGCCCACTACGGCCAGGACAAGTCGGACGGCCAGGGCCTCTACCTGCTCAACGTTCCCGGCCAGGTCGGCGACACCCGCCACAACGCCACCGGATGGGGCGTCTCCTCGACCTTCGCGGCCCTCGCCGGCGCGGCGCCGGGCGCCAAGCCGCAACGGGACAACAAGTCCGGCGGCGGCTCGATCACCGCCAGTATCGACCTGGGCTTCGCCAAGCTGACCAGCATCAGCGCCTATGAAAACCTCAAGCGCCGCGAGCTGAACGACTGGGACGCCAAACCCAGGTCGGAGTCCGACACCTTCTGGGGCAGCGATGTCGACGTCTATTCACAGGAAGTTCGGCTGGCGTCCAAGAGCGCGGGTCCGCTCACCTGGTTGGCCGGCGGCTACTACAGCCATCAGACCCTGAACGAGACCTTCCTGACCGACTTCACCCAGAGCCTGGGCTTCATCACCAACACCTCGTACCGCCAGAAGGTCGAGTCGATCAGCGGCTTCGGCCAGCTTGAATACGCACTCACGCCGCGCCTGAAGACGATCCTGGGGCTGCGCTACGAGCATGAGGAACGCGATCTCGAAAACTTCGCCACCAAGATTGGCGGCGCGCCGCTGTTCAACAACGGCGACCGCCACACCTCGCTCAACGAGCTGTCGGGCAAGGCCGGCGTCGAATTCCAGGCCGACGAGAATGTCCTGCTCTACGCCAATGTCAGTCGCGGCGTGAAATCGGGCGGCTTCACCGTCTACAACTCGCCCCAGTCCGACCAGATCAACGCCTTCAAGCCCGAGGTGCTCTGGGCCTATGAGGCCGGCTTCAAGGGCGACCTGGCGCGGAATCTGCGCTTGAACGGCTCGGTGTTCTACTACGACTACCGCGATCAGCAGGTGCTGGGCGTGGTCATCAACCCGACGAACGGGGCCATCGGCCGGATCACCAACGCGCCGAAGTCCGAGATCTACGGCGGCGAGCTGGAGCTGCAGTGGACCCCGTTCCACGGCCTGCAGATCACCCAGACGGCCAGCTACAAGAAGGGCTCGTACAGGACCTTCGACGACGTTGACGCCAGCTCGGTGGTCAAGGACCCGGTGAGTGGTCTGTGGACGGGCCAGACCATCGACAAATCGGGCGTGGCGCTCGACTTCCCGCGCATCAGCTACGGCGGCGCGGTCAGCTACATCTGGGCCATCGGCGACTTCGACGTCCAGGCGGCTACCGACTACGCCTATCGCGACGAGGCCCCGTCGTTCCTGGGCGCGGAATACACCGTCGCCTCCTACTGGTTGGCCAACGCCAATCTGACGATTCAGCCCAAGGATGGCCCCTGGAGCCTGGGCCTGTGGGGCCGCAACGTCTTCAACGAGAAGTACGACGTCACTCGCAACTACTTCCTGACCTCGGCCAAGATCGGCGCGGCGGGACGCCCGGCCACCTATGGCGTGCGCGCCAGCTACGCGTTCTAGCTCTTCCCTCGCCCGCACACGCTGCTTGGCCGCTCGAGGCGTCGATGCTCAAGTGCCAGCCCGCCATTTCAGGACCTTCGTGATGATCAAGACCCTGTTGTTGATCCTGGGCGGCCTGGCGGCCCTGGTCGTCGTAGCCGGCTTCGTCGGCTGGCTGCTGCTGCGAGGGCCGGACATCCCCTATGAGACGCTCGAAGCGAAATACGCCACGGCGGCCTCGCACTATGCCGACCTGCCTAGTGGCGTGCGCCTGCACTACAAGGACGAGGGCAAGGCCGACGGGCCGGTGCTGGTGCTGGTCCATGGCTTCGGCGACTCCCACTTTTCCTGGGAAGGCTGGGTCGCTCGGCTGGGCGACCGCTACCGGATCATCACCGTCGACCTGCCCGGCCACGGCCTGACCCGCGCCCCGGCCGGCTATGTCGCCGCCAGCGATGGCTACGCCGACCTCATCGACGCACTGGCCGCCAAGCTGGCCCTGCCGAAGTTCGCGATCGCCGGCAATTCCATGGGCGGCGGCGTGGCCTGGCAGACGGCCGTGCGCTATCCAAACCGCCTGAACGCCCTGGTGCTGGCCGACGCCGCCGGCTGGCCCGCCGAAATCCTGAAGAAGCCGCCGCTGGCGTTCAAGCTGCTCAAGTACTCGTGGGGTCGCGCCTTCCTGCGGTCGATCGACAACAAGCCGCTGATCCGTTCGGGCCTGCGCGGCGAGGTCGGCGATCCGGCCGTGATCACCGAAGCCTTCATCGACCGCTGGGCCGAACTGCAACGCGCCCCCGGCCATCGCGCCATCCTGATGTCGATCCAGCCCGGCAAGCACAGCCAGGCGACCAAGGAGCTCCTCGCCACGATCACGGTCCCGACCCTGGTCCTGCACGGCGAGATCGATCCGATCATCGAGGTGTCGGCCGGCCGCAAGTTCGCCGAAGCCATCCCGGGCGCCCAGCTGATCATCTATCCCAAGGTCGGCCACCTGCCGCAGGTGGAGATTCCGCAACGCTCGGCCGACGACGTGGCGGCGTTTCTCGCGGCGCATCCGGCCCCGTGACGAACAAGGGTGCGCCGCCGCTGGCGCGCCCGCATTCGCCGACTAGAGTAACCGCATGCGCGTCGACTACCTGGGCAACCCCGTCACCGTCTCCACCGAAGCCTCGCTGGCGGCGGTGAACGATTTCGTCGGCGGTTTCCTCGCCTATGAGGTCCGGGCCGCCAACGTGCTGGGGGCCGCCGACGCCGATCCCGCCAGCGCCTTGCTCAACGCCTATGCCGGCATGCTGTGGCTGTTGCTGGAATCGCCGGAAGGCCCCGGCCGCGCCGCGCCCTATGTCGCTAGAGCGCATGCCGCCCGGGCCACGGCCCACCCTCGTGAGCAGGCCACGGTCGATTTCCTGCTCGCCTGGTTCGAGGACGATATCCCCCACGCCTTGACCATCGCCGACGCAATCCTGGCCGCCTGGCCGCGCGACCTGCTGATCCTCAAGCTGCGCCAGTATCACGATTTCAATCGCGGCGACTTTCCCGCCATGCTGCGCGCGGCCACCAGCGTCGCCGACGCCAATGCCGACGTCGCGCACTGGCACGGCATGATGGCCTTCGCCTATGAGCAGTGCCATCTGCTGGTCGAGGCCGAGGCCGCCGCCCATCGCGCCCTGAGCCTGCAACGCAAGGAGCCCTGGGCTCAGCACGCCATCGCCCACGTCATGCTCACCCAGGGGCGCATCGATGAAGGCGCGCTGTTTCTGGAGAGCGTGCGCGACACCTGGACGGGCCTGAATTCGTTCATGGACACCCATCTGTGGTGGCATCTGGCGCTGTTTTATCTCAGCCAAGGACGGTTCGATCGGGCGCTCGAGGCCTACGACCAGCACTGCTGGACCCAGGAGAAGGACTATTCCCAGGACCAGGTCGGAGCGGTCTCGTTGCTGGCTCGCCTGGAACTGGCCGGCGTGAACGTCGGCGCGCGTTGGCAAGACGTCGCCGATCACCTGGTCAACCGCGCCGACGACGTCGTCCAGCCGTTCCTCACGCTGCAATACCTCTATGGCCTGGCGAAGGCCGGCCGCGCGGAGGCCGACAGCCTGCTGGCGGCCGTGCGCCGTAGGGCGGTCCATGCGCCCGATTTCACCCGCGCGGCCTGGCGCGACGCGGCGCTGCCCGCCGCCGAGGGCTTGGTGGCCCATGCCCGCGGCGACTTCGAGGCCGCCGTCCAGGGCCTGCGCACCGCCTTGCCGCGGATGATCGAGGTCGGCGGCAGCCACGCCCAGCGCGACGTCTTCGAGCAGATCGCCCTCGACGCCACCATACACGCCGGCCGGCTCTCGGAAGCCCAGCAGGCGCTGGAGCTGCGCCGTGGTTTCGATCCTGACGGCGTGCCGCTCAACCGCGCCTTGGCCGAGGTCTATGACCGCCTGGGCCTGCCCGCCGAAGCGGCCAGGGCCAGGGCGCGGGTCGAGCGCAGATTGGCGGCCCTGGCGTGAGATTTCCAAAGGTCCTGGGCGCGATCCTCGCGGCCTGCATGCTCGTTCTGCTGGGCGCGTCCAGCCCCGTCCTGGCCAAGGACAGCCTGACCCTGGCCCAGCAACTGGAGCCGCCGAACCTCGACCCGACCTCGGGCGCGGCGGTCGCCACGGACGAGGTGGTCTATGCCAACATCTTCGAAGGCCTGGTGCGCCTGGACCGCGACGGCGCGATCAAGCCTCTGCTGGCGACCTACTGGGAGGTCGCGCCCGATGGCCTGACCTACACCTTTCATCTGCGCGAGGGCGTACGTTTCCAGGACGGAACGCCTTTCGACGCCGGCATTGTCGGGTTCAGCTTGGAGCGCGCCATCGCGCCCACATCGGTCAACGTCCAGAAGCAGGCGCTGAGCGTCATCCGCCAGGTCGAGGTCGTCGATCCGCTGACCGTGAAACTGCATCTGGCTCAGGCCGACAGCAACCTGCTCTACGTGCTGGCCTGGGGCGACGCGGTGATGGTCTCGCCCAGATCGGCCGCGACCTTGGCGACCGCGCCCGTCGGCACCGGGCCTTTCAAGTTCTCCAGTTGGCGACGCGGCGACGCGGTGACCCTGACGCGCAACGACGCCTACTGGGGTCAGCCGGCCAAGCTGCGCCAAGTGGTGTTCAAGTTCATCGCCGATCCCGCGGCCGCCTTCGCGGCGATCAGAACCCACGACGTCGACGCCTTCCCCGACTATCCCGCGCCCGAGAACCTGACCCAGCTGCGCGCCGATCCATCGCTGAAGGTGATCTCGGCCTCCAGCGAG
Organism: Caulobacter sp. Root343; assembly: GCF_001425745.1. GTDB lineage: Bacteria > Pseudomonadota > Alphaproteobacteria > Caulobacterales > Caulobacteraceae > Caulobacter. Next base: position 347,029 of record NZ_LMDF01000001.1, on the reverse strand, counting down.
GGCGAGGTGATCCTGGCGATCAACAACCGCAACGGTCCGCTGGCCGACATGCGCGTACGCCAAGCCATCCAGCATGCCCTGGACCGGCGGGCGATCATCGACGGTGCGATGTACGGCTACGGCGCGCCGATCGGCAGCCATTTCCCGCCGCAGAACGCCGCCTACGTCGATCTGACCGGCCTCTATCCCCACGACGTGGCCAAGGCCAAGGCGCTGTTGGCCCAGGCCGGCTATCCGGACGGCTTCTCCCTGACCATGAAGCTGCCGCCACCCAACTACGCGCGCCGCAGCGGCGAGATCGCCGCTTCGCAGCTGGCGGCGGTGGGGATCAAGGTCAGGATCGAGAACTTGGAATGGGCTCAATGGCTGGACCTGGTGTTCGGCCGCCATGCCTTCGACCTGACCGTCGTCAGCCACGCCGAACCCATGGACTACGACATCTATGACCGGCCCGACTACTATTTCGGCTACCACAGCGCCGAGTTCCACGCGCTGATGACGACGCTGAAGGCCACGGCGGACGAGGGCCAGCGCACCGTCGTCCTGCAGCGGATTCAGCGCCAGATCGCCGACGACGCCGTCAACGGCTTCCTGTTCCAGTTTCCGCGTTTGGGTGTGTTCGATGCGCGGCTGAAGGACTTCTGGGTCAATTCGCCGACCCTGACCGTCGATCTGCGCACCGCCTATTTCGACGGTCCTGATGCGACCCGCGACACGACGGCCGCCACGACCAGCCGAGCTGGCGAATTCCTTGGCGTCCTAGCCGGCCTGGCCGTGGCGGTGGGTCTGATCGCCCTTCTGGTCCGGTTCGGCGCCGCCTATCTGGGCGGACGGGCGGCGATCATGGGCCTGACCCTGCTGGCCGCCAGCCTGGTGGTGTTCGCCATCATCCAGATCGTGCCCGGTGATCCGGCCGCCTACATGCTGGGCCTCAACGCCAATCCCGAAGCCGTGGCCAACCTGCGTCACCAGATGGGACTGGAGGGGCCGGCGCCGCAGCGCTACCTGACCTGGCTGTTGGGAATGCTGCACGGCGATCTGGGCGTCAGCTACACCTATCAGACGCCCGTGGCCGGTCTCGTGGCCGAGCGCCTGGCCGTCTCCCTGCCCCCGGCGATGGCGGCCATGGCGCTGTCGGTGTTGATCGGCGCGCCGATCGGGGCGCTGGCGGCGTCCAGGCGCGGCGGCGCGGCCGATACGACGATGATGGGCCTGACCCAGCTCGGCGTGGCCATTCCCAACTTCTGGTTCGGCGTCCTGCTGGTGATGGGCTTCTCAATGGGCCTGCGCTGGTTCTCGGCCGGCGGCTTTCCGGGCTGGGACGCGGGGCTATGGCCGGCGCTGAAGGCCCTGACCCTGCCCTCCCTGGCGCTGGCCATTCCCCAGGCGGCGATCATCGCCCGCGTCACCCGCTCGGCGCTCCTCGACACCCTGGCCGAAGACTACATGCGCACCGCCCGCGCGAAGGGCTTGTCGTCGAGCCAGGCCCTGTGGCGTCACGGCTTGCCCAACGCCCTGATCCCGCTTCTGACCATCCTGGGGCTGCAGTGGCCATTCTTGCTGGCCGGCAGCGTGATCATCGAAAACGTCTTCTTCCTGCCAGGCCTGGGGCGGCTGGTGTTGCAGGCGATCACCCAGCGCGATCTGATCGTCGTCCAGGGCGTCGTCATGCTGCTGATCTTCGCCGTCGTGGCCACCACCTTCCTAGTCGACGTGGCCTATGTACTGGTCGATCCCAGGCTGCGCGGGCGGGGTCGATCATGAACCGCTCCACGAGCTTGCGCATCGGCGCCGCGATCACCGCGCTCTTCGTCCTGGCGGCTCTGGGGTCACTGGTCTGGACTCCCTACGATGTCGCGGCCTTCGACATCGCTCGACGCCTGCAAGGCCCTTCGGCCACCCATTGGCTTGGAACCGACCACTTCGGCCGCGACGTCCTGTCGATGGTCCTGGCGGGCGCGCGAAACGCCCTGGCCGTCTCGCTTGTGGCGGTGCTGCTGGGTGCGGGAGTCGGCGTGCCTCTGGGCCTATTGGCCGCGGCCCGTCGCGGTTGGATCGACGAGCTGGTCATGCGGACCAATGACGTGATCTTCGCCTTCCCGTCGCTGATCCTGGCCATCCTGCTCACCGCCGTGCTGGGTCCGGGCGCGATCAACGCGGTGATCGCCATAGGCGTCTTCAACATCCCGGTCTTCGCCCGCCTGACACGCGGCGTGGCGCTCAGCCTCTGGACGCGCGACTACGTGCTGGCCGCGCGCACCGCCGGCAAGGGCCGAGCTCGGATCTCGTGGGAACACATCCTTCCCGGCTTACGCGGCCTTCTGATCGTCCAGGCCACCCTTCAGTTTTCATTGGGGATCATCGCGGAAGCGGGCCTGTCCTATGTCGGTCTGGGCGTCCAGCCGCCGGCCGCCAGCTGGGGCAAGATGCTAGCCGACGCCCAGACCCTGATCAGCCTCTCGCCCCTGCAGGCGATCGTCCCGGGCCTGGTCATCGTCATCACGGTCCTCGGTTTGAACCTGCTGGGCGATGGTCTGCGCGACCGGCTCGACCCGCGCCTGGACGGGGAACGCTGAGATGGCCCTGCTGGCGATCGAGACCCTGAGCGTCGCGATCGGCGACAGCCCGATCCTGCGCGACGTGTCCCTGACCTTGGAGCCCGGCCAGGTGCTGGGCGTCGTCGGCGAGTCCGGCTCGGGCAAATCGATGACCGCCCTCGCGGTCCTGGGTCTGCTGCCGCGCGGCGCGAAAGCGTCGGGCGTGATCCGTTTCGAGGGCCAGGACCTCACGGGTTTGTCCGAGGCTCAGCTCTGCCGCGTCCGGGGGGCCCGGATCGGTATGGTCTTCCAGGAACCGATGACCGCCCTCAATCCCGTCATGACCATTGGTGACCAGGTGGCGGAGGTCGTGCGCCAGCATCGCGGCGGATCGCGGATCCAGGCGCTGGCGGCGGCGCGGCGGGCCCTGGACCGCGTCGGTCTGCCCGCCGACCGCTTCCCCCTAAACCGCTATCCGCACGAGCTGTCGGGCGGCCAGCGCCAGCGCGTGGCTATCGCCATCGCCATTGTCCTGTCGCCCCGCCTGATCATCGCTGACGAGCCGACCACGGCTCTGGACGTCACCACCCAGGCCCAGATCCTGGACCTGCTGCGCCAGCTGGTGCGCGAGGACGATGCGGCCTTGATCCTGGTCAGCCATGACCTGGCCGTGGTCGCCGGGATCGCCGATCGCGTGGCGGTCATGAAGGATGGCGCGATTATCGAACAGGGTCAGACCACCGCCCTGTTCACCCATCCCTACGCCCGCGCCCTGGTCGCCGACGCCGCGCGCGTTCCGCTGAGGCGCGGCGGCCCCGACCTTTCCGCCCCGCCCGTGCTGGAAGCCAAGGCCGTCATCCGCGAGTATCCCGGTCCGCGCCGCCTGCTACGCGCCGGCCCCGCGTTTCGGGCGGTGTCCGAGGTCAGCCTGACGATCCAACCTGGCGAGATCGTCGGCCTGGTCGGGGAGTCGGGGAGCGGCAAGTCCACCCTGTTGCGGACCCTGCTGGCCTTGGAGACGCCGCAGGGCGGCGAGGTCGCCTTGGCCGGTCAGCCGTTTTCACCGGCCGCGCCCCGCGCGCTGCGCCGGCGCATCCAGGCGGTCTTCCAGGATCCGAGCGGCAGCTTCGATCCACGCTGGACGGTCGAGCGGCTGGTCGCCGAGCCTCTGCACCTGCTCGACGCCAGACTCACGCCAGCCGAGCGCCGCGCCAGGGTGGAGAACGCCCTGCTCCAGGTCGGCTTGCCCGCGACGGTGACCGACCGCTATCCGCACCAGTTCTCGGGCGGCCAGCGCCAACGGATCGCCATCGCCCGCGCCCTGATCGTGGAACCTTCGGTGATCGCTCTGGACGAGGCGGTGTCGGCGCTGGATGTCACCGTGCGCGCGGAGATTTTGGATTTGCTGACGCGGCTCTCCGACGAGCTGGGTCTGGCCTATCTGTTCGTCTCGCACGACATGGGCGTGGTGCGCGGCCTGACCGATCGGGTGCTGGTGATGCGGGACGGCAAGATCGTCGAAGAAGGTCTGACGGCGGAGGTCTTCGCCAGCCCTCGGCATCCCTATACGGCGCAACTGATCGCCGCGACGCCGAGCCTCGACCGCGCCCTTGGGGTCCGCGCCTAGCCGGCCGCCAGATATACCGCCCGGGCGATGGCGCGGGCCAGGCAATCGCCGGCCGCGGAGCCGATCCGGGCGATCTGGTGCTGCCGTTCCTGGACGGACGTCAGGGCGATCGCTCCGGAGGCGACAGCGAACACGACGTCGCCATCGAAGGGCGTATGGGCCGGCCGGATCGCCCGCGACAGGCCGTCCTGAGCCATGATCGCCACGCGTTTGCATTCGCCCGACGACAGATCCGCGTTGACCGCGACGACCGCGAGGGTGGTGTTGGCCCCCGGCGTCAAACGCCCCTGCCCCGCCAGCCGAGATTCGTCGGGCATGGGGTCGACAGCCCCCGCCGCACCTTTGGGCGCGCGGCCGCCGAACTCGCCGTCGATCTCGAATGGCCAGGCCCAGAAAGTCTCGCCATCGGGCATGTAGACCGAACCGACCGGATTGACCGCGACCAGGGCGCCGACCATCAGGCCTTCGCCCAGATCGAGCGAGGCCGAGCCCAGCCCGCCCTTGACCAGGCCCGCCCGAGCGCCGCGCCCGGCCCCGACCGAGCCCAGCTCGAAATCGCTCGACACCGCGGCGAACGCCTCGTGGCCCAACCGTCGGTAGGGCGGATCCACGCCCCAGGCCTTGTCGCCGCCGTTGGCTAGGTCGTAGAGCACGGCCCCGGCCACGATCGGCGCCGTGGGCGCGCCAGGCCGGACGGCGAAACCTTCTCCCGCAGCGGACAGGGCCGCCGTGACGGCGTCGGCCGCGCCCAGCCCGAAGACCGAACCGCCCGACAGCACCAGTCCGTGGGCCTTGGCGTAGCCGTTCTCCGGCGCCAGCGCCTCGCTTTCGCGCACGCCAGGCCCGCCGCCCCGCACGTCCACGCCCGCTCGCCAGCCCCCCGGACACAGCACGACGGTCGCGCCGCTGCGCACGGTTTCGTCGGTGGCGTTGCCCACCGTGAGGCCAGGTACGTCGGTGATCAGATTGCGGGGCCCGGGGCGATACAAGGCAGTCACCTTCGAAGATTCGGCGTGCCGCTGCTTTTACCCGAGGCGGCCGCCCAGCGGGACGGAAAACGGCTTCGCGCCGGCGCGGGCGACTGTAGGCTGTTCCGGTCGAGTCCCGCTTTCCGGAGTTCCCATGGCCGACCTGCCGGACCTGTCCGCCGTCGAGTTGCTGAGGCTCTATCGCGACCGGCGCGCCTCTCCCGTCGAGGTGATGACGGCGACCCTGTCCCGGGTCGAGGCCTTGGAGCCCCGGCTCAACGCCACCTGGGCGCTGGACCCCGACGCGGCCCTGAATGACGCCCGCGCGGCAGAGGCGCGCTGGGCGAGGGGCGAGCCGATGGGGCCGCTCGACGGCGTTCCGGTGACGGTCAAGGAGTTGATCGCGACCAAGGGCGTGGCCAAACCCCTGGGCAGCGCGGCCACCGACCTGGCGCCCGAACCCGCCGACGCGCCCCCGGCGGCGCGGCTGCGCGACGCGGGGGCGGTGATCTTCTGCAAGACCACCTCGCCCGATTTCGGCATGCTGTCCTCGGGCCTGTCGAGCTTTCACAAGCTGTCGCGCAATCCCTGGGACGTCAGCAAGACGCCCGGCGGCTCGAGCGCCGGAGCGGGCGCCGCCGCCGCGGCCGGCTATGGCCCGCTGCATCTGGGCACGGACATCGGCGGCTCGATCCGCCTGCCCGCCGGCTGGTGCGGCGTCTATGGGCTCAAGCCCAGCAACGGACGCATCCCGATCGACCCGCCCTATATCGGCCGCGTCGCCGGACCGATGACTCGCACCGTCGTCGACGCCGCCCTCATGATGAGCGTGCTCAGCGCCCCCGACTGGCGCGACCACATGAGCCTGCCGCCGGCCGAAATCGACTGGCTCGATCTGGACTTCGATTTAAAAGGCCTGCGCATCGGCCTGATGCTGGACGCTGGCGCCGGAGCGCCGGCGGAGCCGGAGGTCATTGACGCGGTGATCGCCGCCGCCCGTCTGCTGGAGGCCCAGGGCGCGGTCGTCGAGAGCTTCGCCCCTTTCCTGACGCGCGAAATGCTCGACGGCCTAGATCTCTTCTGGCGCGTCCGATCGTGGAGCGACATCACCGCCCTGGCGCCGAACCAAGCCGAACGCATCCTGCCCTATATCGACACGTGGGCGCGGGCGGCCAAGGACGCCGACGGCCTGTCGGTCTATCGCGGCTTCCATCAAATTCACCGAATGCGCGAGGCCGGGGCCAAGGCTTTCCAACCCTACGACTTCGTGCTGTCCCCGACCGCGCCGATGCCGGCCTTCGCCGCGGAACTCCCCTCCCCGACCAACGATCCTGGTCGGCCGTTCGAGCACATCGGATTCACGGTCCCGTTCAACATGACCGAACAGCCGGCGGCCTCGATCAATTGCGGCTACACGGCCGATGGCCTGCCCATCGGCTTGCAGATCGTCGGCCGACGGTTCGACGATCTGGGCGTGCTGCGGCTTTCGCGAGCCTACGAGCTTTTGCGTCCGCCCCAACGCCCCTGGCCTCGACTTGATGATGAGGCAACGACGCAGACATGATCAGCCTTGCCGCGAGCCGGCTCACCTCCTAGAACTTTTCGGCGATCAAATCACAGAGCACGCGCCGATGAAGCCTATTGATGGCGGCCCGCCAATGGTCAAGCTAGCAGCCGACCCGCCGCAGGGCTGGCATGACAAGACGATGATTGTATATAGCGCGCCCCATGAACCCGGGCGCGCCATGGCGCCGAACATGGTCATTTCCCGCGACGCCCTTCTCGAGGGCGAGTCCTTTCGCGAATATTGCAATCGCCAGATCGAGACCTTCCGATCCAATCTTCCGCAGTTCAACCGCGAGAGCGAGGGTTATGGCCGCAGCCACGAGCGGGACGCGTTCCAGATCCAGTTCACCTGGCGCTCGGCCGCCGGCCTGTTGCGCCAGCGCGTCTTCTTCATCGCCACCGGAACCCAGGTCGTCGTGAACTATGCGGTGACCGCCGCGGCGGATGATTTCGCCGCCTATGAGCCCGCCTTCGAGCGCGGCCTGGCCTCGTTGCGCATCGACGCGCCGCCGGCGGCCGCGGCCGGAATGCACTGATGCCCATGCGCCGCTGGAGCCGGATGACCGCATGAGCCAAATGCCCGCCGCGCGCCTGGGCGACGACGTCGCCCACAGCCAGGCCGGACTCGGCATGCTGCTGGGCGTGCTGGGCGGCGTGGTGGCGGGCGCGGTCCTGGTCGGCGCGACGATCGCCACCGGCGGCGCGGCCCTGGCCGTTGTGGCGGCGGTCGGCGGCGCGGCGGGCCTGACCTCGTTCGGCGGTCTGGCGGGCATGAACATCGGCGCGGCGATGATGGGCCCGCCGACCGGCAAGTTCGTGGTCGGCTCGCCGAACGTTCTGATCAACAGCCGCCCGGCAACCCTGACCTTCGTGTCCATGGCGGTCTGCATCAAGGAGGCCGGCGTCCCGATCCCGCTGGCGACCGGCTCCTCGACCGTGTTCATCAACATCGGCATGGCCGGTCGCGAGGGCGAGAAGCTGGGCTGCAGCGCCGTTTCGGTGAAGATGACCTCGCCCAACGTGCTGATCGGCGGCGAGAGCGCTCAGGATCCGCGCGTCGAGATCAAGCCCGAGGTGCCGCAGTGGGCGGTGACGGCGCTGCAGGTGCTGGGCGTCGCCGGGGCGATCCTAGCTCTGCCCTTCGCCATAGCGACGGTCGGCGTCGCGGCGACGATCGGCGGCGCGGTGCTCGGCTACTATGGAGGCAAGTACGGAGGCGAGGCCGGCAGAGCCCTGGGCGAGGCGCTGGGCATGTCCGAGGCCGGCAAACGGGCCATGGAGGCCGGCGGCCAGTTCCTGGGCGGCATGATCGGCGGCGCGGCGGGCGTGAAGGGCGTGCGCGCCTTCAACAGCCGCTACCAGATCGTGGCCCAGCCCGGCACGCTGGGGATGAACGGCGGCAATCTGAAGATCGTGCGCAGGCCTCCCCAGCCAACCACGTCGCTGAAGCCCGCCAAGCCCGTGTCCTACGAGCGCCCGTCTGGGTTCCGGAAAGGCGTTCGCGACAAGGTCTGGGAGAGTGCGCGCGGACCGGATGGAGAGGTGCGCAACCCGGGAACCGGCGAGGTCATGGACCCGAACAAACCTTGGGACATGGGCCACAAACCAGGCTACGAATTTAGAAAGCATCAGCAGTCCGCGATGGATAGAGGAATATCTCGCAAAGAATTCCTCAACGAACACAACGACCCTTCCCACTACAGACCTGAACTGCCATCGTACAATCGTAGTCACGCCGGCGAAGACATGACCGGAGACTACTTAGGTTTTTGACGTGAGGAGCCCATGGCGGTTTCAGAAGAAAATAAATCTCTCGCTCGCTACCTGAAGGACGTCACGCAGGGATCGCCGACCGTCACGAAGTATTGGGACGATGCTCATGTCAGCGATATCGATATCATGATCATCAAGGACGCCCCGGCCAAAGGCGTTTCAACCTACGCCTCGCTCGCCCTTTCGGACGTACGGACAGGCCTCACCTCGGGCGGCAAGGCGTTGGGCGTGGAGATCGTGCTGGCGCTGGCGACCGACTGCGCCGAAGGCGCCAACATGATCGCTACGTGCGGCTTCAGCATCAAGAAGGGCGAGGTCGTCCCCACGCCTGGCGCGATCATCCCACGCGTCCTGGAACTCTACGGCGACGGGCGCGACATGAAACACGCCATGCTCATCTCGCCGTTTCTGTGGGAGCTGGAAACCCAGACCTTCCCGGCCAAAACCGTCGCCTGGCTGCAAGTCCTGCCGATTTCCGACCCGGAGCGGGACTATGCTCTGGCGAACGGGCCCGAAGCGCTGGAGGACCTATTCGAGGAGCACCAGATCGACGTCTTCGACATCGATCGCCCTAGCGTCCTTTAAGGCTTCCGGGCCTTACTAGCGCCGTAGGCGAGATCGGGAATGGTGACGTTCAGCAGAATCCGGCCGCCGCTTACCCAAGCCGATCTGGCGTCGGTCGAGAAGCGGCTGGGCGTCATCCTGCCTGCGGACCTCAAGGACCATTATCTGCGCCACAATGGCGGAAGGCCGGCTCCTCGCTTCTTCGAAAAGAACGATGAGTGGTATGGCGTTCATCAATTCCTGACGATGATCCATGGCGATCGTAACACCGGCTTCGAAGAAACCTATCGCGACCTGGCGCTGGACAATCCCCTTTTCCCGGCGGGCGTCATTCCTTTCGCGGTCGACGAGGGCGGTGACTACTTCGCCTACAGCGTCAGGCCGGAGTCTTACGGCCAAATCCTGTTCGTCCAGTCAGACTATTTCCAAGAGCCAGATCGGTATCTTGTATTCCTGAGTCCCAGCCTGGCGAACTTCCTCGATGCGCTCGCCGACGAACTCTAGTCACCGCCTCGAAGGCTCCGTTGAATACGGAACAGGCCCATGGAATTCGATCCCGCCACCATCCTTCCCGCGCCGCCGCCGGAGCACCTCGAGACGCTGGAGGACTATTATGAAGTCCAGCTCCCAGAAGACTACAAACGCTTTGTCCTCAGCCATAACGGCGCCATCCCCCGCGCAAGGCGGTTCGATGCGGCCGGCGTGGAGCGGCTGATCGAACGCTTCCTGCCGGTCCTGGCCGACGCCGAAGACCATCCGCTGGGATGGCTGGAGCTCGAGGTCGTGGCGTCGCAACTCGACTCGCGCCTCACGGACGATCCCGACGGAGAGACCGTCACCCTCATCCCGATCGCCACTCTGTTCGCCGGCGACTTCCTCGTCGTGGACTATCGCGCGTCGGCGCTCGAACCGACAATTGGCCTGTGGGATCACGAACAGTCAGAGGACTTCGCGCCCGCCGTGACCACGGTGGCCAAGACGTTCAGCGAATTGCTTGCGATGCTACACTGACGCATCGCAAGCCATGCATGAACCTGCACCCCACGCTTCGCGTCTATTCCTACGTGACTTGACCGAGCTTCTGACCCAGGCCGCCAGCGCCGACCGGATGTTCAAGTCCGATCCGATCGACGAAGCTGACCTCGGCGCTCCGGTCTACACCGACCCGCCGGCGCTTTAGGCCGGTAGGAAACGGTCGGCAGACGTCACCAGCTTGTCGGTCGGCGTCGGCCCCGAGATCAGCGACGTCAGCCACGGATCCGGATTGCGCCCCGTGTCGATGACCGGGATCACCAGCTGGATGGAACCGCCGGCGTAGGACCGCCGCGTCTGGCGCCAGCCCTTGTCCTGGGCGGCGGCGGAGACCTTGGGCTGGAACTTGGTCGCGCCCCAGCACGCCGGAACGGCCTGGCCGCGCGGGACGTCCATGAACCAGACCAGCCCCTTGTCGCCCCAGTCGTCGCAGACGGCCCAGCGCTGGCTGACCTCCTTGACGAGGTGCTTGCCCGAGGGGCCGGCGGAGAGGATCTCGGCCACTTCGCTGCCGTACAGCCAAAACCGGCCCAGGCGCCCATTCACGCCGCGCCCGCTGTCGCTGAACCGCACCAGACGGATCGGGCCAGCGATGGTGGTGAAGCGGAAGAAGCCGCCCTCGAACGACTGGGCTTCCTGGACACTGATGTCGAAAGGACTCAAGGGCCTGCTCCCTGGAGAAGATCGCGACTTCGCGGGATTAAACTTTCAGAGTGACGGCGACGCCCTGCGATTGGAGCTGGCCGCTCATCCATTCGGCCACGGCCAGGGCGCAGGCCCGGTCACCGACCACGTCGGGCCACGGCACGCCGCCGGCCGCGCCATGGGTGCCGACGAACTTCTTCTCTTCAAGCACCCCGTCGCCGTCGAGCCAGCGGCCGGTGTTGTAGAAGTAGAACCGCGACTTGACCGGATTGCGGGCCCAGAAGCCCAAGCTGCGCGCCGTGCGGGCGTGGGCGACGAAGTCGACATTGTCCGGAATGGTCTGCGATAGGCCAAGTTCGCTGGTCTGCATGTCGACCGCGTCGAACAGGAACATCGCCTTGACGCGCTTGCCCTGCGCCTTCAGCCGCTTGGCGGCGACGATGGCGGTGCAGCCGCCGCGGCTATAGCCCACCAGCATCAAGGGGCCCGAACCGCCCTGCGCCGCGCCGACGGCGCGGTCGGCGATCTGCGACACCTCCTTGCCGGTCAGGGACGGCCCGCGGAAGTAGGCGCTTCCGACGACCTGCCTGGCGATCTGACTGGGGAAGGAGTTCCCCATCTCCTTGGCGTACTCCTTGTCGTCGCTCGGTCCCGTTCCATCGATGATGACGATCATACTCTCTCTCGCTGGCCAGAGGTCGCCGGAGCCTAGCGTCAGCACTCGCCTTACTCAATACACTCCACCACCATTTGTTGTAATTTCCAGAAAGTCCTTTTTCATCAACCAGATGATGTCAGAACAGTTACAGCAGAGCTTGCGCGCGATATTTCACAATAGCCTTGGAACCATTCCAAGGCTTAGCCGTTTTGGGCCGCCCTCAGACCATCAATCCTGTCGCGCTCCCGCCGGAAGGCGGCCAAAGCTTGACCATTGAGCGTCCGCCCCTGGCTCGTCTGGAAACTCATGGGATCGACCTGAACACCCTCGACGATGACCTCGTAATGAAGATGCGGTCCCGACGAGAGGCCGGTATTGCCGGAGAAGGCGATCGGCTGACCCTGGCGCACGGCCGTCCCGACCACCACGCCGGGCGCGAAGCGCGAGAGGTGCGCATAGGCCGTCTCCAGATTGGCCTTGTGGCGTATGCGCACGAAGTTGCCGTGGCCGCCGTGCGGACCCACGAAGTCCACCACCCCGTCGCCCGAGGCATAGACCGCGGTCCCCACCGGCACGGCGAAGTCGGTGCCCTTGTGCAGGCGGGTATAGCCCAGCACCGGATGCACCCTGAGTCCAAAGCTGGACGTAATGCGCGCGCCCTCCACCGGGGTCCGCATCAGCCCGCGCACCACGCTGACGCCATTGCCGTCGAACCAACTGGGCCGGGCGTCGCCGGGCGGCTGGAAGGCGTAGAGCGCCCGGGATTTCGCGCTGGTTTGCAGCGAGACATAGACGAGGCGCTCGCTGCCGACGACCGCACCTTCCGCGTCGACCTGCCGCTCGAACGCGGCCTCGAAGATATCGCCCGGCTTGATTTCACGCTGGAAGTCGAAATCGAAGGCGAAGGCGGCGGCGAAGTCGTCGATCAGCGAGTCGCGCACGCCGGCCGCGACAGCCGACGAATAGAAGCTGTTGGCGTCCATCTCGCCCCGCACGACCTTGATCTCGACGGTCCGGTTGGACGAGAGCGGCTCGGCGTCCACGGCCCGTGAGCCGTCGCCTCGCAGCCTCACCCCCGATCCATCGGCCCGTCGAAGTTCGACGCTGTCGACAAGGCCCGGCTGGCCCGAGCGAAAGCGCAGCGACACCCGAAGCTCGCCGGGCGCGGCGTCCAGCTTTTCGTTGGCCGCCAAACCCAGGCGGATCGCGCGATCCATGCCGACCCCCTCGGCGACGAGCGCGGACGCCAGGTCCTGAACCCGCGCGATCGCGAAGGTGCGGCGCAAGCCTTCGGGCGACTGTGGTGCGGCGGCGACCGCAGCAGGCGCCGAGGGTTTGGCGGGCGGGCGCCACAGGCGCCAGCCGACGGCTCCCGCCAACGCCAAGGCCACCACCGCTCCCCCGCCAAAAAGCATAAGCCGGCTCACGGTCAAGCTTGACCGTGACAAGCTTGACCGTTCGCGGATCATTTTCGAATGCGCGCCAGTCTTTCTGATCCAGCTTCGCGGATCGAAGGAAGGCTCGTCTTCTGAACGGCGATGCATCCGCTTCTCTTTGCTTGCGTTTCCCAAAGCATAGCTATGAGGGGCGCGCGAACCAGGGGCTATTGCTGGGAATACGGCTTCCGTAGCTCTACCGACTAGTGTTTAAGTGCAACCCCCAGGGGAACGAGGGAAGCGTATGCAGAGCGACAGCCGCGTCGCGTGGCGCGAAGGTCTATTCCTTCGGCAACAGCACTTCCAACAGCAGGACCGCTATCTGGAGGCGCTGATCACGGCCCGGGCGAACAGCCTGCGCCCCTATCCGTGGGGGGTGTCGCAACTGAAGATCAACGCCGACCTGGCGGCCCTGGGCAAGTTCGCGGTCGAATCGCTGTCGGGGGTGCTGCCCGACGGTTTGCCCTTTTCGATTCCCGGCGATCTGCCGCCGCCGCCGCCGCTCGACATCCCCGCCGACGCCCGGGACGCTATCGTCTATCTCACTCTCCCCGCCCGCCAGGCTGGCGCGGTCGAGTTCAAGGGACGGGACGAGCGCGACACCGCCGCCGTGCGCTATCTGGTCGACGAAGAGGACGTCACCGACGCCTTCTCCGAAGAACGTGGCCAGGAGCCCATCGAGGTGGCGCGCCCCAACCTCGCCTTCGGCGTGACCCAGGACCAGACCTATGGCCGCGTGCTGCTGGGCCTGGCGCGGATCCGCGAGGTGCACAACGGCGCGCTGGTGTTCGACGATCGCTATATCCCGCCGGCTCTCGACATCCAGGCCAGTCGCCGGCTTGCCGGCTTTCTGACCGACATCATCGGCCGAGCCGCCCAGCGGGTGGACGAACTGGCGCTGCGCGCGGTCGAGGCCACCGATGGCGGGGCCGAGACCTTCGCCAGCTTCCTGTTGTTGCAGGCGCTGAACCGCTGGACGCCCCAGCTTCGCCATCTGGACGCCCTGCCCGGCGTCCATCCAGAGCGCCTGTACGAAACCTTCCTAGGCATGGCGGGCGAGCTGGCCACCCTGACCCGGCCGGATCGTCGACCGCCGCCGTTTCCCGCCTATGTCCACGAGAAGCTGCAGCCGACCTTCGAACCGGTCTTCGAGGCCCTGCAGGCCGCGCTCTCGGCGGTGTTCGATCGCTCGGCGATCCAGCTTCCGCTGCAGATGGCCGGGCTGGGCGCCTACACCTCGCGCATCACCGACCACAATCTCTACAAGACCGGCTACTTCTATCTGGCCGTCAACGCCCGCGCGTCGCTGGACGATATCCGCGGGCGCTTCCCGTCGATGGCCAAGATCGGCGCGGTCCAGAAGATGCGCGAGATCGTCGACTCCGCCCTGCCCGGCGTGCCGCTTCGCCATACGCCTACGCCACCGCCGCAGCTGCGGGTGATCCCGGGCTACGTCTACTTCGAACTTGATCGCTCGGTCGCCGACTGGCGGGACTTCGCCAGCGCCGCGGCCCTGGGCCTGCACGTGGCCGGCGACTGGCCGGATCTTAAGCTCGAGCTCTGGTGCGTGAAGGGAACCGGCCGATGAGCGACAGCGACGACCCGAAGAACCCGAACAAGACGGTGTTCCGGCCGTCGCCGCTGCAGAACCTCCGCACGCCGGGCGGGCCGCCCTCGCCCGCGCCCGCGCCCTCGCCGGCTTTCACCCCGACCTATTCCGGCGACTTTTCCTCGCCTCCGGCTCCGCCCCCGCGGCGCCGAACCGCCAGCGACGACGACATCCCTCTGCCGCCGCCGGCCGGCCGGGCTCGCAATCCGATGATGATGGCGGCCGCGCCGCTGTTGTCGCTGATCATCGGCGTGCGGTCGGGACGCGTACGGCTAGGTCTGCCCGAACTGCACCAGAAGGCCTCGACCGAGGTGGCGGCCTTCGACAAGGCGCTGCATGCGGCGAACTACGACGCCGAAACCCGGCAACGCGCGCTCTACGCGGTCTGCGCCACGGTCGACGACGTCGCCCAGAACCTGCCGGGACAAGCCGCCGACGGCGCCGAATGGGCGCGCCGGAGCATGGTCGTCCAGGTGTTCACCGAGAACATTGGCGGCGATCGTTTCTGGCGCCTGCTGGAGGACATGCTGGCCCGCCCAGCCCAGTTCGCCGACCTGATCGAACTCTATCACGCCTGCCTCGCCGCCGGGTTCGAGGGGCGTTATCGCGTCTCGCCCGACGGCAAGCGCCAGCTCCACGAGATCATGGCCAGCTGCTACGCGGCGCTGGACCATGTCCGCGCGCTCTCGCAGACGGAACTGACGCCGCGCTGGCGTGGACATCCGACGCCCGCGACCAAGGTCGGCTTTTGGGCGATCCTGGCCCTGGCCGGCGCGATCGCCCTTGGCGTCCTGCTCGTGGCATTCATCTTGTTCCGCGTGATGCTGATGCAGACGGGGCAGCCGTCGTTGGCGGCCCTGAAGGCCATCAATCCCGACCAGCCGCTGCGCATGTCCCGCCTCGCCGCGCCGCCGCCGGCGCCCACCAGCACCCAGCTGCAGCGCATCCAGGGTTTCCTGGCGCCGGAGATCGCCCAACACCTGGTCACGGTCGAGCAGGACAGCCAGTCCATCCGCGTGCGCACCACGATCGGCACGCTGTTCAAGTCGGGGTCGGACAAGCTCGAACCCAACGCCGACAAGCTGTTCGCCCGCATCGGCGCCGCCGTCGAAGCCGAGCGCGGCCCGGTGCGCGTCGAGGGTCACGCCGACACCGATCGCCTGACCAGCATCACCTTCCCCGACAACTTCGCGCTCTCGAAGGCCCGCGCGGACGCCGCCGCCGGAGTTGTCCGCGACCAGCTGACCGACAAGGCGCGCGTCAGCACCGAAGGCTTCGGCGACAGTCAGCCGATCGCCTCCAACGCCACGGCGGCCGGCAAGGCCCTGAACCGCCGCGTCGAAATCGTCATTCCGCGTGGTGAACAGGCGCCATGAAGCGTTTCTTCCTGAACTGGTGGCTGCTGACCGGGCTGGCCGCGATCCTGATTGCCGTCCTGCTGGCCCTGGTGCTGCCGCTGGTGGCGCCGTTCCTGCGCCCGTGGTGGGTTCGGCTGCTGCTAGCCCTCACGGTCGCCATCGTCTGGGGCGTTTTCGCGACTTTGCGCGTCCTGCGCGCCCGCAAGGCCTCGGCCGCGATCGCCGAACAGTTGGCCGCGCCATCGCCCGGCGACGCCGAGGCCGAGGCGCTGTCGGGCCGGATGCGCTCGGCCCTGGCCAAGCTGAAGACGGTGGCCGGCGAGCGGCGCGACTATCTCTACGCCCGGCCGTGGTACGTGATCATCGGTCCGCCGGGCGCGGGCAAGACCACCGCCCTGCTGAAGTCGGGCGTGCGTCTTCCCTTCGCCGACGCGGCGCTGAAGGGCGTGGGCGGCACGCGTAACCTCGACTTCTGGTTCGCCGACGAAGCGGTGCTGGTCGACACCGCGGGCCGCTACACCACCCACACTTCCGACGCCGCGGTCGACCAGAAGGGCTGGGAGAGCTTTCTTGGCCTCCTGCGACGCACGCGGCCGTTGCAACCGATCAACGGCGTTCTGGTCGCCATCGGCCTCGACGAGATCCTGAACACCGACCGCGCCGGACTGGACGACCACGCCACCGCCGTGCGCCGGCGGCTGGCCGAGCTGCGGCGAGTGCTCGAGGTCTCGGCGCCGGTCTATGTGCTGTTCACCAAGGCCGACCTGCTGGCCGGCTTCGGCGAGTTCTTCGAGGATCTCGACGTCGAGGGCCGCCGCGCAGTGCTCGGCGCCAGCCTTCCGCTGGAGCAGCCCTACGATCTAGAAGGCCTGCTGGGCGAGTTCGACGCCGTGGTGCAGGCCCTTTCCGACCGAGTCGCCAAGCGACTGCAGGAAGAGACCGATCCACACAGGCGTAGCCTGATCCTCGGCTTCCCCGCCCAGGTCGCCTCCTTACGCGCGCGCCTCGCCCGTTTCCTCGACGGCGCTCTGATCGCCGACCAGGATACGCCGGCCAAGCTCCGCGGCTTCTACTTCACCAGTGGCGTGCAGGAGGGGGCGCCTCTCGATCGCATCCTCGGCGACGTCGCCGCCGTCTATGACGCGCCGGTGGTGGCGCGGCAGGGTCAGGGCGGACGGGCGTATTTCCTGAATCGCCTCCTGAAGGAGGTGATCTTCGCCGAGGCCGGCCTGGTGCAGGCCTCGCCCCAGGCGCGGGCGCGGCGACGAACGGCCCTGATCGCCGGCGTCAGCGCCGTGGCCGTCGTTTCGGTGGCGGTCGTCGCCCTCTGGTCGGTCAGCTATGCGCGCAATCGCGCCCTGCAGGACCGGCTGCTGACGGGCGCGCAGAACATCAGCGCCGAAGTGCGCGAGACCGGCGTCGATCTGGTCGAGGTGCGCGATGGCGACCCCGACCTGGAACAAGCCCTGTCCTTGATCCGGGCGTTGCGCGAGCTGCCACGCGGGTACGGCGACCAGGCCAAGGGCGGCGCGCCGCTGATGATGCGCTGGGGCCTGTTTCAAGGCGCTCACGCCAAGGCCGCCAAGCAGGCCTATCTCGACTCCCTGCAACGCATCCTGCTGCCGCGCCTGCTGCTGCGGCTCGAGCGCTACATGCAGGAGCACGCCCAGGAACCGCTCAAGCTCTACGAACCTCTGAAGGTCTATTTGATGTTGGGGGGCCTGGGCCCGCTCGACGCCAAGGCGGTCAAGGCTTGGGTCAGCGACGACTGGGAGGAGACCGTGTTGCCGGGCGCTGATCGGGCCGAGGTGCGCGCGGAACTGTCCCGACATCTGGACGCCATGCTGGCCGATCCGCAGCTCGGCCGGGTCTGGCCGGGGCGCGAAGCGCCGCTGGACGGAGCCTTGATCGACTCGACGCGCGCGGCGGTCCAGACCCTGTCCCTCGCCGACCGGGCCTATGCCATCCTCCGCCAGAAGGCGGCGGCGAGCGACCAGGCCGATTGGCGCGCCGACACGGTGCTGGCCAGCGGCGACCGGCAGGCCTTCCTGAACGGCGAGGCCGTGCTGCAGTCGACCGTGCCCTATTTCTTCACTCGCGCGGGCTTCGAGCGGGCTTATCAAACCGGCCTGCAGACTGTCGCTTCGGATCTGGAAAAGGATCTCTGGGTGATGGGCGACGACGCCAACAAGACGGCGATCCGCAGCCAGATCGCCCAGGTTCGGCCGGGCGTGGCGGCGCTCTACGCCAAGGAATACATCGCCGCCTGGGACGGCGTGGTGCAGAGCCTCAAGCCCGCCGATTACTTCTCCAATCCGAGCGCCCTGGGCGCCTTCACGCGCACGCCGTCCCCTCTGAAAGTGCTGCTGCTGGAAGTGCGCAAGAACACGAGCTTCGGCAAGCCGCCGCCCATCCGCGCGCCCAGCAAGCTGAAGGCGGCGGCGAAGATCGTCGGGGCCACGGTGCTGGACGCGGGCGGTGTCGACGCCGGCAAGACCATCTCCAACTACTTCAAGCCGCTCGCTGACTATGTCGGCGATGGCAAGGGCGCGGCGCCGATCGACGAATTCCTGGCCGCGGTCAAACAGGCCGCCTCGGCCAACATGGCCGCGGGCGTGGCTGGCGGCGGGCTGGGCGGCGTCTCGGCCCAGGGCCAGTTGGCTTCGGCCCTTGGCCAGGTCGCCACTGCCGGCGTCGTCGCCCCGCCGCAACTGCAGGGCTTCGTCGCCGAAGCCACCCGCACGGGCAAGGGCGCGGCGGTGTCGTCGGCCCAGAACGCGATCGCCCAGGAGTATGCCGCCAGCCTGGCCGGCGCCTGCCGGAGCGTCAGCGAGAACCGCTATCCGTTCTACGGCGCGGCGCGGAATGACGGGACGGCGGGCGAGCTGCTGCAGGTCTTCGGCCTCAACGGCCAGTTCGACAGCCTGGTCCGTGATCGTCTCCAACCGCTGCTGGTCACCTCCGGACCGATCTGGCGCTGGCGCGCCGAGGACCCGATCGCGGCCACCTTCGATCCGACCAGCGCCGAGCAGTTCCAGAAGGCCGCCCAGGTTCGCGACCTGTTGACCTCGGGCCTTCCGATCAAGGTCGAGGCCGCGGGCTTCGGCGGCGCCGTCACCGCGGCCGAATTCTCGGCCGGCGGAACCACCTATCGCTTCGAGCCCAGCACTGTCGGCGCCAAGCCGGTGATGTGGTCGATCTCGAGCCTGCCGGAGGCCCATCTCATCCTCTATGCCGGAACCAAGGAGCTGCGCCGTTTCGAAGCCCAAGGCCCCTGGGCGCTGTTCCATCTGATGGACGCGGCGCAGAAAGAAAACGCTGGCCCAACCAGCCTCAAGGCGACCTTCGGCCAGGGCGCCCAGTACTTCTCGCTGAAGGTCAACCTGCCGTCCGACAAGAACCCGTTCGGGCGCGGCGGTCTGTGGTCGTTCCGATGCCCGGCGAAGCTGTGACGCCCCCCCGCGCCTTCGCGTTCGGCAAGCTGCCGACCCATGGCGACTTCGTCGCGCGCGGTCTGACGCCAGAGGCGCGCGAGACTTGGGACGCCTGGTCGAGCGCGGGCCTGGAAGCGACCCGCGCGGCGCTCGGCGAGGCCTTCGAGGCCCGCCACGACGCCGCCCCGCCCGTGCGCTTCACCTTCGGCCCCGGAGCCTTCGGGTCTGGATGGAGCACCGGCGCCCTGACCGCCTCGATCGACACTGCGGGCCGGCGTTTCGTTCTGGTTCTGGGCGCCTACACCGACCAAGCGCCATCGGCGAGTGAACGGATCGCCGAGGCGGCGGAGCAAGAAATCTACCGCGCGTTCGAAACCGCCGCGGACGTCGACGCGATGGTGGCCAACGCGCAAAATGTCTTCCACACTATGGAATCAGAGCCCGAGCCGGACGCGCACGGACGCTTCTGGCGGCCGGACTCGCCCTTCGACATCTCCGCCGGCCAACCGCCCGCCGATCTGATCATACGGGCCTTGACGATAGAGGGAGCCGTCCATGGATGACGGGAGTTTGCGGATCCGCGACGCCATTCTGACCCATCCCGGCAAGGTGCGGAGCGACAACGAGGACCACGTGCTCGCGCGCCCCGAGGAGGGTCTCTGGGCCGTGGCCGACGGCATGGGCGGGCACGCCAACGGCAAATGGTCGTCGAGAACGATCGTCAACGCCCTGGAGGCGGCCACATTGCCCGCCGACTTCGCCGCCGCGTCGAGCGCCGCGGCGGCGGCGGTGCACAAGGCCAACGAGCGGATCTGGCTGAAGGCCGGCGGGCAGCCCATGGGCTCGACCGTCGTGGTCCTGCTGCTGCGCGAGCGACGCTTCGCGGTTTTCTGGGCGGGCGACAGCCGTTGCTACCTGCTGCGCGGGGGCAAGCTCTACCAGCTGACGGTCGACCACTCGCAAGTGCAGGAGATGGTCGCCTCGGGACGCCTCACCGCCGAGGAGGCCGAGAACCATCCCATGGCCCATGTGCTGTCGCGCGCGGTAGGGGTCGGGCCTCAGCTGGAGCTGGACGCGGTGTCGGACGAAGCGAAGGTCGGCGATGTCTTCCTGGTCTGCAGCGACGGCCTGACCCGGGTGATCCCTGACGACGAGTTGGCGACGATCCTGGCCAATGGAAATCCAGGCGCCGCGGTCGACAGCCTCGTCGCCACGTGCCTGGAGCGCGGCGCACCCGATAATGTCAGCGTCGCCGTAGTGGCGTGCGACGAGACCACCTTGCTGGCCCTGGCCTGACCATCCGAGCCTGATCGCCGCCGAGACGTTCGCGGCGGCGATCAGGCCCGAGGCGGCCTAGCCTTCATGTCGGCGGCGGTGCGCTCGTAAGCCTCGCGGAATTCCTTGGCGAAGACTTCCATGAAGGCTTCGTCCGAACCGCGCGTGACGCCTTCGAATTCGCGTTCATAGGCCTGCCACAGCGCCGCGGCGCGGGCGCCGGGCACGATCTTGGCCAGCAAGCCCTTGTTCTCCGCCCGCGCCCGAATCGCCGAGGGCGAGAACCGATCCAAGGTCGACGCCAATGCGCCCTGCATCGCCATCAAGGTCGCCATCTGGTGAGCCTGCAGGTCTCGAAAAGCGTCCTCCACGGCGCGGTCCGAGGGCATGAAGCCCCGGTCGGGGCGATTGAGCATTTGAGCCAAGGCGCGCTCGGCCGATCGCGTGAACTTCAGCGGATTGTTGCCGTCGAACTCCAGAGCCGTGCCCTGAGCGCCCAGTTGCGCCTTGGCCCGGGCCCGAGCCTCCAGCATCACCACGAGGCCGCCCATCAAGCGCCGCAGAAGCCCGCCGGCGGTCGCCAGCACCTGCTGCGGAGAATCCCCGAGATCCTCCGGTCGCAGGCCCGAGCCCCCGAGGAAGGCATTCCATTCGGCGCTGGCCGTGGAGGGGCGCGGTTCGGGCGCGCGCGATCGTGGCGGCGGAGCGGGCGGAGTCGTGCCCGTCGTCGGGACGGGTGGCGGCGCGCTCCAGGCGGCTGCCGCGCCCGATGGCGCGGTCGCTGGCGGCGCGGCGGCCGGAGCCGGCGCGAACCCGCGGTCCCAATCGACCTCGTTCGTCTGCGCCAGCCGCCCCCAAACGTCGTCGGCCGACGGCGCGGCGGGCGCGCGTGGCTCGCTGGACCAGGCCGAAGGCGGCGGCGCCTCGGGCGATGCGGGTGTCCAGGCCGAGGTGGGCTCCGGCTGGGATCGCACGCGCGGCGGCGCCCAGGCGCCCGCCGCGGCCCCCTGCCCGGTGATCGCCGCCTTCGGCGCGGGCTGGTCCCAACGGCCGGGCTCGCCGACCGTTTCGCGGGCGCCGTGACTGTCCCAACCGCTCCAGGCGACCGGCTCGGGAACCGGATCATTGGCTGGCGCCTGATCCAGCCGCGCCTCGATCTCATAGTGTCCGATCAGGATGACGTCGCCGTCGTCGATGCGGTGTGGCGCGGAAAGCCGCGCGGTCGAGTGATTGACGAAGGTGCCGTTGGTGCTGCGATCGACCAGCACATAGGCGCCGTCATGGTACTCGATCTCACAATGGGCCGAGGAGATGTAGCTGCGCGGATCGGGCAGGCACCAGTCCATGTGCGGCGACCGGCCGATGCGCGCGCCGTGCCGGTCCAGGGCCAGCCTGGCGGTCTCGCCGTTGTCGAGCCGATCCAGAGACTTGATGGTGAGGACGAGGGTCATGGACGTCCATCTTCGTTGCCGACGGCCAGAGCCTCGCCGAGAGCGAGCGCCGCGCGCAAGCCCTCCTGACGTCGACCACTGTCGGTGGCCGCGGTCAGCACCGCCCCGGCGGCGAATTTTCCGGCCGCGTCCTTGGGCGCCAGCAGCGGCTCCAAGTCTGCGGGCGCCAACGAGCCGCCGGAGAAGAAGACCGCCAGGGCGCACATTCGCTGGGGACTGGTCCCGCTGGCGTTGGCGGCCGCGTCGAACGCCGCGCGCCGCCGGTTGTCGCTGGGGTCGGTCAGCCACCGCAAGGCCGCGTCCAGAGCTTCCACGTCCCGTTGCGGAAGATCGGGCGGCGCCAGGTCGCGGACGGCCTGGGTCGCCCAGGCCACCGCCTCGTAACGTGGCAGGGCCTGGCCGAGGAACATCGCCGCGTCGTCATCCCGCCCCTCGGCCAGCAACCGATCGAAGAAGAGCTCGGGCGGCTGCGCGTCGTGCTCGGATAGGGGCCACCCCAGGATCGCGGTGACTTGGCCCGCCTCGGTCCAACGAACCTGTTTCCAGCGCTTCATTGCAGGTCCTAGTTAATCTTGACGACGCCGCCCGTGATCGTGGTCGCCGTCGTACCATCGACCTCCGTCATGGTTCCGAGCACCCTCTGCAAGGTCGTGGCGTCACTGACGATCGTCAGCGAGCTCAGGGTGATCTTCGAGGGATCCATGACGATCGAACTCGACCCGACCTTCAGCGTGATGCTCTTGGCAGCTTCGATTGTCACCGCCCCCTTGTCCACCTTCACCGAGTAGTCGCCCGACCGGATCGTGGTCGAATCGTTCTGCTCGATCGTCGTGGTGCGATTGCCCTGGCTGACCTCGTGGGTCTGGTTGCCGGTCTCGACGGTGGTGGTCTCGTGGCGCTTGACCGCCGTCACCCGGTCTCGGCCGACCCGCGTGGCGCGGTCGCGTTGCACCGACAGGCTGTCGTCCAGCAGCACCTCGCGCACCATGGCGCGCTGGGCGTGGATGTAGATCTCCTCGGCCCCGCCCTTGTCCTCCAGGCGGATCTCGTTGAAGCCGAGGCTGTTTGGCGCCGGCGTCTTCTCCGCGCCGCTATAATCGCCCAGACGGCCGACCGTCTGGGTCTTCCAGAGCGACCGCGTCTTTTGGGCGGGCAGGTCATAGGCGTGCTTGCGCTGACCGTTATAGACGCGGCCGGTGATGATCGGCCGGTCCGGGTCGCCGTTCAGGAAATCGACGATCACTTCCTGCCCGACGCGCGGGTGGTCGACATTGCCGAAGCCTTCGCCGGCGGCGTGGTGCGAGACCCGCATCCAGCACGAGGTCTTGCCCGGCTGATCCGGCGAGCGGTCCCAGTGGAACCGCACCTTCACGCGCCCCCATTCGTCGACATAAATCACCTCGCCGGGCGGTCCGGTCACCGTGGCGGTCTCGACCCCGGTGGAGACCGGTTTGGTCGCATTCAGCGGCGGCCGGAACAGCGTGTCGCCCGGAATGGCCACGACGTTCACCCGTCGGGCCTGGCGGTCGTCGCCGCTGCGATGGCTCTCGGCCTCGATCACGTGGTTGAGGCCGGTGATCAGATATTCCTGGTTGAAGCGATCGACCCCGGCTTCCGTCAGCGTGAACAGGCCTCCGCAGGCCAAGCCCAGTACGTCGCCGCCGCCGGTGTAGAGCCTGCGCGGCGCCCGGCTGGCGGCCAGCCGCGATTGCCCCCTCGCCTCGCCTTCGGCCTGCTCGGTGAAGTCACCGAGATACTCGTAGACCTCCAGCGCGTCGCCGGGATGCTGCCCCGCGCCCTTGGCGACCGCCTCGACCGGATTCTGAGGCTTGGTGAAGTCGAAACTGCGCAGGGTTACGGTGGCTTGGCTGACCGAGCTGACCCGCTCGTTCCAATCCGACAAGGTGTCGGGCGTAGTCGCCTCGTCGCCCGACACGGGCAGGAAACGGATGGACTCGTAGCCTGGCGCGGGCTGGTGCGCTGACTTGCCGTCGCAGAGCACCAGTTTGTGGGCGGCCTCCTCATGGCGGAAATAATAATAGACCCCTTCGTCCTCGAACAGGCGCGAGAGGAAGTTGAAGTCGCTCTCCTTGTACTGGACGCAGTATTCCCGCGGCTTGTACGCGCCTGTCAGCTTGTCGAACTCGACATCCTTCATCCCGGCATCGGCGAAGACCTGCTTGGCGATGTCGATGATGCTTTTGTCCTGGAAGATCCGGTAGTTCAGGTTCTGGTCCAACAGCGCGAACCAGGGCTTCACCGTTAGGCGATAGTGAGCGCCGCTGATGTCCACCTTGGTCAGGACCGCGTCCGTCAACAACCCATGGAAGTAGCGGACATGGTCCATTTCATCGCCCACGTCGAACGACACGGGCTTGCCGATGTGCGGCAGGAAATCGATCTCGTCGACGGAAAAACCTTCTGCGACAATAACAAAGGGCTCGCTTAGACGTTCGATCGCCTCGAAGCGCTCAAGGTTAAGCTTAGCCGTACCGAGAGCGACAGATATGGCCGCCTGCCGATCCATTAATCGCTCCTGTTACTAAGCTCTACCATACGACGGTCCGACGATTGCAACTAGGTGTAGCCGTTAAATTTCAAATCTCAACCGGATGCACTTGCCAAATCCGTTTGTTCGGCCACACTCCGCGCCGTTCTTCGACCCTCAACCTCGCAGCCCGAGGTTGCAGTCGGACCTCTGAAAAAAGCTGAGACGGCTTCACACATGGCGCTTGATCTTGGTCGACTGCTGGCGCCGGTATCCGACGAGGATCCGACCGGCCCCGACCTGGCCTACGACCCGGCGCGATACGAGATCGAGCAAGCGTTCGAGACCGAGGTCTCGATCGACGCCTCGGGTGTCGAAGCCCAACCTTCCGAGGTCGATTGGCGCCCCGTCGTCGATGGGATCGCCGAGCAGAGCGGTCGCACCAAGGACCTTTGGCTGGCGGTCTATCTGTGTCGCGCCGGCGCGCGCGCCGGCCAGCTTGAGACCGTGGAGGTCGGCGCCCGCTACCTGTCCGGCCTGCTCGAAACCTACTGGCCCGCGGTCCATCCGCGGCTCGAGGACTACGGCTTTCAGGGCCGCAAGGGTCCTTGCGACTCCCTGACCGGCCAGGCGCAGTTCCTCGCGCCGCTGCGCAAAATCGTCCTGATCAATCATCCGCGCCTTGGCCGCTATTCCGTCGACGACTTCGAACGGTTCCGCTTGGGAGGTGAAAGCGAGCAAGGCTACGGAATGTTCCGGGCCGCGCTCGAGGAATCGCAACTCGAGGGCTTGGACGAGATCGTCCAGCGCCTGAACACGATCGAGGACAGCCTGCGGCGCGCTGACCTGGTGCTGACCGCCAATGCCGACGACGGCGGCGGAACCAACTTCAAGCCGACCTACGAGACGCTCGGCCAGATGCGCCGGGCCGTCCAGGCGTTCCTGCCGGAACCGGCGAACGAAGAAATCGCGGAACCATCCGTGCAGCCGCACGTTGCACCGTCAAGCTTTTCAAACGTCGCTTCTGTCGGGGCGCGTATCGAGACTCGCGACGACGTCGTCAGAGCCCTCGATGCGCTCAGCGACTACTACCAGCGGAGGGAGCCGGGACACCCGATCCTGACGCTGATGCGGCGGGCGCGGGATTGGGTCGGGTTGGATTTCATGTCGATCTTGGAAGACATCGCTCCAGGCAGCCTCGATGAGGCGCGCTCGGTTCTGCAATCTCGCAAGCAACGAGAGCAGGCAACCTAGAATAAAATAACTTCACTTGACATCCATCTAAGATGGAACAAGCCTTCAATATCCATGTAAGCTCTAACTTCTGGTGATTAATCATGGCATCGAACAAAGGCGGGCAGAGGTTCATTAAAGAGAACCGCGCACCCCGCGTTCACATCGAGTACGAAGTCGAAACCTTCGGATCGCGCCAGAAGATCGAGCTTCCGTTCGTGGTCGGGGTGATGTCCGACCTTTCCGGCAAGTCGAACGTCGAGAAGAAGCCGCTCGACAAGCGCGACTTCGTCGAGTTCGACATGGACAATTTCGAGCAGAAGATGGAGGCGATCGCGCCGCGCGCCGCCTTCACCGCCGACAACACGCTGACTGGCGAAGGCAAAATCGGCATCGACCTGACGTTCCGGTCGATGGAGGACTTCTCCCCCGGCCAGGTGGCCAAGAACGTCCCGGCGCTGGCCAAGCTGCTCGAGGCCCGCCAGCAGCTCAACGACCTGATGGTCTACATGGACGGCAAGGACGGCGCGCAAGACCTGCTCGACAAGGTCCTGAAGGATCCCGAGCTGATGAAGGCCCTGGCCGCGGCCAAAGCCTCCGCTCCCGACAACAACGCGTAGTTACGAATGACCACGCACGCCCTTACCGCTGGGAGGCCTTGATGGCAGAGACGCTTCAACAGACCGTCGCCCCCGCCGCCGACGAAACCGTCACGGCCGACGATTTCGCCACGTTGCTGCAACGGGAATTCAAGCCCAACACCGACGCCAAGCAGGCGCGGATCGAAGAGGCTGTCCGGACCCTGGCCCAGCAGGCGCTGGAAGACGCCCAGGTCATCGGGGGCGATGTCTTCTCGACCGTGGACGCTCTGAAGGCGGCGATCGATCGCAAGCTGACCGAACAGGTCAACAAGATCATCCACCACGAGGAATTCCAGAAGCTGGAATCCGCCTGGCGGGGCCTCTGGTACCTGGTCGGCAACACCCCGACGGGCAAGGACCTGAAGGTCCGCGTCCTCAACGTGTCCAAGGACGAGACCCGCAAGATGCTGCGGCAGTTCCGCGACGCGGCCTGGGACCAGAGCCCGCTGTTCAAGAAGATCTACGAGGCCGAGTTCGGTCAGTTGGGCGGCCAGCCCTATGGCGCCTTCATCTGTGACTACGCCTTCGATCACACCGCGCCCGACATCGAGGTGATGAAGGGCCTGGCCAAGATCGGCGCGGCCGCGCACGCCCCGTTCATCGCGGCGGCCGATTCCGAGCTTCTGGGTATGAGCAGCTGGCAGGAACTGGCCAATCCGCGGGATATCGCCAAGCAGTTCGACGCCACCGACTACATGGCCTGGCGCTCGTTCCGGGCTTCGAACGACAGCCGCTACATGGCCCTGACCCTGCCCCGCTTCCTGGGCCGTCCGCTCTACGGCGCCAATAGCGAGCCGGTCGAGGAGTTCGCCTTCGAGGAGGACACGGACGGCGGTCAGCACGACAACTATCTGTGGCTGAACGCGTCCTACGCCTTGGGCGTGCGGATCACCGAGGCTTTCAAGACCTACGGCTGGTGCACGCGCATCCGCGGCGTGGAGTCCGGCGGCACGGTCGAGGATCTGCCGACGGCGATGTTCCCGACCGACGACGGGGCCATGGACGCCAAGTGCCCGACCGAGATCGCGATCTCGGACCGGCGCGAGGCCGAGCTCTCCAAGGCCGGCCTGATGGCCCTGATCCATCGCAAGAACACCGATCAGGCCACCTTCATCGGCGCGCAAACCCTGCACGCGCCGAAGGCCTATGAGGACGCGGACGCCACCGCCAGCGCCAATCTGTCGGCCCGCCTGCCCTACATCTTCGCCAGCTGCCGGTTCGCCCATTACCTCAAGTGCATGGTGCGAGACTGGATCGGCAGCAGCCGCGAGGCCCCGGCCCTGACCAGCGACCTGCAGTCCTGGATCATGCAGTACGTGGACATGCAGCCCGACTTCTCGACGGAAGAAGACAAGGCTCGCAAGCCCCTGAAATCCGCTTCGGTGGATGTCATCCCCGACCCCGAGAACCCAGGCTACTACCGCGGTGTCTTCCGCATGGTGCCGCACTACCAACTCGAGGGGATGGACGTGTCGCTCAGCATGGTCTCGCGACTGCCCAAAAGCGCGAACTAGCTGCCAGTAAAATCATTTCTCGTGAGGAGAGCGCCTTATGGCCGTGGATATGTTCCTGAAACTTGAAGGCATTAGTGGCGAGTCCAAGGACAGCAGCCACAAGGGAGAGATCGACATCCTGGCCTGGAGCTGGGGCATGACGAACTCGGGCACCGCCCACGTCGGCGGCGGCGCCGGCGCCGGCAAGGTCAACGTGCAGGATCTGTCGTTCACGAAGTACGTCGATCTGGCCAGCTCGCCGTTGATGCTGGCGGCGGCGAACGGCAAGCACATCAGCAAGGCCACGCTGGTCGTGCGCAAGGCGGGTGAGACGCCGCTGGAATACATCACCATCACCATGACCGACGTCCTGGTGACCTCGGTCTCGACCGGCGGCAGCGGCGGCGAGGATCGCCTCACCGAGAACGTGTCGCTCAACTTCGCCAAGGTCGAGTTCGCCTACAAGGAACAGTCGCAAGCCGGCAAGGCCGCCGGTACGGGCGACTTCAAGTGGGACATCGCGGGCAACGTGAAGTTCTAAGCGTCCCGCACGGGTCCTCGGCGAGATCATAGAAGCCAAAATGACGATGGACGCCGACGACCTCCTGCGGGCCGGTGATCTGGACGGCGCGCGCAAGGCCCTTGTCGAAAGGGTCAAGCGCGCGCCCGACGATCAGCCGGCGCGTATGTTCCTGTTCCAGCTGTTCTGCATTCTCGGCGAATGGGACAAGGCCCTGGCCCAGCTGAAGGCTCTCACCCAGCTGTCGCCCGAAGCCCAGATGCTGGCGGTCGCCTACAACGTGGCGATCAAGGCCGAGATGGCGCGGGAAGAGACCTTCGCCGGGCAGTCGCCCCCCGCCCTGCTGGTCGGCGGCGAAGCCTGGGCCGGCGACCTGGCCATCGCGCTGAACGCCGCCATTCAAGCGCAGGACGACGAGGCCCGAGCCGCGCGCGAGCGCGCCTTCGACGCCGCGCCCGACACACCCGGACAATTCAACGACCGCCCTTTCGACTGGATCGCCGACGCCGACCCGCGTTTCGGTCCGTCGCTGGAAGCGGTCATCCACGGCCGCTGGGGCCTCGTGCCCTTCGATGCGATCCGCAAGGTCACCAGCGACGGTCCCCAGGACCTGCGCGACCTGGTCTGGCTGCCCGTCGAGATCGAATTCAAGACCGGTCAATCGGTCGGCGCCCTGCTGCCCGCCCGCTATCCCGGAACGCCGCTAGAGACCGACGCCGGCCTGCTGCTGGCGCGCGCCACCGACTGGCGCGCGGCGTCCCTGGGAGACGAAGGCGTCGGCCAGAAACTCTGGTCGCTCGGCGAGGACGAGGACGTCGGCATCCTGGCGCTTCGCCGTCTGGTCTTCGCGTGATGGCCGCCCGGATCAACCCTACCCTGTTCGACAAGCTGGTCGCCGACCTCGACATCGAAGGCGTGCGGGACGATCCGAAGATCGAGACCCGCCAGGTCAGCCGCGCGACCACCACCCGGCTCTATCCGATCCTCAAGCTCGAGCGCTTCAACGAGTCGGCCTTGCGCGCCACCGTGCTGCGTGAACTCAACTGGATCCTCAACACCACCCATCTGGGCTCCGTCCAGGACCTCAAACCTTATCCCGAAGTGGCGACTTCGGTGCTGAACTATGGCGTGCCGGACATGGCGGGCAAGCTGCTGCAGCGCGGCGCGATCCTGGCCAGGGCTCGTGAAATCAAGGAAGGCATCCGCCGGTTCGAGCCGCGGATCGCGCCGCGTCGGCTCGACGTCACCGCGGCCGCCGGCGCTTCCAAGCCCAACGCCGTCACCTTCGTGATCCGCGCCGACGTCACCAGCGCCGTGAAGGCCCTGCCGGTCGAGTTCCAGACGGACGTGGAGATCGACACCGGCTCGGCGACCCTGCGGGAGTAGGCGCATGGATCCCCGGCTGCTCAGGGCCTACAACGAGGAACTGCTCTATCTGCGCGAGACCGCGCGCGAGTTCGGCGAAGAATACGAGTCCGTCGCGGGCCGCCTGGGCCTGAACGCGCCGGCCGACACCGATCCCTATGTCGAGCGACTCCTGGAAGGCGTGGCCTTCCTGGGCGCCCGCGTGAAGCTGAAGCTTCAGGACCAGTTCCCCGACTTCACCCAGCACCTGCTAAACGCCATCCAGCCCCACTACCTGGCGCCGACACCGTCGATGTGCGTGGCGGCGCTGGAGCCGCGCGAGGGCGACCACGCGATCGCCGTCGGCTTCAAGATACCGCGCCTGACCGAGATGTCGGCCGTCGGAAAGGACGACGCGGCCACGCCAGTCACCTTCCGGACCGGCCAGGACGTCACCCTGTGGCCCCTCAAGATCACCGAGGCCGAGTACCTGCCGACCCGCGCGGCCGTCTCGGCCTATGCGGGCGCGGCGGGCGTTCGCGCCGAGGCGGGCTTGCGCCTGAAGTTCGGCGGCCTGGGCGGCGTTCCCCTGTCGGCGATCGCGCCGGACGCCCTGCCGATCTATCTGGACGGCTCGGAGCTGGTGCCGGGCGAACTCTATCGCCAACTGATCGGCGACGCGGTCGCCACCGTGGCTCGCTCCGTGGACTCGGCGGCGGGCGCCGGGGCTTGGGTCAAACTCTCGGTCGCCGAACAGCACGGCTTCGAGGAGGACTGCGCGCTGCTGCCGAACGGCCGGCGCTCGTTTCGGGGCTATCGCATCCTGTCGGAATATTTCGCCTGCCCAGAACGGTTCCTGTTCGTGCGCCTGCGTGAGCTGGGCCGGGCCTTCGCCGGATGCCCGGGTGAGTGCGAGGTGGTGTTCCTGTTCAACCGGGCGGCCGGCGCCCTGGCCGGCGCGGTGTCTCCCGCCAATTTCCGACTCTTCGCCACGCCGGCCGTCAACCTGTTCGAAAAGCAGATCGACCGCGTCGCCATCACCGAGTTCGACCACGAGCACCAGCTGATCGCCGACCGCACCCGGCCACTCGACTTCGAGGTCTACCGCGTGCTCGAGGTGACGGCCTACTCGCAGAAGAATGGCGACGCCCGTCCGGTCGCGCCGCTGCACGCCTTCGGCAGCCTGCTCTACGACTGGAGCGAGGCGCTGTTCTACGTGACGCGGCTGCGCCACCGGCGCCTGTCGACCAAGGAGCAGCGGCTGCGGCGTCGCGCCGATTATCTCGGCACGGAGACCTGGATCAGCCTGGTCGCGCCGGGCGAGCCGAGGCGCCTGGAGGGCATCTACGAGCTGGGCGTGCGCGCCCTGGTCACCAACCGCGAGCTGGCCGAGAACCTGCGCGTGGGCGGGACCACCGACTTCCGGATCAGCGGTGTTCCGGTCAAGGCGGCGACGATCGTCCGCGCGCCCACCAAACCGCGTCCGCCGATGGGCATCAGCGACGGGGCTTGGCGGGTCATCGGTCACCTGACGCCGAACTACGCCTCGTTCGCGCTGGACAATGACGATGACCCGTCGGTCCTGCGCGATCACCTGGCGCTCTATGGCCGCACCGACGACCCGCACCTGCGCCGCCAGATCGACGGCGTATTGGCCATTCGCTCCGAGCCGGTGACGCGGCGGGTGCCGGGCGCGGGACGCAGCGCTTTCGCCCGCGGCCAGCGGCTACGCCTGAAGCTGGACGACGCGCCGTTCGAGAATGGACGGATGTTCCTGTTCTCGGCGGTTCTCGAGCGATTTCTCGGCGAATTCGCCACCGTGAACGCCTTCACCGAATGCCTCTTCGATAGCCCCCAGGAAGGAACCTTCGCGCAATGGCCCCCGAGAATGGGCGAGCGTCGCAACATCTAGACTTCCTTCGCCGAGCGGCGGGGCAAGCGCGGCGGTACGGCCTGTTCGGGCTTCTGCGCGCGGCGGAGGCGCGCGCCGTCGACATGCCCCGGATCGGCGACGCCCGCCTGCCCTCGCAAAACGTCGTCGATCTGGCCCAGGTCCCGTCGCTTAGCTTTCCGGGCTCGACCCTGGAAGGGGTGACGATCAAGGGCGGGCGCGCCAGGGTCGAGGGTTATTGGCTGGGCCTGACCGGGCCGATGGGGCCCCTGCCCCTGCACATGACCGAGTTCGCGCACTACGAACGCCGCTACGCCAAGGGCCAGCCGTTCGGGCGCTTCCTCGATGTTCTGGCCGGTCGGATGCTGCAGTTCTTCTATCGCGCCTGGGCCGAGGCCAATCCCGCCGCCAACGCCGACCGTCCGCTAGACGATCGCTTTGCCTCCCGCCTGGCCGCCCTGACCGGCGCCACCGATGGCGTACGGGAAGACGCCGCCTTCCCCGCCCGGGCCCGCCTTTACTATGCCGGTCTCTACGCCTCTCGCCGCAGCGCCGCCGCGATCGAGGACGCCGTCGCCGATTTGGTGGGTTCGCCCGTCGAATTGATCGAATACCAGCCGCGCTGGCGTGACATCGAACCCGCCGACCAGACGCGCCTGGGTGGGCGCTTCAACAGGCTGGGCGACGACGCGGTCTGCGGTCGCCGCACCAGCACGGTCAGCGACGCCTATCGCATCGCCGTGCATGTCGACACCTTTCGCGACTACGAGGACCTGATGCCTGGCGGCCCGCGCTTCGCCGTCGTGGCCGAGGCGCTGGACTCCTTCGCGCCGTCGCACCTGGAATGGGACCTGCAGGTCGAGGTCAGCGAAGCCGCGATGCGTCCTACCGCCCTCGACGGTCGCGCCCGCTTGGGCTGGACCAGTTGGATGAACCCGCCGCCCGGCTGCGGCCCGCGCGCGGAAACACGTCTGGGCCCCAGCGCCCGCCGCATCGCCCGCGCGGCCACAAGAAGTCCGGGCGCGAGAAGAGGTGTCGCATGACCGAGATCAATCGCTCCGCGCTGTTCGGCCGCCTCAGCCCCACGGGTCTGAAGAGCATCGAGACCGCCACCGGCTTCTGCAAGCTGCGCGGCAACCCCTATGTCGAGCTGGCGCACTGGATCCACATCCTGCTCCAGGATCCTCGCAACGACGTGGGCGCGATCCGTGCGCGGTTTGGCCTGGACGAGGCCAAGCTGGCCGGTGACGTGGTGGCCACCCTGGACGCCCTGCCGCGTGGGGCGACGGCGATTTCCGACTTCTCGCCGCAGATCGAAGAGGCCATCGAGAAGGGCTGGCTTTACGCCTCGCTAATGTTCCAGGCCGGCCGGGTGCGCACCGGCCACCTCGTGTTCGGCATGCTCAAGACCCCGACCCTGCGTAATGCGCTGTTCTCGATCTCGCGAGAGTTCCGCAAGATCCCGGCCGACGCCCTGGCCGACAGTTTCGACCAGATCGTCGCGGGATCGGCCGAGATCGGCGGCGCGCCGGCAGCCGAGAGCGTCGCCGAGCCCGCCGGCGCCGCGATCGGCGGGTTCGCCGGGACCGGGGAAACCTTGGCCAAGTATTCGGTGGACCTGACCGAGCGGGCGCGGTCGGGCGAGATCGACGCCATCGTCGGGCGCGACGCCGAGATCCGCCAGGTGATCGACATCCTGCTGCGGCGTCGCCAGAACAATCCGATCCTCACGGGTGAGGCGGGTGTCGGCAAGACGGCCGTGGTCGAAGGCCTGGCCCGACGGATCGTCGACGGCGACGTGCCGCCGGCGCTGAAGGACGTCACCTTGCGATCGCTCGACATCGGCCTTTTGCAGGCCGGCGCCGGGGTGAAGGGCGAGTTCGAAAAGCGCCTGCGCCAGGTGATCGACGAGGTCGAATCCTCGCCACGCCCCATCATCCTGTTCATCGACGAGGCCCATACTTTGATCGGGGCCGGCGGTCAGGCCGGCTCGGGCGACGCGGCCAACCTGCTCAAGCCGGCGCTGGCGCGCGGTCGCCTGCGTACGATCGCCGCCACCACCTGGTCCGAATATCGCCAGTACATCGAGAAGGACCCCGCCCTCACCCGGCGGTTCCAGACCGTCAATGTCGGGGAGCCGGAAACCAGCGTCGCCGTCTCGATGCTGCGCTCGGTCTCGCCAGCCATGGAAAAACACCATCAGGTCGTGATCCTGGACGAGGCGGTCGAGGCGGCCGTCAAGCTGTCCCAACGCTACGTCCCGGCCAGGCAACTGCCGGACAAGGCGGTCAGTCTGCTCGACACCGCCGGCGCTCGGGTGGCCGTTTCGCAGCACGCCACACCCGCCGCCGTCGAGAGCCGCCGTCGTCGTGTCGAGCTGCTGAACGTCGAGCGCGAGATCGCCGCCCGTGAGGCCGAGGGGCACTATGCCGACAACAGTCGCGTGGGCCGGCTCGAGGAGGACATCACGGCCGCCCAAACCGAACTCGACCTGATCGAAAGCCAGTGGGCCGCCGAAAAGGACGCCATCGCCAAATTGAAGGCCGCGCGGCAAGCCCTGACCGAGGCGAAGACGGCGGGCGCGAGCGACCTCGCCGAACACAAGGCGGCCCTGGACGCGGCGTTGCGCGCGCTCGCCGCGGTCCAGGGCGACAACCCCATGGTCTTCGCTGAAGTCGACGCCGATGCCGTGGCCTCGGTCGTTGGCGACTGGACCGGCATTCCAGTGGGCCGGATGGTCAAGGACGAGATCGCCTCGGTCCTGACTCTCGCCGACCAGCTCAAGCGCCGGGTCGTCGGCCAGGACCATGCGATGGACGCCATCGCCAAGCGCATCCAGACCAGCCGCGCCAAGCTCGACAATCCCAACAAGCCCGTCGGCGTGTTCATGCTGTGCGGCCCCTCGGGCGTCGGTAAGACCGAGACCGCCCACGCTCTGTCGGAGCTGCTCTATTCCGGCGACGACAGCCTGATCGTCATCAATATGAGCGAGTTCCAGGAGGCCCACACGGTCTCGACCCTGAAGGGCGCGCCCGCCGGCTATGTCGGCTATGGCCAGGGTGGTGTGCTGACCGAGGCGGTGCGCCGGCGGCCCTACTCCGTCGTCCTGCTCGACGAGGTGGAGAAGGCTCACCCGGACGTCCACGAGATGTTCTTCCAGGTGTTCGACAAGGGCTACATGGACGACTCCGAGGGTCGCCATATCGACTTCAAGAACACGTTGATCCTGCTGACCTCGAACGTGGGTTCGGACCTGATCGCCTCGCTGTCGGAGGACGAGGAGATGAAGCCCGAGGCCGAACCGCTGGCCCAGACCCTGCGGCCCGAGCTGCTGAAGGTCTTCCCACCCGCCCTGCTGGGTCGCCTGATCGTCCTGCCCTACTACCCGCTGTCGCCCGCCATGCTGGAAGGCATTGTCCGCCTGCAGCTGGACCGCATCAAGAAGCGCATCGCCGAGCACCACGGCATCGTCTTCACCTACGATCAGGCCGTCGTGGCCCTGATCGTGTCGCGCTGCACCGAGGTCGCCTCGGGCGGGCGGATGATCGACGCCATCCTGACCAACACCATGCTGCCTGAACTGTCCGTCGCCCTGCTGGAGCGCCAGATGGCCGGCGAAGAAATAGCCAAGATTGTCGTCGGGGTGGAGAACTCGTCGTTCATCTATGCGTTCGAACAGGTGCAAGCGTCACCACAGAGCGACGCGCCCCAGTTCCAGGAAGCCGTGGCCTGATGCCCAAGACGCCGACCGACCAGGCGACGGACCGCGACGAGGCATCGCGCCTCGAACGCGACCGTCGCATTAACGGCTTGCAACGCGATCGTTCTCAAGGCGAGGTTGCGTTCAGAGTTCTCGAGAGACGCGTCCCGTGAGCATGCCTGACGATCCCTCCGACGACGTGGTTTCGACCACCGGCTTCACCCAATCGCCGGGTAAGCGCGGTTCGCGAAAGGCTGGCCGGCAGGGAATTCTGCCGATCGGCTTCGTCCTGAACGGCATTTACGAGGTCAAGCGCTTCATCGCCCGCGGCGGCATGGGCGAGGTCTACGAGGGCGTCAACGTCAACGCCGACGAGCGCGTGGCGGTGAAGGTCATTCTTCCCCACCTGGCGGCCGACCCGAAGGTCCAGGCCCTGTTCCGCAAGGAAGCCAAGACCCTCATCAGCCTGGCCCACCCGGCGCTGGTGCAATACCGCGTGCTGGCCCGCGAGCCGCGCAAGGACCTGCTCTACATCGTCACCGACTACATCGATGGCGAGCCCCTCACTCAACTGATCGGCAAAGGACCGCCGCCGACCACGTCCGAGCTGGTGAGACTGACACGCCGACTCGCGGAAGGCCTGGAAGCCGCGCACAGCCACGGCGCCATCCACCGCGACATCTCGCCGGAGAACATCCTGCTGCCCGACGGCGTGCTCAACCGCGCCAAGATCATCGACTTCGGCATCGCCAAGAGCATGGAGATCGGGGCCCAGACGGTGGTCGGCGACGGCTTCGCCGGCAAGCTCGGCTACGTCGCGCCGGAGCAGTTCGGCGACTTCGACCGGCGCATCGGCCCTTGGACCGACATCTACAGCCTGGGACTTGTGGCGCTGGCGCTGGCGGGCGGCAAGGCTCCCGACATGGGCACGACGTTGGTCGAGGCCATCGACCGGCGCCGCGCCGGCCCGGACATCGAGACCGTCCCGCCGCTGCTGCGCCCTCTGTTCGCGCGGATGCTGAGCCCCGATCCGCGCAGCCGCCCCCAGACCATGACCGAGGTGATCGCCGCGCTGGACGCGCTGGACTTGTCGAACGAGCCGCTGCCGACGCCGGTCTGGACGCCGGCCAGCGACGCCAAGTCCTTCGAGGGGCCGGCCGACGCCGAGCGAACCGTCGTTCACTTCGGCACCGAACCCCCGTCCTGGCGCACGGCAGAGTCTCCGGCGGCGGCGGAACCAGCGCCCGGGCCTCCCTCCGATAGCCCTGTCGAGGCGCGCACCGTCTTCGTCCCCGCGACGACCTCGGACCTCGAGCCTCAGCCGTCGATCGGCGAGGACACGTTCGAGGAGCCTGTCGAGGAAGAGCCGCCGCCTCCCGCCGTCGAGGACGCCTCGCCCGCGGAACGTACGGTGTTCACGCCCGGGACCGCCGAGTCCGTGAGCGAACACGAGGAACCCGAGATCGCGCGCGGCGCCGTCTCGTCCCCGCCCCCCGCGATCACTGACGAGCCCCTGTCCGTTGAGGACTCGCCGCCGTCGAGCAGCTTCGTCGCCGATGAGGACGTGCAGTCGCCCGCTCCTCCGGCGATGGACTTCGCCTACGGCTCGACGTCGAGCGACGCTGAACCGGCTTCCCCGCCTCCTGCCCCCGCTGCCGAGCGCCGACCGGTGAATGGCAAGCTGATCGCGATCGGCGCCGTCGTCGCGGTCGTCGTCGCCGGCGCGGGCTTCGCCATCCTGTCCTCGCAGCACAAGGCCGGCTTGCCCGCTCCGGCCGCCCAAACGCCCGCCGCGCCGCCCCCACCGGGCGTCGCGCATGCCGAGCAGGCCATCGCCGCCGCCCTCCCGAACGTACCGTGCTCATGGCTGACGGTCGGTCACGGTCAAGGCGGCGACGGGTCGACCAGCATCCGCATCTCGGGCGCCGCGGGCGATCCGGCGGCGGTCAACCGCACAGTGGCGGCCGCTGTCCGCGGCGCCGGCGTCACCGGGCTGCAGGTCGACACCACCGAGGTTCTGGCCGCCGACCAAGGCGCTTGCCCCCTGCTCGACGCGGCGCGTGGCGCGCGCGACCAGAAGGCGGTGGCGGTGCCGTCCGTCGTCGCCGTACAGTCGCGCTTCGAGATCGATCGGGGCATCCAGGGCTGTCCCAAGGGCCTGTGGGCCCAGCCCGTGATCAACATCGCGCCGGACCCGTCGAAGGGCTTCAGCCTAGTCGCCGTTCAGCCCTCGGGGCGTCTGGAACAGTTCGCCGTCAGCCGCGAGCAGTTCAACAGCCTCGCCGCGCGCAACCCCAATCTCTACAAGGATCTGGGCGACGGTCGGCAACGGGTCTCGATGTGCCAGGCCGACGCGGGACTCGCCGGCCTTCTGCTGATCGAGGGCGCTGGGCCTTTCGACCTTGGCCTACGGCCTGGCGCGGCGGTCCGGCCGCCGCGGGACTTCGCCCAACGCCTCGGCCAATTGGCCCGCTCAAAAGGCTGGACGATGCAGATGGCCTGGTTCCAGTTGGCCAACGATCAGCCCGACCTTCCTGAACTGCCAGACCAGGATCAGGCCGCGCTGCAGGCTCGCAAGCTGGCCGAGGCCGCCAAGAAGGCCGCCGCCGAAGCCGCCGCCAACGCCGCCGCGCCCGTGGTGGTTGCGCCCGCGCCCGAAGCCGAGAAACTCCCGGCGGACTACGTGGCCTGCCGACGTTTCGTGGCCGGCGCCTGGGAAGAACTCGGCTACGCCGCGCGCGCGGCCTGCGTCGACAAGGTGTTCGCCGGACGCTGCGACGTTCAGACCGGCCGGTCGGGCGACATCGAGCTGCGCCGCAGCGGAGACAAATTGCAGGCCAAGACCGGCAAGGGTTTCCGCAAATGGCAGAACGTCGGAAAGTCCGAATGCAAGAATTAAACAGCGCCACACGCCGCCCTGGCTGTTAGCCAGGACGGCGTGGCCGGGTCGCGACGCGTCTCCACTCCCACGGAGAGCGCGCGCACCGCCGGAACCTTAGTTGCCGCGCGCCGCGCTCCCGTTGGCCGAGGTCGAGGCATTGGCGCCGTGACGGTCGGCCGAAAGGGCCAGCGCCCCACCGCCGTTGGCGCCGCCGGAAGACAGCAGCCCACCACCCGAACCGCTCGTCGAGGCCGAGGCGCCTTGTTTAGAGGCTGAACCCGAGCCGCTGGCCGAACCGCCCAGGCTGGTCGAGCGGGCCGCATTCGTCGCGCCCGTCGCCGCACCGCGCGCCTGGCCAGCGGTTTGACCCGCGCGATCGCGCGCGGTGGAGGCCAGGGTCGAGGCGGACGACGTGACGCCGCTCGACGAAGGCAAGGTCATCAGATCGCCGCCGGTCGAGGCGTTGCCCGACGCCGCGCCGGACGCCGACGAGCCGGCGATCGTCCCCGCGCCGTTTAGCGCGCCCGCGGCGTCCAGATTGGTCGAACCCGCGGTCTTGCGGGCCTTCCCGGCCGCGCGACCGGCGGAGTCCGTCGCCGTCCGCCCCGCGCCCGTGGCGCGGTCGCGCAAGGTGTCGCCCGCGCCGCGAACGCGCGAGACGGGACCGCCGAGATCGGGAGCGCCGAACTGGCCCGAGCCGCTCAGCATGCCGCTCCCCGAGCCGGTCAAACCGCCGAGGCCGCCGGTCAGGTTTCCTGTCCCGCCGCCCGTGAGGCCGCCCCCCAGCAGCTGGGCTTGGGCGGGAGCAACGATCAGGGCGCCGACCAGGGCGGCGGCGGTCAGGAACAGGGTGGGCTTCAACATCGTCTTATCCTTCGAGGCTTGCCGCGCTCCATGGCGCTTCAACCTGTCCAACGATGGCGCTCCGGCGTTTCATCCCCAGGCCGTGAAAATATTTTCGCTGCTAGCGGAGAGGCCCGACCAAGCCCTTACCAAACAAAGGATCTGGTCCCGGCGCGCCCAGGTCGCGCGCCTGGGCCGCTAGCGCGCCCAGGTCCGGCCGGGCGGCTAGGCGGGCGGCGACCACCGGCGCGGCGTATGACGTCCCCCGAGCATTGGTGAAGCCACCGCCGGGCGCGGCGACCTTCACGCCGGCGCCCAGGGCGGCGAAGTCGACATGCGCGGCCCTGCCGGCCTCGGGCAGCAACCGCCCCTTGGCGTCGACGCCCGTGACGGCTACCACGCCCGGATAGGACGCCGGATACAGCGGCGGCGCGGCGGGGCCGTCATTGCCGACAGCGGCCACCACCAATCCGCCCCGCGCCTGCAACGCCCGCACGGCCGCGCGCAGGGTGGCGTTGTCGGGGCCAACCAGGCTGATGTTGACCACCGGCGCCTTGACCTGGGCCATCCAGTTCAGCGCTCCGACGATCGCGGCGACCGCACCGCCGGTGGGGCCGGTCCCGTAGACATCGGCGGCGTAGAGGCGCGAACCGGAGCCAAGCCCGCCCGATCCTTTACCCACCAGCAGCGAGGCCACCGCCGTGCCATGGCGGCTGGCGCTCCCGCCGCCCGGCGCGAAGCTCCTCTGCTCGATCTCGACGCCCTTGAAGACGGGATGCTTGCGATCCACGCCGCCGTCCAGCAGACCGACCCGGCCTGCCGGCAGGCTCGCCGCGCCGGGCCCATCGGCCAAGGCGCCGCTGACCCCTCCCGCGCCGGCGTAGAGATGATTGAAGTCGTAGTCGCCGGCCGGATCGATCTCGCGCACACGCCGCATCGCGGCGCGGATGTTCATGCCGCCGGGTGGCTTCAGCACAACAATCCGCAAGCCGAGCGCATCGGCGCCTTCATCTCGGACGATCGAGAAACCGGCGGCGGTTAGACGGCGCAGCGCCGGCTCGTCCGGAGAGACAGCCAAGACCTCGCCCCGCACCACCGCCTGTCCGTTGTCGTCAAGGTCCAGCACGCGCGGGTTGGAGCGCACCAAGGCCGTCAAGCGGTTCAGACGCAGGTCGGCGACATCGAGGGCGCGCACCGCGCTACCGATCTGCTCCAGCGGCTCCCGCGCCAGGGGGGCGACGCCGGCCAGCGGATCGCGCGGCAGGCCGGGCAGGCCCGGCAGGATCTGCGCCGTCGCGCTCGCCCCCAAGATCAGGGCGCCCATTGTCCCCAGGATGACTCGTCGGTTCATTCGATTTCCCAGGGCCACCGCCCTATGAGCTTGGCCCAAGCCGCGCCGCGGTGAAATAGTTCCCGTTCAATGGATGGAACGCCCGAACCCGGTCGTTTCATCCATCGAGAACACGAGGCGGTCTCTTGGACGCATTCCAATCAGAGCTGGTCGCCCAAGTCCCACGCCTGCGACGCATGGCGCGGGCCTTGGCCCGGGATCCAGCCGACGCCGACGATCTCACGCAGCTGACGCTGGAGCGGGCCCTGCTCCGGCGAGATCAGTGGCGTCCCGATACGCGGCTCGACAGCTGGATGTTCCGGATCATGAAGAACGCCTGGATCGACGAGGCCCGCCGGCGGGCCCGCTGGAGCAAGGTCACCGCCACGCCCGAACAGGGTGAGCTGGCCGCCGATCCGGCCTCGGCGACGCTGGACGCGCGGCTGGGGCTGTCGGTGATCGAACGGGCCATGGCCGCCCTGCCCGACGATCAGCGCATCGCCGTGGCCCTCGTGCTGATCGAGGGCCTGTCCTACGACGAGGCGGCCGCCGTGCTGGAGACGCCCGTCGGCACCCTGACCAGCCGCCTCTCGCGCGGCCGCGCCGCCCTGCAGGCCGCCCTGATCGACCATGGAGCTCAACCGTGACCTTCGACGAACAGACCCTCGCCGCCTATGTCGACGGTGAACTGGACACGGCGACCCGGACCCTGGTCGAGACCGCCGCCCGCGCTGATCCCGAGCTTGCCGCCCGACTGAAGGCGGAACAGGACCTGAAAGCGCTGCTGATCGGCCACTATGGCCCCGTCGCCGAGGAGCCGATCCCCGAACGGCTGCTGAAGACCATCCGCCAAGGCGCGCCGACCACGGCCGAGGTGGTGGATCTGGCCGCCCGCCGGGCGAGCGCTCAGCCGGCCCACGCGCCGCGTTTCCGCTTGCCCGCGTGGGCCGGCATGGCCGCCTGTCTTGTGGTGGGCCTGGCCGTCGGACGCCTGGCCCTGCCCAGCTCGGTTAGGTTGAACGGTGCGGCGGACCAGCCGCTCGTCGCGTCCGGCCCCTTGGCGCGCGCCCTCGACGATCAGCTGGCGGCCGAGACCTCGGGCCCGATCCGTATCGGCCTCAGCTTCCGCGACCATGCAGGCGTCTACTGCCGCACCTTCCAGCCGAACGGTCGCGAAGGCTTGGCGGGCCTGGCCTGCCGCGACGATGGCGCCTGGAGACTGCGCGTGGCCAGCCCCGTCACGGCTCAGGCGTCGACCTATCGCACCGCGAGTTCGGAAGCGCCTCCGGCGGTGCTGTCGGCCGTCGACGAGATGATTGACGGCGCCCCCCTCGATGCGCGCGGCGAAGAGAGCGCCAGAGCTAGAAACTGGCGGTAACGGCGCGGTCGCCGCCGGTCCTAGCTAGCACTGGCCTCCGGCGTCTCGCGCCACCCGCCGCCCAGCGCTCGGAACGACCGGATGGCCGCGCGCGCCGCGTCCGTCCTGGCCTGAACCCTGCCGTCGCGAACGGCGAGCAGCCGGGCGTCGGCGTCGAGGACTTCGATCAGGCTGACGACCCCGGCGTCGTAGGCCGCCTTGGATGCGTCCCTGGCCCGCGCTAGCGAGGCCTCGCCGTCGGCCAGGGCGCGCTCCTGATTCTCGCGCTTGACCAGGCTGGAGAAGGCGTTTTCCACGTCCTCGGTCGCCCGTAGAACGGACTGCCGGTAGGCCGCCAGCGCCTCGGCCTTGCGCCCTCGCGCGGCGCTGACCTCGGCGCCGACGCGACCGAAGTCGAAGAGCCGCCAGCGAAGCCCGAGAACACCCTGGGCCTGCGCCGCCGGGCTCTCGAACAGGGTGGCGCCGCTGGTCGAGGCCGTGCCGACCAAACCGCTGAGGGAGAATTTCGGGAAATATTCCGACAGCGCCGAGCCGACGCGGGCATTGCTGGCTCGAAGCCGCTGCTCGGCCACGACCAGATCGGGCCGCCGGCGCAGCAGCTCGGCCGGACCGCCGGCCTCCGCCAATCCCGGCGCGGTCGGAATGGGGGCCGGGGCAGCCAGCTCCGCGCGGTAGGTCCCCGGTTGCGCGCCCAGCAGGACGTCCATGGCGTTGAGCGCCGCCTCAAGGCCTTCCTCGAGGACAGGGACGCTGGCCTTGGTCTGTTCCAGCGCGCCCAGCGCCTGGTGCAGCTGAAGTTCGGCCACAACGCCCCGCTCGCGTTGCAGGCGGACCGTGTCGACCAGCTGGGCCTGGGTCTCCACCTGCTGGCGGACGACGGCCAATCTGGCCTGCAGTCCGCGCACCAGCATGTAGGTGTCGGCGGTCTGGGCCGCGACCGCCAGTCGCGCCGCGGCCACGCCCGCCCGCGCCCCATCGTACTCGGAACGCGCCGCCTCGCGGTCGCGCCGCGATCCGCCGAAGACGTCGAGCTCCCAGCCGGCGACGGCATTGGCCTCGTACAGCGCGCCATCGCGATCGAAGTTGGGCGTAGCGGCCAGCAGGCGCCCCGTCGGCGTCTGGGTGGAGGCGTGGGACCGCGCGCCGCGCGCCTCGACCGAAGCCGACGGCAGCAGAGCGGCGGTCGCCGCGCTTAGACCCGCCCCGGCCTGCGTCACCCGCGCCGTGGCCTGCGCCAGGTCGAGGTTCTGCGCCAGCGCCCGATCGATCATTCGATCGAGGACGGGATCATTGAAGCCGCGCCACCAGGAGTCGACCGGCGCGCGCGGCGCTTGCCTGGCGACGACAGCGGCCTCGCCCATGAAGCGCGCCGGGGCGGCGATCGTCGGCGCCACATAGCTGGGACCGATCGCACACCCGCCCAATACAGCGGCCCCGGCGACCGCGAAGAGGGTCGGTAGAAGGACGGAGCGCATGGCGTACTTTCTGAGGAGGCCGACAGGTTGTGACTATATGCCGATATCGTCACTCGTTTGTCAATTGCGACACCCGATGATATCGTGCCGGTCATGAGCACCCTCGAACCCTCGCCCTCCGCGGCCGGTCAGCGCGGCCCTGTCGAACACGGCATTCGCGATCAGATCGTGGACGCGGCCCGGGCGCATTTCAGCCGCTATGGCTATGGCAAGACGACGGTCGCCGACCTCGCCAAGGCGATCGGATTTTCCAAGGCCTACATCTACAAGTTCTTCGATTCCAAGCAGGCCATCGGCCAGGCGATCTGCGTCCAATGCCTGGACAACGTGCTCGCGGCGGGCGAGGCCGGCATCGCCGAAGGTAAAACAGCTTCTGATAAATTACGTAGGTTTTTCAGCGGCATAATTGGAACCAGCGCCGAACTCTTCTTCGAGAACGAGTTGCTATACGACATCGCCGCGCACTCGGCCGAGGAGCGCTGGCCTTCAGCGATGGCCTATCTGGAAAAGGCCGAAGGCCTCCTGAGGGAGATCATCCTTCTTGGCCGCGAGACCGGCGAATTCGAGCGCAAGACGCCGACCGACGAGGTCTGCGAGGCAATCTTGCTGGTCATGCAAAGCTTCATGAATCCGCTGATGCTCAAGCATAACCTGGACGATCTGCCCGAGGCTCCGACCAAGGCGATCAACCTCGTGCTTCGCAGTCTCGCGCCGTGACGTCGCGGAAAGTGACCAGTTGACAATTTAGTCACAAGACTTCAGCTTACGGTTCTTCCGCCAAGGCAGGACCCTTAAGCCATGTCGTCTCGAACCGTCGCCGCCGTCCTGCTCCTAGGTGGCCTCACGCCCTTGGCCGCCTGTGGCGGCAAGGCCGACGCCAACGATCCGCGCACCCTGCCGCCCGTCGTCCGGGTGGCCGTCGCGGCGCCCGCGGCCTCGGGCGAGCGGCGGTTCACCGGCGTCGTCTCGGCGCGCGTCCAGAGCGACCTGGGCTTTCGCGTCGGCGGCAAGGTCGTCGCGCGCCTGGTCGACCCGGGCCAGACGGTCCGTCTCGGCCAGCCCCTGATGCGCATCGACGCGGCGGACTACGCCTTGGCCGTGGCGGCTCAGAACGAGCTGGTGGAAGCCGCTCGCGCTCGCGCCGTGCAGACGGCGTCCGAGGAGCGCCGCTATCGCGGGCTCGTCTCGGCCGGCGCCGTGTCCGCCCTCGCCTACGACCAGGCCAAGGCCGCCGCCGACGCCGCCAAGGCTCAGCTGGCGGCGACCGAGGCCCAAGCCCGCGTCTCGCGCAACACCGCCGGCTACGCGGTCCTGGTCGCCGACGCCGACGGCGTCGTGGTCGAGACCCTGGCCGAGCCCGGACAGGTTGTGGCCGCCGGCCAGCCCGTCGTGCGCCTGGCCCACGCCGGT
The DNA here is from genome assembly GCF_001425745.1 of Caulobacter sp. Root343. Lineage (GTDB taxonomy): Bacteria > Pseudomonadota > Alphaproteobacteria > Caulobacterales > Caulobacteraceae > Caulobacter. Next base: position 302,469 of record NZ_LMDF01000001.1, on the reverse strand, counting down.
CCGCGCGAGGCCACCATCACCCTGCCCGAGACCGTTCGCCCCGCCCTCGGCTCGCCCGCGGACGCCTACGCGTTTACCGGCGCCAAGGCTGGCCAGGCGCGGCTTCGTCAGCTGTCCGACGCGGCCGACCCGCGCACCCGCACCTATGAGGCCAAGTACGTGCTGAGCGGCGCGGCGGCGCAGGCGCCGCTGGGCTCGACCATGGTCGTGGCCCTGCCCGTGCAAGCCGGCGTTCAGCGCGGCGTGGAAGCGCCGATCGGCGCGCTCTACGACACGGGCAAGGGGCCGGGCGTCTGGGTCATCGAACCGCGCACCTCCACCGTCCAGTGGCGCCCCGTTCGAGTGGCCGCGCTTGGAACAGAGACGGCGACGGTCTCCGGCGGTCTGAACGGCGGTGATCGGTTCGTCGCCCTGGGCGCCCAAATGCTCCACCAGGGCCAGCGTGTCCGTATCCAGACCGGAGCGGCCCAATGAACCTCAACCTCTCCGCCCTGGCGGTTCGCGAGCGCTCGATCACCCTCTTCCTGATCATCGCCATCACCTTCGCCGGCGCCTTCGCCTTCATGAAACTGGGGCGCGCCGAGGATCCCAGCTTCTCGATCAAGGTGATGACCATCGTCAGCGCCTGGCCGGGCGCCACCGCTCAGGAGATGCAGGACCAGGTGGCCGAACCGCTCGAGAAGCGGCTGCAGGAACTGAAGTGGTACGACCGCAGCGAAACCTTCACGCGGCCGGGCCTGGCGTTCACCACCCTGACGCTGAAGGACCAAATCCCGCCCAAGGAGGTTCCGGAACAGTTCTACCAGACCCGCAAGAAGATGACCGACGAGGCCGCCAACCTCCCCCGCGGGGTCCTGGGTCCGTTCGTCAATGACGAGTACGGCGACGTCACCTTCGCCCTCTACGCCCTCAAGGCCAAGGGCGAGCCGCACCGCCTGCTGGCCCGGCAGGCCGAGACCCTGCGCCAGCGGCTGCTGCACGTGCCCGGGGTCAAGAAGGTGATGATCATCGGCGAACAGCCCGAAAAGATCTTCGTCGAGTTTTCGCAGGCCCGCCTGGCGACGTTGGGCGTGAGTCCGAGGGACCTCTTTTCCGCTCTCAATGACCAGAACCTCGTCACGCCGGGCGGCTCGATCGAGACCCAGGGCCCGCAGGTTCAGATCCGGCTCGACGGCGCGCTCGACGACCTCGACAAGATCCGGGAGACGCCGATCGCGGTCGGCGGCCGCACGCTCAAGCTGGCCGATATCGCCGAGGTCAAGCGCGGCTACGAAGACCCGGCGACGTTCCTGATCCGCAACGACGGCGAGCCGGCTATCGAGCTCGGCGTGGTGATGAAGGATCGCTACAACGGGCTGCTGCTGGGCAAGAGCCTGGACAAGGAAGCCAAGGCCATTTCCGCGGAAATGCCGCTGGGCATGAGCTTCGCCAAGGTCACCGATCAATCCGTGAACATCGAGGAAGCCTACGACGAGTTCATGCTCAAGTTCTTCGTGGCGCTCGCGGTCGTCATCGTTGTCAGTCTGATCAGCCTGGGCTTCCGGGTCGGGCTGGTGGTGGCCATGGCCGTCCCCCTGACCCTCGCGGGTGTCTTCGTGATCATGCTGGTCACGGGCCGCGACTTCGACCGCATCACGCTGGGCGCGTTGATCCTGTCGCTGGGCCTGCTGGTCGACGACGCCATCATCATTATCGAGACCATCGTCGTGAAGATGGAGGAAGGCCGCGATCGGGTTTCCGCCGCGACCTATGCCTGGGGCCACACGGCCGCGCCGATGCTGGCCGGCACGCTGGTGACGATCATCGGTCTGATGCCGGTGGGCTTCGCCAAATCCACGGCCGGTGAATATGCCGGCAATATCTTCTGGGTCGTGGCCTTCGCCCTGATCACTTCCTGGTTCGTGGCGGTGATCTTCACGCCCTATCTCGGCGTCCTGATGATCCCCAAGATCAAGCCGGTCGAGGGCGGCCACGCGGCGATCTACGACACCCCGCGCTATCGCCAGCTGCGCGCGATGGTCACCTGGACGGTGGACAACCGGTTCAAGGTGGCGGCCGGCGTGGGCGTGGCGATGGTCGTCGCCGTCCTGATGATGGGCGCGACCAAGAAGCAGTTCTTCCCGATCTCCGACCGCCCCGAGGTGCTGATCGAGGTGCAGATGCCCGAGGGTCAGAGTATCGCCTCGACCAGCCAGGCCGTCGCCAAGGTCGAGGCCTGGCTGCGCCGGCAACCCGAGGCCAAGATCGTCACCAGCTATATCGGCCAGGGCGCGCCGCGGTTCTTCCTGGCGATCTCTCCGGAACTTCCCGACCCTTCCTTCGCCAAAATCGTCGTGCTGACGCCTGACCAGAAGGCGCGCGACGTGCTCAAGCGGCGCGTGCGCCAGTTCGCCGCCGAAGGCTCCGTCCCCGGCGCCAAGATCCGCGCGACGCAGATCGTGTTCGGCCCGCCCTCGCCGTTCCCCGTGGCCTTCCGCGTCATGGGCCCCGACGCGGCCCGCGTTCGCGACATCGCCGAGCAGGTCCGCGCCGTGATGCTGCGCAACGACGGCCTGCGCCAGGTCAATACCGACTGGGGCGAGCGCGTCCCCACCGTCCACTTCGTGCTCGACCAGGACCGCCTTCGGGCCTTCGGCCTCAGCTCGAGCGACGCCTCCCAGCAGCTTCAGTTCCTGCTGACGGGCGTTCCCGTGACCCAGGTGCGCGAGGATATCCGCTCGGTCGAGGTCGTGGCCCGCACCACAGGCGCGGATCGCCTTGATCCGTCCAGGCTTGGGGCCTTCACGCTGGTCGGCGCGTCCGGCGAGCGCATCCCCCTCGACCAGATCGGCCGCGCCGAGGTGCGGATGGAAGATCCCATCCTGCGCCGCCGCGACCGGCTGACGACCATCACCGTGCGCGGCGACATCGACGAGCGGCTGCAGCCGCCGGACGTCTCGACCCAGGTCTTCAAGGACCTCAAGCCGATCATGGCGGCCCTCCCCGCAGGCTACAGAATCGAGATGGGCGGCTCGATCGAGGAGGCCGGCAAGGCCAACGTCGCCCTGGCCGCGATCTTCCCGCTGATGTTCATCCTGATGATGGTGGTGATCATCTTCCAGGTCCGCTCGCTATCGGCGATGTTCATGGTCCTGCTGACCGCGCCGCTGGCCCTGGTCGGAGTCGCGCCGACCCTGCTGATCTTCCACCAGCCGTTCGGGTTCAACGCCATCCTCGGACTGATCGGCCTGGCCGGCATCATCATGCGCAACAGCCTGATCCTGATCGGCCAGATCCATATCAACCAAGAGGAGGGCTTGGCCCCGTTCCACGCCGTCGTCGAGGCGACCGTGCAGCGCGCCAGGCCGGTGATCCTCACGGCCCTGGCGGCCATACTGGCCTTCATTCCACTGACCTTCTCGGTGTTCTGGTCCTCGATGGCCTACACCCTGATCGGCGGCACGATCGGCGGGACCATCCTGACGCTGGTCTTCTTGCCCTCGCTCTACGCGATGTGGTTCCGGATCCAGGACCCGCGGCGCGACGCGGCTCCGACCGACGGTTCGGAGGGACTGGCGACTTGACCGTGGACGGCGTCCGGAGGTGACGGTCCCTAGCCGCCCTCACCGCTACCCGCCGCCCGGGCCCGTCGCGCGTCATCGATCCGCACGAGCTTGCCGTTGGCGTCGCTGGGCGGGTTCAGCAGGGCCGTGATGGCCCGGCCAAGCTGGTCGACGTTGTAGGGTTTGCGCAGGATTGGGAACTCGTCACCGATCCGTTCGGCGGCGTGGCTGTAGCCGGTCGCCAGCAGGACCGGGAGCTGCGGGTAGCGCTCGCGCAGCACCCGCGCCATCCCCAGACCGTCCACGTCGCCAGCCATGACGATATCGCTGAACACCAGGTCCGGCGCCTCTCCGTTCTCCAGCGCGTTCAACGCAGCCCCCGCGCTGGTCGCCACCTTCACGCGATGACCCAGCTGCTGGAGGAACGCCGCGGCGACGTCAGCCACGTCGGGATTGTCTTCGACAAGCAGGATCGCGCCGGCGACGCTTTCGCTCGCGGCGAACTCGCTCGTGGCGGGCGCGGCGCGCTCACCGTGACTGCGCGGCAGATAGATCGAGAACCGCGTGCCCTCTCCCAGCCTGCTGTCGATCTTCACGTCTCCCCCGGCCTGCTGGGCGAAGCCATAGACTTGCGACAAACCCAGGCCCGTGCCGCGTCCCACCTCCTTGGTGGTGAAGAACGGCTCGAAGACGCGCTCGAGGATGTCCGGCGGGATGCCACCGCCGGTGTCGACGATATGGACCGCCACGTACTCGCCCACGGGCCCCAGATCGTCGGTCGGCGTCAGGACGACATTCTCGGCCGAGATCGACAGGACCCCACCGCCTGGCATGGCGTCTCGGGCGTTGACCGCCAGGTTGAGCAGCGCCAGGTCGAGCTCGCCCTGATCGACTTCGACGGGCCAAAGATCGCTCGAGGCGTCGACGAGAAGCTGCACGTTCGGCGGCAGGCTGGTCGAAACCAGTTCACGCACCCCGGCCAAACGCTCCGAGAACGGCGCGATCGTGGTCTGCAGGCGCTGGCGGCGGGCGAAGGACAGCAGGTGACGGGTCAGGTCCTGGCCTCGCTGGGCTGAGATCTCGATCGCATCGAGGGCCCGCAGGGCGCGCTCATCGTCCCGGAGCTTCGCGCGAAGCAGCTGGGCTTGGCCGCCGACCACCATCAGGAGATTGTTGAAGTCGTGCGCCACGCCGCCGGTCAACTGACCCAGCGCCTCCATCTTCTGGCTCTTCGCCATATGCTCGCGAGTCTTCTGAAGCTCGGCCTCGGCCTCGCGCTTCTCGGTGATGTCGCGGGTGATCTTGGCGAAGCCGACCAGGGCGCCGTCTTCGTCGCGAATGGCGTCGATCACGACATTGGCCCAGAAGCGCGAGCCGTCCTTGCGCACCCGCCAGCCCTCGGACTCGAAGCGCCCCGTGGTCGCCGCCTGATGGAGACCATGCAGCGGGCGACCGGCGGCCCGATCAGCGGGCGTGTAAAAGCGTGAGACGTGCTGGCCCACGATCTCGTCGGCCGTATAGCCCTTGATGCGCTCGGCGCCCGCGTTCCAGTTGGTGATGATCCCGTTGGGGTCGAGCATATAGAGCGCATAGTCGACCACGCCGTCCACCAGGAGGCGGAACTGTCGCTCGCTCTGGGCCAAGGCCTCCTCGGCCGCCTTCCGCTCGCTGATGTCGCGCGTGATCTTGGCGTAGCCGAGGTGGCGCCCCTCGTCGTCGAAGATGGCGTCTATCACGACCGACGCCCAAAAGCGGCTGCCGTCCTTACGCAGGCGCCAGCCTTCGCCCTCGAAGCGGCCATGCTCCTCGGCGGCCTTCAACGCCCTGGCCGGACCGCCGCGCTGACGATCTTCCGGGGTATAGAAAAGGCCAAAATGTCGCCCGACGATGTCGTCGGCCTGATAGCCCTTGATCCGCTCGGCGCCACGGTTCCAGTTGATGATCACGCCACTCGGATCGAGCATGTAGATGGCGTAGTCGACCACGCCTTCGACAAGATACCGGAACCGCCGTTCGCTCTCGATCAGCGCTTGCTGGGCCTCGCGTTCGGCGGTCATGTCGCGGGTGATCTTGGCGTAGCCGATGATCTCGCCGGCCTCGTTTCGCAGCGCCTGCAAGGTGGCCGAGCACCAGAAACGCCCGCCGTCCTTGCGCACCCGCCACCCCTGGCTTTCGGCCTTGCCCTGGCTGGCGGCCTTGGCCATCAGCGCTTGAGGCAGGCCGTCGCGGCGGTCCTCCGGCGTGAAGAAGCGCGAGAACGGTTCGCCGAGAATTTCCTCGGTCGTATAGCCCTTCAAGGTCTGGGCGCCGGTGTTCCAGGTCGCTACCCGCCCCTCGGCGTCGAGCATGTAGATGCCGTAGCCAGTCAGGCCGTCGACCAGGAGCTCAAGGCTAAGATCGTTCGGCGGCGCGACGCTGCTCATGGGCGAGATCCTCCGCTGTGGGGCAGGGCTTGGACCATCACCCGTCGCGCTCCAGGCGACCAATCGCAATTGACAAGGCTCCGCCCCGCACAGAACTCTAGGGCGGTTCCCGGAGCCGACATGACGTCCCTTGCGATGAAACTCAGCCCCAACGATGATCCCTCGAACCCGTCGGGGTCAACGCCGCCGCTGTTCGGACGGTTCCCGGCCGACGGTGAGGACCTCCCGTACAAGGTCGAGATCTGGGACGAGGCCGCAGAGGCGGTCATCCAGGTGGTGGCGGTGACGGCGAGCCCCGCGATCGGCTACGCCGCTTTTTACGCCGCCACCCGCGAGTTTCCGGGGCGCGAGATCACGCTGCGCCATGATGGCCGCGTCATCAGTCGCTGGGCCGCGCGAACGCACTGAGGCGGGCGATGGTCAAGCCGCACACGGACACTCGGTTCTCGCGAGCCTTCGCCGGCAAGGCCGCGCCGGAGTCGCTTTCGTTCGTCGTCGAGCTCTGCGACGCCGAGGAAGACCGGCCCGAACGCATTCTGGGTCGGGCGTTCAACCTGACCCTGGCGCGGGCGATCTACCTGGCCGCCCTGCAGGACTTTCCCAACCGCCGGATCGTCATCAGGAAGGGCGAAATGATCATCGCCGACAGCCGCGCCTAGATCGCTCGGCGCGACAGCCTGTTTCCTCGCCCGCCACTGAACCAACCCTTGTCCGCGCCAGAAGTACAGAGGCAAAAATAGTGCAAAATTAACCATCGATTAAGATGTCTGCAAAGTCTACAGCTCGACACTATTCCAAGCTTGAGCATTACTATTTCTGAAAATTCAGTATTTTTGACGCGCATACCAAATTACGCTTGCGCCATCCTGCCGCATTACAGCCGCAAAATCCCCAAGATACATTTCAGTTAACCACACTGATTTGTTTTCGCGTATCGAGGGGGCGTCATTGGCGTTCGACATCGCCCGCCAGGCGGTCCTACTGGCGGCCGTCGCGGCGTGCTGCCTGGCGGCCGAGCCCGTCGCGGCGCAGGTTCTGGAGATCGGCGCCGACGGCGCGGTGACGCGCTTCGACGGCCCGACCGTCTTTACTCGAGATGGGGCCACCGTCTTGGCGTCGACCGCCGAACCGCCTTCCAGCGGGACGGCGGACGTCGACACCGTGCGGCTGCAGCTCTCGACCGCCGCCGACGCCTACGCCCTTGATCCTAGGCTGATCGAAGCTGTCGCCTGGCGCGAAAGCCGGTTCCGCGCCGACGCCCGCTCGTCCAAGGGCGCGGTCGGTGTCATGCAGTTGATGCCAGGCACCGCCCGCGACCTCGGCGTCGATCCGTTCGACGTGACCCAGAACATCCGCGGTGGCGCGCTCTACCTGAGCCGCATGCTGTCGGAGTTCGGCGGCGACGTCCGCCTGGCCCTGGCCGCCTACAACGCCGGCCCAGCCGCCGTCCGTAAGCACGGCGGCGTGCCGCCCTATGCCGAAACCCAAGCCTACGTGACCTCGATCCTCAGCCGCATGGCTGGGTCGAGCACTTTCGCCATTCCCGCCCTCGGAGCCTCCCGCTGATGCCCAAGATCCTCGACGCCAAGGCCGCCGCCCTGGCGACCGCCCTCCTCGCCGCCGCTTCACAGGCGCACGCCCAGGCCGTCCAGGCCGATCCGCAAGGATCCAGCGCCCTTCTAGCCGGTGTGACCTGGCTGCAAGGCACGCTGATGGGCAATGTCGCCACGGCCGTGGCGGTCATGGCCGTGGCCGCCGTCGGCTTCATGATGCTGACCGGCCGCCTGAACTGGCGCTACGGCGCGACGGTCATCCTCGGCTGTTTCATCCTGTTCGGCGCCACGACCATCGTCAACGGCATCCGCGCCGCCGCCGGGGCCTGAGCCATGGCCGCCCCGCTGGATCGCGACGTGGTGTTCGGCGCCCTGACCCGCCCGCAGATGTTCGCGGGCGTGACCTACAGCTACTTCGTGATCAACGGGGTGGTGACCGCCGAACTCTTCCTGATCACCAAGTCGTTCTGGGCCATCGCCGCGGCCCTGGTGATCCACGCGATCGGCTACGCGGCCTGCCTGCGAGAACCGCGCATCTTCGACCTGTGGCTGACCAAGGTCAGCCGCTGCCCCCGCGTTCCCAATTTCCGGGCCTGGCGATGCAACAGCTACAGCGCATGAATCCCCGCAAAGAGACGACGGCCGGCAAACGCCTGCCGTATGCGCGCCACCTCGACGACGTCACGCTGGAGACCCGCGACGGCCTGCTGATGCAGGTCATCCACCTGGCCGGCCTGCCGTTCGAAACCGCCGACAGCGAGGAACTGAACTATCGCAAGGCCGTGCGCGACGTGATGCTGCGCGGCCTCGCCAGCTCTCGCTTCGCGCTCTACCACCACGTGGTCCGCCGCGAGGTCGACGCCCAGACCCAGGGCGCGTTCCCGGACGCCTTCAGCGCCGATCTCGACGCCGCCTGGAGCGAGCGTCTGGCCGCCCGCAAACTCTACGTCAATGACCTGTTCCTGACGATCGTCCGCCGTCCGCTGCAAGGCCACGGCGGCCTGATCGACGGCGTCCTGCGCGCCCTCAAGGGGACTGGCAAGGCCGAGGCGGCCGCCACCCTGGCCGCCGACCGCCGCGAGCTGGACAGCGCCCGTGACAGCCTGATCTCCGCCCTCGCCCCCTACGGCGCGCGCGTCTTGGGCGTCTACGATGGCCCGGCCGGTCGTTGTTCCGAGCCGCTGGAGTTCCTGTCCTGCCTTTACAACGGCGAGATGCGTCCGGTGCTGGTCCCGCAAGGGGACGCCGGCGAGTACTTGCCCTATCGCCGCGCCAGCTTTGGCCTGGAGACACTGGAGCTGTCGCGGGCCGGCGCCCTGGCGCGCGGCTTCGGGGCCATGGTGTCGATCAAGGACTACCCCGCCCAGACCACGCCCGGGATGCTGGACGACCTGCTGCGCCTGCCGTGCGAGATGGTGATCACCCAGAGCTTCGGCTTCGTCGATCGCCAGCCGACCCTAGAGCGCATGAACCTGGCCCTGCGTCGTATGAAGGCGGCGGACGACGATGGGATCAGCCTGCGCGCCGACCTGACCCGCGCCAAGGACGACGTCGTCTCGGGCCGCGCAGCGTTCGGCGAGCACCACCTGTCGGTGCTGGTGCGCGGCGAGACCTTGGACGGCCTGGACCGCTCGACCGCCGAAGTCATGTCGGCCTTCACCGAGATGGGCGCCATCGCCGTGCGCGAGGACATCAACCTCGAGCCGGCCTTCTGGGCGCAGTTTCCGGGCAACTTCAAGGATATCGCGCGGAAAGCTCTGATCTCGACCGCCAACTTCGCCGGCTTCGCCAGCGGCCACAACTTCCCGATCGGCCGGGCCGACGGCAATCACTGGGGCCCGGCGGTCACCTTGCTGGAGACCACCTCGGCGGGGCCTTACCACTTCAATTTCCACAAGGGCGACCTGGGCAACTTCACGGTCATCGGCCCGTCGGGCTCGGGCAAGACCGTGGTGCTGAACTTCCTGCTCGCCCAGGCCCGCAAGTACAGTCCCCGCATCGTCTTCTTCGACAAGGATCGCGGCGCGGAGATCTTCCTGCGGGCCATCGGCGGCCGCTACGAGAGCCTACGCCCGGGCCAACCGACCGGCTTCAACCCGCTGGCCCTGGCCGACACCGCGGCCAACCGCAAGTTCCTGGCCGAATGGGTCGCCAAGCTGGTGTCCGTCCCGGGCGAAACCTTGTCCGCCGATGACGCCGCGCGGATCAAGGACGCGGTCGACGCCAGCTATGACCAGACCCCGTCCCTGCGCCGCCTGAGATACTTCGCAGAGCTGTTCCGCGGCGCGCGCCGTCCCGACGCCGCCGACCTGGCCGCGCGCCTGGCGCCTTGGCACGGTTCGGGCGAGCACGCCTGGCTGTTCGACAACGAGACCGACAGCCTGGATCTCGACCAACCCACCCTGGGCTTCGACATGACCCAGCTGCTGGACGACCCGACGCTGCGCACCCCGGCCATGATGTACCTGTTCCATCGCGTGGAGCAGCGCCTGGACGGCCACCCGACCCTGATCGTCATCGACGAGGGCTGGAAGGCGCTGGACGACGACGCCTTCGTGGCCCGCATTCGCGACTGGGAGAAGACCCTGCGCAAACGCAACGGCGTGGTCGGCTTCGCCACCCAGAGCGCCCACGACGCGCTGGAAAGCCGCATCGCCAGCGCCATCATCGAACAGGCCGCGACCCAGATCTTCATGGCCAACCCCAAGGCCCAGGCCAAGGACTACTGCGAAGGCTTCGGCCTGACCCAGCACGAGTTCGAACTGGTCAAGACCCTGCCCGACACCTCGCGCTGCTTCCTGATCAAGCACGGGACCGACAGCGTCGTGGCCCGCCTGAATCTGGCCGGCGCGCCCGAACTGCTGACCGTGCTGTCGGGCCGCGAGACGACCGTCCGCAAGCTGGACGCCTTGCGCGAGCAACTCGGCGACGAGCCCCAGGCCTGGATGGCCAAGCTGCTGGCGGCGGCGTGACCATGACCGGCTGCGCGCAACTCCCCGCCGACGCCCAGATGGTCCAAGGCTTGATCGGCTCCGTCGACTGCCGAGTCCAGGACTTGGCCCAGACCGGCTATGCCGCCTTGGCCGCGCCGGGTTCGCCCGTCGGCCTGCTGCTGACCGGCCTGCTGACCCTGTACGTGGTCTTCGTCGGCTATCGCCTGATCCTGGGCCGAGGCGGCCTGCGCGTCGGCGACGCCACCCTGATGGTGATCAAGATTGGCCTGGTTGTGGCGCTGGCCACCAATTGGAGCCTGTTCCAGACCCTGGTCTACGACACCCTGACCAAGGCCCCAGCCGAACTGGGCGGACTGCTGCTCGGCGACGGCCAGCCGACCAATCCGTTCGCGCGCCTGCAGGACGCCTTCGACGGCTTGCAGGAGTCGGCGAGCCTGATGGCCAGCCGCGCCGGCGGCGGCCCGGCGGCGATGCAGGGCGGGCCCGGTTTCGGCGCTTTCGCGGTGAACACCGGCGGCCTGATCCTGGTGCTGTCGACCTTGGGCGTACTGCTCGCCAGCAAGGTCGTGCTCGCCATCCTGCTGGCCTTGGCGCCGCTGGTCGCCGGCCTGACCCTGTTCGAGACCACGCGCGGTCTGGTCGAAGGGTGGCTGAAGGCGATGATCGCCCTGGCGCTCACACCGTTGGTCACCATCCTGACCCTGTCGCTCGAGCTGACCATGCTGGCGCCTTCGTTGAAGGCTCTGGCCGAAGCGCGCGCGGCCCAGCAGTTCGCCGCCTTCGACATCGACCCCGCCGTCACCGTGTTGGTCCTCACCCTGGTCTTCGCCCTGGTCATGGTGCTGGCGGTGATCGCCGTGTGCGTCACCGCCGCGGGCTTGCGCCTGCCGCGAGGCCTGGCCGGCGCGGCGTGGTCCGATCGCGCTATCGCGCCGGACGCCCCGCGCTACGCCCCCTCGCAAGTCGAGCCGATGGGCCGAGCCGCCACGATCGCCGCGGCCGCCATCGCCCTCGATCGTCGCGACGCCGGCGTCACGTCGGCCGATCCCATCGGGCCGCGCCTGCTGACGATCGTCTCCGATCGCGGACACCTCGCCCAAGCGGCCCTTGCCGGCCAAGTCCCGCCGCTGGGCCACAGCCATCGCCGAACACCCGCCCCCCGCCGCGCCGCCTCGGGGCCCCGGAGAGATCAGTGACCTTCGCTTACCCTCGCTTCCAAGCTCTGTTCGCCGCGTGCGTTCTGACGACGGCGGTCGCCGGCTCGGCCCTCGCGACCGAGACACCGCGTCCCGGCGCCGTGGACCCGCGCATTCGCACCGTCGCCTACGACGCCGACCAGGTCGTGCGCCTGACCGGCTATTTCGGCATCCAGACCATGCTGGAGTTCGCGTCCGACGAGCGGATCGAGAACGTCTCGATCGGCGACGCCATGGGCTGGCAGGTGACGCCGAACAAGAAGGCCAACCTGCTGTTCCTCAAGCCGCTGGACCGTACGGCCGCGACGAACATGACGGTGGTCACCGACCGTCGCCGCTACGTGTTCGAACTGGTCGTCGCCGCGCCGAAGGCCTCGACCAAGGACCTGGCCTATGTGGTGCGCTTCCTCGTTCCCGCGCCCGTCGCCGTCGCCGTCGCGGCTCCGCCACCGCTTCCGGTGACGCCCGTGGCGCGAAACAGCGCCTACAGCATCAAGGGTGACGCCGCCATCCAGCCTGCCAAGGTCTTCGACGACGGCGCGGCGACCTACTTCGCCTGGCCCGAGCGAGCCGACTTGCCGGCCGTGTTCGTGGTCGGCGCCGACGGCGTCGAGGGCCTGGCCAACGCGGTGGTCCGCGACGGCTATCTGGTCGTCGACCAGCTGGCCCCGCGCTTCGTGCTGCGCTCGGGAAAGTCCAGCCTGACCGTCACCAACGGCGCGTTCTCGGCCCGCCAGGAGGCCGCCCGATGAGCGCGCACCGCGATCCGCGACAGTCCGCCCAAGTCGTCGAAGACCTCGCCGCCGCCGACGCCCAAGTCCGTCCGACCGTGGCCCGCGCTCATGCCGGCGTTCCGACGCCGGTGATCCTGGCGGGCTTCGGGGTGCTGGGGATCGGCGTCTTCCTGTGGATGTCCAGCCATCGCGCCGACGCCCACACGCGCCCACACCGCGCCGTCGTGGCGACCAAGGCCGAAACCGCCGCGACAATCCCTAGCTCATCCCAGGCGCCGGCTCCCGTCATCCCCGGCCCGCAGTTCACCGAGAACAACAGCCTGCCGCCGACGCCGGCCCAGATCACCGCCATGGCGGCCGAGCCGCTGCCGCCGACGCCAGCGATCGACATGGACCAGCGCCGTCGCGCGCCGACCCTCGTGGTCGACTTCGGCGGCGCGCCCACGCTGATCAAGGCCAATATCGACATGGCCCCCTCCATGTCGAAGGCCGTTACGGCCGACACCGGTCTGAACCCGGACGAGCGCTTCGCCGATCGCGTCTCGGCCAGCGACGCCGAGCCGGCCAAGGCCACGGCCATGCGTGACCTCGACGCGATCATCCCGCAGGGCGCGGTGATCCCGGCCGTCATGGAGACGGCGATCAATTCCGATCTGCCGGGCCTGGCGCGGGCGATGGTCACGCGGGACATCAAGAGCTTCGACGGCTCCACGGTTCTGATCCCGCGCGGCAGTCGAGTGATCGGCCAATACAAGTCGGGTGTGGCCCTCGGCGCCTCGCGCGTCTTCGTCATCTGGACGCGGGTGATCCGTCCCGACGGCGTCTCGATCCAAATTGCTTCCCCCGCTGCCGACCCTCTGGGTCGTGGCGGCCTGGAGGGCAAGGTCGACCGGCACTTCTTCAGCCGCTTCGGCGGCTCGATCCTGATGTCGGTGCTGAACGCCGGCGTCGCCGCCGTCGGCAACGCCCGCTCGACCTCGCAGATCTATATCGGCACCGCGGCCGAGGCGGCCAACCTCGCCGGCACGGTCGCCAAGACCGATCAGAAGGTCTCGCCGACCATCCAGACCGCGCAAGGCGCCCCGGTGACGATCTTCGTCGCCCGCGATCTCGACTTCTCGAGCGTACGCCGATGACCGCCCTCGCGCCCAAGCCCCTCTTGTCGAGAATGGGCGTCTATCTCGAAGCCTACCTCGCCCCGCTCGCGCCCTGGCTAGCCGAACCGGCAGTGACCGACCTCTACGTCAACCGTCCCGGCGAGCTTTGGGTCGAGCGCCTGGGCGGCTTGGCCGAGCGCGTCGAGGTTCCAGCCCTGGACGAAACCAACCTCTGGCGACTGGCGCGTCAGGTGGCCAGCCTCTCAAGCCAGGGCGTCAGTCGCGAGCATCCGCTGCTTTCGGCCGTGCTGCCCGACGGCGCGCGGGTGCAGATCGTGGCCCCGCCAGCGACGCGCGGGGGTCTGGCGCTGGCGATCCGCAAGCATGTGGTCAACGATCTCAGCCTCACCGACTACGCCTCGGCGGGGGCCTTCGCCTCGGTCATGACGCCGAAGACGAGCCCCGACGCAATCCTCCGCGCCTTCCTCGACGCCGGCGATATCCGCAACTTCCTGGCCGCCGCCGTGCGAGCGGGCAAGAACATCGTGATCAGCGGCGGCACCTCGACAGGCAAGACCACCTTCTTGAACGCTCTGCTCAAGGAAGTCCCCCTCGACCAGCGCCTCGTCTTGATCGAGGACGCGCCGGAAGTCCGCCTGATCCACCCCAACGCCGTCGGCCTCGTCGCCGTGCGCGGCGAACAGGGCGAGGCCCGGGTCACCACCGAGGAGCTGTTGCAGGCCTCGCTTCGCCTGCGCCCCGATCGGATCATCCTGGGCGAATTGCGCGGCGCCGAAGCGTTCAGCTTCCTGCGCGCGGTGTCCAGCGGCCACCCCGGCTCGATGACCACCGTCCATGCCGACGACCCGGCCGGCGCGATCGATCAGTTGGCGCTGATGGCCTTGCAGGCCGGCGCCAATCTGCGCCGAGCCGACGTCGTCGACCATGTCCGGCGCGTGGTCGACATCTTCGTTCAGCTTCACCGCGAAAGCGGTGTCCGCAAGGTCCGGGAGGTCGTCTTCCGGGACCGATAGCCTCCTTCTTCAGCTCCGTTTTCTTTCTGGTTTCCAGCTTCAGGCGCGCCGCCTCCGCGGCGCGTCAGGGACTTCGTCATGCGTAAACAGCACCTTGGCTCGGCGGCGGCGCTCAGCCTCACGATCTTCCTCTCCGGCTGCGGCGGCGCCTCGAGCGACAGCTCCGGCGGCGGCTCGGCGAGAAGCGGCGTCGCCGACGCCATCGCGCTCGCCCCGACGGGCGAGATCATGCCGGACGAGGCCGCGCGCCTTGCCAAGCAGGCCAGTTTCGGCCCGACGCCGGAGCTGATCAACGCGATCGTCGCCAAGAAGTCGGTGGCGGCCTGGCTCGACGAGCAGTTCACCCTGACTTCCAGCAGCTATGCCGATCTGGCCGCCAAACCGGTGCCAGGAAACTTCTGCTCGACGCTGACGGGCGCGGACCTGACCAACTGCACTCACGACAATTTCTCGGCCTGGCCGATGCAGATGCGGTTCTACGCCGATGCGATCGGCAAGGATGACCAGCTGCGCCAACGCGTGGCTTTCGCCCTCTCGCAGATCGTCGTCGCGTCCGAGCAGGACGTCCACAATACGGCGGGCTTGGCGACCTTCCAGCAGATCCTGCTCGGCAACGCCTTTGGCAATTACCGCGACATCCTCAAGGCCGTGACCCTGAACGGCTTCATGGGCGACTACCTGGACATGGCCGACTCCAACAAGAGCCAGCCCAACGAGAACTACGCCCGCGAGCTGATGCAGCTGTTCTCGGTCGGCACGGTGCTGCTCAATCCCGACGGCACACCCCAGACCGACAATACCGGCGCGACCATCCCCACCTACAGCAACACCGACGTGAAGGAGGTGGCGCGGGCGTTGACGGGGTGGACCTGGGCGCGGCTTAACGGGGCGGCCCTGACCGACAACAACAATCGTGACTGGTCGCAGCCGATGGTGATGTACGCCACACGGTTCGACACAGGCTCGAAGACCTTCCTCGGCAAGACGGTCGCGGCCGGCGCCAGTCAGCCGGCCAATGTCGATGCGGTGGTCGATGCGGTGTTCTACCACCCCAACACCGGACCCTATATCTGCAAGCGGCTGATCCAGCAGCTGACCTTGGCCAATCCGACCCCGGCCTATGTCGAGCGCGTGGCGGCGGTGTTCGCCAACAACGGCGCGAGCGTACGCGGCGACCTGAGGGCGGTGGTTCGGGCCATCTATCTCGACAGCGAGGCCCGCGTCGTTTCGCAGCTGCCGGGCAAGGTCAAAGAACCGGTGCTGCTGGCCACCTCACTGGCTCGCGCCATCGGCTATACGACCGATGGCTATGCTTTCATGACCCGCGACGCCGGCATGGGCCAAGCCCCGTTCCGGGCGCCGTCGGTGTTCAACTATTACCCCTACGATTTCCCGCTGGCGCAGGGCGACGGCCTGGTCAGTCCCGTGGGCAAGCTGATGACCACCTCCACGACCATCAGCCGCCACAACTTCCTCTATGACTGGACAGTCGGCGGCGACCCCACGCGCGGCGAGTTCAAGCCGACGCTAAGCGCCACGGGCACGGTCCCCAACTGGGCGTCGTGGGAAGCGAACGGCGCGAACGACGGCAAGACGATCGACCGGATCAACCTGGTGATGCTGAACGGGACGATGACCCCGGCCCAGCGCCAGAGCCTCGTCACCGCCATGGCCGCGATCAAGAACAGCGATCCGGCCCTGCAGGCCCGCCGCCGCGCCCAGGCGGCGCTGTACATCGTCGCCTCCTCGCCTCTCTTCCAAGTCGATCGGTAAGCGTATGACCGTCTCTCGTCGTGAAATCCTGCAAATGACCGCCGGCGGCTCGGCGGTCGCGGCCCTGAGCCAGCTGGGCCTGTCCAGCGCCCTGGCCGCCGACGGCGGATCGTACCGCGCCATGGTCGGGGTGTTCCTGTTCGGCGGCAACGACGCCTGGAACATGGTCGCCCCCACCGACGGTCGCTACGCCGACTACGCCAAGCAGCGCGGTTCGGGCATCGCCCTGGCCCAGGCCAGCCTCGTGCCGCTGACCGGCACGGCCTTTGGCCTGCATGCGGCCATGGCGCCGCTGAAGGCGGTGTGGGACGACGGCGGCCTGGGCGTGGTGCTCAACACCGGCACCCTGTTCGCGCCGCTGACCAAGGCCCTCTACACCAGCCGGCCGGACCTGCGGCCGGTGAACCTGATGTCCCACGAGGACCAGCAGAACCAGTGGCAGGGCATGCGGACGCGGTCGGCCAACCGCGACGGCTTCATGGGCCGGATCAACGACCGCGCCGCGGTCGCCAACCTGCCGCCGCTGATCTCGATCGCCGGCTCCAACCTCTGCCTGATCGGCGACCGCTCCTCGCCGCTGATCCTGCCGTCGAGCGGCGCGGTCGTGCGCAACGGCTACAACGCCGCGACCACCGACGCGGCCGTCAAGGCCCGCCAGGCGGCGCTGGATGTCTTCGCCGACGCCTCGTCCTATGGAACCCTGACCGACCTGACCAGCAAGGGCATGAGCTCGGCCTATGCCCAGGCCGTGGCCGCCAATACGATCATCAGCGCCACGACCTCGGCGGTGGACAAGCACTTCGTCAACCCGACCACCGGCGCGGCCCTGACCTCGGACATCTCTCGCCAGCTGCTGCGCGCGGCCCGGATGATCGAGGCCCGCAACACCCTGGCCCACGCCAAGCAGACCTTCTTCGTCAGCCAGGGCGGCTACGACACCCACACCGGCCAGCTAGCCGCGCACAACGGCCTCTACGCCGATCTCGCCAACGCCCTGGCCGGCTTCTACAACGCCATGAAGGCCCTGGGCCTGCAGGACAACGTCACCGCCTTCACCATGTCGGACTTCGGCCGGGTGTTCAAAGGCAACGCCAACGGCGGCAGCGACCACGCCTGGGGCTCCAACCACCTCGTGGTCGGCGGCGCCCTGGCCAACGGCAAGGTGCACGGCCGCTATCCGGACATGGCCTTCGGCGGCCCCGAGGACAGTTCCAACGACGGCCGCTGGATCCCCTCCATCGCCACCGAGGAATACATCGGCGCCATCGCCCAGTGGTACGGCGTCAGCCCCGCCGACCTGCCCTACGTCTTCCCAAACTGGGCCAACTGGAACGGCGGCGGACGCGGCTCCGTGCCCCTGTTCGGCTAGGTCCGAGCCCGGCGGAAGAGGTGTCGGCCAAAGAAATAAGGGGGTGGCGGAGACGGAGGGATTCGAACCCTCGATACCCTTTTGAGGTATGCCGCTTTAGCAAAGCGGTGCCTTCAGCCTCTCGGCCACGTCTCCTCCTGAGAGGGAGCGGTTCGATAGCGTGTTCGCTTCGACATGACAACGGCGGATGTCGGAAATTCCGGTGTTAACGTGACGCTCAGACGGCGACGCTAGCTTGAACATGGTTTTCTCAACATCGAGCGCCATGCGTCCCCTGACTCAACCCGCCGCCAACGCCGAATCCGCTTCGGCCTTCGTCGCCTCGACGGACGCCTCTCCGCGCGCCGCCGGTAGCGGAGGCGGCGGCGATCCCGGACGCGCGCGGCGCGGGCCGTTCCGCCCGGGCCAGCTGGTGCCGACTCGGGCCAGGCAGGAAGCCAGGCTGCTGGCGCGGACCTTCCGCGTCGTCGACATCCTGGTGGCCATCGGGGTGATGGTGGGCGTCACGGTCGAGGGACACCCGGTCGCCGCCGGTCTGTGGGCCCTCACGGTGCTGGTCGCCCTGCGCGCTCTGGGCGCCTACGCCTTTCCCCGCAAGCAGAATCTGCCACGGCATCTAGGCCGGACCGTCCCGGCGCTGGCCGCGGGCCTGTTGGTCGCCTCCGCCACCGTCCTGATTTCCGGAACAGCCGACGCCCCGACCTTCTTGACCTTGCTGAGCGCCACCGGCGCCCTCGCGGCCCTTCACGCCGTTTGGTGGGGCGTTATCGCCCACGGTCGTCAACTCGGCAGCCTGACTCCGAACATCGTCGTGGTCGGCGCCACGGCCAACGCCGAGCGCCTGATCGACGCGGCCATGCGCACGGGCGAGGTCAATGTCCTCGGCGTGTTCGACGACCGCCTGGACCGCGCGCCCGAGAACATCATGGGCGTGCCGGTGCTGGGCGATACGAATGCCCTGCTCGACCATCGCATCATGCCCTATGTCGATCGCGTGGTGATCGCCGTCGCCTCGACCGCTCAGGGCCGCGTCCGGCAGTTGGTCGACAAGCTGGGCGTGCTGCCCAATCCGCTGAACCTCTTCATCGACGTCGGCGGTCCGGCCGACGACGACGCGGCCCTGGCGCGCATCGCCGCCGGCGGCGAGAACGAATTGTCGGGAACCGCCGTCAGCGCGCGCCACGCCTGGATCAAGCGCGGCCAGGACCTGGTCGTCACGATCCTAGGCCTGACGGTCGCCGGCCCGTTCATGCTGATCGTCGCCCTGGCCGTGAAGCTGGACAGCCCCGGACCGATCTTCTTCCGCCAGCGTCGCCACGGCTTCAACAACGAGGAAATCCTCGTCTGGAAGTTCCGGTCGATGCGCCACGAGATGGCCGACGCCAGCGCCGCGCGCCAGATCAGCGCCAATGACGACCGCGTCACCAAGGTCGGCAAGTTCATCCGCAAGACCAGCCTCGACGAACTGCCGCAGCTGTTCAACGTGTTGCGCGGCGAGATGTCGATCGTCGGCCCCCGTCCCCATGCCATCGGCATGAAGACCGGCGGCGTCGAGTCGGCCAAGCTGGTCGCCGAATACGCCCACCGTCACCGCATGAAGCCCGGCCTGACCGGCTGGGCCGCCATCAAGGGCTCGCGCGGGCCGGTCGACACCCCCGAAAGCGTCCGCCTGCGCGTGGCGCTGGACGTCGAATACATCGAGCGCCAGTCGTTCTGGCTGGATCTCTACGTCATCGCCATGACCATCCCCTGCCTGCTGGGGGATCGGTCGGCGGTGCGCTAGGCGGCCGGCGATGTTCTGGCGCGGGGTCCTCGGCTATCTGCCGGTCAATATCGTGCAGGGCGTGGTGGGTCTGCTCACCATCGTCCTGTTCACGCGCGTGCTGGAGCCCGCCCAGTACGGTGTCTACGCCCTGGCCTTCTCGGTCGGCAGCCTGACCCAGACCTGCCTCTTGACCTGGACCGAGGCCGCCATGGCCCGCTTCCTGGCCACGCGCACCGAGGACGGCCGTCTGGCCGACCATTTCGCCACCCTCTATCGCCTGTGGATCGGCGCGGCCCTGGCGGTTCCGGTCGCCTGCGCCGTCGTCGCGCTTCTGCCGCTGAACCCGCCCTTGAAGGTCGCCGTGATCGCGGCATTGGCCTCCAGCCTGGTCAATAGCCTGATGAAGCTGGCCCAAGAGCGTCGCCGCGCGGCCGGCGAGGTTTCGGGCGCGGCGCTGTTGAGCATGGCCCAGACCGCCGGCGGCTTCCTGGTCGGCCTGGCCCTGGCTTTCGCGGGCCTGGGTGGCGCGGCGCCGGTGCTGGGCGTCGGCGTCATTTCCGCTCTGTGCGTGGCGCTCGTGCTGCCGAGCGAGCTGAAATCGATGACCGGCGGTCGCTTCGACAAGGCTCTGGCCAAGGCCTATGCGGCCTACGGCCTGCCCGTCTCGATGTCGCTGATCCTGGCCCTGGTGCTGGCCAGCACCGATCGCCTGCTGCTGGGCGCCTTCCTCGACGAAGCCACGGTCGGGGTCTATCACGCCGGCTACTCGCTCGGCAGCCGCACTCTGGACGTGGTCTTCATCTGGCTAGGCATGGCCGGCGCGCCCGCCCTGATCTCGGCTCTCGAACGCGGCGGCCAACCGGCGCTGACCGAGGCCGCCCGCGAGCAGGCTGGCTTCATGACCCTGCTGACCTTGCCCGCCGCCGTGGGCCTGGCCCTGGTCGCACGCCCGCTGGCGGACCTGATGGTCGGCGAGGGCCTGCGCGCTGGAGCCAGCCACGTCACCCCCTGGATCGCCGCGAGCGGCTGGCTGTCCGGCGTCACCACCTATTACCTGCTGCAGGCCTTCACCCTGGCCCGCCGCACGCCGCTGCTGATCGCCAGCATGAGCGCGCCGGCCTTGGCCAACGTGATCCTGAACCTGATCCTGATCCCGCGCCTGGGCCTGGACGGCGCCCTGTGGGCCACGACGCTCAGCTACGGCCTCGGCGCCGTCGCCGCCTGGGCCCTGGGCCGTCGCGCCTGCCGCCTGCCTATCCCCTGGGAGGTGCTGGCCAAGGCCGGCGGGGCCAGCCTGGTCATGGCCGCCTGCGTTTCCGTCCTGCCCTCGCCCGGCGGCCTGCTGGAACTGGCCCTGAAGGCCGGGGTCGGCGCGGCCGTCTACGGCGCGCTGGTCCTCGGCCTCGACGTCGGCGGCCTGCGCGGCAAGCTTTCCCTGATCCTTCGCCGGAGGGCTCACGCCCTATGACCGCGCCCATCACCGAAATCCGCATCGAGAACGCCGCCTGGGCCCAGGCCCAGCCGCGTCTGTCGGTCTTGATCCCGACCTTCCGCGACGACCCGGTCGCCCTGCTCAAGGCCCTGGACGATCCCCTCGCCGGGGCAGAGGTCGTGGTGCTGGACGACGGCGGCGGCGACGACGCCTTGGCCGAACGCATCGCCCGCCGGGTGGAGAAACTGCGCGTCCCTGTTCGGTTCGTACGCCTGTCCAGCAACGAGGGCCGCGCCAAGGGCCGCAACCGGCTGGCCAGCCACGCGCGCGGCGGACACTTCCTGTTCCTGGACAGCGACATGCTGCCCGATACCCCGGACTTTCTCTCGCGCTGGGCGGCGGTGGCGGACAGCGACGCCCCGGTGGCCTTCGGCGGCTTCACCCTCGACCAGACTCCGCGACGTCCCGAGCACGCCCTGCACCGCGCCATGGCGCTGAAGAGCGACTGCACGCCCGCCCCCGAACGCGCCAGGGCGCCCGAGAAGCACGTCTTCACCTCCAACCTGCTGGTTCGCCGCGACGTGTTCGAGACCATCGGCTTCGACGAAGGCTTCTCCGGTTGGGGCTGGGAGGACGTCGAGTGGGCCATGCGCGTCGTGCGCCTTCACCCGATCCTGCATATCGACAACACCGCCACTCACCTGGGGTTGGACGCCGCGCCGACCATGGCCGCCAAGTATGAGCAGTCCGCGGCCAATTTCGCCCGGGTTGTGGCGTCCCACCGCGACATCGTCAGCGCCTATCCCAGCTACAAGGTCGCCAAGGCCCTGAAGCCGCTCCCGCTGCGCCACGCCTGGCGACCGCTGCTGAAGCGGGTCGCCTTGGCCGAGGCCGCACCCGTTTCCCTTCGCGCGTTCGCCATGCGGCTGTATCGCGCGTCGCTCTATATCGAGGCCGTCTGATGCAGGTCGAATTCGAGAAGGTCGACGCCTACGAGCCCGACCGCACCCTCAAGGGCAAGCTGCGCCGGCGGCTGATCCGCCTGGCGCACCGCCGGCCGGCCCAGGTGGCGCTGGAGCGGCCGATGGTCTCGTTCAGCTTCGACGACGCCCCGGCCACGGCTTGCGAGGCGGGCGCCAAGGCTCTGGAAGCCCGGGGCCTGCGCGGCGCCTACTATTTCGCCGCCGGTCTGGCGGGCCGCGACGGTCCCATGGGTCGCTTCGCCACCGGCCAGGACGCCCGCCGTTTGCACGACGCCGGACACGAGATCGCCTGCCACACCTTCTCGCACCTCGACTGCGGCCAGTCGTCACGAGCCACGACCCTCGCCGATGTCGACCGTAACGCCGAAAGCCTGACGGCCTGGGGCGTGGGTGAGCCGGTCAACTTCGCCTACCCCTACGGCGACGTAGGGGGGCCCGCGAAAACGGCGCTCGCCGGCCGCTTCAAGGTCCTGCGCGCCCTGCACCACGGCCTGATCACGAGCGGCGCCGATCTGAACCAGGCGCCGGCGGTCGGGATCGAAGGCGAAGATGGCGAGGCGGTGGCCAACGGCTGGCTCGACAAGGCCAAGGCGCGCAAGGCCTGGCTGATCCTCTACACCCACGACGTCGCCGACCAGCCGTCGCAATGGGGCTGCACGACGGGCGCGCTGGAGCGACTGATCGACCGGGCGGTGGCGGAAGGCTTCGATGTCGTGACCGTGGCCGAAGGCGCCAAGCGGATCGGGCTTTAGCCCTCGTCCTGCGCCTGGTCGGAGAAGGCCAACTTGGCGGCGAGAGCGACGAAAATGGCCCAGCGGAAGTCGTTATAGACCACCGCGATGCTCTCCGTCAGGCTGACCAAGCTGTAGACGACCAGGAACGGGAACGCCAGCAAGGCCCCCCGGCTGCGGAACACCGCCACGATCGCCAGCGCCATGGTCTGGAGGTAGAACAGCCCCCAGGCGCAGAGGCCGACGATGCCCATGCCCAGCCACTGCTCGATCCACGAGTTGTGGGCGTGCTGGGGGGTGAACTTGGCGTCGTGGACGATCCACGCCAGCGGCCCCCAACCCGACTTGTCGCTCCACACGGCGGCGTAGCCGTAGCCCAGCCAGGGCCGCTCCTCGATCTGGCGCATGGCGGCGGCCCAGATCTGGGTCCGACCGGTGAAGGTCGCATCCTTGCCCAGCAGGTGAAAGAAGACGTCCGAGGCCAGGATGATGAAGGCCGCCAGCAGGCCCGCGCCGCTGATCCCGGCCCAGGTGGCCGCCACGCCGATGGCCGGCCCGCGTTGCACGAGCCAGACGAAGCCCAAAGCCGCCAGACCCAGCACCAGCGAGGCCAGCGAGGTCTTGGACTGCGACATGATCACCAGACCGAAGGCCAGGAACGCCATCGGCAGCCACAGCTTGGCCCGGCTAGGCGTGAGCAGCGAAGCCGCGCCCAGGACGCAGATGGCCATGGCCATCAGGCCGCCCAAGGCGTTCTTCTCCATCCAAAGGCCGCGCCATGCCCCCGGGAACAGTTCGGTCATCACCCCGATCGAGGGCGTGGCGATGCAGACGACGTAGCTGCCCACGATCAGGACGCTGAAGACGATCGCGAACACATGGGCCATCTCCGCCCAGCGAAACCGTGAGGCCAGGGCCAGGCCCGAGATCGTGGTGCAACCCACGGCGAACCCCCGGCGGATCGAGACGTCGGGCTGGATCGACCAGAAGATCGAGGCGGCCACGATGCCCATCAGGATGATCAGGAACGGCTGGCGGAGGGTGGCCCGAACCAGGGCCCACGGCTTGCCTATGATCAGCAGAAAGGCCAGGGCGTAGGCGGGCAGGAAGGCGACGCGCAGAATGCCCGAGGCCGACTCGTCGCTCTTCTCGCCGAACAGAGGCAGCTGCCAGCCGGAGCTGTAGATCAGCAGCATGACCACCGCGACGCCGATGGTCAGCAGCGAGGGCTGGAGAGCCCGAGGCTCCCCTTCCCTCGTGGGCTGCCACGTCACGGCAGGATCGCCTTCAGGAAGCCGGGCGTCTGCACCGAGACCTTGTTGAAGAACAGCCCCGCGCACCGGCCGCCGGCGGCCGTCAGGGCATCGCGCAGCATGGCGGGCTGCCGCACGTCGGGCTGATCGGCGGAAACCACCAGCACGGTCTGATCCATGTGCTGGGCCACGGTCGGCCCCGCCTGCGAGCGGTCGACGGACGGGCTGTCGACGACAATGACCTCGGCGTGCTTGCGCAGCGCCCGCCAGTAGTCCGCCGAGGGGATGACGTGGGCCTGCTGGCGGCCGCGCAGCGCTTCGCGATTGAAGCGGGCGACCCACAGCCGCGGTCCGCCGACACTATGGCCGACCAGGTACTTGGCGTCCGGCCAGACCCCGCCCTCGGCGCGCGGCGCGGGCGGTTGGACGGTGAAGAAGGCCGAGCCGTCGGGCGAGGCCGCCACTGGCGGTCCCAGAGGGCCGAAACGATTGGGATCGGCCGATAGCTCGCGGAACTGACTGGGGCTGCTCAGATCGAGGTCGATCAGCCAGGTCTTGCGGCCGGCGCGGCGCGAGGCGAAGCGCGCGAACTCGCGAGCGACAGTCGAGGTCCCCTCGCCCCGGCGCGCCGAAACGAACTGGATGACATGCGGACGACCGGCCGGGGGTGTCCCCAGCGCGCTCCACAACTCCGTCATCTCGACGTTCAAATCCACCATTTACCGAATCGCCGCGCGCTCAGGACTTCGGAACTTGCGACATTAACCCTGTCGGCGAAAGGCGACGAAAGCGCTCACCGCTTGACCCCCGCCGTGGCCAGCACGGGCATGCCCAGGGTGCGCGAGGCCGAGGCCGGCGTCTGCAGGCCCGGACGCAGGAACATGCGAACCAAGCCGGCGCACAGCGCCGTGAACGCGGCGAACAGGATGGAGATCGCCAGGATCGGCTTCTTCAGGCTCTTGCCGGTCGAAGGCGCCACGGCGCGCTGGACGATGCGGATGTTGTCGCTGCTTTCGGCCGACATCTGCCGCTGGGCCTCGTCCTGCTGTTCCTTGACGGTGAAGTCGCGGACGTTGGAGGACAGAACGTCGCGGTCGCGCGTCAGTTCGTTGAACTGCGGTTCCAGCTGCGCCAGGCGCAGCAGGCGTGTGTTCACGTCAGTGACCTGTTGAGCGTAGGCGGCCTGCGACTGCTGCAAGGCCGCGACCTCGGCTCGCAGGTCGTTGCGGGTGGTGGCCAGGGTCTGCCAGATCGGGTTCGGACCGCTGCGACGGGCGCCCTCGCCCGCCGTGCGGCCTGCGGCCAGGCCGGCCTCCAGCTGAGCGATCTGGGCGTTGATGTCCTGCACTGGGCCGGCATTGGGCGTGTAGCGCGCCAGCAGGCCCTCGCGGTCCAGCTTCAGCTGGGCCAGCTTGGTCGAGGCCGACATGTCGGTGTCGCGATAGAGCACGGTCTCGTTGGGTGTGCGGGCCAGCTCGCTCTCGACGACCGACAGGCGGCCCATGCGGTCCTGCAGCTGGGCGTCCACCGCGTACTTCTGCTGCTCGACCTGCGCCTGCAGTTGGGTCAGGACGTTCTTCTGGGCGGTGAAGTCGCCGATGTCGTTGGTGACCAGGAACGACTGATAGGCCGTGTCGGCGTCGCCCAGCTTCTGCGCGAAGATGTCGCGCTGCCGCTGCAGCACCTGGTTGTCGCCGCCGATCAGCAGTGAGCGGCGATAGATCAGATATTCCTCGAGCAAGGTGTTCAGCACCTTCTCGGCCATTTCCGGATCCTGGTGCTGGAAGGCCAGGCGGATGATCGAATTGTCGGGCGCGGTCTCGATCTTCAGGCTCTTGCCGATCGAGTCGCGGCCTTCGGCGATCAGTTTGCGCTTACCCTCGGGCGTGGCGCCGGCGTACTTGGCGGCGTATTTCGGGAAGACCTTCGCGAAGCCGATCTTGCGGATCACCCGCTCGCGCAGTTCGCCGCTGCCCAGGATCTCGGCTTCCGACTGGATGACCTCGTCGGTGTTGGGCACCGCGCCGCGACCGGCGTCGCCGGCCCGAGGCTCGTAGACATATTCTTGGCCCAGGCGAACGAAGAGGCTCGATTCGGCCGTGTAGCTCTTCTTCAGCGTCATCGAGAACGCGAAGCCCAGAGCCACGATGACCAGGAAGACGCCCAGCATCAGGAAGCGCTCGCGCCACAGCAAGGTGACGAAGTCGGTCGGGGCGTATTTAGGACGCGCGCCGCCGCTGCTCGCCGCCATGCGAGGCGGAGAGTCGTGCGGCACGCTGGTCCAGGCGCTCGTCGACATACGAATCCAGGCGGTTCAATCTGTCACGCACCGTGGCGCGCCCGCCCTTAAGGCTTCGTTACCCATTCCTGTTAAGACTTGTCGCATGCAAAGCCGCACGCACTTTTTGACGGCCTTGGCCGTGGTCTTGGTGGCCGGCGGAGTCTCCGCCTGTGGCCATATCGACGCCGAGCCGATCACGCCGGGTCCCAGGCCTACCGCGAACTTCTCTAATATCGGTTACGCCGACTGGAGCGACGACGAGCCGTCGTATCGCTTCTATCCGGGCGACGAGGTCGAGGTGACGGTGCCGTCGGCGCCCGAACTCAGCAAGACCGTGACGGTGCAGCCCGACGGGCGGATCACCC
Source organism: Caulobacter sp. Root343 (assembly GCF_001425745.1). Taxonomy (GTDB): domain Bacteria; phylum Pseudomonadota; class Alphaproteobacteria; order Caulobacterales; family Caulobacteraceae; genus Caulobacter. The sequence goes on along the minus strand of NZ_LMDF01000001.1, from coordinate 275,984 downwards.
TGCCCTTGGCCACGCCGGTGATGGCGGCCGATCGGACGATCGACGACCTGCAAGGCTCGATCAGCCAGGCCTATTCCGGCACGCTGTTGCGGCCGCAGGTCCAGGTCTCGGTGAAGTCCACGACCCCGCTCAAGGTCTTCGTCGGCGGCGAGGTCAAGAACCCCGGCGTCTTCGACATGGCCGGCGACGGCGACGCCCTACGGGCCGTCATCCAGGCCGGGGGCTTCACCAACGGCGCCAAGCGCAATCAGGTTGTGATCATTCGTCGCGGCCCCGACGGGCGGGCGATGATGCGGACCGCCAACCTTCTACAGGGTCTGACCAGTCCCGGCGGCGCGGACCTCGTGCCCTTGCGCCGCTTCGACGTCGTCTACGTGCCGCGCAGCGGCGTGTCCGAGACGGGCCTCTTCATGCAGCAGTACTTCCGCGACCTGCTGCCGATCAGCTTCAGCTACGCGATCAACGGCAACGTTCGCTAGGAACGCGGCCGGACGGCGAGAGGCTGAACCCGGCGACCGGGTTCAGCCGTGGGCGAGCCATTCGCGGGCCTGGCGCTGAGCTTCGGCGACCTCGTCGCTGGCCATCTCTTGCGACAGCTCCTTGCGGTAGACCTTGGCTTCGACCGAACCGCGCATGGCGGCCAGGTTGAACAGCATGTGGGCCGACACGTAGTCCAGCGGCGCGCCGCCCTGACCGGTCGAATATAGCAGGCCCATACGGAACAGCTCGTCCCCGGTGGACTCGGTGGTCGGCAGCGGCAGCATGGCGACGACGGCCGGCGGTTCGTTCATCAACATCATGGCTCATCTCCTCTCTCAAGCTCGCCCCGGCGTTTTGCCGGATCAGAGCCTGAGAGCAGAAAAGTCCTGAGCCACTGAAGATATAGTTAAATGCGCGCACATCATGAATGTCGCGCTTAGTATACTGGTTATTTAAAGTGATTACTGCGCGTAAACGCAAGTATACAGCGCGTTAACGCGCCCTCTGGCCAAAAAGGACTCTGCGAGCCTCTTCCGCAGCCTTTCCAGACGCTTGCAGGCCACCGGACCGCAATTCCGCGCCGAGTTTGAAGCCCTTCTGAACCGCCTCGCGGGCGCCGAGGCGCTCGAACCACCTACTCAGATTGGGGAACTCGTCCAGAATGATGCCCTGGTTTTTCCACGGAACAACCCACGGCCAGCTCATGAAGTCGGCGATGGACAATCGGCCGCAGATGAAATCACGGCCCTCCAGGCGTTTGTCGAGCACGCCGTACAGGCGGTGCGTCTCGTTGGTGTAGCGGATCGCGCCGTAGGCGATCTGGCGCTGGTCGGCGATGATCGCCGGGGCATACTGTCGGAAGTGGTGCGTCTGGCCGGCCATCGGCCCCAAACCGCCCATCTGCCACATCACCCACTGGTCAATCTCGACCCGGTCCCGCTCGGTCTCGCCATAGAACTGGCCGGTCTTGCGAGCGAGATATTGCAGGATCGCCCCGGACTCGAAGATCGAGATCGGCTGGCCGTCGGGCCCCTCGGGATCGACGATGGCGGGCATGCGGTTGTTGGGGCTGATGGCCAGGAACTCCGGCTTGAACTGCTCGCCGGTCCCGATGTTCACCGGAATCATCTCATACGGCAGACCCATCTCCTCCAGGGCGATGGAGACCTTCCAGCCGTTGGGCGTGGGCCAGTAGTGCAGCTCGATCGGACGACTCATCGGCGCTTCCCTCCCGCAATCGTGGTTGTTCCAGAACATGGTCGCGACGCTTCGCCGCGCCAAGGGCGATCGGCAAAATCCCTAACAGCGCCATTCAGCCCCGGTTCAGCCGCAAACGCTCATCGTGCGTTTCAAGGTCGAGGGAAGTTTCTAGGCGGCGCTTCGATTTCGTCGCCCGACCACTAGGAGAAGACGAGATGAAACGTCTGCTGCTCACCATCGCCGCCGTGGCCTCCGTGGCCGGGCCGATGGCCCTGACGGCGACCGACGCCGCCGCCCAGGATCGCGGTCGCTGGGACCACCGTGATCGCGACTGGGATCGCGGTCGGGACCATGATCGCGGGGACTATGACCGGGGCCGAGGCTACGACCGTGACCGCGGCCACTGGGACAACGGCCGCCACAACGGCTGGGACCGCGGCGACCGCTGGGATGGCGGCCGTCACAACGGCTACTATTATAACAATCGCTGGTCCTACGGCCCGCCGCCGGCGGCCTACTATGGCCGTCCCGGCTTCCGCCCCGGCTATACGTCGTGGCGCCGTGGCGCCTATTTGCCCGGCTACTATCGCGGTCATGGCTATGTGGTGAACGATTACTATCGCTATCACCTGCGCCCGCCGCCCCGCGGCTACTATTGGTACCACACCGGTAATGACTATGTCCTGGCCGCCATCGCGACGGGCCTGATCTTCGACGTCATCGCCAATAACTAGACCTGAACTGGCTTTGCCATTGCGAGACGGCGTCCTGAGCTTTGCCTGGGGCGCCGTTTTGCGGCCATCAGCGCCACAACCTCGCCGCGTATTGGGCCTAAGCGCCCGATTGCGAAGCTATTTCGAACGCATTGCAGGGTCAGCGTTCGCCTCGCGTCACACTCCGACGCTACAGCAACATGGTCATGACCCGATGAAGACCCTGCGCCTCACCACCGCCGCGCTCACCCTGGCCGCCGCCGCCTATGCGGGCTCGGCCCTGGCTCAGACGACGGCGCCGCAGACGACCCCGGCCGATCCGTCCCCGATGCCGTCGACCGCTCCGGCCACGACCACGACGCCGTCGACCACGGATCCCTCGACCCAGGCCGCCCCGCCCGCCTCCGAGACCGCCGCTCCGGCCGATAGCGCCGGTACGCCGACCTCGGCCACGGCGCCGGCCACCGAGGAGAAGACCACGGCCGACGACAAGACGGCCAAGAAGCACAAGAAGCACAAGAAGCCGGGCGAGGAGTCTTCGACCTCTCCGACCCAGCCTCAATAAGAAAAAGTTCGCATCAACGAAGAAGGGCCCGTGGCTTCCGCCGCGGGCCCTCGTCGTTCGGGGATCTGATCGGCGCTATTCGACGCCGAGCTTCTTGCGGAGCAGCTCGTTGACCGTGCCGGGGTTGGCCTTGCCGCCCGTGGCCTTCATCACCTGACCGACGAACCAACCCAGGGCCTGCGGCTTGTCCTTCACGGCCTCGGCCTTGTCGGGATTGCCGGCGATCAGGTCGTCGATGGCCTTCTCGATCGCGCCGGTGTCGTTGATCTGCACCAAGCCGCGCTTCTCGACGATCTCGGCGGGACGGCCCTCGCCGGCCCACATGTGTTCGAAGACCTCCTTGGCGATCTTCGACGAGATGGTGCCGTTCTCGATCAGCTCGACCAACTGGGCGATGTCCGACGACGGCAGCGGCGAGGCGGCGATCTCGTGGCCGCCGGCCGACAGCTTCGACAGCAGCTCGTTGGTCACCCAATTGGCCACCAGCTTGGCGTCGCGCCCCTTGGCGGCGGCTTCGAAGTAATCGGCGCGGTCGCTCTCGATGATCAGCACGCCGGCGTCGTAGGCCGAAAGGCCGTACTGGCTCTGCAGGCGCGCCTTCTTGGCGTCCGGCAGCTCCGGCAGGGTCTCCTCGATCGACTTCACCCAGGCGGGATCCAGGACCAGCGGCAGCAGGTCCGGATCGGGGAAGTAGCGATAGTCGTGCGCCTCTTCCTTGCTCCGCATCGAGCGGGTCTCGCCCTTGGTCGGGTCGAACAGGCGGGTCTCCTGGTCGATCTTGCCGCCGTCTTCCAGGATCTCGATCTGGCGACGCGCCTCGTACTCGATGGCCTGCTGGATGTAGCGATACGAATTGACGTTCTTGATCTCGCAGCGCGTGCCCAGGTGGCTGAAGCTGCCGGTCTCGCGGAACTTCTCGTAGGCGCCCGGACGGCAGACCGAGACGTTGACGTCGGCGCGCAGGTTGCCCTTCTCCATGTCGCCGTCGCAGGTGCCCAGATAGACCAGGATCGTCCGCAGCTTCTTGACGTAGGCGGCCGCCTCTTCCGAGGTGCGCATGTCGGGCTTGGAGACGATCTCCATCAGCGCCGTGCCCGCGCGGTTCAGGTCGACATAGGTCGCGTTCGGATCCTGATCGTGCAGCGACTTGCCGGCGTCCTGCTCCAGGTGCAGGCGCTCGATGCGCACGTCGAAGGTCGTACCGTCGTCGCGCTCGACCGTGACGACGCCCTCGCCGACGATTGGCTGGTCGAATTGGCTGATCTGATAGCCCTGCGGCAGGTCGGGATAGAAGTAGTTCTTGCGATCGAAGCGGCTCTTCAGGTTGATCTGCGCCTTCAGGCCCAGGCCCGTCTTCACGGCCTGCTCGACACAGAACCCGTTCAGGACCGGCAGCATGCCCGGCATGGCCGCGTCCACCAGGCTGACCTGCTCGTTCGGCCCCGCGCCGAAGCCGACGGCGGCGCCGGAGAACAGCTTGGACTTGCTGGCCACCTGAGCGTGGATCTCGAGGCCCAGAACGATTTCCCAGGGGCCGGTGCGGCCTTGGATCACTTTGGAAGAAGTTGCTTCAGTCATCTCTTAGCTTCCTCCCTCCCCCTCGTGGGGAGGGTGGCCGCGAAGCGGCCGGGTGGGGCTCGCGGCGTTCAGGGCATGACAAATCATATCCATCACGGCGTCGATCTCCTCATGCACCGCCCGGCCCGGGAAACGCAAGGTTTGGAAGCCTTCTCGGCGCAGAACTCGGTCTCGAATAGCGTCGTGCTCTTGCTGCTCGAGCGTATCGTGATGGGGACCATCCACCTCGATGGCTAGCCTCCTGTCGAAGCAGACGAAGTCGAGGATGTAGCCTCGGAACGGCGCTTGGCGACGGATGTGAAAGCCTTCGCCCCTCAGCTTTTTCAAGCGAGACCAGAGCCGAACCTCGGCGTGGCTCATGACCTTTCGCAATGCTCTCGCGCGGACGACGGTCATGCCGAGCCCCACCCGACCGCTTCGCGGCCACCCTCCCCATAAAGGGGAGGGAAAGTATTCAGCGGAGCTGTAAGCTGGTCGAGTGAAAAAATGGCCTTTTCTGGTCATCATTGGCGCCATTGCGAGGCAAGGGAACCGTCGAGTTATCGCGCCGTTCGATTCCCCGAACAGCTCACCCTCGGAGGTAGAAATGACCACCGCTCGCCCTACGCTTAATTTCGACGCCCCGGAACCGGTCGTGACGACTGACCCCAATGCTTCGGCTCTGTTTCCGACGCAGCCGGTCTATGCTCGCACGCCGAAGAAGAAGGCGTCCAACAACCTGCCGCTTCTCGTCGGCCTTCCCGTCCTGGCGATCGCCGCCGGCGGCCTGATCTGGGCCATGAGCGCCAACCGCGCCGAAGCCCCGACCGATCCGCAGTCGCTGAAAACCGCCGCCGCCGAGACCCCGGCCCCGGCTGCCACGCCCGTCCCGGCCAATGTCGCTGCGACACCGTCGCCGATCCCGCAGCCGACCGAGGTCGCCGCCAACGAGGCGGCCCCGCCGCCGGTGGCCCGCTCGACCGCGCCGCGCGCCGCGCCCGCAGCCCGTCCGGCCGCTCGTCGCGCCGCTCCCGCCCGTGAGAGCGCGCCGGACGTCTCGAGCGCTTCGGCCAATGTCAGCGCCACCGTTCCGGCCGCCCCGACCGTGAGCGCCCCGGCCATCGCCGAACCGGCGCCGCTGGTGGTCCCGCCGCCGGCCGCCCCGGCCCCGGCCACGACCGAGCCGTCGGCCCCGATGTAATCTCCCCTCTCTCCTCCCAAGAGAGATCCCAAGAAGAAGGGCGGCTCCGCGAGGGGCCGCCCTTTTCTAGATCACCACCATTTTTCGGCCTTGGCCGTGAAACCCGCGGCCTTCTCGACCGCGCCGGCGACCGAGAACACCGTCCCCTCGTCGAGGGGCTTGCCGATGATCTGCAGGCCCAGCGGCAGGCCGTTGGCGTCGAGGCCGGCCGGCAAGGACAGGCCCGGCAACCCGGCCAGGTTCGTTGTCACCGTGAAGACGTCGTTCAGGTACATGGCGATCGGGTCGTTGCTGTTCTCGCCCAGGCCGAACGCCGCCGACGGCGCGGTCGGGGTCAGGATGGCGTCGCACTTTTCCCAGGCCTTGTCGAAGTCCTCGGCGATGCGGCGGCGCACCTTCAGGGCCTTCAGATAGTAGGCGTCGTAGTAGCCGGCGCTGAGCACATAGGTGCCGATCAGGATGCGGCGCTTGACCTCGTCGCCGAAGCCCGACGCGCGGGTCTTCTCGTAGATCTCGGTCAAGTTGGCGCCGTCCTCGCGCAGGCCGTAGCGCATGCCGTCGTAGCGGGCCAGGTTCGAGGACGCCTCGGCCGGGGCCACGATATAGTAGGCCGGCAGGGCGTATTTGGTGTGCGGCAGGCTGATGTCGACGATCTCGCAGCCGGCGTCCTTCAGCCAGGCGACGCCGTCGGCCCACAGCTTCTCGATCTCGGCCGGCATGTTGTCGACGCGGTATTCCTTGGGAATGCCGATGCGCAGGCCCTTTACCGACTTGCCCACGAATTGCGTGAAGTCCGGCACGGGGATGTCGAGGCTGGTCGAGTCCTTGGGGTCATGGCCCGACATCGCGGTCAGCAACAGGGCCGCGTCCTCGACGGTCTTGGCGATCGGGCCGGCCTGGTCCAGCGAGCTGGCGAAGGCCACGACGCCCCAGCGCGAGCAGCGGCCGTAGGTCGGCTTGATGCCGACCGTGCCCGTGAAAGCCGCGGGCTGACGGATCGAGCCGCCGGTGTCGGTGGCCGTCGCGCCCAGGCACAGGTCCGCCGCGACCGCCGCGGCCGAACCGCCGGACGAGCCGCCCGGGGTCAGGGCCTTGTTCGAGCCGGCCGAGCGCCAAGGGTTGGTGACCGGGCCGAAGTAGCTGGTCTCGTTCGATGAGCCCATGGCGAACTGGTCGAGGTTCAGCTTGCCCAGCATCACCGCGCCGTCGCGCCACAGCTGCCTGGTCACGGTCGACTCGTAGGTCGGCACGAAGTTCTCGAGGATCTTCGAGCAGGCCGTGGTCCGCACGCCCTCGGTGCAAAACAGGTCCTTGACGCCCAGCGGCGCGCCTTCCAGCGGCCCGGCCTCACCCAGCGCCCGGCGGGCGTCGGACTTGGCGGCCATGTCCAGCGCCTTGTCCGGGGTCTCCAGGATGTAGGCGTTCAGACCGCGCGCGGCCTCGATGGCCTCGATGTGGGCTTGGGTGAGTTCGACCGAGGTGAACTCGCGAGCGGCCAGCCCGTCGAGGGCGGCCTTCAGGGTCAGCTTCGTCAGGCTGCTCATTATTCCACGACCTTCGGCACGACGAAGAAGTTGTTGATCGACTTGGGCGCGTTGCTGGTCACCCGGGCCGGATCGCCGCCCATGGTGACGACGTCGTCGCGCAGCGGCAGGCCGGCGCCCACGACGCTGGTCAGCGGCTCGACGCCGTCGGTGTCGACCTCGGCCAGTTGCTCGATCCAGGTCATGATCCCGTTGAGCTCCTGGGCCAGGGCCTCGATGCGCTCTTCGGGTTCGGCGATGCGGGCGAGCCGGGCGACCTTCCGCACGGTGGCGGCGTCAATGGCCATGGGGATCTCCTGAAATTCGAGAGCGTGGGTTAGCGGGCCGGAGACAAGGTTTCAAGCGGCGCGCCGCCTGATATGGAGAGCCATGCCCGTTCTCGACATCGCCGACTTCGCCGCCGCCCTGCCCCAGCACGCTCCCGTGGTGGGCCTGGACCCCGGCGAGAAGACCCTGGGGGTGGCCGTTTCGGACGTCACCCGCACGGTCGCCAGCCCGCTGGCCCTGATCGAAAAGACCAAGTTCACCCAGGACGCCGAGGCGCTGTTCAAGCTGATGGACAGCCGCGGCGCCGTCGGGATCGTCATCGGCCTGCCGATGAACATGGACGGCACCGAAGGCGTCCGCTGCCAGTCCAACCGCGCCCTGGCCCGGAACCTGCTGCGCCTGAGACCCGACCTGCCGATCACCTTCTGGGACGAGCGGCTGTCGACGGCGGCGGTGACCCGGGTGCTGATCGAGGAGCATGACGTGAATAGAAAGCGCCGGGCCGAGGTCGTGGACAAGATGGCGGCCGGCTGGATCCTGCAAGGCGCGCTGGAGCGGATGCGGGGGCTACAGGCTCCATAGCTGTGGAGCGAACGCAGCCGTTCAGACCCCGCGCTTCCCTTCCCCGCCAAAGCCGCCTATGACGCGGGCTCATGACGGCTTCAGCCCATGACCCCGCCCGCGCGGCCATCGATGCGATCCGCGCTCGCGTCTTCGCCTTCCCAAAACGCCATTTCCTCTCCGCCGGCGACCTGAACGCGCCGCAGGCGACGGATCTGCTGGACCTGGCCGAGGCCTTCGTCGCCTTCAACCGGCAGACGTCCAAGAGCCTGGACCTGCTGCACGGCCGCACGCTGATGAACCTGTTCTTCGAGAACAGCACCCGCACCCAAAGCTCGTTCGAGCTGGCCGGCAAGCGGCTGGGCGCCGACGTCGTCAACATGAACCCCAAGACCTCGTCGGTGGCCAAGGGCGAGACCCTGATCGACACGGCGGTCACCCTGAACGCCATGCGCCCCGACCTGCTGGTCGTGCGCCACGCCTCGTCGGGTGCGGCGTCCCTGCTCAGCCAGAAGGTCAGCGGCCACGTGGTCAACGCCGGCGACGGCCAGCACGAGCATCCGACCCAGGCCCTGCTGGACGCCCTATCGATCCGCCGCGCCTTCGGCCGGGTCTCGGGCCTGACCGTGGCGATCTGCGGCGACGTGCTGCACAGCCGCGTGGCCCGCTCGAACGTCGCCCTGCTGCACACCCTGGGCGCCAGCGTCCGCCTGGTCGGCCCGCCGACCCTGATGCCGGCCCAGGCCGAGCGCTGGGGGGTCACGGTCCATCACGACATGAAGTCCGGTCTGGCCGGGGCCGACGTGGTGATGATGCTGCGCCTGCAGCTGGAGCGGATGCAGGGCGCCTTCGTGCCCTCGACCCGCGAATATTTCCGCTTCTATGGCCTGGATCGCGAAAAGCTGGCCCGCGCCGCGCCCGGCGCCAAGGTCATGCATCCGGGCCCGATGAACCGCGGCGTCGAGATCGACAGCGACGTCGCCGACGATCCGGCCGTCAGCCTGATCCAGGACCAGGTCGAGATGGGCGTCGCCGCGCGGATGGCGGTGCTGACCAGCCTGGCCGCGCGGATTGAGGGGGTGGGACGATGAATCCCATATCCTCCGATCTCCCCGGCGAAGGCCGGGGCCCAGATCGAACCCGCGAGCAGGGCGCACTTGAGCAAGGCTTCAGGGCGCGTCCACACCAAACTCACCGGATGAATCTGGGTCCCGGCCTTCGCCGGGAAGGTCGGATGTTCGTGTTCGGTACGCGAGACCTTCAACCATGACGTCCGCCCAGCCTCTCGCCCTCGTCAACGCTCGCCTGGTCGATCCCGAGAGCGGCTATGACGGCCCCGGCGGCGTCATCGTCTCGGAAGGCGTCATCGCCGACGTCGCCAAGGGCCGTGAGTTCGGCAAGCTCTCGAAGGCCGTACGGGTTGTTGACTGCGGTGGGGCGCTGCTAGCGCCCGGCCTGATCGACCTGCGCGTCCGCACCGGCGAGCCCGGAGCCGAGACCAAGGAGACCCTGGCCTCGGCGGCTCGCGCCGCGGCGGCCGGCGGCGTGACCTCGTTCGTGGTGCAGCCCGACACCGCGCCGGCCATCGACGATCCCAGTGTCGTCGACTTCATCCTGCGCCGTTCGCGCGACATCGACAGCGCCCGCATCCTCGTCGCCGGCGCGGCGACCAAGGGCCTGCACGGCGAGCAGATGGCCGAGATCGGCCTGATGCGCGAGGCCGGCTGCGTCTACATCACCGACGCGGGCAAGCCGATCGTCGACAGCAAGGTCATGCAGCGCGTCCTGACCTACGCCAAGGGCTTCGACGCCCTGCTGGCCCACCGGCCGATGGATCCCTGGCTGGCCAAGGGCGGCGCGGCGACCGGCGGCGAGTTCGCCGGCCGTATGGGCCTGCCCTCGATCTCGCCGATGGCCGAGCGGATCATGCTGGAGCGCGACGTCGCCCTGCTGGAAGCCACCGGCGGCAAGCTGCTGGTCGACCAGATCACCTCGGCCCAAGCGTTGGAGACTTTAGCGCGGGCCAAGGGCAAAGGCCTGCGGATCAGCGCCTCGGTGTCGATCAACCACCTGTCGTTCAACGAGCTGGACATCGGCGACTACCGCACCTTCGCCAAGCTGAACCCGCCGCTGCGCGGCGAGGACGACCGCCAAGCGCTGATCGAGGCCCTGGCCTCGGGCCTGATCGACATCGTCGTCTCCTCGCACAGCCCCGCCCCGGCCGAGGACAAGCGCCTGCCGTATGACGAGGCCGCGCCGGGCGCCGTGGGCCTGGAAACTCTGCTGCCGGCCCTGCTGAGCCTGTACCACGACGAGCGCATCGCCCTCGTCGACCTGATCCGCGCCGTCACCCTGGCCCCGGCCGAGCTCTTGAACCTGCGCGGCGGCCGCATCGCCCCCGGCGCCCCGGCCGACCTGGTGCTGTGCGACATCGATGCCCCGATCATCGTCGACGCGGCGCGCCTGCTGTCGAAGTCCAAGAACTCGCCGTTCGACGGGCGGAGGCTGCAGGGCCAGGTGCTGATGACGGTGGTGGACGGCCGCGTGGTGCATCGGGCGGAGGGGTAAAGAATCTGCTCCCCCGCGATGCGGGGGAGCTGTCGCGGAGCGACTGAGGGGGCTAATGCGGCATGGGTCCAGCTTGCCCCCTCCGGCCCTCCGGGCCACCTCCCCCGCATCGCGGGGGAGGAGATTTGGACACGCCCCGAGTCTGCATTACACCAGGGATCCACAACTCTCGCTTGCGTAGCGGTTGAATTCGCGCGCAACTCGCCTTAGGGTCGATCCCGTGCAAGATCTCGCCGCCACCGCCTATCTGACTCTCGCGATCGCCGTCGTCGGCGGCTACCTGCTTGGGTCGATCCCGTTCGGGCTGATCGCCACGCGGCTGGGCGGGGCCGGCGACATCCGCACGATCGGCTCGGGCAATATCGGCGCGACCAACGTGCTGCGCTCGGGCCGCAAGGACCTCGCGGCCATCACCCTGATCGGCGACGCCGGCAAGGGCGCGGTGGCGGTGCTGCTGGCGCGCTGGCTGACCCACGACACCGCCGCCATCGTCGCTCTGGCCGGCGGCGCGGCGTTCCTGGGCCACCTATTCCCCGTCTGGCTGAAGTTCAAGGGCGGCAAGGGCGTTGCAACCTTCTACGGCGTGTTGCTCAGCGCCTGCTGGCCGGTGGGGATCGCCGCCGGCGCGACGTGGCTGGCCATGGCCTTCCTGTTCCGCATCAGCTCGCTGGCCGCCTTGACCGCCGCCGTCCTCGCCGCGCCGTTCGCCCTGGCCACCGACCAGCCCTATCCGATGTTGGCCCTGTGCCTGTTCATGGCGGTGCTGATCTTCATCCGCCACCGCGAGAACATCGCCCGCCTGCTCAAGGCCCAGGAGCCCAAGATCGGCAAGAAGAAGAGCGCGGAGGAAGCCCCTCCCGTAGCCGACGCGCCGTGACGCCGGGCCGCCTCTCGGACATCCAGCGCTTCGCCTGGCTGCGCCTGGCGCGCACCGAGACGGTCGGCCCCGTCGCCTTCGACCATCTGCTGACCCGCTACGGCACGCCCGAGCGGGCGCTTTCCGCCCTGCCCGACCTGTCGAGACGCGGTGGCCGCGCCGTGCCGTTGTCGCTGCCACCCCGCGAGGCGATCGAGCAGGAGCTGGAGGCTGGCGCGAAACTGGGCGCGCGGCTGATCTGCGGCTGCGAGCCCGACTTCCCGCCCCGCCTGGCGGCCCTGGATCCGCCGCCACCTGTCCTGTGGGCCCTGGGTCGCGCCGAGCTGCTGTCCGAACCCAGCCTGGCCATCGTCGGCGCGCGCATCGCCTCGGCCGCCGGCCAGCGCTTCGCCCGCCAGCTGGCGACGGACCTGGGGACCTCCGGCTATGTCGTCGTCTCGGGCATGGCGCGCGGCATCGACGGCGCGGCGCACGAGGGCTCCCTGACCACCGGGGCCGTGGCCGTGCTGGGCGGCGGGGTCGGCGACGTCTATCCGCCCGAGCACGGCAAGCTGCACGCCCGCCTGGCCGCCGAAGGCTGCGTGGTGTCCGAGAGCGCGCCCGACCGCCGCGCCCAGGCCAAGGACTTTCCGCGCCGCAACCGGATCATCTCTGGCCTGTCCCTGGGCGTGGTGGTGGTCGAGGCCGAGCTGAAGTCCGGCTCGCTGATCACCGCCCGCCTCGCCGCCGAGCAGGGCCGCGACGTCTTCGCCGTGCCCGGTTCGCCGCTGGATCCGCGCTCGAAGGGCACGAACGACCTGATCCGCCAGGGCGCGATCCTGTGCGAAGGGGCCGAGGACGTGCTGCGCTCGCTGTCGGGCCAGGCGCATCTGCGCGAACGCGAGCGAGGCTACGAGGCGCAGCCGGACCTGGACATCGACCACGACGCCCTGCGCGAGAAGGTCGCCGCCCTGCTGTCGCCCACCCCCGTCTCGCGCAATGACCTGGTCCGCGCCGCCGCCGCCCCGGCCTCGGCGGTGATGGCGGCGCTCGTCGAGCTGAGCCTGGCCGGGCGGGCGGAGATCCTCGACGGCGGGCTGGTCGCCGGGCTCTAACCCCCGCGCCGCGCGCCCTTGGCGAACAGCAGGTCCGACCACTTCCACCGGCCGCCGCCCAGGGCGAAGCGGGCCGAGCGGGGGCCGTCGTTCAGGGAGATCAGGACCAGGCCGCGCATCGGCTCGGCGCGGCAGGCCGCCGGGGCGAAGGCGACCTCCATCATGATCATCTCGCGCAAGCCGGCCAGGCCGTCGCCCTCCTCGCCGGTGACGCGGGCCCAGTCACCGCTCCAGACCAGGGGCGCACGACCGGCGCCGACGGTCTCGCCGTGAGCCCGCATCAGCGAGGCTCGGGCGCGCGGGTTCTTGCGCAACCCCTCCTGCAGCAGGCGGACCATGTCGCACCCCTCCCCGCCTCCGCCGCCGCCAGACCCCGAGCCGGCGGTGGCCGCGCCCATGAGCTCCGACTCGCCCAGACCCATCACGAGGCTGGGCCCGGGGTTCCGGCTGGCGGGGAGCGGCGTCACGTCCTTGGGCGGCGGACGCTTCGACACCCGCAAGGGCGAGCGCGGCGCGGCCTTCGGGGCCGCCTTGGGCTTCTCGGGCGATGGCGGCTGTTTCGGCGCCTTCACCGGCGACTTGGGCGCGTCATGGGGGGCCGGCGGCGGTGGAGGGGGCGGCGGTGGCGGAGGGGGCGGCGGCGGATCGACCAACGAGACCATGATCGACGGCGGCTCGGGCGTCGGCGGTGTTACATGGGCGGCGAGCAGGACCACCAGGGCCGCCACATGCGCGCCGATGCTCACGGCCAGGGCCGCGCCCTTCGCGCCGCGTCGTCTCCAGTGCGACATCAATCCGCCGTGCTACGGGCCGAAGCGCCGACCCAGGGACTCAGGCAATCACGCCCCCGCGTCAGGAACGTGGCGATTGGTAGAGCTTGGAAGTCGGGTCAGACCGACAGATCGACCAGCAGGCCCGTGCCGGCGGCCGGGGCGGCGCGCACGGCTTGCTTCAGCCGATCGGCGATCTCCGCCCGTTCGGCATTCGACGTCACGGCCTTGATCGGTTGGATCGGCGAGACGTGGGCCTCGGTGGCGATCCGATTGACGGTCATATCCATCAGCGGTCACTGCGGTCGTAAAAATAGCCTTCGCACTATCGCGCAAGGGTCTTAACAACCGCCTACTCGGCGCCCAAGCGATACTGTTTATAGGGGGCCGCGTTGACAGACCCCCATACAAGCCCCCACTTTCCCGGCGCTCGCCTCCAGGGCGATCCGCTTTCCAGCCCAGAGTCATAATGAACGTCGTCGTCGTCGAGAGCCCGGCCAAGGCCAAGACCATCAACAAGTACCTCGGGTCCGACTACACGGTTCTCGCCTCGTACGGCCATATCCGCGACCTGCCGTCCAAGGACGGCTCGGTGGAGCCCGACAACGACTTCGCGATGAGCTGGGAGGTCGACGCCAAGGCCTCCAAGCGGGTCGCCGACATCGTCGACGCCCTGAAGAAGGCCGACCGCCTGATCCTGGCCACCGACCCGGATCGCGAAGGCGAGGCGATCAGCTGGCATGTGCTGGAAGTCCTGAACAAGAAGAAGGCGCTGAAGGACAAGACCGTCCAGCGCGTCACCTTCAACGCCATCACCAAGACCTCGGTGCTGGAGGCGATGGCCAATCCGCGCGACGTCGACATGGAGCTGGTCGAGGCCTATCTGGCCCGCCGCGCCCTCGACTATCTCGTCGGCTTCACCCTCTCGCCGGTGCTGTGGCGCAAGCTGCCGGGCAGCCGCTCGGCCGGCCGCGTGCAGTCGGTCTGCCTGCGGCTGATCGTCGAGCGCGAGATGGAGATCGAGCGCTTCAAGACCCAGGAATACTGGACCGTCGACGCCGACGTCTCGGCCGGCGCCGATCCGTTCCTGGCCCGCCTGGTCAAGCACGAGGGCAAGAAGCTCACCAAGTTCGACCTCGGCAACGAGGGCTCGGCCCTGGCCGCCAAGGCCGCCGTGGCGAGCGCCGTGTTCAAGGTCGCCGCCGTCGAGAAGAAGCCGGGCAAGCGCTCGCCCGCCCCGCCCTTCACCACCTCGACCCTGCAGCAGGAAGCCTCGCGCAAGCTGGGCTTCTCGGCCCAGCGCACCATGCAGGCCGCCCAGAAGCTGTACGAGGGCATCGACATCGGCGGCGAGACCGTCGGCCTGATCACCTACATGCGGACCGACGGCGTGTCGGTCGAGCCGGAAGGCATCGCCGAGGCGCGCAGCGTGATCGGCAACGTCTATGGCGCGCCCTACGTCCCCGAGACCCCGCGCTACTACAAGGCCAAGGCCAAGAACGCCCAGGAGGCCCACGAAGCCATCCGACCGACCAGCCTGGGCCGCAATCCCGGCTCGCTGCGCCTGGAGCCGGACCTGGGTCGCCTGTACGAGCTGATCTGGAAGCGGATGATCGCCTCGCAGATGGAAAGCGCCCGCATCGAGCGCACCACGGTCGACCTGGAAAGCGCAGACGGCCAGACCGGCATGCGCGCCACGGGCCAGGTCGTGCTCTTCCCCGGCTATCTGGCCGTCTATGAGGAAGGCCGTGACGACGAGGGCGACGAGGACAGCGCCCGCCTGCCGGTGATCGAGGAGGGCGCGGCCGCCAAGGTCATCGAGGCCCGCGCCGACCAGCACTTCACCGAACCGCCCCCGCGCTATTCGGAAGCCAGCCTGGTCAAGAAGATGGAAGAGCTGGGGATCGGCCGTCCGTCGACCTACGCCTCGGTCCTGACCGTGCTGCGCGACCGCGAATACGTGAAGATGGAGAAGCAGCGCTTCGTCCCCGAGGACAAGGGCCGCCTGGTCACGGCGTTCCTGGAGCAGTTCTTCAAGCGCTACGTCGAATACGACTTCACCGCCGCCCTGGAAGAGCAGCTGGACCTCGTTTCGGACGGCAAGCTGGACTGGAAGCAGTTCCTCCGCGACTTCTGGAAGGACTTCCACGCCGCCGTCGGCGAGATCGCCGAGCTGCGCACGACCAACGTTCTGGACGCGCTGAACGAGGCCCTGGGCCCGCACATCTTCCCGGACAAGGGCGACGGCTCCGATCCGCGCCTGTGCCCGACCTGCCATAGCGGCCAGCTGTCGTTGAAGACCGGCAAGTTCGGGGCCTTCATCGGCTGCTCGAACTATCCGGAATGCCGCTACACCCGCCAACTGGGCGTGTCGGAAGGCGACGGCGAGGCCGAGAACGCCGACAAGGAACTGGGCGTCAATCCCGCGACCGACCGCGCCGTGTGGCTGAAGAACGGGCGTTTTGGTCCCTATGTTGAAGAACTCGCCGCGCAGGACAGCGGCGACAAGCCCAAGCGCTCGTCCCTGCCCAAGGGCTGGATCGCCTCGGCCATGGACCTGGAGAAGGCCCTGCGCCTGCTCTCGCTGCCGCGTGAAGTCGGCAAGCACCCGGACGACGGCAAGGTCATCACCGCCGGCCTGGGGCGCTTCGGGCCGTTCGTGCTGCACGATGGCACCTACGCCAATCTCGAAAATGCCGACGAGGTGTTCGACGTCGGCCTGAACCGCGCCGTCGCCATCCTGGCCGACAAGCGGGCCGGCGGCGGACGTCCGCAGCGGGCCTCGGCCGCGGCCCTGGCCGAACTCGGCAACCACCCCGAGGACGGCAAGCCGGTGCGGGTGCTGTCGGGGCGCTTCGGCCCCTACATCAAGCACGGCGACACCAACGCCAATGTGCCCAAGGGCAAGGATCCGGCGTCCCTGACCATGGACGAGGCCGTGGCTCTGATCGCCGAACGCGCCGCCAAGGGTGGCGGCAAGAAGCCCGCCAAGAAGGCGGCCGCGCCGAAGAAGGCCGCGACCAAGGCTGAAGGCGATGCTCCGGCCAAGAAGACGGCGGCGAAGAAACCGGCGGCCAAGAAGCCCGCCGCCAAGAAGGCGGCGCCCAAGGCCAAGGCCGCGGTCGCCGCGTCTTCGGACGACGGCGCCGCGCCGTGGGACGACGATACCTAAGCTGTTCAGTCGGCTGATCTTTTCAGCCGAGCGGGAGGGGAGTAAACTTCGAGCATGACGACGCTGGAACGCCCCCTGCCCCTGCACGTCGTGGTGTCCGCGCTGATCCTGTGCTGCGTGGGCGGTTTCGCCATGGGCCTGACCAACGCGATGAAGATCGATCGCGGCGGGCCCGAGACCTCCAAGCAGCCGCTGGCCGAGGTCTCCGGCGTCCCCGTCAAGGACGCCGCCCCGGCCCTCGCCTATGAGCCGCCGCCGGTCGAGAAACCCAAGCCCAAGGCCGTCGAGGTCGAGACGGCGGAGCAGGAAGCCCCGCCCGCGCCGATGATCGAGGCGCCGCCGACGACCCAAGCCCCACCGCCGGAGGCCGCGCCCAGGCCCGCCGATCCTCCGCCGCCGAAGTCGATCGAGGATCTGTATTAGATCAGCGCTTGCGCTCGGCGGCGAGCGCCACCGGCCGAACGTGCTTGTCCAGCAGCTCGAGATAGGTGGCCGTATGGGTCTCCAAGGCGTGGTTGCCCGCGCCCGGAATGGTGACGAACAGCTTCTTCGGCGCCGTCAGTCCGTCCAGCCAGGCCTTGGCCATCGGCGCCGGCGCGCTGCTGGCCTCCTCGCCTTGGATCACGAACACGGGCACGGCAAGGCGCGGCCCCAGCGAGCCGTAGTCGAAGCTTTCGCCCCAGGCGCGGCCCAGCGCTTGCTCGTTCAGCGCGGCGGCGGCCTGGGCGGCGCCGAGGTCCGCCATGGTCCAGTGCGGCGCGCTGAGGGCCTCCTGCATCGGGTTGGCGGGCACAGGTCCGCGATACTTCACGAAGGCGCGCTGGAAAGCCGCGACTCGGGCGGGATCGCGGGGCTCGCGGAAGGGATCGGGCCCACTGAGCTTCAGGTCGGCCAGCGCCGCCTCGTCCTTCGCCGCCGTCGCCAGTCGCACCAGGCGCTCATAGCCGAAGCGCTCGCGCTCGGCGCGAGGCTTCACGATCTGGCCGGCCCCGACGTAGGCCGAGAACAACTCGGGCTTGGCCATCACCATCTTCACGCCCAGGGTCGAGCCGAAGTTGACGCCCAGCAGCACGATCTTCCGCTTGCCCAATCGGCCGCGCAGATAGTCGGTCAGCTCAAGGCCATCCTGCACCAGGCGGTCGAGCGTCAGGTCCGGCCCGATCGACTTGCCCGCCGCGACGAACGTCTTGCCCGCGCCACGCGGGTCCCACTGGACGACGGTGAAGTCCTTCTCCCAGGGCTGGAAGGTGCGGACATAGGGACTGAGGATCGCGCCCGGACCATCGACCTGGGTCCCGCCCAGGATCAGCAGCACCGGATTGGCGCGATCCGTCCCCCGGATCGTCACCCACTGCCTGATCCCACCGATCTGGACGAAGTCCTCCTCGTCGAGGCCGTTTGGGGTGGTGATCGCGTATGGGCTAGGCGCGGATGGCGCCTGGGCGAAGGCCGGAAGCGTCAAGCAGGCCGCCATGGCCAAGCCGGCCGAAACGCCATGTAGAAGCTTTGCTCGCTTGATCATGCCTCATCCTGATTTACGTTTGTAGGTTGAACGATAGGACTACACGCGTAAATTCCACAGTCAAGCAGCCGTCCAACGGTCCAACGCGTTTCCCTTGGCCATCCGCCCCTCGAACGGGTTAAGGCAGGACATGGCCAAAATTCGCCCGCCCAAGACCTCCAAGGCAAAGACCTCCAAGCCCGCCGCCGGCCTGCCCGACCGCGAGACGCTGCTGGCGTTCCTGCGTGACGCCGGCGAGACGGGGAAGGCCGACATCGCCCGCCATTTCGGCCTGAAGGGCGGCGACCGCCGGGCCCTGCGCGAGATGATCCGCGAGCTGGAAGCTCAGGGCGCCCTGGCCAAGCGCGGCCGCAAGGGCTTCGCGGAATCTGGCTCCCTGCCGCCGGTCGGGGTGGCCGACGTGGTCGAGCGCGACGCCGACGGCGACCTCTATGTGAAGCTGACCAAGTCCGACGACGACGTGCCGAACGTCCGCCTGGCCCCCGGCAAGGACGAGGCCGCGGCCGGCGCGCCGGGCCTGGGCGACCGCCTGCTGGTCCGCTTCGAGCGGCTGGAGACCGGCGAGTTCGAAGCCAAGCTGATTAAAAAGCTGGGCCAGAGCGCCCACAAGATCCTGGGCGTCATCCGCAAGCTGCGCCGCGAGATCCGCGTCGAGCCGGTCGACCGCAAGTCCAAGGACAGCCTGATCCTCGACCCCAGCGTCGCCCATGACCTGAAGGACGGCGACCTGGTCGTCGCCCAGGTCGGCACGCACGGCGGCCGCTATGGGCCCAAGCCCGGCAAGGTGCTGGAGGTGGTCGGCAACGAGAACGATCCGCGCGCCGCCTCGCTGATCGCCATCCACAGCCACGGCATTCCGACCGGTTTCTCGGAAGAGGCCGAGCGGGAGGCCAAGGCCGCCGTCGAGCCGACCCTGGCCGGCCGCGAGGACCTGCGCGACCTGCCGTTCGTGACCATCGACCCGGTCGACGCCCGCGACCACGACGACGCCGTCTACGCCCATCCCGACGAGGACGACACCAACAAGGGCGGCTGGGTGGTCTGGGTGGCCATCGCCGACGTGGCCGCCTATGTGCGCCCCGGCTCGGCCCTGGACCGCGACGCTCGCGAGAAGGGCAACAGCGTCTACTTCCCCGACCGGGTGGAGCCGATGCTGCCCGAGACCCTGTCCAACGGCCTGTGCAGCCTGCGTGAGAGCGAGAACCGCGCGACCCTGGCCGTGCGGATGGTGTTCGACAAGTCGGGCCGCAAGAAGGGCCACAAGTTCGTGCGCGGCCTGATGCGCTCGGCCGCCAAGCTCTCGTACGAACAAGCCCAATCGGCCATCGACGGCCAGCCCGACGACAAGAGCGGCCCGCTGCTGGAGCCGATCCTGCAACCGCTGTGGGAAGCCTATCGGACGATGAAGATCGGCCGCGACGCGCGGTCTCCGCTGGCCATCGAAAGCGACGAGCGCCGGATCATCATCCGCGAGGGCGAGATCCTCTCGATCACCAAGCGCCCCAGCCTGGAAGCCCACAAGCTGATCGAGGAGATGATGGTGCAGGCCAATGTCTGCGCCGCCGAGAGCCTGGAGGCCAAGCGCTCGCCCCTGATCTATCGGGTGCACGACACGCCAAGCCTGGAGAAGGTCCAGAACCTCGCCGACTTCCTGCAGACCCTGGAGATCCGCTGGGACAAGGGCCAGGCTCCGCAGACGTCGCGGTTCAACAAGCTGCTGGACGAGACCCGCGAGGGGCCGAACGCGACGATCATCAACGAGGTGGTCCTGCGCACCCAGATGCAGGCCCACTACAGCGCCGACAACATCGGCCACTTCGGCCTGAACCTGGCCAAGTACGCCCACTTCACCAGCCCGATCCGCCGCTATGCCGACCTGATCGTGCACCGGGGCCTGATCCGGGCCCTGGGGCTGGGGACCGACGGCCTGACCGACCAGGACATCGCCCAGATCAAGGACACGGCCGAGGTCATCACCCACGCCGAGCGGCGGGCCATGGCCGCCGAGCGCGACGCCACCGACCGCTACATCGCCGCCTTCCTGGCCGACCGGGTGGGCGCGACCTTCGCGGGCCGGATCACCGGCGTCACCCGCTTTGGCCTGTTCATCAAGCTGGCCGACACCGGGGCCGATGGCCTGGTGCCGGTCTCGACCCTGGGCGCGGAGTTCTTCGTCCACGACGACCGGATGCACGCCCTGGTCGGCGAGCGGACCGGCAAGCGCTGGCCGCTGGGCATGAGCGTCGAGGTCAAGCTGGTCGAGGCCACGCCGGTCACCGGCGGCCTGCTGTTCGAAATGCTCAGCGAGCCCGTGGCGCCCGATCCGAACGCGCCGCGTCCTCGCCTGGGGGCAAGGCGACAGGCGGCGGTGAAGCCGCGCGGTGGCCTGCCGAAGGGCGTGCGGCGGGGCAAGCGGCGGTAGGCTTGGCGCCAAAGATGCTCCCCCGCGATGCGGGGGAGGAGATTCATGGCGCGCCGCGGATCGCCGCCTCCAGCCGATCGGCCATCATTCTCTGATCCGCGACCGACGGGTGCCAGTGGCAGGCGCCGCGGTCCATGTTGGTGATCCGCACCGCCGTCGCGCCCCCGCGGCCGGCGACCTGCGCGACGTCGTCCGCGAAGGTGTCGCCGGCGATCAGGAAGATCCGTGCGCCGGGGCGGCTAGCCTTCAGCCCCTGGATGAAGCCGACATAGCTGTCGCGATAGTCCTTGCGCAGCGCCGCCTCGTCGGCCCAGGCCTCGCCGGCGTGCAGTGGCGTCGAGAAGTCGTTCGTCCCCAGGCCGATGACCACGATGTCGGGCTTCCACGGATCGTTGGCGGCGACGCGCGGCTCGGCCTGGCCCGGGATCAGGCGGGGAAACAGCACCGGCAGCGGCTCGCCGGCCGCCACGCCGTTGTAGTTCCGGACCACTCCGCGTCCCGAGAAGGCGACGATGCGGTAGTCGGCGTCCAGCCGCGCCGCGAGGGTCGGACCGAAGGCCAGGCTGGTGTCGGTCAGGTCGTGGACTTGGCTCTCGGTGCAGTCGTGGCTGGTCGAGCGGACGCCGTAGCCGACGGTGTGGGAGTCGCCGATGAACTCGATCCGCCGCGGGCGGGACGGCGGGGCCAGCGGCTTGCCTCGCGGGCCGACGAAAAAGCCTTCGAACCGTGACGAACCGGCCTGGCTCTCGGTCAGCTTGTCCAGCCGCACCACGTGCTCGCCGGGGCTCAGATGGTCGAGCTTCAGGCGCGTCTCGCCGGACTTGGTCAGCTCGGCCTTGCGGACGCCGTCGACGCTGATCGCCAGGTGCTCGGCGCCGGTGTCGACCGCCACCTCGACCGAGGGCCCCGTGAACCGTCCTTCGAAATAGACCCCCGGCCAGCCGAAGTCGTAAGCCTCGCCCGCCGCCGGCGCGACGCGGCCGCCGATGTTCAACGGCAGGGGCGTCTGGGCCAGGGCGGGGGTGGCGGCGAGGAGAGCGGCGGCGAAGAGGATGGAGCGCATGGCTCTGCTTCCCATGCCGCGCGCGGCTGGAAAAGCCCCCTCCGCGCCTGCGGCGCTCCTCCCCCGGAGGGGGAAGAAGGAACGCCTTCCGCCCGCCTTTGGGGGCGGACGACTTGCGGAGCAAGTCAGGTGGGGGCTGCGCGGCGTTTCAAACCTGGCTATGCAAGCCCCATGCGCGCCGAGATCGAACCCTTCCACGCCATCGCCATCAGCCGCCTGGCCCATCAGCTGAAGATGGAAGGCGCCTCAATCATTCACATGGAGTTCGGCCAGCCCTCGACCGGCGCGCCGAGCAAGGCGATCGCCAAGGCCCACGAGATCCTCGACGCCGAGGCCATGGGCTATTGGGAGAGCCCGCTGCTGCGCCAGCGGATCGCCGAGCGCTACCAGACCCTCTACGGCGTGACCGTCGAGCCCGAGCGGATCGTCCTGACCTGCGGCGCCTCGCCGGCCCTGGTGCTGGCGCTGTCTAGCCTGTTCACGCCCGGCGACCGCATCGCCCTGGCCCGGCCCGGCTACGTCGCCTACCGCAACAGCCTCAAGGCCCTGCACCTCGAGCCGGTCGAGATCGCCTGCGGGCCGGAAGACCGCTTCCAGCTGACCGCCGCGCACCTGGCCGAACTCGATCCCGCCCCGGCCGGCGTCGTCGTCGCCAGCCCGGCCAATCCGACCGGCACGATCATCGCGCCCGAGGAGCTGGAGAAGATCGCGCAAGTCTGCCGCGCGCGCGGGATCCGGATCATCAGCGACGAGATCTATCACGGCCTCAGCTACACGGGCCGCACGCCGTCGATGCTGGAGTTCGCCCCCGACGCCCTGATCGTGAACAGCTTTTCCAAGTACTTCAGCATGGCCGGCTGGCGGCTGGGCTGGCTGCTGACGCCGGCGGGCGAGGACCTGGAGCGGGCGCGGGCCTATGTCGGCAACCTGTTCCTGACCGCGCCGTCGCTTTCGCAGCACGCCGGCCTGGCGGCCATGGACTGCCTCGACGAGCTGGAAGGCCATATCGACGTCTATCGCGCCAACCGCCAGCTGATGCTGGACGCCCTGCCGGCCCTGGGCCTGCGCAAGATCGCTCCGCCGGACGGCGCCTTCTATATCTGGGCCGACATCGGCCACCTGACCGACGACTCGCTGGGGTTCTGCCAGCAGCTGCTGCGCGACACCGGCGTGGCGACCGCGCCGGGCGTCGACTTCGACCCGGTCGAGGGGCGCCACTTCATCCGCTTCAGCTTCGCGGTCTCGACGGCGGAGGTCGAGGAGGCGCTGCGGCGGATGACGCCGTGGTTCGAGCGGCAGGCTCAGCAGGCCCCCACCTGACCTGCTCACGCAGGTCGTCCGCCCCCGGAGGGGGCGGAAGGTGACACCTTCTTCCCCCTCCGGGGGAGGAGCGCCGCAGGCGCGGAGGGGGCAAGTGACCCCCTACTTCGTCTCCAAATAATCCAGCGCCATGAACACCTCGGCCTTCACGCCGGTCTCCAGCACCGCTTCATCGACATCGAAGAACGGCGAGTGGTTGGCCGGGGCGGTGGCGGCCGGCACGTCGGCCTTCCTCCCGCCCAGCTGGACGAACACGGCCGGGACCTTCTGGGCGTACATCGAGAAGTCCTCGGCCCCCGTCACCAGCGGCGCGTTGTCGTCGACCTTGCCGGGCGAGGCCTTTTCCAGGCTGGCCTTCACCCATTTGGACAGGTCCGGATTGTTGTAGGTCACCGGATAGGGCTGGGTGAACTTCACCTCGGCCTTGGCGCCGTAGCGGTCGCCGATCGCTGTCACCGCCTGGGTGATCTTGTCGACCAACTGGGCCTTCCGCTCGGGCGAGAAGGTCCGCATCGTGCCCTGCATCGACAGGTCCTCGGGGATGATGTTCTGGCGCATGCCCATGTTGATCATGGCGATGGTCACCACCGACGGCGAGGCGCCGACGTCGACCTGACGGGCGGCGATCTGGTTCATGGCCTGGACGATGTCGGCGGCGATGCTGGCCATGTCGATGCCGGCCCACGGGCGGGCGCCGTGGGTCTGCTTGCCCTTGACGGTGATCGTGATCCGGTCCGAGCCGGCGTAGAAGCCCTCGGGCCGATAGTTCAGCAGGTGGGCGTCGGCCGGGCCGATATGAACGCCGAAGATCGCGTCGACCTTGGGCTGGTCCAGCGCCCCGTCGCGGATCATCAGCTTGGCGCCGCCCTCCTCGCCGGCCTGTGGGCCTTCCTCGGCGGGCTGGAAGATCAGGACGACCGTGCCCTTGATGTCGGCCTTCATGCCGGCCAGCACCGTGGCGGTCCCCAGCAGCATGGCCACGTGGGTGTCGTGACCGCAGGCGTGCATGACCGGCACCGTGCGCCCTTCCCAGGTGGCGGTGACCTTGGAGGCGAACGGCAGGCCGGTCTTTTCCTCGACCGGCAGGGCGTCCATGTCGGCGCGCAGGGCGACGACCTTGCCGGGCTTGCCGCCCTTCAGGATGCCGACCACGCCGGTCTTGCCGACGTTCTCGCGAACCTCGAAGCCCAGGGCCTTCAGCTCCTTGGCGATCAGGGACGAGGTGCGGACCTCCTGGTTGCCCAGTTCCGGATGCTCGTGGATGTCGCGCCGCCAGGCGATCACCTTGGGCTGGATCGCCTTGGCCGCGGCGGCCACCTGGGCCTGAGAGGGCGCGGCGACCGCTGGCGCGGCGACAGCCAGGCCGGCGACCAGCGCCAGCGTCGAAACCCGTCCAAGCATCCGATATCCCCTCATAAAAGCGGCGCGAGCTTGGGGCGCGTCGCGCAGCGCGGTCAAGCATGCCGAGGCTGACGCCGCGTCCCCCTAGGCAGACGACGGAATGGGGCTACCCTTCCGCCATGAGCCTGCCGCCGATCGACGCGAAATTCGACACGATCAACGACGGCGCCGTGCGCGAGACCGGCGCGGCGCTGAAGCCCAAGCACGCGGCGACCGTGATCATCGTCCGCACCGACGGCCCCGCCCCGCGCCTGCTGATGGGCCGCAGGAACGGCGGCCACGCCTTCATGCCCGACAAGTGGGTGTTTCCCGGCGGACGGGTCGACCGCACCGACTACGACGCGCCCAGCGCCAGCGAACTCATCCCCGAGGTCGCCACGCGCCTCGGCCTGGAGTCCCGCCACCCCAGGCCCGCACGCCTGGCCCGCGCCCTGGCCATAGCGGCCGTGCGCGAGGCCTTCGAGGAGACAGGCCTGCTGCTGGCCCGGGAAGCCCCTCAGCGCCCCGGCGCGGGGCCCTGGCGGCCGTTCCTGGCCCAGGGCGCCCTGCCCGACCTGGCGCCGCTCAGCTTCGTGGCCCGGGCCATCACCCCGCCCTATCGCCCGCGCCGCTTCGACGCCCGCTTCTTCATGGCCCCCGCCGAGGCCCTGCTTTCGCTGGAGCGCCGTCCCGACTGCGGCGAGCTGGACGAGATCGCCTGGGTCGACTTCCAGGAGGCCATGGCCCTGGACCTGCCCAACATCACCCGTTTCGTACTGCACGAAGTGGGACAAAGACTCGCCGACACTGGACGTCCCGCCCCCTTCATGCGTTTCCTGAACGGTAAGCGGCATCTGACCCACCTCTAGCGGGCGGGTTCCTCGGGGGAGGAAGGTTCGCATGATCGGTTCAATTCTGGCTCTGGCTTTGGCGTCAACGCCGCCGGCGGCGGTTCCGTCCGAGATCGACAAGCTGGGTTTCATCGGCGGCTGCTGGACGCTGGTCCGACCCAACGGCACGAAGATCGAGGAGCAGTGGCTGGCCCCGGCCGGCGGCGCGATGATCGGCTTGAGCCGCAGCGTTCGCGACGGCAAGCTGCGCGAGTTCGAGTTCATGCGCATCGTGCCCGGTGACGACGGCAAGCTGCGCTACGTGGCGATTCCCTCGGGCCAGCCCGAGGCGACCTTCCCGGTGAAGGAGATCGCCGACGGCGCGGTGACCTTCGAGAACCCCGAGCACGATTTCCCCCAGCGGATCCTCTATCGCCGGGTCGACAAGGACACCTTGGTGGCCCGGATCGAGGGTTCCGTCGGCGGTCAGGCCCGTTCGGCGGATTTTCCTTATAAACGGTGCCCCGCTGGCAACTGAACTCCAGCAATTGACTTTGAGCCGCCGATGAGTATGTTCCGCGCCTCTCATTTCCAACGCGCGGGAACCTGCGCGACCACCGCAGGGATTCGACCATGGCCAAACCGGCTTCCATCAAGATCCGCCTGAACTCGACGGCGGACACCGGCTTCTTCTACGTCACCAAGAAGAACGCCCGCACCAAGACCGAGAAGATGGTGCTGAAGAAGTACGATCCGGTCATCCGCAAGCACGTCGAATTCCGCGAAGGCAAGATCAAGTAGGATCGCTTTTCGCGCTACGACATCAAGACGCCCGGCTAGCGATAGCCGGGCGTTTTTGATTCCGAGGGTCAAAGCTGCTCCCCCGCTCGCGGGGGAGCTGTCGCGGAGCGACTGTGGGGGCTAGCTGGAATTAGGCCGCGTTGGCCCCCTCCGGCCCTCCGGGCCACCTCCCCCGCATCGCGGGGGAGGAGATCACTCCCGTCCGCCGCTCCACAGCCAGCGGAAGAAGGCGAAGCCGCCCCATAGCACGGTGATCACCAGCAGGACCGGCCCGACGCACACGGCGACGAAGGCCGCCAGGATCGCGACGATGGACAGTCCGCCGGACAGCTGGTCGGCGGCCAGGCCGCCCATCCAGAACAAGATTCCGCAGGTCAAAAGCCCCAGCATGAACAAGCCGGTTGGAAACGACCGCTGCTTAACGCCCACTCTTGATCTCATCGCCACGCCCTCCCGCATAGGATGTATGCAGGAGGATGCTCGGGAGAAGTGTCGAGAAGCTTAAGAAGGCGCCCTAACTGTTGTTAGCAATGCTGGCCGTAGACCAGGGGGCGGCAGACGCCGTCCAGATCGGCCGGCGGCGTGACGCCGGTGACGGCGGCCAGGGTCGGGGCGATGTCGACCGTGTCCAGCGGCAGGACGCGCTCGTGCGGGGTCGCGCCCTTCCACCAGAACAGGATCGGCACGCGGCGGTCATAGTCCCAGGGGCTGCCATGGGTGGAGACGTAGGTCGCCCCTGCCGTGGCCGGCACGCGGTTGGGCTTGAACGCCACGACGATGTCGCCGACCCGGCCGGGATAGACGCTGCGACGCAGGCGCTCGGCCACCGACAGTTCCTCGGGCGAGGCGTCGGCGGGCGCGGCCGCCATGGTCAGCAGGACGTTGGAATCGAAGGCCTCGGCCACCGCCGGGTCCTTGTTGATCAAGGCGACGGCCGCGGCGGTGACGCGGGCCCGGTCGGCGAGCGACGGCGTCTTGCGGTCGGGACCGACGACGTAGATCTGGTCGACGCCGCCGTCGGCGATCAGCGGATCCCAGGACAGGCCCAGGTCGGCGCGCAGCTGGGCGTTCAGCTTGGCGATCCACGGCTTGCCGAGCACACGCTCGGTCCCGTAGCCCTCGTCGTGCAGGCGCTCGGCGAAGTCGGCGGCGCCGTGGTCGGCGGCCAGCACCACCAGGACGCCGCCCTTGACCTTGTCCAGGCTGTTCAGGAACGCGCCCAGACGGTCGTCGAGACGGGCGATCTGATCGCACATCTCCGGACCGCGCGTGCCGTAGCGGTGACCGATGAAGTCGGTGGCCGACAGGCTGACGGTCAGCACGTCGACCTGCGGCCCGTCGCCCAGGCCGTAGGTCTCGCGCAGGGCCTGGGCCAGCTCCAGGGTCGCCTGGTCGGTATAGGGGCTGGCATAGAGGTCGCGCTGCTTGCCGGCCTCGTCGGCGGCGGCCGGGATCGGCAGGGCCGAGCGCCATTTGCGACCGCCGGTCTCGTAGTCGGCCTCCAGCGTCTTGCAGCGCTTGGCCGAGGCCTTGTCGTAGTCCCAGGTGAACGGATGCTTCTTCAGGTCGGCCGCCAGCTTGGCGTTGAACGCGGCGACGGGCTTGAGGCGCCCCTCCGCCGTCTGGCCCTCGCGCACGAAGGTCGTGAAGCCGAAGCCGGGCTGGTACCAGAACTGCCCGTCAGCCTGATGGCCCGACATGGTGATCGCGCCACGATCCTTGCCCGAGACGCCGAACACCCGGCTGTTGGGCGAGACGGCCTTCAGCCAGTCGCCATAGGTCGTGGCGACCATGTTCACCGGGCTGACCGCCCTGCCCTTCGGATCGTCGGCCAGGGTCACGGTAGGATCGGCCAGGCAGTAGACCGTCTTGCCCGTGGCGCGGTCGTACCAGTCGTTGGCGCTGATGCCCGTCTTGTTGGGATGCTTGCCCGTCAGCAAGGTCGAGTGACCCGGGCAGGTCTCGGTGAAGGCGTGCGACTGGTAGCCGTTCGGATAGACCACGCCCTGGCTCAAGGTCGCCAGGCCGCCGACGAACGCGCCGCGATACTGGGCGTAGAGATTGGCGCTGAACTGGTCGACCGAGATCACCACGACCAGCTTCGGCTCGGGCTTGGTCGCGATGGTGGACGCCTGAGCGGCAAGACCGGTCGAAAGGGCGGCGGCGAGGACGCCGCAAGTAAGCATCTTCTTCATCCGAGCGATTTCACCCGAACGGTTCGTCCGTGCAAGGAAGGAACGGTTTCAGCGCTGAAATGTAGAGCTTGAAGCCGCTCGAGGCCTCAATTTCAGGCGGCCTTGCCGACCACCGCGTTACGGCCCGAGGCCTTGGCCTGGTAGACGCCCTCGTCGGCCCGCTTCAGCAGGGCTTCGGGGCTGTCGCTCTCGCCGGCCGTGGCCGAGACGCCGATCGAGATGGTCACGGTCAGCATTTCCTGCCCCTGGGCCACCTTGAAGGGCGAGCCGGCGACGTGGTTGCGGATCCGTTCGGCGATACGCAGGGCGTCGGCCAGGGCGGTGTCGGGCATGATCACCACGAACTCCTCGCCGCCGTAGCGGCAAGGCAGGTCGATGGCCCGGACGTTGGAGGCCAGGCGCAGGGCGAACTCGCGCAGCACCTCGTCGCCCACGTCGTGGCCGAAGGTGTCGTTGATCTTCTTGAAGTGGTCGATGTCGATCAGCAGGGCCGAGACCGGGTCGCCGCCCAGGCCGGCGCGCTTGACCAGCGAGTCGAGCTGGCCGGTCATGTAGCGGCGGTTGTGCAGGCCGGTGAGCTGATCGGTGACGGCCAGCTCCAGCGAGTGATCAAGGTTGTTGCGCAGATAGTCGGTGTAGCGCTTGCGCTGGATCTGGGTCTTCACCCGAGCGGCCAGCTCCTGCGGGTCGATCGGACGCGGCAGGATGTCGTTCACGCCGATTTCCAGCGCCTTGACCATGCGGCCGCGGTCGTCGGGATCGACCATGGCCAGGACCGGCAGCTGGCGGGTGCGCTCTTCCGACCGCAGCGAGGCGGTGAAGCGCAGGCCGTCGAAGCTCTTGGCCACGGCGTTGACGATGACCAGGTCGACCGGACCGCCGGCGCTGATCTTGGCCTTTTCGGGATCGCTCTCGATCACCGGGCGGTGCTCGACGCCCAGCTCGGCGGCGAGACGCTGGGCCTGCCGTTCGTTGTCGTCGACGATCAGCACCCGGCCGCCCAGACCGTCCAGGCGGGCGGCGGCGCCGGCGATCACGCCGATGCGACGGCCCGAGGCCTCGCGTTGGCGCAGCTCGTCGATCACCAGCTTGAAGCGGGTCAGGCTGCGCACGCGGGCGAACAGCATGACGTCGTCGATCGGCTTGGTCAGAAAGTCCGAGGCGCCCGATTCCAGGCCCTGGATACGATCGCCGCGCCCGTCGAGGGCCGTGATCAGCACCACCGGGATGTGGCGGGTGGTCGGGTCTTCCTTGAGTTTCCGGCAGACGGTGAAGCCGTCCATGCCGGGCATCATGACGTCCAGCAGGATGATGTCGGGCAGGTCGCGCGCGGCCATAGCCAGGGCCGTCGGGCCGTCCATGGCGGTCGAGACCTCGTAGTACTCGGCCGACAGCTTGGCCTCGAGCAGGCGGACATTGGCCTCGATGTCGTCGACGACCAGGATCCGGGCGCTCATGCGGCGGGGACCTTGTCCAGCAGGCGCTTGATGGTCTCCAGGAAGTGGACCACCGAGATCGGCTTGGAGATGTAGGCCTCGCAGCCGCCCTCGCGAATCCGCTCCTCGTCGCCCTTCATGGCGAAGGCCGTCACGGCCACGACCGGGATGTGCGCCAGCTCGTCATCTTCCTTGAGCCACTTGGTGACTTCCAGGCCCGAGATCTCGGGCAACTGGATGTCCATCAGAATCAGATCGGGCTTGTTGTCACGGGCAATGGACAGCGCAGACAGACCCTCACGGGTCTGCAGGGTCTCGTAACCCTGGGCTTCGAGCAGATCATGAAAGAGCTTCATGTTCAGCTCGTTATCCTCCACGATGAGGACCTTCTTCGTCATCCTTACCCCGACCAAACGGTCACGTGGCGACGCCTAGGGATTCGCGCCGTCTTCCAGAACCTGATGACACGAATATCCTTAAGCCCGCGCTAATCGCGTTAAGACCCAACGATCCGAGATCATGGAACCGCGTTACTCCGACCTTCAGGCCTGCGCCATTTCGCCCGCCGCGCCGCTGGTCATCGTCGATGTCGACGAGGTGCTGGCCCAGTTCATGCGCGGCTTCGGCGCCTTCATAGAACGCCATGGCTTCGAGCTGCGGGTCGATCGTTTCGCCTTGTTCCAGAACATTTATCGGCCTGGGGAGACGGAACACCTCGATCTGATCGCGGGCAAGGCCCTGTTCGACGATTTCTTCCGCGACGGGGCCGACGACCTGGTTCCGGCGATCGGCGCGGCCGAGGCCCTGGCCGATCTTTCGACGCGCGCCGAGGTCGTGATCCTGACCAACGCGCCCGAGCACGGGCGGCTGGCGCGGATCAAATGGTTGAAAACCCACGGCTTCGACTATCCGCTGATCATCAACAGCGGTCCCAAGGGCCCACCGGCGGCGGCGCTGGCGGCCCGCACCTCCGGTCCGGCCGTGTTCATCGATGACCTTTTGCCGCAGCTCGAATCGGTGGCGGAGAAAGCTCCGCGTGTCGGCCGGTTCCAGATGGTCAGCGACGAGCGCCTGCGCCCGTTCGCGCCCAGCGCCCCGGACCGTCACGTCCGCATAGACGAGTGGCCCGTCCTCAAGGCCGCCATAGAGGAGCGCCTGTTCATATGATCCGGTTCGGCATCGACTTCGGCGGCACCAAGATCGAGGCGGCGGCCCTCAACGCGGCGGGCGAGTTCGTCGCGCGGGTGCGCAAGCCCAACCCGGGCAGCTACGAGGCGGCGCTGGAGGTGGTGGCCGGCCTGGTGGCCGACGCCGAGGCCATGGCCGGCGCGACGTGTGCGCGGCTGGGCGTGGGCCTGCCCGGCTCGATCTCGCCCCGGAGCGGCCTGATCCGCGGGGCCAACAGCGTCTATCTGAACGGCCAGCGCTTCGGCGAGGACCTGGAAAAGCGCCTGGTCCGCCCCGTGCGCCTGGCCAACGACGCCAACTGCCTGGCCTTGTCGGAAGCCGCCGACGGCGCTGGCGCCGGCGAGCGCGTGGTCTTCGCCGCCATCCTGGGCACCGGCTGCGGCGGCGGGGTGGTCGTGGACGGCCAGATCGTCGAGGGCCGCAACGGCGTCGCCGGCGAGTGGGGCCACTTCTCCCTGCCCTGGCCCAAGCCCGAAGAGTATCCCGGTCCCGACTGCTGGTGCGGCCGCAAGGGCTGCCTGGAGACCTGGATCGCCGGCCCGAGCTTCTCGCGCGACGCCGGCTATCCGGACGGCCACGCCACGATGCAGGCGGTCGCCGCCGGAGATCCCGCGGCCCTGGCGGCCCTGGATCGCTATGTCGACCGCCTGAGCCGATCGCTGGCCGTGGTCTGCGACCTAATCGACCCCGACGTCATCGTGCTGGGCGGCGGCATGTCCAACGTCGAGGCCCTGTACGACCGCCTGCCCGCCGCCATCGCCCCGCACGTGTTCTCCGACATGTTCGAGACGCCGGTGAAGAAGGCGGTCCACGGCGACAGCTCCGGCGTGCGCGGCGCGGTCTGGCTGTGGCCGCCCGAAGGCTAAGAGCGATCCCATGAAGTCCCTGTGCCGCGACTGCGGATGGACGGGCGAGGCCAAGGCTCCGCGCTGTCCGTCCTGCCATTCGCCGCGCACGCTCTTTCATGAAGAGCTGGGGACGCTGTCGATCGCCCACCTGGACTGCGACGCCTTCTACGCCTCGGTCGAGAAGCGCGACGATCCGTCCCTGCGCGACAAGCCGGTCATCGTCGGCGGCGGCAAGCGCGGGGTGGTGACCACCGCCTGCTACATCGCCCGGATGAGCGGCCCCCGCTCGGCCATGCCGATGTACAAGGCGCTGAAGCTGTGCCCCGACGCCGTGGTCATCAAGCCGAACTTCGCCAAGTACAAGGAAGAGAGCCGGCGCATCCATGAGAAGCTCGACAAGCTGACGCCGCTGATCCAGCCGCTGTCGCTGGACGAGGCCTGGATCGACCTGACCGGCACCGAGCGCCTGCATGGCGCGACGCCGGCTCAGATGCTGGCCCGCCTGCAGGCCGAGATCGAACGCGACATCGGCCTGACCGTCTCGATCGGCCTGGCCCCCAACAAGTTCCTGGCCAAGATCGCCTCGGAACTGGACAAGCCGCGCGGCTTCTCGGCGATCGGACGGGTCGAGGCCCAGACCTTCCTCTCCAACAAGCCCGTAAGCATCCTGCCGGGCGTGGGTCCGGCCACGGTGTCGTCGCTGGCCGAGATCGGCCTGCGCACCGTCGGCGACATCGCCGCCGCCGACCTCAAGCTACTGGCCAACCGCCTGGGCTCGGGCGGCCTGCGCCTGCACCGCCTGGCCCACGGCCAGGACAGCCGCCTGGTCGACCCGGACCAATCCCGCAAGACGATCAGCGCCGAGACCACCTTCAACGACGACCTGTACAAGCGCGACGCGCTGGAGGACGAGCTCTGGCCGCTCTGCGAAAAGGTCGCCAAGCAGGCCCGCAAGGAAGGCGTCGCCGGCCGGGTGGCGACCCTGAAGCTGCGCACCCCCGACTTCAAGATCCACACCCGCCGCCGCACCCTGGCCGTGCCGACCCAGACCGCCCGCACCCTGTTCCAGGTAGCCCGAGAGCTGCTGGCCGCCGAGCCCAAGGGCCTCTCCTATCGCCTGATCGGCGCCGGCCTGACCGAGTTCGTCGACGCCGAGACAGCGGGCTCGGACATGTTCGCCGACGACGAGCGCCGCACCCTCAAGAATGAGACGGCCATCGACGCCCTTCGCGGCAAGTTCGGCGCGGCGGCCGTGGTCAGCGGGCGCGCGCTGAAGGGACGTTGACCAAAAGTTCTCATTATGTTCTCATTGCGACGTTCGAGGGAACCGTCCGCCATGCCCGCGCTGCGTATCATCATCCCCGCCGTCGTGGCGGCCGCGCTGGCGACCGCTTCCTCCGCCTCCCCCATCGCCGAGCAGACCGCCATGCGCCACGCCAAGGGCTCCTTCGACGTCAGCACCAAGCCGGTCGAGCAGGACAAGGCCGAGGGCTCGACCCTGGGCCGCTTCGCCCTGGACAAGACCTATCACGGCGCCCTGGACGCCACGGGCAAGGGCGAGATGCTGACGGTCGGCACCGAGGTTCCGGGCTCGGCGGCCTATGTCGCCACCGAACGGGTGGTCGGGACGCTCGATGGCAAGGCGGGGAGTTTCGCCCTCGTCCATCGCGGCGCGATGCAGGGCAAGGACGTCAGCATGGTCATCGACATCGTGCCGGATTCCGGCTCGGGCGCCTTGAAAGGCATCACCGGCCGACTGGTCATCACCGTGGTCGAGGGCAAGCACCAGTACGCGCTGGACTACGTCTTGCCCGACTAGGCGCCGGCCCCGCCTTCCCCGGAGGTCGCCGAAACGGTCCCCTTCGCGAGACGCGACCGCCCCTCTTGCGCGGCGTCAGGACGGTTACCATTTGGGCTTCTCGTCCCGACCCAGTCGCCCCGTCAGCGGGAGCGCCCGGGTCCCAACCTCTAGACATCAGAGCTTGGCAGACACCGAAACCGTCAATGGTTTTCGGCCGGTCAGACTCTGGGAACCGTTCGCGCGCGGTCTTCGCTCTCCCAAACGTGAAGCCGATTTCCGAGGCGCCCCTGTGTTAAAGCGGCGCAGCGGCGCATCGGCCTCTTCCAATGCCGGCGCGTTTCCATATCTAATTCAAGTAGGCGGGTGATTTGCTCGCCAGGAGAGAACAAGTCGATGGCCGAGCGGAAGCAAGGCGGACAAAGCAACGGCGCTGGGTCGTCGGTCGTCACGGAAGTGAAGCCGAAGACGCAGAAGCCTTCGCTTTATCGAGTTCTGATTCTCAACGACGACTACACTCCGATGGAATTCGTCGTCTACGTTCTCGAACGGTTCTTCAACAAGTCGCGTGAAGACGCTACGCGTATCATGCTCCACGTCCATCAGAACGGCGTGGGGGTGTGCGGTGTCTACACTTACGAAGTCGCAGAAACCAAGGTCGCCCAAGTCATCGACTCGGCGCGACGCCATCAGCACCCCCTGCAGTGCACCATGGAAAAGGACTGAGGAGCCCACATTGCCCTCTTTTTCGCGCCCCCTGGAAGAGTCCCTGCATCGCGCCGTCGCTTACGCGAACCAGCGTAAGCACGAGTACGCGACGCTGGAGCATCTCCTGCTTTCCCTGACCGACGACGAGGACGCCGCCGGAGTTATGCGCGCGTGCGACGTCGATCTCACCGCGCTGAAGAAGAGCCTCGCCAACTATCTCGACGTCGAGCTGGCCTCGCTGGTCGTCGACGACGACGAGGACGCCAAGCCGACCGCTGGCTTCCAGCGCGTGATCCAGCGCGCGGTGATCCACGTCCAGTCGTCGGGCCGAGAAGAAGTGACCGGCGCCAACGTGCTGGTCGCCATCTTCTCCGAACGCGAAAGCCACGCCGCCTACTTCCTGCAGGAGCAGGACATGACGCGGTACGATGCGGTGAACTTCATCGCCCACGGCATCGCCAAGAAGGCCGGCGCCTCGGAAGCCAAGAGCGTCAAGGGCGCCAGCGCCGGCTCGAACGCCACCGAGGAAGACGGCGAGAAGCCCAACACCAAGACCGGCGGCGAGGCCCTCGAGGCCTACTGCGTCGACCTCAACGAGAAGGCCCGCCAGGGCAAGGTCGACCCGCTGATCGGGCGCGCGAACGAAGTGGAACGCGCGATCCAGATCCTGTGCCGCCGCACCAAGAACAACCCGCTGCTCGTGGGGGATCCCGGCGTCGGCAAGACCGCCATCGCCGAGGGCCTGGCCCGCAAGATCGTCACGCACCAGGTCCCCGAGGTCCTGGAGGGCGCCACCATCTACTCGCTCGACATGGGCGCGTTGCTGGCCGGCACCCGCTATCGCGGCGACTTCGAGGAACGCGTCAAGCAGGTGGTCAAGGAACTGGAGAGCCACCCCAACGCGGTGCTGTTCATCGACGAGATCCATACGGTGATCGGCGCCGGCGCGACCAGCGGCGGGGCGATGGACGCCTCCAACCTGCTGAAGCCGGCCCTGGCCTCGGGCACCCTGCGCTGCATGGGCTCGACCACCTACAAGGAGTTCCGCCAGCACTTCGAGAAGGATCGGGCCCTGGTCCGTCGCTTCCAGAAGATCGACGTGAACGAGCCGACGGTGGAAGACACCATCAAGATCCTCAAGGGCCTGAAGACCTATTACGAGGACTTCCACAAGCTGAAGTACACGGCCGAGGCCCTGAAGGTCGCGGTCGAGCTGTCGGCCAAGTACATCACCGACCGCAAGCTGCCCGACAAGGCGATCGACGTGATCGACGAGGCGGGCGCCAGCCAGATGCTGCTGCCGGAAAGCCGCCGCAAGAAGACCATCGGCGTCAAGGAGATCGAGACGGTCGTCGCCAAGATCGCCCGCATCCCGCCGAAGTCGGTCAGCAAGTCGGACACCGAGGCCCTCAAGGAA
The DNA here is from genome assembly GCF_001425745.1 of Caulobacter sp. Root343. Lineage (GTDB taxonomy): Bacteria > Pseudomonadota > Alphaproteobacteria > Caulobacterales > Caulobacteraceae > Caulobacter. Next base: position 240,487 of record NZ_LMDF01000001.1, on the reverse strand, counting down.
CTCGAGACCGACCTGAAGCGCGCGGTGTTCGGCCAGGAAGAGGCCCTGGGGCAGCTGTCGGCCGCCATGAAGCTGGCTCGCGCCGGCCTGCGTGAACCGAACAAGCCGATCGGCTCGTACCTGTTCAGCGGCCCGACCGGCGTCGGCAAGACCGAAGCCGCCAAGCAGCTGGCCCAAACCCTGGGCATCGAGATGCTGCGCTTCGACATGTCGGAATATATGGAGCGCCATACCGTGAGCCGCCTGATCGGCGCCCCTCCCGGCTATGTCGGCTTCGACCAGGGCGGTCAGCTGACTGATGCGGTCGACCAGCACCCGCACGCCGTCGTCCTGCTCGACGAAATCGAGAAGGCCCACGGGGATGTCTACAACATCCTGCTGCAGGTGATGGACAACGGCACCCTGACCGACAGCAACGGCAAGAAGGTCGACTTCCGCAACGTGGTCCTGATCATGACCACCAATGCGGGGGCCTCGGACGCCCAGCGCAACTCGATCGGCTTCGGCCGCTCGAAGATCGAAGGCGAGGAAGAGGCCGCCCTCAAGCGCCTGTTCACGCCGGAGTTCCGCAACCGCCTGGACGCCGTCGTGGCCTTCAAGCCGCTGACGCCGGAAATCATCCGCCAGGTCGTGCAGAAGTTCGTGATGCAGCTGGAGGCCCAACTGGCCGACCGCAACATCACGATCGAACTCAGCGACGACGCGGCCGACTGGCTGGCCAAGAACGGCTTCGACGAGCTCTACGGCGCCCGTCCGCTGGCCCGGGTCATCCAGGAGCACATCAAGAAGCCCCTGGCCGACGACATCCTGTTCGGACGTCTGGTGCGCGGCGGCCACGTCAAGGTGGTGCTGGAGAACGGCAAGATCGAGTTCTCGATCGACAGCAACGCCGATCCGAAGGCCGGCAAGGCCGACGAAGCCGAACCGGCGATGGCCGAATAGGCTGGATCAAAAGATCTAACGAAGGGCCCGGAGCGATCCGGGCCCTTTTCGTTTTGGCGCACGCGAAAATTGTGGACGAAACGGGAACAAACGATTAGCGTGTGCTCATGACCGCTATCAGCTTCGACACCCTTGGCGCTTCAAGACGGCTTCGCGAAGCCGGCATGGACCAACCCATGGCCGAAGCGATCGTCGAACTGGTGCAGCAGACAACCATGCTTCCGGATACCAGCGGATTGGCGACCAAAACTGACCTTAGTGACTTGGCGTCCAAGGTCGAGCTCGGCGCAACCAAGGCTGAGCTCAAGAGCGAGGTCGCCTTGGTGCGTGCCGACATGGCCTTGATGGAAAGCCGCCTCCGCGCTGACCTCAGCGAAAAGATCCGGCTGCAGGGCTGGGCGATCCTCAGCGGCGTCGCGGTCTTGATGACCATTTCAACCGCCCTGATCAAGCTCGTCCCCTAACCGCCCCTCAGGTGGCGTTCGCCGACGCGGGTCAGCAGGCGTTCGGCGCGATCGGCGTCCAGGCCGGCGGGTTCGAAGCGCTCCAGCCCCACCTCGGAAAGCAAGGCCTGGTCCTGCGCCCCCAGGCGGTGTTGCCCCATGTTCCAATCGCGGAACCAGCGACGCTCGGCCGGGTCATCGCCGATGATCGTGAGGTCGGTATGGCGGGTGTCCCTGGAGATCTGCTCGAAGGTCTCGCGGACGCTGGCCGCCGGCCCCTCCAGCCACTGCAAGAAGCGCCCCTCGCCAGCCAGCAGAAAGCCCGTCACGTCGACCAGCCGGTTGTTCTGAATCGAAGCGGCGACGACGGTTCGCAAGGTCTCGTCCGGATCGCCAGGGCCGGAGAAACGGCTGGCATAGATCAGGCGGCGCAAGCCTTCGCGGCCTTTCTCGAGTTCAAGCATGCGGTCCTCGGGCGCGGTGCGATTGCCGTGCGGCCAACGCTAGCCCGGAACAGACCCGTCCCCTAGCCCGGGATTTCGCGATGCGGGTTTAATCTCGCGCGCTCATCATCCATCGAAACCAGAGCCTACAGCGCCGCCGAAATCTTCGCCGCCAGCGCCTTCAAGTCCTCTACGTCGGCCATGCCGCCCTCGCCGTGTCGCCCCAGAGCCTCGCCTTCGAAGCGGGGGATCACGTGGAAATGCAGGTGGAAGATCGTCTGGCCGGCCGGCGCGCCGTTGAACTGGGTGACGACCACGCCGTCCGGCTTCAGGGCCGCGACCACGGCGCGGGTCAGCGTCTGGGTCGCGGCGGCCAGCTCGGCCAACACCTCGGGCTCGACATCGAGCAGGTTGCGCGCCTGGCTGACCTTGGAGATCACCAGGGCATGTCCGCGCGACTGCGGGAAGACGTCCATGAAGGCCAGGACCCGATCGTCCTCGAACACCTTCACGCTGGGGATCTCGCCCCGGATGATCTTGGCGAAGATGTTGCCCGTGTCGTAGCGTCCGTCGAGGCTCATGACCGTCTCCTTCTGACGCACCGGTCGTAGCAAACGGGGAGGCTCGCGCAAATGTCGACCAGAGCGGGATGGTCCCGCCGCGCCGTATTGGCCGCCGCGCCGGCCTTGATGGCGAGCACCGCGCGCGCCGACGGCTTGGCCCGGACCGAGCTTTTCACGACCACCGGCGACGGGATACGCATCCATGTCCGCGAGGTCGCGCCGCCGGCTCCGCGCGGGGCGCCGCTGATCCTGGTCCATGGGGCCCGGGCGCCGGGGATCACCTCATTCGACCTGACCGTCCCCGGCGGTTCCCTGGCCGCTGATCTGGCCCTGCGCTTGAACCGTCGCATCTACCTGCCCGACGCGCGCGGCTATGGCGGCTCCCAACGCCCCGCCGCCATGGATCTGCCTCCGGAGCAAAGTCGCCCCCTGACGCGCGCCCACGAGGTAGTCCGCGACCTGGACGCCGTGGTCAAGCTGGCCTCGAAGCGCAACGAGGCCGCGCGAGTCGGCCTGCTCGGCTGGGCCACCGGCGGCCTGTGGGCTGGCTGGTACGCCGCCCTGCGCCCCGAAGCGGTCTCCGGCCTCGCCACCCTGAACGCGCTCTACGGCGGGTCGGACGTCCATCCGATGCTCGGTCCTGGCTCGGCCTTCGCCCAACCCGGCCAGCCGCGCCGCTTCGATCCGGCGACCGGCGGCTATGCCCTCTATCCCGGGACCTCGCTGCTGGACCGCTGGAATACGAACATCCCGATTGCGGACAAGGACGCCTGGCGCGATCCGGCCGTCGCCCAGGCCTTGGCCGCCGCGGCCCTGGCCAGCGATCCGAAGACCGCCGCCCTCTCCCCGCCCCGCTTCCGCGCGCCGCTGGGGGCGCTGGAGGACAGCTTCCACCAAGCCTGTGGTCGTCGGCTCTACGACGCCGGCTCGATCACCGCGCCGGTGCTGCTGCTGCGGTCGGGGAACGACTTCTGGAGCCGCCCGGCCGACCTGATGGCCTTCGCCGCCGACGCCGAACGCAGCGCCAACATCACGACCGTCGAGATCCCAGACGCCACCCATTTCGTCCACCTGGACCGACCCGAACGCGGCCGCGATCGTCTGATCGACGCCTTGGTCCGGCATTTCGAAGGAACGCCCGCATGAGCCAAGGTCTCACCGAACGCCAACAGAAGTGGTTCGCCTCGGTCCAGGCCAGCCTGGAGCGCGACACCGGCAAGACCATCGACCAGTGGGTCGAGATCGTCCGCGCCGAGTGCAAGGAAACCAAGCCCAAGGCGCGCGCCGAATGGCTGAAGGCGACATACGGCGTCGGCCAGAACCGCGCCGCCCACATCTTCGCCGTCGCCTATCCTGAAGCCGGCGGCTGGGACGACGCCGACACCCTGCGCCAGACCCTGTGGACCGATCCGGCCTCCACCGCGATCCTGGAAGCGATCGAGGCCGCCGTCGCCGACTTCCCGGGCCTGGTGACCGGCCAGCGCAAGGCCTTCACCGCCTGGTCCAACAAGGTGCAGTTCGCAGCCGCCAAGCCGGTCAAGGGCGGCGGCGTGTCCCTGGGCCTGGCCCTGACGCCCGACGCCGCCCCGCGCCTGTCCGAACCGAAGAACGAGAGCTGGTCCGAACGCCTGAAGGCCAAGCTGGCCCTGGCCTCCCCGGCCGAGATCGACGACGAGGTCAGGACGCTACTGAAGGCAGCCTGGGACCGGTCTTGACTGGCGAAGCTCCACCCTAGGAACGCGCGCCTTCGGTCTCCGTTGGGTCTTCGCCAATCAAGGGAGACCGCGATGTCCAAGGAAGCTGATCTGGCCGCCAAGTTCTGGAAGGCCCTCAAGTCCGACCGCACCGTGATGCTGGGCCTGCCCGACGTCGACGGCGGTCGCGCCCAGCCGATGACCGCCGTCATCGAGGGCGACCATTCCGGCCCGATCTGGATCTTCAGCGCCGTCGACGTCGACCTGGTGCGGCAGGTCGAGGGCCAGGGCCGCGACGCCTTCATCCATTTCGCCGACAAGGGCCACCACCTGTTCGCGGCGGTCGACGGCCATCTGCGGATCGACAACGACTACGAGACCATCAACCGCCTCTGGAACCCGTTCATCGCCGCCTGGTACGAAGGCAAGGACGATCCCAAGCTGCGCCTGCTGCGCTTCGAACCGGCCGACGCCCAGATCTGGCTGAACGAGAACAGCCTGTTCGCCGGGGTGCGCATGATGCTCGGGGCCGATCCGAAGAAGACCTACAAGGACAAGGTGGGCGAGGTGCGGCTGCACTGAGCCTTTTAAAACTGTCATCCCGGCCGCAGCGCAGCGGAGAGCCGGGACCGCGGCAAACTCAGCGTTTCCGGCGGTCCCGGATCGGCGCGCTTCGCGCTTGTCCGGGATGACAGTTTTTATGGCCTACCGCTCCTCCCGGAACGGCGAATATTCCTCCGCCAGCATCGCCATGTCGCTCTCGACCGCTTCGCGCTCGCGCTCGAGATAGCGGGCGACCGGCTCGCGCAGGGCGGGGTCGGCGATCCAGTGGGCGGAGTAGACGGCGCTGGGCAGGTAGCCGCGGGCGATCTTATGCTGGCCCTGGGCGCCGGCCTCGACGCGCGGCAGGCCCAGCCGGATGGCGTGCTCGATGGCCTGGTAGTAGCAGAGCTCGAAATGCAGGAACGGCACGTCCTCGGTGCAGCCCCAGTGGCGGCCGTAAAGGCAGTCGCGGCCCAGGAGGTTCAACGCTCCGGCGATCCACGGCCCGCCCGGTCTACGAGCCAGGATCAGCAGCACCTTGTCGGCCATCCGCTCATTCAGCAGCGAGAAGAAGCGCCGGTTCAGGTAGGGCCGCCCCCACTTGCGGCTGCCCGTATCCATGTAGAAGGCGAAGAAGGCGTCCCAGTGGGCTTCGGTCAGCTCGTCGCCGGTGAGCGCGACGATCTCAAGCCCCGCCTGGGCGTCGCGGCGTTCGCGGCGGATGGTCTTGCGGCGGTTGGCCGACAGGGCCGCCAGGAAGTCGTCGAAGGTGGCGTAGCCGTGGTTTTCCCAATGGTACTGCTGGTCCTGGCGCGGCAGCATCCCGCGCTCGCCCATCCAGCGCCACTCGTCCTCGAGCGGAAAGGTCACGTGCAGCGACGAGGCGGCCATGCGTTCGCACAGGGTCAGGGCCCCGCCCAGCAGCGCCGAGCGCCCCTCGTCCGGGTCGATGTCCGGCCGCAGGATCAGCCGCGAGCCGGTCACCGGCGAGAACGGCGACGAGCACTGCAGCTTCGGATAGTAGCGCCCGCCGGCCCGCTCGTAGGCGTCGGCCCACGCGTGGTCGAAGACATATTCGCCTTGGCTGTGGGACTTCAGATAGAGCGGCATAACGCCCGCCACGTCGCCGACCTCGTCCAGCACCGACAGGTGCTGCGGCGCCCAGCCGGTGCGAGAGCCGACACAGCCGCTCTCTTCCAGGATCGACAGGAAATCATAGCCGACGAACGGATCGCCCGTATGGCCGGCGCAGGCGTCCCAGGCGTCTTGGCCGATCTCGGCGATGGCGCGATGGACGCGCACCGCCGACTGGACCCCCGGTCCACTTGGCTTCACGCCGTGAAGCCCTCGAAGATCAGATTGTCGCAATGGTCGCGCACGCCTTCCCACTGGTCGGGCGACCGGATCGTCCAGGCGACGATCGGCATGCCCTTGGCGCGATATAGGTCGGCGCGCGGGCTGGGCAACATGTCCAGGCCCAGGGCCAGGAAATCAGGCCGCGCGATCTCGACCTGCTCCAGCGCCGCCAGCGACTTGCGCATTTCGGGCGCAAGCTTGCGGGCGCTCTCGTCGTTCCAGGTGTAGCTGTCCAGGCCGCGCAAGATCTGCGGGTGATGATCGGCGAACCAGGCGTGGGAGTACGGGTTGAAGCCGATCACGGCGGTCGGGCCGTTGTGGTCGACCAGCACCTCGGTGACCCGCTTCTCCAGCGGGCCGACGTCGCCGAACGGCGTCTTCAGCTCGATGAACACCATGGCGCGGTGACCGACCATGGTCAGGGTGTCGGCCAGGGTCGGGATGGTCTCTTCGGTGTCCTTGAGGGTCATTGTCCCAAGGTCGGCGGCGGTGTGGTCGCGCACGCGCCCTTCCAGCCCGGTCATCCGCTCCAGGCGATCGTCGTGGAAGACCACAGCCTCGCCGTCGGCGGTCAGCTGTACGTCCAACTCGATGCCGTAGCCGCCGGCGCAGGCGGCCTGGAAGGCGGCCAGGGAGTTCTCCGGCGCGCCGTCAGGGGTCCAAAGACCACGGTGAGCCACCGGCGGGTCGAACAGGCGCTCCCACGCCTCGCCGAAGACATCGGTCGAGGGGCGTTCGCGCGGGCGCATCAGGCGATCTCCACCACCGCGTCGACCTCGACCGCGAAGCCGAGGGGCAGCTTGTAGACGCCGACCGCCGAGCGGGCGTGGCGGCCCTTGTCGCCCAGCGCCTCGACCATCAGGTCCGAGCAGCCGTTGATGACCTTGGGAATGTCGATGAAGTCCGGGCCGGCCTGGACGAAACCGCCCAGCTTGACGACGCGGACCACGCGATCGAGGTCGCCGTCGCAGGCGGCCTTCATCTGGGCCAGCAGGTTGATCCCGCAGATCCGCGCGGCCTTCTGGGCGGTCTCCAGATCGACGTCGACCCCGACCGTGCCCTTGATCCCGCCATCGGCGTCGAGGGAGATCTGGCCGGAGATGTGCACGAGGTTGCCGGTCCGAACGAAGGTCACGTAATTGGCCACCGGCGCCACCGGCTGGGGCAGCTCGACACCAATCGCCTTCAGGCGTTCCTCGACCTTCGACATGCACGCGCTCCAACCGAACTTCAGTGGGGGTCATGCTTAACGCGCCCCGCTGGAGCGCAAAAGAAAAAAGGCCCGGACCTCGCGGTCCGGACCTTTAGGCTGGGCTTGTATGGGAGCGTCGGCGGGACGCTCCCAAAACCCGAAGCGGCTCTTAGCGAGCGGCTTGGAACTTCTCGACGGCGGCGGTCATGCGCTCGTTCAGCGGCTTGACCGAGTCCTTGATCGAGGCCGAGACGATCTCCGAGGCCTTGCTGACCTGGGCGATGTAGGCTTCCAGGGCGGTCTTGGCCCAGGCGGTCTGCAGCTCGACGGCTTCCTGGACGCTCTTGGCGGCGGCCAGCGACTTGGCGGCGGCGACTTGGTCCTCGGCGGCCTTCTTCGAATAGGCGAAGGTCTGGGCGCCCAGGGCTTCAGCGCCCTTGGTGGCGGCGGTCACCGAAGCGACCACGGCTTCCAGGTTCTTCTTCGAATGGGTGTTGGCTTCGGCCAGAGCGGCCAGCGACTTCTCGACGCCGTCCTTGAACGCTTGGTTCGAGGCGGTGCTGAATTGTTCGACAGAGGTCTTGATGGTTTCGGCGGCGGCCATGGGAAGTCTCCTGGGGAGGGTCGGAGGCGGGGCGGATGGAACGGCTGCAACCGTCCATTGCGCTTGGAACAACGTCGGTTTGCCATGTTGCAGTGCAGCAGTCAACAAAATTGTGCAGCGCACCATGACGCAGGGACAGCGCCCAAGCTGCAGCATTGGAACCACGCGCTCGATTTTTTCGCGCCTGCGGCAAGATCGCTCACCAGTTGTTTACTTTAGCGAAAGGCCGCTTCCATCATGTTACGGTTCACGCGTGTGGCGGTGCGAAACCGCTTCAGTTCCTAGTGACGGACGCTGCTCGATGTTCGCCAAGCTTACCTTCGCCCGTTCCCTGCTCGCCGCCGCCGGCCTGGCGCTGTCGTGCCTGTTCGGCGCCGCCGCCCCGACCACCGCGTCGGCGGCCATACCCTATCTGCAGCTGAACGCTTCCGAGCCCAAGTACGCGGCGATCGTGATCGACGCCAATTCGGGCGAAGTCCTTTACGACAAGCGGGCCGATAGCCCCCGCTATCCTGCCTCGGTCACCAAGGTCATGACCCTGTACCTGACCTTCGAGGCGCTGAGCGAAGGCCGCCTGAAGCTGACCGACCGAGTCGTCATGTCGCCCCGCGCGGCCGCCCAGGCCCCGACCAAGATCGGCATCTCGCCCGGCGACAGCCTGAGCGTCGACGAGGCGATCAAGGCCATGACCGTGAAGTCGGCCAATGACGTCGCCGTCGCCATGGCCGAGCGACTCGCGGGTAGTGAGTCGCGCTTCGCCGCCCTGATGACCCTGCGCGGCCAGGAACTGGGCATGCGCAACAGCCGCTTCGTGAACGCCTCGGGCCTGCCCGACAGCCGCCAGATCTCGACGGCCCGCGACCTCGCCATTCTCTCGCGCGCCACCATGCGCGACTTCCCGCAGTACTACAGCTACTTCTCGGTGAAGGGCTTCTACTTCCGGGGCAATTACGTGAAGGGCCACAACCGCCTGCTGGACAGCATGGACGGCTTCGACGGCCTCAAGACCGGCTACACCAACGCCTCGGGCTTCAACCTCGCCGGCTCGGCCGTGCGCGACGGTCGCCGCCTGATCGCCGTGGTCCTGGGCGGCCCCTCGACCGCCTGGCGCGACAACAACATGGAAGACCTGCTGCTGACCGGCTTCGACGTGATCAAGCGCCGGTCGCGCGGCGAGCGCACCACCATCGCCGCCAACATCTACGAGGAAGAGCCTTCGGGCCCGATCGAACGTCCCTCGATCGAACAGGGCGACGGCGACCAGGCCGGCCTGCGGATCGTCCTGACCGAGAATCCGCGCACCCCGGCGCCGGTGAAGGTCTCCCCCACCCTGCGCGCCGCGCAAGAATCGGCCAAGCCGGCCAAGACCGCCGCCAAAAAGCCAAAGGGCGAATGGAGCGTCCAGGTCGGCGCGTTCAAGTCCAAGTCGCTGGCCAACGATCAGCTGAAGCTGGTGCGCGGTCGCTTCGCCAAGGTGGTTTCGGACGCCGAGGCCGCGGTCGAAGGCGCCGGCGGCACGTTCCGCGCCCAGTTCCAAGGCATGACCTCCGACGCCGCCCGCGGCGCCTGCTCGGCCCTGAAGGCCAAGCGCGTGCCGTGCATGGTGCTGTCGCCGCGGTAACTAGAACCCCGACCTCCCCGGCGAAGGCCGGGGTCCAGATCGAACCCAAGAGCGCCGTGCGGCTTCGCGCGGCGCTCTTCGCATTCACGGCTGACGCTCTGGGTGGATCTGGGCCCCGGCCTTCGCCGGGGAGGTCGGATGTGGAGAGCCTACGCGCCCGCCATCACCTTGGCGATCAGCCGCGCCAACCGCCCCACGCCCTCTTCGATCTGCGCGTCGGTCGGCAGCGAATAGCTCAGGCGAATGGCGTTGGTCGTCGGAACCTCGGCGAAGAACGGCGCGCCCGGCACGAAGGCCACGCGCTCCTCTTCGATCGCCCGCGCCAGCAGCGCCGCGCCGTTGATCCCTTCCGGCAGGTCCACCCAGACGAACATGCCGCCTTCCGGATGCGACCAGGTCACGCCGGCCGGCATCAGCCGCTCCAAGGCCGTCAGGATCACCCGCGCCTTGCCGCCATAGGCGCCGCGCAGGCGGTGCAGGTGCTGGTCATAGCCTTCGCAGACGGCGCGGTGAGCGACCATCTGGTTGATCGTCGAGACATGCAGGTCCGCGCCCTGTTTCAGCAGGACCAGCTTCTCGATCACCGGCTTGGGCCCGCAGACCCAGCCGATGCGCAAGGCCGGCGACAGGGTCTTGGACAGGGTGCCCAGGAACAGGGTCCGGGCGTTGTCGATCCCGCCGGCGCGGGCGATGTCCAGCGCCAGCAGGGTCGGGGTCGGCTCGCCGCTGAAGCGTAGCTCGCGATAGGCCGCGTCCTCGACCAGGGTCATGTCCAGGCGGTCGGCCAGGGCCAGCAGCGCCTCGCGCTCCTCGCCGGTCAGGCTGACACCGGTCGGGTTGGCGAAGTCGGGCACGAAATAGCCCAGCGGACGCGGGGCGCGGCCGGCCATCAGGGCCTCCTCGTCGACGCCCTGGCTCAGCGCCGTCTCCGGCAAATCCAGATAGGCCGGCTCATAACCGTTGAAGGCCTGCAGCGCGCCCAGATAGGTCGGGCGGGCCACCATCACCGTGTCGCCCTTGCTGATGAACAGCTTGCCGATCAGGTCCAGCGCCTGCTGCGAGCCCGCCGTCAGCATGATGTTGTGCGGCTCGCACGGCATGCCGTCACGGGTCATGCGCTCGGCGATCCACTGGCGCAGCGGCAGGTAGCCCTCGCTGACCGAGTACTGCAGCGCCTGCCGCGACAGCACCGGGTCGGCCAGGATGGCGTCGTAGCCAGCCTGGATCCGGTCGGCCGGGAACAGGCCGGGATCGGGAATGCCGCCGGCGAACGACAGGATGTCGGGCTGGTCCAGCAGCTTGAGCAGCTCGCGGATCTCGCTGGCGCGGACGCGAGCCATGCGGTCGCTGAAGCGCGCGGCCCAGTCTTGGCCGCGGTCGGTGTCTTGGGTGGTCATGGGATGATCGAAGTCCGAACTGAAGATGACGCCTGGAGCCGCGCGAAACGGCTCGTCCTGAACGAGGTCAGGGCGTCATACCGAGCAGGTTTGGCCCGACGAGCGGCGGCGCCAGAAGCGTTCGCGATTGATCATGCTCTTGTCCTAGCTCAGCCGCGCCGCTTGATCAAACGATCCCGCGCGGCGTTCAGCTGGGCGGCCAAGCCCTCGGTGCCGCCCTTGTCGGGATGGGCCAGCTGGATCAGGCGGGTGTAGGCCGCCTTGACCTCGGCCAGGCTGGCGTCAGCACTGACGCCGAGGATCGCGCGCGCCTCGGTCAGGCTGAGTTCGGACTTGGGCGGCCGAACCAGTTCGCGGCGGATGATCGGCCGGCGGCGAGCCTCGGTGACGCTCCACAGGGCGATGACGCCCAGGACGATGCCCGTGCCCCACGAGCCTCGGATCGTGGCGTAGGCGGCCCCGGCGAAGGCGGCGATCGAGGCCGCGCCCGCCCCGACCCGCCAGCCGTCGCCCTTCAGCAGCGACCGGCCGCGCGGCCAGAGCAGGAAAACCAGGATGGCCGCGCCCAGCAGCAGGTACAGCATCGCAACTCCAGACAAAGAACGGGCGGCAAGGTCACCCCGGCCGCCCGCCTCGTCACGAACTTAGACGAGCGCCTACTGCGCCGCCAGCAGGGTCTCGCCGGAATAGGCCGCCAGGCCCAGGCTGTGCATCAGGGCGCGCAGTTCCTGGCGCGCCGCCAGGTGCTGCAGCGACACCGGCACCGGCCGCACCTGCGGCGACAGGTCGGCGATGGTCAGGCCGAACGGGAACAGCTCGCGATAGATCACGCGGTCGCGCAGGCCGGGGCCGATGCGGAAGCCGACCCGCTTGGCCAGGGCCGTCAGCCGGTCCTCCAGGCGCTTGCGGTTGCGGGCCTCGGTGGTGGCCAGGCGGTTGCGCAGCACCACCCAGTCCATCGCCTGGCGCTGGCCCGACAGGGCGCGCTGCTTGCGGCCTTCCCAGACGGTCAGCGAGTAAAGGCTAGGCTTGGTCAGCTCCAGGGTCACCGGGTCGACGGTGCCCAGCATGTCGAAGTCGACGAAGCTGTCGTTCATCGGCGTCACGACCAGGTCCGCGCGGCCGTGGGCCAGGCGGGTGATGGCGCTGTCGCCGCCGGGGGTGTCGATCAGCACGAAGTCGCACTCGGCCAGGCCCCGCGCGAAGGCGGCCTCGAAACCGGCGACCTGCTCGTCGTCTCCCTTCTCGGCGAGGACGATGTCGTTGTCGCTGAGGCTCAGCGACAAGGGCTCCGGCAGATCCAGCTTCTTGCTGGCCAGCCAGGCGCGGCGGTTCTCGAAGAACCGGCCCGAGGTGCGCTGGCGAAGGTCGAGGTCGAGCACGGCGACCTTGGCGCCGCCGTACAGCAGCGCGGTGGCCAGGTGGACGGCGATCGTGGACTTGCCCGCTCCACCCTTCTCGTTGCCGACGACGATGACGCGCGTTTCGGCCATGTGATCGATCCTTGATGCATCGCGACTCGCGCGACCTTGGACTGAAGGTTAACACGATGTTACCCCCGCCCTAGCGGGTCAACCGGTTCAATCCACAAGCTTAATTGTCGCACCCCGCCCCGGAGCCCACTGAGCGTGGGCGGGCTCTCCCAAGGGCATGGTGGACCTGCGAGCGCCCCGGCGTCATAAGCGCGGCCTGTCCGCGTGGAGGCTCAAGGCCATGACCAGCATCGTCCGCACCGTCGCCGAGATGCGCGAGCACGTGCGCGCCTGGAAGGCCGCCGGCCAGCGCGTGGCCCTGGTCCCGACCATGGGCGCCCTGCACGAGGGCCACCTGTCGCTGATCCGCATCGCCCAGGAAAAGGCCCAGCGCGTGATCGCCAGCGTCTTCGTCAATCCCAAGCAGTTCGCCCCGCACGAGGATTTCGACGCCTATCCCCGCGGCGAGGCGATCGACGCCGAGAAGCTGGCCTCGGTCGGCTGCGACCTGATGTTCGCGCCGAACGGGGCCGAGATGTACGCGCCGGGCTTTTCGACGACGGTGACGGTCTCGGGCGTCTCCGAACCCCTGGAGGGCGCGGCGCGTCCGCAGTTCTTCGGCGGAGTCGCGACGGTGGTCGCCAAGCTCTTCATCCAGTCGCAAGCCGACGTCGCCGTGTTCGGCGAGAAGGACTATCAGCAGCTGCAGGTGGTCAAGCGCATGGCGCGCGACCTCGACATTCCGATCGAGATCATCGGCGCCCCGACAGCGCGCGCCGAGGACGGCCTGGCCCTGTCCTCGCGCAACGCCTACCTCTCGACGGAAGAGCGCGCGGCGGCCGTCGCCCTGCCGACGGCCATGAAGGCCGCGGCCGTTCACGTGGCGGCCGGAGGACGGATCGACGAGGCAGAGCAAACGGCGACGGCCGCCCTGAAGGCGGCCGGCTTCGGTCAGGTGGACTATGTCGAGGTGCGCGAGGCCAGCGAGCTGTCGCGCCTGGGTCCTGGCCCGATCGGCGAGGCCAGAGGTCGGATCCTGATCGCCGCGTGGCTTGGCAAGACGCGGCTGATCGACAATATGGACGTCGGATAAATCGGCCGCGTTAGATGGGCTTCAGCGCGATCAGCAGCCCGACGATCATGCCCACGAACAGCATGCCCACTCCCAGGGCGGCGTAACCGGCTTTCATCGTCATTATCTCCGCTTGCCTGCGACAAGATGACGCCCGCCCTGGTTGCCATTTGACTAACAACTCGCCTAAAAGTCACCAGGCGCCGATTTCGCGCAATTGCCGCGCGAGCTCGACCGGCAGATCGGCGGCCTCCGCCTCCGTCAGGTCGGGCGGGACGTCCTCGGGCTTCAGATAGCGCCACCCCTGGAAGGCCCGGCGCGGCTGCGGCGCCACTCGGATGATCGGCGGATCCACGGTCACCTCGCAGCGCGAGGCTGGACCGGCGCCGACCGTATCGATGGCCAGGATCTTCTGGCGACACAGGATCTGGCCCTTGATCACCCGATACAGCGAGCCGCCGTCCAGCACCTCGTCGATCCGCTTGGGCGTCATGCGGGTGTGCATGATCCAGGGGCGGTCCGCCTCCTTGTGCCAGGCCAGGAGATCTTCGATCGTATCGCAGCCGACGACCAGTTTGATGATGTGCAACGCCATGGGCGCTAGATAGCGCGCATTCGGGGCGAGGCAACATGTCGGCTCGCCCGGCGAGCGAAACCGATCGACGCCTCGCATGACAACGTTATCGAATAGGTCATCGCGTTCTTGTGGGGGCGCGGACGGGCTTGCGCCCGGCGCCGCCGTTACGGACGCCTAGTGGGGGGCCGTCCGCAGCGGCGGTTCTGTTTCGGGGACGCCGCCAAGGCCGCGCCTTCCTCCCCGCCATGACCTCCCAGATCATTTCTCCGCTTCATCGCCTGCTCTAATCAACAGCGCTCGGCAGCATGACCGTGGGAGCGAACAGATGCCTATTGGACGCAGGGACTTCCTGAGGCTGGGCGGCGGCGCCGTCGCCGCGACGGTCGCGCCAGGCGCGCTGGCCGCGCCCGCCAAGCCGCGCCGCATCATCGATGTGCACATGCACGCCTATCCGGCCTCGACCGCCTTCACCGATCCGATCGTCAATCCGATCACCGGCGCCAAGAGCCCCATACGCAATGGCGCCGAGCACATGGAAGCCTGCATCGCCGAGATGAAGCGGCACAATGTGGTCAAGGGCGTCGTCAGCGGCGGCGACGGCGATCGGCTGAAGGCTGCGACCGACTGGCATGATCGCGATCCTGCCCGTTTCGTCGCCGGTGCGGGCGTCCGCGGCTCCGACGACACGCCGCTGCCGCCGCTCGACACGCTGCGCAAGGCGTTCGCCGACGGCAGCATCAAGGTGCTGGGCGAGGTGACCTCGCAATATGCCGGCCTGCCGCTCGGCGACCCGAAATACGACCCTTACCTGTCGCTCGCCGAGGAGTTCGACATCCCGGTGGCGCTGCACACCGGCTCGATGCCCGGCGGAACCACCTTCGACCCCTGCTGCCGCACGGCCCGGGCGCGTCTCGGCAATCCCGAATATGTCGAGGAGGCGCTCAACAAACATCCGAAGCTACGCCTGAACCTGATGCATGGCGGCTGGCCCTATCTCGAAGAGACGATCGCCATCCTGATGCTGTATCCGAACGTGAACCTCGACACCGGCGCCCTGGCCTGGCTGATGCCTCGCCCCGCCTTCCACGGGATCCTGCGCCAGCTGGTGGAGGCCGGTTTCAGCAAGCGGATCATGTTCGGATCGGATCACATGTTCTGGCCCGACGCGATCGGCCTTTCGGTCCAGGCCGTCGAGGCGGCCACGTTCCTGACGGAGGCGCAGAAGCAGGACATCTTCCACGACAACGCGGTCCGCTTCTACAAGCTGGCGGAGACCTAGGCGGCGGCGGTTCTGTTTGGGGACCACCCCTGAAGGCCCATATCGCGGCGGATCGCGGACGAACCCGGCGACGGGATGGCCCGCCCGCGTCCGGCCGCCGCCGCTCTACTTTCGAGCAATTCCTAGCGCCTGCGCCTGCAGGATTTTTGGATCGCTCGAGAGTTGATGCAGGTAATGGAAGCGATCTTGTGACCCCTTCTCATATTTGGACAATTGCTCCGCCTGCCCACGCGTAAGCGCGAACGGCGCGTAGTCTTTCCCCATCAGGCATTCTTCCACGCCATTGACCAGAAACCGCTGCAATTTCGGAACGTTGCCCCGGAAATTACGCTGGTAGATCATGACATATTCGACGGCGTCGCCGCGATCGAGAGCGCTGTCTTGGAAATTCTTGCCGTGGATTACGTCCTTGAAGGCTGTCTGCTCGCGCATATCGCGCGTCGCGCCCTTGGCCCCGCAGGTGATCGAGTCTTCGCGATACCGTTCAAAGGGGACCCCCGCCTTGCCCCAGGAGATATAGGGCTCTCGGCCGTCGGCGACGGCGGCGGCCGGGAGCATCAAGGCGGCGATCCAGAGTGCGTGGCGAAGTCGCGGCATGGTCACTCCCTCTTTCGCGACGGAGTCCGATGGCGGCTTGGGCGCAGCGCAACCCAGGCTCCAGCGTCCGACGATCAGCATCAACCACGAGTTGCCGTCACGCAAGCCAGACCAGGACCCAACGGGCGGAGCTTCCTGGGTAAGGTCACTCCGGCCAACGCCGCAGAGCCCCCACCTGACCACGCGTCGCGTGGTCGTCCGCCCCCGGAGGGGGCGGAAGGGTAACCTTCTTCCCCCTCCGGGGGAGGAGCGCCGCAGGCGCGGAGGGGGCAAGTACGGGGATTGAGCGGGCTGTATCCCCGGCGTTCGCGAGATCGAACCCAGCGAAATCAACCACTTCTCACTTTTACGCGTCTCTGAATGATCGCTGTCCCCGTCGCAAGGGGAGGGCGCTTGGATCCGGCCCGAAGCGGCGATGGGGATAGGTTGAGCGGGGCCGCTGGCGGTTCCCGGCGGCCTCGCCAGGTCGCACGGCTTACTCTTTAGGAGCGCGTGCGGGTGGCGGGATCGTCCGGGATCAAAGCCAACAGCGGAGCGACAGGGTGGTGATCGTACAAGCCGCCTATCGTGGATCGTCGGGGTCGAGACGGATGTAGCCGATCGACTTGGTCCGCGCCCGTCCGGGGGCTAGTGGGGTCCCGAGCTGAAAGACGCTCACGCCCCCCATCCTCACGGACAAAAACAGCCTGGCGGAGCGGACGACGAACCGAAACGCACACAAACACCCACGGTCTCCGGGTTCGCCCGGCCGCTCCGTCGCCTCCCCACTAAACTTCAGCGGCAAGCCGCGTGAAGCGGAGATCCCATGGACGGCCTAGCCCTGCGCTTCCAGCCGCGCCAGCACCACGCCCTCGCTGACCTGGCCGCCAGAGGTGGCGGAGAGCTCGGCCACCACGCCGTCGAACGGCGCGGCCAGGGCGTGCTCCATCTTCATGGCTTCCAGCGTCAGCAGGGTCTGGCCCTTGGTCACCGTCTGACCGGCCTGGACCGCGACCGAGACGATCTTGCCGGGCATCGGCGACAGGATCGCGCCGTCCGACGCCGCCCCCTCGCCCGCCCCGCCGACCTTGGCCGTGAAGTCGAATTCGCGGACGTCGCCGCCCTCGAAAGCGTGGAACGGGCCCTTGCCGTAGATCCCCGGCAGGACCTCGACGTCGTCCAGGGCGCGGCCGTCCTCGACGGTGATGTCCCAGGACCAGTCGTCATCCACGCCCTCCACCAGGGCCACCCGCAGCGGCGTCCGCTGTCCGTCGACATTGAACGGCAGGTCCATGGCCGCGCGCGGGGCGTTCATGCGGAAGCCGAGCAGGCGCGACGGCGCGCTGGCCCAGGGGTCGGCGCGCGGCGTGTCGGCCTCGCCGAACGCTTCCAGCCTCTGACCGATCGCGGCCAAGGTCGGCGCGTCGCTGAAGACGCGCTCGGTCAGTTCGTCCAGCCGCGCTTCGATAAAGCCGGTGTCGATCCGGCCCTCGATGAAATCAGGATGGCTAGCGCACTTGGCCAGGAAGGCGGCGTTGGTCTTGACCGGCCAGACCTCGACCAGGCCGCAGGCCTCGGCCAGGCGCGCGGCGGCGTCCTCGCGATCGACGCCATGGGCGATCAGCTTGGCGATCATCGGATCGTAATAGGGCGTGACCTCGCCGCCCTCCTCGACCGCGCTGTCGACGCGGACGTCGCCTTCGGGCAGGCGGAAGTGTTTCAGCTTGCCGGTCGACGGCAGGAATCCCGTGGCCGGGTTCTCGGCGTAGAGGCGGGCTTCCATGGCCCAGCCGTCGAGGGTGATCTCGTCCTGCTCCAACGGCAGCGCCTCACCGGACGCGACCCGCAGCTGCCACTCGACCAGATCCTGGCCGGTGACCATCTCGGTGACCGGGTGCTCGACCTGCAGACGGGTGTTCATCTCCATGAACCAGATGCGGTCGGCGCGCAGGCCCTCGCTGGCGTCGGCGATGAACTCGACCGTACCGGCGCCGACATAGCCGACCGCCTGGGCGGCCTTGACCGCGGCGGCGCAGACGGCGGCGCGCGTGACCTCGTCCATGCCGGGGGCCGGCGCTTCCTCGATGACCTTCTGGTGGCGGCGCTGCAGCGAGCAGTCGCGCTCGAACAGGTGGACGACATTGCCGTGCTGGTCGCCGAACACCTGCACCTCGATGTGGCGCGGACGGGTGACGTACTTCTCCAGCAGCACCCGGTCGTCGCCGAACGCCGCCGAGGCCTCGCGGCGGCACGAGCTCAGGGCGGCCTCGAAGTCTTCCGCCCGCTCGACCTTGCGCATGCCCTTGCCGCCGCCGCCGGCCACGGCCTTGATCAGCACCGGATAGCCGATCTTGCCGGCCTCGAGGGCCAGGCGCTCGGCCGACTGGTCCTCGCCGAGATAGCCCGGCGTGGTCGGCACGCCGGCCTTGATCATCACCGCCTTGGCGGCGTCCTTCAGGCCCATGGCGCGGATCGCCGAGGGCGGCGGACCGATCCAGGTCAGGCCCGCGTCGATCACGCTCTGGGCGAAGTCGGCGTTCTCGGACAGGAAGCCGTAGCCGGGGTGGATGGCGTCGGCGCCCATCTGCTTGGCGGCCGCCAGGATCTTCTTCGGGTCGAGATAGCTCTCCTTGGCCGGGGCCGGCCCGATCAGGATCGCCGCGTCCGCCTCCATCACGAACGGCGCGTTGGCGTCCGCCTCGGAATAGACGGCGATCGTCCGCACGCCCAGCTCACGGGCGGTGCGGATGATGCGGCGGGCGATCTCGCCGCGATTGGCGATCAGGACGGAGGAGAGCAAGGCGGAACCTACATCTGGGCAAGTGAGAAGAGCATCAGGCCGGCGACCAGGATGCCGAACGAAGTCACGCTGATCATCCAGACGACCAGGGTCTTGAACAGGGCGCCGATGATGCTGGAGCCGTAGCCGCCGCGCAGGGTCTGGAACAGGTTGATCGGCGTCCAGAGCGACACGATCCCGAGCCAGGCGGCGACCAGGAAGCCCGGCAGCACCATGCCGATGGCGTTCACCAGGAACGAGAACGACAGCAGATTGGTGGCCACCAGAAGATGATCGTAGATGAAGTACTGACGCTTGTTCATATAGACCAGCGCCAGGGAAAGGCCGATGATCGGCAGCAGCAGCACCGCCAGGCGATGCGCCCAGCCGAACATCACGACCATGTAGTAGTCGGGGTTCTCGACGGCCTTGGCCAGGCCTTCCTTGAACCAGCCGCCGATGTGGCGGTTGGCGCTGTGCTCGTCGGGCGCGACGACGCGGACATTGTTGGTGGTCGTCTGGCCGCTGGCGGCGTCGTCACTGGTGATCTGCACCATGTCGACGCCGTTCTTGAAGTCGATGCCCCGGATCTGTTCGGCGGCCTTGCTGTTCTTGTCCTTGATCTTGGCCAGGGCTTCGGCGGCGGCGTTGGGATTGTTTTCCAGGGCGTTGGCGTCGGCGATCTTCTCGGCGTAGCGCCTCTGGGCCTTCTTCACCTTGGCGTCGTAACGCTCGGCGATCTTGGCCTTGTCGGCGCCCTCTTCCTTGAGATCCTCGTCGCGCGTCTCGGCGGCGTCCTTGAGGCGATCGTCGCGATCGACGACAGCGTCCTTGCGCATCTCGTCGGCCTTGGCCTTGCGGCCCTGCGGCGTCGCGAGTTGGGCCGCCTCCTTCTCTTCCTTCAGCTCCTGGCCGTGCTTGATGTTGTGGATCGCGTGCTCGGCCGCGAAGATGAACAGCAGCAGCGCCACCAGGAAGGTGCGGAACGGCGGCACGTGCCGCACGATCCGGCCTTCCATATAGTCCTTGGCCAGCTTGCCAGGCCTGAAGAACAGCAGCGGCAAGGTGTTGGCCAGGCGACCATCGAGGTGGAACATCCCCTCGATGGCTTCCCAGATCAGGTGCAGGATCGAGCGGTGATGAGTGTCGGCATTCTGGCCGCACGAATAGCAGTACCAGCCCTCCAGGGGCGTCCCGCAATTCTTGCAGGGCTCGCCCTGGTGGGTGAAGGGCTTCTTCCTCGGGCGAATGAAACTCGCCGCCGAGTCCGCCGCCCCTGCTTCCAGATCCGCCGCCGTCATCACGCCCCCTTAACGCCTGAAGTTGAGTCTACTCAGCCCAGGACGGTTTACGACGGCCGAGGAAGGCGCGCACGCCTTCTTGTCCCTCTTCGGAGACGCGGCGCCGCGCGATGCGACGAGCGCTCTCCTCGATCAGGCCCCTGTCGAGTTTCTGACCAGCGAAGTCGTTGACCAGGGCCTTGGCGTCGCCGATCGCGCCGGGGGCGCAAGGGGCCATTTCCTCGATCAGGGCGTCGCGGGCCGCTTCCAGGCTGGCCACGTCGTCGAACACCTCGTCGACCAGGCCATAGCCCCAGGCGTCGCCGGCGTCGAACACCCGCCCGGTGGCGAACAGCAGCTTGGCCGTGCGCGGCCCCAGCGCCTGGATGACATAGGGGCTGATCGTCGCCGGAGTCAGGCCCAGCTTGACCTCGGAGAAGGCGAACTTGGCGTCGACCAGGGCCAGGGCGTGGTCGCAGGCCGCCACCAGGCCCGCGCCGCCGCCGTAGGCCGGACCTTCCACGAGCGCCACGGTCAGGGCCGGGATGTCGTGCAGGGCCTTGAGCATGTGAGCCAGCTCGAGCGCGTCGTCGCGGTTGTCGTCCTCGTCCCAGTCGACGGCCGCGCCCATCCATTCCAGATCGGCCCCGGCGCTGAACGCGCCGCCGACGCCGCGCAGGAACACGATCCGCACGCCCTCGGCCCCGTGCAGCGTCTCGAAGGTCTGGCGCAGGGCCGCGATGGTCTCGGCGTCGAAGGCGTTCTTCTTGTCCGGGCGGTTGATCCACACGGTGACCGCGCCCTCGGGCGTGCTGTCCATGTGGACCAGCGGACTCATCGCGTCGGTGTCGGGCACTTCGACGATGGGATCGGCGATGGGGTTGGTCATGGCGGGCTCTTTCTCTTTATCGACGCTACATCCGGAAAACGCCGAAGGTGGTCTCCGGGATCGGTGCGTTCAGGCTTGCCGAGATGGCCAGACCCAGGACGTCGCGGGTTTGAGCCGGATCAATGATCCCGTCATCCCAGAGCCGCGCCGTCGCATGATAGGGATTGCCCTCGTCCTCATAGCGCTGGCGGATCGGGGCCTTGAAGGCCTCGGCCTCCTCGGGCGTCCACTTGGCGGCGTCGCGGTGGACGGTGGCCAGCACGCTGGCGGCCTGCTCGCCGCCCATCACCGAGATGCGGCTGTTGGGCCAGGTGAACAGGAAGCGCGGGCTGTAGGCGCGGCCGCACATGCCGTAGTTGCCGGCCCCGAAGCTGCCGCCGATCAGGACGGTGAACTTCGGAACCTCGGCCGACGCCACGGCGGTGACCAGCTTGGCGCCGTCCTTGGCGATGCCGCCGGCCTCGTACTTGCCGCCGACCATGAAGCCCGAGATGTTCTGCAAGAACACCAATGGAATCTTACGCTTGCAGGCCAGTTCGATGAAGTGCGCGCCCTTCAGCGCGCTCTCGCTGAACAGCACGCCATTATTAGCCAGAATCGCCACCGGCTGCCCCCAGATGCGGGCGAAGCCGCAGACCAGGGTCGTGCCGTACAGCGCCTTGAACTCGTCGAACTGGCTGCCGTCGACGATGCGGGCGATCACCTCGCGCACGTCGTAAGGCGCGCGGACGTCGGTCGGGACGATGCCGTACAGCTCTTCCGGATCATAGGCCGGCGGCTCGGCGTCGGCGATGACCAGCTCTTGCGGCTTGGTCGTGTTCAGGTTGGCGACGATCGCGCGGACGATCTCCAGCGCGTGCTCGTCGTTCTCGGCCACGTGGTCGACGACGCCGGAGCGGCGGCCGTGGGTGTCGGCCCCACCCAGCTCCTCGGCCGAGATGACCTCGCCCGTGGCGGCCTTCACCAGCGGCGGACCGGCCAGGAAGATAGTGCCCTGGTTGCGGACGATGACGGTCTCGTCGCTCATCGCCGGGACATAGGCGCCGCCGGCGGTGCATGAGCCCATGACGCAGGCGATCTGCGGAATGCCCGCGGCGCTCATCCGCGCCTGGTTGAAGAAGATGCGGCCGAAGTGGTCGCGGTCGGGGAAGACCTCGGCCTGGTGCGGCAGGTTCGCGCCGCCGCTGTCGACCAGATAGACGCACGGCAGGCGGTTCTGGGCGGCGATCTCCTGGGCCCGCAGGTGCTTCTTCACCGTCATCGGGAAATAGGCGCCGCCCTTCACCGTGGCGTCGTTGGCGACGATCATCACCTCACGGCCCGACACCCGGCCTATGCCGCAGATCATGCCGGCGCCCGGCGCCTCGCCGTCATAGAGGTCGCAGGCGGCCAGCTGGCCGATCTCCAGGAAGGGCGAGCCGGGATCCAGCAGACGCTCGACGCGCTGGCGGGGCAGCAGCTTGCCGCGGGCGGCGTGGCGTTCGCGCGAACTCTCCGGACCACCCAGCGCCGCCGCCGCGACCTTTGCGCGCAGGTCTTGGGCCAGAGCGCGATTGTGGGCGGCGTTACGGGCGAAAGCATCACCGGACGCGTCGATAACGGAGTTCAACTTCGGCATGAATGACGCTTAGCCTTTTCCACCCTGGCCCGGAAGTCGGAGTTTTTTGGACCCCGAACACGAAGGTTCAGAGCCAAAACCGGTCTCTTCTATTTCACCTCGGCGAGCAACAGTTGCGCCCGAACGGCTCCCCGTGGTCAAGCCTTCCCGATCGGGTTAGCGTCCGCGCCGTGGAAACGCCCCTGCCTGACGACTCGGCCTTAGCGCGCCTCTTCGCCCGCGAGCGGCGAGCCGGGGCGGCGGCCTGGTTTTCCCTGCCCGGCGGCGCGACCCTGTTCGAGCCCGGCGAGGACGCCGACCAGCTCTATTTCCTGAAGACCGGCCGCCTCGGCGCCTTCCGCCGCGAGGAGGGTCAGGAGCCGCAGTTCCTGGGCGTCATTCGTCCTGGCGAGCCGGCGGGCGAGATGGCGCTGGTCGGCGGCACCGCCCACTCAGCCAACATGGTGGCCCTGCGCGACAGCGAGGTGCTGTCCCTTCGCCGCGAGGACTTCTTCGAGGCGGCCGAGAGCGACCCGACCGTGATGCTGGAGCTGTCGCGGCTGATGATCCGCCGCGCCCGTCAAGCGCAGACCCATGCCGCGATCGGCGACCCGTCGGTGTTCGGCTTCATCGCCGTCGAGCCCGGCGCGGCGATCCGGCCGGTCATCGAGCGCCTGGCCCGCTGTATCGAAATCCTGGGATACTCGGTCACCGTCGAAGGCGGCGAGTCCCTGCTGGCGCCCACCGAATGGTTCGGCAATGTCGAGCGCGAGCACGACTTCGTCCTCTATGTCGCCGAGGCCGACGAGACGGCCTGGAAGCATGTCGTCGGCCGGCAGGTCGACCGACTGTTCCGGGTCGGGCGTGGCGAACGCGTTCCCCCGGCCAGCATCCCGAGCTACGCTTCCGGCCCGCTGCAGGCCCAGCGGCTGGTCGACCTGATCCTGCTGCAGTCAGCCAACCTGTCGCGGCCTACGGGCTCGGAGGCCTGGATGGCCGCCACCCAGGCCGCGCGGCTGTTCCACCTGCGCGAGAACGGCCTGGCCGACATGCAGCGGCTGGCGCGGGTGCTGACCGGCCAGTCGGTGGGACTCGTCCTGTCCGGCGGCGGCGCGCGCGCCTACGCTCACATCGGCGCGATCCAGGCGATGCGCGAGCGCGGGATCCCGATCGACTTCGTCGGCGGTGCCTCGATGGGCGCGATCGTGGCCGCGGGCATCGCCATGGGCTGGGACGACGGCGAGTTGGAGGCTCGCATCCACAAGGCCTTCGTCGACACCAGCCCGCTGGACGACATCGCCTTCCCGATGATCGCCATGACCCGGGGCGAGAAGGTCAGGGCGCGGCTGGACGAGCATTTCGGCACGGTCGACATCAGCGACCTGTGGCTGCCGTTCTTCTGTGTCTCGTCGAACCTGACCTCGGGCGCCTACCAGCTGCATCGCACCGGCGATCTGCAGAACGCCCTGCGGGCGACGATCTCCCTGCCCGGCGTCCTACCCCCCGCGACCGAGAACGGGGCGGTGCTGGTCGACGGGGCGGTGATGAAGAACTTCCCGGCCGACGTGATGCGATCGTTCCAGCTTGGCCCCATCGTCGGCGTCGATGTCACGCGGGGCCGCAGCATCACCGCCGAGGACATTGTCGCGCCGCCATCGCTGTGGAACTGGATCACCTCGGGCGAATGGCGCAAGGGCCCGCCGATCGTGGCCCTGCTGATGCGCGCGGCGACGGTGACGACCGGCCGCGACCTGGCCGCCGCCCGCGAGGCCACCGACGTCCTGATCACCCCGAACCTGGAGGGTATCGACATCCGTGACTGGCGCGCCTTCGAGCCCGCCGTGAAGGCCGGCTATGTCGCCGCCAGCTTCGCGTTGGAGGGGCTGCACACGGCGGTGACGGAATTGCGCCGCCGGCCGAGCCTGGCCGAGCGCCGGGCGGGTGTCATCCCCGGCGCGCGACGATGAACAGCCGCTTGAATGGAAACAGCGTCACGCCGTCCTCGCGACGCGGATAGTCCCGCGCCAGCCGCGCACGCCAAGCGTCCAGGAACGGCTTCTTCTCGTCATCCGGCAGGGCGTCGAGATAGGGCCGCAGGGTCGTGCCCATGGTCCAGTCGACGATCGGGTCCTGACCATGCAGGGCGTGCAAGTAGGTGGTGGTCCAGATGTCGATCTCGGGACAGTACGGAGCCAGCCAGGCATAGTAGTCCTGGGGCTCGTGGGCGGCGCGTACGCCCTCGACGCCGCTGAAGCGCTTGGCCCAAGGACCGTCGGCGGCGAT
This sequence comes from Caulobacter sp. Root343, assembly GCF_001425745.1. Classification (GTDB taxonomy): domain Bacteria; phylum Pseudomonadota; class Alphaproteobacteria; order Caulobacterales; family Caulobacteraceae; genus Caulobacter. Next base: position 215,885 of record NZ_LMDF01000001.1, on the reverse strand, counting down.
CTCCAGCAGGGTCGCCCGCCAGCCCAGCCCCTCGACCACCGGCATCTGGCAGGCCAGGACGCCGCCGGGCGCCAGGTTCCCGGCCAGGCGCGGGATCAGGCCGGCATGGTCGTCGACCCACTGCAGGGCGGCATTGGTGAAGATCAGATCGGCCGGAACGTCAGGCGAGAAGCCGCCGATCTCGCCCAGCACCCACTCGACGCGCCCCGGCAGCGCCTTGGCCCGCTCCAGCATCTCCGGACTGGAATCCAGGCCCCTCACCCGCGCGTCCGGATGGCGCGCCGCCAGCAGCGCCGCCTGCTCGCCGAGGCCGCAGCCCAGGTCCCAGATTTCGCGCGGATCCAGGTCGCGGGGAATAGCGGTCAACAGGTCCAGAGCAGGCCGCTCACGGTAGCGGCGATAGAGGGCGTAGACGTCCGGATCCCAGGTGGTCATGCGAGTTTTCTCCCCCTGCGACAATCCGCGTGGATGCAACCTGACTCTTTGTGAAGAATTCTTCTCATAGGCGAAGATTCATCATACGGTCTGAGTCAGGTCTCCGACAGAGGGACCACTAGGGAAGGATTCACGCGGAATGCCCACGCACATACGTCTTGTCCCGAGCGGCCCTTCGGCGCCGTCTCCCGGTGTTCGTCGATTCAACTTCAACCGCCCTCTGGCGATCGGCGCGGCCCTCGTGCTTTGGGCGGCGATCCTGGTGGGCCTACGCCTTCTGGCGGTCTGATCGCCTGCGACGTCGCGTCGCGCACGGTTTCCTCTTTTCAACCGTGCGATCAGACCCCATGTTTCTCTTGTGTTGTTCAACCAACTGAAAGGAGGTGACCAGTGTCTCATTGTCTCCAACCGCGGTCGCAAGTCGTGACCTGGAGCCTTAAGAGTGAGGTCTCCGCCTAGGCGTTGAGCGCCCAAGGTTTTAAGTCACGCGCTGCGAAAGCGGCCACGACGATGGAGGGCCGTCCCGGGAAACCGGGGCGGCCCTTTTCAATTGCGGCTCTGGAGCTTGCCTAGGCCCCGATCAGCTCGCGGCCGATCAGGAAGCGGCGGATCTCGTTGGTGCCCGCGCCGATGTCATACAGCTTGGCGTCGCGCAGCAGGCGCTCGACCGGCCATTCCTTGGTGTAGCCAGCCCCGCCCAGAGCCTGGATCGCCTCCAGCGACACCTTCACGGCGTTTTCGCTGGCCATCAGGATCGCGCCGGCCGCATCGAAGCGGGTGGTCTTGCCCGCGTCACAGGCCCGCGCCACCGCATAGACATAGGCCCGGGCCGAGTTCAGGGCCACGTACATGTCGGCGATCTTGCCTTGCATCAGCTGGAAAGAGCCGATCGCCTGGCCGAACTGCTTACGGTCGCGGACATAGGGCAGGACGACGTCGAGGCAGGCCTGCATGATCCCCAGCGGCCCGGCCGAGAGCACGGCCCGTTCATAGTCGAGGCCGCTCATCAGCACCCCGACCCCACCGCCCACCGGGCCCATGATGTTCTCTTCCGGGATCTCGCAGTCCTCGAACACCAGTTCGGCGGTGTCCGATCCGCGCATGCCCATCTTGTCCAACTTCTTGGAGACGCTGAAGCCCTTCATGCCCTTCTCGACGATGAAGGCGGTGATGCCGCGACTCCCCTCCCCCGTCTTGGCGTAGACCACCAGGGTGTCGGCGTGCGGGGCGTTGGTGATCCAGAACTTCGTGCCATTGAGGACGTAGCGATCGCCGACCTGGTCGGCGCGCAGCTTCATCGAGACGACGTCCGAGCCCGATCCGACCTCGCTCATGGCCAGCGACCCGACGTGCTCGCCGCTGATCAGCTTGGGCAGGTAGCGCTGCTTCTGGTCCGGCGTGGCCCAGCGGCGGATCTGGTTGACGCAAAGGTTCGAGTGGGCGCCGTACGACAGGCCCACCGAGGCCGAGGCGCGAGAGATCTCCTCCATGGCGATCACGTGCTGGAGATAGCCGAGACCCAGGCCGCCGAACTCCTCCTCGACCGTGATGCCGTGCAGCCCAAGGTCGCCCATCGGGACCCACAGCTCGCGCGGGAAGACGTTGGTCTCGTCGATCCTGGCCGCCAGCGGCGCGATCTTGTCGGCGGCGAAGCGGGCGGTGGTTTCACGGATCGCGTCGGCCGTCTCGCCCAGCGCGAAATCCATCGAGGGTGCGAAATTGGTCATCATGGCTGCTCCCATAGCACGAACGCCCGCGGATCCTGAGACCCGCGGGCGTTCTTGCTCACCTTCCCCGAGGGAAGCAAAGAAAACTATTCTTCGTCGGCGACGTCCGGGCCGGCCAGGCGGCGCAGCAGCAGGTAGGCCGCGACCACGAAACAGATCGCGCCGATCATGCTGGCGCCATAGCCGAACAGCTTGACGCCGCTGTCCGAGCCGGCCGCCACGGTCAGGATCCACAGCACGCCGCCGCCAAACAGGGCCAGGCCCAGGATGCCGAGGCTGACCAGCAGGCTGAGATTGCCGAAGCGCGGCTGCTCGGTCTCGACGAACGGCACATCCATGGCGCCCAGCGAGACCTCGTCGCTGGTCGAGAAGCCGCCCAGATTGAACACCGACGGACCGGCCGCCGGCGCGCCGAACAGGGTCGGCTCGCTGGAGAACGCTTTCGGGGCCGGGGCGAAGGCCTCGACGGCCCGGGGCTTTTCGACCTCTTCCGGCTGCGGCGTCAGGCGGAACGGCGTGAACTCGACCGGAGCGGCGGGCTTGATAGGCTCGACCGGGGTCGTCGTCGGCGCGTCCTGGAACAGGACGGGGGCTGGTTCGGTCACGGCCGGCTGGACCGGGGCCGGCTGCACGGGCTCTGGCGGCTCGGGCAGGCCCAGGTCGTCCTGGCGGACCTCCGGCTTGGTGGTCGTGGCGACCGGCGGCGCGTCGGACAGGATGGCTTCCAGGCGCGCGCTGACGGCGGCGGCCGACTGCTCGGTGGCGCTGGGACCGTCCTCTTCCGGGACAACCACGTTCAGCGGCAGGCCTTCCTCGCGCTCGGTGACGACGCGGTCGCCTTCGGTGCGGGTGTTGACGGCCATCGGCGTCTGTTTCGGGATCGCGCAGCTGGCGTCGTAGTCGACCTTGGGACGCAGCACCGGGCTGGGCGCGGGCACCCACTCGCCGTTGGCCGGCGTCAGGAACAGGGTCTTCTCGGCCGAGCGGCGGCGGACCAGCGCGTCGATGACGATCCGCTCGCCCTCGAAGTCGGCCTTGCGCCACATCTCCATCGCGCACGCGGCTTGCAACAGCGAGCCCTCGTTGATCCGGCGCAGCACGCCCGAGCGGAGGAAGTTGTCGAGGCCGATGTTGAAGGCGAAGCAGACCAGCGCGTCGAACTGGTTCTGGTTCAGCGGCGTATAGGTGTGCTCGTTGACCGAGTGCGCGACCGAGATCAGGTCGTACAGCAGCAGGGCCTCGGCGTCCTTTTCCGAGACGGAGGCGCCCGCGCGAGCGGTCAGGGTGTGGCCATAGCCGACCGTCCAGCGTCCGTCGGGGAGCTGAGCGGCCTTCTGACGGTAACCTTCGAATCTCTTGATGAGATCGACGGCCGTCCGGGTGACCTGATGACGCGGTTTCATCGCCTAGTTGACCCAGTTTGAAACAGACGCGGATGCGTTCGTCTGTCCCGGCGCAAGGTCGGCGCCAGTTTCCCCTATAACGGCTGGAAACGTGTCAGTGCAGCAGCAGGGCCGCGATCAGCAGCACCGCGAAGAAGCCGGTGAAGTCGGTCAGGAAGGTCACGAAGATCGACGACGACACCGCCGGGTCGCGTCCCATCTTCTCCAGCGCCAGGGGCGCCAGGATGCCGCCCAGGGCGGCGGTGAAGATGTTGGCGATCAGCGCCGCGCCGACGATGATCGCCAGCTTGCCGTGATGGTCCTTGGCGCCGAAGAACAAATAGGTCGCCGTCCCCATCACCAGGGCCAGGCACAGGCCGTTGACCAGGCCGACCAGCAGCTCGCGCATTACGATGCGGCGGGCGTTGGCGGTGGTCAGTTCCTTGCTGGACAGCGCGCGGACGGCGACGGCCAGGGTCTGGGTGCCGGCGTTGCCGCCCAGCGACGAGACGATCGGCATCAGGATGGCCAGGGCCACCAGCTGGGCGATCTCGGCCTGGAAGATGGCGACCCCGCTGACCGCCAGGGTGGCGGTGGCCAAGTTCAGCATCAGCCACGGCAGGCGCGACTTGACGATCTCGATGACCGAGGCGTCGCGGCCGGCGTCGGACACGCCGGCCAGGGCCAGGATGTCCTCCTGGGCTTCATCGCGGATGACCTCGACGATGTCGTCGACGGTGATCTGGCCCACCAGCCGCCCGCCCGGCTCGATCACCGGGGCGCTGATCAGGTGGTACTTGTCGAAGATGTAGGCGACCTCTTCCTGGTCCATCGCCACGTCGATTTCGGTGACCGCCTCCATCAGTTCGGCCAGCGGCGTCTCCCGGCGGCTGCGCAGCAGGATGCTGATCGGGATCGCCCCCACCGGCTTGAAGGTCGGATCCACCACATAGACGTCGAAGAACAGCTCGGGCAGCTGGTCACCCGCCTCGCGGACGTGGTCGATGGTCTGGCCGACGGTCCAGAATTCCGGCGCGGCCAAGAACTCGCGCTGCATCAGGCGGCCGGCGGTCTCGTCCTCGTACGACAGGGTCGTCTCGATGGCGGCGCGGTCGATCTCGCCCATGGCGGCCAGCACCTGGAAGCGCTTGGTGTCGTCCAGGTCGTCGATGACGTCGGCGGCGTCGTCGGTGTCCAGTTCCTCCAGCGCGCGGGCCAGGGTGACCGACGGGGTCGCCTCCAGCACCTCCTCGCGGATGTTGTCCTCCAGCTCCGAGATGATCTCGCCCAGCGCCTCGGGGTCGAGCAGCGGGATGATCTCCTCGCGGTAGTCAGCGGTCAGGAAGCCCATCAGGTCGGCGACGTCGGCCGGGTCCAGGGCGCCCACCAGCTCGCGCAGGCGCTTGGTGTCGCCGCTGTCGGCGGCGTCGACGACCATCTCGACATATTCGGGATTGAGGGCGTAGTCGTCGCCGAGGGCGAGATCTTCCAGCTCCTCGGGGGTCTCGGACTTGGGCAGCGGGATCTGGGCCAGCGGGATGTCGTCCAGCACGTCGTCGGTCAGTTCGGCGGTGTCCCGGGTCATGGGGGCCTCCTGAGCTCTAGGCTGGTTTCGTAAGGCTGGGTCCGTGAAGCGCGCTTGGGGCGAAACCAAGGCCAGAAACGATTAGAGCGCCCCTAGCGAGTCGGAAACCGATTTCGCCGGGAGCGCTCTATTCCGTGTTCAACACTGGTGCGGTCGAGAAGACTCGAACTTCCACATCTTGCGATACAGCGACCTCAACGCTGCGCGTCTACCAATTCCGCCACGACCGCTCGTGGTGAGGGGCGGCAGGTAGCAAACTGAATCGGATTTGGGAAGTCGGAAGTTCGCTATGTGCGAAGTTCCAGCCTGCGGCTTCTTAGGTCCCGCCGGCCATGTAGTCGTAGACGTCGGCCGCGCGGGTCACCTGGATGGCGATGCGGTCGTCGCTGATCTGGATTTCGCCGCGCGCGATCGGGTGGTTGTTGGCCAGGATCCACACTTCGTCGTTGGTCTTGGCGTCCAGCGGGATCACCGCGCCGCGGCCCATGCGCAGCAGTTGCTGCATGGGCAAGATCGAGCGCCCCAGTAGGACGGAGATCTCGACATTGACGGCGTTGACCTGGCTCACGAAGTAAGGCCCCTGAAACTGACTCAAACGACCGACCGGGTCGCCACGTCTCGATTGCAAGATTAGGGCCGTATGCTTGCTCTCCCGTTAAACCCTGAAAATACTGGGCTTCCGACCATGAGGCGCGACGACGCCGCGCCGGTGGGGTGGGCGGTTTCGACCGACTACGTGGATTACCCGGCAGCGGTTGCCGCCATGGAGGCTCGCGCCGCCGCCATCGCCGACGGAATGGCGGGCGAGTTGGTCTGGCTGCTGGAGCATCCGCCGCTCTATACAGCCGGGGTTTCGGCCAAAAACGGCGACCTGATCGAGCCTGACCGCTTCCCCGTGTTCGAGAGCGGGCGCGGCGGGCAGTTCACCTATCACGGCCCCGGTCAGCGGGTGGCCTATGTAATGCTGGACCTGACCCGGCGCGGCCGCGACGTGCGCGCCTTCGTCGCGGCGCTGGAGGCGTGGATCATCGACGCCCTTTCCGCCTTCAACGTCACCGGCGAGCTGCGCGACGGCCGGGTCGGCGTCTGGGTCGAGCGCAAGGGCCCGGGCTGGAGCCGCGAGGACAAGATCGCCGCCATCGGCGTCAAGCTGCGCAAGTGGGTCAGCTTCCACGGGATCAGCCTGAACGTGGAGCCGGATCTCTCCCACTTCTCCGGCATCGTCCCCTGTGGCCAGACCGAGCATGGGGTGACCAGCCTGGTCGACCTGGGTCTGCCGGTGACCTTGGACGAGGCCGACGCGGCGCTGCGGGCCAGCTTCGGGAGGGTGTTCGGGCCCGTCGAGGAAACGGCGGCGCCGGTTTAGACCGAAACTACCTTCATTGGGTTGGCCCCATAGCGGTTCGCGCCCTGCTCGCCGCCCATGACGCCCAGCTCGACGATCGCCCAGATGAGCACCAGCGAGAACAGGAAATCCAGGAAGTGCTCGGGCTGCGGCCACACCGCGACCACCGCCACCAGAATCAGCAGCGACCACCATCCGGACCGGCCGCGATCATGCAGGCGCTTGGACAAGAGACAGGCGCCCGAGAACAGCAGGATCGGGTATACGAACCAGCCGGTCAGCCAGTGCAGCGTGTAGTTGGCAAGCGCCTCATAAAACGTTGCGAAGCCAATCAGCACGGCGGCCGCGATCAGGAACGGCGTGCGCGACAGCCTGCCGTTCGCCGACAGGAACAGTTCCGCCCATTCGCTACGATCGCTCATGCCCGCCCTTGCAGCCCTTCGAGTCGGCCATCCGCCGACAGGCCCAATCTAGAGCCTGCGCCGTGCCGGAGAAAGAGCCGCCTCAGTCGAAGGTCTTGGCCACCTCGTCGCCGACGCCCTGATGCCCCTTCGGCGAGGGACCATAGCGGTTCGGACCCTTGGCGCCGTCGATCAGGCCGTAGTCGATGAACATGTAGATGATCACCGGGAACATCAGAAGCGCGACCACGCCGCCGGCCACCATCTGGCCAGCGCCGGTCAAGGCGGTGGAGACCTCGGCGACAACATAGATGATCGCCAGCATGACGCCGGTGAACAGCGCCGAGCGGTTGCGATCATGTCCGCGCTTGATGGCGATCGCCGCCGAGGGCCAGAGGAAGAGCAGATCCAGGCCAACACGCAACGGCAGCGTCTTCGACACCTCCGTTATCCCCATGCCCAGAGCCGCGCCGGCGGCCAGCATGATTACGAAACGCACAACCCCGACGCCGATACTCGCGATCCAGTATTCGGAGCGCCGAAACCGGCCATCGAAACCGAACAGGCCGTCTAGCAGGAACTGATTCTTCTTCGCCATCCGATCAAGTTAACGGCTCGACCGGAGGTGGCAAGCGCGAGCTTCAGTCGAAAGCCGCGGCCACGTCGTGGCTCTCGGCGCCGATCCCCTTCGATGAAGGCCCGTAGCGGTTGGGTCCTTGCGTTCCGTCGATGAAGCCATAGTCGATGATCAGGAATCCGAAACACCCGATGACGACGACAACGCATGCGATCATCAACACCTCTTCGTGGAAGCCATCGGCCACCGCCACGCCCACGGTCATCAGAATGGCGAGCGCCATGAGGCCGAGGCTGAACCAGATCGACCGGTTGCGGTCGTGCCCCCGCTTCACCAACAGCGCCAGGGTAGGCCACAGGAAGAGCACCTCCATGATGCTGGCGGCGAAGCCACCGTCCTTGGTCTCGATCTGTCCAAGCGCGGCCGCCAGAATGACCGTCAGCACCGCCTTGACGACGCCCAGGGCGAAGCTTGTCACCCAATAGTGCGAGCGCCGAAGACGCCCCTTGAAGCTGAGCAGGCTGGGGACCGAGATCCGAAAGGTGTTCGCCATGCGCCTAGGCGAACTCCACCAGGACCTCGTCGGCCGCGACCGGGTCACCGCCCTTGGCGTTGACGGCTTTGACGACGCCGTCGCGCTCGGCGCGGATGATGTTCTGCATCTTCATGGCTTCAAGCACACAGACGACCTCGCCCTCGCGAACCTGCTGACCGGTGGTGACGTCCATCGAGACCACCAGGCCCGGCATCGGCGACAGCACCAGCTTGGAGGTGTCGGCGGCCTGCTTCTCGGGCAGCTTGTCGTGCAGATCAGCGCTGCGCGGGGTCAGGACCAGAACCCGGGCCTTGGCAGCGCGATGACGGATGTCGAAGCCCTCGGCGGCGGGCGCGACCTGGACCGTGAAGGCTTTGTCGCCCAGGGCCGCCCTGAACACCGGCTTGCCCGGGCGCCAGTCGATATCGGTCAGCGAGAGGACGCGGCCCTCGTCGAGCATCTCGACCGTGACGTCGCCCTCGCCACTGACCTTCACACGGCGCTTGGTGTGGCCTACCGCGACCACCCACTCGGCGCGCGGCGCGCCGGCCAGGCCGTTGGCGTAGGAGCGCGCGCGGGCGGCGTAGACCCGCTGCATGGCCGCCCCGACAGCCGTCAGGATGTCCAGCTGTTCGGCCGTGGGCCGCGTCCCGGCGAAGCCGTCGGGAAACTCGTCCTTGATGTAGTTGGTCGAAATCTTGCCGGACCGGAACCGCTCCTGGTCCATCACCGCCGCCAGGAACGGGATGTTCTGGCCCAGGCCCTCGATGTGGAAGTCCTCCAGCGCCCGGCCCATGCCGTCGATCGCCGCCAGGCGGGTCGGGGCCCAAGCGCACAGCTTGGAAATCATCGGGTCGTAGAACATCGAGATCTCATCGCCCTCGCGGACGCCGGCGTCGTTGCGGACGATGTAGCCCCCATGGGGTCCATCGTGCTCGCCCTCTTCGGGCGGGTCGTAGCGCACGAGCCGGCCAATGCTGGGCAGGAACTTGCGGTAAGGATCCTCGGCATAGATGCGGCTCTCGATCGCCCAGCCGTTGATCTTCAGGTCCCCCTGGCCGAACGCCATCTTTTCCCCTGCGGCCGAGCGGATCATCTGCTCGACCAAATCGAGGCCCGTGATCAGCTCGGTGACCGGGTGCTCGACCTGCAGGCGGGTGTTCATCTCCAGGAAGAAAAAGCTCTTGTCCTGGCCGGCCACGAACTCGACCGTGCCGGCGCTGTCGTAGTTCACAGCCTTGGCCAGAGCCACGGCCTGGGCGCCCATGGCCTGGCGGGTCGCCTCGTCCAGCAGCGGCGACGGGGCTTCCTCGATGACCTTCTGGTTGCGGCGCTGGATCGAGCACTCGCGCTCGAACAGGTGCACGACGTTGCCGTGCTTGTCGCCCAGCACCTGGATCTCGATGTGGCGCGGGCTCTCGATGAACTTCTCGATGAAGATCCGGTCGTCGCCGAAGCTGGCCTTGGCCTCGGCGCGCACGGCTGGGAAGCCTTCCTCGACGTCCTGGCGAGTCCAGGCCACGCGGATGCCCTTGCCGCCGCCGCCGGCCGAGGCCTTGATCATCACGGGATAGCCGATCTCCTCGGAGATCTTCACCGCCTCGGTGGTGTCGGCGATCTCGCCGATATGGCCTGGCACGCAGGAGACGCCGGCGGCCTGGGCGAACTTCTTGCTCTCGATCTTGTCGCCCATCGCCGAAATGGCGCCGGGATTGGGACCGATGAACACGATCCCCTCGTCGGCGCAGCGCTGGGCGAAGCTGGCGTTCTCGGACAGGAAGCCGAAGCCCGGGTGCACGGCCTGGGCGCCGGTCTGCTTGCAGGCGGCGATGATCTTGTCGGCCACGAGATAGCTCTGAGCGGCCGGCGAAGCCCCGATGTGCACCGTCTCGTCGGCCATTTCAACGGCCAGGCTGCCCGCGTCGGCGTCCGAATAGACGACCACCGTCTTGATCCCCAGCCGGCGGCAGGTCTTGATCACCCGCACAGCGATCTCGCCCCGATTGGCGATCAGGATCTTCGTGAACATCGGCAACTTCCGCCCATCGTTTTTGTGCTTTGCAGCATGGCCTATCAGGCCTTCGCGGGTTTGCAAGCATGCCCTTACGGCGCTACACCAACACCCAGGCATGACACCGGTTACCAAGAGTAGGGTCCGAGATGTCCGCCATCGGGAGGAGACAGTCCATATGAAGGCGATTTTCCTTGGGTCGGCCTGCGCGCTGATCCTGGCCAACGCGGCCGCTGCGGCGCCGGGTTCCGAGCCGGCCCTGCTGTTCAAGGTCTCGGGCGACAAGGGCCTGGTGGCGGACGTCGCCACCGGCGACCCGGTCCCCAATTTCGCCGACAAGGTCACGCCGATAGACAGCGGCAAGGCCGGCAAGGGCTTCCACGCCGAGGATGACGGCGTCGTCTCGTGGAACGCGCCCGGCAACATCCAGGCCCAGCGCGGCACGCTGTCGTTCTTCTGGCGCTCGGGCTATCCGGTCGGGGTCGCCCCGTTCGTGATCTTCCGCGTCGGCTACGCCGACCACTCCAGCTGGGACATGGCGTTCCTGCGCGTCGACTGGAACGGCCACGGCTTCGACGCCTTCGTCACCGACAACGGCCTGGCGCGCACCCGCGTCTCGTTCAAGGTCGACAAGAACCCGGCCGCCGACGCCTGGACCCACCTGGCCTTCACCTGGGACGAGACAACCGGCGTCCAGCTGTTCGTCGACGGCAAACTGGCGGCCAAGACCGAGGCCAAGGCGGTCTATGACGCCGGCCTCGACCAGTTCGGCGTCGCCGGTCGCGTGATCGCCCCGCACCAGGTGCAGAGCCGCTACAACTTCACCCGCGGCGGCGACCTGGACGAGCTGCGCGTCTACGACCGCCCCTTGGCCGCCGACGCCATCGCCGCCCTGGCCCGCAATGAGGCGCCGGCCGCCGCCGCGCCGGTGGCGACCCTGGACGACCCGGTCGTGCACGCCGCCTGGAAGCAACGCTACGGCTGGAACAAGGACCTGCCGCCCGTCCTGGCCGACGCCCAGACCACGATCCGCAAGGTCGAGTTCGCGGACGTGAAGGACCTCAAGGAATGGATGTGGAAGGGCACGGACGGCATCCAGGAGACCACCTGGCCCGGCGTCTACAACCGCTCGCGCCTGCCCGGCCGTAACGACTATTTCCAGCTGCCGGACTGGAACGTCTATGTCGACGGCGGCAAGGCGCTGACCCTGTCCCTGCCCGACGAGCCGGTGAACCGCATCGAGATCCAGGGCCCGGCCTATGGCGACCTATCGTGGGCGGCCAAGGCCGGCGACAAGGGCGCCAGCGTCGGGACCCGCGCCAAGGACCAGGAGCGCACGGTCAACACCTTGGCTCAGCCGCTGAAGGGCGGCGTCCTGACCTTCACCAACGTCGCCCAGGAGACCCCGATCCAGGAGATCTGGGCCTATAACGTGACCGCCGGCGCCGAGCCGAAGGACGCATTCAAGATGAGCTACACGGTCCGCGCCGACGTGGCGCCGGACTATCTGAACCTGACCAGCCTCAACGCCTATATCGCCGGCCGCCATCCGGCGGGCGAGCGCGCCACCGTCGTGGCCATTCCAGAGGGCGCGCCGACGCGCCCGCGCCCAGCGACTGACCTGACGGCCAAGGGGCTGCCGATCGTCCACGTGCTGATCCCGTCCGGCTTCGGCGACGCCCCGGCCGCCAAGCCGCTGGCGCGCAACTGGGCCTATGGCTGGGAAAACGCCCGCGACGGCCTCGACGGCCTCGCCATCGACATCCCCGCCCTGCCTGGCGCGGCCGGATCAACGATCCCGTTGAACATCCAGGTCAAGGATCCGATCTGGCCAGGCCGCAACATGATCGATGTCAGCGTCTCGGTGAAGGCCGGCGAGGCCCGCACCGTCTGGCTGGATATGCGCGACCGCATCCTGACGTCCGACAGCCTGTACCTGACCATCGCCGCCGACAGCACCGAGTTCGGCCCCAAGGCCCTGGACGGCGCCAAGATCCGCCTGGTGCTCAAGGACCGCGACAAGGCCAAGGCCGAGCACGTCGCCGACCGCCTGAACCAGGTGAAGGACAACTGGGCTTTCCTGGTCGAGGAGCACACGACCTCAAAGCGCCAGGGCCTCTATCGCCGCCTGTACGCCGACATCTCGGACCTGCTGCGCGTCGATCCCGACAACCAGGTCGGCCGCGAGTACTGGGGCGACATCACCTATGGCAGCCAGGGCTGGCCGGCCTTCGATCAGCCCAAGCCGGCCGACGCGACGCCGCTGTGGGCCTTCCGCCAACTCGAGGACCTGAAACTGGTCACCAAGTTCGTCGACTGGTGGATCGACGAGCGCCAGGCGGACTACGGCGACTTCGGCGGCGGCCTGTCGGACGACACCGACCTGCTGCAGCAATGGCCCGGGCTGGCCCTGATGGGCGTCCAGCCGGACAAGATCACGACCTCGCTGAACCGCCTGACCGACGCCGTCTACAAGAACGGCATGTTCACCGACGGTCTCTCGACCATCGTGACCGACGAACTGCACGCCTATGAGGAAGGCATCAATTCCAACTCCGAGGCGATGTACGTCAACTACGGCGACCCGCTGGCGGTCGAGCGCTTGTTCACGACGGTGAAAGCCCTGCCCCGCGTCGTCGACAAGAACCCGGCGGGCCACGTCCACTTCAACACCAACTGGTACAACGGCAAGATCTCGTACCGCGAAGGTCCGTGGGAGTGGCAGAAGCCGTATTCGTTCGGCGTCGTCCACCCGTCGATCCTGATCAGCGACTACAACGGCGATCCCACCGCCCGCGCGACGGTCATCGGCCTGGCTGACGGCTATTTGGCCCACGTGGCCAAGGACGGCTCCTATCCCAACGAGATCAACTGGCGCAGCGACGCCGAGCGCGGCGGCACGGTGCTTCAGGGCTCGGGCGCAGATGGTCCGTTCCAGGTGTTCTGGGCCGCCTGGCGCCTGACCGGCGACAAGAAGTATCTGGCGCCGATCACCTGGCGGATCTCCAAGAACGGCATCAAGTCGCTGGGCAGCATCAACGAGAACGCCCTAACGGCCATGAACCTGGGCGAGCCCAACAAGGACGCCATCGTCAAGCTGGCGGCCAAGGGCGGCGCCCTGGAACGCTACGCGGCCTGGAGCCTGACCGGCGACAAGAAGTATCTCGAGGCGCTCTATGCGGACGAGATCCAGTTCAACGCCCAGCACATGTACATGCACACGGAAGGCCACTGGTGGTCCGACCGTGTCGAGCTGCCGTCTGACGTCCTGCAACGCTCGCGCCTCGGCGGCATCGCCAACAAGCGCGGCCAGATGACCCCGGGCCATGTCGTCTCGTGGCGCTTCGATAACGCCGACGGCGCGGACGTGGCGCTGCTGGTCAAGGACGCTGCCAAGACCGGCTTCAAGGTCATCGCCTACAACACCACCGACAAGCCGGTGACCGCGACGATGACCGGCTGGAACGTTGCGTCCGGCCAATGGAGCTTGGTCCAAGGCCCCGACGCCAATGGCGACGACGCGATCGACGGTTCCGGCGAGAGCCGCGCCGTGCCATTCGAGCGCAGCCTGGGGACCAAGGTCACCCTGGCCCCGCGCCAGACCACGGTCATCGACATGAAGCTGGTCAAGGCCGGCGACGATCCGGCCAAGCGCGCCGACCTCGGTGTCGGCCGCGGCGACGTGACGGTGAAGGGCTCGGCGGTCACCGCCAAGGTCCATAGCCTGGGCGCCCAGGACGCGGCGGCGGCTAGGCTGGAACTGGTCGACGCCTCGGGCAAGACCCTGAACAGCACGGCGATCCCGGCCCTCAAGGCGCCGCTGGACTTGCTGCCCAAGACCGCTTCGGTGAAGCTGAAGATCCCCGCCGGCGTGAAGGCCTCGGGCCTGAGGGTCCGCATCGTATCCGCCCAGCCCCAGAACACCGCTCTGAACGACGAGGTCGTGCTGCCATGAGAAACTCTCTCGCCCTGATCGCCGCCGGCCTCGTCCTGACCGGCGGCCCGGCCCTTGCCCAGACGGCGGCGCCTGCCCCGACGCCCGCGCCCGCGCCGTCCTATTCCAGCCGCGTGGTCACCCTGGCCGAGGCCAAGACCGTCGTCGCGGCCGCCGAAGCGGAGGCGCGCAAGAACGGCTGGACCATGGTCATCGTCATCCTGGAGTCGAACGGCCAGCAGGTGTTCGCCGAAAAGATGGATGGCACGCAGTACGGCTCGAATGAGGTGGCGCTGAAGAAGGCCCATACCTCGGCCAACTTCCGCCGCCCTACCTCCTACTTCCAGGACGCGGTGAAGGCCGGAACGCTGAATTCGATCTTCACCGGCGCCACGGCGGTCGAGGGCGGCGAACTGCTGCTGGTCGACGGCAAGATCGTCGGCTCGATCGGCGTCTCCGGCGGTTCCGGCGCCCAGGACGGCCAGGTGGCCCGCGCGGGGGCCGCGGCGCTCAAGTAGTCGCGAACTCGCGGGCGAACATCGCCTCGTAACCCGCGATCATCTCCTCCGCCTCGGGTGCCACCAGGCGCGCGACGGCGGCGGCGAAGGTGACGGGAGCCAGGCCCGAGGCGCTGACGAGTTTGCCGTCGGTCACCGCCTTGGCGCTGTCGACGTAGTGCTCGGAGCCCGCGTAACCCGGCACGACACCTTCCAGCCAGTCCTTGCCGTTCGAGGTGTGCCTGCGTCCCTCGAATAGGCCAGCGCGGGCCAGCGCCGTCGTACCGGCGCAGATCCCGGCCACGATCTTGCCGTCCGCGACGGCCTGGCGGATCAGCGCGGTGATCGCGGGGGTCTCGCCCTTCGACCATTCGTCGCTGCCGATCAGGATGTAGAGGTCGGCGTCGCTCAAAACCGGATCGTCGAACCGATAGTCGGCCGCGGCCAGCACGCCGCCGATCGAGGTCTCCGGATCGCCGGTCGGCGTCGCCACCTCGATCTGCACCTTCACATACTCGCGCAGCAGGGCGAGGATCGCGCCGGCCTCCCAATCGGCCCAGCCTGGCTGCAAAAAGGCGACGGCAACGGTCATTGGGCCTCCCAGTTCACTACCGGATCAACGCGCGAGCGCTTACATTGGCGTTCATGACAGACGCAGCCATCCTTTCAACCGTCGGCTTCGATCTCACGCCGCCGACCGAGCCCGAACGCGAACGCCTGGAGGCCGACCTGACGGCCGAGGAGGCGCGCGTTCTCCTGCATCACGGCACCGAGGCGCCGTTCTGCGGCGGCCTGCTGGGCGAGAAGAGCCCCGGCGTCTACTGCTGCCGCCTCTGCGGTCTGCCGCTGTTCAAGCACGAGACCAAGTTCGAGAGCGGCACCGGCTGGCCCAGCTTCTACGCCCCGTTCGCCGAGGACCACGTGGTCGGCGTGCGCGACGACTCGTACGGCATGGTCCGCATCGAGACCCGCTGCGCCCGCTGCGACAGCCACCAGGGCCACGTTTTTCCCGACGGGCCGGCGCCGACGCGACTGCGCTACTGCATCAACTCGGTATCGCTGCAGTTCGTGAAGGCTAGCGATCCCCTGCCCGATCCGCTGCATCGCGGCGACCGGATCGGCTAAGCGCCTCGGAAACCCCGGTCTCACCTCAGCTTTTCTGAATTCCTATCCAGTTGATATGAATTGAGCGGAGGGGCGGACCGGGCCTATCTGCGGCTCGACGGCTTGAAGCCCAGAGTTCGCATGATGACCCCCGCTCCACACGCCTCCGAAACTCGTCGCCGGGATCGCGACGACCCGCCGATCCTGATCGTGCCGGGCCTATACAACTCCGGCCCTGATCATTGGCAGAGCCACTGGGAGCGCGAACTCCCGCGCGCCGAGCGCGTCGACCAGCAGGACTGGGAGCGCCCGCTGCTGGGCGACTGGACGATCAGCCTGGCCGAGGCGGTGCGCCAACGGCCCGGCGCGATCCTGGTTGCCCATAGCCTGGGCTGCGCGCTGGTCGCCCACTTCGCCCAGGTGACGGGCGGACGCGGGGTCGGCGGCGCGATGCTGGTGGCGCCGGCCGACGTCAATCGCGAAGGTCCGGCCGGCCGCCTGCTGGTGGGGTTCTCGCCGATTCCCCGCCAGCGCCTGCCCTTCCCCAGCCTGGTCGTGGCCAGCCGCGACGATCCCTATGTCGAGATCGACCGCGCCCAGGCCTTCGCCCGCGGCTGGGGGTCGGAATTCGTCGACCTGGGCCGCGCGGGCCACATCAACGTCGAGTCCGGGCATGGACCTTGGGTGAAGGGACGCGGGCTGCTGCGGGGCTTAACCCAACGGATTGCGGGAGAGGCAAGGACCTAAGCCCAGCAGTCGGCTAACCAATGGAACGGGCCCGGCCCATAGGCCTGTTCGACGTATCGCTGGACGGCGGGTGGCGCGACCGTGACCCGTTTGATCTCCTCGCCGTCAGCCACCCCGACGAACTTTAAAGTCTCCGGCGTCTCGGCATGGAAGACAAACCGGGGCCGCTCCGGCCTCGGCGCGGATGGAGCCTCGAGGGCGAGATCCTGCAAACGGCCGGCCTGGGATAGCAGGTCGGAGGCTGGCCGGTCCCACCAACGCCCGAGCGCGACCTTCTCCTTCGTCGCCTCATCGAAGCGGTCGCGGATTTTTCGCGCCGGCACCCCGCCCACGATCGAGAACGACTCGACGGGCCGAGTGACCACCGCCGAGGCTCCGACCACGGCGCCATCGCCGACCGACACCCCCGCCAGCACCTTGGCGCCGGCGGAGATCACAACGCCCGACCCGATGTCGATTGGCCGTGCGCCCGCCAAGGCTTGGGCTCCGGCCTGGCGCACCACCCGGGCCAGCATCGGCGCCTGCGACATGCCGATATTCACCGGCAAACTGTTGTTGTGCTCGCCGGCGGACTGGATTTCGCAGGAGGCGAATTCACAGAAACGCCCGATGCGACCCAGGCTGCCGACATAGCCTTCCCGCAACTGGGTGACGCTGAGCGCGCAGGTCAGCGAGCCCGCTCCGACGTCGAGATAGGCGGTCGGCGTCAGATAGACCCGGCAATCGTAGTGTCCGAAGAACAGGATCGCTCGCCTGTTCAGAGAAGCTTCCGCTGGGGGAAGCTCGATCGAGACAGACTGGGTCCAATTCATAGGGCCTATCTCGGTGTGAAGAAGAGAGAGTTGGTGCGGGCGGTCGGGGTCGAACCGACACTCCTTTCGGAACCGGATTTTGAGTCCGGCGCGTCTACCAGTTTCACCACGCCCGCGCGCTTCGCTTCCGCGAAGGGTGGTCTTCCTAGCAGGCGTCGCGGACGAATTCCAGTGCCGCGACCCTGCTCTTTGTCATGCCGTTTCCGACGGCGGCGAGATCGTTTCGCCGCCGGTCAGCTGGATGGCGGCGGTCTCGAGGTGGTCCAGCAGGCGCTTGAACATCGCCACCTCGCTGGGCGCCAGTCCCGCCAATAGGGTCGCCTCGTAGGCCAGGGCCAGGGGCGCGATCTCGGCGAACAGGCGCCGGCCCGCGGCCGTCAGCTCCAGGGTGTGCGAGCGACGGTCCGAGCGCACCGTGGTGCGGGCCACGAGACGCCGGACCACCAGTTCCTGAGCGGCGCGGCTGACCCGGACCTTGTCCATGGCCGTGCGCGTGACAGCGGTATGCTGGGTCAGGTTGCCCTCAGCCAGCACCGACATCAGCCGCCATTGCGGAATGGTCAAGCCGAAGCGGTCCTCGTAGGCTCGGGCGATCAGGCGGCTGACCGCCGCCGAGGCCGTGGCCAGCTTGTACGGCACATATTCAATCAGGCTGACGCCCGTTTCGGGCGCTTCGGACGCGCCAGGGGTGATCGGAGAGACCGTCGCGGTCATATCCCTTCCTTTCGTCCTCCCGGGCGTGACCGCCTTCGAGGAGGAGCGGCCTTCGCCAATCCATTTCGCGTTTCCGGGCCTTGGCGTTTGGGCCCACGCGTTATCTTGGTGTGAGCGCCCTGCGCCGCGGGCTCAACGCCTCGGCGAGTTCGCTCGAACGAAGGATCAGTTTCGCACGCCGCTTGGGCAGAGAATAGTCGTCTCGCCTTCCTGAACGGCGTTCTTATGCCCCAGCCGCCTTCGCCGGCCGATCAATCGCGCTCGGACAGACCCAGCTTGAGTTTCGGCAGCGGCTTGGTCTCGGTCAGGGCCTTTTGGCAGTCCTGGATCTCGCGCAGACAGTTCGGGCGATTCCAGAAGTCCGAGAACTCGGCGACCGCCAGACGCAGCTGCTGCATATACTCCTTGTGATCCAAGGGCTTGGGCCCTTCGTCCTTGCGGCCGTGGTCGTCATGACCGTGCGGGTCGGGCTTCGACGGCTGGGCGATGATCACCGTCTGCGGCGCGAGAATCGTCACGTTGCGGGTCAGGACGCCGACTTCGGCGCCGTGCTCCTTGGAATCGCCCGGGCGGTGCGAATCGTGGCCGTGGGCCTTGTCGTGGTCCTTGCCGTGGCCGTGGCCGCCATGACCGCCGCCGTGTTTGTCGTCCTTCTTCTCTTCCGGCGGATCGCCTTTCATGGCCTTGGCCAGGTGCTCGAACGCCTTGGCGCTCGGGCCGCCGAATGCCAGCACCGGGCCGACCCGAAGCTTGATCTCGTCGATCAGGTCCTGGGCCTTGACCACCAGCTCGCCGGAATGGGCGCTGCTGGCCGAAACGCATTTGGCCTTCACGGCTTCATGGATGATTTTCGGAACGTCGCCGCGCTTCTCGCCCTTGTCGCCACGCCCGGTCAGCCGACCGGCGAAGAAGGCCAGGCCCGCGATGGCGAGACCCGCCAGGATCAGCAGGAACACCAGAGTCGGGTCGAACACCGGCACCGGCTGATCGACCGGAAATTCAGACTGGTACACCGGAGCCCCCTCGGTCCACGCGAAGCGCCATCGACGGCGCGCCTCATGGTTAACGCAACAGCGTTATCGATGCACGGCCAAGCTGCTCAATACGGGCGGGAAATGAGTTTGCTGGCGCGGGCGCCGCTGTCATAGCGCGACGGCCCGCCATAGACGGTCACCTCGCAAAGGATGTCGCCGCCCGCCTCCGAGGCCCAGATGTAGCTGCGCTCGACCTCGACATAGCGGCCCGCGGGCGAGATGCCCTCGAAGGTGTCGCCCCAGGGGACGACCGCCTTCAGGTCCTGCCAACGCAGGGTCACGGCGCGCGAAAGCTCGTCGCGCGCCATGGCCTCGAGGTCCGGGTCGGGATCGCTCACGCGTCTTAGGCTTCGGCCGTGTCGCGGAAATAGGCCTCGACGTCGCCCTGCAACTTGATGGTCATCGGATTGCCCTTGCGGTCCAGGGTCTTGCCGGCGGCCACCCGCACCCAGCGCTCGCTGACGCAGTATTCCTCGACATTGGTCTTCTCGACGCCCTTGAAGCGGATGCCGATGCCGCGTTCCAGCAGGTCGGCGTCGTAATACGGGCTGTCAGGATTGACGGAGAGGCGGTCGGGAGGCGTGTCGCTCATGGTCTTCAGCTTTCGTCCAGGCCGCACGGCCTATGTCTGGCCGGCGGTCATAGCCACGAAACGCCGAAAATCCAACTGCGGCGAGGCGCCTCCGTCTCCACCTAGTCCTGCGGGTCTTCCTTGACGGGGTCGGCGGCCGAGACCGTCCCGTCATTGTTGGTGTCGTGGTGGTTGAACATCCGCCAGCCGGAATAGTCGAACTCGGCGCGGGTGATGGCGCCGCTCTTGTCACTGTCCAGGACGCCGAAGCGGACGTTGGCCTGACGCATCTGGCGCACGCGCTCTTCTTCCTTGTCCGCGGCTGTACGGTCCGAGGCGGCCAGCGTCTTCTCCAGCCGCGCCTTGAACTCGCCGACATATTCGGCCTGCGAGAACGAGCCATTGTTGTCCGCGTCGGTCCTGGCGAACTGGATCGCGCGGGTGGCGGCGAACTCGTCCTTGGAGACGACGCCGTCGCCGTTCTGATCCTGCTCCTTGATGAAGGTGTCGCGGGCGTGCGAGGCGGCATGGGCGGCGCCGGCGCTCAACGAGGCGATCAGGGCGGCGGCGAGGATCGTGCGGGGCTTCATGGGATGTCCTAGCGGAGGGATTCGAAGGTCAGGGCGTAGGTGAAGCTCTGGCCGGGTTGGCCAGCGGCGGCGGGCGCGACGCGGTAGCGGCTCTGGATCTGGTAGACCCCCGACTTGTCGACCTTGACGGCGAAGCGGCCCTTGGCGTCGCTGGTCACCGTCTTCGGCGCGCTCTTGCTATCGGCGTAGCGGTCGTCGGCGCCTTGCAGGGTGATTGGCTGGTTGGCCACTGGCTTGCCGTCGAACAGCACCTCGAACATCGCGTCCTGGCCGGTGACGATCTTGCTGGGATGTGTGACCGCCTTGAACTCGAGACCCTTGCCGATCGGAGCCAGGGCCGCGTCGTTCGGTGCGCCGCGCGTCACATAGACCTCGGCCAGGGTCATGCTTTGCATGTCGATAGCGTCGGCCGGAGCCTTCTCGCCCTCGAAGAACTTCCACTCGCCGTTCACCAGGGCCGCCTTGGCGGTGCGGCCAGCGCGTTGGCCGGTGGTGATGCGATAGGTGCCTGGATTCTCCGTGACCGCCTCCACCAGCGCCAGCTCGCGCAGGTAGGTCGGCGTCAGCGGCGCGCGCACGCCGTCGGGGCCGACCACGGCCCAGGCGTCGGACTTCATCACCACCTCGGGCGTGAAGAAGCTCTCGGTGAACGAGCCCTGCACCGTGACGACCTTGCGGTCCGAGGCGTCGAACACGCTGGGGAGCAGATAGGGCGAGTGGGCTTGGGCAGCCCCGGAGGCCAGCGAAGCGGCCAAGCTGAGCAGAAGCGCGCCGCCCATCAGGCCCGCGCGGAGAGATCGGATCATCGGGAACACCCCAGCCGCCGCTCCAGTCGCGGCGGACTCGGCATATTGCGATTAGTTCTGAGAATCAATTGCAAATAGCTTGACCGGTTGGGCAGGCAGCTTTAGGCCAACGCCACAAACTGCGAACCACTCGCATCTACACCATCGAAGGGGATATCGATGTCTCGCCTGAAGCTGGCCGCCCTGGCGGCCGCCTCGACCGCCGCCCTGCTGGCGACTACCGGGCACGCCGCCGAGCCGACGGCGGCCGCCGACGCGGTCGAGCTGGATAAGGTCACCGTCACCGCCACCCGCTCCGAAAAGACGGTGTCCGAGGCCCCGGTGACAGTCAGCGTTATCTCGTCGGACGAGATCGAGGACGGGCTGGTTCGCGACATCAAGGACCTGGTCCGCGACGAACCCGGCGTGTCGGTGCGCAGCGCCCCCGCCCGCTTCACCGCCGCCGGCGCCTCGACCGGTCGCGACGGCAACGCCGGCTTCAACATCCGCGGCCTGGAAGGTAACCGCGTGCTGATCGTCGTCGACGGCGTGCGCGTGCCGGACGGTTTCGCCTTCGGCGCGCAATCGGTCGGTCGCGGCGATCAGGTGGACCTGGATCTTCTGAAGTCGGTCGAGATCGTGCGCGGTCCCGCTTCAGCCCTCTATGGCGCCGACGGCTTGGCCGGTTCGGTCAGCTTCATCACCAAGGACCCGTCGGACCTCTTGAAGGGCGGCGACACCTTCGCCGGCCGCGCGCGGGTCGGCTACGCCTCGGCCGACAAGAGCTGGACCGAGAGCCTGGTGCTGGCCGGCAAGTCCGATCGCTGGGAGGCCCTGGTCGCCTACACCCGCCGCGACGGCGACGGCCAGAAGACGGCCGGGACCAACGACTCGGCCAATATCGACCGCACCACCGCCAATCCCGAGGACAACCAGTCCAACGCCGTCCTGGGCAAGCTGGTCTACAGCCCGAACGACAAGAACCGCTTCCGCCTGACGCTCGACCACCTGGACCGCGACGTCGACTGGACCGTGCTGTCGGCCATCGCCAAGCCGACGCTGGCCGCGACCAGCGTGATCGGCCTGACCGCCTTCGACAAGCTGCGCCGCGACCGCGCCACGCTCGATCACCGCTTCGACGGCGAAGGCCTGATCAGCACCGCTCGCACCTCGCTCTACTGGCAAAGGAGCAAGACCCGCCAGTTCTCTGCCGAGGATCGCAACACCGCCGCCGACCGCACCCGCGACGCCACCTTCGACAACCGGGTGTTCGGCGCCAGCGTCGAACTGCACAGCGTATTCGACAGCGGATCGGTGAAGCACGAGGTGGTCTGGGGCGGCGACGCCTCGATCACCCGCCAGCAGGGCACGCGCGACGGCACGGTCCCGCCGGTGGGCGAGACCTTTCCCGCCAAGGCCTTCCCAACCACCGACTACACCCTGGCCGGCCTCTATGTGCAGGACGAGATCACGGCCGGTCCGCTGACCATCTATCCGGCCGTCCGCTTCGACTACTACAAGCTGGACCCGAAGCCCGACCCGCTGTTCACGACCACCGCCTCGGGCCAGAGCGACAGCCATGTCTCGCCGAAACTGGGCCTGGTCTGGGACGCCACCGAGCTGGTCACCGTGTTCGCCAACGTCGCGACCGGCTTCAAGGCCCCCTCCCCGTCACAGGTCAACACCGGCTTCGCCAACCTGGTCTCGAACTACCGGTCGATCTCCAACCCCGACCTGAAGCCCGAGACCAGCCGCACCCTGGAAGCCGGTTTCCGGATGCAACGAAGCGGCTGGCGCGTGGCGGTGACGGGCTTCACCGGCGAGTATGACGACTTCATCGAGCAGGTGCAGGTCAGCGGGAACTTCACCGCCGCCAATCCGGCGGTCTATCAATACGTCAACCTGTCGGGCGTGAAGATCAGCGGGGCCGAGGCCAAGGGCGCGTTCGAGCTGGGCGCGGGCTTCACGGCTCGAGCAGCCGCCTCCTACGCCCGCGGCGCCTCGCGCACGAACGGGATCAACACCCCTCTGACCTCGATCGATCCGGTGAAGCTGACCGCCGGCCTGGCCTATCGCGCCCCGACCGGCAGGTTCGGCGGCCACCTCAGCGTGATCCATTCGGACCGAAAGACCGCCGGCCGCTCGGGCCTGTCTTGCGCCGGCGCCAGCGGCAGTTCGGCCGACAATTGCTTCATGCCGCCGTCGTTCACCGTCGCCGACCTGACGGCCTGGTGGGCGGTGACTGACGCGGTGACCGTACGCGGCGGCGTCTTCAACCTGACCGATGAGCGGTACTGGTGGTGGAGCGACGCTCGCGGTCTCGCCGACAACTCGACCGTCAAGGACGGCTATTCCCAGCCTGGCCGGAACTACAGCGTCTCCCTGTCGCTGAAGTTCTAGGCTGGATTGGAGGCGCGCGCGGGCGGGAAGCCGCGCGCGCCGACATCCTTGCGGACAAGCTCGTCGCGCCCTGCTAGCTACCGGGGCTACACGTTTCTCGGAGTCCGCATGCTGCGTCGCCTCTACGACTGGGTCATGGGCCTGGCCGCTTCCCGTCACGCTCCGCTAAGCCTGTTCGCGGTGTCGTTCGCCGAGAGCTCGTTCTTCCCGATCCCACCGGACGTGATGCTGGCGCCGATGTGCCTGGCCAAGCCCGAGAAGGCCTGGCGCTACGCCCTGATCTGCACGATCGCCTCGGTGCTGGGCGGCTGCCTGGGCTATGCGATCGGCTACTTCCTGCGCGACTTCGGCCTGTGGATGATGGCCGCCACGGGCCACGCCGGCGGCCTGGAGCAGTTCCAGTGCTGGTATGGCAAGTACGGCGTCTGGGTGATCCTGGCCAAGGGCCTGACCCCGATCCCCTATAAGCTGGTGACCATCGCCTCGGGCCTGGCCGCGTTCAGCTTCCCGATCTTCATCGCCGCCTCGGCCGCCACCCGCGCCGCGCGGTTCTTCCTGGTGGCCTTCATCATCAAGAAGTTCGGCCCGACCCTGCTGCCAATCGTCGAGCGTCGCCTAGCGCTCTTCGCCGGAATTTTGATCGCGCTCCTTGTCATTGGCCTAACCGCCAGCCACTTCATCGGTGGGGGCGGACATGGTGGAGCTTGCGCCGCATGACGAACGAAGAGCGTAAGACGAGCGTCGCTAGCCGGACCTTCATCGGCCAGGTCTATGACCTGGTGACTCGCCACTGGCCGCTGATCGCCTTTCTGAGCAGCGCCGCGATGCTGGCCATCGCCCATGGGTTCGAGACGTTCGGCCACCTCGCGCCTTGCCATCTGTGCCTCAAGGCCCGCGAAGTCTACTGGGTCGCCGGGACCGTCGGCTTGGTCGCCTTCGCCCTTCAGCGCACGCCGCTGGCCGGCCGGCTGCGCGCGCCCGCCAATCTGCTGCTGGCGGCGATCTTCCTGTACGGGACCGGCCTGGCGGTCTTCCACGCCGGCGTCGAATGGAAGTGGTGGCCGGGCCCCACGACCTGCACGGGCAGCGGCGTGGCCAGCGCGGCCAACCTGACGGCCATGCTGAACGGCACGATGAAGATCAAGCCGCCGATGTGCGACAAGGCCGCCTGGGTGTTCCTGGGCCTGTCGATGGCCGGCTGGAATGCGCTGGTGTCCCTGAAACTGGCCGTCTGGTCGATCCTGGCGGGCCTGCGCAAGGCGGAGACGCTCTGATGACCAAGCCGGTCCCGCCCCGTCCTGGCCAAGGCGCCCTGCGCGCCCGTCTCGCCGAGATCCTGCGCGTGGACCAGGCCGGCGAGCTGGCGGCCGTCCACATCTATCGCGGCCAGGCGGCGGTGATGCGCGCCAGCCCCGGCCGCGAGCGCATCGCCGACCAGCTGAAGGAGATGGAGGGCCACGAACAGGTCCACCTGACCCGCTTCAACGAACTGCTGACCGAGCGCGCGGTGCGTCCGACCCTGATGTCGCCGGTCTGGCGCGCGGCCGCCTTCGCCCTCGGGGCCGGCACCGCCCTCTTGGGCGACAAAGCCGCTCACGCTTGCACCGAGGCCGTCGAAAACGTCATCGAGCAGCACTATGCCGGCCAGATCGAGGAGCTGAAGGACCGCGATCCGGCCCTGGCCGCCGAGCTGACCCAGTTCCGCGACGACGAGCTGGCGCATCGCGACCTGGCGATCGAGGAAGGCGCTCACGAAGCGACCGCCTATCCGCTGCTGACCGCCGTGATCCAGGCCGGCTGCCGCGCGGCCATCAAGATCAGCGAGAAGATCTAAAGCCAGAGCTTGGCGGCCGTCCCGCGCCGGCCTACCGATACGCCCCAACGAGATCTTCGTGTTGGGGAGTCGCTCCTTGTCCTTCCGTACCCTCGCCGCCTGCGCGGCGTCGCTGCTCGCGCTCTCCACGGGTTTCGCTCACGCGGCGGAAGCGCTCAAGACCAGCGAACTGTCGCTCAGCACCGGCGGCCCGATGCCCGCCGAGCAGCGGGCCCTGGGCTTCGACCACGCCGACCTGAAGTTCAAGATCCTGCCCGACAAGAAGGCGATCGAGGGCGAGGCCGTCCTGACCTTCACGGCCAAGACCCCGCTGGACAAGTTGGTGCTGGACTTCGACCGCGTCTTCACGATCCGCGAGCTGACTGTAGACGGCAAGGCGCTGAAGCCCTCGGCCTGGAGCAATCCCGAAGGCCGGATGACCATCGCCCTGCCGAAGAAGGTCGCCAAGGGCCGGCAGGTCACCGTGGCCGTGACCTATGACGGCGTCCCGCTGGAAGCCAAGCGCGCGCCGTGGGACGGCGGCTTCGTCTGGAGCAAGACCGAGACCGGCGAGCCGTGGATCGCCACCGCCGTCCAGGGCGACGGCTGCGACATCTTCTGGCCCTGCATCGACTATCCGACGGGCGAGCCGAAGCTGGTCGACCTGCACATCACCGTTCCCGCCCCGCTGGTCGCGCCCGCCAACGGCGTGTTCCTGGGCATGACCGAGAAAGACGGTTGGCGCACCTACAACTGGCGGGCCAGGAACCCCAACACCTACGCCATCGCCCTGGACATCGGCCCCTACGAGGAGCTGACCGCCAGCTACAAGAGCCGTTTCGGCGACAGCTTCCCGATGTCGTTCTGGTACCTGAAGGGCAATGCCGAGAAGGCCAAGGGCCTTTTCGCCGAGTTCGCGCCGATGCTGGACTTCTACGAGCAGATGATCGGTCCCTACCCGTTCCGCGACGAGAAGATGGGCGTCGTCGAGACCCCGCACCTGGGCATGGAGCACCAGACCATCAACGCCTACGGCAACAAGTACGCCAAGGAGGCCTATGGCTTCGACTGGCTGCTGCAGCACGAGTTCGCCCACGAGTGGTTCGGCAACCAGCTGACCAACACCGACAATGACGACATGTGGCTGCACGAGGGCTACGGCAGCTACATGCAGCCGCTGATGTCGCAATGGCTGCATGGCGACATGGAGTACATGGCGCGCCTGAACCAGATGCGGGTCGACACCAAGAACCGGTTCCCGATCGTCTCGGGCAAGCAGCTGAAGGAAGACGACGTCTATAACGCCGACCGCGGGCCGGGGAACGACATCTACTTCAAGGCCGCCAACATCTTGCACACCCTGCGCACGCTGATCGGCGACGAAGCCTTCTTCAAGATCACCCGCATCGCCGTTTACGGCCGCGACGACCCCAAGCCCGGCAACTTCACGACCCGCTACCTGGGCACCAAGGACTTCATCAAGATCGTCAACCAGGTGACCGGCAAGGACTACGGCTGGTTCTTCGACGTCTATCTGTATGAAGCCCAGCAACCGGACCTGATCGAGACCCGCGAGGGCGGCGATCTCGTGCTGCGCTGGAAGACGCCGAAGGACAAGCCGTTTCCGATGCCGATCGAGGTCAAGGTCGGCGACAAGGTCGTCAGCGTGCCGATGGCCGATGGAACGGGTCGCGTGGCGGTCGGCGATACCGTCCCGGTGATCGTCGATCCGGCCTCGAAGGTCCTGCGCCGCCAACCCTATCTGGAAGTCTTCCAGGCCTGGAAGAAGGCCAAGGACGACGCCGCCAAGGCTGAAGCGGAAGCCAAGAAGAAGGCCGAGGCGGAGAAGAAATAGGCCTGGCTCGGCGGGCGCGGTCACCTCTCGTTGACCCTGCCCGTTTACCGAATGGCGCGACCTTCACTGTTAGGACGGTGACGTCCCGGAGATCGCGTTCCATGTTCAAGCCCGTCCACTTCGTCGCCGCCGCGCGTCTCGCGCTGCTGGTCGGCTCCCTGACCGTGGCGGTGCTGACCCTCGGGCCGTTCCAGGGACTGGAGCAGGTGTTCGGGCTCAGCGACAAGGCCGCCCACGCGATCGCGTTCGGCGGCCTGCTGGCGGTCTCGTTCCTGGCTTTTCCCCGCATGCGCCGCAACGACCTGGCGATCGCGACCTTGGCGATGGGCGCGGCGGTCGAAGTGGCCCAGATCATCGCCCACCGCGACGGCAACATCCCCGACTGGTTGGCCGACGCGGCCGGTGTCCTGACGGTCTATGGCGCCGGCATGATCGAGACCGTGCGCAAGATGGCCCGCGAGCAAGGCGACCTGACCTTCGTTCAGATCGCCGCCATGGACCGCCGCCGCGGCCGCCGCCGTCAGGCGACGGCGTTCGAACCCGCGACGGCGGAACCTTCGTTTGGTGAAATGGACGGCGTGGTCAGCTTCGCGGAACGGGCCGCGCGTCGTTTTCCAGCCCAATAAGGCGGCGCGTCAGGTGATCCGCTTGACGCTGACCGGGTCGCTGCCCGGGAAGCTTTCTTCCAGGCCTTCGTCCAGCAAGGCTTCCTGACGGTTCTCGGACTTGGCGACCTTGCCAGCCAGTTGGTCGTGCTTTTCGCCGTCCTGCAACGGACGCTTGGCCTCGCGAGCGTGCGGGGCGTCGATGTGCTTGTCCTCCGGCCGGATCTTGCCTTCGGCGGCCATGTCGGCCGTCGATGCGGCGGTGCCGTGAGTGAAGTGGCGTTGGTCGCCGTCATCGGTCTGGTGTCGGGTCATGGCGTATCTCCCGTGGCTTTTTGCCTCGAATGATAAAACCCGCCGGCTCAGGTTCGGGTTGCACGGCGCCGTCCCCATTCGCGGGCTCGCCTCGGCGCTGTAATATTTTTCGCGAGGGCCCGGAACCTTCGCCGTAGGCCAGCATTTTAGGCTCAGCTTGGCGGTCAGATCCCCTTCCGCCTCATAGCCGACGGCCCGGGATGCCATTCCTCAAAACGCCAGCCCGGGCCGTTTTGCTGTCTCGATCGGAGCGCCTCAGGCCTCCAGCTCGATGTCCCAGTACAGATAGTCCAGCCAGCTGACGTGCAGGCGCCCCGGCGGGAACCTGCGTCCGCGATCCTGCAGCTCGTGCATCGACGGCCGCCGCGCGTGGTGGAACGGCTGCATCCCTGCTTCCCGCGGCGTGCGGCCGCCCTTGCTGAGATTGCACGGCGCGCAGGCGGTGACGATGTTCTCCCAGGTGGTCCGGCCGCCGCGCGAGCGCGGGATCACATGGTCGAAGGTCAGGTCCTCGGGCGAGCCGCAGTACTGGCAGCTGAACGAGTCGCGTAGGAACAGGTTGAAGCGGGTGAAGGCCGGCGGCCGGTCCTGAGGGACGTACTGCTTCAGCGACACCACGCTGGGCAGGCGCATCTCGAAAGACGGCGAATGGACCACCTGGTCGTAGCTGGCCACCACGTCGACCCGGTCCAGGAACACCGCCTTGATCACCTCCTGCCAGGGCCAGAGGGAGAGCGGATAATAGCTGAGCGGCCGGAAATCGGCGTTGAGCACCAGGGCTGGCATGCCCGAGGGCGGACGTGTGAGGACCTGCATCAGATCCCCCCTTTGAAGCGAGCGTCGGAACGCTCGGAGCCTGGGCGCATGAGGCCTCGGCCGATGAAGTACGCGACAGGACTGAAGACGGGCCTCCTTCCTACGCAATTCTGGGAATCGCCATCCATTCCCGAACGCAAGGAAAGCATGGTCCAAGTCGGCGACAGAACCAAGACATCTCACTGACGGAACTTAGAAAGGCGCGATCTCGCGACGTTTCACGGCGCCGTAGCAGGCCCACAGCAGGTGAGCGGCCACGCCGCGATAGGGCCGCCAGAGTTCGGCGCGTTTGTAAGCCTGCTTCTCGGTCGGCCGAACCTCGGCCTTGTCGGCCCAGCGCATGGCCTCCTGCAGGGCGATGTCGCCGCCAGGGAACATATCCATGCGGCCCTGGGTGAACATCAGATAGACCTCGGCGGTCCAGCGGCCGATGCCGGTGATGGCGGTCAGGGCCGCCACGGCCTCGTCGTCCGACAGGTCCGGCAGGGCGTCGAAGTCGCAGGCGCCAGTGACGTGGGCCTCGGCCAAGGCGCGGGCGTAGCGCGCTTTCGGGCGCGAGAGGCCCAAGGACAGCAGATAGGCCTCGTCGTGGCCCATCACGATGTCCGGAGTCATCTCCGGCAGCCCCGCCTGGACCCGCGCCCAGATGGCGGCGGCCGAGGCCAGGGACACCTGCTGCTGCACGACCATCTTCAGCAGGCCCGGAAAGCCACCCGTGCTCACGCGCCATTCGAACGGCGGTGTGAGGGCTTCCATCGCGGCCAGGGCCGGATCAATGGCGGCCAGATGCTTGCGAGCTTCAAGAAGGGCTTCGGCGGTCGGCGGGACGAACATCATTCGCAGGTGGCGTAGCCCGCCCCGAATGACAATCCGGTTCTTGCTGAACTATCCGATCGCCGTGATCTCGATCTCACCGCCAGGCGCGGGCGAGACATCCCCGACGACCTTGCCCAACAGGGCGCGGGCGATCGGAGCGACATAGGACACCGAGCCCTGGGCCGGATCGGCCTCGTCCTCGCCGACGATGCGAAAGGTCTGCACGCGGCCGTCCTCGCGCTCGAAGGTCACGCGGTCGCCGAACTGCACGACGGTCTTGGCCGGATCGCGCTCCAACAGCTGGGCGGTCGCCCGGCGCGCGGACCAGTAGCGCAGATCGCGGGTGGCGCGGGCCATGGCCGTGCGGTCGCCGTCGGCCGCGCCGCCGGCGCTCTGGGCGGCCGAATAGGCCGCGCGAGCCGACGCCAGCTCGGCCTCGATCTGGGCCAAGCCTTCAGGTGTGACGAGATTGGGATGGGTGGAGACTGGGCGATCGGGCAGATCCGCCGCGAAGGCTTCACTGTCGCCCTCTTTCGTGAAGGCGACGCTCATGGCCGGGAAATGTCTTGGATCATGGAAGAAGCCTGCGACGCATACGGAAGAAACGGCGTCGAAAGGCTAACGCGTTCTGGTCCAGTTAGCTCCCCATCCGGGAAGGTTCAAGCGGACCGAACGCGGCGGCGGGCGGCTTCCTCTCCCGAAGACGGGAGATCTGACGAGCCAGCCCGCCGAGCGCGAGCAATCAGTCCTTACAGCACCACGCCGGCGACAGCGGCGGCGACGCCCAGGGCGATCACGAGGAAGTAGCCGGCGGCCAGGCGGTCGAAGGCGTTTTCAAAGGCGTTGAGCGTCCGTTGCATAATGATGGTCCCTCTCTTGGTCGTGTCCCAACCCCCGATGGGTCATTGGCCTCCCTGAGGGCAGAACCAATCTGGACAGTGCTTAGATATCGCAAATCTAAACGCCGTCAAGATCATCTTTACAGCGTTTGGATGAAATTTTAGAAAGGTGCGGTTACAGTGAGGCCCGATGACCATCGCCACCGCCGAATCCCGCCCCTACCATCACGGTGACCTGAGCCGAGCCCTGGTCGACGCCGCGCGCGCGATCCTCGAGCGCGAGGGTCCCTCCGCCCTGTCGCTGCGGGCCGTGGCCCGCGAGGCCGGGGTCAGTCCCGCCGCGCCCTATCACCATTTCAAGGACAAGGCCGAGCTGCTGGAGGCCGTCGCCCACGAGGGCTGGCACGAGCTGGACGTGGCCCTGTCCACGGCCCGCGCCTCGACGCCGGATGCGCGGGTGCGGATGACCAACCTGGGCGTGGCCTATGTCTGCTTCGCCCGCGACAACCCGGCTCTCTACCGCGTGATGTACGACCGCTCGCGCGACAAGGACGCCCTGCCCGACCAGCTGAAGGACGACGGCGCCTACTGCCAGGTCCGTAACACCATCGACGAGAACGCCGGCGGCCAGGCCACCGAAATCGACCTGGAGCTCGCCACCATCGCCGCCTGGTGCGCCGGCCATGGCCTGGCCGAGATGATCGGCTTCAAGCAGTTCGCTCCGCTGAAGGAGCTTCTGGGCGGCGAGGAGGCTTTTCTCCGCGCCGTGTTCGAGCACCTGGGCATGTTCGCGAAGTTCACCGCGCCCGCCCAAGATTAAGTGGGACCGAGGCTGAGCGTGACCTTCGTCACCCGGTTCGCCCCGTCGCCGACGGGCTACCTGCATCGCGGTCACGCCTTCTCGGCCCTCACCGCCTTCCAGGCCGCGCGGGAGGCCGGCGGCCGTTTCCTACTACGCATCGAGGACATCGACGCCACCCGTTGCCGGCCCGAATACGACGCGGCGATCGTCGAGGACCTGACCTGGCTGGGATTGCAGTGGGAAGAGCCAGTCCGGCGGCAGTCCGAGCACCTGGCCGACTACCACGCGGCCATCGAGGCCCTGCGCCGGCGTGGCCTGGTCTATCGCTGCTTCAAGACCCGCAAGGAGCTCGACATCGGCCGCGCTCCCCATGAACCGGCGGTCCCCTATGTCGGCGCGCCCCTGGACGCGGACGACGAAGCCGAACGACTGGCGCGCGGCGAGGCCTTCGCCTGGCGGCTGTCGCTAGCGGCGGCGCGCGAGGCGCTGGGCGGCTTCGAGACGCTGACCTTTCTGGAAGAGGGCGCCGGTCCCCACGGCGAGACCGGCCTGATCCAGGCCATGCCCGAGACCGCTGGCGATATCGTCCTGGCGCGCAAGGACGTCGGCGTCGCATACCACCTGGCCGTGGTCCACGACGATGCGCTGCAGGGCGTCACCCGCGTCGTCCGGGGTCAGGATCTGTTCGAGGCCGCGCACATCCAGCGCCTGCTGCAAGCCTTGTTGGACTTGCCGACGCCGAGCTATCGCCATCACGGGCTGCTGGTCGGTCCGGACGGCCGGCGTTACGCCAAACGCGACAGAGCGGAGACGCTGCGGGAACTGCGGGCGGCGGGGGTGACGGCGGATGAGCTCCGAACCGAACTCGGCTTCTAGCCTCCGCCCGCCTGCTCCACCAATCGTCCCATGGCCTTCAAATAGTTGCCGAAGGCCGCCCGCCCCGCCTCGGTCAGGCGCACGCGGGTCAGGGGCTTGCGGCCGACGAAGCTCTTGTCGATGGCGACATAGCCGGCCTCCTCCAGCTTGCGCAGATGGACCGACAGATTGCCCTGGGTCACCTCCAGCAGCGCCTTCAGCTCGGTGAAGTCGGCAACCTCGGCGCTGGCCAGATAGGCGACGATCCCCAGCCGCACCCGGCCGTGGATGACGTCGTCCAGCCCGCTGATGTCGAACTTGCCCGCCACGATCGTTTAAGGCGCCAACCGCTGGGCCTGGCGCATCATGAAGAAGCCCGGAGCCATCATGAAGGCGAAGAGGCCGAAGCTCGCGATCAGCAGATAGACGTCGGCCCGGTCGATCAACATGCCCATGGCCACGCCGCAGACCAGCCAGCCGACCGAGACCAGCGCCATCCAGGGCCGCTTGCGCAACGCGAAGATGACGAACCAGACGGCGCCTTGGATCACGAACACCACCGCGGGATGGAACAACCAGTAGCGGAAGTCGTGATGGCGCGCGGCGGCGGTGGCGAAGACCAGGATCAGGGCCAGATTGGCCACGCCGGCGCCCGAGAAGGCGGCGTTGACGGCGCGGTTGGCGACCCCGACCTGGGGCTTCTTGCGATCGATGATGATCACGATGATCATCAGGATCAGGAAGATCACGGTCGGCAGCCAGCCCAGGACCAGACTGCCCAACGGCGGCAAGACCAGAACGCCCTTCACCTGCGCGAAATGGCCCAGGGTCTGGATCCCGTAGATCAGCCCCGCCGCGCCATACAGCGCGCCACCGGCCACACCCAGACCGCCCCGCTCACCGCCACCCTCGGCGATGGTCCGCAGGAAGGCCAGGTCGTCCTGGACCGTCTTCAGCTTGTCGTTCATGGGCCGGCCCCCTTCAGCGCCATCATGGACGGTCATAGGATTCGTCCCAACAGCGGCATGCGGCGCAGGACCATGGTGGTCAGCCAGCTCAGGGCCACCGCCCCGCCAAACACCGCGCAGCCCTTGGCCAGGCCGCCCCAGCTCTGCGGCAGCAGCATCCAGCCCAGCCAGGCGGTGAAGACATAGTGGGTCAGGTACATGCCGTAGGCGTTGGCCTGCAGGCTCTTGCCCACCGGACCGGTCTCGCGGACGAAGCGCAGGAAGGTCGCCAGGGCCGCGAACGACAGGGTCGCGCAGGCGAGGGCGAAGCTCACGCCGCCGAACAGGTCCAGGAACATCCGAGGCGGCGGGTTGGGCGAGAAGGCCATGATCATCGCGGCCACGCCGCCGACGATCGGCAGGACCGGCGCTAGCTGCCAAAGCCACCAGCGCTTGGCCAGCTTGCCCTCCGGATCCGTGAGGCCCTGGCCGACGCCCGCCGCGCCGACGGCGATCCCGGCCAGGAAATAGACGAAGTAGTGACCCACGCGGGCGGTCTGGACCACGAACGGTCCAACCGTGGTCCAGTGACCGAAAGGCGTTGTCATCGACAGCGGCAGGTAGGCCAGCACGCTGGCGATCACGAGCCCCCAGAAGAACCGGGCTGGCTTGCGATCCGCCCCTTGGGCCAGGCGACCCAGCTCATCCGTCACGCCGGGGAACAGGGCGTACGCCGCCGTGACGATCGCGCCGAACGCCAGCAGCACCCATAGGAACCAGGCCGGGCCGCTGGGCCAGAACGGCAGGTGGGTCCAGGCGTTCGCGAACGCCGCGAAGGACGGCGCGCCGCCCGACTGCAGCCAGGCGGGGAAATAGGCCAGCGGCGCCAACAGGCCGACGCCGAGGACGAACGGGATCCCCAGCCTCAGCGCCCTCGTCTTCAGGAAACCGCCCGCGCCCCTGGTCCGCAGGCCGTCGGCGACGAACAGGCCCGAGATGAAGAACATCAGCGACATGAAGAACATGTCGTTGACCAGGGTCAGGATCCCGAACCCGCCGAATCTCTGCGGATCCACCACCGGGAAGGCCGTCCACAGGATCGGCGGGGCGCCGAACGCCTTCGGGGGCGGCGCGTACGGGTGATAGGTCAGCACCGCGTGATGGGCGATCACCAGCAAGGTGACGAAGGCGCGCAAGGCGCCGATCGGGGCGTTGCGGCCGCCGATCCGGGCGACGGTCGATCGTTCGGTGGCGCTGAGCGGCGCGTGCATGGGCTTGGCTCCCCTCTTGAGACAGTCACACGATGCATCAACAAGTTTGTTTTGTAAACTTGTCTATAAAAGAGCCGTCGCGGACGATGCCCGCAAAGGCGCCTCGATGTTCAGCGTACCCAGTAGCGATAAGCGTAGGCGGGCTCGAACCCTTCGTCGGCATAGAGGGCGATGGCGGGGGCGTTGTCGGCCTCGACCTGTAGCCAGGCGCGCGCGGCGCCCAGGGCCCCAGCCTCGGCCAGCAGGCCGCGCAGCACCCGGCGGGCCAGGCCCTTGCGGCGATGGTCGGGCGCGGTGCGCATGCCGAAGACGCCGGCGAAGCCGCCGCCGATGGCGCTGGCCCCGATCGCCGCCGGCGCGCCGTCGATGTCGAGCCGGACGAAGCGCGCCGGCGCGGGGATGCGACCCAGGGCGTCGAGGCGCTCGCGGCCGTCTTCCGGATCGCCGGCCGTGGCGGTGAATACCGCCTCGAACGTCGCATCCGGCGCTGCCGTGACCCGAACCTCGGGATCGCCCTCCCCGCCTGTCGAGCCCAGCATGACCACCGTCTCCTTGCAGGGCGCATAGCCCCGCGCGGCGAGGCGCTCGGGCAGGTCGTCAGGGGCGAACACGCCGTCGGTCAGCTTGAAGCGCGGCGGCAGGCCCCGCTCTGCAAACCAAGCCTCGACGGCATCAAGGGCCGTCTCAGGGTCTCGGTCGGGCGCCGCCAGCGGCCAGCAAGCGTTGATCCGCATCGAGCGGCCGGACGAGGCGTTCAGCCGCCAACCGCCCAGCCGAGCCCGTTCGCGCGCCGGCCAGGCGTCGTCGGCGAGAGGTTCGAGAAGCCGGGGATCGATCACTTCTCGGCCAACAGCTTCTCGACGATTCCCTTGGCCTCGGGACTGGACCAGTCGGCGGGGCCCGCCATCCGAGCGCGCTCGCGGCCCTGGCGGTCATAGATGACCGTCGTCGGATAGCCCGCTGCGCGCGGCTCCATGGCGAACGAGAGCTTGTAGCCCGGATCGCGATAGGTCTTCAGCGGCGGGTTGGCGGCCATTTCTTCGTTGATCAGGTTCAGATCGCTGTCGCGGTCGACGCTGATCGGCAGCACGGTGACCGGCTGGGTGGCGTAGGCCGCCTGTAGTTTGGCCAGGGTCGGCATCTCGGCCTTGCAGGGCGCGCACCAGGTCGCCCACAGGTTCATCACCACCACGCGGCCCTTGAAATCGGCCAAGGTCGCCGGCTTGCCATCCAGGCTGGTGAACACCGTATCGGGCGCGGCGCGCGGCATGGCGGGCACGTCGAGCTTTTCCAGCGAGGCCTTCTTGAATTCTCTCAGATCAGCGGGGCCATGGGGTTTGAACGAAGCGGTGGCGATGACGTATAGAACCGCCGCGGCGCCCACCAAGGCGACGCCCGAGATCGCCCATTTCAGGGGGTTGCGCTTCGGCGCGGCCTTGCCGTCTTCGACCAAGTGGACTTCGTTCATATGACCGACAACGCCTCCGATACGCCCAAGCCAGTGAAAGGCCAGGGTCAAGCCATGTGGGGCGGTCGGTTCACGGCCAAGCCGGCGGAACTGATGCAGGCGATCAACGTCTCCATCGGCTTCGACAAGCGCCTTTGGGCGCAAGACCTGGCGGGTTCCCGCGCCCACGCGCGGATGTTGATGAACCAGGGCGTGATTTCAAGCAGCGATGGTGAGGAAATCCTCGGCGGCCTCGCCCGGATCGAGGACGAGATCACGACCGGGACCTTCCCGTTCCGTGACGAGTACGAAGACATCCACATGAACATCGAGGCGCGGCTGCGCGAGATGATTGGCGCGACCGCCGGCCGTCTGCACACCGCCCGCTCGCGCAATGACCAGGTGGCTGTCGATTTCCGCCTGTGGGTCCGCGACGCCTGCGACCGCTCGGCGGGCCAGCTGGAGGCGCTGCAGAAGGCGCTGCTGGCCCAGGCGGAAGCCTATGCCGACGCCCTGATGCCGGGCTTCACCCATCTGCAGCCGGCCCAGCCGGTGACCTTCGGCCACCACCTGATGGCCTATGTCGAAATGTTCGGCCGCGACGCCTCGCGTTTCCGCGACGCCCGGGCGCGCATGAACGAGTGCCCGCTGGGCGCGGCGGCCCTGGCCGGTTCGCCGTTCCCGATCGACCGCCAGCAGACGGCGACCGCTCTGGGCTTCGACCGCCCGACCGCCAATTCGCTGGACAGCGTCTCGGCCCGCGACTTCGCGCTGGAAGCCCTGTCGGCGGCCTCGATCACCGCCACGCACCTGTCGCGTCTGGCCGAGGAGATCGTACTGTGGACGACGCCGATGTTCGGCTTCATCAAGCTGACCGACGCCTTCACGACCGGCAGCTCGATCATGCCGCAGAAGAAGAACCCCGACGCCGCCGAGCTGATCCGCGCCAAGGTCGGCCGCATCCTGGGTTCGCTGACCACCCTGACCGTGGTCATGAAGGGCCTGCCGCTGGCCTATTCGAAGGACATGCAGGAAGACAAGGTCCCGACCTTCGAGGCGTTCGACGCCCTGGAGCTGAGCCTGCTAGCCATGGCCGGCATGGTCTCGGACCTGACGCCGAACACTGACGCCATGGCCAAGGCGGCCGGCGCGGGCTTCTCGACCGCGACGGACCTGGCCGACTGGCTGGTGCGGACGCTGAACATGCCTTTCCGCGACGCCCACCACGTGACAGGCTCGGCCGTGAAGACGGCGGAGGGCTTGGGCGTCGACCTGGCGGATCTTTCCCTGGAGCAATTCCAGGCGATCGAGTCGCGGATCACCCAGGACGTCTACGCCGTTTTGACTCCGGCCGCCTCGGCGGCCAGCCGCATGAGCTACGGCGGGACCGCCCCCGCCCAGGTCCGCGCCCAGATCGCGCGTTGGAAGGAAGTGCTCGCATGAACCCGCGTTCCGTAACTCTGCTCGCGTTGGCGGCGCTCGCCATGACCGCCTCGGCCTGCGGCAAGCAAGGCGCTCTGGAACGTCCCGCGCCGCTGTGGGACGCCCAGAAGAAGGCCGCCTGGCAGGCCGAGCGCCGCGCCGCCTCGGCCCAGGCCAACCAGCCCGCCCGCGCCGGCGGCGCCCAGGAGATCCGCGACCCGGCCTCCAGCAGCCGCACCATCCGCGCCGCCCCGCTGCCGGGCACCAAGGATCCGTTCGGCGGTCCGTCCGCGGCCGGCTTCCCCGGCGCCACGCCCAACTAAGGCACTCCGTTGAATCACTTCGAATACGGCCCCGAGGGCCTGGCCTGCGAGGGTGTGCCCCTGGCCAAGATCGCGGCCGAGGTCGGCACGCCCGTCTATGTGTATAGCCGCGCCACCCTGGAGCGGCACTTCACGGTGTTCCGCGACGCGTTGGCGGCAGCGGGTGTCATCGATCCGCTGGTCGCCTACGCGGTCAAGGCCAACTCCAACGTCGCGGTGCTGAAGGTGCTGGGCGACCTGGGGGCCGGAGCCGACACGGTCTCGGAGGGCGAGGTCCGCCGCGCCCTGGCCGCCGGCATCCCGCCCGAGCGCATCGTCTTCTCCGGCGTCGGCAAGGCGCGGCGCGAGATCGAGTTCGCGCTGAAGACCGGCGTCGCCGAGATCAATGTCGAGTCCGAACCGGAACTGAACCTGATCGCGGACGTCGCCGCGGGTCTGGGCCTGAAGGCGAAGGTCGCCTTCCGGGTCAATCCGGACGTCGCGGCCGGCGGCCACGCCAAGATCGCCACCGGCAAGTCCGAGAACAAGTTCGGCGTCTCGTTCGCCGAGGCCGCGCGCCTCTACGCCAACGCCAGCAACAACGCCAATCTCGAGCCCATCGGCGTGGCCTGCCACATCGGCAGCCAGATCACCGACCTGACGCCGATGCGCGCCGCCTTCACCAAGATGCGGGGCCTGGTCGAGCAACTGCTGGGCGAAGGCCTGTCGGTCGAGCGCCTCGACCTGGGCGGCGGCCTGGGCGTGCCGTACTTCAACCATCCCGAACCGCCCTCGCCCGCTGACTTCGCCGCCATGGTCGGCGAGGTCACCGGAGGATTGAACGTCAGACTGGCCTTCGAGCCGGGCCGGGTGATCGCCGCCAACGCCGGTGTGCTGGTGTCGGAAGTGATCCACGTCCACGAGCGCCCGGAAGGCCGCAAGTTCCTGGTCATCGACGCGGCCATGAACGATCTGGTCCGTCCGGCCATGTACGACGCCTTCCACGACATCCGGCCGGTGGTGAAGCGCGCCGGCGAGACGGTCTATGACGTGGTCGGTCCGGTCTGCGAGACGGGCGA
Source organism: Caulobacter sp. Root343 (assembly GCF_001425745.1). GTDB lineage: Bacteria > Pseudomonadota > Alphaproteobacteria > Caulobacterales > Caulobacteraceae > Caulobacter. The sequence continues at coordinate 177,515 of NZ_LMDF01000001.1, read as the reverse complement.
CACCTTCACCCGCGATCGCGCCCTGCCGCCGTTCGCGGCCGGGGACCTGGTGGCCTTCATGTCGGCTGGCGCCTACGGCTCGGCCATGGCCAGCGAGTACAATACCCGACCGCTGGTTCCCGAGGTCCTGGTCGACGGCGACCGCTACGCGGTGATCCGCAAGCGGCCGACGTATGAGGAGATGCTGGCGCGGGACTTGGTGCCGGACTGGGTGTGATCGAAACCCCTCTCCCCTTGCGGGAGAGGGTGGCCCACGTAGTGGGTTGGGCCGTCCTATCGGACAGGCCATTCAACCCCTCATCCGTCGCCTGTGGCGACACCTTCTCCCGCAAGGGGAGAAGGAAGCCAAAATCATATCAGTCCAGCGCGCCGATGTACGGCAGGCCGCGGCTCTTGCCCTCGTCGTCGAGGCCGTAGCCGACCAGGTAGCGCGCGGGCGCTTCCCAGGCGACGAAGTCGGGCTCCATGCCACGATCCTTGGGCCAGGGCTTGCGGGCGAAGACGGCGGTCAGCACTTCGCTGGCGCCGGCGTCCTTGACCAGGCGAGCGGCTTCCGACAGCGACAGGCCGGTGTCGAACACGTCGTCGACGACCAGGGCGCGGCGGCCGATCAGCGGACGCTGCAGGTCGGCGCGAACCTCGCAACGACCCGTGCTCTTGCGCTCGTCATGGTACGAGGCCAGCCACAGGGCGTCGAACCGCACGTTGCGGCCGGCCTTGTAGAGGGCGCGGGTCAGGTCGGCGGCGAACCACAGGCCGCCGGTCAGCAGGCAGACCACGACGGTGTCGTCGTCAATACGCGGCGCGATGGCCTCGGCCAGCTTCTGAACCCGCTCGGCGATCTCGGCTTCCGAGATCAGGACTTCGGGCTTCTTGGTGTCATTCATGGTGCGCGGGTTCGTGAGAGTCAGAGGGGACGGTTGCGTCCCCGCTCTCATGTCCCGGGGGTTCCTGTCCAGCCGCTTCGTGCTCGGCGGCCGCGTCCTGGACCCCGCGCAGGGCCAGTTCAGGCTCGCCGCCGTGGTCTTCCGGCTTTTTCAAAGCAGTCTTCACCGCCCTGGCCGCGCCCGGTTCGGTGGCGAAGCCGATCTGCAGATCCTTGGCGGTCCGGGCCGGGTCGAGGAAGGTGATCGAGAAATGGCGCACCTGGCCGGGCGGGATCTTGGCGTCGGCGGCCGCGGCCAGCTGGCCGGCGACGCGCTTGCCCTTCTCGTTCAGCAGCTCGACCCGCAGCGGCGGTGAAACCACCTCGTGCTCGGTGATGTTGCGAATGGATCCGGTGATGGTCACGGCCGCGTGGCCGTCCTGCATCAAGGGGATCGCCTTGATGCTGTCGCGGTCGATGACCAGGCCCACCGTGTTCACCGGCAGGCCGACGGCGGCATAGGCCCCGGCCGAGCCCGGCATGATCCGGACGACGTCAATGCGGAAGATCAGGGCGGCGACCACGACCACGGCCATCGCCGCGGCCATGCCGGCCCAGATGACCCCAGTGGCGGTGGCTTCGCGCAGGCGACGCTCGGCGTCGGCCCGGGCGCGGAAGACCTTGGGCAGCTCTTCGCCCGGCAGCGCGCTGACCGGCGGCTCGTCGGTTTCGCCCCCCGCGCCGGCGATCTGCTCGGCGTTGTCCAATTGGCTGGCGAGGGTGGGCGCTTCGGGCTCGTCGAAGAGGTCGTTCGCCTCCTCGTTACGGGCCGTCCAACGGTTCCCGCACGAGGCGCAACGCACGACACGCCCCGCCGCACCGACCTTGGAGTCGTCGACGAAATAGCGGCTGGCGCACTCCGGACAGGTCAGTATCATGGCCGCGAATCGAACGCTCCCCACATGCCTTAAGGGGGTCGCTGATTTTAACCCTGATGTCCAGAAACCCAAGTGACGCGCCTTGCGGATCGACACAGAACAGGGCGATGACGCCCTACCGGTGGTCCGCTTCGAAGGCGTCTCGATGCGCTACGGCCGAGCCCCGGAAACCCTAAGGGACATAAGCTTTTCCCTCGATCAGGGGTCGTTTCATTTCCTGACCGGCGCCTCGGGCGCGGGCAAGAGTTCGCTGCTGAAACTGATCTACCTGGCCCACCGTGCGTCACGGGGTCGCGTCGAGCTTTTCGGCCGCGATGTCAGCCTGACCCACGGCTCGGACCTGCCGTTCCTGCGCCGGCGGATCGGGGTGGTGTTCCAGGAATTCCGCCTGCTGGAGCATCTGTCGGTGTTCGACAACGCCGCCCTGCCCCTGCGGATCCTCAAGCGCAAACCGGCCACGTATCGTGAAGACGTCGCCGAGCTGCTGAGCTGGGTGGGCCTGGGCGAGCGGATGCACGCCCTGCCGGCCACCCTGTCAGGCGGCGAGAAGCAGCGCCTGGCCATCGCCCGCGCCGTCGTCGATCGCCCGGACGTGCTGCTGGCCGACGAACCGACCGGCAATGTCGATCCGGCCATGTCGCTGCGCCTGCTGCGGCTGTTCGTCGAGCTCAACCGCCTGGGCACCACGGTCCTGATCGCCACCCACGACGAGGACCTGGTGGCCCGCGCCGCGCGGCCGACCCTGCACCTCGAGCACGGCCGCCTGGTCGATGCGGGAGGCGGCGGATGAGCGAGTTCTTCCAGGTCGCCAAGTGGAAGCCCGGCCCGCTGTTGCCGCCCCGCGACGCCCGGGACGGCGCGCTGGTCTTCGTGGTCGCGGTGCTGTGCTTCCTGGCGGTTCTCACCGCTTTCGCCGCCCTGGCCGCCAACCGCGCCGCCCACGGCTGGACCTCGCAGCTGACCGGCTCGGCCACCGTGGTGGTTCGAGCCCGCGCCAGCGAGACCCCCGACAGCGCCGCCGCCCGCGCCGCCGAGACCCTGGCCGGGATCAAAGGAGTCGTCGAGGCCCAGGCCCTGCCCCGTGAAAAGGCCGAGGCCCTGCTGGAGCCCTGGATCGGCAAGGAGGCCCTGGTCGACGAGCTGCCTACGCCGCGCCTGGTCACCCTGGACCTCGATCCCAAGGCGCCGCCCAGCGCCGCGACCCTGGACAAGGCCCTGAGGTCCGCCGGGGTCGACGCCACGGTCGACGATCACAGTCGCTGGATCGCCGACATCGAGCGCGCCGCCGACTTGGCGCGCCTGGCGGCCCTGGGGGTCTTCGCCCTGATCGCCGCCGCCGCCGCCGCCGTCATCGCCTTCGCCACCCGCGCCGGCCTGGCCGCACGACGCGACGTGATCGAGGTGCTGCACTTCTCGGGGGCCGAGCAGGGCTTCATCGCCAGCCTGTTCCAGAACCGCTTCGCGACCATGGGCGCGCTGGCGGGCTTGCTGGGCGGCGCGAGCGCGGCGATCATCGGCGCGATCGCGCGCTATTTCGGCGGCGGCGCGGGGGTCGCGCCGGTGCTGCCGCTGGCCTGGATCGATCTGGTCGCCGCCCTGCCCGCGCCGGTGGTCGCCGCCCTGATCGCCGGCCTTTCGGCCCGTCTGGCCGCGTCGCGCATCGTGGGGGAGATGCCGTGAAGACCCGAACGCCATGAAGACGCTGGCCGCGCTGCTGATCGCCCTGATGATCTGGGGGCTGGGTCTGCTGGCCTTCACCGGCCGCGTGGACCAGTCGACCCCCGCGCCCGAACCGCCGATCGCCGACGGTGTCGTGGTTCTGACCGGCGCCTCCAATATCCGCCTGGAAGCCGCCACCAAGCTGTTGGAAGAAGGCAAGGGCCAGCGCCTGCTGATCTCCGGCGTCAACCGCGAGGCCACCCGCGCCGACGTCCAGACCGTGACCAAGGCGGTCAAGCCGATCTATGATTGCTGCGTGGACCTGGGCTTCACGGCCGCCAACACGGTCGGCAACGCCCTGGAAACGGCCGAATGGGCCAAGTCCAAGGGCTATAAGAGCCTGATCGTGGTGACGGCCGACTATCACATGCCGCGCTCGATGCTGGAGCTGAAGGCCGCCATGCCGGGCGTGAAGCTGTTCCCCTACCCCGTCCAGACCGAGAGCCTGAACGCCCATCGTTGGTGGAAGACCGGCCCGAGCGCCCGGCGGATGATTGTGGAATATTGCAAGTACCTGGCGATCCTGGGCCGCGAAGCGTTCCTAGGGCTGGGACCGAAAGAGAAGCCCGCCCCGGCGGCGAAGGAAGCGTCTTGATCTATCTGCGTTCGTTGCTGTTCCAGCTGTTCTTCTGGCTGTGGTCGATCGGTTGGGCGGTCGGCATGATCCTGACCTACCCCCTGCCGCGTGGCGCCAACACCTGGTCGCTGTCGACCTGGGCCAAGGGCCTGATCTGGGGCCTGCGCTGGCTGGCCGACGTCAAGGTCGAGGTGCGCGGCGACCGGCCCACCGGTCCGGCCCTGGTCGCGTCCAAGCACCAGTCGATGTTCGACGTCTTCAGCCAGTTCGCCTTGCTGCCCGACGCCTGCTTCGTGATGAAGAAGGAGCTGCTGATGGTGCCGCTGTTCGGCTGGCACGGGCTGAAGGCGGGCATGGTCGTCGTCGATCGCGCCGGCCACTCGACCGCCCTGAAGAAGCTGGTCCGCGACTCCGTCGAGCGCATGAAGGAAAGCCGCCAGATCGTGATCTTCCCCGAAGGCACCCGCGGCGCGGTCGGCCAGCCGGGCGATTACAAGCCGGGCATCGCCGCGCTCTATCGCGAGCTGGACATGCCGGTGACGCCGCTGGCCCTGAACTGCGGCGTCCATTGGAACAAGGGCTTCGTCGTCAAGCCGGGCACGATCGTCTTCGAATATCTCGAACCGATCCCCGCCGGCCTGAAGCGCGGCGAGTTCATGCGCGAGCTGCAGACCCGCATCGACACCGCGACCAAGGCGCTGGAGGACGAGGGCGTCTAGCCATGACGAGGCGCCCCGCCGAAGATAAGGTCGCCAAGGTCCTCGCAGATGGCCTCTCGGATCCTCGATCCCATCTGAACGGCACTGAGCTTCTTCTGCTGTCGGAAGGATGCCTGCCGCTGGACCGCATCATCCACACGATCGAGGGCTTCGTTCTCAAGGACGGCTTCCAGTACCTGGCTATGGAGTTTTCCCTCTTCGGCCAGGATCCCGAGGAAGAAGAACGTCCCTGGCCGGATCGCGCCAAGGATTCCCACGCCATCGTCAGCGAGATCGGCGCCGCCGCCAACGCGTCGGGCGAAATCGTCGTCTTTCAGGTTTGGCTGGAATGGGCCGACGACTAGCCAGGTTCGATCCCCTCGACCATCCTCAAGAGCTTCTCCATCGCGTGATCGCGCACCCCGTCCTCGCGCAGGTGAGAGACCAGGTCGCGGAGATAGTCGATGTTCGGACCCGACAGGCCCGTGGCCCCGGCGATCAGCCGCGCCTGCTCGTCCAGCGTCAGGGCTCCGGCCCACTGGCTGTGCTTCATGTCCGACAGGAAGACGAGCGCCGGCACTTTTCCGTTCCCGTCGATCTTCACCTCGCGCGAGGTCTCGAAATAGGTCTCGGTCGGCTGCTCGCGTTCGCGGAGGTAGGCGTAGACGCCCTCCCATTCGCTGGCCGCCACGCGATAGGCCATGCCGCGCACCGAACCGCCCGGCGCCAGGCCCAGCACCAGGCCCGGCCGCTCGTAGGTGCCGCGGTGATGCACCGAATAGATGCAGAAGGCCCGCCGCCGCCCGTGGAGCACGGCGGTTCTTCGGTCTATGAACGGGAACCCGGGTCGCCACATCAGCGATCCGTACCCGAACACCCAGCGATCTTCGCCGCCGCCCTCTAAGCTCATCACCGATCCCGACTGGACGCGCCCTATACATGACCCATAACGACGCCCGCCCGTCCCGCAAAGCCCCCCGGAAAGCCAGGCGCGGCCGTCTGTTCACGCCTTTCATCCTGGCCGCCCTGGTCGCGGGCGGCTGGAGCTATGGCTGGTACTGGCTGCGCGGCCAGGCCGAACAGCGGATGGACGCCCAGTCGGCCGACCTGAAGTCGCGCGGCTATGACCTGTCCTGGAGCGCCCGCACCTTCCACGGCTTCCCGTTCCGGATGAACGTCGAGCTGACCGACGCCCGCGTCGCCGAGCCCACCGGCTGGGCCGTCCGCGCGCCGCTGCTGAAGGGCGAGGCCGAGATCTATGACCTGACCCACTGGGTGCTGGTCGCGCCGCAAGGCGTGGTCCTGACCCGTCCGGAAGCCGGCGACGTGACCATCACCGGCCAGGCGCTGCGGGCCAGCATCTCGCACGTCACGGAATATCCACCGCGCGTCTCGGTCGAGGGCGCCAAGCTGACCTTCGTCCCCGCGCCCGGCGCCAAGCCGTTCCAGCTGGTCTCGGCCGACGACATGCAGTTGCACCTGCGCTCGGGTCCGGACGACCAGGGCGCGATCTTCTTCAAGGCCGGCGGGGCCAAGACCGCCTTCACGGGCCTGCTGGGCCGCCTGGCCCAGGACAAGACCGCCTCGATGATCCTGGAGACCCGCCTGTCGCACGTCTCGTATCTGCGCGGCCGCAACTGGGAGGCGGCGGTCAAGCGCTGGAGCGAGGCCGGCGGCCAGATCACGCTGCAACAGAGCCAGATCCTGGCCGGCGACGCCGAGGGCAAGGCCAAGTCGGGCGTGCTGTCGGTCGATTCCGGAGGCCGGATGACCGGCTTGCTGCAGGTGGTGATCAAGGAACGGGCCGACCTCTCCCAGCCGATCAAGACGCCGGAGCAGGCCCTGGCCGCCGCCGCCCAGGCCGTGGGCCAGGAGCCGGTCATCGAAGCCGATCTCAGGTTCCAGGACGGCCGCACGCGGCTGGGCTTGTTCGACACCGGCCCGGCGCCGAAGCTCTACTGATTGGTCTTCGATCGCCGGAGACGCAATTTTCTTGCCGTGACGCCTGGCTATTGCGTGTTCGGCGGCAAGGACTATGGTCCCGCCTCCAATTTCGGGGAAGAACATGGGCAGCGACGCGACGGACGCCACACCGTCTCTCGAAGAGGTCCGATGGCGGCTCGACGCCATCGACGGTGAACTTCTGAAGCTGATCGACGAGCGCGCCAGCCTGGCCAGCGCCGTCGCGGCCGCCAAGCGCGCCTCGGGCGACACGGGCTTTGGCCTGCGCCCCGGCCGCGAGGCCCATATCGTCCGCAAGCTGCTCGACACGTCCCGCAAGGGCGCGTCCGACGCTCTGGTCATCCGCATCTGGCGCGAGATCATGGCCGACAACCTGGCGCGCCAGGGCCCGTACCATCTGGCCGTTTTCGGTGGCCGCGACCCGGCTCGCGCCGTCGAGCTGACCCGGCTGCGCTTCGGAACCGCCCCGCGCCTGTCGATCGTGCCCAGCGCCCAGGACGCCCTGGCCATCGCCCGTTCGCCGTGGGGCGTGGCCGTCCTGCCGCTGGCCGCCGACACGCCTTGGTGGGGTCGCCTGCTGGCCGAGCCGAAGCTGAAAGTGTTCGCCGCCCTGCCCTGTCTGGCCTCGTGGGGTCCGCAGGCGGCGCTCGCCGTCGCCGAGGTCGAGGTCGAGCCGACCGGCGGCGACCAGACCTTCTGGGTCACCGACGCGCCCAAGAGCGCCGCCGCTATCGTCGAGACCCTGAGCCAGACCGACATCGCCGCCGAGCTGATCGCCGAGGCCAGCGGGCTGAAGCTGTTCTCGCTGTCGGGCTTCTTCCAGTCGCACGACGCGCGCCTGGCCCGCGCGCCCGGCCAGCTGACCGGCGTCATCGGGGCTGCGCCCGAACAGTTCGACGTGTAAGAGACGCCCGTCACGTTTGAGACGTCCGTCAACCGAGTAGTCCGATGACCGCCGCCCCCACCGACCGCTTCGCCGCGCCCCGTCCTGTCCCCAAGCCCGGGATCATGGACATCCACGCCTATGTCGGCGGCAAGTCGAAGGTCGAGGGCATCGCCCACCCGGTGAAGCTGTCGAGCAACGAGAACATCCTGGGCAGCAGCGACAAGGCCAAGCAGGCCTATCGCGACGCGGTCGACCGCCTGCACATCTATCCGGACGGCAAGTCGAACCTGCTGCGCGCCGCCGTGGCCGAGCGCTTCAACCTGGAGCCCGAGCGCCTGACCTTCGGCGACGGCAGCGACGAGATCTTCGCCCTGCTGAACCAGGTCTATCTCGAGCCGGGCGACAACATCGTCCAGGGCGAGCACGGCTTCGCCGCCTACGCCATCGGGGCCCGCGCCTGCCAGGGCGAGGTGCGGATGGCCAAGGAAGTGAACCACCGGATCGACATCGACGAGGTGGTCAAGTGCGTCGACGAGCGCACGCGCCTGGTGTTCATCGCGAACCCCGCCAACCCGACCGGCACCTGGTTGACCGGCGAGGAGATCCGCGACCTGCACGCGGCCCTGCCGCCGTCGGTGATCCTGGTCCTCGACGGCGCCTATGCCGAGTTCTGCAGCGACCCGCGCTTCGAGGACGGCCTCGACCTGGCCCGCACCGCCGAGAACGTGATCGTCACCCGGACCTTCTCGAAGATCCACGGCCTGGCCGCGCTGCGCGTCGGCTGGGGCTATGCGCCCAGCCATATCATCGAGCCGCTGGAGCGAATCCGTCCGCCGTTCAACACCTCGATCCCCGGCCAGGAAGCCGCCATCGCGGCCCTGTTCGACGACGAATTCCAGGCCCGCTCCCTGGCCCTGGTCGAACAGTGGCGGCCGTGGATGGCCCAACAGCTGGGCGGCCTTGGCCTGGAGGTCACGCCGTCGGCCGCCAACTTCGTGCTGGCGACCTTCCCGACCACGCCGGGTAAGACCGCCCGCGAGGCCGAGGCGTTCCTGGCGTCGCGGGGCTATCTGGTCCGGGCGGTGGGCAACTACAATCTGCCCGACGCCATCCGCATCACCATCGGCCTGGAAGAGCAGAACCGCGCCGTGGTCGACCTGCTCTCCGAGTTCATGGGGCGATAGATGTCGGCTCCCGGGATCCTCTACCCCAAGCTCACCGTCATCGGCTGCGGCCTGATCGGCGGCTCGGTGATCCGCGCCGCGCGTGAGCACGGCGTGGTCGGCGAGGTCACGGTGGCCGACGCCAGCGAGGCCCACCGCGCCCGCGTCGTCGAGCTGGGCATCGCCGAGCACGTCACCGGCGACATCGCCCAGGCCGTGAAGGACGCCGACCTCGTCGTCATCGCCACCCCCGTGCTGTCGATCCCCGAGCTCGCCGCCGTCGTGATCCCGGCCATGAAGGCCGGCGCCACCCTGACCGACGTCGGCTCGACCAAGGCCAATGTCGCCGAGGCCTTCCGCGCCCAAGACCCGTCGAAGATCTTCGCCATTCCCGGCCACCCGATCGCCGGCACCGAGCAGTCGGGGCCGGACTCCGGCTTCGCCGAGCTGTTCGAGAACCGCTGGACGATCCTGACCCCGTTCGAGAGCGACGACGAGCACTACGCCGCCGCCGTCGCCAAGCTGTCGGCCTTCTGGCGCGCCTTCGGAGCCCAGGTCGAGCTGATGGAGGAAAAGCACCACGATCTGGTGCTGGCCGTCGTCAGCCACCTGCCCCACCTGATCGCCTACACGATCGTCGGCAGCGCCGCCGACCTCGAGAACGTCACCGAGAACGAGGTCATCAAGTACTCGGCCTCGGGCTTCCGCGACTTCACCCGCATCGCCGCCAGCGATCCGACCATGTGGCGCGACATCTTCGTGGCCAACAAGGACGCGGTGCTGGAGATGCTGGGCCGCTTCACCGAGGACCTCCAGGCCATGAGCCGCGCTATCCGCTGGGGCGACGCCGACACCCTGCACGCCCACTTCACCCGCACCCGCGCCATCCGCCGAGGCATCGTGGCCGCCGGCCAGGAAAGCGCCGAGCCAAACTTCGGACGGGATCGCGGCAAGCACTAGCCCTCTCAAATCCTCCCCCGCTAGGGGGAGGATTTTGGGGCGCACGGCTTCGCCGCTTCACGCGGTTTACCGCTGAAGTCTGTGGGGAGGCGACGGAGCGGCCGGGCGAACCCGGATGACCGTGAGTATTTGTGTGCGTTTCGGTTCGTCGTCCGCTCCGCCAGGCTGTTCTCTGCCGTGAGGACGGCGGGCGGGCCTCCGCTACCCCCGGACGGGCGTGGACCAACTGGATCGGCTATTCCGTCTCCAGCTCGGCGATCCACGATAGGCGGCTTGTACGATCACCGCCCGTCGTTTCGCCGCTCGGCCTTGTCCCGACAAGTCCGCCACCCACGTGCGCTCCTAAAGAGTAAGCCACGCGACCTGACGAGCCAGCCGGGGACCTAACGGCGACCCCGCTCAACCTATCCCCATCGCCGCTTCGGGCCGGATCCAAGCGCCCTCCCCTTGCGACGGGGACAGCTATGATTGTGCCGTGGTTCTGAACGCGGATCATTCAGCGGCGCGTAAAAGTGAGAAGGCGTTGAAATCGCTGACTTCGATCTCGCGAACGCCGGGGATACAGCGTGCTCAATCCCCGTGAATCCCTCTCTCYRWGAGAGAGGGATTTCTCCTCCCGTCCGCCGACGGCCCAGACGGGGCCTTTCCGCGAACCTCCGCGAGAGTTCCGATTACCGGAGCTTGCAGCGCCCAGATTTGTCCGACATATATTATCTATCTTGTGAGACTCACTCTCAGCATGTGGGAGTCGCCAGGATAGAGCGCTGAACCGGATCAACCGGGAGCCTCGGGTTGGAAACATCAAGGGCGCGGCGGGGCCGCCCCGGTCAGGAGGTCCTCATGTCGTCGTCCAAGCATGGCTGGAATTCGGGTTGCTCGTTGCTGGCCCTGGCTTTTGTCGGCGCGATGGCGGCCACCGGGGCCCAAGCCCAAACGACCGGCGCCCAGGCCGCCCCTGACAACACCGTCGACGAGGTCGTGGTCACCGGCTTCCGCGAGAGCCTGAAGAGCGCCCTGAACATCAAGCGCCAGTCCTCGGGCGTGGTCGACGCCATCAAGGCCGAGGACATCGCCGACTTCCCCGACGCAAACCTGGCCGAGTCGATCCAGCGGGTGCCCGGCGTCTCGATCACCCGCGTCGCCGGCGAGGGCCGCACCATCACCGTTCGCGGCCTGCCGCCCGCCTTCACCCGCGTGCGCATCAACGGCATGGAAGCCCAGTCGACCAGCGGCGCCACCACCAGCGACCGGGGCGCGAACCTGGGCCGCGGTTTCGACTTCAACACCTTCGCCTCGGAGCTGTTCAGCGGCATCACGGTGCGCAAGACCGCCCAGGCCGAGGTCATCGAAGGCTCGCTGGGCGCCACCGTCGACCTGGAAACCGCCCGGCCGCTGGACCAGAAGGGCCTGACCCTCGTCCTGGGCGCGGCGGCCGGCTGGAATGACCTGGCCAAGAACGTCGACCCCAAGTTCACCGCCGTGGCCGGCAACCGCTGGGACACCGCCTGGGGCGAGTTCGGGGCCCAGGCCTCGCTGGCCTATAGCAAGCGCCGGTTCCTCGAGGACCAGTGGGGCTCGGGCGGCTGGAACCCGGCCACGGTCGACGGCGGCTTCTGCACGCCCGTGGGCCGCCCGGTGCAGAACCCGGTCGACAACGCCGCCAACGGCACCGACGCCTTCAACTGCGCGACCGGCGTGGCCCGTCCGGCCGCCACGGACACCGTGTTCGACCAGGCCAACCGCTCGACCGTGTTCTTCCCGCGCCTGCCGCGCTACGGCCGGTTCCACCACGACCAGGAGCGCACCGGCGCCACCCTGGCCCTGCAATGGAAGCCGACCTCGCGCACGTCGCTGAGCTTCGACGCCCTCTATTCGAACTATGACGTCAAGCGCGAGGAGAACTGGCTGGAGGGCTTCTCGTTCGCCCGCGCCATCAGCCAGAACGGCAAGCCGCAGACGGCCGTGCGCGAGCTCGTTTTGCGCAATGCCGGGACCAGCCACACCGCCGGCGTCAACTTCGGCCAGACCGTCTACGACGTCGATTTCGCCCGTTTCGACGGCGTCGACCTGCGCTCGGACACCCAGCACGACGAGTTCCAGAACGTCTTCCAGCAATACACCTTCGCCGGCACCCACGAGCTGACCGACCGGATCACGGTCAAGGGCCTGATCGGCTATTCGAAGTCCGACTACGACCAGCCGATGACCACGACGATCATGTTCCAGCGGCCGAACACGAGCATGACGATCGACTTCCGCAAGAACCGCGACCAGCCGACCATCACTCACGGCTTCGACGTCACCGACGCCACGCAGTACAGCTTCTCGGCCCCCAATGCCGAGGTGCGGCTGCAGCAGATCTTCACGACCAACATCTACAAGACGGCCGACCTGAACCTGGCCTGGGCGGTCGACGACGACCTGACCATCAAGGTCGGCGGCCACTATGACGAGTTCTCGTTCGACACCTCGGCCTTCCAGCGGGCCAACAACTTCCTGGTCCCCAGCTTCACGTCCAGCGAGCTGAAGAACCTGACCAAGGTGGTCAGCGGCTTCGGCGGCCACGGCATCGACGCCGGCGTGTTCCCCAGCGCCTGGGCGACCATCGACTACGACAAGTTCGTCGGGAACCAGAACCTTTACGGCAAGACCGGTCTCTACAACCTGGTCAACAACTACGGCGGCATCCGGCGCGTCGACGAGAAGGTCACCTCGGGCTACCTGCAGGCCGACCTGAAGACCGAGATCGGCGGCGTCCCCGTGCGCGGCGACGTCGGCTTCCGCATCGCCAAGACCGAGCTGGAGTCGCGCGGCTACCAGATCGGCCTGACGCCGCAGCAGGTCACCGCCGAGCACAGCTACACCGATGTCCTGCCGTCGCTGAATATCTCGGTGAACGCCACCCCCGACTTGGTCCTGCGCTTCTCGGGCGCCAAGACCGTGTCGCGGCCGGAGCTGGGCTTCCTGACACCCGGCGGTAGCCTGAACCTGACCGGCACCCCGTCGATCACCTCGGGCAACCCGACCCTGGACCCGATCCGCGCCTGGACGGCCGACGTCGGCGCCGAATGGTACTTCGCCCCCGGCGCGATCCTCGGCGTGGGCCTGTTCTACAAGGACATCGAGACCTATGTTCAGAACCAGTCCCAGCAGCTGACCTTCCGCCAGACGGGCCTGCCGATGGCGCTGCTGGGCTCGTCGGGCGTCGATCCGGACAACACGCCGATCACCGTCACCCGGCCGCTGAACACCCCGGGCGGCCCGCTGAAGGGCTTCGAGATCAACTACCAGCAGGCCTTCACCTTCCTGCCGGGCCTGCTGAGCCACACGGGCGCGCTGTTCAACTACACCTATGTCGACAGCCAGATCGACTACTTCCTGGCCGCCGGCGGCCTGACCACCAACGACCTGATCGGCCTGTCCAAGAACGCCTACAACGCCACGCTCTACTACGAGGACAGCAAGTTCAGCGCCCGCGTCTCGGCCTCGTACCGCGACAAGTCGATCGTCGCCCTGCCGGCCAACAATCCGCTGCAGGACCTGGAAGGCTATTCGCCGAACCTGACCTTCGACATGGCCGCCTCGTACCAGATCAGCGACCACTTCAAGCTGTCGCTGGAAGGCCTGAACATCTTCGACCGCTTCAACCGGCAGTTCATCGACTCCGACCGGGACAGCACCTTCGTCTACACCCACACCGGCCGGCAGTTCAGCCTGGGCCTGCAGTACAAGTTCTAGCCTGGCGAAGGGCGGGCTCCTCCGATCGGGGGCCCGCCCGTTCCCGCCGCAATCGCGAAATCAGCCCGCAACAATTCGGGCCGAAGAGGCGATCAGGGACATCACCCCGGAAGGAAACCCCTCTATGCGCCGCACGCTCATCGTCGCGCTCGCTTGCCTCACCACGCTGGCCGCCGGCGCCGCCCTGGCCCAGGAAGGCCCGCCGCCCGGCGCGCCGCGCCAGATGCCGTCGCCGGAAGACATGCTCAAGCGCTGGGACACCAATGCCGACGGCGTCGTCGACAAGGCCGAATGGACCGGCGCTGGCCGTCCGGAAGATCGCTTCGCCATGATCGACGCCGACAAGGACGGCAAGATCACGATCGCGGAGCTGAAGACGGCCTTCGAACAGATGCGCGCCCGTCGCATGCAGCAAGGCTTCCCGCCCCCCGGAGGCTCCCCGCCGCCGGAAGGCGCCCCGCCGCAAAACTAGGCGCTCCCTAGGAGCCGCTTCGAACGCCGCCCGATCGTCTCGGGCGGCGTTTTTCGTTTCAGCCGAGCACTCGGGCGCGCTGCGTCGCCAGCGGCAGGGTCCCCGGCCACAGCACCGTGTCGTGGAAGGCCTTGAGGTCGAAGTCGTGGCCCTGGCGCCGGCGGGCCGCTTCGCGCAGGCGGACCAGCTCCAGCCAGGCCAGCCCCTGGCCGGCCTGGCCGCCCGGGCCGATCGCGGCGCGTTCGACGTCCTGGGCGATCGGCGCGAACACCGGCGGCGGACCTTGCAGGTCGGCGAACCAGGCCTCGGCCTTGGCGCGCGTCCAGCCCTTGGCGTGCATCCCCGTGTCGACTGTCAGGCGGCCGGCGCGGAACAGCATCCACTGCACGTATCCCAGCTCCGACAGCGGATCGCCGGCGAAGGCGCCCTCCTCGTCGGCGACCTGCTCGGCATAGATCGCCCAGCCCTCGACGAAGCCGGGACAGGCCACTCGACTGCGCAGCGGATGCGCGCCGGAGCCTTCCTCCATCGGGATCTGCAGCATGTGGCCGGGCACGCTCTCATGATGGACGACGCTGGGCAGGGTCCAGCTGGGCCGGCTGCGAATGGCGGCGAGGTCGACGAAATAGGCCCCCGGCCGCTTGCCGTCGAAGCTGGGCGCGTCGCGATAGCCCTGGCGGGCGGCCGCCTCGTCGGCCCGCGACATCCGCGAGATCCGGGCCGTCAGCGTCCCGGGCGGAACCGCGCCGAACGACCGGGGAAGCCGCGCCTTGGCCTTCTCCAGCCAGACGTTCATGTCGGCCACCAGCCTGTCGCGGCCGGCGTCGTCGTCGCTGTAGAGCCAGCGCGGATCACGCGACAGCACCGCCAGCCGGGCGCCGACCGCGCCTTTCGTCAGCCCCCGCGCTCGTAGCAGCCTGTCGGCCCGCGCGCTGAACATCCGGGCGGCCTCCAGGCCGCGCGCGTGCGCCTCGGCCGGCGTGATCGCCATGCCGAGGTTCAGCTTCAGCACCAGTTCGTAGTAGGCCTGGGCGTCCTTGAAGCGCACGCCCGCGCCTTCGCCAGCCTTGGGCCTGAGGGCGACCAACGCCTGGCTCTGGCGGCCCAAAGCCGCGCCGAGGTCAGCCGGCGCGCCTGCGGCCGCCTTGGCCAGGCCCGCCGCGACCTTGTCGATCACGAAGGCCGGCGGGATGACGCCCAGGGCGGCGTCGGCGCGGAGCTTGTCGGTTTCGGCGTCCAGCTTGGCGACCAGGGCGGACGGAGCGTCGCCGCCGGCCTTCACGGCATCGGCGGTCTTCAGCCACGCTCCGGCGCGGGTGGTGACGACATAGGGTGAGCCCGGCCCTGCTCCGAACGGGAAGCGGCGGACGATCTCGGCCTCGGTCTCGAAGGCCTGGAGAACCGAGTCGCGGTCCAGGCGCGCGTTCGGCGACAGGCCCTCGGCGGGAAAGGTCTTCAGCGCCGCCAGCCGTTCGGCCGCCGGACCGCCCTTGGCCAGCTTATCCAGCAAGGTTTTGAGCGCCGCATCCCCTCCGTCTCGCGCCAGGACCGGACCGGCCGCCAGCAGCGCACCGCCGGCGGCGACGCCTCTCAGGGCTTGGCGGCGGTTGAGCATGGCATCCTCCCGGAATTCTCGTTTGTCTTGTCTTACGCCGCCTGACACCGGTGTCCAGACGACAGCGGCGACGCCTAAAAGATAACGGTAACAAAGCTAGTGACAACGCTGTCTTCTTGCCGCTAGCTTCACGACCAAGGCGCGCGTCCGACGCGCCGGCGAGGAAACCTTGATGATCCGTCCGGCCGCTCTGTCCCTTGTTTCGCTGCTGGCCCTGACCAGCGCCGCCTACGCCGACGACGCGCCTCGCCAGATCCGCCTGAACCAGACGGGCCTCGAGGCCGTGGGCCCCAAGCGCGCCGTGCTGGCCGATCCTTCGACCACGCCGCTGGACTGGACCCTGCTGAACGCGTCAGGCGCCGTGGCCGCTCAAGGCAAGACGAAGGTGTTCGGCGACGACGCCGCCTCGGGTGAGCACGTCCACCAGATCGACTTCTCGAGCTTCCGTGCGGCCGGCGACGGCTATCGCCTGAAGGTCGGCGCGGCCGAGAGCCGCCCCTTCGCCCTGCGCGCCAAGCCGGACGGCAAGCTGACCCGCGCGGCCCTCTCGTTCTTCTACCAGCAGCGCGCCAGCGTCCCGATCGAGGCGCGCTTCGTCGAGCGCCCGAACCTGGCCCGCCCCGCCGGTCACGCTCCGGACAAGGCCACCTGCTTCGACCAGGCCGACGAGCGCGGCCAGGTCTGGCCGGGCTGCGACTACATGCTGGACGCCAGCGCCGGCTGGTACGACGCCGGCGACCACGGCAAGTACGTCGTCAACGGCGGGATCTCGGTCTGGACCCTGGTCAACGCCTATGAGCGCGCCGCCGTGCTCAAGCGCCAGGCGGCGCTGAAGGCTCTGGGGGACGGCTCGCAAGCCCTGCCGGAAAACGCCAACGGCGTTCCCGACATCCTGGACGAGGCCCGCTTCGAGCTGACCTTCCTGCTGGCCATGCAGATCCCGCAGGGCAAGACGCTGCAGGTTCCCGTCGGCAAGCAGACGCCCTCGGGCGGCAAGCTGAAACTCACGCCGATCGACGCCTCGGGCATGGCCCACCAGAAGATCGCCGACCGTTACTGGACCGGCCTGCCGACCGCCCCGGCCGACGACAAGCAGGTGCGCTATCTCTACTATCCGACCACCGGCGCGACCCTGAACCTGGCCGCCGTCGCCGCTCAGGCCGCGCGGGTGTGGAAGACCATCGACCCGGCCTTCTCGGCCAAATGCCTGGACGCCGCCCGCCGCGCCTTCGCCGCCGCGCAGGCCCATCCCGACATCTACGCCATCGGCCCGTTCACCGGCAGCGGCGGCTATGGCGACGGCGAGCTGACGGACGAGGCCTACTGGGCCGCCGCCGAGCTCTACGCCACGACCAGCGAGGCCCCGTACGAGAAGGCCCTGCGCGCCTCGCCGCTGTTCCTGGCCTCGCCGACCGCCGGCGCGCGGCCGACCGGCGACATCAGTTGGGGCTCGGTCGGCGCCCTGGGCACGATCACCCTGGCCCTCGCGCCCAACGGCTTGAAACCGGCGGAGGTCGCGGAAGCTCGCGCCAACCTCACGGCCAGCGCCGGCAAGTACCTGTCCGACGACATCAGCCAGGGCTACGCCCTGCCCTATGCCTCGCCCGGCTATCCGTGGGGCTCGAACGCGTCGGTGCTGAACCGGGTCCTGGTGCTGGGCCTGGCCCACGACTTCACCGGCGAGATCGCCTACCGCTACGGCGCGGTGGACGCCATGGACTATGTCCTGGGCCGCAATCCGCTGGACCGCTCCTACGTCACCGGCTTCGGCGCGCGGGCGATGCGCCATCCGCACCATCGCTTCTGGGCGCATCAGGCCGATCCGGCCTATCCCGAACCGCCGGCCGGCGTGCTCTCGGGCGGCCCCAACTCGACCAGCATGGGCGATACGGTGGCCAAGGACATGAAGGGCGCGTGCCGGCCCCAGACCTGCTGGACCGACGACTACCGCGCCTTCACCCAGAACGAGGTGGCGATCAACTGGAACGCCCCGCTGGTCTGGGCGTCGGCCTTCCTCGACGACACGGCGCGGTAGGCTCGCGGCCTCAGCGCTGGACGAACTCCCGCGGGATCTCGGGCGGCGCGCAGCCGGGCGACGACGGCTTGGGCGGCGCCTCCTGGGCCGGCGAGGGTTTGCCCTCGCCGCGGATCACCTGGACCTGCTTCAAGCAGCGGCCGTCGGCCGTACGCTGCATGCGGATCTTGCGGATCTCGAACTTGCGCGGCTCGGCCGCCTTGACCCAGGCATAGGCGCCGACGCCGCCCGCCCCGCCGACGACGATGGCCAGAGCGGCGCTGGCCGCCACCCAGGCCGGCCCCAGCGCCCATCGCGGCGCGGGCGGACTGGAGCCGGGCGGCTCCTCGAAGATCCAGCGATAGCCCAGCTTGGGCACGGTCTCGATGAAGCGCGGCGCGCGGGCGTCGTCGCCCAGGGCGCGGCGCAGCTTGGCCACCGCCTGGCTCAGCGCCTCGTCGGAGCCATCGACCTCGCCCCACACCGTCTCGATCAGGTGATCACGCGAGGCGGTCAGGCCGGGCCGCTCGACCAGGGTCAGCAGCAGGTCGAAGACGCGCGGCTCCAGGTTGCTGGCCCCCGAAGGGGCCCGGACACGACGGCTCTCGACGTCGATCGACACCTCGCCGAACGCCATCCGGGGACGGGGTCGGCATAGTTCAGCTTTCCGAGAGCTTTCCGTCAGGACTTCCACGCGCCGATCGTCTCCCCATGCGTCCGTTCACGCATAAGGAGATGAACTGTGCGGCGCAATTTGGTCATCGCGATCGGGGCTAGCCTGGCCCTCGCCCCATTCCACCTGGCCGTGGCCCAGGAGCCGGCCCCGCCGCCTGCCCTCGCGCCGGCCACCGCCTCGCCGGCCGACTACGCGGCGGCGGTCGATAGCCTGGCTGGCAAGCTGGAGACCGCCTATGTCGAGCCGGCGTACGGCAAGCAATACGCGGCGATGCTGCGGGCCAACAAGGCCGCCTACGCCCAGATCACCGACCCCGCCGTTCTGGCCAAGCGCCTGACCGACGACCTGAGGGCGGTGCATCCGGACAACCATCTGCGGGTGGCGCCGGGCGGTCCCGAGGGCGGACCCGGCGCGGGTCCCCGGCGCATGCGCATCGGCCCGGGTCCCGGTCCTGGCGGCGGGCCGCGGCCGCCCGCGATCGAGGATCCCAAGTGGCTCGCCGACGGCGTCGCCTACATCAAGTTCAACATGTTCGACGGCTCGCCCGAGACCTTGGCGACGCTGGACACCTTCATGAAGGAACATGTGGACGCCAAGGCGATCATCTTCGACGCCCGCACCCATCGCGGCGGCGGCCCGGCCGAGATGAACGTCATCCTGCCCTACCTCTACGCCCAGCCAACGCGGCTGGTCGGCATGGACATGGCCCAGTCCGTCGTCGACGCCCGAGGCGACCCGACGCGGGAAGATCCCAACATGCGTCCGGTCAGCGCGCCCAAGGGCGTGCATCGCCGCGAGCACTGGGTGACGCCGAACGCCGAGACCCGCCTGCGCGACGCCAAGGTGTTCTATCTCACCTCGACCCGCACCGGCTCGGCCGCCGAGCACTTGGCCCTGGCCTTCAAGCGCACCCACCGCGCCACCCTGGTCGGCGAGCACACCGGCGGGGCCAACCACTTCGGCGGCTTCGAATCCCTGGGCGCGGGCCTGGCCGCCTTCATCCCCGTCGGCCGGACCTTCGACCCGGACACCGACTGGGATTGGGAAGGCGTCGGCATTCAGCCCGACGTCGCCGTGCCGGCGGAGCAGGCGCTGGACAAGGCGTTGGAGTTGGCGAAGGGCTAGGAACCGGACTCAATTGCAGCAAATTTTCGGTGTCATCCCGGCCGAAGGACCGCATAGCGGGCCGTAGAGCCGGGACCCAGGGGCCGCCGCATTGCGCTTGGCCCCTGGGTCCCGGATAGCCTCTGCGAGGCTTCCGGGATGACACTGATTTGGGATCTCAAAACTTTAGTTGAGTACGACCCTAGAGCCCGAGCGCCGCCTTCAGGAACGCGTCGGCCCTGTCGAGCAGGGTCGCGCGGGCGGCGGCGTCGTTCAGCTGATGATCCAGGCCCGGGAACTCGACGAGCTCGGCCTTGCGACCCGCCGCCTTCAGCCGTGAGAGCATCAGGCGAGACTCGCCGATGCGGACGTTTGAATCGTCGTCGCCGTGGAACATCAGCACCGGCGCCTTGATCCGGTCCGCGTTCTGGGCCGGCGAGCCCTCCTTCACGTGCGAGCCCCGTCCGATGAAGGCGTCGGTGATCTTGTAGTCCGTGAACACCCGCCGCTCTTCCCGCAGCGCGTCGAGGTCGGTAACCGGCGCCACGGCGACGATGGCCTTGAAGAGATCCGGGTCCAGCACCGACGACTGCAGCGCCGCGTAGCCGCCGTACGACCAGCCGACGATGGCCAGCTTGCCCGGCGCGGCGATGCCCTGGGCCGTCAGCCAGCGGCCGGCGTCGTTGACGTCGCCAATGGCCGTCTTCCAGGACTGGAAGCCGTTCTTCTGGAACCAGGCCTCGCCATAGCCGCTCGAGCCCCGATAGTTGGGCTGCAGGACCGCATAGCCCTGGTGGGCGAAGAACTGGGCCAGCCAGTCGAAGCCCCACTCGTCGCGCGAACTGGGTCCGCCGTGCGGCAACACGATCGCCGGCAGGTTCTTGCCGTCGCTTCCCGGCGGCAGGGTCAGATAGGCCGGCACCATGGTCCCGTCGGCGGCCTTGTAGCTGACCGGCTGCACCGGCGAGAGCTTGAACGCGTCCAGCTCGGGTCGGTCGGGCATGACCTCGCTGAGCTTCTTGGCGGTCTTGTCGAACAGGTAGTAGCGGCCGGGATCGACGTCGCTGCCGGCCCACAGCAGCAGGCGCGCGCCGTCCTGGCTGGCGTCGACGAAGTGAACGCCGGGATGACCCGGCAGCGCTTTCGACAAGGCGTTGGCCAATCCTTGCAGCGCCGGGTCGAAGAACACCGCTTGGCGCTTCTCGGTGGCGTAGCTGGCCCCGACCACGCGCCGGTCGCGGCCGATGCGGATCAGCCTGTCGACATCCACGTCGTCGCGGGCGAGCAGCACTTCGCGCTTCAGCGTTCCATCCAGGCTGACGCGCACCACCGCCTGGCGGCCGTTCACCCACTCGTAGCCGTAGGCGGCGTTGAGGTCACGGTCGACGGCGACGGGCGCGAAGCCGGTGTGGGCGTCGTCATCATAGGTGCTGAGCGCGGTCCACGCCCCACCGCCGGCGGGACGATAGGAATAGTTCACCCGCGCGGTGCTGTAGCCGACATTGGTCCTGGGCTGCTGGCCGACGATCCGGACCGCGCCATGCTGGTCGGAGATGAACTCCACCGCGTCGCCGCGCGGCGGCTCCACCGGCGTGCGGGCCAAGGTGGTGCTGTCGACCCGCTCCACGCCCACGCCCTCGCGCTGGTTGCCCAGCAGCGTTCCGGTGGTGCCCTCCTCGGCATAGTTGCGGGTCATCAGCACCGCGCCGGAAGCGTCGTCGGCGAGCCAGTCGATCACGCCGCCGCCGGACTGCTGATAACTCCAGGCGAAATTGCGGGTGCGGGCGCTCAGCTCCACCACCTTGCTTCCGTCGGCATTGAGGGCCGCCAGGCGCGAGAAACCCAGCTTGCGGGCGTCACGCACCAGCAGCATGTAAATGTTGCAGGCCAGGCGCGTGTTCGAAACCCAGCCGCAATCGGTGACCCGATCGGGATTGCCGCTCGACGTCAGGATCGGCTTGGGCTGGCTCGACCCGTCGAGCGGGGCCACGAACAGCGCGGTGGCCTGTCCGTTCGCCAGGGCCTGCACCAGGGCGACCGACTTGCCGTCGGGCGACATGCTGGCGTCCACCACCCTCTCGCGCGCGCCGAAGGCCTTGGCGGCCGCGGACGGCTCCGCCTGGACGGCCGGCGCCAACGCTGAGAAGGCCAGTCCCGCGACCAGCCCGTACGAAACTCTCGACATGCGACTCTACCTGAAATTGGCGCCCCGATACGCGCCACTAGAGGTCAAGCTTGCCGCGAAAATCAAGACGCCGCATCGGCCGCTTGAGTAGCCGCCCGAGGCGGGCTAAACGGTGCGTCCCTTTGGCGGGCGTAGTTCAGAGGTAGAACGTCAGCTTCCCAAGCTGAATGTCGGGGGTTCGATTCCCCCCGCCCGCTCCAAGGTCTCTTCCCTCCTCCTCTGCGTTGACGCCTCCCTGCTTCCGGCGCACGATCGCTCAAACAGACGTTGGGGAGAGAACGCCATGGCCGACGGCGAGGATCATCCGCGCGCCCAGTTCCACGCCATGGTCGACGGCACGCCGCAGGACTGGGCGATCATCGCCGGGGCTTCGGTGGAGTTCGGCCGCGAGCTGCCGACCCGGCTGATCGCCCACCTGGGCCTGCTGCGCGGCGACTGCGGCGGCTTCGCCATCGACCGGCTGGAGCACAGCTTGCAGACCGCGACCCGCGCCCACCAGGCCGGCGAGGACGAGGAATATGTCGTCTGCGCCCTGCTGCACGACATCGGCGACATCCTGGGCCCACGCAATCACGCCGACATCGGCGCGGCGATCCTGCAGCCCTTCGTGTCGGAGCGGAACCACTGGATGGTGGCCCATCACGCCATTTTCCAGGGCTATTACTTCTTCCACCACCTGGGCCTGGATCGCGACATGCGCGACCAGTTCCGCGGCCATCCGGACTTCGAGCACACGGCCAAGTTCTGCCACGTCTACGACCAGGAAGCCTTCGATCCCAGCTTCAAGTCGATGCCGCTGGAGGCTTTCGAGCCGATGTTGCAACGGGTGATGAGCACGCCGAAGCGCTCGATCTACATGCCGGCGCGGGCCGCGGCGGCAGCGGAGTAAAGGATGCTCCCCGCGATGCGGGGGAGCTGTCGCGAAGCGACTGAGGGGGCCCGCTGGACACATGCCGCGTTAGCCCCCTCCGGCCCTCCGGGCCACCTCCCCCGCTACGCGGGGGAGGATCACAATCACTCCACCCGCTCGGCCTTGATCCCCAGCTTGGCCAGCTGCGCCTGGACGCTGTCCGGCCCCACCAGATGGCCCGAGCCGACGGCCACGAAGCTGACGCCCGAGCCGGCCAGCTTGGTTTTCAGCTGCTGCGCCCAGTCCTGGTTCCGCTTCACGATCAGGAGCTCGTAGAGCTCGGGATACTCGCCCTTCATTTCCGAGATGAACTCGCGCTCCAGCTCGGCCGTGTCGCCGGCGGCCCAGGCGACGACCATCTTGTCGATCTTGCCCACGCCCTCGTCGACGTCGTCCAGGGTCGCGCTCAAGAAGTCGGCCTCGGTCTTGGCCGGCAGGTCGGCGAAGAAGCGGATCTGCTGCTCGGGGGTCTCGAAGGCTTGCTCTGGTTTGCCGGCGGCCTTGACCTCCTTCGTCAGCACCTGCTCGACCCCGCTCTTGGGATCATAGCCGGCCTTGATCACGGGCAGCATCGCCAGCGACACCGCCGCCAGCCACGGCCGCATCATGTCCAGCATCTGGGGCGGCACGCCGCCGCCCTGGGCCAGCGCGCTGGCGTGCTGGAACTTGTCGGCCGCGATCTTGGTCGACAGCGGGTGGGCCGGGTCGAGGCCGTACTTCAGGACCAGCGGCTGCATGGTCGCGGGATCGTCGGCGCCGATGATCTCCAGGGTCAGGTCGCCGCTGGCCTTCAGGGCCTGGTCGATCTTGGCCGAGCGCCATTGGGTGTCGGGCTTCAGCACGTGGATCGTACCGAACAGATAGAGGGTCGAGTCCTTGTCCTTGACCGCCCATAGCGCGGGTTCCGCCAGGGCCGTCCCGGCGAAGCCGAGCGCCAGGACCGAAACCAGGCCCGCCGCGACGCGACGAACCGACCGACCAAAATTGCGCAGCATGAGATCCCCGTTCGACTTGCGGTTTAGATTTGAAGCGCGCCGCCGACGGACGCAAGCGCCGTCGGCGGCTTCGGGGGGCTACTTCAGGAAGGCGTCGACCGCGTCGGCGAAGGCCTTGGGCTGGTCCAGCATGATGAAGTGGCGGCTGTCGTCGATCCGCTTCAGGGCCACGCCCGGCAGGGCCGCGTAGGCGTCGGCATAGGTCTTGTCGATCATCGCCGTCGGCGCGCCCATCGCCGGGTCATAGGGATAGAGCAGCGTGGTCGGGGTCTTGATGGCGGCCAGCTCGCCGCGGACGTCGGTCGTCAGCAGGTCGTACATGGCGCGGCCGACGACCGACTGGGACGAGGCTTTCGACCACTCCAGCGCCAGCTTCTGGCCTTCGGGCGACTTGATCATGCGCGGCAACGTCATGGCCTGCTGGCTGGCGAAGGCCTCCGGGCTCAGGGCGATCGTCGCGTCGCGCATGGCCGCGGCCTGCGGCTTGACGCTTTCCGCCGTGGCGGCCGGCGAGAACAGCACCGAGAAGAACGGCAAGCTGTCGACGATCATCAGGCGGCTGACGTCCTCGGGATGGCGGCGGGCCAGCAGCAGGCCGGTGAAGCCGCCCATCGAGTGGCCGATCACCACCGGCGCCTTCAGATGCGCCGACTTGATGTAGCCGTCAACCGCCTCGACCAGCGGCTCGACCACGGGTCCTTCGGCATTGCCGGCGACCGGCGCGCCGGCGAAGCCCGCCACTTGCACGACGTGGACGCGGTGCGTGGCCGACAGCTGCTTGACGGTGGCGTCCCAGACCGCGCCCGACGAGGCCAGGCCGGGGATCAGGACGACGTCGGGCCCCTTGCCGGTGACGGTGACGCTGATCCGGTCAGCGGCGTGGGCGTGGTTCCCGCCGAACACGCCGATGGCGGCGAGGACGGCGATGAAGATGGCGAAGAGGCGGAAACGAGGCGTGGGTCTACGCATGAGGTTTTCCTTGAATGAAGGCGTGCGGAAGGGTTCGGCGACGGGCGCCGAGCGGATTTCAAGGGTTGGAAGACGATCGGAGGTCTAGCTGGCCAGGCCGCGACGCCAGATGACGACGCCGGCGATCACGAGGTAGGCGGTCATCATCACGGTGGCGGCGTCCCACAGGGTCAGGACCGGCAGCAGGCCCAGCTTCTCCCCCGCCGCCCACAGGAACAGCGCGCCCAGCAGGATGACGAAGGTCACGGCCGAGATCTCGGCGGTCGCCCGGCGCATCAGCTCGTCACTCTGGATCCAGACGGTGATGTTGCTGGCGATCTGGACGAGGAGGAGGGCCAAGAGGCCGATCATGGTCGCCGAGGCGATCAAGGGCGGGACTGGATCCAGGACGGCCCGGACGATCACCGGCGCGGCCAGCATCAGGCCGGCCAGGGCCAGCACCCCGCCGTTCCGGGCGTAGAAAAGCGCCTGGACCGAGGTGGCCGGACGGCCGCCCTCCGGATCGATCTTACGGCCCAGAGTCTCGCGGCTGGCGCTGACGATGATGGTGATCGCGCCGACGCCCAGCAGCAGCAGGGCCAGAAAGAGGGCCAGCACATCCGACCAGCCCAGGACGGGCGCGGTCCAGACACCGGCGTCCTCCAGCCGAGCCAGATACTTGCCAACCAGATAGCCGAGCGGCGCGCCGACGACGGCGAAGACCAGGGCGCGGGCGGCGCGGCTCGAACCGAGCGGCGTGGGGGATTTGGAAGAGAGAGTCATTGTGGTGTCCTCGAAGCAGGCGGGCCCTCAGGCCTCGTCCTGGAAGATCGTCTCGATGGATTGCCCGAACAGGCGGGCGATCTTGAAGGCCAGCGGCAGGCTGGGGTCGTACTTGCCTGTCTCCAGGGCGTTGATGGTCTGGCGGGAGACTTGAAGCTTCTCGGCGAGGTCGGCCTGGCTCCAGTCCCGCTCGGCGCGGAGGACCTTCAGGCGGTTCTTCATTGGTACCGCCTGCGGATCAACGGCTGGCTGACGCCCCAGGACAGGCAGAACAGCGGAAAGACCAGGAACAGCGGCGGCTGCGGGATGACGCTGGCATTGCTCAGGAAGCCCCAGACGGTGGTGACCGCCAGCACGGCGCCCAGGCCCCAGAGCATCGACTCGACATGGACCGCGCGTTCGAACTCGTCGGGCTCTTCTTTCAGATAGAGGCCCATCACGACCAGCACCCCCAGGATCGGGATAGCCGGCGCGGCGGCCACGATCCACAGCAGCACCCCCGACAGCCTCGAGCCGCGCAGCAGGCCAAGCGAGCCCAACAGGACGACGCAGTAGCTGATCATCGCGATGGCCAGGCGACGACGGTAGCGCTTCATGATCGGACCGAGCCGGTCGGCCTTCAGGCGCGCGCTGCCGAAATAGGTGTAGGCCAGGAACACCATGAACCAGACGAACAGCGCGACATAGCCCAGCGGTCCCCTGAACAGCGGCACGAAACCCATGCCGTAGCCGACCGCCACCAGCGCCAGCACGCCGACAAAGAACAAGGCCCACTTGGGCCACACAGGCTTTGTGTCTTCCATGACAAGCACCCCTCTCAATTTGACAAGGATACTTGTCACATTAGGGTGCAGATATGTCAAGCAAGGTTGTCATTTTGTCTGGTCATAGCGACTAAACGACAGAGACGCTTGACGTTGGAGTTGGCGCTAGGCGGCCTTGCGACCCGAAAACGGATCCGCCGCGGCGACGTCGCCCGTCACGCCGCGCCAGTGGACGGCTTCCTGTTGCTTGACGGCCAAGGCGCGTCCCAGGACGCCGGGGCGCGGCCGGCTCACCACCTCCCAGCCATAGCGGGAGAAACGGTCGCGGAAGTCGGACCAGCGGATCACCCGCCCCTGGCCGTCCTGGCGCCAGACGGCCTTGTCGCAGCCGGGGATGCGCGCGCACCGCTCCCAGGCCTCGACGCGGCCTTGCAGGATCAGGAACGGATCTTGAGCAGTGCGGGCCAAGATGGCCTCCGTGAACTTTCCGCTTCCTCCGCGTCGGGCGGGACTGAGTCGCGCCTCAGGAGGACAGGGGCTAGAATTTGTGTATTCGCACTGAGTGTCCACCAGATGTGGTGCGGCGGGTTGCCGCGCGACAGGCCCTGCGACAGATCACTGGACCCTTCGGACCGCATAGCCGCGCGCCTTCATCAGCGCCGGCAGCCCCTCGGCGCCGGCCATGTGCAGGGCGCCGACGACGACCAATTCGGTTCCCCTGCCCTGCCGCATCTCGGCGTCCAGGCGGTCGGCCCAGGCCAGGTTCCGGCGTTGCAGGAGGGCGTCGTAGAGCGCCGGGCGCTCGGTCTTCATGCGGTCGACCAGACGCGTTCCCAGCCGCCCCATGTCGCCCTTCAGCCAGGCGCGCTCCAAGGCCACGCCGTCGCGCGGCGGCGACAGCTGTTCGCGGGCGACGTCGTCCAGATAGGCCAGCTCGGCCTGTTCGGGCAGGTCGGCGAAGATGCGCAGTTGCTGTTCGAAGGTCTCGAAGATGGCGATCGGCTTGTCGGCGGTCCGGGCGCGGCGGGTGGTGGCCGAGTCGACGCCGCTGGCGACGCTGCCGCCGGCCTTGGCCATCGGCGCGACCGACAGCATCATCGCCGCCGCCCAGGGCCGCAGGCGCTCGACGCGTTCCAGCGGCACGCCGTCGCGATCCAGCACCGGCCGCAGGGTGGCCAGGGCGGTCGGCGACAGTTTCTGGGTCAGGGAGCGGTCGGGATCGACGCCGTAGCGGTCGACCAGGGCCTTCACCTCGTCAGGGGGCAGGTCGGCGCGGGTCTCGAACCAGACGCGGTCGGCGGCGGCATAGACGCGGTCGAACGCGGCCGTGCGCCAGCGGACGTCCGGGCGCAGCACGTGCATTGAGCCGAACAGATAGACGACGGAGTCCTTGTCGCGGACTTCCCACATGGCGGGCGCAGCGCTGGCCGCGCCGCTAAGGGCCGCCCAAACCAGACCCGCCGCGATCGCCCCGCGCGACAGGCGTCTCAACACGCCACGAAACATCACTGCAAAGCCCGACCGAAACCGAGCCCTGAGATAAGCGCGAGTCTAGCGAGCCAGAAGTGAACGCGGCCCGCGACCTAACGCCCCAGGCAGGGCCAATCGCCATTCATCTGGAGCAAATCCCGCTGCCTTCCTGGGCCTTGTGCCCAGGACCCATGTTCGAGGCAGGCGTGGACTCTCTAAGGTCCGCGCGGCCGAAACACCGTGAACTCAGCCTCAGCTCTGTTAAAGCTGAACCCTGGGTCCTGGGCACAAGGCCCAGGAAGGCGGGTAAATTCAACGCTCAGTGAATGTCGATCGGCTCTAACTCCGACCTACGACCAGGCCTTGAAATGCTTGGACAATTTCAGACCCTGGCGCTGGTAGTGCGAACCGCCCTCGCCGTACAGCCGCACCGGACGCGCCGTCAGGGGCTCGTAGACCAGCCGCGCCACGGTCTGGCCGTCCTCCAGCAGGAACGGCGTCTCGTGGCTGCGCACTTCCAGCACGCCCTTGGAGCCGACCGCCGCCGCCTCCTCAGTGCCGAAGCCGGGATCGAAGAAGCCGGCATAGTGGACGCGGAACTCGCCGACCGACGGATCGATCGGGGTCATCTCGGCCGCTTCCAGCACCGGGATCTCGATGTCGTCCTTGGAGGCCAGGATATAGAACTCGCCCGGATCCAGCAGCAGCTCGCCGTGGCGGGCCTCCAGCGGCTCCCAGTAGTCGCGCGGGTCGTGGCCGTCCTCGTGGTCCAGGTCGACGACCCCGGCATGGCGGCGGCCGCGGAAACCCACGACACCTGGCGTCAGGTCGACCCCGACGCTGCGGGTGGCCAGCTTGGCCGGCTCGCCGCGCTTGAGGCGCAGTTGGTTCAGGCGGGTGCCGGCGCGCACCAGCACCGAGAAGGTCTGCGGCGCGATCTCGATATAGAGCGGGCCGGTATAGCCGGCGTCGACGTCGTCGAAGGCGCGGCTGTGGTCGGTCAGCAGGCGGACGAACACGTCCACCCGGCCGGTCGAACTCTTGGGATTGCCGCGCGCCGAGATGGTCATCGGCAGGGTCAGGCGTTCCTGGATCTCGGCGATGTAGACGCAGCCCTTTTCCAGCACCGCGCCCTTGGTCAGGTCCAGCTCGTGCATGGCCACGTCCTTCAGACGGTCGGGCACCTTTCTGTGCAGGCCTGGCAAGAAGGACGCGCGCACGCGCCAGGCGCGCGCGCCCAGCCGCAGGTCGAGACTGGCGGGTTGCACCTGGTCGGTGTCGAACGGCGTGGCCGAGGTGATCGCCTCTTCGGTGATCAGTTCCTCGATGGTCTGGCAGGGCAGAATCCCCGCTGCGTGGGCGTCGGTCATCGGCGCGACACTCGCGAAACCTCGCCCCAAAGGCAAGGCTCGGTCTGAGGAACTCGCCCGTGACAATCCGCTTTTCGCGCGTGACAATTCTCTCCTTGAGAAAAAGGCGATCACCCTTGACCGTGCAGCCGCCCCAACCCTTTATGCCGGCGGTTTACGCGTAAGGAGGCAGGCCCGTGGCCGAGGATCCAAAAGACTGGGATGTCGCGACGAAGCTCATTCGTGGGGGGATCGCGCGCTCGCAGTTCATGGAGACCGCCGAGGCGCTCTATCTCACCCAGGGCTTCACCTACGACAGCGCCGAGGGCGCCGACCGCCGCTTCTCGGGCGAGGATCCCGGCTTCGTCTATTCGCGGTTCAACAATCCGACCGTGAAGATGTTCGAGGACCGCCTGGCGCTGCTCGAAGGCGCCGAAGTGTGCCGCGCCCAGGCCACCGGCATGGCTTCGATCCACGCCGCCCTGATGGGTCTGGTCCGCGCCGGCGACCACGTGGTGGCCGGCCGCGCCCTGTTCGGCTCGTGCCGCTGGATCGTCTCCGAATGGCTGCCGCGCTTCGGGGTCGAGACGACCTTCGTCGACGCCACCGATCCCAAGGCCTGGGAGGCGGCGATCCGTCCCAACACCAAGGCGGTGCTGATCGAGACGCCCTCGAACCCGGTCCTCGAGATCACCGACATCGCCGCCGTGGCCGAGATGGCCCACGCGGTCGGCGCAAAGGTCATCGTCGACAACGTCTTCGCCACGCCGATCTTCCAGAAGCCGCTGGAGCTGGGCGCCGACGTCGTCGTCTATTCGGCCACCAAGCACATCGACGGCCAGGGCCGGGTGCTGGGCGGGGCCATCCTGACCAGCGAGGCGATCAACGAGGAATTCTACCGCGACGCCCTGCGCCACACCGGCCCGTCGCTGTCGCCGTTCAACGCCTGGGTGATGCTGAAGGGCCTCGAGACCCTGGACCTGCGCGTGCGCCGCCAGACCGACACCGCCTTCGCCCTGGCCAATGTCATGGCCGAGCACAAGAAGGTTCAGACGGTTCTCTATCCTTTCCGTCACGACCATCCGGGCCACAACATCGCCAAGAAGCAGATGACCGGCGGCGGCACCGTGATCGCCCTGGACCTCGGCTCGCGCGCGGCGGCCTTCAAGTTTCTGAACGCCCTGGAGATCGTCGACATCTCCAACAACCTGGGCGACGCCAAGTCGATGGCGACCCACCCGCCGACCACCACCCACCGCTCGGTGCCGGAAGAGCAGCGTCCGCTGCTGGGCGTGACCGAAGGCGGCGTGCGCCTGTCGGTTGGGCTCGAGGCCCTCGGCGATCTGACGCGAGATGTGACCCGTGCGCTCGATCAGGCGTGAGACCTCGCCCTCGCTGCAGAGGATGCGCCGCCGCCGGGGCCAGGACGGCGCGGCCTATCAGGCGCGCACGCGCGACATCGTCGTGCGGGTCTTCCCCGCCTATGCGGCCGAGGAATCCTCGCCCGAACAGGGCCTCTATCTGTGGTCCTACACGGTGGAGATCGAGAACCACGGCGGCGAGACGGTGACCCTGGTCTCGCGGCGCTGGACGATCATCGACGCCTTCAACCGCGTCAGCGACGTCGAGGGCAGCGGCGTGGTCGGCGAGCAGCCGGAACTGAAGCCCCGCGAGGCGTTCCGTTACATCTCCAACTGCCCCCTGCCCACGCCCTCGGGCGCGATGCGGGGCAGCTATGCGATGGTCACCGCCGACGGCGAGCTGTTCGACGTCGAGATCCCGGAATTCTCGCTGCACCTGCCCGGCGCGGCGCTGAAGCTGAACTGACGCCCGCCGCGCGCGGATTGACAAAGCGACCGTAGAGGTTGAGCTTCGGCGGACAGCTTTCTGTTGGAGATCGCCATGCTCGCCAAGACTGCCCTCTGCGCCTTGATCGGCGCCGCCGTACTGGCCCCGCAGGCCATCGCCCAGCAGCCCAACCATCCCTTCTTCGATCCCGCGTCGGAATCCCGACCGACACCAACGGTCGAGATCGGCCGCGGACGCGTGGACTTCCAGACCAGCGCTCAACAGGCGCGCGTCCAAAGGCTCATGCCGCAAATCGAGAAGGCCATCGCGGTCCAACTGGCCAACCCGGACTCGGCCGAGCTCAAAGGCCTGCGCACCGGCCGCTACGAGAAGGCCATGATCGTTTGCGGCGTGGTCGACAGCATCGCCGCGTCGGGCGAAACCGAAAAGCGTCGCTTCATGGCGCGGCCCACCATCGCCACGCTCGAAACGGCCGATAACAGCCAAGCCTTCCGGGCCGGTTGGAAGAGCACCGGCTGCGGGTTTTGATCGCTCCAGGCGAATGCCCGCGTGAGGCGTTCGCCGACACGATTTCAGCATAGGTTGCATTGAGGCTGAACTTCCCGCCTTAATGGCGCCGCTTCGGAGGAAGCAGGCGCATGAAGACGTCCCTTGTTCGCTCCATCGCCGTCGGCGCCGCGCCGCGGACTGGCTTGTCGTGCGCCTCTCACACGGTCACAGGAGTGAACCGATGGCGACCTACACGATCCGCATCTACAACCAGTCCCTGGCCAACAAGAGCTACGTGGTCTTCATGCAGCCGCCGGTCGTCAGCGCCAGCGGCGGAACGCCCCCGATCTATACCAACGCCTGGGCCACGTTCGAGAACGTCACCAACGGCAGTTGGGACACGGTCGAATATTCCGACACCACCTACGCCTACTGGGCGCCAGCGAACGCGGCGCTGACGCCGGGCGCTGTCCTGGACTCCGGCGGGGCCATGCCGGTAAACACCGCCACCGGGAACGCGGTGACCTTCTCGAACACCGGCGCGACCGGTTTCACCAGCGTCGCCAGCCCTGACCCGGCGCAGAACGGCTCGTTTTCGATCACCAGTCCGCCGGACTTCACGCCTGCGAACAGTTTCGTGTTCGGCCTGGCCAGCCACAATGGCGGCGTCGTTCCAGCCCCCACCGCCTGTTTCCAGGCCCAACCCAATGAGACCTACAACATTACGCCCGTGGTGAAGTTCTACGTCGCCGACGGCCTGTACACGCCCGGCCAGGTGATCGACGTCCCGGCCATATCCGACACCTGCGCGGCGATCGACTTCACCGGCCAGCCACAAACCACCGCCACGGTCGCCCATGGGCCCAACGGCGCCTTCACGGTCACCTACAGCTGATCCTGGCCGGCCCATTCACGACTCGCCGGGTCGAGCCGCTCAGTCCCTTCCCCGACGTTCCGACCGCAGAGAAATTCGCGCGCCCCGTGTTTCAGCGAGCGCGATCGGTAATACAACCATAGGATAAACCCAAACCGAATACTGATTACGGTTGTCTATCTTTCGCTTCGGGTGGGTGGGGCTCAGTACGGCCCCGCCCTTTGAGTGAGCCGAGTGATGGAGTCCAGGGGGGATCGGCTAAGCCGCGCCATCAAGGGACGCGGCATTTCCAAGATGATGGCCTTGGCGCTGGATCTCGACGTGCACGAGAGCGCCATCAGCCGCTGGCGCAAGGGCGGCCCCATGTCGCTCGAGAACGCCGCGCGCATCTCCGAGGTCCTGGACATCTCGCTGGACTGGCTGGTGCTGGGCCGAGGCGAGATGGACGCCCACTCGGCCGAGACCCTGGCGGCGGAAGAGTTCGAGCTCGTCCAGATCGTCCGCAAACTGCGGCGCTCCGCTCTGATGCATCTGCTGGCCCTGCTCGACGACGTGACCCAGTCGCCTTGAGCTCAGTGCAAATTTTAGCTTTCCGACTTCCCCGCCAAGCAAGTCGCCACGCCTGGTTTAAAGCCCATGATCGTAACAAGATCAATTATCGATAAGGTTGAGTATGAATAGATAAATTCAACCACCTTCATTCGATGAACGCAAACTTTTACCTAAAAGGAAATCAGTCGATGGCTACCTATACCATTCGAGTCTCTAATCAATCGACACTCGACAAATCCTATGTCGTTACCCTCCAGCCGCCGATCGTCACGGCGAACGGCGCCTCTCCGCAAATCTTCACCAACGCCTGGCGCACCTTCAACAAGGTCACCAACGGCGGCTGGGACACCGTCATCTACAACGAGAACACCTACGCCTACTGGGCCCAGCAGCCCAGCCTGAGCCCGGGCGTCACCGTCGACTCCGGCGGCGCCCTGCTGATGAACACCGGCACCCAGGACACCGTGTCCTTCGTCAGCGGCGTCGACGCCGGTGCGCGGGGCTTCATCGACATGGTCAGCCCCGGCACGGCGCAGGGCGGGTCGTTCGAGATCCTCACCACCACGGACTTCACGCCAGCCAGCGGCTTCGCCTTCGGCCTGGCCAGCGACAATGGCAGCGGCATTCCGTCGCCGATCGCCACATTCCAAGCCGCGCCGAACGAGAAGTACAACCTGACGCCGATCGTGAAGTTCTACGTCACCGACGGCGACTTCACCGAAGGCGAAATCATGGCCGTGACGACGGCGTCCAACGCCACCGCCGCCATCGACTTCACCGGATCGACCTTCAACACCGCCACGGTGATCCAGAGCGCCAACGGCGCCTTCTCGGTCAGCTACAGCTGACGGCGCGGCGGAGCCGCCCCCCACCGCTTGCTCCGCCCTCGCCGCACGGCGGGCGGGTCGTCGCCCACCCGATGGCCCGCCTTGCGCCCTTTCACGACATTTACAGGAGCGGACTATGTCCACCCCCGACATGAAATCCCCGCTGACCGGCTGCACGACGATCGATTCCACGACGCCGGACCCCTATCTCGAAAATGCGCGCACCGGCAATCCGCGCGCCAAGGCCAACGCGACCACAAATCAGGCCGCCAGCAATCTGCTCAACTGCGAAAAGCAGCAGAAGGCGCCTGGCCCCGCCAACCTCGTCGGCCATGGCTGCGAAGGCGACATCGACACCGGCAAGGCCGCCGGTCAGTGCATCCGTTTCGACAATGACAGCGATTGGAAGACGGACATGGCGACCCTAGCCGGGACCGTTCAGGAGCTGTTCCTGTTCGGTTGCACGGTCGGGGCCGGCCAGGAAGGCGCCAAGCTGCTGTTCGACCTCGCCAAGACGGTCAACGCCCCGGTTTCGGCGCCGACGGGTCTGATCTATTGTACCCCACAGGGTGATTTCTACCTGCACTCGGGCGCGGTCTGGCAGACCGCCACTCCGTCCAAACAGCCGGCGCCGATCAATCCGCCGACGCAGACCCAGACGGGTTCATCCATGGGCAAGGCCGAGCTTCACGTTCCGGGCGCCAAGGGACCGGCGAAGATCGTGTCGGCGGTCTATACACCCTACGGCAAAGGGTCTTTCACGGTCGAACTGTCGATGGACTTGGCCGCCGAAGTGGTCTGGGATCAACCGTTCACGACCGACGACGAACCCGGCGCGAAGATCACCGGCCATATCCAGATCACCGCCGAGATCGAAGACGTGGTCATCAAACGGTCGCTCCATGTCCTCGCGCACCATGTGCTGAAGGACGGCAACAACTATTATCCCGTCACGCCGCGGTTCCGCGAGCTGCTGGGCAAGAAGTAGAACCGGAGACGGTCGCCTCGCGACCGTCTCCACGCCCTTCTCGTCACGCCACAGCCGGCGCATCCAGCTTGTAGATCCGCGAGCAGTACTCGCAGGTGACATGGATCTTGCCGTCGGGCTCGACCATCTCGGCGACTTCCTCGGTCGAGAACGAGTCCAGCACCACGCCGATCCGATCCTCCGAGCAGCGGCAGAAGGCCCGCAGCGGCTTTTCGTCCAGCAGGCGCACGCCGTCCTCGTTGAACAGCCGCCACAGCAGAGTCGGGGTCGTGACCGTCGGGTCGATCAGTTCGTCCTCGCCCGTGGTTTCGAACAGGGCCTGGACGTGGGTCCAGGCGTCCTGGGTGTCGCCCCGGGCCTGGTCGCCCGCGATGACCTGGATCAAGATCCCACCGGCCCGCCATTTCGGCCCCTCGCCGGTGTCGACCTGGCCGACGGCAAGGCGCACGCGGGTCGGGGTCTGTTCCGACTGGGCGAAGTACTGCTCGGCGCACAGGGCCAGGGTCTCGCCCTCGATCGGCGTCACGCCCTGATAGCGGTCCATGTCGGGACCCTGGTCCAGGGTCATGATGAACACGCCGCCGCCCAGCAAGCTCTTGGCGCCCGGACGCGCGAAACCTTCCGAGGCCTTGGCGACCTCTTCCGGATCGAACCGGCAATAGCCGCGCAGCCCGCCCGAGGTGTCGTAGTCGACCACGACATAGCGCACCGGGCCGTCGCCCTGGGCCTGGATGATCAGTCGGCCCTCGAACTTCAGGCTGGAGCCGACCAGGGCGGCCAGGGCGCAGGCCTCGCCCAGCAGGTTGGCGACCGGCTCGGGATAGTCGTGGCGCGTCAGCACCTCGTCGACGGCGGCGCCGAGACGGACGACCCGGCCGCGCACGGGCAGGCCTTCGATCTGGAATGCGGAAACGACGTCGTCGAGGACGCCTGGATTGGGGGCGATGTCGGTCATGGCGCGGTTAGATAGGACGGCGGGGCGACAATTGCGAGGGTGACCATTTCTCCTCCCCATTAGGGGGAGGTGGCGCGGTGCGAATACGCGCCGTGACGGAGGGGGTCGCGAAGCGTAGGGCCGCGCATGCGGCAGGCCCCTCCACCGCCGTTCGGCGGTCCCCCTCCCCCAGAGGGGAGGAGAGATGATAAGCCCCCCTACCCGATCGCCCCGAACACCCAGGCCAACACGGACTTCTGGGCGTGGATGCGGTTCTCGGCCTCGTCCCAGACCAGCGAACGGGGGCCGTCCAGGACCGCGTCGGTGACTTCCTCGCCGCGGTGGGCCGGCAGGCAGTGCAGGAAGACGCCTTCGGGCTTGGCCAGGTCCATCAGGGCGTCGTCGACCTGATAGGGCTCCAGCGCGGCCAGGCGCTCGTCATGGTCGGTGTCGCCCATCGAGACCCAGGTGTCGGCCACCACCACGTCGGCGCCGCGTACGGCTTCCTTGGCGTCGGTGGTCATGCTGACCTTGCCCTGCAGGCTCTCGGCCCGGGCCAGGTCGTGCAGGTCGGCGTGATAGACCGCCGGGCAGGCGATCTTCAGCTCGAAACCCAGCAGCGGCGCGGCGTGGATGAAGCTGGAGCAGACGTTGTTGCCGTCGCCGACCCAGGCGATTGTCTTGCCGCCGACGTCGCCGAAGCGCTCCTCGATGGTCAGCAGGTCGGCCATGATCTGGCACGGGTGGCTCTTGTCGGTCAGGCCGTTGATCACCGGCACGGTCGAGACCTGGGCGAAGCGTTCGACGTCGGCGTGGCTGTTGGCGCGGATCATCACCGCGTCGACCATGCGCGACAGCACCTTGGCGGTATCCTCGATGGTCTCGCCCCGGCCCAGCTGCATGTCCGACGAGGTCGAGATAATCGCATCGCCGCCCAGCTGCCGCATGGCCGCGTCGAACGAGAAGCGGGTGCGGGTCGAGTTCTTCTGGAAGATCATCGACAGCACGCGGTCCTTGGCCGGCGCGTCGGCGTCGACCTTGCCTTGCGGCCAGCCCTTGCGGGCGGTCTTGCGGGCCTTGGCGTCCTCGAGCAGCAAGCGCAGCGTCGGGCCGTCCAGCTTCCACAGGTCGATGAAGTGGCGGGGAGCGGTCATGGGCCAAATCCCTAGCGCCCGCCCTGGCGCGGCCAGAGCGGGGCTTTCAAAGGTTCAGTTGGTTAGACGGCGGCCTTGGCGCGCGCGGTCTCGCAAGCCTTCTCGAGCTTGGAGATCGCCTCGCTGGCTTCCTCGATGGTCAGGTTCAGCGGCGGCAGCAGGCGCACGCAGTTGTCGCCGCCGCCGGCGATCAGCAGCTTCTGATCGCGGGCCATGACCATGAATTCGCGGTTGTTCGGCACGACCTTGACGCCGATCAGCAGGCCCTTGCCGCGGATGTCGACGATGACGTCCGGGAAGCGGTCCTTGAGGCCGTTCAGCTGCTGGGTGAAGTAGCCGGCGACGGTCTTCACGTTGTCCAGCAGCTCGGGCGAGTTGATCGCGTCGAACGCCGCCTTGCCGACCGCCATGGCCAGCGGGTTGCCGCCGTAGGTCGAACCGTGGACGCCCGGCGTCATGCCGCGCGCCGCCTCGTTCGACGCCAGGCAGGCGCCGACCGGGAAGCCGCCGCCCAGGGCCTTGGCCACGCACATGATGTCCGGCGCGGCGTCGCTGGCCCATTCGTAGGCGAACAGCTTGCCGGTCCGGCCCATGCCACTCTGCACTTCGTCGAAGATCAGCAGGACGCCGGCGTCGCGGGTGATCTGGCGCAGCTCGTCCAGCTGGGCCTCGGTCAGCGACCGCGCCCCGCCTTCGCCCTGCACGGGTTCGATGATCACGGCGGCCGTCGTCTCGTTCATGGCGGCCTTCAGGGCCTCCAGATCGCCGAACGGCAGCTGGCTGTAGCCCGGCAGGCGCGGGCCGAAGCCGTCCAGATAGCCGGCGTTGCCCGAGGCGTTGACCGCCGCGTACGAGCGGCCGTGGAACGAGCCGTCGAAGCCGATGATGTCCACGCGCTCGGCCTGGCCGTTGACCACGTGATAGCGGCGCGCGGCCTTCAGGGCGCACTCGATCGCCTCGGTGCCCGAGTTGGTGAAGAACACCACGTCGGCGAAGGTGTTGGCGCACAGCTTGTCGGCCAGCACTTCCTGCTCGGGGATCGTGTAGATGTTGGAGACGTGCCAGAGCTTCTCGCCCTGGGTCTTCAGCGCGTCGACCAGAACGGGGTGGGCGTGGCCCAGGCCGCAGGTGGCGATGCCGGCCACGCAGTCCAGATATTCGCCGCCGTCCGTCGAGAACAGGCGCGCGCCTCGGCCTCGGTCGAACGCCAGCGGAGCGCGGTTGTACACGCCCATGATGTGGTTCTGCGAGGAGTTGGACGACGTCGCGGTGCTCAAGACCGGCCCTCCTAAAAGGAAAGAAGCCCCCGCGCTGTTCGCACGGGGACCGGAAGGCCGCAGGTTGTCGCCGTGGAACCGCGTCCTGTCAATCAAAGGGCCGTGAAAGACCTGTCAAATCCGGCGATTTTGTCGCGCGGGTCACAGGTGAGCCCAGCGGTCACCGGTGTCAGCTCTTCAGGCGATAGCCGGTGACGAACAGCCGCCAGCACCACAGGAACAGCCCAACGGTCAGCACGCCCATGCTGATGACCCCGATCGCGATCGAGCCGTCGGCGTGGCCGATAAAGCCGTAGCGGAAGCCGTCGATCAGATAGAAGAACGGGTTGTAGTGGCTGGCCGAACGGAACGGCTCGGGCAGCTTGTCGACCAGGTAGAAGGTGCCCGACAGGAAGGTCATGGGCATGATCAGGAAGTTGGTGACGGCGGCCAGCTGGTCGAACTTCTCGGCCCACAAGCCCGCCAGCACGCCGGCCAGGCCCAGGATCAGCGAGGCGGCGACCGCGAAATAGACGATCGCCCAGGGGTGGGCGAACGACAGGCCCGCGCCCGGCAGCACGCTGATGACGGCGGCGGTGACCGCCCCGACCACCACCCCGCGCGTCGCCGCGCCCAGGGCGAAGCCCAGCACCTGCTCGAGAGCCGACAGCGGCGGGGTCAGGAAGTCCGGCGTCAGGCCCATCATCTTGGCCTGGATCAGCGAGGACGAGGAGTTGGCGAAGGCGTTGTTCAGGATCGCCATCATGATCAGGCCGGGAGCCACGAAATGGCCGAAGGTCACCCCGCCCACGGCCGGCCGGCTGCCGCCCACGGCGACCACGAAAACCAGCATGTAGAGCAGAGTCGTGACCACCGGCGCGGCCACCGTCTGGGTGCCGACCTTCCAGAACCGGCGGATTTCGCGCTGATAGAGCGTGACGAAGCCGCTCCAGTTCCAGCCGTGATAGTCGCGCGGCTGCGGCGGAATGACGCTCTCGGCCATGTCTCTCATAGGCTCAACCCGTTGTTCTGCTTGGCCATGTGCGCCTTGGGGGGGCTTTCCGCAAGCTTGGGCTTGCCTGAATCAACATCTTGTTTCTGTGGACAGAGTCGATGGCGCCCATTGTGCGTTTTAACACATTCTTTACGATATCTAGTAGGACGACCGCCGGCGGGGCGGTTTGATCACCAAATATGGGGTGGCGAGCGTGGGGACGCTCTCCGCCTCATCGAACCGGCGGAGACGGGTTATGAGCTGGACCGACGAACGGGTCTCGACCTTGAAGAAGCTCTGGCTGGACGGCCTGTCCGCCAGCCAGATCGCCAAGCAATTGGGCGGCGTCACGCGCAACGCCGTCATCGGCAAGGTGCACCGCCTGGGCCTCTCGGGCCGCGCGGCCCCCTCGCAACCGGCGCGTCCGGCCTTCAAGGCTCCGCGTCCGGCGCGTCCGGCTGCTCAGGCCATGCCGTCAGCGCCGCGTCGCGTGGCGCCGGTCGAGACGCCGTCGGTTCCGATGGCTTCGGTCCCGCCGTCGCTGCCGGCCTTCCGGCACGAAGAGCCTGGCTCGGCCACCGTGCTGACCCTGGGCGCGCACATGTGCAAGTGGCCGATCGGCGATCCGTCGTCGGAAGGCTTCACCTTCTGCGGCCGCCGCTCGTCGGAAGGTCCCTACTGCGTCGAGCACGCCCGGGTGGCCTACCAGCCGCAGCAGACCAAGAAGAAGGGCGGCGCCACCGAGCTCGCCCGTTCGCTTCGCCGCTACATCTAAGAAGAACAACAAAGTCTCTCAGGCGGCGGATCCCGGACAGTCTCGCGACTGTCCGGGATTTTCCATTTTGGGGGGAGGCTCTAGATAAGGGCCATGACGGACCTCGCGCCGACCGATTCCAACGCTCTGCCCTATTCGGTCTCCGAGCTGGCCTTCGCCCTGAAGCGAACGCTGGAGGACCGCTACGGCTTCGTGCGGCTGCGCGGCGAGCTGTCCAAGGTCACCCATCACGGCAACGGCCACGTCTATCTGACCATCAAGGACGACAAGGCCGCGATCGACGGCGTCGTC
Organism: Caulobacter sp. Root343; assembly: GCF_001425745.1. Classification (GTDB taxonomy): domain Bacteria; phylum Pseudomonadota; class Alphaproteobacteria; order Caulobacterales; family Caulobacteraceae; genus Caulobacter. The sequence continues at coordinate 137,781 of NZ_LMDF01000001.1, read as the reverse complement.
TGGAAGGGCAGCGTCCGCGGCCTGGGCGTACGGCCCGAGCATGGGCTCGAGGTCATCGTCACCGGCAAGATCACCACCTATCCGGCCGGCTCGCGCTATCAGATCATCATCGACAGCATGGAGGCCGCCGGGGTCGGCGCGCTGCTGGCCCAGCTGGAGCGGCTGAAGGCCAAGCTGGCGGCCGAGGGCCTGTTCGCGCCGGAACGCAAGCGTCCCCTGCCCTCTATGCCGTCCGTGATCGGGGTGATCACCAGCCCGACCGGCGCGGTGATCCGCGACATCCTGCACCGCATCCGCGACCGCTGGCCCTGCCAGGTGCTGGTCTGGCCCGTCGTCGTGCAAGGCGACCAGGCCGCCGCCCAGGTCAGCGCCGCGATCCGAGGCTTCAACGCGATCATCCCAGGCGGCCCCGTGCCGCGTCCGGACATCCTGATCGTCGCCCGCGGCGGTGGTTCGGTCGAGGACCTCTGGGCCTTCAACGACGAGAGCCTGGCCCGCGCCGTGGTCGAAGGGACCATCCCGCTGATCTCGGCGGTGGGCCACGAGACCGACACCACCCTGATCGACTTCGTCTCGGATCGCCGCGCGCCGACCCCCACGGCCGCCGCCGAGATGGCGACGCCCGTGCTGGCCGAGCTGCGGGCCCTGATCTCGGATTTCGACCGCCGTCTCAACCGCTGCGGCTCGCGCACCCTGGAAGAGCGGCGCACGCGCCTGGTCAGCGCCGCGCGCGGCCTGCCCCGGCCCGCCGACCTGCTGGCCCTGGCCCAGCAGCGGTTCGACATCGCCTCGGGCCGCCTCGACGCGGCCCTGCATCGCAACACCACCGTCCACGCCCAGGACCTGCTGAAGACCACCGCGCGCCTGACGCCGGAGGTGCTGACCCGCCAGCGGGCGATCAAGGCCGAGCGGCTGGCGGACCTCTCCCGCCGCCTGAACGCCTGCGGGGTTCGCGCGCCGGAACGCGCCGCGACCCATGCGCGCCTGCCGCTGCTGTGGGCCCGCATGGACTCCGCCGCCCAGCGCCGGCTGACCCGCGCCGGCGATCAACTCGCCAACCTGGAAAAGCTGCGCCAGTCGTTCAATCCGCGCCGGCCGCTGGAGCTGGGTTTCGCCCTGGTGCGCAAGGCCGACGGAACCATCATCCGCTCGTCTGGCGCCTTGAGCCTGGGCGACCACGTGGCCCTGCAGTTCGCCGACGGCGAGCGGGAGGCGGTGATCGGCAACGAGGGCGCGCCGCCCTTAACTCCGCCTTCGGCGCCGGTCCGCCCGGCTCCGCCGCCGCGCCCCAAGCCCGTTCCGCCAAAGACCGAGCAGGGCGATCTGTTCTGAGACGCCGGTCTGGCGTAGAGTAAGCGCCATGAACGCTTTCGACCGTGATCTTGGAAAGTCCGACGGCCTGGCCGTCCTGCACTATGGCGACGGCGAGTACGCCGTGCTCAGCCCCGGCCGCTTCGTGCTGTGCGCGATCACCAACAAGCAAATTCCGCTGGAAGCCCTGCGCTACTGGAGCCCCGAGCACCAGGAAGCCTATGCCGGCCCCGCCGAGGCGTTGAACCGTTGGCAACAGGCCTGAGCCGCCGCGCGGTCCTCGCCGCGCTGCCGCTTTCCACCAGCTTGATCGGACCGGGCTTGGCGAGCGCCGCCGCGCCTGGCCTGTCGCTGTCGGGCAAATATGTCCAGGGCGGCTGGGCCATCGGCCGCACCGCTCCACGCGCCGTGGTCGACGTCGACGGCCAGGTGCTGACCACCGCCTCGGCGAACGGCTGGTTCGTGGCCGGTTTCGACCGCGACGCGCCGCCTGCCAGCACCCTGACTGTGAGCACGCCCGACGGCTCGGCCGCCCACGCGGCGACGATCGCGGCCGGCGACTTCGACATCCAGCGCATCGACGGCCTGCCGCCCGAACAGGTCACGCCGACCGATCCGATCCTGCTGGAGCGCATCACCGCCGAGAACCTCCGCAAGGCCGCCGGCTTCGCGAGTCAGGCCGACATTGAGGGTTTCCGCGACGGCTTCATCCTGCCCGTCGTGGGCGCGCGCCGTTCGGCCCGGTTCGGCGGTCAGCGGATCCTGAACGGCGAGCCCAAGCGTCCCCATTATGGGGTTGACCTGGCGACCCCCGTCGGCACGCCGGTGCGCGCGCCCGCCGCCGGCCTGGTCGCCTTCGCCGAGACCGGACTGCATTACGAGGGCGGCCTGGTGCTGGTCGATCATGGCCAAGGCCTGATCACCGCCTATCTGCATCTGTCGAAAATCCTCGTTCCGGCGGGAACTTACGTACAGCAGGGCCAGCTGATCGCCGAGACCGGCAAGGAAGGCCGCGCGACCGGCCCGCACCTGTGCTGGCGGATGAAATGGCGCGGTCGGAACCTGGATCCGTCGCTTTTGGTCGGCGCGGGCCCCTTCCGCGCCTGAATTCCTGAAATTCGCCGCTGGCGCGAGTTTCAATCATTCGTTAGCTATGCCGCCGTTATCGGAGCGAGGGGTCGCTGGGGGAAGCGGCCACGTGTTCCGGTGTTCCCGCGAGATAGTTGAGGAGGCGGCTCCCGCATGTCGGCGGCGCTGGAAAATCTGCGCTTTCTGCTGGTGGACGACAACCAGCACATTCGGTCGATCGTCTCGGCGATCCTGAAGGGCGTGGGCGTCAAGCACATCCGCGAGGCCATGGACGGGGCCGAAGGCCTGCAGATCCTGCGTGACTGGCAGACCGACATCGCCATCGTCGACTTCAAGATGAGCCCGCTGGACGGGGTGCAGTTCACCCAGTTGGTCCGCAATTCGCCCGACAGCGTCGATCCGTTCCTGCCGATCATCATGCTGACCGGCTTCGCCGAGCGTCACCGCGTGTTCGAGGCCCGCGACGCCGGCGTGACCGAGGTGGTGGTCAAGCCGGTGACGGCCCGCTCGCTGCTGGACCGGATCAACACCGTGATCTTCCACCCGCGGCCGTTCATCCGCTCACCCGACTATTTCGGCCCCTGCCGTCGCCGTCGCGTCGATCCGCACCACAAGGGGCCGTTCCGCCGCATGGGCGAGCCGGACGGGTCCGTCGACAAGCTCGAAATCTAGCGCGGCGTCTCGGCCCGCTCCCGCTCGGCCAGCGCCGCATAGACCTCGTTCGGCCAGCGACGGTGAACCCAGAACCACTCGGCCGGCCGCCCGCGGATGCGCTCTTCCAGGAAGGCGTTGATCATCCGGACACCGGCCTCGATATCGGCGGTGCGATTGCCAGTGTTGGGCGGGACGATCGGTTCGTGCACCACGGCCCGGAACCGCGCGCCCTTCAGGCGCTGCACCGACATCGGCTGCAGCACCGTGCCAAAACGGATCGCCAGGCGCGTCGGGGCCGGCGCGGTGCGCGAATCGTGGCCGAAGAACGGAGCGGCCACGCCGCTGTTGAACTTCTGGTCGTTCATCAGGGCGACCGACCGTCCCTCCATCATACCCTTCAGCAGTTCGCGCGACCCGTCGCCGCCCTTGGGCGCGAACAGGCGCACGCCGTAGCGGAACCGGCTGTCCCGGATGCGCTTGTCGACATAGGGATTGTTGGCCGCGCGATAGGTCATCTCGCAGGTCACGCCGCTGTCGACGATGGCCGCGGGCATCACCTCCCAGTTCGACAGGTGCCCTGACACGAACACGACCGGGATCCTTTTCTCGGCGATCTCGGCCAGGCGTTCCTTGTTGACGACCTCGACCCTGCCGGTCGACGGCAGGATCTTGTCCATCAGCGGGAACTCGGCGAACGAGCGGCCCAGGCCCTCCCACTGCTCGCCCAGGATCTGGGCGTGCCAGGCGGCGTCCTTGTCGGGAAAGGCGAGCTTCAGGTTGCGCACGGCGACCTTGTGCGCGCCGCTCATCGGCCCGAACGTGCGACCCAGCCAGCCGCCGAAGTCCGAGGCGCGGTCCACGCCCATCAGGCGCACGGCCCCGATAAACAGGTCGAAGCCCAAGGCTTCCAACCGCCACAACAGGTCCTGGACCCAAGGCCGACGCGTATCCGACATGACCCTTTACTAGGCTCTGCCGCACCTCTCGCGCAACGGCGCCCTCGCCCGGCACGCGACTTGCGGCTGCCGGCCCAGGCCGTTCCGTTTCGGGACGGGTCGGGAAAACTAGGGGGGGCATGGCTTCCATGGGCAACGACATCGACGTTCATCTTGGCAGACGCCTGCGTCGCCGCCGTCGTCTGCTGGGTCTGACTCAGCAGCAACTGGCCGGCACTGTTGGCGTGCGTTTCCAACAAATTCAGAAGTACGAGTGCGGCGCCAACCGCATCTCCGCCGCACGGTTGTGGCAACTGTCCGAGGCTCTCGAAGTGCCGGTGGGCTACTTCTACGACGGCCTGTCGGACGCGCGTCGCGACATGGCCGGCGAAGCGGCCGAGGGGGGAGAAATGTTCGCTCGCAAGGAGACGCTGGATCTGATCCGCGCGTACTACCTGCTGGGCGAGCGTCCGCGCCGTCGTCTGCTGGACCTGGCCAAGTCGCTGAACGGCGGCGGTCCGGAACACGCCGACGCGTAACGATCTACGGTAGCGTACCTAGGGCGGGGGCGTTAAACCCCGCCCCATGACGCTCTCCGCTGATCGGCTCGCGGCGCTCGACGCCTTCATCATCGACCTCAACCGGGCTTCCGCCGAGGTGATCTTGCCGCTTTTCCGGGCCGACCACGGCCTGGAGGACAAGGGGGCGGGCAAGAACCTGCCGCGTGACAGCCACGCGGCGTTCGACCCGGTGACCGAGGCCGACCGCGGCGCGGAAGCGGCGATCCGAAAGCTGATTTCGGAGCGCTATCCCGAACACGGCGTGATTGGCGAAGAGTACGGCGAAGACCGCCCGGACGCCGAGTTCGTCTGGGTGCTGGATCCGATCGACGGCACGCGCGCCTTCATCTCGGGCCTGCCGCTGTGGACCACCCTGATCGGCCTGCGCCATCAGGGGCGCCCGGTGCTGGGCTCCATCGGCCAGCCCTATGTCGGCGAGCTGTTCGTCGGCCATGCCGGCGGCGCGCGCCTGCTGGCGCGCGGCCAGGAAACGCCGATCAAGGTCCGCGAATGCGCGAACCTGACCGACGCCGTCATCGCCACCACCGACGCCGACGCCTGCTTCGACGGGGCCGAGCGCGGCGCCTGGCTGCAGGTGCGGGCGGCCGCCAAGCTGGCCCGCCTGGGCTGCGACGCCTATGCCTACGCCATGGTCGCCATGGGCAAGATGGACATGGTGATCGAGGCCGGCTTGAAGTCCTGGGACATCGAGGCCGCCATCCCCCTGATCGAGGGCGCCGGCGGCCTGGTCACCAACTGGCGCGGCGAGCCCGTCGGCCAAAACGGCGGTCAGATGGTCATCTCTGGCGATCGCCGTCCGCTGGACGAAGCTCTGGTCAGTCTAAGGCGTTCGGCGAAATAAGCGGCTCACGCGGCGCGACGGGATCGACCGTCTCGTCGAACGCCTGCCAGAAGACGGCGCGGCGCGGGTCGGTCTCGATCAGGATCTCGTGGTAGGCGCCGGGAACCTCGACATAGCGCCCCTGCGGGATGCGCGCCGCGATCAGTTTCTGGTCGGGATTGAGCACCCGGTTGTCGAGCTCGGCGGCGCAGATCGTCACCGGAATCTTGATCGCCTCGACGCCCCGGCTGCGGCGCAGCCAGGCGCAAGCCGAGATGGCGAAATCGGCCCAGCCCCAGGTCATGCCCCCCAGGGCGATGCGAGGATCGGCGCGCAGCTGCGCCTGGTAGCGGTCGTAGCGCGCCTCGTCGTGGGTCAGGGCGTCGCCGGCGAAGGTCTGGGCCAGCGGGTCGTACTGGCCGCCCTGGACGTATTCGCCGGTGAAGCCGACGCGGGACAGGGTCCAGGCCAGCGACGTCGCCAGCCAGGGCGGGATGCCGCCGCTGTTCAGTCCCAACATCGGCGCGGACAGCACGGCGGCCGAGAACCGCGTCTCGCCATGGGCCAAGGCCAGCATGACCAGGCAGCCGCCCATCGAGTGGGCCATGGCGATCCACGGCTTGGGCATCCGCGCCTCGAACGTGTCGAGCAGCGCCCTGTAGTCGGACAGGAAAGTCTTGAAGCCCCGGGCGTGCCCCCTCAGCCGGTCGGGAAGGTCGCGGGCCGACAGCCCCTGCCCTCGCCAGTCGTGGACCAGCACCGCGAAGCCACGCGCCAGCAGGTCCTCGATGACTTCGAAATACTTCTCGATCGGCTCGGTGCGTCCGGGGCTGAGCACCACCGAACCGCGCGCGGGCCCCGGCGGGAAAAAGGTCGCGGCGCGGAGGGTCGCCCCATCCGCGCCGCGAAACCATTCGGCCCCAGTGGAATTTGGGCCGTAGTCGGGAACCGGAGCCTCGGGAGTCGAGACCAGAAACGCCGGCTCTTCCGTCATCTTCGGCTTAGCGCATCTTGGCGAACAGCGCGCCCATCTTGGGCTGCAGCGCCATCGCCGCGCCCATGTCCGACAGCTTCAGCTTGCCGGTCATCACGGCCATGGTCGGATCCAGCGCGCCGGCGCCGATGGCCAGCAGGTCGTCCAGGCTGAGCGTCATGGTCAGGTCGGCCGGCTTGTCTTCGTTGGTCACCGAACCGCCGTCGATGTGGATGATGCCGGCGTCCTTCAGGTCGAACTTGAGGCTCTTGCCGAGGCCGCTGTCGTCGCCCACGGCGCCCTTGATGCGATCGGTGATTTCTTGAAGCGTGGCCATGAGCGCGATCTCCCTCTGCGCGATATGTGTTGCGGATAGCTAGACCGGGCCGTCCGGTTAAGTAAACACCGTTCAGACGACCCGAGGACCTATTTCTTTCCCTGATAGAAGGCGACCCTAGTCGGGGTTTTTGTCAACTTTACCCGTACGGCGCCCTGATGATCGGCGGGACGGAAATACGGCATTTCCTTCGCCAAGGGCAGCGGCGCGGTGCGGCCGTCGGCGAAGACCACCACTCCGCTCTCCGCCTTCAGGAAGGCGATCCCGGACATCTTCGGAACCATGAAGCTGGCTACGCCGGCCGCCTTGCCGACGACGGCGTTGCCCTCGTCGACGGTGGCCGTCAGGTCACGGACGTCGTACTCGGTGGCCGGCTTCAGCTGGGTCTGGATATCCAACACCGTGCCCATCTTCCAGTCGGCCGGGACGTCGAACACCAGGTCGGGGTCGCCCTGCAGCTGAGCGAGGCTCGGCAGGCGCTCGAAAAACCCGTTGGCATTGACCGGCAGCGGCGTACGCACGCCGTTCTTCTCGACCAGGGTCACCTTCAGGTTCGGGATGGGCTTGTCGTCATGCCGGATCGCATAGGCCACCCGCACGCGCGTGCGCTCGCCCGGCGGGATCTTCAGGTACTTGTCCAGATAAGACAGCACCTTGTTCGCGGGCGCGGTCTTCTCGGCGAGAGCAGGCGTAGCGGCGGCCGCCAGGACGGCGGCGAGGATCAGCGCTCTCCTCATTTCGGCTTCACGAACTTGAGGGTCATGCGGTCGCTCTCTCCGATGGCGTCGTACTTGGCGTGGTCGAAGCCCGGCTCGGCCGGCTCGCCGCGCGGCGACGACAGGCGGGTGGGCGGCAGGGTCCAGACGCCGAACGGGTGGTCCTTGGTGTCCTTGGGATTGGCGTTGATTTCGCTGGTCCCGGCCAGCACGAAACCGGCTTCCTTGGCCATCTGGATCACGTAGTCCTGCTGGACGTAGCCGTCGGCGGCCAGGATGTCCTGCACCCGGCCCGGCTCGCCCCGATGCTCCTCGACGCCGAGGATACCGCCGGGCTTCAGGGCCGCCAGGGCGTCCTTGAAGGCCTTCTCGGCGATGCCGCCGGCCATCCAGTTGTGCAGGTTGCGCAGGAATAGCACGAGGTCGGCCGTTCCCGCCGGCGCCACCGGACCGCTGGTCGGACCGAAGGCGGTGAAGGTCACCTCGCCATAGACCTTCTTCTTCTCGGTCAGCTTGCGGCGATAGCCCTCGACGATCTCGGCGGCGGCCGGGTCGGACGGGTCGTTGGTCTGCAGCACGGCCTCGTAGAGCTTGCCGTGAGTGTCGGCCAGGAACGGCGCCAGAATATCGGTGTACCAGCCCGCCCCGGGCCAGAACTCGACCACGGTCTGGCCGGGCTTCAGCTCCCAGAACTTCAGGCTCTCGACCGGGTGGCGCCAGAGGTCTCGGGCGCGGTCGGCGGGCAGGCGCCAGTCGCCGGCCACCGCGGCCTCGATCGTGTCGGGTCCCGCCTTAGCCGCCGCCTTGGTCTCGGTCTTGGCCGGGTCGTTCTTCTTACCGCACGCGGCGAGCCCCAGCGCGCCCACGCTCGCCAGAACGCCTCGCCGCGACCATTGCTGTATTGGATCCATCGTTCCCCCGTAGCGCCCGCCAAATTCGCAGCCGACCTTGGCCAAAGTCAGGCCCCCCAATCAAATGGGTCAAAATCAAGCGGGCTTGCGGAAGCGCAGGGTCATGCGGTCGCTCTCGCCGATGGCCTCGTACTTGGTGCGGTCGAAGTTCGGATCGGCCGGCTGCCCCGCCGGGGCCGTGCGCCGGGTGGGCGGCAGGGTCCAGACGCCGAACGGGTGGTCCTTGGTGTCCTTGGGATTGGCGTTGATCTCGGACTGGGCGTCCAGCTTGAAGCCAGCCTTCTCGGCGATGGCGATCACCGTGGCGGTGTTCAGATAGCCATCGGCGCCGGCAGCCTTCTCGGAGCGCGGATCGGCGCGATGGTCCTCGACCGCCAGCACGCCGCCCGGCTTCAGCACGGCGAAGAAGTCGGCGAACACCTTGTCGGCCATGCCCGGCGCCTGGGTCCAGTTGTGGACGTTGCGGCAGGTGATGACGAGGTCGGCCGAACCGGGCGCGCCCAGCGGGCCGGACTGAGCCCCGAAATTGACGAACTGCGGCTTGCCGTACTTGGCGGGGTCGGCGAAGCGCGCCTCGAAGTCGGCGCGCCCCTTTTTGGCGCCTTCGGAGATCTTAGGGTTCGAGAGGTCGGTGACGCCGGCGACATAGGTCCCGCCGGTGGCCTTGGCGTAGGGCGCCAGGATCTCGGTCCAGTAGCCCGTGCCCGGCGAGATCTCGATCACCGTCTGCTTGGGCTTCAGCCCCCAGAACGCCAGGCTCTCGTAAGGATGGCGCGCGCCGTCGCGGGCGACGTCTCCGGCCGGTCGGGTCGGCGACGCGATCGCGGCCTTCAGCGCCGCGTCCGTCGCGGCGAAGGCGGCGGGCGCGGAAAGGGTCAGGGCGGCGGCGAGCAGCAGAACGTGACGACGAAGCGGCATGGGGACGTGTCCTTCGACGAGTTTGGCGACGGGAATGGAGGCGCGACCTTAACCGGGGCCGCCAGGGCGTCAAACGATTCACGTTCGACGAGTTGTGGCCCCTTGAACCGGAAAATCGGCTCACCAACTATTTCAACGAAGGCGCTGGGTACCCGGGCCTTCCGGACCAAGGGCGACGCCGATTTCGGGTCGCCAAAGGGACGAACCCAACAAGACCTTGCTTGATGAGAAGGATCTAAATCTATGCGTACGATCGACCTTTCGCCCCTGTACCGCTCGCTCGTCGGTTTCGACCGCCTCGCCGCCCAGCTGGACGCCGCGGCCCGTAACGAAGCGGCCTCGGGCTATCCCCCCTACAATATCGAACGCACCGGCGAGAACGACTACCGCATCGAGATCGCGGTGGCCGGTTTCAAGCCCGAAGAACTGAACGTCGAGGTGAAGGAAAACCTGCTGACCGTCACCGGCCGCAAGGCGGCCAACGACGACGCCAAGCAGTACCTGCACCGCGGGCTCGCCGAGCGTAACTTCGAGCGCAAGTTCCAGCTGACCGACTACCTGGTGGTGGTCGACGCCGATCTCTCGAACGGCCTGCTGTCGATCGCGCTGAAGCGTGAACTGCCGGAAGCCCTGAAGCCCCGCACGGTGGAGATCAAGGCGGCGGCCCCGTCGACCCTGATCGAAGGCGAAAAGGCCGCCTAAGCGACGGCCTCTTCGTAGTCTCCCCTAATCCCCTCTGAACTTGGGCGGCGCAGCGATGCGCCGCCTTTTTCGTGTTCAGCCCGGGGCCGAGAGATCCAGGCCCTGGACCTGGTTCAGGTCCACGTCGCGGAAGCTGGCCTTGACCACGCGCGCGCCGGTGAAGTCCGAGCCGCGCAGGTCCGCGCCGTCCAGCACCGCCTCGCTGAGGTCCGCCGTCTGGACCATCGCATAGCGCATCCGGGCCGACTGCAGGTTGGTCTGGGTCCGCCGTTCCGGACCCAGCGGCAGCGGCGACAGGAACGCCTGGCGCAGGTCGGCCTTGGTCAGGTTCGCGCCGGCCAGCTTGGCCCCGCGCAGATCGGCGCCGCGCAGGTTGGCCGCGCGTAGGTCGGCGTTCTGCAGGTTGGCGCCTTGCAGCTGGGCGCCGGAGAGATCGATGCCGACCATGCAGGCGCCCTTGGCGCTCATCGCGGTCAGGCGCAGGCCCTTCAGCCGGTCACCCAGCGGACGCAGGTCCTCGCCGTCGAGGCGGGCCGCCTGGCCTTCCTTGCCGCCGGTCTGGCACCAGCGCTGGTTGTCGAGGCAGCGCTTGTAGAGTTCCTCGGCCTTGGACAGCGCCTCACGCGTCGAGGTCTTGACGGCGCCGACCATGCTCGCGCCGCTGACGCGGGCCGTGGACGTGTCGACGCCGGCCATCACCGCGCCCGACAGGTTGGCGCCCTCCAGATTGCAGCCCTTGACGTCGGCCCCGTCGAGGATCGCTCCGGAGAGGTTGGCTTCCTTGAGATTGGCGCCCGACAGCTTGGCGCCGCGTAGCGAGCAGTCGCTGAAGTCGGCCTTGAACGCCGAGACGCCGGTGAATTGCGAACCGTCCAGCGTCGCGCCCGAGAAGTTGACCTCGTCGACCTCGCCCTGGCGGGTCTCGTGGCGCAGGGTTTCGAGACCCTTGCGAGGATGGGGAATGGAGATCTGGCCTTCGCGGAAGTCGGCCTGCGTCAGGTCGGCCTGGGCCAGGTTGGCGCCGCGCAGGCAAGCGCCGCGCAGGTCGGCCCGGACGAGGGAGGCCTGGCGCATGTCGGTCTTGCGCAGGTCGCAGCCGAACAGGCTGGCGCGATCCAGCTTGGTGCGCACCATGCGACAGCCGTCGAGGATCGAGGCGGACAGGTCCGCGTCGGTCAGGTTTCGGAACGACAGATCAAGGCCCGACAGCTGCATGAAGCGTAGGGAGGCCCGCTTGCCGCCCTGCTTGCCGGTAACGAATTTCTCGTGCGCCGTTACGATCATGTCGAGCTCGGCTTGGCTCAGGCGACGACGCCCGGCCACGCTTTGCGCGGCGTCCATAACGCTTTCCCCGTTTGGTCTCTTTTATAGGTTACGCGGACTGTAGCGGCGATGGACGAGCGAACCGTTAAGCTGGCGCCTGTCCGTCGCGAAATATTTCTCAGATGACATCATCCAGGCCGCGCGCCGCGAGGCGGACCGCGCCGGTCAGGTCGACGTCTTTCAATTGCGCGCCGGTGAAGTTGGCGCGCGAGACGTCCGCCCCGGCCATCCGCGCCTGGCGGAGGTCGGCGCGGGCCAGGTCGGCGTTGGCCAGGATAGCGCCCGTCAAGTCGACGGGCAGCACGCGGTCGGCGGCAATCAGCAAGGGTCCAAGCTGGGCGTCGCGCAGGTCCGAGCCCGAGAGCTTGGCCCCCTTCAGCCGCGCGCCGCGCAGGTCGGCCCGGCGCAGGTTGCAGGCCCGCAGGTCGGCGCCGTCGAGCTGGGCGCCCTGCATCTGCACGCCTTCCATGTCGAGGCCGTAGAACACCGCGCCCTTGGCCGAGAGGGCCGTCAGGTTGAAACCCCGGATCGAGCGCAGATTGCGCAAGTCGGCCTTGTCGAACACCGAGGGCTTGCCCTCGCCGCCGCCCGTCTCGCACCACCTCGCATGGTCGGCGATCATCTGCTCGTAGGGCATGTCGGAGACGTTGGTGCCCGACGCCTTGTCGGTCAGGGCGCCGTCCAGATTGGTGTCGCTGATGTTCCACGACATGGTCTTGGCGCCGACCAGGACCGTGTTGCGCAGGTCGGCCCCGGCGAGGTTCGCGCCCGACAGGTCGGCGCCGGCCAGGTTGGCGCCGTTGAAATTGGCCTGCTTGAGGTTGGCGCGGACCAGCTTGGCGTCCTTCAGGATCGCGTCGCTGAAGTCGGCCTTGGTGGCCACGATGCCCGACAGTCGCGAGCGTTCGAGATTGGCGCCGCTGAGGTTCGTGCCGGCGGCGTAGGCCTCGCGCTGGATCTGCTCGATGACGCGGTAGCCTTCCTTGCGGTCGGCGGCCGCGATCGTGCCTTCGCGCAGGTCGGCCTCGAACATGTCGGCGCCGGTCAGGTTGGCGCCGCGCAGGCTGGAGCCGCGCAAGTCGGCCCGGCGCAAAGAAGCGTCCGTCAGGTCCGCTCCCTGCATGTCGGCGCCGTAGCAGTTGGCATTGTCCATCTTGGTCTTGCGCAGGTCGCAGCCGACCATCATCGCGCCGGTGAAGTCGGCGTCGCAGAGATTGCGGCCCGTCATCGACAGGCCAGACAGATCGCAGAATGCGAAAACCGCCCGCGCCCCGCCCATCCGGGCGGACCACAGGCGGTCGTGCTTGGCGCAGATGACGTCCACGTCATACTGCGTCAGGCGCTTGTATTCCTGTGTCGACGGCGCGGCGGCGCTCATGGTTCGCATGGAATCCTAGAGTGAGGATTCACCATGCGCAGAGCATAATTAACGCCGTGTTTCCAACAGCTTCTGGTGAAGCTTGCCGGAGGCCTCAACCGACCGACGGCAGGGCCTCGGCGCGGCTTTCGTCCAGGTAGCGGGCGCTAGTCGGCCTCAACTGGGAGTCCAGCTCGATGACCAGCGGATTGCCTGTCGGGATCTCGACACCCACGATTTTGTCGTCCGGCACGTTGAACAGGTGCTTGACGATCGCGCGCAGCGAATTGCCGTGGGCGGCGATCAGCAGGGTCTCGCCGGCCTTCAGGTGCGGCGCGATGTCGCTCTCCCAATACGGCAGCACGCGGACCAAGGTGGTCGCCAGGCTCTCGGTCGACGGCAGGTTCGCGCCCTTGTAGCGGCGGTCCTTGCTGAAGTCGTACTCGCCGCCCGGGGCCAGTTCCGGCGGCGGCACGTCGTAGGAGCGACGCCAGATCGTCACCTGGGCCTCGCCGTGCTTCTCGGCGGTCTCGGCCTTGTTCAGGCCGGTCAGGCCGCCGTAGTGGCGCTCGTTCAGGCGCCAGTCCTTGGTCACCGGCACGAAGCTCTGCTTGGCGGCGTCCAGGGCCAGGTTGCCGGTGCGGATGGCGCGGGTCTGGACCGAGGTGAAGGCGTGGTCGATCTGGATGCCGGCGTCCTTGATCAGCTCGCCGCCCTTCCTGGCCTGGGCTTCGCCCTCGGCGGTCAGGTCGACGTCGACCCAGCCCGTGAAGCGGTTTTCCAGGTTCCACTGGCTCTGGCCGTGGCGAAGCAGGACGAGGGTCGGCATCGGGCTACCTTCGAGTGTCGGGAATGTCAGCGCGGGCTAAGGCCAGGCGGCCCCAGCGTCAAGCGCCGAACCGCCTATCGCCGGCGCAGCCCCCTTTCGTTTCCCCTCCCCCGCGCCGCCGCCCGTGCTATAGGCGGGCCATGCCTGATCGCATCTTCATGCCCTTGATGGGCCTGGTCGCCGCGGCGCTGATCGCCTTCTCCCTCGTCTGGCCGCAAGGCGAAGGCGACCGGTCGTGGGGACCGTTCGGCCATACGCCGGTGCAGCAGACGCCCGAGATGAAGGCCAGGATCCAGCGCGAGAAGGACGCCGCGGCCCGCCGCGACGCCGCCGCCAAGAAGGCCGTCGAGGCCGTCGGGCAAATGCCGCAATGAGCGCTTTCGACGCCGTCGACGTCGGTCGCCGCGTGCTGAGCATCCAGGCCGACGCCCTGCGGACGATGGCTGAGTCGCTGGGCGAGCCCTTCACCCGCGCCGTCGAGACCCTGTTCGACGCCAAGGGCCGCGTCGTCTGCACCGGCATCGGCAAGTCGGGCCACGTGGCCCGCAAGATCGCCGCCACCCTGGCCTCGACCGGCGCCCAGGCGATGTTCGTCCACCCGGCCGAGGCCTCGCACGGCGACCTCGGCATGATCGGTTCGGACGACGTGATCCTGGCCCTGTCGAAGTCTGGCGAGGCGCGCGAGCTGTCCGACGTCATCGCCTACGCCAAGCGGTTCTCGATCCCGCTGATCGCCATGACCGCGTTCGCCGATAGCCAGCTGGGCCGCGGCGGCGACATCGTGTTGCTGTTGCCCGACGCGCCCGAGGGCACGGCCGAGGTCAATGCGCCGACCACCTCCACCACCCTGCAGATGGCCCTGGGCGACGCCATCGCGGTGGCCCTGCTGGAGCGGCGCGGCTTCACGGCCAGCGATTTCCGCGTCTTCCATCCGGGCGGCAAGCTCGGCGCCATGCTGCGCACGGTCGGCGACCTGATGCATGGCGAGGACGAGCTGCCGCTGATCGACGCCGAGGCCGCCATGCCCGACGCCCTGCTGGTGATGAGCGAGAAACGTTTCGGCGCGGTCGGCGTTGTCGACGGCTCAGGCCGGCTCACCGGCCTGATCACCGACGGGGACCTGCGCCGGCACATGGACGGACTTCTTCAGCACACGGCCGGCGAGGTCATGACCCGCGCGCCGCTGACCATCGCGCCCGGCGCCCTGGCGGCCGAAGCGCTGAAGATCATGAACGAGCGCCGGATCACCGTCCTGTTCGTGGTCGAGGCCGAACGCCCGGTCGGCGTCCTGCATGTCCACGATCTACTCCGGGCCGGCGTGATCTAGGTCACATCCGGATTTACCGAACCTTGTCATGTGATCGCGCTAGCCGTCCGACCAAGAGGCGGCTAAAGCGACCTCCTCGAAACTGAAGCGAGCCCTAGATGTTCTCCGCACCCCGCGCCGATCTGGTTCCGAATACCGCCGCCTACGAAAACGAGCCGCTGGTCAAGGCGACCGGCTTCCGCGAGTACGACGCGCGCTGGCTGTTCGGCCCCGAGATCAACCTGCTGGGCATCCAGGCCCTGGGCCTGGGTCTGGGCACCTACATCCACGAGCTGGGCCAGTCGAAGATCGTGGTCGGCCACGACTTCCGCTCGTACTCGACCTCGATCAAGAACGCCCTGATCCTGGGTCTGCTGAGCGCCGGCTGCGAGGTCCACGACATCGGCCTGGCCCTGTCGCCCACCGCCTATTTCGCCCAGTTCGACCTCGACATCCCCTGCGTGGCCATGGTCACCGCCAGCCACAACGAGAACGGTTGGACCGGCGTGAAGATGGGCGCCCAGCGCCCGCTGACCTTCGGTCCGGACGAGATGGGCCGCCTGAAGGAGATCGTCCTGGGCGCCAAGTTCGTCGAGCGCGAGGGCGGCAAGCTGATCCGCGTGAAGGGCGAGGCCCAGCGCTATATCGACGACGTCGCCAAGCGCGCCAGCCTCAAGCGTCCGCTGAAGGTGGTCGCCGCCTGCGGCAACGGCACGGCCGGCGCTTTCGTGGTCGAGGCCCTGACCAAGATGGGCGTCGCCGACCTGGTGCCGATGGACACCGACCTCGACTTCAACTTCCCGAAGTACAATCCGAACCCGGAAGACGCCGAGATGCTGCACGAGATGGCCAACGCCGTCCGTGAGCACAAGGCCGACCTGGCCTTCGGTTTCGACGGCGACGGCGACCGCTGCGGCGTCGTGGACGACGAGGGCGAGGAGATCTTCGCCGACAAGATCGGCCTGATGCTGGCCCGCGACCTGGCCCCGCTGCACCCCGGCGCGACCTTCGTGGTCGACGTCAAGTCGACCGGCCTCTACGCCACCGACCCGATCCTGGCCCAGTACGGCTGCAAGGTCGTCTACTGGAAAACCGGCCACAGCTACATCAAGCGCAAGAGCGCCGAGCTGAACGCCCTGGCCGGCTTCGAGAAGAGCGGCCACTTCTTCATGAACGGCGAGCTGGGCTACGGCTACGACTGCGGCCTGACCGCCGCCGCCGCCGTGCTGGCCATGCTGGACCGCAACCCGGACAAGAAGCTCAGCGATCTGCGCAAGGCCCTGCCGGTGGCCTTCACCTCGCTGACCATGAGCCCCCACTGCGACGACGAGAAGAAGTACGGCGTCGTCGCCGAGGTGGTGAAGGAATACGAAGACCTGTTCGCCGCCGGCGGCTCGATCCTGGGCCGCAAGATCATCGAGGTGATCACGGTCAACGGCGTGCGCGTCCACCTGGAAGACGGTTCGTGGGTCCTGGTCCGCGCCTCGTCGAACAAGCCCGAAGTCGTGGTCGTGGTCGAGAGCACCCGGTCGGAAGACGACATGCGCGCCCTGTTCCGCGAGGAAGTGAAGCCGCGCCTGGGCGCCCGCGTCGGCAAGTACAACCAGGAAATCTGAGCCGGCTACAGCCGATTTGGACGAAAGGCCGGGGCGCGATCCCCGGCCTTTTTCGTTTCAGACATCGCGGCGCGGGGCGACGGCTCGCAACGGCGCAGCTGGCCACTATATCCTTCTCAAGGACGTGACCGGCGTGATGACCGGTGCAGGGATGGAACGCTAGGCGATGGTCATGACCCCTCCCAACGCGGCGCGGCAAAGAAGCGCTCATCCCCCGGTCGGCGCGCTGCTGCGCGAATGGCGGGCGGCGCGGCGGCTGAGCCAATTGGACCTGTCGCTGGAAACCGGCGTCTCGACCCGCCACCTGAGCTGCATCGAGACGGGCAAGGCCCAGCCCAGCCGCGACACCCTTTTCCGCCTCGCCGACGCCCTGGCCATGCCGCTGCGCGAGCGTAACACGCTGCTGCTGGCCGCCGGCTATGCGCCGCAGTATTCGGAGAACACCCTGGTCACCCCCGCCCTGGAGCGGATGCGCGAGGCGATCGAGCTGATCATCGCCCACCAGGAGCCCTATCCCGCCTTCGTCATCAATCGCCACTTCGACGTGCTGATGGCCAACGCGGCCGCCCAGCGGATCAACGCCCTGCTGATGCGCGGCAAGCAGAGCCCGCACAGCAACCTGCTGCGCCAGGTGTTCGACCCCGACGACTTCCGCGCGGTGATCGTCAACTGGCCCGAGGTCGCCCAGAAGTTCCTGCGCCACCTGCACGCCGACATCGCCGCCGCCCCCTCGGACAAGACCGCCCAGGCCTTGCTGGACGAGGTGCTGGCCTATCCCGACGTGCCGGCCCGCTGGCGGTTCCGCGACGTGGAGACCGAGCCCGCGCCGGTGCTGAACCTCATCTTCCGCAGCGATCTGGGGAACCTGAGGTTCTTCGAGACCATCACCACCTTCGCCGCGCCGCGCGACGTGACCCTGGACGAGCTGCGGATCGAGTGCGCCTTCCCCGCCGACGCCCACACCGCCGAGGTCTGCGCCCGGCTGGCGCGGGAGGCGGCGGCGGGCTAAAGCGCCGGGATGATCAGGCTTCGCCCCTCCCGCCCCGAAGACGGCGACCGCGCCCTCGAGATCTGGCGCGCCGCCGTCGACGCCACCCATGATTTCCTCTCGGCCGAAGATCGCGTGGTGATCGGCGAGGAGGTGCGAGCCTTCCTGCCGACCGCGCCGCTGATGCTGGCGGTCGACGGCCGCGACCGCCCGCTGGGCTTCATGCTGATAATCGACGGCCACATGGAGGCGCTGTTCATCGATCCCGAGCATCGCGGCGCGGGTGTCGGGCGACTGTTCATCGACTATGCGCTGGCCGTGCACCCGACCCTGAGTACGGACGTCAACGAACAGAACGATCAGGCCGTGGGCTTCTACGAGCACATGGGTTTCGAGCGCATCGGCTGGTCGGCCACCGACGGCCGAGGCCGGCCCTACCCGCTGATCCATCTGCGCTTTGGCGTCTGAGGCGGTTTTCGGTTTAGCTGGCGGTGTTCCATCGCCCGAGTCGCCTCATGCGCCGCCTGCTCACCGCCCTCGCCCTGATCTTGGCCCCTGGCCTGGCGTCCGCCGCCCAGCCGGTCTTGCTCAAGCCCGCCCGGGTCTGGACGGCCGAGAACGCCGGCCCGCCGCACGAGGGCTGGGCCGTGCGGGTCAAGGACGGCAAGATCGCCGCCGTCGGCCCGGCCGCCCAGGTCGACGCGACGGGCGCCGAAGTCATCGATCTACCGGGCGCCACGGTGATCCCGGGCCTGATGGACCTGCACAGCCACCTCTTCCTGCATCCGTACAACGAGACGCTGTGGGACGATCAGGTGCTGAAGGAGACGCCGACCTATCGCACCTTGCGGGCGGCGGTGCAGGCCAAGGCGACCTTGGAGGCGGGCTTCACCACGCTACGCGATCTGGGCACAGAGGGGGTCGGCGCCGCCGACGCGCCGCTGAAGAAGGCGATCAATGACGGCCTGATTCCGGGTCCGCGCCTGTTCGTGGCGACCAGGGCGATCGTGGCCACCGGGGCTTATGGCCCTGCCCGTCGGAACTACAATCCCGAGGCCGACCTGCCCCAGGGCGCCCAGGAAACCAGCGGCGTCCCCGAGGTCATCAAGGCCGTGCGCGAGCAGGCCGGGGCCGGGGCCGACTGGATCAAGGTCTATGCCGACTACCGGGTCGGCCCCGACGGCTCGACCCAGCCGACCTTCAGCCTCGAGGAGTTGAAGGCCCTGGTCGAGGCGGCCCATTCCGGCGGCCGGCCGGTCTCGGCCCACGCCTCCAGCGACGAGGGTATGCGCCGGGCCGTGCTGGCCGGGGTCGACACCATCGAGCACGGCTATGGCGGCAGCGACGCCACCTTCAAGCTGATGGCCGAGAAGGGCGTGGTGTTCTTCCCGACCCTGACGGCGGTCGAGAGCACCTCGGCCTATTTCGGCGGCTATGTCGCCGGCAAGACGCCGCCGACCGCGGCCATGATCAACGCCGATCGGGCCTTCAAGCTGGCCGTGAAGAACGGCGTCACCATCGGCATGGGCAGCGACGTCGGCGTGTTCCGGCACGGCGACAACGCCCGCGAGCTGGTCTGGCTGGTCAAGGAGGGCATGAGCCCCGCCCAGGCCCTGCTGGCCGCCACCGCCGTCGACGCCAAGGTTCTGGGCCGGGCGGGCGACCTGGGCCAGCTGAAGCCCGGCTATCTCGCCGACATCGTCGCGGTGACGGGCGATCCGACCCGGGCGATCGAGGCGACCCGCGACGTGGTCTTCGTGATGAAGGGCGGCCAGGTCGTTCGGCGGCCTTGACGCGAAGCTTCGGGACAAGGCGTTCTGGGCCCATGCGTCTTGCCCTGCCCCTGCTGTTGCTCGCCGCCGCCGCTCCGGCCCTGGCCCAGACCGATCCAGGGACGATGCAGCGGCATGACACCTTCCGCGACGCCGCCACCGCGCCGCTGGAGGACCTGAACCTCAAGCAGACCTCGATCCCACCCGTGCTGCAACGGGCCGTCGCCGATCCCTACGACATGACCGGCCTGACCCGCTGCGAGCCGATCGCCGCCGAGATCGGCCGACTGGACGCGGCTTTGGGTCCCGACCTGGACGAGGCCCCGCCGCCCGACACCCGCTCGCGCGGCAAGAAGGTCGCCGACGCGACCTACGACGTCGGCGTGGCCGGGGTGCGCGACACGACCCGGGACGTGCTGCCGTTCCGGGGCTGGATCCGCAAGCTGACCGGCGCGGCCCGGCACGACAAGGCGGTGCGCAAGGCCGTCGAGGCGGGGGCCGTGCGGCGCGGCTATCTGAAGGGCGTCGGCATGCGGATGAACTGCGCCCCGCCGGCCGCGCCCAGCTGGTTCGTCCCCGTCGAGATCAAGCCGCCCCCGCCGCCCAAGCAGGCGAGCCTGTTCGAGAACTTCCTGGCCTGGTGGGACGGAGTCTTGGCCTGGTTCAAGAGTCTGGTCGGCTGAGCTCAGGCGGGCTTCAGCATCGCCCGCACTTCGCCGACCAGCTTGGGACCGTCGAACGGCTTCATCACATAGCCCTTGGCGCCCAGCTGCATGGCCTGGACGATGCGGTCCAGCCGCCCGTCGCCGGTCAGCATCAGCACGGGAATGTCGGCCGCCTCCGACTCCTTCAGCGCCTTCAAGGCGTCGAGGCCGCTCTGGCCGGGGATGCGGACGTCCAGCAGGATCGCGTCGGGACGGCGCAGCGGGATGGCGGCGATCAGCCGGTCCGCGCCGGGAAACCCCACCACCTCGAGGCCGTCGCGCTCCAGGAAGGTAGCGACCAGTTCCAGCGTCGGCGCGTCGTCATCGGCCACATAGATCAGGGGAACGCGCTTGGACATCGATTGCAAAAGGCCTTGAACCACTCGGCGGCGAACAGTGTTCGAGGGGGTATGAAGCCTAAGATGGTTAAGGCGTCAAACGCCGGACCCGGTTTCAGGCCGTCGGCGACACCGTTTCGGGGTGAGCGATCGCCATCGCCATCGCTTCGATCAATCCGAGGGCGGAAAGCGGCTTGGCCACATGGCCGGCGAACAGCGGGTCGTCCGGCAGGGCCGAGGCGTCGGCCGAGAACACCAGGATCGGCTGCCGACGATTCGGTCCCTGCCCTTCACGGATGCGGGTCGCGGCGGTGCGGCCATCGACCCGCGGCATGCGCAGGTCCATCAGGATGACGTCGAACGCCTGGGTCTCGGCCTCGACGATCCCCTCGTCGCCGTCGGACGCCTCGGTCAGCGCCACGCCGAACGGACCGAGGATGGCGCGGACCAGGTGGCGGTTGGCGGCATTGTCGTCGACCACCAGCACGCGACAGCCCGCCGGCAGGCCGATCCGCGCCCGGGGCGCGGCGTCCTCGGCGGCGGCTTCGGCCATGCGGGCCGGGATCTCGAACCAGAAGCGCGAGCCCGCGCCCGGCGCGCTCTCGACCCCGATCTGCCCGCCCATGGCGTCGACCAGACCCTTGCAGATGGCCAGGCCCAGGCCGGTGCCGCCCGACTTGCGGGTCGAGGCGCCATCGACCTGCGAGAAGCGCTGGAACAGCTGGCCCGCCTGTTCGGCGGCGATGCCCGGGCCGGTGTCGGAGACCTCGAACGACAGCCGCTGGGCCGCGAACCGGGTGGTGACGATCACCGTCCCGCTTTCGGTGAACTTCACCGCGTTGCCGATCAGGTTCAGCAGGATCTGGCGCAGACGATCCGGATCGGCCTCGACCAGCGGCGGCAGCTCGGCCAGGCCCGAGACGCGCAGCGCCACGCCCTTGTCTCGCGCCTGGGCGGCGAACAGTTCGGCCGTCTCACGGGTCAGGTCGGCGGCCGACATCGGCTGGGGCTTGATGTCGACCTGCCCCGCCTCGAGCTTGGAGAAGTCGAGGATATCGTTGACGGTCGCCCGCAGCGCCTTGCCGGCGTTGGCCACCCGCTGGACGTAGCCGCGGGTCTCGTCGCTGAGCTCGGGCTGATCCTCGACCAGCTGGGTGAAGCCCAGCACGGCGGTCAGCGGGGTGCGCAGCTCGTGGCTCATATTGGCCAGGAACTCGGACTTCACGTGGGCGGCCTCCTCGGCCTGGACCTTCAGACGGCGGCGCTGGGCGCTGGTCGAGGCCAGGGGCAGGGCCGAGAAGATCGCCACCACCAGGAAGAGCTGCAGGAACAGGGCGCGCTCGGTCAGGTCGCCGCTGACCAGGCCGATAGGGCCGGAATCGAGCGCCGTGAACACCACCGCCACCGCCCCGACCATGACCACGCCGATGGCAGCCCCCAGCACTTCCAGCTCCAGGGCCACGAAGGCCAGCACCGGCGGAATCAGGAACAGCAGCGGATAGCGGTTCTGGCCGAACACCAGCAGGGCGGCGGCGTCCAGCGCGGCCAGGGCCAGCCAGCCGCGCCGCGTCAGAGGCCGCTCGGCCAGCAGGTCGCCGGCTTGGCTGAGGGCTAGCAGGCACGGAACCAGCGCCATCAGGCCCAGGGCGTTCGAGAGGATCCAGCTCATCGCCCGCATCGGCAGACCGCCCCAGCCGAGCGCGGCGAAAGTGGCCGTGGAGATGACGCTCGAGAGAACCGGCCCGCACACGCCGAATAGCGCGAGCAAGCCCAGGTCGCGCGGTCGGCCGATGACGATCTCGCGCCCCACCGTCCGGCGCAGGGCCCAGGCGCAGAACAGGTATTCTGTAACGTTGGCGACCATCAGGCCCGCAGCCAGGCCCAGCCTGGACTTCAGATAGAGGCTGGCCAGAAAGGTGCCCGCCGCCGCGCCCGCGACCAGCAGCGGCCAGCGCCGCGCCTCGGTGCGCAGCAGCACCGTCAGCACCAGGGCGTTGGCCAGCCAGATCGGCGCGTTGTGGCCGAACCGTCGCGGCAGCTCGATGCAGACATAGGCCAGGGCGAAGACGGCCAGACCCAGTCCGAGCGCGGCGGCCAGCGCGCCGAGGCGGCTTGGACCGGGCCGGCCAGGACCGGGCCGGTCTACGCCAGATCGGGAATCGGAGCGGTCGTCCATCGTCGTCCACAGTGCCAATCGTACCCAGCTTAGCAATTAAAGACGGGATCGGCTGTGCTCTTGATCACCTCGAGAGAAGTCCGGGGCCGGACGCGCCAAGCCGCTTGGGTCCGCGCCCCGCGACGGCTAAGCAGGCCGTGCCGTTCCAAGGAGTCGCCATGCGCCTGCCCGCCCTCGTCCTGGCCTGCCTGTTCCTCGCCGTCTCGCCGGCCCTCGCGCTGGCCCAGCGGCTGGACGAGACGCCCCGCGTCGCCGTCATCTCGGCCTTTCCGCCCGAGATCGGCGCCCTGAACGCGGCGACGAGCGAGCAGAAGACCTTCGACGTCCACGGCGTGGCGTTCACGACGGGTCGGCTGGAGGGCAAGCCGGTGGTGGTGTTCCTGAGCGGCGTCTCGATGGTCAACGCGGCCATGACCACCCAGATGGCGCTGGACCGCTTCAACATCACCCGCATCGTCTTCTCCGGCATCGCCGGGGGGGTCGACGAGAGCCTCGACATCGGCGACGTCGTGGTCGCCGACCAGTGGGCCCAGAACCTGGAAAGCGCCTTCGCTCGCGAGACCGACAAGGGCTTCGACGTCGCGCCCAGCATCCGCACCACGCCGCTGGCCAATTTCGGCATGATCTATCCGCGGGGGATCCACATGCCCGGCGACACGCTCGGGACGCCCGCCCGGGTCTGGTTCCCGACCGATCCGGCCCTGCTCGACACCGCCCGCAAGGTCGCCGCCAAGGTCGCCCTGCAACGCTGCGCGGCCGACAAGTGCCTGGTTCACCCGCCCAAGGTGGTCGTGGGCGGCAACGGCGTCTCGGCCCCGGTGTTCCTCGACAACGCCGCTTACCGCAAATATCTGCGCGCCACGTTCGAGGCCCGCGTCGTCGATATGGAAAGCGCCGCCGTCGCCCACGTGGCCCTGGTCAACAAGACCCCGTTCGTCGCCTTCCGCAGCCTGTCGGACCTGGCCGGCGGCGGCGCGGGCGCCAACGAGATGCACACCTTCATGGCCCTGGCCTCGGACAATTCGGCGACGGTGGTGAAGGCGTTCGTCAAGGCGCTGCCCTGATCCTCTCTGCGTCTGACTTGCCCCCTCCGCGCTGCCGCGCTCCTCCCCCGGAGGGGGAAGAAGGGGCACACCTTCCACCCCTTTCGGGGGCGGACGACCACGCGATGCGTGGTCAGGTGGGGGCCCTGCGGCGTCGGCGGATTTGGGGAGAGGAATTCGGGCTCGTCACCGGTACCCCAACAACGCCCGCAGCCCCGGCGCGTGGAAGTCCACCACCCGCTTGTGGGTGTCGGACAGCACCTTGGGCACCTCGGCGGTGACCTTCAGGTTCTCGCTGGCCGTGCGGCTCTCGCGGCGGTCGGCGCCGGCCTCGACGCGGTCGCGC
Organism: Caulobacter sp. Root343; assembly: GCF_001425745.1. Lineage (GTDB taxonomy): Bacteria > Pseudomonadota > Alphaproteobacteria > Caulobacterales > Caulobacteraceae > Caulobacter. The sequence goes on along the minus strand of NZ_LMDF01000001.1, from coordinate 114,036 downwards.
CAGTCGACGGGCAGGTCGAGGCCGCAGTCGGCCAGCAGCTGGCCGAAGAAGGCCTCGGCGCGGCGGGAGCCCAGATCGTTCAGGGCCTCGACGATGTCCTCGTAGCGGACGAGCACCGCGTTGGAGCCCAGCCAGGCCACGGCGTTCATGCTGAAGATGTCCTTCAGGTCCGGCACGCGGCCGTGCGCGCCCAGGATCATCATCATGATGACGTCCTCGATCGTCGCGCCGCCGTTCTTGATATGCTCCAGCCCGCCCTGGAACTCATCCGACAGGTAGAACCGCGCCCGGGCCAGCACCCAGTCATAGGGATCGCGGACCAAGACGAGGTGGCGCACGTCGCGCAAGGCCACGGCCGACTCGTCCGAGAACAGCATGTGGCCCCAGCTGATCATCGGCTTGTCGGCCAGGAACGCGTCGCGGCTGCGCGACAGCAGGGCGTGCTGGATGTATTCGCGCCGCCAATGCTGCTCGGGGTCGACGAACATCCGCAGGATGTTGCGGATCAGGTGCGTGCCGGCCTTGGGCACGCTGTTCAGGAAAACCGGCTGGGACAGGCGCGCGCGGTCGAAACGCTCGCCGATCGCGTCGAGATTGTCGGGCTTGCCGCGGATGATGGCGTTCACGCGAGGGCCTTGAAAAGAAGCGGACAGAAAAACGGCGGCGGATCGCTCCGCCGCCGTCATCTTAGAGGATCAGGTCGCGACTAGAAGTGCGCCTTGATGTTCAGGAAGGCGCGACGGCCCAGGTAATCGTACTGCGACGACAGGACCGAGGTCCCCACCGTGTTGTACTTGCCTTGAGCGAGGGTCACGGCCGGCGGCTGCTCGTCGAACAGGTTCGAGACGCCGCCGGTAATCGACCAGCCCTCGAACTGCTTGCGCAGCGAGACGTTGTGGTACGCCGTGAACTCGGTGTGGATCTTGTAGAACAAGGTCCCCGTCGGGTTCGTGTCCACCTCGGTCTCGGCGTCCGAGGCCTTGCCGACCATGTCGACGCCCCAGAAACCGGTCCAGTCGCCCTTCCGGAAGCTCAGGTTCAGCTGGCCGCTCCAGTCGGGATCACCGACGAAGCCGTTCAGGTCGACGACGTTGTCGGCGAACTTGGCCTCGGTGTCCTTCAGCTGCCAGGTCGACTGCAGCTCGGTCGTCATGCGGATGTCCCACGGCAGGTCGACGCCGTACTGGACGGTCAGGTCAATGCCGCGGTTAATCTGCTCGGCGATGTTGATGTAGTTGTTGGTGACCGTCGTGATCAGGTGCGAACCGGCGTTCCGGGTGAACAGGCCGCAGAGCCGGTCCTTAGGGAAACTCAACGACTTGTAGCACTGGTTGACGATCGTCTGCGCGCCCAGTTGCGTCACTTCGTTCTTCACGTCGATGTCGAAGTAGTCGACCGCGACCTGCAGGTCGGCGAATTTCGGCGTCCAGATCACGCCATAGGTCTTGGCCAGCGAGGTTTCGGCCTCGAGCGTACCCTTGCCGCCCGACGAGGTCACGGTCGCCTGGGCGCCCGAGCCCGTATAGTTGTCCGGCACGCCGTCCGCCCGGCAATTGTCGGCGACGCGCTGGGTGATGTTGCCCTGCGTCAGGTTCTGACCCCAGCGAACGCAGGGATCGATCGTGCGTTGGTTGGCGAAGGACGTCTCAGCGTTCTTGTACAGCTCGAACAAGGCCGGCGCGCGGAACGAGGTGCCACGGGTGGCCCGAAGACGCAGCGACGGGACGATCTGCCAGTTCAGGCCGATCTTGTAGGTGTCGTCCTCACCGTAGGAATTGACCTTGGTGTGGCGGCCCGACAGCGACAGCTCGACGTTCTTGGCCAGGAACATGTCCTTGAAGATCGGGATGCTGAGTTCGCCGAACACTTCACGCGCCAGGTCGTCGCCCTTGGTGACCCCCGAGGCCGAGTCGCCCCAGATGTTGCCGGCCAGGGTGATCGGGCCCGGGACGTCGTTGATCGAGTCCTTGCGGTAGTGGAAGCCCACGGCGAGGCCAACCTTGCCCGCCGGCAGCGAGAACAGGTTGCCCGAGACCGAGCCCTCGATGATCAGCTGCTTGTAGACCGTCTTGCCGGTCTCGGTGTCGAACAGGAAGGCTTCTTCCTGCGGCGTGTACTTGCCGGCCAGGAAGTCCGGCGTGACCCACGAGACGTCGACGCAGGGCCGCTTGCTGATCGGCGTGACGTAGCCGACGCAGGAGGCGGTCGGACGGATGATCGAATTGCCGCGAGCGCCAAGCCCGGTCGCCCAGCTGCTCGGGTCGCTGGGATCGCCGTCTCGTCGTCCATCGGCGCTGTCGACGGCGTCCTGCAGGAGCACGTCGTGCGAATAGAGGCCCTTGCTGTGGCTGTACTGGGTGAAGATGTCCCAGTCCCAGCTCTTCAGGAAATCGATCTTGCCGAAGTCGCCGCGAAGCCCGCCGAGGTAGCGCTGATAATCGACGCGCTGGCCCGAGCGGTAACGGTTGGTCACCGGGGTCGGCGACAGGATGTAGTCTCCCGTGAAGCCGGCGGAGAACGGATCGTAGTCGCCGGTGTACTGGTAGCTCCAGAACTGGCGATAGCCGTTGGTCTTGGTCGCCCGGCGGTTCAGTAGGACCTCGCCATACGCCTCGACGCTGTCGGTGATCTTGAAGGCGCCCTGGGCGAACACGGTGTTGCGCTCGGTGCGCGGCGTCAGGGAAGAGGCTAGGTAGAACGGGCTGGTGTAGTCCAGCACGCCGTTGTCGGGGGCCTGCGGGTCGGTGCTGTAGCCGACGGTGTAGAAGCCGGCCGGCATGCCCGGATAGCCGCCGCCAGGCGGAACCTGCGGGATCAGGCCCTTGATCTTGCCGGTGTAATCGTACTGCAACTTGCCGTCCAAGCCGGAGAAGTTGAAGTCGTAGAGCCAGATCTGATCGTACAGCAGGTCACGGCACTGGATCTGGCCGGTGCGCGGATCGATCGAGTCCTTTCGCTTGCCGTTGGAGTCCGTGATGTAGGAGCGGCCGCAGTTGGTGTAGGGCCGCTGGCCGTTCGTCTGCTCGGCCTTCTTGAAGTACTCGTACGAGATGCTGAGGAAGCCGCGGTCGAAGGTCTTGGCCCAGCTGGCGCTGGCCGAGTACTGCTCGCCGCCGTGCTTCTGCGGCTGGCTGTAGAACATCTCGGCGTCGATGCCGTCGGTGTCGCGCTTGGTGATGATGTTGACCACGCCGGCCACGGCGTCGGAGCCGTAGATCGAAGACGCGCCGTCCTTGAGGATGTCGACGTGGTCGATCACCGACAGCGGCAGGACGTTCAGGTCGAAGGCCGAGACGCCGCCGCGGGTGCCGGCCGGACCAGCCCGGCGGCCGTTCAGCAGCACCAGGGTGCGGTTCGGGCCTAGGCCGCGCAGCGACACGGTTTCCGAGCCGGGACCGCCGTCCGTGACGAAGGCGCTGGAGATCGCGGACGTCACCTGGGGCGAGCCCGAGGCGATCGTCGACGACTGCAGAAGGCCCGTGGCGCTGGCGATGCCGCGCAGTTGGCCTTGCTCGGCCGAGATGACTTGGATCGGGTCGGGGCTGTTGAACGCGCTGCGCTTGATGCGCGAGCCCGTAACGACGACGGCCTCGACCTCGGCATTGTCCGAGGGCTTGGCGGTGTCTTGGGCGGTCGGCGGCGGAGCGGCCGTCTGGGCCAGGGCCGGGAGCGCCACGCCTGCCGCCAGCCCCGCGATGATGGTCGAGGCCAGAAGATGTCTGCGATGAATGAGCATTGGAGGATTTTCGCCTTGGATTACGGACACCGCGGCACGCCCCCCCGCCAAGCCCCCGCTGGCGCGCGACGATTTACCGCTGCGGCCACCCAATCTGCTTCGCGACGGGACTGCAATCTTACCGTCAGCGAATTGTCGCATTTCAGGCGAACTGTGGCAGACGGCACGCAGTTCGTGCTTCGAAAGCCATATTGCGAAGTCTTTTTAACCGTTTACGCGCAGGGAAAGCGAACTCGGTCGCCACATTTCGCGATGTGGCTCAGGTATCGCCCAAAGAAAAAGGCCGCCGAGACTCCTCGGCGGCCTCTCTGATTCCCGGAGGGGAGGATCAGGCTTCGTCAGGCGCGGCGAAGCGCTTGGCCTGGGCGATCCAGGCGTCGCGCTCGGCGCGGCCCTTCAGGTTCAGCAGCTGGTCGTAGGAGGCCAGCTCGTCCGGCGTCCAGGCGGCGATCTGGCTGAAGGTCGTCACGCCCAGCTCGGCCAGCGAGGCGGCCAGCTTCGGCCCGACCCCGACCAGGCGGGTCAGGTCGTCGCCTGCGGTTTGGATGTTGGCTTCGACCGTCGCGGCGGCGGTTTCCACCACCGGAGCGGCCGTCTCGGCGAGTTGGACGGGCGCCTCGGCGACGGCTTCGGCCGCCACGGCGACTACCGGCTCGGCCTCGACGATGGGTTCGACCACCGCTTCGGCGACATCCTCGTTGGCGGCGGCGGTCCCGACCAGCGGCTCGGCCGCGGCCTCGACGATCTCCTGGGCGGCGTCCAGCACCGTCTCGGTGGTCTGGACGGCCAGGGCGACGGCGCCGACGGCCGGCTCGACGAGCGCTTCGGTCAAGGGCGGCGCGGCCTCAAGCTCGGCCACGGCCTCGACGGGCGGCGCGACCGGCTCCGGCGTCAGGGCCATCAAGGCTTCGAGGTTTACGGCCTCACGCCAGCGCGAAGCCCACCACCAATAGGTGGCCCCGGCGGCGGCCGCGCCGCCGAACATCAGCCACAGCGGCGAAGCCGCGCCGATCGCCAGGTGCGGCGCGGCCCGCGCCTCGGCCTCGTCGGTCTTGTACTCGGGCAGGAAGGAGAAGATCGAAACCATGGCGCGCTCCGTTGGGCTGACAACCGCGATTTATTGCAGCGCAGCATAACACGGAAAACGCGTTCGCAAGCGCAAAAGTGCCGACTTCGATCAACTCAGTCCGAACGCCTTCAAAAGCAGGCCGGCGCCCACCAGGACCGCGATCATGGCCAGCATCGGCAGGCGGGTGGCGAAGACGAGCATCAGGGCCAGAACCGTCAGGCCCAACGCGCCATAGTCCAGGGTGGCGACGTCCGGCAGCATGACCCGCACTAGGCCGGCGACCTCCATCGTCTGGCCGCTGCGGAACAGTAGGTGGATGGCGAACCACAGGGCCAGCTGGCCGATCACGCCCACCGAGGCCGCCGAGATCAGGGCCAGGGCCCGCGACGGGCGCGGCCGCCGGCCCCAACGCTCGAACAGCGGCCCGCCGGCGAAGATCCACAGGAACGACGGCGCGAAGGTGGTCCAGGCCGCCATCAGCCCGCCCAGCAGGCCCAGCGCCCAGGCCCATTCCGGCGCGGCGGTCTGGAAGGCGCCGACGAAGCCGACGAAGACGAAGACCAGGATCAGCGGCCCCGGCGTGGTCTCGGCCAGGCCCAGGCCGTCCAGCATCTGGGTCGCCGACAGCCAGCCCAGCGCCGAGGCCGCCTGACCGATATAGGCCAGGGCCGCATAGGCGCCGCCGAAGCTGATCGCCGCCAACCCGCCGAACGACAGACCCATCCAGGCCAGGGTAGAGCCCGGCGCGACGATCCAGGCCAGGGCGATCGGGGCCAGCCACAGGGCCAGGCACGCCAGGGCGGTCCTGCCCTGCCCCTTCAGCGGCGCGGGCTCGACGCCGGAAACGCCCTCCCCGCCCTTGGTCGTCGCCCAGCCCAGCACGCCCGCGCCCAGCACGACCAGAGGGAACGGCACGGTGGTGAAGGCCAGCAAGGCGAAGGCCGCGCCGCAGACAATAGCGGCCATACGATCCTTGATCGCCCGCTGGCCGATCTTCAGCAGGGCCTGCAGCACCAGGGCCACCACCGCCGCCTTCAGGCCCAGCAGCACTGGCGCGGCCCAGTCCGAGCGGCCATGGACGACGTACAGCGCCGACAGGGCCAGCATGACCGCGAGGCCGGGCAGCACGAACAGCAGACCCGCCGCCAGCCCGCCCCGGATCCCGTGCAGCCGCCAGCCCAGCCAGGTGGCCAGTTGCTGCGCCTCGGGACCGGGCAGCAACATGCAGAAGCTGAGCGCGCGGGTGAACTCGTCGTCATCGACCCAGTCGCGGGTCTCGACCACTTCCCGATGCAGCAGGGCGATCTGCCCGGCCGGTCCGCCAAAGCCCAGCAGGCCGATCTTCAGCCAGACCGGCAGGGCCTCGGCGAAAGTGGGAAGCTTTCGCGTCAAGTCAGGTCCGCCAGACGCGCGAGCGGCCACCGGTCTCGCCCAGTCGCGCCGCGATCCAGTCGCCAGCTTGCGCCGCCGCGCCGTCGACGGCCGCCGGCGCGCCGATCATCACCATCGCGCAGCCGTTCATCTTCATGGGATCCGTCAGGGGGCGGAGGCGGAGCTCGGCGACTAGCAGATCGTTCGTGACGGTTTCCATCGCGCGCAGGAAGGCGTCGAAAGTCTCGAGATCCTTGATCGGCAGCCAAACGGCCAGGGCGGCGTCCTTGGCGCGAGCCAGCACGGCGCGGGTGGTCTCGACGATGCGGGCATAGTCGTCGGGTCGCTCGAACGGCGGATCGATGGCCACGAAGGGCCGACCGCCGCGCCCGGCCTGCTGCACGGCCGTGACGAAGCCGTCGGCCTCCAGAGCCTGCGCGCTGGCATAGGGGGCAAGGGTCTCGCGCAGCAGCCGGGCGTCGTCGGGCCGCAGCTCGCAGCCGACGTAGCGGTCGGTCTTGCGCAGGGCCCTCGCCAGCAGCAGCGGCGAGCCGGGATAGAGGTCGCCTTCCTTTCCGCCGTTCATGTGGGCCACCGCCTTCAGCAGCGGACCGAACACCGGCGGAGCGTCGCTCGCCGCCTTCAGCCGGAAGATCCCCGCCTGGGCCTCGCCCGAGCGGCGGGCCATCTCGCCCGACAGGTCATAGCCGCCCGCCCCCGCATGGGTGTCGATCACCGACAAGGCGTCGCTCTCGCCCTGCAGAGCCGACAGCATGGCCAGCAGGATCGCGTGCTTGTGGAGGTCGGCGAAGTTGCCGGCGTGAAAGGCGTGGCGGTAATTCATCCCGCGTCCCTACCACGCCCCGTGGGCGCGGCCAGCCACGCGCAGTTCCTCGACCATCATCTCCTTGAGGGATGGCGGCGCGACGATCTCGACCGCGTCGGCCCAGGTGAACAGGTGCCAGGACAGCTCGCGCATGCCGCCGGCGCGGAAGGTGACCAACACCGAGCCGTCCGGCTCCTGGGTCACCTGCTGGGTCGCGTGGAAGCGCCAGCGCAGGGCGTCGTCGGCCCGCTCCTTCTTGATGCGCAGGACCACGTCCTGGATCTCGTCGTGATAGATGCCGAAGCTCTCGTCGGCGAAGGCCTGCAGCGAGAAGTCCTCGGGCGGCGGGGCGGGCTTGTCGAGCACCTTGATGTCGCTCATCCGGTCCAGGCGCCAGGAGCGCGGCCGGCCGTCCTTGCCCTCAAGCGCCACCAGATAGTTGCTGCGGCCGAACAGGACGCCCAGCGGCGTCACCTCCCGCGTCCGGCCCGGCGTGCTGCCGCCCGCGTAGCGGAAGGACAGGGCCGACAGCCCCTTGATCGCCTGGCGAATGGCGGCCAGCAGCGCCTGGTCCTCGAACGGCCGGGGGCCGGCGTGGACGGCGATGGTCTCGGCCTGGACCAGGGCCTCGACGTCGGGGGCGACGCGCCGGCGGGCCGAGCCGCGCAGGGCCGACAGCAGCTTGGCTTCCAAGGCGTACAGCGAGGCGGCGCGGGCCTCGGCTCCGGACGCCTTATAGGAGTCGGCGGCCGTGCGCAGAGCGGCCAGCTCCTCGGCGGTCGGGGTCTGAAACAGGCCGTCCAGCCCCGACGGGATCCGGAAGCGCTTGGTCGGCGGATCGTCGATCGCCTCCATCTGGGGAAAGGCGGCCCAGACGGCGTCGCGCATCCGCTCGGCGGTGCGGCGGCCGACGTCCAGGTTTTGGGCCATCTCATCGAGGGTCAGGCCTTCGGCGGATCCGGCCAGCATCCGGGCCAGGTCCAGCAGGCGGGTGGCTTTCTCGTGTCTCATGCGTTCCTCAAGCAGACGGACACCTTACGACCGTTTCTGTCGCAACGCCCGCACATTCTGCGGAAGTCGAGACTGGAGACCCTTCAAAGGAGGCCCTTGATGTCGCGCTTCGCCTGCTCCCCCTGGGCCGCCGCCCCCGTCAACCAGGCCATGATCTCGGCCGTGCTGGACTTCGCCGACATCCATCGCGACCTGGGCGGCGGACGCACCCTGCGCCGGATCAGCCACGAGCGCGCCGCCAAGGCCGACATGTTCCTGCTGCTGGGCCGCGACGTCGAGCGCGTCACCGATATCGGCCTGGTCTGGAACGACCGCGAGGACCAGATCGTCCGGGTCACCGACGACGCCGAACTGCGCGATTCCCGAATGGCCGCCTGGGAGGAAGCGTTCGAGCTGTTCGAGACCGAAGACACCGACGAAATGGCCGAACCGATGCGCCTCGTCGCCTAGGCCAAGCCGTCCTCCAGGACGTCTATGAGGCGATCGACGCGACCTCCGCGAGCGCCCGGCTGGCGTGTATCTGCCTAAAATCCGATATCCGCCGCCGCGCAAAACGGCGCCCGCCGGGCGTCGGCGCGGTTGTGGCGGTTTCCTGACACCCCGCCATTGCCGAACGCCGAGACCTTCTCCCCCATGAATAAATCGGAAAGTTTCCGATAGATTTTTCGTGCGTGCGTCAAAAAATATAATCGTCGGGAGAAAAACGCCATGGATGGAGCATTCGCCACGCGTCAATAAACAAAATGAGGGGGTTATTAATGACTCGACGTTTCAAACCCGCACTGCTGGCGGGCATTTCGGCATTGTCCATTACTATCGGATACTCTGCATCCGCCTTCGCCGCCGACACTGCGGCCACGCCGCCCGACCAGACTGAAGTCGATACCGTCATCGTCACCGGCACGCGCCAGACGGGCCTGCGTGTCATCGACAGCCCCGCCCCCGTCCAAGTCGTCGACACCAGCACGCTGGAGCGCACGGGCGCGGTCGACCTGCGCGTCGGCCTCGCCAACCTGGTGCCCTCGTTCAACGCCCAGGCGTTCGGCGGCGACACCGCCAACCTGACCCTTTCGGCCCGCCTGCGCGGCCTTTCGCCCAACCAGGCCCTGGTGCTGGTCAACGGCAAGCGCCGCCACACCACGGGCAACCTCGCCGTGCTCTCGGGCGTCTATCAAGGCGCCGCCGCGGCTGACCTGGGCTTCATCCCGATGGCCGGCATCGGCCGCATCGAAGTGCTGACCGACGGCGCCGCGGCCCAGTACGGCACCGACGCCATCGCCGGCGTCGTCAACATCATCCTGAAGAAGAACGGCTCGGGCGGCTCGATCTCGGCCACCGGCGGCGAATACTTCGACGGCGGCGGCAAGACGGCCGGCGGCTCGATCAATATCGGCATGTCGCCGACCGAAAACAGCTATCTGAACATCACGGTCGAGAGCAAATATCACGGCTTCAGCAACCGCGGCCTGCCCGATCAGCGGATCTTCAACCCGGCCAGCCCCAGCTATTCGGCCGCCAACAACGCCATCGAAAGCAAGATCCCCGGCTATCCGAACCTGAACCTGATCTCGGGCGACGCCGAGTACCGCCTGAACAACCTGGTCTATAACGCCGGCATCGAGCTGCCGATGGACTTCGAGGTCTATTCGTTCGGCACCTTGGGCCACAAGGACGCCTCGGCCTACGAGAACTACCGCCGCTACAACCGCATCCAGGGCAAGCAGGGCGCGGCCGACCGGCCCTTCCCGCTGGGCTTCAGCCCGCGCGAGCGCATCATCGAAGACGACTACGCCATGACCCTGGGCGTGTCGGGCAAGCTGGCCGGCTGGGATCTCGACCTGTCGTCGACCTACGGCAAGGACGATATCGAGGTCCGCGTCGAGGACTCGGCCAACGCCAGCCTCTATGCCGACAGCTCGACCCTGACGACCAAGGGCTTCACCCCGACCTCGTTCCACGCCGGCAGCTGGCGCACCACCCAGTGGACCAACAACCTCGACCTGCGTCGCGGCTTCGACGTCGGCTTCTCGGCCCCGCTGGACGTCGCCGTCGGCTACGAGCAGCGCCGCGACACCTACCGGATCGGCCAGGGCGACGCGGCCTCGACCTACAAGGAAGGCTCGCAGTCGTATCCGGGCTTCTCGAAGACCGACGCCGGCGGCCACGCCCGCACCAGCTGGGCCGTGTACGGCGACGTCGCCGCCACGCCGGTCGAGGCGTGGAAGATCGACGCGGCCGTCCGCTACGAGAAGTTCAGCGACTTCGGCGACACCACGGTCGCCAAGCTGACCAGTCGCTATGACTTCAACGAGATGTTCGCGGTCCGCGGCACGGTCTCGACCGGCTTCCGCGCCCCGACCCTGGCGGAGTCGTACTACTCGGCGACCAACGTCTCGCCGACCAGCGCCTTCGTCCAGCTGGCCCCGAACTCCAGCGCCGCCCGCCTGCTGGGCATCGACACGCTGAAGCCCGAGAAGTCGAAGAACTACAGCCTGGGCGTCGTGGCCCACCCGATCCCGAAGATGACGGCCACGATCGACATCTACCAGATCAACCTCAAGAACCGGATCTTCGGCTCCAGCTCGATCTTCGGCATCCGCAACGGGGTGGTGGTCAACAGCAACGTCAACGCCGCCATCGCCGCCAATGGCAACGTGCTGGACAGCACGGTGACCAGCACCGGCATCAACATCTTCTCGAACGGCCTGGACAGCCGCACCCGCGGCCTGGACTTCGTCGTCGCCTATCCCGTCAGCCTGGGCGACTACGGCCATATCGACTGGACGCTGAGCGGCAACTTCAACAAGACCAAGATCACCAAGGTCAAGGCTCCCCCGGCGCCGCTGGCGACCACCAGCGCCGCCTTCCCGACCGGTCAGATCCTGTTCGCCGGCAACGCCGCCTCGCTGCTCGAGAAAGGCTCGCCGAAGTACAAGATCGGCCTGAACGGCCTCTACACCTACGGCAAGGCCTCGCTGTCGCTGACCGAGACCTTCTACGGCAAGGCCGAGGCCCTGTCCGACCCCGGCAGCGGCCCGCTGCTGAACACCCAGGCCAGCGCGGCGGCGATCACCGACGCCGAGCTGTCCTACAAGTTCCCGATGGGCGTCACCGCCGCGATCGGGGCCAACAACGTGTTCAACAAGTATCCGGACAAGTTCACGGCCGCCTTCCAGGCCGCCTGCATCGCCTCCGGCAGCGGCTGCGTGGCCCAATACACCTCGTTCTCGCCGTACGGCATCAACGGCGGCTACTACTACGGCCGACTGAGCGTAGCCTTCTAAGGCGGGATCACAGGCTGAGACGCGAAGGGGCGGACCGCGAGGTTCGCCCCTTTTGCTTTTCGTGGCGAACTCTCCTCCCCCTCAGGGGGAGGTGGATCGATGCGAATACGCATCGAGACGGAGGGGGTCCGCGAAGCGGGTCATGCGTCCACCGCCTCGCAGGGCCCCTCCACCGCCGTTCGGCGGTCCCCCTCCCCCGGAGGGGGAGGAGAGCTACAGCCCCTTCCCCATCCGCACCAATGGCACCCGATACCCCGTCGAGGTCACCGCCTCGAACGGTTCGATGTCGTGGTAGCCGCAGGCCCGGTAGAGCGGAACTCCGCCGACGGTCGCGGCCATCTCAACGCGGGAGAAGCCCTCGGCCCGCGCCGCCGCCTCGCAGGCGTCCAGCACCATCCGACCGACGCCTTTGCGGGTGTGATCGGGATGGGTGTACATCGCCCGCACCCGCGCCGCGTCCTTGGCCGGGTCCAGCAGCGCCGCGTCGCGTCCGGCCGAGTGGTCACCGCCGAACAGGGTGGCGCGCCGGGACCAGCCGCCACAGCCGGCGATCTCTTCTCCGTCTTCCACCACGAAGTAGGTGCCGTCGGCGATCAGCTGGGTGTCGAGGCCCATGATCTCGAACGAGGCCTTTACCCCTTCGGGCGGCAGGAAGGCCTGGAGCAGCTCGCCGATCGCGCGGTCCATCAGCGCCGACAGGACGGGCATGTCCTCGGGTCGCGCCGGGCGCAAGCGGAGATTGAGGGGGGATGCGGACGAATTCATAAGGGCTCCATGACGCCGTCGCGGCGGGCGAGAAAAACAGGGATTCGCCGAGTCGGCGGCGATCTTTCGACCCCGCCCACCGATCGCTCAAAGCCTGTCCCAGGCGCCCAATGCCGAGGCGTCTAACATGTCAGGCTCGACCTTGACCGAAAACGGATTGCGTCGCCGTGATCGGAATTTGGAGATGTCTTCCGTCCGGCGCGACACGATCGCCGGAGCCAAGCCAGCGCCAAGGCGACGCCGGCTGATCAACAAGGACGGCGGGGATTGCATGAGTGGATTGGACGCGTCTGCGACGGGTGGCGTACTCACACGCCGTCGTTTCTTCGAAAGCCTGGCCGCGGTCGGCGGCATGTCGCTGGTGCTCTCGGGCATGGAAGCGCTGGGCTTCGGCATGGCCTCGGCCACCGAGCTGCCGCCGGAACTGACCGGCGGCGCCAAGGGGACCAAGATCATTGTCCTGGGCGCGGGCCTGGCCGGCATGACCGCCGCCTATGAGCTCAGCAAGGCCGGCTATCAGGTGCAGGTGCTGGAGGCGCGTTCGTTCGCCGGCGGCCGTTGCCAGACGGCGCGTAAGGGCTTCAAGCACACCGACCTGATCGGCCACGAACAGACCTGCGAGTTCGACGAGGGCCACTACATCAACCACGGCCCGTGGCGGATCCCGTATCACCACCGCTCGACCCTGCACTACACCAAGCTGTTCAGCGTGCCGCTGGAGAGCTTCGTCAACGACAACGACGCCTCCTACGTCTATTTCGAGAAGGCGTCGGGGCCGCTAGCCGGCAAGCCGGTGCGCAAGGGCGAGATCGCCGCCGACATCCGTGGCTACACCGCCGAACTGGTCGCCAAGGCCGCCAGCCAGGGCCAGCTGGACGCGCCGTTGTCGGGGATCGACCGCGAGAAGTTCGTCGCCTACCTGGTCAATGAAGGCCGGCTGTCCAAGGACCTGGCCTACAAGGGCACCGAGGGGCGCGGCTTCTCGATCCATCCCGGGGCCGGCGTCGATCCGGGCCCCGGGAAGGAGCTGCCGCCGTTCGCCTTCAAGGACGTGCTGGACAGCAACGCCTGGCGGGTCCTCAGCTCGGTCACCGGCTTCGAGCAGCAGCGCACCATGCTGCAGCCGATCGGCGGCATGGACCAGATCGCCAAGGGGTTCGAAAAGCACGTCGGTTCGATGATCCGCTATTCGACCGTGGTCGAGAAGATCAAGCAGTCGCCCAGCGGCGTGACGGTCTCGTTCAAGGGGGCCGACGGCAAGCCGGGCGAGATCACCGCCGACTACTGCGTCTGCACCATCCCGCTCAGCGTGCTGAAGCAGATCGACCTCGACGCCTCGGCCCCGTTCAAGGCGGCGATGGAGGGCGTCTCGTACGCGCCGGTCAACAAGATCGGCCTGCAGATGAAGACGCGCTTCTGGGAAGAGAAGCACCACATCTACGGCGGCCACGTCTACAATGACATCCCGGGCATCAACACCATCACCCTGCCCTCGTGCGGCTGGCAGGGGCAGAAGGGCGTGCTGCTGGGTTACTACGGGTTCGGCGGCGAGGCGGCGCGGATCAGCGCCAAGAGCCCGGCCGACCGCGCGGCCTACGCCGTGGCGGCGGGCCAGAAGATCTTCCCGGAATACGCCGAGAATTTCGAGAACGCCTTCTCCTTCAGCTGGCACCTGGCCCAGTACAATCTGGGCGGCTGGGCCGAATGGGGCGAGAACGGCCGCAAGGACTCCTACCCCCTGCTCTGCCAGCCCGACGGTCGCCTCTATCTGGCCGGCGAACACCTCAGCTACCTTGGCGGCTGGCAGGCCGGCGCCATCGAGTCGGCCTGGCAACAGATCGCCAAGATTCACGCCCGCGTGCAGCAGGCCTAGCAAGCGTGATAGCCGAAAGTGGAAGCCGATTTCGGCGACCATCACGCGAAAGAAATGAAAGCTTTCGAGGAAACGATGACCTTCGCTATCCGTCTCGCCGCCCTGGCGCTCGTCACCGCCGTCGCCGCGCCCGCGCTGGCGCTCGCCGATGGAAAGTCGCTATTCGCGGACAACTGCTCGGCCTGCCACCAGGTCACCGGCAAGGGCGTCAAGGGCGCCTTCCCGGCCCTGGCCGGCTCGGCCTTCGTGCAGGGCGACCCGAAGATCGTGATGACCACCGTCCTGAACGGTCGCGCGGGCATGCCGGCCTTCAAGGACGACCTGAACGACGCCGACCTGGCGGCCATCCTGACCTATGTCCGTTCGTCATGGGGCAACAAGGCCTCGGCCGTGAAGCCCGCCGACGTCGCCAAGGCCCGCGTCGCCGCCAAGGCCGGCGCCAAGTCGCGCGGCCTGCAGGCCCACTGATCCACTCGAATCCTGAACCCAAAGTCTGAACCGGAGAGACCCATGAAACGCCTCGTCGCCCTCGCCGCTGGCCTCTGCGCCCTCGCCGGCGTCGCCACCGCCGCCAATGCCCAGGAGATCGTCCGCGGCGGCGATCCCAAGTCGCCGATCGCCAGCGTCGTCACCGTGCCGGCCGGCTACGACACCATCTATGTCAGCGGCATGACCCCGCCGGTGATCGACGAAAAGGCCACCGGCGTCGCCAAGTTCGGCGACACCAAGACCCAGACCTTGGGCGTGCTGGGCCGCATCGAAGCCGCGCTGAAGACCCAGGGCGCGACCATGGGCGACGTCGTGATGATGCGCGTCCTGCTGGTCGGCGACCCGGCCAAGGAGGGCAAGATGGACTTCATGGGCATGATGGAGGGCTACAAGACCTATTTCGGCACCGCCACCCAGCCCAACAAGCCCTCGCGCATCACCAGCCAGATCACCTCGCTGGTCCAGGAAGGCATGCTGGTCGAGATCGAAGTCCAGGCGGCGAAGAAGAAGTAGACCGTTCAAACTGTCATCCCGGCCGTAGCGCAGCGGAGAGCCGGGACCGCGGAAAGCTCAGCGTTTCCGGCGGTCCCGGATAGCCTCTGCGAGGCTTCCGGGATGACAGCGAATTAGCTTCCGCCTGCATTTCACCGTTACGCGAAATATTTTCCGTGACAACGTTGTCAAACAAAATTCAAACGGCTATATGGAATTCAGCCCTTTCGGGCGTTTCCTCCCAATGACTCGGCCGCCCTCTTCTCCTGGAGGGCGGCCGTTCTTTTGTCCGGGCGCCGCGATATCGCCGACAAGGCTCGCGTGCTAGTCGGCGGGCCATGAGCCCTTCGCCCAGCTTCCGGTCGGCCATCCGCCTCGTCGCCCTGCTGAACCTCGCCTATTTCGCCGTCGAGATGACGGCAGCCCTGCGCATCGGTTCGGTGTCGCTGCTCGCCGACAGCGTCGACTTCTTCGAGGACGCGGCCGTCAACTTCCTGATCCTCGCGGCGCTGGGCTGGAGCGCCACGCGCCGCGCCAAGGTCGGTACGGTGCTGGCGGCGATCCTGCTGGCGCCGGCGGTGGCGTTCCTGTGGACCCTGTGGCGCAAGCTGGGCGATCCCACGCCGCCCGAACCCCTGACCCTGAGCGTCACGGGCCTGGGCGCCCTGGCGATCAACCTCGTCTGCGCCTTCGCCCTGGCCCGTCACCGCGCCGCGGCCGGCAGCCTGTCGAAGGCCGCTTTCCTGTCGGCGCGCAACGATGCGATCGCCAACATCGCCATTATCGCGGCGGGGCTGCTGACCGCCCTGACGCGCTCGATCTGGCCCGACATCGTCGCGGGGCTGGGCATCGCGATCATGAACCTGGACGCCGCCCGCGCCGTCTGGCGCGCCGCCCGCAAGGACGCCAGCGAAGCCCGCGCCTGAGCTCCTCGGGAAATAAATCGCATCCGATTTAATCGGACCTCTTGAAGCCGCCAGCGCCCGCACCAGATTACATCGCATCCGATCAGATCGGTTCTGATCCACAAGCGAAACGAAAGGTGTTCCCATGACCGCGAAGGTTCTTTTCACCGGCAAGACCCACAACACCGCCGGCCGCGACGGCGGCGCGCGCAGCAGCGACGGGTTCCTGGATCTCAAGATCCCCGAGCCCCATCCCGCCGCCGAAAACCTATTCGGCGCGGCCTGGTCGGCCTGCTACATGGGCGCGATCGGCCTGGTCGCCGCCCAGCGCAAGGTGGCCCTGCCGGCCGACCTCGCGGTCGACGCCACCATCGACCTGCTCAACGAAGCCGGCGCGTTCTTCCTGCGCGCCCGCTTCGACGTCGCCCTGCCGGGTCTGGATCGTGATGTGGCGCGAGACCTGATCGACACCGCCCACACGATCTGCCCGTACTCGAAGGCGACGCACGGCAATATCGAAGTCGTGACGAACCTGGTCTGAGGACACGTCTAGGCTCGCCCGTTCGCGGGCGGGCCTCTTGCCGATGTGACAACGGACATGCGGGTCGCATGCGAAACCCCTCTCTCATAGAGAGAGGGAGGGGCCCGCCGCCACAGGCGGTGGGAGGGTGAGAGGTTTCACCCTCACCGGAAAGCCCTCGGTTCGTTCCCAAAATCTCCGCCCCTGGCAAAGGCCGGGGCCCAGATTCATCCGGAGAGTCTGGGGCGGGCGCGCCTGGGGTCTCGACCAGATCGATGTCGTTGGCGGGTTCGATCTGGGCCCCGGCTTTCGCCGGGGAGGTCGGAAGAAGGAGAGCTTCATTCGGTGAGACTATAACCTCTCACCCTCCCATGCTGCGCATGGGCCCCTCCCTCTCTCTATGAGAGAGGGATCTCGAATGGCCGCCCGGCCCTAGGCCGTAACCACCCGCCCCTCGCGGACCTCGACCGGCCAAGACGTCAGCCTGGCGCCGACGCAGGGGCCACCAACGCAGGCGCCCGTCTCCACCGCGAACACCGCGCCGTGCCAGGAGCAGGCGATCAGGCCGCCGTCGGGGGTCAGGTACTGGTCCAGCTGCTGGGCCAGCGGCAGGCCGGCGTGGGGGCAGCGGTCGGCATAGCCGAACACCGCCTCCCCCTGGCGGACCACGAAGCCGTGGAAGCGGTTGTCGCCAATCTGAAGCACGTAGTTGCGCGCCCCGCCGTCGGCGATCAGGTCCAGCGGCCCGAGATTGACCCCCGCCGGCGTCGACCAGACACGGCCGGCGGCGACGGGGGCCTCTTCAGGCGCTTCTGAACTCAAACCCGCTCGACCGTCTGCTCGATGGCCCCGAAGATCGTGTGGCCCTTGGCGTCCTTCATCTCGATGCGGACAGTGTCGTCGCCCAGCAGGAACGGCGTCTTGGCCTTGCCGCTCAGCAGGGTCTCGACCGTGCGCAGCTCGGCCAGGCAAGAATAGCCGACGCCGCCGTCGGCGACCTGCTTGCCGGGGCCGCCGTCGGCGCCGCGGTTGCTGACCGTGCCCGAGCCGACGATGGTGCCGGCGCTCAAGGCGCGCGTCTTGGCCGCGTGGGCCACCAGGGTCCCGAAGTCGAAGGTCATGTCGACGCCGGCGTCGGCCTTGCCGAAATCGACGCCGTTCAGCTCGACCAGCAGCGCGCCGGACAGCTTGCCGTCCTTCCACGCGCCGCCCAGGGCCTCGGGCGTCACCGCCACCGGCGAGAAGGCGCTGGCCGGCTTGGACTGCACGAAGCCGAAGCCCTTGGCCAGTTCGCCCGGGATCAGGTTGCGCAACGATACGTCGTTGCACAGCATGACCAGGCAGATGGCCGAGAGGGCCTCCTCGCGGCTGGCGCCCAGCGGCACGTCGTCGACGATCACCGCGACCTCGCCTTCAAAGTCGCAACCCCAGGCCGCGTCGGCCAGCGGGATCGTATCGCGCGGACCCAGGAAGCCGTCCGACGCGCCCTGGTACATCAGGGGATCGGTCCAGAAGCTCTCGGGCATCTCGGCGCCGCGCGCCTGCCGCACCAGCTGCACGTGGTTCACATAGGCGCTGCCGTCCAGCCACTGATAGGCGCGCGGCAGCGGGCTGAGGGCGTCGTGCTCGTGGAAGCGCTCCTTGGGCACCGCGCCGTGTTCGAGGCTGTCGGCCAGGCCTTGCAGCAGCGCCCCGCAGCGGCCCCAGTCGTCCAGCGCCGCCTGCAGGGTGGGCGCGACCGTCCCGGCGTCGGTGAACCAGGCCAGGTCGTTGGAGACCACCACCAGCCGGCCGTCGCGGCCGCCCTTGAGAGACGCAAGCTTCATCGGCGCTTCCTCTGTGTTTCTTCTAGTTAGGGCAGACGCGCTTTGGGGAAGCCCGTCCAGCAGGCGTCATAGTCACCCTGAAGCGCGGAAGTCTCCAGCGCGAACTTCGTCGGCCGGATCACCCAGCGGCTTTCGAACATGAAGGCCATGGTTCCGTCGATCTTGTGGGGCGCGAGTTCGGCCTCGGTCGCCTTGCGATGGCTGGCCACGTCGGGGCCGTGATCGCTCATGCCATTGTGCAGGGATGCCCCGCCGGGCGAAAAGCCGCCTTCCTTGGCGTCGTAGGCCCCATGGACCAGGCCCATGAACTCGCTCATCACGTTGCGGTGGAACCAGGGCGGGCGGAACGTGTGCTCGGCCACCATCCAGCGCGGCGGGAAGATCACGAAGTCGCAATTGGCCGTGCCCGGGATCTCGCTGGGCGAGGTCAGAACCGTGAAGATCGAAGGGTCGGGATGGTCGAAACTGACCGTGTTGATCGTGTTGAAGCGCGAGAGGTCATAGCGGTACGGCGCGAGGTTGCCGTGCCAGGCCACGACGTCCAGCGGACTGTGGTCCCACTCGGCGGCCCACAGCGATCCCTGGAACTTCTGGATGACCAGGGTCAGCTCATCCACGTCCTCGAACGCCGCCACCGGCGTCTCGAAGTCGCGGGGGTTGGCCAGGCCGTTGGAGCCGATCGGCCCCAGGTCCGGCAGCCTGAACGCCGCGCCGTGGTTCTCGCAGACATAGCCGCGCGACCGGCCGTCGAGCTCGACCCGGAACCGCACGCCGCGTGGGATCACCGCGATGTGGCCCGGCCCGGCCTTCAGCACACCCATCTCCGTGACCAGGGTCAGCACGCCCTGCTGCGGCACGATCAGGAGCTCGCCGTCGGCGTCTTGGAACACCCGGTTCTGCATCGAGGCGTTGGCCAGATAGAGGTGGATCCCGACGCCGGCCTGCGTGGCCACGTCGCCGTTGCCGGCCAGGGTGACCAGGCCATCGACGAAGTCGGTCGGCTCGTCCGGGATCGGCAGCGGATCCCAGCGTAGGCGGTTGGGCGTCACCGGACCGTCGGCCGGCGCGGCGATCCTGGCCTGGGCGTAGAGCTTGTACGGGCCATGGCCGGCGCTGGGCCGCAGGCGGTAGAGCCAGCTCCGGCGGTTCTCGTGGCGCGGCGCGGTGAAGGCGGTGCCCGACAGCTGCTCGGCATAGAGGCCAAACGGCGTCCGCTGCGGCGAGTTCTGGCCGACCGGCAAGGCGCCGGCCACGGCCTCGGTGGCGAAGTGGGAACCGAAGCCGGTCTGGTATTTCAAAGTATCGGTGTCGGTCACGTGCGTCCTCCCCCACCCCGACTTTCCCGGCGAAGGCCGGGACCCAGATTCATCCGGAGCGGTTCGTGGGCTTCACCTGGGCCCCGGCCTTGGCCGGGGAGATCGGGATTGTGGGACGGGACGCACCGTCCCGTCCACAAGTGTTGCCTACCCCTCGACCGTGATCACCCCGCGGCGGATCTGGTCCAGCTCGATGCTTTCGAACAGGGCCTGGAAGTTGCCGTTGCCGAAGCCCTGGTTGCCCTTGCGCTGGATGATCTCGAAGAAGATCGGGCCGAACAGGTTCTCGGTGAAGATCTGCAGCAGCAGGCCTTCCTCGCCGACATTGCCGTCCAGCAGGATGCGGTTCTTTCTCAGCCGCTCCAGGTCCTCGCCGTGGCCGGGCACGCGCTTGTCGACCAGTTCGTAGTAGGTCTCGATGGTGTCCTGCAGCTTGACGCCCCGGGCGCGCAGCTTCTCGACGGTGTCGTAGATATTCTCGGTGGTCAGGGCCAGGTGCTGAATGCCCTCGCCGTTGTACTGGCGGATGAACTCCTCGATCTGGCTCTTGTCGTCCTGGCTTTCGTTCAGCGGGATGCGGATGGCCTTGTCGGGCGCGATCATCGCCTGGCTGAACAGGCCCGTGGCCTGGCCCTTGATGTCGAAGTACTTCTGCTCCTCGAAGCCGAAGACCTGATGATAGAAGCTGGACCAGGTGCGCATCTGACCGCGCTTGACGTTGTGGGTCAGGTGGTCGAGCAGATCCAGGCCGACATTGTTCTTGGCCTCGGCCAGGGCCGCGCCCGGAACCTGCTCCCAGCTATCGTAGATGGTGCCCGCATCGCCGTAGCGGTCGACCAGATACAGCAAGGACCCGCCGATGCCTTCCAGCACCTTGGCGTCCGAACCCAGCAAGGACCGCGAGGCGTCGGCGGCCTTGGCGCCGCGCTTCAGGGCCTCGGCATAGGCGTGCTCGACGTTCTCGACGCGGAAGGCCATGCCGTTCGCCGACGGACCGTGGGCGGCGCGGAAGTCGGCGACCTGGCCGCTCGTGTCCTCGTTGACGATCAGGTTGATGCGGCCCTGCTTGTAGCGGGTCGCCGGCTTGGTCGGGTGTCGGCTGGCCGCGACGAAACCCAGCTGCTCGATCAGGTCCTTCATCGTGGCCGGGTCGGGGCTGGTGAACTCGACGAACTCGAAGCCGTCTAGGCCGAGCGGGTTTTGGTCGCTGACGAGGCTCATGCGGGCTCTCCTTGCAAGCAGGCCTCGAAGGCCCGCGCGAATGTGTCGATGTTGCCAACGGTCAGGCCGGCCAGATTGATGCGGCCCGAGCCGGCCATGTAGATCCCGTGCTCCTCGCGCAGCCGGGCCACTTGGGCCGAGGACAGCGGCAGCAACCCGAAGAGGCCGTGCTGGCCGGCCAGCGGGGCCAGAGCCGGAACCGCCGTGGCCAGGCGCTGGCGCAGGTCGGCGACGCGACGACGCATGGCGTCCAATTCGGACTTCCAGATGGCGGTCAGGGCTTCGGATTCAAGGATGACCCGCACCGTGGCCGCGCCATGGTCGGGCGGCATCGACCAGTTGGTGCGCGCGAGAGCCCGGATGTTGCTGGCGGCCAGGTCCAGGGTCTCGGCGTCGCGCGACAGGGTGTAGAGCGCGCCGACCCGCTCGCGGTAGAGCCCGAAATTCTTGTCGCAGGAATAGGCCAGCAGGCCGTCGTCGGCCGCCGCCAGCACCAGGCGCCCGCCCGCCGCGTCGGCCTCGAGCCCGAGGCCCAGCCCTTGATAGGCCAGGTCGATCAGCGGCGTCAGGCCCTTGCGCGCGACCAGCTCGGCGATGGCGCGCCACTGGTCCAGGCTGTAGTCGGCGCCGGACGGATTGTGGCAGCAGCCGTGCAGCAGGACCGCGTCGCCGGCCCGCGCGGTCTCCAGCACCGACATCATCTCGTCGAAGCCCAGGCGCTGGGCGCGCTGGTCGTAGTGGCGGAAGGTGACGGTCTCGATGCCCAGCTGGTCCAGGATCTGGGTGTGGTTGGGCCAGGTCGGCGCGCCGATGAAGACGCGGAGGTCCGGCTTGGCGGCCTTCAGCAGCTCGCAGGCCAGGCGGATGGCGCCGGTGCCGCCCGGCGTCTGCACGCCGAACACCTCGTGGCTGACCTGATCGCCGAAGATGACCGGCTTCAGCAGGTCCAGGAAGCCGATGTCGCCTTCGGGGCCGAGATAGGACTTGGTGGCTTGGGTGTTCAGCAGCGCCTGCTCGGCGGCCTTGACCGCCGCCAGCACCGGCGTCGCGCCCAGGTTGTCGCGGAACACGCCGACCCCCAGGTCGATCTTCTCGGGACGCGGATCGCGGCGATAGAGGCCGATCAGCGACAGCAGGGAGTCCGGCGCCTGGGGCGTGAGGCCGGTGAACACGGAGAAGGTCATGGCGCTGTTCCGGTGATCGACGGAAGGCAGCTTATCGCGACGCCGGGGTCAGAACGTGGCGATGATGGCCACAGATCGCTCAATTTCAGTCACATCATGCCAATGACTTCGATCAATTACGCTCAAATATGATCAATCCAGATGATCGATCGGCAGCGCCGTGGAATCCTTGATGGTGTCCAGCACGAACGACGAGCGGATGTCCTTCACGGCGGGCATCTTCAGGAGCCGCTTCATCGAGAAGTCGGCATAGGCGTCGAGGTTCGGCACGGCCACCTTCAGCAGGTAATCGAAGCCGCCGGTCATCACGTAGCAGCCCACCACCTCGGGCTCGCGCAGCACCGCCTGCTTGAAGGCTTCGGCCGCCTCCTCGCTGTGGCGGTCGACCTGCACCTCGACATAGGCCAACACGTCCAGCTTGGCCTTGCGCCGGTCCAGCAGGGCGACATAGCCGCTGATCAGGCCCGAGGCCTCCAGCTGCTTGACCCGCCGCAGGCACGGACTGGGCGACAGCCCCACCCGTTCGGCCAGGTCGACGTTCGAGATCTTGCCGTCCTCCTGCAGGATCTGGAGAATCTTCCGATCGGCGCGGGTGAGCTTCATCGTGACCGGTTTTCAGCGAAAGTTGGCAGAAAGCGCCAAGCTAGCCCAAGTCGCCGGCGACAGCGAGGCGCCGCTCGCGCGCCGTCCGGTCTACGGGCCGCCGCGAGCCGTTCGGCGGGCGGACGGCGGCGGCGGGCGCGGCGTCAGGAACTCCCTTCGACGAAAAGGCGTTCAAGCTCAGCCTTTGCGCATGGTCTCCGCGCTCCCCGACGGGGACGGATCCGCGCCCGGCTATTGTGCGACGCTGAAGGGGGATGCCTATGAACGACAGCATCGGTGGCGACGATATCGACCTGGATCCTCCGCGCGTCTCCACGGGAAGCGCCGGCTTGGACGATATCCTCGGCGGCGGCCTCGACGCCAACCGGATGTATCTCTACGAAGGCCGCCCCGGATCGGGCAAGACCACGATCGCCCTGCAGTTCCTGCTCGAAGGCGTGCGCCGCGGCGAGCGGGTGCTGTACATCACGCTGTCGGAAACTCGGCGCGAGCTGCAGCTGGTGGCCAAGCGACACAAGTGGTCGCTGACCGGCCTCGACATCTTCGAGCTGGTGCCCCCGGAAACGACGCTCGATCCCGAGCTCGAACTGACGGTCCTGCACCCGGCCGAGCTGGAGCTGAACGAGACCACCAAGCTGATCTTCGACAAGGTCAACGAGATCAATCCCGCCCGGATCGTGATCGACAGCCTCTCGGAGCTGCGCCTCCTGGCCCAGAGCCCCTTGCGGTATCGCCGGCAGGTTCTGGCGTTGAAGCACTTCTTCACCAGCCGCGCCTGCACGGTGATCCTGCTCGACGACCTGTCGGCGCAGGAGCACGACGTCCAGCTGCACTCGATCTCGCACGGCGTGGTGATGCTGGAGCAGCTCGCTCTGGACTATGGCGCGGAGCGGCGTCGGCTGCGGGTGGTGAAGATGCGCGGGATCCGCTTCCGCGGCGGCTATCACGACTTCACCATCCAGACCGGCGGCCTTGAGATCTATCCCCGCCTGGTCGCCAACGAGCACCACGCGGCCTTCGAGAAGGGGTTCGCGGCCAGCGGCATCGCCGAACTGGATCAACTGCTCGGCGGCGGGCTGGAACGAGGCACCAATGCGCTGGTCATCGGCGCGGCCGGGGTCGGCAAGTCGTCGCTGGCGATCACCTATGCGATCTCGGCGACGCAGCGCGGCGAGACGTCGGCCTATTTCGCGTTCGACGAAGGGCGCGGGACGCTGGAAGCGCGATGCGAGACCCTGGGTCTGGCGCTGCCGGAGGCGATGCAGTCAGGGCTTTTGCATTACCAGCAGATCGATCCCGCCGAGCTGTCCCCCGGCGAGTTCTCGGCCCTGGTGCGCCATAGCGTCGAGGTGGATGGCGCCCGCGTCGTCGTGATCGACAGCCTCAACGGCTATCTCAACGCCATGCCGGACGAGCGCTTCCTGATCCTGCAGATGCACGAATTGCTGAGCTATCTGGCCCAGCAGGGCGTGCTGACCATTCTGGTGCTGGCGCAGCACGGGCTGGTCGGCCCCATGGAGACGCCGCTGGACCTCAGCTATCTCAGCGATGCGGTGCTGATGCTGCGCTATTTCGAATATGGCGGCACGGTCCGGCGCGCCCTGTCCGTGGTCAAGAAGCGCAGCGGCAATCACGAGCACACGATCCGCGAATACCGCCTCAGCCACGAGGGCATCACACTAGGACCGCCCCTGACCAATTTCAGCGGCATCTTCGCGGGCACGCCGCAATATATCGGTGACGCCAGGCCCTTGATGGCGGCCGACGGGGCCGACCTCTAAAGCGATGGCCGGGCTGACGGTTCTCATCCACGCGCCCACGGGTCGCGACGCCACGGCCACGGCCGAGGTGCTGGCGCGCGTGGGCATACAGTCCAAGGTCTGCGCGGACTTGGCCACCCTGCTCGCCACCGCCGACGCCGGCGCGGCGGCCATCTTCATCGCCGAGGAGGCGCTGTTCGGCCAAGACCTCACGGCCTTGAGCGCCTGGGTCCGGCGACAGCCGGCGTGGTCGGATCTGCCCTTCGTCGTGCTGACCAGCCGCCAGAACCAGCCCGCCGTCATCGCCTGGCGAAAGCGCCTCGTCGAAATCCTGCGCAACGTCTCGCTGCTGGAGCGGCCGGTGCAGACCATCACGCTTTCAAGCGCGCTACAGGCGGCGCGGCGGGCGCGCCAACGCCAGTACGAGGTGCGTGACCTGCTCGAGGAACAGGCCCGCGCCGCCCAGGCGCTGGAGGGACTGGTCGCCGAACGCACCCAGGCGCTCGAGACGGCGAATGTCGATCTGGCGGCGGCCAATCGAGAGCTGCACAACCAGATGGAAGTCAGCGCCCGCGCCGAAGAGAGCTTGCGGCAGATCCAGAAGATCGAGGCGATCGGACAGCTGACCGGCGGGGTGGCCCACGACTTCAACAATCTCTTGATGGTGATCTCGGGCGGCCTCGACATGCTGGAGCGCCAGGCCGACGCGGATCGGCGCAAACGCATCCTGGAGGGAATGCATCAGGCGGCCCAGCGCGGCGCCAGCCTGACCCGCCAGTTGCTGGCCTTCTCGCGCCGCAAGCCGCTGGAGCCCGAGCCGGTGGATCTGATGCGCCAGATCGGCGGCATGTCGGAGCTGCTCGACCGCACCCTGCGAGGCGACGTCCATGTCGAGCTGTCGTTCGCCGACGACCTTTGGCCGATCGACGTCGATCCCGGCGAACTCGAGCTGGTCGTCCTCAACCTGGCCGTCAATGCGCGGGACGCGATGCCGAACGGCGGCACGATCATGATCACAGCCCGCAACGCCCCGGGCGAGAGCATCGGCGGTCGTATCGGGAACTTCGTCCGGCTCTCGGTGATCGACACCGGCACGGGCATGCCGCCCGAGGTTCAGGACCGGGTCTTCGAGCCGTTCTTCACCACCAAGGATATCGGCAAAGGCTCCGGGCTTGGCCTAGCGCAGGTGTACGGCTTCGCGACCCAGTCGGGAGGGACCGTCCGCATCGACAGCAAGGTCGATCAGGGCACCGAGGTCATCCTGTTCCTGCCGCGATCGGCCGATCAGCCAAGTCCCGTGGTCAGCCACTTGATCGATCTGCGCGGCGAGCGTCCAAACCCAAAGACCATGGGACGCGTGCTGCTGGTCGAGGACGACGACGAGGTCGCCACCCTGGTCAACGAGATGCTGGACCAGCTGGGCTACGACGTCTTTCGCGTGGCTAGCGCCGCGGCCGCGCTCGGCGCCCTGGCCAATGATCGCGCCTTCGACCTGGTGTTCTCCGACGTGATGATGCCGGGCGGGATGAGTGGCGTCGACCTCGCCAAGGAGGTCCAGGCCAGGCGCCCGCATCTCCCCATCCTGCTGACCAGCGGCTACGCCGAGGCGGCCGTCGAGGCGGCGCAGGAGATGGGCGTCTATGTTCTGCCCAAGCCTTACCGGCTCGACCAACTGGCGGCGGGGCTAGGCCGGCTGAGGCCGGCCGAAGCCCAGGGCGCTTAGCAGAACACCGCGCACGGCAAAACGCCCCGGGATCTCTCCCGGGGCGCTTCGGATCATTTGGGTCCCCGCTTAGGGTCCGTCTTTCAGTTGGCCAGTCGGCGCAAGAAGGACGGGATCTCGAGGTCTTCGCCGTCGTCGGCTTGCGGCGTCTCGATCGGCTGCAGCTGCGGGCGGGCGCTTTGGGTCGAGCGGGCCTGCGGCTGCGGGGCCGAGGGTTGCTCGTAGCGCTGGCGACCACCGCCGAACATCGAGAGCCAGCCGCCTTGCTTCTGGGGACGACGCTCTTCGTAATAGTTGTTCTCGGGGAACAGCGGCTCTTCGCTGGCGCCGTCATCGACCATCGGGTCGACGATGCGGGTCACCGGCCGGGGCGCCGGCTGGGCGATACGCGGTTCTTCAGCTACGGGCGCGTCGTAATAGAGTTCGGCTTCCGGCTCCGGCTGGGGCGCGGACATGACGATCTCGGGCTCGGGCGCCGGCGCAGCATCCTGTTGGGCGGCGAAAGCAGACGGACGCTCGGCCGGACGGGCCGCTTCGTATCGGGTGGTCGGACGCGGCGGTTCCGGCTGCGGGGCCGGCCGGGTGGTGTCGGCGATCAGCGGCTGGGTCGTGGTATTGCGGCTGACCGGCTTCGGCTCGATCTGGGCGATCGAGGCGCCGTCCATGCCGGTGGCGACCACCGAGACGCGGATCACGCCTTCCAGCGACGGGTCGAAAGCCGCGCCGAAGATGATGTTGGCTTCCGGATCGACTTGGTCCGAGATGGCGTTGGCCGCCTCGTCGACTTCCAGCAGGGTCATGTCCATGCCGCCGGTCACGTTGACCAGCACGGCCTTGGCGCCCTTCAGCGAGACTTCGTCCAGCAGCGGGTTGGCGATGGCGTTCTGGGCGGCCATCAGGGCGCGGTCTTCGCCAGCGCCTTCGCCGGTGCCCATCATCGCCTTGCCCATCTCGGTCATGACCGTGCGGACGTCGGCGAAGTCGAGGTTGATCAGGCCCGGCAGGACCATCAGGTCGGTGATCGAGCGGACGCCCGAGTGCAGCACCTGGTCGGCCATACCGAAGGCTTCGGCGAAGGTCGTGCGCTCGTTGGCGACGCGGAACAGGTTCTGGTTCGGAATGACGATCAGGGTGTCGACGTAGCGCTGCAGCTCCTGGATGCCGCTGTCGGCCAGGCGCATGCGGTGACGGCCTTCGAAGTGGAAGGGCTTGGTCACGACGCCGACGGTCAGGATGCCGCGCTCACGGGCGCACTTGGCGATGATCGGGGCCGCGCCGGTGCCGGTGCCGCCGCCCATGCCGGCGGTGATGAAGACCATGTGAGCGCCGTCGAGGTGCTCGCCGATCTCGGGGAAGGACTCCTCGGCCGCGCTCATGCCCACTTCGGGGTGCGCGCCGGCGCCCAGGCCCTGCGTGATCTGCACGCCCAGCTGTATGCGACGGTCCGTCTTGGCGAACTGGAGCTGCTGCGCGTCGGTGTTGGCCACCACGAACTCTACACCTTCGAGGCCAGCCTCGATCATGTTGTTCACGGCGTTGCCGCCAGCGCCACCGACACCAAACACCACGATACGCGGCTTCAGCTCGGTCGTACGCGGCGCGGAAAGAGAAATAGCCATGGGACCCTCGCGTCCTAACGCCGAAATCGTCAAACTAGACCTCGGCGACACCTAATCGCCGAAGATTGCCTCGACGATCGGGTTAACAGAACAACCACCATCGTTAATCGGCGGTTAACTGCATAATCTGAGTCGTGGTCTGGTCGAGCGCGACCGTGGGATAAATTGTGGTCTATCAACAGAATCTCCAAGCGAACCAAGGGTTCCGAGAAGATCCACAGGCTCGTGCGACGGAACGACGCTGATCACGAATTCTGGCGAATATAGCTTAGCCAGGAAAGCAAAAGGCCCGATCGAGACGCTCGACCGGGCCCTTAAAGTTAAACTGTAGAGTTAATCACGCTTAAAGATTGTCCCGCAGCCAGGCGGCCGCCTTGGCCATCGGGCTGGCGTTGGGATCGAGCGGGCGCTTGCGGACCGGACCGCCGGCCAGGGCCTTGGACGAGACCGCCTCGCGCGGGCCGAAGGCGGTGCGGTGCAGGGTGCCTGCGGCGGCGCAGAAGGCGGGCCCCGAGGCGGCGTCGGCCAAGTGCGGCACCCGGCGCGGACGGCCCAGGCGGACGGGGCGATCGAAGACACGGACGGCGACTTCGCGGACGCCGGCCAGTTGGCTGGCGCCGCCGGTCAGGACGATGCCCGCGCCCGGCTCGACCGGCGCGCCCGAGGCCTTCAGCCGCTCGCGCAGCAATTCCAGGGTTTCCTCGACACGCGGCTGGATGATGCCCTTGAGCAGGCTGCGCGGGGCGATCACCGGACCGGCGCCGGGATCGTCGCCGCGCGGCGGAGCCTCGATCATCTCGCGGTCCTCGTTGGCCGAAGCGATGGCGCTGCCGTGCAGGGTCTTGATGCGCTCGGCGCCGACCACCGAGGTCTGCAGGCCGCGCGCGATGTCTTGCGTCACGTGCGCGCCGCCGACGGCCAGGCTGTCGACGTGGCACAGGGCGCCGTTGTTGAACACGGCCACCGAGGTCGAGCCGCCGCCCATGTCGATGCAGACCGCGCCCAGGTCCATCTCGTCCTCTTCCAGGGCCGCCAGCGCCGAGGCGAACGGCGCGGCGACCACGCCCTCGAAGCTGAGGTGAGCGCGTTCGACGCAGTGGGCCAGGGTGTGGAAGATGTTCTCGTTGACCGAGACCACCAGCAGCTCCAGGCCCAGCGAGCGGCCGAACATGGCGCGCGGGTCGCGGATGCCGCGCTGGCCGTCGACCGACCAGGCGATCGGCAGCAGGTGGATCGGCTTGCGGCCCGGAATACGAACCTGGGCCAGGGCCGAGGCGATGGCGCGCGACAGGTCGCCGTCCCCGATCGGGCGGGCGCCCAGCGAAACCTGGGTATGGACGCGGTTCGAGCCCAGCTGGCCGCCGGCGGTGCAGACGCTGACGCCTTGGACGTTGACGCCGGCCACGGTCTCGGCGCGTTCGACGGCCTGAGCGATGGCCTGAGCGGCCTCGTCCAGGTTGACGATGGCCCCGCCGCGCACGCCGCGCGACTGGACATAGCCGACCCCGGCCGTCGTCAGGGTGCGGTTGTCGCGGTGGATGCCGTCGGCCTTCATGATGAAGCACGTGACCTTGGACGCGCCCAGGTCCACGGCCGCGATGGCGGGCTGGCGCACGAGCGTGGCCTTCAGGCCCTCGCGAGCCTGCTTCCGTTCCTCCAATCGCGACATCGCTATCGTCACCTCAGCACTCTAATCGTTACGCCCCGCCGGCCGCGGGCTGCCCAGGCAGCGCCGCGTCGCGAGGTCTCACAGCCACCATTTCGGGGTCGCGCAGATCGATCCGCGCAAAACCCATGTCGAGGATTCGCTGCCGTTGGTCGAGCTGATCCAATTGAATCAGCGCGGATTCTTCGTCAATGGCCGGCAGCTGGATCAGCGAGCCGTCCTTCAGCCGCAAATCCCAGCGACGGTCGTCCACCCGCACCAGCGCTTCCAGACGGTCGCGCAGGCGCGGCCGCGAGGCCACCGCCGGCAAGATCAAGCCCGCGGCCTGGTCCGCCCCCTGCCCCACCACCAGCGGCAGCTGGGGGAAGCGGGCCGGATCGGCCTCGCTGATCACCCGGCCTTCGCCGTCGATCACCTTCATGCGGCCCTGGTTTTGCCAGACCGCCAGCGCCGGCCGCTCTTCCACCGCGATCAGCACGGTGTCGGGCAGCATGCGCACCACCTTGGCGTCCTTAACCCAGCCCACGCCCTGCACCCGCGTGCGGACGTCGGCGAGGTCCATGCCCAGGGTCGGCTGGTCCAGATAAAGGCCCGAGGCCTTCAGGATGTCGGCCTGGGCGGTCGAGGACGCGCCGCTGATGTGTACGGTCTTCAGCTTGAAGCCCGCCGAGGCGAAGCTGTTGTCAACGCCATGGGCCACCGACGCGCCGATGCGCTCGGCGCGGTGACCCGTCGCCAACATCACCACAAGCCCAAGGCCCAAGGCCGCGCCGGCCACCGTCAAGGCTACCGTGGGCGAGAGGCCCACGCCCTTGGCGGCGTGCAGCTTGGCGGCCGGCTGCGCCCCCCGGGGCGCCGGCTTACCTTTGCTCGGACTTGCGGGCGCTTCGGCCCGGGGTCGCCTAGGCTTAGGCGGTCCCCCCCGCACTACAGCGGGCATAAGCGTCCTCCACGATCCATAGAACTAACTGGTCAAACGAGATCCCGACGTGAGCGGCCTGCTCGGGAGCGAGCGAGGTCGGCGTCATGCCGGGCTGTGTGTTGACCTCTAGAAGGACCAGAATGTCGTTAATGTCGTCATAACGGAGGTCGGACCGAGTCACCCCTTGGCAACCAAGAGCCGAGTGCGCCAATTCGGCCATCCGCATGGCGCGATCCCTTACGCCGTCAGGGATTGGGGCCGGCAGCACGTGGATCGAACCGCCCTCCGAGTACTTGGCCTCGTAGTCATAGAAACCTGTGGATGCACGGATTTCCGTGACGTCCATGGCCCTGGGACCATTTGGCTCACCGAGCACGGCGACGGCCAGTTCCAGCCCGCGGATATAGGGCTCGACCATCACCTCCTCGCCAAAAGTCCAGGCGGGCGAGGCTAATTCCTCCGGCGGACGGTTGGCGCCTTCCTTGATGATGAACACCCCGACCGAGGATCCCTCCGCGTTCGGCTTCACCACATAGGGCGGCTGCAACACATGGTCGCGCGCGACATCGTGTCGGTTGTAGAGGCCGCCCCCGGGGACGATGACGCCGGCCGCCGCCAGCACGGCCTTGGCCTTGGCCTTGTCCATGGCCAGGGCGGAGGCGAGCACGCCCGAATGGGTGTAGGGCAGCTTCAGCGTCTGCAGCACGCCCTGGACGCAGCCGTCCTCGCCCCACTCGCCGTGCAGGGCGTTGAAGACGAGGTCGGGCTTGGTCGCGGTCAGCACCTGGGCGACATCCGCGCCGGGGTCGATCCGCGTCACCTTGGCGCCCAGCCGCTCCAGCGCGTCGGCGCACTCGCGGCCCGAGACCAGGCTAACCTCGCGCTCCGACGAGGGGCCGCCGAGCAGCACGGCGATGTGGCGGCCTGACAAGGGCTGGGTCATGGAGGCGGTGACTCTTAGGAGAGGCTGGAGATGAGCCACTCCTAGTCAGCAGCGAGGACCCTGCCAACTCTCCTGCCAAACAAAGCGTGTCATCCCGGCCGCAGCGCAGCGGAGAGCCGGGACCCAGGGGCCGCCGCACTGCGCTTGGCTCCTGGGTCCCGGACGGCCTCTGCGAGGCTTCCGGGATGACACGTTATTTTGGAGGCTAGTGCGCCGCCGCCGCCGCCGGCTTCATGGCGCGGAAGTCGATGTCGCTGTCGGCCACCAGGTAGAGGAAGCTGGCCCAGGCGGCGACGTTCTGCGCCAGTTCGTCCGGACGCACCTTGTTCAGGGTGTCGTCCATGGTGTGGTGGTAGTCGAAGTAGCGCGAGGCGTCCTGCTCCAGCTCGATCGACGGCACGCCGGCGGCCTCCAGGCCCTCGATGTCCGAACCACCGTGGGCGGACGGGTCGCGGTTGACGTAGATCTTCAGCGGGGCCAGCACATCGCCGGCCGTGGTGGCGATGGCGTGCTTCTGGGCGCCCGCCGGCAGCTTCAGCGAATAGATCCGGTCGGCGCCGGTGTCGCTCTCGCCCGCCAGCACGATCTTGGCCAGCTCGTCCTTGTGGGCGGCGACATAGGCTTCCGACGAGCCGCCGCTCTCTTCCGAGCCCCACATCACCACGCGGATGGTGCGCTTGGGATGCTTGGGCAGCTCGCCGATCAGCTTGGCCGCGGCCGTGGTGATGGCCACGCCGGTGGCGTCGTCCAGGGCGCCGGTGCCGACGTCCCAGCTGTCCAGGTGGCCGCCGATGACGATCACCTCGTCCGGCTTCTCCGAGCCCTTGATCTCGCCCGAGATGTTCCAGGCGACGTCATTGGCGTCGGAGGTCGAGGCCAGCTTCAGCTTGATGCGCAGCGGGCCCTTCTTGGCCAGGCGCTCCAGCTGCTCGGCCTCGGGCACGCCCATGGCGGCGGCGGGGATGGTGACGACGTCGGGGCCGAAGCCGGTGACGCCGGTGTGCGGCACGGTCGAGTCCGAGGTCGAGACCGAGCGGATCAGCAGGGCCACGGCCCCGCGCTTGGCGGCTTCCACCGGGCCGGCCCGGCGCGAGACGCCGGCGACACCATAGCCGTAGCCGTCCTGGGCGCGGACCATCGGCTGGGTGATGACCGCGATCTTGCCCTTCAACGAGCCTTCCGGCGCGGCGATCAGGTCGGCATAGGTGTGAAACAGCGCCACTTCGGCCTCGATGCCTTCGGGCGGGGTCGGGATCGTGCGGCCCAGGCCGACGATGTTCAGCTTCAGCGGATAGGGGCCGACCAGCCAGGCGCTCTCCTCGCCGCGCGTCCACGACGGCTTGGCGAACTGCTCAATCTTGACGTTGGTGAAGCCCATGGCCTTCAGCTTGGCCGCGCCCCAGTCCTTGGCGCGCTCCATGGCCGGCGAGCCGACGATGCGCGGACCGATGGTGGTGGTGAGATCCTCGGTGATCTCCCAGGCGGTGCGGTCCAGCAGAGCCTTGTCGCGCAGGGTCTCGGCGGTGCGGACATCCTGGGCATGGGCGACGCCCGAAATCAGTGCGAGCGTGGCGGAGGCGGCCAGAAGACGACGGTACATGAGCAAGGATTCTCCCCAATGGCGCGGGAGTCATAGCACCGGTTCGCGCCAGGGGGAGTCAGCAATGGGCCGAAGTATGGGCGGCGCCTGTTTTCTCCTCCCCCGCGATGCGGGGGAGGTGGCTCGGAGGGCCGGAGAGGGCCAGCTCGGCCGACCTCCAGCTAGCCCCCTCAGTCGCTCCGCGACAGCTCCCCCGTATTGCGGGGGGAGCAGAGTTCGGCTAGCTCCCTCGCCCGATCCGCTTGATCTCCCAGTCCAGCTGGACGCCGGTCTTGGCCAGCACGTCGGCGCGGACCGCCTCGCCCAGGCCTTCAAGGTCGGCCGCGGTGGCTTCGCCGGTGTTGATCAGGAAGTTGCTGTGCAGCGGGCTGAACATCGCGCCGCCAAAGGGCTTGCCCCGCCAGCCGGCCTCGTCGACCAGCTTCCACGACGAATGGCCCGGCGGGTTCTTGAAGGTCGAGCCGCCGGTCTTCTCGCGGATCGGCTGGGTGGTCTCGCGGCGGCTGGTGATCTCGGCCATCCGGGCCTTGATCGCCTCGGGCGCGTCGGACGTCCCTTCGTAGATCGCGTCCAGCACGATCAGGTCCGCGCCTTGCAGGGCGCTGTGGCGATAGGTGTAGCCGAAGCCGTCGCCGGCGATCTCGGACACCTGGCCGGCGCGGTTCATCACCCGCGCGGACCTGATAACGTTGACGGTCTCGGAGCCGTAGCAGCCGGCGTTCATGATCACGGCGCCGCCGACCGTGCCGGGAATGCCAGCGTAGAACTCCAGCCCGGCGATGCCCGCCTCGGCTGCCTTGCGGGCCAAGATGGCGTCGGGCACGGCGCTGCCGGCCTTGATGCGGTTGTCGCCGAGGGCCTCGACGCCGCTGAAGCCCTTGCCCAGCCGGATGATCACGCCCTCGACGCCGCCGTCGCGGACCAGGAGGTTGGAGCCGACGCCGATGGCCAACACCGGAACCGCCGGATCCAGGGCCTTCAGGAAGTCGGCCAGGTCCTGTTCGTCGGCCGGCAGGAACACCACGTCGGCCGGACCGCCGACCCGGAACCAGGTGAACGGCGCCAGGGCCTCGTCGATCAGCAACTTGCCGCGCACGGCGGGCAGATGGGTTTTCCAGCTCATACGAGGGCTCTAGCGCGTCTTGGATCGTTTCTCAAAGTGCTCGACCGTCCACCAGGCCAGGACAAGCAGAACGCCGACGACGATCAGGGCGATGTGGACCCCGTGTTCGACCGGCGTCACATAGGTCACGCCGCCATGCTGCTTGAACGGCGTGACGAACCGGCCGCTCGGCGCCGCCGGACGTTGCTTGGTCAGCAGCTCGGTGAACCACCAGCTGCCGGCCAGGTACGCGATCACCGTGACGACGATCGCGGCCTTCGCCGCGAGCCAGCGGCCGATCTTCACTTGGCCAAGGCTTCCAGCTGGCCCGGCAGGGCGTAGGACCAGGCGGTGATGTCGCCAGCGCCCAGCAGCACGACGAGGTCGCCGCTGGTCGCTTCGGCGGCGATCAGGGCCGGCAAGGCCGCCGGGCTCTCCAGCGGCAGGGCGCGGCGGTGGCCGAATTTCTTGAGGCCCTCGACCAGGTGGTCGCGGTCGACGCCCTCGATCGGCTGCTCGCCGGCCGTATAGACGTCGGCCACGATCACCGTGTCGGCGTCGTTGAAGCACGAGCTGAACTCGGTCATCAGGTCGCGCAGGCGGGTGAAGCGGTGCGGCTGGACCACGGCGATCACCTTGCCGGCCGAGACCGCGCGGGCGGCCTTCAGCACGGCGGCGATCTCGACCGGGTGGTGGCCGTAGTCGTCGACGACGCGGATGCCGTTGGCCACGCCCGTGGTGGTGAAGCGGCGCTTGACCCCGCCGAAACCGGCCAGGCCCTTGGCGATCGATCCAGCGTCGAGGCCCAGCTCGCGGGCCACGGCGACGGCGGCGGTGGCGTTCAGCACGTTGTGGTGGCCGGCCATCGGCATCTTCAGGCCGTCGTAGCGGACGACCTCGCCGTCGCGCGGCGAGATGACGATGTCGAACTTGGCGCCCTCGGGACCCATCTCGATGTTGGAGACCCGCACCTCGGCCTGCGGATTGGTCCCGTAGGTCACCAGGCGCCGGTTCTCGATCCGCGAGGTCAGGGCCTGGACTTCCGGATGGTCGGTGCAGACGGCCGCGAAGCCGTAGAACGGGATGTTCTCGATGAAGGCCTGGAAGCCCTTCTTCACCGCGTCGAAGTCGCCCCAGTGGTCCAGGTGCTCGGCGTCGATATTGGTGACGATGGCCACGGTGGACTTCAGCTTCAGGAAGCTGCCATCGCTTTCGTCGGCCTCGACGACGATCCAGTCGCCCTCCCCGACCTTCGCGTTGGTGCCGTAGGCGTTGATGATGCCGCCATTGACCACGGTCGGGTCCAGGCCGCCGGCGTCCAGCAGGGCCGCGACCATCGAGGTCGTGGTGGTCTTGCCGTGGGTGCCGCCCACGGCCACCGAGAACTGCAGCCGCATCAGTTCGGCCAGCATCTCGGCGCGCCGCACGAGGGGCAGACGCTTGTCGCGGCCGGCGACCATCTCGGGATTGTCGGCCTTCACGGCGGTTGAATAGACGATGGCCGAGGCGCCCTCGACGTGGCCGGCCTCGTGGCCGATGAAGATCCGCGCGCCCAGCTTTTCCAGCCGCTCGGTATTGGCGCTGGCCTTGGCGTCGCTGCCCTGAACGGTGTAGCCGATACGGATCATGATCTCGGCGATGCCGGACATGCCTATGCCGCCGATGCCGATGAAGTGCACGGGGCCGAGTTCGAAGGGGACGGGGCGTCTACGCTGGATCATGAAAAGCCGATTAGACCATTTGCGCGCAACGCGAAACGCCCTCCTGGCGCTCGGGGTGTGGACAGCGCCCGCCCTCGCCCAGGCCCCCTCGCCTGCCTCCCCCTTGGCCCCGCTTGAGCTGCGCCTGGCCGATGTCGGCCGGTTCGCGGCCTTCGTCGACCTGGGCAGCGTCCAGTGGAACGGCCGGATCGCGCGGCTGCGCGTCCTCCAGGTCACCGAGGGCGGCTTCAAGGCCGGGGCCGACGAGTTCTGGGGCGGCTGGCGTCACGAGGTCATCGACTGCGACGCCCGCACCATCGCCCACGCGGGCTTCGGCAGCATCCGGGCCGGTGGTCGGGAGGGGCCGGTCACCGGCGACCAGCGCCCGGCCGCGCCGCTGCCGGCGGGCGGCGTGGACGAGGCGGTGGCCAAGCTCGTCTGTGATGGATGGAAGCCGTTCGCCAAGGTCGCGGTGGCGGGAAGCGTCGAAGAGGCGGTGAGGATCGGGCGGCCGCTGATCGAGACGGGGGCTGAGCCTTGAGTAAGCTTGACCTGAGATAGAAATGGTCATTTTACATCTTAAGATTGACTATCGCGCGACGTAGGCGAAAGCTTCCGCCAATCCTCATGCCGAGGATGGAGGGAGTGAACATGAAGACCAGCCTGCGTTGGAAATCCGCCTGCGCCGCCGTCGCGACGATCACCCTGTTCAACCTGCCCCTGTTGGCCCAGCCGGCGATGGCCGCGCCGCCGCCGGTCTGCATCCAGTGGGGCTGGGCCAAGTGCGATCCCGTCGGCCCGCGCTTCTCGCCCGCGTGGAACGAGTGCTTCGAGTACTACACCACGGAAGGCTGCCCCTGGTGGGACGGCACGCTGACCAGCAAGTCGGCGCCTCAAGCCGTGAAACCCGAGGACATGGAGAAGCTGGTCCGCCAATAGCGACCAGCCGGCGCGGACGGCTCGGCCGTCCGCGCTACGCGCCGTCCGCTCCAGCGGCTTGGCCACGCGCGCCGTTCGCTGATCGAGACAGGGGCTGAACCGTAGTTTCGTCCGGACGGCTCCTTGCCAATTTTTGCCAAGAACCTCATGCTCGCGCCATGACGACGATGAACATTTCTCTGCCGGACGCGCTCAAGACCTTCGTCGACGAGCAGGTCGCCGGTCGAGGCTATGGCACGAGCAGCGAATATATCCGCGAGCTGATCCGTAAGGATCAGGACCGTCAGCGTCTCCGCGGCCTGCTGCTGGACGGCGCCGGATCCGCGCCGGGCGCCAAGGCGGACGCTCGCTATTTCGAAGACCTTCGGGCGCGCGTGCGAACCCGTTCGTGAACCGCAGGGACGTCATCCCGAGAGCTCGGGCCGAGGAGGACGTCAATGACGCGCTGGACTTCTATCTCGCCAAGGCTGGGGAGAAGGTCGCGGTCGGCTTTATCGACGCGCTGGAACGCGCCTACCGGCTGATCGGCGAACGGCCGGACGCGGGCGCGACCCGTTACGCCCATGAACTTGGCTTGCCCGGCCTAAGAAGCTGGCCCCTGCGCGGCTATCCCTACGTCGTGTTCTACGCGCCCCGGGAAGACCACGTCGACGTCTGGCGTGTGCTGTACGCTTCAAGTGACCTGCCGGCCTGGATGGCCGGAGACGACGTCTGAGAGGCCGGCGCGAGCACACGGCCGCGCCATCCGATCACTTGAAAAAGTCTAGAGGCTCCTTCGCATCGCCGGGCTGGTATTGGTAGAGTTCGAAACCCGAGTTTTTCGACAACCACAATAACTGGCTGCCGCAGATCTTCATTAGACGATGGACCAACTGTACCTCATTCTCGCCCAAGGCTCGGCTCGATGAGTTCTGGCCTAGAAATTCAAAGCGCGCGCGGCCGGTTCGCATGGTCGTGATCACTTCGCCAGCGACCTCAACGTCATGGTCTGTACCGAACTCGAAAACGATCGCGAACTCACGCTCTTGACCGTCTTGATCCATGTAGCGGACCGTGTGCTCGGAAAATCGAATATGTTCCGCAGTCATTCTGGATGCTTGACCTACATGGAACAAAATAGCAACATTTTGAGAGTTTCGGGCAAAGCTCCGACGTCCGATCACGAGCGATAACCGCCCGCACGCTCGGCTTTTATCGGACAGCGTAAACGATGTCTGTGGCCGCGGTGATCTGCGAGGACATGATCCATGCGCCAAGTTCCCTGTGGCGGAAGGCGTCGAGGAGGCGGTGAGGATCAGGCGGCCGCTGATCGAGGCGGGGAGCGGAGCCGCAGGACAGGTTGGAGCAAACTCATCGTAGCTGCTCAGCTTGAAGGACGACTCGCGATAGCAATCATCATTCGGCAGGAGTTGAGTGATGCAACATCTTGAAAGCCCAAGTCAGCACGCCTCCGCCTACCCCGTCAGCCTCAGATGCCCATCTTGCCGCCAGATCGGCGTCTTTACAGGTCATCAGAATGTAACCGACTTGAACTGGAAATCCTCAAATTCCGGCAGCATTGCGTTGCGGCACGCTGGAGTGAGGATTTGCCCAAATTCAGATTGCCGAGCAATCGTGTTCGTAGTTGTTCAGGCTAACGATATTCTCGAAACCTATCCTCTCCAGCTGATAGACTTCGATGCCTCCAGCCTCCCAGCGCCGATATTGAGATCGCTGGAAGAGGCTATTCTGTGTCACGGTGCCGGGGCCTACCGAGCATCCGCCTTGATGGTTCGGAGGGTGCTTGAAGAACTCTGTGAGGACAGGAAAGCCGCAGGCAAAGATCTCTTTGCTCGACTTCAAGCCCTAAAATCGAGCGTAATAATACCTACCGAACTTTTCGAGGCAGCTCATGAGCTGCGCCTTCTCGGGAATGACGCCGCGCACATAGAAGCTAAATCCTATGACGACATCACGGAGATAGAAGCCTCCTTGGCTCTTGAGTTGGCCAAGGAGCTTCTCAAAGCAGTTTATCAATACACCAGTCTGGTTGCGCGCATGCGGGCTATGAAGAAACAGTAATCCTACCGCGCCGTCTTCTCCACCAGGTCCGCCAGCTCTTCCGCCGCGTTCGGCTTGGCCACGCTGCGTGCGCCGGCCGCCATCCGCTCCAGACGCTCGGGATCCTTGAGCAGGGCGTTCAGGGCCCCGGCCATGGCGTCGACGGTCAGCTCGTCCTCGAGGCAGACGGCCGCGCCGCCCGCCTCTTCCAGGAGCTTGGCGTTGAAGCGCTGGTGGTCGTCGGCGGCGATCTTCAGCGGCACCAGGATCGACGGCCGGCCGGCCACGGCCAGCTCGGTGCAGGTCGAGGCGCCCGAGCGGCCGATGACCAGATGGGCCTGGCGCAAATAGCCGGCCATGTCGCGGAAGAACGGCGCGACCTCGCAGTCGACCATGGCGTTGCGATAGATCTTGCGCGCGCCTTCCATGCTCTCGGCGCGGGCCTGCTGGAACACCTTCAGCCGCGAACGGACGTCCTCGGGCAGCTTGGCCACCGCCTCGGGGATCAGCTCGGACAGCAAGCGCGCGCCCTGGCTGCCGCCGGTGACCAGCACGCGCAGCTGCACCTCGGGCGCGAGGTAGGGCACGTCGTAGAGCGCGCGCACCGGCGGGCGGATCGGGTTGCCGACCACGTGGGCCTTGGCCTTCACCCCGAGCTTGGCCATCTGCAAGGTCGGGAAGGCGCAGGCGACCGCGTCGACCCTGGACGCCAGGAAGCGGTTCACGCGGCCCAGCACCGCGTTCTGCTCGTGGATCACCGTCGGGCGCTTCTGGCTGAGCGCACCCAGCAGAGCTGGCAGGGCGGGATAGCCGCCGAAGCCGACCACCACGGCCGGGTCCAGGCGCTTGAAGGCCGCGCGGGCCTCCATCACGCCCTGCATGACCACGAAGCCGGCCCTGACCATGCCCAGCGGATCGTTGGCCTTAGCGGTGGCGGCCGACAGGGCCAGCCGCTCCTGCGCCGGGAACTTGTCGGCGTAGAGCGCGCCGCGATCGTCCGTGGCCAGAACGACGCGCCAGCCACGGGCGGACAAGGCCTCGGCGAGGGCCTGGGCGGGGAACATGTGGCCGCCGGTTCCTCCGGCGGCGACGACAGCCAGCTTGCTCATGTCAGGCGAACGCACCGTCGGCGCCGTACTCGCCGCTGGCCCCATAGGCGCCGGGGCGCTTGCGCACCAAGGCCAGGGCCATGCCCAGCGTCAAACCCATCGCGAGCATCGAAGAGCCCCCGTAACTGATGAACGGGAGCGTCATGCCCTTGGTCGGGATCATGTTCAAGTTCACCGCGATGTTAATGATGGCTTGCTGGCCCACCAGCACGAACAGGCCGGCGGCCGCGACCTGCTCGAACGAGTCGTTCAGCTTCATGGCCTTGAACAATCCGCGCACCACCACGAAGGCGAACAGGCCGATCAGGGCCCACGAGAAGATCAGGCCGTATTCCTCGGCCGCGACCGAATAGATGAAGTCGGTGTGCAGGTCGGGCACGTGGCGCTTCATGACGCCCTCGCCCGGGCCGCGGCCGAACAGGCCGCCGGCGCGAATGGCCTCGGCGGCGCGGGTCACCTGGTGGGTGTCGGCCTGGTCGGGGCTGAGGAACTTCTGCACCCGGGCGTGCACGTGGTCGAACAGGAAATAGGTCGAGCCCAGGCCCGCCAGCGCCACCGCGCCCAGGCCCATGATCCACGAGATCGGCACCCCGGCCATCCAGAAGGCGGCGCCAAAGGCGATGGTGATCAGCACGGTCTGGCCGACGTCCGGCTGGATCAATAGCAGGGCCACGGCGATGAAATACAGCAGGAAGGCGATCGAGACGCCCGGCACGCCCTCGCCCTTCTGGCCTTCCGAGAACATCCACGACACCAGCACGATCAGGGCGGGCTTCATGAACTCGGACGGCTGCAGGGTGAAGCCGCCGAACTGCAGCCAGCGGGTGGCGCCCTTGGCGTTGTGGCCGATGAACGGCAAGGCGATCATGATGGCGATCGCCGCGATATAGATGAAGAAGGCCGAACGCCGGATCCCCTTGGGCGACAGCATCGACGTGGTCAGCAGGATCACCGCCGCGCCGCTGGCGAACACGCACTGGCGCAGGGCGAAGTGGAACTGGTCGCCGATGCCGATCCGCTGGGCCGCCGCCGGGCTCGAGGCGAACGACAGCAGCATGCCCAGGGTGACCAACAGCGCCGTGGCTCCAAGGAGCCAGCGATCAGTCGTCCACCACCAGATGCCGAGCGCGGTGCGGTCGGTGCGGGCGAAGGCGTGTGTCGCGTTGGAGGCCATGGCGGGAAGAGTCGGACCGCAGGGTTAATCAAATCTTGCTTGGCCAGTCTAAGTCCGTGGACATGCGGCGAAAAGCGCGTAGCGCGCCCCGGCCCCTCCCGCCTTGGACCTCAGCGCAGCTCGAAATAGGCCGTGTCGCCGCCGTCGGTGTGGGCGATCACCGCGATCCGCAGAGCGACGCCGTCGTCCAGGACCAGGCGGCACTCGCCGCTGCGGAAGGCCTGGCGCAGCACCTCGGCGTCGGCGGTGATGCTGCCCTTGCCGCCACGCTTGGCGCCCTGGCCGTCCGCGAACAGCACGGAGAAGGCCACCGCCCGCTCCTCGCGCTCGAGGATCAATGCGCCAGCGCCCGTGCGGGGCGGCTTGGAAACCTTGCCGAAAGCCATGGAATACACACCGAGAACTTCAAAGACCGATCATTACTCCGAATTTCGCCGCCACCGCAAAAATAAAACTCAAAAAGACATTGCGCCCTGGTGAGAACTTCGCGCATAGTGGATTTTCCAGAAATCGATCGGGCCGCCGGCTTCTCGCCAATTCATTGAAGCTTGGCTTTGGCTTGTCTCAAATCCTTTTGGGACCCGATCTCGTGGCTCGCCTAGAGCCGCGCTTCACGAAAGACCTCATGCACGCATCGCAAGACATCGGCCACACGCAACGCCAGAAGACCGCCGCCGACGCAAAGGCGGCCCTGCTGGCCAAGTTCAAGCCGCGCGCGTCAAGCACCGATCCTCAGTTCGCCCAGCGCGCCGAGATGCGGACCGCCGAACTGAGCCAGGTGCGTGAGGACCGGGCCGTGGCCAAGGCCGCCGTGCGCCAAGCCGCCGCCGAGACCGCCCAGGCCCTGGTCGACGCCGAAGCCGCCCTCGCCGCCGACGCGTTGACCGCCAAGCGCGGCGAGCGCAAGGAACGCAAGGCGCTCTCGAACGCCGAAGCCAAGGCCAAGCGCGACGCGCGCTACGCCGCACGGAAGGCGCGCTCTTAAGATGGCCCGTAAACCCAACTACGATTTCGAACGCAAGGAACGCGAGCGCCAGAAGGCGGCCAAGGCCGCCGAGAAGGCCGCCGCCAAGCGTCCCCCGGCCAGCGACGAGCAACCCTCGGACGAGAACGCCTAGCTTCGGCCAGCCCCGGAGCTAGTCCGGACCATCATGCCGGCGATCTCCTTGAGCAGCTTGGCCGCCACCCCGGCGGTCAGGCCGTTCACGTCGCGGCCGGGATTGTACTCGACGATGTCGGCGCCGACGATCGGCTGATCGATCGTGTGGATGATGTCGATCACCTGCCGCGTCGACAGACCGCCCGGCTCGGGATGCGAGACGCCCGGCGCGAAGGCCGGGTCCAGCGCGTCGAGGTCCAGCGACACATAGACGGGCGTGTCCAGCTTCAGCGGCAGGCTGCGGCGCCAGAGATGCGCCTCGACCACCTCCACGCCGAACCGGGCGATCTGGGCGTCGTGGTGCGGGTTCACGCAGCGAATGCCGATCTGGATCAACCGGTCGGCCAGTTCCTCCTCCATGATCCGCGCGAACGGGCAGGCGTGCGACCGCCGATCGCCCTGATAGACGTCGTAGAGATCGCTGTGGGCGTCGATGTGCACGATGGTCAGGCGCGGATGGCGCTTGCGCGTCGCGCGCAGGATCGGATGGCTGACCGCATGGTCGCCGCCCAGGCTGATCAGCGGATGTCCCGCTTTCAGCACCTGACCCACCTTCGCCTCGATCGCGTCCCAAGGGTCGGTCGCCGCGTCGAAGGCCACGTCGCCGTGGTCGACCAGCCGCCCGGGCTCGCCCAGGTCGACCCGCGTCTCGCTGACCAGCCCGTGGGCGTCGGACCACAGCACCTGGCGGATCGGCCCCGGCGCGCCGGCCGCGCCCTTCAGGTGCGAGGAATAGTCGTCATGGGGCACGCCCAGCAGGGAAACGCTCGTCATCTTCGGCCTCGGAAATGAAACGGGGCGGCCTTGGCCGCAGGGCGTTCGTAGGGCCGGCGCTTTATTAGCTCCACTTCAATGCGCTAATGATGTTGCTAAGCTATCCTACGAGATACCCCATGCTCGACCTTGCCCGCCTGCGTCTGCTGCGCGAACTCGCCCGCCTCGGGACCATGACCGCCGTCGCCGACGTCCTGGGCCAGACCTCCTCGGCCGTGTCGCAGCAACTGGCCATCCTGGAGCGCGAGGCGCGGGCCCCGCTGCTGGAGCGGATCGGCCGCCGTGTGCGCTTGACCGCCGAGGGCCAGAGGTTGGCCGCCCACGCCGAGACCATCATGCAGGCTGTCGAGGCGGCCGAACTGGACCTGCGCGGCGCTCGCGAAGTCCCCGACGGCGACCTGGAGGTCGCCACCTTTCCCAGCTTCGCAAAGGCCCGGCTGCTGCCCGCCGTGCTGCGCCTGCGCGCCCGCTGGCCGGGCCTGAAGGTGACGGTCCGCGAGGAAGAGCCGATCGACTCGCTGGACGCCGTGCGCGAGGGCCGCCGCGACCTGGCCATCGACTTCGCCTACAACCTGACGCCGCGCGGCGACGCCGTTGGGCTATCGACCTTTCCGCTTCTGGAGGAGCCGGTCCTGCTGGCCCTGCCCGCCGATCGGCCCGGCGAAGGTCCCGTCGATCTGCGCGACCTGGCCCGGGCAGACTGGATCGTCGGCTCGCGGCAGTCGGATGACCATCGTCTGGCCGAACGCGCCTGCGCCCTGGCCGGTTTCTCGCCTCGCATCGTCCACACCATCGACGACTACGATCTGATGCTGCGGATGGTGGCGGCGGGCCTGGGCGTCGGCTTCGCCCCGGAGATGGCCTTCACGTTCTCGGGCGCGGAGGGCGTCGTCGGCCGGACCGTCGCCGACCTCGCCCTGACCCGCCGCATCCAGGCGGTGACCCGTCCGACCCTGGCGAACACGGCGCGGGTCAAGGCGCTGATCGCGGCGCTGGTCGCCTAGGCCAGGGCCCGCTTCGTCCAGTCGACGATCTGGGCCGTGCTCATCGCACCCGCCTGGCGCGCGACCGGCGCGCCGTCCTTGAACAGGATCAGGGTGGGAATGCTGCTGACGTTCAGCGCGCCGGCGGCGGCGGGCTCGGCCTCGGAGTCCAGCTTCAGCAGGCGCGCGGTCGGCTCCAGCTGGCGCGCGGCGGCCTCGAAGTGCGGGGCCATGGTCCGGCACGGCCCGCACCACGGCGCCCAGACGTCCAGCAGCAGCACCACGCCTCGGGTCAGGCGGCGGTGGCGGTCCAGCGCCGCGCCGGTCACCGCCGTGGGCGCGCCGGTGAACAGCATCGCCTTGCAGCGGCCGCACTTGGCCGAGAGCGGATCGCGGTCCTCCGGGAGGCGATTGCCCGCTCCGCAAGCCACGCAGGCGATCTGGGACATGACCCGGCTCCTTCGCCGCCAAACACCGAAGGGCGAACACCCGCCCCTCGGACGCCGTTCCCCTATAAGACGAGACGCATGGCTTGTAATCGTCGGCCAGCCGGTGATCATGGGCGCGGCGGCAGGGACGACTGGTGGCTGACGAAGGCTCTGACAAAACGGTTCTGGAAGGCGCGGGGGCCTATTTCCTCAGCGTCGTCGAGGCCAGCCAGGACTGTATCCGCGTGATCAGCGCCGACGGCGTCGTCGAGTACATGAACGCCCAAGGCCAGGCGCTGTTCGAGATCGAGGATTTCGACGGCCGCAACCGGCGTCGCTACTGGCCCGAGATGTGGCCGCCCGAGAGCCGCGAGACCGTCGAACAGGCGTTGCGGA
Organism: Caulobacter sp. Root343; assembly: GCF_001425745.1. Classification (GTDB taxonomy): domain Bacteria; phylum Pseudomonadota; class Alphaproteobacteria; order Caulobacterales; family Caulobacteraceae; genus Caulobacter. The sequence goes on along the minus strand of NZ_LMDF01000001.1, from coordinate 69,508 downwards.
CGGCCCTGGACGGCCACGCCGTCGCCTTCCGCGCCGCCTGCCCCACGGCCAAGGGCTCGCCGCGCTGGTGGGACACCACCGTCTCGCCGATTCTCGAGGGCGAGCGCGTCATCCGCGTGCTGGCCACCTCGCGCGACGTCACCGGCGAGCGCCTGGCCGAAAGCCACCGCCAGCTGCTGGTCAACGAGCTGAACCACCGGGTGAAGAACACCCTGGCCACCGTGCAGTCGATCGCCAAGCAGTCGCTGCGCAACGCCGGCGTCGATATCTCGGTGCGCGACGCCCTGGAGGGCCGGCTGATGGCCATCGCCGCCACCCACAACGTGCTGACGGACCAGAACTGGTCGGCCGCCAGCCTGCGCCAGATCGTCGACGGCTCGGTGACGCCCTACCGCTCCAATCCCGGCCAGCTGACCATCACCGGCCAGGACCTGAAGGTCTCGCCCAAGCCGGCCGTGGTCATGGCCCTGGCCTTCCACGAACTAGCGATCAACGCCCTGAAGTACGGCGCCCTCTCGGCCCCCGGCGGCCACGTGGACATCCGCTGGCACGTCGAGTCCAACGACCAGCTCTATATCGAATGGGCCGAGCGCGGCGGACCGGAGGTGCGCAAGCCCGAACGGCGCGGCTTCGGCTCCCGCATCGTCGAACTGGCCCTGCCCAACGAGCTGGGCGGCGCCGTGGCGGTCGACTACCGCTCCGAAGGCCTGCGCTGCTCGATCCGCTCGCCGCTGTCGTCCCTGGACAAGATCGACGCGTTCATGCCGCTGGGGTGAGGGGTGGCGGGGCGGGAACTCATCCGCGTCCACATCGGACGATCCGCACGGCCGCTATGGGTGGGAAGCCGCCATGGTCGCCGGCTGCCCTCTGCATGCTAAGGCGCTGTGCTATTTCCGGTCGGACCAACGGATGATGGCCAAGAGCGCCAGACCGCCGACCAAGAAGATGCCTCCCAACGCGCACCAGGTCGCGAGATCGACGCCGACTTCATCGGCCCATTGTCGCGACGTCTGGCGTTTGCCGCCCAGCGCAGTGAGCAGCATGCCGAAGCCCACGGGCGCGAGAATGACCGCTCCCCAGGCGCCAAGATTACGCATCGGGTCTCGCATGGGCTCTAACAAGGGAAAGTTGAAGCTCGGCGGCAGTTGTACGATGACGTTGCGCAGGCCTGCAAAGGAGGAATATCGATGCATGCTGACTACTCTCCCTAGGGAGGCGAAGGCAGCACGGGCCACCAATTTCCGCAACGGGTGGTTAGCGGACTTAGACGGCCTTCCACCAGCTGTTAGCGTCTACCAAACGAAACGCCTGGCCTGGGCGCCTCTCCGTAGCGATTTCCATACTGATCGCCGGGGATGAGGCCGAGCCAGATGAGAAGCATAGCTATTGCCAGTGCCACAAACCCGAGACCTTCAAGAACAAGCTCTTCATCATCAAGCCATACCGAGAGCGCGAGAACTATCGTGATCTCCAAAGCAAAGACGCCGACAGCAATCCATCCAGATCGATCGATGTCATGCAAGCGAGGAACCGCCAGCAGTACGAGGACGACCTCGCTGACGCGAGGCTGCATTCCACCGAAGACATAGAGAGCACCAACCACTGCCGCCATGAACGCGATGCAGCACCAGTAGGTCGCACGGTTCATTCGTCCGCGTAGAAACCCCATTCCCCCTCCGCAACGTTTGCGCATGCATATAGCCACGCTTCCCGTAGTGGTAGAGACATTTCAACGGGTGGCGAGAGCCACAACACCAATGCCCGCCTAGGTCGGGTCCAGAAATTGACGCTCGCGCCGGAAACCGACCCTCGCGAGATGGGCGATTCTAAGCCACCGCCACCTTGCCGCCGCTCACCGCCAGCCCGTTCACCGCCGCGCGGAACGCCTCGCCCCGGGCCTCGAAATCGCTGAACTGGTCGAACGAGGCGCAGGCGGGCGAGAGCAGGACGATGGCGTCCTCGCCGCTGGCGGCTGCGTCGGCATAGGCTTGTTGGACGGCCTTCTCCAAGGTGACGCTCAGCGAGACCTCGGCCTTGCCGGCCAGGGTCCAGGAGAACGGCTGGGCCGCCTCGCCGATCAGATAGGCCTTGGCGATGCGTGGGAAGAGGTCCTTGAGATCCTCGATGCCGCCAGCCTTGGCGACGCCGCCGGCGATCCAGTAGAACTTGGGATAGGATGACATCGCCTGGCGGGCGGCGTCGGCGTTGGTGGCCTTGCTGTCATTGACGAAGCGGACCCGGCCCAGCTTGCCGACCGTCTCCATCCGGTGGGCCAGGCCCGGGAAGCTCATCAGGCCGTCGACCGCGTCGTGGATGGGAATGCCGATGGCCCGCGCGGCCGCGTAGGCGGCGGCGGCGTTCTGCCAGTTGTGGCGGCCGGGCAGGCTGCGGGCCCGAAGCAGGTCGGCGACCTCGACGACCCGCTCGCCGGTGGCGTCGTACAGCACGCCCTGCAGAGCATAGACGCCCCGGCCCATGGCCTTGCCGGCGCTGATCGGCCAGATGGTCCGGCGGTTGGCGGCGGTGATCTCGGTGCAGATCTGCTGGCACCAGGCGTCGTCGACCCCGATGATCGCCGTGTCGCCCTTGCCCTGGTTCAGGAAGATCCGGCGCTTGGCGGCGATATAGCCGTCCATGCCGCCGTGGCGGTCCAGGTGGTCGGGCGAGATGTTCAGCAGCACCACCGCGTCGGGGTGCAGGCTGGAGGTCAGGTCCAGCTGGTACGACGACAGCTCCAGCACATAGACCGCGCCGCCGTGCATGTCCTCCAGGCCGAGGACCCCCTGGCCGATATTGCCGCCGATCCGGGTGTCGCGACCGGCCGAGGCGCAGAGATGGCCGATCAGGGCGGTCGTGGTCGACTTGCCGTTGGTGCCGGTGATGGCGATGATCTTCGGGCGCTTGTGGATCGGCGCGGCGTTGACCGTGCGGGCGAACAGCTCGACGTCGCCCAGGATCTCGACGCCGGCCGCCTTGGCCTTGTCGACGGTCCAGTGCGGCTTGGGATGGGTCAGCGGCACGCCCGGCGACAACATCAGGGCCGCGAACTGAGTCCAGTCGGCGGCTTCCAGGTCCACGACGGGGAAGCCCTCGGCGGCGGCGGCCTCGCGACTGGCCGGCTTCTCGTCCCACAGGGCGACCCTGGCCCCTCCCGCGATCAAGGCGCGCGCGGCCGTCAGTCCGGTCCGGCCCAGGCCGAACACCGCGACGGTCTTGTCCTCGAATCCGCGGACGGGGATCATCTTCCGGGGTCTCCTAACGCAGCTTCAGGGTGGCGAGGCCGACGAAGGACAGCATCATCGCCACGATCCAGAACCGGATCACGACGGTGGATTCAGCCCAGCCCAGCTTCTCGAAATGGTGGTGGATCGGCGCCATCAGGAAGACCCGCTTGCCGGTCTTCTTGAAGTAGGCGACCTGGATCATGACGCTCAGCGCCTCGGCCACGAACAGGCCGCCGACGATGCCCAAGACCAGCTCGTGCTTGGCGCAGACGGCGATCGCGCCCAGCGCGCCGCCCAGGGCCAGCGAACCGGTGTCGCCCATGAAGATCTTGGCCGGCGGGGCGTTGTACCAGAGGAAGCCCATGCCGCCGCCGATGATCGCGCCGCACAGCACCGCCAGCTCGCCGACACCCGGCGCGAAGTGCAGGTTCAGATAGTCGGCGAACTTGTAGTTGCCCACCAGGTAGGCGATCAGGCCGAAGGTCGAGGCGGCGAACATCACCGGCACGATGGCCAGGCCGTCCAGGCCGTCCGTCAGGTTCACGGCGTTGGAGAAGCCGGCGATCGTGACGGCCGCGAAGACGACGTAGAACCAGCCCAGATTGACCACCAGCGCCTTGAAGATCGGGAAGACCACGCTGGTCTCCATGCCCGGCGTCATCGGCGACTTGGGCGCGAACAGGATCAGGATCACGGTGGCGGCGATGGCCACGATGAACTGGGCGATCAGCTTCTGGACGCTGGAGAGGCCGGCCGTGGTTTGCTTGGTGACCTTGGCGTAGTCGTCCATGAAGCCCAGCACGCCGTAGCTGCCGGTGACCAGCAGCACGACCCAGACGTGGATGTTGCGCAGGTCCGCCCACAGCAGGGCGCCGACGAACAGGCCGGCCAGAATCATGAAGCCGCCCATGGTGGGCGTGCCGGCCTTCTCGGTGACGTGGCGGGCGATGCCGTCGGTGCGGATCGGCTGGCCCTTGCCCTGCTTGGCCTTCATCCAGCGGATGAAGCGCGAGCCCATGGCCACGGCGACGACATAGGCGGTCAGCATGGCCATGCCCGACCGGAAGGTCAGGTATTTCAAGAGGTTCAGCGCCGGGACGTGCTCTTGCGTGCGCGCCAGCCATTCGTACAGGAAGTACAGCATCAGCCCTGTTCCCCAAGGTCGAGCGCGGCCAAGGCGCCGGCGAGAACGCCGGCCCTGGAGCCGTTCGACCCCTTCACCATCACCACGTCGCCGGGCTTGATCGCCCCCGCCAGCGCCGTCGTTAACTTTTCGGTAACTTCCGCGTAGCCGCCCCGCCGAGTCGGCGGAAGCGCCTCCCACAGTGATTTCATGTGGACGCCTGCGAGAAACACCACGTCAACGTTTGCACGCGCGATCGGCTCTGCAAGCTCGGCGTGAAAACGGCTACTGCCCTCGCCCAATTCGAGCATGTCGGTCAGCACCGCGACCCGGCGGCCGGCGACCTTGCGCGCCCCCAGGGTCTTCAGCGCGGCCTGCATCGAGACTGGGTTGGCGTTGTAGCTCTCGTCGACCAGGGTGAAGGCGCCGCCGTCGATGCGGACCGTCTTCTCGGCCCCGCGCCCCTCGATCGGCGCGAAAGCCGCCAGGGCCGCCAACGCGGTCTCGCGCGGCACGTCCAGGGCTTCCAGCATCAGCAGGACGCAGAGGCTGTTGGGACCCCAGTGGACGCCAGTCTGGCGGATCGGGAAGCTGAGGGCTTCGCCGCGCAGATCGACCGAGACGGTGGCGCCCTCGCCGTCCACGGCGAACCCGGTCAGGCGCGCGGTCGCGCCTTCGGCCTCGCCGAAGCTCCAGACCAGCGCGCCGGCCTTCTCGGCCCCGGCCTTCAGCAGGTCGAACCAGCGATTGTCGGCGTTCAGCACCGCGACGCCACCCGGCTCCAGCCCCGCGAAGATCTCGGCCTTGGCGCGGGCGACGCCCTCCTCGCCGTCGGCGAAGTTCTCGAGGTGCACCGGCCCGACCGTGGTGATGACCACGGCGTGCGGGCGGACGAACTGGCTGAGCGGGGTGATCTCGTCGGCGTGGTTCATGCCGACCTCGAACACGGCGCGCTGGGTGTCGCGCGGCATCCGCGCCAGGGTCAGGGGCACGCCGATGTGGTTGTTGTAAGACTTCACCGAGGCGTGGGCCTTGCCCGCCAAGCGCAGGCCCGCCTCGACGGCGCGGGTGACGCTGGTCTTGCCGACCGAGCCGGTCACCGCCCCGCGCTTGCACTGCGGCGCGCGCTCGCGAGCGGCGACGCCGAGCGCTTCCAGCGCCTTGAAGGTGTCCGCGACCATCACGGCCGGAGCGTCGACAGCCTTGGCGGCCAGAACGCCGGTCGCGCCGCTCGCCACGGCCTGCGGCACGAACTCATGCCCGTCGCGCGCGCCGACCAGCGGCACGAACAGGTCGCCCGGCTCCACCGAGCGGGTGTCGATCGAGACGCCTGTCACGGTGAAGTCGCCGGCGACCTCGCCGCCAACGGCTTTCGCGATCTCGTCAGCGGTCCACAGCGCTTCAGGCATCCACGCCCTCCAACGCTTCGAGGGTCTCGGCCACGTCGTCGAACGGGTGGACGACGCCGGCGACGACCTGGCCCTGCTCGTGGCCCTTGCCGGCGATCACGAGGACGTCGCCCTCGCGCAGCAGCTCGACGCCGGCGCGGATGGCGGCGCGACGGTCGCCGATCTCGCGCGCGCCGGGCGCGGCGTCCAGGATGGCGGCGCGGATCGAGGCGGGATCCTCCGAGCGCGGATTGTCGTCGGTGACGATGGCGACGTCCGCCAGGCGCGCGGCGATGGCGCCCATCAGGGGACGCTTGCCGCGATCGCGGTCGCCGCCGGCCCCGAACACGGCGATCAGCTTGCCGGCCGTGTGCGGGCGCAGGGCTTCCAGCACCGTCTCCAGCCCGTCGGGCGTATGGGCGTAGTCGACATAGGCCTCGCCGCCGCGTTGGCCACGGCCGACGCGCTGCAGACGGCCGGCCGCGCCTTCCAGGGTCTCCAGCGCCTTCAGCACCTTGGCGACGTCCTCGCCGGCGGCGATGCACAGGCCGGCCGCGACCAGCACGTTCGAGGCCTGGAAGGCCCCGGCCAGCGGCAGGCCAATGTCGTAGGCGACGCCTTGTGCCTCGATCAGCAGGCGCTGGCCTTCCGGCGTCGGGGTGCGGGTGACCAGGCGCAGGCCCTGGCCGTCCTCGCCCACCGAGAACACGCTCTGGCCCGAAGTGACGGCGGCGGCGGCGAAGTTCGGGAAGGCCTCGCTGTCGGCGTTCAGCACCGCCGTGCCGCCGGTCGGCGTCAGGGTGTCGAACAGGCGCAGCTTGGCCGCGCGATAGGCCTCCATCGAGCCGTGATAGTCGAGGTGGTCCTGGGTGAAGTTGGTGAAGCCGGCGGCGTGCAACTTGACCCCGTCGACGCGGCGCTGGTCGACGCCGTGCGAGCTGGCCTCCAGGGCCAGGTGAGTGACGCCCATCTCGGCGAGGCGCGCGACCATCTCGGCCACGTCGCCGGCGTCCGGCGTAGTCAGGCCGGGCGGGGTCAGCTGCTGGTCGGGCTGGCCGGCTTCGCTGACCACCACACCCAGGGTGCCCATGCTGGCGGCCTTGTGACCCAGGCGGGCGAAGATCTGGCGAGCGAAGCCGGCGACCGAGGTCTTGCCGTTGGTGCCGGTGACGGCCACGCACATGGCGGGCTGCTTGCCCCAGAAGGCGGCCGAGGCCAGGGCGTAGGCGCGGCGGGCGTCCTCGGAACGGACCACCGGCACGCCCAGGCCCTCCAGCCCGTCCTCGGGGGCCAGGACGGCGGCGGCGCCCTTGGACACCGCGCCCGGCGCGAAGTCGCGGCCGTCGACCTTGGTGCCCGGCAGGGCGGCGAACAGCCAGCCAGCCGTGACCTTGCGGCTGTCGGCGGTGACGCCGGCGATCAGCGGGTCGCTGGCGAACGGACGGTTGAACAGTTCCGACAGACGCCTGGTCATAGTCCCGCCTCCGGAGCAGCCGGCTTGGATGGGCTGGCGATGGTCACCAGCTCGGTCTTGCGTTGAACGCCCAGGAAGGGCGCGATGCGTTCGATCACCCGGCCCGCGGCCGGCGCGGCGACCCAGCCGCCGGTCGAGAAGCCGAAGGTCTTGGCCGTGCCGTGCGGCTCGTCCAGCAGGATCAGCACGAAGTAGCGATCGGCCTCCAGCGCGCCGTCGGTCGGGAACACCGCCGCGAACGACGAAACCTGGCGCTGGTGGTTGTAGCCGCGGATCGAGGGGTCGTACTTCTCGCCGGTGCCGGTCTTGCCGCCGACCGAAAGGCCGGGCACGTCGGCCTTGCCGCCGCTGCCGCCCTCGCCGGGCACGACGTTGGCGCGCATGATCTTCAGCATCTCCATCGAGGTGTTCTCCGAGAGCACCTGCTTTCCTTCGGGACGCACGCCCGGCGGCATCTTCTTGATGGTCAGGGGCAGCAGCTCGCCGCCGTTCACGATGGCGTTCATCGCCTGGGCCAGGGCCAGCGGGCTGATGTTCATGCCGTGGCCGAACGAGGTGGAGGCCACCGCGTCCTGGTCCCACTTGCGCGGGGTCAGGGGCCGCGCCGACTCCGGCAGCTCGACCTTGGCCGGCTTGGTCAGGCCCAGATTGGTGAAGTACTGGCTGAGGCGCTCGCCGCCGATCCGCTCGGCCAGCATGGCCGTGCCGATGTTCGACGAGTGCTTGAACACCTCGACCAGGGTCAGGATCGCCTTGGCCGCGTGATAGTCGTGAATGGTGCGGTAGCCCAGCTTGAACGGCTCGCGCGCATCGAAGGTCGAGGAGGCGGTAGCGACGCCCGTGTCCAGGCCAATGGCCACGGTGAAGGCCTTGAAGGTCGAGCCCATCTCGTAGACCGCGGCGGCGGCGCGGTTCAGGCGCTGGTCGTCGGTCGCGTCGCCGGCCTTGTTGGCGTCGTAGTCGGGATAGCTGGCCAGGCCCAGGATCTCGCCGGTGTGGACGTTGGTGACCAGGCCCACGGCGCCCTTCGGGGTGAACTCCTGGGCGGCCTTGCGCAGCTCGTCCTCGAGAGCGGCCTGCACGCGCACGTCGATCGACAGCTGGGTCGGCGCGCCGCCGTCCAGGCCGGCGGCCTTGCGGATCGGATCGTCCAGGGCGCGTTCGGCGCCGGCCAGGCCCTTGCCGCCGCTGTCGACGAAGCCGATCAGGTGCGCGGCCGTCGCGCCCAGCGGATACATGCGTCGCTCCTGCTCCTCGAACGACACGCCGGGCAGGCCGAGGTTGAAGATCGCGTCCTTTTCATCGGGGGTCAGGCCGCCCAGCACGAAGGCGCGGTGGTCGCCGAACACGGCCTTGTCCAGGCGCTTGCCCGGCACCTGCGGCAGGGCCTTGCCCAGCGCCACGCGGGTTTCCTTGCCGTCCCAGACCTCGCGCGGGTCGATGTAGAGGGCGTAGTGGGCCAGGTCGACGGCCAGCAGCTTGCCGTTGCGGTCGACCACGTCGCCGCGCGCGCCGTCCGCGCCCTGGGCATAGCCCGTGCCCTGCCCCGCGTGGGAGAACAGCGCCGCCCACCCCGCCCCCAGCGCCACGCCGACGAAGCACAGGCTGAAGAAGGCCATCACCAGGAAGATGCGGATGCGGGTGTCGTCTTCGGGCTTGGCGGCGGCGCGCGAGCGCTCGAACGCGTGCTCCAGCCGCCAGACCCGCTCGATCAGCCAGCGCCAGGCGGCGGGCTGGAAGCCGTTCGGACCCAGGTTCGAGAGGCTCATTCCAGCCCCCCTTGCGGCGGTGGAGGGGGCGGAGGCGGAGGGACCGAAGCGTCGTCCGGCAGGGCCTCGGGCGCGTCGGTGGCCAGGGCCTCGGGCGCGACCGGGACGGCGGCGACCGGAGCGCGCGGCAGTTCACGGCGACGGGCGACGTCGATCAGCGCGTCCTCGGTGATCTCGTGGTCCGGCGCGATCGGCTTCAGCTGCATCATCTGCGCCAACTGCTCGATGCGACGCGGCTGCTCCAGGTGGGCGACCTCGGCCTCCAGCAGGCGCTTGCGGACGGCCTCGTCCTGGATCTCCTGCTCGATGCGGCCGATCTCCTGGCGCTCGCTGCCGGCGAAGGTCTTGGCCAGATAGACGCTGGTGACCAGGCTGATCAGTATGCAAAGGCCCACGACCTCGACGACCCGGAAGCCACGGACGCGGCGGTTGAAGACGCCGGCGACGCTCATGCCGCGGCCTCCCAGACCGGCGCCTCGGTGCGCACGGCGGCGCGCAGCTTCGACGAGCGCGCGCGGGGATTGACGGCCAGCTCGGCCTCGCCCGGGGCGATGGCCTTGTTGGCGATCAGCTGGAAGCTGGCGGGCGCGCCGGCGGGCGCTTGCGGCAGGTGGCGCGAGCCGCCCGGCGTGCGCCCGGCCCGCTCGGCCAGGTAATTCTTGACGATACGGTCTTCCAACGAGTGGAACGTGACCACTGCGAGACGACCGCCCGGCTTCAGGATGCGCTCGGCCGCGGCGAGGCCGGCCTCCAGCTCGCCCAGCTCGTCATTGACCGCGATGCGCAGCCCCTGGAACGAGCGCGTGGCCGGGTGGACCTTGGCGCCCTTGCGACCGCCGAGCGCGCGCTCGATCACGTGAGCCAGGTCCAGGGTGCGCTCGAACTTGCGCTCCTCGCGGCGCCTGACGATGAAGCTGGCGATGCGGCGAGAGGCATGCTCCTCGCCATAGACGTAGAGGATGCGGGCCAGCTCGGTGTGGTCCAGCTCGTTGACCAGGTCGGCGGCGGTCGGGCCGGTGTCGCTCATCCGCATGTCCAGCGGGCCGTCGCGCATGAACGAGAAACCGCGCTCGGCCTCGTCCAGCTGCATGGACGACACGCCGATATCCAGCACCACGCCGTCGACCGACCGCGGCTCGAAGTGCTCGGCCATCTGGGAGAAGCGGTCCTGGATCAGGCGGAAGCGGTCCGCCGGCAGACCCTCGGCGAAGCGCTGAACGGTGGGATCGCGGTCGAAACCCACGACGGTCGCGCCGGTCGCCAGGATCGCGCGGGTATAGCCGCCCGCGCCGAAGGTTCCGTCGATGATCGTCTCGCCCGGCTTGGCGCCCAGGGCCTGGACCACTTCGTCCAGCAGGACCGAGACGTGCGGCGCTTCGCTCACGACGCGCTCCCCAGCTTGGCTGCGCGCTGCTGGGTGCGCAGAGCCGCCAGGCCTTCCCGGGCCAGGTCACGTTGCGCCGCGCGATGGGCCTGAAAGGCCTCGCGCGACCAGATCTGAAAACGCTCACCCATACCGACGACGGTCACCCAATCCGTGAGACCGCACATTTCGCACAGCTGGTCGGGAAGCGTAATGCGACCAGCTGTATCAAACGACAGCTTGGCCATGCCGCCCAGGATGCTGACCTCCAGGGCCGAGCGCGTCGGATCGCCGAACGGCAGCTCCTCGATCACGTCCAAATAACGGTCGAACAAGGCTTTTCCGCCAGCTTCCAGACAATCGGCCTCGATCGCGGGGAAGCAGAAGATCCCGTCGAACAGGCCGGAGACCGCCGCGCGGAATTCCTGCGGCACAACGATGCGCCGCTTGCTGTCGAGCTGTTTCTCGAACGTCGAGAGAAACACGAAAGCCGAACCCCGCCAGACCCACGTCGGTCGGCTAAGCCCGCCCCGACGCAAATTGGGTTAACATGGGATGAACTGGGAGACAATGACACCAAAGCCCGTTTCATCGAGATTTCAAAGGTGTCGCACCCCTTCTTCACTGGGCGTGATAGTTAATCCACAGAACATACACAGAACTGATTGAATGGAGCCCGAGCGGAGCGGCGGTTGGCGTCATTGGGTGTGGGAAAGTAAGATGCTCCCCCGTGATGCGGGGGAGCTGTCACGGAGCGACTGAGGGAGCTAATGCGGCCCATGCCCAGCTTGCCCCCTCCGGCCCTCTGGGCCACCTCCCCCGCATCGCGGGGGAGGAGCTAGAGAGACCAGACAGTCTGTAAGCCGGGTTCTGTTCCGCCTCTCCCGATCCGAAGAAGGGCGAGACGGCGACGATCATTCCTCTTGGCCGGCCATTGCTGGACGGCTCTCGCGACCTACCCGGACCCTCTCGGCCAGTGACGGCCTATCCGACGCTAGGCCGGCGCGGGGTCCCTATTCGGTCTTGCTCCAGGCGGGGCTTGCCATGCCGTCCCTGTCGCCAGGTCCGCGGTGGGCTCTTACCCCACCCTTTCACCCTTCCCGCCCCGTAGGGAGGAGGTTTGCTTTCTGTGGCGCTATCCCTGGGATCACTCCCGGTGGGCGTTACCCACCGCCTTGTCACCGTGGAGCCCGGACTTTCCTCGACCTTCTTGCGAAGACCGCGACCGCCCGACCATCTGGTCCGGGACGGTGTTTGAAGGGGTGATGTTGAAACGTCAACAACCCGCTGTTGAAACGTCAATAAACATCCGATCTCCCCGGCCTTTCCGGGGAGGTCGGATTTAAGGGAGGTTTTGCATCATCCCCGCAATCGGATGATCCCCCAGCCCTTTCACCGCGCCCAGCCGATCGGCGTCGCTCTTGTTCTGCGAGAGCTTGAACGTCCCCTCCAGCCGTTCGACGAACAGCCGCCCGCCGGCGATCCCGCGCAGCATGGCCTCGAAACGGCCGTCGCTCATCTTGCCACGGGTCCAGGGCTTCTTCGGAAGGAGACGCGCCTCCTCCTGGGCCGAGAGGTCGTCCAGCAGGGCGACCAGCTCCGCCTCGTCCAGCGGCGCGACCGAACCCTCGGCTTCGACCGACAGGTAGTTCCAGGTCGGGACCTGGTCGGCGCTTTCGTACCAGCCGGGGCTGACATAGGCGTCGGGGCCGGTCGCCAGCATCACGGCGCGGAAGCCTCGCACCAGGTGCGGCGTCAAGGCGTTGCCGCGCGACAGGTGGAAGTCCAGGGCCAGCTCGCCGTCCAGGTCGCGGATCACCACCGGCGCCTGGGCCAGGATCGGCCGGCCGCCGACGCTGGCGGCCAGGGTCACGAACGGGTGGGCGCTGATGAAATCCCGCAGGGTCGCGCGGTCCTCGACCCGAAAGGCCTGGGCCGGGTGCATCAGTCGGCCGCCGCGCGCAGCAGGCCCACGAGGCGCGCCCGGGTCTCGCCGTCGGCGATGCCATCGAAGCGGCTCTGCAGCCAGTGACGCTGGAAGGCCGAGACGACCGTGGCGGTCCACTCGTCGTACTTGCCGGTGGGGGCGCAGTCGAAGCCGAGGCGCGTCAGGCCCGCCTGCAGGGCGAAGACCCCGGTCCCCTCCTCGCCCTGGCCCAGCGGCGCGCCGGGCGACGGGGCCGGCTCGATCCACAGGCCATGACCGCTCTGCGCCAGGCGCTTCCACGGGAACAGCTCGCCCGGATCGATCTTGCGGGCCGGAGCGACGTCGGAATGGCCGAGGATGCGGCTGTCGGGGATCATCCAGCGCGAGCGCACGTCGGCCAACAGGTTGATCACCGCGGCGATCTGGGCCTCGGGGAACGGCCGGTAGCCGAACTCGTGGCCGGGATTGACGATCTCAATGCCGATCGAGGCCGAGTTGATGTCCTTGACGCCCTTCCAGAAGGCGGCGCCCGCGTGCCAGGCCCGGCGCTCTTCCGGCACGAGGCGGAAGATGCGGCCGTCCTCTTCGACGCAGTAGTGGGCCGAGACCTTGGCTTCCGGATCGCGCAACCGCTCGACGGCGGCCTCTCCCGTCTCCATGCCCGTATAGTGGAGCACCACCATGTCCGGGACCGCCTTGCGGGCGTCGAAATTGGGCGACGGGGCCTCGATGATGGTGACGCTCATTGGGCGCGGTTCCGGATCGACATCAGCAACGGCATGACCTGATTCCGCCGAAGCGCGATGATCAGAACGCCGGTCAAGGCCAGGCCGGCGCCGACCCCCATCCGCAGGTCGAAATGGTCGTGGGTGACCATGACGCCCAGGCCGATGGTGAACAGCGGCGTCAGCAGGGTAAGCGGAGCGATCAGGTTGGCCTCGTAGCGCTGGATCAGCCCGTAATAGGCCGTATGGGCCACGACCGAAACCACCAGGGCCGAGAACACCACCGCCGCCACGAACGGCCAGCCGGCGTGGATCCCCGCCGCGACCTGGCCCGGCTCGATCGCGGCGCTCATCGCCGCCAGCGGCCAGAGCGAGCAGAAGCCGACCCAGGCTTGGAACTGTAAGGGCTTGACGCCCTCGACCTGCTTCATCATCACCGCCCCCAGCGACCCGGCGAAGGCGGCCGCGACGATCAGCCAGAGACCGGGCGACAGCTCCAGGCCGTGCGGGCTCCACATCACCGTCACCGCGCCGGCCAGGGTCAGGGCCATGCCCAGGCCCCGCCGCCAGCGGATGGTCTCGCCCAGCATCAGCACCGACAGCAGCGTCGTGAACGGCACGCCCAGCTGAATCACCACCGAGGCGGCCGATGGCGAGGCGGTCTTGAAGCCCATGAATAGCAGGGCGAAGTTGCCCGCCCCCATCAGCAGCGCCACCACCACGATCCGCCAGGTCGGCTTCGGGGCCGGCAGCAGCCACGGCAGCGTCGCCAGGGCGACCAGCGAGAAGCGCACCGCCGCGTAGAACAGCGGCGGCACGCCCCAGTGGGCGACCACGATCTTCGAGATGATGTTGTTGCTGGCCCAGACCAGGCAGACGAGGACCAGGACGCCGAAGTCGCGAAGGGACATGAAATACCGCTTAAGCCCCCGCCTCTTCCGTCCGCAATCAAAACCGCCGAAACCGCGGCATCGGGCGGCTCGTCGCGGTTGACGTTCGGTCAAAACGGTCGTTTGTTCGTGAACACTGTTCACATACCGCTACGCCGGGTCAACCGTCGGGCGCCGGGGAGGACTGGTCGCGCATGGAACATGTCGACGTACTGATCGTGGGCGCGGGTCTGTCGGGGATCGGCGCGGCCTATCACCTGACCCGCAACTGCCCCGGCAAGAGCTACGCGATCCTGGAAGGGCGCGCGGCGATCGGCGGCACCTGGGACCTGTTCCGCTATCCCGGTATCCGCTCCGACAGCGACATGTACACCCTGGGCTATTCGTTCAAGCCGTGGAAGGCCGCCAAGGCCATCGCCGACGGCCCCTCGATCCTGTCCTATGTCCGCGAGACCGCCCGCGAGCACGACGTCGAGCGCCACATCCGCTTCAACCATCTGGTCAAGCGCGCCCGCTGGTCAACCGAGACCGCGACCTGGACCGTCGAGGCCGAGCATGACGGCCAGACCGTCACGTTCACCTGCGGCTTCCTCTACATGTGCGCCGGCTACTACCGCTATTCGGCCGGCTACACGCCCGACTTCCCGGGCGCAGAGCGCTTCAAGGGCCGCATCGTCCACCCACAGCATTGGCCCGAGGACCTCGACTATGCCGGCAAGAAGGTCGTGGTGATCGGCAGCGGGGCCACGGCCGTGACCCTGGTGCCGGAAATGGCCAAGACCGCCGGCCACGTCGTCATGCTGCAGCGCTCGCCGACCTATGTGGTCTCGCGTCCCGCCGAGGACGGCGTGGCCAACTGGCTGCGGTCCAAGCTGCCGGCCATGACCGCCTACGGCATCACCCGCTGGAAGAACGTGCTGATGCAGATGCTGTTCTTCAACCTGGCGCGCAAGAAGCCCGAGAAGATCAAGCAGCAGCTGCTGGGCCTGGTGCGCCAGCACCTGGGCCCCGACTACGACGTCGAGACCCATTTCACCCCGCGCTACAATCCGTGGGACCAGCGCCTGTGCCTGGTGCCGGACGCCGACCTGTTCGACTCGATCAAGGCCGGGACGAGCTCGGTGGTCACCGACCACATCGAGACCTTCACCGAGTCCGGCATCCAGCTGACGTCGGGCAAGACCCTGGACGCCGACATCATCGTCACCGCCACCGGCCTGCAGATGCAGCTTCTCAGCGGCATGGAGGTCGTGGTCGACGGCAAGGTCGCCGACCTGTCCCAGTCGATGAGCTACAAGGGCATGATGTTCAGCGACGTACCGAACCTGGCGTCAGCGTTCGGCTACACCAACGCCAGCTGGACGCTGAAGGCGGACCTGACCAGCGAATATGTCTGCCGCCTGCTGAACCACATGAGCCGGACGCGGACCGACTACTGCGCGCCGCGCGTCGACGGCGAGATGGAGGTCGCGCCGTGGCTCGACTTCACCTCAGGCTATGTCACCCGCTCGATCGGTCAATTCCCCAAGCAGGGCCTGCGCAAGCCCTGGAAGGTGCACCAGAACTACGCCCTCGACCTGGCCGCCCTGCGCCTGGGCAAGGTCGAGGACGGGGTCATGGAATTCGGGCGGAAGACCCGAGTTGACGCCAGGGCTGCATAACCTTAACAATACCCGTTAACGGCGAATTTCGCCGTTCTGGGCGGCGTTGTGAGCCCTGGCGGTTGGGGGACACGCCGATGACGCGCGCCACGCGATTGCATGCTCATGGTCTTCGTACGCCCGCGCCTTGGTTCGGCCGAACCACGCTGGCGCTGGCGCTCGCTTGCGGAACGTCGGGCTGCGTTTCCTACAGCTACGTCGACCGCGACAATGTCCGCCACGTGGTGGGCTTCATGAATGTCGCCATCGACCAGTCCAAGCCCGCCCAGGCTTCTCGCGTGACGGTCCTAGGCGTGGCGGTCGGGCGCGATCCCATCCACGGCGGCAGCATCACCCTCGGCTATCGCGACGACCGCCTGCTCGCCGTGTCGGACCACGCCTGCGTCGACCTCCAGGTTCCGGCCGTGTGCGCCGCGACCCAAGACCCGAAAGGAAGCGTTCCATGAAACGGATTTCCGCCATGGCGGCGCTGGCCGCCGCTTCGGTCCTCTCAGGATGCGCCAAGCCCGACAGCGTGCTCTTCGTCACCAACGCCTCCTTTGGCGTAAATGTCGAAGGCAAACCCGCGTCGGCCAGTGTCGGCTACGACCGCACGGAAGGCTATCTGGCGCCGTCCTTCCCCAGCGGCGCGGCGCCTCCGGTCATCGCGTCCATCGAGACCGGCGGCGGCCTGTTGAACCCCAAGGTGCGACAGCTGTACGCCACGGGAGCAGCGGCGGTGAAAGCTTCGGGAAGTCACAAGGCCCCGGATGGACCCACGACGCTGGAGGGCGCTCCGGCGGCCAAGAGGATGATCTTCTTCGGGACGACGACCTCCCTCGGCATGAAGGTCGCGGTCGATGCGTCCGGGACGCCGGACGCCTTCACCTTCGGGTACAAGCGCAAAGAATATTCCTACATCCCACTGACGAAGAAGGACGCGAAAACCGAGACGTATGTCTATCCCTCGGTGCTGGCGTCGATCGACACCGTGACGCTGGCCGCCGCGCCGGCGACAAAGGGCAGCGGCCTGACAAGCCGGCAGTTCTTCGCGACCGGCCCAGCCGCCGAGGCCTTGGCGGCCGACACGTCGGCCATCTTCCGGGAAATCACGGAGTCAGCCCTAAGCGCGGCGCTGACCCCGGAGCAGAAACAGAAGGCGATAAAAACGGCCACCGAAACCGTGGAGGCCCAGAGGAACAACACCACGGCGATCATGAACGCGGTGGCGCCCGGTGGCGCTTTGGACACCGAGAAGCTGAAGGCGCTCTTGGACGCCGCCAACGCCAAGGGCGCGGATCTGTCCTCGACCTATGCCGCCCAGACGACCGCCGAGGGCCTGCGCGGATTGCTCCATGAAGACCCGCACGCGGCCATGCTGCTCGCGGGCGCGCTTCCGTCATCCCAGACCAATCAGGACTAAGGGAATCCACGATGTCCGCTCAAGTCGTCTATGTCTGCGATGATCCCGTGAAGGCCGAAACCGCGCGCCAGGTCCTAATCAGGCAGGGCTTTCCGGAGAACGACATCTCCGCCGATGAAATCGACATCTTCGTCTACGACGCGCGCTCCTACAGCAGCGGGCGCACGGACGCCGCCAATAGCAAGTGGATCGTCATTGGGCGAAAATAACGAGTCCACCCTGCTCTTCTATCGGAGCAAGGCCGGGCAACGGCGCCTGCTGGCGGAACCTCGCAAGGACGCGGTTGCGCGGGCCTAAACCCTAGTCCTCGTCGTCGAACGCCTCCTCGTCCGCCACGACCGGGACCGCCGGCGGCGCGGCCTTCGGCGTCTTGCGCTTCACGAACCGCAGCGCCGTGTGGGTTCTGGAAAAGGCGCAGACCTTGGTGTCGGACAGGCCAAAGCCGCGGGCGGCCTTCAGCACGTCGGTATCCTTCAGCGGCGCGCCCTTGCCCTTTTGCGAGACGATCCAGATCGCGCCTTTGTCGCCGAGCGTCCACATCAGGTCCTCGAGCCGGTCGAGGTCGGCCAGGTCGTCGGCGGCCAGGAACAGGATATCGACGCCATCGGCCTCGTCGGCCGCGACCGGCTCGACGCGGGTGGACAGCTCGGCCAGGAACTCGGCGTCCTCGACCCCGTCGACCACCACGGTCATGCCGGGCTTCACGCCCAGCTTGTCCAGGCGCGTGGGCGGGTTGAGGATGGCGTGGACCCACTTCTCGGCCTGGCCAGGCGCGAGCGTGAAGCGCGTGCCGTCGCTCAGCACCAGATCGTCGCCCTCGGTCCGCACGTTCTTCAGGGCGTGGCCCTGGTAGATGCCGCGATAGGCGCCGCGGAAGATCAGCTTGGGCGGCTCCCACAGCAGCTTGCCTTCGCTCTCGCCGTCGGACAGCTGGCCCCAGACGCCGCTTGCTTCCTTGCCCATGCTCAAGCGCCCTTGAACGTCGGCTGACGCTTTTCGAGAATGGCGTCGACGCCTTCCATGTGGTCCTCGGTGTGGTGGGCGATGGCCTGGGCGGCCGCGCTCATCTCCATCAGGGTGTCGTAGCTGGCGGTCTGGCCGTGCTTGAGCAGGCTCTTGGCCATGCGCAGGGCGTGCGGCGGCTGGGCGGCGATCCGCGTCGCTAGGGCCAGGGCCTCGTCCATCAGGGTGTCGGCCGGCACGGCCTTGCTGATCAGGCCCCACTCGGCGGCCTTGGCCGCGTCGATGACGTCGCCGGTGAACAGCAGCTCCGCCGCCCGGCTCATGCCGATCGTGCGCGGCATCAGCCAGGCCCCGCCGTCGCCGGGGATCAAGCCCAGCTTCAAGAAGGTGACGCCGAACCGCGCGGTGTCGGCGGCGATCCGGATGTCGGTCATGCAGGCCACGTCGCAGCCCAGGCCGATGGCCGCTCCATTGACCGCCGCGATCGACGGAACCTCCAGGCCGTAGATGGCCCGGACGATGCGGTGGATGTTCTTGCGATAGCCGTCGCGCACGGCCACGCCGTTGCCGCCGAACGCGCCCTCGCGGGCCTTCATCGCCTTGACGTCGCCGCCGGCCGAGAAGGCCTTGCCCGCGCCGGTCAGGATCACGCAGCGGATCTCCTGGTCGTCATTGATCGCCTCGCACGCGGCCGCCACCCGGTCGCCGTCGCCCGGCGCGCCCAGGGCGTTCATCGCCTCGGGTCGGTTCAGGGTGAGGATAGCGACGTGGCCGCGCTTCTCGGTGAGGATCAGGGACAAAAGGGGCGCTCCGGTTGCTTCTTGCGGTTTTCCCTTCCATAGCCTGCTTTCCGCCGCGACGCAGCCAGGGCGGCCGATACAACCAGTGCGTTCACACTGATCACGAAAACGCGACTGGCGCGACGGCCTGACCCGACATTGAAATGGCTTCTGGGACGAGAGAGAAGGCTGCGGCGATGACCGAGCACGCGAAGGCCCGACACGTGTTGATTATCGAGGACGAAATCCTCGTCGCGTTCGAGGTCGAAGCTCTGCTGGCGGAACAGGGCTTCACGAGTTTCGATATAGCCGACAGCGCCGCCGACGCGCTGACCCTGGCTCTCGCCAATCCGCCTGACCTGATCACCGCCGACTACCGCATCGTCGGCGGCACCGGCGTCGAGGCGGTCGAGGCCATCCAGCGTCAGCTGGGCCGCATTCCGGTCGTCTACGTCACCGGCAACGCCGACCAGTTGAAGGGACGGCTGACCCCCGTCGTCGACAAGCCGATCTCGGCCCGCATCCTGGCCGAGGCCTGCGCCAGGGCGTCCGCAGCCTGACATTGTCCCTCCCCCGCCCAGCCGCTACAAGCGTGACCGACGGGAGGACGCGATGCACGAGATCACCACCCTCGAGGCTCTAGAGGCGCTGTATCAGCCGGTGCCGGTCGCCGCCTCGACCGTCAAAGTCACCGATCACATCACGCCGCACTACGCGGCCCTGATCCAGGCCTCGCCGTTCGTGGCCCTGGCCACGGTGGGTCCCGAGGGCCTGGACTGCAGCCCGCGCGGCGACCTACCCGGCTTCGTCCGCGTCACCGATCCGCGCACCCTGATGCTGCCCGACCGGCGCGGCAACAACCGCACCGACAGCCTGCGCAACATCGTCCGCGACCCGCGCGTGGCCCTGCTGTTCCTGATCCCCGGTTCGGGCACGACCTTCCGCGTCAACGGCCGGGCGGTGCTCAGCGCCGATCCCACCCTGCTGGACAGCTTCGCCGTCGACGGCAAGCCGCCGCGCACGGTGACGGTCGTCACCGTCGAGGAAGCCTATTTCCAGTGCGCCCGCGCTATCGTCCGCTCGGGCCTCTGGAAGGTCGAGAGCCAAGTCGATCCTAAAGCCCTGCCCACGGCCGGCGCGATGCTAGCGGCGGTCACCGCCGGCGAGGTCGGCGGCGAGACGTACGACCAGACCTGGCCGGAGCGCGCGGCGAAGACGCTGTGGTGAGGAAAGATTTCCCTCCTCCCCATTAGGGGGAGGTGGATCGATGCGAATACGCATCGAGACGGAGGGGGTCCGCGAAGCGGTCGTGCGTTGACACCGCCCAGGGCCCCTCCACCGCCGTTCGGCGGTCCCCCTCCCCCAGAGGGGGAGGAGAAAAGCCCAACACAAAAGCGGCCCCGGGGCTTCCCCCAGGGCCGCTCGAAAACACATCAGTCGCCGAAAGAGGCGCGTCAGTCGTCGCGGTGGACGCGTTCGCGGCGCTCGTGGCGTTCCTGGGCTTCCAGGCTGAGCGTCGCCGTGGGGCGGGCGTCCAGCCGGGCCAGGCCGATCGGCTCGCCCGTTTCCTCGCAATAGCCGTAGGAGCCGTCTTCGACGCGGCGCAGGGCCTGGTCGATCTTGGAGATCAGCTTCCGTTGGCGGTCGCGAGTACGGAGCTCAAGAGCCCGGTCGGTTTCCGAGGATGCGCGATCAGCCAGATCGGCATGGTTCTCGGTTTCTTTCTGGAGATGGGAGACCGTCTCGCGAGATTCGCGAAGGATCTCTTCTTTCCAGGCCAGCAGCTTGTTCTTGAAATACTCAAGCTGTCGGTCGTTCATAAAAGGCTCGTCCTCGGAAGGACGGTAGTCCGATTTTTCTACTAGAACAGTGGCCGTCTGCATCAACGCCTCACGCCCCAATGAACTCAGCCCTCGAAGGCTGCGTGCTTATAGCAAAAGGTGAGCCGCGTTCAATGAACCTCGCGTGAGTGGCGCGTTTAGCTCGCGCGGCACGCACGCCAGGCCCGCGATCGCGGCGGCGACAAATGTAAAACGCGTGGGAAAGCCAAGCGTGGCAGGATCGAACAGCGTTCTTGATCCCCGCCCCGGCCATGTTCAGCCACCCCGCACTTGCAGCTTGGCCAGCTCGACGGCGGCCCGCGTCTCGATTTCGTTGAGGATCCCCTCGAGGCCGGGATCGTCGGTGCTGTCGCGCTGCTCGCGGATGGCCTTCGATAGTCGGTCCAGGGTGTTGTGCGAGATGTCGCCGTCGATCAGCGCGATCCGCACGTCGCCCAGCAGGTCCAGGATGTGTTCGGCGCGACGCACCGCGCGGCGCTTGCGCTCCAAGGGGTTGCCGACCGCGCCCATCTCCTGCAGGGCAAGCAGGGCGTCGACCGAGCCAACTCCCGAGAGGCCGCCGACCGAGGCCGTACTGGCCGCGCCGCTGGCGGCGTTGACCGAGGGCAGGGAAAAACCCGATGAACCGCCGGTGGGCCTGGCGCGCGACGCGCCAGTCGCTCCTACGCCCCCCGTGCTGGAAACCTTCATCCGACAGCTCCAAAAAGCTCTTGCGCGCGAGTCACTCTTCTCATCGCACGATCATCATCGGGCCGCGCGCTTGAAGTATGGTTAATGCCGGGCAGATTCTGCCGTTCGGCGCCAGTCGGACCACCGCCGAATCCGGAATCCCTTGAGTCACAAGGCCCTGAGGGCATTCGGGAAACTGGCCCGCTTCTGGCATGGGGCGGCGCGGGGACGTCTCCCCGCCACGGGACCACCATGCCGCGTTCATTCTTTCGCACCGTTCTGATCGCCTTCGCCGCCGTCTCCGCCCTCGTCGCGGGCCCGGCGTTCGCCAAGTCGCGGATCAAGGACATCGTCGCCTTCGAGGGCGTTCGTGAGAACCAGCTGATCGGCTACGGCATCGTCGTCGGCCTGAACGGTTCGGGCGACAGCCTGCGCAACGCGCCGATGACCAAGCAGAGCCTGGAGGCGATGCTGGAGCGTCAGGGCGTCAATGTCCGCGACGGCAACCTGAACACCAAGAACACCGCCGCGGTCATGGTCACCGCCAACCTGCCGGCCTTCTCGGCGGCGGGCTCCAAGGTCGACGTCACCGTCTCGACCATGGGCGACGCCAAGAGCCTGCTGGGCGGCACCCTGCTGGTCACTAGCCTGCAAGGCGCGGACGGCCAGACCTACGCCGTGGCGCAAGGCACCGTGCAGACCGGTTCGGTTTCGGCCGGCGGCGCCTCGGGCAGCTCGGTCACCAAGGGCGTGCCGACCGCTGGCCGCATCGCCGGCGGCGGCGTCATCGAACGCGAGACCGGTTTCCAGATGGTCAACATGGACATCATGCGCCTGACCCTGCGCAATCCGGACTTCACCACCGCCCGCCGCATCGCTGACGCCATCAACAGCAAGTTCCCCGGCTGCGCCCAGGCCCAGAACCCGACGATCATCGCCACCCGCGCGCCCGCCGGCACGGACATGATCAGCTTCATGACCAACATCGAGAACCTGGAGGTCGAGCCCGACTCCCCGGCCAAGGTGGTCATCGACGAAGTGGCCGGCGTCATCGTCATGGGCGACGACGTCCGCATCAGCCAGGTGGCGATCGCCCAGGGCAACCTGACGATCTCGGTCCAGGAGACCCCGGCCGTCAGCCAGCCGGCCCCGTTCAGCCAAGGCCAGACCAAGGTCATCCCGCAGTCGACGGTCAGCGTCGATGAGGAGAAGGGCCGCAAGCTGATCACCCTGGGCGGCTCGCCGTCGCTCAAGAGCCTGGTCGGTGGCCTCAACGCCCTGGGCGTCACGCCGCGCGACATGATCTCGATCCTGCAGGCCGTGAAGGCCGCGGGCGCCCTGCAAGCCGACATCGAGGTGATGTGATGAGCGCCCTCTCCGCCCTGACCGGCGTCGCCGCCAAGATCGACACCGTCGCCGCGGCCGCCAAGAGCGCCGTCGCCTCGGTCGAGGAAAAGGCCAAGCGCGCCAAGATCGCCGACACGGCCAAGAGCTTCGAGAGCTCGTTCATGTCGGTGATGATGCAGCAGATGTTCGAGGGGGTGAAAGCCCCCGAGCCGTTCGGCGGCGGCCAGGGCGAGGCGATGTTCAAGTCGGTGCTGACCGACGCCATGTCCAGACAGGTCACCCAGGCCGGCGGCATCGGCCTGGCCTCCACCATCCAGCGCGAAATGCTGAAACTCCAAGGTCTGAAGGAGTAGCCCCATGGCCATCGCCGCCATCGACGCCGACGATCGTGTCCACCAGCTGATCTTGCTGACCGAACGCCTGACCGACCTGATCGCCAAGGAGGCGCACGCCTTCGAGACCCACCGCCCGCACGAGGCGGCGCAGTACGTCGAAGAGACCGCCAAGCTGGCCAATGTCTACCGGCACGAGTCGATGCGGGTGCGGGCCAATGTTTCCCTGGTCGAAGCCGCGCGGCCCGAACTGCGCCAGCGCCTGATGCGCGCCACGGAGGCCTTCGACGCGGTCCTGGCCCGTCAAGCGCGCGCGGTGACCGCCGCCAAGACGGTGACCGAGGGTCTGGTCCACGCCGTGGCCCAGGAAATCGCCAACCAGCGCGCCGCTCCGGCCACCACCTACGGCGCCGGCGCGATGATCAACGACCGCCCGCAGCACGGCGCGGCGATCACGCTGAACCGGAAGGCCTAGGCTTTCAGCGCGAACACCGCCGCGGCCCGCGCCGCGCCGTCGGGGTCGCCGAAGTCGGCCACCGGATATTCGGCCACGACCCGCAGGCGGCCGGTCGGCAGGAAGGCGCGCCAGGGGTCGCCGATCAGCACCTCGATTCCGGCCGCGACGCAGCGCTCCAGAAAGACCGTGACCCGCGCCGCCAGGTCCGCGTCGTAGAACAGGTCCCCCACCAGCATCAGCGCGACCTCCGGCGGCGCGCCCGCCGTCAAGTCGCCCTGCACCGCCTCGACCGCGACGCCGTTGGCGGCCGCGTTCAGGCGCGTGGCCGCCACCGCGTAGGGATCGACGTCAGCCGCCCGCACCGCGCCGGCGCCGGCCAGGGCGGCGGCGATGGCCACCAGGCCCGAGCCCGCGCCGAGGTCCAGCACGGTCTTGCCGGCGACGACGCCGGGATGGTCCAGGACATGCCTCGCCAGCGCCAGGCCCCCGCCCCACGGCCGCGCCCAATAGGGAGAGCCGAAGTCCGGATCGGCCTCGGCCAGCCGCATCAGCCCGCTGCGCGGTCCCGCGCGGTGCAGGCGGATCTCCGGCACGCCCGGGACGGGCTCCAACGGCAGGCGATCTTGGATGAAGGCGGAGAGGTCCAGGCGAGCGTCTTTCGTCGTGATCGCGCGTTCCCTTAGGCCGCGGGCGACGGCCGCGCTAGCGTCCCTCGTCGATCAGCCGCTTCTTGCGCCGATGCAGGCTGGCGGCCACGGCGATCAGGACCAGCGGGACCAGGGCCGACAGCACCCGCTCGCCGCCGCCCGGCCAGCCGTGCAGCCAGGGCTTCAGCAGATAGCCCAACAGGCCCAGCACGTAGTAGCCAACCGCGAAGATCGATAGCCCCTCGACCAGGCCCTGCAGCTTGGTCTGCAGCTGCAGGCTGGCGTCCATGCCGCGCAGGGTCTCCTGGTTCTGACGGTCCTGGGCCAGGCCGAGTTTGGTGCGCAGCAGGTCGCCGCTGCGCGCCACCCGCAGCGACAGGTCGTCCAGCCGCCGGTCGGCCGCCTCGCGCGTGCGCATGGCCGGCAACAGGCGCCGGGCGATGAACTCGCTCATGGTCGAGTGGCCCGCCACCCGCCGTTCGCGCAGCGCCTCCAGCCGGTCCAGGGTCAGGCGGTGGTAGGACTCCGTGGCACCGCGCCGGAACCGGCTGTCAGCCGCCCGCAGCTCGATCTCGGCGGAGAGGGCCAGCAAGTGGTCGAGGACGCTCTGGCTGTCCTCGCCGGCCGCCAGGCCGCTGGTGATGGCCGCGAGCCGTGCTTCGGCGCCGTCCAGCCAGGCCAGCAGCTCGCGGGCCGGCGGAAAGCCGATCAAGGCCAGCTTCCGGTAGTTGCCGATCTCCAGCAGGGTCTGGACCAGGCGCGAGACCTCGTCATTGGCCAGGCTGATATTGTGGACATGGATGCGGCCGGTCCCGCCCTCGCGCAGCCGAAAGTCGGTCCAGATCCGCGCGGCGCCATCGAACACCTCGCACGAGACGCAGCGCGCCAGGTCGATATGACGCCGCAACGCCGCGTCGGTCGGCGGCTCTCCCCTAGGGGCCGAGACCGAGATCTCGACGCCCCGGAACACCTGGCCCGGCGCGCCGTCCAGCCAGAAGGCGCTTTCCTCCGGTCGGGTCTCGAAACCCAGCTCGCCGCCCAGCGGTCCGTACGCGAACCCCGTCCAGGTCGAGAACTCCTGGTGGCGCTCCCACAGCCAGCCGCCCTCTTCGTTCGTGACCACGACTCGGCCCGCGGCGGGATCCTGGCCCGGCGCGAACAGGGTGACGAAGGCCGTCTCCGCCGCCCGCTGCTCGGGCTCGACCAGGAACACCCACTGGCGCAGGCGGACCGGGGCGCGGTCCAGCGGCAGCGCCCGCAGGTGCATCAGTTCGCTCAGCGTCACGCGAAGCGGGTGGTCCCGACCGCCGTCCATCTCGTCTTCCCTGCGTTTCCGGATCATCGGATCAAGGCCGATGTTACCGGTCACATAGAGTTAGCGAAGATCGCTGGCGGCGTCACCTGGTTTGAGCGCGATCGTCCGCTCAATGCCGATCGCCTCGAGAAAGTCCGTGTCGTGGCTGACCACCAGCAGCGCCCCGTCATAGCCGGACAGCGCCGCCTCGACGGCCTCGATCGACGCCAGGTCCAGGTGGTTTGTCGGCTCGTCCAGGATCAGCAGCTGCGGCGGCACGGCGGCGCACAGTACGCAGGCCAGGGCCGCCCGCAGCCGCTCGCCGCCGCTCAGCGTCCCGGCGATCTGGTGGGCGGCGACGTTGCGGAACAGGAACCGGGCCAGGGCCGCGTGGGCGTCATTGACGCTGGCGTTCGGATTGAGCCGGCGGAAGTTCTCGAGGATCGTCTCGTCGTCGTTCAGCAGCGCCGCCCGCTGGTCCAGTAGAGCGACGAGGACCGACACCTTCACGTCGCCGGCGATCGGTGACAGGTCGCCGGTCGTCAGCCGGATCAAGGTCGTCTTGCCCGCCCCATTCGGACCGGAGACCGCCACCCGCTCGGGCCCGACGAGCCGGAACGACAGGCCCGCGACCACCGGCGTCCCGTCGGGCCAGGCGAAGGCGACCTCGTCGAAGGCCAGCACCGTCCGCCCCTCCGGCAGGCCGCTGGACGGCAGTTCGAAGCCCAGGGTCCGGGCGCGCTCGACGCGCGCCTCGGCCGAGGCCTTGGCCTCCGCCGCCTGGGTCGCCAGCTTGTCGGCGAGCCTGCCCTCGCGGGCGCCGCTGGTCTCGGCCCGCTCGGCCATCATCCCCAGCACGATCTTCGGCGTCCCGCCCCGGTCGGCGAAGCGCTTGCCGGCCGCGTCGCGGCGGTCCTTGCGCTCGCGGGCGATCTGGACCTCGCGGGCGACGCGGCGGACCTCGCGCTCGGCGTGGTCGAGGTCGCGTTGGGCCGCTTCGGCCTCCAGCGCCTTTCGTTCGGCATAGAGGTCCCAGCCGCCGCCGTACGAGCGCGCGCCCAGGGACGACAGCTCTACGATCCGGTCCATGCCGCGCAGCAGGCTCCGGTCGTGGCTGCCCACCACCGCCCCGCCGCGCCAGCGGGCCAGCACGCGCCCGACGGTCTCCCGCGCCTCGGCGTCGAGATTGTTGGTCGGCTCGTCCAGCAGCAGCACGTCGGGCTGGGCGATCAGCAGGCGCGCCAAGCCGGCGCGGGTCGCCTGGCCGCCCGACAGCGCGGTCGCCGGCCGTTCGGGCTCGAGGCCAGAGAGGCCGACGTCGGCCAAGGCCTGGTCCAGCCGCGCCGGCAGTTCCCAGTCGGCGTCGGACAGGTCGGTCTCATCGCCCTCCCCGCGTTCGATCCGCGCGAGACGGTTCCAGTCTGCGCCCACGCCCAGCAGGTCGACCAGCCGCGCGCCGGGCGACAGGTCCGGCGTCTGTTCCAGCGTTGCGACGGTCCCGGAGCGTGTGACGGTTCCGGACAGCGGCGGACGCAACCCGGCGATCAGCGCCAGCAGGCTGGACTTGCCCACGCCGTTGCGCCCGACCAGGCCGATGCGCTCGGCCCCGATCGCGAGGTTCAGGTTGTCGAAGAGAAGCCGGCCGTCAGGCGTGGCGGCGGAAACGGAATCCAGGGTGACGAAGGACATGCGACCCCACGGTCAGGGAAACGGGAAGGACGAAACGGTCTTCCGGCTTGCTGATCATGGGAGCCTCCATCGGTGGAAAGGGGCGGCTTCTACGCCCGCGAACGCGGTTCTGCAAGCTGAGCCCCAATGGGGAGTCCCATTGGGGAGCAAAGACCGCAAGGATCGGGTGTCGCCGATCCTCCGGCGGCGCGAGGATGAAGCCTACAGAGAGGAGCCGTCCATGGCCTACGCCGTCACCAGCCTGCCCGCCGAACCGTTCGCCCCGCTATTCGCGATGGACGACGAAGCGCTCGCCGCCCACGGCGCCCGCCGGGTGGTCGCCGACGCGCCGCTGGGCTTTCCCTGCCGCGTCAGCCTGGACGACGCCCAGCCGGGCGAGACCCTCATCCTGGTCAACTACGAGCACCAGCCGGCGCCGACGCCGTTCCGCGCCAGCCACGCCATCTTCATCCGCCAGGGCGTCGAGCCGGTCGCCACGGTCGACGTGATGCCGCCGGCCCTGCGCCGCCGCCTGCTGTCCCTGCGGGCCTTCGACCGAGAGGGCATGATGCGCGCAGCCGACATCGTCGAGGGCGCTCGGGCCGAGGCCCTGATCGCGATCTTGTTCGAGGATCCGCAGATCGCCTATCTGCACGCCCACTACGCCAAGTGGGGCTGCTACGCCGCGCGGATCGATAGAGCCTAGGGTTTAGGTCGACGCCATCTCGCGCAGCACCCAGACCAGCGAGCCGATCCCGCCGCAGAACACCATCATGTCGATGATGATCGAGCGCTGCTTCGCCTTCAGCGCGTCGAACGCGTCCAGCTTGGCGCCTTGCTTGGCGCTGGCGGCCTTCTTGGCCATGGCTCGCTCCTTCCAGAGGTTCGAGCCCCCGCCCGATCATCGCGGTTAGACCATGCGTGGACTGAAGATCACGCTTCCAAACAAGGTTTAAGGAGTGCGAACGCCAGGCGCTCAGGCGCCGGCGCGATCGCCACCTTTAATCGCCCGTCGCTGTAACCTTGGCCTTCGCCGCTTCGTACTCACCTCCAGTAACTTATTCAGGAGGTTTCTCATGAACCCCGTGCTCGCCGCCGTCGCCCTGCTGTCCATCGCCGCGCCGGCTGTCGCCGCCGACCGTCCGGTCGTGGTCGAGCTGTTCCAGAGCCAGGGCTGCTCGTCCTGCCCGCCGGCCAACGCCAACCTCAACGCCATCGCCGGCCGCCCCGACGTGCTGGCTCTCAGCTTCGGCGTCACCTACTGGGACCAGTTGGGCTGGAAGGACACCTTCGCCACCAAGGCCTATACCGATCGGCAGAGGGTCTATGCCCGGGCGTTGGGCGCCCAGCTGGGCACTCCGGAGATGGTGGTCGAGGGTCGCGACAGCCTCGTCGGCATGGACCCGCGCCAGGTCGAGGCCGCCCTGCGCCGCGCTCGGCCAGCCAGCGACACCCGCATCGCCAGCGCCTCGGGCCGTATCGAGATCGCCGCCGGCCGCGCCCCGCGAGGGACCGCCGACGTCTGGCTGGTGCGCTACGATCCCCGCGTCCAGCAGGTGTCGATCCGGCGCGGCGAGAACGGCGGCAAGACCCTGCCCCATCGCGACATCGTCCGGCAGCTGACCCGCCTGGGCGGCTGGAATGGCGCGGCTGTGAGCTTCGCCCCGCCGGCGTCGCCCGATCCCGCCTATCGCACGGCGGTGCTGGTCCAGACGCCGGACGGCGGTCCGATCCTGGCCGCTGCGCGGCTGGACTAGAAGCAACCACCGTCGCGCAGGCGGGGCGGCGGGCTGCCGGTGGAGGCGAGGTTGCGCTCGCTGAAGCCGGGCGTCCGCCCTCGGTGGTAGTCTCGGCAGCGCTGCTTGCGCACGGCGTCCTTGTCGTAGCGCGACGGGACCTTCGGCTCGGGCGTCTCCCATTTGGTTTCGTCGACCGGACCGATGAAGTTGGGCGATGGGCGTCTGTCCTTCCGGTCGCTCCAGCTGTCTTGGCAGCGCGCCTTCTCATCGGGTGTCAGATGTTCGCTGCTTAGGCCCATGCAGGCGCGATGATAGCGTCCCCAGTTCGCGGCTGGCGCGCCTTCGGTCAACCGCTGGCGGTCGAGGGCCTGGCGATCGATGCGCCAGGCTGGATCGATCTCGGATGGCGCCGGCGCCGGCTCGGCGGGTTCTCCGGTTTCGGCGACGGACGGCGCTGGCGCTTCGACGCTCGATCTCGGGAAGGTCGACGCCGCGCGCGAGGCTGTCGATGGCGATCGCGATGGTGTTCGCCGCTGCGGCCGTTCCAGGTCCAGGATGATGACCGGCTGCTCCTCCATCACCGGCGGCGCCTGCTCGACCAGCACCAGGGCCGTTAGGATCAGACCATTGATCAAGACCCCGCCCGACGCGGCGATCCATCGCCGGGTCCGCCCGCCCCGTCCCATGCGCCCGCCACCTCAAGTTAAGCTTGGGCGCCAAAACGCGTTTCGATAGCGCCCCTTTCGAGGCGCGAACATGGCCAAGCGGCGCCCTGCACCGGGCGCCGCTGCTGACACTGGCTGTCAGCAGAAACAGCGCCTCACGCGCGCGACATTTGTTCGCATCTTGTTCTTGTGTTAATTCGCGGCTTGCGCCCTACATATAGCCGCTGCGCCGCGACCAATCGCGCGGTCCAACGTTCCGGAAAACATGGCTGAACAACTGAACTTCATCCGCGTTCGCGGCGCCCGCGAGCACAATCTGAAGAACGTCAGCGTCGACATCCCGCGCGGCGAGCTGGTCGTGCTGACCGGCCTGTCGGGCTCGGGCAAGTCGTCCCTGGCCTTCGACACGATCTATGCCGAGGGCCAGCGCCGCTACGTGGAAAGCCTTTCGGCCTATGCGCGTCAGTTCCTGGAACTGATGAGCAAGCCCGACGTCGACCTGATCGAGGGCCTGTCGCCGGCCATCTCGATCGAGCAGAAGACCACGTCGCGCAACCCGCGCTCCACGGTTGGCACGGTGACCGAGATCCACGACTACATGCGCCTGCTGTGGGCGCGGGTCGGGGTTCCCTACTCGCCGGCCACCGGCCTGCCGATCGAGAGCCAGACCATCAGCCAGATGGTCGACAAGATCACCGCCCTGCCCGAAGGCACGCGCCTCTACCTGCTGGCCCCCGTCGTTCGCGACCGCAAGGGCGAGTACAGGAAGGAGATCGCCGAGTGGCAGAAGGCCGGCTTCCAGCGGCTGAAGATCGACGGCGAGTACTATCCGATCGAGGACGCTCCGGTCCTCGACAAGAAGTTCAAGCACGACATCGACGTGGTCGTGGACCGCGTGGTGACCAAACCCGACATGGAACAGCGCCTGGCCGACTCCATCGAGCAGGCCCTGCGCCTGGCCGACGGTCTGGCGGTCGCCGAATTCGCCAATGTCGAGGAAGGCCAGACCGAGCCCAGGCGGATCCTGTTCTCGGAACGCTTCGCCTGTCCGGTCAGCGGCTTCACCATCGCCGAGATCGAGCCGCGGCTGTTCTCGTTCAACAATCCGGCCGGCGCCTGCCCGGTCTGCGACGGCCTGGGCGCCAAGCTGGCCTTCGACGCCGACATGGTGATCCCCGACAAGGACAAGAGCCTGCACAAGGGCGCGGTCGCGCCGTGGTCGCGCGGCCCCTCGCCGCTCTACACCCAGACCCTGCAGGCCCTGGCTCGCCACTACGGCTTCTCGATGGACGAGCCCTGGCACAAGCTGTCGCCGGACGCCCGCGATGTGGTGCTGAACGGCTCCAAGGGCCAGAAGATCAAGTTCGTCTACGACGACAACGCCCGCAAGTACGAGGTCGAGAAGCCCTTCGAGGGCGTGCTGCCGAACCTGGAGCGCCGCTGGCGCGAGACCGATTCGAGCTGGGTGCGCGAGGAGCTGGGCCGCTACCAGTCGGACACTCCGTGCGAGACCTGCCATGGCAAGCGCCTGAAGCCGGAAGCCCTGGCCGTGAAGATCGCCG
Source organism: Caulobacter sp. Root343 (assembly GCF_001425745.1). Lineage (GTDB taxonomy): Bacteria > Pseudomonadota > Alphaproteobacteria > Caulobacterales > Caulobacteraceae > Caulobacter. Next base: position 38,599 of record NZ_LMDF01000001.1, on the reverse strand, counting down.
GCATGGACATCGCCGAGGTCTCGACGCTGGCCATCCGTCCGGCCCGCGACTGGTTCGCCGGCCTGGAAGGCCAGCTGACCGACAAGCAGATGGAGATCGCCCGGCGCATCCTGAAGGAGATCAACGACCGCTTGCGGTTCCTGGTCGACGTCGGCCTCGACTACCTGAACCTGTCGCGCGGCTCGGGCACCCTGTCCGGCGGCGAGAGCCAGCGCATCCGCCTGGCCAGCCAGATCGGCTCGGGCCTGACCGGCGTGCTCTACGTGCTGGACGAGCCGTCGATCGGCCTGCACCAGCGCGACAACACCCGCCTGCTGACCTCGCTGCAGGGCCTGCGCGACCTCGGCAATTCGGTGTTGGTGGTCGAGCACGACGAGGAGGCCATCCTCACCGCCGACTACGTGATCGACATGGGTCCGGCCGCGGGCGTCCACGGCGGCGAGATCGTCGCCCAGGGCAAGCCGGCCGAGATCATGGCCAATCCCAACAGCGTCACCGGCCAATATCTGACCGGCGTCCGCGAGATCGAGGTGCCCGAACAGCGCCGGCCGATCAGCAAGAAGAAGATGCTGCGCGTCGTCGGCGCCACCGGCAACAACCTGAAGGGCGTCACGGCCGAAATCCCGGTCGGCACCTTCACCTGCATCACCGGCGTGTCGGGCGGCGGCAAGTCGACCTTCACGATCGAGACGCTCTACAAGGCCGCCGCGCGTCGTCTGAACAACGCCAGCGACGCCCCCGCGCCGCACGAGCGGATCGAGGGCCTGGAGCAGTTCGACAAGGTCATCGACATCGACCAGAGCCCGATCGGCCGCACACCGCGCTCGAACCCGGCCACCTATACCGGCGCCTTCGGCCCGATCCGCGACTGGTTCGCGGGCCTGCCCGAGAGCAAGGCCCGTGGGTATGGCCCGGGTCGCTTCAGCTTCAACGTCAAGGGCGGCCGCTGCGAGGCCTGCCAGGGCGACGGCGTCATCAAGATCGAGATGCACTTCCTGCCCGACGTCTATGTCACCTGCGATATCTGCAAGGGCAAGCGCTACAACCGCGAGACCCTGGACGTGGTGTTCAAGGGCAAGACCATCGCCGACGTCCTGGACATGACCGTCGAGGAGGCCGCCGACTTCTTCAAGGCCGTGCCGCCGATCCGCGACAAGATGGAGACGTTGAAGCGCGTCGGCCTCAGCTACATCAAGGTCGGCCAACAGGCCACGACCCTATCGGGCGGCGAGGCCCAGCGCGTCAAGCTGTCCAAGGAGCTGTCGCGCCGCGCCACCGGCCGCACGCTGTATATCCTCGACGAACCGACCACCGGTCTGCACTTCGAGGACACCAAGAAGCTGCTCGAGGTGCTGCACGAGCTGGCCGACCAGGGCAACACCGTGGTCGTCATCGAGCATAACCTGGACGTGGTGAAGACCGCCGACTGGCTGATCGACTTCGGCCCCGAGGGCGGCGACGGCGGCGGCGAGATCGTCGCGGTGGGCTCGCCCCAGGACGTGGCCGGAGTCGAGGCCAGCTGGACCGGCCGCTACCTCAAGGAAGTCCTCGACCGTCACGAGGAACGCCGCAAGGCGCGGGTGGCCGAGCTGAAGAAGGCCAAGCGGGCCTAGGCCCCAGCTGGAAACACAAACGCCCCGGAGAGCAATCTCCGGGGCGTCTTTGTTTGGCGAGGATCGCGGCGCCTACCAGCCGCCGTCGGTCGTCCCGTCGCCGCCCTCCTTGAGCTCGCGGTAGATCGACGGCGCGGGGCCGAACACGATCAGCGTCGTCAGCACCGAGAATATGCCCGAGAACAGCGCCTGGACGACGCCGGCGGGGGTGAAATAGGCCCGCAGGGAACTGGTGTCGGCGCGCATCATCCGGCCCGTGGCGGCGAAGTCGCCCGAGGCGATCAGGCCGGCCGCGTAGACGATCATCCAGATCAGCAGGATGACGATCACGCTCATCACCCCGGCCAGCAGATAGGCGCCGACCAGCGGCCAGAACAAGCCCTTGGTCGCCGGCAGCGAGCGGAACAGGGTGATCTTGCCGCTGTCGAAGGTCACGGCCGAGGCGAAGGACAGGCGCACGGCCAGATAGATCATCGCGCCGATCGAGCCGAGGCCGCACAGCAGGGCCAGGAACGCGCCGGTCGGGCCGCCCAGCGCGCCCAGGAAACCCGACACGGCCGAGCCGAGGAACAGCACGCCCATCAGCACCAAGCTGACCAGCAGCCACACGGCGGCTTGGCGCACCTCGTCCATGCCCAGGCGCAGATAGGCGAAACGGCTGTCGTGGGGACGCAGGACCAGACGGTTCAGGGCCGCGAAGATCACCCCGTTCAGCAGCAGGCTGTAGGGCAGCGACCACAGCATCAGCGGCGCCAGGTCGGACGCGCGGCGGACCAGTTCCTCCGGATCCGGCGTGCTGTTGTCGGACATGTAGTTGAGGAACGCCCCCAGCTTGGGGCCGAAGAACTGGATGGCCAGGGCGTTGGACAGGATCGACAGCACCGTCATCGCCGCCGCCCAGACGGCCACGGTCTTCAGGTTCTCCCGCACCAGGCGGAAACCGGAGAAGGCCGCGTCGGAGGCGGAGAACTTGGACATGACAGGCTCATTCGGGATGGCGAACAGGGCGGTAGGCCTAACAAGGTTCGCGCCGCTTCGACAGGGCGCAACGCCGCTTTTTCGTTCGGGGTTGCGGCGGGGGGCGGCATAACTCTAACATCCGTTTGAAAGGCGGCCGCGAGCGTCGCCGTGAACCGGGAGGGAACGATGAAACTCTATGGCGAGGCCATGCCGGCCCCCAATCCGCGTCGGGTGCGGATCTTCCTGGCCGAGAAGGGCGTCGAGGTTCCCGAGATCCCGATCGGCATGCGCCAGGGCGGCCACAAGTCGCCCGAGCATCTGGCGCGCAACAGCTTGGGCCAGGTGCCGGTGCTGGAGCTGGACGACGGGACCATGCTCAGCGAGACCGTCGCCATCTGCCGCTATTTCGAGGTGCTGCACCCCGATCCGCCGCTGTTCGGGGTCACGGCGCTGGAACAGGCCCAGGTCGAGATGTGGACCCGGCGGATCGAGTTCCGCCTGACCGTGCCGGTCGGCATGTTCTGGCGCCACGCTCATCCGTTCACGGCGCATCTGCTGACGCAGCACAAGGAGTTCGGCGAGTCCAACCGCGAGGCGGTCGCCAAGATCCAGCTGTGGCTGGACCGCGAACTGGCCGACGGTCGGCCCTACCTGGTGGGCGACACCTATACGATCGCCGACATCGCCGGGCAGACCACCCTGGACTTCGCCGACTTCACGGGTCTCTCGACACCCTCCGAGGCCAAGCACGTCCTGGCCTGGCGCGAACGGATGGCGGCCCGGCCCAGCGCGGGGGCGTAGACGCTCCTACGCGTGCAGCCCCGCGTCGATCTCGTCCTGGTTCAGGTGGGCGAAAGCCTTGGCCGGAGCCGCGACCAGGATCACCGTCTGCAGGGTCAGGAAGATCGGCGCCAGCAGTAGATTGGCCAGCAAGGTCAGGATCAGGCGCGGGTGACTGGCCACCACACCGCCGTCGGTCGACTGGACGCCGCCGCCGACGACATTGCCGACGATGCTCGACAGCGTCGCGCCGACGATCGAGACCAGGGCGCTGAGGATCAAGGTCAGGGCGAACATGCCCAGCAGTCGGAAGAACTGGCCGTGGGTCTGGATCCAGGCGGCGCGGATGTCGATGTGATGGTGCGAGAAGGCGTGCGGGCCCAGCAGCGACAGGCGCACGGCCACCCACAGCGACAGGCCGATCACGGCCAGGCCGCCCAGGGTGGCGAACCAGCCGGCCGCCGCGCCCGACAGCAGGGCCGCGCCCAGCACCACCGCGCCGGACGGGATCACCGTCACGCCCAGGGCGGCGGCCCAGGTGATCAGCGATACGACCAGCAACTGCAGCTCTTCCTTGCCCAGGCGCAGATAGGCGAAACGGTCGTTCTTCGGCTCGATCACCGAGCGGATGATCGCCGCCTGCAGCACCGAGCCCAAAACCAGAGCCAAAGCGATCAGCAGCACCATCACTCCGCCCAGGTGGGTGACCAGGTCGAGGATCTCGCGCGGGTCGGCCGACGAGCCTCGGCCGTTCAGCGCCGCGCGGCCTTCCTCGCCCAGCACGATCTTGGCGATCAGGCCCAGGATCGGCAGCATGACCAGCGAGAAGGTCGCCCAGGCCAGCACGGGCAGCGGCTTGCGCCGCATGGTGCGGAGGCCCTCGAGGGCGGCGTCGACGGGGCGAACAGACATCTAGCGTTGGTCCTGCGAGGCCGCGCCGTGGCGGTAGAAATGGGCCAGCGATCCGGTCCAGGCCGGCATGGCGTAGAAATAGGTGCAGACCGCCAGCACGGCGGCCACGGCCAGCCCCTGGCCTTGTGCCAGGCTCAGCACCGCGCTGAGCAGCGCCACCGGCACGGCGATGGCCAGGCCGATCACCAACAGCGCGGGGACGCGGCCCCGGGTCAGCGGAAAGGCGCTCAGGACCCGCACGCCCGACTGCTCGACCGTGGCCGGAGCCGACAACGAGAGGCGAAGGCCCAGCCAGACCAGGATCGCCAGGCTGGCCAGCGGGGCCAGGGCGACGACGAAGCCGGCCGGACCGGCGCTGGCGAAGGCCGCCTTCCAGCCCGCCGTGGAGCCCGCGTCGAAGTTGGGCGCGGCGGTGCGGGCCACGCCGAGGGCGACGCCGCCGACGACCACCATCAGGATCGCGCCGATCAGCAGCATCAAGGCCAGGATCATCAGTTGCGCGGCCAGCAGCCGCCACTCGTCACGTCCCCAGCGCAGCCCTTTTAGGCCGGCCTGGCGACCGAAGGCCCGGCGGAACAGCGCGCCCTGGGCGATCACGCCCGCCAGCAGCGTGGCCGCGAAGCGCGCGCCCGGCGGCAGAACCCCGGCGACGACGGTGAGCACGACCGCGAACGCCAAGGCGCCCCAACAGTCGCGCCCCGCGTTCGCCACGTCGGAAAGGCCCGCGCGCAAGGTCGCGCCGACTCCCGCCGCTCCGTCCGTCATCCGATCACGTCCCTCTCGCACGCCCCTCGCCCACCGAGTCGTCGCGTCACGCGCAATCTATGGCCTCGGCGGGCTTCTGGCGATGGCGTCGCGCCGACGTGAGCGGATTTCGGGTCGCCGTGACGCGGCCGCTACGCTCGCGTGGTCAAGGCCCGATGGATCACCGCCCAGGGGGCATAGAACAATGCGTGGACCACGGCGCTGAACAGCGCCGCGACCGTTCCGAACACCACCAGCCAGGGCCAGAGATCGCGCAGCAGCTCGAGCGGCGGCCGGGCCATGAAGGCTTCCAATCCGCCCGGACCTTGCAGCGCCGCCAGCGCGCCGCCCCCCAGGGCGACGCCGACCACCACCCCGCCGACCAGGATCTCCAAGCCCAGGATGAACACCACGATCAGCACGGCCACGCCCAGCAGCCGCCAGCCCTGGCCCCGGGTCAGGCTCCAGGACTCGAACAGTCGGAACTGGTTGTCGACGAAGGTCATCGGCGCGGCCATCGACAGCCGCAGCGCGACCCAGAACACGACGCCGAACGCGATCAGCGCCCCGACGCAGCCCGTGGCGATCGCCGCCATGTGGCCGCTCTCCCCGCCGCCGACCGCGACGATGGCGGTCAGCACCACCACCAGCAGCACGAGCACGAAGATGGCGATCATCGCCAGCACCTGCTCGACCAGCAGCAGCAGGGTCAGCCACATCTCGCGCGAGCCGATCCGCAGATAGGCCCAGGCCGACTGGCCGGGCGTCAGCACGGCGCGGAACACCGCCGCGCAGAACACCGCCTTAACGAAAGAGGACCACAGCCAGAACAGCATGTTCACGGCGGTCATGCCCGACTGCGCCTGCATCATCTGCTGCATCGCCTCGGGGCTGGGGTCGCCGCCGCGCTGGGTCATGGCCAGCTGGACCAGTTTCTGGAACTCCGGACCCAGGGTCAGGAAGCACAGGACGGCCGGGACCATCAGCGCCAAGGCCAGGGCGACCGCCCAGCCCACCACCGCCAAAGGCTTGCGACCGATCACGCCGAAGCCGGCCGTCGCCGCCTCGGTCACGGAAAACCTCGCCATGTCCCCTCCCAGGATCACCAGGCGCGAAGGGCCCGGCCCATCAGAGAGCCTACACCAGGTTTCGCCGAACGACAGCCGAGGGTATAGGGCGCCCCATGACCACGCATTCGAACTATCAGCCCGTCCATGTCATCGGCGGCGGCCTGGCCGGCTCAGAGGCCGCCTGGCAGATCGCCCAGAGCGGCGTGCCTGTCGTCCTTCATGAAATGCGGCGCGACGACGCCTCGGGCAAAGTCACCACCGACGCCCACCAGACCGACGGCCTGGCCGAGATGGTCTGCTCCAACTCGTTCCGCTCGGACGACTGGCAGTTCAACGCCGTCGGCCTGCTGCACGCCGAGATGCGCCGCTGCGACAGCCTGATCATGTCGGCCGCCGACCAGCACCAGGTGCCGGCGGGCGGCGCCCTGGCCGTCGACCGCGACCGCTTCTCGGCCGAGGTCACCCGCCGGCTGGAGGCGCACCCGCTGGTCACGATCGAGCGGGGCGAGATCGCCGGCCTGCCGCCCGAGGCCAATGAGACAAATGGATGGGACAACGTCATCGTCGCCACCGGCCCCCTCACCTCGCCGGCCCTGGCCGAGGCGATCCTGGAGCTGACCGGCGAGGGTCAGCTCAGCTTCTTCGACGCCATCGCGCCGATCATCCACTTCGACTCGATCAACATGGACGTCGCCTGGCGCCAGTCGCGCTACGACAAGGAAGGCCCGGGCGGCGACGCGGCGGCCTACATCAACTGTCCGATGAACAAGGACCAGTACGAGGCCTTCATCGACGCCCTGCTGGCCGGCCCCAAGTCCGAGTTCAAGGAGTGGGAGAACGTCCCCTATTTCGACGGCTGCCTGCCGATCGAGGTGATGGCCGAGCGCGGTCGCGAAACCCTGCGCCACGGCCCGATGAAGCCGGTGGGCCTGACCAATCCGCGTGACCCGCTGGTAAAAGCCTACGCCATCGTCCAGCTGCGCCAGGACAACGCCCTGGCCACCTTGTGGAACATGGTCGGCTTCCAGACCAAGCTGAAGCACGGCGTTCAGGCCGAGACCTTCCGGATGATCCCGGGCCTGGAGAACGCCCAGTTCGCCCGGCTGGGCGGCCTGCACCGCAACACCTTCATCAATTCACCCAAGCTGCTGGACAAGTCGCTGCGGATGAAGGTCCAGCCGCGCCTGCGCTTCGCCGGCCAGGTCACCGGGGTCGAAGGCTATGTCGAGAGCGCCGCCATGGGCCTGCTGACCGGCCGCTTCGCCGCCGCCGACCGCAAGGGCGCGCCGATCGAGGCGCCGCCCGGGACCACCGCGCTCGGGGCCCTGGTCGAGCACATCACCGGCGGCCACCTGGAGGGCGGCCAAGGCGGCTCCTTCCAGCCGATGAACATCAACTACGGCCTGCTGCCGCCGCTCGAGACCCCCAAAGTCGACGAGGAAGGCAAGAAGATCCCGCTGAAGGAGCGCGGCCGCGCCAAGAAGCGGCTGATGAGCCTGCGCGCGCTGAAGGACCTGGAGGCTTGGCTGGGCGCGTAGGGCGGCTCAGCGCGCGAGCTTGAGCTCGCCCTCGCCCACCTTGCGGCCGCCTTCAAGGAAGATGAACGTCGGAGCGGTCGCGTCGACCGTCGCCGCCTCGGCGCAGTGCAGCAGAACGTCGACGGTCTGGCCCGGCACGACCCGTTCCTCGCCGCCCGACAGATCGATCGCGCACGCCACCTCGGCCTTGGAGCCGGCGAAGACGAAGATCGGGCGATACCCGCGATAGAACGGGTTCTCGCGCCCGACCGCGCCCTTCAACGGCAGCAGGGTCAGCTTTGCCGGGATCGAGATCTCAGCCGGCAGCGTCGTCGCGCCGGATGCGGCGGTGGCGAGGCCGGGAACGGCCATCAGCGTGGCGAGGATCAGGCCACGGAATACAGGCGTCATCGTCATTTCCGATCGCGCCCCCTTGGTCGGCGAAACTGCCGTATCGCGGAGCCCGGGAGAAGAGGGTTTCAGGGTCCCGCCCGCCCCCGTCGCCTTGGAACAGACGCCCCTCGCTCCGCATAAGTAAGTAGTTTATGACTTAGGCTTAGGCGCCGCCGCTCGCGGATGGCGCTTGTCGAGGCGCCCGCGCGCCATTGAAGCGCGGGGACGGTTGCCGGGCAAGGCTTTCAGGTCTCTCCTGCTAGGCCTGGAGTCTCGGCGATCGAACGATGCGGGGGTCGAATCGAAGGTGAGCGTGACGATCGACATCGGGGTAAGGGCCAAGGCGCGCTGCGACCTGCTGGGCGTGGCGCCCTATAGCGAGATCGAGGGCCAGCTGACGCGCCGGTTCCTGACGCCCGCCCACGAAGCCGCCCTGACCACCCTGACCGACTGGATGAAGGGCGCAGGCATGAGCGTCCGCCGCGACGCCGCCGCCAACCTGATCGGCCGCTACGAGGGCGAGGCCCCCGGGGCCAAGGCTCTGATCATCGGCTCGCACATCGACAGCGTCCGCAACGGCGGGCGTTATGACGGGCCGCTGGGCATCATGCTGGGGATCGACGTGGTCGAGGCCCTGAACGCCGCCGGCCGCCGCCTGCCCTTCGCCATCGAGGCCGTGGCGTTCGGCGACGAGGAGGGCTCGCGCTTCCCCGCCTCGATGAGCTGCAGCCGCGCCATCGCCGGCGTGCTGGACACCACCGCCCTGGACATGAAGGACGCCGAGGGGATCACCGTAGCCGAGGCCTTGACCGCTTTCGGCGGAGACCCGGTCGGCATCGCCTCGGCCGCGCGGAGGCCCGAGGACGTCCTGGCCTTCCTCGAGGCGCATATCGAGCAGGGCCCGGTGCTGGAGGCCGAGGGCCTGGCGCTGGGCGTGGTTACCGCCATCGCCGCCCAGAAGCGGCTTATGGTCCGCATCGAGGGAACCGCCGGCCATGCGGGCACCACGCCAATGAACCTGCGCGAGGATCCGGGGCCCGCCGCCGCCGAATGCATCCTGGCCCTGGAGCGGATCTGTCGCGCCGGAAAGGACGGCCTGGTCGGCACCGTCGGCCGGGTGACCGCCCTGCCCGGCGCGTTCAATGTCATTCCCGGCGCGGTCGAGTTCTCGATGGACATCCGCGCCGAGACCTCCGCGACCCGCGACGCCGCCGCCGACGCGGTCTGTGTCGAGATCCACGCCATCGTCGGCGCACGCGGCCTGAAGGCGCAGATCCAGCTGATGCAGGCCCTGGCCGAAAGCCCCTGCGATCCATCGCTGATGGACCTGCTGGGCGAGGCCCTGGCCGATCTCTCGCTGCCGGCCCGACGCCTGCCCTCGGGCGCCGGCCACGACGCCATGGTGATGGCGCGGCTGTGCCCGGTGGCCATGCTGTTCATCCGCTGCGAAGGCGGGATCAGCCACAACCCGGCCGAGGCCGTCACCGAGGCCGACTGCGCCTTGGCGGCTCAGGCCATGCTCCATTTCATCGACAAGCTAGAACGACGCGAACGCGCATGACCCAAGACGCCATCGACACCTTCAAGGAACTCGACCACCCCGCCCGCCTGCTGATGGGCCCGGGCCCGATTAACGTGCACCCGCGCGTGCTGCGGGCCATGTCGGTGCAGCTGCTGGGCCAGTTCGACCCCGAGTTCACCGGCTACATGAACGAGGTCATGGCGCTGTATCGCGGCGTGTTCCAGACCGCCAACCGCTGGACCTTCGTGGTCGACGGCACCTCGCGGGCCGGGATCGAGGCGGCGCTGGTCTCGACGCTCTCGCCCGGCGACGACGTGGTGGTGGTCAATGCCGGGCGCTTCGGTCTGCTGCTGGCCGAGATCGCCGAGCGCTGCGACGCCAAGGTCACCTTCGTCGAGGGCGAATGGGGCCGGGTCGTCGACCCGCAGGCCGTCGAGGACGCCGTCAAGCGCGTGAAGCCGCGCCTGGTCGCCTGCGTGCATGGCGACACCTCGACCACCATCGCCCAGCCGATCGAGGCCATCGGCGAGATCTGCCGCCGCCACGACGCCCTGCTCTATGTCGACGCCACCGCCACCCTGGGCGGCATGAGCGTGCCTGTGGATAAGTGGCAGGCCGACATCGTCACCGCCGGCCTGCAGAAGTGCATGGGCGGTCCCTCGGGCTCGGCCCCGATCACGATCAGCGACCGCGCCGCCGACCACATCTTCTCCCGCCGCCATGTCGAGAAGGGCCTCGCGGGACCCGGCGCGATGGGCAACGGCCGTCGGATCGCCTCCAACTATTTCGACCTGGCGATGATCATGGACTACTGGTCCGACAAACGCCTGAACCACCACACCGAGGCGGCCAGCATGCTGTTCGCCGCCCGCGAGTGCGCGCGGATCGTGCTGGAGGAAGGCCTCGACACGAGGTTCGCCCGCCACGCCCAGGCCGGCGCGGCGATGGTCGCCGGCATCGAGGCGCTGGGCCTGACCGTCTATGGCGACCAGGCCCACAAGATGACCAATGTCACCGGTGTGATCGCGCCCGCCGGCGTCGACTACGACCGGGTCAAGACGCGGATGCGCACCGAGTTCGAGATCGAGATCGGCGCGGCCTTCGGTCCCCTGGCCGGCAAGATCTGGCGCATCGGAACCATGGGCGTGAACGCCCGCAAGCACGCGGTGCTGCAAACCCTGGCCGCCCTGGAAGCGGTGCTGCGCTGGGAAGGCTTCGGCTTCCCCGCCGGCGCTGGTGTCGACGCGGCGGCGAAGGTGTTCGCATGAGCGGGGGGATCGTCACCTTCTTCCCCCTCCGGGGGAGGAGCGCCGCAGGCGCGGAGGGGGCAAATGCCCAAAACACTCACCGCACTTGCCCCCACCTGACCGCGCGCCGCGCGGTCGTCCGCCCCCGGAGGGGGCGGAAGGCATGAGCGCCTACCCCCGCGACCTGATTGGCTATGGCGAGCATCCACCGCACGCTCAGTGGCCGAACAGCGCCCGCGTGGCCGTGCAGTTCGTCCTCAACTACGAGGAAGGGGCCGAGCGCTCCATCCTGCATGGCGACCCGGTCAGCGAGTTCTTCCTGTCCGAGATGGTCGGCGCCCAGCCCATCCAGGGCATGCGCAACATGTCGATGGAGAGTCTCTACGAATACGGCTCTCGCGCCGGCTTCTGGCGCATCCGGCGGCTGTTCGAGGAGTTCGGCCTGCCGCTGACTGTGTTCGGCGTCGCCCAGGCCATGGAGCGCCACCCGGACGCCGTCGAGGCGATGATGAAATCGGGCTGGGAGATCGCCAGCCATGGCTATCGCTGGATCGACTACCAGCACTTCACGCAAGAGCAGGAGTTGGAGCACATCCAGCAGGCCATCGAGATCCAGACGCGGTTGACGGGCGAGCGGCCGCTGGGCTGGTACCAAGGCCGCACCAGCCCCAACACCGCGCGCCTGGTCGCCCAGGAAGGCGGCTTCGTCTACGACGCCGACAGCTACGCCGACGACCTGCCGTACTGGGACGACCAGCACGGCCGCGCCCAGTTGATCGTCCCCTACACCCTGGAAGCCAACGACATGCGCTTCACGGCGGCCCAGGGCTTCAACACTGGCGAACAGTTCTTCACCTATCTGCGCGACGCCTTCGACGCCCTCTATCTGGAAGGCGAGACCGCGCCGAAGATGATGAGCATCGGCCTGCACTGCCGCGTGGTCGGCAAGCCCGGCCGGATCGGCGCGCTGCGGCGGTTCCTGGATCACATCACCCAGCACGACAAGGTCTGGGTGGCCAAGCGGATCGACATCGCTCGCCACTGGATCGCGACCCATCCTTACGAGGCCAAGGCATGAGCGCCCCGCCCCTGACCCTGGCCCGCCTCAACAGCATGAACCGGACGGGCTTCACCACCGCCCTGGGGTTCGCGTTCGAGCTTTCCCCCTGGGTGGTCGAGCGCGCCTGGGACGCGCGGCCGTTCGCCAGCGTCGAGCGCCTGCACGGCGCGATGATGGCCGTGCTAGACGCCGCCTCGACCGCCGACAAGCTGGCCCTGATCCGCGCCCACCCGGAGCTGGCCGGCAAGGCGGCGATCGCCAAGGCGCTGACCGCCGAGAGCAACGCCGAACAGGCCAGCGCCGGCCTCGACCGACTGAGCCCCGAGGAGTTCGCCCGCTTTCACGACCTGAACGCCGCCTATGCCGAGCGCTTCGGCTTCCCGTTCATCATCGCCGTGCGGCTGAACGACAAAACTTCGATCCTGGCCGCCATGCAGGCGCGCCTAACGAACGACCAGACGGCCGAGATCGCCGAGGCGATCCAGCAGATCGGCCTGATCTCCAAGCTTCGACTGCTCGACGCGGTGACCGAATAAGATGGAATACGACCTTCCCGGCTGGCTGAACCTGGGTCTGCGGTGGCTGCACGTGATCGCCGGCGTCGCCTGGATCGGCGCCTCGTTCTACTTCGTCTGGCTGGACAATAACCTGCGCCCTCCCGTCCCCGAGAAGGACGGCGTCAAGGGCGAGCTGTGGGCCGTGCACGGCGGCGGCTTCTACCATTCGCAGAAGTACATGACGGCCCCGGCGCACATGCCCGAGCACCTGCACTGGTTCAAATGGGAGGCCTACACCACCTGGCTGTCGGGCTTCGCCCTGCTGATCGTGCTCTACTACTGGCAGGCCCCGATCTATCTGATCGACGCGGCCAAGCACGCCTTCACCCAGCCGGCGGCGATCGCCACGGGCCTGGCCTTCATCTTCGGCGGGCTGGCGGTCTACGAGGCCCTATGCCGCTCGCCGCTGGGCAAGAACGGGATCTGGTTCGGGATCGTCTGGTTCGCAGCCCTCACCGGCGCGGCCTACGCCCTAAGCAAGCTGTTCAGCGACCGCGGCGCCTTCATCCACGTGGGCGCGATCATCGGAACGGCCATGGTCGCCAACGTCTTCCTGGTGATCATCCCCAACCAACGCAAGATCGTCGCCGACATGCTGGCCGGCCGCGAAGTCGATCCGCGGCTGGGCGCAATGGGCAAGCAGCGCTCGGTCCACAACACCTATATGACCCTGCCGGTCATCTTCATCATGATCAGCAACCACTATCCGCTGGTCACCGGCCATCCCCTGAGCTGGCTGCTGCTGGCGATGATCAGCGCCGGCGGGGTGTCGATCCGGCAGTTCTTCCTGCTGAAGAACCTGGGCCAGATCCGGCACGACTTCCTGTTCTACGGCTTCATGCTGGTGTTCGCCGCCACGGTGGTGGCCAGCACCAAGCCCAAGGACGCGATCAAGGTCGAGCGCCAGGTCCCCTTCACCACCGCCCAGGCCATCGTTCAGAAGCACTGCGTCATGTGCCACGCCGCCGCGCCGACCCACGCCGGCTTCTCGGCCCCGCCGCTTGGCGCGACCTTCGACACGCCTGAGCATATCCGCGCCTATGCGCCGAAAATCCACGAGCGCGCGGTGGCCTCGACCAGCATGCCCCTTGGCAACGAGACCGGCATGACCGAAGAGGAACGCGCCCAGCTGGGCGCTTGGATCAAGCAGGGGGCCAAGATTCCGTGACCGACGCCGTCCTGGACGCGAACAAGGCCGAGACCGCCATCGATTCCGCGGGGGGAGCGCCACGCAAGCGCAACGCCGAACGCACCCGCAAGGCGATCCTCGCCGCGGCCTTGAAGGAGTTCGCTCAAGCCGGCTTCGCCGGGGCCCGGATCGAGAAGATCGTCAAGGCCGCCAAGTGCAACATCCGGATGCTGTACCACTACTTCGGGGACAAGAAGGGCCTGTACATGGCCGTCCTCGAAAGCGCCTACATGGACCTGCGGGCTCGCGAGGCCGAGCTGAAGATTGACTTCGACAAGCCGCTCGAGGGCTTCCTGGAGCTGCAGCGCTTCACCTTCGACTATTTCGAGAAGAACCCGCGCTTCGAGGGCCTGCTGCGAAACGAGAACCTGCAGCACGGCAAGTTCGCCGCCCAGTCGCGGGTGGTGACCGAGACCGCCTTCCCGCTGCGCCGCACGATCGAGAAGCTGATCAAGAGCGGCCAGGACCAAGGCCTGTTCGGGCCGGACCTGGACCCCGTGCAGATCTATGTGACCATCGCCGCCATGAGCCGGTTCCACCTGGCCAACGGCTATTCGCTGTCGGCGACCCTGGACACCGACATGACCGCGCCCGAGTGGCGCAGGGCGCGGCTGGACCACGCCCTGGCCTTGCTCGAAGGCTATCTGACGCGCGGCGCGCGCTAGGCCTTATTGAGCCGGAGGCGTGGCCGGGGCCGGCGCTGTGGGCAGCGGCGGACCGCTGAACTCGGCCTCGATCACGACCTGGACCTCGTCGCCGACGCCCATGGTCGTGCCCGGCGCGGGCACGCCGAATGCGATGCCGAAGTCCGAGCGCTTGAACGTCCCCTTGGCCGAGAAGCCAATCCGGGCGTGCGGGTCCATCGGATGGCCGACATAGCCGCCGTTATAGGTGACATCCAGGGTCACCGGCTTGGTCACCCCGTGCAGAGTCAGGTCGCCCGTCACCTTGCCGGTGTCGGGGCCGGTCGTCTCGACCTTGGTCGACTTGAAGGTGATGGCCGGATAGGTCGCCGCATTCAGCCACTGCGGACCGGTCAGCTCGGTCAGGAAGCCTTCCGGCGGGGCCGGCAGGGTCAGCGACTTGGGATTGATCGTCGCCTCCAGCGTACTGGCGGCGGCATTGTTCTGGTCGAAGTGCAGCTTGGCGTCGAAGTCCGCGAAGGCGGCCGTGTAGTTCGAGAAACCTAGGTGGTTGACCCGGAACACCAGGGTGGCGTGGTGCTTGTCCAGCGTGTAATCGCCGGCCGGGATCTCGGCCTTGGGCGGCTTGGGCGCGGTCGTCGTCGGCGCCGCGGCGGCCGGCGCGTCAGCCTTCTTCTCGGCCGGCTGCGGCGAACAGGCGGCCAGCGCCAGCAAGGCGACGACGGGCAGGATTGATCTCATACGCTTTCCCTCCGGTGATCCGGACTCATGCCGGACGCCTGGCGGGGAGCGGTGCGCGTCCCTACGCCGACGTAGCGTCAACGTAGGGATGCAGCGGAGGTTGCGGAAGGTCAGAAGCCGGAGAGGCTCCACATGCCGACGATGTCGACGCTGACGGCCGCCAACTGGACCACGTTATCCAGATGCCCGCCCGAGGCGTCCGTGTGCCCCGCGAACACATAGACGTCGCTGCCGACCTGATAGGCGCTGAAGCGGGCGGCCGTTCCGCTGCTCGACAGATGGACCATCGCCTTGCTCAAGGCGTCGGCGTAGCTGGTCGCCGTCGAGGCGGTGAAGCTGACATCTCCCTGGAGGTTCTCGTCGAAGGCCAGCTTGTCATTCGCTTCGAAATAGACAATCCGGTCGACGCCCGAACCCAGCGCATCCGTCGCCACCGAGTCTCCGGACGCGAACTTGAAGATGTCGGCGCCAGCGTCGCCGCGCATCATGTCCTGGCCTTTGCCGCCGATGATGATGTCGGTGCCTTCACCGCCATAGAGCGTGTCTTTTCCGGCGCCGCCGGCCACGAAGTCGTCGCCTGCGCCTGCGTCGAAATAGACGCCGCCATCATGACCCACCAGGTGATCCGAGAAGTGCGTGCCGCCAACGCGTTCGATGCTGTCGATCAACACGAAGACGCCCGGATTGATTTCCTGCTTGGTGGTCTTGCTCAGATCCAACGTAACGCCGTCGATCGTGCGGTTATCGATGTAGGCTTCGAAATAGATGGCGTCCATGCCGTCGCCGCCGTGGATGGTCTTCACGCCAGGCACGTCGAAGAGGCGGAACTCGTCATTGCCGTCGTCGCCGTACATGATGATATCGCCAGAACCGGCCTCGAAGGCATCATTGCCGGCGCCGCCGTACATCATCGCGCCATCGGAGCTGACCCCCGCCTCGTAGGTGCTGAGAAGGTCGTTGCCGGCGCCGCCGTACAAGATGTCAGCGCCGCCTCGGCCCATCACCGCGTCGCTACCACCCTCGCCGCGCAGCACGTTGATCCCCGTCGTGCCCCAGAGCCCGTCGTCGAAGTTCGAACCTTGGACGTTTTCGATCGAGATCAGTTGATCCTGTCCGTGCGCGCCCTTGTCGAGATTCTGTAGCGTACGTTGTAGGTCGATCCAGACGCCGGTCGCCTCACCGTCGTTCAGGTAACTGACCGTGTCGACACCCGCGCCGCCATCGATCACGTCGTTGCCGCCGCCGCCAATGAAAATGTTGTCCTGGCCGTTGCCGGTCAGTGTATCGGCGTAGGCCGAGCCGCGCACACCCTCGATCGAGATCAAGGTGTCCGTCCCGCGCCCGTTCAGCTGGGTCTGCACGGCATTGCGGAGATCAACCGTAACGCCTGCGTAGTGGTTGTAGTCGTCATAGCTGGCGATATCGACACCCACGCCGCCATCCAGGATATCGTCGCCCGTGCCGCCTTGCAGCAGGTTGTCGCCGGCGTCGCCCTTCAGATGATCATTGCCTAGGCCGCCCCAGACGTTCTCCACACCCTTGACGTCCAGATACTGGCCTTGGCCAACGTCTTGGCGGCCCTTGATGGACAGATCGATGCTCAGGTTCGCGCTGGGACCCCAGGCGTCGCGCATGTCGAGCGTATCAACGCCCGCGCCGCCCTCGATGAGCGTCGTACCCGCCATATTCGCGACGTGCGCCACGTCGAAGATGTCGTTGCCGTCACCGCCGTCCAGGGTCACCGCCGCCTGCATAGTGTACAGGATGTCGTCGCCCGTGCCGCCGAACAGCTTGTCGCCTGCGGTGTTGTCCTTGCTGGCGATCAGCCAGTCCGCCCCCGCGCCACCCTCGAGCACGTCGTTGCCGCCGACGGCGAGGATCCAGTCGTCGCCATCTGCGCCTTGCAGATGGTTCGCCGCGGCATTGCCGGTGATGGTGTCATCGCCCGACGTCCCGATCACGTTCTCGATCGAGATCAGAGTGTCGGTCCCGCGACCGTCACCCAGCGATTGGACGCTCTTACCGAGGTCAATAATCACCGAGCCCAGGAGGCCATCGTCGGCATAGCTGACGGTGTCCGAACCCGCGCCGCCGTCCAGGATATCGTCGCCGCGCCCACCGAGTAGGACGTTGTCCTTGGCGTCGCCGATGAGGTGATCGTTGCCTGCGCCGCCGCTCGCGTTCTCGACGCCGCTCATCGTGACGTGGACGCCCGAAACAACCTCTTGGTCGCCGGTGATCCGCAGGTCGATCGTCATGGCCAGGAAGCCGGAGCTCACGGGCGGCGAGACGTGCAGCCAGTCGTCGCCGTCGCCGCCATCGATGACGGTCGCGGAGCCCGGACCCACATTCAACGAGTCGTTGCCCGCGCCGCCGATCAGCAGGTCGCCGGTGCTGTTCGCGCTGCCGACCAGATAGTCATCGCCGTCGCCACCATCCAACGTGTCGTTGCCGCCGACGGCGTACAATTGATCGTCGCCCGCATCGCCGAATAGGTAGTTCTCGTCTGCGTTGCCCGTGATCTCGTCATCATAGGCCGAGCCCATCGCCGCCTCGATCGAGGTCAGCCAATCGCCGACCAGTGGGCCGCCGCCCACCGGCGGGGCGCCCATGTTCAGATTGATCGTTACGCCCACGTCGCTGAACGCGTAATCGACCGTGTCGAACCCGGCGCCGCCGTCGATGATGTTGACGCCCACGCCGCCCGACAGGTGGTCATCGCCCGCGCCGCCGTAGAGCTTGTCGTCGCCCGCGTCACCCCACAGGTAGTTGTCCTTGGCGTCGCCGGTCAGGGTGTCGTTGAACTTGGTCCCGTACAGGTGCTCGACGCCGCTCAGGGTGTCGATCCCGCCGCCGCCGGTGTTCTGGGCGGTGGTCTTGTTGAGGTCGACGGTGACGCCGGCCGTGGCGTCCTCGTAGGACGACCAGTCCCAGCCCGCGCCGCCCTTGACGATGTCGTCGCCCGCGCCGCCGACCAGATAGTCGTCGCCGTCGCCGCCATCGAGGGTGTCATTGCCAGCCGAGCCCCACAGGGTGTCGTCGCCCTTGCCGCCGCTGACGATGTCGTTGCCCTCGCCGCCGACCATCATGTTGGCGTCGGCGTCGCCGGTCAGGGTGTCGTTGTAGGCCGAGCCGTAGACGTGCTCGATGCCGATCAGCTTGTCGGTTCCGCCGCCGCCGGTGTTCTGGGCGATGGTGATGTTCAGATCGACCTTCACGGCCGCCGTGGCGTCCTCGTAGGCCGCCCAGTCGCCGCCCGCGCCGCCGTCGAGGGTGTCGTTGCCGGGGCCGCCCAGCAGGTAGTCGTCGCCATCGCCGCCTTGCAGGGTGTCGGCGCCCTCGTTGCCGGCCAGGACGTCGTCGCCCGCGCCGCCCTTCAGGATGTCATTGCCGGCATAGCCGTACAGCGTGTCGTTTTCCGCGCCGCCCGTCAGGGTGTCCGCGCCTTGCGTACCTTGCAATTCCATCTCACAGATCCCCCGAAACAGGACACAACCGAAGCGTGACCTAGAGGTTGCAAGAGCGGCGCCGTAGCGCATTCAGCCATTCGGGGAATATTAACCACGAAACCGGTCGCGTTGGACGGGAACAATCCCGCTTCGGCACATCAAAGCCTTTTGGCGCAAGGGCTTCAGTGTGGCGGCGACATGTTTCGACAAAGGCATGGCGCGCGAGAATCCGTTATCTCTGAGCTCCACGACACCACGCGCACAGGTGGAGCTAGAGGCTAGCAACCGAACCGGCGCCGATCGTTCGCTCGCTCAGAACAGCAGCCCCTTCGCCAGCAAGGCGTGGACGCCCTTCTCGCCATTGACCGTCTGGGTCACCCGAAAGTCCACGGCCAGCGAGCAGAACTGGTAGGCCTGCACGCGCGTCAGGGCGGAGCGCGCGGTGATGAAGTCGATGGTCTGGCGCAGGGCCTGCTTCATGGCCAGGTCGAGGTCTTCGTTGAAACCCATCAGGATGTAGTGGGTCGGCGTCTCGGCCCGGGGCCAGGCGAAGGCGCCCGCGTCCCCCGCCTTGTGCAGCACGAAGGTGAAGGTCCCGGTCAGGCCCATCTCCAGCGCGTTGACGCAGACCTCGCCGTCGCCCTGACGCCCATGGCCGTCGCCGACCGAGAAGTTCGCGCCTGGAACCCAGACCGGCAGGTAGAGGGTCGCGCCGGCGCCCAACTCCTTGTTGTCCATGTTGCCGCCGTGCTCGCGCGGTTCGCGGCTGGACAGACGGCCGTACCGAGCGGGCGGGGCCACGCCCATGGTGCCGAAGAACGGGGCCAGCGGCAGTTCTGGGCCCCACTCCGGCTTGCAGACCCCGCGCGCCCGGTCGACGGCGATGTGGCTGACATAGCGGTCGGGGAAGTCTTCCGGCAGCGTGCCGGCCAGCGGCCGCACCGCGCAATAGCCCCAGTCGTTGTTCGGCGCGACGGCCTCGATGCGGACCTCCAGGGTGTCGCCCGGCTCGGCGCCGGCGATGGCGACGGGGCCAGTCAGGATGTGCGGGCCGATCCGCGCCGGGTTGCTGTCGTGGATCGCCTGTAGCGCGGCCGGTATGGCGTAGGCCGACCCCGGTGGCGGCATCACCTCGGTCCCGCCCGAAACGCATTCGAAGGTGACGCTGTCGCCAGGGCTCACCGTCAGCACGGGATCGAAGGCCGCGTCGAACATGCCGAAGCGGACGGTGTCGGGGGCCGAAGCCAGTCGGTGATGCGCCATCAAGTAAGTTCCTTCTTACATGTGCATCACGCGCCAGCACGGCGCGCGTCCCAAGGCGTGACGCGCATCGGAACGCGCGATCGCCCTCGCCTGCCTGCGCGGCGGGCGATCGGCGCGGAGAATGGCGCGCGCTTGGGCGGAAACCCGTTCCTCGCCAAGCAGGGCTGGCGTGTCCGGCGAACCCGGGTGTATGAAGTTTTTTCTTACTTATGGAGCCTGGCCGCATGGCGCCCGACGCGCGGACGATAGACCCGGAGACGACGGCCTTCCTCGAACTCGGCAACGCCGAGATCGGTCCCTGGACCGCCGCCCGCGCGGCCGAGCGCGGGCTGAGCCTGCCGCCGGCCGCCCTGCCCGGCGTCATCGACAACGTCGCTCTGCTGCGGAGCCAGACCACCCTGTTCGTCGCCGCCTTGAGCGAGGCTCCCTTGGACGAGGCCGCCAGCGAGGCCCCGGAGATCTTCGAACCGTGAGCTTCTGCAGCATCGTCGAGATCGCCGGCGAGGTCCGCGCCGGCCACGTCACCGCTCGGGCGGTGACCGAGGCCACCCTGTCGCGGATCCAGCGGCTGGACGGCGGGATCAACGCCTTCACCGCCGTGACCGCCGAGCGCGCCCTCGCCGCGGCCGATGCCGTCGACGCCGATCGCGCCGCCGGACGTCCCCTGGGTCCGCTGGCCGGCGTGCCGTTCGCGGTCAAGAACCTGTTCGATGTCGAGGGTCTGCCGACCCTGGCCGGCTCGAAGATCCGCCGCGAGGCCGCTGCCCCGCCCCACGATGCGACCCTGGTCCGGCGCCTGACCGCCGCCGGGGCGATCCTGGTGGGCGCGCTGAACATGGACGAGTTCGCCTATGGCTTCGTCACCGAGAACGCGCACGACGGGCCGGTGCGCAATCCGCACGATCCGACCCGCATCGCCGGCGGCTCGTCGGGCGGGTCGGCGGCGGCCGTGGCGGCGGGCCTTACGCCCCTGACGCTGGGCTCGGACACCAACGGCTCGATCCGCATCCCGGCCAGCCTGTGCGGCGTCTTCGGCCTGAAGCCCACCTATGGCCGCCTGTCGCGCCAGGGCGTCTTCCCCTTCGTCGAGAGCCTGGACCACGTCGGTCCGTTCGCGCGGTCGGTCGAGGACCTGGCCCTGGCCTACGACGTGCTGCAGGGCCCGGATCCGCAAGGCGACGCGATCTGCGTGCGCGAGGTCGAGCCGCTGTCGGAGCGCCTCGAGGTCCTGGCCAATCAGCCGTTGCGGGTTGGCGTGCTGGGCGGCTGGTTCCAGCAAGGCGCGTTCCCCGAAGTGCTGGAAGCCCTGGGCCGGGTGGCCGTGGCGCTGAAGGCCGACGACATCGTGCAACTCCCCGGCGCACAAGCCGCCCGCGCGGCCGCCTTCTGCCTGACCGCCTTCGAGGGCGGCGAGCTGCATCACGACGACCTGGCCGCCCGGGCCATGGACTATGACCCGGCCGTCCGCGACCGCCTGCTGGCCGGGGCCCTGCTGCCGGAAGGCGTGCATCGCGCGGCTCAACGCTTTCGCACCGTCTTCCGTGACGAAGTCCGGGCAGCCTTCCAGCGCTACGACATCCTGCTGGCCCCCTCGTCGGTTTGTCCCGCCCCGCCGATCGGCCAAGCGACCATGGAGATGGACGGGGTCCCCGTCTCGGTGCGCAAGAACCTCGGCGCCTTCACCCAGCCGATCAGCTATGTCGGCCTGCCGGTGCTGGCCGCGCCGGTGAACCGTCCGGGACAGCTGCCGGTCGGCGTGCAGATCATCGCGCCGGCTTGGCGCGAGGACCTGGCCTTCGCCGCCGCCACGCGGCTGGAGCGCGCCGGGGTCCTTACCGCCCATCCTCCGAAAGGCGCCCTATGATCGTCAACGATCCCGATGTGCTGGCGGAGCTGACCGCCTTGGTCGACGCCTACGAGACGGCGCTGATGAGCAATGACGTCGCGGCGCTGGACGGCGCTTTCTGGAACGCGCCGCACACCGTGCGGCTGGGTGTCGCCGAGAACCTCTGGAGCTTCGACGAGATCGCCGCCTTCCGCCTCGGTCGGGCCGGCGGCTCGCCGCCGCGCACGCGGCTACGGACACAGATCACCACCTTCGGCGCCGACTTCGCCGTCGCCAATGTCGAGTTCCGCCGCGACGACACCGGCAAGATCGGCCGCCAGAGCCAGACCTGGATCCGCACCGAGGACGGCTGGAAGGTCGCCTCGGCCCATGTTTCGTTGATGCAAGGCGGGGCCGACCAGCGCCTCGCGTCACAAGAAGAAAAGCGCTAGAGCCCGCCCATGACGACTCCGACCAAGATCATCTTCGACACTGATCCCGGCATCGACGACGCCATGGCGCTGCTGTTCATCGAGGCCAGCCCCGCGCTCGAGCTGATCGCGGTGACGACGATCTTCGGCAATTCCGACATCGAGACGACGACCCGCAATGCGCTTTACCTGAAGCAGCGCTTCGGCCTGACCGCCCCTGTCTACAAGGGGACCGACAAGCCGCTGACCCGGCCGCGCAATCCCTCGCCGACCTTCGTGCACGGCGAGAACGGCCTGGGCGATGTCGAGCTGACCGGGCTGGTTCCGGGCCAACCCGAGACCAAGCCGGCCCACCAGGCGATCATCGACCTGGCCCGCCAGTATCCGGGCGAGGTGGTGCTGTGCGCCGTCGGCCCGCTGACCAACCTGGTCCTGGCCCTGAAGGCCGATCCCGAGGTCGCGACCCTGCTGAAGTCGGTGGTGATCATGGGCGGCGCGTTCGGCGTGGCCGGCAAGCCGGGCAATGTCACGCCCGTGGCCGAGGCTAATATCTGGAACGACCCGGAAGCCGCCGACCAAGTGTTCACCGCGCCTTGGAACCTCACCGCCGTCAGCCTGGATGTGACCACCCAGGTGGTGATGACCCCGCAATACATGGAAGCCCTGGCTGCGTCGGGCGGCGACGCCGGCGTGTTCCTCAATGAGATCTCCAAGCCCTACGCCGCCTTCTACGGCGGCCGCGACGGCATCGTCGGCTGCTGCGTCCACGACGCCGCGGCGGTGGCGTTCGTGATCGACCCGACCCTGTTCACCGTGCGTCGCGGCTCGGTGCGGGTGGTGACCGAGGGCGTTGCCCTGGGCCAGACCTGCCAGAAGGTCGAGGGCGAGCTGTTCGGGCCGTCGGCCTGGGATGACCAACCGATCCAGGCGGCGACGGTGGCCGTGGATGGGGACCGGTTGTTGAAGCTGTACGCGGAGACGATGGGGGCGGCTTAAGCGGCTTCCCCCACCTGACCGCTTCGCGGTCGTCCGCCCCCAAAGGCGGGCGGAAGGATCTTCTTCCCCCTCCGGGGGAGGAGTGCTGCAGGCGCGGCGGGGCAAGTTCTCCAGTTAGCGCCTGTACCGCTCCACGCCCGCCAAATAGGTCCGCGCCACCACGCGGTCATCCCCCAGCACCGTCAGCGCGAACAGTCGGTCCTCGAGGCGCTTGGCCCCGGCCAGCCGCCGCGCCATCAGCGGGGTCGCGGCCAGGTCCAGCACCACGAAATCAGCCTCCTTGCCTGGCGCGAGGTTGCCGATCTTGTCGTCCAGGTCCAGCGCCCGCGCCCCGCCCAGGGTCGCCAGGTACAGCGCGTGGAACGGGTCCAGCGCGTCGCCGCGCAGCTGGCCGACCTTGTAGGCCTCGCCCAGGGTATGGAGGATCGAGAAGGTCGTGCCGGCCCCGACATCAGTGCCCATGCCGACCTTGACCCCCAGCGCACAGGCCTCCTCCAGCGGGAACAGGCCCGAGCCCAGGAACAGGTTCGAGGTCGGGCAGAAGGCCGCCGCCCCGCCCTTGGCGGCCATCCGCTGGAAGGCCTCGCCCTTCAGGTGGACGCAGTGGGCGAAGACCGAGCGTTCGCGCAGCAGGCCGAAACGGTCGTAGACGTCCAGATAGTCTTTGGCGGCGGGAAACAGCCGGGCCGTCTCCTTGATCTCGTGCAGGTTCTCGGAGAGATGGGTCTGCATCCAGACGTCGGGATGGGCGGCCAGCACCTCACCGGCCATGGCCAGCTGCTCGTCGCTGCAGCTGATCGCGAAGCGCGGGGTGACCGCGTAGCCGAGGCGCCCCTTGCCGTGCCAGTCGGCGATCAGGGCCTCCATGTCGGCGCGGCTGCTCTCGACCGTGTCGGTCAGACCGTCGGGCGCGTTGCGGTCCATCAGCGACTTGCCGGCGATCAGCCGCATGTCGCGGTCGAAGGCTTCGGCGAACAGGGCGTCGACCGAGACCTTGTGCACCGAGCCGAACACCAGGGCCGTCGTGGTGCCGTTGCGCAGCAGCTCGTCGATGAAGAAGGCCGCGGTGTCGGCCGCGTGCTTCGGGTCGGCGAAGGCCTTTTCGGCTGGGAAAGTATGCTGCTCCAGCCAGTCCAGCAGCTGCTTGCCGTGGGCGGCGATGACGTCGACCTGCGGGAAGTGGATATGGGTGTCGACGAAGCCCGGCGTGATCAGATGGCCGGTCAGGTCGTCGACCGGCGCATCGCCCAGCAACGGCGACAGCTCGGCATAGGCGCCGCAAGCGACCACGCGGCCGTCCTCGACCAACAGCAGGCCGTCGTCGTGGAAGGCGACCGCCTCCGCGTTCCTCGTCGGGTCCTCCAGCAGGTGGAGGATCGACGCTCTAAATGCTTGCACGGGTCAGGCCTTCGTCGTTGCGGATCCGCGCCGCTTCCTGGCGCATCAGGAGGTCGGCGGCCACCGAAACCGCGATCACCTCCGGCGCTTTGCTCTTCAGATGCGGCAGGCCGATGGGGCACGTCAGGCGGGTCAGCACGACTTCCGAGAAGCCATCGTCGCGCAGCCGGCTCATGAATCGGGCGCGCTTGGTCTTCGAGCCGATGACGCCGAGGTATGTAAAGCCGCCGCCGGCCAGGCCGGCCGAGACCAGGGCGTAGTCCAGGGCATGGTCATGGGTCATCACCAGGCCATAGGCGTCGGAGCTGGCGCCCATGGCCGCGGCGGCCATCTCGGCCGCCTCGGCGACGCGGACGCCGCCGATGTCGGCGGTCTCCGGCCGGCTGTCGTACCAGGACAGGCGGAAGGGTAGCGGCTCGAAGGCCTTGGCGACGGCCTGGCCGACATGACCGGCCCCGAACAGCAGCAGTGGCGGGCGCGGGGCGTCGGCGCGCTCGACCAACACGTCGCCCAGGTCAGGCCGGACCCCGCGCGCGCTGGCGGACGCGCCGGCCAGAGAGACGGAGGGGCCCTCGGCGTCGGTGGCCAGGATCGGGGCGATGGTCTTGCTCAGGGCGCCGGGGTCGAAGCGGGTGCGGACCTCGAACGGCTGGGCCGCGTCCATCCGCTTGGCGGCCTCGGTCAGCCAGTCGCGGCTGTTGTCGTTCAAACGCTCCAGGAACAGCCGCACCCGGCCGCCGCAGCACTGGGCCAGCAGCGGACCCAGCGGATAGTCCTGGATCGCGAAGTGGACTTGGCCGCCTTCCAGCATCCGCCGCGCCTGGTCGGCGGCGCGGTGCTCCAGATTGCCGCCGCCGATCGTGCCGGACTGGCCGCCGCGCCAGACGACCATCTTGGTCCCGGCCTCGCGCGGGGCCGAGCCTTCGGTGGCCAGGACGGTGACCAGCGCCGCTTCATCATGCGCATCCAGCCTGGCCAAGGCCTCGCGAGCCCAGTTCCTCATGCTCCCTCTCCCATAGGGAGAGGGGTAGGGGTGAGGGGTTTCGACGGATGACGGTGTGACCCCTCACCCTCCCACGCCTTCGGCGCGGGCCCCTCCCTCTCCCTATGGGAGAGGGGACTAAACATGAGTCCTCGCCTTCACATCCTCGCACGCCATCAGGATCGCCTCGGGCGTCGCCGGCGCATCGAGCCGCGGCAGAACCTTGTAGTCGCCGACACTCGCCACGGCGTGATTGATCGCGCTGTACACCGAGATCGCCAGCATCAGCGGCGGCTCGCCCACGGCCTTGGAGCGGTGCACGGTCGCCTCGACATTGCGCCCCGCCTTCCACAGCCGGACATCCAGATGCGCCGGCCGATCGCCGCAGGTCGGAATCTTGTAGGTCGAAGGCGCGTGGGTCCGCAGACGGCCCTCCCCGTCATAGACAAGCTCCTCGGTCGTCAGCCAGCCCATCCCCTGGATGAAGCCCCCTTCGATCTGGCCCAGGTCGATGGCCGGGTTCAGCGACTTGCCGACGTCGTGCAGGATGTCGGCGCGGGTGACCTTCATCTCGCCGGTCAGGGTGTCGATCAGCACCTCGCTGCAGGCCGCGCCATAGGCGAAGTAGAAGAACGGCCGGCCGGTATGGGTGGCGCGGTCATAGTGGATCTTGGGCGTGGCGTAGAAGCCGGTGGCCGATAGCGAGATCCGCGCCAGATAGGCTTGTCGGGCGAACCAGCCGAACTCGAAGGTTTCGCCGCCGACACGGACGCCGTCGGGGGTGAAGGCCACTTCGTGCGGTTCGACGCCCCACTTCTTGGCGGCGAACGCCACCAGCCGCGCCTTGATCGTCTCGGCCGCGTTCAGGGCCGCCATGCCGTTGAGGTCCGCGCCCGACGAGGCGGCGGTGGCCGAGGTGTTGGGCACCTTGTCGGTGACGGTCGAGGTCACCTTGATCCGGGCCATGTCGACCTGGAAGGCCTGGGCGACGATCTGGGCGACCTTGACGTGCAGCCCCTGCCCCATCTCGGTGCCGCCATGGTTCAGCATGATCGAGCCGTCGGCGTAGAGGTGGATCAGGGCGCCGGCCTGGTTCAGGTGGGTGGTCGTGAACGAGATGCCGAACTTCACCGGCGTCAGGGCGATGCCCTTCTTCAGCACCGGGCTGGCGCGGTTGAACGCCTCGATCTCGCGGCGACGCGCGTCGTAGGCGCAGGACGCCGCCAGCTCGTCGATCAGCTGCGGAGCGACATTGTCCTCCACCGTCTGGTGGTAGGGCGTCAGGTTACGCCCCTCCCCGCCATAGAGGTTGCGGCGGCGCACCTCCAGCGGGTCCAGGCCGGTGGCGGCGGCGACCGCGTCCATCACCCGCTCGATGGCCAGCATGCCCTGCGGTCCGCCGAAGCCCCGGAAGGCGGTGTTCGAGACGGTGTGGGTCTTGAACCGGTGCGAGATGATCTCGACCGCCGGCAGGTAGTAGGTGTTGTCGGCGTGGAACATCGCCCGATCGTTGATCGCCAGCGACAGGTCGGTCGTCGCCCCGCAGCGCGAGGCCAACTCCAGGGACAGCCCCGTCAGCCTTCCGTCGTCGTCGAAGCCGACGTCGTAGGCGGCCTCGAAGTCGTGCCGCTTGCCGGTCATGACCATGTCCTCGTCGCGATCCGGACGGCACTTGGCCGGGCGGCCGGTCTTCACCGCCACCAGGGCGGCGGCGGCGGCGAATAGCGAGGCTTGCGTCTCCTTGCCGCCGAAGCCCCCGCCCATGCGGCGGATCTCGACGGTGACGGCGGTGTGCGGGCGATCCAGCACGCGAGCGACCAGGTGCTGGACTTCGCTGGGATGCTGGGTCGACGACCAGATGTGGACGTCGCCGTCCTCGCCCGGCGTGGCCAGGGCCACCTGGCCCTCAAGGTAGAAGTGGTCCTGGCCGCCGATCGCGAACTGGCCCTGGACCCGGCGCGGCGCGGCGGCGAGCGCGGCCTGGGCGTCGCCGCGCGCCATGCGCTGCGAGGTCTCGATCTTCAGGTCCATGTCGCGGGCGGCGGCGATGTCGACAGCGGCCGGCAGGTCCTCGTACGCGACCACGGCCAGGCCAGCGGCGGCGCGGGCGGCGGCGATCGAGGTGGCGGCGACGGCGAACAGGCTCTGGCCGACGCAATAGACCTCGCCGTCAGCGAACAGCTTGTCGTCGTGGATTACCGGGCTGACGTCGTTCTCGCCGGGAATGTCGGCGGCGGTCAGCACCAGCACCACGCCCGGGGCGGCGCGGACGGCCGAGAGATCCAGCTTGGTGATACGCGCGTGCGCCCGGGCGCTCATGCCCAGGTGCACGTGCAGCAGGCCGACCGGCTCGGGAATGTCGTCGATATAGATCGCCGAGCCCGCGACGTGGCGGACGGCGCTGTCATGCGGCAGAGGCGCGTGGACACCCTGGAACGGGGTGGTCTCGACGACGGTGGCGGCGGAGTCAGCCATGCGCGCTCTCCGGAACGATACGGGTCTCCGCATCCGGGTCCTGGCTCTCCAGGAACACCTTGCGCAGCATATTCCGCGCGGTCAGCGACCGGTAGGCCGCCGAGGCGCGCATGTCGCTCATCGGCTTGTAGTCGATATCGAGCCCCGCCATCCCGGCCTCGACCGTAGCCTCGGTCCAGGGCTGGCCGACCAGCGCCGCTTCGCAGGCCTTCGCCCGCTTGGGCGTGCCGGCCATGCCGCCGAAGGCGATGCGGACGTCGGCGACCACGCCGTCCTTCACCGCCAGCGAAAACGCCCCGCAGACCGCCGAGATGTCCTGGTCGAAACGCTTGGACAGTTTGAAAACCTTGAAGATCCGGCTGGCGTCGAGCTTCGGCGCGATCACCGCCTCGACGAACTCGCCGGGCCGGCGATCCTGCTTGCCGTAGTCGAGGAAGAAGTCTTCCAGCGGCATCTCGCGCCGCTCACTCCCCTTCCGCAGGACCAGGGTCGCGCCCGCCGCGATCAGGGCCGGCGGCATGTCGCCGATCGGCGAGCCGTTGGCGATGTTGCCGCCGATCGTGCCGCTGTTGCGCACCTGGGTCGAGCCCAGGCGCCGCATCATCGCGCCCAAGTCGGGATAGAGTTTCGAGATCGCCTCGACGGCGTCGACATAGCGGACGCCCGCGCCGATCCGTAAGGCCTCGGCCGTCTCTTCCAGCGCCTTCAGTTCGGCGACTTCGGACACGCTGATCAGGATCGGCAGCGGCCGCCGCTGCTTGGTGACCCATAGGCCGACATCGGTGGCGCCGGCCACGATCGTCGCATCGGGATGGGCTTCGTAGACCTGGGCCAACTCGTCGACCGTGCGCGGCGCCAGCCAGCGGCGCGTGACGCCGTGGATCGGATCCTCGAAGCTGAGGTCCAGCATGGTCTCGTCGTGGAGGGGGGACAGGTCGACCGCCGGCGCGGGCTCGGCCGCGACGCCCTTGGCCACCTCGATGATCGGGCCATAGCCGGTGCAGCGGCACAGGTTGCCAGCCAGCACCTCGCCGACCGGGGCGGCCGCGCCCTTGGCCGCGATCGCGCGGCCATACAACGACATCACGATGCCCGGCGTGCAGAAGCCGCACTGCGAGCCGTGCTTGTCGACCATGGCCTGCTGCACCGGATGCAGCGCGCCACCTTTGGCCAGGCTCTCGACCGTCATCAACGCCTTGCCGTGCAGCATAGGCAGGAACTGGATGCAGCTGTTGACCGCCCGCCAGGCGACGCGCCCCGCGGGCCCCTCGCCGTCCGGCTCGCCGACCAGCACCGTGCACGAGCCGCAGTCACCCTCGGCGCAGCCCTCCTTGGTTCCGGTGCGCCGCATCGGGCCGCGCAGGTGCTCGAGCAAGGTCGTCGTCGGGTTGGCCCCGCGCACCTCATGGACCTCGCCGTCCAGCAGGAACCTGATCGTCTCGCCCATCAGCTGCCCCGGTAGGTGGAATAGCCGTACGGCGAGACCAGCAGCGGCACGTGCCAATGCTGCTCGACGTTCGACACGGCGAAATCGATGACCACGACGTCCAGGAACGGCGGGTCGGTAACCGGCAGGCCGGACGCCTTGAAGTGCTCGCCAATCGCGAACTCCAGGCGATAGCCGCCGACCTTCAGGTCCTCGCCGGCGACAAGCCGCGCGCGACCGTCGGCGTCCGTGCGGAGTTCCGCCACCGGGGCGAGGTTCGAGCCCTCGCGACGCGATACCCGCACCACGACCCCGGCCGCCGGCTTTCCGGCCGCCTGGTCGAGGATATGGGTCGTCAATCCGCTCATGCTCCGCCCTCTGGTCGCCAACCGATGCTCGGGTGCTCCGCCCGCCCTGTCCAGCGCCTTGCCCCACACGGCCGCGCTGGAAGGACAAGCGCCAAGGAAGGCGGCGCGCGGCGCCCGAAGCGCAGGCATTATATAATAGATTTATTACTTATGAGAGCCGGAATCCGCTTCCGACCGCGTCGACGACTGGTACCGCTACCAATAAAAAACGCCCGATCGGCGGCGAAGAGTTGGAATTGCCGCGCCAACCCCGCTAGCAAAGGCGCCGACGCTTCGCGCTGAGACGAAGCCAGCCAGATGCGCCGCGCAGGCCGCCAGAGGAACGATCGATGGACGAGGATTTCCGTAAAGCCGCCCTGGACTACCACCGTCTTCCGCGGCCCGGGAAACTGGCGATCGAAGCCACCAAGCGCATGGCCACCCAGCGCGACCTCGCCCTCGCCTATTCGCCCGGCGTCGCCGCGCCCTGCCTGGCCATCGCCGAAAACCCCGACCTGGCGCGCGACTACACCGCCCGCGGCAATCTGGTGGCGGTGATCTCCAACGGCACCGCGGTGCTGGGCCTTGGCAATATCGGCCCGCTGGCCTCCAAGCCGGTGATGGAAGGCAAGGCCGTCCTGTTCAAGAAGTTCGCCGGCATCGACGTCTTCGACATTGAGGTCGACGCCGAGGATCCCGACCGCTTCATCGAGGTGGTCGCGGCCCTGGAGCCCACCTTCGGCGGCATCAATCTCGAGGACATCAAGGCCCCCGAGTGCTTCGTCATCGAACGCGCCCTGCGCGAGCGGATGAACATCCCGGTCTTCCACGACGACCAGCACGGCACCGCCATCGTCTGCGCGGCGGCGGTCCGCAACGCCTTGCTCGTCCAAGGCAAGACCCTGATGGACGTCAAGCTGGTCACCTCGGGCGCCGGCGCGGCCGCCCTGGCCTGCGTCGACCTGCTGGTCTCGATGGGTCTGCCGGTCGAGAACGTCACCCTGACCGACATCAAGGGCGTGGTGCATGCCGGCCGTGAGCCGGACATGCCCGACAATATGGCCCGCTACGCCCGCCAGACCGACGCGCGCACCCTGCCTGAAGTGCTGCCGGGCGCCGACATCTTCCTGGGCCTCTCGGCCCCGCGCGTGTTCAAGCCCGAGTGGCTGCCGCTGCTGGCTCCGAACCCGCTGATCCTGGCCATGGCCAATCCGGATCCGGAAATCCTGCCCGAGCTGGTCTATGCCGCCCGCCCCGACGCCATCATGGCCACCGGCCGCAGCGACTATCCCAACCAGGTCAACAACGTCCTCTGCTTCCCGTTCATCTTCCGAGGCGCCCTGGACGTCGGGGCCAGCGAGATCAACGAGGCGATGAAGGTCGCCGCCGTCGAGGCCATCGCCGAGCTGGCCCGCGCCGAGGCGTCCGAGGTCGTGGCCTCGGCCTATGGCGGCGCGGCGCCGGTGTTCGGCGCGCAATACATCATCCCCAAGCCGTTCGACCCGCGCCTGATCCTGCAGATCGCCCCGGCCGTGGCCCGCGCGGCCATGGACAGCGGCGTCGCCACCCGGCCGATCGCCGACTTCGACGCCTATCAGGCCGAGCTGGAGCTGTTCGTCTACCGCTCGGGCCAGCTGATGCGGCCGGTGTTCGAGCGGGCCCGCAAGGCGCCGGTCAAGGTCGCCTATGCCGAGGGCGAGGACGAGCGCGTGCTGCGCGCCGTCCAGACCGTCGTCGACGAGGGCCTGGCCAGGCCGGTGCTGGTCGGCCGTCGCGACGTCATCAAGGCCAAGGTCGCGGAGATGGGCCTGCGCCTAGACCTCGGCGGCGCGATCGAGATCGTCGATCCGCAGACCGACAAGGATCTGTTCGGCCCGCTCGTCGCCGACTATCAGCGCCTGGTCGGCCGGCGCGGCGTGCCGCCGATCGCCGCCGAGCGCCGCGTTCAGGGTCGCCGCACCGTGGCGGCCTCGATGCTGCTGGCGTCCGGCTATGTCGAGGCCGCCCTGGTCGGCGGCAGCGGCGACTGGTGGCAGCACATGAAGTACGCCCTGCCGATCATTCCCAAGCGGGACAATGTCAGCCGCGTCTACGCCATGTCGACGTTGATCCTGCAGACCGGCACGCTGTTCTTCTGCGACACCCACGTCAATGTCGACCCGACCGCCGACCAGATCTGCGAGGTCACCCAACTGGCCGCCGAGGCCGTCCGTCGCTTTGGCCTGACGCCCAAGGCCGCCCTGCTCTCGCACTCCTCGTTCGGGGCCAGCAACTCGCCGACCGCCCGCAAGATGCGCGAGGCCCTGGCCCTGTTGCGCGCCCAGGCGCCGGACCTGGAAGTCGACGGCGAGATGCACGCCGACGCCGCCCTCAGCCAGCATTTGCGCGACCGCATGGTCGCCGACAGCCCGCTAAAGGGCTCGGCCAACCTGCTGGTCATGCCGACCCTGGACGCGGCCAATATCGGCCTGACCCTGCTCAGCGCCGCCACCGAGTCCCTGCTGGTCGGCCCGATTCTGCTGGGCATGAGCAAGCCGGTGCATGTGTTGATCCCCAGTGTCACGGCGCGTGGCATCGTCAACCTGACCGCCCTGGCGGTCAACCAGGCGGCTTCGGACAAGGCGCGCGCTGACGCCTAGGGTGCGTCGTTAAGCCGCGCTTTCGAATGCCAAGAGGCCCCGTCCGACACTTCCGCGTCGGCGGGGCCTCTCAAAAAAGCTCTGAAAAGGCCGTCCGTCCGGGCGGCCTTTTCGCTGCGAACAGCCTTAGAGGATGCGCAGATTGCCGGCCGAGGTCTTGCCCGAGCGGCGGTCCTGTTCAAGCTCATAGCCGACTTGCTGGCCTTCGTTCAGGCCGCGCAGCCCGGCGCGTTCCACGGCCGAGATGTGCACGAACACATCGCCGCCGCCGTTGTCCGGCTGGATGAAGCCGAAGCCCTTGGTCGTGTTGAACCACTTCACCACGCCCGTGCCCGACTCCCCGGTGCCGCCCGAGAAACCGCCGCCGCCGCCACCGCCGCCGCGCGGACCGTCGAAGCTGCGCGGGGGACGAGCGCCAGCGCGAGCGCCGCCGGCGCCACCGCCGGCCGGAACAGCGCCATGGCCCGTGACACGCAGTTGACCGGCCGAAGTCTTGCCCGAGCGGCGGTCTTCTTCCAGCTCGTAATTGACTTGATCACCTTCGTTCAGGCCCGCCAGGCCCGAGCGTTCAACCGCGGCGATGTGGACGAACACGTCCTGGCCGCCGTCCTCGGGCTGAATGAAACCAAAGCCCTTGGCCGGGTTGAACCACTTAACGACACCGTTCGCCATATTATCCTCAAACACCTCAATCGACGGGCTGATAGTCGGCCCGCGTCCTTCCGACGGAAGTCATGACGCAAAACCGCGCTACGCGCTATGGGCTTTGAATGGAGAAAATCGGCATCAAGACGGCCTAAGCCACAAAAATTCGCGCTTCAGGCGGCGAGCGTTGCCAAAATGCCGCTATAGGTTGCACGTCAGGGTGTCAAAAAGCCCCGGCCGCAAGCGGACGGGGCGTCGAAACGCGGACTAAGCCTTATGGGACCTTGGGTGCGGGGACAGGATTTGAACCTGTGACCTTCAGGTTATGAGCCTGACGAGCTACCGGGCTGCTCCACCCCGCGTCAGGGTGTTGAGATTGAACCCTTGGGTGCGGGGACAGGATTTGAACCTGTGACCTTCAGGTTATGAGCCTGACGAGCTACCGGGCTGCTCCACCCCGCGTCAGGGTGTTGAGATTGAGTTGGCAGGGAGTGGACTTGAAGAGGATATCCTTTTGGCGGACCTGGCGGCGACCTACTCTCCCGCGCCTTGAGACGAAGTACCATTGGCCCAGGGGGACTTAACGACCGAGTTCGGAATGGGATCGGGTGGGGAACCCCCGGCATAGCCACCAGGTCAGCGAAAAGGATATCGACCACTCTGTTTCGAGAGTGGCGATTTAAGAAGAAGACATCAGTGTCTGAGGTAGAGCCATGCGATTGCATGGGTTTGACTGAAGAACGATCAAGCCTATCGAGCTATTAGTACCGGTAAGCTCCATGCGTCGCCGCACTTCCACACCCGGCCTATCAACGTGGTGGTCTTCCACGGCTCTCAGCGAGACCTTGTTTTGAGGTTAGTTTCCCGCTTAGATGCTTTCAGCGGTTATCTATTCCACACTTAGCTACCCTGCTGCACAGCTGGCGCCATGACAGGTCCACCAGAGGTGTGTCCATCCCGGTCCTCTCGTACTAGGGACAGATCCTCTCAAGTCTCGTACACCCACGGCAGATAGGGACCAAACTGTCTCACGACGTTCTGAACCCAGCTCACGTACCACTTTAATCGGCGAACAGCCGAACCCTTGGGACCTGCTCCAGCCCCAGGATGTGATGAGCCGACATCGAGGTGCCAAACTTTGCCGTCGATATGGACTCTTGGGCAAAATCAGCCTGTTATCCCTAGAGTACCTTTTATTCGTTGAGCGATGGCCCTTCCACGCAGGACCACCGGATCACTATGGCCGACTTTCGTCTCTGCTCGACTTGTCAGTCTCGCAGTCAGGCGGGCTTATGCCATTGCACTCGACGACCGATTTCCGACCGGTCTGAGCCCACCATCGCGCGCCTCCGTTACACTTTGGGAGGCGACCGCCCCAGTCAAACTGCCCGCCACGCCATGTCCCGGACCCGGATAACGGGCCGCGGTTAGACGTCAGCAACAATAAGGGTGGTATTTCAAGGATGGCTCCACCGAGACTGGCGCCCCGGTTTCATAGCCTCCCACCTATCCTACACATGTTGTTGCTAACGCCAAGGCGAAGCTGCAGTAAAGGTTCATAGGGTCTTTCCGTCTGACCGCGGGAACCCCGCATCTTCACGGGGAATTCAATTTCGCTGAGCCTGTGCTGGAGACAGTGGGGAAGTCGTTACGCCATTCGTGCAGGTCGGAACTTACCCGACAAGGAATTTCGCTACCTTAGGACCGTTATAGTTACGGCCGCCGTTTACCTGGGCTTCAATTCAGAGCTTGCACCCCTCCTTTTAACCTTCAGGCACCGGGCAGGCGTCAGACCCTATACGTCGCCTTGCGGCTTCGCAGAGCCCTGTGTTTTTGATAAACAGTCGCTACCCCCTGGCTTGTGCCACTCTTCTCTGGTTGCCCAAAGAAGAGTCACGCTTATCCCGAAGTTACGCGTGCAATTTGCCGAGTTCCTTCAGCACAGTTCTCTCAAGCGCCTTGGTATACTCTACCTGCCCACCTGTGTCGGTTTCGGGTACGGTCTCCGTTGGAGTTATTTCCAGGGACCTGTTCACTGCCAGGAGCAATCCAATAAGCCCTGACAATTTACCAGATCCGTCACTTCCAACTGGTTCAGGAATATTCACCTGATTCCCATCGACTACGCCTTTCGGCCTCGCCTTAGGGGCCGACTAACCCTGCGCAGATTAGCTTTACGCAGGAACCCTTGGGCTTTCGGCGAGAGGGTCTCTCACCCTCTTTATCGCTACTCATGTCAGCATTCTCACTTCCGATACCTCCAGCAAGGCTCACGCCTCACCTTCATCGGCTTACGGAACGCTCCGCTACCGCGTGCACAAAGTGCACACCCATACCTTCGGCGACTGGCTTGAGCCCCGTTACATTTTCCGCGCAGGTTCGCTTGACCAGTGAGCTGTTACGCTTTCTTTAAATGATGGCTGCTTCTAAGCCAACATCCTGGTTGTCAAAGCAAACCCACATCGTTTCCCACTTAGCCAGTACTTGGGGGCCTTAGATGATGGTTAGGGTTGTTTCCCTTTTCACGACGGACGTTAGCACCCGCCGTGTGTCTCCCGGATAGTTCTCTTGGGTATTCGGAGTTTGATTAGAATTGGTACAGCTCGCGCCGCCCGCATCCATTCAGTGCTCTACCCCCCAAGGAATACGTCCGAGGCACTACCTAAATAGTTTTCGCGGAGAACCAGCTATGTCCAGGTTTGATTGGCCTTTCACCCCTATCCACAAGTCATCCGAGAATTTTTCAACATTCACCGGTTCGGTCCTCCAGTAAGTGTTACCTTACCTTCAACCTGCTCATGGATAGATCACCTGGTTTCGGGTCGTCATGCGACGTACTTATTCGCCCTATTCAGACTCGCTTTCGCTGCGCCTACACCTAACGGCTTAAGCTTGCACGGCACATGAAGTCGCTGACCCATTATACAAAAGGTACGCCGTCACCACGCGCGGTGGCTCCGACTGCTTGTAGGCTTCCGATTTCAGGATCTGTTTCACTCCCCTTGTCGGGGTGCTTTTCACCTTTCCCTCACGGTACTTGTTCGCTATCGGTCATTGAGGAGTACTTAGGCTTGGAGGGTGGTCCCCCCATGTTCAGACAGGATTTCACGTGTCCCGCCCTACTCGAGTCTGTCGCTATTTGACGCTTACGGGGCTATCACCCACTATGGCTGTGTTTCCCAACACATTCAGCTTTATGTCACGACAGCACTGGCCTGGTCCCGGTTCGCTCGCCACTACTACGGGAGTCTCGGTTGATGTCCTTTCCTCCGGGTACTGAGATGTTTCAGTTCCCCGGGTTTGCTTAATGAACCCTATGTATTCAGGTCATTATACCTCTTCTGATCCATCCACTACGGCCCTGACCGAAGTCAGGAACAAGTGGAGTGACCATAAAGGTGGGTTTCCCCATTCGGAGATAGCCGGATCAAAGGGTGCTCGCGCCTCCCCGGCTCTTATCGCAGCGTGCCACGTCCTTCATCGCCTCTCAATGCCAAGGCATCCGTCAGAAGCCCTTATGCGCTTGATCGTTCTCAGCAAAACCCATGCGTTTCAAAGCCTCGTCACTCTCGTGAGGAGACTTCGAGCATGAGCTCTACCCTTAGTCAGACAATGATGTCTTCTTAAGTCCATCCTTAAACCAGGTCCGTATCCCAGGGGTGAGCTACGGTTGGCGGAGGAACCCTGCCTTCACAATGTCATTTCGCAGCTGGCTCAAGAGCCAGTGCAAACTTGATCATTCCTCGATCGCGTTACCATGCCTTCCAGATGAAGAGATGGTGGAGCCAGACGGATTCGAACCGACGACATCCTGCTTGCAAAGCAGGCGCTCTACCAACTGAGCTATGGCCCCTCACACTCGGTGTGAGTTGCTTGCCCAGCGGGGAGCTGGTCGGTTGCGCGTCCATGTAGGAGAGAGTGGTAGGCCCGATAAGACTTGAACTTATGACCTCACGCTTATCAAGCGTGCGCTCTAACCAACTGAGCTACGGGCCCATAGGCCGCATAGAGACCAGATCCAAGACACTGAGGTCCTGACCCGCTCCTGGGCTCGCGATCGCCTCGACCGCCTAGTCGGCGATCAAGGAGTGGAAAGAGAAACGAAGACGGCGGCGATCCGCTCATTTGTGTGCGTCTAGCGCACTAATTGGAGCCTCAATAGGCTCGTGAGAGCCTGGAGAAGCATCCTTAGAAAGGAGGTGATCCAGCCGCAGGTTCCCCTACGGCTACCTTGTTACGACTTCACCCCAGTCGCTGACCCTACCGTGGTCGCCTGCCTCTCTTGCGAGTTAGCGCAGCGCCTTCGGGTAAAGCCAACTCCCATGGTGTGACGGGCGGTGTGTACAAGGCCCGGGAACGTATTCACCGCGGCATGCTGATCCGCGATTACTAGCGATTCCAACTTCATGCTCTCGAGTTGCAGAGAACAATCCGAACTGAGACGACTTTTAGGGATTGGCTCCCCCTCGCGGGATTGCAACCCTCTGTAGTCGCCATTGTAGCACGTGTGTAGCCCACCTTGTAAGGGCCATGAGGACTTGACGTCATCCCCGCCTTCCTCCGGATTAACTCCGGCAGTACGATTAGAGTGCCCAGCCAAACCTGATGGCAACTAATCGCGAGGGTTGCGCTCGTTGCGGGACTTAACCCAACATCTCACGACACGAGCTGACGACAGCCATGCAGCACCTGTGTCCCAGTCCCCGAAGGGAAAGCCAGATCTCTCTGGTGGTCCGGGCATGTCAAAAGGTGGTAAGGTTCTGCGCGTTGCTTCGAATTAAACCACATGCTCCACCGCTTGTGCGGGCCCCCGTCAATTCCTTTGAGTTTTAATCTTGCGACCGTACTCCCCAGGCGGAGTGCTTAATGCGTTAGCTGCGTCACCGACATGCATGCATGCCGACAACTAGCACTCATCGTTTACGGCGTGGACTACCAGGGTATCTAATCCTGTTTGCTCCCCACGCTTTCGAGCCTCAGCGTCAGTAACGGACCAGTATGTCGCCTTCGCCACTGGTGTTCTTCCGAATATCTACGAATTTCACCTCTACACTCGGAGTTCCACATACCTCTTCCGTACTCAAGACTGCCAGTATCAAAGGCAATTCCAAGGTTGAGCCCTGGGCTTTCACCTCTAACTTAACAGTCCGCCTACGCTCCCTTTACGCCCAGTAATTCCGAGCAACGCTAGCCCCCTTCGTATTACCGCGGCTGCTGGCACGAAGTTAGCCGGGGCTTCTTCTCCGGGTACCGTCATTATCGTCCCCGGTGAAAGAATTTTACAATCCTAAGACCTTCATCATTCACGCGGCATGGCTGCGTCAGGCTTTCGCCCATTGCGCAAGATTCCCCACTGCTGCCTCCCGTAGGAGTTTGGGCCGTGTCTCAGTCCCAATGTGGCTGATCATCCTCTCAGACCAGCTACTGATCGTCGCCTTGGTGGGCCTTTACCCCACCAACTAGCTAATCAGACGCGGGCCGCTCTAATGGCGATAAATCTTTCCCCCGAAGGGCTTATCCGGTATTAGCTCAAGTTTCCCTGAGTTGTTCCGAACCAAAAGGCACGTTCCCACGTGTTACTCACCCGTCCGCCACTAATCCCGAAGGATCCGTTCGACTTGCATGTGTTAGGCCTGCCGCCAGCGTTCGCTCTGAGCCAGGATCAAACTCTCAGGTTGAGTTGACCGCTAACACAGACTTCAGAGACTAGGGGAAAACCCAATCTCCGGTTCTGGTTTGCATAGTATCTTGACGAGTTCCCAATCACATCGATG